>NZ_JAGEOJ010000024.1 GCF_017573505.1 Actinomadura barringtoniae
CCGCACCCGGACAGGCCGTTCATGACGCCCGCCGGAAGCTTGTGGACTCCATCAGGAACGCGGCCAGGTGACCGTTCGGCTGAGACTCGGTGGTCGGCGACGGACCCCGGTGAACGGAACGGATCGTGGGCTCGTCCAGGCACGCGCTGACCAGCGACGTGTCACCGGTCAGGAGGGTGACCACGAGCGAGTCGTTCAGTGAGCCCGGCGTCCACGGAGCGACCCACGCGCAGGGGAACGGCATCTCGGGCCGGGGTCCGTCGCCGACCTCGCGGACGAGCGGGCGCAGGACGGCGCTTCCGTCCCCCAGGTCGGTGCAGGTCCCGCCGACCGCCTCGGTGATCCGTCTCGCCTCCTTGACCGGCTGGACGGGCAGCGCGGCTGCGTGGTCGCACGGCGGCAGGTCTGGCAGCGCGCGCAGCCGTTCGTCCAGGGCCGCCGCGACCGGGCCGGTGTCGCCGTCGACGAGGACGGTCGTGGTGTTGAGGCACTGCACGCCGCCGTCGGCGGCGACGGCCTCGACGAGCAGGTCGAGGTGGTCCCGCCACGCGACGTCGCGGCCGATGAACGTCTTGGCGCGGCCGGGACCCCGCACGGCGACGCGCGGATCACCGGCGTGGGCGCGTACGACCTCGTCGCCGCCGTAGACCAGCGCCAGATCGGCCTCCGCCGCCAGCACGCCCGCTCCGGCGTGGTCGGCCGGGAGCAGGGCGAGGTGACCGGGGTCGATACCGGCCGCGCGCAGGGCGCGGACCAGCCGCCGGGGCGTGAACGGGTCGCGGCGCGAGGGCCGCACCGCCACCCGGTAGCCCAGCGCGACGGCGACGAGCCACTCGTAGTGCGGCAGCGGATGGTTGCCCGGCGCGAGCACGGCCAGCAGCCGCCCGCGCCGCGTCCAGATCGCCGACACCCCCGGCGGCGCCTCCGCCATGGTCGTCTTGACGCCCCGCGGCACCTGCGCCCGCAGGATCGAGGGCATGGCGGCCGCCGCCGACGCGATGAACCCCAGACCGCGATGGGCCGCCCGGATCGGGACGCCGCTGACCCGGGACTGAGCCGTGCAGTAGGCCTCGGGCGTCTCGCCGTCCAGCGTGGCGGTGGCGAACAGCCGCCCGCCCTCGGCCAGCGCCGCCAGCCGTTCGGCGAGCGGCTGGTCGGGCGACTCGCGCATCTCCTGCAGAACGCGCCGGATCAGCAGGGGAGGGGCCAGTCCGAGCGCGCCGACCAGGGACCCGGTGACGTCGGTCAGAGGCTCGCGTTCCAGCGACCGGTAGTCGCCCGCGGGCCGGATCACTTCGACGCTCGGGACCTGGGCGTCACCCACGTCAGTACACCCCTTCGACGACCTGGCGGCCCGCGACGGCCGCGGGGCGAACGTCGGCCAGCCCATCGCCGCGGAATGCGGGCGGCGGGGCGACGCGGACCGCCAGGTCGCGCTCTGCGATGTTCGGCAGGAACAGATCCTTGGACAGGTGATGGAGCCGGACCTGCCCCCTGGCCCCGTACGGAACGGGCGAGCCGCTCCGCGGGTCCACCAGCTCGATCAGCGTGTGCGGATGGAACGGCTGGAAAACACAGGCGTGCTCGTCCCCGGGGACCGGCGGACGCTGCGGCGCGACGCCCATCAGCGTGTTGCCGTAGACACCGATCAGGGCGATGTCCGGGAAGATCTCCTCGCGCAGCAGCCGCAGTGTTTCCGGGGACGCTGCGACGCCCGACCAGATGATGGTCTGGACTCGCATCCGCACCAGATCGGCGAGCCTGGGACGGGCCGCGATCGCCTCCAGAACGGGAGGCGTCGCCCACAAGACCGCGACCTGCTGGGTCGCCAGCGTCCATCCGGCCTGGTCGAGGACATGGTGGATATAGGTCGTCAGGGCCCTGGAGCCGCCGTCCAGCTCGCATAGGCGCGCCCAGCGCGGATCGAAGTCGACGGTGAAGCAGGTCCCGCCGCGATGCGCGGCCGTCGTGGTGAACAGGTAGCCCGCCACGTGCGGGCCCGTCGGCCCCAGGTAGAGCCAGTTGCCCGCGCCCGGGACGCCGTGGTCGTCCAGCCGGTCCGACAGCCAGCGCATCGACCGCTCCCAGAAGCCGAGTTCGACGATGCGCTTGGGCGGACCGGTCGTGCCGCCGCTCTCGAAGACCAGCGGGGGCGGCGCGTCCTTGGCGCGGCCGGCCGGGACCAGGTCCTCGACCGGCACCGTCCGCCACTCGGCGCTGACGTCGGGGAAGCGAACGAGGTCGGCCGCCGTACGGACGTCGTGGCGCGGATCGAACGGCAGACCACCGGCCCGCCGCAGCCAGAACGGCGAGCCGGTGGCCGGGTCGAAATGCCATTCGACCGCGGCGCGGACGAGGTCGTCGGCGGCCGGGAGGTCGGCGAACGGCGCTTCGAGGAGCGGCTGAGGCGCGGCCATCAGACGCGCCATGGGTTCTACTCCTCACGCGAAGGCACCCCGAAAGAAGTGCGTGGAATTCTTCTTACGTGGCCTTGACTGGCCCTGCAAGAATCTGTCGGGGTCCGTATGCGGACGCCGGATTCACCCGCGGCGGGTGAGGCGCGCGAGAGCGGCCAGGTAGGCCGCGGCGGCGGCGACGGGCGCGATCACCAGGAGCCACAGGGCCCAGTCGCCGAGCGAGCCGCCGTCCGCGTACGTCATGAGGGCGACCGCGACGGTCGCCGGCACCGCGCACAGGACGAGCGGCGCCTGCAGCCGGAACCAACCGCGCCGCGTCCCGGTGGATCGCGCGTCCAGGTAGTCGATGGCCGGCAGTCCGGCGGTGATGGCCAGCGCGATGATGACGATCATGAGTGCCTCGGCAGCAGGGCTCGGCGGTCCAGGGCGGTGAGGGCGGAGTCCAGCGGCGCCTGCCCGTCCCAGGCGATGACGAAGCGGCTCTTGTCCCTGACCGCATCCGGTACCACTGCGGCGACAACCCGCCCGACCGGGAAGAGCGTGTGTTATCCGGGGGTTCCTACGTGCGCCGACCCCCGCCAAAACTAAGATCAATGGCGGGGGCAACGAAGGTCCGGGAGGCGCCGGCGCGTGCCGATCGGTATATGCGGGGAGAAGATGTGGTCATGACTGATATCACCGAGTCGCCCGAGTGGTCCGCCCTGGCGGAGCACCACACGGCGCTGGCCGGACGGCACCTGCGCGAGCTGTTCGCCGAGGACCCGGAGCGCGCCGAGCGGATGGCGGTGAGCGCCGCCGACCTCTACCTGGACTACTCCAAGCATCGGGCGACCGGCGAGACGCTGCGGCTGCTGCTCGCCCTCGCCGAGCGCGCCGGGCTGCGCGAGCGGATCGACGCGATGTTCCGCGGTGACCACATCAACGTCAGCGAGGACCGCGCCGTCCTGCACGAGGCGCTGCGCCTGCCGCGCGACGCCCGCCTGACCGTGGACGGTCAGGACGTCGTCTCCGACGTGCACGCCGTGCTGGACAAGATGAGCGGCTTCTCCGACCGGGTGCGGTCGGGGGAGTGGACCGGCTTCACCGGCAAGCCCATCACGACCGTCGTCAACATCGGCATCGGCGGCTCCGACCTCGGGCCCGCGATGGCCTACGAGGCGCTCGCCGACTACGCCGACGCCGGGATCACCGCGCGGTTCGTGTCCAACATCGACCCGGCCGACATCTCCGGCAAGCTGAAGGGGCTCGACCCCGAGCAGACGCTGTTCATCGTGGCGTCCAAGACGTTCGGCACCCTGGAGACGCTGACCAACGCCAAGGTCGCGCGCCAGTGGCTGGTGGACGCGCTCGGTGACGAGAAGGCCGTGTCCCGGCACTTCGTGGCGGTCTCCACCAACGCCCAGCGGGTCGCCGACTTCGGCATCGACACCGACAACATGTTCGGCTTCTGGGACTGGGTCGGCGGGCGCTACTCCTACGACGGCGCGATCGGCCTGTCGCTGATGCTGGCCGTCGGGCCCGAGCGCTTCCGCGAGATGCTGTCGGGGTTCCACGCCATGGACGAGCACTTCAGGACCGCCCCGTTCGAGCAGAACATGCCGGTCCTCATGGGCCTGCTCGGGATCTGGTACAACGACTTCTTCGGCGCCCAGACCCGCGCCGTGCTCCCGTACAGCCAGCGCCTGCACCGCTTCCCCGCCTACCTCCAGCAGCTGACGATGGAGTCCAACGGCAAGTCGGTACGGGCCGACGGCGCCCCCGTCGTCGCGCAGACCGGCGAGATCTTCTGGGGCGAGCCGGGCACCAACGGGCAGCACGCCTTCTACCAGCTGCTCCACCAGGGCACCCGGCTGGTCCCCGCCGACTTCATCGGCTTCGCCCAGCCCTTCGAGGACCACGACTCCGACGAGGGCGGCATGCATGACCTGCTGACCGCCAACCTGCTCGCGCAGACCTCGGCGCTGGCGTTCGGCAAGACCGCCGAGGAGATCGCCGCCGAGGGCACGCCCGCCGAGGTCGTCTCCCACAAGGTCATGCCGGGCAACCGCCCGACCAACACGATCCTGGTGCCCAAGCTCACGCCCGCGACCCTGGGCGCCCTCGTCGCGCTCTACGAGCACATCGTGTTCGTCGAGGGCACGATCTGGGGGATCGACTCCTTCGACCAGTGGGGCGTCGAGCTGGGCAAGGTCATGGCCAAGGACCTGGCGCCCGCCCTCACCTCGGCCGAGCCGCCGGCCGACGCCCCGGACGCCTCCACCAAGGAGCTCGTCCGCCGCTACCGGGAGCTGCGCGGCCGCTCGGTCTGAACGTGAAAGGCCCGCCGGAGCGATCCGGCGGGCCTCGACGCAAGGTCAGAGACGCTCGAGCAGTCCCTGCAACTCCTCGTAGGAGATGAAACCGTCCCGGTTGGTGTCGGCCTGCTCGAACCGGTCCTGGGTGTCGGCCCGGTTCCACGAGAGCCCCAGGCTCTCCAGGACCAGCGTGAACTCCATCAGATCGAGCCGGTCGTCCCCGCCGAGGTCCGCCCGCCGGAAGACGGTGAGCAGATCATCCTCGGGTTTGGTCGTCATCGCGCCCCTCATTTCGAATCAAACTTCTCGCATCATGACATAGTCGAGCAGCCTGACCGACGCGGAAACGCCGCCATGCCCGGACATGGACTCCGGGCATGCGGCGCGCGAACGGGGCTTCCGGCTAGCCGTTGGTGGTCAGCTCGGGGATGCGGGCCGCGTAGCGGGTGAGGAGGCGGGCGTTCACCTCGTCGCCGCCGGGGACGTTGGCGCTGGTCCAGCGGGGGAGCTCGATGCCCTGGGTCCTGGCCTGCTCGTCCAGCTCGGACAGCAGGAGCGACCAGACATAGGCGGCCAGGATCGTGGAGACCGCGGCCGTACGGGGGTGCTCGGTCGGCTGGACGACGTCGCCAGGGGGGACGCAGGTGTCCAGGACGATCGTGCCGTGGTCGGCCAGCACCGAGTCGGTGCGGGAGGCGGCTCCGCGGGAGGCGCGTTCTGAGGTCACGGCGATGACGGGGACGCCGCGGGACTCGCACTCCTGGGCCGCCTCGACCGGGTAGGGGTTGCTGCCGCTGGTGGAGAAGACCACGGCGATGTCCGGCGGGGTGGGGTCGGCGGCCGCCATGACGGAACGGCCGATCCCCTCGCGGCGTTCCACGCGGGTGCTCTGGAGCGCCCCGGACAGCGGCATGATGTCGGGCTCCCAGATGGGGCGGACGGGGGCCAGGCCGCCCGCCCGGTAGAACGTCTCCAGGACCATCGCCAGGGAGTGCCCGGCGCCGGCCACGAACACGATGCCGTCGTCCTTGAGAGCGGTCAGGAGCAGTGCGGCGGCATCGGCTACCCGGGTGGCGTTCTGGCGGTCGATGTCGTCGAGCAGGGCCCGGACCCGGCGGGGCTGGTCAGGCATCCGGAAGGGCCTCCTTGAGGGCTGCGCGCAGCGCTTCGGTGTCCGGCGCCGCCCTGAGGCGGTCGGCCAGGCCGGCCATGAGCGCGCGGGCGAGGGTGGACAGGGTCCCGACGTGCGCGTCGGGGTCGGGAGTGCAGAACGCGAGGAGAAGGTCGACAGGGTCGTTGTCAGGATGCCCGAACTCCACCGGGGTGGACAGGCGGACCGCCGCGACGCCCACCGCGAGGCCTCCCTCCTCGGGGCGGGCGTGGACGAGGGCCAGGCCCTTGGACAGGACGATGTACGGCCCGTTCTCCTCCACGACCTTGACGCAGGCCTCGGGGTAGCCGGCGGCGGCCGCGCCCGCGTCGACCAGGACGGCGGCCGTGTTCAGCACGGCCTCCCTCCAGTCGGCGGCGGGCACGGCGTCGCGGGCGGCGATCACGGTCACCGGAGCCAGCCCTTGGCGGTCAGGCGCTCGCGGAGCTGCGCCTGGAGGCCGTCCTTGTCGAGGAAGTCGCTGACCGTGATCACGACCGGGGCCAGGTCCTCGATCTCACTGGTGTGCATGCCCTGGCCGATGATGACGTCCGGGGTCATCCCGCGTGCGCTGGAGATGTCGGTGTTCTCCACGCGGGCCTCCACGCCGAGGTCGCGCAGCGCGTCCTCGGCCGTCATCTTCAGCATCAGGCTGGACCCCATGCCCACGCCGCAGACGGCGAGGATCTCCAGTGGCCTGTCCATGTGTCACTCCTCGTGGTTCAGGTGGTTCAGGCCCGCTCGGCGGCCGGCTCCTCCGCCGCGGGCTCTTCCGCTTCGATACGTGCCTTCTCCTTGCGGCCCAGGACGAGCAGGGCCGCGACGGTCGCGCCGAGCGCGACCACCGGGACGGCCCACACTCCCGCACCGCCGATGACCGGGTCGGTCGCCTTCATCAGCCAGGCGATCGCGTACCAGTCGGGGTCGGCGAGGGTGGCCAGCTCGGGCGCGGTCTTCTCGTACAGGCCCCAGGTCACGGCCTGGCCGATGGCCAGGATCAGGCCGCTCAGCACGCCGCCGAGCAGCGCTCCCCGCCAGCCCGCGACCGCGTTGCCGAACACGGCCGCCGCGCCGCCGACGAAGAACAGCATGATCATGGGCGGGGCCAGCGTGAACCAGCCCGCCGCCGCGAAGATCCCCAGGCAGGCCAGGAACACCACGGTGGAGGAGACGAAGCCGACCATGACGGCCGTCGGCGCCACCGGGAAGATGGTCGGCGCGTCCAGCGCGGGCCGGGTGCCCGGGATGACCCGGTCGCTGAAGCCCTTGAACGCCGGGACGATCTCGCCGAGGAACATCCGGACCCCGTACAGCAGGATCGCGATGCCGCCCGCGAAGCGGAGCCCGACCATCAGTCCCCACACCCACGGGGACAGCTTGTCGTCCATCTCGGCGGCGAGCTTGTTCACCACGCCGTCGTCGGCGAACGCGATGCCCAGCAGCATGATCACCGAGATGACCAGCGCGGTGCTGACGTTGACGTCCTTGAAGAACGACAGCTGCCGGGGGAGCTTCAGCTTCTCGGTGTCGTGCTGCTCGCGGTCGCCGAGCGGCCGGGCCAGCACGCCGGTCGCCAGGGCCGCCAGGGAGCTGGTGTGCGCGAAGCCGAACCGGTCGTCGGGCATCACCCGGCGCATCAGCGGCCGCATCCAGATCGGCTGCAGGGTCCAGTACGCGGCGACGAATCCCGCGCCGCACAGCACGAGCGTGAGCTGGTCGGCGTCGGGAGCCAGCAGGACCAGCGAGGCGACGGTGACCGTGCTGACCCAGAACATCAGGTGGCCGGTCAGGTAGAGGTAGTGCGCCGCCGGGAACAGCCGGACGATCAGGACGTGCACCAGGAACGCGACGGTGATCACCAGTGCGATCGTGCCGCCCTGCTCCTGGAAGAAGTCGGTCAGGGTGTGCTCGGCCTTCGGCGGGTCGGTCCCCATGGCGCTGGCCAGCACGGTCTGGAAGCTGGTCAGGCCGCCGGTGAAGATCTCGACGCCGATGAACAGGATCACGACGCCGATGGTGGCGCGCAGGGCGCCCGCGAGGACGTCCTCGAAGCGCTTGCGCTGCAGGAGCAGCCCGGCGAGCGTGATGAGGCCGATGAGGATGGGCACCTGGCCGAACACGTTGTTCGCCAGGAAGGTCAGGATGTCCTTGATGATGTCCAAGGCGTCCCCTCAGGTGGTTCTTGCGGGGTGTCAGAGCGTGGGGGGCCGCAGGTCCAGCTCAAGCCGGTAGCGGTCCCCGCGGTAGATGGATCGGACGTACTCCAGGGGACGCCCCTGCTCGTCCCGGGTGATCCGTTCGAACAGGAACACCGGGGTGTGCACGGGGACGCCGAGGTCGTCGGCCTCCTCCTGGGTGGTGACGGTCGGCTCGATCGTCTCGGTGCCCGAGGCGATCACGACGCCCTGGTCGCGCAGCAGGTCGTAGAACGACCCGCCCTCCAGGTCCTCCTTGTGCAGGCCCGGAATGAGCGCGACCGGAACGTAGAGGGTCTCCACCGCCATCGAGGCGCCGTCGGCGAGCCGGAGCCGCCGAATGGTAAATACCTCTTCGAGCGGTGAGACGGCCAGCCTGCGGCCGATCCGCGCCCCCGCCGATTCGGTGCGGAACGACAGCACGCGGCCGCCCGGCCGCATCCCGCGCCGCTTCATGTCCTCGGTGAACGAGGACATGGTGAGCGGCACCGCGACACGGGGTTCGGCCACGTAGGTGCCGCTCCCGTGCCGCCGGTCCAGCAGCCCGTCGGCGACCAGCCCGTCGATCGCGGCGCGCAGCGTCGGCCGGGAGACCCCGAGCTCCTCGGCCAGCCGCCGCTCCGACGGGAGGGCGTCGCCGACGCCCAGCTCGGCCAGCATCGCCAGGAGTTCCCGGCGTACGACCCGCCGTTTGGTGTTCGCAGCGCCGTCGTCACCAGTGGAATGCACGCCGGTCACCTCCTGTCATGCCGATCCGTTGGTGGCCAGGCTATGTGCCGTCAGGACGACTGGTCAATACCACTTTGTGAACTTCTGCCGAAGATCGCCGGGCGCCGGCCTGGGTACCGTCATGATCGACTCGTCCGGATCTTCGCAGCGCCCGTGAGGAGACGACGGAATGAAGGCCCTGATCGCAGGCATGGCGGCCCTGGCCGTCCCGCTCGCCCTGGTGGCGCCCCCGGCGCACGCCGCGCACATCTCGCACGTCCCGCGCGCCACGACCGGCCCGCCCGGCGGCGGGAGTGGGAGCGCGAGCGCGAGCGCGGCGGGGGACTGGCGGCTGGTGGCGGCCGAGCCGTTCAACCGCCGCCTGGACGACGGCAGGACCGCCTGGAGCCGGGACGACGACGGCCCCGGTAGCCCCTACAACGTGGACATCTACGACAACGACGGCGCGTTCTTCGACACGATGGGCGGCCCGGCGTTCCGCAAGCAGCTCGCCACCTTCGACACCTACCGCAAGTCGTTCCCGTTCGGCTCCAACGGCTGGCTGACCGCCGAGCTGGCCGCGCGCGACAACGACCGCGACGGCAGGCCGGACGCGCCGCCCACCCTCACCACGGGCGGCGGCGTCGCGCGGATGAACGAGCCCAGCCACAAGGGCGGCGTGATCGTCCGCTCGACCCGCCCGCTCCCGTCGGAGTACCGGGTCGAGGTGACGCTCCGAGGCCTGGACTTCGGCGGCAAGCGAAACGGAACCTGGGACTACCCGGACGGACGAATCAACGGCTACTCGCCGGAGGGCTGCAAGACCAACTTCCCGTGGGCGGGCGGCGGGGACTTCTCCCGGCCCGAGTGCTCATGGGTGGACGTCCGCAAGGACTCCAACGGGTTCTACTTCATGTCGATCATGGACTACGCCCGCCCGGCCCCGCACAACAACACCTTCGTCCACACCCACCGCAAGGTCGCGATGGACGGCTACAACCGCTACAACTACACCGGCTCGGGCCTGCGCATGTGCAACCCGGCGGCCAGGCAGTACGAGAACTACGGCCAGAGCAGCGGCAACGGCGTCAACGCGATCTTCATGACCGACGACGACCGCTACACCGACCAGCCCGGCACCGAGTACCTGATGCAGAGCGAGTGCGGCTTCGCCAAGGGCGGCGCCATCGTCTCCCAGGTGGACCTGCGCCCCGAGCTCCTGCCCAAGGAGAGTTACCGCTTCGCCATCGAGCGCAGGAACGGCGCCTACACGATGGAGATGTCCGGCGTCTTCGCCCACGTGGGCAAGGCCACCTACCGCTACACCCGCGACTTCGTCCAGGACGGGGAGCCCATCTGGCACTACAACCAGAAGGCCGCCGAGTACGACGGGCGCTTCAACAGCGACCGCACCTGGAAGGGCCCGGGCGGCACGCTGGTGGAGAAGGACCGGTGGCCGGCGGGCTCGGCCTACCCGGACAGCTTCATGATCGGCGACCCGCACATGAACTTCTACGAGGGCAAGGCGGAGATCGACGACCTCCGCCTCTACGTCCCGACCGGCAAATAGTCAGGCGAAGACGCCCTCGCGTTCGCGGAACTCCTGCGGGCTGACGCCGCGGACGCGCTTGAAGGCCGTGCTCAGCGCGAACGCGTTGCTGTAGCCGACCTTCCTGGCCACCGCCTCCAGCGTGGAGTCCGTCTCGCGCAGCAGATCCGCCGCCTGCGCGAGGCGGACGCCGGTGAGGTAGGCCATCGGCGGCTCGCCGACCAGCTTGCCGAACCGCTGCGACAGCGCCGCCCGCGAGACACCGGTCTCCTCGGCCAGCGACGCCACGGTCCACGCGCGCGCCACGTTGTTGTGCAGCAGCTTCAGCGCCGGGCCGATCACCGGGTCGCCGTGCGCCTTGAACCAGCCGGGAGCCCGCCCGCCGGGCCGGTTGAACCACACCCGCAGCGAGGAGATCAGGACCAGGTCCAGCAGCCGGTCCAGCACGACCTCCTGGCCCGGGTCGTCCTTGACGATCTCCAGGCTCAGCAGGTCCACCAGCGAGCCGTCCCAGGACTCGCGCGGGAGCACCAGCAGCGGCGGCAGCGCCGACAGCAGCCGCTGGGTGAGGTCGCCGTTCATCGCGTACGTGCCGATCAGCATGACCGTGTCGCCGTCGACGCTGTTGCCCCAGGTCCGCACGCCCAGCGACATCTTGTCCTCGAGCGGCTCCCCGTAGAGCGTGGTGCACCGGTTGCCCGGATGGATGATCGTCTGCGGCGGGGTGTCGCGAGAGTCGGCCACCGTGTAGCGATCGGTGCCGCGCACGATCGCCAGGTCCCCGGGCCCGAGCCGTACGGCGTCCCCGCCGTCGGGGATGATCCAGGCCTCGCCGCGCACGAGCGCCAGCACGCAGAGCGGCGCCTGGTCCTCGATCCGCAGCGAGTACGGCGAGTCCAGCATCGCGCGGAGCAGGAAGGCGCCCCGCGCGCGGGGGCCGTCGAGCAGGTCGGTGAGCGCGTCCATGACCACACCATAAACGCTGAAATCGATCTGGACGCCCGCGTATGCCGTCAAGCCTCTCAGCCATGTCGTCGCAGGTGGCACGCCGGTTGACTGAGGACATCACGAAGAACGGCACACCGCCGGAGACGGCGACACGGAAATGAGGACCAGATGACGAACGCCAATGAACTGACCCTGGTGCTGGGCGCGACGGGCAAGACCGGCGGCCGGGTCGCCGACCGCCTGACCTACCTGGGCCTGCCGGTCCGCAAGGGCTCGCGCTCCGCCGAGATCCCGTTCGACTGGGCCGATCGATCGACCTACGGCCCGGCGCTGGAGGGCGTGACCAAGGTCTACCTCAGCTACCAGCCGGACCTGTGCGTCCCCGGCGCCCCCGCCGACGTCAAGGCGTTCGCCGAGGCCGCCAAGGAGGCCGGGGTGCGGCACCTGGTGATGCTGTCGGGACGCGGTGAGCCCGAGGCCGAGGAGTGCGAGCAGGCGGTCCGCGCGTCCGGGCTCGCCTGGACGATCGTGCGGGCCAGCTGGTTCTTCCAGAACTTCAGCGACACCTTCGGCCAGGACCTGAAGGGCGGCGAGCTGGTCCTGCCGGTCGGCGACGTCCGGGAGCCCTTCGTGGACGCCGACGACATCGCCGAGGTCGCGGTCGCCGCGCTCACCGAGGACGGGCACGCGAGCCAGCTGTACGAGGTCACCGGGCCCCGGATGCTGACCTTCGCGCAGGCGGTCGCCGAGATCGCCGAGGCGACCGGGCGGGAGATCGCCTACGTCGAGGTCCCGGGCGACGCCTGGGCCGCGGCGGCGCTCGAGCAGGGCCTGCCGCAGGAGGTCGTGAGCCTGCTGATGTATCTGTTCACCAGCGTGCTGGACGGCCGCAACGCCTACCAGACCGACGGCGTCAAGCGGGCGCTCGGCCGCGAGCCCGCCGACTTCGCCGACTTCGCCCGCCGTACCGCCGCCACCGGCGTGTGGGGCTAGCCCCGGTAGTCGCAGCCCAGCGTGGCGGCGGTGGCCAGCAGGTCGGACACGATGGCCGGGTCGCCTTCGGAACGGTGCGCGAACTCCTCCACCGGAAGGCGGCCCGCCACCAGCCTGCAGAACTCCTCGGCGCCCGCCGTGATCGTCACCGCGGGGGCGGCGGCGGACCCCGGGATCCCGCTCGCGCCTTCGGGTGCGAGCGGGATCAGCCATTCGCCCGATCCCGGTCCGGTGAGGACCAGGCGGGCGGCCTGGCCGGGGCGCTGGCGGCCGAGCGAGTGCAGCGCCTGGGGCAGCGCGCCGGTGCCGAGCCCGACGATCTGGCGCAGCGAGTCGCCGGGCGGCGGAACGGGCGGACGCCCCGCCACCGCGCGGATGTCGTCGGCGTGGATCCAGGTCTCGAACGTGCGCTGGACGATGGCGCTGCGCGCGGGCGCCAGCACCGGGCGCGGCCCGGCGAGGGTGGCCTCGCGTTCGAGCAGCGCGGTGTTGCCCGACACGCCCTGCACGACGGCGTCGGCCTGGGTGCGCCAGGCCAGCCGGGTGTCCATGCCCGTGGTCGGGGAGGCCAGGCCGAGGTCGGCGGCGAACGTGGCGTCGTTGTGGCTGAGATGGACCATCAGCCCGCGCACCGAGTCGTAGTCCAGCAGCGGCGTCCCCCACAGCTCGGGGGTCAGCGAGGCGAGCAGCTCGTCGAGCACCTCGACCTCGGTGGCGTACGCACGGGCCAGGTCCGCGAACTCCTCGATCCGGATGCCGGCGGGCACGCCCGGCGCGCGGCGGCGCCGCGCCTCGGCCAGGACCGAGCCGCGCAGCGCGGGCGGCGGCGCGGTCTGCACGGCGACGGCCAGCAGCGTGGCGGTGGCGTGCAGCCTGTCGGCCTCAGCGGAACAGGTGGTGCACGAAGCGACGTGTTCGGCGATGCGCGAGGCCTCGTCCGGGGGGCACGCGTCCAGTGCCCAAGCCGCCAGAGACCCGTTCACGTCAGGATGTCCTTCCTCGTTCATCCCGACCTCCTGCCTCGACGGTACGCCTGCGGGGTCATGAGAAGAAACCCTCCTTCTCCAGTCCCTGGCCCAGCCGTGCGAGGGCGTTGCGGATGCGGGACTTGGCCGTTCCCTCGGGGATGCTCAGCGCGTCGGCTACCTCACGGTAGGTGAGACCGCGGTAATAGGCCAGTTCGATCGTGTGGCGCAGGGTGTCCGGAAGGCCGTCCATGGCGCGCTTCACACTGCGGGCCAGCTCGCCCGCCAGGACGTTCTCTTCTACACCGGGGCCGGCATCACCCTCCCGTTCGGTCACCGGGGGAGGCCTTCGGTGCCGGCTCTCCTTGCGGACCCAGTCGACGGCCCGGCGATGGGCGAGCGTCACCAGCCAGGTGCGCAGCGAGCCCCGGCCCGGGTCGAAGGCCAGCGGCCGCTCCCACAGTCCGACGAAGACCTCCTGGGTGACGTCCCAGGCCGCCTCGGCGTCGGCCGTCACCCGCTTGGCCACTCCGTACACCAGCGCCGAATGCAGGTTGTAGACCTCACCCAGCGCGTGCTCGTCACCGGCCGCGAGGCGGAGCCGCAGCTCCCCGTCGTCTCGCATGACCGCCGATCCACCAGCTGCGCTCACCGGTGTCACCACCCGTCCTGGCCGGCGCACTGGTGGCGTGCCGGCCCGCGCCCGCCCGTCCCCGTACCGGGCGGGTTGGGGGCCAGTGTCTCATCTGTCCGTGCGGTCTGCCATGAGTGGCCGCCCGTCCGGGACGCTGTCCAGGAGAAGTCGCGTGTAATCGTGTTCCGGTCGGGCGAAAAGGCGCTCTCGGGACGCGTTCTCAACGATCTCGCCGCGGTACAGGACCGCGACCTGATCGCAGACGTGCCGGACGACGGCCAGATCGTGCGAGATGAACAGCATCGTGAGGCTCAGCTCCGCGCGCAGCGCCCGCAGCACGTTGAGCACCTCGGCCTGCACCGAGGTGTCCAGGGCCGAGGTGACCTCGTCGGCGATGATCAGATCGGGCTCGACCGCGAGCGCTCTGGCGATCGCGACGCGCTGCCGCTGCCCGCCGGAGAACTCGCTCGGGTAGCGGCCGGCGGCCGAGGCGTCGAGCGCCACCGTGCCGAGGAGTTCCTCGATGCGGTGCCGGTGCTCGCGGACGCTGCCGCGCCGCGGGTCGATGGCCTCGGCGAGCGCCTGCCCGACCGTCATCCGTGGATTCAGCGAGGCGTACGGGTCCTGCGGGATCATCTGGACGCGGCGGCGAGCCTTGGGGGAGACGTCGTGGCCGTCCAGCAGGATCCGCCCCGACGCCGGGCGCACCAGCCCGACGACCGCCTTGGCCAGCGTCGACTTGCCCGAGCCGGACTCGCCGACCAGGCCCAGCGTCCGCCCGGCGGGCACGTCCACGCTGACGTCGCGGAGCACGTGCTGGCGGCCGAAGACGACGTTCAGCCCCTGGACGGACAGGATCGGACCGGTCATGGGGCCTCCTGGTCTGGACTGAGGAGCGGAGGGAGCGCAGCGACTGGAGTGACGAGGGAAGGGCAGGAGATGACGCCCCATGATCCGCCGCGCCGGAGGCGCGGCATTGAACAGGTCATGGGGCCTCCTGGTCTGGACTGAGGAGCGGAGGGAGCGCAGCGACTGGAGTGACGAGGGACGGGCAGGAGATGACGCCCCATGATCCGCCGTGCCGGAGGCGCGGCATTGAACAGGTCATGACGTGCTCCCTGCCGTCTCGGCGGACCACTCCAGCGCATGGCAGGCCGCGGCGCCTCCCGGACCGGCCTTCAGCAGTACGGGCCGTTCCTCCCGGCACTGCTCGCGGGCCAGCGGGCAGCGCGGCGCGTAGGCGCACCCGGCCGGACGTTCGGCGGGCAGCGGGGGACGGCCGTGGATGGCGGGCAGCGGCTCGTCCACCGGCCCGTGAAGAGTGGGCGTCGCCGCGAGCAGCGCGCGCGTGTACGGGTGACGCGCGTTCCCGGCCCGCAGATCGGCGACCGGCAGCTCCTCGACCAGGCGCCCCGCGTACATCACCAGCACCCGGTCGCACATCGAGGAGATGACCGCGACGTCGTGCGAGATCAGCAGGATCGCGGCGCCGTCGGCGCGGTTGGCGGCCTGCAGCGAGCGGAGCACCTCGGCCTGGACGGTCACGTCGAGCGCGGTGGTCGGCTCGTCGGCGATGATCAGGCGCGGCCCGGTGAGCAGCGCGGACGCGATCATGGCGCGCTGCCGCATGCCGCCCGACAGCTCATGCGGATGCTGGCGCATCCGGCGCTCGGGCAGCGACACGCGCGCGGCGGTGAGCCGTTCGATCGCGCGCCGGCTCGCCTCGCCGCGGCCGATGCCCTTGTGCACCCGCAGCGCCTCGGTGAGCTGGCCGCCCAGGCGCAGCGTCGGGTTGAACGACGCGGACGGGTCCTGGTAGACGATCCCGATCTCGGTGGCCAGTCGCGCCCGGTCGGGCGCGCCGGTCAGGTCGAGATCGTCCACGCGCAGCGTGGCGGCCTCCGGCTCCAGGCCTTCGGGGAGCAGCCGCGCGAGTGCCATCGCCGTGAGGCTCTTGCCCGATCCGGACTCGCCCACGAGCCCGACGATCTCGCCGGGCCGGATCTGGAACGAGACGTCCTCGACCAGGCGGGTGCCATCGCTGCGCCGCACGTTCAGGCCGCCGACCTCCACCAGCGCCTCCGGCTGCGAAGCCGGGGCGGACAGGGCGGCGTCGAGCGTGGCGCGGCGGCCGTGCGGATGCGGCGCGGCCGGGTTGGCGGCGGCCGCGAGCCCGTCGCCGATCAGGCCTCCGGCCAGACCGGCCAGGACGATCGCGGCGGCGGGGCCGAGCGCGGGCGCCGGGTTGGTGTAGAGCCCCTCCAGACCCGTCGACAGCAGCCGTCCCCAGTCGTACGACGGCGGCTGCGCGCCCAACCCCAGGAACGACAGTCCCGACAGCGCCTTGAGCGACACCGTGAACGCCACCGATACCAGGACCAGCAGCGGTTCGGCGATGTTGGGGAGGATGTGGCGCCGCAGCAGCCGCAGCGGCGAGACACCGAGCAGCCGCGCGGTGGAGACGAAGTCGCGGCCCGCGATCGAGGCGGCCAGGTTGGTGGTGAGACGCGCGAACGCCGGGCAGCTCGCCAGCCCGATGGCCGCCACCGACGTGCCCGGACCGGGGCCGAGCACCGCGACGACCACCAGCGCGAAGATGACGCTCGGGTAGGAGATCAGCACATCGATCAGCCGCTGCCCGAGCTCGCGGACGCGTGGCCCGCTCACCCAGATCACGGCGCCGAGCGCGATGCCGCCGATGGCGGCGACGGCGGTCGCGCCCAGCGAGGTCATCAGCGTCAGCCGCGTGGCGACCATCGTGCGGGCGAACACGTCCCGGCCCAGCGCGTCGGTGCCGAACCAGTGGTCACCGGACGCGGACCGGTGCACCTGCTGGGACAGCCGATCGGCCTCGTCGCCCCAGATCCAGGGCGCGGCCACGGCCAGAACGATCAGGACGGCCATCCCGGCCAGCCCGACGATCAGCGTCGGAGTCCAGAGGCGGCGTGCGGTCGGCCGTGTCATGCGGAACCGGCCTTTCCGTTGAGCGTCCTCGGGTCGAGCAGGCCCAGGACGACGTCGACGAGCAGGTTGAGGAGGGTCGCCAGCAGTCCGAGCACCAGCACGACGCCCTGGATGACCGGATAGTCGCGGCTGGTGATGGCGTTGACGACCGCGGTGCCCAGGCCCGGCCAGGCGAAGACGATCTCGACCACGACCGTGCCGCCGAGAAGCCCGGACAGGATCAGCCCGCCGAGCGTGAGCGTGCTGGTCATCAGGTTGGGCAGCGCGTGCCGCGCGTACAGGCGCACCGCCCGCAGCCGCCGCCCGCGCGCGGTGCGCAGGTAGTCCTGCTCCAGCACGGCGGCGGTCTCGCGCCGGACGATCCGCGCCATCGTGCAGATCGGCCCGACGCTGATCGCCAGCACCGGCAGCACCAGCGCGCCGACCGACGCGGCCCCGGCGGCGGGCAGCATCGTGAACGTGATGGCGAAGACCAGCACGAGCACCGTGCCGAGCACGTACTCCGGCACCGCGCCCGCCAGCGCGGTGACCGCGCTGAAGCCGGTGTCGAGCGGACGCCGCCGCCCGCCCCGGCACGCCACCGCGACCGCCATGCCGAACGGGACGCTGACCAGCAGCACCAGCACGATGGCGATGAGCGCGAGCTCGGCCGTGAACGGCAACCGGTCACCGATGATCTGCGTGACCGGCTGCCCGTTGGCGAACGAGGTGCCGAGGTCGCCGCGCAGCACGCCGCCCGCGTAGTCGGTGAACTGCGTCCAGAGCGGCTGGTCGAGGCCGAGCTGCGTGCGCAGCTGCTCGATCCGTTCGGGCGTGGCGTTGGACCCGGCGATGGTGCGCGCCGGATCGCCCGGGATCAGCTGGACGATCAGGAACGTTCCGACGACCAGCGTGACCAGCACCGCGACCAGGCCGACCAGGCGGCGCAGCAGGAACGGGACCCATGGGGACCGGGCCGCCGGCCGTGAGGCCGGCGGCTTCACGGTCTCCATGACGGGTGTCGGCGCCGTCACTTGATCCGCAGCATGTCGGGCTGGAACAGGCCGTCCGGCGAGATCCCCGAGACCCGCTTGGCGCTGATGTAGAAGACGTTGGCCGCGGCGAGCGGAACGACGTCGTTCGCCGACAGCAGGGCCTTCTGCGCGTCCGCCCACGCACCGCATTTGACGGCCTCGTCGGTGGTGGCCATCGCCTTGCCCATCCCCTTCACGAACCCGGGGTTGTTCACGCCGCCGAAGTTGCGGCCCTTGGGCGGCTCGGCGCCCGCGAGCTGGCTGGCGGGCGTCGTCAGCAGGTTGGTGAGGTTGAGGTTGGGCAGCACGGTCAGGTCCCAGTCGCCCTTGTTGCCGAGCACGTCGGTGCCCCATGTGGCGCTGTCGATGTTGCGGAGCTGAACGCTGGCCCCTGCCGCCTTGAGCGTGGCCTGCACGTACTCGTTACCGGCGCCCGCGGCGACGGCGTTGGTGCCGACGACCTTCACCTTCACGCCCTTGAGCACGCCCTTGGCGGCGGCCGGGTCGGACGTGGTCAGCAGGGACTCGTCGGTGCTGACGCAGGGCACCTTGGAGTCGGCGATGCTGGTCAGCAGCACGCCCGAGCCGCGCGTCACCGCCTGGTTGAACGCCTTGCGGTCCAGGGCCTGCGCGATGGCCTTGCGGACCTTGGGGTCGGCGCCCGGGTGTCCGGAACGCTCGTTGAACACGATCATCATGCGGACGATGGGGGAGGGGGTGAGGGTGAAGTCGGGCTTCCCGGCGAAGCGCGCCGAGTCGGCTCCGGTGATGCCCGCGTAGTCCAGTCCGCCGGTCTGCAGCTCGTTGGCCATCGTCGCCTCGGACTGCACCACCCGCATGTCCACGTTCTCGGGCGGCTTGCCCGCCGGCATCTTGGCGAACGTCGGCGCCCAGCCGTAGCCGTCGCGGGCGGCGAGCGCGTAGTTGCTGCCGGGCGTGGCCGTGGCGACGTAGTACGGGCCGGTGCCCGCGCCCTTGGCGCCCTTCTTCAGCAGGTCGGGGTTGTCGAGCGCCGTGCCGCAGACGATGCCGGCCTGCGGCAGCGTCAGGCCCATGAGCAGGTCCGACCACGGGTTGGCCAGGGACACCGTCACCGTGCGCCCGGCATCGTCGCCGGTCGCGGTCACCTTGTTGGCGGGTCCGAAGACCTGCGCGGCACTGACGGCGCCCGTCGCCGGGTCGGCGAAACGCGAGATCGACGTGGCCACCTGCGTGGCGGTGAGCGGCTTGCCGTCCGAGCAGGTCAGGCCGGACCGCAGTGTGAACTCGGCCTTGGTCGCCGTCGCCTTCCACGACGTCGCCAGGCCCGCGACGACCTTGCCGCCGTCGTCGCGCCGCACCAGCGAGTCGTACAGCATCCGCGCCATCAGGAAGTCGGCCGCGACGGTGCCCTTCTGCGGGTCGAGCGTCGTCGGGTCGGACGCCATCGCGATCGAGGCCTTGGCGCCGCCGCCCGAGCCGCCCGAGGACGAGCCGTTCGACTGGGTGGTGCACCCGCTGACGGCGAGGCCCGCGGTGAGGGCGGCCACGCCGAGCGTGAGAAGGGGACGGTTCATCGATTCTCCAGAAGGTGGTCAGAAGGAAGGTCGGCGGGACGCCCACGGACGGGCGGCCTCGAGCTGGGCGCAGAGGGCGAGGAGCGGGCCTTCGCCGTGCGGGCGGCCGGCGAGCATGACGCCGATCGGAAGGCCGTCCCCGGTCCAGTGCAGGGGGAGGCTCGCCGCCGGCTGGCCGGTGATGTTGCAGCCCGCGGAGTACGGGCTGAACCGGGTCTGGCGCTGGGTCTCCACTCGCAGGTCGCCGGTCTCGGTGAAGAACCGCGGCGGCTGTGGCGGCAACGCCAGCGTCGGCGTGAGGACGGCGTCGTAGGGGGCGGTCGCCTCGACGACGCGGCGCCCGAGCCGTTCGAGCGTGTTGAGCGCGCCGAGGAACTGCTCGGCCGTGGTCTGCCGCCCGCGCGCCCGCCACCAGCGGGTCACCGGGCGCAGCAGCTCCTCGCGTCCGGGCGGCACGGGCGCCTGGAGCGCCCTGGTCGCCCAGCAGATCTCGAACGGCTCGACGAACTCCTCGCCGTAGGGCGTCTCGATCTCCTCGACGTGGTGGCCGAGGTCCTCCAGCAGCCGGGTCGTCTCCTCGTAGGCGGCCAGGCAGCCGGGATCGACGGGGACGCCGAGCGTTCCGGTGTCGGCGAACCGCGCGATGCGCAGCGTGCCGGGCTCGCGCCGCGCCCAGTCGAGGAAGGTCTCGCCGTCCGGCAGCGGCGGCGCCCAGTACGGGTCGCCGGTCATCGGCCCGGCCATCGCGTCGAGCAGGGCGGCGGCGTCGGCGACGGTCCGGGCGAGCGGCCCGTGGCAGGCCAGGCCCACCGGGTCGTGCGCCATCGGGCCGTTGCTGATCCGGCCTCGCGACGGCTTGAGTCCGAAGATCCCGCAGACGCTCGCAGGCATCCTGACCGAGCCGCCGCCGTCGGTGCCGTGGGCGAACGGGACCAGCCCGCCCGCGACCGAGGCCGCCGCGCCGCCGCTCGATCCGCCCGCCGAACGGGTGAGGTCCCAGGGCGTGCGGGCCGACCCGCCGACGTCGGTGTCGGAGTAGGCCGAGTGGCCGAACTCGGCGGTGTTGGTCTTGCCCAGGCTGATCAGTCCCGCAGCCCGCATCTTGCTCACCACGTGCGCGTCCACCGGCGGCACGAAGTCGCGGAAGGCCAGCGACCCGAACGTGGTGGGCGCGTCCGCGGTCCCGGCCAGGTCCTTGATCGAGGTCGGCACTCCGAACAGCGGCGGCAGCCCGGCGGGCTCCGGCTCCTCGCGGAGCCGCTCGTCGGCGGCCCGCGCCTGCTCGCGCGCTGCGTCGCCGGTGACGGTGATGAACGCGCCGAGGCGCTCGTTCAGCTCGGCGATCCGTTCCAGGTGATGGTCGACGAGCTCGACCGCGCCGATCTCGCCGGACCGCAGCGCGGCGGCCTGGTCGAGGGCGCTGAGGCGATGCGGCTCGGTCATCGGCCCTCAAGGCGGTCGGCGGGGTAGTCCGGGTAGGACTCCTTGAACACACCCTGGTGCAGGAGCACTTCGGCGACCGGAGTGCCGGTGGCCTCGGCGGTGACCGTGGTGCGGATCCAGGCGGACTCGGTGCGGCGGCTTTCGCTCAGCGCGACGACCTCGCGTTCGAGCACGTACGGCTCGTCCACGAAGACCGGCCCGGCGAGCATCTTGATCTCCAGGTCGAGGAAGAGCCCGACCGACGGCTCGGCCTTGGTGAGCCCGGCCTCGCCGAACGTCGCCATCGCCAGCACGCTGATCATCTCGGTCGGCACGATCGGACGGCCCCAGGGCGTGTCCGCGCTCTCGTACCAGGGACTCGGCTCGGTGATCGCGGTGAGCTTCTGGGCGAGCGTGAACGGATACAGGTCGCCCATATGGGTGTCGGCGGCCATCCGGACCCGTTCGGGCGCCCTGCCCTTGCGGCCCGGCGCCCAGCCCGCGTAGATGACCGGGTCGGCGGCCGGTGGACGGGCCTTGGCCAGCCGTTCCTCCAGCGCGGTCGCGCCGCCCTCGGGGCCGAGCGTGGCCGTGCCCGACAGGACCACGGTGCCGTCGGGCTTCTCGGTGCGCAGATGGCCGCGCACCGGGGCGGGCCCGTCGGCATTGACGATCGCGCGGGTCTCCTCGCCCTCCACGCAGATCGCCTGGAAATGGGCGCTGAGACGGCCGGTCTCGAACCAGCGATGCCCCCACAGCGCCACGAGCAGGGGATCGAACTGGCTGAAGTGGGTCGGCCCCTCGATCGCCGCGCCGGCGACGCCGAGCCGCTGCGCGGTGGTCTCGTCGTGGATGCTCGCGTGGTCCCCGTAGGTCTGCGCACTGAGCATGTTGCGCGGTGCGCGCAGGGGCCCGGACAGCTCCAGCGGCGTCCTGAACATTGACACCTCCGTGTGATCGAGGTCATGCTAAGCGAGCGCTTAGTAACCAGACAAGAGCCGATTTTCCGAGGGGCGTCCGTGGGGCACTACCGCAGCAACCTGCGCGATCTTGAGTTCAACCTGTTCGAGGTGCTGGGAACGGGCCGCAGGCTCGGCCACGGGCGCTACGCCGACCTCGACCGCGAGACCGCGGCGGACCTGCTGGGCGAGGTCGGGCGGCTGGCCTCCGGACCGGTCGCCGAGTCCTACGCGGGCGTCGACCGCGACCCGCCCGTCTACGACCCCGCGACCTGCTCGGTGACGATGCCCGAGTCGTTCAAGCGGTCCTACCGGGCCTACGCCGACGCCGAGTGGTGGCGCCTGGACCTGCCGGTCGAGATGGGCGGGACCGCGGCGCCCCGGCCCCTGTGGTGGTCGGTGATCGAGCTGATCCAGGGCGCCCAGGCGCCGGTCTACATGTTCGGCAGCGGGCCCGGGTTCGCCGGGCTGCTGCACCGGATCGGCACCCCCGGGCAGCGCCGGATCGCCGAGATCATGCTGGAACGCCGGTGGGCCGCGTCGATGGTGCTGACCGAGCCGGACGCCGGGTCCGACGTCGGCGCGGGCACGACCAAGGCGACCCCGCAGCCCGACGGCACCTGGCACATCGAGGGCGTCAAGCGCTTCATCACCTCGGGCGAGCACGACCTGGAGGAGAACATCGTCCACTTCGTGCTGGCGCGGCCCGAGGGCGCGGGCCCGGGCACCAAGGGGCTGTCGATGTTCATCGTGCCCAAGTTCGCCTTCGACGCCGAGACCGGCGAGATCACCGGGCGCAACGGCGCCTACGCCACCAACGTCGAGAAGAAGATGGGCCTGAAGGTCTCCACCACGTGCGAAATGACCTTCGGCCAGCACGAGCCGGCCGTCGGCTGGCTGGTCGGCGGCGTTCACGACGGCATCGCGCAGATGTTCAACGTGATCGAGTCCGCGCGGATGCAGGTGGGCGTGAAGGCGATCGCCACGCTCTCGACGGGCTACCTCAACGCGCTGGAGTACGCCCGGACCCGCGTCCAGGGCGCCGACCTCGCCCGCGCCGCCGACAAGACCGCGCCCCGCGTGACCATCGACCGGCACCCCGACGTGCGCCGCATGCTGATGATGCAGAAGGCCTACGCCGAGGGGCTGCGCGCCACCTACCTCCACACCGCCGAATGGCTGGAGGAGGCCGCCGACGCCCGGGAGGCCGGGGACACCGAGGCGGCGGCGCTGGCCGAGAGCATCAACGACCTGCTGCTGCCGATCGTCAAGGGCGTCGGCTCGGAGCGCTCGTACGAGATGCTCACCCTCGCGCTGCAGACCTTCGGCGGCTCGGGCTATCTCCAGGACTACCCGCTGGAGCAGTACGTCCGCGACACCAAGATCGACTCGCTGTACGAGGGCACCACCGGGATCCAGGGCCAGGACTTCTTCTTCCGCAAGATCGCACGGGACCGCGGCACCGCGTTCGGCGTGCTGACCGGCCGGATCGAGGCGTTCCTCAGCGAGACCGAGGGCGTCGGGCGGCTCAAGACCGAACGCGCCGCGCTGGCAGCCGCGCTCGTCGACGTCCGCGCGATGGCCGACCACATGCTCGGCTGGCAGCGGGCGGCGGCGAACGACCCCGCCGAGATCTACAAGATCGGGCAGAACACGACCCGGCTGCTGCTCAGCGTCGGCGACCTGGTCGTCGGCTGGCTGCTGACCCGGCAGGCGGCGGTCGCGCTGAACGCCCTCGACGGCGGAACCGCGGGCACCGACATCGGCTTCTACGAGGGCAAGACGGCGGTCGCCCGCTTCTTCGCCGCCGTGGTGCTCCCCGAGATCGCCGCGCGCCGCGTCGTCCTGGAGAACACCGACAACGCGCTCATGACCATCACCGAGGGGGCGTTCTGATGAGCTTCAACCTCGCCACGATCCTGCGCGAGACCGCCACCGCGACCCCCGGCCACGCCGCCTGCCGCACGGCCGACGCCGACGTCACGTTCGCCGAGCTCGACGCGCTGTCGGACCGCTACGCGGCAGGGCTCGCCGCCGCCGGGCTGCGGCCGGGCGACAAGGTCGCGGTCCAGCTGCCGAATGGCGTGGAGTTCCTCACCGCCTACTTCGGGATCCTCAAGGCCGGGATGGTCATGGTCCCGATGAACCCGCTGCTCACCGAGCGGGAGGTCGAGCATCAGATGACCGACTCCGGCGCCCGGCTGATGGTGACGCCGGAGACGTTCGGCGACGCGGGCGGCGACGTCGACGGCGAGCCGACCGTTGAGATCGCGCCGGTGGACCCCGACGACACCGCCGTGCTCATCTACACCAGCGGCACGACCGGCAGGCCCAAGGGCGCCGAGCTCACCCACTTCCAGCTCTACATGAACTGCACGATCTCCGGCGACGCGTTCGGCGTGCGCGAGGGCGACGTCACGCTCATGGCGCTGCCGATGTTCCACGTCTTCGGCCTGTCGGGCGTCGTCAACGTCGCAGTCCGCTACGGCTCGACGATGTCGGTCGTGCCGCGCTTCGAGACCCAGGCCGTGCTGAACGCGATGCACGACCACCGCGTGAGCGTCTTCGTCGGCGTGCCCGCGATGTACCACGCCGTGGTCAACGCCGACCTGGGCGACCGTGACCTGTCGGCGCTGCGCATCGGCAGCTCGGGCGGCGCAGCGATGCCCGAGGCGCTCATGCGGCGCTTCGAGGAACGGTTCGGCGTGGTGATCCTGGAGGGGTACGGGATGACCGAGACCGCCAGCACCGCGACGCTGAACCACGGGCCCGAGGCCCGCCGCCCGCTGTCGATCGGCACGCCGGTCTGGGGCGTGGAGGCCAAGGTCGTGGGCCCGTCCGGCGCGTCGCTGCCGCCCGGCCCGGAGAACGTCGGCGAGCTGCTCATCAAGGGCCACAACGTGACCAAGGGCTACCACGGCGACCCGGCCGCGACCGCGACCGCCGAGGCCATCCGCGACGGATGGCTGCACACCGGGGATCTGGCCTACAAGGACGCCGACGGCTACCTCTACATCGTCGACCGCATCAAGGACCTCATCATCCGCGGCGGCTACAACGTCTACCCGCGCGAGGTCGAGGAGGTGCTGCACGCGCACCCGGCCGTCGCCGAGGCGGCGGTCGTCGGCCGTCCCGACGAGCGGCTGGGGGAGGAGGTCGTGGCGGCGGTGTCGCCGCGGCCGGGCACGACGGTCGAGCCCGACGAGATCATCGCGTTCTGCCGGGAACGGCTGGCCGCCTACAAGTACCCGCGCGAGGTCCGCGTCCTGCCCGAGCTGCCCAAGAACGCCTCCGGCAAGATCCTCAAGCGCGAGCTGCGAACCCCCTAGATCACCGGATCACGGGACCTTGCGGACCAGGCGCCAGGCGAGGTCGGCGTACAGGTCGCCGATCTCCTCCGGCGCGCGGCGCCCGGACGTGCGGTACCAGCGGGCGACGTCGACGGCGAGCGAGAGCACCGCGACCGTGGTGCCCTCGACGTCGGGGACGTCGAACACGCCCTGCCGCCGCCCGTCCTCCAGGATCTCCCGGACGATGGCGGCGATCTCCCGGCGCAGCGCCGCGACCTCGGCGCGGTGCCCCTCGTCCAGCGAGCCCAGCTCGTACTCGATCACCCGGCCGGTGGTGTGGTAGCGGGCGCCGCGCACGGCCAGCGACTCGATCACCGCGCGCAGCCGCGCCTGCGGCGTGTTGTCGGCGGCCATCGCGGCCTTGCGCACGTGCTCCAGGCTCTCCCGGGTGCCGGCCAGGCTGATCCGGTAGAGCAGTTCCTCCTTGGAGGCGAAGTGCACGTACAGGCCGCCGGGGCTGAGGCCGGCGCGCTCGGCGATGTCGCGGGTCGTCGTCGCGTGGTAGCCCTTGGCCGCGAACGCCATCACCCCCGCCACCAGGAGGCGGCGCGCGGTGGCGGGCTCGATCTCGCGCCAGCCGTCTTCGAGGGCGCGCATCTCGAGCTCTTCCTCCGGCGAGAGGCGGAGCACGGTGTTTCGGCGTGGCATGACGACCATTCTAAGTGAGCGCTTAGTAAGGCGCGAATTCTCCCCGGGACCCCTGACCCATTGTGGACGGTGACGGCTTGGTCACAGCGCATTGCCGTTTGCTGTGCAGTGCATTGAAATGTGTGCCGCCCATCCGTAATCCTCGCGGCGCTCCCCGTAGTCCCTGCCGGCGCCGCGGCCCCAGATCACAGTGAGCCCGCAGGGAGCACATATGAAGGTTATGAGAGTCGGCGTCACCTCGGCGGCGTTGCTCGCCATCGGCGCCTTCCCGGCGAACGCGGCCCCCGCGGACGGATACGTGCGGCTCGCGCACCTGTCCCCGGACACCCCGGCCGTCGACGTCTATCTCTACTCCGGGAAGGCGTCCCTGGACCAGAAGCATCAGAAACTGGTCCTGAAGCATGTGGGCTACGGGGCCCTCTCCCCGTACCAACGTCTCGGCGGCGGCACCTACACCGTCGCGATGCGCCCGGCGAACGCCGCGGCCACCAGCAAACCGGTTCTGTCGGCGGTCGTGCGCGTGCAGGGCGGCGCGGCCTACACCGTCGCCGGGATGGGCCCCTACAAGGGCATCAAGCTCCAGGTGGTCGACGACTCGGTCACGCTCCCGGCGGGTCGTGCCGCCGTACGGGTGATCGCGGCGTCGCTGAAGGAACCGACCGTGGACGTCGGGCTCGGCAAGCGCCAGATCGCGACCGACCAGGCGTTCGGCACGGTGTCCTCCTACCGTGTCGTGCCCGCCGAGTCGGCCAGCGTCAAGGTCGCGGGCAAGTCCGGGAAGAAGACCTCCGCCAAGGTCGCGCTGCCCGCCGGGACGGTGCACACCGTCGTCGTGCTGGACGGCTCGTCCGGGCTGAAGGTGCTGACGCTCAGCGACTCGGCTCAGGGCGGCCGGACGCCGAGCGGCGGGGTGAACGCCGGGTACGGCGGCCTCGCCGGACGCCTCCCCGGGCAGGCTCCGGCCGGTGCGCCTCGGGTCGGCTCGCCCGCCACCTCGGCGGACTCGGGCAACGACCAGGCCGTCTGGATCGCGGTCGGTCTCGGCCTGGGGCTCGTGCTTCTCACGGGGGCGGGCGGCGTGGTCGTGGTCCGGTCGCGCCGCCGTGCCTGATCCCGACGAAGTCGGCTCGGGAGGCGTGGGGGGCCGTCCCCCCTCGGGAAGGGCTGACCAACGTCGTGCCTGGGTGACCGTCATGTTCGTGCCAGTGTGCTTGGCCGGCGTCGCCGGGTGCGGGGGAGACGGGACCGGTCCGGTCACGTCCGGCCCCGTGCCCGGCTGGTCGGCGGCGCCCGGGCAGGTCGCCCAGGCGTCGCGGCAGCCGGTCTACGCGCGGCGCGGCGATCCGGTGAGGGTCGAGATCCCTTCGATCGGAGTCAGCAGCACGCTGGAACGGCTCCGGATGGGCCAGGGCGGAGTGCTGACGCCGCCGCGCCTTCCGGGCCGGGCGGGGTGGTTCGCCGACGGCGTGCGGCCGGGGCAACCCGGCCCGGCGGTCATCGTCGGGCACGTCGACTCCCGGACCGGCCCCGCCGTCTTCACCCGGCTGGGCGAGCTGCGGCCGGGCGCGGTGGTGACGGTGCGGGACTCCCATGGGGCGCGCGTCGCGTTCAAGGTCGAGTCGGTGCGCGCCTACCCGAAGGTGCGCTTCCCCACGAAGGAGGTCTACGGCGCCACACCCGACCCGCAGCTCCGTCTGATCACCTGCGGGGGCGGCTTCGACAGGGCAACGCGGCACTACACCACTAATGTCGTCGTTTATGCCGGTCTGGTTCATTGAGCCGGTCCACCCGATGAGTGATTCTTGATGCGCACGCACTCGGTGGGAGGCGGGGAGCCATGAGCGAGGCCCCTGGTCAGCTGGTCGCCGGGCAGTACCAGCTCATCGAAGAGATCGGCCGCGGCGGCTTCGGCGTGGTCTGGCGTGCCCGGCACGAGCGGCTCGGCCGCGACGTGGCGGCCAAGAAGCTGTTCCTACCTGCGGAGTCGGCCGCGCTGGCCGCCGACCAGTGGCGCGAACGCAGCCACCGGACGTTCCGCGAGGCGCGCTCGGCCGCGCGGATCGACCACCCCGCCGCGGTCAAGATCTACGACGTCGTCGAGCACCGCGGCGACCCGTGGATCATCATGGAGCTGATCGAGGGCCGTTCGCTGAACGCCGTCGTGCGGAGCGAGGGACCGCTGCCGCCCAGCCGCGTGGCCGAGATCGGCCTGGAGATCGTCGGCGCGCTGACGGCCGCGCACGCCGCGGGCGTGGTGCACCGGGACGTCAACCCGGCCAACGTCCTCATCAGCGACCGGCGGGCCGTGCTCACCGACTTCGGCATCGCGGTCATCCAGGGCGACCCGTCGCTCACCCACACCGGCGTCATCATGGGCGCGCCCGCCTACACCGCGCCCGAACGCGCGCGAGGCGAGGACGCGGTCCCCGCGTCGGACCTGTGGTCGCTCGGCGCAACGCTCTTCTACGCCGTGGAGGGCCGCCGTCCCTTCCCGGGCGCCAACCCGAACGCCGTGCTCTACTCCATCCTGACCGAGGATCCGCCGCCCGCCGAGCGGGCCGGGCCGCTCACCCCGGTCATCCAGGGCCTCCTGCACAGAGAGGTCGCCGGCAGGCTCACCGCCGCCCAGACGGCCGGGATGCTCAAGCTGCTCCTCAAGGACGACGCGGGCTGGCTGGACCCCGCACCGGTCACGACCGTGACGCCCACCTCGACCGAGGACGACAAGGAGACCGATCCGCTGGCCGCGGACCGCCGCAACTCCTCGTCCACCAAGTGGCGGCTCGCCAGCGCCGTCCGCGAGCTGCCACGCCGCCGGGCGCTCATCGCGGCGGCGGCGCCGGTCGCCGCGCTCGCCCTCGTCGGCGTGCTGCTGCGCAACGGAGACCCGCCCCCGAAGAACAACAGCGCCGTGGTGACGCCCTCGGCCCCACCCGCCGCAGTCCGCCTCATCACCTCGTTCCCCGGCGAACGTGCCTTCACGCTGGCCTTCAGCCACGACGGGCGCACGCTCGCGGTCGGCGGAGACGACAGGGTCGTGCACCTGTGGGACGTGGCGCGGCGCAAGAGCGCGGGCGCGCTGCGCGGCCACAAGTACACGATCTTCAGCCTGGCGTTCAGCCCCGACGACCGCACGATCGCCTCCGGCAGCTACGACGGCCGGGTCATCCTCTGGAACGCCGCCGACCACAAGAGCAAGGGCGAGTTCGAGACCGACGGCAACGGCGTCGGCAGCATGGCGTTCAGCCCCGACGGCACGCTGCTGGCGTGCGCGGGCAGCGACGCGGTCCGGCTCTGGAACACCGCCGCCAAGACCTGGAAGACGACCCTGCGCGCACCCTCGGAGAGCACGTTCACGACCGCCTACAGCAGGCAGGGACGGCTGGCCGTCGGCGGCAGCGCGACCATCCGGCTGTGGGACACCAAGGCGACGCCCGCCACGTCGGTCACGCTGACCAAGGTGTCGTCGGTGGTGTCGAGCCTGGCGTTCAGCACCGACGGCAGGACGCTCGCCGCGGGCGGCTACGACGGCCGGGTGCGGCTCTGGAACACCGCCACGCGCGCGTCCGAGGGCACCCTGACCGGCCACGACAAGAGCATCAGCGCCGTCGCGTTCGACCCGCGCGGGCGCGTGCTGGCCTCGGCGGGCGGCTCGTCGGTGCTGCTGTGGAACGCCGCCACCGGCAAGCGCCTCCCGGCGAGCATCAAGGCGGGTGACTCGGTGGTCAACGCGATCGCCTTCAGCCCGGACGGCCGCGTCCTGGCGACCGGCGGCGACGACGGAACGGTCAGGCTGTGGTCGATCCCCGCCCCGTGAGCGGCTCCAGGCCGGATGCGGCCACGCCGGAGGGACCGCACCGGGCCCCGGCCGGAGCCGGGGCCCGGCGCCGGATCAGGCGTCGGTGGGGGTGACCGGGAGGTAGACGCGGTTGCCGGAGGCCTGGAACTCGGCGGCCTTCTCCCGCATTCCGGCGGTGAGGGCCTGGTCGTCGTTCAGGTGGTTGGCTTCCGCGTACCGGCGCACATCCTGCGTGATCTTCATGGAGCAGAAGTGCGGACCGCACATCGAACAGAAATGCGCGGTCTTGGCGGGCGCGGCCGGGAGCGTCTCGTCATGGAAAGAACGCGCTGTGTCAGGGTCGAGGGAGAGATTGAACTGGTCCTCCCAGCGGAACTCGAACCGCGCGTCGGACAGGGCGTCGTCCCAGGCCTGGGCGCCGGGGTGGCCCTTGGCGAGATCGGCCGCGTGCGCGGCGATCTTGTAGGCGATGACGCCGGCCTTCACGTCGTCCTTGTCCGGCAGGCCGAGATGCTCCTTCGGCGTGACGTAGCAGAGCATCGCGGTGCCGAACCAGCCGATCATCGCAGCGCCGATGGCCGAGGTGATGTGGTCGTAGCCGGGCGCGATGTCGGTGGTCAGCGGGCCGAGGGTGTAGAACGGCGCCTCGTCGCACCACTCCTGCTGGAGCTCGACGTTCTCCTTGATCTTGTGCATCGGGATGTGGCCCGGGCCCTCGTTCATCACCTGGTTGTCGTACTCCGCCGCGATCTTGGTGAGCTCGCCCTGCGTGCGCAGCTCGGCGAACTGGGCCTCGTCGTTGGCGTCGGCGATCGAACCGGGGCGCAGGCCGTCGCCGAGCGACCAGGTGATGTCGTAGGCGGCGAAGATCTCGCACAGCTCGCGGAAGCGGGTGTAGAGGAAGTTCTCCTGGTGGTGCGCCAGGCACCAGGCCGCCATGATCGAGCCGCCCCGGGAGACGATGCCGGTCTTGCGGCGGGCGGTGAGCGGCACGTACGGCAGCAGCACGCCCGCGTGGATCGTCATGTAGTCGACGCCCTGCTCGGCCTGCTCGATCACGGTGTCGCGGAAGATCTCGAACGTGAGCTCGGCCGGGTCGCCGCCGACCTTCTCGACCGCCTGGTAGAGCGGGACCGTGCCGACCGGGACGGGGGAGTTGCGCAGGATCCACTCGCGCGTGGTGTGGATGTCGCGGCCCGTCGACAGGTCCATGATGGTGTCGGCGCCCCACCGGGTCGCCCAGGTCATCTTCTCCACCTCGTCCTCGATCGAGGAGGCCACGGCCGAGTTGCCGATGTTGGCGTTGACCTTCACCAGGAAGTTCTTACCGATGATCATCGGCTCGATCTCCGGGTGGTTGACGTTGGCGGGCAGCACGGCCCGGCCGGCCGCGAGCTCGGCCCGCACGAACTCCGGCTCCACGCCCTCGCGCAGCGCCACGTACTCCATCTCGGGGGTGATCTCCCCGCGCCGCGCGTAGGCGCGCTGGGTCACCGCGCGGCCGGTCGCCCTCAGCGGCAGCCGGGCCGGGAACGAGGCCCGATCGCGCAACGGGTCGGTGGACTTCCTTCCGTCGTCCTCGGGGCGGGTGGCTCGACCCTCGTACCCCGCGGTGTCGCCGCGTTCGGCGATCCACCCGGCGCGCAGCGCGGGCAGGCCGCGGCGCACGTCCGGCTCGTACGTGGGATCGGTGTACGGCCCGCTCGTGTCGTACAGCACCACGGCGCCGCCATCGGTCAGCGGCACCTCGCGCATCGGCACCCGGAGGTCGGCACGCGAGCCGTGGAGGTAGGTCTTGCGGGCATGTGAAACGGCAGTGTCGTTCATGACGACTCGATCTCTCCCTACGCCGGCATTACCCGGTCAGGTTCCAGCGGTCAGCGGCCGTCTCAGCCGCTATCTCAGCCCGGTTCGCCGGGCCCCCGCGATCTGTCCCATCGACCGTAACGCCCTTCACCCCCGTTGCCGCAACTCGGGCTCCTGATGTATGGAACGCCCTCACCTGCGGGTATGAGCACCGGACCCCCCAAAACGCCGGAGACCGAGGCGGGGGGACATGACGAAGAACGACCGGCTCTTCGCCGGTGCGTGCCTCGGCGTCTGCACGTACTGGGTCTCCGGTGGAGCCCTTCTGGCGGCGGCCCCGGGGACGATAGAGGACCTCGGGCTGAGGGAATGGGCGGGGAACATCGCGGTGAGCGTACTGCCGCTGGCGTTCGGGATCGCCTACCTGCTCCGCGACCGGATCGCCGGACGGCTCGGACGGCCGACGATGACCCGGGTCGGCCTCGTGCTCACGGTCGTCGGGGCGCTGCTGTGCGCGGGCGCGACGGGCGCGCTGCTGATGACGGTCGGGCGGATCGTCTTGGGCGCCGCGGGCGCCATGGTCGTGTCCGGAACGGCCGCGCTCACCCGGACGACGCGCCTGGTCGCATGGGTCGGCGGGAGCCTTTCGATCGTCGCCGGGGGAGCGGTGTCGTCGCTGCTCGGCTGGCGATGGGTCTTCTGGCTGACGATTCCGGCAGCCCTCGCCGCGCTGGTCCTGATGAACGAGGCGAACGACGTACCGCAGAAGCGTGGGCCGCAGCCGATCCTGGACCGTTCGCTCTTCGCACGGCATGCGTTCAGCGGTGCTGTTATGTCCGTCTTCCTGCTGGCCTTCACCGCCGTGGGAAGTCTCTATGTCGTGATCCTGTATTTGCAGCAGGGCCGGGGCATGCCCGCGTTCGGCGCCGCCCTGCTGACGCTCCCCATGGCCGCCGGGCTGCTGGCGCATCTCCGCGTGAACGGGCTGACCGACAGGTGGGACGGGGCGCGGTTGCCGATGGTGGCGTGCTGCGCACTCGCCATCGCGGGAGTGCTCGCCGTGTCGTTCACCGGACTCGGCAAGGTCGCCTACTGCTTCGCCGTGGCGATCGGCCTCGGCGCCGTCGGCCTGGGAGCCGGAACGCTGGCCGCCCTGTCCCGCGACGCGGCGATCGACGCCGTCCCCGGCGGCCGGGCGGCCGACGCCTCGGCGTACCACCTGGTGGCGGGCTCGCTCGGCGCCGCGTTCGGCCTGGCCGTCGCGTCCTCCGTCTTCGCCGCCATCGTCACCTCGTCCACCTGGACCGACACGATCGCCGCCGCCTCGTACGGCGTCCTGGCCGCTGGTGTCGCGGCGGTCCTCGCCCTGCTCGCGGTGCTGGCACTGGTTCCGGCACCCGGCTTCGAAACCGAGAAGGAGACCCGTCGATGACCGACGACCTGACCGCCCGCCTGGAGCACATCCGGCCGGGGCTGACCGAGCTCTACAAGGACCTGCACGCCAACCCCGAGCTGTCCTTCCAGGAGCATCGGACCGCCGGGGAGATCGCGCGGCGCCTGAAGGCGCTCGGCCTCGACGTGGCGACCGGCGTCGGCCGGACCGGGGTGGTCGGGACGCTGCGCAACGGCGACGGCCCGACCGTTCTCCTGCGCGCGGACTTCGACGGGCTGCCGGTCGCCGAGGGCACCGGCCTCCCGTACGCCAGCACCGTCAAGGGCACCGACCCCGACGGCCGCGAGGTCCCGGTCATGCACGCCTGCGGCCACGACATGCACGTGACCTGCCTGCTCGGTGCCCTCGACCTGCTGAACGCCGCGCGCGCCGAGTGGAGCGGGACCGTGCTGGCGGTATTCCAGCCCGCCGAGGAGATCGGCGCCGGCGCCAGGGCGATGGTCGAGGACGGGATCTTCGACCGGTTCGGCAAGCCCGACGTCGTGCTCGGCCAGCACGTGATGCCGCTGCCCGCCGGGATGCTCGGCGTCCACGCGGGCCCCGCGTTCGCCGCCACCGACGCGATCGACGTCAGGCTGTTCGGCAAGGGCGGACACGGCTCCATGCCGGAGGCGGCGATCGACCCGGTGGTGATGGCCGCCTCGACCGTCATGCGGCTCCAGACGGTGGTGTCCCGGGAGATCGCGGGCGGCGACACCGCCGTGGTCACGGTCGGCTCGATGCGCGCGGGGACCAAGGACAACATCATCCCGGACGACGCGGAGCTGAAGCTCAACATCCGCACGTTCACCGAGCCGGTCCGCAAGAAGGTGCTGAACGCGGTCGAACGCATCATCAAGGCCGAGGCGGTCGCGTCCGGGGCTCTTCGCGAGCCCGAGATCACCCCGATCGGCACCTTCCCGCTCCTGTTCAACGACCCGGACGCGACCGCGCGCACCGCCCAGGCCCTGCGCGCGCGGTTCGGGAACGAGACGGTCGTCGACCCCGGCGCCGTGCCCGGCAGCGAGGACGTGGGCATCTTCGCGACCGCCGCGGGGGTGCCGATCTGCTACTGGCTGTTCGGCGGCACCGACCCGGAGAAGTTCGCGGCGGCGGCGAAGGCGGGCACGGTCGAACGCGAGATCCCGTTCAACCACTCGCCGCAGTTCGCGCCGGTCATCGAGCCGACCCTCACCACGGGCGTCACCGCGATGTACACCGCCGCCCGCGCCTGGCTCGGCGGCTGACCGGCCGACCGATCGCGCTCCCGGCCCGGACCGCCCCGGGAGCGCGGTCGCGGGAGGGTGCGGCAGGATGGATCCGTGTTGGTGATGGGGTCGCGGATCAACGGCACCGCGCTGGACGGGATGCTCGCGGCGGTGATCGCCGCCGGGGCGCTCGCGGCGGCGGTGGCCTGGCCCGGCGTGCGCCCGCTGGACACGGGCGGCGCGCTGCTGCTGGCCGCGGCGTGCCTGGTACTGACCTGGCGACGGCGCTGGCCTGGCCCGATCATGGTCGCGATGGTCGCGCTCGTGCTGCCGTACCACCTGCTGCAGTACCAGCACCACGCGGCCGTCCCGGCCGAGGTCCTGGGCCTGTTCACCTTCGCCGCGATGGGCCGCCGGGTCCGGGTGGTCCTGCTCGGGGCCGTGGGCGTGCTCGCCGTCTGCGCGATCGTCTTCGGGATGCGCGCGAACGGCCGCAGCGGTTTCGAGACCATCGGGACGCTGGAGGGCGTCGCGGCCGTCATCGTCGCCGTGCAGACCTGGCGGATCTACCGCGCCCGCATGGCCGCCGCCAACGAACGGGCCGAGCGCGCCGAACGCACCCGCGACCAGGAGGCCCGGCGCCGGGTCGCCGAGGAACGGCTCCGCATCGCCCGCGACCTGCACGACCTGCTCGCGCACAGCATCACCGTGATCGGCGTCCAGGCCGGGGCCGCCGCGCATCTGGTGGCGGGGGAACGGCCGCTGGACCGCACCGAGCTCGCCGAGGCGCTCGGCTCGATCGCCGCCACCTGCCGCGAGGCGCGAACGGAGCTGCGCGGCACGCTCCAGGTGCTCAGGGGCACCGACGTCGGCCAGCCGCCCGAGGAACTGCCGGGCGTGGCGGGAATCCCCGACCTGCTGCGGGCGGCCCGGATGACCGGGCTCACCGTGTCCCTGACCGAGGAGGGCGACGGGCCGGTCGATCCCGAGGTGGGCGTGGCGGCGTACCGGATCGTCCAGGAGGCGCTGACCAACGTCGTCAAGCACGCCGAGGCGACCGCCGTCCAGGTGCGGCTGGAGCGGGCCGAGGACGCGCTGACGGTGTCGGTCGTCGACGACGGTCAAGGACCCGTCGGCCACGACCCCCACGACCGCCAGGGCTTCGGGATCCTCGGCATGATCGAACGGGCCCGCAGCATCGGCGGCACGCTCGACGCGGGCCCGGGAGCGGGCTCAGGCGCGGGCGAGGTCGGCTTCGCTGTGACTGCCGTGCTTCCGTCGCTCAGCCGAACCGGTACGACTCGACCTCTTTGAGATGGGCGTCGCGTTCGGCCGGGGACAGGAACGACGCGCGGAACGAGTTGGCCGCCAGCCGCCGCAGCTGCTCGTCGGTCAGGCCCGTCTCGGCGCGCAGCCCCTGGAAGTTGTCCTCGGCGTAGCCGCCGAAGTAGGACGGGTCGTCGGAGTTGACCGTCACCAGCAGCCCCGCCTCCAGCATGCGCGGTAGCGGGTGGTCGGCGAGCCGGTCCACGCAGCGCAGCCGCACGTTCGAGAGTGGGCAGACGGTCAGCGGGATCTGATCCCGGACGAGCCGCTCCACCAGGCGCTCGTCCTCCAAGGACCGGATGCCATGGTCGATCCGCTCGACCTTGAGGACGTCCAGGGCCTCCCAGACGTACTCCGGCGGCCCCTCCTCGCCCGCGTGCGCGACCAGCCGGAGCCCCGCCTCCCGGGCGCGGTCGTAGACCTCGCGGAACTTCGACGGCGGGTGGCCGACCTCCGCCGAGTCCAGTCCGACCGCCGTGATCAGGCTCCCGAACCAGGGCCGGGCGGCCTCCAGCGTCTCCATCGCCGACTCGGCGGACTGGTCGCGCAGGAAGCACATGATCAGCCGCGTGCTGATCCCGTGGCGCTCGGGCGCGGCCTCCAGGGCGCGGCCGAGTCCGGCCAGAACGGTCTCCAGCGGCACGCCTCGGGCGGTGTGCGCCTGCGGGTCAAAGAAGATCTCCGCGTGCCGGACGCCCTGAGCGGCGGCCCGCTCCAGGTAGGCGTCGGCGAGATCGGCGAAGTCCTCGGCCGTCCGCAGCACCGACATCAGCTCGTAGTAGAGGTTCAGGAAGGACTGCAGATCCTCGAAGGCATAGGCCTTCCGGAGCTCCTCGGCCGAGGCGTGCGGCAGCGTGACCGCGTTCCGCTCGGCGAGGGCGAACGCGAGCTCTGGCTCGAGCGTTCCCTCAATGTGCAGATGCAGTTCCGCTTTGGGAAGCGGAGCGGTCATCGTGGCCCTCCGGAGGCGAGATACAACAGTGCGGCCATGGTAGAACCGGAACCGATGTGCCCCTGCGCGGCCAGCTCGGCCGCCGACGACAGCGGCACCCACTCGATCCGCTCGGCCTCCACGTCGGTCGGCTCGCCGATCAGCTCGGCGCCGTCGGCCCGGAAGATGTGATGAACGCCATCGTGGACGCCGGGGGAGGCGCGGACGTCCAGCAGGTGGGTGAGCGGTCCGGCACGCCAGCCGGTCTCCTCGACGAGCTCGCGCGCGGCGGCCTCGGCGGGCTCCTCGCCCTCCTCGACCCGGCCGCCCGGAATCTCCCAGCCCCACCGGTCGGTGATGAACCGGTGGCGCCAGATCAGCAGGACACGGGCCTGATCGTCGACCGCCGCGATTCCGGCGGCGGGCCGGAGCCTGAGCAGATGATGATCTATGCGGCGGCCGTCGGGAAGCTCGACGTCGGCCAGCCTTACCCTCATCCAGGGGCTCTCGTAAAGGGATCTCTCGCCGTGCACCGTCCATCGCATGCCAGGACGCTATCGGGGGGCTTTCAAAGCCTTACCGATAGGGTCAGGATCATTGGGGACGGAAGGATGGCGAGCTTTGAGCGCTGAGGTTGACAGGGCGCCGGAGGCCGGGCAAGAGGCGTTGCCGGACCGGATCTGGACGGTGCCCAACATCCTGAGCTTCGCGCGGCTGCTCGGAGTGCCCCTCTTCCTCTGGCTCGTCCTGATCAAGGCGGACTGGTGGGCCCTCGGCCTCCTGGTCTTCGCGGGGCTGTCGGACTGGCTCGACGGCAAGCTCGCCCGCGCCCTCAACCAGACCAGCAGGCTCGGCGCGGTGCTGGACCCCGCCGCCGACCGGCTCTACATCCTGGCCACGCTGATCGGGCTGACGGTGCGCGACATCATCCCGGTCTGGCTGGTGGTCCTGCTCGTCGCGCGGGAGGTCGCGATCACCCCGATCGTGCCGATCATGCGGCGGCTCGGGTACGGCGGGACGCTTCCGGTCCACTTCGTGGGCAAGGCGGGCACGATGTGCCTGCTCTACGCGTTCCCGCTGCTGCTTCTGGGCGACCACGACGGGGGCGTGGCGACCACGGCGAAGGTCATCGGTTGGTCCTTCGCCATCTGGGGCACGGCGCTCTACTGGTGGGCGGCCATTCTTTACTGGGAGCAGACGCGGCAACTGGTGCTGGCCGACCGCGGCTCCCCGCCCGCCGCCGGTCCCGGCGCACAGGCCGGCGATCAGAGAGGGAGCTGAGACCCCCCGATGAAGGCCGTCGTGATGGCGGGCGGAGAGGGCACGCGACTGCGGCCCATGACCGCCAATCAGCCCAAGCCCCTGCTTCCCGTCATCAACCGGCCGATCATGGAGCATGTGCTGCGGCTGCTCAAGCGGCACGGCTTCGACGAGACGGTCGTCACCGTCCAGTTCCTGGCGGCCCTGATCCGTAACTACTTCGGCGACGGCGAGGAGCTCGGCATGTCGCTGAGCTACGCCACCGAGGAGATGCCGCTCGGCACGGCGGGCAGCGTCAAGAACGCCGAGGAGGCGCTCCGCGACGACCGCTTCCTGGTGATCTCCGGGGACGCGCTCACCGACATCGACCTGACCGAGATGGTCCGCTTCCACGAGAGCAACGACGCCCTGGTCACGATCGGGCTGAAGCGCGTACCGAACCCGCTGGAGTTCGGGATCATCATCGTGGACGAGGAATACCGCATCCAGCGCTTCCTGGAGAAGCCCACCTGGGGCCAGGTGTTCTCCGACACCGTCAACACCGGCATCTACGTGATGGAGCCCGAGGTCCTGGACTACGTCGAGGCGGGCGAGTCCGTCGACTGGTCCGGGGACGTGTTCCCCAAGCTGCTGGCCGAGGGCGCCCGGCTGTTCGGCTACGTCGCCGACTGCTACTGGGAGGACGTCGGCACCCACGAGAGCTACCTGAAGGCCCAGGCCGACATGCTGTCCGGCAAGGTCGACATCGACCTGGACGGCTTCGAGGTCATGCCGGGCGTTTGGATCGCCGAGGGCGCCGAGGTCGACCCCGAGGCGGTGCTGAAGGGCCCGCTCTACATCGGCGACTACGCCAAGGTCGAGGCGGGCGTCGAGCTGCGCGAGTTCACGGTGCTCGGCAGCAACGTGGTGGTGAAGGAGGGCGCGTTCCTGCACCGCGCCGTGGTGCACGACAACGTCTTCGTCGCCCCCTCCACCAACCTGCGCGGCTGCGTCATCGGCAAGAACACCGACATCATGTCCGGCGCCCGGGTCGAGGAGGGCGCGATCGTCGGCGACGAGTGCGTCATCGAGTCCGAGGCCTACGTCTCCAGCGGGGTGAAGGTCTACCCGTTCAAGACGATCGAGGCCGGGGCCGTCGTCAACACCAGCGTGATCTGGGAATCGCGCGGGCAGCGCAACCTGTTCGGGCCGCGCGGCGTGTCCGGCCTGATCAACGTGGAGATCACCCCTGAGCTGGCGGTCCGGCTGGCCAGCGCGTACGCGACTACGCTGCGCAAGGGCACTACGGTCATCACCGGCCGCGACGCATCCCGTGCCGCCCGTACCCTCAAGCGCGCGGTGATCAGCGCGCTCACCTCCAGCGCGATCAACGTGGAGGACCTGGAGGCCTGCCCGCTGCCGGTGGCGCGGTTCGAGACCGGCCGCGAGGATTGTGCCGGCGGCATCTACATCCGCACCACGCTCGGCGACCCGCAGGGCGTCGACATCCTCTTCCTGGACGCCGACGGCGCCGACCTGTCGCTGAACGCCCAGCGCAAGCTGGAGCGCGTCTTCGGCCGCCAGGAGTACCGCCGGGCCTTCCCCGGCGAGATCGCCGAGCTCAACTACCCGGCCCGCGTGGTCGAGACCTACACCCGCGATCTGCTGCGGCGCGTCGACATGAGCGGCGTCCGCGAGGCCGAGCTCAAGATCGTGCTGGACGTGGCCGGCGGCACCGCCTCGCTGGTGCTGCCCGCCCTGCTCGGCAAGGTCGGCGTCGAGGTCCTCACCCGCAACAACGGGCTGGACGAGGTCAACCCGACCGAGACCCTCGCCGAGCGGATGCGCGACCTGCAGCGCCTGGGCGAGCTGGTCTCCTCCTCGCGCGCGGCGTTCGGCGTCCGGTTCGACCCGGTCGGCGAGCGGATCTCGCTGGTCGACGAGAACGGCGAGCTGATCAGCGACGACCGGGCGCTGCTGGTGATGCTCGACCTGGTCGCCGCCGAACGGCGCGCCGGGCGGGTCGCGCTGCCGGTCACGACGACCCGGGTCGCAGAGAAGGTCTGCCGCTACCACGGCGTGCAGGTCGAGTGGACCTCCACCTCGCAGGACGTGCTCACCCGCGCGGTCGCCGACCCCGACATCGTCTTCGCCGGCGACGGCCGCGGCGGGTTCCTGATGCCCGAGTTCAGCACGACGGTCGACGGGATCGCCGCGTTCATCAAGCTGGTCGGCCTGATCGCCCGCACTCGGCTCACCCTCTCCCAGATCGACGCCCGCATTCCCGAGGCGCACCTGCTGCGCCGGTCGGTGCCGACGCCGTGGGCCGCCAAGGGCAGCGTGATGCGGACCGTCGTCGAGGCGGGCGGCGACCGGCAGATCGACACCACCGACGGCGTCCGCGTCGTCGAGGACGACGGCCGCTGGGTCCTGGTCCTCCCCGACCCCTCCGAGGCCGTCACCCATCTGTGGGCCGAGGGCCCCGACGAGGACGCCGCCCAGGCCCTCCTGGAGGAATGGGCCGCAGTAGTGGAACGCGCAGGCTCCTGACAACCACGCCGATCTTGCTCTCAGCGCCCTCTCGCACCCCCGGAAAGGGCGCTCAGAGCAAGATCGGCGTGTTCAGTCGATGGGGGTGTCGTCGGGGGTGCCCTTGGCGATCTGCGCGAGCGTGCCAAGGGCTTGGTCCAGGACGTCCGGCGGGGGAGAGGCCAGGCCGAAGCGGACGGCGCTGGGCGCGCCCGCGTTCCCGACCACGAAGGCCGCCGCCGGGGTCACCGCGATGCCCCGGCGCGCGGCCGCGGCGACGAACGTCTCCGCACGCCAGCGCGGCGGGAGGTCCCACCAGCAGAAGTAGGAGCGGGGTGCCGTCCGCAGCCGGAACCCGTCGAGCCGGTCGCGCAGAATCCGCTGCCGGGCGACGACGTCGGCGCGCTTGGCGCCGGTGATCGTGGCGACCGTTCCACCGGTCATCCAGCCGGTCGCGGCCTCCATGGCGTACCCGGTCGGCATCCAGGCGCCCGAACGCAGCGCCGCCGTCATCGGGGCCGCCAGCGCGGGAGGCGTCACGGCGAACCCGAGGGTGAGGCCCGGGGCGAGACGCTTGGAAAGACTGTCGACCAGGATCGTACGTTCCGGCGCGAAGGCCGCGAGCGGTGCGGGGCCGTCGTCGAGCAGGAACGCCCAGATGGCGTCCTCGATCGCGTGGACGTCCGCGCGCCGGAGCACCTTCGCCAGCTCGGCCCGCCGCTCCTCCGGCATCGTCGTGCTGAACGGGTTCTGCAGCGTGGGCTGGAGGTAGACGGCCCGTACACCCGCCCGCGCGAGGGCGTCGGGGCGCAGGCCGTGCTCGTCGGTCGCGAGCGGCACCAGCGTGATGCCGAGCCGGTTCGCCAGGCCCTTGACCACCGGGTAGGTGAGCGCCTCGACGCCGAGCCGCTCCCCGGCGGGCACCAGCGCCGACATCGCCGCCGCGATCGCCTGCCTCCCGTTGCCCGCGAACAGCAGCCCGGACGGGTCGGGCGACCAGCCGGGCCGGGCCAGCAGCGCGGCGGTCGCCTCGCGGGCGGCGGGCGTCCCGGTCACGCCGACCGGCCGCAGCGCCGCGTCGAGGGCGCCGGGGCCCGCGAGCCGTTCGAGGGAACGGGTGAGCAGGGCGGACTGGCCGGGCACGACGGGGTAGTTGAGCTCCAGATCGACCCGGGCGCCCGCGGGCTCGGCCAGGGCGGGCTCGTCGCGGATCCCGGCCGCGCGCACGAACGTGCCCCGGCCGACCTCGCCGACCACCAGGCCGCGCCGTGCCAGCTCCTTGTAGACCCGGCCCGCCGTGGAGCCGGCGATGCCGCGCTCGCGGGCGAACGCGCGCTGGGTGGCGAGCCGTTCGCCCGGCCGGAGCCGTCCGGCGGCGATGTCGGCGGCCACCGCGTCGGCCACCAGCCGATAGTCCTCCATCAACCCTGGCCCTCCATTGCACCGAGGGCAATGAGCCTATTGCACCGAGACAATCCGGGGCAATAGGCTCGGGGCAATCGTTCGGTAAGGGGTGTTAATGATCACGTTCGCCGCCCTCGGTGGAATCGCGGCCGTCGCGCTCGGCATGGTGCTGAGCCCGGGGCCGAACATGATCTATCTCGTGTCGCGGTCGATCACACAGGGCCGGCGGGCGGGGCTGATCTCGCTCGGCGGCGTCGCGGCCGGGTTCCTGATCTATGTGACCGCCGCGACCGCGGGGCTGACCGCCGTCTTCACGATCGTGCCCGCCGTCTACACGGTGATCAAACTGGCCGGTGCCGCCTACCTGCTGTGGCTGGCCTGGCAGGCGGTGCGGCCCGGGGGAGCCTCCCCGTTCGCGCCCAGGGAACTGCCGGTCGACCCGCCGCGAAGGCTCTTCACGATGGGCCTGATGACCAACCTGCTCAACCCCAAGATCGCCATCGTGTACGTGTCGATCCTGCCCCAGTTCATCGACACCGGCCGTGGCCACGTCGCGCTCCAGAGCCTGCTGCTCGGGCTCACCCAGACCGCCGTCGCCCTCACGGTCAACTGCCTGTGGGTGCTGGGCGCCGGGTCGGTCGCCGCGTTCCTGGCGCGCCGCCCGCTGTGGCAGCGGGTCCAGCGGTACGCGATGGGCACCGTCCTCGGCGGCCTCGCCCTGCACATCGGACTGGACCGCTCGCGTGCCGTCGTGGCGTCACCCTGATTTGGCGACGCTTGCCATGATTGGCCGGTGAGCGATCGACGGTGGGACGGCGGCGCGGCCGATGACGGCGTGCCGGACGAGGGCGCGCGCGACGACGTGCGGGGATGGCGGCGGCCCGACGCCTCCATGTCGCTGCTCTCTGACCTGTTCGCCGGAAAGCTCCTCGACCCCGGCTACGCCGAGGCCGCCGCGCGCCGCAAGGCCGCCGGGGAGCCGCCCCGGCACGGCGGGTTCCGGCGTGTCGGCGTCCTGGCCGTCCTCGTGCTGGTCGGGCTGCTGGCGGCCGTCGCGGTGCACGAGGTCCGGCGCAGCGAGCCGCTCGCGCAGAAGCAGCGCAGCAGGCTGATCGGCGAGATCCGCCAGCGCACCGCCGACTCCGACGAACTGCAGCGGCGCCTCGACCGGCTGCGCGACGAGACCGAGAAGCAGCGCACCGCCGCGCTGGCCCGCAGCGACGACGGGCGCCGCGTCAAGGCCGACCTCACCCGGCAGACCGCCGCCGCGGCCGCAGCCCCGGTGTCGGGCGACGCCGTCGTGGTCACCCTCGACGACGCGGGCGACGGCGGCGACGGGCGCGGCGGGCCCGACGACGGCCGGGTCTATGATCAGGACCTTCAGGTGCTGGTGAACGGCCTGTGGGCGGCCGGCGCCACCGCCATCGGGATCAACGGCCAGCGGCTGACCCCGACGACGGCGATCCGTACCGCGGGCGAGGCCGTCCTGGTCGACTACCGGCCGCTGAGCGGCCCGTACGAGGTCACCGCGATCGGTGACCGGGACCGGATCCATGACGCCTTCCGCGGCTCGGCGGCCGACAAGCGGTTGCGCCTGCTGCACGAACGCTTCCGGATCCGCTACGACGTCCGCGGGAAGGACGACGCGCGGCTGCCCGCCGCGGGAACGCTGCAACTGCGCTACGCGCGCCCGGAGGGCGAGGGGGCTCGCCGTCCATGAGCGGGCACGGAACGGGGGAGACGATGAGCGAGCGATGGGAGTGCCGGGCGTGATCGCACTGATCGGCCTGGTCGCGGGGGTGGCGCTGGGCCTGTTCTTCGAGCCCACCGTGCCGTTGTGGCTCCAGCCCTACCTGCCGATCGCGATCGTGGCGGCGCTGGACGCGATGTTCGGCGGCGTCCGGGCGCGGCTGGAGGGGATCTTCGACGAGAAGGTCTTCGTCGTCTCGTTCGTCAGCAACACCATCGTCGCCGCGCTCATCGTCTTCCTCGGCGACAAGCTCGGCGTCGGCTCCCAGCTGTCGACCGGCGTGGTCGTGGTCCTGGGCATCCGGATCTTCTCCAACGCCGCGGCCATCCGGCGGAAGCTCTTCGGCGCATGAGCGAGGACCAGGCCGGCGACCGGCCGGACGTGGACAGGGACGCGCCCGCACGCCCTCCGGGGCTGCTGGAGCTGCTGCGGCCGCGCACGAACCTCGGGCAGCTCATCGGCGGGCTGCTCTGCCTCGTCCTCGGCTTCGCCATGGTCGCCCAGGTGCAGTCGACGCGGCGCGACACCACGTTCGCCACCGCCCGCCAGGACGAGCTCGTCGGCATCCTCTCCGACCTCTCGCAACGTTCCGAACGGCTGCGCGGCGACCTGCGCGACCTGGAGAACACCAAGGCCGGGCTGGAACGTGACGGGCAGGGCGAGACCGCGCTGGAGGAGGCGCGGCGGCGAGCCACCACCTACGGGCTGCTGGCGGGCACGCTGCCCGCCGAGGGCCCCGGCATCGAGCTGCTGATCGCCGACCCGCGCCGGTCCGTCCACGCCGTCAACCTGCTGGACGCCCTCCAGGAGCTGCGCGACGCCGGCGCCGAGGTCATCCAGGTCAACGACGTGCGGGCCGGGGTCGACACCTACTTCCTGGACACGCCCGGCGGCATCACCGCCGACGGGCGCCGGCTGCAACCGCCGTACACGTTCCTGGCCATCGGAGACGCCCACACCCTGACTACGGCACTGGGCATTCCGGGCGGTGTGGTCAAGACGCTCCAGAACGCCGGGGCCGCGCCCACGATCACCCAGCGCGCGCAGATCACCGTTCGCGCGATACGGTCTCGGTGAGGGGTCTGACATGGTGGTCGGACGGTGTCCGCGCGGCGGCGTAGACCTGCGATCATCATCGAAGGTAGCTTGGGGGAGTCTTGCTCCCCGCTACGGTTGACCCCTCGGGCACTACCCGCGTAAGTTGCGGCAACCGTCGCGATGGTGGGCGGGGGAAGTGGACCGTGGTCGGGGGCGGGTCCCCGGCGTGGGTTGGTACAGGATGCGCGTGACGCGGGGGTGCTCGTGAGGAACGAGGTGCCCGCTGCACGCCGATGGTAGGAGGCCGAGCCGATCGATGCCGAGCGTCTACTGCACGCAGTGCGGTCACGCCAACCCGGATGATGCCCGCTTCTGCTCGAACTGCGGCTCACCGCTGACGCGGACGGCCGCCCCCTCGCCTCCTCCACAGCCGTACAAGGAGTCCCCTGGCGAGTCGACCTCGACGATCTCCATCGGAGGTTTCGAGGCCCTCGAGGCCGCCGACCAGGGCGCCGAGCCCCAGGTCGGCCCGGAGCAGGTCGCGGTCGAGGCGCTGCCGCCCGGCACGGCCCTGCTGGTGGTCCAGCGCGGCCCGAACGCCGGGAGCCGGTTCCTGCTCGACAAGGACCGCACCTCGGCGGGGCGCCACCCCGAGAGCGACATCTTCCTGGACGACGTGACGGTGTCCCGCAGGCACGCCGAGTTCGCCCGGCAGGGCGGCACGTTCTCCGTCCGCGACGTGGGCAGCCTGAACGGCACCTACGTGAACCGGCAGCGGATCGACCAGGCCGGCCTCTCCGGCGGTGACGAGGTCCAGATCGGCAAGTTCCGCCTGGTGTTCCTGACCAACCCACAGCACGGCTGACCACATGCGGCGGCCCGGGCCTGACGGGGGGACCGGGCGGCGCGGGGTCGCGCATCGGCGAGGGGAGGGGCCATGAGCGCACAGCCAGCCCGGGCCCTCATGACGATCGGGGACGTGCTCGGACGGCTCCGGGCCGAGTTCCCGGACGTCACGATCTCCAAGATCAGGTTCCTGGAGGCGGAGGGGCTGATCGAGCCCCAGCGCAGCCCGTCGGGCTACCGCAAGTTCGCCGACACCGACGTGGAACGGCTGAGCTTCATCCTCACCGTCCAGCGCGACCACTACCTGCCGCTGCGCGTCATCAAGCAGCATCTGGAGGCCCTGGACCGGGGCGAGCCGCTCCCGCCGCTCGGCGAGCGGCGCGGCGGCACCGAGCGGCAGCGCCGCCCGCGCACCCTGGTCGCGGCCGACACGACGGCCGCCGAGCCCGCCGTACGGCTGACCAGGCGGCAGCTGCTGGACGGCGCCGGGATCGACGAGGACCTGCTCGCGCAGCTGGAGGACTACGGCCTGGTGCGCCGCTCCGGCAAGCACTACGAGGGCGAGGCGCTGACGATCGCGCGGGCCGCGGCGGCGCTCGGCTCGTACGGGTTCGAGGCCCGCAACCTGCGCGCGATCAAGGCGGCGGCCGAACGGCAGGTCGGCCTCATCGAGCAGGCGGTGGCGCCACAGTTGCGTCGCCGCAGCCCTGGGGCTCATGAGGAGGCGGCCGAGACCGCCCGCGAGATCGCGGCGCTGTCGGTCCGGTTGCACGAGGCCCTGGTCTCCACCGGCCTCCGCGAAAGCCTGGACCCTTGATCATGAATCCGCCGGAGGATTTTCCCGCGCCGTCGGCTCGCCCCCATGTCGGGGGTCGGGTGTACGTTGGCTACAGGGTTGCGTCAGAAGTCGATCTGCTCAACCGGTGATCGAGACACCGAGGACCAGCAGGGAGCCGCAGTGAAGCAGATGGAGGTCGTCGGCGTCCGGGTCGAGATGCCCTCCAATCAGCCGATCGTCCTGTTGAAGGAGACGGACGGCGATCGCTACCTGCCCATCTGGATCGGGGCGGTCGAGGCCACCGCGATCGCCTTCGCCCAGCAGGGCGTGCTGCCGGCGCGCCCGCTCACCCACGACCTGTTCCGGGACGTCCTGGACTCCCTGGGCGTCCAGCTTCGGACGGTCAACATCGTGGCGCTGCGCGAGGGCATCTTCTTCGCCGATCTGGTCTTCTCCAACGGCGTCGAGGTGAGCGCACGCCCCTCCGACTCCATCGCCCTCGCCCTGCGCACCGGGGCCACCATCTTCGCCAGCGAGGACGTGCTGGAGGAGGCGGGGGTGGCCATCCCCGACGAGCAGGAGGACGAGGTGGAGAAGTTCAGGGAGTTCCTGGACACCATCTCGCCGGAGGACTTCGGGCGGGCCGGCTGACCGTCGCTCGCCGTAGCCGTACGCCGGTTCCGGGGAGTCCTGCGGGGCCGGCGTGAATGCGGGGTCATACGATCGTGTGCGTGGGTTCGCGGTCCGTTGTTTCCGCAGGGTAACCGGCGGGGTAGGAGTGCGGTGAGAGCGTAGGTGCGCAGTTTGCCCACGTGAAGCCGGTTCATCCGGGCATGCGACGCGCCGACGACGAACGTTGACCACACCCTGACCGGCACCTACCGTGCTGGTGGAACACCCGTGGTGTAATTCGTCAAACCCCCTTGACGGAGCGTCGCGGGCTGATAGAAGCCGGAGGTCCGCGTGGCGGTGAGCAGCGGCGAGGGCAAGGCGACCCCCGACAGGCGCGTGGCATCACAGCGCGCCGGCGAGCAGGGCCTGCTGTTCGACACCGAGGTGTCGGCGCCGCCCGAGGACGTCGGCTACCGCGGTCCAACGGCCTGCTCCGCGGCGGGGATCACCTACCGGCAGCTCGACTACTGGGCGCGCACGGAACTGGTCGAGCCCAGCGTGCGGGCCGCCCACGGGTCGGGGAGCCAGCGGCTCTACAGCTTCCGCGACATCCTGGTGCTCAAGGTCGTCAAGCGGCTGCTGGACACGGGCGTGTCCCTCCAGCAGATCCGCACGGCGGTGACGCACCTGCGCGACCGCGGGGTGAACGACCTGGCACAGATCACGCTGATGAGCGACGGTGTGAGCGTCTACGAGTGCACCTCGCCCGACGAGGTCGTGGATCTGCTCCAGGGCGGCCAGGGCGTCTTCGGGATCGCGCTCGGGCGGGTCTGGCAGGAGGTCGAGGGCAGCCTCGCCGAGCTGCCCGCCGAACGGGCCGCCGTCGACGACGAGCCCGACGAGCACCCGCACGACGAGCTCGCCCACCGCAGGCGTCGCAGGATCGGCTAGACGGCCACTCCGGCCGGCCCACCACTCTGGGCCGGCCTGTTTTGTGGGCGTGGCCGACTTCTGTGGACATGGACGGCCTCGGGCCGGACAGCCTGGGGCCGGACGGCTCCCCGGCCGCTAGATCGCTTCTTTTCGCTGTAGGTAGGCGAAGGAGGCCCATCCGGGCAGCACCGGCAGCCAGAACGTCAGCAGGCGGTACAGCAGCACCGCCGAGGCCGCGGTCTCGGCGGGCAGTCCGGAGATGGTCAGCGCCACCGTGAGGGACGCCTCGACGGCGCCCAGGCCGCCCGGGGTGGGCGCGGCCGACCCGACGGCGTTGGCGGTCAGGTAGACGACCACGACCGAGGTCCAGTGCAGCGAGCCGCCGAACGCGCGGATCGAGACGTCCAGGCAGACCACGAAGCTCGCGCTGAGCAGCAGGATGCCGCCCATGCCCGTGATCATCTTGCGGGGGGACTGCAGGACGTCCACCAGGCGGGGCACGACGCCGGAGAACATGCTCTTCAGCCGGGCCGTCACGGTCCGGCGGGCCTTGGGGATGGTCATCGCCAGGCCCGCGAGGATCGCGGCGGTCAGCAGGACGATCACGATCAGCCGGGACGGCGCCAGGTCCTTGGTGGCGTTGGTGGTGGAGCCGGTGATGAAGCCGAACGAGATCAGCAGCAGGATGTGGGTGACCATGCCCATGAGCTGGGAGGCGCCCACGCTGGCCACGGCGGGTCCGGGCCGTACGCCGCTGCGCTGCAGGTAGCGGGTGTTCAGCGCCACGCCCGCGACGGCGGCGGGTGCGACCAGCTTCACGAAGGACCCCGCCAGCTGGACCAGGACCGTGCGCCACAGGGGGAGCCGTTCGGGCACGAAGCCGATCAGCATCCACGCCGCGGCGACGTAACTGACGCCCGCCGCGGCCACGCCGACCGCCGCCCACCACCACTTGGCCGTGGCGGCCAGATGGGTCAGGTCCACGCTGGAGACCTGCGGGATGACGATGTAGGCCGCGAACGTGAGGGCGACCATGCTGATGATCGTCCGGGGGCGGAACCGTTCCAGCTGGACGGGCGCGATCGTCGTCTCGGGCTCCAGCCGGACGATCTGCTCGCGGATCTGGGGGAGGAGCTCCTTGTCGTGCCGTACCGCCGCGCGGCTCTCGCGGCTCAGCGCCACCCGCTGCAGCAGCGGGACGGCGCCCGCCAGGGTCGCCTCGCCGACGACCTTGACGGCGGTGGCGACGGTCCGCTCGGCCCCGACCCGCAGGGCCAGGGTGGTGAGCAGCTGGGTCAGGTCCAGGCGGAGCGCCAGGTCACCGGCGGCGATCTCGCCGGAACGCATGTCGATGATGTGCGCGCGGCCGTCGGCGGCGATCAGGATGGCCTCGCCGTCCAGCCGCCGGTGCGCCAGCCGGCTCGCCTGGAGGCGCTTCAGCTGCCGCCAGACGTCCACCAGGAGCTCGTCGGTGATCTCCTCGTCGGCGAGCGAGCTGAGGCGGCGGCCCTGGACGTGCTCGTAGGCCAGCAGGGCGGCCTCGGTGCCGACCTCGCTGGTGCCGACCAGGCGGGGGGTGCGGACGCCGGCCGCGGTGGCGGCGTAGGACATCAGCGACTCCTGCTCCAGTGAGCGGCGCAGGGAGCGCAGGGCCCGGCGGGGCGGGTTCGCGCGGAGCCTGAGCAGCCGCCAGACCCGGTAGAACAGACCGGCGGTCTGCTGGTCGCGGTCCAGCACGTTCAGCCGCAGCTGCCACTCGCCGCTCGGCAGCGCCCGGCCGCCGCGCTCGACGGCGACGAAGTAGACCCGGGGGCCGTCGGGCAGGGCGGCGGCCTGACGGGCTCTGAGCGGCTTGAAGCCGAGCCGGGACAGCGCCGCCATCACCGAGGTGCCCGGCGGGCGCGGATTGGGCGTTCCGACGGCGTAGAGCGTGCCGTGGCCGAACGCGCGGCCCAGGAAGTAGGTGGCGGCGAGCGCCGACACCGAGGCGTAGGAGGCGGTGAGGCCGGTCAGCGCGGCCAGGCCGATCATCGCCCAGGTGGCGGCCTGCCAGCGGGTGCGCCCGGCCATGCCGACGGCCGTGACGAACGCGATGACCGGCGCGATGTCGGTGTGCACCGGGGCGGTGTCGTGGCCGCCCCAGATCAGCGAGTCCAGCACGCCGCCGGGCGCCGACGGCGCGACCCAGTCGTCCAGGATGATCGTCAGCGCGAACGCCAGGACCGCCGCGAGCAGCGCGATCGCCACCCGCATGCCGTCCTTGTGGAACATCCGTTCGATCGCGAACGCGACCGGGACGGCCAGCACGCCGAAGCTGGAGGCCAGCGTCGCCAGGGACAGCAGGATGCGCGGCGCGTGCGCGGTGCCCTCGACGATGTCGCTCTGCAGGCCGTGCGTGGTCTGCTTAGCGATCGACACCAGCACCATGACCGCGACCAGGCCGAGGACCGAGGCCGCGAAACGGATCGCGTCGGTCGGGCGGCGGATGCGGTCGGGGGCCTCGGGCTCGTCCACGGGCACGCCGACGGTCGGGGCGCCGAGCTCCTCTGGCTGCGGCGCCTCGTCATGGGTCTGCGTCACGCCCTGAGTCACGCACCACCTGCCGGACCGTTCACTGAGATCAGCGTCTCAGACCCCTCGGCAGGTAGTCGAGCGCGGCCCGCGAACGGGTTCCGCTTGGGTACACCGGTGCCTTGTATTCTTCTCGCCCCCTGCCTCACGGCCGCCCCTCCGTGAGTCTCACGTATCGTAACGCGGTGGATCCAGGCGGTTGATCATGCCCCGTCCGCCACGCCCGGGGCGATACCGGCGGCGATCGTTCGCCCGCTCGTTGGATAGAGTTCCCATATACACATGCCGTCGACCCTGTGCGGGAGAGATTCCACGCAGCCAGCGTGGGACGCCGAAGGGGCAACCTCCCCGGAACCTCTCAGGCAAAAGGACCGCTCGGGCGAGGCACCTCTGGAAAGCAGGCGGTCTTCGCCTCACCGAAGGGGAAACCCCGCGACGCGGCGGGTGAAGCTCTCAGGTGCCCATGACAGAGGGGGAGACCGGCCATCGGCCCACAGGGGCCGTTGGTGGCCCTGAGCGACCGCAGCAGCCCAGGAGGCTTCCCCAATGACCGCCCAGTACTTCGCCCCCGTGGCTTCGCCGCAGCATCCCCGGACGACGTTCGCCGACCGGCACATCGGGCCTTCCCCCGACGACCTGTCCCGCATGCTGACGGCCATCGGCTACTCCGGGGCCGACGCGCTGATCGACGACGCGGTCCCGGCGGCCATCCGCGGTGACCGGCCGCTGAACCTGCCTCCCGCCTTGAGCGAGCCGCAGGCGCTGGCCCGGCTGCGCGAGCTGGCCGACAAGAACACCGTCCTGCGCTCCATGATCGGGCTGGGCTACCACGGCACGTTCACGCCGGGGGTCATCCTGCGGAACGTGCTGGAGAACCCGGGCTGGTACACCGCCTACACCCCGTACCAGCCGGAGATCTCGCAGGGCCGCCTCGAGGCGCTGCTGAACTTCCAGACCGTGGTGAGCGATCTCACCGGGCTGCCGGTCGCCAACGCCTCCCTGCTGGACGAGGGCACCGCCGCCGCCGAGGGCATGGCGCTGGCCCACCGCGTCTCCAAGCGCAAGGACCCCGGCGCGTTCCTGATCGACGCCGACGCCCTGCCGCAGACAGTCGAGGTCATCCGGACCCGCGCGGTCCCGCTGGGCATCGACGTCGTGGTCGCCGACCTGTCCGGCGGGCTGCCCGAGGGCGACTTCTTCGGCGTCCTGGTGCAGTACCCGGGCGCCTCCGGCGCGGTCCGCGACCTGGCGCCGCTCGCCGAGCAGGCCCACGAGCGCGGCGCCCAGGTGGTCGCCGCCGCCGACCTGCTCGCGCTGACCCTGCTGAAGCCGCCCGGCGAGTCCGGCGCCGACATCGTGATCGGCTCGGCGCAGCGGTTCGGCGTCCCGTTCGGCTTCGGCGGCCCGCACGCCGGCTACATGGCCGTGGGCGAGGGCATCCAGCGGCAGCTGCCGGGCCGCCTGGTGGGCGTGTCACTCGACGCCGACGGCGCCCCCGCCTACCGCCTCGCGCTCCAGACCCGCGAGCAGCACATCCGCCGCGAGAAGGCCACCAGCAACATCTGCACCGCCCAGGTCCTGCTCGCCGTGATGGCCAGCATGTACGCGGTCTACCACGGCCCCGAGGGCCTGGCCGCGATCGCCGAGCGCGCCCACGGGCACGCCGTCCGGATCGCCTCCGGACTGCGCGAGGGCGGCGTCGAGGTCGTGCACGACTCGTTCTTCGACACCGTCCTGGCCCGCGTCCCGGGCCGCGCGTCCGAGGTCGTGCGCGCCGCGCGCGACGCCGGGCGCAACCTGCGCATGGTGGACGACGACCACGTCGGCATCGCCTGCGACGAGGTCACCGACGACGGCGACGTGACCGCCGTGCTGGGCGCGTTCGGCGTCTCCACCGACCTGCCGGAGACCACCGGCCAGGCGATCCCGGACGCGCTGCGGCGCGAGAGCCCCTACCTCACCCACCCGGTCTTCCACGCGCACCGCTCCGAGACCGCGATGCTGCGCTACCTGCGCAAGCTCCAGGACAAGGACATCGCGCTCGACCGGTCGATGATCCCGCTCGGCTCCTGCACGATGAAGCTGAACGCCACCTCCGAGATGGAGGCGATCACCTGGCCGGAGTTCGCGAACATCCACCCGTTCGCGCCGATCGGCCAGGTCGCCGGCTACGTCGAGCTGATCGGCGAGCTGGAGGACTGGCTCGCCGAGATCACCGGCTACGCCAAGGTCTCGGTGCAGCCGAACGCCGGCTCCCAGGGCGAGCTCGCCGGGCTGCTGGCCATCCGCGGCTACCACGCCTCGCGCGGCGACCAGGCCCGCCAGGTCTGCCTCATCCCGTCCTCGGCGCACGGCACCAACGCCGCCAGTGCCGTCATGGCAGGCATGAAGGTCGTCGTCGTCAAGTGCGACGACCAGGGCAACATCGACCTCGACGACCTGCACGCCAAGATCGGCAAGCACCGCGAGCAGCTCGCCGCGATCATGGTCACCTACCCGTCCACGCACGGGGTGTTCGAGGAGACCATCGCCGACGTCTGCAAGGCCGTGCACGACGCCGGCGGCCAGGTCTACGTGGACGGCGCCAACCTGAACGCGCTGGTCGGCCTCGCCCGGCCCGGCGAGTTCGGCTCCGACGTCTCCCACCTCAACCTGCACAAGACGTTCTGCATCCCGCACGGCGGCGGCGGTCCGGGCGTCGGCCCGGTCGGCGTCCGCGAGCACCTGGTGCCGTTCCTGCCCAGCCACCCGCTGCGCGCGGAGGCCGGCCCGCAGGACACCGGCGTCGGCCCGATCTCGGCGGCGCCGTGGGGCTCGGCGGGCATCCTGCCGATCTCCTGGGCCTACATCGCGATGATGGGCCCGGACGGCCTGCGCGAGGCCACCGAGGGCGCCATCATCGGCGCCAACTACCTCGCCGCCCGGCTCGCGCCGCACTACCCGATCCTCTACACCGGCCGGAACGGCCTGGTCGCGCACGAGTGCATCGCCGACCTCCGCAAGATCACCAAGGACACCGGGATCACCGCCGAGGACGTCGCCAAGCGGCTGATCGACTACGGCTTCCACGCGCCCACGCTGTCGTTCCCGGTGGCCGGCACGCTGATGATCGAGCCGACCGAGAGCGAGGACCTGGCCGAGCTCGACCGGTTCGTGGACGCGCTGATCGGGATCCGCCGCGAGATCGAGCGGGTCGCCGAGGGCGGCTACGACCGCGATGACAACCCGCTGAAGAACGCCCCGCACACCGCGGCCAGCCTCATCACCGAGGACTGGAAGCACGCCTACGGCCGCGAGGAGGCCGCCTACCCGGTGCCCGCGCTGCGCGAGAACAAATACTGGTCGCCGGTCCGCCGCATCGACCAGGCCTACGGCGACCGCAACCTGGTGTGCTCCTGCCCGCCGCCGGAGGCCTTCGAGGACTGATCGCCCGAACCGACGCCGTTCCGGATCGCCCCCGGCAGGTGCCCTCTGCGGTACCGGCCGGGGGCGATGCCGTACTCGCGCTTGAACGCGTTGGCGAACGCGAACTCCGACCCGTACCCGACCTTCGCCGCGACCGTGCCGAGCGGCGCGTCGGACTCGGTGAGCAGCCGCGCCGCCATCGTCATCCGCCACCAGGTCAGGTAGGCCAGCGGCGGCCGTCCCACCAGGGCGGTGAAGCGGCGGGCGAACGAGGCCCGTGACATGCGCGCCCGCGCGCCCAGCTCCTCGACCGTCCAGGCGCGCTCCGGCTCGTTGTGGATCGCGTGGATCGCGCCGCCGATGCCCGGATCATTGAGCGCTCCCGCCCATCCCGTGGTCTCGCCCCGTCCGGGCTGCTCGTCGAGCCAGGCCCGCAGAATGTAGAGCAGGAGCATGTCCAGGAGCGCGGGAACGATCGCGTCCGCGCCCAGCCGGGGGCTCTGCAGCTCGGCGCCGAGCAGCTCCACGGCGGAACGGATCTCCGGGCGGTGGCCGAGGCGCGCGGGCAGGTGCACGATCTCGGGCAGGTCGGTGAGCAGTGGGTGGACCCGCGCCGGATCCATCTCGTACGCGCCGCAGAGCGTGACGGTCGAGGCCTGATCGCCGTCGCCCGACGCCAGGCCCACAGGCGGCGACGCGTAGCGCTGCTCGAAGCGGCCGCCGTCCTGCGGGTCGCAGATGTACGGGGCGATCGGCGTCGTGGGGGAGTCGGCCAGCGCGTGCTCCCCGCCGTGCGGCAGGAACACGACGTCGCCCACGGCCAGCTGCAGCGGCGGCGTGCCTCCGTCGGCCGGGATCAGCCAGCACGAGCCGCGCAGGATCACCTGGAACCCGGCCGCTCCCGGTACCGACCGGAACTGCTGCCCCCAGGGCGCCCGCCACTCGACCAGAGCCGAACGCGGCTCGCCCCGCCGCATCACCGCGATCACGTCGCTCAGCACGTCCATTGGGCGAGCATAGCGATGAGACGCTGGCGCATGAATCAGAGATCTGAGCTTATAGCTCGTCTCATCTGTGTCGCTCTACGGTCGTTCCATTGAACGATCGACCACGGAGGACACCATGCGAGCTGCGTTGATTCAGGAGTTCGGCGGACCGGACGTCATCGGCTACGAGGAAGTGCCGAGGCCGGTGCCCGGGCCGGGCGAGGTGCTGGTGAAGGTCGCGGGGGCGGCGTTCAACCCGTCCGATATCGGGGCGCGGTCGGGGCTGCTGCGTGAGGTGCTCGGCCACGAGGTGCCGATGGTCCTCGGCGTCGACGTGTCGGGCACGGTCGCCGGTGAACCGGTGATCGGGCGCCTGGATCGCGGTGGCGCCATGGCCGAGTACACGGTCGCGGCGGCGGACCTGCTGGTACGGGCCCCGGCGAGCATCCCGCTCGCGGAAGCCGCCGCCATTCCGGTCGCCGGGCTCACGGCCTGGCAGGCGGTCCACGAGCACGCCGAGCCGGTGGCGGGGGAGCGGGTGCTTATCAACGGTGCCGGAGGCGGAGTGGGTATGTTCGCTGTCCAGCTCGCCAAGCACGCGGGCGCGCATGTCGTCGCGACCGCTTCGCCTCGCAGTGCGGACGCCGCGCGACGGTATGGCGCCGACCAGGTCGTTCACTACACCGAGCCGTCGTGGGCGGACGAGATCGACGGTCCGGTGGACGCGGTGCTCAACCTGGCTCCGATCGCCCCGGCGGCCGCGGCCCGGTTGCTCGCCCTCCTACGGCCCGGGGGACGCCTGGTCTCGATCACCGGGCCGGTCGAGCCGCCGGAGGACGCCAAGGTGACCGCGACCCACTTCGTGGCGCGCAACGACACGGCTCAGCTCGCCGCACTCGCCGGCCTCGTCGACACCGGGAAGGTGCGGGTCGAGGTCGCCGGCACACGGGCGTTCAGCGAGCTCGCCGACGTTCACCGCGCGGCAGCTGCGGGTGACCTTCAAGGCAAGATCGTTCTCACTCCATGACGCGTGTGTTTCCGGGTGTTGTAGCGCGACGGGAGACCCGTGTCTCGGTAGGCTTCGGGAGACTATTCGATCCCCAGAAGGCTGCGCATGAGCGAGACGCCCGACGATCCGGCCCGTCTGTGCGAGGAGGCCCGGCGGCTCGCCGAGGACGGCGAACTGGGCCTGGCCGCCCAGCTGTTCGAGCAGGTCGTGGACCTCGGTGACACCCCGCTCCGGGCGCAGGCCGCGCTCGGGCTCGCGGTGGTCCTGGACGACGCGGGGAACGTGACGGCGGCGCGTGCGGCCGACCGGACCGCGATCGCGACGCGGGATCCCGAGTACGGGCCGCGCGCGGCCTACCATCTCGCGCTGACCCACGAGCGGGCCGGGGAGCACGGCGAGGCCGGGCCCGCCTGGCAGATGGTGGTCGACTTCGGCAACCCGGCCTACATGCCGCCCGCGCTGCTGGCGCTCGCGCGGCTCGCCGACGACGGGGGCGACTTCGACGCCGCGCGCGGGCACTGGGAAGAGGCGATCGCGACCGGCGACCCCGAGTACGGGCCGGTGGCGGCGCACGACCTGGCGCAGCGGCTGCTGGAACGCGGCGACCCCGCACGCGCCCAGCGGATCCTCACCGCGGGCCTGAAGCTGATCGACCGGGAGACCGCGCCCTACGCCTACTCCCGGCTGGCCGTCGCGGTCGGCATCTCCTACCTCGACCAGGCCATCGGCGCGTTCGGCGCGGCGCTCGGCGACGGCGACGAGCCGGCCGACCCCGAGATCGGCCCGCTGGCCACCGAACTGCTGGCGCGCACCCTGCCGCTGCGCGGGCGCGGCGGCGAGGCGCGCGACATCTGGCGCCGCGGCCTCGCCGACACCGGCGTTGCCGGCCAGGTCCGCGCCCGGCTGCGCCGCGACTTCGGCGCCGAGGACGACGAGGTCGATCCCGCCGACGTGTGGTGGGAGCCGGTCATGGAGTCGGCGGTGTCGGACGGCAGCCTGCCCGCGCTGGCCGGCGAGGCGTTCGGCGCCCTCGACCACATGTACGCGCTGCTGGCCGTCCGTTACGCCGAGGGCGGCGGCGAGGCCCACGAACTGCTCGGCCGCGCGATCCGCGTGCCGAGCGACTACGCCTGGGGCCCGCTGCTGCACGAGAGCTTCGCCGAACGGCTGCGGCTGGCCATGGGCACACCCGCGCCGCCCGGCTGGCCAGACGCGTAGCCAGTTCCGCTAGTCGGCCACGTCGCGTTCGGCGATCACCTTGGTGATGCGGACGCGGACGAGGTACTCGCCTGGGACGGCGTTGCGCTCGCCGAACTCCGCGCCCCGGTCCTCGCCCATGTAGCGGCCGCCGATCGTGGTGGCCCACTTGAGCTTGTCGTCGACGTCGTCCTCGAGGGTCGCCTCGCCGTGGATGATGACGAACGAGTAGGGCGGCCGCTGGTCGTCCACGCAGAGCACCACCCGCGGGTCGCGTCGCAGGATGCGGCCCTTGAGGCTGTCCTTGCCGGTGTTGAAGAGCAGGTCGTCGCCGTCCAGGACGAACCAGACCGGCGTCACGTGCGGCGCACCGTCCTTGCGGGTGAGCGCGACCTTGCCGGTCTTGGTGCCCTCGGAGACGAACGCCCGCCACTCGCTGTCTGTCATCGTTGCCATGATCCAAGTCTGCCGCATGCGGACCGGGCGGCTACGCTGGGTCACGTGGAGATCGTGACGGCCCACGGCCCGGCCGAGGTCACGCTGGACGAGACCGCCGACCCCTCGTTCCTGCTGGTGCTGACGCACGGGTCGAACGGAGGCGTGGAGGCGGCCGACCTGCTGGCGGTGCGTGAGGTGGCGCTGAGCCTCGGGGCCGCCGTCGCCCGGGTGATGCAGCCGTTCCGGCTGGCGGGCCGGCGCGCGCCGGGACCTCCGGCCAAGCAGGACGAGGCCTGGCTCGAGATCGTCAAGCTGCTGCGCGACCGGTTCGGTGACGTTCCGCTGGTGCAGGGCGGGCGGAGCAACGGCGCCCGGGTGGCCTGCCGTACGGCCCGGGACGCGGGGGCCACCGGCGTGGTGGCGCTGGCGTTCCCGCTGCACCCGCCGGGCAAGCCGGAGAAGTCACGCGCCGATGAACTGCGGGCGGCGGGGGCCGAGGTCCTGGTCGTGAACGGCGATCGCGATCCGTTCGGGATCCCGGACGCGGCCGACGCCGCCGAGGTCGTCGTGCTGCCGGGCGAACGGCATGACCTCAACAAGAATCCCGCCGCGGTGGGTGCCACGGTCGAACCGTGGCTGCGCCGCTGGCGGGACAGGTGAGTTGTGAAGTTTTGTGGTGGTCTGTGCGCCATACGGCCCCTGGGCCCCGGTCGGGCCCAGAGGTCTCGGGCAGGCGGCGCCGCCCCCGAGGATGATCACCCGTTTTGACTAGTCCCCCGTGGAACGAGTCGTCAAGCGGCGGACGGGGCCCAAAGGTCCGTCGGCCGGTGCGGTGCGATGATTCCCCCGTCGGGCAGCAGCTCGCCGGTGTCGTCGAAGAGCACGACGCCATTGCACAGTAGGCTCCATCCCTGCTCGGGGTGGTTGGCCACAGTCTTGGCGGCGTCGCGGTTCGGTCCGTCCGGTGAAGGACAGGGCGGCTGGTGCGGGCACATCGGCGTGCCTCCGGTCTCAAGTGTTCGTGGTGGTGTTGTTCTTCTTATGACGTTCCCCAGTGTGATGCGGTTCGCATCTTCGCGGCCATAGCCCGTTGGGACGGTTGTCCCTTGGTACCGGGGTACCGGTGGGCTGTGACCCGCCTCACTCCGAGGTGCCATACACAGGGTGCACCGAGATCGATAACGGGTGAAGAACGACGCGCCGTCATAAGGCAAACGATTCCTCCTGATTCGTGGCTCTCATGCCCGTCGGCCCTCATCGGCCACACGTGTGGGATCGTTTCGCCTGTTTGCCCCGCCTGAGCCCCCTACGCTTTCTCTCGGCGGGGGAGCGGCCGAGGGGGAGGTGGGGGCCCGTGCGCGTGGCGCTGTTCGTCGCCTGCTTCAACGACGCGTTGTTCCCCGGCACCGGACGCGCGGTGACCGAGTTGCTGGAGAGACTCGGCCACGACGTCGTGTTCAACGTAGAGCAGACCTGTTGTGGCCAGATGCACTGGGCGTCCGGCTACCACCGCGAGGCCGCCGACCTCGCCCGCGGGGTGACCAGCCTGTTCGAGGACGGTGAGGTCATCGTGACGCCGTCGGCATCGTGCGCGGCGACGATGCGGGAGTCCTACCCGCGCATCGCCCGCGCCGCCGGCGATCCCGAGCTCGCCGCGGCGGCCGAGACGCTGGCCGTCTACGAGCTGACCGAGTTCCTGGTGGACGTGCTGGGCGTGGTCGACGTGGGCGCCTACTTCCCGCACCGGGTCACCTACCACCCGACCTGCCACTCGCTGCGCTCGCTCGGCGTGGGGGACCGGCCGCTGCGGCTGCTGCGCGCGGTGAAGGGCCTGGACCTGGCCGAGCTGCCCGCCGCCGACGAGTGCTGCGGCTTCGGCGGCGCGTTCGCCATGAAGAACGCCGACGTGTCGGTGGCGATGGTGGCCGACAAGGTACGGCACATCCGCGACACCGCCGCCGACGTGGTGTGCGCGGTCGACAACTCCTGCCTGGCCCACATCGACGGCGCGCTGTCGCGGCTGCGCGGCGGCGTGCGGGTCATGCACCTGGCTGAGATCCTCGCCGGCACGGAGGGGACATGACCCCCGTCCCGGTCGGCATGCCCAAGTTCGCCACCACCGCGCGGACCGCGCTTGCCGACCCGCGCCTGCGCCGGGACCTGCGCACCGTCAACGGGTCACGCCGCGAACGTTCGGCGCAGGCCGTCGCGTCGACCCCCGACTGGGAGGAACTGCGCGAGGCGGGCCGGGCCATCAGGGACCGCACGCTGCTCGGCCTCGACACCTACCTGCAGGAGCTCGAACGCGCGGTCACCGAGGCCGGCGGCACGGTGCACTGGGCGGGCAACGCCGCCAAGGCCGGCCGCATCGTCACCGGCCTGATCGATCGCGACGCCGAGGTCATCATCTCCGCGTCCACGGTGACCCGCGAGATCGGCCTCGCCGGGGCGCTGTCGGAGGCGGGGATCCGCGCGACCGAGACCGACCTCGCCGAACTGATCGGCGGGTTCCGGGAGTCCCACCCCGACGCCGCCTCCATCCGGGAGCTGTTCCAGCACGAGATCCCGGCCGCCACCGCCGAGCTGAGCGAGGACCCGGCCGAGCTGGCCGAGGTCGCCCGCACCCATCTGCGCGACCGGTTCCTGTCCGCCGACGTGGCGGTCTGCGGCGCCGACTTCGCCGTCGCCGACACCGGCACGCTCGTGCTGCTGGAGGGCGAGGGCGACGGCCGGATGTGCCTCACCCTGCCGCGCACCCTCATCGCGGTCGCGGGCCTGGACGCCGTGGTCCCCTCCTGGGCTGACATGGAGGTCTTCCTGCAGCTGCTGCCGCGCGCGTCGTCGGGTGACCCGATGTCGCCTGCGGTGTCGACCTGGACGGGCCTGGCCCCCGGCGACGGACCGGCGGAGTTCCACCTGGTGCTCGTCGACAACGGCCGTACGAAGGCGCTCGCCGACGAGGTGGGCCGCCAGTCGCTGCGCTGCATCCGCTGCACGGCCTGCTCGGCGGTGTGCCCGGTGTACGAGCGGACCGGTGCCGGACCCTATGGACCGGTCCTGCCGGGACCGATCGGCGCCGTGCTGACGCCGCAACTGCGCGGGGTGGAGCGCGCCTTCGAGGCCTCGCTGCCGTACGCCTCCACGCTGTGCGGCGCCTGCGCGGACGTCTGCCCGGTCAAGATCGACATTCCGGAGCTCCTGGTGCACATGCGCGGCCAGGTCATCGAGTCGCGCCGGCGCCGCCCGGTGCCGACGCCGGAGATGATGCTGATGCGCACGGTCGCCTGGACGATGGGGGACCGGCGCCGCTACGAGACCGCGATGCAGCGCACCACTCGCGGCGCGCGTCTCCTCGCCCGCGGCGGCCGCATCAAGCGGCTGCCGGGGCTGCTCGGCAAGTGGACCGAGGCGCGCGACCTGCCCGCCCCGCCCCGTGAGAGCTTCCGCGCCTGGTGGCGCACGAGGGACGGTCGCTGATGGGGGAGCGGGAGAAGATCCTCGGGCGGGTCCGGGACGCGCTGGGCGACGCGCGCGGGACCGAGGTGGAGGTGCCGCGCGACTACCGGCGGCGGCTCACCGAGGACGTGGCGGCCGGACGGGCCGACGTGCTGGCGCTGTTCACCGAACGGCTCGCCGACCACCGCGCGACCGTGCGCCACGTGGGCGGCGACGAGCTGGCCACCACGCTCGCGGCGGCGCTGTGGGGACGCGAGGCCAAGGAGATCATCGTTCCGGCCGACCTGCCGTACGGCTGGCTGGCCGAGCTGGACGGCGTGCGCGCCCTGGCCGACTCGGCGATGACCGACACCGCCACGCTGCGGGCGGTCGACGGCGTCGTGACCGGCTGCGCGGTGGCGATCGCGCAGACCGGCACGATCGTGCTGGACGGCGGCCGGGCGCAGGGGCGGCGCGCCCTCACGCTGGTCCCCGCGCATCACCTGTGCGTCGTGCACGCCGACCAGGTCGTCGGCACGGTGCCGGAGGCGGTCTCGCGGGTCGACCCGTACCGCCCGCTCACCTGGATCAGCGGGCCGACCGCGACGGGCGCGCTCGGGCCGCCGCGCGTGACGGGCATGCACGGCCCGCGCAGCCTCGAGGTCCTGGTCGTCGAGGACTGAGCGGCGCGGCGCCTGGAGGCGCGCCTACAGGTTGACGGCGGCCAGCACCAGGTCCAGCCCGCGGTCGAAGCGGGCGTCCCAGTCGACCACCTCGACGGCGTCCTCGCCGGTGCCTCGCACCTCGAGCGCGGTGTGGCCGATGACGTACGACAGCAGCGCGTGCGCCGCGACGGCAGCCGCGGCCTCGGGCACGCCGCCCTCCCGGAGCACCTCGCGCAGGGACGCGGTGGTGGTGGCGAGGGCGGCCGGGTTACGGCTGGTGACCAGGAGCGGGAGGACCCCGGCGTGGTCCAGCAGACGCTTGCGGTAGGCGTGCGCCCAGCGGGTCAGCGCCTCTCGCCAGCCCGCCGCCTTGCGCCCGTCGGCCGGGGCGATCGCCACGTGCGCGACCAGGCCGTCCAGCAGCTGCTCCTTGCCTCGCGGCAGATGGTGGTAGATCGCCATCGCCTCGACCTCGAGCGCGTCGCCGAGCCGCCGCATGGTGAGCCGGCCCAGCCCCTGCCCGTCGATGATCTGCAGCGCGGCCTCGATGATGCGCTCGATGCTGAGGGGCGCGCGGTCCTTGGCGTTGATCGCAGGCTGTCTGACCATGGAACGACCTTACTGCGTAAAGGTCCCGACTTGGGTGTCCGCCGCCACAACACGCCGGTGCCGCGCGTACGCTTGCCCTGACTTCGATCTAGAACGAGGAGCACCGCATGTCGTTGGGCCGCAAGGTGAGCAAGGACGTCCTGGAGCTGCACGAGGCCGACCAGCGGCTCGCCGGGACCCTGCGCGACCGCCTTCTGGACGCGTCCGAGGCCGAGCGGGAGTTCCGCGCGGCGCAGGCCCGTACCGCCCCGGCCGCCGAGCAGCGCGAGCTCGCGATCCGCTTCGACAAGGCGCTCACCGAGGCGCTGGCCACCGCCGAGGCGGCCGAGCGGGTCGCCATGGGCACCAAGACCTACACGACCGGCGCGCAGGACCCCAAGACCCACCGCGCCGCCGAGATCGCGGCGCGCAAGGCCAGGGCGAAGTGGGCGGTCCGGCCGTTCAGCGAAGAGGTGACCCGGCTGCGCACGGCACGCGAGGCGCACCGTCTCAGCCTCAAGATCGGCCCGCAGGTCGCGGTCTGAGCGCGCGCCCGGCTCGCGGGCCGGCTCCCGGCCCGACTTCGGTGCCGGACTTCGCGACACAGCACCACCGAGTGGCACCGGCCGCCGAGTTCTGAGAATCTACCCTCTCGGGGAAACGCCGGGGGGCTCCCTGCACCGGACGCCGCGGGGATCGCGCGGCGTCACGGGAGTTTCCTGGCGAGGGTCGCACGACACGGTGCACTTATCGCGGGGGGAACATCACTTGGAGCGCACGCCGCCTGATCGGCATCGCGTCCTCGAGTCCTATGAGGACGGGGTGCAGGCGATCAGGACGATGGCGGCTCGGATCGGCGACTGGAGCGTACGCACCCCTTGCACCGAGTGGCAGGCTCTGGACCTGGCCGGGCACCTGCGCTGCGTCGCCGAGAACTACCTGGAGTACCTGCAGGACTCGCCGGACAGCCGGCTGGCCAAGCTGTTCGCCCAGGAGGCCGCGACCGCGGTGCTGATCCGGCAGCAGGCACGGCAGAACGCGACCGAGCTCGCGGTGCTGCCGCCCGAGCCGGGGCCGTCGCGCATCATGGCCTTCACCGTCTCGGCGGGGGCCTACGCGGACCTGATGCCTGATCTCTGGGACCGCACGCATTTCGTCTACCGGGGCACCAAGTACACGGTCGGGGACCACGCGGGCGCGTCCTGCGTGGAGTGGCACCTGCACGCGTGGGATCTGGCACGGGCGCAGGGGGCCGACTACCGGCCGCAGGATCCGGAACTGCTGGTGTCGGCCTGGCATTGGGGCGTTCCACATCTGCCCCTGTCGGGCGGGGACGCCTGGGAGGCCGTACTGCGCTCGTCGGGCCGTTCACCCGGCTGGCCGGAGAAGGACGTCCCCGCGACGGCGGAGAAGGGCGCGCCTGCCGCGTCCGGTGCCGCGAACGCCTCGGGCCTGCCGGCCGCGGCGGCGATGGCCCTCGCACGGCGCCGGCCACGCCGCCCGGTCTGACACCGCCGCTGGGCCTGACACTGCCGTACGGGCTGAGACCGCCGTACTGACTGGCAACGGACATGAAGAAGCCGATGCGCCGTCCCCCGGCCGGGGGACGGCGCATCGGCCTGTGCGGGGGCGGTCAGACCCCTACGAGCTTCCTGCTGTGCGTGCGCAGGTAGACGACCCAGGTCAGGGCGAAGCACAGGGCGTAGAACGCGATGAAGGCGATGTAGGCGCCGTCACCTGTCTTGTAGGTGAGGAACGACTGGCGGAAGGCCATGTTCACCAGGACCCCGCCGAACGCGCCGATCGCCCCGGCGATGCCGATGAGCGCCCCGGCGAGGCGGCGCGCCTCGTGCTCGGCCTGGTCCGGGTCGCCGCCGTTGGCCACACCGAGCTGCGCCTTGGCGCGGAAGATGGCCGGGATCATCTTGTAGGTCGAGCCGTTGCCGAGGCCGCTGAAGACGAACAGCAGGATGAACCCGGTGAGGAAGAGCCCCAGCGACTTCTGCGCGGAGGCGGTCAGGACCAGGCCCGCCGCGACGGCCATCGCGACGAAGTTCCAGAACGTCACCTTGGCGCCGCCCACCCGGTCGGCGAGCCAGCCGCCGACCGGCCGGATGAACGAGCCGAGCAGCGGGCCCAGGAACGTCAGGTAGGCGGCGTCGATCGGGGTGGCGAAGTCGGACTTGAACTGCACCTGCAGTACCTGCCCGAAGGCGAAGCCGAACCCGATGAACGAGCCGAACGTGCCGATGTAGAGCACCGACATGATCCAGGTGTGCGGGTCCTTGGCGACGTCGCGCATGGCGTGCTTGTCGTTGCGCGCCTGGGACAGGTTGTCCATGTAGAGCGCCGATGCCAGCGCGGCGACGACGATGAACGGGATGTAGAGGCCGGCGACGTAGCCGGGGTGGCCCTTGCCCGCGGTGGCCAGCACCAGCAGCCCGACCAGTTGCACGACGGCCACGCCGAGGTTGCCGCCGCCCGCGTTGATGCCGAGGGCCCAGCCCTTCAGCCGCTGCGGGTAGAAGGCGTTGATGTTGGCCATCGAGGAGGCGAAGTTGCCGCCGCCGACGCCCGCGATCGCCGCGAGGATCACCAGCGTCGAGTACGACACCCCCGGCTTGATCATGAAGGCCGCGAGCACGGACGGGATCAGCAGCAGCGAGGCGCTGACGATCGTCCAGTTGCGCCCGCCGAACCTGGCCACCGCGAAGGTGTAGGGGACGCGCAGCACCGAGCCGACGAGCGCCGGCACCGCGGTGAGCATGAACTTGCCGGCCGGGTCGATGCCGTAGGCCGGTCCCAGGAACAGCACCAGGACCGACCACAGCGTCCACACCGAGAACCCGATGTGCTCGGAGAAGATCGAGCAGATCAGGTTGCGGCGGGCGACCTTCGCGCCGCCGTTCGCCCAGAACTCCTCGTCCTCGGGCCGCCAGTCCTCGATCCAGCGGCCCTTGAGGCGGGTCAGCGCGGGCCCGCGGCCCCTGTGCTTGACATCGGTCGTGACGGTCATCGGGACTCCTCGTGGTCGGTCGGACGCGGCCGACGCTAGGAGTCCCGGATTTCGCCGGTGTGTTTCGTGTAATGCGGCAGTGATAACTCCGCTGCACTACCGCCCGTGACCGCTGTGAGCCCGTCCGCGAGAGTCCCGGGCTAGACGTGGTCGACGAGGACCTTCGCCTTGCCCGGGTCGGCGCTCCGGGCGCAGTGGGCCGAGCAGTACCAGTGCCGGTCGACCTCCACGCCGTGGCCGACCACGCGGCACTCGCAATGCTCGCAGATCGGAGCCATCCGGGTGATCGCACACTCGAACGAGTCGAAGGTGTGCACCGCGCCCTGCGCGTGCACCTCGAAGCTCATCGCATAGTCGTTACCGCAGACCTCGCAGGCCGCCATGACGTCCCCCCGTCATCAAACCGTCGCTCTCCGTACGCGATCTACCCATCGGAGGGGCGCTTCTATCCCTCCAGGTCAGCCCTTATGGGGCTATCCCTCCGGGGTGGGGGCCTTGGGGGCGACCAGGACCGGGAAGGAGGGCTCGCGGCCGTCCTCCAGGTAGATGGCGCGTCCCTCGGCCATGCCGCGCAGGCTGGGCTCCATGCGGCGGGAGATGTGCGTCGGTGCCAGTTCGGGCACCTTCTCGGGAGCGACGAGGACGTGGTCGGACAGTTCGTCGGGAGGAAGCCGGATCGCGCTCACCTCGTCGGCGGTGACGGCGCCGGAGAACACGAAGACGTTCACCGCGTCCACGCCGTCGCGGGGCGAGCCCCAGTCGACGCAGACCATGCCGTCCAGGCGGGGGACGAAGCCGAGCTCCTCCTCGCACTCGCGCACGCACGCGGTGAGCGGCGACTCGCCCTTCTCGATGACCCCGCCGGGCAGGAACCAGCCCTCCCTGTAGGTGGGCTTGACCAGCAGGACCCGCCCGAGGTCGTCGAGCAGGAGGGCCGCGGCGGCGCCGCGGGTGCGCGGCAGCGAGGCGTAGTAAGCAAGGTCGGGCATAGTTCAGAGGTTAGGCGCCGAAATGTGAAAATTGTCCGGTCGGGTGTACGGGGTGGCCGCTTCCGTCCACGAAGTCGCGGGCCCGCCGCCAATCCGTTCGGCGTGCAGCGCTCTGGCGACGAATGGTCCCTGACAACGTCTGACAACGCTTGACATGTGATCGTCGGAATTGGGTGATCTTTGCCACCCATTCCACGGCGGCCTCCTGACCTTGGTGAACGGGGCCGCGTGAGCGGCTTTTAACATCCAGGTCACAGAGGGGACGCAGCGGCGAAATCCCGTCCGAACAGGCTCGGGACATGACCGAGACCCCGACGCACTGCCCCTACTGCGCCCTGCAGTGCGGCATGACCCTGGGCGGCACGCCCGTCCAGGTGACCCCGCGTGAGGACGTCCCGGCCAACCGCGGCGGCCTGTGCCAGAAGGGCTGGACTGCCGCCGAGATGCTGACCGTGCCGGACCGGATCACCGGCCCGCTGATGCGCGCCCGGCGCGGGGCGCCGCTGGAACCGTGCGGCTGGGACGAGGCGCTCGACCGGATCGCCGCCGAGACCGCGCGGCTGCAGGACGCCCACGGGCGCGACGCCATCGCCGTGTTCGGCGGCGGCGGCCTCACCAACGAGAAGGCCTACCAGCTCGGGAAGTTCGCCCGGGTGGCGCTGCGCACCTCGCAGATCGACTACAACGGCCGGTTCTGCATGTCGTCGGCCGCCGCCGCGACCAACCGGGCGTTCGGGATGGACCGCGGCCTGCCGGGGCCGATCACCGACCTGGGCGTCGCCGACGCGATCCTGCTGGTCGGCGGCAACGTCGCCGAGACCATGCCCCCGTTCATGCGCCACCTGACCGACATGCAGGGCCGGGGCGGCGCGCTCATCGTCGTCGATCCGCGCCGTACCGCCACCGCGCGCCAGGCGGACCTGCACCTGCAGCCGACGCCGGGCACCGACCTGGCGCTGGCCAACGGACTGCTGCACCTGGCGCTCACCGAGGGGCTGGTGGACGAGGCCTACATCGCGGAACGGACCAACGGCTTCGCGGCGGTGCGGACCGTCGTGAACGGCTACTGGCCGGACCGGGTGGAACGCATCACCGGCGTTCCCGTACCGCACATGCGCGAGGCCGTCCGGCTGCTCGCGCGCGGGCGCCGATCGCTGATCCTCACCGCGCGCGGCGCCGAGCAGCACGCGCGCGGCACCGACATGGTGACCGCCCTGATCAACCTGGCCCTGGCGCTCGGCCTGCCGGGACGCGAAGGCTCCGGCTACGGCTGCCTCACCGGGCAGGGCAATGGGCAGGGCGGCCGCGAGCACGGCCAGAAGGCCGATCAGCTGCCCGGCTATCGCAAGATCGACGACCCGGCCGCCCGCGCGCACATGGCGTGGGTGTGGGGCGTCGACGCCGACTCGATCCCCGGACCGGGGCGTTCGGCCTACGAACTGCTGTCGGCGCTCGGCACCGAGACCGGGCCGAAGGCGCTGCTGCTGTTCGGGTCCAACCCGGTGGTGTCCGCGCCGCGCGCGACCGCCGTGGAGGAACGGCTGGACGCGCTGGACCTGCTGGTCGCGGCCGACTTCGTGTTGTCGGAGACCGCGAGCCGGGCCGACGTCGTGCTGCCGACGGCCCAGTGGGCCGAGGAGTCCGGCACGATGACCAACCTGGAGGGGCGGGTCCTGCGCCGCCGCGAGGCCGTACGGCGGCCGGACGGCGTGTGGACCGACCTGGAGATCATCGCGGCGCTCGCCGACCGCCTCGACGCGCCCGGCAAGTGGAGCACCGACCCCGCCGAGGTCTTCGACGAGCTGCGCGCCGCGAGCGCGGGCGGCCTGGCCGACTACTCCGGCATCACCTACGAGCGGATCGAACGCGACGGCGGCGTCTTCTGGCCGTGCCCGGGGGAGGACCACCCCGGCACCCCGCGCCCGTTCCTCGACCGCTTCGCCCATCCCGACGGCCGGGCGCGCTTCACACCGGTCGAGCACGTCGGGGCGGCCGAGGACGTCGACGACGACTACCCCGTCTACCTCACCACCGGGCGGGTGCTCGCGCAGTACCAGAGCGGCGCGCAGACCCGCAGGGTCCGGCCGCTGGTGGAGGCCGCGCCCGAGCCTTTCGTCGAGCTGCATCCCGACCTGGCCGAACGGCTGGGCATCGAGGACGGCGACGACGTCCGCGTCGCCAGCCGGCGCGGCACCGCGACCGTGCGGGCCCGCCTGACCGACGCGATCAGGCACGACACCGTGTTCATCCCCTTCCACTGGGCGGGCGGCGGGCGGGCGAACCTGCTCACCAACCCCGCCCTCGACCCCATGTCGCGCATGCCCGAGTTCAAGGTCTGCGCCGTCCGGCTGGAGCCGGCGGCACGAGTGAACGGAGTCGCACAGTGAGCATCGTGGTCGTCGGGAACGGGATGGCAGGTTCCCGGTTCGTGAGCGAGGTGCGGTCCCGCGACCGGGACGTGCCCGTGACGGTGTTCGGTGCCGAGCCGCAGCAGCCCTACAACCGGGTGCTGCTGTCCAACGTGCTCGCCGGGGTCTCCGCGCCCGACCAGATCGGCCTGGTCGACCCCGCCTGGTACGAGGCCAACGACGTGGACGCGCGGCTCGGCGTCGAGGTGGTGCGGATCGACCGGGAGGCGAGGGTGGTGTACGCCTCCGACGGCAGTTCCGTGCCGTACGAGACGCTGGTGATCGCGACCGGGAGCAACTCGCTGATCCCGCCGTTCCCCGGGACCGAGAACGGCCTGCCCGCCGGGGCGATCGCGTTCCGCACCCTGGCCGACTGCCACGAGATCCTGGCGGAGGCGGACGGCGCGACGACGGCCGTCGTGGTCGGCGGCGGGCTGCTCGGCATCGAGGCGGCGCGCGGGCTGGCAGGCCGCGGCATCGAGGTGACGGTCGTTCACCTCGCCGGGCACCTGATGGAACGGCAACTCGACCCGGGCGCCGGCAAGGTGCTCGCGCGGACGCTGCGCCGCCTCGGCATCGACGCCCATCTGGACGCGAGCGTGACCGCGCTCCGCACAGGGGACGACGCCGGAACGGTGCGGGTCAGCGGTGTCGACCTCGCCGACGGTCGTTTCCTGGCCGCGGACCTGGTCATCATGGCGTGCGGGGTGAAACCGGAGGTCGGGCTGGCACGCGCCGCCGGCCTCGCGGTGGAACGGGGCATCGTGGTCGACGAGGAGCTCACCTCGGTCACCGACCCCGCCGTCCGAGCGATCGGCGAGTGCTCGCAGTACGGCGACACCGTCTACGGGCTGGTGGCGCCCGCCTGGGAGCAGGCGACCGTGCTGGCCGACCTGCTGACCGGCGCCGACTCCGCCGCGCGCTTCACCGGAGCGCGGCAGATCACGCGGCTCAAGGCGGCCAGCGTCGAGCTCGCCGCGATGGGGGAGACCCATCACGGCGACGACGACCCGGGCGTGGAGGTCATGCAGTTCGCCGACGCCAGCCGCGGCACGTACAAGAAGGTCGTCATCAGGGACGACCGGATCATTGGCGCGATCCTGCTGGGGGAGACCAGCACCGCCGGCACGCTCACCCAGCTGTACGACCGGGAGTCGCCGCTGCCGAGCGACCGGTTGAGCCTGTTCTTCCCAGGGGTGGGCGGGGCGCCCGAGGCGGACACGCCCGTGCGCATCCCGGACGCGGCGACGATCTGCCAGTGCAACAACGTTTCCAAGGGACAGATCCGCGCGTGCTGGGAGAAAGGCGCGCGAACGGCGGACGAGGTGGCCCGCGAGACGCGTGCCAGCACCGGTTGCGGAGGATGCCGCAGTGCCCTGGAGGGCATCGTGTCCTGGCTCGATGAGCAGGAGTCCGTCACCGTCGCCTGAACCTCCGCGGCCCTGGGCTGAGACCTTCGGCACATTCACCCCGTCGCTAGCGCGGCGGGGTTTTGTGCTTTCCGAAAGAACGCCGGAAATTCGCGGCGGCCGATTGCGAGATGACCACGTTTGGATTTCAGGGTGAGCGTCTTTTAACACGCCGGTGACAAAGGGGACCCAGCCGCGAAACGGCCTCTGCTCAGGATCGGGCCATGAACGTCGGAGGGCAGGGCCGCATGAGGGTTGTCGTCGTGGGACACGGGCCGACCGGGCACCGGCTGGTGGAGGCGCTGCGCGAGCGCGACACCGGCGGGCAATGGCAGGTCACGGTGGTCGGCGAGGAGACCAGGACGGCCTATGACCGGGTGGCGCTCACCTCCTACCTGACCGAGGACGCCGACCTTGCCTACCCGGCTCATGACGATCAGGTGGAGATGGTCACCGGCGATCCGGTCGCCGGGATCGACCGGGTGGCGCGCGTCGTTCGTACCGCCGGGGGCCGTGAAATCGGCTATGACGCATTGGTTCTTGCGACGGGATCGGCGCCGTTCGTGCCGCCGGTCGAAGGCAAGGATCTGCCGGGCGTTTTCGTCTACCGGACGATCGACGACCTCGACGCCATCCGTTCACACAGCGCGAACCTTACAACGTCAAGGCCCGGGGTCGTGGCCGGCGTCGTCGTGGGCGGGGGACTGCTCGGCCTCGAGGCCGCCCGCGCCCTCCAGGGCCTCGGCGTCGACACACACGTGGTCGAGGTCGCGCCGTGGCTGATGCCGCGCCAGCTGGACGAGGGCGGCGGCGCGATGCTGCGCCGCCACATCGAGGCCATGGACATGAAGGTGCACGCCGGTACGCCGATGGCGGGCCTTCAGGCGGGCGAGGACGGCGGCGTCGGACGGGTCGCGCTGGCCGACGGCTCGGCGATCGACGCCGGGATCGTGGTCTTCTCTGCGGGCATCAGGCCGCGCGACGAACTGGCCCGCGGCTGCGGCCTGCCGGTGGGGGAGCGCGGCGGCATCGTCGTCGACGCCGAGTGCCGTACGGGCGATCCGGCCATCTACGCGATCGGCGAGTGCGCCCTGGTGGACGGCCAGGTGTACGGGCTGGTCGCGCCGTGCTTCAGCATGGCCGAGGTGGTGGCCGACCAGCTGCTGGCCGCCGGCGCCGAGTCCGAGAGCCCGGCCCGCTTCACCGGCGCCGACCTGTCCACCAAGCTCAAGCTGATGGGCGTGGACGTCGCCAGCTTCGGCGACCCGTTCGCCGGACCCGAGCAGGGCGCGCTGGACGTCACCTACACCGACCCGGTCGCGGGGATCTACAAGAAGCTGATCGTCAGCGACGACGCCAAGACGCTGATCGGCGGCGTGCTCGTCGGCGACGCCGAGTCCTACCCGACGCTGCGCGCGTTCATCGGCGCCGAACTGCCCGGCACGCCGGAGCAGGCGCTGTTCGGCGGGACCGAGGCGGCCGGGGGCGAGCTGCCCGGCGCGACCGTGATCTGCAGCTGCAACAACGTGAACGCCGAGGCGATCCGCTGCTCGATCCGCGACGAGGGCCTTACCGACATGGGCGGCGTGAAGGGCTGCACGCGCGCCGGAACCAGCTGCGGCAGCTGCGTTCCGCTGGTGAAGAAGATCCTGGACGCCGAGCTCACCGCGGCCGGCATCGAGGTCAGCCGGGCGCTGTGCGAGCACTTCGACTACAGCCGCGCGGAGCTGTTCGACATCGTCCGCGTCACCGGGATCACCACGTTCACCCAGCTCATCGACGAGCACGGGCACGGGCGCGGCTGCGACATCTGCAAGCCGGTCGTCGCCTCCATCCTGGCGAGCCTGGGCCACGGCCACATCCTGGAGGGCGAGCAGGCGGCGCTGCAGGACACCAACGACCACTTCCTGGCCAACATGCAGAAGAACGGCACCTACTCGGTGGTGCCGCGCATCCCCGGCGGTGAGATCACCCCCGAGAAGCTCATCGTGATCGGCGAGGTGGCCCGCGATTTCGGCCTCTACACCAAGATCACCGGCGGGCAGCGGATCGACCTGTTCGGCGCCCGCGTGGAGCAGCTGCCGCAGATCTGGAAGCGGCTGGTGGATGCCGGGTTCGAGTCCGGGCACGCCTACGGCAAGGCGCTGCGGACGGTGAAGTCGTGCGTCGGATCGACCTGGTGCCGGTACGGCGTGCAGGACTCGGTGGCGATGGCGATCCTGCTGGAGCTGCGCTACCGGGGGCTGCGGGCGCCGCACAAGCTGAAGTCGGCGGTGTCGGGCTGCGCCCGTGAATGCGCGGAGGCGCAGGGCAAGGACTTCGGCGTCATCGCGACCGAGAACGGCTGGAACCTCTACGTCGCGGGCAACGGCGGCATGCGGCCCCGGCACGCCGACCTGTTCGCCACCGACCTCGACGACGCGACGCTGATCCGCTACATCGACCGGTTCCTGATGTTCTACATCCGCACCGCCGACCGGCTGCAGCGCACCGCGAGCTGGCTGGAGGGCCTGGAAGGCGGGCTGGACTACCTGCGCGAGGTCGTCATCGACGACCGCCTGGGCATCTGCGCCGAACTGGACGCCGCGATGGACCGCCACGTCGGCTCCTACGCCGACGAGTGGCGCGACGCCATCGAGGACCCCGCCAAGCTCACCCGCTTCGTCTCGTTCGTCAACGCCCCCGACACCCCCGACCCGAGCATCGTCTTCGAGCCCGAACGCGATCAGATCAAGCCGGTCCTGGTGGCCGGTCCCCGCCTGGAGGTGGCAACGCGATGACCATGACACCCGACGCGACCCTCGACCGAGGAACCGCTCCCGTCCGGACCGCCGCCCGCTGGTCCGACGTCTGCGCCTACGGCGACCTGCTCCCCGAGCGCGGCGCCTGCGCGATGGTCGACGGCGTGCAGGTCGCGATCTTCCGCACGTACGGGGGCGACCTGTTCGCGCTGTCGAACTTCGACCCCTACAGCGACGCGTACGTGATCTCCCGGGGCATCCTGGGCACCCGCGGCGGCGCGCCGACGGTCGCCTCGCCCATGTACAAGCAGGTGTTCGACCTGCGCACCGGCGTCTGCCTGGACGACCCGCGGGTGGCGCTGCCGACCTTCGCGGTCCGTCGCAACGGTGCGGATCGGGTCGAGGTCGCTCGCGGTTCGGAGGTGGGCACGTCCGATGAACACCGACAGTGAGCCGCTCGCCGGGTTCGCGGTCGGCGTGACCGCGGACCGCAGGCACGAGGAGCTGGCCACGCTGCTAGAACGGCGCGGAGCGCGGGTGGTGCACGCCCCGGCCATCCGCCTGGTCCCGCTGTCGGACGACGCCGACCTGCTGCACGCGACCGGCGAGTGCGTCGAACGGCCGCTCGACCACGTCGTCGTCACCACCGGCATCGGCTTCCGCGCGTGGCTGGAGACGGCCGACGGGTGGGGTCTGCGGGACGCGCTGATCGAACGGCTCGCACAGGTGGACCTGCTCGCACGCGGCCCGAAGTCGCGCGGCGCGATCCGTTCGGCCGGACTGCAGGAGGTGTGGTCGCCGGACTCGGAGAGCTGCGCCGAGGTGCTCAAGCACCTGCTGGAGAAGGACCTGGCGGGCACGCGGATCGCGGTGCAGTTGTACGGCGAGGAGCTCCCGGAGTTCACCGGCGCTCTGCGCGCTGCGGGCGCCGAGGTGATCGAGATCCCCGTCTACCGCTGGTCGCGTACCGAGGACTCGACGCCGCTCCGGCGCCTGGTCGGCCAGGCGGTAGCCGGAACCGTCGACGCCATCACGTTCACCAGTTCCCCAGCCGTAGCCGCGACGCTGGCGGTCGCAGCCGAGGACGGCCTCGAAGAGCCGCTCCTCGACGCGCTGCGCACCAACGTCGTCGCGGCCTGTGTGGGCCCGGTGACCGCGCAGCGGCTCATCGAGAAGGACGTGCCGACCGTGCTGCCGGAACGAGCCAGGATCGGCGCACTGGTCCGAGCCCTCGTCTCCGACCTCCCCGAACGCCGCTCCCGCCGCCTAGAGGTCCGCGGCTTCTCTCTAGAGCTGCGCGGGCACGCGGTCGTCTTGGACGGTCAGCTGAAACCGATCGCCCCCGCGCCGATGGCGATCCTGCGCGCCCTGGCCCGCCGCCCGGGCCACGTGGTGTCGCGCGCCGAGCTGTGCGGGGTGCTGCCGAGCCGCCTGATGGTGGGCGGCGTGCCGTGGAGCCGCGACGGACGCCCGCAGGCCGACGAGCACGCGGTGGAGATGGCCGTGGCGCGGCTGCGCCGCGGCCTCGGCAGATCAGGAATCGTCGAAACAGTGGTCAAGCGCGGCTACCGCCTGGCGTGCGACCCCCGGATGCTCGCGGAGATGAGTAGTTGACCGAGGACCACCCGACCCTGCTGGCCGTCGCGCACGGCACCCGCGACCCGGCGGGCGCCGCCACCGTACGGGCCCTGCTGGACCGTACCCGTGCGCTGCGCCCCTGGATCGACGTCGCCGAGGCGTACGCGGAGATCGCCGAGCCGTCCCTGGAAGACGCCGTCACCCGCATCACCAGCCCCATCGTCACCGTTCCGCTCATGCTCGCCCGCGGCTATCACGCCCTCGTGGACATCCCGAACCGCGTAGGGAACGCCCTCACGACCCGCCCCCTGGGCCCGGACCCGATGATCGCGGCAGCCCAAGCGGGCCGCCTGGCCGAAGCACTCAACGGCGAACGCCTCGGCCCCCACGACACCGTCATCCTCGGCGCCGCCGGCTCCTCCGACCCCAACGGCGTGGCCGACGTACGCACCGCCGCCCGCCTCCTGTCCGGCCGCCTGCGCAGAGAAGTCCCGTACGGTTTCGTGGCCGCCGAAGGCCCCCAGCTCTCCGAGGTGGTCGCCGCCCACTCGCACAATCGAGTGATCGTCGCGTCCTACCTCCTGGCCCCGGGCCTCTTCCACACCCGCATGCTTTCCTCGGGCGCAGACATGGTCAGCGACCCCCTAGGCGCCCACGACGCGATCGCGCGCTTGATCCTCCGCCGCTTCGACGAGGCGCGCCTGCGCGATGGCCTGCGCGTCGCCTGAGGCCGGTCTACGCTGCGTGCATGACGTTCGAGGCGGGTCATCCCTGCTGGGCGGATCTCAGCACTCCCGACATCGAGGCGAGCAAGGCCTTCTACGGCGGCCTGTTCGGATGGGAGCCGCAAACCTCGCCCGAGTCCGGCGGCTACACCATGTTCAACCTGCGGGACGGGCACATCGCGGCCGCTATGCCGCAGCAGAGCCCCGGCTTCCCGACCGCGTGGACCACCTACATCAGCGTCGCCGACGCCGACTCGACCGCCAAGGCCGTCCAGGACGCCGGCGGCCAGATCCTGATGGGCCCCCTGGACATCACGGACCAGGGCCGCATCGCCCTCTTCGCCGACGCCCAGGGCGCCGTCCTCGGCCTCTGGCAACCCCTCGCGTTCCAGGGCGCCGCCCTCACCCGCGAGCCCAACACCTACTGCTGGAGCGAACTGGCCTGCCGCGACGTAGAAGGCGCCAAGACCTTCTACAGCGAAGTCTTCGGCTGGTCGGGCGAGACCCACGTCTTCGGCACGTCCTCCTACACCGAATGGGACACCGGCGCCCGCCCCTTCGCCGGCATGGTCGAGATGAACGAGGTCTGGCCACCCGAGGTCCCGGCCCACTGGATGGTCTACTTCGCCGTAGAGGACTGCGACGCCGCCGCCTCCAAGGCAGCCGACCTGGGCGGCCTCATCTCAGTCCCGCCCCACGACATCCCCTCAGGCCGCTTCGCCGTCCTCAACGACCCTCAAGGCGCCGTCTTCTCCATCATCCGCCTCGCCCACTAGGCCTCTGCGATGGCGCCCGGTCAGGCCGGGCAGCGGGGTCAGGGGTGGGTGGAGGTGCGGTCGGGGCTGCCCTGATCGGCTTCGGGTTCGGCGAAGCGGGGGTCGTTGGCGGCCAGGAGCTTGAGGACGAGGGCGCTGAGTTCGTCGCGTTCGTCGGGGGTGAGGGCCTGGAGGAGGGACTCGTGGACCTCTTCGCGGCGGGTGCGGTGCTCGCGTAGGGCGCGGCGGCCGCCGGTGGTGATGTGGAGGGCGTAGCGGCGGCGGTCGTCGGGGTCGCGGTGGCGCTCCACGTAGCCGTGGCGTTCCAGCATGTCGATGACCGAGACCAGGTCGGCGGGGTCGACGCTGAGCCGGTCGCTCAGCTCGCGCTGGGAGATCGGGCCTTCGGCCAGCCAGGCGAGGGACAGCACGTGCTGGATCCGCAAGGGCTCGCCGGGGTGCAGTACGGCGGCGCGGCGGCGGGCCATCCGTACCGCCTCGAGCATCAGGTACATGGGCGACTGGAAGAGCGGGTCGTCGGGCGTCACATGGTCGATCCTCGCATTCGGGCGGCCTCTTGACCGCAAAGCTAGGATACTCCTACCGTTGGAATATCCAAGTATTTCGGGGAGGCTCCCATGTCGGCGGTCGCGGTGGACGGCCTGGTGAAGCGCTTCGGCGAGATCGAGGCCGTGAAGGGCATCGACTTCCAGGTGCACCCGGGGGAGATCTTCGGGTTCCTGGGGCCGAACGGCGCGGGGAAGTCGACCACCATCAACATGCTCTGCACGCTGCTGCGCCCCAGCGAGGGGCGGGCGGAGGTGGCCGGGCACGACGTGGTGACCGAACGCGACGACGTGCGGCGCAACATCGGGCTGGTGTTCCAGGACCCGACGCTGGACGGCTATCTGTCGGGCGCGCAGAACCTGCGTTTTCACGCGGAGTTGTACGGGGTGCCGCGGTCGGTGGTCGGACAGCGGATGCGGCAGGTTCTGGAGATGGTCGGGTTGTGGGATCGACGAGAAGATCTCGTGCAGACCTACTCGGGCGGGATGAAGCGGCGGCTGGAGATCGCCCGGGGGCTGCTGCACTCGCCGCGGGTTCTCTTTCTGGACGAGCCGACCGTGGGGCTCGATCCGCAGACCCGGTCGTCGATCTGGAACTACATCCGCCAGCTCAAGGAGACCGAGGAGATCACGATCTTCCTCACGACCCACTACATGGACGAGGCGGAGCACTGCAGCCGCATCGCGATCATGGATCAGGGCGGGATCGTGGCGCTGGACACCCCCGAGGCGCTGAAGGCCGGGGTCGGCAAGGACCGGGTGCGGATCCAGACCGGTGACGACCAGGCGGCCATCGCGGCGCTCGGCGAGCTCTTCGGGCTGGAGGCCGGCATGTCGGAGGGCATGGTCACCTTCGCCGTGGCCTCGGGCGAGGAGTTCGTGCCGCGGCTGTTCGCCGAGCTCGGCATCCCGATCAAGTCCGTGAGCGTGGCGCGGCCGTCGCTGGACGATGTGTTCATGTCGTTCACCGGGCGGACGATCCGCGACGCCGAGGGCACGGCCGCCGACCGGATGCGCATGGCGATGCGCGCGAGAGGACGATGAGGATGACGCTCACCACCGAACCCGCTGAGGGCGTCGTTCGCGTACGGGTGCCACGGCGCAGCATCGCGCACGACCTGCGCGCGGTGAAGATCGTGCTGCACCGGGAGCTGATCCGCTTCTGGCGGGACCGGATGCGCATGGTGTCCGGCCTGGTCCAGCCCGTGCTGTGGCTGCTGGTCATGGGAACGGGCCTGTCCAACCTGACGCGCAGCGGGGGAGGGCCCGCCGGCGAGGTCAACCTCAAGACCTTCATCTTCCCCGGCGTCTGCGCGATGTCGGTGATGTTCACCGCGATGTTCTCGGCCGGGTCGATCGTGTGGGACCGCGAGTTCGGGTTCCTGCGCGAGATGCTGGTCGCGCCGGTCAGCCGCAGCGCCATCGTGATCGGCAAGTGCGTCGGCGGCGCGTTCGTGGCGACCCTGCAGGGCGTGGTCATCGTGGCGCTGGCGGGCCTGGCCGGGGTGCCGTACGACCCGCTGCTGATCGTGGAACTGCTGGCCATCATGTTCCTGGGCGCGTTCGCGCTGACCGGGTTCGGCGTGATGATGGCCGCGCGGATCAAGACCATGCAGGCGTTCTTCGCGCTCATGCAGATGGCGATGATGCCGATGATGTTCCTGTCGGGCGCGCTCTACCCGCTGGCCGGGCTGCCGACGTGGCTGACGATCCTCACGCGCCTCAACCCGCTGACCTACGCGGTCGACCCGCTCCGGCAGGCCGTGTTCGCGCACCTGAACGTCTCGCCGGAGCTGGAGCGCACGTTCAACCCCGGAGTGACCTGGAACGGCTGGGTGGTCCCGGTCTGGCTGGAGCTGTGCATCGTCGCCGCCATGGGCCTGTCGCTGATGGGCGTGGCGATCATGGAGTTCCGCCGCGGCGACTGACGCCCTCCAAAAGGCTCCGGGCGAGCACCCCGGCGTCCCGGCGCGCGGTCGCCGGGTCGCCCGCGTCCGCGATGCGCAATGAGATCTCGGTGAGGCCGCCGTACAGGGCCGCGGCCAGCAGCTCGGCGGGATGGTCCTGCAGCACGCCCGCGTCGATCAGCGACTGGATCCCGGCGACCAGCAGGCCGCCGAGGTGGCGCTGGTCGAGCTCGCGCCAGCGATGCCAGCCGAGCGCGATCGGGCCCTGGAGCAGCACGAGCTCGCGGTAGTCGCGCTCGGCGCAGACGTCCAGGAACGCGTCGACCCCGGCCAGCGCCTGCTCCCACGGGTCGTCCTTGCCCGTCATCGCGGCGGCGATGCGCTGGGCGGCCCGTTCCTCCTGCTCCTCGAAGACCTCCTGGAACAGGCCTTCCTTGCCCTCGAAGTGGTGGTAGAGCGCGCCCCGGCTGAGCCCGGTGCCGCGTACGAGGTCCTCTGCCGACACCGCCAGGTAGCCGTGCTCCAGGAACCGCTCGCGGCCGGTCTCCACCAGCGTGCGCCGGGTCTCCTCCGCGTAGAGCTCCCGGCGGGACTTGACGCCATCCACGCCCCAGGGATATCACATTCACAGTGAATGTGAGATTCAACCTGTCAGTGAGATTCGGGCCGACGGTGACCTGACGGTCAGGGGAGTGGTGAATCGTGGACGTGGTGATCGTGGGCGGCGGGATCGCCGGACTGGTGGCCGCGCGCGAGCTCGCGCGGGCGGGCCGCGAGGTCACCGTGCTGGAGGCACGCGACCGGGTCGGCGGGCGGCTGCTGAACGCCGAGCTGCCGGGCGGCGGGCCGATCGAGGTGGGCGGGCAGTGGGTCGGGCCGGGTCAGGAGCAGGTGCTCGCGCTGATCAAGGAACTCGGGCTGGCCACGTACCCGACGTACATGGACGGCAGGCATCTCGCCGAGTTCGGCGGCAGGCGCAGCGCGTACACCGGCCGGATCCCGCGGCTGAGCCCGCTGGCGCTCGCCGACATCGCCCAGGCCCAGCTGCGGCTGGACCGGCTGGCCGCCAAGGTGCCTACCTCGGCTCCCTGGGAGTGGGACCAGGCCGGACGGCTGGACGGGCAGACGTTCGCGACCTGGATCCGGCGCCACACGGCCACCCGCGCCGGCCGCTCGTTCCTGACGCTGATCACCCAGGCCGTCTTCGCGGCCGAACCGGAGGACCTCTCGGCCCTCTGGGCGTGCCACTACGTGGGCGCCGCCGGCGGCCTCGACGCGCTGATCGAGACGAGCGGCGGCGCGCAGCAGGACCGGATCGTGGGAGGCTCGCAGCGCATCGCCCTGTCCCTCGCCGACGAGCTCGGCGACCGCGTCGTGCTCGACAGCCCGGTGACCGAGATCGACTGGACCGACGACGGCGTACGGGTCGAGCTCGGCGGCGGACGGGAGCCGGTACGGGCGCACCGCGCGATCCTCGCCGTGCCGCCGCCGCTGGCCGGGCGGATCCGCTACACGCCCGGCCTCCCCGGCGACCGCGACCAGCTCACGCAGCGGATGCCGATGGGCCGCGTGATCAAGCTGAACGTGGTGTACGACGAGCCGTTCTGGCGCCGCGACGGACTGAGCGGGCAGGCCAACAGCGACCGCCGCGCCGTCGGCACCGTCTTCGACAACACCCCGCCCGAGGGCGGCCCGGGCGTCCTGGTGGGCTTCCTGGAGGGGCGGCAGGCCGACGTCGCGTCCCGGCTGGCCCCGCACGAACGGCGGCGCCAGGTCCTGGCCGATCTCGTCGGCTACTTCGGGCCCGCGGCCGGGGATCCGGTCGCGTTCATCGAGCACGACTGGGCGGCCGAGGAGTACTCGCGGGGCTGCTACGGAGCGTTCACCGCGCCCTCCACCCTCACCCGCTTCGGTCCCGCCCTGCGCGCGCCGATCGGCCCCCTGCACTGGGCCGGGACCGAGACCGCCACCCGCTGGCCCGGTTACATCGACGGCGCCGTCGAATCGGGCCGCCGGGCCGCAGCCGAGGTCCAGGCGGTCCTCGACGTTCCGGCGCGGCGAACATGAGAATCCAGACTCGCGACCCGATCATCGACGACGTCCTGGACGTGCACCGCGCCGCGATCGGCCCGGATCTGCCGACGCTGCGCAACCACATCTACCGGAGTCTCAACTACCAGCGGCTGCTCCTCGGCACCGACCGGCTGCCCGACAGCGCGGCGCTGGCCTGGGCCGTCCACGACATGGGCATCTGGACGGACGGGACCTGGGACTACCTGGAGCCGTCGGTGGGCCTCGCCCGGGCGTTCGCCGCCGGGCACCCGATCAAGGGCCTCGGCGACACCGAGGACATGGTCCTCCTGCACCACCGCCTGCGGCCTGTGAAGGATCCCCTCGTCGAGTCGTTCCGCCGGGCTGACCTGGTCGACGTCAGCCGCGGGGTGCTGCGCGGCCGGATCAGCCGCCGTTCGGTGGACGCGATCGTGGCCGAGTTCCCCTACCTGGGATTCCATCGCTTCCTGGTCCGCGGCCTGAGCGTTTATGGCGTCCGCCACCCGGCCCGGCCGTTCCCGATGCTGCGCCTCTGACCCCCTGGAATGTGGAAGGCCCGCCGGACCCTTACGGTCCGGCGGGCCTTCCTCTTGGTGGGGTTGCGGGGTAGTGACGCCTACATCGGAACGGTCAGACCGCGAAGTCCAGCAGCGGCCGGGCGTTGCTCGGGTGCCGCAGCTTGGACAGCGACTCCTTCTCCAGCTGGCGGATCCGCTCGCGGGTCAGCCCGAGGGCCTTGCCGATCTCGTCGAGCGTGCGCGGCGTCCCGTCGTAGAGGCCGAACCGCATCGCCATGATGCGGGCCTCACGCGGGTTGAGGATGTCCAGCGTGCGGCGCAGCTGGTCGGCCATCAGCTGGCGGTCGACCAGCTCGGCGGCCTCGGGGCTGTCGGTGTCCTCGATGAGGTCGCCGATCCGGGTCTCGCCGTCCTCGCCGATCGTCGAGTCGAGGCTGATCGGCTGCCGGCTGGTGCGCAGCAGCTCGCGGATCTGCTCGGGGCTCTTGTCGAGCTCCAGCGCCAGCTCCTCGGGGGTGGGCTCGCGGCCCAGCCGCTGGTGCATGTCGCGCTCGACCCGGCTCAGCTTGCTGAGCATCTCCAGGACGTGCACGGGCAGGCGGATCGTGCGGGCCGAGTCGGCGAAGCCGCGCTGTATGGCCTGGCGGATCCACCACATGGCATAGGTGGAGAACTTGTAGCCCTTGGAGTAGTCGAACTTCTCGACCGCGCGGATCAGGCCGAGATTGCCCTCCTGGACGACGTCCAGCAGCGACAGCCCGCGGTCGGAGTACTTCTTGGCGACCGACACGACCAGGCGCAGGTTGGCCTCGAGCATGTGCGACTTGGCGCGGCGGCCGTCGGCGGCGACCCACTCCAGGTCGAGGCGCCGCTGCGGGCTGAGCTTCTCGGTCTCGAGCTTGTGCTCGGCGTAGAGCCCGGCCTCGATGCGCTTGGCGAGGTCCACCTCCTGCTCGGCGGTGAGCAGCTGGCGGCGGCCGATCGCCTTCAGGTAGGTGTGCACCGAGTCGCCCATGGCGGTCGACTGGTCGTCGAGGTCGGTCAGCGGGGTCGCCTCGACCTCGGTGACCTCGAACGAGTCGTCGTCGGGCTCGTCGGCGTCCTCGGACGCCGCGTCCTCAGGCTCGGCGGTCGCGGCCTTCGCCTTGGACTTGGCGGCGGAAGTCTTGGCGGCGGAGGTCTTGGTGCCGGCCTTGGCGGTGCTCTTGGCGGCGGTCTTGGTGCCCTTGGCGCTCTTCTTGGCGGGGCGCTGCTCGGCGGTGGCGGTGTCCTCGTCCTCGGACTCGGTGATCTCGGTCACCGAGGCGGACTTCCTGGACCTGGCCGGGGCCTTTTTCCTGGCGGGCTCGGCTTCGCTGGCCAGGCTGATCCCGGACTCGGAGAGCTCTCGCAGGATCGAACGGCCCTGGGCCGGGCTGATCCCGGCGGCCTCGAAGGCCTTGCGCACCTCGTCGAGTGAGAGGCGCCCTTGGGCATGACCACGCTCGAGGAGCTCGGCGAGCGCGGGACTCGTCAAGTCCGTGAGCGGGGTCTCAACGGCGGTTCGCGGCATGGGGACGCCCCCTCCCTTCAGTGGTGTGGGTGCGGCGCAGAGGCGGGGTTCGCTGGTGACGCGCGCACTAATCGGAACGCCCCGAAGACGCCTTCTTGTTCCCGGTCGGCGAAAGCTCAAGCAGGTCAGCGGGTGAGCCGGGTCACATACAGATCCCAGAACCGGGCCTTGTCGAGGTCGAACACGATCCGTGCCTGGACCGTTCCCGCAGGGTTACGGGGCCTGCTGAAGTCGCCCTTCCCGTAGCCCAGCGCCCGGCCGTAGTCGGGTCCGTCGGTGGCGTCCACGTCCACATAACGCTCCTCGGCCCGCCGGACCATCCCGGGATCCAGGAAGATCGCCGAGGTGATCGCGTCCCAGACGAACGTGCTGTGGTGGGGGTCCTTGGCGAACTCGGGGCCCTGAAGGTCCTTGAACATCTTCTTGATCGGGGTCTCGCGCCCGGCCACGATCCGGTCGTACTGCGCCTTGGTGTAGCTGATCTTCTCCGCCACGTCGTTCGGCACGATGGTCTGCCGCCGGAACGGCGTCCTGACCGCGATCTTGGCCGACTCGGGGTCGAACCACCAGTTGAACTCGGCGGCGGGCGAGACGTTGCCGGGGGAGTCGAACGCGCCGCCCATGTAGATCACCTCCTTGACCAGGGGGACGATCTCGGGGTGGGTGCGCACGGCCAGCGCCAGGTTGGTCGCCGGGCCGATCGCGCAGATCGTGATCTGGCCGGGGTTGCGCTTGACCTGGTCCACGATGAAGTCGGCCGCGGCGCCCGCGCGCGGGCTGGCCTTCGGATAGCCGCCGTACGGGGGCTTGGCGAGCCTGCGGTAGGACGGCGGCCGGGCATGATCGAACGCCCCGGTGTAGGGAGCCTTGCCGTAGAGAGCGTCCTCGCCCTGGAACCGTTCCCGCCGCCACCGGAACAGCGGCTCCCCGGATCCGGCGACGACCGGCACGTCCTGGCGGCCGATCATCTCCAGCTGCCGCAGCGCGTACGCGGTGCCCTCCTCGACCCAGGTGTTGCCGCTGACCGTGGTGACGCCGAGCAGGTTCACGCCCGGCTCGCGGGCCAGCATGAACATCGCGATCGCGTCGTCGTTCAGCTCGCCCATGTCCGCGTCGATGATCACCTTCCGCCCGCCCGCCTGCTCGCGGCCGGGCGCCCGGCTCGTCGCGCCGGCGTCCGCGGCGCCGCCCTGCCCGGCCACACGGGCTCCAGCGGCCGTACGAGCAGGGGACACGGGGGAGGCGGCGGCGGACTGGGTGGCGCCGGCGGCGACGGGGGCGAGCGCCAGGGCGAGGGCGAAGGTGGCGGCGGGCAGCGGCAGCGAGCGTCTCATCCGGGTTTCCCTTCGGGTATCTACACGTGTAGATCGACGGTCTCGAGCCGGACTATGCGGGAGCGGACACGCCACGGCAAGGTCCGATAAGGGATCGGTTACATGATCGTGATCTTGTAGGTCACAGCTTCGTAACACGCCATCTACACGTGTTGATTTGTTGGACGAGACGTCCGAATATCCCCGTCAACACGAGTTGATGGGCGGACCCGAAAGGCGGCTCGATCTTGGTCACCCGGCGTGATGTGGCACAGCTGGCCGGCACCTCCGAGGCCGTGGTCAGCTACGTGCTGAACGACGGCCCGCGCAACGTCGCGCCCGCCACCCGGCAGCGGGTCCTGGCCGCGATCGAGGAGCTCGGCTACCGCCCGAACGCGGTCGCCCGCTCGCTGCGCATGAGCCGCACCCACACGATCGGCCTGGTCGTCCCCGACAACGCCAACCCGTTCTTCGCCGAACTGGCCCGCGAGATCGAGGACGTCGCGTTCTCGCGCGGCTTCACCCTGCTGCTCGGCAACGCGATGGACGACGGCGAGCGCGAGGCCGCGCACGTGCGGACGCTGATCGACCGGCAGGTGGACGGCCTGATCCTCATCCCGGCGCACGGCCCGGGCACCTGGCGGTCCCAGCTGGCCGCCTCCGAGGTGCCCTGCATCGTGCTGGACCGGGAGATCGAGGGCACCGGCGCCATCCAGCTCCTGGTCGACAACGAGGGCGGCGCCTACACCGCCACCCGGCACCTGCTGGAGCACGGCGCCCGCCGGATCGGCTGCGTCGCCGGGCCGCCGGACCTGCACCCGGCGGTCGACCGCATCGCCGGCTGGGCGCGGGCGCTGACCGAGGCGGGCCTGGATCCCGGCGCGATGCCCCTGGCTAACGGGCCGTTCGGCCGCCGCCAGGGCTACCTGTGCGGCCGCGACCTGCTGGCGCGGCCCGACCGGCCCGACGCGCTGTTCGTGACCAGCGACGAGCAGGCCATCGGCGTGATGCGGGCCGCCGCCGAGCTCGGGATCGCGGTGCCGGGCGGGCTGGCGGTGTGCTCGTTCGACGGCATCGCCGCCTCCTCCTACACCGTGCCCGCCCTGACCACCATGCGCCAGCCCCGCGAGGAGCTGGGCCGCCGTGCCGTCGAACTGCTCATCGCGCGCATCGCGGGGGAGACCCCCGCACCGGACCGGGTCGTGTTCCCGGCCCGGCTGCTGCGCCGCGGTTCGTGCGGCTGCCCCGACCCCGAGGACGGCGGGACGGACGCACCACCCCCACCCCCCTGAGGGCGCATCTCCGCCCACCCCCCGAGAAGGAGACCACAGGTGAAGAGCAGCAGCCTCATCTCCATCGCACTGGCCGCGGGCCTGGCCACTGCATCGCTGACCGCGTGCGGCAAGGAGGGCGGCACCAGCGCCGCGCCGCCGAAGAAGGGCGGCAAGCCCTCGATCTGCCTGGTGATGAAGTCGCTGGCCAACGAGTTCTTCCAGCAGATGCAGGCCGGGGCCGAGCAGCACGCCAAGCAGCGCGGCGACCTGAACCTGCAGACCGTCGGCATCCAGAACGAGACCGACATCGACAACCAGGTCGCCGCCGTCGAGAAGTGCGTGACCCAGCAGGCCTCGGCGATCGTCATCGCCCCGGCCGACTCGCGCGCCCTGGTCGCCCCGGTGAAGCGCGCGGTGAACGCGGGCGTGAAGGTCGTCAACATCGACGTGCAGATGGACGAGGGCACGCTGAAGTCGGCCGGCATCCAGGACAAGGTGCCGTTCGTCGGCCCCGACAACCGGCTGGGCGCCGAGCGGTCCGGCGCCGAGCTGGCCAAGATCCTGGGCAAGGGCGGCAAGGTCGCCATCCTTGAGGGCAACCCGGGCGCCGCCAACGCCGACCAGCGCAAGGCGGGCTTCATGGACGCGGTGAAGGAGGGCGGCCTGCAGGTCGCCGACTCCAAGACCGCGCACTGGGAGACCAACGAGGCGCACACGGTCTTCGGCAACATGCTGACCGCCCACCCCGACATCAAGGGCGTGATGGCCGGCAACGACAACATGGCGCTCGGCGCGCTGAAGGTGATCGAGGAGCAGGGCAAGGGCTCGTCGATCAAGGTCGCCTCGTTCGACAACATCCCGGCGATCCAGAAGTACCTGAAGGACGGCTCGGTCGTGTCCACGGTCGACCAGTTCGGGGGCAAGCAGGCCGCCGACGGCATCGACTTCGCGATGAAGATGATCGCCGGTCAGACCTTCAGCGGCTGGCAGAAGACCGACATCAAGCTGATCACCAAGGCGAACGCCGGATGACCGCCGGGTCCCCGCCCGAAGCGGCCGAGTCCCCGCCCCGGGATCCGCTGCTGCGGATCACCGGGCTGGTGAAGCGCTTCCCCGGCGTGGTCGCGCTGTCGGGCGTCGACCTGGAGGTCGCCGAGAGCGAGATCCACATCCTGGTCGGCGAGAACGGCGCCGGGAAGTCGACGCTGGTGAAGTGCCTGGCCGGGGTCCAGCCGCCCGACGGCGGGACGATGGAGTTCGCGGGCGCACCGCACACGCCGGGATCGGCGGCGGACGGGCTGGCGGCCGGGATCCAGGTCGTTCACCAGGAGCTGGCGCTGCTGCCGCACCTGACCGTCGCCGAGAACCTGTTCCTGCGCCGCCTGCCACGCCGCGCCGGGGTCGTGGACCGCGGGCGGCTGCGCGCCGACGCGACCGAACTGCTGGCCCGCGTCGGGCTGGAGGTATCGCCGGGCACCCGGGTGGACCGGCTCGGCATCGCGCAGCAGCAGCTGGTGGAGATCGCCAAGGCGCTGTCGGGCGAATGCCGCCTGCTGGTGATGGACGAGCCGACCGCCACGCTCACCAGCCGGGAGACCGGGACGCTCTTCAAGATCCTGCGGGAGCTGGCGGCGCGCGGCGTCGCGATCGTCTACATCTCCCACCACCTGGAGGAGGTCTTCGAGATCGGCGACCGCGTCACCGTCCTGCGCAACGGGCGGACCGTCGCGACCAGCGCGATGCAGGAGATGACCCCGGCCGGGCTCGTCCGGCTCATGGTGGGCCGCGACCTGGCCGAGGAGTTCCCGCCACGCCCCGAGCGGGCGGACACGCGAGCGACGGCGCTCAAGGTCACCGGCCTGCGTGTGCCCGGCGCGCCCGAACCGCTGTCGTTCGAGGTGCGCGCTGGTGAGGTCGTCGGCCTGGCCGGGCTCGTCGGCTCGGGTCGTACGGAGGCCATGCGCGCGCTGTTCGGCGCCGACAAGGCGCTGGGCGGACGCGTCGAGGTCGGCGGGCGGCACGTGCGGATCCGCCGGCCCCGGGACGCGGTGCGCGGCGGCATCAGCTTCCTCACCGAGGATCGCAAGTCCCAGGGTCTGGTTCTCGGCCTGCCCATCACCGCGAACGTGAGCCTGGCTCGGATCGGCTCGGTGGCGCGGGCCGGGCTGATCCGCCGCCGCGAGGAACGCCGCGTCGCCGAGGGCCTCGGCCAGCGGCTGCACCTGAAGTCGGCGGGCGTCGGCCAGCAGGTCCGCACCCTGTCGGGCGGCAACCAGCAGAAGGTCGTGCTGGCCCGCTGGCTGCACGCCGGGTCCGACGTGCTGATCGTGGACGAGCCGACCCGCGGCATCGACGTCGGCGCCAAGTACGAGATCCACGAGCTGCTGCTGGGCCTGGCCGCCGAGGGCCGCGCGCTGCTGGTGGTCTCCTCCGACCTGCCCGAGCTGACCGGGATCTGCGACCGGATCCTGGTCTTCTCCCGCGGCCGGATCGCCGGCGAGGCCAGGAGAGCCGAGGGCGGGTTCGATGCCGAGCAGATCCTGACCCTGGCCTACTCGGGCTACCTCAACGAGAACGGGACGAGCGCGTGAGAATCGACATGGGTGGCCTGGCCGGGCGGGTGCTCCGCCAGGTTCTGGGGGAGGCCGGGATCGGCGTGGCGCTGGTCGCGCTGTCGGCGTTCTTCCTGGTGGCGGCCGACAACTTCGGCACCGAGCAGAACATCCGCAACATCATGACCCAGATCACGCTGAACACCGTGCTCGCGGTCGGCCTGACGTTCGTGATCCTGGTCGGCGGCATCGACCTGTCGGTCGGGTCGGTGATGGCGCTGTGCGCGGTCGTGTCGGGCGAGATGATGCGCGGGTCCGGCTCGGTGCTCACCATCCTGGGCGGGATCGTGGTCGCGATGGCGATCGGCGCGCTGTGCGGGCTGGTGAACGGCTTCGTGTCCGAGCGCTGGGTGGTGCCCTCGTTCATCGTGACGCTGGCCATGCTCAACATCGCGCGCGGCGCGGCCGAGCGCTACACCAACGCGGCGACCATCTACGACCTGCCGTCCGGGCTGAACGACTTCGGCGTGCAGACCCTGCTGGGCGTCCCGGCGGTGTTCTGGGTGGCGGTGCTGCTGACCGCGGCCGGATGGTTCGTGCTGACCCGGACGGTGTTCGGGCGGCTGATCTACGCGACCGGCGACAACGAGGAGGCGGTGCGGCTGTCGGGGCACCGGACCTCGCTCATCAAGATCGCCGCGTTCATGATCGCGGGGCTGTGCGCCGGGGTCGCGGCGCTGCTCTACATGGCCCGGCTCAACATCGCCAGCCCGATCCTCGGGCAGGGGTACGAGCTGAACGCGATCGCCGCCGTGGTGATCGGTGGTGCCAGCCTGATGGGCGGCCGGGGATCGATGATCGGAACGTTCCTGGGGGCCTGCCTGCTGGGGGTCCTCACCGACGGCCTGCTGCTGATGGGGGTGTCGGACTTCGAGCGGCAGATCATCACGGGCGTGGTGATCCTCGTCGCGGTGGTGCTGGACGCCTACCGGAGGCGGCTGGGCGACCGGATCGCGCTGTCCAGACCCGCGCAGACGATCACGGTCGAGCCCGTCAAGGCATAACCTTACTACGTAAAGGCGCCGGGTGGTGGCCGCCTCGAGGCGGCCACCACCCGGAAACCCTCTGCGACGACGAGCAAGCCTTTAAAGCAGGCGGCTGATCGGGCGGTTAATCAGGCGAGATCTGCGGGCGGCCCGGCCTCGGCCGCTGGGCGACGTCGCCGTAGCGGGCGATGACGCGCTTGCGCAGGTCCGGGTCGTCACGGGGGACCGGCTCGATGAAGATCTCGTCGATCTCCTCGTGCGCCTCCCGCAGCTCCTGCGACATCCGCACGACGGCCCGCTCGACGTCACCGGCGGTGAGCTCGTCGCGGAAGTCCAGCCGGACGCACAGCAGCACGCGGTCGGCGCCGAACGTCAGGGTGATGATGTCCACGACCCAGTCGATCTCCGGCTCGTCGGCGAGCCGGTCGCGGACGTCGCGGACGATCCGCGGGTCGGCCTGGTTGCCGATCAGCAGGTTGAGGTTGATCCGGCCGAGGATCAGGGCGACCGCCGTGAGCAGCACGCCGATCAGGATGGAGCCGAGCCCGTCCCAGAAGGCCGAGCCGGTGGCCTGGTGCAGCGCGATGCCGGTGAAGGCCAGGACGAGGCCGATCAGGGCGGCCGAGTCCTCCAGCATCACGCTGATCGAGGTCGGCTCGTCGGTGGTGCGGATGTACTTGAGGAAGGGCAGTCCCTCCTCGCGGGCGTTGCCGCGCACCTCGCGCCAGGCCTGCTGCCAGGAGGTCGCCTCCAGGAGGAAGGACACCGCCAGCACGATGTAGGCGACGATCGGGTCGACTTCCTCCGAACCGTGGCCGGTGAGGCTCTGCACGCCCTGGTAGAAGGCGAACAGCGCGCCCATGCCGAAGATCGCGATGGCGACGAGCAGCGTCCAGATGTAGCGCTCCTTGCCGTACCCGAGCGGGTGGCGGCGGTCGGCGGGCCGGACGCTGCGGTGCAGGCCCACCATCAGGAGCACCTCGTTGAAGGTGTCGGCGATCGAGTGGGCGGCCTCGGCGGCCATGGAGGCCGAACCGGTGATGACCGCGGCGACGATCTTCGCGATCGCGATGCCCAGGTTGGCGGCGAACGCCAGGATCACGGTCAAGCGGCTCTCTTGCTGCTCCTCGGCCATGGGTCACAGCCTGTCATGATCGGGTCCGTTCAGCGCGGACCGGGGCGGCGCAGTTCCTCGCGGTCGGGCTTGCCGGAGGGCAGCAGCGGGAGGGCCTCCAGGAGCTCCAGCTCATGCGGGGCGGCGTGCGCGGGCATCGTCTCCCGGACCCAGGCGCGCAGATCGGCCAGCGTGGGGGCGGCGACTGCGGTGGCGGGGACGACGACGGCGGTGACCCGTTCGCCCCACTCGGGGTCGGGGCGGCCGACCACCACGACGTCGGCGACGGCGGGGTGGCGGGCCAGGGCGGCGGCGACCTCGCCCGCGACGACCTTCTCCCCGCCGGTGTTGATCACGTCGTCGACGCGGCCTCGGACGCGCAGGCGCCCGTCCTCGATCGCGCCGAGGTCCTGGGTGACGTACCACTCGCCGTCGCGCACGGACGCGGTGAGCTGCGGCCGCAGCCGGTACCCGGTGAACAGGGACCCGCCGGCCAGGCGGATCCGGCCGTCGTCGCCGATCGCGGCGCGCATCCCGTTCAGGGGAGCGCCGTTGTAGACGCAGCCGCCGGCGGTCTCGCTCATGCCGTAGGTGGTGAAGACGCGTCCGCCGCGCCGCCGGGCCTCGTCCAGCAGGTTCCGGCCGGCGGCGGCGCCGCCGAGCACGATCGCGCCGATCTTGGAGAGGTCCATGCCCGCGTCCAGGAGCCGTCGCAGCTGGGTCGGGACCATCGCGATGTGGACGGCCTCGGCGGAGGTCACGGCGGGGACGTCGAAGCGGGGGAGGATGACCGGTTCGGTGCCCGCGACCAGGGAACGGACCAGGACCTGGATGCCCGCGATGTGGCTGGTCGGCAGGCAGCACAGCCACCGGTCGCCGGGGGCGGCGGAGATGCGGTCGAGGGTCGCGGTGGCCGAGTGCCGCAGCGCGTCCGCCGACAGTTCGACGATCTTGGGGGTGCCGGTGGAGCCGGAGGTCGCGATGAGCACGGCGGTGTCGTCGGCGGCGGGGATGCCCGCGACAGGCACGCAGGCGCTGCGCGGCGCGTAGGGCCGCACGCCCTCCTCGGTCTCGATCGCGTGCGGCGCCAGGACGTTCAGGAGTTCGTCCAGGGCCGCGGCGGGCAGATCAGGGGAGAGGGGGCAGATCGCGGGGCCGCTGCCGTCCAGTGCGGTGGCCAGCGCCTCGTACAGGCGCGGGCCGGGTGGGAGAACGACGGCGTGCAGGCGGCGGTCCATGATCTCATCAGGGTAGACGACCCCACTGAACATGTTCGAATCTGGGAACGGTTGAATGGGGAGGACTGGCGGCAGGGGAGAGGGAACCGATGGTCTCAGAGCTGTTCGACGCGGCGGCGTGGAAGGAAATCGAGGGGTTCGACTTCACCGACATCACCTACCACCGGGCGGTGAACCAGGGGACGGTGCGGATCGCCTTCAACCGGCCCGAGGTGCGCAACGCGTTCCGGCCGCACACCGTCGACGAGCTCTACCGGGCGTTCGACCACGCGCGGCTGTCGGGCGACGTCGGCGCGGTGCTCCTGACCGGCAACGGGCCCTCGCCCAAGGACGGCGGCTGGGCCTTCTGCTCGGGCGGCGACCAGCGCATCCGCGGCAAGGACGGCTACCGGTACGCCGAGGGGGAGACCTCGGAGACGATCGACCCGGCGCGGGCCGGGCGGCTGCACATCCTGGAGGTGCAGCGGCTGATCCGGACGATGGGCAAGGTCGTGATCTGCGTGGTGCCGGGGTGGGCCGCGGGCGGCGGGCACAGCCTGCACGTGGTCTGCGACCTGACGCTGGCCAGCCGCGAGCACGCCCGCTTCAAGCAGACCGACGCCGACGTCGCCAGCTTCGACGGCGGGTTCGGGTCGGCCTATCTGGCCCGCCAGGTCGGGCAGAAGTTCGCGCGGGAGATCTTCTTCCTGGGCGACACTTACTCCGCCGAGGACGCGCACCGGATGGGCATGGTGAACGCCGTCGTGCCGCACGACCAGCTGGAGGCCGTCGCGCTGGAATGGGCCCGCAAGATCAACGGGAAGAGCCCGACGGCGCAGCGGATGCTGAAGTTCGCGTTCAATCTCATCGACGACGGGCTGGTCGGGCAGCAGGTGTTCGCGGGGGAGGCGACGAGGCTGGCCTATGGCACCGATGAGGCCGCTGAGGGCCGAGATTCCTTCCTTGAGAAGCGTGACCCCGATTGGTCGCGTTTCCCGTGGTACTAATCTCAGATTAGGCGAGGAAGGGTCAGGGGGTCAGCGGGTGAGGGTCTACTCCATCCCGATGCGGACGAGGTTCCGCGGTATCACTCAACGGGAGGGTGTGCTGATCCACGGCCCGGCCGGCTGGGGCGAGTTCTCGCCGTTCGCCGAGTACGGCCCGGCCGAGTGCGCGCGCTGGCTCGCGGCGGCCCGCGAGGCCGCCTATGAGGGGTGGCCCGCGCCGATCCGCGAGGCCATCCCGGTGAACGTGACGATCCCCGCCGTGGGCCCCGAGACCGCGTACGCGATGACCAAGGACTCCGGCTGCCGTACGGCCAAGGTGAAGGTGGCCGAGCGGGGGCAGGACGAGAGCGACGACGTGGCCCGGGTCGAGGCCGTGCGGGACGCGATCGGCCCGGATGGCAAGGTCCGGATCGACGTCAACGGCGGGTGGGACGTCGCTACGGCGGTGCGGATGGTCCGGGTGCTGGACCGGTACGGGCTGGAGTACGTCGAGCAGCCGTGCGCGACGCTGGAGGAGCTGGCGCGGGTGCGGCGGCAGGTGGACGTGCCGGTCGCGGCGGATGAGTCGATCCGGCGGGCCGAGGACCCGATGAAGGTCCGCGCGGCCGAGGCGGCCGATGTCGCGGTGCTGAAGGTGCAGCCGCTGGGCGGCGTGCGGAACGCGCTGGCGGTGGCCGAGGCGTGCGGGCTGCCGGTGGTGGTGTCCAGCGCGGTCGAGACGTCGGTGGGCCTGGCGGCGGGGCTGGCTCTGGCCGCTGCGCTGCCCGAGCTGCCGTACGCGTGCGGGCTGGCGACGCTGGCGCTGCTGGAGGCCGATGTGGTCGCCGAGCCGCTGGTGCCGGTGAACGGGGCGATCCCGGTGCGGCGGCCCGAGGTGGCCGAGGCGTGCCTGCTCCGCCATGAGATGTCCGACGAGGCGGGCGCGGGGTGGCGGCGTCGGGTCGCCGACGCCCAGGCGCTGATGGACGCCCCGCCGGTGATCGGCGTGGTGGGCCGATGAATCCCGCCACCGCTCTGGCGACCGTCCTGGTGGACGAGCTGCTGCGCTGCGGCATGACCGACGCGGTGCTGGCTCCGGGGTCGCGGTCGGCGCCGCTGGCGCTGGCGCTGCATGCGGCCGAGCAGGAGGGCCGGGTGCGCCTGCACGTGCGGGTGGACGAGCGTTCGGCGTCGTTCCTGGCGCTCGGCATGGCCAAGCGGTCGGGCCGGCCGGTCGCGCTGACCTGCACGTCGGGGACGGCGGCGGCCAACTTCCATCCGGCGGTGATCGAGGCGCACGAGTCGAACGTGCCGCTGGTGCTGCTGACCGCCGACCGGCCGCCCGAGCTGCGCGACACCGGCGCGAACCAGACGATCGACCAGGTGAAGCTGTACGGGACGGCGGCGCGGTGGAGCTGCGAGGTCGGCGTTCCGGAGAACCGGCCGGGCATGGTGGCCTACTGGCGGTCGCTGGTCAGCCGGGCGTGGGGGCTGGCGCTGGCGCCCGACCCGGGGCCGGTGCATCTGAACGTGGCGTTTCGCGAGCCCCTGATCCCCGACGGGGACTCCTCGTGGTGCGAGCCGCTGGACGGTGACGCGACGGGCGCGTGGACCAAGGTGCGGGCGGCGACGCCGGGGTCGGTGCTGCACGTTCCGCCGACGCGGCGCGGGGTGTTGGTGGTCGGTGACGGCGCCAGCAACGTCAAGCGGTACGTGGCGGCGGCGTCGATGGCGGGCTGGCCCGTGCTGGCCGAGCCGAACGGCAACGCCCGCTACGGCGACCACGCGCTGTCGTCGCATCATTTCCTGCTGGGCATGCCGGAGTTCATGGAGCGGCACCGGCCCGAGGTGGTCGTGACGCTGGGCAAGCCGGGGCTGTCGCGGCCGCTGCTGTCGATGCTGCGGCGGGCCGAGGAGCACATCGTGCTGTCGCCGACGCTGGCGCGCTGGCCCGATCCGGTGCGGTCGGCGACGCAGGTGGCGCAGGACGTGGAGATCCCGGTGGTGTCGGGCGACGACGCGTGGCTGAAGTCGTGGCGTTCGGCGGATCTGGCGGCGGCGTCGGCGGTGGACGCGGTGCTGGACGCGGTGCCGGAGGTGACCGAGCCGCGGCTGGCGCGCGACCTGGTGTCGGCGCTGCCGGGCGGGTCGTTGCTGTTCACGGCGGCGAGCATGCCGATCCGGGACCTGGACCAGGTGATGCGGCCGCGGCGCGGGATCCGGATCATGGCGAACCGGGGCGCGAGCGGCATCGACGGGCTGGTGTCGACGGCGATGGGCGCCGCTTTGGTGCACAGTGGCCGGTCGTACGCGCTGCTGGGCGATCTGGCGTTCCTGCATGATCAGAACGGGCTGATCCTGGGGCCGGCTGAGCGGCGGCCCGATCTGGCGCTGGTCGTGGTGAACAACCGGGGCGGCGGGATCTTCTCGCTGCTGCCGCAGGCGGCGTTGACGGGCCCGTTCGAGCGGGTCTTCGGTACGCCGCAGGACGTGGATCTGGAGCATGTGGCGGCGGCGCACCGGCTGCCGTACCGGCGGTTGGAGGCGGCGGCGGATCTGCCGAAGGCGATCGCGGGTGAGGGGTTGCGGATCGTCGAGGCGCGGACCGACCGGGAGTCCAACGCCGTGCTGCATGCCGAGATGCGCAAGGCGGCTCAGAGGGCGGTCCGGGAGCTTCTGGCGCGCTGACCAGGCGCCAGGGTTGGCGTGAGTGGCATAGACGTCATTGTGGCGTCATAATGGTGTCATGGACTTGATGCCGTTCGTCGATCAACTCCGCCGCGAGGTCGCACTGGCCGCCGAGGCCGGGGGTGAGGACGCCCGCGCGCTCGCCGAGCGGCTCATGGTGCCGCTGGAGTCGGCGACCCGGCTCGTCCTGCTGGAGGCGCTGTCGGCCGCCGCCGACGAGATCACCATGGAGCTCGCGCCGGGCGCGGTCGAGGTGCGGCTGCGCGGCCGCGACCCCGGCTTCGTGGTGACGGCACCACCGCCCCCGCCGCGGGGTGACCCGGCGGGCACGGTCGCGTCCCCGCCGCCCGCGCCCGTTCCGCAGGACGCCGACGAGGGCGGCACCTCGCGGATCTCGCTGCGCGTGCCCGAGTCGCTGAAGCCCCGCATCGACGAGGCGGCCCGCCGCGACGGCCTGTCGGTGAACGCCTGGCTCGTGCGCGCCATCAGCGCGGCCGTCGAGCCGGGCGGCGCGAGCGGCCGCGGTGGCCCCGGCGGCCCTGGCAGCCCTGGCGGGCGCCGCCCGCACCAGAGCGATCACGATTACACCGGATGGGTGCGCTGAGATGCCCACGTTCGACACCCCGGAACCGATCAGCGCGCTGATCCAGTTCCCGCTCGGCGACCTGCGCATCACCGCCGAGGATCGTGCCGACACCGTCGTCGAGGTGGCGCCGACCAGCGCCTCCTCCGAGGCCGACGTGCAGGCGGCGCGGCAGCTGAGAGTCGAGTACGCGGGCGGCAAGCTGCTGGTCAAGGGCGCGCGGGAGCGGGGGATCGCCTCGTGGCTGTCGTGGCTGGGCGGCAGCGCCTCGGTGGACGTGTCGATCTGGCTGCCGACCGGCTCGCGGGTGGAGGCGCGCGCCGCCGCGCCCATGCGCACCGAGGGCGTGCTGGGCGAGTGCGTCTTCGAGAGCTCGCTCGGCGACAGCGTCATCGACCGCACCGGCGAGCTGCGCCTGAGCACCACCCACGGCGACATCCGGGTCGGCGCGGTCGACGGCCAGGCGTCGCTGAGCACCAGCAACGGCAGCATCAGCGTCGGGCAGGTGAGCGGCGACCTGCGGGCGATGACCGCGTCGGGCTCCATCACGGTCGACCGCGCCCTGGGCGGCGTCAACGCCAAGACCGCCTACGGCTCCGTACGGCTCGGCGAGGTCGTGCGGGGCAAGGTGCAGCTGGCCTCGGCCTACGGCGAGCTGGAGGTCGGCGTCCGGCTCGGCACCGCGGCGTGGCTGGAGGTGCACACCCAGTACGGCAAGGTCCGCAACCACCTGACCGCCGCCGACGCGCCCGCCGCGACCGACGAGACGGTCGAGGTGCACGCCCGCAACGGCTACGGCGACATCGTCATCCGCCGCGCCTGACGCGCACTGAAGGCCAGGCTCGGCCGTTCAGTCGACGAGGCGGGCCTGCAGCGCCTCGGTGTCGGCCTCGGTCCAGCCGTTGGCGGCGAGCCACTCCAGCGTGCCGCCGTGCTCCTCGTCCACCCGGCCCAGGAACTTCTCCATCAGCGCGGCGTGCGGGACGTGGCTGTCGGCGGGCCGCGAGTCCAGGTCGGCGGCGTAGGTCTCACTGCCGCGCAGCCGCGCCAGCACCGCCTCGAGCCGTTCGCCGGTCTGGGCGTAGTCGGCGACGATCGCCTCGCGGGTGACGCCGGCGGTCTCCAGCGCGAGCGCGCACACCACGCCGGTACGGTCCTTGCCGGCCGCGCAGTGCACCAGTGACGACCCGTCGGTACGGGTCATGACGCGCAGCGCGGCCACGATCGAGTCGCCCCGGTCACGCAGGTAGCCGAGGTAGTGCCCGATGGAGCGGTCATGCTCGGGGCCCCGGTCGCCGCTGTTCTGCCACGGCAGGACCTTGTCGGCGTCGATGCCCTCGGGCAGGTCGGCGGCGACGTCGGTGTGGCGGCCGCCCTCGGAGAACAGCGACAGCTGGTGGATCGTGATCGAGGGGGTGCGGGCGAGCGGGCCCGGCCCCTCGAGCCGGACCTCGGCGTCGCTGCGCAGGTCGATGACGTTCTTCAGCTCGTAGTCGTCCAGCAGCAGCCGCACGTCGGAGACCGTCAGGTCCTGGAGGTTGTCCGAACGCAGCACCCGCCCCCGCCGTGTCGAACGGCCGTCGGTCGTGGGCAGTCCACCGAGATCGCGGACGTTGACCGCGCCGTCCAGATCGATCCACCGCGTGCTCGCATTCATGACCTATGACCCTATATGCCCGCTCTGTTGCACATTTCATGGGGGAGCCAGCACCACCCGGGTGGGGGAGAAGAGTCCCCTGTGACTGGGGGGCCAGGGCCAATGTGACCGCGCGGCGCGGCGGCGAGGCTGGGAACCGTCCAGGGACGCCACGCCAGCGCACCGGGCCAGGAGCGAGACCTTCGAGCCAGACCACAGATGGCTCTGTAGCGTGGCGACCTTCCGATCTTGGGGTCCGTAGCTTGTCGAGCGTCAGATCCCGCCGAACTGGAGGCTCCATGACCGCCACCCTCGAAGCGCCCGGGCCCCGTGCGCCGCGCACCCGGCCCGGCAGCGACTTCGCGCCCCTCTCACGGCAGGTACGTGAGAGCGGGCTGCTGGAGCGGCGGCTCGGCTACTACACGGCCGCGATCGGCCTGAACGTGGCGGCCACCGCCGCGGTCTGGGCGGCGGTCGGGTGGTTCGGTGCCTCCTGGTGGGTGCTGGCCCTCGCCGTGCCGCTGGCGCTGCTGTCGGGCCGTACGGGCTTCCTGTCCCACGACGCCGGCCACCGTCAGATCGCGACCTCGCCGCGCGTGAACAAGCTCCTCGGGCTGCTGCTGGGCAACGGCGTGCTCGGCATGAGCTACGGCTGGTGGACCGACAAGCACAACCGCCACCACGCCAACCCCAACCACGCCGACAAGGACCCCGACGTCGCCGCCGGCCCGCTGGTGTGGACCGCCGAGCAGGCCTCCACCCGCCGCCGCGGCTTCCTGAACTGGCTGGCCCGCCACCAGGCCAAGCTGTTCTTCCCGATGCTCCTGCTCGAAGGCCTGAACCTGCAGTTCAACAGCGTCATGGCCCTCAAGGACCGCACCCGCCGCGAGAAGCTCCTGGAAGGAGCGCTGCTGCTGGCGCACGCCGCCTGGTACCTGGGCCTGGCGTTCACGCTGCTGTCCCCCGGCAAGGCCGTCGTCTTCCTGCTCCTGCACCAGGCCCTGTTCGGCCTGCACCTGGGCTCGGTGTTCGCGCCCAACCACAAGGGCATGGAGATGCCCGAGGCCGACCAGAAGTGGGACCACCTGCGGCGCCAGGTCCTCACCTCCCGCAACGTGCGCGGCGGCCGCTTCAACGACTGGCTCATGGGCGGCCTGAACTACCAGATCGAGCACCACCTGTTCCCGAGCCTGCCCCGGCCCAGCCTGCGCAAGGTCCAGCCGATGGTCCGCGAGCACTGCGCCCGCGTCGGCCTGCCGTTCACCGAGACCGGCCTCATCGACTCCTACCGCCAGGCCCTCGGCCACATGCACGAGGTGGCCGAGCCCCTGCGCCACTAAAGCCCTCACCGCAGATGCGGCCCGACCGGACCTGGGGCACGGTCGGGCCGCACTATGCTTTCGGGGTGCCTGAGGGACACACCATCCACCGCCTTGCCGCCGAGCATCTGCGCATGTTCGCCGGCCACCCCGTCGCCGCCGAAAGCCCGCAGGGGCGCTTCGCCGACGGCGCCCGCCAGGTCGACGGCCGTACGCTGCGCGAGGCCGACGCCCACGGCAAGCACCTGCTGCTGGGCTTCGGCGACGAACGCCGCCTGCACATCCACCTGGGCATCTACGGCACCTACACCTTCGGCCCCGTGCCCGCCCCGGCCCCCGTCGGCATGGTCCGCCTGCGCCTGGCCGGCCCCTCGGAGTACGCCGACCTGCGCGGCCCCAACGCCTGCGAGCTGCTGGAGCCCGGCGAGATCAAGCTCCTGCTCGACCGGCTCGGCGCCGACCCGCTCCGCGAGGACGCCGACCCCGACCAGGCGTACCGGCGCATCAGCCGCAGCCGCACCACCATCGCCGCGCTGCTGATGGACCAGACTGTCGTCGCCGGCCCCGGCAACGTCTACCGCGCCGAGGTCCTGTTCCGCCTGGGCATCGACCCGCTCCTGCCCGGCCGCAAGGTCACCCCCGAGCAGTGGGCGGCGATCTGGGCCGACCTCGTACCGCTCATGCGCGAAGGTGTGCGCCTGGGCCGCATCGACACCGTCCGGCCCGAGCACACCCCCGAGGCGATGGGCCGCCCGCCCCGCCAGGACGACCACGGCGGCGAGGTCTACGTCTACCGCCGCGCCGGCATGCCCTGCCTGCTGTGCGGCACTGAGGTCCGCACCCAGGTCCTGGCGGGCCGCAACCTGTTCTGGTGCCCTGCCTGCCAGCCGCCGCACGCCTGACCGCTACTCGTTGCGGCCCACTCCGTGGACCACCGGACGAGCGGGCGCAGCGCGTCCCCTCTTGTTGCTTCGATATCCGACGCACTATCGTGGGGCCACTGATTCGTTTTCCGAAGCACTCCGAGGGCGTCGTCATGCACAAGCTGCTGGTCCTGTATCCCGAACCCACCGACCCCGACCACTTCCGCGACTACTACGTGAGCAACCACCTCCCGCTGGTCGCGAAAATGCCCGGGCTGCTCGCGTACCGCTACAGCTTCGAGGTGGCAGCGACACAGGGAAAGCCGCCCTACTTCGCGGTCTTCGAGGCCGAGTTCGCCGACGCTGCGGCATTGGCCGCGGCGAGGCGGTCTCCGCATGGCCAGCGGGTGGCCGCCGACGTCGCCAACTACGCCACCGGTGGTGTGGTCGTCATCGACTACCCGGCGCAGAACGGCACCATCTGAAGAAGGGCGTGCCGGAGCGCCCTGGCCTAGGGATTGGCGGGGGCGATGGCGGCCTTGAGGTTGTCGCGGAGCTCGACGAGCCGGGCGATCTCGGCCTCGATGGCGGCGATGCGCGCCTGGACGGTGCCGGTGCTCCGGTCGCATCCGGGCCCGCCGTAGCGCGGGAGGACGTCGCCGTCGAGCAGTTCGAGGCGGTCGGCGCTGCGGCGCACGTCCTCGACGGTGAGGCCGAGCGACAGCAGCATGCGCACGACGCGCACCCGGGCCAGGTCGCGGTCCCCGTACCACCGCTGGCCGTTGGCGGTACGGGGCGGCGGGGGCAGCAGGCCGCGCTGCTCGTAGAAGCGCAGTGCGCGGGGTGTGGTGCCCGCCGCCGCGGCGGCGTCGCCGATCCGCATGGACCTCTCCCTAGACCTCGACGATGACGGCGCCCAGATGCCGTCCGCTGATCAGTTCGTGCAACGCCTGCGGAGCGTTGTCGATGCCCGCCACGCGTACATGGGGAAAGGTGAGGCGGCCCGCGCGCAGCCACTCGCCGAACCGCTCGGCCCATTCCTCGCGGGTCGTGGCGGCGCCGGTGACGCCGCGCAGGGTGATCTGCTTGAGGATGAGCTGGAACGTGTCGAGCTCGACGGGCCCCGTGGTGCCCGAACTGCTGGGGGACAGCTGGGAGGACAGGGTCCCGACCAGGGCGAACCGTGCCCCCGTGCGGGCCGCGCGGACTGCTGCCCGCAGCTGTTCGCCGCCGACGTTGTCGACCAGGACGTCGATGCCGTCCGGTGCGGCCTTGGCGAGCTGCTCGTCGATCAGCTCGTCGCGGAGCACCACCGCGTCGTAACCGAGCTCATTGACGAGCCGTTCGGCCTTCGTACGCGAGCCGGTGCTGCCGATCACCCGGGCGGCGCCCAGCAGTCTCGCGATCTGCCCGGCCATCGACCCGACCGCGCCGGCGGCGCCGGTGACGAGGACGGTGTCGCCCGGCCTGGTATCAGCGGCGGTGAGGGCGGTGTAGGCGGTGTGACCCTGACCCAGGTGAGCGGCCGGATCGGGCAGCGCGTCACCCAGCGCGGTGCAGGCTGCGGCGTCCACGACCGCGTACTCACGCCAGCCCTGCCAATGGCTGACCAGGTCGCCTGGACGGAGGTCGCTGCCCTCGGAGGCCGAGAGCACCTCACCGACGGCCGCCCCGGGCAACGTGTCGCCGGGCTGCAACTCGGGGAAGGGCGCGCCCTGCACGCCTCCGTTGATGAGGGTGCGCACCGAGGGGAACACCTGGAAGAACAGATTGCGCACCAGCGCTTGGCCCGGACCCGGGTCGGGGACGGGCACGCGGGCGACGGTGAAGTGCTCGGGGCGGGGGAGTCCGTCGGGTCGTGCGGCGAGCTGGACTTGGCGGCCGGTGGTCGGCATAGGTCACTCCTCGAAATCGCGAGGTGCGACGTTAACCCCTGACGTGCGCGTCAAGAGCAAGCCCGCCCTACTAAAACTTACTTTGTAAAGCTGCCCGATCGGTCGAACTTCTCATTCAACGGCGTACGACGAACAACAGCGACGCGGCAGCTGATTCGCCAGCCGCCTGGGGTGCGGACGATCGTGTCGTCGTAGGTGAGGCTCGCGCAGCCGCCGTCGGCGGAGATGCCGATGCCCTTGGAGCGGGCGGTCACGCGGTCGTCGGCGATGCCGGTCAGCACGATGTTGGTGACGTGATGGCCCACCGGGTTTCCCTCGCCCAGGTCGATCCCCGCCTGGATGAGGGCGTCGATGCCGTGGATCGGCTCGCCGCCGAAGCTGGAGACGTCGTAGACGACGTCGGGCGTGAACAGCTCGCGCAGCCCTTCCAGATCGCCGTCGTCGCACAGGTGGCCGTGCAGGGCGATCAGGTCGGTGATGGCGATGCGGTCGTCCGCGGTGAAGGTCATGACGGCTCCTCGGCGCTCAAATGGGGAAGTCCCCGCTTATGATCCGATCTTAGTGGGGAGTTCCCCGGTTCGCCAGCTGAGATGATCAGTATATGGCTCGAACCTTTGAGGACCTGGTCGCGGAGGCCGCGGCGGCGCCGGTCGAGGGCTGGGACTTCTCCTGGCTGGACGGCCGGGCGACCGAGGAACGGCCCTCCTGGGGCTACCAGCGGACGATGGCCGCACGCCTGGCCGACACGGAGGTGTCGGCGGCGCTGGACATCCAGACCGGCGGCGGCGAGGTGCTGGCCGGCGCGTCCAGGATGCCGCCGGTCATGGCGGCGACCGAGTCGTGGCCGCCGAACGTGGCGAAGGCGACGCGGCTGCTGCATCCGCGGGGGGCCGTGGTGGTCGCCGACGCCGACGAGCCGCCGCTGCCGTTCGCGGCCGAGGCGTTCGACCTGGTGACCTCGCGGCATCCGGTCACGGTGTGGTGGGAGGAGATCGCGCGGGTGCTGCGCCCCGGCGGCGCCTACCTGTCGCAGCAGGTGGGGCCGGCGAGCGTGTTCGAACTGGTGGAGTACTTCCTCGGGCCGCAGCCCGAGGCGAGGCTCAGGCGCCGTCCCGAGGACGCGCGGGACGAGGCGGTCGCTGCCGGGCTGGAGGTGGTGGATCTGCGGTCGGAACGGCTGCGGACCGAGTTCTTCGACGTCGGCGCGGTGATCTACTTCCTGCGCAAGGTGATCTGGATGGTGCCGGGGTTCACCGTGGAGGGCTACCTGCCGCAGCTGAGGGCCCTGCACGAGCGGATCGAGGCCGAGGGGCCGTTCGTGGCGCACACGGCGCGGTTCCTCATCGAGGCGCGGAAGCCGGCGTAGCGGGCGCGGGCTCGTCGCCGGTGGGGGCGGGCTCGCCGAAGCGTGCGAGGGCCAGGGTGCCGCTGACGGCCAGGATGAAGCCGGTGATGGCCAGCGGCGCCAGGCCGTTGCGGGTGTGGTCGCCGAGCAGCCAGATGCCGATGGCGGCGGGGATGACGGTCTCGGCGACGACCATGGCGGCGGTGGTGGCGGTGACCGAGCCCTTCTGCAGGGCGGTGGCGTAGAAGAGCAGGGCGGCGACGCCGGCTGCGGCCAGGGCGTAGGCGGCGGGGTCGGTGATCAGGTCGAGCGGGGACAGCGAGGTGAGGACGCGGGCGCCGATGGCGACGATGCCGAAGCCGAGCCCGGCGATGCCGCCGAGGACGATGGAGCGGGCCGTGCCGGGCAGGCGGCCCGCGGTCATGCCGACGACGAACAGGGCGGCGGCGCAGCCCAGGAGCGTCCAGTGGAAGGTGTGGGAGACGTGGGCGGGGCCTTCGTGGCCGGCGGAGGAGCCGAGCATGGCCAGGCCCGCGCAGACGACCACGACGGCGGCCCATTCGGCGGCCGACACCTTGACGCCCAGGATGGGCCCGGCGGCCACTGCGGTGACGGCGAGGGCGGCGGCGATGACCGCCTGGACGACGAACAGCGGCAGGGAGCGCAGCGCGGCCAGCTCCAGGACGAAGCCGACGACGTCCAGGACGAGGCCGGCGGCGAAGGGCAGCTGGGTGGACAGGCGCAGCAGCAGGCGCGGGTCGACGTTGTCGGCGGCGGGCGCCCGGCGGGCGGCGACGGCCTCCAGCACGGTGGCCAGGCCGAAGCAGACGGCGGCGGCGATCGCGCCCAGCAGGCTCCAGATCACCGTTCCCACACTACGGAGAGCGGAGCGAGATCAGGGAGCCGGGTCCGGCCAGGCGTGTCGGCGGCCGGGCCCGGCGGGTGAACGATGTGATCAGCCTTCGAGGGCGTACTGCATGGCGCGGAACTTGGTCTGTGCCTCGGCGAGCTCGGCGGCGGGGTCGGAGTCGGCGACGATGCCGCAGCCGGCGAACAGGCGCGCGCGGGTGCCGTCCAGCTCGGCGCAGCGCAGCGCGATGCCCCATTCGCCGTCGCCGCGGGCGTCCACCCAGCCGACCGGGCCCGCGTAGCGGCCGCGGTCCATGACCTCCAGCTCCCGGATGAGGTCCAGGGCGATGTCGGTCGGGGTGCCGCACACGGCGGGGGTCGGGTGCAGGGCCGCGACGACGTCCAGGACGGAGCGTTCGCGGCCCAGGCGGCCGTGCACGGGCGAGGCCAGGTGCATGACGTTGGGGAGGGTGAGCAGCTCGGGCTGGTCGGGGACCGACAGCTCGGCGCACAGCGGTGCGAGGGCGTCGTGGACCATCTCGGCGGCGTAGGAGTGCTCTTCGCGGTCCTTGGCGGAGGCGAACAGGCGTGCGCCGCGTTCGGCGTCGTCGGCCGGGTCGATGCCGCGGGCGGTGGTGCCGGCGAGGACCAGGGAGTCGACGCGTTCCCCGGTGCGGCGGATGAGCAGTTCGGGGGTGGCGCCGACGAGCCCGGCGCAGGAGAAGGTGTAGCAGCCGGGGAAGCGGTCGGCGAGGCGGCGCAGCAGGACGCGGGCGTCGATGGGCTCGCCCGCCTGCGCGGTCAGGTCGCGGGCCAGGACGACCTTGCCGAGGCGTTTGTCGCGGATGCGGCCGACGGCGGCGGCGACGGCCTGCTCCCAGGCCAGGGCGGACAGGGTGCCGTCGCTCCAGCTGAGCTGGGTGGGCTCGGCGGGCGGGCGGACCAGGGCGAGCGGGTCGGGTTCGTCGCCGATGGTGGTGAGCCAGGCCTTGCCGTCGCGGCGGCCGACGATCCAGCGGGGGACGATGAGCACCGAGTCGGGCGACTTAGGATCGAAGCCGAAGCTTCCGAACGCGACGGGGCCCGAGCCGGGGACCTGGACGGTGTCGTTGATGTCGGCGTTGGCGAACAGGTCGCGCAGCCAGCGGTCGGCGACGGCGAAGCGGTCCTCGCCGCCGGGCAGGGCCAGGCGGGCGGCCTCCCCCCAGCCGACGATGCCCTGGCCGTGCCTGACCCAGGCGAGCGCGGTGGGGTGTGGAAGCCGCGACACCAGGTCGCCGGGGTCGGCGACCTCGGTGGTGCGGACGACCAGACGTTCCGGTGCGGTCACGGCGAGCTTCACAGGCCCCACTGTACGGGAGAGTTGAACCCGTTCAAACGGTCGGGGTGAGGCTCACTGGTGAGGCGTGCGCCACACAGGCCCCTGTTCCGCGGTGGAACGGGGGCCTGTCAGCGGCGTCGATCGGGGCGCCGACCAGGGCGCAGATCAGGAGGAGCGGTCGCGGCCGAAGGCGGCCAGCTTCCACGCGGCGGGCAGCAGCCCGGCGGCCAGCGCCACCTTGGCGGCGTCGCCGAGCAGGAACGGCGTGACGCCCAGGTGCAGGGCCTTGTCGAGGCCGACGTGCAGGGACGCCATCAGGTACGGGACGCCGACGGCGTAGATCAGCGCGGTGCCGAGGAGCATGGTGGCGACGGTGCGGACCGGGGTGCGGTCTCCGCCGCGTTCGGCCAGCCGCCCGACGACGCCGGCGGCCAGCACGAACCCGATGATGTAGCCGAGGGTGGGGCTGCCGGTGCCCGAGGCGCCGTCGACGAACCAGGGCATGCCCGCCATGCCGAGGAGCAGGTAGGCGATCATGCCGAGGGCGGCGCGGCCCCAGCCGAGCGCGGCGCCGGCCAGCAGCACGGCGAAGGTCTGGCCGGAGACCGGGACGGGGGTGCCGGGCAGCGGCACGGCGATCTGGGCGGCCACGCCGACGAAGGCGGCGGCGCCGGCGACCAGGGCGAGGTCGCGGGCCAGGGATCCGGGCAGCAGGTCGCCGAGGACGGCCGGGCGGCGCCGGGCCAGGGGAGCGGTGGTCACAGAACCCTCCATGGGCCTCAAAGGTTGCGTCGTCAACGAACCTAGCGAACGGCCCTCGAAGGGTAGATCACGCGGGCTACAGAAACGGTCGAGGCGTTTTGTAGCCGCAGGTCATGGCGTGCCCTGGACCGGCTGTGCGCCGCCGCGCGATCCGCGCGGGTCGCGGGCGAGGTAGATCACATCGGGTTCGCCGCGCGGCACGGGCACCGGCCGGACCCGCACCTGGTCGAAGCGGCCGCGCAGCAGTTCCTCGAAGGCGGGCGCGGCGCCCGCGCTCCACACCGCCAGCACCCCGCGCGAGCTGAGGCGGCGCACGAGCAGGTCCAGGCCCGTGCCGCCGTACAGGTGCGCGTTGGACGGGGTGACGGTCCAGTCCGGGCCGTTGTCGATGTCCAGGCAGATCGCGTCGAATGGCCCTTCACGCGGAGGCTCGGCGAGCCATTCCAGCAGGTCGGCGCGGACGACGTTCACGCGGGGATCGTCGAGCGCGCCCTCGGAGAACGGGCGCAGCAGCGTGCGGTGCCAGCCGACCACGGCCGGTTCGATCTCCACGACCGTGACCGCGTCCACGCCCGGTCGCCGCAGCGCCTCGGCCAGGGAGAAACCCACGCCGAGCCCGCCGATCAGCACCCGTACGGGCGCGTCCGCCCGGTCCTCGCCCAGACCGGCGACGGCGGCGGAGATCAGCAGGCGCTCGGACTCGCCGTTGCGGGTGTCCATCAGGAACATCCCGTTGCTGATGATCTCGTAGTGCTCGCCGTCACGGCGCAGCACCAGCTCGCCTCCGCCCAGTCCCTGGGCGCGTTCGATCGTGGCAGGTTCCCCGCTGACGGTCACCGTCGCATTATCCTTGGGACACGGGGTGACGGCGGTGGGGCCCGCCGATATCCGCGGCAACCGGTCGCCAACGGTCCCTGAGGTCGGAAGGGAGACCGGCGGTGCCCGGAGTGGAGCAGCCCCTTGCCGGTGAGCGGACCGATGTCTTCAGGTCCGCCGCGGCCCGCAGGGTCAGGCGCCACCGCGACATCCTCGCGGTGATCGCGATCGGCGGCGGGATCGGCAGCCTCGCCCGCTATTTCATCGCCCAGGCGATGCCCACCGCCCCCGGCGCGATGCCGTGGGCGACGTTCCTGATCAACGTGACGGGCTGCGCGGCGCTGGGCGCGCTGATGGTGTACGTGACGCAGGTGTGGCCGCCGCGCCGGTACGTGCGGCCGTTCTGGGGCGTGGGGTTCCTGGGCGGCTACACCACCTTCTCCACCTACGCCCTGGAGCTGCGCGGCCTGCTGGACCATGGTTCGTGGGCGATCGCCGCCCTCTACGGGTTCGGCAGCCTGGCTGCGGGCCTGACCGCGGTGTGGGCCGGGGCGTCCGCAGCCCGCTACGCGTCGGGACGGGCACTGCGCCGCCGCCGCGCCGGGGCGGCGGGCGCGGCGATGGAGACGGCCGAGGAGGACGCGTGAGGCTGCACGGCAGCGCCCGCCGATTGACGATCTTCATCGGTGAGGACGACACCCATCACGGCAAGCCGCTGTACGCCGAGATCGTGCAGCGCGCGCGGCGCGGCGGGCTGGCCGGCGCGACGGTGCTGCGCGGCATCGAGGGGTACGGGGCGTCCTCGCACCTGCACACCAGCCGCCTGCTCAGCCTCAGCCAGGACCTGCCGCTGGCCATCGTGATCGTCGACGAGGCCGAGCGGATCGACGCGTTCGTCGGCGAGCTCGACGAGCTGATCGACGAGGGCCTGGTGATCCTCGACGACGTCGAGGTGTACCGGTACGTGGGCCGCTCGGAGGGCGAGCAGGGGGAGAGCGGGCGGTGACGGTGCTGCTGGTGTTCCTGGGCGGCGCGGCCGGCGCCCCCACGCGGTACGTGCTGGACCGGCTGGTGGCGCGGCGCGCGAGCGGGGTGTTCCCGTGGGGGACGTTCACCGTGAACATGATCGGCTCGGTGATCCTGGGCGCTCTGGCGGGTGCGGGCACGGGCGGCGCGGCGCAGGCGCTGCTGGGAACCGGGTTCTGCGGGGCGCTGACGACGTTCAGCACGTTCGGGTACGAGACGGTGCGCCTGGCCGAGGACGGCGCGCTGGCCGCGGCGGGCCGTAACGCGTTCGGGAGCCTGGCGCTGGGCCTGGCGGCGTCGGCCACCGCGTTCTGGGCCGCCGCGTCCTTCACCTGAACACGCGTTTCCCGTCGGCGCCGGTGAAATTTCGCTGACAGGTCGTTGAACCGGCCGCGTTCGGCCTCGTTTCGCCCCTCGGGGGTCTGGGCCGGGCGGTGTGCGGGCGGCTAGCGTCGCGGCCATGTCTGAACGAGCACTTCTTCAGGGCCGCCGGATCCTGGTGGTCGGCGCCGGTACCCGTCCCAGCGACGAGCCCGACCCGCCCGCCGGCAACGGCCGCGCCATCGCGGTGACCGCCGCCCGGGAGGGCGCGGCGGTGGCGTGCGCCGACGTGGACGAGGCCGCGGCCGCCGAGACGGCCAAGCTGGTCACCGGTGTGGGCGGGACGGCGAGCGTGCTGGCCGGTGACGCCTCCGACCCTGGCGGCGCGGCGCGGCTGGTCGCCGAGGCCACCGAGGCGCTGGGCGGCCTGGACGGGGTGGTCTACAACGCCGGGATCGGCATCGGGTACGGGCTGGAGGGCACCGATCCCGCCGACTGGGACCAGGTCATGGGCGTGAACCTGCGCGGCCCGTTCCTGGTGAGCCGGGCCGCGGTGCCGCACTTGGCCGAGGGCGGCGCGGTGGTGTTCGTGGGGTCGCTGGCGGGCGCCAAGCCGGGCAGCCGTTCCCCGTCCTATGACGCCTCCAAGGCGGGCCTGACCGGGCTGATGCGGCATGTGGCGGCCGAGGGCGCGCCGCGCGGCGTCCGCGCGAACGTGGTCGCGCCGGGGCTGATCGACACGCCGCTGGGGCGGATGGCGTCCTCGGGGAACGCGGGCCGTGACCGTACGGCCAGGCTGATCCCGCTCGGCCGGCAGGGGACCGCGTGGGAGGTCGCCGAGGTCACGGTGTTCCTGCTGTCGGAGCGGGCGAGCTATGTGACCGGCCAGGTGATCGGCGTGGACGGGGGCCTGTCCACGCTGCGCTGAGCCGCTGTACGGGGGGCTTCGCTGAGAGCGGATCCCCTGAGGGGAACACGGGTTCACCTTCCACCGTTGCCGTGTAACGATGTAATCATCGGGAGGTGCGATGATCCCCGAACCGATCCCCGAACCCCGTGACCCCGACCGTCCCCTTGACGCCTACTCACAATCGGTCTCGGCCGTCGCGGCCGAGCTCACCCCCCGCGTCGCCGCGCTGCGCGTGCGCCAGCGCGGCCGCGAGGGCGCCGGCTCTGCGGTGACGTTCACCGCCGACGGCTTCCTGCTCACCAACGCCCACGTCGTCGGCGGTGCCGCGGGCGGCCAGGCCGCCTACTCCGACGGCACCACCACCTCGTTCACCGTCGTCGGCACCGACCCGCTGTCGGACCTGGCGGTGGTGCGCGCCGACGGCGACACCCCGGGCCCGGTCACCCTCGGCGACAGCGACAAGCTCGTCGTCGGGCAGCTGGTCGTCGCGGTCGGCAACCCGCTCGGCATGGCCGGGTCGGTGACCGCCGGGGTCGTCAGCGCCCTCGGCCGGTCCCTGCCGACCCGCAGCGGCAACGCCGTCCGCGTCGTGGAGGACGTCATCCAGACCGACGCCGCCCTCAACCCCGGCAACTCCGGCGGCGCGCTCGCCGACTCGCACGGCCGCGTCGTCGGCATCAACACCGCCGTCGCCGGTATCGGCCTGGGCCTGGCGGTCCCGATCAACTCCACCACGCGGCGCATCATCGCCGCGCTGATGCACGACGGCCGGGTCCGCCGCGCCTATCTGGGCGTGGTCGCCGCGCCGATCCCGGTCCCGGCGTCGCTGCGCGAGCGGATCGGGCAGAACGAGGCGTTGCGGGTCGCCGAGGTCATGCCCGGCAGCCCCGCCGCCCGCTCGGGCCTGCGGCCCGGCGACCTGGTGCTGACCGCCGGCGGCAGCCCGGTGGACCAGGCGCAGAGCCTGCAGCGGTTGATGTTCGCCGACGCGATCGGCAAGCCGCTGCAGATCACCGTGCTGCGCAACGGCGCGATGGTCGACGTCATCGCCGAACCCGTCGAGCTGAACATCGAGCATGCCTGACCCCTCGCCCCCTTGAGGGGTCAGGCATGCGGGGAGGCGTGAGAGGTCAGGTGTGAGGGGTCAGGCGGCGGCGAAGCGGGCGCTGTGGTCGCCGCGCAGGCGCCCCGCCGGCAGCCGCCGCCCGCCCAGCACCATCAGCAGGTCCGCGCCCGTGCCCATCAGCGGCGCGCCCGTTCCGAACCTCCAGTCCATGTCGGTCGCGCGCAACTGCACGCCCGCCAGGTCCACGTGGAAGAACTTCAGGCCGCGCGGCGAGGCCATGCCGTTCAGCACCGGCAGCAGCCGGTCGGCGGGGATCTGGCGGTCGATGCCGAGCGCGATGGTGCTGTCCAGGCCGTGCACGATCTCGTGGGTGAGCGCGCCCTCGTAGCCGCCGCCCGGCGGCTTCCACGGATGGTGGGCGTTGTCGCGCAGCGCCGCCGTCAGCTGCGCCGGGGTCATCACGGCGGCGTCGCGGCGCGCGGTGCGGTCCAGCATCCGGTTCATGCTCCCGCGCGCCTTGACCATCTCGATCAGGAAGTGGGGGAGCCTGGCGCGGAACGCCATCGTGGAGTGCGCCACGACCTCCCGTACGCGCCAGCCCTGGCACAGCGACGGGGTGTCCCAGTCGGCGTCGGGCAGCGCGCCCAGCAGTTCGGCCAGCTCGGTGCGTTCGGCCGCCAGCGCGGCCCGCAGCTCGGTGTCGTCCATGTCGTCGTCTCCAGCGTCGTCCGTCGATGCCGTACAGGTGCCGTACACCCCACCGACGAACGGGCCGGGCCCGGACGGACACCTCAGCCCCGCGAATTCCCCGGAGTCTCTGAGACCTCGGCGAGGCGGCGGGCCAGGTAGCGGCGTTCGGTGCCGGTCGGCGCCAGCTCCATCGCCCGCCGGTAGGCCCGCGCTGCCTCCTCGCGGCGGCCCATGCGGCGCAGCAGGTCGGCGCGGGTGGCGGGCAGCAGGTGATAGTCGGGCAGCCGTCCCGACGCCTCGATCTCGGCCACCAGCGCCAGGCCCGCCTCGGGCCCGTCCGCCATGCCGACCGCGACGGCCCGGTTCAGCTCCACCACCGCCGACGGCACGAATCCGCGCAGCCGCCCGTACAGCGCGGCGATCTGCGCCCAGTCGGTCTCGGCCGCCGTCGCCGCCCCCGCATGGCAGGCGGCGATCGCGGCCTGCACCTGGTACGGGCCGGGACGCCCGCGCCGCAGCGCCGCCTTCACCAGCGCCTCACCCTCGGCGATCATGCCCCGGTCCCAGCGCGCCCGGTCCTGGTCCTCCAGCGGCACCAGGTCACCGGCCGCGTCCAGCCGGGTCGCGCGGCGCGCGTCGTGCAGCAGCATCAGCGCCAGCAGCCCCGCCGCCTCCGGCTCGTCGGGCATCAGCCGCACCAGCACCCCCGCCAGCCGGATCGCCTCACCCGACACCTCCCGCCGCACCAGCTCCGCGCCCCCCGACGCCGCGTACCCCTCGTTGAACAGCAGGTACAGCACCGCCAGCACCGCGCCGGTCCGCTCGGGCAAAAGATGTGCGGGCGGCACCCGGTACGGGATCCCCGCGTTGCGGATCTTGTGCTTGGCGCGGGTCAGGCGCTTGGACATCGCCGCCTCCCCGACCAGGAACGCCCGCGCGATCTCGGCCGTCGACAGTCCCGCGAGCGTGCGCAGCGTCAGCGCCACCTGCGCCTCGGTCGCCAGCGCCGGATGGCAGCAGGTGAACATCAGCCGCAGCCGGTCATCGGGCACCCCGCTCGGATCCCCCTGGTCCCCGTAGCCGCCCTGGCCGCCCTGCCCGCCCTGCCCGCCCTGCCCGCCCTGGCCGCCCTGCCCGCCCTGGCCGCCCGGGTCGCCGGGGCCGGTCTCGGCCGGTGTCATGAGCGCGGCCTCCCGCAGCTTGGCGGCGCCCGCCGCGTCGCGGCGGAGCCGGTCGATGGCGCGGTTGCGCGCCGTGGTCGTCAGCCACGCCCCGGGCCGGTCGGGGACCCCGTCGCGGGGCCAGCGCGCCAGCGCCGCGGCGAACGCGTCCTGCGCGCACTCCTCGGCCAGGTCGAAGTCGCCGGTCGCGGCGATCAGCGTCGCCACCACCTGGCCCCACTCGTCGCGGAACGCCCGCGCCACCACCTCCCCCGTCTCCGGTGGGTGCGGGGCGTCGGGGCCGGTCACGGCTCCGGGACGGGCGGCCGCAGCACCGGCCGGATCTCGATCGACCCGTACCCGGCCGCCGGATGCCTGGCCGCGATCTCGATCGCCTCGTCCAGGTCGGCGCACTCGATCAGGGTGAACCCGCCGATCGCCTCCTTGGTCTCGGCGAACGGCCCGTCGGTCAGCAGCACCTCGTCGCCGCGCACCCGCACCGTGGTCGCGTCCGACGGCGGCCGCAGGCCCGCGCCGCCGCGGATCACGCCCCGTTCGGCCATCTCCTCGCTCCAGCCGCCGCAGCCGTCGCTGGCGTGCTCGGCGGCGTCCTCACCGCCGCAGATCAGCAGCATGTACTCCACGGGCCCTCCTCCTGCCGGTCGCTCACACTCCACCGACGAACGAGATCCTCCCCGACGGACACCCACCGCGAACCGAATCTGGTTCTTCTCAGCGCGATCACGGCGGGTTACAGTGACGGCGGTGCGATTCCAGGCGCGGCGGTGACAGCCCGCCGGCTCCGCCGCGGCGGCGGAGCGACCCGGTGCGACTCCGGGGCCGTGCGGTGACACCCCGCCCTCCTCTCGGACCCGCGCGGTCCCTGACCTCCGGCGGCCGCGACCGCGGCCCGCCGCACCAGGCGAGGGGAAGCATCATGTTCACCGGACGCATCGAGGAGATCGGCGTCGTCGAGACCGTGCGCGGCGACCGCGTCACCGTGCGGGCGCCCGCCAGCGCCGCGCGGATCCGGCCCGGCGGCTCACTGAACGTCTCAGGGGTCTGCGTCACCGTCGAGGACGTGGCCGACGGCGCGTTCACCGCCACCGTCAGCGCCGAGACCCGCCGCCGCAGCACCTTCGACGACCTGGCCGCCGGCCGCGCCGTCGCGCTCGAGCCGGCCCTCACCCTCGGCGACCCCCTGGACGGCCACCTGGTCCAGGGCCACGTCGACGCCGTCGGGAAGGTCACCGCCGCCGAGCAGCAGGGCGCGGGCCGCCGCGTGTGGATCCGCCCGCCCACCCGGTTCCTGCCGCGGGTGGCCGCCAAGGGCTCCATCGCCGTCGACGGCGCCAGCCTGACCGTCGCCGAGGTCGTCAAGGACCGCTTCTCGGTCGTGCTGGTCCCCGCCACCCTGGCCGCCACGCGCCTGGGGGAACTGGAGGCCGGTGACCGCGTCAACCTGGAATCGGACGTGGTCGCGCGGCTGGCCGGGCGACCCGACACCGCCACCCTCGCGCGGGCCGTGCGGGCGCTGCCGTGGGCAGGGCACCTGCCCGGCCGCGCCGGCGTCGACAAGGCCGTCGCGCAACTGGCCGCGGGCGGCGGCGTGGTGGTGTGGGACGGCGACCGCGAGGCCGAGGGCGACGTGGTGTTCGCCGGCGCGATCATGCGGCCCGAGTCGTTCACGTTCCTGCTCACCCAGGTGTGCGGGCACCCCACCGTGCCGTGCGCGCCCGGCGTCCTGGACCGCCTGGAGATCGACCCGATCCCCGGCGAGGGCGACCGGCACGGCACCCGCCCCCACGTTCCGGTGGACCTGGCCGCCGGGACCGGCACCGGCGTGTCGGCCGCCGAACGCGCCGCCACCGTCCGCCGCCTCGCCGACCCCGGCGCCGCGCCGGCCGACTTCCTGCGGCCCGGGCACGTGTTCCCGCTCGCCGCCCGCCCCGGCGGCCTGGCCGAACGCGGCGGGCACACCGAGGCGACCGTGGCGATGTGCGTCGCCGCCGCGACCAGCCCCGTCGGCGTGTGCTGCGAGGTGATGAACCCCGACGGGACCATGGCCGGTCCCGCCGACCTGGAGGCCGCCGCGCTGCGCTGGGGCCTGCCGCTCGTCGACGTCGCCGACCTGCGCGCCTGGCTGTGACCGGCCCCGCAACCGGCCCCGCAACCGGCCCCGCAACCGGCCCCGCAACCGGCCCCGCGACCGCGACCGGCCCCGCCTGACACAACGACGAAGCCCCGGCCCGCCGGTGAAGGCGGACCGGGGCTCAGCCGACCCCCGCGTCTCAGCCGACCCCCGCGTCTCAGGCGGCGACCGGCAGCGCGACCGGCTCGGGCAGCTGCTGGGCGGCCGGGCGGACCGGGTTCATCCGGCTGCCGACCATCATCTTCAGCACCCGCCACCCGTCCCGCCAGGTGTTGAGGTGCGACTCGCCGAACAGCCGGTTGCCCTCGAACGACGCGACCTCGGCGATCTTCAGGCCGGTGGTGACGGCGTTGACGCACATCTCGGTCTCGATCTCAAAGCCCGTCGACTTCAGCTGCAGCCGCTCGACCGCGGTGCGGTGCATGGCGACGTAGCCGTAGCACAGGTCGGTCCACTGGGTGCGGTAGAGCGTGTTGGCCAGCCGGGTCAGCCACTCGTTGCCGGTGCGGCGCAGGAACGTCAGGTCCTCCGACCCGCCGCCGCAGGCGTAGCGCGAGCCCTTGACGAAGTCGAAGCCCCGCCCGACCAGCGCCACGAACGAGGGGATCTCGGCCGGGTCCATGCTCCCGTCGGCGTCCAGCATCACGATCACGTCGCCGGTCGCGGCGGCGAACCCGGCCTGCAGCGCCGAGCCCTTGCCCTGCGGCGGCTGGCTGATGACGACCGCGTCCGGGCGCAGCGTCGCGGCGACCTCGGCCGAACCGTCGGTCGACTCACCGTCCACGATCACGATCTCGTCCACCCCGGTCAGCCGGGGCAGGAGCCATCGGAGGTTGTCGGCCTCGTTCAGGGTCGGGATGACGGCCGTGACCGTCGGCGCGGGGGTGTTGATGCGGCTCAGGTCTGCGGTGGCGTTCATCTTCAAGTCTCCGTGGCTTGCTGGCTGGCGATGTCCTGTTAGATGTGACGCCTGCCACGAGATGTTTGAAAAAATCTTCACGCGGACCTTATGTACCAAGGTCATCTTGTGCTAAAGCAGCGTGAGCTGCGTCGGGCCGTCCGCACGTCGCCGCACGTCACGGTGCGGGCGCCGCCCGATCCCGTGCTTGTCGGCCAGCTCCCGCACCCGCTGGGAGATCTTGTCCTGGAACGCCTTGGGCGCGTACGCCCTGCCCCCGTACAGGCGCGCGTAGGGCACCACCAGCTCCGGCCGGTGCTCGCGCAGCCACGACAGGAACCACTCCCGCGCGCCCGGCCGCAGATGCAGCGTGATCGGCGTGACCGACGTCGCGCCCGCCTGCGCCGCGCGCCGCACGACCTCCTCCAGCTGCGCCGGCGAGTCGGTCAGATACGGCAGCACCGGCCCGATCAGCACCGCGCACCCGATCCCCGCCTCGTTGATCGTCGCGCACACCTCCAGGCGCTTCTGCGGCGCGGGCGTGCCCGGCTCCACCAGCCGCCACAGTTCCTTGTCCAGGAAGCCCACCGACACCGCCGTGCTGACCTCGGCCCGCTCGTTCGCCTCCACCAGCAGCGGCAGGTCCCGCAGGATCAGCGACCCCTTGGTCAGGATCGAGAACGGATTGGCCGCGTCCCGCAGCGCCGTGAGGATCCCCGGCATCAGCCGGTAACGCCCCTCGGCCCGCTGGTAGCAGTCGACGTTGGTGCCCATCGCGATGTGCTCGCCCCGCCACCTGGGCGCCGCGAGCTCACGCCGCACCACCTCCGCCGCGTTCACCTTCACCACGATCTTGGAGTCGAAGTCGGCGCCCGCGTCCAGCTCCAGATACTCGTGCGTCTTGCGCGCGAAGCAGTTGTGGCTGATGACCCCGTTGGAGACGTAGTCCCCTGTCCCCGTGGTGATGTCATACAGGGGAATCTCGAAACCCAGCGGCTCGATCGACACGACCCTCGTGCGGCATTCGGCCTTCACGGCCATGCCGTCGATGATGCGCTTGCGGGTGATGACGGGATCGGTGAGGTGGAAGAAGCGAAGCCTCGCCCTGAGACCTCCGAGCAGCCTGATGGTGCATACCGGCTTCTCCCGGTCAGGGCTCGACGCCTCCTTGGTGCATTCGAAACCCAGACGCCATAGGCAGGTCTGGATCTGGTGGAGGATCTGGGGATCTGTGTTGCTGATGCGGAGTGCTTCACCCGTCGCGGGCGTGTTCCCTTCCGCGTCGAAGATTCCAGCAAGAAATCCCTTGGACCAGTCCATGGTCGGGAAGGTCGGCCACGCGATGATCTGTGTGATGGCGCTGACCGCGTCCCACCGGTAGGCGTTGATGGAATCCATGCGCCTGTAGCCGGGACGTTCCTTCTGGAAGATCCCGCGGTTGGTGGGGATGCTGAAACTCAACAGGTAATCGGCTGTGCGATCCAGAGCCTCATCATCCACGAGCGCGAGACGGAAGCAGTGAACGTAGAAGTTCTTGCGCACGCCGGATCGGTCGTACCACCGCGAATCGAGATGCGCGTCACCGCGGAGCATCCCGCACAGGTATCCCCGCCTGTATTCCGCGGTGTCCTTGGGGGAATCACCGAAACCACCGGTGCCGAGCAACCTGTTCTGCGTTGTCAGATGGGGTCGCTGACAGCCGGGTGGAGCGTCACTCACATGCTTCCATCCCCGATCGGTCAGGAAGCGGTGGTCGCCGCTGGTGATGAGCTCCGTTCCATCTTCCAGTGTCGTGCGGTAGGCGGGCTTAATGGTCGACCAGTGGTCCAGTACCTTCGTCGGCGTGTACCGCAAGTACCTCCCGCGGCGTTCCGTGCCGTAGATCCGGTCTCCAGGGCGAATATCCTTGATGGGCCTGACGCGGCCGTCGGCCATGAGGATGGGTGTTTCGCCCGATGTGCAGTACGTACAGGAATGGGAACATCCACGGTACGGATTAATGGTCCATTGGAAGCTCATCCGCGAGGCGGGCGGGACCTTGTTGATGACCGAGCGGGCCTGGATCTCGTAGAAGGTCATGCCCTGGAACTCAGGGGTGTCGAAGGTGCGGGCCACGGCCTGGCGCTCGATCAGGGGCAGGTCGGGGCGGTTCTGGTCCTCGGTCAGCCGGAGATGATCCCAGCGCACGGAACCCCCAGATCGAACGTGTGCACGATGGTGAAGCAGGGTCACAGTCTGGAACGTTTGTTCGAAGAGCGCAAGTCGAACCGGTCGATCGGGACGCTGGGGCATCAGGCGGGCGTGGCCGTTTCGTACGCACCACCACATTGGGTGCGTAACAATGGGCCGCTATGGCTTCGCGTTCGGGGACGGGACTCAGGGCGGCGGGCGCCGCGATGGCGGGCTCGCTGCTGCTGGCGGGCTGCGTGCCCGCGTTCGGCGGGGCCGACGAGAAGGGCGCGGGGGAGCGGGCGCCGGTACCGGCGAACGCGCGGGCCGAGTGCTCGGCGATCGCGGCGCCCGGGGACTCCAAGTCCCGGCAGCTGCGCGGCATGTGGATCGCCACGGTGACCGGCGTCGACTGGCCCAAGGACTCGGGGGAGTCGATCGCGCGTCAGCAGGCCGAGTACCGCAAGCTGCTCGACACCGCCCAGGCGATGAACCTCAACGCGGTGTTCGTGCAGATCAGGCCCAACTCCGACGCCTTCTACGCCTCGCCGTACGAGCCGTGGTCGCAGTGGATCACCGGGACGCCCGGCAAGAACCCCGGCTACGACGTGCTGGCGTTCATGCTGAAGGAGGCCCACGCCCGCAACCTGGAGTTCCACGCCTGGTTCAACCCCTACCGCGTCAGCCGCCAGAGCGACCTGAAGAAGCTCGCGCCCGGCAGCCCCGCCCGCAAGCACCCCGACTGGGTGCGCAAGTACGGCGACGGCCTGTGGTACGACCCGGGGCTGCCTCAGGTGCGCGACCTGGCGACCAAGGCCGTCCTGGACGTCGTGCACAAGTACGACATCGACGCGGTGCACTTCGACGACTACTTCTACCCCTATCCAGAGTCCGGCCAGTTCCCCGACAAGGCCACCTACAAGGCCTACGGCAAGGGCATGAAGCTGGCCGACTGGCGGCGCCAGAACGTCGACACGCTCGTGCAGAGCCTGTCGGCCCAGATCCACAAGGCCAAGCCCTGGGTGCGGTTCGGGATCAGCCCGTTCGGGGTGTGGCGCAACAAGAGCTCGGACCCGGCCGGGTCGAACACCCACGCGCTGCAGAGCTACGACGACATCTACGGCGACACCCGCACCTGGATCAAGAAGGGGTGGATCGACTACGTCACCCCGCAGCTGTACTGGGCGATCGGCGACGACCGCGCCGACTACGCCACCCTGGTCGACTGGTGGTCCAAGCAGGTCGCCGGGACCAAGGTGCAGCTATCCATCGGGCAGGCCGGCTACCGGGTCGGCGAGGACTCCACCTGGAAGAAGCCCGCCGAGCTGTCCAAGCACCTCACCCTGAACGAGAAGTACCCGGCGGTGCGCGGCGACGTGTTCTTCAGCGCCGCCGACCTGGCCGCCAACCGGCGCGGGTTCGCCGCCAAGCTGCGCGGCGACCACTACAAGCAGCCCGCGATCCCGCCGGTGGTCGACGGCCGCGGCGGCGAGGCACCCCCCGCAGCCCAGGGCGTGCGCGCGCAGGCCGATGACAAGGGCGTCAAGGTGCAGTGGCGCCAGTCGCAGGGCGCCACCGCCTACGCCGTCTACCGCGTCCAGGGCAAGAAGCCCGGCTGCGCCCCCGTCAACCCCGCGACGCTGCTGACCAGCGTGCGCGGCGGCGGCATCATCGACCCCGCCGCCAAGCCCGGCACCACCTACACCTACTACGTCACCGCCCTGGACCGCCTCCACCACGAGAGCGCGCCCGGGCGTGGCGCAACGGTGACCGTCCGGAGTGGATAAAGATCTTGCTGAAGGGGGAAGAAACACAAGACTTGTACGGCCCCCCGGAGGTATGGCATGGCGCTGTCGATGGATGAGCAGCGGATCCTCGCGGAGATCGAGATCCGTCTCAGTGAGGACGACCCGCGGCTGGCCCATCGCCTGTCGCGCATCGGAAAGGAACGGCGCCGGCGCCGGATCCGCCTGATCGCGGCTATGGCGGTGGCGGTGATCGGCGTGGTGACGGCGTTCGTCTCCGCGATCATCACCGCGTTCTCCTGACCCGGAAACGCCCGAGGCCCCGGCGAGAGATTCTCGCCGGGGCCTCGCACGTCAGGCCGGTGTGGTAGGTCGCCTCACGGCGAAAGGCACAACGTGGCTCCTGCCTGGAGACCAGCGGTATTCCACGAAGGCTTTATTTAGAGCCCGGGGGACACATGCCACACCGACACCAACCACCATAGCGGCAACTGCAGCGTGCCCGATCCACCCTGGCGTCCGGACATCGATCCCCTGTCCGGAAAGTGAGGCTTGTCTGTAGTGGTGCACCGGCCCTCCGGACGGCGCGTCCTGATTGTGGACAACGCAGGAGGAGCGGTGAGCTGAGGCGGATCGAGGCCGGCGGCGCACCCGGTGCGCCAGGGCGGAACGGTGCGAGCACCATCGCCGCCACCGGTACGGGGAACTCCCGGTTCGGCCAGATCTGGAGACGGGGCCTATCGCGCGGCGTGTCGCCGGGAACATGCCTGGTGGGCGCTGACCTGCGGCAACCGGCGAAAGTGAGGAGTCGGGGCATTGAGTACGAAGTGGCTCGGAATCGACGGGGGAACGGGGCACGCGCAGCCCACGGCGGTCTGGGAACTGGCCGCCGAGGCGCGCGCCGCCTCCCGGGCACGGGCACTCACCGGACAAGCGCTACGCGACTGGCGGGTCACCGACCCCGCCGACATCGACGACATCGTCCTCATGGTCGACGAGCTCATCACCAACGCCGTCGTGCACGGCACCGGCCCCGTCCGCCTGCGGCTCACCCTGGACGGGCCGCAGATCATCGGCGAGGTCACCGACGACAACCCGGCCACGCCGATCACCGGCGTCGCCCCCACCGCACCCGCCGTCCTGGACTGGTCCGAGGCCGGCCGCGGACTGCTGCTGGTGTGCGCCCTGGCCACCGACTTCGGCGCCCGCCCCGAGGGCACCGGCAAGACCGTGTGGTTCTGCCGGCTGCTGGCCACCGACCCGCCGCCCGCACCGACCCCGCCCTGACCCGGCCCCACGCCCACGCTCAGACCTGCAGGGGGCAGCGGTCCACCACCCAGACCCCCTCGTCGTCCTCGCCCAGCTCGGCCGCCCGGCCGTCATCGGCGAGACGGTCCAGATGCCACTCGATATGAGCGAGCGGCCCCCGCCACCCGGCCAGCAGATCGGCCAGTGGCCGCGGCCGCTCCAGATCGCCCGGATCGGGCAGCGGCTCGGCCCAGTACGCGTCGTCGCAGTCGGCCGCCCACCGCGCCGCGTCGTCCAGCGTCCCCTCCAGATCCCTCGCCAGCTCCCCCAGCGACCGCACCGCCATCGCGTCCTGGATGATGTGCTCCCGCGTCTCGTACGGAAGCTCCCGATCGAACGCCGCCGACAACGCCCCCGCAGCCGAGCCCGCCGAACGCGCGCCCGCGCGCTGAGCCGGAACGCCACCGCCACCACGAACAGACCGGGCTCGCGGCCCTGCCTCGGCCCGCGAGCCGGGCCGGGCACGCACATCGGAACGACCGCCCGCGCCGGCCCGGGCAGGCGCCGCGGGCCGCGCACGCGAATCCGAACCGGCATCCGCGTCGGGCTCAGCGTCCGCGTCCGGCCTGGGATCCGCGTCCGGCCCGACGTCCGCGGTGGGCCCGCCGGGCGGAGCGGGCTTCGGGCCGGGGACGTCGCAGGCGGCCTCGGCGGCGACGCGGACCGCCGCGACCTGCCAGCGCGTCCACTCGGCCAGATGCCCCAGCACCGCGCGCAGCGCCGCCGCGCCCTCACGGCTGGTCCGCACGCCCGCGATCGAGTCGGTCAGCCGCGACCGCACGTAGCGGATCCGGTCCAGCGTCCACGCCCGCGCACGGTCGGCGCCCTCGGGACCGCGCGGCGCGTCCTCGGCCGGGATGCGCGGCAGCGGCACCCGCAGCACCGCCAGCAGGTCGTCCAGATCCCGCAGCCCCGCCTCACGGCCGCTCAAGTAGGCCGCGCCGATCCGGTCGACGCGGAACATGCGCGCGCCGTCGCGCATCCGGCACCACCCCACCAGGTACTCGGCCTGCGGCGCCGACACCAGCCCGTGCGCCTCCACGTCCCGGCACGTGCGCACCCCCGCCTGGTCGGTGTAGACCATGCGGACGATGCGGCGGCCCCGCACGGCGGCCGCCAGCGTGTCACGCACCGGCCCGACCAGCGACGCGGCCTCCGACAGCGGCTCGGGCGGATCCGGCGGCGGCAGCACATACCCGTGGCCGCGTTCATGAAGCACCGGCAGCCCGCCGTGTATCAGCAGCTCCAGATCGCGCCGCACCGTCCGCGCGCTCACCTGCAGGCGGGCGGCGAGCTCGTCGGCGGGCAGCGGCTCGGGCGCCGCGGCACGCAGCTCGGCGGTCAGCGCCAGCAACCGGTCCGCGCGATTCACCCCTCCATGGTGACTCGCCGCACTGACATTTTTCAGTGCCGCAGTCCGGCCACCGTCAGTGCGACAGCTCGGCCGCCACACCCTCGAAGTCGGCCGCCATGAGCGTCAGCGCCGACGCGCTGCCGATGGCGTGCGTCGCCTCGGCGCGCCCCAGGTTCCGCGACGCAGCACGGTCCAGGTAGGCCTCGATGAGCCGCGCTCCCGTCAGTCGACCGCGGCCGCGCAGCGCCGCCAGCTCACGGTGCACGACCTCCCAGGCGTCCTGCGACAGCCGCAGCCGCCGCTCCTCGGCCAGCAGCGCCAGCAGCCGCGTGCGCGGCCGCATCTCCGACAGATCGGGCAGCCGTACGGCGCGCAGGTCGGCCACCAGCTCCGGCGAGGCCGCCGACAGCTCGCCCACCCGGTCCGGTTCGCACGTGCCGAGCAGCGCGGTGTCGCTCACGCCCTCCAGCCGCGCCCGGTAGAACGCCGAGGCGTACGCGCCGCCCTGCGAGTCGTCCAGGATGAGAGTCTCCAGGCCCTCCAGCAGCAGCACGTGACCGGCGTGCTCGTCCAGCGCCGCGCGCAGCCCGTCGGGACCGGCCTCACGCAGGTCCTCCGAATGCATGCTGTGGACCTCGCCGCTGGACACCTCCACCTCGGCCAGCGCGCGGGCGACCATGCGGGCCAGCCGCCGCTGCCCGCTGGACGGGGTGCCGATCAGCAGCAGCGCCGGTACCGACGCGCTGGACACCTCCTGGCCGCGCAGCCCCTTGGCCCACTTGCCGCGCCGCCGCACCTCGGTGACGACGCGTTCTATGTCGTCGGCACCGCACAGGAAACGGATGCCGTACGCCTCGGCGACCTGCGTGCCGGTCTCGGGCGCCGGTTGCGGCGGCGCGGGCGGCGGCGGCTCGGACACCGGCACCGGAGGCGGCGGCAGATTCGGCTGCGCGGCCGCCGCGGCGGCCGCGGGGGGCTCGGGGGGTTCGGGCGGTCCGGTCGGCCACACCGGCTCGGGCGCCGCGGGGGGCCGTCCCGGGTCCAGCTGGGTCGCCTCGGGGTCGGGATCGAACTGGGTCGCCGACGGATCGACCGGCCACGCGGGCTCGGGCGCCTCGGGCATCAGCGGCACCGGCGCCGCCGCGGGCGACGCGGCGGACGCGGAGTCGGCCTGCGGCCAGGCGGGCGCCGGCGGCGGCACGGCATGCGGGTCGTCCACCGTGGCGTCCGCCGCGGGCATGGGCGGCGGGGGAGGCGGAGGCGGAGCGATGCGCGGCGGCGGGCCCTGGGCGGCGAACGGATCCCGCCCCTGCGCCGCGGGCGGTGGCGCCGCGACCTCGGACTCGCTGCTGCCGTACGGGTCGATCGGCGGTGCACCGGCCGATCCGAGCGGCGCGGAGGGCGGCGGGCCGGGCGGCGCCTCTGCCGGGGACGGGATAGGGATCGGCGGCGCCTCCGGGGGAGGCTCGGGTGCGATCGCGGGCGGCGGCTCGGCGGCCTTGCCCTGCTCGCGCTGCGCGGCCAGGTGTTCGCGGGCCGCCTTGATGAGGTCCCACGCGCTGAGCTCGTCGGTGGAGGGCGGGGTGTTCACGCCCGCGCCCGCCAGCTCGGTCGCGGCGGCCTGCGGCACCGCGAACCCGACCGCGGGCGGCGGGACCTGGGCGAGCCGGCACCAGGTCAGCCCGAGGGTGTAGGTGGTGGCCAGCAGCGCGGCGGTGGCGTCGGGGTCGCTCGCGGCCAGCGGCTCGGGCAGCCGTCCCTCGCGCGGCCACAGCTCCCGCAAAGGGTTGCCCGGGTCGGCCAGGACCGCCTGCAGCGTGCGGGCACTGTCGGGGTCCAGCCAGCGCTGCAGCGCCGGGAGCGCGTTCGGCGCGGCCTGCAGGTCGGCGGCCAGCACCGCCACTCCCGCGCGGCGCACCTCGTCGTGGCCGCGGCCGACGGCGGCCGGGCGCGGCCCGGTGAGGCCTGAGACGATCTGCTGCAGGTCGTACAGCGCCAGCCGCAGGAACTCGCCCGGCGCCGCGTCGCGCACCATCGTGGTGGCGTACTCGGCGGGGCAGCGCCGCCGCCACTCCTGCAGCACCGCGGCCGGCCCGTAGCGGGCGGTCGCCATGTCCTGCGGTACGAGTCGCAGCGACGCGGCGGTCACGGCGGCGAGGGCGTCGGCGCCCGGCCGGAACCGCGGGTCGGCCTGCAGCCCGGCCGCGACCTCGTACATGACGCGGGCGATGTGGGCGGCGCCGCCGGCGTCACCGGCGCCCAGCCGGCTGGTGTAGTAGCCGGCGAGGGTGGCGAAGTCGGGCGGCATCATCCAGTGCAGCCGCTCGGCGGGCGTGGTGAGGAACGGGACGAACGAGGCGATCAGCGGGTGCTCGGCGAGCGCCACCGGTGAGCCCGCGCACCACAGCAGCGACGCCCACGCGGCGGCGATGGTGCTGGGCGTGCCGGGCTGGAACGTGGGGTCCTGCTGGGCGAACTGCGCCGGGTTGACCGCCAGCGCCGTCGTGATGGCCTGGGAGATCCGCGCGACCACGGCGGTCTCGGGCTGCGGGCCGAGGAACCCCAGTGAGGACACCCGGCCCGCCGACAGGTCGGGGCCGGTGGGGAACAGCTGCGGGGGAACGGGCGGGGTCGCGGCGCCGCGCGGCGCGGGGACCGCGACGCGGCGGTCGCCGGGGTCGGTGGGCGGCGGGCAGGGGTGCCAGCTGCCGTCCAGGCCGCCGCGGTACCAGCGGCCCCAAGCGCCGAACAGCCACCATTCGCCGGCGCCCCACAGCATCCGCGCGATGATCTGCTCGGCGCGCTGCTGCGGCGCGGCGGCCCGCCACCACTGCGAGGCCACCAGCTCCCGGACGTTGGCCTCGACCGCGGCGAACAGGTCGCCGGCCGCCCCGCCCCCCGTGCCGCTTCCGGTACCGGGTCCGCTCCCGGTTCCGCCGAGTCCCGCCCCGGCCGCCTGCCAGTTCACGCCGAAATCCTAGTCTCCCCGCGCGGATCAACGGTCATCGAACGCGATCATCGGCCCGGACGGGCGTCCATCCCTCGGACGCCTGTCGACGTGTAATGAGCGTTATGTCACTATGCTCCTTAGTCGGGCGGGGATCGGGCAGGGGAGCGGGGATGAGCACCATGACGCGGACGAAGGCCTGGGGGCTCGGGCTGGCCGTGTTCTCCTCGGTCTGCTTCGGCGCCTCCGGCCCGTTCGGCAAGGCCCTGATCCAGGCCGGGCTCAGCCCGCTGCAAGCAGTGTGGCTGCGGATCCTGGGCGCCACGATCGTCCTGGTCCCGCTGGTCGCGCTGCTGCGCAGCCGCGGCAGCCTGACCGCGGCCCGCGCGCACTGGCCCGCGCTGGTCGGCAACGGCCTGCTCGGCGTCGCCGGCTGCCAGGCGCTGTACTTCGTGGCCGCCTCACGGCTGCCCGTCGGGATCGCGATCCTGCTGGAGTTCTGCGGCCCGATCCTGGTGCTGGGCTGGATCGGCCTGGTCCGCCGCGCCCCCGTGCACCGCACCGCCGCCGCGGGCGTCACCGTCGCCATGATCGGCCTGGCCATGGTCGTGCAGGTGTGGTCCGGGCTGAAGCTGGACGCCCTCGGTCTTGCGGCGGGCCTGGGGGCGGCGGCGTGCCAGGCCTGCTACTTCCTGCTGATCGAACGGCTGTCGGGGAAGGTCGACCCGCTGGTCGCGACCGCCTCGGGCAGCCTGGTCGCCGCGCTCGCGCTCACCGCGATCGCCTCCCCGTGGTCGCTGCCGTGGACCGTGCTGTCGGATGCGGTGCCGGTCGGCGACCATCACGCGCCCGGCTGGGCGCTGGCCGCCTGGGTGATCCTGGTCAGCACCGTGCTGGCCTACCTCACCGGCGTCGCCGCCGTGCAGCGCCTGTCGGCGCAGGTCGCCGGGGCGATCTGCTACACCGAGGCGGTCGCCGCCACCCTCATCGCCTGGGCCGCCCTGGGCGAGCGCCTCACCACCGTGCAGCTGATCGGCGGCGCGATCGTGCTGGCCGGGGCGTTCATCGCCCAGCGGGCCACCATCGAACGCCCCGTCCCCGTCCCGGCCGCCCCCGGCCGCTCCGACACCGTCCTGGCCCACTGACCCTGGCCCACTGACCCTGGCCCACTGACCCTGGCCCACTGACCCTGGCCCACTGACCCTGGCCCACTGACCCTGGCCCACTGACCGGGGCCCGCCGACCCCGGTCCGGACCGACCCGACCGCGCCCTATCCGTCAGGCGTTCTCGCGGCGGAACCGGCGCGTGCCCAGCGCGACCGACCCCACCAGCAGCACCACCGTCACCGCCGCGCCCTCGGCCACCGCCGCGCTCGCGTACTCGCCCAGGAACACCGCCCGCACCGCGTCCACCACGTACCGGAACGGGGTGAGGCGCGACACCACGTTCAGCCAGGTGGGCGCCATGCTCATCGGCAGCAGCATCCCCGACAGCAGCATCAGCGGCAGCGTCACCGTGGTCAGCAGCGGCGCGAACGCGTCCTCGCTGCGCGTCATCAGCGCCAGCACGTACGACAGCGACGCCACGCTCACCGCCAGCGCGACCACGATCACCAGGCCGATGACCAGGCCCGCCGCCGGTGCGCGCAGGCCCATCACCAGCCCGACCGCCAGCAGCATCACCGCCTGCACCGACAGCACCACCGTGTCGCGCAGCACCCGCCCCAGCAGCAGCGCGACGCGGCTGACCGGGGTGACGCGCAGCCGCTCCACCACGCCCGAGCGCAGGTCGGCGATCAGGCCGAACCCGACGAACGCCGCGCCGAACAGCGACAGCTGGATGAGGACGCCCGGCACGAACACCTGCCAGGCGTTGCCGCCGCCGAAGCCGCGAGTGCCCGCCATCTTGGTCAGCAGCGGCCCGAACAGCAGCAGGTACAGCAGCGGCTGCATCGCGCCGAACACCACGGCGACCTTGCTGCGCAGCGTCTGCCGCAGATGCCGGCGGAAGATCAGGTAGGTGTCGCGAGAAGTCTGGGCGAAAGACATGGAGGAGAGTCCTTTCAGGCGGCGTCGCGCAGCGAACGGCCGGTGACGGTGAGGAAGACGTCGTCGAGGGTCGGGCGGGCCAGGTGCAGCGAGCTCAGCTCGGCACCGGCCGCGTCCAGCGCGCGGACCAGGCCCATCAGCTCCCGGTCGCCGTTGTGGACGGTGAGGCGGACCGTGTCGCCGGCCACCACCGCCTCCCGTACGGCCGGATGCTCCGACAGCGCGGCGCGGACGCGGTCGGCCGCGCCGGCGCCGGTGCCCGCGAGCTCGAGGGTGACCACGTCGCCCGAGACGCGGCGCTTCAGCTCGTCGGGGGAGCCCTCGGCGACGATCTCGCCGTGGTCGATGATCAGGATCCGGTCGCACAGCGCGTCGGCCTCGTCCAGGTAGTGCGTGGTGAGGAACACCGTGGTGCCGTCCTCGCCGCGCAGCCGCCGGATGTGCTCCCACAGGTTCCCGCGGCTCTGCGGGTCAAGGCCCGTGGTCGGCTCGTCCAGGAACACCAGCGGCGGCGTGTGCACCAGCCCGAGCGCGATGTCCAGGCGGCGCCGCTGCCCGCCCGACAGCGACCCCGCCGGCCGGCCCGCCAGGCCCTCCAGGTCCAGCCGCGCGCACAGCTTGGCGATGCGCTCTCCCGCGTCCGCCACCCCGTACAGGCTGGCCTGCAGCTCCAGCTCCTCGCCGACCGGGACCGACGGGTCGGTGCCGCCGCCCTGCGCGACGTAGCCGATCCGGCGCCGCACGCCCGCCGGGTCGGCGCGCAGGTCGTGCCCGGCGACGGTCGCGGTGCCCGCCGTCGGCGCCAGCAGCGTGGTGAGCATCCGCAGCGTGGTGGTCTTGCCCGCGCCGTTCGGGCCGAGGAAGCCGACGATCTCGCCGGCGCCGACCGCCAGGTCGACGCCGCGCACGGCCTCGACCGTGCCGTGCTTGGTGGTGAAGGTGCGGGCCAGCCCGCTCGCCTCGATCACAGGGTTCCTCCCGGGAGTGACGACGCCGATAGAGTAACCACAAAATTTAAGTGACACCAAATTTTCATCGACACCAGTCGCGGTTAGACTGGCGGGCATGAGCAAGCACCCGGCCGCGATCGGCGCCGACGACCTGGAACTGGGGCTGCGCGAACGCAAGAAGCGCGAGACGCGCCTGCGCATCGCCGACATCGCCACCGGGCTGTTCATGATGCGCGGCTTCGACGAGGTCACCGTCGCCGACGTCGCCCGCGCCGCCGACGTGTCGGTCAACACCGTCTTCAACTACTTCAAGACCAAGGAAGACCTGTTCTTCGACCGGCAGGAGGAGATCGTCCAGCAGGCCGCCGCCGCGTTCCGCGACCGCGGCCCCGGCGAGTCGGCCGTCGCGCTGTTCCGCCGCCGCTTCTTCGAGGGCCTGGACGAGGGCGCCTATGTGACCGGGTTCCACGAGGGCTCGGAGATCTGGGCCAGGACCGTGCGCGACAGCCCCGCCCTGGTCGCCCGCCAGCGCGAGATCGGGCAGCAGACCGAGGACCTGCTGGCCGGCATGCTCGCCGAGGAGACCGGCGCCGACCCCGACGACATCGCGCCCCGCCTGGTCGCCGCGATGCTCATGACCGCCCAGTACCGCCTGGTGAACGAGGTCCTGGACCGAAAACTGGCGGGCGAGACCCTGGAGGAGATGCGCGAGGGGATCTACGCCGCCGCCGCCCGCGTCTACGACCTGCTCGAGCAGGGCATCGGGGACTACGGCACCAAAAAATAAGTGTCCGGGAGCTCACCAAGATTCTTAGACTCCATGATTGCGGAGGCACAATCATGGAAACCCCGACCCCCCTCACCACACCGGCGCTCCTGGCCCACCTGGAGACCCACGACGGCCCGCTCGCCCTTCCCCGGGGCGGCACGCTGTGCTGGGACGACGCGGACCTGCACCGCGCCGCCTACACCACCGACCCCGAGGGCTACGCGCTGCTCGGCCTGGCGCCCGGCGTGCTGCCCTGGCAGCGCGCCCGCGTCCTGCTGCAGATCCTCGCCGCCACCCAGGCCGGGCTGAACGAACCCGCCCGCCACACCCTCGCCCGGGTCGCGCACGTGCTCACCCTGGCGCTGCCGCCCGCCGCAGTCATCACCGTGCTGCTGGCGCTGCGGCGGCTGCGCGCCAACCACAAGCACACCACCCGCGCCGTCCTGCGCTTCGTGCTGGAGCACCCCGAGGCCGACACCCTCATCGCCGCGCGCCGCCCCGCCCTCGCCGACTGCTTCGAGCACGCCCTCGGCAAGGCGACCGCGCGCGGCTGCGCCCGCCGCATCCAGGCAGGCGACACCGGCTCGGAATACCTGCGCCGCCGCCTCCTGCGCTTCCTGGCGGGCACCGCCCCGGCACCGGCACGGGTGCTGGCGCTGTACGAGGCGGCCGACGAGACCGCGTACATCCCGTACGAGCCGGTGCTGCCGCTGGACGCCCGGCGCGAACGCGAGCCGATCGTCACCACCACCAACCGCGGCGACATCGCCGCCACCCTCGTCCACCTGTACCGAGGCGGCGCAGCGGGCGAACCCGGCGGCGCCGCGGGCGGCGCGGGCGGCGCGGGCGAGCTGGAGGCGGCGCTGGGCCGCTACGTCGGCGCCGCGACCGCCGCCTACCCCCGCTTTGAGGGCAGCGTGGCGCTCGTGCTGGACGTGTCGCCGTCGATGCGCGGCTACGGCGACCGCGAATGGGCGCTGCTGTCGCAGGCCGCCGCGCTGCGGATGGTGCTGGCGGGCATCTGCGACCGGCTGGAGGTCATCGAGACCGGCAGCGCGGCCGGCAGGGCGGCCGGTGGCGCGACCGACCTGGCCACCGGCGTCCTGGACGCCCTGGCCACCGGCCCCGACCTGGTCGCGGTCGTCTCCGACGGCTACGAGAACCTGTTCCCCGGCGACCTGGCCCGCGTCGCGGCCACGCTGCCGCGCGCCGGGATCGCCACCCCGCTGGTGCTGTGCACGGCGCTGTTCACCGGCGCCGACGACCTCACCCTGCGGCGCCCCGCGCCCGCGCTGCCGCAGCGCGGGTTCTGGCACCAGGACGACTTCGCCGAACTGCTGCCCTGGATGTTCGGGCACTGCGCGGCGGGCGCCCCCTGGCTGCGCGCCGCACTGGCGGCACGGCTGGACGACCTGGACCACCAGGCGGCACGGATCGGAGGGATCGCCGCATGACCACCGCACTGCAGGGCCTGGCCCCCGGCGCCCTGGACCTCACCGGCCACCGGCTCGGCGTCCCGCAGCGGGCGGGCGCGCTCACCATGGTGCCCATCACCGGCCCCGCCCACCCCGGCATCACCCCGCCGCGCGGCGGCCTCAAGCTGACCCGCGTCGCCGGCTACGGCCGCGTGGAGCTGCGCAACGGCGGCGACGGCGTCGCCATCGTGCCGCTGCACATCGGCTACATCCAGGACGCCGCGCAGAACCACGCGCTGTGCCGCTCGGCGTTCATCGCCCCCGGCGCCGCGCTGATGTTCGAGGACGCCTGCTGCGTGCAGGAGAGCCAGGGCGGCTACCTCGCCGAACGCGACCAGTGGTTCTTCGTGCTGCCCGCCGAACTGCGCGCCCGCGCGCTGGAGCTGCGGGGCGTGCACGACTACGCCAAGCTGTGGGACGACATCGCGGACCTCAACCGTTCCTACGGGCTGGCTCGGCGCGGCCACCTGGAGCAGATCCTGTCGCGCAAGCGCGCCGTCCTCACCCAGTTCCAGAGCCGCCTGGAGCTGCAGGACGGCCAGCTGGGCGCGGTGTTCCTGCTGAACGGCCGGTTCGCGGGCCTGGAGCTGGCACCCGACCCGGTCTACTTCGCCGAGGTGTGGATGGCGCTGGTCTGCTTCGCCTACGGCGCCGCCGCCTGGCGCGCCGAGCCCGCCGCCGCCCAAGCCGTCCCGTACGAGGTGGAGGACGGCGCTGGCCTGGCCGGGCTGCGCGCCGCGCTGGAGGGCGACCGCGCCGAGCGCATGAACGAGATCGCCGTTGCGCTGGCCGGCCTGCCCGCCGAGCCGGTGACGCTGCGCGAGGAGGAACGCTACCTGGACCTGCGGCTGTCCACCGTCACCGGCGCGCACCTGGCCGGGCAGGTCGTCACCGACGGCGACCGGCCCGTCTACGCCTCACTGTTCGCCCGGACCGGCGCATAGGTCAGCGCAGGGTCGTTCCCGACACGTGCGGGCGGCCCGAGCCCCGGTAGAAGACGCCCGGCAAACCGGCCGTCTGGAAACCGGCGCTCGGGTTGCCCGTCAGGCGCGAGGACTCCAGTGCGAGCGTGCCGGTCAGGTCGTTGCTGACGAAGAAGATCGCGCCGCCGCCCTCGGCGGCGCGGTTGCCGGTCACCACCGACCCCGCCACCCGCACGGTGAACCGGTTGCCGTCGGCGTAGATCGCGCCGCCGCTGCCACCGCCCGGCGTGCCGCCCCGCGCCGGGTTGGCGCCCCGGCCGATCGCCTGGTTGCCGGTCAGCACGCTGTTCAGCACCGACCACGACACCCCGATGCTGCTGAGCGCCCCGCCGTTGGAGCACACACCGCCGGCGAACGTGCTGCCCACCACGTACACGGGCAGCCCGTGGTACTGGTCCAGCACCCGCACGGCCGCGCCGCCCAGGTCCGGGCCGGTCGAGTCGCAGCGGTTGCCGGTGAACCGCGCGCCCGCGATGTTGAACCGGCCGCCCCGCACGAAGACCGCCCCGCCGCCACCGCCCTCGGCCTTCTCGCCCGTGGAGTTCCCGCTGGAGAACGCGATGCGCTGCACCGTCAGGTGCGGGGTGGACTGGTCGTTGCAGTGCGAGGTCGTCCAGCCCAGCGCCTTGTCGCAGGTGTTCATGTAGAGGACACGGCGTCGGCCCGCGCCGCTGAGCGTCACCAGCCCGCCGCCGTCCAGGACGACGCGGGCGCGGCTGTTCACCACGCGCGCCGTCGCCGTCATCGTGATGGTGACCGGCTTCGGCCCGCAGTCGAAGGTGATGACCCCGCCCTTGGCGACCGCCGCCACGACCGCCGCCGACGTGCAGTCGCGCGGGCCGCCCTTGCCGATGACCGTCGCCGGATGCGAGACGTCAGCGGGCCGCGCCTCGGCCGGCACCGAGGCGTGCCCGCCCGGGTTGCCCGCGCTGAACGGCTTGTAGGCGCGCTTGACCTTGAGCGTCGGCGTGCCGGACGGCGTCGGCGGAATCGCCTGGGCGGCGGGGGAGGACGGCGCGGGCGTCGCGGACGCGTGCCGTCCTCCACCACCGCCGCACCCGGCCAAGGCCAAGGGCACGACCAGGGAAGCGATCAGCAGCGGCGCGGCAGGGTGGTGACGCACGCGCCGACAATAGCGGGACGAAACCGGCTAAGCGGGCAGGTTGAGGAAGCCCAGCCCCCGCTTGCGCAGCTCCCCGGCGATGATCAGCCGCTGGATCTCCGAGGTCCCCTCCCAGATGCGGTCCACACGCAGCTCCCGGTAGAGCCGCTCGACCGGGCAGTCGCGGTCATAACCGCGCCCCCCGAAGATCTGCACGCACCGGTCGACGACCCGCCCGGCCGCCTCCGACGACGACAGTTTCGCCATCGACGCCTTGGCGTGCACGGCGACCAGGCGCTCGAGCCGCTCGGCGTGTGGTTGCGGCTGTGGGGCACCGACCCCTACACGCGCGGCTACGTCACCCAATGGGCGCCCAGCGACCTCATGGCCGTCGGCCCCGCCCACGGCGCGCACGAGCCGCCGTTCTACATCTGCGGCTCCGACCAGTGGGTCGCCGGCTACATGGAGGGCGCCGTCCGCACCGGACGCGGCGCCGCCGCCGAGGTAGTGAAGCATGGCTGACCTCGTCAACGTCATCGGCGGCCGGGAGCTCCCGGCCCGTTCGGGCGAGACGATGCCGCTCATCGACCCGGCGACGGGCGTGCTGCACGGCACCGCGCCCCGGTCCGGCGAGGCGGACGTCGCGCAGGCCTGCCAGGCCGCCGAGGCGGCGTTCGAGAGCTGGCGGCACAGCACCCCGGCGCAGCGCCAGGACGCGCTGCTGCGGCTCGCCTCGCTGATCGAGGACAACGCCGCCGCGTTCGAGGCCGCCGAGGTCGCGGGCACCGGCAAGGACCGCTTCGCGGCCGACGAACCGCCCGCGATCATCGACTGCCTGAAGTTCCGGCGCCGCCCGCGCTCTGCCCGGATCACCCGCGGGGGAGTACACCCCCGGCCACACCTCGATGCTGCGCCGCGAGCCGATCGGGGTGTGCGCGCAGATCACGCCGTGGAACTACCCGCTGATGATGGCCGCGTGGAAGATCGGCCCGGCGCTGGCCGCCGGCAACACCGTCGTGCTGAAACCCGCCGAGACCACCCCCTCGACCGCCGCTCTGCTCGCCCGCCTCGCCGCGCGGGAACTGCCGCCGGGCCTGGTGAACGTGGTGTGCGGCGACCGGGAGGCCGGCCGCGCCCTGGTCACCGACCCGCTCACCCGCCTGGTCGCGATCACCGGCAGCGTCCGGGCGGGCCAGGAGGTCGCCGCCGCGGCCGCCCCGCAGGTGAAACGTCTGCATCTGGAACTCGGTGGAAACGCGCCCGTCATCGTGCACGACGATGCTGACCTGAGGGAGGCGGCCGCGTTCCTGGGCTCGCTGGCGTTTTACAACGCGGGCCAGGACTGCACGGCGCCCTCCCGCGTCCTCGTCCACGACTCCGTCCACGACGAGTTCGTGTCGGCACTGGCATCCGTAGCCGCCTCGGCGGAGTGCGGGCCGGTGAACAACCCCGACCAGCTCGCCCGCGTCCAGGGGCTGCTGGCCAGGCTCCCCGCCCGCGCCAAGGTCGCCGCGGGCGGGCGCCGCCTGAACCGGCCCGGGTACTGGCACGAGGCGACCGTCGTCACGGAACTGGAGCAGGGCGACGAGATCGTACGGTCGGAGATCTTCGGGCCCGTCGCCACCGTGCAGCGATTCGGCAGCGAGACCGAGGCGCTCGCCCTCGCCGGCGACAGCCCGTACGGCCTGGCCGCGAGCGTGTGGACCCGCGACCACGCCCGCGCGATGCGCGCCGCCCGCGACCTGCGCACCGGCATCGTGTGGATCAACGCCCACGGCACGACCGTGGCGGAGATGCCGCACGGCGGCACCGGCCACAGCGGCTACGGCAGCGACCTGTCGATCGCGGGCCTGCTCGATTACACCCGCCCCAAGCACGTCATGTCGGCGCTCACGTAACGGCCCCGCTCGCGGCGATCGCGAAAAACGGTTGCCCCGGGCGGGTGCGGACCACTTGAATCGTCATGCGGGAACTGAGCCGGGTACGTCGGGTAGAAAACCCGATTCCAGATCCGGGGTAGTCGTCACTAAAACGATCAAGCTCCCGACGAGGCGCCGGCCGCCCGTCCCGCCCCTCGCCTCACGGCGCGCTCGAAGCCTCATCCGACACCAGGTACGGCTCCAGCGCGGCCCGGGCGTCCGGCGGAATCTCCTTCTTGCCCCCGGCCGTCGGGTCGATGAACACGTGCCGGATCTCCCCGTCGGCCATCAGCCGGTCCCCGACCCGGAACTCCGGGCGCACGATCATGCTCGTGACGCCGAGTTTGGCGATCGGCATCGAGATGTCCAGCAGATCGTCGAACCGCGCCCCCTCCCGGTAACGGATCCGCGCCTCCGCCACCACCAGGTCATAGCCCTGCTCGACCATGTCGGTGTAGGCGCCGATCGCCTCCCGCCACAACTCGGTCACCGCGACGTCGTAATAGAAGAGGTAGTGCCCGTTGAAGACCACGCCCTGCTGGTCGCATTCGCTGTAGCGCACCCGGAGGCGGTGCGTGAAGATCTCTCCCATGGGTGCATCCTCCCGCGCGGTCTGAAGTCTCGGCAAAGGTTGCCGTCACCCCGGTGCGTGCCGCCCGGCGCCCGTCGCGCGCGTGGCTAACGTGCCTGGCCATGGAGCAGACGCCGAACGGGGCAGCCGCCGACGCCCCAGACCCGGCGCGCGACCAGGCCGCCCCCATGCCGCGCTGGCTGCCCAAGGCGTTCATGCTCGCCGCCGCGACCGTGCTGCTGTTCGCGGGCGGGCTGTGGATGCTGGCCAAGCTCAAGGGCCTGCTGCTCCTGCTGCTCACCTCGCTGTTCCTGGCGTTCGCCATCGAACCGGCCGTCAACTGGCTCGCCGACCGCGGCTGGCGGCGCGGCGTGGCGACCGGGGCGATGTTCCTGCTGCTGGCCGTCCTGGCGAGCGTGTTCTTCGGCGTGCTCGGCTCGCTGCTGGTCACCCAGTCCACCAACCTGGTGAACGGCTTCCCCAAGTACGTCGACGAGCTCATCGACTGGGTCAACTCCACCTTCGGCGCGCACGTGTCCAAGGACACCCTGTTCAGCAAGCTGCCGACCGTCACCGAGCAGGTCTCCCAGCACCTGTCGGACCTGGCCGGGAACGTGTGGGGGATCGGCGCCACCGCGTTCGGCGTCATCTTCAAGGCCCTCGGGGTGGTCCTGTTCACCTTCTACCTGTCGGCGCAGGGCCCGCAGTTCCGCCGCACCGTCTGCTCGCTGCTGCCGCCCCGCCGCCAGCACCAGGTGCTGTGGGCCTGGGAGATCGCCGTCACCAAGACCGGCGGCTACATCTACTCGCGCGCACTGCTCGCGCTGTTCTCCGCCGTCGCCCACTTCGCGGCGATGTGGTTCCTGGACGTGCCCTACGCCCTCACCCTCGCGCTGTGGGTCGGGGTGGTGTCGCAGTTCATCCCCACCGTCGGCACCTACATGGCCGGGGCCGCGCCCGTCCTGGTCGCCCTCACCCGCAGCCCCTCCACCGCGCTGTGGGTGCTGCTGTTCATCATCGCCTACCAGCAGTTCGAGAACTACGTCCTGCAGCCCCGCATCACCGCCAAGACCCTCGACATGCACCCCGCCGTCGCGTTCGGCATCGTCATCGCCGGCGCCGCCGTGATCGGGCCGGTCGGCGCGCTGCTGGCCCTGCCGATCGGCGCGAGCCTGCAGGCGTTCCTGTCGGCCTACATCCGCCGCTACGACGTCGAGGAGCACCCCCTCACCACCGTCGCGCCGAACCGGTGGCGGTTCCGGCCCCGCAAGCACGACTGAGCAGGGCGAGCGACCGGCGGTGAGCGGGCGGTGAGCATGGCGATCTCTGCCGTTGACGGCGGCGACCGGCGTGCTTACCGTGGCGGCAGAAACGCGATCTTGGTCGTGTCCTCCGCCGTTCGGGGGCGGCGCCGGAGCCACCGCAGGGAGCAGCCATGCACCGACCCCGTCGAACGATCGTCGCCGCCACCATCGCGGCGCTCGCCATGTCGAGCCTGACCCCGGCCGCCGCCCGCGCCGGCACCGCCGACCGGCCGCCCGGCGGCGACCGGCAACTGCTGCGGATGATCGGGTCGATGACGCTGGAGGAGAAGGCCGCGCAGCTGTTCGTGCTGCAGGTGTACGGCAAGAGCGCCGACACCACCGACCCCGCCGACGTCGCCCGCAACCAGAAGCTGTACGGCCTGGACAACGCCGCCCAGCTCATCACCCGCTACCAGCCCGGCGGCATCATCTACTACTCCGCCGACCCGCCCAACGTCGACAACCCCAAGCAGGTCGCCGCGTTCTCCAACGGCATCCAGCGCGCAGCCAAGGCCACCCGTCTGCACATCCCCGCCACCATCGCCACCGACCAGGAGGGCGGCATCGTCGCCCGCCTCCAGCCGCCCGCGACCCAGTCGCCCGGCAGCATGGCGCTGGCCGCGGGCCGCCGCCCCAACGACGCCCGCACGCTCGCCCGCATCACCGGCCAGGAGCTGCGCGCCGTCGGCATCAACACCGACTACGCGCCCGACTCCGACGTCAACTCCAACCCCGCCAACCCCGTCATCGGCGTTCGCTCGTTCGGCTCCGACCCCTCCCTGGTGTCGAAGTTCGTGACCTCGCAGATCGACGGCTACCGGTCCGGGAACGTCACCGCCACCGTCAAGCACTTCCCCGGCCACGGCGACACCTCGCTGGACAGCCACATCAGCGTCCCCAGGGTCGAGCACACCCGCGCGCAGTGGGAGAAGACCGACCTGCCGCCGTTCAAGGCCGCCATCGCCCGCGGCGTCGACTCCATCATGACCGCGCACATCATCTACCCGGCGCTGGACCCTTCCGAGGACCCCTCCACCCTCTCCAAGCCGATCGTCACCGGGATCCTGCGCGACAAACTGCACTACAACGGCGTCGTCATCACCGACGCCCTCGACATGCAGGGCGTGCGCGACAAGTACGGCGACGACCGCGTCCCGGTCCTGGCGCTCAAGGCGGGCGTGGACGTGCTGCTGAAGCCGCCGTCGTTCGACGCCAACGGCAACGGCGTGTTCCGCACCCAGCTGAACGCGGTCGTGAACGCCGTGCGCAGCGGTGAGCTCAGCGAGAAGCGCATCGACCAGTCGGTCTACCGGATCCTGGCGCTGAAGAAGAAGCGCGGCCTGTTCCGCAACCCCTTCGCCGACGAATCCAAGATCGACCAGGTGGTCGGGACGCCGCGCCACCTCGCCGACGCGCAGCGCGCCACCGACCCGACCACCACGCTGGTGAAGAACGACGCCAAACTGCTGCCGCTGAAGCCCGGTGCGCGCAAGGTCCTGGTCGCCGGCTGGGGCGTGACCACCACCAAGACCATCGCCGACACCTTCACCGCGCACGGCGCGACCGCCGGCGTCCAGGAGAGCGGCGTCAGCCCCACCCCCGAACGCATCCAGCAGACCGTCGCCGCGGCCAAGGACCAGGACCTCATCGTCGCCGTCACCAACCGCGCCTGGGACATCAAGGCGTCGCTGCCCGCCGAACCCCACAACGGCCCCGGCCAGATGAACCTGGTCAAGGCCCTGGTCGCCACCGGCAAGCCCGTCGTGGTGATCGCCGCACGCGACCCCTACGACATCGCCTACTTCCCCGAGGCCACCACCTACCTGGCCACCTACTCCTACACCGCCGAAGCGCTGCGCTCGGTCGGCAAGGTGCTGTTCGGCGAGATGAAGCCGGCGGGCAAGCTGCCGGTCGTCATCCCCAGCCGCGACGACCCGGACAAGGCGCTCTACCCGTTCGGGCACGGCCTGAGCTACTGATCGACACCTACTGATCGACGAAGCCGAGATGGGTGACGGTGGCCGCGATGCCCGCGATCTTCACGGCCACCTCCACCTTGCCGATCGTCCAGCTGGTGCTCGAATCGTCCGGTGCCCCCAGCTCGTTGATCGCCGCCACCGCTAGCTTGTCGCGGTCCTCGGTGCTGGGGATCAGCGCGACCATGCACAGCTGGTCGCGCTTGTTGAAGGAGTACTGGGTGATGTGCGTCTGGACCCCGAAGAACTTCTCGGGGCCTTGCCCGGTCCACCACCACTCGCCGTTGTGAAAGCTCGCCTCGGGAAAGCGCGCCTTGAAATCGGCGACCGAGGAGCCCCACGGCACCCCGTTCCAGCCCTCGGCGATCGCCTCCCGCGCCGAATACCCGCGTGCGCCCGAACCTGCGGCCGGAAGCGGGATGGCGGCACGGCGCCGCCGGAACAGCCGTCCCAGGCCACGGCCCGCCCGAGCCTCGGCTTCAGCAGGATCGGCACCGGGAGGATCGGAGGGAGCGTCGGCTTCGGGGGAGTCGAGACGTTCGGTGGGCTCGGCGTCCTCAGGCGGGCCGGCCGGCACGTCGATCGCGGTGACCATGGCGTCGACCGGCGCGGGCAGCCAGCCCTCGCCGCCGCCCGGTGACGCGCACGCCGCCAGCACGTCGGCGACCTCGGGACGCCCGGCCGGATCCTTGGTCAGGCACGCCTCGACCACCTCCGCCAGCTCCGGCGGGACGTCCTTCAGGTCGGGGCGTTCCTGCACGATCCGGTAGACCACGGCCGTCGGCATGCCGTCGCCGAACGGCGGCGAACCGGTCGCCGCGTACGCCAGCACCGCGCCGAGCGAGAACACATCGCTGGCCGGCCCGACCTCCTCGCCGCGCGCCTGCTCGGGCGACATGTAGGCCGGGGTGCCGAACACCGCGCCGGTCGTCGTCCCCGAGGTGACCTCCAGCGCCCGCGCGATGCCGAAGTCGATGACGCGCGGCCCGTCGGCGGCCAGGATGACGTTCCCCGGCTTCAGATCGCGGTGCACCAGCCCGCACTCGTGGATCGCGGCCAGCCCCTCGGCGAGCCCCGCGCCCAGCGTCCGCACCGTCGACGCCGGCAGCGGGCCGTGCTCCAGCACCGCCGCGCGCAGCGACGGGCCCGGCACGTACGCCGTCACCAGCCACGGCCGTTCGGCGTCGGGATCGGCGTCCACGACCTGCGCGGTGAAGAACCCGCCGACGCGCCGCGCCGCCTCCACCTCCACGGCGAAACGGCGGCGGAACTGCCGGTCGGCGCCGTACTCGGGCCGCACCAGCTTCACCGCGACCGGACGCCCGCCCGCCGAGCGCCCGAAGTACACCTGACCCATGCCGCCACCGCCAAGGCGGCCGAGAAGCCGATAGTCACCCACCTGTTCGGGATCGCCGGATTCGAGTGGTTCGATCGTCTCGCCTGGAATCGTCACATCTGGAATTGTCCCGGTCCGGATGGTAGGCACGCCACATGAACACTCCCACCGGCACGCCGGGACCGCAGCGGTTCGGGATCTTCCTCGCGCCGTTCCATCCAGTCGGGCAGAACCCCACCCTGGCCCTGGAACGCGACCTCGACCTCATCGCCCACCTGGACGCGCTCGGCTTCGACGAGGCGTGGATCGGCGAGCACCACTCCGCCGGCTACGAGATCATCGCCTCGCCGGAGGTGTTCATCGCCACCGCCGCCGAACGCACCCGCCACATCCGGCTCGGCACCGGGGTGTCCTCGCTGCCCTACCATCATCCGCTGATGCTGGCCGACCGGATGATCCTGCTGTCGCACCTGACGCGCGGCCGCGTGATGCTCGGCGTCGGGCCCGGCGCGCTGCCCTCGGACGCGTACATGATGGGCATCGAGGTCGCACGCCAGCGCGACATGATGGAAGAGGGCCTGGAGGCGCTGCTCGCGCTGCTGCGCGGCGAGGAGCCGGTGACCCGCAAGACCGACTGGTTCGAGCTGCGCGACGCCCGCACCCAGCTGCGCCCCTACCAGGACGAGCTGGAGGTCGCCGTCGCCGCGATGGTGTCGCCGTCGGGGCCGCGCGCCGCCGCCAGGCACGGCTGCTCGCTGCTGTCGCTGGGCGCCACCCAGACCGCCGGGTTCGACGCGCTCGGCTACCACTGGGGCGTCATGGAGGAACGCGCCGCCAAGTACGGCACCGTCGCCGACCGCGATTCCTGGCGGCTGGTCGGCCCGATGCACATCGCCGAGACCCGCGAGCAGGCCGCGCGGGAGGTGAAGTACGGGCTGGCGGACTGGGTCGGCTACTTCCAGAAGGTCGCCGCGCTGCCGATCGTTCCCGAGACCGAGGACCCCGACCAGCTCGTGGACGCCATCAACTCCGCCGGGATCGGCGTCATCGGCACCCCCGACGACGCCATCGCCCAGATCGAACGGCTCACCGCGCAGTCCGGCGGGTTCGGCACGTACCTGCTGATGGGCCACGAGTGGGCCGACACCGCCGCCACCCGCCACTCCTACGAGCTGTTCGCCCGCCACGTAGCCCCCGCCTTCCAGGGCACGGCCGCCGCTCTGGCCGCCAGCCGCGACTGGGCCGCCGCCAACCGGCCCCAGTTCATCGGCCAGGCGACCGACGCCATCATGACCAAGATCAAGGAGCACGCCGAGGAGACAGCCGGGGAGACGGCCAAGGAGACGGCCGGGGAATCGGCCGGGGAATCGGCCGGGGAATCGGCCGGGGCCGAGGGCGCGTCGCAGGGGTGAAGCACCTCGTCCCGTAAGGCAAGATCGAAGGATGCAGGTGCTCCGATCGGGGGGTGAGCGCCTTCCCTCCCGCACGCGTCCGTACGGGCCCTATGTCCTGCCGCTGGTCGCCGCGGCCGTCACCGTGGCGACCACGCTGGACGTGGTGGCCGGCGGGCCGCTGCGGCGTTTCGACGACTGGATCTTCTCAGGCGGGCTGCCGCCGCGCACCGGCGCCTGGCACTGGTTCTGGCGGACGATCGTCAACGGCGGCCAGTACTGGCTGGTCGGCACGGGCGCCGCGCTGGCCGCGCTGTGGGCGGCGTGGCGGATCCGCGACCGGGGCTGGCCACGGGTGCTGTGGCTGCTGGCGACCGCCGCCGCCTGGCTGGTCGGCACCGAGCTGGTGATCCGCGCGGCGCAGGTCGGCTTCGGCCGGACCCCGCCGCGCACCGGCACCGACCACCTGTTCCAGGACGGGTTCCTGTCCTATCCGTCCGGGCACGCCGCCAACGGCGCGGCCTGCTGGATCTTCATCCTGGCCGTGCTCGGCGCCTCGCGGCGCGCGGCGATCGCGGTCCACGCGCTGATCGCCGCCGTCGCCGTCGCGGTGGTCGCGCTCGGGTACCACTGGCCGACCGACGCCATCGCCGGATGGGGCCTCGGGGTGCTGCTCGGGTATACCGGGAGGGTCCTGGTCCTGGGGTGGGCTGGGTCACAGCGGGCCCCGGACCATTGACCGTAACCAAGCGCTTACCCAACGATGGGGGCGTACGGGCACAACGGTGTGAGGTGGTACGGCGATGGCCATCCAGGCGCGGCCGGGCGGAACGCACGACGAGATCAACATCAGCGACCTGAGGTTCTGGCTGCGGCGCCTCGAGGATCGCGCCGCCGCGTTCGCGGTGCTGCGCGGCGAGGACGGGCCGCGCTTCTACGCCGACCCGCCGATCCCGTTCACCGGGCGCGGCAAGGGCTACTGGGCGCTGGTGCGGCACGCCGACGTCGCCGAGGCCAGCCGCAATCCCAAGATCTTCTCCAGTGAGCCGAACGCGACCAGCGTCATCGACTCGCCGAGCTGGCTGAACCGCTACATCAACTCCATGATCAACATGGATGATCCGCGGCACGCCAAAATCCGGCGGATCGTGTCGCGCGCGTTCAGCCCCAAGATGCTGAGCAAGACCGAGGACGACGTGGTGAGGCGCGCCGAGCGCATCGTCGACGAGCTCATCGCCACCGGACCCGGCGACTTCGTCGCCAAGGTCGCGGTGCGGCTGCCGGTCGAGGTCATCTGCGACATGCTCGGCATCCCCGACGACCACTACCCGCGCGTCATCCGCCTGACCAACATCGTGCTGGGCAACTCCGACGCCGAGTTCACCGGCATCACCCCCGAGATGAAGAAGCTGCGCACCGGCATCGGCCTCGCCAAGGTCGCCCTGGCCAGCCGCGAGCTCCACAAGATCGCCGCCAAGCTCGGCAAGGAGCGCATCGCCGAGCCGACCGGCGACCTCACCTCCGCGCTGGTGAACGCCAACATCGAGGGCGAGAAGCTCACCGCGCAGGAGTTCGGCACGTTCTTCCTGCTGCTGGTCGTCGCCGGGAACGAGACCACCCGCACCGCCATCGCCCACGGCCTCAAGCTCTTCAGCGACAACCCCGCCCAGCGCGACCTGCTGCTGGAGGACTTCGACGGGCGGATCGGCGGCGCCGTGGAGGAGATCGTCCGCTACTCCACCCCGGTCATCAACTTCCGCCGCAACCTCACTCAGGACCACGAGATGAACGGGCATCTCTACCGCAAGGGCGACAAGGTCCTGCTGTTCTACAACTCGGCCAACCGCGACGAGAGCGTGTTCGAGGACCCCGACGCGTTCGACATCACCCGCGACCCCAACCCGCATCTGGGCTTCGGCGGGCCCGGACCGCATTTCTGCCTGGGCGCCAACCTCGCCCGCCGCGAGATCGCCGTGATGTTCCGCGAGCTGTTCACCCGCCTGCCCGACCTCCGCACCGACGGCGAGCCCGACCGGCTGGCCTCGACGTTCATCAACGGCTACAAGCGCCTGCCCTGCACCTTCACCGCCCCGTAGAGGCCGGCGCCGGCGGCCGGGCGCGGGCGGTCAGGGGTAGGTGGCCAGGGCAGGCGGTCAGGCGGGGAGGGTCACGCCGACCAGCTTGACCAGGAAGCGGTCGATCTGGTCCTCCAGCGGCGGGAACTCGTTGCCGGGGGAGTTGACGCGCAGCGACACCGCGCCGTGCACCGCGGCCCGCAGGTCGAGCGCGACCGCGGCCGCATCGTCGGGCGGGGCCAGCCCCGCGTCCATACAGCGCTGAACGGCTTCACGCGAGCGCGAGTTCAGCTCCTCCTTGAACGCCAGGTGCATGCGCTTGTTGAGGTCGCTCTCGTGCAGAACCTTGTAGAGCCCGCCGTTGGCGTGCACCCACGTGCCCAGGAAATGCAGCCGCGCCCGTAGCCGGCCCACCGGATCGACCGCCGACGCCTCGGCCTGGTCCAGGTCGCGGATCAGGTCGTTATGGCACCTCTCCAGCGCCGCGACCACCAGCTCGTCCTTGTCGGCGAAGTGGATGTAGACCGAGGTGGCGGCGATGCCGACCTCGCGCGAGACCGCCCGCATCGACAGGGCCTCGTCGTCGCCGAGCTCGTTCAGCAGCCGCAGCGTCGCCTCGAGGATCTCGCCGCGCAACCGCTCGCCCTGACCGCGCGGGTTGCGGCCCCGCCCCTTCGGGGGGCCGGGCGGCGGCGAGGAGTCGGACGAGGAGATCGCGTTCATGACCGGCATTGTATCGGTACGCCCGTTGCCTTACAGTCGTAGCGCTACAGCTGTTCAGTTAACGGGAGAACGCCTTGACCACCACCACGAGCACGACGCGGGCCCCCGCCGGCGCCGCCGTCCCCGACCCCCGCCGCTGGTGGGCGCTCGCCGCGGTCGCGACCGCCCAGCTGATGATCGGGATCGACCTCACGATCGTGAACATCGCGCTGCCCTCGGTGCAGCGCACCCTGCACATGTCCGACCCCACCCGCCAATGGGTGGTGACCCTCTTCGCCCTCTGCTACGGCGGCCTGCTGCTGCTCGGCGGCCGCCTGTCCGACCTGGCCGGACGCCGCCGCAGCCTGCTCATCGGGCTGACCGGCTTCGCGATGGCCTCCGCCCTCGGCGGCGCCGCCACCAGCCCCGCGATGCTGCTGGCCTCGCGCGGCCTGCAGGGCGTCTTCGGCGCGCTGCTCACCCCGGCGGTGCTGGCCACCCTCGCCGCCTCGTTCCCCCTGCCCGCCGAACGCGGCAAGGCGTTCGGCATCTACGGCACCGCGATGGGCAGCGCGTCGGGCCTCGGCGTCCTGCTCGGCGGAGTGCTCACCGACTACCTCGACTGGCGCTGGTGCATGTTCGTCAACCTGCCCGTCGCCGCGCTCGCCGCCGCCGGGGTCCTCTACGCCGTCCGGCCCGCGCCGCGCGTCGAGGGCGTCCGCATCGACTGGGCGGGCGCCGTGCTGGCCACCGCCGGGCTGATGGGCCTGGTCTTCGGCTTCGCCCGCGCCGAGCCCGACGGCTGGGGCGCGCCGGTCACGTTCCTGCCGCTGGTCGGCGGCGTGCTCGTACTGACGGCGTTCGTGCTCGTGCAGCGCAAGGCCGGGTCGCCGCTGCTGCCTTTGCGGGTGGTGCTGAACAGGCGCCGCGGCGGCTCCTACCTGGCGGTGTTCAGCCTGGCGGTCGGCATGTTCGCCGCGCTGTTCTTCCTGACCTTCTACCTGCAGAACGTCCTGCACTACTCGCCCGTGCGGGCAGGCGTGGCGTTCCTGCCCATCACCGCCGGGCTCATGCTCGGGGTCCGCGCGGTCAGCCGCCTGCTCGCACGAGCCTCCGTCCGGCTCCTGCTCGCCCCGGGCCTGCTGACCATCGCCGCCGGGCTCGGCCTGCTCGGCACGGTGCGAGCCGACAGCGGCTACTGGCTGCACGTCCTGCCGGTGCTCGCCCTGGTCGGCGCCGGAGCGGGCTGGTCCCTGGTCGCCGCCAACAGCATCGCCACACTCGGCGCGGGCCCCGACACCGCCGTCGCGGGCGCCATGGTGATGACCTCCCAGCAGATCGGCGCCTCCCTCGGCACCGCCCTGCTCAGCACCATCGCCGGAACCGCCGCCGCCCACCACCACGCCGCCACCCGCGCCGAGTCGGCCGTGTACGGCTTCAACGTCGCGAGCCTAGGAGCGGCCGCCTTCCTGTGCCTGGCCGCAGCCGCGGTCTTCCTCATCACCGGCAAGAAGGACCCAGCGCCCTGACCTGAGCACACCCTCACCTGAGCACACCCTCACCCGAGCGAACCCTCACCTGCGCGAACCCTCACCTGCGCGAACTTTCACCTGCGCGAGACCTGACCTGAACGAACCCCGATCTGAGCGAACCCTGATCTGAGCGAACCCTGATCTGAGCGAACGCAAGGCCCGGCAGACGCACACTCGTCCGCCGGGCCTTACCCGTTCGCGAGGAACCGTCAGGCGTCGGCCGCGAGGATTTCGGCGAGCTCGTGCGGCGTGGAGAACATCGGCCAGTGCCCCGTCGGCAGCTCCCGGTAGGTCCACTCCGGCCCGCTCATCAGCGCGAACGCCGGAATGCCCGCCGAGGCCATCTGCTCCACCGCCGCGAGCGGGAAAGTGTTGAGCACCAGCGTCTTGGGCGTGCTCGGCAACGGCTCGGGCCGCGTCATCGCCTCGTCCCACGACGCGTACGGCTGCGGCGTCCCGCGCCGGGCGAACTCCTCGAGGTGCTCGGCCGTGAGCCCGGCCAGCAACTGCGGATCAGCGGCCGGGTCCAGATCGCGCACTGGGATCTTCCACCCCTCACCCTCGCTCTCCACCTGCTTGACGGTCGCCGCCTGCTCCTCGGGGTCGAAGAACTCGATGCCGCGCATCCCCGACGGCAGCGGCCCGGTGTCGACATACACGACCCGCTTGATCCGCTCGGGAATCCGGTCGGCGGCCCCCGTTCCCGGAACGTTGGCGCCGCTGTGCAGCACCAGGATCACCTCGCGCAGATCGTTGTCCTCGATCACCCCCGTGATGTCGGCGACGTGAGTCTGCACGCCCACGTCCCGGGTCAGCTCGCCCGCCCGTTCGGCCAGCCCCGTGAGCGTCACCGCGAACACCTCGTGACCCGCCGCGCGCAGGTCCGCGGCCACCTCGTCCCACGCCCACGCGCCGAGCCAGAAGCCGGGGACCAGCACATATGTCGCCATCTCGAGATCCTCTCCTCGTTGGTGATGTCTTCAACGTACGGTTGATACCGGACAACTCCCGCCCGGATAAAGAGAGTGACCTGTGTCACATCCGACGACCCGCGTTCTGGCGATGCTGGAACTGCTGCAGGCCCACCACCGCATCGGCGGCGCCGAGCTCGCCGAGCGCCTGGGCGTGGACGAGCGCACGGTCCGCCGCTACGCCGCCCGCCTGGAAGAACTCGGCATCCCTGTCGTTGCCGACCGCGGCCGCTACGGCGGCTACGGCCTCATGCCCGGCTACAAGCTCCCGCCGCTCATGCTCAGCGACGACGAGGCGACCGCCGTCGTCCTCGGCCTGATCGCCGGGCGGCGCCTCGGCCTGCCCGGCGACTCCACCGAGACCGCCCTCGCCAAGGTCCAGCGCGTCCTGCCCACCGCCCTGCGCGAACGAGTCCAGGCACTCCAAGAGACACTCGGCTTCACCCTCGCCGCCCGCGACGGCACCGCACCCGGCACCGCCGCCCTCCTCACCCTCGCCGCAGCCGCTCGCGACCAGCGCCGGGTCCACCTGCGCTACCGCTCATGGCAGGGCGGCGAGAGCACCCGCGACCTGGACCCCTACGGCCTGGTCTTCCACTCCGGCCGCTGGTACGTCACCGGTCACGACCACCACAGCGGCGAGGTCCGCACCTTCCGCGTCGACCGCGTCCTGTCGGCCGAGGCGGGGGAGGAGACCTACGAGGTCCCCGACGGCGTAGACCCCGTCCAGCACGTCACCCGTTCCCTGGCCGAGGTCCCCTACCGCCACGAGGTCGAGGTCGTCCTGGAGACCACCCTGGACCAGGCCCGCCGCCGCATCCCCGCCTCCACCGCCACCCTTACCGAGACCGACGGCGGAGTCCTCATGCTCACCCGCGCCGAACGCCTGGACGGCATGGCCCACATGCTCGCCGGCCTCGGCTGGCCCTTCACCATCCGCCGCCCCGAAGCCCTCCGCTCCGCCGTCCGAGACTTCAGCGACCACCTCCGCGCCCAAGCCAACCGCTAACCCCCACCACGCCACCACCACCAGCGCGGCGTGAGTGAGGTGGTGGGTGACGGGCCGGGCGGGGGCTAGGCCAGGCCGGCGTCGTGGGCTAGGAGGGCGATCTGGGTGCGGTTGTCCAGGTCGAGCTTGGTGAGGATGTGGGACACGTGGGCTTTGACGGTCGCCACGGTCATGTAGAGCTCGGTGGCGATCTCGGCGTTGCTGTGGCCTCGCGCGATCGCCAGGACCACTTCGTTCTCGCGCGGGCTGAGGCCGGCGAGCGCGGCGCGGGCGCGTTCGTAGGCTCCGGCCTGTACGGCGGTGCGGTCCATCAGGCGGCGGGTGATCTGCGGCGACAGGATCGGCTCTCCGGCCGCGACCGAGGTGATCGCCTCGACGATCCTGGCGGGCGGGGTGTCCTTGAGCAGGAAGCCGCTCGCCCCGGCCCGCAGCGCGTGCAGGATGTTCTCGTCGGTGTCGAACGTGGTCAGCACGATCACCTCGGGCGGGTCCGCGCGTTCGCGGAGGCGGCCGGTCGCGGTGATGCCGTCCACCCGGGGCATCCGCAGGTCCATGAGCACCACGTCGGGTGCGTGCGCGTCGGCGGCCGCGGGCACCTCGGCGCCGTCGGCCGCCTCGCCGACCACCTCGATGCCGCCCGCGCCGTTGATCATCATGGACAGGCCCGCGCGGACCAGGGGGTCGTCGTCGACGATCAGCACGCGCAGCGCGCGGGGCGGGTGGTTCACGCGGGCCATGGTAGCCAGGCGTGCAGCCGGAACTCCCCGCCGGTCACCTGGTGGTCGAGGCTCCCGCCCGCCAGCCGCACCCGCTCGGTCAGGCCGACCAGACCGGTGCCGCTGCCGGGGATCGACGGCGCCGCGCCGGGGTCGGCGGGGAGGCGGTTGCGGATGTCGATGACCAGCCGGTCGCCGGGGCTTCCTTCGAGGGCCACGCAGACCTGGCGCCCTGCGGCGTGCTTGCGTGCGTTGGTCAGGCCCTCTTGGACGACGCGGTAGACGGTCCGGGCGGTGGCGGCGGGCAGCGTGGCGGCGTCCACGGTCGTGTCGGTCAGTTCTACTTCGCCTCCGGCGTCGCGCGACTCCTCGACCAGGCGGGGGAGGTCGGCCAGGACGGGCTGGGGACGGGAGCTCTCGCCCTCCTCGTCGTCCTCGCGCAGCACGATGATCACCTGGCGGAGCTCGTCGAGGGCCAGGTGCGCGCCGTCGCGGACCACGCCCGCGGCCTTGGCCAGCTGCTCGGGAGGGGCGTCGGGCCGGTACTCCAGCGCGCCCGCGTAGGTCGCCAGGAGCGAGAGGCGATGCGCCAGAACGTCGTGCATCTCGCGGGCGATCCGGGTCCGTTCCATCATCCGTGCCTCGGCGACCCGGCGGCCCTGCTCGGCCTCGGCCCGCCGGGCCCGTTCACGCAACGAGTCCAGCAGCGCTCGGCGTGCCTGGCCGAGCGTTCCCCAGCCGACCAGCGCCCCGTAACTGATCACGATCAGCGCCAGCCACCAGCCGAACGAGATCCCCCCGCTGGGCCGCCACAACCCCTGCACCACATGCGCCGCGACACCGGCGGCCGCCACCGCCAGCGCGACCGGGAAACGGCGGCGCTGCGCCACCAGCAGGGCCGCGACCGTGGCGGGCGCCGTCGCCGCCGGTGACAGGGTCGCCAGGGCGGTCAGCACGAGCGCCCCGGCGATCGGCCACCGCAGCAGGACCGGCATCAGCGCCAGGCTGAGGACGCCGATCGCGACGTCCAGCCAGGGCAGCGCCGACCCGGGACGCGCGACGAACTGGCCCCAGACCGTCACGCCGATCATGGCGGCCATCGCCACGATCACGCCCGCCTCCGCGGCGAACGGGATCGGCGGACGCTTGACCTCGGTATTCACGGGCTCAGGCTAGCTCCGTGCCCGCTCGCGCCGACACCGACGAAAGTAGGTGGTCGCCCCCACTCTCGTCGCAACCGCTCCCGTCTCGCGGCCGATGCCGAGCCCTCCGCCCAGGCGGCACTGTGGGAACTCCCCGAGCAAGGAGGCCTCCGGTGCCCTACGGATATCTGTTCAGTGTGGCGCTCATCGCGTGCGGCACGGCTGCCGCGCTGTACCCGCTGCGTCGGCCGGAGCGGCTGGCCGGCCTGACCTTCCGGGCAGGCATCGTGCCGAACGAGGTCCCGTTCATGGCGCTGTTCCTGCTGCTGGGCTCCACGCTGATCGCCGCCGCGCAGCAGGACCTGGGATCGCTGGGCGCCAAGATCACCGCCGGGGTCGCGGTCGCGGCCGCCGTGGGTTTGGTGGTCGTGATCCGGCGGCAGCTGACGGCCGGTCCCTCGATCGAGAACGCTTTCCGCGACGCCCTGGGCGGCGGATGGCGGGAGTCGCTGGCTCCGGATTTGGCCGACGGCCTGCGTCGGCGGCTCCCGTACGGGCGGATCCTGGTCGGGCTCTTCATCTGGCGGCGGGACGTGAAGCGGATCGCCAACCTCAGCTACGGCGACGCGGGCAAGCGCAACCGCCTGGACGTCTACCGCCACCGTTCGGCCCCCAAGGGCGGCCCGGTCCTGGTCTACTTCCACGGCGGCGGCTACTACAGCGGCCGCAAGAACCGCGAGGCCAGGCCGCTCCTCAACCGGCTGGCCGGCCAGGGATGGGTCTGCATCAGCGCTAACTACCGGCTGCGGCCCAAGGCCGACTTCCTCGACCACCTCACCGACGCCAAGAAGGTCATCGCGTGGGCGCGCGAGCACGGCCACGAGTACGGCGCCGACACCGACACCCTCTTCATGTCGGGCAGCTCAGCGGGCGCCCATATGACCGCCCTGTGCGCGCTCACCCAGAACGACCCCGCCTATCAGGCGGGCTTCGAGACCGCCGACACCTCCATCACCGGCGCCATCTGCCTGTACGGCTACTACGGCGACTACTACGGGCACCCCGAAGGGACGTCGACGCCCATGGCCTACGTCCGCGAGGACGCGCCCCCGTTCCTGGTCGTCCACGGCGACGCCGACTCCCTCGTACCCGTGCAGGCGGCACGCGACTTTGTCGGCACGCTGCGCGGCGCCTCCGCCAACCCGGTCATCTACGCCGAGCTGCCCGGCGCCCAGCACTCCTTCGACCTGTTCCACTCGCTGCGCTTCGACCGCGTCGTCGACGCCGCCGAGGCGTTCGCCGCCTGGGTCAGGTCCCGGCAGGACACCGATGACCGCGCCTGAGGAACGGCCGCGTGCAGTCCGGGCTTCGGCTCGGGCTTGGGCTTCGGACGTGTGTTCAGCCGCGGCCGACGAACGAGGGCATCGCGGTGGCCATCACGGTCATGAACTGGACGTTGGCGTCCAGCGGCAGGCCCGCCATGTAGAGGACGCCGTCCACCACGTTCTTGACGTCCATCACCGGCTCGGAGTTCAGCGAGTCGTCGGCCTGCAGCGTCCCGGTGCCGAACGCGCTGGTCATGTCGGTGGCGGCGTTGCCGATGTCGATCTGCCCGCACGCGATGCCGTGCCGCCGGCCCTCCAGCGACAGCGTCTTGGTCAGCCCGGTCATGGCGTGCTTGCTGGAGGTGTAGGCGATCGAGTTCGGGCGCGGCGTGTGCGCCGACAGCGAGCCGTTGTTGATGATGCGGCCGCCCCGCGGGCTCTGGTCCTTCATGAGGCGGAACGCCTGCTGGGCGCACAGGAACGAGCCGGTCAGGTTGGTGTCGATCACCGCGCGCCACTGCTCGTACGAGAAGTCCTCGACAGGGGACGGGCTGCCGAACTGCCCGGCGTTGTTCACCAGCAGATCCAGCCGCCCCCACCGGTCATGGACGGCCGTGAAGAGCGCCTCGACCGACTCCGGCGAGGTGACATCGGTGGGCACGGCGATGGTCTGGGTTTCGGCGGACTCGGCGATCTCTTCGAGAGGCTCGCTGCGGCGGCCCGCGAGCGCCACCTGCCAGCCCGCGTCGATCAGCGCCTTCGCGACGGCCGCGCCGATCCCCGAACCTGCACCGGTCACCAGAGCCACCTGGGTGGGAGCGTCCACGGGTCACCGTCCCCTTCGAAGCGTCATTGATCCTCGGGATTGAGTCTGCCAGGCGCCGCGAGTCACCCGGCCGCCGCAGCCAGTGAACCCGCCAGGGCGTCGAGCGCCGCGGCGTAGGCGTGCTCGGCGGGCGTCGCGTAGCCGACGACCAGCCCCTGCGGGTGATCGCCGGGCTCGTGCCAGCGGTCGCCCAGGCGTCCGACCTCCAGCCCGCGCGAGGCCGCCTCCTCGATGACGTTGAGCTCGGTGGGGCCACCGGCGGGCAGGTCGATCAGCGCGTGCAGGCCAGCCGCGACACCGTTCACCACGAACCGGCTCCCGATGCGTTCCACCAGGCGGTCGCGGCGCCGCTGATAGCGCAGGCGGCACGTGCGGATGTGGCGGTCATAGGCGTGCCGGTCGATGAAGTCGGCGAACGTCAGCTGACCGATCGTCTCGGTGTGGTGATCGCTGAAGCGCTTGGCCTCCACGACCGGCTCGAGCAGCCGAGGCGGCACCACCATCCAGCCCAGGCGCAGGGCCGGGCCGAGCGTCTTGGAGGCCGTTCCGAGGTAGACGACATGGTCGGGCGCCGTGCCCTGCACCGCGCCCACGGGCTGCCGGTCGAAGCGGAACTCGCCGTCGTAGTCGTTCTCCAGTACCAGGCCACCGGAGTCACGCGCCCAGTCGGTGAGCGCTCGGCGCCGGTCCGGGTGCAGCGTCTCGCCGGTCGGGTACTGGTGGGCGGGCGTCACCTCGACCGCGCTCATATCGGGGAACGCGCTGGTGGACAGCAGATCGGTCCGCGCTCCCAGGCCGTCGACCGGTAGCGCGACGACCTCGCCGCCGTTGCGCCGCACGACCTCGCGGTGGAACGGCGCGCCCGGGTCCTCCATCGCGATCGTAGCCGCACGCCTGCGAACGCCACCGCCAACGCCAACGCGAGTACCAACGTCAACGTCGGCGCGAACGGCACCGCCACCGCGACCGCCGGTGCGAGTACCAACGTCAGCGCCGGTTTGAATGCCACCGCCAACGCCTGTGCGAAGGCCAACGTCAGCCCCGGTGCCAATGCGGGCGTCGAGGCTGACGTTGGCGCAGGCTCCGGTGCCGGTGCCGGTCTCGGCGAGAGCGCGGGTGAGCAGGGCGAGCGCCTGAACGTAGCCGTTGGTGATCACGATCAGGTCCGGGGACGCGGAGACGCCGCGCGCACGCCCCAGGTATTCGGCCAGCGCCGTGCGCAACTCGATCCGGCCGCGCGGATCGCCATAGCCGTACGCCTCGGCCGGCGCCGCCACGAGTGCCTTGCGCGCCGACCTCAGCCAGGCCGCCGTGGGGAACGCCGAGACGTCCGGGCTGCCCGGCCGCAGATCGTGTCGCGGGCGTTCACCGCGTGGTGGATCGAGGAGCGGCGGAGCAGGGCCAGGAGCGGGCTCGTCGTGGGGGAGCCGTGCGACGCGGGTGCCCGATCCCTGGTGGGCGACCAGGTAGCCCTCGGCGATCAGCTGGTCGTAGGCCGCCCGTACGGTCCCGCGTGACAGGCCCAGGTCGGCGGCGAGCCTGCGGCTGGCGGGCAGCCGCGCGTCCGGCGTGAGCCGCCCGGACCGTACGGCATCGCGGAGCGCCTGCTCCAGCCCGACACGACGGCCGGTGGCCGGATCGAGCTCCAGAAGCAGGTCGACGCCGAAAGTGGGCCAGGATTCGCTCACAGTATTGGATCTTAGCTCTAGCCCATTCGCGCCTTAACGTCGCTGGCGTGACCTCACGGACCATCTGGCTTCTCGCCCTCACTAACGGCCTCACGGTCGCCAACCTCTACTACTGCCAGCCGCTTCTGCCGCAGATCGAAGCCTCGTTCGGCGGCAGCGCGGGGGTGGGGAGCCTCGTCACGCTCAACCAGGTGGGCTACGCGCTCGGCCTGGTGCTGGTGGTCCCGCTCGGCGACATCGTCCGGCGGCGGCTGCTTGTCTGCGTGCTGCTGTGCGTTGAGGTCGCGGCCCTGGTGGTCACCGCGGCGGCCCCCGGCGTCGGGCTGCTGCTGGTCGCCGGAACGGTGCTGGGCGTCGCCACCTCCAGCGTTTTGCAGATCCTGCTGCCGTACGCGGCCACCATCGCCGCCGAGCACGAGCGGGGCCGGGCGGTCGGAACGATGGTGATGGGGTCGCTCACCGGCGTGCTGCTGTCCCGAACGGTCGCCGGGCTGGTCGGCGAGGTGGCCGGATGGCGCGGGATGTTCGTGGTCGCGGCCGTCATCACGGCTCTCCTGGCACTGATGACGGCCCGCGTGATGGACTCGGCGCCGCCGGAGCTGGCGATCGGCTACCGGGCGCAGCTGAGGGAAACCGTTCGGCTGGCCGTGACCGAGCCCGTGCTGCGGCGCCGGTCGATGATCGGCGCGTGCGTGTTCGCGGCCTTCGGCGCGTTCTGGGCGACCATCGCCTACCTCCTGGCCGGGCCCCACTTCAGATACAGCGGAGCCGAAATCGGTGCGTTCGCGCTGGTCGGGGCTGCGGGGGCGATCGTGGCCAGGCCCTCGGGGCGGGCCGCCGACCGGGGGTGGCAGCGGCCGCTGACCGGTGCTCTGCTCGCGCTCGGCGTCCTCTCGTACGCGGCGCTGTGGGCGGGTGAACGGAGCCTGGCCTGGCTGATCGTCGGCGTCCTGGTGGTGGACGTGGCGATCTCCGGCACCCACCTGCTCAACATGAGCGTCGTCTACGGGCTCGTTCAGGGCGCGCGTTCGCGGATCGCCTCGGTCTACATGACCGCCTACACGCTGGGCGGCGTCGCGGGATCGGCCGCGGGCACGGCCGCGTTCAGGGCAGGCGGCTGGAGCGCGGTCTCGGCGGTCGGCGCGTCGTGCATGCTGCTCGGCCTGGCTGCCTGGGCTTGGCCGCCGAGGCTGAGGCTGAGGCTCGGCCGCCTGCGCGACTCGGGTGATCTGGTGAAGCCAATGTCACCTTCGCGGTGAGCGCTGAGCTCGTACGGGCGGGCGCAGACTCCGGTGTCATGGAGATCGACGGAGTCATCACGACCGGCGAGGACGTCGCGGACGAGACCCGGGAGTTCAACCGCAGCCTGGCGGAACTGCTCGCGAGCATCCCCGCCCCGTACGAGGTCGACGACCCTCCCGCGACCCGGGCGGCCCGGGCACGCGGAGACGGGCCGTTCCCGGCGCCGGTGCGGCTGCCCGAGGGGAACGACTCGGCGGTGCCCGGCCGTTCCGGCGACATCCCCGTACGGATCTTCCGGCCCAGCCAGGCGCGCGGCGTCTACCTGCACATTCACGGCGGCGGTTGGACGCTCGGCGCGGTCGACGGGCAAGACCCGATGCTGTGGCAGCTGGCCCAGTCGGCGGGCGTCGCGGTCGTCAGCGTCGACTACCGGCTGGCGCCCGAGCATCCCTACCCCGCGGGGCCCGACGACTGCGAGGACGTCGCGCGGTGGCTCATCGCGGAGGCGCAGGCCGAGTTCGGCACCGACCGGCTCGTGATCGGAGGAGAGTCGGCGGGCGGCCACCTCAGCGCCACGACCCTGCTGCGCCTCGGGGAGGACGCCCGCCACTTCAGCGCGGCGCAGCTCACGTTCGGCGTCTTCGACCTGGGGCTCAGCCCGAGCCAGCGGTACGCCGACGAACTGCTGGTCATCCCCACGGCGACCATGCTGTGGTTCTACAAGCAGTTCCTGCCGGACCGCGACCGCGAGGAATGCCGCGACCCCGCGTACTCCCCGCTGTACGCGGACCTGCGCGGGATGCCGCCCGCCCGCTTCGTCGTCGGCAGCGCAGACCCGCTGCTGGACGACAGCCTGTTCATGGCCGCCCGCTGGCGCGCCGCCGGCAACGCCGCCGAACTGGAGATCGTCGCCGAGGCGGTGCACGGCTTCACCGCCTACCCCCTGACGATCTCCAAGCGGGAGCTGGACAAACAGGCCGAGTTCATCGGGCGCGCCGTCGGCCGATGAGTTTTCGTCCCCGGCCGGGTCCACACTCCGACCTGAGGAATGCCCGGATCGGGAGGCACGATGATCGAGAAAGTACGTTCGGCCGACGGCACCGAGATCGCGTTCGAACGTTCGGGCACCGGCCCGGTGGTGGTGCTGGTCTCGGGCGCGACGTGCACGCGGCACAGCGACGCGCCGCACGCCGAGCTGCTGTCCGAACGGTTCACCGTGCTCAACTACGACCGCCGGGGCCGCGGCGACAGCGGCGACACCGAGCCGTACGCGCCGCAGCGTGAGATCGAGGACCTCGCGGCCGTCATCGCGGCGGGCGACGGGCCTGCCTGCGTGCTCGGCTTCTCCTCCGGGGCCGCCATCGCGCTGGACGCCGCTGCCGCCGGCGTACCGATCGACAAGCTGGCGCTGTGGGAGGCACCGTTCTCCGTCGACGACCCGGAGGCGCCCGCCCGTGCGAGGGAGGAGATCGCTGAAATCCAGTCCCTGCTCGCCGAAGGTCGCCACGGCGACGTGGTGGCGCAGTTCTTCATGAAGACGGGGATGCCCGAGAGCGTCGTCGCGCAGATGCGGCAGCAGCCCTGGTGGCAGGGCATCGAACGCATCGCGCACACCCTGGTCTACGACTACACGTTCATGGCCGACGGGCTGGTCCCCGAACGCTACGCCGCGCTCGAGACGCCCACGCTCGTGCTGGGCGGTGGCGAGAGCCACGGCTTCCTGGAGCTCGCGGTCCAGGCCACCGCCAAGGCCGTCCCGGGCGCCGACCTGCGCATCGTCGCCGGACAGAACCACGGCGTCCAAGCCGAGGCCCTGGCACCCATCGTGACCGAGTTCTTCGCCACCTGACCACCAGCCCACCACCTGCCCACGTCTCGGCCACCCCGGCGCCTCGGCCGACCGCCGTCGGCTTAACGTGGTGGCCAGGGCGTGGTGGCCAGGGCGTGGTGGCCAGGGCGTGGTGGCCAGGGCGTGGTGGCCAGGGCGTGGTGGCCAGGGCGTGGTGGCCAGGGCGTGGTGGCCAGGGCGTGGTGGCCAAGGCGTGGTGCTCAGGGCGTGGTGTTCAGGTGCAAGGCGCCCGCCCGGCCGTCATTCGGTAGGTGGTCTTGGCGGGCGGGCGGTTGCTCGGTCAGCCGGTGGTGACCCATTCGACCTGGTGGGCTTCGGTGGGGTCGGGGAGTTCCCAGCGGCCGGCGAGGCGGTCGATGACGGCGTCCGGGACCGGGGCCGTGCGGCCCCGGTTGCGGCTTCGCAGGACGGCGGGCGCGGCCTCCAGGGAGACCAGCTCGATCCTGCCCTTGTAGTCGGCGATCAGCCCGGTGCACTGCTCGCGCAGCATCCGCGACACGTTGGTGGCGTTCCACACGAACGGGCGGGCGGCCCGCAGATGCTCGCGCGCCAGCTCGTGCGCGGCGGCCGCCACCGGGCGCTGGTCGCCGGTCGGCGGAACGCCCATCTCAGCGCGCAGCCGGTCCAGGCTCACCACGGGCAGGTCCGGCCGGTTCGCCGAGATCCAGTGGTCCTTGCCGACGCCGGGCAGTCCCGACAGCACGGTCACGGTCACGCGGGTGTCGTCGTAGGCGGCGTAGCCCGGGTCGCGGCCCGGTTTGCGGAAGTACCAGAAGCGGGCGTGGTCGGAGGGGAACTCGCGCGGCCGGTCAAGGCACTGTTGCTCGGCGCAGTACTCCCCGTACAGCCCGATGTTCTCCAGCACCTCGGCGGTGTCGCCGCAGATACGGCCGAGGATGTCGGCGGTGGCCAGCAGCACCAGGTCGTCGTTGCGCGCCAGCAGGCTGACGCGGAACGCGATCTGCTGCAGGTCCGGGCGTTCCAGCGCCCAGAACGGCACCTGGTGATGGCGCACCAGCGCGGCGACGTGCTCACGCCAGGCGATCGGCGCGCCGAGCTCCCACAGGATCCGGCGCACCATCAGGTCGCCGCGCCGCGAGTGCCCGTGCGCGGTGATCCGCCCGCCCTCGTCGATCTGCGTGCAGAACGGCTTGGCGATGTCGTGCATCAGCACCGTCGTGAACAGCCGGACGCGTTCGGCGACCGGGCGCGCACGCCACTCGGGCAGCGCGGCCAGCGCCTCGCAGGCCATCCGGGTGTGGATCTCAACGTCGCCCTCGGCGTGGTGGATCGCGTCCTGCGGAACGCCCGCCAGGTTCCGCACCCAGTCGAACGTTTCCCGGATCTCCGGCCACGGCACCTGCCAGTGTGGCGGCGCCGGGCACAGGTCCTCAAACACCTGCATAGAGCACCCCCGGATCGGCGAGCCCGTTGGCGACGATCGGGCGGTCCTGCCAGTGCGTGCCCGCGTCGAGGATGGCGGTGAGGAAGCTCGGCCGGACCCACTTGTAGCGGTCGACCGTCTTCCCGTCCTCCTCGACCTTGATGTAGAGGCCCTCCATCTCGTCGGAGGTGTCGGACTCCTGCGCGACCCGTTCGGGATCGGCGCCGCCCGCCTTGGCCGCGACCAGCATCGCGTCGCGCCAGGCTGGCGTACGGCACGTGGAGGGGCCGACGAACGCCGTGAGAGCGGACACGTCCTTCAGCGGGCCTTCGTGCAGAACGGGGACCGAAACGACCGGCGTGCCAGAGAGGAGCTCGCGGCGGGCGTCGGTGGACAGGAACGAGCCGTCGACTTGGTCGAGGACGTCGAACTCGCAGAAATAGTGGGGGAGCGCGTCGTAGAAGACCGTGTGCTTGGCGTACAGCCACTCGCCGTACAGGACGTAGCGGTCGCCGAGCCGTTCCCACAGAACGTGCTGAACGGAGGCGGCCCAGGCCTTCAGGGGCCCGAACTGCCGCTCGCGGGGTCCTCCGGTGAGGAAATGCCCGCGGCTCTGCAGCCGCAGTTCCCCCTCGGAGGAGAAGCTGATGCCGGAGTTGGCGCCGTCCAGCTTCTCCTCCACCACCAGATACCGCCCGGCGATGGCCCGGAAGGGCACGGCGGCGAGATCGTGGTCTCCGGGCTGAAGCCGGGAGCCCTCGATGTGCCGGGTCCGGGGGTACTTGTGAAGCATGCTCACCGTTGTAGCGAACGGTGAGCAGCTCGGCCAAACGAATTTCAGCGGGCGGGGACGATGCGGGTCAGGGCGAGCGCCACCAGCCACAGCCCCAGACTGACCCAGGCGAGGGTGTGCAGCCCCGAGGTGAAATGGGCCGCGTGGGCCTGGTCCGCGAGCGACTGGGCCGCATGGGACTGAGCCGCATGGGACTGAGCCACATGGGCCCGGGACGCCGATCCGGCGACCGCCCCGTACACCGCGACGCCGAGAGCCGTGCCGACCTGCCGCGCGGTGTTGTTGAAGCCACCCGCCAGCCCGGCGTGCTCGGCCGGAGCCGCCCGCATCGCCCCCGCGACCGCCGCGGTCACGATCAGGCCGTCCCCGACGCCGATGCCGACCAGGACGGGCAGCAGCGCCACGTACGACCCGTTCGGCCCCGCCGACATCAGCCACAGCGACCCGGCCGCCGCGATCGCCGTGCCCGCCGTGAGCGGCAGGCGCGTGCCGAAACGGGCGGTCAGGCGTCCGCTCACCGGCGCCAGCAGCGCCAGCGGAACGGCCATCGGCAGCAGCATCGTCCCGGCGGTGAGCGCGGAGTGGCCCTGCTGCTGTTGCAGGTGCAGGGTCACCACGAACAGGACGCCGTTGGTGACCAGATTCATGATCAGTGCGATCATGTTGGCGCCCAGGAACGCCGGGGCCCGCAGCAGCCCGCCCGGCACCATCGGCGCGGTCGCACGCCGTTCCACCACCACGAACGCAGCCCACAGGACGAGTGTGGCGATCAGCGCCGCGCCCGCCGCGCCCCGCTGACCGTGGCCGGCGGCGATGACCGTCCAGACCAGGGTGCCCAGGGCCGCCGGTGCCAGGATCATCCCGGCCCGGTCCAGGGGCCGCTCTTCGGCGGTGGCCGGTCGGCGCGGCTCGCGTACGAGAGCGAGGACGCCCACCATCGCCGCCGCGACGATCGGCACGTTCACCAGGAAGATCCACCGCCAGCCGACCGAGTCGACCAGCGCCCCGCCCAGAAGCGGCCCGGCGGGCAGCGCCGTGGAAGAGATCCCGGCCCACACGCCCAGCGCGCGGGCCTGCTCGGCGCGGCCCGGGTAGATCGCGGTGATGACGGCCAGGCTTCCGGGCAGGAGCAGCGCCGCGCCCGCGCCCTGCACCACCCGCGCGGCGATCAGGCTCTCGGGGCCCGGCGCGGTTCCGCAGGCCAGCGACGCCACGCCGAACAGCCCGAGGCCGATCAGCGTCATCCGCCGATGCCCGATCCGGTCGCCCAGCGCCCCGCCGCCGAGCAGCAGCCCGGCGATCGCCACGGCGTAACCGTCGACGACCCCCTGCAGCCCCGGCAGGTCCGTGCCCAGCGACGTGCCGATCCCCGGCAGCGCGACGTTGACGACGGTCACGTCCAGCAGAACCAGGAACATCCCCGCGCACAGAACGCCCAGCATCGCGCCTCGGTGCGCGGGAGGTGCCGAGCCGGTGCTCTCGTGGGTCCGGTCAGATGTCGATGTCGATGTCGATGTCGCATCCGTCATGCATCCAGGCTGTCCCGCAGACGTTTCGTCCGGGCTCGAAGCGTGACCGCGCCGGTGTGTCCGCTCTAACCGGCCGCCGTGTGATGCATGATCACCCGCGGTCCGAGTGCGTGCAGGCCCGCGTCGATCTCGGCCTGCCAGCGCGCGCGCAGGTCCGGTCCCCACTGCTCCTGCGGGAATTCGCTGAAGCCGTGGCGGGCGTACCACGGGCCGTTCCACGGCACTTCGCGATAGGTGATCAGCGTGAGTTCGCCGTCGGCCCGTTGAACGACCTCCTTGAGCAGCGGACCGCCCAGCCCGCGCCCGGTGTGCGAGGCGTGCAGCGCGATCTGCTCCAGGTGCGGGTGCCCGTCCTGGGTGATCACCGCCGCGAAACCGACCGGGGGATCGCCCAGGACCAGGATCTCGGCGGTGCCCGTGTCGACCTCCTCGATCACGGTGGGGCCCGGCGGGAAGCGGATTCCCAGCGGCCCGAACAATCCGTCGGCGCTCGACTCGATCGCGGGTAGGAGAGGAAGATCGCGCGGCTCGGCGACTCGCACGGTGAAGGCCATGCCGCGATCGTAAGCGGCGACCGGCGGCTGGAACACTGGATAAATCGTTCGGCGAGACGGGTTGGCGGTGGGTGTGCGGTGGACGAGACGGAGTCCGTGCCAGACGTGGCGTCTGCGCGGCCATCGGCGCAGCCATCGGCGCAGCCATCTGCTCAGCCCTCGGCGCGGCTGTCAGCGCCCAGGCCGGGCTCGGCGGCGTTCCTTGCCGCCGAACGAGTCGCAGCCAAAGCCGTCACCACCGCGGGCCGCCTTCGCCTCGCCGCCGAGTTCTATCCGCCCCAGTCGGGGGAGCGCGGCCGCTACGGACGGGCTGAACTGGCGTTCCTGCGCTGGGTGATCGCCCGCGGCGTCCTGAACCCGCCCGGCACTGAACGCCCCGGCAGCCCGTGGTGGCGAGCCGTCAACGACCGTCTCCTGCGCGACAAGATCGAGGCCGACCTGCTCCACAGCGGCCCCGCCGACAACCCCGGCGACGCCTCATCCGGCAGCGTTGAGCTGTGGAGCGAGTTCCTGCGCGCGCCTACACCCGCATCCTGGTACCGCGCCCACAACTCCAGCGTGATCGGCGGATACCTAGACCACCAACACCTCGCAGAGGCCGAGCTCCCCGCCGAACGCTTCTTGATGAACGTCGCGCTGGTCCGCGTCCTGTTCTCACACGCGCTGGTCGCCCTGCCCAGACTCGCGCTCGGCTCCCTCTCACCGCTCGGCCGCCTGGCCGGTGATCCCCGGCGCGGAACGGTCAAGCTCTTCCTCGACCTGCGCCGCGTCTTCCCCGAGCAGTACCCGCTGGCCGAGATCAGCGCCCAAGAGCTCATCGCCGCCGAAGGCGCCCTGCCGCACCTTCTCGACTACGGAGTGATCGCCCCGAAGCTGCCTGAGCTGTACGCGTTCGCGGCCGTGTCGCTGGCGGAACCGAGGGTCGCCGGGCTGATCAGCGGCACCTCGCCCTGCTACGCGTGGCCGACCGCGCTCGGCGGAATCTGGCGGGACGAGGAACGAATGTCGATCAAGCTGACCGCCTACGCCACCCGCACCCGATAAGTACCGCCTACGCCACCCCGCGCACGGTGACCAGCGCGATCACTCCTTGTCCTTGCGTCGCGGCTTGGCGCGGATGTGCATGCGTTCACCCTGCCGCCCGAACAGGCTGAGGACCTCCACGGGCTTGTCGTCCGCGCTGTAGAACGCGTGCGGCACCCGGCAGTCGAACTCGGCCGCCTCACCCGGCTTCAACACCAGATCATGCTCGGCCAGGATCAGCCGCAGCTTGCCCGACAGTACGTACAGCCACTCGTACCCCTCATGGGTCTCCGGCTCGGGAACGCCCCGCTCCGGCGAGATGATCATCTTGAACGCCTGGAGCGGCCCGATGTTGCGGGTCAGCGGCAGCGACGTCATCCCGTTGGCCTCACGCGGCGCCGACCGTACGCGCGGATCGCCGACCTTCTCCGACCCGACCAGCTCATCCAGCGCGACCTGATGCGCCTGGGCGATCGGCAACAGCAGCTCCAGGCTGGGCTTGCGCTGCCCGGACTCCAGCCGCGACAGGGTGCTCTTGGAGATCCCCGTGGCCTCCGACAGCCCCGCCAGCGTCACGCCCCGTTCACTGCGCAGCTGCCGCAGCCGGGGCCCGACCTCATCGAGCACCCGTGCGGTCGCCGGTGTCTGATCCACATCAGCTCCTTTCCCTGTTTCGGCAACACTATTTGCCTCCACCACCTGCCCTGACGCACCCTCGATCCCATGAGCGACCGCCATCACCACCACGACCACTCCGACGTCGACTGGGAAGCCTGGGGCGACCAGCTGGAGTGGGAGGGCGAGATCCGCCTGCCCGCCCTCAAGGAGACCGCCGCGTGGCTGAGCACGCTGGTCGCCAAGCCCGACCGGATCCTGGACGTGGGCAGTGGTCCCGGCTATGCCGCCTGCCAATTCGCCCAGACCTTCCCCAACGCCGAAGCCGTGGCAGTCGACGGCACCCAGCCCCTCCTCGACCGCGCCGTCCTCCGCGCCACGACCCTCAACGTGCACGTCTCCACCATCGAGGCCGAACTCCCCGACGGCTTCGACAAGCTCGGCACCGCAGACCTGATCTGGAGCAGCCAGGCCGTTCACCACCTAGGAGACCAGCAAGGCACCCTCGACAACCTCTCTGGCGCCCTACGCCCGAACGGCCTCCTGGCCATCGCCGAACGAGGCCTCCCGCTCCGCTACCTGCCGCGCGACATCGGCATCGGCCGCCCCGGCCTCCAAGCACGCCTGGACGCCGCCGAAGAAGACGCGTTCGCCCAAATGCGCGCCGACCTCCCCGGCCACATACAGGCGATCGAAGACTGGCCCGGCATGCTCGCCAAGGCAGGCCTCGTCCCCGCCGGCACCCGCACCTTCCTCACCGACCTACCGGCGCCCCTGGACGAACACCCCCGCGAACTCCTCCACCGCCGCCTGACCCGCATCCGAGAAGCCGCCGCCGACACCCTCACCCAGGACGACCTGCAAACCCTCGACGCACTCCTGGACCGCGAGTCCCCCTCCGGCATCCTCGCCCGCCCAGACGCCTTCTACCTGACCGCCCAGACAATCCACACCGCCCGCAAGCCGGCGTAACCCTCCGGGGACGGGGGCGTGCCAGAGTTATGGCATGTCGACTCTGGTTCCGGAACTGATCTGCTCCGACATCGAGGCCAGCCTGGCCTTCTATCGCCTGCTGGGCTTCCGGGTGCGTTACGACCGCCCGGAGGAACGTTTCGCCTACCTAGAACTTGGTGAAGCGGAGCTGATGCTGGAGCAGCCGCTGGCCCGGGACCGGCTCTACCCTCGCGCGGAGCTTCTGTATCCCTATGGCCGGGGCATCAACCTCACGATCCAGGTGAAGGACGTCGACCAGGTCCACGCAGCGCTGCTGGCCGTCGACTGCGAGCTGTTCCTCCCGCTGGAGGACCGCTGGTACGAGCGCGCCACCGACGCCGTCGGCGTACGCCAGCTGGCCGTGCAGGACCCCGACGGCTACCTGCTCCGAATCTCTCAACACCTGGGAACCCGCCCGCGTTAACCGAACCGCCGACCCGATCCGAGTCCGGTGCCCATGTCACGCCGATGGGAGTCCGGCGCCCCCGGTCACGCCAATCGGAGTTCGGCGGCCGTCTGCCATGCCGATCGGGGTCCGGCGCCCCCCGGTCATGCCGATCGGAGTTCGGCGGCCACTGCCCGCTCGCGCTGGGCCGCCGCCTCCTCCCTCGCCGCGTCGCGTTCGCGGGCGAGCTCGCCCATTCGAGCCTGCTCGCCCCGCAACTCCAGACGGACTTCGCCCAGCTCCTCGCGGACCCGTTCGAGGGCCGCCCGTAGCTCGGCGGCCTCCGTACGAGCGACCTCGGCCCGGTCCACCGCACCCGTCTCGCGTGCGCGAGCTCGCTCGACCTCGCCGCGTGCCGCATCTCGCGCGGTCACCGCCTCTGCGAGCTGCGCCTCCGCCTGCTCCCGGGCCTGCTCGAACGACTCGGCACGGATCTCGGCTGCGACGCGTTGCCGGTCGGCAGCCGCCACAGCATTCCCGGCCTCCGTTCTGGCGGCCTTGGCCTCTTCCCGTGCCTCCTGAACGTCCGCCCGGGCCCGGTGCACTAGCGCCTCGGCATCAGCGCGTACGGCCTCGACCCTGCGGTCCGCCTCGGAGCGGGTCTCACGAACGAGCGCTTCGGCATCCTGCAGCCGTCGCTCGCAGTCCAGCCGGGCTTCCTGGATCGCGCGACCGGCCTCGGCGTGTGCCTCGCGCACCCGCTCGTCGGCCTCTTCACGCACACCCTCGATCGCCTGCTCGGCCGAACGGACGCGCTCATTGGCCTCGGCACGGATGACCTCAACAGTCTGTTGGGCCTCTTCCACCGCCGCGTCGGCCTGGGCTCGCGTCTCATCACGTTCACGCTCAGCCTGCTCGACGGCTTGCCGCGCCACCCGCGTGCGCTCCTCGGCCTTCTCCGCCGACACCTCCGCACGCGTCGCACGTTCGGCCGCGTCTTCTCGTGCCGCGAACGCCGCAGAGATCTGCGCCTGAGCCTCCGCCCGTACGGCACTGATCTGCGCCTCAACGCCCCTGGGGGAGAGCTCGGCGTCCAGCGCCTGCGCCAGCGGAGCCAACGCGGCCGTGAGCCCCTGCTCCATCCGCTCGTACAGATCCTCGGCCCGCGCCAGCGCTCCCTCCAACCCCGGCGTGCCCCGCTTCAGCTCCCGTTCGCGCTTGGCCTTCGTCTGGCAGTCGCCCTCCAGGCAGTACTCCCGCGGCCGCCCTCGTCCCGCCCGCTGCGCCACGGGCCGCCCGCAGTACCGGCAGGCCCGTTCCGTCTCGCTCACAACCGCCGCATCGCTCACCTCACCGACTCTAGCTTTTCTGGATTTCTATTTCCGGAAAATAAGAAGCTCCAGAAAACGTGTCGTTCTAACTAACGACAATGTTCGTTTGCGGAAGCTGACCGTCTGAGCGGGCATCGCGAGGGCGGCCGCTAGGCATGCGGCTGGGACGACGGGCAGGACGTATCGGTGATCAAAGTCGAGCAGCGCCACGGGCAGGACCAGGAGGGTGATCGCCGTCGCCCAGGGCAGGAACGAGCCACGGCGTAGGCCGAGCGTTCCGGCGAGGAGGATCAGGGCGAGGAACGGCCCGCGGAGGTAGGCGGGGTACTGGTAGCCGCGCAGGAATCCGGCGTATGGCTCGGCCGAGTAGTAGACGCCGCTGGCGCCAGGGTCGTACGTGGTGAGAGTTCGTCGCGCCGACGCAGGGACTCCCGTTGGTTCCCAGCGTCCCTTCTTGAAGCCGAACGCGGGCGTCACGCGTTGTGGGTGCCGGGCAGGAGTCCAGTGGAAGGCCAGGGAGACGTCATGGGCGACCGCCTGGAGGTAGTCCAGCGGTTGCGCGGCCATCGCGTGGAGTGCGAAGGACCGGGCGAGGTCGTTGTCAGCCGCAGCGCCGCCGGGCATGCGGTTGAGTGAGGAGTCCGGCGCCCACACGTACTCCGACGCGGCGTCCTGCCACGAACCGTTCGGGCACAGTGCCTCCTCCGGCTGAGGCGGCCTAATCCTGTCGCAGTCGGCGAACGTCATGGTCCGCGCCCACAGCGAGACTCCATCGACTCCGGACAGCGTGAACTTGCCGTTCTCGGCCTCGTACCAGCTCGCGTACAGGATCAGTGGCAGGAGCCCGGCCAGCGCGGCGATGGCCAACCGGCTCCAACCGATGCGGCGGGCAACCAGGTAGGCGAGGACCAGAAGGAGCAAGGGCAGCCCTACGCTCCGGGTGAGCGCAGCCATCGCGAGCAGGAGGCCCGCTGCCGCCGCAGCACGTGGTGACGGGTGGCCCGGCGACCACATCAAGGTCGTGACCGCCGCAATCACGAGGAAGATGAAGAGCATGTCCGATAGAACGGCGTGCTCGAGCTGCAGCATCTGGGCATCGAACAGCACCGGCACGCTCGCCGGCACCGCTGCCCAGACCGATACCGACCTGCGCCGCAGCAACGCGTAGACCATGACGCCGACCGTTAGCCCCATGAGGTGCTGGACGGCCACCACGAGCTCGATGCTGTGCAACGGCATGAGCAGCTTCAGGAACAGCGGATAGCCGATGTTGCGGAACCCCTGTGAAGGCCGCGGATGCAGCGCGAGCTCAAGGTACTCATAGGAGTCCACGTAGTAGATCCGGCCGGGCCGGTAGCCCAGCATCGTGACGGCCCGCAGCCCTGCAGCGAAAGCCAGCAGCACGGCGAACACGGCATGCCTTCGCGTGAACGCACCTCCGCGGCCTCCGCGGCCTTCGGGAGGCTCCGGCGGCGAAACGCTCGCCTTCTCGTCCGTATCCGGGCATGCCAAAGAGAGCTCCTTGCTCGGGTGAATGTGATGACGCCGTCAAAGTCCGGAAAGACGGCTCAGGAGTTCGGCCCCCGCGGGCTCAGTTCCAGTACGGGTCGTCCTCGAAGACGCAAGGCTTGACCGGCCCGGCGATCAGGAAGGCGCCGAGCTTCCACTGCTTCGTCCGGTGTGACTCGCCGATCTGGACGACGAGCGTCTGTCCCTGCTTGATGTGCTCGGGGAAGATGGCGAACGAGTTGGGCGACTTCTCGGGCGACATCATGCGGATGGCACGTGACGTCGGCAGGTGGTAGCCGTACTTGGCGACCCACTCGTCCATCGCTTTGGACCGCATCGGGGTCCCGGGCGGCGGCTGTGGGTCCACGGGAACGCCACGGTCGTCTTCGGTGCACCTCTCGTGCTGCGGGAGATAGGTGATGTCGGTCCGTGCCCCGTGCTCGGCCAGGTCCCGCTCCAACCGCTCGGGGTCGCGGAACTCCTTGATCGTGACGGTGATCGAGCCGTCGGCGTTCCTGGTCAGCGCGTAGGCCGCAGCCCGCGAACCGGTGAACGTGGGCGCGACGATCGCCACGAGCGTGCAGGCGGCCGCGATCGCGGCCGCCGCTGCCACACGGATGGTGACGGCCTTCCGCGATCGGCGGGCACGCTGCTCGTCCGCCCGCCTGACCGCCTCAGCCTTCAGTTCGGTGAGAAGCCGCTCCTGGAAGGTCATCGGCACCCCTCAACGGCGGTCGCCGAGATCAGGCCAGGGGCACGGCGGAGAGCTTGCCGGGCTCGATGCAGCCGGACCCGGGCGGTGCCTTGCTTGATGCCGAGTGCGGCGGCCGCCTCCGCGACCGACAACTGCTCGATGGCCACCAGCTCCAACACGGCCCGCTCGCTCTCGGGCAGCCCCTCCATCGCTTCGATGGCATGCCGAGCCTGCCGTTCCGCATCGATCTGGTCGTCGATACGCGACAGGTCATCGGGGTCCAGCAGCCGACGGCCGGCGATCCGGCTCTCCAGCTTCTTCTCCTGCACCGCCCGCCGCCGACCGGCCGAGAGCGTGTTGCGGGCGACGCCGTACAGCCAGCCGAGCTCGGTGCCGCGGTCGGAACGGTAGGTGTGCGCCGAATCCATCGCGGCCAGGAACACCTCGGCGACCAGGTCGGCCGCCATGTGCGGATCATCGACGCGGCAGGCCACGAAGCGGCTGATCTCGTCGACATGCCGCCGGTAGAACGCCTCCAGCGCCACCGGGTCCGTGGAGATCGCAGCCAGCCCAGTGGCCTTCCCACCCACTGCCCGCGCCCTCTTCACCGCTTGCCCGATCACATCACTACTTGGTAGCAGCCGGACGAAGCGTTACATATACCGACTCAAGCCACCCCTACGAGGGCCGCCGCAACCCCACGTGCGCAGAGCAATCCACCAGCGCTCCGCTGCGGACGCAGGGGTTGCCTTCCCCAGCGCCCTTGCCTGCGCAGGCGGGGGTTGCTCTGCGCATGCGGAAGGCACTGCACCCGGATGTGCGCTGTACGCCGTGGGCCGCCTTGCGCCTGCGGGGGCTGCACGCGGGGTGGCGTCGCACGCGCGGGTTTGCCCTGCACACTGGGGTGGTGCTCCACACTGAAAGTGACTCATGCCTGTGGGGTGTGCGCGGGGTTGCGCTGCAGATGGAGGTTGCCTTGCGCCCGCAGCACGGGCGCAGCACGGCGCTGCGCGCGGAGTTGGCACTGCTCACGTGAAGATTGCCCGCTGCACGCGGGACGCTGCGCACAGAGGCGGCGCCGCACCACGTGAAGGTTGCTCTGCACACGCGGAGGTGGCGTTGCTCAGAGGGCGGTCCGGGAGCTTCTGGCGCGCTGACCAGGCGCCAGAGTTGGCGACGCGGAGGTTGCCTTGCGCACGCCAGGTGGTGCTGGGGATGTGGGGTTGTGGCTTGTCCTGGGTGTCTGTGTGGCTCGGCTCGTGGTTGTGGCGTCCGGCGGGCGGGGCCGGACGCCACAACCTCGGGCGTTAAGGCGGGGGTGTGAGCTTTAGACGGTGGGGGTGCCGAACCAGCGGGTGAGGTGGGCGTTCAGGTCCTGCTGGTCGTCGCCGATCCAGGCGATGTGGCCGTCGGGGCGTAGGAGGAGGCACGGAACGTCTAGTGGTGCGGTGGGATCGGCCAGGTAGTCGACGCGGTCGGACCAGCCGCCCGCGGTCAGGCGTTCGGTGCGGTCGAGCAGGAGGCCTCGGCCTTGGTGCAGCAGGTCGTAGAGGCGGCCCTGTTTGAGGTCGAGGTCGCGTAGGCGGCGGCCCACGAGGTCGGGGCCTTCGCCGAAGTCGTAGCGGATGCCGATCGCGGTGATCTTCTCGATGAGGTGGCGGTTGACCTCGTCGATGTCCATGAGTTCGGTGAGCAGCCTGCGGACGGCCTGCGGACCGGGTTCTGGGGAGTGGACCTCCATCTGGGCTCGGGTGTTGTCGAGGACGTCCGCGGCGACGGGGTGGCGTTCGGTCTGGTACGTGTCCAGGAGGGTTTCCGGTGCCCAGCCGCGGATCTGTGCGGCCAGTTTCCAGCCGAGGTTGCATGCGTCCTGGACGCCCAGGTTGAGGCCCTGGCCGCCGGTGGGCGGGTGGATGTGCGCCGCGTCGCCGGCTAGTAGCACTCGATTGATTCGGTAGCGTTCGGCCAGCCTGGTGGCGTCACCGAAGCGCGACAGCCAGCGCGGGGAGTGCACGCCGAAATCGGTTCCGGCGATGGCGCGCAGTTGTTGTTTGAAGTCGTTGAGAGTGGGCGGGTCTGTGCGATCGCTGACTCCTGCGGCGGGGACTACGACCTGGTAGGCGTTTTCGCCGATCGGCCTCAGGCTGACTCGCCTGTTGGTCCGGTGGATTTCGGCCAGCTTGGCGGCGATCTCCTCCTGTGGAACACCCACTTGCATGTCGCCCATCAGCGTGTCGTTCCGCGAGGGCTCGCCGGGGAAGCCGACGCCGAGCAGTTTGCGCACCGAGCTGCGCGCGCCGTCGCAGCCGACGAGGTAGCGCGTACGCAGCTTTTCGCCGTCGGCCAGTTCGACGGTCACGCCCTCGTCGTCCTGTTCGAAGGCGGCGACCTCGCAACCGTGGCGGACCTGTGCACCGAGGGCGATCGCATGGTCTTCGAGTAGGCCAACGATGGTCGGCTGCTGGATGCCCAGGATGTAGGCGTGCGCGGTGTCCAGGTCGGTGGGAGCCGGTTTGTTGATGGCGGCGAAGAATCCGGCGGCCGGACGGCGCCTTCCGTGTTCGAGAATGGGCTCTAGCAGGCCGCGCATGGCCATCAGCTCGAGACTGCGAATGTGCAGTCCGACGATGCGGACGTACGACGGGGGCTCGGTTTCCTTCTCCAGGACGAGGACGCGCACGTCGTGCAGGCGTAGTTCGGCGGCGAGCATCCCGCCGGTCGGGCCGCACCCGGCGATGATCACGTCGTACGTGAGGGGGGTGTGATCGGCGCCGGAGGGCTGCGGTTGGAGGCCTGGGGCCGTGTCCGCGGCGGAGCCGCGCTCGGCCGGGGCGTTCGACGACGGCTCGGCGGTGAAGTGCTGAGAGTGCATAGGTGTTGCCTTTCGGGAGTGCCTTGGTTCGAGGCGCTCCCGGCGACACCTACGTCAATCGCCCGACCGTGACGGGAAGGCGGAGCACCCACGTCAATACTGAGTTCATGGGTCTCACCTCCTCGGGCGGTGTCGCGGTCGACTGCAAGCTATAAGCCCGAGTCTCGGTGCGTCCAATCATTTCCGAGCTGTGGTTGCCGAGCGCCGGGCTCCCGGGGCTGAGTTGGGGAGCCCGGCACTCGGGCGGGCGCTGATGATCAGCCTGGGGTGAGGACGTCGAACTCGTTGTTCTCCGGGTCGGCCAGGCAGACCCAGGAGACGTCGCCCTGGCCCAGGTCCAGGTCGGTGGCGCCCAGGGCGTACAGGCGGGCCACCTCGGCGGCCTGATCGTCGCCCGGGTAGGGACGCAGGTCGAGGTGGGTGCGGTTCTTGACGGTCTTCACGACGGACGTACGGACCAGCTCCAAGTACGGGCCGACGCCCTGGGCGGAGCGGAGCCTCGCGTGGTCATCGGTCACCTCGTGCAGGGTCCAGTCCATCGCCCCGCTCCAGAAGGCGGCCATGGCCCGCGGGTCGAGGCAGTCGGCCACGACGGCGGCGATGGGGCTGGTGTCCCGGTAGATCTCTCGGGGCTCCAGCACGCAGAACTCGTTGCCCTCCGGGTCGGCCATGACCGTCCACGGAACGTCGCCCTGGCCGATGTCGATGGCCGTGGCGCCGAGGTCCTTGAGGCGCGCGACCAGCTCGGCCTGGTGGGCGGTGGAGGTGGTGGCGAGGTCGACGTGCACGCGGTTCTTCACCGTCTTGACGTCCGGAACGGCGAGGACGTCGATGCAGACGGCGGTCGGGTCCGGATAGGAGAAGCCCTTGGGCTCCAGGTTGGTCACCCCGGGGCCTTCGCTGGACATGCTCCAGCCGAGCGCCTCCGCCCAGAACCGGCCAACTGCAGCGTCGTCCTGGGCATTCATGGCTATTTGAACAAGTCGCATCGGCATGCCGCCGATCTTATGCATGGCCCGGAACCGGCGGGCACACCACGGGGCACGGTGTGATCCCCACCGCGCGCCATGGGGGCGCCAGGGCCGCTACGGAGTGCCGCAGAGGCCGTTAGGGGCCACTGGGGTCGGCAGGCTGCGATCTGGGGCCGCGAAGGTGATCAGCAAGTGCCGCGCGGCCACGAGGCACTCGCCAGGGGCCGCCGCGGAGGTCGTCAACGGGTGCCGCGCGGTCGTGGAAGGCACCACAGGCGGCCATGGGAGGCCACGGGGCGTCAGCTGGCTCGCGAAGGGGCCACGAGGGGCGCCGGAGCCGCCGTGAGGGTAATCAGCGGGCGCCGTGTTGTGGTGAGGGGGCCACGAGCGGTGCGGGGGGCGGGGTCAGGGGGTGGTGGGGGCGGGTTGGGTGGCGAAGGTGCGGACCAGGGGGTTGGGGGTGGCGGTTAGCCAGGCGAAGGCCCAGGTGACGGGTGGGGCGTCGCGTACGGGGAGGTAGACAAGGTTGGGCCAGGGGTAGAAGCGGGCGGCCTCGGCGGGGCAGGCGATGACGGCCGCGCCGGTGCTGACGGCCTTGAGTTGGTCGTCCCAGCTGGTGACCACCGGGCCGCGGGCGATCGGGCGGCCGGACGGAGTGCGGAAGGGTTGGAAGGCCTCTTCCATGGCGGCGGGGAGGGGGGAGCGGTGGGACACGAAGGTCAGGTCGCCGTAGTCCTCCAGGTCGAGCGAGCCGCGGTCGGCGAACGGGTGGGTGACGGCCATGGCGAGGAAGATCGGTGAGGTGTGGGTGACCGGGCCGATGGTGATGTCGGGTTCGTGGACCGGGAGCCACAGGTGCGCCACGTCGATCTCGCCCGAACGCAGCGGGGTGAGCGGGTCGACGGGGTTGAGGTCGCGGTGGACGAGGTGGGCGGCCGGGTGGCGGTCGCGGAACCGGTCGACGATGTTGTCGATCATCCATGCCTGGGGGCCCATGCTGCCGAGGGTGAGCGTTCCGTCGGTGTCGCGGACGGAGGCGGTGACCTCGGCGATGCCGTCGATGATCTGCCGGTAGCCGGGCCGGAGGGCCTGGTAGAGCCGTTCGCCGACCGGGGTGAGCCGGACCGTGCGGGAGGTGCGCTCGAACAGCGGCGCGCCGATCTGCCGCTCCTGCTTCTTGACGGCGTGGCTGACGCGGGACGCGGTGATGTGCAGCCGCTCGGCGGTGCGGCCGAAGTGCAGTTCCTCGGCCAGCGTCAGGAAGATCTCGATGTCGCGCAGTTCCATGGTCAGTCGTCGCCGGGCTTGTAGGCGAGGTCTACGAGCAGGTCCACGTACGCCAGGGCGGATGGGGTCTGGCCGGTGGCGGGCCACAGTACGCCGTAGTCGAGGGTCGGCCCGTCCTGGAAAGGGACGAAGGCGATGCCGGGCCGGGAGTGGAACCGGGCGGCGCGGCACGCCACGACCGAGACGCCGAGACCGGCTGCGACCAGGGCGGGAACCTCGGCCCAGAAGCTGAAGGTCGGCCCGGCGGGAACGGGGCTGCCCATCGGGGTGTGGGCCGGCAGGTGGAGATCCATCAAGATCTTGGGCACCTCCCCGCGCGGCTTGATCATCGGCGCCTCGGCGAGGTCCTCCAGCGACACGGTGTCGCGGGCGGCCAACGGGTGATCGGCCGGGACCATCAGGGCTCTGGGCTCTCGGAAGAGCACGGGGCCGTCGGTGACGCCGGGGACCGGGGCGGGGACCTCGGCGATCTGCAGGTCCAGCTCACCGCGGCGGAGCGGCCCGTACGGATCGTGGAACTGGATTTCCTGGATTCGAACGGTGCAGTCGGCGTAGCGGTCCCGGAACACCTCGGCGGCTTGAAGGGCCAGGTCGGCGCACCAGGGCGTGGTGTAGCCGATGGTCAGCGTGCCGGTGATGCCGCGCGCCTCGGCCACGGCGCGGTCGACGGCCTGCTGGATCTGAACGTGGGCGGGCTGCAGGCCGTCGCGGAGCCGTTCGCCCAGCGGGGTCAGGCTGACGGTGCGGGAGGTGCGTTCGAACAGCGGCCCGCCGATGCGGCGCTCGGCCTTCTTGATCACGTGGCTGACCCGGGACGGGGTCACGTGCAGGCGCTCGGCCGTACGGCCGAAGTGGAGCTCCTCGGCCAGGGCCAAGAAGATCTCGATGTCCCGAAACTCCATCAAACCCTCCCGATCATGAACCTACTGGTCAACGCAGCGTTGACCAAACGCGCATCGATGACTTCCCGGGCAACGCAGCCTTGCTGAACTGGCCGTTGTTCGGTGGCGCCCGTCCCGCCAACCTGTTGCCAGGTGCTCTCGCCGTGCTGACCAGATGCCAGGCCCGCCCGGCCCGCCAGGCCGGCAGGCGTTCAGGCGGGCTGAACGGATGCTGACCGGCGATCTGCGCACCACCGGTCCTTCGGGGGCTCCCAGCGACTACGGAGTGGACATGACCAAGCGGTTGTTGATCTCGACGGCGGGCCTCGCCTGCCCGGCGCTGGAGAACGGCGTTCAGCCGCAACGGCAGCCGCAACGGCAGCCACAGCAGCATCCGCGGCAGCGACGTCAGCTCCAGTGGCGCGAGCGTGGTGGCTTGGCGCGGTGCGCCTATGGCGGCGTCGGCTGCGCGGTTCCCGTGGACGTGCCATGACCAAGACTGCTGGTGAGGCCCGGTCCTGGCCGACCCGGGTGCGGCTCAGTCGCGTGGTGCCCGAACGGGAGGTGCCGGACGGCCCTCGCGTGCGGGACTGGCATTCGGTGGTCGCCGCGTCCATCGCGCAGGACGCGCCCGGCACCACGCCCGTTACCCCTGAACGGTTCCATGCCTGCCTGACCGCAGGAACGACGATCGTGTGGACGGCCACCCGTGGCACCCGGGTCCTGGGGCTGGCCGTGCTGCGCCTGCCCTCGACCACCTCCACCGGGCGCGCGCAGGTGCACGTTCACCCCAACCATCGGCGGCGCGGAGTCGGGGACCGGCTGATGCGCGCGCTCATCGACGAGGCGCACGCCCGCGGCCTGTACAGCGTGATCGTGGCCGTGCCCACGGGCGGAACGGGCGACGCCCTCTGCCAGAAGCGCGGCCTGACCCGCCTGCGCACCCTCCACCACCTGCTGCTGTCGCTGCGCGAGATGCATCCGGGCTGGCTGGACGAGATGGTCGCCGCCGAGCACCCGGGCTACCGGCTGACCGAGACGGTGCGGATCGCACGGCCCGGCCGCGACGCCATGGTCTCGCTCGACACCGTTCCGCCCGAGGCCGCCCCCGAGCCCACCCCCGAGGCCGCCCCCGAGCCCACCCCCGAGCCCTCCCGCGACGGCGTCTCCGACGGCACCTCGCCTGACGGCACTCGGCCCGACGGGACTCCGTCCGACGGCGTTCCGGCTGACGCTGTCCCACCCGGCGCTGTCCCACCCAACGCTGTGCCGTCGGGGACCGTGCCTTCCGACGCGGTTGCGGCCGAGACTCTGCCGGGGGACGTGCTGCTGACGGTCGCCGCTGAGCATGGGCGCAAGGTGGTCGGCTGCACGGAGGTAGTGGTCCCGGGAGGCAGCGAACGCCGCGTCACCCAGCACGATCACCCTCCGGCCGACGGCCACCATGACCTGGGCCTGGACCTGTGGGTCAAGGCGGCGATGCTGCGGCTGCTGTACGACCAGTATCCGCAGGTCACCCAGGTCGCCACCGACAACCCCGAGGGCGACACCGCCCTGCTGGACGTCAATCGCCATCTGGGGTTCCGACTGCACCACCGGACCAACGAGTACCGCCTCGAGATCACCGGACCGCCGGCCACCGACCGACCGCGCGACGAGGCCCGGACACCACACGCGCAAGGAGACTGATGATGGGTAACGGCAATCGCGGCTTCTCCGAAGCCGGGCTGCGCAGGCTGCACGACGTGCTGGCAAGGCATGTCGACTCGGGGAAGATCCCCGGGCTGGTAGCGCTGGTCAGCCGAGGCGACCAGACGCACGTCGAGACCCTCGGGACGATGCGCCACGAGGGTGGCGACGCCATGCGCCGGGACACGATCTTCCGGATGGCGTCCACGTCCAAGCCGGTCACGATCGCGGCCGCGATGGTGCTGCTCGACGAGTGCCGGCTGCGGCTGGACGACCCGGTGGACCCGTGGCTGCCCGAGCTCGCCGACCAGCAGGTGCTGCGGCGGATCGACGGCCCGGTGGACGACACCGTTCCGGCCCGCCGGCCGATCACCGTACGGGACGTGCTGACCTCCACGTTCGGGCTCGGCATGGACATGACCTCGATCGGCACCCCGATCATGGGCGTGATCTTCGAGCAGGGACTCACGCCCAACCTGCCGACGCCGATGCCCGAGCCGGACGAGTGGATGCGCCGCCTCGGCGAGCTGCCGCTGATGAACCAGCCCGGCGCGCGCTGGCAGTACCAGATCGCCAGCGACCTGGTCGGAGTGCTCGTGTCCCGGGTCACCGGCCAGTCGTTCGGCACGTTCCTGAACGAGCGGATCTTTGAGCCCCTGGGCATGAAGGACACCGGCTTCTTCGTGCCCGCCGACCAGATGCACCGGCTGCCTCCGCTGTACGCGCCCGACCCCGAGACGGGTGAGTTCCACGTGTGGGACGAGGCCGAGGGCGGGCGCCACAGCAAGCCGCCGGCGTTCGAGGGCGGTGGCGGCGGGCTGAACTCCACCGTCGACGACTACAACGCCTACTTCCGGATGCTGCTGAACGGCGGGATGCACGGGAACGAGCGGATCCTGTCCAAGCAGGCCGTCCAGCTCATGACCACCAACCGCCTCAATCCCGAGCAGCAGGCCGCCCGCAACACCCTGGCCACCGAGAACGTCCACATCTCGTTCGGCCAGGGGCAGCACGGCGGCTGGGGCTTCGGCATGGCGGTGCGCACCTACCAGGGTGACTACGCGCCGATCGGGCAGTTCGGCTGGGACGGCGGAAGCGGCGCCTCGGCCTACGCCGACCCGGTCAACCAGGTCACCGGAATCCTGGTCAGCCAGGTCGGGGCGTCCGTCCCGGACCCGATCCACGTCATGCACGACTTCTGGACGACGCTCTACCAGGCGCTCGACGACTGACACCAGGGCCGCCGCCCACGCGCCCGGGCCGCCGAGAGGACCACACCTCCCCGGCGGCCCGGGCGCCGTCATGTCCCCGGCAATGCTTCACGCCCGCCCGACCACGCCGTCAGGTCGGGCGGCGGACGGCGCGCATCACCGCGTCGGTGAGCGTGAGCTTGTGGCCGTCGTGCTCGACTGAACGTTCCGGGGCCGAGACGGTGACGTCCCACTCGGCCGGGTCGAGCACGGAGGCGATCTCCTCGCCCGTGAACATCAAGTGGGGGAGACGCGGGTACCGGACCGGCTGCTCCAGGTCCGCCGGATGGTGACCGACGATCAGGAGCGTCCCGCCCGGCCGAACGGACGCGGCCAGCCGGCGATGCAGGGCCTCGCGCACGGGCCGTGGCAGGTGAATGTACTGCGCCGACACCAGATCGAACTCCGCCGCCCCGGGCTCCCAGTCCGCCAGGTCGGCCTGATGCCAGGTGACGTCCACGCCCGCCTCGGCGGCACGCCGCGCAGCCCGTTCCAACGCGACGTCGGACAGGTCGACCCCGGTGACCTTCCAGCCGCGCGACGCGAGCCAGATCGAGTCCGTGCCCGTGCCGCTCCCGACGTCGAGCGCCGTCCCGGCCGGGAGATCGGCGGCAGCAGCCGCCACCTGCGGATTCGGCTTGTCGCCCGTGCCGCGCTTCCCCGACCCGTACCGCTCATCCCAGTAGTCCCGCGACAGGACCTTCAGAGCAAGCCGCGTGTCCTCGGCGATGAGATCGGCGTTGATCGCTGCGCCCGCCGCCGCTCCTCCAGAAGCCGAGCTCACCACCTGGGCCGTGAGGTCGGCGGCGTTGCCCGCGACCCACACCCCGGGCGCCTCCGTCAGCCCCGTCGGATCGGCCGCGATCGACTCACCGAAGCCCATCGGATGAGGCGCCGGCGACAGACCAAGCCCCGCGAGCACACCGGAGTTGGCCACCATTCGCGGCACCACGACCACCGCCGAGCAGGCCACGACCGAACCGTCACCCAACCGCGCACCCGAGATCCGATCCTCGGCCACCTCCACCGATTCCACGATCCCCGCGATCACCTCGATGCCCCAGGCGTTCAGCTGGGCCGCCTGCTCCTCGCTCGGCGCGGCGGCGGTGTGCTGGAGGAACGTCACGTCCGGCGTCAGCTGCCGGAACATCATCGCCTGGTGCACCGCAAGGTCAGTGTTAATGGCGAGCACGGCGACGGGCTGATCGCGGACCTCCCACCCGTGGCAGTACGGGCAGTGCACGACATCGCGGCCCCAGCGTTCGGCCACCCCGGGAACGTCGGGCAGTTCGTCGGCGAGCCCGGTCGTCACCAGCAAACGCCGCGCCTCGATCGACCGGCCGTCGTCCAGCCTCACCTCGAACGGGCCGTCCGTACGGCGCGCCGCCACGGCCGTCCCCGGCACCACGACCCCGCCGTAACGCTCGACCTCCGTACGCCCGATCTCGACGAGCTCGCGCGGGCCGATCCCGTCGCGGGACAAGAATCCGTGCACGCCCTCGGCGGGCGCGTTGCGCGGCGAGCCCGCGTCGATGACGACCACTGAACGCCGGGACCTGCCGAGCACCACCGCGCCGCTCAGCCCGGCGGCACCGCCGCCGATCACGGCGACATCGAATATCTCTGTCATGGCGACCACGATCGATGCCCGCCGAAGAGACGGCAGCTAAACTTGCCGGAATGGCAAACCTGGACGAGGTGCTTGCCGCGATAGGGCCCCGGCTGCGCGCGTTCCGCAAGCAGCGCGAGGCGACGCTGACCGACGTGGCGGACGCGACGGGGATCTCGGTGTCCACGCTGTCGCGGCTCGAGGCCGGTCGCCGCCGCCCCACGATCGAGCTGCTCCTCCCACTGGCCCAGGCGTACGGCGTCCAGATCGACGAGCTCATCGGCGCGCCGCCGACCGGTGACCCGCGCATCCATCTGCGTTCGCTGGACCACAAGGGCATGACGGTCATCCCGCTGTCGCAGCGGCCCGGCGGCGTTCAGGCGTACAAGGCGATCGTCCCGCCCGCGCGCCGCGCTCCCGGGCAGCGGGTGCACGAGGGCTATGAGTGGATGTACGTGCTCAGCGGCCGCCTGTTCCTGCTCCTCGGCGACCAGGAGATGGTGCTGACCGAGGGCGAGGCGGTCGAGTTCGACACCCGCGTGCCCCACTGGTTCGACAGCGCCGACGACAACCCGGTCGAGATGCTCGTCCTGTTCGGCCGCGAAGGCCAGCGCGTCCACCTCCGCGCCCGCTCGATACGGAACGGCCGGCAGCCAGCGGCCAAGTAACGAGCAGCCAGGAGCCAGGGACGAGCTACGGAAGCGGGGACTCGTCCTTGAGGGCGCCGACCATGGCGGCGACCTGGCTGCGCGAGTTGAAGCCGAGCTTGCCCAGGATGTGCTCGACGTGGGGGTCGGCCGTGCGCTGGGAGATGACGAGCCGTTCGGCGATCTGCCGGTTGGACAGGCCGTCGGCGATTCCCGTTCGGCGGGTGTGCACAGCTCGTGGCTCCACTCGATCGGGGCGCGCAGCGTCTGGTGGCGGGCCTGGGCGAACCGGGCTCCGGCCAGGGCCTGGAAGCGGTCGTCGAGTCGGCGCAGTATCTGCTCCAGCGGCATCGTCCGCAGCCGTACGGCGGACAGCTCGATGGCCAGCGGTATGCCGTCCAGGCGGCGGCACAGCGCGATGACCTCGGCGCGGTTGTTCTCGCCGAGCGTGAACGTGGGCCGGCGGCCTGTGCGCGGGCCACGAACAGGGCGATGGTGTCGTTCGTGCTCTCCTCGGCGTCCGGACCGGGCAGTGGCATGGGCGGGATCGGCAGGACGACCTCGCCGGGCAGCCCCATCTGGTGCGCGGCCCGCAGCGCGATGCGCGTCTTGCCGACCCCGCTGGAGCCGGTCAGGGTGATCAGACGCGACCGCGTGATGGCCTTGCGGACCGCCTCCAGCTCGACCGCACGGCCGATGAACGGGGTGGGCTCATGCCGCGCCCCGGCACGGGCCCAACCCCATTGCGTCACTGCGCCACCGCTCTGCGTCACCTGACGCAGCGTCCCATCCCACCGGCCGGTCGGCAGCCCGTTCACCCGGAACGTCATCAAAGCCGTGGCCTTGCGGTCTTGTTCCGGTCGCCTCAGGTATCGGCGAGGACACCTTGCCTGGACTCCTGAACGGGAGAGGCGACCGGCGCGGGACGGCGGACCAGGACCAGAGCAACGACGGCTGCGGCCAGGCCGATGGCTCCGGCGGTGAGGAAGGTGGCGTTCAGCCCCGAGGCGAACGCCGCGTGAACGAGCGAGGCGTGCTCTGGGCTCTGCGCCATGACCTGGGCCGCCTTACCGCCGGTGAGAGCGGTCGTGGCGGCGGCGACGTCGGGGACCTTGTGGTCGAGCGAGCCTTCCAGCGTCGTACGGAAGACGGTGCCGAACACGGCGACGGAGGCGGCGAAGCCCAGCTGGCGGCAGGTGCTGATCGCCCCGGCCGCCATGCCGCCGCGTTCCATCGGCACCGAAGCCATCCCCGCCGCCGTCACGTTCGGCATGACCACGCCGACGCCCGCGCCGACCACGGCGAAACCCGGCATGACCGCGCTCCAGCCCGAGCCGGAGGTGAGGACCGCCTGAGCCATGACGCCGGCGCCGATGAGGAGCATCCCGGCACCGACCGTCCAGCGCGGCGAGACGGCGTGCAGGTAGCGGCCCGACAGCCAGGAGACCACGAACGACACCGCCGGGATCGGCAGGATCACCAGCCCCGCCTCGATCGCGCCCAGCCCCTGGACGGACTGCAGCCAGAGCGAGGTGTACATCAGGTAGGCGAACGCGGCGCCCGACATCGCCAGCGAGGCGATCATGATGCCGGTGAACGAGGGCGAGCGGAAGAGCCGCAGGTCGAGGATGGGATGCGGGCTGCGGAACTCCATCGCCACGAAGGCGATGAGGGCGACCGCGCCGACGGCGAACATGCCGAGCGTGCCGGGCGCCGCCCAGCCGTCCTCACCGGCGCGGGTCAGGCCGTAGACGGTCGTGCCCGCAGCGGCGGCGAACAGCGCCATGCCCGGCAGGTCGATCCGCCGCGCCTCGGGGTTGCGCGACTCGGCCACCACGCGCAGGGTCAGCGCCACCGCGACGACGCTCACGGGCAGGTTGACCAGGAACGTCGCGCGCCACCCGAACTGCTCGGTCAGCAGCCCGCCCAGGATCGGCCCGATCCCGGACGCCGCGCCGCTGACCGCTCCCCACACGCCGAACGCCACGCCTCGGTCGCGTCCGGAATAGGAGGCGTTGACCAGCGCCACCGTCGTGGCGAACATCATCGCCGCGCCCGCGCCCTGAACGCCTCGCGCGGCGATGAGCGATGCGGCGTTCGGCGCCAGCCCGCACGCCAGCGACGACGCGGCGAAGACGACCAGGCCCGCGACGTAGACGGCGCGACGGCCCAGCAGGTCCGCCAGTCCACCCGCGCCCAGCAGCAGAGCGGCCAGCGCCAGCGCGTAGACGTCCATCACCCATTGCAGGGAGGAGAAGGACGCCTTCAGCGACGTCGTCATGTCGGGCATCGCCACGGTCACGATGTTGACGTCCACCAGCAGCATGAACGTGCCCAGGCTGACCGCGGTCAGCGGTCCCCACTTGCCCATTGAGATCCTCCTGATCGGTCCTAGACAGACACCTCAACCATCAGGACTCGGCTGCGAGGAAACCACTCAGACGCCATTGATCTCACTGATTTCGACAGTGGATATGCTGTGGTGGTGAAATCCGACATGGCGGACGAGCTCGACCGGAAGCTGATCCAGGCGCTCCAGCTCGACGGGCGCGCCCCGTTCAGCCGCATCGCCGAGGTGCTGGGCGTCTCCGATCAGACGATCGCCCGCCGCTACCGCAGGCTGCGCTCGAGCGACATCCTGCGGATCGTCGGGGTCCCGCCGGTCGGGTACGTCGCGCACGGCCGCTGGCTGCTGCGGCTCAGGTGCGCTCCGGGCGGAGCGCGCAACGTCGCCGCCGCGCTCGCCCGCCGCCCCGACACCACCTGGGTGCAGCTCGTCTCGGGTGGCACCGAGATCCTCTGCGTCGTGCGCGCCCGCAGCGAGTACGAGAGCGAGGAGCTGCTGCTGGACCGGTTCCCGCGCGGGGCCCGGATCGTCGCCATCGCCGCGCAGTCGATCCTGCACACCTACTACGGTTCGCCGCTCATCATCCGCAGCATGGACGCCCTCACCGCCGACGAGGCCGAGCGGCTGCGCCCGGCTCCCGTTCCCGAGGAGGTGGACGAGATCCTCGACCTCGACCCCGGCGACCAGCGGCTCATGGAGGTTCTGGCGCGCGACGGCAGGGCCGGGCTGGCCGAGCTCGCGTCGGCCACCGGCTGGTCGCAGTCCACCGTCGGCCGCCGCCTCGAGCATCTGCGCGCGACCGGGCTCCTGCGCTACTACGCCGAGTTCGAGCTGCCCTACGTCGGCCTGCACACCGCGGCCCGCCTCTGGATCACCGTGCCGCCCGCCGAGCTTGTCGCCACCGGGCAGGCGCTGGCCGAGCATCGCGAGGTGGTGTTCGCCGCGGCCACCACCGGCTCCACCAACCTGGCCGTGCAGGTCGTCTGCCGCAACTCCCGCGACCTCTACCGCTACCTCACCGAACGCGTCGCCGCACTGCCCGCCATCACCCACGTGGAGACGTCGCCGATCGTGCAGAACATCAAGCGCGTCGGCGCGCTGCTCACTCAACCGTGACTGGGCATGTCCAGAGCGGTCAGGATGATGAAAATGATCGCGCCTGCGTCCCTGAGTCTTACCGGGAGGCGGCGCGTTTGAAGAGATGCTTCGACCACGCGTAGCCGACGATGGTCAGCGCGACGCACGAGCCGACGGCCTGGGCCGCGCTGTCGCCGATCGGGGTGCCGAGGAGCAGGCCGCGCAGCGTCTCGGTTAGCGGCGTGAACGGCTGGTGCGCGGCGAACCAGCGCAGCCAGGCGGGCATCGTCTCGGTCGGCACGAAGCCGCTGCCGAGGAACGGCAGGACCAGCAGGAACATCGGCGTATTGCTCGCGCTCTCGACGGACTTGGCGACGAGGCCGAGTCCCACGACGAGCCAGGTGAGCGCCAGCGAGAACCCGGCGAGCAGACCGGCGACCGCCAGCCACTCGATCGGCGTCGCGTTCGGCCGGAAACCGATCAGGACGGCGACGCCGGTGACGACCGCGATGCCCAGCAGCGCATGCACGACGCTCCCGATGACATGCCCCGACAGCAGGGACGGCTGCCAGATCGGCATGGTGCGGAAGCGGGCGACGATCCCCGTGGTCATGTCGATCGCGACGGCCACGGCGGTGCCCTGTGAGGCCGAGGCCATCGCCATCAGGATGATGCCGGGCGTCACGTACGCGATGTAGGTCTCGCGGCCGCCGGACGCGCCACCGATCCCGTTGCCCAGGGTCGCGCCGAAGACGTAGACGAACAGCAGCAGGAACACCACGGGCATGCCGAGGAGCATCAGCGTCATCGTCGGGTAGCGCCGCATGTGGCGCAGGTTGCGGCGCAGCATCGTCGCCGAGTCGTTGAGGGGGTTCATGGGCGTCCTTCGAGGCGGGGGAGCGGCTCGGCGTCGGGCCGGCCGGTGAGGGTGAGGAAGACGTCGTCGAGGTCGGGGGTGTGCACCGACATCGCCTCGACCTCGATCGACAGGTGGTCCAGGCGTGTGAACAGGTCGCGCATCGAGCGGACGCCGCCGTCGCTGGGGACGCGCAGGGACAGTTCGTCCTCGTCGAGTGCGGCGTCGTGCAGGACGCGGGCCGCCGCGGCGACGCCGTCGGGATCGGTGAAGCGCAGCGTGATGTGACCGCCGGGAACGAGGCGCTTGAGCTCCTCGGCCGTCCCCTCGGCGATGAACCGCCCATGGTCGAGCAGGGCGATCCGGTCGGCGAGGTGATCGGCCTCTTCCAGGTACTGGGTGGTGAGGAAGATGGTGACGCCGCCCGCGACGAGGTCCCGGATGACCTGCCACATGGTGCGGCGGCTGCGCGGGTCCAGGCCGGTGGTGGGCTCGTCGAGGAAGATGATGCGCGGCCTGCCGACCAGGGTCATCGCCAGGTCGAGGCGCCTGGTCATCCCGCCGGAGTACGTGCTGGCCGCCTTCCCGCCGTCCTCGACCAGGTCGAATCGTTCGAGCAGCTCGTCGGCGCGGCGGCGGGCGGCCGCGCGGCCGAGATGGTGGAGGTCTCCCATCAGGACCAGGTTCTCCCTGCCGGTGAGCAGGTAGTCGATGGCCGAGTACTGGCCGGTGACGCCGATGGCCTTGCGTACGGCGTCGGGGTTCCGTGCGGGGTCGTGCCCGGCGACGCGCACGTCACCGGAGTCGGCGGGGATCAGCGTGGAGAGGATCTTCACCATGGTGGTCTTGCCGGCGCCGTTGGGGCCGAGCAGCGCGAAGACCGTCCGCTCGGCGACCCGCAGGTCCACGCCGTCCAGCACGACCCTGTCGCCGAACGCCTTGCTCAGCCCGGTGATCGCGATGGCCGGATCCGTCGTGTGGTGATCGGTCATGCGGCTCACGCTGGAGGGCGCCGCTGACAGGGCACTGAAATCCGGCTGATGGCGCCTATCAGCGCGCGTCAGAGCGTGCGGAGGCGTTCGAGCGCCGCCGCGCGCGGCATCAGGGCGCCCTGGTCGAACGCCTGGGCGTAGGCCGGTGTCCCGAGCCGCTCGGTGAGGTCATCGACCAGCTCGCGCAGCTCGGGATCGCCCTGGTCGAACGTTCCGCGAACGACCTGGCTCAGCCCGAGGGCGGTCGCCGCGCCGGCCGCGTCCCCCTCCTGCGCCAGCAGCCGTGCGAGCAGTTCGGCGCCCGGCGCCGCCATGTAACTGAGCGCCGCGCCCGCTGCCATCGCCCAGGGAAGAAGCTCCCTCGCCGCCGCGGTGTCGCCGGTGTCGATCCTGATGGCCGACCGGACCGGGACGATGTGGATCGCGGCGGTCTGCTCGGCGGCGGGCATCCCCTGGACGATCGACTCCAGGTGCCGGAGCGTCCGCTCGGCGCGATCCGGCTCGCCGTTGCGGCGGTGCAGGTCCGCCAGGCCGACGAGTGCCTCGATCCGCAGATGAGGGTGGCCGCGTTCGACGCCTTGCCGCAGAGCGGCCTCCAGGTCCCGTCGCGCACCGTCGAGGTCGCCCGCGCGCAGCCGCTGGGTGCCCAGCCGGGCCAGGTACGAGATCTCCTCGTCCCAGCCGATCTCGGAGGCGAGCGCGGCGCACCGCTCCAGCGCGGCGATCGCCTGCTCGTGCTGTCCCTGAACGGCGTGGTCCTGCGCGACCCCGGCCAGCGTGAACGTCAGACCGAACCGGTCCCCGACCGCCTCGCACAGCCGGAGCGCTCTCGTACGTTCGACGGCCGCGCCCGCCCAGTCGCCCTGGTCGTTACGGAAGACGGACCGGAACCAGGCCGCGAAGGCCCCGCCCCACCCGTCCGGGCGGGCTTCCGCGGCGCGGAGCTGGCGCTCGGCCAGCTTCTGGTCGCCGATGAAGTAGGCCATGGGCGCCGTCATGATGAGCAGCATCGGATGGCGGTCCAGTGCGCCCGTGCCGATGCAGTCCTCGATGACCGAGCGCACCTGGTCGGGATCGGCGGCCGTCCCGTCCTTGCCCGGCATCCGGTACATCGCGATGAACGCCGCCCGGTGGTGGGCCGGGACGGCGTCGCCGAAGGCGAGCACCTCGGCGACGAGCCCATCCGCCCTGGCGTCCATGCGCAACGTCTGCCAGTGCCGGAGCAGCGAGCCTGCGAGCCGCGCCGCGGCATCCGCGTCGCCGTCACCGATGGCGGTCCGCAGGGCGGAGATCAGGTTGTCGTACTCGGCGTCGAACCACCGCATCGACGGCAGCTGCTCCCGGGTGTGGACGCGACGTTCATGCTCCTCGGCCATCGCCAGGAAGTATCGAACGAACCGGTCGGTGAGGGCCTCGCGGTCGTGCGACTGCTCGCTCGCGTACGCGCGGACGGTCTCCAGCATCCGGTAACGCTGCCCGTCCCACTGCACCAGCGACTTCTCCACCAGCGAGCCGAGCACGTAGACGACGTCGCCCTCGGGCAGCGTCTCGTCCGCGCACACGGCCTCCAGCGCGGCCACCCCGGTGCCACCGGGGAAGATCGACAGTCGTCCGGCCAGCAGCCGCTCCTGTTCGGTCAGCAGGTCCCAGCTCCACTCGACGACCGCCCGCAGTGTCCGGTGGCGCGGCAGAGCGGCCCTGCTGCCCGAGGTCAACAGCCGGAACCGGTCGTCCAGGTGGTGTGCGATCTGCTCGGCGGTCATCGAACGCAGCCGCGCGGCCGCCAGTTCCAGCGCCAGCGGCAGGCCATCCAGCCGCCGGCAGATGTCGACGACCGGCCCGGCCGTCGCCTCGCCGGGCTCGAAACCCGGCCGCACGGCCTGAGCCCGGTCGACGAACAGCCGTACGCCTGCCGGCAGATTCAGCGGATCAAGACGGCACAGCGCCTCGCCGGTGATCGCCAGCGGTTCCCGGCTGGTCGCCAGGATCGCCAGTCGTGGCAGCCGGGCCAGCAGCCGGTCGGCGAATTCCGCGGCGGCGCTCACCACGTGCTCACAGTTGTCCAGCACCAGGACCGCGGCCTCAGGGCCGATCAACTCCACCAGCTGATCGAGAGCGTCCTGCCGTTCACCGCTCAGGCGCACCTGACCGGAGCTGAGCACGCCCAGCACCGCCGCCGAGATCTCGTCGCTCGCGGGAACGACGACACCGGCCAGCGGAACGAACCACATCCTGCCCTGCTCGTGAGCCGGATGCCGGGCCGCCGCCTCGACGGCCAGCCGTGTCTTCCCGACGCCGCCCGGCCCGGCGATCGTGACCAGCCGGGCGGTCGCGAGCCGTTCGGCCAGCAGCTTCAGCTCCGCGTCCCGGCCTGTGAAGCTGGTGAGCTGCGCGGGCAGCCGTCCGGGCGCGAGCTTCGGACGAGCGGCCGGCTGGTCGAGCTCGCCGCGCAGCATCGCCAGGTGAACCTGCCGCAGGTCGGCTCCGGGATCGACACCGAGCTGATCGGCGAGCGCACCGCGGATCTCCTCGTACGCGGCGATCGCAGCCGCCTGCCGTCCCGCGGCGTTGAGGGCGCGCATCCGCAGTCCGGCCAGCCGCTCGCGCAGCGGATGAGCGCTGGCCGAGGCCTCCAGGTCGGCCAGCACCTCATCGTGGCGCCTCAGCCGCAACGCCGCCTCGAAGCGGTCTTCGACGGCGCCCAGCCGCAGCTCCTCCAGCCGTGCGGCCTCCGCACGGACGAACACCGCGTCTGGAAGATCACCCAGCGCGGACCCGGTCCAGAGGTCCAGCGCCGCGTCGAGGCCGGCCACGGCGACGGCGGGCCGGTCGTCGGCCAGCTCTCGGCGCCCTCGCGCGGCCAGTTCCTCGAAGCGCCGGGCGTCCAGATCAGCTGTGAGCCGGTAGCCACCGGCCGCGAACTCCACCGCCTCGCCGCCCACGGCCTTGCGCAGCCGTGACACCAGCGCCTGCAGAGCATTGGCCGCGTCGGCGAGCGAGTCGGCCCCCCAGAGGTCGTCGATCAGCGTCTCGGACGGCACCGGCCTGCCGCGGGCCAACGCCAGCCGGGCCAGCAGCAGGCGGACCCGGGCGCCGGGCATCTCGATCGGCGACCCTTCGGAATGGGCACGGACCGGCCCCAGCACCATCACCCGAAGCCCACCGTCGCCGCTCACCTACCTATTGATACCGCCTGTCGCACGGGCCCGCCGCCGGTCAGGCGCGCGTGAACTCCATGATCCAGTTGGACTCCCAGGTCTGGCCGCCGTCGGCGGAGAATTCCTGCTCCCAGCGCGCCGAGGTCGCCGTGATGTCGGACCAGACGAAGTGCATCTTGATGGGCTCGCCTTCCTGGGTGAGCGGGTTCCCGTCGTGGGCGGCGTCGCCGTAGAAGTCGCCCCGGCCGTCGCGGAAGGTGCCCACGACCGGCGGGTCGAGCAGGCCGGTGCGGCTGCTCGACCAGTAGATGGACCATTCCTCCCGTTCGAGATCGAAGAGGCGCAGGGTGAAGCCGCGGCTGCCGAGGGTCGGGAAGAGGATCTCCTCGGTGTTGCCGCCGCCGTTGAAGATCTGCCGGCAGGTGGTGGTGCCCGGGAACGTCTCCCAGTCGTCGCTGCCGGCGAACAGCTTGGTGAGCCGCCGGTTGGTCACGTTCCACGAGCCGATGAAGAAGTCGAAATCGTTCATGCCGAGGATCTTGGCGGCCTATCACTGACATCTTCTGTCAGGGGTCTGGGAGAGGATTCTGCGCATGCGCGCGAGCCGGTTGTTGTCCCTGTTGCTGCTGTTGCAGAACCGTGGGCGGATGAGCGCCGCCCAGCTCGCGGCGGAGCTGGGGGTCACCGCCCGTACCGTCTACCGCGACATCGAGGCCCTCGCCGAGGCGGGCGTGCCCGTCTACGCTGAGCACGGTCCCAGCGGGGGATACCAGCTCATGGACGGCTACCGGACCCGGCTGACGGGGCTGACAGCCGACGAGGCCGAGTCGCTGTTCCTGACGGGTATGCCACAGCCCGCCGCCGAGCTGGGGCTCGCCGCCCAGGTCGCCGCCGCCGAGCTCAAACTCACGGCCGCGCTGCCGACGCCTTACAGGGATGCGTCGATGCGGATCCGGCAGCGCTTCCACCTCGACGCGCCGGGCTGGTACCGGGAGCCCGACGAGGTGCCGCACCTGCTCGCCGTGGCCGAGGCGCTGTGGCAGGACCAGGTGATCGAGATCAGGTATCGCCGCTGGGCTCCCGAGCCGGGCGAGGTCACCCGCAGGCTGCAGCCGCTGGGCCTGGTTCTCAAGGGAGGGGTCTGGTACCTGATCGCTCGTCGGAACGACCGGCCGCGCACCTACCGCGTCTCGTCGATCATCAGCCTGGAGGCCCTGCCCGAACGCTTCACCCGGCCGGACGGCTTCGAGCTGGCCGAGTTCTGGCGGGAGCACGTCGAACGCTACGAGCGGGCCGAGACCGAGGAGGTCGCCGTCGTCCGGCTCAGTCCGAAGGGCGTCGACGACCTGCCCGACATCCTCGGGCCGAGGGCCGCCCGGCTGGCGCAGCGCACGCTCACACCGCCGGATCCCGACGGCTGGCGGCGCGCCACCATCCCGCTGGAGAACGTTCCGCACGCCGCCTCGACGCTGCTGCGGCTCGGCGCCGACGCCCAGGTCATCGCCCCTCCGGAGCTGATCGCCCACCTGACCGACACGATCAAGGCGCTGACCCGGCTCTACCCTGGATGATGAGAACATTCAGATGTTGCTAACATCTGAATGGAGCGGAGGTGGCGCGATGGTCAGGCTCACCCGGGCCCAACAGCAGGAACGCACCCGTACGGCTGTATTGGCGGCGGCGCGGGGGGAGTTCGCCGAGCGCGGTTACACCGACGCCAAGGTCGACCGGATCGCGGAGCGCGCCGAGCTGACCCGTGGCGCCGTCTACTCCAACTTCCCGAGCAAGCGCGCCCTGTACCTCGGCGTTCTGGCCGACTCGGTCGAGCCTGCTGGGGTTGCTGCGGCCTCGCCGCCCGATCTGGCGGAGGCGGCGGGCGCGTTCGCCCGCGTCTGGCTCGAACGGCTTCCGCTGACCAGTGACACGCCTGCCAACCGGAAGCTCCAGCTGCGTTCGATCACCGGCCTGTTCGACGACGAGCCGGGCCGTGCGGCGCTGGCACAGATCACCAAAGTGGAGGCGCTGCTGCTCGCCCTCGCGCTGGAATCGCGGGAGCCGCAGGGCAGGCGTGTGCGGCTGGCAGAGCTGCTCCTCACGACGCTGAACGGCGCCTGCCACCTGGCCGAGACCGCGCCCGGATTCGGTGATCCGTTCGACGTGACGCGTTCCTGCGAGCACCTGGCGACGCTCGACCTCGCCGACACCTGGGACCCGCCGCACCTGGCGTACGTCGCGCCCGCACGACGTGTCCTGGACGACTGGAAGCCACCCGCCGAGTCCGGAGATGTGACCGCCGACGGTGTGATCGTGGTCCTCGGCACCGGCAGGCTCGGGGCGGCCGAGGAGGCCGTTCGAGCCGCCCGTCCCGGCGACCAGATCACCGTGGCCGTCGTGACTTCCGATCCCGCCGAGATCGGCCGCCTCGTACGGCTGCGGATCGGTGACCTGGTCGGATGCCTGCGGCGTGTGTTCGCGCGGGACGACCTGCCAAGCCTCCGCGTCGTCCTCGACGAGCGCGCCACCATCGCATCGGCCATCGGAATCCAGGAGCCGGACGAGACCACCGAAGCGGCGGTGCGCATCGAAGCGGGCAGGATCCGCGCCCGGGCCGACGGCCACGGCGCCGCTCACGCTGCGGCGTCCGCCCGTGAGGCCGACCGATGAACGCGCCGTACGCGACCGGCGCCGACCTGCTGGTGCTGCACGGCCTCCGCTGCATCGGTTTCGCGAGCCTGGACCGCGTCGCCGAAGCAGCCGGGCTGTCGGCGGATGACGCCGAGTCCGAGCTGCTCGATCTCGCCGCGTCCGGGCTCGTGACCCACCTCCGGGGCGACTTCGGCGGCTGGGGACTCACCGAGGCCGGTCGCGCGGCGGACGCCGAACGGATCGCCGCCGAACTGGACGAAGCCGGCGCCCGAGCGGCGGTGGCTGCGGCGTTCGAGGAGTTCCTCGTGCTCAACCCGGAACTGCTTGATCTGTGCGCCGCATGGCAACTGCGATCCGCCGATCCCGCCTATGAGGCGCGGGTCCTGGACCGGTTCGCGGACTTCGACCAACGGGCCGGCATCGTCTGCGCCGCCCTGGCCGCGCAGCTGCTGCGGTTCGGTCGCTACCGGACGCGGCTCACCGACGCGCTGTCCCGTGCCAGGTCAGGCGCGCTCGGCTACCTGACGGACGAGGTCGGGTCGTACCACACCGTGTGGTTCCAGCTGCACGAAGACCTCCTGGCCACGCTCGGCATCCCGCGAGGCTGACCGGCGATGACCTGGATCCATCCACTCTCACCAGAGACCGACGAGACCCCGAGCACCATCGGCGGGAAAGCACATGGCCTCATCGTGATGAAGCGCCTCGGCCTGCCCGTGCCGCCGGGATTCGTCATCAGCACCGCCGCCTGCCGCGCCTACCTCCGTGATGGGCGGCTCCCCGACGGCCTCGGCTCCGAGCTGGCGGCGGCCGTCGCCGATCTCGAAGTCGCCACGGGAGCTGAGCGGCCGCTGACGGTCTCGGTACGTTCGGGCGCCGGCGTCTCGATGCCCGGCATGATGGACACGATCCTCAACCTCGGGCTCACGGCGGGGCGGCTGCGATCGGCGGTCACCGAGGTCTTCTCCTCGTGGGACACGCCGCGCGCCACGACCTACCGCGAGCTGCACGGCATCCCGCACGACGCGGGCACGGCCGTCACCGTTCAGGCGATGGTGTTCGGCGATCGCGCGGCCCACAGCGGGTCCGGCGTCGCGTTCAGCCGTGACCCCAACACCGGGGAACGCACCCCGTTCGGCGAGGTGCTGTTCGGCCACCAGGGCGACGACGTCGTGTCCGGCAGATCGACGACCCTGCCGCTGTCCGAGCTCACCGAACGAGAACCGGCGGTGTGGGCGGACCTCACCAAAGCCTTGGAGCGAGTCGAGAGGCACTACCGCGATGCGTGCCACGTGGAGTTCACCTTTGAGGCGGGGGAGTTGTGGCTCCTGCAGGTCCGGCCCGGCGGCATCGCAGGAGGCGCGGCCGTCCGCGTCGCCGTCGACCTGGCCGACGAGGGCTTGATCAGCCGCCAGGACGCTCTCCGCCGCGTCCGGCCGGAGGACCTGCGACACGCCCGTACGCCCCGGATCGCGGCGAGCGACACGCCCGACCTTCTCGCCCGAGGGGCAGGCGCCTGCCCGGGAGTCGCCACGGGCAAGATCGCGACCAGCGCCGACCGGGCCGTCCGGATGGCGGCCGACGGCCCGGTCATCCTGGTCCGCCCGCACACCTCGCCGCTCGACATGCACGGCCTGGCGGCCGCGGCCGGAGTCGTCACCGCGCGCGGCGGGCCGGCCAGCCACGCCGCCATCGTGGCGCGCGCCATGGGAAAACCCGCCGTCGTCGGGGTGAGGTGCCTCACGTTCGACGAGGCCGGGGGCCGCGTCCAGGTCGCCGGGCGCACCGTGCCGGACGGTATGGTCATGACGATCGACGGGACGGCGGGAGACATCGCGATCGGCAGTCCCCGCGTCACGACACCGCCGACCGGCTCGCACCTGCGGCGTTTCCTCGAATGGGCCGCTGAAATCCCATGAACCCGGCCTCCGGGACTTATCCGATGGCCGTGACTTGACGATTTCCGCCTCGGCATGCGACTCTGAAAACGAGACCGAGGCTTGACAGTGTTTGTACGTGTGGACATTTGTCGGCGTTTTGGCTTATGCTGCGCACTACACGCTGCCCTCGGTATCCCGTCCTTCCCCTCAGGCTGAGACGCCGTTCGTGTGCGTGGAGTCAGTCCGCCGCGAGCCTCGGAAGGACGTGTGTTGTCAGCCTCGCGCAACGCCTCCGCAGTACCCACCGGTCCCCGTCGTGTGTCCTTCGCGCGCATCAACGAGCCGCTCGAGGTTCCCGACCTCCTCGCCCTGCAGACCGAGTCTTTCGACTGGCTGCTGGGCAACGAGAGGTGGAAGGCCCGGGTCGAGGCGGCTCAGAAGGCCGGAAGTAAGAGCGTCCCGACT
>NZ_JAGEOJ010000025.1 GCF_017573505.1 Actinomadura barringtoniae
GCGCAAAGGGCGCGGCGCGGCGCGGCCCGTACGCGACGCGGCACCGTTTCCGGCGGGGCGGGGCTTGCCGGGCCGTGCGGGCGCGGCACCGGTGGCCTGGGCTACGCCGCGCGTCGCGGCGAACACGCGCTCCAACCCGGCGGCGGTCGCCGTGTCGTCTTCGGCGACCACCGCCGCGTAGGTGGTGGTGACTGACGCGAGGAGATCGGTCAGCGCCCGGCGGGTCGCTTCGGTGCGCTGCGCGGACGCCAGCTCAGCGTCGATCTTCGCGCGGCGTGCCTCTTCCTCGGCCAACCGGGCCTTGATCTCAGCCTCCGCGATCGCGCGGCGTTCGGCCTCTTCGGTCATGACCCGCATGGCGTCCGCGAGCGTGTCCGCGTCCACCACCGGCGCCACCGGCTCCTCGTCGGCATCGTCGTCAGTGCTGTCGTCCGCGTCGGTGGTGTCGGCCGGGGCGTCGCCGGTGGGCTCGGCTACCGGGTCCGCGTCCGCGTCGTCCGAGGCCGTGTCGGCGGCCGGGTCCTGGCCGTGGTTGGTCGCGGGCGCCTCATCAGTCCCCGCGTCCGTGTCGGTGGCGGGGTCGGTGGAGGCGGGGGTCCACGTGTCGGGCTTGGTGCGCCCGTTGCGGCCCTTCTCACCCGACGCTGACACCGCGTGCCCGGACTCGGCGAACGCGGCGAGTTCGTCGCGGGCGTCCGCCGCTTTCACGCCCGCCGCCTTGGCGATCACCGCGACGGTTGCACCCGGGTTGGTGGTCAGCGCGTCCCACACCGCGCCGGACGGGACGGCCGGGGTAGCGGTCGTGTCGGGTGCGGCCGGGCCAGTAGCGGGGACGTCAGCCGGGTTGGCGGGGGTGGTGGTGGCGGGGGTGGTGTTCGCGGCCATTTCATGACTCCTATTTCCGGGGCGCCGGGACCATTTCCCGTCCGCCGTATTTCGTTCGTTCCACCACCACAATTTCTCGATGAACGCCCAACCTCAAGTCCACCCGCCCATTTTCCATAACGCCAAAACGGCTGGAGAGGCTTACCTCACAAACACCACCCCGCCACACCAATCAACGACACCCCGCCGAACCGCTCGACTTCCGGGATTCGATGAGCTTTCGGGGCGAAAAGAGAAAACGCACGCCGCATCAAATGCGGCGCGCGTTTCGGGACGCGTTCACTGGGCGGGGGCCGACCGTGTCGGGCCCCCGCGATGTGGGCGGGTTACCACGGGTACATTCCGGCCTCGGCGGCGGCTTCGTCGGTCATCCACAGGAAGCGGACTCGGGCGATCACCCCGGGGGTGTCGATGTCTTCGGCGGCGTCGACGATGGCGTGCCATCCATGGCCGGGGATGTTGATGGTCCGGTCCATGACGTCGGTCAACGCGCTGAGTCGTTCCTCGGTGATCTCGTCGGCCCCGTGCACGTCCGGGGCCACCGGCTCAGGGTCACCCTCGAACCGGATCACTTCGGCGGTCTTGTCGAAGTTGTATGCGGCGACCAGCCCGGCCTCGGCGTCGTCCGCGCTGATCTCGGCGCGGTGCGCGTCCCACCGGAACGCGTAGTCAGCGGGGACGAGTGCGCACCCGGCCGCGTCCAACACCGTCACGGCCGGGTCGGCCGCGACGTTCATGACGGGGGCGGTGGTGGCGGGGGTGGTGTTCGCGGCCATTTCGATCTCCCTATATCGCGACCCGGCGGATTTTCTTTTCCGCCCGTGTTTTTCTTATGTATTAATTGTCACTCCGTCACGGGGCGTAATCAAGCAATTGGCCGTGGACTTTACCAACCGTGAGGGCTGAACCGTCTTACCTTCACAACCGCCGCACGTAAAAGACCATGGAAAGACCCGGGGCGGGCACCGGGACTTTCCGAAGAAAGATCCGGTGCGGACGGCCGGGAGAGCCACGGCGGGCATGCACCAGCTCGGGCCTCGCCGCCAAAGCCGGCGAGGCGGCCTGGAGAGAGGGATGAGAGGACAAGAAGGGAGGACAAGACTTGAGAAGAAGGGCATTGGACGAGGACGTCCACACTCGACACACACATTGGAGTCACCTGTACAGGTGAGTCGGGCCCACCAGGAGCACACCTTGCACGCACCCCACCTGCAGGAACACCCCACTACCGGTCTTCTCCTCATAAGCAGGAGACCAACAAGGAGACCAAGAAGAAGACCCACAAGGAGACCGAGAAGGACCCGGGGCCTGGGGTGGAGACGAGGAAGGCCCTGCCCGTCGTCCGCTAGGAACGTGCGGGCAGGGCCTCTATCCTGGCCCTGAGGGGCCAGCCTGTTAACGGCAGGCTGGGCCCTCCTTTATGAGGCCAGGGCGACCGCTAGTCCGTCGCGCGTGGCCTGGTTCTGGGTGATGCTGAGGTCGGCCCAGACGGTGTGTCCGTAGGCGGGGTTGCCGTGGATGCCCAGGGCGATGGCCATGTTCTGGACGCCGCGCAGGCCGTGCCCGTGGTCCCGGATCTCGCCCTCGGGAGGTGCGGGCATAACCCCGGGGACTTGGCTGCCGCCTTGATCGGTGACGGCGATATAGGCCAGATCGGCGTAGGTGAGGTCGACGCCGAACCAGCCGCCGTGTTCTCCTGACCGGGTGTGCCGCAGCGCGTTGGTGACCAGCTCGGTGACGATGAAGGCCACCTGGTCCTCGTGCCCGGACCCGGTGAACAGGTAGACGGCGAAGTCGCGCGCGACCTTCACCTGGTCCAGACGTCCGGGGTAGGCGCGGCGCCAGGTCATCTTGCCGCCCTGCAGCCATTCGACCGCCGAGCCGTACCCGATCTTGCCTCGCTGGATGTGCTGCTGGTCGGGTTGCTGGTTGTGCTGTTGCATGTGCTGCGTTCCTCCTTGATGTTGCCGTTCGCGGACGGAGCGTCCCGCCCGTGGGGCGCGGGCGGGTGGGCGGGTATCACCGCTCGACTCGGGAGTGAAGGTCAAGGCCCGCCGGCCCCGCGGACCTCACCCCCACTTGAACCCGGCTGGCCTGCCCCGGCCTCGGGTCCGCTGCGGGACGAAGGGCGAGGAACCTGGTACCGGTACGCGGGCCGCGTGCGGTTCTGGGCGAAGCCCCGGGTCACCCTGGCGTGGGCGGGATTGAAGTAAGCCGTCGACGCGCCATCGAGACGCTCTACGGCCCCCTCGTCGACCAAGAGGTTCAGGGCATGCCGAGTCTGGTCGGCCGAGTAGCCGATGGCACGGGCGAGGTCCCACAGGCGAACCGGCTGCGCCTGGCCCGCCAAGAAGTCGCTGATCTTGGCTTTGAGTTGCTCGCTGACGTACGGCACGACGGCGTCACCTCCCCGGCGTGTGTGCCTGTGTGCGGAGGACGTGAGAGTGATGATGGCCGCCGGGCGGCTGGAGGTTGAAGCCCGCCTTGCGCAGCGCGCCCTCGATCACCTGGAGATTCCCCAGGCCGATGCCGTCGAGCTCCTCCAGCTCCCCGGTCAGGGCCAACGCGTGCACGTCACCGGCCGTGGAAGACGTGTCCAGCCTCGAGTTCCGCCGGGTCAGCGCGTTGTAGGTGCGCACCGGCAGATGCAGGCAACTGATCGGGCACTCGGGAAGAACCGGCTCGCCAAGCCCGGCCCTGTCAGCAGCCTGCTCCTGCTCGCACCGCAACCGCGCCACCTCGGCCCGCGCGGCGGCCACCGCCTCCAGTACCGTCCCCCGCAAGAACCTGCCCGCCAAGGACGCGAGAATCGCCTCCTCCACGACCCGGTCCACGACCTCGACCGGAAACCACCCCCTAGGAGACCCCTTCACCAGCTCGGCCAATGGCGCACCTCCCTGTTCGGTCACCCGTTCCGGCGGGTCACCCTGCACCGGCGAGTCCGCGTTCGTCATCGCTGTACCTCGCTTCCTCGGCCAGACAGCCCCACCACTGGCCGGGCAAGCCGTCTGGCGTTTGTCGTGTGGTTGCTTGGGCCGTAGTTCGCCTCCACGGCCCGCTTGCCGCCGCCGGGCCCGCATGGAACGGATCGCGACGCGGCGGCTATTGGTGCGTACCTCGCCCCGAGAGGGCAAGGTCCGCCGGCACCGCGGACCTCGGGTTCAACTCGAGGTGGGAAGGGTCTGGCGCGGGCTCCGGGGAGTCATGGGCATGGGCTCAACCCGGAGCCCGCTCGCTCGCGCGCGGGAACGAGTCCGGCGTCCGCGCGCGAGCGGGTCGAGTGGAGGTCCCCTTCCGCAATAGCCTTGATGTCCAGCGGGATCGTGCGGCGGTGATCCCGGCTCAGAGCAGGCACCCTGGCTGACCTCCCGCCGGGCGGGTCTACTTCAGCAAGGCCCAGACGCACTTGCGGATTACTCCGGGCTCCCCGGGGAACTCCGCGAGCCGATGGCCCCAATGCGCGGCGAGCGTTTGCACGTTCGCCAGGCCCCAGCCCCCCAGGTCGGATTCGTCCATGTCCATGAGGGCTTCGATGGGGGGCGGGTCCAGGCGCGGTGCGGTCCAGATCGCGGTGTCCCACACCTCGACCAACGGCCGACCCCGGTTCCCCCACACCGCGAATATGACCCGCCCTTGCGTCTGCGCGGTGACCGCGTTGGTAACCAACTCAGAGCTGATGACCATCGCATCCGACACCAAGTCGGGGTGCCCTAGAGCCTGCAGGGCGCGGGCTACGCCAGCCCGTGCCCTGCTCACCTCCGAGAAACTCAGCGTCAGGTTGAGACGCAGGTAAGGCTTCCGGCCAGTACCGGGTTCGGCATCGACCATCATCTTGATCCCCTGAAGCGGTGGCGGGTGGCGGGGGCGCGTGATTTGGAGCGGTTGATGGTTGATCGGATCTCGCGTTGCGCCGCCGATTCCATGTCTCCGCTCCCTGGCTTGGCCTACAACGCGCCCGGAGAGGCCCCGAAACCTCCGAACACGTCGCGTCATGCGTCGTTAAGCTCAGAGTGTGCTGCGCCACAGACTGGATGACAAGAGACTTGTTTGAGAACCTCTCAAAAATCATGCTTCTCACTCTCGTGAAATCGCCCACGGAGGGCTGAACAGTGTCAAAGAACGTGACCTTCGCCGGGCGGCGCCTGGCTCGTGAGATGCGCCGGTTGCGGGACGAGGCAGGCAAGAGGCGTGAAGAATCGGCCGAAGCGGCGGGCATCGCGCCCGCAACGCTCAGCCGGATTGAGGCGGGCACTCACGCACCCAAGCCCGCCAACATCCTGGCTCTCTGCTTGTTCTACGGCCTGGAGGTTCAACAAGCGCAGGCTTATGCCGATCTCGCGCGACAGGCGAAGGAGCCGGGCTGGTGGCACCGCTACAGCGACGCCCTACCGAAGGGCTTTGATGTCTACGTTGCGATGGAGGCGACGGCGAGCGGGATGCGGGTGTACCGGCCGGACAGCATCGATGGCCTTCTGCAGACCGAGGCATACATGCGTGCACAGATGCTCGCCGAGCCGGAGTCCCCGACCGAGGAGCAGGTCGAGCAACGTACCGCGGTCCGACTCAAGCGACAGGAACGATGGTTGAGCGGCGAGGGCAGCCCTCAGTTGTGGGTGATCCAGAACGAGGCTGGCCTGCATCGCATGGTCGGTGGTCCAGATGTCATGAAGGAGCAGCTCCGCCGGCTGCACGAGTTGTCCCGCCTCAGTAACGTCACGCTGCAGGTGCTTCCGTTCACCAGCGGGGCACACCCAGCCAGTCATGGGGGCTTCCACCTGCTGGATTTCCCGGATGCCGGTGACCCTGACATTGCGTACATCGAGTACCGTTTGGGCAGCCTCATCATGGAGGAACCGCACGAGGTCGCCGCATATGCAATGATCTTCAACTTGCTTCGAGCTGACGCCCTTGGCCCCGATGATGCTCGGGACATGTTCGAGGCACTCGCAGCCCGACTCAAATGATCTTTGATCTAGGAAGAAGCGGTATCCACGATGGATGCTCAGCAGGACCTGCTGCGTTGGCGCAAGGCCAGGCGCAGCGAGGGCAACGGAGGCGCCTGCGTTGAGGTCGCCTCCCGGAAGGGCACGATCGTCCGCGACAGCAAAGATCCAGACGGCCCCCGCCTGAACTTCTCGCGAGCTTCATGGCGTGCGTTCCATGAGGCCGTGATCGCGGGGGAACTCGACCTCCCCTGACCTAGTACCTGATCTGCCGGATTCCCGGCCCACCGTAGCTAGAAGGCGCTCGCGTGAGAAGGCACCGCGATGAACATCTAGCTTCATGGCAAGTTCTCACTTGTTGGGTTATCACGCAGTGGCGGCAGTCAGGCCGCCATCTCTCGTCGGAGCTGGTTAAGAGCCTGCGCGGCGTTGATTTTGATCTCCGGCAGATGATCGCCAGCCGTACGCATGACTCGTTGCAGCTGATGCGGGAGGCGTTGCGTGGCAGCCTCGCGAACCGCAGCCTCCAGGGACTCGTGGGCGCCGCTCGGGTCACCGGCGAGAAGCCGCACGTTGGCGACCGTCACCAGTTCGATGACGCGCCATTGCGGAGCCACCGTAGTGGTCGGTGCCGGAGAGCGATCAACGAGGTCAATTGCAGCGTTCGTACGCCCTGTAGCCAGTAGCCCGCGAAGGCGGATCTCATGCAGGGCATAGGGATTGAACAGCGACGTGTGCTCGACCTGATCGAGCATGGCGTCGGCTTCCTTCACGGTGGTGTCGAAGAGGTGGCCGTCTCCGAGCGCGCCCGCGGCCCGTGCCAGGAGGGGAAGCGCCGCAGCGCGGGCGTCCCGATCGGGGGCTAGGGCGAGTGCGTGTTGGAGGCGGCTAACCGCAGCACCCAGCAGACGGGCTTTCCGTAGCTCGTTCCCGTGCATCCGTAGGGCGTAGGAGGAGAATCCCGAGTCTTCGAAGTACAGCGCGATGTCCAGGCTTCTTGCGGTCCAGCGCGCTGCGGTTCCCAGACGTTCCTCCGGCAGGATGTTGCCGAGGGCGACACCGACACCAGCACGTGCGCGCGCCAGCAACTGCAGGAGCTCTCGCTCACTGTGCCCGTCTTCGACCCGGGCTTCCAGCCGTGCGACCAGGGGCCAGAGCTCTGAGACGGCCTCGGAGGCATGCCCCGATTGGCGGGCGATCTCGGCGAGACGAACAGTCGATTCGCCGAACTGCAGCATGGCGCGGTGATCTGAATCAACAGAGTCCGTAACGCCGAGGACGTGCGGAGGCAGGCAGAGTTGGCCGGCGATCCGGCGCCGTGAGCCAACGTCGTCCAGCGTCCGCTTCCCGCGTTCGAGAAGTGAGATGTAGGTCTTGTCGTAGCCGAGGAGCTGCCCCAACGTGGTCTGGTTGATTCCGTGGACGGCGCGGTGGAAGCGCAGAATCCTGCCGAGATCGCCAGAGGCCAGAATCTCTTGAGCCTGCGGAGTGGCCCAATGCCAGAGCGCATGGCGCGTGACCGTCGGTCCGGTACTGCGTGATGGTTTGCGCTCGTCCCGACCTTCGGCGCCGCCTGCCATGGGTTACATCCGTCCGAACCAGGTGGCGATCGACTGCTTGTAGCCGTCGGGCATACGGAGACCGGGTACCTCGCCGGGGCCGAACAGGCCGAGCTCCTTGTGCTCATGGCTCACCACCGGCACGACGTCCGGTGTCAACACGGTGCATCCGTAGGTGACGATCAACACGCGTCGTTCTGGGAGCGTCTCGGGCAGCGGCTGGTAGATCCAGACGTCCAGGAGCGGACCGGCCTTGACGCTCCAGCCGGTTTCCTCTTCGAGCTCCCGTTCTACGGCCGCCTCCGGGCTGACGTCAGTCGACTCAAGTCGTCCGCCGGGCAGCTCCCACTCCTCGCGTTCGTTCTTCAGCAGCACCACGCGGCCATCAGAACCGACAACGACACCTTTGACGGACACGGGCCAGGTCGGAGGCGCACTCATGTCCCGGAACGTAACACGCACTAGTCCCCACCCACCGGGGCCAGGCGAGATAACCGGGTCGACAATCTGTCGCTTTACTGCGCCCCTGCACCACCCGAACAGTGAATCGAACCGCGGTCCGCAGAACAGGAGCCAGCCAGTGCGAACCACCACCCAGGCCCCGGACGACGTGCTCGCCCCCTATCCAGTTGAAGCGATCACGCCACGGGTCATCGCTCAGCGTTTGCGCGAGTCAGGGCTGATCGTCGTGGATGGACTGACCCGCCGTTCGGACGTTCGACAGCTGGCACTGCTCTTCATGAACCTGTATGCCCACCGTGACAGTGACCCGGATGGCATCACCACGATCCGAAACAACGGCAGCACCGAGAACAGGCCCGGCTTCGAAGGCTTTGCCAGTGGCCCACTCGCCCCGCACACCGAGCGATCTGGCATCCCCACTCCGCCACGCTTGATGTTCATGGCATGCGCCAGACCGGCCGATCGAGGCGGCGAATGCCTATTGACCGATGGCCGTGAGCTCTACAACAACCTGTGGACACACCGGCCTGAGGCTGCCGTCGCTCTGTCCGAACCACGGACCGCGTTCTATGGGATGGGCGATGGCGCTGGAGGCGGTCACGCTGCCCAGGTATTCACCCGTCTGCCTGGCGGACGTATCGCGGTGAGACTTCGCCTAGACGCCCTGGCCCGCTGGAGCCCCATGGTTGAGCCCTATCTGCGAGATCTGCGTGCCGCGGCCCTCCAAGACCAGGTCACCCTCCCTCTAGCGGCCGGCCAGGCTTACATCCTGGACAACACTCGCTGGCTTCACGCTCGCGGAGCCTTCTCTGGGGATCGCCGGTTCTGGCGTGTCTTGGGAGATCCGAGGTTCCCGCTTCCAACCGGCTTCCTTCCCATCAACCGCACAACCACCACCGCGGCAGAGGTCGCCCGGACCGCCGGTCTCCCAACGGGCGAGGAAGGCATCGTCTGAGATGGGTCCCGGCCTCTCCCACCAAGAAGACCTGCCCCGACGCGGGACAATCGCCGCCGCCGAGCTGGCGCTGCGCCCACGAGCCGCTCTGCTTGCGCTGGCTAACGAACTGCACGCTCTCGGGATCTCCTCAAGGCTCGCTGACGACAACGCGGCGATGCTGCGCTGCTGGGACTCCCAGCGACAGGGCGGGCAGATCGCAGTCACCTGCACGCAAGGGCCCGGCACACAGCTCAATTTCCAGCTCCATCCCACCGGTGACGAGCTCGGTAACGACGAAGAGCCTCATCAACCTAACCAGACGGCAGAAGTGGCGTGGGCGATCGCGAGTGTGATCAGAGGGAAAGGGGCGCCGACATGAGCCCACCGGAGACCAGCCAAGGCAGACCACCAAGCTGCCGGTCCCCCTAAGGAGGACCACAGGTGAATCTCGCGCTCTTTTTCGGTGTCGTCGCGGTCTTCGTCGCGGGCTATCAGGTGGCGGTGCTCCGCCGGACCAGAGCCGACATCAGGGATGTGCACAGCAAGCTGACCAGCCTGAAAGCCAAGAGATGGAGCGACCTGAAAGGGGTGATCTATGCCCTGCTGACCCTTGTACTTCTGTATCTCCTGTCACGGACATAGCCCTCAAGACCAAGGAGAAGCCAATGGCGAACATCCTCAACGAGACCCGCCCCAACATCGCCGACACCGCCGCACTGGACTCGCTCGCCGACAACGTCCTGGCCCGTGTGGCGCTGACCGCCGAGGACCAGTGCGCGAGCGCCCAGCAGAACCTGGCGGAGTTCACGGCCGCCGACAACGTCTCGATGATGGGCGGCTGGACCTGACCCCGGCGCCGGCCTAGATGAAGGAGGCATCCCTCATGCATTTCCTCAACGTCCCGCACTCAGTGGAATCCGTGGGGAGGCTGGTCCACGCATCGGGGGATGCCTTCCCCGCCGTACCCAGCCTCGGCAGTGCCTACCGGGCCACTCTGGCGCAGATGCGCCCGATCACCCCGCCGCTCAATGGCGTCTGTATCAGCGACGAGGGCGACGCCTGGGGCACCTATCTAGTCGACCACCACGTATTCGAGAACATCTTCGTCGGCCTGCAAGCCTCAGGGCCCCTTCGCCTCAAGGCCTGGTCAGCTCAGGTCGAGCTCGCCATGGCCTACACGCGCGAGAACTTCCCCGCACTGGGATACCTGTGTGATCTCCTGATCACCGACATCGTGCTGCTGCACTCCGCCTCCACCGGCGGCGGCTCGGCATCCCATCTCCCCGGCCTGGTAGCCATGAGCCCCGGACCCAACTGGGGCATGTACGACTTCGCCGAGACCATCGTCCACGAGATGACGCACCTCAACCTGTTCATCCTCGACATGGTGAACAGGCTCTACCGACTCCCTACGACCGAGCTCGCCGAGCACGAGAACCGCGTAGTGAGCGCGGTCAAAGTCGGCGAACTGCGCCCGTTCGACAAGGCGTTTCACTCCGCCGTCGTGGCGGTGCCGCTCATGTACATGCAGGACGCCCGTGGCGACTCTGCCCTCGTCGACGCCTTCGCCGAGTCACTCAACGACTGCTGCACGGGCCTTGAGGCCAAGCGCGACCTCTTCACTCCCTACGGCCAGACGCTCCTAGACGAGCTGGCGACGTTCGCCCGAACGTTGAACTTCGCCGCGGTCGAGAGCGGCCTCACCCGCGAGAGGCTCGCTGCCTAGTCTTCGATCGTGATCCCCAGCGCCGATGCCAGAGCGTGCAACAAGCTCATGGCGTCGGCGCTGGAGACTATTGCGCCGTCGAAGCTGGTGATGCCGCGCACGCCGTTGAGGTCGCATCCGGCGAACCGGACTGCGTTCATCGAGACGTTGCTGAACTGGGTGGCGACGAGCTTGCAGCGCTCGAAGCGGACGTTCTGGAGTTCGGCCTGCTGGAAGTTGGACTCGGCCAGATTGCAGTCCCGGAAGACAACGTCCTTCAGGTGCGTGAAACGGAAGCTGGCCAGGTCGATCCGGCATCCGTCAAACACCACGTCGCGCAGGCCGCCCTCGGGCATATGAAGCCCGGTCATCCGACAGTTGCTGACGGTCGCGTTGAAGATCCTCGAGCTGAACAGCCGCCCGTTCGCCAGGTCACAACCCTGGAAGACCACATCAGCGAAGCCAGCACGGTGAGCAGTGACTCCGGAGAAACGCGTCTGGTTGAACCGGCAGCGCTCAAACTCAATATCCTCGGCGCCGTCTCCCGTCACGGTCACCTGCCCGTACTCCAGCGACAGGTACTTACCGTCATGAGCGAGCTCAGTGTCAGCCTCGGTCGCCGCGGCGAGCGATTTTGGAAGCTTGGGCTCTTTGGGCGCCCTTGCGGGCGGGATGGTCGCCGAACGCGCGCGCATGACATCGACCCTACAAGTTGGACCGGTAGCCGACCGGGGAACGACCCAGCCCTTACGAGGTGGCATCACCGCGCTTTGGATGCGCGGTCCGCCCCCTGCCAAGGTCCTTGCGCCCGGCCGGCACCCGTTCAGGTGCATCATCAGCTATTGCTGGTCAGTCTCCGGTAGAGGTCCGCGGTGCGCCGGTCGGGCAGCCTCCTGCGGTCGCGAAGCGTTTCGGTGAGCCGTTCGTAGGTGTTGTGCACTGCGGTGATCCGGCCGAGGTCGGCGAGGATGCTCATGCGCTGGCGGCACAGGTGCTCTGCGGCGGGGTCGAGGCCCGCGGCGCGATCGAGATGCAGAAGCGTCTCATCGGGCGTGGTGGCCATGTCGGCAAGCTGGGTCAGAGCTTGAACGATGTCGCGATTGAGGTCGCGGGCATCGCTCCGAGCCCAGTCGTGCGGGACATTGGGCAGGTAGGGCCCGGTGTACAGATCGACTGCGGCGTTCAGAGCTGCCGCCTTCTGATCACTGCTGGCGGCGGCCAGGGCGAGCAGGTCGCGGAGCTGCCATACATCGCAGGTAAAAGCCTTCTGGACGAGGCTGTAGCCGTTTCCGCCGGTGTTACCGATCACGGTGATGCCCTGGTTGTGAGGCACGCCGAGAGCGCCGCACAGCTTGGTGCGGGTGGTCTTCAGCACGGTCTTGAATCGGTTCGGGGACGGTGCGGCACCGTCCCAGAGCATCTCCACGATGGTGTTCTCGGTGAGCAGCGTTGTCCGGTTGCGCGCCAGCAGAGCTAGCAGGGCCTGCATGTCGGGGGATTTGTGCACGCCGAACTGTCCACCAGGCCCTTCGACGGCTACCCGGCCGATAAGCCGAACAAGGCCCGGAGGCGCCTGAAGGTCGGTCACAACTGCCCTCGGCGGCATGGCCGTGGTCATGCCGTCTGGCGGAGTGGCCAACGTTGAAGTAGCGATGCCCGCGGCCTGGAGCACTTGGCGCGCGCGGCCTTCGTCCAGGAGGGTGACTTGAGTTCCGGTAAGACCGTGGGCACCCTGCCCGATGGCGTCGCTGATCAAGCCGCTTCCGTCGATGGCCAGAGTGGTGCCGTGTGGCCAGTCGCCCAGAACCACCGCGCCGACGCCAAACTCCGCGCCACGCTGCAGCTCATAGACAGCACGGGCAGGCTCAACGGCGGCGTCGAGAACACCGACGAGCGGTGTCTCGGCTGGCGGACCCGGTGCCTCTCCGGTGGCGTCGAGTTTGGTGTCCTGGCAACGGCCAACCTGCCCAACGACTTCGCCCCCAATGAAGTCCAGGACGCCGTTCGCGGTCGCAGCCAGATGAAGGTTCCCGACACCGGCATCGGCGATCTGTTCACCCAGACCCGCCCCGAACACCGCAGTGAGAGCGGCGCGGGTGGTCACCACCCGGCGCCTCCCGCGAATAGCCTCGGAAAGAAGATCCGCGATGACCACGCGCTGGAACTGCTCGCCCCCGGCGCCCACCACGCGCAGCCCGCCCGCCTGGCTCAAGTCAAGCTCCACCAGCACAGCGCCTTTGGACCCCACAGCGATCTTCGCCGGGTGGGCTCTAGAGGGTTGCAGTCTGGCCGGTTCGGTGACCGCCGTGGCAACCGCCGCATGTTCCTCGCGCCGACGTCGACGCCGCAAGCCCGTGATTCCGGTCAGTGCGAGGGCCGGACGGTGCCGCATCAAGACCCAGACGCCCAGGAGCGCAGCGAGCGAAGCTCCCGCCATTCCCCCCATCAGCCAGTGTGACGAGCCCTCAGGGGCGTACCCGGACCTCGACTCGGCCCGGGGTTTCGAGGAGAAGGGCACCTTGGCCGGCGGGACCGCAGAGGCAGGTGTAGCAGGACGCGACACTTCCGGCACGGCAGCGGATTGCTTGTCGGAGCGCTTTCCGCCAGACCCGCCGTGGTGCCGGGCTCCGGCCTGGCCGCTCTGTGAGATGGAGGCAGACGGCCGCCGTGTCCCGGTGCTCTGCGTGCCCGTGCGCGGCCTTCGTGTGGGCGAACGTACGTCGTGGGTTCCCGAGCGCTTGGGGGCGCTTTCCGGCTGGCGGACCGAGTTACGCAGAGCCTTGCCCATGTCGGGATTGCGGGTACCGAGCTGGCTCCCCAGGTTGGCGCACAGCTTGTCCTGGTTGAACATGTTGGCGGCTGCGCCCTTCAGGTCCACGCAGTCCCGTCGGTCCTCAGCTGCCTCGACCGGTCCACCGCCGAACAATGCCAGGCCCATCACCACCCCGAGGGGCACCGTGACCCGGGGAACCCACGAGCCGCCTCGATGCTCAATCCCGGTGGCCGTCCTCAACGCCGCAGCCATGCCGCCTCCCCGAGTGCATACCGTGACCAGCAGGCATGTAGCCCGGTCACGCAAGATCGCCACACCTTAAGGATCATCACGGTCCGTGAGCATGCGCCTACCCGACACGCCAAGGCCCAGAGTTACGGATCGGCAAGACCTGCCAGAGCGCGCCCGCAGGCTTGCCTGAGAAGGACATCAACCTGAGTGGAAAGTGAGAACAGCGTTTCTCTCCGTAACGAACAGGGGCTCCGGTGCGGAAAACCCAGGAGAGCTCTGCTCCAACGGAGGTGGGTGCGTGCATGGAGTCCCTGGGGGCGGTGGTCGCTAGGTGCGTAGACCGGCTGAACGACTTCGATCGGGACGGCCTTGACCTGATCGAAGACGACACCCGAGCTGTGTTGATCGATCCCGTCATTCAGGCGCTCGGCTGGGACATCTATCAGCCGCGGGAGGTCCGCCGCAGCTACCGGCGAGCCGGTTGGGAAAACCCCGTCGACTACGCCCTCCTAATCAGTGGCCAACCGCGGCTCTTCGTGGAAGCGAAGGCCATCACCAAGAATCTGGACGATCACCGCTGGATAGCCCAGAGCATCAGCTACGCCACGGTCGCGGGTGTCCCCTGGGTCGCGCTCACCAACGCCCGTGAGTGGCGGATCTACAACACTCACGCCCCCGTCCCCGCCGCCGAGAAGCTCTTCAAGGCCACGCTGACCGCCAGCGACGAAGCATCGAACCTGCTACACCTCCTGAGCAAAGCCAGCATCACCGATGGGACACTCGACGCTCAGTGGCACGCGGCCAAGATCGATGAGCAGGTCCGGGCGACGCTAACCGAACTGATATGCGGGCCGAAGCCACACGATGAGGCCGTGTCTCTCATCTCACGACACACCACCGGTCTCTCGGCCCATGACATCCGGGCCAGCCTCGCGCACCTTCGACCGACCTTTGAATCTGAAAAGGCCGACCGGGGGCCGGATGCTTCGGAGCTGCCGGCCCAACCCACTCAACCGAGTGCAGGACTGTCACAAACCGCAGGCAGTCGAGCTCCCAGCATCAACGATCTGCTCCGCACCGGCCGCCTAAGAGCCGGAACCAAGCTGGAAGCCACCTACGCTGGACAGGCTCTACGCGCCGAGCTCTTGGAGAACGGCCACATCAAGTTCAACGGTGGCACCCACCCCTCACTCACTGCTGCAAGCGTCGCAGCGAAGAAGCACGTCAACCCAGATCTGTCCGACCGCACCGCATCGACCAACGGATGGGACTTCTGGCGTTCCCAGGATCTCCTAACGGGTGACACGGTAGCTCTCCGTGTCATAAGACAACGCCTTCAGCGTGAGTAATGCCTCGGACTCGGGGCCAAGGCGGCGAGGCGCCGATTCCTCCGCGCGATTGCTGGGCCGGGTCCTTCGGGCGGCCGACTTCGGTCATCACAAGACCAACTGAAGCGCCGCGCTGTACACATTTAGTTCCATCGAGTTAGCGGCCCTACCTGGACGGGGGTACACGTGTGATCAGGGGAACAGTGTGATGGACAATGCGGACAGTGGACGAGGGAGGCGAGCGGGGTGGCGTACACGACCAAGATGGCCGCGGCGTTGTCCGGCGCGACAGTCAGCCAGTTGCGCCACTGGCGTCGTGAGACTCCCGCTGGCGTCGTCCTTGAGCCCGAGATTGCCACGTCGCCGACCGCGCTGTACTCCTTCCGCGACGTTCTGGCGCTCCGCACCTGCGTGCGGTTGCGCCAGCTCAGCTCCCTGCAGCGTGTGCGAAAGGCCATCGGAAATCTCCGCGATCTGGGCGAGCGCGAGCACCTGTCGCAGTACAAGCTCGTCAGCGATGGGACGCGGATTCAGCTGGTCACAGACGAGGACGCGGTGGACCTCACCGGCAAACCGGGCCAGCGGCAGCTCGTAGTCGTCATGGGCGAGATCGTGGAGCCCTTCCCAATACGCGCCGGTGTGGTGATCCCCCACCTGTTCCACCCCAACGCGAACGTGGAAGTAGATCCGGCGACCCAGGGCGGGCATCCGGTCGTACGCGGCACGCGAGTGCCATACGACCTAGTTGCCGAGCTCGTCGACGATGGCGTGGCACCGGAGAAGATCAGCGACTTCTACCCGGCGGTAAGCGCCGATGCCGCACGGGACGCGGTCGCGTTCGCGCGGTACGTCAACAGCTACGACCTACCCCGCCGCGCCGCCTGAGCCGCCCCCCGCCCGGCCACCGCCGCCCGGCCCGACCCCCATTGAGCTGAGTCTGGGATGCGCATCCTCATCGATGAGAACTCCCCTGTGCAGCTAGTCCAAGTACTAGAGGCACTGCTGCCGAGACACACCGTCCATCACGTGATCTCCAACAATTGGAAGAGCAAGAACGACATCCCGCTGTTGCTCGACGCACGCACCCGCCGGTATGACCTGTTCCTGACCCGCGACGGCCGCCAACTCGAAGACCCGGACGAGACCGACGCCATCAAGAAGGCCAAGGTCCACCATGTCCGTTTTGCTCAGCGGCACAAGGGCCGCGAGGGCCTGGCGCTGGCCATGGGCGCGGTCATCGGCGCGATGCCGGGCTTGGTCGCCGAGCTCGAGGATGCCGATGGCCAGCGCCTTGTGCGCATCGCTGGTCTGAATCCGGCTGGCCGGTTCGAGGTCACCGACCCTCGAAAGGACCCGCCGAAGTACTGGCCTCGGTAGGTGGGCCGACAGCCCGAGCCGTCAGCACGGTCCACTCTCGGTTGACAATTCGTCCGGCCATCCGCGTACACGGAGGCCGCGAGGATCGCCTCCGTCTCCTTCCTCGCTGATCACTTCTGATCAGGTGCGGACCGCTTACCGTCTACCCATTAATGATCTTCCTCCGGAAAGGCGACTGCGATGAGCCCGAAGACGGCAACCGATGAACAGTCCCGGCTGGCGGAACAGATCACCAAGCTTGCAGCGGCGCACGATCTGACCCTCGTGCCGGTCACGCCGTTCGCCGCGCAAGGTGCGGTAACAGTCCGGATGGACATCGGTGACATGACCGCTGAGGCGTTCGTGAAACTTGCGGCAACCAGCGGGCAGAAGCTGTTCTACCTAGAGGCGACCCGTTTCGACATCGACGACCTGGAGGAGATGCACGACCCAGACGACGCCGACCACTCAGACGATGCGGCCCAAACGGAGGCGCAGACCGAGCTCAGTCGCAAGATGCGCGCGCTTAGCAAGACCGCCAGCCGATTCCTAGGCTGGCCAATCAGTCTGGAGGCTGCGTTCCTCGCCGACGGCGTTCCACACTTCTGGTCCACCGACGACGCCACCTGGCACCAGGAGTTGCAGGAGGCCTTGCGCGGCCTGCAACCTGACGCGCCCGGCACTGACGACCTCGAGTTGTCCGAGGCCGAAGAGGAGAGGCACATCGAGCTGCTTGCAGCCGAACTGCTCGCCCTCCCAGCGTTCCGCGCCGCCACCAGCGAAACCGGCCGCCGCCGGGTCGCCAAAGCCCACATCGCGACCAACATCGATCAGGAACTGCCCGAACGCGAGCTCGACCATATTCGGTGGCGGGCAATCTCCCACGCCTTGGACGCGGCCACCGTCGAGGAACAGCGTCAGTACTCCGGAGCCGAACAACGCCTCCCCGAACTCGCACGCGAAATCGCCGCCGACCCGGCTTACAGGGCCGCCCGGACCGCCGCAGCACGCAAGCACCGAGTACGCGACCACCTGATCGGCCAGGCCGACGGCTACTCCCCGCCTGGACGGCTGGTCGACCTCCTCCTCGACACCATGAGCTCACTGCCCCGCAGCAGCGACGGAACTACCGCTCAGATGCTCCCGCTGCCGGACTAGTGGGAACCACTCGTTGGAGCAGCTCCCACAGCTCATCCAGGACCAGTCGTTCGATGAAGTTCGGCACGTCCCAACTAACGAGCGTCCACTAAACGAGTCGCGCTCTAGGCCGTTCAGACTTGGCGTCAACGGGAACACAGCTCGAACCGGACCTCAACCAATCATCGTAAACTTGTGGGAAGAATCGGTTGATTTCGATATTCTGCAACGTTCTTGGAAACCTCTAGAGCGTGGGATGAGGGACATGGCCGACTCGATCGAAGAGCTGGCGCAACGTTCGCGGAACTTCGGCTACCTGTTCCAGCACGAGCCTCTGCTCGTCCTGGATGGGGCAACAGCCGAGGCGTATATTTACAGCGACCCAGACTCGGCGATGGCCAAGGCTCGACGTTTTACGGAGACCTTGGCGAAGCTCCTCGTTACCCGCACGCAGACGCCGGTTCAGGGGACGACGCAGGGTGCCCGAGTTAAGGCACTCGCCGAGGCGGGCGTTCTCGTCCCCAAGATCCGCCGGGCATTTGATGATGTCCGCATCTCTGGGAATCGGGCCGTCCATTCTCATTGGGGTGACGTGCGTGCGGCTTTGTCTTGTGTCCGGGCGTGCTTCGAACTCGGCGTCTGGTTCCACCTCGCATCCTGCGACGATCCGGCACCGGAGGGATTCGTCCCGCCGCCCGACCCCGTCACCCAGCCCGCAACGTCACCAAGTGAGAACGCGGAGCTGGAGCAGCTTCACCGAGAGTTGGAGCGTCTCCGTGAACGGCTTGCCGCGGTCAAGGTGGCCCGGGATGGCCAGGTCTCCAAACTGGAGGCCGAGGCCCGCGCTCGTCGCCAGGCGGAGGAAGAACTGGCTCGGGCCCTGGCCGATCGCGAGGCGCTGCGTTCGCTCGTTGCGCAGGGTCAGCAGGAGCTTGTCGCAGCCCAGGCCAGATTTGCTTCCCAGTTGGCCAGCGCTCCTAAGGTTCGCCCCGCGCAGCGCGATGCCTTCATCGCCCGCGCTCAGCACGTGGCTGGGGAACCGCTGACTGAGGCTGAGGTTCGCGAGCGAGTAGATGAACAGCTGCGGCTGGCGGGCTGGGATGTCCAGGACGCCAACGACGTTAACCTCTTCGCTGGCCAAGGGGTGGCCGTCCGCGAGGTGCCGACCGCCAAGGGGGTCGCCGACTATCTGCTGCACGTGGATCACAAGATTGTCGGAGTCATCGAGGCCAAGCGTGAAGGGGTGATCCTCACACCGGTGGAGGCGCAGTCCGCCCGCTACGCCGACAGATTGACGGCCTCCCAGCAGTTCGCCGCCTGGCGGATCCCGCTGCCGTTCCGATACGAGACCACTGCGGTCGAGACCCACTTCACCAACACCCTTGATCCCTCACCGCGTGCGCGCCCTGTTTTCTCCTTCCACAGGCCCGAGACACTCGCCCGCTGGATGCGCGATGCAGACGCCGAGCCCGAGATTCCCACCTTGCGGGCCAAGATTCGAGAGCTCCCAGAACTGGACCCACGGGGCTTGCGTGGAGCCCAGGCGCGCGCGGTGGCGGGCCTGGAGGAGTCGCTTGCCCGGGACGAGCCCCGGGGGCTAATCCAGATGGCTACCGGCGCGGGCAAGACCTACATGGCGGTCACCCAGACCTATCGGTTGCTGAGGTACGCCAAGGCCCGACGGGTGCTGTTCCTGGTAGACCGCAACAATCTCGGCAAGCAGGCCTATACCGAGTTCGACAACTTCATCACCCCCGACGACGGCCGCAAGTTCACAGAGCTCTACAACGTTGAGCGGCTGGGCGCCGCCGCCATGCAGGACTCGACCAAGGTCGTCATCTCCACCGTGCAGCGCCTGTATGCCCGACTGCGCGGCGAGCCGGTAGATCCCGAGGTCGAGGACGAGGCATACGACTCTTACGACGCCGGCGACGTCGTCGAGGTCGCCTACAGCGCCGACCTACCACCGGAGACCTTCGATCTGATCATCGTGGACGAATGCCACCGGTCGATCTACGGCGTATGGCGGCAGGTGCTTGAGTACTTCGACGCTTTCCTGGTCGGCCTCACTGCCACCCCGGTCAAGCAGACTTTCGGCTTCTTCCACCAGAACCTGGTCAGCGAATACACCTACCGCGAATCGGTCGCAGACGCCGTCAACGTCGACTTTGACGTCTACCGCATCCGTACCGAGCACGCCGAACAGGGCGCCACCATCGATCAGGGCATCGTGGTTCCGATCATGAGCCGCCCCACCCGCCGCAAGCGGTACGAGGAGCTCGACGAAGACTTCACCTGGACAGGCACACAGCTGGGTCGCAAGGTCATCAGCACTGGGCAACTCCGGCTGGTCATGGAGACCTTCCGAGAACGGCTGTTCACCGAAATCTTCCCCGGCCGTGCCTACGTACCCAAGACACTGATCTTCGCCGTGGACGACAACCACGCCGAGGAGATCGTGAACATGGCCCGCACTGTCTTCGGCAAGGGCAACGATTTCTGCAAGAAGATTACCTACAAGGCCGCGGACCCCGATGCGCTGATCGCCGAGTTCCGCAACTCCCCAGACCTTCGAATCGCCGTTACCGTCAACATGATCGCCACTGGGACCGACATCCGTCCCCTGGAGTGCGTGTTCTTCCTCAACGAGGTCAAGAGCTGGGCTTTGTTCGAGCAGATGAAGGGCCGAGGCGCACGTACCGTCGAACCGGGTGAGCTTAAGCAGGTCACACCCGACGTAGAGAGCAAAGACCGCTTCGTCATTGTCGATGCCGTTGGCGTTACCGACTCGCCCCGAGTGGACGCGACTCCGCTGATGCAGCACAGCGAAAAGCAGATCAGCTTCGAGGCCCTACTCAAGAAAGTCGGCAACCTGACCATCAGCCCAGATGAGGCGTCGACCCTGGCTGGCCGCCTAGCCCGCCTCAACAGACAGATCACTCCAGACGAGCGCAACGAGCTGGAGGCCCTGGCCGGCCGACCGCTCGCCGAGGTGATCGCCTCGGTCTCAGGTTGCGCCGACCCCGACACGTTGCAGGAGGCCCACGACACCGGAGGCAAGGCTGCGGTCCACTCCCTGGTCGTCCAAGCGGTCCGGCCACTCGCCGAAAACGCTGAGCTCCGTCGTCGGCTCCTGGAGATCCGCCGCGCCCACGACATCTACTGGGACGAGGTCAATCGTGACACTCTGATCGACGCCGCCGCCCAGGACCCCAAGTTGCGCGCCCAGGAGGTCGTCACCTCCTGGCGGACCTACCTGGACGAACACCGGGAAGAGATCACGGCAATCGAAGCCGCCTACCGCAGCGGCCTGCCTGGCCGCGCGGCCTACGCCAAACTCAAAGAGCTAGCTGCACGTATCGCCAGGCCGCCGCACGAGTGGACGCCTGATGAGCTGTGGCGGTCATACGAACGCCTCAACCTCGCCGCAGACAAGCGCGGCGCCCAGCACGGCCCTGTCGACCTCATCGGCCTCATCCGCTACGAGCTCGGCCTCGACACCGAACCCAAACCGCACCGCAGTGTCGTGGAGGAGCGCTACGCTGCCTGGCTTGTGAAGCAACAGCATGCCGGAGTCGAGTTCACCGCCGACCAGCGATGGTGGCTAGACCACATCTGCGACGTAGTCATCACCCACGCAGCCGTCGACCACACCGAACTCGACAAGCCTCCCTTCACCGACCGTGGCGGCATCGATGGCTTCCTGCACACCTTCGGGGATGCCAACGCCGCGATCCTTCTCAGCGACCTGAACCGGAACCTAATCGCATGACCGAACTGCCATCTGGCTGGACAAGAGCAACTCTTGGCGATATCGCTGTTTGGGGAAGTGGTGGCACTCCCAAGACGGGTGACCCTCGTTATTACGGCGGAAGTATTCCTTGGGCTACGATCGGCGATCTCACTGATGGCGTAGTGGGCAGTACAACAAGTCTAATAACCGAGGAAGGGCTCGCCAACAGTTCTGCCCGGGTCATCCCTGCAGGAACTGTACTGATCGCCATGTATGGCGCATCGATTGGCCGACTTGGAATCAATTCCGTCCCATTGGCAACAAACCAGGCGATTGCACACGCTAGAGTCTTTACGTCCGTCATGGACCATAAATTTCTCTTTTGGTATCTACATTCTCAGAGAGAGGACCTTGTCAAGGCCGGAAAAGGCGCCGCTCAGCCAAACATAAGCCAGACAATTCTTCGTTCATGGCCGATAGTCATACCGCCAAAGAATGAACAAATCCGCATCGTTGAAACTCTCGAGGAGAGCCTCTCCCGCATTGAACGTGGCATTGGACAGATCGCTAACCTGATTGAGCGTATCGATAGATTTCGTGATGCACTCATGGCCGCATCCTGTACCGGAAAGTTTTCAGCTAGGTCAAATTCTGACCTGGGTCCCGCCGGGCCCTCGCCTGCGAATTCCGTCGATGGCGACCTCCCCAATATCCCGAATCACTGGAACTGGACTCGGTTGGGCGAGATAGCCGAAGTCGTCGGGGGTGTCACGAAGGACAGCAAGAAACAGAGCGATCCCACACTGCCCGAAGTTCCCTACCTGCGGGTCGCTAATGTCCAGCGCGGACGACTTGACCTGACCAATGTAAGCTCCATTCGTGTTCCTTCAAAAAAGGCGAAGCAGCTAGAACTTCAAGTAGGCGACGTCCTCCTTAATGAAGGTGGAGACCGAGACAAACTTGGTCGCGGCTGGATTTGGGAGGGACAGATTTCCGGCTGCATCCACCAAAACCATGTCTTCCGTGCCCGTATATTGGATGGCATCCTCCATCCCAAGCTATTGGCCTGGCACGCCAACGGCTTCGGTAAACGCTGGTGCGAGATCAACGGCAAACAGAGCGTCAATCTGGCTTCGATCAGTCTCTCCAAAATAAAGATGCTGCCAGTTCCTCTGCCACCGTTTGAGGAGCAAGAACGCCTGGTCACTGAGGCAGAGCAATATCTAACGCTTCTCGACGGTACCTACCAGGCAGCTCGCACATCCCTGGCTCGCGCGTACAAGCTGCGGAAGTCTCTGCTGGCGGAGGCGTTCGCAGGGCGGCTGTCGGAGCAGGGTCCGATGGATGAACCTGCCTCGGCAATGCTGGAACGGAACCGAGCAGAACGCGCGGCACAGGGGCCGACAAGGCGGACGCGGAGCAGGGGCAAGGAAGCGCCCCAGAAAGAGACATTGCTGTGAGCACTGCGCAGACGCGACGGCTGGTCGCAAGATTGTGGAACTACTGTGATGTGCTGCGGGACGATGGGGTTTCCACGATCGACTACGTCGAACAGCTGACGTTTCTGCTGTTCTTGAAGATGGGCCATGAACGCGCCAACCGCAAGAGTTTCCCAGACCTGGCGCTCAAGCCGGTGGGAGATGCCTGGCAGTGGCTCCTGGATTCCGATGGCCAAGAGCTCGAGGATACCTACAACCACATCCTGCGGGAATTTGGGCAACGTAAGGACACGCTCGGAGTCATTTTCCGGAAGGCTCAGAACCGAATCCAGGACCCCTCCAAGCTAAAAAAGCTGATCGTCGATCTAATCGATAAGGAGCAGTGGTCCAGCCAGGGTGTCGATGTGAAGGGCGACGCCTACGAGGAGCTGCTGGCCAAGGGAGCCGAGGACATCAAGTCCGGGGCCGGGCAGTACTTCACCCCCCGCGAGCTGATCGCCGCCATGGTTAGCTGCATCCAGCCCGGTCCGGACGATTTGATCTGCGACCCGGCCTGCGGTACCGGTGGCTTTCTTCTGGCGGTTCACGACTACATCCAGCACCACCACGGCAACAATCTGACTCCCGAGCAGCGCGATCGGCTTGCTGGTGGGGGTATTAGTGGAGTCGAACTGGTTGATGGTACGGCTAGATTGGCGGCTATGAATATGCTGCTACACGGCATTGGCAAACCCAACGGCCGTTCACTGATCGAAGTCAGAGACGCTCTGGCTGAGCCAGCCCATACGTATCCCAGCGTAATCTTGGCCAATCCGCCGTTTGGCCGCAAGTCATCCATTACTGTCGTGGGTGAGGATGGGCGTGCCGGCCGGGAAGACATCGAGTACACCCGGCAGGACTTCTGGGCCACGACTAAGAACAAGCAGCTCAACTTCGTCCAGCACATCGCTTCGATGCTCGGCATCCCGGGGCGCGCAGGTATAGTCCTGCCCGATAACGTGCTGTTCGAGGGAGGTGCCGGTGAAGTAATCCGGCGACGGCTCCTCAGGCAGTTCGACGTTCATACCCTGCTGCGGCTTCCAAAGGGCATCTTCTATGCGGGGGGCGTCCAGGCTAACGTGCTCTTCTTTGATAAGAAGCCAGCCCGGCCTGACGTTCCTTGGACCTCCAAGATGTGGGTGTACGACTTCCGCACCGGCCAGCATTTCACCCTCAAACAAAACCGACTCAGCCGTGAGCATCTAGACGACTTCGTCAAGTGCTATCGACCTGGCGAGCCTCGCGAGCACCGCGTCGAGACCGAACGGTTCAAGCCGTTCACCTATGACGAGCTCATAGTGCGAGACAAGGTCAACTTCGACATTACCTGGCTGAAGGACCCCAGCCTGGAGGATTCCGACAAGCTTCTCCCGCCCGAGGTTATTGCCCGCGAGATCGTCGAGGATCTGACCACCGCTCTCGCCGAGTTCACCGCAATCGCGGAAGCTCTGGAACAGGGCAGGGACCGGCCGTCGACAGCGTGATCGCCTAGCGGTGCAGCTACCCCGACGAGGTCCCCTGTCACGTCCGGCGGCGGACTCCGCGCAACGTGGACGTGCGGGTAATGGTGATGGCACCGTCCGGGGGGCAGCGATCATCGCCGCTCCCATGCTTCTGGTACCCCCTACCGGATTCGAACCGGCGCTACCGCCTTGAAAGGGCGGCGTCCTAGGCCGCTAGACGAAGGGGGCCTTGACCATGCCAAGCATAGGGGACAACCAGGGTGGACGCATAAGCGGTTAGCCGGGTGAGGACGTTCGGGTGGGGGACGGGGAGGTGGAGGGCCACTGGGAGGGAGGTAGGGAGGGGAACGTGGGGGATGGGGACGTTGGGTTGGGGGTGGGGGTGTTGTCGGCGGTTATGGCTCGGTCGGGCTTGGGCTCGAGGTGGCGTTCGATCTGGGCGGAGGTCAGGCCCAGGCCGCCTAGGCGGAGGTCGTCCCAGCCTTGGAGGCGGTGGGTGGCGCGGCTGAAGTAGAGGACGGAGAGCTCGATGGGGGTGGGTTCCTCGTGCTCCAGGCCGCGTAGGCCGGCGCCGCCTGTGGAGCCTTGGACGAAGAGGCGGGTGCCGGTGGGGAGGAGTTTGGTGGAGCGCTCGTGGAGGTGGCCCGAGAGGAGGAGGGAGGTCAGGCCGGAGAAGCCTTGGGCCTGGGCGGGGTCGTGGACGGCTACCAGGTCGGGTGCCGTTCCGGAAAGGCGGAGCCTGGCGGCCTGTTCGGCGCCCAGGGCGTGGAGTTGGTCGTTGCCGACGTTGTCGTCTCGGGTGGACTTGTCGGGGGTGAAGCGGGGGTCGCCCACGCCGTAGATGCGGAGGCCGTCGACTTCGCGGAGCTGGTTGTCGAGGACGATGGCGTTCTTTTGACGGGCGACGGCTTTCTGGGTGGCCTTGGAGTCGTGGTTGCCGCGGACGTAGACGTAGGGGACCTTCAGCGAGCTGATGTCGTTGACGAACTTGTCCTCGGGGGCGCTGCCGTGGTCGGAGATGTCGCCGGTGTCGATGATCATGTCGGCCTGGAACTGGTTGGTGACGGAACGGATGACGTTCCAGGCGGCCGGGTTGATGTGGATGTCGGAGACGTGCAGGACGCGCAGGGTCGAGGGGTCGGGCTCGTAGGTGGGGAGGGTGGATGTGGCGGCGTAGAGCTTTGAGAGATTGACCACTTGGCGGGCCAGCTGGGCCCGGTAGGCGGTGAAGCGCTCGACCAGGTTGCGGGTGTCGCCGACCACCTGGGGCGCGTTCGCCAGGAGGCCGGTGTAGCGCGGCTCGGCGATGGCCTGGGGGTTGAACGTCCAGTAGGCCAGGGCTGAGAGGGCTACGAGGCCTGCGGTGGCCGAGCCCAGGGAGATGAGGGCCTGGCGCCAGGAGCGGAAGATCGCCAGGGCTGCCAGGAAGGAGAAGGCCAGGGCGAGGCCCACAGCGCGGAGGATCATGATGATCATGCCGTGGCGGAGCTGGCCGCCGATCTGGGTGGTGAGGTGGTCGACGGCGTTGTCGTCCTGGATCAGCTTCCGGGCTTCGGCTTCGCGGAGCTCGCTGACGCTGGCGTTCAGGGAGATCGGACCCCAGTGGGTGTCCAGGTGCAGGGCGCCCAGCGGGGGGATCTGGATCGTGGTGCCGCCGGTCCAGGACGGGTGCAGGGAGAGCGCAGTGTTGGTGGGGCCGATCTGCGTCTCCACGTGGCCGCCCAGGGCCAGGCCGATATAGCCGCCGGCCAGGCCGGTGAGGACCACGGCCGAGATGCGCGTCCACTTGATGACGGTGGGGCGCGAGGGGCGGTGGAAATGCCACGAGGGACGGCCTGGCCGCCAGGTGGGGCGGCTGGGGCGCCACGAGCTCAGGGTCCTCACGACCTTGGGGACCTGCACCATGCCTCCGTTCGTCGAGCAGAATGAGTCTTGTGATCGAACTATCCCGTGCCGAGTTCGAGGATCTGGTGTCCGAGGCCCTGGACACCATCCCGCCCGAGCTCACCGAGCACATGCGCAACGTGGTCATCGTCGTCGAGGACGTCGCCCCGCAGCGCGGTCTGCTCGGTCTTTATCAGGGCGTACCCCTCACCGAGCGCGGTGACTGGTACGCGGGCGTTCTGCCCGATCACATTTCGATCTACCGCGATGAGATCCTGCGAATCTGCGAGACCGCGGATCAGGTGGTCGAGGAGGTCCGGATCACCGTCGTCCACGAGATCGCCCACCATTTCGGGATCGACGACGCCTGGCTTCACCGGCACGGATACTGACGGGCGGGGCCTCTGGGGCGGACGAGGCAAAGTGTTTCATGAATTGGGCACGGTAGGTCACATAACTGCCACGCAGCGTGAGTTAATAGGAGGGTCGCCCGGGGCATCGGGCGGACCCGACTGGAGCGCGAGTGGCAGGAAGGCAGATGGGTCGGCACAGGCGGCCCCCCGAGGCGCAGGCCACCTACCGCGAAGTCTTCGCCGTAGGTGAGTTCCGCGCACTCTGGCTTGCCCAGGTGCTCTCGAACGTCGGCGACCAGCTGGCCCAGGTGGCGCTGGCGGTGCTCGTCTACCACCGCACCCAATCGCCGCTGCTGACGGCCGTGGCGTACGCGCTGACCTACATCCCGCCGATCGTGGGCGGCCCCGTCCTGTCGGGGCTGGCGGACCTGTTCCCGCGCCGTACGGTCATGGTGATCTGCGACCTGCTGCGGGTCGGGCTGGTCGGGCTGATGGTGCTCCAGGCGATGCGGGCGATGCCGTTCTGGATGCTGTGCGTGCTGGTCTTCCTGACCGTGCTGCTCGGCGCCCCGTTCACCGCCGCGCGCGCCGCGCTGCTGCCGGACGTGCTGGACGGCGACAAGTACGTCGCGGGTTCGGCGATCAACAACATCACCCACCAGTCCACGCAGATGCTGGGGTTCCTGGCGGGCGGCGCGGTCGTGGTGGCCGTCGGGATCTACCAGGCGCTCGCCGTCGACGCGGTCACGTTCGGCCTGTCCGCGGTGATCCTGGTGGTGGGGCTGCGGCGGCGTCCGGCGACCAAGCAGCGCCGCGAGAAGCAGTCGCTGGGCCTGTGGCGCGGAACGCGGGACGGCGCCCGGCTGGTCTTCGGCGACCCGACGCTGCGCTCGCTGATCTCGTTCGCCTGGCTGTGCGCGTTCTACGTGATCCCCGAGGGCCTGGCAGCGCCGTACGCCGCGAGCTTCGGCGGCGACGCGGTGACCGTCGGGCTGCTGATGTCGGCGATGCCGACCGGGATGGTGGTCGGCGCGTTCCTGTTCAGCCGGTTCGTACGGCCGACCAACCGCATCCGCGCGATGGGCTGGATGGCGATGCTCGCCTGCGCCCCGCTGATCGGGGCCGCCACCTACCCGCCGCTGTGGGTCGTGGTGGTGCTCTGGGCGCTGTCGGGCGTCGGCAGCGCCTACCAGCTCGCGGCGAACGCGGCGTTCGTCGCGGCCGTTCCGCCCGAGGGGCGCGGCCAGGCGTTCGGCCTCGCCCAGTCGGGCATCCTCGCCGGTCAGGGCTTCGGCATCCTGCTCGCGGGCGCCGCCGCGCAGGTCCTCGGCCCGGAGACCGTGGTCGCGCTGGCGGGCGTGCTGGGGCTCTCGGTCGCCGCCATGCTCACCCTGACCTGGAACCAGGTCCGCGGCGAGGTGATCGCCGAGATGCACGAACGGCCCGATCCCGATGACACCCAGGAGCTCGAGCCGATCCTCGACAGCGCGCCCGAGGACGTCCTCGTCGCCTCCGCCGAGACCGTCGGCCGGCAGGCCGTTCCCGCAGCGCGGACGAACGGCCATGCTCCCGTCAACGGTCACGCTCCCATGAACGGCAAGACCGCCACCGTCCGGCCCGCCGCCCCGGCCTCGTAACCCCGAAGCCCTCAGACCTGGGGGTTACTTGGAGGTACGGGCCTTGTTCACCGTGTCCTTGGTCTTCTGGGTGACGTCCTGGACGACCTCCTGGACCTTGGGGTTCTCCTTGCCCTTCTGGAACAGGTCCTCGGCGATCGACTTGCTGGCGCCCTCCTCCGGGATCAGCACCCAGGCGATCGCGTAGGCCGCGACCCCGGCGCCGCCGAAGAGGCAGAAGACCGCCAGGGCCAGCCTGACGATGTTGGGGTCCACGCCGAGGAAGCGGCCGGCCCCGGAGCAGACGCCGGCGATCATCCGGCCGTCGCGCGTGCGGCGAAGCTGTTTGTCGTTGCTCTTCTCCATGTCCATGCTTCGATCATTCCCTGCCGCAAAGGGTCTCCACATCGGGATTCGCCCTGATTCGCCCCTGAGTCCACCCCTGGCCGGATGGGCCTTGCGGCCGGTCGTACCCTCATTCCACAGTGCCCCTCGGGCTCGGAGAGAGGAACCCTATGGACGTGCTTCGCCTCGATGACCAGCTCACCGACGAGGAACGGATGGTCCGTGACACCGTGCGGGCCTTCGTGGCCGAGAAGATCACGCCGCACGTGGGGGACTGGTTCGAAGCGGGCACGTTCCCGTCCCGGGAGCTCGGTCCCGAGCTCGGCAAGCTGGGCGTGCTCGGCATGCACCTGCAGGGGTACGGGTGCGCCGGGATGAGCGCCGTGGCGTACGGCGTGGCCTGCCGCGAGCTGGAGGCGGCCGACTCGGGCCTGCGCAGCTTCGTCTCCGTGCAGGGCTCCCTCGCGATGGCCGCGATCTACAAGTACGGCTCGGAGGAGCAGAAGCAGGAGTGGCTGCCGCGCATGGCCGCGGGCGAGGCCATCGGCTGCTTCGGCCTGACCGAGCCCGACCGCGGCTCCGACCCCGGCGACATGCTGACCCGCGCCCACCGCGACGGCTCGGACTGGGTGCTGAACGGCGCCAAGATGTGGATCACGAACGGCTCGATCGCCGACGTGGCCGTCGTCTGGGCCAAGACCGACGAGGGCATCCGCGGCTTCGTCGTCCCCGCCGGGACCCCGGGCTTCACGGCGAGCGACATCCACAAGAAGATCTCGCTCCGCGCCTCGATCACCTCCGAGCTGGTCCTGGACGACGTCCGCCTGCCCGCCGACGCCGTGCTCCCGGACGTGACCGGCCTGAAGGGCCCGCTCGGCTGCCTGTCCGAGGCCCGCTACGGGATCCTGTGGGGCGTGGTCGGCGCCGGCCGGTCCTGCTACGAGGCCGCCGTGGAGTACGCCAAGACCCGCGAGCAGTTCGGCAAGCCCATCGGATCGTTCCAGCTCACCCAGGAGAAGCTGGCCTGGATGGAGATCGCGCTCGGCCAGGCCGGGCTGACCGCCCTCCACATCGGCCGCCTGAAGGACGAGGGCAAGGTCACACCGCAGCAGGTCTCGTTCGGCAAGATGGCCAACGTCCGCGCCGCGCTCGACACCGCCCGCCAGGCCCGCACGATCCTCGGCGCGAACGGGATCACCCTCGAATACCCGGTGATCCGCCACATGAACAACCTGGAGTCCGTCCTCACCTACGAGGGCACCCAGGAGATCCACACCCTCGTCCTCGGCCAGGCCATCACCGGCATCCCCGCCTACCGCTAGCCCCCGCCTACCCCATTGCGGTGCTTATCGCCCAGCGTGATGTCATATGCACGGAAAGTGTCGCGAGCTGCCTCCTTGACGCTTAGACCCACGCCCCCCAGATTGGGAGCGGCCGAGTGAAGGAGCACCGCATCGCGGCGGGCAACGCCGAGCTTGAGATGCGCGTCAAGGCGCTGGAGACCCGCGTCGGCCGCCATGAGGACGACATGACGTCCCTGGTCGACACCTCTAGCGAGACGTTGAAGAGGGTCACGCGCATCGAGAAGGGCCTCGACGCGCTACTTGCGCATCACGGAATCGAAGTCGAGGTTGACCAAGACGAGGATGACCTCGTAGAGGACGAGTAGCGGCGGCCGCCCCAGAGTGATCTGTTAGAGGCGGACTTGGCCGGTGGCCGGTTGTCCCGGGGTCAGGCGTGCTGGCTCTGGGTATTGGAGAGGCAGACGGATCGCGGCCCGGGGGGTGCCGGATGACGACCATCGTGATCGTGATCGCCTGTTTCGCGGCGGCGTTGCTGCTGGTGTTCGTGGTGGGGCTTCTGCTCGCGAGGTCGGGCACCGGGCCCTGGCGGACCGGGGATCCGGCGACCGATGAGGTCAGGAAGGCGGCGGAGGCGGACGCCGCGGCGGTCCAGTCGGACCGCAAGTACTTCCGGCCCGACTCGCCCGGAGCCGATCGCGACGACCTCTAGCCCCGCTTCGTGGCGGAACGTTCAAGAAGTTCTTAAGTAACCTGCTAAGGACTATTGATTGGACGGACGCCGCGATACCTGGGCAGACTCGGTTGCCGCAGGTCACGGCAACCGAGTGAGGGAGCGGCATGAGAATCGGGATCGTCGGGGCGACCGGCCAGGTAGGCGGCGTGATGCTCAAGATCCTGGACGAGCGCGGGTTCCCGGCCGAGGAGCTGCGGCTCTTCGCCTCCGCCAGGTCCGCCGGGCGGACGATCCCGTGGAAGGGCGGCGAGGCCGTCGTCGAGGACGCGGCCACGGCGGACTACTCCGGGCTCGACATCGTGCTGTTCTCCGCGGGCAAGACCACGTCCAAGGCGCTGGCCGAGAAGGTCGCCGCCGACGGCGCGGTCGTGATCGACAACTCGTCCGGCTGGCGGATGGACCCGGACGTGCCGCTGGTGGTGTCCGAGGTCAACCCGCACGCCGCGGCCGTACGGCCCAAGGGGATCATCGCCAACCCCAACTGCACCACGATGGCCGCGATGCCGGTGCTGCGCCCGCTCCACGAGGAGGCCGGGCTGAACGCCCTGGTCGTCGCCACCTACCAGGCGGTCTCGGGCAGCGGCCTGTCCGGCGTCGCCGAGCTGCACGAGCAGGCGCGCAAGGTCGTGGAGGGCGCCGACCGGCTGACCCACGACGGCGCGGCGGTGGAGTTCCCCGAGCCGCAGGTGTACGTGCGGCCCATCGCGTTCAACGTGCTGCCGATGGCGGGCGCCATCGTGGACGACGGCCTGAACGAGACCGACGAGGAGCAGAAGCTCCGCAACGAGAGCCGCAAGATCCTCGAGATCCCCGGCCTCAAGGTCTCCGGAACGTGCGTCCGGGTGCCGGTCTTCAGCGGCCACTCCCTGCAGATCAACGCCCGTTTCGACCGGTCGATCAGCCCCGAGAGGGCCGCCGAGCTGCTCTCCGGCGCCCCGGGCGTGGTCCTCTCGGACATCCCGACCCCGCTCCAGGCCGCCGGTCAGGACCCCACGTACGTGGGCCGCATCCGCCGCGACGAGACCGTGGAGAACGGCCTGTCCCTCTTCGCCTCGGGCGACAACCTGCGCAAGGGCGCCGCGCTCAATGCCGTCCAGATCGCCGAGCTGGTCGCCGCCGCGCTCTGATCGGGTCGCGCGCCCTCTTGATCGAATGACGTGGCCCCCGCTCCGAACCATCCGGGGTGGGGGCTCGTCATATCCCCAAACGATCAAGGAGGCGTTCATGAGGAAGTGGCCGGTGATCGCTACGGCGGGTGCCACGGCGGGCGTGATGGTGCTGGCGGGGTGCGGTTCTGAGAAGGCCGGGGAGCCCAAGAGCGCCGCGACGACCACGGCCGTTCAGCCCTCGGCGACCACACCCGCCGCCGCCCCGAGCCGCCCCATCGCGCCGGGCGAGCCGAATCCCGGCGCCGGGAAGGAGGGCGAGCTCGGCCCGTTCGGGTTCGGGAGCGTCAAGCTGGGGATGACGGCCGCCCAGGCCAAGGGGACCGGGCTGGTGCAGATCAAGTCCAAGCCCTCGGCGGGCTGCGGCTCGTTCATCCTGATCCCGGGCGCCTCGGACGTCGTGCCCGGCAAGGGCTTCATCTCCAAGAAGCTCGGCATCGCCTCGATCTTCGCGGGCAAGACCGTGCGGACCCCGCAGGGGATCGGCCTCGGATCCACGACGGCGCAGGTCAAGAAGGTCTATCCGGCCCTCCAGGAGGGGCCGAACCTCAGCTTCGTCGCCGTTCCGGGCAACCCCAAGGCGACCTACAGCTTCCTGATGAGCGCGGGCAAGGTCAGCGAGCTGGCCCTGGACCTCAAGGCGCAGGACTGCCACAACTAGCCCCCGGGAACTGATCAGGCGGAACGGCGTCCGCCCTTCACCTCCAACGTGGACAGCAGCCGGGCGGTGCTCTCGGCGATCTCCTGGACGGCCCGGTCGAAGGCCTCGGCGTTGTGCGAGGCGGGCGCGCGGAAGCCGGAGATCTTGCGTACGTACTGGAGCGCGGCGGCCCGCATGTCCTCCTCGGTCACGTCCTCGGTGAACGGGGGCCTGAGTGTCTTGATGCTGCGGCACATGGGTCCATTGTGACGTCTGGATTGTCCAATTGTCCGAGACCCCTCCGAGACGCCTTGGACAAAGCGATCGGGCCCCTGACCTGTGCCAGTGTGAGGTCACGACCCCAACGTGATCAACGGGCCCACGGCTTTCGACCCGGTGGCCCGTCCCAAGGAGCTCATATGCGGATCCGAGCGATCGCCGGCGCCCTCGCGGGCGCGACGGCCGCCGCGGGCCTGATGGCGGTCACCGCCACCCCCGCCCACGCCAACGGCAGCACCAAGCCCATCTGCGTGGGCAAGGCGTACGAGATGTACGCCTGCTTCACCCCCAAGGGCGACAAGTTCTGCATCACGAACAAGTCGAAGATCAAGGGCAACTACGTCGACATCGAGTGGTTCGCGCCCTACAAGGGCAAGGGCGGTCGCGTGGTCAACAAGAAGGGCTACAACAAGACCGTCTGCAAGAGCTACGCGAGCTACCTGAAGGAAGGCGAGCGGGTCAACTTCCACGCCTGGCTCTACAACAGTGGCGGCGTCACGATCGACGTCTCCAAGGACAAGTCGGCCACGATCTGAGGGAGTTCTCCATGCGTCTTCGTCACCGCATCGCCGGGATCGCCATGGCAGGGGCCGTCGCGTCGGGCCTCATCGTCGCGGGAGGGACCGCCGCCGAGGCCGGAGCGTACGGCTGCAGCGGCAAGTTCATCCGCTCCTGGCCGATCTCCGCCAAGTTCGTCGTGGTCAGCGACGTCCGGCTCTACTACAACTCCTCGACCCGGTACAGCTGCGCCGTGAACGTCAAGCGCAAGGCCTACCGGGGCAAGAAGACCCAGACAGACATCGAGATGCTCAACCAGACCTGGGCCGAGGACAACCAGCACAAGGGCGTGAACTGGTCCAAGGACGGCGGCAAGTTCTCCCAGTACGCCGGTCCGGTGAAGGTCCGCGGGCGGTCCACCAAGGGCAAGAAGTACAAGATCACGATTGTGGCGTCCGCCTCCGGTGGCTCGGGCGTCAACACCCCGCCGGTCTGGAAGACGGTCTGGGCCTACTGACCTCCTCCCAGGACGGCCGCAGCTCCCGGTGGCCGTCCGTGGGTACGGCTCGCCCTAGGTGCCAGGGCGGGCCGTACCCGTCTTCACAGGCGGCTCAGGACTTGGTGATCTTGAGGTTGTCGACGCCGGCCTCGACGAGGCTGCCGCCGCTCGCGTCGGCGGCGTCGACCACGATCCGGACGGTCTGGCCGGCGAACGACGACACGTTCACACTGGCCGTCTGCCAGGAGGCGGCCCGGTTGGAGGCCGCGCCGGTCTGGTCGAGGACGGTGCTCGTCGTGGTCCCGACGACCCGTACGCGCAGGTAGTCGGCGCTGGAGGCGTTGTTCAGATGCCCCAGATACCAGCTGAACGACAGGTTCAGTGTCCCGGCGGGCAGGGCGATCGGGGCCGACTGGACGCTGGTCACGCCGCCGTCGATGTCGTTCGCCCCGGCGTCGGATCCGGCGGAGGCGCCGGTGACCAGGTCGTTGCTGCCGCCCGCGGGCGCCAGCTGCAGGCCCGTTCCGCTGTAGGTGGTGGGCTGGGCGGCGCCGCGCTCGAACTTGCCGGTCGTGGCGGTGTCGGTCCCGGCCGGGTTGGCGGTCCAGCCCTTGTCGGTCTCAAGATCGTCGGAGTAGACGGTCTCGCCGGGCGGCTGGGCGGCGCCCGCCAGGTTCCAGACGGCGTAGGCGATCGAGTCGGCGTTGCGGTCGAGCGCGGTGTCGTTGATGTTGCTCGAGGTGTCGCATGAGCTGTGGTAGCAGCGGTCGAACGCCTGACCTGCCGTTCCACCCCACAGCTGCGCCTGCGCGGACGTCTTGATCTCCTCGGCGCCGGTGAACATGCCGCCCGCCGGGATGCCGTACCGGATGAAGCCGCCGTAGTCGCTGCGCCCGTCGAACGCGGTGTCGCGCACCTGGACGTTGATCGAGGTGAAGTACGCCCGCAGCGTGTTCTCGATCTCCGCCGACCCGGCGGGGCCACCGCTGCCGCTGGACCCGTCGCCGTCATAGGCGAAGTAGCCGGGGTTGGGCGAGCCGACCATGTCGAAGTTCAGATAGCCCTTGATCTTGGCCCGCTCGGTCGCGCCGAGGTTGCTGGTGTAGTAGTTCGAGCCGACCAGACCGAGCTCCTCCGCGCCCCACCAGCCGAAACGCAGGTGTTTGGCCGGATGGAAGTTCTCCCGTGCGACCGCCAGGGCCACCTCGAGGTTCGCCGCCGAGCCCGAGCCGTTGTCGTTGATGCCGGGGCCCGCGGTCACGCTGTCGAGGTGCGCGCCCGTCATCAGGACCTGGTCGGCGTCGCCGCCCGGCCAGTCGGCGATCAGGTTGTAGCCGGTGGCGCCGCTGGAGGTGAACGACTGGATGGTCGTGGTGTAACCGGCCGCGTCCAGCTTGCCCTTCACGTAGTCGAGCGAGGCCCGGAAGCCGGGACGCCCGTGGGCTCGGTTGCCGCCGTTGCTGGTGGCGATGGTCTGCAACTGGGACAGGTGCGCCTTGACGTTGGCCAGCGGGATATCCGGCGCCGCCAGCGCCTTGGCGGTGGGGGGTGTGGCCGCTGCCGCCGCCGATCCGCCGATCATGGCGGTCGTCACGGCAAGGCTGAGCGCCCCGATGGTCGCGAGTACGCGCGATCTCATGGCGTTCCTCCGAAGGGGTCCGGAAAGGGATCCGAAAGAGAAGCGCCGGCTCGTGGCGGGCCCCGCCTGTCGAGGGTGGGGGACCGAGCGAGGGCTCGCCACGAGCCGGCCGAGGGGGTTCCTCAATAGGGTCGGGACTACGACTTGGTGATGGTGACGTTGTCGATGCCGGCCTCGACGAGGCTGCCGCCACCGGCGTCGGCCGCGTCGACGACGATCCGGACCGTCTGCCCGGCGAACGGCGTCAGGTTGAAGGTCGCGTTCGCCCAGGCGGCGGAACGGTTGGCCGCCGATCCGGTCTGGTTGACGGCGACGCTGGTGGTGGTCCCGACGACGCGCACGCGCAGGTAGTCGGCGCTGGAGGCGTTGTTCAGGTGACCGAGGTACCAGCTGAACGACAGGCTCAGCGTGCCCGAGGGCAACGTGATCGCCGGCGACTGGACGCTGGTCACACCGCCGTCGATGTCGTTCGCGCCGACGTCGGTTCCGGCGGAGGCGCCGGTGACCAGGTCGTTGCTGCCGCCCGCGGGCGCGAGCTGCAGGTTGGTGCCGCTGTAGGAGGTGGCCTGGGCGGCGCCGCGCTCGAACTTGCCGGTCGTCGCGGTGTCGGTCCCGGCCGGGTTGACCGTCCAGCCCTTGTTGGTCTCGAAGTCGTCGCTGAAGACCGTGCCGGGCTGCGTGCTGCCGACGCTCAGGGCGTAGGTGGCCGTACGGTCCACGCTCGCGCCGTCACCGAGCACCGTGATCGTGTAGTTCCCGTTCGGCGTGCCGGCCGGAACGTTCACCGTCATGGTGGACGACTGCCCGGAGGTCACCGACGCGGGCGAGAACGACGCGGTCGGGCCGGACGGGCTGCTGGTCGCCGACAGCGCCACGGTCTGCGCGCTGCCGCCGGTCGTGGCCGTGTTCACGGTCGCGGTGGTCGATCCGCCGGCCTGCGCGCTGCCGGAGGACGGGTTCAGCGACAGTGAGAAGTCGTTCTGCTGCGTGCCGCAGGACGCCTCACCGCTCTGCGCCGGAACGCTGACCGCCGCCCACGCGGCCTTCACCGCGTTGCACTCGGTGGCCGAGCCCGGGAACAGCTGGATCGCCGCGTTGATCGTCTCGATGCGCTCGCGCGCGTGGCTCCAGGCCGTCACCTTGCGGTTCAGGCCGCCCATGAAGATCTGCCCGGCCTTCTGAACGCCGATGCCGGTCACGGTGGAGCTGTTGCACGTCGGGCTGGCCGGGTCGCCGCCACCCGGGTTCGAGCCCTTGGCCAGCAGGTAGAACCAGTGGTTCTGCGGACCGGCGGCCGCGTGCACCTCGGTGCTCGGGATCGACGAGGAGTAGCAGTTCGGGTCGCCGAGCGCGCCGGGGTTGTACATGTTGCGGATCGGTCCGCTGCCGACCAGGTTGACCTCTTCGCCGACCAGGAAGTCCGGCTCGTCGTACTGGGTCGGCTCGTTGGCGTAGTACTCGGTCAGGGCGCCGAAGATGTCTCCGGTCGACTCGTTCATCCCGCCCTTCTCGTTGCCGCTCCCGCCGCTGGAACCGCCGGGCGTGGTCTGGAAGATGGCGTGACCGAACTCGTGCGCGACGACGTCGTAGGAGGTCGCCTGCTTGGAGTTGGCCGAGTTGTGGCCGAAGCTGGTGTAGCTGCCGTTCCAGAACGCGTTCTCGTCGTTCAGGCCGACGCGCGCCGGGAAGCCGCCGCCGCTGCCGTTGATGCCGCTGCGCCCGAGCCAGGCGCCGAGCATGTCCCATTCCTTCTGGACGGCGTAGAGGGCGTCGACGCAGGCGGTCTCCAGGTTGGTGCCGCTGCCGTTGCCCCACGCGCTGTCGGTGCCGGTGTAGGTGGCGCCGTCCTGGCCGCCGCAGCGCAGGCCCGAACGGGTCGGGTCGGTCATCGAGGTCGCGGCCGTGCTGAGGTCGACGGTGCCGTGGTAGTTGGACTGGTCGTCGGCGACGTCGGTGACCTCGTCCCAGGTGCCGACGACCTTGCCGGACGCGGCGTCGACGAAGACGTGCAGCTTGGTCTGGGCCTTCTTGCGGAAGCCCGTCACTACCGTCTCGTACGCCAGCCGCCCGCTGCCCTCGGCCATCACGGTCAGCGCGGGCTTGGACGCCGAGGTGACCGTGCTGACCTGCGAGCGCGAGACCTTGGCGGCCTGCGCGGACGACACGGTCGCCTTGGTGGACACATCGAGCTGCTTCGGCTGTGCGACCGTGGTGCTCAGCACCGAGCCCTTGGAGTTGGTGACGACGACGAAGTCGCCGCCGTAGACGGGCAGGCCGTCGTAGGTCCTGTCGTAGGAGACGTACTGCAGACCGCCCTGGCCGGACACGACACCGCGCCGGACGATCTTCTCCTCGGGCGCCTTGTGGACGGTCTTCGGCTTGGCGGCGACGAACTGGTCGGCCGCCGTAGCGGCGACCTTCTTGGCGTCGGGCTTGGGCGGGGCCGGGGGCGGCGACGTGGCGGCAGCGGCTGTGACGGGGGATGACAACGTCACGGCGAGGCAGGCGGCGATCGCCCCCGCCCCGAGCGCGGACTGATGTCTCACAGGGGTGCTCCTTCCGGGAACCGGGCAGGGCGGGCCGCCGGAGGTCCTTGTGGGAGGGCTCCGCGAGGTCCGGACTACCTGGTGATGAGGGGAAGTGAACGAGGGGAGGTGCTTCTCACGCGTTTCTCATCCGGATGAGATGCCCTGAAGTGCACCCTGATGGGGGATTGGTGTCAACGAATCCATCAACGACTGGATTTTCAATCCGTCCGCTTCGAGGGTCGAACGGTCACTGAACGGCTCCCGATCCCGCACGTGACCAGGTACGACGCGGCCCCCGACCGGCGCGCGGAAGATCGGGGGCCACGAAGATTTTCACTATCGGATGATCACGGGCCGGGCCGGCGCGGCTACGGGGTGATGCGGTGGCAGAGCCAGGCGAGCGACAGCGGGTAGCGGTACTCGATCGCGCCGTGGGCCGCGTCGAACAGCTCGAAGTGGATCACGTCCTCCTTGACCCCGGCGTCGAGAAGCGCCTGGTGGAACGCCTGGGCGCCGACGTCCAGGTACCACTCGTCCCGGGTGCCGCCGTCGATCCAGATCGCCTGCTGTGACTGCATCGCGCCCGCGTACCGCGGCACCATGCGCACCGGGTCCATGTCCAGCCAGCGCTGCCACACGTCCGGCTTCAGCACGCCGGTGACGGTGTCGAACGGCAGCACGGGCGTGCCGTCGTCGGCGGCCGAGTAGCAGGCGGTGTAGCCGAGGAACTCCAGCAGCTTGGAGTCCTCGCCCTTGGTGAACGACACCCGCGAGTTGAAGTCGTTCCACCAGTTCATGATGTCGCCGTCGTAACCGCGCAGCTGGCGGACCGCGTCGGGGAAGTCGGGCAGGTAGCAGTACTCGAAGAGGGCGTCCCCGGAGTGCGTGGCGAACGCCCCGAACAGGTCGGGGCGCAGCATCGGCGTGATCATCGCGCCGTAGCCGCCGCTGGACTTGCCGGTGATCGCCCGGTGGCCCGGCTCGGCCAGCGTCCGGTAGTTGGCGTCCACCCAGGGCACGACCTCGTCGCACAGGTAGGAGTGGTAGCGGCCGGTGCCGGCCGAGTCGAGGAACTGGCTGCCGCCGTACGCCGTCCAGGCGTCCACGTACACGACCAGCGCGGGCGGCGCCTCGTCGGTGGCGAACACCTCGTCCGCCAGCTCGGGGAACGGGCGCCGGAACGGCATCCGGTTGCGCCACATCATCAGGTGGCCGGTGAAGCCCTGGATGACGTACACGACGGGGTAGCGGCGCCCTGGATCGTCGTCATAGCCGGGCGGCACGTACACCCACAGCGGCCGCTCGTGCGGGTCGCCGAGCGGGTTGCCGCGCAGCAGTTCACTGGTGAAGACGTGCTCGTCGACGCGCCCGGCGAGCTCGGCGGACCATGGCAGCATGCAGAGTTCTCCCTGATCATTGAAGTTGGGGCGGCTTTTCGTCGTGATTTGCCTCTACCCCGTCGCCACGGATGATCACTAGCTTGACCCTATGACCAAGCGCTGGATGATCCCCGCCCTCGCCGTCGCCGCTCTCACCGTCACCGTGCCCACCGCCACGGCCAACGCACAGGCCACGGCCGAGCCCACCGCGCGAGGCGGCCATGGCCAAGGCCACGGGCAAGGCGGTCACAAGGTGAAGTGCACGTTCATCCCGACGCCGGACAACCCCGCGGCCAAGCCCGTTCACCCGCCGCGTCCGCGCGCCAGGAACCGCGGCACGGTCGAGGTCACGCTGAAGACCAACTTCGGCGACATCAAGATCCGGATGGACCGGCGGGCGGCGCCCTGCACCGTGCACAACTTCGTGAGCCTGACGCGGCAGCGGTTCTTCGACCACACGCAGTGCTGGCGGCTGACCAATTCCGAGCGGCTCGGCGTGCTGCAGTGCGGTGACATCTACCGCGCCGAGGAGGGCGGGCCGGGCTACAAGTTCGCCGACGAGCTCACCGGCAAGGAGACCTACCCGCGCGGCACGGTCGCCATGGGCAACTGGGGTCCCGACACCAACTCCAGCCAGTTCTTCCTGGTGCACTCGCACGCCAACATCCCGCCCGCCTACACGGTCTTCGGGAAGGTCACCAAGGGCCTGAACGTGCTGGACCGGATCGTCGCCGGCGGCATCATCCCGGGCCCGACCAACCCGCAGGACGGCCAGCCGAAGCACCCGGTGAAGATCATCAAGGTGCTCGTCCGCCACTGAGGCTCGTCACTGACGCCCGTCGCTGACGTCGCCGACCGACCAGGCGGCGATCTGCGCCCGGGAGCTGAAGCCGAGCTTGGCCAGGATGTTGGCCACATGGCGTCCCGCCGTGCCCGGGCTGATCACCAGTTCCTCGGCGATCTGGCGGTTGGTGAGGCCCCGCCGGATCAGCGCGACGACCTCGCGTTCGCGCGGCGTCAGCGTGCTGCCCGGCGGCGCCTCGGCCGTGGCCGTACGGGGCGCGGGCACGGACGGCGGCCCGAACGCGGCGGGGGACTCGAGGTCGATGGTGAGGTCGCCGATCGCGGTCGAGATCGCGTCGGCGGCCTGCGTCGCGCGGCCCTCGGCCCACAGGCGGGCGACCGCCGGGGCGCCCAGCCGTTCGCGGACGCCGTCCAGCCACTGCTCGCGGCGCGCGCCCGAGGCCGGTGACGGCGCCGCCCCCGCGGCCTCGCGCAGGGTGGCGGACGCCCCGGCCAGCCGTACGGCACGGACGTCGTCGCCCTCGCGTTCGGCGAGCGTCGCGAAGACCTCCAGGATGCGCGCGACGCCGAGCCGCTGGCCGGTCAGCTCCGTCAGAACGAGGCTCTCGGCCAGATGCCGCCGCGCGGAGGCGAGATCGCCCATGTCCAGTGCGACCGCGCCGATCCCCGCCAGGCAGCGGGCGCGCTGCATGCGGAAGTCCTCCAGGTGGTCGGCGATCGCGTGGGCCTCGCGGTAGTAGCGCATCGCCCGCTCGTAGTCGCCCGCGCCGTGCGCGACGACGCCGAGGCCGACCAGCGAGGTCGCCGCGATGCCGAAGTGGTCCATGCTCTGGAAGATCGCCAGGCTCTCCTCGTGCAGCCGCCCGGCCGTGCGCAGCTGCCCGCGCCGTACCGCCAGCGAGGCCAGCGCGGCGAGCGCCAGCGCCTCGTTGAACGGGTCGGGCGGGTCGCCGTCGCGGGCGCGCTCGCGGGCCTCGGTCAGCAGCCGTTCCGCGCCGTCCCCGTCGCCGCGCCGCAGAGCGATCCAGGCCATGACGACCTGCGTCACGTTCATGCCCTTGGCGTCGCCGAGAGTCCTGGACAGCTCGAGGCCCTCGCGCGCGTACCGCCCGGCCAGGTCCAGCTCGCCCTGCTCGTACACCAGCTGGCCGTACGCCTCGCAGGCCGCGGCGCGCAGCGCGGGCGACGGGCGTTCGGGCATCGCGAAGAACCGCTCGAACCAGCTCCGCCCCTCCGCGAACCGCCCCTGGATCAGCCAGAACCAGCGCAACGCGATGCACAGCCGCAGGCCCGGCTCGACCTGGCCCGCCACCGCCGACGTGCGGAGCGCGGCGCGCAGGTTGTCCTGCTCGATCCGTACGGAACGGAACGCGGCCATCCGCCCGTCCCAGGCGGCGGCGGGATCACGCCAGCCGGTCCGTTCGTGCCGTTCGGCCAGCGTGACCATGTGGTCGCGGTGCCGTACGAGCAGGTCGGCGGCCTCGCCCGCTTCCGCGAGCCGTTCGCCCGCGTAATGCCGGATGGTCTCCAGCAGCCGGTAGCGCGACGCGCCGTCCTCGAAGGTCACCAGCGACTTGGCCACCAGGTCGCCGAGGGTGTGCAGGACGTCGATGTCCTCGCCGCAGATCCGTTCGGCCTCCTCCAGCGTCCAGCCGCCGGAGAAGACCGACAGGCGGCGCAGCAGCAGCCGTTCGTCCGCGCCGAGCAGGTCGTGGCTCCAGTCGACCGTCGCGCGCAGCGTGCGCTGGCGGGCGGCGGCCGTACGGCTGCCGTGGACCAGCAGCCGGAACCGCTCGTCGAGCCGTTCGGCGATCTGCTCGACGCTGAGGAACGCGACGCGGGCCGCCGCCAGCTCCAGCGCCAGCGGCATCCCGTCCAGGCCGCGCGCCAGCCGTACGATCACCGGGGCGTTGCCGCGATCGAGCCCGAAGCCGGGGCGGGCCGCGGCGGCGCGGTCGGTGAACAGCCGGATCGCGGCGTGCCGTCCGACCCGGGCCAGGTCGAGGTCGGCGAGCGCGGACTCCTCCGGCAGATCCAGCGGCGGCACGCGCCAGATCACCTCACCGGGAACGCGGAGCGGCTCGCGGCTGGTCGTCAGCACGCGCAGGCCCGGGCAGCGCTGCAGCAGCCGTTCGGTGAACGCGGCGCACCCGTCGACCAGATGCTCGCAGTTGTCCAGCACGAGCAGCATCTCGCGGGCGCGCAGCGCGGCGAGGAGCGTGTCGGCGGGCGTGCGGCCGGGCTCCTCGGTGACCCCGACCTCGGCGGCGACGGCCTGCGGGATCAGCAGCGGGTCGGTCACGTCGGCGAGCGGCACCAGCCACGCCCCGTCCGCGAAGCCGTCGGCGACCGCCGCGGCCAGATGCCGCGCCAGCCTGGTCTTCCCGATGCCCCCGACCCCGGTCAGCGTGACGACACGCTCGCCCGGCAGGAGTGTGGCCAGGTCGGCCATGTCCCGCTCCCGCCCGACGAACCGGTTGGTCTCCGCCGGCAGGTTGTGTCGCCCCGGCTGCGTGCGATGTCTCATGACCCTCGCTGAGAGTCTGACACCGCCGCCCGAGCCCTGCCAGAGACAGTCCAGGTCAGGACGCGCCCCGACCGGCCGTCAGGACGCCCCCGGGCCCGGAGCCCGGACGCGCCCGGACCGGTGCGGGCCCCGCGCGGGCCCGCACCGGCGTGCCGCCTAGGAGGCGCGGCGCAGGGTCAGGAAGACCCGGTAGATCCCGTTCGGGTCACCGCCGTCGAACCGCAGCGCGGGCAGCGTCACCTGCGCGGACTTCGCGGTGTCGGAGTCGGCGTCGGCCTGGTTGAGCAGCAGCGACGTCGGGTTGCCGACCGCGTCGTCGGCACCGATGGTGGCGATGACGCCGGCGATCGAGCTGAGCGCGCCCAGCACGACGGCCGCCAGCGGCTTCTTCATCGCGGTGGCGACCGCGGCGGCCGCCGTCAGCACGCTGGCGATGTCGGACGCGATCTGCGCCTTGTCGCCGAGGTCGTGCTCGAAGTGCGCGGCCGTGAGCAGCAGGTCCGAGTCGAAGGCGGCGGGTCCGCCGCGGCCGAACAGCCGCAGCTGCTCCGAGCCGCTCGCGGGCGCGCGGTCGCCCTCCTTCACCTTGTAGACCGGCGTGACGACCGACCGTGCCGGGTCGCCGTCGTCGGCCTCCTTCTGCGTGATCAGCGCGAAGGTGGTGTAGGGCTCGTCCTTGCCGAGCCACTCCGGATTGCTCACGTCGTCGCAGATCATGTGCGAGAACTGCAGGTCGTACTTGTGCGTGACCGTCTTCGGCGGCTTGGACGTGGCGGTTCCCCCGAACCCGTCCACGATCCGCCCCAGGTCGGCCGAGAGCACCTGCGTCGAGCTGGGCTTGAAGGCGTAGTTCCCGCCGAACCGGGCGCGCTTGTCGGCGTCGCTCAGCTTGTCGGCCGCGCGGACCATGCGCGCCGCGCCGTCCTTGGCGCCCGGCATCTTGTCCAGGGCCTTGCCGACGGCCCGGTCGAGGTCGTTCTGCTGCGCGGACGGGACGCCCGCCGCGTAGCGCCGAAGGAGCAGCAACGTCGCCCCCGCGAACTCGGCGGCCCCCGCGCCACCGATCTCTGTGTCGCTCATGTCGAACCCTTCGCTGCGATCGGGCACCCCCCGTGGGGCCCGATGACGCTGCAAACGTTATGAAGAGTCCTGGTATCACCACATGTGCCGAACGATGTATTCGCCGATGCATGTCACATTCCGGCGCGGTGTGGTGTCGGTATGGAGGACACCGTTGTCCACTGGAGGAATGATCATGTCGACCGCACTGAACGAGAAGGTCGCCCGGCTGCGCGAGCTGCACAGGCCGGGCGAGCCGCTGCTGTTGCCGAACGTGTGGGACGCCGGCTCGGCCAAGGTCGTCGCCGAGGTCGGGTACCCGGCGCTCGCCACCGCCTCGGCGGCCGTGTCGGCGATGCTGGGCGTCCCCGACCACCAGGGCGGCACGCCCGAGGAGATGCTCGGCGCCGCCGGGCGGGCCATCCGCGCCGTGGACGTGCCGGTCACCGTGGACGCCGAGGCGGGCTACGGGCTCGCGCCCGAGGACCTGGTCGCGCGCCTGGTCGGGATCGGCGCCGCCGGCTGCAACCTCGAGGACACCGACCACGCCGGTGAGGGGCTGCGCCCGGTCGCCGAGCAGGCCAAGTACCTCGCCGAGGTCCGCAACGCCGCCCGCGACGCGGGCGCCGACCTGGTCATCAACGCCCGGATCGACGTCTTCCTGGGCGCGAAGAAGGGCCCCGAGGTCGTCGCCCAGGCGCTCGAACGGGGACGCGCCTACTTCGAGGCCGGCGCGGACTGCGTGTACCCGATCCGCGTCTCGGACGAGGCGGACATCAGGGCGCTGGTCGAGGGCCTGCCTGGCCCGGTCAACACCAACCTTCCGGGGAACGACCTCGACCTGCGGAAGCTGGCCGAGATCGGCGTCGGGCGCGTCTCGTTCGGCCCGATGCCGTACTTCACCGCGCTGGAGGCGCTGAAGGGCATGGCCACGCGGATCGCCGCGTACGAGAACCCGTACGGCTAAGCCCGGACGGCACGGCTTGGCGGCAACCCGGACGGCTAACGGCCCGCGACGCTCACCAGGATGAGCAGGAAGAACAGGAACAGCGGGATGCCCGCGCCGATGATCGCCATCGGCCGCGTCATGAGCGGCGGGCCGGGGTCGGCCGGGGTCCCGTGCTCGCTGCCGTCCGGCGGCGGCATCGGCGGCCCCAGGCCGGCGACCTTGCCGCGCCGCACCAGGTTGATCAGCACGGTGAAGGGCGTGATGGCGAACGAGAGGTAGCCCCACCAGCCGCCGATCAGCGTCTTGGCGGTCATGTCGCGGAACACCGAGAGGCCGCAGTCCCTGCAGAACGGCCCCTTCATGTGCAGGAACGACATCATGATGATCATGCCGCGGTGGCCGCGGAAGGTGGTCTCGGCGGCGGGAACGCATCCGCAGAACCTGCACTGCACGCTGTAGGCGGCGCCGTGCTGCTGATAGCCGTGCTGCTGCTGGTGGTAGCCCTGCTGCTGGTGATGGCCGCCGTACGGGTCGGGCTGCTGCTGCGGCCACTGCGGAGCCGGAGCCGGTTGCTGCTGGGGCCACTGCGGGGACGGCTGCTGCTGTTGGGGTGCGTAGGGGGCGGCGTACGGGCCGGGGTGCGCGCCGGGCTGCTGGGGCGGGCCGCCTCCGTACTGGCCCGGCTGCTGCGGCGGGCCTCCGTATGGGGGGTTCTGGGGTGGATGCACGGTCGGCGATGATGCCACGAAACCCCCCACAGCCGACGTCGATCCAGGTATCTTCCGATCAAGCTTTCAAGATCAAGGAGGACCCGATGGCCGCCGTGCGTCGTGTTCGCGGAATGTTCGTGACGGTGGCCGCGGCCGGTGCCGTGCTGGCCGGGGGTCTTCCCGCCTCGGCGGAGCCGGCCGCGCCCGCGTCGCCCGCCGCACCGGTGCCCGGGGCATCGATCCCGAAGGACGAGTCGCCGCACGACAACGTGCGCGAGTGGTGGTACTACACCGGTCACCTGAACGGCGTCGACTCCCACGGCAAGCGTCATTCCTACGGCTTCGAGCAGGTGTTCTTCCGCAAGCGCGTGACGTTTCCGACGCTCGCGGGCTACTCGGGCAACCTCGCCGTGACCGACCTGACGAACGACGCGTTCAGATGGGAGACGCGGACCGCGATCCAGCCCGACACCATTCCGGCGGGCGGCGGCTACGACATCGCCGTCCAGGACTGGAAGATGGCCGGGAAGAACGGCTCGTACACGCTCGGCGGCGGATTCCAGGACGGCAGCTACAAGGTCGACCTGAGCCTTCAGCAGAAGACCCCGCCCGCGCTGCACGGCGCCTATCGCGGCATCAAGGGCCTCATCGACTACGCCCAGTGGGGCGAGTCGTACTACTACTCCTACACCAATCTCGCAACGCAGGGCACGGTCTGGGACCACGGCGAGCCGGTGAAGGTGACCGGGACTTCCTGGTTCGACCACCAGTACGGCGACTTCAAGAGCGCGTTCGGCAAATGGGACTGGTACAGCGTCCAGCTGAACAATGGCACTCAGTACATGGTCTACCTGATTCACGATGCCAACGGAATAGTCAGGCGGTCCGGGACTCTCGTCCGGCGGGACGGCTCCACGGCCGACCTTCCCTCCGACTCGCTGAAGGCCACGGCGCTCGGGACGTGGAAGAGCCCGGCGACCGGCCTGTCGTACTCCAGCGGCTGGTTGCTGCAGGTGCCCGGCGGCAGGCTCGTCATCAAGCCGCAGCGCCTCGACCAGGAGGTGGCGTGGCCGAACGCGCCGGGCGGCGGCTACTGGGAGGGCACCTCCTCGGTCGCCGGAACCGTTCACGGCAAGCCGGTCACGGGCCAGAGCTACGTCGAGATCACCACGCCCGCCATCACCTTCTGACCGGGTTGACGGAATTCGCGGCACCGGGTGACAATGCACCCGGTGTCGTGTGGCGTTGCCGGGATGGAGACCGCGAGGACGGTCTCAGGGGAAGGCAACGAGTGGGCGGCACCCGTATCGCAAGGGGATGATGTCGTGGCTTCCATGTTCACGGGACTCGTCTGATCCAGCCGGCTCCGGCAGCTAGTACGACCTGCCGTTGAGCGGCTCGTCCTTTCTTTCTTCTTTCATCGCCGCGCGCGTTGACGCCTGCCTGCGTTCACGCCTGCATGCCTTAACGCCTGCATGCCTTAACGCCTGCGCGGATTTCACCCATGCCAGGAGTTCAGTTCTTCATGCCCAAAGACTTCAATCAGCAGATCATCGAGGAATTCCGCGCCAATCGCGGACGCGTCGGCGGCCCTTTCGAGGGCGGCCGGCTGCTTCTTCTGACCACCACCGGTGCCAGGACCGGAAACAAGCGCACCAACCCGCTCGCCTACCTGCCCGATGGTGACCGCTTCCTCGTCATCGCGTCGGCGGGCGGCGCGCCCTCGAACCCCGACTGGCTCCACAACCTCATCGCCAATCCGCGCGTGACGGTCGAGGACGGCGTCTTCACCCGGGAGGCCGACGCGACCGTTCTGCAAGGCGAGGAACGGGACCTGCTCTTCGCGCGCGCTGTCGAGGCCGACCCGGGATGGGCCGCCTACCAGGCCAAGACCGAACGGATCATCCCCGTGGTCGCGTTGAGCCCGATCCCGGCGCCGCCGGTCGTGGAGGGCTCACCGGGCGAGGAGCTCGTGGCCATCCACGGCGCGTTCCGCAGCGAACTGGGCCGCATCCGCCGCGAGGTCGCCGAGTCCGGGCCCGTGCTGGGAGCTCAGTTGCGCGTCAACTGCCTGACCGTCTGCCAGGGCCTGCACTTCCACCACGGGGTCGAGGACGCGCACGTGTTCCCGGCCGTTCAGGAGAAGTATCCGGAGCTGGCCGAGCCGCTGGCCCGCCTGCGCGAGGAGCACGGCACCGTCTCGCGGCTGCTCGATCAGCTCAAGGCCGCGGTCACGGACGCCGGAGCCGACCGTGCCACCGTCGCGGCGGAGGTCGAACGCCTCACGGCCGAGCTGGAGGCCCATCTCGACCACGAGGAGTCCTACCTGGTGCCCGCCCTGAACTCGATCAGCTTCCCTTGATCCGCGATCAGCTTCCCTTGATCTGATCGAGGCGGACGGCCAGGCCGTCGAGGACCCGTTGGAGGCCGTAGTCGAAGTTCTCGTCGCGTACCTCCGACGGGTCCTGGCTCAGCTGCGCGGCCGGGGCCGAGGGGAGCTCGGGGTTGTCCTCGGCGGCGGCCCGCAGGTTCTCGACGAACTCGGTCTCGGTCTGGCCGCTGCGCGCGAGCATCGACAGGTAGGCGGCCTCGTTGGTCGCCAGGCCGACCACGTAGGAGATCACCGTCCCCATGGCCTTGTCGGACTCCTCCACTGAGAAGCCCGCGGCGTTGAACACGGCGATCACGGCCTCGGACAGGCGGCTCACGTTCGGCCCGAGCTGGACCAGCCCGACCTGTCCGAGGAGCGTGGCGACCCACGGGTGGCGCAGGGCCATCGCGCGCAGGCTCGCGGCGAATCCGGCGATGGCCTCCCGCCAGGCGTTCGGGTCGCCCGCGGCCGGCACCTCCAGCTCGCCGTAGACCTCGTCCACGACCAGCTCGATCAGCTCGTCCTTGTTGGCGACGTGCCGGTAGAGCGAGGTCGCCCCCGCGTTCAGCCGCGTGCCGAGGCTGCGCATGCTGAGCGACTCGATCCCTTCGGCGTCGAGCAGCTGGATCGCCTCGGCCACGATCCGCTCCTGGCTCAGCGCCGGGTGCTCCTTCTTGCGCGGGCGGGCCCACACCGAGGGGATCGCCTTGTCCTTGGGCGGCATGCGCGTCTCCTTCGCATACTCCGACGTCCGAATACGTCGAGGTCAACCACCCCTCACACTAGCGCACACCGTACGCACTTGCGCACGCATATCTGGATGAGTACAGTGTGCGCATCGAGGAAACGATGTACGCATCCAGGGAGTGATCGGGATGGAAGCAGTGAGCGGACGGCACCCGAAGCGGTGGCTGATCCTGGTGGTCCTGTGCCTCAGCACGCTGGTGCTGGTGATCGACAACATGGTCCTCACGGTCGCGGTCCCGCCGCTCGCCGAGGACATCGGCGCCACCGCGCAGGACGCGCAGTGGATCCTGGAGTCCTACATCCTGGTGTTCGCCGGCCTGCTGCTCACCGCGGGCAGCCTCTCCGACCGGTTCGGCCGCCGCCGCGTGATGCTGATCGGCCTGTCGCTGTTCGGGCTCGCCTCGCTCGCGGCGACGTTCGCCGCCGACCCCGGGCAGCTGATCGCCGCACGGGTGGTGATGGGCGTCGGCGGCGCGCTGATCATGCCGTCCACGCTCTCGATCCTGATCACGGTGTTCGACGACGAGGAGCGGCGCAAGGCGATGGCCGCGTGGTCGTCGGTCGCGATGGTCGGCTTCATCGGCGGCCCGGTCCTCGGCGGCGCGCTCATCTCCTGGTTCTGGTGGGGCGCGGTCTTCCTCATCAACGTCCCCGTCGTCGTGCTCGCCATCGTCGCCGCCCTGGTGTGGATGCCCGAGTCCAAGGGCCCCTGGAGCAAGCCCGACCTGCCCGGCGCCTTCCTGTCGGTGGTCGGCATGACCTCCCTGGTGTGGGCGATCATCGAGTGGCCGAAGCTCGGCATCTCCCACCCGCACACCCTCGCCGCGTTCGGCGTCGCAGTCGCCGCCCTGGCCGCGTTCGTGATCTGGGAGCTGCGCACCGACTCCCCGATGGTCCCGCTCGGCCTGTTCAAGGCCCGCAACTTCTCCGGCGGCAGCTTCTCGCTCACCCTGGTCCAGATCGGCAACGGCGGCCTGCTGCTGGTGCTCACCCAGTACCTGCAGTACGTCCTCGGCTACAGCCCCACCAAGGCCGGCCTCGCGTTCATCCCGATGGCCATCGCCTCGCTCGCCTTCAACGGACTCGGAGCCGCGTTCGCCAACAAGATCGGTAACCGGATCGCGGCCGCCATCGGCCTGGCCGTGATCGCCGCCGGGTTCGGCCTGCTGGCCACACTCACCCCGGACTCGGGCTTCTGGATGCTGTCCGCCGCCCTGTTCATCATGGGCGCCGGTGGCGGCCTGGCGATGCCCGCCGCGGTGTCGGCGCTGATGGCCGAGGTCCCCGCCGAGCAGGCCGGCGTCGGGTCGGCTCTGAACGACACGATCCAGCAGGCCGGCGCCGCCCTGGGCGTCGCGATCCTCGGCAGCGTCCTGGCGGGCGGCTTCAACCACCACATGCCCGCCGGCGCCCCCCGGACTTTGGGTGAGGCGGTCGGCGACCCCGCCCTGGCCGAAACCGCCCGCTCCGCGTTCACCAGCGCGATGCACACCAGCTTCACCCTCGCGGCCGTCGGCGCCCTCACCGCCGCCGTCGTCGCCCTGACCGTGATGCGCAACCGCAAGAACGAGACCCCAGGCCAGCCCGCCACTGAGCTCGTTGAGTCCGCTGAGACCACTGAGACCGGAACGGCCGGGACCGCTCAGATGGAGGTCGCGACCGCCTGACGTACAGCACCTCGATCTGAGGCCGTGCACCGATTTCGGTGCGCGGCCTTGGTCGTTCTCGGTCCCTTATCCGGGCGGGGTGCCTCGTCCGGATGAGCATGACCGCGCCAATGTTTGTCGGCTTCAGATATGGCTTTCCGATGTCAGCTGGCTAGAAAGATCGTGTAAGTGGCGCGGTCACGGCGGCGCCTGAATCCGACCGCTACGGGGGCCACGGCAGGTTCACCCCACTCCTAGGAGGAGTCCTGTGAAAGCCCAGCCCATCCTGACCGCGTCCGCGGTCGCGGCCTGTGCGGCCGTCCTGGTCGCGTCGGCCGCCGCGACCTCGTCGGCCGCGACCACCACCATCCGTTCGGAGACCGCCACCGGAGCGCCCTACGCCGGCAACTGGCAGGTCTCCACCGTCGGCCCGGTCACGTTCGCCATCACCTTCCTCGGCATCAAGGTGACCGGATCGTGCGACAACGCCAACCTCAAGGGCACCGTCCAGTCGAACGGGGCCGGCGCCCTCACGGCGGCCTCGATCGGCGCGTGCAAGACCTCCAACGGCCTCAGCTCACCCGCCAGCGACCTCGGCGACCTGCCCAGCAACACCGGCCAGGTCACCTACGCGCCCGTCTCTGGTGGCCGCGACGGAACGCTCGCCATCAACGGGAACCTCACGTTCAAGCTCGAAGGCGACTTCCTCGGCAAGCTGCGCACCTGCTACTACGGCTTCCGAACGGGCGGCGCCGACGGCCTCGCGTTCGACATCTACAACCGCGACAACCCCAACCGTCCCCTCCCGAACGACGACGCGCAGGGCAAGTCCACCAACATCACGCTCGTGAAGCTGACCGGAAGCGACGGGCTCTGCCCGTCCAACGGCACCGGCAGCGCCTCCGCCATCGCACGCGGCGAGAGCGTGGCGGGCTCCGGAAACTTCGACCGCAAGCTCTACCTGACCTCGTAGTCCAGCTGTAGAGGCCCGACAGCCCGGGCCTCAGAGGAAACCCATTGCTTCAGGGCGGGCGCACCCCGTTACCGCTGCCAATGCGCCCGCCCTGATCCCCTCCTAGCCCCCTCTCGGCCCCTTGATCCGTGCTATCCCGTCCTATCCCGCCCTGATCCGGACATGATCGGCTCATGGTCCAATCCTCCGGTTTAGTGTGATCGAGCGGATGTGAACCACAGCTCGATCCGCAGCCAGATGCAGCCCCCTCGCTGACAAGCGCCTTGGCTGGAGGAGCCCCATGGCCGACTGGTCCCACGAGTACCGGCGGCACGGCTGGTGGCGCGAGGAGACCTTCCTCGACGACCTGCGCCGGCATGCCCACGAACGACCCGACACGATCGCGCTGGTCGGCCACCGCGAGGCCGACGGAAGCATCGACCGCGCCACCTACTCCGAACTGCTCGCCGACACCGGCCGCTACGCCGCCAAGCTGCGCGACCTCGGCATCGAACCCGGCGACGTCGTCGCCGTCCAGCTGCCCGACTGGTACGAGCTGGTCCCGCTGGCGATGGCCTGCGCCCAGGTCGGCGCGCGCTTCTGCCCGCTGATGCCGAGCTACCGGCAGTACGAGCTGGCCCACATCCTCGCCCTCACCGAGGCGAAGGTGTGCATCACGCTGGCCGAACGGGACGGCGCGCGGCTGGCCGACATCGTCACCGGCCTCGACCTGCCGAGCCTGCGGCACGTCCTGGTCTCCGGCGACCCGCGCCCGCCCGGCACGGCCGACTTCGCCGAGCACTTCCTCAAGGGCGACGGTGAGGTCGCGGTGAGCCGGGACGCCGAGCTCGGGCCCGACGACCCGTACCTCATCCTGTTCACCTCCGGCACGACCGGCGAGCCCAAGGGCGTGCTGCACAGCCAGAACACCCTCTACGCCGCCGCGCGCGGCCTCGCCGACGCGATGGAGCTCGACTCCTCGCTGATCATGCAGGTCGCGCACCTCAACACGCACATGTCCGGCTTCGCGATGGGCCTGATGATCCCGCTGCTGCTCGGCGGCACCGCGGTCTTCCAGGACCGGTGGAACGTCAGGGTGTCGCTCGACCTCGACGAGTCCGAGGACGTCTCCCTCTTCTACGGCGCCGCCCCGTTCCTCATGGACATCATCGACGAGCTGCGCAAACGTCCCCGCACGTTGCCCGAGCTGCGCTGGATGATCAGCGGCTCGGCGCAGGTGCCCCCGCACCTCATCGGTGAGATCCAGGAGGTCCTCGGGCTGACGACGTACACGCTGTGGGGCATGACCGAGAACGGTCCCGTCACCGTCACCCGTACCGACGACCCGCCGGACTGGGGAACGCAGAGCGACGGGCGCACGGTCGGCGGCATGGAGCTGCGCATCGACCCGATGGAGGGCCGTACGGACGGCGCGGGCCCGCTGTGGGTGCGCGGCCCGTCGCAGTGCCTCGGCTACTTCCGGCGCGAGGAGCTGTACGCGTCGGAGCTGGACGGCGACGGCTGGTTCGACACCGGCGACCTCGCCCGCGACGACGGCCGCGGCGGCATCCGCATCGCGGGCCGTACCAAGGACATCATCCTGTCGCGGGCCTTCAACGTCCCCGTCACCGAGCTGGAGGCGGTCCTCGGCCGGCACCCGAACGTCCGCGAGATCGCGGTGATCGGCATCCCGCACCCCGAACTGCTGGAGGAGGTCTGCGCGGTCGTCCTGCCGAACGACCCCGCGTCGCCGCTCACGCTGCAGGACCTGTGCGACCACCTGCGGGAGAACGGCGTGAACGAGTGGATCTGGCCGCATCGGCTTGAGCTCGTCGACGCGATGCCGAAGACCATCACCGGCAAGATCCGCAAGGTGGAGCTGCGGCAGCGGTACGGCGAGTGAGGTTCCGGCCACTGCCCAGGTCACCGGCCGGGCCACCGCCCAAGTCACCGGCCGGGCAGCCGCCCACGCCGCCGGGCGCGGCGTCGGCCGCGCAGAGCCGTCCGCTGGCCATCGGCGTGGTCTGTGCCGGGGTGTTCCTGGGCGCCATCGACACGCAACTGGTGAACGTCGCGTTCCCCAAGATGCTCCGCGACTTCCCCGGCACCGACCTCGCCCAGCTGTCGTGGGTGTTCAACGGCTACACGATCGCGTTCACCGCAGCGTTGCTCCCGGCCGGAGGCCTTGCCGACCGCTTCGGCCGCCGCCGCGTCTACCTAGCAGGCCTGTCCGTCTTCGTGGCCGCCTCCGCCGCCTGCGCGGTGGCGCCCTCGCCCGCCGCCCTGATCGCGGCACGCCTCGTTCAGGGCGCGGGCGGCGGCATCATCACGCCGCTCGCGCTGGCGCTGATCCTGCACTGGTTCAGCGAGGAGGAACGCGGCACCGGCATCGGCCTGTGGAGCGCGACCCAGTCGGTGGCCGTCGCCGCGGGCCCCGCGCTGGGCGGCATGCTCGTGTCCCTCTGGGACTGGCGCACGATCTTCTGGCTGCACATCCCCGTCGGCCTGCTGGCCCTGGCGTTCAGCGTCCGTACGCTCCCGCGCGACGAGGTCGGCAAGGCGGCCGCCCTCCCCGACCTGCCCGGCCTCGCGTTGCTCGTGGGGGCGATCGGCCTGCCATCGTTCGCCATCGTCCAGAGCCACGACTGGGGCCTGGTCGACGCCCGCACCCTCATCGCCCTAGCCGTCGGCCTTCTCTCCGCCGCAGCCTTTGCCCGCCGGGCCTCCCGCCATCCCGCGCCATTGGTCGACCTGGCGCTGCTGCGGCTCCCTACCGCCTTGAGGGCGAACGCCGCCATGTTCGTGTTGGGCCTGGTGATATTCGCGCTTTCCCTGGCTGCGGTGCTCTTCCTCACCGGAGTCTGGGATTACAGCGAGGCAAGGGCCGGACTGGCCTTCACCCCGGCCCCCGCCATCCAGGTTCTAGTGGCCCCGTTCGCAGGCCGCCTTGTCCGCCGTACGGGCTTCCGCACGATGGCCCTGACCGGCGCAGCGGTCCTCTTCGCGTCCGTGGTCCTGCTAGCCCTGGCCGCCGGCCACACACCCTCCTACTGGCTCGTCTTCTTCCCGTCCCTCCTCCTAGGTGGCTCCGGCATAGCGCTCCTGGTCACTGCCCTCAGCGCAGCAGCCTTGACCGAGATACCTCCATCCCGCCTGGCCACCGGAACCGCCCTCTCGGTCACCGCAAGGGCATGCGGAGCCGTCATAGGCCTCTCCACACTCGCGGTCATCCTTGCGGGCGCCCCACGAGACTCCCTAGGCACCTACCACGCGGTCTGGTGGACCATGGCAGCCCTCTGCGCCGTCATGACCGCCCTGGCCACGCGCCTCCCGCGCCCCCTCAAGTCCACCGAGTGAGCGCAGCCTCCAGGGGCTCGAAGCCGTCGTCGACCCACCCCACATGCCCGTCCGGCCGAAGCAGCACCGCGTCCACGTCAAGATCCCCTCGCGCATGATGAACCCCGCCGTACCGACGTTCAGCCCCCAACTCCAAGACCACCGCCTGCCCGGCATGCAGTACTGACGGCTCAAGCCCGGGCATACGGCTCCCGACGACCGGATGCCTGCCGGGCAGGTCGTAACGGATGTCGAGCCCGGACAGCATCCCCGCCAGATACCTGTTGGCCTCAGGAATCTTCAGCAGTTCACCCACGATCGTGCGCAACGCCCCGACGTCCTCATCCGGCACCATCAGGACCCCTTGAGCACGCGTGTTGGCCAAAACCGCAGCACCGACGGGATGCCGTTCCGCGTGATAGGTGTCCAGCAGAGCGAGGTTCCCCTTCAGCGCCGCCGCGAGCTTCCAGCCCAGGTTGAACGCATCCTGCAAGCCCAGGTTCAACCCCTGCCCGCCCGCAGGGGAGTGGATATGAGCCGCGTTTCAAGGCACTCCTCCACGCGCGCCTGCCGTATGCCCAGCTGGTTCTCGCCCAACGGCCGATAGTCGATCGACAGCCCCGCGAAGTGCGACCGCGACAGCGAGACAATCGCCCGCTCGACCAGCGGCTGCAGCATTCCGCGCATGTCCAGGATCTGGGCCGACCGAGGCTGCAGATTGAGCGCCTTGGACTGCCCACTCCGCTCGGCGAGCCGCTCCACCACCAGGGCATCGACGCCCGCCAGAGCAAGCTCGTTCGCCAGCATCAGACCCGTAGGCCCGGCCCCCACCACGATCACCTCAGCGTCCATCCCGTGCCCCTCCATGGTCCCCGCGGACGCCGCCCAACGCGGTTCCTACCCGATCGATCAAGTGCCTATGGGAGGTTGAGACCATGCGGCATACATTCGCCCACGACGCCGTGGTGGCGATGGAGGCGGGCGGGGACATCCGGGCGCCAGGCGGGGCGGTCACCGTCGCCCTCTGCGGCACCTGGCAACACGAACCCCCGTGTCCCCTGGCCGCACACCACACAACGGCCGAACGCACGGCCCAAAGCGACGAGGTCCGCCTCCGCGTCCTCTTCGCCGCCGAACCCGCCGCCGAAGCCCGCATCCGCCGGCAGATCGAAACGGCCCTCAGCAGCTCCGGCCTGGGCGCCGGCTTCCAGGGTCCCGACGGCCTCAGAACCCGCTGGCAGCTCCGCGAAGCCGGCCCCAGCTCCGTCCGAGCCGAAGAAGCCGACCACGCCGCCCGCCTCTCCCGCCCCGACTAGCGCGAAGGGCGCTGACCGGGACCTCCTAGACTGATCACGTGGAGCTACGTCAGCTGCGGTACTTCGTGGCCGTGGCCGAGGAACTGCACTTCGGGCGGGCCGCCGAGCGCTTGCACATCGTTCAGCCGACCGTGAGCCAGCAGGTCCGGCGGCTGGAACGCGAGCTGGGCCTTGATCTCTTCGACCGCACCACCCGTACGGTGTCGCTGACGGCCGCCGGGCAGACCTTCCTGACGCACGCTCGTACGATGCTGCGAGCCGAGCGTTCGGCGGTCGAGGCGATGGCCGCCCTGCGGGCCGAGCAGGAAACGACGCTGCGGCTCGGCACCAACGTGGGCCTCGGGACTCGGTTGGACGCGCTGCTGGGCGCGCTGGCCGAGCGTGCACCTCAGATCACCGTGGAGCTGGTCAGTGCGCCCCCGGCGACCAGGCTTCAGCAGGTCCGCGATGCCGAGCTGGACGCCGCTCTCATCCGGGGCGCGGACCATGGCCCGGACCTGGAGTTTCTGCCGCTCTGGAGCGACCCCCTGGTCGCCGCGCTGCCCGCAGCCCATCCGTTGGCCGGTGAGGACCAGGTGAAGCTCGCTGATCTGGCCGAGTTGCCGTTGCGGATCACGCCGCGTGAGAACAATCCGCACCTGGTCGACACCGTCGTCGAGGCCTGTCGTGCCGCTGGCTTCGAGCCCCGCATGGGGCCCGCGTTCACCAACGATCAGGACACCCTGGCGGCCATCGCAACGGGCAAGCCGAGTTGGACGGTCTACTACGCCTCCCAGGCCTCGGTCCAGCCCGCGCCCCGCATCGCGTTCCGCCCGTTCATTGAGCCGGCACCGGCGATTCGGACCTACCTGGCGGTGCGGCCTGGGCCGCCGACCCCGCGGCTGAGGGCTCTTCTGGACGCCTGCGCCGCGGTGGATTAATCACGATCCTCAATCAATCCATGAGCGAAGTGCTCATTGGAGATCACGCCCGATCCCGATGAACTGGATCCATCGCAACAACCGGATGGAGAAGCTCATGGAAACCCGTACCGACGCCGAGAAGGTCGTCCGCCGCTACTTCGACGCCCTGGCCAACGGCAAGGACGAGATCGTCCGGGACAGCTTCGCCGAGGACGCGACCTGGTGGTACGCGGGGGAACTGCCGATGTCGGGCACCTGGAACGGCCGCGAGCAGATCGTCGACGGCTTCCTCGGTTCGGCGTACGACCTGCTGGACCCCGACAAGGAGGTCGGCATCGAGGTCACCGAGGTCATCGCCACCGGCGACCACGTCATCGTCGAATGGACCTCGAGCGCGACCGTCAAGAACGGCAACCCCTACCTCAACCACAACATCGGGGTCTTCGTCGTCCGGGACGGCAGGATCGCCGTGGCCCGCGAGTACGCCGACACCCAGCACTGGGAGCACGCCCTCCGCGCCCCGCAGGCCTAGTGAGGACAGCTCGAAGGGGCCATGAACAGCCCGAAGGGGCGGCATCCGGGTGGGATGCCGCCCCTAGGTGGGGGTCGGGGCCGGGGGCTCAGACATTGGCCTGCTTGAGGTCGTGGCCGTTCTCCTCTTCGGTGTCGTCGGTGATGACCTTGGGGGCGTTGCGGAGGGTGTAGAGGGAGGTGACGGCGACCAGGGCGGCGAAGGCGGCGCTGACGATCAGGGCGGCGTGCATGCCGTCCACGAAGGCGTCGCGGGCGGCGGCGGCGACCTGGCCGGCGAGCTGGGCGGGGAGGCCGGCGGTGGCCTGGAGGGCGCCGCCGATGGAGTCCTTGGCGGCGTGCTCGGTACCGGCGGAGAGGCCGGCGGGCAGGTGGAGGCTGTCGCGGTAGACGGCGTTCAGGACGCTGCCGAGGATGGCCATGCCCAGGGCGCCGCCGAGCTCGGTGGCGGTCTCGGAGATCGCGGAGGCGGCGCCGGAACGCTCCTTGGGCACCGAGGCGAGGACGGTGTCGCCGGTGACGGTCATCGCCATGCCCATGCCGAGGCCGGAGGCGACCATGATCGGGACCATGATCAGGTAGGAGGTGTCCAGGCCGACGGTGACGAAGCCGGTGAACGCGCTGGCGGAGATCGCCATGCCGATCGCGACGGTGCGGGCGCGGCCGATGGCGTTGATCAGCGGCGGGGCGATCGCGGCGCCGCCGACCATGGCGCCGAGGGCGCCGGGCAGTCCGGCGAGGCCTGCCTTGAGCGGGGACCAGCCGAGAGCGAGCTGGAAGAACAGGGAGAAGATCAGCGACTGGGCGACCAGGGCGAACATCGCGAACATGTTGGTGGTGATGGAGCCGGTGAACGCGGCGTTGCGGAAGAGGCGGATGTCGATCAGCGGCTCGGCCAGCCGGGTCTGGCGCCAGACGAACGCGGCGAGGGAGACGACGCCGATGGCGGCGGAGATGCCGACCTGCGGCTCGGTGAGGCCGTGCACGGCGGCTTCCTTGATCGCGTAGACCAGGCCGAGGACGCCGAGGATGGACATCGGGACGCTGAGCAGGTCGAGGCGGCCGGTGACCAGGTTGCGGGACTCGGGCAGAACGATCAGACCGGCGATGAGCGCGACCGCCATGATCGGGACGTTGATCAGGAAGACCGAGCCCCACCAGAAGTGGTCGAGGAGGAGACCGGCGATCGCCGGGCCGAGGCCGACGGCGAGCCCGCCGACCGCCATGAAGCTGCCGACCGCCGCGGTGCGCTGCTTGGGGTCGGTGAAGACGCGCCGGATGAGCGAGAGCGCGGAGGGCATCAGGGTGGCGCCGGCGACGCCGAGGACGGCGCGGGCGGCGATCAGGGCCTCGGCGCTGGGCGCGTAGGCGGTGATCGCGGAGGCGACCGCGAAGAGCGCGGTGCCGATCAGCATCAGCTTCTTGTGGCCGATCCGATCGCCGATGCCGCCCATCGTGATCAGCAGGCCGGCCAGCGCGAAGCCGTAGGCGTCGGCGATCCAGAGGATCTGGGTGGCGGTCGGGTGCAGGTCGGCGTTCAGGTGCGGGATCGCCTGGTTGAGCGCGGTCAGGTCGATGTTGGGGACCACGGCGACCAGGAGGCAGATGGCCAGTGTCCCGATCTTGCGGCCCTTGGAGAAGGTGGCCGGCTCGGCGGCCGGGGCGTTCGGTGAGGTGTTCATGCCGGTAAGAATCAGCCTGGGCGCTGACCGTCCTCGCACCATCCGCTGACCGTCCCGCGCACCGTCGCGAACGCCCAGCTCAGGGCCGTTTCAGGGCCGCTTTACGGGCGACGCAGGAGGCGGAGCTGGAGCATCAGCGCGAACCGGGCGTCAGGGTCGGTGAGGTCGACCTCGGCCACCTCGACGACGCGGCGCAGCCGGTAGCGGAAGGTGTTCTGGTGGACGTACATCGCCTCCGCGGCGGCCGGGACGTCGCCGAAGGCGTTCAGCCAGGCCCGGAGCGTGTCGACCAGGTGCATGTCGTGCAGGCGGTCGTAGTCCAGCAGCCGCGCGAGCGGGCCGGTCGGCGGGTGGCCGCGTTCGACGTCCAGGTCGGCGAGCTCCAGCAGCAGCGCCTCGACGTGGACGTCGGACATGCGGGCGATCCGGCGGGGGCCGCCGTTCGCGCGCAGGACGCGCAGGGCCCGGTCGGCGCCGTCGCGTGAACGGGCCAGACCGGCGCCGTCGGCCACCGCGGGCCCCACGCCGATCAGCGGCTGGAGCCGGTCGCCGACGCGTTTGAGGAAGTCGGAGCCGACGCGGACCGCCTGGTCCTCGGCGCCGCCGGGGTCCGCGACGGGCAGGATCGCGTACGCGACGTCGCCGACGAGCGCGGTGGCGGCGCGGGCGTGGACCGCGGTGAGGTGCATGGCGAACGCGTCGGCCAGGCGCTGGCGTTCGGCGGTGTGCTGGGCGCGCAGGTCGGTCGAACGGGGGAGCGCGGGCAGGTCGGGCGCGGCCAGCGCGAGGACGACGCCCGCGTGGTCGCCCAGGCCCAGGCGGTCCAAGGCCTCGGCCGCTCCGGGGCCGCCTTCCAGGGCGGTGCCGACCAGGTCGGCGCGGAGCCTGCGTTCGACGTCGGCTCCGGCGCGCAGCCGCAGCATGTGCAGGGCGACCAGCTTGGCCGCGTCGTGCAGGGCCTGTGAACGCTGGGTGCTCAGCGGAGCGTCCACGACGGCCCAGATCGAGCCCAGGAACTCGTCGCCCGCGCGGACCGCGATCGCCGTACGCGGGAGGTGGAAGCCGTCGGAGGCGGCGGGCTCGACGTAAACCGGCTGGTCACTGCGGTAGAGGGAACGGAAGATCCCCTGGTCTTCGAGGAAGCGGGTGAAGCGTTCGGGCACCTGCCGTCCCAGGATCGTCTCCACGCGGGAGGGGTCGGCCTCGTCCTGGCGGCCCGAGAACGCGAGCACCCGGGAGCTGCGGTCCTCGATCGTGACCGGGGCGTCGAGCAGCGCCGCGACCGCGTTGGCCAGGGCGAACAGGTCACCGGACGGGGTGCCGCCCAAGGTCTGCGGGCCCGCCTCCCCGACGTCGCCCTCGGCCAGCAGCGAACGGAGCAGCGCGGCGAGCTGGGCCCAGGAGGCGCCGCGGGTGAGGGCGAGCAGCGCGACTCCCGAACGTTCCGCCGCCGCGATGATCTCGGCGGCGGGCGGGGCCGGGGCGCGGACGACCAGGGCCGCGGCGCCCGCCTCGCCGAGCTCGGCGAGCAGCGCGGTCACCTCGGCGGCGTCATGGACGCCGACGCCCAGCACCAGCGCCTGGCGCGGCAGCTCGGGCCGGTCCAGCGGGTCGTTGATGACCACGCCGCCGATCGCGTCGGCCTTGTCCGGGTCGCCGCAGACGAGGTCGAGCAGCGTGGTGCCCAGATCCTCCAGGATCCGGCCCAGGCTGGCTCGCGGTCGCTCGTTCATCGCTCCCTCACGTCGCCAAGCACATCACAGCGAGATCCATTCGGTCTGGACGGTGACCTCGTCGAGGGCGGCCTGATCAGGGACGACGCCGAGCCCGGGCCCGGTCGGGACCGGCAGATGGCCGTCCTCGGAGAGCACGAACGGCTCGGTGATGTCGGTGCGGTAGTAGCGGTCCGAGGCGGAGGTGTCGCCGGGCAGGGTGAAGCCGGGAAGTGCGGCGAGCGCAACGTTTGCGGCGCGGCCGAGGCCCGTCTCCAGCATGCCGCCCGCCCACACCGGGATGCCGTGCGCCGCGCACACGTCGTGGATGCGGCGGGCCTCCAGGTAGCCGCCGACCCGCCCCGGCTTGATGTTCACGATGCTGCACGCGCCGAGCGTGATCGCGGCGGCGGCCGAGCGCGCGGAGGTGATCGACTCGTCCAGGCAGATGGGCGTGGCGACGGTCTTCGCCAGCTCCGCGTGGCCGAGGACGTCCTCCTCGTCGAGCGGCTGCTCCATCAGCAGCAGGTCGAACGGGTCGAGCCGGACCAGGTGCCGCGCGTCGGCGAGCGTGTAGGCGGCGTTCGCGTCCACCTGGAGCAGCAGGTCGTCGCCGAAGCGTTCCCGTACGGCCCGCACCGGCTCGACGTCCCAGCCGGGTTCGATCTTGAGCTTGATGCGCAGGTAGCCCGCGTCGAGGTAGCCGGAGACCGCGTCGAGCAGCTCGGGAACGGAGTTCATGATCCCGACGGACACCCCGCAGGGCACGCGGTCGTGGACCGCGCCCAGCTCCCGCGCCAGCGGCACGCCCCGGTCCCGCAGCTCGGCGTCCAGAACGGCCATCTCCAGCGCCGCCTTCGCCATCCGGTGACCGCGGAACGGCTCCAGAGCGGGCGCGACGGCGACCGCGTCGAGGTGCTCGCGTCCTGCCAGCGCCGGGATGAGGAAGCGCCGCAGCACGTCGGCGCAGCCCTCCGCGTACTCCGAGGAGTAGCGCGGATCGACCATCGCCACGCACTCGCCCCAGCCCTCGGTGTCGGTCCCCACGGCGCGCAGCAGCAGGGCCTGGCGGTCGGTCTGGGTGGCGAACGAGGTACGGAAGGGCGCCACCAGCGGCAGCCGGATCGTGCGGAGTTCGACTCCGGTCAGCTTCATTGCGCGTCACGCGTCCTTTCGCATGAGGATGTACCAGCCGGCGCGGTCGAATCCCGTCACCTGCCACCCGCCCACGAGCAGGCCGCCGAGCGTGTCGCGCAGGGCGGAACGCCAGGCCGCCGCGCACTCCGGATCGCTGCGGCGCAGCAGCTCGATGTCCTCGGGAACGGCGACCAGGACCCGTGAGCCGGTCGCAGGTCCGCTCGCCGAGCTGCTCGCCGAGCCGCTCGCGGAGCCGGTCACCGGGCCGGTCACTGGGCCGGTCACTGGGCCGGGGGACGGCCAGCCGTGGGCCGTGGCGTCGAGGGCGACGGCCGCGCCCGCCGCACGTACGGCTTCGGCGTCCGCGACCCGGTGGCGGCCGTGGCAGGCGGCGGCGACGTCGGCGTCGGCCAGCGGCCAGTCGACCAGCAGCCGGTCGGTGTCGTCGGCGCCGTTGATGCCGTCGTTCATCCGGCCGTAGAAGTTGGGCAGGTACTCGGCGGGCAGCGCGGCCAGCTTGCCGATGTTGAAATAGGCGTTGCGGCGTACCAGCGGATCGAACGTCCACGAGACCTGCGTCGCCCCGCGCCGCAGCGCCCAGGAACGCTGGTGCGCCTTGAGCGCGAAGCCCACGTTGCGTCCGCGCGCCTTGGCCGCGACGCCCGCGATATGGCTGTGCAGCGCGCCGTGCGGCGGCGGGCCGAAGAAACCGATGCACGCCCCGATCAGAGTCTCGCCGTCGAAGGCCGCCGCGACGTAGTTGCCCGCCTTGTCCATGGCCCGCAGCAGTTCCGTGGTCACCAGGCTGTTCTCGCCGCCGGGCTTCCAGATGCCTTCGAACAGGCGGCTCACCGCCTCCAGGTGCTCCAGGGCGTTGATCGGCCGTACCTGGCAACCGGCCGCCTCGGACGCCGCGTCGGCGGCGGCGAGTGCGTCGGCGACGAGCCGTTCGTCGATGCCGGGTGCGGGCTGGGTCACGGCGGCGGAAGAGTCGGTCATCGTCGTTCGCCCCCGGAGAGTAGGTCGCCGAGCAGCGCCGCCAGCAATGCCGTACGGCGCGGAAGCTCGTCGATCAGGACATGCTCGTGATCGGCGTGCGCCCCGCCGCCCACCGCGCCGAGGCCGTCCAGGGTCGGAGTGCCCACGCCCGCGGTGAAGTTGCCGTCCGAGGCCCCGCCCACGGCGGCGGCCGTCAGCGGGCCGATCCCGAGCCGTTCGGCCAGGCCCTGCGCGCGGGCGTAGAGCTCCTCCGAAGCCGCGCGTTGCAGGGGTGGTCGGTTGGAACCCCCGGTCACCTCTACCTCCGCGCCTTCCAGAACCGGCTTCAGCGCCCGCATGTCCGCGTCCACCCGTGACTGCTCGGCGGCGTCGCGTACGCGCACGTCAACGGCAAAATGCCCCTCCGCGGGGACGGTGTTGGAGGTGGTCCCGGCGGCCAGCAGGGTCGGTGTGACCGAGGTCCCGGCACTCGCATCGCCGAGATCGGCGACCGCGAGCATCTGATGCGCGGCCTCCAGCCCGGCGTTCACGCCGCGCTCCGGTTCGAGCCCGGCGTGCGCGGCCCGCCCGCGCACCCGCACCTCGTACCGCGACACGCCCTTGCGTTCGGTCTTCAATGCCCCGCCTTCCGCGGACGCCTCCAGCACGAGCGCGGCGGCACAGCCCGCAGCCTCGTCCTCGATCAGCCGCCTGGAGGACGGCGAGCCGAGCTCCTCGTCACCGGTCACCAGCAACGTCACGCCGGTCGACAACCCGGCCAGAGCGTGGAACGCCATCGCCAGGCCCGCCTTCATGTCGAAACAGCCGGGGCCGCGCAGCACCCCGTCGCGTACCTCGAACGGGTGGGTCGCCAGCGAGCCGAGCGGCCACACCGTGTCGTGATGGCCGAGCACCAGCACGCGGCGCGGGCCGTCGCCGAGACGCCAGCGCAGGTGGGTACGGCCGTCAAGGACGATCAGCTCCGGTTCGACGCCGAGCCGTGCCGTGCCCATCGCGGCAACGACCTCGGCGCTGTGCGCGACGGCGGCGAGGTCGGCCGACGGTGACTCGGTCCGGACCAGCCGTTCGATGTCGCCGACGATGGCGGGCAGCTCGGCCTGGAACCGGCCGACGCCGACCTGTTCGTGCGCCATGTCTTCGTGCGCCCTGTCTTCGTACGCCACGTCAGGACACCTTCGGGGTCGCGCGCACGCCGAAGTGCACGTAGGGCTCGCCCGTCGGCAACGCGTAGAACGTCACCGGCATCCACGAGACGCCGCCCGGCGGCCGGACGACGAACAGGTCGTCGGCGACCGGCACCAGGTCGAACTCCTGAACGGGGTCGGGGACCATGGCGGCGAGCGGCCCGGTCATCGTCTGCCGCAGCCTCGGCCCCTCCTCGCCCTCGCCTGGCAGGATCTCGATCCGCGCTCCGGCGCGTTCATAGGTGCCCAGGTGGCCGTCGAGATCCACCTCCACGGGGACCTCCGGCGGCGCGAGCGGCTCGGGCATCGTGACCCCGGCGAGCTCGGCGAAGATCTCCCGGAACAGGTCCACGTACAGGTCGTGGGCGTTCCCGCCGTTGGTGAGCAGCGTGACGGCCAGATCGTGCTCGGGCAGTACGCGCAGGAACGCCGATTGGCCGAGCGTGTTACCGTCATGCCCGATCAGCCGGTGCCCGTTCCAGCCGAAACGGATCCAGCCGAGCCCCCACGAGTCGCCGAGGGAGTGCACGTCGGGCAGGTCCACGTGCTTGGCCGCCATCGCGCTCGCCGACCCCGCCGACAGCACGCGCGTACCGTCCGCTGCGACGCCCCCGGCCAGGTGCATGCGCGCGAACGCCAGCACGTCGGCCGCCGACGCGGTGATCAGCCCGGCCGGTCCGGAGGAACGAGGCAGACCCCAGGCCGGAGCCGGGACCGGGTCTTCCTCGCCCTGCGCGATATGGCCCATCGCGGCGCGAAAACGCAGGGCCTCCTCGGGCAGCGTGGTCGTGTGCGTCAGGCTCAGGCACGCGCCCAGCCGTTCCTGCAGAGCGCGGTCCCAGCTCATGCCCGTGAGCTTCTCGATGACCCGCCCGGCCAGCACGAACCCCGAGTTGCAGTACGAGAACGTCGCGCCGAGCGGATGGTTCTGCGGCACCTCGTCGAGCTGCTCGACGTAGCGTTCCAGGCAGTCGTCGCCCCGGCCGGTGTCGGTGAACACGTCGCCGTCCACGCCACTGGTGTGGGTGAGCAGGTGCCGCATGGTCACCTTCTTGGCGATGTCCGGATCCGACAGCCGCAGCGTCGGAAGGACATCGATGATCGGCGCGTCGAGGTCCAGGAGCCCCTCGTCGACCAGCTGCATCACCAGCGTCGCGGTCCAGACCTTGGTGATCGATCCGATCTGGTAGAGCGAGTCCTCGGTGGTCTCGACGCCGGTGGCCTTGTTGAGCACGCCGTAGGCCGCCTGAGCGACGTCGTCGCCGTGCGAGATGCCGAGGACGGCGCCGGGCACGCGGTGGCGTTCGGCCAGCTCGGCGAGCCGGCGCCGCCAGTGCCCGGCGTCCAGCGCGACGGGCCGTACGGGACGTCCGGGCTCGGGCGCGTAGCGCTCCACCCAGTCGACGACGCGGCGGGACAGGTCGACGCGATGCGAGGGAACGCCGTCGAGGAGGAAGAGGTGGGATCCGCCCGGGTAGAGCACCAGCCGGGTCGGCACGCCTCGTTCGCGCAGGGCGGTGAACCACTGCTCTGCCTGCCCGACCGGACAGCGCTCGTCGGCGCCGCCGTGCAGGATCAGCGTCGGCGTGCGGACGTTCTCCACCCGGGAGTACGGGGAGAGCGCCGCGTAGCGGGCGCGGTCCTGCCACGGCGGCCCGCCCAGCTCACCGAAGCCCAGGAAATGGGCCTCGTCGGACGTGCCCGCCATGCTGGTCAGGTCGGACACCACCCCGCCCGCGACGGCCGCGGCGAACCTGTCGTCGTGGCCGGTCAGGTAGCAGGTCATGAAGCCGCCGTAGCTGTACCCGGCGAGCGCCAGCCGCTGCGGATCGGCGATGCCCTCGGCGACCAGATCGTCCAGTGGCTCCAGCAGGTCACCGGCGTCGGCCGCGCCCCACGCGCCGCGCACACCGGTGAAGAACGCCTCGCCATAGCCGTCGCTGCCGCGCGGGTTGAGCAGCAGTATCGACCAGCCGCGTGCGACCAGCGCCTGGTGGTAGAGGTGCGCCGCGTCGGCCGAACCGTTCCAGGCGTTGTGCGGGCCGCCGTGGACGTCGAGCAGCAGCGGGGCCAGGCCGGACTGGGCCGGGTCGCGCAGCAGCCAGCCGTGCACGGTGGCGCCGTCGGAGACGGAGAACTCCCGCTCCTGCGCGGTGAAGAGCTCGACGTCTGTTAGGACCGCGCCGTGCTCGGTGAGCACCCGCTCGTCGCCCGTGGTGAGATCGACCGTCGCGATCTCGCCGTACGAGGTGGGGGAGGACAGCACGATCGCGGCCGTGGTGTTGTCGACGGACATGCCGGAGACCACGCGGTCGGCGCCGCCGGCCAGCAGTCGCGGTTCGGCCTCGCCGTCGATCGCGTAGAGGTGGGTGCAGCCGCGGTCGCGCAAGCAGAAGACGATCGTGTTCCCGTCGCCCGCCAGCTGAGGCAGCGCGCCCGGGTAGCCGGGGCCGCCGGGCATCACGTTGCGGTCGGTCGCGGCGGTGAGGTCGACCGGCTCCGCCGCGGCCGCGCCGCCGTCCAGCGGAACGCGCAGCAGGCTCATGTGGCCGACCTCGGTGTCCTGGCGGCCGACGACCAGCAGGGCGGTGCCGTCGTGGGTCCAGCCGACGGTGAACGCCATGCCCGTACCGCTGCTGATCTGGCGCGGCACGGCTCCCGGCGTCGTGGCGTTCACGACGTAGGCGGCGGAACGCATCGTCAGGTCGGCATCGGGGCCGTGCGCTGCGGGGAACGCGAGGTCGCGGCCGTCGGGCGACCACGCGGGGCCGCCCGCGTGATCGTCGCCGTGCGTGACCTGCCGGACCGTACGGCCGTCGAGGTCCAGAACGTGCACCTGACCGCGCACCGAGTCGAGCAGCCCTTGCCCGTCGACCTTGTAGCCGAGCCGGTCCGCCACGATCGGGGATCCTTCGGGCCGCCGGCGCTTCTCGCCGTCCCCGCCGTCCCCGCCGTCCCCGCCGTCCCCGCCGTCCTCGCCGTCCCCGCCGTCGTTGTCGCGAGGGGCCGTGAAGGCGATGGCGGTGCTGTCCGGGCTCCACACAGGGGCGCCCGCGCCGAGCGGCAGGTCCGTCACCTGCTCGGCCTCGCCGCCGTCCGCGGGCAGCAGCCACAGCTGAGCCGGGCCGCCACCGCCGCGCAGGAACGCGATCCACCGGCCGTCCGGCGACCAGGCGGGGGCCGTGTCCGCCGGGCCGTTCGTGAGGCGCCGTGCCGCTCCGCCGTCTCCGCCGTCCTTGCTTGTTGGGACGGTCCACAGGGAGCGGTGGTCGCGGTCGTTCTCGCGATCGGCGGTGCGCAGCACGTACACGACGCGCGAGCCGTCCGGGGCCAGGGACGGCTGCTCCGGCAGCGCGATGTCGTAAAGGTCTTCGATGCCCATGCGTCGCGTCACGATGCGCTGTCTCCTCGTGGGTGTCGGGACGGAAGATCCGCGGCGAAGTGGCAGGCGGATCGGTGCGGTCGCGAGGCGGCGTCCTCGGCCGGATCGCTGGTGCGGCAGATGGTGCGGTCGCTGTGGACCATCGGCCCGGCGGGGCAGCGCGGGTGATAGCCGCAGCCGGGCGGCGGATGATGAGGATCTGCGGCTTCGGCTACCGGGGCCGGGTCCGCTGTGGGCGGACCGCTGTCCCGTCCGGGCACGGCCGCGAGCAGGTCGCGGGTGTACGGGTGGCGCGGGTCGGCGAGGACCTCTTCGGTACGGCCCGCCTCGACGATCCTGCCGAGGTACATCACGGCGATGTGGTCGCTGAGGTAGCGGACGACGGCCAGGTTGTGCGAGATGAACAGCATCGACAGCCGAAGCCGCCGTTGCGTCTCGCGGACCAGATTGAGCACGGCGCCCTGAACGGAGGCGTCGAGGGCCGAGGTGATCTCGTCGGCGATGACGACCTCCGGCCGCCCGGCGAGGGCCCTGGCGAGCGCGATCCGCTGGCGCTGCCCGCCGGACAGCTCTCCGGGCAGCAGTGCCGCGCTGCCCGGATCCAGGTTGACCTGCTCCAGCAGGCGAGCCACCTCGGCTCGCCGCTCGGACCTGCTGCTCCGGCCACCTTCGCGGGGCATCGCCTCGGCGATCGAGTCCCCGACGCTCATCCGTGGATCGAGTGAGGAGTACGGGTCCTGGAAGACCATCTGCAGGGGGCGTTCCCGGCGCCGCAGCCGCCGTACGTCCGTTCCGCCGAGCATGATGCGGCCCGAGCTGAGCGGGGCGAGGCCGACCGCGGCGCGGGCCAGGGTCGACTTGCCCGAGCCCGATTCCCCGACCAGCCCGACCACCTCGCCCGACGGCACGACCAGGTCGGCGTGGTTCACGGCGGTGAGGCCGTGGCGGCGGTGGCCGTAGTGCACGCTCACCGACTCGAAGACCAGGTCGCTCATGCCGTTCCTCCTGCAACCGTGCCGCCCGCGCGGGCCTCATCGGCCAGCGCCGTCTCTTCGGTGATCGTGACCGGGTTCCAGCATGCGACCCGGTGGCCGTTTCCCTGCGTGACCGGCTCCGGGTCCGTCTCGCGGCAACGTTCCTCCGCCCGAGGGCAGCGCGGGGCGAACGCGCAGCCCGCCGGAACGCGGTCCGGCGTCGGCGGGCGGCCGGGAATCGTGGCGAGCGGCCGGTCCAGATCGGTGTCCAGGTCCGGAACGGCGGCCAGCAGCGCCCGCGTGTAGGGGTGGCGGGCGTTGTCGTAGAGGCCCTCGGCGGGCAGTTCCTCGACGATCCGCCCGGCGTACATCACCAGGACCCGGTCGCAGTTCTGGGCGATCACCGTGACGTCGTGGCTGATCAGCAGGACGGCGGCGTCCGCGTTCGCGCGCACCTCGGCGAGCAGGCGCAGCACCTGCCGCTGAACGGTCACGTCGAGCGCGGTCGTCGGCTCGTCCGCGACGATCAGCTTGGGCTCGCCCATCAGCCCCATGCCGATCATCGCGCGCTGCCGCATGCCGCCGGAGAACTCGTGCGGGTACTGCCTGGCGCGGCGTCCGGGAGCGGGCACCCAGACGGCGCGCAGCCGGTCCACGGCCCGCGCGAACGCCGCGCGACGCGGCAGGTCCCGGTGCTGTTCGGCGACCTCGGCGAGCTGCCGGCCGACGCTTTTGACTGGGTTGAACGAGGTCATCGGGTCCTGGAAGACCATGGCCAGCGAGGTGCCGAGCAGCGCGCGCAACTCTCGTTCGGGCGTGTGCAGCAGCGGCGTGCCGGTGAAGTCCAGCCGGTCGGCGGTCACCCGGCCCGGCGACTCGATCAGCCGGGAGACGGCCATCGCGGTCAGGCTCTTGCCCGAGCCGGACTCGCCCACGACGCCGACCGCCTCGCCCGCCCGCACGGAGAAGCTGATCCCGCGTACAGGCGTAGTCCGGCCCGAACGGCCGGGGAACGCCACCCGGAGATTCTCGACCGCCAGCACCGGCTCATTCCCGTCACGTGCGTCCGTCACGGTGTCCGGCTTTTGCGTGGGTGGTGGCGGAACGCGGCGGGAAGCGCCGCCGATCCGGGGCGAGAGGGTGCGCAACCCGAGCACGGCCGCGGCGGCCTCGCCGAAGAGGTTGAACGCCAGGCCGGTGATGACCACGGCCGCGCAGGGGGCCAGCGCAGGCCCCGGAGTCATGTAGATGCGGTCGAGGCCCTCGCCGAGGAGGCGGCCCCAGTCGTAGTCGGGCGCCTGTACGCCGAGGCCCAGGAACGAGAGCCCCGCGAAGGCCAGCAGCGACGTACCGGCGGCGATGGTGGCGTTGACGGCCAGTGGCTCCGCGACGTTCGGCAGGATGTGGCGGACCAGCAGGCGCATCCGGCCGACGCCCGCGACCCGCGCCGCCGCCACGTAGTCCTTGCCCGCCACCCCGGCGGCCAGCGTCTGCGTGAGCCGCGCGAACGACGGCGCCATCGCGAGCCCGATCGCTGCCACGGCCCCAGTCGTACCCACCCCGAAGATCACCGCGAAGAACAGCGCCAGCAGGAGCCCGGGGAACGCGACCGCGACGTTCACCCCGGCCGTGACCAGCCGTCCGGCCCGGCGCGGCAGTACGGAGGGCGCCGCGCCCAGCACCACGCCCAGGCTCACGCCGATCGCGGTGGCCGTCACCGCCAGCAGCAGGGACAGGCGGGTGGCTACCAGAACGCGGTAGAAGACGTCGCGGCCCAGGCTGTCGGTGCCCAGCAGATGGGTGTCGGACGGGCCCTGAAGGATCGCGCCGGTGTCGACGGCGGACGCCTTGTCTCCCCACAGGATCGGCGCCAGGATCGCCAGGGCCGCCACCACGAGCAGCAACACTCCGGCGCAGGCGCCCACGGGCGTACGAGCGACCGCGATCCACCTGGCTCCGCGCTTGGTACTGGTCCTGGCCTTGGTGTCGGCCTGCGCGTTGGCCTTGGCGTTGGCCATCAGTCCTCCCTGATCGTGGATCGCGGGTCGAGCACCGCAAGCAGCACGTCGACCAGGAGGTTCACCGCCAGCACGCCGACGCCGTAGACGAGGACGACGCCCTGTACGACCGGGTAGTCCTTCTGCCGGATGGACTGCACGATCGTCGATCCGAGTCCGGGCCAGGCGAAAACGTTCTCGACCAGCACTGTCCCGGCGACCAGCGCCGAGAGCAGCAGTCCGCCGACGGTGAGCGTCGCGGTCAGGGCGTTCGGCAGCGCGTGCCGCATGTAGATCAGCCGCGCGGGCAGCCGCTTCGCGCGGGCCGTGCGCACGTAGTCGTCGCCCAGCACCGAGAGCATCTCCACCCGTCCGATCCGGGCGAGGACCGCCGCGGGCCCTGCCGCCAGAGCCAGTACGGGCAGGACGTACGAGCCGGGTCCGCCGCGACCCGCGACCGGGAACCACGCCAGCCGTACCGCGAACACGTACGTCAGCAGCACGGCCAGCAGGAACTCCGGGATGGCCGCCAGCAGCACGCTCGAGGAGGTGAACGCGAGCTCGGCGCCGCGCCTGCGGCCGCCGCGCGTCAAAGCGGCCATCACCGTTCCCAGCGGGATCGCCACCCCGAGCGCCACGACGAAGGCCAGCACGGCCAGTTGCAACGTTCCCGGCAGCCGGTCGCCGATGACCTGCGACACCGGCAGATCGCTGATCGTGGACGTTCCGAGGTCACCGGTGAACAGGCGCCCGAGGTAGCGCAGATACTGCTCCCACAGCGGGAGGTTGAGCCCGAGCGCCTCCCGCCGCGCCGCCACCATCTGCTCCGGTGCGGTCGGCCCGAGCGCCGCGCGCACCGGATCACCCGGCATCAGATGGATCATCAGGAACGCGGCCGTGACGAGCAGCAGCAACGAGGCCACGAACCGCCCGGCCCGCCGTACCCCGAACCGACCCCAGCGACCGCCCGGCACCCCGCCGCGCATGCGGGTCACCGGCTGCCGTTCGCCCACCCCGATCGCCGACATCACGTTCCTCCCGCTAGGCGTACATGCGGATCGACGACGGGACGATCGCGTCCTGGCTCACCCGGAAACGCGCGCCCTGGCCGAAGAACGGCTTCGTGGCGTTGTAGTAGGGCACCGCGTCGAGCCGCTTCACCAGCGCCGTCTCGGCCTGCTGCCACTGCGGGCACCCGGCCGTGCCCACCTCGCCCGAGGCGGTCTTGACCAGCGACTCGTACTCGGTGTTGTGGATCCCGGCGAAGTTCACGCCCTTGGGCGGCGTCGTCCCGGACATCAGGGGGACGAGCTGGTTGGGGGCGGTGACCCCGACCGGGCCCATGGAGACGTCCCAGTCACCGGACCCGAAGAGCGTGCTGTTCAGCGCGGGGCTGTCGACCGGCTTGAAGCTGACGTCGACCCCGAGGTCCTTCCAGGCCTTCTGTACGAGCTCGGCGCCGGAGGCCATCGTCGGGCCGAGCTGTGTGCCGTACAGGACGCTCAGCTTCAGCTTCTTGCCGCCCTTGGCCCGGACACCGTCCGAACCGGCGACCCAGCCCGCCGAGTCCAGCCCGGCCTTGGCCGCCGCGAGGTCCTGCGCCGGCAGGTTCCCGGTCACCGAGTCGCCGGTGCAGGCCCGCGGTTCGAGCGTGACCATGCCCTGCGAGGGCTTCCCGGTCCCATTGGTGAGGACCTTCCCGAGGGCCGTCAGATCCAGCCCCTGCACGAGCGCCCGCCGCACCTTCTCGTCCGCGCCCGGGCGGCCCGCGTTCTGGTTGAAGAACATCTCGCCGACCGGCGCCTGCATGTCGGCGTGGAACAGCTTGCGCGCGTTCAATCGCTGCTGCTCAGGGCCCAGCACCGAGGCCTCGTTGAGCTCGCCGGACAGCAGCAGGTTGGCCGCCGTGGACTCGTTCGGGATGACCCGGATCTTGACCTTGTCCGGCAGCCCCTTCTGGTCGCCCGAGGCAGGGCCCCACGTGTAGTCCTTGCGGCGGGTCAGCGTGTAGTGGTCGTTCGCGACGGCCTCGGTGATGGTGAACATGCCGGTCCCGTTGCCGCCCCCGGCCAGCGACTTGCGGTCCGCCAGCCCCTTCCCGCACACGATCGGCACCGACCCCGCGTTCCGCAGCAGGAACGGGTCGGGCGCGCCGCTGGTCAGCGTCACCGTCCGCGCCGCGTCGTCCCCCTTCGCCGCCGTGCCGGGCATGATCATCACCCCGGCCAGCGGCGACTTGTTCTTGGGATCGCCGACGTAGTTGATGTTCGCGGCCACATCGCCGGCGGTCAGCGGCGACCCGTCCGAGCACGTGATGCCCGCGCGCAGCGTGAAGGTGGCCTTCTGTGCCGTCGCCTGCCAGGTCTGCGCGAGCCCCGCGACGGGCTGCCCCTTGTCGTCGAGGTGGACCAGCGGGTCGTACAGGAACTTGCCGACGCCGATCGCGACCGACAGCAGCGTCCGCGCCGGGTCGAGGCTTCCCGGGTCGGACGCGATCGCCATGGTGAACGTCTTGCCGTCCGCCGGCTTCCCGTTCCCGCCGCCCGCCGTACCGGACGCGCCCCCGCACCCGCCGACCACCAGCGCGGTCCCCGCCACGAGCGGCAGGACCCGGGGCAGGGCCCGAGACAGGGGCCGAGACAGGGCCCGAGACAGGGGCCGAGACAGGGGCCGAGACAGGGGCCGGGGCAGGACCTGGGGCAGGCGCCGGGGCAGGACCTGGGGCAGAGCCCGGCCGGCGATCCGACGTCCGGTCCGCGGTCGTCCCGTGACCATGCCGTTGAGCTCGTCCAACGTCCTCATGTGGACTCCCACCTCCGAGGCATCGAATCGGTGATGCCGGGAAGGTAGGTCAGCCGACGACCCCGCAGCTTCGTCGGCCACGACAAGCCGACCCGGGGTGATTCATCCGCTCCGACGAACGCCCGCGCTCCCACGGCGCCCCCGGCGCGACCGCTTGACGTGGCCCGGGGGCTGCTGCACGTGCAGATGCACTGTGCTCGTCCTGGAGTGCGGCGACGTCCATTGATCATCCGATCGGAATGGGGTTGCTTTGATAGCGTCGAAACGCGGCGTTCGGGAGCGATCTCGACGCGAAACGGCCCCGTACCGCCTGGGATGTGGATTCTCTGGGTACGGGGCCGTTCCATCGCGACGTCTCGGAATCGGCACTCCCCCTACCGGCGGGTAATACCCCACAAAGGCAAGTGCGTGCACCAGAGACGCGCTAGCAAGAGCGTAGCCGTCACGGACCCGGGATATCGGTGGATCACGCGTCCCGCGACGCATCCGGATCGTTCACGCCATCCGGGAACGCGCATTTCTGCAGGTGAATCGGCCATTGATCGCCATTCGCGATTATGGTTCGTGCACTTTTCCTCGTTCGGCGCGCCCATCCGGGAGACCGGGCCGGCATCGAGGGCTATATCTCGCGTTCCAAGCGCGGCCGTGGCCCGTCCCAGCTCTCGGGATCGCTCGGATCCCCGTCGCGACCTGCCCGGATGTGACGGCAGCCGTCCAGGTCCGCGGCGAAGGCGACGCCCAGGTCGGCCGCGACTTCCCGAAGGGTCTCGATCGCAGCGGTCTCCTGAGTCATGCTCCAGGTGAACGAGGGTCCGTCGCGCAGAGCCCTCTTGATCGCACGCCTGCCGAAATGGTCCAGGCGCGTCCCCTTACCGACCGAGATTTCATATACCGATCCCTGTCGGCATCGTTCGCACAGTTGCCAGACAAGGCGACCGGCATGGACGGGCTTCTTGCCCGCGGTGTTGTAGAGCACTATTTGGCGGTAGGCCGCAGGAGACCTGGGCGGGTGGTACATGAAGACCTGGCTCGGCGTCGCGGCCTCGCTCAAGTGGGCCAGTCGCCATCGCGCCTGCGGTGCGCCACGCGCAGGTATGAACATCAGAGGTGTCCTCGAGCCTTCGTGGGTTTAACCGATCAGTCTGTCCCAGCCGGGGCCGGGCCACATCTGCTTCGCCCATAAGGCCGGATGTTGTCACCGATTGAACCCTCATTGAACGCGCGGTATTCGTGCCGGAGGATGGCGGGCAAAGGCACGGCCATCTTCGCCCGGGAGGGGTTCCCTTGAGCGACGAAAAGCCTGGCGACGCGCGACCTCCGGCGATCGACACCGGCACGGCGCATCCCGCCCGGATCTGGAATTACTGGCTGGGCGGTAAGGACAACTACCCCATCGACCGGGAGATCGGCGACCAGACCCTCGCCGTATATCCGGAGATCGTCGATCTGGCCCGGCAACAGCGCGCCTTTCTCGGCCGCGTCGTCCGCCATCTGGCCGGTGAGGCGGGCGTACGGCAGTTCCTCGACATCGGCACCGGCCTGCCGACGGCCGACAACACCCACGAGGTCGCCCAGCGGATCGCGCCCGAGTCGCGCATCGTCTACGTGGACAACGACCCGCTCGTCCTCGTGCACGCCCGCGCCCTGCTCACCAGCACCCCCGAGGGCGCGACCGACTACATCGACTCCGACCTGCGCGACCCCGAGCGGATCGTGACCGAGGCGGCCAGGACCCTGGACTTCACCCGCCCGATCGCGATCACCATGCTCGGAGTCCTGATCTTCATCAGCGATGACGACGAGGCCGCGGCCATCATGAAGCACCTGGTGGACGCCCTGCCGCCGGGCAGCTACCTCGCGCTGACCCACACGACCAACGCCGTCCACGGCGCGCGCACCGACGAGGCCGTACGCGTCTGGAACGAGGGCGGCTCGGTCCCCATGGTCGTCCGCAGCCCGGAGATGATCGAAGGCTTCTTCGGCGGACTCGAACTCCTCGACCCCGGCCTCGGCCCGCTCACCCGCTGGCGCCCCGACGGCCCCGCAGGCGAGGCCGTCGACGAATTCTGCGCGGTCGGCAAGAAGCCACAAGGCTGAACGGACCCGAGCCGCCGCACTCACGTCAAGGCTCGCGCACCGAAGCCGGTGGCGGCAGGGACCGTTGCCGAGGTATGGCCGGCGTTCAGCTGCGCAGGCGGAGAGAGAAGACTGGGGACCTGGGGCGGAAGCCAGATGCGGGCAGGCCCGCGATACTCCTTGGTGCTGACGTCGAGGGGCTGGTAGGTGTCCGGATCGATCAGGTCCGGGCCGTCGACGATGAGCTCGGTGTAGAGACGCTCGGTGGTGATGAGACCGACGTCGGCGCGCTGGTCGGCCAGGACGGCCTTGAACTGCGCGGCGTCCAGCAGCCGGAAGAGCTCGATGGCCGGGCCGCCGAGGATCCCGCGTTCGTCCGCCCAGACGAACCCGGCGTTGACGGCGGCGCGGACCTGGAACCGGGCGCCGGCGGCGGCGAGCCGGTTGTGGCGGCGCAGCCCGCGCCGCAGGCGATCGGGGAACGGGCCGAGCAGGAGCTCCGGGCTGATCCCCGGAGGCAGGATGACGAAGACGGCATCGCCGCGGTCCTCCTGCTTGCAGGCGGTCGGCGGGATCCCGACGGTCGCCAGTGACGTGGTCACCAACGTGTTGAGGGCTTCGCGCAGATGCGCGTGAAGGCTCGTGGGCCGCCCGCCGAACCCGACGATGTCGATGGCCAGAAGACCGCAGTGCAGTGATGCGCTCAGTCCGTCATGCAGGGAGAACTGGCCTTGCAACGCTCCGGGCAGCAACGGTGCCGGGATGGGGGAAGGAGTGCGTTCGTACATGATGCCTGCCCTGGACGGGGGCCTGATCATTGTCGGCCCGGGGTCGATGAGGTCGTCTTCGTTGACGACGTCCTCGCTGGTACCGCCACACCATGTCCCGGTCGGGGCGAGGCGCGCAGGATCGACACCGAAGCACAACGGATCACGACGATTCCGGAAGCCGGCACCGTACGTGATCTGCCGAGACGCTGTTCGGGGATCAATGTGATGAGCGTGTTCGGAAACGTTCGAAGAGCCCGCCGGGAGCCAGGCCCCCGACGGGCTCTCGCATGGAACGGACGGGGCCGGCCCCGCCGGTAACAGGGTCGCCCGGCCAGCGCCGTTCCGTTTCTCCGGAGAGGCGGTCCAGTCTTGGCACCTCTCGGGTTAAAGCATCCCCGGTCCGGGTGTCCGCGTCACATGACACAAAAACAAAATTTGGAGACATCTCGCGGTCAAGATAACGACGCGCCCGGACGCCACACCACTGAACACGATCTTGTGTCGCTGTGTGTTCGGTTTCGTCCGACTAGCTATTCATCCACTGAAAGGTCCGGCATGTGGCGTTCCTGTCGGCCATGATGCACGTGGCTCCCCGACCGGTAATCGGAGGAGCCATGTCTGGACCCTCGTGTCCGGCATTGAACAGACATCTCCGGATGTCCAGTCGCCAGGTCCTCTATGGAAGGAACAGCATGACCATCATCGCCATTGATGTGCCCTGGCCTGCGCGGGAGCCGGGCCGGCCACACCTCATCCCTTGGCACTGAGCAGGGGTCGCGAGATGCCGATCTTCTCCCGCCCCTCGTTCACGCTGTGGTCGCGCAAGCTTCAAGCCGCACAGCCCGCCATCAGTGCCGCCAGGCTGGAGCGGTTCCTGGACCTGAGTCGTCCGGCCGAGCCGGCCGCACAACTCCGGCAGCTCCTGCTCGTGGTCTTCCTGCTCACCCCCCTGTCTCCGGAAGAGATCACAGAGCATGCCCAGCGCCGCTGGGACCTGCACCCCGACAAGACGGCCGAGCTGCAGCGCGGCGAGGTCGAGTTCGGGTTCCGCTGGTACTCCATCAACGGCGTCCTCACCGACTGCGGCGCCTCTCAGGCCTTCATCGACAAGGCCCGCGAGCTGTTCCACGATTTCTCGCGCCAAGACATCGCTCCGGGACAGCTCGCGTCAGGCCCGGAGGACACCACCTCGACAGGCGATCAAGCCCCCGAGGACGACGAGTCCACCGGGGAGCGCCAGGACGACGTGGCCGAGGAGCACAAGGAAGAGACAGACCTCGCGGACGCCGCGACGACCAAGCCCGACCCCGCCACCGCGAAGAACAGGGCCGAGTTGCTCGCATTGCTGCCGGCCTTCCGGACCTGGAAGGGGCGCAGAAGCTACCGCAACATGGAAAAGGCGATCGACAAGCGCTACGTCCATTCCACCCTGTCCGAGGTCCCCAAGCGCACCAATCTGCCCAGCCTGGATCTTGTCCTCGCCTACATCGAGGGCTGCGGAGGCGATGACGATGACCTCATCGCCTGGGAGGAGGCCTGGCGCCGCATCGCGATGGCCGAGCGCCGCAACAGCCCTGGAGCGGACCCCGGCCGAACCTGATGCCGGGCTGGGAACCTTTTCGAGGCCTCAGTGGGATAGGGGGTGACCCTTGAACGCCGGTGCGCCATCAGGAGGCCCGATGAGAGACCGCACGAGGTGACCGACATCGCTGCTGGGCTCAACCGCCTCCCAGAGGAGCTGGCAGACGATGACGCCGCGATCATTCGGCGCTCCCTGGAGGAGCCCGACGCGTTCAGCCTGCTGTACGACCGGCACGCCCGCGATCCACCGCTACCTAGCGAGGCGGCTCGGCACGGACGCGGCCGACGATCTGATGGCCGAGACGTTCCTGATCGCATTTCGCAAGCGGCGGCGGTACGACCTGGCGCGCACCGGCGCCCTGCCATGGCTGTACGGCATAGTGACCAGGCTCATCGCCGGTCATCGCAAGGCCGAGGTGGCGCGGTACCGGCTGCGCGAACGGCTCGGCGGCCAGGGCGAGGCCGATCAGACCAGCTCATGCCCCTGTCTCGCTGTATCCGTGGTCGTGGTCGAGTTCTTCGAACCGGCCGGGATGCCCCGGCGGCAGGGGCGGAGCGGGCACCGGCGGGATCGAGAGCGTTCCCCAATCGATGCGCAGGCCGTCCATGTGCGCGTCGAGGTCGAGCGTGTCCACCGCCCGCCCTCCGGCGATGGTGGTGAGGGTGAAACTGTCGGTGCCCAGCCCGCCGTCTTCGCCGTCCCCCATCTCGTCGCCGACCAATTGAAGCCAGAGGTCCAGTGCCCAGCGCAGTTCGGCCGCGTCCGCGTGGACGAAGCTGATGATAGTGCCGCCGGATCCAGAGACGAACTCGCACTCGGCCAGGTAGTAGCCGTGCTCGCCCGCCGGGGCGGTCGGCAGGTCGTTGGTGAACAGGTTGTCGAGCCTGGCCAGTCCGGCTCGGGCGGTGGGATCGTCCGGGTGGGCTTCAAGGACACGCGCGTACAGTCGCTCGGCTTCGAGCCTCCTGGAGGTGAGCGCGTCCCTGTCGCCCGGCCGGCTGTCCCGCACGTAGTTGATCTGCCGGGTCAAGCAGCCGGCCAGCAGGTTGGCCGCCAGTCGATCCTCCGGGCGAGCTCCGACGACGGTACGCAGCCAGCGTTCTTCTGGCCGGCTGTGCTGTGGGCCTTCGACAGGGTCGAAGGGCAGCAGGCACAGCAGCCGACCCAGCTCAAGCGCGGCGTCCAGATCTCCGGCATCGGCGTCGCCACGCAGCACGTCCAAGATCGACATAGGCCCGCAGACTACGCGTGTTCCACCGGATCGTTGACGGGTGTCGGCTGTGCGCGGGTGCGGAGGAGCCAGTGCGCGGCGACCAGGGGGATGACGCCGACGGGGTACCAGGCGACGTCAACGAGGTCGAACTGCGCGCCTAGCAGCTGGCGCGCGAGCCAGCTGCGTTCAGACAGCGCCGCAGGTACTGGTGTGAGCTGGGAGAACTCGATGAACCAGCAGTACGCGATCACGCCGATGCCGGCGGGCAGCGGGGAGATCTGCGGCCTGATGAAGATCACGATCGTGTAGACGATGACCCCGGACAGGGCGGCGCCCGAGTACTGCTCGATGGGCCCGTCCATGGCCGCGCGGATGCCGTAAGCCGCGCCTGCGGAGGCCGCTGCCAAGACCACCATCAGCAGCCGGGTCCAGCGCGGCGCGAGCGACATCGCGTGATCATTGGGCTCTGGCACCCTCGCATGATCACAGCGGCGGCCGTCTCGCGTCCCGCCCTTCACCGAATCAAGATCCCCGCAAACCGCTGGGCGCTCGCGAAGTTTCGCGAACGCCCAGGTCAGGTGGGTGGGTCGTGTGGGACTCGAACCCACAACCTACGGATTAAAAGTCCGGAGCTCTGCCAATTGAGCTAACGACCCGCAGGGCAAGGGTACCGAGATCGGCGAGGGGTTCGCATCGCGGTTACGGGAGGGTGGAAGGGAACGGTTCATTCCACTTTGAGGGGGAGGTGCTTCAGGCCGTTCTGGAAGTTGGAGGCCAGGCGGACGGGGGCGCCGGTCTGGGTGAAGGTGAGGGGGAGCAGGTGGGTGAAGATGGCGCGCATCTGGGTGCGGGCCAGGTGGGCGCCCAGGCAGAAGTGGGGGCCGAAGCCGAAGCTCACGTGGTCGTTCGGGGTGCGGGTGATGTCGAAGGTGTCGGGGGACGGGAAGATGGTCTCGTCGCGGTTGGCGGAGGCGTGGTAGACGACTACTTTTTCGCCGGCGCGGATCTGCTGGCCGGAGAGCGTCAGGTCTTGGGTGGCCGTGCGGCGGAAGTCCATGACCGGGGGCCAGTAGCGGAGCATCTCCTCGATGGCGGTGGGGAGGAGGGCCTCGTCGGTGCGGAGGGCCGCTAGTTGGCCGGGGTGCTCCAGGAGGGTCAGGAGGCCGCCTGGGATGCCGTTGCGGAGGGTCTCGTTTCCGGCGACGGCGAAGAGGAAGAACATGTTCTCGAACTCTTCGGGGGTGAGGCCGCCGGAGAGCATGCGGGACATGATGTCGTCGCCCGGGTCCTTGCGCTTGGCGTCGGCCAGGGCGTGGGCATAGGCGAACATGTCCGCCAGGGCCGTACGGGACCGGGGGTTCATGGGGCGGCCGTCGGGGCGGAGGAAGGTCTCGGGGCGCGCAGAGACGGCGGCCTGGCCCATGGGGGAGAGCGTTGAGGCTTCGGCGGTGGAGAGGGCCGCGTAGTCGGCGTCCTGGTAGCCGATGACTCGGGACGCCCAGTCGTAGAGGAGGCGGCGGTCCTCGTCGGGGACGCCCATGATCTGCGCGAGGGTCCAGACCGGGAGGTCGGCCGCGATCTCTACGAAGTCGATCTCCTGGCCGCGCGTGTTGCTGATGAGGGTGCGCGCGCGGGTGTTGATGGTTTCTTCCAGGGCGCGGATCGCTCTCGGGGTGAACGCGGCGGCGACGATGCGGCGCAGGCGGGAGTGGCCCGGGGGGTCTTGGTTGAGCATCATGGCGCGGACGAACGCGAGGTCTTCGGGGGTGTCGGGGTCGCGGATCTGCGTCGCGCCGAGGTTGGAGGAGAAGAGCTCGGGGCTGCGGAGGACGTGCTTGACGTCCGCGTGCCCGAACACCGCCCAGTAGCCGGGGCCTGGGGGCCAGGGTCCTACGGAGGGCTCGGGGATCCGGCACACCGGGGATTTCTCGCGCAAGGCCCGGAACGTGTCGTACGGAACGCCCGTCTCGTAGGTGGACGGCAGAAAGATCTCCTCGTGCATGGCCTCAGCCTGCATCAGGACGGCGCAACAACGAAAGGACCGCTCGCGTCCGGGGCCGGTTCTGACCATCATGGCGGGGTGACTTTGATGCCTGCGGATGGCGACAAGATCCTGAAGGATAACTTCGCGGCCTGGGTGCTGGACCTGGGGCTGAGGGTCGAGGAATTGGGCGAACGGCGGGCCGTGCTGCGGCTGCCGTGGTCGGACAGGCTCGCGAGGGAGGGCGGCGGGCTGAGCGGTCAGGCGATGATGGCGGCGGCCGACACCGCCACGGTGATCGCGGTCTCGGCGGCGCGGGGCGAGTTCGTGCCGATGACCACCGTGCAGCAGTCCACGAGTTTCCAGCGGCCGATCGTGGCCAAGGACGTTCTGGTGGATGCGCGGATCACCAAGTTGGGGCGGACGCTTGCGTTCGCGGACATCTCGCTTACGGGTGAGGGGGACGCCGAGGCGGCTGCTAAGGCGACCACCGTCTACGCGATCCTCGGCTAGGGGACTGGCTGCAATTGGAGGCGGGCCAGTTCCTTGCGCGAGGAGATGCCCAGCTTGGGATACGCCTTGTAGAGGTGGTACTCGACCGTGCGGGGGCTGAGGAAGAGCTGCGAGGCGATTTCCCTGCTGCTGATGCCCTCGGCCGCCAGACGTACGACTTGGAGTTCCTGGGGCGTCAGGCGGTCTAGCAGATCAGGGGCCGTTGCCTGTTGGTGAGAGGCGAGGGTGGAGGTCGTCTCGCCGGTGGCTCGGAGCTCGGAACGGGCCCGTTCTGCCCACGGAGTTGCCTTCAGGCGCTCGAAGATCTGCGCTGCCGAACGAAGTGGGCCGCGGGCGTCGCTGCGGCGGCGGGCGCGGCGTAGCCATTCGCCGTAGAGGAGTTCGGTGCGCGCTCGTTCGAACGGGCGGGCACCGTCCTCCTCATGGAGGTGGAGGGCCTCTTCGTAGGCCTTGCCGGATGAGTCGGCCTCGTGGAGGAGGGCTTGGCTGCGTAGGGCTACGGCACGCGTCCAGGGGATGTGTGAGGCGTCGGCCCACGAGGTGAAGCGGGCAAGTGCCTCGTGCGCGCGTTCAGGCTGCCCGGCCCGTACGGCCGCCTCGATCTGGTCAGCGGCGGCGACCATCGTGCCTGCGGTGAAGCGGCGGGGGCTCTGGGCGACTTCCTCCAAACGAACCAGCGCGGCCTCATAGCGGCCCAGCCCTAGGTCCAGGAGACCCAGCGCCACGTCGGCCAGCCCGCCGGAGGGCGGCGGCGCGTGCTCGACCAGGCGATGCAGCCGTTCCTCGTCGCCCTCGATGGCCGCCAGCCGCGCCAGTACGGCGCCGACGCGGCCCTCGCGGCGTTCCATGCCGATGTCGCGGGCGATCGTGATCGCCTCCTGGCCGGTGGCCTCGGCGTCGCGGTGCAGGCCGGCGGCGATCTGCACCTGCGCGAGCGCCTGCAGGACGTTCGGCAGCACGCCGATCAGGCCCTCGCGGCGGCAGCGTGCGGCCTCGGCGACGGCCAGCTCCTGTGTGAGGCGGTCGTCGCCGACGATGAGGCCCCAGTAGATGGCCTGGGTGAGGTCGGAGCCCTCCGAACGGGCCGCAGCGACCTGCTCGGCCAGGAGGGGGAGGCCGGCGGCGTAGTCGGCCTTGATCAGATGTCCCAGGGCCCGTACGGCGGGGTCGTCGTGGCCGGTGGCGCGCAGCAGTTCGACGGCCCGGCCGATGGTCTCGGCGTCGCCCGCCGACCACGCGTAGGTGGCGCCGGTGCGCAGCATCGCGGGGACGTCGCCGGGCTCGGCGTGCTCGGCCTGCGCGATGAGGAGCCGGGCGGCGGCGGGCGGGTCGCCGCGTTCGAACTCCACGGCCGCGCGGATCCGCGCCAGCCGGGCGAGATCGGCGGGCGACTCGGCCAGCTTCTCGGCTCGCTGGGCGAAGTCGTCCGCCTCGGCGGGGCGGCCCGCCCGGAAGACGGCGTCGGCCGCGCGGCCCAGCCGTCGTGAACGCTCCGACAGCGACGGGCTGAGCTCGGCGGCGTGCTGGTAGAGCGTGGCGGCCGGGCCGTAACCTGCACGGCTCAGCGCGCGTTCGGCCGCCTTCTCGAGGTCGGCGGCGACCGCCTCGTCGGGCGACATCGTGATCGTGGCGCGGTGCCGGACGCGGCAGTCGGGGTCGTCGGCCGCCTCCGACAGCGCCCGGTGAACGCGGATCCGCTGCGCCGCGACCGCGCCGTGGTACGACGCGGAACGGATCAGCGGGTGCCGGAAACGGATCGCCGAGCCGGTGACCTCGACCAGCCCGGCCCGTTCCGCCTCCTCCAGGTCGCCGAGGCCGAGGCCGAACGTCGCGGCGGCGGCGAGCAGCGAGGGCATGTAGCCGCGGCCCTCGGCGGACGCGATCAGCAGCATGTCGCGGGTCTTGTCGGGCAGCCCGGCGATCTGCGCGCGGAACGAGGCGGTCACGCGTTCGGCGAGCGGCAGCGGCGCCGAGGACTCGGGCATGCGCCGCGTGGAGCCGAACTCCAGCAGCGCCAGCGGGTTGCCGTCCGACTCGCGGACGACCCGGGAACGCAGCGACGGGCTCAGCGTCGCGTGGCGTTCCGACAGCAGGTGCTCGGCGTCGGCCCTCGCCAGCCGGGTCAGCTGGAGCTCGGGCAGGCCGGGGGTGGCGAAGCCGTTCTCGCGCGCCGCGAACATCATCACGACGCCCTCGACGGCCAGGCGCCGGGCGGCGAACAGCAGCGCCTCCGTCGTCGCGACGTCCAGCCACTGCGCGTCGTCGATCAGGCAGAGGACCGGGCCGTCCTCGGCGAGGTCGGCGAGCAGGGTCAGCACGGCGAGGCCGCAGATGAAGCGGTCCTGCTCGGCGGCGCCGACGATCGTGCCCGTCCCGGTCGGCCCGAACGCGCCGCGCAGGGCCGCCGCCTGCGCCTCGGGCAGCGACTCGACGCGGTCGCGCACGGGCCACAGCAGCTGCAGGATCCCGGCGAAGGCGATGTCGCGCTCGGCCTCGAACCCGGTGACGCGCAGGACCCGCGCGCCCCGGCACACCTCGTCGCCCGCCGCCCACTCCAGCAGCGCGGACTTGCCGATGCCCGCCTCGCCGCGCAGCACGATCGAGCCGCTGCGCTGGTGGTCGCGCGCCGCGTCGATCAGTTCGGTGAGCCGCGCCAGCTCGTCATCACGCCCGTAAAGCACGCAATACAAACTACGGGGCCGAGTACCGAAACCTTACGGATGCCGCCCGTATCGGGCCGCTCGTAGCTTCATCACCAGCGAGAACGACGACTACAAGTGATGCGGGTGAAAGCGATGAGCGAGCTGTTCGAGACCGTGAAGATCGGTGCGCTGGAGCTGCCCAACCGGCTGGTGATGGCGCCGATGACGCGCAGCCGCGCGTACGAGGCCGGTCAGGTGGACGAGCTGGTGGCCGAGTACTACACGCAGCGGGCCGGGGCCGGGTTGATCATCACCGAGGGGACCCAGCCGAGCGTGATCGGCCAGGGCTACATCTCCACGCCAGGCCTGCACAACGACGACCAGACGCGGGCCTGGCGGGCGGTGACGGACGCGGTGCACGCCGAGGGCGGCCGGATCTTCGCCCAGATCATGCACAGCGGCCGCGTCGGGCACCCCTACCTCTACCCGGACGACGCGCTGCCGCTCGGGCCGTCGCCGATCGCCTCGGGCGAGCAGCTGTTCACCGTGGACCAGGGCATGCTCGACCACCCCGAGCCGCGAGAGATGACCCTTGAGGACATCGCGCAGGCGGTCGACGACTTCGTGGTCGCCGCGCGCAACGCGATCGAGGCCGGTTTCGACGGCGTCGAGCTGCACGGCGCCAACGGCTATCTGATCCAGCAGTTCCTGGCCGACGGCAGCAACCGCCGTACCGACTCCTACGGCGGCTCGGTCGAGGGCCGCATCCGCTTCGCCGTGGAGGTCGCGCGGGCGGTGAGCGACGCGGTCGGCGCGGACCGCGTCGGCTTCCGCGTCTCACCCGGCGGAACGGCGAACGGCGTGAGCGAGAGCGACCCCGAGGAGCTCTACACGGCGCTGCTGCGCGAGCTGGCTCCGCTGGGCCTGGCGTACCTGCACGTGATGGAGCTCGGCGACCGCGCGCTCACCCGGGTCGTACGGGCGGCATGGCCGGGCACGCTGATCCTCAACCCGCACCCGACGCCGTCATCCTTTCCGGCCATGCCCGAGTACGGAGTCGAGGCGCTGCGCGAGGGCGTCGCCGACGCGATCGCGTTCGCCCAGCTGTGGCTCGCCAACCCCGACCTGCCCGCCCGCATCAAGGCCGGCGGCCCGTACAACGAGGCCGACCCGGCGACCTTCTACGGCGGCGACCACCGCGGCTACACCGACTACCCCAGCCTTGTTTGATTGGCTTTCGCGGCCTCGGAGGCCTCGCCTGGCGGCTCGGCCTTCGAACCACAAAAGCGGCGAGCGCGACATCGCTTCGCGATCTGAGCGGGCGACTTCGCCTTCGGCTCGTCACCCGCTCAGTTAGCGCGCTCGCGTGCGTGGCGGGTCGGCCGCAAATGGACGTCCCGGCGGTCCTGGGACCGCCGGGACGTTCTCGCGCAGGTCTTAGTAGCCGGGGCGGACCGCGCCGGCGAAGTTGCGCTTGTAGTAGCTGTTCAGCTTGATCCGCTTCACCGGCTTGCCGGTCGTGGAAGCGTGGATCATGTAGCCCTTGCCCACGTAGATGCCCATGTGGCTGCGGCCCGAGTAGAAGAACAGCAGGTCGCCGGCGACCGCGCCCTTCCACGAGACCTTGTACTTGACCGCCCGCCAGATCTGCTGGGTGGTCCGCGGCAGCTTCACGCCCGCCTTGCGCCAGGAGCCGCCGGCGAGGCCGGAGCAGTCCCACGAACCGGGGCCGGTGCCGCCGTAGCGGTACGGGTCGCCGATCTGCTTGTAGGCGTAGCGGACGGCGTAGGCCGCGCGCTTCTTCTGCCGCGTCTTGCGGGCCTTGGAGATCTTGCCTGCTGCGCTCGCCTGAGCCGCTGCCTGCCGCTGGGCGACCTGTGGAGCGGACGCGTTCGCCGGGCCGGCGACCAGGAGCGAGGCTCCGACCGCGACCGCCGTGCTGAGCGTGATGCCACCGGCGAACAGCTTGAGGGGGTTCCGGAGGGTATGCAGGACGACTCCTGTCATCGTGGTGGTGCCTACCGGGCAGCCCTCACCGCAGGCGGTGGCACCGCCGTACGAGATGGGGTTGCTGGCGTATTCCGGCTCCGGCGGTGCCCAGGGAAGGGAAAGGCACCGAGAGCGCGGACGCGTTCCGGCTCCGCGCATCGGGTCTGCGCGGACGCGGCCGTCGGACGCGGGCTCTTCGGCGGCGGGAGGCTGGGGCACCGCTGCCGCGTCGACGTGAATGTTCTGTTATCTGCTTGGTTCCATTGGCGTACGGAACCGGCAAGAAACTAGCGACGCCCCGCCATGTCCGGCAAATCCCGGGACCGTCGATAAGCCCGAACGGGTGTTCCGGCATACCGGGTATGTGGGGCGCCGCCTGCACCGATTGATGTGAATTTAAGGTTCGTGTGATGTGAGTCACAGTTTGCGGCGGATGTACCCGCTGAGCTTGCCCGACACGGTGCGTACAGGGTGCGACTCAATGGGTTGCGGCCGGTTTATCGACCGTTCGCCACCCGCGACTCTCAGTAACCGGGGCGCACGGCGCCGTTGAAGTGCCGCTTGTAGTACCCGGAGACCTTCACACGCTTGACCCGCTGCCCGGAACTGGGCGCGTGGATCATGTAGCCCTTGCCCACGTAGATGCCCATGTGGCTGCGGCCCGAGTAGAAGAACAGCAGGTCACCCTTGGCGAGACCCCTGAAGGAGACCTTGTACTTGACCGCCCGGTAGATGGCGTACGTGGTGCGCGGCAACCTCACTCCGGCCTTGCGCCAGGCGCCGCCGGCGAGACCCGAGCAGTCCCACGAGCCGGGGCCGTTGCCGCCGTAGCGGTAGGGGTCGCCGATCTGCTTGTAGGCGTAGGCCACGGCGATGGCGGCCCGGCGCTTCTGCCTGGCCTTTCTCGACTCCGCGACCTGCGCGTCGCCGCTGAGGCCTCCAGCCGCGACACGTGCGGTGGCGCCTGCCGCGACACGTGCGGTGGCGCCGGTCTCGGCCCTGGCCGGTGTGGTCGGCAGCGCCACGGCTCCGGCGACGGTCGCCGTGCTCAGCGCGCAGCCGCCGAGAAGCAGTTTCGTACGGGGGGAAAGAGAAGACGCGACGGTAAACAGGATTGCTCCTCACCTCGCTGTTCATGCCTACCGGGGCAGCCGGGACAGCGGGGTGAGAAACAAATGTCGGCTGACTTTCCGCCAACCCCTGGATGGCTTCGGGGAGGCGCTGAGGGGACCCGGTTCCATGCCTCTGGTCTGCATGGATGCGGCCGGCCGTCCGCGAGCGCACCCTCACTCGGGTGCGTGAATCGTTGGGGTTTCGCGTGATCGCGGCGGCCCATTGTTCGCTTTCGCGGCGACACTTGCGTCGCCGCGGCACACGGAACCACAGCACTCACACCTCGGCAATACCCGGCCCCTCGGAAGGGCTTTCTGGATCAAGAAATTGCCGATTACTCGCAGTGATCTGCGCAGCGGAAACGCGGCGCCGGTTTATCCGGCTGTGATGCCGACCACATTCGGCCTCCGGATGCCCCACGTGTCCATCTCGGCGAGTTGGTGGCGCGATGTCCGAATTGAAATGGCGCCCGCCGTCCGGCGGGCGCCGCTGCCTTTCCGTCCGATGGACCGTGCCTCGACGGCGCGTCCAGTGGCCCGTTGCGGCCAATCACGATTGTGTTATCCAGGTCACTTTCCGTGGCTGGTACGGCGCCCCACCCGGGCCGATCAGCCCCAGGAGGCGGCCGAGGAGTCGACGTACGGCGCGTTCGGCGGCAGGACCTGAGCCGGCCCCTCCGGGCGCCCCGGAGTGACCGACCCGGCCTCCATCCGGTCCCGGACGCACTTGGCCAGAGTGAAGGTCGAGGTGATGAGGTACAGCCCGCCGAGCGCCAGGAAGGCGCGGATCCAGACCGGCGCGGGCATGTAGACGATGCCGAGCGCCATCGCGGCGACCGAGACGGCGAACGAGATGATCGCCTGGATGAAGAATGCGGTCGTTCCCTTGAGCTGCAGGAAAGCGTTCATGGGGACAACTGTGCGCCGGGCCGGGACGCCGATCCTGAGTAGGAGTGCGGGGATCTCTACTCAGGTCCGCGCCGCGCGCCCCTGAGTAGCCCGCCCCTCGACCGGTCACCCGGAGCCGTCAGCCGGATCCGGCCATCGGGGACGTGCCCATTGACAAGTCTCCCTCCCGCACCTGTTATCCGAGCAAGCTTCATATCCCGTGCTCCCGGGAGGAGAACCAGTGCCCCGCAGGTCACGCACCTCGCACGTCCTGGCCGCGCTCGTGCTGTCCGCCGCGGCGGCGGTCACCGCCGCCCCGCCCGCCGACGCCGCAGCCGCCGACGCGGCGCCACGCCCCGTTCCCGCCGGCTCGAAGTTCCCCGCGAACTTCCTGTGGGGCGTGTCCACATCCGGCTTCCAGTCCGAGGGATCGTTCCCCGACAGCAACTGGACGCGGTACGTGGCCCGGAAGGCGTACGGCATCAAGGACCCGTACAAGAACAGCGTCGACTTCCGGCACCAGTACCCGCAGGACGTGCAGCGCGCCAAGAGCCTCGGCGTGAAGGTGTTCCGCACCTCCATCGAGTGGGCGCGGATCGAGCCCCGCAAGGGCTTCCGCGACCCGAAGGCGCTGGCCTACTACGACGACCTGATCCGCCGGATCCGCACCGCGGGCATGCGGCCGATGCTGACGCTCGACCACTGGGTCTACCCCGGCTGGGTCGCCGACCAGGGCGCCTGGGACAACCCGCAGACGGTGAACGACTGGCTGCGCGAGGCCAAGTTCATCGTGGACCGCTACAAGCGGCAGGGCGTCATCTGGATCACCTTCAACGAGGTGAGCCAGAACCTCTACCACGAGCTGCTCGCCCGGCCGATGAACCCCGACCAGTTCATGAAGATGCGCGCGGGCATCACCAAGGCGCACCGCGCGGCGTACGACATGATCCACAAGGTCGACCCGGGCGCGCCGGTCTCGACCAACCTGGCCTACGGCTCGATCGCCAACCCGCTGTTCGACGCCGCGATCTTCAACCAGGTGACCGACAAGCTCGACTACCTGGGGATCGACTACTACTACGGGGCCAACGCCGAGAACACGACCGCGCGGTACTCGCTCAGCGGCGAGTTCTGGAAGATCGACCCGGAGCCCGAGGGCCTCTACTACGTGCTGAAGAGCTACCACCGGCGGCTGCCCAAGCTCCCGATCTACATCGTGGAGAACGGCATGCCGACCGACAACGGCAAGCCGCGCGCCGACGGCTACACCCGCGCCGACCACCTGCGCGACCACATCTACTGGATCCAGCGCGCGATGGCCGACGGCGTGAAGGTGATGGGCTACAACTACTGGAGCCTCACCGACAACTACGAGTGGGGCAGCTACCGGCCGCGCTTCGGCCTGTTCACGGTGAACGCGCTGACCGACCCCAAGCTCACGCGGCACCCGACCGACGCCGTGCCCGCGTACCGCGCGATCATCGCCGACCACGGCGACCCGTCCGGCTACGTGCCCAAGCGCCGCCCCGGGTGGTGCTCCATCGAGGACCCGATCGCCACCTGCTTCGGCAAGATCCCGACGCCGCCCGTCCCGTACCGGATCCGCTAGGCGGGCCGGATCGGCTAGGCGGGCCAAATCCGCTAGGCGGGCCGGATCGGCTAGGCGAGCCGGAATTGCCGAGCGGAACGACCCTTACGTTGCCCGCGTTGGAGGAGACGTGGCGTTCCTCATCGTGTTCACCATTCCCGGGCTCGTCCTCGGTCTGGTCGCGCTGGCCGTGATCGACCGGATGGGCCTGTGGGCCAACCGGCGCTTCCGTACGCCCTGGCGGCGCGACGATCAGGGCCGCGGGGTGTCGGCGGTCGGCGTGGACGAGCTGAGCGCGTTCTTCCAGGGCTCCAAGCGGCATCAGCTGGACGAGAAGCGCAGCTCGCTGATCCTGCGCGACGAGGAGAACGACGGCGCGCCGCCGCGCACCAAGGTGGATCTGGAACGCGGCACCGCTGTGATCCGCCGCTCATCCTGAGGCGCGCCGAAGGCGAGTTGCGGGCGCCTCTCGCGTGGGTACGGCGTGTAGTGCGCAGATGCGAAGGCGGACTGTGGGGGAGCGGAGTGTTACCGCTCTCCCCATCGCCATTAATGTGACCTGTGGGTAACATCACCCCGAATCACATTCGGTCCCTGACGTAAGGTGCTGCTTATGGACCTGAACGGAGTTTCCGCCGTCGTTTCCGGTGGTGCGAGCGGTCTCGGTGAGGCCACCGTCCGCGCGCTGGCCGCCGATGGCGCCAAGGTAGTCGTCGCCGATCTCAACGAGGAGAAGGGCAAGGCCCTCGCCGACGAGATCGGTGGCGTGTTCGTCAAGACGGACGTGTCCAACGAGGAGCAGGTGCAGGCCGCCGTCCAGGCCGCCGTCGACACCGGCGCCCCGCTGCGCGTCATCGTCAACAGCGCCGGCATCGGCTGGGCCTCCCGTACCGTCGGCCGGGACGGCACCCCGCACGACCTCGGCCAGTTCGAGACGGTCATCCGGGTCAACCTGATCGGCACCTTCAACCTGATGCGGATCGGCGCCGCCGCGATCTCCAAGACCGAGCCGGCCGACGCCGACGGCGCCCGCGGCGTGGTCATCAACACCGCCTCCATCGCGGCGCTCGAGGGCCAGACCGGCCAGGTCGCCTACTCCGCGTCCAAGGGCGGCATCGTCGGCATGACGCTGCCCGCCGCCCGCGACCTCGCCGCGATCGGCGTCCGGGTCAACACCATCTGCCCGGGCATCATCGACACCCCGATCTACGGCGAGGGCGAGGCCGCCGACGCGTTCAAGGCCAAGCTCGCCGCGCCGATCCCCTTCCCCAAGCGCATGGGCAAGGCGTCGGAGTTCGCCCACCTGGTGAAGTCGCTCATCGAGAACGACTACATGAACGGCGAGACCATCCGTTTCGACGGCGGCATCCGCTTCCAGCCCAAGTGAGGAACTGAATGTCAGAGGCTGTTCTCACCGAGGAAGACGGCGCCGTCCTCGTCATCACGATCAACCGTCCCGAGGCCCGCAACGCGGTCAACGGGGAGGTGGCGCGGGGCATCGCGGCTGCGCTGGACGAGCTCGACAGCCGCAAGGACCTGTCGATCGGCATCCTCACCGGCGCCGGCGGCACGTTCTGCGCGGGCATGGACCTGAAGGGCTTCCTCACGGGCGACAACCCGATCGTGGAGGGCCGCGGGTTCGCGGGTATCGTCGAGCGCCCGCCGGCCAAGCCGCTCATCGCCGCCATCGAGGGCTACGCCCTGGCCGGCGGCTGCGAGATCGCGCTGTCCTGCGACATGGTCGTGGCGTCGAACGAGGCGCAGTTCGGGCTGCCCGAGCCGAAGCGCGGTCTGGTGGCGGCGGGCGGCGGCCTGCTGCGGCTGCCGCAGCGCATCCCCTTCCACATCGCCATGGAGATCGCCCTCACCGGCGACAAGTACCCGGCGAGCCGGATGGCCGAGCTCGGCTTCGTCAACCGCCTCACCGAGGCCGGCGGGGCCCTGGCGGCGGCCAAGGAGCTGGCGCTCAAGGTCGCCGAGAACGCGCCGCTGGCGCTCGCGGCCACCAAGAAGGTCATCGTCGAGTCGCCCGACTGGTCGTCCGAAGAGGCCTTCAAGAAGCAGTCCGAGATCACCATCCCGGTGTTCGTCTCCAAGGACGCCCAGGAGGGCCCGGCCGCCTTCGCCGAGAAGCGCAAGCCGAACTGGAAGGGCGAGTAGCCCGGACAGGGACCGACTGTCCGACTGACGCCCGGAGCCACCGCACGGCTCCGGGCGTCAGCCGTTTTCCTCCGTCATCTGTCACACGCGCACGGGTGGGACGAGGGTTACGCGAGAGGCCTGATCCGGCCACTGGGGGGACCCCCTTACCCTCCGGTAAGTCTTCCCGTACTCTTTTGTCCCGCCTTGACCCGATCTTGGGAGTGGACACATGCGAAGGAACGCCTTGCTCGCCGCGGCGACTGCCGTGACCTGCGGCGTCGGGGTGGTCGCGGTGACCGCCGCCCCCGCGGACGCCGCCGCCTGGCGGAACATCACCAGCAAGTCGCTCGCCTATGACGGCAGCCTCGACCGGGTCGACTTCGTCAGCAAGAACGTCGGCTGGGCGGTCGGCAGCCAGGGCAACATGTTCAGCCCGAAGGCCGTGATCGTCCGCTGGAACGGCTCGGGCTGGGTCCGCCAGGCCAGCCCCGTCGCGTTCTCCCCGACCGACGTCGCCGCCGCGGGCCCGAAGAAGGCCTGGATCATCGGCTACAGCCTGAGCGGTTTCACCAGCCTGTACTGGAACGGCGTGAAGTGGGCCAAGGTCGCCTACCCGATGGTCGGCTTCCCGTCCCAGGTGGCCGCCTCCGCCGACGGCACCGCCTACTCGGTGGCGGGCGTGGACTCCTCCGGCGGCGGCCTGAGCTCCGTGCTCCGCTGGAACGGCAAGGGCTGGACCAAGATCAACCTTCCGTTGCCCGCCAGCTCCAGCATCACCTCCGTGGACGTGCGCTCCAAGAACGACGTCTGGCTGGCCGGCACGACCTCCCCGATGGGCACCACGGTCAACGGGATCGTGCTGCACTGGAACGGCAAGGTCTGGCAGAAGCTCAACATCCCCGGCTCCATGGGCATCCCGGCCTACCAGGGCGTGCTGAACAAGATCGTCGCGCTCTCGCCGACCAACGTCTACGTGTCCCGGGTCCGTCAGAACGCGCAGATCACCAACGCGATCCTGCGCTGGAACGGCAAGACCTGGAAGACCATCAACACCCCGCTGAACGCCGCCGGCATCGGCCTGTCGGGCGACGGCCACGCCGGCGTGGTGATGCTGCCCATCACCAACGGCACCCGGTCGCAGTACATGCACTACACCGGCTCGGCCTGGAAGACCTACAACGGTCCGGTCCGCAACAACGGCGGCGTCCAGATCGGCGACGTGGACAAGCGCCCGAACACCACCGGCATCATCTCCGTCGGCACGTCCTCCAGTGCCAAGAAGAAGATCCCCTTCATCGAGTACTTCGGCTGATCTCGTAGGCGTAGTCAGAAGGCGGGCCCGCGCACGGCGCACGGGCCCGCCTTCGGCGTTCCAGCCAGCCGAAACGCCTCGCCGGAGCGGCCTCATCGAACTCCCAGGGAGCCTTCAGGGTCCTTTCAGGTTCACCTGAAAGCCTCTGCGATGATTGCGGAGGGGGACGGTGGCCACAGTGACTGAGCAGGCGGCGAGCATCGGGATGCGCAGCGAGGCGGGGGCGAACGCGCCGGAGGCACGGCTGCTCGTCGTCGAGGACGAGCCGAACATCCTCGAGCTGCTCGCGGGCAGCCTCCGCTTCACCGGCTTCGAGGTGATGACGGCGACCAACGGCGCCGAGGCCGTTCAGGCGGCCCAGCGGCACCGGCCGGACCTGATCGTGCTGGACGTCATGCTGCCCGACATCGACGGGTTCGACGTCGTACGGCGGCTGCGGTCCGGGGGGACGCACACGCCGGTCGTGTTCCTGACCGCGCGGGACGCGGTGCAGGACCGGATCAAGGGCCTGACGATCGGCGGCGACGACTACGTCACCAAACCGTTCAGCCTGGAGGAGGTCGTCGCCCGCATCCGCGCCGTGCTGCGCCGGGTCGGCGGCGGCGCGCCCGAGCCGTCCCCGCGCATGGTCTTCGCCGACATCGAGCTGGACGAGGACAGCCACGAGGTCTGGCGCGAGGGGCGCCCGATCCAGCTGTCGCCGACCGAGTTCAAGCTGCTGCGCTACTTCATGGCGAACGCGGGCCGGGTGCTGTCCAAGGCCCAGATCCTCGACCACGTGTGGAACTACGACTTCCGCGGCGACGCCGGGATCGTGGAGTCCTACGTCTCGGCCCTGCGCCGCAAGGTCGACAACATCGAGCCGCGGCTGATCCACACCCTGCGGGGGGTGGGCTACGTGCTTCGCTTGCCGCCGAAGTAAAGATCATGACTGTTTCGGGGGGAACGGGCCGGGGGGCGCTCGCGCGGCTGCGCGCGGTCCCCGAGCGGACGCCACTGCGGGTCAAGCTGATCGCCGGGATGCTCGTGCTGGTCACGCTCGGCCTCGCCGTGATGGGCACGGCCGGGGTGTGGGTCCTGCGCGACTACCTGGTCGGGCGGGCCGACAACCAGCTCCGCATGACGGCGGCCAGCATCGAGGGGCAGATCGAGCGCCAGCGCGACAACCCCAGCGGCCAGGCCTACTTCCGCGTGCCCGCCGACACCTACTGGGAAGTGCGGGACGCGAACGGGCGGGTCACGCAGACCCAGGGCCCGACGATGCTGAGCCATGGCCAGCCCAAGGTCCCGGGGAACGTCACGAGCCGGACCGGCACGCCCTTCACCACGCCGGGCAAGGGCGGCTCGTCGGCGTCGTGGCGGGTCCTCGCCGAGCAGATGCCCGGCGACCAGACCCTGGTGCTCGCGCTGAGCATGAACGAGGCGGACCGTACCGTCGGGCAGCTGGTCGGCATCGACCTGATCGTCGGGGTGCTGGTGGTGGCCGCGCTGGCGGCGCTCGGCATCTGGCTCGTTCAGGCGAGCCTGCGCCGGCTCGCCGAGATCGAGTCGACCGCGAGCGCGATCGCTGCCGGCGACCTGTCCAGACGGGTGCCCGAGGCTGATCCGCGCACCGAGGTCGGGCGGCTCGGCCGTTCGCTGAACACCATGCTCGCGCAGATCGAGGCCGCGTTCGGGGCGCGTGCGCACTCCGAGGCCGCGGCGCGCCGTTCCGAGGAGAACGCGCTGCGCTCGGAGGAACGGATGCGGCGGTTCGTCGCCGACGCCAGCCACGAACTGCGCACCCCGCTCACCGCGATCCGCGGGTTCGCCGAGTTCTACCGGCAGGGCGCGGCCCGTTCACCCGAGGAGCTGGATCGCCTCATCGGCCGCATCGAGGACGCGGCGTCCCGGATGGGCCTGCTCGTCGAGGACCTGCTGCTCCTCGCGCGGCTCGACCGGCAGCGCCCGATCGAACGGCGGCCGGTGGACCTGCTCGCGGTCGCCGCCGAGGCGGTCGAGGAGACCCGGGTGGTCGCGCCCGACCGCTGCGTGGACCTGTCGGTGAAGGACGGGATCGCCTACCAGGTGCTCGGCGACGAGGCGCGGCTGCGCCAGGTGATCGGCAATCTGCTGGCGAACGCGGTGGCCTACACGCCGGAGGGCTCGCCGATCGAGGTGCGGCTCATGTCGGCGACGCTGCACGGGACGCCGGCGGCCGCGTTCGAGGTCGCCGACGAAGGCCCGGGCCTCACGCCGGAGCAGAAGGAACGGGTCTTCGAGCGCTTCTACCGCGCCGACCCGTCACGCGGCGAGTCCGGACGCGGGCGTTCGGACAGCGGGACCGGGCTGGGCCTGGCCATCGTCGCAGCGCTGGTCGCGGCGCACGAGGGCATTGTCGAGGTCGAGTCGGCCCCGGGCGAGGGCGCCGTCTTCCGCGTCCTGCTGCCGCTCGCCGACGACTGATCCTGGGGATGTTCCCAGGATCTCTTGGCGAAGCTTGAGAATTGATCCAGGTTTCATTCAGGTACGTCCGCTTGGCTGGTTCGCACAGGGCGCCCCCTGGGGCGCCGGACCGGTGAACTGGGGGTGCGCGCCCTGTGCCAACGTCACGAAGAGGCCGTGAACGGAGCCCGTTCACGGCCTTCGTGTTGGGCCGGGGAGCGCGTTCAGGTGACTTTCAGGTTCAGTCCAGGTCCGTTGCAGACGCGTTGGACATTCTCATCCTGACTAAGCCAAACAGGGGGTCAGAGTGAGCGCCGAGCAGCCGAACGGAACCGAGGGCAACGAGCGTCCCGGCTTCGCCCCGCACGGGGAGCAGCCGCGGCAGGAGCAGGGACAGGGGCGTACGCCCGACACGTCACAGCCGTGGACGGCGCCGCAGCCGCCCCACGCCGCCGCGCAGCCGCACGGCACGCCGTCGCCGCAGGGCGCCGGCATGCCGCCGCAGAGCGCGCAGGCACCGCAGGGTCCGCACGCGCCGCAGGCACCGCAGGTTTCGCAGGGGCCGCAGGGCCCCGGGCAGCCGCCGCAGGGCCCGCAGGGTGTGCAGCCGCCGCTTGGCGCGCACGGACCTGGACCGCAGGGCGCTCAGGCGCCGCATGGCACGCACCCGTTCCCGGGCGGTGGCCCGCAGGGTGGCGGGCGGCCTCAGGGCATGCCGCAGCCGCCGTACGCCGCGTTCGGAGCACCCGCGGCTGGAGCCGCAGGCCACGACGGAGGCTGGGGAACGCCTCCGCAGCAGGCACCGGCGTTCGGCAGCTCCGCCTGGTGGACCATGCGCCGCAAGCTCGCCGCGGTCGGCGCGGCCGCCGCGCTCGCCGTGGGCGCGGGCGGCGTCGGTGCGGTCGCCGCGACCGCGCTGTCGGGCACCAACACCGTGTACGGCAGCCCGACCGCGGTCTCCGGGGCGTCCACCAAGGGCGGCACGACGGCCCAGGTCGCCGCGGCGGTCCAGCCGAGCGTGGTGTCCATCCAGGCACGGACGGGGACGGGCGGGGCCACCGGGTCCGGCGTGATCCTGCGCTCCGACGGCGTCATCATGACCAACGCGCACGTGGTGGCGAACGCCCAGCAGCTCACCGTGAAGTTCAGCGACGGCAAGACCGCGAGCGCCAAGCTGCTCGGTTCCAGCACCGCCAACGACATCGCCGTGATCCAGGCGCAGGGCGTGTCCGGGCTGAAGCCCGTGACGCTCGGCGACAGCAGCGCGCTCGCCGTGGGCGACCAGGTCCTGGCGATCGGCAGCCCGCTCGGGCTGGACGGGTCGGTGACCTCCGGCATCGTGAGCGCGCTCGGCCGTGAGATCAACGAGGGCGACTCCGGCGACGACGGCGGCGGCCAGGACCAGCAGCTCCCGCCGGGGCTGCGCGGCCAGGTCACCGAGCAGGAGTCCGCGGTGATCAAGAACGCCATCCAGACCGACGCGGCGATCAACCCGGGCAACTCCGGCGGCGCGCTGGTGAACGGCGCCGGGCAGCTGATCGGCATCAACACCGCGATCGCGACCTCGGGCCAGAACTCCGGCAGCATCGGCGTCGGCTTCGCGATCCCGGTCAACGACGCCAAGAAGGTCGCCGAGAAGATCATCCAGGGGTCGGCCGGATGACATAGAGCTCACCGGAGGCCGGGCGCCGGACAGCGCTCTGGGGGGAGCGGGCGGTCGGCGCGGGCCTCCGGTGGTAGACGAGTCGAAAGGGAAAATCTGGTTGAGGGGCCAGTTCCCGGGGGTCGGCTCGAGGGAAGGTGCGGCCGTGGCCGTCTCCAATGGGGGTTGGAGACGCCGCGGCCGCGTCGCCTTTCCAGGACGAACGCGGCGGGCGCGCAGGACGAGGGCGTCAGGCCGGCTTGCGCGGCGTCTTCACCGTCAGGACCGGGTCGCGCTGAGCAGAGAGCTTGGCGAGCGTCCGGCGCGTGGTCATCAGGTAGTACTCGCGCGGGAACGTCCGTACGCGCGACGGCAGCCGCGGGTAGACGGCGGCCAGGGCGGTCATCAGGAGCCGGAAGCGCCGCTGCCGGGCGCGGTCCCAGGTCCAGCCGTACTGCTCGCGGATCGGCGCGGGCATCAGCCCGGCCGTGAGCAGCCGCACCATCGCCAGGCCGGGCGCGCCGAGCGGGCCGGTGGGCAGCTTCGGGTTCAGGACCTGGTCGGCGATCGCACGGGACGCGTCGGTGATCTTCAGGCTCTGGACCATCTCCGCGTAGTAGACGCGGAAGTCGGGATAGGCGGCGGGCATCCGGTCCTCGGGGCAGCCGAGGATCGTCGCGTAGACCTTGGTCTGCTGGTAGAGCTCGTCCAGCTCGGCATCGCTGAAACGCCGCCGGAACAGCTCCTGGTAGAACTGCGCCGCCACCGCGAACAGCGTCGCCGCGACCCAGACCTGCAGCTCCGGGTCGTTCGCCTCGTAGCCGGGCCCGGTGATCTGCTCGTGGCCCTTGCGTACGAGTGCGCTGAAGCGTTCGGCCTCGTCGCGCGTGCCGAACTGCACCGCGTACAGCCAGCCCATGGTGTTCTGCAGGCGCCGCAGCGGGTTGTCGGCCGTGTAGCTGTGGTCGTACACGCCCTGCGCCACCTTGGGGTGGGCCGTCTGGAGGAGGGACGCCGCCCCGCCCGCCGCGATGAGCACGCCCTCGCGGGTGACGAGCCGGATGAGGTCGCCGTCCCTGAACAGTCCGTCGGTCATGGCGATCATTGTAAGTAAGTACTTGCTTCAAAGTCACGCCGACCGGGCACCGCCGAAAATCGAGGAGACATGATCGACGGCGGGCGGGGATAATCAGGGCATGCCCGCCGAGATCCATGTCCGCGGCTCGTTCTCCATCCCGGAGTCCGAGCTCAGCTGGCGATTCTCCAGATCCTCGGGGCCGGGCGGGCAGCACGTGAACACCAGCGCGACGGCCGCCGAGCTGTCCTTCGACGTGGCCGGCTCCCCGTCCGTCCCGGACAACCTGCGCGGGCGTGCGCTGGAACGCCTGTCGGGCCGCCTCGTCCGCGGTGTGCTCACGATCCGCGCCGAGGAGTACCGCTCCCAGCAGCGCAACCGTGACGCCGCCCGCGCCCGCCTCGCCTCGATCATGGCCGACGCCACGGCCCCGCCCCCGAAGAAGCGCATCCCCAAGAAGATCCCGCGCGGCATCAACGAGCGCCGCCTGGAGAGCAAGAAGCGCCGTTCCAGCGTGAAGCGCCAGCGTTCAAACCGCTGGGACTGACCCGCGGCCGGCGCCACCGTTCAGCCGTCGGCGGCCCGGATGGCTCGCATGGCCTCGCGGCGCTGTTCGCCCGACAGAACGTCGATGTAGACCTTGCCCGCCAGGTGGCCGCACTCGTGCTGCAGGCAGCGGGCGAAGTAGCCGGTGCCCTCGACGCGGATCGGCTTGCCCTTGAGGTCGACGCCCTCGACGACGGCGTGCGCGTGCCGGGGAGTGTCGTAGCGCTTGCCGGGCAGCGACAGGCAGCCCTCGGCCTCGATCAGCATCTCCCCGTCCGCCGCGACGAGCACCGGGTTGACCACGTGGCCCACGTGGCGGCGGCCCTCGTCGTCGTTGCAGTCGTAGACGAAGATCTGCTGCGAGACGCCGATCTGGTTGGCGGCCAGGCCCGCGCCCTCCGCCTCGTACATCGTGACGAACATGTCGTCGATGAGCCGTTCGAGCGCCTCGTCGAAGGTGCGCACCGGGTCGCACTCGGTGCGGAGCACCGGGTCGCCCAGCGTTCTGATGGGGCGGACCGTTCCGCCCCGGTTTCCCCGCTTGGTGTCGCGCGGGTGACGCGCCTCGCGCGCCTCTCCCGCCTCGCGTGCAGCCTTGCCCATGCCAAAGATCCTAATAACCGAACACGGTGTCTCCGCCACCCCGGCCGAAGCCTGGTGGCGGAGACACCGTGCGCCCGTTGATCTCCTGAACCCGCCCGCGGCGGTCCGAGGTCAGCTGGGGTCGCCCGCGGGGCCGGACTGCGGCGGGATGGACGGGCCCTCGGAGTCCACCGGCGGCTTGGCCTGCGGCGGAACCTGCGGCTCGATCGGGCCGGTGTCGGCCTCGTGCTTCTCCAGCCCGGGACCGTGCGACGGCGCGTGCGGCGCCATCGGGGCCTGGGCCGGAGCCGGCTTCGGCGTGGACGGAACGGCCGGAGCCGACGGCCCCGACGGGGAGGACGGAGACGACGGGGCGGACGGCATCGACGGCGCCGAGGGCCGGGAGGCGACGGGCGGCGGGCCGGCGGGGGCCTGCGGCTTGCGCGGGCCGGGCGCGCTCGGCGCCTTCACCGCGTCCTCGACCATCTTCTCCAGCGGGCCGGCGTCGTTCTCGGCCTTGAGCAGGCGGTTCAGCGTCTCGCTGATCTCGGTCAGCCGCTGCAGGGACTGCGTGTGGTTCTTGGTGAGCTGGGTCAGCCGGGTCGTCGCGCCCTCGTTGATGACGCTGGCGCGCCGCTCGGAGGCCGTCAGGGTGCGCTCGGCCTCGAGGCGGGCGCTCGTGACGGTCTGCTCGGCCTCCTGCTTGGCGGCGGTCAGAACGCTGTCGGACTCCTTCTTGGCGGAGGCCAGCACCTGGTCGGCCTTCTGCTTGGCCTGGGCCAGATCGTCGCCCGCGCGCTCACGGGCCTCGTCCACGATGCGCTTGGACTCGTTCTCGGCGTCCTTGCGGATCTGGCCGCCCTTGGCCTCGGCCTCGGCCACCTTGTCCTTGGCCTCGTCCTCGGCCAGGTTGATGATCTGGCGGAGCCGGTCGCTCAGGTCGTCACCGGTCGGCTTGCGCGCCTCCCGGACCTCGGCCATCTCGCGACGGGTGCGTTCCACATCGTCGAGAGCGCGGGCGAGCCGGGCCTCGAGTTCACGGATCTGGTTCTGGCTGCGGGCGATGAACTCGTCGACCTGGCGGCGGTTGTAGCCGCGCATGACGATCTCGAAGGATTCCTCGCGAAGGAGGTTCGGCAGGATTTCTGCTTCGTTGTTCATGATGCCTTGGGGGGTCATGGACGAGGTTGATCACCCCGTCAGGGGTCAGGAGACAGCCGGGAAACGTCAGGGTTGACTCTTGTCCGGTCCACCCCATTCGCGCAACCGGAACGCTCGTTGTTGCTGCCATTTCTTAACCTGGGGCGGGTCGGCAAGTTGTCCAATCTTAGGAAATTTCGCGTCAATGTCGTCGCGGCGCGCAACCTGCCCGGGTGGGTTGTGCGTCCTTTTCGGTAGGCACCCGTCGTGCGCGGCGGCAGCCGCGCCGAGCCGCCTCTTCCGCATCCTGTCCACGGGGGCAGGCCCGCCGCGGGCTCCCCCGCACGACGGGGCCTACGATCGCCCCTATGAGCAGCGAGAGTTACGTGGGGGCCCTGGGCCCGGACGAGCCGCGCATCCACCCCGACGCCTGGGTCGCGCCCGGCGCGGTCGTGGTGGGCAAGGTCACGCTCGGCCGCGATTCCAGCATTTGGTACGGCTCGGTACTGCGCGGCGACGACGAAGAGATCATTGTCGGGAACGAGTGCAACGTCCAGGATCTTTGCTGCCTGCACGCCGACCCCGGAACGCCCGCCGTACTGGAGGACAGGGTCAGCTTGGGCCACAAGGCCATGGTGCACGGTGCGCACGTGGAGACGGGCTCGCTCATCGGAATCGGTGCCATCGTTCTGAACGGCGCCCGTATCGGTGCCGGGACGCTTATCGCCGCCGGTGCGCTCATCCCGCCCGGTAAGCAGATTCCCGCCGGCGTTCTGGTTAAGGGCTCCCCAGGCAAGGTCGTACGGGAGTTGAACGACGATGATCGCCTTGTCCTGGCGCACACCTACGAGGTGTATGTGAAGAAGGCCCAGCGGCACCGTTCGGCCACCTGGCACTGACCCGCCGCCACCCTCAGGGCCCCCCGCGCCGCCCCGCGGCCGCCCTCACGGCCACCCTCACGGCCACCCCGCGCTGACCCAGAGCCACCCGGTGCTGACCCACGGGCCCGTCGCCCGCACTACGATGACCATGTGGTGTGGGGACCGGGCTATGGCAGTGCTCCGCCGCCCAGCCCCCCGACGGGGCAGGATCCATTCTCGGCGGCCGAGCACGATACGAGGGCGATGGTGGCCGCGGGCTGGTGGGCGTCGGCGCCTCCACAACAGCGCCAGCACGCCATCGGCGGGCGCATGCTCATGCTGCCCGACGGCACGTGGTGGCTGTTCGGAGCATGGGCGCGCTGGTACCGCCTGCATCCCTCAGACGGCCAGTGGTACCTCTGCCCGCCTCCGCTTTCCCCGGCCGTGCGCATGGCCGCCCGGCCCGCCCAGCACGGCAGCGGGCAGGTCCCGGCCCTGCCGCCGCACGTCGTGCCCGCCGGGCCGGACTTCTCCTACTCGCCGCCCATCTCGCTTCCCTTCGTGGGGCACGGGTTCGCGACGGACCTGACGTACAACGTCCGTTCGACCGTCGAGTCGGCCGCCGCCCTGCCGACCTCCGAATACCCGCACTGGTGGTCGCAGTTCACCCCCGAGACGCCCTCGACCGTCGCGGTCTCGTGGGGCGTCATGCTCTGGTGCTGCAGCGCCCCCGCCTTCGACTCGCGGCTCGACGGGCAGATGCTCGACCTCTGGAAGCCCTACAAGGCCAAGCCGCTGCCGGATGTGGACGGCCCGCGCTGGCTGACCCCGCCGCCGCTGGAGGCCCTGGTCGGCCTTTATGCCGAACGGCTCAGGGCGAGCAGGGTCGACGCCGCCGTGGTCGTACTGCGGACCATGTGGGCGGTGGCGAGCGTTCTGCGCGAGGACCCGCGCTTCCAGGTGCGGGCCGACGCCCTGCTGGAGATGCTCAGCGCCACCCTCAGCAACCCGACGGTGGACTACGGCGCGCTTCCTTATGGAGACCAGGCCCTCGTGCAGCAGTGGCTGACGCGCTGCCCGCCGCACCTGGTGCCCGCGCTGCGGAACGAGAGTTCGCCCGGGGACAACTTCCGCCACGCCTACTACAGCCTGGCCGAGGTGATCGGCGACCTCGCCGGAGACCCGGCCGACCCCGCCTACATCGAGCCCCGGCTGGTGGCGGCCGCGCTGGTGGCCGCCGACCTGGACGTCGTACGCAAGGAGATGGCGGCCAACATCGTCCCCTGGCTCGACCCGGAGATCCGCTACACCGTTCAGGCGGTCGGGAGCCAGGCAGGACATCCGCTGCGCCGCCTGTGGCCCACGGACCAGCGGCTGCCTGACCCGTTGCGGGCCGCGCTGGCCCAGGGAGACGCCGCCGAACGCGTGCTCGCCGCCACGTACGAGGTGGACCTGGCCTGGTGCCGCCTCGCCGGGATGCCCGCCAGGCCGCGCGGCTTCCCGGTCCCCACGGCCGTCATCGCCGAACTCATCGGCCGCGAGCGCGCACGGGCCACGGCCGCCGCCGGCTCGACCGGCGCGGCGCCCGCCGCCCCCGCGTACGCCCAGCATCAGACGCCGCTCAGCTCGCAGAGCCAGCCGGGCCTGAAACCCGGGGCGCCGCCGCAGCCCATGGGGATGCCCGAGCCGCCCGGCCAGCCGTACGTACAGCCGCCCGCTCAGCCGGGCGCGGGCGGACCGCACGGCTTCAACCAGGCCCAGCCGCCGCCCCCTCCCGCGGCGGCGGCAGCGCAACCGTCCGCTGAGGAGCAGGAGGGGGAGAACTACGCCCCTCCCTACACCGAGCTGGGCTTCCAGCGCCCGGGCGGCGCGCCTCCCGCCCCCGTCCAGGCCGCCTCGCCCGTTCCGCCGCCTCCGCCTGGCCAGCCGGGCCAACCTCCTCAGCCGTACGCGGCCCAGCAGCCACCGCCCGGCGTCCCGGCCCCGCCCCAGGCCCCTGTCCCGCCTGGCGCGGCGGCAGTCCCTGCCGAGGAGCAGCCGGAGTCGGAGCACTACGCCCCGCCCTACACCGAGCTGGGTTTCCAGCCCGCAGGTGCCCCACCGGCGGGTTTTCAAGGCGGACCCCCGCAGCCCCAAGGCCAGCCCCCTCAGCAGCAGCCTCCCGGCCAGCCGCCCCAGCCTCCCGGCCAGCCGCCGCAGCCTCCCGGCCAGCCGCCGCAGCCTCCCGGCCAGCCGCCGCAGCCGCAGCCCCAGCCTCAGGCCGCCCAGCAGGCTCAGTTCGGGCAGCCCGCTCCCGTTCCGCCGGAGCCTGAGAAGCCGGTCGATCCCTACGCCACCCGCTTCGACGAGGGGGCAGGCAAGAGGCGCCCTCAGGGACAGCCCGTTCCCCCGGCGCCTCAGCAGCAGGGCCCGCCCGGCACGCGCATCATGCCCCCCGGCGGCGTGGACGGCGACCAGCCCGGCGGCGCAGGCGGAGGCGGCGCGCCTCCCGGCGGCGGTACGCGGATCATGTCCGAGACCATGGTCGGCGACTTCGACTTCCTCGACCACACGCCCTCGCCCGACACCCCCATTCACGAGATCCCGCCGCCTCAGGAAAGCGTGGACCGCCGCGTGCTGGAGCGGTACGGCATCAGCCTGGTCTCCGGCTCCCAGGACGCGGGGGAGCTGCTGGACGATCTGCGCGGGCGCATCGAGAGCTGGCACGTCCCCGGCGAGGACGACATCGAGGCCACCCGGGTCGACGGGCGGCCGTCGGCGATGGGCGTGCCGAGCATCCTGCTGGTCGGCGGCCCGCACACCGGGCAGCGCCGGCTGGCCCGCATGATCGCGCTCACCGCCGCCGACGCGGGGCTCGGCGACGGGTCCATCCGCGCCGCCGACGCCGATGACGTCCGGGAGGCGCCCGCGGAGGGCATCGCCAGGATCCTCGGTTCCGCCGCGCAGCAGCCGAACGGCCCCGGCGCAGGCGGCGTGGTCCTCTTCGAACGCCTGGACGTGGCGGTCACGACGGCGGCCGACCCGGTGGCGTCCGCGGCCGCCGTGCGGCGCGCGCGGCGCGACCCGTCGGCGGGCAACCTGCTGATCGCCACCTGCGAGCCCCGCGCGTTCAAGCGCCTGGCCAAGGACCATCCGCGGCTCACCGAGATCTTCCGGGTCTACCGGATGCCCGACCTCACCGAGCTCGACGACCGCATGACGCTGCTGCACCTGCTGGCCGACGAACGCCGCGTCACGCTCGCCAACGCGGCCCTGGAGGTCGCCCGCGAGGACCTGGCGCGGCTGCGCGGTCCCGGCGACCTGGTCAACGCGCGCCTGGTGGAGACCTACCTCGACAAGGCCTGCCAGCGTTCGCTCGAACGCGCCGGAGCGTCCAGGGACCGGCTGGTGCTCACCCCCGACGACCTCTCCGGGGTCGCCGAGAGCATCGAGCCCGCGCTGCGCCCGCCCGGCGACATCGACGGCTACCTGCGCCGCCTCGACGGGCTGAGCGGGCTCACCGGCGTCAAGGCCGCCGTACGGGAGCTGATCGAGGAAGCGCGGCTGGCCGCCGACCGTGCCCGCTACGGCGTGGAGAGCGGTTCGCGGCACCTGGTCTTCACAGGCCCGCCCGGCACCGGCAAGACGACGGTCGCGACCCTGCTCGGCGGCATCTACGCGGCGCTCGGCCTGCTCGACTCGGGGCACGTGGTGGCGTGCCGCCCGGTTCACCTGGCGGGCCGCGACCAGCTCGACACCGAGGGCCGCGTCGCGGGCATGGTCGACCAGGCACTGGGCGGCGTACTGCTGATCCAGGAGGCGTACCGCCTGGACCGCAGCCCCGACGTGGTGCGCGAGCTGCTCGACCAGATGGAGGAACGCGCCGACCGCTTCGTGATCATCTGCTCGAGCCCGGGGGCCGAGATGGAGGGCTTCCTGTCGGGCAACCCCGCGTTCCGCGCCGAGATGGGCCGGGTGCTGGAGTTCGAGGGGATGGGCGACCGCGACCTGGTGCGGCTCTTCCAGGACTACGCCGAACGCGACCTGTACATGCTCGACGAGGAGCTCCGCGTGGAGCTGCTGTCCCGCTTCGCCCGGATGCGGCAGGACCCGGCCTTCGCGTACGCCAGGACGATCCGCGGGCTCTTCGAGCAGACCGTCGCCCGGCAGGCCGCCAGGCTCGCGGGCGCGGACGTCAACGCCGCCACGGTGGCCCGCCTGACCGCCCGGGACCTGCCCGAATCACCGCTGGAACAGATGCTGGGCGACTTTCACCAAGGCCGCTGAGAGGTCGCCGACGGACCGCTGAGAACGGCAGAAAGGCCAGGTCGTTCCGGCATGAAGCGGTCAAAACCCGGGAAGGCTCGTCATGAGAGTCCCGGTGGATGAGGCCCGATTGGTATAGGCCCGGTGCCCCTAGCGCGGTGGCGGGAAGTAGCCATGAGGGTGAGGGATGGAGTGGCCCTCGAATGGCCCTCTTGGGTCATGCCCCTTCGGCCGTCCGAAGCGTAGCCTCGTCATTGGGTGTGGGGAACGAACGGAGGTGGACGCGGTGCGCCAGCAGAATCTCGACCTGCGCGTCCACGACCGTGTTGCGCTGGACGAGATCGAACTCTATGCCGAGATGCTCAGTGCGGTGGCATCGGCCGAGCGGCCGCTGACCATCGCTGAGATCGACATGGTGCTCGGCGTACGTCAGAGCGAAGCCGGTCGTCGCGAGCTAGCGCCGCAAGATTAGCCGACGAACACCGCGCCGGGGACCGCACGAGCGGCCCCGGCGCAACCCACACCGGTCCGCGCAACCCACACCGGTCCGCGCAACCCACACCGGTCCGCACACCGACCCGCTTCAGTGCACGCCTCGGGATCGATCCCGGGGTGTTTTTTATTGACCGATCGCGCTTCCCGACCGGTGCCACATTTCGGAAATCATCCGGCGATTTCGTAGCCCGCTTCGTCGATCGCGGCGCGCAGTGCGGCGTCGTCGAGGCCGTCGCCACGCACCGTGACCATCTTGGCGTCCACATCGACGGCCACGTTCCGCACGCCGGACACCCGTCCGACCTCGCCGTTGATCGCGTTGACGCAGTGCGCGCAGCTGATTCCGGGCACGCTGTAACGAATCTCACTCATCGTCCTGATCGCTCTCCGTAGTGGGTTCGGGTGACCGAGCCTAGGGCGTGTCTTCGCAGATCGGGGCGTGTGTCGGGGGTGTGCGCTTCTTGATCTAGGGCAACCTTGTAAGTGAGAGGACGGAGGACGGCGGCCGAAGCTGGGGCAAAGGTTCTTTTTACGGCTGGTTGCGCCTACGATCCTCTGCGGACTGTTCCGGCATTTCAGGAGAACGACGTGCGCTTGCGTCTCACGCCGCGTGAGGACAGCTTTTACGACATGTTCGCCGACTCGGCGAACAACCTGGTCACTGGCGCCAGGCTGCTCGTGGAGCTCATCAGCGACGGTGCTGACCGGGAAGCGATCGCGGAGAAGATGCGCGCCTGCGAGCATGCGGGCGACGAATGCACTCACGCGATCATGCGCCGGTTGAACGAAACGTTCATCACCCCGTTCGACCGCGAGGACATCTATCGGCTGGCCTCGACGCTCGACGACGTGATGGACGAGATGGAGGAGTTCGCGGACCTCGTCGTGCTCTACAAGATCGACGAGTTCCCCAAGGGCATCGTCCACATGGTCGAGGTCCTGGAGCGTGCCGCCGAGCTGACCGCCGAGGCGATGCCGAGGCTGCGCTCGATGAAGGAGCTGAACGAGTACTGGATCGAGGTCAACCGCCTGGAGAACCAGGGTGACCAGGTCTATCGCAAGCTCCTGGCCACGCTGTTCAGCGGCGAGTACGACACGCTGACCGTGCTCAAGCTGAAGCAGATCATCGATCGCCTCGAGGAGGCCGCGGACGCCTTCGAGCACGTGGCCAACACCGTCGAGACGATCGCGGTCAAGGAATCATGAGCGAGCCCTCCGACGCGGGCGCGACCCTCACCAAGGACGTCGCGCCCGGGGCGGATCCTTCGCTGGCCGAACAGGCCCGGCGGGGACCGAGCAAGTTCTGGCTGCTGATGCCGGCCGGTCTCGCCCTGGTGATCGTGCTCGGCGCGATCGGGGTCCGGTCGGACGCCCAGATCGCGGTGCTGATCCTGGTCGTCATCGTCTCGCTGGTCTTCGACTACACCAACGGCTTCCACGATGCCGCCAACGCGATCGCCACGTCGGTGTCCACCCGGGCCCTGACGCCGCGCGCCGCGCTGCTGATGGCCGCCGTGATGAACATGGTCGGCGCGCTGCTCGGCACCGAGGTCGCCAAGACCATCAGCGAGGTCATCGAGCCGCCGGACGGGCTGCACGGCCTGACCGTGGTCGCGGCGGGCGTGCTCGGCGCGATCACCTGGAACCTCATCACCTGGTTCTTCGGCCTGCCCTCGTCCTCGTCGCACGCGCTGATCGGCGGCGTCGTCGGCGCGGGCCTGGCCTCGGCCTCGCTCGTGCACTGGCAGACGGTCGTCGACAAGGTGGCCGTCCCGATGGTGGTGTCGCCGATCGTCGGCTTCGTGCTGGCGTACCTGGTGATGATCGCCATCCTGTGGATCTTCCGCCGGGCGCACCCGGGCAAGGTCAGCCGCCGCTTCCGCATCGCGCAGACGCTCTCGGCCGCCTCCATGGCGCTCGGGCACGGCCTGCAGGACGCGCAGAAGACCATGGGCATCATCGTGCTCGCCCTGGTCACGACCGGGCACTCCGACGGCGAGGGCGTCCCGCTCTGGGTGATCCTGTCGTGTGCGGGCGCGCTGTCGCTCGGCACGTACGCGGGCGGGTGGCGCATCATGCGGACGCTCGGCCGCAAGGTGATCGAGCTCGATCCCCCGAAGGGGTTCGCCGCCGAGGCGACCGCCTCGGTGGTCCTCTATGCGGCCGCCTACATCTGGCACGCTCCAATTTCGACCACCCACACGATCACCTCGGCGATCATGGGTGTCGGCGCGACCAAGCGGCTGTCCGCGGTCCGCTGGGGCGTCGCCGGCAACATCGTGGTCGCCTGGATCCTCACCATGCCCGCCGCGGCCCTGGTCGCGGCCGTCGTCTACTGGCTGGTCCACGCGTTCGGCGCCTGACGGATTCGGTACTCGACGAATGGGATGATCTCGGCATGGATCAGCCGACATCGCTCACCGAGGTCCGTTCGCGCATCGACGCCATCGACGGCGACCTGATCGCGCTGCTCGCCGAGCGCCAGGGCCTGGTGCGCGCCGCCGCGGCGTTCAAGACCGACGAGCAGGCCGTACGGGCGCCGGACCGGGTGGCGAAGGTCGTCGCGCTGGCGCGGGAGCGCGCCGAGGCGGCGGGCCTGGCCCCCGAGGTCGCCGAGTCGGTCTGGCGGGCGATGATCGGCGCGTTCATCGAGCTGGAGCTGACCGAGCACGCCACCCACCGCCCACCCGCCTGAAAACGCCGATCTTGCTCTCAGCGCCCCTGCGAGGTGCGTGGGAGGGCGCTGAGAGCAAGATCGGCGTGTTGGACTACCTGCCGCTGATGCGGTCGAGCGCGGGCGGCGCGACCGGGGACGCGGTGCCCATGTAGGCGACGAAGGCGTCCAGGTCGATCGGGCCGAGGACCTGGTCCTTGCCCTCGGTGAACGCGGCGAAGCCGTCACCGCCGCCGAGCAGGAAGTTGTTCGCCGCGACCTTGTAGGTGGCGGCCGGGTCCACGGCCTTGCCGTCGACGGTGATGTTCGAGACGCGGTCGCCGATCGCCTTCGAGCGGTCGATCGTGAAGTGCAGCGTCGAGGACGGCTGCAGGATCTTCTCGCCCGCCGAGGTCCACTGCTGCTCGAGCAGCTTGTCGAGCTGCGCCCCGGTCAGCGAGGTCACGCCCATCACGTTGCTGAACGGCTGGACGGCGAACGACTCGCCGTAGGTCACCACGCCGTCGCCCTCGGAACCGCTCGCCTTGTAGATCAGGTCGGTCCGGACGCCGCCGGGGTTCATGACCGCGACCTGCGCGCCCTTGTCCTTCATGCTCGCCAGCTGCGCGTCGGCGATGACGTCGCCGAGCGTGGTCTCACCTGCGGCGGACGGGGTGCGGTTCAGGTCGGCCGTGATCTTGCCGATCGGCTTGTTGGCGATCGTGGCGACCCGGTCCTTCCAGGTCTGCACGAACTTCTCGGTCGCCGGGTCCGGCGCCACGTCGCGGGTGACGACGTGGTTGTCGCCCTTCACCGAGGAGCGCACGATGTCGTCGGTGCGCTTGTCGACCTGGAAGTCGATCTGCGTGATGACCCGGCCGAACGAGGAGCCCGAGGAGTAGAAGCGCGGGTTGCCCTTGGGGTCGGGGACCGAGCAGACGTACTGCTGGTGGGTGTGGCCCGCCAGCACCATGTCGATGTCGGGGTCGGCGTCCTTGGCGATCCGGGTGCCGGCGCCGGCGATCACGTTGCAGTCGTCGGGCTTCTGCCCGGCGGGGACCTGGTCGCCCTCGTGCACCAGCAGCACCATCGCGTGCACGCCGCGGCGCTTCAGCTCCTTGGCCGACCGGTTGGCGGCCTTGACCTCGTCCTCGAACTTCAGGCCCTTGATGCCGTCCGCGGTGACGATGCTCGGCGTGGTCTTGGTGACGACGCCGATGAAGCCGATCCTCACGCCGTTGATCTTGCGGATCGTCCAGGGCTTCAGGATCGGCTTGTTCTTCTTCTCCTTGAGGACGTTCGCCGCGAGGTAGTCGAACTTGGCGCCCTTCCACTTGCCCGCGGGGGAGCAGCCGTCCGTCGGGTGGCAGCCGCCGTTCTGGATCCGCTGCAGTTCCTTGTAGCCCTCGTCGAACTCGTGGTTGCCGACGGCCGAGGCCGTGACGCCCACGTCGCCCAGGAACTGCACCGACGGCTCGTCGTGGTAGGCGGCCGAGATCAGCGGCGACGCGCCGATGAGGTCGCCCTGCGCCACCGTCAGGGTGTTCTTGTCGCGCAGCTGCTTCAGGTGGGCCGCCACGTAGGCCGCGCCGCCCGCCGGAACGGACTTGCCGTTCTCGTCGATGGCCGTGCCCGAGCTGCCGGTGGGCGGCTCGAGGTTGCCGTGGAAGTCGTTCAGCGACAGCAGGCGTACGGTCGCCGTCCGCGCGGGGTGCTTGCCTGGCTTACCGGCCTTGCCCGGCGTGGCCGCGGCGGGCTGGGCCGCCAGGCCCACCACCGCCAGCCCCACCGCGGCGCAGGCCAGGGTGATGCGTCGTCGAGTCATCCCGGCACTCTAGGACGGCCGGTCATCACGTTTCCGGACGGCCAAATGACGTTTCCATGACGGTTTGACCAGTGCCGGGGGCCCGGTCGTTGCCCCTAGGGTGGGGATCATGGCTGACGTGCAGGTGCGTTCCGCGGAATCTCCCGTCCCGGCTGCCGAGGCGGACGAGATCGCGGCCCTCGTCGACGCCGCGACCGCGGCCGACGGGGTCGGCCCGCTGTCGGAGGCGTCGCGGCTCTGGCTGCGCAACGGCGGCGGCGCGGCGCGCGGCCTGGTCCTGCGCGAGAACGGGGAGAACGGCGAGCCCGGGAATGACGGCGAACTCGTCGCGTACGCCCACTTCGATCCGGCCACAGAAGAAGAGAGCGCGGCGGGGGAGTTGGTCGTTCACCCCGACAAGCGCCGCCGAGGCCACGGCCGAACCCTGCTGAGGGCGCTCCTTACTGAAGCGAACGGCCCGTTCCGCGTCTGGGCGCACGGGGATCTGCCCGCCGCGGCCGCGCTGGCCGAGGCCGAGGGCATGGAACGCGTCCGTGCCCTCTTCCAGATGCGCCGCCCTGCCGCCGATCCGCTCCCCGACATGAAGGTCGCCGACGGCGTGGCCCTCCGTACGTTCAGGGTCGGTCAGGACGAGGACGCGTGGCTGGAGGTCAACCGGCGCGCGTTCGCCGATCACCCCGAGCAGGGCGCCTGGACGATCACCGACGTGCTGCAGCGGGAGAACGAGCGCTGGTTCGACCCGAGGGGCCTCTTCCTCGCCGAAAGTGAACGCGACGGAAACCTCCTCGGCTTCCACTGGACCAAGATCCACCCGGACGGCTTCGGCGAGGTGTACGTCGTGGGCGTGGATCCGGCCTCCCAGGGCCTGGGGCTCGGGCGCACGCTCACCCTCGCGGGCCTGCGGTTCCTCCAGTCCAAGGGGGTCCCGCAGATCCTCCTCTACGTGGACGAATCCAACGTCTCCGCCGTGAAGCTGTACGAGTCGCTCGGCTTCACCAGGCACGCCGTCGACGTGATGTACGGGGCATCGACAGATGCCTGAAATGCCCTGTATGTAGGCCGTTTAGAGGCTTGTGACCTGCGGTGTTAACCCACCGTCCATGCCAAAGCGAGACATTCTTACTGGCTCTGCCCAGTCGGGTTCATGCTCCGTTCACCTAGATCAGGGTGAGTGGACATCTCCCCTGCTTAGCGTCGCTCTCGACGGCGAGCCCGCCACCCTGGACGCATGGTGCCAGCACAACCCCCGGTCGGGCCGCCGCCCTTACGACTAAGAGGAGACCCTCCGGTGAAGAACGGATCTCGGCTGGCCGCCCTGGGCGGAGTGGTCGTCGCGGGCGCTCTCGCCCTGACTGCCTGCGGGAGCGACGACAACTCGGGCACGAGCGCGAGTAACGCCCCGACCGGCAATATCGACTGCGCGAAGTCCACGGTGAACGCGGACGGGTCGAGCGCGCAGAAGAACGCCATCGAGGAGTGGACGAAGCAGTACTCCACCAAGTGCTCCGGGGCGAACCTGAACTACCCGGGCAACGGCTCGGGCGCGGGTATCAAGAGCTTCACCTCCGGCCAGGTCTCCTTCGCGGGCTCTGACTCGGCGCTGAAGCCCGAAGAGGTCACCGCGGCCAAGACCCGCTGCCAGGGCAACAACGCCCTGAACCTCCCGATGGTCGTCGGCCCGATCGCCGTCGTCTACAACGTCAAGGGCGTCGACGGCCTGAAGCTGTCGCCGGAGACGATCGCGAACATCTTCGCGGGCAAGATCAAGACCTGGAACGATCCCGCGATCGCCAAGGAGAACTCCGGCGCCAAGCTGCCGAGCTCCAAGATCAGCACGGTCTACCGCGGCGACGAGTCGGGCACGACCGAGAACTTCACCAACTACCTGCACACGACCGCCCCCGCGGCGTGGACGTGGGAGAAGGCCAAGAAGTGGCCGAACCCGGTGGGCCAGGGCGTGCAGAAGTCCGACGGCATCGTGAACCAGGTCAAGAGCACCGACGGCTCGATCTCCTACGTGGAGATGTCGTACGCCAGCTCGAACAACCTGCAGACCGCCGACGTCAAGAACGGCGCCGGTGAGTACACCAAGCTGTCGGCCGACAGCGCCTCCAAGACCGTCACCGGCGCCAAGATCGTCGGCACCGGCAACGACCTCGCGCTGAAGATCGACTACGCCACCAAGGAGGCGGGCGCCTACCCGATCGTCCTGGTGACCTACGAGATCGCCTGCGAGAAGGGCCTCCCGGCGGACCAGTCCAAGTTCGTCAAGTCCTTCCTGACCTACACCTCGAGCGCCGACGGCCAGAAGGTCCTCACCGACCTCGGCTACGCCCCGGTGCCCGACGCGGTGCTGACCAAGGTCCAGGCGTCGGTCAAGGCACTGTCCTGACCCGACACGACGAGTCCAGCAGCCCCGCCGCCGACGACCTCGGCGGCGGGGCAAGCCTGGGTTCCGGCACCGCCGATGACCGGGCCGGCAGCCCGGCCGATGACCGGGTCCCCAGCCCGGCCGATGACCGGGCCGCAGGCCCGACCGGCGCCCCAGCGCCCCGCGTAGCCGAACGAGGAGGAACCCGCCGTGAGCGAAGCGAACCAGCAAACACAGCACCGAAGGTCACGCATGACCGAGCCGCTGGGCGAGGTGGCCTCCGAGCCGCTAGGCGAGGTGGCCGCGTGACCAGCGAGACCGGCGTCGGCGTCGAAGCGACCGCCGGCGCCAAACACCGCGCCACCGGAAGGCCGATGAGCACCGGCCGCGCGGGCGACAGGATCTTCGCGGGCCTGGCCCGCGGGTCGGGCATCCTCGTGCTCGTCATCATGGCGGCGATCGCCGCCTTCCTGGTGTGGAAGGCGATCCCCGCACTGCAGAAGAACCACGCGAACTTCCTCACCTCCGAGACGTGGGACCCGAACGCCACGGTGCCCAAGTTCGGCATCGCGCAGCTGGCGTTCGGCACGGTCGTCTCGGCGCTGCTGTCGCTGGTCATCGCCACCCCGGTCGCGATCGGGATCGCGCTGTTCATCGCGTTCTACTCGCCGCGCCGGCTCGCCAGCGGCCTGGGCTATGTCGTCGACCTGCTCGCCGCGGTGCCCAGCATCATCTACGGCCTCTGGGGCGTGCTCGTGCTGGCGCCCCACATGGACGGCGTGAGCAAGGGCCTGAACTCGGTCCTCGGCTGGATCCCGCTGTTCGGCGGCGACAGCCCCGGCAAGAACTCGATCTTCACCGCCTCCGTGGTGCTGGCGATCATGATCCTGCCGATCATCTCGTCGATCTCGCGCGAGATCTTCCTCCAGGTGCCGCAGGCCAACATGGAGGCCGCGCTGGCGCTCGGCGCCACCCGCTGGGAGATGATCCGGATGGCCGTGCTGCCGTACGGGCGGTCCGGCATGATCGGCGCCTCGATGCTCGGCCTCGGCCGCGCCATGGGCGAGACGATCGCCGTCGCGCTGGTGCTGACCCAGGTCCCCGGGATCAACATCCACATCCTGGAGAACGGCGGCAACACGTTCGCGGCGAACATCGTCCGCAACTTCAACGAGTCGCTCGACACCGGCCGCGGCGCGCTGATCGCCTCCGGTCTCGTCCTGTTCGTGATCACCCTCGTCGTCAACATGGCGGCCCGGGCGGTCGTCGCCCGCCGCAAGGAGTTCGTGTGACAACCGCGACCACCCCCGCCAAGCGCCCGGCGACGCTCGGGTCGGTCTCCACGGGCCGCAAGATCAAGGACCGCGTCGTCCAGGCCCTGGTCTACGTGGCCTTCCTGCTCGCGCTGATCCCGCTGATCGCCGTGCTCTACACGGTGATCAAGAACGGCGTCGCGCGGCTGGACGGCACCTTCCTCACCCACTCGATGAAGTTCATCGGGGGCAAGGACGCCGGCGGCGGCGCCTACCACGCGCTGATCGGCACCCTGGAGCAGGTGCTGCTGTGCAGCCTGATCGCCGTGCCGATCGCGGTGCTCACCGCGATCTACCTGATCGAGTACGGCGCGAACGGCCGGCTGGCCCGCGCGGTCAGCTTCTTCGTCGACGTCATGACGGGCATCCCGTCGATCGTCGCGGGCCTGTTCATCGCGGCGCTGTGGCTGCTGACCTTCAAGTTCACCTACTCCGGCTTCGCGGGCGCGCTGGCGCTCAGCATCCTGATGATCCCGACCGTGGTGCGCGCCACCGAGGAGATGCTGAAGCTCGTCCCGAACGACCTGCGCGAGGCCTCCTACGCGCTCGGCGTCCCGCGCTGGCGGACCATCATGTTCGTGATCCTGCCGACGGCGCTGCCCGGCATCCTCACCGGCATCATGCTCGCCGTGGCCCGCGTCATGGGTGAGACGGCCCCGCTGCTGCTGACGATCTTCTACACGCAGGTGATCAACAACGACCCGTTCAGCGGGCCGCAGGGATCGCTGCCCACGTTCATCTGGTCCAACATCGGCGACCCGCACCAGACCGCGCACGACCGCGCCTGGGCCGGGGCGCTGCTGCTGATCATCATCATCATGGTGCTCAACCTGATCGCCCGGTTGGTCGCCCGCCGATTCAAGCTCGCCGGCCGCTGAGCCGTCCCGAAAGACCCATAAGGAGCATCAACCCCATGGCGAAGCGGATCGAAGTCTCCGGACTGCACGCCTACTACGGCGGCGTCCACGCCATCGAGGACATCTCGATGACGGTCGAGCCGCGCTCGGTGACGGCGTTCATCGGCCCCTCCGGCTGCGGCAAGTCCACGTTCCTGCGCACCCTCAACCGGATGCACGAGGTCATCCCCGGCGCCCGCGTCGAGGGCAAGGTCCTGCTGGACGACGAGGACCTGTACGGCAGCTCGGTGGACCCCGTGGCGGTCCGCCGGGTCGTGGGCATGGTGTTCCAGCGGCCCAACCCGTTCCCCACCATGTCGATCTACGACAACGTGGCCGCGGGCCTCAAGCTGAACGGCGTGCGCCGCAAGTCGCAGCTGGACGAGATCGTCGAGGAGTCGCTGCAGGGCGCCAACCTCTGGAACGAGGTCAAGGACCGCCTCGGCAAGCCCGGCGCGGGCCTGTCCGGCGGCCAGCAGCAGCGCCTGTGCATCGCCCGCGCGATCGCCGTGCAGCCCCAGGTGCTGCTGATGGACGAGCCGTGCTCGGCACTGGATCCGATCTCCACGCTGGCGATCGAGGACCTCATCGCCAAGCTGAAGCACCAGTACACGATCGTCATCGTCACCCACAACATGCAGCAGGCCGCCCGTGTCAGCGACCGGACCGCGTTCTTCAACATCGCGGGCACCGGCAAGCCCGGCAAGCTCATCGAGATCGACGAGACCAGCAAGATCTTCACCAACCCGGAGCAGAAGGCCACCGAGGACTACATCACCGGCCGCTTCGGCTGATCTTCGCGGCCTCGGGGGCCTCGCCTAGCGGCTCGGCCCCCCGAACCGCAAAGAGTGCGAGCGCGACATCGCTTCGCGATCTTCGTCCCGGGCGCTCGCCTTCGGCGTCGCGCCCGGGACTCAGGTAACGCGCTCGCGTGCGGGCTGAGGTTCTCGCGGGGACTGCGCCGGGTGCTCAGGCGGGGGCGGGGGCCGCTGCCTCCTCGGACTCTTCGGGGCGGTGGTCGGGGACGAAGCGGTAACCGACGTTTCGGACCGTTCCGATGAGCGACTCGTACTCGGCGCCGAGCTTGGCGCGCAGGCGGCGGACGTGGACGTCCACGGTGCGGGTGCCGCCGAAGTAGTCGTAGCCCCAGACCTCCTGGAGGAGCTGCGCGCGGGTGAAGACGCGGCCCGGGTGCTGGGCGAGGTACTTCAGGAGCTCGAACTCCTTGAAGGTGAGGTCCAGGATCCGGCCGCGCAGGCGGGCGGTGTAGGTGGCCTCGTCGATGGTCAGCTCGCCGCTGCGGATCTCGCCCGGCACGTCCTCGGCCTCGGCGACCGACACGCGGCCCACCGACAGGCGCAGGCGGGCCTCCACCTCGGCGGGGCCCGCGGTCTGCAGCAGGACGTCGTCCAGGCCCCACTCGGGGCTCAGGGCGGCCAGGCCACCCTCGGTGACGACCGCGAGGAGCGGGCTGTCCAGGCCGGTGGTGCGCAGCAGGCGGCACAGGCTCTTGGCCTGGACCAGGTCGCGGCGCGCGTCCACCAGGACGACGTCGGAGGGCGGCGCGTCCAGCAGCGCGGACGCCTCAGCCGGCGCGACGCGGACCGAGTGCAGCAGCAGCCCGAGCGCGGGCAGGATCTCGTCCGACGGTTCCAACGCGTTGGTCAGCAAGAGCAAGCTGCTCAAGTGCCGCCTCCTCGCCCTAAAGACGTCAAGGACCCAGGCGGCTCATCCTCCAGCCCGGCCATAGGCCGCCGACTCTGGGAGGAGAGGTGACCATGAAGGGTGGTGAATGAACTCCATGGCCTCGTCGCCCGGATCCCTCACCCTGAGCATATCCGAGGTCCTCATCTCGGCAATGGGCTGTTTACGGCGGGTTTCCGGGTCAACGGAGATGAGACGCTGGTGCCATGGCCAAGGGAATCATCCGTTACTGGGCCGCGGCCAAGGCCGCGGCGGGCGTCGCCGAGGAGCCCTACGACGCGGCGACGCTGGCGGACGCGATCGCGGTCGCGGCCTTGAAAGAAGGGCGAAACGGAGATTTCGAGCGCGTGATCGCGAGAAGCTCGTTCCTGGTGAACGGCGACCCCGTCGGGACGCGCGATCACGACGGTGTGGCGCTGCCCGAGGGCGGTGTCGTCGAGGTCCTGCCGCCCTTCGCGGGTGGCTGACATCACACCGCGGGGTCGTTCCGTGAACCGATGCGGCACCGCCGGGATCTCAATCCGCAGGGCGACCCGGCGGGGGGACGCGGCCCACTATCGTGTGGCGATCGCCGCCGTCGCCTAGAGGAGAGACATGCGGAAAGTACTGCTGGTGTTCGCGATCCTGCTGGTCGCGGGCGTGATCGTCGCCGACCGGGTCGGCGTGCGGATCGCGCAGAACGAGATCGGCAAGCAGGTCGCCGCCCAGTACAACCTGCAGACCCAGCCCGAGGTCACCATCCACGGGATCCCGTTCCTCACCCAGGCGATCCAGGGCGACTACGACCAGATCGACGTCAAGCTCGGCAACTACACCGAGCAGGGCGTCACCGTGGGCGATGTGACGATCGAGATGCGCGGGGTGAAGGCCCCGCTCTCGGAGGTCGTGGGCGGGAACGCCGACAACGTCACCGCGCGGACCGCGACGGCCTCCGCCGTGATCCCGTACAGCGTGATCAAGCAGCGGGCGCCCAAGGAGGTCCAGGGGATCTCCGCCAGTGGCGACAACCTCAAGCTCGACCTGGCCGGCGCCCTGCTGGGCACGCCGCTGAAGGGCAGCGCGGTCGTGTCGGTCAAGCCGTCCGCCAAGGGCATCGTGATCACGCCGATCTCGGGCGGCCTGGAGGGCCTGCCGCAGGTGCCCGCGATGGGGCAGCTCGTCAGCTGGCGCGTCCCGGTCGCCAACCTGCCGGTCGGCTCCAAGATCACCGAGATCCAGCCGACCCCCGAGGGCCTGAAGGTCGGCGCCACGGCCAGCGACGTGCGCCTGAACGACCTGCCGAACGACGTGCCCAAGGGCTGATTCCGCGCCGGAGGGCTGATCCCGGCGCCGAAGGGCTGATTCGGGGGCGAACGGGTGTTCGCGGCCCACGGAAGATTTCCGCGGTCTTGTGAACCGGAGCGAATCGGCGTACGTGGTTGAGGTGTGGGTCCCACCGCGGATGAGGGGTTGCTTCGCGCCCTCTACATGGAGCACGGCGGTCCCCTCCTCGGTTACGTACTACGGCTGACCGGAGGGGACAGGCCGCAGGCCGAGGACGTCGTCCAGGAGACGCTGCTGCGAGCCTGGCGGCACCCCGAGGCTCTCGCGGGACGTCCCGTACGGCCGTGGCTGTTCACCGTGGCGCGCAACCTCGTCGTGGACGCGCACCGGGCACGGCGGGCACGGCCGCCCGAGACGGGGATCGACGAACAGATCACGCAGACGCCGGGTGCGGACGACATCGACCGCGCCCTCGAGTCATGGACCGTCGCCGAGGCGCTGGCCGACCTCAGCCCCTCGCACCGCGCGGTCCTGGTCGAGACCTACTATCGCGGCCGTTCGGTCGCCGAGACCGCGAAGGAGCTGGGCATACCTCCCGGCACGGTGAAGTCCCGCACCTATTACGCGCTGCGTGCGCTCAAACTCGCGTTGGAGGAGCGGGGGCTGGCGCCATGACCACGTGCGCGGAACTGAAGAACACGCTGGGGGTGTACGTCCTCGGCGCGATCGACCCCACCGAGCGCGGGCGGCTGGAGACCCATCTGGCCTCCTGCCCCGCCTGCCGCGACGAGCTCGCCGGGCTCGCCGGGATGCCCGCGCTGCTCGGCCGGGTCGAGGAGGGGCAGATCGACCAGCTCGCCGGGCCGCCCGACGAGCTCCTGGACTCGCTGCTCGCCCGGGCGGCGTCGGAACGGCGCAGGGGTTCGTTCGGACGCGTCCTGGGCGGGCGCGGGCTGAGCTGGACGCCGCTCGCCGCCGCCGCGTCGGTGGTCCTCCTCGCGGGCGCGCTCGTCGGCGGCATGCTGCTCGGCGGGAAGAACGACGAGGCCAAGCCTCCGCCGCCGCAGGCCGCGCCGACGGTGACCGTCTACCCGAAGCCCCCGATCGACTCCAAGCCCGAGGCCCTGCGGGTCAGCTCGCCCGACGGCAAGGTCGAGGCCGAGATGATGCTGACCAAGAAGAAGTGGGGCACCGCCGTCGAGCTCTACCTGTCCGGCGCCCCGTACGGCGCCCGCTGCCGCCTGTACGCGGTGGCGCGCGACGGGCAGCGGGACATGCTGGGCAGCTGGGCGGTGGCCTACCGGCACGGCTACGGCGAGTACGAGGGCTCCACGATGTTCCAGCGCAGCCAGATCTTCTCGTTCGAGGTCGTGACGGTCGAGGGCCAGCCCCTCATCACCATCCCCGCCTGAGCAGCGGGAAATCTGGGGCCCGCGGGAATCATCCGGGCCTGCGGGTACTTTCATCTGTTGATGACTGGTGCGGTGGTCGCGGGCGTCGTGATCGTCCTGGCAACGGCGTTCGGCCTCATGAGGCGGCGCCGTGACGGCGTGCTGCGCCTGACTAAGGCCGTGCCGTTGAACGAGAAGTCGCACGAGAAGGGGAGCGGCGAGGTGGAGGACGGCCTCGGAGCCGCCGAGAGCCTCGCGGCCGCCGATCTCGGCGGCGCGCAGCTCGGCGAGCGGGCGACCCTCGTGCAGTTCTCCAGCGCGTTCTGCGCGCCCTGCCGGGCCACCCGGCGGGTGCTCGGCGAGGTCGCCGGGATGGTGGACGGCGTCTCGCATGTCGAGATCGACGCCGAGGAGCACCTGGACCTGGTCCGCCGCCTGAATGTGATCCGCACCCCAACCGTGCTCGTCCTGGACGAGGCCGGTCGGATCGTTCGCAGAGCCGCTGGTCTGCCGCGGAAGGCCGATGTCATCGCGGCTCTCGGCGATGCGATCGCCTGACTCATCAGCCGAGAAGGGACCGTCGTGACCTGCGCTAAGAGCGCCGCCACTGTCTCGGAACGCGAGACAGATGTGACAGGGCGACGGAAATCGGCTTACCATCGATCCGTGCGTTACTGGACAGAGCAAATGCTCACGAAGCGTCGCGCGGTCGACTTCTGCCGCGTGTCCGCCTCGCTCTGTCGCATGGCCTGAGGCATCGAGCCCGTTCGCCCCTGAGCTCTCTTGACTAGCTCGTACGCACACTCTCTCCGCCAGGAGCAAACCCGATGCAGGTTGACCCGCGAGGGCAGCGTTTTGCTGCGGCCATCACGTCGGTCGTTCTGATCGGTGTCCTGATCCAGGGAAGCTGGGTGTTGCTGGCCTGCCAGGCGCTGGTGTTCGCACTCGCGACCTTCCTCGGCCTGCGGTACGCCCCGTACGGACTGATCTTCAAAGCGCTCGTCCGGCCGCGCCTCGGCCCGCCCACCGAACTCGAGGACGCCGCACCGCCCCGCTTCGCGCAGGGCGTCGGCCTGGTCTTCGCCGTGGTCGGAACGGCCGGTTACGCCCTGGGGATCACATGGCTCGGAATCGGTGCCACCGCCCTCGCACTGGCGGCGGCGTTCCTGAACGCGGCGTTCGGGTTCTGCCTCGGCTGCGAGATGTATCTGCTGGTCCGACGTTTTTCTCCGAAGAAGCACTCCGACAGGGAGGTTCCCGCATGAGCCGCTCCGACGTCCTGGTGGACGCCAGCTGGGTGGAGTCCAACCTGGACGCCCCCGGCCTGGTTCTCGTCGAGGTCGACGAGGACGTGTCCGCCTACGACAAGGGCCACATCCGTGGCGCCGTGAAGATCGACTGGAAGACCGAGCTGCAGGACCCGGTCCGCCGCGACTTCGTGGACAAGACCGGGTTCGAGCAGCTGCTGTCGGCCAAGGGCATCGCCAACGACGACCTGGTCATCCTGTACGGCGGCAACAACAACTGGTTCGCCGCCTACGCCTACTGGTACTTCAAGCTGTACGGCCACCAGAACGTCAAACTGCTGGACGGTGGCCGCAAGAAGTGGGAGCTGGACTCCCGCGAGCTGGTCACCAGCGTCCCGTCCCGCCCGGCCACCGACTACAAGGCCAAGGACCAGGACCTCACGATCCGGGCCTTCCGCGACGAGGTCGTCGACGCGATCGGCACCAAGAACCTCATCGACGTGCGTTCCCCTGACGAGTTCAGCGGCAAGCTCCTCGCCCCGGCGCACCTCCCGCAGGAGCAGGCGCAGCGGGCCGGTCACGTGCCCACCGCGCGCAGCATCCCGTGGTCCAAGGCCGCGAACGACGACGGCACCTTCAAGTCCGACGACGAGCTCCGCCAGATCTACGGCGACGCCGGCGTCGACCTGTCCAAGTCCACCATCGCCTACTGCCGCATCGGCGAGCGGTCGTCGCACACGTGGTTCGCGCTGCGTGAGCTGCTCGGCCTGCCCGACGTGAAGAACTACGACGGTTCGTGGACCGAGTACGGCTCGCTGGTCGGCGTGCCGATCGAGCTCGGCGAGGCCAAGTAACACCCTTCCCTGTTCCGGAGTCGATTCACCGCCGTCCGAGGCGGAGAAGGAGGAAGACATGACTCAGGGCTGCGCAGCGCCCGCGCAGACGGCGCACCTTCCGGCGACCGTCGACCTGAACAACGAGGCCGTCATCCAGGGCACCGTCACCCGTGACGGCGCGCCCGTGTCCAGCGCCTACGCCAGGCTGCTCGACTCGACCGGTGAGTTCACCGCCGAGGTCGTCACCGGCGACGAGGGCGTGTTCCGCTTCTTCGCCGCCGACGGCGACTGGACCGTCCGCGTCCTGGCCGCGGGCGGCGTGAGCGTGGACAACGCCGTCAGCGCCAAGGTCGGCGAGGTCGCCGCCCTCGAGGTGGCCATCTGAGCCGCGCCTGATCCCGAGCCATCGGGCCCACCGGCGGACCCCGTCGCCCCGCGCCTCAGCGCGGGAGCGGCGGGGTCCGTCGCGTTCCCGGGGTCCGCCGCGCTCTCATCGTCGTCTCATTTTCCTGCTGCAAGATCATGCGATGGCGCCGGTGGGGATCTTGAGGACGGCCTCGTCCCCGGTCCCGGGCAAACCCGCTCAATTTCCCCGAACCTTCGGGTGAGAGCGTGCGTCTCAGTAGTGAGGTGTGTGGTCTCCGTGAACGAGATGGGTGCAGTAGACCAATTTTGGCCGATGTAGTCGACTGGTTACTTAGTTGACCTATTCTTCGTTGCGCGACGAGCACACCACCCCCCGCAGGCTCCCGAGTGAAGGACAGGACGTTGGGCAACATCATCCAGGTCAATCCGGAGCGGATCGAGCAGCACGGCAAGGACATCGACAGCAACATCACGCCCGAGCTGGAGAAGGTCGGCTCGGAGACGCTGGGCGGCGACGGGGTCTACAACCTCGAGGGCGGGTCGTTCAGCGTGACCTGCACGGCCGCGTCGGTGACCTACCCGGGCGCGATCCAGTTCGCCTTCCAGGATCTCCGGACCCATCTGGAGATGCTCAAGCACTTCGGTGAGGGCATCGCCACCACCGCCAAGAACTACACGGCGGCCGAGCAGGCCAGCGTCGTCTCGTCCTAGCGATCCGGCTACCTCACAGCGAAAGGCGCGATCATGACTGCGCTCCCACTGGCGAACAGCCTGATGGACACCGCCTCCACCGAGGCCGCCATCGCCGGGTCCATCCTGCCGCCGGCCCTGATGATCAACTTTGAGTTCAAACTCTCCAAGGGCGACCCGGAGACCCTGGACAAGGCCGGCCAGGCCTGGCGGAAGGCCTCCGACCAGATCAACCAGGTCATGCAGAAGCTCCAGGACAGCGTGTCGGGCATCGGCGGGCAGGACTGGACCGCCGAGGACCGGCCCGCCTACGAGAAGAAGGTCCAGGAGTTCACCTCCCAGCTCCAGGTCCTGTCCACCTACTGCATGGTGGTCGGCATCGCGCTGACCACGCTCGCCTACGCGCTGCTCGTCTACGCGATCTTCGCCGTCGGCATGGGCACGTTCCTGGGCGCGCTGGCGATCGAGGCCGCGGCCGCGCTGGCCGTGCCCGTCGTCGGTGAGGCGGACTACGCGGCCGCCCTGGGCATCGCCGCGACCTGCCTGACGATCACATCGGTCGCGACCGGCGTGCTGGCCGCCGCCGGGCAGCTGGCCGGCGCCGCCTTCGCGGGCGGCTCCCTGGTCGCCGCGACCGTCGAGTACAGCAGGGGCAACGACCAGGCGTTCAGCGACTGGGCCAAGGCCCAGGAGGTCGGCGCCGCGGGCGCCGCCGCCAACCTGCTGCAGAACGCCGGCAACGCCGGTCTGGACTTCCTCAACCGCGGCGGTGGCAAGAGCGGCAAGGGCTTCCCGGTCACCGCCGTCGACGCCGACGCCGACCGCGGCTGGGACAAGACCTGGAGCGTCGGCGGCGGCGCCACCGTCGACACCAAGGGCGGCGGCAGCGTCGACGCCAGCGGCCACGTCAAGGTCGGCGACCACGGCATCCAGGGCGCCGACGGCGACGTCAAGGTCACCGGCAAGGGCGGCACCGAGGTCGAGGGCAAGGGCGGCTGGGACGAGGACGCCGACGGCAACGACACCTACTCCGGCGGCCTGTCCGGCAAGACCAAGGGCGGCGCCCACGCAGGCGCCGAGGGCGAGTACGGCGACGACGGCCACTGGAAGGGCAAGGTCGACGGCGGCTACGAGAAGGGCAACAGCGACACGACCGGCTCGGCCGGCGTCGACCACGACAAGGACGGCAACACCAAGTACACCGGTGAGGCCGGCAACACCTACCGGGGCGTCACGACCGGCAGCACGAACCAGGAGGTCAGCACCGGCGACGGCGGCACCCAGTACAAGGGCAGCTACACCGGCGCCGGCGGCGCCTACGACAGCGAGAAGCCCCCGTGGGAGTCGTGACGTGCCGGGTGACGGCCGCCGATCCGAGCTGACCTAAGGTGACCGGGATGAACGACCTCTGGAACGCCCCGTACCTCAAGATCGACCAGCCGTCCTCGGCGCTGACGTACGAGATCAGCGACGGTCAGGGTGCCCCCCTCGGGCGGGGCACCCAGGCCGCCGGGCCCGAGCCCCGCAAGTTCGGCGGCAGGCTCTTCGGCTCGGGTGTGAGCGACGAGCGCGTGGTGGTGCAGATCGCGGCCCTGGACGGCGTTCCGCGGATCTATGTCGACCGGGCGCCCGGCTCGCCGATCGCGATCGTGGCGCCGGACGGCACGGTGCTGGGCCGCTTCCAGAAGAACATGGCCGCCGAGGCTGCCAGCTTCCTCCAGGGCGCCCAGCAGCAGGAGGTCGGCAGCCGTACGCTCCAGAGCCACTACCGGATCCTCGACGGCGCGGACCGGCCGGTCTGCGACATCGCCTGGGAAGAGGTCGAGATCAGGCGCGGCTGGACCCTCGACACCTCCACCGACCAGGCCGGTGACGTCACGTACGGGCAGCGGCCGAGCACCGGCGGCCGCTACTGCACGATCACCGACATGGCGGGCACGCAGATCGCGCGGATGGACCTGAACCTCGACGCGGTGCACCAGACCGTCAAGGACGGCTACTACCTGCAGATCAACTACCAGCTGCCCGAGCCGCTGCGTAGCCTGGTCATCGCAACGCCCATCGCCTACGACATGACCAGGGACCTGTAGTGACCGACCTCTGGAACGCCCCGGCGTGGGTCCTCGAGGAGCCCGAGCAGCGGCGCGAGTACGTGATCCTCGATCAGGCCGGCCAGGTGCTGGCCAACGTTCCGCGCGTACCGCTGCAGCCCCAGGGCGGACAGGGCGGCGGCGGTGGAGGCGGCGGAGGCCTGCCGTACGCCAACCCGCACGCACAGCACGACGAGTCCCGCGTGGTGGTGCGGGTGGCGGACCCGAGCGGCACCACGCTCTTCTTCGTCGACCGGATCGGCACGCCCGCGGACGGCACGCCCGACCACGTGCTGGTCGTGGCCGGCGACGGGCAGACCATGATCGGCTCGCTGGCCCTCGCCACGGCGGGCGCGCGGTCGGCCTTCCGGATCGTGCGCGGCGGCGGCTTCGGCGGCACCGGCTACGCGATGCGCGACGCCCAGGGCCAGGAGGTCGGCCGCGCCACGCGGCAGCCCACCCCGCCCGGCACCCCTGAGCTGCACTTCTCGCTCGCCGACGGGCAGGGCACCGAGGTCGGGCGCCTGCACGCCACCCAGTCGGCCTACGGCGAGCGGCGGCGCCGCTGGGAGCTCCAGTGGGGCAACTGGCCGCAGGATCCGCTGCGCATGCTGGTGATGGCGTCACCGATCGCGATCGAACTGCTCACGCCGATCGACATTCATCGCTGATCAAGCCCATAAGGGTACGATCTGCGCGTGCTCGGACCATCCCCCCGGTCGCCCCTCGTCCTGCCGTGGGCCACCGTGAAGCTCGCGGGACGGTTCGTGCTGCCGCTGACCCTCTGGTACACGATCGGCCAGCTGCTGCGGTACGGCCTCCTGTACGGGGGCTACAAGATCGGCCAGCAGAAGGGGACCCTGGCGACGGTCGTGCCGCTGGTCATCATCAGCCTGCTGATCCTGACCACGCTGTTCGTCACGGTCGCGATGGTGCACAGCGTGCGCGAGGGCCTGGACGTGGTGAACGCCCGCGAGGCGGGCGGCGGGCTCACGCCCTGGGCGGTCGGCAACGACGAGTCGATGATCGAGGCGCTGAACCGCGCGATCGTGCCGTTCGTGATCTTCTACCTGGCGTGGGGGATGATCAGGGACGACGCCCTGGAGTTCGCCGACTCGGCCTCCAGCCGCGGGTTCGCCGACGGGGGTTTCGAAGGGAGCACCAAGAGCCTCGGCCTGGTGAGCGCGCTCGACAAGCACATGCCGCTGGCGATCGGGCTGACCGCCGCGTTCTTCGTCCTCCGGCTGTTCGCGGACTGGCTGCTGTCCCGGCGGTTCCAGAGCGCCGCCGGGATGATCCGGGCGTTCCTCGAGGTCAACTTCGCGCTGTTCGCGATCTTCACGGTCGACCACGCGCGGGGGCTGGCGGGGGACTGGGTGGTCCAGCGCGAGGCGTGGGGGTGGTTCACCGACCTCTCCGGTGGCGTCCTCGGCCTCTGGCCCTCGTTCAAGTACGCCGTCCTGGGTGGCCTGGTGTGGCTGGTGATCGCCGGGGTGATCCTCGGGCTGGACGCCAGCGACGAGCGCGTCGTGCTCGGCCAGAGCCGCGCGGCCAAGCGCCTCGCCAAGGCGAGCGGCATGGAGGGCGACAACGGCCTCATGGAGGTCCTGACCAGGGGCTTCCGCGAGATGTGGCTGCCCGCCTGGTACGGGCTCCGGCTGGTCCGCCGGGCCGGAATCGTGCCGTTCGGCGCGTTCGCCATGCTCTTCAGCGGCCTGTACGTGGTCGAGGACCTCTCCCGGCGGCTCGTCTACGACCTGCTGGGGCCGCACGAGGCGGGCTGGTGGATGCCGGTGCTGCCGATCGTCGGGTTCTGCACCGGGCTGATCTTCGAGATCCTGCGGATCTGCCTGCTCGCCGCCACGTTCAACCTGGTGATGGCGCGGGTCACTGTGCAAACCGCAGCGAAACCTGTCGCGCCGGCTTTCGCCCCACCGAGTCAGGCTGGATCTGCAGGGCCACTGAACCGGCCTTGGACCGAGGGAGCACGCCCGTGACGACCAGGCGCAGCACCACCCCCGGCTGAGGGTTCGCGGTGTTGCCGTCCGGGGTGTCGGCCGTGGCGTCCCACTCGCGGCCGTCCTGATCGCGGAACGAGTACTCGAACCCGTGCCCGTCGATCTTCTTGGCGCCCGCCGCGTTCAGCGGCTTGACCAGCATCGTCAGCTTCAGCTCGGTCGCCTGCGGGTCGACCTTGGAGTACGGCGGGGCCTCGGCGCGCTGCTCCAGCTTCCACTGGACCTCGCCGATCGTGCCTGCCGTGCCCTTGGTCACCTGCGTGGGCGCCTCGGGCCCGCCGAACGTCTTGTCGGAGTTCTTCTTCCAGTCCACCCACTGGAGGCCGAGGATCAGCGGGATCATCGCCACCAGGGCCAGCGCCTCGATGATCCGCCGGTCGCGCAGCGGCATCCGCCGGGCCGCCCGCCTGAGCTCGGCCTCGCTGGGCTGCTTGGCGGGGTCGGGCCGCGTCTCGTCGAACGGATCCCGTTCCCGCCGCTGCTCCTGGCCGCGCCTCCACTCGTGCGTGCCCTGGCCGCCGCCGTACGGGCCGTTCTGCGTCTGCTGCCGCTGCCACTCGCCGGTCCCGCCCTGCCGCTGCCGCTCTCCGGTCCCGCCCTGCTGCTGGCCCCGGCCAGGCTGCTGGCCCCGGCCAGGCTGCTGGCCACGGCCGGGCTCTGGGCCACGGCCGGGCTGCTGCTGACCAGGGCCAGGCTGCTGACCAGGGCCAGGCTCCGGGCTACGGCCGGGCTGCTGGCTACGGCCGGGCTGCTGGCCACGGCCGGGCTGCTGGCCACGGCCAGGCTGCTGGCCACGGCCGGGCTCCGGGCTACGGCCAGGCTGCTGCTGGCCAGGGCCAGGCTGCCGGTCACGGCCAGGCTCGGGGCCCCGCGAGCGGGGTTGGGGCTGCGAGGGCTGCTGGGGGTGGCGCGGGTCGGGCTGGGGCGGGCGCCTGTGCGCGGGGCCGCGCCGTGCGCGCGGGTCCGGGTCGGACGGGGGCCAGGGAGGTGGCGCGCTCATTGCTGCACCGTCCGCATGTCGAAGCTCGCCGGTGCCGTACGGATCATCTCGTCGGCGCGGGACTTGCTGATCCCCAGGTCGATGTCGGTCGCCGCGGACAGCTGGGTGAACAGGCCGCCCTCGCTGACCACCATGCGCGCCCCGGCCAGCCTGTTCTTGGGCAGCTCGAAGAGGAACGCGGCGCGGCTCCAGACCAGGGGCGCGTAGTCCGGTTCGAGCAGGCCCGAGGCGCCGAGCCGCGGGCTCTTGTTGAACTTGTAGCCGCCGGGGGTCTCCAGCGTGCCGGTGTTGAGCCTCAACGGCTTGCGCCGGCTGGTCGCGCGGAACTGCACGATCAGGAAGATGCCGTCCGTGGCGGTCGGCGGGTTGATCGACAGCGAGGGTGCCAGGGAACGGGCCGCGGTGACGCGCTCGACCTGGAGGCTGAAGTCGGCGTTGGTGACGACCTTGCCGACCTTGCCCTGGGTACGGATCGGGTCCATGACGTCGGCCTCGACGTGCGGGCGCAGGGAGTGCAGCCACATGGCGGCGGCCAGCAGGGCGGTGCCGATCAGCGCCGATCCGCCGCGTACGAGCAGCATCCGGGTGTTCATGAGGCGGCCAGCCGAAGCGTCAGCTTGCCCGCGAGGGCGTCATCGGTCGGGTCCGTGCGCCAGTCGTACTCCTTGTCGGTGAACCCGGTGCCCCACTCCCACTGGCGCAGGCCGACGGTGAACTCCTTGGGGGCGTCCGCCGGGCCCATCTTCCACATGGCGACCGCCTCGACCGGCAGCCCGGGCTGGATGGACAGGGTCTTGCTGCCGGCGGCCGTGGCCTCGATGTCGTCGGGCGGGACCCACTTGCCGGTCTTGGTGCGCGCGGCCACGCCGTTCAGCAGCCCGCCGGAGCTCAGCGAGGCGCTCTCCTTGTCGTGACTGACCACGTGCATGCGGACGATCACGTACCGCTGGATCTTGATGTCGAGGGCGCCCTTCTGCATGACGATCTTCGCGTCGCGTACCGTCACGCTGAATCGCCCCTGGTCGATCTCGTTCCCCGGAGCCTTCACCGGCTGCTGCGGGGTCTCCTTCAGCCCGCCCACCACCCACAGCACCCCGACGAACAGCGCGAAGGCCACGGCCGCTCCCACGGGCAGCACGAATCGGTGCCAGCGCGGCTTGGGCCGCGGGGCGGGAGCTCCGACCGGGGGTGGCGGGGCAACCGGGGGAGGTGATCGCATGCGGCAGATGGTAATGCCTGACCGGTTTCGGGTCAGTTCGGACCCGGATTCCGGGATATCAGTGCGGTTCTAGATCCCGGGATGTCGGCTCCGGCAGCGGGCCGGGGATGTCGGCTCCGGTCGCGGGTCAGGGAGGTCGGCTCGGCGGCAGGGCCGGGGCGTCAGTTCTGGTCAGGGTCCCGGGAGATGGCGACCCGGCCCGGGCGCCAGCCGCGGCGCTTGCCCGCCGGGATCAGGGTGCCCGCCGCGAGCGCGACGAGCGCGAGACCGAGGGCGCCCAGCGTGATGATCGCGGACAGGTTCCGGGTGGTGGAGTCGGCCCGTTCCGGCATGACGATCTTGACCGGCGTGATCGGCGCCGGGGCGTTGGGCTTGGCGTTCGGGCTCAGCACGGCCGAGACGGCCGCGTTGGGGTTGACCTTGCCCTGGCCGCTGCCCTCGCCGATGTTGCCCTCGGCGGTGGCCTCGATGCGCTGCTTGACCTGCTGGGGCGTCAGCTTGGGGTAGCGCTCCTTGATCAGCGCGACGACGCCGGCGACGTACGGCGTGGCGAAGCTGGTGCCCTCCTTCGGCACGGCCCACTGGCCGTCGGGGGCGGTGGTCAGCGTGTCCTTGCCCGGGGCCACGACGGTGACCTGGCCCTTGCCGTTGGAGAAGTCGGTCAGCTGGCCGTACTGGTCGATGGCGCCGACCGAGATGACGCCCGGGTACTGCGCCGGATAGAGCGGCCCCGGGGTCTGGCCGTTCTTCTTGTCGATGTTGCCTGCCGCGGCCACGACGGGGATGCCGTGCGCGAGGGCGTTCTCCACGGCCTGCCGCATCCGCGGGGTGTCCTCGGGGAACTGCGCCGACACGTTGATCACGTCGGCGTTCAGCGAGACCGCCTTCTCGATGCCCTCGCTGATCGGGTCGGCGCTGTTGAGGTCGGCCGTGTTGGAGATCTTGACCGGGATGATCTTCGCGTCCGGGGCGACCCCGTAGAACGGCGTCATCCCCTTCTTGGCGGCGATGATCCCCGCGACCCAGGTGCCGTGGCCGACGCAGTCCTCGGTGCTGGTCTTGGTCAGGTCGGCGCCGCCGCTGACCTGACCCTTCAGCTGGGGGTTCTCGGTCGACACGCCGCTGTCCACGACGGCGACCGAGATGCCCTTGCCGGTCGCCTTGGACTGGGCCTCGTTGATGCTGAGCACCTTCTGCGGCCACGGCTCGTCGGTGATCTGCTTCTGGGTGAGCTCGGTCACCTGCTCGGGCTGGCTCTGGCAGCCCTTCGGCGCCGCGAGGGCCGGCTGCGCGGTGAGCGCGGGCGCGAACGGCACGAGGCATCCGGTGACCGCCACCGCCGCCGCCCATCTCATCCCGAGGCCTCCAACACGTAGCTCACCGTCACGTTCGTCGCACAGATCCTACGGGACCGCGCGACTTGAGGGGTCTGGGGCCTTTCTTTTCGTTCAGAACGCATCTGACCAGCTGAGTCATTTGCCCCTTACGGATACGCTTCATGATCACTCCGCTCTCATCGAAATCTCATAGAGCTACCTCATAGAGCTCCTCCGACCGACCGAACCCCCCGCTGAGGCCGACGAAGGACACGCATGGGCAACCAGATCTACGTGGATCCCGACGGGATCTCCAAGCACGGCAAGGAACTGAAGGAGAAGTACGTCACCCAGCTCGAGAAGGTGGGTGAGGACATGAGCAAGGACGGCGTCTACAACCTCGAGGGCGGCGCGTTCAGCATCACCTGCACGATGGCCTCGGTCGCCTACCCGGGCGCGATCCAGTTCGTCTTCCAGGACCTCAAGACCCACATCGAGATGCTGGACGGCTACGCCGGGAACATCGAGGTGACGGCCAAGAACTACCAGGGCGCCGAAGACGCCAGCCGGATCACCGGCTGACCTGCCTGCACTCCTTGCCCCCGTACGTACTGAAGGAAGGTTGAGCCATGGGAGCCGGCAGAGCCCTCGGAGCCGTCGAGACCATGATGAGCACGGCGGTCACCGAAGCCGGGACCGCCTCGTTCGTGCTGCCACCGGCGGCGATGATCACTTTTCAGTTCAAGCTGTCGACCGGCGACGCCCCCGCGCTGGACGAGGCCGGCCAGGCCTGGCGCGACGCCTCGGAGGCGATCCAGAAGCTGATCAGCGAGCTGCCGCAGAGCGTCTCGGCCGTGCCGGGCGAGACCTGGACGGCCGACGACCGGCCCGCCTACGAGGCGAAGGTCCAGGAGTTCTGCTCCCAGCTGGACGCCCTGCAGACCTACTGCCAGGCCGTCGGGATCTCCCTGACCTCGCTGGCGTACGCGCAGCTCACCTACGCGGCGTTCGCGGTCGGCATGGGCACCTTCCTCGCCGCCCTGGGCGTGGCCGTGATCGCGGCGGCCGCCTCGGTCGTCGGCTCGCCCTCGATCGCGGGCATGGAGGCGACGGCCGCGACCTGCCTGACGATCACCACCGTCGCCACCGGGATCCTGGCCGCGGCGGGCCAGATCATCGCCGCGGTGCTGGCCGGCGGCGCCGCCCTCACCGCGGTCACCGAGAAGGGGCGCGGCAACGACCAGGCGCTCGGCGACTTCCTCAAGGCGCAGCAGGTCGGTGCGGCGGGCGCCGCGGCCAACCTCCTGCAGAACGCCGCCAACGCCGGGCTCGCCTTCGTGAACCGCCGCCAGGACGCCGTGCTCCCCAAGGGCAAGAAGCTGCCCAAGGGGCAGAAGGGCACGCCCCTGCAGGGCGTCGACCTGGACGCCGACCGCGACTTCAACAACACCTGGAACGTCGGCGGCGGCGCCAACATCCAGACCCCCGGCGGCTCCTCGCACGAGTTCGGCGTCCACGGCAAGAAGGGCGACGGCCAGGCCTGGGGCGTCGACGGCAACTACTCCTACGAAGGCCCGCTCGGCAACTCCGGCAGCGTCGAGGGCGGCTACGAGCAGGACAAGGACGGCAAGGCCACCTGGAACGGCAAGGGCGAGTACAGCAACCAGTTCGGTACCAGCGGCAACGTCGGCTACGAGCACGACGACAAGGGCCACGACAAGGTCACCGGCGGTGCCGGCATGGAGCGGGGCCCGGTGACCGGCAACGTTGAGGGCAACGTGAACGCCGACACCGGCGAGTGGGGCGGCAAGGCCGATGGCTCGGTCGCGCCGGGCGGCGCCGAGGTGTTCGGCGGCTCGGGCGAAGTCCAGGGCCAGGGCGGCAACGTCACCGACGCCAAGGGCGACATGCGCCCGCCGTGGGAGATCCAGTGACCGACCTGTTCAGCGCACCCGTTCTGCGCTACGACGAGCCTGACGGCGAGGGCGATTACCGCATCACCGACGCCGAGGGCCAGGTCCTGGCGACCGGCAGCCGCGTCATGGGCGACAAGGAGAAGGGCTGGCTGAAGTCGGTGATGGCGAGCGGCGAGGAACTGCGCGGCCGCGCCATCGTACGGATCGACGCCCCCGACGGAACACCGCTCTTCTTCGTCGACCGTTCAGCCGACGAGCCCGGCGGAGCGGCCCGCGTGGCCGGCCCGTCGATCGCGGTCGTGGCCCCCGACGGCAGCCTCATCGGCCGCGTGGAGACCAACCTCCAGATGCTCGCCGAGACCGTGTCCGAGGGCATGCCCTCGTTCCCGGGGATGGGCCACTCCTACACCGCCGGCGACCGGGTCTTCGACGCCTCCGGGCAGCACATCATGGACGTCGTCTGGGAAGAGGTCCAGATCGACTACCACCACAACTGGTCGTCGGACGGCACGGACATGCGCACCGGCGGTCGCTACTGCGTCATCAGCGACACCAAGGGCGTGAACCTGGCGCGGATGGACGACAACTCCAACACCCGCAAGGACAAGTACGAGCTGCGCATCAACTTCCAGCTCCCCGAGCCCCTGCGCACCCTCGCCATCGCCACCCCGCTGGTAGTCGACCTGGGCGCCGCCCACTGAGGAGCCGACCATGGGCAATCCGCAGGACCCTCAGGCGCCCTACCCGGGCTTTGAGAACGTCCACGCCGACCACCACCAGCGGACGCGGCACCAGGCGGAGCTCGCCGCCCAGCAGCCGGTCCAGCGGGTCACCCCGATGGACCTCATGCGAGGCGCGAGCGGCCCACCCGGCCCCGCCGCCGAGGTCGGCAAGAAGTACAGGAGCCAGCTGATCGTCCTGGCCGCCTTCTTCGCGCTCCTGGCCGTCATGGGCCTCATGCTGCTGATCAACAAGGCCCTCTGAACCAAGAGACCGGCCCGGGCGGAGATCATCTCCGCCCGGGCCGATCTCTTATGCCCTAGTTACCGTCGCTGTCCCAGGGCGGGTTCTCGTCCTTCTTCTTCTCGACCTTCTGGGTGCCGCCCGCCGTGTTGCCCTCGAGTTTCCCCTTGGTCTCACCGTCGTCGTTCACCTGCCCTTCGGCCGAGCCCTTGCTGCCGGAGGCTCCGTGTTCGATGCCCACCTTCCCGCCCCCGTAGAAGTCCCCGCCCTTGCCGTCGGGATCCTCCTGCCAGCCGAACTTCGCGCCGCCGGAGCCCTGGAACCCGGAGCTACCCAGGTCGCGCTTCTGGCCGTACTCACCCTCGATCCCCTGGAAGCCGTGGTCGCCGTATTTACCGCGCAGGCCGAACTCGTGCTCGCCCGCCCCCGCCTGGACCTTCGCACCGGCGCCGAGATTCCAGGTGTTGTCGATCCCGCGGTCGGCGTCGAGGTCGATCTCCTTGAGCGGGCTGCCCTTGTGGCCGCTCGGCGCATACCCGCTGGGGTCGAACCGGTTGATCCAGGACAGGCCCGCGTTGGCGGCGTTCTGCGCGAGGTTGGCCGCGGCGCCTGCGGCACCGGTCTTCTGCGCGTTGAGGAAGTCGCGCATCGCCTTGTCGTTGCCGCGCGACTGTTCGACCATGGCGCTCAGCAACGTGCCGCCGCCGATCACGACGCCGGCGATGTTCCCGGCCGCCGCCAGGATCCCGGTCGCGACGCACGTGATGGTCTGGGCGGTGAGGCACGCCTCGACCATGCCCGCGATGGCGGCGGTGGCCGCAGGGGCTCCCACGACCGTGGCCTCGGCCGCGATCGCGGCCAGCATCGCGACCGCCAGCCCGTCCAGGAAGACCGCCATGCCCATCGCGAACACCGCATAGGTCGCGAGGGCGTAGGCAAGCGCGGTCAAACTGACGCCGACGGCCTGACAGTAGGTCTGGAGGACCTCCAACTGGGAGGAGAACTCCTGGACCTTTTTCTCATAGGCGGGCCCATGTGCACGCAAGGTAGTGGCGGGCCTACCCGGTTTCAACTAGATGCCTGACCAGGCTTGACTATCCATCGAGTTGAGCAGGGGAAATGCAAAGTGCCCGTTGTTCAGAACAGGATCGCTCTGATCAACGGGCACCTTTATTAAAGCGCTTGCGCAAATGTCTTACGGCTGCGCTCCGGGGTGGCCGGGGCCGGTGTAGTTGTCCATGGCCTCCTTGGCGCGCTGCTGCTGCAGGCCGAGCTCGCGCGCCAGGTCCCTCATCTGGGTGGCGAAACCGTTGGCCATCTTGTCGAGGGAGGCGAGGGCCGCGGACGGGTCCAGCGCCTTCTCGGCATTGTCGAACTTGAACAGGGCCGAGCTGGCCTCGCGGACCTTGGCCTGGAAGTCCTCGGCGGCCGCGTTCACCGCGGTGCGGATCTCGTAGCTCAGCTCCTCCGACGACAGCCGCAGGGCGCGGGGGTCGAAGTCGAGCCTGGTCAGCCCGCCCTCGGTCCGGTACTCAGCCGTGATCTTGCCCTCGGCGGCCTCACCGCGACCCACGGCCTCCTTGATGGCGTCCTGGATCTTGGTGTACTCGCCCATCTGCTGTTCCATGTCGCGCTGATAGCGCCCGACGCCTTCGCTGAAGTCGGCCATCGTCTATTTCTCCTACTCCTGGTGGGCGGTCTGGATGAGACGGGTCCCGTTGCGGCGGTCGATGAAGTAGCCGCGGCCCACGGGGAGTGCGTGGCCCTTGACGGTTCCCAGGAGGACGCCCTCGTCCTTGTTGCCCGACATGAGCAGGCCGGGGGAGCCCATTTCCTTGATGCGCTGCAGCACCGAGTCGTACATGCCGCGCCCGGCACCACCGAACGCGCGCGAGACGATCACGTGGAGGCCGATGTCGCGGGCCTGCGGCAGCAGCTCGGCGAGCTGGCTGACCGGGTTGTTGGACGTGGCCACCAGGTCGTAGTCGTCGATGATCAGATAGAGGTCGGGGCCCTTCCACCAGGAACGGTCGCGCAGCTGGTCCGGGGTGAGGTCCGCCGGTGGGAGCCGCTGCTGCAGCGCCCCGACGATGTCCTTGACCAGGCCGCCGGCGGCGGCCGAGGACGCGGCGTACCCGATGCGGTGATCGGTGTTGGCGTTGTCCAGCAGCGCGCGCCGGTAGTCGATGAAGATCATCCTGGCCTGCTCGGGCGAGTAGCGCTCGATGAGGCCCTGGGTGATCCCGCGCATCAGGTTGGACTTGCCGCACTCGGTGTCGCCGATGACCATGAAGTGCGACTCGACCGAGAAGTCGAGGTACACCGGCTGCAGCGCGTCCTCGTCGATGCCGATCGGGATCCGCGACCCGGTCTCGGCCGGCGTCGGCATCTGCGCGGCGGGCAGCACCGCCGGCAGCATGCGGACCTTGGGCGCGCCCGGTCCCTGCCAGTTGCCGGTGACCGCGCCGACGAGCTTCTTGACCCCGTCGGCGAGCGTCGTCGGGTCGGAGTCGGCGTCCAGCCGCGGCAGCGCCGTGAGGAAGTGGTGGCCCTCACGGGTCAGGCCGCGGCCCGCCTTGCCCTCCGGCACGTTCGCGGCGAGCTTGCGGTCGATCTCCGACTCGTACGGGTCACCGAGCTTCAGTTCGAGCTTGGTGCCCCACATGTCCCGGATGTTCATCCGGAACTCCGACCACTTGTTGACCGTTGCGACGACGTGGATGCCGTAGCCCAGCCCGCGCGCCGTGAGGTCGGTCAGCGTGGGCTCGAGGTTCTCGTAGTCCTGGCGCAGCGTCATCCAGCCGTCCACGACCAGGAACACGTCGCCGTAGCCGTCGCCGCTGATCTCGCCGTTGGCGCGCATCCGCCGGTAGGTCGGCATCGAGTCGATGCCGCGCTCGGCGAACTCGCGCTCGCGCTGCTCCAGCAGGCTGGTGACCTCGGCGACCGTACGGCGCACCCGGTCGGCGTCCAGGCGGTTGGCGACGCCGCCGACGTGCGGCAGGTCCTCGAACGCGGCGAGCGTGCCGCCGCCGAAGTCCAGGCAGTAGAACTGCACCTGCTGCGGGCTGTGCGTCATCGCCAGCGAGGCGATCAGCGTCCGCAGCATCGTCGACTTACCGGTCTGCGTACCGCCCGCGATGCCGACGTTGCCGGCCGCGCCGGACAGGTCGGTGTACATCGTGTCGCGCTTCTGGTCGAACGGCTTGTCGATGATGCCGATGACCGCGTGCAGCCGGTTGCGCCAGGCGTCGTGCTGGGTGGTGAGCCCGAGACCGGGGATCACCGCCAGCGTCGGCAGCAGCTCGTCCAGCGTGGGCGGCGCGTCCAGCGGCGGCAGCCAGATGGCGTGCGCGGGCGGGCCGTTGTTCTCCAGCTGGCCGACCACCACGTCGAACAGGCTCGCGGTGTTCTCGTTCTTGCCGGTGTCCTGCTGCTCGGGGTGCTCGATCAGCTGCGGCCGGATGTAGTCCGGGATGTACGGCACGATCTGCCGGATCACCTCGGCGCCCTTCTTGGCCTTCGGCTGCATGTCCTCGTTCGCCGGACCGGAGACGTAGGCCGCGCGGAACCGCGTCATCGCCTCGGTGCCGAACTTCATGTAGCCGTGACCGGGCGCCGACGGCAGCTCGTACGCGTCGGGAACGCCCAGGACCACCCGCGACTCCTGCGCCGAGAAGGTCCGCAGACCGATCCGGTACGACAGGTGGGTGTCCAGGCCGCGCAGCTTGCCCTCTTCCAGGCGCTGCGAGGCCAGCAGGATGTGCACGCCGAGCGACCGGCCCAGCCGGCCGATCATGACGAACAGGTCGGCGAACTCGGGCTTGGCCGACAGGAGCTCGGAGAACTCGTCCAGCACCAGGAACAGCGTCGGCATCGGCGGGATGTCGGCGCCCTGCTCGCGGGCCTTCTCGTAGTCGCGCAGCGAGGCGTAGTTGCCCGAGGCGCGCAGGTACTCCTGGCGGCGGACCATCTCGCCGTGCAGCGCGTCGTACATGCGGTCGACCAGGGGGAGCTCGTCCTCCAGGTTGGTGATGACCGCCGACACGTGGTTGAGGCCGTCCATGCCGAGGAACGTCGCGCCGCCCTTGAAGTCGACCAGGACCAGGTTGAGCACCTCGGAGGAGTGCGTCATGACCAGTCCGAGGACCAGCGTGCGCAGGAACTCCGACTTACCGGAACCGGTCGCTCCGATGCACAGGCCGTGGGGGCCCATGCCGCCCTGTGCCGACTCCTTGATGTCCAGGTGGACCGGGCGCCCGTCGACGTCCACGCCGATCGGAACGCGGTAGCGGTTGCGCGGCGCCCGCGGCCGCCAGCTCTCGCGCGGGTCGACGTTGAACGGGTTGTCGATGCCCATCAGCGAGGTCATCGTGGTCGCGCCCGACAGCGCGTCCTCCTCGGGGCCCGCCGTGGCGCTGGCGCGCAGCGGCGCGAGCTGGCGGGCGAGGGCCTCGGACTGCTGCAGGGTGACGTTGTCGGGCCCGCCGATGCGGGTGGCGACGTCCTTGCCCGTACGGTCCTTCTTCAGCATGTCGATGCGGCCCGCGGTCGCGTGCAGCCGCAGCATCGTCGGGTCGGCGGTCGGCGCGACCGAGCCGGTCAGGTCGATGATGCAGACGCCCTCGACGCCGTCGGCCGCCAGCTGGGAGTCATAGGACGCCTGGCCGCCGTCCATGATGATGATGTGGTACGGCAGGTCGTCCTGCGACAGGCCAGGCTGGAAGCGCGGGCGGTCCTTGACGTCCTGGCCGAACATCGCCTCCAGCGTGGTCATGCTGTCGGCCATCAGGCGGACCGGGCCGGCCGCGTCGGAGTCGGTCGGGTGCAGGTTGTGCGGCAGCCACTTGATCCACTGCCACCACGGCATCCGCTCCCGCGCCGCGCAGACGGTGATCCGCACGTCGTCGGGGGAGTGGAACGCGGCGATCTGCAGGATCAGCGCGCGGACCATGCCGTACACGGCCTCGGGCTCGCCGGTCGGGATGACCCGGGCGAACGACCGGAGCGACACCGCGATCGGCAGGTTCGGCACGTTCGCGTGCGTGCGCATGAACCGGCGCAGCGCGCCCGCGCTCATGGGCTCAAGATCTTCGATGGGCTTGGTGTCGGGGGCGATCAACTGGATGGCGAGCTTCTGCGAGCCGCTGCCGACGCGGACCTGAAGGAAGTCGTCGTCGGACGGCCTTCGTTCCCACAACCGGGCGCTCATCACCAAAGACCACAATGACCCGGGGTCCGGGCTGCCCCATTCCAGGGCCTCGCGCTGCTGCTTGGCGGCGCTGCGGACCTTCTTGCGCACCTGGCCCAGGTAACGAAGGTAGTCGCGGCGCTCACCGTTCAACTTGACCTTGCGCTCGCCACCGCCTCGGCCGACCTGGCCCAGCATCATGCCGAACATCGAGACGGCGAACATGCCGCCCGCGACGTATTGGAGCGTGCCGCCGCCCCGGCCGACCATCATGAAGACCATGGCGCCCGACCCGGCCAGCATCGGCAGGTAGGTCATCACCGCCTGCATGCCCTGAGGTACGAGCTCAGGCAGCTCGGGGGGCGATTCCAAAAGGATCTCGCCGCGCGGCATCGCGGGGGGCTTCCGTCGCTCCTTGCGACGGACGATCACCGTGCTCACGCTTACTTCCTCCCACTGTCAGCCGATGCGGGAGCGCCGACCGGGGTTATCAGACGCTGTGACGAGCGCATCAGGATTACCGAACCGCCCACAGATGGTATGGCGACTCGGGTGTTTCCTGCGCCTTCTCGCCTAGAACGCCCGATCTTACGGGTCTTTACCGACCGGAGTCTCTGCCCTACCCGCTGGAGTCTTCGCACGAAGATGACCCTGATCACCAATTGTGGCCACCGGCTGACAGCCCGGTGTGATCGCTGCTAGCGTCTCGCGGCGATCTTTAGACATGTCAAGACATACGGAAGCGCAGTCCGCGAGCCGGAAACGGGGGCCGGGGGCCTGGCGCGGGGGTCTGTGATCTCTGGCGCCATGGCCTGGGGTTTCTCACTCTGAGGAATCGCCGTCCTTCGGGAACGGACTCGTACGGCATGGCGAGCGGGTTCCGGTGACCGTGACGGCGGGTCCCATCGGCAGGTGAGGCCCGCTTTCGGTACCGGACCGCGGTTGTGCGAAATGGCTGCCTGCCTGTACGGATGTGGTCAGACCTGGCCCCGGTGGAACGCGTCTCAGATGTTTCGCCTGGGTTGGGCGGATCAGCTGTCGTTGCGTACTGTAGGCGAGACTCGTGTCACTGGTTGTACATCAGTGTCCCTGCCGGTGGCGCCGGTGGCATACCAGCGGGCACTCTGGTCACCCCCTAACCGATACCGGACTACTTGCGAGGAAGTCGTGAGCGCGCCCCCTGGAGCTGACCTCTGCCGGATCACGGTCGTCGGGCCGGAACGGCGGGTCGACATCGCGCTGCCCGCCGACGCGACGTTCGCCGAGCTTTATCCGACCATGCTGCGGTACGCGGGCCAGAACCTCGCGGACACCGGTCTGGCGCACGGCGGCTGGGTTTTGCAGAAGCTTGACGAGGCCCCCTTCGAACCCGCCGCGACTCCCGCGCAGGTGGGGTTGCGGGACGGCGACCTGATTTATCTGCGGCCGCGGATGGCCCAGATGCCCGACTTGGCCTTTGATGACGTTCCGGACGTGGTGGCGACCGCGGTGCGCGACCGCCCGGGCCGCTGGCGGCAGGAGTCGACCCGCCACTTCGCCCTCGCGTGGGGCGCGGTCGGGCCGTGCGTCGGCATCATCGCCCTCATTTTCTCCGGGCCCAATTGGATCCTTCCAGCGGCGGTCGCGGGGATCGTCGCGCTGGTGCTGCTGGTCGGCGCCATCGCGCTCTCGCGGGCCATGGGCGACGCGGGCGCGGGCGCCGCGCTGGGCTATGTGGCCCTGCCGTACGCCTTCCTCGCCGGCGTGCTCGGCCCGCTGCGCGACGACCCGCTCACCAAGATCGGCGCGCTGCATCTGGTCGCCGGGTTCGGCGCGGTGGTGCTGGTCGCCACGATCGCCGGATTCGCGATCGCCGACGGGCTGCCGGTCTTCTACGGCGTCGCCGTCGCCGCGCTGCTCGGCACGATCAATACCGGCATCGCGCTCAGCTTCGACACCGACGCGGCCGGCGTCGCCGCCGTGACCGTCGCGGTCGCGCTGGCGCTCACACCGCTGCTGCCGGGCGTCTCGTTCAAACTCGCCAGAGTGACCCTGCCGCCGGTGCCCAACAGCGCCGAGGACCTGCGCCGCGACACCCTGATGGTGGACGGCAAGCAGGTCCTGGACCGCACCGCCGCCGCCGACCGGTTCGTCACCGGCGGCGTCTCGGCGATGGGCCTGGCGGCCGCGGGCGCCGCGATCCCGCTGACCATGGACAGCGGCTGGGTGAGCCCGACCATGTGCGGGGTGGTCGCGTTCGCGCTCATGCTGCGCGCCCGGATCTTCCGCGGCCGCGCCCAGAAGCTCTGGCTGCTGGTCCCGGCCCTGGCGATGCTGGCCATCCTCGGGGTGAACACGGCCCGCGACATGGACTCGCAGCCGATGATCCTGGCCGGGGTGCTGCTGCCCGCGCTGGTGATCTCCGGCATCGCGGTCGGCGTCGGCATGTGGCTCCCGAACAACCGGCTCACCCCGTTCTGGGGCCGGGCCGGCGACATCGTCGAGGTGCTGCTGGTGGTCGCCCTGATCCCGCTGGCGCTCGGCAGCTTCGGTCTGTACGACTACGTCCGCGGACTGCTCTGAGCTGGGGGCGCTGAATGCAGACCAAGAAGGACCTCCTCCAGGCGCACCGCCTGATGACCCAGCGCGCCTCGCAGGCGCTGATCCTGGGTGAGCCCGACAACCCCGAGCAGCCGCTCAAGCGGCTGAACGCGGCCACGTTCGCCGGCGTCATGGTCGGCGTGCTCGTCGCCGCGGGCTTCGGCATCGCGGGCATCTTCCTCGGCCAGGGCACCCGTGGCCTGACCGACGGCGGCCTCCTGTTGATCGAGAAGGAGACCGGCGCCCGCTACATCTGGTGCCAGCCCGAGGGCGCCAAGGACAAGCTCCTGTGCCCGGTCGCCAACTACGCCTCCGCCAAGCTGGCGCTCTCGGGGCAGTCGAACTCGGGCGGCAGCGGGCCCAAGCAGAAGTCGGTCTCGGCCAAGTCGCTGACCAAGTTCCCGCGCGGCCCGAGGATCGGCATCGCCGACGCTCCCGACACCATCCCGGACAAGAAGCGGTTGCGCGGCGGGCCGTGGTCGGTGTGCGTCCGCCAGATCGGCGCGTCCGGCGCGCAGCGTTCGGTGGTGACTCTGGTCGGCGGCACGAGCGTCGGCGGCCAGACCCTCGACGCCGGCACCGGCGTGGTCGTCAGCGACGGCAGCCGCCCCTGGCTGATCTGGCGCAACCAGCGCCTGCTGATCAGCCCGGCGGGCCAGACCGTGCTGAACGTGAGCAACCCGCCGACCGTCGAGGGCCGGTTCCTGAACGCGCTGCCCGAGGGCCCGCAGTTCGCGGCGCCCCCGCTCGGGGGCACTCCCGGCACTCAGGTCAGCGCCCCCGGCGGGGCCAAGGGTCCGCTCGGGCAGGTCTACAAGGTCTCCGACGGCGTCGGCAACGGCGACCAGTTCTACGTCCTGCGCCAGGACGGCTACGACGCGATCTCCCCGGTGCAGGCCGCCCTCATCCGGGCGACCAAGGGCTACAACCTGCAGGACGCCCAGTCCCTGCAGCCGAACGCGGTCACCGGCAACCTCGGCAAGTCGCTGAAGGACGAGCGGATGCCGCAGACGCGCATCGCCGCGCAGTCCTTCGACGGCTCGCAGTCGCTCTGCGTGGTCTACCCGGACGCCTCCAACGGGGCTCAGACGCCGAGCATCGCGGTGGGCGGCGGCAAGGACCTGCCCGTTCCCGGCTCCCCGTCGCAGACCGGAGTCGACAACGTCGTGCTGCCCCCGGGGAGCGCGGTGCTGGCCGGCTCGCTCGGCACCAGCACCGACGCGATCAGCACCTACTTCTTCATCTCCGACAACGGGCGCAAGTACCCGCTGAAGTCGGCGGAGACCGCCAAGGCGTTCGGCTACACGATCTCCAAGGACTCCAACGACTCGGTGCCGGTGCCCGCCAGCCTGCTGAGCCTCATCCCGACGGGTTCCACCCTTGACCCCGCGAAGGCGCAGCTCCCCGTCTCGTCAGGGGCGGGGTGACTATGAGATCACCAAAGGGTAAAACGTGGCGACCGTTTGGTCCCACCTTGGTAGCCTCAGGGCCGTAACTGGTGTGATGGAGGGATTGTCGTGGGTGCGTTCAGCACGGAATACACCGCGATGCAGCAAGCGGAACAGCTGTTCCAAAGCAAGCAGCGTGAGATGAGCCAGCGCCTGGACGAGCTCGAGGGCGACCTCCAGAGCGGCCTGTCCAAATGGGAGGACGACGCGCGCGACGCCTACTTCAACGCCAAGAAGAAGTGGGACAAGGCCGCGCGTGAGCTGGCCAAGTGCATCGAGACGTTCTCCAAGAACGTGAGCGGTGCCCGGCAGAACTACCAGAAGGCCGAGCAGGCGAACACCCAGCTCTGGGCCTGATGGTCGGTCGTGGGCCCTGGAGCGTTGCAGGGTCTGACGGTGCTCAACAGAAAAATGTGCTCGGCGAGGCGAACCGAACGATCTCGCGGTGCATCCAAGGAACAGAGTGTCTACCCCCGAGAGGATGACTGATGGGTCAGAGGTCGTCTGTCGACAGAGCAGAAATGGCGCAGGCCGCTTCCCGTGTGGAGTCTGCCGCGCAGGACTTGAGGCAGATCCAGGGCGCTGTCGGCCAGGAGCAGTCTCAGCTTCAGGGGCGCTGGATCGGTGACGCCGGAAGCGCCTTCACCAAGGTCTTCAACGAGTTCAACCAGGAGCTGAGCAAGGTCCTGCAGACCTTGGACAACCTCCACGAGAAGCTCGTCCACACCAAGATCAACTACGAGGCCAGCGAGCAGCACCAGACCGAGAGCGTGAACCGCATCGCCGGTCTGCTCAACGGCTGAGCCCCCTAAGACGATCAAGGACGAGACGGAGGAACGATGAGCTTCAGCTCTATGGACTTCGGCGCTATGCAGCAGGCATACGCCGCCTTCCAGCAGCAGTACAACCGCATGACGTCCGAGCTTGACGACCTCGAGAAGAACGTCGAGAGCAAGCTGGCGCAGTGGGAAGACGACGCGAAGAACGCCTACTTCGACGCCAAGAAGCAGTGGGAGCAGTCGGCGCAGGAGATCGGCCAGGTCATGCAGGCCCTCGGCGCGGTCATCAACTCCTCTGCCGAGACCGGCCAGGGCACGGTCAAGAGCAACGTCAACCTCATCGGCGGCTGACGATGGCACCCCAGGCCGGCCGTCCCCTTTGATTCCGGGACGGTCGGCCAGGTGTCGGCTGGGCCCCATCCGCCGGCGCCTTCTTCACCACTAACTTCCAAGAACTGTGTAGGGAGCGGGCACTCTCGGCCCGCCGGGAGGCTCACGTGGGTAACAAGAGCGAAATTGATGTCGACGAGGTCAAGAAGATCCTCAAGGTCCTGAAGGACGAGATCGCCAAGTTCGACGACGGCAGCCAGGGCACGCGCAGCGAGATCTCCGTCAAGGGTCACATGACCTCGGGCGAGCTGGGCAACTACCCGGCGGTGACCCAGGGCCTCGGTCTCACGACCAACCAGGCCTACGGTCAGATCAAGGGCCAGTACGACGCTTTCGTGAACGCCTATGACCAGGTGATCCAGTCATTGGAGCAGATCGTCAAGAACCACGGCGACAAGGAGCAGCAGAACACCGCTGCCGCGAACCGTGTGACGACCAATAGCTCCAATCAGCCGACCACGAGCAACACCAGCAGCTGGTAACCAGGGATTCGACGAGGCGGGATCGGGACTATGGCCCCCAATAGCACGCGGCACGACGAGCAGATCCGCATGAGCCCCCAGGGTTCCACCGACTGGGACGGCGACATGGACGCCATGAACGGCATCCTTGACGCTTGCCAGCCCGGGAAGGTGAAAGAGGCGGCCAACAACTACACGGCCGCGGGTGACAAGTTCAAGAACGCGGCGGGTGTGCTGGGCGCCCAGATGACCGCCCTCAGCGGTGTCTGGAAGGGCGACGACGCCGACGCCACCATTGAGCAGATGCGCAACCTGCAGACGAGCGCCTCCGGGTTGCAGTCGACTTCCACTCAGACCGGCAAGACGCTGGACGACCACGCCACCAAGCTCCAGTGGTACAAGGACCACAAGCCCGGCAAGGGCATGTTCGGTGGGTTCTCCTGGAAGGACGGCCTGGTCGCCGTCGCGCCCGCCGGTCTCCCCATGCTGGCCGGGAAGAAGATCGGTGAGGCCTTCGGTCTCATCGACAGCGAAGAGGACAAGGCCGCCAAGGAGCACATGAAGCGGCTCTCCGAGCGGACCATCCAGGCCAACACGGCCATGCCCGAGCGGCTCTCCACCAACCTCCCGAGCAGCGGCGTCTACAACGTTCCGCCGCCGAACAACTCGCCCGGCGCCACCACCGGTGGGGTCCACGGCGGTGGCGGTGGCAGCGGCAGCTTCAAGCCCCCGAACAGCGGCGGCAGCGGCCAGTTCACGCCTCCCGGCGACCACGGCGGCAGCGGTCAGTTCACCCCTCCCGGCAGCCACGGCGGGCAGTACACGCCGCCCGGTAGCCACGGCGGCAGTGGCACCTATGACCCGAACGGCGGCAACCACGGCGGCAGCGGGACCTACGACCCGCACGGCGGCCGCAAGGGTGGCCTGGCCGGACTTCCCGGTGGCGGCGGTGGCGCCGGCGGCGGCGACCCGTTCGGCAAGGGCGGCCTCGGCGGCGGTGGCGCGGGTGGCGCGGGCAGCATGCCCGGCGGTGGCGCGGGCGGCGCGGGCAGCATGCCCGGCGGCGGTGCCGGCGGACTGGCCGGTGGCATGCCCGGTGCGGGCGCGCGCGGTGCCGGTGCGGGCGGCCTCGGCTCTGGCAAGGGCGCGGCCGGGCGCGGCGGCATGGGCGGCGGCATGGGCGGTGCCGGCCGTGGCGGCGGCGGCAAGGGCGAGGAAGAGCAGGAGCGCAGCACCTGGTTGTCCGAGGACGAGGACGTCTGGGGCGGTAATGACGGCGATACCGCACCGCCTGTGATCGGATGACCGATTAGTCAATTGCAGGACCAAGCATGAGTCGGCGTGGGTAGCCTGAGGCGACATCTCGGGCTATCCACGCCGTTTCGCTTCTAGTGAGGTTGTGCTGTGCGACGGACGACACGATGGCTGGCGGCGACTGGAGCCGTCTTCACCATGGCCATGGGGACGGTAACGCCCGCCGATGCGGCGCCGGGGCCCAGAACCGATCAATGGTGGTTCTCGGCCTGGCAGATCCAGCAGCGGGTGTGGCCGATCACCAAGGGGGCGGGAGTCACCGTCGGTGTCGTCGACAACGGCGTCAATGGTCAGATCCCCGACCTGCAGGGCACGATCGTGCCCGGCGCCAATGTGGAGACGCACCAGGGCGACGGTCAGATCCCTCCGACCTCCGATCTGGAGGCCTCGCACGGCACGGCAATGGCCGGTCTGATCGTCGGGCAGGGCACCGGCACCGGCTACATGGGTGTCGCCCCCGAGGCGAAGGTCATGTCGATCAATTCCAACCTCGCCGTCTGGGACAAGGCGATCCGCTACGCGACCGACCACGGCGCGAAGGTGATCAGCATCTCCCAGGCGTTCAATTCCCCTAACGGATGCCGGCCTGAACTGCAGCAGGCGATCGGTTACGCGCTTCAGCACGACGTGGTGGTGGTCGCGGGAGCGGGCAACAGCGCGGAGAAGGGCAACCCCGCCATGGAGCCCGCCAACTGCGCGGGTGCGCTCGCCGTCGGCGCCGTGGACAACAAGAAGATCCCGTGGTCCGGTACCGAGCGCCAGCCTTATGTCGCGGTGGCCGCACCGGGTTTCCTGGTGCCCGCGCTCGACGGCAACGGCAAGGTCAACGAACGGCTTGCCGGGACGAGTCAGGCGACCGCGCTCACCTCCGCCGTCGCGGCGCTGATCCGTTCGAAGAACCCCCAGATGCCGGCTCGCGAGGTGGTGCAGCGCATCATCAACACCACCAAGGACGTGGGCCCTCCCGGTATCGACAACATGACCGGCCGAGGCGTGGTCATTCCGGGCGACGCGCTGACCGCCAATGTGCCCAAGTCCGCGCCTAACCCGGTGTTCGACGCCTATGACAAGTGGGCTGCCGCGAACCCGCAGGGCGCGGGTGGGCAGCCGGCGGCGACGCCGACGGTCAAGCACAGCAAGTCGGCCAGCACCAAGGCCGACGACCAGGCCGATCAGAACACCAAGATCCTGCTCGGGGTCGTCGCCGGTGTGGTCGTGATCGGTGGCATCGTCATCGCGTTCATGGTCATGCGGAACCGGAAGAAGCCGAAGGCGTTCCCCGCGGGTGGGGGCTACTCGCCTCAGCAAGGAAACGTGCCTGGGCCGCCCCCTGGTTGGGGTGGGCATTCGGGTCAGCCGCAGGGGCCTCCTCAGGGGCCGCCGCAGGGTCCCCCTCAAGGACCGCCTCAGGGGCCGCCGCAGGGAAGCGGGCGTCCCTACCCGCCGCCGCCCGGTCAGGGCGGCCGGTAAGGCCCCCAACGCACTGGACACATGACTTCACCGCCCCTGACTCCTTTGTTGCGATATCGGGGTGTATGCGGTCGGTGACGCGCTAGCATGTTTCGGCTAAGTCGCCAGCCCCCCGTCGAAAGGCAACTCTGTGAAGAAGTTTCTGATGGTCGGTAGCGTTGTGCTTGCTCTGGGCTTCAGTGCCAGCGCTTGTAACTCTGACTCCAAGAAGGACTCTGACGGTGCTACCGCGTCCGCGACGGCGACTGCCGCGCAGGGCGGCGGTGACCAGAACGGCGCTCCGAGCAGCGCGCCGACCACCAGCAAGGCGCCCGGTGGCGGTGCCGCGCAGGGCAAGAACGACACCGAGATTGACGCCAAGCTGCGGGCCTGCTTGAAGGCCAAGGGTTACAACAACCTGCCGAAGGAGACCATCCGTTCGGTTCCCGTCAAGGGCGTCAAGGACAGCGACGTGATGGCCTGCATGAGTTAGTCGCCGCTGTGCGTTTCTAGCGTGAGACCGCTTTCGTGGGGTCGGCCATTGAGGCCGGCCCCACGAGTGTTCTGAGGGTGCGTCCCGGTCAGGTGAGGAAGCCGCCGAGGCTGCGGTTGGAGGAGACCGCGGTGTCGTACGCCAGGGGGCAGGCCAGGATCAGGGTGCGCATCGGCTCGGGCAGGTTGGGGAGCATGCGCAGCACGTAGCGGTCGGCGCCGGTGAGCATCTGGGAGACCAGTTCGCCGTAGCCGTTGAAGCCTCGCTGGAAGCGCGCGAGCTCGGTCTCCTGCCAGTCGCGGATCTGGCCCTTGTAGATGTCGTAGTAGCCGATCTGGCGTTCCTGCGGGTCGAGGATCTCCCAGCCGCGCATGGCGCGCTTGCGCAGCTGGCCCATGAGGCCGCCCTGCGGGGTGAGCACCTGCATGACCGGGGTGCCCATGAAGCCGTACGGCTTATAGAAGGTGAAGTAGGGCATGCCGTCAGGCCGGAAGATGGTCAGGGACCGTTCGGCCTTGTTCTGGGTGCCCTGGTTGACGGCGCGGAAGACCTTGCGCGCCCCGCTGACGCCCCTCTCCTTGACGTACGCGACGGGCTGCCCTTGCGGGCTCCAGACCGTGTAGTTCGCCTCGGTGGAGAAGAAGGACTGCGGCTGGTCGTAGATGAGGATGGGCGAGTTGTAGAGGTCGGCACCGCCCTGTTGCGCGGGAGGCTGTTGCGGTGCGGGCGCCGGTGCGTACTGCTGCGGCGGAGGACCGTACTGCTGCTGCGGCGCGTACTGCTGCTGGGGTGCGTATTGCTGTTGCGGCGCGTACGGCTGCTGCTGCGGGTACGGCTGCTGGGGCTGCGGCTGGGAGTACGGGTTGGCGGGCGGCGGCGCGTAACCGGGTTGCTGAGGAGGCACTCCATAGCCCGGCTGATAGCCAGGGCCGGGTGAGTATGGGGGATAGCTCATGAGGCTCCTGTAGGGCCGCCACCGATAGGGCTGGATGCCCGGAGTAGATGCTAGTGCTCCGGGTCTGCCCGATGGGGAAGAAGGTGTGCGATGGGCGTCCTTGTCTGGGCTTGCCAGGGTGTGTTGAGTTGCGGCCGGTATATTGCCGGGCATGTCTGGATACCCCCAGGAGATCAGCGGTGACCGATGACCTCAGGTCCCCCCTCCCTGAAACCAGATGACCCGCGGCGTCTCGGTCCCTATGAGCTGACCGGGCGCCTCGGCGACGGTGCCCAGGGCGTCGTCTATCTCGGCCGCGGCGAGGACGGCCGCCAGGTGGCCATCAAGCTGCTGCTCACCCAGCTCGGGTCCGACCATGAGGCGCGTGCCCGGTTCGCGCGCGAGCTGGCGGTCCTCCAGCGGGTCGCGGGTTTCTGTACGGCGCAGGTGCTCGCCTCGGACGTCGCGGGGGAACGGCCGTACATCGTCAGCGAGTACGTTCCCGGTCCCTCCCTGGACGAGCTCGTGCGATCCCAGGGCCCGCGTACCGGCAACGACCTCGACCGCCTGGCGATCGGCACGGCGACCGCGCTCACCGCGATCCACCGGGCGGGCATCGTTCACCGTGACTTCAAGCCCGCCAACGTCCTGATGAGCCCCGACGGCCCGCGCGTCATCGACTTCGGGATCGCGCGGCCGAACGACTCGGGCGCGACCATCTCCAGCGGCGTTCTCGGCACACCTTCTTATATGGCGCCCGAACAGGTGGCCGGAGCGCAGACCGGCCCGGCCGCGGACATCTTCGCGTGGGGCTCGACCATGGCGTTCGCCGCGCGGGGCCGCGCCCCGTTCGGGCACGACTCGGTGGCCGCCGTGCTGCACCGCGTCGCCAGCCAGCAACCGGACCTGTCCGGTCTGCCGCAGCGGCTCGGCGAGATCATCGCGGCCTGCCTGGCCAGGGATCCGTCCCGGCGGCCGACCGCTCAGCAACTCCTGCTGCGCCTGCTCGGTGAGGAGGACGCGCAGACCGGGGCGACCGACGGCATGCTCGCGCAGGCCACGTCCATGGTGCAGCCGACCCACCCGGCTCCCCACATGGGGCAGTACGGCCCTCCCGTGGCGCAGTCCGGGTCGTCCATGCCGCAGTCCGGGTCGTCTATGCCGCAGTCTGGCTCTTCCCTGGGGCACGCCGGCTCTTCGATGCCTCAGCCAGGCCTTCCCACGGGTCAGCCGGGCGCCGCGTACAGCACCGGGCCGATTCCGCCGCACGCCGGCCCGTACGCCACCCATCCGGGCGCCCCTCACCCCGGGCCGAACAGCACGATGCCGCCCCCGCCTCCACCCGGCAAGCGCCGTACGGGGCTGATCGTCGGTGCCGCCGTGGCGGGCGTTCTCATCCTCGTGGGCGGCACGATCGCGGGGTTCACGCTCCTCGGCGACGACTCCAAGCCCAAGGCCGATACGACGCCGCCGCCGGCCAGCACGCCCGCCGTGCCGCTGGCCACCGGCCCGCTGAACCCGACCCCCGAGGCGCAGCAGCTCCTGCCGACCGCCACGGGCACGCTGCCGAGCGTTCTCAACTACGACTACCGCTCGATCGACATCGACATCCAGCGCGCGAACTCGCAGCTCACCCAGCGGGCGCAGGCGCGCCTGGGCAGCGACCTCTCCTCGATCCAGACCGACCTGGTCCAGAACCAGAAGACCATCAAGGCCTCGGTCCTGGACACCGGCGTGCTCGCCGCGTCCCCGGGCCGCGTCTCGTTCCTCTCGTTCGTCCGCCGGGTCATCAGCTCGCCGAAGATTCCGGCGGCCAACGAGATGAACCAGGTCCGCTACACGATGGTCCGCCAGCCCAGCGGCGACTGGCTGATCGACGACATGGACTCGATGACCCCCGACCTCGCGCCCTGGTCGTACGCGGGGACCGCCTGGCCGACCCCGCAGGCCAACGAGGTGCTCAAGGCCGCCCGCACCTGCATGGAACGCGACCAGACCTACGACTACCGCCGTTTCGACAAGAGCATCCGCGACCTCATGGACTGCTCGACCGGCAACTTCAAGGACCAGGTCAGGCTGAACCAGCCCAAGACGAAGGCGGACTTCAACCGCCGCAAGGCGTCGGCGACCGGCACGGCCCTCGAGGCGGCCATCAAACCCGGTGCTCAGCCCGGCCAGGGAACCGTCTTGGTCTCGGTCATCGTCCGAGAGACGGCAGAGAAGAGGACGACCCGTTCTGTTTTCAGCTACTGGGCCGACATGCGTCAGGTGAACGGCCGCTGGTTGATGGCCAAGGTCGACCAGCTCCGTTAGCTGCCCGCCCCTCCCCGCGGGGCGAACCGTATGGTCGGCCACGGCCGTACCCACCGTTGGGAAGGGAACCTATGCGAAGGCTCTTGACAGTTCCTGTTGCAGTCTTGGTGGTCGCGCTCAGTGTGAGTGCCTGCAACTTTGGCAAGAAGATTTCTACGAGTGACAAGCCGAGCTCTTCGGCACCGGTTGCTCCTCAAGCCGCCTCTCCGAGCGCCTTGACCCCCACCCCTGACTCCTCTTTGGACGCGAGCGGCCAAGGACGCAACAAGGGTGGCGGGGCCGGAGACGGAGGGACCAACGGTGGCGGATCGTTGACTCAGGCGCAGAAGAGGCAGCTTCGGTTGATCCGGGTGACCGCTTGTATGCGGAAGAAGGGGTGGGAGGTGCCGGCTCCACAGCCGGGTGCGCTGAGGGTCGCGAAGCCCAAGAACGTTCAGCCTGGGACTGAGGCCAAGGCCAACAAGGATTTGCAGGCGTGTGTGGCCTTGGTCAATGCCGCGCAGACGAGCGGCGGGTGACCTGAAGCGTTCGGACGTTCAGGCGTTCAGGCGTTCAGAACAGGACGTTGGCGACGTGCTGGGTGTCGGTGTACTCGCGGACCGAGGCGATGCGGCCGTCGCGCACGATGAAGACGCCCAGGCAGTGGTTGTCGTAGATCTTGCCGGTCTTGGTGGGGCCGTACGCGGTCCATTCGGCGATCACCTGCTCGCCCTCGGCCAGGACGTTGGTGAGGGTGATGCGGGGCGGCTCGGTGAACAGGCCGCCGGTGGCGCCGCCGAGGAAGTCGTTGATGATGGCGTCCCTGCCCTTCCAGACGCCGGTCAGCGGGACGTCGCCGGGGTAGGTCCATGTGGCGTCGTCGGCGAAGCTGGCGGTGATGGTCTCCAGGTCGCCGTTGGCGACGGCCTCGACGTAGGTGACGACGACGGTCTTCGGGTCGGTGCTCATGGTCTCTGTCTCCGTGAAGTCGGTGCGTTCTCGCTGGCGAGATCCATGAGACCGCGGCGTAGGTTGGTGCGTCCAACAACTGTTGCCCCGCGAGCACAACCGGGGGTTGTCGTGCCTGGTCAGAACCAGGATTCGGACTCCAGGAGCGATCGGAGTTCGGCGATGCGGGCGTCGTCCCACGGGGCGGGATCGGGCTCCAGGTAGGTCAGTACGACGGCGGCCAGGCCGAGCCCGGGCTGGGACCAGTCGGCGGGCTCGGGGGCGCCGAACGGGTCGGCGTGCACGCGTTCGGTCGCGATCCGCGGGTTGGCGGGGGCCATGACGACCAGGCCGCGCATGGTGGCGTTGGCGAGCGTCGCGAGCGTCTCGAACGTGATGCCGGTACGGGGACGCAGGCCGATCAGGCCGGTGACGCGCTCGTACGCCTCGGCGACCCGGGTGTTCAGGGCGCGTTCGGACTCGGCCAGCGTGTTCTGCACCTCGGTGCGCAGGGCGCCGTCGGGCAGGCTGAGGAACGTGGTGTGCAGCGCGAGGTAGGTGCGCCACTCGGCCGAGTTGTAGAACGTCTCGAACTCGTTCAGCGCGCCCTTGCGGAGGACCTCGGCGGCCAGCGCCCGGCGCTGCTCGGGGTCCTTGAGCCAGTCCAGGTGATCGAGGATCGTCTGCTTGACCGCCTCGAGCGCGTCCTGGTTGCCCGTTCCGATGACCGGGCTGCTGCCCTTGGCGAGCTCCTTGAGCAGGTCGCTGAAGAACAGGTCCTTGTACGGCCAGCGGCGGTAGACGGCGCTGCGGGCCACCCCGGCGTCGCGGATCACGTCCTCGAAGCTGATGTGGTCGAGGCCGACGGTGAGGCCCGCCTCGTTGACCATGGCCAGCGCGGCCTCCAGCATCCGCTGCTCGGTCTCCTCGTCGGACAGCCGACGGCGGCGCCGCGCAACGCCGGTGGGCATCGGGACCTGTTGACTCACGCCGCCTTGGCTCACGCCGCCTTGGCTCACGCCGCCTTGGCTCACGCCGCCTTGACTCACGCCGCCACCTAGGAGTGTTGGGATATCAAGTTCCAAATCCCAAGTCTAACGCCTTCTCCGGGGCCGAAGGTGGCCACGAAGATGTGCCTTTGTCGCCCCTGTGGGGCGAGTGGCGATAAGGGAGGCTCCGACATACCTGCGGGTATTCGGTATGGTGCGCGGAACGTCTCTTGAGCTAGGAAGCAGTGTGAGCATCCCCCCACCGCCCGGAGGCCCCTACCCGCCGCACTCCGGCGGGCCGCATCCCGGTGGCCCCCCGCCTCCCGGGTTTCCGCCGGTCGCCGGTGGGCCGCCGCCCGGCTTCCCGCCTGGACCGCCCGGAATGCCCGGACCCGGCGGCCCGTACCGGCCGCCGCCCAAGTCCAACGGCGGCGCCGCGATCCTCATCATCGCGATCGTCGGCGTGCTGTTCGTCTGCGTCGTGGGCGTCGTCGGGTACGTGGTGCTGTCCGGCGACGACTCGGGGAAGCGGACCTCGTCCTCCTCCTCGCTGCCGTCGACCTCTATCCCGACGCCCACCACCTCCCTGGACACCGCGATCCCGTCGCCGACGCTCAGTACCCCGTCGACGCCGAAGGACGTGAACGTCACCCTCAGCTTCCTGCCCCGCTCGGTGACCACGAGCTCGGGAACGTTCCTGCAGTCCAGCTCCTGGAACCAGGGCTGCAAGGTGAAGGTGAAGCCCAAGCTTGCCACGCTGCTGAAGCAGACCAAGTGCCGGGGCGGCCTGATCGGCGCCATGTACCAGGCGCCGAACAAGAAGACCTACGTGCAGATCACCGTCATCGGCTTCACGAACGAGTCGGACGCGCGCCGCATCTCGCGGGCCGTCAGCTCCTCCACCGCGCCGATCATCAAGGTCGCGTACGGCAACGAGCCGGGCCACTGGTGGTCGAGCTCGTCGGTCGGCAACTACGTCCTCATCCGCCAGTCGTTCAACAACGAGTCCCGCTACCCGGGGCCGAAGAGCGGACCGGCGCAGACGATGGGCGACGTGCTGCTGCGCAAGTTCCAGACCGAGCTGTCGAACATGTACACCTACGGCAACTGACCTTCGGCCGACTGGCCCCCGCGTAGACCATTACGCGGGGGCCAGCGCTGTTACGAGGGCCGCTTGGGTGTTGGCGGGGATGCCGCCTCGGTTCCAGTGAGCGAGAGTCCAGGACGCCATGACCTCGGTGCTGTCCTTGTCTCCGATGTTGTTGCGCCAGTCGTTGGCGGCGGAACGGAGCCAGGCGCCCCATTCCGTGGCCATGGCCGCGACCGGGCCGGGAAGGCTGGCCTCCAGGCGGACAGGGTCTGACCATGCCGCGCGTACGGTGGCGGGCTTGGCGTCTGTACGGCCTGTCTGACGTTCTATGCGGCTCCATAGGGCGTCGTCATCGTTGATGCCCATGCCTTCCAGGAGATGGCGCAGGAGCACCAGGGAGAACACCCAGGCGGGAATGCCGGGGGACGCGCGGTGGAAGGCAAGCCAGGCGCGGGAGTCCAAGGTGAAGAGGCGGTGCACGTGGGGCATCGCCTCCGGGCCACCGAAAAGGCCCTCCTCGGGCACGTACGCGCCGGGGACGACCAACTCGACCGTTGGGCGGAGCGCGTTCAGGCGGGCATAGAGCTCGGCCTCCAGCGGCGCGCGGTTGTCCAGCGTCGTTTCGAAACGGGCCTGGAGTCCCGGCGGCCTCCGCGTGAAGAAGAAATTGGTCGTGGAGGGGTCCTCGAGAAGGGCCGTGGAGAGGTCGTCCAGCGCGCCGAACAGTTGCGGCGTCCGGCCGAAGCCGGGGGCGATGCCCAGCTGGACCCAGTGGCCGGATCCGGACGAGATGGCGGCGAGACCCGCCGCGAGGAAGTCGTCGGTCTGGGGGCCGAGGACGGGGACGAGCAGGGTGTGCAGGTGCTCGTGAAGGTAGGGCGGCTTTTGCATGGAGTCTCCTTTCGTGAAGGAGGCGTTCCATCCCGTTCCAATTTGAACCGATACCGCATGTTGATCCGTGAACTGTGCGTTCGCAGTCTGGCATCGACCCGGGACTGGCCCCGCGCGGGTGTTGTGCCATACGAGTGACGCGCATCTGGGGGCTGCCTGTGAACGGTTTGAGGACGGTCAATGATGTCGAGGGGTCTCTTCGCAAGGGGGAACGCCTGCTGATCGCAGGCAACCCCTGGGCCGCCAGGGGGTGGTTCGACGTCGCATACCGCCGGGCCAGGGAACGCAGCGACGCGACCGCGATGGCCCGCGCCGCGCTGGGGCTCGGCGGGCTGTGGGTGCACGAGCATCGCACGGTCGCGGACGCGGCGGTCGTACGGGAGCGGCAGAGCGACGCGCTGCGCCGCGTACATCAGGGGTCGGCGCTGGCGCTGCGGCTCCGGATCAGGATGACGGCCGAGGACGAGTACGGTGCCGGCGCGCACGAGATGACGCTGGCGATGGTCGAGGAGGCCCGGCTCGCAGGCGACGCGGTGGCACTCGCCGAGGCGCTGAGCCTGGCCCACCACTGCCTCATGGGGCCCGAGCACGCGCTGACGCGGCTGGAGCTCGCCCAGGAGCTGATCGGGACGGCGTCGCGCACGTCGCGGCGCGGCGACCTGCTGATGGGGCTGCTCCTCTACACGGTGGACCTCTTCCTGACGGCCCACCCGCATGCCGAACGCAGGCTCGCGGAGCTGCGCGAGCTGCTCACCCGCGAAGACCACCTCGCGGTGGCCTCGGTCGTGGACGCGCTCGCCGTGATGCTCTGCGTCCGGTCCGGGAGCTTCGCGCGGGCCGAGGAGATGGCGACCGCGCTCGCCGACCGCGCCGGGGCGATCGGCGACGTCAACGCGACCGGCTGGTTCGGCGGCCAGCTCGGCACGATCCGCTGGTTCGAGGGCCGCATCGCCGAGCTCGTTCCGCTGCTCGAAGGCCTGGTGAACTCGCCGATGCTCAGCGTCGGGAACTACGCCTATTACCCGGGCCTCGCGGTGGCGGCCGCCTCGGCCGGTGACCGGCGGATGGCGGCGGCCATGCTGGCCCGGCTGCGCGGGCGGGACATGGCGGACGTGCCACGCTCGGCCAGCTGGATGATGACGATGTACAGCGCGGTGGAGGCGTCGGCTCTCTTGGAGGACCGTGACACCGCGGCTCAGGCCTACGCGTTGCTCGCGCCCTATTCGCATCTTCCTGTGGTCGCGAGCCTGGGCGTCAGCTGCCTGGGGTCCGCCCATCATTCGCTGGGCGTCGCCTCGCTGACGACCGGAGACGTTGATCGGGCGGTCAAACACCTGCGCGCGGCCGTTCACAGCAACCTGGCGGTCGGTCACCTACCGGCGGTGGCGTTGGCCCGCGCGCGCCTGGGCCAGGCCCTGCACATGCGGCAGGACATCGGGGCCTCCCAAGAGGCTTCCCTGGCCGCGCAGGAGGCTGCCTTGCTCGGTATGGCCCTTCCCGATCTCGGACAGGGGAGTGCGGTCGCGCCGGGGGCCCCTTACGAGGTCGTGCATTCCAACGGCCTGGGTGTGCCCGCGGGGGAACGGCTGGTCTGCCGCCGCCGTGGCAGGAGATGGGCCTTCGAACTGGCCGGACGCCTTGCCCTGGCCGACCACACGGTCGGGATGGGGTACCTCGCGGTGCTGATAGCCAATCCCGGGCGCGAGATCCTGGCCACCGATCTCGCCGCCGGACCCGGCCCTGAATCGCCGTCCGACCCCGCGGCCTCGACCCAGCCCGTTCTGGACGAGGTGGCCAAGCGGGAGTTCAAGCGCCGCCTCACCCGCCTGGAGGCCGAGATCGACGAGCTGGAGGCGCTGAACGAGCTGGAGCGGGCCGCCAAGGCCCGGACCGAACGGGACTGGCTGATCACCGAGCTGGCCGCCGCGGCGGGCCTGGGCGGCCGTACGCGGGACTTCCCGGGCGCCGACGAGCGCGCCAGGATCGCCGTGGGCAAGGCCATCCGGCGGGCGCTGAAGCGCATCGCGGACGCCGATCCGATCATCGGCGCGCATCTTCGGGCCGCCGTCCACACGGGTCTGCGCTGTTCCTACCGGCCCGAGTAAGCCTCGAATGACGCCGAGTCACCCTCTCCGGTGATCCTGACGGAGCTCTCGGACCGGCCGTCCAACTAGGGTGGTGGGCAGATCCCGGCTCCCGGACCGATCTCGGGTCCGTTCGCCCCGGAGACTCCCTTAATTGGGGGTATATGGAGGGATGCTCCCGCTGCAATCTCGCGTTGCGAGTGAGAGGGTCGCTCTAGAGAAAGCTCAGCGTCTCGTAGGCTTGCGGTGACGGAAAGGGAGGCTGGTGTCCGACTCGAGCTGGCAGCACTCCGTGCTGCGTGATCTTGGCGTGTCCCAGCGTGGGCTCGCGACCCTCGAGGCCCCGGACAGCCCCTCGAGCTCCGAATGGGGGGCGGAGTCCCCGCCTCCGGCCGAGGCCGCGCTGCCGCACATGCAGGCCATTCCGGAGCCCGTGGCCGAGACCGAGGCCGCCGGCTCCTACGACCCCTTCTCCGATCCCGGCCAGCCGCCCGCGTCCGGTTCCTTCGACCCCGCAGCGGGTTCCTTCGACCCGGCGGCCGGCTCCTACGACCCCGCAGCAGGCTCCTTCGATCCCGCGGGTGGTTCCTACGACCCGGCCGGGGGCGCGTACGACCCCGCGGGCGGCTCCTTCCAGCCCGCCGCGGCCGGTTCGTACAACCCGGCCGCGGGCACCTACGACCCGGCCTCCGGCCAGCAGCCTCCAGGCGCCGGCTCGTACGACCCGTTCGGCGGCGACCAGGGCGACCAGCAGCCGCAACCCCAGCAGCCTCAGCCCCAGCCTCAGGCGGGCGCGCCGGACCAGGGCGGCTCGGGCTCCTACGACCCGTTCGGCGATGATCAGCAGCAGTCCGCCCCGCTCCTCACCCCGGAGGAGCAGCAGGCCGCCGCGCCCCTGGTGAACGAGGAGTTCAGCTGGGACGCGGCGATCTCCCCGCTGATGGGCGCCGGCGGCGCACAGGCGCCGGGCATGGCGCAGGCCCCCGGCGCGGAGGACGACGAGGACGAGTACGACGACGGCCGGTACGGCGGCGTCATCGGCGGACAGGGCTCCGGCGGGGCGCCGTCCGCGCCCATGCCCTCCCCGAGCCAGCAGGGCTCCGGCCCGCAGCCGGTCGCGCCCCAGCCGCACCACCCGCAGCAGGACCAGCAGCCTGGCGGGGTGCCGATGGCCAACGAGTTCGTCCGCAAGGACCAGCACGGCGACCCCCTGATGCGGCGGATCGGGCGCGGCGCCCGCAAGGCCGTCGGAGCCTCGGGCTCGAACCGGCTGAAGACGCAGGCGGAGATCGTCGAGCTGCTGCAGCGCCGGGTGGCCAGCTACCGGCAGATCGCGGTCGCGAGCGTGCGCGGCGGCGCCGGGAAGACCACCATGGCCGCCCTGCTGTCCACCGAACTGGCCCGGCACCGCAGCGACCGCGTGCTCGCCATGGACGCCGACGCCGAGCTCGGCTCGCTCCCGCTGCGCCTCGGCACCCGTTCCGAGCTGTCGCTGTTCGACCTCGCGGGCCGGCAGCCGCGCACGTTCGAAGAGGCCGCGCGCTACCTGATGCAGACCAACGAGGGCCTGTGGGTCCTCTCGTCCAGCCGCGGCGGCCGGATCGCCGGCGAGGTCACCCTCGACGTCTTCGAGGCCGCGCTCAGCGCGGTCAGCCGCTACATGGCCGCCGCGGTCGTGGACTGCGGCGCGGGCATCCTCACCGACCTCCACCAGGGCATCCTCGCCAACAGCCACAGCCTGGTCCTGGTGACCCCCGGCACCGCCGACGGCGCCCTCAGCGCCCGCGGCGCGCTGGAGTGGTTCGTGAACAGCAACCGGCGATCGCTGCTGTCCCGTACGGTGATCGCGATGGTGATGCATGCTCCTCAGGTGGGCGCCGACGTCGACCGCGCGGCGCAGATGCTGGGCGCGTGGGGCCTGCCCGTCGTCCAGGTGCCGTTCGACCGGCACGTGGCGGCCGGCGCGGCGCTGGACGTCACCAAGATCGGCGAGGCCACCCGGCTGGCCGTCGACCGGATCGCCTACGAGGCGTTCGGCCGGTCACTGGGCGTCGCGGGGGTGGCACGGTGAGCAGCGACCTGGTCGTTCTCGCGCGCCGCAGGCCCGACGTGCACGCCATCGTGGACGGCCTGATCGCCCTCGGTGAGCAGGTCGAGATGCGCGGCGGCGAGCCGCGCCCGACGCTGCTGTACGACTCGAGCCGCCGGCTGCTGGTGACCATCGAGGACCCGGTGCTGGTCCTGGCCCCCGGTGAGGTCGAACGGCTGCTCGGCGCCGAGTTCGCGGGCCGCGTCACCGACACGGTCTGGTGGGTGGACGTACGCGCCGTCGCCGACATCCCGGAGGCCGAGGAGCTGGCCCGCAAGGTCGCCGAGGCGTTCTCCCACTACCTGGGCGGCACGGTCTACCCGGACGGAGCGCCCGAGGCCCCGGCGAAGAGCTGGAAGGCGACCGGCGGCGGTACCCAGGAGTCCCCGGGCGGTGCGGACGCCGACGGCGCCGCCTACTCCGGCGGCGTCATCAAGGGCTGACCTCAGGACCCACACCTGCCGCGCCGACCAGCCTGAACGCGGTCGGCCTGAACGCGGTCGGCCTGAACGCGGTCGGCCTGAACACGGTCGGCTGAGGCGGTCGGCTCAAGGCGGTCGGCCTGAGGGCGGTCAGCCTGTGGTGTGGTGGGCGAGGACTCGGGCCATGAGGGCGATCAGCTGCTCGCGTTCGGCGGGCGAGAGCGGGGCGAGGAGCTCGTCCTGGACGCGGCCCAGGACCTCGTCCAGGAGCCGCAGGCGCTCGGTGCCCGCGACGGTGATCGTGATGATGTTGCGGCGGCGGTCGTCCGGGTCGGGGGAACGTTCGATCAGGTCGCGGTCGGCGAGGTCGTTCAGCGAGGCCACCACGTCGCTGCGGTCCATGTGGGTGCGGCGGCCGAGCGCGGCCTGGCTCGCGGGCCCGAACTCGGTGAGCGCGGCCAGCAGCCGGTAGTCGTAGCCGCGCGCGTCCACCGAGGCCAGACCCTGCGTCAGCAGCCGGTGGGAGTGCACGGCGGTCTGGCTGATCAGCCAGCTCGGCAGCGCCCGCAGGCGTGCTGGAGCCCGGTCCTCGGCGGTCGTCATGGCGACGACCCTAGCAAGTCGTTGGGTCCACCCACGACCAGGGCGGCGGGGCCGGGGTCAGTTGGCCCACATGATGACGTTGGCGATCTCGATGCCGAGCTCGCCGGAGGTGGTGTAGACCGTGCCGTTGCGCTCGCCCGCGTCCTTGCCGCTGGCGTAGTAGCCCTGCGAGTAGATCACGTAGGAGCCCTTGGTCCAGCTCCGCGTCCACGAGCTCGGGTTGCGGCTGAGGGCCGGCAGGCCGCTGCCGGAGGGCGGCAGGAGCAGCGTCGGGTCGGCGCCGTCGCTGGTCTTGTCGTTCACGGCCTGGGCGTTGGTCGCGTCGGCGAACTTCAGGATCGACACCACGGTGACGACCGAGCGGTCCGGGTTTGAGTACAGCGCGGACTGCATGTCCTGGACGCAGGAGTGCCCGACCAGGGCCTTGGCCAGGTCGGAGCCGGCGCGGCTGGCGCAGCTGCCGGTACGGATGATCCCGGCGCGGGTGTAGGTCGTCCCGGCGGCGGTGCTGACCGTCGGCTTCAGGATCGTGCTCATGTCGGAGGTGGTGGCCGACTGGGAGGTGGAGCTGGACGGGCTCTCGGTGGGGGAGGGGTAGCCGCCGCTGGTGCTCGGCAGGACGACCGGCGGGTTGTCCTTCTTCCCGTCGTCCCTCAGCACGAAGAACGCGCCGACCGCGACGATGACCACCAGGATCACGCCACCGATGATCATCAGCGGGATCAGCGGGCCGCTGCCGCTCGGCGGGCGCGGCGGCCCGGGCGGCGGGAATCCCGGCGGCGGCGGGCCGCCGTAGGGCTGGCCGTACGGGCCCTGCGGCGAGTATCCCGGCTGGCCGGGCGGCGGCGGTGGGTACCCCGGCTGGCCGGGCGGGGGATTCTGGCCAGGCCACTCAGGTGGGTTCATTGCAAGCTCCACGCCCGTCGTCACGACATCGCCGAGTTTCATCGTAAAGGTCGGGCAAGAATATCGACCCCGGCGAGCAGGTCACATCCGGGATCGGCCAGTCAGGTCCAGTCGCGTTTGAGTTCCAGATTCCACGGCACGAGCGTCCACGGGCTGTGCGGGTCCTCGGCCAGCCACGTGACGAGCTTCTCGTACTCCTCCTGGCCCTCGGTCCCGCCCGACCACAGCATCCGTCCCTGCAGGTAGCAGGTCGCCATGTCACGCCAGGATGAGTAGCGCCGCTGGATGTCGATGGCGAGGGGCAGCATCCGGTCCCAGCAGTACTCCTCGGTCAGCCAGCCGACCATGTGGCCCCAGCGGTAGAGCATGAGGGCGCGGGCGTAGTCCCAGATCAGGAAGCGGCCGACATTGGCCTGGAGCGCCGGGTCGGACAGCATGTCCAGCCGGTGCAGCTCCTCGGTGGCGTGGTCGCGGTCGTTGAACAGCTGGGTGAGGAACTGGCCGAGCTCGGCGCCCTCCTCGCTCGCGTCCGCGCCCGGCTCGTCGCGCAGCAGGCCGGGAACGAGCCGCGCGTACTCCTCGCCGACGACCCCGTAACGGACCTTCACCAGCTCGATGAGGCGCTCGACGAACGGCGGCTCCATCCGGTCGCGCGCGATGAGCTCGTCGACCTCGCGCAGCAGCCGGGCGTACTCGGCCTTCTCCTCCTCCGGGCGGGCGGCGAGCGCGGCGTCCTGCCCGAAGTCGGCGCGGTGGCCGTCCTGGACGAGCCAGTTGACGGCGGCGAGCAGCTGGTCCAGGTCGTAGGCGCCCCACGGCTCCTGCAGCAGGTCCTGCGCGGTGCGCCGGTCGCTGGCCGCCTCGTCCTCGGCGGGCGCGGTGCCGAGCCGGTCGACGCGGAACCCGTTGATCGCGCCGTACGGGGCGGCGGCGCCGATGATCCACCGCTGCACCGGCGTGAGGTCGCTGCCGTAGGTGAACACGGCGTTCAGGTCGGGCTTGGAGAGCAGCTCCCAGAGCAGCCGCTGGAACTCGTCCGCGGCGCGTTCCTCGGTCGCGAAGAACCCGGCCAGCTGCTTGCGCGCCTGCGGGTGCCGCAGATGCAGGGTGTCGAAGAACCGGCCGCGCTTGCGAACGAGATGCTCGGCGCGGACGTCGGAGAGCGGGATCCGCTCGTCGCGGTAGGCGATCTCCTGCTCGGCGAACCGCACCTCGAGGTCGGGCCAGAGCCGCGGCAGCGGGGTGAACCGCAGCGCCAGCACGTACAGCGCCGGAAGGGCCAGCAGCACCACGCCCGCCGCCAACGGGAAGCTCGCCCACCCGTCCGGCCCGGTGAACGACAGGACCGCGCCGGTCAGCAGGCTCGCGATGCCGGCGAAGGCGGAGGAGAGAGTCCAGCCGGTCGAGAGGATGAGCCCGCCCTCGACGCGCAGGACCCCCGCGTCCTCGTCGAACTCGAAGTCGTCCTCGGCCAGCGTTCCCTCGACGGCCTTCTCGAGAGCCCCGAGTTGACCGTTTTGATCCATAGGGGAAGACCCTATGGGATGGAGGCCTGCCCGTACGCGGCGGCCATCGCGCCGAAGACGGCCTTGCGCTCCCAGCCCAGGCCATCGCCGCTGCTACCGCCGCCGCCATCGCCGCCGCCGGTGCCCGCGGGCAGGATCTTCACGACGCCGTACGAGGCCATGTCGAGGTCGTGCAGCGGGTCGCCGGAGTCGTGCGGCAGTTCGTAGCCGGCGAAGGTGAACCAGAACGCGCTGTCGACGCCCTCCTCCTCGAGGACCGCCAGGACCTCGCGCAGGTAGCGGACCTGCTCCTGCTCGTCGCGCACGTACTCGCCGTCGAGGCGCGCGGGCTCGGCCTTGCGGTCGACGATCGCCCACCCGAGCGCGCCCCGGTCCGCCGCGCCCTTGTAGGTGCAGCAGCCGAACTCGGTCGCCGCGACCGGCTTGCCGTGCGCGAAGCGGCTCCGGATCTCCTCGCGGTAGGTGCCGGCGTTCTCCTCGGCGCGGTAGGCGTCGACGCCGACGATGTCGAACGGGCTCCAGTCGACGTCCTCCCACGGCCCGGAGGCGTAGCTGACGCGGCCGCCGAAGTTCGCGCGCACGGTCGCCACCGCGTCGGTGAGGAACGCGCTCATGCGGGCGGGCACGTCGGCCATCGCGGCGTAGACCGCGGGGTCGCCCGAGACGAGCGCGGCCATCCGGTCGTACACCGTGTCGCCGGGGATCAGCCCGCGCGAGAACAGGCTGACCTCGCAGCCGGTGACGAAGACGACCTCCGCGCCGCCGTCTCTGACCGCCTCGGCCCGCCGGGCGCAGTCGGCGAACAGTTCGAGCATCTCGTCCAGCGTCAGTTCGCAGGGGAACGGCGCGAACCAGACCTCTAGTCCTGCGGCGGCGGCCGCTTCGGCGGCGATGCTGAGCCGCTCGGGGTCGCCGCCGCTGATCCGCACGGCGTTGCAGTGCAGCTCGTCGGCGATGACTCGCATCTCGCGCCGTACGACCTCCGTGTCGAAGGCGGTGCGGGAGCTGCGTCCGCCGGGGAAGAAGCCGGTGTCGTAGTTGATGCCTCGGCCGCGCATGTCGATGTCTCCGTCTGGTCGTTGTCGCGGGTTCTGGATGTGCGTGCGATGTGCGTGCGGTCAGGCTGCCTTGGCCTCGGCGGCGACCATCTTCTCCATGGGGTCGGCCGTGCTGCCGCCGCCGACGAAGGTGGCGACCGCGATGGCGGCGAGCAGCATCACCGTGGACAGCCAGGCCATCGTGTCGACCGGGAGGGTGAAGGCGCCGATGACGCGGGCCACGCACTCGGTCAGCAGCGCGGCGCCCCAGATGACGCTGAAGCGGCGCTCAAGGCCGCGGAACGTGGCGGAGGAGCTCAACAGCCGGTCCCAGGCGGCGGTACGGGCGGCGTCGCCCTTGGTGACCCACGGCTTCAGGCCGGCGGTCATCAGCGCCTTGCCGCGGAACGCGGAGATCAGGACGACGATCCCGACGACGCTGCTGATGCCCGAGTCCTTGGCGATGATGATCCGCGGGTCGCCGGAGACGAAGCTGAGCAGGATCCCGACGACGTTCACCGCGAGGATGAGGCCCGCCAGGCCGTTGAACTCGCGCTTCCAGACGGCCGAGGCCACCGTGCGGATGCCGGGGATCACGCTGCTGAGGATCAGCGACGGCACCAGGCCGAGCCCGAACGCCTCGCGGGCCGTGAAGTAGATCCCCAGCGGGACCGCGACGTCCAGGATCAGCGGCATGAACGAGGCCAGGCGGCCCGCCTTGGCGGGGGCCTCGCTCGGGGTGGTCTGGGTCCTGGTGGTCTCGATCGTCGCCATCGTGGGCTCCTCGGTCATCGCGTCGCCTGGGGGGCGTTCGCCGTGCTTCAAGCTTGGCGAAAGGCCCAGGTCACGCGGCAGTGCCGTCGATCCATGGATCGGCAGTACAAATGTCACGGCGCCGCCGGGGACATCGGTGACACCGCGCAGGCGGGACCAGGAGCGAGAGGCTCAGGGCTGCGGCGACTGATCAGGTCAGGGCTGCGGCGACTGGAGGTGCTGCATCAGGTGGCGGTGGCGCTGCCAGCCGTCGGCGGAACGGCCGTCGCCGAGGGGGAAGAGGGTGAGCGGCGACCGGGCGGGCCCGACCTGCTGGCCGGGCATCCCCGCCGGGCCGGCGACCGATCCGGCGACCGCCAGCGCCACCGGGGCGGGGGCGCCGGTCCAGCGCGGCTCGGTGGTGAGGTCGGCGCGGCCGGGCGTCAGCTGAACGAACAGCGACGCGACCGTCTGCTCGGCGGCGAGGGCGCCGACGAGCGAGGGGAGGTGCTGGAGGGGCGGCGGGTCGTCCGGGCCGTACCCGACTGTGACAGTGCTCACTTCGGCGAGGCCGCCGGAGCCGCTCGCGGAGAACTCGCAGAGCGCCTGCGCGACGCGCTGGCCGGTCCCGATCACGATCACGCGGGAGCTGGCGCGGCCGCGCGTGTACTCGGTGAGGCGGTCGCCCTGCCAGGAGTACTCCAGCGGCTCGGCCGGGCCCCAGCCGCCGGGGGTCTTGCCGGTGAGCAGCTGCATCAGGCGGTCGATCGGGCCGCTGACGTCGCCCTCCGAACTGTGCCTGATCCGGTAGACGAGGGTGAGCTGGGCGCCGATCGGCGCGCTCGGCCTGCTGGTGAAGCCGGAGGCGTAGTCGCGGGCCTCGGGGACGGGCTCGAAGGTGTTCCGGTACCAGTGCAGCGGCCGTCCGGTGAGCCCCTCGTAGTAGCTGTCGGCCTCGCGTACGACCCACTGGACGCCCGCGCCGGCCGCGGCCGTGCGCAGCGGGAGCGAGAGTCGCGAGTCCAGGGGCGTGACCAGCTGGAGCGTCCGTCCCGAGTCGGCGCACTCGCCGATGGCCTCGGAAAGCCACGGGCTCAGCGCCACGACGGGCCGGTCCTGGAGCACGACCATGGCCTGGTCGGTCAGTACGTCTACGGTGCTCATCCTCACCCGAGTCTAGTCACGTCGCGGAGGTCTCCCGAGGCCCACCGGGAACGCTGAACGAGACGAACTTTGCCGTGACGGCAGTGTTCAGTGTCCCAAGTGTGTTGAAATGTTACGGATGCAGCGATTGGCGCAGCCCGGCGATCGGGCGTTCCCCGACCACCGCTCCGCCCCGCCTCCAAGGCAGGGGCGGGGCTGGCGAGTGCTGGGCTGGGTCGCGATCGGGGTGTCGGCCGTGCTGGTCGTCGCCAGCATCAGCTTCTACATGGTCTATCGGAGCCTCGACGGGCAGATCCACCGCGAGCACGTCGACGACAAGCTCGGCGACCACCGGCCGCCGAAGCTGAACAACGCGATGAACATCCTGATGATGGGCTCCGACAGCCGCCAGGGTGAGAACGCGCAGTACGGCACCGAGCAAGGGGAACGGTCCGACACCACGATCCTGCTGCACATCTCGCCGGGCGGCGGGCAGGCGGTCGGGATCAGCTTCCCCCGCGACTCCATGGTCCAGCGCCCCTCATGCAAGCGGCGCGACGGCTCGACCGACCCCGGCGGCCTGTCGATGATCAACGCCGCGTACGCCACCGGCGGCGCCCCCTGCACCTGGAAGACGCTCGAGGCGCTCACCAACATCCGCATCGACCACTTCCTGGAGGTCGACTTCTCCGGCTTCAAGCGGGTCGTGGACGCCCTGGACGGCGTCGAGATCTGCGTGCCGCACGCGGTCAACGACCCCAAGGCCGAGTTGCACCTGAGGAAGGGCCGCCAGGTCGTCCGCGGCGCCGCGGCCCTCGGTTACGTGCGGACCCGCACCGGCGGGCTGGGGGACGGGTCGGACCTGTCGCGCATCCAGCGCCAGCAGGCGTTCATGGCCTCGGTCGTCAAGAAGGCCACCGCCAAGGGGATGCTCACCGACCCGGGCAAGGTCTACAGCTTCCTGTCGGCCGCGACCAAGTCGCTCAAGGCCGACGACCGGATGAGCATGTCGGTGATGCAGAAGCTGGCGAGCAGCATGCGCGGCATGAGCGCGGGCAAGGTGCGCTTCGTCACCGTCCCGGTGCAGGCCTACCCGGCCGACAAGAACCGCGTGCAGTTCAACCCGGCGCTCGCCAAGCCGCTCTTCGACGCGGTCCGCGAGGACAACACCCTCCCGAACCCGGCGCCGGCCCCCGTGCCCGCCCAGGGCAAGGGGCAGCAGGTCCCGGCCAAGCCCGTCCCGCCGGCCAGGGTCAAGCTGATGATCTACAACGCCACCCGCACCGACGGCCTGGGTCAGCGCACCTCCGACCAGCTGGAGGAGAAGGGCTTCAAGATCGCCAAGGTGGGGACCAAGAAGGCCTCCTCCGGCTTCGTGACCCAGATCCTGTACGGCGCGGGCGCCGCGGGCCAGGCCGCCGCGGTCGCGGCCGCGGTCCCGGGTCACCCGGTGAAGCAGTGGGCCGGTGCCAAGCCCGGTTACGTCTACCTGATGATCGGCAAGGACGGCGCGACCGTCCCTGGCCAGGCCCGGCCAGTGCCCAAGATCGCCGGTGAGGTGCGCGCCGACCGGGATGTTTGCGCGCCCTCCGCGACCTGACCGTGTTCTGAACCGTGCGCGCCAGGTGAAAAACAGATGAAGATACCCGGCGTACGTGGACAATCTGACAAAGTCAGATCCGCCCCACAGGTATCTTGGCGGCGCGCAAACCAACATCCACATCAAAGCGTCATAACAGGGACAGGACTGAACTGATCGCTCTGAACCCCCCTAAGTCCCCCGCCCGTTCCACCTGCTGAGACCGGCTTCCGCACGGCCTCAAGGGACCGGAACGGCTACGCCAGGAACGGACCGCATGCCCCCCGAACCCTTCGCTCTCCTGATGACCGTCTACGGCGGTGATCGTGAGGAGTATGTCCGGGCAGCGTTTCGCAGTGCGGTGGACCAACAGGAGCTGCGCCCCGACCAGGTGGTCCTGGTCCAGGACGGCCCGGTCTCGCCCGAACTCGCGATGTGCCTCAAGGAGCTGGTCGTCGCCAGCCCGGTCGAGGTCACGTTCCTGCAGCTCGAGCACAACCGCGGCCTCGGCCCCGCCCTCGACGCCGGTCTCCAGGCCAGCCGCCACGACATCGTGGCGCGCATGGACGCCGACGACGTGGCGATGCCGCACCGCTTCCGGCTGCAGGTGCCGCTGGTCCAGGCGGGCGCGGACCTGGTCGGCGCGGGCCTGCTGGAGTTCGGCGCCGACATCGGCGACGTGGTCGGCCAGCGCATCCCGCCCGCCGACCCGTTCGACATCGCCCGCTACTCGCGGCTGCACGACCCGTTCAACCACCCGACCGTGGTCTACCGCCGCAGCGCGGTGATCGCCGTCGGCGGCTACGGCGACCTGCCGCTGATGGAGGACTACTGGCTGTTCGTGCGCATGATCGCGAACGGTGCGCGAGTGGTGAACGTCGCCGAGCCGCTGGTCTACTACCGGGTCGGCGCCGGCGCGTACGAGCGCCGCGGCGGCCGCGACCTGCTCCGCTCGGAGCTGCGGCTGCAGCGCGAGATGCGCCGTGAGGGCTTCATCTCCGGCCCCCAGTACTGGCGCAACGTCATCGTCCGGGGCGGCTACCGGCTGGTCCCGACCACGATCCGCAAGCCGTTCTACCGCTGGCTCGTGGCCCCCTACGGCGCCCGCCGCAACCGTGCCCGCTCGATCCCCGAGGTCGACGAGGGCGCCCAGACCGTCGAGCCGCCGGTCTACACCCCCAGGCACGCCCGCGACCGCTGACGCGAGGCTCGTAACTAACAAAGGCCCCGACCGCACCGCCTTGGGTGCGACCGGGGCCTTCGCCGTAGGTGCTCGCCCGTTCTAGGGAACGGGGCGGGTCCATAGGGTGGGCTGCTCGTCCTGCTGGTCGGTCGTCTCGCCGACGCCGACCAGGTTGTCCCCGAGCGCCGCCTGACCGTTCACGCGCTGGTCGCCGGGGCCGCTGAGGCCGTCGCCGTCGGGCGCGTCGACCGCCCAGGACGTGCCGTCGGCGGACGTCCAGGAGATCACGTTCTCCGAGCCCGGCTTGCCGGTCGTGCCGGTCGCCGCGAACCCCTTGGTCGTGCCGGTCAGCGACGTCACGGCGAGGCCGGCCGCGCCGCTCGGAGCGGGCAGCGTGACCTCGCGCCAGGTCTTGCCGCCGTCGGAGGAGGCGTAGGCGAACGGGGCCGAGCCGGAGCCGCCGGTCCCCGAGCCGGTCGCCACCAGCACGTTGCCCTTGGCGGCGATGTGGTCCAGGGAGCCCTCGGTGAACTTCTGCGGCAGCGTCGGCTGCTGGAGCGTCCACGACTTGCCGTCGCTGGAGGTCCACACCGCGGGCCGACCGCCCGCGCCGCTCGCCTTGGGGTCGCGGATCCCGCCGACGGCCGCGTAGCCGAACGAGCCGCCCGCGACCGAACGCATCCAGCGGTTGGAGTTGGGCAGCGCCGCCAGCGCGTTGGAACCGACGCCCTTGCCGCGTTCCCAGGACTTGAGGTCGGCCGAGAACCACGTGGTGGCCGACAGCCCGTCGTCGCCCACGATCACGTAGCCCGCCGGGCCCGAGGCCGTGGCGAACGTGGTGAGCGGCGCGTCCTTGGCGGGCTTGAACTCCGCGCCCGCGTCGGCCGCCTGCCAGCTGGCGCCGTCCGCCGAGGTCAGGACGACCGGGCGGCGCGGGGTGGCGTTGTCGTAGCCGACCGCCGTCCAGCCGCTCTTGCCACCGGTGACGCTGAGCAGCCGCTGCGTGCCGGGCCGGCTGAGCGCCGTCCCGGAACCGGTGCCGCGCGTCCACTTGCTGCCGTCCTGCGACGTCCACAGGGCCGCGTCGCCGTTCGAGCTCCCGGCGGCCACCGCACGGCCGTTCTGCGCGGCGACGGAGGTGACCGCGTGGTCGGGCCGGACCACGCCGGGGATCTTGGCCGCGTCCAGCGGTACGGCGGTGCCGTGCGAGTCCCAGGCCGACAGCATCGGGTCGGAGTCGGCGCCGCCGTCCTGGCCGACCAGGATCGACAGGTCGCCGGCGAGTGTGCCGCTCAGGATGTTGCGGCCGGGCTGGAGGCCGAGGCTGCCCGCGTCGGTCCAGGTGCGGCCGTCCTGGGTGCGGGACACGAGCACGTCGCGCCCGCGCACCACCACGGCGGCGTAGCCGTTGTCGTCGGCCATGATCTGCAGGGCCTGGCGGTAGCCGGAGGCGTCCAGCTTGCCGCCCTGGGCCCAGGACTTGCCGTCGGTGGAGGTGTAGGCCTGCCCGTAGGTCTTGCTCTTGTCCTTCACCTCGCGGATGACCAGCAGGCCCGCCTTCCCACCGCCGATCGCCAGGCCGCGCGTGCCCTTGGGGGCCGGAACCTTGGCGGGCGCCCACGAGCGGCCGCCGTCGTCGGAACGCCAGACGCGCCGGAAGGTCTGGTCGGGCTTCTTCTTCGGGTCGGGGGTGTTGGAGCTCTCGACCAGGATCAGGTTGCCCGCCGCGGCGGCGTCGACCAGGGAGACCTTGCCCTTCAGCGCCGGGAGCGAGAGCTCGGAGCCGATCAGGGCGTCCCACCGCTGCCCGTCCGAGGACAGCCAGGCGGCGGGCTGGGAGTCGCTGAAGTCGCCCTTCTTGGAGTTCTCGCCGATGGCCAGGAAGCCGCTGCCGGTCGTGATCAGCTTGGTGACGCGGTTGCCGGGGCCGAAGGCGGTGGCGGCCGAGTCGGGCTGGCGCACCCACTCCCGGCCGTCCTGGCTGGTCCACACCGCGCCGCCGCCGGCCCGGGAGCCGATCGCGACCCAGCCGTGCTGGCCGCCCGCGACGTACTGCGGCACCTCGGCGGTGTCGGCCTCGGAGCCGTCCTGCGATTTCACCGCCGCGGGCTTGTAGGTGCGGCCGCCGTCGGTCGAGGTCAGGAAGATCCCGCGGGCGGACTCCAGGCCCGACTCGCCGCCCACGGCGACCACGGTCGAGCCGACCGAGGCCGCGCTGGTGAGCTGCTGGTCGCGGCCGTCGCCCTTCGCGGCGGGATCGGCGGCGAACGTCTTGCCGGCCAGCGTCGCGCCGCCGCCACCGTCGGAGTCGTCGTCGCCGCCACTGAGCAGGAAGTAGCCGCCGCCGGCGACCAGGGCAGCCGCGGCCAGGCCGCCGACCGTGCCGAGAACGGCCTTCTTGCCGACCTTGGGGCCGCTGCGCTTGGTCTTGTTCTTCTTGCCCTTGCCGGTCGTACGCCAGGGCTCGTCGATGACGGGCGGGGGAGTGCCGGGCCGCTGCATCGGCATGTCCGCGACGGTCTGGTCGCGTGCGGGAACCTGCTGCGCGTACGGGAAGGGGTCGGCGGCAGGGGGCTGGTTCTGGGGCTGGCCGGGGATTTCCTGCGCGTAGGGGAACGGCTCAGCGGCGGGAGGCTGCTGGTTGCTGCCCGGGATTTCCTGCGCGTAGGGGAACGGCTCAGCGGCGGGAGGCTGCTGGTTGCTGCCCGGGATTTCCTGCGCGTAAGGGAAAGGCTCTGCGGCGGGAGGCTGGGCCTGGTGCTGGCCAGGGATCTCTTGCGCGTACGGGAAGGGCTCGGCGCCGGGGGGCTGGTTCTGGGCCGGGGGCTGGCCGGGCAGCTCCTGCGCGTACGGGAACGGCGGCGGGGCCGACAGCGGCTCCTGCTGGCCGGGGAAGTCCTGGGCGTACGGGAAGGGCTCGGGGGCCGGGGGCTGCGCGGGCGGGATCTCCTGGCCGTACGGGAACGGGTCGGACGGCGGGGGACCGACGGGAGCCTCGTACGCAGGAGCGGGCGGAGCGGGTGGCGTGGGCGGCTCGGCCGCGGGCGGGGCCGGGCGCTGGGGCTCGGGCGGAACGTCCTGGCGGCGGGTCGGGGGCGACAGGTCGTCCTCGTCCTCGGCTTGGGCGGGCGCCGAGCCTCCGCCGGAGGTCCCGGCCGACTTCATGTACGCCGAGACGTCGGTCACGGTCGTGTCGGGGGCCGGGCCCTTAGCGGGCTCCTGCGGCACCGGCGACTCGGTGAACATCGTCGTCTGGGCGTCGGCCGACGCGTCCGGCGGGATCATCTGGGTCCGCATCGAGTCGTTGATGTCGATGTCGGTGACCGTCTTGTCCCGCGAGGACGAGGGCTTGGAGGGCTTGCCGGGCTTCGGCGGCTCGGGGGCGGGCGGAGCCTCGGAGGCGCCCGGGGCCTCGGGGAGCAGGTGGCCGCCGGGCGGCAGCTGGCCGTCCTCCAGCCACTGCGGCGGAGGGGGCGGAGGCGCCGACGGCTGCCCGAACGAGTCGGCCCGGGTCCGGTCGTCCTCGGTCCGGTCGTCGTCCGGCTCGTCGCCTGGAGTGCTGGTTGGACTCACGCCCGTCTCCGTCTCCCCGTGGTCGTTTGCGTCGCCAAGGATGATAGCGACGCCTTCTGGGTGAATCTTCCGGATGGCCTGCCGTAGATCACCCAGCGGCACCGCACGTCACCGAGCGTCAGCCCGGGTCACTGATCGGAGGCGCCGAGGTCGCGCAGGACCTCGCCGGTCGGGCGCGGCCGCCGCCGCACCCCGTCCCACAGGCCCTTGCGCAGACCGCGGCGCAGCGTCGCGCGGTCGCTCGATCCGGCGAACGTACGGGTCCAGCGCCGTACTGTCGAGGCGGCGTAGAGCGAGCGCTCGACCGGGGCCAGGCCGGGGCTGCGGGTGAACAGCCAGACCTTGTTGCGGACCTCGAAGTAGAAGCGGTCGCCGGGGTCGGCGTCGGTGCCGCCGAAGGTCTTGGTCTTGTGGACGACGACGCTGGCCGGGCAGTAGAGCCCGAGGCGCCCGCGCAGCAGCCGGGTGGTGAACTCGAAGTCGTCGTTCCACAGGAAGTAGTCCGCGATCGGCCCGCCGCGCTCCCGGACCGCCGCCGCCTCCACCATGATCGACACGAACGAGGCCGAGCGGACCGGCGAACAGCCGACCGAGGCGGCGATCCGCAGCTCGTCCCGGGTCGCCCCGGGCTTCACGCGCGGGGTGTTCATCGGATGATCGCGGCCGTCGGTCCAGACCACCTTGCTGGCCACCAGCGCCGGGGCCTCCTCGGCGCGTTCGCGCGCGTCGAGCAGGGACTCCAGCGCGGCCGGCTCGGGAACGGTGTCGTCGTCCATCAGCCAGATGAGGTCGGCGTCCAGCGCGAGCGCGCGGTCGATGCCGACCGCGAACCCGCCCGCGCCGCCGGTGTTGGCGGCCAGCTCGACCAGGTCGACGTCGCCGAAGCGTTCACGGACCAGATCCGGCGTGCCGTCGGACGAGGCGTTGTCCACCACGACGACCGCGTCCGGGCGGCGGCTCTGCGCCTCGACCGCGGCGAGCGACTCGGCCAGCAGCTCCCGCCGGTTGTAGGTCACCACCGCGGCGACGACGCGCGGCCCCATCACGGAGCGGGCTGCTGAACGTCGGGCTGCGGAACGCCGGACTGCTGAACGTTGGACTGCTGAACGTCGGGCTGCGGAACGTTGGACTGCGGCGAGCTGGTCCGCTGGGTCCGCGTGGACAGGGCGGGGCCCAGGTCCTCGTCCTCGATCAGCTCGCCGTTCTCGTCGAGCTCGGGCATGGGCGGCTCGATGCCACGGACGCGTTCCATCAGGTGCCAGTAGCCGACGCGCATCTTCCATACGGCCTTGCTGCGCTCGCTGAGGTGGCGCGCCATGACCTTGGGCAGCGCCGTACGCCGCTGCTCGGCCTTCTCACTCTTCAGGTCGCCGATCTCCTCGCGGAGCATGGAGATCCGTTCGAGCAGGCCGAGGATGGCGTGCGTCGAGGCGTCCAGCAGCTCGCGCTCGTTCGGCGGCGTGCCCTCGCCGCGGCCCTCGGCCGGGGGAGCCGGGAGCAGCTCGTCCAGGTCGCCCGTCACCGTGTAGCCGGCCTCCTCGACCGACTTGACCAGCCGCCGGGCCTCCTGCTCGGCCCACTCGCGGCGGTCCGGCGGCAGCGCCACCCGGCCGGGCGCGCCGCGGCCCGGCATGACCTTGAGCGCCAGAACGTCGGTGACGAGCCGGTGGTAGAGCCACATCGGGACCTCGGGGTCCAGCGCGTGGTTCACCCGCCGCAGCAGCTCGGTCTCGGTCCAGCTCAGCGACGCGTTCGCCCGGGACTTGGAGAGGTCGACCACCTCGGGGTCGACGCCGATGACCGACGCGAACCGCTGCCACAGCAGCTCGTGCGGGCTCCCCGGCGGCGGCATGGTGACGACGTGGACGCGCTCGGGCGGAATGACCGCCGTCCAGCGCGACAGCACCTCGGGGATGTCGTGGACCTTCCAGAACCACTGCGCGGCGCCCTCGTGGCGGGGACCGTCGACGACCTCGCGCAGCCAGTGGTCGAAGTCGAAGTGGAAGCGGTGCTTGACGTACTCCTGCCACTCCGAGGGCAGGAGGCTGGCCAGGTCGCGGGCCGAATAGATCACGTGCACCTCGGCGGGCGCGAGCGACTCGACGGCCCGCCTGGCCTGCTCGGCGTCGACCGCGCAGATGACCTCGTTGGAGATCACCGCGGTGTGGGCCTCGGATTCTGTGATCTGCGTCACGAGCCTGTCCCACGTACCGGTCCAGTCGTTGGACGGATCGTCCTCCTCGGGGACCAGCCCGCGCAGATCCCGGGTGGCGCTCACATGCGCGGCGAAAGAGCCGCCCGGCAACAGCACCCCTGCCTCATAAAGGGCCCCTGCGTTCCGCCACAGCACGCCCTGCACGAACGTCGTGCCGCTCTTGGGCGCGCCGATGTGCAGGAAGACCTTCTTGGAAGGGAGGGCAGGGTCGGTGGCCACCTTTGCTCCTGTCGGAGAGTTACTGAGTGCAGCGAAATGCTACGAAATGACGCTTGAAAAGTCCCCACGGATGACACATCGGTCAAACCTGGCCGACTATGTCGAACGGGTCACACCGGGCTGATTGTGCAGGTATCTTATCGACGCAGTGCCCTCCTGAGTCTGAGCGTTCCCTGAGAGAACGGCAGACACTCGCACACCGTCGCTCCCCGGACACCCCTGAGGAAACTTGTGAACGTTGATCTTGTCGTGGTCGGCTCCGGGTTCTTCGGGCTGACCGTCGCGGAACGCTGCGCGACCGAGCTGGGACTGAGAGTGCTCGTCCTGGACCGCCGGGATCACCTGGGCGGGAACGCCTACAGCGAGGCCGAGCCGGAGACCGGCATCGAGATCCACCGCTACGGCGCCCACCTCTTCCACACCTCGAACGAGCGCGTGTGGGAGTACGTGAACAGGTTCACCGCGTTCACCGGCTACCAGCACCGGGTCTACACGACGTTCAAGGACCGCATCTACTCGATGCCGATCAACCTCGCGACCATCTGCGAGTACTTCGGCCGGGCGTACACCCCCGACCAGGCGCGGGCCCTCGTCGCCGAGCAGGCCGCCGAGATCACCGAGGCGACCAACCTCGAGGAGAAGGCGATCTCCCTCATCGGGCGGCCGCTGTACGAGGCGTTCATCCGGGGCTACACCGCCAAGCAGTGGCAGACCGACCCCAAGAACCTGCCCGCCGAGATCATCACCCGGCTGCCGGTGCGCTACACCTTCGACAACCGGTACTTCAACGACAAGTACGAGGGACTTCCGGTCGACGGGTACACCGCCTGGCTGGAGCGCATGGCCGACCACCCGAACATCGAGGTGCGGCTGAACACCGACTACTTCGACGTCCGCGACGACTTCGCCGGCCGCGTGCCGGTCGTCTACACCGGGCCGCTCGACCGCTACTTCGACTTCGCCGAGGGCGAGCTCGGATGGCGCACGCTGGACTTCGAGATGGAGGTCAAGCCGACCGGCGACTTCCAGGGCACCCCGGTGATGAACTACGCCGACGAGGACGTGCCCTACACGCGCATCCACGAGTTCCGGCACTTCCACCCCGAGCGGACCGCCTACCCGGCGGACAAGACCGTGATCATGCGGGAGTTCTCCCGCTTCGCGGTCCGCGGCGACGAGCCGTACTACCCGATCAACACCCCCGAGGACCGGGCGAAGCTGATCGCCTACCGCGAGCTCGCCAAGCGCGAGGACGGCGTTCTGTTCGGCGGCCGCCTCGGCACCTACAAGTACCTCGACATGCACATGGCGATCGCCAGTGCTCTCAGCATGGTCGACAACCGGCTGCGGCCCCACTTCGCACAGGGCGAGCAGCTCGTGAGCGGAGGAATGGACGAATGACCGACGACCAGATGCGGGTGCTGCACCGCGTCGTGATGCCCGGCGAACGGGACTTCGACGTGCTGAAGCTCTACGTGGACGGCAACGTGGTCTTCGGCCGCAAGGCGGCCGACCTGCAGAGCGCCGCCGAGCAGGTGCTGGCGGAGCAGACCCAGACCGGCGAGTCCCGGGTCGGCGGCTCCTACCGGCCGGCCACCAAGGAGGACAGCGCCGAGATCGTCGGGCGGCGGAGCATCGTCGTCCCGTCCGGCGCCCGGGTGTCGTTCTGCACCTACTTCAACGCCTTCCCGGCCAGCTACTGGCGCCGCTGGAGCACCGTGGACGAGGTGACCCTCCGCGTCCGCGTGCGCGGCGAGGCCACCATCCTGATCTACCGTTCCACCGGCAAGGGCCACCTGGAACGCATCAAGTCCCTGCACGTCGACTCCGACACCCCGGTCGAGGAGACCGTTGAGCTGCCGCTCGCCCCGTTCATCGACGGCGGCTGGTACTGGTTCGACATCGTCGCCGACGGCCGCACCGCCGTTCTGGAGCAGGCCGAGTGGTGCGCCGACACCCCGGTCGCCCGCGGCACCGCCACCGTCGGCATCACCACGTTCAACCGGCCGAAGTTCTGCGTCGAGCAGCTCGTCGCCCTCGCCGGCTCCGGCGACGTCCTGGACTCCATCGACGAGATCCTCGTCGTCGACCAGGGCACCGACCGCATCGAGGACCATGAGGACTTCGCCGAGGCCGCCGCCTCGCTGGGCGACAAGCTCCGCGTCATCGACCAGGCCAACCTCGGCGGCTCGGGCGGCTTCGCCCGCGTCATGCACGAGACCGTCGAGAGCGGCCGCAGCACCTACGCGCTGCTGCTGGACGACGACGTCATCCTCGAGCCCGAGGGCGTCCTGCGCGCCATCACCTTCGCCGACCTGGCCAAGGGCCCGATGATCGTCGGCGGTCACATGCTGGACCTCTACAACCGTTCGGTCCTGCACGTCTTCGGCGAGTCCATCGCCAAGTACCGCTGGTGGATGGTCCCCGCCCCGCACACCCACCTCTCGCACGACCTCGCCCACGCCCCGCTGCGCCACACCGACTGGCTGCACCGCCGCGCCGACGTGGAGTACAACGCCTGGTGGATGTGCCTCATCCCGGTCGAGGTCATCCGCAAGATCGGGCTGTCCCTGCCGTTCTTCATCAAGTGGGACGACATCGAGTACGGCCTGCGCGCCAAGGCCGCCGGCGTACCGACCGTCTCCCTGCCCGGCGCCGCCGTCTGGCACGTGCCGTGGCACTCCAAGGACGTCATGACCGACTGGCAGGCGTACTTCACCGAGCGGAACCGCGTCATCACCGCGCTCATGTACTCCCCGTACGAGCGCGGCGGCAACATGCTCAAGGAGAGCCTGTTCATCACCGTCAAGCACGCGCTGGCGATGCAGTACTCCACCGCCGAGCTGATGCTGATGGCCATCGAGGACGCCCTGAAGGGCCCCGGCGACCTGCACCCGTCCATCGTCACCAAGATGGGCGAGCTCCGCGATCTGCGCGCCGGCTATACCGACGCGCGCGCCGAGTCCGACCTTGACGCCTTCCCGCCCGTCCGGCGCCGCAAGCCGCCGCGCAAGGGCCGTGAGGCGGTGCCGCCGAGGAACCGCCGCGCCATGTTCCAGACCGCGATCGTCGGCGGTCTGCGGCAGTTGCGGCCCGTCGCCTCGCTGCCGAAGACCCACCCCGAGGCGGTCGTGCCGCACGTCGACCAGACCTGGTGGCTGCTGACCAAGTTCGACAGCGCCCTGGTCTCGTCCGCGGACGGCACCAAGGTCGCCTGGTACCAGCGCGACCCGCAGCGGTTCTGGTCGCTGATCAAGCGCGCCTCCGCGCTGCACACCCAGCTCGGCAAGGACTGGGCGAGGCTCAGCGAGGAGTACCGGGACGCGCTGCCGCAGCTCACCTCCCAGGAGGAGTGGGTCACCACGTTCGAGTCGGCGTCCTCCAGTAGGACCGACAAGAAATGACGGTGGTGTCGGGGGACGCGGCCACAGGCGAACTGGTCGAGCCTGGGAAGGGCGGCGGGCTCGGCGACGTCATGCGCCGCCGCTACCTTCTCAGGCTGATCGTCCGCCGCGAGCTGCGCTCCCGCTACCAGGGGTCCCTGCTCGGGATGGGCTGGTCGTACGTCCGGCCGGCCGCGCACTTCTCGGTGTTCTTCTTCGTCGTCGGGATCTTCCTGGGGATGAGCAAGAACGTCCAGCACTTCCCGATCTTCATGTTCTCCGGGCTGATCCTGGTCTCGTTCTTCAACGAGACCCTGATCAACGGGACGCACTCGATCCTCGGGAACGCGCCGCTCGTGCGGAAGGTCTACCTGCCGCGCGAGCTGTTCCCGGTCGCGTCCCTGCTGGTCTCGATCGTCCACCTGATCCCGGGGGTGGCGATCGTGCTGGGCGTGGCGATCGCCTGGGGCTGGTCCCCATCGATGCTGGCCCTCGGTTCTGCGGCGCTCGGCTTCTCCCTGGTGGCGGTCCTCGGCATGGGGCTCGCCCTGATGTGCTCGGCGCTGCACGTCTTCTACCGCGACACGGACAAGGTCGTGGACATCGCCACCCTGTTCGTCACGTGGTCGGTGCCGATGATCTATCCGTGGCACGTGGTGCGGGACACCTCGCCGGGCTGGGCGCTCGACCTCTACCTGGCCAACCCGCTGGCGGACGCGGTGCTGCTGTTCGAGCGCGCCTTCTGGTGGCCGACCACCGACCGGACCTTCGTGTTCCCCCCGCACCTCACCCGGGACGGCCTGGTCTCGCTGGGGTTCGGCCTGGTCGTGCTGGTGTGCGGGCAGCTGGTCTTCGCCCACCTCCAGCGCCGGTTCGCCGAGGAGCTGTGACATGACGGAAGCCATCGTCATCGACGCGGTGACCAAGCGGTTCACGCTGCGGCACGCCCACTCGATCAAGACCATGACCGTTCGCGCCCTCAAGCGCGAGAAGCTCCGCGAGAAGTTCGTGGCGCTCGACGAGGTCTCGGCCACCGTGGACGTGGGCGAGTCGGTCGCACTCCTGGGCGTCAACGGCTCCGGCAAGAGCACCTTGCTGAAGGTCATCTCGGGGGTGTTGCCGCCCGATACGGGCCGCGCCCTAGTGAGGGGCAGGCTGGCCGGCCTGATCGAGGTCGGCGCCGGTCTGCACCCGGACCTCACCGGCCGCGAGAACGTCTTCCTGAACGGCGCCATCCTCGGCATGGACCGTGCCGAAACGCTGCGCAAGTTCGACTCCATCGTGGAGTTCGCCGACATCGGCAAGTTCCTCGACCAGCCGGTGCGCTTCTACTCCTCCGGCATGTTCATGCGCCTGGCGTTCTCCATCGCCGTCCACACCGAGCCGGACGTCTTCCTCATCGACGAGGTCCTCGCGGTCGGCGACCCCCTCTTCCGCGAGAAGTGCATCGCACGCCTCATCGAATACAAGAACAGTGGCCGCACGATGGTCATCGTCGCCCACGACGTCACCCTCCTGCGTCAGCTCTGCACCCGCGGCATCTTCATGGAGCACGGCCGCGTCGTGTGGGACGGCGACATCGACACGGCCGCCGAACTCCTGGTCACCAAGCGCCGAGAGCGCCGCCGCAGCCAGGGCTTCAAAGTCCCCCCAGCCGGAGCAGGTCGATGAGCACAGAGGCCCCGCCCTCCGGCCCAGGTAACCCCGACCCCCAGGACCGCGGGAACGCGACAGGCCCGTGGTGGGCGAACCCGCCCGGCGCGGGCCAGCCACCCGGTGCTGCTCAGCAGGGTGGGCTCGCGCAGCCACATGGCCCCGCACAGGCTCATACGGCCGCCCAGCCGCATGGGCCCACACAGGCTCATACGGCCGCACAGCCCTACGCAGCCGCATCGCATGGCGCCTCCGCGCAGCCTTATGCGGCCGCGCAGCCGCATGCTGCCCCGGCGTCGCATGGAACGTTGCAGCCCGAGGCGGTCCCGTCACGCGGGGCCACCGCCAGCGCCGAACTGCCGAATCTGCTGCCCCGGCAGCCGCGCGGCCAAGGGCGGCTGCGCGAGCTCGACACGCTCCGCTTCGTCGCGGCGGCGGCGGTGATGATGCATCACTTCGTCGCCCGTTCCGCGGGCTGGGGCCCCGAGAACTACTACAAGCTCCACGGGCTCAGCCAGATCACCCAGTACGGCAACCTCGGGGTCGATCTGTTCTTCCTCATCAGCGGCTTCGTCATCCTGATGAGCTCGTGGGGCCGGACGATGGACCAGTTCGCCGCGTCCCGGATCGTCCGCATCTTCCCGGCCTACTGGTTCGCCGTCGTGCTCGCCCTGGTGCTGTGGGCGACGACCGGCGTGAGCCAGATCGCGCCCGGGCCCGAGGGGCGCGGTCCGCTGGACGCGTTCCTGCCCAATCTCACGATGCTTCAGGAAGGCGTGGGAGCGCAGCCCATGGAGGGCGTCTACTGGACGCTCTGGGTGGAGCTGCACTTCTACATCCTGATCGCGTTCCTCATCTGGCGGGGCATCACCTACCGCCGATGTGTGACCTTCATGGTGGCCTGGCTGCTGGCAGGCCTGTTCGCGCAGGAGTCCGACTTCAAGCCCCTGATCGTGATGCTGTTCCCGATCTGGGCGCCGTACTTCGTCGCGGGCATGGCGTTCTACCTGATGTGGCGCTTCGGCCCGAACCTGGTGCTCGGGCTCATCACGCTCGCCAGCTGGGCCATGGCGACCTACTACCGCACCACCGTCATCAACCCCGACCTGAAGCTGCCGCCGAGCCGCGACCTCGCCATCCCGATCGGCGTCACCCTCGCGTTCCTCATCATGGCGCTGGTCGCCACGCGTAAGCTGAGCTGGCTGGGCTGGCGCGGCGGAACGGTGCTCGGCGCGCTGACCTACCCGCTCTACCTAGTGCACGAGACCATCGGGCGGGTCCTGTGGGAGTTCTACCGGGACAACCTCACCGACTGGCAGCTGCTCGGCCTGTGCATCGCGGTCGCGCTCCCTTCGGCCTACATCGTCTATCGCCTCGTCGAGGTTCCCTCGCAGAAGGTGCTCCGGCCCCGGATGAAGGCGGCTCTGGCGCGCATTCGTGAGCAGAGCGCGGCTGCCCTTGACTCGAAGGCGCCCTCCAGGTCGGCATCCGAGAGGATGCCTTAGGCTGACGTCGGCGGCCCCGTTCGTCTTGTTGGCCCCGTTTAGCCGGAAGAGGTATGTGATGCTCCGCGCGAGGCCGAGGCGGTTGGTGGCTGCGTTCGCCGCCGCCGTACTGTTGCTCGCGGGATGCGGAGCCTCGGGCGGGGACCGGCGGGGTGGCGGTAAGGGGGCTCCGAAGCCCGGGGTGACGGCTGCTCAGGCCAAGAAGCCGAACATCGTCTATGTGCTGACCGATGACCTGGACTGGGATCTGGTCAAGTACATGCCGAACGTCAAGCGGCTTCAGCAGCGGGGGATGACGTTCTCCAATTACTTTGTCGCCGATACGTTGTGCTGCCCTTCGCGGGCGACGATCCTGACGGGCAAGTATCCGCACAACACGGGTGTGCGCAGTAACGATCCGCCTACGGGCGGGTTCGATGTGTTCAACTCGAACGGGAACGAGCAGCAGACGTTCTCCGTGGCGCTGCAGAAGGCGGGCTACAACACCGCGCTGATGGGGAAGTACCTGAACGGGTACGAGCCCAATCAGCGGCAGGGTGCGACGAGGACCTATGTGCCGCCCGGGTGGACCGAGTGGCAGGTCACCGGGCTCGGTTATGGCATGTACAACTATGACCTCAACGGGAACGGGACGATCACCCATCATGGGCGCAAGCCCGGGGATTACCTGAACACCGTTGTGTCGGACAAGAGCGTGGACTTCGTTAACCGGTCCGCGGCGGCGGGTCAGCCGTTCATGCTTGAGGTGTCGACGTTCTCGCCGCATTCGCCGGCCGTTGCGGCGCCGGAGGACTCGCATTCGTTCGGCAATCTGAAGGCGCCTCGGACGCCCGGATTCAACGAGCCCGACATCAGTGACAAGCCGGGATGGCTGCGCAAGTATCCGCGGCTGCGGCCCCGGCAGATCAAGGCGATCGACGAGGCCTACCGGCAGCGGGTGCGGGCCGTGCAGTCGGTCGACCGGATGATCGGGCGGCTGCAGCAGACCGTGGACGCCAAGGGCCTGGGGAACGACACCTACTTCGTCTTCAACTCCGACAACGGCTACCACCTGGGGCAGCACCGGTTGGAAGAGGGGAAGCTCACGGCCTACGACACCGATATCCGGGTGCCGCTGATCGTGGCCGGGCCGGGAGTGAAGCCGGGGACTACTGAGGCTCGCTTCGCGCAGAACACCGATTTGTGTCCCACGTTCGAGGAGCTTGCCGGGCTTACGCCGCCCGCCAATACCGATGGACGGTCCTTGGTGCCGTTGTTGCATGGGGCGCAGGTGCCTGACTGGCGGATCAGCGCGTTCATCGAGCATCTGGGGCCCAAGTTCAACAAGTACGACCCCGACCTGCCGAAGAAGTACGGCGGTAATCCGCCGACATATTCGGCGGTGCGGACCGCCTCGGAGCTTTATGTTGAGTACGAGAATGGCGACAGAGAGTATTACGACCTGAGCCGGGACCCGTACGAGCTGGGCAGCCTGGCGGCGCAGATGCCGCCCGCGCGGCAGACCGAGCTCCAGGGCGTGCTGGACGGCTACCGGACCTGTTCGGGCGCGTCCTGCCGCAGCATCCGTTAGCGGGGCTCCAGGCGCCATAGCTGGGTGGCTCGGCCGGTGCAGGTGGACTGGGCGGCGATGGAGCCTGAGGCTTGCATGCAGGCCGCCCCTGTGGGGGCCGTCATCTTGTAGTAGACCTCGGAGACCTGCGTGAGAACCCATCCCGGGCCGGGGCAGGCCCCTCCCAGGCAACGACCTGTCTTGGCGTTGCGGAGTTGCATGTTCGGGCCCCCGGAAATCGTCCACTTCTGACGAGGACGGCGGTCGTCGCAGGGCAACTGCTGCACGGTGTCGCCTGGCCCTACGCCGTCCAGGCAAAGGCCGCTGCTCGCGTTGCGAACGCGGTACGAGCCGGCCTTGGGGGGCTTCGGCGTCAGGTCCAGGGGGCTGGTGGCGAAGGAGGCCCGGCACGTTCCATGTGAGTCGGCCTCGGTGGCCACCTCCAGCAGGCTGCGGCCGTTGGCGACCGGCAGGAGGGCGGAGCTGTAGTTGTCGCAGACGACCTCGTCGTGCTCGGGCCTAGAGGAGAACGAGACGGAGACCGGGGAGGGCTGCTCGTACCAGCGGCCCTGGGCGTTGTCCACGTTCACCAGCAGGGTCGAACCGCTCGCGGGCCGGGACAGCTTGCCGTCGGAGGAGCGGAGGAGGCCGCCGACCATCAGGAGGCGGCCGTCGGGGCCGCCGCCGGGCACCCAGGTGATCGTGGGCGCGTGGAAGAGGTACTTGCCGTCGGAGGTGCGCACGGTGGTCCCGCCGTTGCCCGGGTCACCCCAGCTCACGCCGTCGGCCGAGGTCCGGTAGCGCACCTGGCAGGCGTCGGAGCTGCGCCCGCAGACCTCGTACGACATGACGTACGTCCCGTTCGGCAGCCGCCGCACGACCGGCATGCCGGGCCGCGCGCCGCCGCCGAGCGCGACGACCGTCGTGACCGCGCCCCAGGTGGCGCCGCCGTCGGTGGAGATCGTCTGGGCGATGACCTGGTCGTGGCCGCGCTGGGTCTCGTCGGAGAAGTAGCAGACCAGGCGCCCCTGCGAGTCGATGGACAGCTCCGGCTCCCACAGCCCGCGGTCCCAGGGCGTGCCGTTCGGGGCCGTCGCGCAGCTGGACAGGTAGCCCCAGCTGCGGCCGCCGTCGGTGCTCCGCCAGACGCGCAGCTCGGCGCGGCGGCCCGGGGCGTGGTTCTTCATGCCGACCGTCCACGCCCACAGGAGCGTTCCGGCGGGCTGGGCGCCCATCTGCCCGGGCAGCTCCAGCATGCTGCCGCAGCAGCCGCCACGGCCGCCCGTGGCCTGCTCGTCGCGGAGCTCGGACACCGGCCGGAAGCTCGCGCCGTCGTCGGTGCTCTCGTAGAAGCGCGCCAGCTCGGTGACCCCGTCGTCCTCGCCGGTGCTCGCCACACTGACCAGGATCCGGCCGTCATGCAGGCGAACGGCCCGGGGATACCTGGCCGGGCGGTCGTCGAGCCTGCGTTCGGCCCGTGCGACCGGCGTGGGCTCCGACTGCGGGGCGGACTGCGGGGCGGACTGCGAGCCCGGTGGGGCGCCCGGCTGCTGTACGAGCCGCGGGCCGAGCGAGGCGAGCGGGCCGGCGGCCTTGTCCTGCCGTACGGGCTTGCCGGGGCCCGAGCAGGCCGCTGCGATGATCAGCGCGGTGCCGAGCACCGCCACGACGGCGGTGACCAGAGCAGCGAAGCGGTCGCGGAGGCCTCCGTCGCCATTTCCCACCCTCACCGCGATACCCGACCCTGGCCCGGGGCGCCGTCAGGCGGTGAGTCGCTGGCTCATCCAGCGCAGGATCGGGGGCAGGACCTTGTTCCACGTTCCGAAGTTGTGGCCGCCGCTGTCCAACGTGATCGAGGCCGCCTGCATCGGGGGCTTGACCATGGAGAGGAAGCGGTCGGTGCCCACCCTGTTCTGCTCGCCGACCTTGCTGGTGGTCACGAGCACCGAGACGGGCGGCGGCGGGAGGTTCTTCAGGCGCCAGAACAGGTCGTTCTCGTTCCGTACGGCGTCGCTGCCCGCGTAGAGGTCACCGGTCGTGACGTCCTTGATCGCACCGTAGTAGCCCGACATCGACGCGGCCGCGGAGAAGACGTTGGAGTAGCGCATGGCCAGCTTCAGCGAGCAGTAGCCGCCCGTGGACAGGCCCAGCGTGCCCCAGCCGTTCCGCGAGGTCGCCGTCCGGTACTGGGCCGCGACGGCCTCCGGCAGGTCCTGGGAGAAGAACGTGGCGACCTGCGGGCCGCCGGGGATGTCCATGCACTCGGTGTCGCGGCCCTCGGCGAGCGACGGCCGCATCATCACGTAGATGGTCGGCTTCACGCGCCCGGCCTTGATCTCCGTACGGGCGGTCTGCGGGACCTTCACCTGGCTGATCAGGTTGCGCACGGCGCCGGGGTAGCCGCTCATCACCAGGGCGACCGGGAAGTGCTTCTTCTCGCCGCCGGGCTGGAAGTACTCGGGGGGCAGGTAGACGTAGCCGTGGGCGTGCAGGCCGGACCGCGCCCCGCGGATGTTGACGGTGTCGACCTCGCCGTCCTGCCGGGGGTCGCCGCCCAGGTTGAACTCCGGCTTGAGCTTGATCAGCTTCGCGCCCGCCAGCGCGCCGCCGTTGCCCTTGTTCTGGATCACCGGGCCCGGGGCGCCGCCGCCACCGATCCCGGTCAGCTCGCCCCACGTCGCATAGAAGCCGAACTGCTTGTTGACCAGCGACAAGGTCGTCAGCAGCACGAGCACCTGGCAGAGGCCGAGCAGCCCCAGACGGCCCACCACGATCCCGACGCCGCGCCCGGCGAGTTTGGGCCAGGCCCAGACCGTGCCGACCAGCACGACCAGCGCCGCTGCGACCAGCAGGCATATCAATGGCCAGCCGATGAGCGACACGCACACTCCTAGATCCTGGGGCCCGGCAATCTCGGACGATACCGGCAAGTCCAGGTTGTCCGGTAACGGTTGTTGATCGTGGTACGCCTGGGATACCGTCCCCCGAGCTTGATCCACGCCTCCGCGGGGCCTGCTCCGGGCCTCCGCGTTCCCCGCACGCGTGCCGGTGGCTCCCCCCAGCGCCGAACTCGCAGTACCGGGCTCGGCGCCGTTCGTGATCAGGAGAGACTCATGCGTGTTTCCTCTCGCGTCGCGGTTCCCCTCGCCGCCGCCGCGGTTCTCGCCTCCGCCGGAACGGCCGTCGCCGTGACGGCGGGGTCTGATTCGAAGGCCCAGAGGACCGGGGCGGCCGGGTCGGCCGACGCGGCGACCGCGGCCGCCGCGGGGTCGCCGAAGGTGGTGATCGGTAAGAATTTCGCCGATCCCGAGATCCTCAAGGCCGGGAAGACGTACTACGCGTACGCCACCAACACCGGCGGCAAGAACCTGCCGGTGGCGACGGCCCCCTCGGCGCGCGGCCCCTGGACTCTGCGGAGTGCGGACGGGCTGCCCAAGCTCGGCGCCTGGGCGCGTACGGGCAAGACGTGGGCGCCGGACGTGTCGCGGCGTAAGGACGGCAAGTACCTGCTCTACTACGCCGCCGCCAACAAGACGCTGAAGCACCAGTGCATCGGCGTCGCGGTCGCCTCGTCGCCGCTCGGACCCTTCCAGCCCGCCGCCAAGCCGCTGGTCTGCAAGGACCCGACGAACGCTAAGGCCAAGGCCGAGTTGATCGACCCGGCGAGCTACACCGAGGGCAACAGCCGCTACCTGCTCTACAAGGTCGGCTACAACGGCGCGAAGCCGTGGCGCCCGTCCTACCTCGTCCTGCACAAGGTGTCGGCGGACGGCCAGCGGCTCACCAAGTCGTACAAGGTGATCCTGCGGCTGAAGACCGAGCCGTACACCGTCGAGGCGCCCGACCTGGTGAAGCGGCGCGGCAAGTACGTGCTGTTCTACTCGGCCGGTGTCTTCAGCAAGGACAACTACCAGACGCGCTACGCGATCGCCTCGAAGCTCGGCGGCCCGTACACCAAGGGCGCCAAGCCGATGATGACGACGGCCGGCTTCGGCGGGAAGATCGTCGGTCCGGGCGGCGCGGACGCGCTGTACGACGGTGGCGCGTGGCGGATCGTCTTCCACGGCGCGGCCTCGCTGAAGCCGCTCAAGCGCGTGATGTACGAGGCGGACCTGCGGTGGACCAAGGGCGGCGTGCCGTACGTCCGCTGATTTAGGACCGCTCGGCTCGCCATTTGAGACATGCCTGCACCGGGCGTGGCCGGATCCGGCCACGCCCGGTGACCTTGGTGTCCGATCTTTGCCGCAGGTGAACCCCGTGACCGAATTGGGGGAGCAAGTCGGTCATCACCATGCGCGTTCGGTTGAACGTGGCGCAGCACACCCGGAAGCTCTTTACTCTGTCCGGGTAGGAAACCAACCCAATCCAGCCCCCAGGCGTTCCTTTCAATCTCGCAACTCCCAGGGGTCTCAGAAGTGACCGACATGGCGAGCGGCTCGGCGATGGCGCGGCTGATCCAGGCTGACCGCGTCTATGTCGGCTGGCGCTACGCGCAGGTACAGACCGATCCGGGCCCGGCCCCCGCCCGCCCGGAGCCGAGCGACGCCGCGCCCCCGGCACCGGTCGTTCCCGAGCTCCGCACCCCGGCCGAGAACATGTCCGTCCGGCCGCTGCGGATGGCGACGGCGGGCACCGGCGTGGGAGTGGCGCTCTTCCTCGTGTGCGGCATCGCCGGGGTGCTTCCCTGGGCGTTCGCGGGCGTGGCCCTGCTGGCCTGCGGGGTCGTCCTGGCCATCACCGGCTCGGCGCTGCGCAGGGACGAGCGGGCCGTACGGGCGAGGCTGGACCAGGCGCGCGAGGTCGGCGAGCGTGAACGGGCCGCCAAGCGCCGCGAACGCGACGCGGCCGAAAAGGAGCACGAGGCCGCCTACCGCGACTGGGAACGCCGCCGCCGCGCGTTCGAGAGCCAGCGCGAGTGGTACCCGGTGGCCGTCCCGCCCGGCGTCGACCGGGTGGACGTCGTCGGCGGCACGCTCGCGGGCTGGGCGGCGACCGTGACGACGATGGGCGCCGCGCGGCTCGCGGTCGGCGCCAGGGTCACCGTGATCGACCTGTCCGAGGGCGCGGTCGCGCACGACCTCCTGCGCCTCGCCGCCGACCGCGGCGACGACCCCCTCGTCTGGGTCCTGCCCGCCGACCTGCCGCGCCTGGACGCGACCAAGGGGATCGGCCCCGAGGCCCTCGCCGACGTCCTGTCCCTGGTGGTCAGCGCGGGCGAGGAGCAGGGCAGCACGCGCGACCTGTCGTTCGACAACTCCATCCTCGAGCGGATCATCGACGTGCTCGGCAACGACGCGACGATCCCGCAGATCACCGCCGCGCTCCGGGTGCTCGCCCAGGTCGGCGACCCGCGCGACGACCTGCGCCGCGGCCTGCTCACCGACGACCAGCTCGAACGGATCGCCACGCTCTTCGGCCGCGACGCCACCGACCGCATCGTCGTACGCCGCGCCTGGGCCCTGGAGGCCCAGCTCCGCAAGCTGGAGCGCCTCGCCACCGAGCCCGTACGCCTCCCGCCCTCCCGCCTGCACGTCGTGTCCATGGACCGCCGGGCAGGCGTCCTCACCAACCGCGTCCTCGGCACGTACGTCACGACCGCCCTCACCCACCGGATCCGCGAGTCGCCGCCCGCCGGCCGCTGGGACCACACCCTCTTCCTCTGCGGCGCGGAGAAGCTGCGCGGCGACGTCCTGGACCGCCTGATCGACGCCTGCGAGGCGACCGGCACCGGCCTGGTCCTGATGTACCGCTCGATCCCCGAGCACGTACGCGAGCGCCTGGGCCGCCGCGGGCACGCCGCCGTCGGCTTCATGCGCCTGGGCAACCCCGACGACGCCCGGATCGCCGCCGAGCACATCGGCACCGACCAGCGCCTCCTCGTCGCCGAGATCACCGACTCCGCCGGCGAGACCCTCTCCGACGTCGCGGGCGAGAGCTACGCCAGCACCGTCGCGTTCGCCCGCGTGCGCGGGAACGAGCTGACCGACCCCGTCTGGTCCGCGCTCCCCGCCCCCGCCTCCGACGACACCGCCCTGGTCGAGGGCATCAGCTCGACCGCCTGGGGCCGTACGATCCCCGCCACCGACGCCCGCCAGCGCTTCCGCGAACTGGCCATCGAGGCACCCCAACTGCAAGAGCTCCCGCCCACCGCGATGGTCTTCACCCACGCCGGCGCCGCAGGCCGCCGCATCCTCCTGGTGGACGCCAACCCGGGCATCATCACCCTCCCCACCGCGCACTCGATGGAGTTCGAGGAGTACCTGCGCGAGCAGGAATCGCAAGCCGCCGAACTGGAGCGTGACACTCCCGAGGCCACCGAGGACGAGGAAGCCCCGAGGGACCAGCCGTCCCCGGCCCCCATCCCCGACCCCGAGGCCACACGCCCGCCCGGCGCGGCGGGCCCGTCGAGGGCCCGCCACGCCCTGCCCAGAGGCGCCTCACGCGCCGCCCGCATCGTGCCGCCGCTCAAGCCCAACGGCAAACACGCCGCCGACGACTAGCGAGTGACTAGCGGGTCCGGACCTGCGCGGTCGCCTCGGGCGTGTAGGTGTTGGTCCAGAGCCGGTAGGTCCACTCGCCGAAAGTGCCATCGGAGTAGTGGGTGTCGGCGACCGTGTGAATCACGTCGAGTGAGGTGGACACCGCCATGCCGTAGGGATTCCGGACGATTCCCGAGTTGTGGTTGAAGACGTGGGTGGAATGGGCGCCGCTGATCGTGTCCTCCGTCTTCCACACGCCGTCCCCCTTCCAGACGAGGTCGTTGTCGCAGGAGGCGATGACGGTGTCGGTCTGCACCGGCGGGCCGTTCTTGACGACGTTCCACGCTCCCGAGTTGTAGGACATGTAGAAACGCTTCTGCTCGGTCGAGTAGACGAGCGAGGCGTTGTGGAGATAGCTCGGCAGGCCGTCCTGCTTCAGCACCAGCGGGTCACCGATGACGGGCTTGGTGGCGTCCGAGAGGTCGACCTGACGGCGCACGAAGCCGCCCTTGCCTTGGTAGAAGAGAAGGAACTGGCCGGCACCGTTGATCGAGGTCGCCGAGGGCTGGCCGACGCAGTAGTCGCTCGTCGCGCACCTACCGCCGAACTCGCTGTCGTATGAGATCAGGGGCGTCGGATAGATCTTCCAGTCCGAGGGGGAGGCGTCCAGGGAGTCACTGAAGGCGACGCCGAGCTGGTTCGGCGACGCCTTGTCGGTGCCGGCGCACGCGGAATCCTGGGTCGCGCAACCGAAAGCGGTGAAGAAGATCGCCCATGGATAGGTGTGGCCGTTCCAGGTGAACGCGCCGCGCAGTACCTCGGGATCACACGTGTGATAGTTGGCCCAGCCCACGGACTGACTCGGGCCGAAGGCGACCCGCGGCGTGGTGTAGGCCCAGGTGCCGTTGGTCTTGGTGCCGACGCTCACCATGACGTTGTCGTGGAACACGCCGCTGACCGTGTTGCCGCAATAGAAGACGTGGCGCGTGTTCCCCTCCTCCACGGTGCTGGGCGCATAGGAGTAGAACTTCCCGGCCGGAAGCGTGATCCCGGTTGGTTGTGAGGGGCCCATAGGGGTCTTC
>NZ_JAGEOJ010000026.1 GCF_017573505.1 Actinomadura barringtoniae
TCTCAGCCACGGCATCGTGCCTGCTTCCGAGGTGAACGGCTGCGACGGTGCGGGCGGGTGCAGCCTATGCAGCTTCCTGGACCCGCACAGCTGCGGCACCACCGCCCCCTAAACCGGTGCGTCCGCGCGCCCGCCGCGCAGTGCACCCGGAGGTCACCGCGTCCCGCCAGGGGCGCGGTGACGCGCTCTACGGCCCGAGCGCCGCGCGTCCGGACCCCGATGCCAGGCCGATGGTTGCCGCCCAATTTCCGCGCATCCGAGCCCGTACCTGCCCCGGCGGGTTGTGGCCGTTGGCCGCGCAGGACCGGCCGCTCATCGCACCGGTGGCATGAGCGGTGGAGGTGTGGGGATCGCGCCTCTAATCTCGTGCGCATCGGCCGCTGGATCCGACGTTCAGGGGGCGCCTGAGCTGGGGGGTTTAGGGCACGCTAGGCGTCGTTGAGCCCGGCCGATATTTGTGGGTGCGGCGTGCGGCCGAGACCGTGGGGGACTCGGCCGCCGCCAGCCTGCGTCGCTTTCGTGGACGATCGTGCTCGCCTATTCCGGGCCGAGGTCGTGCAGTGCGCCAGTCCTTGACGATCGTCTGATGCGCGAGGGCGAGTTGGACCTTCCCGTCGCACCCGCGCGGTACAGCCTGACCTCCGCGTCGTTCATACCTGCGGCCTGCGACCGGAATCACCGGCTGATGCGCGTTCACTAGGGCGTTGAGTGGACGGCATAGGCGGCTGAGGATGAATGTCCCGTTCCGAAGTGAGGTTCATGGTGAACACGGTTTCGGCGGTCGACAGCGCCGGTCTAGCCTTTGTGTAGAGGTCTTGTCCGGCCGAGGAGATGGGGGACGATGTTGGACCGGGGCGAGGTCGGCGCTGTGGTGGTGTTGCTGGAGGGGATGGCGGCGCAGCATCCAGACGAGCCGTTGAGTGTGTTGGCGGTGCGGGTCGCGGCGGCTTTGCACGGGCGGTTGGCGACCACTGGTGAGGCGGGCGCGCCGCCCGATCCTGGTCTCGGTTCAGATGCGAGGCCTGGTCCCGGGCCGGAGCCGGTTGCTGCGGCTGAGCGGCGCCGAGAGGTCGGCCAGAGCCGTGACCTGGCCGCCGAGGCCCGGGACGACGCTGCTGAGGGTCGTGACGAGCGGGCTGCGGTGCGGGCCGCGCGGGCGGTCGAGGCGACGCGGTTGGCCGAGACGGGTGCGTCACGGATGTCGGAGTTGTTGCGCCTTGCCGAGTTGCGTGATGACCGCGCGGCAGGGCAGCCGGTTGGGCAACGAACGCCGGAGCAGCAGCAGCGCGCGGATGATGAGGACCGGGCCTCCAATCGCGTTGATCGCGCAGCGCTGCGGGCTTTCTTGTTGACGCTGAAGGTGGACCGGGAGGCGGAGCGGCACGACCGGCACGCCGACGCGCAGAACCGGTTCGCCGCGCGCCGTGACCGGACGGCATCACAGGCCGACCGAGCGGCGGCGGAAGGCGACCGCGACCAGACGCTCATCGAGGTCGAGGAACTGGCAGAGCGGCTCAACTGGACCAGACAGAACATCATCAACCTCATGGCGATCATCGAGCGGGCCGAGCACCTGGGCCTGATCGATCTCAACGTCGCGACCGACCCGGTTGCGCTGGCCGAGTTGGAGACCGCCGCGCACGAGGCGGCGCAGCACAGCGAGTAGTTGACCAGTCGGTACGTGGGCAACCAAGTTGCCATCCGGCTGGCAGTGCGCTCGGCTTCGGAATTCTCGGCAGGGAGCGCTAGGTCATGTGGGCAGCTTGATGCGGTCAGGCCGTGTAGGGCCCGGTTCCGGGGCGGGCGTAGCCGACCAGGTCCGATCGGGTCCGGATGGAGCTGATCCGGACGCGGGCGCCGGTGTGGGGAGCCTCGATCATCTTTCCGCCACCCAGGACGAGGCCGACGTGTCCGGGTTGGCTCATGGTGCCCAGTGCGCCTTGGAAGAACACCAGATCGCCGGGAGCCTCGCGTCCGGCCGGCACGTGCGGCAAGGTCGCCCACTGGTCTTGTGAGGTCCGCGGGATGGAGACCCCGGCCTGATGCCAGGCGTAGAGGGTGAGGCCGGAACAGTCGAACCCGACGATGCCCGCGCCTTGCGCGATGCCCGAGGTGGGTCCGTCAGATCCGCCGCCACCCCACGAGTACGGGGTGCCCAGGTAGCGCAGCGCGGCACGCATCGCGACCGCCGCACGCCCCGATGCCGCCACCGGCACCACCGGGCATGAGGCCGCGCCCGCGTCCTTGCCGTAGGCGGCGGCCTGGGCCAGGACCTTCTTCACGTAGATGTCGGAGTGGTTGTAGGCGAACAGTGCCCGCTCCATGTGCTCGGGCGCGCCGTTGGCCTTCAGCAGGCGTGCTCCGGCGGGGATCGCGTCCGCTGGGTCGTACACATCCTTCTTGCCGTCGTGGTTGCCGTCCACGCCGTAGCCGTCCCAGGTCCCGGAGATGAACTGCATCGGTCCGGCCGCGCCCGCCGAGTTGCGACCCGACCTGATCCCCGAGCCCCTGCCCCGGCCGTGGTCGGACTCCACCGCCCCGACTGCCGCGAGCACGTTCCACGAGATCCCGTACTCGGCGCCCGCCTTCGCATACGCCGCAAGATAGTTCGCTGGGATCTGCGCGGCGGCCTTGCCGGGTGTGGTCTGGCACATCAGTCCTTCGCCAGGGCCGTTGCTGAAGGTGGCGCCGAGCGCGCCGCCAAGTGCACCAAGGAACAGCGACACCAGGACGAACGCGGCGGCCGCGAGGATGGCCAAGGGCATTAGGTGTCCCTCGTGAACTGGTCGCCGTCACGCGCAGGTTCGGGGTCGGTGAATTCCCATGCGTTGGCGAGGTCGGCCAAGCGGCGGCGAGGCGCGGTGACCCCGGCCGGGAACCACACCGCTCCGGCTGGTCCCTCCAGCGCCGTGTCTGGTGTGTGGACGGCGGTGGCCACCGGTACGGGTGGATCGGTCAGGAGTCGGCGGAGGTTGGCTTCTCGGGTAGGGCTGGGTAGCCAGAACAAGACCGGGGTGAGGTGGCCGGTGGTGCGGGCGTGGGCGGCGTAGCCGTGGAGTTTGGCGGCGACGCGGGCGAGGGTTTCGGTGCCGTTGTCGTGCTCGAGGAAGAACTCCACACTCGCCGGCCCCCGCCCCAAGACCGTCTCGCTCCATCGGCCGTACGCATCGGGTCTGACCCGGCCTCCGTCTAGCGAGGCGCAGCGCCGCTCGGGTGTCCACTGCTGGAGCTGGGTGCCGTCGTCGCGGTGGCGGGCGTAGGCGTGCAAGCGGGCGAAGAAGTCGTTCACTCCGACTTGGTGGCCGAGCTTGGACGACACCGCGATATCCAAAGCGGTGTCTTGCCGGTAGCCCAGTTCGCGGATGCTGATGCCATCTTCGACTGCCAGCACGTGAGCACCGGCGGGCCCGAGCACCCAGTGAAGAGCGGCGGTGCCGACCGGGACCCATGGCTGGAAGCGCAGCAGCGCCTGCCACCGGTGCAGCACCCGCAGCCGCTGTTGCGTACGGACCAGGCTCGGGAACCGCAAGGCGGCGAGCTGCTGGGTGGTGAGAACGCGGTGCTCCCACACCAGCCGAAGGATCTGCCGGTCGCGATCGGTGAGCCGGAACGCCAGCTCGGCGATGAGCTCCGGACTGGTCCTCGGCGCCCGCCCGCCCCCGGAACGGCTGCGGCGCGCGGGCCTGGTGCGCGGCGTCATGACACCTCCCCGCCGGGCTGGCCGGGCTGGCTGAACGGGTCACGGGCGCGGAAGCGCCGCACGTCCGGACCAGTCTTAGCGCCGTAGTGATGTTGGGAGGCGGCGCGTACGGCTTGCGCGCGACCGGGCACGGGTTCGGGTAGTGGTCGGGTGCGGAAGGTGAACGCTGGTGTCGGCGAGCTGCCGTTCATGACCCGGCCGACCGCTTGATAGCCGCCGAGGTGGGATAGGTCGTGTGCGGTGATCAGCGGTTCTAGGGGTTTGGCGAGGCGGTCGGCGTCTTCGGGTGAGACGGCGAAGTACAGCTTGTTGCGGGCGTCGGCCGACAGCGCTTCGCGCAGGTCGGCGGGTAGTTGGGTGAGGTGCTGGTGGGCGAGGGTGAGGCCGAAGCGGTAGCCGCGGGCCTCGGCGAGGATGTCGGAGATGGAGCCGGGCAGGTTGAGGAAGTTGTGTGCCTCGTCCACGTAGGCGGCGGCGTCGCGTCGCTGCGCTTCGGGGACGTTTGCGCGTGGGGTGATGGCCTGCCAGGTGTGGGCGAGCAGGAGTGATCCGCACAGCCGGGTGGCGTCCTCGCCCAGGACGCCCTTGGGTAGCCGGGCCAGCACCAGCCCGCCGTCATCCAGCATCCGCCTCAGGTCCACGGTCGAGGACGACCCTGACAGGGCTTGGCGGACGAAGGGCCGCAGCAGCACCGCCCGGAGTTTGTTCATGACCGGGCTGATCATCGCCGCTCGGCCGCCCGGCCCCTGGTCTTCGTAGGTGTCCCAGAACCCCCGCAGCAGCGCATCGTCTGGGCCGAGCCTGCCGATCAGCCGGGCGCGGAAGTCGGAGTCGGTCAGCAGCCGGGGGACCTCACCCAAGGTGGCGGTCGGGCCTTGGGTGCGGGTGAGGGTGAGGCACGCCGACCGCAGCAGGTCGTCCAGCCGGGGTCCCCAGGCTGAGGAGAAGCAGCGGCGGAAGGTGGTGACGATCGACTCGACCGCGAACGCCGGGTCTGGTCCGGCGAGCACGTTGATGCAGGGCGGCGGGTCGGAGCTGAGCGGGTCGAACACCACCGTGTTGCCGATGGCGCGTTCGGGGAGCCGGTCGAGGATGTCGGCGATCAGGTCGCCCTTGGGGTCGATGACCAGGGCGCCGCGTCCGGCGTGCGCGTCGGCCAGGATCATGCTGGACAGCAGGGTGGACTTGCCGACGCCGGTCTGCCCGACCATGTGGGTGTGCTCTCTGCCTCCTGTGACCGGCATCGCGACCGGGCGCGCGGGTCCGGCCTCGGCGTCGCCGAGGATGCGGACGGGCCCGGCGCCGTCGAGGTGGCTGGCGGGTACGGCGGGTGAGGGCGCGACGGGGGCAGCACCGGCGCGGACCACTCCGGGCGCGGCCAGATCGTAGGGCAGGTGCGCGAGCGCGGCCAGTTCTTCGGCGCACAGCAGATAGCCGCGGTCTAGTCTGCGTGCGGCCATGGCCTCGGCTGGTGCGTGCAGCCGCTTGCGACGGAGGTATTGGTGGGCGGAGGTGTAGGAGGCGAAGGTGGAGGCGATTTCGTGCGCGTGTCCGCGTAGCCAGCCCTTCTCCGCGGCGCCGACTCCGTCGGCCTTGCCGGTGGCCTGGCCCTGGGCCTTGTTGAGTGAGACGCGGCGCGTGGTGGCGACGGCGTACAGGATCTGGACTTCGAACCGCGGCCCGGCCGCCTTGCCGAGGATGGCCCGGACCTGGTCGGCCCTCTCGGGATGCGTGCGGGTGATGTCGCCCAGGTGCGTGTGAGTGCTCCGACTCCCCGCGCTGGGGGTGATCAGGTCGAAGAAGGCGGCCTGCGGTGCGGTGGACCGGCCGCCGCGCAGCGCGGCGGCGGCCTTGTGCGCACGAGCTAGGCGGCGCCCAGCGACGGGCCGGGCGAGGATCTGCACGGCGGCGTACTCGCCCTTGCCCAGTCCGGCGACCGCGCCCAGCAACCCCCGGAGTGGGTCGGCCTTGTGGTCGGTGGCGAGCGGAAAATGGTCCGTGCGCGCCACGGTGAGACGTCCCCCGGCGCACGCCGCTTCGAGCGGGATCGGCGGGCTTGGACTCGGGTGGGTGGTGAGGGTGGCGCCGGGCCAGGCGGCTCGGATGGACTTCTCCACGAGACCGAGCGGGATCGTGCCAGGTACCCACACCTGCACCCGTAGCCCGTTGATGTCGGCGAGGTACTCCCAGGCAAGGTGCTGCTGCCCGAACATCAGCCGCTTCCACCAGGGTGCGGTCAGGCCGATCAGCCGCGCCCACCAGGCCGCAGCGCTGGCGTCCTCAACTTTGGGTGGAACCGCGATCTCGACCAGCCGGGCACCTTCGGCCAAGCGGCGGTTGCGCCATCGCCACACCAGCGCCCGCGTCCCGGCGACGGTGAGAGCGGTCGCGGTGAACGCCGCCCCGTAGCCGGTGGCGAGTTCGGCGAGGCGGACCGGCTCCTTCACCATGTGATCGATCCAGTGGACGAGGACCTCGGTCCAGGCGCCGGCATCGTGGAGGAGACCGGTCGGCGTGTGCGCGAGATGGCTCACAGCGGGTCTCCGTCCTCGTCGGGCTGGATACCGGGCTGGGCGGCGGTGCTGGTGGCGAGTTCGGCGGGGTCGGTGGTGGCCAGGTGGTGTTCGAAGGGGCTGGCGTGGCCGCAGAACGCGGCTCGTTCTCCGGCGGTGCCGCCGCCGCACAGGAGCCCTTCGCCTCGGTCGGCGGCCAGCAGGAACGCCCGCTCACCTTCAGTGAGCCCGAAGGTGTCGGCGATCTGGTCGATGACCTGGGGTGCTTGGCGGAGCAGGAGCTGGGTCGCGGAGTTGGCGATGACCGCCCGGCCCAGATCGGAGGACAGTAGGTCGGCGGCGTCCTGGGTGACGACCGCGAGCCCGGTCCAGTGTTTGCGGGCGGACTTGGCGAGTCGGTAGAGGAACTTGGCGCCCTCGCTCTGCTGCATCAGCGTCCATGCCTCGTCGACCACGACCAAGCGACGGCGGCGGTCTGCGGGGTTGGCGACCTGCCGCCAGATCGCATCCAAGGCCAGCAGCATCCCGACCGGGCGGACCTCATCGGCCAGGTCCCGCAGCGAGAACACGATCAGATGCCCCTCGGGCCGGGTCGTAGTCGCCCCGGCGAACAACCCGCGATACGAACCAGCCACGTACGGGGCAAGCCGTCCAGCCAGCTCGGCCGCCGCTTCTCGGTCGGCGTCGGTGCCGTCCTTGCCAGTGGCGGCGTGATCGAGCTGGGCGGCGAGGTCTGCCAGGACCGGTGCAGGGCGTTTCCAAGTGCGCGGGTCGGCGGTCACTCCAGCCTTGGCGTAAGTAGCGATGACCGTCCGATCTAGCACAGCCCGCCCGGTCGGGGTGAGCGGTTCACCGAGCATCGTGGCGATCAGGGTCTGGATGAACAGCGCCCGGCGGATCAGGGTGTCTTCGCCTTGCCCGGGTGGCAGGTCGAAGGGGTTGAAGCGGACTTGGGGGGAGCCGAGGGCGATGCGGGTTCCGCCGACAGCGTCGGCGAGGAGGGCGTATTCGTCTTCGGGGTCGATCACCGCGACGTGCACGCCGTGACACATCAGCCGGGCGGCTTCGAGCTTGGTGAAGTAGGACTTCCCGGCGCCGGATCTGGCGATGGTGACTGAGTTGTAGTTGTCCTGCTCGAACCGGTCCCACAACACCACGCCCGAGGAGTAGGCGTTGAGCCCGTACACCACCGGCGTTTCCCCGAGCCGGGGGTGCAGGTCGGGTGAGGTGAAGGGAAACGCGGCGGCGAGCGCGCTGGTGTCGAAGGCCCGCCGCATCCTGATCGTGTCGGTGCCGAGCGGCAGCGTGGAAGTCCAGCCCTGCAGCGCGCGGAAGGTGGTCGGCTGCGCGTCCAACAGCAGCGACGCGGCCAATGCCCGAACCCGTTCGACCTCAGCGCTCAGCTCGGTGTGGTCGGTGGCGTGCACGGTCAGGTAGAGGCCAAGGCGAAACAACCGCCCGTGGCCCCGCGCCAGGGATGCGGCAAGCTCGGCGGCGTCGTCGGCGGCGGCCTCGGCGCCGAAATCGGCGAGCCGTCCGTGTTCGGTGTTGGCGCGGGTGGAGGACTCCAGCCGGGCGAGCTGGCGGCGCAGCCGCTGCGCCGCGATCAGCGGCGGGATCGGCTCGATGTGCAGGGACATGTCCAGGCGGCCGGGGTAGGTGAGCAGAGGCTCTAGCCATCCCGCGGTGACTTCTCGCGGGTAGCCGGCCACCGCGAAGGAGGCACACACACCTCCGGGCAGCTCCACCGACTGGGCCCCGACCCGTAGCGCGGAGGGGCCGGGCACGCCCGCCGGGTCTTGCGTGAGGTCCGCGGCGCCGTCGGCTCGACGCGTCTTTGATCGCAACTGTGCAAGCGCGAGTTTCATCGACTTGCCTCCTGGTCGTGGGTGCTGGTGGTGATGACCTCGCCGGTGCCGGCGGTTTCGGCGAGGTGGGGCTCGCTTGGGGATAGGGCTTCGGCGAGGGCGGTGGTGCAGGCGTCGGCGTCCAGGACTTCGGTGGTGACCCCGAGTGCTGCTAGGGCGCGTTCGGTCTCGGCGGCCCGCCGCAGTACGACGGCGGCTCCGGCCTCGCGCGCCGTCTGCCGCTTGCGGCCTGGTAGCCATGGCGCGGGTTGGGCTGGTGTGTGGTCGCGGATCACGATGAGGACCTCGCGGACTAGAAGGTCGCGGGAGTGGTGCAGGTCGGTGAGGAACGCGGCGTGGTCGAGCGCCGCGCGTTCTAGGGCGGGGTCGGGCAACTCGTGCGCGGTGTCGGTGAGGTGGCAGGCCAGCCCGGACAGGTCCATGGGGCGGGCCCGCACGAGGATTTGGACGGGTGCGTCGAGGGAGTTGAGCCAGCGGCCGAACATCGCCACCAGTGCGGCCTGCTCGCTGGCGGTGCGCAGCGCGAACGCCACGGTTCCCGCCCGCACCAAGACCGCCGTGCCGCCCTCGGCCAGCTCCAAGACGCCGTCTTCGCGGACCGCCCGCGCCGGTAGCCGCAACGGCGCCGGAAGCTTTCCGCGCATCCGGCACCAGCCAGGCGGCGGCGCGACACCATCGGTGGCCGTCACTCGCTCCTTGGGCGTGCGTCCGTGGGCGAGGGCGGCGAGGGCGAACCGGTCCAGGCCCATCCCGTCGCGCCGTGCGACCGCCACCACGACCCCTGCCGCGACCACAGGAAAGACCACAGCGACCACCACCGGTAGCGGCAACCATGCGCGGACCGCCGTGAAGACTCCGAAGCTGGCGAGGGCGGTAGCAGCCAGGATGGCCAGTTGCCGTCCGGTGAGCCCGTACATGAGTTTGTCGGGCTGGTCGACGTCGGCGGGGATCTTGGCCGTCAACGGCGGCTCGTCCAGTTGGCGGGTCATCGGTTCCTCCGGGTGCGCCGGGGCGGGTCGCGGAACAGCACCATCTGCCGGTGCGGGACCGGTCGTCTGGGCATGCCGGGCAACATCAACTGCCGAGCCTGAGGCGGCCGGACCGGCCGAGGCGCGGGCGGCGCGGCTGGTGGTGGTGTCGGGCGCGGGACGCGCGAGACCGGGATCGGCAGCGCCAGCTGCATCGGCCCGGCGGCGCCCCCCGAGGGCCGGGCCGGGGTGGGGAACAGCGGGAGCTGCACCGGCCGCCCGCCTCGCCCGTTGCCGGGCGGCTCGGGGTCACCTGGTTCGGGCGGCAGGGGAGGCATTCTGGGCGTGAACGGCGGCGGGTTGTCCCAGGAACTTCCTCGCCCGCGTCCGGGCCGCCTGGGTCGGAAAGCCTGTTCCCGCTGAGGGCGGGGGCCGGGCTGGCGCCGATCCGGTAGTGGTTGGTTGCGAGTGGCTCGGCCCGTGCCGCCGGTGCCTCGTCCGGCGGCCTGGGTGCGGTTGGCTTGTCCGGCGCGGTTCATGAGGGCTCCGATTCCGCGGTAGAGGATGAAGGTCTTGGCGAGCTGGGTGAGCATGCGGGGTGTGGCGGCGCGCCAGATCGTGCGGGCGGTCCAGGACGGGATGCGGACCATCACGTACAGCAGCGCCACCGCCAGCAGCAGGTCCCAGTGGTCGTTGCCGGTGGGGACTCCGGCGAAGTCGCTACTGCTGTCCTTGGTCTCGGTGAACAACAGGTGCGCGGCGGTCGCGGCGGTGAGCGCCTGCAATACGGGGATGACGCCGACGCCGAGGGTGCTGCGCCACCAGAACCGGGCGAGGCCGTCGGTCTGCGGCAGTGCGTGGAACATCAACGCCAGCGGCGCGGCCGAGACCAGCACCATGGTCAAGGCGATGCGGATGATGTAGATGAAGGCCAGGCACAGCGCCAGGGCCAGGACGACCAGGGCGATGATGGCGAAGAAGGTTCCGCCGGAGGCGATGTTGGCTGTCATGCTGCCGCCGATCACGTCGGCCAGCACGCTCGGGTTGATCTTCTGCGGGCCGTCGCGCAGGAACGCCTCGGCTAGCCCGTTGGCGAAGTCGATCCCGTAGCTGAGGAAGATCAGCGACAAGTTGACCGCCAGGAACGCCAGCACCACCCGAGGCAACAGGTCCCTGGCCGACATCTGCCCGGGCAACGACTGGCCCGCCATGAGCAAGACGCCGGCGACGGTGACCAGAAGAACAAAGCAGGTGTTGGCGATGGTGCGGGTCACGCCCCACATCTCCCGCACGCGCTGCATGCTCGTGGAGCTGATCTCCGGGGTGCCCATCAACGACCGGGCGACGAAATCCAGGATCGGCTTCTTCGCCGAGGCGATCAGGTCGGCGAACCAGCCATTGATCGCCTGCTTGGCGTAACACGCGACGTCACCAAAGCCGCACGACTGATCCTTCTTGGCCGCGCTCTGCGCCTTGTAGGGCGAGGTCGGATCCTGCTCCCACTTCCCGGGAGTGGTCTCACACAGGGTGTCGGGGAGCGGCGCGGCCGGGTTGATGAGCTGTTTCTGCTTGCCCGCGCACGCCTTCTGACCCGGGACGGCCTCGACGTCGTTCGGGTCGACCTTGACCCACGTGCCGGGCGATACCTCGCACCACATTTCCGGGTTGGGGTTCAGCCCGTGGGTCTTCATCTTGGTCTTGCCCTGGCACACCTTCCCCGGCCCCGACAACGTCCCTGGCGGAGGCTTGGAGGGCGCCGGATTCACCGGCGTCCCATCCTGACCTCCGGGCGCCTCGATCCACGGCTGCTGCGACGGCAACGGCGCAGGCGGGGTCGGCTCGAGCGGATACCCGGCCGGATCCAGGGTCACACCCACGGTGCTGGAGGCGGCGGCGTGGGCCTGGGCGATCTCGACCACCACCAACCCGGCTGCGATCGAGGCCGCCAAGACCACCACAGCGAGGAGCCGCCACGGCGTGAGCGGGGGTTTCACTTGGTCCCCACGATGCCCTTGAGGATCTCCACCAGGGCCGGGGCCAGCACCGCGACGCCATAACCGATCGCCGCATACCGCAACGTGCGCTTGGCCGACTCGATCTCACTCGGGTCACCGCCGCCCAGGATGTAGCGGACTCCGCCGATCGTGGCGAACAGCGTGGCCAACCCGACCAGGAGACCGACGATGACGTTGCGAATGTTGGTGATGACCTGGTTGAGCTGGGTCGCCGCAGCAAGATGGGTAGTCGCGTCCGCGATCCCTGGCACGGTGAGCGCTGCGGTCACACACCCGGCCGTCCAGATGACGATGGCGAGGGTGAGCCGGATCCAGCTCACTCCGCGCCGCTGACCGGCGCAGGTACAGCGGGGCGGCCGCTGGGGTTCGTGGTGGGTGTTCACGGTGGCCTCCGAGATTGAGCGCGGGGTGTGTGGATGGGTTTCGGGTGCCGATGAGCACGGACCGGGGCCGGTAGGGCTTCGGGTGTCCTCCTCGAAAGAACTCAGGAGAAGGTGGATGCGGCGGCGACCGGGTGTCCGTCCGCCCGCACCAGCCCCGAGCCCGTGATCATCTGGCAGTGATGAATCACTGCTTCAGGGCGCTGATCGCGACAGCCAGTCGCCAGAGATTGCCGAGACTTGACCTGAGCGAATGGCCGCGACCAGACGGGCCTCGGCGCGTTCACGCCGCTTGGCGACCCGAGTCCGAGGCTCGCCCTGCGTGTGCGCGAACTCGGGCAACGGGACGCCGTCGAGCCGGGTCGCCTGGATGATTGCTGCTTCATCGGCGGTGATGACCTGTAGCCGGACTCCCTCGCGCAGCACGTCGGAAGGGTCTCCGGAGGGCGCCGCGGTTGCGGCGGTGAGTTCCGTGGGGTCAGTGGGGCACTGACGAAGAGCACCGGCGCGGGCGCGTGCCGGTGCCTTGCGGTCGGCCCACACCAGAAGGCGGGCTGCGATCGCGGGGCGGGCAAGGTCAATGCGCTGGAGCTGCGCGACGAACTCCGTCAGGATCTCCGACACGATGTCCTCGGCGAAGCGCGCGTCGTTGTGGCGGATCGCGCGGCCCGCGATGGCTTTCAGACCAGGGATCGCAACACCGACGCAGCCGACAACCCAGGCCGGGTCACCCGTGCGCGCCAGGCGTACCAGCTCGGCCCATGCGGCGTCCTTCATCTCCTGGGTCACCTGCCGGTCCAGGAGGAGGCCACGTAGTTCAGCGAGATCGACCATGCGGCCAGGCAGGCCGTGCCCGACGCTGAGGCCGTCCAGGGCCAGCGGGCGCGGGCCGGTGACCAGGCAGCGAAACGCGTTCTCGGCGATGGTCAAGGCGGCACCCGGGTTACGGGCGGTGGTGTTCGTGCGGTGGGTCATGACGGCTCCCCCGAAGATTGCGGGCCGGATCGGATGCCGTCAGGTGTCCACCTCCGCAAGAAGCCCCTGGAGGTGCCACAGAGGAGGTTGCCGGTAAGAAGCGAGAACGATCGAGTCGAGAGCGTCACCCACCCGAACCACTCGGATCACCTCGACGACCTGCGCTAACACCGCCACAACGCAGTTCCAGGAGATGCATCGGAGAGTCTGTCTAGATATCCGCCTCACACAGGTCCTGACCTGCGCCGATATCCCCGCGCGCGTCGCTGAGGGCAAGGAATTGGCAAACCGGCCAACACACGGCCCGGATACTCAAACACCGGGCGACCAGGCCCACGACCTTCGTTGAGCAGGTGAAATGGCCGCCCACGGTCCCCGGCGCAGCACAGTACGAAAACGGGACTCGCCAAGCCCCCCGCGAGCCCTAAATGCCGCTATGCCTGCGTGCCCAGCCTCCTTCCCTCAACCCTTCATCACCCTTCTGAACTGCGAAAACTTGAATCGGCTGCGAAGGCGGCCGCTCGCTTTGCTGAGGCTTTGCATGTCGGTCTGTCGCGTTGAGGGCCTGGCGCTGGTTCTTCATGGGTGCAACGGCGATCGGGTGACCGTCTTGGGTCACCCAACCAATGACCTACACGCCTTCCAACCCGGAAGCCTCCGGCGCTGACCAGCCTGGTCGCGACAGCCAAGCCAACGCCCGGCTGCTGCCGCTGTCGGTCTGGCTTTGCTCCGACACCACCAGCAGCGAAGGCGCTGCGGCGCCCGTCGCTCCCGCCACACCGAGCGCAACCACAAACAACCCTGCGACCGCACGTGGCGAGCTGTGCGTTCAGCACCGTGCAACCGTCGGACGCCAGCTTGCCCGGCACTTGATTTCTGCGTGCACACGTGAGGGCGACGTCGTCGCGGAAGCGTTCACCACCAGTGAAGCCACAATGCTCGCCGCCGTGGAGTCAGGCCGGCGTGGGTTGGCCTTGGTGCCACACTTCCCACTCGCCCAGCACATCGGCGCCCGGCTGCGGGCGACGCTGCCCCAGGACCTTCTCCGACGTGCGGAGATGAGGCCATGCCGTCCCGACCAGATGGCGCGAGGTCTGGCCGACGTTGCGGGCCAGGTGGGGCTCATAGTCGCCGCGCCCCCGCCTTATGAAGTCGGCGGACGTGTCCCCAAACAGATGGGCAGCCGGGGCTGCCCGGCCTGTCGAGCCGATCTGTGGATGCTCACCACTGAACAGCTCGGCGCGTTTCTAGTAGCCGCCTGGCAGGTGCTGCGGCCAGGCGGGACCTTGGCCATCATCACGACCGCCCGACACGAAGGCGCGCGGCTAGTGGATCCGGCGCCGCGCATCGTGCGGCAGGCCAGCCTGCTGGGGTTCCGCTACGTCCAGCACGTCATCGCGCTGCGCGTCCCCATCGAGGGTGACGCTCTGGTCGTCCAGGCCATTCCAACCGAGATAGCGCAGTTCCGCGACGCCCACTCCGGCGTCCTACCACCACCGGCACGGGTACACGCGGATGTCCTTCTCCTTACCCGGCCTCGCGTCCGGCGTGGCGGTGAGGCCCGATGAACGCGCCCGATCAGCCCAGCAACTGCGAGAGCCCGCACAAGAACCCACGCCTTCGCTTCGAAGAGGTGATGCCCTCGGTGCTGGCCACTGGGCAGCAACCGTCACGCATCCAACGCAAGGGCCGCTACACCGAGGAGTCGATGCGGCACCCGGGCAAGATGCTGCCCGCGATCGCCTCGCGCGTAATCGAGGCGTTCACCCAGCCGGGTGAGGTGGTGCTCGACCCTATGTGCGGGGTGGGCACGACGCTTGTGGAGGCGATCCACCTCGGCCGTGACGCCGCGGGCATGGAGTACGAGAGCGACTTCGCCACCATGACGGCCCACAACGTCCGGCAAGCCCAAAACCAAGGCGCCGCAGGAACGGCACGGGTGGTGTGCGGCGACGCCCGCAACATCACCACCGCCTACGCCTCGCTGCACGGCGAGATAGCGCTGGTGCTGACCTCGCCGCCGTATGGCTCCTACACCCACGGACACATCAAGTCCGGCACCAAGAGCAGCGGCGGCAAGATCGAAAAGAGCAACCACCGTTACTCCACCGACCCCGGCAACCTTGCCCACCAGAGACTCGACACGTTGCTCGACGGGTTCGGGCAGATCCTCTCCGGCTGTGCGGAGCTGCTCAAGCCGTACGGAGTCGTCGCTGTCACCGTGCGTCCGATCAGGGTCAACGGTGAGCTGGTCGACCTCCCCGGACGTGTGGCCGAGGTCGCCGAACGATCCGGGCTGGTGCTGACCAACCGGCTTGCCGCTCTGCTTTGCGGTGTCCGTGGCGAGGGCCTAGTGAACCGGGCCTCGTTCTTCCAGATGCTCGAAACCCGCCGCGCCCGAGCCAAAGGCATCCCTGCCTGCGCTACCGCCCACGAAGACCTCCTGGTCTTCCAGGCAGCGCGCGACCTGGACGGGGGCCGCCCATGAGCCAGCCGCCTTCCACTGAATCCATGCGGCGGCGCGTGCCCGTCCGCACCGGACGAGAACGCGTGCCTGAGCTGCTGGCCTGGCTTCAGGTGGGAACCTGCGGCGCATGCGGCCGGGCCCGCTACGTCTCCAGGCGGGAGGCCCGCCATGCGGCCCGCATCGCAGCTCCTGGGATCCGGCTCCGTGCCTACATGTGTGGAGGGTCTTGGCACCTCCGCTCACCCGCCGGCGGTCCCGAGTGCACCGTCTCACCGGTGATCGCCTGGACGCCCGGGCTGGACAGACAGACCGGCCTTGACCTTGTCAACCGAGTCGAGCGGTCATGGCGTGCGTCCCGATCGGGGCGGCCGGGCGGATGATCGCCCGGGCTGGCCCTCGGTTCAACTGGACGGTCGTCACCGCCGAAGGTGACGCGGGCGAGCACCTGGAGCGCGCCCAGGCGCGTGTCATCAAGGAGGTTCTGCAATGGGCAGCGGATCAGCACCCATCCCGCTCGACGTCCTCGCAACCGGAACGCGAGGAGACAGCAGAACGCGCCTGATTGGCCCAGGTGGACGGCATCGCGCCCCCGGTCCTCTACGAGTCGCGTTCCTAGGACGCACCTCCACAGAGGACCAGCAGGATCCGACATTGTCGATCCCCCGGCAGCTCAACAGCTGCCGGGGGGTCCTCCCTGATCAAGCAGTCATCGTCGCCCACTTCTACGACATCGAATCGGGCCGGAAGAAGCTTGAGGCTCGTGGCTACGGTCGGGGACACGAGCGCTTCTCCATCCCGGTGCCCCGTGAAGGCGGCATCCAAGACCTCCTGGAGGAGGCTGAGCGCTCAGACCGCAGGTTCGACGTGGTGATCTGCGAATCCATCGAGCGAATCGCCCGGCGCACCTATGTCGGAACTCTCATCGAGAACCGCCTAGAGGAAGCGGGCGTACCGCTCCTCGCCTCCGACGAACCGATCAATCTGACCGGCAAGCGGGCGACCCAGGTCCTCACCCGGCGCGTGAAGCAGGGCGTAGCCGAGTGGTATGTGCTCGAACTGCTGGAGAAGTCATGGGGCGGCTTCGAGGAGCACACCGAGCAGGGCTACAACGTCGGCAAACCTCCCTATGGCCACATCGCCGAGAAGATCCCCCACCCTGTACCGGCCCGTCGCGCCGAAGGGGCCTCCAAGCACCGGCTCAAGCCTGATCCGGTAAGAGGCCCCGTCGTCACCCGAATCTTCGCTCTGCGAGTGGAAGACCGACTCGGCTACAAAGCCATCGCGAACGTGCTCAACCAGGACTTGGACCAGTTCCCGCCACCAGAGCCGGTAGACCCGAACCGAGCAGTCGGCCGCTGGACCGCCTCATCCGTACGTGAGGTGCTCACTAACCCCAAACACACCGGCTACATGGTCTGGAACCGTCGCGCCACCAAATCCAACGGAGGAAAGCTCAACCCTCCCCAGGAGTGGGTGTGGTCGAGCGTGCCCACGCACGAACCCCTGGCCACCAAAGAGACCTTCATCGAGGCGCAGAAAGTAGCCAACGAGAGGAAAGGCTCACGGAACGGCTCCAAAACCAACTCGGCCCACCCTGACTGCAAACGCTCCTATGCCTTCCGCTCCTACCTCATCTGCGCGATCTGTGAGCACCGCATGCGAGGCAAGTTCCATCGCGAGACCGTGTACTACCTCTGTGACCCCGCCAAGGGATACGTCCCTGACGGACACCCCAAGAGCTTCTGGCTTCGCGAAGACATCCTCATGGACGCGGTCTCAGACTTCTTCAGCGACAACGTCTTTGGTCCACACCGGCAGAACCTCCTTGGAACCATGCTGACCGAGGCCGATGACCGGGCCCTCCGCGACCACCAAGCCCGACTCGACACGGTCCGCCGCGCGATCGAGGACATCGAGGCGCGCCGCCGGAACCTCGTCCGCACTCTGGAACGCACTGGCGATCCGGACGATGATCTCTTCAACGACATCCGCACACGCTCGGCCGAACTCAGCAGCGACCGCAACAGCAAGCTCGCCCGGCTCGAAGAGCTGGAGCAGACCAAGCCAGTCCGCCCCAGGCCAGAGCTTCTCGATCTCCTGCCCACGGGGCCGATCCGGATCGACGCGATGCCCGAAGAGCTCCAGCGCAAGCTATTCGAGGCGTTCCGCCTTCAGATCCGCTACGACCGGCGCACCGACGAGGCCGAGTGCCAGATCACACTTGCTGCGGCTGCCATCCGAGCCCAGCAACGAGCGGCTCAGGAGGCTCTGGCGATTGAGGATTCAGGACGGGACGACCATTCATCCGCACCCATGCTTTGCGTACCCCCTAGGGGGTACTCGCCAGCCGAGGCTGCTGTGCACTTCCCCCTTTCAGGTAGAGCTGAAAGGGGATGGGAAACCGGGCGCTCTCCCCCAGGATCACCACGAATCCAGCGCGTTCTTGCACTCGGGTTGATCCGACGGGGGAAGGAACCCACTTCATGCGCATGACACGCTTGAAAACCCTGCTCGTGGTGGCAGGGGCTCATCGAAGGGGCCAAGCCGGGCTCGCAGATCTGGGTCGGCGAGTACCTGATGGACGACAAGGCCGTCAATGGGCAGCCAGAACGTGTATCCCGAGCGGGACACGGTGCTGAACTCGCTGAAGTCCACCACGTGCGACTCCACAGTGATCAACGTCGCGCACTGGTCGTTCACCCGCACGGCGGTCGCCAAGAAGCTGCGGGCGATCTCGACCAGAACGACGAGTCCATGATCAGGATCATGGACACCACTCCTTCTCGTTCGGCCTACGCCGACTACAAGGGGAACTTCACCCTGATGTGGTCGCGGGCCACCGACGTCGTGGACTCCCCGCAGGACTGCTGATTGCACCGCTCCGCTGCTCTCGTTGGGGGGCGAGAGCAGCGGTGTGCGTGGGTTGAGTCTCCATTAGGGGGAGAGTCGAGGATGGGGCGATGGACGGCGGCACGCTTTGCACGATCGGCGAGTTGGCTCGGCGGACTGGGCTGACGGTCAAGACGATCCGGTTCTATTCGGAGCGCGGCATCGTGGTGCCTGCGGAGCGGACTGCCGGCGGCTATCGGCTTTATGGGGCGGACGCGGTCGCGCGGTTGGCGCTGGTGCGGACGCTTCGGGAGTTGGGGGTCGGCCTTGACGCGATCCGGCAGGTCGTTGAACGGGAACTGACGCTGAGTGAGGTCGCTGCGCAGCATGCCGCCGCCTTGGAGGTCCAGATCGGCGTTCTGCGACTGCGGCGGACGGTCTTGGCGGCCGCGGCCAGACGCAGGCCCACACCTGAGGAGATGGAACGTATGCATCGACTTGCCCGGCTGACGGAGACCGAACGTGAGCGGCTGATTGAGGAGTTTCTCGAGGCGGTTTTCGGGGGGCTTGAGGGTGGTGCCCCTCGGTGTTCTATGAAGCCTGAGCTGCCGGGCGACCCGACTGAGGAGCAGGTTGAGGCTTGGGTGGAGTTGGCGGAGCTGGCTCTGGATCCGGGGTTTCGGGCCAGTGTTAGGCGCGGAGCTGAGGAGCATGCGGCTGATGGTGTGTCCTGCCCGCCGCGGCCAGGTGTTGTCGCTATTGCTCGGGACTATGCGGAGCAGGCGCTGGCCTCTGGAATTGCACCGGAGTCTTCAGAGGCCGATGAAATCGTCGCTGCGCTCACTGCGGACTGCGCGCGCAGTCTGAGGCGGCCTGACGATCGAGAGTTGCATCGGTTGGTGCTGCGGCGATGGTCCGCGGCAAACGATGTGCGTAGGGATCGGTACCTCTACTTGCTGTCACTGATCAACGGGTGGTCGGCGCCGGAACGTCTGGCGCCGGCGCTTGATTGGTCGGTTGCGGCGCTGCGTTCTCGCGTTGCTGCGTGATCGTACGCTGGCGGGTATGGCGGTGATCGACGTAAGCGCTACTCCTGCGGGGCCGGCGCTTCTCTTGCGGCGCTGGGAAACGGCGGACGCTGAGGAGTTGGTGGGGCTCTACCGCGATGAGGCCTTGCGCCGCTGGACCAGTGCGACCGTTGAGGATGTGGCTGGGGCGGCGCAGTGGATTCGCAAGCAGGGGGAAGGGTGGGAGGCCGGGGATCGCTTTGGGCTGGCGGTGGTGGAGCCGTTGGCCTCTGGGGATGCTGAACGGCTTGTGGGGCACGTCGTCCTCAGGCGTTCAGAGGATGGGGCGCCGTCGGGGGAAGTCGGTTACTGGACTGCAGCACATGCCCGGGGCAAGGGTGTGGCGCCCAGGGCGGTGCTGGCTTTGACGGAGTGGGCGTTCAGCACGTTCGAGGAGATGGAGAAGCTTGCGCTCCTCCATCAGGTGGACAACATCGCGTCCTGTCGCGTTGCGATGAAGTGCCGGTACGAGCTGAGCGGGCTGCTACCCCCTGCACCACCGGACTTCCCTCGCGAAGCCCATCTCCACGTAAGGACGCGAGGGGTCTGAGCCTCTGCGTCTAGTTGGAGAGGCGGAATCCGAATTCGGGATTCGGCTTGAGTGGGGCGGCGACGTCGCGGGGGCTGATGAAGCGGGTACCCGTTGTGGAGACTCCGGCCTTGGTTCCGGTGAAGAGCCAGATTCCACCCATGGAGTGGTTCTCGCCCCAGCCTCCTACGACCAGGTCGGCCTTGCCGTCGCGGTTGTGGTCGACCAGGGAGACGGCTCCGCCGAATCGGCCGCCGGACTGGGGTGTGCCGGGAACGCCCTTGGTGTCCTTGTGGATGTACTGGGCGCCTGAGGTGATGAGGCCCTTGGGACCGCCCTTGAGAATCACCACGGCGCCGTAGCCTCCCAGCTTCCGGCCGATGTGGCTTTCGGGGACCCCGATGGCGACGTCCGCGTAGCGGTCTCCGTTGACGTTCCCAACGGCGGCGTCGGCGCCGAACTCGTCGCTGAACCCGCCGCGGCCCGGGTCCTGACCGGGAACGCCGGGTGTGTTCTGGGTGATGGTGAGCCGCGTCTGCAGGCCCTTGGGCGCACCCAGGAACACCTTGATCGCGCCGCCTCGTCCCCATGTCCCTTGTCCGGCGACAAGGTCGGCTCGGCCATCACCGTTGATGTCCCCGAGGGCAAGGCTGGTGGCCGCGAGGTACTGCTCCTGCTGGCGCGGACCAAGCCCGTTGGGGCCGCCGAGGTAGACGGCCATCTTCTCCCCGGCGTTGGTGACGATCACATCGCCATAGCCGTCCCCGGTGATGTCACCCGCCACCACGTCCATCGAGTAGTAGTACTGCGGTTCGGGCAGGACGGTGTAGGCGGGGCGGCCTGGCTGGGAGGGGAACCATCCGATGTGGGTGGCGGCCTCGGCTCCGCCGCCGATCACCAGTTCGGCTCGTCCGTCGCGGTTGATGTCGGTGGCCGCCAGGTGGGCGCCCCAGTGACCGTACGCGCCCGCGTTCGGCTCGGTGAACGCGATGGCTCGGCCCAGGCCCTTGGCGCTTCCGTAGAAGACGGTGATCGTTCCAGCGTCCACTCCGGCGGGGGTGCGTTCGGTGAACGCGCCGACCGCGAGATCCGCGAAGTGATCGCCGTTGAAGTCGCCGGCGGCGGTGCTGACGCCGAAGTTGATGTACGCCCGGCTCACTCCGGGAACCCCGGGTGAGTCTTGGTTCAGGCTCTGACGCCGGTCTTTGCGGAGTCCGCTCTTGGAACCGTACAGAACGGTGATGTGGCCCGCGGCGACGCCTCCGTTCGGGCCGGACCTCGACTTCACGACCAGGTCCTGGAAGCCATCACCGTTGAAGTCTGAGCTCGGCCTGACGTAGCCGCTGGTTGCCGCTGCCGCCGCGGCTGAGGCCGCCCGCGAGGCTGAGGCCGCCCGCGAGGCTGAGGCCGCCCGCGAGGCTGAGGCCGCCCGCGAGGCTGAGGCTGCGGGTGCCGCTGAGGCAGAGGCGGACGCCGAGGCCGTGGGCGCTGCCAAGGCTGAGGTCGCGGGTGCCGCGGACACTCCGGTGGATACCAACGACACCAGTACCGCGGCCGTGCTCAGCCCGCGCCATCCCTGTGCCACCCGATGCTCCCCAAGATGTGACTGTCTCGACGAAGCCGACGGGGGCCGGTGAGACGTACGTGATCAACAAGGACGGAAGCTGCCATTTCCCGCCTCGTTATCGCAGGTCGGGAGCTTGGCCGAGGAAGGCCAGAAACCGTGGCATCCGTTGCGGACGATCAAGCGTCCGCATGATCGGCGAACGTGGGGTGACGTGCGTTCGCCGCCCTGGACTAAGGGGTGTCTCGGAGGATGGAGCGGGTTCGGGACGGGGCGGTCGCGGGGATGTCGGCGAGGATCTCGGCCAGGGCCACTCCGGCGAGGCTGGCTCGCCAGGCCTGGTGGGCGTCGCCCATGCGGGCGGCCAGAACGCAGGTGTCGCGGCAGTCTTCGGGACGTAGCGCTCCGCGGCCCTGCTGGCGGATCTCGCGGCATTCGTACGGCGAGGACGCGCCGTCCAGGGCCTCGACTATGTCCAGGAGTGTGATTTCGGTGACGGGGCGGGCCAGGCGGTAGCCGCCTCGGGGGCCTGTGGTGGCGGCCAGGACTCCGGCCTTGACCAGTGCCTTCAGCTGCTTGGCGAGGTAGGGCGCGGGCAGGTCGTAGTACTGCGCCAGTTGGGCGGTGGACGCGGTCTCGCCCGGTTCCAGCTGGGCCAGCGTCGTGGCGCAGTGCAGGACCCACTCGGTGCTCGCAGGCAGCTTCACGGTCCCCGAGTATAACGGAGACATTAGGGACCTATTTTGTCCGTGATAGGTTGGCGTCGTTCAGCGAAACGGGAGGACATCTCATGCGAATCGCCATCGCGGGCGCCACCGGGAACATCGGGAAGCTCACCGCCGAGGTCCTGGAGCAGGGCGGACATGACGTCGTGCGCATCAGCCGGTCGCTCGGCGTGGACCTGACCACGGGCGACGGTCTCGACGCCGCCCTGGCCGGGGTCGAGGTCGTCGTCGACGCCACCAACTCCGGCGCGACCGACCGGGATGAGGCGGTCAACTACTTCGGCACGATCACGCGGAACCTGCTCGCCGCTGCGGAACGGGCGGGCGTACGGCACCACGTGCTGCTGTCGATCGCCGGCGTCGATCGCGTGGAGGGGAACGCCCACTACGCGGGCAAGCGTGAGCAGGAACGGCTCGTGAGCGAGGGCTCGGTGCCGTGGACGATCGTTCCGGCCACGCAGTTCCACGACTTCGCCGCGATGGTGGCCATGTGGACCACCCAGGACGGCGCCGCCTCGGTCGCTCCCCTGCTCCTGCAGCCGATCGCGCCGCAGGACGTTGCCGACGTATTGGCTGAGATCGCGACGGGCTCGCCGCAGGGTCGCTATGTCGACGTCGCCGGACCCGAGCCGCAGGACATGGTGGACATGGCACGCCGCACGAACGACGCCCGTGGCGTGAAGGTCAAGCTCGTACCGACCTGGTCCTCGCTGTTCGGAGTCGAGATGGCCGGGAACACGATGCTTCCCGGGGAGGGCGCCCGCATCGCCCCGACCACGTTCGACGAATGGCTCGCGACGCAGGGGAACCAGGGGTAAGAGCGGGCTCGCTCGCCCACCGACACCCACTGGCGCACTCGGTGGCGGCGACTGGCCTGCTGACGGTTGCAGGTCAGCGGGCCAGGACTGTCTCTTGCTTGATGCGGGAAAGCTTGGCGGGGTTGCGGACGCCGTAGAGGCCAGTGATGAGGCCTCCGTCCATGCGGATCGCTATGACGGCGTCGATTTCTCCATCGCGGCGCACGATGAGCCCTGGGCAGCCGTTGATCTGGACCGGTTCCAGAGAGTCGTTGAGGCCGAAGTTCTTCAGGCCGATGGCAAGGCCCTGGGCCACCTTGCTGACGCCCACGATGGGCCGTAGTGCGGCCTGCTTGACCCCGCCTCCGTCGGTCAGCGCGACGACGTCCGGCGCGAGGATGTCGACCAGGCTCTGCAGGTCGCCGGTCTCGACCGCTCGCTGGAACGCTTCGAGTGCGGCCCTGGTGTCGGCCTGGGAGATGACGTCGCGCGGACGCCGGGCCGCGACGTGCGCGCGTGCCCGGTAGGCGATCTGGCGGACCGCGGCGTGGCTCTTGCCGATGGCGCCGGCGATCTCGACGTAGTTCAGGTCGAACACCTCGTGGAGAACGAAGACAGCCCGTTCGGTAGGAGCGAGCGTCTCCAGGACCAGCAACATCGCCATCGAGACGCTGTCGGCCAGCTCGACGTCTTCGGCCACGTCGGGCGCGGTCAGCAGGGGCTCGGGCAGCCACGGTCCGACGTAGGACTCCTTACGACGGCCGAGCACACGCAGCCGGTCCAGCGCCAGGCGGGTCGTGATGCGTACTAGGAACGCGCGCTGATTCCGTACGGTCGCCAGGTCGACGGTCCCCCAGCGCAGCCAGGTCTCCTGCAGAACGTCTTCGGCATCGGCGACCGAGCCGAGCATCTCGTAGGCAACGGTGAAGAGCAGGTTGCGATGGGCCACGAACGCCTCGGTAGCGGGATCCATCACGCCGTCGCCCTCGAACGCCTCGGGAGGGCTTGCCGCTTCCTCGGCAGGGCCCGTCTCTTGCTCGGCAGGGTTCGCTGCTTGCTCGGCAGGGTTTGTCGTTTGCTCGCTGCGCTTGCTCATGCCTGACTCCCACCTAAGCCGCCGCGCTCTTATCCCGTATGCACGAGACGACGCACACTGCGGCTTTGTGACATCGGCATGCGGTGGCATAGGTCACACGTCACGGCCTGTTATGGGCGTAGGGCGGCCACCGTCTCGTGTTCGTCAGGACGCTGCGCGAACGATCCGAGAAGGACCCGTGCGGCATCTAAGGAACACGAGTAAGGACACACTCATGGCAACCATGGAGGCGCAGGCCCCCGCGGCCTCGTCGCGCCGCTGGGTCGCGCTGTTCTTCATCGGGTTGGCCCAGCTCATGCTGATTCTGGACGCCACCGTCGTGAACATCGCGCTGCCGTCCATACAGCGAGACCTGGGGATCTCCGACGCCGACCGGCAATGGGTCATCACCGCGTACTCCCTGGCGTTCGGCAGCCTGCTGCTGCTCGGCGGCCGCATCGCCGACAGCGTCGGGCGCAAGCGCACGTTCCTGATCGCGCTGGTCGGCTTCACCGCCGCGTCGGCGCTCGGCGGCGCGGCGCAGAACGCCGAGATGCTGCTGGCCGCCCGTGCCCTGCAGGGTGCGTTCGGCGCGCTGCTCCAGCCGTCCGCGCTGTCCCTGCTCAGCGTGACGTTCACCGAGCAGAAGGACCGTGCCAAGGCGTTCGGCATCTGGGGTGGCATCACCGCCGCGGGCGGCGCGATCGGGCTGCTGGCAGGCGGCGCGCTGACCGAGTACCTGGACTGGCGCTGGTGCCTGTACGTCAACATCCCGATCGCCGTCGTCGCCGCCATCGGCGGGTACGCGATCCTGACCGACTCGCGGCGCGAGGACAAGGCCCGCTTCGACATCCCCGGCGTCGTTCTGGTGACGGCCGGTCTCGTCTCGATCGTGTACGCCACGAGCCGCGCCGAGGCCGACGGCTGGGGTTCGGCGAAGGTCACCGGCCTGCTGGCCGCCGGCGCCGTGCTGCTCGCCGCGTTCTTCTTCGTCGAGAGCCGCGTACGGCAGCCGCTCCTCCCCCTGCGCGTGATCACCGACCGCACCCGAGGCGGCGCCTACTTCGCCGTCGCGCTGTCGGTCATCGGGATGTTCGGCGCGTTCCTCTTCATGACGTACTACCTGCAGGTCGTGAAGGGATACTCGCCGGTCAAGACGGGTGTCGGCTTCCTCCCGATGGCCGTCGCGGTCCTGGTGTCGGCCGCCGGGCTCACCAGCCGCCTCATGCCCAAGCTCCCGCCGCGGACGCTGATCGTCCCCGGCATGCTCGTCTGCGCCGCCGGCATGCTGTGGATGCAGACGCTCGACCCCACCACCAGCTACGCGAGCGGCGTTCTGGTCGCCCAGCTCCTGCTGGGCCTCGGCTCAGGCCTGATCATGCCGCCCGCCATGAACTACGCCACCCACGGCGTGGCGATGAACGACATGGGCGTCGCCTCGGCCACCGTCAACACCTCTCAGCAGGTCGGCGGCTCGCTCGGCACGGCACTCCTCAACACCATCGCCACCAGCGCGACCGCCGACTACATCGCCTCGCACGGCCGTACTCCCGCGATCGCCAAGCAGGCCGTGGTCGAAGGCTTCTCCACCGCCGGCGCCTGGGCCGCCGGGATCATCATCGTCGGCGCCCTGATCGTCGCCGCCGTCATGAACACCCCGCGCCCCCAGCCCGCCACCGCCGAAGACGCGAAGCTCATCCCCGAGCCCAACCCCCTGCCCGCCCACCCCTGACGACCACGAGCGCGGCGTGATCAAGGACTCGGGTCCTCCTTGATCACGCCGCACTCGTACCCGCGCTCGTACCCGCGCTCGGGCCGCGGGCGGGTGGTGGGTGGAGCGCGGGCGGGCTCACGACCTTGAGTTCGGGCGCGTACGAGGCAGCGAGCTGCGCGGCCCACGCGGAGGTGTTGGCGCCCTCGGAGTAGCCGGTGATGCCGACCTTGCCGTCGGCGGCCAGCGCTCCTCCGGGGATCTGGTCGGGAATCTTGCGGGAGGCCCGCACGATGTCGAGGGAGGCCGGGCCGTTGGCCTTGCCGTTCACATACAGGTGGGTCTGGCCGTCCAGGTAGCCGACCCCGTCGGTCGCCGCCAGCGCCCAGCCCTGGCCGAGGAAGGCCGAAAGGTTCGGCGCCTCGAACTGGTCCTGGAAGCCGGTGGTCATTTGCTTGGACAGCGAGCAGGACGATCCCGACCCGTGGGTGAACGGATCGTAGTTGATGGTCGGCCGGGAGCCGCCCTTGTCCCAGGCCGCGTCGGGAATGGCGACGGTGCCCGAGGCCGCGACCTTCGCTCCCTTTGCATCGGTGGTGACGTACTGGATCTTCCAGACGTGCAGGTTCGGGGCGTTCGGCACGAACGTCAGCTGCGTGGGGCGGCAGGCGAGGATGTCGCCGGGGTTGCCGGTCACGCTGGCGGGGGGCTTGTAGATGTCGGCCTCGCTGGCCGTACATCCGCCCGGATCGGCTACGGCGACGCCGCTCAGCGTTGGGACGAGCATCGCGGCGCCTAGACTCAGGGCCGCGAACACGTTGATGGCCTCCGCGCTCTTCCTCCTCGGGCTCATCGAGAACACCGTGTTCCTGATGTGATGGCGCCTCACTGTGGCAGGGCGCACGAGGAGGAAAAAAGAAAATCGAGGATAGAAACCGCATGGCCGAGATAGCAGCGAGCAACAGCAAACGCCGCTACCAGGGCATGGACGGGCACGAGCGCGAGGCGAACCGCCGCGAGCGCCTGTTGCAGACCGGCCTGGACCTCTTCGGAACGGTCGGCTACCACGACACGACCGTCGTCGACATCTGCCGCCAGGCGGGAGTGGCCAGGCGTTTCTTCTACGAGTCGTTCGCCGACCGCGAGGCGCTGCTCCTGGCCGTCTACGACGTCCAGATCCAGCGCCTCCAAGGGGCGGTCCTCAATGCCGTGGCCGCCGCGGGCCCCCGCATCGAGGACATGGTCGAGGCGAGCATCGACGCCTACGTTCACCAGGTCCTGGCCGACGAACGCGCCGGCCGCCTCATCTTCGTCGAGATCTTCCGCGGCGGCCCCACGGCCGAAGCCCGCCGCCACGAGGTCAGGCACCAGTTCTACGAACTGATCATCACCCTGCTCACCGAGTCTCTCTCCACCCCCCGCAGCACCCGCATCGAGATGGGCGTGACCATTCTCGTCGGCGGCGTGGCCGACCTGGCAGGCGAATGGCTGCTAGGTCACAGCGGAGGCACCATCGACGACATCTGCAGGACCAGCACCGACATGTTCAACACCATCTACCACCAGTTCCTGCAAGAGCTGGCCGCCGACTAACCTTCAGTCGGCGGCCAACCCTCCGGCCGGCAGATTCGCTCAAGGGGCAGCGATCAGGCCGTACTCAATGGCAGTGGCTGCCTCGGCGCTGCCGGCGAGAGCCAGGAGCGCGAGCAGAACGCCGATGAGGGTGGCGATCACCATCACGGTCTTGCGCATCAGGTACCTCCCACCGCCCGCTCCAAGAGCGGGCACGCGTAGTCCTTCCGTCGCAAGGTATTCGCCCCCCGTACCGATCTGGATGACCTAGAACGGCGGCCGGTTGAAGCCGGTATAGAGAAGCCAGATCGCGCCGAACGACGACGAGGGACGATCGTTGAAGTCACCGCGGTCGGGCAGCAGCTCCAGGAGGTCGAGGACGGCGGAGATATGCCCGCACCGCGCAGCGCTCTCGATCAGCTCCTTGATCGGATGCTCACGCTGTGCGTGCGATATCCCCTGAATCTCGGCGTAGCGCTTGGCCAGATCGTGAACGTCCTGGTCACTCGGCGTCGGCGGCCGTGACGGCGGGATGCCCTGCTGAGCCAGCTCAACGAGCTCGTCATCAACCGCCCAGTTATGGTCGCCCCAGGTCTCCAGCAGGTCAGACCGTCCAAGCTCGGCAAGCACCGTCAGCACCTCGTACGGAACGTCCCACCCAGGCAGGCCCTGAAACGCGCGCGCCAGATCGAGCCGACCGGTGCGGAGCAGGTACACCAGCCACTCCGCCTCCGAGAAGAAGCTGCCGACCGGATGCGCGGCGCGATCGTTCAGCAGAACGCGCACGAGGTCGTCGCGCCCGCACTCCAATAGCGAGTGCATGACCGCGATGTGGTCCTCCCAGGGATTGGGCTCGACCGTGATGGACGTTCGCGCATGCCGGAACCATTGCTCGGCGTCACCCGCATGCCCCAGCGCCTGGAACGCCGCGCCGAACGAGGCCGACCTGTCGGCCTGGAACATCTTCTGATCCACCGATGGGAACAGCGACTGCGCAAGCGAGAACGCAGCACCCGCAGAACGGAGGTCCCCCGCCCGGGCAAGAATGGTCGCGACATCGGATGCCGCGGCGAGCCGTTCCGCCGCCTCAGGAATGTCACCGACCAGAGTCATCGCCGCCTCGGCCTCGCCGTACCGCGCCCGCAGCCGAGCGGCCGCCCGCAGGTATTCGCCGATGTGATAGCCCCAGCTGTACGGGTCGAGATCAACGAGCGAACGACGCGCGACCTCAAACAACTCATCAACGCTGGCCGTATTCTCCGGTGGCCATTCCACGGACTCGCCGTCCGCCTCCTCCATCTCCTCCAGCTCTTCTCGATAAGCGCGGAGGAGCTCGCCGTCCTCGGAGTCCAGAACGTCGGCGGCGGTCAGGGCGTCCGGCAGAACGCGCAGCTCGCCCCACCGCACAGGCCAGGCGTGCCGCGCCCCGATCCCCCAGGCGAGCAGGTCGTCCAGCTCGTCCTCACTGCCCTCCGGAGCGATCACTGCATCGGGCTGGAGGATCATCGCCCAGTCGTCCTCATCAAGGGCGAACGTCCGGCCCGCCAACAACTCGACGAGCTCACCCTCCACCGGACGCGGTCCCGGCGGAACGTACAGCGAGTAGAAGTCCCCCACGACCTCGCCGGTCTCGACCTTGACGAACTGCATCACCACGTCGTCGAGCAGCACCAACGTGTCGTCCGCGCCCCAGTAAACGGCGTCCGCGCCCCCAGCCGGCACGCTCTGCACCAGCTCCGGCCGAGCCGAATCCTCGAACGACCAGACCTCGACGACCCCCACGATGGTCAGGAATGCAGCCCGTTCCCCACCCGGAGCCCAGGCCCAAGCATTGTGGTCGCCCTCCCGTTCCTCCCACCCCGAATGCGGAACCTCAGCACTAAAGACCAGGCGATCGTCATCAAAGACATGAACGCCTCCCGTCTCCGCAGTGCCCGTAGGCGGAGTCAGAACAGCAAGCCGATTGACGGCCCGCCCAGGCGCCCAAAACAGCGCGACGGGCTTCCCCAACGCGTACGGCCCACAGCGAATCCGCCCACTATCGGCCTCCCGCAAGAACAACCCACGCCGACTGACTGCAGCGACCAGCTTCCCGTCCGGACTAAGCCGAGCGAACTTGCCAGGCGCATACCAAACCACCTCACGCGACTCGGCATCCACACAGATCGCGTTACTCCCGTACAGCCGGCTCCCATCAGGCGACCACACAGGCTCATCAATCCACTGCCCGACCTTCCACTCCTCATCCCCCTGATCACGCTCAGCGAAGTCCTCCCGAACCCTCTCGGGCAGCTGTCGCGCCATCAAATACGGATGGTCGCTCTCCACGTGATTGGGCAGCCAGCTCAGCCGCCCACGATCCACCGGAACGACACACCCCTGCAGCCCGCCGTCCCCATTCGTTCCGCAGTGGAAGTAGACACTGCGCCCATCAGGCGAGAGCGCGTACTCCGACGGCCGAGAATTGCCGTCCGACACATCAACGGTCGCGAGAAGCTCACCCTCAAAGCTCCACACCCCCACCATGTTCGTGCGGTGCGCCATAGCGATCCGAGACGAGTCCGCCGACCACTGGATCGCGTGCCGATACCCCGGCCACCCAACCCCACCAGCCACATAACGCACAGCATTAACGCACCGCCCGCTGGCAACTTCCCAGATCTGCAGAACGCCACCCGCGTCGTAGTCGTCCCCGACCCAACTCCCAGTGGCCAAATACCGCCCGTCCGGGCTGATCGCATGAGCAACGATCTCCGTGTCATGCCCGTACGGCTGCTGAAGCTCCGCAACCCCAGCCTCAATCAACTTCCGCGTAGCCAGCCGATGCGCATCCGTCACGCCCTCATCGCGCTCCAGCTCAACCAGCCGATCACGCAGCACCAAACCATCCCGCTCAGGCGCAACAGCCGCCCAATCAGCCCCGTCCAGCAGCGCGTACAACTCCCCCGAGTCCCGCGCCCCCGCCACCTCCGAAGCCGCCAAGAAAAACCCCGAAGCCACGCCCTCCGGAGCAACCCCCTCTTCCCGCTCCAGCATCCCAATCAAGGCGTCCTCATTGAGATAAGGCGTCCGGAGCATCACATCAGTCCGAGGAATCGGCCCCCGCTCCCCAGGCCCGAGGAAAATCAGATCGGTCTCCTCGGTCACCTCATGCGCCACCAGTGCACCAAGCGCCTGAAGCCGCCGTATCGCCGACCGCCTCTCGATCTCCCGAAAGTCCCCGAACAACACGACCGTGCGCCCACGCAGCTTCATGATCACGAGACCCTACCGCCGCCACGAAGCCACACCCCCACAAACCCGAAATCCCCGGCTGCGCCCTAGACCCAACCCTCCAGCCCACCCAGAACCGCCTGGATGAACGGCAGAAAGCCCTCAGCCCCCGACTCGCTGTCCTTCATGTGCACCGTCGTCACGTCGCTGGTCTCAAAGATCTCCCGGATCACCGCCAGTCGAGTCTCCAGATCGAGCCCCGCCCCCATAATCACGTGCGCGACCGGCCCTTGAGCGAACACCGCCCGCAGATCGTCCAGCCCAGTCCCACCAACGATCTCGAACGCAGCCCCAGCAGCCCCCGCCCGCGCCGCTTCCACCACAGCTTCACTACGCCCAAGCAACAACACCCGCCGCATAGCGCCTCCCACCCACCGCCAAAGTCACCCGCAACGTACCGACCTGCCCCCAACAGCCAACAGCCCACCGGCGAACAATCCCTGACGGCTCCCACCAGCCGCCGAACGCGAGCAACGTGCCTGGATCGCCCTGCTCCTGGGGCTGGAGCGGCATCTGCGCATGGTGCACGGCCGGGTCACGGAACGTCGAGTCCCGTCTCGGGCGGGCCCATACGATCTTTCCGCTGTCTTCACACGGACGAACGCCCCACTCGGTCGTGAGATCTGCGACCGTGATCAGGCCTCGGCCGTCCTCGGCCGAATGGTCCTCATGCCGCGCCTCGGGCAGCTCCGGGCTGTCGTCGCGGACCTGAATCAGGGGTCCGCACCCGTCATGGGCGACCCGCACCACGATCTCGCCCTTACCGTGGCGCCATGCATTCGTCACCAGTTCCGAGATAACAAGGCGCGCGAAGTAGTCATTCTCGATGCCCCATGACCGGAACCGATCGGCCAAGAAGGGACCGCGCGCTCAACACGGGCGGCGCCCTGGCTGAAGCCTGGGACGACCTACTTAAGAGCACCGTTACCCGCGCTACTTCACAAGTTTCCCGCGCGCTGAGTCGACGGCAGTGATGCTCCGTTCGTACGAGCATCGCTTGATCTACGGGCTGTTCCAGACCGAACGCTATGCCGAGACGTTGCTGCGTTCGCGTACCTCTGTACAGAGTCGGCTGTCGCGGCAGGCTCTCCTGACGAAAGAACGACCTCCCACGGTCTGGGTGGTCATGGATGAGACGGTTCTGCTTCGCCAAGTGGGTTTCCGCCACGTTCGCGAGGCTCCAGGCCAACGCCCTTACGCCTGACGACACGCGAGAACGGATGCGAGAGGTACTACTCGACCGATGGACGACCTGACTTGGCGCAAAGCCACTCGAAGCAGCGAGGCAGGAGACAACTGCATCGAGGTTGCCGGTCGAAGCGAACTGGTCGCACTACGTGACAGTAAAGAACCCAGAGGTCCGCAGCTCCTGATTTCGCGCGCAGATTTCGGCCACTTCCTGGAAGTCATCAAGAAGTCTTGACCGGCTTCCCCGGGAAGCCTCACTTCAAGCTTCTCGCCGGTAGAGGCTGCGGTGGTAGCGGATGTACTCCAGGCCCACCTTGTGCTGGCTGGCCTCGGCCAGCTTGCCGAGGGGGACCTTGGCAGTCTCGTCGATCACCGTGAGGTCATCGTCGATCGTGATCATGCCGAGGTCGAACTGGACTCGGTGGGTGGGGCATAGGCACAACACGTTCGCTGGGATGTCGGGACCCCTGTGCGGGACGGCCAGGCTTTTCAGGTGCGTAGTTGGGGTGATCTTAAAGCCGTCGGGAGTCTCCAGAACGAGCCCGCAGATCTGGCATTGGTAGGCGTGTGCGCGACAGACCTTGGCGGCGACGCGACGGTCTCGATAGACGCCGAGCGAGGCCGGCTCCCATCGCGTCAGGTCGACGCCGGCCCGATCACCGGGCGTTCCAGTGGGTACGACCGGGGGTCTGCCTTCCCGCATCTTCTCAAGCCGGAACTGAATGATCCGGGGACCGTCGATGCTCTTCTTAGCCCAGTAGCTCTCCACCGTGTAGAGACCGTCATAGCTGAACCCGACAGGTGGAGAGTGGTCGGAGTCCCCGCCAGCGCCCCGGATCACTCGCACTGGATAGCGGCTTGTGATGCTGGCAATGAGGGCAGCATTGCCGGAGTCAGTGGGGCTCTGGTCTCTGACCTGATGGTTCCGCTCATCTTGGCCGCCATGGCCGGTGTAGATGATGACGTCGCCGTGGTCTTCGTCGTCGACGTATCCGCCAGAGACCACGATTGACTCGGCGCCACCCTCAGACCTGCGGCCGCAGATGCCGGCCTGCAACGGCCTATGCACGTGAGCCTCGTGGAGGTCTTGTCGACTAGCGAAGAGCGTTCCCTCGTTAACACCGGGAATCTCGCCGTAGCCGGGCGGCGTGGACTGACTAGCGAGAGCACGGTTCTTGAGGAGGGGAAGCTGCCCGGCACTGTTGTTGTCTTGCTGCCACGGCTTAGGGAGCCCCTCAGACCTCAGTTGGTTGTAGATATGGCCGAAGATCGCGTCGAGAGTGAGGAGCTTGTCGCCCTCCGCGATGCCGTCCCGGATGACATCGATGAGTTGATTAGTGAACGCGGTTAGCCGCTTTCCCTCCGGAGCCATCGATTGCCTGTTGGGTGGCGCTGAGGCCAATACATAGCTTCCTGCGATCGGTGTCTGCGCAGCTATGTCACCGGAACCCATGGTGTTGATGGCGGCGCCGCTGTAGCAGCAATCCAGGATGACGATGCGGTACTTAGCGCTGGTACGCCGCATGGTCCGCCGCAGTTGGTCATAGGCGACGGCCGTGTACTCATAAGTGTCCGCGTCGTCCTCGGCATACGGGAGGCCTAGAAGGAGATTGCCTTGGTCATCTCGAAGCCCATGGCCGGCTACGTACACCAGCAGAACTTCGGTCGCCTCCCGCCCTGCTTGAGTGACCGGGCTCAGCATCTCCCGGGCATCTTTGGGGCCAAGAACGACCTCGCAATGCTGCGGAGCAAGCCCCCAGACCTCAGGGCGCGTCAACTCCTGCTTCATATCGACAAGGTTGTTGGCGACGGCAGGCAACTGTGGGAGGTACTCATACTCGGCGGTGCCGATGAGAACGGCGCGCGACGCGCGCGGATCGGGCTGCTTCACGAGAGTCCGCTTTACGAGAGGTGGTCGTCGGACGTCTCGAGGAACTGCTTGATCTCCTCAGGAGAGGCGTCAGTAGCCGCGAACTCGCTGTCGCCGCTGGCCAGGATCAGCTCTGGCCGGGTCGGTGGTGCAGGCTCAGCAGGTTGCGCGCTGCGGCGGTGGCGTCGGGACTCCAACCAGGAGATGAGCGCCACGGCGAGCGAGCCTGCCTCCATCCCAGAGTCGAAGACGGCCTGGATGGCTTCAAGCGTGCCGCCCATCTCCCCTGCTACTGGCGGCGCGTTGACCAGGTTCAGGCGGGCAACACCGCGCAACTCGTCCTCGTCGCGCAGCCACCTGTACAGCGAATTCAGCTCGGCCTCGGTATCGGCACCCTCAACCCGAATGATCAACTTCACAAGGTCCCCCATTTCGCCATGAACCGGGATGCTGGCAGAAAGATCGGCTCAATGTGAAGAGATACCGGAACACGTGGCAGTACCTGTGTACCCCAAAGCGATCGGCGGTTGCGGGGAAGGTAAACGCCGATCCCGCCGAGGTCAGCCAGTGCTCACCTTCGCGTAGTGGAAGACATCGGCCGGTAGCGGATGCGCCAGTTCCCAGAGGATCCGCATTGGCCGCTCACTTTCATGGCTGACGTACGTCATCGGCCCGGCGTAGAGGTAAGGCGGCGCTCCGGCCTTCGTCTCGCGAATAAACATGTGCACAGCCGAGCCGCGGTCCACGTGGTGGATGTAGCGCTGACCGTCGCGTGAGTTCTCACGCGTGTTGCTCTGGGACTCCCACTGGAACAACGTCGGGCTGATTGCGCGGTCGTTGTACATGGTGCTCGGGGAGAAGCCCTTCTCCGTCTTGTTGATCGTCACCATGAACACGTCTGCTCGCTGCGGCTCGATCCATCGCACGCCCTGCACCCACGAACGCGTGCGTTCAACGCCAAACGCAGCGAGCAGCTCGTCCTTGCTGTAGCTGGCGTGCAGGTGCAGCGGCAGGTGGGCGACCTCCGGCACGGACGGAGTGACGCGATGAATGCGGTCCCAGAGAACGTCGACGACCTGGCCTAGCTCCTCGCGGCGTGCGACGTTCCGCCAGATGCGCGCGAGGTTCTGCTCGGCCATGCTGAACGGCTGGCTTGGGTCGATCGCCGAGTGCAGCATCCCCATGATCTGCTGTTGCCGCTCGTCCAACGAGTGCCAACTCGGAACGTTCGTCGATGCCAAGGCCTCTCTGAGGAAGCCGAGCCGTTCTGGATCGTCGACGTGCAGCAAGCGACCGATGGCTGCGCCGGCCTCTTGGTCTTGCTGGAGGTTGACTGGCGGATGCTCGTCGAAGCCGGCGCCGCGACGAAGCCTCGCCCAGCCGCCTCGCCTGTTGGCGTAGAGGTCCTCCAGTTCGCGACCGGACTGGTCCAGGAAGTCGCGAAGCGGAACGTCGCCGATGTCTCGCAGTTCTGCGATGACGTCGTCGACGCGGAACGCCAGCGACCGTTTGATGTTGTCCAGAACGATCTTGCTGACCTCACGGTCCAGGTCAATGGCGCACCCCGGTGGGAGGGTCGGGAAGCCCGCCTCCACCTCGTCCGACAGCCGTCCGCGCGAGATCCCGGTCAGCGCGGTGAAGCGGCGATCGAAGCGGAACTCCTTGTGCTGGTGACCAACGAAGTCCAGGACGGTCAGCACGGGCTTGTCGGGGGTCAGCCGCAGCCCGCGGCCGAGCTGTTGCAGGAAGACAGTGGCACTGTCGGTTGGCCGCAGAAAGAGCACGGTGTCGATGTCTGGAACGTCCACGCCCTCGTTGAACAGGTCAACGGTGAAGACCGCGTTGATCGAACCGGCTCGCAGTTCCTTCAAGGCATCCGCTCGTTCCTCGCTGTTGAGGGCCGAGGTGACGGCGCGCGCCGGGATGCCGCGGAAGGCGAACTGTTCTGCCATGTACCGGGCGTGCTGGATGCTGACACAGAAACCGACGGCCTTCATCGACGACACGTTGCCCAGCTTGTCGATCAACGCCTTGACGATCATGTCGACGCGGGTCTTGGCATTGGTGTAGAGCTCGGTCAGCTCGTTCGCGTCGTAACCCCGTCCTCGCCGCCACGTCACCCCGGTCAGGTCAACGTCATCGTGAATGCCGAAATAGTGGAACGGCACGAGGTAACCGCGTTCGAGTGCTTCCCACAGCCTCAGCTCGACATCCGGCTTGCGCCCGTCAAACCAGTGCAGGATGTCGTCGCCGTCAGGCCGTTCCGGAGTCGCGGTCAGCCCCAGCAGAACGACCGGATCGATGTGATCGAGAAGCCCGCTGTAGCTGGCCGCCGCCGCATGATGGAACTCGTCGACGATCACCATGCTGAAGCGATCCGGCGTGAGATGCGACAGCCGATTCAGGGACTGGATCGAGGCAAAGACGTGCTTCCACTCTGCGGGACGCTTGCTGTCAACGAGGAGTTCGCCGAACGAGCCGTCCTTGAGCACCGTGCGGAACGTCGTGAGGCTCTGTTCGAGGATCTCCTTGCGATGCGCGATGAACAGCAGCGAATCAACCTTGCCCTGGCGCCGCAGCCGTTGGTAGTCCAGTGCAGACACGACGGTCTTGCCCGTGCCGGTCGCCATGACGACCAGGTTGCGCCAGTGCCCGTGGACCTCTCGAACGGCGTCGAGCTCGTCCAGGATTTCCTGCTGGTAAGGATGCGGCCGAACGTCAATGTTGGCGATCTGCAAGGCCGGCCCGGTCTGCGCTGACCCGAGCGCCTCTCGGAGATGGGCGCCATCCTCCTCCGGGTCGTAGGCCTCGAACGCCGGGTCGTTCCAGTACTCCTCGAACGTGGCCGCGAACGTGTCGATGAGATGGGCCTGCTCGTGGGCCGAGATCCGCATGTTCCACTCGACACCGTCAAGTAGAGCCGTTCGCGAGAGGTTGGACGACCCAATGTAGGCCGTGTCCAGCCCGGATGCGCGCCGGAACAGCCATGCCTTGGCGTGCAGGCGCGTGCGCCGCGTTTCGTACGAGATCGCTACCTGAGCACCGAGTTCGACCAGCCGATCGACGGCACGCGCCTCGGTCGCCCCCATGTATGTGGTCGTGATGACCCGAAGCGTTCCACCCCGCTCTAGGAACGCGCTTAGCTCGTCCTCGATCAACCTCAGGCCGTGCCACTTGATGAACGCGATCAGCAGATCGACGTGGTCCGCCGTGGCCAGCTCTTTGGCCACCTCACGGCCGATCTGTGGCTGGTCCCGTCCGTTCACCAGGAGCGCACTCGCCGAGAGCGGGATGTCAGGCCTTACGGGAAAACTGACTGACCCGTCGGGGAGCCGAGCTCTGGCGACCCCGAGCAGCGCCTCAAGTCCTACAAGCTGATCGTCCGGAGTGCTCGCACCCTCAGCAACACTCGCGATCGCCTGCGCGATCTGGTTGGCCGCCTCAACCTGGTCCTTCAGCCCGCCTTCTCGCTCACCCGCGATCTTCAAGGCCCGCCGAGTCAACGTCGCAACGTGGCGGACGAGCATCTCCTCGGCGTCGAGCTTCTCCAGCCCAGTCCGTTCAACGAGCGCTGGATCAATCTCCCGCAACCGGCGCTGAAGCTCCTCAGTAACAACGGTCTCGTAAACCCCGGGAGCAACCTCGCTCATGCCGCCCACCCTAGTGCGCGGCGATAGGCCGCCCTCCTCAATGGCCAAGCCCGGACGAACGGAACCACGCTTGCCAATCCTCCGAAGCTAGAGGGTGGCGAACCAGGAGTGGGCGGCGGTTAGACCGCCGCCGTTGCCTAGGGCTGCCATTAGGGCTATGCGGGCCTTGGTGGGAGGTAGGCCTCTGGCGCCGATGGCGCCGACCTTGGCGGCTAGGCCGATCTCGTAGGGGAGGTCGTCTAGGGGTGTGGTGGTTGTTTGGGAGCGTGAGGCGATCACTACGGGGATGTCCCACGCGGTTAGGTCGCTGATGGTGGTGAAGAGGGTGACTGGGATGTTGCCCTGGCCTGTGCCTTCTAGGACTATGCCGCGGGCTCCGGCGTCTACGAGGGTTGTCAGGAGGGCGGGGTCTATGCCCGGGTAGGTCTTTAGCAGGGAGACGTTGGGTTCTGGTTCTGGTGGGGTTTTCGGGTGGGGCGGTGGGGGCGGAGCTAGCAGGTCTATTCGGTCTTGGGTGATCTGAGCTAGGTGGAGGTGGGGGGATGAGGAGAAGCCTGTCGGGGTAGTGGCGTCGGTGTAGGTGACGTAGCGGGCTGCGTGTAGGTGGGTGGCTGCGCAGACTAGGGCGCCCGCGCCTTGTAGGGCGGGGGCTGCCGCGGCTGTTAGGGATGCGGGTAGGTCGTTGGGTGTGGTGGTGAAGATGACGGCGCCTTGGGATGCGGCGGGGCCTAGTAAGAGGTCTGTCAGGTAGGCGGTTTCTTCGACTGTGTCTGGGCCGTGGGTTATCACTACGCCGTCGAAGTCTTCTAGGAGTGCTGACCTTGTGCGGCGGGCGAGGGTGAGCATTGTGGCTGTTGAGGTGTCCCAGCTGGGTTCGGCTAGGACGTGCTCGACTGTGACCTGGGCGGGGAGGGCTTCGTCTGGGTAGGCCGGGTCGTTGGTCGCGAGGATGAGGATGCGCTTCATGAGCTGGTCAGGCCGAGGTGTTCTTCTAGGCGGGTGATGCGCTGGGTTAGGGGCTCTAGGGCGGCGGTCAGGGCTTGGGCGGGGGTGGGCTGGCTTTCGGCTCTTAGGTGGACGTAACCGGCTAGGGCGGCGGTTACGGCTCGGCGGACCAGTTTGGGGTCGGCGCCTAGGGAGCGGAGGACTTGGCCTGCTACGCCGTCGGGTTCCGTGGATAGGCCTAGGAGAAGGTGCTCGCAGCCTACGTAGTTGTGGCCCAGGGAGATGGCCTCGGTTACGGCTTGTTCTAGGGCGTTGGCGGCGGGGGCGTTGAAGGGGCCCTTGTCGGTTTCGGGGTGGGGTTCGGCGGGGCGGCGGGCTAGGTCGGCAAGGACTTGGGCCGGGTCGATCTCCATGGCTCGGAGGACGTGGAGGGACAGGTTGGTGCCCTCGTTGAGCAGGGCCGCGAGGAGGTTGTCGGTGCCGATTCTCGGGGTGTTGGCCTCGTTGGCGGCTTGTTTCAGGACGGCTCTCGTTCTGGCGGTGAAGTGAGCCATGGCGCCGGTGGGCTCGTCGTCCAGGTCGCCCAGGATTGTTTCGCGGATGGCTGTTACTCGGCGTACGGCGAACTCCAGGGCTCGCTGGCAGACGGCCGAGACGGGGATGCCGGCTTCTTTGACGGACTCGGCCAGGTCGTCTGGGAGATAGACGTTGATCTTGGGCATGGCCCCTCCTTGATTGACTATGACCCCAATGTAACCCCAGTGGGGTTAGTACAGCTAGAGGGGTCAGTGGAGGGAGGCCCGGCGGGGCGAGGGAGGAGTTTGGTCAGCGGGTTCTTAGGCCGGTTAGGACGATCTCCAGGTGGCGGCGCCAGTCTGGGTTTCCGCCTGGTTTGAAGTACATGGTGGACATCACGCCGGAGGTCAGGACCGGGAAGTCGTCGAGGGTGAAGTCGGCGCGGATGTGGCCTGCGTCGACGGCTCGGGTGATGATCCGGGCGGTCAGGTCGGCGAACTCGGCCTTCTGGTCTTCCAGGGCTTCGAAGCCGATCTCTTCGGAGCCCATGAGCGCCAACTGGAAGGCGCTGTCTCCGTCGGCGGCTTCGCAATAGTCGCGGAGGAGGGTCTCGAAGGCCTCGCCGGGGTCGGAGATCTCGGCGGCGCGGCGGGCGATGTCGGCCATGCCTCGGAAGCGTTCTCGGACCATGGCGGTGAGGAGGTCCTGCTTGGTCGGGAAGTGTCGGTAGAGGGTGCCGATGCCTAGGCCCGCGTGGGCGGCGATCTCCTCCATTTGCGCTTCACGGCCGCGGCGGGCGAAGAGCACTCCGGCGGAAGCCATGATCCGCTCGCGGTTGCGACGAGCGTCGGCGCGTAGGGGGCGATCGGGTTCAGGCATCACTCGACACTGTTCTGGCTCACCTCGATGTCGTGCGGCTCCTCGGTGCGTTCTGCATCGTAACGGGGTGGGGTGAGGAGTTGTGCGAGGGCGATGCCGGCCAGGGCTATTGCGGCGCTGGTGAGCACCGCGGCTTGGAAGCCGTCGTTCAGGGATTGTGGCGTGAGGTTGTGGCCGGTCACGGTTGAGGAGACCGCTACGGCCATCGCCAGGCCCAGGGCTCCGCCGATCTGCTGGGTCGTGTTGATGACGCCGGAGGCCAGGCCGGATTCGGAGGCGGATGCGGATGTCGTGGCGGCGATGGTTGTTGCCACGAAGAGGATGCCGCCGCCGATTCCTGTGATGAGGGATGGGCCCAGGACGTCGGTGAGGTAGGCACCGTTCGGAGAGATCTGGGAGAACCAGGCCAGGCCGGCGGCGGCTAGCGCCAGGCCGAGGGTGATGGGGATGCGGGCGCCCAGGCGGCTGACCAGCTGGGCGCCCAGGGCGGCACCGGCCGCGATCGCGAGTGCGATGGGCAGTTGGCCCAGGCCTGCTTTGATCGGGCCGTATCCGAGGATCTGCTGCAGGTAGAGCGTCAGCACGAAGAACATCGGAAAGATGGCCATGGTCGTCAGCAGCGCGATCACGTTGCCGCTCAGGAGGGTGCGGTCTCGGAAGATGCGCAGGGGGACGAGGGGGTGCTGGGCGCGGGCTTCGATGGTGATGAACGTGATTACCAGGAAAAGGGCTAGGGCGATCAGCGTGTAGGTCTGGGGTGAGGTCCAGCCTCGGTTGTTGGCGTCGACCAGGGCGTAGACGAGGAGGGCCAGGCCTGCGGTGATGGTCAGGGCGCCGAAGAGGTCGAAGCCTTGGACGTTGCGGTCGGCTGCTTCGGGGAGCAGTACGGGGGCCAGGGCGATCGCGGCCGCACCGATGGGGACGTTGACCAGGAGGACCGCTTCCCAGCCGAACCAGTCGGTGAGCAGGCCGCCGAGGATTGCTCCGGTGGCGCCGCCTGCGCCTGCTACTGCGCCGAAGAGGCCCAGGGCTCGGTTGCGTTCAGCGCCTGACTCGAAGAGCGTCATGATCAGCGCTAGGGCGGCGGGGGCAACCAGGGCCGCCCCTAGGCCTTGCGCGGCTCGGGCTCCCACCAGGGCGGCGGAGTTGGGAGACAGGGCGCCCGCTAGTGAGCTGGCGGTGAAGAGGGCCAGGCCGCTCATGAAGAGGAGACGGCGGCCGGCCAGGTCGGCGGCTCGGCCGCCCAGGAGGAGGAAGCCGCCGAACGTGAGGGTGTAGGCGTTCGCCACCCAGGACAGGTCGGCCTGATCGAAGTGCAGGTCGCGGCCGATGGCGGGGAGGGCGACGTTGACGATCGAGGCGTCCAGGATGAGGACGAACTGGACGGCGACCAGGAGGGAGAGGGCTAGGCCCTTGCGCATGCGGATCACCTAACAGGAAGTCGAACTCCGGTTCCGTTTAAAGTGCCGGACGATACGGAAGCTTGATTCCGGTTGTCAACGGGGTCGCGCGGAGCGTGCGCCCGGGAGTGGACGCGCGGAGTGGACGCGCGGAGTGGACGCGCGGAGTGGACGCGCGGAGTGGACGCGCGGAGGTGCGTTGTTAGGTGAGGGCTTCTACTAGGTCTCGGATTACGGAGCGGTGGTCGTCTGGGCGCCAGGCGAGAGCGAGTTCGCTTGGGGACAGGTTGGTCACAGGGATGGCGCTCACGCCTGCGCGGCCGTAGATGGCGGCGTTGCCGGAGGCCAGGAGGGTGATGCCGGCGCCGCCTTCGATGGCGGCGAACGTCTCCTCGGCGTTGGTGACCGTGCCTGCGATTCGGGGCGGGTTGCCGGAACGGGCGTCCAGGGCCAGCCAGTAGTCGCGGAGCGGGCCCGCGGTCTCGGGGAGGGCGAGGAACGGCTCGCCCAGGAGCTCCTTGAAGTCGACCTCGTCGCGGGTGGAGAGCCAGTGGTCGGCGGGGAAGGCGACCCAGCGGGGCTCCGTGGCCACTACGCGGACGTTGAACTGGTCCTGGTTCGGGACCGGAAGCCAGATGAACGCGACGTCGACCTCGCCCGTGGACAGGCCCGCGGTGGCGTCGTCCCAGTTGATCTGGCGCATGTGGAGCTGCCAGTTCGGGCGGCGTTCAGCGAAGCGGGCCCGGATGGTGGAGAGGAGGCCGCGGCCGACGCTGGTCGACATGCCGACAGTGAGGCGGGCGGCGTCGGAGGCGGCGGCGTCGCTGATCTCGCGTTGCGCCTCGTTCCAGCGCTGGAGGAGCTCGCGGGCGGCGGGGAGGAGGGCGGCGCCGGGGGCCGTCAGGGTGACACTGCGATGGTCTCGTTCGAAGAGGCGGACGCGGAGCTGCTCCTCCAGGGCGCGGACCTGCTTGCTGAGGGCGGGCTGGGAGACGAACAGGCGGTCGGCCGCGCGGGTGAAGCTGAGCTCCTCGGCGACGGCGACGAAGTACCTGAGGTCACGCAGGTGGGCGTCCATAACCAACGGTTATCACAGGGTGTATTGGACCTGGTAGGGGCTGGTCTCGCATGATTTCGGTCATGAGCTACGAGATCATCGAGACGGTCAATCGGTTCGGGTGGCACGCTGATCGGCGGGAGTGGGACGAGCTGGAGGCGATCTTCACCGACACCGTCGCGCTGGACTACACGAGCCTGAACGGGGGCGAGCCCGCGGCGTTGAGTCCCAAGGAGATCGTGGGCGCGTGGTCGCAGACGCTGGGGGCCTTCGACGCCACGCAGCATCTGATCGCCAATCACATCGTCACCGTGGATGGGGAACGGGCGGTCTGCACGGCCTCGTTCCAGGCCACGCACCGGCTCGCCAACCCGTTCGGGTCGCCGCTGTGGACGCTGGGCGGGACCTACCGGTTCGACCTGGTGAAGGCGGGCGAGAACAGCTGGAAGATCAGCGCGGTCGTCATGACGGCCACCTGGGCGGACGGGAACAAGGACCTGCTCTCGCTGGCGAGCGGACAATGATCGCGCTGGTCACCGGCGCGAACCGGGGCATCGGGCGCGAGGTCGCCCGGCAGCTCGCCGATCAAGGGCACACGGTGGTGGTGACCGCGCGTTCGGCGGAGGCGGCGGAACGGACGGCCAAGGAGCTGGGGCAGGTTCCGCTGCGGCTGGATCTGACCGACGGCGACTTCGCCGAAGTGGCGGAACAGGTCGAGGAACGGGTCGGCGGGCTGGACGTCCTGATCAACAACGCGGCCATTCACTACGACACCTGGCAGCGGGCCGTGAGCGCCGACCTGGACGTGGTCCGGGAAGCGACCGAGACCAATCTGTACGGGCCTTGGCGGCTGGTGCAGGCGCTGTTGCCGCTGCTGCGGCGCAGCGGGCATCCCCGGATCGTGAACGTGTCGAGCGAGGCGGCCTCGCTGACGAACATGGGCGGCGGGACGCCCGCCTACAACGCGTCCAAGGTCGGGCTGAACGCGCTGACCAGGATGCTCGCCGCCGAGCTGCGCGGCGACCGAGTGCTGGTGAACGCCATCTGCCCCGGCTGGGTGGCGACGGACATGGGCGGCCCGGGTGGGCGGCCGGTGAAAGACGGCGCGGCCGGGATCGTGTGGGCCGCGAACCTTCCTGATGACGGGCCGACCGGCGGGTTCTTCCGCGACGGGCGTCCCCTCCCCTGGTGATTCCCCTGATTGGAATAGGAGATCGACATGTATCTGGTCGCTGGAGCTACGGGCAATGTGGGCTCTGAGGTCGTCAAGGCGCTGGCCGCCGCCGGGGAGCCCACGCGGGCACTCGTACGCGATCCGGAGAGCGCGAATGCGAAACTGCCGGAGGGCGTAGAAGCGGTTGCGGGAGATCTGAACAAGCCGGAGACCCTGACGTCGGCGCTATACGGGGTCCGCTCCGTCTTCCTGCTACCCGGCTACGCGGACATGCCGGGCGTGCTCGCGGAGGCGAAGAAGGCGGGCGTCGAGCAGGTCGTTCAGCTGACGGGCGGCTCGGCCGGAAACAGTGACATGTCGAACGCGGTGACCCGCTACATGGCCGCGACCGAGACGGCCGTGAAGGAGTCGGGGCTGCCGTGGACGTTCCTGCGGCCGACCGCGTTCATGACGAACGCGCTTCGCTGGCTGCCGCAACTGCAGGCGGGCGACGAGGTGCGGGTGTCGTTCCCGAACGTTCTGACCGCGAGCGTCGACCCGTTCGACCTGGGCGCGATCGCGGCGCGGGCGATGCTGACCGACGAGTACCGCGGCGAGATCCTCTGGCCGACCGGGCCGGTGGCGCTCCGCCCGGCCGAGCAGGTCCTGATCCTCGGTGCCGCACTGGGACGGGACCTGCGGGCGGTCGAGCTGTCGAACGAGGAGGCGCGCGAGGAGATGACGGCCTCGATGCCGGTCGAATACGTGGACGCCTTCTTCGACTTCTACGTGAACGGGGCGCTCGACGAGTCGATCGTTCGGCCGACCGTCAAGGAGGTCACGGGGCGCGAGCCGCGAACGTTCGCCGACTGGGCCGCCGCGCACACCACCGACTTCAGCTGACTCGACCGCGCCGACTCGACCGCGCCGACCCAACGATGCCCTTTTCGGGCGATCGAACGCCGGGTTAAGACTCGAAATTACTGATCGGGGAAAGGCGCGGCGAGACCCGATCCGGTCAGGCATCACGCGTGATGGATACCTGACCGGATGCGGGCGGTGACAGCCCAAGACGGGCGGTGGGAAAGTGCGCCCGAGACCGGAGAGTTCCGGTCGACGGGAGGCTCATATGCGCACCGTACGGGGAGTCACCAGGGCGGCGGCACTCACGCTGGCGGCGGGGGCGGTGGCACTGCCGGTCACATCGGCCCAGGCCACGACGGTGACATGCGGGCAGGTGGTCACCGCCGACCTGAGACTGACCGCCGACCTCACGTGTTCCGGCACGGCGCTCAGCATCGGGGCGAGCGGCGTCACGGTCGACCTGAACGGTCACACCATCACCGGTGACGGCTCCGGGCGCGGCATCGCGATCGAGGGGGTGAGACCCAATCCCTCGCTGAGCAATACGACGGTGCGCAACGGGACCATCAGCGATTTCGAATCCGCGATCGGGATGGTCGACACCCAGGACGTACGGCTTTCCCGTCTGAATCTCAAGGCGACCGGCTCCAACACGGCGCTGCGCGTGGACATCGGCACCAAGGGCGCCCGCGTCGACCACAGCGTGCTGCGCGCCTCGACCGGCGGTTACGCCGTGCGCGGCCTCGGCGGAACGGACCTCACCATCACCGGCAGCCGTGTTCTCGGCGGATGGATCAACCTGGTCAACAGCCTGAGCAGCTCGACGATCTCGCACACCGATCTGGACCGAGCGGCCATTGTCGCCCAGCAGAGCAACAACGTCCTGCTCGACCACGACACCCTCGTCCGGACCCCGGTCACCGCGTTCTTCAGCTTCGGAGTGACCATCCGGAACAGCAAGATCAGTGGCGCCGAGCGCGCCGTGGACTTCGGCACCGACCGGGACGTTCTGATCACCGGCAATGTCTTCGCCCACAACCTGGTCGGCGTGCACAGCGGCCCGCCCGGGCTCGACACCGAGCGCGCCACCATCAGCAAGAACCTCTTCGTCGGCAACGGCGCCGCCGGCGTATGGCTGGAGAGTCTCTACAGCGGCGGGCCCGCGGGCAACTTCGCGGTCGTCGGCAACCGGTTCCAGGGCAACGGCCATCGGGCCAACGGCCTGACCGACGCGTACGGCAACACCGTCAACGACGGTCTGCACATCGACACCAAGGATCCGAGTGGTGTCGAGGTGACCCGCAACCGGACCGATCACAACGCCGACTTCGGCATCGAGATCAGGCCCGGCAGCGCCATCGATGGCGGCGGCAACACCTCGGCCCACGATCCGAACGGCTGCCTCGGAGTGGTGTGCTCGTGAGCGTCCGGCATGTCCCGCTCGTGGCGGCTCGTCCTCACAGCAGGAGCCTCCTGGGCACGGTGGCGTGATCCACAGGAAAGCGCGCTTCCTCGATGCCTTGCCCAGACCAGACATCGGATCAATTCACGAAGGAACCCCACACAAGCCCAGAAGCAAGGGCCGGGGAGAGGAAGACGTCCGACCTCTAGGACTTGCCGGCGCCGATGGCACCGACGATGGCGGGCCAGCTCCTGACCAGCTCACGCTTCCAGTAGGCCCACTTGTGGGTGCCGGGGCCGTAGAGGTTGGAGGTGATCGGAACCCCGGCGCGCTGCGCGGCGCGGACGAAGTTGACGTTCATCTGGCCGGCCAGCTGCTCACCGAAGCGGCCCGCGTCCCAGGGCTTCATGCTGGAGTCGTCGTACGGGCCGATCTCGCCGTTGCCCGAGGAGACGTAGACGCCGGTGCCCTTCAGGCGCGACACCATGACGGTCGCGTCGTGGGCCTCCCAGTTGGACCGGTCGGTCACCGGGTTGCCCCAGATGTCGTCGCCCGCCTTGGCGTTCATCTGCATCAGGATGGTCGGCATGCCCGGGGCGGTGATGTTGAGCGGGCCACTGTAGGACGCCGCGTACTTGAACAGGCCCGGGTGACGCTCGGCGTAGGTGATGGCGCCCTGGCCGCCCGACGACAGGCCGATCGCGGCGCGCGAGGCGCCCGCGTGGAAGTTGCGCTCCATCAGCGGGATGACCTCCTGGATGTGGAAGGTCTCCCACTCCGGGACGCCGCCCTTGCCGTCGTTGAACCAGTTGGAGTACGACCCGTTCCAGCCGCCCTCGGGCATCACGACCATGACGTTGTAGTCGGCCGCGACCTGGGCGAGGTTGGAGTCCTTGGTCCAGGACGTGTAGCGGTTGTTGCCGCCGTGGTAGGCGTAGATCACCGGCCAGGTCTGCTTGGCGCCGGGCTTCCAGGACTTGGGAACCAGCACGCGGGTCTTGATGTCGGAGGAGGCCAGTGCCGGCGTCGCGATGGTGACGTCGAACTGGTACTTGGAGACCTTCTCCAGCTTGACGATCTTGGCGCCGTCGTCGGCCTTGCGGTAGCTGGTCGGGAGCTTCTCCGCGTCCTTCGGCAGGTGGGGCTTCTTGCCGTGGTCGTGCCTGCGCAGGTCCGGGTCGTCCGAGGCCGGCTTGGCCTTGCCGTTGTTGAACGGGTAGGTGGCCGGCGGCTTGGTGCTCGGTGACGTGGAGGGCGTCGGCGAGGTCGGGGACGACGTCGGGAGGCCCTGGTCGGGGGCGAGGCCGTTCGTCGGGCCCGGCGTGGGGGTGTCGGCCGCCGCCTGGGGGTGGCCGGACAGGTGCCCGATCCCGGACTGGTTGAGAACGAACAGGAGGCTCGGCACTAGGACCGCCGTCGCGGCGACGCCGCCGATGGCGATCTTCCTGTCGGTGCGCTTGTTCATGGCTCCCCAGACCCCAGGCCCTAGGCCACCCGCGGCGAGGGGTAGTCGCGGGCCAAACCTATGAGGAAGCTAGTGTCCCGTTCACTTCTTGCGCAAGCAATGACAACAAACCTCAACAAAGCCGATACCTAGACTCTGGTCACGCCTTGCGCCCCACGCCTCCCAGCCCGGTCAGGGCTTGCGGCCCACGCCGCCCAGAAGGCGAATCGGCCCTGCGGCGCGCGGTCCGGGCGCCGGTACGGGCCAGTCATGGACGTCGACCAGGCCGGGTTCGAGCAGCTCGAAGCCGGACCCGGTGAAGAACTTCTCGATCTGCTGGGCCGAGCGCAGGCCGCCCGACCCCGTTCCCGAGCCCTTGTAGGCGTCGGCGAGCGAGTCGACGTCGAAGTCCTCGGCGCCGGAGGCGACCGACAGGACCAGGTGGCTGCCGGGGACCATGCGGCGGGTGAACGCGCCGAGCATGCTGGACACGCCCAGCATCCTGCCCGGCTCGTCGTCCTCGTCGACGATGAACTGCAGGACCGACACCAGCAGCAGCGCCACCGGCCGTTCCCAGTCGATCAGCCGGCCGACCGCGGGATCGTCCAGGACGGCCTGGGGTCGGCGGATGTCGGCGTTCACCACGGCGGTGGCCTCGTCGGGCAGCAGCGCCCTGGCGTGCACGCACGCGACCGGATCGATGTCCACGTAGACCACGCGGGTGTCGGGCCGGATCGGGCGGGCGACCTCATGAACGTGACCCTGCGTAGGCAGTCCGGCACCCAGGTCGACGAACTGCGCGACGCCCGCCTCGGCGACCGTACGGACGGCGGCCCCGAGAAAGGCGCGGTTGGCGCGTGCCACGTCGCGGACTTCGGGGAAGCCCTTGATGACCTGTTCGGCGCGTTCGCGGTCGACCTCGAAGTTGTCCTTCCCGCCCAGGAAGTAGTCGTACATCCGCGCAGCGGACGGGACGCTCAGGTCCAGTCCCGGGGGCAGGTTCTCGGCCATGCAGCCGCCTTCCAGATCGGCCGGTCCGACAGTGGTCTTGATCCTAGACATCCCTCCCTGACCCGCACCCCGCATATAAGGTCAAATGCCAAATAGCGGCCGTTGGTAGGGGCTCCATGGAAGCGGAATGGGCACCACAGGGCATCGACGTCACCAAGCCGAGCGTGGCGCGCGTCTACGACGCCGCCCTGGGCGGCAAGGACAACTTCGAGGTCGACCGGGTCGTGCTGGCGCAACTGGCCGAGGGCACGCCCGGGGTCGCCGAGATGGCCAAGATCAACCGCAGGACGCTGGGCCGTGCGGTCCGTGTCATGGCCGGTGAGCTGGGCGTACGGCAGTTCCTGGACCTTGGCGCCGGGCTCCCGTCGGCGGAGAACACCCACCAGGTGGCGCAGTCGATCGCGCCGGAGTCACGCGTGGTGTACGTCGACAAGGATCCGATCGTGCTGGCGCACGGCCGGGCCCTGCTGGCCGAGGACGACCGGACCGCCGTGATCACCGCCGACCTGCGCGAGCCGGAGAGCGTGCTCAAGCAGCAGCAGGTCACCCGGCTCATCGACTTCGAGCAGCCGGTCGGGGTGATGCTGGTGGCGATCCTGCACCACCTGCACGACGACGAGGACCCCAAGGGCCTGCTGGACGCCTACATGGACGCCGTCCCGCCCGGGAGCCCGGTGTTCATCACCCACTTCTGCAGCTTCAGCCCGGTCGCCGAGGCGCTGCAGGAGAAGTTCCTGCGGCTGCTCGGGACCGGGCGGTTCCGCTCCCCCGAGGAGATCACGGCCTACTTCGATGGCTACGAACTCCTGGAGCCCGGCGTCGTCCCCAATCCGCACTGGCGTCCGGACGGTCGCGCGCCGGGCATGCTCACGGTCGCCGAGCAGCTCCACTACACCGGCATGGCCATCAAGAAGTAACTGACAGTTACCGCGACCGGTGGCCCAGGAAGATCGGGTTGGTGAGGGCCACCATCGCGTTCGGGGTCGTCGCCGTCGCCTGGAGGCGCCGCACCTCGGCGCGCACGTACGTGGCGTTGCGCGCGTTGGTCTGCCAGGTCACCGTGCCCGCGCCCTCGGCTGGAAGCTTGGCGCTGAACCGCTGCCCCTGGTCGGTGTAGAAGCGCGCCTCGCAGCCACCGGCCCCGTTCACCGTCATGGACAGCGTCACCGGCGCGTCTTCGGCGGCCTCCAGCCGCTGGCCGATGTCCGCCTTGCGCCCGGCACCGGACGCGGTGAACGAGAGGTCGACCGCCGCGGACTCGGCGATCCACAGCCGCCCGGCCTTCACCCCGGCGAGGATCGCGCCGCGCTCCAGGCGGTCGGCGTACACCACGTTGTGGGGCAGGCCGATGACGTTGGGCTCGCGGTGGGCGTCGCTGTTGCCGACGGCGGGCAGCCAGCGCCCAGACCGCGCCTGCGCGGCCAGCAGGTTGTCCCAGTCCTGCAGAACGGCGACGTCCTCGTTGTCCCACGGGCCGTTCCAGACCTCGACGGCGTCCATGCCCGCGTACCCGAACTTCCACGAGCAGCCGACGCACGAGCCCGCGGGGTGGTTGGCGATCGCGAGGCCGCCCGCCCGGTGGATCTCCTGCACGAAGCGCGGCAGCCCGCCGTCGACCGCGCGGTAACGCCAGTCGATCCAGGAGCCCGGACGCAGCCCGTACGCGCCGTAGTGGCCGTTGCGGGTGGTGACCTCCTCGCCGTCGATGATGAGCAGGTCGTCGCCCGCGTACTCGCCCCACACCCCGGACGCGGACTGGGTGTTGTGCTCGGTCGAGACGATGTAGTCGAGCTTGGCGGCGCGCGCTCCGGCGGCGAGCTCGGCCGGGGTGCGGCCGCCGTCGGAGTGGATCGTGTGCAGGTGCATGTCGCCGCGGTACCAGGCGCGGCCGCGCCCCTTGGCGCTGTGCGGGGCGGGGTTGGGCTTGAACGGCGCGCCGTCCGGGCCGAACTCCAGCTTGACCGTGATCGTCCAGTTCAGGCCCTGCGGGTGGACGGTGTACGGGCCGAGGATGACGTTCCACCGGCCGCGCTTCACCGGCCCGGGGATGTAGCCGGGCGTGGCGTCGGACGCCGAGATGGTGAACGAGGTGCGGGCGCCGCCGGACCAGCCGCGGAAGCCGCGCTCGTTGCCGAGCTGGTGGCCGCTCTCGTCGAAGACGCCGATGTCGAGCGCGTTCCCGTTCTGGCCTTCGGGCGGGGCCGGGCGCTCGTAGCCGTAGGAGACCGTGATCCGGTTGACGCCGTCGGGCACGTCCACCGGCACGTACACCCAGTCGGGCGCGCCGTAGTCGATGTGGCCGGTCAGCGTCTTGGTCTGCTCGCTGCCGGCCGCGCCCTGCGCGAAACCCATCGGGTCCATCACCACCGCGGCCATCCCGGCCGCCGCCGTTCCGGCCAGAAACCGCCGCCGCGCAACCTCAGCCATGGTCACCGCCACCTTCCGAAGAGACTGCGATCAGGCTTGGCGGCAGCGGTTACCAGTGATCGTCCAGACGGGGACCGCCACATGTCGATCAGTGGTGACCGTGATGGCCGTGGCTGCGAACGGCCAGGCTCCAGGCATCCATGAGGCGATGCGCGGACCCGCCGACCGGCCCGACCGCGTCCTTCAGGACGTCGGCGGAGGGCAGGTGCGCCTGCTCGATCGCCGGAACGGCCTGACCGGCGTCGCGGATGGTCGACGAGCAGACCGACAGCAGGTAGCCGGGGACGGTGAGGGCGGGGCCGATGCAGCCGACGACCGGGGTGCCGACGGCCGCGACGAGCGGGAAGACCGTGCCGGGGATGCCGATCGCGGCCTCTGCCCGCGCCGACGCCTGGATCGAGGGGACCGCGCTGATCTCGTACTTCTCCCACAGCTTGCGGTCCTCGCGCGGGTGCAGGCCGACCAGGATGTGGCGTCCGGCGGCGTGCAGCTTGTCGGCGGCGGCGAGGAGCAGTTCGGTTCCCGGTGCCGCGCCGCCGGTCGGGTCGGGGTGGGTGACGCTGGTGAGGACGAGCACGAGCCCGGGTTCCGGCTTGCGGACGGGCAGCGCGTCGGTCTGCGCCGAGCCGACGACCGCGATCGTGCGCCGGGTGCCGGTGCCCAGGTAAGCGGCGAACGAGCGGGCCTCGGCGGCGGAGGACGCAGTGATCACGCGGAGCCGACGCCGCAACTTGCGCGCGCCCGGGACCTCCTCGGGGTTCAGGTAGGCCAGCGAGCTCGCGGCCAGCGGCAGGTGCCGGAACCGTTCGGCACACGCGACCGGCCAGTCGCTCGCGCCGTTCACCACCAGCAGGTCGGCGCGGGTCACCTGGTCCGGGGTCGCGACCTTCACGGGGTCGCCGGGCTTGATCTGCGACATGTCCGGGACGAGCTGGGTCAGGCTCCAGCCGCGCCGGGCGGCCTCATCCAGCAGCGGCGAGACGTGGTAGGTGCCCCAGGGCTCGTTCGTCGCGACCAGCACCCGGAGGGGACGGCGGCGCGGCGCTGCGGCGGAGACGGAGGCGAGGGCGCTGCCGCCGCCGAACGGGACGAGCGCCGCCCCGGCGATCGCGGCGCCGCCCGCCAGCGCCGCACGGCGTGAAATTCCTTGATCGTTTCGCATTTCACGCAGGTTAGGCGGACATCGCGTCGCCCAGATGAACTTCTCCGGAATGACCGTCCGCCCCGACTCCGCCGCGTCCCGGCCGGGGTCAGGCGGTCTGGTCGAGTTCCTTGGCGACCTCGCGGGCGAGGCCTTCCACAAGCCGTTCCTCGTGGAAGCCCGGGTGCCTGTGGGTGCGCGCCGAGACGTCGACCAGCGCGTTGGACATGCGGAACTTGACATGCAGGTCGTACACGACGATGCGGCTGAAGACGATCCGGACGTCCATCTGGTCGGTGTTGCCGTAGGCCTTCTCGCCGACGCCGCGGACCGCGATGACCGGGCCGCGGCTCTGGAGCCTGGCCTTCCGCCAGCTCTCCAGGCCTCGCTCGGCCCTGGTCTCGGCGGAGGAACGGCCCTCGCGGGTCTTGGTCTCGACGTGGATCCGGATCGTTCTGAAGGGCTCGTCCTGCCCGGCGGGGACGCTGCTCCACTTGCACTCCGCCGAGGCGTCGCCGCCCAGCCCGAGCAGGGTCTTGGGCTTGGAGTCCCCCGGCTCGCGCGCGCCGCCCCGCACCAGCCCGGCGAGCTTGGCGGGCGGCGGCAGGATCCGGCACGGGTCGCGCGGGCCGAAGCGGCCCTTGGCGGTGAAGAAGCCCATGTACCAGGCGCTCGTGAAGCCGACGCACGCGACGGAGAGCACGCAGGCCCCGGTCACGAGCAGCGTCACGCGATGTCGCCGGATGATCACGGATGTCAGGTTGGCATACCTGCGACTGTTTCGCGTGGATCATGCCGATACTGGCTGATCCCGATACCGGCGATGAGTTTCGGCGCCGCGCCTGGTCTCAACCTCCGGACATCACCGAACAGGGAGAAGACTCATGAACGTGCCCCAGGGGGACCTCCGGCTGCTCGAGACCGACGTCGCACAGCGCCTGCTGAGCTCCACGATCCCGGCGCGGCTCGCCTACACCGCGCTCGACGGGACGCCGCGGGTGATGTCGACGTGGTGGGTCTGGTCGGGCGAGGAGCTGGTCATGGCGACCTACCTGCTGTGCCCGCCGATGGGCATGACCAAGCCCGCGTACCGGCTGAAGGCGCTGCGCGCCGACCCGAACGTCGCCGTCACGATCGACACCGAGCCGCAGCCGCCGGAGGTGTTGATGATGCGCGGCAAGGTCACCATCACCGAGGTGGAGGGGATGGTGCCCGAGCAGGCCGAGGCCGCCCGCCGCTTCCTCGGCGAGGAGGGCGGCAGGCAGTACGTCGAGGGCGCCGCCCACCCGGACACCAGGATGGCGCGCATCGCGCTCCGGCCCACGTGGGTCGGCGTCCTCGACTTCCAGAACCGCGTGCCCGACGTCATCGCAACGCCGTGAGGATCTCCTCCCGCTTCTCCGGGTTGCGCCGGTAGTAGCCGATCCACGACGACCCGGCGAGCTCGTAGCCGCGCATCACCAGGTCGAGCGAGTGCGGCACGGCGTTCGCGCTCCGGCCGAGCAGCTCGTTGACGATGACGACGGCCTCCTCGACGGGGATGCCGTCCTCCTTGGCCATCATCGCGATGACCGGGTCCAGGCCCCCTTCCGCCTTGAGGATCGCGTAGCGGCGGATGCGGGGCCCGAGGAGCTCGGCGCGCCGCGCGTACTCGCCCTCGGGCAGGTCGTGCTCGCGGGTGAACGTCGGCCGCAGCGCGACCACGAGCCGCTGGACGGTGTCCTCGGCGGTGCCCGGCATCGGCGCGAACTCCGGGTACTCCTTGCGGAACTCCTCCCAGTCGACGTCCAGCGCGGCGACCTCGTCGAGCGTCGGCAGCCGCCGGGCCCGGTGCGGGTCGGAGGCGACCATGGCGTCGGCGAGGAGACGGTAGGACAGGGACGTGTGCGCGGCGAGCAGCAGCGCGTCGTAGAGGTCCTTGCCCTGGGGGTAGGCGTCGTCCAGCAGCCACATGACCTTCCAGGCGAGCGACAGCTCGGGCGTCGCCGCCATGAGCAGCGGCGCCGGGCCGCCGTCGAACCTCGGCACGCGCGTCGGCTCCGGGTCGGCGGGCAACAGCTCGTTGAACACGAAGTCGAGCTGCACCGAGCCGTGCGGGAGCCCACCCGCCTGCCAGGTGAGGACGAGGCGGCGGCCGGGCACCCGGTCATAGGTCCAGATGTCCTCGGCCACGGCGTCGCGCGCGTCCATCCGCAGCCCCTCGGGGGCGGTGGCCTCGGCCTGCCGCGCGATGCCGTCGAGCATCGCGTGCGTGCGCCGCTCAGCGATGCCCCACGTACGCGGGACGACGACGAAGTCCAGGTCGCCGGGCTCGCGGGCGGCCTCGCCGTACCAGGCGCGCAGCAGGATGCTTCCGCGCAGCACCAGGTTGTCGACCCACTCCGAACCGGCGATGACGGCGAGGACATGGTCGATGGCCTGGCGGCGCGCCGCGTACCAGCGCTCACTGATCTCGGCCGACTCGAACGCCGGCTCCCCGGCGCGCAAGGCCTTCGCGTGGTGCTTGAGCGCGGGGTCGAACACGGCCCGCTGCACGGCGCCGGGCACGGGCCGCAGCGTCGCCGGCAGGCCGAGGCGCTTGCGCGTTCCGGCGTCGGGACGGTCGTGCGGAACCTCCGCGTCCTCGGGCCAGGGGCCGTATTTCAGCTCGTCCCAGGGAGAGCTCATCGTCCATTCCTCCTCTCGTCGATCGGGTCGATCCATCCGTCGTCCAGGGACGCGTCGGTGTCCACGACCACGTACTCGCGTTCCACCGAGGCGATCTCGTAGCGGGCGGCGCGGAGCGCGCTGGTCAGCGCGTCCAGCCGTACGGCGGCGGTACGGTCTCCGACGCGCGTGCACCGCTGCGTGACGAAGCGCTCCTGCCTGCCGTCCGGGCGTACGCGGCGCGCGTTGCGCGAGACGTGCGCGTTGTGCGGAACGGCGAGGGCGGCCAGATCATCGAGCCCGCCAACGCTCAGAACGAGCTTGACGTGATGCTCGAAGTAGCGGTCCACGGGCTGGGCGACGGCATCCTCGTCGGTGACGGGGACTCCCTCGTTCCAGGGTGCGGCCTCGATCTTCAGGCGCCGCACCGCGAAGCCCGCCGAACGGACCTGTCCTGCGGCTCGTTCGGCGGCGGCGCGCACCTCGGGCAGCCCGCCGGTCGCGCGCAGCGTCAGCATCGGCTGCGAGACCGTGCGGCCGCGCTCGAGCACGATGTGCGTGAGCTTCAGCCCGTGGGGATGCGCCCACCGCTCCAAGGCCCCGACGTCGCCAGGTGCCACGGTCAGATGGACCTCGAAGTCACCGGCGAAATTGCCTAACTTGTCCATGCCGCGATGGTCCCAAAGGACGCCGGCTCAAGGCATCTGAGTTTTCCGGGAGCCGTGAGACGCGCGTGAAAGGCCGGTGAAACCCGCCCTCTCCATGATCGATGACAACGAAACCGATGAGAGGGGCACTCACCGTAATGAAGCGCACCGTACTTCTCACGACGGCCATGGCGACCGCGCTGGCCGGGACCGGCGTCACGGCCGCCGCCCACGCGGGGACGACCACCGCCGCCGCCGCGCCGGCGATCTTCTGGGTCAAGGCGCAGCCGTCCACCGTCGTGCTGACCGGCAGGGGCGAGCGCAAGGTCACGATCACCGTCCTCGTCGCCGACGCGACCCGCGTGCGGGCACAGGTCAACAGGCTCGGGCACACGGGCGGGCCCGTCAGCGTGCTGCGACCGGCAGGTCGCCCGGGGCTCTGGACCGGCACGGGCTCGCTCAACTGGGTCGACGACCCGGGCGCCTACGACGTGCGCGTCACCGCGATGGACGCCGACTCCGACGACTCGGAGGCGCACGCGCGCTTCCAGCTGCGCAGGGGGACCTATTTCGCGGGATTCAAGGCGGCGCCCGGCGTCGCGCGCAAGGGCAAGGCGATCAGCCTCTCCGGCCAGCTGAAGGGGCTGAACAGCGTCGGCCGGTGGGCTCCCTATAAGAAGGGCCACGTCGTCATCTACTTCCGTAAGGCCGGCACGCGCAAGTGGGTTCGCTATGCGGTCGTCGGAACGGACCGGAACGGCAAGTTCCTGAAGAAGTTCAAGGCGCGGGCCACCGGTGACTGGGGGGCGCAGTTCACCGGCAACGGCACCTGGTACAAGTCCGCGTCCGCGAACCGCCACGTGCGCGTTCGCTAGCCGTTCGCTAGGGCGCTTGTTCGTCGATATGCCGTGCGACTTCCTGGAGTCGTACGGCATATCGCCGCCAGCCGAAGCCCGCGGCGGCGTGCGCGGCGGCGGTCTCGTTCGCGAGTTCGCGTGCCCAGGCATGGTCCCCGCGCGCCGCGGCCAGCGCGACCGAGACCGTACGGGCCGCCAGCCAGGGCGTGCTTGCCTCGGCGGCCTCGGCGTAGACGGAGGTGAGCAGGTCATCGGCCTCGTCCAGCGCGTCCCGCAGGATGAGCACGTCGGCGAGATCGACCGCGGCCATGCCGGGTCCCTCGGAGGCGGCGGCCTCCCGCAGATGCGGCTCGGAGGCGGCGAGGTCGCCGACCGCACGCGCGGCCAGGCCACGGATGAGCTCGTTCAGCCCGAGGATGTGAACGTCCTCCAGCCGCCGCGCATACCGATCCGACTCGGCGGCCTTCACCAGGGCCTCCGCGTGCCGGTCCAGGTCCAGGAGCGCCTGGGCCTGGTTGCTGAGGCCGCGAGCCAGCCCGTGCTCGTCGCCGAGCGCGAGGTCCGAGGCGGCGGCCGTACGGCAGCGTTCGAGCGCGATCTCCGGCTCGCCCGAGTAGAGGTGGAGGGTGCCGAGGGCGTCGGCGAACGCGGACATGCGCTGCTCGTGCCGCGCCTTGCGGGCGAGCTCCTCACCGGCGAGCAGCGGCGCGAACGCGTCCCGCAGCCGGCCGCGTTCGATCTCGACGATGCCGCGGTGGTAGAGCACGGTCATCGTGAGCATGTCGTCGTCGGCCCGCGCGGCCTGCTCGGCGGCGCGGTCGAGGAGGTCGGCCGCCTCGGCCGGCTCGCCCGCCATGGTGCTGACGAAGCCGTGGTCGCTGAGCAGCGTGGCCCGTTCGGCGGCCGTCGCGCCCGGGGCGTTCACCAGCGCGGCCATGTGCCTGCGCGCCTCGGCGTACCAGCCGCGGATCAGCCAGGGCGTGTGGAGTTCGAGCGCCAGCCGCAGCCCGTCGGCCGCGCGGTCGGTGCCCGGCGCCTTCTCCAGCGCCTCCTTGAGGTTGGGCCACTCGGCGAAAACTGCGGCGACCGCCTCAGCGGACGCGAAGTCGTCGGGCTCGCCCGCCTGCCGAACGTGGGCGAGGCACCACAGCAGATGGCGGCCGCGCCCGTCCTGTGTCTCTCCCGCCGCGTCCAGCTTGGCCAGCGCGTAGTCCCGTACGGACTCCAGCAGGCCGAAGCGCCGCCGCCCGTCGCCGGACGACACCGCGACCAGGCTCCGGTCGACCAGCTCGGTGAGCGCCGCCGCCACACCACCACCGGCCACGCCACCGCGGGCCGCGGCGCCATCGGCAGCGGCGACGACGGCCTCGGCCGCCTCCAGCTCGAAGCCGCCGCGGAAGACCGCGATCCCGCGCAGCACCCGCCGTTCCTGCTCGGGCAGCAGGTCGTGGCTCCAGTCCAGCGCGGCCCGCATGCTCGCGTGCCGCCCGCCCTCGTCGCGCGCGCCGCCGACCAGCAGCCCGAGGCGGTCGTGCAGGCGTTCGGCGAGCTGCCGTACGGTCAGCGTCCGGGTGAGACCGGCGGCGAGCTCCACCCCGAGCGGCAGCCGGTCGACGGCCGCGCAGATCTCCCGGGCCTGCTCCGGCGCGGGCCGGGCGTCGGCGGCGCAGCGTTCCCCGAAGAGCCGGGCCGCCGCAGCGAGGTCGAGCGGCTCCACACGGAACGGCTCCTCCCCCGCGACCAGCAACGACCGCTGAGAGGTGACCAGCACGCTCAGCCCGCCCGCCAGCAGCGCTCCGGCGACCTCGGCCGCCTGGTCGAGCAGATGCTCGGCGTTGTCGAGGACGACCACACCGTCCAGCGCGCCGATCACCTCCGCCAGTTCGCCGTCGTGTCCTGCGGCCGAGGCCAGCGCGGCCGTCACGGCGCCATCGCCCTGCGCGGGCGCCAGCCGCACCATGGTCACGCGGCGTCCGGCCGCCCGCCGCGCCGCCTCCAGCGCGAGCCGCGACTTGCCGACGCCGGGTTCGCCGATGAGCGTCACCAGGCAGGGCGAGCCGAGTCGTTCCGCCAGCGCCGCCAGCTCCTCCTCGCGCCCCACGAAGCTCGTCGCCGGTCCGGCAACGGGGACGAGAGCGGCTTGCTCCCGCTCCACGGGCGGCGGAACGAGAGCCGGGTCCTGGCGCAGGATGCGCAGCTCGGTCTCGGCGGTCCGCGGCGCCGGATCGACGCCCAGCTCGTCGGCGAGCGCGCCGCGCAGCCGTGCGATGGCGGCGAGCGCGTCGGCCTGGCACCCGTCCTGGTAGAGCGCGACCGCGAGCAGGCAGGCCAGCCGCTCGTTCAGCGGATGCTCTACGACGAGCCGCTGCAGCTCTCCTCGTACGAGCGTGGACGCGCCGAGCTCCAGATCGACCGCGATGCGTTCGGTCAGCAGGTCGAGGCGCAGGATGTCGAGCCGTTCCCCCTCGACCGCGGCGAACGGCACGCCGCGCACGTCGTCCAGGGCCCGCCCGCGCCATCGCCCGAGCGCGTCGGCGGCGGCGGAACGGGCCGCCCGGTGGTCGCCCGACCGGACGGCGCCGCGCAACCGTTCCGCGGCGGAATTGACCGCGTCGAGGTCGGTGACACGGGCCCGCAGCGCGTATCCCCCGCTCCCGCGAGTGAGCGCCCCGCCGCCCTCGCCCAGCGCCGAACGCAGTCGCGAGACGAGGACGCGCAGCCGCTGAACGGGGCGTTCGAGACTCTCCGGCCCCCACAGATCGGCGGCGAGACGTTCATCGGGAACGGACGCGCCGCCCGCGAGCGCCAGCCGGGCCAGCAGCGCGCGCTCCAGCAGCCGCGGCACCCGGGCCGCGTCGTCACGGATCGTCACCGAACCGAGAACCAGAATGTCCAGCCCGGTCTCCGACACCGTGGGAGTATCGCAAATATCCCGCCGCGCGGTCGGGCGCTGACTCCCCGTTGTCAACGAACTGATGACACTGCGGCCGACATCGGCCTAAATCTGGACCGCCGGGGGCATAACAACGTTAAGTATCTTGATAACGGCGTAGCGTTAATTACGTGAGGTCACCCCAGCTCTCCTCAGGACGCTCATGACCGACGACGGTTCCCCGAACCAGAAACCGCGTGACACCCTGTCCAGCGTTCACGACGCGGTGAACGCGATCCGCGCCGAATCCTGGCGCGATCACGCGCTCCGCTCAGCGGAACGTTCGGTGGCCGACCAATGGTTGCGGCACCTGCGCGAGCGGCTACGGGCGGGCTTCACCGAATGGGCCGACGCCCGCCGCGAGCGCGACATCGTCCGGCGGCTGCTCGCCGAGGCCGAGAACGTCGATGACCAAATCCGCGTGGCGACGCTGCGGCCGATGGTCGAGCGCGTGACGACGGCCGAGGCCTCCGCCTACCAGCACTACCGCGCCGTCGCCGACGCGGTGATCACCGAGACCTGCCGGGTGAACGAGGCTGTCATCGAGATGAACCGCGACCACCTCGCACAGCTGGGCGAGGCGCAGGCGGCGATGCATTCGGCCATCGACAAGGCCCTGGACGTGAAGCGGTCACGGCAGGAGCGCCCGACCTAGACTGCCGGGCGCCGACTTAGACTGCCGGGCATGGCCGGACCGCTGTGGGGCGCACCGTGAACGAACCGCGGCTCCATTCCTGGCTGGCCGGGCAGATACCACTGCTCGCGCTGGAGGTCGTCGACGCCTGCGCGCGCGAGGTGCCCTACTACGCCCATCAGCCGCGCGAGATCCTCGACAACGCGCTCAGGCCTGCCGTCGAGGTGAACATGCAGGCCGTGCTGCGGACGCTGCGCGAGGGCCGCCGCGAGCTGAGCCTGGACGAGCGGACGATGGTCATCGAGTGGTCGGCCCGGCGGGCGGAGGAGGGCGTGCCGCTGGAGGCGGCCCTCGCCGCGTACCACGTGGCGACCGAGATCTGCTGGCGTGCGGCGAGCGACGTCGCCGAGCCCGAGGACCTGGACGACCTGGCGGCGTACGGGCTTCACCTCTTCGGCTACCTGCGCTCGGTCGTGCCCGCGGTGACGCTGGCCCACGTTCAGGAGCAGCAGTACCGGCAGGACGAGCGGCGCGACGCGCGGCAGGCGATGTTCACCGCCCTGCTGGCCGGAGAGCCCGCGCAGCACCTGAGCACGCTCGCCGGTGTTCCGCTGGCGACCTCCTATGTCGTGCTCTCACTCAATCTGGCGACGGCGACTCCCGAGGCTCGGCGGAGCGTTCAGACCGCGCTCGACGCGCACCTCCAGACGCACGTGCTGGCCGCGCTCGACGCCGAGGGCGGCACGGCGCTGCTCCCGGCGAGCCCGGACGGCGTCGCCGATCTCGCCGACCTGGTCGCCCGCATCGAGAAGACCGTGGACTGCCCGGTGTTCGCGGCCGCAGCGGTCGCGTCGGCTCCCGCGCACATCCCGGCCGCGACCGAGGAGGCGTCCGAGGTCGCCGCGCTCGTACGGCGGCTCGGACGGCCGTCCGGGCTCTACCGGCTGGAGGACGTGCTGCTGGAGTACCAGCTCGCGCGGCCGGGTCACGGGCTGGCCAAGCTGGCCGCCCAGCTCGACCCCCTCACCGACCGGCCCGAGCTGCTGGAGACGCTGCGGGTGTACGTGGTGCGCGGCCACAACCGCCGCCAGACGGCACTCGACCTGCACATCCATCGCAACACGCTCGACTACCGGCTGCGCCGCATCGGAAGCCTGACGGGCCTGGACCCGAACGTGCCCGGCGACGCCCGGCTGCTCGACGCGGCCGTCACGGCCCGCAGCCTCACTCCCTGAACTACGTCAGCGAACCAGCGGCAGGATGTCGGCGAGCGACTCGATCTCGTCGCCGTCCCACTCCACGGGCTCGAACCGGTGGTGGGCGACTCCGTCGTTGTCGAGGACGCGCACGGCCGTCATGCCGGCGGCCTTGGCGCCGGGCAGTTCGTGGCTGCCGCCGTCCCCCACGTACAGGCAGTCGGACGGCTGGACGCCCAGGCCCTCGAACGCCAGCGCGTAGATGCGCGGGTCGGGCTTTCTGAGGCGGGCCGTGTAACTGAAGATCGGCACCTGGATGTAGGGCGCGACCGGCACGGTCTCCCACTCGTCCGGCAGCTCGTCGGTGCAGTCGCTGATCAGCGCCGTGCCGAGGCCCCACTCGCGCAACGTCGCGATGGTGTCGACGGCGTCCGGGCGCATCACGCGGAACGTGCGTTCGCTGGCGCGGCGCAGCTCGGTCGCCTTGGCGATCTGCTCGGCGGTGGGCGTGTGCCCGAGCCGCCGGGCGATCTCGGCGAGCGCGGCCGGGAAGTCGCCCATGGCACCGACGCAGCGTTCGGGCCAGACCTCCCACCACGCCGGGCGGAACTCACCGACCGGCACGCCGATCGCGCCCGCGACCTCGGCGAGGGAGGCGGCCCGTCGTTCGGGGGAGCTCGCAATGGTCAGGGTGCCGAAGAAGTCGAAAACGACCGCCTTGTAACGCACCAGAGCACTGTACCGATCCATCCCTCACGCCCCGCCGGTGAGGGGGACGTCCTTGCGTGCCTGCTCGTGGGCGTCGTCGTGGATCTGCAGCGCGTCCTTCAGGGCGACGTCGAGCCGCCGCAGCCGTTCCTCGACCTCGTCGATGACGCGCTGCGCGTGCCGCAGACCGGAGGCCTTGCGCAGCGATCCCCGGGCGAGCCCCTCGACGAGCGCGCGTTCGGCCTGCCGGTGGAGCGACAGGGAGGGCAGGCGCCGTTCGGCGTCCGCGCGGACCTCGGCGTGCTCGACGTCGAGCCGTGCCGCCTCCTCTCGTTCGGCGACGGCCTTCGTGCGTTCGGCCGCGATCTGGGTGCGCAGGCCCTTGGTCTCCTGCTCCAGGCGCGCGGTTTCGGCGACCGCTTCGGCGAGCGACTCCTGTAGGTCGGACAGCTCGGCGGAGGTGAGCCGATGCAGTTCGCGTACGGCGCCGTCGAGCCGCCGTTCGTCCGCCGCGACCTCCTCCAGCTCGGTCCGGCGCTCCTGCATCAGCGCGTGCTGCTCGCGCAAGGTCTCCAGGGAGTCGCTCAGCGAGCGCAGCCGCCGCAGCTCGGTCAGCTTGGCCTCCAGCTGCTCGCGCTCGTCGACCCGGCGGCGCAGCTCGCTGATGATCGGCCGGAGCCGTTCGACCTCGGCCAGCCGTTCGGCGACCTCGGCCTCGCGCGCCTGGAGCTCCTCGTGCCACTGCTCCAGGCTTTTCCGCCGCGTACCGCCGAGCGCGGCCACGTCCGCGAGCGGCGGGACCAGCGCCAGCAGCTCCGGCAGGCGCCGCAGCGCGTCCGCCAGGTCGGTCACGAACGCGTACGCCGCGGCACCGTCGTCGTCGGACGGAACGGCGCCGGCGGCGTCGATCAGGTCCTCGACGCCCCTTCGCATCGTGCCGAACAGGTTCTCACCGGTCATGGCGCCGCCTTGCCTGGACTGAGGAGGGAGGAACGACCGACGAGGGAAGGCAAGGCGGCGATGCGCCATGACCCGGAGCGGCGGAGCCGCGACCATGAACAGGTCATGCGGGCTCCCAGCCATCGAGCGGGACGACGGCCGGCTCGCCGCCGGACGCGGGCACGAGCAGCAGCGCGGCCGGACCGTCCAGCGACGCCCGCAGCCCGACCTGGCAGGCGTCGACCGACAGGGCCGGGGCGATCTGCGCGATCGGCAGCTCGCCGAGCCGCCCGTTCATGGTGACCGTCAGGCGTCCGTTCGGGGCGGCGTTCACCACGAGCCGCTCCTGCTCCAGCGTCGCGAAGTTGCCGGGCCCCGGCGTCAGGAGCACGTCGGCGTCCTCCAGCAGCCCGTTCCGCACGCGGTGCACGGGCAGCCGCACCTCGACCTGCGCGGGCGGCGCCATCCCGAACACGCCGCTGTCCAGCAGCGCCCCGCCGCGCACGGCAGCCTCGGGCCCGAGCCGCACATGCTCCGGCAGCACGGTCTCGACCAGCGGGAACTCGCCGAACCCGCCGCTCAGCACGCACGTGTCGAACGTCCAGTCCAGCTCGCGGATCCGTTCGCCGAGCACCTCGGCCACCGGCCCGAACCGCTCCAGCAACCGGCCCGCGGTGATCTCGAACCCGGAATCGAAGGTGTAGACGGGGTCGTCCAGATGCTCACCGGTCGCCCGCGGCAGCACCGCCCGCGCCCGCGCCGCCTTCGACGCCTGCACCTCGGCGAACCGCTCACGCACCTGCGTCGGCATCCCCTCGGTGACCGACTGCGCGTACGCGCCGCCGCCCGCGCGCGGCTCGAACGCCGTCGCCAGCACACGGATCGACCGCCGTTCCACCTCGCAGAGCCCGAAGCTCGCGCCCGACCAGCCGAGGTCGCAGACGAAATAGGTCCCCGACCCGCGGCCCTGCGCGGCGAGCGCCGCCGCCGCGGGTGAACGCCCGTACCAGCGCAGCTCGGAGAAGGCCGCCAGCTCCCGCCGGAACGACTCGTGCTGGAGCACCCCGCGCGGGCTGCCGTCCAGCCAGCGATCGGGCACCACGACCGCGAGCGGATCGCCCATCGCGAGGGCTGCGGGCGACGACCGGACCTCGACCCGATCGGATCCGGCGGCGAGCACGCGGGTCCACAGCGCACCCCACTCGACCACCGCCCTGGACTCGGCCAGCGACATCGGTCACCTGCCCCCGAGCAACTTGCGCTTGCCGAGCAGGTTGCGGATCCGTTCCTCGGCCTCTCTGAGCCCGCGCCGCGATCCCTCGGCGACGTCCACCTCGTCGTAGTCCGGTGGCACGCGGGAGGTGACCGTGAGCAACTTGAGCTGGAAGAGCAGCTCGTCGCCGACGCGGGCGGCGACGGCGTCCTGGAAGTCGTGGGCCAGCGCGCGCTGGTCGCCCCTGTGCAGGGCCTGCGCCAGCCACAGCGTGGTGTTGTCGGCGTCCTCCTGTGAGGCGCCGAGCCTGACGTACCAGCGCCGCGTCTCGTTCATCACGTGGGCCATCGAGTCGCCCGTCATCCTCACCTCGGACCGGGCGATCCACGCGAGGATCTCCCGTTCGCTGTGGCGCATCCACAGCGCCTCGGCGACCAGGCGACCGATCTCCTCGGGCCTGGCACCGGGAGGCAGGGCCGTCAGAATCTCCATGTACTGCTCCTCCACCACAAAGGGGTAGGCCCCCTCGACCCCGCGCCACCAGCGCCGGTACTCGGCGCAGGCGTCCATGCCCGGAGAGATCGCGCGCCCGCGCAGGGCGGCGCGGACCAGCTCGGTCCAGTCGTGTCCCGGCACCTGGCAGAACGCCTCGACGGCCTCGATGACGGCCGGATACACGTTCTGGTCGGCGGCCCAGTTCGTCTGCGTCAGGTAGGTGACGAACCCGGCCTGGACGTTGCCGAGCCCGCGCCCGAGCCACTCGGCGCGGGCGTGCCGCGTCAGGGCGTCGCGGTAGGCGGGCCACTGCGGGCCGATGGCCGCCACCAGGTGGGTCGGCTCCGCGCCGAACCACAGCTGCAGAACGTCCAGGAGCGCGAGATCGGAGCCGTGCTCGGGCGTCAGGCCCTCCAGCCGCGCGAGCCAGCGGTTGAGGCCGGCGCCGGGGAGCGCGCGCAGCCAGTCGATGAGCGGGCGCGTCACCTGGTCGAGGCGGCCGAGGGCGGATGCGAGCCGCAGCAGCGCGGGCACGCACTCGTCCCCGTGCCGGGCGACCTCGGCGAGGTCCTCGGGCCGCAGCCGCCCGCCGTTCCGCCCGCGACCTCCGGTCGTCCCCGGCATCGCGAGGAGTTTCTCGAACGGCGCGAGCAGGCCAGGCGGCGTGAGGGGCCGCAGTGCAGCGATCCACGCGGGAAGGCGGCCGGGCGCGCTCTCGTTCTGCTCGACCAGCAGTTCGCACAGCACGGCGTGGTTGTCGGCCAGGGCCTTGAGCGTCTGGGGCCGGGCAGCACCCGCCGGGTCCGCCCAGCTGCCCGCCAGCCAGGCCACGGTGTTCAGCGACCGAGCGCTGACGGCGAAGCCGGGCATCGGGATCACGTTGGCGAGCAACTGGTCGGCGAAGCCCTGCCGATCGCCGATCCCGATGTAGGAGTGCACCTCGCGCATCGCCGAGTCGCCCCACACCAGGTCGCGCGCGCTGTTGACCAGTGCCTTCCACGCGTCGGGCCGGGCCGGCTCCACGTCCTCCCAGCCCCGTTCGATGGCGCGCGAGTACTGCGGCCCGCCGAGGCGGATCAGCTCGTGCAGCAGGAAGGCCTTGTCTGCGTCGCGCAGCAGCTCGTTGTGGCGGCCGGACTCGAAGAGATCGCTCAGCTCGCCCGGGTCGGCCTCGCCCGCGCGTGCCCGGTACAGAACGGCGGCGGGCCAGTCGAAGCGTTCGAGGGCCGCGACCGCGCTGCGCGGTTCGTCCGCGGCCAGCGACAGGGTCTGCGTACCGAGGAACGCCACCACGTCCAGCAGACTCCGGTCATGGTCCAGCAGCAGTGCGAACTGGTCCATGTAGGCGCGGGCCACCTGCGCCTTGAACGGCGGTTCCGGATCGGTGTCGCGCCAGTCGAGGTCGTAGCCCTTCCCGCGCGAGTGCTGGGCGAAGACGAGCTGGATGTGGGGGCTGCCGCCGCGGAACCAGGTCGAGGCGGTGAAGCGGGTCCGCCAGCCGTATGGGAGGAGCGCCGCGACCGCGTCCAGGAACCGGAGCCGCCGGTCGGGGTCCAGGCCGTCCCCGCCGATGATGGTGACCGGGCCTTCTAGGAGCATCGCAGCGACGACCATCGCGCGGCCGAGCCAGCCGTTCTCCTCGATGTCGCGCACGTGGTCCTCGGGCGCGTAGTCGGAGATCTCCGCGCCGGGCCCGCCGAGGTCGTCGTGCCGGTCCAGGATCGCGCCGAGCACCCGGTACGAGGCGGGCGCCTTGAGGAACTGGGGGTAGGGGAAGCAGGCGTAGAGGGTCTCGGCGACCGGGCGGCCCGCGCCGTCGGCGGCGTCCGTCCAGTACTGCACCGACATGCCCAGGTAGCTGTTGCGGTCGTCCTGGACCTCGCTGATGGTGATCCACGGCAGCGCCTCGGCGCCGGTGCGGCCGGGCGGCGGGTTGCCCAGCGCGTACCGTTCGAGGATCGCGTCGTAGTCGCCGGCCGAGAACGGGCCGTCGGACTCCAGGATCGCGTAGTCCCGGTGGCTGCCGGCCTCCTTGCCGTGCCGGGCCCAGCCCGCCGTCACCCGCGCCACGCGGCCTCCCGCCGGCTCGCGGCCCCCCGTCGGATCACGGTGTCCCCCTCGTTCACGGCGTCGCGGCCTCGGTCACGGCTTCTTGGTCAGGCTGTCCACCAGCCACATGATCGGCTCCAGGACGTTGATCGGGTAGACCTTGCCCTTGATCTGCATGGTGGTGGTGCCGTTCGGGCCCGTGCTCTTCACCAGGTTGCTGTAGTCGTCCTCGTCGAAGCGGCCGGTCGCGGGGTCCACGTAGAAGCCGACCGCCGAGGTGACGAAGAAGCGCGTCCGTTCCGGCGAGAAGCGCTGCTTGATCTCGCGGAACATCGCGTCGGTGTTGCTGACCTTGTCCTCCCGGCAGAGCTCCTCGAAGAAGATCTCGGCCAGCTCGCCGTGCACGCTCGGGAACAGGCGTTCGCCGTCGGCGACCGACTCCAGGCCGTGCTTCTTGGCGATGCTGCGCACCCAGTAATGGTCGTACTTGGTGACGCAGACCGCGAGGTGTTGCGGGAGGTACTGGTCGCGGCCGTTGTCCATCGCGCGCTGGCCGATCTCCAGGACGGTGCGGTTGAAGAACTGGTAGGAGTCGGAGGCCTCGCGTTCCCGGGTCGGGTCGAGGAGGTAGATCAGCCCGCCGCAGTCGGCGAGGTGGCGGACCAGTTCCTCGCGGGAGGCGCCGCCGCCGCTGTTCTCCCTGCCCGAGCCGGAGGACGGGCCGCCGGTGGCGAACTTGGGGCCGCCGCTGGACCCGCCACCACTCTGGCCCTCCTCGTTCTGCTGGGGCGACTCGGTGTCGAACAGCTTGCCCGGCGGGTCGACGAAGTCCAGGTAGACGTGCGCGGGAACGGTCTTCCTGCGCGGCATCCCGAACTTGCCGCGTTCCTTGACCTCCTTGGTCCCGGTGAGCTTCCACGACAGCCGTTCCAGCTGCGTCGTCGCCGAGGGGAAGATGCGTTCCACGGTGAGCTGGTGGGTGCTGGAGGCGAGGAACTCGGTGGAGCCGTTGTTGACGCCGTTCAGCACCCAGCCGGTCTCCTGGAGCGTCATGGCGGTGCGCAGCGCGGCCAGGAAGGTGGTCTTGCCGCTCTGGGGCGCGCCCCAGATGCCGATGTTGTTCTTGCCCGGCTCAGGCTCTGGAAGTGCCTGTTCGGCGGCAGCTTCACTCATGCGGGGTCGCCTTTCGGTTTCAAGGGGAAGGGCAGGCCGGGGGCGTCGCCACCGACGAGCCCGAGCGTCGCGGCGAGCTCGCGCGGCTCCAGTTCTTCCAGGACGGCGATGTGGTCCTCGCCGAGGGCCCGCCAGGCGTCGGCGGCGCCGGCTCCGTTGCTCGCGGCGGCGCGGCGCGGGTCTGCGGCCAGGCCCGCGGCGCCGCCGGAGTTCGCGAGGCCGGTCGCGGTGGCGGTGGTCTTGTCGAGAACGGCGACGAAGCGCATCCCGGCCCGGCGCAGCCCGGCGTGGATCTCCTGCCAGTCGTTGCGGCGCGGGCACGGCTGGGCCAGCTCGCGGTCGGGGTCCTGGCCGAGTCGGCGCGGGTGCGGCGGGCGCCCGCCGACCACCAGCAGGGTGCGGGGCGCGCGGCCCGGCTCGATCCGTTCGATGATCTCGCCGAGCGCGTCCTCCAGCGGCGCCGCGTCGTCCTGCCAGCCGCCGGTCGCCTTGGGCAGGGCGACGAACGCCTCGCGCGCGGCGGCCGGTTCCGACAGCCAGAAGCCGTCGGTCACCCGCCTGCCCTCCTGGCCGAGCTTGAACGAGTGCTCGTAGTAGCCGAAGACCGCCACGCGCACCCGGTCGGGCAGGTCGTTGGCGAGGAGTTCGAGGGTGCCCGCGACCAGCTCGCGGCGCATGGCGGCCTGGTCGGGCGGGCCGCCGAGCTCCACCGCGCACATCACCTCGGCGTAGCCGGAGGCGACCGAGTTCGCCTGGGTCTGCGCGTACATCTCACTCAGGCTGCGCGACTCGGTGCCGGTCTCACCGGGCTCGACCCACCGCACGCAGCCCGGGCCCTCCAGGACCGCGCGCAGTGTGCTCGCGCCCTGCGACAGCCGGGCCGAACGTACCGACACCGGCTCCCTGTATTCGCCGGGCGGGGCGTCGATGACGACCGCGAGCGCGATGTCCTTGTCGGCGCCGCCGGGCCCGCGCACGACGTCCACCTCGGCCTCCAGGCCCGCGAAGCCGCCGCGCGCGAACATCGGCATCGCGATCGGCCGCGTCCCGGCGGGCCCCTCCTCGGCGAGGATCAGCGAGTACGTGGCGCGCAGCGGCTGCCGGGCGATCGCCGCCGGAAGCTCCTCGGCGACCGGCAGCGAGGAGGACGCGGCGCGCGCGTTCGGACGCAGCCGCCGCAGGATCGTCACGGCCTGCTCAGGCACCGTCCAGCCGGGCGCCGTGCACACGAAGACGGTCGGCGTCTCGGGGTGGACGCGTTCGACCACGCCGATCAGCGCCCGCTCCATGCTGACGGCGAGCTGGGTGCGGTCCACGCGGTGCAGGCCGCCCGCGAGCTGGAAGCGCAGCTCGTCCGCGCCGGTCGCAAGGATCGGCGCGATCTCCCGCCACGGAACGTCCTGCCGCAGCCGCAGCGGCGCGGCGGTGTCCAGGTCGCGGGCCTGGATGAACAGCGTGCCCACGCCGTCCGGCCCGGCCTCGATCACCGCGAGGTACTCGCCCATGCCGCGCAGCGCCGCCGCCAGCTCGTGCTCGGCGGTCACGCGGCCGCGCGCCTGCTCCTCGCACGCCTGCCGCCACGCGTCCTCGCCGGGCGTTCCGCGCACGTAGGGCAACGCGGCGCGGCCGACGAGCGCCGCCGCCCGCAGGTCCAGGCGCATCCTGTGCTCGGACAGCCGCCGGTCGAAGGCGGCGCGGTCGGCCTTCCCCGACGTCCAGTCGGTGACCATCACCCAGCCGCAGGCGCCGCACACCGCCCCGGCGGCCGGGCGCAACCCGCACACGGGGCAGGCGGGCTCACCAAAGCTCATCGGGCACATCCTCCGGGAGGTACGTCCGCAGGGTCGCGTCGTCGAGGTCGCGGCGGCCGAAGACGCGCACGCTGAGGGCGCCGTTCATCTGGTCCTCAAGTTTGCGCACGCTCCGCGCGTTGCCGAACGCGGGGTCGGTCATGGCGCGTGCCAGCAGGTCACGGGCGCGGTCCTCGGTTCCGTCGCCGAGCCGGAAGCCGCGCGCCGCCACGTCCCGGCGCAGGATCTCCAGCAGCTCGGCGAGCGAGTACGCGGGGAACTCCAGCCGCGCGGTGAAGCGCGAGCGCAGTCCCTCGTTGGAGGCCAGGAACCGGTCCATCGGCTCCTGGTAACCGGCCGCGATCACGACGACGCGGCCACGGTGGTTCTCCATGTGCTGGTTGATGACGTTGATGGCCTCCCTCCCGTACGGATCGGTCCGGTCTGAGTCGACAGGCGCCAGAGCGTAGGCCTCGTCGATGAACAGCACCCCGCCGAAGGCCTTGTCGAAGGCGTCCTTGGTGAGGCGCGCGGTCTCGCCGAGGTACGCGCCGACCAGATGCTCGCGGCCGACCTCGACCGAGTGGCCCTTGGCGAGCAGGCCGAGCCGGTGAAAGATCCGGGCGATCTCGCGCGCGACCGTCGTCTTGCCCGTGCCGGGCGGGCCCAGGAAGAGCAGATGCGGGGCGACGACCTTCTCGGCGCCGAGGCGGCGGCTCAGGTCGATCTGCGCGACCAGGCGGCGCAGGCCGTCCTTGACCGAGGCGAGGCCGATCATGTCGTCCAGCGGGCCGAACAGCTCCTCGGCGCTCGGCGGCGCCGGGTTCAGGTGGCGGCGAAGGCGGGCCGGGAGGTCGGCGACGGCGAGCGGCGCGGACCGTTCGTCCTGGACGCGGCGCGCCCAGCCCAGCCCGATCTCGGCGGTCAGGTTGCGCATCGCGCGGGCGTTGCCGAACGTGGCGTCGCGCGCCTCGTACAGGCCGGTGATGACGTTGCGCAGCGCGGTCTCGAACTCCTCGTCCCAGGTGTAGGGCGGGTCCACGGCGCGCAGCTGGGACACGGCGATCGCGTGCAGGGTCTCGGGGTCGTAGTCGGGGAAGTCCAGGTGGCCCGACTCGGGGAAGCGGTCGCGCAGGCCCTGGTTGGCGGCCAGGAAGCGGCGCATGTCGTCGCGGTAGCCGGCGACGACCACGACGAGGCGGTCCCGGTCGTTCTCCATGCGGGCGAGGAGGGTGTCGATCGCCTCCTTGCCGAAGCCGCCCTCGACCTGCTCGCTGAGGCTGTACGCCTCGTCGACGAAGAGCACGCCGTCCATCGCGCGGTCGACGGCCGCGTCGGTCTTGAGGGCGGTCTCGCCGACGTGCTGGGCGATGAGGTCGCTCGCCTTGACGGACTCGACGTGGCCGCGGGAGAGGATGCCCGCTTCGCGCAGGACCTCGCCCACGAGCGCGGCGACCGTGGTCTTGCCGGTGCCGGGGTTGCCCATGAAGACCATGTGGTGCGCCGGGGCCTCGCCGCCCGCGCGGGGGCGGTAGCGCAGGCCCTTCAGGTGGGCCTTGATGTCGTCGATGCCCTTGAGCTCGTCGATGCGCTGCCAGACGTCGCCCTTCTTCACCGGGCTGGAGAGCCAGTCGAGGTCGCGGACGGTCTGATGGCCGAGGGGCAGGCCGTGCGCGGGCAGGACGCGTTCCAGGCGTTCCTCCCAGCGCCACAGCGGTTCGTTCTCTGCCGCCAGCGCCCGGATGACGCGCGGCAGGGCCGCCCAGTCGTCAATCGCGAAACCGGAACGGACGCGGGCGCGGTGGACGAGGCGGGTGAGCTCGGCCTCGGTCGGCGGGCCGATCAGGCCGGGGCGCGGTGAACGGCGGCGCTGCTCGACCTCGGTGGCGGTGAGGACGGCGGGCAGGTCGCGGGCGATCTCCTCGGCCGAACGGCGTACCGCCGCCAGGTCGTCGCGGGCGAACACCAGCACGCAGGCCTTGCGGACGCCCGGGCGGTATTCGAGCCAGCGTTCCAGGGCTGCGGCCAGACCGCGCTGCGCCTCGTTGTAGCGCGCGATCACCTCGGCCTGCTCGAAGACGACGGCGGTCGGCTCGGCGGGCTTGTCCAGCAGGTGCTCGAGCATCTTCAGCGCGTGCGGGTCGCTCATGCCCATCGGCGAGGACGCGGGCTCCTCGCGGCGCGGCGGCGGGTCCACGATCATCGAGCCGAGCGGGCCCCCGAAGCCGTCACCCATGCGGGGTGCCTCGTCCGCGGGGTGGCTTGTTGATGTTCCGCTGGCGGTCGCCAGGCGCGAGTCGAGGTCGCGGACGCGCAGCATGCCGCGCAGGGAGAAGAAGACGATCCGGCTGAACCCGGCGTCGTGAAGCACCTCCCACAGCGCCTCACTCAGGCCGTACCGCCGGTAGGCCTGATCCACGAACGCGTCCTTCACGTACGGGCCGTACGCCAGCAGCACCGACTCCACCCGGGCCGCGTCGCGCAGCGCCTCCAGCCGCTCAGGAACCATGGCGCCGCCGCTGTGTGCCTTGCTGCGTGCCTTGCCTCGCGTCCTGCCGCTGAACGTCGCGCTGCCGGATCGCCTTCAGGTCGCGGTAAGCCGGGTCGGGTGCCTGCTCCTCCTCGACGGCCTCGCCGACCCGCAGGCCGTCCGCGCGCAGCGCCTCGTTGACCGCCCGGATCCGCTCGCGGCGCTCGTACTCCGACGGCGCGGTCTCGTACGACAGGATCCGGACCGTCATGTCCTCGTCGCCGTCGGGCGCGACCTCGACGACGACCTCGCTGGCGTCGGGGTGCTGCAGCTTGGCGACGAACGAGTCCCGGAAGTCCTCGCCCGCGTAGGTCGGGCCGTCGTCGCCGCGGCCGACCGCGTAGCCGTTGGCGGTGAGGCGCTCGGCGATCCGGTGGGCGACGTTGACGCGGCGCTGCGAGGCGAGCAGCCGGCCCGACGCGCGCTCGACCAGCTCGTCGAGGCGCTCGCCGTACTGCGGCGCGGTCGTCTCGATCACCTCGCGCAGCCGTTCCACGCTGTACGGGCTGTCGGGCGCGGACACCTCGCCGGTCAGCCGCTCGATCTCGGCGCGCAGCTCGGCGAGGTCGCCGCCCGTCCAGTAGTCGACGTCGAGCCTGGCGGGCAGCTCGCGGCCCTCGGCGTCGACGACGGGGCGGGTGGCGTTGGCGGCGATGTGGCGGTCGGCGTTCTTCAGCGCGGCGACGGCGAGCGCCTGCGCGGCCCGCCACTCCTGGTCCAGCCGGGCCACCTCGGCGCGCAGCTCGCTGAGGTCGAGGTAGAGGTCCTGGATCTGGGTGAGCGCGAACGCCGGGGCCTGCGACTCCAGGTTGGCGCGGGCGATGTCCAGGCGTACCTGGAGGCGGTCGAGCCTGCCGGGCGCGAACCGTTCGTGCGGCAGCTCGTCCCGGATCACCGCGTGCACGGTCACCGCGTCCTCGAACGTGGCGCGCGCCGCCTCGCCCGCGCGGTCGCTCTCGTCCCGCAGGCCCGCGACGCGTTCGTCGAGCGCCTTGAACTCGCGGCGGCGTTCCTCGCGTTCCTTGGCGAGCTCGTCACGCAGGCCGCCGACCGCCGCGCGCGTCTCCTCGCGCAGGCTGTCGGCCTCGGCGCGCAGCTTCTCGTCGGTGCGGCGCTCCAGGTCGCGGGTGTACTTGCTGAGCTTCTGGAGCTTGCCCTCGACGCGGTCCTGGCGGGACGTGACGGCCGCGCGCACCCGGTCCAGCTCGGCCTGCATCTGGCGGCGTTCGTCGGCCAGAACGGTCGGCAGGTTGGCCTGGACCTGGGCGAGCTGCTGGCGGGCCCGCTGCGCCCTCTGCCAGTCGCTCTCGTTGACCGTGATCTGCTTCGCGCCGCTCATGCGCACTCCTCACCGAGCGCGTGCCACTCGGCCGCCACCGCGCGCGGTGGAACGCCGACCATGAGCGCCTCGTCGCCGCGCAGCCTGATCTCGGCGCGGCGCGGGCCGTCATCGAAGTGGAAGCCCGTGTCCTGGAGGCGTCCGCTGAGGTGATGGATCCGCTGGTTGGAGCTGCCGCGGAGGCCTCGGTCGTCGTTCTTGGTCTCCACGTAGCGGCCGTCGATCAGGACGTCCACCTCGCTGAGGAGGGCCTTGGCTTCTGGTTCGGCGCTGAGCTCTTCGAGCTTGTAGCCGGTGAAGCAGATCAGCGACAGCGCGCGCCTTTCCCGTGCCGTGCGGATCAGGGCGGCGAGGGCCGGGGCCTGCTCCATGGGCTCGCCGCCGGAGAACGTGAAGCCCTCGACGTCGGGGTCGGTCAGCAGTTCGTCGGCGAGGTCGGCGACGTCCACGTGGCGCGCGGGCCGGTCCGGGATCCAGTCGGGCGCGATGCAGCCGCGACAGTGGAACGGGCAGCCCTGCACCCAGACCACCGCGCGCAACCCCGGGCCGAGCGCCCGCGTCGCGCCGCAGGTCTCAGCAACGTTCAGCATCATCACTCGCCCCTGCCGAACAGCCGTGTCCACAGACCGGAACGCGGCGAGTCCAGCGGGTTCATCTCCAGGTCGTCGCGTGTGCTGCGCGCCGGGCCGCCCTCGGAGGGCGCAGCGCCGGGGCGAAGAGGCTCCCCGTACGGCCCGCTCACCGGACCGCCGCCTGCCGGGGAACCGGGGGCCGGGGCGCCGGGAGTAGGACGTCCACCTGGCATGGCGCTGCCGGGCGGGGGCCCACTCGGGGCCGCGCCACCTGAGGGCGCGCCGAAGGCCGGGCCTGCACCGGCAGGACCGCGTCCGCCATAGGCGGGACCGCCGCCTGGAGCCGCTCCGCCGCTGGGCGCGCCGAAGGGCGGGCCTGCCTCGCCAGGGCTGCTGTTGCCGTACGCGGGGCCGCTGTTGCCGTACGCGGGGCCGCTGCTCGCGGGTGCGCCGAAGGCAGGGCCTGAGCCTGCGGGGGCGCCGCCGCCATATGCGCCGCCACCGTTCGAGGGCGGGCTGAAGGGCGGGCCTACTTCGGCAGAGGAACCGCCGCCGTACGCACCGCCGCCGCCCATTGGAGCGTTGCCGCCCGGCATGGGAGCGCCGCCGCCCGCGGGGGCGTTGCCGCCGAAGGCCGGGGGCGCGCCACCGCCTGCGGGCGGCGGGGGCGGCTGCTCGTTGCTCGCGTAGGGGTTCTGGGGGGCGTTCCACTCGCTGCTGCTGATGATGCGGGCGTTGATGGGACGGCCCAACTCGTCGTGGCGGTCCCGTGCGGGCGCACCCCACTGGCTGCTCTCGTGCGGGAGCGAGGGCCGGTGACCGTGGCCGTTGCCGCTCAGGCCGCCCTGCCCCATCTGCTCAGCTTCCCAGCGTTCGAGCTCTGCCTGGTGAACGCGGGTCTCCGCCTCGATCGTGCGGTCGGCCAGCCGTTCCAGCATTTCGCCGCGTTTGCGTTCGAGGTTCTGGGCGTAGTCCAGGTGCTGGCTGTTCTCGCGCAGGCCGGCGCCCTGCTGTTTGCGTATGTGGTCGTTCAGCAGGAGCCGGTCTTTGGCACGGTGCTTTTCCAGCGCGTCGTCATAGGCGCCCGCTGGGGCGAACAGCTGCAGCACCTTCACGATGATGGGCAGGCATTCCAGCACCGTGATGAACAGGAACAGCATGAAGCGGGCCCACTGCAACTGGCTCTCGCCCTTGGACGCCCGCTCCAGACCCTTCAGCCGGATGAGCAGGCCCTCGTTGTTGCCGTTGGACTTCTCGAAGTCGGCCCGCTGCCTGGCCTGACGGTCGCGCAGCGTCTTCAACTCGGTCTGCACGCCTGGAAGGGCCTGCTTGGCCTGCTGGATCAGCTGGTCCTTGTTCTGCTCGGCGGCGGAACGCAGCGCCTTCGACTTGTCGTCGACCTTCTTGTTGATGCCGTTGATCTGCGACTGCAGCTCGTCTGCCCGCCTCCTGTACTTCTGGTAGCGCGGGCCGTCGCCGCTGTGCCCGCTCGTGCCCTTACAGCGGTCGCCGGTCAGCTCGCACGCGGCCTTGTCGTCGTTGTCGCGGAAATCCTTCTGCAGGGCCGGAAGCTGAGCCTGAAGCGCCTTGACCTCGGGGTCGTCCTGAGGGTTCACCAGGCCGTTGCCATTACGTTGCTGGAGCAGCTGCGACTCGCGCTGCTCGAGCAGCTTGACGCGCTTGGCGTCGGGCCCGTTGTTGAGCTCGTTCTGGAAACTGCGAGACGCCTCGTCGTGCAGCTGGTCGACCGCGACCTGCACCTCGTCGTTGAAGATCTGCAGCGTCAGCGGCGTGGAGATGATGACGCCGAACAGCAGCGCCATCGCCACACGCGGCAGCGCCACCAGCAGCGTCTGCATCTTGCGCTCGGTGCGCTGCAGGGAGACGACCAGCCAGCGGTCGAGGTTCAGGATGATCAGGAACCACACGAGCGAGAGGAGGATCGCGGCCCAGACCGCGGCGCCGACGGCCATGCGCAGCGCGAAGAACATCGAGACGGTCGCGAGGGTGGCCGTGGTGAGCACGGCGCCGCCGATTCCGATGTACTTCGCGCGGTCGGTCGATGCGTGACGGAGAATCTCGGGGTCGGCGCCGGAAAGCCAGATCAGGGGATTCTTCATCGCTCCAGCCCGCGTCGGGGAATCACCAAGAGAAAGACGCCGGCGCGGCATTTCGGGTTCCGGTCCGGTACGGAACAGTCGCCTGAAGGAGAGCCTGCGACCGCTGTACTCCCGTTCACCCACGCGCGGCGCCGGTATGTCCGCCGAGCGCGGCGCGGTATTCGGACCACCACGCGGGAGCGGCGGCGGCTCGTGCGAAATCGGCTCCTCTGGACGCGACACCTTGACCCCCGGTAACCAGGACGTTCTCGTAACCGCCTGCCCGCCAATCTTTGGCACGCTAGCCGACGCGATCAGACCAAAACACCATCATCGTCACGTCATGCGAAGAAGTGTGATCCGACCGTGACAGAGTTTGCTGGTCGTTTCGTCACAAAGATGATGGGTCGCGTGACTCATGTGCCGCCGAGAAGCTCGTCGTACCTGCGAAGAAGCACATCCGTCGGCGGCGGATCGGCGCGCTCGGCGCTCTTCTCTTCCTTGACGGAATCCACGCTCCGCCCTACCTCCGTCCGTTGCGGTTCTTCCACTTGAACAGACTCCTGCGAGCCGTAACTCGTTCCCTCACTTTGCCAAGTCGCGAGCACCGGCTCGGGCTCCGGCTCGACCACCGGATCAGGCGTCGGAACCGGAACGGGAGCCGGGACCGGAGCCTCGGCCAGAGCGACAGCCGCAGTCGCGGCGGCCGGGGTCGCGGCGGGAGCGGCAGCCGGAGTCGATGCGGCAGCCGGAGCGGCGACGGGAGTAGCAGACGGGGGCGGGGTGGGGTCCGGGTCGAGCTTGTGGGCGGCCGGGTCGAGAGTGAGGTCCACGCCGTTGACGGACTCCCATGCGGCGGCGGTCGCGGCGACGGGTTCGGTCATCGGGGCCGTGTGGCGCGGGGACGTCATGTGGCTGATCTGCTTCATGACGCTGAGGGCGATGACCAGACCGGCGATGGCGGCGACCGGAGGAAGCGCGGCCGTGAGGTGGTCGGAGATGCTGGCGAGCGTGCCCACGTGCCCGGCGTTGCAGATGATGGAGACGCTGAGGCCGACCAGGCTCACGGTCCACGCGAGGACGCGTACGCGCATCGGCCACAGGTAGAGGGCGGACAGCAGCAGGGTGAGCTCGCCCGCCGCGATGAAGGCGTCCACCTGGAGGGGCCAGATGTCGGCCCACATGCCGGTGACGCGATGCTGCTCGGCCCACTTGCGCAGGCCGTTGTACGACTCGGCGAAAGCCGTGGCACTGGCCGCCATCACTATGAGGCTCAGGGCCCAGAGTGCCGCGTACCCGCGGCGGGTGTCGTCCTGGGACTGAGTCATGTCCGGCCTTCCGTGAGCGTTCGGGCGAGGCCATGACACATCGTGATCAATTGATTACCCGTGAGTATGTCCAAGATGTAATCCAACGGGCGACCAACCGTATGCGGGTTGTAACCGTGAACCTTGGGCGAGTTGCCGCCGGAATGACTATCGTCGCGGCACATGACGACCGCCAACAGAGCACAGGTCATCACGCGCTGGGTAGCCATCACGTTCATGGCGGCGGCCGTCCTGACCGCGACGGCAGGGGGATTCGCCCAGTCGTACGCCGGGCTGTTCCACTGGGCACTCGAACACGGGCTGCACGGGTGGAAGGCGGACTCGTTCCCGCTGCTGGTGGACCTGTTCATCATCGTCGGGGAGCTGGGACTGTTCCTGCTGGCGATCGATGCGTTCGTGCTCCAGCGCCGACACGTGCTCAGCTGGGTGGACTTCCTTCTGCCGCTGGCGATCGCGATGGCGGGCTGGACGGCGAGCCTGATCTTCAACGTGGGACACGTCGGCCACCGGTCGTTCTCCTACCAGGCGACCGCCGCGGTCCCGCCGATAGTGTCCATGCTGGGCCTGTTCGTCCTGCTGCGGACCCTGCACCGGTACGTGCAGCGGGATGAGCCCCCCAAGCCCGCGGTGACGCCCGTGGCGCTGCACCAGGTCACGCTGATGCGTTCGACGGTGCCGATCCCGCAGGTGCGGGCGGCGCGTTCGGGCGCGGCACTCGAGCCCGCGAAGGAAGGGACACCCGAGCCCGTCTCCTTGAACGGGAACGGGAACGGGTCGGCGCCGGGTCCCAAGGCCGCGGACAAGCCGTCGGCCGGACCGGCGGCCGCATCGGCCACCTCAACGGTCGCATCGGCGGCCGCTCCCCCGCCGGCCCCGGCGTCCAGGCCCGTTCCCGAGCCGGAGCCGATCTTCCGGGACACGGTGGCGGACAACACGCTGCGCGGCATCGTGATCGACGTGCTGGAGCGCCACAACGGAGACGTGATCGCCTCGCTGTACGAGGTGACGCGCGAGGGCCACCTGATCGACGAGGACGAGATCCGGCGGATCAGCGAGAACCACTGGTTCCCGTACGCGGTGTACCGGCTGATGGCCAGGTACAAGGGCGACGGGGAACGCGTCGAGCAGGACCTCCGCGAGCGCGGCGTGGTCTACGACACGACGACCCTCGAGGCGCTGGTCCGGTCCTGGCGTTCATGATGTAGGTGATGGACAGAACGGAACTGGGCGCGTTCCTGCGCAGTCGGCGTGGGCGGATCCGGCCGGAGGACGCGGGGCTGGTGGCGGGTGGCCGCCGCCAGACTCCGGGGCTGCGCCGCGACGAGGTCGCGCTGCTGGCCGGGATTTCGGTCGACTACTACATCCGCTTGGAGCAGGGCCGCGGGCCGCATCCGTCGGCGCAGGTCCTCAGGGCGCTAGGGCGCGCGCTGCGGGTGAACGAGGACGAGCAGGAGTACCTGTTCCGGTTGGTCGAGGGATCGCGGGTCGCCTCGTCGCGCGAGGTGCCACCGAACGTGCTGCGGCTGCTCGAACGGCTCGGTGACCTCGGGGACGTTCCGGCGATGGTCGTGAACGGGTGCTTCGACGTTCTGGCGTGGAACCGCATGCTCGTCGCCCTGATCGGGGATCCGGCGGAGACCCCTGTGGAGCGGCGCAACACGTTGCGGTGGCTGTTCGGCGGCGAGCTCGCCGGAACGGAGCTCGCGCGGCAGTGCGTCGCCGACCTGCGGGCGAGCGGCCTGTACTCGGACGACGCGGGCGTGCGGCGGCTGGTCGACGAGCTGTCGGCGAGCAGCCCGCGGTTCGCCGAGGTGTGGTCGGCGCGGGAGGTCGAGGTGCGGCACACCATCACCAAGCGGAGCGTCCATCCGGTGGTGGGCGAGCTGGAGCTGGACTGCGAGATCCTGCCGGTCCACGGCCGTGACCAGCGCATCATCCTCTACACCGCCGAGCCCGGCACGGCCTCGCACCGCGCTCTGAAACTCCTCGGAGAATCCCTGCCGATCTAGGACAGGATCGGTCCTACACGGCTCATAACGTGGTCTCAACGTCGACCGGCACGGCCGGGCAGGACCAGGTAGAGGAGCCAGATCATGACCGTGAAGAGCACCCCCGACGGCTACACCACCGTCACGCCGTGGATCATCTCCCGTGACACCGCGGCGGTCATCGACTACCTGACCGAGGCGTTCGGCGCCGTGGAACTCGGCCGGGTCGTCGGCCAGGACGGCAGAATCGGGCACGCCGAAGTGCGGATCGGCGACGCGGTCGTGATGCTCTTCGACTCCCCCGACGTGTGGCCGGAGCTGCCCGCGTTCCTGCGCCTGTACGTGGAGGACGCGCACGCCGTGCTGCGGCAGGCGATCGAGGCGGGCGGCACGCTGGTCACCGAGGTCACGCACCTGGCGTTCGGCGACCTGGTCGGCCGCGTGCGCGACCCGTTCGGCAACATCTGGTGGATCCAGACCCACGTCGAGGACGTCACCGAAGAGGAGATGCTGCGGCGTTTCGGCGAGCCGGAATGGGCCAAGGCGATGGAATACGTGCAGAGCTCCGACTTCGGCCTGGGCCGATAGATCCATTCTTTCTGTAACCGTTTAAATCGGTGTACGGCGGCCCTAGAGTGGCGTCATGGCGGGAGGGACGAGGCTCCTCACGGGCGCCGACGGACAGCGCTACTCGTTCGACCCCGGCAGCTTCTCCCTCGAGCTGCTGTTGACCGGTGGCCCCGGCGGGTACGCGCGCCACGAGATTCTGCACATGCCGACCGATCTGGCGGCCTGGCTGCCCGACTCGCGGCTGGCGGCCGTCGCGCCGCTGCCGGTCGAGTCGCTGCGGATCAAGCCCGCCGAGCTGCGCGCCATCAAGGAGTTCCGCGACACCCTGTGGTCGGTCGCGACGGCGCTCGCGCGCGGCAAGTGCCCGTCCGCCGAGGAGTTCGAGGTCCTGAACGACAGCGCCGTGCCGGGGCCCCGCCCCCGCGTCGAGCCCACCAGCGGCCGGCGGGAGTGGGCGATCCCGGTCACCGGCGCGCAGATCCTCGGCGCCGCCGCGCGCGAGGCGATCGACATGGTGACCGGCGACCTGCGCGACCGCATCCGCGAATGCGCCGCGTCCGACTGCTATCTCATCTTCGTCGACACCTCACGCCCCGGCCGGCGCCGCTGGTGCTCGATGGAACGCTGCGGCAACCGCAACAAGGTGCACGCCTACCGCACCCGCCAGATCCAACCCGACTGATCCAGGCCCGACTGATCCAGGCCCGACTGAGCGTCCGGCAGGAAGCCATGGCCTCTATTTGTAAGCGATGGCCTTCTTGCACGTCTGGCCGGTCTCGGTGCCGGAAGCGATCCCCGGCAGGGACTTCGCGCGCCCCTTGAGGTAGTAGCTTGCGTAGCCGCTCTTCTTACCGGCGAAGGTGTTCCCGGCTCCGCATGCCGTGCCCGAACGTGCGAGTATCCAGTAGGTGAACATGCCCTTGTAGCCGTTGCCCTGGGTCTTGCCCCGGTAGTCGCGCCCCTTGGAGAAGCTGTTGCCGGACGCGGCGTTGCGGCTGCTCACCTCAGTGGCCCGGATCGGGTCCCCGGAGACCACCTGGAAGGCGTTGCCCTTCACCACGTTGCCACTACTGCCCGGTGTCCGGTCGGTCTGGTTGAACGCGAGGTAGACGCCGTGCATGGCGCCGGGGGTCTTGACGTTCTCCAGGTTCACGAACCGGTTGCCGAGCACCTGCGCGCCCTGCGTGTAGTGCAGGTGGACGGCCGCGTAGCCGTTCCCCTTCTTCACCCACGCGTTGCCCATGCGGCTGAACGTCACGTTCCGCATGACGAGGCCCTTCACCGGACCGCTCGCGGAATTGCCGGACGCCTGGATGCCGCCGTCGCCGTACATCGTGATGGTCAGCGGGCCCTGAACGGTCAGGCTGGACGCGGTCGGGCGCACGGTGAGCAGGTAGCCCTTGTAGCCCTTCCCGTACGCGGTCCGCCCGCCGTAGAACTTCACCTTGGTGTTCCCGGGTGCGGGCTTGATGGTGATGCGGCCGCCCTTGCCGCCCGCCTTCCAGTCCAGGCCCTTGTCGCGGTAGGTGCCGTTCGCGAGCAGGACGGTCGCGTTCTTGGCGCCGGAACGCACGATCTTGTCATGCGCGGCCTTGAGGGAGGCGATCGCGGTGCCGGGCTTGACCCGCACGGTGATCGAGGCGGCCGAGCCCGCCGCCGAGCCCGCCGCCGAGCCCGCCGCCGAGCCCGCCGCCGCCTCGGCGCCGCGATGGGCCGTTGCGCCGCATGCCGACGTCAGCGCGACCGCCCCGGCGACCGCTCCCGCCATCGCGCCGAAGGCGGCGCCTCGTCTGCTCATCCGGGGAGCATTCCAGCAAAGCTGATCTTTGAGAAGACCCGTCAGCGCCCCAGATCGCGCGGCCGCAGCGTGTTGGCGGCGACGAGCAGTTCCCGTTCCTCGTACGCGAAATGCGCCTCAAGCTCGGCGGTCATCCGTTCGAGCTCCGCCTGGAACCTCTCCGGATCGGCCTCGTCCACCAGCGCCCGAATGTCGTCCTTCAGCTTTGCCACCGCGACGTGCTCGCGCCGCAGCCGGTCCAGTACCGGCGCCAGCCCCGGATAGCGCTTCTGTACGTGCGGGAAGACACGATCCTCGCTGGCGTGGTGTTCGCCGAGCGCGTCGCAGACCGAGAAGCAGTGCGCGCGAAGCCTCCGCTCGACGTCCTCCCCCTTGGCCACCCCGATGGCCTCTTTCTTCAGGGCCGCCAGCTCCGCCCGCAGCTCGCCGTGCACCGCCAGCAGGTGATCGCCGGCCGCTATCGCATCGGGCTGGATCCGGTAGAGCGCGACCACCGGGATCACGCGCTCGGTCTGCCGCTGGTACTCCGCGTACGCCGGAACGAGCTCGGACTGCAGCGCGTACAGCCGGTCGCGCTCCTCGCCTTCCAGCACATGCCCGGTCGCCTCGTACGACTCGGTCCCGACCTCCACGGTCACGCGCGGGTCGGCCGTCGCGTTCAGCAGCCATGCCGGATCGTTCGGCCCGCCCGCGTTCGACGCGAACACCAGCAGGCGTCCCCCGTCGGCGAGGTAGGTCAGCGGCGTCGTGTGCGGCCGTCCGCTCCGGCGCCCGCGCGTGGTCAGCAGCAGGAGCGTGGCCCCCTCGAACGGCCCGCCGACCTTGCCCTCGTTCGCCCGGAACTCCTCGATGATCTGCAGATTCCAGTCCGCCATGCCCCACGCCTTCCACGGAACGTTTTAGCTTTGCAAGCAAAACTATTTAGAAGACAAAGCTATTCAGTGCGCCCTGCCATGTCAACGGCAGGACGCGCTGAGGACCGGGCAGACGGCCCGGGCGGCAGGGGCGATCAGATGTGGTCGGCGACGAGAGCGGCGAACTCTTCCGGCGTGAGGATCTTGGTGCCGAGCTGCTCGGCCTTGGCTCGCTTGGAGCCCGCCTTCTCGCCCGCGACCAGCAGGGACGTACGGGCGGAGACGGACGAGGAGGCCTTGCCGCCCGCGCGTTCGATGAGCTCGTTCATCTCGTTGCGGGACAGGTCGGCGAGCGGGCCGGACATCGAGCCGGTGACGACGACGTTCATGTCCGCCAGCGGCAGAGCGGCCGCGGTCTCGGCACCCTCGCCGTCCTCGCCGTTCTGGCCGCCCTCGCCGCCCTCGCCGTCTTCGGTCCTCGCCGCGTTCTGGATCGCGCCGCCACCCGGCTCGGTCATCGTGAGACCGGCGGCGATCAGCTTGTCGATCAGCGGGGACAGCTCGGCGATCTCCTCGACCAGGACCGGGGCCTTCTCCGGGCCGATGCCCTCGACCTGCTGGAACGCCTCGGTGTCGGCGGCGCGGATGGCGTCCATCGTGCCGAAGTGGCGGGCGATCCGGCGCGACATGGAACGGCCGGTGCCGCGCACGCCGAGCGCACAGAAGACCTTGTTGAGCGGCTTGGCCTTGGCCTGCTCGATCGCCAACAGCAGGTTGTCGGTGCTGACCTCGCCCATGCGGTCCAGGTCGAGCAGCTGCTCGCGAGTGATAAAGAACAGGTCGCCGAAGTCGGCGATCAGGTCGGCCTCGACGAACTGGTTGATGCGGTTCTCGCCGAGTCCCTCGATGTCGAGCTGGTCGCGGCCGACCGCGTACCGGACGGAGGCGATGTCGTGGCAGGCACGGCCGCGCACGCAGCGCCAGCGCTTCTGGGAGTCGTCGATCGCGTCGCCGCAGCGCGGGCACACCGCCGGGATCTCGATCGGCGTCTCGTCGCCGGTCCGCAGGTGGGTGACCGGCGCCTCGACGCGCGGGATCACGTCGCCGGCCTTGTAGACGGTGACGTGGTCGCCGACCATCAGGTCGCGCCGCTCGATGTCGCCCGCGTTGTGCAGCGTGGCGTAGGTGATGACCGAGCCGTCGACCACGACCGGCTCCAGCACCGCGCGCGGGGCGATGATGCCGGTGCGACCCACGTTCCACTCCACCGCCACCAGCTTGGTGATCTTCTCGACGGCCGGGAGCTTGTACGCGATCGCCCAGCGCGGCGCCCGCGACGACAGCCCCGCCTGCTCCTGGTCGGCCGCCAGGTCCGCCTTGATCACGATGCCGTCGATGCCGAACTCCAGGTCGCCGCGGAGTGCGGCGATGCGTTCCACCTGCTCCTGGACCTGCTCGATCGTTTCGCACGCGATCGCACCGGCCGGGGTTGCGCCGCTGGTCTGCACGCCCAGCGCCGCGGCCCGCGCCATGATCTCGCTGTGCGCGAGCGTGCGCAGGTCCTCGGCCAGCGCCTCCGGGGTGCCCGGCAGCGGCAGCATCCCGTACGAGAAGAAGGTCATCTCAACCTGGTAGGGCCGGTCCTTGGCCCGCAACGATCCCGCCGCCGCGCTGCGCGGGTTGGCGAACTCCGGACCACCGTGCGCCACCCGCGAGGCGTTGGCCGCCTCGAACTGCGCCCGCGTCATCAAGACCTCGCCCCGAAACTCGACCGAGACCGGCTCGGCGAGCCGTTCCGGCAGCCCGAGAATCGTGCCGATCCCATGCGAGACGTCCTCGCCCGCGACCCCGTCGCCCCGCGTGACCAGCTGCACCAGCCGTCCGTCCCGGTAGCGCGCCGAGATCGCCAGGCCGTCCAGCTTCGGCTCAACGCTCCACGCCTTCACCGGCCTGTCCAGCCGCCGTTCCAAACCGGCCGCCCAGCTCGCCAGATCCTCCGCGCCGAAGACGTTGTCCAGGCTCAGCATCGGCACCGTGTGCGGTACGTCGCCGATGACCGCTCCCCCGGCGACCTTGCCGGTGGGCGAGTCGGGCAGCACCTCGTCCGGGTGGTCCTGCTCGTACGCCGCGATCCCGCGCACGAGCCGGTCGAAAGCGTCGTCGTCGAGCGCCGAGTCGCCCTCGCCGTAGTAGGCGGCCGCGGCTGAGACCGCGGTCTGGACGGCGGCCGCGTACGCGGCCTGATCGGCGATCTCGGTGAAGCCCGGAGGGTTCGTCATGGTCTGATTCTGCACCCCACCTCTGACAATTTGCCCAGGTCCAGCCCCCAATCGGCCACCTGGACCCCCTCGCGTGACCCGCCCCCACCATGCGAACATATGTTCGTGTCCGGGCAAGCGACGATTCTCCACGCCGACCTCGACTCGTTCTACGCGTCGGTCGAGCAGCGCGACGATCCGCGGCTGCGCGCCCGCCCGGTGATCGTCGGCGGCGGGGTCGTTCTGGCGGCCAGCTACGAGGCCAAGGCGTACGGCGTCCGTACGGCCATGAGCGGCGGCCAGGCGCGCCGCCTCTGCCCGCAGGCGATCGTCGTCCCGCCGCGGATGTCGGCCTACACCGAGGCCAGCAAGGCCGTCTTCGCGATCTTCAAGCACACCACCCCGCTCGTCGAGGGCCTGTCGATCGACGAGGCGTTCCTGGACGTCGCCGGCCTCCGCCGCATCTCCGGCACACCACCCGACATCGCGGTCCGCCTCCGCCGCGAGGTCCTCGAAGAGGTCGGCCTGCCCATCACGGTCGGCGTCGCGCGCACCAAGTTCCTCGCCAAGGTCGCCAGCGCGGTCGCCAAGCCCGACGGCCTCCTCGTCGTCCCGCCGGACGGCGAGCTGAACTTCCTGCATCCCCTCCCCGTCCGCCGCCTCTGGGGCGTCGGCGCGATCACCGCCGACAAGCTGAAGGGCTACGGCATCACGACGGTCGGCGAGGTGGCGCGCCTCCCCGAGGACACCCTGATCGCCATGCTCGGCCGCGCCTCGGGCCGCCACCTGCATGCCCTGGCGCACAATCGTGACCCCCGCCCGGTCCGTACCGGCGTCCGCCGCCGTTCCATGGGCGCCCAAAGAGCCCTAGGCAGCCGCCGCAGGCGCACAGCCCAAGACCTCGACACCACCCTCGTCGGCCTGGTCGACAAGCTGGCCCGCCGCCTCCGCTCAGCCCACCGCGTCTGCCGTACGGTCACCCTCCGCCTGCGCTTCGAGGACTTCACCCGCATAACCCGCTCCCACACGCTCCCCCAGGCAACCGGCGAGACCCCGGTCATCCTTTCCGCGATGCGCGAACTCCTGGCCGCCGCAATGCCGATGATTCGCGAGCAGGGCATCACCCTCATCGGCGTAACCCTCGGCAACCTCCACAGCGACAACGCCGTACAACTAGCCATCCCCCTGAACCACGACCCCACCGCCCTGGACACGGCCATGGACGACGTACGCGACAAGTTCGGCTCCAAGGCCCTGACCCGCGCCGTCCTCCTAGGCCGCGACGAGGGCGTCTCCGTACCCCTCCTCCCAGACGCCGACTGACAATGTCTGCATGCACCTGACCGTCCTAGGCGCCTGCGGCGCATGGCCAACGGCAACCGAGCCATGCAGCGGCTTCCTTCTGGAGCACGAAGACTTCCGCCTCCTCATAGACCTCGGCTACGCCACGTTCCCCCAACTCCTGAAGCACACAACCGCAGAGCGCGTAGACGCCGTCCTCATCAGCCACGGCCACCCCGACCACTGCGCCGACCTCAACCCCCTACTCCGCGCCCGCGCTCTGGTAGCCGACCCCCCACCGCCCCTCCCCGTCCACGCACCCCCGCACGCCCTGGACGCAGTCCTGGCCCTGGACCGCCCCGGCATGCTCGACAGCGCCTACGCCCTCCACGACATCAACATCGGCCGCACCCTCGCCCTAGGCCCGTTCACCGTAGAAACCAGACCTCTCCCCCACTGGGTCCCGAACGCAGGCATGCGCATCACCGCCGACACCACAACCGTCGCCTACACCGGAGACGGCGGCCCCACCCCCGAAGTAGCCGCCCTAGCCCGCGACGCAGACCTCCTCATAGCCGAAGCGACCTACCCCACCGAGGTCCCCCGCGAGGACGCCCCCTACCTAACCAGCGCCCAACAAGCAGGCACCCAAGCCACTAAGGCAGGCGCCCACCGCCTCCTCCTCACCCACCTATGGCCCAACACCCCAGAAGCCACATCCCTAGAAGCAGCCGCCCGCACCTACAACGGCGAGATAGCAGCAGCCAAGTCCGGCCAGACCCTCACCCTCAGCTAGTGGCCAAGATGCGGAGGGCTTCCTGGGAGGGGGTGCCCTCTTCGGCGGTGTGGACTACCAGGGCGAGGTCGGGGTGACCGGGAAGCTGGAGAGTCTCGTAGCTCAGTTCCAGCTCGCCGACCAGCGGGTGCCGGTAGAGGTGGCTGCCGTGTTCCGGAGCCTTGATGTCGTGCTCCGCCCAGATCTGGCGGAACTCGGGGCTGGCGGCCGACAGGTCCTCGATGAGGGCTTGGGTGGCAGGGGGAACGGGTGGGCGCGCCAGATCCAGCCTGAGGAAGGCCACCACGTCACGGGCTCGCGCCCACCAGTCGACGTACAGGGCGCGCACGTCCTCGTCGAAGAAGACCAGCCTGGCCATGTTGCGCTCCGCGGGGGCCAGCTCGCCGAAGTCGGTGATGAACGCCGCGGCCAGGCGGTTCCACGCCCGTACGTCTGTCCGGCGGTCCACCACGTAGGCGGGGGCAGCGTTGATCGCGGAGAGAAGGCTGTGGATGCCGGGCCGCAGCGGCGGGGTGTCCGCCTGTTCCTCGGCCTGGGTGGGGCGGGCCAGTCGGTGCAGGTGCTCCCGTTCCGCCGGGTCCAGGCGCAAGGCCTTGGCCACCGCGTCCAGGACCTCGACTGAGAACTGCAGGCTTCGCCCCTGCTCCAGACGGACGTAATGATCGACGCTGACCCCGGCCAGCTGCGCCAGCTCCTCGCGGCGCAGCCCCGGAACCCGGCGCTGCCGTCCGTACGAGGTCAGGCCGAACTCCTCGGGGCGCAGCCTGGCGCGACGCGACCGAAGGAACTCGCCCAGCTCGGCACGGCGATCGAAGGTCATACAACCCATTATTGGGTGGTCATGGCGTGCCTAGGCAGCGCCGGGCCCTGCCTGACCTGGCGTGAGACGCCGAGAGTTGGTTCCGCCGGAACGGTTCCGGCCTTCCGATTCACAGGAGCGCATCAATCATGACCGTCACACTCGGCCGTACCGGCATGGAGATCACCCGGCTGGGCTTCGGCTCGTGGGCCGTGTCGGGCTCGGGCTGGACCTTCAGCTGGGGCGCCACTGACGACACCGAGTCGATCGCCGCGATCCGCCACGCGCTCGACGCGGGCGTCAACTGGATCGACACCGCCGCGGTGTACGGCCTCGGCCACTCGGAGGAACTGGTCGGCAAGGCCATCGCCGACCTGCCCGAGGCCGATCGCCCGTACGTTTTCACCAAGGTCGGCCTGGTCTGGGACCCGGACGACCCGTCCGCCGCACCTCGGCGGATCATGAAGCCCGCCAGCGTGCGCCGCGAGCTCGAGGGCTCCCTGCGGCGGCTGGGCGTCGATCACATCGACCTCTACCAGGTGCACTATCCCGACACCGGCGAGTCGCTGGAGTACGCGGGCGGCGGATTCGGCGCCGTGTCCCCTAACGCGACACCGCTGGAAGAGTACTGGCAGGTCATGGCCGATCTGAAGGCCGAAGGCAAGGTCCGGGCGATCGGGCTGTCCAATCACACGCCCGACCTTCTCCAGGCCGCCGAGAAGATCGCCCACGTCGACGTCATCCAGCCGCCGTTCTCCGCGATCAACCGGTCGTCGGCCGACGAGATCGCCTGGGCGCAGGCCCACGAGACCGGCGTGATCGTCTATTCGCCGCTCCAGTCCGGTCTGCTTACCGGGGCGTTCTCCGCCGAGCGCGTGGCCGGCCTGCCCGCCGAGGACTGGCGCACCGCCCACCACGACTTCACCACCGGCCTGACCGCCAACCTCCAGCTCGCCGAGGCGCTGCGGCCGATCGCCGAACGTCACGGCCGTACCGTCGCCGAGGTCGCCATCGCCTGGGCGCTCGCCTGGCCCGGCATCACCGGCGCGATCGTGGGCGCGCGCAAGTCCGCCCAGGTGGACGGCTGGATCGGCGCGGGAACGTTCGAGCTGGACCCGGCCGACATCGAGGAGATCGCCACCGCGATCACGGTCTCCGGCGCCGGCAGCGGTCCCGCTCGCCACGCGTGAGGGAGACCGCGCCATGTCCCTCTTCGTCATCGCCGAGTTCCTCGCCGCGCCGGGTCAGCATGATCGGCTTCGCACGGCGCTGGAAGCCCTGATCGAACCGACGCTGGATGAACCCGGCTGTCTCGCCTACCGGCCCTACGTCGACCCCAACGACCCCGCCCGCATGGTGATCGTGGAGCGGTGGGAAGACCGGCGGGCCTTCGACGAGCACTTCGCCACCCCGCACCTGCGTCACGCCCAGAGAGTCCTGGACCGCATCCTCGCCCGGCCGCTGACCCTCCGCACCTTGATCGACGCGCCATAGCGGTCAGCCCGGTGCCATCGCAGCCGGTCCGGCCGGATCTTCGCCCTCAGTTGATGGTGAAGATCTGGCCGGGGGCTTGGGGGTTACAGGGGATCTGCTTGAGTTTGGCGCCTGGCTTGGGCTTGCCTTCTACGCCTACGCAGAGGTGGTGGTCGTTGGGCTGGAGCAGGTAGCCGCCGGTTACGTGCTCCAGGAGGAAGAGGTCGGTCTGGACTCGGTCGCAGGTGTCGTCGGACATGTCGACGCCTGGTTTGAGGGAGCCGTCCACGACGCCCATGCAGCCCGCGCCGAACTGCGGGTGGTCGGTGGTCACGCGCCAGAAGCCGCTGAACGGTTTGAGTGCGCGGGGCGGGAAGCTGCGCTTGCAGTCGGAGAGGTAGACGCGACCCGTCTGGTCGTGCTCGTGCTCGGACAGGCAGAAGCCGCTCAGCTTGAGGAGGCCGGTGCCGATCTTGGGGCTGGCGCCGGTGGTGGCCGGGGTCGGGGATGGGGTGGGGGGCGGGTGGTCGTCTCCGCTGCCTTCGGAGGAACGGAGCGGGCCGTACAGGCTGACCGCGGCGACCAGAAAGATGATCGTGAAGAGGACCACGGCGGCTCGGCGGCCTGACTTGCGGAACGCCTTCTCCAGGACCTCGTGCTCGTTCTGCGGTGGTTCTGGGTCGGGGCGGAGGGGGTGGATCAGGGCTTCGCGGGCTGCCAGCCACTCGGCCACCACGGCCTCGTCGCCGCCGCAGACCTTCACCAGGGCGGCCACTACTTCGGGGCGCGGGGCGTTCCGGCGGTGGAGCGCGGTGGCGAGGGTGGACGCCGGGAGGACCAGGGAGTCGCTCGCGGAGGTACGCCTTTCGATCTCCTTGAAGGTGAGTCCGCTGCGCTCGCGGAGGATCCGCAGGGCGACGACGAACTCTTCCTCGGAGGACACGGAAGGGGGCTGAAGGGCGGCCTGGGAGGGGTCCTCGCTGGTCACGCCGAGAGTGTGCCAGAGCGCCCGCATTCGGGTCTATCCCGAACGGTCGAATGGGGTGAAGTCGGAGGTCAGAGGCACTTCACTCCCACTCGTCAGCACAACCGACCCCGAGGCGGGACGAGATGAACAAGCTCTGCACACTGGGCATCACCTTCGCGGCGGCGGCCGCTCTGACGGCCGGCGGGACGACGCCCGCGCTGGCGTCGACACCGCATGCGGGCGGCTCTGGTGCCGCGAAGTCATGTCCGGAGGAGACCTACTACACGGTCAAGTCCAAGAAGGCCGTGAACTACTGGGTCCCGGGGACGAACTTCGTCGACGGCAAGGGCGGCGAGGTCACGGGCAAGGTCGACAAGTCCTGGACCAAGTCGGCCACCCTGGAGGCGGGCGCGGAGGCGTCGATCGGCGCGCTCTGGCTCACGGTCAAGGGGCATGTGAGCAAGTCGGCCACGAAGTCGAACACGGTGACCGTCGGCCACTGGTACTCACACAAGATCCCGAAGGGCAAGTACGGCCACCTGCGCTACCGCGTGGTCGGCTACAAGGTCCTCTTCTGGAAGATGCAGGAGACCCGCAAGTGCAAGGAGAAGCTACTGGACGCCTTCTACGGCAACATTCCCACCGAGAAGGAGGGCTGGGAGTACTGGTCGAGCAAGCAGCCGTGACCCCCTGAGCCTGGCCCTCCTACGCAGCTCCTCCCGGCCGTAGGAGGGCCAGCAGGACGTCGCGAAGCTCTTCACGGGTGAGCTTGAGCGTCCCCGCGCCGGCGATGTGATCGAAGATCAGGCCGTCGAGGCAGGCCACGAACGCGGGGGCCTGGCGCGCGGGATCAGGAGCTCCGGCGGCCGCGAGCAGCGCCTCGGCCATCATCCGGCTTCTCGCCCCCGAACGGATGAAGACCGCGTGCAGCTCCGGCCGCCGGGTCGCCTCCAGGGCCAGTTCGTAGCGGGCCAGCATGCGGTCTCGGCCGGCGGTGGTCCAGTGTTCGACCAGCCGGGCGGCGAGGTCGGCCACCGCGTGCAGGTCGCCCTGGGCCTCGGTCAGCTGAGCGACCTCGGCGGCGTCCACTTCTTCCAGGCGTTCGACGGCCGCTTGGAGAAGGGCCTGGCGCGTACGGAAGTAGTACGAGCAGGAGCCTTCGGCCAGGCCCGCGGCCTGGTCGACGGCCCGGTGGGTCAGGCCGCGCATCCCGGCGCGGGCGAGGGTCTCGATCGCCGCGTCCGCGAGCAGGTCACGGCGGCCGCGCCGGTCCCGAGTCTGCTCCGTCACATCGTTCCCCGATCTCTTGAACCTTGCCTCTACAAGCGTAGAGTACAGAGCGTCTACTACAGATGTAGAGGTGAGGGACATGGCCGGGAAGGCGATCGTTGTCGGCGGCGGAATCGGCGGGCTGGCCGCGGCCCGCGCGCTGATCGGGCGCGGGTGGGACGTCGAGGTGCTGGAACGCGCCGCGGCGTTCGACGAGGTCGGCGCGGGGCTGTCGCTGTGGCCGAACGGCGTGCGCGCGCTGGACGCGCTCGGCCTCGGCGACCAGCTGCGCGACCGCGCGCTGGCCGAGACCGCCGGCGGCATCCGAGACTCGGCCGGGCGCTGGCTGTCGCGCACCGACCTGGACGAGTTCAACCGGCGGTACGGCCCGGTCGTCATGCTCCACCGCGCCGACCTGCTCGAGATCATGCGCGACGCCGTGCCCGGCGAGGCGCTGCGCGTGGACGTCGAGGTGAAGGAGATCCGCGACGCCGGTGACCACGTCGAGGTGGTGCACACCGGCGGCGTTGAACGCGCGGACCTCGTCATCGGCGCGGACGGCATCCACAGCGCCGTCCGTCACTCGGTATGGCCCGACGCCCCCGAGCCCAAGTACGCCGGTTACACCGCATGGCGTCTCATCGCCGACCCAGGCGAACGCATCGGCCAGGGCGGCGAAAGCTGGGGCCGCGGCGAACGAGTCGGCTTCGCCCCACTCCCCGACGGCCGCGTCTACCTTTTCGGCGTCGCGACGATGCCTGCCGGCCAACGCAACGACGACGAGCTAACCGAGATGAAGCGCCGCTTCAATAACTGGCACGCCCCCATCCCGGCCCTCCTCGCCGCAACGAGCCCAGACGCCGTGATGCGGCACGACATCTACGAACTGCCCCCGCTAAAGACGTTCGTCCAGGGAAGAGTGGCCCTCCTGGGGGACGCCGCCCACGCGATGACCCCCAACATGGGCCAGGGCGCCAATCAAGCCCTAGAGGACGCCGTAACCCTCGCCGCGCTACTCGACTCGCACACCGACGTACCTGCGGCCCTGCTCGCGTACGACAAGGAACGCCGCCCCCGAGCCCAGTCGATCGCCCGCCGTTCACACCAGATCGGCGTCATCGCCCAGTGGAGCTGGGGCCCGGCCGCGGCAGCCCGCAACCTTCTCGTCCGCCTCACCCCCGAAAGCGCGACCCTCCGCTCGTTCGAAACCGCCCTCACCTGGCAACCACCCGCCTGACCGAACGACGACAGCTCACCAGTGGGAAGGACGGGTGAGTTGCGGAGGGATCTTGGTGTGCGGGTCGCCCTTGGCGGCGTTGAGCTGGGGTTGGGTGAGGAAGAGGGCGCCGGTGAGGTCGGCGGCGCGGAGGTCGGTGTCGCGGAGGTCGGCGCCGATCAGGTCCGCGGTTCGCAGGTCCGCGCCGCGCAGGTCGGCTCCGATGAGGTAGGCGCCTCGGAGGTCCGCGCCGCGGAGATTGGCGCCTTTGAGCTTGGCGCCGATGAGGTCGGCTCGGCGCTGGTCTTTGCCCTTGAGACCGGCTCTTGCGAGTTCGCTGGTGCGCAGGAGGAGTGCGTTGACCTGTTGCCAATGGGCGCCTGGGTCCAGGTCTTGGAGTGCGTCGGCGTCCTGGTTTGCGAGACGTTCGGTTTCGGCCAGGGCGGTGCGCAGGTCGTTCTGGATGGGGGTTGAGGTGGGGAGGGCCGCGGCTTCGGTCAAGTACCAGAGGAGTTCGTGGAGCTCCCGCATGACCTTGAAGACCTCGAACATCTGAGGGGCCGTGTCCGGGGCGTTCCGCCAGTCCTGGCCGCCGAACGTGACCTGGGCGACGCGCTGGCCGGCGCCGAAGCAGTCGAAGACCGTGCAGCCGCGGAAGCCCTTGTCGCGGAGGTCGGCGTGGATGCCGCAGCGGTGGTCGGCGAGGAGGTTGGGGCAGGCCGTTCCGGCGGGCTTGTCGATCGCGAAGTCGGTCGAGGCGGCGAACGCGGGGACGACGCAGCAGAGGCCGAAACAGCGGTCGCAGTCGGCCCGCAGGTCCGCCAAGTCGAGGTTGGTCACTTCCCCCAACCTAGTCGCGGGGCGTGGTCGTCGAGTCGAGCCACTCGTCGATCAGCGGCTTCAGCTTGGTCCCGGTCTTCTGCTCGGCGTACGCGGTGAACGCGGCGCGGTCCTGGTTGGTCCCGCGGTGCTCCTGGATCCAGCCGCGCAGCATGCCGAAGAACTTCTCGTCGCCGACCTTGCGGCGGATCTTGTGGATCATGATCGCCGGGTTGAGGTAGGCGTTCTCGGAGCCGAACTTGTTCTTGTCGAAGTGGCCGGGCGGCCCGTAATTGCGCCGCAGCTGCGCGTCGGCCTGGTCGGTGATGCGCTTCATGAACGCGTCGAGCGCGGCGGGTCCGGCGCCCGCGTTCTCGGCCTGGTAGATGAACTCGAAGTACATCGCGAAGCCCTCGTTCAGCCACAGGTCGGGCCAGGTCTTGGGCGTCACGGCGTCGCCGAACCACTGGTGGGCGTACTCGTGCGCGTAGACGTTGTCGGGCAGGCCGGGCATGACGGTGATCATCTGCTGCGTCTCCATGCCGGAGTCGCCCGCGATCACCGCGCCGCCGCTCGGGAACGGGTAGGGGCCGAGCCGGTTCTCCAGCCACTTGATGATCGCCGGGCTCTTGCGCAGGACCTTCAGCTCGCGATCCTTGTCCTTGGGCAGCACCCAGTAGGTCAGCGGCAGCCCGTTCGGGCCGGTGTCCTTGATCATCTCGAACTTGTCGGCGGCGAACGTGACGAGATAGCTGGCCGTCGGCGAGGCGGACTGCCAGTGGTAGGTGTCGCCGGTCTTGCCGGTGAACGTGCCGCTGGAGATCCCCGACCAGCCCTGCGGAACGGTGATCGCGACGTCGTAGAGCGCCTTGTCGGACGGCTGGTCGTTCGCCGGGTACCAGGTGAACGCGCCGAACGGCTCCTGCAGCGCGACGGCCGATCCGCCGTCACCCATCTGGAAGCCGAGCCGCTGCGAGTCCTTGCGTTCGGCCGGGCCCTTCGTCTCCTGCGGGGTGCCGTGGTACTTCACGACGAGGGTGGTGGTCGCGTCGCGCTTCAGCTTGCGGCCCGCCGGGACCTTCAGAACGTCGCCGGAGTGGTCGGCCGTGACCGTCTTGCCGTCGAGGGTCACGTCGTCGATCTTCATGGGCTTGCCGAAGTCGAGGCGCAGGGTGTCGGTCGCGGCGGCCGCCCGTACGGCCAGGGTCGCGGTGCCGGTGAGCGTGCGCTTGTCCGGCGCCCAGTCGAGGTCCAGCCCGTAGTGCAGAACGTCGATGGACGGGTCGCCGTGCTGCGGGTAGTACGGGTCGCGCACCGGCGTCGACCGGCCCGCCGCGTACCGCTGCGCGGGATCGGTCGAGGTGGCGGCGGGGGACGGCGAGGACGGCGTCGAGGCCGCGTCGGGCTTGTCGTCCGAGCCCGAGCAGGCCGCGGCGGCGAGAGCGACCGCCATGATCAGCGCCGGGGCCTTGAGAGCCGGGGCCTTGTGCTTGAGCTGGTAGGACACCCTTAGCACCGTATGTGCATCTCCTGCCTGCCTGTACCTGTCATTTGGGTCTGGCGGGGTTCATCGGGCACTGTCACCCTGCCGCCATGATCTGTTGCGGGCAGCCGAGCCGCCGCGAAATCCTGCGCCTGAGCGCGATCATCAGCGGGGCGTTCACGGTGCCCGTCGTCGCAGGTCCCGCACGGGCCGACGCGGTGAGCGCGGTCGATCTCGAGCTGGTGACGCTGACCGAGACCGGCGCGATCCTCACCTGGTACACCGGCGTTCCCGGGACCGACGACGGCCTTGGCCGCATGCGGCCCGCGCCCGCCGACGCCGAGGTGCTGTACGGGACGAGCCCCGCCCGCCTCGACCGCACGGCGCACGGGCGGTCCGGAACGCCGTACCACTACGTGGAGCTGACCGGGCTGGAGCCGGGACGGACGTACTTCTACAAGGCCCTTTCGCGCGGCAAGACCGCCACGGCGACATCGCTGGTGGCGGGGCAGGCGGCCGGTGACCCGAAGGCGGACGGCGTCTTCTCGTTCACCACTCCGCAGCCGCCGCCCGGCCGGTTCCTGTTCTCGGTGGCGCTCTGCAACGACCTGCACCTGGGCGAGACCGTCGCGGGCCTGATCGGCCAGCTGCCGTGGATCAAGGGGATCGAGCAGGTGCCGGGGCACGCGCCGTACCCGGAGATCATGGCGCGGGCGCTGGTCACGGACGCCCGCAAGCGCGGCGCGACCTATCTGCTGGCGGCGGGCGACGTCAGTAGCGAGGCGGCCCCGAACGACGTTGGGCGGGCCAAGGCCCTGCTGAACGGGTTCGGGACGTACGGCACGGACTATCTCGTCGCGCGCGGCAACCATGACCGGGCGCATGAAGGCTCTGCCTACGCGACGTGCACCCCGGGGCGGTGGCAGGGCAACGACTGCTTCATGGACGGCTTCTTCAGCCTCGGCTCCCCTACCTACTTCACGCACGATCTGCACGGGCTGCGCGTGCTGGGCCTGGACACCTACGACAAGCCCGGGAACGGAGGGGATGCGGGCGGGTTGTCCAAGGAGCAGTTCAGCTGGTTCCAGGCTGAGCTGGCCAAGAACAAGGACCAGCCCACGCTCGTCTTCGGCCACCACCCGCTCTTTGTGGAGAACCACCCGACCGCCATCACCGGGGGCAACTCCATGGAGGCCAGTCAGGCGGTCTCGATTTTGCAGGCGTACAACAGCACGCCCGGCGTTTTCCTTCACCACGCGGGGCACACCCATCGCAACCAGCGTTCGGTCTTCCCGATCGCGCCTCGCGTTGTGCAGCAGGAGGTCGGCGCGGTCAAGGAGTACCCGGGTGGCTTCACGCTCCTGCGCGTGCACGAGGGCGGGTACGCGTTGAACTTCTACAAGACGCGCAGCGACGAGGCGCGGGCGTGGAGCGAGCGCAGCCGGCAGGAGCTCAACGGGCTGTGGCCGCAGCTCTCCCTCGGCAACCGGGTCGCGGACCGCAACAGCGTCGCCGCCCGCGACTTCTCGGGCCTCTCCGCACGACCGTAGTCGAACATATGTTTGACACGGGCCGTATGCTGGGGCCATGGACGGACCATTCCAGGGCTCGCTGCTGGACTGCTCCGACGAGACCGTCGTGGGCCCGCTCGGCGACAGCGTGCGCCGCACGCACCTGAGCCGCGGCGCCTGGATCGACGTACGGCCGGGCTGGATCTCCGGCTCGGACGCGCTCTTCGCACGGCTGATGCAGGACGTTCCGTGGCGGGCCGAGCGGCGGCGGATGTACGAGCGGGTGGTCGACGTACCGCGGCTGCTGGCGTTCTACGACGAGGACGACACGCTCCCCGACCCCGTGCTCGACGAGGCGCACGCGGCGCTCGACGCGCACTACGCGGACGAGCTCGGCGAGCCGTTCCGCACGGCCGGGCTGTGCCTCTACCGCGACGAGCGCGACAGCGTCGCCTGGCACGGCGACCGGACCGGGCGCGGCAGCACCGAGGACACCATGGTCGCGATCATCTCCCTCGGCGCCCCGCGCGCCCTGATGCTGCGCCCGGCCGGTGGAGGCCCCGCGCGACGGTACGGCCTGGGCCACGGCGACCTGATCGTGATGGGCGGCAGCTGCCAGCGCACCTGGGAGCACGCGATCCCGAAGAGCACCAAGGCCACCGGCCCGCGCATCAGCGTCCAGTTCCGCCCCCGCGGCGTCCGCTGACCCGCCCCCGCGGCGTCCGCTGACCCGTTAACTGATTGGTCCTCTCGCGGCAATATCAACTTCTTTTGGATCAAGACAACCAATGGGTCTCAAGGGGCGTCAGAAGAGACGTATGCGTGATTCACGTGAGACATCAGAGACCTACGGTGTTGTCGGATCGAAGGACAACTCCATGAACAGGGGGCTTGCAGGCATGCGCGCAAGGATCGCCGGACTCGCTTTGGTCGCCGGTGCCATGACGGCACCGTTCCTCGCCCCTCCGGCCATGGCCGCGACGACCGCCGTCAAGCCCGCGGCCGTGACCGCCGCGCCCGCGGCGGCCGCCGCCAAGCCGCCGGTCCTTAAGTACGGCAGCAAGGGCAAGTGGGTCACCTACCTGCAGAAGCGCCTGCGCGCCCTGCACTACGACCCGGGTACGGTCGACGGCCGCTACGGCAAGGACCTGCGCTACGCGGTCCAGGCGTTCCAGAAGGTGAACGGCCTGAAGCCCAGCTCGAGCGGCGTCTTCGGCGGCGGTTCCTGGAAGGCCCTGGCCCACCCGAAGAACCCGGCCCGCATCATCAAGGGCGGCAAGGCCAACCGCGTCGAGATCTCCAAGAAGCGCCAGCTGGTCGTGGTCTACAAGAACAACAAGGTCTACCTGATCAGCCTCACCTCGACCGGCTCGGGCAAGCGCTACTGCTACAAGGGCGAGTGCGACGTCGCCCGCACCCCGACCGGCAACTTCAAGATCAACCGGAAGATCAACGGCTGGCGGCACGCCAAGCTCGGCGACCTCTACAAGCCGTCCTACTTCTACAAGGGCTACGCGCTGCACGGCTCCCCGAGCGTGCCGCTCTACCCGGCCTCGCACGGCTGCGCGCGGCTCCCGATGTACCACACCGCCGACCTGATGTTCCGCATCCTCCCGATCGGCACCGCCGTCTACGTCCGCTGACCTAACGGACGTCTGAACGCCTCGAAAGGCCCGGGGATCGTCGAATCCCCGGGCCTTTCGCATGCCGAGAACGGAACACCCGCGAGCGTCGGGCGGTTGTCCTGAAAGAAGATCGAGAGCGGGGGTTGCGATGACCGACGGCGGCGCGTACGGCTGGAACGGCGACGAGCTCGACCTGGACGCCTACCTGGAACGGATCGGGTTCAAGGGCGAGCGGGCCCCGACGGCGGCGACATTGCGGGCCCTGCACCGTGCGCACACCACGTCCATCCCGTTCGAGAACCTCGAGATCCTCCTCGGCCGCCCGATCACGCTCGACCTCGAGACGCTGCAGCGGAAGCTGATCCGCAGCAAGCGCGGTGGCTACTGCTACGAGAACGTGAAGGTCTTCGCCGCTGCCCTGGAACGGCTCGGCTACGGCATCACCGGCCTGCACGCCCGCGTGACGATGGGCGCGAAGGCGCTTCGCCCCGCCACACACGCGGTTCTGCGAGTCACGACCTCCACCGACGACCGCGTCTGGCTGTGCGACGTCGGCTTCGGCGGCGGCCCGCTGGAGCCCCTCGAACTCCTCCCGGACGGCCCCGAGGTCGATCAGGACGGCTGGCGTTTCCGGTTGGCCGAGGAGTCAGGCCTCTGGGTCCTCTACCAGTACGGCGCCGAGGGCTGGTTCGACCGGCACACGTTCACCCTGAACCCGCAGTACACACTGGACTACGAGGTGGGCAACCACTACGTCTCGACGTCGCCGCGCTCGCCGTTCACGACCCGCCCGTTCGTCCAGCGCTTCACCGGCGAGCTCCACCACGTTCTGGACGGGACCACGTGGACGACCACTCACCCCGACGGTGCCACCGAATCCCGCCAGGTCAATGCGGCCGAGCTGCCGAAACTACTGTCGGACGTCTTCGACATCGACCTCGAACCGGCCGACGCCACCGTCCTCACACAGCGTCCTTGAGCCGCCCGTAGCGCGCCCACACGACCTTGCCACCGGCCGCCGACTCGCGCGCGCCCCACTCCTCGGCGAGGATCTCCACGATCGCCAGCCCGCGCCCGCTGGTGTCGTCGTCCGCCGCCACGCGCGGATGCGGGAGAACGGGCGAGGAGTCCTCGACCTCGATGATGACCGCATCATCGGTCCCCCACACCCGCAGCTCAACGGCTCCACCACCGCCCGCCGTAATGGCATTGGTGGCCAGCTCACTGACGATCAACAGAACGTCGATCCCCATCCCGCTCAGGCCCCATTTCGCGAGATGGAACGCCGTGAGATCGCGCAGCACGCCCACCGACGAGGCGGCGGCCGGAAGCGATTGCTCGAAGCGCTGTCCGTTGATGCTCTCCCATCGGGTCATCATCGTCGCCACCCCCGGAATAGTCCGTTCAGCGCGTAATACGCACTCCGACCCTCCTAGGGTTCGAAGAGGTGCGAAACGGACGCGGACAGCGATCACCGCAGGTCGGCCACTTATCCCCGACGATCTCCGTACAGCCCCTCGATCTGAGCCATGACCTGCACGGACGGCTCCTCGACCCGGCACCGCCCGCCCAGCTCGACATCACTCTCGTTCACCGGACGGGCCAAAATGACCGCCCCACGCCGCCCATGCACAACCTCCAAGGCCCGCCCGAGCCGCAGCGCAAGGATCATCGACGCACTCCCGCACGCCTCGTCCTCGCCCTTCCCGATGCGCGGCGCCCACAGCCGGGCCCGCACCCGGCCCGCCTCGCGGTCGATCCAGGCCCACACCTGCGTGAAGTCCTCACCCTCAGGAAGGCCGGTCAGCGCATCGATCAAGTCAGGCGAATCCATCTCGTAATGCCGCCACGGCTTGGACCAGGCAGCCGGCGCCTGGATCCACACGACCCCATCGGAGTCCCGCCGGCAGGAGACCCGCCCAGCGGGCACGCTGAACTCCTTGGCCTTACGGCCAAGCCGATGGAGCACCTCGACCGTCCCGAGCAGCGGGTGCCCGCCAAAGCGGATCTCCTGCCCGTAGTTGCTGTGGATGCTCAACTCGCCCCGAGCCGCATCCCGCACAAAGACCGTGGCCGGTATCCCGAGAGCAGTAGCGAGTTCCTGGCGCTGCTCTGCCGACGCGTTCGAGCCCTCAGGCTCAACGATCACCAGGGCCGGGTTCCCGAAGTCCCCGTCCACGTTCACGAACGCATGCGCCAGCAGAGCAACGGTCATGTCAGGACTGTACGGCGGGGCAGTGGGTGCCTCGGGCCGGGGTCGTGAGGTTGATGAGGTAGTCGTCGGTCGCGTTCTGCATGCAGGGGCCGCTGTCGCTGCTGCCGTGGCCCGCGCCGTCGTAGGTGAGCAGGATGCCCTGGCGGCCGATCTGGCGGGAGACCGAGACGGCCCAGGGGTAGGCGGTGGCCGGGTCGTGGAGGGAGTTGATCAGGAGGATCTGCGGGGTCTTGCCGATGCGGAGGCGGTGCTGGGGGTTGATGGCCTTGGAGCCCTGGCAGGCGAGCGTCATCTGGAGGGGCAGGAGGTACGGGAGGTCGGGGGCGGCCTTGGTCATGCGGCGCACCTGGCGGGAGTAGTCGCGGTAGTCGCGGATCGGCAGGTTCCAGTCGGAGCAGAAGACCTGGGTCGGGTCGGTGGCGGTGGGGGCGGGCGCGGCGGCCTGTTCGGCTTGCGCGGCCGGTTGGGTGATGGCCTTTGCCAGGCCTGGCCAGTCGGGGCCGTAGAGGGACTTGAAGGCGATCTTGTTGACCAGGTAGAAGAGCTCGCTCGGCTCGGCGGTGGCGAGCTTCTTCTTCCAGGTGGCGCGGATGTCGGGGTCGCACTTGGCCTGTTCGCACCACTTCACGAACTGGTTGAACGAGTCCTGCGCGGTGATGGCCGACGTCTTCAGGAAGGCATGGGTGTTGGGCGAGCTGCGGTCGATGACGCTCTCCAGCACCATCGCCCGGATGCGGTCGGGGTGCTGCTCGGCGTACTGCTGGCCTAGGAGCGTGCCGTACGAGCTGCCGTGGTAGGTCAGTTTGTCGTCGCCCAGGGCGGATCGGATGGCGTCCAGGTCCTTGGCCATGCTGGAGGTGTCGGCGTGGTCGTAGATGCCGTTGGGGGTGTGGGCGCGGCAGTCGGCGGCGAGCTTGCGGTTGTAGGCGAGGTTGGCGTCGAAGTCGGCCTGGTTCTTGAGCATGGGCAGCGGGCGCTGCTTGAGCAGGTCGGCGGAGCAGGTGATGGGGTTGCTGCCGCCGATGCCGCGGGGGTCGAAGCTGACGACGTCGAAGCGCTTCAGCATTTCCGGGCTGAAGCGTGACGTGGGGGTTGAGATGACCTTCTCGCGGCCGGAGTCACCGGGGCCGCCGGGCCCGAAGACCAGGTTGCCGATGCGTGCGCCGGTGGCCTTGCGGCGGGCGAGCGCCAGGTCGAACTTGGGGCCGTCGGGGCGTGCCCAGTCGACCGGGAGGCGGAGCGTGGCGCATTCGGCGCCGTCGGCGTCGGTGGGCTTCAACTTGCACGGCTTCCAGTCGAGAGAAGAGGCCGTGTGGGGGGCTGCGAAGGCGGGAGCGGTCAACAGGCCGGCCGCGGCCACACCGGCGGCCAGCGCTGCGGTAATTCTGATCATGGATGTCACGCTAGGGGCGAGATCGCCCCGGAAGGCCGCGTCTCGGGGGTGGTTCAGGGTCGGGTCAGGGGTCTTTCAGGGGAGGGCGCGGCGCAGCACCTCGGCCAGGTGGAGGGCTCGGCGGGTGGTGCCCTGCTCGACCTGGGTACGGCACGAGAAGCCGTCGGCGAGGATCAGTTCGTGGTCCGGCGCCTGGCGTACGCGGGGATAGAGCTCGCGTTCGGCGCACGCCTGGGAGACGTCCCAGTGGCCCGGTTCGAAGCCGAAGTTGCCCGCCAGGCCGCAGCATCCCGCCCCGACGACGTCGGTGTTGACGCCCAGGCGTTCCAGGACGTCGAGGTCGGGATCGTAGGTGCCCTTGGCCTCTTGGTGGCAGTGCACTTGGGAGACGGCGTCTACGTCCAGGGTGCCGAACGGCCAAGCGCCTTCGTGACGGGCGACGAGTTCGGCGAGGGTGACGGTTTGGGTGCTGAGGAGGCGAGCGCGCGGGTCGTCGGGCAGCAGCTCGGTCGCCTCGTCGCGCAGCATGACCGTGCAGGAGGGCTCTAGGCCGATGATCGGCAGGCCTGCCTTGAGGGCCGGCTCCAGGATGTCGAGGGTGTGGGTCAGGACCTTCTTGGTGACGCTCAGTTGGCCTGTGGAGTGCCAGGTCAGACCGCAGCAGACACGGCCTGGAGGGACCAGGACCCGGTAGCCGAGGGCCTCCAGGACCTCGACTGCGGCTTGGCCGACCTCGGGGGCGTGGAAGTCGGTGAACGTGTCGGGCCACAGGACCACGGTCGAGCCATCCCCCGCAGCCGGACGGCGAGCCCGGAACCACCTGCGGAAGGTCTGCTCGGCGAAGCGGATCATGTCGCGGCGCGGCTCTACGCCTGCCAGGCGCTTGGCCAGGGCGGCCACCGGGCGGCGGCGCAGGGCGGCGTTCGCAGCCCGCGCGACACCCGGAACGCCCGTCACGGCGCGCGACCAGAGCGGCAGCCAGCCCATCGAATAGTGCGACAGCGGCCTGATCCGGCCCGCGTAGTGGCGGTGCTGGAACTCGGCCTTGTAGGTCGCCATGTCGACATTGACGGGGCAGTCGCTCGCGCAGGCCTTGCACGACAGGCACAGGTCGAGCGCCTCGCGTACCTCCTCCGAACGCCAGCCGTCCGCGACCGTCTCGCTGCGCAGCATCTCGGCCAGCACGCGCGCACGGCCGCGCGTCGAGTGGACCTCGTCGCGGGTGACCTTGAACGAGGGGCACATCGCGCCGGTGTCGAGGTTGCGGCAGGCGCCGACGCCGACGCAGCGGTGCACGGCGGCGGCGAACGAGCCGCCGTCGCGGGCGAGCGCGTGCACGGGGATGACGTGCAGCGAGTCCCGCCCGGGACCGGGGCGCAGGTCGGCGTCGAGCGGGGCCGGGTCGGTGATGACGCCGGGGTTGAGCACACGGTCGGGGTCGAAGATCTGCTTGAACGCGGCGAACGCGTTCCGCAGCTCCGGCGAGTACATCTTGGTGAGCAGCTCCGAGCGCGCCCGGCCGTCGCCGTGCTCGCCCGAGACCGTTCCGCCGTACGAGACGACCAGGTCGGCGGCGGCCTCCATGAACTCGCGGTAGGAGGCGACGCCGCGCGGCTCGTCCAGGCCGAAGTCCAGACGCAGGTGCAGGCAACCCTCGCCGAAGTGGCCGTACGGGACACCGCGCAGCTCGTGCTCGCGCATCAGCCCGTACAGCTCGCGCAGGTAGCCGCCGAGCTTGGGAGCGGGAACGGCCGAGTCCTCCCAGCCGGGCCAGGCCTCGCCGCCGTCCGGCAGCCGCGTCACGATCCCGGAACCGGCCTCGCGGATCCACCACAGCGCCCGCATCTCGACGGCGTCGTCGACGACGATCGAGGTCGCCTCGGGCAAGCGCTCGCGCACGACCGAGACGAGGGCGTGCGCGGCGGCACGCGCCTCCAGCACCGAGTCGCCGCCGACCTCGCAGTAGAGCCAGCCGCCGCCCTCGGGCAGGATCGAGCCGGCGTGGGCGCGGCCCGGCTGGGCGCGCAGCGCGGTGAGCAGGTCGGCGGCCATGCCCTCGACGGTCAGCGCGCCGGACGCGGCGGCGAGCGGCGCGACCTCGGCGGCGACGTAGACGTCCGGGAAGCCGAGCACGGCCAGCGCGCGCACCTTCGGAACGGGGACGAGCCGGACGGTCGCCTCGTGGATCAGGCCGAGCGTGCCCTCGCCGCCGACGAGGGCCTTGGCGACGTCGAAGTCGTTCTCCGGCAGCAGGTGGTGGAGCCCGTAGCCGGCCACCTGGCGGCTGAACCGGCCGAGCTCGGTGCGCAGTTCGCCGAGCGCGCCGTCGCGCAGCCGCGTCAGCTCGGCGTCGATCCGTTCGTCGCCGCTGGAGCCGCGGGTGGCGGCGAGCTCGCGCCCGCCGGGCAGCAGCATCCGTACGGCCTCGGTGTTGACGGCCGTGATGCCCCACGCCACCGAGTGCGAGCCGCAGGCGTTGTTGCCGAGCATCCCGCCCATCGTGCAGCGCGAGTGGCTGGACGGGTCGGGGCCGAACGTGAGGCCGTGCTTCCCGGCCGCCGCGCGCAAGTCGTCCAGGATCACGCCGGGCTGGACGACGGCCGTACGGGCGTCCGGGTCGATCGAGACGATGCGGTCCAGGCGCCGGGAGGTGTCGAGGACGATGCCGGGCCCGATGGAGTTGCCCGCGATGGACGTTCCGCCGCCGCGGGCGGTGACCGGCAGCCCGGCATCGGCGGCCAGCTCCAGGATGCGGGCGAGATCGTCCGCGGACCTGGGCTCGGCCACCGCGACCGGGACCCGCCGGTAGATCGAGGCGTCCGACGAGTAGGCCGCCCTGGTGGTCAGATCCGTGCGGAAGACCCCTGGGAGCGCCGCGTCGAGCTTCCGCCCGTAGGACTCACTGGACATCTCAACCAGGCTAGATGGCTACCGATCAGCCTGCCACACAGGCCTTCCCGTTCAGCAGACAGCCGGAGGGGCCTGAGCGGGAGTCGCTGAGGTCGAAGGTCACGGTCGCGTGGCCTCCGGGGGCGATCGCACCGCCGTTCACCGTGACGGTCTTGCTGCGGTGGCCGCCGAGCAGCCCACCGAGCAGCCCGCCGCTGCGCGGGAGGGTGAACGTGAGGTGCCAGGGTGCCAGCGTCGTGGCGCCGTTGTTGGTCACCGTGTAGACGCCCTGGGTGTGGTGATAGCCCGCGTCCCTGGTCGAGTAGGCGACCGTGACCGGCGGAAGGCCTGGGTGGGCGGGAGCGGGAACCCTGGGCGTGGGTGGCACGAGGCCGTCGTGCGGGTTGTTGCCCGTGCCCGGACGCCTGGTGCCTGGAGCGCTCGGCGTCCCAGGGCTGCTGGGGCTGCCGGGGGTCTGGGACGGGTTCACCGCGCCGGGGCGGTCGCCGGGCTTGCCCTGAGCCGGGTTGGCGGGCGCCCCGGCACCGCCGCCTCCGGCGGCGTTCTGGTTGGGGAGCGACGAGGGTGTCGTGGTGAGGCCGGATTCGAGGTTCGGGCCTACGCAGTCGGGCGGGCCGCACTGCACGCTCGCCTGGGGCATGGCCGGGTCGCTGTAGTCACCGAAGATGGACGCCAGGGCCAGTCCGGTCGTGCCGAGCGCCACCACCCCCAGCGTCCCGATCACGGCCCTCCGCATGAGGGTCGTCTTCCGTGCCGCGCCGCCGCGCGCACGCGCGCGTCGCCGCTTGCCCGGTTGACGCTCCCGGCCCTCTTGCCGTGTCCCGTTCCCTGCCATCAGGTCCACTCGTGAACACCCATCGTGAAGTTGTCCGCGCTTCGATCCGAAGTTTCGCCTGTGTCACACCCGCTCCAGGTACGTCAGCGCCTTATGTGGCTGAAGTGTTACAGGTATGGACGCAGGCGCCTTTGACCAGCGAGAGTGACTCGATCAGGGGTGCGAGAGACACGACGGAAGCGACAGGGCGAAAGCGGCGAATCCAGGCGGCGGGGGCCGAGAGAGGGAGTGACATGATCAGTCCGCTGCACATCCAGACGGTGCGCGAGGTCGTACGGACTGGATCGTTCGCCGACGCGGCACGCAACCTCGGCTATACGGCGTCGGCCGTCTCCCAGCAGATCGCCGCGTTGGAACGCACCAGCGGCGTGCTGCTCTTCGAGCGCCGGGCCCGCAGCGTACGGCCGACGAACGCCGCGTTCCTCCTGGTCAAGAAGGGCAACGACGTCCTGTCGGCGCTGGACGACCTGGAACGCGAGATGCGCGCGACGGCATGCGGGCAGAAGGGCCTGGTCCAGCTCGGCAGCTTCCCGACCGCGAGCGCGCGGATCCTGCCGCACGCGCTGGCCGAACTGTCCCGCACCCGCCCCGGCACCAAGATCACGCTGTCGGAGGGCGAGCCGGACGAGCTGCTCCCCGAACTCCTCGACGGCGACCTGGACCTGCAGCTGGTCTACCGGTACGACCTGTTCCCGCGCACCTGGCCGGACCAGATCGTCGAGACCACCCTGATGGACGAGAACCTGGTCCTCTGCGTCCCCGCGGCCCATCCCCTGGCCCGTTCGCGCACGGTGCCGCTGCGTGAGCTGGACGCGGAGACCTGGATCGCCAGCCGTCCCGAGACCTCGGGCGCGCAGGCGCTGCTGCGGCTGTGCAAGACGGCCGGCTTCACGCCCGACATCGCGTTCCGCAGCAACGACTACGCGGTGGTGTGCGGGCTGGTGGCGCGCGGCCTAGGCATCGCGCTCGTGCCCGCGCTCGGCTGCGTGCCCGACCCGGGCCTGCGGATGCTGCGTCTCAGCCGCCGTTCGCCGCAGCGGCACGTGACCGTCCTGTGCCGCTCCACCAACACCAACCCGCTGGTCAAGGCGGTGATGCACGAACTGACCTCGGCCGCCCGCCACCTGGAGACCGAACTCACCCCCAAGTCCGCCTAACCGCGCCGATCTTGCTCTCAGCGCCCTTTGGGGCGGCCGAACAGGGCGCTCAGAGCAAGATCGGCGCGGTTGGGGGGGACTGGGGGAGGCGGCCCTTGAGGTGCATCGCCGCTCGGACGCGGTGCTGGGCGAGGGCGACGGCCGCCTCGTGCGTGGTCGTACGGCGGCGGGCGGCCTCGGCGAGGATGGTCGTGGTGTTGTCGCGGAGCTTGGCCGAGACGGTCGCGAAGACGGCGTCGGGTTCGGGCCGGAACGGCGAGTAGCGCGCGTCCATCGCGAACCCGGCCGCGACCACGCCGCCCGCGTTCGCCACGAAGTCGGGCACCACCGTGACGCCTCGTTCGGCCAGCACGCGCTGCGCACCGGGACCGGTGGGCAGGTTGGCGCCCTCCACGACGACGCGGGCCTGAATGCGGGTGGCCACGTCCTCGTCGATCACGTCCTGCAGCGCGGCCGGGATGACGATGTCGGCGGGTACGAGCAGCTCGGCGCCCGGCTCCAGCAGGCTCCCGCCGCCGTACTCGGCGATCAGGTCGTCGCCCGCCTCGGCACGGAGCTTGAGCAGCCGCGCCACGTCCAGGCCGTCCGGGTCGTACAGCCCGCCCCGTACGGTCGAGATCGCGACCACCGACGCCCCCAGCTCGACCAGCCGCCGGGCGGCCGCGTGCCCGACCGCGCCGAAGCCCTGCACGACGACCCGCGCGCCGGACATCGGCAGCCCGGCCTCCTGGGCGGCCGCGTCGGTCACCTCGGCGACGCCGAACCCGGTCACGCCCAGCTCGTCGTACGGCATGCCGCCGAGCGCGTGCGGCGTGCCGACCGCCGCGCCCCGGTCGCCCAGCTCGTCCTGAACGATCGCCGCGTCGCGTTCGGTGAGGCCCATGTCCAGGCCCACCACGTACTCCGCCGGGATCTCCTTGGCGAGCGCCCGCACGAACGCCCGCAGGATCGCCTCCTTGTCGGGCGAGGCGGGGTCGGCGACGATGCCCGCCTTCGCGCCGCCATAGAACAGGTCCACGCCCGCCCACTTGTAGGTCATGACGCGGGCGAGCCTGGCGACCTCGTGCACGGTGACGGTCGGGCTCATCCGCATGCCGCCCTTGCCCATGCCGCGCGCGGTGTTGTCGATGACGAGGACGCCCTTCATCCCGGTGCGGGAGTCGGAGACGCAGACGACCCGTTCGGGCCCCCACTCGTCCATCAGCGAGAAGACGTCAGACAAGGTTGATCTCCGGGCGGAGCCGGTCGCCTTCGAGGCGCCGGGCGTCGAGCGGGGACACGTCCACGAAGGGCTCGCGGCCGAGGTAGAGATCGCGGACGACCTCGCCGACCGCCGGTCCCATGAGGAAGCCGTGGCCGGAGAAGCCGGTCGCGTACAGGAACCGGGAGACGCCCGGCGCCTCGCCGATGAGGGCGTTGTGGTCGGGCGACACCTCGTACAGCCCGGCCCAGCCGGTGGTGAGGCCGACGTCCAGCAGGCTCGGCGCGCGTACGGCCATCGCCTCGCCGAGCCCGGCCATCCACGCGTCGTCGCGGTCGAGGCGGAACCCGGGTTGCTCGTCGGGGTCGGACATCCCGATCATCAGCCCCTGGCCCTCGCCGTGGAAGTAGAACGACGTCTCGAAGTCGATCGTCATCGGGACCGGGCGCGCCAGGTCGCGCAGGCCCGGCATCGGCTCAGTGAAGACGATCTGCCGTCGCAACGGGCTGACGGGCAGGTGCACCCCGGCCATCTCGCCGACCGCCGTGGACCAGGCCCCGGCCGTGCAGATGACCGTGCTCGTCTCGATGCGGCCCTGCGACGTCCGCACTGCGGCGATGTCGCCGCCGGAGGTCGTCTCGACGTCGAGCAGCTCGCAGTGCGTGAGGATGCGGGCGCCGTGGCGGCGCGCGGCGGTCGCGTAGCCGAGCACGACCGACTCGGGCGTGCAGTGCCCGTCGTCCGGGGAGAACGCCGCCGCCAGGATCCCGTCTGTCTCGATGAGCGGCGAGAGCTCCCTGGCCTCCGCCGGGGTGATCATGCGGCTCGGCACGCCCAGCTCGTTCTGCAGCGCGACGCTCCGCTCGAACGCCTCGACGTCCTCGGGCCTGGACAGCAGGAAGAGGTAGCCGACGCGGTGCAGGTCGATCTCCTGGCCGGGGCGCTGCGCGAAGCCGTTGAACGCCTCCAGGCTGCGCGCGCCGAGCCGGATGTTGACCTCGTCGGAGAACTGCGCCCGCACGCCGCCCGCGGCCTTGCACGTCGAGCCGGAGCCGAGATCGTCCCGTTCGACCAGGACCACGTCGCGCACGCCCGCCTCGGCGAGGTGGAACGCGATGCTCGTGCCCATCACCCCGCCGCCGACGATCACCACCTCGGCCTGCATCAGCTCTCGTCCTCCGGCAACAGGAAGCCCAGATCGGCGTCGATCTCCAGCACGTCCATCTGCGCCTTCTGCAGCCGTCCGGAGTAGTCCCAGTTCATCGACTGCCAGCGGGTGAACTGGTCGAGCACCCAGATGCCCGACTGGCGGCTGCCGTTGCCCGAACGGCCGTTGCCGCCGAACGGGAGGTGCGCCTCGGCGCCCGAGGTGGAGTTGTTGACGCTGACCATGCCCGCCTTGATGCCGCGCCGGAACGCGAAGGCCTTCTTCGGGTCGGTCGTGTAGATCGCCGAGGAGAGGCCGTAGCCGGGCGCGTTGGCGAGCGCGATCGCCTCGTCCAGGGTGCGGTACGTGGCGACGCCGATGATCGGGCCGAACGTCTCGTTCCGGAACAGCCGGTCGTCGGGCCCGACGCCGTCCACGATCACCGGGTGGTAGAACAGCCCGGCGTCGGGGTCGCCGGTGAAGCCCTCCCGGGGCTCCTTGCCGGTGATCCGCCCGACCGCCGTGGAGCCATAGGTCGTGTGGCGTTCCGGGTCGATCCAGCCCAGATAGGTCTCGAAGCCGTCCGCGAACCGTTCGTTGATCATCGGGCCGAAGAGCACGTCCTGCGCCGGGTCGCCGACCGTGGCCGCGCGCGTCACCGCGTCCAGCAGCCGCACGAACTCGTCGTGAACGTACTCGTGCACGATCGCCGTACCGAGCGAGGTGCAGCGCTGGCCCGCCGTGCCGAAGCCGGAGAAGAGCGCGCCCTCGACGGCCAGGTCGAGCTCGGCGTCCTCGGTGACCACCATCGGGTTCTTGCCGCCGAGCTCCAGGCACGGCGTCTGCAGGTGACGGCCGCACAGTTCGCCGATCCAGGTGCCGACCTCGGTCGACCCGGTGAAGCCGACCTTGTCGACCAGCCCGTCTCCGAGCGCCTGTTCCAGGCCGCGGAACGTCTCCTCACCGTCGGCGAAGACCAGGTTGAGCACGCCCTCCGGTACGCCCGCGTGCACGAACAGCTCGAAGAACGCGTTGGCGCACGAAGCCGCGTACTCGGCGGGCTTCCACACCACCGTGTTGCCGCACAGCAGCGCCGGGACGATGTACCAGGACGGCACCGCGACCGGGAAGTTGCCCGCCGTGATCACCGACACGACGCCGACCGGGTCGCGGAAGGTGAACAGCTGCTTGTCGGGCATCTCCGACGGCACGGTCTGCCCGTACAGCCGCCGTCCCTCGCCGAGGAAGAACGCGCAGGTGTCGGCGATCTCCTGGACCTCGCCGAGCGACTCGGCGTACGGCTTGCCGACCTCTCGCGTGACGATCCGCGCCAGCCGTTCCTTGTTGGCCTCGACCAGCCGTCCCGCGCCCGCGATGACCTGGCCGCGGATCGGCGGCGGAACGTCGCGCCAGGCCTCCTGGGCATCCCTCGCGGCCCGGCAGGCGTCCACGAACAGCCCGGCGTCGCCGAGCGCGACGTCGGCGACCCGTTCATCGGTACGGGAGGGGTCGGTGGAGGCGTACGTGCGCGCGGCCGGCCCCACGCGGGACCCGGCGATGATGGAGGACAGCGTCGTCGACATGCCCCAACTCTGCGACCCGGCGCCCGGAAACGCCAAGATCAGGGAGAGCACGGTCTACTTACCGCGAGATTAAGCAGCGCTGTCTGAGCACTGTCCGAGCTCTATCTGAGGTCCGCGAGCAGCCCGTCGAGCGCCTTCCCGAGCTCGTGGGCGTTGGCCTCGTTGAACCAGGTCGTACGGATGCGCTCGTTGTTGCCCTTGGGCGTCTCGTGGTCGGACGCGAGCTGCTGCAGAGAACGGGACTCATCGCCCAGCGCACGGCCCACGTTCTGGAAGAGCCCCCGCACGTAATGCTCCGCGTCGCCCGCCGGAACGCCGTTGCGTGCGGCCCACTCCGTGAGGGTGACGAGATAGGAGAGATGGGCCGTCAGCGTTCCCGTCAGCGCGGAGAAGACGTCGAAGGTCTCCTCGTCCGTGACCGGAAGCGCTCCACCCAACTGGCCGAACAAGGCGTCCACGACCGGATGGGCCGGGCACGTCACCGTCACGGCCCTCCGCTCGCGCACGGCGGGCAGCGGGATGGCGCGCACCAGCGGGAAGCCGCCGGTGAGCGACTGCCGTAGATCGTCGTTGCGAACGCCCGCCATCACGTTCACCACGATCTTGTCGTCGCCCACCCGCAGGCCGCCCAGCGCCTCCTGCCGGTCCCCGCGCCGCACGGCGATGATCACCAGTTCGGAACGGTCCACGACGTCCTGGTTGTCGGCGCACACCTGCACGCTCTCGAAGCGTTCCGCCAGCTCCGCGCCCGTACGGGCACCCCGAGGAGACAGGAAGACCTCAGGCGGGTCACCGACCCCGTTACACAGGCCCTCAACGAGAGCCCGGCCGATCTCCCCCACCCCGATGACGCCGATCCGCATCACTAGCGACCTCCAGCCTGCGCGTTCAACCAGTTCACGACCATCATGGGGGACTCCGATCATCCTTCGCCCGGACATGGCTCAGGGCCGTCAGATCGCTTGATCTGACGGCCCTGTTCGGCCGTTTCATGTGCCGGCCGCGGGTCAGAGGCTGCGGGCGGTGATGTCACCGCTGGTGGTCGTGGCGTGGATGTCGAGGTCGGCGTCACCGTCGTTCTTCAGCGCGTTGCTGACCCGGCCGTGGCTGGTGCCGGCGTCCAGCGAGGCGGAGACGCCGGCCGCGGCGCCGACCGTGATGTCGCCGAGCTGGGTCTTCAGGACGACCTTGCCCGCCTTCGCCTCGGCGATCCGGATGTCGCCGCGCTGGGTGGTGATCTCCGCCGGGCCGTTCAGCCGGCCGACCTCGACGTCGCCGTCGCTGGCGGTCAGCCGCAGGCTCGCCGCCTCGTCGATCTTGATCTGGTGGTACGCGCCGTCGAAGACGACGTCGCCGAGGCGGCCGACGACCCGGAACTCGGCGGCGGAGGTCTTGGCCTCGACCTTGGAGCCGACGGGCACCTTCACCGTCACCTCGACCGCGCCGGTCGGGCCGAAGTACTGGTTCTTCACTGCGGACTCGATCCGCAGGACGCCGTCGGCGAACTCGACCGTGGTCTGCTCGGCGGCCTTCACGTCGCGGCCCTTGGAGGGCTTGGCGGGCAGGACCTCGACCGAGGCGTCGGCCCGCTCGGCGGCGATGACCTGGACGCGGCCGGCCGGGATGGTGACGACGGTGGTGATCGGGGCGGTGGTGGCGAAGGTCTGCATCGTGGGCTCCTGCGGCTCGTTCTTTCTGACACCGCAAACGCTACGTTGCCTTTCTGATTCACGCAACATACTCGTTGCACAGTATCCACATTTATGCAGCTCAGGGCTCTAAATTTGTTGCAATGGAACGTGATTCAACGCAACAAGATGCACCGCTTCTTTGCAATGGAATGACGGTGAACGCTATAGTCGGCCCGCGACGCACGCCAGGTCACCAGGGAGGTCCCGATGCCGGGAGGCAGGCTCACCCAGCAGGAACGCCAGCAGATCTCGCTGGGGCTGGCCGACGGGCTCGCCTACGCGGAGATCGCCCGGCGCCTCGACCGTCCGACCTCGACGGTCACCCGCGAGGTGATGCGCAACGGCGGCCCCACCGGCTACCGCGCCGACCTGGCCCAGCGCGCGACCCAGCGCCGCGCGCACCGCCGCAAGCAGTCCTCGCCCCGCGGAGTGGAGGCGGCCCCGCAGCCGCACGGCCGCGACGCCGAGGCCGTACGCGAGTACAGCGAGCGGCTCACGACCGTCTTCATGACCTCGGGCCTGCCCAAGATGATGGCCCGCGTGCTCGGCTGCCTCTACACCACCGACGCCGGCAGCCTCACCGCGTCCGAGCTCGCCCAGCGCCTCCAGGTCAGCCCCGCGTCGGTGTCCAAGGCGATCACGTTCCTGGAGGGCCTGGACCTGGTCCGCCGCGAACGCGCCGAGGGCCGCCGCGACCGCTACGTCGTGGACGACGACCTCTGGTACCAGGCGATGGTCCGCAGCGCCGAGGCCAACGACGAGTTCATCAAGGCCGCGCTCGAAGGCAACGCGGTCCTCGGCACCGGCACCCCGGCCGCCGCCCGCCTGGAGAACGCCGCCCGCTTCCTCGACTTCGTCGGCGAGCAGATGAAGCGCGCCACCGAGCAGGCCCGCGAGGTCCTCTACACCCGGCCCCCCTCGGACGACGACGCGTAGACCCCGCGTTGTCCACCGGTCGGTGGACAACGGGTTCAACCGGTCGAGGCTGTCGGCGGTGAGGTGCCCGCGACCAGCATTGACGGCATGACAGAAGTTGCTGAGCGGGCGAGCGGGAACCCGGTGACCGGGCCGGACGAGGTGCTGCGGCTGGAGGCCGTACGCCGCGTGTACGGCGGGTCCAAGCGCGGCGTCGTCGCGCTGGACGGGGTGAGTCTCGGGTTGGAGCGCGGGTCGTTCACCGCGGTGATGGGGCCGTCCGGATCCGGCAAGAGCACGCTGCTGCACTGCGCGGCAGGGCTGGAGCGCCCGACGTCGGGAACGGTGCGGCTGGACGGCGAGGACCTGGGCTCGCTGAGCGAACGGGCGCTGACCCGGTTGCGGCGCGACCGGATCGGGTTCGTGTTCCAGGCGTTCAACCTGCTGCCCGCGCTGACCGTGGTCGACAACGTGACGCTGCCGTTGCGGCTGGCCGGTCGCAAGCCGGAACGGGGCGCCGTCGAGGACGTTCTGGAGCGCGTGGGGCTGGCCGACCGGCGCGGGCACCGTCCGGCGGAGCTGTCGGGCGGTCAGCAGCAGCGGGTGGCGATCGCCCGCGCGCTGGTCACGCGGCCGGCGGTGATCTTCGGGGACGAGCCGACCGGCGCGCTGGACACCGGCAACGCCCGGGACGTGCTGGGACTGCTGCGCGAAGTCGTGGCGGAGGCCGGGCGGACGGTGGTGATGGTGACCCACGACCCGGTGGCCGCCGCGTACGCCGACCGGGTGGTGTTCCTGTCCGACGGCCGGATCGCCGGGTCGCTGAACCGCCCCACGCCCGAACGGGTCGCCGCGTGGATGACCCGCCTGCGGAACGAACCGGTGCCGTCCGCGAACGGAACGGCCGCCAACACCGAGACCATGCGGGAGCTGTGGTGATCAGGATCGCGTTGCGCACGCTGCGCTTCCACAAGGGCGGTTTCATCGCCTCGTTCGTCGGGATGTTCCTCGGCGCGGTGATCGTGATCGGCTGCGGCGGGCTGCTGGAGTCGGGGATCCACCGGGCCGCGCCGCCGCAGCGGCTGGGCGCCGCGCCGGTCGTGGTGACCGGCGACCAGCGCTACCACGGCACGGCGGGCGACGAGGTGTTCGCCGAGCGGGTCCCGCTGGACGCGGCGCTGGCGGGTCAGCTGGCGTCGGTGCCCGGCGTGTCCGGCGTCGCGACGGACGTGTCGTTCCCCGTCACGACGGCGCGTGGTGGCCGGCGGCTCACCGGGCACGGCTGGTCGTCCGCACGGCTCGCCCCGTTCAAGCTCGCACAGGGGTCGGCGCCCACCGCCAGCGGGCAGGTCGTCGTGTCCGACCGCCTTGGGGTCCGTCCAGGCGACACGATCGAGCTCCTGATGCGCGGCGGTCTCAAGCGCTTCCAGGTGTCCGGCCTGATCAGCGGCGCCGGCGACACCGCCTTCCTGTCCGACGCGGACGCGGCGCAGGTCGCCGGTCACCCCGGCAAGGTCGACTCCATCGGGCTGTTCACAGCGCCGGACGCCGATGTCGCGAAGGTGAAGCGCGACGTCGCCAAGGCGGTCGACGGCCGGCAGGTCTCGGTGCTGACGGGCGACGAACGAGGCCGGGCCGAGAACCCCGGCGTCATGTCCGAGGGCGAGGACCTGATCCCGCTGGCCGCGGCGTTCGGCGGGCTGTCGGCGATGGTGACGGTGTTCGTGGTGGCCGCGACCCTGGGCCTGTCGATCCGGCGGCGGCTGCGCGAGACGGCGCTGCTGCGGGCGATCGGCGCCACCCCCGGGCAGGTCCGCCGCCTGATCGTGGGCGAGGCGATGCTGCTGGCGATGGTCGCCACCGGGCTGGCCTGCCTGCCCGGCCCGCAGGTCGGCCGGTGGCTGCTGGCCGCGTTCGCCGAGGCCGGGGTGGTGCCGGACACGCTGGCCTACCGGGCCGGGAACGTCCCGATCATCGCCGGGGTCTGCACCGCGCTGCTCACCACGCTCGGCGCCGCGTTCGTCGCGGCCCACGGCGCGGCGCGCACCCGGCCCGTCGAGGCGCTGGCCCAGGCGTCGGTGGACACGCGCCGGTTCAGCAAGATCCGCCTGGTCCTCGGGCTCGGCTTCGTCGCAGGCGGCGTCGCGCTGGCCGTCGGTACGGCCGGGTCGGACGGCCCCGACGCGGCCGGGGTAGCGACCCCCGCCGCGATGGTGTGGACGGCCGGGTTCGCGCTGCTCGGCCCGTTCCTGTCCAGGGCCGTCACGGCGGCGCTGCACCGGCCGCTCCGCGCAATCACCGGTTACGCCGGCCACCTCGCCACCGAGAACGCCCGGGCCCGTACCGCCCGGCTGACCGGTGCGGTGCTGCCCGTCATGCTCGCCGCCGGGCTCGCGCTCGCCCTGACCTACATGCAGACCACGCAGAGCAAGGGCTCCCAGGACGTGTTCGAGGACGGCCTGCGCGCCGACCTGGCCGTCACCTCCCAGACCGGCGGCCTGCCTCTGGAAATGGTCGACCAGATCGCCCACCGGCCCGGCGTCGCGTCCGCCTCGGCGCAGGTCACCAGCACCGGCTTCATCGAGCCCGCCGCGCTGGCCGGGCCGCTCGTCCACAAGGGTTCCGGCGGGGAGAACGACCCGCGCCCGCCCACGATGTCGCTCCTGGGCGTCACCGCGTCCGCGGTCACGAACACCACCTCGTTCCGCGCCACCAGCGGCAGCCTCGCCGCCCTCAATGGAGCCACCGTCGCGCTGCCGGAACGCTACGCCGCCCCCTACAAGATCGGTGACACCGTCCCCATGAGGCTCGGCGACGGCAGCCGCGCGGCCCTCACGCTGGTCGCCACGGTCCACACCCGCCCCGGCTACGAGACCGCGCTCCTCCCCGCGCAGACCCTGCTCCCCCACACCGACAGCGCCCTGGTCCCGCAGATCATGGTGAACGCCGCTCCCGGCACCAACCCCACCCAACTGGCCCACGCACTCGCCGCCCCCGGCCTCCAGGTGGTCGACCGCGCGACGCTGCGCACCGGGCAGGACGACACCCAGGCGTGGATGTCCTGGTTGGTGCTGGGCGTGGTCGTCGGCTACGCCGCGATCGCCCTGGTCAACACCCAGATCGTCGCGACGGGCGAACGCCGCCGCGAGTTCGGCCTCCTGCGCCTGGCCGGGGCCGCACGCCGCCAGATCGTGCAGATGATGGCGGTCGAGGCCCTCCTGGTCACCGCGGCCGGCATCGCGGCGGCGTTCCTGGTCGCCGCAGCGACGCTGATCCCGCTCAGCCTGAGCGTCCTGGGCACGCCCGTCCCGTACGGCTCGCCCTGGATCCTCGCCACCGTGGTCACCGGGGCCCTGGCCCTGACTCTCGCCGCGACGCTCCTCCCGACCCTCGCCCTCCTGCGCCGCCACCCGGCCGACGCAGTAGCCCCCTAGCCGCTCAAGCCCCCGCGCCCGTACGGTCGCCCCGTACGGGCGCAGCGGCGTCCCAGCCATGTGGCAAGATCCCGCCATGGAGATCGTCGACGCGGGCCGCTTCGAGCCCGCCCCGGACGGAGCACCGCAATACCTGGAGCAACTCCGCGTGCCCGCACTCAGCGTGGGGACGTACTCCATCCCCGCAGGCACGATTGACGACCAGTCACCGCACTCCGAAGACGAGATCTACGTCGTCGTGAGCGGCCGCGGCTCGTTCACCTCCGGCGGCCGTACGGTCGACGTCGGCCCCGGCATCACGCTGTTCGTCCCGGCCCACGAAGAGCACCGCTTCCACGACGTGACCGAGGACATGACCGTGCTGGTCTTCTTCGCCCCCGCCTACACAGGTAGTGGCCCCTCGCAGGCAGCGCACACGTAGTAGTCGTCCTTCACGATGTTGCGTTGCCCGCACTGCGAGCAATGACGGAAGACGATGGGCTGAGTGAACGCACCCGGGCCTTCTATCCCCGCCCGATCGAGCGCCGCCGCGACCGCAGGCCACGAGGTCACGTCGGGGCAGTACCCGGTCGACTGGTTGCTGACCTCGCTGACCTCGCTGACCGTCAGTCCGTCCTCGAAAGTGATCTCGCCCGCGCTCAAAACGGGCTCGCCACCGGCACAGGCCACATGCTCGCTCCGCTGCGGAGCCAGACGCAGCATGCCGCTCAAGTCAATGACGAACGTGAAGGGCTCGGTCCGTTCCTCCTCAGCCTGCCCCGCCAGCCAGTCGGCGAGGTCATCGCGCGAGGCGATCGCCTGCCCGCGCTGGCCGGTCACCACCTGCTCAAGAATCTCCACAGGCCCGACGTAGCTGTACTGCACGGGGCCGAGCGTGCCACGCGCGGTGTGCGGCTGTCGCTCGAATATGCGCGTGCTTTGGGGGAACGGGTCTTGCCACACTCTGGATCATGACGCTGGCTCGGATCACGCTCGGCTCGGGCAGGGATGTCGAGCTGACTCACTTGGAGATCTCCTCGACCTATGGCGGGCTGCTGGAGGGGTACCCGTGTGCGGCGATCAACGATCGGAAGCTGGCCGCTCTGGTCAGACGTGCGGACGGTTTCCCGCCCGTGCACCTGATCGAGCCCGAGCGCACCTATCCCGAGGCCGGGTCTGGGCGCTTGCCGTTCGGCCCGGTCGAGGTGTTGCCCGCGGTCCATTGTCGCGGCGCCTTTCGGGCGAGACCCGTCGACGATGCGCTGGACGCGGTCCTCTACCGGTCCGAGCTGACGGTGGTCTGGTTTCAAAAAGACCTGGGCGGGCCGGTCGCCGACTTCGTGACGGTCGCCCTGGCCGATCTCGCCTGGGACGACCTCGCGGAGGACTTCGAGCTTTAGCTGGAGAGCCGCGCCTCTATGCCGTCGAGGAGGTAGTCGAGGCCGGTGTGGAAGGTCTCGTCGGGGGTCAGGTGGGGGCCGTCGTGGATGAGGGTGGACAGGGAGGGGAAGCGGCCGGTGGCGAGCATGCGCCTGAGGTAGGGGCCGTAGGCGGCCTGGAACTGCTTCATGTCGGTTCCGGTGGAACGCTCGGCGCGGCGTTCAGTGATCTCGCGGCGGACGGCGCCGATGACGTACGCGTTGACGGCGGCCATCACGGGGACGATGATGTCCACGCTCATGCCGCTGAGGCCTGCGACGACGGCCTCGCCGGAGGTGAGGGTGTTCGGGCCCAGCTGGGGGCGGCCTCCGATGAGGTCGGCGAACCATTCGTGCTGGTGGGCGGCCTGGCGGATGCCTTCGGCCAGGGAACGGAGCGTCTCTCGCCAGGTCTCGCCTGAGGGGCGGATCTCGGCGTAGACGGCGTCGAGCATGAGCTCGAGCAGCTCTTCTTTGGTGTCGATGTAGCCGTACAGGCGCATGGGTCCGACGTTCAGTTCGGCGGCGACCTTGCGCAGGGATACGGCTGACAGGCCGTCCTCGTCGGCCAGATTGATCGCCGCCTGGACGATGCGTTCCCTGCTCAGAGGGGTCGGCACCGGGCGATCCGGTGGCTCTGGCCTTTCCCACACCAACATGGCGTTGACGATACATCGGCTCGCGGTGATACGGTGTTTTTGATCGATACAGTGTATTGAGTCGATACGGTGAATTGAGGGTGCGATGACCATCGCCATCGTGGGAGCCGGGCTCGGCGGGCTGGCCCTGGCTCGGGTGCTGCATGTGAACGGGATCGACTCCGTGGTGTTCGAGCGTGAGTCGTCGCGGGACGCGCGGGGGCAGGGCGGCATGCTCGACCTGGACTCCAGGACCGGGCAGCGGGCGTTGAGGGAGGCCGGCCTGATCGAGGAGTTCTACGCGATCGCCCGTGGTCAGGGGCAGGACATGCGCCTGCTCAAGCCGGACGGCACGCTGCTACTCCAAGAGGACACGCCCGACGACGCGCCGATGCTGCGGCCCGAGGTCGACCGTGGCGATCTGCGCGACATGTTGCTGGACTCGATTCCTGAGCGGACGGTGCGCTGGGGATACGCGTTCAAGTCCGCCGAGGGCGGCGTGCTGCACTTCGCCGATGGGAGGAGTGAGCGATGTGAGCTGCTCGTCGGCGCCGACGGCGCGGAGTCGAAGGTCCGCCCGCTGCTCACCGACGCCCGGCCGAGGCACATCGGCCAGAACGTCGTGGAACTCGGGATTCCCGACATCGATCGGACCTATCCCGAGCTCGCGGCGATGGTCGGGCGCGGCAACTACTGGGTGCCCGGCGACCGGCAGGCCCTGTCGGCGCAGCGGAACGGCGACGGTCGCGTTCGTGTGTATCTGAGCTTCTACAAGACCGGCGAGGACTGGTTCGAGAAGAGCGAGATCCCGTTCGACGACCCGGCCCGGGCCAAGGCGCGGCTGATCGAGCTGTACGCAGGCTGGGACCCACGGATCACCGCACTGATCGCGGCCTGCGACGACACGGTCGTGCCACGCTCGCTGACCACGCTGCCGGTCGGGGTGACCTGGCCGTCGACGCCGGGCGTCACGCTGCTCGGCGACGCCGCGCACCTGATGCCGCCGGTGGGGCACGGCGCCAACATGGCGCTGCTCGACGGCGCCCTGCTCGGCCTCGCGCTGGCCGCGCAGCCGGACGACTTTCCGGCCGCCGTCAAGGAGTACGAACGCGAGATGTTCGAGCGGACCGGCAAGATCGGGCGGCTGTCCGCAGAGATGCAGGAAATGCTGGAGTCGCCGGACGCCGCCGAGAAGCTGCTCGAGTTCTTCCAGCCCGCCTGAACGCGACGCTCATGAGACCCGGAACCAGACTCGGGTGGCGTTGCCTTCGGACTCGACGTTCCACTCGTCGCTGAGCATCTCGACCAGGAACATGCCGCGGCCGGTCTCGTCCAGCGGATCGGCCAGCTTCACGATCGGGAGTCCCTGCGTGCCGTCGTCGACGACGGTGATCTGAACGGTGCTCCCGTCCTCAGCGACGATGACCGTGAAGTGGCCGCCCTCGCCCGAACGGGTGTGCCGTACGGCGTTGGTCGCGATCTCGTTCGTGCAGATCAGCGCCGAGTCCAGCGCCGGATGCTCGGAGCCGAGCATGTCCTCCACGAATCTGCGCGCGTACTCCAGCGACCGGGCCGTGCCCGGCAGCGTCAGCGTGGCGAGCACCGTCAGAGCTCCCATCCTGATCTCCCTTCGCTCGATGACGCCGCAAGCTTGGTCGCGCACTGTGACCGCTACAAGACAGTTCGCGAAAGGGGGTGGTGAGCGCCGCGCAGATCTGCCCCTTTTTGCTTTCCGTAGCAGAACGCATACGCTCCGATCACAATGAGTCGCGTGGGCAACATCGCACCGACGATCCGGCTACGCAGGCTTGGACTGGCGCTGAAGAACGCGCGCGAGTCGGCCGGTCTCACCCTGTACGAGGCGGCCGACCTGCTGAAACGCCACCCCACCTCGATCGCCCGCATCGAGAAGGGCCTGCACCACGCCCGCGTCCGCGACGTGGAATACATGCTGAACAAGTACGGCGTGACCGACGCCGCCATCCACGAGCGCCTCTACGACTGGAGCCGCAACGGCCGCAAGAAGGGCTGGTGGCAAGAGTTCCGCAAGGACCTCTCCCCCGAGACCATGGACCTCATCGGCCTGGAGTACGACTCCGACTCGATCGACTTCTGTGAGCTTGTGGTCGTGCCCGGCCTGTTTCAGAACGAGGACTACGCACGCGCACTGATCGCGCAAGGCCCTTACTCGGGGGACGAGGAAAGCGTGGAGAGGCTGATCGCCGTGCGCATGCAGCGGAAAGAGATCATCACCCGGCCAAACCCGCCCCGTCTTCGGGCGATCATCGATGAAGCCGCACTCCACCGCCTAGTAGGTGGTCGCCGGGTCATGCGCGCCCAGCTTCAGCACCTGTTGGATCTCTCGTCGCTGCCGAACGTGATGCTGCAGGTGCTGCCGTTTGCTTGTGGCGCCCATCAGTGCGTGACCGGGGCGTTCATCATCATTGAGATCGGTGGACCTGGCAGCTTGCGCGTGGTGACGGTGGACTCGCTGACACAGATGTCCTATCTCGAAGGTGAAGATGTACTGCGGACGTACAGCAACGCCTTCAAAGGAATGCACGCCAAGGCTCACAGTGAGGCCGATACTCGGACGTTCATCGAAGGGTTACTGTCGCAGACATGACCAGATGGAATGTCTCCAAGGCCTCCTGGCGAAAGAGCAGCTACAGCGGGGACCACGGAGGGGCGTGCATCGAAGTCGCTCCGGCGTGGCGCACGAGCAGCCATAGCGGCGAGCACGGCGGGGCTTGTGTAGAGGTCGCGCGACCGTGGCGGAAGAGCAGTCGCAGCGCTGAGCAAGGCGGTACCTGTGTCGAGGTTACTGAGGGCCTCCCAGGTGTGGCTGTGCGAGATTCGAAGGATCCGGACGGGCCGATTCTTCGGATCTCGCCACAGGGGTGGTCAGGGTTGCTGGCGGCCATCAAGGCGCACTAGCTGTTGCATCCCCGGATTTCCGTAGCTTGACCTGGACCGCGCTCTAGATCGTAGCTTCGGCGGCGTGACCAGCATTGATCAGCGGCCGCTCGGCTCGCCCTTCTCCGCCACCAGCACTGCCCAGGACGTCACCGCGGGCCTGGACCTGTCCGCCACGAGCGCCGTGGTGACCGGGGGCTACTCGGGGCTCGGCCTGGAAACCACCTGTGCCCTCGCGGCCGCCGGAGCCCGTGTCATCGTTCCGGCGCGCCGGCCTGACATGGCGCGGTCCGCACTCGCGAACGTGAAGGGCTGCGAGGTCATCCCCATGGACCTGACCGACCTCGCCAGCGTGCGGGCCGCCGCCGCGCACATCCGCGACTCCCTGACCAGGCTCGATCTGCTCATGGCCGTCGCCGGAGTCATGGCCACTCCCGAACGGCGCGTGGGACCCGGCTGGGAGGGCCAGCTCGCCGCCAACCACTTCGGGCACTTCGCCCTCGCCTGCGAGCTCTACCCGCTCCTGGCCGCCGCCGACGGTGCACGCGTCGTGGTCAACAGCTCCGCCGGCCACACCCTGACCGACATCCGCTGGCACGACCCGCACTTCCGTACCGGCTACGACAAGTGGCTCGCCTACGGCCAGGCCAAAACCGCCAACGCCCTCTTCGCCGTACACCTCGACTCGCTCGGGCACGGCGACGGCGTCCGCGCCTTCTCACTTCATCCGGGCAAGATCATCACCGGGCTGCAGCGGGAAATGGCGCTTGAAGAACAGATCGACCGCGGGTGGGTGGACGAGCACGGCAACGTGATCGCCACCGACTTCAAGACCCCCTCCCAGGGCGCCGCCACCGGCCTGTGGGCCGCCACCTCCCCTCTCCTGAACGACCTCGGCGGCCTCTACCTGGAGGACTGCGACGTCGCCGCCATCTCCGGCCCCGAAGCGCCCATGGACGACGGCGGCGTCCGCGCCTACGCCATCGACCCCGACGCGGCCGCGCGGCTGTGGGACCTGTCCATCGCCGCGACCGGCACCGCCCCGATCACCCGATGACGCACCATTCGACCCTCCTACAACTAGCGGGCGCGATCGCGCCAGTGAATACTGGTACGCATGACGACGATCTTCACGCGGCGGGACGCTCTGCGGATGGCGGTCGGCGGGGCCGGGGCACTGGTGGCCGGGGCCGGTCTGGCGGGGCGGGCCTCGGCTGCGGATACGACGATGCGGCAGGTCGGACTGCCGTTCCTGTGGCCGGACAAGGGCCTCTATGGGCTCGCGGCCACGGCTGCTGACAGCGTTTGGATCGCGGGCGTTCAAGGTGAGCTGACCGTTCCGGGACCGATCCCCGGCACGGGCAAGACGGTCGGCGGCAACCCGGTGGTCCGGCGCTGGACGGGCTCGGCGTGGAAGGAATACCCGATCAACGGCTGGAGCAACAACGGCCCGATGCTGTCAGTGGCGGCCCTCTCATCGTCCGAGGTGTGGGTCACCGGGTATCGGCGGGTGTCGGACACCGAGTCACAGCCGTTCATCGCGCGCTTCAGCGGCACGGCCTTCGAGGCTGTGGCCGCGCCGCAGGGTGTGGTCGTCTCGTTCCGGCAGCTGCCGCGCGTGAAGGCGATGCCGGGTGGGCTCTTCCTAGAAGCGTGGGTGGACGCCGGGCGCCTGTTCCGGCGGAACGGTGACTCGTGGGCGGCCTACCCGACGACCGGGCTGCAGGCCATCGACGTCTACTACGCGCGTACGGCCGATGACGTGTGGCTGATCGGTGAGGGCGACACCTCTGGGGTGCCGTTGGCTCGGCGGTGGAACGGGACTGCTTGGCAGAGCGTTCCGCTTCCAGCGTTGGACAGCGCCAACGCCTACGTCTCCGACATCGTTGCGCCGTCGGCCAACGACGCGTGGATCGCGGGAACGAGTGAGCCTGCGGGTGGTGGGACGCCGTTCCTGTGGCATTGGAACGGGAGCGCCTGGAGCAGGACCAACCCCGGCCCGGACGGATTCCATCGGGACGCGCAGGGCACCTTCTGGGGAACGCAGCACACGACCGGCACTCCGAACGTGGTGTCCATCCACAAGTACGACGGCACGAGCTGGCAGCCGACCGGCAACACCATGACGGCGCCGGGCGTCTACAGCGTGGGCAGCCTGACGATGGTGCCGACCACCCGGGCGTTCTGGGGGCTCGGTTCCGGCTCGGACCTGAAGGTCTTCACTACGCAGTAACCGATACACCGTCGCGCCCGGGTGGTGGAGAGGCACCTCAGTGGTGCGCGGACATGATCGCCACCAGCGTGAAGAAGATGATCAGGCCGACGACGATCTCGCCGAAGCCGGGGTAGCCGTCCTCCTCCCAGTTGCGCCGCAGGTCCGCACTGCGCTGCCGCTTGTGCAGTTCGCTGCTGTAGTCGTCGTTGGTCTTTCGCACCCAGTCGAGGTGGCGGTCGAGGCTGCTGCTCATGTTCCTGTCGTTCCTTCCTGTCGTCTTGCTCGATGCACGACGACCGGCTGGATGAACCGGTCAATGAACAAGTGGCGTCCGCGGCCGGGATATCCCCCATCTCGCCCGAAGAATTTTGAGAAGTTACGGGGCGGGTCAGCCGGGCTCATACGCCAGCCTCAAGGGCATGCTCATGTTGGCCGTGACGGTGAAGGCACAGGTGGTCTGCCCCGACTTGCACGGTGCCTGGCCGCCCCAGGAAGGAACCCTGCTGTTGCCCGGCAGCCTCACCTCGATGGTCCCGCCGTGAGGGACGGTGTAGAGGCACTGGGCGTTCAGACCTTGACACCGCGGCCTGGCCGTACCGGCCACAGTGACGTCGATGCCGTACGAAGCGACCGTCGGGTCGGACGCACCGTCAATGCGGACCTCGACGGTGTGGTCAGCGGGCCGCTCGGCCGGCACGTACGGCCCACCACCGGGAGAACCGTCCGAGTCACTCCCGGACCCGCCACCGCCAGACCCGTCCGAGTCACTCCCGGACCCGCCGCCATCAGACCCGTCCGAGCCGTTCCCGGACCCGCCGCCACCTGACCCGTCCGGCCCACTCCCGGCCCTGCCGCCAGAGCCGCTGCGGTTCGTGCCGTCGGGCAACCTGCCTCCGCCGTCGCCCCGACCGGCTGGTCCGCTTCGATCGCTGCCGTCGCCCTCACTCGAATCGGCTCCGCCCGTGGCGCCGCGCCCTGAGCCCGCGTCGGCGTGACCGGGGCGCCTGCCCCCGGTTCCTGGGCGGGTGGGTTTGACCCGGCCGGGGGCCTTGCTCACGGTGGACGGCTTGGGCGATGCCGGCTCCGCGGCCAGCACGCCGAGGCCCGTCTGCCGGAACGCCCCTCCAACCGCCAGTACGGCCGTCAGCAACCCGCCCACGAGCACGACGGCCGCCACCGGGCCCCACTCCCAGCCGTTCCGGCCTGGACCGGAAGGCGAACGCCGCGTGGACGGCGGCCGAGCCGCGGGCGCGCGCCTGCTGGAGCGCCGCCGTGTGGGAGGAGCCGGCGACCGGGCGGTCACCGCCGGGCCCGTTACCGCCTCCGTGTTGGACACCAGCCTGACCCGACCCATCACATTCCGATGGAGTCCGGCCAAGAACAGCGGCGGCACCAAGGCGAGGATCCACCAGAACCCGTTCTCCTTGCACCAATGACCGCATTTGGCGCAATCGCTGATGTGTTGGACCACTTTCCACCGCAACGTCGCCGGCATGACGCTCATACGGGAAGCGGCCTTGCGGAAGCTCGCGACAGCTTTGACGCCGCGGATGTCGGCGCAGCCGTTCCCGCTCAGGACCAAGACGGTGGCGCCGAACGCCTCCTTCAGGTACTGCCGGTGGTCGTAGAGCCGCCGGGATGCGATCTGCCTGGACACGCCCAGCGCCTGCGCCAGCTCACTGACCTCCATACCCTGCCGGACGACGAGATCGTAGAGGCGCTGTTCCCCCTCGGGCAGGGTCGGCACCAGCGCCTCGAGCAGTCGCAGCAACTCTTGCTCACGGATCGCGAATCCGTGGTCGGATTCGGCACGGTCGCTGCGTGCGCGGGTCCTCTCACGATCTTCCACGGCGTCCGCTGACGGGAGTTCCATCCGGCGCGGTGCGGCTCTGTAGCGCCGGATCACCTGACGGTGGGCGATCTCCCGCAGGTAGTTCACGGCCGCCCGAGGATCCCTGAGCCTGTAAAGCGCGGTGTAGGCCTCCACCCACGTGTCCGCGGCCGCCTCCTCCGCGGCGCCGCCATCGGGTGCCAGCCCGATCGCGCACCGGCGCAGCACCATCGGCCCATACCGTGCGACGAGCGGCTCGAACGCCCGCTCTCTTTCCCGTCCAGGCGCGGCCGCCTGAAACCGTAGGATCAGTTCCCGGTCCAGCCGCCACTGCTCATCACGCGACCGCTTCTCGCTCATGCCCCCGCCCACCCCCCGGCCCGCCCGTGCTCGCACTGTGGCACGACACGCATACGCGGGGACACTGGACGATCGGTTACGGCCTCGCTACCTTCCGCACCCGCCGCCCTCGGCGCCTTCGGCCATGGCCGGTTTGCCCTTTCCAACAGATCCACTGCCGTCCTCCTCTGATACCGGCCCCACGCCGGCTCTCTAGGACAGGTGCGGATCTGAACGCGATCATCCCCCTTGCGGGAGGCACGAATTCAGGAGGATTGCTCTCGGATCCGGCTCGGACCTTAAGGTCTTCGCGACACGCTGACCAACCGCTCCTGGCGGGCGTATCGACCACCTTAAATGGCCTTTAGGGCTGGTGCTTTACGGTCCGGCGCGGCCTTGTCGCCTCCATTCGGGCGTGTCACGATCACGCAGATTCTTAGGAAGCTTTCCTAAGAGCTCCCATCCAGGGAAGGTGTGATCCGATGCGACGGATCGTGGTCCTGCTGGCGGCGCTCCCCCTCGTCGCCGCCGGCCTCGGCGTCCTGAACATTGCCTCGGCGAACGCGGCGGCGTGCGCGGCCGCCTGGAACTCCTCGTCGGTCTACACCGGCGGCATGGTCGCCTCGTACAACGGGCACAACTGGTCGGCGAAGTGGTGGACGCAGAACGAGACGCCCGGCAACGCCGACGTGTGGGCCGACCAAGGGACCTGCGGCGGCGGTGGGCCGACGGACCCGCCTCCTAACTCCGGCGGCTTCGTTGTGAGCGAGGCGCAGTTCAACCAGATGTTCCCGAGCAGGAATTCGTTCTACAGCTACAGCGGGCTGACCTCGGCGATGAGCGCGTTCCCCGCGTTCGCCAAGACCGGGAGTGACACCGTCCAGAAGCAGGAGGCGGCCGCCTTCCTCGCCAACGTCAACCACGAGACCGGCGGGCTGGTCTACATCGTCGAGCAGAACACCTCGAACTACCCGCACTACTGCGACTACAGCCAGCCCTACGGGTGCCCTGCCGGGCAGGCGGCCTACTACGGGCGCGGTCCCATCCAGCTCAGCTGGAACTTCAATTACAAGGCCGCGGGCGACGCCCTGGGCATCAACCTGCTGAACGACCCGTGGCAGGTGGAGCGGGACTCGGCCGTCGCCTGGAAGACCGGCCTCTGGTACTGGATGACGCAGAACGGTCCCGGCACCATGACCGCCCACAACGCGATGGTCAACGGCCGCGGCTTCGGCGAGACCATCCGCAGCATCAACGGCTCGCTGGAGTGCAACGGCGGCAACCCCGGTCAGGTGCAGAGCAGAGTGGACGCCTACCAGCGGTTCACGCAGATCCTGGGTGTGGACCCGGGCGGCAACCTGTACTGCTGACCGTCTGCTGACGATCGTCAGGCGTCGGATACCCTGACCGCCGTGATCTTGAGGCTGCGCGGGTTCCCGGCACGCGAGGGAATCGGGGCGTGGTGGAGCGCGCCGGTCAGGGCCACGACGTGGCTGGCCACCGCGCAGGTCGCGGCGGGCGGTGCGGTGGCGCTCGCCGGCCTGGCCGCCGTCGCGATGCCGATCGCGGTCGGTATCGAGCTCGCGCGGTCGGTCGTCGCCCCGGTGCTGGCGTTGGTCGTCATCCTCGCGGTGGTACGCGTCTGCACCGCGTTGCAGCGCTCCCGGATCACCGCCCTCACCGACGTCGATCCCGCCGGGGACCGTCCCGGACCGGCCTGGTGGCGCTACCCCCTCACCGCCGGGGCCTGGCGTCAGGTCGCCTACCATTTCGTGGCCGGGCCGGTCGGGCTCGCCATGGCGGCGCTGGTCGGCGCGGCCTGGAGCGGCGGGCTGCTGCTCGCCACCGCGCCCGCCCACGCGTGGACGCTGCCGTCGCACGGGCGGCTCGGGTCGCTCGCCTGGAGTCCGCACGCGCCCCTCGCCATCGTCGCGATGACCGTCGCGGGGTTGCTGCTCCTCCTGCTCAGCCCCGCGCTGGCCACCGCCCTGGCGCGCGCGGACCTGGCGATCGCGCGCACGTTCCTGGGGCCGACCCGGCGCGAGGAGCGCGCCAGGCTGACCCGGCGGATGTCCAGGCTGGCCGAGAGCCGGGCCGCGACCGTCGAGGCGGCCGACGCCGAACGCCGCCGGATCGAACGCGACCTGCACGACGGCGCCCAGCAGCGGCTGGTGTCGCTGGCGATGAATCTGGGCATCGCCCGCGCGATGCTGAAGGATCTGCCCGAGCCCGCCCTTGAGGTCATCGCCCGTTCCCACGAGGACGCCAAGCTGGCGATGACCGAGCTGCGCGACTTCGTGCGCGGCCTGCACCCCGCCGTGCTGGACGAGCTCGGGCTCGACGCGGCGCTGTCCGGGCTCGCGGCACGCACCCCGATTCCCGTGGACGTCCGGGTCGACCTACCGGAACGGCCCAGTGCCGCGCTGGAGTCGGTGGCCTACTTCGTCGTCTCCGAGGCGCTCACCAACGTGGTCAAGCACGCCGACGCGTCCCACGCAGAGGTGGTCCTCACGCGCCTGAACGGCCAGATCGTGCTGACGGTCGTCGACGACGGCCGCGGCGGCGCGAGCACGGCGGGCGGCAGCGGCCTGGCCGGGCTGTCCCGCCGGGTCGCCTCGGTCGACGGCACCCTGTCCCTGTCCAGCCCGACCGGCGGCCCGACCCGCCTGACTGTGAAGCTGCCATGCGCATTGTGATCGCCGAAGACTCGTTCCTGCTGCGCGAAGGCCTGGTCCGGCTGCTGGAGCTCGGCGGCATGACCGTCGACGCGGCGGTGGGCGACGCCGACGCGCTGCTGGAGGCGGTCGAACGACACGATCCCGACCTGGTGGTCGTGGACGTGCGGATGCCACCCACGCACACCGACGAGGGACTACGCGCAGCCCTGAAACTGCGAAAAGGCGGGCCACGGCCGAGCGTGCTGGTGCTGTCGCAGTACGTCGAGGAACGGCACGCCACCGAGCTGCTGCGAGGCGACACCAAGGGCTTCGGATACCTGCTGAAGGACCGGGTCGCGGACATGGAGGACTTCCTGGCCACCGTGCGCCGGGTCGCCGAGGGCAGGACCGCGATCGACCCGGAGGTCGTCTCGCAGTTGCTGAGCCGCAGCGACGGCCCGCTCGACCGGCTGACACCGCGCGAGTACGAGGTGCTGGAACTGATGGCGGAGGGACGGTCCAACGGCGGGATCGCCGAGAAGCTGGTGGTGAGCGAGAGCGCGGTCGCCAAGCACGTCGCGGGGATCTTCGCCAAGTTCGACCTGCCCGGCACGGCGCAGGAGCATCGCCGGGTGCTCGCCGTGCTGAAGTTCCTCAGCGGTGCCTGAGCGGGTGAAGGTGCTGCGGCTGCTCTGGATCACGGTGGGGGCGGCCGCCACCGTCGCGCTGCTGGGCGCGGGGATCGTCGGCGGGCGGATCTGGTCGGGCCGCGCGGACGCGCCCTCCCAGCCGGCCGTCCGCTACTCGCGCATCCACGCCGTGACCAAGGTCATCGTGGAGATCAACAGCGGCTACGTGCAGGTCAGGGTGGGCGGCACCGGGCGGGTCGACTTCGAGCGGCGGCCCCGCGACGGGCAGATCCTCGACCTGAAGGAGGTCTGGGAGGGCGACCGCCTCCGGCTCACCGGCGCCTGCCGCGACGGGAACGGCAAGCGCGTCACGCGCTGCCAGGCCGGGTACGTCCTCCAGGTCCCGGCGGCCACCGAGATCGAGGCGCGCACCGACTCGGGCGACCTCACCGTGGCCGGGCTCACCGGCGCGGTGTCCATGACGTCCGGCAGCGGCGACCTCGAACTGCGGAACGTCGGCGGGCCCGTTCGGCTGACGACCAACTCGGGCGGGGTGACGGCCGCCGCCCTGCGCTCGTCCAACCTGGAGGCGCAGACCAACACCGGCGACGTCATGGTGGCGTTCGCCGCGCCGCCGGAGCTGGCGGCCGTGACCACCAACACCGGCGACATCGAGCTGACCGTTCCCCCGGGCCGGTACCGGACCAGCGCCGACACCATCTCCGGCCGGCGAGAGGTCACCGTCCCGGGGAGCGCCGCCTCCTCACCCGCCCTCCAGGCCCGCAGCAACAGCGGTGACGTGCGGCTGCGGGCCGGCTGACCGAGTCGAGGGATCACTCGCCGCGCGGGGCGGGCCCGCCGACGAGAAGGCGGGTCGCGATCACCGAGGTGCAGAGGGCGGTCACCGCGCACACGGCCGTGACCGCGAGGATCGACGTCCACGGGACGGTCATCTGGAAGCCGCCCACCAGCTTGGTCAACGCCGCCCGCTGACCGGCCACGACGCTGATCGCCGCCACGCCCGCGAGGACGGCACCGGCGACCGTCGCCACCACGGTCTCGGCGGCCACGAAGGCGAGCGTCTTACGCCGGGTGGCACCGGCCAGGGTGAGGGCCGACAGCTCACGGCGGCGGTCCGGAGCCGCCATCACCAGGGTGTTGGCGATCGCGATCAGGGCGAACGCCAGCGCGATCCCGAACACGTTCCCGGTGGCCAGCCTGGTCTTGCGCTGCTGGTCGGCCTGCTCGGCGTCCAGGAGGGACGACCTGGTGGACAGCTTCACAGGCCGGTCGTGCACGGCCGAACGCAGCGCCGCGGCCACGGCGGAGGTGTCGCCGCCCGGTGCGACCTTGACCTCGATCTGGGTCGGGCGGGCCCCACCGGCGCGGGCGGCGGGAACGTAGCCGATCTCGCCGGTGACCGTGGTGCGGGACTCGGCGGCCACGCGCAGCGGCGCGGACGTGCCGTCCGGTAGCCAGGCCTTTACCCGGTCGCCTGTACGGATTCCGAACTCGCCGGCGGTGTCGTGGTCCAGCACCAGGAAGTCGTCGCCGAGCCGTTCCAAGGACCCGTCCACAACAGAGGGCTGCCGCGTCGCGGTCAGCGCCCGCGGATCGACGGCGAACGCCGACAGCGTGCCCAGATAGCGGTCGCCGTCCCCGCTCAGCCGGACCTCGGCGGGGGTGTAGACCGCGACCGTGGCGCCTGGGATGGCTCGCACCCTGTCGATGACGGCCGGGCCGATCTCGCCGTCGCCCTGGGCCGACAGGATGTAGTCGGCCCTGCTCTCGGCGCGCAGCCCGGCCACGTTCGCCGCGTTCGCCGCGTCCTGGGCCGTGAACAGCGCCGCGCCGAGGCCGACGGCCAGCACCACCGGAGTGGCGACCGCGGCGGTGCGGCGTCCGGCGAACAGCGCGCCCTCGCGGACCACCATGGCGCCCGCGCCCAGCCTGCCCAGCGGCCAGGTCAGCGCGGTCACGACGGGACGGACCAGCAGCGGTGTCAGCAGCGCGCAGCCGCCCACCAGCAGGACCGGAACGAACAGGTAGTTCTGCATGCTCAGCGCGATGACCTGGTCGGAATTGATGGCGCCGGCGCTCTTCTGAACACCCAGCACGAGCAGCACCCCACCGAGCACCAGCCGTACCGGCGTGGCCGCCCGGCGCCTGCCGGTGGCCTCGCGCAGCGCTTCCGCCGGGCGGACGCGGCCGGCCCTCCAGGACACCACGGCCGTGCCGATCATCGCCGACAGCAGCCCCAGGCAGAACGAGATCACCAGCGGGGCGGGGCGGGCGTCGACGGCGAGCCAGGACGGCGCGACACCGTGGTCCACCATCCAGGCGCGCAGCACCCCGGTCAGCGGGATGCCGGCGGCGCACCCGACCGCCGAGGCCAGCACGGCCAGCAGGAAGGCCTCGGCGAGCACCATGCGGCGGACCTGCCCCGGCGTCGCGCCCACCGTCCGCAGCAGGGCCACCTCCCGGCGCCGCTGGTCGACCACGAAGGCGAAGGTCGCGATGACCACGAAGACGACGACGAAGACGACGAGCATCATCGACGTTCCGGCCATGCCCTCGGCGTCGCGGAGCTGGTCGCGGCCGCCGTTCTGGTCGTGCTCGGCCTTCAGCCGGTCCGCACCCGTGAGCACCCGCGCGCCGGTCCCCTGAACCGCCGCGCGCACCGACTCGACCGTGCCGTAGGCGACGACGGCGCCGACCTCGGGCGACAGCCGCGCCGCCTCCTGGTCGGCGAAGAACACGGCGTTCTCGAACCACACCGGAGCGGTGACCCCCACGACCCGGTAGTCACCGAAGCCGGTGGCGGTGGCGACCCGGACGGTCCGGCCGACCAGCGAAGGGTCGCCGCCACCGACGACGATCTCGCGGGCCGACGCGGGCGCATGCCCGTTCACCAGCCGATACGGGGTGAACGCTGCGGTGCCCCAAGGGTGGCCCACCTGCTCGTCCGGGCCCCCGGGAAGCTGTGCGGAGAACGTCCTGTCCTGCACCGTCCGGCCGGTGCCGGACAGGGCCTGGACGACCCGTGCGGGCAGCGGCTTCGGCGCGACCATCGGAAACTCGCGCGGGTCGCCGTCGTCGTCCTTGAGCTTCAGCGTCACCGGCGCGGTCACCACCGCCGGGGCCTGCGCGTACCGCTGCGGGCCGTGGAACTCGGTGGAGCTCACCGCGCCCAGGGTGAGGGCCATCATCGCGATGATGGAGGTGCCCAGGGCCAGCGCCAGGAACGCCCCGGCGTAACTCGCCGCGCGGCTGCGCAGGGTGGCCAGCGCGATCCGGATCACTGCTGCTCCTCAAGCTTGGTGATGCGCGCCGCGACCAGCTCAGGGGTCGGAGCCTCCAGGCTCCCGGCGATCCGGCCGTCGGCGAGGAACAGCACCTCGTCGGCGAACGACGCCGCGACGGGATCGTGGGTGACCATCACGATCGTCTGGCGCTGCTGGTCCACCAGTTCCCGGAGCAGATCCATGACCTGCCGGGAGGAACGAGAGTCCAGCGCGCCGGTGGGCTCGTCGGCGAACAGCACCTGAGGCCGCGTCACCAGCGCCCGGGCGATCGCCACCCGCTGCTGCTGACCGCCCGACATCTCACCGGGCCGGTGCCGCCGCCGGTCCGCCAAACCCAGCCGGTCGAGCGCGGCGTCCACGTCCCGGCGCTTCGGACGCCTGCCCGCGAGCATGAGCGGCAGCGCGACGTTCTGCCGGGCCGTCAGCGACGGCACGAGGTTGAACGCCTGGAAAACGAAGCCGATGCGGTCGCGGCGCAGTTTGGTCAGCGCACTCTCGCTCAGCTTGTTGAGGAAGGTTCCGGCCAGCTCCACTTCTCCCGAGTCGACGCGGTCGATTCCGGCCGCGCATTGGAGAAGAGTGGACTTTCCCGATCCCGAGGGCCCCATGACGGCGGTGAACCGCCCGCCCGGGAACCTCACCGAGACGTCGTCCAATGCCGCCACCTTGTTGTCGCGGCGGCCGTAGGTCTTGCCGACCCGGCTGACCGTGACCATAGCTTCGTTGTCCATGGCCTTGAAGCTAAAGGTCAGAGCCCTACTGGAACCATGACGTGGAGACCCGACCCGACCCTGTAGCCAGCACCAGGGTCGGCCTCAGTTTCTTGGAAACCTCAGGAGGAGAGGCAGGTCCAGCCGCCGACGCTGTTGTAGGACAGGATGCGCGCGTTGGGGTAGGCCGGGAACTTCCACCTGCAGACCGAGTCCATGTTGACCGGCACGAACTGGTTGCTCTTGGTGACGCAGAACGGGCCATTGGCGAGCGTCGTTCCGCTCGCGTAGCCACGCGAGCGGCAGTACGGGTCCACGACCGTGTAAGGCATCGTGCCGATCGTGGTGCCCTTGGGAGTCGACGGCTTGTGCGAGGACTTGGGCCGCGAGCTGGACTTCCCCGGCGATGGCTTGTCGCTGCTCTTGGGTGATGAGGACGAGCCGGGCGTCGGGCCGCCGCTCGTGGACGGGGTGCTCTGCTCGGTGGTCTTTCTGCTAGGGCTGGCGGAGGGCGAGGCCGGGGCGATCCCGGCGGCTGCGGCCGAGGACGTGGTGACGCTCTCGGGGTGTGGTCCGTCGGCCTTGTTCTTGTCGTCGTGGCCGGACGAGGTGATGAGGTCGGTGGCGAGCACGCCGCAGAGGGCCAGGACGACGCCTGCCGCGACCGCTGTGATGACCACCGGGCGGCGCACGTGCCGGACCTTGCGGGCGCTCGGCATCGTCAGGGAGCCGAGGTCGTTCGGCTTGGCCTGGAGCTCGGCGACGACCTGCTCGGCGGTCGGGCGGTCGGCCGGGTCCTTGGCCAGGCAGCGTTCGACGATCGTGCGCAGGCGGCCGGTCAGGTCGCCGAGGTCTGGGGCACCGGTCAGGATCGCCTGCATGATGCCGGGGATCGTCTCGGCGGTGAACGCCTTGGCACCGTTCGCGGCGTAGGCCATCGTCAGGCCCCACGCGAACAGGTCGGCGGGCGGCCCGATCGGGTCGTTGGAGATCTGTTCCGGGGCCATGTACGACGGGCTGCCGACCACCTGGCTCGTGGTCGAAAAGCTGGAGGTCAGCGCGCGGGCGATGCCGAAGTCGATGACGACCGGGCCGTCGGGGCCGAGCAGGACGTTGGCGGGCTTGAAGTCACGATGAACGATGTCGGCACGGTGGATCGCGGCGAGTGCGGTCGCGGTGCTGAGCGCCAGGCGTTCGAGCGCCTCACCGGTGTGCGCGCCGTCGGCGGCGACCGACTCCTGGAGCGACGGGCCGTCCACGTACTGGGTGACGATGTAGGGGCGCTGGCTCTGCACGCCGCTGCCGACGACCTGGACCGTGCAGGAGCCCTCGACCGCCTTGGCGGCCTCGACCTCCCGCAGGAAGCGGGTGCGCGCCTTCTCTTCGAACGACAGGTGCGCGTGCAGCAGCTTGACGGCGACCGTCGTGTCGTCGGCTTCGGTGCCGGTCGCGGCGTAGACCGTGCCCTGGCCGCCGATGCCGATCCTGCCGACGATCGTGAACGGGCCGATCGCGCGCGGATCCTCGGGTTGCAGTTCCACCCAGCCAGGCACGCGACCCCTCCCCCAAACAGACAAGATCGTCCGAATCGTACCGGTTCCGCCTGGCGTGACAACCGCGCGTTGTCGAGGTGGACCAAAAGCTGTTGGCCACGGCAGCTGACCTGCGGGTTGAGTGAGGCACATGCTTGCTGACACAACCGTTCTCGTCACCGGCGCCACCCAGGGCATGGGACGGCACCTCGCGCTCGAACTCGCCGCCCAGGGAGCGACGCTGCTGCTGCACGGACGCGACAAGAAGCGGCTGGACAAGGTCGCGGCGGACGTGCGGGCGGCGGGTGTGCCCGTACGGACGTATCTCGCGGACCTGGCCGACCTGGATCAGGTGCGGGCGATGGCGGCGGACATCCGTTCCGCAGAAGTGCGGCTGGACGCGCTGGTCAACAACGCGGCGGTCGGCGGCGGCTCGGATCCGACACGGCGCGAGGTGAGCGCGCAGGGGTACGAGTTGCGCTTCGCCGTGAACGCCCTCGCCCCGTACGTGCTGATCCGCGAGCTGGCGCCGTTGCTGTCCGAGGCGGCGCGGGTGGTGAACGTGGCGTCGATGGGCCAGGAGGCGATCGACCTCGACGACCCGATGATGGAACGCGAGTACGACGGGCTGCCGGCGTACTGCCGCAGCAAGGTCGCCATGATCATGATGACGTTCGACCTCGCCGAGGAATTGGCCGACCGGAAGGTCACGGTCAACGCCGTTCATCCGGCGCACCTGATGGACACGCCCGGCGTGCGGGAGTTCGGACTCACTCCTGTCACGGGCACCGACGAGGGCGTGCGGCCGACGCTGCGGCTGCTCACCGACCCGGAACTAGCGAGGACGACCGGACGTTACTTCCATCAGTTCGAGGAGCGCCGGGCCCATGAGCAGGCGTACGACCTGGACGCGCGCGCCCGCGTCGCCGCGCTGATGAAGCGGGCTTGAGAAAGATCCAGAACAGCGCGAACTTCCCTCTGCCCTCATGACATCCAGACGCCCGCTCCGGCCCGCGAGTTCGGCGCGGAGCGGGTCGTATTGATCACGTTCCGCCGCGCCAACCCGCCCCACCACACCCGCATCTCACCCCGTACAGCGTGATCAAGAAGGTCGCGCACCGAGACGGGAAGCGAGAAGACCATGCGGAAGATCGTGATCGGCGGAGCGGTGGCGGCGCTGGCGATGGGCCTGACCGGCTGCAACATCAACGCCAACGACAACCCGACCGCGGCGGCGCCCTCGTCGCCCGCGAGCTCCGCGCCCGCGCCCGCGCCGAGCCAGTCCGCCGCCTCCACGCCGACGCAGAGCTCGACGCCGGGGAACGGGTCCGGCTCCGGGGACACGAACCCCTCGCCCACCCAGAGCACCCCGTCCAGCCAGGGTGGCGGCAACCAGCAGATCCCGGCCAAGTGGGGGCCGCTGCACTACATCGCGCCGGGCAAGTACGCCGTCGGCCACGTCATCTTCTTCACCTCGACCGACACCCGCCTGACCATCGCCGGCGGCGACTGCCCCGACGGCACCCCGCCCCCGGCCGACTCGTTCAAGTGCGGCATCGACGGCCTCGACGAGTGGGCGCAGAACGGGATGCACGACGTCAACGTGAAGTTCTCCGGCCAGGTCGCGACCTCCATCGTGGAGACCCAGTAAGGGCTCGGGCGGGTCAGACCACCGCGACCGCGTCGATCTCGACGAGGCAGCCGGGGTTCAGGCCCGCGACGACGTGGACCGTGATGGCGGGCGGCGGGTCCGCACGGTTCCAGAACTGCTGGAAGGCGGCCACGCCTTCGTCGAACGAGTGACCCTCCACGACGGCGATCCGCCAGTGCACGATGTTCGCCAGCGTCGCTCCCTCGCTCTCGAGGATGGTCACGAGATTGCGGAAGATCTGGGCGGACTGCTCCCCCACCGAGGGGCCGACGGGCTTGCCGTCCTGGCCCACCCCGTTCTGCCCGCCGATGTAGATCGTCTTGGCCGGCTGCTCGACGACGACGGCCTGGCTGAAGGCCGGGCTGCGAAGAAGCCCCTCGGGATTGATGTGCCGTGTGCTCATGGTCGCCCCCTTGGCTCTGGCTCTGATGCAGACACCAGTAAAAGTGGTTTCTCGACACTAGTTATACTGGTTTCATGCGAGCGAGCACAACGGGGAGGGTCCTGCACGACCCCAAGGGCGGGTCGTTCCGGTTCGACGCCGGGGCCGTCTGCCTGGACTTCGCCCACACCGGAGGCGAGGGCAGGTACGCGGTGTTCGAGACCCTCCACGACCCCGGCGACCTGGGCGAATGGCTGGCCGAGCCGCCACTGTCGGCCGCCCCGACCGTTCCGGTGACCGGCAGCGAGCTGAAAGCGGGCAAGGCGCTGCGGCAGGCGATCTGGGTCGTGGCGCACGACCGGGCCGACGACCGGCCGCTCACACCCGAGTCGGTGGCGATCATCAACCGGGCGGCGGCCGCTCCCGCGCTGGCTCCCGAGCTGAACGCGGACGGAACGACGGCCGCGTGGGCGCAGCCCGTACAGGCGGCGCAGGCGCTGTCGAGCATCGCGCGGGAGATGATCGAGCTGCTGTCGGGCCCGCTGGCCGGGCGCATCCGGCAGTGCGCGGGCGACAACTGCCCGCTGGTGTTCGTCGACTCGTCCCGCCCCGGCGCCCGGCGCTGGTGTGCGATGGAACGCTGCGGCAACCGCCACAAGCTCCGCGCCCTCCGCGCCCGCCGGGCGGGAGATCGAGACCTTCTTAATTAGAGGGTAAGGAGATCGTGGTCTTGCGAGTCTTGGCCGTTGGGGGCGGCTCATTCGATGCTCGGGAACATGGCTGACGCGTCCCTCACCACCGAACGGCTCCTGGAGCTCTACGACTCGCAGCTCGGCAGCCGCCATCTCGACCTGGCGGCCCGGTGGCTCCAGTCCAAGGGCCGCGGCTTCTACACGATCGGCTCGGCGGGCCATGAGGGGAACGCGGCGGTGGCGGCGGCGCTGCGGCCCGACGATCCGGCGCTGCTGCACTACCGGTCCGGGGCGTTCTTCCTGGAACGGGCCCGGCAGGTGCCCGGCCAGCGCCCGCTGCACGACGTGCTGCTCGGCGTGGTCGCGGCGGCGAGTGAGCCGATCGCGGGCGGGCGCCACAAGGTGTTCGGCAGCCGGGCGATGAACGTTCTGCCGCAGACCTCGACGATCGCCTCGCATCTGCCGCGCGCGGTCGGGGTGGCCTTCGCGATCGAACGGGCCGCACGGCTCGGCACCCACTCCCCTTGGCCGCGCGACGCGATCGCGGTGTGCAGTTTCGGGGACGCGTCCGCCAACCACTCGACGGCGACCGGCGCCATCAACTCGGCGGTGAACTGCGGCTATCAGGGCCTGCCCATGCCGCTGCTGTTCGTGTGCGAGGACAACGGGATCGGCATCAGCGTCCGTACGCCGCAGGGGTGGGTCGAGTCCGCCTACGGGTCGCGGCCGGGGCTGGAGTACTTCGCGGCGGACGGGTGCGATCTGGTCGACGCGTACGAGACGTCGGTGCGGGCGGCGGAGTGGGTACGCGAGCATCGACGGCCCGCGTTCCTGCATCTGCGGACCGTACGGCTGATGGGGCACGCGGGGTCGGACGTCGAGTCGGCCTACCGCACGCCCGCCGAGATCGCGGCGGCCGAGGCCGCCGATCCGCTGACGGTCACCGCGAAGCTGCTGGCCGAACGCGGGATCGACGCGAACGGGCTCTACGAGGCCAAGCAGGCGGAGGTCATGGCGATCGCGGAGGAGGTCGCGCACGCGCCGCGCCTCAGTTCGGCCCGCGAGGTGATGGCGCCGCTCGCACCGTCCCGGCCGACCGCCGTCGCCGGCGAGGCCATGAAGACCGGCGTCGCGGGCGACCAACCGCTCACGCTCGCGCAGTCGATCAACCAGTGCCTCGGTGAGCTGCTCGAACACCATCGCGAGCTGCTGGTGTTCGGCGAGGACGTCGGGCGCAAGGGCGGCGTCTACGGCGTCACGCGCGGGCTGCAGAAGGCGGCCGGGGGCGCCAAGGTCTTCGACACGATCCTGGACGAGCAGGCGATCCTCGGGCTCGCGCTCGGCACGGGCGTCGCGGGGATGCTGCCCGTTCCCGAGATCCAGTACCTGGCCTACCTGCACAACGCCGCCGACCAGCTGCGCGGCGAGGCGTCGACGCTGTCGTTCTTCTCCAACGGGCAGTACCGCAACCCGATGGTCGTGCGCATCGCGGGCTACGCCTACCAGAAGGGGTTCGGCGGCCACTTCCACAACGACAACGCCGTGGCCGCGCTGCGCGACATCCCGGGGCTCATCGTGGCGTCCCCGTCCCGCCCGGACGACGCCGCCGGGATGCTGCGAACGTGCGTGGCCGCCGCGAAGGTGGACGGCCGGGTCTGCGTCTTCCTGGAGCCGATCGCCCTCTACCACACGCGTGACCTGCACTCCGAGGGCGACGAAGGCTGGATCGCCACCTATCCCGGTGACCCGGTGCCGCTCGGTCGCGGGCGTACGTACGGCACGGGCGAGGACCTGACGATCGTCACGTTCGGGAACGGCGTGCCGATGAGCCTGCGCACCGCCCGCCGCCTGGAGGAGGCGGGGATCGGTGCACGCGTACTGGACCTGCGGTGGCTGGCGCCGCTCCCGGTGGAGGACCTCCTGCGGGAGGCCCGGGCCACCGGGCGCGTGCTGATCGCCGACGAGACGAGGCGGAGCGGCGGCGTCTCCGAGACCGTGCTGGCCGCCCTGACCGACCACGGCTTCGAGGGCAGGGCGGCCCGGGTGACCAGCGAGGACAGCGTCATCCCGCTCGGCGACGCCGCGTATCACGTGCTGCTGTCGGAGTCCGACATCGAGGACGCGGCGCTCAAGCTCTCCTGATGGGCGCCTGCGTTGGCGGTGCGCAGGGCGATGAACGCGGCGGCGACCAGGAAGGCCGCGGCGGCGAGCAGCGCCCGGTGGAAACCGCCGGTCATCGCGGCGTGCGGCTCGCTGTGGGCCTGGAGCAGGTCCTCGGTGCGGGAGGTCGCCACGGCGGTGAAGATGGCGAGCCCGAGCGCGCCGCCGAGTTGCTGCGACGCGTTCAGCAGCGCGGCGGCCGATCCCGCCTTGTCCGCCGGCACGCCCGCGTTCGCGGCCGTCGTGACCGCGACGAACACCGCGCCCAGGCCGAGCGCCATGACCACCAGGCCGGGCAGCAGATCGGTGAGGTAGGAGCCGTTCACCGGCACCCGCGCCAGCAACGCGACCCCGGCGGCCGCCACCAGCGCGCCGGCGACGATCACCGGCCGGGTTCCGATCCGGCCGACGAGGCGCGGCGTGACGCCCGCCGCGAACCCGACGCCGACCGTCACCGGCAGGTAGGCCAGGCCGGTGCGGATCGGCGAGTATCCGAGGACGTTCTGCATATAGAGCGTGAGGAAGAAGAACATCGCGATGAACCCGGCGACGCCGATCAGCTGGGTGACGTTCGCGGCGGCCAGGCCCCTGATGTGGAGGAGCGACAACGGCAGGAGCGGGTGCTCGCCGCGACGTTCGACCAGGATGAACGCGACGAGCAGACCCAGCGCCCCGGCGACGCCGCCGATGGTGCGGGCCGCGCCCCAGCCGACGTCGGGCGCCTTGACCAGGGTGAAGACCAGCAGCAGCATGCCGCCGGTCGACAGCAGCGCGCCCGGCAGGTCGAACGTCGAGGCCCGCGCGGTCCGGCGGTCATCGTCGATCAGCCGTACGGCGCCGACGAGGACCACGGCGGCGGCCGGGAGGTTGACCAGCATGACCCAGCGCCAGCCGGGCCCCTCGGTCAGCAGCCCGCCGAACAGCACACCGGCCGCCGAGCCGAGGCCCGCCATGCCTCCCCACGCGCCGAGCGCCTTGGTCCGGTCGGTGCCGTGGTGGAACGTCGTCGTCAGGAGGGAGAGTGCGGCGGGGAGCATGAACGCCGCGCCGACGCCCTGCCCGAGTCGTGCGGCGACCAGCACGCCCGCCGTGGTCGCCAGCCCTCCGATCAGTGAGGCCACCGCGAACAGGGTCGTTCCGGCGAGCAGGATCGGGCGGCGGCCGAGCAGATCGGCCGTCCGGCCTCCCAGCAGCATGAACCCGCCGTAGGTGAGCAGGTAGCCGCTCGGCACCCACTGCAGGCCCTGCACGGAGAAGCCGAGGTCGTCGCGCATCTCCGGGAGGGCGACGTTCACGATCGAGGCGTCCACGAAGTCGAGGAACGCCACCAGGCAGAGCAGCACGAGGACCAGCCGCCCGCGCGGGGTGGCCAGCGCCGATCGCGGCGGCGCGGTCGTCGATTCCACCGCCGAGGCGGGTTGCATGGCGGTCTCCATCCCGTAGCTCATGGTCAGCGGAAGGCGGCGGCGTTGCGCGCGGCCCAGGCGGCGAACGTGCCGGGAGCGCGGCCGAGGACGCGTTCGACGTCCGGGCTGATCCGCAGTTCCTCGTCGGTGGGGTCGCCGAGGATGGACAGGGTGCCCTCGACGACGGGCAGCGGCATGAACTGCGACATCTGCGCGTGGGCTTCGTCGCGGGTCTGCTCGACGAAGCGGACCGGCTCGCCGAGGGCGTCGGCGATCGCGGCGGCGCGGCGGCGCGGGCTGGTCGGCGCCGGGCCGTTCAGGACATAGGTCGCGGCGTTGTGGCCGTCCTCGCGGAGCACTGCGGCGCCGACCGCGGCGACGTCGTCGGGGTCGATGAACGGCAGGCCCACGTCGGCGAAGGGCGCGGCGGCCGTGCGGTGCGCGCGGATCGGCTCGGCCCAGGCGAAGGCGTTGGAGTCCATGCCGCCCGAACGCAGGATGGTCCATTCGAGGCCTGAGCCGGAGACTGCGGCCTCGAAGCGTTCGGCGTGCTCGTAGGCGCCGCCGGGACGGGTGCCGACGCCTTGCGAGGACAGCAGGACGACCTTGCGGACCCCGGCCGCCTTGGCCTGGCCGATCAGGGCTTCGGGGTCGTCGCCCGCGACGAGGAGGAACAGCGCATCCGCGCCGTCGAGGGCGGGGCGCAGGGTCTCGGGTTCGTTCAGGTCGGCGGGCACCGGCCGCACGCCCTCCGGCGCCTCGGTGATCGTGCGGGCGACGGCGGTGACCTGCTCGCCCGCCTCGTTCAGCAGCCGCACCAGCGTGCGGCCGACGTTCCCGGTGGCTCCCGTGACGACGATCATGTCGATCTCCTGATAGTTAGTTAGTTGGCTGACTTAGTCGAACCCTAGCAGCATCCTCCGGACGGTTGTCTATAGTCAGTTGGGTGACTGACTCAAAAGGCGTCAAGCGGCGTGGGGACGACAAGCGGCGCAGGCTCATGACCGCGGCCGCCGACGTTCTGCACCGCCAAGGCGTCGAACGCACCACCATCGCCGACATCGCCGAGGCCGCGGACGTGCCGGTCGGGAACGTCTACTACTACTTCAAGACCAAGGACGAGCTCGTCCAGGCCGCGCTCGCCACGCACTCCGAGCACTTCGCCGCGCTCACCGCCGAGCTCGACGAGCTCCCCGACCCGCTCGAACGGCTGAAGGCCATGGTCGGCACGTGGATCGACCAGCGCGACGTCGCCGCCCGCTACGGCTGCCCGACCGGCACCCTGGCCGCCGAGCTCGACAAGCGGGCCGACGGCGGCATCGACCTGGAGGCGGGCGAGGTCATCAAGCTGGCGCTGAACTGGGCCGAACGGCAGTTCCGCGAGCTCGGCCGGCCAGAGCCCGAGCCCGCCGACCTCGCGCTCACCCTCATCAGCGGCTATCAGGGCATGTCGCTGATGGCCAATGCGCTGCGCGACCCTGAGATCATGACCCGTGAGGGCTCCCGCCTGAACCGCTGGCTGGACGCGCTGGCGGCGGATCGCCCGCCGGCGCCGGGACGTTCGGTGTAACGCTCGTCACACTGCGAACTTTTTCCTCATTGGCGCGAACCGACTCACCGGTAGCCGCATCTCAAATGGACGTCGTTGTCTACAAGTCAACGGCATCCGATTCGTTTCCCCCAGCGAGGAGCGGTACATGCGCAGGTTCGCCGCAGTGGCGATCACGTCCGGGGCCCTGGTGGCGGGGCTCACCGCGACGGTGTCCCCGGCCAGTGCGTCCACCACGCAGAGCGACAATACAGTAGCGGCCGAGAGCACGGCCCAGGGCCGGATCTCGGGCACCGCCCTGATCGCCCAGGCCAAGCGCGAGGGCACCCCGTACAGCGCCAAGGAGGCCGCGGCCATCCGGCGTTCCACGTACTGCACGTGGGCCCAGGTCACCCGTGGCCGCAAGTACAAGGGAAGCAAGCACTGGGCGTTCTACGTCCGGACCCGTCTCAACTGGTGCTACACCGGCTACCAGGTCGTGTCAGCCAAGGGCCACTACAGCGTCTACAGCCGCAACAAGCGCGTGTACCGGTTCCACGGCTGGTACAAGCACAAGCTGACGCACGACCGCACCTGGGCCACGGTCAAGGCCGACGCGCGGGTCAAGTTCAGCTACGGCAGCCGGGTCTACCGTCCTTGGGCGACCGTCATGGGCACCTTCCAGGGCAAGCACCGGACCTGGACCGGCGGCTGATCCGCACGCCTGACCGCGGCCGCCTCCCTCACGGCCGCGTCTGAGCATCCACCAGGGCATTGCCCGTAGCCGTCCGGTAGTAGAGGACGGACCGTCCTGCGCGGCGCCTGTCGATCAGACGGGCGTCGTGCAGGACCTTCAGATGGCGGCCCACCGAACCGAGCCGCTGCCCCGTGAGCGCCACCAGCTGGGTCGTGCTCAGCGGGGTCGCGAGCAGCACCAGCACACCGGCGCGGGCCACGCCGAGCAGCCGTTCGAGGCCCTCGGGCACGGACGTCTCGTCCGCCCAGACCAGCGGGCCCGAGCACGGGTAGACGATCACGTACCGGTCGTTCACCGGCTCCTGCCAGGCCACCCAGCGGCCCGTACGCGGCGTGACCGGGATGAACAGCAGTTGCGCCCCGGCGATGTCGCGCGGCGGGTAGTCCGCCAGGTTGACCTGCAGCCGCCCGTCGCCGAGCCAGCGCATCCCCGGGCGCATGTCGTCCAGCGCGGCGGCCCAGCCGCCCTGGCTCAGCTGGCCGACCCGCGCGACCGCGTCGGCCTCGATGACGCGGCGCCGCCGTTCCCACGTGGGCTCGACGGCCTCGGTCCAGATCCACTCCAGCAGGCCGGCGACGCGCTCGGCGACATCCGGGCGGCGCAGTTCGGCGGGCAGCGGGCGGCCGAGTGACACCTCAAGGTCGGCGTGCGCCCGTTCGGGCTCGGTCCGGCGGATGACGGCGACCTCCTCATGGAACCCCGGCGACCCCACACCCGGATGCGGCGGCGTGAGGAAGTCCGCGTTCCATTTGGTCGTACGTCCCAGGGCCGCGTCGACGAGCTGGGCCGTGATGGGGTCGTCGGCGAGCCGCCGCCGGTAGGCGCCGAGATGCGCGTCCAGCCAGGCCCGTTCCCCCGGATGGGCCGCCTCCGCCTTGTCCAGGAGCTTCAGGCAGGCGGTCGTCTCCGCCAGAGCCGAGACCACGAACCGCCCGCCCGCGAGCGTGTCCGCACTGATCAGCCAGAACCCCATGTTTCGCCTCCACGCGAAACATTACCTCTCCGGTCCCGCCGCCCCGAGGCTGTGGATCATGCGCACCTACCGCGACCTCTTCCGCGCACCCGAATACACCCCCCTCTTCGCGACCGTCACCGTGCAGATGGCCGCGCAGACGGTCAGCGGGCTGGCCCTCGGCACGCTGGTCTACGACAAGACCCACTCCCCTCTGCTGTCGGCGCTGAGCATGTTCGGCGCCTCGTTCGCCCAGATGATCGGCGCGCTGACCCTGCTGTCGGCCGCCGACCGGCTGCCGCCGCGGGCCACGCTCGCGTTCTCCGCGCTGGCCTTCGCCGCCGGTACGGGCGTGCTGGCGATCCCCGGGCTGCCCGTCGCGGCCATGTTCCCGATCCTGCTGTTGCTCGGCCTGGTCGCCTCGGTGCTCGGCGGTGTCCGCTACGGCCTGCTGAGCGAGATCCTGCCGCCGGAGGGCTACCTCATCGGGCGTTCGGTGCTCAACATGAGCGTCGGCACGATGCAGATCGTCGGGTTCGGCATCGGCGGCGTCATGGTCGCCGCGTTCACCCCGCGCGGGACCCTCGTCACCGGCGCGGTCCTCTACCTCGTCACGGCGCTGGTCGCCCTCTTCGGCCTGACCAGCCGCCCGCCGCGCGCCGCCGGACGCCCGTCCCTGTCGCAGACCTGGCGGACGAACGTGGAGCTCCTCTCCTCGACGCCCCGCCGCTACGTCTACCTGGCCATGTGGGTGCCGAACGGCCTGATCGTCGGGTGCGAGGCACTGTTCGTCTCCTACTCGCCGCACCACGCGGGCGTCCTCCTCGCGTCGGCCGCGGTCGGCATGCTCATCGGCGACACCATGACCGGCCGGTTCATCTCACCCGAGTGGCGCGTACGCCTGGGCCCGCCGCTGCGCCTGCTCCTGGCGGCCCCGTACCTGGTCTTCGTCGTTCACCCGCCCCTAGCAGTCGGCGCGGCCCTGGTCCTGCTGGCCTCCATCGGCTACGCGGCCACTCTGCTCCTGCAAGAACGCCTCATGGCCCTCACGCCCACCGACATGCACGGCCACGCGCTCGGCCTGCACTCCTCAGGCATGCTCACCATGCAAGCCGTCGGCGCCACCCTCGCAGGCCTGGTCGCCCAGGTCACCTCCCCCAGCATGGCAATGACGATCATGGCCATCGTCTCCGTCGCCGTCACACTCGCCCTGGCCCCCGGCCTCCGCCCTCTCCCCAAGCCCGCCCCTGAGCCAGAGTCCACTATCGAGCCCGAGCCGATACCTGGCCAGCCACGACCAGCGCGCGCATAATCCGCGCATGACGGACTGGCGCGACGCGGTGACGACCGCCCCGCTCTGGAAGTACGCCATCATCGTCGGCGGATCGTTCGCCCTTTTCCTCGGTGTCGGAGCCTGGCTCACTGGTTCCTCCCCGCTCGGCGCGGTGGTCGGAGCCGTCGTCGCGGGCCTGGTCTTCGGTGCCGTCATGACCGGCGTCGTGGCCGGTTTCCGCCGCCGGCAAGAGCAAGCGATCGGCCCCAGATCACGGGCGGAGCTGATCGCCCTCAACCGGTCCGCGCGCCTCGGAAAGCCTCCTGAAGACCCCGCCCTCGACGAGGCCGCGCTTCACCTGATCTCGGTCCGCCGCACTGCTCTGAGCAGCGGGCTGAACAGGCTCGGCCCCTGGATCCTGGCCGCGCTGGCGGCCCTTCAGCTCATGCGTGCCATCGCCGACCCCGGTTTCATCAGCATCGGGGGCACCGTCTTCTTCGCCGCTCTGGCCGTTGTCTCGCCCTTCGCCACCAGGCGCCAGATCGCCAAACTCGACCGATTGGAGACGGCCATCCAGGCCCGGCAGCCCGAAACGTGACCGGCGTGGCGTGGCCCGGGCGATGGATTTTTCGGCCGGGCCGAGTCCATATGGACACGATCGACGAACGGACCGGAGGCTGATGGCTGTGAGTGACGAAGGGCTGGCGGCGCTGGCACGGGAGATCCTGGACAGGAACCTCTACGTGACGCTAGGGACGGCGGACGGGGAGGGCAGGCCGTGGGTCTCGCCGGTCTACTTCGCCACGGCCGACTACCGGGAGATCATCTGGGTGTCGGCGCTGGACGCGGAGCATTCGGTGAACCTCGCCGTGCGGCCGGAGGTCAGCATGGTCGTCTTCGACTCGACCGTTCCGACGTACCACGGCAGGGCCGTCTACATGAGCGGCGTCGCGGCGGTTTTGGAAGGCACGGAGCTGGACCGGGGTGTGGGGATCTATCCCGGAGCGCCGGAACGGGGCGCGTCGACGATCGAGGTCTCCGACGTCAGTGGGGACGCCCCGTACCGGCTCTACCGGGCCACGGTGGACGAGCTTTCGGTGCTGTGCCCGCGCGAGCCCAGGCAGCCCTGCCCCCGCCACTCGCTGAACAAGGACCACCGCACCGCCGTCAAGCTGTGAGGACGTCCAAGGCGGCGGTCATGGCGTTCAGCACGCGCGGGAAGCCCGCGTAGGGCAGCGCCTGCATGATCGCCTCCACCAGCTCGGCGGAGGTGAGGCCGGCGTTCCGCGCCGAGGTGAGGTGGGCGCGGAGCTGTCGGTCGGTGTCGCCGAGCGTGACCAGCGCGCCGATGATGACGAGCTCGCGGCGGGCGGCGTCCAGGCCCGGGCGGGCGTGGATGTCGCCGTACGCGAACTCGACGGCCAGGCGTGGCAGGTCGGGGGCGAGTTCGGCCAAGGCGTCGTAGACCTGCCGGCGGCCGCCGCCCAGCTCGGCCTGGCGGGCGAGGCCGCGTTCGTAGCGGGTGGTCATGAGGTGAAGGCCAGGATGCGGTGCCAGGCGTCCTCGCAGGCCGCCGACCAGTCGTCGTGGGCGCGGTCGAAGAAGGAGTGCGGGGCGCCCTCGTAGACGTGCATCTCGTGGCTCTTGCCCGCGTCTTCGAGGCCTGCGGCCATCGCGTCGAAGTCGGCCTGCGGGGTCGCCACGTCGTCTCCGGCCAGCAGCATCAGGATCGGGGCTTTGACGTCCGGGGTCGCGTCGCCGAAGAAGCGAGGTGAGCCGTAGAAGCCGATCGCCCCGGCGAGCCCGGGCTGGGTGGCGGCCTGGCGCCAGGAGTGGCCGCCGCCCAGGCAGAACCCGACCGTGAAGACTCTGCCCGGCAGGAGCGCGGCGGCAGCGGCGACGTCGGAGTCCACGTGGGCGAAGTCGAGGAGGTCCAGGTGCTTCAGGCCGTCGAAGTCGTCGTCGCGCGGGCCCGTTCCCGCCGAACGGCCGTAGTAGTCGATCGCGATCGTCTCGAATCCGGCCTCCGCGAAGCGCTGGGCCAGGTCCGGGTAGAACGGGTGGAGCCCGCGCACGTCGGGCAGCAGGACGACGCTGCTCCCGTTCGGCACCTCGGGCGTCGCGCGGTAGGCGGAGAAGCGGTTGCCGTCGGCGGCGGTGATCTTCAGCGGGCCGTGCGAGGCGACGCCGCCGGTGACGACGGGCGAGGCGGGCGGACGGCTGTCAGTTGAGTGGCACATGCCGAAAAGCCTGGTGGCAGCGGTGCGGACGGGCCAGGCCCGCGTTATACGGGTACTCGCAGGGCGACCCTTTTGTGGGGAATCCCGGGTACTTTCGTCGTATGGAGGATGGTCTCGGGGGGTTCCTGAAGTCGAGGCGGGCGCGCGTGACACCCGAGAGCGCCGGGCTGCCCGGCGGCTCGCGACGGCGCGTTCCGGGGCTGCGGCGCGAGGAGCTCGCCCAGCTCGCCGGGATCAGCGTGGAGTACTACCAGCGGCTGGAGCAGGGCCGGTCGCAGCGGCCCTCGCCCGAGGTACTGAACGCGCTGGCGCGGGCCCTGTCGCTCGACGACGTCGAACGGGCCCATCTGGAGACTCTCGCCGCCGTGCCCGATCACGACCCGCCCGTCCGTGCGGAGGCGGCCGTGCGGCCCGAGCTGGAGCGGCTGCTGGCGCTGATGGACCGCGTACCGGCGATGGTGATCACCGACCGCTTCGACGTGCTGGCGGCGAACACGCTCGCCTCCCGGCTCTTCGCCGACGCCCTGGCGGGCGACGGGAACCTCGCCCGCTACCTCTACCTCGACCCCGCCGCACGAGACTTCTACGTTCATTGGGACGAGATCGCCGCCACGACCGCCGCCCAGCTCAGGCTGGTGTCGGGCCGTCATCCTCGCGACCGGGAGCTGGCCGGGCTGATCGCGGACCTGTCGCGCGAGAGCGCCGAGTTCCGGGCGTTGTGGGCGGCCGGCGACGTCGACATCCGCACCTCGGGCGGCAAGGATCTCCGCCACCCGGCCCTGGGCGTCCTGACCCTGCACTACGAGAACTTCGACGCGCCGGGCGACCCGCGCCAGCGCCTGGTCACCTTCACTCCGGCCGCCGACACCGCCGCCGAGGCGGCACTCCAGCTGCTGCGAACGTGGGCGGGGACAGAAACGGAAACGGGGACGGAAGGCTATGCGGGGGTGTCGATGACGGGGTCGCCTCCCAGGTAGGCGGCCTTCACGCGCGGGTCCTCGGCCAGCTCGGCGCCCGTGCCGTCCAGCACGATGCCGCCGGACTCCAGGACGTACGCGCGGTCGGCCAGCCGCAGGGTCTGGTGGGCGTTCTGCTCCACGATGAGGATCGTCGTGCCCTGGTCGCGGATGTCGCGCACGACCTTGAGCACCTGCTGCGCGGTCTGCGGCGCCAGGCCCATCGTCGGCTCGTCCAGGGCGAGCAGGCGCGGCCGGTGCATGAGCGCGCGGCCGATCGCGAGCATCTGCTGCTCGCCGCCCGACATCAGGCCCGCGAGCTGAGCACGGCGTTCGCCCAGGCGCGGGAACATCTCGTAGATCTCCTCGCGGCGGGCCGCGACGTACGTGCGGTCGCGGCGCCGCTGGTAGGCGCCCAGGAGGAGGTTCTCGGCGACGGTCAGCGCCGCGAAGACGCGGCGGCCCTCGGGTACGTGACCGAGCCCCTTGGTGACCACCTGGTGCGCCTTGAGCCTGGTGATGTCGGCGCCGTCGAAGACGATGCGGCCCGCGTGCGCGCGGTGCAGGCCGCTGATCGTGCGGAGCGTGGTCGTCTTGCCCGCGCCGTTGCTGCCGAGGAGCGCGACGATCTCGCCCTCTCCCACCTCGAACGAGATGTCGGTGAGCGCCTCGACCTGGCCGTAACGGCTGGTCAGGCCGGAGATCTCCAGCAGGCTCATCCCAGTACCTCCGCGACGAGATCGGTCTCGGGGTCGTCGGGAACGCCCAGGTAGGCGGCGATCACCCGCTGGTCCTCCTGGATGTCGGCGGGCGGCCCGGCGGCGATCGTCCGGCCGTACTCCAGCACGGTGACCCGGTCGGACACCGACATGACCAGCGCGACGTCGTGCTCGATCAGCACCACCGCGATGCCGAGCGCGCGGATCTGCGCGATGAGCCCCATGAGCGCCTGCTTCTCGGTCGGGTTGGCGCCGGCGGCGGGCTCGTCCAGCAGGATCACGGCCGGGTCGGCGGCCAGCGCGCGGGCGATCTCCAGGCGGCGGCGCTCGCCGTAGGAGAGGGCGCTCGCGGAACGGGTCGCGGCGTCGGACAGGCCCACGAAGTCCAGGCAGCGGCGCACCGCCTCCAGGTCGCGGGCGCCGAGGCGGCGCAGCAGCCCCCGGTCGCGGGCGAAGCGGCCGATGAGGACGTTCTCGGCGACGGTCATGTCGTCGAAGAGCCGGATGTTCTGGAACGTGCGGGCCAGGCCGGCGGCGGCGACGCGGTGCGGGGCGCGGCCCGCGACGTCATGGCCGTTCACCGCGACCGTGCCGGTGGACGGGACGATCATGCCGGTGATGCAGTTGAACGCCGTCGTCTTGCCCGCGCCGTTCGGGCCGATCACGCTGATGACCTCGCCCGCGTCGAGCGTGAGGTCGAGGTCCTCGACGGCCGTGACGCCGCCGAACCGCCGCGACAGCCCGGTGATCTCCAGGAGCCGTCCCTCGGCCGTCCTGCGTTCGGGCTCGGGCGCCAGGTCGGGCAGGGTCAGCGGCCGGAAGCGCGCGGGCCACACGCCCTGCGGGCGGACGAGGATGATCACGATCAGCAGCAGCGCGAAGATCAGGCCCCGGTACTCCTGAACGGTCCGCAGCACCTCGGGCAGCGCCACGACCACGACCGCGCCGACCACCACGCCCGGACGGCTGCCCATCCCGCCGATGATGAGGACGAGCAGGACGAACAGCGAGGTCAGGAAGGTGAAGTTCGACGGGTCGACGGTGCCGAGCTGCGCCGCGTTCAGCGGGCCCGCGACCGCGCCGACCGCCGCGCCCAGCACGTACGCCAGCAGCTTCACGCGCCGCGTCGGGACGCCGACCGCCTCGGCCGCGCGGTCGTCGGACCGTACGGCCCGCCACGCGTACGCCAGCCGCGACCGCGCCAGCAGGCCAGTGACCGCCAGCACGACCACGAAGAAGACCAGGACCAGGTAGAAGAAGTCGACCGGCGTCACGAACTCGCGGCCCGCGATCGTCACCGGCGGGATGCCGGTCAGGCCGTTCGGGCCGCCGGTCACCTCCAGGTTCACGACCGTGATGCGGATGATCTCGCCGAAGCCGAGCGTCACGATCGCCAGGTAGTCGCTGCGCAGGCGCAGCGTCGGATAGCCGATGATCAGTCCGGCGATCGCGGCGGCGGCGATCGCGACCGGCAGCGTCAGCCAGAAGTTCCAGCCCTGCTTGAGGATCAGCAGGCCCGAGACGTAGGCGCCGATCGCGTAGAACGCGGCGAAGCCGAGGTCCAGCAGGCCCGCGTAGCCGACCACGATGTTGATGCCGAGGCCGAGGATCGCGTAGATGATGATGCTCGCGGCGACGGTCAGCGCGTAGTCGTCCAGGAACTGCCCGAGGACCGCGGTGAGCAGGATCAGGACCGGCCAGCCGGAGAAGCGCAGCAGTGTGGAATCAAGGGTCATGCGCGTTCCACCACCCGTTCGCCGAACAGGCCGGTCGGTCTCAGCGCCAGCACGCCGATCAGCAGCGCGAAGATGATGACGTCGGTCCAGCGGGAGGAGATGTAGCCCGCCGAGAACGACTGCACGAGGCCGATGAAGATCCCCGCCGCCATCGTTCCGGGCAGGTTGCCGATGCCGCCGAGGACAGCCGCGGTGAACGCGCGCAGCCCGATGAGGAAGCCCATCCCGAAGCTGATCTGCGTGTAGTAGAGCCCGTACATCACCCCTGCCGCGCCGGCGAGAACCGAGCCGATGAAGAACGTCATCAGGATGAGGCGCTCGACGTTGATGCCCTGCAGGCGTGCGGCATCGCGGTCCATGGCCAACGCCCGCATCGCGGTGCCGGTGACCGTGCGGGTGATGAAGAACCACAGGCCCGCCATCAGCACCACCGAGAGCACCACCAGAACGAGCTGCCCGTAGGTGACGCGCACGGAGCCGCCGAGGATCTGCCCGTCGTCCAGCGCGTTCGGGTACGACTTGAAGCGCGCGTCGGTCCACACCTTGACGCCCTCTTGCAGCGCGAGGGAGACCCCGATCGCGGCGATGAACAGCGACAGCTGCGGCGCCTTGAGCAGCGGCGTGTACGCGACCCGCGCGATGCCCGTGCCGACGACGCCGGTGGTCAGCGCGCCGATCACCACCGCCGCCAGCACGGCCGGGAGCGCCATCCCGCCGGTGACGCCGATCGTGGTCAGCACGCTGAACCCGGCGAACGCGCCGATCATGAAGATGTCGCCGTGCGCGAAGTTGATCAGCCGGACGACGCCGTAGACCATCGAGTAGCCGAGCGCGATCAGCGCCAGGAACGAGCCGATGGTCAGGCCGTTGACCAGGTACTGGACGAAGTCGTTCATGCGGACTTGACGTCGACCCAGGTGGTGCCGGCGTCGTCGAGCTTCTTGTAGCCGGCGAAGTCGCCGTTCTTCACCGCGACCGTGATGTAGAGCAGGCCGTCGCGGTCGCCCTTGTCGTCGAACGACACCGGCCCGGTGATGCCCTGGTAGCCCTTGATCGCGTGCAGCGCCTTGGTGATGTCCTCGCCCTTGGTCGACTTGGCGTCGCCGATGGCCTTGGCGATGACCTTGACCGCGTCGTACTCGTACACCGAGAACGGGCCCGGGTCGGCGCCGGTCTTGGTCTTGTAGGCGGTGACGAAGGCGGACGCGGTCGGCAGGTCCTTGGCCAGCGGGGCCGTGGTCGCCATGTAGCCCTCGGCGGCCGAGCCCGCGGTCTTGACGACGGTCTTGTCGGTCGTCGCGTCCCCGCCCATCAGCGCGAACTTCAGGCCGAGCTGCTTGCGCTGCTTGGCGAGCAGGCCCGCCTCCGCGAAGTAACCGGTGAAGTAGAGAACGTCGGGCTTGGTCGAGGCGATCTTGGTGAGCACCGGGGTGTAGTCGGACTGGCCAGGCTGGAGCGCGTCGTTGTAGACGACCTGCGCGCCGCCGCCCTCCTGCTTGACCGAGTCGGCCGCCGCGTCCGCCAGGCCCTTGGCGTAGGTCGTGTTGTCGTGCAGCACCGCGATCCGCTTGGCCTTCAGCTCGCCCGTCATGAACTTGGCGGCGAACAGGCCCTGCTTGTCGTCGCGGCCGCAGGTACGGAAGACCTTGCCCTTGCCGGTCTCGGTCAGCACCGGGTTGGTCGCGGCGTCGATGACGAACGGGACGTTCCGGCGGCCGAAGATCGGCACGGCGGGCACCGCGGCCGACGAGCAGTAGCCGCCCGCCACCGCGACCACCTTGCTGTTGAGGAGCTTCTGCGCCGCCTGCGCACCCTGCTGGGCGCTGCACGCGTCGTCGGCCTCCACGATCTGGATCTTCTTGCCGTTCACCCCGCCGGCCTTGTTGACCTCGTCGGCGGCGACCTTGGCGGCGGCCAGGATGTCCTGCCCGGCGGAGGCGGAGTCGCCGCTGAGCGGCACGGGCACACCGATCTTGATGTCGCCGCCGCCTGACCCGCCGCTCCCGCCGCTGCTGCCGCCGCCCTTGCAGGCGGTGGCGAACGGGAGGGTGAGGAGGCCGATGGACAGGATCGTCACCACTGCGCGTGGGGACCTGGACGGGGCCCTGGACGAGGCCCCGGACAGGGACAGGGACGACGGCGGAGGGAAGAACGGCATCGGGCTTCTCCGTCACTTGTCGGACCGGTAGCGGTTCGAGCGATTCGGGGGTTCGGGCGTTCCGTAGCGGTTCGGACAACCCTGTGACGCGGCGGTGCCACCCGTCGAGATGAGCAAGGGCGCGAACTCGTGTAGAGATCGATAAGCACCGCTTGGCCTCCCGGCCTTGGCAGCGCGGGCGGCGGCACGCAGGATGGCCGTGTATGAGCGACGTGCTACTGCTGTCCGCCGCCGACGTCCACGCGGTGTTCGACGTCGGCACCGCCATCGAGTCGCAGCGGGCCGCGTTCGGCGCACTCGGGCGCGACGAGGCGCTGCTCGCGCCGCGCGCGCTGCTGCCCGCCGGTGACGACGTCGCGTTCTGCTACCTGTCACGGCTGCCGGGCACCGGTCCGGTCGCCAAGTTCGGCAGCGTGAACGCCGGCAATCCGGGACGCGGGCTGCCGAGCGTGCACGCCATGGTGACCGTGCTCGATCCGGAGGACGGTCGGCCCGCGGCCATCATCGAGGGAACGTCGGTCACGACGTTGCGCACGGCTGCTGCGAGTGCCGTCGCGATCGACTGTTTGGCCGTGCCGGACGCTTCGCGGCTCGCGGTCATCGGGTGTGGCGTTCAGGGGCGTGCGCATGTCGATGCCATCCGCGCCGTGCGTGAGGTGGCGGAGGTACGGCTTTTCTCGCGTACGGCCGCCGCCGCGGAGGCCTTGGCCGCGGATTGCGGAGGACGGGTGGCCGGGAGCGCTCGGGAGGCGGTCTCGGGGGCTGACATGGTGGCGCTCTGCACGACCAGTGAGAAGCCCGTCGTGCACGGCTCGTGGCTGTCGCCGGGATGCACGGTGGTGAGCGTCGGATCGTTCGCCCCGGACCGGACCGAGGTCGACGGTGAGCTGCTTGAACGGGCTTCGGTCGTCGTGGTCGATGACGTTGAGACTTCGCTTGAGCAGGCGGGGTCGATCGTGGCCGGAGGGCTGGCGGCGGGTGATCTGATCTCGCTCGGGTCGGTGGTCGCCGGGGTGGCCGAAGCGCGGCGTTCCGCTGACGACATCGTCTTCTACAACAGCGTTGGCCTGGGCGTTCAGGACACGGCCGCGGCGGCGCAGATCGTCGAACGTGCTCGCGCGGAGGGTGTCGGAACGCTGCTGTCGCTCTGATCTCGGGAAAGATTGTGCGCGGCGGCGTGCAGCGAAACGGCGGTGCCGTGTGTCCCTGGCTGAGGGAGGTGCGCCGTGCCGACACCCGATCCGCAGCTCGGGGCGTTCGAGGAGTTCGTCGAGCATCGCCTCCCCGCGCTCTACCGCTACGCGTGCGTGCTGACCGGCAACCGGCACGACGCGGAGGACCTGGTGCAGGAGGCGCTGACCCGTACCGGCGCGAGCTGGTGGCGGGTGCGCCGCAAGGACGACCCGGAGGGCTACGTCCGCACGGCGATGGTCCGGATCATGTCCAACCGGTGGCGGCGTTCGGGGCGCGAGGAGCTGACACCCGACCCGCCTGACCGGGGCACGCTCGACCCCGGATTCGAGCGGGTGACGGCCGACGCCGGGCTGGCCGCCGCGCTCGGCGGGCTACCGCCGCGCATGCGGGTGGTGCTGGTGCTGCGGTACGTGGAGCAGCTCGAGGACAACGAGATCGCCGCGATGCTCGGCTGCTCGCCGGGGACCGTGCGCAGCCAGGCCTCACGGGCGCTGGCCAAGCTGCGGACGGCGGCGACGACCGCCGAGGAGGACTCCCGTGGATGACCTGGAACGCGACGTCGCCGAGCAGCTGCGGACCCTCCTCGTCGCTGATCCCCCGCCTGCCGGGCTTGCCGAACGCATCCTGACCCGTACGGCCGCGCGGCGCCGCCGTCGCCGTGCTGTCGCCGCGGCCGGCGCGTTCGTGGTGTGCGGGGCTGTGGTCGTCGGGGTCGCGGGCGCTCGGAACGGCTCTGATCCCGCACCGGCGGCGGTGGCCGTGGCTCCGCCGAGTGCCGTGACGATCCAGCGTGGTCTGGCCGGTGGGCAACGGTTCAAGGCGATGGCGTTGGGGTCGGACGGGACCGTGCTCGGCACTTCCGTCTCGGTCGGGTCCGATGGCGCGTCGGAGCCGCGTGGGGGTGTGTGGACGGCCGGACCGTCAGTCGTCGTTCCGCGTCGGGTGCAGAGCACCGGCGCCGGGTCGCTGCCTTATCTGTGGACGATGGCCGTCGGGGATCGCGTGCAGGTGTGGCCTGAGGGCGAGCGGCTGAAGTGCCTCGGGCCGAACGGCGTCGTGCGGACGATCGGGGACGGCTGGAGCGGGCGCGATCGGTTCTATACCGAGCGAGGGCTGGTCGTGTGGGGGCGCGTGGGCGGCCGGGGCGTGGCGGTGGCTTCCGGGTGCGACGGCCCTACCCGGACGATCCTGGTGAAGGGACTCCTGAAGGGCTTCTCCTACCCGCTCGCCTTCGTGAGCGATGGCGTGAAGACCTGGCAGGTGGACGTCCGTTCGGGCGCGAAGTCCGCAGTGCCTCGCGCGCCGCGTTCACCGGACGAGATCGCGGCCGGGCCGAACGCGATCGCCTGGGTGGTCGGCGATGACCTCACGATCCGCGACCGCGCGACCGGCGCCGAACGTTCCGTACGCCTGCCCGCTTACGAGAGCAGCTCGAACCAGGTCAGCGTCGGTGCCCACGTGGTCGTCTACTCCGGGGACGACGAGGACGGCGATGGGGGCCGGGCGCGCGTCTATGACGTGCGGACCGGCTCGTACGCCGATGAACGCGGTCCGGCGCTGGCGGCGGGTGGCTGGCTGCTGGTGCAGGCCGGTGACGTCTACAAGCTGAGCCGTCGCTAACGGCTCGCCCGCTAAGGGGCTAGAGGCAGGCGGAGGACGAAGCGGGCACCGCGCGGGCTGTCCTCGATGGTGAGCGTTCCGCCGTGCGCGCGGGCGACCTCGCGGGCGATCGGCAGGCCGAGACCGGTGCCGTTCGCGTCCCTGCTGAGGGCTTCGTCGAGGCGGGCGAAGCGCTGGAAGACGCGTTCCCGGTCGGCCGGAGCGATGCCGGAACCGTCGTCGGTCACCTCGAGGACCGCGCTGTCGCCATCCGCCCGTACGGTGACGTCAACGCGTTCGGTGGCGTGGCGTTCGGCGTTGTCCAGCAGGTTCGTGAGCAGGCGCGCCAGGCGCAGGCGGTCGCCGCGCACGACGACGTTGCGGTCGAGCCGGGGACGCAACTCCTTGTCGCGCGGCGTACGGGCCAGCTCGGTGGAGACCAGCTCGCCGAGGTCGATCCTGTCCTGCGGCGGCTCGGCGCTCGCGTCCAGCCGGGCGAGCTCCAGCAGGTCGGACACGATCGCGTTCAGCCGGTCGAGGCTGCCGAGGACCGCCTCGCCCACGCGGGGCCAGTCGGCGTCCTCCGGATACATCAGCGCCTCCTCGACCTGCGTGCGCGCGCCGGTGATCGGGCTGCGCAGGTCGTGCGAGGCGTCGGAGGTGAAGCGGCGCTGCTGCTCGATCGCGGCGTCCAGCCGGTCCAGGGTGGCGTTGGCCGACTCGGCGAGCGCGCGCAGCTCGTCCCGGTTGGCCGGAACGGGAACGCGGCGGCCCGACTCGGTCGCGGTGATCTCCGCGAGCTCGGCCCGGATCGCGTCCACCGGGGCGAGCGTGCGGTCGACCGTACGCCAGGTCATGATCCCGACCATCAGCACGACGAGCAGGGCGCCGCAGATGATGAAGACGCACAGGCCGGCGCTGCCGTACCAGGGCGTGAGCGGGTTGGCGGCGTACACGATCCAGTCGCCGTCGGACTGGTAGACGCGGAACGACACGACCGTCATGCAGCCGTCCATCCCGTGCGGCGGGCAGAGCGACCGGCTGGCGTACACGCTCTTCTCCGACGGCCTGAAGTCGGCGATGCGCGCCTTGCCGGTCAGGTCGGAGGTCGAGGCGACCACGCGGGCCTGCGCGTTCAGCACCTGCACGCTGGCGTCGTCGGAGCCCGGCAGGATCGGGGGCAGCGTGCCCCGCTTGATCACGTGCACGGTCTCCAGCGCGGTGGAGGTCGTCTTCTCCTGCTCGTAGTCCACGATCCGGCCGCGCACCCCGACGATCACGAGCATGACGATGACGGCGCCGAGCAGCGCCGCGATCGTCGTGGTCACGAGGGTCATGCGGACCCGTATGGACCATGTGTGCCGTCTGGTCACCCGACCTCCCGTAGGCGAGGAAACCACCCGGCAGGCAGGTCTCAACCCGGGATCCGGTCATCTGTTGAGCAAGACCGGACAGGGCACGGCAAAGAAGATCACCGGGTCGGCCGACAGACCGGCCGAAAGACCGGCCGACAGACCGGCCGGCAGAGACGGCCCACGGCGAGCCCCGGAGCGGAAGGAGATCGGGGCTCGCCGCAGGCCTGGCCTCTGGTGACGCGTTCGCCTAGGCGTTCGCCTAGGCGTTCGCCTAGGCGTTGGTACGGGCGTTCAGCACGCGGGCCAGCACGTCGGGCTTGTTGGAGATGACCCCGTCCACGCCGTAGCCGAGCACGCGGCGCATCGACCCCGTGCCGTCCACCGTCCAGGTGAAGATCTCCATCTTCTGCCGGTGGATGGCGCGGACGTAGGCAGGGCTGATGTCGGTGTAGGTCGCGTTGATCTGGTCGGCCCACTTGCCGAGCGAGGGCAGCTGCGAGGTCCTCGGCGTACCCAGCAGGGCGATCGGCACCTTCGGCAGCAGCCGGTGGAACCGCCGCGCCGAGGTCCAGTCGAACGACTGGACGATGAGCCGCCGCTCGCGCGGGTCGGGGCGCAGCCAGGCGCTGTTGTGCTTGAGCTCGGTCGCGATGCGGCGCTCGATGCCCGGGTAGAGGGACGGGTTCTTGATCTCCAGCAGCGCACCCAGGCCGCTGCCCTTCATGGCGCGCAGGGCCTCGCCCAGCGTCGGCACACGAGTGCGCTTGTACCTGGACCCGAACCACGAGCCCGCGTCGAGCCTCTTGACCTGGGCGAGCGTGAGGCTCTTGACCCGGTACGAGTGGCCGGGATAGACCGACTCGACGTTCGTCGTACGGGCCAGCGTCGCGTCGTGCATCAGGACCAGCTTGTGGTCCTTGGTCTCCTGCACGTCGAACTCGAAGAGGTTCGCGTGCTTGGAGCGTGCCATCTTGAAGCCGACGATCGTGTTCTCGGGCGCCAGCGAGGCGGCGCCGCGATGCCCGACGTTCGCGGGCCTGGCCTTGGCGGCCTTGGTCTTCGGGAGGGGCAGGGGGACGGTCGCGGAGGGGGCGGCGGCGATCGCGGGCGGGACGGCGATGGCCGACGGGACGGCGATGGCCGACACGGCCACCGTGCTGGCGAGGGGCAGACCGATCCGGCGGAGCATGATCACCTCATGGGGGTCGGAGGGGGCCGCCTCTAACTCTTGAGCCGCTTCATGACACGCAAGTAAAGGGATGGTAGCGGATCGTGTAACCGCAGTGACGTTCCGCAGCCATTTCCTTGCCCATAGACCCCCGGACGCCCCCCGTTCGTCACCCGTTCAGCCGCGCCGCGAACCGGCGTCAGGCGGGGTGCGGCGGGTCGGCGGGGCGGGGTTGGGGTGGGCGAGGTGGAACGGCGGTGGGGGCGGGGGGTTGCTCTGGAACTACGAGGGGGGTGACCTCTGCGGGGGGTGTGCGGGGGAAGCTGAGGGGGGCACGGATGGCGCGGCGGATACCTCGGCGTACGCGGGGGCGGCGGAGGCGGCGACGGCGGCCACCGCCGTCGGGGGAGGCGATCTCGGGGATGACGCGCGGGCGCGGGGTGGCGAGGCGGGTCTGGCGGCTGCGGCCGCGCAGGGTGACGGGCTTGCCGACGTCCCACTCGTCGGCCTCGGCGAGGTGCGCGAGCTCCAGGACGGTGCCCGAGGCGAGGACGCGGCCGGGCGAGACCTTGGCCAGGTCGCTGAGGCGGGCGGCCTCGTTCACCGGGTCGCCGATGACGGTGTACTCGAAGCGCTGCTCGGCGCCGATGTAGCCGGCGACGACCGGGCCGGCGGAGACGCCGATCCCGGCGATCAGCTGCGGGACCTCATCGGTCAGGCGTACGGCCAGGTCGCGGGCGGCGCCGAGGGCCGCGCCCGCCGGGTCCTCCAGCTCGGCCGGGGCGCCGAAGATCGCGAGCGCGGCGTCGCCCTCGAACTTGTTGATCCAGCCGCCGTGGCCGTTGACGGCCTCGACGACGACGCCGAAGAACAGGTTGAGCAGCACGACGACCTCGTCGGGCGCGCGGGTCTCGGCGAGCGTGGTGGAGCCGGCGATGTCGACGAACAGGACGGCGACCTCGCGGGTCTCGCCGCCGAGCTCGATGTCGCGTTCGAAGGCGAGGTCGGCGACGTCCTCACCGACGTGGCGTCCGAACAGGTCGCGAAGGCGGGCGTTCTCGCGCAGGCCCGCGACCATGTGGTTGAAGCCCGCCTGGAGCTGCCCGATCTCGCTGGCGTCGTACACCTCGACCTCGGTGTCCAGGTCGCCCTTCTCCACCTGGGCCATGCCGCGCCGTACGGACTTGATCGGGTCGGCGATGGCGCGGATCGCGATGTAGATGATCGGGAGGCCGACCAGCAGGGCCACCGCGCCCAGGCCGAGGATCGTGATCGACAGCTGCGTCGCCTTGATCCCGGGGACGGCCAGCGCGGCGATCCCGACGCACATCAGGCCGAAGATCGGGACGGCCGTGCCGAGCGCCCAGGCCAGGACCACCCGGGTGATCGCGCCGGGCAGCTTGATGCGGCGGGGCCGTTCGGTGGCCAGAACGAGGGCCGCGGCGGGGCGCAGCAGGCGTTCGGACAGCAGGTAGACCACCGTGCAGGTGGTCATCGCGCCGAGGATCGCGGTCAGGCCGACCTTCACGGCCAGGCGGGGCGTGAAGAGCATCAGGTCGATCACGAACCAGCCGATCGCGCCGATCATCCAGCCCGCGCCGAGGACGAGCGCGACGCGGAGGGGGCCGAGCAGCACGGCCCGGCGTTGCTGCTGGTCGGGCACGCCGCCCTCGCGTACGAGCCGGATGACCGGAAGCCAGAGCCGGAAGCCGATGTAGAGGGCGAGGGGCATGGCGGCGATCGGGTAGCCGAAGAGCGCGAGCGCGTTCACGAGGTGAGCCTGGTCGGCGTTCTCCAGCGGCGGGTCGGGGACCACGAACGTGGCCATGAGCAGCACGACCAGCAGACCGCCGGTGTTGGCGACCGCGACCACGACGAGGAGGACCCAGCGCACGCGGACCTCGAGCATCGTGCGGGGAACCCCGGGGAGTTCCTCCAGCCGGGCACTCAGACTTCGGGCCAAGGCCTTGCCCACACCGTCACCCCCGCCGCCGCCCTTGTCCGGCCGAGTTCTCGTCCGAACTCACGATAGAACGCGAGACGCTCAAGACCCACGATCATCACCAGGGTATGACGACCGTCACAGGCTGGGGAATGAACGTTTGTGTATCCTGACGTGCATGGGAACTCTGTGCAGCACTCTCCAGTTCGGGGTGTTCTACCTCTAGCCTCCCGCGCCGCCGCGGCCCTCTGAGCGCCGCGTTCGCCGGTTGAAGGCTCACCGCCCCGTCGCTGCCGGGTGTCTGCTCTCCCTCGCATCCTTTGTGTTCTCCGTGCGCATGCCGCCGTCCATGTTCGTGTGGCGGCTCAGTTCGCTGCGCGTGTTCCGCGCTGCGTGTGCGCGTGTTCCGCGCTGCGTGTGAACGTGTTCCGCGCTGCGCGTGCGCGTGTTCCGCGCTGCGTGTGCTTCCGCGCTGCGTGTGAACGTGTTCCGCGCATGCTCTGCGCGTTTGGATGCGGTTTTGCGCGACCTCGTACGACCATGCGCGACCCCGGTGAGCGGATCAGCCAGTCCTAGATCCGATTCCCCGGCCGTTCCGTACGGCCGGGCGCACGTCAGCTGGAGGTCGAACCACATGACCCGCCACCGCGATCATCACACCGAAGTCTCACAACTCGGCCTGAAGGACGTCACCAAGGCGTACGAAGGCCATGCCGTGCTCGATCAAGTAAGTCTCACCGTCCGTACCGGCGAAAAGGTCGGCGTCATCGGCGAGAACGGGTCCGGCAAATCCACGCTCCTCCGCCTCATCGCGGGCGAGGAGGAACCCGACGGCGGGGAGGTCACCGTCGTCGCGCCCGGAGGGGTCGGCCATCTCGGGCAGACGCTCGACCTTGATCCCGGCCTCACCGTGGCCGATGCCGTCGACCTGGCGCTGGCCGACCTGCGCGAGCTGGAACGCCGGATGCGCGAGGCCGAAGCCGGACTGGCCGAGGCCGGGACCGAGGCGGGGACCGAGGCCGGGACCGAGGCGGGGGCCGGGACCGAGGCCGGAACCGAGGCCGGGACCGGGGCCGGAACCGAGGCCGGGACCGGGGCCACGGCCGAGCGGCTCGCGGCGTACGGCGATCTGCTCGAGGCGTACGAGGCGCGCGGCGGCTACGAGGCCGACGTGCGCGTCGACGCCGCGATGCACGGCCTCGGGCTGGCGCACATCACGCGCGACCGGGCGCTCGGCAGCCTGTCCGGCGGCGAGCAGTCGCGGCTCGGGCTGGCCTGCGTGCTGGCCGCCGCGCCCGAGCTGCTGCTCCTGGACGAGCCGACCAACCACCTGGACGCCCAGGCGGTGACGTGGCTGGAGACGCAGCTGCGCGCGCACCGCGGAACGGTCGTGACGGTCACGCACGACCGGGCGTTCCTGGACGGGTTCGCGACCGCGATCCTGGAGGTCGACCGGGACCGCAGGACCGTCACGCGGTACGGCGACGGCTGGAACGGCTACCTCGCCGCCAAGGCCGCCGCCCGCCGCCGCTGGGAGCAGGACTACGCCGACTGGGTCGCCGAGGTCGCCCGGCAGACCGAGCTGGCCGAGTCGGGTGCGCAACGGCTCGGCTCGCTCGGCCCGAACAAGCGGGAGGAGCGCATGTCCGGTCGTCACCGGCGTTCCCACGAAGGCGGCGTGTCCGCGCTGATCCGCAACGCTCGCGAACGCCTGGAACGGCTGCACGCCGATCCGGTGCCGCGCCCGCCGGACCCGTTGCGCTTCGCCGCGCGGATCGAGGGCGGCAAGGGGGACGGGCTGACGGCCGAGCTGGCCGGGGTGCGGGTCTCGGGGCGGCTGGACGTCGAGGAGTTCCGGCTGGCGCCCGGCGAGCGGATGCTGCTGAACGGGCCGAACGGCGCTGGCAAGACGACCTTGCTTCGCGTTCTCGCGGGTGATCTGGCGCAGGACCACGGCAAGGTCAAGCGGCCGCGGCGGATCGGATTCCTGCGGCAGGAGCTGCCGGTCGAACGGTCCCGGCGGAGCGTGCTCGCGACGTTCGCCGAGGGTCTGCCCGGGCCGCCGGACGAGCATGCCGAGGCGCTGCTGGCGCTGGGGCTGTTCCGGGAGGCGGACCTGCGGCGCCCGGCGTCGGTGCTTTCGGTCGGGCAGCGGCGGCGGCTGGAGCTGGCCCGCCTGGTGTCCCGCCCGGCGGACCTGCTGATCCTGGACGAGCCCACGAATCACCTGTCGCTGGCTCTGATCGAGGAGCTGGAGGAGGCATTGGGCTCGTTCCAGGGGTCGCTCTTGGTGGTGTCGCACGACCGGCGTTTCCAGAGCAGTTTCACCGGCTCGCGCGCCGAACTCCGCGATGGGCGCCTGGTCGACCTGGCCGCCTAAGGGTTTGGCCTGGGTGGGATGAAGATGCCGGGCCGCCGTACGACTCGTACTGGCGACCCGGCATTCTCAGCCGTCGAGTAAGGCTCAGCCGTCGAGTAAGGCTTTGCCGTCGGGCGAGGGTCAGCGTTCCGGCGAGGGTCAGCGTTCGGCGGGCTGGACCTCGTGCGGCGTGGCAGCGACCTGGGCCTGGCGTTTGCCTGTGAAGCCGCCCAGCAGGGCCCAGCCGGCCACGATGAGCACCATCCAGGCCGCCATGACGTACAGCGCGATGCGCGTGTCGGACTCCCAGGCGATCGTCACTGTGACGAAGGCGAAGAAGGCCAGCACGAGCCAGTTGGTGTACGGCGCCCAGGGCATCTTGTAGGGCGCCTGCGGCAGCGCGCCCACGGCGACCTTGCGGCGGTACGCCAGGTGCGCGACGACGATGACGCCCCAGACCAGGATCGCGCCGCCCGTGGAGACCGAGGTGATGTACTCGAACGCCTTGTCCGGGACGATCGCGTTGATCACGACGCCGATGCCCATCACCACGGTCGAGATGATCACGGTGAGGACGGGGACGCCCCGCCCGTTCAGCCTGGCCAGCGCCTTCGGGCCGTCGCCGTTCACGCCCGCGGTGCGCAGCATGCGCGAGGTCGAGTAGAGCCCGCCCGCGTTGCACGACGACAGCGCGGCGGTCAGCACGACGAAGTTGACGATGTCCGCGCCGCCGGGGATGCCGATCTTCTCGAAGGCCAGCACGAACGGGCTGGCGCCGTCCTTGAAGCCGGTCCACGGGACCACCGACAGGATCACCAGCAGCGAGCCGAGGTAGAAGAGCGCGAAGCGGAGCGGCAGCGAGTTGATGGCGCGCGGGATGTTCTTCTCGGGGTCGCGGGCCTCGCTGGCGGTGACGCCGACCAGCTCCACGCCGAGGTAGGCGAACAGCACCATCTGCAGCGTCATCAGCATCGGGCTGACGCCCTCGGGGAAGAACCCGCCCTGCGACCACAGGTTGCTGACCGCGGCGTCCTTGCCCGCGTCGCCGAACCCGAACGCCAGCACCGCGATGCCGACCAGCAGCATCATCACGATCGCGGCGACCTTGATCATGGCGAACCAGAACTCGAGCTCGCCGAAGATCTTCACCGAGATCAGGTTGACCACGAACAGCACCACGAGCGCGACCAGGGCCGTCTGCCACTGCTCGACGCCCGGCCACCACTTCTGGATGTAGAGCCCGGCGGCCGTCAGCTCGGCCATGCCGGTCGTCACCCAGATGATCCAGTACGTCCAGGTCGTCGCGTACCCCCAGAACGGCCCGAGGAACTCGCGCGCGTAACCGGCGAACCCGCCCTCGGCGCGGCGGTAGGTGAGCAGCTCACCGAGCGCCCGCATGACGAAGAACAGCATGATCCCGGCGACCGCGTAGGTCAGGATCAGGCTGGGTCCCGCCTTGGCGATGTTCTTGCCGGCGCCGAGGAAGAGCCCGGTTCCGATCGTTCCGCCGATGGCCAGCATCTGGATCTGCCGGGTGCCGAGCCCCCGCTGGTAGCCCTCGGCGCCGTCGGTGCTCTCGGTGCCGTCGCCGGTGTCCTCGCTCCCCTCGATGCCGTCGTCGGTGCCCTGGATGCCGTCGGTGCCGTCGTTGGCGCCGTCGGGTGGTGCAGACATGAGCGTCAAAGCCTTTCTCAGGTGTCACGAGCGTTGGTGATCTCGGTCATGTTAGGAACTTCGGCCACAAAAGCGAAAAAGAGGGCATCGTTCCTGCTCAACGGTGATCACCCTGGGTGACCCCGGGGCCATCCTGCCGCTGATTTGGTCCTGCCGCGGCGTACCCGTCGCCCGCCACTGCGTGATCTTTCAGCCCGCGGTCACTACAGTGCTGCCGTCTTCGATCGCTCCCCTCGAAGAAACTCTTCGATCGCTCCCCTCGAAGGAAAACAACAATGATGTTGACTCGCATCGGGCGCGGTGTCGGTCTCGTGGCCTCGCTCGCCCTGGCGCTCAGCGCCTGCGGCGGCTCCGGCGACGACAACGCCCCCAACCCCAAAGGCCTGGAAAAGCCCCTGCTGAACATCGGGGTGGTGCCCGTTCCGGACTCCGCACCGCTGTTCATCGCGCAGAAGAAGGGCTATTTCAAAGCCGAAGGCCTGACCATCAAGACCCAGGTCATCAAGGCCTCTCCGGACGCCACTCCGAAGCTCATCAACGGCTCGATGGACATGGCGCTGCTGAACTACGTGTCCACGTTCGTCGCGCAGGACAACGGTTCGATCAAATTCAAGCTGTTCACCGACAGCTACCAGGGCACGAGCAAGTCGTTCTCCCTTCTCACCGCCAAGGACTCCAAGGTCCAGAAGGTCGCGGACCTGAAGGGCAAGACGATCGGCGTGCCCGCGCCCAAGAGCATCACCGAGCTGCTGTTGCTGGTGACGCTCAAGGCCCAGGGCCTCGACCCGCTGAAGGACATCAAGACCGTTCCGGTGCCGCTGCCCAGCATGGCCGCCGCGCTGAAGCAGGGCTCGGTCGACGCCGTCGCCGCCGTCGAGCCGTTCGTCACCAACCTGCAGGCCGAGCTCGGCGCCAAGCCGCTCGCCGACCTGGTCTCCGGCCCGACGCAGGACTTCCCGATCGCCGGCTGGGGCGGCACCGACAAGTTCGCCGCCAAGAACCCCAAGACCGTCGCCGCGTTCCAGCGCGCCATCGACAAGGCGCTGAACGACGCGGCCGGCGACCGCTCGGAGGTCACCAAGACGATCCCGTCCTACACCCAGATCCCCGCGAAGACCGCGTCGATCATCACCCTGGGCAGCTACCCGACGACCTTGAGCCAGACCCGGCTGCAACGCGTCGCCGAGCTCATGTCCGAGTACGGCTACATCAAGAGCAAGCCGCAGGTGGCCGACATGATCGTCCCGAACCAGCAGTGACCCCCCGTTCCACCGCAGTCGCACGCAGGCGAGTGCTCCGCGGCGCCCTGGGCGCCGCGGGGTTCCTCGCCCTGGCCGAACTCGCCTCGCGCACCGGCCTGGTCGACCGTTCGCTGCTGCCGCCGCCGTCCGCCACCCTGGCGGACGCGGCGCGGCTGGCCGCCGACGGCGAGTTCCTCGGCGACCTGAAGTCGACCGTCACCGCCTGGCTGCTCGGGCTGGCCCTCGCCGTGGTGATCTCCATCCCGGTCGGCCTGCTGCTGGGCAGCGTTCCGCGCCTGGAGGCCGCGCTGCGCCCCCTGGTCGAGTTCCTGCGGCCGATCCCGGGCGTCGCGATCATCCCGCTGGCGATGCTGCTGTTCCCCGACACCCTCGACATGCAGATGTCGGTGATCGTGTACGCGTCGTGCTGGCCGATGCTGATCAACACGCTGTACGGGCTGCGCGAGGTCGACCCGGTGGCCAAGGAGACCCTCGCGTCCTTCGGTTTCGGCCCGTTCTCAGTGCTCTACCGGGTGTCACTGCCGAGCACCGCCCCGTTCATCCTCACCGGCGTCCGGCTGTCCGCGGCCATCGCGCTGATCGTCGCGGTGAGCGCCGAACTGATCGTCGGCGGCGCCACCGGCATCGGCACGTTCATCACCACCGCCGGCGCGTCCGACCGCACCGACCAGATGCTCGCCGCGACCGCCTGGGCCGGCGCGCTCGGCCTCCTCGCCAACGCCCTGCTGGCCGCCGCCGAACGCCGCCTCTTCCGCTGGCACAAAGAGGAGGCCGCGACATGACCCCCCAACACCCCGAACGCGGCGCAGGCGCCAAACCGACAGACGACACCCGCTCGGCAGACGGCCCCCGATCAGCCGGGGCCACCGGCTCGGCAGAAGGCGCCAGATCAGCCGGGGCCGCCGACTCGGCCGGGGGCGCCAAATCGACAGACGGCACCGTCTCGGCCGGGGGCACCAGATCAGCCGGGGGCACCAGCTCGACAGGCGTCACCAGATCAGCGCGGGGCAGCGGCCGCATGCTCCTGCGCCCCGTCAAGGCCGTGGCAGCCCTGTGGATCCTCCCCGTGGCCGCCGTCGTCTGGGAACTGGTGACACGGCAGGCGGGCAACCAGTTCTTCCCGCCGCCCAGCGACATCGCCAAGCGCATGCACACGGACTGGTTCTCCGGCCCGGCGTCGCACGCGTTCCTCACCAAGCAGGCGATGGACAACATCTTCCCGAGCCTCGGCCGCCTCCTGCTGGGCTGGGCGCTGGCCTGCCTGCTCGGGATCGCCATCGGCATCGCCGCCGGCCGTTCCGAACGACTGGCCGACTACCTCTCGCCGCTGATCCACTTCTTTCGCGCCATCCCCCCGCCCACGCTCGTCCCGATCTTCATCGTGCTCTTCAAGATCGGCACCCAGATGCAGGTCGCCACGATCGTCTTCGGCGTCATCTGGCCCGTGCTGCTGAACGCGATGGACGGCGCTCGTTCCGTCGACCAGGTCAAGCTGGAGACCGCCCGCGCGTTCCGCCTCTCGCGGACCACCCGCGTCCTCCAGGTCATCCTCCCGGCCTCCGCCCCCAAAATCTTCGCGGGCCTACGCCTGAGCCTGTCGACCGCGCTCATCCTCATGGTCATCAGCGAGTTGGTGGGGAGCACGAACGGAATCGGCTACCTGCAGATGCTCGCCCAAGGCACGACCGACGTTCCGGGCGTCTGGGAGGGCATAGTCCTGCTGGGCCTCCTGGGCTTCGCCCTGAACGCCATCTTCCTCTTGGTAGAGCGCCGAGCCCTGGCCTGGCACAGATCCGGCCTTGTCTAGAACAGATCTGGCTTGCATAGATAAGGAAGCCCAGCCATAGAGACGAGAAGGCCCCCAGCCCAAACGGACCGGGGGCCTTCCAAGACTTCTACGGGTGGTAGATCTGCACGAGCTTCGTGACCCGCCCCTGCTTGTTGTAGACCAGGCCGAAGTCACGCCAGGTGTAGCGCTTGTTGACCGTGGCCCGCAGTTGCGTCCGCGAGGCCTTGTGGAGCGTCAGCCGCCCCTGCTTGTCGTGCCCGATGAGGCACACGACCGGCTTGGCCGCGAAGTAGCGGGTCTTGGCCTTCCCGTACGGCGCGTAGTAGCCCTCGCCCTCCTGACTCTTGTGCCACTTCTCGTACCGCCCCGTGACCGACCCGTTCGGGTGCCACTTGGTCCCGGCGTGGACGCTCCCCCGCTTCAGCTCGACCACCTTGGAGAACTTGGTGGGCTTCCCGAACGAGCAGGCGGCGGGCGCCTTAGCGCTGCTTCCGGTCGTGTCCGCATGAGCAGGGGCTACCAGCACCAGCCCCACGACCCCACCGGCCACCCCCGCGACCGCCAGCTTCCGTAGCATCATCACGCTCCTCGATAAAGGATCACCTGCTGTCTCTGATGCACGGCTTGTGATTAAAGTTGCGAATAAGGCGAAGGGAGCGGATGTGTCCGAAGGAACCCCGATGGGTCAGGCGCTCACCGACCTCGCAGCCCAAGCCCCGGACCGCCCGGCCCTCACCTGCGGCTCAACAACGCTCACCCGGCGCCAGCTGGACGAGAAATCCAACTCCCTGGCCTGGGCGCTCCTAGATCAGGGCATCGAACCCGGCTCCCGCGTGGCCCTGATCCTCCCCAACGGCCCGGACTTCGTAGTCACCACCCTCGCCATCTGGAAGGCCGGCGGCACACCCATCCCCATCGCCCCGAAGATGCCGCCCGCCGAACGAGCCGCCATCCTCGCCCTGGCAAACCCCGCCCTGACCATCGAAGAACCCCTCACCCCCGCCAAACCCCCCACGCCCCCACCCCCAGCCGTCCCCCGCCCCTGGAAAATCCTCACTTCCGGAGGCAGCACAGGCCGTCCCAAGCTGATCGCCACCACAGAAAGCGGCACCCTGGAAAACGCGGTCCTCTTCGGTCTGGCAGGCCAGATGCAGGAGAACCGCACAGCCCTGCTGACAGCACCCCTGACCCACAACGGCCCCTTCATGGCCATGGCCTCGGCCCTGCTCTTCGGCAACCACGTGGTCCTCATGGAGCGCTTCGACGCCGCGAAAGCACTAGCTCTCCTCCAAGACCACCAGGTGGACTGGATGTACGCGGTGCCCACGATGATGCACCGCATCTGGCGCCTAGAAGAAAGACCACCCCTCCCAGCCCTCCGCACCGTCTTCCACCTGGCGGCTCCCATAGCCCCCTGGCTCAAACAGGCCTGGATCGACTGGCTGGGCCCCGAAAAGATCTGGGAGCTCTACGCCGGCACCGAGTCCCAAGCCGCGACCCTCATCAGCGGCACCGAGTGGCTGGAACACCGAGGCAGCGTAGGCCGCCCCATCAAGGGCGAAATAGAGATCCGCACCCCCACCGGAGAGCCCGCACCCCCCAACACCACAGGCACAGTCTGGATGCGCCCCACGACAGGCCCCACGTACACCTACCTAGGCAAGACCCCCACCACCAACTGGGAGTCCCTAGGCGACATGGGCCACATGGACGCCGACGGCTACCTCTACCTCACCGACCGCGAGACCGACATGATCCTCGTAGGCGGCTCCAACGTGTACCCCGCCGAGATCGAGGCCGCCCTAGAAGAACACCCCAACGTGACGAGCTCCGCCGTAATAGGACTCCCCCACGAAGACCTAGGCAACGTCCCCCACGCGATCGTCCAACTAAGCACCCCCACCCCAGACGCCGACCTCCTAAAACACCTCACGGCTCGTCTAGCCCCCTACAAGCTCCCCCGCACCTTCGAACGGACCGAAGACCCCCTCCGCGACGACGCCGGAAAGGTCCGCCGCTCCGCCCTCCGAGCCGCCCGCCTCCCCTGACCGATATCGAGTTGGCGCCCACCTCAGCCATCGCGTATGCTCTCGGACGTCGCCAAGAACGGCCCTAGCCGGTCAGGAGACATCCCCCGAGCCGCTAAGCTCGGATCAGCAAGGTCCTGTGGAGCAGTTAGGAGTGCTCGCCACCCTGTCAAGGTGGAGGCCGCGGGTTCAAATCCCGTCAGGACCGCCAGACGTGCGAAGCACGTCATGGGCAGGTAGCTCAGTCGGTACGAGCGTCCGCCTGAAAAGCGGAAGGTCGGCGGTTCGACCCCGCCCCTGCCCACCTCTACAAGCACCAAGAAATGGCTCCTGACCAGCATGTACGCGGTCAGGGGCCATTCTCGCCTGTCCGACTGTGTCCGGCTGTCACCGACCGCCTGCGGTTGATCGTGCGGAATACGTGCGGAACTCAGTCGCCTGTACGACCTGCTCAGCACGTCGTCGGCGGCCTAGCTTGCCCTCTCGACAACGACACAGCATCCTGCTGCGCCGCCCCGCAAGAAAGATCCGCGCCCTGCTCAACGTCCGGGCGCCCAGCGCGCCCCGGCATCCCGCCGGATGAGAACTTTCTCTACGTCTTCAAGGGCGCCCCGCTTCGCGGGTCGCCGGGCGGCCGCGCGCGGACGGCGCGGCGGGCGTGCGGCCTCTCCGGCCGACCCGCCACGCCGATCCGCCCGAGGCCGCCCCACCACAGCGGAGCCACCTGAAAAACGCAAGCGAGGACTCACCCGCAGGGAGACATCCCCATCGCTCGCAGCCAACGGGTGCAGACCGCCGGCAACTCGCAGAGCTCGCTAACGGGGTGGACAGCATGGTTGGCCGGCCCGTTCATGTAGCCGACAGGCGTTGCCAGCCCTGAGCACGTGCGTCTGGGGACGGGTCGAAGCACTCATTCGCGCGCCAAACTCTGTCAAACTGTCTCGCTGTTCGCGCATGAGCACTTGGAACGGTCGGGTGTCCGTGCAGATAGTCATGGAGCCGATCCCGCAGCATCAAGGAGACCCTGACGAGCAAAGGATGGCGCGGAGACACTCCGTTCGGCAGGGCGATGAGAGGTTGAAACTCGGGTCGAAGGTGCGTGGCCCCAGCCGATCTCTTGAGGGTGTTGCCGGATCGCGTTACGTCGGGGAATGTAGGAACGAACAATAGGCTGCATGCCCAAGCAGCCACGGCGTCTGGGCTTCACCAGATATGCATGATCATTGATCATGCAACCAGCTTGCGGTAACCCGTGTACTCGGATGATCAGCACCAAGCACCCTCTTCTTGTCGGCTAGGACCTGCCGGAACAGAGCTTCGGCTTCGGCCGTATTTCCCTGGGCCGCCACCATCCGGGCGACCTC
>NZ_JAGEOJ010000027.1 GCF_017573505.1 Actinomadura barringtoniae
GCCAACCCCGCCCGTTCCGCCAACCGTGCCGCCCCCGCTAGCCCCGCCTACTGCGTCAACCCCGCCGCCTCCACCAGCGTCTCCAGCCACGTCAACCCCACCAGCTCCGTCGACCCCGCCTGTTCCACCAGCTGCACCGACCCCGCTGGTCTCGTCTACTGCACCAGCCCCGCTGATCCCGCCTGCCGCGCCAGCGCTGCCAACCCCGCTAGCCCCGCCAGGCCCGCCAGCGCGGCCAACCCAGCCCGTTCCGCCAACGCCGTCGACATCACTAGCCCCGATAGCTCCGCCAAGCTCGCCTGTTCCGCAGGCCCCGCCGCCTCCTCCTGTTCCGCTGACCCTGCTAGCCCCGCCGCCCCTGACAGCCCCGCCGGCTCGGTCGACTTCGCCTGGCCCGCTGGCTCCACCAGCCTCACTCGCCTCACTGGTATCACCAGCCCCGCTAGCGCTGCCCGTTCCGCCAACCGCACCGACCCCACCAGCCCCGTTGACTTCGTCAGCGCCGTCGACCCCACTACCTCCACCGCTCACGCCGACCCCGTCAGCCCCGCCGAGACCGCTAGTCCCACCAGCTCTGCTGATCTCGCCGAACCCGCTAGCTGCGTCAGGCCTGCCAGCACCACCGAGCTCGCTGGTTCTGGCAGCCGCGCCGACCCCGCTGGCCTCGCCCGCCGCACCAGCACCGCTCGCCCCACCAGCGCCGCCGACCCTGCCTATTTCGCCAGCCGCGCCGCCGCCATCAGCACCGCCAGCCACTCCGGCTCCGCTGGCCCAACCAGCCCCACCAGGCTCATCCGCCCCGCCGACTCCACCAGCCCTGTGGACTCCGACAGCCCTGTGGACTCCGACAGCCCTGTGGACTCCGACAGTCGCGCCAGGACCGCCGACTTGACCCGGCCCGTCGGTTCGGCTGGGCTTGCGGCGCAAGATTCGGTCGACGGCGGCTCGTTGTGGCGCAGGCAAGGCAGCAAGGATCTCTTCGGGCAACGCGTGGAAGATCTCGGCGGCGAAGGCGTATGGGAGTCGTTCATCGGAGGCGGAGCCGACCACGAGGATGGCCGGTTCCTGGCCCCGGACCAGCTCGTTCAGCACGGTGCTCTTGCCGACGCCCGCCGGTCCGTTCAGCACGATCCGCCCGCCGCCCGCGGCCAGCAGCTCGCGTGCGGCGGCCAGCAACTCGGCACGGCCTACCGGCACCGCTACCTCCCTCACCGAGAGGCGATCGTAAGCACGCCGTCCGGAATCCGATAGAGGGAAACCCCTTGCAGAAAGGCACCGGAAAGCCGAGCGGGGCCCCGCGCATTGATGAGATGCGCGGGGCCCCGCTAGTTCGCGCGCCGGTTCCCGGTGGCGTATCCGCCGGCGCGCTTGCCTGACCGGGAGGCCACACCGCCAAACCATCCCTAGAAGGGCGGCACGGCCTGCGACCGGTCTGGCCGGATCCCGGCCGGTAGCACGGCCGAGACCCTTTCCAACGAAGTTTTGTAAGGAGGGGTCCCGCGGCCGGGGAGGGCCGCGGGACCCGGGGCTTTCATGTGCACGTCCAGGCCCCCGCTCCGGGACGTACCGCCCGCTATCGGGCGAGCAGGATGCGGCGCACGCGTGCGACCCGCACCTGGGCGTCGCGGCGAGCGCGCCGGCGGGCTCGCACCCGCGCGGCCAGCTCGATCGCCGCGAGCTCGTGTTCGAGGTCCCGTATTCGTTCCCGGGACAGTTCCTGGCTGAGCAAGGTCACGTCGTTCTCCTTGGTGGCCCGGGGGCGCAGCCCCTGTGCGGGGTCTGCGCGCCCCAGGTCATCGAGTGTCGGCACGGTCGTCATCAGACGGTCACTTCGTCCGGCCGCGGGTGCTTGCGCGGGCGGCCACGCGGCCGCTTGCGCGCGACGATCACACCGCGCACGAAGAGCTCCCCGCCCCAGACGCCCCAGGGCTCGGCGCGCTCGATGGCGCCGGCGAGGCAGGCCTTGCGGAGCGGGCACTCAAGGCACATGGCCTTGGCGAGCTCGACGTCGGCGGGAGCCTCGGCGAAGAAGAGCTCCGGGTTGGTCCGGCACGGAAGCGTGAGGTCCTCGTCGCTCACAGCGAGAGCCCCCTGCATCACAGTCACCCTGTTTCCTCTCGTTGGATCTCAACGGGTCGTGTCGGTGAGTTGTCTGGGCAAATAAGAAGGGCCGCGGATCCGGTTCTGGATCCGCGGCCCTGGGGGCTTGCCGTGTCTTGTTAGACCGGTCGCCTCCAGGGGAACGGACCCAGGTCGCCGCGCTTGACGGCGCCCACGTGGGCCGTGGCCGGAGCGTTGAGGTTCATGTCTTCAATGAAGACACTCCGCCCCTGCTCGTTCTGGAATCGCTGCACCTGGCACAGGTCGCGCAGCCTCGCCACGTCCCCATAGGACGTGCCGACGGGCTGCGGCTCCGCGCCGCCGGGCCAAGCCGTCGCTCCATCGAGCAGAACGCTCAACGGGGACAGGCCGGCGAGCTTCGACATGGCGGTCGAGGAGCTCAGGCGTGCGTCAGCCCAGAACGGCCCTGATTTCATGATCATTGTGCTCACCGGACTGCACACCACCTTTCTGGCTCCTCGGGGCCGGACCGCTGGATCAAGATCCACGGCTCGGCCGTTTGATTGCTCGCATAGAGCGTACGAGGATCTAGGTTTAATCGGCAAGGTATTTTTGACCTGCGGTTTTGTGGCCAGTTTCACCCGAACCGGACCACGTTCCGCAGCGTCAAACCTTGTGAGGTTCGACATGCCCTACCCCGTACGGCGAACGCCCGCGACGGCATCGCCATAGGCATCATCTCACGCGGTTTCTTCCCCCGGCAGGCCCAGTCTCAGCTGCTCATGGCAAGCGTGACCGCCGTATCGAGCACCCCCATCGCAGTCCCCACAGCAGACCCGATGGCCGCCCCCACCACCCCATGCAACAAGAACCGCCCCCGAACCCGCGCCTCCAAACGCCCATGCCGCCCCCTCCCCACACACCTGGCCCCACCCCGGCGCCGCCCGCCCAGACCAGCCCTGACCTCCAGCTCCCCACACGCGCCGGCACCGGCGGACGCCCGCCCAGGCACACCGGAGGCAACAGACGCCCGTCCAGGCGAGCGGGCTGAGTCCGAATCTCCAGGCACGCAGGCAGCCGCGCGCGGCTGGCCGAGCGCACCACCGGGGGCCTCCAGGTCCTCACGCACGCCAGCCGCAGCCACCGGCCACCCGGAGACGTGGGCAGCGTGCACCCCGGACGCATGAGCAACGTGCGGCCCGGACGCATGGGCAGCGTGCGGCCCTTCGGACACATCGACAGCGGCGTGCGGCCCCTCTGCCCGGCCAGATGCAGAGGAACGTCGGGGCGCGTCAGCGGGCTGTCGCCCGGACGTGTCGCCGGCGACCTCTAGGTCTCCAGGCGCATAGGCAGCCGAGCGCGGCCAGCCGGGGGCGCCAGCGGCGGCGTCCAACTCCTGGCGTACGCCGGTCACGCCTGGCGGCCACCCGGACGCATCGGCAACGGGTGCCCAGTTGGGCATGGATGCAGTTGCGCGCGGCCATTCAGGCGCACCAGCGGCGCCCGGCGAGCATCCAGAGATGGCGTCAGGCGCCTGCCCCGGAAAAGCGCTGGCCGCATCCAGGTCTTCGGGCGGGCGAGCAGCAGCAGCCGACCGTTCAGACGCACCAATCGCGGCAGCCACGCCGCCACACATGTCAGCCACAGACCGCGGCCATGCGGACCCATCCGCGGTGGCGGGCGACCGCTCCGGGTTGCCGCTGGCGGCGTCTGGATCTCCAGCCGCGCTGGAATCAGGACGCGGGCGTTCGCGGGACCCAGCGGCCGGGCTGGGCCGCCCTGCCGCGGCGGCGGGCCGGGACTGTCCTGGGGCAGCGGCGGCTGACCGTTCAGACGCGCCGGCCACCTCGCCGCCCGCACCAGCCGCGGGCGACGGCCATGCGGACGCATCGGCGACGGTGAGCGGCCGCTCCAATGTGCCGCTGGCGGCGTCTGGATCTCCAGGCGCGCTGGAATCAGGGCGCGGGCATTCGCGCGAGTCGGCGGCGAGGTGGAGCTGACCTGGCGCGGCGGCGGGGTGGAACTCTCCTGGCGCAGCGGCGGGGCGAGATTGTCCTGAGGCAGCGGCGTGCGGCAGTCCTGTGGTGCCCGGCGCCGCTCCAGCGGAGGCGTGGGGCGCTCCAGCGGAAGCTGGCGCCGCTCCGGCGGTGGCCGACGGCGCTCCGGTGGAGTTCGGCGCCACTCCGGCGGAGGCGTCCGGTGCTCCGGCGGCGGAGGGTGGGGTTCCAGGGGCGGAGGGCGGGGTTCCAGGGGCGGAGGGCGGCGTTCCGGCGGTGGACGGTGATTGTGCGGGAGTTGGCGGGTGGGGGCGCGGGGGTTGGGCCTGGGCGGGGGGACGGTCTGGGGTGGGAGGTTGAGGTTCTTGGGTGGCTGGTGGGTAGCGGGCGCGTAGGAGTCTGCGGAGTTCGGCTGGGGTGCGGGCTTCGACCAGGCGGTCGTTGGCGTAGCTCCACCAGGCGCCTGTGTATTCGCCGCGCCAGATCACGGCTTGGGTGAACAGGGCGCGGAGCTCGGTGAGGACGGCTTCTACATCCAGGTCTAGTTCGTCGAACGGCGTCATCTGGTCCTCCTGGTGGCGCCGGACCGTCAGGGGGTAGCGGTCCGATCACTCTCGGGAGTCAGCATGCACGCCGGGTCTGACGTTTTGCGGGTCAGTCGCCGGCCAGGAGGGTTTCGAACGGGATGGGGTCGGCGAAAGCGTCGCGTTCCTCGGTGATGGGGCGGCCCTTGATGAGGTCGGCCAGCTCGGCGCCGGCGCGGTCGATGCGTTCCACCAGGCCGTCGGCGGCCTCGCCGGGCGCACCCCAGTCCTCGGTGGCGGCGTACACGGCGGTGGGGACGGTGATCGAACGCAGGTAGGCGAACATCGGGCGCAGGGCGTGCTCCAGCGCGAGGGAGTGGCGGGCGGTGCCGCCGGTCGCGCCCATCAGGACCGGCTTGCCCGCGAGCGTTCCGGGCTCCAGGACGTCGAAGAACGTCTTGAACAGGCCGCTGTAGGAGGCGTTGAAGATCGGCGTGACCGCGATCAGGCCGTCGGCGGACGTGACCGCGTCGATGACCTTGCGGAGGCCGGAGGACGGGAAGCCGGTGAGGAGGTTGTTGGTCAGGTCGTGCGCGTGGTCGCGCAGGTTGACCACCTCGACGTCGGCATCGGCGAGGTTGCGTACGGCGGCGTCGGCGAGCCGGTCGGCCAGCAGGCGGGTCGACGACGGCTCGCGGAGGCCGGCGGAGATCACGGCGAGCTTGGTCACCTGGTCACCTTTCCGTGGGCCGGCGGGTCGGCGGGCACGTGCTCGGGGCGCAGCGACTCGAACTCCTTGCGCAGTACGGGCACGACCTCCTCGCCCAGCAGGTCGAGCTGCTCCAGAACGGTCTTGAGCGGCAGTCCGGCGTGGTCCACCAGGAACAGCTGCCGCTGGTAGTCACCGAAATGATCGCGGAATTGGAGGGTCCGGTCGATCACCTCCTGGGGGCTGCCCACGGTGAGCGGGGTCTCCTGGGTGAACTCCTCGAGCGACGGGCCGTGGCCGTAGACCGGCGCGTTGTCGAAGTACGGGCGGAACTCCTTGACGGCGTCCTGCGAGTTGCGGCGCATGAAGATCTGGCCGCCGAGTCCGACGATTGCCTGGTCGGCGCTGCCGTGGCCGTAGTGCTCGTACCGGCGCCGGTACAGCTCGATCAGCCGCTGGAAGTGCTCCTTCGGCCAGAAGATGTTGTTGGCGAAGAAACCGTCGCCGTAGTACGCGGCCTGCTCGGCGATCTCGGGGCTGCGGATCGAGCCGTGCCACACGAACGGCGGGTTGCCGTCCAGCGGGCGCGGCGTCGAGGTGAAGCCCTGGAGCGGCGTACGGAACTTGCCCTCCCAGTCGACGATGTCCTCGCGCCAAAGCCGGTGCAGCAGGTTGTAGTTCTCAATGGCCAGCGGGATGCCCTGGCGGATGTCCTGCCCGAACCACGGGTAGACGGGCCCGGTGTTGCCGCGCCCCATCATCAGGTCCACCCGGCCGTCGGCCAGGTGCTGGAGCATGGCGAAGTCCTCGGCGATCTTCACCGGGTCGTTGGTGGTGATCAGCGTCGTCGAGGTGGACAGCACGAGCCGCTCGGTGCGGGCGGCGATGTGGCCGAGCATGGTGGTCGGCGAGGACGGCACGAACGGCGGGTTGTGGTGCTCACCGGTCGCGAAGACGTCGAGCCCGACCTCCTCGGCCTTGAGCGCGATCTCGACCATGGCCTTGATCCGCTCGTGCTCGGTGGGCGTACGCCCGGTCGTGGGGTCGGGCGTCACGTCGCCGACGCTGAAGATCCCGAACTGCATCCCCGCCTCCAATTAGTAGAACGTTCAACTATATTAGCGGAACGACCCCCGCCCCCGAACTATTCCTGGGCGCCCCGGCTCCACCCGTACCCCCGTTGAAAAGCCGCGGTCACCGGCACATGATCAGCTTATGAGCCACGTGATCGTCGTCGGTGCCGGGGTCATCGGCCTCAGCTGCGCCGTCCGCCTGGCCGAGGCGGGCCACCGGGTCGAGGTCGTCACCCGCGAGAACCCGGCCGAAACGACCTCCTCGGTCTCGGCCGCCCTGTGGTTCCCCTACCTTGCGCTCCCCCGCGACCGCGTCACCGCCTGGTCGGCCGCCTCGTACGAGGAGTTCCTCCGTCTCCCACCCGAGTCCGGCGTACGGGTCCGCCAGGGCGCCGAGGTCCTGGCCGAGCCCTCCCCCGACCCGTGGTGGGCCTCCGCCGTCCCCTCGTTCGAGCGCCTCACCAAGATCCCGCCCGGCTACGCCGACGGCTGGACGTTCCCCGCGCCCGTGATCGACATGGGCGTCTACCTCCCGTACCTCATCACGCGCCTGAACGCCCTGGGCGGCACCCTCACCCAGCGCTCCCTCGACGCACTCCCCGACGCTCCCCTGCTCGTGAACTGCTCAGGTCTGGGAGCCGCCACCCTCGCCGACGACCCCTCGCTCACTCCGATCCGCGGCCAGATCATGGTCGTCGAGCAGGTCGGCCTGACCGACTGGTGGGTGGACGACACCGACGCCGAACGCCCCTGCTACGTCGTTCCCCGCCTGAACGACATCGTGATCGGCGGAACGGCCCAGCGCGGCGACTGGAACGATCGCGCCGACCCCGGCACCGCCCGCGAGATCCGTTCCCGCGCCGAGCGCCTGGTCCCCGAGCTCCGCGCCGCCCGAACGCTCCGCCACCGCGTCGGCCTGCGCCCGTCCCGCCCCTCCGTACGCCTGGAGACCGAGCACCGCCCCGGCGGAACCGTCGTCCACTGCTACGGCCACGGCGGCGCCGGCGTCACCCTCTCCTGGGGCTGCGCCGCCGAAGTCACCACCACGATCGCCCAGCTCACACCCTGACCAGCTCACACTTGACCAGCTCACACCCTGACCAGCTCACACCCTGACCAGCTCTCACCCTGATCAGCCCACACTTGACCAGCTCAGGCCCTCGCGGCCTGCACAATCCCGCTGACCGTCCCGACGCCCGCGCGGTCGTTACGTCCGTCATCGCCCTGCGCGCGGTGGCCGAACGCCGATAGGCTCTGCCATCTAGCAAGAGCCTCCACGCCTTCCGGCGGGAGGCTCTTTGTCGTTCCTGGAGGGAAGACCATGGGCGAGCTGTCCGTACGCGTTCCTACGCAAGCCGATCGCCCGGCGATGGAGCGGTTGTGGCTGATGTTCCAGCACGACATGTCGCAGTTCCGCCATGACCTGCCGTTCACCGACGGCTCGTTCCGTACCGAACGCCTGGAGGCCGCCTTCACAGACCCCGACCGCGTCGCCTACTTGGTCACGAGCGATGACCGCCCGGTGGCGTTCGCCATCGTGCGTGGACTGAACGAGCACCGCCGGGTGATGAACTCCTTCTTCGTGGTGCGCGGTCTACGCCGTTCAGGAGTAGGTCTTCACGCCGTGAGGGAGGTCGTGGCCCGGCATCCCGGCGCCTGGGAGATCGCCTTCCAGGGCGAGAACACCGGCGCCGTACAGTTCTGGCGCCACACGGCCGAGGCGATCGCCCCGGGCCGCTGGACGGAAGAACTGCGCGCCGTACCGACCCGCCCCGAACTGGCCCCCGACTCGTGGATCTCGTTCAGCACCGACGCCCGGAGCCGGTGAAGATCATTACGATGCGAAACATGACGATTCGGAACCTCGGCGCCGGGGCAGGCGTCCGATGCGGCTGAACCAGTTTCCTCCCGCCGACGGGTTCGTCTCGAACCTGCTTGGAATAGTCAACGACTATCCGACGTGCGATCCGGTGGACCTCCTGGGGACGGTCGCCGATACCCTCGCGGAGAGTCCCGATCCCAACGTCCGAGCGTCGCATGTCCTCGCGCTCTACTCGACCAGCTTCTGGGCCGCCTACCGGCTCCGCGACCAAGCGGTCTACGACTCGTTGATCGCCGCGATGGCGCTGGCCGACGAAACGATGGACACCTGTGAGGAGGACCATCCGGGCATCGCCGCACTCGACGACCTTGAGCGCATCGTGCGGTGGATCCCGGCGATCGAGGACCCCGAGGTGGCCACCGCCGCAGGACTCGCGGGCCGCGACGAGATCGCGCTGTTCTCCTGCCCGGCCTGGCTCCGGACGATGGCCCAGGAGGCCATGAGGGTGCTGCTGGCCGAGCGCCCGACCGAGTTCGGGATGCCGGACTTCAGCTTCCTGACGCCCGCGTACGTCGCCGATGGCACCTTGGACGTCATCGCGCTCACCGTCAACGCCGACTCCTTCCCTGAGGACCCGCCGTCGCAGGTCGCGAGCCTCTGGGCAGCCCAGAGGCTGCTCGGCGACGTTCCGCGGAGAGAGCTGTTGCCGTTGACGGCGGCGGTCTGCTCTTCCCTGGTCAGACAGGACGCGACCGCGCCGCCGGCCGTCCCGACCCACCTGCGGGAGGTGCTCGACCGGGTCGCGGCGGACTCGGCGTGCGCGCATGGCGAGCGCCACGACGCCGAGCCCGATGCCTGGATTGCGGGCGTCCAGTACCTGTACAAGCCGATGCACTTCGACGACGACAAGCCGGTAGACGAAGCGCTGTGGCACTGCCCCGGTCAGCGCGCCGCGATGATACGCACGGCGTTGCGGCTCAGCGCACCCCTCGAACGGTGAACTTGCCAGCGCCCTTCCGATCTGGGGGCGCATAGGTACTGGTCAGGAGTCAGAGTCGGTGACTCGGATGAGGCCTTCTTGCATGACGGAGACGACCAGGTCGCCCTCACGCGTGTAGACCTGCCCCCGCGCGAGCCCTCGGGCGCCGCCGGCGAAGGGGGTGTCCTGGTAGTAGAGGAGCCAGTCGTCGGCGCGGAAGGGCTTGTGGAACCACATGGCGTGGTCGAGGCTCGCGCCCATGGTGCGCTTGTCGCCCCAGGCCAGGCCGTGGTTGAGCAGGACGGTGTCCAGGAGCGTCATGTCCGAGGCGTACGTCATCAGGCAGACGTGCAGGAGCGGGTCGTCGGGGAGTTCGCCGTCGACCTTGAGCCAGACCTTGGACTCGGGGGTGGCCAGGGACGGGTCCTTGGCGGCCTCCCAGGTCAGCGGGGTGACGTGGCGGACGTCGAACGGGCGGCGGCTCACGAACTGCTCGGCGAAGCGTTCACCGAACAGGGGCGTCAGGCGGTCGACGGCCAGCGGGACCGACTCGGGGTCGGGGGCGTCGGGCATCGGGGCGTGGTGCGTCGGGCCCGGCTCCATGATCTGGAACGAGGCGGACAGGGTGAAGATCGCCTTGCCGTGCTGGATCGCCATGACGCGGCGGGTGGTGAAGGAACGGCCGTCGCGGACGCGGTCGACGGTGTAGACGATCGGCACCAGCGGGTCGCCGGGGCGGATGAAGTAGGCGTGCAGGGAGTGCACCGGGCGGTTCGGCGGCACCGTACGGCCCGCGGCGACGAGGGCCTGGCCCGCGACCTGGCCGCCGAACACCCGCTGCTGGCGGTCTTCGGGGCTGCGGCCCCGGAAGATGTCGTTCTCGATCTGCTCCAGATCGAGGATGTCCAGCAGTGCCTTCAGTGATTCCTTCACGGGCAGCAGTCTTGCAGGTCGCCCCGTGTGGCGGGCGTCTCACCCCGTGGGCCGATCAAATTCCCCCGTGCGGGTGATCGGGGCCCCTCGGCGGAGGGAGGCGGACGGGCCCGCGTCGTTGTGATCTTGAGGGAACCGATGGGAGTTTCCTCATGACATCTCTTGCGACGAGGCTGCACGGGCGGACGGCGGCGGGGGTGCCGCGCTGGGCCGTGTGGGCCGCCTACGCGGCCACGCTGACCACCCTGCCGTCGTGCGTCTGGCGGCTCGCGGCCGTCAATATCAATGCGCCGATGATGGAGCACACCGGGAACGGCCCGGCGGCATTCAGCGGCGGGTGGTGGTACGTGATCGGGCTCTGCGTGGTCAGCGAGACGCTGGCGTTCCTGGCGGTCGGGCTGGTCGCGCAGTGGGGCGAGGTGTGGCCGCGCTGGATCCCCGGCCTGCGCGGGCGGCGGGTGCCGGTGCTGGCGGCGGTGATCCCGGCCGGGCTCGGGTCGCTGGCGCTGTGGATCTTCCCGTACGCGCTGACCATGTTCGCGTTCGGCATGAAGATCAACGGCGAGCCCGGCGCGCTGATCCTGCACGGCTGGCAGGTCGCCGCCTTCTGGGTCGCCTACCTGCCCCTGGCCGCGTGGGGCCCGCTCCTCGGCGTCCTCACCGTCCACTACTACCGCCGCCGAACGACGATCCCGGGCGGTCGGGAGTCAGCGGTCGCGGGCGGTCGGGAGTCAGCGGTCGCGGGATAGGGCTCAGCGGTCGCGGGATAGGGCTAGGACCGCCTCGCCGTACTTGTCGAGCTTGACCTTGCCCACGCCAGGGATCTGGGCGAGCTCCTCGAGGGTGTCGGGGTCACGTTCGGCGATGGCCTGGAGGGTGGCGTCGGTGAAGACGACGTAGGCGGGGACGCGCTGCTCGGCGGAGATCTCCGTACGCCAGTCCTTGAGGGCCAGCAGCAGCCCCTCGTTCATCTCGACCGGGCAGTCCTCGCAGCGGCCAAGCTTGCGCTCGATCGCGGTCATCAGGGGGCGGCCGCAGACGCGGCACGGCTGCGGGCCCTGGCGGCCCTGGCGCTTGGTGCGCTCGACGCGGGCCGGGGTGGGGGTGGCGGTCTTGGGGGTCAGGCCGTCCAGGAAACGGGACGGGCGGCGGCTGCGGCGGCCGCCCGGGGAACGGGACAGCGCCCAGGACAGGCCGAGGTGCTCGCGGGCGCGGGTCACGCCCACGTAGAGGAGGCGGCGCTCCTCCTCGACCTGCTCGGGGGTGTCGGCGTAGATGATCGGGAGGGTGCCCTCGACCAGGCCGACGAGGAAGACGGCGTCCCACTCCAGGCCCTTGGCCGAGTGCAGGGAGGCGAGCGTGACGCCCTCGAGCGTCGGGGCGTGCTGGGCGGCGGCGCGTTCCTCCAGCTCGGCGACGAAGTCGGGCAGGCCGGCCTGCGGGTTGTCGGCGGCCATGTCCTCGGCGAGCTGGGCGAGCGCGGCCAGCGACTCCCACTTCTCGCGGGCGGCGCCGGTGCCCTCGGGGGCCTCCTCGGTGAACCCGGCGCCCGCGAGGACGTGGCGGACGGTCAGTATCAACCCCAGTCCGTCGGTCTCGGCGTCGGCCCCGGCACGGGCGGCACCGCGCAGGCGGACCACGGCCTCGCGCACGGCGGGGCGTTCGAAGAAGCGCTCGGCGCCGCGCAGCACGTACGGGACGCCGGCGGCGGCCAGGGCCGACTCGTAGGTCTCGGACTGGGCGTTGATCCGGTAGAGGACGGCGATCTCGCTGGCCAGAACGCCCTCGTCGAGGAGCTTGCGGGCGCGGCGGGCGACGTCGTCGGCCTCGGCGACCTCGTCGTCGTACTCGTGGAAGAGCGGCTCGGGGCCGTCGGCACGCTGGGCGACCAGCTCCAGCTTGTGGCGGCGGGAGGTCTCGCTGCGGGCCTGGTCGATGATGCCGTTGGCGAGGCGGACGACCTGCGGCGTGGAACGGTAGTCGCGAACCAGCTTGACGACCTTCGCGCCGGGGTGGTCGCGGGTGAAGTCGAGCAGGTGGTCGGGGCTGGCGCCGGTGAACGAGTAGATCGTCTGGTTGGGGTCACCGACCACGCACAGGTCGTCGCGGTCGCCCAGCCAGGCGTCCAGCAGCAGCCGCTGCAACGGGTTGACGTCCTGGAACTCGTCCACGACGAAGTAGCGGTACTGCTCGCGGACCTGCGCGGCGACCTCGCGATGGTCGGTCAGCACGGCGACCGTGAGCTCCAGCATCCCCTCGAAGTCGAGCAGGTTGCGCTCGCGGCGCAGCTGCTCGTACATCGCGTAGACGCGGGCGACGTCGACCACGTCGGTCGGCGGCTTGCGGCCCGACAGCTTGACCGCGGCCGCGTAGTCCTCGGGGCGGGTCTGGGTGACCTTGGCCCACTCGATCTCCGAGGCCAGGTCGCGCAGCTCGGTGCGGCCGTACGACAGCCGGCAGGTGCGGGCCGCGTCCGCGACCACGGGGATCTTGGACTCGAGGATCTTGGGCGGATCGCCGCCGATCACCTTGGGCCAGAAGTAGGACAGCTGGCGCAGGGCCGCGGCGTGGAACGTACGGGCCTGGACGCCCGGCGCGCCCAGCCCGCGCAGCCGCCCGCGCAGCTCGCCCGCCGCGCGGTTGGTGAACGTCACGGCCAGCACTCGCTGCGGCGAGACCACCCCGGTCAGCGTGGCGTACGCGATCCGGTGCGTGATCGCCCTGGTCTTGCCGGTCCCGGCGCCCGCCAGCACGCACACCGGCCCCTGCACGGCCTCCGCGACCGCCCGCTGCTCCGGGTCGAGCCCCTCCAGTACCCCCTCAGCCTGCATCCGGCCATCCTTGCATCAACCGCGGACGGAATCGGCCCGCGGCGGCACTTGTGGATAACCTCCGGAATGCGGTCCCCGCCGCGGCTGTTCTACTTAGCGCCACCCCGCCACACGACCAAGGGAGACGACGCGCAGATGGCGACGCCGACCACCGAGAAGGCTCCGACCGGCCAGCTCACCATGTACACGACGACCTGGTGCGGCTTCTGCCGCCGGTTGAAGAGCCAGCTGGCCCGCGACGGCATCCACATGGTCGAGATCGACATCGAGCGCGACCCCTCCGCCGCCGACTTCGTGATGAGCGTCAACGGCGGCAACCAGACCGTTCCCACGGTCGTCTACGAGGCCCCCGACGGCACCCGCACCGTCCGCACCAACCCCAGCGCCAAGGAAGTCAAGCGCATCATCGGCGCCTGAGATCGGGCGCTTGAACGATAGATAGAGCGAAGCCGACCCCGGCCTGCAGGCCGGCGGTCGGCCTTCTCATGTTGTCCCTGGAACGGCGAGTCCCTAGAACGGGGGCATGTTGGGGAGCTCGCCGCCGTACCAGCGCATGATCAGCTGGGCGGCGATCGACAGCGGGCCAGGGGCGACGATCTGGCCGGCCTCGATGGCCTCGGTGAGCTGGTCGCGGGTGTACCAGGCGGCGTCCAGGATCTCTTCGGGGTCGGGGCGCAGCTCCAGCGAGCCGTCCGCGCGGGCGAAGAAGCCGATCATGAGGCTCTGCGGCAGCGGCCAGGGCTGGCTGCCCAGGTAGCGGACGTCGCGGACGGCCAGGCCGACCTCCTCGTACACCTCGCGGGCGACGGCCTGCTCCAGGGACTCGCCCGGCTCCACGAAGCCCGCCAGGATCGAACGGCGGTCCTCGGGCCACTGCGGCCCGCGGGCCAGCAGGATCCGGCCGTCGTCGTCCTGAACGAGCATGATCACGGCAGGGTCGACCCGCGGGAACTGCTCGGTCCCGTCGTTCGGGCAGACCCGCACGTGGCCCGCCGAGGCGATCGTGCTGGCGGTGCCGCAGCGGGGGCAGAAGCCGTTGGTGGCGTGCCAGTGCTCCAGGGCCACGGCATGCGTGAGCAGGCCTGAGTCCAGGTCTTCCAGGAGGGCCCCTACCCGGCGAAGTCCCGCGGGCTGTGCGTCTTCTACGGCCGGGAGGGGCGCCGTCACAGCGAAGTAGGCGATGTCCTTGTCGTCGATGCCCAGGAAGTAGCGGTCCCCCTCGGGCGCCTCCTGCGGGGACACCAGGAACAGCTTCGGCCCGGGGTCGAAGCGGACGAGCGCCTGCCCGGACTCGACCACCAGGACCCGCGTGCTCTCGTCCGCCCAGGCCGCCTCCAGCCACGCCTCATCGCGCCGCTTGAGGGCCGCGCGGTCAAGAGTGCCGCGAGCCAGGGCCAGCCATTCCAAAGTGTCCGACAAGGGGGTCCTCCATGGAGATCGTCAACCCCACGTTAACGCAGCGCTCTGGCGAGCTCTTCCCACAGGTAGGCGGCCGATTCGGCACCCTTGAGCAGGAGGGGCATCTCGACCTTTTCATTCGGGGCGTGGATCCGGTCGTCGTTCAGGCCTACTGCCATGAAGACCAGGGGTGCCTCCAGGATGTCGGCCAGATCGGCCTCGGGGCCGCTGCCGCCCTCGCGGGTGAAGAGCACCTCCTTGCCGAACGCCTTTTCCATCGCGCGCCGGGCCGCCCGTACTCCCACGGAGTCGATCGGCGAGAAGCAGGGACGTACCCCGCCGCCCGTCTGGACCTGGGCGCGAAGGCCCGGGGGTGTGTGCTCCTGTACGAAGACCCGGATCTGCTCCTGCACTTTCAGGGGTTCCTGCCCTGCCACAAGGCGGAACGAGAGCTTGGCATGGGCTTCCTTGGGAACGATGGTCTTGCCCCCTGGGCCGGTGTGGCCGCCCCACATGCCGTTCACCTCGGCGGTGGGACGCGCCCAGACCCGCTCCAGCGTGGTGAAGCCCTTCTCGCCGGACGCGGCGCCGCTGTTGCCCGCGGTGCGCAGCCAGGTCTCCTCGTCGAACGGCAGCCTGGCGAACAGCTCCCGCTCCTCGTCCGTTAGCGGAACGACGTCGTCATAGAAGCCCGGCAGCATGACCCGCCCGTCGGCGTCGTGCAGGGCGCCCAGGAGTTCGGTCATCGCGTGCAGGGGGTTCGGCACGGCACCGCCGAACGAACCCGAGTGCAGGTCGGTGTCCGCCCCGAACATCGTGATCTCGGCCTCGGTGAGGCCGCGCATGCCCGTGCACATGGAAGGCACGTCCGCGGCCCACATCGTGGTGTCGCTGATGACCACGGTGTCGCAGGCAAGCCGTTCCCTACGCGTGCGAAGCAGTTCGGCGAAGTGGACCGAACCCGACTCCTCCTCGCCCTCGACCAGCATCTTGATGGTGACCGGAGGGGCCGTGGCCCCGGAAGCGGCCAGCCCGGCCCGGATTCCCAGGGCGTGGAAGAAAATCTGGCCCTTGTCGTCGGAGGCGCCCCGCCCGTAGAGGCGGTCGCCCTTCTCGGTGGGGGTGAACGGGTCGGTGTCCCACTCGCTCAGCGGCTCGACCGGCTGAACGTCGTGATGCCCGTACACCAGCACGACAGGGGCATCGGCATCGGCGGCAGGCCATTCCGCGAAGACCGAGGGCAATCCGGCCGTCTCCCAGACCTCCACCGTCGGGAAGCCCTGGTCCCGCAGGTAGGCGGCGAGCCACTCCGCCGAGCGCCGCACGTCCCCGGAGTGCTCCGGGTCCCCTGAGATCGAGGGGATCGCCAGCCACTCCTTCAGGTCCGCGAAGAACCGCCCCTTGTTGGCCTCGATGTAGGCAGGCACGTCCACGCGCATTACTCCGATCCAGACGCCGTTGGTGAATCGACGTCAAATCTTCGCGCATGACCCGGGCAGTCCCCTAATCGGACATCGGCGCGGTGCCGAGGGGAGCGGGTGATTCGGCATCAGGTACGAGGACACGCGGCGCCCCGGTTCCGTCCGCTGGAACGGCCCAGACGTCGGCATGCTCACGCCCCCGGCGGAGTGCATACGCGACCGTATGGGCGTCCAGCCAGGCGGCCTGGTCGTCCACCGAACGGGTCTCGGCGAGCGGTATGACCTGGCTGACCTGGCCAATCTGGCTGACCCGGCCTGAGGCAAGGGTGAGCACCGACAGCCGCCAGCCGTGGCGCGGGTTGCCGTCCTTGGCCGCCTTGAACGCGATGCGCTTCCCATCAGGAGCAAGGGAAGGGCATTCGACGTTCTCCGCGAGAGTGCGCAGGCTGCGAGTCGCCAGGTCGCCCTGGATCAGGTAGCGGTGGCCACCCGTGGACATGGTGGCGTAGAAGAACCGGTCATCGGCAGCGAACGTGACGCCCCAGAAGTTGAGATCCTTGGCCTTGTAGGGCTTTCCGGCGACCGCCGCCGCCCAGTCTTCGAGCGTAGGGACCAGCGTTTGGGAACGCGTGTCGAGGATGCCGACGCGGGTGGAGAAGCGCCCGCCGTTGTAGGAGTCGCCGGTGACGAAGACCGTCCAGGCCACCAGATGGCCGCTGGGCGAGACGCGGGCGCGGTTGGGGATGCCGACCAGGGGGATCTCCCGGCGCACCCGCAGGCCGCTGTCGAGAACGGCGAGCTGGTAGGTGGTCAGGTCGCCGTCGAGACGCAGGCAGATGCCGGTGCCCGCCGCCGCGTACAGGCGTTCGCACCGCACGCGCGAGATCACGCGCCGCCCGCCGGAAGCGGAGACGGAGATCAGATTCCCGCGACTGTCATCGGCGGTGCTCCGAGCGACCAGGCCCGTTCGGGCGGCCAGCGACACCGAGCCGCCGCCCGCGCTTACCGCCGGTACGGATGAACGCGCCGCATTGATCGACAGGCCCGCGGCACCCGCGAGCACCACGAACCCGACCGCCGCACCGACCGTACGAACCCGATCACGCCTGGGCGAAACAGCGCGGGCGATCATCGAGCATCCCCCGGCTGCTGCGCACGCCCGGGCAGGACGACGACCGTCACGATGATCGTCACCGCGACCGCGACGGCGGCCGCCGCGCCCGCTCTGCTGACGCCCCAGTTCGCCCAGGCGAGCCCGAACGCGATCGACGAGGCGAGGTAGGCGACGGCCTGGACGGTCTGGACGCACGCCAGCCCGGTGGTACGCAGGTGCCGGGGCAGGACGGGCCCCGCGAGCGCCATCAGCACTCCGTCGGTAGCCGCGTAGAACGTGCCGTACAGCCCGAGGATGACGCACGCCGCCGGAAGTCCTCGGAAGGGTGTGATGAGGAGTAGGTAGACGGCGGCCAGCAACCCGTACCCCGTCAGGAGCATCGCCTTGCGGCCGACCCGATCGGCCAACGCGCCCAGGGGCCCGGCCAGGAGCAGGTAGGCGAGGTTCGTACCGACCGCGAAGAGCGGGAACCATCCCGCGGCGAAGTCCTGGCGTCGCATGAGGATGAGGTAGACGAAGCCGTCCCCCACCGTGCTGAGGCCGAGCAGCCCCGCCGCATAGAGCAGGCGCCGCAACGAACGATCGCGCAACAGCCCGGCCGCGGCGCGCGGCGTTACCTCTAGCGCCCTCCCGGGCTTAACGTCACGCGGGCGAACGCTCTCCCGGGTGAACACCACCAAGGCCAGCACACCTGCGACAGCGATCCAGAAGCTGGTCAGGAAAAGCGAGTGGAATGCCGCCTGGGAGGTCGTTCCCACCAGAGTCAGGATGCCCAGGGCGACCAGCGGGCCCGCGAACGCCCCCGCGCTGTCCATGGCCCGATGGATCCCGAAAGCCCTCCCAAGCAGGGGCTCCGGGGTGGATTCGGTGATGAGTGCATCGCGCGGAGCGGTTCGCAGCCCCTTCCCCGCCCTATCGGCGACGATGACCGCGCCTAGGCCCGTCACCGACGTACCGGCCCCGATAAGACCCAGCTTTGCCACGGCCGACAGCCCGTAGCCGGTCGCCGCGACCGCCTTGCGCCGCCGCAACCGGTCGGCCAGGAAGCCCCCGACCAGACGCAACGGGACGGTCGCGCCTGAGTAGAGGCCGTCCACCACCCCATACGCGGCCGGGCTGAGATGCAGGACGAGAACGAAGTAGAGGGGCAGGACCGCGGTGACCATCTCCGCGGACACGTCGGTGAGCAGGCTGACGGAGCCGAGGGCCACGACGGTGCCACCGACCCTGGTGAACCCGATCCTCAGGGGACCGCGTTCCGGCTTCCGGTCGATCGTGGACAGATACACGGCTGGTCCCATCTCCTGATGGTTCGAATGATGGTTCGAAGTGGATGGTCGGCCGGTGCCCGGCGCCGTCGGCAGGCACCGGCCGACCTGCTAGGGAGGACTCAGCCGGTGGTCCAGGCGTCGCTGATGGGCGACTTGTCCTTGGCGCTGCCGAGGGCGGGCAGGCCGTACATGTCCTCCAGCGTGCGCAGCACGTTGTAGTGGTTGACCTGCGTGCTGGACTGGTAGCCCGCCTTCACGCGCGCGCCCACGAAGACGGTGTGGATCTGGTTGACGGAGGTGAAGTCGTCCTCGTCGAAGGTCGTGATGAGCAGGCTGTTATGCGTCTTGGCCCACTGGGCGTACGAGTCGAGATGCTTCTTCACCCAGCCGTCACCCGTCCCGATGCTGCAGTCGTGCATGTCGTCGCACATGTCCGGGATGACGAACGAGACGGTCGGCAGCTTGCTGAAGTCGCTCGGGAAGGACGAGTACGGCACGTTGTAGGCCGACCCGCTCACCGTGGGGAAGTCCGCCCAGGGAGCGTGCTTGCGCCGGTAGCGGCCGCTCTTACAGCCCGTGTAGCCGGCGCTGGGGAGCGCCTCGGAGTAGCCCTTGAACGTCTTGCCCGCGTCCAGGAGCTGCTGGCCGAGGTTGCCCGTCTTGAAGTTCTTCGGGCAGTCGTCGTTGCTGACACCCTGCTGCGACCCGGAGAACAAGGCGATGTAGTTCGGCTGGCTGGGGTGGGTGACGCCGAACGAACTGGTGAACAGCGCGCCCTGCGAGGCCAGCTGGTTCAGGTACGGGGCGCTGGAGCTGCCCTTGATGGACGAGTAGTTCTTGTTCTCGAACATCACGATGATGACGTGGTCGAACGCGGGCACGTTCGCCGCGCGGGCAGCCGCAGGGGCGGCATCAGCGGACGTCGACTGGTAGGCCGACGACGTGCCGATCGTCAGGGCGGCCGCCGCCAGTCCTGCCATGGCCGGCAGGCCGATCAGGCGGGCGATGCGGGGTAGTCGCATGATGCGTTCTCCTTCTCGTTCCTCTGGGGGGTGGAGGGATGAGGTTCAGCTGCCGCCGGTGAACAGCAGCCGGTTGGGGGTCCCGCTGCCCGCGTCCTTGACCTTGCTCTTGGTCGCGGCGCCGGTCAGCGCGTTCTGTACGTCGGCGGGGGTGGCCGTGGGGTGCGCCGCGAGCCAGAGCGCGGCGGCGCCGGTCACGTGCGGGGCGGCCATCGACGTCCCGGAGATCGTGTTGGTGGCCGTGTCGCCGCTGTTCCAGGCGGACTTGATGGACGTTCCGGGCGCGAACAGGTCGGTGCACGAGCCGTAGTTCGAGTCGGAGCGGCGGGCGTCGCTCGAGGTGGCGTTGTTGACCACGAGCGCCTCGCCGATGCGGCCGGGCGAGTTCCCGCAGGCGTCGCGGTCGTCGTTGCCGGACGAGACGACCCAGGTGACACCGGACGCGATGGACTTGCGGATCGCCGCGTCCTCGCTCGAGTTCGCCGGCCCGTTGATGCTCATGTTGACCACGGCGGGCTTGGCGGCGTGCGCGGTGATCCAGTCGGCCGCGGCGATGATGGACGAGGCGCTCCCCCGGCCGTTGCAGTTCAGGACGCGGACCGCGACGAGCTTGACGGCCTTGGCGACCCCGTAGTCCTTACCGCCGACCGTTCCCGCGACGTGCGTGCCGTGCCCCGCGCAGTCCTGCCCGTTCCGGCCGTCGCCGACCTCGTCCGCGCCGATGCTCGCGCGCCCACCGAACTGGGTGTGCGTCGTGCGCAGGCCGGTGTCGACCAGGTAGGCCGTCACGTTCCCGGCAGTGGTGGAGTAGCTGTAGCTGCTGTCCAGCGGCAGATCGCGCTGGTCGATGCGGTCCAGTCCCCAGGACGGCGGATTGGGCTGCTCGGTGTTGGCGTGGACCCCGGTGGAGGCTTGGACCTCGGTGTCCTTCTCGACGTACGCCACGGACGGATCGGCGGCGATCGCGGCGGCCTGGCCGGGCGTCATCCGCCCGGCGTAACCCTTGAGCGCCGTGCCGTAGCTGCGCTGAACGCTGCCGCCGTACGCACGCGTGAGGCGTACGGCGTCGCTCCGCACCGCGGCCGCCTGCATTCGCCGGTCCTTGAAGACCACGATGTAACTCGTGTAACTCGGCTGAATCAGGGATTGGTAGGACTGGGAGGATTGAACGGGCCGGGTCGCGGCATGGGAAATCGCTGCCGGAATTGCCATCGCGGCCACCGATGCACAGGTAATGGCGGCGGCCAATGGAAGGCGTACTTGGGCTCTTGTCGGATGCACGAGAACTCCAGGGAGAGGGGGTTTGGGGGGCGCCCTGGTTCTGGCCTGTGCATGGTGTACCGCGTTCACGATCTGAGCGGTGTCCCGGATTCGCCAATGGCGTGAATGGGCGGACGCCGGGCGGTAGCATCGGGGCGTTCTTCTGCCTCAGCGCGGAGGGGGAGACCGGTGTCCGACCTGGACTTGATGTCGCACCTCAGTGCCTTGGGCGTGCCCCCTGTCGCGGCCCGGGCCTTCCAAGTGCTCCTGCACACCAATGCCCACTCCGTTCAGGAGCTGGCCGAGCACCTACATTGCGACGTCGAGGACACTCGCCGTGCAATAGACCAGCTCGTGGACCTGGGCCTGGCCGTCTCCCATGACGGCGGCCAGTGCGCGGTCCCGCCCGCCGAGCCCGACATCGCGCTGCAGCACCTGGTGAGCGCCAGGTCCGCGGAGCTGTTGCACGCCCACACCGCGGCCATCAACGCCTACCGCGACCATCGCCGTACGACCGGCCTGCAACGCACCGACGACCTGGTGGAAGTCGTCACCGGCCCCCAGATCAAAGAGCGCATCCGGCAGCTGGAGCGCTCCGTCGAGTCCCAGGTCGCGCGCTTCGACTCCCCGCCGTTCCACATGCACGGCGGGATGCAGGGCGGCATGCACGGCGGCCCCAACCCGACCGAGCTGGACAACCTGGAGCGCGGCGTGGAATACCGCGTCGTGTACGCCAGCGCCTCGGTCAGCAGTCCCGACTACTACGCGCTCAACGTCCAGCCCTGCATTTCCGCCGGCGAGGACGCCCGCGTACTGCCCACACTTCCCGTGAAACTCACCATCTTCGACCAGCGCGTCGCCCTGGTGTCCATGTCGGCGGTCGAAGTCGAGCAGAACGGTTCGCTCCTGCTCGTCTACCAGTCCAGCCTGCTCTCGGCCCTGCTCGGCCTCTTCGAGTCGTGCTGGCGCGCCGCGTTCCCCATGCACCTCGGCACCCAGGCGCCACCAGTCCTACGCCCCGTCCAGCGGCAGATCCTGGAATTGCTCGGAACCGGCGTCCCCGACGACACCATCGCGCAACTCCTCAAGATCAGCCGCCGTACCCTCTCGCGCAACCTGGAACAGCTTTACCTGCTGACCGGCGCCGCCACCCGCTTCCAACTCGCATTGCACGCATCGCGCAAGGGCTGGATCTGACTTCACCGCCGGGTGACCAATTCTCGCCAATGGCGATCGTGTGCAACCGATCGCCCTATCCCGGCTCTACCTTCAGGGCGCTCCCTCCACCCCGACAAAGGAGCCCCCATGACGATCCGGCAAACAGCCACCGTCCTAGGCACCGCACTGGCCATCACCACTGGATTCAGCGTCCCCGCGTTCGCCTCGCCCGCCGGTCCCCCGATCATCGGCGGCCACACCGTCACCGACGCACCCTGGGCCGCCTCCGTCTACCAGAGCGGCAACTTCGCCTGCTCCGGAACGATCATCGCTCCCACCTGGGTCCTGACCGCCAAGCACTGCACCAAGAGCAACAGCATCACCGCCCGCGTAGGCAGCCCCTATCGCTCTCGCGCCACCGAAATCCGCGTCAGCCAGGTCAAGGTGTCCCCCAACAGCGACCTGGCCCTGCTCCAGCTCGAAAAGCCCTTCCAGACAACCTACTCACAGCTGGCCGACGCCGACCCGGCCGCCAACTCCACCAACCAGATCTGCGGCTGGGGCCGTACCAGCTACAACGGCTCCGCCTCCGACCAGCTCAAGTGCGCCGACGTCCGCGTCACCTCCACCACCTGCACCGACAACGACGGCGCCCGCGCCCTGTGCAGCACCAAGGGCACCGGCAACGCCTGGAAGGGCGACTCCGGCGGCCCCGAGTTCTTCAACAACCACCAGGTAGGCGTCGCCTCCACCGCCGACGGCCGCTCCAAGCAGACCTACGCCAGCGTCACCGTCAGCCGCTCCTGGATCCGCTCCACCGCCGGCGTCTGACCCACCCCCTCTCATTCAGGCCTCCTCCCTAGGCCGCACCGACCCCATCCGGGGATCGCGGGGCGGCGGGCCACCGCTGGGCCCGCCGCCCCGCACCTTCCGACAACCCGCGCACCTTCCGACAACCCCAGCACCTTCCAGCAACCCGCGCACCTTCCGACAACCCCAGCACCTTCCAGCAACCCGCGCACCTTCCAGCAGCCCGCGCACCTTCCGACAGCCCGCGCACCTTCCAGCAACCCCCGCACCTTCCAGCAACCCGTGAACCGGTCGCGATGTTCGATGCTTACGGCTTCCAGCGGACTCGGCAGTTGGGCAAGACCCGCTGGGTGGTCACGAGGTTCGTGGACGCGCAGTAGCCGCCGCGCCACCCCCGCCGAGCCGTTCGGCCAAGGCGGCCTTGACCGCCCTCCACTCGGCAGCGACCACCGAGAACATCGCCGAGTCCCTGAGTCGGCCTTCCTCGCCTGGAGCCCACGACGGAGACCAACTCCGCAAGATGCCCTCGAAGGTGGCGCCCAGTGCGTGGATCGCGTTCCTCGACCGTTCATTGCGCGCATCGGTCTTCAGATCGACCCGCGCCACGTTCAGCGTCTCGAACGCATACGTCATCAGCAGCAGCTTCGCCTCGGCGTTGATGCCCGACCCCTGCGCGGACGCGCCCAGCCACGTAAAGCCGATCTCCACGGCCCGCAGGTCCTTACGGCCAGGCCAGGCGCGCGGATCCCAGAACGCCGTACAGCCGACCGCTCGGCCGTCCACCTTCCTGACCTGGGCGAACGGGACGAGTCCTTGATCGATGCGTGTGAACTGGGCTCTCAGGTAGCCCGGGACCTCGTCGGCGCGGGGAACGAGAGTGAAGGCGTAGCTGCTCCGGTCTTCCTCGGCCGCGATGGCCAGGTCATCGGTGTGGTCGTACGACAGCGGCTCAAGCCTGACCAGCGAACCGTCCAGGGCAGGCACATCGAACCAGGGGCGCATGAAGACTCCTCATCGTTCCTGGCATTGGCACCTTGCCTCGGCGGAGTTCGCCTAGGCAGGTTGCCGGACCGTCGACGGGCCAGGTCCCTCAGGTCCTCTGGATGAACGGCCACGATCATGGTCTGCGGGCGCCGTGATCGTCAATCCCCTTTCGGGTCGGCCCGGCACGTAGGCTCAGTGTCGTGATCCTGATCGATCCCCCCTTGTGGCCCGCCCGTGGACGGGTCTGGTCGCACATGGTCAGCGACATCTCTTTCGAGGAGCTGCACGCTTTCGCGCCGGTCGTCGGACTGTCGATGCGCGCCTTCGAACGCGACCACTACGACGTTCCCTCGGAACTTTATGAGCGCGCCGTGACTCTTGGCGCTGAGGCTGTGGGGTGTCAGGAGCTTCTTCGTCGTCTTACGGATGCTGGATTGCGGCGTCGTAAGGTCGTTCGGGCTCGTCGTGGAACTGGGCCCGCCTTTTAAGTTCGGCTCTTTGCGGCATCGGTCACCCCTTCCGCTCTGGCTGGTGCCCGTCTGCGGGTTGGTGCTGGCTAAAGGCCGAAAAGCTCAGCGACGAGGAAGGAAGGGGCGGGGCCGGGGGCTGGGTTGTTCGAGTGCGGGTCTCACGGGGTTGAGCTACAAGCTTTGATAGCCGCGCTTCGCGCGGGAAGGCGCCATCGAAAGAATCTTCGAATATTTCTGTTCGATCATGAAAATGGCGAAGAGTGATGGTAAAATAACGGTATGAGTTCGATCGTGGCGGGCCCCGAATCCGCTTCCACCCAGCAACTGGTGGAAGCGGCGTCCGTCATATTCTCCGAACTCGCCGATAGGGCTGCGCCCGAGTCCGGCACGGCCTGCATGGAATTGGCTGAAGCACTCTCCACGGTCACCGATCAGGCCGAGCACGTGCTGGCCGGGCTGATCGCCGTGGTCGACCGGACCGGCGAGATGAAGCACTGGGGCCTGCCCTCCACCCAAGCGTGGCTGCGGTGCCGGATGGGCATGCGCGAAGGCCGCGCCAAGGAGCGCATCACCTTGGCCCGGCAACTTCACCGGCTCGGCCGCGTCGACAAGGGCCTGGCCGCTGGTGAGTTGTCGTTCGGTTACGCGGCCACCATTGCTGACGCTGTGCAGCGTCTCAATGACGATGACACCGCTGCTGCCGAGGACATCCTCCTGACTGCGGCTGGTGAGGGTTTGTCGGCGGGGAAGGTCGCCAAGCTGGGTGGGAAGATCCATGACCTGGTGCGTGAGCACAACGGTGAGGAGAAGCCTCCCGAGGATGTGCAGCGGGGTTATGAGCGTTCGTGGGTGACGGTGAGCCGGTCGCTGGATGGGGGCTGCTATCTGAAGGGGTGGCTCAACCCTGAGGACACCGCGATCCTGGACGGCACGCTGGCTCCGTTGGCCAAGCCCGCCGGGGTCGATGACCGGCGTGATCTGGGTGAGCGGACCGCCGCTGCTCTCACTTCCGTGCTCGCCGGTGGCCACGGAGCCACCCGCGTGACCGTCATCGCTGACCTGGAGACGCTGGCCGGTGCCGACACCCCCGGGCGGCTCCGGGACGGCACCCCGATCCCCGCCGAGCAGGTCCGCCGGTTGGCGTTGACCGCCGGTGTTTCACCCTTGATCTTCGGTCGCGGACACGTGCCCCTGTATCTGGGACACACCGTTCGGATCGCCAGCGCTGGCCAACGCCGGGCACTGGAGACCCTGTATGACACCTGCGCGGTGCACGGCTGTGAAGTCCCGGGTTTCCTGTGCGAAGTCGACCACGTCGACGGCTGGGCACTGGGAAGCCCCACCGACATCGACAAACTCACTCTGTGCTGCGGCTGGCACAACCGCTGGAAACACACCAACCCCCAGCAGATACAGATCAGCAAAACCGACGGCCGGTACATCTACCGGACGCTGGCGCCCGACGGGATCGCACGAGCGCGAAGATCGACCCCCGAACCAGGCGCCAACCCCTGGCATCACGATCAATCCCTAGCCGCCTGACCAAGGCCCGGAGGCACCACGCTCCGGGCCTACAGGCACGAACGCCAACCCAACCACCCACCACCCCCCGCGCGAAGCGCGCCCAAAGATCTAACCCCAGCCCCGTGAGACCCGCACCCGAACAACCCAACCCGGCCCCGCCCCCACCTTCCTCGTCGCCGAGCCTTTCGGCCCTCAACCAACACCCCACCCGGCAGCCGGGCAGCAGACCGGCACGGAAGGGGTGACCGATGCCGCTCAATCCGCGCGCAGCGCGCCACCAAGCACGAACCCCAACCCCGCTCCGGACCTACAGGCACGAACGCCAACCCAGCCACGCACCCGCCATAAGCACCAAGCCCAACCCGCGCCAAGCCCGCAGCCGACCAGCACCCCCAGCCCGCCCCCACCTTCCTCGTCGCCGAGCCTTTCGACCTTCAACCAACACCCACCCGCACCCGGGCAGCAGACCGCCACGGAAGGGGTGACCGCTGCCGCCAAGAGCCCGCACAAGACCACTCAACGACCGCGACAACGCCACCGGACCAGAAGCCTCAGCCCCACCAAACGCCCAGCCCCGACCCCACTCCAGCCCGGCCCTCGACCCTCGGCCCCCGCCCGGCCCCCGCCCGGCCCAGACCCGGCCCAGACCCGGCCCAGACCCGGCCCAGACCCGGCCCGGCCCGGCCCGGCCCGGCTTGGACCCGGACTCGGATCCGGACCCGGATCCAGCCTGGACCCCGCCCCCAGCGCCGACTACAGGCGAGCGGTGCCGGACTCGACTCGCTCGTCGGTGGCGGTGAAGGCGATGCGGACGTGCTGGGCGCCGGCCTCGCCGTAGAACTCGCCGGGGCCGACGAGGATGCCTAGCTCCGCCAGGTGAGCGACGGTGTCCCAACACGACTCACCACGCGTGGCCCACAAGTACAGCGACGCCTCGGAGTGGTCGATCCGGAAGCCATGGCGTTCGAACGCGACTCGCAGCGCAGCACGTCGGCGCGCGTAACGTTCACGCTGCTCATCGACATGAGCGTCGTCATCGAACGCGGCGATCATTGCGGCCTGCACCGGAGCGGGGACGATCATTCCGGCGTGCTTGCGGACCTCGAGGAGGCGTTTCACCAGAGCAAGATCGCCGGTGATGAAGCCGGCGCGGTATCCGGCCAGGTTGGAACGCTTGGACAGGGAGTTGAGCGCGAGCAGGCCCTCGTGAGAGCCCTCGCAGACCTCCGGGTCCAGGATCGAGACAGGCTTGGCGTCCCAGCCGAACTCCAGGTAGCACTCGTCGCTGATCACGATCGAGCCGCGTTCGCGCGCCCAGGCGACCACCTTGCGCAGGTGTTCGGCGGGCAGCACCTTCCCGGTGGGATTGGACGGCGAGTTCACCCAGACGATCTTGGGAGCGGCCGGCCCCAAAGACAGCAGGCCGTCGGTCGCGACCGAGTCCGCCCCGGCCAGCCGCGCGCCCACGTCGTACGTCGGGTACGCCAGCTCGGGGAAGACCACCTTGTCGCCGGCGCCTGCGCCGAGCAGGGTCGGCAGCCAGGCGACGGCCTCCTTGGTGCCGATCACCGGCAGCACGGCGTCCGGGTCGGCGCCCACCACCCCGGCCCGCCGCCGCAGCCAGCCCGCGATCGACTCGCGCAGCTCGGGCGTACCGTACGTGGTCGGGTAGCCGGGCGCGTTCGCGGCGGCGGCCAGCGCGGCCTGGATCGGCTCCGGGGTCGGGTCCACGGGCGTTCCGACGGACAGGTCGACGATCCCGCCGGGGTGCCGCCCGGCCAGCTCCTTGTAGGGCTGCAACCGATCCCACGGAAAGTCCGGCAGCGTGAACACGGGCGTGCTCCTCCTCAGGTAAGCCTCAAGGCCGCGACCAACCCGGTACGGGCGGGGTCACGGCCTTGAGGTCACACAACTCTCCTCGGTCCCCGCGCAGGCCCCTGGCCGGTGGGCCGCCGGGAGGCCGGGACGTCGGTCAAACCGTCGAACGCCTTAGTCTTCCTGCGCCTGCGGGGGCAGCGCGGCGACGATCGCGTGGTCCTTGTCGATCTTGCCGACCTTGGACGCGCCGCCAGGCGAACCCAGGTCGTCGAAGAACTCCACGTTGACCTTGTAGAAGTCCTTCCACTGCTCCGGGGTGTCGTCCTCGTAGTAGATCGCCTCAACAGGGCAAACCGGCTCGCACGCACCACAGTCGACGCACTCGTCCGGGTGGATGTAGAGCATGCGCTTGCCCTCGTAGATGCAGTCGACCGGGCACTCCTCGATGCAGGCCTTGTCGAGCAGATCCACACAGGGCTGCGCAATGACGTAGGTCACGTTCGTGACTCCTCTCGGTTTCCCGGCCCCGCCGTTGGCCACGGCTCAGCCCAAGCTCGCTGTGAATATTATGGCCGTCCCGGCTCAGTCGATTCGACATGGGGGTCATCACATGTCTGGCCGATTCGCCGCGCGGCTGGTCGTTCGCATCACCGCAGCCGACGTCGGTCAGCGGATCTCGCTGCGGCGACGCCTGCCTACCGGAGAGTACAGCGACGTGGTCGGCGTACTCGAATCCTGGTCCGGGGAAACGCTCACCGTCCGCCGCCGGACCGGCGAGCTGGTAGAAGTCCCCGAGTCGATCATGGTCGCCGCCAAGGTCGTTCCCCCGACCCCACCCCCACACCGCCGCCCCGGCCCCCCGCAGGACTAGCCCCCCGCAAACACGCCCCGCCACACCACCCACCGCCCCGCTCGGGGCGGTTACAACCCTGGGCGAACGAACAAGCCAGCCCTGGCCCCTCGGCCAGCCCTCCTCAGCCAGGCGCCTCCACCAGATACCCGCCCTGTCCGCTACACCCATAGGGGCACGGCAGGCCAGCCAGCCAGCCAGGCGAGCCGAAGCTGCCCCGGCGGGCGGGAGTTGGCCGGGGCGGGCGGGAGTTGGCCGGGGCGGGCGGGAGTTGGCCGGGGCGGGCGGGAGTTGGCCGGGGCGGGCGGGAACTGGTCGGACCGCAGCTGACCGAGCGGACCGCAGCTGACCGGGGCGCACCAGAGCTAGCCGGACGGGCGCAGCTAGCCGGACGGGCGGGACCTGGCCGGACGGGCCGAAGCCAGCCGGACGAGCTGGAGGTAGCCGGACGAGCGGGGGTAGCCGGACGAGCGGGGGTAGCCGGACGGGCCGAAGTCGGCCGGACGGGCCGCAGCCAGCCGGGCGGGCTGGGGTTAGCCGCACCGGGCTGGGGTTAGCCCGTGCGGACCAGAGCCGACCGGGCGGGCCCGCAGCTAGCCGGATAAGCGGGACCCAGCCGCACGGGCCGCAGCCAGCCGGACGGGCTGAAGCTAGCCCGGTGGGCCGGGGCTAGTAAGTGAGGACGGCGGTGAGGACTGCGGCGCAGATGCCGAACGTCAGGACGGCCTGGCTGACGATCATTGGGATGGGCTGGGTGCGCTGGGCGGGGATCGGCGGGCGGCTGCCGCCTGGCATGGCGCCGATGGTGGTGAGGTGGGCGTCGAAGTCGGGCGTACGGGTGATGAGGCCTGAGCGGGGGGCGGCGAGGCTGATTCGCTGGCCGTCGCGCTCTTCGACCTGGACGTAGCGACCGAACAGGGTGCGCATCACTATCAGGCGTTCAACGCGTTCCCAGGCGACCTCGGCCGGATAGGCCGCCAGCTGGTTGTAGAGGCCGTCGGGCCAGACTTCGGTGAAGCCGCGCAGGACCATCATCGCGTTCCGTACGGCATAGCCCGTGAGGCCTATACCGGCGGCGAAGGCGGTCAGGGACGGCTGCTGAACGCCTATGACCAGCAGCAGAGGGCCTGCGGCCAGGACGGGCAGGGTTATCAGCGCCGTGCGCCAGCGCGGCCGCAGGCTCACAACGGTCGTTTCCATGACGCGCCCCCGTCTGGCAATACGCGGCAAAGCCTTGGCGATGACTGCGATGCCGACGCATGCCCCATGCTCGCCACCCTTGCGCGCCTCCACAAGGTGTCCCAGGGGGGTCGTTATGGAAGCTGCTGTGGAAGCCGATGGCGTCGGTGTACGGACATATCGGGGGTGGGTCTACTCCGGGGTCACGCTCCAGGCGGGCCGCGGCGCTGTGGTCGCGGTGGCGGGGCCGGGCGGGTCTGGGCGGACGTCGTTCCTGCTCACGGTGGCCGGGCGGATGAAGCCGTCGGTCGGCTCCCTGAGCGTGTGCGGGCTGGCGCTGCCGCGGGCAGCGGCCAAGGTCAGGGCGAGGGTGGCCGTGGCGCGAGCGACTGGGGCGGCCGAGCTGGAGCCTGAGCTGCGGGTCGGTGACCACGTTCGGGAACGGCGGCTGACGCTGAGCAGGTCGGCCCGAAAGCATGCGGACAAGACGTTCGGCCAGGCCTGCGAGCTGGTCGGGCTGGAGCCGGCGGCCAAGGAGCTGGTGGGTGAGCTAGAGCCGGCCGACGCGACCCGGCTGGCGCTGGCGCTGGCGTTGATGGAACGGCCCGAGGTCGTTCTGCTGGACGATCTGGACGAGGGTGCGGACGGGGCGGCTCAGCAGGACTTGTGGGCCGCCGTACGGCGTACGGCCGACACGGGCGTGACGGTGCTCGCGTCGACGACCGAGCCCTCGCCCGCCGACGGGATGGCCGATGTGTTCGTCGCGCTCGGGGACCGCTGATGCGGGCGATCAGGCTCGCGGTGTACGAGCTGCTGCGCTTCCGGACGCCGATGCAGCGCGCCGGGCTGGCGTTCTTGCTGGTCGTGCCTCTGCTGTACGGCGGGATCTACCTGTGGTCCAACTGGGATCCGTACGGGCGCCTGAGCGACGTTCCGGTGGCCGTGGTGAACGACGATCACCCGGTGAAGGCGGAGGGGCGGACCGTCGCCGCCGGCTCCGATCTGGTCTCCGAACTGAAGAAGAACCCGCTGCTGGGCTGGCGTTTCACGGACGGCGACGAGGCAGCGAAGGGGCTGAAGGCTGGGCGCTACTACGCGGTGATCACCGTGCCGCGTGACTTCAGCGCCAAGCTCACCAGCGGCGCGACCGGCACTCCCCAGCAGGCCGCGATGAGCATCCGGCTGGACGACGCCAACAACTTCCTGGTCGGGATCATGGCCGAGACCGTTCAGTCGGAGCTGGAACGCCAGGTCGCGGCCGCCGCCGTCGCCACCTACTTCGAGGTGGCGTTCGGCAAGCTCGGCGAACTGCACGACGGGCTGGCCGATGCCGCGTCCGGGGCCGGGGAACTGCGGGACGGGCTCGGCGAGGCCAAGGACGGATCGGGGCAGCTCGTTCAGGGGCTCGGGGCGGCGGACGCGGGAACGGCCGAGCTGGCGGACGGGCTCGGGCAGGGCAAGGTGGGCACGGACGCGCTGGTCACGGGGCTCGGCAAGCTCAAGGGCGGGACCGGGACGCTGGCCGGCGGGCTCGGGGAGCTCAAGGCGGGCACCAGCAGGCTCGCCCCGGGCGCGGCCGAACTGTCGCAGGGCATCCACACGCTGACGGACGAGGCGGTGCCGATCGCCGAGGACCTGTCGGCGGCGCTGCCGGGGCTGGCGGACAAGGCCGTGGCGGTTTCCGGCGACGCGGCCGATCTAACGGGGCTCGCGGCTCAGCTCTCAGGACGGATCGCCAAGGTGACCAAGGCGATCGACGACTGGCTGCACTCTGTCGTACGGGCCAACCCGGAGATCGCGAAGAGCCCGCGCTTCCGGGACCTGCGCGAGGCGATCGAGAACCTCGACGGGACGATCGCGCGGCGGATGAAGGCGCTCGCGGAGGAGTTCCCCGAGGTCGCCCGCGATCCGGGCTATGCCCGCGCGCTCAAGGCGGCCGAGATCGTCGACGCGACGCTGGTCAGCCGCCTGCATCGGCTCGCGGACAAGCACCCCGAACTGGACAACGATCCGGTGTGGGACACGATCCTCCGCCTCGCCGACGAGATCGCGGCCCGGGCGCAGCGGATCGCGCGGGAGGCCGCCAAGGTCAACGACACCACGCACGCGATCGCCCGGGATGCGCGGAGATTCCAGAAGCGCGACGTTCCCCTCGTACAGAAGAAGCTGAACGGCGCGGTGACGGGCCTGAAGAAGCTGGACAAGGGCGGGGCCACGGTCGCGGCCGGCGTCCGCACGGTCGACAAGGGCGTCGGGAGCGCGCTTACCGGGGCTGGGGCTTTGGACAAGGGAGCAGGGTCGGCCCTTGCCGGAGCGAAGGAACTCGACGCCGGGAACGCCAAACTCCTGAATGGCGCTAACGCACTGCATCGCGGCAGTGGCGAACTGCTTGCCGGGGCGCAGAAATTGGACTCGGGCAACGCGCAGCTAGAGGACGGTGCGGGCGAACTGGCGTCGGGGCTGAAGTCCGCGAAGAACCAGGTTCCTGTGATTGACCAGGCGAATCAGCAGCAGTACGCCAAGACTCTTGCCGAGCCGGTGAACGTGAGCAAAAGTAACGCGCACCCGGCGGGCAAGTATGGGCGCGGCCTCGCCCCGTTCTTCATCTCCATCGCGATGTGGGTTTTCGGGATCGTCGCGTTCCTGCTGCTGCGGCCGGTGTCCGGACGCATCCTGGCCAGCCGGGCGCGGGCGGGAACAGTGGCGTTCGCGGCATGGCTGCCCGTGATGTTCATGGGCGGCTGCTCGGCGCTTGTGCTCTTCGCCGTCCTCAACTGGGGGCTGGGCCTGAAACCGGTCAACGCGGGGGCGACGGTAGGGCTGATGCTGCTCGGGATGGCCTCGTTCAGCGCGATCGTGCACGTGCTGCGGCTGGCGCTCGGGGCGGTGGGAGACGCGTTGGCGCTGGCGTTGCTGATTCTGCAACTGGTGTCGTGCGGCGGCCTCTATCCGGTGGAAACGCTGCCGCAGCCCTTCCGCGCCATCCATTCCGTCATCCCGATGACCTACCTGGTGGCGCCCCTGCGAGCGACCATCTCAGGCGGTGAGCCATCGCATGTCGTCCGGGACGCGAGCATCCTCGGCGCGTATTTGGTGGCGGCCCTGGCCCTGCTGGTGCTGATCGTACGAACGCAACGCCGCTGGTCCATGGCCCGCCTCAAACCCGAACTAGAGCTCTAGCCCGTTCTGAAGCTCTAGCCCGCTCCGGAGCTCTAGCCCGCTCCGGAGCTCTAGCCCGTTCCGGAGCTGTAGCCCGTTCTGAAGCTCTAGCCCGCTCCGGAGCTCTAGCCCGTTCTCGGTGGAACGGCCTGGCTCAGGGGGTGACGGACGGCGAGAGGGACGGCGTTGGGGGCATCGACGGTGAGGCGGGCGGCGTCGTGGCCGGGGCCGACGGCGTGCCGGACGGGGCCGATGGGGCGCCGCTCGGAGCCGCGGGCGGCGTGCCGTTCGGGGCGGTGGTGGCCGGCTTCGGCTTGGGCTTGTGGGCCTTGACCGGGACGTTCTCCAGATAGGTGTGGCCCGGCTTGAGCTTGGTCCCCTGGAGCACCTGCGACACCGTGGCGAACGTGAAGCCGCGCTTCTTGAGGCCGCGCAGCACCCGCGGGATCGCCTCGACGCTCGTCTTGTGAATGTCGTGGAAGAGAACGATGCCGCCGACCTTCGGCTCGTGCGTGCCGACCCGGACATTGCGGGCGACGTTGCGGTACTCCCAGTCGAGCGTGTCGACGCTCCACAGGATCTCCGGCATCCCGACGGCATGCCCCACGCGCTTGTCGGTCGCCCCGTACGGCGGCCGGAACAGCGTCGGCCGCACGCCGGACGCCGCCTCGATGACGTGGCTGGTGCGCCGCACCTGCGACCGCACGGCCCCGGACGACAGCGAGGTCAGCTGCGGATGCGACCAGCTGTGGTTGCCCAACTCGTGCCCCTCGGCGACCATCCGCTTCAGCAGCACCTCGTGGCCCTTCACGTTCTCGCCGAGCATGAAGAACGTGGCGTGCGCACCCGCCTCGCGCAGGTCGTCGAGCAGCTTTCCGGTGTACTCGCCCGGCCCGTCGTCGAACGTCAGCGCCACGCACTTGGCCTTGGTGCAGTCGACCTGCGAAGCGGGCGTCTGCGTGTGCTTCGGGTTGGACGCGGGCGGCCTCGCGGCCATTTGCCGTGCGGAACGAGCGGCTCCACCTGCCGAATGGCTGCATGCAGAAGCGGCCAACATGACACCGGCTGCGGCAACTGCAATGGAATAGCTGGTTCGCACCACGTACCCCCGAACGTGTCCCGTGGCGCCTACATACCCTCCGCCGTCCTAGTCACACACATGCCTGTTGTGGCGGGACCGCCACATGTGCAAGGGCCGTCCCGCCACAAGGCAATGCGTCCGCGAAGTCCAACAGATTCAGCGAAGTCGGCTGTATCTGCGAAGTCGGCTGAGTCAGCGAAGTCGGCCGAGTCAGCGAAGTCGGCTGAGTCTGTGGAGTCCGCCAAGTCGACCGAAATTCGCAGGAGTCAGCGAACGGGCCAGTCCGGGACCTGTTCCGGAAGGTCGGTGCTGACCCGCATGGGGAATTTCGCGTCGCGCTTCTCAAGGAACGACGTCACGCCCTCATTGGCGTCGGGCGCACCGCCCATGGCCGCCATGAGCCGCGAGTCGGCGGCGTGCGCGTCCCACGGCGACGGAGCCGACAGCCCCGACCACATGAGGCGGCGGATGGCGGCCACCGACACCGCCGAGGTGTTGTCGGCGATCTCGCGGGCCAGCTCGTACGCCGCCGGGAGCAACTCGTCCGGCGCGTACACCCGCGACACCAGCCGGCCCGCCAGCGCCTCCTGTGCGTCGAAGACGCGGCCGGTCGCCGCCCACTCCATCGCCTGGGCGATCCCGACCAGCCGCGGCAGGAACCAGCTCGACGCCGCCTCGGTCACGATGCCGCGCCGCGCGAACACGAAGCCGAACTTGGCCTTCTCGCTGGCCAGCCGTACGTCCATGGGCAGCGTCATGGTGACGCCCACGCCGACCGCCGCGCCGTTGAACGCGCCGATGACCGGCTTGAGGCAGCGCGCGATCCGCAGCGCGACCGTGCCGCCGCCGTCGCGCGGCGTCCCGTCCTCGAAGACGTCGTCCGCCCCCGCGTACATGTCGTGCGACTTCTCCTTGTTGAAGGTGTCGCCGCCGCCCCCGAGGTCGGCGCCCGCGCAGAACGCCTTGCCCGCGCCCGTCACCACGACCACCCGCACATCGTCGTCGGCGTCGATGCGCTCGAACGCGTCCAGCATCTCGTTGCGCATCGTGTAGGTGTAGGCGTTCATCCGATGGGGCCGGTTCAGCGTGATCGTGGCGATCCCGTCCCGAACCTCGTACTCGATCTCGGTATACGACACCTGACATCCTCCTCGCGCGCGCCTGTGTAGAACCAGATTCTAGGAACACGCGGCACCAGGGCAGACGGGGGACCCTCAACGCGGGGACCCTCAACGCGGCCCCCAGACCCGGCCCCTCAGGTCGTGGCGGCGGGGAAGAGGTGGGTCAAAAGGTCGCGGCGCCAGTCGTCCAGTGACCCCTTGAAACCGTGCGGTGGCAGCGGGGTGAGGTGGCCTTCCTCCTGAACGAGGCGAACCACGCCGCCGGGTCCCAGGTCCACCTCATCGGGGATATGGCCGGATGCGGCGACGCGCTGGGCGAGGAGTCCGAGGATCTGGGCCCACCCTTGCCCCAGATACGGCGGCAACGCAATTACCCGCAGCTCAGGCAGGTCTCGCGCGGAAAGCCCGCTGCTGCGCAGCACAAGGCCGTCGTCACGTTCCACACCCACGATCCGGACCTCGGCCGACTCACCCATGCCACGACACTACGACGGGTAGGCGTACCGCTCCGCATCGGGTGAGACAGATCACCGTGCCGCTCCCGGGCGGGCGTCCGTCGTTCACCTCTCGGCTTTGTCGGATAAATTACGACAGTGAATTGGGCCGTGACGACGTACGACTCCGCCTTCGGGTACGTCTCCGCGCACGGCGCCCCGCTGATCGACCTGCTCGATCCACAGCCCGGGGAAAGGGTCATCGACCTCGGGTGCGGCACCGGGGCGTTCAGCGCGGAGATCGCCGAGCGCGGGGCCGAGGTGCTGGGCATCGACGGCTCCAAGGAGATGATCGCCCAGGCGACCGCGCAGCACCCGGGGCTGTCCTTCGCCGTGGGCGACGCGCATGACTTCACCACCAGCGAGTCGTTCGACGCGGTGGCCTCCAACGCCGCCCTGCACTGGATGACCCGCGACCCCGCCGCGGTGATCCGCCAGGTCCACGCCGCGCTCCGCCCCGGCGGGCGCTTCGTCGGCGAACTCGGCGGCGCCGGCAACTGCGCCGAACTGATCGCCGCCATGCAGACCGCGTGGCGCGTCTTCGGCATGGGCGAGCCGGAACTCCCCTGGTACTTCCCCTCCCCCGCGGAGTACACCGCGCGTCTCGAGGAGGGCGGCTTCACGGTGCGGCTCCTCGAGTACGCCGAACGCCCCACGCGTATGAACGAGGGCCCGAACGGTGCCGCCGACTGGGTTCGCACCTACGCGGCCAACGCCTTGGCCGACGTTCCCCCCGAACTCATCGAGCCCCTACTAGGGCGCATCAACGACCTGGCAGCCCCGGCCCTGCGCCGCGAGTCGGGCTGGGTCGCCGACTACGTGCGGCTGCGTTTCGCTGCCGTACGTAAGGCGGACACCGCTTAGGCTGGGGCGCATGCTGCGGCTGTACGACCATCGCACCGGACAGGCCGAAGAACTCCCTCGCGTACTGCGCATCCACGTGCTCAACGGCGCGGGTCATCGCGCACTCATAGTCGCCGACCTCCTCCAACGAGTGGCCGACCGCGGAGGGCGCCGTTCCCGCGTGACCAGCGCCCCCTATTTCGCCGCGACCGACACGGCCTGGGACGACTACGGAATCCGTCCCTTCGCCGTACTGGACCCTGACGACCCCACCCCGGACGCCGACGTCTACGTCTGCCCCGAGGGCGCCGCCGGCCCCACCGAAGGCCGCCGCATGGACATCCCCCACGAGACCGGCAGCTGGCAAGCGGCCAAGGACTCCCTGGCCGTACGGCTGGCCATCCTCGACACCCACTACCGCGACCGCCTCCACCTCACCCCCGAGACCCACGCCAAGGCCGCCGAACGCCTCGACGCCTGGCGTCACCAGGTCGCCGAGTGGGCCAACTCCCCCGGCCGCCCCATGGATCGTTCATACGCAGCCGAAGCTGAAGAGGCCCTGGCCGGCGACCTGGATTCCCCCAAGGCCCTAGCCGTCCTAGACCGCCTGGCGGCCGACCCGGGCCTGGCCCCCGGCACGAAGCTGGAAACCTTCATCCACATGGACATGCTCCTGGGGCTCAACCTGGAAGCCCTGATCGGCAGGGTCTGATGCCATCGCCCGAACGGCCAGCTCTGAACCGCCAGCTCTGAACCGCCAGGTCTGAACGAAACTGGACGTATCCCCGATCCCCACTAAGCGTCACCGTCCGGTCACTACCGTTCTGGCGTGCCCCGGCTCCGCATCCTGGCGATGACCCTCCTGCTATCGGCTTGCGCAGCAGCCTGCGCACCGGCAGGCGCGTCCGGCGGCTTCAGCCCGAGCGGCACGTACGGCCCCAGAGGCGAGGCCGCGACCTGGGCGGCAACCCCTTCTCATGCCACGGTCCTGGCCGCCTACCGCCGCTTCCACCAGGTCTTCGAATCGGTCCTGGAGACCAACGATCCAAGCCAGATCTCCAGCGCCGCCACAGGCCCCGAAGCAGCCCGCCTGACCCGCCTCGTCCGCGCCAACCGCCGCGCGGGCGTGATCCAGCGCAGCCACACCATCCCGCACCCCCACGTGGCCACCCTCAGCGCTAAAAGCGCCGAAATCATCGACTGCGCCACCACATCCGGGCTATGGACGTACAAACAACGCTCAGGCGCCCGCGTGGGCAAACCGCCCCGCCCCCGCCGCTACCTCCTGTACGTCAGCCTGACGGCCACTGAGGGCACCTGGAAGGTCAACAAGATCACCTACCCCAAGGACCCCAGGTGCTGAGGGCGCTCCTCCTGACCGCCGCCCTAGTAGCGATCCCAGTCCCCGCCAAAGCCGACGCCAACTGCTCTCAGCACTCCAACGGCTGGCTGTGCGGCATCGGCGCCGCTAGCCACACCCAAGGCTCGGCCCATGGCTCAACTCACGGAGGCGGCGGCGCTTCGCCCCCCGACAACAGCCTCGACGTGAAGCCCATGTGCGCCCCCACAGGAGGCGCCGACCACTGCATCACGCTCCCCGAAACCCCTAAGGCCAGCACCGCCGACGTGGTCCAGATGGCCCGCGACGCGATGATGCTCCCCGCCCCGCGCCCCCACACGAGCCCATCACCCCGCACCTGGGTCCGCCTGAGAACGTTCCTCTGGCTCGAAAGATCAACCTGGCACCCGTCCACCGCAGCCGTCTCGGTAGACGGCCAGACGGTCACCATGACCGGCCGACCCACCAGCGTCGTCTGGAACATGGGTGAGAGTTCGGTCACATGCCAGGGACCGGGCTCTCCGCACTCCCCAACGTGCTCGTACAGCTACGCCCGTTCGGCCGCGCACCCCTACGACGTATCGGCCACCGTCTACTACGCCGTCAATTGGGCCTGCTCAGGGGCCTGCGACACCCCGTCCGGTGCGTTCGGCCCGCTCCCGGCCACGTCCCACCTGCGCCTCACCGTCGGCGAGATCCAGACGTCGGCAACGGGCTAAAAGTTCGGGGGAACTTTCTCACAGTCCAGAACCGGCCGCCGCGCGCGCCCAAATACCGGACAAATGACCACAATCGCAACCAGAGAGACATGCACCACTAAATACTCTTCTTGACGCAGATGTCTCTGACCTGCTTCCTTTTCCCTTCGGAACTCCCCTCAAACCAGCTTCCACGGAAGGCAGCGCGTTGCGTCTTTCATCCCCTCGTATCGTCATCGCGGGCACGGCTGCGGCCGCCTGCGCGGTCGCCGGCGGCATCGCCGTCGCGGCCACCAACGACTCGGCCAAGCCGGTCGCCAAGACCGGCGCGTCCGCCCAGACGGCCGACCCCAACGCCCAGGTAGTCGTCCACAGCGAAGGCGCGTCGGCGGCTTCGGTGCAGGCTTTCTGGACGCCCGCCCGCATCAAGGCGGCTCTCGCCACCAAGCCGAAGGACATGCCTGCCTCCGAGGTGGCCCCCACCTCGGAGCCGGCCGCGGCCGCCAACGCCGCCCCCGAGATCGACATCGAGGGCACCTCGCCCGACGCCTCGACGTCCGCCGCCAACACGAAGGCCTCGACTCAGGCCGTCGTGAACACCCGCGTCTGGACCAAGCACGGCCGTCCGCCGGCGCGCACCATCGGCCGCCTCATCGCCGTCGACCACGTGGACAGCCAGGGCACCTGGTACTCCCTGTGCTCGGCCACGGTGGTCACCGCCAAGAACAAGCGGACCCTCATCACCGCCGGCCACTGCGTCAACCGGGGCAAGAACGGCGGCTGGCTCAGCCACTACGCCTTCATCCCTGACCTGCCCAAGAACAAGAAGGCCTGGCCGATCCAGGACGTCGTCGCGCTCAAGGGCTGGACCCAGAAGGGCGACTTCCGCTACGACATCGCCGGCGCCCGAGTCCGCGCCCAGATCCAGCGGACCACCGGCAGCCAGGGCATCGCCTTCAACTTCAAGCACCGCCGCTACGGCATCTACAGCTTCGGCTACCCGGCCGACCTGCTGCCGTCCGGCAAGAAGCTGCCGAACTACAACCTCCTGCGCTACTGCTCCGGCCGGTCCTACCCGGTCAACTACGGCGGCGGCAGCATCGGCATGGGCCTCAACTGCACCATGGGTCACGGCGCGAGCGGCGGCCCCTGGATCTACGGCCTGAGCAAGAAGGGCTACGGCCGCGTCGTGGGCGTCAACAGCACCCACAGCCTCCGCACCAACCAGATGAACACCCCGAACTTCGGTTCGGTCGCGGTCGCCGTCTACAAGGCCACCGCCAAGTAACGCCCTCACAGCAACGCAAAGTTCCCGCTCGACCACGGTCGAGCGGGAACTTTTTTCTCCACACGGATCCGCGCCATTACCCTAATGGCGCGTTCCCACGTCCTCGCGGCGTGATCTACAGGTCCTCCGGAGCGATGGATGGATGATCGCCCAGGGCGCGAGACAGACAACACGTGTTCCCTCTATCGATGCGAGATGTTCAAGGCACCGCTGGAGGCGACCTCGCCAGATCTGCTGCAGAGCTAGTTCGACGGATGTGACGGCGGAGGATTGACGTCAAGGCTCCTGAGTAGTCCGTCACCTCTTGGAATCAGAATCGACGGAAAGTGACGTTTTAAATGGCGGTTCCGCAACTCGGGCCGCTTGTGGAGCGACGAGGACAGGCTGAGCCAGTGCAGCCAACACGGTTGCCAGCAAGTATCCACCAAACATTTCTATGCAGCGGGTGAGCAAGGAACTTCGGATGAGATGGCGCCCGACTTCCCCGACTGACTTCGGGAACAGGACAAGAACTCTGCACGGATCGCGAGATCCTCGGTCGACGTTCGTCAGGGCGGAGGACAATGCCGCCTGTGCACGCTACTAAGTGGCCACCTGGTGACTTGCAGCCTGAATCGCGACGAGGCGAGAGCGTCCGTGCCGCCCGGACCGGACCGCCGCCTGAGAGCGCCTCCGACATGCTGGCAGCGGCGTCACGGCGTCGCACCAGTCCTCATCACGTCGTGCTCGCTAAGTCGACGCACCCTGGATGTTCGATACCGGGCACTAGCTTCAGTTACCCGAAGGCGCGCGCACCAGCGCCGGTGCCGCTTTCTCGTCCAAGCCCTGAGGAGCCAAGCTTCCGGGTCGCACCCGAAATTCGGCCGACGCATGGCGAAATCTCGAAGTCACCGCTTGCAAAGTCACCCATGACTTTTTAGGCTGGCTAGATGATCGTTCGATGTGTACGGATCCTTGGAACAGCGTCCGGCAAGCCGTTGAAGGAGCATCCGAGTATCCAAGTCGGCGCCGAGTACCCCGTTCTGGAGATCATAGCGAGCCATCATGGCGTCAAATTTCGGATCTTCAATCCCAAAATCGACCATCAGCATAAAATAGTTGGTCACGCCCTCTGGGGTGCGGGAATGTTTGAGATCGTGAGTGACCGAATTCCCTCTAGCTGGACGGCAAAAGTCCACCCGAATGGCAGCCTCATACTGTCACTCCCCGCTTGGCATGGCGAAGAATTTTGGGATGAATTCTTCGATGGAGAACCAGCCGCTGTGGCCGCGTTCGAGAGAGGTAAGGACCTTATCCTCAACGAAGCCTGAAGCAGGAGACCTCACATCATCCTTATTGACGGCTATCCAACACGGGATGACCGTCTCTCACTGATAGGCGCTTTGGACTGGATCATCTCAGGCCGGGGCGATGCCGCTCTCCTCAAGAATGCACAAATCAGAGGGTGGCATCGCCCGGAACGACCTAGGGCCTGTTTCAAAGTCAGGTGAGCCAGTCGTTGATGGCTGCGATGTAGATGGTGGCTTGGTAGCGAACGGCGAGTTTGTCATAGCGAGTGGCGACGGCGCGGTGGCGTTTGAGCCGGTTGATGCCGCATTCCACAGCGTGCCGGGCGCGATAGTCGTCGGGATCAAACCGTGGCGGGCGGCCGCCGTGGCTGCCCCGCCGCCGGCGGCCTTGAACCCGGTCGGCAGGTTCGGGGATGGTGCAGCGGATGCCACGTTGCCGCAGATGAGCGCGGATCGTTCGGGACGAGTAGGCCTTGTCCGCCCGGACCACCTCCGGGCGGGTGCGTGGTCGTCCTGGGCCCAGCCGGGGCACGCTGATCCCGGCCATGACCGCCTCGAACTGCGGGGCGTCGTGCCGCTGCCCCGCCGTGACTGTGAGGGACAACAGCTTTTGGCCCTGCTCACACGCCAGATGCAGCTTGGTGGACAGGCCACCGCGAGAGCGGCCCAGCGCATGGTCAGCGGGCTCGTCGTCCACGCCGCCGGGTGGCTCGGCCTGGGCGTGGGCATGGCGGGCCGCGCCGGCCGCGTGCTGGTGCGCCCGACAGACCGTGGAGTCCACCCCGACCTGCCAGGCAATGTGCCCGTGCGCGTCGGCCACCGTCTGCAGGGCGGTGATGACCTGATGCCAGACACCCGCCCGCTGCCAGCGCCGGAACAACCCGTACACCGCCTGCCACGAGCCATAACACTCGGGAACGTCCCGCCACGGCACACCGACCCGCACCCGCCATCTGATCCCGTTGATGAGCTGCCGTTTGGTCCACACAGACGGCCGACCCTGGCGACGCGGCACAGGCAGCAGCGGCTCCAGCCGCGCCCACTGCTCATCGGTCAGATCGAACCGCCGCGTCACCGCTAGGGTGGCCACGAGGTCTCCGGTATTCAGGTTCTTCTTGGTCGATGAACCCTCTTACCGGAGACCTCACTCATTAGAGATAGCGACACACCGTCACACAGCGGACTTCGAAACAGGCCCTAGCCGTGCCGCCTGCTCCAAGTCGGCCTTCCTCTGATGAAGTACTTTCTAACAACTAGCCAGCGACTTCGGGGATCCGATGGGTCCCTACGGACGGCCACCTTTACATGAGGCCCTTCATCGATACTTCCGTCTTTCGGATCATGCCCCTTAGGGTTCCACTCGATTTCCACCTCTGAACCGTCAGATAGCCTACCGATCCAAAAGTGATCTTTTCTCTCCACGAGATTGTCGAGGGATCCACCAGCTTCCTTGTTTGCTATATCAAACAATTCGTCCTCGGTGTCAACCAGAATGGGGTCTCGGGTCACTCTTGGGTCATTCGACTTCGCACCAGGATGGCCATCATTGTCGTCGGCGTCGGAGCCTCCACCGCTGGCTAGAGCGATGCCGATTGCGATGGCAGTTACCGAAGATGTCACGATCGAGCCCAGTGAGTCTCCGATGTCCTTGAGGACGTTACCGATGTCGGTTCCGAGACCCTTGAGCGCGTCGCCTGGTGGATACGGGAAGGGCCAGGGGAGGCCGATGCCCGGATTGTCGTCGTCTCCTCCGCCGACGCAGGCGCTTGCGGCGCAGCTGACGTTGGTGGCTGGAGAGATCTCCGGCGCCGATTGAGACGGCAGGCTGATCTGGCCGACTACAGGGCCTGCGGTGTTGACGGCGTTGTTGCGCATGTCGCGCAGGGATTGCTGAGTGTCATTGACAACGTTCTTGGTGCCCTGAGTGATGGGCGCCGGCTTCCTCGGGCCGCTGGGGAACTTGTCCCTCGGATCGGGGTAGTGCGGGGTCTTAGCAGCCGACGGCGGGGCCACCGGGGACTTCTGGGCTTTACGTTCCTGGCGCTTCTTCGCGGCATCCGTTCGCTTGCGCTTACGTTCCTTTTCGCGTCGCGCTCGTTCTCCAGGCGAAAGGCCATCTCCGCCGCCACCGCCGCCGCCTCGGTTTCGTCCGGAGCCGCCGCCACCGCCGCCGCCACCGCTGCCGCCGCCACAACCTCCGCTCATCAGTGCCGATACGCTGTACAGATTGTAAGGAGGGCTGTTGCCGTCTCTCCCTTCTCCAGGGCATCCCCCTGGGCCTTTCGGGCCTTTCGGATCTGGCGCGCAGTCACCCATGGCGGTGTAGGAAGTCTGATCGTGACGGCAGTCGTCGCCACCCACGGGACTGTGACCCGTTGGGTCGGCATTGTCCAAGGGATTGGCATTGCCGTAGGTGTAGCGGTTGGCATTGATGGATGCGGGTGAAGGACTGAGCGTCCAGTCGTCGCGGTTTGGGAAGCCCGCCGTGCTGGGGTTGTACCAGCGCGCACCCATGTTGACCTGCCCGGAATCGGGGTCGGTCCAATCGGATTGGTACCCAACGGTCGGCTTGACACCAGTAGTCGCAGTGGGCTGGCCGAAAGGGCTGTAGCTAGTGGAATCAGTGAGAGTGCTGAGGGTCGTGGCAGGGTCGAACTGGCCCGTCAGGTCTCCGTGCTTGTCAAGGAGTGAGATGCGTTTGTTGGATCCCTGGCTCGTGCTCAGGAGCTCGCCTGAAGGGCCACGGCTGTAGGTACTTGCGCCGTCAGTGGTGGGTTCATCACTGGTGCCGTTGTAGGCGAACACGGTGCCGTTGCGAGTCGCGAGCCGATCCAGGGAGTCGTACGTGTAGCTCGTGTTCCCCGCAGTGGTGAGACGATCGAAGGCATCGAAGTCGTAGGAATTGGTGGCGCTCCCTACGGTCTTTGAGGCCAGTGTTCCTCTAGGTGTGTACGTGCTGCTCGTCGTACCGTCGGTGAGCTGCCGGTTACGTTCGTCATAGGTCGCGGTGGTGTCACCTGACTTCGTGCGGTTACCGGAGTCGTCCCACTCGTAGTTGGTGGTGTTGCCGTTCTGCTTCCAGGAGATGAGGCGACCCGCGTAGTCGTAGCCGTAGGTGTTGTCGCCGGCTCCCGCGACACCTGTGGTGGTCTTGCTGGTGGTCTGGTCGTTGTCGTCGTAGCCATAGGTCGTGGAGGTTACGACAGCGTCGCTGGAGTTCTTCAGCGTGTCGGACTTCGGTCGGCCAAGGTCGTCGTATCCGATGGTGCGGACCCGGCCGCTCCCGTAGTCGACCTGGTAGGGCTGTCCAGCGTTGTTGTAGCCGAGAGTTTGTGTAGTACCTGTGATGGCGTCGCGGACGGTGTCGAGGCGCCCGTTGGCGTAGCCGAAAGTCGCCGTTCCCGCGCTGTCTGTGCGGGTCACCGGCTGGTCGTCACCGTTGTAGTCCCAGCTGGCTTTGCCGGACGGTCCATCTGCGTTGAGGAGCTCGCCTCGGTCGTTGTAGCCGAAGACGTTGGTGCCGGATCCTGCATTCGCCTTGGTGAGCTGTCCGACAGCGTCGTAGGCCAGCACGCGATCTGGGGTGGGCTTGGACGTACCGGTGCCGGTCTCAGTGCGCATACGCTGGTTCGCGTCGAAGGTTCGCTGGCGAACGATCCCACCGGGTTCGGTGAGCTTCACCGGGTTGCCGACCTCGTCATAGCTCGTGGTGAACGTCCGATCGGCGACGTTCGGCTGAGCGGCGGTCGACGGGTCGATGGTGGACTCGGGGAGCCCGAGGCTGTTCACGGTGTAGACGGTCGAGTTCTTCCGGCCGTCAGTGAAGCGCGTGCGGTTGCTCGCCGCGTCGTAGCCGAACGTGGTCGTGATCGACGCAGTGTCGGCGGTCGGCTCGACCTGCTTCACCAGACGGTTCAGGCCGTCGTAGTCGAAGGTCTGCTTGTGCTTGAGCGGGTCTGTGATCGATGTGACATTGTCCGCTCGGTCATAGGTGTAGCTGCTCGATCGCAGTTGGCCACCGTCGGGCTTCAGGTCGGCGCGAGTGCTCAGCTGTCCGAGCAGGTTGTACGTCAGCTTCGTCGTCCGGCTTAGCCCGTCGCTCGTGCGAACCTGACGGCCCTGACCGTCGTAGCCGAGCTCGGAGGTGACATTGGCTGGATCGATCGTCCGGATGAGCGCGTTGGTGGTGTCGTAGACCGCCGCGCTCGTTGCACCGCTCGGCGCGATGGTCTTTGTCTGGTTGCCTGCGTCGTCGTAGCCATAGCGGGTCGTGTACGAGGCCGGCGTGGGACGGCGTTCGATCTCAGTGCTGGTTATCTGGCGGCCGAGGTCGTCGTAGGTGGCTTCAGTGCGGGCACCGTTGGGATCGACGCTCGACAGCATCTGGCCCGTACGGGTGTAGTCGTAATTCCACTGAACGCGGTCGTCGTTGGTCTTGTTCGGCGTGTCCTTGACCTGGAGTCTGCCGAGGCGATCGTAGGTGTAGCGGGTCTCGTCCTGCCGCGGGTCAACAAGGCTGGACATACGGCCCAGCGGGTCGTAGTGCGCAATGGTGGTGGGGGTGAGGGGCGCGCTCGATCCTGGCGGAGTGTAGATCGGGTCGACCCACTTCACCGGCTGGCCGAGGTTGTCGTACTCGACCCGGCTGATGTTGCCCAGCTCGTCCTTGTCCTCGGTGTTCTCGTCGAACGCGTTGTAGCCGGTGACGGTCTCCGGACGGGCCGCTGCCGGCTGTCCGCCGTTGCTCTCCACCGAGACCTGCGGTGACGTCGTCTTGGTGGACCGGCCGAGCTCGTCGTATGCGTAGTTGGTCGTGTAAGCGGTCTTGTCGGCCCCGGCCACGTTGCCGCGCGGGTCGGTACGGGAGGTGAGCAGGTCACGCTGGTCATATCCGTAGGTGGTGACCAGCGAAGTCGTGCCATCGGTGACGGTTTGCTTGGCGAGCCGGCCGACTGGGTCGTAGCCATAGTTAGTGGTTTCGGCGGCCGTGGACGTCAACCATGGCAGGTTCGACGCGACGCCGGTCCTGGCGACCTGGGTGACGTTCCCGCCCAAGTCATAGGTGAAGGTCGCACGCCGGTTCAGCTTGCCGGGGTCGACCGTGGTCGTGTCCACGCGGCCGACGTAGTCGTAGGTGTTCTGCACGGCATTCAAGCCGTTGCCAATGACCTGCTTGGTGGGGTGGCCCGCGCCGTCGTACTCCAGTGAAGCCAGCACCACGTCGCGAATGCTGCCGTCGGTGTTGTGGAACTTCTTCAGAGTTGCCGACTTCAGCAGATCGTCACCGTAATAGGCGTAATCGGTCCGGTGACCCATGGCATCCGTAGTGGACGCGAGGCGGCCTGCAGCATCGTAGGAGTACGCACGCAGCACCAGAAAGTCACCCGGGCTAGAGACGCCATCGGGGTCGCCGTCGAAGTCGTACAGCCGCACTTGGGCCAGCTTGTTTCGAGCGGTATAGGCGAACCCGTAATGATTGTCGCCGGCATCCACCATCTCCGTGACGTTGCCGAACCGGTCGTAGTCGAAGCCGGCCTCATGCCCGTAGGAGTCCGTGACCTTCTCGACGTGGTTCTGGTCGTCGTAGTCGTAGCTGGTCACACGGGGGTCCCCATTCGCCAGCTTGTCGACGACCTGCGTCTTCAGAACATTTCCGTCCACGTCGAAGGTCGTGTCGATGCGTTGCTGCTGTTGAACGCCCGTGACCGCGTTGGTCGTCGTCGGAGCGGTGACGCTGGTCAGATTCGACCAGTCGTCGTAGCCGTAGCTGGTCGTGGCGCCGGCCGGAACGCTGTCAGACACCTCAGTCTCGGTCTTGCGGCGACCGATCGCGTCGTAGGTGTACTTGGTCACCATTCCGGAGGGGCTCGTCACCTGTCCCACGTCACCCGCGCTGGTGTAGCCATAGCGAGTCACCGCCCCTCGCGGGTCGGTCATCGTGGACACCATGTAGGCGGGCATCGTGCCGCCGCCCACCGCGCTCTCGGTGCCGTTGGTGAAGGTGTAGTTGACCTGGCCACCGCCGGAGGGATTCGTTTGAACCTGCAGGCTGCCGTTGGCCACGTAGGCGTAACTCGTCTTGTACCGGTCGTCGGTCGGTCCGCTCGAGCGACCGTCCTGGTACGCGATGGGAAGGTCGTTGCGAGGATCGGTAAGGCTGGTCACGGCGGGATAGGAGTAGTACGCCGTATTGCAGACGTCCTTGCTGCGACAGGTGGTGCGGGCCGTCAGGTTGCCGCGGTCGTCGTAGACGAGCTTGACCGTGTCACCGTTCTCGTTCGTGACGGCCGAAAGGAAACCGCGGTCGTCGTAGTCGAAGGTACGGATCCCCATCCCGTCCAATGAATGATGGATGAAATCGGGCTCGTCCCCTCCACCGGGTGGTAGGTCGGTACAGAACGTCGGGTCATCCGGATCAGGACTGCTACAAGTCCTGGTCGGCGTCGGTGAAGGAGTATCCGTCTCCGGCCAGCCATTGTCCTCGTCCCGAACGTCCTGCCCCATTGGCACGCCCACCCGAATGAGCTGATCGGTGACCGCGTCCTGCTCGTACAGGTAGTAGCGGTCCGCCGGATCGTGGACCTCGACCGCGCGACGGACGTCGGGATCGGGGATCTCGACGTTGTCGTGCGTCGCAGTGTCGTTGCCGTACACGACCGGAAGGGTGATCTTCCACGTTCCACCGTTCTGATCGGTGTACTCGCTGACCCGGTCATTGTCGGTGTCGTAGGAGACCTCCGTGGCGGTCTTCCCGCTGGGGAGCGTGATCTTGCTGATCTGGTCCGACGCACGCAGCGCTTCGCGGTAATGGGCCGCGACCTGGTTTTTGTCAAGCGGATGTTGGTAGATCGCTACTTCATCGATGCTCCCCGCGTAGGAGCGTTTGGGGGTGCTGCCCCAACTCGTCCCAGATCCGAGGTTGGTGGCGTATGCCGCGCCGATCTGGTTGTAGGTCAGGGTCGGGTGATTGGGCGTTGCGTTCGACAGCGTACCGGCGACCGCGCCGTCCAAGTAGAGCGTCTGGGTGGAGCCAGTGGCCGACAGAACGGCGTGGTGCCACTTGGCGTCGTTCACGAACGCTGACGAGGTGATCGGGGTGGTGACGCTGCCGGTATAGAACTGGCCGTGCAGCTTGCCGTCAGTCCCGGTGTACAGGACAGGGACACCGATGCTGGGAGTCCCGTTTAGGGGCTTGTCTTGATAGCCCAACAGCGGCCCGCCCGGCCCACTGGGCTGATTCTTGAACCAGACTTCGACCGCGATGTCACGGCTCTTCTTTACCGTGCCCGGAGGTATCGCCACCTGTGAGGACGAGCCGTTGAACGTCGCCGCTGTGTTGTCCGTTCCGGCAATTGCTCCGGGCGTGCCGAGCGTCGTGTCCTTGTACGTCCCAGCGTCTTTGCCGAGGTTGACCGACACCTGGCTGGTCGCGCTTCCTCCGTCGTCTTCGCCAAGCCGCCAGTACGACTCGGGTCGGGTGTCCAGGACCACACTCCGGTAATGCGACCCCGTGTCGTAGTCATAGCTGGTGCAACGGCCACCGGGAGCGCACGCTTTCATTAGCTTGTCGCCGTCGTAGGTGTAGTTCCATGTCAGTACCTTGCCATCGACCGGTGCCGTGCTCACCGACGTCACGTGGGCGCCTGTCCAGCCAAAGTTGAGGACACGGCCGCCTAGGCCAGTGGCCGTCGACAGCCTCCCGGTCGACGTGTCGTAGTAGAGGACAATCGAGTGACCGCCTCTGTCGGAAATCTTCGTGAGGCGGCCGCCAGTGAACTCGAAGCTGTTCCCGCTCTTGTCGGTCAGCTTGCCGGCGGCGCCGTTGAGGGTGAACGTCGCCTGGCGGCCTTGAGGCGACGCGAAGGTCCCGTCTGCGTTCTTGCCAAAGCGAACCTGCTGGCCGTCCGGGTAGCTGACGACCACATTGCCAGTGCCGTCCTGATCCTCGACCGTCCGCATGTCGAACTGGGTCGACCAGCCCGCTCCGAAGGGCGAGTCACGACGCGGATCGAGACTGTTGTAGGTCCGCTCGACGGTGAGGCTCGGCCCAGCCGAAGCCACCGAGGCGTCCACTGCCGTCGTCGAGTAGTTGCCCGACATCGGATCGAACTCGCGGTCTTGTGCCTCGGCAAGACGAGAGGTGACTTCCGGCTGCGGAACAGAGGTCTGCATCATCACCCGCGGAGACGGGGTCTCGCTGGTGGCGTCCTTGGCGAAGGCACGCCAGAGATAGGTCTTGCTCCACGAGAGCTTCCCGGCCGGAACCGTCCAGGCGAAGGTGGGCAGGTAACCGGAGTCGAAACAGTTCACCGCCGAGCCGCCTGGGCCCTGCTCGCAGATCTCGAACTTGTAGCTGAGCGAGGAATTCGGAGTCGCGTCCAGGTCGACGGCCTTGGCCCACATTTGGGGTGACAGGGTCGGCGTCTGGTATCCGTTGAACGGATAGACCTCCTGGAGCACCGGCGCCAGGTTGATGATCTTAATGATGAGCCTGATCGGCGGCACGTACTCGTCGGTGAACACCGGCCCCCCGGACTTCACCATGGTGAAGTCGAGGGAGAAGGTGCCCACCGGCAACGGTTTGATCGTCGCGTCCAAGTTCACCTTCGCGCCATGCGCGACGTTCGCGGTCAGGTTCGCCGAGCGCTGCTGGGTGACCAGCTTGCCCTTGTCGTTGTAGGCCCGGTAGGCGAGGTAGTAGCCGCTCGGCGTCCAGGTGTCCGCGCCCGTGTTGGTAACACTGATCTTTATCTTGCCGCTCTGCGCCTGCGTGACCGGCGGGTTCGGAACCGGGCTGGTGATCGCGTACGAGGCGTTGTACGGGGTGTGCGTCACATAGAGCCGTGGCGGGTTGGCGGTGTCGTGACCGGCGAACTTCTTGGTCCCGGAGCTGCCGCCTGATGCGTCCCGAACCGACAGGCCAAAGTTCTGGGACGGGTCGTTCGCCCACTTCTGGACGAGATCTCTACCGCCCTTGCCCAGGTCGAACAGCTCGCCCTTCTTGGGCGGACACTTCGAACTCCCCGCGCCGAATTCGACGTAGCCGTGACTGAACGACTTGCGAGTCAGCGCCTTCCCAACGCTTGGCCCAGGAAAGGTGAGCCCCGTCTTACCAGCCCACGCCTCTGTCACCGGGTGCACCGTGACCGGACGGGCGTGGCACGTGACGGCCTCGTAGTCGTACATCCAGAGGTACGCGCCATAGATCTTGTGGAACTTCAGCTGGCTCACCAGCTGGGGAAAGGTCAGATAAGCAGCAGACCGCGACCCGATGCTGAGCGTCTGACCGCCGTCGGTGGTCCCGCCGTCGTTGATCGAGACACTCGAGTCGGCCTTGTCCATCTTCACGGTCGGGTCCACCATCACCGGGAACTTGCGCGCCGGATCGGTGAGCCATGCGGAGTCAACGCTCACTTGGAGAGCAGGCGCCCCTCCGAGCGAGACCAGGCTGTAGGAAACCTTGGTGGACGTGGCTGGGGTGTTCGCCGAATCCGTCATGAATCCGGCCGGCACCGTCGCCCGTGTCGTGCCGGTCTCGTCCACGAACACGACTTGACCATTGACGAGTTTGGGGGCCAGACCCTTCAGAGACAGAGGGAAGACGAACGTGCGCGGCGCCTTGGTCGATCGCAGCACGATCGTTTCCTTGACTCCGGCCGAAGCCACATCAAGCTTGAGGTCGGCGTCCGTCCAGACGTCGGGATAGCTGACCGCGCGTTCTCCGGCCTGGCCGGTGCTCGCGACACCGTCTTGAGTTCCGTAAGCGATCTGATGAGCGCCGTCCAGGGTGAGCCGGACGAGCGACCCTGATCCAGTTCGCGGCGCGAGCCTGACATCAGCAGCACCGGCGGCGTTCCGCCATCCCCCCGAAGGAGGCGCCGCAAGGGCCGTCTTACCAACTGGAACCACGCGATTGTCGATCGGGACCCAGGTCCCGTCGGCACGCTGGTAGTTGACCGGCTGCGCCGAGAACTCAGTAGTCTCAGTACCGTCCCCGTTCGCGAAGGTCCGTGTGTACGCTGCTCTGCGATCCGAGAGTTCTCGACTCTTCGCAGGGTCAAAGCCAGTGGACTTCGGCTCGGTGGTGGGTGCGCTCGCAACACGAACCGGGTTTTGGGTTGGTTGCTTCGGCCGCTTGACCGGTGTTATCGGATGCCGTGCACTCAGCGTCTTCGGTTCCTGATGATTTCGATTACCACCAACAGCCTGCTCATGCTCATTTCCGGCTGAACCCCAAAGCTGCCCAGGTCCATGGACCTTCCTGTGCTGGCGCTCGTACCAGGACATCACAGGTCCTGCCGCACCGCCGTCAGCGTTGCTTAGCAATAGCAACACCATGACAAGGGCGATGCCGCGTGCGAGAGCAAGTGTCCGCCTGCTGCTCAACCAGCCAGCAGTCGGTCTACTCCCAGAGCGCCGCGCAAGAAGAAGTCGTCGGTTCAACCCGAACATGCTCACTCCAGACAGCCGTCACAGCAGTCAAACGATTACGGAGAGCAATAGAGGTGAAGGGCAATCAGGGATGAGGGCGTGCAGGCAGCTTCCAGGGCCGCCCGCACGCCCTCTCTGAGGGGCGAAATCAGCGCTTCGCCGCCGGTGGCGCCGCAAGGCTGTGGTGCGTGAACTGCGGTGCGCCGTTCGCGGTCAATCCCTGACCTTGGCTGGTCCTGTCCACGACGTAGCCGTCCAGCTTGTTGTTCACGTTCCTGATCACGACGGTCCAGGCAGTACCGTTCGTGCCGTTGTAGGCGAAGACTGTGGGATCGGTTGCCGACTCCCTGCCCGCACCGAACGGCGAGTCCCAATCACGCCACACGCCGGAGCCCTGAACCGTTTCGCCGGTGTTATAGACAAGGTCGTCCGTGCTCCGGGCGAGGACCTCCAGCTTGCCGGTGAGAGGGCTGATCAGCGCGGCCGGGTTGCCGACGACGGTCAAGTCACCCACGCCCACTTGGGTCCAGTCCTGGGGGAAGCCGCCCGCGTCGTCCTGTCGCTTGGTGACGAGCTTCCCGTCGGGGTTGCGAACAAAGAGCTGTGCCCTGCTCCCCGGAAGGACCACCACTGCCGGCTGACCAGAAAAACCCGGTTCGCTGATGCTCGCGCAGTTGGAGAGTTGCCCGTGCGAGTAGAGGGCGGTCTTCCAGACACCCGAAGTGTCCAGCGCGAAGATCCGCAGACCTTCCCGGACAGGAACGGCCACGGGAGTAGTTGCCGTGGAGAGTCCACTCATGCCCAGGTAGCGGTACTCGGAGTACGGATCATTGGCGCCAGCCTGAACCAAGGCCCACAGTCCACCGCCACCGAAGCTGTCCACCAAGAAGCCGACCTGGGCGTCATCGTGCCGGGCCAACGATACCGACGAACCGATAGCGCCGCCGACATCGTTCAACGCCCCCCATTGGGATTGATTCTTGACCTGCTGCGTCCCCCACCAAAGGGTTCCGGTGGTGTTGTGAGCGACCACCTGAAGCCTGCCGTCCGCCTGTTCCCCCAAGGCCGGACGCCCGGTAAACGACTCATTGCCCGAAATCGCAGTCCACTGAATGTTGTGCCAGTCCCCCGGATCAGGCTGGTATCCCTGCATCAACCAGCCGTAGTTGTCGGTGTAGGCGTACTGCAGCGGAGGCAGGGAGTTGTCGGACGGGGTCTGCTGGAGCGCGCTCATCGGCGAATACTGCTCAACCGGCAGAGCCGCAGCCACAGCCGCCTTCATCTTCCGCGGTGCTGCAGGCGACGCACTCGTGCAACCCGATGGAGCGATCTTGAAGTAGGCGGAGACATCGACCCAGATCTTGATCTGGATCGAGCTTGAGTTCAGGATGCTGAGCTTCCCGTCAGCCCCCAGCTTCGCGGAGATCGAGCCGGTGACGGGAGCAGTACCGGCTACGACGGAGACTGCGTGTGTGCCCGCGTCCGGGGTGCCGGACGGAAAGACCCGCACTGCGCCGCCCCCCTTGAAGGTCGTGCTGGTGGACGCGGCAGTGATGCTGACCGCGACACCTGAGACACCGTCGTTCGGAATCCCCGCGGTGCCGAGCGGCGCCAGCGTGTAGATGCTGTTGGCTGCAATAGCCACACCACTGGCCAGGCGAGTCGGATTGATCGGAACAACGGTCGATCCGATCGCCGCCGTCTGAGGAGTGGCAAAGTATCCCGCCACGTCAAAAGTCAGAGCGACGGCCCCGGACCCAGAGTTGCTGACACTAAGCTTTCCGTCCGCACCGAGCTTTGCGATGACGTGATTATGGAAGAGGAGGCCAGCTCCATAATCAACGCTTGCATCGCTGGGCTTGGTAGTACCCGATGGGTACACCGTTACCCTTCCCGAGGCAGCACCCTTGGCAGCCAGCGTGAACACAACATGGGAGACATTAGAGGAGGGAACACCACCCTTGCCGAGAGGCTCCAGCGTGGCAGAGCCATTGGCAGGTACCGTGACCGGTGCGATTCGCGTCGGCTTCAACGGAACGAATGTTGAACCGGCAGTTGCTCCTGCGCCAGTAAGCGTGTATCCCTCAACGTCGGCATACAGAAGAGCAATGTTGAGTTCCGTATCCGACTTCGGCTGCTTATTGGCGATCTTGATCTGACCGTCTGCGCCGACCTTGGTTATCACCATGTTCTGGCGGTAGATCCCAGGCGAGGGATCGGCGTCGGTCATGTACTCCAGCGACGTGGTCGGCGGCTCGGCGGTACCTGATGGGTACGCCACGAGCCGCCCCGCAGCTCCTCCGACGGCCGAGAGGTTCAAGGCCACTGTGGCCAGCCCGGATGCGGGCAACCCACCGATACCCGCGATCTTCACAGTGGCAGTGTCACCCGCATTCATCGAGATCCCATTGGCAACTCTTACACGCGCCGGATAGAACTGCCCGGGCGTAGATGGAATGGCGGGGACTGATTGCAGAGTTTGTTGAGCGCTTGACCGGATTTTCTGCTGCGCCAAGGCCGGCGCAGACATGGAAGCCACTGTTAGCAAGACGGTTAGCGACAGAGTCAGGACCGCACGTAGGCGATCTCGGCCTCCAGAACCCAAGAAGGTCACAGGCGCCCCCAGGCAAGGAAGGTGGACAAAGCAGACTTAAGTTAGCCCGACCTTGATCGATAAGGAACACTTCCAGTTCCCAAAAATTCTGTGATCCATATCACATTCATCTAACGACAACTGAACATCACCGAGAGACGTCGCCGATTCAGGATTGACTGCACATTAATTCTGACTGCTCATTAAATGGACGTAAAAAAACGCCCTACCGGTTGCCGGCAGGGCGTTGGGTCTTGGTTGGGTCAGGGGGTTTCGTTGGGCATGGGGGCCGGTTGGGCTTGGTCCATGCGTTCACGGGTCCAGTACTTCTCTACGCTGGCCGGGTCTTGGCCGGGGACGGAACTGGCGTCGTGGACCGCGGGTTGGGCTGGGTCGTCGCCGGGCTTTGCCTGGCCGGTGGTGGCGATGGCCACGACCGCCGTTCCGGCGGCTGCGGCGGCCAGGCCCAGCAGGAGGATGGTGCGCCGTCGGGGCATGTCGCCTCCAGGGTCGGAAGTTCTCCGATTCATCCTAGGGTCATGACCCAATCGTGATCTCTTGTCACTTAGATCTCTTGCACCCCCGCTCCCGTCTCTAGGAGACCGTCTTCGTGACCCGTATGGGCCGAACGGCCAGAGTCCTGCTCGCCACCGCACTGCTCGGTGGGGTGGTCTCGGGCCCGGCTGAAGCCGCGACAGAGAAGATCAAGTGGCACAAGTGCGCCGATGACCATGGTGTGCAGTGCGGCACGGTGAGCGTGCCGATCGACTGGGCGCATCCCAAGCGGGGGCGCGTGAAGATCGCGGTCGCGAGGGTGAAGGCGAAGAACCCCAAGAAGCGGATTGGGGTGTTGGTTGTTAACCCGGGTGGGCCTGGGGGGTCGGGGGTCGACTTCGCCCTGGACCGGGGCGGGCTCTCCAAGGCCGTGCAGGAGCGGTACGACATCGTGGGGTTCGACCCGCGGGGTGTTGGTGCCAGCCACGCGGTGAAGTGCGGGAACGTGGGGCGCGCGCCTGGGGGTTACCCGGGGAACGCGGCCGCCTTTGGGCGGCTGAAGGCTTATCAGACAAAGCTTTATCGGGCCTGCCGGAAGAAGACCGGGCTGCTGTACGACTTCCTGGGCGCTACGAGTGTTGCTCGGGATATGGACGCCATTCGGGGGGCGTTGGGAGTTCAGAAGGTCTCGTACTACGGGCGGTCCTATGGGACGTGGCTCGGGCAGCGTTACGCGGAGCTGTTCCCGGGGCGTGTCAGGGGGATGACCCTGGACGGGACCATGGACCATAGCGTCAAGGGTGCTGCGCGGTTCTCGGCCGATGAGGCCAAGGGGCTTGAGGCTGCTTATGGGCAGTTCGCCAAGTGGTGCCCCACCTCGAAGCAGTGTGCGATTCGGGGCAAGGACCCTGTGAAGCTGCTCGACGCGCTGATGCTGCGAGCCGAGAAGGGGAAGCTGCACGAAATCGACGACCCGAAGGTGCGGCTAGGGCCGCCCGGGCTGGCGCAGATGGTCCGCAACTCGATGTACGAGCCGATCGCGTGGGCTGAGCTGGGCCAAGAGCTTGCCGAGCTGAATAGGCAGAAGGCTTCGGTCGCCAAGAAGGCTGCGTCTGACCAGGGGCCGGACGGGGCGTTCGCGGGGATTCTGTGCGCGGACTGGTCCTTGCCGGTGAAGGACTACAAGGCGCTGCTGGACGTACGGGCGCAGACTCGGAGAGCTGCACCTCATGTAAGGGTCAATCCGCTGGGGTGGGAGGCGGTGACGGCTTGTCTTGGACGTAATAAGGCGGCGTCGGACCCGCAGCGGCCTTACCGGATTAAGGGGACCCCGCCCATTCTGGTCGCGGGTGGGGTTGGTGACCCGGCGACCGTGTATCCGTGGGCCGTGGATGTGAATCGGGGGGTCTTCGGGTCTTCTCTGCTGACCTACGAGGGGGCCGGGCATGGCTCGTACGGGCTCAGCGGGTGCGCGCGTAAGGCGATCGATGCCTATCTGCTGACGGGACGGACGCCTGTGCTGGGGGCTCGTTGCCCGGCGGTGCCGCCGAACTTCAACCAGGGCATGGGTGCTGTGAAGACCCGGTCTTCTGGGGTTCCGCTGCGGTTTTGAGGGCTGGTGGCGGCTTCGGGGCTGGTGGTGGCTAGGCGGCCTGGTGGCTAGCGGTCTTCGGTAAGGGTGCCGTCGGCCAGGTGGTCGGCGATCGCTCTCGGGAGGATGTAGGCCGTTCCGCCGCCGGGCTGCTCGAACCACGGGACGGCGGTTCCTGTGAGCACGCGGAGCGGGGTCAGCAGGCGGTACGTGTAGTACGGCCTGCTCTCCCAGTCGGCGGGCAGGGAGCGCTGGTGGAAAGGCGTGCGGGCCACGTAGACGACGTTGCCTGAGGGGCCTCCGTAGCGGTCGACCCTTGCGCCTGCGGGCAGCTCTATGACTTGGCGGTTCCTGAAGAGACTCAGGGGTGGCTCGCCTGTTAGGGGCTGGATGGCTTCCTCTTCTGCCGGGAACTCCGCGGCTTTCATGCGTTCCGGAACGAGGAGGAGCGAGCCGAGCAGGTAGGCCGCTGCTTTGCCTGCGGTGTCGAAGGCCGACTCCAGTCGGCGTTCACCGTCGTAGAGGTGGAACACGGACCAGCGCTTGTCCTCGTACACCATGCACCAGGCGCCCTCGACGGCCTCCTGTAGGCGGTAGACGGCAGGGTCCACGCTCAGGTCTTTAAGGCGCTTCTCCAGCTCACGCAGTACGGCAGCTGGGCTGGCGGGGCGTACTTCGAGGTTTCGGTCCGGGCCTGAGTCTGGGGATGGGGCTGAGGCCTGGGCCGGGTCTGGTGATTCCAGCAGGGTGGGAGGGGCCGGACGGGGCTCAGGCTGGGGTGGCTGTTCGAACATTGTGGCCGGCGCGGGATGCGCGGCTGGTTCGAAGACGGTTGCGGCGGCGGGCGGGGCGGCGGCCGGCGGCGGTGTAGGGCCGGGAGGGGGCAGGGCGGAGCCTGCGGTGCCGGATGGCGTTCCGGCGGGCGGTGAGGCTGGTGGTGGCGGCGTACGGGAGTCGGAGGGCGTAGGCGATGCCACAGGCGCTGAGGACGCAGGTGGCGCGGGGGGCGCTGCTGGCATTGGGGACGCGGAGGGCGAGGCTGGTGCCGCAGGAGTCGCGGAGGGCGCGGGGAACGCTCCGGAAGGCGGGGAGGCGGCCTGCGTCTGGGCCAGGCGGTCGGGGGCCGCGGTCCCGGTCACGGCGGCGCTGGCGGCGTTCATGGTGTCGTCGTCGACCGTCGGGACGTGGAAGCCCTGCGCACGGATGTGGGCGACCAGGTCGGGCTCAGGTGAGATGCCGTGCTCGCGCAGGTAGTACGCGACGGCGCCCGACCACACCCAGGTGCCGTCAGTGTGAAAGGTGAGCGGGACCTGCGATCCGCGGGACGGGTCGAGGCGGTCGGGGGCGTACGAACGGGCCGCCATGACGACCGGCGCGTGGCGCAGATAGTCGATCACGCGCGCGACCTCGTTCTGCGGAACGGGCGGGCGGGACACCGAGGGGCGGTCGCTGTCGGGGTTGACGTTGTCGAACACCCGCGCCTTGCGGATCCCCTCGGGCGCAGGCGCCGCCTCGGCCCGTGAGGCGGACGCGGATCCGGATCCGGACGTGGCGCCCGGCGTGGGCCAGGACGCAGACGCGGGGGCCGGGGCGGCCCCAGACGCGGAGGCGGAGGCCGGCGCGGACCCGGACCCAGACGCGGACGCGGACGCGGACCCGGACGCGGGGGCGGGGGCGGACCCGGACGCGGGGGCCTGGACGGAGGCCGACTCCGATGTAGAGGACTTGGGGGCGTCGGGCGTTGTGGGGGGTGAGGGTGCGGCGCTGGTGCCCAGGCGGCGGGCCATCCACTCGGGCGGGTTGTCGCGGGGGAAGCGTTCCAGCTCCCGCCGCACGTCCTCGGCCGACGGCTCGGGCTGGAACGCGGGCTCCTCGTCCCAGGTGTACTTGGCCTGGCAGCGAACCTTGTTGTTCTCGAACGTCAGCTGGAAGTCCATGCGCGACCACGTACTGCCCTGGAAGCCGTACATCCCCGCGCGCAGCCGGTCGATCACCACCCCGGCGGCGGCAGGGGGCGCCCAGACGCTCATCGTCCCGTCGGCCTTGTAACACATCATCGGCGGGTACTGAACGTTGTCCCCGACGGCCTGGTAGTAGCCGAAGATCCGCTGCCAGAGCGGCGGCGCGTGGTCGGCGAGCACGATGTTGAGCTCGTTGGAGATCAGCTCCATCTGCTCGACCGGGTTGAGCGGTACGGGGTCGCCGGGCTCGCCGCTGTACGACGGCTCCACGTCCTCCAGCCGGGAGCGCAGCCAGTGCGGGGTGTACGCGCCGTCGCGCGGCAGCACGATCTGGTCGCGACGCCAGCAGTCGAGCGGGATCGGCGGGTTCCACTCGGGGTCGAAGTCGTAGTTGTAGAGCCGCTGGATCTCCGACGGCGCCGCGCCTGGCTCGATCAGGAAGAGCACCGAGAACCAGGTGCCCTGTTCCGACAGGTAGCAGGCCCGGCGCAGGTCCATGAGGAGGTCGGTCAGCTCGGACGGAACGGACTCGGCGGTGGCGATCTTCTTGTCCTCGCCGAGAACGGTGAGCGCGATGTCACTCACCGCGACCGTGGCGATGCAGTGCAGGTCGATGCGCTTCCATCCGGGCGGCGCGAGCCGGGTCGCAAACCGGATGACCTGTTCCTCGAGCGCCGCGATGCGTTCGTTCTGCCCCGCCACAGACCCGTTCCCCTTGCCTGGTCATAGAAGCCGACGTGTGAACTACCGACGATCCGCAGGTTATCGGGATCAGCGCCGCCCTTCCGTACGAGACGGGGCCGGTCGGATATCCCCCGGCCGGGGGACCATGATCACCCGGCGGCGGGAGCCCCCGCCCTCGGCCCGAACGGGACAGTGGACACGTCCGAGCGAAAAGGCCGGCGACAGCCTGGTGACCGCGTGAGCGGCGGAACGCTCTGAGACTCCGGTGGCCGCCGTTCAACCGCCCGATACGGCGGCCACCGGACCGCCAACGGCCACCACCGGACCGCCACCGGACCGCCACCGGCCACCACCGGACCGCCACCGGCCACCATCGGACCGGTCGCCGGCCGACCGGCGGACCTTCACCGGACCGGTGGACGGTCCGCCAAAGGACCCGCCGGCGGAACGGTGGCGAAGATGGCGGCGGTTTGCGGCGCGGGTGAGGGTTGACCTCGAATAACGTAGAAGTACCGTGTCCATCGATATCGCCACCCCCGAGCTGACCCCGCCCAGGCGCCGTAGCCTGTCGCGCGTGGCAGTGGCCGCCGTCCTCGCGCTCGTCGTCCTCCTGGCCGCGGCGACGGCAGGCATTGGCTGGTACTTCTCCGGAGTGGCCGTCGAGGTGACGCATGCCGACGTGTACGACTTGAAGATCCTCGACTCGGGCGACGGAACGGTCACGCTCCCGCGCGACGAGACGACCGCGCTCCCCGGCACCTGGGCGCTGGTCTGGAAGACCGACCGAGACAAGGCCCCGAAGAACGACCGTGCGCTCCTCGGCCCGGTGGTCACCGCGACGTCCAAGAAGGTCGTACGGAAGCTGGAGACGAACGGGGTCGCGGCCCCGGCCAAGGGCGCGAAGGCGTTCATCGACCACTGGATCTACGACAGCGACCCGCGCCAGGCGCTGGGCGTCGACTTCCAGAACGTCACCTATCCGTCGGAGCTCGGCCCGATGCCGGCCTGGCTGATCCCGGGACGGACGTTCAACGGCCCGTGGGTCATCGGCGTCCATGGCCGCAACGCCGACAAGCTGGAGACGATGCGGGCCATCCCGACGGTTCACCGCCTCGGCCTGCCGATGCTGTCGATCGCGTACCGGAACGACTCCAACGCCCCGGTCAGCCGCGACGGCAAGAACCACCTGGGCGACACCGAATGGAAGGACGTGGCCTCGGCCATCGTCTACGCCCGCGCGCACGGCGCGACCGGGATCATCCTGCACGGCTGGTCGATGGGCGGCGCGATGGTGATGACCACGCTCCGCAAGGACCCCGCGTTCATCCGCGGCGTCGTGCTCGACTCACCGGTCATGGACTGGAACGCCACGCTCGACAAGCAGGGCGCCAGCCGTCACCTGCCGGGGTTCGTGACTGACGTGGCCAAGCAGATCCTCGAACGCCGCATCGGCATCAAGCTGGCGGACTTCGATCAGCGGCCGTACGCGCCGCAGATCAAGGTTCCCGTTCTGCTCTACACGACCGCCGACGACGAGACGGTCGACAACGGCCCGGCCTTCACGTTCGCCAGGAAGGCGCCGCACGGGCTGGTCACGCACGTCGAGACGCAGGGCGGTCACACCGAGGCCTGGAACGTGAACCCCTCCGCCTACGAGACCGCCCTCACCACCTTCCTCACCAAGATCCACTAAGGCGTGGCCGGCGGGCTAAGCGGCGCGGCGGACCTTGACGCCGCCGAAGAGGCTGTACGCGTGGACCCGCAGAACCTGGCCGCCCGGCTCGGCGGGCTCGATGTTGCGGCCGCCGATGAGGCTGAAGCCCTTGACCTTGACGTCGAGATCGGCGGGAACGGTGAGCTTGACCCCGCCGATCAGCGACACCTTCACCACGGTCGCACCGGCCGGCGTCTCGGTCTCGGTGAGATCCAGGTCCACGCCTCCGACCGGCGAGACGGCGACCGTGCGGCGGCGCATCCGCCAGGGGCTGCGGCGGGCCATCCCGCCCAGCAGAGCGACGTGGACCGTGGTGCTGGATTCGGCGGGGACCTCGGCGACGGACTCGGCGGCGGCGCTCTTGGTGATCTCGGTGTTCGTCATGACCATGAACCTACGGGCCGCGTGACCTGCCGGTTAGTGCCTGGAATCCGGCGTTCACCATGACAAAAGTCAGGCCCGTCAGCGCCGACGGCTCAGGCTGAGCCAACGGCTCAGGCTGAGCCAACAACTCAGGCGGAGCCAACGACTCAGGCTGAGCCAACGACTCAGGCTGAGCAGAAAGCTCAGGCGGCGACCAGCCTGGCCGTCTCGCCGAGCAGTTCGGTCTGGCGCAGCCGGTCGGGACCGAACGGCATGGCGATGATCCGGTGCGCCCCGGCGGCGGACAGTTCGGCGAAGCGTTCGGCAGCCTGCGACGGGCTTCCGAGGATCAGCGTGGCGCGCGCCTCCTCCTCGCCCAGCCCGTACTCGGTCAGGCCCCGCACCTGCGCGTCGATCAACGGGGCGGGCAGCTCGCCGAGCCCCACGCTGACGCCGACGGTCAAGCGCGGCGCCGGGCGGCCGTACCCGGCGGCGAGTTCGGCCACCCGCGCCGACCACTCGGCGATGAGCTCGGGTGCGGAGAACGCCGGATACCACTCGTCCCCGTACTGCGCAGCCCGCCGCATCACAGCGCCGCCCCCGCCGCCACCGATCAGCACCGGCGGAACGGTGGCCCCAGGCGACAGCGTGATCTCCTCATCGCCGATCCGGCTCGGCTTGCCCGCGATCAGATCCGGGAGCACCTCCAGCGCCGCGTCGGTCCGGGCGCCTCGTTCGGCGAACGGGACGCCGACCGCCCGCCAGGCAGCCTCGCCGTGCACGGGCCCGCCGCTGCCGACGCCGAGCAGTACGCGGTCGCCCGACAGGTGCTGGAGGGTCGCCACCTGCTTGGCCGCCCACGCGACAGGACGCAGCGGCAGCACCATGACGCCGAAGCCGAGCTTGACGCGGTGCGTGACCGCCGCGGCCGTGCTGAGCACGAGCGTGCTGTCGAGGAACGGCTTGACGGGGATCAGGTGATCACCGACCCAGATCGACTCCAGGCCGGCCTGCTCGGCGGCGCGGGCGTGGTCGGCGATTCCCGCGCTCTCGTCGACGCCGAACGAGGGTAGGTTCACGCCGACGTGGACCATCACTTCACCTCGGCGTTCACGTCGAGGAGGGTCTTGCCGAAGGTGGCGCGGGACTCGATGGCGGCGTGCGCGTCGGCGGCGCGTTCGAGCGGGAAGCGTTGGCCGATCAGAGGACGCAGGCGTCCCGCGGCCGCGTCCTCGATCGCTTCCCTCGCCAGCGCGCGCATCTGTTCCGGCGTTCCGCTCCAGGCGGCGATCGTGACCCCGCGTTCGGCTGCGGCGGCCTCGTCGATGCCCGCCCACTCGCCGCTCGCGAGCCCGAAGGTGACGATCCGGCCGCCCTTCCCCAGCAGCTCGAACGCGGCGCGTCCGATGTCGCCGCCCACCGCATCGAAGACGACGTCCACCGGGCCGACCTCGTCCGTCCAGCCGGGCTCGCGGTAGTCGACCGTCTCGTCGGCGCCGAGGTCGCGGGCCAGCGCCAGCTTGCGTTCGCCCCCGGCCGCCGCCACGACGGTCGCGCCGGCCGCCTTGGCGAGCTGGACGAGGACGTGCCCGACCCCGCCCGCCGCCGCCTCGACCAGAACCCGCTCCCCCGGCTTCGGCGCGGCCGAACGCATCATGATCTTGGCCGTACGGCCGTCCGCGAGCAGCGCGACCGCGTCGTCGATGGCCAGCCCGTCCGGCACCTCGATGAGCGCCTCCGCGTCCATGACGACCCGTTCGGCATAGCCGCCTTCGCCCTTCAGGCTCGACACGACCCGCGTACCGACCAACCCGGGATCGACGCCCTCCCCCACCTCGGCGACGACCCCGCCCACGCCGTTACCCGGGATCATCGGCGGCTTGGCCTTGAACGGCCCCGGCTTGCCCGACCTGAACTGCGTCTCGACGAACGTGATGTTGGCGTACGCGACGTCGATCAGCGCCTGCCCCGGCCCGGGTACGGGATCGGGCGCGTCCCCGATCTCCAGCACCTCGGGCCCGCCGAACTCCTTCAGCCACACGGCACGCATTTATTGCTCCCCTCACAGCGTTCCTACGAATGAGGGTGCAACCTCAAGTCACCTTGAGGTCAAGGCAGGGTGACGGTGTCGTACGCGGCCCGTAGGCGCGCGAGACGCTCGGGATCGAGTTCCTCGCCCCGTTCCAGCGCCCGATGGATCTCGCGGAAGTAGTTCTCGTAGCCCGCCGGAGTCAGGATGAACAAACACCGCGCCCAATCGTCCGACGCGTTCCGGAACCCGTGCGCGACCCCCTTGGGGACCGAGACCGTTCCCCCCGCCCCGACCGCCACGGCCCGATCCGCCAGGTCGAACGTGACCTCGCCGTCGAGGACCTGGAAATGCTCCTCGTGCCCATGATGAATGTGCGGCGCCGCGCCAAGCGCGCCAGGCGGGAACACGTACTCCACGATGGCGATCGACCCACCGGTCTGGTCCCCAGAGAGCCGCACGAGGTACTCCCCCGCCGGAGCCCGCAGCCGTTCGGCATCCTCAGCCGCATTCAGGACGATGTCGGTCATACCTCAAATCATCCCACCCCAAAGATCACCAATCCCGCCCGCTCGTTCAGGTGATGTCGCGGCGGACCGTGGTCACGGTCGCGATGGCGGCGAACGCCAGTCCGTACGTCAGCAGCACCAGCACGCCGCCCCAGACCGGAAGCGTGTCCGCATCGCCTGGCCCGCCGAGGCCGCCGGACGTCTGCGTGATCGCGCGTACGGCTCCCGCCGGCAGCCACTGGCCGACCTTGGGCAGCGCCAGCGACACGATCCCCTCGACGAGCTGCACCCACACCACGGCCACGATGATCGCGGCGATCTGGTTGCGGATCAGGGCTCCGAGACCCAGTCCCACCAGCGCGTACAGCCCCATCGCCAGAACGGTCCCGCCCAGCACCACCGGCACGTCGTTGTCGATCAGCGACGTCGATCCGCCCTTGATGGCGAGCGCCGGCAGCGCGACGATCACCACCGCCAGCACCGTCAGCACACCGAAGGCCAGCCCGAATCCGAAGTAGGAGACCAGCTTGGCCGCCAGCAGCCGCCCTCGCCGAGGCGTGGTCAGGAACGCCTGCGTGATCGTCTGATGCCGGTACTCGCCGGTGATCCCGATGATGCCGAGGATCATCATGAACAGCACACCGCCGCTGGCCACCGAGTAGAACCCACGCACCGTCTCCGGGTCGCTGACCGGCGGGATCACCGTCTCCCCACGCTGCTTCACGCCCGCGAACGCGATGAGGACGCCAAGCCCGAACAGCGCGAAGCCGACGCTGAGCGCGAGCATCCCGAGCCACATCCGGGTGGAACGGATCTTCAGTAGCTCGGCCCGGACCAGCGAGATCATCGCTCCAGCTCCCGCATCGTGAGGTCGAGGAAGACCTTCTCCAGCCCCGACCGTTCCCGGACCAGCTCACTCAGCGCGATGCGCGCCTCAAGCGCCGCCCGCCCGACGTCCGCCGCGTCCATCCCGGTCACCCACAGCACATCCGCTTCCCGCCGAACGGTCCCACCCGCCGCCTCAAGCACACCCGCCAGCGCCGCGGCCTCCTCGACTGCCCCGGCCAGCTCAGCATGCTCGGGCATCGCGAGCCCCTCGGCCTGCTCGGCCGCCTCGGCACGCCCGGTCCGCTCGATGGGCTCGGCGACTCTCACTCGGAGTTCGGACTCCTCGCCCACTAGTTCGGCGAGGGGTGCGTCGCGGACTACGCGGCCGTGGGCGATGATGACGACGTGGTCGGCGATCTGCTCGACCTCCGACAGCACGTGGCTGGACACCAGGACCGTGCAGCCGCCGTCGGCCAGGTGGCGCAGCATCGCGCGCAGCCAGTGGATCCCCGCCGGGTCCAGGCCGTTCGCCGGCTCGTCCAGGATCAGTACGGGCGGCTCGCCCAGCACTGCCGTGGCCAGCGCCAACCGCTGCCGCATGCCGAGCGAGTAGGTCCCCACGCGCCGGTCCGCGTCCTCGGTGAGGCCGGTCATCTCCAGAACGGCGTCCACCCGTTCACCAGGCAAGTTGGCCGACATGCAGGTCACCCGCAGGTGGTCGCGCGCGCTCCGGCCCGGATGGAACCCGGTCGCCTCCAGCGCCGCCCCGACCACCGCCGCGGGCCGTTCCAGCTCCGCGTACGCGCGCCCGTTGATCAGCGCCCGGCCCTCGGTCGGCCGCACCAGCCCGAGCAGGCTTCGCAACGTCGTCGTCTTCCCGGCGCCGTTCGGCCCGAGAAACCCCGTGACCATTCCCGGCCTCGCCGTGAAGCTCAACCCGTCGACCGCCACCACGGCTCCGAACCGCTTCACGAGCCCCTCAACCGAGATCACAACGCCCCATTCTGGCGCGGTCGTCACGTGAACGGTGGACTTGTTCTGGTTTCTCTTGATCGGAGTTCGTGGTGTCCGCCTCCTCGCCGCTCTACGACCTCCTCCATTCGACGCAGCCAAGTGCGCGACACGTTCGTTCAAGAGGCGGTGGATGGAATCGGCCGGCCGATCTAGCGTCGTCTTCGATCACGCGAGGGAGAGGGCGCGCCATGACCAGTGAGCTGCTTGCCGTAGCCGATCACCGGGCCGGGGTGGGGCTGTTCGACACCGCCTCGTTCGAGCACGTGGAGACGATCGCCGTGCCACCCGAGCCGCATGAGCTGGCCTTCGACCCGGCGCGCAGGCTGCTGTACGCGACGATCACCTACCGGTCGGGCTTCTACGGGAGCGAAGCCAAGGCGAGCGAGCTGGTCGTGATCGATGTCGACCGCCGGAGCGCCGACGTCGTCGACCTGGCGCCCGAGCACGCGCCGCACGGCATCGTCGTACGCGGGGACCTGGTGTACGTGAGCGTCGAGGCGGGGCCTGCGGGCGAGGGCGGTCTGCTGGTGATCGACGCCGGTACGCGCAAGGTCGTGGACAGGATCGCGACGGGCGCGCCCGGGCCGCATTGGTTCGCGCTGACGCCGGACGGCGCCAAGGCATATGTCAGCAACAAGGAGGCCCCGTTCGTCAGCGTCGTCGATCTTGCCTCGTGCGAGGTCGTCGGCCGGATTCCCGTGCCGAGCAGCGAAGGCCTGGCCATGACGCCCGACGGTCGTCGCGTCTTCGTCGCCTCACCGATGTTCGGCCGGGAGCCGGGGCCGGGCGACCTCGGCATCCGGGTGATCGACACCGCGGCGGGCGAGGTCGTGCAGGTCCTGGAGGTCGGTGGCCAGGTCATCCCGGTGCACGTCACGGCGGACGGAACGCTCCTGGCGGCCGAGGTCGCGCACGACGGCGGTCGCGTGAACGTCTACGAGCCGGACTCGCTGGCGCTGCGCGGCAGCGTGGACGTGGGCGTGTTCCCGCTGACCCTGCACTCCTCGCCCGACGGATCGCGCGCGTACGCGGCGAACGGCGGCTCAGGCACCGTCTCGGTCGTCGACCTGAAGACCTTGAGGGTCACCGCGACCATGAACGTGAGCGCCGGAAGCGCGCACGGCCTCGCCATCATCCCGGCGTAACCGGTCACCATCCCGGTTTAGCCGGCCGCCATCCCGGCCTCACCGGTCACCATCCCGGTCCGACCGGCCGCCGTCCCGATCTAGCCGGAGGTGCCGAGCACGTCGCGCCGCAGGTAGAGGTCGCGGAGGAGCCCGACCTCCGCGCCGTGGTGGACCAGTTCGTCGAGCACGTGGATGGCGAGGTCGGTGGTCGAGTCGTCGGCGTACGGGCCGAACGCGGGCCCGAGCGGGCTCCACCATCGACGGCCTCGTCGAGGCCGTCGATCCGGTCGCGCCAGTACGTGCGGTAGGTGTCGTTCAGGAACGCGACGGCCGCCTCGGCCGAGGGTACGAAGTCCACGTCGTCCAGCGTCACCTTGCCGTCCGCGAACAGCCGGTCGCCGAACCCGATGAACGTGAGGCCGATATGCCCGATCCGCCAGGCAATCGTCGTCACGGGCTCCGGATTGGGCACGGCCGACCCACGCGCGGCCCCTCCGCCGTCTCCTCCGCCGTCTCCTCCGCCGGCCCCTCCGCCGTCTCCTCCGCCGTCTCCTCCGCCGGCCCCTCCGCCGGCCCCTCCGCCGGCCCCTCCGCCGGCCCCTCCGCCGTCTCCTCCGTCACCGTCTATGCGCCAGCGTCCGGCCTCGTTCTGCCGGACTGTCCAGCAGCCGGGTACGGGCTGCCAGAAGTACTCGTCGTCGGTCATCCCCTCGAGGCGGCCGGCCAGCCTGCCGAAGGTGTAGTCGAAGGCTCTGACGAGCGAGTTTCCGATACCGGCCACCAAGCCACCCCCTCCGACAACCCACAGCCTCGGACGCTCGGCAAGCATGAACAATCTTCATCTTCCGCGCGCCGAATTGTTGGTTTCTGTTCTATCGCCCGGCCCCGCGAGTCGTCATGCTCCCCACGCATCCCCTGCGCGAGAGGACCGATGGCCATGGACGATCTGACCCGGCGTGGATTCCTGGCGGGCACCGCCGCCGCGGCCGCCGCCGTCACGGTTGCGGCGGGCACCGCCGACGCCGCCACGACCGCCGCGGCCGGTCCGGCCTCCCGGCGCGCCAAGGTCTCCCGTCTCCCGCAGCCGGGCGAGTCGGGCATCGACCACATCGTCTGCGTCATGATGGAGAACAGGTCGTTCGACCACTACCTCGGCTGGCTGCCGGGCGCCGACGGCCGCCAGGCTGGCCTCACGTACACCGACAAGAACGGCGCCGCGCAGTCCACCCACCACCTCACCGTCCCGCACGGCTGCGGCTTCAACGACCCCGACCACAGCTACGAGGGCGGCCGGGTCGAGTTCAACGACGGCAAGTGCGACGGCTGGCTGCGCGCGGGCGAGAACGACGCCCTCTCCATCGGCTACTTCGAGGCACCCGACCTGAACTTCTACGGCGGGGCGGCACGCGACTGGACGGTCTGCGATCGCTACTTCGCCGCGATCCTGTCCTCGACGTTCCCCAACCGCATCTTCCAGCACGCCGCGCAGACCGACCGCATCTCCAACACCTTCACCATCTCCGAGCTCACCACCATCTGGGACCGGCTCGCGGAGAAGAAGGTGCCGCACAAGTACTACTTCAGCGACGTTCCGTTCACCGCCATCTGGGGCCTCAAGCACCTGGGCATCAGTCACCAGATCAGCGAGTTCTACAACGACGCCAAGGCAGGCAACCTCCCAGCCGTCTCCTTCGTGGAGCCCGGTTTCGCCGGAGAGGCCATCCCCGGCCTTAGCGAAGATGAGCATCCCCTTGCCGACATCCGTTTCGGCCAGGCGTTCCTCAACCGCGTCTACGAAGCGGTCACTTCCAGCCCCAACTGGGAGCGCACCCTCCTGGTCATCAACTACGACGAGTGGGGCGGCTTCTTCGACCACGTCCCGCCGCCTATCGGCCCCGACCCGCGCCCCGACCTCGGTACGGGCCAGCGCGGCTTCCGCGTCCCCTGCCTCCTCATCTCCCCCCGCGCCCGCCGCCGCGCCATCGCCCACGAGGTGTACGACCACACCTCCGTCCTGAAGGCCATCGAATGGCGCTGGGGCCTCCGCCCCCTCACCGTTCGCGACGCGGCCGCCCGCAACATCGCCGAGGTCCTGGACTTCGAGAGCAGGCCCAACCTGGACGCGCCCCGCTACAACGCGCCCCGCCCCTCAACCCTGGGCTGCCTCGACCCGTTCCACAGCCACTTCGGTGACGACTGGGCCGACCTGCAGCGGTACGCGCTCAAGCACAACTTCGGAGCCCGCTGACAGCCCCCGCCACGACCGCCGGATCGGAAATCATCGGCAGATGCCGCGCGCCCGGAACAATCACGGGCGGGCAAGCCCCGATCCGGCGGGCAGTCTCCTGAGGCGCATCTTTACTAAACACACTGTCCTCGCTCCCAAAGACGACCCCCTTCGGCATGGGCAACCCCCGCAAAAGCTCCAGCCTCCCCGCGGGAATCCCCACAACCCCCGCCCGAAGCATCGCCCAGGCGGCCTGCTCAGCCCCCTTGACCCTGAACGGCCGCGTCCACTGGTCGACCCCAGCGGCGTCCAACCTCGCGCACTTGGGCCCGCACACCCGTGAGTACGCTGCCCGCACCAACCGGTCGGACTTGAGCCCCAACCTCAGCAAGCTCGTCCGATAGGGATCCCAAAACAAATAGCTAACCGGCGAAGCAGCCCCCGCCCCCGTAGGCAGCGCGTCCCCATCAACGAAGACCACACCCCCTACACCAGCCCCCCGGATCGCCGCCTCCGCAACAACAGCGGCTCCACTCGAGTGCCCCACCAGCACAGGCCGCTGCAACCCCAGGGCCTTCACGAAACCCAGCACCTGCTCGGCCATGTGCTTGGCGTCGTACGGCTTCCTATGCTCGCTGTAGCCGAACCCCGTCAGATCCAGGGCATAGACCCTGTGATCCCTCCCGAGCACCTCAGCCATAGGCGCCCAGGCATCCGCCGACTCGAACGACCCGTGCACCAAGACGACCTGCGGCCCCTGCGTACCCCACACCCGGTACCGCGTCCGCACATCACCCGCCTGCACATACAACAGCCCCCGAGGCACCTGCGCCCGCCCCGCCGTCACCCAGTTGAACCCGAACGACCCCAGCGTCACCACCACGAACAGCAAGGCCAGCCCCTGCGCCACCCGCCGCCGCCACACCCGGAACATGCCCCCAGAACGCCCCCGCCCGCCTGATCGTGCCCGCCGGTTGGACACCTTTCCCCCACTCATCTCTTTTCTGGCCACATCGGCCTCTGTAAGCTTCCGGACGTACTCAGCCCCGTTCTCGACTGGTTGATCAGGGATTAGCGATGCACGCCCGGTTGGTACGTTCCTCCACCCGCATCGCATCATGCTGCGTCCTCCTAGCCGCCTGCGGCACCCACTCCTCAGGCAGCGGAGCCTTCAACCCCAACGGCGCCACGGCCCCCGCCTCCCAGGCCAACACCCCCGCGGCCGACCAGAAGGCCCCCAACGCCCTCCCCACCCAACAGGTCGACAAGGCAGTCCTAGACCGCTACCGCGAGTACCAGCGCATCTACAAACAGGCCTACGAAACCAACGACCCCTCCACGCTCAACGGGATCGTGATCGACCCTCTCCTGGCTTCCATCACCAAGGACCTCAACACCCTCGCGGCCCAAAAAGAGGTCTGGCGCTTCACCAACGCGCTCAACCCACGGATCCAGGGCCGCTCCAAGGACGGCATGGACGTCTACGTCATCGACTGCGTAGCTACCATCGCGGCCTATCGCTACTCGACTACGACAGGGAAACGTCTCGGTGGCGGGCCCGGCAGAGCGCGTGCCGCGCTCACCGTACTCCGGTACTCCAACGGCACCTGGATGGTCTCCGACGCAAAGCGGGGCAAGGAATGCTGACCAAACCACACCTGCTCGTCACGACCTCGCTGCTCCTCAGCGCGGCGGTTGTCACCCTGGCTCCGGCCGCCTACGCCGGCTGTGAGAAGGACAACCCCCATGCGAACTGCGGCGCGGAGAGCGGTGGCGGTTCAGGGGGCGGGGACACCACCAGCCCCGGAGGCTCGGGCGGTGGCGGGGACACCGGTCCCGGTAAGGCGCCCAACAACGACGCGGGCGGCATTGGTGCCCCGCCGGCCAACCCGATCATCCAGCACGTGCCGACCATCGACCTGGCCAGCTCGGCCCGTGACAGCCTCACCGTGCGAGAGCCCGGGGTCCACACCTCTCCCAATGGCAAGACCTACGTGAGAGTTCGGACCGGCCTCTACATCAACGCGGATCGCTTCAGGACCTACACCGCCAAGGCGCAAGCGCCTCCGACCGGTCCGCCCGAACAAGTGGTCACGGCGACGGCCAAGCCTCAGGGCGTGACCTGGAAGATGGTCGAGTCCTCTCTGGAGTGCGACGGCCCGGGTGCACCGAACTCCACCAAGTGCGGTTACAGCTACAACCGTTCCTCGGCGAACCAGCCCGGCGGCAAGTACCACATCAGCGCCACGCTCACCTGGTCGCTCACGTGGACCTGCCAGGGGACCTGCGACACCCCCGGCGGCGATCTCGGCCCCATGCAGATGACGTCCTTCTTCGACCTCCCCGTGGGCGAGATCCAGACAGGAGACAAGTCCAACTAGCCGAATCCAGCTTGTCGACGGCCGGCCGGACATACGACGGATCGGCTCGGCGGATCCGTCTCGACGCCGGCCACACGGAAGGTGACCTCGTGCCCTGGAGCAGACTCCACAGCTTCTCGTCGGCTCTCGTTGTCACCGGCCTGATACTGGGCGGGTGCGGCGGCAGTGGAAGTGAGGCCGCCGATCGCAAGCCGACCTCGGCTGCGCCGTCCGCGACCGCCACACCACCTCCGACCTACTCGGCCGACGCGATCGAGAAGGCTCTTCTCAAGCCGGCGGAGATCTCGCGCGGAATGCAGAATCTCGAGATTTCACTTCTGCCGCTCCGCGACAAACGGCTCCCGCTGTGCTCACTCACCGGCATGGTCCTGCCAGGAAAGCCCGACATCACTATCCGGCAGATGAACGCGCCCCAGGACACCCACAGCGAGAAGAAGTTCGCGCAGGTGATCGTGCGCTATCCGGATCCAGCCACCGCGGCCGGCCAGTTCACCGCCGTCCAAGGCAAGATCAGGGCATGTCCGAAGAAGCAGCACGTCGGCTCGAAGAAGGTCCCCGACCAGAAGTTCACGCTCTTCGCCCATGACGACACCTGGAAGCTGTCGGAGGACTCCGTCGCCGGATGGAGCCATATCCGTGGCGTCGAAAAGCAGCTGTTCTCTTCGGCCCAGACCACGAACAACGTCCTGTACTTCGTCTATGACTACGCGTTCCGCGGCAACGTCCTGGTCACCAGCCTCTATTGGGAGCGCGCCAAGCCGTCCGACTCTGCAGATCCGGTCGCCAAACGCGCGACCGATGTGCTGACCAAGCAGCTACAGAAGCTCGGCTGAGCCGGGCGTCATGACCTCCGCGACCGGCTGGCAGGTCCCCGGGTACACCGAGCTGCAGGAACTCGGGGCGGGGGCCCAAGGCCGGGTCGTTCTGGCACGCGGGAACGTCACCGGCGAGGTCGTCGCGATCAAGTACCTGGCGGCCGACCTGGTCGGCGACAGCCGCACGCTTGCGCGCTTCCAGAGCGAGGCCGAGATGCTCGCGCGCGTGGTCAACCCCCACGTCACGCAGCTGCGCGAGTACGTGACGCTGCCCGGCGGCGCCGCGATCGTCATGGAAGCGGTGCACGGCCAGTCGCTCCGCAAGCTCCTCGACGACCGGCAACGGCTACAGCCCGAGGCGGCGCTGGCGATCCTCAAGGGATCGCTGCTCGGCATGGCCGCGGCTCACTCGGTCGGCGTCATTCATCGCGACTACAAGCCGGCCAACGTCATGGTCCAGGACCACGGCCAGAGCAAGCTCATCGACTTCGGAGTCGCGGTACTGCGCGGCGATGCCAGCATGATGGGCACCCCCGCGTACATGGCGCCCGAGCAGTGGCAGGGCGGACCGGCTTCACCGGCGACCGACATCTACTCGGCCACCTGCGTGCTCTTCGAGTGCGTGACGGGTGGCAGGCCGTTCAGCGCCGACACGATCGAAGGCTGGACCACGCAGCACACCAGCGCGAACGTTCCGCTGGAAAGGCTCCAAGAACCGCTGCGACCGCTGGTCATCCACGGCATGGCCAAGCACCCGACCCAGCGCTTCTCGAACGCGAACGACTTCGTCCGCGCCCTGGAGGCGGTTGCGGCCTCTGCCTATGGGGCTGACTGGGAACGGCGCGGATGGGCTGCTCTCGGCGGGATGGTGGCACTCTTCGCGGCCGCCTTCCCGCTGACCCTGCTCGGCGGCGGCATCGCTGGAACGGGGACCGCGACGGGCACGGCAGCGGCCACGGCCGCAGGTGCCGTCGGTTCCGCTCCCCCGGCGGCCGCCGGCCACAGCGGCCTGATCGGCAAGGTCGGCGGTAGCAAGGTGATCGTCGGTGCCGGAACGGCCGTCACGGGAGCCGCCATCGCCGCCTATCTCCTGTGGCCCTCGCCCCCGACCGTCGGCGGCAAGGCAAGCGGCTCAGTCCACGCGTACTTCACCCAGCCCGGCGTTCTGCTGGGCCAGCCGAACATGCCCGCCACCGACACCCCGTTCATGAAGATGGGGGTCGAGGTCACACCGGCCAGGGTCAAGCCGGGAACGACCATCAAGGTCGTCACCCGCTTCCAGGCGAAGACCTTCCACGGTGTGAAGTACCTGCCCGGCGGGGTCCAGCAGTGCTTCGGCCAGAACACCAAGAGGCAGGACACCAACAACACTTACGGCTTCCGCCTCGGAGGGCCGGAGTCGAAGCAGGACAACGTCGAAAGGATCTACTTCTTCCGAACACCGAAGTCGGGGACCCCACCCTTGCCGACCAAGCCCACCGGCACGTACGTCGCGGCCCCACGACGGCTGACCTACAACAACCAGCCGTACCTCCCCTCTCAATGCGCGTACTCGAGCACATGGGTCGACGAGCACACCTTCAAGATGCCGGACACCGACGAGCTCAAGCCGGGCTACTACCTCATCGCCCCGTTCAGCGCGGCGATCTTCACCGGTTCCAAGAAGGGCGTCGACCTCAGCCCACAGGAATCGGGTGCCCGCATCGAGGGGCAGTTGCCGCGGATCCGGGTCTTCTGGGACTGACGAAGTCAGGGAGGGCGGCCGTGACGTCTGTTGCCGAGTGGCGGGTTCCGGGGTACACGCATCTGAAGGTGCTCGGGGCCGGGGGGCAGGGGCGCGTTGTGCTGGCTCGGGGGAACCACACCGGTGAGGTTGTGGCGATCAAGTATCTGGCTGCTGAGCTGCTTGGGGATGCGCAGGCGGTGGCTCGGTTTCGGGCCGAGGCGGAGATGCTGGTTCGGGTGCGGCATCCGAATGTGACGCGGCTTCGGGAGTTCGTGGAGCTGGACGGTGGCTCGGCGATCGTGATGGAGGCCGTGCACGGGCAGTCGCTGCGGAAGGTGATGGATTCGCGGGGCGCCTTTGAGCCTGAGGCGGCTTTGGCGGTGCTGAAGGGGTCGCTGCTGGGGATGGCGGCGGCGCATGCGGTGGGGGTTGTTCATCGCGATTACAAGCCGGCCAATGTCATGGTGCGGGACGACGGGCAGAGCAAGCTGATCGACTTCGGGATCGCGGGGTTGGTGGGCGAACGGCGTCGGATGGGGACGCCCGCTTATATGGCGCCCGAGCAGTGGCGTGGCGGGCCGGCCACGGCTGCGACCGATATCTACTCCGCTACTTGCGTCTTCTTCGAGTGCGTTACGGGGAGGCGGCCGTTCGAGGCGGGGACGCTTGCGGAGTGGACGACGCAGCACACGACGGGCGAAATTCCGCTTGAGCGGTTGCAGGATCCTCTGCATGCGTTGGTGATGCAGGGGATGGCTAAGGATCCGGGGCAGCGGTTTTCTGATGCCGCAGGTTTTGTGCGGGCGTTGGAGGTTGTGGCGGCCACGGCTTATGGGGCCGATTGGGAACGGCGTGGGTGGCTCGCTCTTGGGGGCGCTGTTGCCGTCTTCGCCAGTGCTTTTCCGGCGGCGATGCTGGGCGGGTCCGTGGTGGGGCCGACGGCGCAGGGGACTGTGGCGATTGCCAAGACGGCTGCGGGGGTGGGACGGAAGGGGCTGTTCGGCAAGGTCGGTGGGACCAAGGGGGCCGTGGGCGCTGGGGCGGCGGTGACGGGGGTTGCGGTTACCGCTGTGTTGCTATGGCCCTCGGCTGAGGCGACGGTTGGCGGTGTCTCGGACGGAACGTACAGCGCCTACTTCACGCGTCCCGGCGTTGTGCTCGCCAATGCGACGGTGCCTGATGGGGCGACCACGGCCAGTCCCGGCTATCGGCTCGCCTTGAAGCTCTCCCCTGCGCGTGCCAAGCCTGGCACGAGTGTGACGCTAACCGCGCAGTCGCACGCGCGGGCTCCATGGGGGTTGGAGTACCTAGGCCCGAACCACTTCCGGTGCCACGAGCCCAACTCTGAACGGACCGACCCGCTTCATCAGGGCTATGCCGTGGGCTTGGGCGACGCGGGGTCGAAGGAGATCCGCGTCTGGCTCTACCCGGTGGGCAAGAAGGCTGCGGGCATGCCGACGTCCAAGCCCATCAAGCTGAAGAGCACCCGCCACAAGGGAAAGCGCACGCGCAAGTACGACAACGCCGGGTGCTCCTGGACGTTCGACTCCACGGACACCGACACCTTCGTGATTCCGCCGGCGTCCGCTCTGAAGCCGGGCAGGTATCAGGTCTGCACCAACAACCCACCGGGCCTCATTTCGATCAGCACCACAGTGAACGGGCGCCGTACGGAGGTAAGCCCCGCCCATGTGGGAGCCCAGACGGCGGGCACCTTGCCGGTCCTGACCGTTCTGAAGAAGTGACCGCCTGGTGGAGGCGGCCACTTGGCCTCAGTCAGTCTCATCGAAGACCTCTCCAAGCGGAACCTTCGGCGAAATGACTCGCCCCAGGCAAGCACGGTGAGCGAATAGCTCCTGCGCCGGAAAACCGCCCATGGTGGCGACAGTGACCCGGCGCAGGTCGGGAGACGACCCAGGAATGCTTCCGGCGCAGAGGAAGCAGGTGAAGTCCTGGTCAGATGAGTGCTCATTCATCGGGCTCGTACCACCTATCAAGGTGAACGGTTGAACGGCTAGGTGGGGGTGCCTAGGTGGGCTTGGATTTGGGCGCCTCCGGAGGGGGCGGTGGAGAGGGTTAGGGAGCCACCTGAGGTTTCGGTTACTCGGCGGACGATGTCCAGGCCCAGGCCTGAGGAGTTGGCGCCGCTGCGGCCTCGGCGGATGGTGGGGTCGGCGAAGCCGGGGCCGTTGTCGGTGACGGTGAGAACGGCTTCGGGGGTGAGGGTCACGGCGAAGGCGGTGCCTTCGGGGGTGTGGCTGAAGATGTTGGAGATGAGGACGTCGATGGCGTCGCGGAGGTCGGGGGCGGGGACGGCCACGGGGATGGGGCGGCCGGGGATTTCGGTGGTGACGGGGCGGTGCTGGTCTTCGGCGAGGACGGTCCAGAAGTCCATGCGTTCGCTGAGGATGGCGGCGGCGTCGCATTGGGCGGGCTGGTCGGGGGTGCCACGGACGGTCTTGATGGCGTCGGTGACGGTGGATTCGACGGTGTCGACGGAGGCGTTCAGGCGGCTGCGTTCGGAGGGGTCTTCGAGGAGTTCTGTTTCCAGGCGGAGGGCGGTGAGGGGGGTTCGGAGGCGGTGGGAGAGGTCGGCGATGCGCTCGCGTTCGCGGGTGATGAGGGTGGAGATGCGGCGGGCCAGGTAGTTGAGGGCGGCGGCGACCTCCATGAGTTCGACGGAGCCGCCGCCGGCGGCTCGGGCGTCCAGGTCGCCGCGGGCCAGGCGGCCGGAGACCTCGGCCATCTCGCGGATGGGGCGGGTCAGTTCGGTGGCCAGGCGGAACGCGACCAGGACGCCGAGGAGGACCAGGAGTCCTCCTAGGGCGGCGAGGGTGATGAGGGCTCGGGCGACGCCGTCGTACATGGTGTCGTTGCTGATGAAGACGCGGACGACGATGGGGCCTTCGGTGCGGCCCACCACTGAGTAGAGGACCTCGCGGCCGCCGGGGACGTCGGCGGTGAGGCTGTAGCCGCGTTGGGCCAGTTGGACGGCGGGCAGCCGGTCGGCGGGGGCGCCGAGCGTACGGCCGTCGGGCATGAAGACCGAGAAGCGGTACGGCTCGCCGTGCGACAGGCTCTCCAGGGAGAGGGCGAGGACCTCGGGCTCCTCACGGACCAGGACGGGGACGAGGGTCTCGGCCTCGACGGCGGCGCGGGTGACCTCGTCGTCGGCGGCGATCGTGGCGACCATGGCCGCCAGGGGGATGAAGAAGGCGGCGAGGACCAGCAGCGTCGTCGCGCCGACCAGGAGCATCAAGCGGCGCCTGATCGTGGTGTGCCTCTTCACGTGCGTACCCTAACTGAGCTGCGATTTCATCACCCTGCCTTGACCGCCGGGCGACCCGCGGGCTGCCACGCTGGCACGGGTGGGCAGGAGAACGGCGGTGCTGATCGGGCTGGTGCTGGCGGGCGCGGCGCTGACGATCGCGTTCGCCGTTCTGGCGGTACGGATCGTCGCCACGTCCCTGACGGGCAGCGTCGTCGCGCCCGTGTCGCCCAACGCGATCGACGAACGGGTGCGAGCGCATTCGCCGATCAGCGCCGATCCGGAGGCGAGCGTGGCGGGGGCGGGCCCGCTGCGGGTGTTCTCGGTCCGGGGCGGGCGGGTGCTGACGCGATGCGTGGGAACGGATCGGGTCGCGCTCACCGGGTGGAGCCCGGCGCTCGGCTACCACGGGTACCCGGAGCAGGAGGGGCCCGCCGGTGAGGTCGCGGTCGTCTTCATGAACGACGGTCACGTCAGGATTCGGGCCGCTGTTCGGTGCGTGGGCGGTACCGCCCGGCTTCAGCAGTGATGGGTCCGGGTGGCCTGGCCTATTCGTGTGAGTCTTAGTCGGCCAGGCGGTTGTAGGTGCAGGACGCCATGCCGTACGGGCCGGTGGCGGTGTTCTCCTTGACGACCGTGCCGTTCACCGTGATGCGGCAGCTGACGTCGCCGCTGGTCCCGGTGTTCTGCACGTGCAGGGTCACGATGTCGAAGCCGTTCAGCCGCTCGCCGGTCTCGCGCTGCCAGGGCAGGGCCGCGCCCATCTGCTGAGTGGGGTCGATCTTGCCGATGGAGTACGTGAGGTTGGCCTGCTCGGCGCCGCCCGAACCGTTCGCCTCCATCAGCACGGTGGCCTGCTTCTCCTTGGTGGTCTCCTTGCCGACCGTGAACGCGAGCGCTCCCGCGCCGATCGCGGTGAGGACGCCGAGGTAGCCGAGGATGAGACCGGCGATGGCGATGCCGCGGCCGGCCTGGCCGGTCCGCTTGATCTGCGAGAGCGCGACGTGGCCGAGGACGACGGCGGCGAGGCTGCCGAGCCAGCAGAGCCAGAGCAGGCCGAGGACCAGCGAGGCGACCGCCATGCCGTTCGTGCCGCGCGGGCGGGTCGGGCCCGGCGGCTGCGATCCGTAGGGATCGTAGGTGTGGTTCGGAACGGTCACGACCGGCCCCCTTCGCAAACGATCAAGGGGGCTGCTCGTCTTGTTACCCTCTGTGACGCGAACCAAGCACGTTCATCGAGTGCGGGTGACCGCTGCCCACGCGTTGGGCTTCAGCTCGTTCTGCGGAACGAACTCCAGGTGGAGGTGGTCGCCGTCGACGTACGTGACGTCGATGCGGCCGTCGGTGCAGTTGCCGGACGCCGGTTGGTCGGCGCGTTCGTCCAAGGTGAGCCGGTCACTCCCGGTCGTCAGAACGGTGACCTGCCCGCCGCAGTCGGCGTCGGGGTACTCAGTCTCGCCCCACTCCTCGCCCTCGCTCAGATGAAGGCGGATCGCCACGCGGTCGTCCTTCGTCCCGCCGACGAAGTCGACCTCGCCCGTCCAGGTCCCCGCGAACCGCGCCGGAACGGTCGGGCGGCCGGTGCCGGAGCGGCCGTCGGAACCGTCGCCGAGAAGCATTCGGACGCCGACGATCAGGAGCAGGATCGTGCACACCAGGGCCGCGATCAGGCTGCCGGGGCGGCGGCGCCTCGCCCGGTCCGTTCGCGGAACGACCGGGGCCTCGGGCGAATCTCTTGGTGGCGTATGGGGCGGATCGCGCGGGGGCGGGACGACCTCTTCGAGGTCCAGGTCCAGGCCGTCGCGCCGGCGGCGGTACGCGTCGTAGCGGTCGCGGTGGTCGAGCAGGATCTCTCGGGCGAGGTTGATGTACGTGGTGCGGCGGTCGCTCGCGCTGCGTTCGCCGGCGTCCTGGCGCGAGTCGGGGTGCCACGACTTGACCTGCCGCCGGTGGGCGCGCTGAATGTCCTCCGCCGACGCGTCCTCGCCCACGCCGAGCAGCTCATAGGCATCGTGCCCGTCGAGATCCTCGAACCGCGTCCGCCCGTACATCCCGACATCATCCCAACGAAAAAGGCCGTACCGATGAGGAATCGGTACGGCCTAAGGGGGCCGACTCGGCCGGTGTGGCCGGCGCGGTCTGCTCGGCGGGTTCAGGACGTTCGGCGGCGCAGGGTCGCGACCTTGCGGGGGCGTCGTCGGCGGCCCGGGAGTCCTGTGTCTCCCTCGCCCTGCGCGATCAGCTGCTTCAGCGAACGGGGAACGATTTCCTCGGCGTAGTGCGCGTTCATCATGACTCTCCTTGCCTTGGGCGTCGCAGGCGTCGCGAGGGTCGCGGCGGGCGGTCACGCGGCGATCGCGAAGGTGTCAGCGGTCTCGACGGCGTACGCGGCGGTGACCGCGTTGAGCGCCCAGCGCATGCGGGCGGCGTAGGCCTCGGGGTGGTCGCCGGCCTCCTGAGCGACCGCGGCGATGCAGGTGCCGCAGTCCATGCCGCACGCCGCGAGACGGTCGTCGATGGCGGCGCGGACCTGGGCGGAGGACGGGGAAACGGAGGCCTGGAGCGGGGTGGTGAAGAGGATCTGGGCCAGTTCGGAGGTGCTCATCGTGGTCGACATCGCGGGCCTTCTTCCTTGGATCGGCTCTACCCTGAGCCTATCAGAACGGAATGCTTTGTTCCACTGTCTGAGCCGTCGAGTTTCCGCCGGAATCTCGGTGGTTGCTCTCACGTATGTAGACCGGCACCCCGCCGCGAACTCATCGCCGCATCGCCCCGAATTCCAAGATTTTTCCGAGGCGGCGACGAAGCGGCGGCGAGGGGGCGGCGAAGCGGCGAGAAGGCGGCGGCGAGTAGGCGGCCGCCCCCACGTCAGCCCAGGTCGACGTCCTGATCGACGCGGTCGGGATGCTCGGCCAGGTCCTCCCAGAAGTCCACGTACGCCTGCTCGTGCAGGATCCCGAGCCGCAGCAGCCGCGCCCGCGGCACGAGCCGCGCCTTGTCGGACGGATCGAGCGCGGCGTGCAAAGAACGGTAGGTCTCGAGCCAGTGCCGATGCCGTTCCGCCCGCTCCCGGGCGAGCGCGACCACGGCGCCCCCCTCCCCCAGGTCCGCGAAGAAGAGCTTGAGCTGGGCCGGATCGCGCGTCTCGGGGTCGGCCGCGTGCGGGTCGGTGAGCCAGCGTTCCAGCTCCGCGCGGCCGTCGTCGGTCAGGTGGAAGACGCGGCGATGCCGTCCGCCCGCCTCCGCCTCCTCGCGCAGCAGCCCCATCTCCGCCAGCCGCGCCGGCACGCGGTACAGCTGCGCGTGCGGGATCGGCCAGAAGTAGTCGACGGACTCCTCGACCTTGCCCTTCAGCTCGTACGGCGTCATCGGGCCGTGCCGTGCGATCAGGCCGAGCACCACGTACCCCGGCGGGTTCAGATCCCCCATGACATCCCTCCCATTGACACCGTCTCATTGAGACCATAGCCTCAATCTCATCGAGACCGTATCAATGATACTATTTGAGGAGACGGCATGCACGAGGTCGGTGTGCGAGTGTTCGATGACTGGACCGCGCTGTGGAACCGCGACCTGACCCTGGCCGAGAAGATCATGGCGCCCGAGATCCGGCTCCGGTACGCCCAGCCGGGCTCGGACGCCTTCGACACCATCCGGCACCCGAAACAGCTCGCCGAGAGGATCGACCAGTTCCACGAGACGCGCCCCAACCTGCGCTACAAGGCCGAGGGTGAAGCGGTCGTGAACCTCACCATGAGCGACGGCGGGCCGACCGGCCTGGTCACCAGGCCCTACCTCGCCCGCCACGACTACGACGGCAAGCCGCACGCCATCAGCGGCATCGACATGCTCCGCCTGGAGAACGGCCTCATCGTCGAAGTCTGGTCGGTCTCCGGCGGTCTCGCGGGCCGCGCCTTCTACAACGACTGACCCGGCAACGCCCCACCGCCGCCGCCTACAGGGTTTCGAAGTAGGCGGCGGCCACGCGTTTGGGGACGACCATTCGCCAGGCCTCAAGGACGAGTTCGCGCATCTCCTCCTCGTCCAGCGCGGCGGTACGGGCCTCGACCCAGTTGAAACGCTGGTCGGACACGCTCGGCATCTCGAACTTGGCGGGCTCGGACTCGATGAGCGCGGCCCGTTCCTCCTTCGGGAAGGCGAAGCCCATCATGGTCTCGTCCCGCGAGAACGCGACGTAGACGATCTGACCGACCCGGAACTTCACCCGGTCGTGAATGAGGTGCTCAGTGCTGCGCGGCAGCGGTCCCGCCACCCGCCGGACATCGTCGACCGTGACCATGAGCGATTATCCCCATCCTCTCGGCGCACGCTGGTCGATCTTGTTAGATTGCGAGACAAAAGAGCGCGACAATGGGCCTGACAAAAAGACAAGGGCGACGGACGGGGATGGGGAACGCGGTGACCGAACTCGTGCGCTGGGAGTCCGAACACGGGCCCGTGGTCGTCGAGATGGACGACACCGACGCGGGCTTTGAAATGGTGTCCCGCGTCGACGACGTCATGAACGAGTCCAGGAAACGGCTCGAGGACGCGATGGAGGGCGTGCGCGGCATGGCCGAGTCCGCGCTCGACGCGCTGCGGGACGTCTCGGTCACCCCCGACACGATCGAGCTGGAGTTCGGACTGAAGCTGAACGTCGCGGCCGGGGCGGTGATCGCCAGGACCGCCCTCGAAGGCCAGGTCAAGGTGCGGGTCGTCTGGTCGGGTGCGGCGGTCGAGGCGGCCCCGGGCGACGACGACGAGGAGTGACCTCGCCGTGCCGAACCTGATGTGGCGCGCCAGGGTCCGCGGCCCTTCCGGTGAAGACGCCACCGGCGGCGCCGGCGGCGGAGGCGGCCCGGGCGGCGGCGGCGCAGGCGGCCTGGGCGGCGGAGGCGGCCTAGGCGGCGCAGGCGGCCCGGGCGGCGGTGCCACGGGCGCGGGGTTTCTCGTACGGCATGGCACGGTGCTGACCTGCGCACACGTCGTTCAGGGGCTGGACGAGGTGCTGGTCGACTTCCCCGAACTCCCCGCCGAGCGCGGTACGGGTCTGACGGCTCGGGTGGAACGTCCCACCGACTGGCGAGCGCAGGGCGACGACGGCGACGTGGCGGTGCTGGTGCTCGACGAGCCGCCCGCCATGTATCCCGCGCGCTTCATCGCACCGGCCGAGCTCGCCCGCCCGGTGCCGTCCGCGCCCGACAACCCGATGGGGCTGCACACGTTCGCGACCTACGGGTTCCCGAACCGCCGCGAGGCGTTCGGGCGGCACGCGAGCGTCCGCTGCGGGCCGCACATGTCGCTGCGCGACGAGTGGTGGCAGCTCGAGACGGTCTCCACCGAGCCGATCACCAAGGGGTACAGCGGCGCGGCGGTGTACGACCCGGGCACCGGTGAGATCGCCGGGATGGTCACCGAGGCCGACCGTACGACCGGCACCGCCAAGATGCTGCCGGTCACCTCGTTGCGCCGCCACGTCGAGGACCTGAACGACCTGCTGCCGCTGGGCTGGCTCACCGCCAAGGCGCGCCAGGACCTGCGGCTGCTGCTCACCGGCATGCGGTTCACCGCGCCGCTGGAGGCGGAGGTCGCCGAGATCACCGGCCGGCACGGGGCCGCCTCGTTCCGGTCGGCGTGGCACTCGGCCTGGTACATCGCCGAGGGCTGGTCGCCCGAACGCCTCGGCCATTATCTGAACGCGCTGCAGCGCTACATGCCCGAGCACACCGCGCGCCGGTTGGAAGCCTGGACGCGCCAGTACGTGGGCACCGCGTCCCTCGCCTCGTTCGCGCCGTACGCCCCCGCCCCAGCACCCGGCCCCACGCCCAGCCCGGCGCCCGGCCCCGCGCCCAGCCCGGCGCCCGGCCCCGCGCCCGCGCCGCCTCACGTTCCGGCGCCGCCGCCGCTGCCTCCGTACGACCCGTACGACTCGTCCTCGACCGCGCCCGATCTGCCCCTGCCGCCCGAACACTGGCCAACGCCACCGGCCCCAACACCAGCGCCGGCGCCGCCTGCGCCCATGCCGGTGCCTGCCCCGGGGCCTGCGCCGCTGGGGCGGCTTGGGCCCGCTTCGGTGATCGTACGGCTGGAACGGCTCACCCACGGCGATCTCGATCTGACCGTGCACACCTGGATCGACGGCGCCGAGGGTCCGGCACAGCCGACCGTACGGGTGACCAAGGACAAGGTGCGCGCGGCCGTGGAGGAGGCGGTGGCCGAGGCGAGCCGCGCGGTCGTCGGCCGCGACTGGATGATCGAGTTCGCGGTCCCCGAGGGCTGGCTGCACACGCCGTTCGAAGAGTGGTACATCGACCGCGCCAACCGCATCCCGATGAGCATGTATCCGGTCGTGGTGCGGGACGTGGAACGCCTGCGCCCGCATTCGATCCGGCGTGACCTCGCCCATCGCCGCTGGCGGCTGCTGCTGGAACGCGGCCGCAGCGAGCCGCAGCCGATCGAGTGCGACCGGCCGCCCGCGAGCAGGGCGTTCCAGGACTGGCTGACCGCGCACGGCGACCACTGCGTGCTGGTGTACGGGACGCGCCCCGCCAAAGGCTGGCTGACCGCCGCGCTCAACACCGGCGTCCCCATCATGCTGTGGCCGCGTTCACGCTGCACCGGACCGCCGCACGACACCTGCCCCGGCCATCTCCTCCGGACGGCGCTCACCGAGGCCGTTCAGGAACGCGATCCGCAGGAGCTGCCCGCGCTGGCGTTGAAGCTGCGCGGCGAGGCGCTGGCCGCGCCGCGGGAGGAACCGCACTGCGGCCGCGATCTCACGCTCCTGTGGGACGATCCGTCCCGGCTGCCCGACCCCCCGCTCGCCATGGAGGTATGACGTGCCCGACTGGCTGCTCTACACAGGGAGCCGCGTCCCGCACGACGGCATCGACCGGCTGCCAGAGCCTCCTCCCTGGCGCGCGTTCAGCGGCGGACCGGCGGTGGCGCCTCCCCCGGCCGACGCGGGCAACCCGCACCGGGCGACCACCTACCGGCCCTCCGACGACGCCGTTCAGCAGGTGAACGCGGCGCTCTACCTGCGCCGCCCGCTGCTGGTGACCGGCCCGCCCGGCACCGGGAAGTCGACGCTGGCGTACGCGGTCGCGCACGAGCTCGGGCTCGGCCGCGTGCTGCACTGGCCCATCACCAGCCGTACGGCGCTGCGCGACGGCCTCTACCAGTACGACCCGCTGACCCGCCTCTACGACGCCAACCGCGACGGCCGCGCCGTCTCCGCCAGCCGCGCCATCCCCGCCGGGGACGACGAGGACATCGGCCGCTACCTGCGGCTCGGGCCGCTCGGTACCGCGATGCTGCCGTACAACCGGCCGCGGGTGCTGCTCATCGACGAGATCGACAAGAGCGACATCGACCTGCCCAACGACCTGCTCACCATCTTCGAGGAGGGCGAGTACGAGGTCGCCGAGCTGGTCCGCCGCGCCGACCGGGAGCCGCAGGCCGCGGTGATGACCGCCGACGGTGAACGGGTGCCGATCGAACGCGGGGCCGTCCGCTGCCGCGCGTTCCCGTTCGTGGTCATGACCAGCAACGGCGAACGCGAGTTCCCGCCCGCGTTCCTCCGCCGCTGCGTCACCGTGCGGCTCCGCCAGCCCGCCACCGAGGAGGAGCTGGCTGCGATCGTCCGCCAGCACCTGGGCGACCTGGCAGACGAGAGCGACGACGTGATCCGCCGGTTCTTCGAGCGTTCCGGCTCCGGCGCGCTCGCCACCGACCAGCTGCTGAACGCCGTCTACATGATCCGGCACGCCGACGCCGCCGACCGGCAGGAGCTGGCCGACCGCATCATGCCCTACCTCAGCGGCGTCGCCGATGACGATTGACCGCCTCCGCGAGATCCTGACCGCGACCGGCCCGCCCGAAGGCACCGGCACCGCAGCCGCACCGGTCGACGCCCTCCAGCTCAGCGAAATGCTGTGGCTCGCCTGCCAGATCACTCCCGAGGAACCGCCCGAAGAGGCGGACCACGACGCTCCGGGGGATCTGGAGGACCCGGACGAGGGCGACGAGCCGCCGCAGCCCACGGCCGACCCCGAACCGCAGGCCCGGCCGCCGTCGCCACGGCCGCCACGCATCCCCGTTCATCCGGAAGCGCTGGACGACGCGTCCGGGCCCACGCCCGTCGCGATCTCGATCATGGTGCCGACCGCGCCGATGCTGTCCGACCCGCGCGCCCTCCAGCGCGCGCTGCGTCCCCTCAAGCGGCGCGTGCCCTCGCGGTCGTTGCAGCGGCTGGACGAGGAGGCCACCGCCGCGCGCATCGCCGACACCGGCCTGTGGATCCCCCGGCTCGTCCCCGAACCCGAACGCTGGCTGGGCCTCGACCTCGTCGTCGACACCGGCCCGTCGATGACGATGTGGCGGCCGCTCGCCGACGAGATGACCGAGGCGCTGCTGCGCCAGGGCGCCTTCACCGACGTACGCGTGACCTACCTCCATCCGTCGGGCGCCGTGAGCGCCGCGCCCGACGCCGCCCCGCGCAGTCCCGCGACGCTCATCGATCCGACCGGTCGGCGGGCCGTTCTGGTCCTCAGCGACTGCTCAGGACCGCACTGGTGGACCGGCCGCGCGGGCCGTTCCGTACGACGCTGGGCGTCCGCGAGCCCGACGGCGATCCTCCAGCCGCTCCCCGAACGCCTCTGGCGCCGCACCGCCGCCCCCGCCTTCCCCGGAACGGCACGACTCCCCCGGCCCGCCGCGCCCAACACCGAACTGCGCTTCGACCCGTACGACGGCACCGCCGACTGGGGCATCCCGGTACCGGTGCTGGAGATCGAGCCCGGCTGGCTCGCCGGCTGGGCGGACCTGGTCGCCGGAGCGGGCCCACGCCCGGCCGCCGTCACCATGCTCTCCGCCGGGACCCGTTCCGCTCCCGTAAGGCGCGAACACGAACTGCCCGTGGACGAACGCGTACGCCGCTTCCTGGCCGCCGCCTCGCCCGGGGCCTGCGAGCTGGCGGCGCACATCGCCGTCTCCGTACCGTCCCTGCCGGTCATGCGGCTGATCCAGCAGCGCGTCCTCGGCGGCGCAGGTCCGAGCCCGCTCGCCGAGGTGCTGCTCAGCGGCCTGCTCCGCCCGGTCGGCGGTACGGCCGGAGACCGCTACGAGTTCGTGCCCGGGGCCCGCCAAGCCCTCCTGGACACCCTGCCGCGCCCCGAGGGCCTGCACACCCTCCACACCCTTGAGCTGGTCTCCGCCGAGATCGAACGCCGCGCCACGTTCGGCGGCGAACGCTTCCCCGGCGTGATCCCCTTGGCCGTGGGCTCCCGCACGGCCGCCCGCGCCGCCACGCTCGGCTGGGGCCCGTTCGCCCTCGTCAACCCCGAGGCCCGCCGCCTCCTCCTACCGCCGGCCCCGGCCCCGGCTCCTCCAATAACGCCCGCACTTGAAGCCGCAGGCCAGTGGGCATCAGGCGGTCCGCAAGCGCAGGGCCCAGCTCAACCCCTGCCACCCCAGCCCCAGACGCCCGCACCCCTTCCGTACCAACCTGGGCCGTATCAACAAGCCCAACAGGGGCCGACCGCGAAGCCGCGGCCGCGGACCTACGACGAGGCGGCTCCGTCCTCCGGTCCGGGTTTCTTCCAGCGCCTGGGCCGAGGCATCGGCCGATTCTTCGGGACCGGCCGCACCGAGCAGCGACCACCACCGCAGGGCGAGCAATCCGCTCCGTCCGCGCGGCGCATCATGGTGGCCAGCGTCGACGGATATGTCGGCAGGTCGACGCTCACCGCGCTCCTCGCAGACGCCCTCTCAGGGGGCGACCACGGACGCGTCCTCGCCGTCGATGCCTCAAGCTCCGCTCCCCTCACCCGACGGCTCGGCCTCACGGCGAAGGCGGCCCTGCCGGACCTTCGCCTCAATAAGCCCCGCAGCTTTGAAGAGGCTGAGCGGTTCGTGACCCGCATCGGCACGGGTCCGGGTCATTGGGCGCTCCCCAGCTACCCCGGCGCAGCCCGGCTCGGCACGGTCTGGACGGCCGTCGACGCGCTCAGCGAGGTCTTCGGGGTCGCGATCGCCGACTGCGACTCCGCGCTCTTCGACGACCCGCGCGTCGGTCCCCTCGCAGAGGCCGAGGCTCTCGTGCTGGTCGGACAGTACGCCTCCGGGAGCGCGCTCGGGCTGGTCAACCATCTTGAGCTGCTCGAAGCCGCGGGGGTGTCCATCCGTACGGTCGTCGTCCTCGTCGGCGCACCCGGCCGCACCGAAGCCGAGTTCGACGAGGCCCGCCGTTCGCTCGCCACCTTCGACGTGGCCGTCGAGCACCTCCCGTTCGATGAGCACCTGGCCGCGAACGGCACGCCCGCCACACGCTTCCTCAGCAGAACCACTCGCCGGTCGGTCGAGAGGATCGCGCGCGCCGCTCTCGACGAACCGTCGTTCGCCGATGCGGAATTCGAGGCGCCGGAAGAACTCCCGGAGGCGCCAGACCTCTTGCGGCTGCTCGGTAATCCGGGGGCCGCCGAGATCCGCGCCGGCTGGCGGCGTCCCGCCGGTGAATGGCCGCCGGTGCCGATCGGGTCGGACGAACACGGCGGACCGATGACGCTCGACCTTCTGGGCGGCCTTCGTGGCGCCCACGGCATGGTCATCGGAACGCGTAACTCGGGGCGCAGGGAACTGCTCGGCACGATCGTCGCCGCACTGGCGCTCCGCTACTCGCCGCAGGCCGTCACGTTCGTCCTCGCCGACCCGGGAGGCGGTGCCGCGTTCAGGGACGTGGCCACGCTGCCCCACGTCGCGGCCGCACTGACGGTCCTTGAGAGCGAGCCTTCCCTCACCCGCCCCCTGGCGGACGCGCTCCGCGCGGAGATGGACCGCAGGCAACGGTTCCTGACGGCCACCGGGAGGAGTTCATGGCATACCTACCAAACGCAGGGAGCCCCCGAATCGCGCGGCCCGATGCCCGCCCTCTTCGTTGTGATCGACGAGGTCACCGACCTGCTCAGGCAGAGACCCGAGTTCGCGGAGACGATCGCCGCGCTCGCCACCGGGGGTGACCGGCTCGGCGTCCACCTCATACTCGGGGCATCCGCCGCGCGGTCGGCCAACTTGGAGTCATTGACCGGCCGGCTCACGTGGTCGATCACGCTCAGCGACTCTGGGAACGGCACCGGTGTCCTGCGAGCGGGATCCCCGACGACCGAGCGGTTCAGGATGGCGGTGACGCCGCCCCGGAGCATCACACGCCTCGTTCAGCCCCTGAGCACGGAGTTCCCTCCCGCCGCCCGGCTGCGCATCGATCCGGAATCGACCGACGAGCTCGACGCCGAGATCGACGAGGCCCTGGCGAACGTGGACGGCTGGCTCAGGCTTCAGGCGGTGAAGCGGAAGCTCCGTGAGAACCTCGTGGCAGAGCTGAACGGGCGGCAGGCGACCGGCCGGACGCGCCATCGCCACCTCGCCTTCACCGGCCCGTCCATGGTCGGCAAGAGCCCGGCGGCAGGCGAGTACGCGACCGCCCTCGTCCGATTCGGCCTGCTGGAAGAGCCTCAGTTCGTCGAAAGCACCTGGCGGGAGTGGACCTCCCCTCAGTTCATCGAGGAGGGACGGGGCCGCGTCCACTACATCAAGGTCGCCGTAGCCGACGAGGCCGAGGCCGACTGGGCCGGCTCGGCGCGCGCCGCCGAGCTCGCCTCGCTGATGGAACGCCATCGCGAGGACGTGATGGTGATCCTCGCGGGGCCTCCCGAGGCGATCGTCAGGCTTCTCGCCCGCTTCCCCGAGCTCGCTGCGGCGGTGGACGACACGGTCGCGTTCGTGCCCGAGACCGCCCGCGAAACGGCGCGGTTCACCGGCATGCTGGCGCGCGGCCGGGGCCTCTCGATCTCCAGGACGACCATGGTCTACCTCGAACAACTGCTGGCGCGGAAGGGCTCAGAGGCCCACGGCGAGCGCGCGGCGGGTGCGCTGCTGGACCGCGCGGCGGGGCGGCTGGAGGAACGGCGGCAGTCGGCGAACCCGCCCCCGGCCGACCATCGGCAGACGCTCGTGGCGGCCGACTTCGATGACCCGCAGGCCGAGAGGGAGCGGGCGCTCGCCCGGCTGGACGAGATACCCGACCTGGCGGAGGTGAAGCGCGAGCTCTCCGCGCTCGTCGCCCGCATCCACGCCAGGCGGCACGAGGGAGCCGCCGACGACGCCCCCAACCTGGTCTTCTTGGGCGGTCCCGGCACGGGCAAGTCGTTCGCCGCTCGGGCCGTCGGGGAGCTGTTCAACGATCTCGGATTGCTGGAGAGCGGCCACCTCGTCCAGGTGAGCCGTTCCGATCTCGTCGGCGACTACACGGCGCTCACGGAGGGGAAGACCAAGACGGCCGTCCGCAGGGCCGTCGACGGCGTGCTCTACGTCAGCTCGATCGACAGCCTGGCGAGCGACGAGCAGGGGCTACGGGCGCTGTCCGCCCTGACCGAGGAGATGGAGAATCTGCGAGGGCGGCTCGTCGTCATCGCGGCCGGCGACCGGATGTCGATGCTGCCGTTCCTGACCACGAACTCCTCGTTCGCCGCCCGCTTCGATACGTGGGTCTACTTTCCGGACCCGAGTCCTCGGACCTGAAGCACGAAGAGCCGGTACGGATGGTCCCGTACCGGCCCTTCAGAGCTACGTCACTGCGTCAGCAGTTGGCGCCCACTCCGTAGAGAGCGCGCTTGTAGCGGTGTTCGGCGACCGTGTAGAGCCTGTTCTGCGTTCGGTAGCAGGACAGGTCCTCGGGGCCGATGCCGAGCGCGGGCTTGCTGGTCACCTTCCAGCCGGAGCCGACGACCCAGCGGGCGTTGTAGAGCTGTCCGCAGAGCGCGCCGCTCTTCGGGCAGGCCTTGGGGTAGCCCTTGCCGATCTCGTTGGTCCGGATGTTGTGGGTGAACCACCCGTAGTCGACGCCGCCCCTGGTGGAGGTGGCGCCGCCCTGGACCCGGCCGACCGGGAGGGTGGAGACCGCGAGCGCGTGAGCGTAGCCCTTGGCGTCGGTACGCGGCTGGCCGTTCACCAGCTGCCAGGTCGCCATGCGGCCGGTGGGCTTGTTGTCGGGGCAGTACTCGCCGGTGACCAGGGAGTCCCAGCCACTGCGGTCCACCGAGACCCAGGAGAACTTGGGCGACCCGGAGGTGTAGCACTTGGAGGCCGAGGGCGCCTGGCCCTTGGCGTTCTTCCAGAGCCCGACCTGCGGCATCACGTAGCGGTACCCGTGGCCGTAGTAGGTCTTGCCGTGCAGGCCGACCAACTTCTTGTTCTTGGTCGTGCCGTGCTTGCTGGCGCCCAGGTCGAAGATCTTGCGCATGTCGAAGACGCGCATGCCGACCCGGGTCTCGGCCACGTAGAGGTAGTTGCCGTACCAGGCGATGCCGCCGACGTGGCTGCGGATGTCGTTGTAGTTCGGCTTACCCGTCTTGGTCTTGGTCGGGTAAGCGAGGAGCACGTGGCGGTACTTCTTGTTCTTCAGGTCGACGAACGTCAGCCTGGCGCCGGACTTGGCCCACCACGAGACGCCCATGACGTAGCGGGAGTTGCCCCACTTCTCGTTGTTCATGGCGTCCGAGACGCTCGTGACGCCCTGCGGCGTCCAGGTCCCGGTGTTGTCGTCGGTCTTGGTCCAGCAGTACTTGACCGCCTTGGTGGGGACCCGGGCACCGCTGCAGTGGGTGCCGAGCTTGTTGTTGGCGGCCTTGAGCAGCTTTTGCACACCGCTCTTGTTCAGGCTCTTGTCGAGGCCTTTGATGATGCCGCTGTTGCTGGCGCCGCGCTTGAGGACGAAGTCGCCCTTGTTGGGCGCGGCGGCAGCGGTGGCCGCGACATTGTCGGCCTTATGTGAGCCGCCGTCAGGGGCGGCGTAGACATAGGCGGGAATACCGGCAGCCACGGCCACGAGGGGTGCGGCGATGGCGAGGGAGCGCCGGACGTTCACTTGATCACCTCCAGGGGAGGGTGGAACGTAACATTCGCGCCCTTTACCTGGAAAGATGACGATCAGTGGCGATATGAACGCACTCTGATAGATGTGCAGGTCGTCGCTTCACGATCACGAGGAGTTGAACTGCGCCCGAATGCAGGGCAAATGAGAGATATCTAACGATCGATGCCCAACGGTCCTGCGACACCGTTCATCCGTTCGCACGGGAAAGGGACCAATGTCGAAGGCCGGCCCCAGAGTCGGGACCGGCCTTCGAAACGGAGCTACGGACTCCTTAGATCAGCCGCGGATTCGTGAGATCAGCGGATGCGGCAGTTGCCGGTGTCGGTCTTGGTCGGGTCACTCTCCGACGTGGCCTTCAGCACCAGCTTGGCCTTGGTGTCGGCGCCCGGCGCGGCCTTGGCCCACACCTCGGCGGTGGTGGCCGAGCCCGCCGGGGCGGTCGCCAGGGCGTTCGGCACCCAGGTCGTCCAGCCCTTGCCGGTCGCGGACGCGCTCAGCCGGAACACGTCCGAACCGTAGACGCCGGTGCCGCCCTTGCCGGAGTTGCGCAGCGGCACGGTGCACTTCACCCAGCCGGCGCCGGCGGGACGGGTCTCGCCGTTGTCGACCTTCACGTTGCGGCGCTGCGAGCCCGCGCCGTCCAGCGAACGGATGGCGACGGTGTACGACAGGACGCCCTTGCTGTCGCGCTTGAGGTTCAGCACGTAGAAGTGCAGCCGGTTGGCCTCGTCGACGTACTCGTACTCGCTGCCGGAGTCGGTGCCCGCATGGAACGTGGCGTCCGACAGCTGCCGGTAGTCACCGATCGTCATCTTGCGCTTCTCGCCGTTCGGCAGCACGAAGTCGACCTTGTCGATGTCCTGCGGGTTGGCGTCCTTCACCCAGATGAACGGGGCGTTGTCCGCGTTCTTGGTCTTGGACAGCAGCACGCCCTGGTCGGGGGTGAAGGAGTCGAAGCCCATCCGGTCGACGACCTCGACGGTGTAGTTGTCGTACTTGCCGCCGTCGCAGTACGGGTCCTTGCTCGTGTCGCACGCGGGGCTCTTGTCGCCGCCCGTGCCGAGCTTGAGGTTGATGCCGGCGATGTCGTTCTTGCCCGGCACGACCTCGCGCGCGGTCACCTTCGCCACGACCGTGCCGTCGGCGGCGAGCGTGTCACGGTTCAGCTGCAGCACCCGCGCCGGGTCGACGATGCCGAGCTTCATCCGGTCGCGGAGCATCTGCTCGGCGCCCATCGACGCACCGCCCTGCGCCGGGATGTTCCAGCGGCTGTGCGGGCCGCCCGGCCCGTTGAAGCTGCCGCGGCTGAGCATGTCCCACGGGCCCGAGTAGTCGCGGCGCGGCGGAACGCTGTAGGGGTTGTTGTAGTTGTCGCCGATCCCCAGGATGTGGCTGAACTCGTGGGCGAAGACCGCCTGTCCCGAGCTCTCCGCCTGCGTCGAGCTGCCGTTGGCCGCGTTCGGCCAGTGGTTGGAGCCCGCCTGCCATGACGTCCAGTCGACGTAGCGGGTCTTCACCCAGTTGGGCAGGGTCGGGTCGCCCGAGCCCCACTCGGCCGGCACGTCCTCCTTGTTGGCCCACTTCATCTGGCCGAACTCCTGCCAGGTGGACGACTCGTCCTGCCCGGCCGTGAGGAAGAAGACGAAGTCGAACTGCTTGGCCGTGTCCTCGCCGACGTCGGCGATCCAGGCCGCGCGCCCGTCCCCGCGGATGTCGCGGTTGCAGGTGTCGCCGGTCGGGCAGCCGGTGCCGCCCTGGAACGCGTCGATGCCGTACTCGTGGTCCTTGGCCGGCATCCGGTACGCGCCGAACGCGGTGAGGTCCACGCCGTACCGGCCGCCGGACGTCTCCATCCAGTACTCGTGCAGCGTGTGGCCGTGGTTCAGGTCCTGCGGCTTGTTGAGGAAGTCCTGGTAGAACTTGGCGACCTGGTTCTGCGGAACGTCGGACACACCGACCGGGTTGCCGTAGATCGTCGAGTTCTTCGGCTGTGTGACGACGAACGGCTGGTTCGGGTAGTCGACCAGCACCACCGCGCCCTTGAAGTTCCTGATCGAGCCCTTTTTGGAGGGGTCGGCCCACGAGGTGCCCGGGATGCCCTTGTAGTCGTCCCAGGTCATGGTGTCGGGCAGCTCGTAGTTCTGCGGGTCGATCGGCTTCGGCGCGCCCGCCGCGAACGTCCTGGCCTGCGGCTGGCTCTGCTGCCAGGGCTGGGTCTGCGGCCAGTGCCGCATCTGCCAGGGGTTCGGGGTGGGCTTCGGGATGGGGGGTTTGGCCTGTGCCGCGGCCGGCCCGGCCGCCAGGCCGACCGACAGCGTCAGTGCCGCCAGTGCGGGGACCAAGAGAGTCTTTTTGCCGAACATGTCTCCCCTGTCTCAGTCGATGACCGAGACGGTAGAGAAGACCGGTTTCATGATCAATAGCGTGCTTGGCCGACATTGTGAGGGTTCTCCTGGCATCTAACGCCAGCCCCGCCGACCCTTCGTGATCAGCGCTTATCGGTCCGCGCCGGCCGCCCGTTCGGGTCAGTGCAGCTTGCGGGCCGCGACGACGATCCCGTCCTCGTCGCTGTAGAGCCAGTCGCCCGCGCGGAACTCGACACCGCCGAACGTCACGGGCTCGTCCAGCTCGCCCGCCGCGCCCTTGGCGCTCTTGCGGGGGTTGGAGCCGAGCGCCTTGATCCCGAGGTCGAGGGTGCGCAGCACGGCGACGTCGCGGACGGCGCCGTTGATGACGAACCCGGCCCAGCCGTTCTCGACGGCCGCCGCAGCGATCAGGTCGCCGCTCAGCGCGGACGCCAGCGAGCCGCCGCCGTCGACCACCAGCACGCGGCCCCCGCCGGGGCCGTTGGCCAGCTTCTTGACCAGCCCGTTGTCGCGGAAGCAGCGGACGGTCGCGATCGGCCCGGCGAACGTGGCGCGGCCGCCGAACTGACGGAACTGCGTCTCGCAGCTGCGCAGTTCGTCGCCGAAGTCGTCGATCAGGTCAGCGGTGGCGAAGGTCATGGGCGAAATCCTACCCGCCGGTAACCCGGCGACCCGGCCAGAATGTGCGATAGAAAGCGGCGAGAAGATCATCTGGAGGTCGCCATGCCCGTCTTCGCACCGCTCGGCCCCGGCGATCCCCTGCTGATCGGCGGCTACCGGCTGCTGGCGCGCATCGACGAACGGGCCTTCCTCGCCGCCACCCAGAGCGGCCGCCGCCTGGCCATCACCCTGGTGCCCGCCGACGATCGCTTCCGCACCCAGGCCGCCGCCGCCCAGCGAGTGCGCAGCCCGTTCGCCGCCCACGTCCTCGACGCGCACGCCGACCGAACCCGCCCGTGGATGGCGACCGCACACGTCCCCGGCCCCTCCCTCTCCACCGCAGTCACCAAGCTGGGCCCGCTCCCGCCCGAGCTGGTGCGGCCGATCATGGCCGGAGCCGCCCAAGCCGTGGAGGCCTCCCGTTCCGCAGGCGTAACACAGGCCGGCCCCACCCCCGCCAACCTCATCCTCGCCCCCGACGGCCCCCGCGTGGTCGCCCCCGGCATCTGCCTCACCGGAACGAACTCGCCAGAAGAGGCCCTCGGCCACGACGTGACGCCCGCCACCGACGTCTACTCGCTGGGCGCCCTGGCCCTGCACGGCACCGACCTGGAGAACGCCCCACCGGATCTGCGCCGCCTGATCGAGCGCTGCCTCAACCCCAACCCGGCCAAGCGACCGTCCCTGGAAGACGTCCTCGCCGAACTGTCCCCCGACCAAGAACCCCCGGGCGAAGGCTGGCTCCCCGCCCGCCTGGCCGCGCTCCTCCCTCCGTACGCCGCCGACCCCACCCACGCCAACACCCCTCTCCCCCAGGCCGCCCCACCCCCGGCCGCCGCACGCCCACCCATGGCCCCGCCCGTGGACGCACGCCCGGACGTGGACGTACGCCCCGCCCGGAACACGCAACCGGACGGGACCCCCCGCCCCGCCATGGACGCCCGCCCGGACGACCCGCACACGCCCACGCCCCCGCGCCCGCCCGCGAACGAAGGCCCGGGCGGGGATGCACGGCCGCCCGCGCACCACCGCCCGCCCGTGGACGCGCGACCGGACGACCCGCAGGCGCCTTCGGCCCCGCAGCCGCCCGCCGGCGCGCGGCCCAGGGGCGGGAGTGGGTGGACCACTGGGGATGTTCTGCTGGTGGGGCGGGCGGCTGTTACTCGGCCTGAGTTCGAGGTGCCTCGGTAGCGCGTTATGCGCTGGGGGCGTCTATGGGGCGGCCTATGAGGCGCGACAGGACGATCGCGGTCTTGGTGGCCGTGATGTTGTCCTCGCGGCGGAGGCGTTCCAGGGCCTGCTCCAGGTGCTGGATGTCGCGGACGCGGACGTGGACCAGGGCGCTGGCGTCGCCGCTGATGGTGTAGGCCGCGACCACCTCGGGGTGCTTGCGGATGCTGGAGTAGATCTCATCCGGGGACGTCGCGCCGGTGCAGAAGATCTCGATGAACGCCTCGGTGGTCCAGCCCAGCGCGGCCGGGTCGACGACGGCCGAGAAGCCCGTGATCACGCCGTCCAGGCGGAGGCGGTCGACGCGTCTTTTGACCGCGGGGGCGGACAGTCCGATGCGGTCGCCGATCTGCGCGTAGGAGGCTCGGCCGTCCTCGAGGAGCTGCGCAACGATTCGATGGTCAAGCTCGTCAATACGCAATGAATATCTCCCCCAAAGTTCGATATCGGCGTTGGTTGGCGGTCAAACCCGAACATACGCTGGTCACGGGCCGCTGACCACCGGCTTTGTCCCTTCTCGTGCGCGCCGGGAGACCGGTCTCACGAGCGATTCCGCGTACCGGCCGTACTCCGGCCGCCGAGCCATGGCAAAGGAGCCTTCGTGTCTCGAACCGACGATCTGCGGGCGATGTCCGAGGAGCACAGCGCGCACAACTACCACCCGCTCCCCATCGTGATCGCGCAGGCCGACGGGGCCTGGGTCACCGACGTGGACGGCAACCGCTACCTGGACATGCTCGCCGCGTACTCCGCGGTCAACTTCGGGCACTGCAACCCGCGGCTGACCGAGGCGGCCAAGCGGCAGCTGGACCGGGTCACGCTGGTCAGCCGCGCCTTCGACCACGACCAGTTCGGGCCGTTCGTCAGCGAGCTCGCCGAGCTGTGCGGCAAGGACATGGTCCTGCCGATGAACAGCGGCGCCGAGGCGGTCGAGACCGCGCTGAAGACGGCGCGCAAGTGGGGGTACGAGGTCAAGGGCGTACCCGCCGGCCAGGCCAACATCATCACCTTCGAGGGCAACTTCCACGGCCGTACGACCACGATCGTGAGCTTCTCGACCGACCCGGACGCCAAGGACTCGTTCGGCCCGTACACGCCGGGGTTCCGCACGGTGCCCTACGGCGACGTCGAGGCACTGAAGGCCGCGATGGACGGCTCCACGGTCGGCGTGCTGGTCGAGCCGATCCAGGGCGAGGCCGGGGTGAACGTGCCGCCGAGCGGGTTCCTGAAGGCCGTCCGCGAGCTGTGCACGGCGAACGGCACGCTGATGATCGCCGACGAGATCCAGTCCGGCCTCGGCCGCACCGGCACCACGTTCGCGTGCGACCACGAGGGCGTCGTGCCGGACGTCTACATCCTCGGCAAGGCGCTCGGCGGCGGCATCATGCCGGTGTCGGCCGTGATCGCCGACCGTGACGTGCTCGGCGTGTTCAAGCCGGGCCAGCACGGCTCGACGTTCGGCGGCAACCCGCTGGCCTGCGCGATCGCGCGCGAGGTCATCGCGATGCTGAGGACCGACGAGTTCCAGGCGCGTTCGCGCGAGCTGGGCGCGCACATGCACGAGCGGCTCGGGCGGCTGCCGAGCGACCAGGTGCGCGAGGTGCGGGGCCGCGGGCTGTGGGCCGGCATCGAGCTGCACGGCAAGGCCCGGCCGGTCAGCGAGCGGCTCATGGAGCTCGGCGTGCTGGCCAAGGAGACGCACGAGACCACGATCCGGCTCGCCCCGCCGCTGGTGATCAGCCGCGAGGACCTGGACTGGGCGCTGGACCAGCTGGAGATCGCCCTGAAGGGCTGACGCCGGCCCGCTCCAAGCGACGACGAGGGCTCCCCACAACGGCGTGGGGAGCCCTCGTCATGTTGTGTCGTACGTCATCCGTATTCTGGGCGACGAGACGTCAATCCATGTGTAATAGTCTACTTGGACCAAATAGTCCACGCGGACTAATCAAGTCGGACTAGAAGGCTAGAGGATCAGAAGGCCGACCATGGCGAAACCCCTGACCCCGCTCGCGCTGACGGTGCTGCGCATGCTCTGCGACGGGCCCATGCACCCGTACGAGATGCAGCAGCGCATCCGCCAGTACGCCTACGACCACGCGGTCAAGGTCACCCATGGCGCGCTCTACAACTCCGTGGATCGGCTCGCCGCCCGCGGGCTGATCGAGACGGTCGAGACCAGCCGCGACGGCCGCAGGCCCGAGCGCACGGTCTACACCGTCACCGACGCCGGCCGCGGCGCCGCCCAGATGCGGCTCGCCGAGATCCTCTCGGAGCTGAACGAGGAGTTCCCGCTCTTCGGCACCGGCCTGGCGTTCGTGAACCTGCTGCCGGAGGACGAGGTGCTCCAGTGCCTGTTCACCCGGCTGAGCAAGTTGGAATTCCTCCTCGCCGGGCATCAGTCGGCCTACGACTCCTTGCTCAAACGAGGCATCCCGCGCCACAAGCTCCTGGACATGGAGCTGGCGGTCGAGCACAACCGGGTCGAGCTGGAGTACGTGCGGGGGCTGATCGACGACCTGCAGCACGGCCGCCTGAACTGGGCGGACGAGAGCCCGACCGCCTGCCGTCCACAAAACGAACTTCGTCATGAGGAGAACTCATGAGTAAATGGCGTGGCAACCCGTGGGCGATCCTGCTCACCCTGTCCCTCGGGTTCTTCATGACCTTGCTCGATCTGACGATCGTGAACGTCGCGATCCCCAACATGATCGAGAAACTGCCCGCCACCCTCGACCAGGTGCTGTGGGTGAACAACGCCTACATCCTGGTGCTGGCGGTCCTGCTGATCACGGCGGGCCGGCTCGGTGACCTGTGGGGCAAGAAGAACCTGTTCATCGCGGGCGTGGTGCTGTTCACGCTGGCCAGCCTCGCGTGCGGCATCGCGCAGGGCCCGGGCCAGCTGATCGCGGCCCGCGCGGTCCAGGGTCTCGGCGCGGCGATGCTGATGCCGCAGACCATGTCGATCATCATCGACACCTTCCCGCCGCAGCGGCGCGGGGCGGCGCTCGGCGTCTGGGGCGCGGTCGCGGGCGTGTCGACCGTCGCCGGGCCGACCGTCGGCGGCCTGCTGGTCACCAGCTTCGACTGGCGGTGGATCTTCTTCGTCAACCTGCCGATCGGCATCCTGGTCGTCGCGATGGCGATCCCGATCCTGCCCGGCGCCGCCCGTACCGTACGGCACCGCTTCGACATCGTCGGCGTGATCCTCGCCTCGGCCGCGCTGTTCTGCCTCACCTTCGCGCTCACCGAGGGCCAGAAGTACGAGTGGAACGGCTGGATCTGGGGCCTGATCGGCGTCTCGGCCGTGCTGTTCGTGATCTTCCTGCTGCACCAGCGCACGCAACAGGCGAACGAGCCGCTGGTCCCGTTCGCGCTGTTCAAGGACCGCAACTTCTCGATCCTCAACTTCGTCGGCGCGGCCGTGTCGGTCGGCATGATCGGCATGTTCCTGCCGATGAACATCTACCTGCAGTCGGTCGAGGGCTTCAGCGCGCTCAAGGCGGGCCTGGTGATGGCGCCCGCGTCGATCGTGTCGATGTTCCTCGCCCCGGTCGCCGGACGCCTGTCGGACAAGGTCGGCGGCAAGTTCATCCTGATGGGCGGGCTGACGCTGTACGCGATCGGCACGCTCTGGCTGATCCTGGTCGCCGACGTCGGCACCAGCTGGGTGACCTTCCTGCCCGCGTTCATCGTGATGGGCGCCGGCATCGGCGGCGTGTTCGCGCCGATGGCCACCGAGGCGATGCGGAACGTGCCACCCCGGCTGGCGGGCGCCGCGTCCGGCGTCAACAACACGATCCGCCAGGTCGGTTCGGCGCTCGGCACGGCCGCGGTCGGCGCGGTCATGCAGAACCAGCTGGCCTCCTCGCTCAAGGAGCAGGCGACCGACCGTTCCACGGCGCTGCCCGCCGGGGCGCGCGAACCGTTCATCAAGGGCTTCGCCGAGGCCGCCAAGAAGGGCGTGGAGTTCGGCGGCCCGTCGAACATGAAGGCACCGCCCGGCACCTCCCCGGACGTCGCCCAGCAGCTCGCCGCGCTCGGCAAGCAGGTCTTCTCGCACGGGTTCGTGGACGCGATGAAGCCGACCATGCTGCTGCCGGTGGTGGTCGTCCTGGTGGCCGCCGCGGCCTGCTTCGGAGTCCGCAAGTACCGTCCGCCGACATCGACGGACACCCCCGAGTCGGCCGCCGCGGCCCACGCGGGCTGATCAAGGCCGATCCGGGCCGACCCAGGTCGATCCGGGCCGACCCAGGTCGATCCGGGCCGACCCAGGTCGATCCGGGCCGGCCCGGGCCGATCATGTGATGGTGCGGTAGCGGCCCTCGTAGTACACGAGGGCCGTTCCCTCCGGATCCGGAACGTCGAGGCTGAGCACCTCGCCGACCACGATGGTGTGATCACCGGCCTCGTGGACGGCGTGGGTCCGGCACTCCAGCGCCGCCACCGCGCCGGTGAAGATCGCCGCGCCGGTGGCGGCGCCGCGCTTGTACGGCCAGCCCTCCAGCTGGCCGTCCAGCGTCCGCCCCCGGGTGGCGAACCACTGCGAGGCGTCCTGCATGTCGGAGGTCAGCACCGAGACGCCCCACAGCTCGCTGCCGAGCACGACGTCGTGGAAGCGCGCGATCTTCTCGGCGCAGAACAGCACCAGCAGCGGCTCCAGCGACACCGACGTGAAGGCGTTCACCGTCATCGCGTGGTCGACGCCGTCCACCACCGTGGTGACGATCGCGACGCCGGTCGCGAAGCGGCCGACCACCTGCCGGTAGAGCGCCGCGTCGACGCCCTCGGGCAGGGATCCCGCCGGAGGTTCCGGGGAGAGGGGCTCAGTGCTCACAACGCCCAACACCCTACCCGCGGGTACGACCGGCGCCCCCGGTGAGCCACTCGCCCGGCTGGCGCTTCACCGGGACCAGCGCCACCGCGATCACCCCGGCCACCAGGCCGCCGATCAGGTAGACGTAGCCCGGCGTGGTGCCCGGCACGACCAGGTCACCCTCGGGCCGCCGTTGTGACATGAGGAACACCACGGCCGTCCAGGTCAGCAGCGGGATGACCGCGCCCATCCGGCCGCCCATCCCGAAGCCCGCCAGCCTGACCAGCCCGAAGTTGACCACGACCAGCGCGACGGCCGCGACCGGGATCGAGCTGGAGCCGACCGTCCAGTCCTGGGCGAACGAGCCGATCAGCCCGACCACGGCCCCCAGCAGCGCCAGCGCCCCATAGGCCGCGCCGCCGACGAAGGCCTCCACGCGCGGATTGGGTTCCTTGGGCTCCGCGATCACCACCGGCACAGCGTCCTGTCCGGCCGCGTGCGCGGCGTCCACAGGCGCAACGGCGTCAGCGGGCTTGGCGTCGACGGGCCTGGCGTCTGCGGGGGCAACGGCGTCTGCGGGCTTGGCGTCTGTGCTGTCGGCCTGCTTGGACGGGCCTGTTCCGGTGGCGGCGTCGTCCTTCTTGGCCAGCGACAGCCGGGCGTCCTCGTCCTTGTCCACGATCGTCAGGGTACCGAGCCGCCAGGGCGCGTCTCAAAGTCGGCGGCCGTAGCGAGCGGCGCGGTAGGCCGGCTGACTTTGAGCCGCGCCCTAGGCCTGATGGGCCGCCGGTTCGGAGAAGAGGCCGGCCTCCCGGCCGCCCGGGGCGGGCGCGCCGCGCTCGCCGTCCAGCAGGATGAAGTACTCGGTGCCGAACGCCTGCTGGCCCAGGCCGTTCGACAGCGCGAAGAACGGCCCGACCTCGTCCGGCGCGACCGTCACCTGCGTGCGGTGCGCCCGGAGCGCGGCCAGCTTGGCGGGCAGGTAGGGACGCGCGTCCACGAACGTGGTGATCCGGTCGTCCGGCACGCCCGAGCCCAGCTCGTCCAGGCCCGCCACGCGGTCGAACGGCAGCTTGGCCTCGCGCATCACGGCGATGGCCCGTGCCAGCACGGTGCGCGGCGTCGCGTAGGCGTAGAACTTCTCGGCGCGCCAGGGCTCGCCCTCCCCGTACCCGGGGTCGGCGGCCAGCTCGCAGGCCCGCCGGGTGACGCGGTGCGCCTGGATGTGGTCGGGATGGCCGTAGTTGCCACGCTCGTCGTACGTCACGATCACCTGCGGGCGGACCTCGCGGATGACCTTCACCAGCTCACCCGCGGCCTCGTCGAGGTCGGCCTTCCAGAACGAGCGCGGATCCTCGTTGGTGGGCGCGCCCATCATCCCCGAATCGCGCCAGCGGCCCGGGCCGCCGAGGAAGCGGTGGTCGGCGACGCCCAGCGCGGCGCACGCGGCGGCGAGCTCACCGATCCGGTACTCGCCGAGCCGGTCCTCCTTGTCGGAGGCCAGATGGCGCAGCTCGTCCGGGATGACCTCGCCCTCCTCGCCCAGGGTGCACGTGACCAGGCAGACATGGGCGCCCTCGGCCGCGTACTTGGCCATGGACGCCCCGGTCCCGATGGTCTCGTCGTCCGGGTGGGCATGGACGAACAGGATCCGCGGCTGCGTCATAGAACACGAGCGTACCCAGATGGGCGAGCCTAACCGTTCCCCGCCCTGCCCGCCGTGACCAGAACCACGCCCGGCGCGGCCATAAAACCGCCCCGGGCGTGCCGCCGTCAGCCGGAGTCAGCCGCCGTCAGCGACCGCCGCCGGTCTCCGCCGTCAGCCGGCCCTCCGGCGTCAGCCGCTGCCGGTGCCGCCGCCGTTGGCCGCGCCGCCGCCGTCGGGAGGCGTGCTGCCCCCGCCACCGGGCTTGCCGGTGCTGCCGCCCCCGCCGTCGGGAGGCGTGCTCGGCTCGGTCGGTTGCTGCGTGGGCTTGGTCGGCTCCTGGGTCGGCTTGGTCGGCTGCTGCGTCGGCCGGGTCGGCTCGTCGGTCGGCTCGGTCGGCGTGGTCGTCCGGTGGTGGGAACGCGTCGGGGTGTCGTCCGGCGTCGACTCCTCGTCGGACGGCTTCTTCTCCGACGACTGGCTCGAGTCGGGCGTGGTCGGGGTGTTGCCCTTGTCGTTGCCCGTGTTCGCCATCACCACGCCGACGATCACGGCCAGCACCAGGATCGCGGCGATGCCGGCGACGATCGGCCAGCGCGACCGCTTCGGCTCCGGCTCGTAGTAGCGGCGGCCGGGCGGCGGGGTGCCGGGCAGCGTGCCGCCGGGGGGCTGGACCCGCGTACGGCCGTCGTAGGCCATCGTCCGGTCGGTGGCGCCGTACGCGACGCCCGCACCCATCGCGGCACCCGCGGCGCCCGCGGCCAGGTGCTCGCCCTCGGCCAGCATGGTCGTCGCCTGGGCCGGGTCGTCCATCCGCGTCTGCTGCGGCCCGCCGGTGCCGATCAGGCTCATCATCAGCTGCTGCGCGGTCGGCCGCCGCTGCGGGTCCTTGTTCAGGCACGCGCTGATCAACGCGCGCATCCCGTTTGGCAGGCCCTCCACCGACGGCGGCTCGTGCATCACCCGGTTGATCACCGCGACCACGGTGTCGTCGCCGAACGGCGGCGTCCCGGTCGCGGCGTAGACCATCGTGGCGCCCCAGGCGAACACGTCCACGGCCTCGGTCAGCGTCGCCCCGGCCACCTGCTCGGGCGCCATGTACGACGGCGTCCCGATCGCCTTGGTCGCCATCGTCTGCCCGGCGTCCAGCGCCCGCGCGATGCCGAAGTCGATCACCCGGGGGCCGTCGGGGGCCATCAGCACGTTGTGCGGCTTGAAGTCGCGGTGCACGATCCCGGCCTGGTGGATCGCCACCAGCGCCGTCGCCGTCCCGATCGCCAGCCGCTCCAGGGCGGCGCCGGTGATCGGCCCCTGCTCGCGCACCTGCTTGTACAGCGAGTCCCCGGGCACGAACTCGCTGACGATGTACGGCCGATCGCCCGCCACCCCGATGTCCAGCGTCTGCGCCGTACAGAAACGGGCGACCTGCTTGGCCACCTGAGCCTCGCGGACGAAGCGGTTACGGGCCGCGGCGTCCTCGGTCAGGTCGGCCCGGAGCAGCTTGACCGCGACCTCGGTACCGGAGGCGTCCCTGCCCAGGTAAACGACGCCCTGCCCGCCTTCGCCAAGACGCCCGAGCAGGTCGTACGAACCCAGCCGTTGCGGATCACCCGGCTGCAGTTCCGGCATGGACCTCTCCTCCAAGTACGTACTAGGAAAGCCTTGAGCCTACGCGAGGCCAAGCGCGGTCATGGGTTGTTCCCCGCCTACGGGGAACAACCCATGATCTAGCCATCAGTACGTCAGGCCCCGTATTTCCAGATCACACCGGTATCCCACACTCCCTTGTTCCGGGCGTTACCCGTCGCCCACATGGAGCTCGTCCCGGGGACATGGGCCAGCGAGACGACATTGGGCCATTCGCCGGAGCCGCGCGGCGCCCGGATCCGGGCGGTCACCTTGCCACGGGAGTAGTGGACCAGGTAGTCGTCCCAGGAGCGGGCCCAGAGGCCGCCATGCCCATCAGTGGCGATCTGCCGCAGGCAGTCCTTGGAATTGACCTTGGCGGTGCGCCACTTCTTGCCGTCCCAGTGGCCCAGGTACGCGCCCGGCATGTAACCGTCCACCATGTTGAACGAGGCGACGGAGACCCACGCGCTCTTGGAGCTCGTCCCGTAGATGTCGGAGAAGACCCAGATCCGCTTGGCCGTCAAGCCGAGCTTGGGCTGGGGAATGGTGCGCCACTTGCGGCCGTCCCAGTGCGCCAGCGTGTTCTTGGGGGCCGGGGTCTTACGGCCGTCCGCCAGGTTGACCGTTGCCCAGATGTCCTTGGCCGACCGCGCGTGAATCTCGCCGATCCCCGCGGGCACGGGGAAGGCCTTCCAGTTCTTGCCATCGAAACTCTGCGCGTAAGGCTTGCACCACCAGCGCTTGCACTCGCCATGCCCGATCAGCAGGACCTGGCCGCGCGGACCGATCGACGCCGCCTGCGAGATGCCCTGCATCTTGGGGAAGATCTTGCGGGTCCACTTGGCGCCGTCCCAGTGGACGCCGAATGCCACACCGGTGTCGTGTTCGTCCTTACTCGCGATGCCGAACGCCCAGACGTTGTTCCATGCCGAGGCCGCGACGCGCCACAGCTCGGCGCTGGGCCTGGGCGCCAGCCCGGCCGGGACCTTGACTTCGGTCCACCTACTGCCGTTCCAGCGCTTCAGCAGCATTCCCGACGGCTCGCCGACCTCCTGGCTGTAGCCCACGGCCCAGCCCGCCTTGGCGCTGGTGGCCGTGACATCGTTCATGTACGCGTTGTAGCCCTCGGGCAGGGCCGTCGAGTTGGCGATGCGCCAGCCAGGGGCCGGGGCGGCCTGGACGGCGGGCGCGAGGGCGGCCAAGGCCAGGAGGCCCACCCCGCCTGCGAGCAGCGTTCGGTTGAGGGGGGTCATAGAGGTTCCCTTTCAAAGAGTCGCTGGGAACCCGGGGCGGGGGCCGGGCCGGGCTTCCAACACCCGGTTCAGCAAGCCGCATGACTCTACCGACGGATGATCTCTAGGGGAATGGCAGACTTTTCTCCATGACCATCAGCTTTCCGCGGCAGAGCGCCCGCACCCGGCGGTTCAGCCTGGGCGTTCCGCGCGCCTTCCAGATCGCGGCGGACGGTTCGTACGTCGCGTTCCTGCGGACCAAGGCCGGGGACGATCCGGTCACCTGCCTGTGGACGCTGGACACCGCCACCGGCGAGGAACGGCTGATCGCCGATCCCGGGGCGATGGACGTTCAGGGCGAGGAGAACCTCCCGGCCGAGGAGCGGGCCCGGCGCGAGCGCGCGCGGGAGCAGGCGGGCGGGATCGTCGGCTACGCCGTGGATCGCGAGGTCAGGCAGGCCGCGTTCAGCCTGGGCGGGCAGCTGTTCGTCGCCGATCTGCGCGCCGGATCGGTGCGTGCCCTGGAGGCGCAGACGCCGGTGTTCGACCCGCGCCTGGACCCGGCGGGGCGCCGGATCGCCTATGTCTCCGGGCGGACGCTGCGGGTGTTCGAGCTCGGGTCCGGTGAGGATCGCGCGCTCGTTCAGCCGGAGAGCGAGCAGGTCTCCTACGGGCTCGCGGAGTTCGTCGCGGCCGAGGAGATGGAACGGATGCGCGGCCACTGGTGGTCACCCGACGGCGGGACGCTGCTCGTGGCGCGGGTGGACGAGACGCCCGTGCAGCGCTGGCACATCGCCGACCCGGCCAACCCCGACCGGCCGGCGACCGAGATCGCCTACCCGGCGGCCGGGACGCCGAACGCGATCGTGTCGCTCGTGCTGCTCAAGGTGGAAGCCGCGAGCGGCCGGGTCGGCGTGGCCTGGGACCGGGGCGAGTTCCCGTACGTGGTGACGGCCGCCTGGGACCGCCAGGGCCTGCTGATCGTCGTGCAGTCGCGGGACCAGCGCAGCCAGCGGGTGCTGACCGTCGACCCCAGCAACGGCGAGGCCTCGCTGCTGCACAACGCGCACGACGCGATCTGGACCGACATCGTCACGGGCCTGCCCGCCCGTACGGGCAAGGGCGAGCTCATCTGGGTCGCCGAGGACCGCGAGACCGACACCCGGCGCATCACGATCGCCGGGGAGCCGGTGACGCCGGGCGGCCTCCAGGTCCGTTCGGTGCTGGGCGTCGAGGGCGACCGGATCCTGTTCACCGCCTCCGAGGAGCCGACCGAGGTGCACGTCTGGTCGTACGGGCCGGACGGCGTCGAGCGGCTCAGCGACGGCCAGGGCGTCTTCGGCGGCACCCGTTCGGGCCAGGTCACCGTGCTGAACGGGTCGCGCCTGGACCGGGTCGGCGTCTCGGTGGAGGTGCGGACCCCGGCGGGCACGTGGGCGATCGAGTCCAAGGCCGAGACCCCGGTGATCACCCCGACGGTCGAGCTGATCAGGTCGGGTGAGCGGGAGATCCGGACCGCGATCGTGCTGCCGACCGGCTGGGAGCCGAGTCAGGGCCGCCTGCCGGTGCTGATGGACCCGTACGGCGGGCCGCACGCCCAGCGGGTGCTGGCCGTGCAGCGCGCCTACTGCGAGGCCCAGTGGCTGGCCGACCAGGGCTTCGCGGTCGTGATCGCCGACGGCCGCGGCACGCCGGGACGCGGCCCGGTCTGGGACCGCGCGATCCGGGGCGACTTCGTGGGCCCGGTCATCGAGGACCAGGTCACCGCGCTGGAGGAGGCGGCCCGCCGCCACCCCGGCGCCCTCGACCTCGACCGGGTCGCCATCCGCGGCTGGTCGTTCGGCGGCTGGCTGGCCGCCCTGGCCGTGCTGCGCCGCCCGGACGTGTTCCACGCGGCGGTGTCCGGCGCGCCGGTGACCGACTGGCGGCTGTACGACACCCACTACACCGAGCGCTACCTGGGCCACCCCGACGAGGAGCCGGAGAATTACGCGGCCAACTCGCTCATCGACGACGCCGGGAAGCTGGAGCGCCCGCTCCTGCTGATCCACGGCCTCGCCGACGACAACGTGGTGGCGGCCCACACGCTGCGCCTGTCCTCGGCGCTGCTCGCGGCGGGCCGTCCCCACACCGTTCTCCCGCTGTCGGGCGTCACCCACATGACCCCGCAGGAGGTCGTCGCCGAGAACCTCCTGCACCTTCAGGTGGAATTCCTCAAGCGCAACCTGTGACACCTCGCAACCCCGCCGATCTTGCTCTCATCGCCCCTACACAGCCCCCAGAAGGGCGCTGAGAGCAAGATCGGCGGGGTTGGTCAGGACTGCCAGGAGCGCCAGAGGGAGGCGTAGGAGCCGTCGGCCTCCAGGAGCTCCTCGTGGGTGCCGAGCTCGGTGATGCGCCCGCCTTCCACCACCGCGACGCGGTCCGCGTCGTGGGCGGTGTGGAGGCGGTGCGCGATCGCCACGACCGTACGGCCGTCCAGCACCGCCGCCAGCGAACGCTCCAGGCGGCGGGCGGCCCGCGGGTCCAGGAGCGAGGTCGCCTCGTCCAGGACCAGGGTGTGCGGGTCGGCGAGCACCAGCCGGGCCAGCGCGAGCTGCTGCGCCTGCGCGGGCGACAGGGTCTCGCCGCCGGAGCCGACCTCGGCGTCCAGGCCTGGCCCGTCCCACTCGACGGCGTCCAGGGCCGCGCGGACCTGGTCGTCGGTCGCGTCCGGGCGGGCCATCACCAGGTTGTCGCGGAGCGTGCCGCGGAACACGTGGTGCTCCTGGGTGACCAGCGCGACGTGGCCGCGCAGCTCGTCCAGCGGCAGCTCCACCAGCGGAACGCGCCCGGCCTGGTCGCCGTTGCCAACCGTCACCGAGCCCGTACGGGGGGCGTCGATGCCCGCGAGCAGGCGGCCGAGCGTTGACTTGCCCGCGCCGCTCGGACCGACCATGGCCAGCCGCTCCCCCGGCCGCAGTTCCAGATCCACGCCGTGCAGCACGTCGTGGCCCTCGCGGTAGGAGTACGTGGCCTTCTGGACCGAAAGCCGTTCCCCGTCGGGGCGGCGGCCGTTCGGCCTTCTGTCCTCGGGAACGTTGCCCACGCCGAGCAGCCGCGCCAGCGAGGCGCCGCCCAGCTGCAGCTCGTCGAGCCAGCTCAGCAGCATGTCGAGCGGGCCGACCAGTTGCTGGACGTACAGCGTCGCGGCGGTGACCTGGGCCAGCGAGGCCATCCCGTGGATGTGGAGGAGCCCGCCGATCAGCAGCGTCGCCGCCACCGGCAGCACGTAGCTCATCTCGATCACCGGGTAGAGGACCGTGCGCAGGCCCAGCGTGTAGCGCTCGACCTCGTAGGACGACCCGATGTCGCCGTCGGTGCGGCGGTGCCGCCGGTCCGACAGCCGCAGCGCCTCGACGGTACGGGCGCCGTTCACGGTCTCGGCCAGCCCGTCGGTGAGCTCGGCCCAGCGGGCGCTCTCGCGCAGGTAGCCGGCGTGCGCGCGGGGCAGGTACCAGCGCATCACCAGCCAGATCCCCGGGACGGCCACCAGGGAGGGCACCGCGACCAGCGGTCCGACCAGCACCAGCGCGCCCAGGGTGAACGCGACGGTCACGATGGCGATCAGCGTCTCGGGAACGGCGTAGCGGACGGTGGTGCCGAGCGCGTCCACGTCCCGCGACGTACGGGTCACCAGGTCGCCCGTCCCGGCCCGTTCGACCCGGGACAGCGGCAGCGCCAGCACCCGGTCGACGAACTCCTCGCGCAGCTCGGCCAGCACCCGCTCACCGAGCCGCGCCGAGTAGTAGTAGGCGTACCGGATCAGCACGCCCTGCACGATCACGAACCCGGCGATCGCCAGGCCCGTGGTGTCGATGCGGGCGTCGCCGCGCTGCACGCCCTCGACCAGGTCGCCCAGCAGCCGCGGCGTGACCAGGCCGGCCACGGCCGCCAGGGCGTGCAGCGCCAGCGCCCCGAACAGGGCCCGCGGGTGGCGCAGCGTCAGCCGCCGCGCGTACGCCCGCACCTGCGCCGGCGAGGCGACCGGCAGGATCTCGGTGCTCATGACGTGGTCACTGCCTCCCCTCTCGTCACGGTCGCCGCGTAGCGCGGCTCGTCGTCCAGCAGTTCGCGGTGCGCGCCCTCGGCGAGCACCCTTCCGTCCTCGACGTAGACCACGTGGTCGGCCCGGTCGAGGACCAGCGGGCTGGTCGTGCAGACCACGGTCGTACGGCCCGCGCGGGCGGCGCCGAGCCGGCCGGCGATGCGGGCCTCGGTGTGGGCGTCGACCGCGCTGGTCGGCTCCACCAGGACCAGCACGTCGGGGCCCGCCGCCAGCGCCCGGACCAGCCGCAGCCGCTGCTGCTGGCCGCCGGAGAACTCGCGCCCGGCCTCGACCACGTGGGCGTCCAGCCCGACCGCGTCGACGATGTCCTCGGCCGAGGCCGCCTGAATCGCCGCCTCCAGAGCCCCGGGCCCAAGAGATCCTCCTCCCAGCGACTCGCGGAGCGGGCCGGAGAAGAGGCGGTCCTCGTTGACCGCGACCAGGATCCGGTCGCGGACGCCCTCGACCTCGCTCAGCGGAACGCCGCCGAACGTCACGTCGGCGTCGGCGTAGCGGCCCAGCCGGTCGGCGATCGCCTGGGCGTCGCGCGGGTCGGCGGCGGCCACGGCGGTGAGCCGTCCGGGCCGTACGACCAGGCCGGACGCATGATCGACCAGCTCGTCGCCGTCGGGCCGCCGGGAGCCGGTGCCGGTGATCTCAGGCTCCAGGGCCAGCAGCCGGCACACCCGCCCGGCCGCGACGTGGGCCTTGGTGAGCTTGCCCGCGGCCTCCCCGACCGTGCGGAGCGGCTCGATCAGGAAGACCGCGTACCCGTAGAACGAGACCAGCTGCCCGGGCGTGATCTTGCCGTCCACGGCGAAGTGGGCGCCCATCCAGGTGACCAGCGCGACCAGCAGGCCCGGCAGCAGCACCTCGGCGCCGCTGAGCCGTGACTCGGCGTGCGCCTCGTGGACGCCCGCCGCGCGCACCCGCTGCGACTCCGCCCGGTAGCGGCCCGCGTACAGGCTCTCGCCGCCGATGCCGCGCAGCACGCGCAGGCCCGCGACCAGGTCGGTGGCGCGGCCGTTCAGCTCGCCGACCAGCTCGCGGTGGCGGGTCTCGCGCTCGCGCAGCGGCCGCAGCATCGGGGCGGCGATCGCCAGGATCACCGGGACGCCGATCAGCACGACCAGGCCGAGCGGCGGCGAGGTGGTGAGCAGGATCGCCGAGACGACGATGATCGCGACCACCGCGCCCGAGCCGCGGCCCAGGATGTCCATGCCCTCGCCGATGTGGGCGACGTCCGAAATGCCCACGCTGACGACTTCTCCGGCGCTGAGTCGCTTCGGCAATGTGGCGCCGAGGCGAGTCGACTGGCGGATCACGACCTGGACGGTGCGGTAGGCGGCGGCGAGCCAGTTGAAGACCGAGAAGCGGTGCCTGATCACGCCGCTGGTGGCCTGGAAGGCGCCCAGCACGAGCAGGACGCCCGCCCACAGGGCGAGCGCCGAGGCGTCCTTGGCAGCCACCCCCTCATCGATGGCGCGGCCTATCACGCCGGGCATGAGGGCCTGGCTGAGCATCCAGATCACACCGAGCGTGGCGCCTGCGGCCACGGAGCGTGCCTGGGTCCGGGTCAGCCAGATCAGGTAGCGTGCCGGCGATCGATGGTCCGGGGTCCCGGGATCTTGGACCGGCAACGATTTCACACGCCGGAGGGTAAGCATCACGCGGAGCGAATCTCGAATGATTTTCCGGCCGGGAGGCCTGATCACCGCAAGGAACGCATGCGGACATAACCGCCATTACGGACTCCGGGGATGCGCGATAACGATCAGAGACGCTAAGGTCGAGGTATCACGGAGTGACGTTCTTCTCCGCTCCCATCCGGGACACCGGCGGCTAGGCAGATGCCGCTGCCCGATGCGGCCCTTGTCATGGGCCGCCGCCGCCATCCCTCGCCGACAGTCCGGACTTTTCTTGTGAGCACTATCAGTCAGCGCGCATATCCTGCCCACGCGGGCGCTGAGGAGCGGGTCGACCTGCTCCTCATCGGCCACGACGCGGCCGATGTCTTCCTGGTCGAGCAGATGCTCGCCGGGAGCGGGCTGGACGCACGGATCTCGGTGGCGGACGGCCTGGACACCGCACGCGAGAAGCTGACCCGCCGCACGCAGTGCATCATCTTCGACCTGTCCGCCCCCGACCTCGAGCGGATCGAGGGCCTGCGCCAGGTCCTGCAGCTGTCCGGCCAAGCCGCCGTGGTGGTTCTGACCGGCATCGACGACGTTCACCTCGGCACCCGGGCGGTGGCCGCCGGCGCCGAGGACTACCTGGTCAAGCAGCAGGTGGACGGCCCGCTGCTGGCACGTGCCATCCGCTACTCGATCGAGCGCAAGCGCTCGGAGGAGACCGAGCGGCGGCTGGTCGAGGCCCGCATGATGGGCCGCGAGAACGCCCGCCTGGAGCGCGGCCTGCTGCCCGTTCCACTGATCGACGACCCGTCCCTGCGGCACGACACCCGCTACCGGCCCGGCCGGCGCCGGGCCCTGCTCGGCGGCGACTTCTACGACACCGTGCAGACCGAGGGCGGCGCGGTGCACCTGATGATCGGCGACGTCTGCGGGCACGGCCCCGACGAGGCCGCGCTCGGCGTGCAGCTGCGGATGGCCTGGCGGACACTGGTGCTGGCCGGGCACGGCGGCGAGCAGCTGCTGGGCACGCTGGACACCGTTCTCGGGCACGAACGGCGCAGCGAGGAGATCTTCACCACGCTGTGCATGATCACGATCGCGCCGTCCGGCCGTACCGCCCGGATGCACCTGGCCGGACACCCCGCGCCGCTGCTGTTCCGCGGCGACGGTGAGGGCGGCCGTGAGGTCATGGCGCTGCCGGAGTACGCGCACGGACCGGCCCTCGGCCTGGTGCCGGGCGCCGAGTGGCCGACCACCGAGATCGACCTCGGCGAGTCCTGGGCGCTGATGCTCTACACCGACGGCCTCATCGAGGGGCGCATCGGCGAGGGCTCGGCCCGCCTGGGCACCGACGGGCTGGTCCGGCTGGCCCGCAAGGCGCGCGAACGAGGCGCCAGCGGCCGGGCGCTGATCGACGCGCTGGTGACCGATGTCGAGGAGCTGAACGGCGGGGCGCTCACCGACGACCTCGCTGTACTGCTTCTTTCCCGGTCTCACCACCTCGCCTAGCGGCTCGGCGGCGAACCGCGAAAGGGCGAGCGCGACATCGCTTCGCGATCTTCGCGGGGAACCTCGCCTTCGGCTCGTTCCCCGCTCAGGTAGCGCGCTCGCGCGTGGGTGAGACGGCGAACAAGTACTACACGCTGTAGTTCCCGCAGGTCCTGTGAGGTCCCTCACCTTCGCACGAAGGTTAAAAACGCCCTAAAGCCCGCGCTGCACGGTTCATAGCCTGTGGCTATCGAAACGACAGCCGCGATGACTTGGATCTCTCGCCGGACGCGGACTTAACGTTCGCCTGTGGCTATAGCGATACCTGCGATCTATCGATCGACCGTCGGCAAGAAGGCCGTCATGGCCGTCAGCGGCAGCATCATGGTGGGCTTCCTGGTCCTTCACATGATCGGGAACCTGAAGATCTTCCTGGGCGAGGACGACTTCAACCACTACGCGCACTGGCTGCGCACGATGGGCGAGCCCGCGGTGCCCTACCGCACCGTGCTGACGATCCTCGAGGTCGTGCTGGTCGTCGCGGTCGTGCTGCACATGTGGTCGGCGATCTCGCTGGCCCGGCGGGCCTCGGCCGCCCGCCCGGTCAAGTACCAGTCGAAGAAGAAGAGCCACGCGCAGGGCTACGCCGTCCACACGATGCGCTACGGCGGCGTCATCATCGCGGTCTACATCGTCTGGCACCTGCTGGACCTGACGTTCTTCGTGGTGAACCCGAAGGGCTCGGGCGCGACCCCCTACGACCGGATGGTGGCCGACTTCGACCCGTCCCGCTGGTTCATCACGCTGTTCTACGTCGTGGCGATCCTGCTGGTCGGCCTGCACCTGAACCACGGCATCTGGAGCGCGTTCCAAACCCTCGGCCTGCGCAGCCCGCGCAGCAACAAGGCGCTGCGCGCCCTCGCCGCCGGCGTCGCCGGGCTGGTGACGCTCGGCTTCGTGTCCGTGCCGCTGTCCATCACCTTTGGGTTGGTGAGCTGAACATGACCGACGACGGCTTCTACAAGTCCGGGCAGCCGATCTCCGACGCCAAGGCCCCCGCCGGGCCGGTCGAGGACCGCTGGACCGACCGCAAGTTCACGGCCAAGCTGGTCAACCCGGCCAACCGCCGCAAGAAGAAGATCATCATCATCGGCACGGGCCTCGCCGGCGGCTCCGCGGGCGCCACGCTCGGCGAGGCGGGCTACCACGTCCAGCAGTTCTGCTTCCAGGACAGCCCGCGCCGGGCGCACTCGATCGCCGCGCAGGGCGGCATCAACGCCGCCAAGAACTACCGCAACGACGGCGACAGCGTGCACCGTCTGTTCTACGACACGGTCAAGGGCGGCGACTTCCGCGCCCGCGAGTCGAACGTGCACCGCCTCGCCGAGATCTCCACGCAGATCATCGACCAGTGCGTCGCGCAGGGCGTCCCGTTCGCCCGCGAGTACGGCGGCCTGCTGGACAACCGCTCGTTCGGCGGAACGCAGGTCTCCCGAACGTTCTACGCCCGCGGCCAGACGGGCCAGCAGCTCCTGCTCGGCGCCTACCAGGCCCTGATGCGCCAGGTCGACGCCGGCAACGTCGAGCTCTACCCGCGCCACGAGATGCTCGACCTGATCATGGAGGACGGCCGGGCGCGCGGCGTCGTCGTCCGCAACCTGATCACCGGCGAGGTGAAGAGCTACACCGCCGACGCGGTCGTGCTGGCCTCCGGCGGCTACGGGAACGTCTACTTCCTGTCCACCAACGCCATGGGCTCCAACGTCACGGCGTCCTGGCGGGCCCACAAGCACGGTGCCTACTTCGGCAACCCCTGCTACACCCAGATCCACCCGACCTGCATCCCGGTCAGCGGCGACCACCAGTCCAAACTGACCCTGATGTCGGAGTCGCTGCGCAACGACGGCCGGGTGTGGGTGCCCAAGAAGGGCGGCGACACCCGCAAGCCCGGTGACATCCCCGAGGACGAGCGCGACTACTACCTCGAGCGCATCTACCCCTCGTTCGGCAACCTGGTCCCCCGCGACATCGCCTCCCGCGCCGCCAAGAACGTGTGCGACGAGGGCCGCGGCGTCGGCCCCGGCGGCCTCGGCGTCTACCTCGACTTCGCCGACGCCATCGAGCGCCTGGGCCGCAAGGCCGTCGAGGCCAAGTACGGCAACCTCTTCGAGATGTACGAGCGCATCACCGGCGAGAACCCCTACGACATGCCGATGCGCATCTACCCCGCCGTCCACTACACGATGGGCGGCCTGTGGGTGGACTACGACCTGGAGTCGTCCATCCCCGGCCTGTTCGTGATCGGCGAGGCCAACTTCTCCGACCACGGCGCCAACCGGCTCGGCGCGTCCGCGCTGATGCAGGGCCTGGCCGACGGCTACTTCGTCCTCCCCGCCACGATCGGCAACTACATCGCCTCCAACGCCCTCGACGCGGTCGGCGAGCAGCCGGTCGCCGAGGCCGAGGAACGCGTGAACGACCAGATCAAGAGGCTGCTGGCGATCGACGGCGACCGCACCGTCGACTCCTTCCACCGCGAGCTCGGCCACATCATGTGGGAGTACTGCGGCATGGAGCGCTCCGAGGAGGGCCTGCGCAAGGCCCTGGAGCTGATCCCCGCGCTCCGCAAGGAGTTCTGGGAGCGCGTCAAGGTCACCGGCAAGGGCGAGGAGCTGAACCAGCAGCTGGAGAAGGCCGGCCGCGTCGCCGACTTCCTCGAGCTGGGCGAGCTCATGGTGATCGACGCCCTGCACCGCACCGAGTCCTGCGGCGGCCACTTCCGCGCCGAGAGCCAGGACGAGGACGGCGAGGCCAAGCGCGACGACGACAACTTCTCCTACGTCGCCGCCTGGGAATGGGCCGGTGAGGACGAGCAGCCCGTCCTCCACAAGGAGGCCCTGGAGTTCGAATACGTCCACCCGAGCCAGAGGTCGTACAAGTAATGAAACTGACACTGCGCGTCTGGCGCCAGAACGGTCCGCAGGACAAGGGCAAAATGGTCGAGTACCCGGTCGACGACATCTCCCCCGACGCGTCGTTCCTGGAGATGCTGGACGTCCTGAACGAGGAGCTCATCGCCAAGGGCGAGGAGCCGGTCGCGTTCGACCACGACTGCCGCGAGGGCATCTGCGGCATGTGCTCGCTGGTCATCAACGGCACCCCGCACGGGCCCGAGAAGATGACCACGACCTGCCAGCTGCACATGCGCAAGTTCTCCGACGGCGAGGTCATCGACGTCGAGCCGTGGCGGGCCAAGGCCTTCCCGGTCGTCAAGGACCTGGTCGTGGACCGGTCGGCGTTCGACGACATCATCAAGGCCGGCGGCTATATCACCGCCCCGACCGGCACCGCCCCCGAGGCGCACTCGACGCCCGTGCCGAAGCCCGACGCCGACAAGGCCTTCGAGGCCGCCGAGTGCATCGGCTGCGGCGCGTGCGTCGCGGCCTGCCCGAACGGCTCGGCGTCGCTGTTCCTCGGCGCCAAGGTGAGCCACCTCGGCCTGATGCCGCAGGGCCAGCCGGAACGCTGGGACCGCGTCGTCGACATGATGGAGGCGCACGACGAGGCCGGCTTCGGTGGCTGCACCAACACCGGCGAGTGCACCGCGGCCTGCCCGAAGGGCATCTCGCTGGACTTCATCGGCCGCCTGAACGGCGACTACCTGAAGGCCACCGTAGGCGGCAAGAAGAAGTAACCGCTTCCGAAGAGGCCTCGCCCGGACCCCCGTGTCCCGGGCGAGGCCTCTTTCTATGAGTTGACCCGTGGCTTCTCTGAGTTGACCCGTGGCGGGCCCGCCGGCTGAGGGGGGCCGAGCCGGCGGGCCTGCCACGGATCAACGAGCGGGATCGGCGCCGTAGGCAGGTTGACCACCACGCTTAGGCCCCCATCCGGCCGAGGCGAGGCGTTCACGACACCGCCATGCGCACTGGCGATGGCCCGGACGATCGACAAACCCAGCCCCGACCCGCGATCCGACCGCACCCGTTCGGTCCCCAGCCGCCGGAACGGCTCAAAGATCGTCTCCACGTCATAAGCCGGAACCACCGGTCCCGTATTCGCGACGACCAACTCGACGAGCCCTTCATGCCGCGTGGTCGAGACCCAGACCTCTCCGCCCTCGTGGTTGTGCCGGATCGCGTTCTCCACAAGGTTCTGAACGAGCCGTTCCACCAGCACCGGATCACCCGAGATCGGCGCCTGATCGAGCCGCCGGTAGTCGACGATGCCGTGCCCCGCGGCCTCGACTCCGGCCTGGTCGAGCACGTGCTCGGCGACCTCGGACAGGTCCAGCGGCACCACGTCGACCACCGCGTTCTCCCCCGCCGCCAGCGTGAGCAGCCCGTCGATGAGCCGCTCGTGCCGCCCGTTCACCACCAGCAGCGACTCCCCGAGCCGCCTGACGTCCTCGGTCGCGTCCGGCCGCCGCAGCGCCACGTCCACGAGCGTCCGGTTGATCGCCAACGGCGTCCGCAGCTCATGCGACGCGTTCGCCACGAACCGCCGCTGCCCGTCGAACGACCGCGCGAGCCGTTCCAGCATCGTGTCGAAGGTGTCGGCCAGCTCCTTCACGTCATCGCGCGGCCCCACATAGGCGATCCGTTCACCCAGGTCATGGCTGTAGGCGACCCGTCTCGCGGTCTCGGTGATCTGGTGCATGGGCCGCAGCGCCCTATCAGCCAGCAGCCACCCCAGCCCGAGCGCCACCGCCCCCACCAGCCCCAGCGCGATGCCCCCCTGCGTCAGCAGGGCATCAAGCGTCTCCTTCTGGGTGTCCTGGCCGATCCGCTTCATGAACACCTGCTGCCCCGCGACGTCAGTCGGGGGCGGAACGACCTGGTCCTGCGTGGTGACCTCACCCTGAACGGCCTTTCCGTCCTGCTGGATGGCGTTCCCGTTGAAGGCCTTGACTCCAGGCTCGGGAAGGCTGTTCTTGGCCAGCAGATACGTCAGCACCAGCAGCAACACCCCCGCCGCCAGGAAAAGCCCCCCGTACAACAACGTGAGCCGCACGCGGATGGTCGGCCGAAGCCGCTCAGAAAACGTCATGGTCATGGCAGCCGGTACCCCACTCCTGGGACGGTCTCGATGACTGGGGGGTCACCGAGCTTGCGGCGGAGCTTCATCATGGTGACGCGGACGGTGTTGGTGAACGGGTCGGTGTGCTCGTCCCAGACCTTTTCCAGCAGCCTTTCGGCGGAGACGACGGTTCCGTTGGCGCGCATGAGCTCGGCCAGCAGGCCGAACTCCTTGCGGGCCAGCTGGAGGTACTGGCCGTCGCGGTAGACCTCGCGGCGGGCCGGGTCGAGTCGGATTCCGGCGCGTTCGAGGGTCGGGGGGTCGGCGGGGCGGGCGCGGCGGCCGAGGGCGTGGATGCGGGCCACCAGCTCTTCGAAGGCGAACGGCTTGGTCAGGTAGTCGTCGGCGCCGATCCGGAAGCCCTCGACGCGGGCGGGGACGGCGACGGAGGCGGTCAGCATCAGGACGCGTACGTGGGAGCCGGAGTCGACCACGGCGCGGCAGACGTCGTCGCCGTGGACGACGGGCAGGTCGCGGTCCAGGACCAGCACGTCGTAGTCGTTGACGCCCAGGTGCTCGAGGGCGGCGTCCCCGTCGTAGACCACGTCCACGGCCAGGGCCTCCGCCCGGAGGCCTTCGGCGAGCGAGTCGGCCATCATCCGCTCGTCCTCGGCTATCAATATGCGCACTTTCCGTCTCCCCTGCTGTGTGCACCACAGCCTGCGGGAACGGGCGTAACGCCGGCATAACGAGAACTGGTTACGCCTGGGTTATCGGCCGCGTACTGGAATTCACGTCGCCGCCAGGAAACGCCTCGGCGGAAAGACGAGGAGATCGAGCGATGCGACGACAAAGCTTCGCGGTGCTGGCGCTGGTGCCGGCGCTCGCGCTGGGCCTGGGGGCCTGCGGCAACGGGAAGAACGGCGCGACGGGCAGTGCCACGGCCAAGGCGGCGAGTGACGCCGACAAGATGCGCCAGTACGCCAAGTGCATGCGCGACAACGGAATCAACATGCCCGACCCCGAGGTCGACGCCAACGGCAACATCAGGATGAAGATGAATGGCCCCGCGAAGGGCGGGCCGCCTCCCGCGGACATGGACGCCAAGATGAAGGCCGCCGAGGACAAGTGCAAGCACCTCCAGCCGAACGGCGGCAAGCCCAAGAAGCTCAACGCCCAGGAACTCGCCCAGATGCGCAACATGGCCAAGTGCATGCGCGAGCACGGCGTGAACATGCCCGACCCCGACCCGAACGGCGGCGGGATCAAGATGACCAAGCGCGGGAGCGCCGGGGGCGGCCCGCAGACCAACTCCGACGGCGGCGGTGACGTCGATCCCGAGAGCTCGACGTTCAAGGCCGCCCAGAAGGCCTGCGCCAAGTACGACCCCAAGGGTGGCGGCGGCGTGAGCACCAGCCGGAGCGGGGGATGAACAGGACGCGCGCCGCGGTCCTGAGCGCCGTCGGGGTGGCCGTGGTCGGCGGCGCGGGCCTCGCGACCGCCGGTCTCGGCGGCGGGAACGAGCCTGCCGCGACGCACAGCTCGCTGCCGCCCGCGACCGCCAAGGTCGAGCGGACGACGCTGGTGGAGACCAAGTCGGTCGACGGCACGATCGCCTACGGCGGCACGAGCACCGCGACCGGCGCCGGCCACGGGACGATCACCTGGCTGGCCTCGCCCGGCGCGGTGCTGCACCGCGGCCAGTCCGCCTACCGGATCGACAACCATCCGGTGCCGCTGGTGTACGGGTCGCTGCCGCTGTACCGGACGCTGTCCACCGGCACCAAGGGCACCGACGTGGAGCAGTTCGAGGAGAACCTCGCGGCCCTCGGCTACAGCGGCTTCACGGTCGACAAGACCTACAGCTCGGCCACCGCCGACGCCGTCAAGCGCTGGCAGGACGACCTCGGCGTCACCGAGACCGGCAAGATCGAGCCCGGCGCGGTGATGGTCGTGCCGGAGGAGATCCGGATCGGCGACCGGAAGGCCAACGTCGGCGACAAGGTGGGCGGGCCGGTCCTCACCTACACCGGGACGACCCGCGTGGTGACCGTGCCGCTGGACGTGAAGTACCAGCGGCTGGTCAAGAAGGGCCGCGATGTCGAGATCGTGCTGCCCGACGAGAGCACCACCAAGGGCACCATCACCAAGGTCGGCAAGGTGGCCAAGGAGGGCCAGGGCGACAACCCGACCACGATCGACGTCACGGTCGCGGTCCGCCGCCAGCGCTCGCTCGGCAACTACGACAAGGCGCCGGTGGAGGTCCACTTCACCAGCAGCCGGCACGCCGACGTGCTGGCCGTGCCGATCGGCGCGCTGGTCGCGCAGGCGGGCGGCGGCTACGGCGTCCAGGTGGTGGAGAACGGCACGGTCCGCACGGTCAAGGTCGAGACCGGCGCGTTCACCGGCGGCCAGGTCGAGGTCTCGGGGGACGGCCTGCGCGAGGGCATGTCGGTGGGGGTGCCCAAATGACACCGGTCGTCGAGCTCCGGGAGGTCTCCAAGACCTATCCCGGGGACGTCACCGCGCTCGACACGGTGTCGCTGGCGATCGAACCGGGCGAGCTGGTCGCGATCGTGGGCCCGTCCGGCTCCGGCAAGTCGACCATGCTGCACCTGCTCGGGACGCTCGACCGTCCGAGCACGGGCACCGTCCTGGTGGAGGGGCGCGACGTGTCCCGGCTGTCGGACCGCCGCCTGTCGGCGCTGCGCGGCCGCCGGATCGGGTTCGTCTTCCAGCAGTTCCACCTGGCGAGCGGCGTCAGCGCGATCGACAACGTCGCCGACGGGTTGCTGTACGGCGGCGTACCACCGGCCGAGCGCCGCCGCCGGGCCCGCCGCGCGCTGGAACGCGTCGGCCTCGGCCACCGCCTGGACCACCGCCCGCACCAGCTGTCGGGCGGCGAGAAGCAGCGCGTGGCGATCGCCCGCGCGGTGGTCGGCGAGCCCGCCATGCTGCTGGCCGACGAGCCGACCGGCGCGCTGGACTCGGTCACCGGCGCCGGGGTGATCGACCTGCTCAGGGAGCTGGCGCGGGCCGGCACCACGGTCCTGCTGATCACGCACGACCGGGACATCGCCGCCCTGCTCCCCCGTCAGATCCAGCTGCACGACGGCCGCATCGTCCGGGACGAGCGCGCGCCGGTCGCGGAGGCCGCCCGATGAACCGTCCAATGATGCGCCGGGGCAAGCACAAGAGCGGCCCCGAGGCCGCCCTGGCCGCACGGCCTGCCGCCGCCGTTCCCAGCGGGCCGGAGGACGTGCCGGCCAGGCTCGGGCCGCGCGACGTGCTGCGGGTCGGCGCCGCCGGGCTGCGGGCCCGACCGCTGCGGGTCTTCCTGTCCGCGCTCGGCATCGCGATCGGGATCGCGGCCATGATCGGCGTGGTCGGCATCTCGACCTCAAGCCGCGCCCAGTTGCAGGCGACGCTGGACCGGCTCGGCACGAACCTGCTGACCGTGGCGCCCGGCAAGGACTTCTTCGGCGACGACGTCGAGATGCCCAAGGAGTCGGTCGGCATGATCGCCCGGATGCCCGGCGTGCTGTCGGGGTCGGGGACCGGCTCGATCGACGCCAAGGTCTACCGGAACGACCACATCCCCGATGGCGAGACGGGCGGGATCTCCGTTCAGGCGGCCAGGCTCGACCTGCCGCAGACGATCGGCCTGACCATGGCGGACGGCACCTGGCTGAACGCCGGGACCAGCCGCTACCCGGCCGTCGTGCTCGGTTCGGCGGCGGCCGAACGCCTCGGCGTCGCCACCCCGAACCAGCAGATCTGGCTCGGCGGGCAGTGGTTCACCGTGGTCGGGATCCTGGAGTCCAACGCGCTCGCGCCCGAGCTGGACTCGGCGGCGCTCGTCGGCTGGGACGTCGCGCAGACGCGCCTCGGCTTCGACGGGCACCCGACGACCATCTACACGCGGGCGAAGAAGGACCAGGTCGAGGCCGTACGGGAGCTGCTGGCCGCCACCGCCAACCCCGAGTCGCCGAACGAGATCGAGGTGAGCCGCCCGTCGGACGCGCTCGCCGCCGAGCAGGCGACCGACAAGGCGTTCACCGGCCTGCTGCTCGGCCTCGGCGGCGTGGCGCTGCTGGTCGGCGGCGTCGGCGTGGCCAACACGATGGTCATCTCGGTGCTGGAACGCCGCGCGGAGATCGGCCTGCGCCGCTCGCTCGGCGCCACGCGGGGGCAGATCCGGCTGCAGTTCCTCACCGAGTCGCAGCTGCTGGCCGCGCTCGGCGGGATAGGCGGGGTGGGTCTCGGCATCGTGGTGACGGCGATCTATGCCCTCAGCCAGGGCTGGCCCACCGTGGTACCGCCATGGGCGATGGCCGGTGGCGTGGTCGCGACCCTGTTCATCGGCGCGATCGCCGGCCTGTATCCGGCGGTGCGAGCCGCCCGCCTGGCCCCCACGGAGGCGCTCGCGACCCCCTAACCGCGCCGATCTTGCTCTCAGCGCCCTTTGCGGCCCCCCGAAAGGGCGCTGAGAGCAAGATCGGCGATGTGTCCCGCGCGGGTGGGGTCTCGTGGCGCTTCCGCCGAGGCGCGAGCGGGGCCCGCCCGCGCTTCCCAGCCCCGGCCGGGGTCCCGCTCCGCCGCCCACACCCCCGGCCGGGGCCTTTAACGTGCGGTGCTTCTGACGTGCGGTGCTTCTAACGTGCGGTGACCAGGGTTTCCACGCCTGCCGGGAGGCTGCCGGCCAGGCCCACCTCGACCAGGAAGGTCTCCAGGGTCTCCTGGAACGCGCGGGCGGCGTGGGTGAGGGCGACGTCCTTGCGGTGGGCCAGCGCGATGGTCCGCAGCAGCCCGGGGCCGGGCTGGCTGCGGTGCGCCTCGTCCGACACGACCAGCTCCGTGCCGCGCAGGGCGGGGCGTCCGGCCAGGACCATCGACGGTACGACCGCGATCCCGAGACCCGCCTCGACGAACCGCAGCACGGCGTCCATCTCGCCGCCCTCGACCGCGAACCGCGGCTCGAACCCGGCGGCGCGGCAGGCGTTGATGGTGGCCTCGCGCAGGTCATACCCGGAACGGAACATCACCAGCGGCCGGTTGCGCAGGTCCTCGATTCGCAGGTAGGAGCGGCGCGGGATGCCCGAGCCGCCCGCCGGGGACGCGACCACCAGGTGCTCGCGCAGGATCGGGGTGGTGTCCAGCGGCGGGTCGCCGACCAGCGGCAGGATCACCAGCGCCAGGTCGATCGAGCCGCGGGTCAGCTCGCGGACCAGGTCACGCGAGCCGCCCTCCTCGACGATCAGCTGAACTCCCGGGTAGCTGTCGTGGAAGCGGCGCAGCACGTCCGCGAGCAGCCCGGCGCACAGCGACGGTGTGGCACCGAGCCGTACCCGGCCGCGCCGCAGGCCTGCCAGCTCCTGGACCTCCAGGCGCGCGGTGTCGACGTCCGCCAGGATCCGCTTGGCGAGCGGCAGCAGCGCCTCGCCGGCCGGGGTGAGCGTGATGTTGCCGCGCGCACGGCTGAACAGCGACGCGCCGAGCTCGGTCTCCAGCGCGCGGATCTGCTTGGACAGCGAGGGCTGCGCGACGTGCAGGATCTCCGCCGCCTGGGTGAAGTGCCGTACCTCGGCGACGGCGACGAAGTACGCGAGCTGTTGCAGCTGCACGCTGTGTTCCACCCCCAATGACTAGCCCCCAGCCCCCGTAATAGCGTACGGCTATCGCCAGCGCACTCCCGATGCCGGGTCGGTCCTTACCTCGCGTGGCGGCGGAGCGCCTGCAGATCGTGCACGATGACGCTGCGGCGGCCGGTCTCGATCCAGCCGTGCGCGCGCAACGTTCGCAGCGCCTTGCTGACCGCCTCCCGGGACGCGCCGACCCAGCCCGCCAGCTCCTCCTGCGACAGGTTGAGCGTGATGCGGACGCTCTCGCGCTCGTGCGGAACGCCGAACCGTTCGGCCAGTTCGACCAGGCGCTGCGCCACCCGGCCGGTCGCGTCGAACATCCCGAACTCGATCCGCTTGCGGTCGGCGTCCCGCCACCGCTGGCACAGCGTCTGCATGATCAGGATGGAGACCCGGCCGTGCGCGCGCAGGAACCCCATGAACTCGTCCGCCGTGAGCGCGAGCGCCTGCGCGGGCTCCAGCGTCGCGACGGTCGCCGACCTGGGCAGACCATCGATCGCGGCCACCTCACCGAGCAGCGAGCCAGGCCCGCGTACGGCCAGCAGCGCCTCGCCGCCGTGCTCGCGGTAGGAGAACGCCTTGACCCGGCCCTTCAGCAGAACCGCGACCCAGTTGGTGGTCTCCCCCTCGCTGAACAGGATCTCTCCGCGGCCGAAGTCGCGGATCCGGCCCCGCCGCTCCAGTTCGGTGCGTTCGTCCGGAGTGAGGTCGGCGAGGAAGGAGCCGGGTTCCAGGACGGTCATATGAACAACGCTAGATGCCTGCGCCCGGAGCGCGAGTCCCCTGGGAATTACGAATGCGTCACGCGTTCTGTGTACTAATGCCTTTTCATCATCGCGGCGCGGGGTGATGGTAGATCGCGGCGCTGGCGGCCGCGGGGGCCGCCCGCGCCACTACGGCGTTCGGGGAACGGCGGCAAAGACGGGCGGCGGTGACGGGGGCACGCCGCCCGTCGGCGTACCCACAGGTTCTGCGAACGTCCACCACCGCACGTAATTGGGCGCACTCGTCCGCGTACACAAAAGACCCGTGTACGCGAAAGGGGCACGCAGCCTTTCGGCGTACGTGCCCCTAAAGCGCTATGGCGGCGTCAGGCGGACGGGGTGTCCTGCCCCTTCTTCACGATGCCGAGCTTGGAGCCGAGCCACACGATCGGGTCGTACTTCTTGCCCGCGACGCGCTCCTTCATCGGGATGAGCGCGTTGTCGGTGATCTTGATGTGCTCGGGGCAGACCTCGGTGCAGCACTTGGTGATGTTGCAGAAGCCGAGGCCGTGGTCCTCCTGGGCGATGTTCCGGCGGTCCTTCACGTCCGCCGGGTGCATCTCCAGCTCGGCGATCCGCATGAGGAAGCGCGGCCCGGCGAACTCGGGCTTGTTCTCCTCGTGGTCACGGATCACGTGGCAGACGTTGTTGCACAGGAAGCACTCGATGCACTTGCGGAACTCCTGCGAGCGCTCGACGTCCTCCTGCATCATCCGGAACTCGCCCGGCTTGGTGTCGCCGCCGTCGAACGCGGGGATCTGCCGCGCCTTCTCGTAGTTGAACGAGACGTCGGTGACCAGGTCGCGGATGACGGGGAACGTGCGGACCGGCGTGACCGTGATGGTCTCCTCCGGCTCGAACGTCGACATCCGCGTCATGCACATCAGCCGCGGCATGCCGTTCACCTCGGCCGAACAGGACCCGCACTTGCCGGCCTTGCAGTTCCACCGGACCGCCAGGTCGGGGGCCTGCGTCGCCTGCAGCCGGTGGATGATGTCGAGGACGACCTCGCCCTCGTTCACCTCGACGTCGTAGTCGACGAGCTCGCCGTCGCCGTCGTCGCCTCGCCAGACTTTGAACTTCGCCTCGTAGCTCACTTGGGCAGCTCCTCGTCCGTGAGGTACTTCTTCAGCTCGTCGTTCTCGAACAGGGTGATGAGGTCCTCGCGCATCGGCTCCATGGGCTGGTGCTTCAGCTCGACGCGGGCGTCGGCGCCCTCGCCGGTGAGGCGCAGCACGAGGTTGACCTTGCGCCACTCGGGGTCGGCCTTCGGGTAGTCCTCGCGGGTGTGGCCGCCGCGGCTCTCCTGCCGCTCCAGCGCGGCCTTGGCGACGCACTCCGACACGAGGAGCATGTTGCGCAGGTCGAGCGCGAGGTGCCAGCCGGGGTGGTAGCCGCGGCCGTCGTTCACCGCGACCGGCTCGACGCTGACGTTGGCGACCCGCTCGCGCAGCTTGTCGAGCGCCTCGAGCGCCTGCTCCAGCTCGCCCTCGCGGCGGATGATGCCGACCAGCTCGTTCATCGTGGTCTGCAGCTCGGCGTGCACGGCGTAGGGGTTCTCGCCGCCCTTGCGCTCGAACGGGGCGAGCGCCTCGGTCGTCGCCGCCTCGATCTCCTCCTCGGGGATCGCGGGCCGCGCGTCGCCGAGCCCGTCGATGTACTCCGAGGCGCCGAGCCCGGCGCGGCGGCCGAACACCAGCAGGTCGGTGAGCGAGTTGCCGCCGAGGCGGTTGGAGCCGTGCATGCCGCCCGAGCACTCGCCGGCCGCGAACAGGCCGGGCACCAGGGCCGCCCCGGTGTCGGGGTCGACCTCGACGCCGCCCATCACGTAGTGGCAGGTCGGGCCGACCTCCATGGCCTCCTTGGTGATGTCGACGTCGGCCAGCTCCATGAACTGGTGGTGCATCGCGGGCAGCCGCCGCTTGATCTCCTCGGCGCCGCCGGGCATCCGGCCGACGACGGTGAGGAAGACGCCGCCGGCGGGCGAGCCGCGGCCCGCCTTCACCTCGGAGTTGATCGCGCGGGCGACCTCGTCACGCGGCAGCAGCTCCGGCGGGCGCTTGTTGTGGTCCGGGTCGTCGTACCAGCGGTCCGCCTCCTCCTCGGTGGTGGCGTACTGCGCCTTGAAGACGTCCGGGATGTAGTCGAACATGAAGCGCTTGTCGTCGGAGTTCTTCAGGATCCCGCGGTCGCCGCGCACCGACTCGGTGACCAGGATGCCCTTGACCGACGGCGGCCAGACCATGCCGGTCGGGTGGAACTGGACGAACTCCATGTTGAGCAGCGAGGCGCCCGCCAGCAGCGCGAGCGAGTGGCCGTCGCCGGTGTACTCCCAGGAGTTGGAGGTCACCTTGAAGGCCTTGCCGATGCCGCCGGTCGCCAGCACGACCGCCGGGGCCTCGAAGACGACGAACTTGCCGGTCTCGCGGACGTAGGCGAACACGCCGGAGATCGCGCCGTCGCCGTCCAGCAGCAGCCGGGTGACGGTCGTCTCGGCCCACACCTTCAGGCGGGCGTCGTAGTCGCCGTGCTCGGCGTGGTCCTCCTGCTGCAGCGAGACGATCTTCTGCTGGGCGGTGCGGATCAGCTCCAGGCCCGTACGGTCGCCGACGTGCGCCAGGCGCGGGTACTCGTGACCGCCGAAGTTGCGCTGGCTGATCTTGCCTTCCTTGGTGCGGTCGAAGAGCGCACCCCAGGCCTCCAGCTCCCAGACGCGGTCCGGCGCCTCCTTGGCGTGCAGCTCGGCCATCCGCCAGCTGTTGAGGAACTTGCCGCCGCGCATGGTGTCGCGGAAGTGGACCTGCCAGTTGTCGTTGGGGTTGACGTTCCCCATGGCGGCCGCGGCGCCGCCCTCGGCCATCACCGTGTGGGCCTTGCCGAACAGCGACTTGGAGATGATCGCGGTCTTCTTGCCCTGCATGCGGGCCTCGATGGCCGCGCGCAGGCCGGCACCGCCGGCGCCGATCACGACGACGTCGTACGAATGCCTTTCGATCTCAGTCATGATCCAGGGACCCCTAGTTGATGATGCGCAGGTCGGAGATGGTGGAGCTGGCCACCAGCGCCACGTACAGGTCGGCGACCACCAGCGAGCCCAGGGTGATCAGCGCGTACGTGCCGTGCTTCTGGTTCAGCTTGGAGACCACGCCCCACATCCAGTAGCGCACCGGGTGCTTGGAGAAGTTCTTCAGCCGGCCGCCGACGATGTGGCGGCACGAGTGGCACGACAGCGTGTAGATCCACAGCAGCACCACGTTCGCCCACAGGATGATCGTGCCGAGGCCGATGCCGAAGCCGCCGTCCTCGCCGTGGAAGGCGCGGATCGCGTCCCAGGTGTTGATCAGGGAGATGAGGAACGCGGCGATCCAGAAGTAGCGGTGCAGGTTCTGCCCGATGAGCGGGAAGCGGCGCTCGCCGGTGTACTTGCCGTGCGGCTCGCGGACCCCGCAGGCCTGCGGCGACGCCCAGAACGCCCGGTAGTAGGCCTTCCGGTAGTAGTAGCAGGTGAGGCGGAACAGCAGCAGGAACGGCAGGGAGAGCGCCGCGAACGGGATCCATCCCCGGGTCGCCGCCGGCAGGAACGTACCGAACTCCGCCGCGTCGCCCGTGTGCCCGTCGACCGTCACGTTGTTGCAGATGTCGTTCAGGCAGGGCGAGTAGAACGGCGTGAGGTAGTGATACTGCGGGACGAAGAAGGCGGCCCCCCAGAACGCCCGGATCGTCGCGTAGACCACCCACGCCGTGAAGATCACGAAGGTCGTGATCGGATACAGGCGCCAGTTGTCCTTGCGGAGCGTACGTTCCTTGATCTGGGCGCGCGATTTGGTCGGCGCCTCCACAGTGCTCATCGATCGCTCTCCTGAGCTCGGGTCATCGGGTCCCCGTACCACGGTCGAGCGCACTCATCCCGCCGTGAACCACTTGGCCGTTCGCGCCACGGCCGGGCGCAGACGGGGATGACCGGCGTCGCCGGTGCCGACCGTGTCAGGTGCGGACCGTGACGCCGCGTGTGCGCTTCCAGCGAAGCGACCCTACGCCACCAGCCTTGCACTGTGACATACATAACAGCCAGGCCGAGCTGTGACCCTGACCACAGCGTTTAGGGGTCCGCGAGCACCCCACGCGACATCACCAGCGATGATGGTCTGGCGGAATCGAGACAAGCGTGTTAGGGCATCGCCAGGTGTCGCGTTTTGCGAGGTAAGTCCTGCCTAACTTCCGGCGGCCTGACTTCCGGCGGCCTGACTTTCGGCCGCCTGACTTCCGGCCGCCTCCGGGTTGGCGCAGTGTGCGAGTGCCTCGCCCTCGAGATGGCGGCGCACGTCGGCGGCGAGGATCGCGGCGGCCTTGTGGGCGGTCTGCTTGCTCGCGCCGGCCAGGTGCGGGGTCATCACGATCCCGGGCGTGGTGAGGAGCCGGGAGCCTGCGGGGATGGGCTCCTCGGGGAAGACGTCGAACGCGGCCGCGAACAGGTGACCCGAGTCGAGCGCGTCGCACACCGCGTCGTAGTCGACCAGCGCGCCGCGCGCGCAGTTGACCAGCACGGCGCCGTCCGGCATCGCCGCGATCTGCTCGGCGCCGATCAGCCCCTTGGTCTCGGGGGTCGCACGGGCGTGCAGGGTGACGATCGACGAACGCCGGAGCAGTTCGTCCAGCGGAACGAGCGTGGCGTTGCCGTCGAGATGGTCGACGTACGGGTCGTACACCAGGACCTCGGCGCCGAAGCCCTCCAGCATCCGCGCCACCTTGCGGCCGATCGCGCCGTAGCCGACCAGCCCGACCGTGCCGCCCTCGATCTCCGGACCGACCTGGTCGTAGCGGTAGTAGTCGCCGCGCCAGCGGCCCGCGGCCAGGTCGGCGTGCGTCGCGGGAATGCGGCGTACGGCGGCCAGCATCATGCCGAGGGTGTGCTCGGCGGTGGCCGTCGCGTTCCGGCCCGGCGCGAACGTCACCAGCACGCCGTGCTCGGTCGCGGCCTCCAGGTTGGCGTTCACCGGGCCGCCGCGGCCGACGCCGAACAGCCGCAGCCGCGGCGCCGCCTCCAGGATCTTGCGGGTGAGCGGCGCCATCTCCGTCAGGCAGATGTCCACGCCGTCCAGCGCCTCGATCATGGTGGCCTCGTCGCCGGACGCCTCGACCACCTCGCCGACCGGGCCGAACGGGGTGACCGGCCACGGCAGCGTCAGCTCGGTGAACTCCAGCGGCACGTCGAGGCCCGGCCGTCCGGCGACCTCTCTGTTCAGGGCCGCGATGAGGAGGTCGTTCCGGACGAAGTGGTCGCCGGCGACGAGGACGCGGACGGGCTCGGCGCGGACGGGCTCGGTCATGGTGCCGCCTTGTCTGGACTGAGGAGGGAGGAACGACTGACGAGGGAAGACAAGGCGTCGACGCGCCATGCCCCGGAGCGGCGGAGCCGCGACAATGAGCACGTCATGTGGTCTCCAGCGGCTCCGGGCAGAGCCGGTCGACGGGCGTGTTGAACTCCAGGACCGAGACGTGGCCGGGCTGGAGCTGGATCTCGGTGATGGCGCAGTTGCGCAGGTTCGGGAAGAGCCGCCGGTACTCGCTGAGCGGCACGCCCATGAGGTGGCAGAGCGCGAGCCTGATGGCGGTCGTGTGCGCGACGACCAGGACGCGGCCGTCGGGGTGCAGGTCGCCGATGTGGCGCAGGCAGTCGGTGAAGCGTTCCACCGCCTCGGCCGGGTCCTCGCCGCCCGGGAAGTGGTCGCGCACCGGGTCGCGGCGGAACGCGGCGAGGACCTTCGGGTTCATCTCGCGGGTGGTGAGACCCTCGACAGCACCGAAGTCCAGCTCGCGCAGCCGCGCGTCCACGTGATGCTCGACGCCGGCCTCCTTGGCACAGATCTCACCGGTGAGGCGGGCGCGGCTGAGCTGGGACGACCACACGGCGGCGAGGTCGGCGCGCGCCGCCCAGGCGGCGAGCTGCCGGGCCTGCGCGATGCCGCGCGAGGTGAGCGCCACGTCGCTGACGCCGGCGTAGCGGTTCTCCTTGTGCCACTCGGACTCGCCGTGGCGAGCCAGTACGAGGCGGGTCATCCAGTGGTCCTCTTCCGAACGTGGGCGGCGGTCGCGGGCGGCAGCCAGCCTCGGCTCTCCAGCTCCCCGACCAACCGCAGGTAGGCATCGTCATGAGCGGAACCGGCGGCACCGAGCGTGGCGCCCGGCTCGACGGTCTCCCTGACTCTGACCATCCGCGCGGCGGCCTCGCCCGGGTCGAGACCGGAAGCGGCCGCGAGGACCGCCATGCCCAGGGCAGGCTCGGCGTTCTCGGGGATGTCGAGCGGGCGGCCGAGGACGTCGGCGCGCAGCTGGTTCCAGGAGGCGCTCTTGGTGCCGCCGCCGGTCAGCACGATCCGCCCGCCCAGCGGTGCGCCGAGCAGGTCGAGGTGGTCGTAGGCGAGCCGTTCGATGAACGCGACGCCTTGCAGGACCGCCGCGTAGCGTTCGGCGTCGTCGCGCGGGGTGCCGAGGACGAACGGGCGGGCCTGCGGGGCGACGAACGGGAAGCGTTCCCCGTCGGAGACGAGCGGGTAGGCGATCACGCCGGTGTCCGCGTAGCGGCGCGCCTCGTTCTCCAGCGCAGCCAGGTCCCGGTCGCCGAAGTCGCGGGCGACGGCCCCGGCGCCGGTGGACGAGGCGCCGCCCGGGAGCCAGGTGCCGTTGGGCGCCTTGTGGGAGTAGACCGCGCCCTGCGGGTCGTGCAGGAGGTCGCGCGTGACGCCCTTGAGGACGAGCGTCGTGCCGAGGACGGAGTTCCAGCTGCCCGCGTCGACCACGCCGGCGCCGAGCTGCGCGGCGCAGCCGTCGGTCATCCCGGCGTAGACCGGCGTGCCGGCCGGGATCCCGGTCGCCTCGGCCGCGTCGTTGGAAACGTTTCCAAGTGGCGCGCCGGACCGTACGAGCGGCGGGAGGAGGCCGCCCGGGACGCCGAGGGCCGACATGACCTCGTGCGGCCAGTCCTCGGTGATGAGGTCGGCGCCGGTCTTCAGCGCCGTGCTCAGGTCGGTGGCGACGTCGTGGCCGACCAGGCGCCGGTTGATGAAGTCGGTCTGCATCGCCAGGCGCGCGCCGCGTACGAGGGTGGGCCGGCGGCGCAGGAGCCAGAGCAGCTTGGGGAGCGCCCAGACCGCCTGCATCCGGCCGTAGCCGAGCTTGGACCAGACGGCCTCGCCGGCCTCGTTGACCCGTTCGGCCTCTGCGGCGGCGCGGCCGTCGTCGTACATGAGGCCGGGTGTGAGGGGCTGGCCTGCGGAGTCGATGAGCAGGACCGTGCCGGAGGTTCCGTCCACGGCGACGCCCTGCACGGCGTCCTTGGGTACGTCGGTGAGCGCTGTCGCGCAGGCTTTGCTGACCGCGCGCCACCACTCTTCTGGGTCTTGCTCGTGGCGGGCCTGGTCACGCCTGCTGGTGAGCCGGTGCGTGCCCGCGCCGACGATGTGACCGTCGTCGGTCACCGCGAGGGCGCGCACGCTCTGCGTTCCCAGGTCGATGCCGAGCCATACGTCCCCCGATGTGTACGTCACGCGCCCCCGACCTCCTTGGAACGGTCCCGGAGCGCTGCCAGCCGTGGGCCCTGCTCGCGGATGTCGTTCCTCAGCACCTGAACGTCGGCGAACAGTCCATCGTAGAAAGCGGTGTGCGCGGTGTCGGGCTCGAACGTGTCCTGCATGGTCACGTACGAGGCGACGGCGTCCTCGACGCGTTCGACGCGGCCGGTCTGCGCGAGGCCGACCAGGAACGCGCCGCGCGCGCCGGGCTCGGCGTCGGCCGAACGCAGCACGGGCAGCCCGGTGACGTCGGCGATCAGCTGCGCCCAGACCGTGCTGGACGAGCCGCCGCCGCAGATGCGCAGCTCGGTCGGCTGCGCCTGCGTGGCGGTCAGGCAGTCGCGGATCACCAGGCTCAGTCCTTCGAGGACGGCCTGCGCGATGTCCTCGCGGCGATGCTCGAACGAGAGGCCGATGAAGCCGCCTCTGACCAGGGGGTCCAGGAAGGGTGCCCGTTCACCGGCGGGAGACAGGTAGGGCAGGAAGACCAGGCCGCCCGCGCCGGGACGCGCCTGGGTGGCGAGCTCGGCGACCTCGGCCGGATGCGACATCCCGAGCAGGTCGCACGCCCACTGGATGACGTCGCCGCCCGCGAGCGTGGGGAACGCGCGCAGGTAGCGGCCCGGCAGGCCGAGCGCGATCGTGAACCCGGTGGGCTCGCCGTCGGTGGACACGCCCTCGGTCACGGCCTGCGTGCACAGGGTCGTTCCGAGGACGCTGCACGCGTGGCCGGGGCTGACCGTTCCGCAGCCGATCGAGGTCGAGGCGATGTCGTACGGGGCCATCACGACCGGGGTTCCGGCGGGAACGCCCAGGCGGGCGGCGGCCTGCTTGGTCAGCTCGCCCGTCCGCTGGTCGTCGGGGACGACGGGCGGGAGCAGGCGCCGGGCCCAGGGCAGCCCGTACAGCGCGAGCAGCTCGTCGGAGTAGGCGCGGGCGCGGATGTCGGTGAACGGCGCGGACGCGTCGGAGCTGTCGACGGCGACCCGCCCGGTCAGCCGCGAGAAGATCCATCCGCCGCAGGTGAGCGCGGCCGCCGAACGTTCCACACGCGCGGGCTCGTTGGCGGCGAGCCACGTGAGGATCGCGCTCGGCAGGCCGGGGAACGGCATCGAACCGTTCAGCCGGAACGCCTCCCGGGCCACGCCCGCCGCATCCCACTCGCGGACGACGTCGGCCGCGCGCCCGTCGTTCCACAGGATCGCCGGGCCGGTCGGCTCGCCCGCGCCGTCCACCAGCCACAGCCCGTCGCCCTGCGCGGTCAGGCTGATCAGGTCGACCGGCTCGTCCAGCCGCCGCACGACCTGGCCGACCGTCGCGGCGACGCTGTCCCAGGCCAGGTGCATGTCCTGCTCGGCCCACCCGGGGCGGGGCCGGTCCAGCGGCACCGGCTGACGCGCGACCACCGCCTCCTTGCCGGTGCCGTCGTAGCCGACCGCCTTGATCATGGTCGTGCCCGCGTCGACGCAGACCACTGCCATGGGTGGTTCCCTCCTGGATGTCGAGCTGTGCGGGTTGTCAGGCTCGTCCGTGCGAGGCGCGCGACTTCCTGGCCACCGAGTCGAGGATCACGGCGAGCAGGAGGACGATGCCGGTCACGGTGAAGCGGTAGGCCGAGTCCAGGTTCAGCAGCGTCAGCCCGCTGGAGATGGACTGGATCACCAGGATCCCCAGCAGCGACGCGTACGCGCTCCCACGCCCGCCGAACAGGCTCGTCCCACCGATGACGACGGCCGCGATGGCGTTCAGGTTGACGTCCCCGCCGCCGCTGCTCTGGTTGGCCGCGGCCAGGCGTGCCGCCGCCAGGACGCCGCCGAACGCGGCGAGCGACGTACCGAGGACGAACACCGAGGTGTAGACGGCGCGGACGTTGATGCCGGCGCGGCGCGCGGCCTCCACGTTGCCGCCGACCGCGAACACCGACTTGCCCCACTTGGTACGGGTGAGCGCGTAGTTGAGGAGGATGACGAGCGCGACGAACAGCACGAACATCCAGCCGATCCCGCGTCCGTCCTGGTAGAGGTACCAGACCACGGCCGCCGACCCGATCAGCAGCGCGACGCTGCGTACCGCCAGCGCGGCGGTCGAGGTCGCCGACAGCTTCGCCCGGCGGCGCTCGCGCGCGCCGAGGTAGCCGGTGGCGAACAGCCCGGCCGCGATGACCGCGGCGAGGACGTACGACAGCCACTCGGGCACGAACTTCAGCTGCGCGAACGTCACCAGGCCCGAGTCGAACGGCAGGTTGATCGAGCCGTCCTTGCCGAGCACCTTCAGCTGGATGCCGAGGAAGGCCAGGAGTCCGGCGAGCGTGATGACGAAGCTCGGGACGCCGAACCGGATGAAGACCTGCGCGTACACCAGCCCGATCAGCGCGCCCATCGCCACCGCCGCGATCACCGCCAGCCACGGCGACCAGCCCTGGTCGACGAACAGCACGGCCGTGACCGCCGACGACAATCCGCTCACCGAACCGACGGACAAGTCGATCTGGCCGGTGAGCAGCACGCAGACCAGGCCGAGCGAGATCACGCCGACCGGGACGCTCTCCATGAGCAGGTTGCCCAGGTTGGCGCTCGACAGGAAGTTGTCGTTCAGGATCTGGAAGACGATCCCGATGACGACCAGGCCGAGGATGACCGGCAGCAGCCCGAGGTCCCCGCCGCGTACGCGCGACAGCGTCGCCTGCAGCGCCCCGCGCAGCCCGGCCGTCTGCCGGAGCCGCTCGTCCTGCAGGTCGGTGGCCACCGCGGCGGCGGGTGAGGTCAGATCCGTCATGACCGCTCGTCCCTTTCATTGGCGGCATCATCAGCGGACACACCGTCCGCAACGGCGGCCGCGTCGTCGCCCGCGTCCGCACGTTCGGCAGACGCGCCGTCGGGCACGTCGTCCGCGGCGGTAGCCGGCGCCTCTGTCCCGCGGGCGGCGCGGCGGGAGACCACGTTGTCGGTGGCGCCGGTGATCGCCGCGATGATGTCCTCGTTCGAGACGTCCTTGACCGCGAAGACGCCGTTGTTGCGGCCGAGGCGGAGGACCGCGACGGTGTCGGCGACGGCCCGCACGTCCGGCATGCTGTGGCTGATCATGATCACCGCGTGGCCGTTGTCGCGGAGCCGTTCCACCAGGTTCAGCACCTCGGCGGTCTGCGCGACGCCGAGCGCGGCGGTCGGCTCGTCCAGGATCACGACCTTGGGGTCGCCCAGCAGCGAACGCGCGATCGCGACGGTCTGCCGCTGGCCGCCCGACAGCGAGGCGATCGGGATGCGCAGCGTCGGCAGCTTCGCCGACAGCTGGCGCAGCAGCTCCCAGGACTTGACCTCCATCGCGACCGAGTCCAGGCGGGCCGGGCGGATCTCCTGGCCGAGGAACAGGTTCTCGATCACGTTGAGGTTCTCGCAGAGCGCCAGGTCCTGGTAGACGGTCGCGATGCCGAGCCGCTGCGCCGCCGCCGGGTTCTGGATGGTCACCCGCTCGCCCTGGAACGTGATGGTTCCGGAGTCCGCGGTGTGCACCCCGGACAGGACCTTCACCAGCGTCGACTTGCCGGCGCCGTTGTCGCCGACCAGCGCGAGCACCTCGCCCGCCGACACCTCCAGGTCGATGTCGGTCAGCGCGGCGACCGCGCCGAACGTCTTGGAGATGGCGCGCAGGCTGAGGATCGGACCGGCCGCGGCCTTGTCCACCTTGGCGGTCGTCGTGGAGCTCGAGGCCGCGCTCATTACTTCAGCCCGAGCTTGTCGCAGTCGGCCTTGTACTCGGCGGTGCAGATGTCGGCGACCTTCAGCGCGAAGCCCGGCTCGCTGACGACCTTGGCCACGTTGTCCTTGGTGACGACGGTCGGGATGAACAGCTGCGACGGGGTGTCGAACAGCGTCGCCTTGCCGGCCGGCTTCTTGCCCTGCGCGAACTGGTAGGCGATGTCCGCCGCCGCCTCGGCGACGATCTTGATGGGCTTGGAGATGGTGTTGTACTGGTCGCCCTTGATCACGCGCTGGATCGCGGCGAGCTCGGCGTCGTTCCCGGTCACCGGCGGTACGGGCTTCACGCCGGCGGCCTTGAACGCGGCGATGCTGCCGCCGCCGGTGCCGTCGTTGGCGGCGACCACGCCGGCGATCTGCCCCTTGAACTGCGTGACCTGACCGGCGACCCAGTTCTGCGCCTTGGTCGGGTCCCAGCCCGGGGTGTCGTACTCGGCGAGCAGCTTGAAGCCGCTGGAGTCCACCGAGCTGTGGATGCCCTTCTTGATCAGGCCCGCGGCCGCGTCGGTCGGCGAGCCGTTGACCTCCAGGATCCCGCCCTCGGCCTTGGTGGCCTTCAGGTGGTCGACCAGCGACTGCGCGATCGAGGAGCCGATCTTCTCGTTGTCGAACGAGACGTAGTAGTCGGCCTTGGCCTTCGGGATCGGCCGATCGTAGGCGATGATCGGGACGTTCCGGGACTTGGCCGAGTTGACGATCGTCGCGGCCGCCGCGGAGTCCACCGGGTCGATCACAATGGCCTTGACGCCCTGCGCGAGCATCGAGTCGGCCTGCTGCTGTTGCTTGGCCGCGTCCGAGCCGGCGTTCTGGTAGAGCACCTCGCAGTCGTCACAGAGCTGCTTGACCTTCGCCTTGAACAGCGGAGCGTCGAACAGCTCGTAGCGGGTGGAGGCGATGTCGGGCATCAGGAACGCGATCTTCTCCCCGCCCTTGTCCGACGAGTTGCAGGCGCTGACCGTGGTGAGCGCGACGGCCGAGGCCGCCAGCGCGGCCGACAGGCGAAGGGCCTTCATCTGAGCACTCCTTGGGGGTGTACGAGTCCCGCGTGTTATGGGGCGTTTCACCGCGGTTGCACCCGTCCGCCCGTTAACGGGCGTTTCCGCGATGTTAAGAAGCTAACATTTGGGAACGTGACAACGTCAAGACTTGTAACACCCATCTCGGACAGGATGTGATGTAACCGTGATCCAGCTGCCCCTCCGCCGCGGTGTTACGTTCGAGCCGGCCTGTCACTGATGGACGCGATCGGTGCACGACCTCCGGAAGGAACCGCGTTGTCGACCAACGAAGGCCCCCAGGCCACCGACGAGGCGTCCCCCCAGGCCCCCGAGCCCACCCAAGGCGAGTCGGGTCAAGCGTCGGGGGCGGGTCAGCCGCTACGCGTACGACAGCGCAGACAGCAGATCCGGCAGCGCGTGACGCAGGAGGGCTTCGTCCGCATCGACTCGCTGGCCGAGGGCCTCGACGTCAGCATCATGACGATCCACCGCGACCTCGACGTTCTGGAAAGCGAAGGCTGGCTGCGCAAGGTCAGGGGCGGCGCCACCGCCCAGCCCTCGGCCTTTCACCACGGCGACGTCGCGTACCGCGCTCAGGTCATGGCCGATGCCAAGCAAAACCTGGCCCAGGCCGCGCTGGAGTTCGTCACGCCGGGCTCATCGGTCCTGGTCGACGAGAGCACCACCTGCCTGGCCCTGGCCGCCCGCCTCCCCGAGCTCGAGCCCCTCACCGTCATCACCAACTCGATGGCGGTCCTCAAGCTCCTCGCCACCGACCAGGGCATCGACCTCATCGGCCTGGGCGGCGCGTACTACCCGGCCTACGACGCCTTCCTGGGCCTCCGTACGTCCGAGGCCATCCAGTCCCTCCGCGCCGACATCCTCTTCATGTCCACGACCGCGGTGACCAGCGGTTTCTGTTACCACCAGTCGCAGGAGACCGTCGCCGTCAAGCGCGCCCTCATGCAGGCCGCCGCGCAGCGCATCCTCATCATCGACCACACCAAGTTCGCCAAGCACGGCCTGCACCAGCTGGCTCCCCTGTCGGACTTCGACACCGTCATCGTCGATGCCGGCGCCGCTGAACGAGACCTGGCCCCGCTACGCGCCCAAGGCGTCAACCTCCACGTGGTCACCACCGACTAGCCCCGCACCACCCCACGAACGTTCAGCCCCCGGATCAGCCGCACACGCCGACTCCCACGCGACGCCCCAGGGTCAGCCGAACGCACATTCAGCCTCGGGTCAGCCGCACACACCGCGCCCGCCCCGCGCCCACGCGGCACCGCAAGGCCGACCGAACGCACGGTCAACCTCGGGCCAGCCTGCACACGCCAGCGCTCACGCGCGCCGCGAGGCCAGCCGAACCCACGGGCAATCCCGAGCCAACCGCACACACCGCGCCGACGCGAGGCCGGACGCACGTTCACTCTCGCGAGGCCGAACGGCAGCACGCCTTAGAGACCACAATCGGGCGCGCGCAATTCACATTCTGATGTGAGATTTAACAGTCGGCTGCTCAGCCACGTCCCATCGTGCGCTGGAAGTGGGCCTCGGCCTCGCTCGTACGGCCGTTGCCGTAGACGCGCAGCAACTCGGCGAGCTCAGGGAAGTCGTTCTCCACGAGCGCCGAGGCCGCCTCTATCTCCGAGGCCGACGCCACCGCGCGCAAAAGGCTCTGCAGCGTCCGAGCAGGCGACATCACCACCTGAACAGGCCCACCGACCACGCCCGCACGAGAACCGGACCCAGCGCCGCCACCCCGTCCGCCGCCACCCGACGACGCCACCGCCTCGTCCGCCGCGCGTTCCTCGGCCATCGCCTCCCCCGCGGCCAGGTGGTCCTCAAGGCGTTCGGCCAGCGAACGTTCGATCGGCGAGGCGCTGTTCTGCGCCAGGCGCACGCCCGAGGTGGTCGTGGCCGTCTCGGCGCGGATCCGGCGGAGCATCTCCTCCAGCTCGCCTTCGCGCAGGTCGTCCAGCCCGGGATCGGCCGCGAGCTCCTCGACCGCCAGCAGCCGGTTGATCACCGCCGGGTTGCTGATCTTGGCCCGCTGCCCCGACATCAGCTGCGACAGCATCGGCGCCGACAGCCCGAGCACCGAGGCGAGGCTCGCCTGCGAGAGCCCCAGGCGATCGAGCAGGCGCCGGAACCGGTCGACCAGGGGCTCGCCGTACCACTGGGACTGCAGCGCCCGATTGCGCGCGACGGTGTCTTCGGCCACGGTCACGTTAACCCCTTGACGATTCGCATTTGCAAATACTATGTTCTCGTTTGCACAGCATCACCCGACACCGGATCCATGGTGCCACGGCCGGAGCGATTTGCATATGCGACGGACCGGGCGGCCACACGAAAGGAAGATCGCATGCGCATCTCACAGCGCGCGGCCGCCGCCGCGGCCACGCTCGCACTGCTCACCGCGGGCACCTCGACGGCCTGCTCCCCGTTCGGCGACGACTCGGGCGACAAGGGCGGCAACGGCACGGCCGCCAACTCGGTCGCCAAGGGCCACCCTTCGGTGTCCAACCCCGGCAAGCTGATCATCCAGACCACCGCCGACTCCACCATGGGCAAGGTCGACCTCGGCATCGCCGGCCTGACCGTTCGCGGCAAGCTCGCCAACCTGGTCGTCTCGCTCACCCCGCACGTGGACGCGGGCGGCGACACCCCGACCCTCTTCCGGCTGAACGGCTCGAACGACGCCTCGCTGCTCGACACCGTCAACCTCAAGCGCTACGTCGTGGTCCACGACTCCGACAACAACACCCTCGGGCCTGACCTGCACGGCGATCTGAAGAACAACGCCGCCAACACCCTCAACTTCGTCTTCGCCGCCCCGCCCGACAACGTGAAGGCCGTCGACGTGCAGATCGGCAAGTTCCCGATCTTCCGCGACGTGCCGATCGGACGCTGACCATGAGACGCCCCCTCACCCTCACCGCCGCGCTCCTGGCCCTGCTCTCCGTCCCCTCCATCGCGAACGCCGACCCGAACGTCCCCGACGCCAACCTGGCCAAGTCGATCCTGGACGTCAAAGCAGGCGAGGCCGCCTTCGACGTGAAGACCTCCGCCGCCGTCCTCGACCTCCGCACCGCCGACTCGATCAAGCCGCTAGAGGAGGAACAGACCAAGGGCTCGCAGGTCACCGTGAGCCTGTCCGCAGACGTCCTGTTCGACTTCAACAAGGCGACCCTCACCCCCACCGCCAAACGACGCATCGCCGCCCTCGCCCCTCGCCTCCGCGACGCGTCCGGCACCGTCCAGGTCTCCGGCCACTCCGACGCGATCGGCGCCCCCGCCTACAACCTCACCCTCTCCCGCCAACGAGCCGAGGCCGTCAAGGCCGAACTCCTGACCGTCCTGGCCGCCACCAACACCCGCATCAACGCCCAAGGCTTCGGCGAGACCAAGCCCGTAGCCCCCAACAAGATCGGCGACAAGGACAACCCCGACGGCCGAGCCAAGAACCGCCGCGTCGAGGTCTCCTTCCAGAAGAGCTGACCACCACAGGCCGCCTCACCATCTCCCCCCGGCAGCGCTGGACCGGAAAGGTAAGCCGCATGCGCCGCACAAGGACGATCCGCACCACCGCCGTGGCCGCAGTCCTGATCCTGCTCGCGGGCTGCAGTTCACCGAGCGAAGCCAAGCCCGAGGGAAAGACCGCAGCGCCCCCGAAATACACCGGCCCGCTCACCAAGGAGGCGTGGTCCGGCCTGCCCGCCTCCCATTCGCGAATCGAGATGAAGCAGATCGAGCGGTACGCCGACCACTCCGTCCTGCGCTTCTACGTCACCGACCTCGAACGCGAGCCGCGCACCATCGCGTTCTCCACCGGCATGGCCGGCATGGGCAAGCTCGACCTCAAGCTGATCGATCCGCTCGGCCACAAGGCGTACTTCCCCCTCTACGACAAGGACGGCACCGGCGACACGGTCGGCAGCCAGACGTGGCCGCAGTCCAACGCCCCCGGCGTGCGGTACGAGACGCTGCTGCATTTCCCGCCGATCCCCAAGGACGTCCGCTCCCTCACCGTCATCGCCCCGACGACCGCCGGCGAGTTCACCAGCGTCCCGGTCGTCGACGGCACCGGCTCGGGCGGCCCGTCCGCACCGATCGTCGGCGACAACCCCACGCCCGGAAGCACCGTCGCCTGGCCCCTGCGCACCGTCGTCGGCAAAGCACCCGCCTGGGTCGTCGACATGTACGGCCTCACCGAGGGCACCGTGAAGTCGACCAGCACCAGCAACAGCGAGGAGAAGATCGGCCTGCGCACCGACGTGCTGTTCGACTTCGACAAGGCGACCCTGACCGCCAAGGCCAAGTCCGTCCTGGACGACGTCGCGGCCGAGACCCGCGCCAAGGCCGATCCCACCAAGCCGCCGGTCATCATCACCGGCCACACCGACGGCAAGGGCGCCCACGACTACAACCAGCGCCTGTCCGAGGACCGCGCCCAGGCCGTGCTCAAGGAGCTTCAAACCCGCCTGGGCACCGACTACCGGTACCGAGCCGAGGGCAAGGGCGACACCCAGCCCATCGCCAAGGAGGGCGGCCCCGACGACGACCAGGCCCGCGCGAAGAACCGCCGCGTAGAAATCTCCTACCAGCTCAAACAACAGAAGACCCAAACCACGACCACCACCACCCGCGCACCCCAGGAGCAGAAGACCACCGGCGGCGCCCCGGCCCCGTTCCACCCCACCGACGGCGCCACCATCGCCACCCGCACCACCGAGGGCGTGGTCTTCGGCTCCCACATCAAACGCCGCTTCGACCTCAAGCCGTTCTACCGAGACGGCGCCTACCTGGTCGCGGTCTTCGACATCACCAACCTCGGCCCCGGCGAACTGGTCCGCCCCGTCACCGGCTACACCGGCAACAACGGCGGCGCCTTCGGATCGTTCGGCGTGATCGACCCGGCCACCGGCACCCTCTACAAGAGCGTCCGCCTAGGCCCCGAGGACGGCGTCACCCGCCGCTACGCCGACCAGGACACCTCCGTCATCAACAACGCCCCCAACACCACCAACCGAGGCTTCTTCTACCTCCCCGCACCCCCGCCCACCGTCAAGACCGTCACCTTCGACGCAGGCATCTTCGGCAAGATCCAGAACGTCCCCCTCCCCTAACCCCATCCACCCTGAGGATCGTCCGGCCCGTCCCAAGCCCAACCTGCCCACCAGGCCGAGCCCCCGCCCATCTCTGACCCGCCGAGGGCGCGCTCCGAAGTCTCCCCCTGACCGGGCCAGACCGACCGCACCACCAAGCCCAGCACCCAAACCACGCTGGGCGCTGGCCTCCCCAGACGCACGCCCCCAGACCGCCCGCACTTCCAGGCCTTCTCCCGCCTCCGAGCCGCCCACCCTCCAAGCCACCCGACCGCCACGCCACCCGATCAGCCAAGCCACCGGCCTCCTGGCCACGCGACAGTCCAGGCCAGCCGGCCTCCAGGTCGCCGCCCGCTTCCGGGGGCGCCCGACTTCCAAGCTGCCCGACCGCCCAGGCCGCCGCCCCGGCCACTCAACTTCCAAGCCACCCGAACGTCCAGGCCGCCGGCCCCTGGGCCACCCGAACGTCCGGGCCTCCGACCGCCCAGGGACGGGCTCATGGACAGAGCGGTACGGGTTGGGCTGCGGCGCGGGGGCGCGCTAGGGCGGGAGGTTGTTGGGGGCGGGGCGTCTTGGGGGCGTGCCGTTTGAGGGGCAGGGCCTGTTGGGGGCGCGGCCTGCTGGGAGCCCGGCGGGTCAGGGCGGGCGGGTCAGGAGCGCGGCAGGTCAGGAGCGCGGCGCGTCAGGAGC
>NZ_JAGEOJ010000028.1 GCF_017573505.1 Actinomadura barringtoniae
AAGCTGACCGATCAGATCGACTACCTGACGGCCGACGAAGAGGACCGCTTCGTCATCGCGCAGGCCAACTCGCTCATGAACGAGGACGGGACCTTCACCGAAGCGAAGGTTCTGATCCGCAAGAAGGGCGGCGAGGTCGAGCTCGTTCCGCCGGGCGAGGTCCAGTACATGGACGTGTCGGCGCGGCAGATGACCTCGGTCGCCACGGCGATGATCCCGTTCCTGGAGCACGACGACGCCAACCGTGCGCTGATGGGCTCCAACATGCAGCGCCAGTCGGTCCCGCTGCTGCGCAGTGAGGCTCCGCTGGTCGGCACCGGCATGGAGTACCGCGCGGCCGTGGACGCCGGCGACGTGATCGTGGCCGACAAGGCCGGTGTGGTCGAAGAGGTCTCCGCCGACTACATCACGATCATGAACGACGACGGCACGCGGACGACGTACCGCGTGACCAAGTTCAAGCGCTCCAACCAGGGCACCTCTTACAACCAGAAGCCGATCGTCGAAGAGGGCGACCGCATCGAGTCCCGGCAGGTCATCGCCGACGGTCCGTGCACCGACGAAGGCGAGATGGCGCTGGGTAAGAACCTTCTGGTGGCGTTCATGCCGTGGGAGGGGCACAACTACGAAGACGCGATCATCCTGAGCCAGCGTCTGGTGCAGGACGACGTCCTCTCCTCGATTCACATCGAGGAGCATGAGGTCGACGCGCGGGACACCAAGCTGGGGCCTGAGGAGATCACCCGGGACATCCCGAACGTCTCCGAAGAGGTCCTGGCCGACCTGGACGAGCGCGGCATCATCCGCATCGGTGCCGATGTCGTCCCCGGCGACATCCTGGTCGGCAAGGTCACGCCCAAGGGCGAGACCGAGCTGACGCCCGAGGAGCGGCTGCTGCGCGCGATCTTCGGTGAGAAGGCGCGTGAGGTGCGTGACACCTCGCTGAAGGTGCCGCACGGTGAGCAGGGCAAGGTCATCGGGGTCCGGGTGTTCTCGCGCGACGAGGGTGACGAGCTCCCGCCGGGCGTGAACGAGCTGGTCCGCGTGTACGTGGCTCAGAAGCGCAAGATCACCGATGGTGACAAGCTCGCGGGCCGGCACGGGAACAAGGGCGTCATCTCCAAGGTGCTGCCGGTCGAGGACATGCCGTTCCTCGAAGACGGCACCGCCGTCGACATCGTCCTCAACCCGCTCGGTGTCCCTGGTCGTATGAACGTGGGACAGGTCCTGGAGACCCACCTCGGGTGGATCGCCGCCCAGGGCTGGAACCTGGACGGCGTCGAGGAGGAGTGGGCCGGGCGGCTGCGCGAGATCGGCTTCGACCACGTCGAGCCGCGCACCAACGTCGCCACCCCGGTCTTCGACGGCGCCAGCGAGGAGGAGATCATCGGTCTCCTGGACGCCACGCTGGTCAACCGCGACGGCGGCCGGATGGTGCAGCAGAGCGGCAAGGCCCAGCTGTTCGACGGCCGGTCCGGTGAGCCGTTCCCGCACCCGATCTCGGTGGGCTACATCTACATCCTGAAGCTCCACCACCTGGTCGACGACAAGATCCACGCTCGCTCGACCGGCCCGTACTCCATGATCACCCAGCAGCCGCTCGGCGGTAAGGCCCAGTTCGGCGGCCAGCGCTTCGGTGAGATGGAGGTCTGGGCACTGGAGGCCTACGGCGCCGCCTACGCCCTCCAGGAGCAGCTGACCATCAAGTCCGACGACGTCCTCGGCCGCGTGAAGGTCTACGAGGCCATCGTCAAGGGCGAGAACATCCCCGAGCCCGGCATTCCGGAGTCCTTCAAGGTCCTCATCAAGGAAATGCAGTCGCTGTGCCTCAACGTCGAGGTCCTGTCCAGCGACGGCATGTCCATCGAGATGCGCGACACCGACGAGGACGTCTTCCGCGCCGCGGAAGAGCTCGGCATCGATCTCGCCCGCCGCCCGAACGAGGGCGCGATGAGCATCGACGACGTCTAGGAGTCGACGCACCGAACGACCGACGGCCCGAGTGCCCGTCCGCCACCCGGCGGCGGGGCGTTCGGGCCGTCGCCTTTCCCAGCGCCCGCGCGGGACGGTTGCCGCGTCCACCTGCACCACAGCAGCGTCGCCCGCCGCCTCGAGCAGATCGGCCGGGCCCTCAGCATCGAGCTCACCGAGCTCACCGAGCCCGCCGGGCTGGTCAGGGCCCGGGTCGCCCTGACCGCCTGGCGGCTGTTGGAGGCCTGAACGTCACGCGGCGCTGACGTCCACGACCCACGTGACGCCGAAACGGTCCTTGAGCATCCCGTACAGGGGCGCCCACTGCGCGGGGCCGAGCGGCTGCACGATCGTCGAGCCCTCGGAGAGCCGCTTCCAGTACTCGGTGACCTCCTCGGCGCCGTCACCGCGCACCGACACGAAGAAGGCGTTCTCGCCCGGGCTCCACGGCAGGCTGGACGGCACGTCGTAGGCCATGACGCTGAGGCCGTTGCCGGCGGTCACCTGGCCCCACATCACCTGATCGGCCTCCGACGGCTCCTGGACGGCGCCCGCGTCCCTGTAGGTGATCACGACCAGGTCCCCGCCGAACGCGGACTGGTAGAAGCCGAGCGCGGCGCGGGCGTCGCCTCGGAAGTTCAGGTGGGTCGTGGTCTTCACGGACATGATCGACTCCTCTTCGTTTGCTGTGATGGCCACGCTCGCAGGAGAAGAGGACAGGTTGTGGCCGCTACTTGCGGCAGTATGGAGATCGTGCAGAAGACTTCAGGGCGGCTGCTGGCCTTGCTCTCGCTGCTGCAGGCGCGGCGCGACTGGCCGGGGGCGCTGCTGGCCGAACGGCTGGACGTCAGCCGGCGGACCGTTCGCCGCGACGTCGACCGGCTCCGCGAGCTCGGCTACCCGATCGCGGCCATCAAGGGGCCGGACGGCGGGTACCGGCTCGACGCGGGGTCGCAGCTGCCGCCGCTGCTGTTCGACGACGAGCAGGCCGTCGCCCTCGCCATGGCGCTCCAGATGGCCACCACGGCAGGGGCGGGCATCGAGGAGGCGGCGGCGCGCGCCCTCACCACGGTCCGGCAGGTCATGCCCGCACGGCTGCGCCACCGCATCGACACCTTGCAGGTCACGGCGGTCGAACGTCCGTCCAGCCGACCGCAGGTCGACAGCGGCGTTCTCATGACGCTGAGCGCGGCCGTCCACGCCTGCGAGGAACTGCGCTTCGACTACGGGGCGGACGAGGACGCGCCGCAGCGGCGGGTGCAGCCCCACCACCTGGTCGCCTGGGGCGGACGCTGGTACCTGGTCGCCTGGGATCTCGATCGCGATGACTGGCGTACGTTCAGGGCCGACCGGATCACCCCGCGCATCCCCAACGGCCCGCGCTTCAGCCCGCGCGAGCTACCCGGTGGAAACGTTTCCGCCTTCGTGACCGGCAGGTTTCTCGGCTCAAGCGGACCAGAGGGCCCGGGCGGCTTGGACCGGTCGGGTGGCTCGGTGGGCTTGGACGGGGCGCGCGGCTTGGGGGAGTGGCCGTGCTGGGGTGAGGTGATCCTCGACCTGCCCGCGGGCGAGGTGTCGCCGTACGTGCGTGACGGGGTCGTCGAGGAGCTGGGGCCGGGGCGCTGCCGTCTTGTTCTCGGCTCCTGGTCGTGGATGGGGCTGGCCGCATCCATCGGCAGGTTCGACGCGGACATCGAGGTCGTCGGCCCGGCGGAGCTCAAGGAGGCGTTCGCGCGCCTGGCCAGGCGTTATGGCAGCGCCGGAAACGAGACGCGGCGCGCGCGACAGCCCTGAGGCCGTCGCGCGCGCCGGGTCCGCGTCAGGCGCCCACGTAGTCGGCGAGGTGCTCGCCGGTGAGGGTGGAACGGTCGGCGATGAGGTCGGCGGGCGTGCCCTGGAAGACGATCTTGCCGCCGTCGTGGCCTGCGCCGGGGCCGAGGTCGATGATCCAGTCGGCGTGCGCCATGACGGCCTGGTGGTGCTCGATGACGATGACCGACTTGCCGGCCTCGACGAGGCGGTCGAGCAGGCCGAGCAGCTGCTCGACGTCGGCCAGGTGCAGGCCGGTGGTGGGCTCGTCGAGGATGTAGACCCCGCCCTTGTCGCCCATGTGGGTCGCCAGCTTGAGCCGCTGGCGTTCACCGCCCGACAGCGTGGTGAGCGGCTGGCCGATCGTGAGGTAGCCGAGACCGACGTCCGCCAGGCGGGACAGGATGCGGTGCGCGGCGGGGGTGCGGGCCTCGCCGTCGCTGAAGAACGCCTCGGCCTCGGTGACCGGCATCGCCAGCACCTCGCTGATGTTCTTGCCGCCCAGGTGGTATTCCAGCACCGAGGCCTGGAACCGCTTGCCCTCGCACTCCTCGCAGGTGGTGGAGACGCCGGCCATCATGCCGAGGTCGGTGTAGATGACGCCGGCGCCGTTGCAGGCGGGGCAGGCGCCCTCGGAGTTGGCGCTGAACAGCGCGGGCTTCACGCCGTTGGCCTTGGCGAACGCCTTGCGGATCGGGTCGAGCAGGCCGGTGTAGGTGGCCGGGTTGCTGCGCCGCGAGCCGCGGATCGGGGTCTGGTCGATCGCGACCACGCCCTCGCGGCCCGCGACCGAGCCGTGGATCAGCGAGCTCTTGCCCGAGCCCGCGACGCCGGTGATGACGGTCAGCACACCGAGGGGGATGTCGACGTCGACGTTCTGCAGGTTGTGCATGGAGGCGCCGCGCACCTCCAGCTGCCCGGTCGGCTTGCGGACCTCGGGCTTGAGCGAGGCGCGGTCGTCCAGGTGCCGCCCGGTGAGGGTGCCGCTGCCGCGCAGGCCCTCGATGGTGCCCTCGAACACGACCTCGCCGCCCTCGGTGCCGGCGCGCGGGCCGAGATCGACGACGTGGTCGGCGATCACGATGGCCTCGGGCTTGTGCTCGACGACCAGCACGGTGTTGCCCTTGTCGCGCAGCCGCAGCAGCAGGTCGTTCATCCGCTGGATGTCGTGCGGGTGCAGGCCGATCGTGGGCTCGTCGAAGACGTAGGTGACGTCGGTGAGCGCGGACCCGAGGTGGCGGATCATCTTGGTGCGCTGCGCCTCGCCGCCCGACAGCGTGCCCGCCGGGCGGTCCAGGCTGAGGTAGCCGAGCCCGATCTCGACGAACGAGTCCAGCAGGTGCCGCAGCGAGGCCAGCAGCGGCGCGACCGACGGCTCGTCCACGCCGGTCACCCAGTCGGCGAGGTCGGTGATCTGCATCGCGCAGGCGTCGGCGATGCTGATCCCCTTGATCTTGGAGGAGCGGGCCTCCTCGCTGAGGCGGGTCCCCTCGCACTCGGGGCAGATGGCGAAGGTGACCGCCCGTTCGACGAACGCCCGGATGTGCGGCTGGAGCGAGTCGACGTCCTTGGACAGCATCGACTTCTGGATCTTGGGGATCAGGCCGTCGTAGGTGAGGTTGATGCCGTCGACCTTGATCTTGGTCGGCTCCTTGTAGAGGAGGTCGTTCAGCTCCCGCTTGGTGAACTTCTTGATCGGCTTGTCCGGATCGAAGAAGCCGCAGCCGCGGAAGATCCGGCCGTACCAGCCGTCCATGGTGTAGCCGGGGATGGTGAGCGCGCCCTCGTTCAGCGACTTGTCGGCGTCGTAGAGCTGGGTGAGGTCGATGTCGTTGACCGAGCCGCGGCCCTCGCAGCGCGGGCACATGCCGCCCAGGATGCTGAAGCTGCGCCGCTCCTTGACCTTCTGCCCGGACTTCTCGATGGTGACCGCGCCCGCGCCGCTGATCGAGGCGACGTTGAACGAGAACGCCTGGGGCGAGCCGATGTGCGGCTGCCCGAGCCGGCTGAACAGGATCCGCAGCATGGCGTTGGCGTCGGTGGCGGTGCCGACGGTGGAGCGCGGGTCCGAGCCCATCCGCTGCTGGTCCACGATGATCGCGGTGGTCAGGCCGTCGAGCACGTCGACCTCGGGCCGCGCCAGCGTCGGCATGAAGCCCTGGATGAACGTGCTGTACGTCTCGTTGATCATCCGCTGCGACTCGGCGGCGATCGTGCTGAACACCAGCGAGCTCTTGCCGGAGCCCGAGACGCCCGTGAAGACGGTCAGCCGGCGCTTGGGCAGCTCGACGCTGACGTCCTTCAGGTTGTTCTCACGCGCGCCGGTCACGCGGATCAGATCATGGCTGTCGGCGACGTGCTCCTCGGGCCGCTGCGCGCCCGTCGTCGTCGGCTTGCTCATCGTCTCTCCATATCCGTCGGGCGGGGGCCGCCGTCTGCGGTGATCACTGTCTACCTGATCCGGCCGCCATCAGGGACATCAGGGCCATTCGGTCGCCTTCGGTCACGTTAAGGCCTGCCCGGCGGCCGTGGCTTCTCGATTCCTGATCGGTCCGGTCAAGGATCGGCCAGGCCCGGGGCGATGTCCGGATATGACAGAAGCTTGTCATAGCGGTCGGACGGTTTCATTGGTGACAATGGGTGCATGTCCGCTCCGCACCGTGTCGTCCTCGCCGTGTTCCCCGACGTCGATCTTCTCGACGTCACCGGGCCCGCCGAGGTCTTCGCCCTGGCCAACCGGGAGATGTCCGGCCGTACGCCGTACGAGGTGTGCCTGGCCGCGCCGGAGGGCGGCCTGGTGCGCACCAGCGCCGGGGTGCGGCTGGCCACCGACCTGAGCTTCGACCAGGTCGGCGACCGGGTGGACACGCTGGTGGTCCCGGGTGCGGTGGACGCGACCGGCGCCCCGGTGATCGACCCGGAGGTGGTGGCCTGGATCGAGACCACCGCGCCGCACGCCCGCCGGGTCGCCTCGGTGTGCGTCGGGGCGCACATGCTCGCCGCCGCGGGGCTGCTGGCGGGCCGTAGGGCGACCACCCACTGGGCGACCGCCGACCGGCTGGCGGCCGACCACCCCGACATCACCGTGGATCCCGATCCGATCTACGTCCGTTCGGGGAACGTGTGGACGGGCGCGGGCATCAGCGCCTGCATGGACCTGGCGCTCGCGCTGGTCGCCGAGGACCACGGTGAACGGCTCGCGCTGACGGTCGCCCGGCAGCTGGTGATGTACCTCAAGCGCCAGGGCGGGCAGAGCCAGTTCAGCGTCCCGCTGTGGCAGGCGCCGACCGAGCGCCGCGAGATCGACGAGCTGCGGTCCTGGATCGCCGCGAACGTGACCGAGGACCTGTCGGCGGCAGCGCTCGCCGACCGGATGTGCCTGAGCGAACGCCACTTCACCAGGGTCTTCCGCAAGGAGACCGGCGTTACCCCGGCCGCCTTCGTCGAGGAGGCCCGGGTGGAGACGGCGCGGCGGCTGCTGGAGGGCACCGACGAATCGCTCGAACGGGTCGCCGCCGAGTGCGGCCTGAAGACGCCCGAGACGCTGCACCGGGCGTTCCGGCGGCGGCTCGGCACCACCCCGGCGGCCTACCGGCGAAGGTTCCGCACCGCCGCCTAGCCCGCTTCCACCACGACCCCACGACACCCGGCCTGGTCAGGCCGGTGGTTCACCCTGCACGAAGTCACGAAATCTGGAGGATGAAATGACCGTTTCCACCACCCTGCGCGACGTGATCGGCCTGGACAACGACCTTCCGGCGCTCTCCGGCAGCACCCTGATCATGATCGACTTCCAGAACACCTACACAACCGGTGTCATGGCGCTGCCGGGCGCCGACCGTGCGCTGGACGCCGCCGCCGAGCTGCTGGAGCGCGCCCGCGCCGCGGGCACCCCAGTGATCCACATCGTGAACGACGGCGGCGAGGGCACCCCGTACGACATCCGCGCCGAGATCGGCGAGATCGAGCCCCGGGTGGCGGCCAAGGACGGCGAGGCTGTCGTGGTGAAGGGCTTCCCGAACTCCTTCCACGAGACCGAGTTGCTGGAGGTGCTGCGCAAGCAGAACGCCGGGCCCGACCTGGTGCTGGCGGGCTTCATGACCCACATGTGCGTCCAGTTCACCGCCCAGGGAGCGTTCAATCTCGGCTACCGGCCGACCGTCGTGGCCGAGGCGTGCGCGACCCGGCCGCTCGCGGGCCCGGACGGCTCGGCGGTCCCGGCGGACGTCCTGCACAACGCGGCCCTGACCACGATCGGCGACATCTTCGGCCTCGTTGCCGCCAAGGGCGCCGACCTGCCCGCCTGACCTGCGGATGGTGGCCGGGTATCGATGCCTGGCCGTCAGTATCCGGCGTCGCGTACGGCGTCCCGGAGGGCGTTGCTGAACGCGGTCGTGGCCGGGGGATCGGGCGGGTCGCCGTAGGTGGCCAGGTAGACGCGCCGCCGGAAGCCGGGCACCTCGGTGGCCTCGATTCCGGCGGCCCGGTGGGTGCGCAGCGCCAGCCTCGGCATGGTGGTCACGCCCATCCCGGCCGCGACGAGCGCCTGCTCCACGATCGCGTCGTCGCTGGTGTACGCGATGTGAGGGGTGAATCCGGCCCGCTCGCACGCCTCGACGAACTCGCGGCGGCAGTGCACGCAACCGGCGATCCAGGCCGCGTCCCGGTGGTCGAGCAGGCTCTGGCCGGGGGAGAGGCTGAGCAGGTACATCGGGTCGTCGAAGAGATGGACGGCCCGGACGTCGTCCGGCGGGTCATCGTCGTACCGGAAGATCACGGCGGCGTCGGTCTCGCCGTCCCGCAGCATGGTCAGCGCCACCTGCGGGTGGGCCTCCACCAGGCTCAGCTCGACGCCGGGATGATCACGCCGCAGGATCGCGGCGGCCGGTGGCACCAGGGCGGCCAGCGCCGACTGGAACCCCGCCAGCCTGACCCGCCCGGTCCGCAGCCCCACCATGGCCGACAGCTCGGCGCTGGCGGCGTCGACCCGTCCGATGATCTCGGCGGCGCGGCGGGCCAGCTGCTCGCCCTCGGGCGTGAGCCGGATGCCCCGGCCGACCCGCTGAACGAGCCGCGCGCCGGTCTCTGCCTCCAGCCGCGCCAGGTGGTGGCTGACCGACGGCTGTGAATAGTGGAGCTGCCGCGCCGCCTTGGTGACCGAGCCCTGGGCTGCGATCGCCGCCAGGACGCGTAGCCGGACGAGATCCAACATTCATCAAGCCCATCTATGAGTAGCCGCCGTTATTGACATTAGACGCATGGGTCGGTGTCCGGCGAGGCTGAGGGGAAACAGCGCTCACGAGGGGAAAGCCCATGGCAGGCAAGGTTCTGTGGCACGTGACGATGTCCCTGGACGGCTTCATCACCGGCCCGGACGACTCGATGGACTGGGTCTTCAGCCAGACCGACCGTTCCGAGCTCGGCCACGCGGCGATCGACACGATCGGGGCGATCCTGGCCGGCCGGCGCGGCTATGAGGTCAATCGCGGGCCGCGCGACAAGCCCTACGGCGGTGCCTGGTCCGGGCCGATCTTCGTGCTGACCCACCGGCCGCCCGCCGAGGACGACCCTGAGGTGACGTTCCTGTCCTGCGACGTGGCCGAGGCGGTGTCCATCGGCCTGAAGGCGGCCGACGGGAAGAACCTGGCGCTGTTCGGCGCCGACATCCCCCGCCAGTGCCTCCAGCTGGGACTGGTCGACGAGATCCTCCTGCACCAGATCCCGATCCTGCTCGGCGACGGCGTCCGCTTCTTCGCCGACGCCGCCCTCGCCGAGCCCGTCCGGCTGGAGCGGATCGAGTGCGCCACGTCAGGCCAGATCACCGACTTCCGCTTCCGTCCGCTCAAGCCCTGACCGCCAGGCCCTGACCTGGACAGACCCCAGAGGGGAAAGTGTTCGCGGCTGCGGGTGATACCTATGTGACCGCCATCCGCGCATGGAAAGGCATCACATGACAGGGGATCCCCCGCCCCACCCGGCCGAGCGTTTCGACGAGGTCTTCGACGCCTACTTCGCCGAGATCCACCGGTACGCGGCCAAGCGGCTCGGGCAGGACGCCGCCGCCGACATCGCGGCGCAGACGTTCCTGGAGGCGTTCCGGCAGCGGCGCCGCTACGACCCGGACCGCGCCGGCGTGCGCACCTGGCTGTACGGCATCGCGACCAAGGTGATCGGCAAGCACCAGCGTTCGGAGACGCGGGCGCTGCGGGCCAGGGCCCGGCTCGGTCCCGGCCGCGAGGGTGCCGAGCACGCCGAACGCGTCGAGGCGCGGGTGAGTGCCCAGGGACTGCGGGGCGAGCTCGCCGGGGCGATCGCGGCGCTGCCGCGGGGGCAGCGCGACGTGCTGCTGCTCGTGGCGCTCGCCGACCTCAGCCACGACGAGATCGCGGCGGCGCTGGGGATCCCCTATGGCACGGTCGGCTCCCGGCTGAACCGTGCCCGAACCACGTTGCGCAAGGCGCTGGGCGGGACCAATCCGATGCTCACTTTGGAGGAACAGCATGGATGAGATGCGGATGGTCCGGGACGCCTACGCCGAGCCCGCGCCGCCCACCGCCCAGGAGATCGCGCGGGCGAAGGCGCTGCTGAACGACCCGCCGCGCCGCCCGGTGCGCCGACAGTGGTGGGGCTTCGGCGGTGTCGTCGTGGTGGGCGCCGCCGCGGCCGTGGCGATCTCTCTCACCGGGGGAGGCACGTCCGGCACGCCGGGCGGTCCCGCGAGCACGACCAGCCTGGACGCCAAGGGTGCGGTGCTCGCCGCGGCCTACAACGCCGAACGGCAGCCGCTCGGCAAGTACTGGTACAGCAACTCGCTCGACGGTCAGGCGTACATCATGCGCGCCACGACCGGGACGTACGCGATCACCGGTGCGACGGCGGAGTCGTTCAGCTGGTTCGGCGTGAAGAAGGGCATGGGGGAGGCCTACTTCGCCCGCGACCTGCCTGCGCACCCGCAGACCGCGCGCGACACCGAGTTGTGGCGCAAGGCCGGATCGCCGACGAGCTTCCACGTGTGGTCCAACGACCACTACTACACCTACCCCGGCAAGGTGTCGCCGAAGTGGCGTTCGAGCGGACCGGAAGTCGGCTCCGACCCTCGCGGCGGCGGCAAGTTCCTGGTCGGCCTGACGACCGAGGAACTGCAGAAGCTCCCGACCGACCCGGCCGCGCTCGCCGCGAAGTTCCTGGACATGAGCGGTGACGGCAAGGACCCGATGAGCAAGGCCATGGGGATCCGCGGCGGCAAGGCGGCCCCGGCGGCGCTGGCCAGAATGAGGATCGCCAGGGTCGGGGGGCTGCTGAACGGCGCGCCGATGCCGCCGAAGGTGCGGGCGGGCCTGATGCGGGCCCTGGCCGACCAGCCGGGCATCTACGCGATCGGCCGCGACACCGACGCGCTGGGCCGTACCGGCGTCGCGCTCGCCTCCGACGACCGGGCCTCGACGGTCACCGGCGAGTGGGGCGGGCCGAAGGCCGAGCGGGGGACCTACCGCTCCCGCTCGGTGATCATCTTCGATCAGCGGACCGGCGGGGTGCTGGCCCAGCAGGAGGAGCTGACCACGCCCGGCGGCCCGTACTCGGAGATGAAGCCCGGCTTCATCATCAACTACGTGGCGGCCCGCTCGTCCAACTGGACCGACACCAAGCCTGGCCCCCCGGCCGAGCTGCCGTTCCGCTGACCCGGCAGCTCTGAGATCGCCCGCGTCCGCCGACCCCGGTGGGCGCGGGCGATCTGCTTTACGGCAGCGGATCGTACGGGCGCAGCCTCGGCAGCCAGCCCGGGACCGCGTCGCGATAGCGGTCGTAGGCTTCGCCGAACGTCCTCGACAGCGTCGGCTCCTCGTACCACCGCGCGAAGCTCCACATCGTCAGCCCGGCGACCACCGCGTAGACCAGCAGCACGGGGCGCGCGAGCAGCAGTCCCTGGCCGACGATCGCCGCGACGACCGCGACGTACATCGGGTTGCGGACGTAGCGGTACAGCCCGCCCACCACCAGGTTCTCGGTCGGCGCGACCGGCGCGGGCGTGCCCAGCCCCTCGTTCACGAAGCGGGCGAACGCGTGCACCAGCACCACCGCGCCGCCGACCAGCGGGATCAGGCCGAGCGCCCGGAGCGGCGGCCACCAGTCGCCCGCCTCCCACTGCGTCAGCCACCAGGGGATCAGGCCCGCGACGGTGCCGGGCGCGAGCGCCATGAACAGCGAGCTGCCCGCTGCGGCATCCCATTTCCTCATACGTCCCTCCTCGTGCTTTCCACGATGAGCGGGAGCACGGCCTTGAAGGTGTCCAGGACCTCCTCGACCGGGTGCCATTGGTAGCCGTCGATCGTCCGTGACAGGGCGAGGCCGTCCAGCAGCGCCCACACCACGTGCATCCCGACCTGCGGATAGCCCTCCTCGGGCGGAAACAGCGCGGCGTACATCTCCTGGCAGGACCGCATGAAGCGCCGGTCGACCTCGACGAACGAGGCGGCGAGGTCGGGATCGGTGCGCGCCGCGACGACCAGCTCGACGCTGACGGTGAACGCGGGGCCGCTGAGCGCCCGCCACAGCAGGTCGACGGAGGCCTCGAACCTGTCGGCGCCGGGGTCCAGGTCGTTCATCGCCTGCAGGAACTCCTCCTGGCGGCGTTCGAAGACGTGCTGGGCCGCCGCGCTGAGCAGGTCGGCCTTGGTCGGGAAGTGGTGGAGCAGCGCGCCCAGCGAGACGCCGGCGCGATGGGCGACCTCGGTCGTGGTGGTGGCCCGGTAGCCGCCCTCGACGAGGGAGTCGTAGGTGGCGTCCAGGAGCGCCCGGCGCGTCTCGGCCGTGCGCTGCGCCTGCGTGCGGCGCGCCCTGGGTGGCATGCGAGCAGCATCCGCCCGAAACCGTAAACCGTCAATGTTTCTTGTTTCCGCCCATCGTTGACGGTCTAACCGGTTAGCGTTCTATAGTGCTAGGCAACTAGATAAATGGAGCTTTGGATGATCGAGTTTCATCTGGACACCGGGTCGGGGCTCTCCCCGTACCTCCAGCTGGTCCGGCAGGTCCGGCAGGCGCTGCGGCTCGGGCTGCTGCGCGAGGGAGACCAGCTCCCCACGGTCAAGGAGGTCGTCGCGCAGCTGGCGATCAACCCCAACACCGTGCTGAAGGCCTACCGCGAGCTGGAGCACGACGGGCTGGTCGCCGCCCGTCCCGGCGTCGGGACCTTCGTCACCCGGACGCTGACCGACACCTCGCTGGCCGCGCACGGGCCACTCCGCCAGGAGCTGCGGCGCTGGCTGGCCAAGGCCCGGATCGCCGGCCTGGACGACGAGAGCATCGAGGCGCTGTTCATGACGACCTTTCGGTCCTCCGCTCAGGAGGACATAGCATGACCGCCGTTCTGCGGGCCCAGGGGCTCGGCAAGAAGTACGGGCGGCGCTGGGCGCTCGCCGACTGCACGCTGGACATCCCGTCCGGCCACGTGGTGGGGCTGGTCGGCCCGAACGGGGCGGGCAAGACGACCCTGCTGAACATCGCCTGCGGCCAGCTGGCACCGACCGCCGGGACCATCGAGGTCCTCGGCGACCGGCCCGGCAGCGGTCCCGGCCAGTTGGCCAAGGTCGGCTTCGTCGCTCAGGACACCCCCACGTACGCGGGCCTGACCGTGAACGACCACCTGAAGCTGGGCGCCAAGCTCAACCCGCGCTGGGACGACGCGCTGGCCCGCGACCGGATCGCACGGCTCGGCCTCGACCCGGACCGCAAGGCCGGGAAGCTGTCGGGCGGTCAGCGCGCCCAGCTGGCCCTCACGCTCGGCATCGCCAAACGGCCCGAGCTGCTGATCCTGGACGAGCCCGTCGCGGCCCTGGACCCCCTGGCGCGCCGGGAGTTCCTGCAGATCCTGATGGAGGCGGCCGCCGACCAGCAGCTGAGCGTCATCCTGTCCTCGCACCTGGTCTCCGACCTCGAACGGTCCTGCGACTACCTCATCGTGCTGGTCGACTCGCGCGTGCAGATGAACGGCGAGGTCGACGAGCTGCTGAACACCCACCACCGGCTCACCGGCCCGCGCCGCGACGCCTCCCGGCTGCCCGGCGACCAGCACGTCATCTCTGCCAGCCACACCGACAGGCAGAGCACGTTCATCGTCCGCACCACCGCCCCGATCCACGACCCGGCCTGGTCGGTCAGCCGGGTCGGCCTCGAAGACCTCGTCCTGGCCTACATGAGCAAGTCCGCCGAAGCGGGCAGCCGCCCCGTCCTGGAGGTACAGCGATGATCTGGCTGACCTGGCGCCAGCTGCGCGCCGGAGCGGCGATGCTGGCCGCGGCGCTCGCCGCGCTCGCCCTCCTGCTGGCCGTGACCGGCCCCGGCCTGTCCGACGACTTCTCCAAGGGCAGCGCCGCCTGTGTCACCCAGAACGACGGCTGCTCGCAGTTCTTCCAGACCTTCTACCACGACAACCAGGCGCTCTTCCTCATCACGGCCGTCGTCGTGATGCTCGTTCCGGCGCTGGTCGGCCTGTTCTGGGGCGCGCCGCTCATCGCCCGCGAGCTGGAGGCGGGCACGCACCGGCTGGTCTGGAACCAGAGCATCACCCGCACCCGCTGGCTCGCGGTCAAGCTCGGCCTCACCGGCCTGGCCGCGATGGTCGCCGCCGGCATCGGCGGGCTGGCGGTGACCTGGTGGGCGGGGCCGGTCGATAAGGCGGCGGCGGGCAACACCCCCGGCTTCCCGCGGCTCGGCGCCGTCCTGTTCCCCGCCCGCGGCATCGTGCCGATCGGGTACGCGGCGTTCGCGTTCGCACTCGGCGTCGCGCTCGGGATGCTGATCCGCCGCACCCTGCCCGCGATGGCGATCACCCTCACCGTCTTCGCCGCTCTGCAGGTGGCCATGCCCCTGCTGCTGCGGCCCCACCTGATCCCCGCCCAGCACTCCTACTTCAGGATCGACCCGGCGACCAACGTCGACTTCATGGAACGGGCGAACGGCGGCCCACTGAACCTGACCCTCAAAGCGCAGGTGCCCACCGACACCAGCGCCTGGGTCCTGTCGCAGCGCCTGGTGGACAAGGCGAGGCACACGGTCCACGGGGCGTTGCCCCTGGCCGCCAACGGGCCCTGCAACGCACCGCCGCCATCTCAGGAGCAAAACCAGGGGCCTCAGGGCCAGGGCCCAGGACAGGGCCAGGCAGGGAAGACTTCGCCGCCGGGTGAAAAGCAGTGCTTCGACGAGATCGACCGGCTCGGGTACCGGCAAGAGGTCACCTATCAGCCCTCCAGCAGGTTCTGGACGTTCCAGGTGATCGAGACCGGTATCTACACCGCTCTCGCCGCGCTGCTGGCGGGATTCAGCTTCTGGTGGATCCGGCGCCGCCTGACATGAGGCTCAAGCGCGCGCCGGCCGCCGTCATCGCGTCGCTCATGGTCGTGGGCGCCCTGGTGGTGTGGCGGATGAACGCGACTTCGACGGCCGGGGAGCAGCACTACTCGGCACAGATCCGCCGTACCGAGCACGGCATCCCGCACATCACCGCCAAGGACTATGGAGGCCTGGGCTACGGGTACGGCTATGCGTTCGCCCAGGACAACCTGTGCGTCCTTGCGTCGTGGGTGGTCACGTTGCGGGGCGAGCGCTCCCGGTACTTCGGGGCCAGGACGATGTCGGACGACCCGATCGAGCCGACGCGCAACATCGCCAGCGACGTCTACTACAAGGGCCTGCGGCAGTCGGGCGTGATCCAGCGCGAGCTCGACCGCCCGGCGCCGCACGGCCCGACGGCCCAGCTGCGTTCGATGGTCGACGGGTACGTCGCCGGCTATAACCGCTACCTGCGCGACACCGGCGCCGCGAAACTCCCGGATCCGTCGTGCCGTGGCAAGGACTGGGTCCGGCCCATCACCGCGATGGACATCTGGACCAGCGTCGTCGACACCAACCGCACCGAATCGAGCACGCGGTTCAAGGAGGCGATCGCGCTCGCGGTGCCCGGCGGCGGAACGGCCGCTCAGCATTCGGCGCCGCCCAAGAAGGGCGCGAAGCTGGTCGGGCCGGGGAGCAACGCGTGGGCGCTGGGCCGCAAAGCGACGCGCAGCGGGAACGGCATGCTGCTGTCGGACCCGCACCGTCCCTGGAACGGGATCAGCCGCTTCTACCAGGCACAGCTGACCATTCCCGGGGTCCTGAACGTGTCGGGGGCCGGTCTGTACGGCACGCCGGTGCTCCAGCTCGGGCACACCGCAGGGTTGGCGTGGACGCACACGACCTCCCACGCCCAGCGCTACTCCCTCTACAAGCTGACCCTCGTTCCGGGTAAGCCCACCCGCTACCTGGTGGACGGCAAGCCCGAATCCATGCGCGAGCAGAAGGTGAAGGTCACCGTCCAGGACGCGGGCCAGACCTTCACCGTCACCCGCACTCTCTACAGCTCGCGCTATGGGCCGGTGCTGGCGAACGAATGGACGGACAAGACCGCGTACGCCCTCGCCGATGTCAATGCCGTCAATCTGCGTTCGGCGAGCGAATGGCTGGCGATGGGCGCGGCCCAGAACCTCACCCAGTTGCGCGCCGTGCAGACCGCCTACCAGGGCTTGCCGTACGTCTACACGCTCGCCACCGACGCGAGCGGGACCGCCTACTTCGCCGACGCCTCGGTCGTCCCGAACGTCACCGACGCCCTGGCGGCGCGCTGCCGCGCCACCGGAGGCGAGTCCGAAGGCTCGTCGGTCCTGGACGGCTCGAGATCGGCCTGCGGCTGGGGCAGGGACGCCGACGCCATCGAGCCGGGCATCTTCGGGCCGAGCCGCTACCCGACGCTGACCCGCACCGACTACGTGGCCAATTCCAACAACGGTCCCTGGCTGGTCAACCCCTCCGCACCGCTCACCGGCTATCCGCGCATCTACGGCGGCGGCCGCACCGAACCCAAGCTCCGGCCGCGCCTGAGCCTCGACCTGATCGCCCAGCGCCTTTCAGGTGCGGACGGACTGGGCCCTTCCCGCTTCACGCTGCCGACGCTGCAGGCCGCCGCCACGACCAAACGCAACCTGAGCGCCGATCTCGGCCGCGCCGACGTCGTGGCCGCCTGCCGCGCTCACCCGTCACTGACCGCCACCAGCGGCCGGCGGATCGACGTACGGCAGGCCTGCGACACCCTCGCCTCGTGGAACGGCCGGGCCGGCCTCGATGGCAAGGGCGCCATCCTGTGGCGCCAGTTCTTCACTCAACTGGGCATCGACCACCCCACGTCCAAGGATCAGCGATGGCGGGTCCCGTTCGACCCCAGGCAGCCGCTCACCACACCACGCGGCCTCAACGGCGACAGCCCGGCCGTACAGCACGCCTTGGCGGACGCCGTCGAGTTCTTCCAGACCAACCGCATCCCGGTGACCCTCACCCCAGGAGCCGCCCAGCACTACGCCTCCGTCCCGGTCCCCGGGTGCACCGACGACGAGGGATGCTTCGACCGCATCGACCCGTCCGGTGATCTCGGCAATGGGGGCCGCTACGACGACATTCAGGACGGTTCCAGCCTCATGATGGCCGTCGAGATGACGCCGACCGGGCCGCGGGGCCGCACCCTGCTCACCTACTCCGAGTCCGCCGACCCCACCTCGCCCCATCACGCCGACCAGACCGCTCTGTTCTCCCGAGGCCAGTGGGTCACCGAGCGCTTCACCGAGTCCGAGATCAATGCCGCTCCGGGCCTCACCACCCGCACCGTTCACAATTGAGGTCAGCCGGAGCGGACGGTCTGGATGAGGGCCGTGGCGGTCGCGACGGCGACGGTCTTGCCGTCGGGGCCGATGAGCTCCCCGGCGAGGTAACAGACGTCGCGGCCGCGCTGCACGATGCGGCCGTGACCGACGATCCGTCCCGGGCGGGCCGGGCGCAGGAACTGGACGTGCAGGTCGAGCGTCGGGGCGAACTGGTCCTCGGGCAGCGTCGCCACCAGCGCGGGGCCTAGGGTGTCGTCGAGCATGGCCGCCAGGAACCCGCCCTGGACGACCCCGACCGGGTTGAGGAACTGCTCGCCCGCCTCGAACGCGACCTCGATGGTGCCCTGGTCGGGGTCGATCGCCACCAGCTCCCAGCCGAGCAGGGCGGCGGCGGGCGGCATGGGGGCCCGGCCCTCGATCGCGTCCCAGAACTTCCCGCGCCGTCGTTGTGCGTCGATCTCCATGCGTGACAGTGAAGCAGTCGCCTCGGACCTCTCGCGGCGCGCCCGGCCGGGATCGGCGTGCGATACGGGGCCGCGTGCGATCATCGGACGACGATGCTTCAGCCTGTTCCGGCGCCGTCGGCGCTCACCATCGCCGAGGTCCCGCCGTCGCGGAACCCGTTCCTGGTGTACGTGGCGTCGCTGGAGGGCGCCCGTTCGCGCCGGGTGCTGAGCGCGTGCCTGCACCGGATCGCGGCGATGCTGCTGGAAGCGGGCGGCAGGCGGGTCGGTCCGCAGCCGGGCGTGGACTTTCCCTGGTCTGCCCTGCGAGCCGAGCACACCGCCGCCCTGCGAGCGCTGCTCGGCGAGCAGAACGTCGAAGAGGACGAGGGGCCGCGCGGCTGGTCCCCGGCCTACAAGAACCAGCACCTGTCCGCCCTGCGCGGGGTGCTGAAGGCCGCCTGGCGGCTGGGACTGATGGGCACCGACGACTACCAGCGCGCCCAGGACGTTCCGAACTTCAAGGGGACGCGCCTGCCCGCCGGGCGCAGCATCCACGCCGAGGAGTTCGCGGCGCTGCTCCGGGTCTGCGCCGCGGAGACGTCGCCTGCGGGACGCCGGGACGCGGCGTTGTTCGCCACCCTCTACTCGACGGGCGCGCGTCGTTCGGAGATCGTCGGCCTGCGGCGCGAGCACTACGACCCCGGTGAACGCTCGCTGCGGATCGTCGGGAAGGGCGACAAGGAGCGGTTCGAGTACCTGCACGAGGTCGCGGCGAGCCTGCTCGGGGCGTGGCTGGCGCTGGACGAGCGGCCGACCGGGCCGCTGTTCAAGCCCGTTCACCGGTCCGGGGCGATCCAGCATCGCCCGCTGACCGACGCGGCGGTGCGGAACGCGCTGATCAAGCGCAGGCGTGAGGCGGGCCTGCCGCCGATGACCCCGCACGACTTCCGCCGCACGTTCATCGGCGACCTGCTGGACGCCGGAGTGGACCTGGCGACCGTTCAGCAGCTGGTCGGCCACGCCAACCCCGCCACGACCGCCCGCTACGACCGGCGGCCCGAGCGCCGGCGCCGCACGTCGGTGGACAAGTTGTCGTTCCCCGCGGTGTAGTGGAAACTGACATCGATGTGAGGTTCTAGGCCCGAGGTGGGACATGCGGATCGGTGAACTGGCCCGGCGGACCGGGGTGAGCGAGCGGTCGCTGCGCTACTACGAGCAGCAGGGGCTGCTGGTGGCCGACCGCACCTCGGGCGGCCACCGCGACTTTCCCGAGGTTGCAGTCGACCGGGTGATCCGCATCCAGGAGCTCTTCGCGGCGGGCCTGAACAGCGCGAAGATCGCCGAGCTGCTGCCGTGCATGCGGGACGCGGACGGCGGGCCGTCGGCGATCGCCACGCCGCGGCTGACCGCCGACCTGGTCGCCGAGCGCGACCGCATCAACCGCCTGATCTCCGACCTGGTGCGTTCCCGCGACGTGCTGGACGAGGTCATCGACGCGGCGGCGATCCGCGCGCGCTGATCCGGCCTCGGCAGTCGCTCGTAGCGGTCTGCCTCAGCGGTCGGTGTCGGCCGCCAACTCGAACGCCGCCTGATTGATCTTCTTGAGCGCGCTGATCAGGTGCGCTCGTTCCTCGCCGGTCAGGGACGCGGTGACCTGCTCTTCCAGGCGCCGCCGGTCCTGCTCGACCGGCTCTCTCAGGTCGCGTCCCGCATCGGTGAGCCAGAGGCGGACGAGCCGGTTGTCCTTGTCGTCGCGGCGGCGGGTGAGCAGCCCGGCGGCCGACATCCGGGTCGCCATCTTCACCACGGTCGGCGTGGTCACGTGCAGGGCCGTGGCGATCTCGCCGGGCGTGCTGCCGTCGCGTTCCCACAGCACCGCGAGCAGGTGGTTCTGGCCCTCGTGCAGCCCGTGGCGGCGCATCGCCCCGTCGGCCAGCGCGCGCAGCAGCTTGTTGGTGTGGCCGTGCAGGTCGAGGAACTCGGGCATCGTGGGGTCTCCGGCAGATCGATTGACGGCTAATCATTTACCGGCTAACGTTCTGCTCCGAAAGTCGCTAGACGGCTAATGAGTCTTGAGGAGTCCGATGATACTGGTCACCGGCGCCACCGGAAGCATCGGCGGCGCGGTCACGCGCCTGCTGGACGCCGCCGGCGCCTCCGTCCGCGTCCTGGTCCGCGATCCCGCCCGCGCGGCGGCGCTTCCCGAACGTGCCGAACGCGTCGTCGCCGACCTGTCCGATCCCGCGACGCTGGCCCCCGCCTTCGAGGGCGCCGCCAAGCTGTTCCTGCTCACCCCGGGCATCGGCACCGACATGGCCGCCAGCGCGGTCGCCGCCGCCCAGGCCGCGGGCGTCGGCCACATCGTGCTGCTGTCGTCCACCAACGTGCTCGGCGACCCGGTGTCGGCGATGGGGCGCTGGCATCACGAACGCGAGGAGATCGTCCGCGCCTCGGGCATCCCCGCCACGATCCTGCGCCCGGACGGGTTCATGACCAATGCCCTCCAGTGGGCGGGCACCATCCGCGAGGGCGGGTACGTGTTCGACCCGCTCGGGCCCGGCCGCATCGCGGTGATCGACACCGCCGACATCGCGGCCGTGGCCGCGCTCGTCCTCACCGAGGACGGCCACCAGGGCCAGGAGTACGCCCTGACCGGCGGCGAGGCGCTCACCGTGGCCGAGCAGGTCGCGGCCATCTCGGCGGCGATCGGCCGCGACCTGAAGGTGCGCCCGGCGGGGACGCCCGAGGAGGCGGTCCGGGCGCGCTTTCCCTCCGGGGCGCCGCCCGTGCTCGCCGAGGCGCTCATCGACGCGATCGAACGGGTGCGCGCCGCCCCCGAAGGGCTGCGCACCGACACTTTCGAGCGCCTGGTCGGGCGCCCGCCGGTGACGTTCGCGGACTGGTGCGCCCGCAACGCCGGGGCGTTCGCGGGCGCCGCCTGATCAGTGGTCGAGGAAGGCGACGTCGAGGCGGCTCAGCCGGTCGGGGTCGGCGAGGATGTCGATGGCGGCGATCTTGCCGTCGGCGATGGTGAAGCACAGCACCGACTGCGGCACGCCGTCGTCGGTGCTGACCACGCCTGCGGAGCCGTTCACCAGCGCCGGGTGCGCGGCGTAGGTGCTGGCGAACCTGCTGAACGACAGCGCCTGACCGGCCACGGCCTTCCGTCCGCGGATCACCCGCATCGCGCCGGTGTCGGCGCGCAGCACCACCTCCGGGTCCAGCAGCGCGACCAGTGACTCCAGGTCGCCGCCGCGCGCGGCGGCGATGAAGGCGTCGACGACGTGGCGCTGGGTCGCCAGGTCCGCGTCGGGTTCCGGGGCTGTGCCCTGCACCCGGCGGCGGGCGCGGCTGGCCAGCTGGCGTGCCGCGGCGGGGGAGCGGCCGACCACCGAGGCGATGTCGTCGTAGGGCAGCGCGAACATGTCGTGCAGGACGAACGCCAGCCGTTCGGCGGGCGCGAGGGTCTGCAGCACGACCAGGAGGGCCAGACCGACCGAGTCGGCGACCACGGCCTCCTGTTCGGGGTCGATCCCCTCTTCCCAGCTGATGATGGGGTCGGGCATGTGCACGTCCAGCGGATCCTCGCGCCGCGCCACCCGGGAGCGGAGCATGTCCAGGCACACGCGCCCGACCACCGTGGTCAGCCAGCCGCCCAGGTTCTCCACCTCGTCGGCGTCGGAACGGCTGAGCCGCAGCCACGCCTCCTGGACGGCGTCGTCGGCCTCGGTGAGCGATCCGAGCATCCGGTAGGCGACCGACTTCAGCCGGGCCCGATGGGCCTCGAACCGGTCGGCGAGAAAATCGACGTCGTTCATCGGCCACACCCCTCGTTCACGGTCTCCATCTAGATGACGGATGGGGCGCGGCCGATGTGACCGGCGATCAGGCCGGGCGGATGTTGCGGTTGAAGCGGAAGCGGTTCTGCGGGTCGTAGGCGGCCTTGAGGACCGACAGGCGCTCGTAGGTCCCGGGGTCGTAGCCGCCCCGGGTCTGGGCCTCGTCGGCGTCCTGGCCGTAGCCGTAGATGAAGTTGAGGTTCTGGCCGACCGTCCAGGGCGCCAGGGCCTGGCGTATTAGGGCGAAGCGTTCGCGGACCTCGTCGGGGCCGTCTCCGCCGGGTCCGTGCCCGCTGATGATCCGGACGATGTACTCGGCGTCGCGGTGGTCCACCGCGACCTGCGCCGGGCCGCGCTTGCGCAGCGCGCCGCCGAGGTGGCGGATGTCGGTGACGACCGGGACCGGCGAGTCCGGACCGGCCGCCTTGAGCAGGGCGTGCAGCGTGTCGGGGGTGAGGTCGCCGAGCAGCGCGTTGGTCGCGGCGTAGGCGTGCGGGTCGGCGGGGTCGCTGTGGATGGTCTCGCTCTCGCTGTACGGCATGGAGCGCAGATCGTCCTTGATGCGGTCGCCGACGGCCCGCAGCGGCGCGACCAGGCGCTCGCCCTCCTCGGCCGGGCCGTTGTAGGCGATCCGGAACGAGGCGACGTAGCGTCCGCGCAGCGGCGGCGGGAGCTGCGGCAGGTCGGGGAAGCCGATCATGGTGACCGACGAGGTGAGCTCGTCGGGCGCCCCGGCGGTCAGCCGCCGCCACGCCTCCAGGGCCTCCTCGATGAGCGGGGTGTCGAAGATCAGCTGGCCCCCGTACACGGTGGCGACCGGGACGAGTTCCAGCTCCAGGGCGGTCACGACGCCGAAGTTGCCGCCCGTGCCGAGGACGGCGCCGAACAGCTCGTCGCCCGGCTCCAGGCGGCGCAGCCTCGCGTCGGCGGTGACGATCTCGATGGCGCGGACATGGTCGGCGGCGTAGCCGAACTGCCGGGCCAGGATCCCGACGCCGCCGCCCAGGGTGTAGCCGACCACGCCGACCGAGGGCGAGGACCCGTTGAGCGGCGCCAGCCCGTACGCGGCGGCCGCCTCGATCAGGGCGCCCGCGCGGACCCCGGCGCCGATGCGGCCCACGCGCGCCTCGGGGTCGATCTCCACCCCGTCAAGGCGCCGGGTGCCGATCAGCACGCCGTCCTCGCCGGTGGCGACCGAGAGCCCGTGGCCGGTCGCCTGCACGGCCACCGGCAGCCCGTTGTTCGCCGCGTACTCGACGGCGAGGCGGACGTCCTCGGCATCGGCCGCACCGGCGATCAGCGCCGGCCGGTGGGCATACGCGGTCTGGAAGCCGGAGATCTCCTCGTCGTAGCCCGCGTCGCCGGGTCGGAAGATCGGACCGGTGAAGGTGTCGAGTGCGATGTCGTTCATGACTCCATGCTGTCCCGGCCCCTCTCATAAGTCCAAGACATGATCCTTCTTGCCTCCAGAAGCAATGCTTATGCACGGACTGTAGATACTAGTAGGTACAATGATCTCCGTGGACACCTCCGAACGGCTCATAGAGACCACCCGCGACCTGCTGTGGGAGCGCGGCTACGTCGGCACCAGCCCCAAGGCCATCCAGCAGCGTTCGGGCATCGGCCAGGGCAGCATGTACCACCACTTCGACGGCAAACCGGATCTGGCGCTCGCCGCGATCACCCGTACCGCCGAAGAGCTCCGCGCCCAGGCCGAGGCCGAGCTCACCGGGCCCGGCACGGCGGTCGAGCGCGTGGCGGCCTACCTGCGCCGCGAACGCGAGGTCCTGCGCGGCTGCCCGGTCGGCCGCCTCACCCAGGACCCGGACGTGATGGCCGACCCGACCCTTCGCGGCCCGGTCCAGGAGACGTTCGCCTGGATCCGCTCGCGCATCACCGACGTGCTGAACGAGGGCCGCGAGCGCGGCGAGGTCGACGCGGTCCTGGACCCGGTCGCCACCGCCGCCACGGTCGTCGCGGTCCTCCAGGGCGGCTACGTCCTGGCCCGCGCCGCCGGCTCGGTCGAGCCGTTCACCCAGGCCATCGACGGTGTCCTCGGCCTGCTCACGCCGCGCGCCTAGGAGCAGCGACATGTATGCGATGCAGTACGCCTTCAAGCTGCCCGCCGACTACGACATGCAGGGCCTGCGCGAGCGCGTCTCCAAGGCCATGCACACCCTCGACGAGCGCGCCGGGCTGGCGTTCAAGGCCTACATGTTCCGCGACGCCGGCGTCGACGGCTCCCCGGTCAACGAGTACGCCTGCCTGTACCTGTGGCACGACACCACCGAGATGAGCCGTCTCCTGCTGACCGGGGACGACAGGTTCCAGAACATCATCCGCTTCTTCGGCCGCCCGGCCGTCCAGCACTGGACGGGCATCGACGTCGTCACGGGCCCGGCCCGGGGCGTCGCGCCGATTCATGCCTCGCGCCGGGTGACGACGCTGCCCGTCTACGCCGATGACGAGGACGGCATGGCCTTGTCACGCGCGGTGGAGCGGGAGACCGAGGAGCTGAAGAGGCTGTCGGTACGCGAAGGGGTGCACACGGCCGCGCTGGCGGTCGATCCGAGCACGTGGCAGCTGCTGCGGGTGGTGCTGTGGGAGCATGCCGTCCCGGCCGACGAGCAGGCGACCGAACGCTATGAGGTCATGCACGTTTCGACGCCTAGCCCTTACGGGACAGGCCTCGGCGGAGTTTGAAGGGCATCAGGGCGGACTCCAGCTGCACGGCCAGGCTCATCTTGCTGGCGCCGTCGCGGCGTTCCTCGAAGCGGATCGGGACCTCGACGATCTTGAGGCCGCGCTTGACCGTGCGGTAGTTCATCTCGACCTGGAAGGCGTAGCCGTTGCTGGCGACGCTCGCCACGTCGATGGCGGCCAGGGTCTCGCGGCGCCAGATCTTGAAGCCCGCGGTGACGTCGCGGATGCGCATGTGCAGCAGGACGCGGACGTAGAGGTTGGCCCAGGCCGACAGGAACTTGCGGTGCAGGGACCAGTTGTCGGCCAGCTCGCCGCCGGTCGCGTAGCGGCTGCCGATCACCACGTCGGCCTGCGTCGACAGCAGCGTGCCGAGCATCTGCGGCACGGCCTCGGGCGGGTGGGACAGGTCGGCGTCCATCTGCACGACGAACGCGGCGCCCTGCTCCAGGGCGTGGCCGATGCCGGCGACGTAGGCGCGGCCGAGGCCGTCCTTGGTGGTGCGGTGCAGGACCGAGAGCCGGTCGGCGCCGTACTGCTCGGCGGCCAGGCGCTCGGCGAGCTCGCCGGTGCCGTCGGGCGAGGAGTCATCCACGACGAGGACGCGCAGGCCCGGCATCGGCAGCGCGAACAGGGCCGCCAGGATGGTCGGCAGGTTCTCGGCCTCGTTGTAGGTCGGCATCACCACCGTGACGGCCTCCGACGCCCACGGGTCGGGCAGCCGTACGGCATCGGCCGCCCGCGCCGCGACCCCCTCGGGCGCGGCCGTCATCGCGTCACGTTCGATCATGGGATCCGTTCCGGTGTCGGCGCTGCTCTCCGTCGAGATCAAGCCTAGCCGTAGCCGATCAGACCCGGAGCGCGAGCGCACCGGCGGGGAGTAAGGTCGGCGATCATGACCGAGACCGCCACGCGCGAGGCTTATGACGGCCTCGCCGACACCTATGCCGAGCTCTTCACGACCGCATTCGAGGGCAACCCGCTGGACCGGGGGATGCACGACGCGTTCGCCGAGCTCGTCACCGGGGCCATCGCCGACCTGGGGTGCGGCCCCGGGCGCGTGACCGCCTACCTGCACTCGCGCGGGCTGGACGTCTTCGGCATGGACCTGTCGCCGCGCATGGTGACGCTGGCCCGCCAGGCCTACCCGGACCTGCGGTTCGAGCAGGGGTCGATGACCGGCGTTCCGGTCGAGGACGCCTCGCTGGGCGGGATCGTCGCGCGCTACTCGGTCATCCACACGCAGCCGGAGGAGCTTCCGGTGATCTTCGCGGAGTTCGCCCGGGTCCTCGCGCCGGGCGGGCATCTGCTGATCTCCTTCTACGCCCATGACGGCGCGGAGCTGGCGGAGCCGTTCGACCACAAGGTCACCCGCGCCTACAGGCTGTCGCCCGACGGCGTCGCGGGGCTGCTGGCCGAGGCCGGGCTGAAGGAGATCGCGCGGCTCGAACGGCAGCCGAACGAGGGCGAGCGGTTCCTGCAGGGGTGCCTGCTGCTCCGCAAGGACCCCGCCGTCTAGGACGGAAACCGTCCTAGATGCCGGGGATACTGGGATCATGGCGGACACCCCGGCGCGGCTCTTCAGCCTCCTGTCGCTGCTGCAGACCCCGCGCGAATGGGCCGGCAGCGAGCTCGCCGAGCGGCTCGGCGTCACCTCGCGCACGATCCGGCGCGACATCGACCGGCTGCGCGAGCTGGGCTACCCGGTCGAGGCGACGATGGGGCCCGAGGGCGGATACCGCCTGGTCGCGGGCGCCGCGCTGCCTCCGCTGCTGCTGGACGACGAGGAGGCGGTGGCGATCACGGTGGGGCTGCGCACCGCCGCCGGGAACGCGGTGGAGGGCATCGGCGAGGCGTCGGTACGGGCGCTGGCCAAGCTGGAGCAGGTCCTGCCGTCGCGGCTGCGCCGCCGGGTGAGCGTGCTGAACACCGCCACCGTGGCGATGCCCACCTCGGAGGGGCCGCGCGTGGACCCCGATGTCCTGGCGCTGGTCGCGGCGGCCGCCACCAACCGGGAACGGCTGCGGTTCGCCTACGCCGGCGCCGACGGGACCGGGAGCCGCCGCCTGGTGGAGCCCTACCGGCTCGTCGCGACGGGCCGCCGCTGGTATCTGGTCGCCTACGACAACGAGCGCGACGACTGGCGGATCTTCCGGGTGGACCGCGTGCGCGAGCCGCATCCGACCGGCCAGCGCTACCAGCCCCGGGGTATGCCCGAGGAGGACGCGGCCGCGTTCGTCGCGAGCAAGATGTACGCCGGGCTGCCCACCTACACCGCGACGGTGACCCTGCACGCCCCGGCCGAGCAGATGAAGCTCAGGCTCGGCGAGGACGCCGGTGTCATCACGCCGATCGACGAGAGCACCTGCCGGCTGGACGGGCACGCCGACACGGTCGCGTGGCTGGCGTCGCGGCTGCTGATGCTCGGCTGCGAGTTCGAGGTCCACGAGCCGCCCGAGCTGCGGCGGTATCTGCGCGACACGGCCGGGCGCGCCGAACGTGCCGCCCATGGTTCTTAGGCTTCGGCTGCTGATTCCTCGTTCTCGAGGGCCCGGACCGAGGGGGTGAGCCCGAGCGTCGGGGCGAGCGTGGCGCCGATGGCGTTGAGGACCCTCTCCAGGCCGTAGTCGAAGCTCTCCTCATCGGTCATGTGCGGCTGCTGGGCGTCCATCACGACGCGGGTGAAGATCGGATGATCGCCGGACCGCATGATCTGGTGGACGTAGCCGGCGTTCCTGCGCATCCAGTCGTCCTGGGTGAGCCCGGTACGGCGGGCGAGATCCAGCCACATGACCTCGGCTCGGGTGAAGTTGTCCACGTAGCCGTTCAGCAGCCCGACCAGGCTCAGCATCTCGTCGATCGAGATGCCCACGTCGAGCGCGCCCAGGCCGAACTCGGTCACGCGGAGCTGCTCGGGCCCGTACATGGGCGTGCCGCGCTGCACGGTGTGGAGCCACGAATGCCGTAGCTGCATGGCGCGGTACTCCCGCGCCATGGTCTCCAGGTCGGCCCGCCAGTCGCCGGTCGGCCCGGCGGGCAGGTCCATCTCGCCGTAGACCCTGTCGACCATCAGCTCGATCAGGTCATCGCGCGAGGGGACGTACCGGTAGAGCGACATCGCGCCCGCGCCGATGTCGGCGGCGATCTTCCGCATGGAGGCGGCCTCGATGCCCTCGGCGTCGGCGATGCGCACCGCGGCCTCGGTGATCTGGTCGCGGCTGTAGGCGGGCCGCGGGCCGCGGGCCGGGCGTTCGGGCCGCATCCAGATGTTGACGTACTCGGTGTCCTTCACCCGTCACCTCCCTCCGGAGAATTCTAGTTGCGTACATCGTACCCAGTAATTTAGCCTGAGCCCACTAACCGCGTACGGCGTACCCAATGGAGGGATCATGGCCGATCCGATAGTCATCGCCGAGGATCTGCACAAGAGCTTCGGCGACACCCACGCCCTGCGAGGGCTGGACCTGCGAGTCCCCGCGGGCTCGGTCTGCGGCGTGCTCGGCCCGAACGGCGCGGGCAAGACCACCGCCGTGCGGATCCTGGCGACGCTGTCGGACCCCGACTCCGGGCACGCCCGCATCGCCGGGTTCGACGTCACCCGCGACGCCGACAAGGTGCGGGCGCGGATCGGACTCGCGGGACAGCACGCCGCCGTCGACGAGAAGCTGACCGGGCGCTCCAACCTGCGGATGTTCGGGCGGCTGTATCACCTGCCCCGGGCACAGGCGCGGCGGCGGGCCGACGAGCTGCTGGAGCGCTTCGGGCTGATGGACGCCGCCGACCGCCCGGTGGGCGGCTACTCGGGCGGCATGCGGCGCCGCCTGGACGTGGTGGCCAGCCTGATCCTGCGCCCGCAGGTGCTGTTCCTGGACGAGCCGACGACCGGCCTGGACCCGCGCAGTCGCGGGGAGATCTGGGACAGCATCCGCGAACTGGTCGCCGACGGCACCACCGTGCTGCTCACCACCCAGTACCTGGACGAGGCCGACCAGCTCGCCGACGACATCGCCGTCGTCGACCACGGCCGCGTCGTCGCGACCGGCACCCCCGATGAGCTCAAGGCGACGATCGGCGACCGCCTCGACGTCGAGGTGGAGGACCCCTCGTCGCTGCAGGCGGCGGCGACGGTCATGAGCGGCCTGGCGGGGGCCGATCCGGCGATGACCGCCGCCGACCGGCTGAGCGTCGCGCTCCCCGGGGCGGGCACCCGGCTGGCCGACATCGTGCTGGAGCTGGATCGCGCCGGGGTGTCGATGGCCGATGTGAGCCTGCGCCGGCCCACTCTGGACGAGGTGTTCCTGCGCCTCACCGGCCGTGAGAAGGAGACCGTCTGATGGCGACGCACACCGTTACCGCCCCCGCCCCCGCGGGTTCCCTGACCACCCGCCTGCGCTGGACGGTGGCGGACGGGATCACCCTGATCGGGCGCGAGGTGGCCCGGCTCAGGCAGGAGCCCGGTGAGCTCATCGCCATGCTCATCTTCCCGGCGATCATGGTCGTGCTGTTCGGTTACGTCTTCGGCAGCGCGATCAAGGTGCCCGGCGGCGGCAACTACCGCGAGTACCTGATGCCGGGGCTGTTCACGATGGTGACGTTCACCGCGACCATGGGCGTCACGCTGCGGGTGGCCACGGACGCCGCGCGGGGCGTGATGGACCGGTTCCGTTCGATGCCGATGGCCCGCTCGGCGGTCGCGTTCGGGCAGAGCGGCGCCGACTCCCTCATGGGCGTCCTGGCGATGATCGTCATGGTGGTCACCGGCCTGGTGGTCGGCTGGCAGGCGCACCGCGGCGTCTGGCCCACCGCCCAGGCGTTCCTGCTGCTGATGCTGTTCCGGTACGCGCTGGGCTGGCTGGGCGTCTGGTTCGGGCTGGTGGTCAAGAACGAGGAGGTCGCCGACCAGCTGATCCCGCTGAGCCTGCCGGTCACGATGCTGTCCAACTCGTTCGTCCCGACCGCGGGCATGCCGGACTGGCTGCGCTTCATCGCCGACTGGAACCCGGTCAGCGCGCTGACCGCCGCGTGCCGCAAGCTGTTCGGCAACCCCGGAGTGCCGACCGGCCACACGGCCTGGCCGATCGCGCATCCCGTCGCCGCGGTGCTGCTGTGGTCGGTGGTGCTCCTGGCCGTCTTCGTCCCCCTGTCGGTCCGCACCTACAACCGGCGCGGCCGGTGATCCCGGGGTCGGCGGCGGCATCGGCCGCCGACCCCGAGATCAGACGTCAGACGCCGAACGGCGCCGCGTACCGGACCGTCCCGGCCGGCGCCGTCGAGGCACCGTCCAGAACGAGGGCCATCAGCGCCTCATCGGGATACTCGAACGCCGCCTTGATCCCCAGGCCCGAGGCCCGTTCGAATCCGAACCTCGGGTAGTAGTCGGGGTGGCCGAGTACCACGGCGAGCCGTTCTCCCTGGTCGCGCGCCGCGTCCAGGGCGGCCCGCACGACCGCGTCGCCCACGCCCCGCTTCTGGAAGCCGGGCAGCACGGCGACCGGGGCGAGGGCGAGCGCCTCCGCCTCGTCGACGTGGCAGCGGGTCAGCAGCGCGTAGCCGATGACCCGCCCGCCAGGCTCCTCGGCCACCCACGACAGGCCCGGCAGCCAGGCCGGGTCGGTGCGGAGCGCGTCCACGAGCTCGGCCTCGGCGGGCTGCTCGAAGGCGGCGGCGTTCACCGCGTGGACGGCCGCGATGTCGCGGCCCGTCTCGGTCCTGGTCGTCCAGCCGTTCATGGTCCCCCTCACCGGTCCCGGCCTCCGCGCAGCTTGTAGGCCTGCCGCTGCGCCTTGGCGATGGTCTTCCATCTGCCGGCGCGTTCGGCGCGGAGCCTGGCGTCGGTGCGCGCGGCGATCCATTCGTTCTCCCGCCTCAGTTTGCGATAGCTGTCCAGGCGGCGCCGCGGCAGGGTGCCGTCCTCGATGGCGGCGAGGACGGCGCAGCCCGGCTCGGTCTCGTGCACGCAGTCGCCGAACCGGCACTCCTGCGCCAGTTCCTGGATCTCGGCGAAGGTGTGCTGCAGGCCTTCGGCGGCGTCCCACAGGCCCACGCCGCGCAGTCCGGGCGTGTCGATGAGGACGCCACCGCCGGGCAGCGCTAGCAGCTCGCGGCGGACGGTGGTGTGGCGGCCCTTGCCGTCCTGGGCGCGGACGGCGCCGGTCGCCAGCCGTTCGTCGCCCAGCAGCGCGTTGCCGAGCGTGGACTTGCCCGCACCGGACGTGCCGATCAGCACGACCGTGCCGGTGAGCACGGCGGTGGCCGCCTCCAGGCCCTCGCCGGTGGTGGCGCTGACCGCGATGACGTCCACGCCGGGTGCGGCGTCGGCGACCTCGGCCGTCTCGGTCTCGACGATGCCGGGGTCGGCGACCTGGTCGGCCTTGGTGAGCACGACCACCGGCCGTGCCCCGCTCTCCCAGGCCAGGGCGAGCTGGCGTTCGATGCGTCCCAGGTCCACCGCGATCTCGAGCGACACGACGATGGCGACGGTGTCGACATTGGCGGCCAGGACCTGCCCCTGGGCGCGGCGGGAGACCGAGGACCGCACGATGGCGGTGCGGCGGGGGAGCAGCTCCACGATCGCGGGCTGGTCCCCGGGCCGCAGCCCCGCCCAGTCCCCGGTGCAGGGCGCCTGCGCGGGGTCGTCGGGCGAGGCCACGGCGGTGGTGTCGGCCCGCAGGGGGCCGTGTTCGGTGATGACGTCCGCCTGGCCGCGGTCGACGGCGACGATGCGGGCGGGGATCAGTCCGGCGTCACGGTGCCGGGTGAACTCGTTCTGGCGGTCCTCGTCCCAGCCGTAGCCGGTCAGGGCGTGCGGGAACGCGGAAGGAAATGCGGAAGACAACGTCTTGAAACCCTTGGGTGAAGGGGCTTCGGCGACGCGCGCGGACAGAGCCGGGTTATGGGTCAGCCGAGAGCCCGGGAAATGAGGATGGCCTGAATGCTGCTGCGGGCAGCAACCATCACGAAGACGGCCATTCAACTCACCTCCCTCAAAGAGCTCCGGCCGCCGATCATACCTCCATGACCGGAACGGCGACGGGTCCATTTTCGTTGTGGCCGTCCGCCCAGGTGGTGAGGGCGGTCCGGCAGGCGTGGTCGAGATGCCGCAGGCCCGCCAGGTCCAGTTCGATCGGGCGGTCCTTGGGCAGCGCCTCCAGGGCGCCGAGCATCTTGGGCAGGCGCAGGAAGGTGGCGTTGCCGCTGATGGCGACGTCGATCGTGCCGTGGCCGGGGTCGTGGACTTCGACGTGGACGTGCGAGGTCTCCCAGGCGATCTTCAGGACGGCCAGCAGCAGGCCGAGCAGCACGCCCTCGGAGAGGTTCAGGGCGACCACGGCCGCCGCGGTGGCGACCAGGATCACCGCCTCGCCGCGGTGCTCGCGCCACAGCGGCGGGAGCTGGGCGAGCGGCATCAGTTTCCAGCCCGCGTGCACCAGCACCCCGGCGAGCGCCGCGAGCGGGATGGTCTCCAGCGCCGCCGGGAACAGGGCGGCGAACAGCAGCAGCCACAGCCCGTGCAGCCACCGCGACGCCTTGGTCTGCGCACCCGCCTGGACGTTGGTGGCGCTGCGCACGATGACGGCGGTCATCGGCAGCGCGCCGAGCGCGCCGCAGACGGTGTTGCCGACGCCCTGGGCGAGGAGTTCCTTGTCGTAGTCGGTGCGCGGCCCCTCGTGCATGCGGTCGACGGCGGCGGCGCTGAACAGGCTCTCGGCCGAGGAGATCAGGGCGAATGCCACGACGGTGCCGAGCATGCCCACCTCGGCCAGCCCGGCCAGGTCGCTGGTGCCCGGCGGCTGGATCGCGTTCGCCAGCCCCCGCACCTGGAGCTTGGCGACGGGCAGGTCGAGCAGGGCGGTAGAGGCGGTGGCCAGCGCGACCGCCGCGAGCGGTGCGGGAACGGCGCGTACCTGGCGGGGCAGGTACCGCCATCCGGCCAGCAGCGCGACCGTTCCCGCACCGAGGGCCAGGGCGGCGAGCGCTCCGGACGAGCCGAGCCCGCCGGTGGCCATGCCGGGCAGGCCCGCGATCTTGCCGAGGCCCGAGCCGGGCGCCTTGGCGTCGGCCATGGCGTACAGCTGCCCGGCGATGATCGTGAGGCCGATCCCGGCGAGCATGCCCTCCACGACGGCGACCGAGATGGCGCGGAACCACCGGCCCATCCGCAGCACGCCCAGCAGGACCTGCAGCAGCCCGGCGGCCAGCACGAGCGCGCCGAGGGCGCCCAGCCCGTACCGCTGGACGGCCTCGAACACCAGCACGGTCAGCCCGGCGGCGGGGCCGCTGACCTGGAGGCTGCTGCCGGGCAGCAGCCCGACCAGCAGCCCGCCGACGATGCCGGTGACCAGGCCGAGCTCGGCCGGGACTCTGGAGGCGACGGCGACCCCCACGCACAGCGGGAGGGCGACGAGGAAGACGACAAGGGACGCGGCGGCATCGCGCCGCAGGGTGGCGGGGATCATCGGGTCCTCGATCGCGGGTCAGAGGGGGAGGAACGCGCGGGCGGCGGGCTTGTAGGCCAGCACCGAGCCGGTGTGGACCTGGTAGTACCAGGCGTGCAGGCCGATCTCGCGGCGTTCCAGGCGGCCCTGGATCGCGGGGTAGGTGGCGAGCCGGTCGAGCTGGGCGAGCGCGTGGCTTTGGACCGCCTCGGCGAGCTCGGCGTCGTCGGGGACGCCGGTGAACGCGCCGGGCGGCGAGGCGTCCGACAGCCAGCGGCGCAGCGCGGGCAGCGCGGTGAGGTCCTGGCCGCGTACCAGGGCGCCGACGGCGCCGCAGTGCGAGTGCCCGCACACGATCACGTCGGAGACGCCGAGGACCTCCACGGCGAACTCGATGGTGGCGGTCTCCCCGGTCGGCCGTTCGGGCCGCCAGGCGGGGACGATGTTGCCCGCGGTCCGCAGCTCGAACAGGTCGCCGGGGCCGGCGCCGGTGATCAGGGACGGGATGACGCGGGAGTCGGAGCAGGTGATGAACAGGGCCAGGGGCGACTGGCCCTCGGCCAGCCGGTGCAGGCCGGTTCCGGCGCGTGCGCGGAACGAGCGGGCGTGGTCGATGAACGATTGCATGCCAAAGACCTCCAGGGGCGCCGTCGGCAGGGCGGCCGCGTCGATGGAGTGAAAGGGGAGCTGAGACAGGTGTGAGGCAGGTGAAGGTCAGGCCGGGCGAGCGCGGCCCGGACGGCGGCTCAGTGCCGGAAGACCTGGAGAAGGGCCGAAACGTCCCCTGTGACCTGCCTGCTCACGCTGTGCAGGTGGGCCTCGATACGGCCGGGCGCTGGAAGGCCGCGCGGCGTCCCGGCGTCGCGGGGGAGCGTCATGACCGGGATGGCGGCCTTGGCGAAACGAGGCTCGGCGGCGATGGCGTGGACGCGGGCCGTCGGCGGCGCGTCGGGGATCTCGTTCGGGTGGTCGTGGCGGTCGGCGGCGAGCGTGCCGGTGACCGTGCTGGTGACCGACGCCCGCTGGCCGCCGCCGGGACCGTGGTGGGTGCCCGCGGCGGTGTCCGCCCGGAGCGGGCAGAGACCGATGATCATCAGGAGGGCCGCGGTGAGCAGCAGGGTGAGGACGGTCGTGCCGCGCCGGGTCACCGCCGGTTCCCCCTCCGCTCGCCGGGCCGCTTATTGATCTGTCGATCGTGAGGATAGGGGCGCGGCGGCCCACGCGGGCGGCGTCTCGCTGAACTATGCGCGAACTCACACTCACTCTCCGTGCCTTTGTCATGAAAGGAGTCAGGATGAGCCACTGGCGCGCGTCCGCGCACAAGATCACGATCTGGGGTGAACAGTTTCGCGACATGTCTCGTTGTGGTGCCCGGTGCCGGTTATGGTGAAAGAGGCGGAACCCGAGCGAATCAGGGGCGTGACGGGTGGACGAGCAGGACACAGACGGCGTGCGGACGCCGCCGGAACGGTCCATGGAGCCGGCTCGCGTGGCGGCTGCGGTCGACCGGGCGGCGGCGGACCGCATCGAGGACATCTGGAACACCGTCGCGCCGGCCGCGGGCGAGGCCGCCAAGCTGGCCGTCGCGATCACCGAGCCGGTACGGCAGGTGGCGAGCGAGGCCACCGCGCTCGCCGCGACCCGGATCGTCGAGCAGGTCGCCGGAACGCCCGCGATGAAGGTCGTGGAGCAGGCCGCGCGGGACGCGGCGGTGAAGGTCGCCACCTCGGCCGCCGAGAAGGCCGTCATGGAGGCGCGCGCCGCCGCCGGGTCCAACGCCCTCACCGGCACCGCCATGGAGGCGGCCACGACCGCGCTGGAGCTGGCCGGGCAGGCCGCTCAGCACCCGATGGCGATCGCCGCGCGCCGCCTGGCCGCGAGCAACCCGTTCGCGCGCGCCGCCACCGCGACCGCGCTGGACATGGCCGGCCGGACCGTGTCGGCGCCGATCGTCCAGGCCGCCACCAAGACCGTGGTGGACGTCGCGCTGGACGCGGTCGCCGACGTCGCCGTCGAGGTCGCCCTGGACGTGGGCAGCGACGTGGTGGTGAGCGTCGTCCGGCAGACCGCGCTGGAGGCCGCCCGCGACGTCGCCGGGGCGGTCCGCGGCCGCGCCCAGGACGCCGTCGCGCTCGCCGAGCTCAGCCCGGTCACCGCGGCCGCCGCCGACGTCGCGACCAAGGCCGTCGGCAGCGACGCGGTCCGTTCGGCCACCGGCCTGCTGGCGTCGGCCGCGCAGAGCTCGCTGGCCCGCACCGCGCGCGGCCTGGCCGCCCAGGCCGCCACCCGCGCCACCGCCTACGCGATCGAGGTCGTGATGGCCGAGCTGATGCGCGAGGCGCTCAAGCTCGCCATGAAGGAGGCGCTGCGCGAGCTCATGCGCGACGTCGCCAAGGACGTGGTCGTCGAGGTCATGAAGACCACCTGGGTCGCCGGCACCCGGCCCGCGCCGCCGCCGTCGGAGACCGGCGCGACCGTGACCGGCCTGGTCACTCGTGCCGCCGGCAAGGTCATCACCAACCCGGCCACCGGCCGGGCGCTGGAGACCGCCACGGGCATCGCGATCCGCGTCACCGCCAAGACCGCGCCGCGCGTCGTACCCAAGATCGCGATGAGCTCCCTCAAGAACGCCTCTCGCTACCGCGGCCGGACCCGCAGCAACCCCCGTAGCAACCCCGCGGGCACCGACCACCCGGTGCCCGGCGTCGTCCAGACGCCCGTCGGCACCGCGGTCCGGCGGCCCGAGCAGCCCACCGACAGGGCCTCGTAGATCCCGCAGAGTCCCTGGACACCCGATAAGGGCCTGCTCAGAAGTTCGTGAAAGAACGATGAAAATGGCCCCTCCAGGGACCTTGGCCCGCTAGCCCCTCGTTACCGTGGGTGCATGGAGCCTGGAACCCAGGGGGCGACGCCCGCCCGCCTGCTCGTGGTGGACGACGAACCCGCCGTACGGGAGTCGCTGATCAGCAGCCTGGAGTTCGAGGGCTACGCGGTCGAGGAGGCCTCCGACGGGGCGATGGCCCTGGAACGGGTGCGCGCCGACGAGCCGGACCTGGTCGTCCTGGACGTCCTCATGCCGCGCATGGACGGCCTCACCGCGTGCCGCCGGATGCGGGCGGCTGGCGCCCGGATGCCGGTGCTGATGCTCACCGCGCGCGACATGGTCGGCGACCGCGTGACCGGCCTGGACGCCGGCGCCGACGACTACCTGGTCAAGCCGTTCGAGCTCGACGAACTGCTCGCGCGGGTGCGCGCCCTGCTGCGCCGCAGCGCGATGGCCGCGCCCGCCGCGGGCGGTGGCGACGCCAAGGCCGAGGAGACCCTGGCGTTCGACGACCTGCGCATGAACACCCTGACCCGCGAGGTCACCCGGGCCGGCAAGCCGCTGGAGCTGACCCGCACCGAGTACATGCTGCTGGAGATGTTCCTGCTGCACCCGCGCCAGGTCCTCACTCGCGAGCAGATCCTGGAGACGGTCTGGGGCTTCGACTTCGAGCCCGCCTCCAACTCCCTGGACGTGTACGTGATGTACCTGCGCCGCAAGACCGAGATCGACGGCCTGCCCCGGCTGGTCCACACCGTCCGCGGCGTCGGCTACGTGCTCCGTTCGGCGGCGCCGTGACCCGCCGCCTCACCCTGCGCGCCCGCCTGGCCCTGCTGGCGGCGGTGGCGGTCGCGCTGGCGGTGGCGGTGTGCGCCGTCACCAGCTGGTTCCTGGTGCGCGGCCAGCTCTACTCCGAGATGGACCGGCGCCTGCAGGCGATCGGCGGCGGCCCGCCCCCGTCCGGTCCGGAAGGCGATCCCGGCCCGGGCGGCCGGCGCGATCAACATCTCCGCGATGTCATCTACACGGCCCTGCAGCAGTGCGGCAGTTCTCCGGCTGCCTCGCCCTTCAGCGGGCGGATGTTCGGCCCGACGCAGATGATCCAGGCGGTCAGTCCTGAGGGCAAGGCGTGCACGTTCGCCGACGCGGGGTCGATCACGGTCACCCCGGCCGACGTCCAGGTCGCCAAGGCCGAGACGTCCAAGGCACTGCACGACGGCAGCGGCGTCGACTCGTCGGGCAACCGGATCGACGTGCGGGTGTTCACCCGGCCGGTCATCACCGACAACGGCACCACGGTCGGGGCCGTGTCCTACGCACTGCCGCTGGACGAGGTCCAGGGGCCACTGGACCGGCTCGCGGTGCTGATGCTGGTGGTGTCGGCGTTCGGCGTGCTGATCGCGGCCGGAGCGGGGCTGGTGATCGCGCGGACCTCGTTGCGGCCGGTGGACGAGCTGACGGGCGTGGTGGAGCACATCGCGCGGACCGAGGATCTGGACACCCAGATTCCGGCGGAGGGCGCGGACGAGATCGCGCGGCTGAGCAGGTCGTTCAACACCATGACGGCCGCGCTGGCCGCCTCCCGCGACCGGCAGCAACAGCTCATCGCCGACGCCGGGCACGAGCTGCGCACACCGCTGACGAGCCTGCGCACCAACATCGACCTGCTGCTGCGTTCACAGGACACCGGGCGCGAGCTGGACCCGGCCACCCGGCACCGGATGCTGGTGAACGTCAAGGCGCAGATGCTGGAGCTGTCCAGTCTGGTCGGGGACCTGCTGGAGCTGGCACGGCCTGAGCAGGAGGAGCCGGTCCGCGAAGAGGTCGCGCTGCACGAGGTCGTCGACCGGGCCGTCGAACGCGCCCGGCTGCGCGGCCCGGACCTGCGGATCGAGGCGGTCACCAAGCCCTGGTACGTGCACGGCGACCGCGGCTCGCTGGAGCGCGCGGTGGTGAACCTGCTGGACAACGCGGTGAAGTTCAGCCCGTCCAGCGGGTCGATCGACGTGCGGCTGGCCGACGGGGAGCTGACCGTCCGCGACCACGGGCCCGGCATCGCCGCCGAGGACCTGCCGCACGTGTTCGACCGGTTCTACCGTTCGACGTCGGCGCGCAGCCTGCCCGGCTCGGGCCTGGGCCTGTCGATCGTCGCCCGGGTGGTCGGCGAGAGCGGCGGCCAGGTGCGCCTGGATCCCGCCGAGGGCGGCGGCACAATGGCCCGGGTGCGGCTGCCCGGCACGGCGACTCCTGAGGACTGATGTGACGGCCGGAGCCTTTCTCATCCGGCATTAAGGAACGGCTCAGCCCGCTCCCACACCGGTTGACGAGCTTGGTTCTCATGAGCCACATGGTCACCGACACGGCCCCTCCCGCCGGGCCGCTCCCACCCGAGCCGGATCCCGGCCGGCGGGAGCGCCTGGTCGAGGTGGTCGTTCCCGTCTACAACGAGGCGCACGTCCTCGAGGCCAGCATCATCAGGCTGAACGCCTACCTGGCCCGGACGTTCCCCTATTCGTTCCGCGTCACGATCGCCGACAACGCCAGCACCGACGCGACCTGGAGCGTCGCGCGGCGCCTGGAGGCCGAGCTGCCGCACGTGCGCGCGGTCCGGCTGGACCGCAAGGGCCGCGGCCGGGCGCTGCGGCACGTGTGGAGCGGCAGCGACGCCGACGTCGTCGCCTACATGGACGTCGACCTGTCGACCGATCTGGACGCGTTCCTGCCGCTGGTCGCGCCGCTGATCTCCGGGCACAGCGACCTGGCGATCGGCAGCCGCCTGTCGCGCGGCTCGGCGGTCGTGCGCGGACCCAAGCGCGAGCTGATCTCGCGCTGCTACAACCTGCTGCTGCGCACGGCGCTGGCGGCGCGGTTCACCGACGCCCAGTGCGGGTTCAAGGCGGCGCGCACCGAGATCGTGCAGGCGCTGCTGCCGTCGGTGGAGGACGAGGAGTGGTTCTTCGACACCGAGCTGCTGCTGCTGGCCGAACGGAACGGGCTGCGCATCCACGAGGTGCCGGTCGACTGGGTCGACGACCCCGACAGCCGGGTGGACGTGCTGCGGACCGCGATGGACGATCTGAGGGGGATGGCACGGGTGGGACGACGGATGCTGACCGGCGCGTTCCGGGCACCGGTGGGCGGCAGGCCGCGGCCTGAGCTGCCCACCGGGATGGCCCGGCAGCTGCCCAGCTTCGCCGTCATCGGCGTCATCTCCACGCTGGCGCAGCTGGTGCTGTTCGTGCTGCTGCGCACGGTCACCGGTCCGTTCGCGGCGAACGCGCTGTCGCTGGTCATCACCGCGATCGGCAACACCGCCGCCAACCGCCGCTTCACCTTCGGGGTGACCGGTTCGCAGGGCGCGTTCCGGCAGCAGGTCGAGGGCGGGGTGGCGTTCCTGCTCGGGCTGGTGCTCAGCACCGGCGGGCTGGCGCTGCTGCACGTGCTGGCGCCGGACGTCTCGCGGGCGGTGGAGGTCACCGCCCTGGTCGTCGCCAACGGCGTCGCGACCCTGGTGCGCTTCCTGCTGATGCGCGCCTGGATCTTCCACCCGCGCCGCCTGCGGGTGAGCATCGACGAGTCTGGGGGACAGGACTGATGACGACTCAGCAGATCTCACCGCCTGAGGCGGAGGGTCGCGCCGGGTCCGCCGAACGAGGCCGGCTCGCCCGGCTGTTCCTGGGGCGGCCGGAGGAGCCGCGCTGGGTGCGGCCCGCACTGTGGGCGATCCTGGTGGCCGCGGGCGTGCTGTACGGGTGGGGCATGTCGGCCAGCGGCTACGCCAACTCCTACTACTCGGCCGCGGTCAAGAGCGGGTCGCAGAGCTGGAGCTCGTTCTTCTTCGGCTCGCTGGACACCGGCAACTTCATCACCGTCGACAAGCCGCCCATGTCGCTGTGGGCGCAGGAACTGTTCGCGCGGGTCTTCGGGTTCGGCAGCTTCAGCCTGCTGTTCCCCGAAGTGCTCATGGGTGTGGCGGCGGTGGCGCTGCTCTACACGACGGTGCGGCGCGCGTTCGGCTACCCGGCCGCGCTGATCGCGGCGGGCGTGCTGACGCTGACGCCGATCACCGTGGCGATCAACCGGGACAACAACCCCGACACGCTGCTGGTGCTGCTGCTGGTCGCGGCGGCCTGGGCGGCGCAGAAGGCGATCGAGTCGGGACGGCTGCGGTGGCTGCTGGCCTCGGCGTTCTTCGTCGGCTGCGGCTTCAACACCAAGATGCTCCAGGCGTTCCTGGTGGTCCCGGCGCTCGCGCTGGCCTACCTGATCGCCGCGCGGGCCGGGGTGGTGCGCCGGATCGTGCACCTGCTCGCGGCGGGCGCGGTGATGGCGGTGTCCAGCTTCTGGTGGATGGTCGTCGTCGACCTCATCCCCGCCTCGTCGCGGCCGTTCATCGGCGGCAGCACCGACGGCACGGTGTGGGACCTGGTCATCGGCTACAACGGGCTGGGCCGCATCTTCGGCGAGAACAACGGTCCCGGCGGCGGCCGGGGCGGCCCGGGCGGAGGCGGCGGCTTCGGCGGCACCTCGGGCGCGGGCCGGATGTTCAACGACATCCTCGGCGGCCAGATCTCCTGGCTGCTGCCGTTCGCGGCGATCGCGCTGGTCGCCGGTCTGGTGCTGCTGTGGAAGCGGCCGCGCGTGGACCTGGCGCGGGCCGGGCTGCTGATCTGGGGCGGCTGGCTGGCGGTGCACTTCGTGGTGTTCAGCTTCGCCGAGGGCACCTTCCACCCGTACTACTCCACGGCGATGGGCCCGGCGATCGCGGCGCTCACCGGCGCGGGCGCGGTCCTGCTGTACGGCGCCTACCGGCGTTCGGCGGTGTGGGCGGTCGTGCTTCCGGCCGCGGTCGCGATCACTGGGGTGTGGGCGTTCATGCTGCTGAACCGCACGCCGGACTGGAACCCCTGGCTGCGCTGGGTGGTCGTCGCGGCGACGGTGCTCGCGGTGGCCGCCCTGGTGGCGGGCCGCCTGGTGCGCGGCGGTGGGCGGGCGGTGACGGTCGCCGGTCTGGCGCTGGCGGTCCTGGCCGGGCTCGCGGGCCCGGGCGCCTACGCCGCCTCGGCCGCGTCCTCCACGACCAACGGCACCAACCCGCTCGCTGGCCCCTCCACCGGGATGGGCTTCGGCGGTCCGGGCGGGATGCCGGGCGGCGGATCGCGCCGGGGCGGTTTCCCTGGCGGCTTCCCTGGCGGGGGCGCGCCTCCCGGCGGGATGCCGCAGGGCATGGAGCGCGGGCAGATGCCCGGCGGCGGCCAAGGCGAGATGCCGAAAGGGCAGACGCCGGGAGGCCAGTCCCAGGGCGGGCAGCGGTCCGGCGGCATGGGCGGCGGGCCCGGCGGGGAGGCCAGCCAGGCGATGATCTCCTACCTGGAGAAGCACCGGAACGGCGCGCAGTGGCTGCTTGCGGTCAGCAGCGCCCAGCAGGCCTCCTCGATCATCATCTCGACCGGGCAGCCGGTCATCGCGATGGGCGGTTTCACCGGAAGCGACCCGGCGATGACGGTCGCCAAGCTGCAGCAGTACGTCAAGGAGGGCAAGCTCCACTACGTCATGGTGAGCGGCCAGGGCGGCGGCTTCGGCCCCGACCGCGGCAACTCCGAGGTGTCGGAGTGGGTGCGCAAGAACGGCACCCTCGTCCAGCCGAGCGAGTACGGAGGATCCTCGTCCTCCTCGTCCTCCTCGGGCAGCGGCGCGCAGCTGTACTACCTGCGCTGATCCCGAGAACTAGGGGGCATGATGACTGCGACACTGTCTCGACCTGATCCGGTGCGGGCGCTGCGCGGCAGCGAGCACGACCCGCCGTGGGCGCGGCCGGCGCTGCTGGTGCTGCTGGTGGTCACCGCGGTGCTGTACGTGTGGGACCTGGGCGCCTCGGGCTGGGCGAACTCGTTCTACTCGGCGGCGGTGCAGGCAGGCGCGTCGGACTGGAAGGCGTTCTTCTTCGGCTCCTCCGACGCGGCCAACGCGATCACGGTGGACAAGACGCCGCTGTCGCTGTGGCCGATGGAGCTGTCGGCTCGGATCTTCGGGGTGAACGCCTGGAGCATCCTGGTGCCGCAGGCGCTGATGGGCGTGGCGACCGTCGGCACGCTGTACGCCACGGTCCGGCGCGGTTTCGGCGCGGGCGCGGGGCTGCTGGCGGGCGCCGCGATGGCGCTCACGCCGGTGGCGGCGCTGATGTTCCGCTTCAACAACCCCGACGCGGCGCTGGTGCTGCTGCTGACGCTCGGCGCGTACGCGCTGCTGCGGGCGCAGGAGAGCGGGCGGACCGGCTGGCTGGTGCTGGCGGGGTCGATAGTCGGCTTTGGGTTCCTGGCCAAGATGATGCAGGCGTTCCTGGTCGTGCCGGTGTTCGCGCTGGTCTACCTGGTGACGGCGCCGACGCCGGTGCGGCGCCGGATCTGGCAGCTGCTGCTGGCCGGGGCCGCGCTGCTGGTGTCGGCGGGCTGGTGGGTCGCGATCGTCGCGCTCGTTCCGGCGTCGTCGCGGCCCTACATCGGCGGGTCGCAGCACAACAGCGTGCTGGAGCTGGCGCTGGGCTACAACGGGCTCGGGCGCCTGAACGGCAACGAGACCGGCGGGCTCGGCAACCTCAACCAGGACGCCGGGTGGGGCCGGATGTTCGGCGCCGCGATCGGCGGTCAGATCGCCTGGCTGCTGCCCGCCGCGCTGATCCTGCTGGCGGCCGGGGTGTGGCTGACGCGCCGCGCCCCGCGCACCGACCCGCAGCGCGCCGCGCTGGCCACCTGGGGCGGCTGGCTGCTGATCACCGGCGGGATCTTCAGCTTCATGCAGGGGATCTTCCACGAGTACTACACCGTGGCGCTGGCGCCCGCGATCGCGGCGCTGGCCGGGATGGGCGCGGCGATGCTGTGGCAGCGCCGCCGCATGCCGGTCGCGGCGCTGGCGCTCGGGGCGACGGTGGCGGCGACGGCCGTGTGGTCGTACGCGCTGCTGTCGCGGGCGTCGGGCTGGAACTCCTGGCTCGGACCGGCGGTGCTGGTCGGCGGGCTGCTGGCGGCCGGAGGGCTGATGGCGGTCGGTTCGCTGCCGCGTGCGGCGGCGCTGGCGACGGCCGGGCTGGCGGCGGTGAGCTCGCTGGCGGGTCCGGCCGCGTACACCCTGGACACCGTCAACACCGCGCACACCGGCGCGATCGTCACGGCGGGCCCGGCGACCGGGCGCGGCCCGGGCGGCTTCGGCGGACGCGGCGGTCCGGGCGGGATGCGCGGCATGCGCCCGCCCGGTACGCAGGGGCAGTTCCCTGGCGGTGGCCAGTTCCCCGGGGGTGGGCAGTTCCCGGGTGGCGGCCAGTCGCGTGGCGGTCAGCAGGGCGGCGGTCAGCAGGGTGGCGGCGGAGGCGGCGGGTTCCGTGGCGGCGGTGGACCGGGCGGGCTGCTGGACGCGACCACGCCCAGCGCCGCGCTGACGGCGGCGCTGAAGGCCAACTCCGGCTCCTACACCTGGGTGGCGGCGACGGTCCGTTCCAACAACGCCGCCGGGTACCAGCTGGCCACCGGCAAGCCGGTGATGGCGGTCGGCGGGTTCAACGGCACCGACCCGGCGCCGACGCTCGCGCAGTTCCAGCAGTACGTGCGCGAAGGCAAGATCCACTACTTCATCGGCGAGGGCACCGGCCGTGGCGGCGGCCGGATGATGGGGATGGGCTCTGGCAGCAGCGGCAGTGACACCGCTCAGCAGATCTCCGAATGGGTCGCGGCCACCTACACCGCCACGACCGTGGGAGGGACGACCGTCTACGACCTCTCCAATTGAGGAAACGCACGTTCCGCAATGGCTTATAGCGTCAGCCGCATGACAGAGCACAGCGGAACGGAAGCGGTCGTCTTCGGCGACGCCGAAGCGTGGGAGGACTGGCTCGTGGGCAACCACGACCGGTCCTCCCACGTGTGGTTGAAGATCGCCAAGAAGGGGTCGCGGGCCTCCACGGTCACGATCGGGCAGGCGCTGGAGGTCGCGCTGTGCCACGGCTGGATCGACGGGCACCGCAAGGCGCTGGACGAGAACTACTACCTGCAGCGCTACTCCCCGCGCCGGCCGCGCAGCAACTGGTCCTGGATCAACGTGCAGCTTGCGCGGGCCCTCATCGAGGCGGGACGCATGCGGCCCGCTGGTCTGGCGGCGATCGAGGCCGCCCAGGCCGACGGGCGATGGGCCCGGGCCGAATCTCAGGGGCGGCAAGGCTCTCGTTAAGGACGCTCTCATGATCGCCTCGCAAGGTGGGAGGTGAGAAAGGGGGCGTCATGGAAGGCAGTGCGGAAAGGGATCGGCGCCGTTCGGTGGTTCGCCGGATCACCGCGGTGACGGCGGCCGCCTCGCTGGCCGCCACGGCCGGGATCGCGGCGCTGCTGGGCGCGGCCCAGCACGAGAAGGCCACCACCGAGAACACCGGGGCGACCACCTCCGACACCGGCGAGTCCGGTACGGGGACGACGAGCGGCGACGGTTCCGGGGACGGGCTGACCAAGTCCGATCAGGCGCCCAGCAACACCGACGACCAGGGCACGGTCCGTTCGGGGGGTTCGTGATGGAGACGGCGCAGCAGAGCTTCCCGCTGTGGGGAGGCGAGGCGGTCGTGGCCGTCACCGACTCCGGTCGCCTGGGCGCGGCGCGGGCGGCGGCGGACCGGGTGATCGCGGACGTGGACGCGGCGTGCAGCTGGTTCCGGTCCGACTCGGATCTGGCGCGGGTGAATCAGGGCGCGGGTGAACAGGTCCGGGTCGGGCCCGTTCTGCTGGAGACGCTGGCGGCGGCGCTGCGGGCCGCTCGGCTCAGCGGTGGCCTGGTCGATCCGTTGCGGACGGCGCCCTGGGAGGGCGTCGAGGCCGGGGACGGCTGGGTGCGGATCCCGGCGGGCACCGAGCTGGATCTCGGCGCGATCGGGAAGGCGTTCGCGGCCGACACCGCCGCGCAGGCGGCGGCCGAGGCGACGGGGTGCGGCGTGCTGGTGTCGCTGTGCGGTGACCTGGCCGTCTGCGGCCCGCCGCCGAGCCGGGGCTGGTCCGTGCGGGTCGCCGAGGATCACCGGGACGGCGCGTACGGCCATGACCACGGCCAGGACATCGCGCTGACGACCGAGGGCGGGCTGGCGACCTCGAGCCTGACCGTGCGGACGGTGCGGCTGCCCGGCGGCGGCGTCGGCACCCACATCCTGGACCCGCGTTCGGGGCTTCCGGTGCGGGGGCCGTGGCGGACGGTGTCGGTGTGGGCGGGCGACTGCGCGGACGCCAACACCGCGACGACGGCTGCGCTGGTTCGCGGCGCGGGCGCGGTGCGCTGGCTGGAGCGCACCGGGCTACCGGCCCGGCTCGTGCACGTCGACGGGTGGGTGAAGACGGTCGGCGACTGGCCGCAGGAGGACGTCGATGTGAAGGTGGCCGGCTGATGGCGCTCTGGTTCGCGGCCCGCGCGTTCGGGCTGGTGTCGCTGACGCTGCTCACGGCGGTGATGGTGCTGGGCCTGCTGGTGGCGGGCCGTCCGCGCCGCTCGTACGTGGTGACCGCGCTGCACCGGTCGCTGGCGCTGATGTCGGTCGCACTGATCGCGCTGCACGTGGCGACGGTGGTGCTCGACGGTTACGTGCCGGTCGGCTGGATCGACGCGGTGGTGCCGTTCATGTCGTCCTACGAGAGGTTCTGGCAGGGGCTGGGCACGGTCGCGATCGACGTGCTGCTGGCGCTGGTGGTGACGAGCCTGCTGCGCGGCCGGCTGGGTCCGCGCGCGTGGCGGGCGGTGCACTGGCTGGCCTATCTGTGCTGGCCGGTCGCGCTGGTGCACGCGCTGGGCATCGGAACCGACTCGGTGATCGTGATGGGTGTGGCGGCCGCGAGCGTGGTCGCCGTTGGCGTGGCCGCGGTGGTGCGGCTGAGCCGGGGGCGACGGACCGCCGCCAGGCGGCGTCCGGCCGGGAGCGGCCGGGGACAGGAACACGGACGGGCGATGGTCGCGGGAGGTGCGCGATGACGGTGACTGCGAACAACATGCGGCTGCTCGACACTACAACGCCGTCCCCGCAGGACGGACCCGTGGCGCGGCCCGGTGAGCTGGGACCGCTGGTCGAGGAGATCGCCGAGGCCGGGCTGCGCGGCCGGGGCGGCGGCTGGTTCCCCACGGCCCGCAAGCTAGCGGCGGTGGCGGGCGCCTCCAGCCGTTCGCGTCCGCCGGTCGTGGTGGTGAACGCGATGGAGGGCGAGCCGCTCAGCGCCAAGGACGCCCGGCTGCTCGCGCACGCGCCTCGGCTGGTCGTCGAGGGCGCGCTGGCCGCCGCGCGGACGATCGGCGCGCACCGGGTGATCCTGGCGGTGCCCGAGGGAACGCCCGTGCCACCGGGACTGGACGTCGAGGTTCGGGAGGGCCCGCGCCGTTTCCTGTCGGGGCAGGAGACCGCGCTGGTCAACTGGCTGAACGGGGGATCGGCGGTGCCGACGAGCACCGTCCCGTACCGCAAGGGGGTCGGCGGGCGGGCGACGCTGGTGAGCAACGCCGAGACGTTCGCGCATCTGGCGCTGATCGCCCGGTACGGCGCGCGGTGGTTCCGTTCGGAGGGCACGGCGGAGGCGCCGGGCACCACGCTGATCAGCCTCTCGGTCGGCGACGGCCCGCCCATGGTGCTGGAGGTGCCGGTGGGCACGCCGGTGAGCGAGATCCTGCACGCCGGGGGAGTGTCCTTCCCGCCCGACGCGGTGCTGTTCGGCGGGTTCGGGGGTGCGTGGCTGAACGGCGCGCACGCGTGGTCGCTGCCGCTGTCGCCGGGCCCGCTGGCGGCGGCGGGCGCCGCGATGGGCGCGGGCATCGTCGCGGTGCCGCCGCCCGGTCGAAGGGGCCTGGACCAGACGGCCTCGATCGTGGAGTGGATGGCTGCGCAGGGCGCGCACCAGTGCGGCCCGTGCACGTTCGGGCTGCCCGCGGTCGCCGCCGACCTGCGCGAGCTGGCCGACCGTCCGGGGACGGCCGACGCGCGGGCGGCGCTGGTGCGGCTGCGGCGGCGCCTCGGCCTGCTGCCGGGACGCGGCGGCTGCGCGCATCCCGACGGTGTTGCACGGCTGGTGGGGTCGGCGCTGGAGGTCTTCGGCCGGGAGCTGACCAGGTGAAGGGGGAGAACGTGAGGCTGGAGATCGACCGGATCGCCTGCGACGGCGCGGGCCTGTGCGCCGAGCTGCTGCCGGAGCTGATCGAGCTGGACGAGTGGGGCTACCCGATCATGAACGATCCGCAGGTCCCCGACGAGCTGCGCTCGCCCGCGCGGGAGGCGGTCGCGCTGTGCCCTCGGCTGGCGCTGTATCGCCGCTGATCCCCGGGTGATGTACTCGGTGGTGAAGGCGCAGGCGTCACCGAAGGGAGATCTGGCCATGGCGACCCGGGACCTGCTGGACGAGGCGGCCATCGCCGCCGAGCTGGACAAGCTGCCCTCCTGGAGCCGGGACGGAGCGGAGATCCGCCGCCAGATGAAGGCGCCGTCGTTCATGGCGGGCATCGAGCTGGTGGCGGCGGTCGCCCGCGCGGCCGAGGACGCCGACCACCATCCCGACATCGACATCCGCTGGCGCACGCTCACGTTCGCACTCAGCACCCACAGCGCGGGCGGGCTCACCGGCAAGGACTTCGAGCTGGCGCAGCGGATCGACGAGCTGGCGTCGGCGCACGGCGCTGAATAGATGCCGCTGCAGGTGGCGGTGTGCGGTCCGCGCAACTGCCCCGAGGCCGACTGGGCACACGCCTACGAGGTCGGACGCCTTCTGGCTGAACGCGAGGCGGTACTGGTGTGCGGCGGTCACGGCGGGGTGATGGCCGCCGCCGCCGCGGGCGCCCGCTCGTCCGGCGGCATCGTCGTCGGCGTGCTACCGGACGCCGACCGGGTGAACGCGGGCCCGGACTTGACGGTCGCGATCCCGACCGGGCTGGGCGAAGCCCGCAACAACGTCATCGTCAACGCCGCCGACGCGGTCATCGTGGTCGGCGGCTCGTGGGGCACGCTGTCAGAACTGGCACTGGCGATGCGCGCCGGACGGGCCCCAGTGGTGCAGCTGGGCGGCTGGCGGGTGCTGGACGAGCAGGGCCGCCCGCTCTCGGGCATCCGCCACGCGGCCACGCCGCAGGAGGCGCTCGCGCTCACCGGCTTGTGGGCCTAGCGACGAGCCCTTGGTGCTACTTCCAGTGGGCGAAGCCTTCACGTCCTCGTGGGCTCCTGATCGTTGTCCTCTTGCTCCTGCGCCCAGGTGATCGCCCACTCGTCGAGCGGACGGAGGGCGTGACCGAGTGCCGTCCCCAGCCGAGTGAGCTCGTATCCATCGGCCGAGGGCGCGATGATCCCGCTCGATGTGAGTTCGCGGAGCCGCTGATAGAGGACGCTGGATGACAGACCGTCGCACCGTGCCAGCAGCGCGCGGGCACCAAGCGGCCCCGCGCGCAGCTCCCAGAGAATGCGCAGCGCCCACCGACGGCCGAACAGGTCCAGCGCGGCCATGAGGGGATGGCCGGTCGTCGATCCACGGACTGGTGATCCTGGGCGCGGCGTCGGCATGACTCTCCTTGCGTTTCGTTATTCGAAACACTAGCATCCACTCGACGTTTCTGATTTCGAAACGACCAACCCGTAAGTCAGATGCACTCATCCCAACACTGGAGGTTCGATGCCTAAGGGCTACTGGGTCAGCGTCTACCGCACCATTGCAGACCCTGAGAAGCTGGCTGCCTACAACAAACTGGCCGGTCCGGCGGTCCGGGCCGGGGGCGGTCGGACCCTCGTCCGTGGCGGTCGGGTCGTGGCGTATGACGGCGGAATCGCCGAGCGCACCGTCCTGGTCGAGTTCGACAGCTTCGAACAGGCCGTCGCGGCCCGCGAGAGTGCGGCCTACCAGGAGGCGCTGGTCGCGCTCTCCGACGGCGTCGAGCGCGAGTTCCGCATCGTCGAAGGCATCGACTGACCGAGGTCCAGGCCTCCTCATGCTGATGTAGGCGGAGCGACGAGTGAAATGGTGGTGGGCAGTGGTCGCGTACGTCATCATCCCGGGCATCGACGGCTCGGACGAGCAGCACTGGCAGACCTTGTGGGAGCGGCAGTGGGGCACCTCAGCGGTGAGGATTTCGCCTGCTTCGTGGTCGGCTCCCGATCTGGATGACTGGGTCGACGCTGTCCAGGAGGCGTACGACGACGCTTCCCGGCGGGACAGCCAGGTTGTGCTGGTGGCCCACAGCCTGGGCTGCTGGGCGGCGTCCACCTGGCTGAACAAGAACCCCTCAAGCCCGGCAGGCGGCGCGTTCCTGGTCGCGCCGCCCGACCCGCACGGGCGGGCGTTCCCGCGCCAGGCAGCCGCCACGTTCACCCAACTGTCGGCACAACCGTTGCCGTGTCCGGCTCTGGTGGTGGGCAGCACCAACGACCCGTACTGCAGCCCCGAGGCAGCCGCCGGGTTCGCGGCGCGGTAGGAGGCGCGATGGCACCTGGCGGGCGCGTGCGGACACCTCAACTCCGCCAGCGATCTGGGCGCGTGGCAGCACGGCCGGGAACTCCTGGACTCGCTGGCCCATCGTTGATCTGTAAGGCGTCAGGCGCGAGGGCTGGGATTCCCCATCAATCTGTGACCACGCTGGCGTGCGCCGCGATCACTTTCCAGCGTCCTTGGCCATCCTTGATCCACGTTCTGGTATAGCGCATCCGGGCGTGGAAGGCCGCGCCGCCCGAGGTGCCCGCGAGGGTGCCCAGGAACCAGGTGACGCCGGTGGACCCGTCGACGAGGACCTGCAGTTCTTCCTCCTCGAGGCGGCTCAGCGACTGGGCTCCTGAACGCTGGAGTTCGAGATCGTCCTGCTTGCCGTAGGTCGACCCGTCGAAAGTGAAGATCAGGCGGTCGTCGAGGAGCTCGTCGAGGGCGTCGGCGTCCGCGGCCAGCTGGGCCGCTTGGAGGCGGCGTTCGGCCGCGCGCAGGTCTTCTTCCATCGTGGTTCCTCCAGGTCAAGGCGGGGACGACCGGCACTCCTCCCCTGATGAAGATCCATTCTTGCTCGACCCCGACGTCCTCCGCGACTTGAAGACTGCCGTTCTCCCCTGTGGGACTGAGCTCGAGCTAGTGCGTGGAGAAGCCGCCGTCGACGAACAGCGCCTGCCCGGTGACGTAGGCAGATGCGGCGCTCGCCAGGAAAACGGCGGCGCCGGCGAAGTCCTCGGCGAGTCCGTTCCGCCCGATCATCGTGCGGGCGGCCAGAGAAGCGACCCTCTCCGGATCGCTGGAGATCCGGGTGTTGAGCGGGGTCATCACAAACCCCGGCACGAGGGTGTTGCAGGTGACTCCGTGCGGCGACCACGCCTCGGCCTGGGAGCGGGCCAGTGCTTCCAACCCGGCCTTGGACACCCCGTAGGCGCCGCTCTGCACGAACGCGCGGTGCGCCTGCTGGGACGAGACGTGGATGATCCGCCCGAACCCGCGCTCGGCCATCCCCGGCCCGAACCGTTCGCCCAGTAGGAACGGCGCCTCCAGGTTGACCGCCATGGTGGCGTCCCAGACGTCGTCGCCGAGCTCGCCCATCGGCGGCCGCAGGTTGATCCCGGCCGAGTTCACCAGGATGTCGGGCTCGCCGAACGACTTGACGACGTCCTCAGCCGCGGCCCGTACACCCTCACGCGACGACAGGTCGGCGCTGACCCATGCGGCCCGGCACCCGTACGCCTCCAGGTCCGCGACGGCAGCGGCGAGCTCAGCCTCACGCCGCGCCACGATCACCACGCTCGCACCCGCCCGCGCCAGCGCCCCGGCGATCGCGCGACCGATGCCAGAGCTGCCTCCGGTCACCACGGCGACCCTGCCGTCCAGGGAGAACAGCTCGGACAAGTAGGCGGAGGAGGGCGGGTTCGTCATGACCGCAACACTACGAGAGGCCGATTGCGGCCTAGAGGCTGGGCATGTCCAGCTCGTCGTCCTTGATCTTGGCGACCAGGCGGGCCAGCTCGGGCCGTCCGATCTCCAGGTACCCGGTGTCGGGGCTCTTGCTGTCACGGATGCCAACGGCAGTGGACAGGTCGCCCAGTTCAACGCAGTCTCCGCCGGTGCCGCCACCGCCGGACCTGGTGCTCTTGCGCCACTCGATGGTCACTGGAGAAGCTCCAACTTCTTTGCTACCAATTCGCGCGAACCCTCTTCAGATAGGGCTCTCGCTCCAATTCGGTCATACCGTAGCGCCAGTTCCCTGACCTCGGATGGGTCATGAACCAGTCTGCCCTCCAGTTGGGCCCAAACGTAGGCCACCTCGACACCCTTTGCGGTCGTGATCAACTGGAATCCCCCTCCAACGCCAGCGTGAAGCCTGGCGGAGGACGGGACAATCCGCATGCTCGCCCCAGGAGACAGTTCCAGGAGAGCGTTGAGCTGCTCCCGCTTGACCTCGACGGGCATTGGCGGGTCTAGAGCGGACTCGTCGATCAGGGTCCACAAGGACATCTTGGGCAGCTGATCGCGCAGATCCTTGGTCCGGCTCATCCGCCTGCGAACCGCGTCATCGATGTCGTACACGAGCTGGAACTGCCGGATCAGCTCCCGGGCATAGCCCTCCGTCTGCAGGGGCACCGGGACCAGATCCGGGATGCATACCTTGACCACAAGCGCACCCTTCTCAAAGTCGAAGAGTTGCTTCCACCAGTCCTCATCACTGCCGAGAAGCACCGCGAACTTGCGCCAGGCAATGAAGGTCGTCCCCCAAGCCTGATCTAGAGCCCTGGCGTGCTCCTCGGTGATGTGGAGCCGGTTGGCCTCGTAGTTGCCGATCCCCTGCCGGTCTGCAGTTCCTACACCCTCTGAGGCAGCGTTGATGATGTCGGCGACGGCTTGGAGGGTGAGATTGCGTCGCTGACGCTCTCTTCGCAGGTTGACGGCTATGCAGTGCCAGAACGAGTCCTCTGGGTTCAGTGACTCTGCGACACCCATAAATGACTCCCACGTGTAGGAAATCGCCGACAACTCGTGGCGAGAGCAACGCTAGCCCGTCAGTCTGTGACGTGCGACACAAATCCCGAACCTTACGGACACTGACTCATGGCGGAAGCTCCCGTGTGGCACCACGCACCTGCGTTCAACCAAGACCGTCCCCACTACGCGCTCGCTCTGGCGATCAAGCCGACGGCGGTAGCCGTGGCCCGTGAGCTGGTGAAAGCGGCGCTGCAGGAGTGGGAGGCGACCTTGTTCTGCGACGACGCGGTCTTGGTGACGAGTGAGTTGGTGACCAATGCCGTCCGGGTGGAGCCCGAGAAGCTCGTCTTCATGATCGATTACGTGGTGGCCGACGGGCTGCTGAACCTGTCGGTCTGGGACGACGGTCCGGGCGTTCCCGAGCCGCGAGAGCCTGACTTCGTGAACGAGTCGGGCCGCGGGCTGTGGATCATCGAGAACCTCAGCCGCACGTGGGGCTGGGAGCCCACGCCGGGACTCGGAGGCAAGATCACCTGGGCCCAGCTGGGATGCGGTGAGGAAACTGCCACCGATTAGGTTTCCGCGTCGCGTCCGTCTTTATGTGTGAGAGCGACTCACGGGAGGCTGGCACGATGCGGAAACTGACCTTCGGCATGAACGCGACCCTGGACGGCTACATCGCCGCGCCCGGCGACGACCTCGGCTGGAGTGGGGGAGAGGGACCGGACTCGTCGCCGAGTGACGAGCTGTTCCAGTGGTGGTCCGACCGGGTGGACGCGACCGATCTGGCGCTGTACGGGCGCAAGCTGTGGGAGGCGATGAGCCCCCACTGGCCGACCGCCGACGAGCAGCCGGGTGCCTCACCGGCGGAGATCGAGTTCGCGCGCCGCTGGCGGGACATGCCGAAGGTGGTGTTCTCGTCGACGATCGACAAGGTCGACTGGAACACCCGCCTGGTCACCGGCGACGCGGTCGCCGAGATCTCCCGGCTCAGGGCCGAGGACGGCGGCCCGATGGACATCGGCGGCGCGACGCTCGCCGGGACGGCCATGCGGGCCGGACTGATCGACGAGTACGTGATCGTCACCCACCCGGTCCTGGTGGGCGGCGGCACGCCGTTCTTCACCGCGCTGGACGGCTGGGTGAAGCTGAACCTGGTCGAGACTCGGACATTTCCCGGCGGCGTGCTGCTGACCCGGTACGAGACGAGGCGATGAGGGAATCCTCGCTGATCACAGCGTCGCGGGCAGGCCCAGCCATGGTTTGTCGGTGGCGTCGAACCCGGTGAGCTCGGTGATCTTCGCGTCGACGATGTGCAGGACCGCGATGGTGAACAAACGGTATTCCGGGTCGTCGGGGGCACGCAGGTACAGCGCGGCGGCGGGCATGCGGTTGACCGTCGTGGCGATGCATCGCCAGTCGTCCTTGCCGCGCTGGAAGAGCCCACCGGAGACCCAGCCGTCCACCGCGTCCTTGGCCGTGACGATCACGGTGCCCGGGTCGGGCAGCATCGCGAAGCGCAGGTCCTCGCGCAGCAGGGCCATCAGGCCGTCGACGTCGTTGCGCTGATGGGCGTCGATGTAGGACTTCACCACGCCGCGCTCGTCATTCGACAGCTCGTGCGTGGCCGGGCTCCGCCAGTCCAGGCGGCGGCCGGGCAGCTGCTCGCGCATCGTCACGCGCGCCCGCTGCAGTGCGCTGGTCACCGATGCGACGGTCAGCTCGAGGGCGTCGGCGGCCTTCGACGCCGGCCAGCCGATGACGTCGCGCAGGATGAACACCGCCCGCTGCCGCGGCGGCAGATGCTGGACGGCGATGATGAACGCCAGCTCGATCGTCTCCCGCGCCACCACCGATTCCTGCGGGTCCTCCGGGAGCATCCGGTCGGGGTAGGGCTGCAGGTAATGCAGTTCCAAGCCCGCGCCCGCGGGCACGGGTGTGCGGTCGTTGCGCTTGTCCAGGAAGTCGAGGCAGGCGTTCGTCGCGATCCGGTACAGCCAGGTCCGCAGCGCGGCGTTGCCCTTGAACGACTCCCGCTTGTTCCACGCCCGCAGGAACGTCTCCTGCGTCATGTCCAGGGCGTCCTCGTAATTCGCGAGCATGCGGTAGCAGTGCACCTGCAGCTCACGCCGGTAGCGCTCGGTGATGAGCGCGAACTGCGCCGTGTCACTTGAGCGGGCCGCCGCGATGAACGCGGCCTTGTCGGCGCCTGCCGGGCTGGCGTCGGTCATGGTCGTCAATCCTTCCACCGGTGGTGAGGGGCTACCAGGACTGACGACGTGGCGGAGGATTTCTGATCGGTGGCCGCGTCAGCGGCTTGTGGTGTTCTCGGGAACGCGGGGGGCCGGGCTTGCCGGTCGTGCCGGCTCGGTGCTCCTGATCAGCCACAGGCCGGTGAACACGGCTGTGGCCAGGGTGACGATGCCGGCGACGATGAAGGCGCTGTTGAGGCCCGCCTCGAAGGAGGCGCCGCCGGACTGGCGGGTGCGGACGACGGCTCCGAGCAGCGCCACGCCGAGGACCGCGCCGATCTGCCGGGTGGTGCTGCTGACGCCTGAGGCCAGGCCGCCTTCCTGGGGGTTGACCGCCTGGATGGCGGCGCCGGTCAGCGGGGACATGGTGAGTGCGAAGCCGATGCCGACGACGGCGAGGCGCCACCACACGTTGGCGTAGGGGGTGTCGGCGTGCACGAAGCCCAGGGCCAGCAGTCCCAGCCCAGCCAGTGCCAGGCCGATGGTGACCATGATCCGGAAGCCGTGCCGGGCGGCGAGGCGTCCCGCGAACGGGCTGACGATGACCATCGCGAGCGTGGCGGGCAGGGTCTGCACCCCGGCTCGCAGGATCGAGGTGCCCTGGACGTAGACGAAGAACTGGGAGAAGAAGAACGACGAGCCCATGAGCGCGAAACCGACCACGACCATCGCGGTGTTGGAGACGGTGAACAGCCGTTCCCGGAAGAGCCGCAGGGGCAGCATCGGTGCCGGAACCCGCGCTTCGACGACTAGGAAAGCGGCGAGGATCACGGCCGCGGCGGCGAAGCTGCTCAGGATCACCGGTGAGGTCCAGCCGCGGGAGCCGCCCTCGATCAGCCCGTAGGTGAGCGCCCCCACACCCAGGACGGACAGGGCCGTTCCGGGGACGTCGATCGCCGGGGCGCCGGGGTTGCGGGAGTCGTTCAGCACGCGCAGGCCGGCGACCAGCAGGACCGCGCCGACGGGCAGGTTGACCAGGAAGATGGCGGGCCAGCCGAAGGCCTCCACCAGAACGCCACCGGCCACCGGCCCGGCGGCCAGGCCGATTCCGCTGAATCCGGCCCACAGCCCGATCGCCCTGACGCGTTCCTGCGGAACCGGATAGGCGGCGACGAGCAGGGCCAGCGAGGCGGGGCTGAGCGCCGCGGCCCCGATGCCCTGGAGCACCCGCCCGGCGATCAGCCAGCCGATCGAGGGCGCGACCGAGCACAGGGCGGACGCGGCGGTGAACACCACGACGCCGGCCAGGAACATCTTCTTGCGGCCGAAGCGGTCGGTGAAGACGCCGCCCGACAGCAACAGCATGGCGACCAGCAGCACGTAGGCGTCGACGATCCATTGCAGCCCGGTCAGCTGGGTGTGCAGCCGTTCCTGCATGTCGGGCAGTGCCGCGCCGACGATCGTGTTGTCCAGCAGCACCATGAACTGCCCCAGGCAGGTCACCGTGAGCAACAGCGCCCGGTTCGGCGCGGCCACCGGCGGTACAGACGTCATCCATCCTCCTAATGCAGTTTGCTACTGCGTTAGGAAGGTAACTGATGGGACGCGTTAACGCAACTGGCAACTGCGCTAAGGTGGCGCCATGGAAGAAATGAAGCCGGTCCGGCGGCCCGGCGGGCGCAGCGCCCGTGTCGGGGCCGCGGTGCATCAGGCCGTCACGGACCTGGTCGCCGAGCGCGGCTACGGCGAGTTCACGGTCGGTGACGTCGCGGCCCGCGCGGGCGTGGCCGATACCAGCGTCTACCGCCGGTGGGGCACCCTGGAGGCCCTGCTCACCGACGTGGCGCTCACGCGCCTGAACACGCAGTCACCGATGCCCGACACCGGGAGCCTGGCCGGTGACCTGCACGCCTACGCGGCCCAGGTGGCGCGCGAGATCACCGGACCCGACGGCCTGGCGGTGCTGCGCCTGACCGTCGCCCTGTCCAACCGGGGCGAGGCGGGTCTGCGGGCGCGTGACGACTTCCTCGCCGAACGCACCAAGTTCGTGCAGGCCATGCTCGACCGCGCCGCCGAACGCGGCGAGCAGCCACCCGACGTGATGGGCGTGCTCGACCACGTCATGGCCCCGATGTACATCCGCGTCCTGTTCGGCGCGGGCCCGCTCACCCCCGACTACATCGCCGGACTGGTCGACCGGCTGCTGGCGCAGGCCTGATCTCTGGCTGCTTCCGGGTGAGGTCAGGAGGCGTCGGTGTGCTCTTCGTCGTCGCCGCGGCGGCGGTCCCGCCAGATCACGAAGGCGATCACCGCGACGACGATGAAGGTGGGCACGAAGAACGGCAGGGCGGTGATGGCGGAATGGGTGGCCAGGACTCCGTCGGCGCCTGTCACGCCGTTCACGCCGTTCACGCGGGGACCTTGGGACGGACCGGCTCGGGCCGCTTGGCGCCCTCGGGGGGTAGCGAGCGGGAGATCCGCGACACGCCCCAGCCGAGCGAGATGATCAGCACGAGGGTGCAGAACAGCACGACCGCAGAGCAGGCCAGCCACAGCCAGCCGGGCACGCCGCTCTTCAGCTCGCGCTGCAGGATCTTCTTCTCGCTCTGCACGGGGCGGGTGAAGTGCTGTGCGGCGGGCAGTTCCTTGGCGCCGATCGCCGGATCGTTGGGCAGGTAGACGGGCACCCCGGCCAGGGTGCGGCCGTCGTGGATGCGGATCAGGGTCTTCCAGTCGCCGTGGACGGGCATCGGCTCGCGGGTGCGGTAGACGCCCTGCCCCTCCTTGATCAGGTGCTGGACCTGCAGGCCCTCGCCCTGCCAGCCGGTGACGGTGACCCAGGCGGGGTCGTCGACGGCGCCGGGCGGCGACAGGACGATCTTGGCGTTGGCGGTGCGGTGGGCGGCGTCGCCGTGGGTGTCGGTGAGGGTGACGGTGGCGCTCTGGCCGTGCGGGACGTTGATGATGAGGCCGTTGGCGATCGCGGCGGCGACCCCGGCCAGGGATACGGCCAGCAGCGTCCGGGAGATCGCGGGGCGGGGCAGGCGGCCCTCCAGCCCTTCGGCGAGCATCGCGCCGCACAGGCCGCCGGCGACGCCGCCGACCACGGCCATGATCATGCCTTCGACGAGGATGTCGGTGGTCCAGGGCAGCCGCATCGCGACGTGGCTCCAGCCGTACTCGGCGCCGAACCCGGCGGTGCCGATGAGCACGCCGCTGACCGCGCCGAGCGCGAGCGGTCGCCGGGCCAGGGCGAGCGCGGCGAGCTCCACGCAGAGCGCCTCGGCGAAGTACAGCGGGACGGCCGCCCACAGTTCGCCGATGACGCCGCCGACGATGAGCGAGACGCCGCCGCGTACCAGCATGTAGAACACGACCGCGAAGATCGCGCCGCCGCGGCCGACCCACAGGCGGGCGGCGACCAGGGCGCACCCGGCGGCCAGCGCGATCAGCAGCGGCTGGTGGACCAGGCGGAACTGGGTGACGCCGAAGTCGTACTCGGCCTGGAAGACCGACAGGCCGACCAGCAGGCCGCCGGCCATCATGCCGCGGCGGATCCAGCGGGCGGCGGCGGGCGGCTCCTCGCCCTCGGAGCCGGACCAGGCGCGGCGGCCCTCGCGTTCCAGGATCATCATGGCGACCAGCGAGAGCCCGGCGCCGCCGATCAGCATCAGGTGGGTGGGGCCCCACAGGGTGACGTCCTGGCCGAAGATGCGGTGCCAGATGTCGTCGAGGGGGAAGCCGAGCAGCGCGTAGAACCCGGCTCCGGCGAGCAGGACGCCGCCGGTCGGGGCGTACCAGTCGCGGGTGATGCGCACGGCGGCGGCGCCGGGGCGTTCGCCCTTGGGCAGCGTCACGGCCAGCACTCCGGCGGTGAAGATGCCGAACAGGCCGATGAGGATCGGGTAGTGGGCGATGTTGGCCAGCGGGCCCTCGTCGCGGCCGTGCGAGATGTGCAGGGAGATGTCCCAGTACATGCCGAGCAGCGCGGTGAGCAGGGACGCCAGCGCCACCACCGAGGGCAGCGCGGCCCAGCCGGGCAGGCCGCGCCCGGGGCCGCGTTCGGAGAGGGCGGCGAGCCGCGCCAGCACGTTGATCTTGCCGGTGCGGTGTCCCCAGCCGAAGACCAGCAGGAACGTGGTGAGGACGGCCGCGGCGCCCGAGGCGATGAAGACCTGGTCAAGCGCTGCGCCGCCGGCGGGCTTGTTCTGCGCCGCCGCCAGCTGCAGGGCGGCGGTCAGTCCTGTGTCGTTCACTCGCTCCCACACGGGTCACTCCCATTGCCGACCAAACGGTGATTGAACGCCCCCCGAATGGAGTATGTCATCCGTCTATGTGTCATTGTCTAGTGTCACCGTCTGTGGTGTTAGCCACCGGATCGAAGGGAGCGACATGCGACGCGCGGCGCGATGGACCGTGATGGCGGCGTTGACCGCCGGGATGCTGGTGGCCGCCGCGGGATGCGGCAAGCCGGCGCCGGACTCCGGGGGCTCGGCGTCCGGGGGCTCCGCGCCGTCGGGGAGCTCGGGCGGGTCCTCCCCGGCACAGACCGCCGGAACCCGCTCGCCGGGTAAGACCGATGTCACCACCGTCACCGCCACCGTCACCCGGGGGAAAGTCCAGACCGCCCGCAGGACGGTGAAGGTGCACCTGGGCTCGACCGTGCGGATCACCGTCACCAGCGACGCAGGCGAGGAGTTCCACCTGCATGGCTACGACCGCGAGCTGGAGCTTCAGCCCGGCCGTCCCGGGACGCTGCAGCTGGTCGCCGACAAGCCGGGGGTGTTCGAGGCCGAACTGCACCACTCGGGGGCCCGCGTCTTCGAGCTGCAGGTGAGCTGACCGGTGCACGTCCTCGCGCACGGGCTCGGCGGCCGCACCGACCTGCCCATGGACGCCGTCACCGCGATCATCGGCGGCGGCGCGGCGGTCGCCGCGTCGTTCCTGGCCCTGACGGCGGCGTGGCGCCGCCCGCGGCTGAGCCCGGACGCCGGGCGGCCGCTGCCCGCCCGGATCGCCCGCGTACTGGACTCGCGCGCGCTGACGGTCACCGGGCGGGTGCTGGCGTTCGCCGCGACCGCGTTCGTGCTGGTGGTGGCGGTGGCCGGGCCCGGTACCGACAGCCGCAACCTGGCGCCGTGGGCGCTGTTCGTGACGTTCTGGGTGGGGCTGGTGCCGGTCAGCGTGCTGCTCGGCCCGGTGTGGCGGCGCGTCAACCCGCTGAGGACCCTGCACGCCGCGCTGTGCGCCCTCACCCGCACCGGCGCCCAGGGCCGGCGCCCGCTGTCCAAGCGGCTGGGTTACTGGCCCGCGGCGGGGTGGCTCACCGGGTTCGTATGGCTGGAGCTGGTCGCCCCGCATCGCTCGGACCCGCGCCTGGTCGGCGCGCTGATCTGCGGTTACGCAGCGTTGAACGTGGGCCTGGCCTGGGTGTACGGGCGGGACTGGTTCACCCGCTGCGACGGCTTCGAGGCCTACTCCAGCCTGATGGCGCGGCTGTGCCCGATCGGGCGGCGCGCGGACGGGACGCTGGTGCTGCGGACCCCGCTGACCGGGCTGATGCGGGTCACCGGCGAGGCGGGGCTGACGGCGGCGGCGTGCGTGCTGATCGGCTCGACCGGCTTCGACGGGATCACCCGCACCACGTACTGGCGCGACAACGTCGACCCGACCAGCATCGTCGCCGGGACGCTGGGCCTGGCGGCCGCGATCGCGGGGGTCGCGGTGCTGTACGTCGGCGCGCTACGGGTGAGCGCGGCGCTGACCGGCGACGATCCCGCCGAGCTCCCCGGCCGCTTCGCCGCGACGCTGCTGCCGATCGCGTTCGGCTACACCCTCGCGCACTACTTCTCGTTCTTCATGCTCGAGGGGCAGATGACCTTCATCCTGGCCAGCGACCCGTTCGGCACCGGCCTGAACCTGCTCGGCTCGACCGGCTACCGCGTCGACTACGGGCTGGTCAGCCCCACCATCACCGCCCAGGTCCAGGTCAACGCGATCGTCCTGGGGCACATCGGCGCCACCATCGCCGCGCACGACCTGGCCCTGCGGACCCAGCCGCCCGGACGGACGCTTCTCGGCCAGCTTCCGATCGCCGCCGTCATGGTCGCCCTGACCTGCGCCGGGCTGTTCGCCCTGCTCAGCGGCTGACTTCTTGCGGCGCTGGACCTCCTTGACCGCGGCGCCGGCCGCGATCAGGACCGGCACCCAGAACTTGCTCGTGCCCAGGATCACCGCCAGCCAGCCCGGCGGCGAGACGTCGGGCAGCGGCAGGTCGGGCAGGGAGATGCCGGGCAGCGGGATCGACGGCAGGTCGATCTTGGGCAGGTCGACGTGCGGCCAGGGCACGTACGACAGCAGCACCTTGATCAGCGCGCCGACGCCCAGCAGCCCGAACGCCACCTTGCCGACGGCCGCGACCACCAGCCGCGAGGCGTACAGCTTGGGGTAGCGCCGCGCCAGCTCCTCGCGCCGCTCAGCCCGGGTGCCCGGGGGAGGCGTGAACGAGACCTTCTCGGCCTTGGCCTTGTCGTCGTCCTTGCTCTCGTCCTTGGCCTTGTCCTGCTTGCCCTGGTCCTTCTTGGCGTCGTCGGGCTTGGGCGGTACGAGCTCGACGCGGCCGGCCTGGCCGTCGCGCAGGCCGAGCGGGTCGAAGGCCACCACGATCTTGGCTTCGCCGTGCTCGACCTCGCCCTTGATCAGGACCTCGTCCTGTTCGGCGGCCTGCTCGCCGTCGACGTAGAGCCTGATGACGCGCTGCCAGCCGGTCCGTTCGGTCTCGATCTCCAGGCGGTGTCCCTGGTGGTCGAGCGTCCATCGGCCGCCGTTGCCTGCCCCTGCGCTGTTCACCCTTCCAGGTTGCCGGGCGCGGGGGCGGGCTCGATGCGGCCGATGCGCTATCGCCGTATAGACCAAAGTCGGTGCATGCTGCCACCGGACGGCACGGTCAGGCGGCGCGGGCGACGTCGCGGCGCAGGTGCTCGGCGGTTCTGGAGCCGGTGTCGGCGAGCAGGTCGGCGGGCGTTCCGGCGAAGATCACGCGGCCACCGTGCTTGCCGCCGCCGGGGCCGAGGTCGATGATCCAGTCGGCGCGTTTCACCACGTCGAGGTTGTGCTCGATGACGATGACGGTGTTGCCGGCGTCCACGAGGCGGTCCATGAGCGCCACGAGGGTGTCGACGTCGGCCATGTGCAGGCCGGTGGTGGGCTCGTCCAGCACGTACACCGCGCCGGTCTCGCGCAGCCGCACGGCGAGCTTGACGCGCTGGCGCTCGCCGCCCGACAGGGTGCTGAGCGGCTGGCCAAGGCCCAGGTAGCCCAGCCCGACCTCGTTCAGCGCCCGCAGCCGCGACACGATCTTGGCGCCGCCGTTGCCATTGCCGCCGCCGTGCTCGGTGAAGAAGGCCAGCGCTTCCTCGGCGGTCATGGCCAGCACGTCGACGATGGTGCGGCCGTGCAGGGTGTGCGCGAGCGCCTCGGGGCGGTAGCGGGTGCCGCCGCAGGCCGGGCAGCGGGTGGTGACCGGGTCCATGTAGGCCAGGTCGGTGACGGTGAAGCCGTTGCCGTCGCATTCGGGGCAGGCGCCCTTGGAGTTGAAGCTGAACAGCCCGGCGTCGGCGCCGCTCGCGTCGGCGAACAGGCGCCGGATCTGGTCCATCATGCCGAGATAGGTGGCGGGGCTGGAGCGGCGCGAGGCGGCGATCGCCGACTGGTCGACCACGATGGCGCCGGGGTGCGCGCCGACCAGCACGCGCGACACCAGGGTGCTCTTGCCGGATCCTGCGACGCCGGTGACGACCGACAGCACGCCGGCGGGGAAGCGCGCGGTGACGTTGGTGAGGTTGTGGAGGCGGTCCGCGGTGACGGTCAGCCAGCCGGTCGGTTCGCGGAAGGCGTCCTTGACGCCGGTGCCGCGGCGCAGCGCGATCCCGGTGGGGGTGTCGGCGCGTTCGAGCTGGGCGAGGGTGCCCTCGAACACGACCTGGCCGCCGGCGGTGCCCGCGCCGGGGCCCATGTCGACGATGTGGTCGGCGACGCGGATGACGTCGGGGTCGTGCTCGACCACCAGCACGGTGTTGCCGCGGTCGCGCAGCTGGCGCAGCAGGGCGTTCAGGCGGCCGACATCGCGCGGATGCATGCCGACGCTGGGCTCGTCGAAGATGTAGGTCATGCCGGTGAGGCTGGAGCCCAGGTGCCGTACGACCTTGAGCCGCTGGCCCTCGCCGCCCGACACCGTGGAGGTCTCGCGGTCCAGGCTGAGGTAGCCGAGGCCGATCTCCTCCAGCCGCCGCAGCCGGGTGACGGCGGTCGCGGCGACCGCTTCGGCGCCGCCGCCCCGGATGCGGCCGAGCGCCGCGATGAGGTCGCTGATCTCCATCCGGCAGTGGTCGGCGATCGAGTGGCCGTCGATGCGGGCGGCGAGCGCGTCCTGGTTCAGGCGGGCGCCGTCGCACAGCGGGCAGGTCCGCTCCGTCGTGACGCGCAGCGCCGCCTCACGGTTCTTGTCCGACAGGGAGCTGAGGTCGCGGTTGATCCACAGCCGTTCGAACCGGTCGGCCAGGCCCTGATAGGTGTTGCCGCTCGCCAGCTTGAAGCCCTTGCCGTGCAACAGCAGCTCCCACTCCTCCTCGGTGTACTCGCGCAGCGGCTTGTCGGGGTCGAACAGCCCGGATTTGGCGTACAGGCCCCACTGCCAGGTGCCGGGGGCGACCTGGGGGAAGTCGATGGCGCCCTCGTTCAGCGACTTGGAGGTGTCCAGCAGCTTGTCCAGGTCCAGCCGCACCACCCGGCCCAGGCCGTCGCATTCGGGGCACATGCCGTGCGGGTCGTTGAAGGAGTAGGCGCCCGCGCCGCCCGCGCTGGGGGTGCCGTAGCGGGAGAACAGCACGCGCAGCACCGAGTGGATGTCGGTCATGGTGCCGACGGTGGAACGGGAGTTGCCGCCGATCGGTCTCTGGTCGACGACGATCGCGGTGGACAGGTCGTCGATGACGTCGGCGTCGGGGCGTTCGTGCTTGGGCAGCCGGTTGCGGATGAACCAGGTGAACGTCTCGTTCAGCTGCCGCTGCGACTCGATCGCGATGGTGTCGAAAACGATCGAGGACTTGCCCGATCCCGACACCCCGGTGAACACCACGATCTTCTCCTTGGGGATGCGCAGGGAGACGTCCTTGAGGTTGTTCTCCCGGGCCCCGCTGATCACGATGTGGTCGCTGTGCACGCTGCTCCTCCTGATCGTTTCGCCGGCTTTTCACCGGCGATGCCGAGGCTATGAGCGAATGAGGTCAGGGCCTGTCCTCATTGCGGGGATACTGGGGTAGGTGACCGACACCTCTGCCCGGCTGCTGTCTCTGCTGTCGCTGCTGCAGACGCGCCGCGAATGGACCGGCCCGGAACTGGCGCGGCGCCTTTCCGTCAGCGCCCGCACGGTCCGCCGCGACGTGGACCGCCTGCGCGACCTGGGCTATCCCGTGCACGCCACGCTGGGGTCGGTGGGCGGCTACCGGCTGGAGGCGGGGACGGCGATGCCGCCGCTGCTGCTGGACGACGAGGAGGCCGTCGCGATCGCCGTGGGGCTGCGCGGTGCGGCGGGCGGCGCTGCGGGCGGTGCGGTCGCGGGGATCGAGGAGACCTCGCTGCGGGCGCTGGCCAAGCTGGAGCAGGTGCTGCCGGACCGGCTGCGGCGCCGCGTCGGCGCCCTGCACACCCATTCGGCGCCACTGGCGGAGCCGCCTGCGGGCCCGGCGGCGGATCCGGAGACGCTGACGCTGCTGGCCTCGGCCAGCCGTGACCGGGAGCGGGTCCGGTTCGGTTACCGGGCCAAGGAGGGCGATCAGACCAGGCGGCTGGCCGAGCCGCAGGGGCTGGTGTGGGCGGGGCGCCGCTGGTACCTGGTGGCCTGGGACGTGGAGCGGGCCGGCTGGCGGACGTTCCGCGTCGACCGCATGGACGATCCCGCCGGAACGGGGGTGCGGGCGGGCCCGCGTGAGCTGCCGGGCGGCGCGAGCGCGGCGGAGTTCGTGCGCGGGGCGCTGGCGGCCTCACGGCCGTCGGTGCAGGCGGTGCTGCTGGTGCACGTTTCGGCCGAGGAGCTCGCCGACCGGTACCGGGTGAGCGACGCCGAGGTGGAGCCGGTGGACGAGCACTCCTGCGTGCTGCGCCTGGCCGCCGACTCGATGGAGTACACGGCGTTGCGGATCGCCTATCTGGACGTGGATTTCGAGGTCCGTGAGCCGGCCGAGCTCGCCGACCGGCTACGCGAGCTGGGTGCGCGCCTGGTCCGCGCCGCCGGCTGAGGGGCGCGGGCGGGGGTCAGCGGTGGCGGGCGAACGGGAAGGCGCCGACCACGATCCCGAACTCGGGGACCCGCATCCAGCGTGAGGCCGCCGCGTACAGCCCGGCTCCGGCGAGCGCCACGGCCGCCAGCGTCGCCAGCGATCCGGCGCGGCCGTCACCGGCGGCGGGGCCGATGAGGGCCAGGACGGCGAGGGAGGCGAGCGCGGCGGGGATCACGGCGGCCGACATCCGGGCGTGGCTGGTGGCCAGGCGGTGCCCGTCGATGCGGCCGAGCTTGCGCCGCAGTACGTGCGCGCCGATGAGGGCTCCGGCGGTGTAGCCGGTGGCCGAGCAGCCCGCCATGACCGCGACCAGGAGCGGGCCGTGCACCAGGTGGGCGGCGGTGAGGGCTCCGGTGGCGGTGACGGCGGCGACGGTGATGCCGATCAGGGCCTGGGTGCGGGTGTCCTGCAGGGCGGCCAGCGTCCGCATCATGATCTGGTACGCGGCGAACGGCACGAGCGCGACGCCGAAGACCGCGACGGCGGGGCCTGCCTGGGCGGCGCCGCCGGGGCCGAACAGCACGGTGGTGATCTGCGGGCCGAGCAGCACCAGCGCGGCCGCGACGGGCAGCAGCACGACGCCGGTGAGGCGCAGGCTGCGTGACAGGTCGGCGGTCACGGCCGCCAGGTCGCGGCCGGCGGCGGCGCGGCTCATGCGGGGCAGCATCCCGGTCATCACGGTGACCGCGATCACCGCGTAGGGGAGCTGGAAGAGGGTGTAGGCGTTGCCGTAGACGGCGATGGCGCCGGGCGCGGCCTTCGACATGAGCCGGGTGGTGCACAGCACGGCGGCCTGCGCGGCCAGCACCGAGGTGAGCGTCCATCCGGCCAGCCGCAGGATGCGCCGTACGCCGATGCCGCGCGGGTCGGCCTTGGGCCGCAGGCGGAACCCGGCGCGGCGGCTCGCCCAGGCCAGCACGAGCATCTGGGCGATCACCCCGCCGGTGGTGCCGATCGACAGCACCAGGCTCTGGGCGGGGGTGAGGTCGCCCAGCCGCTGGGTGCCGCCGATCAGCAGGTAGACCCCGGCGGTGGCGATGACCACGAGGTTGTTGGCGGCGGGCGCCCACATCGGGACGGTCATCTTGCCGCGCGCGTTGAGGACGGCGGCGAGCGCGGCGCTCATCCCGTAGAAGAAGATCTGCGGCAGGAAGAAGCGGGTGAAGCCGATCGCGGCCTCGCGCTGCGCGCCGTGGAACCCGACCGCGTACACGCTGACGATCTGGGGTGCCAGCAGCACCGCGACGAGTGTCGCGGCGCCGAGCAGGTAGATCACCAGGGACAGCAGCCGCCGCGCGTACAGGTCGCCGGCGGCGCGGTCCTGCTCGGCGGCCCGTACCAGCAGCGGCACCATGACGCTGGCGAGCGCGCCGCCGAACAGCAGTTCGAACAGTGCGTTGGGGAAGGTGTTGGCTGCGGTGTAGCTGGAGGCCAGGCCCGAGGACAGCCCGATCGCGGCGCCCATGGCCAGCACGCGCAGGAAGCCGGTGGCGCGCGAGGCGACGGTGGCGATCGCCATCGCCCTGCCCGCGCGCACCAGATCGTCGCGTTCGGCCGTGCCGCCCATGCCGCCCCCTTCGCGCACCGTTCGGTCCCTTCAGTGTGCCCAACGTTATTGGCAGGGCGCCAGTTTCAGGTCCGGTGGGGCGCCAGCAGGTCCCCGACGTCCTCGCGCAGCGCGGCGGCGAGATCACCGTCGCCGGTGAGCGCCCAGACGATCAGGGTGCCGTTGTAGGCGACCTGGACCGCGCGGGCCAGCCGCCGCGGGTCGGCGGCGGGCGTGAGGAGCCCGGCGGCCGAGGCCTCGCTGAGCAGCGCGGCGATCTGGTCGCGCATGGCGTGGGCGTGCGCGGCGGCGTGCGCGCGGAACTCGGGGTCGGTGAGGTCCAGTTGCAGGAACGCCAGGCTGTTGGCCATCTCCTCGGGCGTTCGGACTCCCCTGGCCAGGTCGGCGAGGGCGGCGTGCAGGGTGTCGAGCGGGTTCTGGTGGTCGCGGCGGGCCCGTTCGAACGGTTCGCGGGCGCCGTCCTCGGCGCGGCGCGCCAGCGCCAGCAGGAGGCCGCGTTTGGAGCCGAACCGCTGGACCAGGGTGGCGGGGGACAGGCCCGACTCCTCGGCGACCACGCCGAGGGTGAGCCGTCCGGGGCCCATCCGGCCGAGCGCCCGCGCGGCCGCGGCCAGGATCGCCTCGTCGCTGGTGGTGCGCGGTCGTGCCACCGGCCGTCCTCCCCAGGGTTAGTGAATGCTCGTTCGTAAACCCTATCAACCCCGGGACCAGCGGCGCCGCCTCAGCCGGGGCGGGTCAGTCGAGGATGAAGCCGCGGACCAGGTCGACCAGCTCGGCGGGGCGTTCGAAGATCACCATGTGGCCGCTGTCGATCTCGGTGTAGCGGCTGCCGGAGATGCCCTCGTGCAGCGCGGACGGGCCCCAGCCGGGCACCATCTGGTCCTGGGTGAGCCCGACGACCAGGGTCGGCGCGGTGATGCCGGGCAGCAGGCCGCGGATGTCGACGCGCAGGTCCAGGTCGATCTGGCGGTCCAGGCCCGGTTCGCGCGATCCGGACGCGACGGCCTCGGCGATGCCCTGCTCGCCCATCGCCTCGACGAACGCGGGGCTGAAGCCGCACAGCACGGCCATCCGGTTGAACAGCTGGAAGTCCTGGGCGACCAGGTCGCGCCAGAGCTGGAACATCAGCCGCTGGCGGGCGTCGCCGGTGTACGGCCAGCCCGCGACCAGGACCAGGCGGCGCACCAGGCCGGGCCGCAGCGCGGCGGCGGCCGCGGCGACCACGGCGCCGAGCGAGAACCCGACCACGTCCGCGGGCCCGTCGGCGGCGGCGCGCGCCACGGCGGCGACCTGCCCGGCCAACCCCTCCACGCTCAGCTCACCGCCGCCGTCGGTGGTCTTGCCGCTGCCGCTGAAGTCGGGGCGGATGACGGTGCGCGCGTCGGTGAAGGCGTGCACGAGGTGGGCCCAGTTGGTCTCGCCGCTGCCCTGGGTTCCGTGCACCAGCACCAGGCCCGGGCCGTTGCCCTCGGCCGCGTAGTGGACGGTGGCGTCTTCGACGGTGATGGACGGCATCGGTGTCTCCCTCGTGGGCGCGCGGCGTCACGAAGGTTATGGCGCCCCGGCACGCGGGCGTCAAGAGGCGGCGTGCGCCTGATCATCGTCTCCGGCTGTCTGGAAATGCCGGAATTTGTGGGGCGGCGGGTGCGGATGGGGCTGGTGATGGCGCGCGGCGGCGGCCAGTTCGTCCAGCAGAGCGGCGACGGCGGGCGGCCGTGGCCCGGCGGGCACCATCGCGGTGACCTGGCGGCGGCCGAGCGCCGGCAGCGGCGGCAGGGCCAGGCCCGGTTCGCGGTGCAGGGTGAACGCCATCGCGGGCAGCGCGGTGACGGCCAGGCCGCGCGCGACCAGGCGCTGCACGGCGATGTGGTCGTCGGTGGCGAACGCGATCCGGGGCTGGAATCCGGCCTGCTCGCAGGCGCGCAGCAGGTGGCCGCGGCACCGCTGGCACCCGGTCGCCCAGGTCTCCTGCGCCAGCTGCTCCAGCCGCGGCTCCTCGCCGGCCGCCGGGTCGGCGAGGGGGTGGGTGTCGGGGACGGCGACCAGGATCGGGTCCTCGCACAGCGCCACCTCACGGAAGCGGGCGTCGGCGTCGGGCGGCCCCTGCGGGTAGGAGAACACCACGGCCAGATCGACCTCGCCGCAGCGCAGCGCCTCCAGCGCCTGGGGCGGTTCGGCCTCCATCAGGGTGACGGTGACGCCGGGGACGCGGCGGTGCAGCGCGGCGAGCGCGTCGGGCAGCAGCGCGGCCGTGGCGGTGGGGAACACCGCGGCCCGTACCCGCCCGGCGCGCAGCCCGGCGATGGCGGCGATCTGCTCCTCGGCGTCGGCCATGCGGGTCATGACGTCCTCGACGTGCTCGACCAGGATCCGGCCGGCCTCGGTGAGGCGGACGCCGCGGCCGTGCCGGATGACCAGCGGCGTGCCGACCTCGGCCTCCAGCCGGGCGATGTGGTGGGACACGGCGGGCTGGGTGTAGCTGAGGGCCTTGGCGGCGGCGGTCATCGACCCCCGCCGCGCCACCTCGCGCAGGATCCGGCCGCGGTGCAGGTCCAGCATGGCCCCAAGCTATCAATCAGATTTATGGGCAGTGCAGAAGATGCCACTTTGACCTATGGCTCGGCGAGTGGCGATGATCGGAGCATGAGCATCTCGATCTCCGACGCGCAGCGCGAGTTCGCCCCGGGCGTCGTGTTCCTCAATACCGCCAGCTACGGGCTGGCGCCCAGGGCCGGGCACGAGGCGATGCTGGCCTCCGAACGCGACCGGGCCGCGGGGCGCCTGACGACCGCGATGGGCGACGAGGCGGTGGCCCGCTGCCGGGCCGCCTACGCGGCGCTGATCGGCGTGCCGCCGCAGCGGGTCGCGATCGGCCCGCAGGTCGCCTACTTCGTCGGCCTGGTCGCCGCCTCGCTGCCTTCGGGCGCGAGTGTGCTGGTCGCCGAGGAGGACTTCACCTCGGTGCTGTTCCCGTTCCTGGCCCGCCCGGACCTGACCGTCCGCGCCGTACCGCTGGACAAGATCGCGGGCGCGGTGGACTCGGCCGTGGACCTGGTGGCGGTGTCGGCGGTCCAGTCGGCCGACGGGCGGGTCGCGGCGATGGAGGACTTGATCGGAGCGGCGCGCGCGCACGGCGCGCGGATCATGCTGGACGCCACACAGGCGGCGGGCTGGCTGCCGCTCCCGGCCGACCGCGTCGACCTGATGGTGACCGGCGGCTACAAGTGGCTGCTGGGGCCGCGCGGCACCGCGTTCCTCAGCGGCACCGAGGAGGCCCTGGCGAGCCTCCCGGCGATGGCGGCGTCGTGGTACTCGGGCGCGGACGTGTGGGATTCGCTGTACGGGCCGCCGCTGCGGCTGGCCACCAACGGGCGCCGCCTGGACCTGTCGCCCGCCTGGCAGTCGTGGCTGGGGCACGCCCCGGCACTGGAACTGCTGCAGCAGGTGGGGGTGCAGGCCGTGCACGAGCACGACCTGGCGCTGGCGAACAGGTTCCGTGCGGGTTTGGAACTGCCGCCGGGGGATTCGGCGATCGTGTCACTGCCCGTCCCGGACGGCACCGCCGAACTGCTGGCCGAGGCGGGCGTGGTCGCGGCGGTGCGGGACGGGCGGCTGCGCTGCTCGTTCCACCTGAGCAACACCGCCGCCGACGTCGACCGCGCGCTGGAACTGCTGGCCGCGCCGGTGGCCGCCGCCCGCTGATACCCGGCGGGATCCGGTCTGGTCTCCGCGTCCGGTCCGATTTACCGTGCGTTACATGAGCGAGATCAACGGCTCGTGCCAGGACCGGTTCGGCGGCGTACGGGAGGCGCTGGCCGCCTCGCTGGTCCTGGACGGCGCCGGCGCGTCGGCGGCGGTGTTCGTGGACGGCGAGCCGGTCGCCGACGTGTGGGGCGGGTACGCCGACCCGGCGCGGACGCGGCCGTGGGAACGCGACACCATCGTCAACGTCTGGTCGACGACCAAGCCCATGACGGCGCTGTGCGCGCTGATCCTGGCCGACCGGGGCGTCCTGGACCTGGACGCGCCGGTGGCCCGCTACTGGCCGCAGTTCGCGCAGGCGGGCAAGGAGAACGTGCTGGTGCGGCATCTGCTGTCGCACACCGCGGGCCTACCGGGCTGGACCGAGCCGCTGCCCACCGAGGCCCTGTACGACTGGGAGGCGGCGACGTCGGCGCTGGCGCGGCAGCGGCCGGCGTGGGAGCCGGGCACCGAGTCGGGCTATCACGCCTTCACCCAGGGATATCTGGTCGGCGAGGTGATCCGCCGCGTCACCGGCGTCAGCGTCGGCACGTTCTTCGCCGAGCAGGTCGCCGGTCCCCTGAACGCCGACTTCCACATCGGGCTGCCGGCCGAGCACGACCACCGGGTCGCGCCGATCATCCCCGCGCCGCCCGCGACCGAGGGCCCGGCGCTGGAGGCGGAACGGACGCTGGCGCGCCACTGGGGCAATCCGCGATTCTCGGCCGACACGGCGAACACGGCGGAGTGGCGGCGCGCGGAGATCCCGGCGGCGGGCGGGCACGGCAACGCCCGTTCGGTCGCGCTGGTGCAGTCGGCGCTGGCGTGCGGCGGCGCGGTGGGCGGGGTGCGGCTGCTGTCGGAGGCGGGCTGCGAACGGGTGATGCAGGAGCAGTCCAACGGCAAGGACCGCTGCCTGGGCGTGCCGCTGCGGTTCGGGATGGGGTACGGGCTGCGCAGCGACGAGCTGCCGATCTCCCCGAACCCGCGCACGTGCTTTTGGGGTGGGTGGGGCGGTTCGCTGGTGGTGGTCGACCTGGACGCGCGGATGACGGTCGCTTACACGATGAGCCACATGCTCAACCCGGGAACCCTCGGCGACGACCGTGGCCTGGGCATCGTCCTGGCCGCCTACGCGGGCCTGGCCGCCGGCTGAGTCACCGGCTGAGCCGCAGAGGAATCGCGGATGGGCCGCGGATGGGCCGCCGGGTGGCCGGCCGGGGCTGGTGAGCGGGCCCGGCCGGCCGGTGTCCTCCGTCCGTTCAGGCGGCCATGCGGTCTTGCGGCGGCGGCCACATGATGAGCGCGTGGCCCCAGGTCAGCCCGGCCCCGAACCCGGCCAGCAGCACCAGCTCTCCTTCCTCGATGCCGCGGGTGCGGGCGACCTTGTCCAGCGCGTAGGGCAGGCTGGCGGCGCCGATGTTGCCGACGTCCTGCCCGGCGATCACCATCTGGGCCGGATCCAGCCCGGCGTCGGCCGCCAGCGAGGCGACCAGTTTGGGGTTGGGCTGGTGCGGTACGACCAGCGCCAGGTCGCGCGGTTTCACGCCGCCGGAGTCGGCGGCCTCGGCGACCACCTTGGGCAGGATGTCCACGATGAAGCGGCGCACGGCCCGGCCGTCCATGTGGATGGTGTGCCCGAGGGCGGCCAGCGTGCCCGGCCCGGCCGGCATGCGGCTGCCGCCGGCGGGGATGAGCACGTCGCCGGCGCGGGTGCCGTCGGCGCCGAGCGCCATCGAGGTGATCCCGTAGGGCGGCGCGGCGGGGCCGACGACCGCGGCCGCCGCGCCGTCGCCGAACAGCGCCGCTGTGGCGCGGTCGCCAGTGTTGAGGAACTTGGAGTACACCTCGACACCGATGACCAGCACGTGCGGTGGCGCGCCGCGCTGGGTGGACAGCCACCCGACGGCCGCCTGCAGCCCGTAGACGAACCCGGTGCAGGCCGCCGCGACGTCGAACGCGGCGGCCCGGGTGGCGCCCAGCACCGCCTGCACCCGGCAGGCGGTGGAGGGCCCGAGCTCGTCGGGCGTCGAGGTGCCCAGCACGATCAGGCCGATGTCGCCGGGTTCCAGGCCCGCGTCGGCCAGAGCCCGCCGCGCCGCGGCCGCCGCCAGGTCTGATGCCGCCTGACGCGGGGCGGCGACGTGCCGGTGGCGGATGCCCGTCCGGCCTTCGATCCAGCCGGGGTCCAGGCCCATCGCACGCGACAGGTCATCGCTGGACACCCGCTGGTCGGGGAGATACGAACCGGTGCCTCGGATCGCCCAACTCCGAGGTTCGGCCGGCCGCCCGTCCATGTCACTCCTCCCGTTCCGGCCCTAAGGGGGTGGGCCGGAGGTTCCGTTTCCTCTGTTCCCATCGGCGCCGGCGCGAGACACTGACGGCACAGACTGTTGTCAGACCGATCCCTTGCGTGAATAATCCCATTTCATAACTTTCGTTCCATAACTCTCTGTCAAGCGGTCTTTATCTAGTAGGGAAACCCAACCTTCCTGACAGGTAAGGAGACCCCCGCGTGTCCTTCGCTTTCGCTCCCGGCTGGACGCACGAACTCAAGCCAGACGATGTCTGCGCCTTCCTGTTTCCGGGCACCGGATCGGCCGCGGCCCCCGATCTTCTGGCACTGTCGGCCGCAGGGCCCTCGGCCCCCCGAATCATCGGTGATGTGGTCGATGCCGTCGACGAAGGGTTGCCGCGCTCGGGGTGGCCCTCGATGCGCTCGATCCTGGTGAACGACCCCGCCTCCTACCGGGCGGCGGCGCGCAGTCCCGGCGTCGCGCAGCTGGCCGCCTACGCCACCTCGGTGTCGGTGGAGCGGGTGCTGCGCGCCGAGGGCCTGGCTCCCGGGTTCGCGATCGGGCAGAGCTTCGGCGAGATCGCCGCGATGGTCTGCGCGGGCGTGTTCAGCGTCAGCGACGGCGCCCGGATGGCCGTCAGCCTGGTCGGGGTGCTGTCGCGCCGCGGCGAGGGCGGCGGGATGGGCCTGATGGAGGCAGACGAGGACGCCGTCCGCGACTGCATCGAGCAGACCGGCGAGTCGCAGGTCGTGGTGGCGTGCCTGAACGCGCCGGGCGTCACGGTGGTGTCGGGCCCGGACGGGCCGCTGGAGGCGGTGCTGGCCGCCGCCGTGCAGGGCGGCATCCGCGCGGTGCGCCTGGCGGTGCCCTACCTGTCGCATCATCCGGCGATGGCCGGCGCCGACGACGAGTGGTACGCCATGATCCGCGCGTTCGACCAGCGGCCGCTGGAGCTGCCGGTCTACTCCCCGGTGCGGGGCCGCGCCTACCGCGACGACGACGACCTGCACCGCGCGCTCACCGACTGCATCGTCAAGCCGGTGCGGCTGCCGGAGATCCTGCGGGCCGTGCACGCCGCCGGGACCACCGCGTTCACCGAGGCCGGGGCGGGCAACGCGCTGTGCCAGTGCGCGCGCCTGACCATCCCGGGGGTGCCGACGCTGGCGCCGCTGCGCGAGCGCCGTCGCGCCCCGGCCAGCGGCGCCGACGAGCCGTCCGGGCCGTCGGTGAGCAAGTCCGCGCCGGGCATCTCCGGCGTCCCCGCCCAGGGCAAGCCGATGGACTGACCCCCCCGGGGGGCCCGCACGGGCCCCTTGTGTGCGTTGCGGACCGGCGCTCCGCGTCCGGCGCCGCGTCCGGCAGCGCGTTCCACAGTGACCGTCCGACGACAGGAGCGCAGCATGGGCACCACCCCCGAACCCGACACCGGCCTGCTGCGTTTCGTCCGCGGCCCGGGCCTGGCCGCCAAGACCCAGGCGCGCCTGAACGAGGCGATCCCCGGCGAGTTCTTCGGCTACCCCGACGGCCTCACCGTCCAGGACCGGCACGCCCTCACCTACCGGCGGCTGCGGCACGCGGGGCTGACCGCGCCGCCGGCGACCGAGCTGCTGGCCGAGCCGCCCGCGCTGTGCGCCCTGCTGGAACGTGCCGCGATCGCCGACCCGGGGCTGTTCCACCTGATGCTGCTGCACTACACGCTCGCGCTCGGCCCGATCCTGATGTTCGGCACCGAGGAGGAGGGGCCGCGCGAGGCCCGCGACTCGCTGGAGTCGATGGACTCGTTCGGCGCGCTGCTGATGACCGAGGTGGGGCGCAGCAACAGCCATCTGGCGCCGCGCACCCTGGCCCGCTACGACGCCGCCACCCGCGAGTTCGTGCTGTCGACCCCCGACGGGGAGGCCGCCAAGTTCCCCACCAACACCGCCCATCCGGCACTGGCCAAGACCGCCGCCGTGTACGCCACCCTCGAGCACGAGGGCCGCGAGCACGGGGTGTTCGTGTTCGCGGTGCCGGTGCGCGGCCCCGGCGGCCAGATCCCTGACGGCGTGGAGATCGTCCCGGCGCCCGACACCACCGGCCTGATGGTCGACTACGCGGCGGTGCGGCTGCGCGAGCTGCGGGTGCCCTACTCGGCGTGGCTGCGCGACGACGCCCGCATCGACGCCTCCGGCGCGTTCCACGACCCGGCGGGCAGCGCGGCGGCGCGCCTCACCCGGTCGATGGGGATCGGCCCGGCGGTGTGGCGGGCGGTGGTGTCGGTGTCGGCGGCGATCACCCGCGCGTCGGCGGTCGTGCTGCACGAGCACGCGGCCGGGCGGGTCACGCTGGGGCGGCTGGCGCCGCGCCATCCGCTGACCGGCTACCGCAACATGGGCGAGGCGGTGCTGGGCTCGCTGGCCTCGGCGTACGCGCTGACCGCGGTCGCCGGCCACGTCAAGCGCCCGGCGGCCGGTGCGGCCGCGGGGCCTGCTGGTCCGGAGGCGACGTGGGCGCCGTGGTCGGCGGTGGACCGCGACCTGGCGCTGCTGAAGGCCGCCGCCACGTTCGAAGCGCAGGACACCGTGGCGATGTGCCGGGTACGGTGCGGCGCGCCGGGGTTCGCCGGCACCGACCGCCTGAACGGCTACCGGGGCCTGTCGCACGCCTACATGAACGCCGGCGGCGACAACGAGCTGATCTTGTTCGACACGGCGCGGGCGATGGCCGACCTGGACCGCTACACCCCGCCCGCCCCGGCCGGTGACCTGGCCGAGGACGCCGACCTGGCCTCGCCGCAGGTGTGGCTGCACGCCGCGGGCGAGAGCGAGCGGCGGCTGCGCGACCGCCTGTCCGCCCGGGTCTCCGAGGCGTTGGAGGGCGGTCAGGACCCCTTCCACGCCTGGAACGACAACCTGGCGCTGGCGCAGGCGACCGCGCTGGCCTGCGCCGACCGCACCATGTTCGAGATCGTCGCCGCCGCCTCCGAGGAGGGCCCGGCCGAGCTGGCGCCGCTGCTGCGGCTGTTCGCGCTGGACCGGCTCGAGCGGCGGTCGGGGTCGCTGCTGAACGAGGGCGTCGCCGGGCCGGGGCTGGCCGACCGGATCTGGGCGGCACGGCGTGAGGTGTGCGACGAGCTGGCGCCGCGCGCGGGCGCGATCGCGGCCGCTCTGGACGTCCCGCCCGAGGTCACGGCCCCGACCGCGTTCGTCCTGCCCGGCTGACCCCTGCGGGCAGGCCCTCACGGCGATCTGGTGGCGATCTTCCTGGGGCGCCACGCCGTGGGCGAAAGCGGGCAGGGAACCGTCACCGGTTGACTACCGTTCTCCTAACAGACCGCGCCGGTCGCCAAGGGCTCGCGCGGCGGTGTCTATGGAGGTGCACAACAGTGGGAGTCAGTCTGAGCAAGGGCGGCAACGTGTCGCTGACCAAGGAGGCTCCTGGACTGACCGCGGTCGTGGTGGGTCTGGGCTGGGACGTACGGACCACCACGGGGGGCGACTTCGACCTCGACGCCAGCGCCCTGCTGACCTCGCAGGAGCAGAAGGTGCTGTCGGACAAGCACTTTGTGTTCTTCAACAACCTCAAGAGCCCCGACGGCTCGGTCGAGCACACCGGCGACAACCTCACCGGTGAGGGCGAGGGCGACGACGAGCAGATCAAGGTCAACCTGGCCACGGTGCCGGCCGAGGTCGCCAAGGTCGTGTTCCCGGTGTCGATCTACGACGCCGACAACCGGCAGCAGAACTTCGGCCAGGTCCGCAACGCCTTCATCCGGATCGTCAACCAGGCCGACAACAGCGAGATCGCCCGCTACGACCTCACCGAGGACGCCTCGACCGAGACCGCGATGGTCTTCGGCGAGCTGTACCGCAACGGCGAGGAGTGGAAGTTCCGCGCGGTCGGCCAGGGCTACGCCTCGGGCCTGGCGGGCATCGCCTCCGACTACGGCGTGAACGTCTGATCTTCCTGGATCGGATGTGAGGGCGCCCCGGCCGCTGCGGCCGGGGCGCCCTCATTCGGTTCCGCGCCGGTGCAGTGGTCAGGGCCGGTGCGATGGCTTGGGCGGCGCGGTGGTCAGGCGGGGATGACGGCGAGCGCGTCGATCTCCACGAGCAGGTCGGGGCGGACCAGGCGGGACACCTCGACCAGGGTGCTGGCGGGCGCGAAGGCGGCGGGCACGATCTCATCGCGCGCGGCGCGCATCACCGCGACCTGCGTGACGTCGGTCAGGTAGTAGCCGATCTTGACGACGTGGTCCCAGTCCGCGCCGGCGGCGGCGAGGGCGGCGTGCAGGTTGGCCAGCACCTGCCGGGTCTGGGCGGCCAGGTCGCCGACCCCGACCAGCTGCCCGCCTGCGTCCAGCGCGATCTGGCCGCTGACGGCGACCAGGCGGCCGGGCGCGTCGGCGACCACGACGTGGCTGTAGCCGGGGCCGAGCGCGAGCCCGGGCGGGTCGATCTCGGTGTGCGAGCGCGGGTGCGAGTGCGGGTGCGAGCGCGGGTGCGAGTGCGGATGCGTCACAAGATCCACGGTAGCGCGCGGGTCAGGTGAGCAGTTCCTCGCGCAGCCGGGTCTTCAGCAGCTTGCCGCCGGGGTTGCGGGGCAGTTCGGTGTCGCGGAACCACACATGCTCGGGGATCTTGTATGCGGCGATGCGTTCGCGCAGGAACGCCCGCAGGTCGGTGACGTCGAGCTTGCTGCCGGGCCGCAGCACCACGACGGCGCCGACCTCCTCGCCGAGGATCTGGTGGGGGACGCCGATGACGCCGCAGTCGGCGACGGCGGGGTGCTCGTACAGGGCTGCCTCGACCTCGGCGCAGTAGATGTTCTCGCCGCCGCGGATCAGCATGTCCTTGGCGCGGTCGACGATGTAGACGAACCCGTCGGAGTCCAGGCGGGCCAGGTCGCCGCTGTGGAACCAGCCGCCGGAGATGGCCTGCGCGGTGGCCTCGGGCCGCCCCCAGTAGCCCTTGATGACGTTGGGGCCCTTGATGAGCAGCTCGCCGACCTGCCCGGGCGGCAGCTCGTCACCGGCCGGGCCCACGACCTTGACGTCGCAGACGGCGACGGGCGGGCCGACGCTGTCGGGGCGTTCCAGGTAGTTGGCGCCGCTGTTGTAGGTGGTGACCGAGGAGGTCTCGGTGAGGCCGTAGCCGTTGCCGGGGACGCGGTCGGGCAGCCGCTGCTTGATGGTGTCGACCAGGGCGGGCGCGGCGGGCGCGCCGCCGTAGCTGACGCCGGTGAGGCTGGAGGTGTCGTGGGCGGCGAAGTCGGGGTGGGTGAGGACCTGCCAGGCCATGGTCGGCACGCCGCCGAACCCGGTGACCCTCTCGCGTTCGATGAGCCGCAGCGCGATGCCGGCGTCCCACTTGTACATCAGCACGACGGTGCCGCCCTGCAGCGCGCTGGTGACCAGGATCGAGTGGCAGCCGGTGGCGTGGAAGAACGGGACGCTGAGCAGCGTCACACGCGGCTGCGGCGCCATCAGCTCCTCCAGCGCGCGGCCGGCGCGCACCCCGCCCGACAGGGTGCCGTAGGCAAGGCTCACGGGGTTGGTGGTGATGTTGCGGTGGGTGCCGAGCGCGCCCTTGGAGCGGCCGGTGGTGCCGGAGGTGTAGAAGATCGTGGCGTCGTCCTCGGGGCCGATGTCGACCGGCGGCAGGTCGGCGCCGGGGGTGACGGCGCCGAGCACGTCCTCGAACGGGCGGGCGCCGTCGGGGATGGGGCCGGTGGCGCGGGCGACGATGACCTTCACGTCCATGCCGGGCAGGGCGGCGGCGAGCCGGCCCGCGCGCTGGGCGTCGGCGACCAGGACGCGGGCGCCGCTGTCGCGCAGCCCGTACTCCAGCTCCACGGCGGTCCACCAGGCGTTCAGCGGGACCACGACGGCGCCGGCGGCGGCCGCGGCCCAGAACGTCACCGACCATTCGGGGTAGTTGCGCATCGCGATCGCGACCCGGTCGCCCTTGGCGACGCCGTAGTCGTCGATGAGGCGGCGTGTCAGCGCGGCGACGCGGTCGTGATGGTCGGCGAAGCTGATCCGCTCGTCCTCGTACACCAGGTAGGGGGCGTCGCCGTGGGCGCGGGAGATCTCCAGGATCTGCCGCAGCGTGGTGGGGGCGTTCTTCCAGACGCGGGTGGCGACCCCGCCGATGTCGATCTCGTCCATCTCGAACGGCTGTCCGGGGGCGGTCATCGCCGCCCGCACCTCTTGGACGCTCCTCATGCGCGCACCTCCGCGGGGTGGCGGGCCGCGCCCCCGCGCTCCATCGCCGAACGCGGTTCGGCTCGCCTGCGGCGAATCTATGGGCCGGGCGCGGCGAGGGTCAATGCGCCGCCGCGAAGATCGTGTCCGGTCCAAGGTCGTTAAGGCGGGCCGCGACCTGCCAGAATGGGGCCATGACCGAGCGCAGGCCGATCGAGTACTGGCTGTCGGACATGGACGGGGTGCTGGTGCACGAGGGCCAGCCCGTCCCTGGGGCCGACGAGTTCATCCGGCGGTTGTCGGCGTCGGGAAAGCGGTTCCTGGTGCTGACCAACAACTCCATCTACACCCCGCGGGACCTGTCGGCGCGGCTGCTGACGCTCGGGCTGAGCGTGCCCGCCGAGGCGATCTGGACCTCGGCGCTGGCGACCGCGCGGTTCCTGGCCGACCAGCGCCCCGAGGGATCGGCGTACGTGATCGGCGAGGCCGGGCTCACCACCGCGCTGCACGAGGCCGGGTACGTGCTGACCGACCTGGAGCCCGACTACGTGGTGCTGGGGGAGACCCGCACCTACAGCTTCTCCCAGATCACCCGCGCGATCCGGCTGATCGAGCGCGGCGCCCGGTTCATCGCCACCAACCCCGACCCGGTCGGGCCCTCCCCGGAGGGATCGCTGCCGGCGTGCGGCGCCGTCGCCGCGATGATCACCAAGGCGACGGGGGTGGAGCCCTACTTCGTCGGCAAGCCCAACCCGCTGATGATGCGCGCCGCGCTGAACGTGATCGGCGGGCACAGCGAGAGCACCGCGATGATCGGCGACCGGATGGACACCGACGTCGTCGCGGGCGTGGAGGCCGGGCTGCACACGATCCTGGTGCTGACCGGGGTGACCCGCAAGGAGGAGGTGGAGCGCTTCCCGTTCCGCCCCTCGCGCGTGGTGCCCTCCATCGCCGACGTCATCGACCTGATCGACGACTGACACGGTCACCGATCTCCGATCACGATCACCGATCGCCGCTGAGACGATCAGCGCGCTGTACTGGCGGGTACGGCGCGTTCGGCGCGGCTTCACGTACGCGCCGGTGCGCGGTCACGGGCCCGTCGGGCGCCGCGGGGAGTGTGCGGGGCGTAGGACCTTCCGCTCCTCACCTCACGGAGGCGTCATGACCGAGACCACCGACGCGCGGCCGGGCCGCGCGTCCACCGACCTGGCCCCGATCGAGGACGTGCTGCGCAGCACCGAGACCGCGGTGATCGAGCTGGTGCACGGCAGCGTGCGGGTCACCCGGACGATGCTGCCCGACGCGGTCGCGCGGCCGACCGAGACCGTCGACCGGTTCTTCGAGGTCGCCGAGCGGCTGCTGGCCGCCTCGCGCCGCTCGGCGCTCGGGCTGGCCGGGTTCGTCGAGTCGGGCTTCGACGGCGCCGAGCGCTGGGCGTCCTGACCTCACCGCCCCCCGATTCTCCGGTGAACCGGCAGGTCGCGGCTTGATCACCTCACGGTGCGGGTACGATCCGCGCTGATCATGAATCGGGGGGCTCATGAACGACGTGGCCGGCACGTGCGCGATCTGAGGGAACACACCGCGGCGCCGCAGCGGCGCGGCCGCCCGCGCGGCGGCCGTGGCCGCCGCGGCTGGGGCGTGCGGGGCTGGGGTGTCGCGGCGGGCGCGGCGCTGGTGGCGGGGATCGGCGCGGCGGCGTTCGCGCTGGCACCCGGCGCCGCCGCACCGCCACCGGCGGCCGTTCCGCGCGGCGCGCATCTGCCCGTACCGCCCGTGCAGCGGCACGCGGCGGCGGCGCGGGTGGTGAACGGGCGCCGGCAGCCGCCGATCGTGCGGGTACCGGACTCGGCCGGCGGCCACTACCAGGTGGTGCCGGGCGGCGCCGCCGCGCCCGCGCACTCGCGCGGCACGGTCGTGCGCTACATCGTGGAGGTCGAACGCGGCCTGCCGATCAGCGGCGCCGGCTTCGCCGCGCAGGTCCACCGGGTCCTCAACGATCCGCGCAGCTGGGGCCACGGCGGGAGGCTGCGGTTCGTGCGGGTCAGCCACGGCCCGGCGCGGGTGCGGGTGTCGCTGACCAGCCCGGACATGGTCGACCGGATGTGCGCGCCGCTGAACACCGCCGGGCAGCTGTCGTGCGGGCGGGACGGCCGTTCGGTGCTGAACGCGCGGCGCTGGGGGCAGGGCGCCGCCAGCTACGGCCGTGACCTGGCCACCTACCGCGAGTACCTGATCAACCATGAGGTGGGGCATCTGCTGGGCCACGACCACCGGCAGTGCCCGGGCCATGGCCGGCGGGCGCCGGTGATGGTGCAGCAGACCAAGTCGCTGCAGGGCTGCCGCCCCAACCCGTGGCCGTTCCCCTGACCTGGGGCGGCGCGGCCGGGCCGTAGACTTGCGCCACCATGCGCATGATCAGACGGGCGGGCTCGCACGAGCTGGAGGTGCGCCGCTCGCGGTTCGTGTGCACGCTGGCACGGGCGCATTCGCCCGAGGAGGCGGCGGCGTTCCTGGCGGCGCACCGGCGCGCGCACCGCGACGCCACCCACAACTGCACCGCCTACGTGCTGGGCGAGCACGGCGAGCTCACCAGGAGCAGCGACGACGGCGAGCCGGCGGGCACGGCGGGCGTGCCGATGCTGGAGGTGCTGGTGCGGCGCGGCCTCACCGACACCGTCGCGGTCGTGACGCGGTACTTCGGCGGGGTGAAGCTGGGCTCGGGCGGTCTGGTGCGCGCCTACGGGCAGGCGGTGTCGGCGGCGGTGGACGCGGTCGGCGTGGTGGAGCTGCGCCCGGTGGTGACGGTGACGGCGCGGCTGGACCACGGATCGGCGGGCCGTTTCCTCACCGACCTGCACGGCCGCGGCCTGCAGCCCGTGGACGTCCGCTACGCCGCCGACATGCAGGCCGACGTCGCCGTCCCGGCCGAGGGGGTCGGGGAGTTCGCGGCGTGGGCGGCCGAGGTCACCGCGGGCCGCGCCGCGCTGACCGAGGGCGCGCACGGCCACGTGGAGGTCCCGGTCGACTGACCGCCCCCGCCCCTCGCCTGTTGACCGGCGGCGGTGCTCATCGCGGTGAACGTGCGGTACGTCCCGTCCTTGGGACATCGGGGGCCGGAGGGTCGAGAGGTGGGGCCGGGGGCCGGGAGCGCAGGCGGCGCAGCATCCGGGCGTCGGTGAATCCGACGGCGCGGGCGGCGGCGTCGGTGGTGGCGCCCTGGGTGATGAGGTGCTCGGCGCGTTCCAGCCGCAGCAGCTGCTGGTAGCGCAGCGGGGTGAGGCCGGTGGCGGCGCCGAACAGGCGGGTGAGGGTGCGTTCGCTGACGCCGGTGGCTGAGGCCAGGTCGGTGAGGGGCAGCGGCTGGGCGTAGCGGGCGTCGATGCGGTCCTGGACGCGGTGGACGACGTCGCTGAGGTGCGAGCGGTGCCGCAGCATGGCGCTTGTCTGGTGGTCGTCGCCGTTGCGGCGGGCGTAGACGACCATGGCGCGGGCGACGCGTGCGGCGGCGCCTGGGCCGTGGCGGGCGGCGATGAGGTGCAGGGCCAGGTCGATGCCGCTGGCGATCCCGGCGGAGGTGACCACGCGGCCGTCGGTGACGTACAGGACGTCGCGGACCAGGTGGGCGCGGGGGTGGCGGCGGGCGAGCTCGTCCTGTAGCTGGTGGTGGGTGGTGCAGCGGCGGCCGTCCAGCAGCCCGGCGCGGGCCAGGGCGAACGCTCCGGCGCAGACGCTGGCGACGGTGCCTCCCGCCGCGTGGTGATCGGCGAGGCGTCCCAGGGTGGCCGCGCTCAGGTGCCCGTACCGTCCCGCCTCCGCCACAGGGGTGGCGCCGGTGTCTGGGGGCTGTGTCCAGCGCCAGCCGGGGACCAGGACGATGTCGGCGGGGTCCAGGGCGGGCCAGGTGGTGTCGGCGGTGACGGGCAGTCCCTGGGCGGTGGGGACGTCTTTCTGCTCGGCGATGTAGCGCAGCCGGTAGGGGTGGCCGTGGTCGGCGGCGGTGGAGAACACCTGGGCGGGCCCGGCCAGGTCCAGCAGGTGCACTCCGGGGGCGAGCAGGAAGACGATCTGGGTCACGATCCGGTCATCTCATGGTGGCGGCCGCGGGCGCGAGGTCGTCGAGCGCGGCGAGGGTGGCGAACCGCCCGGCGAGGGCGTATTCGGTGCGGGCGATGATGTCGGCGGTCTGCAGGGTGGCGGGGTCGGCGAGGATCTCGGCGATGCCGCGTCCGGGCGGGGCGTCGCGGTGCTCGATGGGGAAGGTGGCGGTCGCGTCGGTGACGAAGGTGACCTCGAAGCCGAGGTCGCCGGCCAGGCGCGCGGTGGTCTCGCAGCACTGTTCGGTCTGGATCCCGCACACCACCAGGTGGCGGATGCCTGCGGCGGTGAGCAGCTGCTGCAGGTTGGTGGTGGTGAAGGCGTTGCGGGAGGTCTTGGTGATGACGGGCTCGCCGTCGCGGGCGTCCAGGCCGTCCATGAGCCGCACGTGACCCGACGGCGGGTCGAAGGGGGTGCCCGAGCCGGGTTCGGAGTGCAGGACCCACACGACCAGGTCGCCGGCGGCGCGGGCGGCGTCGACCAGGCGTGCGGTGCGGCCGGCGATGTCGGGGGCCGACACGGCCTGCCAGGAGGGCCTTTGCCGGAAGGATTCCTGGACGTCGATGACGATCAGTGCGGTGCCGGTGCTGGTGTTCATGCCTTCGATGGTGCCGGTGCCGGTGGGTGGTGGACCAGACACTATCGCGCCGGTGACCGGAACGATCCGGTCACCCGTGCCGGTCATCGGTGCCGGTCGCCGGTGGTGGTCATTTGTGGCGGGCGCGGAAGGCGGCGGCCTTGGCGCGGTTGCCGCAGCCGCTCATGTCGCACCAGCGGCGCGACTGGCGGCGTGACAGGTCCAGGTAGAGGCGGGTGCAGTCGCCGGACTGGCATTCCTTGATGTGGCGGGCGTCGGGTCCGCCGAGCAGTTCGACGGCGGCGCGGGCGGCCGCGGCGAGCGCGCCCGCGATGTCGCCTTCGCGCCGCACGCCGGGGCCGTCTGCGCCGGTGGTGAGGGCGGGGGCGGGCGGCGGCGCGGCGGCCGCCCGGTTGATCACGTCCGCGTCGGCGGGGGCGGGCGGTTCGCCGTGGGCGGCGTTCAGCGCGCTCCGGTAGATCGCCTCGCGCAGCCGCACGGCGGCGGCGAGGTCGGCGGCGCCGGCGTCCGGGGCGGTGGTGAGCAGGCCCGCCGCCGCTATCCATGCGGTCAGGTCGGCGGGTGCGGTGAGCACGTCCTGGCGGGCCGGGGAGCGGCGGTGCATGACGGTGCCGGCCAGGTCCAGCGCGACGTCGCCGCTGACGAAGGTGAACTCCACCATCCCAGCATAACCACCTTGACAGGTTAATCGGCGCGCTCCCAGACTGATAACCGTTCAGAACGGTTAGCGATGGAGGTCGTGGCATGGTGACGCGGACCCTGGAGCGGGCGCCTGCGGGCCCCTCGTCCCCGACGACGTGGCCGGCCGCGGCGATGCCGCCGCTGTTCGTGGTGCTGTGGAGCAGCGCGTTCATCGCCGGGATCATCGGCGTGGACGCGGCGCCGCCGCTGCTGCTGATCGTGACGCGGTTCGTGCTGGCGGGGCTGCTGCTGGCGGGGGTGGCGGTGGCGCTGCGGATGCCGTGGCCGCGCGGCCGGGCGCTGGGGCATGTCGCGGTGACCGGGGTGCTGATCCAGGCGGTGCAGTTCGGTGCGCTGTACTGCGCGCTGGGCATGGGGATGCCGGCGGGGGTGGTGGCGCTGGTGCAGGGGTTCAGCCCGGTGCTGGTGGCGCTGGCGTCGGCGCCCGCGCTGGGAGAGCGGGTGTCGCGGCGCCGCTGGGCGGGTTTCGCGCTGGGCGCGGCGGGTGTGGTGGTGGCGGTGTCGGACCGGGTGGCGTTCTCGGCGGCGGCGGTGCCGCTGGCGATCGCGGGCCTGGCGGGCCTCAGCGCCGGAACGGTCTACCAGAAGCGCTACGCCTCCGACATGCATCTGATCACGGGGACGGCGGTGCAGTTCCTGGTGGCGGCGCCGCTGGTGGCGGCCGCGTCGCTGGCGTTCGAGACGCCGCAGGTGGCGCACTGGGGGTCGTTCGGCGCGGCGATCGCGTGGATGGTGCTGGTGAACTCGGTCGGCTGCTTCCTGCTGCTGAACCTGATGCTGCGGCGTTCGTCGGCGAGCCGGGTGTCGACGTTGTTCTTCCTGACGCCGTCGGTGACGGCGCTGATGGCGTGGCTGATCGTGGGTCAGTCGCTGAGCGTGGCGGCGCTGGCGGGGCTGGCGCTGGGCGGCGCGGGGGTGCTGCTGGCCTCCCGTTCCTGACCGGTCGCGGCTTCCTGACCGGTCGCGGCCCGGGTCGCGGCCCAGGCGCAACCGGGGTGCAACCGGGCGGGGCGCGGCGGGGTTGCAGGGGGGTGACCGTGTCGTCTGGAAGGACTCTCATGCCAGCCCAGCAGACTCTGCCCGCCATCGACTGGGAGCGGGCCGCGCTCGACCTGGACCGCACCGGTGTCGCGGTGACGCCGCCGCTGCTGACGCCCGCGCAGTGCTCGGAGGTCATCGGGTTGTACGAGCGGGACCGGGTGTTCCGCAGCACGGTGGTGATGGCCCGGCACTCCTTCGGGCAGGGCGAGTACCGCTACTTCTCCGCGCCGCTGCACCCGATCGTGGCGGGCCTGCGCGAGAGCCTGTACCCGCCGCTGGCCAAGATCGCCAACCGGTGGGCGGGCCTGCTGGACGAGCCGCCCTTCCCCGGCGATCTGGAGGGGCTGACGAAGGCGTGCGCGGCGGCGGGGCAGCACAAGCCGACGCCGCTGCTGCTGCGCTACGGCCCCGGTGACTACAACTGCCTGCACCAGGACGTGTACGGCGACCTGACGTTCCCACTCCAGGTCGCGATCATGCTGAACGAGCCGGACGCCGACTTCACCGGCGGGGAGAGCGTGTTCGTGGAGCAGCGTCCCCGCGCGCAGTCGCGGCCGATCGTGGCGCGGCCGGGCCGCGGCCAGGGATTGATCTTCCCGGTGCGGCAGCGGCCGGTCCCGTCGGCGCGCGGCCACAGGCGGGTCGCGATGCGGCACGGGGTGAGCCAGGTGCTGTCGGGTGAGCGGCACGTGCTGGGCGTCATCTTCCACAACGCCCGCTAGCTCTCCCGTTCGGCCGCCGTCTGGTGGGTGCGCAGGGGCCGGTTGACGGCTCCGACGCACACGACGGCGCCGGCGGCGGCGAGACCTCCGGCGACCAGTGCGGCGGGTGCTCCGGTGAGGGAGGCCAGGAGCCCGCCGCGCACGTTGCCGAGCTGGGGTCCGGCGACGCCGATGACGTGGTCGACGGCCGACACGCGGCCGCGGTAGCGGTCGGGCGTCTCGAGCTGGACGAGCGCGCTGCGGGTGATCACGGCGATGGTGTCGGCGGCGCCGGCGGCGGCCAGGCAGGCCAGCGCGAGCCAGAGCGGCTCGGCGAGCCCGAATCCGGCCAGCGCCAGGCCCCAGATGGTGGCCGCGGCGAGCTGGAGCAGGCCGCTGCGGCCCGCCCGCGTCACGATCCCCGAGAAAAGCCCTGCGGTCAGGCCTCCGACGGCGATCGCCGACAGCAGCAGCCCGAGGGTGCGGGGGTCACCGCCGAACCGGACCTGGTTGATCAGCGGGAACACCGCGATGGGCATCGCCAGGCCGGTCGCGGCCAGGTCGGTGGCGAACGACCCCCACAGGACCGGCCGCCGCACGATGATCCCCCACCCGCCCGGCGCCGCCCCCGCCGCTCCTGGTTCGCGTACCGCGGGCAGGGCGGGCAGGCGTGCGATGCCGGCCAGGGATGCGGCGATGGCGGCGCACTGGATGCCGTAGGCGGCGGGCTGCCCCCAGGTGGCGAGGACGACTCCGGCCAGGGCGGGCCCGGTGAGCAGGGCCGCCTGGAAGGCGATGTTCTGCAGGGCGAGCCCGGCGGCGACCTGGCCTGCGGGCAGCAGCCGGGCGGGCAGGGTGCGCCGGGCCGGTGCCGCCAGCGCCCCGCATCCGGCCTGCGCCGCGACCAGCGCGAGCAGCAGCAGGACCGACCCGTTCCCCAGCATCGCCTGGGCGGCGAGCGCGGCGGCGAAAAGGGCCTGCCCGGCGGTGGCCGCCCGGATCAGGGTCCTGCGGTCCAGGGCGTCGGCGAGCGACCCGCCGATCAGCCCGAACGCCAGCATCGGCACACCTGTGGCGAGCCCGATCGTTCCCGTCCAGGCGACGCTGGCGGTGAGGTCCCAGACCTGCTGCAGGACGGCGACGACGGCGATCTGCTGGCCGATCGAGGCGAGCGAGGACCCGATCCACAGGCCGCGGAACGCCCGGTCGCGCAGCGGCCGCACATCGGCCAGTCGCCGGGTCACGGCGGGTCGAGGTGGGCCAGGATCCGTTCCTTCATGGGCCTGGCCGCAAGGACGCGCTCGAGCTGGGTGACGACGGCGCTGAGGGCGTGGGGCACCTCGTCGTCGAGTTCGGCGATGGCGGCCTCGGTGGCTCGCCACTCGGCCTCCAGGAACGGGATGAGGTCGCGCCCGCGCGCGGTGAGGGTGACGCGGCGGGTGCGGGCGTCGGGGCCGGGTTCGGTGTCGACGAGCCCTTCGCGGCGCATCGCCGAGATCGTCTGGCTCATCGCCGAGTGCGAGCGTTCCAGCGACTCGGCGAGCTCGCGGATGGTGAGGGGGCCGGTGTGGGCGAGGCGGATCAGCGGGTAGGCGAACCGGGGCCGCACGCCCTGGATGCCGCGGTCGGTGTAGAGCGACTCGATCTGGCCGTCCAGGCTCGCCAGCAGGGTGTGCAGGGCGTGCCAGCGGCCGGGTGCGGCGGTCGGGTCCGAAGATGTCACAGCACTAATATAACAGTGCTCATAGATTGGTGGGGCTCGCGCGCCGGCTGGCGTAGGCGGCGGGCAGGCAGACGGCGCAGGGCCGGTAGCCGCAGGCTTGGGCGGTGGCTTCGTCGGCGAAGAAGACGCGGTGGGCGGTGTAGTGCCCGGCGGCGATCCAGCGGGCGGCGCTGGGGCAGTCCAGCCGCCCGTACACGCGCAGCCGCCGGTGGCCGCCCAGCGTGCCGGGATGCGGGCTGTCGTAGGGGCCGCCGGGTCCCAGCAGCCGGTAGGTCACCGGTGGGCGAGCTGGATGAGGGCGCCGTCGTCGATGAGCCAGACGCTCCCGTCGGCGGCGGCGCCCCGCAGCCCTTCGGTGGCGTGGTGTCCGGCGAGGCCGGGCAGGGCGGGGTCGGCCAGGCCGGCGAACGCGATGGTGGCGGAGGCACGCCAGATGCCGGTCTCGGCCAGGCGGCGGCCGGGCCCCGCCCACCCGGCCGCGGTGTCGGCGATCACCCAGGCGTCGGGTGCGCCGGCGGCCAGCCGGGTGGCGGGCCGCAGCCACGACGCGGCACGGGCGGGCCAGGACACCACCGCGCCGATCTCGCCCGCCCACGCCCGCTGGAACGCCTCCGCCGCCTGGCGGGCGGCGGGGGAGCGTCCGTGACCCACGTTCACCAGGTGCGCCCCGCCGGCTTCCAGCAGTCGCAGGACGGTGGCGAGCTCGGGTGTCACGCGGCGGCGCCGGGCTTGCAGTGCAGGCACGGCCGGTACCCGGCGGCCTGGGCGGCGGCCAGGGTGCGAAATCCCTGCCGGTGCCCGTCGGTGATGCGGCGGGCGTCGCTGCAGGTCGGGTAGCACACGATGCCGGTGGTGTCGCTGCCGATGAAGTGCACACCGCCCGCGGCCCACCCGGCGACCTGGTCGAGGTTGACGTTCTCGGCGCGCAGCAGCCGCTCCTTGGCCTCGGCGCCGAACACGTACTGCCCGACCGTCCCATCCGAGCGGGTGACGCGGTGGCAGGGGATCAGCAGCGGCACGGGGTTGCGGCCCAGCGCCGACCCGACCGCCCGCACCGCCTTGGGCGACCCGGCCTGCCGCGCGATCCACGCGTAGGGGCGGGTCTGCCCGCGCGGGATGGTCGCGGCGGCGCGCAGCACCGAGGCCTCAAAGTCGCTGAGGCCGCGCAGGTCCAGCCGCAGGGTCCCGAGCCTGCCGGTGCGCAGCGCGGGCAGCAGCCCGGCGGGCGGCTTGTCGGCGGGCAGCAGCGGCCGCGCGAACCGGTCGCGGAACGCGGCGGCGAACGCCTGGTCGTCCAGGCCGGCGCGCAGGTAGGCGACGCCCTGGTCGGTGAAGGCGACCTGCAGGCCCGCCAGGGCGCCTTCCATCGGGCCCTCGACGTGGACCCGGCGGGCGACGATGCGGTCCAGCAGGGTATCGGGCGCGCCCGCCGGCAGCCCTGCCAGGCCCTCGGCCAGCGGGTCGGGGAATTCAGAACGCATGGGGTGCCCCCTTGGAGTCGTGCAGCTTGCGGAGCCGGGCCAGGCCCCGGGAGATATGGGATTTGACGGTGCCCTCGGGCACGTCCAGCACGGCCGCGATCTCGGCGATCGGCAGGTCGGCGGCGTGCCGCAGCACCACGGCGGCGCGTTGGGCCTCGGGCAGCTGGGCCAGCAGGCCCGCCAGTTCCCGGCCGGTCTCGTGCCGGGCCGCGGCCGCCTCGACGCCCTCGGCGGGGTCGGCGGGGTCGGGCGCGGCCTCCAGCGGGCCGGGCGGCGGTTTGCGGGCGGCACCGCGGCGGCTGTTGCGCCACAGGTTCATCAGGATGGTCAGCAGCCACGCCCGGGGGCGCAGCTCGGCGATCCTGCCGGGTTCGTAGCCCAGCAGCGCCCGGTAGGCGCGCAGGAACGCCTCGGCGGCCAGGTCCTCGGCCTCGGCCCACCGCCCGCACAGCCGCAGCGCGGTGGAGAACACCGGCGTGCGATAGGCGTCATAGAGGACCACGAACCCGCCGTCCAGGTCGTCACCCAGCGCCGCCACCACCGCGGCCGCCACCTCGTCAACAGCCTCGGCGGGGTCGGCGGGGTCGGCGGCGCAGGTGGCCGTGTCGCCGGTCTCGGCGCCTGCCGCGGGCTCCGCCCGGTCCCGCGCGGCGCGGGCGGGGGAGTCGCGGGAGCCCGGGGTTCCGGCGGCCGGGATGAGCATGTCGTCCATTACCGTCACATCCCCTGAACCCCGCGCCGCCGCCCCCGGTTGCACCCCTGGGGTCAGCTGAGCCAGCCGGGCTTGATCATCCCCGATTCGTAGGCCAGCACCACCAGCTGCGCGCGGTCGCGGGCGCCCAGCTTGGCCAGGATCCGGCTCACGTGCGTCTTGGCCGTCGCCGGGCTCAGCACCAGCCGGGCGGCGATCTCCTCGTTCGACAGGCCCGCCGCGACCAGCTCCAGCACCTCCCGTTCCCGGTCGGTGAGCGCGTTCAGCTCCACGGCGGGCGGCGGCGCGGTGATCCGGGACGCGAACTCGGCGATCAGCCGCCGCGTCACCGTCGGCGCCAGCAGCGCGTCGCCGCGCGCCACGACCCGCACCCCGTGGATCAGCTCGGGCGGCTCGGTGTCCTTCACCAGGAACCCGCTGGCCCCGGCCTTGATCGCCCCGTACACGTAGTCGTCGAGGTCGAACGTCGTCAAGATCACCACCTTGACGGTCTCCAGCCGCGGATCCGACACGATCCGGCGGGTGGCCTCCAGGCCGTCCAGCACCGGCATCCGGATGTCCATCAGCACCACGTCGGGGCGCAGCTCACCGGCCAGCGACACCGCCCGCTCGCCGTCGCCGGCCTCGGCGACGATCTCGATGTCGGGCTCGCCCTCCAGGATCGACCGGAACCCGGCCCGCACCAAGGTCTGGTCGTCGACCAGCACCACCCGGATCATTGTCCGATCTCCTCCGTCCGTTCACCCGGATGTGGCAGCGGCAGCCGCGCCCACACCCGGAACCCACCGCCCGGGCCCGGCCCGGCGGTCATCTCACCGCCCACCGACGCGGCACGCTCGGCCATTCCCCGCAGCCCGTTGCCGCTGCCGCCGCCTCCCGCCTCACCCTGCTCGGCTGCATCGGCGGCGCCACCGGACTCCACCGAACCACCCGGCCCGCCGGCACTCCCCGCCGGGGTCGGGCCGACGCCGTCGTCGTCGATCTGAACGATCACCGCCTCGGTTGTACAACGGATCTGCACGGTGGCGGTACTCGCGGCGGCGTGTCGCACCGCGTTCGTCAGCGCCTCCTGCACGATCCGGTATCCGGCCAGGTCCACCGGCGCGGGCAGGTCCACGGCCGGCGGCGGCCCCGACAGCGTCGCCTTCAGGCCCGCAGCCGACGTCTGCTCCAGCAGCTCACCCACGCGTGACAGGGACGGCGCGGGCGCCACCGGCGGCCCGCCGTCCTGCTCGTCCACCTGCCGCAGCACGCCCAGCACCCCGCGCAGCTCCCGCAGCGTGTCCTTGGACGCCCGCTTGATCGCCTCGAGCGAGGCATAAGCCCGTTCGGGGTCGTCGCGGCGGTGCAGCGCCGCACCGGCCTGCACGTTGATCAGCGAGATCTGGTGGGCGAGCACGTCGTGCAGCTCCCGCGCGATCCGCAGCCGCTCCTCGGCGGCGCGCCGCAGCGCCTCCTGCTCGCGGGTCCGCTCGGCCTCGGCGGCCCGCTCCTCGATCGCCGCGATGTGCTGGCGCCGGTTGCGCACGTACTGCCCGAGCGCGATCACCGGCAGCAGGAAGAACGTCACCCCGGCGACCGACTCGGCGCCCGCCAGCTGCTCGGCGGTGGTGTTGCCGCCGGTGCCGCGCCACAGGTTCATCAGCACGAACCCGGCGTTGATCGCCGCCGTCGCCGCCAGCGACACGAACAGACGGCACTCCACCGCCGCGGTGTACAGGGCGATCACGAACGCCAGCCCGATCGGCCCGTCGGGGAAGCCCATCGAGTAGTACACGACCGCCGTGATGATCGTCGCCCACAGTGTGATCACCGGGTGGCGGCGGCGCACCACCAGCACCAGGCAGCACGCCGTGATCAGCAACCCGCCCGCCGGCCACATCGGCCGGTCCGAGGACCGCACGCTCAGCTCCGACATCACCAGCGTCACGGCCCACGCGCCGACCGCCAGGACCAGGTCGCCGCGCGCCGGCGTCCACCAGGTTCGCCTCACGGCCCCAACGGTAGTTCAGGAGATCGCACCCGGGCGGCCCGCCGCACCGCGCTGGACCGCCCGTGGACGCCCACTGGACCGCGATCCAGCCCCCGCCGAGCCCCTTCCGAGCCCTCGCCGAGCCCCCTTCAGGCCGCCGGACAGCGCCCCACCCTTGACTTTCGTCAGTAACGGCGCAGATCAACCGCTTGTAGCGTGACGGTGTGAACGAACGGGGACGCCCGCAGGGGCACGGGCAGCCCACGACGCGCCGCGGGCTGATCCGGGACGCGATCTTGTGGGTGCTGCTGGCCACCCCGGTGGTGATCGGAAACCTGGCGCCGCCCGAGCCGCGCCGCCCGCTGTGGTGGCTCACCCTCGCCGGGACGCTGGCGCTGGGCGCGGCGATCGCCGCCGGGCGCCGCCACCCGCTGGTGCCGCTGCTGGTGGTGACGTTCCTGCTGCCGCTGCAGGGCAACTTCGCGTTCGCGCTGCCGGTCGCCGCCTACCTGGCGGGCCGCCGCACGCCCCGCGCCCAGCCCGTCGTGTGGATCTTCACGGTGACGTTCGCGGGCGGGACGCTGCTGAACATCGCCCGCGGCATCGACGTCACCTCCTGGTTCCCGCTGACGCTGTGGTTCGTGCTGCTGGCCGTGCTGCCGTGGCTGGCGGGCCGGTACTGGCGGCAGTACCAGGAGCTGGTGCACGCCGGCTGGGAACGCGCCGAGCAGCTGGAACGCGAGCACCGCATCGTCGCCGAACGCGAACGGCTGCGCGAACGCGCCCGCATCGCCCAGGACATGCACGACTCCCTCGGCCACGAACTGGCACTGATCGCGGTCCGCGCGGGCGCGCTGCAGGTCGCACCCGATCTGCCCGAACGGCACCGCGCCGCGGCCGCCGACCTGCGCGCGGGCGCGGCCGACGCCACCGACCAGCTGCGCGGCATCATCGGCGTGCTGCGCGAGGACCACCTGACCTCGGGCGGCGGCGCCGATCGCGGGGAGGCGGCCGTACGGCCCGCACGCGAGAGCATCACCGACCTTGTGGACCGCGCCCGCGGCTCGGGCATCGACGTCACCCTCACCGCCACCGACACCGGCGAGGACGCAGAGGCGGGCGCGGAAAGCAGGGAGCAGGCGCCGATGGTGGCGCTGGCCGCGCACCGCCTGGTGCAGGAGGCCCTCACCAACGCCGCCAAGCACGCCCCCGGCGCCCCCGTCACCGTGACACTCGCCCGGCCGCATGGCCGGACCGTCGTCACCGTCACCAACACCGCGCCGCCCGGCGGGCCGCGCCCGCCGGGCCCCTCGGGCGGTCTCGGGCTGACGGGCCTCACCGAACGGGTCCGCCTCGCCGGAGGCACCCTGACGACCGGCCCGACACCGGCGGGCGGGTTCCAGGTCACCGCGGACCTGCCCGACGACCCCGCACCGCCCGCCGGTACCGGCCTGGAGGGCACCGGGCCGCCGACCGCGCGGCGGCTGGCCAGCGAACGCCGCCAGGTCCGCCGGGGCCTCATCACCGCGATCACCGTGCCCGCCGCGCTGGTGGCGTTCCTGTCGGCGATCATGCTGGGGTACTACGCGTACTCCACGCTCAACTCGGTGCTGGCCCCCGCCGACTACAACGCGCTGCGCACCGGGCAGCCCCGCGCCGACATCGAACGCGTCCTGCCGCGCAACGAGCTCCTCAACTCCGCCGACATCGCCGCCCAGTTCCCCGCGCCGCCGCCCGGCAGCGCCTGCCGGTTCTACCGTTCCGACGGCAACCTGCTGGGCGTCGGCACCGTGTACCGGCTGTGCTTCACGGCCGGCCGCCTGGCCGCCAAGGACGCCGTACGGCCCAACGCCGCCGCCGACCACCGCACACCCTGAACCCGCTGAACGCGCACCGAACGCACCGAACGCACCGAACGCACCTGAACGCAAGGAGAGGGACACACGTGATCCGGGTACTGCTCGCCGACGACGAGGCGATGATCCGCGCCGGGGTCCGCGCGATCCTGTCGGCCGACCCCGGCATCGAGGTCACCGCCGAGGCCGCCGACGGCCACGAGGCGATCGAGCTGACCCTCGCGCATCGGCCCGACGTGGTCCTGCTGGACATCCGCATGCCCCGCCTGGACGGCCTGGCCGCCGCCGCCGAACTGCGCCGCGCCGCCCCCGCCACCGCCGTGATCATGCTCACCACGTTCGGCGAGGACGAGTACATCGCCCGCGCCCTGTCCGACGGCGCCGCCGGATTCCTGCTGAAATCCGGCGACCCCCGCGAGCTCATCGCCGGCGTCCACGCGGTCGCCGGCGGCGCCGCCTACCTGTCGCCCAAGGTCGCGCACCGCCTCATCACCGAGCTGAGCGGCGGCCGCCTCTCCCACGCCGCCACCGCCCGCCGCCGCACCGGCGCCCTCACCCCCCGCGAACGGGAGGTGCTGACCCTGGTCGGCGCCGGACTGTCCAACGCCGAGATCGCCGCGCGGCTGCACGTCGTCGAGGGCACCGTGAAGGCCTACGTCTCGGCCATCCTCACCCGCCTGCAGGTCAAGAACCGCGTACAGGCCGCGATCGTCGCCTACGAGGCCGGGCTGGTCAACGCAACCGGACCCGGCGCCGCAGGTGCCGGGTGACCTCGACGGCCACCGTCACCGACAACGCCAGCCCGAGCCCGACCGCCACGCCCTTCAGCGGGTCGTTCTCGAACGCCATCCCGCCCGCGTAACCCAGCACCACCCCGTACAGCGCCCAGCTGACCGCCGCGACGCCCGCGAAGAACGCGAACGGCCGCGCCCGGTACCCGACCGCGCCCATCGCCATCGTCACCGCCGTACGGCCGCCCGGCACGTACCGCGCCACCACCAGGATCAGCCCGCCGCGCTCGGCCAGCACCGCCGACGCCCACGCCAGCGCACGGGCCCGCCGCGTGCCCGGCCGCATCCGCGCCAGCCTGCCGCGCGACCGGCGCCCCACCAGGTACGACACGTGATCCCCGGCGAACGCGCCCAGCGCCGCCAAGGCCACCACCGGCGCGACCCGCAGCTCACCCGACGCCGCGTACACCCCCGCAGTGATCACCATGCTCTCGCTCGGCACCACCGGGAAGAACCCGTCCAGCATCGCCACCGCGAACAACGCCGCGTAAAACCACGGCGACGACACCGCCGTGTGCACCACATCCATGATCGCGTCCATGCGGGAAACGCTAGAAACCGCAGGCAGGCGCGCACATCGCACCAACGGCGCCCGCCACCCCCGACCATCGGCAGGTCCCGCGTCCGTCCTGCGAACGATGTACGGCCGGTTCGTCACGCCGGAGGACGATCCGGGCACCGCTCCGGCCGCATCCTGGAACCACCACCACACCGACCGGGAGCACACGATGCACCGCACGTCACAGGCCCAGACCCAGGCCCAGCCGCACACCGATCAGGCGATCGTCCGCGCCTCCGACACCGACCGCGACATCGCCATCGAGACCCTGCGCGACGCCCTGGCCGAAGGCGCGCTGGACACCGCCGAACACGACCGGCGCCTCCAGCAGGCCATGACGGCCACCACCATGGGCGACCTGGCCGCCCTCACCGCCGACCTGCCGGTCTCCCGCGCCTCCCTCACCAAGCGCGAGGCGCAGCGCCGCGACGCCGACAAGCGCGAGTGGTTCAACGAATGGGGCCACTGGGCGGGCGGCGCCGTGATCATGACGGCGATCGGGGGGTTCACCAGCGTCCAGGCGGGCGAGCTGAAGTACTTCTGGCCGATGGTGCCGCTGGGCATCTGGGCGGCGATCCTCATCTCCTACGCCATCTGGCCCGGCAAGGACGACCGCCACGGCCTGCCCACCCACCGCCACCACTGAGGCCGGTCCGCGTTCACGGGAAACCGGCTCGAGGGAAACCGGTTCGCGTCGCCGCCCCGTCGTGCAGCAGACTGGGCCGACTGTGAGCAACCTGCACATCTTCGACATGGACGGCACGCTGCTGGCCGGGTCCACCGCCAACCTCGAGGTCGCCCGCCGCCTGGGCACCCTGCCCGAACTGCACGCCCTGGAGGCACGGTTCTCCGCAGGCGAGCTGGACACCCGGGGGTTCTCCGCCGCCATCCACGGCCTGTGGCGCACGCTCACCCCCGCCGACGTCGCCGCCGCCTACGCCGCCGGGCCGTGGCTGACCGGCATCGCCGACGTCTGCGCCGACATCCGCCGCCGCGGCGAGCACTCGGCCGTCATCACCATGTCACCGGACTTCTTCGCCCACCACCTGCTGGAACTGGGCTTCGACGACGTCGTCGCCTCCCGCTTCCCGCCGCTGCCGTTCACCGCGCCGCTGGACCCGGCCGGGATCCTCACGCCCGCCGACAAGGTCACCATCGCCGACCGGCTGCGCGCCCGCCACGGCCTGGACCCCGGCCGCTGCGTCGCCTACGGCGACTCGATGTCGGACGCGCCGCTGTTCCGCCACCTGCGCAACACCGTCGCCGTCAACGCCGACCACCACCTCACCGAGATCGCCGCCCTGCACTACAGCGGCCGCGACCTCACCGCCGCCTACGCCCTGGGCCGCGGCCTGCTCACCACCCCCAACTGACCCTCCGGGGGCGGCTCGACGCCGCCGGGGGTACCGAAACCCGCAAACATCCGTCGCGATCCGCATCACCGCGCCTACCGTGGGTGACATGCCCCGCCCCCTGCGCTTCACCGGCTCGAGCTCGCGCGGCCCGGCCCGTTCCACCGCGGCGCTCACCCTGCTCACCGTGACCGGCGCGACCGCCGTGTGGGCGGTCGTGCAGGTCGCCGAGCACGCACCGCGGCCCGGCCACGGCGACCTGTCACCGACCTCGGTCACCAGCAGCGCCGCCCCCGACCGTCCGGCGTCCCGGCGGGCCCCCGCGCCGCCGGGAGCCTCGACCGTGGGCCCCGCGACGACCGGCGCCGCCGACCCGGCCCTGCCCGGCACCTCCGGGGTGGGCGTGCCCGGCACCTCAGGCGTGGGCGCGCCTGGCACCGGAACGGCCTGGCCCGGCCATCCGATGCCTCACCACCCCGCCCCTGGCACGCACGCCCCCGCGCACGCGCCGTCCCACAAGCCCGCCGGGGGAGCGCACTCCGGAAAGGGTCAGCAGGGCGGCCAGGGCCAGTCCGGGCAATCGGCGGCGTGGATCCGCGCCGAATGCGCGCGCCGCTTCCCCGGCGGCCCGCGCCGCAGCGCCTGCGTCACCTACCTGCAGCAGGCCATGGGCCGCTGACCAGCTGCGCCCGCGCGGACCGGCGCGCTCTCGTGGACCGGCGCGCTCTCGTGGACGGCCTACCAGGGGCTGGCGCCGTCGCGGTCGAAGTAACCGCCGGTCGGGCCGTCAGGGCCGACCAGCGCCAACCGCACGATCATCTCGGCGCCCTCCTGCACGGTCTGCAGCCCTGTGTTGCCGTTCAGGTCGGTCTTGGTGAAGCCGGGCTCCACCGAGTTGACGCGCATGGCGGGGAACGCCTTGGCGTACTGCACGGTCAGCATGTTGAGGGCGGTCTTGGACGCCGGATAGGCCACGCCCGGGTAGGCGTGGTGCGGCGTGCCGGGGGTGCCGGCGCGGGTGAGGGAGGCCAGGCCGCTGCTGACGTTCACCACGACCGGCGCCTGCGAACGCTGCAGCAGCGGCAGGAAGGCGTGCAGCACCCGCACCGGCCCGTACACGTTGGTCTCGAACGTGCGCCGCATCATTTCGGCGGTCAGCCCCTCGGCGCCGATCACGGTGCCGTCGTCGTTCATCTCGTTCTGGATGCCCGCGTTGTTGACCAGCACGTCCAGCCCGCCGCCGGCTTCGATGGCCTCGGCGGCGGCCTGTACGGAGGCGTCGTCGGTGACGTCGAGCTGCACGGCCCGCGCCCCGATCCGCTCGGCCGCGGCGCGCCCGCGTGCGGCGTCGCGGCTCCCGACGTAGACGGTGTGGCCCTCGGCCACCAGCTGCCGCGCCGTCTCGAGCCCCAGGCCCTTGTTCGCTCCAGTGATCAATGTCGTCGTCATGTCAGCAACGCTAGGATTTAGAGCGCGCTCTAAGTCAAGCGGCCTTCCGCCACCGATCTTCAGCGCCCGGGGGAGTAGCGGCCGACCACCCTGCGCCCGCTCCCTACGACTCCTCGCCGGAGTGGTCCAGCAGGGGGTGGATCCGCATGGCCGCCTCGAGCTCCCCCGGCAACTCGTCGCGGTAACGCCCCAGCGTGGACAGGTCCGAGTGACCCAGTACGCGCCGCACCGCGTCCATGTCGGTCGCCGCCGCGAGCAGATGCGTCGCGGTGGTGTGCCGCAGCCCGTGCGGCGTCACGCCACGGCGGCTGCCGGGGTCGACGCGTTCCCGCACCCGGTCGATCACCGCCTGAACGTCGCCGCGCGCCAGCCGCCGCCCCCGCCACGACAGCAGCAGCGCCCTGCCCTCCACGCCCCGGTCCAGCCGCGGGCGGCCGCCCGCCAGGTAGGCGTCCAGCACCGCGGCGACCGGATGGGGGAGAGGAACGTCCCTGGTCCGCCCTCCCTTCCCGAAGATCCGCCAGTAGCGGGTGCCGGCGTTGACGAAGAAGTCCTCGGCGTCGGCGCGCGTCAGCTCCGACACCCGCGGCCCGACCGCCGCCAGCAGCAGCACGATCAGCGCGTCGCGCAGCTCGGTCCGCTGATCGGAGCGCCTGCCCGGCTCGGCGTCGGGCTGTTCGGCGAGCCGCCGCGCCGCGCCCATCAGCCCGGTGGCCTGCTCGGCCGTCAAAGCCCGCCGCTCGGCGCGCAGCCCGCCCCGCTCCCTGGCCCGTACGGTCGCGGCCTGCATCGGGTCCAGGTGCACCCATCCCGACAGCGCGGCGTGCTTGAAGAACGCCGACACCGACCTGCGGAACCGCGCCTGGGAGGCGGCGCTCTGCAGGGGAGCGGCGCCGGGGGAGCGGGCGTCCCCCGCCCGACCGGCGGCGCGGCGGCCGTCGGGTTTGCGGGCGAACCGCAGCAGCACCTCGTCGACGTCGCCGCCGGTCAGGTCGTCCAGGATCCGCTGCGGACCGGCCAGGGAAGCGAAGGTCTGCACGTCCCGGACGTAGACCTCGGCGGTGCCGGGCGCCAGCCCGCCGGTGTCGGCCCGCGCCCGGACCATCTCGGCGTACAGGTCGGCGGTCTCGGCGACGGTGAGCCGCTGAACATCGGTGGGACGCACACCGCCGGACGCTACCGCCCGCCACCGACAGAACCCGAGAACGGACACCAGATGCAAAACCAGACAGAACCCCCATTCTGTCCGGTGTGGCGAATCCGCCGTTCTTCGCGGCGGGAATGCCCGCGAAACCGGTGCGTTCGCACCTATCGCCAGGTGAAATGATCCAGGGGACACCGGGCGGAGACGGGAGGGGCGGCCGTGCTGGACGAGGGACTGTTCGAACACGTCGGCGAGGTCGTCAGGGGATCGGCGCCACGCGATCTGGGCGAGCTGCGCGTCATGGTGCGCCGCAACGGCGTCAAGGCCTGGTTCGGCGACGCCGCGCCGCACCGCGAGCACTACGAGGCGCAGGTCATCGGCGCCGACATCCTCAGCCAGGCACGCACGCACGCCCTGGAGATCGGTTTCCACGCCGAGCACTCCAAGGCCGCCGACAACGACGCGGCGCTGCAGCCGCTCATCGCCGGTGAACCGGCATGGCGCGCCGAGCTCGGGCCCAGCGCCGAGGCTGGCGCGTTCATCGGCCCGGCCAACTGGCGCCGCGTCTCGGAGATCTGGCTCGATCCCGACCTGGACGACGCCGACATCGCGTTCGAGATCGGCGTGCGGCTCGTGGAATACATGACCGCGCTCGAGCCGCACCGCCGCGGCAGCAGCAGCACGCCCTGAGCTCCCGAGCCCCTGACCCACGGCCCACGGGCCCACCAGGCACCGCCGGCCCGGCGCGTCCCGACACGCCTCGCGCCGCCATTTCCGGCCGCCGAAAACCCCGCTCCAACCTCGACATACACTGCTAATTCGGCATACATCAGCACCATTAAGAAATGCTGATCTCGCAATTGCGGGCACACGGAACCGCTCTATAAGGTAGGCATCGGGGCTCGGGAAATTAAAACCTCCACCAGGGGAGTCCTGTGCCGGACAACGCGGGAAAAGAAAACATCCGAACCGTCGTCAACAGGCGCTATAGAGAACTTGTCCGAATGGCCTATCTTGTGCTTCCGGATGATCTCGCCAAACACGACCGGCTCATCCACGCGCACTGGATCGTCAACCAGAGCCTGCCGCGCGGCCCCCGCCGCCCGCGAGCCGACCTGTACGAGAAACTGCGCCACCAGGTGCTCCGCAAGGCGATGCGGCCCGCCCACACCGGCCGCGCACGCCTGGGCCCCTGGCTGCGGCTCCAGCCCGCCACCAGCACCGACGACGACCTCGCCCTCACCACCGAACTCGGCAGGCTGACCGCCGAGGAACGCGCCGCCTACGTGCTGCTGCACCTGGAATCCATGCCCGCTGACGACGCCGCCGGCCTGCTCGCCGACCTCGGCGTCCCCGACCCGGCCGCCGCGCTGCGCGGCGCCGCCGCCATCGACGAGCACCTGCCGCCGCTGGACCAGGACGCGCTGCTGGCCCGCCCGCCGATGGACCCCACCATCACCCGCCTGTACGGGCACCGCACCCACCCGGCGATGTCGCGCCCCACCCTGGCGATGTTCGCCGCGGCCACCGCCGCCGTCGCCGCGGCGGCCGCGCTCACCTTCGCGTTCGGGCATCCCTGGGCCAGCGCCGGCGACAACGGCCCCGCCGCGCACGCCGCCGGCGGCCGCCCCGACCACCTGACCCGCACCAGGCCCGGCGAATGGGAGCGCACCACCCGCCTGGACCTGGACACCTGGCCGGCCCGCGGCGACCTCACCGGCGACGACGCCTTCACCTCCGGCGCGCTGGCCGCCTGGAACGCCGCCTCCACCCGCGACCGCGACATCACCCGCGACCACGCCGACCCCGGCCCGCCCGACGCCGCACCGCAACTCCTGTACGCCGGCCACGCGGGTTCGGCGCGAGTGGCGCTGCTGCACGACTCCTCGCGCGTCGCCCGCTACACCGAGGACCGGGGGACCACCGCCCTGGAACTGTTCCCCGAAGGCCGCCTGCTGCCCGGCGGCGCCAGCCCGCTGCGCCTGGCACCCGGGAAACTCTTGATGCCGCCGTGGGTGACGGCGGTGAAGTCGGCGGCGCTGGACGGCGGCCGCGCCCACTGGCAGCCGGTGAACGTGGCGGGTGGTGTCGCGTCGGTCCCGGCGGTGCCCGTCTCGAGCGGCTGCGCCCGCGGCCCGGTCCTGGAACTGCAGCAGCCCACCATCGCCCACGGCCGCCCCTACACGATCATCGACCTGGGCGGGCTGCAGTCGGCGAACCTGCTGTACGAGCCACCACCACCCGCACCGGTACGGCGCCTGGGGCCGCACCAGGTCGACTCGGCGCCCGAGGCGGTCCCGTGGGGGTTCCAGCTGTGGGGCAAGCTGGCGTGCAGGCCCGCGGGCCCCGCCGCCGTCACCGGGCACGGCCCTGGCAGCGTCGAGATGGCGATGGCGTGGGAGTTCTGGGCGGGGAACCTGCCCGACGGCGGCGGCCGCGGCCACTGGGTCTGCACCCGCTACGGTCTCGGCGACGGCGGCAGCCGCACCTACGCGACGCTGCTGGACGACCGCGGCGCGACCCTCACCGGGCAGCGCAGCGGCACGTGGGACTGCAGCCGCCTGCAGCGCGACGTGGTCAGCGGCACCTGGTGGAAGTCACCGAAGGGACGCTGGTACTACCTGGCCGCCGCCAGCCGCCGCGTGGTGATCCTGGCCGCCGACGGCCCGTTCTCCCACCCGGCGGTGAAGAAGGGCTTCCTGGTCGCCCAGGGCCCTAAGGGCGGTCAGCAGCCGCCCGGCAAGGTGAGCCTGCAGGCCGAGAACTACGACCACCACCCCATGCCGATCTTCCAACGCTGAACCCCCGCCCCGCTGAGAGTCAGTCGCGGAAGGCGGCCCGCGCGGCCTGCACGAACGAGCGGATCAGCGGGGTGTCGTCGCGGGCCGCCACCACCACCGGGCTCGGCGGCATGTCGGCCAGCGGCACCACCGCCAGCCCCTCGGGCGGCTCGTGCCCGAGGGGGCCGATTCCGACGGTCCCGTTCCACAGCACGGCGTGCAGGCACTCCTGCACGACCCGCACCACCGGGCCGTGGCGGGGCTCGCCGCCGTGCCAGTACGACTGCCAGAGCGGCTCGGTGCCCTCGGGGAAGCGGAACCATTCCCGGCCCGCCAGGTCGGCGAGTTTCACCTGGTCGCGTTCCGCCAGCGGATCGCCCGCGCGCAGCACCGCACCGACCGGGTCGGCCCGCAGCTCATGCACGCGCAGGCCGGTCTGGTCGAACGGGCCGCGGGTGAGGGCGACGTCGACGAGCCCGGCGCGCAGCCCGCAGGTGGGGTCGGTGAGGTCGGTGTCGCGGACCAGCACCTCCACGTCGGGGTGCCGCTCACGGTAGGCGGCGGCCAGGCGCCGCGCGCCCGGGTCGGTGCCATCTCCCAGAATCCCCACGGTGATGGTTCCGGCTCCGGCGGCCGCCGCGACCCGTACCCGCGCCCGGTCGGCCTGGTCCAGGAGCACCCGCGCCTCCTCCAGCAGCACCATCCCCGGCTGGGTGAGCGCCACCCCGGACGGGGAACGCCGGAACAGGACGGCACCGACGTCGGTCTCGAGCTGTTTGATGGCGCGGCTGAGCGGCGGCTGGCTCATGTGGAGCCGCGCGGCGGCCCTGCCGAAATGGAGTTCCTCGGCGACGGCGACGAAATACCGCAGCGTGCGCAGCTCCATAAACGGCCACGATACCCGCGCGGTATCACCCCCACCTAAACGGTCCTGGACAGCGGTGACGCGCAGGCGGTGGACTCGTGGACATGACCGCCGACAATGACGTGCCGGTATCGGTGGTGGGCCCGGGGGACGGGGAGACCATCACGCTCGGCACCACGACGTTCCGTGTCCTGGAGGACGGCAGCAACACCGGACATCGGCTGGGGATCGCCGAGTCGGTCCTGGCGCCGCACACGCCGGGGCCTCCGCAGCACCGGCACGCGCAGCACGACGAGGGGTTCTACGTCATCTCCGGGATGGTGCGCTTCACCGTGGGCCGTGACAGCCATGACGCGGTCGCGGGGACGCTGGTCATGGTTCCGCCAGGTGCGCCGCACACTTTCGAAAACCCCACCGATGAGCCCGCCGTGATGCTCAGCACGTTCACACCCGACCTGTACGTTCAGTATTTCCGTGATCTGGAGAAAATGTTCTCCGGGGGAGAGCCGCCATCTCCAGAAGCCCACATAAAGGCGATGGGCCGTTATGCCACGACTCCCGCCACCGAATTCCACTAAAAGGGAACCATTTAAATGCACGTCGCCTATTGGATCTTCGCCGATCTGCTCGCCGCGTTCTACCTGTACGCGGGCTTCATCAAGATCGTTCGTTCGCGTGAGCGGCTCGAGCCGATGATGCAGTGGGTGGACACCACGCCGATGCCGGCCGTCCGGGCGATCGGCGTGGTCGAGGTGCTCGGCGCCCTGGGGCTGATCCTGCCGCCACTGACGGGAATCGCGTCCTGGCTGGCGTTCGCCGCGGCGACGGGATTCGTTCTGCTGCAGCTCGGCGCGACCCGCGTTCACCTCAGGCGCGGCGACCGCCAGATCGTTCTCAACATCGTGCTCATCCTCGCCGCCGCCGTCACGGCGTGGCTCGCGACGACCTGGCTGTGACACGACGAGCCGTGACACGACGGCGCACGACCATGGAAACCCTGGGATCAGCCCCTCTTCCGAGAGGCTCTCCCCTTGGTCGATAATGTACATTATGTTAAGTAGAGCTGGTCGAGGGCCCCGGAGCTGCGATGTCGTGATCACGCTCCCCCGGTTGTGGTGACCCGCTGGTGCAGGACCTGCAGTACGACGCGGCCGGCAGCGGGCGCCCGTGAACCGGGAGGCGGCCCGGCGCGGGCGCGGCGTAGAGTGCGGGGCATGACGTGGCGACATTGATCCTTACCTGAGTCGAGGCTGGCGCGCCGCCTGTACGCGTGCGCGTTCTTTGAGGACTTCGTCCTGCTGTACCCGGTGTACGCGCTGCTGTTCGCCGACGCCGGGCTGTCGACCGCGCAGATCTCCTCGCTTTTCGTCATCTGGTCGCTGACGGGCCTGGCGCTGGAGGTGCCGTCGGGTGTGTGGGCGGACGCGTTCTCCCGGCGGCTGCTGCTGGTGGCCTCTCCCCTGCTGACCGGCGCGGGTTTCGCGCTGTGGACGTGGCTGCCGTCGTATCCGGCGTTCGCGGCGGGGTTCGTGCTGTGGGGGCTGGCGACGGCGCTGCGGTCGGGGACGTTGCAGGCGCTGGTGTACGAGGAGCTGCAGCGGATCGGCACCGCGTCCTGTTATGCGCGGCTGATCGGGCGGGCGCAGGCGATCGGCGTCACCGCGATCATGGTGGCGAACGCGGCGGCCGCGCCGGTCATGGGCGTGGGCGGTTACCGGGCGCTGGGCTCGGCGAGCGTCGCGACGTGCGTGGTGTGCGCGGCGATCGCCTGGACGCTGCCCGAGAGCCGTGAACGGGGTCGCGAGCGCGGCGGCGAACCGGACGGCGGCGACGACACTGAGGACGTCGGGGATGGGTCGTCGATGGCGGCGGTGTGGCGCGACGGGTGGGCTCATGTGCGGACCGCGCCGGGTGTGCGGGGCGGTGTGGTTTTGCTGATGGTGGTGATGGGCTGCAGCGCGGTCGATGAGTACGTGCCGGTGCTGGCGCGGTCGACGGGGGTGGCGGTGGCGGCGGTTCCGCTGCTGGTGCTGGTGGTCAGCGCCGGTGAGACGGCGGGCGGGTGGCTGGCGGGCCGGGACACGGCGTGGCTGAATCCGGCGCTGGCGGTGGCGGGTGTGTGCCTGGCGGTGGGCGCGCTGTGGGGGCGGCCTGCGGGGATGGTGCTGGTGGCGGTGGCGTTCGGGGTGACGCAGTGGGCGATCGTGGCGGCGGAGACGCGGCTGCAGGAACGCATCGCCGACCGGTCGCGGGCGACGGTGATGTCGCTGGCGGGCCTGGGTTCTGAGGTGATGGCGGTGCTGGCCTACGCGGGGTACGGGCTGGGGTCTGCGTGGGCGGGGCCGGGTGTCCTGTTCGCGGTGGCGGCTCTCCCCTATCTGGTGGTGGCCGTCGTGCGGCGCGTACATCCCGAGATGTAGGCGCCGCGGGGGCCGTGGGCCGTCAGATGCACGGCAGGTGCCCGCTGGAGCCGGATTCGCGGGGCGGGGCTGGTTGGTCATGCTCTGGAGCCGTGGACGAATCGGCCGAGGAGGGTACGGGATGGACGCGCTGATGCTGGCGCGGGTGCAGTTCGCGGTGACGGCGGGGTCGCATTTCCTGTTCGTGGCGCTGACGCTGGGCCTGGCGACGCTGGTGGCGGTGATGCAGACGCGCGCGACGCTGACCCGCAGCGCCGTGCACGAGCGGATGGTGCGGTTCTGGGGACAGCTGTATGTGATCAATTATGCGGTCGGGATCGTGACGGGCCTGGTCATGGAGTTCCAGCTCGGGTTGAACTGGAGCGGGATGACCAAGGTGACCGGCGGGGTGTTCGGGGCGCCGCTGGCGATGGAGACGGTCGTGGCGTTCTTCGTCGAGGCCACCTTCCTCGGTTTGTGGATCTTCGGGTGGGGTCGGTTGAACCGGTGGCTGCATCTGGCGCTGATCTGGGTCGTGACGTTGACGGCGTATCTGTCGGCGTTCTTCGTGCTGGTCGCCAACGGCTGGCTGCAGCGCCCGGTCGGCTACGAGATGGTGAACGGGACGGCGCGCCTGACCGATCTGGGTGCGGTTTTGAGCAACCCGACGGGGGTGCTGGCGTTCTTCCATGTGCTGTTCGGCGGGTTGCTGACGGCGGGGTTCTTCATGGCGGGCGTGAGCGCGTATCACCTGTTCCGCCGGACGGCGGAGACCGAGTTCTTCCGCCGGTCGATGCGGATCGGGCTGGTCACGGTGATCGCCGCGGTGATCCCGGTGGTGATCTTCGGTGGGACGCAGTTCCAGTACGTGCAGCCGACCAAGTCGGCGGGCAGTGACAAGGGTTTGGCGGCGCAGGCCGACTTCGTGGCGCGGTTCGGGCCGGGCGACTACATGGCGCCGCAGCAGGCGCAGCTCGGCGAGACCATCATGATCTTCGGGTGGTCGCTGATGGTCCTGGTGGCGCTGGTCGCGCTGGTGAAGCTGCCGTTCGGGCGGTGGCTGGTCCGCGGCCGGATCTTCCACACGCTGATGATCGTCGCGGTGCCGCTCCCCTACCTCTCGATGATCGCCGGGTGGGTGTTCCGTGAGGTGGGGCGCCAGCCGTGGATGGTGTACGGGGTGCTGAAGACCAGGGACGCGGTGTCCGACGTCGACCCTGGGCTGATCACGGTGTCGTTCGTGGCGTTCACGGGACTGTTCGCGGTGCTGATCGCGGTGAACGTGTGGCTGCTGGCGCGGTTCGCGCGCAAGGGCCCCGAGGCGGCGCGGCTGGGTGCTGCTCCCCCGCCGGTGCCGTCCGAGCCGACGCTGACGCCGACGTTCTGACGCGGGCGCACACGTTCTAGACCGAGAGACCGCAGGAGCTGAGTGATGGAACTTTTGGCCGTGGTGATGCTGGCGGTGTTCGCCGGCGGGTATCTGGTGCTGGCCGGCGCCGACATCGGCATGGGCATGCTGCTGCCGGTGCTGGGCAAGTCGCAGGACGAGCGGCGCCTGGTGATCGCCGGGATCGCGCCGTTCTTCCTGGGCAACGAGGTGTGGCTGGTGTCGACGGCGGGGATCGTCGCGGGCGCCTTCCCGGGCCTGGAGCATGATCTGCTGACCGGGCTGTTCCCGTTGTTCGTGGTGCTGCTGACCGGCTGGGTGGTGCGCGACATGGGGTTGTGGCTGCGCGGCCGGGTCGATGCGGCGGCGTGGCGGTCGCTGTGCGACGGGCTGATCGTCGCGGGAAGCTGGGCGCTGGGACTGTCGTGGGGCGGCGTGCTGGGGTCGATCCTGTTCGGCGGCGGTATGAACGCCGGTTCGGCCGTGGGGATGGTCCTGGCGGCGCTGTTCGCCGCGCATGGCGCGGGTCTGGCGCGGTGGCGGCTCACCGGTGTGCTGGTGGAGCGGGCGCGGCGGATCCCCTCCAGCTATCCGGTGACGGGTGTGGCGCTGGTGGCGGTGATGGTCGCCGCCGGTGCGCGGCTGTCGCTGTCGGACGCGGCCTCGACCGGCACGGCGTTGTCGGCGACGGCGGTTTTGACGGCGGTGATGCTGCCGCTGCTGGTCGCCTCGCAGGCGCTGGTGTGGTGGACGTTCCGTGACCGTGTCGTGTCCCCCACCTACCTGTAGGAGCTCGGTGTGAAGGCGGTGGAACGGCGTCTGCTGCGAATGGTGCCGCGGCGGGCGATGACGGTGCTGGGGGCGCTCGCCCTCGCGCAGGGTGTGCTGCTGGTGGTCCAGGCGGACCTTCTCGCGCGGGCGATCGCCGGTCTGGACGCGGGGTGGCTGGTGCCGCTGGCGTGCGTGGTCGCCGGCCGCGCGGCGCTGACGTGGGCGTCGGGCGGCATCGCGGCGCGTGGCGGTGCGGCGGTGAAGGCGCGGCTGCGCGCGGGCCTGCTCCGCGGCGGCGCGGGACGCGATGGCGGCATCACGGGCGATGGCGGTGCGGTGGGCGGTGCGGGGGCGCGGGTGACGTTGCTGACGCGCGGCCTGGACGCGATCGACCCGTTCTTCACCGGGTATCTGCCGCAGCTGCTGGTGGCGTGCCTGGTTCCGCCGCTGGTGCTGGCGCGGCTGGCGGTGGCGGACTGGCCGTCTGCGGTGGTGGTGGCGGTGACGGTTCCGCTGGTGCCGGTGTTCGGTGCGCTGGTGGGGCTGCGGACGGCGGCGCTGACCGGCCGGCAGTGGGCGCTGCTGGCACGCCTGGGCGGCCATTTCCGCGACGTGCTGGCGGGACTTTCGACGCTGCGGTCGTTCGGGCGCGCCGGTCACCAGTCGGGCGTGGTCCGCGACCTGGCCGACGAGCATCGCCGCGCGAGCGTGCGGGCGCTGAAGGTGGCGTTCCTGTCGTCGCTGGTGCTGGAGCTGGTGTGCGCGCTGTCGGTGGCCGTCGTCGCGGTCCCGGTCGGTTTGCGGCTGCTGAACGGTGACATGCCGCTGGTGACGGGTCTGCTGGTGCTGATCCTGGTGCCTGAGGCCTACCTCCCCCTGCGCGCATTGGGCGCCCGGTTCCACGCCTCGGCCGAGGGAGTCGCCGCAGCCGAACAAGCGTTCGAAGCCCTGGATGGTGAAGATGCCCCGGAACGCCCGGAAGCGGGGGTCGTCCTCCCCCACCGTGCGCCGGAGATCGTGCTGGAGGACGTCACCGTCCGCTACCCCGGCGCCGAGCACCCCGCGCTGGACCGGGTGTCGCTGCGGATCGCACCAGGTGAACGCGTCGCGGTCACCGGCCCGTCGGGCGCGGGCAAGTCGACGCTGCTGCTGGTGCTGGCCGGGCTCGTCGCCCCCGAATCGGGACGCGTCCTGGTGAACGGCGTGGACCTGGCCGACCTCGATGTGGCGGCGTGGCGGCGCGGCCTGGGATGGGTGCCGCAGCGCCCGCACCTGTTCGCCGCCTCCATCGCCGACAACATCGCGCTCGGCTCCCCCGACGCCACCCGCCCGCAGGTCGAGGACGCGGCGCGCGCCGCGGCGGCCGAGGACTTCATTCACGACCTGCCGGGCGGCTACGACACGGTCCTGGGCGAACGCGGCACGGGCCTGTCGGCCGGGCAGCGCCAGCGGCTCGCACTCGCCCGCGCCTACCTGACCGGCGCGCCGCTGATGCTGCTGGACGAACCGTCGGCGCGCCTGGACCTGCGCAGCGAGAACGCGCTCGTGCGGGCGGCCGGACGGCTGCTTGAGGACCGTACGGCGCTGATCGTGGCGCACCGGCCCGCGCTGGTGGCGCTGGCCGACCGGGTGGTGCGGATCGAGAACGGCCGCGCCGACACGAACCTGCGCAAGGAGGTCGCGGCGTGAGCGGGATCTGGAACGCGATCCGGCCGCACACCCCCCGCCTGGCCGCAGCCGCGCTGGCGTCGGCCGCGGCGGAGCTGTGCGGGCTGGGACTGGTCGCGGCGGCGGCGTGGCTGATCGCGCGCGCCGCGCAGCAGCCCGCCCTGGCGGCGCTGTCGGTGGCGATCGTGGCGGTACGGGCGTTCGCCGTCGCCAAGGGCACGCTGCGGTATGTGGAGCGGCTCGCCGGGCACGATGTCGCGCTGCGTGCGCTGACCGAGCTGCGCGGACGGGTGTTCGACGCGCTCGCCGCACGCCGCACCGGCGGCCCGCGTGACGGGGACGCCCTGACGCGGATGGTGTCGGACGTGGACGCCGTCCAGGACCTGCTGCTGCGCTGCGCCCTGCCCGCCATCGCCGCAGCCGCATGCGGCATCGCCGGCGTCGCGGTGGCCTTCACGGCGGTTCCGGCGTCGGCGGTCGTCGTCGCGGCGGGCCTGCTGGTCGCCGGGGCGGTCGTTCCGGCGCTGGTGTGGTGGCGCGGCGGGCAGGCCGCCGACCGCGCCGCGCAGGCCCGCGCGGAGCTGTCGACGCGGGCACTGGACGTGCTGGAGGGCGCGGACGACCTGGCCGTGTTCGGGGCGGCCGGCCGCTACCGGGACGCGGCCGAGTCCGCGTCGCGGCGGCTGGCGCGCGCCGAGGCGTCGGCGTCCCGGATCTCCATCGCGACCTCCGCCGCGGGCTTCGCCGTCCAGGGCGTGACGGCGATCGTCGCGGCGTGGGCGGCGATGCGGGCGGGCGCCGACGAGGTCGCGACCGCCGTGGTGGCGTTGTCGGCGCTGGTGGCGGTCGAGTCGGTGCTGCAGCTGGCGGGCGCGGCGCAGCGGCTGCGGGAGATCAGGCCCGCCTGCGCCCGCGTGTCCGCGCTCCTTGAGCAGGCGCCGCAGCGGCCGGTCGACGAAACCGTGGCCGCCGGTGGGCCGGTCGCGGTGGAACTGCTCGGCGTGCACGTGAACTACGGCGGCCGCACCGCGCTGGCCGGGATCGACCTGCGCGTGGAGCGGGGCCGCCGGGTCGCGATCGTCGGCGCCAGCGGCGCGGGCAAGAGCACCCTGCTCGCCGCCGTCGCCGGTGAAGTCGCCCTGGAGGCCGGGACGGTGACACCGGAATCGCATGGCGCCGTACGGGGCCTGATGCAGGACGCGCACGTGTTCACCGCCTCCATCCGCGCCAACCTCCTGGTCGCCCGCCCGGACGCGACCCCGCGGCAACTGGAGGCGGCGGCGCGGCGCGCCCGCTTCACCGACGTCGTGGACGCGCTGCCGGACGGGTGGGACACCGTCGTCGGGGACGGCGGCCGGGGAATGTCGGGAGGGCAGCGGCAGCGGCTCCTGCTGGCACGCGCCCTGCTGGCCGACCCGCCCGTGCTGCTGCTGGACGAGCCCACCGAGGCCCTGGACCCCGACGCGGCCGACGCGATCACCCGTGAGCTGCTGAACTCGCCCGGCGGCGGCACGCTGCTGCTGGTCACCCACCGTCTCGCCGCCCTCGACGCCGCCGACGAGGTCATCGTCATGGACCGCGGCCTCCTCGCGCAGCGCGGACACCACCGCGACCTGGTGGAGCGGCCCGGCCCGTACCGGGCTCTGTGGGAGGCCGAGCTGCTGACCGCGTAGGGTGCGGCGGAACGGTTCCCCCGGCCGGGAGGTGCGATGCCGCGTCCACGGGGCGGTGTCGCGGTCGCCGCCGCGGCCGCCGTGGTGTCGGTCGCCGCCGTCATCGCGGTGATCGGCCCCTCCTCCGCGCCGCCGCCGGGTGACTCTGCTCCCCCGGCGCGGGTGCTGTCGCGGTACGAGACGGCCGGTCCCCGCAACGCCATCATCCGCGACTGCGGATTCAGCGTCCCCGACCCCGCCGCGGCGGGACGCAGCCTGTGGCTGTTCTGCGACTCGGTGTGGAAGGGCACCACACCCGGGATGTGGCTCGGCTCGACCGCCGCGGCCGGCACGTACACGCCCGGGCGCGTACCGACGCGCCTCACCGAGATCCCCCAGCCGCCCATCCAGGCCGTACGCCCCGAAGGACCCCCGCAACCGTTGCTCGGCACACCACCGGGCCTGACGATCCCCGGCAGCGGCACACCGTGCACCGTTTCCGGGGTCGCCTACAGCGCGTCGTGGGTGGCGGGGGCCGCGCGCATCCCCGGCACCGCCGACCTGCTGCTCACCTACACCGACGTGTGCGTGAACGGGCAGACCATCACCCCCGAAGGGTTCGGCATCGCGCGGTACCGGCCCGCCACCAACACCCTCACGCAGCAGAAACGGCTGTTCTTCATCCCCGGCGGGCTGCCGTTCCAGCTGAATCTCGGGTCGCCGGTGTTCTGGCGCGGCCACCTGTACCTGTACGCCTACCGCTGCGACGTACCCGTCGCGGGCACCTGCCAGGGCGGGCGGGTCACCCTCGCGCGGGTGCCCGCCGACCCCGGCGCGTGGCAGAACCCGTCCGCCTACACCTACCGCGGCCCGTTCGGATGGACGCCCGACGCCTCACAGGCGCAGCCGGTCGTGCCCGGCGCCGCGCCGACAGGTGTGCACGTCGAGGACTTCGCCGCCGCCGGGAAGGGCCTGGTGCTGATCGAGCAGCCCGACATCGCCGGCAGCTACCGGATCTGGCAGGCGTCCACCCCCGAAGGGCCGTGGCGGGTCACGCGGACCGGGCGGATGCCGTGCGCGGGCGGCAGCGGCGTGGACCTGTGCCGCGCCTACATCGGTCATCCCGAGCTCAGCACCCGCGATGACCTGCTGATGTCGTACTACAACCCGGCCGAGCACCACCTCAGCGTCCGCGCCGTCCCCTGGTGAGCCGCGGTCTGCGGGCTCAGGCGGCGACTTCGACGACGCGGCCGAAGTCGGCGTGCTCCTCGCACCACACCCAGTCGCCGACCGCCGCGTGCGGGTCGCGGCGCCAGCCGGGGCAGCACGCGACCCGCACCCGCCGCAGCGGGTTCGGCTCGGCGCGGCGCGCCAGGCGCCGCGCGAGCTCGGGGTCGCGGCGCAGCCGGGCACGGGTGATCCGGGTGTTGCGGGACATGGTGATGCTCCTTGCGGGGTGTCTGGGATGGGTCTCTCCGGCAGGATTCGAACCTGCGGCGCCCGGCTTCGGAAGCCGGCGCTCTGTCCCCTGAGCTACGGAGAGAGGAAGACAAGGCCACAACGAAAAGGGCGGCCGTTCCGGAATCCGGAAGGGGCCGCCTTTGCCTCTGTCAGGCAGGGGTCAGGGGATCGCCCGTCCGGGACGCGTGTCGCGACGCCGTCGAGTGCTCATGTCCCGGATCCCTCCTACCTGCTTCTCGTGCTCGTGGTTTGCGTTCTGATCCTCAGGATGCCCGGGAGCCCGGCACGGTTTCAACGGATTTTCCGGTGTCGTAGGCGTCGCGGGCGGCCAGCACGTCGTCCATGTTGTCCTCGGCCCAGCCCTTCACCGCCGCGATCACCGGCAGCAGGCCCAGGCCGAGCGGCGTCAGCTCGTAGTCGACGCGGACCGGCACCGTCGGCGTCACCGTCCGCGACACCAGGCCGTCGCGTTCCAGGTTCCGCAGCGTCTGGGTGAGCATCTTCTGGCTGATGCTGGCGATCTGGCTCGCCAGCTGCCCGTACCGGCGCGGACCGCCCGCCAGCGCCGACACCACCAGCGTCACCCACTTGTCGCTGATGCGGTCCAGCAGCTGCCGCGCCGGGCAGTCGGCCAGGTAGGCGTCGTAGGCCGCACGTGCCTGCTCGCGCCGCTGCGCCGCGGTCCTGGTCGCCATGGCTCTCCTTCGCGAACGGTACGCACTTCCAGGTGCCTACTTACCGATGGAGAGTACCTCTCCGTAGGTTTGCGGACATCAACACCCCACAAACCACCACAAGCTAGGAGTCCCTTATGCGCGCCGTCATCGTCCGGGCCTTCGGCGGACCCGACGTCCTGGAACACCACGACGTCCCCACCCCAGACCCCGGGCCCGGGCAGGTCCGCATCCGCGTCCAGGCCGCCGCCGTCAACCCCGTCGACGCCGCCACCCGCACCGGAGACCTCACCCGCGCGGGCCTCATGGCCGAACGCTCCCCCATCGGCATCGGCTGGGACGCCGCCGGGACCATCGACGCCACCGGACCCGGCGTCACCGCGTTCGCGGCAGGCGACGCCGTCATCGGCCTGCGCGACCGCCTCGACGTCCCCCTCGGCGCCTACGCGCAACACCTCGTCCTCGACGCCGCCGCCGTCGCGCCCGCACCCGCCGGGGTCCCGCCCGAGCAGGCCGCCACCCTCCCCCTCAACGCCCTCACCGCATGGCAGTCCCTGGACACCCTCGACCTCCCGGAAGGTGCGACGCTGCTAGTCACCGGCGCGGCCGGAGCCCTCGGCGCCTACGCCGTCGAACTGGCCGCCCAGCGCGGCCTGCGCGTCGCCGCGACCGCCGCCGCAGCCGACGAGGCGTTCGTACGGGGCCTGGGCGCGACCTGGTTCGTGCCGCGCACCACCTCCGATCTGCCCGCCGACGTGCGGGCGCACGTGCCCGGCGGGGTCGACGGCGCGCTGGACGCCGCCGTGATCGGCGCCCGCGCGCTGGAGGCCGTCCGCAACCGCGGCGCGTTCGTGGCCGTCGTGGGCGGCGGCGCGCCCTTCCCGCTGCGCGGCACCCGCGTGACGAACGTGTGGATCAGCGCCGACGGCGACCAGCTCACCCAGATCTCAGAGCTCGCCGCCTCAGGACGTCTCACGATGCGCGTCGCCGACGTTCTCCCGCTCAAGGACGCCGCACACGCCCACCAGCGGCTGCAGGAGGGCGGCCTGCGCGGACGCCTGATCCTCACGCCGTGAACGTTCAGGCGTAGACGACAACGTTCAGGCGTAGACGACGCAGCCGCGCGCCTCCAGCGCCGCCACCAGGGCGGGTGGCGGCGTCAGGGGGTTCCAGCGCAGATCGAGCTTGTCCAGCGCCGGCAGCTCGGCGATCCAGCCGGGCAGGTCGCTCACCTGGTTGGCGCGCAGGTCCAGGTGCCGCAGCTCCGGCAGGTCCCGAACCTGTTCGGGGACGGCGGTCAGGTGGTTGGTGCGCAGGTTCAGCACCCGCAGCTCCCCCAACCCGGAGAGCGTGCCGGGCACGCCGGTGAGGTGGTTGGCCTCCACGTGCAGCTCCCGCAGCCCCGCCAGGGCGCCGATCGCGTCGGGGAGGGCGGTGAGGTGGTTGCCGGTCACCCGCAGGTCACGCAGCCGCGCCAGCCGCCCCACCTGCGCGGGCAACGCGGTCAGGGCGTTCCCGCCGACGTTGAGGTAGGCCAGTTCGACCAGGTCGCCGATGTCGGGAGGCAGCGAGTCGATGCGCATCCCGGCCGCGTACAGGTACCGCAGCCGCGTCAGCGCGCCCAGCCCGTCCGGCAGCGCCACGAAATCGTTGCGGCTCAGATCCAGGACCGTCAGGTGCGGCAGCGTGGCGACCGGCGGGAGGCCGGGCAGCCGGTTGCCGTCCACGTACAGCTCCCGCAGCGCCGTCAGCTCGGTCAGCCGCGCCGGTACGCGCGTGAGCTCGTTCTCCCCGACGTCCAGGACGCGCAGCCCGGGCACCTGCCACGCCTTGTCCGGCACGGCCGTCAGCCCGGTGCGCCGCAGCCGCACCTCGTCATCCACGGCCGCCACCCTACGGTGGATGCCATGACGGCGCTCATCCCCCGGCCACGCGGCGAACCCGCCGACGGCGTGGTGCACATCCCCGGCTGGCTGGACACCGACCGGCAGGCCGAACTGGTCGACGCGTGCCGCGAGTGGGCGCGGCCACCGGCGGGCATGCGGCACATCCGGCTGCCCGGCGGCGGCGTGATGTCGGTGCGGACGGTGTGCCTGGGCTGGCACTGGGAGCCCTACCGGTACGTGCGCGAGGTCGGCGGGGAGCCGGTCAAGCCGTTCCCGCCGCTGCTGACCGAGCTGGGACGCCGCGCCGTCACCGACTCCTACGGGCAGGACGGCGGCTACGCACCGGACGTCGCCCTGGTCAACTTCTACGACGACACCGCCAAGATGGGCCTGCACCAGGACCGCGACGAGCGCAGCATGGCCCCGGTGGTGTCGCTCAGCCTCGGCGACACCGGCGTGTTCCGGCTCGGCAACACCGCCGGCCGCGGCCGGCCCTGGACCGACCTGCACCTGGAGTCGGGCGACCTGCTGGTGTTCGGCGGCCCGTCGCGGCTGGTGTACCACGGCGTCACCAAGATCCTGCCCGGCACCGGTCCCGGCGGCATCGGCCTGGACGGCGGACGCCTCAACATCACTCTCCGCGAGTCCGGACTCCCCCGCAGCTGAGGGTTGTTGTCTTGTCGTCGGCTGCCAGCAGCCGCGAAGTGCCCTTCCCGCCTCAATCCTTGACAAAGTAAGGTTCAAGGATGGGTCGTGATCCCGACTACCTCGCCTACATCCGCTCCCACCGCGCGCAGTCCCCGCCGCCCGGCCGCAGGCGCCTCGCCGAGGTACGCGCGGCAGCCGTGCAGGAACTGGCGCGCCTCCCCCGCCCCGCCGTCGGCCACGTCAAAGACCTCACCATCGACGGACCCGCCGGTCCCCTCCCCGCACGCCTCTACCGGCCCGACGCCGCAGCCGCCCCGGCGCCGGGACTGGTGTTCTTCCACGGCGGCGGCTGGATCCTGGGCGACATGGAGTCCTACGACCCCGTCGCGCGCGCCCTCACCCTGGCCTGCGGCGTCGCGGTCGTGTCCGTGGACTACCGGCGTCCGCCCGAGGCGCCCTTCCCCGCCCCGGTCGACGACGCCACCGCCGCCTACACCTGGGTCCGGGAGAACGCCGCAGACCTCGGCCTTCACCCGGCACGGCTCGGCATCGCCGGAGACAGCGCAGGAGGGCAACTGGCCGCCGCGACATCCTGGCGCCTGCACACCACCCCGGCCGCGCCCGCCGCGCAGGTGCTCATCTACCCGGCCGTCGACCTGCGCGCCGTACCGCCGGACCTGCCCGACCCCGACGGGCTGCCGATCCCGCCCAACAGCCTCGACCGCGTCCTGGAGCTGTACCTGCACGACACCGACCGCACGCTGCCCGAGGTGTCACCGCTGCTGGCGCCCGACCTGACCGGCATGCCGCCCACCGTCATCGCCACCGCCGAGCACGACCGGCTGCGCCCCCAGGGCGAGGCGTACGCGGCGCGGCTGCGCGAGGCCGCCGTCCCCACCACGCTCGTCGCCGGAACGGGCCTGGACCACGGCTTCCTGGGCTGGGGCTCGTTCGCGCGCCGCCCCGCGCAGGTGATCGCCGAGCTCGGCGCCGCCGTCCACACCACCCTCACCTAGGACCCAGGGAAAGGCGCTCAGGCGCGGGCGAGCTCGTCGCGGAGCATGTCCAGGCCCATCGGCCCCAGGTCCAGCGCCGTGCGGTGGAAGTCCTTGAGGTCGAACGCGGCGCCGGCGCGGCCACGGGCCTCCTCGCGCAGCTCCAGCCACGCCTTCTCCCCCACCTTGTAGGCGATCGCCTGCGCGGGCCGCCCCAGGTAGCGGTCGATCTCGAACTGCAGCTGCGGCGCCAGGTCCGGGCCGCTGTGCAGCCCCAGGAACTCAAGGCCCAGCTGAGGCGTCCAGCGTTCACCCTCGTGGAAGCCGGTGCCCTTGGGAATCTCCAGCTCCAGGTGCATGCCGATGTCGACGATGACGCGGGCCGCGCGGAACTGCTGGCCGCCCGCCCACATCCCGAACCGGTGCCCGGGGTCGGCGTACAGGCCCAGCTCGTCCATCAGCCGCTCGGCGTACAACCCCCACCCCTCGCAGTGGCCGGGGAAGAACTCGCACGCGGTCCGCTGGAACCGGTTGAGGGTGGCGGTGTTGAACGTCGTCGTGCCCAGCTGCAGGTGATGGCCCGGGGCGCCCTCGTGGAACATCGTCGCCGGCACCGACCAGGTCACCACCTCCTCCTGCGCGCGGTCCAGCGACCACCACACCGTGCCCGGCCGCGAACCGTCCTCGGCGGGCGCCAGGTAGTAGATGCCCGAGGCGACCGGGGTGAGGCGGCAGTCGATGGTGCGCAGCCGCCGCGGGATGTCGAAGTGCACTCCGTCCAGGTCGGCCATCGCCCGCTCGGCCAGCTCCTGGATCCAGTCGCGAAACGCCTGCGCGCCCGGCAGCCGGTGCGCCGGGTCGGCGTCCAGCGCCGCACGCACCGCCGCGACGCCCTGCCCCGGCAGGACCTGCTCGGCGGCCGCCGCCATCTGCGCCTCGACCCGCGCCAGCTCCTCCCAGCCCCACTGGTAGGTCTCCGCAAGGTCCAGGTGGGTGCCCAGGAACTCCTGCACGCCCAGCCGGTACCGTTCGGCGCCCAGCGCGTCCTTGCCCGGCGCGTGCGGGGCCACCTCGGCGTCCAGGAACGCGGCGAACTCGGCCCAGGCACGTCCCGCCGCCTCCGCCGCCTTGCGCAGCGCACCGCCCAGCGGCCCCTCTCCCGCCCGCTCGGCGAGCCCGGTCAGGTAGGCCGGGACCTGGCGGCTCTCCTCGGCGTTCCCCACCACCTGGCGGCGCGCCGACACCCGCCCGTCCTCGCGTGCCCGCGCCAGGCTGACCTGCAGGCCCGACAGGGTGCCCGGCAGTGCCTCAAGGCGCCCCAGGACCGCGTCCCAGTCGGTGGCCGCACCGGTGTCCAGCACCTCGACCGCTTGGCGCAGCCGCTGCACCGGCCCGTCGGTGGTGTCCAGGAAGCTGTCGTTGACCTTGGCGTCCTCGAGCGCCAGCTCCACCCGCAGCCGCTCGCGCAGCACGCCCGCGGCGACCCGGTCGCGTTCACCCTCCACCGGCGTCGCCGCCAGCTCAGAGAGTGTCCGGCGCGACAGGTCGGCGCGCGCGGCGAAACCGTCCGGGGCGTAGTCGGTGAGGCGCGCGTCCTGCCCGGCGATCCCCATCATCGCCGCCCGGCACGGGTCCAGCGCGGCGAACTCGTCCACGTACCGGTCGGCGAGGTCATCCAGTGCGGTCATCACACCAGGCTAGACCGGCGGCGATCTTCACCGACACCCGAACGCGACCAGCGGGCTAGCGGGCCTCGGCGGCCAGCCGCAGCCCGAGACCGACCAGCACCACACCCGACACCTGGTCCAGGCGGCGCCGCACCGTGGGCCGGTTCATCAGCCGCCGCGCCGCCGACACCAGCCACACCACGCCGGTGTACCAGACCAGGTCGATCAGCGCCCACATCGCCGAGAACGCCAGCAGCATCCACAGCACCGGCGCGCCCTGCGGCACGAACTGCGGCAGGAACGACACCGCGAACACGCCCGCCTTGGGGTTGGCGAAGTTGGTGACCAGCCCCAGCCGGAAGCACCGCCACGGCGACCAGTCCGCCCGCACCTCCTCCGTGGCCGCATCGGCGGACGCCCCGGCCCCGGTCTCGGTCTGGTCGGCGCCGCGTTTGCGGGCCTGCCACAGCGCCTTGGCGCCGAAGTACACCAGAACGGCGGCGCCGATGATCCGCAGCGCGTCATAGGCGATCTGGGAGGCGGCCAGCAGCGCCGACAGGCCCACGGCCGCCGCCACGCCCCACACCAGCACGCCCGTCTCGTTCCCCAGCGTCGTCACCAGCCCCGCGCGGCGGCCCGACCGCATCGACTGGCGCATGATGACCACCGTGCTCGGACCCGGCGCCATCGCGATCAGGAACGCGGCGCCGACGAAAGCGATCAGGCTCTGCAGCATGCCCACACCCTCACCGACCGGCCCGCAGCGCCGCAACACCTTTCACAATGGACGCCCTGCCGACCGGGCCGTTCAGACGGGGCCGCCGCCTCCGCCGTCATCGCCACCGTCGTCGGGCGGAGTGCCCGGCGAGGACGGGACGGGCGTGGTCGGCGCCGGGCTCGGCCGCGGCACCCGGGTCGTTGGCGGCGGCGAGGGAGCGGGCTGGGTCGGCGTCGGCTCGGGCGGCGGCTTGGGCGGGTCCTTCACGTCCGGCTCGCAGGCGAACAGCACCAGCATCAGCAGCGCCACCACCGCCAGCACCGCCGCCAACGTCAAGATCGCGGCGACCAGGCCCTTCTCGCGGCGCTCAGGCGGCGCCTGCGGCACCTGCGGAGCGGGAGGCGCCTCCAGCGCCGGCCCGTCGGCTCCCAGCCAGTACGGCTGGAACTGCGGGCCGCGCCGCCGCCCCCACCTGCCACGGAACGAGCCCTCCAGCAGCACCGAGTCCAGGAACCGTTCCGCGCCCTGCCGGTCGGGCCGGTCGGAGTCATAGCGCACCGCCACCCACGGCGCCGGGCCCTCCGGCTGCGCCGCCACCACCGGCGACGGCCCCTCAACACCGAAATCGGGAGGATTGCCCGGACCCGGCAGCGCCGCGTTGATCGCCGCCCGGAACCGGTCCCGCGCCGCCGCGTCGGCCGCCGCGCCCCGGTTCAGCACCGCCACGCTCGCCCGCCCGCCGCCCGAGTCCTCGGCCATGTAGACGATCCCGGCCGGCGACTCCGACAGGCGCGCCGACAGCCGGTACGGCCCCAGATGGTCGGGGTCACCCGGTGGCAACGGCCTGGACATGGCCGCCACACTAACAACAGCGCCCCCCACGCGGATCACCCCACGGCCCCCGCGCGGCCCGTACTCCCAGGCGGTTCCCAGCCGCCTCACAGCTGATCGCGTGGGGATACCGAGCTAATGGGTAGATGTGATCACGTAGGGTCGAAAGGCGCCCTTGCCCGCACCGGAGGACAGTGAGGACTCCCTGATGACCGTCGCCACCCACGATGTCGACAAGGCCGCTGCGCTGCTGCAGCACACCGTGGCCGAGGTCAAGAAGGTCATCGTCGGCCAGGAGCACATGGTCGAGCGGATGGTCGTCGCCCTGCTCGCCAAGGGACACTGCCTGGTCGAAGGCGTCCCCGGCGTCGCCAAGACCCTGGCCGTGGGGACACTGGCCCAGGTCGTCGGAGGAAGCTTCGCCCGCCTGCAGTTCACCCCCGATCTGGTGCCCTCCGACATCGTCGGCACCCGCATCTACCACCCCTCCACCGAGCAGTTCGACGTCGAGCTCGGCCCGGTCTTCGTCAACTTCGTCCTCGCCGACGAGATCAACCGCGCGCCCGCCAAGGTCCAGTCGGCGCTGCTGGAGGTCATGGCCGAACGGCAGGTGTCACTGGGCGGCAAGACCTACCCGCTGCCCAAGCCGTTCATCGTGCTGGCCACCCAGAACCCCATCGAGTCCGAGGGCGTCTACCCCCTCCCCGAGGCCCAGCGCGACCGGTTCCTGATGAAGATCGACGTGCACTACCCCGGCGCGCACGAGGAACTGCAGATCCTGCAGCGCATGAGCGTCGACCCGCCCGAGGCCACCGAGGTCCTGGACACGGGCCAGCTGACCACCCTGCAGCGCGCCGCCGAAGAGGTCTCGGTCCACGAACTGGTCGCCGACTACATCGTCCGCCTGGTCATGGCCACCCGCGAACCCGACCAGTACCGGCTGCCCGACCTGCGCAAGGTCATCGAGATCGGCGCCAGCCCCCGCGCCACCCTCGGCCTGGTGTCGGCCGCCCGCGCCCTGGCGCTGCTGAACGGCCGCGACTACGTGCTGCCCGACGACGTGCGCGCCGTCGCCCGCGACGTCATGTCCCACCGCCTGGTCCTCACCTTCGACGCGGTCGCCGACGGCGTCGACACCGGCGAGGTCATCTCCCAGATCCTCGCCGCCGTACCGCCGCCCCGCGTGGTCTGGAACCAGGGAGTGGCGGTCGCCCGATGAGCTTCCCGCGCCGGGCCGGACGCGGCGGCAAGCTCGCCGAGCTCGCGCCCGAACGCACGCTGCGGCGCCTGGAGCTGTCGGTGACGCGGCGCCTGGACGGGCTGCTGAACGGCGAGCACCTGGGCCTCATCCCAGGACCCGGCACCGAACTGGCCGAGGCGCGCCTCTACCAGCCCGGCGAGGACGACGTCCGGCACATGGACTGGGCCGTCACCGCCCGCACCACCACCCCCCACGTCCGCGACCTCATCGCCGACCACGAACTGGAGGCCTGGGCGCTGGTGGACATCACCCCCAGCATGGACTTCGGCACCGGCGCCATGGTCAAACGCGACCTGGCCGTCGCCGCGCTCGCCGCCGTCGGGTTCCTCACCGTGCGCCTGGGCGACCGGGTCGGCGCCTACCTGCTGCGCCCCGACGGGCTGCAGCGCCGCCCCGCCCGCACCGGCAAGGCCGCCCTGTATGCCACCCTGCAGGCCGTCCTGGACGCACCGCCCGCACAGCCCGGCGACGCCGCCTTCGACGCGCCCACCCTGCCCGGCGCCATCACCTCCCTGGACCGCGGCCAGACCCGCCGCGGCCTGCGCGTCATCATCTCCGACTTCCTGGACCCCGCCCCCGACGACGACCCCGCGGCAGACCCCGCCGCACCGGCCGTCTCCGGCACCGACACCGGCCCGGCGTGGGAGCGGCCCCTGCGCCGCCTGGCGGCCCGCCACCAGGTTCTCGCCGTCGAGATCATCGACCCGCGCGAGCTGGACCTGCCCGACGTCGGCCTGGTCGAGATGACCGACCCCGAGACCGGCGCCGTCCACGAGATCGTGCTGTCCAAACGGGTCCGCCGCGAGTACGCCGCGGCCGCCGCCGCCCAGCGCGAACGCACCAGGGCCGCGCTGCGCCGCTGCGGCGTCCACCACCTGGTGCTGCGCACCGACCGCGACTGGATCGCCGACGTCGCCCGCTTCGCCCTGCGCCAGCGCCGCGCCGCCGGCCGCAGCCTCGGAGGGGTGCGCACATGACCTTCCTGTCGTCCGAACGGCTCTGGCTGATCGCGCTGCTGCCCGCGATCGCCGCGGTGTACGTGCTGCTGCAGATGCGCCGCGGCAACTACGCGGTCCGCTTCACCAACCTCGCGCTGCTGTCGCAGGTCGCGCCGAAACGGCCCGGATGGCGCCGGCACGTCGCAGCCGGGCTGTTCCTGGCGATGCTCGCGCTCATGATGCTCGGGTTCGCGCGGCCCGCCACCGCCGTGAAGGTGCCGCGCGACCGCGCCACCATCATGGTCGCCATCGACGTGTCGCTGTCGATGATGGCCAAGGACGTCGCGCCCGACCGGATCACCTCCGCCAAGGACGCCGCCAAGCGCTTCATCCACGACCTGCCCGGCCGCTTCAACGTCGGCGTGGTGTCCTTCGCCGGCAGCGCCAACGTCATCTCCGCGCCCTCGGCCGACCGGCAGGCCGCCGACAACGCCATCGACCAGCTCGTGCTGGCCAAGCGCACCGCCATCGGCGAGGCCGTGTTCACCTGCCTGCAGGCCGTCCGCTCCTTCGACTCCCAGGCCAGCCAGGACCCGCCGCCCGCCCACATCGTGCTGCTGTCCGACGGCGACAACACCACCGGCCGCACCGTCCAGGAGGCCATCGACGCCAGCCGCGCCGCGCACGTCCCGGTCTCCACCATCGCGTTCGGCACCCCGTATGGCACCGTCGACATCGAGGGCGAGACCACCAGCGTCTCGGTCAACAAGGAGACCCTGCGCAGCCTCGCCGAGAGCACCGACGGCAAGGCCTACGAGGCCGCCGACAGCACCCAGCTGTCGGAGGTCTACGCCAACATCGGCAGCTCGCTCGGCTGGAAGACCGAGCACCGCGACGTGTCCGCCCGCTTCATCGGCATCGCGCTGCTGTTCGCGCTCGCCGCCGGCGGCGCGTCCCTGGCCTGGTTCTCCCGCCTCCCCTAGGAGGCGCCGCCCTCAGGGGCGGTGTGCGCCTGATGGGCGGCCGTACGCGGCGGCAGGCACCCGCGCAGGTCCGGGGGCGTTCGCGGCGGCGCGGCGCGCAGCAGCAGGAACGCGACCGCCAGGCCGCACGAGGTCGCGAAGAAATGCCCCAGGTTCCACAGCGTGTGCAGCACGATCACCGGCAGCACGATGCCCACCAGCAGGCCCGCGATCCCCGCCAGCAGCCACCAGCCGCGCATCAGCAGCACCGCCGCCGCGCACCCGGCCACCATCACGTAGCTGACGCCGACGTCGGTGGTGATCGCCAGCCGCGCCGGGGCCCGGCCCGTCTCCAGCGCCCGCGTCTCCACCGCCGCCGTCAGCAGTGACCCCAGAACGTGCCCTGACAGCCCGATGACGATCATCCGGGGCGTGCCGTACAACCGCTCGCCCCAGGCCACCACCGTCACGTACAGCGCGATGTAGAGGATCAGGCCCGCGCCGCGGTCGGCCACCCACAGCATGCTGTCGAACAGCGACGACAGCGGCGCCCGCGCCAGGTTGCGCAGATTGGTGCTCTGCAGCGTCGTCAGCAGATCGATCAGCCGCGGCGGCGCACTGGTCTGCACCAGCGTCGACCCGGTGAACATCGCGACGTAGGTGAACGTCGCCGGCGCCGACAGCACCCACCCGTGCAGCCACCGCGTCCACGGCGACAGCCGATCCACCAGGCGGCCCGCCCAGCCGACCCGGCCGCTCAGCCCGCACAGCACGTACCAGGCGGCCACCGCCACCAGGCCCGCCAACAGACACCCTCTGGAGAACATCACGCCCCCGCGCGATCATCGGCTCGCCGCCGCAGTCCGCCCCACCCGCGGACTGCACCATCTCACCGCCCGGCGCCGCCACCGCGCAACGACACTCGCGCAACGGCACCCGTCCCGCGCTGATACGGTCGGCCGACGTGGGGGAACACTACTTCGCGTCCGACCCGGACGCCGCCAGCCGGCCGCAGACCGTCGACCTGGTGCTGCCCGACCTGCACCTGCGCCTGCGCACCGACCGCGGGGTGTTCTCACCCGACCGCGTCGACGCCGGCACCCGCGTGCTGCTGGACACCGTGCCCCCGCCGCCCGCCACCGGGAACCTGCTGGACATCGGCTGCGGCTACGGCCCCATCGCCCTCACCATGGCCACCCGCTCGCCGCAGGCGAGCGTTTTCGGCGTGGACGTGAACGCCCGCGCGCTCGACCTGGCGGCGGGCAATGCCACCACCGCCGGCCTTGACAACGTAAGGTTCAGTCTGGCGGACGAGCTCGACCCCGCCCTGACCTTCGCCGCGATCTGGTCCAACCCGCCGATCCGCATCGGCAAGGCCGCCCTGCACGACCTGCTGCTCACCTGGCTCCCCCGCCTGCAGCCCGGCGGCCTGGCCCACCTGGTCGTCCAGAAACACCTCGGCTCGGACTCCCTGCACCGCTGGCTCGACCAGCAGGGCTACCCCACCGAGCGCATCGCGTCCCGTTCCGCCTACCGCGTCCTCGCCGTCACCCGCACCGCCGTCACCCGCACCGAAGGCTCCGACTCATGACCCAGCCGCCCCGCAACCAGCCGCAGCCCCGCAAGCAGCTGCGCCCGACCGACGTCAAGCGGCTGAACCGCGACTGGCGGCGCCGCACCGAGGCGCGCCTGGGCCTGCTGGTGGAGTCGGTCACCCAGCCGTTCAACATGGGCTCGATCATCCGCAGCTCCGCGGTGTTCGGCGTCGAGCACCTGTGGCTGGCCGGCAACGCCATCGAGCCCGACCACCGCAACGTCAACAAGACCGCGCTCGGCACCGAGCGGCTGGTCGACTGGGAGCACGCCGGGACCGCCGCCGAGGCCGCCGCCGCCGTACGCAAGGAGGGCATGCGGCTGGTCGCGATCGAGCTCACCGGCGACGCCGTGCCGCTGCACGAGGCGCCCCTGGACGGCGACGTGTGCCTGGCGGTCGGCGGCGAGGACCACGGCTGCTCGGCCGCGCTGCTGGCCGCGGCCGACGCCGTCGCCTACATCCCGCAGATCGGCCGCGTCGGCTCCCTCAACGTCGCCGTCGCCACCGCCATCGCGCTCGCCGAGGCCCGCCGCCGCGAATGGGCCGCCGAACCGCCCACCGGCGACGCGCGTTAGCCGCCCGGCGTCGCCGGCGTCCGCTCGTCGGCGGAGCCCGTCAGAGCGTTCCGCCGACGCGGTACGTCACAGCGCAGAGCGGCTCATGAGCTCGGCGAACTCCTCCAACGAGATCTTGCCGTCGCGGTTGCCGTCGGCCGCGACCACGACCTCGATCGCCCGGGTCGAGGAGATCTCCTGGCCGAGCGCCCGCATCAGGTTCTCCAGCTCGGCGGGCGATATGTAGCCGTCACCGTCGACGTCCACCATCTCGAACGTCGCCTTGTACTCGTTCGCGTCTGCCATCGCTTGAGTCCCTTCGGTTCCTGGTAGCGCGAGGACGGTAGCACCGCCCACCGGCTTTACACAGTAAGGTCACCTGTGGTGGCGAAGCCCGCCATAATCGGGTGAGTGCCGCGCTCGTACGAATTCCTCGACCACCCGGGCCCGCTGGCGTTCGCCCACCGTGGCGGCGCCTCCGGCCGCCCGGAGAACTCCATGGCCGCCTTCCAGCGCGCGATCGACCTGGGCTACCGCTACCTGGAGACCGACGCCCACGCCACCGCCGACGGCGTCGTGGTCGCCTTCCACGACCGCACCCTGGACCGCGTCACCGACCGCGACGGCGTCATCTCCCGGCTGCCCTGGACCGAGGTCGCCAAGGCCCGCATCGCCGGCACCGAACCCGTCCCGCGCCTGGAGGACGTCCTGGGGTCCTGGCCCGACGCCCGCGTCAACATCGACCTCAAGGACGCGCCCGTCATCGGCCCCCTCGCCGAGACCCTGCACCGCACCCGCGCCTGGAACCGGGTGTGCATCACCTCCTTCTCCACCCGCCGCCTGGCCCAGATGCGCGCCCGCCTGCCCCTGTACACCGACCAGGACGTCTGCATGGCCCTCGGGCCGCGCGGCGTGATGGCCCTGCGCGCCAAGTCCTACGGAGGCCCCACCGGCAAGCTCGTCCGCCTGGCCGCCACCGGCGTCGCCTGCGCCCAGGTCCCCTACGGCCTGGGCCCGCTCCCCTTCGTCACCGAGGCGTTCATCGTCAAGGCGCACGAGCTCGGCCTGCAGGTGCACGCCTGGACCGTGAACGAGGCGCCCGTGATGGAACGCCTCCTGGACCTGGGCATCGACGGGATCATGTCCGACGAGCTCGTCACCCTCCGGCACGTCATGGCCGCCCGCGGCCTGTGGCCCCGCCCCACCCCGCTCCCCTAGGCCCGGATGACCCTCGCCGCCACCGCTCCCCCGCGTTCCGCCGCGCGCCCCTCCGACCGCCGCGTGATCGTCACGGTCGTCGGGGTCCAGCTCGCCGCGTGCCTGGGCTACTTCTCGGTGATGGCGCACCTGGTCGCCCACCTCAAGCACGACCTGGGCCTGATGGCGGGCACGATCGGGCTGGTCCTGGGCATCCGCACCGGGCTGCAGTTCGGGCTCCTGCTGCCGGTCGGCGCGATCACCGACGTGCTCGGCGCGCGCCGCACCGGCTCGATCGCCTGCGTGGTGCGGGCCGGCGGGTTCGGGCTGCTGGGCCTGGCGAACGGGGTCGGGACGCTGCTGGCGGCGGCCGTGCTGATCGCCGTCGGCGGCGCGCTCACCAACCCCGCCGCCCAGAGCCTGCTCGCCGGGGTCTCCCCCGAGCACCGCTCGCGGGGATTCGCCGCGTTCGTCGCCGCCCAGCACGTCGCGACCGTCGCGGGCCCGCCGATCGGCCTGGCGCTGCTGGCCCTGGGGCCCGGGTTCGCGCTGCTGTCGGGCGCGTCCGCCGCCCTCTGGCTGGTCTGCGGGGGACTGTTCCTGCTCGTGCCCAGGACCGTGACCGAGCCCGCGCGGCTGCGCGGCGCCGCCCAGGGCGCCCTCACCGGCCTGAAGGCGGTGCTCGCCGACCGCGGGTTCATGCTGTTCGCCATCGCGGTCGCGCCGACCACGCTGCTGGCCAACCACATCATGACCGCCGTGCCGCTGCTGGGCTTCGGGTCGGCCGTCGCGACCGTGGCGTTCTCGGTCCTGGCCGCGATCGCGGCCGCCGCCCAGCCGTTCGTCGCCGCAGGCCACCGGGGCGAGCGGCCCTGGGTACTGCGGGCGGGGCTGGTGTGCGCCGCCGCCGCGTTCTTCGTGCTCGCGCCGCTGGACGGCGCCCAGACCTGGCCGCTGATGGTCGCGGCGGTGCTGAACGGCGTCTCCAACGGCCTGATCCAGCCGTCGATCTTCCAGCGGGCCGCCCGGCACGCACCGCCCGAGCGCTTCGGGTCCTACTACGGCGTCATGGCGGGTCTGGCCGGGGTGTTCTCCTTCGCCGCCGAGCTGATCATCGGGCGGCTCTTCGATCTGGGGTCCGGCGGCGCCCTCGCCGCCCTCACGGCGGTGGGCGCGTTCGCGCTGGCCGCCGCGTTCACCGTCCGAGGCCCCTGACCGCCAGGCGCCTCTCGAGCCGCTCAGGGTCGTGCTGGCCGTACTGGCCCCGGCGGGCTACCTGATCCCGGTCAGCGGCCGAAGCCGGGGCGCTGCGGCCCGCCCGGGCGGTACTCGGCCGCGATGCGCATCGGCTGCGTCTGCGGCCGGGAGATCCCGGACTGCTCCTCGGGGACCGCCGAGCCGATCTGCGTCACATCGATCCGCCCGGACTTCACCTGCTCCAGCAGTTCCAGGTCCTCGGGCGACACGAGCGCGGCCATCACCCGGCCGCGGCGCTTGAGGATCACGGGCTCGCCGGTGTAGGCGACCCGGTTGACCAAATCCGCGAACTGGGCTCGAGCTTCCGTCACCGGCACATCCACGAGATTCATCGTATAGCGAACCTCCCTCGCCTTCACTTTTCTCGAACTGTACGTTTGGTACCGAGCGTACAGACCGAAGGGAAGTGCAACGTGGACGAGCAGAGGCCCATGCTGGTTCCGGGCGGGGTGGGAGAGACCTACGCGCCGCGGGTGAACGCCAAGGTCGCCGAGGCGCCGATGCTGGAGCAGGCGCACCTGTACGAGCGGCTGCTGCGCCAGCGGATCATCTTCCTGGGGCAGGAGATCGACGACCAGCTCGCCAACCGCGTGTGCGGGCAGCTCCTGCTGCTGTCGGCCGAGGACGAGCGGCGCGACATCACCATCTACGTCAACTCCCCCGGCGGCGTGGTCGACGCCGGGCTGGCGATCTACGACATGATGCAGTTCGTTCCGAACGACGTGTCCACCGTGGCGCTCGGCATGGCCGCCTCCATGGCGCAGTCGCTGCTGTGCGCGGGCACGGCGGGCAAGCGCTACGCGCTGCGGCACGCGCGGATCATGATGCACCAGCCGCACGGCGGCATCGGCGGCACCGCCTCCGACATCAAGATCCAGGCCGAGCAGTCGCTCTACCTCAAGCGCGTCACCGCCGAGCGGACCGCCTTCCACACCGGGCAGCCGCTGGAGCGGATCGAGGCCGACTCTGACCGGGACCGCTGGTTCACCGCCGAGCAGGCGCTGGAGTACGGCTTCATCGACCACGTCGTCGACAGCACCGACCGGGTGGGGTCCTGATGGAGATCCGCAACGAGGCCCGCTACGTGCTCCCCTCGTTCGTCGAACGGACCTCCTACGGGGTCAAGGAGATGAACCCGTACAACAAGCTGTTCGAGGAGCGCATCGTCTTCATCGGCACGCCGGTCGACGACACCGCCGCCAACGACGTCACCGCCCAGCTGCTGGCGCTGGAGGGCATGGACCCCGACCGGCCGATCAACCTCTACATCAACTCCCCCGGCGGCTCCCTGACCGCGATGCTGGCCATCCACGACACGATGGACTACATCCGGCCCGAGATCGAGACCACCTGCGTCGGGCAGGCGGGCTCGGCCGCGGCGATCCTGCTGGCGGCGGGCTCCCCCGGCAAACGGGCCGCCCTGGTCTCCTCCCGGATCCTGCTCCAGCAGCCGGCGACCGACGTCATGCGCGGCCAGTCCAGCGACATGGAGATCCAGGCCCGCGAGATCCTGCGGATGCGCGACCGGATGGAGGAGATCCTGTCCCGCGCGACGGGCAAGAGCGCCGACGAGGTGAGGGCCGTAATCGACCGGGACCGGTTCTTCACCGCGGCCGAGGCCCTGGAATACGGCCTGATCGACCACGTCCTCACCTCCCGCAAGGCCGCCCTGCGCTGAAGGTTTTCTCCGGGCGGCCCAGGACGGCCGAAACCACAGGGTTGGATCCGGGCGGAGGCGGGAATCTTGTAGCGGTATCCAGCGTTGGTCAGTACAAGACCGCAAGCCGTCTGGGAGGCACGTGACGATGGCCGAGCGCGCACTTCGCGGCACCCGACTCGGAGCTACGAGCTACGAGAACGATCGCAACACCGATCTGGCCCCTCGGCAAGAGGTGGACTACACCTGTACCAAGGGCCACCGGTTCACCGTGACGCTCGCAGCTGAGGCCGAGGTGCCGATGACCTGGGAATGCCGTAGCTGCGGCGCCACCGCCCTGCGAGTGGACGGTGAACTTCCCCAAGCCAAGAAGGGGAAGCCGCCGCGTACTCACTGGGACATGCTCATGGAACGGCGGACGCTGGAGGACCTGGAAGAGGTTCTCGCCGAGCGCCTGGCGATCCTGCGGGCAGGCCGCAGAAAGACCGCATGAACTAACTGAAGCCGAGGCCGCTTCGACGAGACGGGCCCGCACCACTTCTTGTGGTGCGGGCCCGTTCACGTTGCCGGAGGATTGGCCTGTGCCGGTCTTTCCGCCGTATGGCGGCACGCCATACGGCGCAGCACCTTTACACAGTAAGGCAATGCCCTGCCTCGGGGGAATCGCCGGGCGCGTGCGACTCAGGAGGTCTTGCCGTTCTCCGGCGCGCGATCCTCGTCGTGGATCACCTCGCCGCGCACCACACCGCCCTGCGGGCCGCCGGGACGCCCCTCGGCGTCGGGAGCGGCGCCGAACGGGTCGAAGGGACCGCCGGCCATCCCCGGCGGGAACACGCCCGCCCGCGACTGCGCGGCCTTGATGCGGCGGCCCGCGTACGCGCCCAGCACCCGCCGCACCAGCGGCCGGGTGAACGGCAGCACGAACAGGAACCCGAACACGTCGGTCACGAACCCCGGCGTCAGCAGCAGCACACCGCCGACCAGCACCAGGGCGCCGTCGGCCAGCTGCCGGTCGGGCATCACCCCGCCCTGCAGCGAGTCCTGCAGCGCCCGCCAGGCCCGGCGCCCCTCGCGGCGCACGATCCAGCCGCCGAGCAGGCTCTCGGCCAGCAGCAGCGCGACCGTCTCCCACCCGCCGATCACCGAACCCACCTGGATGATCACGTAGATCTCCAGGATCGGCACGAGCAGGAAGGCCAGAACCAGGAACAGCGGCAGCATGGCGACCATCTTCGTCTAGCGGGGAGGTATACGCCTGGTTCAACGCCGGTAAGTGGCCGAACGTTTCCCCCGTTCGCCGACGGCGCAGCCCGCCAAGCCCCACCCGCCCGTGCCGGCCGCCCGTGCCGCCCGGACAGCCCGGACCGCCTCGCCGCTAGCGGCGGAGCTTGGCCGCGCGGTCGGACACGCCCCAGCGGGTGACCCGCCACATAGCCTCGGCGATGATGTCGCGGCTCATCTTGCTGGTGCCGTGGGTCCGTTCCACGAAGGTGATCGGGACCTCGACGACCTTCAGGCCCTGCCGCAGCGCCCGCAGCGCCAGGTCGATCTGGAAGCAGTAGCCCCGCGAGTCCACCGTGTCCAGGTCGATCTTCTGCAGGGTCGCCGCGCGGAACGCCCGGTAGCCGCCGGTGGCGTCGTGCAGCGGGACGCCCAGCATCAGCCGCGAGTAGGTGTTGGCGCCGCGCGAGAGCGCCTCACGCGACTTGGGCCAGTTCAGCACCTTGCCGCCGGGCACCCAGCGGGCGCCGATCACCAGGTCGGCGTCGGTCAGCGCCGACAGCAGCACCGGCAGCTCCTCGGGCTGGTGGGAGCCGTCGGCGTCCATCTCGACCATGACGTCGTAGCCGTGCTCGAACGCCCACCGGAACCCCGCGATGTAGGCGGCGCCCAGGCCGTTCTTGGCGGTGCGGTGCATGACCTTGACGTGGTCGTCGGTCTCGGCGAGCCCGTCGGCCAGGTCCCCGGTCCCGTCCGGGCTGCCGTCGTCGACGACCAGCACGTCCACGGGCGGCGCGGCCTCGCGGACCCTGCCGACGATGCGCTCGAGGTTGTCCCGCTCGTTGTAGGTCGGGATGATCACGAGCACCCGGCCGAGCTCGGCTGGGATCTCCATCGGTGTTACTTCCCCTCGTTCTTGCGGCGCGCGGTCCAGACGGCGGCGCCGATCGCGGCGACGCCGAGCAGCGTCAGCGCCCAGTCCGGCCCCGCCCCGAGCCGGTCGGCCAATGTGGTCGAGGTGCGCGCCGGCACACTCGCGACCGCCACGTCCGGCACGAACTCCTTCGACCGGTAGATCATCCGCCCGTCGGGGGCGACGATCGCGCTGATGCCGCTGGTGGCGGCGACCAGGACCGTGCGGCCGTGCTCGACCGCCCGGAGCCTGGACATCGCGATCTGCTGCGGTGGAAGGCTGGTCTTGCCGTAGGTGGCGTTGTTGGTCTGCACGACCATGATGTCGCCCTTGGCGACGTCGCGGACCTCTTTGTCGTAGGCGACCTCGAAACAGATCACGTCGCCGATGTTCACCGGGCCGAGCCGCATGACGCCCGACCGCTTGCCCTTGGCGAAGTCGCGGGGGATCCGGTCGAACCGCTTGATCAGCTTGGTGAGGATCTCGCGGAACGGCAGGTACTCCCCGAACGGCACCGGGTGCCGCTTCACGTAATAGTTGCCGGGGCCGGTGCGCGGGTCCCAGACGATGCCGCGGTTCTCCACGTGCTTGCCGTCGGGCGTGTCGACCAGCGCGCCGACCAGCACCGGGACGCCGATATCGCGGACCGCGCCGTCGATGGCGGTGTAGGCGTCCGGCTCGGCGTAGGGGTCCAGGTCACTGGCGTTCTCCGGCCAGATCACCAGCTGCGGCCGGGCGACCTTGCCCGCGCGGATCTCCTCGGCGAGCTTGTGGGTCTCCTTGACGTGGTTGTCCAGCACGGCCTTGCGCTGGCCCAGGAAGTCCAGGCCCAGGCGCGGCACGTTCCCCTGGACGACCGCGACGGTGATCGGGCGTCCGGCGGTCGGCGCGGGGATGGCGATCCCGGCGCCGACGACCGCCACGAGACCACCCAGCATGATCGCCAGCGGCCTGACCAGGGCCTTGGCGGGCTGGTCGGCATCCTCGCCGCGCTGCAGGACCGCGGCGGCGCCGTAGGCCAGCATGCCGCCGATCAGCGCCGTCAGGAAGGTGACCAGCGGCGCGCCGCCGACCGAGGCGTAGTGGGTGAGGGGCGTGGCGGTCTGGCTGAAGGCCAGCCGCGCCCAGGGGAACCCGCCGAACGGGACGTGCCCGCGCAGCATCTCCTCCCCCACCCACAGCGCGGCGGTCCACACCGGCCACCCGGGCAGCCGGGTCACCACGGCGACGCCGGCGCCGAGCGGGATGAAGTAGAGCGCCTGGACCAGGCTCAGGATGATCCACCCGTCCGGGCCGATCTTGGCGATGCCGGTCAGCACGGGCAGGAAGAACGCGGCGCCGGCGACGAACCCGACCCAGCAGGCGGTGCGGGGGCGCAGGCCGCGCAGCGCCAGCGTGAACACCGCGACGCCGACGGGGGTGAGCGGCCACCAGTCGATCGGCGGGAACGCCAGCCACATGATCAGGCCGGCCGCGACCGCGGCGAGGGTGCGCGTCCAGCCGGCCCGGCCCGCCGTCCGCAGCGCCCCGCTCACCCGGTCGCGCCGACCCGGACGCACGGCGGCCCCGGCGGCCTCCGGCGCCGCGGGGCTGTCCGGGAGCGTCTCCTGCGCCACATCGTCTCCTCGTTCGTCACGACCACTGGCCGGAACGCTACCCGGCCAGGCCGTCCACGGCGACCACAGACCCGCCCGGGTGCCCGGCCGGGCGGGGAACGAACGCAGACGAGCCCGTACAACGCAGACGAGCCGCCGGGGAGCTGGAGCCGGGGGGGGAGATGGAGCGGGGGTGGTTCAGGCCCTGGACACGGAAGAGGGCCCGTGACATCCATCGGGCCGGAGTCGTCCCACAGGCGGTGAGAACGAAGCACCGTTTTCTACTGGATGTCCGGGCCCTTCCCGGGTCCAGCCCCCCGCCCGATCGGGCGGCTCCGCCCTTGACGCGGCGCCGGTCACCACACCTGGCTCGGACGATGCGAGGGAGAGATTCCTGCTCGCCCCGTCTCGGCGCGGTCCGGTGGCGCCTGGAGCGGCCGATCGGTGAGTCCCGTGCTGGACTGCAGCAAAACTACCGACTTCCAGGGGGTTGTCAACCGCTTCACGTTCTGCGGCGACCCCCTCTTTCACCAGCTCCGAACCATGATCGCAGGTCGTCGGCAAATCACGGTGGTCACAGGGGTCACAACTGAGCAGGTGGCGGCGCCGGTACGACCACCGTTCCCGTCGCGGTGGCCACGATGACCGGTTCGGCGAGGACCTCGGCGGCCGACTCGCCCTTGTCCGGCCGGCCCCGGCACACCACCCGCGCCTCGAAGTCGATCGTGCGGCTGCGGCGCCCGACCCGGGTCACGGTCCCGGTCATCTCCACCACGTCCCCGGCGCGCAGTGGCGCCCGGAACTGGACGTCGGAGTAGGAGGCGAACAGGCCCTCGTCGTTGTCGGTGCGGATGCACACCTCGGTCGCCACGTCGCCGAACAGGCTCAGCACGTAGGCGCCGTCGACCAGGTTCCCGGCGTAGTGGGCGTGGGCGTAGGGCACGTACCGGCGGTGTGTGACCGTCAGCCCCTCCAGCGAACCGGTCATGAACGTCCTTCCCTGGGCAGCAGCGCGTGTACGAGGTAGCTGGCGACCTCGGCGGGCGTGGTGCCCTTGCCGAAGATGCGGTCCACGCCCAGGTCCTGCGGCGTGACGGTGTCGAAGCGCGGCCCGCCGACCACCAGCAGCGGGCGGCCCATACCGGCGGCGACCGCGGTGGGGTACTCGGCGTGGAAGGCGGCCGCGGCCTGCTTGGTGTTGTGCAGGTGGGCGTTCTTCTGCGTGACGACCTGGGAGACCAGCACGGCGTCGGCGTTGTCGGCCTTGGCGCGCTCGACCAGCTCGGGCACGGTGACCTGGGCGCCCATGTTGACGACCTGGATCTCGCGGTAGTACTCCAGGCCCTTCTCCCCCGCGAAGCCCTTGACGTTGAGGATCGCGTCGATGCCGACGGTGTGGGCGTCGGTGCCGATGCAGGCGCCGACCACGACCAGCCGCCGGTTCAGGGTCTCGCGGATCGCCAGGTTGACCTCCTTGGCGGTCAGCAGCGGGTACTCGCGGCCCTCGGGCACCGGGATGCTCGCGTAGTCGATCAGGTGCCCGACGCGGCCGTAGACGATGAAGAAGGTGAAGTCGGGGCCCATCGGCTTGGCGTGCACGACGCTGGCGGGGTCCAGGCCCATCTTGGCGGCCAGCTGCAGCGCGGCCGCCTCGGCGCGCTTGCCGGCCGGCACGGGCAGGCTGAAGGACATCTGGACCATGCCGTCGCCGGTGGTGTCGCCGTAGGGGCGGATCACCTGCCGGGTGTCGGCGGGCTCGGCCGGGGTCTCGGTGCCGGTGGCGCCGCTCGGGCTCTCGATGGTCATGCCGTCACCTCCTGCTCCGTGTGATCGTGCGGATCTTCGGTGTCGAGGATCTCGATGGCGGGGTTGAAGTAGTCGTCGGCGCGTTCGATGACGCCGTCCAGGCCCTTGCCGCCGTCGGCTGGGCGGCGGGTCACGCCGAACGTCCCCTCGCCGATGGCGCGCAGCAGCCCGTCGTCGTTGATGCGCTCCAGCAGCTCGATCGTCTCCGACATGACCTGGCGGGCGCGCTGCACGATGAACCCGTCGGGGCGCGGCACGAAGTCGTCGGCCAGGCCGCCCGCCGCGTCGCGGACGTAGCGGACGTTCTCCAGGGCCAGGTCGCGGTCCGACAGCCAGGGGGTGTGGATGCCCTCGGTCATCATCCCGATCAGGATGATCGACTGGCCGGTCATCACCCCGGCGAGGTTGAAGAAGGCGTCCAGCAGGTAGCCGGCGAAGATGTTGCCGGTCATGTGCTTGGTCGGCGGCATGTACTTCAGCGGCGCGTCGGGGAACAGTTCCCGCACCAGCTGCGCGTGGGCCAGCTCCAGCCGGAACGACTCGGGGATCTGCGGGTTGATCTCGAAGGCGTGGCCGAGGCCGAGCAGGGCGTCGCTGAGGCCCGCCTCGTGCCCGAACCGCTCGTTCAGCAGCTGGCTGACCACGACGGTGTGGGCGGCGTCCACGGCATCGGCGGTGGTGAGGTAGTTGTCCTCGCCGGTGTTGATCACGATGCCGGCGCGGGCGTGGATCTGGCGGGAGAAGCGCTGGTCGATGAACGTGCGGCGGGGGTTGATGTCGCGGAAGATGATCCCGTACATGCAGTCGTTCAGCATCATGTCCAGGCGCTCGAGCCCGGCCAGCGTGGCGATCTCGGGCATGCACAGCCCCGAGGCGTAGTTGGTGAGCCGCACGTAGCGGCCCAGCTCGCGGGACACGTCGTCCAGCGCCGCCCGCATCAGCCGGAAGTTCTCCTGTGTGGCGTAGGTGCCCGCGTACCCCTCGCGGGTCGCGCCCTCGGGAACGAAGTCCAGCAGCGACTGCCCGGTGGAACGGATCACCGCGACCACGTCGGCGCCCTCACGCGCCGCCGCCTGCGCCTGCGGGATGTCCTCATAAATGTCGCCGGTCGCCACGATCAGATAGATCCAGGGCTGGGCCGGGTCGCCGACCTCACCGATGATCTTGTCGCGTTCGGCGCGTCGGTGGTCGATCAGGGAGATCCCGCCGCGCGCCGCCATGCGGGCGGCCTCGCGGGCCTTGTCGGCGTCGCCGCCGCCCGGCAGCCGGAACGAGACCCGCCCCCGGGCGGCGGCCTCGGCGAGCTCCACCAGCGACCCGTGCGGGCCCGCCAGCAGCGCGTCCCAGACGGGAAGGGCGACGCCGTTCTCCAGGCCCACCTGGGCGCGGACGGCGTCCACCAGGTGGTTGGCCCACGGTCTGCCCTCGCTGTCGGCACCGGCCAGCCCGGCCAGCCGCAGCAGCGCCCGTTCCACCGAGACCGTCGTGTGGGTCCGGGCCATCTCGATGATCGGCTCGGCGGCGCGCGCGGCCAGGCCGTCCGCGGCCGAGGCTCCGAAAGCGTCCGCGGGCGGCGGTTCGG
>NZ_JAGEOJ010000029.1 GCF_017573505.1 Actinomadura barringtoniae
ATTTCTGACACACCGCGACTACGGGCATGGAGAACCAGGCCCGAAGATCGTTGGTGGTTTCCCCTACCGGGCCGGCCGCCAGATAGGCGTCCGGCTTCCCTGTGGGGCGAAGAGAACAGTATGCCCCCGCGGACCGAACGTCAAACCAGCGCGCGCTGAACGTTCGACGTGTCGCCGTCCATCCGACGGTCACACGACCGCCGAGCCCGTCGAATCCCAGGTCAGGCGGCCGGATCCGGCACGGAATCCTTGGCGGATCTCCGTACGCCCATCAACAACGGCACCGCGAGAAAGGCCAATCCGCCCGTGAGCGGGGCCGCCACCGCGGTGCCACCCACTATGCCTGCCACCACGGCGACGGCCAAGGGCACCACCGGTTGCGCGACTCCCCAGGACGAGCCCTGCATGGCGAACCAGCGAGGACGTTCTGCCTCCGGAGCCAGGTCGGCGACCAGCGCCTGCCAGCGTCCGAGCGCGGCGCTGTTGATCACGGCCCACCCCAGATAGGCCAAGACCGCGACGACGACTCCCCCGCTCAACGCCATGAGGAGAGTGAGAGCTCCCAGCACTACGGCTCCCCCGGAGAGGACGAAGCCGTGGGAACGCGGGTTCAGGACTCGCCGCGTCAGATGCGCTGCCACGGGGCCGATGAGTGCGGCGCTCGTAAGGGTCACCCCGGGAAGCCAGCCTGGTGCCCCACGCTGGAGAAGGATGAACGGCATGAACATCAGAACGGCCAGGTAGCCGAAGGCGAACGCCGTACAGGCCAGGGTCACCCGTACGAGCACCATAGGCGGACGCCATCTCGCACCGCCATCGCCTCGCGCGCCCTGGGAGAACCCTCCCCCTTCAAGGAGCAGAACCGTGAGCACGCCGGCGGCGATGCAGCTCAGGGCGTCCACCGCCACGAGCCATCGGACGCCCAGTGGCAGGAGGACGGCGGCGATCAGGCCGCCGACGGCCCCGGAGGCCACCAAGGACGTGCCGAACAGGCGATACGCGTCCTGGCGGCTGTCCCCCGATGTGACCCTCGCCAGGAGTTCTTGGGTGGCCGGTTCGTAGAGCTCGAACGCCAGCCCGACCAGTGCGCTCGCCGCCACCAGCTGGGTCGCGCCATGAGCCGCCGCCAGCAAAGCCATTGCTGTTCCGGTCGAGAACAGTCCCAGAGCCACAACAGTGCGCGGGGCGAACCGATCGAGGAGCAGGCCGCCGATCCATCGCGAGATCAGCGCGGCGATCCCGAAGCTGATCAAGACCGCCGGTGCGAGCTTCGGCCCGGCGAGCACGGCCAGGAACGCGAGCGCGTACGCGCCCATCTGATTGATCACGCGGATCCACAACAGGGCGCGCGCCTGCCCGGGCAACGTACCGAACATTTCCAGCCCTCCCCGTCGCGGTGTCGCGCGACAGTACCTGAGGGGAATCACTGCTCTGACCTGCCCAAAGCAAGCATGGGCAGAGGGAGCAGCCGGGCCGGGACCGGGCTACTTGTAGCCGCGCTTGAGCAGGTACTTGGCCCCTGCCTCAAAACCCTCGGGGCTGAGGACTTCGAAGCCGAACGCGTCGGCCAGGCGGTCGGTGATGTTGAAGGCGGCGCAGACGGCCAGGGCGTCCCGGACCTGGTCGGGTGTGGCGCCGGCGGCCAGGACTTCCCGCATGTCCTCGGCGCCGACCTCCCCCTCCAGGGTCAGCTTGCCCAGCATCCGCAGCGTCGCGCGGAGAGGCTCTTCGATCGGGGCGGAGTCCAGGTCGGTCAGCACGGCGGCCACGCGTGGCCGGTCGTCGTAGGCCTGGCTTGCGGTCGCGGTGTGCGCGCCGATGCAGAACGCGGACTCGTTGACCTTGGAGACGTACGCGGCCATCAACTCGCGGTCGCCGACCGACCAGGCCGACGGCCCGCGCATCGCCTCGTGGGTGAAGGCCTTGGCCCGGGCGCCGTAGAAGTCGGGCCGGTAGAAGACCAGCTTGGCGGCGTCCGGGACGGACTGCCTGGAGAACAGCTTGATCGTCGAGAACAGCAGCTTGGTGCCGGGGCGGTAGCCGCTGTTGAGGATCTCAAGACGCATCGTCCGGGCTCCCCTCGCCGCCGGTCGCTTCGGCCAGGGCGGCCAAGGCCGTCAGCCCCGACTCGTACAGACGATCGGAGTGGCCGACCGCGGCGCAGATCACCAGCTCGAAGATCTCGTCCTCGGACAGGCCCGACGCCATCACGGTGGCCAGGTCCGCGTCGGTGACTTCGGAGGGCGCGTCGACGACCTTGGCGACGAGCGCGTCCATCGGCGGCGAAAGGCCCTCGTTGCGGAAGGCGCGCGCACGCTCTTCAGCCGATGCCCGGCCCTCGCCGTTCAGTACGCGATCCACCAGCGCTCGGTGCGCTGCTCGTTTTCTGTCCTCTGTCACGGCGACCTCCTCTGCCCCTCATGTATAAGACGATCGGGCTGCCTCTGACCGTGACATGCGCCATTTGGCGGGGCGTTCCACCCAGGTCAGGGCGGCGGCGAGCAGCGAGAGCGGCACGACCGGGAGCAGGTAGCGGTAGTCGAAGTCGGCCACGACCGGCGGGCCGACGAGCAGGGCCAGCGCGGCCAGCCAGGGCAGGGTGACCGTGCCCCGCCGGCGGCGGATCACACCGACCAGGCCGATGAGCAGGGCCACGGCGATGAAGATCCCGGGCCACACCGCCACGCGCTGGTAGGTCCTGATCCAGCTCGCGAACGGCTCGACCCGGTGGGGCGATGCGGAGCCGGGTGCGTAGGCGCCGGCGTTCGCCCGGGCCTCCGCGGGGATCTTCATCTTGCCTGGGAAGTGATAGCTCCGCACTGTTCCGCGCGTGGGGTACGTACCGCGATGCCAGGTGAAGCCGCGCACCACGTCCTCGGCGACGACCCGTACGTAGTCGCCGGGCTGGGCCTTGATGGCGGCCTTGGCGAAGTCCCCGGCCAGCTCGTTCGCGCGGGCGCCGCCGATGCCGCCGCCGATGTGGCGGAACGGTGAGTCCTTGCTCCACAGCACGTAGAAGCCCGGCGCGACGCCCGGCCGGTGCGCGGCATCGTCACGGCAGAGCCGTTGGAGGCGAGCCGGCGGCTTGATGATGCGGCAGTCGGCGAACGCGGCGGTCCGGTTGTAGAGGAAGATCCCGTTCGAGCCGGTGAGCGCGAACTGACCGCGCGCCGAGTGGTACCAGCCCGCGTACGCCGCCAACGCGAGCGCGAGCGCGGCCAGGGTCGAGGCGACGAGCCGGAGCCCTGCGCGGCGTACCAGGAACCAGGCCACCAGGATGGCGGCGACGGCGAGGCCCAGAGTTCGGGTGATGCTCGCGGCACCCAGAATCAGGCCGAGCGGAATCCCCGCCCACCAGGGAAGGGACGCGAAGCAGAGCGGGACGGTGACGGCGGCGACGATCAGGAAGACGAACAGGGTGTCCGACATCAGCAGCTGTTCGAGCGCGAGTTGATGGACGTCCAGCAGGCAGGGCGCGGCGGCGAGGGTGGCCACGAGCCCGGTCGCGAAGCCGGGCGCAGGCCCGGGCGTGCGGCCGGGCGCGGACCCAGGCGTGGGGCCGGGCGTGGGGCCGGGCGTGGGGCCGGGCGCGGACCCGGGCGTGCGCGCGGACTCGGATCCCGTCTTCTCGGCTCGGCGGCGGCTGACCCTCCAGATCGCCGCGTACACCAGTGCGCCGGTCAGCAACCCGAGCGCGTGCTGCACCGCGACGACGACGGTGAAGCTGTGGAACGGCTTGAGCAGCCACAGCAGGAGCGAGTAGCCGGCCGGGCGCAGCGGTGACGGCGCCGGTACGAGGCCACGGGTCAGGTAGCCGTTGGAGTCGCCGAACCAGAAGACCGACGGATAGCCCAGCGTCGCCACCACCCGCAGGGCGATCGCTGCGAGAAGCAGGATGAGGAACGGCAGATGCGCGCGAAGGTGCCGTCTGGAGACTGCCGCGTCGGGGATCCGGGCCCGGCTCGCGATAGCGGTCACGGTTTCTCCCTGACGTGGAGCGCGAGCCGCATGTTCTTGGCGTGCCGGCGTTCCACGACGCGCGTGATGCCGGCCTTGTCGAGGAGCGCGATGCGGGCGCGGGCGCGTTCGCGGACCTTGCGGTCGCCGTTCAGGCGTTCCACGACCCACACGCGGTCGGCGGTGCGCAGGCGCCGCAGCAGCTCGCGGGTTCCGACCTCACGGCCGGTCAGGGTCCCGGTCGCCGCTCCGGTCTTGGCCTGGGCGACGTCGATCATCGGGCCGAAGACCTTCGGGTAGGCCGAGGCGAGCAGCCGGGTGTTGGCGGGAGCCACCAGGTAGCGATCGCCGGGGCGGCCTTCCCGGCTGAGCGCGCGGACGATCGGGGTGACGTCGTGCCACTTGCTGTCGGGGCGCCGCAACTCGGCCTGGGCCGGAACGGTCAGGGCCAGCAGCGCACACCCGACGACGATCATGAGCGGCCGCGGGCCGGACGTCAGGCCCGCCGCGACGAGCAACGCGACCGCCGGGATGCAGAAGAGCAGGTAACGAGGCACGAAGAGCGGCTGGAGCTGGGACAGCGCAAGCAGTGCCACCAGCGGCACGAACGCCCATGGCAGCACGACCATCAGCATCGTCGTCATGCGCCGCACGGCGATTGCGATGGCAATGGCGACCGCGATCAGCAGGACGACCAGGAGCGTTGCGGCCGGTCCCCCGGCGACGCCCAGCACCGAGATCCAGAGGTGCGCGGCGTCGGGCGGGCGGATCCATTCGACGGCCCCGCTTTCGGACCTGGCGACCTTCGCCAGCGGCGCGAGCGCCGGCACCGCCGCGACGACGCACGCCGCCCAGGCCAGCGCCCGGCGCCAGGACAGCCGCCGCGCGGCCAGGCACGCCAGCACGGTGACCACGTGCGCGCTCACCAGCAGGAGCGCGAAGAGGTGCATCGCCCCCAGCAGCACGAGGAGTGCGGTGTAGGAGGCGAACGCGATCGGGCGTCCGCCGCGCAGGGCGAGCGTGAACGCGAGGCAGGCGAGCACCGCGATGGCCGTCACCAGGGCGTACGAACGGGCCTCCAGCGCGTACTGGCTCGCCACCGGTGTCAGCGCGTAGACGACGCCCGCGAGCAGGCCCGCCACGGGCGTCATGAGGACGCGGCCGAGGATGCCGAGCGCTGCGGCGGCGATCGCGGTGGCCAGGACGGACGGCGCTCGTACGACGGCGGCCGAGATGCCGAGATGCTCCACCAGCGGATGCATCAGCAGGTAGTAGAGGCCGTGCACGGCGTCGACGTGGCCGAGCAGGCGCATGATCTGCGGTACGGATCGTCCGGCGACGTCGACGGTGACCAGCTCGTCGCTCCACAGCGACGGGCGGCCGGTCGCCCACGCCCCGCAGATCAGGGCGACGATGAACGGGATGCCCGCCACCGCCGCCGCGCGCGGGCGCCGATTGACGAGGTCGGGCTCGACCCGTTCCGGCGCGGGCGCGTCGCGTAGTGGAAGGCCGGTGCTCACTGTGCTCCGGTGGCGCCGTGAGCTCGGTTGGCGCCGTTGGCTCCGTCGGCGCCGTTGCGGGTGAGGAGATCGGCGACCGTCTCGGCCGCGGCGCCTTCCTCGAAAGAGGCGAAACGCAGCCTGAACGATCGCCGCGCCGCCCGGTACAGCTCCCCGAACGTCTCGTGCGCGAGGATCGCCTCGGCCAGTTCGTCCGGGCGGTTCGTCACCGGGCCCGGTCCGTCACGTTCCGGGTCGAGGTAACCGCCGGTCCGACGCAGGCGTTCGGTGGCGGCGGGCGGCACGTGGAAGATCATCGGCCGGTCCAGCAGCACGAAGTCGAACATCACCGGGGCGTGGTCGGTGATGAGCACATCCGCCAGCAGCAGGAGCGCGGGCAGGTCCTCGATGGCCGAAGCATCGAAGACCGGGTGTCCGAGGGCGCCGATGGCCTCGATGGCTTTGCCGGGTGAGCGGTAGACGAGGGCGTGGTCCGGCCCGAGTTCTTCGGCCAGCACTGCCAGGTCGAGGTCCACCCCCACCGGCTCGGCGGGCGCGTACAGAACGATGGTCTCGACATCGTCGGGGATGTCCAGGGCGTCCCGGACGCGGTTCATGCGGTCGTCGCCGGTCCCGTTGAGCAGGACGTCGTTGCGGGGCTGGCCGATCCGCAGCACCTCGGCGTCCACGCACAGCGCGTCCTTGACGACGCGTTCCTCGTGCTCCGAGCCGACGATGACCGCGTCGAACCGGGCCATGCGCTGGCGCAGCCGCTTCGCCGCCGCCCGCGTGGACATCTTCATCGCGGGCGCGTCCAGGCCGGCGAACTCGACGGGCGCGCCCAGGCCGGTCTGGATGTAGGTGGTTCCGGCGCGCTTGGCGATGTGCGCGGGGATCTCCTGGTCGGCGACCCAGAACTCCGCGCGTGCCAGCGTCCAGTAGTACGCCCAGGACGAGCGCCGCACGCGGGCAGCACGCCCAGGGCATCCGGTCGCATCGCCGCCATGGGCCCAGGCCGCGCGATGCGGACGGCCCAATGCGAGCAACTGCTCGTGGACGGCGCGCAGGCCACTCCCCTCACCGGTGATCGAGCTGTCGAAGACGACGAGCCCCTTCTGGATCGGCAGGCGGCGGAAGACCGTGTCGTACGCGCGGCGCTTGAGCTTCGTGCTCATCAGAACGCGCGGCGCCTTCCGCAGGCGCGCCTTCAGCCCGCCCAGCGCGGACGGCCGATCCGGATGAACGACGCGATGCGGCAGCTCCACGACGCGGGTCGCCGCCGCCCGTACCGCCGCGGCCGTCTCGGCGCAGGTCGGCCAGACGCCGGTCTCGCTGAGGAACGCTCGGCTGTAGAGCCGCGCCGCAGAGTCGTTGCCCAGAACGATCTGTGCGTCGCCGCGTTCGGCCTCGTTCAGCATCGTCATGCAGGCATGCCGGTCGAGACGGCGGCCCGCCTCGACGAACAGCACGTACGCGCCGGACGCCTCGGACGCCTTGCTCGCGTCCATCACGACCTCGACGTTCCGCAGCGTCTGGGCCCGCAGGGAGCCTGCGGTCCGCTTGGCCTTGTCGCCGCCGATCAGGACGGCCGAGACCGCGGTGCTCATCAGGTCGCGCTCCTCACGGTGCCGATCAACTCGGCGCCCGCCTCGCCCGCCTCGCCCGCCTCGTCCGTGTCGCCCGCATCGCTCGTCTCGAACGGGCCCGGTATGGGCAGGTAGGCCTCCATGAACGCCATGGCGACCCGGTACTTGTCGGCTTCGCTCAGATCGCCGGAGGCCATGTCGTTCAGGCAGAAGCAGTCGCGGTCGCGCTTGGCCAGGAGCCGGTCGAGCGTGGCCTGTCCGCTGCTGTGGCTGAGCGGCACGGTGTCCACCGCCACCTCGGCGGGAACTGCGCGCGCCGTGCTGAACGCGTAGTAGTGGTAGAGCGAAGAGACCAGCGCGACGTCGTTCACCGAACGAATCCGGCTGTGGGCCGTGCGCTCGATCTCGTCGGCGAACCGTTCCTCCATTTCGGCGAGAACGCTGCGCCGCAGGGCGTACGGGGCGTGCTTGAGCGCGCTGGCCGTGGATCGCCCGAATTCGCGCTCGATCAGAGCGCGGTTGTTCTTTCCGGCGGCGATCCAGGTCGGGTCTCGGTCGGTGCGTGGCCCGGGCGGGATCGCGGTGGGCGACGGGAAGAACTGCGAGATGCCGTTGGCGTGGAAGAACGCGTCGGGACGGACCGGACGGCCGAGAAAGAAGTCGTCGTTGAAATAGAGGAAATGCTCGGCCAGTCCGTCGATGTGGTGCAGCTGCGTCTCGATCGCGTGCGAGTTGAACGTGGGCAGGGCGGTCGCGGCCTGGTCAGTGAAGATGTCGCGGTGGTCCACGACGGTCACACCCGGCGCGTCTCGCAGCCATTCCGGCCGCTGCCCGTCGGTGACGATCCAGACGTGCCGGATCCAGGGCGCGAACATGGCCAGCGAGCGGAGCGAGTAGCGCAGCTCGTCGCGGCTGGCGTACCTGCTGTCCCCACCGTCGGCCCGCGACGGCGTCAGCCCGAGCGCGGTCAGGGTCTGGTCGCGGCGCGCGCGCCAGGCGGGGTCGCCGCCGTCGACCCATGTGTAGACGGCGTCGATCGGGAACGCGAGGTCGTCCACGAGGGGCTTGGTGAAGGCGGCGAGCGACGGATGCGCGCGGTCGCCGATCACGAGCTCCGCCGGTTCGAGTGCGTTCGCGGGAACGGTGTCGCCGATCAGGGTGGGCCGCGGCGCGACCAGGCTCCCTGAGGGGCTCTCGTCCCAGAACTCCAGGTCACAGGCGCAGTCGGCGCTCAGCTTCAGGGTCTTCGAGCCGCTCACCAGCGGGCGGTAGATCCGCAGCACGTCCGCCGCGAGGCTGAGGGCTGCGGAGCGCAGAGGTTGCGCGACTCCCTTGATCCCCGGGCGGACCGGTACGACCCGAAAGTCCTCACATATCGGAGATTCGGCAAAGGCGGCCAGAGTTTCGGTCTTATCCGTCTTTCGGACCGCGATCCGATGCCGGACACCGCGGTCGCGAATTACCCAGAACGGAATTCCACGGCTTTGCAGCACTTCCGCGACGAATTCCAAATTCTCCCGTGCCGCATCATGCGGGCCGAGATCGTTCCGTACGCGCGCGGGCGGCAGCACCGGACGGGCCTTGCCCGCCGTGCGCCCGCCCACTTTGGCCAGCCAACGCCGCACGCCCGCCTCCACCAGTCCGCCCCGCACCTCGATCCCGACAGATCTCTTTCATGAGCGTGCGAAGGATGATCGAAACCCGCGATGGCCACACTTTTACGTGCGGCGCGCAGGCCTCACTAGTCAATGGCCCGCAAATTAATCGTCCCCTTTTCTCGTGCATGTTGATCAGCTCCCGGTTACGGGCAACAACGACTACATCCGAGCGGGGACGGACGTGCGCGACAGGTGCGACGGAGGACGAGATGGTCGGGAATCGCGACATCTTTCTGATTTGCAACAACTTCGAGGTTCTCGGCGGGGTCCAGACCTGGGTGCACTTCATGGCCCGGCAGCTGACGGATCGCGGGCACCGCGTCCACGTGATCGGCATCATGCGTCCCCAGAACCGCCACGACCACGGATCGGACTTCCCGTACCGCACCACGGCCCTGCACCCCGCGTTCCCTCGAGGTGAATGGCACCTGCGCGGTCGCGCGCGGGTCAGCGGCAAGGCCCGTCGGCTGCGCGCGGAGAAGTTCGAGGGCGTCGAGCGCCTGCGGGACCTGCTGCGCGACGCGCGGCCGGGAGCCATCGCGGTCGTCGCCGAGGTGTGGGGCATGGAGTGGGTGCGCCGGGCCGCGCCGCCCGGGATGCGGGTCGTCGGCATGGTCCACGAGTCCTACGCCGCGTGCCGCCAGGCCGGGCGCCACGGGCGTGTGCTGGAGCATTTCGTTCACGCCGACCGGCTGCTGGCGCTGACCAGGGCCGACGCCGAGGCGTTCGCCCGGGATGGGCTGGCGAACGCCGACCACATCCCCAACGCCCTGCATGTCGCGCCCGAGCGTCACGCCGACCTGGACGCCCCGGTGGTCGTACGGCTGGGACGCCTCGACTATGACAAGGGCCAGGACATGCTGCTGGAGGCCTGGTCCGGCGTCGCCCCGCACCATCCCGACTGGACGCTGCGGATCTACGGCTCCGCCAAAGGCGACGGCGCGGAGTTCCGCCGCCTGGAGAAGCAGACCGCGGCGCTCGGCCTGTCGGCCAGCGTGGAGTGGCCCGGCCCGACCTCCGACATCACGCCCGCGCTGCTCGGCGGATCGATCTTCGCGCTGACCTCGCGGGAAGAGGGCTTCCCGATGGCGATCCTGGAGGCCATGGCGCACGGCGTGCCCTGCGTCGCGTTCGACTGCGCGCCCGGCATCGGCGAGCTCATCACCCACGGCGAGGACGGCGTGATCGTGCCCGCCGGGAACACCACCGAGTTCGCCCGCGAGCTGCGCCGGCTGATCGACGACCCCGCGCTGCGCAAACGGCTCGGCGGCGCCGCCCGCGAGTCCGTCCGGCGGTACGCGCCCGAGGCGATCCTGTCCCGCTGGGACGAGACGTTCGCCCTCCTGGACCGCTGACCCCGATCCGATTCCCATCCCGATCCGAGAAGACCGAACACCTAGCGTTTCCGACCGCCCGAACGAGGACGTCAGATGTCACCGAAGCTCAGTGCCGTCGTTCCCTTCTACAACGTCGAGGACTACATCGACGCCTGCCTGCGGTCGCTGGCCCGGCAGAGCCACGCCGACCTCGAAGTGATCATGGTGGACGACGGCTCGCAGGACGGCAGCGCGGCGATCGCCGAACGGTACTCGCGCGAGGACCGGCGGTTCCGGCTCGTACGGCAGCAGAACCAGGGCCTCGGGCCGGCCCGCAACACCGGCGCGCGGCACGCGAGCGGCGAGTTCCTGGCCTTCGCCGACAGCGACGACGTCGTCCCGCCCTACGCGTACGAGCGGATGGTGCGGTCGCTGGAGTCGAGCGGATCGGACCTGGTCACGGGCGCGGTGCAGATCCTTTCGGGCTCTGACCGGCTCAGCAGGGCGACGTTCTACGGGGAGGCGTTCCGCGCCACCCGCATCGGGACGCACGTCAGCCGCGACGCCGAACTGCTGCACGACCGCACCGCCTGGAACAGGGTCTTCCGGCGGTCGTTCTACGACGAGCACGCCTTGGAGTTCCCGCCCGGCGCCTACGAGGACGCGCCGGTCACGATCCCCGCGCACGTGCTGGCGGAGAAGGTCGACGTGCTGAGCGACGTCGTCTACCACTACCGGCGGCGCGAGGGCGGCGAGCGGTCCATCACCCAGCGTCGCACCGAGATCGGCAACGCGCGCGACCGCGTCGCCTCGATCCGGTCGGTCTCGCGGTTCCTCGCCGAGTCGGCGCCCGGCCTGAAGGGCGCGTACGACCTGACCTGCCTCGACAACGACCTGATGCTCTTCATCAACGTTCTGGAGGAGGGCGACGAGGCCTACCGGTACGCGCTGTGCGAGCTGGTCGACGACTATCTCGGCGAACTCGACCCCGCGCTGCTCGATCGGCTGACCTCGCTGCGGCGGCTGAAGTACCACCTGGCGCGGGAACGGCGGGTGGGCGACCTGCTGACCGTTCTGGAGTACGAGCGGACCGGGCTGCCCGCGGGCGAGTACGAGGCGCGGGGTGTGCTGCGTCGCCGCTGGTACGCGGGCCATCCGTTCCGCGGCGATACAGCCGTTGAGGCCGGCACTGCCCCGGTTCCCGACGCGGTCTACGACGCCACTGCCGAGATGCGCGTGATCGCGCAGGTGGACGAGATCAGCTGGGAGTCGGGCAGCGCGCGGGTGGACGGGCACGCCTACGTTCCGGGCGTTCCGATGACTCTGGACGACGGCATCGACGTGTGGCTGCAGCACACCAGGACCCGGCGGCGCGTGCGGCTCGACGTCGAGCGGTCGCTCCGGCCCGAGGTGACCGCCAACTCGCGGCAGCCCGCCGTGTCCTACGACGGGTCCGGGTTCTCGGTGACGATCGATCCGAAGCGCCTGAGGTCGGTCCCGTCCTGGAAGAACGCCGACTGGACGATGCACGTCGCCGTCCATCTCGGCCCGCGTCGGCCATGGTCGCGGCCGCTGCGCGGTGTCGTCGCGCGCTGCGGCGCGGGCGCGGCCTGGTCCACGTACCGCGATGTCCCAGGTCAGGCGCGCGTGCAGCTCGTGCCGGCCGACGACGCGGTCACGGTACGCGTGCGGCGGACGCAGGCGACGATCACCGACCACCGCTGGTCGGAGGGCGCCCTGGAGATCGAGGGATGGCTGGGCGAGGGCGTCGTTCCCGAGGATCAGACCGTGACCGTGCGGTGCCGTGAACGCGGGGCGACCGAGAAGCTCCCGCTGGAGCTGCTCCCGGCCGACGGGGACTCGACGCCGTTCCGGCTGCGGGTTCCGCTGCCCGCCGACCGGGCCGTGCCGACCGAGCCGATCAACTGGGAGCTGTCGGTCAAGTCCCAGGGCAAGGCGGTGCGGCTCACCGCTCCGCCGGACTTCACCGAGTCGGTTCACACCTCTGTGAACAACGCGTTCCGGCTCACGCGGACGCGCTACGGCAACGCCGTGCTGACGCAGGGACCGCCGGTCCTGGTCTTCGAAGCGCTCACGATGCCCGAGGACGGGCGGATGGTCGTGACCGGGCGGCTCGCTGGAGAGCCGGCCGAACGCCCGTCGCAGCTCGTGCTCCGGCGCCGCCGTACCGACGTCGAGCACGCGTTCCCGCTGACCTGGGACTGCGGCCGGTTCACCGCCGTCGTCGACCTGGCCTCGATCACCACCCTGGCCGGGGCGCTGCCGCTGGCCACCGGGACCTGGGAGCTGCGCGCGTCGATCGAGGACGTCGCCGTCGTCGCCACCAAGGGGCTGCTGGCGAGCCTGCCGCCCGCCCTGGAGGTCGCCGGGCATCGCTTCCGGCTCTGGCCCGCGGCGTCCGACGGGCTCACGGTCGAGTCGCGCATCGCCCGCGCCGACGGTGAACGAGGGCCTCACGCGCTGCGGATGCTGCGCGAACGCGACTACCCCGCGTTCCTCCGCAGCCCGATCCGCGACCTGGTGATGTTCGAGAGCTACTTCGGCTGGCAGTACTCGTGCAACCCGAAGGCGATCTACGAGGAGTTCGTCCGGCGCGACACCGGCCACGAGCTGGTGTGGGTCATGGGCGACCAGCACTTCGTGGCGCCCGAGGGGGCCCGCGTGGTGCAGCGGTTCAGCCGCGAGTACTACGAGCTCACGGCGGCGGCGCGGATCGTGGTCAACAACGTCGCCCAGCCGACCTGCTACCGGTCGCGTGACGGCCAGAGTTATGTGCAGACCTGGCACGGAACGCCGATCAAGAGCGTCGGCTTCGACATGGACTGGTCGCAGATGGAACGCCGCGACCAGCGCCGCCGGGACCTGGTGAACGACGTGGCGCGCTGGGACCTGCTGCTGACACAGAACGCGTTCAGCACCGAGGTCATGCGGCGGGCGTTCCACTACGAGGGTGAGGTCCTGGAGGCCGGCTACCCGCGCAACGACCTCGCGTACGGGCCGCGGAGCGCCGAGATCCGTGCGGCCGTCCGCGCTCGGCTCGGCGTTCCCGAGGGCAAGAAGGCCGTTCTGTACGCGCCGACCTGGCGTGACCATCTGCAGACGAGCAAGCACGGCCTGGCCCGCCAGGACCTGCTGTTCGACTTCGCGCGGGCGGCCGAGGCGCTGGGCGACGACACCGTTCTGCTGCTGCGACGCCATCACCTGATGAACGCGGGGCTGCCCGAGAGTTGCGCCTCGTTCGTCATCGACGTGACCCGCTACCCGGACGTCACCGAGCTCTATCTGGCCGCGGACGCGATGGTCACCGACTACTCCTCGGCGATGGTGGACTTCGCCGGGCTGGGCAAGCCGCTGCTGCTGTTCACGCCGGACCTGGACGCCTATCGCGACGACATCCGGGGATTGGCGTTCGATCTGTCCGCGCACCAGCCGGGACCGATGCTGAAGACGAGCGAAGAGCTCATCGCCACGCTGGGCGAGCTCGACGCGGTGGCGGCCGCGAGCCGCGACCAGCTGACCGCCTTCGCCGCCGAGTTCTGCCCGCTGGACGACGGCCGGGCCTCGGCCCGAGTCGTGGATCGGTTGTTGTCGCTAGAGAGGTGGGCCAGATAGAGGTGGGCCAGGGCTTGGCGCCGGTTAGGGCTTGGCGATGTAGCCGCCTATGAAGAGGACGCCCTCGGCCAGCACCCAAAGGAAAGCGCCGACGGTGAGGAGGGCGTCCAGGCGCGCCGGGTTGTGCCGTACGCGGGGAAGGGCCCACGCCGCCACGCCTATGACGGCGGCCAGGACGGCGAAGGGGACCGAAAGGCGGACGGTGAAGCCGAAATCGTCGCCGCAACCCGGGTCATGCTGATCGGCGTCGCCGCAGAAGGCCGCGTCGCCCCAGCCGCCCAGGGCCGAGAAACCCCAGAGCACGGCCAGGACGGCGTTGGCGATCGTGGGAATGGCCGGTGAGATCCACCAGCCGTTCGAACGCCCTGGCATGGCCTGCACGATCGGAACGTACCTCGCCTGGAAGGGGGCGGAAAGCCCCCTGTGCGTCAGGTGATGTCCTTCGATTCGTGCAGGTTCATGTCCATGGCGATCGCCGTCATCGCGGCCATCGTGCGCAGCGGCTCGGGCACCGGGTCGGTGATTTCGACGGCGTAGCGGTCGGCCGTCGTCAGCAGGTGGGTCGCCAGGCCGTTCCACTTCTTGCGTACGTGCGCGACGCGGCCGCCGTCGAGGTCGACGACGGTGAAGTTCTGGCGCGGCAGGTCGACCTCGACCTCGCCGATCTTCTCGTCCGCGCCGTCGTGCAGGAGGTAGCGGCGGCCGATCCGTTCGGTGCGGAAGGTGCCGACCATCTCACCGTCCGGGCGGCGAACGGAGGTGAGCATGCGGCCCCCGGCCTTGTCCACGATGAGCAGCGGCACGGTGCCTTCGGGGTCGGTGAGCAGCACGGCCCGCGGGTCCAGGTCGGACTTGCCGGGGAACATGTGGCGCAGCGTCTCGCCGCGGCCGTGGTCGCCGGTCTCGGCGGCGACCGCCAGCACGGTCCCCTCACCGTCCATGACCTTGTACCTCGACTTGGCGAAGGGGCCGCGGCGGGGCTGTTCGACCTTCAGTACGGGGGTTTTGAAGAGATCGCTCACCCGGGCGATCCTGCCAAGGCCCGGCGGCACGCGGAAGGGGGCGGTCGAAATCCTCACCCCCGGTACGACAAAAGGGGCGGTCCCGGCAGGGACCGCCCCTTTGCGCGTACGGGTCGTACGGTACGGACTTAGAAGTCCATGCCGCCGGCGCCGTCCGGCATGGCCGGGGCCGGGTTCTTCTCCGGCTTCTCGGCGATGACGGCCTCGGTGGTGAGGAACAGGGCCGCGATCGACGACGCGTTCTGCAGCGCCGAACGGGTGACCTTCGCCGGGTCGAGGATGCCCGTCTCGAACATGTTGACGTACTCGCCGGTCGCGGCGTTCAGGCCTTCACCCGGGGTCAGGTTGCGGACCTTCTCCACCACGACGCCGCCCTCAAGGCCGGCGTTGACGGCGATCTGCTTGAGGGGCTCCTCAAGCGCGCGCTTGACGATGGCCGCACCGGTGGCCTCGTCGCCCGCGAGCTCCAGCTTGTCGAACGCCGGGGCGCCCGCCTGCAGCAGCGCCACGCCACCGCCGGGGACGATGCCCTCCTCGACGGCCGCCTTCGCGTTGCGAACGGCGTCCTCGATGCGGTGCTTGCGCTCCTTCAGCTCGACCTCGGTCGCCGCGCCGGCCTTGATGACGGCGACGCCGCCGGCCAGCTTGGCGAGACGCTCCTGGAGCTTCTCGCGGTCGTAGTCGGAGTCGGTGTTGTCGATCTCGGTGCGGATCTGGTTGACCCGGCCCGCGATCTCGTTGGCGTCACCGGCGCCGTCCACGATCGTGGTCTCGTCCTTGGAGACGACGATCTTCCGGGCGCGGCCCAGCATGTCGAGCGTGGTGCCCTCGAGCTTGAGGCCGACGTCCTCGCTGATGACCTGGCCGCCGGTCAGCGTGGCGATGTCGCCCAGCATGGCCTTGCGGCGGTCACCGAAGCCCGGGGCCTTGACGGCCACGGACTTGAAGATGCCACGGATCTTGTTGACGACCAGGGTGGCCAGGGCCTCGCCCTCGACGTCCTCCGCGATGATCAGCAGCGGCTTGCCGGACTGCATGACGCCCTCGAGGACGGGCAGCAGGTCCTTGTTGGCCGACGCCTTGCCCTGAACGATCAGGATGTAGGGGTCCTCCAGGACCGCTTCCATCCGCTCGGGGTCGGTCACGAAGTAGGGCGAGATGTAGCCCTTGTCGAAGCGCATGCCCTCGGTGAGCTCAAGCTCGAGCCCGAAGGTGTTGCTCTCCTCGACGGTGATGACGCCTTCCTTGCCGACCTTGTCCATCGCCTCGGCGATCATCTCGCCGATCTGCGCGTCGCCGGCCGAAATGGAGGCCGTGGAAGCGATCTGCTCCTTGGTCTCCACGTCCTTGGCGAGCTTGGACAGCTCCTCGCTGACGCGCTCGACGGCCTGCTCGATGCCCCGCTTGAGGGACATCGGGTTGGCGCCGGCGGCGACGTTGCGCAGGCCCTCACGGACCAGCGCCTGCGCCAGAACGGTCGCCGTCGTCGTACCGTCACCGGCGACGTCGTCGGTCTTCTTGGCGACTTCCTTGACCAGCTCGGCGCCGATCTTCTCCCACGGGTCCTCGAGCTCGATCTCCTTGGCGATCGATACACCGTCGTTGGTGATCGTGGGGGCGCCCCACTTCTTCTCCAGAACGACGTTGCGGCCCTTGGGACCAAGGGTGACCTTGACGGCGTCGGCAAGCTGGTTCATGCCGCGCTCGAGACCCCGACGGGCCTCTTCGTCGAACGCGATCATCTTTGCAGCCATAGGCTCCAGTCCTCCCGGAACAGGGTGGCTATGACGGATCGAGCCGACGCCCGCGACGGACGGCCCCTGCCCCGAGCGGCTGCCATTCCGCCGCCGAAGCTGAGGCCTCATCGCCCCGACCCAGACTGTGGGATTGTCACTCTCCACAGGTGAGTGCCAACCGTTTTTTAGCACTCTACCCTGTCGAGTGCAAGCGACGTACATCCTGATCTGGGTTGATCTCGCCATCCACCCCGAACGCGCCCCCACCAGCACCGAAGCCCCTGAAAGAAGCCACATCCGCGTGTCCCCGCACTCCCCCGCAGGCCGCTGCCCGTCGAAGTTCACGCAACGTTCGCGGAACACGCCCCAAGGGGCACCCCCAGCGGGACTACGGCAAGATCACTGCGCTGCTCAGGCGTTATCGGGGGCAGCGGCGGTAGGGCGGGTGGCCGGATGCGGCGGACGAGCGACAGGTCGGATGCGCGAACGTAGCGTTGATCCATGGCCGGCGTGAGCCCGCAACGGGTCGCGTTCGACGCTGCGCGCGTTCTGGTCGCGGCCGCGGGTAGCGATCTTTGCTGGTGGGTCAGCGGCGAAGTGGGCCGCTGCCTCGGGCCGGACTTCGAAACCCGACTGCTTGAGACCCGCCTGCGCCTCCAGGACGAGGACGCCTATTTCAAAGAGGCGGGGTACTGGCGAGCCGTTCTGGAGAACGTGCTTCGCGATCGGCCCGAGCTGGCTGACGAGTTGTACAGGGTCATTGATCCGCTGCTGATCTGAGGACCGCGGACGCGCCGGTTTCGAGAGGTGTTCGCCCCGGTCAGGGGGCGGGTAGATCAGGTTGGGGTGGGGCTTTCAGGGGGTGGGGTGCGTGGGTGAGCAGGTGCCTAGTCCGGTGCAGGTGCGGCTGGACGAGTTGCATGCGCGGGTGCAGCTGAACTGCGAGGGCGAGGTCGCCACCTACATTCCGGCGCTGGGGAAGGCCGATCCGGCGCTGTTCGGTCTGGCGCTGGCTACGCATGACGGGCACGTGTACGAGTCGGGCGACACGGGTGTGGGGTTCACGATCCAGTCGGTGTCCAAGCCGTTTGTATACGCCCTTGCTCTTTATGACCGGGGGCTGAACGGGGTCTTGGAGCGGGTGGGGGTTGAGCCCACTGGGGAGGGCTTTGACGCTTTGCGGCTGGAGCCTGAGACCGGGCGGCCGCTCAATCCGATGGTGAACGCGGGCGCGATTGTGACGGCGTCGCTGGTGAACGGGGATGACTGGGGGCAGCGGTTCCAGAGGATCTTGGACGGGCTGTCGGCCTTTGCCGGGCGTGAGTTGAGGGTTGACCACGAGGTGCTGGCGTCGGAGGAACGGACCGGGGATCACAACCGGGCGCTGGGGTATCTGCTGCGGAACGCGGGGGTGCTGGAGGGGGACGTCGACAAGGCGCTGGCTGTTTATTTTCGGCAGTGCTCGGTTGTTGTCACGGCTCGGGATCTGGCGGTGATGGGGGCCACCTTGGCCGGGGGTGGGGTCAATCCGGTTACCGGGCAGCGGGTCGTGGGGGCCGACACCACTGAGCATGTGCTGGCGGTGATGGCTACTTGTGGGACTTATGACTTTGCGGGTGAGTGGCTGCTCCGGGCTGGGTTGCCTGCCAAGAGTGGGGTCGCGGGTGGGCTGGTCGCGGTGCTTCCGTCGCAGTTGGGGATCGGGGTGTTCAGCCCGCCGCTGGACCGGCGCGGGACGAGTGTGCGGGCGATCGCGGCCTGCCAGGAGCTGTCGGCTCGGTTCGGGCTTCATTTGATGCGGCCGGTCAATCGGACGGCGCCTGTGCTGCACCGGTTTCTGCGCGGGGATTCGTTGAGCTCGCAGCGGAGCCGGCGGCATGCCGAACGGGAGATTCTGCAGGCGAACTCGGGGCAGATCGCGATCTGTGAACTGCAGGGCGATCTGGGGTTCGCGGCGGCGGATGTGGCGGTGCGGGCGATCGCGGATGGGCTGGACGGGGTGCGGTGGCTGGTGCTGGATCTGCATCGGGTGGGGCGCGCCGAGCCGGTGGCGGTCGATCTGCTGGACACCTTGGTCGGTGAGCTGCGTGAACGGGGGGTCGGCACGGCCGTCGCGGCGGAGGACGGGGAGTCGCCGGTGATCGCGGAGGCGTCGTTCCGTTCGCTGGACGAGGCCCTCGAATGGTGCGAGGACGCGCTGATCGCGCAGGAGTGCCCGCCATCGGAGCGCGCCGGGCTGGACCCGGCCGCGCACGTGCCGCTGGGCGAGCAGGACCTGCTGCGCGACCTGCCCGCCGAGATGATCGACGTGCTGACGCCACTGGTCGTCGAGCGGCGGCTGGCGCCGGGCGAGCCGCTGTTCGAGCCGGGCGACCGGCCGGACGAGACGCTGTACTTCGTCGTCTCGGGCGGCCTCATCGCCCAGCAGGTCAGCGGCGACGAAGTGATCCGGATGGCGTCCATGGGGCCGGGCACGACGGTGACCAGGCTGACGCTCGTGGACGACCGCAACCCGTACCGCATCGTGGCGGAGGAGCCGACGGTGCTGCAGGTGCTCAGCCAAACCGTGCAGAAGCGTCTGGAGGACGAGCACCCGCAGGTGGTCGAGGCCCTCCACTGGGCGATGGCGCGCGGACTCGCCGCGCGTCTACGCCAAGCGGATGCTCAGAACCACGCACTGCTCGGCTCGGCCGTTCCGGTGGAGCGGTGATGTGGCGCGGATGTCGTGGTGCTGCGCGCGCCCGTCAGATGGTTCTCACACCGTCTGCCTGCGGGCCCCGATCGCTCTGCGTGATCTCGAATTCGACCCGCTGGCCCTGCTCGAGGCTGCGGTAGCCGTCGGCTTGGATCGCGGAGTAGTGAACGAAGACGTCACGCCCGCCATCGACCGCGATGAAGCCGTAGCCCTTGTCCGCGTTGAACCATTTGACCGTACCTTGCGCCATTCTTAAAACCTGCCGCTCTTCCGTGGCCCCGGCCACGTTCAGTGCTTTCGAACCTCACCCCTTCAACCGCGAGGCTCGCTGACCAGCACCTGTGTCTCGTGGCCCTGGGAAGGGCCGCGGCGGGGTCGACCCGGCGTGATCGGGCTCGACCATATATGTGGCGTGATGTCGGAAACAGCCCTTACGACCGAAGTCCGGACGGCCGGTAATGGTCACCGTCGGAAGCGCGCACGAGCGGCAGGACTTCCTCTTCTAGACGGCGGGAAAGGCGTTGTCCGTAGCGCAGTTCGAGGCGGTCGCGGGCCCGTACGTAGCGTGCGGCGGCCTCCTCCAGCGACTGCGGAACGACCCGTATGCCGAGCGGTTCGAGCAGGTGGTGGCTCATCTTGAGCAGCTCGCCGCGGACGCGGTCGGCCATCCCGTGCCGGCGCTTGCTGACCAGCCAGAGCGACCAGTCCCAGAAGTGCGCGTCCACGGCGGCGAGGGTGTCGGGCCCGATGCGCCACGGCGGGTTCCAGCTGCGCGGCACGTCCGGGAAGATCAGGTCGACCTTGACCGGGCCCGAGAAGATCAGCAGGTAGCTCGCGTAGTCGCCCAGCGGGTCCCACTGCGCCGCGAGGGGCTCGTGGGGGGCGGCCAGGCGCGGCAGCTCGGCCGCGACCTCACCGAAGTCCTCGGCGAGCACCTGGAAGTCCCAGTCCGACAGTTCGGTGGCGCTCCCGCGCGCCCGCGACCCGATCAGCTCGACCGCGCGCACCTCGGGATGGGCCCTGACGGCCCCTGCGATGTCCTCCGCAATCCCCATGTCAAGCCCTCTACCCGATCTATCAGGACAAAAGCCATTCTCAAGGGAGTTAACGACAGGATCTTTACAGGACAGTAAAGAGCAAACGCCGATCCCGTGCCGGACCACGCGGGTCCGGCGCAAGATCGGCGCTGCGGAAGCGGCGGCGCGGGCGGGGCGCCGCCGGGACGGGTGTCGCGGGCGGGGCGTCGCCGAAACGCCGTTGCGGGCAGGGCGTTGCCGGAACGGCGTCGCGGGCCCGACGGCGGTCAGCCGCCGGCGACGGCCGGGATGATGGAGATCTGGGCGCCCTCGGGGGTCGGGGTGTCCAGGCCGTCGGCGAACCGCACGTCCTCGTCGCCCACGTACACGTTGACGAAGCGGCGGATCTTGCCGTTGTCGTCGAGGATGCGGGCGGAGATGCCGGTGTGGCTGGCCTCCAGGTCGGCGACGACCGCGCGCAGCGTGGCGCCCTCGGCCTTCACCTCCGACTCGCCGCCGGTGTAGGTCCGCAGGATCGTCGGGATCCGTACCGAAACCGTGCTCATGATGTCGTCCTCCTCAGCGGGTGGCGGGTCGGGGTCGTCAGACCAGGTCGGCGGCGCGGAACGCCTCGAGGGACGGGGCGATGTTCGCGGTCGGGCCGACCACCGGGGACACCGCGTCCAGCGTCTTCAGCCCGTCGCCGGAGTTGATGATGACGGTCTCGGCGGACGGGTCGAGCGCGCCGCTCTCGACCAGCTTCTTCAGCGTGCCGACGGTGACGCCGCCGGCGGTCTCGCCGAAGATGCCCTCGGTCCGGGCGAGCAGCCGGATGCCGTCCACGACCTGCTCGTCGGTGACGTCCTCGACGGCGCCGCCGGTGCGCCGGACCACGTCCAGCACGTACGGGCCGTCGGCGGGGTTGCCGATCGCGAGCGACTTGGCGATCGTGTCGGGCTTCACCGGCCGTACGACGTCGTGCCCGGACTTGAACGCGGCCGACACCGGGTCGCAGCCCGCGGCCTGCGCGCCGAAGACCTTGTAGGGCTTGTCCTCGACCAGGCCGAGCTTGATGAGCTCGGTGAACGCCTTGTCGATCTTGGTGAGCTGGGAGCCGGACGCGACCGGGATGACGATCTGGTCGGGCAGCCGCCAGCCGAGCTGCTCGGCGATCTCGTAGCCCAGGGTCTTGGAGCCCTCGGCGTAGTAGGGGCGCACGTTGACGTTCACGAACGCCCAGTCCTCCTGCTCGCCGGCGATCTCGGAGGCGAGCCGGTTGACGTCGTCGTAGTTGCCGTCGACCGTCACGAACGTGCCGCCGTAGACGGCGGTCGTGATGATCTTCTGGGACTCCAGGTTGGACGGCACGAACACCGCGCTGCGGATGCCCGCGCGGGCCGCGGCCGCCGCGACGGCGTTCGCCAGGTTGCCGGTGGACGGGCAGGCCAGCACCTTGAAGCCCAGCTCGCGGGCGGCGGCGAGCGCCACCGCGACCACGCGGTCCTTGAACGAGTGCGTCGGGTTGCCGCTGTCGTCCTTCACCCACAGGCGCTGCAGGCCGAGCGACTCGGCGAGGTGGTCGGCGCGCACCAGGCGCGTGAGGCCGGGCTCGGTGTTGGGGGTGTCCGCCACGTTCTCCGGAACGGGCAGCAGACCGCGGTAGCGCCAGATGTTGCTCGGGCCGGACTCGATGGAGGCGCGGGTGACGTTGGCGAAGTCGTATTTGATCTCGAGTGGGCCGAAGCACTCTTCACACGCGTAGTGCGGACCCAGATCGCGCGTGCTTCCGCATTCGCGGCAGACGAGGGCGGTGGCTGGTCCGAGGTTGGTGGCAGGCGTGAGTGCCATGAAGCGAGGCCTTCTCTCCCCATCTTCCCTGTGCCGATTTGGTCACAGGCCGGAGTTGGCACCATTTCGCTGGCCAGCCTCGCAGGATCGCGAGCGCATACAAGCCAGGTGGTTGCCGGGGCTTCGCAGGGCCGGTCCCTCCACCCCTCTGGATGAGCGTTATGAAGTTGTGTGAGCAAGCCGCCAAGCAGCTCGCACGCGAGTCGTTTAGGACTCTGTGCGTGACTTTACATGATCTGACCGGATGCCAGACAGACGCGTCTCGCCGAATGAGACGTTACCCAGGGCGACCCTTGACGACCGTCTCGGGCTCTTGCGGAGCCTGGGTGGGGTCCAGGAAGACGTGGCGTACGGCGGGCAGGCGCTCCTGGAGGCGCAGGTCGATCTCGCCCGCGACATCCTCGGCCTCGTCGGCGCTGATGTCGTCGGAGAAGTGAACGCGAGCAGCGACCAGCAGCTGGTCCGGGCCGAAGTGCATGGTCAGCAGCTCGTCGACGCCGTCCACGCCGCTCGCCGCCTCGATCTCGTGGCGGATCTCACTCTGCAGGTCGGGGTCGGCGGCACGGCCGATGATCAGGCCCTTGCTGTCGCGGCCGAGCGCGTAGGCGACCACGATCAGCAGGACGCCGATGAGGATCGAGGCCAGCCCGTCCCACAGGTGCGAGCCGGTGATCTCACGCAGCGTCAGCCCGGCCGCCGCCAGCGCGAGCCCGATCATGGCGGCGGTGTCCTCGAACAGCGCCGCCTTGAAGGTCACGTCGGGGCTGCGCTTGACGTGCTCCAGAACGCTCTCGCGGCTCTCCCTGCGCGCCTGGGTGAACGCCCGGACCCACGACGTCCCCTCCAGGACGAAGCCGAGCGCCAGCACCGCGTACGCCAGCCAGACCTCGCCGCCGCCCGACTCCCGGCCGAAGATCGACAGCAGCCCCTCGAAGATCGAGAATCCGGCGCCCGCCACGAAGATCCCAAAAGCGGCGAGCAGCGACCAGAAATACCGCTCGTTCCCGTACCCGAACGGGTGCCACCGGTCCGGCGGGCGCTCGCTGCGGCGCAGCGAGGCCAGCAGAAAGCCCTGGTTGAGGGTGTCGGCCACCGAGTGCGCGCCCTCGGCCAGCATCGCGCTGGACCCGGCGACCGCGCCCGCGGCCAGCTTGGTGATCGCCAGGATGAGGTTCGCGGCCCCGGCGACCAGCACGGTCTTGGTCGTCTCAGCCCTGCTCATGGGCCTCCGCTACCCGCGTATCCCCTGCCCAAGCACACCCGCGCCGCAGGCGGACGAGATCAGCGATTGCGGAAGGCCCTATCTCCGCCGCTTAACGAGGGTCACTTTGATACGCCCCGGCACCAACTGAGACCCTGCCGTTATGAGCCAAGTGCTGGTGGCGTCCAATCGGGGACCGGTGTCGTTCTCACTCTCCGACGACGGCACGCTGACGATGCGTCGCGGCGGCGGCGGGCTGGTGTCGGGGCTGGCCGCGGTGACCGGCGGGCCGGGCCGGCCGCCGAGCGAGCCGGGTGGAGCGGACGTGCTGTGGGTGTGCGCGGCGCTCGGCGAGGCCGACCGTACGGCCGCGCGGCAGGCCCCCGACGGGCGGCTGGACGAGGCCGGGTACGACACCGGCGGCGCGGCGGTGCGGATGCTCGACATCCCGGCGGCGACCTTCCACCGTGCCTACAACGCGGTGGCCAACTCGACGCTGTGGTTCATCCACCATCTGCTCTACGACACCCCGCGCGTGCCGCACTTCGACGCGCGCTCGCGCCGGGACTGGCAGTCGTACGAGGCTTACAACGCCGCGTTCGCCGACGCCATGGCCCGCGACGCCGCCGAGGGGTCCAAGGCCGTCATCCAGGACTACCACCTGTCGCTGGCGCCGCGGATGCTCCGCGACCGCCGCCCCGACCTGAAGATCGCGCACTTCTCGCACACGCCGTGGGCGCCGCCGGAGTACTACCGGCTGCTCCCCGACGACATCGGCGCGCAGGTCCTGGAGGGCATCCTCGGCGCCGACCACGCCGGTTTCCTCACCGAACGGTGGGCCGACGCGTTCCTGGACTGCTGCGGGCTGCTGCCCGGCGCCCGCGTCGACCGCGTGGCCCGTACGGTCGCCTACAAGGGCCACACCACCCGCATCGGCGTGCACGGCCTGGGGATCGACGGCGAGGAGCTGCGGCGCCGCGCCAGCGAGTCCGACGTGATCTCGCGCGCGGAGGCGCTGAGCGAGCAGGTCGGCGACCGCAAGCTGATCGTCCGGGTGGACCGGACCGAGCTGTCCAAGAACATCGTGCGCGGCCTGGCCGCGTACCGCGAGATGCTCACCAACCACCCCGAGTGGCGCGGCCGTGTCGTGCACCTGGCCTTCGCCTACCCGTCGCGGCACGACCTGCCGGAGTACCGCGAGTACACCGCCGCCGTGCAGCGCACCGCCGAGCAGATCACCGACGAGTTCGGCACGCCGGAATGGGACCCGCTGATCCTGCAGGTGAACGACGACTACCCGCGTTCGCTGGCCGCCTACGGGCTCGCGGACGTGCTGATGGTCAACCCGATCCGCGATGGCATGAACCTGGTCGCCAAGGAGGGCCCGATCCTGTCCGAGCGCGGGTCCGTCCTGGTCCTGTCGCGCGAGGCGGGCGCGGCGGCCGAGCTCGGCGAGCACGCCCTGATGGTGAACCCGTACGACGTCTCGCAGACCGCCGAGGCGCTCCACCAGGCGCTCCTCATGCCGCGCGACGAGCGCCTGGCCCGCTGCGACCGCCTGGCCGCCGCTGCCGCCGCGCTCCCGCCGCACCGCTGGTTCGGCGACCAGCTCGACGCCCTCGACTAACCCCGGGTACAGAACGGCCCGGACGGCGGCCGGCCCCCGCGTGGCCGCCGTCCGGGGGGTCAGGCGGGTCAGGCGTCGTCCGCGCCGATCAGGGCGGCGGAGCTGTCGGCCGGGGTGAGCAGGCACTCGACCGGGCCCGGCTCGTACCGGCGCTGCCAGCGGTCGCGCAGGTCGCGCTTGCGCTGGGCGACACGGCGGTGCGTGCTGGTCTTGGCGAACTTGGCCAGCAGGGCAGGGTTCGGGCGCGGCGCGGCGCTGAGCTCATAGCCGTACTCCGCGAGCCGGTCGCCGAACACGCTCTCCGCCAGGCCGATCTCCCACGGCTCCAGGCGCTTGGACCAGGACCCGACGCGGCCCGAGTTGACCGCGGTGTGCGTGCGGTCGTGCCAGCGCTTCTGCGGCGGAACGGTCAGCTTGGCGATGTCCTGCGGCTCGGTCATGGCCGGGTCGTAGTCCTCGCCGAGGAACGCGCACAGGCCGCCCAGCTCCTCGGCGGGGTCGGCGACGAGCCGCTCGTACTGCAGCTCGTAGTAGGTCTCGGGGCCGAGCTTGGCGGCCGCGCGCCTGCCGTAGTCGATCGCCTCACGCCAGGCGCAGATCGCGTGGTGGACGTCCTGCTTGTACCAGGGCATCTCCTTGAGGGAGGCCACGCAGTCCCGGCCGTCGCGGACCAGGTGCACGAACTGCGCGTCCGGCCACATCCGCAGCAGCGTCGGGATGTTCTTGAAGTAGCTCGGCCGCTTGTCACCCCAGCGCGGCTTGTCGAACCTGCGCGCGTACGCGCGGAACACGATGCCGAGCGCCGAGCCCATCGTCGGCGGCCCCGCCACGATCTCCTCGATGACCGCGTCGGCGTCCAGGCCGAGATCCTTGAACTTGGTCTCCTTGCGCCGGGTGATCCACTCCGCCAGCACACGCCTGTTGTGACTGTCGCCCAGGTCACCGAAATCACACCGCGAGGTGTAGGCCGGCAGCAGGAAGCGCGTCTCGGCGGGGATCGCGATCCGCCGGTGCGAGTGCAGCATCAGCTGAAGGAGCGTCGTGCCCGACCTCGGGCAGCCGATGACGAAGATCGGCCGGTCGGTGTGAGAAGCCAAGCCTGATGACATGCAGGGAATGTTTGCGGAGCCGCACCCGCCGTACGGCGCGCCTAGCTGCACGCTTGCCGACCCATTACCGATGCTTGACGGGCGCTGACCGGCCGCCGACCTGGCCGTGCCACGCGCCCGACGCGCCCCGTACGCAGCGACCCGGATCAGCCGTCACGGGCGTCTCGGCGCGGGCTGCGACGGAGCCCCGGAGGATCTAGGCCAAATGCGGTCAGGCCGCCGAAAGGCACGGAAAAGGCACGGCAGGTCAAGGCCTGGCCCGCGAGGGCCAGGCCTTGACCTGCCGAAAAACTGTCCTGGGAGGGGTCGGCGCCCCGGGCCCGGATCAGGGGGATCAGGTGTAGGACTCGCCCAGAGTCTGCCTGACCTGCTTGCGCGCCTCGTGGATCCGCGACTTGACCGTGCCGAGCGGGAGCTTCAGCTGCTCGGCGATCTCGGCGTACTCCAGCTGGGAGACGTCCCGCAGCACCAGGGCCTGGATCAGGTCCGGCTTGCGGGCCTCCAGGTCCTCCATCGCGTCCAGGATGTCCACGCGCGAACCGGCGATGACGCTGGTCCGGCGCGGGTCGGGGCGCTGCTGGGGCAGCTCGCCCGCCTGTTCTACGGAACGGCGCTTCAGGGAGCGGTACGTCGACCGCGCCGAGTTGGCCACCACGACGTGCAGCCAGGTACTGAACCTGGACCGCCCTTCGAAGCGATGAATATTACGTGCGACCTGTAGGAGCGCATCCTGACAGGCCTCCTCAGCGTCCTGCCGGCACGGCAGAAAACGTGAGCTGTGTCGCAGTACGTCCGGTTCGATCACCCTTAGCAGCTCGTTGAGGGACGCCTGATCCCCCTGGGCCGCCTTGACGGCCAGTTCCTCGGTCCGCTCATCGAATGCCATCGCTGCGCCTCATGCTCGTTCGCACACACACCCCGTTTGTTGGGCATGATACGGGAGTGTCCTTCCCTCCTACTGTCGGCCGTTACCGAATCGATCGCGTCCTGGGATCCGGGGCGTTCGCCTCGGTGTGGCTGGGCCACGACGAGGCGCTGGACTCGCAAGTCGCGATAAAGGTGCTGTCCGGAAGCCTCATCGACGACCTCGACGTGCGCAATCGCTTCCTGGAGGAGGCGCGGATCCTGCGCCGCGCGGACTCCGAACGGCTCGTCCGGGTGCACGACATCGGCGAGCTGCCCGACGGACGACCTTATTTCGTGATGTCCTACGCCGATCGCGGAACGCTCGCCGATCGCATGAGGGAACGGCCACTTCCGGTCGCCGACGCCCTTGTCCTGGCCGAAGAAATCGCGTACGGCGTCGAGGTGATCAACACCCTCGGTGTGATCCACCGCGACCTGAAGCCGTCGAACGTGCTCTTCCAGTCCACACCGGACGGGGGCGAGAAGCTCCTGATCGCCGACCTCGGGCTGGCCAAGGCCCTGGCGCACGCCTCGGGGGCGTTCACGCTGCCGGTCGGCACGCCCGGCTACATGTCGCCCGAGCAGGCCAGGTTCGGCGGCGGGCTGGACGTACGCGCCGACGTGTACGGCCTGGGCGCGCTGACCTACCACATGCTGACCGGCCGACCGCCCGGGCCCGCGCCGATCAAGGTCGCGCCGAGCGAGCTGCGCGAGGGCATGCCCGCCGCGTTCGACGGGGTCATCCTGCGGGCGCTGGAGGTCGAGCGGGAGAAGCGCTGGCCGACCGCCGAGGCGTTCGCCGAGGCCCTCGCCACGCTGCGGCCGACGATGCCGCCGGGCACGAAGATCCCCTCGTACGGTCCGGGCGGCGAGCCCGAGCCGACCGTCCGCGAGGCCGAACCGACCATCCAGGACGAGCCGTACGCCGGACCGCGCCAAACGCCGCCCGGCCGGCCGGTCGCCGGCGCCGCGGGTGCCGCCGCCGGTGCCGCGGGCGCGGCCACCTACGGCCCGCCGCCTCAGCCCGGTCAGCAGGCTCCCGGCCAGCCTGGGCAGCCCGCTCAGCAGGGCCAACCGGGGCAGCCGGGCCAGGCTCCGGGTCAGACTCCGGGCCAGACCGGTCAACCGGACGTGGGCCAGGGCCTCCCCGGACCGCCTCCTCCCGGACCTGGGGCTCAGCCCGTTCAGCAGCCCCCCGGCCAGCCGATGCAGGGTCAGCAGCCCCCACCAGGCCAGGGTCAGCAGGGGCCAGGAGGGCCGCCTCGGCCCGGTGCCCCTGGGCCGGTCGCACCCGTGCCCGGCGGGCAGGGGACGCGTTACCCGGCGGACCCGGAGGCCTCCACGCGCGAGGACCGGGGCGGCGAGGACGAGCTCCACACGACCGAGATGCAGCTGCCGCCGCGTCCGGGTCAGCAGGGTCAACCAGGTCAGCAGAACCCGCTCGACGACGACATCACGATCATGGATCACCCGGGCAATCAGCCCGGTGGCTCGCCGCAGCCGCGGTACCTGCAGTCGACCGACCCCGATCCCGAGGACCGGACGGTCGCCGTTCCGCTGCCGCCGCAGTACCAGCAGCCGCAGGACCAAGGTGCGCCTCCCCCAGCTCCGCAGGGCGAAGAGGGCAAGACCGCCGTCTTCCCCGTTCAGGGAGGTGGGCAGCCTCAGCAGGGCGGTCACCCGCACGGACCGCCGCCCACCGGCTTCCAGCCGCCTCACGCGCAGCCGCCTGAGGGCGCGCAAGGGCCACAGGGGCAGGGACAGGGGCCGCTGGGCAAGCTGAAGGGCTTCGGCCGCAAGTCCGGCCGTCCCCCTCAGCAGCAACAGCAGGGGGGATTCGGACAACCAGGGCAGCCAGGTCAGCCAGGTCACTTCCCTTCCCCGTCCGGTACGTCGGGTGGGGGCGGCGGTGACGGCGATCGCGGCTCCAAGAAGTTCATGACGCCGCTGATCATCACGGCCGTCGTGCTGTCGGTGGCGCTGGTCGGCGGGCTGCTGCTGGGCAACATCTTCAACGGCGGGGGCGGCGGCAAGAAGCAGCCGCCCAAGCCGCCCGCGCTGCCCCAGGACTTCACCCAGGTCGCCGACTCGTCCACCAAGATCAAGGCGGCCGTGCCGAAGGCCTGGGTCGTCTCGCCGCAGGGGCAGAAGACCTGGAGCACCACGGTCGCGGGTCTCGTCGACCCGGCGGCGCGTCCGGTGCTGCGGGCCACCCCGAACCTCGCCCAGTTCCCCGGAACGGGGACCGCGCCGGGCCTGTTCGTCGGCCTCACCACCGACATGGCGCCCGGGAAGCTGCCGCCGCCGAGCCTGATCTCGCACACGGGCTGCACGGCCGGGGCCAAGGAGAACTACGTGTCGCCGGACAAGGCGCTGACCGGCACGATTCAGCGGTTCACCGGCTGCAAGGCCGGAACGGCGTCCGTCACCGAGATCGGCCTGCGCGACCAGAGCGGGAAGTACGGCGCGTGGGTGCGGATCAAGGAGACCGACAACCGCAACCTCTCCAAGGTCATCCTCGACAACCTCAAGCTGGGCGCGCCCGCCTGAGCACCTTCTAGAACCACGAGAACCCCTTCTCACCTGGCGGATCCGGAGCTTCCGGAGGCCGGGCGTTCAGCCATGCCCGCGGACGTCCTCAATCTGAGAGTTGCATCGCGACAGGTTCCGATATATCGTTAATGCATCGCAACCGATCACTAGAGAAGGAGACTGCGATGCGTAACCGATCAGATCGATACGGACGATTCGAAGAGCGCGCCCGCCGCGGCGGCGGCCCGTTCGGCCCTTGGGACCAGGGGTTCGGACCGGGCGGTTTCGGCCCTGGGCGCCACGGAGGCCGCGGTGGACGCGGCCGGCGCACCAGGCGTGGCAATGTGCGCGCCGCGCTGCTCGCCCTGCTGGCCGAACGGCCGATGCACGGCTACGAGATGATCCAGGAACTGGACAACCGCACCGGCGGTGTCTGGCGTCCGAGCCCCGGCTCGGTCTACCCGACGCTGCAGATGCTCGAGGACGAGGGCCACGTCACCAGCGAGGAGCAGGGCGGCAAGCGCCTGTTCGCGCTGACCGACGCGGGCCGCGAGGAGACGGCCGGTCAGACCACCCCTCCGTGGGAAGAGGTCACCGAGGCCGTCGGCGAGAACGCCGTCCGCGGACGTGACGCCATCGGCCAGCTCATCGGCGCCCTGCACCAGGTGATGGCGGTCGGCAGCGAGGCCCAGAAGGAGCGGTCGCTGGACGTCATCAACGACGCCCGCCGCAAGATCTACGGGATCCTCGCCGACGACCCGTCGGCCGAGTGAACCCCCGGCCCGGCCGAATGACCCTCCGGCCACGACCTGATGCCGCCGCCCGCCAAGCGTGGGCGGCGGCATTCTCATGTCCGCCCTGCCAGGGGCCGCCCTGCCAGGGGCCGCCCTGCCAGGGGCCGCCCTGCCAGGGGCCGCCCTGCCAGGGGCCGCCCTGCCAGGGGCCGCCCTGCCAGGGGCCGCCCTGCCAGGGGCCGCCCTGCGAGCGACCGCCGTGCGAGCGACCGGCCTGCGAGCGACCGGCCTGCCAGGGTCCGGCCTGCGAGCGACCGTTCTAAGCGCGCGTCTCTAAGCGCGCGTCCGGCCTACTTGGTGGGGAACGGGGCCAGCTTCGCCGTCTGGTCGTCCATGTAGAGCTGCTTCCAGATGTAGAGCCGCAGATCGCTCTGCCTGAGCCGCTTGTCGACCGGCACCTGCACGGTCGCGCGCACCAGGAAGGACGATCCCGGCGGCATGTACCTGTCGCCGCCGTCGCCCGACTGCAGGGCCCCGCCCGCGAGCCGCCGTACGACGTCGCTGGTGGTCGGTGGCGTGCACATGTTCTCCGGTACGCCCGCCTGCCACATGCAGCGGCCACGGGCCTGCGCGGCCACCAGGCTCTTCCGCACGAACACGTCCGCCGGATAGTCCAGCAGCACCTTCTGGTTCGACGGGTTGCTGAGGACGTAGTCGATGTAGGCGAACGCCGACCCCGACGGCAGCGGCGACGACTGGACGGTCTCCACGACGCCCTCGTTGGTCCCGCCGGTGACGGCCTTGATCTCGTACTTGGACCCGTCCGAGGTCCCGACGTCGACGGCCGCGCCGCTCTTGGGCGCGGGGCCGGCCGCCGCGGGCTTGGCCGCCGGCGCGTCGTCCGAGCCGCGCAGCGCGAACATCGTCCCGCCCGCCGCGACCGCGGCGAGCCCCACCAGGCCCACCGCGATGCCCAGCCCGAGCCGCCGTCTCCCGCGCCGCGGCTTCGCCCTCGACTTCGGCTTCACGCGTGCGTGGCTGCCCGAAGACCGCAGCCGCACCTGAACGCCGCTGCTCTCGTACAGCCCGATCGGTCCGGTAGAGGTCGAGCCCTCCTCAGGCCCGTCCGCGGCCCAGGCGTCCTGACGGCCTTCGCCCTGGACGCCCGGCCCACCGGCGCCCGGCCCACCGGCGCGAGGGTCGTTTCCGCTGGAGGGCCAGGACGCTTGCGCTGCGGCCACGGCCCAGGGGTCGTCCGGCTCGTCACCGGCCCAGGACATGTGCGGTCCGCTGCCCTGCCAGGCATCGCCTTGCCGCGCACCGCCGCGTACGTCCTCGGGCCTTCGCGGCACTCCGGGCTGTCCATCCACCGTCAAACGCACCCCGCTCCCTCACTGCCCCGTGTCAGCGTCCCTCAGTGTGGCGCAATTGGACGCTGTATCAACACGAGCCCCCCGATTAACGCGAAAGACGCTAATTACTCGTTCGAGACTTGTCACCTATGAACACAACCGTTCCTCAAGCTGTGACACGCATCACGCGCATCACAGGAGGAGTCGTGCTACAGGGCAGCCGCGTTACTGGACGGGCTACCTGACGGTTGCCGGGAAGGCCTCGTTACGGGAGGAGCGCGTCGAGGAAGTCGACCAGACCCTCGGGCCCGTCGACCACGATGTCGGCGCGTTCCGCCAAGGCGGTGACCTCGGCGGAGCCGCTGCAGACCTTGAGTCCGGGCGTTCCCTCGGCGCGGAGCTCGTCGACGGCGTCGAACGCGGCCAGATCGCCCAGGTCGTCGCCCGCGTAGAGAACGGCCGAGGGGGGCGTGCGGCCCTCCAGGAAGGTGCGCAGGGCCAGGCCCTTGTCCATGCCGTGCGGCCGGAGCTCGATGACCAGGCGGCCGGGCTCGACGGCGAGTCCGGTGCGTTCGGCCAGGGCGTCCAGCAGGCTGCGGAGCCGGTCGAGGGCGACCTGCGGCTCGGCGCAGCGGCGGGTGTGCACCGCGAGCGCCTGGCCCTTGTCCTCGATGAACGTCTCGGGCGGCGCGCCGGAGGCCTTGAGGATCTCGGGCAGCTTGGCCCGGGCCTCGGCGACGCCGGGAGGCGGTTCGGGCACCGTGAGGGTGCCCGCCTCCCAGCGTTCCAGGCCGTACTGCCCCAGCACGACGAGGCCGTCGATGCCCTCGAAGCCGCCGTACTCCACCGCCACGGCGGCGGGCCGGCCGGTGATGATCACCAGCGCGCCCACGTGCGGGGCCAGGCGGGCCAGGGTCTGCGTCGCCCGGGGGTGGGCGCGTGCCGCGGCGGGGTCGTCGACGATCGGCGCCAAGGTGCCGTCGAAGTCGAAGCCGAGCACGGCTCCGCGAGGATCCTTGCGGATGGTGTTGAGACCGTCTGCGCCGACGGCGCTCAGATTGCGGGGAAGCTGCACGTGTCCAGTTTTGGTCACGTCACGGCCGGATGCCGAGACGGCGCGCTGCGCGCTGCCGCTGCCGCTGCGAACGCATGCGGCGAAGGCGCTTGACCAGCATCGGGTCGCACTCGAGCGCCTCGGGTCGATCAATGAGGATGTTGAGGAGCTGGTAGTACCGCGTCGCCGACATGTCGAACAGTTCGCGGATCGCCTGCTCCTTGGCTCCGGCGTACTTCCACCACTGTCGCTCGAAGGCGAGGATCTGGCGGTCACGCTCGGACAGGAGATCGGCCGGGAAGGCGCCGTCGTCTTCCAGGCCTTCGTTCACTGGATGCAGGGTTGAGCCATCGTTCATGCTTCCGTCCTGATGGGGGCCGTCACTGGGGGCTTTCGCCTCTGCCATGAGGTCCCCTCTGTGGTCACTAATCCCGGGTCGTCCGGGTTCGGCCGGTGCCATGCTACGCGTCCCCCACGACATCTTCCGGGTGTTCCGCGGGATCGGCGCAAGGTTACGCTCAGCATGCGGAGGTGGACCCGTTGGGGCGCGACACGACGTATCAGTGCATCACATTCCTGACCGACTATGGCCTGGAAGACGGCTTCGTAGCCGCATGTCACGGCGTTGCCGCCCGGCTGGCACCCCACGTCCGTGTCATGGACATCACCCACCTCGTGCCTCCCGGCGACGTCCGCCGCGGCGCCGCCGTGCTGGCCCAGACCGTCCCGTACATGCCGCCCGGCGTGCACGTCGCGGTCGTCGATCCGGGCGTCGGAACGGCGCGGCGCGGCATCGCCGTCGCGGGCGCCGGAGGCGTCTTCGTCGGGCCCGACAACGGCCTGCTGTCGTGGGCCGCGCGCGGCCTGACGGCGGGCGGCCTCCACCCGCACATCGTCGGTGTGCCGGGGAACGGCGAGGTACGGGCGTTCGAGCTGGCCAACCCCAAGCTCTGGCTGGAGCCGGTCTCGGCCACGTTCCACGGCCGCGACATCTTCACCCCGGTCGCGGCGCAGCTGGCCTGCGGCCTGGACATCGAGCAGGTCGGGCCGGAGGTGGAGGCCGAGAGCCTGGTCACGCTCCCGACGCCGATGCGCCGCGTGCAGAACGGCGGCGCGGAGGGCGAGGTGCTGAGCGTCGACCGGTTCGGGAACGTGCAGATGTCGCTGACCCTCGCGGATCTCGATCTTCTCGGCGCCCGGATCGGCGGGGCGCTCATGGTCGCCCTCGGCGTGACTCCCCGCATTCAGGGGAACGCGCAGCACGCGCCGCAGCGGCGCCGGACCTTCACCGTTCCCTATCGCGAGACGTTCGGCTCGGTCGCGCCCGGCGAACTGGTCGCGTACGCCGACTCGGCCGGCTGCCTTGCGCTGGCCGTCAACTCCGGAGACGCCGCGCAGCGGCTCGGCCTCCCGCCCGGCGCCCGCATCCGGATCTCCGTGGCCGAGTGACCCCGCCAAGATCCGTCGTCCGGACACGCCGATGACTCACATCCCGGACATAAGTATGTAGTGTGCAGGTGACGCGGCTGCCGCTGGACGGGAGGCACGGCAATGGAGAACGAGCGGACCTCTGAGGAGATCTCAGACCCTGCGCTGTCGGACATCGCGCTGGCGCTCTTCCACCTGCGCCGGGTGTGGGCCAAGCCCGACCTGATGAAGCGCATCCGGGCCCAGACGTCCGGCGGGCCCGGCGGGCGGCCCCTGCAGCTGTCCAACCTGATGGTGGTGCACGCCGTCGCCGCGCTGAGCTGTGAGCCCGCCTCGCAGAACGGCGAGGAGGTCACCGTCGGCGCGGTGGCCGAACGGCTGGAGATCGATCCGTCGACGGCGAGCCGGCTGGTCGGCCACGCGATCGACGCCGGCCTGATCTCGCGGCGCCCCTCGCCCGTGGACGCGCGCCGCGCCAACCTCGGGCTGACCGACGCGGGCGTACGGGTGAAGCAGGTGGCCGAACGGTTCCGCCGCGCCTACCTGGACGAGCTCATGGCGGGCTGGACGGGGACGGAGCGGAAAGAGTTCGCCCGGCTGCTGTCGCGCTTCGCCGAGTCGGCGGCCAGCAGCCCGATGGACTTCGACGGCGTGGACCAGATCTTCGAAGAGGCCCAGGCCGACTGACCGCGGTTCGCGGCGGGGCCTGATGCGTTCAGCCGGCCGGACCGGCCGGACCGGCCGCCGCGCCCCGGACGGCGGGGGCACGGCGGCGCGGGACGGGCTCATGCGCCGTTGCGCAGGGCCGACATGCGGACGTGGTACTCGTCCTCGTCGATCTCGCCGCGGGCGAACCGCTCGGCGAGCAGGGACTGCGCGCGGGCCATCGGGTCCGAGGCGCGGGCCGTGGCCGCGGCGGTGGCGGCCATCCGGCGGCGGATCAGGTAGAACCCGGTGACCGCCACGGCCACCCAGAACAGCCCGAACGTGATCGGGAACACCGGCCACCAGGCGGGGGCGTCGTGGGCGCCCGGCCCGTCGTTCCAGGGACCGGGGTGCGCCGCCGCCTGCGCCGCGAGCGTGGTCATCGTCGTCATGGTCATCGACCTCCTTGAGTGCTGATAGGTCGATGCTCGGCGACGGGTCCGGGGGTCTGCGTCGTACGGCCGGAGGCTTCCTCGCTACGCCCGCAGGAGTAGCGGAGGGCCGTCTGGGCTGGGCCGGAGTGGATCGCAGCCGGGCCGGAGTGGGTCGAGACGGGCCCGCCGCGCCGGAATCACCACCACGGAGGGCGGTATTCGTCGTCCTCGCCGGGGCCGGGGCGTTCCTCGGGCTTGTGCTCCGGCGGCTGTACGTAGGGGCCCGCGCCGGACGGAGGGGCCGCGGGCCGGTCGTCCGCCGGAGGTACGGAGGGCTGGTTCCATCCGTCGAGAGGACCAGGGTCCTCCAGCGCGCTGCGGCGGAACCTCTCCCAGCTCGCGTCGTCCAGCGGGTCTTCGGGCGCCGGGGGCGCCGGGGGTGCCGGGGGTCCGCTCGGCGGCTGGTCGTCCGCCGCGGCGGCCGGGTCGAACGGGCCGAGACCGTTGAGCCTGCCGTGGCCGTTCGTCGCGCCATGACCGTTCGCGTCGTGGCCGTTGCTGCCGTGACCGTTCAGCCCGTGGCCATTGGCGTAGCCGTTGGTGTGACCGTTGCCGCCGGCGTCATTGTGCTGTCCGACGATGTACGGGCGGAGATCGCCGGGCTGGAACGGCGTGGGAAGCCCGTGCTCGGCTCGCTCGGAGTTGGCGTTCGCGTCCGGGACCGGCGGCCAGACGGGATGGTCGGGACGCTCGTTCGCGGCCACCGGGGGCGTCGCGAAGACGTCGGGCGTGCCGGGCGTTCCCGGCGGGACCGTGCCGTTGCCGGGGCCGGTGCCGTTCCCCGGACCGGGCAGGACCTCGGTGCTCTGGAAGACCGGGGAGCCTGCGGGTCCCGCGACGGCGCCTCCGCCTCCACCGCCGGGCATCGCGGCACCGACGGGCTCGCGCGGCATGCTGGGCCCGGCCTGGTAGTCGGGGATCGCGTCATCGTCGTACGGGTCGTCGTCCTCGGGCCTGCGGCGCTGCCGCCAGCCGAGGACCACGCCGAGAAGGACCAGGACCGCGCCGCCGCCGAGGACCACGATCCACAGCAGCCCCGGGCCGCTCTCACCGGCGGCGTCGGCGACGGGCTTCGTCGAGGCCTGTGTCCGCGGCGCCGCGCCCGGCCCGTGCTCGGCCTTGTTGATCCTGTTGGCGGCCACGATCGTGCGGGCCGCGTCCAGCGTGCCGGGGCAGGTACCGATGTCGCCCGCCTGCGGCTTCGGCACCGAGCCCTGGACGAGCGCCTGCTTGACCTCGTCCGGGGTGAGCCTCGGGTAGCGGGCGCGGACGAGCGCGACCACGCCCGCGACGATCGCCGACGACGGGCTGGTGCCCGTTCCGACGACGTAGCCGCCGCTGGCGTCCGCGCTGACGATCTCGACGCCCGGCGCGCAGACCGCCACGTAGGAGTGGCGGTTGCTGTCCTTCCAGAGCCTGCCGCGGTTGTCCAGGGCCCCGACCGCGATCACGCCCTGGTAGGCGGCGGGGAAGTTCTTGCGGTTGGCGCCCGAGCCGTCGTTGCCGGCGGACGCGATGAGCACGACGCCCTTGCTGAGCGCGTACTTGATCGCGTCTTCCTCGGGGGCGCTGCCGTCGTAGTAGAGCCGCCCGCCGCCGAGCGACATGTTGATGACGTCCGCGCCGTGGTCGACCGCGTACCGGATCCCCTGCGCCACCGCGTCGCGGTTGCGGCCGGTCGTGCCGCCGTTGCCGCGCAGCGGGTCGTCGTTCTCCCAGGTCACCCGGATCGACAGGATGCGGCTCATCGGCGCCACGCCGACGACGCCGCGCGACTGGCCCGGTCCATTGCCGTGGCCGGAGATGATGCTGGCCATCGAGGTGCCGTGCAGGCCCCAGAACTTGCCGCCGGGCTTGCGGGTGCCGCCGGTGAGATCGGGGCCGGTGATCACGCGTCCGCTGAGGTCGGGGTGGCGCTTGTCGACGCCGGTGTCCAGGACGGCGACGGTGATGCCACTGCCCTTGGAGTACTTCCATGCCTTGGGAACGTGCAGAGCGTTCAAATGCCATTCGCGGGCGCGGATCTGGTCGACCGGAGCGTTCCGTACGGCACCGGTGGCCGCGCCCTGCGCCGTTCCCTGGGCGGCGTCGCGCGCCGCGGAACCCTTGGCGGCGCTGGCGGCACCGACCTGCGAGCCGGTCCGCTGGGTCGAGCCGTCCGGCGCGAGCGCGACGGGCACCGCGACGGCGGCGCCCAGCGTCAGCACGGTCAGGGTCGCGGTCGCCCGGGCGCCGAAGCCGGAGGTCTGCCGCGCACCGAGGCGGGCGGGCGGTCGGGCACGTCCTGAGCGGCGTCGGCCGGCATGGGACACGCCACCGCACCTCCTCCCGACCCGTCGGCCGTGGTCCATGTGGGGCACGTCCCGCGGACGGGCGAAGGCGGGCATCAAGCGACGAACCCGCGTGCGCACCGGCATCGGCCGTCACCGCGGGCCCAGTCCCTCTTCCCGCCCCACCGAACCCTTGGGACGCGAGGAATCATTCTGCCATGTAGAACGACCTAGGCTCGGGCACTCGTCACATTAGGGCACGGTCCAGGACAGCTCAGCGCTCATCCGGATCTTCCTCTCGCCGTACACGACCTGCCCTAACTCGGACGCGCTGTGGGCTACACCTCAATTACGGCCCGTACTGCCCCACCGAAGACACCCGCGCGCGCCGCCCGGGATCGGCCCTGGGATCGGCCCGCGCGGGCGCGCAGGATCGGTTTCGGACGGGCGCGCGGGCGCGCGTTCGGACGGGCGCGCGGGGCGCCGGGCGAGCGCGCGGGGCGCGCGGGATCAGGTGCAGGTGCCGTACGGGCGGTCGCAGTGGACGAGGGCGCCGCCGAGCGCCGGACGGATCTTGCCGATCAGGTCGTCCGGGCCGGTGACCAGCCAGTTCGGGCCTTGGAGGAGCGCGAAGGCGTTCTGCTCGCCGAGCGTGCTCTGCCCGATGCCGGTCTTCCAGCTCTCCAGCGCGGTGGCCATGGTCAGGCCCGACGTGCCGCCGAGGACGATCGCCGCGACGTAGCGCCCGCCATACCGGCACTCGACGCGCGCCGGGTCGAGGCTGCAGCCGCTCGCCCCGCCTCCGCGCAGCTGGGCCGCGATCTCCTTGGCGTTCTCGTACGAACGGGCCGGGCGGACGGCGGCGCTGCTGTCGCCTTTGCCGTCACCGCCCTTGCCGCTGCCGCCGACGTCGTCGAAGGCGAGGAGGGCTGAGACGCCGGCGGTCGCGAGCGCCGTTCCGGCGACGGCGCCGGCCAGGGCGATCAGGGGCTTGCGCTTCATGGCGCCCAGCATGCCGTACTCGCGAGTAACTTGCCGCTGACGCCGGTCCTGACGCCGGTCCTGACGCCGGTCCTGGCGCCGGTCCGGGCGCCGGTCCGGGCGCCCGCCCAGGCCCCCGCCCGAGCGGGGGGCCTGGCGGGGGCCTGAGCGGGCACGTCTCGTTCCTGCCGTACGCGCCCCGGAGCGGCCCCCCGAGCGGCCCCCGAGGCGGACACCGAGGCGGACACCGAAGCGTCCGCCGGAACGCGAACCGGAGCGGGCGCCTGACCTTCGCGTCCCTGCCGCGCGGGGGCTCAATGGGATCCCGCCCCGGTCATGGCCCGCACGGTCAACTCGTCGTAACGGCCGACGTCCTCGACCTTCGCGCGCCCTAGGAACGTTCCGGCGATGGCGCACAGGAAGCCGATCGGGATCGACACGATGCCCGGGTTCTCCAGGGGGAAGACGTGGAAGTCCACGCCCACCGGGAACAGCGACAGGCTCTTGCCGGTGACCGGATCGACCTTCCCCGACACGATCGGCGAGGCCGCGACCAGCACCAGCGAGCTGATCAGCCCGCCGTAGATCCCGGCCACCACCCCGGTCGTGTTGAACCGCTTCCAGAACAGCGTCAGCACGATCGCCGGCAGGTTGGCCGCGGCAGCCATCGCGAACGCCAGCGCCACCAGGAACGCGACGTTGAGGTTCTGCGCGGCGACCGCGAGCCCGATGGCCAGCGAGCCGATCAGGAACGCCGAGAGCCGCGCGACGCCGACCTCCTGCGACTCGCGGGCCCGCCCGAACATCAGCACGTGGCCGAAGAAGTCGTGCGCGAGCGAGGTCGAGGACGCCAGCACCAGCCCGGACACCACGGCGAGGATCGTGGCGAACGCCACGGACGCGATGAAGGCCAGCAGGATGTCTCCCCCGAGGCGGCCGCCGACGTGCTCGCCGAGCGCCCGCGCCAACTGCGGCGCCGCGGTGTTGCCCGACGGGTCCTGGGCGACGATCGCCTTGCGCCCGACCAGCGCGGTGGCACCGAAGCCGAGCGCGAGCGTCATCAGGTAGAACGCCCCGACCAGCCCGATCGCCCAGTTGACGGACGTACGGGCGGCGCGGGCGTCGGGCACGGTGAAGAAGCGCGTCACGATGTGCGGCAAGCCCGCCGTACCGAGTACCAGGGCCAGCGCCAGGCTGATGAAGTCGAGCTTGTTGACGATGGTCTGGTACGGGTCGGCGGGCACGTCCTTGCCGTAGCGCAGCCCCGGTTCGAGGAACGCCCTGGACCTGCCGCTGGCCTCGGCCGCCGACCCGAGCATCGAGCTCACGTTGAACCCGAAGCGGGCCAGGACCAGCGCGGTCAGCACGGTGGCCCCAGCCATCAGCAGCACGGCCTTGACGATCTGCACCCAGGTCGTCGCCTTCATACCGCCGAACATGACGTAAACGATCATCAGCGCCCCGACCGCGACGATCGTGACCGTCTTGGCCGTCCCCGCCGACAGGCCGAAGAACCGTTCACCCGCGTGGATTCCCAGCAGGAGTGACACCAGCGCCCCCGCGCCCACCATCTGCGCCAGCAGGTAGAAGACCGAGACGGTCAGCGTCGAGACGGCCGCCGCGGTCCGCACCGGCGGCCGGCGCATCCGGTACGCCAGAACGTCGGCCATCGTGAAGCGGCCCACGTTCCGCATCAGCTCGACCAGCAGCAGCGTGAGCAGCCACGCGACCAGGAAGCCGATCGAGTAGAGGAAGCCGTCGTACCCCGACAGCGCGATGATCCCCGCGATGCCCAGGAACGAGGCCGCCGACATGTAGTCGCCCGCGAGCGCGATCCCGTTCTGCGGGCCGGAGAAGACCCGCCCGCCCGCGTAGAAGTCGTCCACGCCTCTCGTCGTGACGCGCGCCCAGATCGTGATCCCGAGCGTGAGCAGGACGAACACGACGAAGAGCCCGAACGTCAGGATGCGGCCGTCCATCACAGCCCCCCGAATCCGGGCCGCCGCATCCCGTCCTGCCGACCGTCCCGCCGGCCGTCCCGGCGCGTGTCCTTCGCGTGCTTCCCCCTGCGCGGCTCAACGACCGCGTGCCGCCCGCGCTGCCCCTGCTGGTCTTGCCGACCCTGCTGATCTTGCTGGCCTTGCCGCCGGCGATGCCCCCGTTGGCCTCCCGCGGTCAAGCGCGCCTGGCCCGCTCGGGCCGCCTCCTCCCGCAGCTGCGCGGTGAGCGGATCGATCGAGCGCCTGCTGTAGTGCGAATACCACCAGGCCAGCACGAACGTGGAGGCGAACTGGAGCACCCCTAGCACCAGCGCCACGTTCACGTTGCCGACCACCTGCCGCGCCATGAATCCCCGCGCGAACGCCGACAGCGCGACGTACGCCAGGTACCACCCCAAGAACGCGACGGCCGTTCCCAGCGCGAGCCGCCGGTAACGCACCTTGGCCACCAGGAATCTCTCGTCCTGAGCCATCACCGCGTACCGCCAGGCATCCCGCCCCGAAGGCATTGAGTCCCAGACCATCCGGCCCTCCCCGACTCGCCATGACTCTATGTAGTTACATCACTCCAATATGAGATCAGAGGATCTCGGGGCTTACGGGGGAATTCGCGAGATTGGCGGCTAAACGTCCGCGCGGAACGCCGCCCTACCTGGGCAAACCCGGACAGACCGGCGCCCGTGGGTGGGTGCCGGTCCGTCTGAGGCTGAGGTCGTTCCGGGGTGGGGTCAGGTTGGATCAGGTGGGGTCAACCGTGAGCGGACAGAACTTCACGCAGCCGCTCGGCAAAGCGCGCGGGCTCCTCGGCCATGCCGGTGTGGCCGCCGGGGAACATCGCCGGCTCGTTCCCGAGGATCTCGGCGAGGGCGCGCGACGCGCGGTCGCAGAGCTCTCCCGCGGAGTCCTCGCCGATGCCGACCAGCACGTTCGCCGCGCGCAGCCGGTCCGGGTCGATGCGGTGGCCGACGGTCGCGCGCATCTCGTGGGCGAACCAGCGCCGTTCGTCGGCCAGCGCCTGCGGCTCGCGGTCACCGCCGAACACCGACTGGAGCACCGGTTCGGGCATGTCGATGTTGGCCTGCTTCATGAACAGCCGCCAGGCCCCGAGCGTGTCGCCGGTCGCGTGGATCGCGATCATCTCCTCGGTCCCCTCGAGGAGCTCGGCCCGGTCCTCGAGCAGGTCCACCAGCGGCGGCTCGTGCGCGATCGCCAGCCGGACCAGGTCCGGGCGGGTCTCAGCCAGCGCCAGAACGGTCATGGCGCCGCCGCTCGACCCCAGCACCACCGCCGGTCCCGCGTCGACGTGCGTGATGAGGCGGGCGAGGTCGTCGGCCCGCAGCCGCGGCGTCGACTCCGACTCCATGTCGTCCAGCGGGCTGCGGTTGATGCCGCGCGGGTCGGTGGTGAGCACGGTGTGGTCGTTCGCCAGCAGGTCGGCCAGCGGGGCGAACGCGGTCGCGTCCATCGGCGACCCGACCATGGCGATCAGCGGTCCCTGCCCGCGGACCTCGTAGTGCAGCCGGGCTCCGGGGACGGTCATCGTGTTGGCGATCATGGTTTCTCCTTGAGGTCGTGGAGGCCGTTTTTCCCGCCTCTCACCCCTGTGTCGAACGACCGGCCGCCGGATCGACAGACCTCGCGAAAAACTTCGCCCGAGAATCAGTTAGAGAATCGTTCGCCCGAAGCCGGACAGGATGAACGCGGTGATCTGAGCGGCGTTCGCACTGTTCAGGCCGATGACCTGAAGGCCGAGCATCCCGCCGGACGCGGCGATCAGCTCCATCGCCTGATGGGTCTCGCGGGCGGAGATCCCGTCGGCCCCGGTGACCGAGGCGTCGTAGACGACCACGAACCCCCGCGTCCCCGCCTTCGCGGTCCGGACCGCCTCCCGCATGACCTCCCTGATCCCGCGGATGTCGATGTCGACGATCGTGTACGCGGCCAGCCCGTTCTCCTTGATGAACGCGGACTCCTCGGGACCGGCCTCGCGCAGCCCGACCAGGACCGTGTTCTCCGGCGACAGCCCCTCGGCAGCCGGCCTTTCGGCGGCCAGGCCCACTTCGCCCACGGTCGCGCTGAGCCGGATCAGCCCGTACGCATCGGCGACGCCCTCGACGCGGCCGTCCCCCAGCCGCAGCGGGAGTTCGTCGCCACCCGACTCGTCGCCGCCAGGCTCCCCGAAGCCGAGCTTCGCCAACTGCTCCGGAAGCCCGGGAACGAGCGCCATGAGTTGCGGATCACCGACCACGCGCACCGAACGCGGCGCGGGCGGTACCTGGTCGTACATCGGATCCTTCTCCACGTACTCGGAGGTCATCGCCGCCAGCAGCGCCGCGTACCCCATATGGAAGCCGACGGTGTCGCCGACCTTGGGCAGCGGCCGGACGTCGGCGACGTCGATGATCAGGTGATCGCTGGACGCGCCCAGCACCCGCACGCCCGGATCGACCGGCAGCAGCACCTCGACGGCGACGTCCTCGCGTCCGATGTTGAGGATCCCGCGCGGCCTCAGCCCCCGGTCCTCGAAGACCGGCTTGCCGCCGAACGCGTCGACGCCCGTCTCGCCGATCGGTACCGACGGCTTGACCTTGACCTCCAGCAGCTCCCCGGTGAGCAGGAACGCGTCGCGATCGAGCGGCTCCCACGGCTGGTCGAAGAAGGTGTCGCGCCCGCCCTGCAGGATGGCCTCGCCGATCCGCAGGTTGTCGACCCCGGGCGGCATCCGTCCTTCCAGTAGGAACGGCAGGCTGCTGGAGTTGCCGCCGGACACGTACGACAGCCCGACGCCGAACGTCTCCTCGATGCTCGCCGCGTACCCGGCCAGCTCCCCCATGTTCTTCTCGGACGGCAGAACGGCCCCGAAGCACGTCAGGTTGGTCCCGATCCCGACGAGCCTCACGCCGGGCAGGGCCAGTACCCGTTCCACGGTCCACATCAGGTCGTCCGGCCAGACGCCCTCCCGCAGGTCGCCCAGATCCACCATCAGGATGACGTCGTGGACCTTGGCCCGGCGTTCGGCCGCCCGGGACAGCTCCTCGATCACCTCGAGCTCGGAGTTGAGGCTGATGTCGGCCAGCCGTACGGTCTCGTCCGCCCGTGAGAGCGGCGGGCTGCGCAACAACAGGACCGGGCAGTCGAGCCCGCTGCGCCGCAGCCGCCGGATGTTCTCGTACCGGGACTCCCCGATCCCGATGACCCCGCCCCGCAGCATGGCGCGCGCGACGTGCGGCATCCCGCACGCCCCCTTGGTGACCCCGAAGACTCCGACCCCGTAGGAGCCGCACGCCTGTGTCACGACGCGCGCGTTCCGTTCGATCACGTCCAGCCGGATGGCGACGCGCGGCACGGAGGCCCCCTCATCTGCGACAACGCCGGCAGGGGGATGTCCGGCATTTACCCGCCGCGCCTCACCGCCAATCGCCTGCCACCGTGCCGCACCATGATCCAAATCTGTGCGGGATCAGCGCAGGACGGCCGCCAGGAGGTCGGCGCCCAGGGCGTTCAGATCGGGCAGATTGAGGGTGTAGCGGACGTAACGGCCGTTCCGCTGGGAGGTGAGCAGGCCCGCGCGGCGCAGGACGGCGAGGTGGCGCGACACCTCCGGGGGTGAGAGCTCCCAGAAGTGGGCCAGCTCGCTGGTGGTGTGCGGGCCGCGGGCCAGGGTGCGCAGGAGCCGCAGCCGTACGGGGTTGGCGAGCGCCTCCAGCCGGAGGGTGACCGTTTCCAGGGAGACCGGCTCGGCCGGAGTGGGCTCGGCGACGGGGTACTGCACGACCGGGTGCCACCCGGGCGCGTGGACCGCCACCAGGTGCGGGCGGCCGAAGACGCTGGGGATGAAGGTGACCCCGGCCCCACGGGCGGCGGTCGCCTTGTCCTGCACCTTGTCCACGATGATGCTGTCGCCGTCGGGCGCCAGGGCGACCGCGCCGGAGACCGAGTCGAGCGCGGCCCCGATGCCGTGCCGCCTGAGCAGTTCGTTCTTGAGGCGAAGATCGGTGGCGAGTTGCGCCGCGACGCCCGCCCAGGCCTCGTCGAAGAAGGCCTCGGCGCATTCTTCGAGGGTCTGGCGCACTCGCGCCCGTACCGCAGCGGGGTCGGCGAGCAGCCGTTCCGCGAAGGCCTCCTGCAGCGTGCCGCGGGCCTGGGCGACGTCCAGGGCCCGTTCGCGCGCGGCCGGGTCGGTGAGCGGCGACGTCCCGGGGAAGTGGACCCGGTTGCTGCCGCACGTGGTGACGAGCGCGGCGGTCACGTACGTCTCGTCGTCGATCCGGTCGACGTCGTCCAGTTCCTCGGCGAGGGTCGGCCGGGGACGCGCGGGGATCATGAAGTCGGCCTGTGAGGAGCGCCAGAGGAACTCCGCCTCCCTGAGCCGTTCGGCCAGCTCCGGGCGCAGCCCTGCCCAGACGTCGGCGGCCCACCCGGCGCACTGCGGATGGTGCCCCGGCTCGGCCAGCACGTGCAGCATCGCGGTCAGCTCGGCCAGCGGGGAGGCGGCGAACCGCACTCGCTCGGACGGCAGGCCGCTGATGTCGATCCTCAGCGTCATGCCTCCATCATCACCGGCAGAACGACCTGGTGACGGCGTCGATTGACGATGAGCGTCAATCCACGGGCGCTGTGCTGGGGGCCGAACGCACTGTCTGCGTCATGGCAACCATTACAGGAATCCAGCCTCGCGCCCTCGTTCGCGCCTCAGGAGGCCCCCGCTATACCGTCGCCCTGGCCGTTGACGCGCTGGGCACCGGCCTGCTGCGCCCCTTTCTGCTGCTCTACGGCGTGACGGTACTGAGGCTGTCCGCACCGGTCACCGGCACCGCGATGACGGCCGGCATCGTCGCGGGCCTGGCATGCATGCCGGCGGTGGGCCGCTGGCTGGACAGAGGCGCACGCAGCACGGTCGTGGCGGCGGCGATGCTGGTACGGGTGCTGGGCGTGGCGCTGCTGCTGGTCGCCCCGGCGGGGCACGTCTGGCTTTTCGCGGCGGCGGCGCTCTTCCTCGGCATCGGCAACCAGGCATGGCCCGCCGCCCACGCCGCGCTCGTGGCCACGGTCTCTCACGGCCGCGAGCGCGACACCGCCCTCGCCGGAGCCCGCGCCCTGCGCAACGCCGCCCTGGGCGTCGGGGCACTCCTCGCGACCGCGTGCCTGGCGGGCGGCACTAACGCGCTGCGGGCGCTGGCAGTCGTCACCGCGCTCGCCTACCTCGCCGCAGCCGCCTTGGCGTGGTCGGTCCACGTACACGCGCGTCCGGCGCAGGACGCCTCAGCCGAGGAACGGGACGACGAGCCCGCGCCCCGGATGCTCGCGATCCTCGCCGCCAACGTGATCTACGTCTTCTGCCTCAACGTCCCCGAGATCGCGATCCCGCTGATCCTGGTCACGCAGTTCCACGCGTCCCCGATGTGGGCGGCGGCCGTCTTCGTGGCCAACACGGTGCTGGTGGTCACCTTGCAAGTGCCGGTCACCGTTCTGCTGTCCCGCTTCTCCCGGCGGGCCGTCCTGGCCCTGTCGGGCGTGGTGCTGGCGGCGTCCTACCTCGGTTTCCTCGCGGCCACCTCACTGGGGCACGGGTGGGGCGTGCCGGCCGTCGCGGCGGTGTCCGTGGTCTGCACGATCGGCGAGATCATCTACGCGGGCAGCGCCACCGCGCTCGTCACCGCCCTCGCCCCGCCCCGTGTCCTCGGACGCGCCCTAGCCCGCTTCCAGCTGTCCACGGGCTTCGGCCTCGCCGTCTCCCCTGCGGTCATCACCGGCCTCGGCGCCCATGGCCCGACCGCCCTCTGGGGCAGCCTCACCGCCGCGACACTCCTCTCCGCCTCCGCCGTCGCCACCGAGAAGGATCAGCGCAGGTCGCCCGCGGCCGGTTGAAGCGCCCGGTCTCATCTGGCTGTGACTCACCACCTCGGTTGGCGGGATTCGCCAGCTCGGTTGGTGAGGAGTCGGGGCGCGCGGATCTGATGATCAATTCTGGCTGATAATGATCGGATGGCCTCCGCTGCTGCCCGTTGTCGATGCCACCGCCCCGGCGCTGTTGGTGATCGCGGCGATGCCGGCCGACCCGGCGACGAAAGCGATAGCGCCCAGCCAGTCCCCGTCGACGAACACAGCACGGTCCGGCATCTGCAGCGCAGCCTTAGTCGTAGCGGCTCTGTTCACCCAGTTGGCTGGAGGTGTGTCGCCGTCGACCTTGGGATGCCCTGCCAGCGGCAACGTGCCTGGTGCTGCGCTTTGAGTCTCTCGCCCAGCTTGAGCAGCTGAGTGGCCAAGCTTGTCCTCCCGGCCCCGGGCAGGTAAAGACCCTCCAGGGTGATCAGCCTCGGCCGACCTGTCGGTGACTGTCCCGCCCCGGAGGACGGCGATCGCCGGGCGCTGTGGGATCCAAGACCCCGTCCAGGTCTGCGAGGAAGAGACACACCGCAAACGCCCCGCGGCCACTCCGCGGGGCGTTTGACGCTGTGCCTCGTCACGTACGGGTCGTATGACGGCCTCAGAGAGGATGTCAGTGACGACAGATGCGCTTCCAAGCTCCTGTCTTAGCCTGGGCGTCAAGGAAGCGGCCCTTTGAGTTGCGTTCCGAGGCGTTCACGCGGAGCTGGTACCAACCGCAGCTGTGCCTGCTCTTGGCGGCGCTGACCCATCGGGTCATGCGATACCCCTTGCCGTAGAACGTGTGCTTCGCCTTGGCGGTGAGCTCGAGACGCATGGTCAGGCTCCCGCGGCTCTTGCAGGTGTACCACGCCGTACCCGTCACGTGGCTTCCTTGCAGGCGGGGTGTGCCGACAGTGAGACGGCAGTGCCTGGGCCTGCTGGAGGCGGAGGTGTCGGCGTTGACGGGAGAGGTGACGACGCCCGTCAGCGTGAGGCCGGCCAGAAGGACGGCCCCGCGACGAACGTGAGATCGAGTGCTCATCGAAGTCGTCCTTTCGTTAGTGGCGGCAGATCTTCTTCCACGCCCCGCGGGCGCCGTGTGGGTAGTCGAGGTAGACGCCGCTGTGGTTGAGCTTGGTTTCGGAGACGAAGATGCGGAGCTGGTACCGGCCGCAGCTGTGCCTGCTCTTGGCGGCGCTGACCCATCGGGTCATGCGATACCCCTTGGCGTGGAACGTCCGCTTCGCCTTACTCGTCAGCTCCAGACGCAGAGTGATGTAGCCCTTTTTCGGGCAGGACGCCCAGGCGGTCGCCGTGACGCGAGATCCCTGCAGGCGCGGCGTACCTGCGGTGATATGGCAGTGCCACAGCCTGGCGGCCGCAGGCGCCTGATCGGTCCGGGCGGCGGGCGTCTGATCCGTCTGGGCGGCGAACGCCGATGTCGTGAGTGCCCCGCTGATGAGCGTTGCGGAGCCAACGACCATCGCCGAGCGTTGTACTACTGAGCGAGCGTTCATACGGCGCTGACCCTTCTTGTTCGACTCTTGTTCGACATGGGGGAAGACTCATGCACGGCCGTTCCGTGAGCGTTCCTTCAACGTTCCTTCTGGGGAACGGCCCGGAATCCACGCCGCCCGAGTCCGGGAGTCCGATGAGGGCTAGGGCGATTGGAGTACGGGGCTGATGCCGCCGAGGCGCTGGCGGCCGCGCATGCCGCCGGGATCGTGCACCGCGACGTGCCCCCCGAACAGATCAATGGCGACACCGCCACCGACGCCTACGCCCTGGGCGTCACCCTGTTCCACCTGCTCACCGGCCGCGTGCTGTTCCCCGCCGACACCTCAATGGCCATCTGGAGGGACCCTCGCACGTCAACGCCTCCACTCGCAGGCGCCCCACCGCCGGCCACGTCGGCCATCCACCACCGAGACCAATGGCTGTCGGCGGCGCGGGTGACAACAAGCCCGCCTATGTGACTACTACAGTGCTTCGACTCAGTCCCGTCGCCACCACATGAACAACCCACCCGCCAACTGAAATGGTGAGCCCCAACTGGAGTGGTGAGTCACACTGGCGGAATGTGCGGGGTGGGCTGGGGTTCGATCGTATGTTCGACTAGGGTGGGGGGGTGCAGCTTTACAACGAGCCGATCACCACCGTCGGCACCACGCCATCCGGAGTCCCGGAAACCCTTACCTGGAGGGGCGGGCGGATGCACGTCCGGTCCGTACGGGAGGTGTGGCAGGCGCCCGGCGAGGTGCGCCTCTACCGGGTCGACGTGACCGACCGGGAGGGGCGGCTCGGGATCGCCGAGATCGCGCAGGACGGCCTGTCGGGACCCTGGCGGCTCCGCCATCTGTGGCTGTGAGCCCCGGCTCGTCCGGGTCCGGCACGTCCAGGCCTGGCTCGCCCGGACACGGCTCGCCCGGGTCCGGCTCGTCCGGGCACGTGCCGCCGATCGTCCGCGCGCGGGTGATCGAGAGCGTCGCTTACCTGCTCGGGTGGGAGCGCCTGCCGGTGACCGACGGGCGGGGCTGGGGCGCGCGGATCGCCTGGGTCGAGCAGACCGCGGACGGCGCGTGGCAGGTCCGGGGCGGCGTCGTTCCGGCGAACGCGGTGAAGCCGGTGAACGGGGAGGATTACGCGCAGGTGCCGCGCGATCCCCGGCCGAGCGACCCCACCGACCCCAGGGATCCGAAGAGCAAGAGGCACGAGCGGGATAAGGAATTCCTCGCCGAGTTGCGTCGTGCGCAGGATCCCTGGGGGCTTCACGAGCGGCGCATGAAGAAGGCCGACGGCCCGTTCTGATTGGGCGCGGGCATTAGGCGAGGCCGGCGATTTGGGCCGCCGCCTCGGCGATGAGGGCGTCCTTGGCCGGGGTGTTGTATCCGGAACGGTCGGACATGATGGCCATCACGAGCGGACTGCCATTGGGCGGCCACACGATGGCGATGTCATTGGCTCGGCCGTAGTCGCCGGTCCCGGTCTTGTCGGCGACCTTCCAGTTCTTGGGGACGCCCGCACGGATGCGCTTTGCTCCGGTGAGGTTGCGTTCGAGCCAGCCCGAGATCAGGGTGCGCTTGTCGGGCGTGAGTGCGCCGCCGAGAACGAGCTTTTGGTAGTCGGTGGCGATCGCCTTGGGAGTGGTGGTGTCGCGCGGGTCTTTCGGCGGAATCCGGTTGAGGAGCGGCTCGTAGTCGTCCATGCGGCTCATCGGGTCGCCGAGACCGCGCAGGTAGGCGGTCAGCTTGGCCGGGCCGCCGATGTCGCGCATCAGCAGGTTCCCGGCCGTTCCGTCGCTGTAGCGAATGGCCGCGTCGCACAACTCGCGGACGGTCATCGAGGTGTGGTTCTTGGTGACCGGCGAGATGGAGTTGACGTCGGACGGCCGGTAGCCGATGCGCTTGTCCAAATGGCTCAGCGGGTTGGCGTGCAGGACGGCGGCGGCCGCGAGCGTCTTGAACGTCGAGCAGAACGCGAACCGTTCGTCGGCACGATAGGAGAAGGTGGCGCCACTACCCGTCGCCACCGCGTAGACGCCGAGCCGAGCGCCGTACTTGCGTTCAAGGTCGGCGAAACGCGGCGCTTTCGGCGACGGAGTCGGAGAACGGCGCGCCGACGCCGGCCTCTCCTTCTCGCCGCAGCCCGCCAACGGCAGCAGCGCCGCGGACACCAGCAATGCACGACGGGACGTTCCGGACACTCGGCCTGCACCTGCCTTCAGATCGGGTGCCGCCCAGCAGAGCAGAGACGATCACATGACGTCCAATATTGATATCGCTGACTGATTCATTCCGAAATCCATATCGGGACTGGTCAAGGCTAGGATCGAGGCGTTGGGCGCACGCGGATTTCCAGCGGCCGCGGCCCGGTCCGGCCTCGCCGAACGCTTGCGTCGGCGCCCGCGGTCCGGGGACTCTGAACGAGTAGCTGCGCGTGTCGCAGGGAGCCTGGGGAGTCCGTTGTGAGTTCCGAGGTCGCCACCGTCTTCTGGACCGTCGTCGGGGCGCGGTTCCTGCTGCCATTGCTGATCTTCCGCTACCCGCTGCCCGCGATCATCGGCTGCCTGATCCTCGACGGCGTCGACCAGTCGATCTTCCAGGCGTTCGGCTACGACCCGCCCGGCTACCAGGGCTACGACAAGGCGATGGACATCTACTACCTCGCCCTCGCCTACCTGGCCACCATGCGGAACTGGGCGAGCATGCCCGCGTTCAGGATCTCCCGGTTCCTGTACTTCTACCGGCTGGTCGGGGTCGTGGCGTTCGAGTTCACCGGCTGGCGCGCGCTGCTGCTGATCTTCCCGAACACCTTCGAGTACTTCTTCATCGCCTACGAGGGAATCCGCGCCCGGTGGAACCCGACCAGGTTCGGGATGAGCTTCTGGGTGAAGACGGCCGCGTTCATCTGGATCGTGATCAAGCTGCCGCAGGAGTGGTGGATCCACATCGCCCAGCTCGACTTCACCGACACCGTGGCCGACGTGCCCTGGTTCGGCCCGGCGGTCATCGCCGGCATCCTCGGGCTGCTCGCGGTGTTCTGGTTCGTCGTCCGGCCGCGCCTGTGGCCCGCCGACTGGCCGTGGCGCGTGAAGGCCGACCCGCTCCCCGAGCCGGTCGCCACCGTCTCCGAACGCGACGACTGGCTGTCGCGGCACGGCCGCGTGTTCTCCCTGGTCACGCTGGAGAAGATCGTCCTCGTCGGCCTCATCAGCGTGGTGTACGCCCAGGTGATCCCCGACCTGCGCGTCACCGGCCTCCAGCTGTTCTTCGCGCTGGCGATCCTGGTCACCGTGAACGCCGCGTTCAGCCTCTGGCTCGCGCGGGACCGGCGCGGCGTCCAGTCGGCGTTCCTGGCGTTCCTGATCCGCCTGGCCTTCAACTTCGGCCTCGTCATCCTCGCCGGCTGGCTGCTGGGGCGCGGCCGAGGCTCGCTCGACCTGGTCGACACCGAGTTCTTCATCGTGCTGCTCAGCCTGATCACCTCGCTGCACGACCGCTACCGCCCGGTGTACGAGGCCAGGGCCACGCAGCAGACCTTGCCCGGCCCGCCCGCACATGTTTGACTGAGTCAACTACTTTGCGCGAGTCGAACGTTGGGCGGGTGAACGCGACGTGCTCGATCTGGCCGGCTTCATGGACGCGGTGAAGGCCCCCTCGGTCCCACCAGAACTCGCCTGGCGCAGCACCGTCGTACGCATCGACGCCGCGGAACGCGAGCCGTTCGAAACGTTCTGCCGCACCACCGGCATAGCCGTCACCGACACGCTCCACCGCCAGCTGAACGAGCTGCCCACCACCCGGAACGCCGACGAGTCGTACGCCCGCTGGATCTATCTCCCCTGGCGCCGCCGCGTTTTCCGCCTCCTGCCACCCGACGACTACGCGGACGTGGTGACCGACCGCAACCGCGACAAGGTCACCCGCGAGGAGCAACGCCTCCTCCGTTCCAAGTCCGTAGGCGTCATCGGCCTTTCCGTAGGCGGCGAAGCGGCCCTCACGATCGCCCAAGAACACCTCTGCGGCCGACTCGTACTGGCCGACTTCGACGAGTTCGAGCTCTCCAACCTCAACCGCCTGAACGCGGGCTTCGCCGACCTCGGCCTGCCCAAGACCCGCATCGTCGCGCGCCGGATCGCCGAGCTGGACCCTTACCTAGAGGTCGAGCTGTACGAGCAGGGCGTGACCGAGTCCAACGCCCCGGCCTTCCTTACCGGCCTCGACCTGCTCGTCGAGGAGTGCGACGGCCTGGCGATGAAGCACCACATCCGCTGCCTGGCCAAGGAACGCGGCCTGGACGTCGTCTACGCCGCCGACGAGCGCGGCTTCCTGAGCATCGAGCCCTACTCCCACCACGACCTGCCGATCTTCCACGGCCTGGCGACCGCCCCGAGCGGGCCCTACCTGCAAGGCCTCACCGCCTGGCTGGGCGGATGGGACGCCCTCTCCGACCGTTCACGCCGTTCGGTAGAACGCATCGGCACAGACCTCGCGGGCTATCCCCAACTGGCAGGCGAGGCCCGCTACGCCGCAGCCCAGGTCGCCCATGTGGCAAGGCGCCTGCTCCTGGGCGAGGACCTGCCGCCCTTCCACGGACACCTGGACATAGGCAACCTAATAGCCAAATAACCCCCATCCACGCCACTATCACTCCATGAAAGACCCTTGGCCATCGCGAATCCTCCGTGGATGCCTCACTGCGACCGTCGCGATTCTCGTGGCCATCGCGGCATCGTTCTTGTGGATCCTCAATTCCTGCAAGCCGGCCTCGCCTCCCGACGTCGCCAAGGTCGCCCACTCCGAACGCGTCAACACCTCGGACAAGCAAGCAACAACCCTGCTCAGCAAGACCTTCGACCGGCTCTGGCACGACCAGTCCTGGTTGGCCCCGCAGCCTTCCCAGGCAGTGCTCGACCAATGCGAATCCTTCTCATCCGGCCTCATCAAGACCACCTGGCAGCCAGTGACGTGCACCCGCAGCGTGAAGGCCACGGCAGCCTTCGACGGCGACTTCGCCGCGCACAACCTCAAACTCCACAAGGCTCTGAAGTCCATGGGCTGGATAGCGAGCGGAAGCGCCATCCCCGACGTCATCACCAACTACTACCGCCCGATGAACGGCCGCCCCCAAGGCTCCCCGGCGCACGCCTACGGTCCCTCTGACCTACCGGACGTCACCTACAGCCGCGCACCCCAGATCGCGATGAACATCCGCTGGCTGACCCGAGGCAGCCCCCTCGACCTCACCAGCTCTCCGCGCTCAGGCGAGCAAACAGTCACCAGGGAGAACAAACAACTCGACACCCAGACCGTCACCAAGGCACTCCGCAACCACCGCTACGTCATCGTCTTCAACCTGAGCAGCAGGTACTTCGACGCGACCCAGTCGCCCTCCCCCACCACCTCACCGTCAACCAGCTACTGCGCCTGCTGGAGCGGCAACCTATGCACCTGCCCAGGCGGATGAACGACGTCGTCTCCGCGGCCCGCAACAACGCCGAGTGGTGCGCGGCAATGGCGACTTCACACGGCCTGGCCAGCCACTTCGGCACCCAAGCCTGGACGGCCCCAGCCCGTACCCCACTCTTCTACCCCGACGCCGTGACCCTCGTACCGAACGCCGACATCACCGCACTCCTGACGCAGATCGACACCACAACACCCGGCGCCTCGATCAAGGACAGCTTCGCGGACCTAGACCTGACCCCAGCCGGCTTCCACATCCTCTTCGAAGCACAGTGGATCCACCGTCCCCCCACCGCCCCTGAATCCGACCTCCCCTGGGCAGTGGCCGACACCCCGGCATCCCTCCACGACTGGGCTCTCGCCTGGGACGACGGAGCAGGCAACGCCGCCCTCTTTCGCCCGGCCCTCCTCAAAGACCCCGCAACCTTCGTACTTGCCGGCCGATCCCCCAACGGCGACATCGTCGCCGGAGCAATAGCGACCCACACCGCCCATGGCGTGGGCATCTCCAACGTCTTCGGTGACGCCTGGCCGTTCATCCTGAACGCGGCCCACCACCTCTTCCCCGCCCAGCCGCTCCTGGGCTACGAGCAAGGCGACGACCTGACAACCGCCCTACAACACGGCTTCGCCACCACCGGCCCCCTCCGCGTCTGGCTCCACACCTAAGCCGGTGTCAGCGCCGCGTGCGCGCCTGTCAGTGGCCTGTGCCCCCGCTGTCAGCGCGCTCCCCGAGGCTTCCGGTCATGGAAGCATTGGTGGTGATCGGACGGCTGGCCCTGCGCCTCGGCCTCAACTTTTGGTCGGTCAAGCTCTGGTGGGACCTGTTCGCCGCCACCTTCGTGGCGCACACGGCGGGCCTCGACCGCCTCCTGATGGGCGGCTCGATGCTCTTCACCACCGACCTGCTGTTCAACGTCGCGGTAGCGTTCACGCCCCTCCTCTCACAACGCCTCCGCCCACTGCTGGCCCGCGTCCACCCCGGCACCGGTCGGAAAGGTGGAACGAAACCCTCTCAGCCTGACCTGAAAAGCATCTGACCCGGCAGGTGCGCGATGGCTCATGATCCTTGTCAATCGGGTGAACGGCACCCGCACCCCGCAGGCCGAAAGGCAGAGTCAGTTGATCTCGATCCGTAAGGTCTCCGCCGGAATCCTGGTGGCAGGAGGTGCGATGTCGACGGCGCTGGTCACGGGAGCACCCGCGGCGAGCGCGGCACCCGATGCGCCACAGGCCGCCGTCAAAGACGCCACTGCGGCAGCACCCCTCACCGTGGAGAAGATCTCGCAGCGCGAGATGATGTCCAAGAAGGGGTACCCGGCGCACTCGCAGTGCTACGCGTGGAAGGGCTCCGACGGCAAGGCCGGAGAGAGCTGTTTCCAATGGACCACCGACGACCAGTGGATTCGTGACACCGCCGACAACGGGATGAACTTCCGCGTCCACATCAAGACCAACTACGGCAAGGAGCGCTGGTGCTACAGCACCGGGGGCAGCTGGAGCGTCTGCAAGTACGACCACAAGGAGAACAAGTGCGTGAAGTTCCACGGCTACCACCCGCCGCACGCGCTCAACAAGGAGCTGTGGACGCCGTACTTCAAGGTCAGCAACGGTAAGAAGTGCTAGACCGCCGAGCGTGACACGTCTCTAGAGCGGGGCCCTGCCCAGGTCCCCGTTCGCGTGTCCGACCAGCCGCCGGCTCGACAAGCTTGCCCGGCTTGGAAGCGCTACTGGTCGTGGCGAACATCAGGACCCGCTTGGACGTCACCACAACCCACACCGCCGGCACGTGAGCGAAGGCCATGACCCCGATCCCACCCGTGGCCGCCGTAGTCACAAGACCCGTGGCCAGACCGGTGGCCACATTCTTGGCCACGTGCTTCGTCATGTTCCGTTCGAACTGGGCGACGACCAGAACATCAATCGCCTCTCCGTCATTCAAATGGGCGCTTGCGCCTGCCGTACCGGCTGATCATCTGCTGGCCATGATCGCCGGTCAAGGGATCAGTCGCGGGACGTGACGACCGGAAACGGTCGCCCGACCGTGCCCTCCGCGCAGGTCACGGACGCGTCCCCGCGACTATGGGGCGACAGCCGAAGGCCCCTCGCGAGCTTCGCGAGGGGCCTTCTGGTGGTGGAGCCGGCGAGGGGACTTGAACCCCTAACCTTCTGTTTACAAGACAGATGCTCTGCCAATTGAGCTACGCCGGCGGGCTCGTCCGCATCGTAGTCGAACTGGCGGGTGGAGCGCTCGTGGGTATCTAGGCGCGCAGGCGGGAGATCTCGTAGAGGGAGATGCCCGCGGCGACGCCGGCGTTGAGGGACTCGGCCTGGCCGGGCATGGGGATGTTGACGAGCAGGTCGCAGGTGTCGGCCACCAGGCGGCCCAGGCCCTTGCCTTCGGAGCCGACCACGAGGACGAAGGGGCCTGAGGCCACTTCGATGTCGGAGATGGGGGTCTCGCCGCGGGCGTCCAAGCCTGCCACGAAGCAGCCTGCTTGCTTGTAGGCCTTCAGCTGGCGGGTGAGGTTGGTCGCCTGGGCGACGGGGGTTGTGGCCAGGGTGCCTGCGGAGGTCTTCCAGGCGCCTGCGGTGACGCCTGCGGCGCGGCGTTCGGGGACTACTACGCCTGCGGCGCCGAAGGCGGCGGCGGAACGGACGATGGCGCCCAGGTTGCGGGGGTCGGTGATGCCGTCCAGGGCGACGATGAGGGGGTTGTTCTTCTTGAGGAAGTCGTCCGGGTGGGCGTAGCGGTAGGGCTTGACCTGGAGGGCGATGCCCTGGTGAACGGAGCCGTCGGTGAGGCGGTCCAGCTCGTTCTTGCCGGTTTCCAGGAGCGGGATGCCTCGGTCGGCGGCCAGTTGGATGGACTCGCGGACTCGGTCGTCGCCGCCGGACATGACGTAGAGGGCCGTGCCGGGGACCTTGGCCCGGAGGGCTTCGACGACCGGGTTGCGGCCCGTGACGAGCTCGGGGCTCTCACCGTCGGAACGGCGCGCACCGGCGGGGCGGGACGTGCGGGGCTCGGTCGAGCGCTTGGCCGGACGGCCGTCGGGGCCGGCGGTGGGGGTGCCGGTGCGCTTGGCGCTCTTGGCGGCACGGGCCTTCTGGCGCTTGGCGTGCCAGTGCCTGTCCTCGGCCTTGGGAGTGGGTCCCCTGCCCTTGCGCTTTGCCATCGTTCAGTACGCCCCTTGAGTGGATTCGTTCGCCCACACATGTCATAGGGGCGACAGGGCGAATTCCGCCCTCGAACTTTTCGAGTTTACGTGCTTAGTGACGCTTGAGTTCCCAGCGCGAGCCGTGGGGGGTGTCCTCGACCACGATCCCGGCCTCGGTGAGGCCGTCCCTGATGGCGTCGGCCGCCTCGTAATCCTTGCGGGAACGGGCTGCCTGGCGCTGCTGCAGGGCTACCTGAACGAGGGCGTCCACTACCGGGCGCAGGTCGTCTTCGGCTGGGCGGGACCACTGGTCGGAGAGGGGGTCCAGGCCTAGGGCGTCGGTCATTCCCCGTACGGCGGCAAGGGTCTTGCGCACCAGGGGCGAGTCGCCTGCGGCCAGGGCGTTGTTGCCCTCTCGTACGGTCTCGTGCACGACGGCCAGGGCCTGGGGTACGCCCAGATCATCGTTCATCGCCGAGATGAAGGCCTCGGGCAGGTCCGCGGCGGGCGCCTCGGGGCCTACGAGCTCGGCGGCCCGTACGGCGAAGCCCTCGATGCGCTGGTAGGCCGACACCGCCTCGGCAAGGGCCGAGTCGGTGTAGTCCATCAGCGACCGGTAGTGCGCCGAGGCCAGGTAGTACCGGACTTCGGCGGGGCGGGCCTTCCCCAGGAGGTCAGGGAGAAGGACCACGTTGCCCACGGACTTGCTCATCTTCTCGCCGTCGACCGTGAGGAGACCGTTGTGCAGCCAGTAGCGGGCGAAGCCGTCGCCCGCCGCCTGGGACTGCGCGATCTCGTTCTCGTGGTGCGGGAAGATCAGGTCGACGCCGCCACCGTGGATGTCGAACGTGGCGCCCAGGTACTTGGTCGACATGGCCGAGCACTCCAGGTGCCAGCCGGGGCGGCCCTCGCCCCAGGGGGTCTCCCAGGACGGCTCGCCGGGCTTGGCGCCCTTCCAGAGCGCGAAGTCGCGGACGTCGCGCTTGCAGTCCTCGGTCAGGGTGTCGGCGGCCGAACGCATGTTCTCGAGCTTCTGGTTCGAGAGCGAGCCGTAGTGGTCGGCCCAGGAGCGCACGTCGAAGTAGACGTCGCCGCCGGCCGCGTAGGCGTGGCCGTTCTCCATCAGGCGCCGCATCAGAACGATCATCTCGGGCACGTGCCCGGTCGCGCGCGGCTCGATCGTGGGCGGCAGGCAGCCGAGCAGGTCATAGCCCTGCGTGAAGACCCGCTGGTTGCCCTCGGCCACGGCGAACCAGGGGATCCCCTGGTCGGCCGCCACGGCGATGATCTTGTCGTCGATGTCGGTGACGTTGCGCGCGAACGTGACCTCGTAGCCGGACCGGCGCAGCCAGCGCAGCAGGACGTCGTAGATCACGCCGGAGCGGAGATGCCCGATGTGGGGTGAGGCCTGCGGGGTGGCACCACACACGTACATCCCCACGCGGCCCTCTTCCAGGGGCTCGAACGTGCGGACGGTACGGGTGCTGGTGTCGTATAGGCGCAGACTCACAATGTCAGGTTATTGGATGGCCGCCTTCACGCGCGGCCCTGTTGGCCCTGTTGGGCCTGTTGGCCCTGTTGGGCCTGTTGGGCCTGTTGGCCCTGTTGGGCCTGTTGGGCCTGTTGGGCCCTCAGCGGGCGTAGACGTGGCTGGGGGTCACGCGGACGATCACGCGTTCGGCGTCGCCGTGCTCCACCCAGGCCTTGCCGGTGTAGCGCTGCGACAGTTCCTCGATGAGCTCGCCGTCCGGGTCGTCGACGATGGCGGCGGTGCCGCGGATCTCGGCGTAGACGTAGGGGTTCTGCAGGTCGTACGTGGTCAGGTTGACCCTGGGGTCGCGCTCCATGTTGCGGTGCTTCTTGCGGCCCTTGACCGTCGAGAACAGGATGTCGTCGCCGTCCACCTTGGCCCAGATCACGCTCGCCTGGGGCGCGCCGTCCGGGTTGATCGTCGCGACCGTGACGAAGTTGGTCGTGTCGAAGAGCTTGCGCGCCTTGTCGTCCAGCGCCATGGCCGTCCCCCCTGCGTTGATCATGCCTGTCGGTCCGATCTTCGCACGGGCCCTGGAGGTCAGCGGTGGACGGGGTCTCACGGTCAGCGGTGAACGGGGTCCTCGCCCGAGCGGAGCGCCCTGACCTGGCGGCAGACCTCCACGAACGCGACGGCGTTGGGGGTGCCGCCGGCGACGGCGGCCATGGCGCGCAGACCGTCGTGGGTACGGACGTAGACCACGCCGTTGCCGATGCCGACATCGCCGAGCGCGGGCCACGGGACCCGTTCGCCGTCCTTCTCGATGCCGTCCGGGCCCGCCGCGAACGGGCCGATCCGGACGGTCTCGCCGGCCCGGATCCGGTCCAGGGCGTGCGGGACCACGCGGGCGGTCACCTCGGCGACGATCTTCTCGCCGAGCTCCCGTACGTCCGGCAGGTCGTCGTCCAGCTCGATCGTCTCGCCGCTCGTCGTGGCGATCGTGAAGCGCCAGCGGGTGGGGCGGTGCGAGGCCTTCTGAACGCCGCCGACCGTGACCGAGGCGAGGTCGTCCCAGTGGTAGGCGGCGGTCTCGCCGCGTACGGTCACCACCAGGCCCGACTCGTACAGCCGCACGGCCTGGCGCCCGCCCGGCAGCCCGCCGCCCGACCGCGAGCCGCGCCACAGGATCCAGGTCACGCCGCCCAGGTAGGCGACGGCCAGGGCGGTCGCAGGGACGCCGAGCCACAGGTCGCCGGACGCGAGGTACACGGCGGCGGCCGGGATCAGGAACAGCCCGGCGACGCCGAGGGCGATCAGCCAGGCGAGCGCGCGGCGGCGGCCGATCCGGGCGTCGAACGCCCGGATCGGCGCGCCTAGGCGCCGCTGCGCCGCGCGTTCATCGGCCGTCCGGTCCGTACGATCGTCGGCCGTCCGGCGCGCGCGATCATCGGCCCGGCGCGCGCGATCATCGGCCGCCCGGCGCGCGCGTTCGCGAACCCTCCGGGGCGACACCGCTCAGCCCGCCGAGCGCGCCCAGGTCCAGGCGTACTCGGGGTCCTCGCAGCGTCGCGCCGCCGGGCCGAGCGCGAGCGGGCGGAACGTGTCGATCATGACGGCGACCTCGGTGGCCTCGCGGTGCCCGGCCTTGACGGCCTCCAGGACCGCCTCGACCGCGCCGGGCTGCGGGCCGTGCGTGAAGCCGGACGGGTGCAGCGAGATCGACCCGATGCCGATGCCCGAGCCCTTGCGGGCCGTGTAGTCGCCGCCGACGTAGAACATCATCTCGTCGGAGTCGACGTTGTGGTGGTTGTAGGGGATCGGCACGGCCTCCTCGTGGAAGTCCAGCGGCCGCGGGCAGAACGAGCAGATCACGAAGTTCGGGCCCTCGAAGGTCTGGTGGACGGGCGGCGGCGCGTGCGTCCGCTTCACGATGGGCTCGAAGTCGGCGATGTTGAACGCGTACGGGTAGAGGAAGCCGTCCCAGCCGACCACGTCGAACGGGTGGTGCAGGTAGGTCAGCCGGCTCAGCCCGCCCCGGTTCCGCACGATCACCGGCACCTCGCCGCCGTCGGCGATCATTGGGGCGGTCGGCGCGCGCAGGTCGCGTTCGCTGTACGGCGCGTGCTCCAGGAACTGGCCGTACTGCGAGAGGTAGCGCTTGGGCGGCCGTACGTGCCCGCGCGCCTCGATCACCAGCGCGCGCAGCGTTCCGGCGCTCTCGTCGGGCACCCAGCGGTGGATCGTGCCGGTCGGGACGACCACGTAGTCGCCCTCGCGGGCGTCCAGCGCGCCGTAGGTGGACTCGAACCGGGCCGCGCCGGTCTGGATGTAGACGACCTCGTCGCCGGTCGAGTTGCGGTAGAGCTCGCTCGTGCCGGCGCCCGCCACGAACGACACCCGCACGTCCTCGTTGCCGAACAGGATCTGGCGGCCGAGCACCAGGTCACCGCCGACCGGCAGGTCCTGCGTGCGGTAGCCGCGGGGAGCGAGCGGATGGTTCGGAGCGAGGTCGGCGGCCCCGGCCGCGTCGTCCACACCCTCGCTCTTGATGATCGCGGTGGGAGCGTACCGGTGGTAGAGCAGGCTGGAATCGGAGGAGAAACCCTCCTCTCCCATCAGTTCCTCGGCATAAAGGCCACCGTCCGGCCGCCGGAACTGAACGTGGCGCTTCCGCGGGATCTCGCCTACGACCCTGTAGTAGGGCATCGACCGCCTCCTGTCGGGACACCTTTATCCCCTTACCGTACGACTCCCAGCGTGTCGCACGCAGTGAGGGATGATCACCGCGAAGATAGAGGTGCCACACCTCGCCGCGAGACTCCCCCGACCTCTCCGCCCCTTCCCCGCCGACTCCACTCCCCCGAGACGAGTTGAAGAGATGGCCTCTGATCGCTCGACCCCCCAGGGAGCCCCCCGCTACAGCAAGGCACAGCGGAGGCTTCTCACCGTGATGGCCGGCCTGGTCGTCGCAGTGCTGGCCGGCGGCGCGTTCGTGCTGACGTACGACATCCTGCGCGAGCTCGCCCTGGAGGGGCGGGTGAGCCACCGCTGGGCGCCGGTCTACCCGGTCATGGTGGACGCCCTCACGGTGATGACGCTCTTCTCGCTGGTGGTGTCGCGGCACGGGCGCTGGTGGACGCGGCTGCTGCGGTGGACGCTGCTGCTGATCCTGCTCGCCGGGGTCGCCGCGATCGCCGTCCAGCGCGCGGTGTGGGGGCTGGACGATCTGCCCGACGACCAGGTCAAGGCGGGCGTCGCGGTCGCGCCGCACGTGATGCTGCTGATCGCGGTCTGGCTGTGGCTGACGATGTTCAAGCAGATCCGGAACGCCCCGGCCCGTTCCGCCGGGAAGCCCGCGCCGGTGCTCGAGAAGCTCCCCGCCACCGGCACGGTCACCGTCGTCCCCCCGCGCCGCGAGCTAGACACCCAGACCACGGTGGAGTTCGACGACCCGATCGACCCCACCGCCCTCCCCGAACGCGCACCCCGCCCCGAACTGACCGCCCCCGCCACCCCGGCCGAGGCACCCGCCCTACGTGCCACAGGCCCGAGCGCCACAGGCCCGAGCGCCGCAGGCCCGAGCGCCGCAGACTGGCGCGCCGCAGACCAGCCCGCCGCCGAGCTGCCCGCCCCCGACGAGCCCGCCGCAGGCTGGCGCGCGGCCGAGCAGGCGGCCGCCGAGGAGCCGGAACGGGAGGAGCCGCGCGGCGAGGAGTCCGAGGCGGAACGGGCGCGCGACCACCAGGCGCCCGCGCTGCTTCCCACGGACGTGGAGCTCGTGCGCAGGCCCTCCGCCCCCATCTCGGCGGCGTCGCACGCCAAGACGACGCGGCCGGACATCGTCGTGCCGGGCGTTCAGGATCTGGCGGAGGACGACGCGGAGTGGCCGGTCGTCGAACGGGCGGAGGACCCGGACGCCGGGGACGAGGACGACCCGGCGGGCAAGGGGCGGCATCGCCTGCGCGCTCGTTCGGACTCCGCGCCGGAGCCGGAGACCAGGCCCGACCACGAACTCGAGCTCGACACAGGTGACGGCAACGACGATGATCTGCCGATCTGGGACTGGAACCCGCCGTCCGGCAAGTTCCGGAGCTCTCCCCTGCCGCCCTCGGACTGAGCGGGGAGGCCGGGGGTAGGACACCCGGCATGGGGCCCCTGTTCGATCGCCTCGTCGACGACGCCGCGCTCTTTCCGCCCGAACGAGCGCCGATGGACGACGCGCTGGCGGCCTACCGGGCCGCCCTGGCGCAGCCGGACACGATCCTGGGGCGCTTCCTCTGCCCGGCCTCCAGGGTCGCCGAGCTGCGCGCGCACCTGATCCCCGAGGACCTGCTCGACCTGGGGATCATCGCCGACGCCGAGGAGCTTCCCAAGGCCGTCGAGGCGGCCGCGTCCGAGCCTCGCGTGCGCCCGGCCTCGGTCGAGATCGCGCTGCCCGAGGAGGCCGACCAGGCGCGGGCGGTCGCGGTGACGATCGCCGGGCTGCCGTACGAGGAGATCCCCACCTACTTCGAGGTGCGGCGAACGCCGGGCTGGCGGGACGTGCTCGACCGCCTGGCCGCCGCACGCGAGCACGGCGCACCGCTGGCGGCCAAGCTCCGCACCGGCGGGATGGTGCCGGAGGCGTTCCCGTCCACCGCCGAGCTCGCCGCGTTCATCGCCGCCTGCGCCGAACGCGACCTCCCGTTCAAGTGCACCGCGGGGCTCCATCACGCCGTACGGAACGCATCGACCGGCCACCACGGCTTCCTCAACATCCTCGTGGCGACGTCTCAAGCCCCTTCCGGCGCCCTCCAGGAGATCCTTGAAGAGCACGATCCGGCACCCCTGACCAGGGCGGCTCGCGGCGCCGACGCGGCCTTCACACGCCATCTGATGACCTCGTTCGGATCATGCGACATCGCTGTGCCACAAACCGATCTCGGGCGACTGGGATTGATCGGACACGGGAACATAGAACGGCATGACTTGGGTTGAGGTCGACGACGACAGCGGCTTCGGAATGGACAACCTCCCGTACGGGGTCTTCTCGCGTCCCGGCGAGCTGCCCCGGGTGGGCGTGGCGATCGGCTCGTTCGTCCTCGATCTGGCGGGCCTGTCGGCCGACGGGCTGATCGAGAACAACCGCTGGTTCGCGGCCGGCTCCCTGAACGGCTTCATGGTGGCGGGCCGCGCGGCCTGGCAGGCCAACCGCGCCAGGATCACCGAGCTGCTGAGCGACGAGACGTTCCGCGATCGGGTCGAGCCGCACCTGATCCCGCTGACCACCGTCGAGCTGCTGCGCCCGATCGAGGTGGCCGACTACGTCGACTTCTTCTCCTCGCCCGACCACGCCGTCAACACGAGCAAGATCTTCCGCCCGAACGCCCCGGCGCCCGCGCCCAACTGGCGGAGCCTGCCCGTCGCCTACCACGGACGCGCCGGAACGATCTACGCCTCGGGCGCCCCGGTCGTCCGGCCGTGCGGCCAGCGCAAGGTCGACTCCAGGCTCGCCTACGGCCCGTGCCTGAAGCTCGACTACGAGGCGGAGGTCGGCTTCGTGGCGGGCGTCCCGTCCGCGCCCGGAACACGCGTGCCGACCGCAGCGTTCGCCGATCACGTCTTCGGCTTCCTGCTGGTGAACGACTGGAGCGCGCGCGACATCCAGTCCTGGGAGTCACAGCCGCTCGGCCCGTTCCTCGCCAAGTCCTTCGCGACCTCGATCTCGCCGTGGGTCGTTCCGCTCGCCGCCCTGGAGGCCGCCCGCATCCCGCAGCCGCCGCAGGATCCGGCGCCGCTGTCCTACCTGGAGATGAACGAGGACTGGGGCCTGGACCTCACCCTGGAGGTCCTGATCAACGACCAGGTCGTGGCGACGCCGCCGTTCTCGCGCATGTACTGGACCTCGCCGCAGCAGCTCGCGCACGCGACCGTGAACGGCGCCCCGCTCCGCACCGGCGACCTGTTCGCCTCGGGAACGGTCTCCGGCCCCGAACGCACCGACCGCGGCTGCATGCTGGAGCTCACCTGGAACGGCCGGGACCCGATCGACCTGCCGGACGGCACCAAGCGCACGTTCCTCGAGGACGGCGACACCGTCACCATCCGCGCCACCGCGCCCGGCCTCAGCGGCTCCAGGATCAGCCTCGGTGAGGTGACCGGCACCGTCCTCCCCGCCAATCCTTAGACAGGACGGCTCAGGTGGAGACGGCTCAGGTGGAGACGGCTCAGGCGCGCACGACTCAGGTGGGAACGGCTCGCGTGGGCACGGCTCAGGTGGAGACGGCTCCGGCAGGGACGACGAGGGCGTTGGCTATCGCCGCGAGACCTTCGCCCCGGCCCGTGAGACCGAGGCCGTCGGTCGTGGTGGCCGAGAGGCTCACCGATGCGCCGCCAAGCGCCTCGCTGAGGACCTTCTCTGCCTCGGCGCGGCGCTTGCCGATCTTCGGGCGGTTGCCGATGACCTGGATGGCGACGTTGCCGATGACGTGGCCCGACGCGGTGACCAGGCGGTGGACCTCACGCAGGAGGTCGGCGCCCGAGGCGCCCGACCAGCGCGGGTCGGCGGTGCCGAAGACGGCGCCGAGATCGCCGAGGCCGGTGGCCGACAGCAGCGCGTCGCACGCGGCGTGCGCGGCGACGTCGCCGTCGGAGTGCCCGGCCAGGCCCGGGCCCTCGCCGGGCCATTCGAGGCCGGCGACCCAGAGCGGGCGGTCATGGGAAGCGAACGGGTGGACGTCGGTACCGACGCCCACCCGTGGAAGCTGTGAAAGCACGTTAGCTGGCGAGAACCTCGTCGAGGAGGGCCTCGGCCTTGTCCTCATTGGTCTTCTCGGCGAGCGCGAGCTCGCTCACCAGGATCTGCCGAGCCTTGGCCAGCATGCGCTTCTCGCCGGCGGAGAGGCCTCGCTCCTTGTCGCGCCGCCACAGGTCGCGAACCACCTCGGCGACCTTGTTGACGTCGCCGGAGGCGAGCTTCTCCAGATTGGCCTTGTAGCGCCGCGACCAGTTGGTCGGCTCTTCGGTGTAGGGTGCGCGAAGCACCTCGAACACCTTCTCCAGGCCCTCTTGGCCGACAACGTCACGGACACCCACGTCCTCGACGTTCTCAACCGGAACCTGCACTGTCAGGTCGCCCTTGTCGACCTTCAGGACCAGATAGGTCCTTTCCTCACCCTTGATGGTGCGAGTCTCGATGGCCTCGATCCGAGCAGCCCCATGGTGGGGGTAGACGACGGTGTCGCCGACCTGGAAAGTCATGTGACAAGTACCCCTTCCGCTACACCCAGAATAGCACGGACCCAGCGGTGGCTGCACCGACCTTCAGGACAAATGCCCAGGTCAACCCACTAATTGGGGTCTTGACAAAGGTTCTGAATGGTGCATATCACCCCTCCTGGGCGGTCCGCAGCCCCTATGGGAGCGCGGATCCTGCCCGCACCGGACATCTCTCTGCCACCGGGCGCGAAGCAGCTCATACTGGGAGGTGCACAGGCCGGTCCACGCGGGTACGAAGCGCGCAAAAGGTCTTTAACCGGGTAGCGGAAGGACGAAGGGGGCGGCGACCCGCGCGCACGGCGAACTCAAGATAGCGAGGTGCGGAGTGAGGCCAGACGGCGACCCCGAGCCGGACGACTATGGGCTCCCCCATGTCGACGTCGTGGTGCCCGACGACGCCCGCGAGCTCGACCGCGACATCGTCGCCTACCGGCGCGAGGAGCGGCAGCGCAGACGCCGGGCCCGCCTCGCCCGCCTGGCCCGCCCGTTCACCCGGTTCGGCGTGGCCGTGCCGATCATCAGCGGCGCCCTGCTGATCGCGCTGGTCAGCGGGCTGCTCATGACGGCGTTCGGCCCCCGCCCGACGCAGCGCGCCACCGTCCCCACGCGAACCGCCACCCCGACCGCCTCCCCCGGCTATGTCGGCGGCTACCTGCCCACCGGCGTGGTCTCGATGGTCGGCAGGAACCGGCAGCGCGGATCGATCTCGGACATGGCGCACGGCGTGATCGCCGTCGTCCCGCCCGACTGCGGCTGCGGCAAGCTGGTGAACGAGCTGGCCACCCGGACCCAGGAGTCGCACCTGCAGTTCTGGCTCGTGATCGACCGGCGGTACGGCCCGTCGGTCTCCGCCGCGGAGGCCGACAAGCAGCTCCGCGCGCTGGGCGGCGCCGCGCACGGCGGCGTGGTCGAGCTCGTCGACGACGCCACGAACCTCCTCGCGACCACCTATGTACCGGACGGAGCGGGCCCGACCGCGATCCTGGTGAAGCCCGGCCCCATCGTCACCGCCGTGATCCCCGACCCCACCCCGGGCAGGCAGCTCAGCGACCAGGTGAAGGCGCTCACCAACGCATGAGCACGTAAGGGCATCGAAAACCACCCCCGAGGCCGGGCCGCGGCCCCGACCTCGCTACGCTTCCCCTGGCGCTCTCGCGCCGACCCCCGTACTTCAGACGCCCCCATACGCCCCTCGAGGAGTTCGACGCCGTGACCCGTAACAGCCGTCGAGTGGTCGCGCTCGCCATCGCGGGCGCCGTCGCCTTCGCGCCGGTGATCTCCGCCTGCGGCGCCGGCGAGAGCCCTCAGACCGCCGCACCGACCCAGCTCACCGAGGGCGTGAACGCCCACGTGCCGCAGGACGAGAAGGTGTCGAAGATCGACATCCGGAACATGTTCCTGCTCGGCCCGGCGCCCGACCAGACGCTGGCCCCCGGCAGCTCGCTGCCGCTGTACGCCACGGTGATCAACCAGGTCAAGGGGCAGGACAGGCTCGTCGCCGTCACCTCCGACGCGTTCAGCCAGTCGAAGATCGCCGGTGGCGCCGTGGTCCTCCCGGCCGCCGCGCCCTCCGGCAAGGGCAGCGCGGTGTCGCTGCTCGGCGTGGCACCGGCCGCGACCCCGTCCGCCACGCCCACCGGCAAGGCGTCGGGCAAGCCGTCCACCGCACCGACCACCTCGCCGACCACCTCGCCGTCGGCCACGCCGTCGACCTCGGCCTCCGCGCCGGAGACGACGCCGTCCGCCGCCACCGGCACCGGGGGCCTGGCCCCGCTTGTGCTGCTGACCGGTCTCAACCGCGAGGTCCGCGGCGGCGAGAGCGTGCGGCTGCGGCTCCAGTTCGAGCACGCCGGGTCCGTCGAGCTGTCGGTGCCGGTGATCCCGCGCCAGGGCGAGTACGCCACGTACGCCCCGGCCCCCGAGCCCGCCACCCCCACCGCCTCGCCGAAGCCGGGCACCTCCGAGACCGCAACCCCCGGCGGGTCGGGCAGCCCGAGCCCCACCACCTCCGGTGAGTCGGAGAGCCCGTCGCCCTCCACCACGCCTTCCGCGGGCTGACCGCCCCACCGCAGACCACGTACAACGGCCCGTACGGCAATTGCCGTACGGGCCGTTTCTCTCCCCCGTGCCCCCGATGCCCGGGGGTAGTTACTGGGTCTCCATGATGGAGGTCGCGGTCTGGCCGGAGAAGTGCACGTTGACGTTGTGGGGAGCGCGCTGGGCCCACTCGTCGATGCCGTCGATGCCGCACTTGGAGTTCTCGGCGTTCGGCGGGGTGCCGTCGGGGCAGGTGCCGCCCGCGATGGTCAGGCTGGTGTCGGTGGCGGTGAAGAAGACGACGCCGCCGACGCTGAACTTGCCGGGCGCGACGTACCGCAGCCGGCCCCACTTCGAGGTGATCTGCTGGCCGCCGCCCTGGCTGGGCGGGCTGTGCTGGGGACGCGGGGTGCTGGAGTCGCCCGAGCCGTCGGAGCCGTCGGAGCCGTTCCCCGAGTCGCCGTTGGAGCCGTTGCCCGGCGAGGTGGCGCCCGACGAAGGAGTCTGGCTCGGCGCGGGCGCCGAGGCGGCCGGTGAGGAGGGTGACGCCGCCGCGGGCTTGTCGTCGGCGTTGAAGTTGCAGGCCGTCAGGCTGAGCGCCAGTGCCGCCGTCATCCCGCCGATCACGATCTTCCGCATTGGGTCCTCGCTCCCGTCTCGGTGCGCGACCTTGTTGATCACGCTGTACGGGGTGAGATGGGGCGGGGCCCGGCGAAGTTGGCGCGGCGGAACGTGATCAATCCGACCCGGTCCGTTCCGAACTCGCGGCCCGGACCGGGCGTCTGGATGTCCTGAAGGCCCAGAGAAGTTCGCGCCTTTCGCGCCTGATTTCGCGCCTGATTTCGCGCCTTCTGGCGGCGGTTTACGGCTCGAATTTGTAGCCGAGGCCGCGCACGGTGACGATGTAGCGCGGCGTCGAGGGGGTGGACTCGATCTTGGCGCGGAGGCGCTTGATGTGGACGTCCAGGGTCTTGGTGTCGCCCACGTAGTCGGCGCCCCAGACGCGGTCGATCAGCTGCATCCGGGTGAGGACGCGGCCCGCGTTGCGGAGCAGCACCTCCAGCAGCTCGAACTCCTTGAGGGGAAGCTGGACGTGGTCGCCGTTCACGCTGACCACGTGGCGCTCCACGTCCATGCGGACGGGACCGGCCTCCAGCGTGGCGGGGGCCAGCTCCTCCACCTCGCCCTGGCGGCGCAGCACGGCGCGCATCCGGGCGATCAGTTCACGGGTGGAGAACGGCTTGGTGACGTAGTCGTCGGCGCCGAGCTCGAGGCCGACGACCTTGTCGACCTCGCTGTCCTTGGCGGTCAACATGATCACGGGAACGTTGGACTTGGCCCTCAGCTCCCGGCACACCTCGGTACCGGGCAGGCCCGGGAGCATGAGGTCGAGCAGCACGAGGTCGGCACCGTTGCGCTCAAAGATGTCCAGCGCGTCGGGCCCGGTGGCCGCCACGGCCACCTCGAAGCCCTCTTTGCGCAGGTTGTACGACAATGCGTCGGAAAACGACTCTTCGTCTTCCACGACGAGCACTCGGGTCACGGTGTTGCCTCCCGGGCGGTTTCTATTTCGGCGGACCGGCGCGGGCCCCTCGATGTCGTCATTACGGCGCCGGACCTTCAGGGGTTGGGTGGGGTCGGAAAAACGATCGAGGCGTCACCTGCGGCCGGACCGTGGTCGGCCGAGATATCGGCGGGATGCCCGGGCTCCGGCGCGCGCTCGGCGTCGTCGGAGTGGACGTGTTCGCGGGGTGCGTTCAGCAGCGGGAGCCGGATGGTGAAGGTCGAGCCGGAGCCTTCCTTGCTCCAGACCGTCACCTCCCCGCCGTGCTTGGTGGTGACGTGCTTGACGATCGCGAGGCCGAGACCCGTGCCGCCGGTCTGGCGGGAACGGGCCGGGTCGACCCGGTAGAACCGCTCGAAGATGCGTTCCAGATCGCCGTCGGGGATGCCGATGCCCTGGTCGGTCACGTTGATCTCGACGTGGTCGTCCTCGCACTGCCGGGTGGCGACGACCACCCGGGTGTTCTCGGGGCTGTAGGCGACGGCGTTGTCGATCAGGTTGCGGATGGCGGTCGTGAGCAGCTCCTCGTCGCCGCGCACCTTGAGGCCGTCGCGGCCGCCGCTGCTCAGCTCGATGCCGCGGGCGCCGGCCTTGATCTGGCACCGGTCCAGCGCCTCGACGATCACCTCGTCGAGGGAGACCGGATGCAGCTCGGGCAGCGGCTCGTCGCCCTGGATCCGGGAGAGCGTCATGAGGTCCTGGACGAGGTTGGTCAGCCGGACCGACTCCATCTGCATGCGGCCGGCGAAGCGCCGTACCGCGTCGGGGTCGTCGGCCGCGCCCTCGACCGTCTCGGCCAGCAGCGACAGTGCGCCGACCGGGGTCTTCAGCTCGTGGCTCACGTTCGCCACGAAGTCGCGCCGGATCGCCTCGACCCGGCGCATCTCGGTGAGGTCCTCGGCGAGCACCAGGACCAGGCCGTGGGAGCCGAGCGGTGCGACGCGGACGGCGAACCAGCGGCCGTCGGCGCGGCTGCGGCCGCGGCTCGGGCCGACCTGGATCTCGGTCTCGCGGATCTCGCCGTCGCGGCGGACCAGGCGGGCCATCGCCAGCAGCTCGTCCACCACCAGGCGGTCGTCGCTCACCATGCCGAACGCGCGAGCGGCGGAGCTGGCACGCAGAACCCGGTCCTCGCCGTCGACCACGACGGCCGAGGACCGCAGCACGCTCAGCACCGAGGCCACGCCCGGCGGCAGCCCGCTCTGAGGCGCAGGGGGAGCCGTGACCTGCTGGGCTCGCTCGCTCACACGCACCGCCAATCCCGTAGCGAGCCCGATCGCGAGCCCGGCAAGCCCGGTCAGACCTGCGACAATCTCGACCTCCACACTTCGGATCGTAAGTGCCAATCGGGCCCTTCCTGCACCACGGAGGTACACAACACGGTCTCGTTAGCCCAAAGTTCACCTCTTAATACGAGTTAGTTCATGCAGGTCAGGCAGGGTGTGCCATGGACGAATGCGTCCGGACGTACGATGCTGCGTCATAGCAGAACCCCGCCCCTGACAAAGGATGCTTCGTTGCGCGACGCCTACCACGAGGAGCTTGACTCCCTCTCTGACAAGCTGGTCGAGATGACCCGGCTGGTTCGCTCCGCGATGGCCCGGGCCGTGACCGCCCTGCTCGACGCCGACCTGAGGCTCTCCGAAGAGGTCATCAGCGGCGACGAGATGGTCAACAAGATCGACGCCGAGATCGAGGCGACCGTCTTCGACCTCATGGCGCGGCAGCAGCCCGTGGCGGGCGACCTCCGGACGCTGATCACGGCGCTGCGGATGAGCGGCGACCTGGAGCGGATGGGCGACCTGGCGGTGCACATCGCCAAGACCGCCCGGCGCCGCCACCCCGAGTCGGCCGTGCCGCCTGAGCTGCAGGCCACCGTCCTGGAGATGGGCCAGATCGCCGAGCGCATGATCGCCAAGGCGGGCAGCGTCATCGCCGCGAAGAACGTCGAGATGGGCCTGGAGCTGGACGCCGACGACGACGCGATGGACCGCCTCCACCGCAAGCTGTTCGAGATCCTGCTGTCGCCCAAGTGGAAGCACGGCGTCGAGCCCGCCGTGGACATCACGCTGGCCGGCCGCTACTTCGAGCGCTTCGCCGACCACGCCGTCCACGTGGCCGAGGACGTCGTCTACATGGTCACCGGGCAGCGCCCCGAGGAGATCGTCGACCAGTAGGACAACGCCGATCTTGCTCTGAGCGCCCTTTCCGGGGGTGTGGAAGGGCGCTCAGAGCAAGATCGGCGCGGTTCTGGGCGGTTCGGGGCGGTTCGGGGATGCAGAGGATGCGCGAAAGGCCGATCCCGCTGGGCGGGATCGGCCTTCTTGGTGGCTGGGCGGGCTTGCTACTTCTTTTTGCGGCGGCCGCGACCTGACTTGGGCACCGGCTTGAGCGCCAGCGGGTCCGAGCCCGGAGGCGGCGGAACCGGCGGTGTCGGCGGAACGGCGGGCCGCCTGGGCGCGGCGGGGGCGCCAGGCGCCGGGGGCGCGACGGGCGCGCCCTTGGGGGCGGCTCCCCGGGCCGGGGCCTTGCTGGAGGCGCCCTGGTTCTTGACCGCCTCGATGGCGGCCTTGGCGGCCTCCGGGTCGAGGTACTCGCCGCCGCGCTTCAGCGGCGCGAAGTCGTCGTCCAGCTCGTACACCAGCGGGATGCCCGTCGGGATGTTGAGCTCGCTGATGTCCTCGTCGGAGATGTCGTCCAGGTGCTTCACCATGGCGCGCAGGGAGTTGCCGTGCGCGGCGACCAGCACGGTCTTGCCGGCGGCCAGGTCGGGAACGATCGCGTCGTACCAGTACGGCAGCATCCGGTCCACGACGTCGGCCAGGCACTCGGTCCGCGGGATCAGCTCCGACGGCAGGCCCGCGTAGCGCAGGTCGTTCACCTGGGACAGCGGGTCGTTGTCCTTGATCGGCGGCGGCGGGGTGTCGTACGAGCGGCGCCAGATCTTGAACTGGTCCTCGCCGAACTCCTCGCGCGTCTGCGCCTTGTTCTTGCCCTGGAGCGCGCCGTAGTGCCGCTCGTTCAGCCGCCAGGACCGGCGCACCGGGATCCACAGCAGATCGGCGACGTCCAGCGCGATGTTGGCGGTACGGATCGCGCGCTTCAGCACCGAGGTGTGCACGACATCGGGCGTGATGTCGTTGTCGAGCAGCAGGTCACCACCCTTGGTGGCCTCGCTCTCGCCCTTGGCGGAAAGGTCCACGTCCACCCATCCGGTGAACAGGCCCTCCGCGTTCCACACACTTTCGCCATGCCGGAGCAGTACCAGGGTCGCCATGCCTGAAAGCCTATCGGGAGCCCTGGGGCGCCCGAACGTCAGCCAGACCCGGCGGCTAGCGGCGTTCGGGGTCGGCGAACGAGGCGAAGGCCTGCAGGTTGGCCAGGCTCTCGCCGCGCTTGACCCGCCAGTCCCACTCGCGCTGGATGGAGGACTTGAAGCCCCGTTCCAGCGCCTTGTCGAAGTTCTCGTCGGAGTAGGTGAGGACGCAGCCGAGGATCCGGTCGACCTCGTCCGGGGACACGCTCGCGAGCGGCAGCCTGCCGACCAGGTAGACGTCGCCCATCTCGTCGAGGGCGAAGGCCACCCCGTACATCCGGCCGTTCTTCTCCAGCAGGAAGCGGTAGAAGTCGGCGTGGTTCTCGTCCGGGCGGCGGCAGAAGAACGCCTCGACGTGCAGGCTGTGCTCGCCGACGATCAGCCAGGTCATGGTGGCCAGCTTGTGCTGCCCGGGGAGCTTGACGAAGAACGCGCCGGGCCGCGGCACCTCGAACTCGAGCTCGGCGGCCTTCAGCGACTCCTCGATCACGCTCACTGGGTCAGACGTCATGCGGACACCTCGGCTGCGACGGGAACGGTCAGGGACGCGGAAGCGGATGCGGAAGTGGATGTGGAAGTGGAGGCGGACTTGCGGACGGGGGCGGGCGAGAACGTGGTCAAGGCGCCTGTATACACCCCGACGAGCTGATCGACCGTGTGGTCCCAGCCGAGGCTCTGCGCGTGTCGTACGGCGCCACGGGCCAGCCTGGTGTGGCGTACGGGGTCGGCGTGCAGGCGGGCGAGGACTGCGGCGTAGTCGTTCGGGTCGTGCCCGCCGATCAGCAGGCCGGACTCCCCGTCCCGTACGGCCGTGGTGAGGCCGCCGACCGCGGCGGCGACGACCGGGGTGCCGCAGGCCTGCGACTCAACGGCGACCAGCCCGAACGACTCGTTGTGCGAGGGGACGACGGTGACGTCGGCGGCGCGGTACCAGTCGGCGAGCTCCTCCTGCGGGCAGGGCGGCTCGAACCGTACGACGTCGGAGATGCCGAGCTCGGCGGCCAGCGCCTGGAGTCCCTCGGGCCGGGACCGGCCGCTGCCGCTCGGCCCGCCGACGACGGCGACGACGAGCTTGGAACGCAGCGCCGGGTCGTCCTTCAGCATCCGGGCGGCGGCGCGCAGCAGCACGTCCGGGGCCTTGAGCGGCTGGATCCGGCCGACGAACAGCAGCACGTACGCGTCGCGCGGCAGGCGCAGCCGCCGCCGGGCGGGCCCGGTCCGGTGCGGCAGAAGGCCGGTGCTGCGCGACAGCAGGGCCGCCTCGGGGCGGAAGAGGGAAAGATCGACGCCGGGGTTCACGGTGGCCACCCGCGCGGGGTCGGCGCCGTAGAGCTCGACGAGCTCGCGGGCCTCCTTGGCGGTGTTGGCGACGAGCTGGTCGGCGGCGTCCACGACCTGCTGCTCGCCCAGCACGCGGCCTTGCGGCTCGGGGGTGTCGCCCTCGGCGAGCGCGGCGTTCTTGACCTTGGCCATGGTGTGCATCGAGTGCACGAGCGGGGCGCCCCAGCGGCGCTTGGCGGCCAGGCCCGCCTGCCCCGAAAGCCAGTAGTGGGTGTGGAGGAGGTCGTAGTGGCCGGGGTCGTAGGACGCCTCGGTCCGCAGCACGCCGGAGGTGAACCCGCACAGCTCGGCGGGCAGTTCGCTCTTGTCCAGTTCCTCGAAGGGGCCCGCGACGACGTTGCGCACGAGCACGCCGGGCGCCAGTTCGGCGACGGGCGGAAGCGCCCGCGACGTGGCGCGGGTGAAGATGTCGACCTCGATCCCCCGGGCGGCCAGCCGCCTGGCGACCTCGACGATGTAGACGTTCATCCCGCCCGCGTCGCCCGTGCCGGGCTGGTCCAGGGGCGAGGTGTGAACGCTGATCGTCGCGACCCGGTTGACACGACGTGACACGGACACCACCTCCGGTTGTGCAACCTATCGGCCGCTCTAGGTGTTCCCGCCCAGAGAGTCCCATGCGTGACATACGTGACTCCCCGGGCAACAGTGACCCGCGCCACAGTCTGTTGCTACTGACCAGTCAGTAGGTCTTTACTTGCTCCAGCTCTGACAAAAAGTCCAATAGTGGAGGCGCGCAATGCGAAGGCTGCTGGTGGGGGCGGTCACCGCCGGAGTGACGGCGCTGTCGATCACGACCCTCCCTGTGACGAGTGCCACAGCCGCGCACGCCGAGGACAAGGGCGCCACGGTCTCGTACGAGAGCATCCCCGGCGACGGCGGCGCCGCGCTGAAGGCCCTCGTCGTCCGGCCGACCGGCTACGGCACCGGCCGTTCTCCCCTGCTGGTCATGCCCGCGAGCTGGTCGATGCCGCACGCCGAGTACGTGCTCGCCGCGACCAAGCTGGCCAAGGAGTCCGGCTACACGGTCGTCAGCTACACCAGCCGCGGCTTCTGGGACTCCGCCGGAACGATCGAGGTCGCGGGCCGCGAGGACATCTCCGACGTCAGCCGCGTCATCGACTGGGCCGTCAAGAACGCGGGCGCCGACGAGACCCGCGTCGGTGCCGCCGGGATCTCCTACGGCGCCGGGATCAGCCTGCTCGCCGCCGCGTTCGACAAGCGCATCAAGGCCGTCTCCGCGATGAGCGGCTGGGCCGACCTCAAGGCCTCCCTCTACCCGAACGAGACCGTCAACGAGCAGGCCGCCGCCACGCTCCTCCTCGCCGGGAACGTCACGGGCCGCCCCGGCAAGGACCTCAAGCGCCTCCAGGACGCCTACCTCGCCGACAAGCTCGGCCCGGTGCTCCCGCTCGCCACCAACCGCGGCGCCGCCACGTTCGTCCCGCAGATCAACGCCAACCGCCCGGCCGTCATGATCGCCAACCAGTGGGGCGACGGGATCTTCCCGCCGAGCCAGATCGCGGCCTTCTACAACCGGCTCGACGTCCCCAAGCGCCTGATGCTGCAGCCCGGCGACCACGCCACCGGCGAGGCGCTCGGCGCGGCGGGTCTACCTAACGATGTGTGGGCCGCCACCGGCCGCTGGTTCGACCACTACCTGAAGGGCGCCGACAACGGCATCGACCGCGAGACGCCGGTCAACCTCAAGCCCAACAACGGCGGCGGCTGGAAGGGCTACGCGAGCTGGCGGGCCGTGAGCCGCGCCGCCGCCTCGTACCGGCTGGACGGCACCCGCAGGCTCGCCGCGGGCAAGGCGACCGTCGCCGACAGCGGCATCATCTTCGCCAGCGGCGTGGCCCAGCAGGCCGGCATCCAGTGGAAGATCAACGTCCGGCAGGTCGACCCGAAGGCGGGCGCCGTCTGGCAGACCGCCCCGTACGCCAGGGCCACCACGGTCGGCGGCAGCCCGAGCCTGCACACGACCGTGACGCCCAGCGCCGCGAACTCCTCGGTCTTCGCCTACCTCTACGACGTCGCGCCGAACGGCGAGGGCCAGCTGATCTCCCACAAGCCGTACACCTTGCGCGATGCCGCGCCCGGCAAGCCGCGCGCGATCAACGTGAGCTTCGAGCCGGTCAGCTGGACGGTACCGGCGGGCCACCACCTCGCGCTGGTCGTCGACACCACCGACGTCCGCTACCGAACGATGAGCAAGTCCGGCACCGTCACGCTCACCTCACCGGCGAAGGACCCGTCCCGGCTGACCGTGCCCACGTCCTGATCCCTAATCTGGTGGGCATGCGTAAGACGGCGGTGATCACCGGAGCAAGCAGTGGAATCGGCGCGGCCACGGCCAGGCGCCTGGCGGCGGAGGGCTTCAACGTCGTCCTGGCGGCCCGCCGCAAGGACCGCCTGGACGCCCTCGCCAAGGAGATCTCCGAGGGGGCGCCGGGCGCGGGCAGGGTCGCGTCCGTCGTCCTGGACGTGACCTCGCAGGAGTCGGTGGACGCGATGGCCGCCGGGCTCGCCGACTGCCACGTGCTGGTCAACAACGCGGGCGGCGCGATCGGCCTGGAGACGGTCGCCAGCGCCGATCCCGCGGACTGGCAGGCGATGTACGACACCAACGTGCTCGGCCTGCTCCGCGTCTCCAAGGCCCTGCTGCCCAAGATGATCGCGAGCGGCGCGGGCCACGTCGTCAACATCACCTCGCTGGCCGCGCACGCCAACTACGAGGGCGGCGCCGGCTACAACGCCGCCAAGCACGCCGCGTACGCGGTGAACGAGGTCATGCGGCTGGAGCTGGTCGCCGAGCCGGTGCGGATCACCGAGATCGCGCCGGGCCTGGTCAAGACGGAGGAGTTCAGCCTGGTCCGGTTCCGCGGCGACTCCTCCAAGGCCGACAAGCCCTACGAGGGCGTGCCCGACCCGCTGGTCGCCGACGACATCGCCGACTGCGTCGCCTGGGCCGTCACCCGTCCGGCGCACGTCAACATCGACCGCATCGACGTTCAGCCGCGGGTCCAGGCCGCTCCCCACAAGCTCCACCGCATCTGAGCCCTTTGCCCGAGCTCTATGCCCTGAGCCTCGAGCTCCGAGCTCTGGCCCTCAGCTGACGGCTTCCCAGGGGAGGGTGACCTCGCCGAGGCGCCAGCGCCCCCGTCCTCCGTACGGGGGGCTGGTGAGGACGGGGTGGGTGTGGGCCAGGAGCTTCACCGCTTCGATCCAGCGGGCGCGTGGCCCGAAGGCCGAGTGGGGTGCCGCCGTTGCCCAGCAGCGGTCGAAGTCGGTGAGGAACGCGTGGACCCGCTCCCCCGGCACGTTGCGGTGGATGAGGGTCTTGGGCAGCCGTTCGGCCAACTCCGACGGGTGGTCCAGGGTCGGCAGATGCGCGGCGAAGGTGATGGTCTGCGGGCCGAGGGCGTTCAGCGTCACCCAGACGGCCCGGCGGCCGACTTCGTTGCACGTTCCCTCAACGAGCACGCCTGACGAGGCCAGCTTGGCGCACAGGCCCTCCCAGGCATGCCATGCGGCCTCCTCGTCGTACTGCCGGAGAACGTTGAGGGCCCGCACCAGGACGGGCGGGCGGTTCACTGGGAGCTCGAAGCCGCCGCGCCTGAACGACAGGCCGTCGATGGGGTGCTCGGCCAGATAAGCCTGCCCCGCAGCAACTCGGTCGGGCTCGATCTCGATTCCCACGACTTCAAGGGCCGGGGCCACGGCGCGAAGGCGCGTGTAGAGCTCGACCGTGGTCACCGGGGAAGCGCCATAGCCGAGGTCGATCGCCAGGGGGTGTGACCGCGAATGCAGGGGGCCGGCCTGGGTGGCCGCTATCCAGCGGTCGATGCGGCGCAGCCGGTTGGGGGCGGTCGTGCCGCGGGTGATCTCCCCCTCGGGCTTCTGCGTCCTGGCCACGGGCTCATCTTGCCGTTCCGACCCCACTGAACGAGATTCGGTAAGCGGTCGGTTACGGTGATTCCCAGGTCACCTCACCCCAGGAGCGCCGATGCCCGAACTCGACCTCGCGACCCTGCACGAGGCCATCGCGGCCGCGATCCCCGACCGCGAATGCGTGGTCACTCCGGACCGCAGGCTGACGTGGCGGCAGGTCACCGAGCGGAGCAGGCGGCTGGCGCACGTGCTGCACGGGCACGGCCTCGGCCGCCACGAGCGGGCAGTCGAGCCGTGGGAGTCGCAGCACGACCACGTGGCGCTCTACCTGCACAACGGGCCCGAATACCTGGAAGGGCTGCTCGGCGCGCACAAGGCGCGGGTCGCCCCGTTCAACGTCAACTACCGCTACGTGGACGACGAGCTCGCCCAGCTGTTCGCCGATGCGCGACCCGGCGCGATCGTCTTTCACGCCTGTTTCGCCGCGGCGATCGAACGGGTCGTGCGGCGCCTCGGCATCACGCCGCTGCTCCTCCAGGTCGCCGACTCCTCGGGTGAACGGCTGCTGGACGGCGCCCTGGACTACGAGGCCGCGCTGGCGGCCGCCTCGACCGAGCCGCTGGACGTACGGCCGGACGCGGGTGACCTGCACATCCTCTACACGGGCGGGACCACGGGCCTGCCCAAGGGCGTGCTGTGGCGGATCGGCGACCTGATGGTCGGGCCGCTCGGCCTCACCCGCCGCGACGGGACCGCGATCGACGACCTCACCGAGGCGGTCGCGCGGGCGGAACGGGGCGCGCACCGGGTGCTGATCGGGCCGCCGCTGATGCACGGCGCCGGGACCTGGTCGGCGCTCGGCGGCTGGTGCGGCGGCGCGTGCGTGGTCTTTCCCGAACGGGTGGACGGCATGGACGCGGCCGACCTGATGGCGACCGCCGAGCGGGAACGGGTCACCCGGATGCCGATGGTCGGCGACGCGTTCGCGCGGCCGATCGTCGAGGTGCTGGAGCGCGGCTCGTACGACCTGTCCACGCTGCGCACCATGCTCAACTCGGCCGCGGCCATCAGCCCCGACGTCAAGCGGCGGCTCATGGAGCGGCTGCCCACCACGCGGATCGTCGACGTGCTGGGGTCGTCGGAGAGCGGGTTCGCGGTGACCCGCAGCGGCTCGGCGGACCGGCCGTTCGCGCCCGCGCCGGGGGCGGCGGTACTGAGCGCGGACCGCACGCGGCGGCTCGCGCCCGGCGAGGACGAGCTGGGGTGGCTGGCCAAGGGCGGCGGGCGGGTGCCGCTCGGTTATCTGAACGACCCGGACAAGACGGCCTCGACGTTCATCACGGTGGACGGAGAGCGGCTGGTGGTCGCCGGGGACCGGGCTCGGCTGCTCGCCGACGGGACCGTGGAGGTGCACGGGCGGGAGGCCACGACGATCAACACCGGCGGCGAGAAGGTGTTCGCCGAGGAGGTCGAGGGCGTGCTGCGGGACCTGCCGGGGGTGGCCGACGCGCTGGTGGTCGGGCGGCCGAGCGAACGCTGGGGCACCGAGATCGTGGCCGTCCTGCGGCTCGCGCCGGGCGCGGAGGCGGGCGGCGAAGCAGGCAGCGAGGCAGACGAGGCAGGCGGCGAGGCAGACGAGGCAGGGGGCGAGACGAGCGACGAGCGGCTGCGCGAGGGCTGCGCGGTCCATCTGGCCCGCTACAAGATTCCCAAGGCGTTCGTGCGGACGGGCGAGGGGCTGCGGCTGCCGAACGGCAAGGCCGACTACGCCGCCGCCCGCGCCCTTGTGGACGGCCTCTGAATCTGATTCGGTTTGACCATGCCCGATCTCCGTGACCTGCTCGCCGACCTGTCCGCCGAGGGCGAATCACTGGACGCCCTCGTCGCGCCGCTGGCCCCGGCCGGCTGGGCGGCGCCGACGCCCGCCGAGGGCTGGACGATCGCCCACCAGATCGCGCACCTGGCCTGGACCGACCGGCAGTCCGTCGCGGCGGCCACGGACGCGGCGGCGTTCGCCGAGATCTTCGAGCAGGCGCTGGCCGACGCGGACGGGTTCGTCGACAAGGGCGCCGAGGACGGCGCCAAGGAGAGCCCGCGACAACTTCTGGAGGGCTGGCGGGACGGGCGGCGCCGGATGGTCGAGGCCCTGGCGGCCGTACCGCCGGGCACGAAGCTGCCGTGGTTCGGCCCGCCGATGGGCGCCGCGTCCATGGCCACCGCCCGGCTGATGGAGACCTGGGCGCACGGCCAGGACGTCGCCGACGCGCTCGGCGTGCGGCGCGAGCCCACCGCACGGCTGCGGCACGTGGCCCACATCGGGGTCCGTACGCGCGACTTCGCGTTCCAGATCCGCGGTCTCACGCCGCCCGCCGAGCAGTTCCGGGTCGCGCTGGCCGGGCCGGACGGCGGCGAGTGGGCCTGGGGGCCCGAGGACGCCGCGCAGTCGGTGACCGGACCGGCTGTGGACTTCTGCCTGCTGGTGACGCAGCGGCGGCACCGCGCCGATCTCGCGCTGGCCACCGAGGGCGAGGACGCGGACCGGTGGCTCGATCTGGCCCAGGCCTTCGCGGGCCCGCCCGGCCCCGGCAGGGCGCCCGCCGCCGTATAAGCCCGGCTCGCGGGCCCCGACCCGACGGGCTGCGATCTTGGCGAGTCTTGACTCTGGCGACGTTCGGACCGGCCGGAAAGCGGACATGGGTCCGGTATGACCATCCTCATCGCCTATGACGGGTCGGACGACTCCAAGACCGCGGTGGAGCGCGCCGCCGGGCTGCTGCGGCCCGTGCCCGCCGTGGTCCTCACCGTCTGGGAGCCGCTGCTGATGCAGCTCGCCCGCACCACGCTGGTCGCGCCCGGCCCGCTGATCGACGGCAACGACATGGAGCTCCAGAAGGAGCAGCAGGAGCAGGCCGCGCAGACCGCCGAGGAGGGCGCGGACATCGCCCGCCGGGCCGGGCTGCCCGACGCCGTCGCGCGGTCCGAGGCCACCAGCGGCCCGATCTGGTCGACGATCGTGGACGTGGCCGCCGACATCGAGGCGACCCTGCTGGTGACCGGAACCCGAGGTCTCGGGCGGGCCAAGTCGGTGCTGCTCGGCAGCGTCTCCGACCGCATCCTGCATCACGCCGGACGCCCGGTCCTGATCATCCGGCACGACGACGACTAACCCGCCGATCTTGCTCTGAGCGCCCTTGAATCCGTCGGATGAGGGCGCTGAGAGCAAGATCGGCGAGGTTGTGGGGGGCTAGGAGGCGAGGGCGAGCTCGAACGCGGCGAACGCCTCGGCGGTGAACAGGACGAACCTGGCCTCCTCGACCCGCGAGGGCGTCGCCCGTACGGTCCCGACCGCGATGCGCGCCGCGTCGTTCATCGGCCAGCCGTAAATCCCCGCGGATACCGCCGGGAACGCGATCGTCCGGACGCCGAGCTCGGCCGCGACGCGCAGCGACTCGCGATAGCAGGAGGCCAGCAGGGCGGAACGGTCCTCGCCCGCCGAATAGACCGGGCCGACCGTGTGGATCACCCACGTGGCGGGCAGCTCGCCCGCCGTGGTGGCGACCGCCTGGCCGGTGGGCAGGCCGCCCCCGTAATGGGACGCGCGGAGCCTGCGGCAGTCCTCCAGGATCGCCGGGCCGCCCCTGCGGTGGATGGCGCCGTCGACGCCACCCCCGCCGAGCAGGGAAGAGTTGGCCGCGTTCACCACCGCGTCCACCTTCTGCCCGGTGATGTCCCCCCGGATCAACGTGATCTGCATCCGGTCCTCACCTCCCCGCACCAGACTTTCATCCGGCGATCAGGCCGTCGAGACCGGCGTCATCTCGTGTTTGGCCCGTATTCGGCCATTCGCAAGATGAGTTTCGGACAACCAGCCCGATCCCCGTTTCGCGAGCTCATGGCGGTATGGTCGTGCCAGAGCCGTCCCAGGTGGGAAGGCTCTCCTGGGTCGGGGGCTGCACCCGGGCGACGGTCCGACTGAAAAGGATGGCCGCCTGTAGTCCGACCGGATACGGCGAGTAGGCACCGATTCGCCGTGCCGGGCGTGACCTGGAGAGAGTCTCTGCCTATCCTGCCGAGAGGCGGCCACAAGGACGTGTAGTCGTGGAGGTACCCCCCTTGAAGATTCTTGTCGCCGGCGCGACCGGTGTCGTCGGCCGCCGGCTGGTTCCCCAGCTGGTCCAGGCCGGCCACGAGGTCGCCGGGACGACCCGGCGTCCCGAGCGGGCCGGCTCCATCACGCAGCAGCACGCCAAGCCCCTGGTCCTGGACGTCCTGGACGCCGAGGCCGTGTACGCGACGATCGCCGCCGAGCGGCCGGACGTCATCGTGCACCAGCTGACCGACCTCAGCACCGAGGACTTCGCGGCCAACTCCCGGCTGCGGGTAGAGGGCACCCGCAACCTCGTCGAGGCCGCGAAGGCGGCCGGCGTGGAGGCCATGATCGCCCAGAGCATCGCCTGGCTGTACGTGCCGGGCGACTCGCCCGCCGTCGAGACCGACCCGCTCGACCCGACGCTGCCGCCCTACGAGGGCGTCGCCGCGCTGGAGAACGCGGTCGCCGAGATGCCGCGCGGCGTCGTGCTGCGGTACGGCGCGCTCTACGGACCGGGCACCTGGTACGCGCCGGACGGCGCCATCGCCGAGCGGGTGCGGGCCGGGAGCCTGCGGCCCACCCCGGCGTGGACGTCGTTCGTGCACGCCGACGATGCGGCGGCGGCCGCCCTGGCCGCGCTCGACTGGCCCGCCGGGCCGGTCAACATCGTCGACGACGAGCCGGCGACCACCGCCGAGTGGCTGCCGGTCTACAGCGCGGCGCTGGGTGCTCCCGTTCCGGGCAAGGCCCGGCACGCCGCCGCCACGGGACGGGCGGTGTCCAACGCGAAGGCCCTGGACCTGGGCTGGAAGCCGCGGATCCCGTCCTGGCGCATCGGCTTCACCGACGCGGAGACCGCGGGTCAGGCCTGACCGGCCCGGCGTCGCGGCCTCCGTGCCCGGCCCGCGTTCCCGGCCTAGCGCCCGGCCCGCGTTCCCGGCCTAGCGCCCGGCCTGCGGGTGCGGGCTCAGCGCCAGGCCTCGGCGCCCGGCGTTCGTACGGCGGGCCATGGCGTCATGCCTGGCCGGTGTCGAAGCGGCTGATCCGGTCGCCCTGGACGGTGAAGTCCCAGCGGGTGTTCATCGCTCCCCAGGTGTCGTTGCCGAACTTGACGATCATGCCGAGGCCGCCGGGCTCCTCGCGGCGCACGTCGAACCGGCCGTTGGCGTCGAAGATCTCGTGGTCGGCCCACTGAGCGAGGTCTCGCGGGCTCCCGTCGTCGGTCATGGTGGCCCCCGGGGTGAGCAGCGCCATGAAGGCCGCCCGGTCGCCGTTGTTGATGGCCTCTGCGAACGCACGCACGACCGGATGGGCCGGCAGGCGGAAGGTGGACGTCGTCATGGGGACCAGTCAACGCGCCGCTCGTTCACCCACAGCCCTCACGAGGGTCAAGAATGCGGTGATCAGGGCGAATCGCCCCGTCTAGTGCTCAGCCGAACTGGAACGACCGCTTGGCCAGCCCGAACCAGAATCCGTCGATCACCGACCGGCGCCCGGACGGCGCGTCGGCGTCCGCGCCCAAAGACACGAACAGCGGCGCGAAGTGCTCGGTGCGCGGGTGCGCGATCCGCGCGGCGGGGGCCTTGTCGCGGAAGTCCAGCAGCGCGTCGACGTCGCCGCCGCCGACGGCCCGTTCCGCCCAGTCGTCGAACTCCACCGACCACGCGGGCGGCTCGGCGTCGGCGCCCGGCCGCATCTCGCGCAGGTTGTGGGTGGTGAACCCGCTGCCGACGATCAGCACGCCCTGGTCGCGCAGCGGCGCCAGGCGCCGTCCCACCTCGAAGAGCCGCTCGGGCTCCAGCGTCGGCATGGACATCTGGAGCACCGGCACGTCCGCGTCCGGATACATCTCGACGAGCGGGACGTACGCGCCGTGGTCGAGCCCGCGCTCGGTGTCCTGGTGGGTCTCGGGCAGCAGCTTGCCCACCTCGGCGGCCAGCGCGGGCGCGCCGGGCGCCGCGTACTGAACGTCGTAGTAGTGCTGCGGGAAGCCCCAGAAGTCGTAGATCAGCGGCACCGTGCGGGTCGCGCCGATACTGAGCGGCGCCTCCTCCCAGTGGGCCGACACCATGAGGATCGAGGTCGGCTTGGGGATCTCCGCCGACCAGCGCGCGAGCTGGCCGGTCCAGACCTCGTCGTCGGCGAGGGGCGGCGCGCCATGGCTGAGGTAGAGCACCGGCATCCGCGACATGGCGACCTCCCGATCGACATAGTTGAGCATTCAAGCTTCCCTGAAGAGAGTACGCGACCGGGGTTGATTGTTCAAATTTTGAACGCTCAAATGATCGGATAAACTGGACACCATGAGCGAGACGCGGTGGCTGGACGACGACGAGCAGCGGACCTGGCGGGCCTTCCTGTGGACCACCCGCCTGCTGAACGACGCCCTGGACCGCCAGCTCCAGCGCGACTCCGGCATGCCGCACACCTACTACATGATCTTGGCGATGCTGTCGGAGGCCCCCGGCCGCAAGCTCACCATGACCGAGCTCGCCCGGATCGTCCACTCGTCCCCGAGCCGCCTCTCGCACGCGGTCAACCGGCTGGAGGAGTCGGGCTGGGTGCGCCGCACCAAGCTCTCCTGTGACCGCCGCACCACCATCGCCGAGCTGACCGACGAGGGCTTCGAGGTCCTGAAGGAGGCCGCGCCCGGCCACGTGAAGGCCGTACGCGAGGTCCTGTTCGACCCGCTCACCCGCGACCAGGTCGCGGAGCTGCGCGGGACCCTGCAGACGCTGATGGACTCCCTGAACGCCGACGTCGAGACCTGCGAGGCCAGCGGAGCCGAGGCGGACACCGTAGAGGCCTGCTGAGGACCTGCCAGGTGGGGTAAACCGAACCCCCGATCCCCGTACGTCCACGATCGACCCGGGCACACCCCGAACGCGAGCCTTGAGGCATGCGCTCGTCACTCGCAGCACCCGCCGCCCGGCCCGTCCTCGCGGCGCCCTTCACCGCCGACACCTGGCGTCGTACGGCCTACGCCGTCGTCGCGCTCCCCGCGACCCTGCCTTCGCTCATCGGCCGCCCCGCGCAGCCTGCGCTCGCCCGGCGCTTCCTGGGCACGCCCCTGCCGGCCCGGCGCCGCCCCTTCCGTACGGCCCTCCATGCCCTCGTGAGCCTGCCGCTCAACCTGCTGGCGTTCCTCATCGCGATGTACGGCTGGAGCCTGGTCCTGGCCAACCTCCTCTACCCGCTGCGGATCGCCGTCTTCGGCGGCACGTGGGAGGACGCCTGGGGAGGCCCGACGCTTGCGGGGGCATGGGCCGTCCACAGCCTCGGCGGATTCGCGTTCCTGTTCATCACTCCGCTGCTGCTCCGGTGGGTGACGCGCGTCCAGGAGCGACTGATCGTGCGCGTAGTGAAAGATGTGTGAATGAGCACGGTCAGGGCCATCCTGCGGGCGCCGTTCACGGGACGCGCCTGGCGGGAGCTGCTCTACGCGCTGATCTCGATGCCGCTCTCGCTCGTCGCCCTCGCCTACGTCATCGTCGCCGGGCTTCCGATGGCGATCCTGGCGGTCACCAGGGCCGGGCCGCGCATGGAAGCGGTCGGCCTGCGCGGGGCACGGCGGCTCAGCGACCTCTACCGCGAGCTGGCCGCGCGGTTGCTGCACGAACGCGTCGCGTCCCCCGCCCCCGCTCCACCCGGCCGTGCCGCCTACGACCCCGCCGGGTACCGGGCGTTCGGCTACCTGGCGGTGAAGCTCCCCCTGGGCCTCGCCACGCTTTACGCCGTCTCGGTGACCTGGGGCTGGGGCTTCGTCGGCCTGACCTACCCGATCCAGCTCCCGCTGCGTCTGAACGACGTGAAGACGGTCGCTCCCGACGGCGGCGTCCGGCACGGCTTCGTCCTCGGCGACGTCATCTTCGACACCTGGCAGCGCAGCCTGCTGGTGGCGGCCGGGGGTGCGGTCCTGCTGCTCGTCGCGCCCTGGGCCGTACGGCTGATCGCGAGCCTGGACCTGCTGCTCATCCGCACCCTCCTGGGCCCGAACGAGACCGAGCGGATCCGCGACCTGGAGGAGACGCGGGCGCTGGCGGTCGACGACGCCGTGGCGACGCTCCGGCGCATCGAACGGGATCTGCACGACGGGGCGCAGGTGCGGCTGATCTCGCTGGTCATGAACCTGGCGATGATGAAGGAGACGCTGCCGCCCGACGTTCCGGAGGCGACGCGGAACATGGTGGCCGCCGCCGAGGAGGAGGCGCGCGGGGCCATCGGCGAGCTGCGCGAACTGGTGCGCGGTATCCATCCGCCTGTTCTGGACAAGGGCCTGGACGTGGCGCTGGCCACGCTCGGCGCCCGCAGCGCGGTCCCGGTGGAGCTGGACACCCACCTGCCCGAACGTCCCTCCGCGGCCATCGAGTCCATCGCCTACTTCTGCGTCGCCGAGCTGCTGGCCAACGTCGCCAAGCACGCCGAGGCGACGCAGGCCCTGGTCAGCGTCGTCGCTCAGGGCGGCACGAACCTGCGCGTCCGCGTCACCGACGACGGCAGGGGCGGCGCGGCGCTCGGCGCCGGCACGGGCCTCACCGGGCTGCTCGACCGGATCCGACCGGTGGACGGCCGCCTGGACATCCAGAGCCCGCCCGGCGGCCCTACGGTTGTCACCGTCGACCTCCCACTACCGGCCGCGGAGAAGTATGCGCATCGTGATCGCGGATGACGCCGTCATCCTGCGCGAGGGACTGACCCAGTTGCTCGGCATGCGCGGCCACGAGGTGGTCGCCTCGGTCGGCGACGCGGACGCGCTGCGCGCGGCCGTGGCCGAGCACGCGCCCGACGTCGCGGTGATCGACATCCGGATGCCGCCGACGCACACCGACGAGGGCCTGCGCGCCGCGCTCGAACTGCGCCGCGACCATCCGGGCCTCGGGCTGCTGCTCTTCTCGCAGTACGTGGAGACGCGCTACGCCGCCGAGCTGCTCGCCCAGGCGCCTGCGGGCGTCGGCTACCTGCTCAAGGAGCGCGTCTCCGACCTGAACGAGTTCGTGGACGCGCTGACCCGGGTCGCGGGCGGCGGCACCGCCCTGGACCCCGAGGTCGTCTCCCACCTGCTGAACTCGCGCCGCGCCGACGCCCTCGCGGGCCTGACCCCGCGCGAACGCGAGGTCCTGGCCCTGATGGCGGAGGGCCGTACCAACGCCGCGATCGCGGCCTCGCTGGTCGTCACCGACCGTGCCGTCGAGAAGCACGTCGCCAACATCTTCACCAAGCTCGGCCTGCCGCCGTCGGGCACCGGCCACCGCCGGGTCCTGGCCGTCCTGCGCTACCTGGAGGCCTAGCGGCCTGGGCGAGCCGTCTCAGACGAATTCGACCGCGGCGTGCTCCTTGGCGTCGGGGTGCGCGGCGTTCAGCAGGCGGGCGCCCTCCTCGGCCAGCGCGGTCTCGTCGGAGGAGGAGACGCGGTCGAAGAGCTCGATCCGCAACGTGGCCACGCCGCGCTTCTTCTCCATCTTCCACATCCCCGCGACGAACCCGTCCACGAGGACGGTGGCGCGGATGATGCCGTTGATGGTGAAGACGCGCTTGCGGTGCTCCTCGCTGATGACGCGGGTCCGGTCGGCGTGCGAGAGCGTCAGGTTGTCGAAGTCCGGAACGAACCGGATCGGCGCGGGGGTGTCGGGAGCGGGGCGGGGAGCGTCGGGCAGGTCGTAGAGCGTCCTGCCGTTCTCGTCGGTGAAGGTGACCAGGTCGCCCGCGACGGCTTCGACGACCTTGTTCAGGCCGGTCAGCCCGGACCAGTGCTGCATGTCCATCACGGTCGCCGGTCCGAACGCGGCCAGGTAGCGCAGGACCATCCGTTCCAGCGACGACTCGACGGCGTCCGTGGCCTCGCCCAGCCACGCGTCCAGGGTGGTGTGGGTGGCCAGGCCGGGCTTGCCCCAGATACCGCGCGGCGGGACCTGGACGAGCGGGATCATCGAACGGGCCGCCCAGTTGACCACGTCGGGCTCGTGGTCGGGGAAGTGCCCGGCCAGCAGCGCCCGCATCTCCTTGTCGGTGCGCGGCTGCTCGGCGAACAGCTTGGCGGCCGTGTCCCGTACGGCGGCCAGGTCGATGCCGTTCACGTCGCGCCCGCCCGACCCGGTCGCGACGGCGCGTTCCATCAGCGGCTGGGTGAGCGGCCGCAGGAAGCGCGCGTCGCGGGCGCTGACCAGGTGGAGCGTGCCGCGCATCAGCACGATCCGGACCGCGCTCCGGTCGTGCATCAGGCCCGCCAGCTCGTCGAAGCCGAAGCCCTCCAGACGGGTCCAGAGCCCGACGTACGGCGGGTTGGGCGCCTGCGACTGCATCCCGACGAGATGCTCGATCGCACTCAACGCGGGCATCTCGTGCCGCCGGAGCAGGAGCTGGCGGTCGAGGTAGGCCCGGTTGAGCGCGCGGCGGTCCAGTAGGTCAATCGTCATATCGCCCCCTCAGCTCCTGCCAGTTCGGAGGGGGGCCGGGGAGCTCCTCCGCTTCGGGCATGTGGAGCGCGGACAGGAAGAGCTCCAGGTAGCGGTGCTGGAGCCGGTTCATCCGGGCATCATCGCCGATCCGGATGGTGTGCAGGTGCTCCAGCATGACCGAGATGTCGCCGACCTCGATGTCGGACCGGAGCGCGCCCGCCCCCTTGGTGCGTTCCAGGAGCTGAACGGTGGCCATGTGGATGTCGCGGCCCTTCTGCGACATCTCCTCGGTGACCGGAAAACTGCCCGCCAGGCGCATCGTGAGGGAGCCCGCGCCGATGTCCAGGCAGCGGCGCATGAAGTCGGCGAACGAGACCCAGGCGTCACGGTCGTCGGCGAGCGCCTGCTGGACCTGGGCCAGGTAGCGGTCCATCCCGTCGTCGGCGAGCCGCTGGAGCAGTTCCTCTTTGCTCTTGTAGCGCCGGTAGAGGGCACTGATCCCGACTCCGGCGTGCTCGGCGACGGCCGAGATCGGCGCGCCGGGATCCGCGGTGAAGACGGCCCGCGCCGCCTCGCGGATCAGCTCGTCGTTCCTGGCCGCTTGGGCTTTCCGGCCGCTCATGGGCGGCTGCGTCCTGGTCTCCATGCCACCCAGTGTAGGGGAACAGAGAATTCCGTTCTAGTCACCCCTGGTCGGCGTCGAAGAGGCGGAGGCGGTGCGCGAGGGCCGCGGCCTCCGTACGGGACGCGACCTGGAGCTTCGCCAGGATGTTGGAGACGTGGACGCCGGAGGTCTTGGCGGAGATGTAGAGCCGTTCGGCGATCTGGCGGTTACTGAGGCCGTCGGCGACCAGCCGCAGCACCTCCATCTCGCGCGGGGTCAGCCCCAAGGCCTCATTGTCCTCGGGCACGGCGAGCGGCGGGTCCGCCGATTGCTCTCGTGTGAGGCGGGCGCGGGTGGCGAAAAGCTCAAGCTCCTTGCTCAGCGGTACGGCGCCCAGGCCGGACGCGATGGACTGCGCCTCCTGAAGGCGTTCGGCCGCACCCGCCTTGTCGCCCGCCTCCGCCGCGGCCTCGGCGGCATGCCAGAGGGCGCATGCGAGTTCGTAGGGCTGTTTGAGGTCACGCCATGCCTTCGCGGCCACGTCCCAGTCCGACTCCCCCGTGAGCGCCTGGAAGGTCGCGCGCTGCGCCACCTGCACGGGCCCGTGCACGGGAAGCTGCGCGGCGAGGGCTTTGACCCTGCCGAGCAGGGCGTCCGCGTGGGCTTTGGCGGCCGTGTCCCGCACGGCGAGGGCACGGAGTTCCGCGGCCAGGCGGGCGCCGGTCACCAGCAGGGGCCAGGCGAAGCGGCTGTGGAACGAGACGTCCAGGTCCGCGAAGGCCCGTTCGAGCGCGTCGTCTGCCCGCTTCAGATCCCCCTGCGCGATCGCGAGAGCGGCCTCCAGGTCGTACAGCCGAAAGTGGAACATCTTGCCGCCGTAGCCGTCGTGCAGCACCGCGCGGGCGGAGGTGGCGGCGCGTTCGGCCTCGGCCAGGTCTCCTTCGGCGAGCGCCACGGCGCCGAGGCTGATCAGGCTCACGGCGCGGAAGAGCGGCGGCGGGTCCAGCGCGAGGCTGTCACGGATGAGCGCGCGGGCCTCCGCCCAGCGACCGAGCGCGACGAGCGGCTCGGCGCCGTGCGCGGCCGAGCCGACGCCCTGGTCGCGCGCGAGTCCGGAACGTTCGGCGGCGGCGATGCTCTGCGCCGCCAGCTCCCACGCCCGCTCGTGCCGCCCCGCGCCGTGGTGGGCGTCGGCCTCGGCCATGATCGCCACGGTCAGCACGGCGGCGGTGTCGGCGCCGCCGCGTGCGACCTCGACCGCCTGCTCGTACATCTCGATGCTCGCGTCCAGGTCGCCGTCGAAGCCCGCGAGCGAGGCCAGCGTGACCAGCGCCCACGCCTGCATGCGGGCGTCGCCCGTGGCCCGGCCGGCGGCCAGCGCCTCGGTCGCGACCGTGCGGGCCTCGGCGGGCTGGGACAGCAGGAAGAGCCGGTTGGCGAGCATGCCGAGCAGGCGGCCGCGGGCACGGCTGGGCGGATCGGCGGGCAGCAGCGCGATGCCAGAGCGCAGATCGTCCAGGGCGTCCTCGCCGAGCCGGTGCCGCAGCGTGCTGCGCAGCTCCAGCAACGCCGCCACACGCGAGGCGTCGCGGTCGCCGAGCTCCTCGATCGCCGCCGTCGCCAGCGCGACCCCACACTCGGCCTCACCGGAGGCGAGCGCGGCCTCGACGCCGCGTTCCAGCACGACCACATGGTCGATGCTGAGCGTCCTCGCGGCGTCCGGGACGCGCTCCCACAGCTCCAGGACGCGGCTGAGCATCCGCCTGCGTTCGGGATGGGCGTAGGCGGCACCGGCGGCCGCGGCGGCGCGCCAGGCCGCGATGAGGGCGCGCCGCCGGTCGCCCGCCGCGTACCAGTGCGCGGCCTTCGCGGCGGGCGCGCGGCCGGTCGGCACGAGGGCCGCGTCGAGGTCCAGGGCCCCGCCCGCCCGCGCGTGCAGGCGGCGGCGCTCGCTCGGCAGCAGATCCTCGTAGACGGCCTGCCGCACGAGATCGTGCCGGAAGAGGTAGCAGTAACAGTCGTCGGCGGGCCGCAGCAGGCCGATGTCCACGGCGGGCCGCAGCGCCGCCTCCAGCGCGAGGTCGTCCAGCCCGGTGACGGCGGCGAGCAGCTCGTGCCCGACCGTGCCGCCGATCACCGATCCGGCCCGGACGACCTGCCGCGTCTCCTCCGGCAGCCGCCGGAGACCCGACAGCAGGAGATCGCGCAGCGGCACGGGCGTCGCGGTCGCCGGTCCCTCGTCCGCGAGCGCCTCGGCGAAGAGCGGATTGCCCTCGCTCCGGCGGTGGATCTCGTGCGCCAGGGCGGGCGCCGGGTCGCGGCCCAGGCGCGCGGCGAGCAGCTCGCGGACCTCCTCGCGGGCGAGCGGCGCCGGGGCCAGGTGGACCACGTTCGGCAGCCGGACCAGGCCCGCGACCAGCGAACGCAGCGGGTCGGCGTCGGCCAGGTCGCTGGTCCGGTACGTGCCGACGATGAGGACGCCGGGGCGGGTCAGGTTGCGGACGAGGAAGGCCAGCAGCTCGCGGCTCGACGGGTCGGCCCAGTGCAGGTCCTCGAAGATCAGGATGAGCGGCCGTTCCGCGGCGGCGCCCTCCAGCAGGGCCAGCACGTCCTCGAACAGCCGCGTCCGCCCCGTCACGGGATCGGGGTCGCCCTCGGGCTCCCCGAGCACGGGCAGCCAGTGCGCCAGCCCGTGCCGCCCGCCGCCCGGAAGCAGCCGCGCCGCCCGCTCGGCGCCCAGCCGGTGAACGAGCAGCCGCATGATCATCACGTGCGGGGCGTACGCGAGCCCGTCGATCCCCGGCTCCAGGCACCCGCCCTCCAGCACCCACGCCCCATCCGCCTCGTCGCGCAGCGCGGTGTCGCGCGGACCGGTGACGCGCGGACCGGTGACGCGCGGACCGGTGACGCGCGGACCGGTGTCGCGCGGACCGGTGTCGCGCGGACCGGTGTCGCGCGGACCGGTGTCGCGCGGGCGCGCGGCGAACTCCGCGACCAGCCTGGACTTGCCGATGCCCGCCTCGCCGCCGACCAGGACGGTCACCGGCCCGGCCTCGCGGGCACGCCGGAACGCCTCGTGCAGCGCGTCCAGTTCGGCATCGCGCGCGACGAAGCTCATCGCCATCCAGCCACGTCCCTAAAGAGGCCTCGTCGGGATCTGAAGAACCCCGGGCGCCGCACTAGGTATTCCTCCCCATGCGCCGGCCCTCTTCATGATCCGACTCTCGAGGCATGAATCGTCTGTTGCTTCCCGTGATCCTCTCAGCGACGTTCATGTCGTCGTTCGACTACATGGTCGTCAACGTCGCCACGCCCTCGTTCCAGAGCGACCTGCACGCCGGTCCGGTCGCGCTGGAGCTGGTCGTGGCCGGTTACGCCTTCACCTACGCGGCGGGCCTGGTGACCGGCGGGCGCCTCGGCGACCTGTTCGGGCACCGGCGCATGTTCGCGCTCGGCATGGCCGCGTTCACCGTCGCCTCCCTCCTCTGCGGGCTCGCGCAGTCGCCCGCCCAGCTGGTGGCGTTCCGGCTCCTCCAGGGCCTCACGGCCGCCGCGATGGTGCCGCAGGTGCTGGCGCTCGTCACGACCGCCGTCCCGGCGCCGGAACGTCCCCGCGCGATGGCCTGGTTCGGGGCGGTGCTCGGCGGCGGCGGGGTGTGCGGGCAGGTCCTCGGCGGCCTGCTGCTGGACGCCGACATCGCCGGGCTCGGCTGGCGCCCCATCTTCCTGATCAACGTGCCGATCGGCGTGGTCGCGGTCACCGCGGCGCTGCGCCTGCTCCCCGGTGGACGCGGAACGCGGCGTCCGCGCCTGGACCCGGTCGGCGTCGTCGGGATCTCCGGCGCGCTGGCCCTCGCGCTCGTGCCGCTCGCCGCCGGCCGCGAGGAGGGCTGGCCCGCCTGGACGTGGATCTGCCTGGCCGCCTCGATCCCCGCGATGGCCGCGACGCTGCTGTGGGAACGCCGGCTGACCCGCACGGGCGGCGAGCCGCTGCTCGACCTCGGCCTCTTCCGCGCCCGCTCGTTCAACCTCGGCCTCGCGGTCAACGTCACGTTCATGACCTCGTTCGCCAGCATGAACGTGGTGCTCACGCTGCTGCTGCAGGCCGGGCTGGGCCTCAGCCCGCTCCAGGCCGGGCTCAGCTTCGGCCCGATGGCGATCCTGACGATGGTCACCTCGCTCCTGGGCCGCCGCCTCATCACGCGGTACGGCACGAAGGTCCTGCCTGCGGGCGCCCTCTTCCTCGCGCTGGGCATCCTGGCGATGGCGGTCGAGCTCCGCGCGCTCGGCGACGACGTCAACGCGGTCTGGATCCTGGTCGCGCTCTGCCTCACGGGCATCGGCGGCGGCCTCACCCTCCCGTCCGTGATCGGCGCCGTCCTGTCCGGCGTCAAGCCCGATCAGGCGGGCTCGGCCTCGGGCGTCCTGAGCACCACCCAGCAGTTCTCCGGCGCGACGGGCGTGGCCGTCATCGGCGCGATCTTCTTCGCCGCCCTCGGCTCGCACCCGGCCAGGCCCGACTACACCGGCGCCGCCGAGATCGCGCTCTGGGGCGACCTGGCCCTGGCCGCCGGAACCGTGGTCCTCACCCTCTTCCTGATCCGCCCCGCCAAGCCCGCCGCGCCCTCCCCCGCACCCCGCGAGCCCGTGCTGGACCGCCGCCTCTGATTGACATCCCGGCCACCCTCCACCCATTATGAACAAACGTTCATGAACAAGCGTTCATACCGAGGAGGAGCGATGGCCGGGATCGTCAACACCCACCAGTCCGAGGCGTGGAACGGGTACGAGGGCCGCCACTGGGCCGACCACCACGACCGCTACGACGCGCTGAACAGCACGTACAACGAACGCCTCCTGGACGCCGCAGGCGTCGGCAGCGAAACCAACGTCCTCGACATCGGCTGCGGCAACGGCCAGGTCACCAGGCAGGCCGCCCGCCGCGCCTCCCACGGATCCGCCCTGGGTGTCGATCTCTCCGGCCCGATGCTCACCACGGCCCGCCACCTAGCCGAAAGCGAAGGCATCACCAACGTGACCTTCGAGCAGGGCGACGTCCAGGTCCACCCGTTCAAGCCCGAATCCCTGGACGCGGCGATCAGCCGCTTCGCGATCATGTTCTTCGCCGACCCGGTGGCCGCGTTCACCAACATCGCTCGCGCCCTGCGCCCGAACGGCCGCCTGGCGTTCCTGAGCATGACCGACCTGGCAGGCACAGACCTCGCCACGATCATGCAGGCCCTGGCGCCGCACCTACCCCCGACCGGACAGTTCGGCAGCCACGGCAGCAGTCCCCTGTCCCTCTCCGAGCCCGCCCACATCAAGACCATCCTCACCAGCGCGGGCTTCCATGACGTCGCCACCGAGCACATCGAGGGCGAGTCGATCTGGGGCTCCGACGCCGCCGACGCAGCCGGCTTCTTCATGGGCTGGGGCCCCGTCCGCTTCAACCTCGGCGACGCCGACCCCGCCCCAGCCCACGAAGCCGTCGAGACCGCCTTCCGCCCCTTCGAACGCGACCACGCAGTGCGCCTCACCGGCACCGCCTGGCTCACAACGGCTCACTACGATGCGGGGTGATGTCACCGAGACGAGCCGCGGCCCTGCGGGGCGGAGACGTGAGCCTGCGCGACCACCTGATCGCCACGGCGGAACGCATGATCGCCGAACGCGGGTCGGCCGGGCTCACCGTGCGCGCCATCGCACGTGAGGCGGGGGTCGCCGACGGTGTCCTCTACAACCACTTCTCCGACAAGGAGGAGTTGCTGGCGCACGCGCTGAACGCGCACGTCGGTTCGGTAGAGCGAACCCTCGGCGACCTGCCCGAGCCCGGGACCGCGACCGTCGCCGAGAACCTCCACACCCACATCGAGCACGGCCTGGCTCTCCACCGGGCGATCCTCCCGGCGATGGCGGGTTTCCTCTCTCAGCCGGAGGTTCTGGCCCGCTTCTCCGACATGCACGGCAACGGGACCGGCGACTGGCGCGACCGACTGCGCGACTATCTGCACACCGAACAAGAGCTGGGGCGGCTCGCGTCCGATGCCAAGGTGGACGCCGCCGCCTCGATGATCGTCGGGGTGTGTCACGAGACCGTGCTGGGCCTGCTCTTCCAGGCCATCGCGAGCCCGCCCGCCCCGGAGCGGCTGGACGACCTGATCACCGCCGTCCTGGACGGGATAGGACTTCGATAGATAATCCAGTACGGGACGATACACTGGGACCATGACCGCCATGGCCCCCTCGCGCAACGAACCCGACCTGTCGTTCCTGCTCGACCACACCAGCCACGTGCTGCGCACGCGGATGGCGGCGGCGCTCGGCGAGATCGGGCTGACCGCGCGGATGCACTGTGTGCTCGTGCACGCGCTCGAAGAGGAGCGCACCCAGATCCAGCTCGCCGAGATCGGCGACATGGACAAGACCACGATGGTGACGACCGTGGACTCCCTGGAGAAGGCCGGGCTGGCCGAGCGCCGCCCGTCCAGCACCGACCGGCGCGCGCGGATCATCGCGGTCACCGAGAAGGGCGCCGAGGTCGCCCGGCAGAGCCAGGACATCGTCGACGGCGTTCACCGGGACGCTCTGGGCTCGCTTCCCGAGACCGACCGCAATGCCCTGCTCGGCGCCCTGAACGCCCTGGTCGAGGACCACCTGGCCGTGCCCGCCGAGAGCCCTCAGGGGGCCCGCCGGGCACGCGAGCGAACAAAGTAGGTCGGTTAGGGATCGTCTGTAACGGAACTATCTGCTACGGTCTCTCTTGTTGACCCTGAACAGGAGAAGACCATGTCGCTCGCAACTCCCCGATCCCGCTGGCTCGCGCTCGGCGTGCTGTCCACCACGATGCTGATGACGATCCTGGACGGCAGCATCGTGACCGTGGCGCTGCCCGCCATCCAGCACGACCTGGGCTTCTCGCCCGCCTCGCTCAGCTGGATCATGAACGGCTACTTGATCGCGGTCGGCGGGCTGCTCCTGCTGGCCGGCCGGCTGGGCGACCTCATCGGCCGCAAAACGATGTTCCTGGCCGGGAACGCGGTCTTCACCGCCGCCTCGCTCCTCGCCGGCGCCGCCACCGGCCAGAACCTGCTGATCGCGGCCCGGTTCCTGCAGGGCGTCGGCAGCGCGATGTCCTCGGCGGTCGTGCTCGGCATCCTGGTCACGCTCTTCACCGAGACGCGCGAACGGGCCAAGGCGATCGCGGTGTTCAGCTTCACCGGCGCCGCCGGTGCCTCGATCGGGCAGGTGCTCGGCGGGGTCCTGACCGACGCGCTGAGCTGGCACTGGATCTTCTTCATCAACCTGCCGATCGGCATCGCCGTGATCGCCCTCGCCCTCCCCGTACTCCCCGCCGATAAGGGCCTGGGCCTCGCCTCCGGCGCGGACGTCGCCGGAGCGCTGCTCGCCACGTCCGGCCTGATGCTGGGGATCTACACGATGGTCAAGGTCGAGTCGTACGGCTGGCTCTCAGCCCACACCCTCGGCCTCGGCGCCGTCTCGCTGCTGCTGCTCGCCGCGTTCTTCGTCCGGCAGGCCACCGCCAAGACCCCGCTGATGAAGCTGCGGATCCTGCGTTCGCGGAACGTCTCGGGCGCCAATGTCGCGCAGATGCTGGCGCTGTCGGGCATGTTCGCCTTCCAGGTCATCGTGGCTCTCTACATGCAGAAGGTCCTCGGCTACAGCGCCCTGGAGACCGGGCTGGCCATGCTCCCGGCCGCCGTCGCGATCGGCGCCGTCTCGCTCTTCATCTCCGCCCGCCTAGCTGCCCGCTTCGGCACCCGTGCCACCCTCCTGGCAGGCCTGGTCCTCCTCTTCGCCGCGATGGCGTACCTGACCCGCATCCCGGTCCACGCGAACTACGTCACCGACCTGCTGCCGGTCATGCTGCTCATCGCAGGCGGCGGCCTCGTACTCCCGGCCCTGACCACACTCGGCATGTCCGGCGCACGCGATGACGACGCGGGCCTGGCGTCCGGCCTGTTCAACACCACCCAGCAGATCGGCATGGCCCTGGGCGTCGCCGTCCTGTCGACCCTCGCCGCGTCCCGCACCGAAGACCACCTCGCCGCAGGCAAAGACCAGGCGACCGCGCTCACCGACGGCTTCCACCTGGCCTTCGCCACCTCCGGCGGCCTGCTAGTGGCCGCGTTCATCGTGACCTTGGTCGTCCTCCGCCCCGCCAAGCCCGAGCAGCAGCCCACCGCACCCACCGAGCCGTCCGCCGAACGCTCGCTCGCAGCCTGAACGACTAAGAAACGATCAAGAGGAGATTCCGATGACCGAGTACGGACCTGGACAGGGCCCCGGCGCCCGCGCCCTCACCGAGGACGAGATCCTGAAGATCCTGGCCACCCAGCCGTTCGGCACCCTGGCGACGCTCAAGCGGAGCGGCCAGCCCCACCTGGCCACGATGGTCATCAACTGGAATCCCGAAGAGCGGCTCATCCGCATCTCCTCCGCCGAGGGCCGGATCAAGGTCAAGCACCTCCAGAACGACCCCCGCGCAACAGTGCAGCTCCAGGGCGAGAACGTCTTCTCCTACGCCATCGCCGAAGGCAAGGCGGAGCTCTCAGAGGTGACCGAAACACCAGGCGACGCGGTAGGCCGCGAACTCCTGGCGATGGCGGGCGGCTTCGATGACCCAGCCGACGAAACCGCCTTCCTGGAGGAGATGACGAAGGGCCGCCGCCTGGTCATCAGACTCAAGGTCGACCGCCTCTACGGAACGGCCCTGGACGCCTAACCGAGTGACACGTTGGCCCGTCCTCTCTAGGGAGGGCGGGCCTTTAGACGCCGAGCATCCGGTGGACGATGTCCCGCCAAGGTTCTTTGACATTCGGCTGGACCCACATGCCGCGTACAGTGCCAGACGGCATCCGTACGCGAAACCAGCCCCCGCCCTCATCAACGAACGCACCAACAGTGCAGCCGCTCTCACGGTCCACCGCGATGTATCCCTCACCCTCGGCGTACACATCGATCTGCCACTCACCAGGCCCAGTCATGGCCTTCCGCCGGTCCCGCCGTACATCACGTCCAGGGCAGCGGCTTCCTCCAGCAGGTCCCGCAAGAGCTCGGGAGCATCTGCCTCCACTGCCCCGTACCCAGCACGCACTCCGGATGGCAGACCCGTCCTTCGACAGGCCTGCCACCGCAACGTCGACGCAGGGAAAGCGACCAACCAACCGGGAAAGTCGGCGCGGAGCCGAACCAACTCCTGCCGCTCCTGCCCGGTCATCCGCCTACTCACCGGCCACCCCGAGCAGCTTGACCCGAAGCTCCTCCGGAGTATCGGCATCGAAACAAGATGCGCCATGCCGGACGGCCTCACCGGCCTTGGGCCCGCGCGTCGCCCACCACCGCCCGGACGGCTTCGCGGTGATGATCGACCACCCAGGAAACTCGGTACGTAGCGCTGCCTTGCACTCCGCTACGTCGTTCACAGTCAGGCCTCCTGCGGTCCGGCGAGCCCCAGACCTTCCGAAGTTCTGGGGAGCGGTGTTTTGGTCACTGCCAGTGAACGCGCATCTCTCGCAGAGAGGCAGGGGCACAATGGGACGCCGCAATGCGAGGTCAGCAGAAACCCGACCTGGCGACCGTCATCGACTACGTGAAGCGGTGGGAGCGTGGCAAAGTCGGGATCAGCAGCCGAAACCGACGGGCCTACGCACAGGCCTTCGCGGTGCCGCAGAGACACCTCTTTGCCCCGACGGTCGCCGCGGACGATGATGATCCCGTGGAACGCCGCGACTTCCTCGGACTGTCCGTCGCCGCGGCCGGCCTCGCGGTCGCCCCCGCCGGGCTCGCCGACCAGGAGAGCAGCCGCATCGGTATGGAGCTGGTCGAGCGACTCAGACGCCGTACGGCCAGACTCCGCCGTCTGGATGACGTCCTTGGCGGGTCGCAGACCTACAGCGTGTATGCCGCCGAGCTGTCCGCCACTCGGAATCTGATCAGCAATGCGACCTACACCGAGGCCACGGGTCGCGGCCTAGTGGGCGTGGCAGCCGAGCAGGCTCAGCAGGCCGGGTGGGCGGCGCTGGACTCAGGCCGGATGGCTGCCGCTCGCAGCTTGTTTCGAGACAGCATGACCGCAGCCTCGGACATCGGCGACACCGGCCTCATCGGGAACGCGCTCGCCCTCATGGCTTACCAACGAGTGAGCACGGGCCGGCCTGGCACGGACGAGGCAGACGCCTCATGCCGGGTCGTTGACCGGCGGACACCACCAGCCGTCCGCGCCCTTCTCCACGAGCGGGCAGCGTGGGCGCACGCGGTCGCGGGACCGACGCATAGCGACGAGGTGGAGAAGGCACTCGGCCAGGCGGCCGACGCGCTCGCCGAGGATCGGCTGGAGGGTCCTGATCCTGACTGGGCGCGATGGGTCGACGAGATCGAGCTACAGATCATGACCGGCCGCTGCTGGGCCGTGCTGCGTCGCCCGGTTCGAGCGATCCCCGCGCTTCGGTGGGCGTTGGCTCGATACGACGACACCCATGCGCGCGACAAGGCGCTTTACTCAACCTGGCTGGCTGATGCCCATATCGACGCCCAAGAGATCGAACAGGGCGCTCACGCGCTGGGGCAAGCGATCGACCTTGGCAGTGATGTCGCCTCGCCCAGGCCCGGCGAGCGGATCGCGGAGGTCGCCGAGCGGCTTCGTGTCCATGCGGACGTGCCCGAAGTGGCCGAGGTGCTCGAACGGGCTAGGACGATGACGCTTCTCGGCTGAGCCACTCCAGGTAGCGCTCCGAACCGCCGTCGATCACCGTAAAGGTGACTTCCGGGTTGTCCCACGGATGATGCTCGATCAGGTGCGCCTCCAGGTCGGCATACCGGTCGCGGGTGGTTCGGAGGAACAACTGCCACTCCTCACCGTCACCGAGCTCCCCGAGATGCCAGAACACACTCCCGGCAGGCCCGAAAACCTGCCCCGACGCTGCCAACTTGGCACCGACGGCAGATCGAAGGAGATTCATGGCTTCTTCGCGGCTGGCCGTTGTGGTGGAGACCTGGAGAAAGTCGGTCATGGTGGCGACCCTACTTACACGGCCGGTCCAGCAGGAGCCGAACCGGGCCGAGACGCGGCCCGAGCTCGCCTGCCGTGACCGCCGGTGCGGGAGATCGTGGACGTGCTGAACGGGTTTGGAGGTCACGGGTGAGCGGTGAACCGGGTCTGGAGGGCGCCCTCGACGCGGGAGGGGCCTGGCCAGCAAGCCCGGCCACGCACGCGAGCGCGCTACCTGAGGCTGGGGGCGACGCCGGAGGCGAGCCACCGGGCGAAGATCGCGAAGCGATGTCGCGCTCGCACGCTTTTGCGGTTCGGGTCCGAGCCGCCAGGCGAGGACCCGAAGCCGCGAAGGCTAGATCGACAGAGCGTAGAGGAAGAGGGGGGCGCCGGCGATGAGGGGGATGGCGATCATGGCGGCGTAGCGGGTGGGGCGGCTTACGGGCTGGGGCTCGATGAGGCGGTTGACCCTTGCCATGACGGGGATGTCGTCGCGGGAGACGGCGCCCAGGGCGCCCTGGGGGGCGGCCGGGGGGCGGGCGGCGGCGAAGCGGAGCAGGGCGGTGGCCAGCTCCTTCGGCTCGCGGTGGTGCTTGGCACGGTCGTCGGCGGCCATCTCGATCAGCAGCTCGACGGCGTCCAGGCAGCGGCCGACCAGGCGGATCTGGGGGAAGACCTGGCGGAGCGAGGCGAACGGGAGGAGGACCAGGTCGTGGCGCTCGCGGGCGTGGGCGCGTTCGTGCGCCAGGACGGCGGCGAGCTCGGCCGGGTCGAGGAGTTCCAGGGTGCCCGCGCTGACGACGACCTTCGACGAGCGGACGCCTGGGACGCAGTAGGCGGCGGCCTCGGGGTGGTCCAGGACGAGGGTGTCGGGGACCGCGGAGTCCTTGCGGGAGACCAGGGCGAGGAGGGCGCGGTGGCGGTGGCGGGCGCGGACCACGCGGAAGACCGCGTAGGCCAGCATGGCCAGGAGGACGGCGGTGAGGCTGACGGCTGCCAGGAGCGCGGCGGCGTGGGTGGCGTCCAGGCGGGCCGCCTGGTCGTTCAGGAGGGTGGGCAGGCCACCGATGATGCCCTTGCCGTAGGGCAGGAGGGCGAGGCTGAGCAGCGTGCCGATCGTGGCGACGCCCCAGCCGAGGCCGAGGGCCTGCCAGAGGGCGATCGCGGTGCGCGGCGTGCGCCAGGTCCACCTTGCTTTGGAGAGCAGGTGCGCCCCGCCGACGGTCCCCATTGACATCAGTGCGAGCAGGGCGACTCCGGTCATGCCGGTGGCTCCTTACCCGTGAGGCCGAGCAGCGCCTGCCGGAGCACGTCGGCCTCGGTCTCGGAGACGGAACGGACGAAGTGCGCCAGCGCCGCGTCGCGGTCGCCGGTCTCGTTGAGGGCGCCCAGCATCAGCTCGGCGATGTACCCCTCGCGGCTTTCGACCGGACTGTAGCGCCATGCGCGGCCGTCCCGCTCTCGTTCCAGGAAGCCCTTCTTGGCGAGCCTGTCCAGGACGGTCATCACCGTGGTGTGCGCGAGATCCCGTTCGGGGGCCAGGGCGCGGCTCACGTCGCGTGCCGTCGCGGCTACGAGACCGGCGTCCTCCCTTGCCCAGAGGACCTCCATGACCGTGCGTTCAAGCTCTCCCAGACCCTTCACGGGATTCAGATTAGCCGACTATGAGGGATGTCACCACGGCGGGTAGTACTACTGGGTCAAGTACTACAGCTTGTAGTACTACATTCTGTCGTATGAGCTCCATAGCGCTCCTCACGGCCCATGGCGCCGCGACCCCGGCCGATTTCATGGCCGCACGCCAGCAGATGGCGTTCACCCTGGGATTCCACATCGTGCTGGCGAGCATCGGGATCGGGCTCCCGGCGCTGACACTGCTGGCCGAGTGGCGATCCCTGCGTACCGGCGACCATGTCTACGCCGAGCTGGCCCGGCGCTGGATGAAGGCGGCCGGTGTGCTGTTCGCGGTCGGCGCCGTGAGCGGGACCGTGCTGTCGTTCGAGATGGGCACGCTGTGGCCCGGCTTCATGGACAAGTACGGCCAGGTCTTCGGCGCCGCGTTCGCCCTGGAGGGCATCGCCTTCTTCATCGAGGCGATCTTCATGGGCATCTACCTGTACGGGTGGGACCGGCTCTCGCCGCGAGTGCACTTCCTCACCGGGATCCCGGTCGTCATCGCGGGCCTGCTGTCGGCGTCGTTCGTGGTCACGGTCAACTCGTGGATGAACCAGCCGCGCGGCTTCAAGCTGGTGAACGGGAAGGTGACCGATGTCGATCCGCTCGCGGCGATGTTCAATCCGGCGACGCCGGTGCAAGCGACGCATCTGATCCTGGCGTCGCTGATGGTCTGCGGCTTCATCGTCGCCTCCGTCTACGCGGTGGCGCTGCTGCGCGACCACCGGGCCAGGCGGGTGGACCGCTACCACCGGCTCGGGTTCGCGATCCCGTTCTCGCTCGGCGCCGTCTGCGCGCCGCTGCAGGTGATCGTCGGGGACTGGGCGTCGCGGTTCGTCGCCGACAACCAGCCCGTCAAGTTCGCCGCGATGGAAGGGATCGAGCACACCCAGTCCGGCGTGCCGTTCCGGTTCGCCTTCTTCGAGGTGCCGAACGCGCTGTCGATGATGTTGAAGTTCGACGCGCACGCCACGCTGCGCGGCATGGACGCCTTCCCCGAGGACGTCCGGCCGCCCGCCGAGGTCGTGAAGACGTCGTTCGAGATCATGATCACCATCGGCATGGCACTGCTGAGCCTCGCCGCCTGGTGGGCCTACAGCTGGTGGCGCCGCCGCCGGTCGGTGGCGCGTGCCGGTGAGCTGAGCAAGCACCGCGACCTGCCGTGGAAGCCCTGGTTCCTGCGCGCCGCCACTTTGGCGGGCGTCGCCGCGGCGATCGCCATGGAGGCGGGCTGGACCACGACGGAGGTCGGCCGCCAGCCCTGGATCGTGTACGGGGTCATGCGCACCGAAGAGGCCGTGAACCCCAACCCGGGCCTGCGCTACGGCCTGTACGTGGTCCTGGCCGTCTACACCGTTCTCACCGTCGCGACCATCAGCGTGCTGCGCCGCATGCGCCGCCCCGAACCGCCCGAGCCCGCCGAGCTTCCAGAGCGTGAGGAGGTGCCGGTCTCATGACCGACATCGCATTGGGACTGATCCTGGTCGGGCTGTCGGCCTACCTGCTGTTCGGCGGCGCCGACTTCGGGGCCGGGCTGTGGCACCTGATCTCGCCCCGGCGCGGCGACCAGAAGGTCATCGAGCACGCCATGGGGCCGATCTGGGAGGCCAACCACGTCTGGCTGATCTTCGTGATGGTCATGACGTGGACGGCGTTCCCGCCCGTCTTCGCCGACGTCATGGCGGCGCACTGGGTGCCGCTGTCGCTGGCGGTGCTGGGCATCGTCGCGCGCGGCAGCACGTTCGTGTTCAGCAAGGCCGTGCCGGACCAGCGCGCCTACGCGTGGATCTTCGGCGTCGCGTCGGTCCTCACGCCGTACTGCCTGGGGTCGGTGGCGACGACGGTGGCGACCGGCGAGTCGAGCTGGCTGAGCCTGGCCGGGCTGTACGGCGGCGTGCTGACCACCGCCCTGTGCGCCTACCTGGCGGCCGTCTACCTGATCTGGGACGCGCGGCGGCTGGGCGACGAGACCGCGGCCCAGCGCTTCCGCGGCTACGCGCTCATGTCGGGCGTCGCGGTCGGGCTGTTCGCGCTGCCGGGCGCCGCCGCGTTCGGCGTCCACTCGCCGCTGATCATCCTGTCGGCGGTGGCGGGCGCGGTCTCGCTGGGACTGCTCGCGGGCCGCGCCTATCTGGCCGTACGGGTGACCGGCGCGCTCGCGGTCGTGACCGTGCTGTGGGGCGCGGCCGAGATGGCCGATCTGCACCTGCGTTCGGCCGCCGCCGAGAACGGCGTGCTGCAGGTGGTGTTCGTGGCGCTCGGGGTCGGGGCGCTCATCCTCGTGCCGTCGATGACCTGGCTGTTCATCCTCTTTCAGAGAGGTAGTGGAAGCCGGGCTTCGGGTGCATGAGGAAGTCGTGGTGGGAGATGTTCCAGCCGTACGCCCCCGCCATGGCGAACGCGACCACGTCGCCGACGGCGATCCGGCCCGCTGAGATCTCGCGGGCGAACACGTCCTTGGGCGTGCACAGCTGGCCGACGAGGGTGACGGGCTCGGCGGTGGCCGGGCCGTCACCTCCCGAGTCGCCGCCGGGGTGGCCGCCCGAGTCGCCGGTGGGGCCGCCGGTGGGGATCACGGTGAACGGCTGGTCATGCTGCTTGGTGACGGGCGTGCGCAGGTGCATGGTCCCGCCGTGCAGCACCGCGTACCAGTCGCCGTGGGCGCGCTTCACGTCCAGCACCTCGGTGACGTACCAGCCGCAGTAGACGCTCAGGGCGCGGCCCGGCTCAATGCGCAGCCGCACGTCCGGCGTCGCCACGCCCTTGGCGTACGCGGCCCAGTCGAAGATCCGGCCGGGGTCGGCGTAGTCGACGGCCATCCCGCCGCCGACGTTGACCTCCTCGACGTCGCCGTACGAGCGGGCCCAGTCCACGATCTCGGCGGACTGCCGCACCATGTCCGGCGCGTCCAGGCCCGACGCGAGGTGTGCATGAACGCCGCGGAACCGCATCCACGGCGCGCGTTCGAGGATCGGGCGGCACGCCTCCATCGCCTCGGGATCCATGCCGAACGGGCCCGACATCGAGAGCGCGACGCCCTTCCTGCCGCTGTCGCTCTTGAGGTTGACGCGCAGCAGGACGTCGACCTCGCGGCCGATCTCCTGCGCCAGCTGCGCGAGGCGGGCCAGCTCGTACGGGCTCTCGACGTGGATGCGCTCGACGTTCAGGCGCAGCGCGGTCGCCAGCTCCTGGTCGGTCTTGCCGGGGCCGCCGAACGCCAGGCGGGCATCGGGCAACACGCGCCGCACGTGCTCCAGTTCGCCGCCCGAGGCCACCTCGAAGCCCGCGACGTACGGCTCCAGGGCATGCAGGATCGGCTCGTCGGCGTTCGCCTTGGCCGCGTAGAAGAGCTCCGGCCCGCCCGGCACGTCGAGCGCGCTCCGGACGGCCGCCGCGTGCGAGCGCAGCGCGTCCAGGTCGTACACGAACGCCGGGAGTCCCTCATCCTCGGCCAGCGCCCTGGCACGTTCACGGACCGCATCCGTGATCATCACGCGTCTCCCCCGATCACCAGGCGAGCGTACTGCCGCGATCACCATCAGTTCAGCACGCCACCGTCACGGGGCGAGATCCTCCTGGAGGCGCTGGAGGTTGCGCTGCACCTCGTCGATGCCGTCCGCGACCTGCTGAAGGCCCTCGGCGACCGGGCGGCGGGTGCCCAGATAACCGGCTTCGGACCGTACGGCGCGGGAGACCTGGCCGGTGAGTTCGACCAGTTGGGCGAGCATCTCGGTGTGCTGCGCGAGCGTGAGATGACCGCCCCAGCCGTTGACCTGCGACGCCATGGTCCGGGCCCGGTCGGCGGCCTCAGCACCCGCCCGGACGACCCGGGTCCCATGAGCGTTCGCGGTGTCTCTCACATGGGCCCTCTCGCCGGGTGCCGGGTCTCCCTCGATGTCAGCTTGAGAGTATGACGCCACCACCGCGCCGGGGCACTCGGGCTCAGCGGACCGGTTCGAGTTCGAGCTGTTGCGGCTCGGGGGTGGACGGGGTCGGCGGCGGAGGCGGCGGCACGGGGCGCTTGCGGCCCGGCCACCACCAGTTGGCGTGGCCGAGCAGGCTCATCAGCGCCGGAACGAGGACCAGCCGCACGATCGTGGCGTCCACCGCGACGGCGACGGCCAGGCCGAGCGCCATCATCTTCACGGTCGGGTCCGGCTGGGGAACGAAGCTGCCGAACACGAAGATCATGATGAGCGCGGCCGAGGTGATGAGGCGGGCGGTGGCGCCGATGCCGACCACGACGCTCTCGTGCGGGTCGCCGGTCCGGTCGTACTCCTCCTTGATCCGCGACAGCAGGAACACCTCGTAGTCCATGGACAGCCCGAAGATCAGCGCGAACATGAACAGCGGCACGAACGACATGATCGGGATGGCCTGGTCGACGCCGAGCAGGTGCACGCCCCAGCCCCACTGGAACACCGCGGTCACGACGCCGAACGACGCCCCGATCGACAGCAGGTTCATCAGTGCGGCCTTGATCGGCACGATGATCGACCGGAACGCGATGATCAGCAGCAGCAGCGCGACCCCGACGACGGCGATGACGACGTTCGGCATCCGCGCGCCGACGGTGTCGGCCAGGTCGATGATCGCGGGGTTCTCGCCGCCGAGGTAGACGGCGGTGCCCGGGTGGGTCTTGGCGACGGCCGGGATCTCGACCGTGCGGAGCCGGTGCACGAGGTCGGTGGTGGCCTCGACGTGCGGCGCGGTCGACGGGATCACCTGGATCGTGGCCGTGGTGCCGGTGATGACGGGGTCGGCGGTGTACGCGACGCCGGGCACCTCGGAGATCCGCTGCTTGAGCTCCTCGCCGACCAGGACGGCCTGCTTGTCGGGCTTCTTGTTCGGGTCGGGGGCGCCCTTGGGCAGCGGCGCCTCGGGCTTGGCGGACGGCTGCGCGCCCGCTGGGCCGGTGAGGCCGCTCAGCCCGTCCGGCCCCTTCAGAACGGGAACGGGGGTCTTGGTGCGCTTCTCCGCGCCGGGCACCTTGGCCACCACGACGAACGGGCTGTAGACCCCGGGGCCGAACTCCTTGGCGACGATGTCGTACGCCTGCCGCGAGGCCATCTTCGGGGACGAGATGCTGTCGGACATCACGCCGAAGCGCAGGCTCAAGGTGGGGATGGCCAACCCCAGCAGCACGAGGGTCGCGACGATGGCGTACGGCCAGGCATGCCGGTCCACGTGACGGCCCCACGCCATCCAGCGCTTGGAGCTGCGTTCGGGCCGTACGCGCGGAAGCCTGTACTTGTCGATGCGGGTGCCGAGTGCGCCGAGCACGGCGGGCAGCAGGGTCAGCGCGGCCAGGACCATGATGCCGACCGCGACCGCCGAGGCCAGCCCGATGCGGCCGATGAACGCGATGCCGGACAGGAAGAGGCCGCAGATCGCGAAGACCACCGTTCCGCCCGCGAAGACGACCGCGTGCCCGGAGTGCGCCATGGCATGGCCGACGGCGGTCTCCACGTCGTCGCCCTCGGCCAGTTGCTGGCGATATCGGGTGACGATGAACAGGGCGTAGTCGATCCCCGCGCCGATCCCGAGCATCGCCGCGACCATCGGCGCGGTCGGATGGACCTCGGTCAGCGACGCGGCGAAATGGATCATCGAATAGGCGACGACCATGCCGCCCAGCGACACCAGGATCGGGATGCCCGCGGCCAGATAGGACCCGAACGCCAGCAGCAGGACCAGCAGCGCCAGCACGATGCCGACGCCCTCCTGCGGCCCGCCCTTCGGCTGGTTCAGGATCATGGCGACGATGCCGCCGAACTTCACGTCCAGGCCCGCCATCCGCGCGGGCTCGACGGCCTCGTTGAACTTGTCGAGGTCGCCGGCGCTGACGTCGCCCATCGTGCCCTTGAGGTTGACCCGCACCACGACCGCGTCGTGGCTCTTCAGGCCGCCCATCCCCTGCACGTACGGGTTCTCGGCGAACGCGACGCGGTCGAGCTTGGTCAGGTTGTCGATGGACCTGCCGACCGACAGCGCGACCCGCCAGTCCCCCGGGCTCGCATTCGCCGTGGAATGAAAGACGACGGTGGCGGTCGGCCCCGCCAGCGCCGGGAAGTCCGGCCGCAGGGTGTCGATCGCCTTCTGGGTCTCGGTTCCGGGCAGGGTGCTCTGCTGAACGAACATGCCGCCCTGGGTGAGCCCCAGGACGCCGGCCCCGAGCATGACCACGATCCAGATCTCGAAGACCGTGCGCCGCCTCCGGACACAGAGACGGCCCAGTCTCTCGAGTATTCGCGCCATGATCGGAGAAAAACACGCACGATGAAGATTTGCAATAGCTGCAAGTTTGCAGTCGTGGTAAATTGAGTGACATGCATCACGTGGACCGGCCCGGCCTGCGCGAACGCAAGAAGGAGCGCACCCGCCGGGCGCTCGCCTCCGCCGCCCTCAGGCTGTTCGCCGAGCGCGGCTACGAGGAGACGACGATCGCCGACATCGCCGCGGCCGCCGACGTGTCGCCCCGCACGTTCTTCAGCTACTTCCCGAGCAAGGAGGACGTCGTCTTCGCCGAGGTCGACGACCGGCTGGCCGAGATCGGCGAGCGCCTGGGCGACCGCCCGCCCGGCGAAACGCCGCTGGAGACCATGCGGCACGCGATGGTCTACGCGATGGACGCGCTGGTCTCCGAGCACGGCGAGTACGGCGCCGTCCAGGTCCGTCTCGTTCTGGAGCGCCCCGGCCTCCAGGCCCGCGCCCTCCAGCGCCTGAACGACACCCAGCAGGAGATCGAGACCATCCTGCGCGAGCTCGTCCCCGAGATCACCGAGATCGACGCCGTCGCCGTCTCCGGCGTCGCGGTCGGCTGCATGCAGGCGGTCATCATCCACTGCCGCCAGAACGGCTACGACCCCGCCTCCACCCGCGCCGCCCTCGACCGAGCCCTCGTCATCGTCGAACACGGCCTGAGTTCCGTAGAGCCCCTGACCAGGGCCCCAGCCCCCACCGCCCCCGGTGGAAACGTCTCCAACCTGGCGGACGCGCGCGACTCGGCGCGGCGCACGGGCGCGCTCCCCTGATACGTCGGGCGCAGGGGCGCGGTGGCGCCCGCTCCCCTGCGCCCGGCTCAATTATTGGCTTTTGCGGCCTCGGGCCCTCGCCTGGCGGCTCGGGCCCGAACCGCCAAAGCGGCGAGCGCGACATCGCTTCGCGATCTGCCGCCGGACGCTCGCCTCCGGCTTCGCGATCTGCCGCCGGACGCTCGCCTCCGGCTTTGCGTCCGGCGGCAGGTAGCGCGCTCGCGTGCGGGCTGAGCGTCCTGGTCAGGTCAGTCGGAGATCTTGATGCGGAGGCGGCGGAAGCCGCGGCCCTTGTTCTCGACCTTGGCGACCTGGATGCGGCCGATCTGGCGGGTGGAGGCGACGTGGGTGCCGCCGTCGGCCTGGGTGTCCAGGCCGATGATGTCGACGATCCGGACGTCCTTGACCTCGGGCGGGACCAGGTTGGTGGCGGTGCGGATGATGTCGGGGATCTCGAACGCGGCGGCGCGCGGGAGTTCCTTGACGTCGATGCGGCGGTCGGCCTCGATCTCGAGGTTGCACGCGTCCTCGACGGTCTGCTTGAAGCCCTCGGGCACCTCGCGCAGGTCGAAGTCCATGCGGGCGCTCAGCGGCTCCATGTTGCCGCCGGTGACCAGGCAGCCGTAGTCGCGGAAGACCACGCCGCAGAGCAGGTGCAGGCCGGAATGGGTGCGCATCAGGGCGGTGCGGCGGTCGTCCTCCACGGCGCACTGGACGGTCGTGCCGACCGGGGGCAGCGGGTCGTCCTCGACGGGGATCAGGACCATGTCGTCGCCCTTGCGGACGCCGGCGATGCGGGTCTGGACGCCCTGCCAGAGGAGCACGCCGTGGTCGGGCGGTTGGCCTCCGCCGCCGGGATAAAATGCGGACCTGTCGAGGACCACCCCCTCGGGTCCGGAATCGAGCACGAGCGCGTCCCATTCGCGTAGCGATTGGTCATCGAGTTCGAGGCGAGCCGTACGCCCGAGTTGGTGAGTGCCCATAATCGTCACTTTAGGCCTGTGCGGCCTGGTGGCAGGAGCGATCACGAAAGGGCAGCGGTGCGCCGACCGGTCTTGTCCGTCCTGGCGGCACTGCTGGTCCTGGGCGCGTGCGTGGCCTCGACGGTACGGATGTCGCCGCCTCTCGTACGCGCCGAGCAGCCCGATCCGCGAAGGCCGCCGGTGGTGTTCGCGCTCGGCGACAGCTACACGATGGGCATCCGCGGGATCACGCCGGAACGGGCGTACGCGGCGGAGGCGGCCCGCACTCTCGGCTGGCAGATCGTGCTCGCCGGGCACGTGGGCACCGGGTTCGTCGGCACGGGGCTCACGGGCAAGACGTTCGGCACGCTCTTCGACGAGCAGCTGGGATGGCGGCCGACGCCCGACATGGTGATGGTCTCGGGCGGCCACAACGACGTCTGGTACCCGCCGGGCCTGGTCGAGCAAAGGGCCGTCGCGCTGCTCGGCGAGATCAAGCAGCGCTGGCCCCGCGCCCATGTCGTGCTGATGGGGCCGTTGTGGGGCGGCGATCCGGGGCCGACCGCGCTCAGGGTGCGGGACGTGCTGCGCGACGCGGCCGGGCGGCTGCGGATCCCGTTCATCGACCCGCTCGGGCAGCGCTGGATCACCGGGAAGATCCACACCCGGGCGGGGAACGCGCGGCGCTTCATCCGTTCCGACGGCACGCATCCGAACCCGGCGGGCAACCGCTACCTCGCCGGGCGGCTGGTCACCGACCTGCGCGGGCTCGGCCTGGCGCACCCGATCGCCGGGCGGGCGCGCCACTCAGCGCATGTGAACGCGGGTCAGGGTCACCAGGGGCCGTAGGGGCCCTGGTTGCCACGCCCGCCACGGCCACCGCCGCGCTTCTTGTACGGCGCCACAGCGGGACGTACGTCGGCCAAATAGACAGCGGCCGCGATGAACGCGGCGACCGGCAGGATTCCGAGCAACAGGCTGAGCGGCGAGGCGCCGAACAGCGGCGCGACGGCGTTGGCGAAGCCGAGCACGGTGGCGACGATCAGAATAATCATCCACAGCTTCTTGCTCTGCTTGCTCGCGGCGGCATAGGCGTCCACGGGAACGGTCAGCGCGTCGAACAGCGCCCAGGCCTCCAGCGCGAACGCGATGATCAGAAGGAGCCAGAAGAAGTAGCCCAAGACTGTCAATGTCACCGGTTATCAGCGCTCCCGCCGTCATCGACGGCGGCTCGGTACCGCCGGCCGTCTGGATCCCTGTCCCAGCCTACGCACCAGGTCTAGCCGGGCCCCGCATCCTAGCGGCGCCTGGCAAGGCGTGAAAAAGCCCGGCCGGGTGGTCCCGGCCGGGCTCTCGCACGCCAAACGGCTTCGTCTGAGCAGCGAGATCAGGCGTCGGTCTTCTTGGCCGTGGAGGCCTTGGCCTGACCGGTCGTCTTCTTCTGCGGAGCGGCCTTGGCCTTGGGGGCCGGCTTCTCGGCGGTGATCTCGGCGACCTCTTCGGCCTCGCGGTGCACGACCTTCTTGCCCCGCTCGTTCAGCTCGTTCAGGAACTGGGCGGCCTGGGCGCCGAAGTGGGTCACGTACGCGACGGCGGCGCCGGGCAGGTCCTTGACCTCGACCCGGTCCTGGATCTTGCCGACGTTCTCACGGACCTCGCCGCGGTACTTGCCGACGGTGTCGCGCAGTTCGCCCTGGTACTTGGTGGCGGTCTCGCGGGCCTGGTCGCGGTACTTGTCGACCGTGCCGCGCAGGTCGCCCTGGTACTTGCTGGCGGTCTCGCGAGCCTTGTTCACCTGCTCGGGGAGGTCGCGGAACTTCTCCGCCGCGAGGTCACCCGCGCCCGCCACGGTGTACACGAAGTTGTTGTCTCGGAGGTTGCTGGCAAGCGTCATCCGACCTCTTCCTTTCCATCTATAGAGTCCTCGGACTGCACGCCGGCAACTTCGTTCTCCTTGCGGAACGACAGGTAGATGTCGAGCAACACCTGCTTCTGCCGCTCCGTGAGGAGCAGGTCGGCCCGGAGGGCGGCCTCCACGTCGGTGTCGGCCTCGCGCTCCTCGAGAATGCCCGCCTGCACGTAGAGCGCCTCGGCCGAGATGCGCAGACCCTTCGCGATCTGCTGCAGTATCTCGGCGCTCGGCTTGCGCAGGCCGCGCTCGATCTGGCTCAGGTACGGGTTGGAGATCCCTGAGACATCGGCCAGCTGGCGGAGCGAGATCTTCGCCCGCGTGCGCTGCTCCCGGATGTACTCCCCGATGGAGCCGACCTTCGAACTTGCCATGTCTCCACCCTGCGTCAGGGTGCTTGCAATTGCAAGCACGCTTGCTAGCACTTTGCTGTGAGTCCACTCACACCGGTGGCGGGCGCCGCCGGAGTGAGTGCCTCACACCAGGAACAACGTGCGAAAAGGGGCTTAGTTCACCATCGACGGGGTGGCGGTCCAGGTGTTGCAGTACGTCAGCTGGTGGCGCTGGTAACCGCGGATCACCCAGCCTGCGTAGTTGCGCCCGGAGCCGTGGTCGCGCTTGTCGACCGGCTGCCGCTCGTCGCCGCGCCCCTGCACGTCGATGACCATCGCGACGTACTGGTCGCGGGTCATCGGCAGGGTCGGCGCCTCGACGCCGAGGAACGCGCCCGCCAGGCACTGCGCCTGGAGCTCGATGCGGCGGCTGGCCTCGGTGCGGCCCGCGGTGCCCGACTGCTCCATCTGCTCGTGCCCGTACTCCAGGATCCCGGAGCGGTCCTGGACGTGGTGGCCGTACTCGTGCGCGATCACCCGGGCGAACACCGCGTAGTGGTCCAGCGACTCGCCGCCCGAGGTCTCGACGACGTTGCGCAGCCCCACGTACATGGTGTTGTTGGCCGGGCAGTAGAACGCCGAGGCGCCCGGAGCCGGGTAGGTGCCGCACGGGCTGCGCCCCGACTGCAGCCAGAACACCCGCTGCGGCGGCGCGTAGGAGATGCCCGCCTTGGCGAACTGGGAGCTCCACGACTTGTCGAGGCAGTCGCTGAGGGTGTTCATGAAGCGGTTCATGGACGCGGGAGCGGGGCCGATCGGTGGCAGCCGGCAGCCGACCGGGCTCAGCGAGCCGGTGGCGTACAGCTTGTTGTTCGTGGCCGCCGCCTGACCGGACTGCGCGCCGACGCCCGCACCGGTCTGCGAGTTTCCGGACGTGGTCCCGGACGACCCGGTCTGGCCGCTTGTGGTCTGTCTCGCGAGGGAGCCCAGCACCGACAGGCCGACGATCGCGATCACCGCGAGGGCCGCCAGGCCGCCGATGATGCCCACGATCGCGCCGCCCGCCGAACGCTGCGGTGGCCGCCTGGGAGGCGCGTAGTAGTACGGGTGCACGACCTGACCAGGCGGGCCGTACGGCGGAGCCGCCGGGGGCGGCGGGGGGCGATACGGGCCCGCCGGAGGGGGATAGTGGCCTGCCATAGCGAAAAATCATCGCATAAGACGCGCAGGTAACCGCACGTATGCCGGGTACCGCTACCATTTCCGGCCATGTTGGGTCGCCTGCGGACGCTGACCATCTCGATGGCCATCGCCGCCCTTCTCCCCCTGACCGCCGCCACCGCCCGTGCCGAGGCCGCGGCGGTCTCCGAGCCGCGCGCGGCGAGCCCCGGGGCCGCCGCGCAGGCCGCGCCCGCCGCCCCGCAGGCCGCGCCCGCCGCCTCCGAACGGGTGGTCAAGGACGACGTGCTGCTCCAGGTCGGCAAGGGCGGGGTGACCCACGCCCGCGAGACGATCGTCTACGAGTTCGCCGGCAAGAACGAGCTCCGCCGCTCGTTCGTCACCCGGATCCACGACAGCGTGACCAAGGACCGCGTCTTCAAGGTCGAGAACGTCAAGGCGACCAGCCCGGACGGCGGCCCGGCCAACGTGTCCACGTCCTCGTCCGGCACCACCACCAACGTGAAGGTCTCCGGCGGCCAGGGGACGGGGCGGCACACGATCGTCCTGGAGTACGACGTGCGCGGCGCGGTCGCCCAGATCGGCGGCGGCGAGGAGCTGCGCTGGACGGCGATCGGCGGCTGGAAGGTCCCGGTCGACGACGCGCAGGCGACCGTGGGCGGCGGCACGCCGATCCGCAGCATCAACTGCTTCTCCGGGGCGCTGGACAGCTCCCTCGGGTGCAGCCAGTTCTACTTCTCCGACCACGCCCACACCCAGGCGCTGTTCAAGCAGGGGCGGCTGCTGCCGGACGAGTACATGACGGTGATCGTCGGCTACCCGGCCGGGGCGACCGGCGGGAAGGCGATCTACGAGCGGCGGCACACCGCGGCCACCGCGTTCTCGGTGAACGGCGTCACCGGGACCGCGCTGCTCGCCCTGCTGATCCTGCTGCTCGGCGGCGTCGGCGTCCTCTACATGCTGCGCGGCCGGGACGCGCGCGTCGTGGCGCAGAAGGCGGCCGAGGGCGACCAGGCGCCGGTCACCGGCACCGAGTTCGAGCCGCCGGACGGCGTACGGCCGGGCCAGATCGGCACCCTGATCGACGAGCAGGCCGACGTCATCGACGTCACCGCCACGATCGTGGACCTGGCGGTCCGCGGCTACCTGCTGATCGAGGAGGACGACCGCGAGGTCACCGGCAAGCTGGACTGGGAGCTGCAGCGCCTCCAGCGGCCGGTGAGCGACCTGCTCCCCTACGAGCAGCTGCTGCTGGACGCGCTGTTCACGGCGCCGGACGGCAGCCCGCGCGCGGCGGTCAAGCTGTCGGAGCTCGGCGGCACGTTCTCCGCGCAGCTGGCCAGGGTCCGGGCGGCGATGTACGCGGACGTGGTCCAGCAGGGCTGGTTCGCGCGGCGGCCCGACACCGTGCGGTCCCGCTGGACGATCGCCGGGTTCGTGCTGACCGGCATCGGCGTCGCCGCGACCATCGCGCTGGCGCTGTTCACCGACCTGGCGCTGATCGGCCTCGCCGTGATCGTCGCGGGCGCGGCGCTGGCGTACGGCGGCCAGTACATGCCCGCCAAGACGGCGCGCGGCGCCACGGTCCTCGCGCACACCATCGGCTTCCGCGCCTTCCTGGAGCGCGGCGAGATCCCCGCCGACGGGCAGGCCGGGCCGCAGCAGCGGATCGCACTGTTCTCACGGTTCCTGCCGTACGCGGTGGTGTTCGACCTGGTCCCGATGTGGGCCAAGACCGTGGAGGACGCGGGCGTGCGCGAGAAGGGCGCCGACAACCTCTATTGGTACGAGGGCCCGGCCGAATGGGACCTGTCGAAGTTCGCCGAGTCGATGCGCACGTTCACGCTGGCCACCTCGGGTTCGATCTCGCAGTCGCGCGGCCTCTGACGATGCCGGAGAAGCCGAAATCAAGGCAGAAGGTTTAATCCTCACCACCGGGTAGTGGCAACGACGCCCTGCCCGCGACGGCGGATCCCCCTCCGACGACCGTCGCGGGCAGGGCCTCGCCGTGCCGACGCCGATCCGCCTGGGCACGGCCGATCTTCATCAGTAAGATGTCTGACATCTGACTGACGAGGAGGTGTCCGTGGCGCTCAGCCCCGTGCCCGGCGGGTCGACCGTCGAGGCCGTGCTCGACCAGCTCCAGGCGGAGGTGACGACCGGCTCGTGGCGGATCGGCGACCGCATCCCCGGCGAGCTCGACCTGGCCTCGCAGCTCGGCGTGAGCCGCCCGGCCGTCCGCGAGGCGATCCGCGCGCTCTCGCACGTCGGCGTGCTGGAGGTGCGCCGCGGCGACGGCACGTACGTGCGCAGCAGCGCCGACCCGCGGCCGCTCCTGCGGCGGGTCGAGCGCGCCTCCCTGCGCGACGTCTTCGAGGTGCAGCTGGCCTACGACGTGCAGGCCGCCAAGCTCGCCGCCCGCCGCCGCACGGACGCCGACGTGGAACGCCTCCAGGAGCTGCTGGCCGCGCGCGGGACCGCCGCCGACGCGCAGGAGTTCGGCGGCGCCGACAGCCACTTCCACCTCGCCGTCGTGGAGGCGACCCGCAACCCGGTGCTGATCGAGGGCTGCCGCTACTACCTGAGCCGCCTGAGCGACTCGCTGAGCGCCGCGCAGCTGGACTGCGAGGTCCCGGTCTCCTCCCAGGAGGCCCACCAGGCCGTGGTCGACGCGATCGCGGCCCGGGACCCCGAGGCGGCCGGACGCGCCGCCGCCGCGATCGTCGAGCCGACCCTGGCCGTCCTGGAGACCCTGGTCGAAGGCGAGGAGAACCGGTGACCGGCCGCCGTACCGTCGTCCTGCAGCTCGCGCTGATCGTCCTCGTCGCGGTCAACCTGCGCCCGGCGATCGTCATGGTCGGCCCGCTGCTGAACGAGATCCGCGACGACTACCACCTGTCCGGCACCGCCGCCGGCGCGCTGACCACGCTGCCGCTGGTGTTCTTCGGCTCGTACGGCCTGCTCGCCCCGTTCCTGCGGCGCGCGCCGCGCAGCGAGACCTTGCTGGTCAGCAGCATGATCCTGCTGGTGGGCGGGCTGCTGCTGCGGCTGCTGGACGCCCCGGCCGCGCTGTTCGTCGGGTCGCTGGTCGCCGGGATCGCCATCAGCATCGGCAACATCGCCATGCCGGCCATCATCAAGCGCGACCACCCGGGCTCCATCACGACCGTCACGGCGGTCTACACGGTGGCCGTCACGGTCGGCGCCGCGGTCTGCTCGGGCATCGCGGTGCCCGTCGAGCACGCGCTCGACAGCTCGTGGCGGCTGCCGCTCGGCCTGCTGGTCATCCCGGCGGCCCTGGCGGCCGTGGCCTGGCTGCCGAGCCTGCTCCGTTCGGCGCGGGCCGCCCGTTCCGCCCCGCCGGCCACGGCGTCGCGCGCGGTGGCCGCCCAGGTGTGGCGGTCCAGGCTGGCCTGGCAGGTCACCGCGTTCATGGGCATGCAGTCGCTGCTGGCCTACGTGGTGGTCGGCTGGCTGCCGACGATCACCCAGGACCGCGGGCTGAGCGAGACCGCCGCGGGCTACGCGCTGGCGCTGTCCAGCCTGATGCAGGCGGTCGGCGCGCTGGCCGTGCCGGTGTTCGAACGGCGGATGCGCGACCAGCGTCCCCTCGTTCTGTCCGTCGCGGTCCTCAGCATCGTCGGGTTCGCCGGGATCGCCTGGGCGCCGATCGGCTCGGTGTGGGTGTGGACGGTCGTCCTCGGCCTCGCGCAGGGCGTCGGCTTCGCGACCGCGCTGTCGTTCATCGGGCTGCGGGCGCACGACGCCCAGATCGCCGGGCAGCTGTCCGGGATGGCCCAGGGCATCGGCTACGTGATCGCCGCGCTCGGCCCGCTGGCGTTCGGCGCGCTGCACGACACCACGGGCGGTTGGACCGTTCCGATCATCGTGGCGCTGCTGGTCGCGGGCGGCCTGACGCTGCCCGGCATGGCCGCCGGACGGAACCGGATCATCGGCGGTATGCCCGATCCGACGCCGATTCCCACGAACGAGTCAATTTCGCCCCTGGATTTGCGGCACCAATAAGGAATCGGATGATCGCGGGTTAGCCTGAGCCGGGAGGTGGATTCATGATGAGTCCATTGGCAGCAGCGCATCTGGGCAGCAGCATCGGGCTCTGGGCGGCCCCGCTGGTCATCGGGCTCGCCCTGGTGACCTGGATAACGATCACCATCAGGGCGTCGTTCCGGCCCATCCGCATCGACAAGCGCCACGACCAATCACCCCACAGGGGATCGGCCGTGAAATACATCGACGAATAGCCGGCGCTGGAACTAGCCCTGGAAAAGGCCGTCGGCCGGGCGGATCTCACCGGCGGTCCCGTCGCCGCCGCGCAACCGCACGGTGGCGAGATCGGCCAGCGTCCCGGCGTCCACACCCGGCACCGTGTCGAGGGCGAGGGCCCGCAGCAGGGCGACCGTGACCGGCGTACGGGCCCGCATGGCGCCGTCGTCGATCTTGACGACGCCCGCGCGGCCGTCGGCGAAGGAGAACGCGTCCACACCCTCCGCGCCGCACTTGACCAGCAGCCCGGGCACGGCGTCCATCAGCCGCCGCTCCTCGCGGCCGGTGCCCGAGGTCCATTGGGGGTAGTCGCGCATCGCGTCGGCGACCCGCCGCTCAGGGCTGCCCGGCTCGGCCAGCACCAGCGCGCGGAACGCCCTGGCCACCCCGTTCGCCGACACCGCGAACAGCGGCGCGCCGCACCCGTCCACGCCCACCGCGACCGGCTCCTCGCCCGCCAGCCGCGTGACCACGTCCCGTACGGCCAGCTGGAGCGGGTGGTCGGGAGCGAGGTAGGACTCGGTCGGCCAGCCCGCCGCGACGCAGGCCGCGAGCATGCCCGCGTGCTTGCCCGAGCAGTTCATCCGCAGCCGTGACTCACCGCCGCCCGACCGGGCCAGCTCCAGCCCGACCGACTGCTCCAGCGGCCACTGAGCGGGGCACCGCAGCGCCTCGGCCGACAGCCCGGCCCCGGCGAGGATCTTCTCGGTGCCCTCGACGTGGAAGTCCTCGCCCGAGTGGCTCCCGGCGGCCAGCGCCAGCAGCTCGTCGGAGAGCCCCACGCCGGTGCTCAGCATCGCGACCGCCTGCATCGGCTTGTTGGCCGAACGGGGGAAGATCGGCGCCTCCGGTTCCCCGACCCGTACGGCCGTCGAGCCGTCGGCGGCCAGCCCGATCGCCGAGCCGCGATGCCACGACTCCACGAACCCGGACCGTTCCACCTCGACCAGCACCGGATTGACCCGCATCTTCCCCCCTTACAGGCACAATGATCTTTCACCAGGATATTCGCGGCGTCAGAGTCGGACGGACCCGCGCCCGCCCTGGTCGGCCGCGACTTCAGCGGGGCTTGATGCCCAGGAACTCGCGCGCCTCGGACGGGTCCAGCGGCGGACGCTGCGCGAACCGCGCCACGGCCGCGGCACGCTCGACGAGTTCGGCGTTGGAACGGACCGGCTTGCCCTTGGCGTAGGTCAGGGTGTCCTCCATCCCGACCCGCAGGTGCCCGCCCGCCGACAGCGCCGCGTACATCACCGGCAGGGACGTGCGGCCGACGCCGGTGGCCGACCAGGAGGCCCCGGCCGGAAGCGCCTCCACGGCCGCGACCAGGCTGCGCGTGTCGCCCGGCATCCCGCCGGGCACGCCCATCACCAGGTCACAGTGCACGTGCCCGCCGTACGGGGCGCCGTGCTTGTCCAGCAGCCGGTTCAGGGCCGCCACCTGGCCGAGGTCGAACAGCTCGAACTCCGGAACGATCTCCAGCTCCTGGGTCCGCCGGTACAGCTCGACCATGAACGACCACGGGTTCATGAACACGTCGTCGCCGAAGTTGACCGTCCCGCACGTGAGCGAGCACCCGTCGGGGGCCGCCTCCAGCACCCGCAGGCGGTCCTCGTACGGGTCGGTGACCGCTCCGCCGGTCGAAAGCTGCACGATCAGCCCGGTCGCCTCGCGCAGCGCCTGGACGGTGTCGCGCAGCCGTGCCAGATCGAGGGTCGGACGTGCCGCGTCATCGCGGATATGCACATGGATGACCGCCGCACCGGCGGCCTCGCACTCTTTCGCTGTCTGAACAAGCTCTTCGAGCGTGACGGGAAGGGCCGGAGCGTCCGCTTTCGCGGTCTCCGCGCCGGTCGGCGCCACGGTGATGAGCGTCATTGCTCCCATTCCTGCATGATCTGTCGGCCCGGGCCCCTCCCGCAAGCGCGGCCATCCCGACATCATGGTCACCAATGAGGTTTCAGGTGCTGGGACCGCTCGCCGCGGCGGATCCCGAGCGCGGCGAGGTCGACCTCGGTCCGCGACGGCAGCGGATGGTGCTGGCGCGCCTGCTGGTCGCGGGCGGCGGCGTCGTGCCGGCGGAACGCCTCATCGAGGATTTGTGGCCCGGTGAGCAGCCGGTCCGTGCGCTCGGCACGCTCCAGACGTACGTGTCCCACCTGCGCCGGGCCCTGGAGCCCGACCGGCCGCCGCGCGCCCCGGCCGCCCTGCTGGTCAGCGCCGCCCCCGGGTACGCCCTGCGCACCGAGACCGTGGACGCGAGGCTCTTCGAGACCGAGGTCCGTTCCGCCGACCAGAGCCCCGATCCGCACGAGGCCCTGAACGCCCTCGACCAGGCACTTTCCCGCTGGAACGGCCCCGCCTACGCCGATGTGGCCGACCAGGACTGGGCCCACCCGGAGATCCGCCGCCTGTCCGAGTTGCGGGCCCACGCCGTCGAGCAGCGGGCCGCACGGCTGCTGGACACGGGCCAGGCGGCGGTCGCGGTCGGTGGCCTGGAGTCCCTCCTGGCGTCCGAGCCGCTCCGCGAGGAGGCCTGGCGGCTGCTGGCCGTCGCGCTCTACCAGATGGGCCGCCAGGGAGACGCCCTCGGAGCCCTGCGCCGCGCTCGTACGACGCTGGCCGAGGAACTGGGCATCGACCCGGGACCCGGCCTGCGCGACGTCGAGGCGGCGATCCTGGCCCAGGACCCCGTTCTGGATCTCGGGCGTGTCGAGCCGCCCCATCCGGTCGAGCCGCCGCACACCCCCGACACCGGCCTGTTCGGCCGTACGTCCGAGCTGGAACGGCTGAGCCGGATCGCGCACGCCGCCGAGATGGGCCGCCGCCTCGGCACGGCCCTGGTGGACGGCGAACCGGGCATCGGCAAGACGGCCCTCCTGGAGGTCTTCTCGGTCGGCCTGGCGACCGCCGGCTGGCGCGTGCTGTGGGGCCGCTGCCCCGAGGCGGGCGGCGCGCCGCCGCTGTGGCCCTGGCAGCAGGTGATCAACGCGCTGACCGGCGAGCCGCTGGACAAGGCCGCCACCGGCCGCTTCCAGACCTCGCGCGCGATCGTCGAGCGGTTCGGCAAGAACTCCGGGACGCGCCCGCTGGCGGTGCTGCTGGACGACCTGCACGCCGCCGACGAGGGCACGCTGGCCGTGCTCAGGGACGTGCTGGCCGACGTTCAGCAGGGCACCCCGATCATGATCATCGGCACGTTCCGGCCCGCCGAGGTGAGCCAGGCGCTGTCGGACACCCTCGCCGTCTTCGCCCGCAAGGGCTCTCTGCGCCTCCCACTCGGCCCGCTGCCGGACGAGGACGCGGCGGCCCTGGTCCGCGCGGTCCAGGCCGAGGAGGGCACCGCCGACCGCGCGACGCCCGAGGTGATCGCCGCGATCGTCGAACGGGCCGGCGGCAACCCGTTCTATCTCCGTGAGCTGGCCCGCCTCCCGCCCGACGACGACGCCCCGCTCCCGCCGCCCTCGTTCGCGCCGAGCCCGGAGCGCCGCACGCCTCCGCCCACCTCGACGCCGACGATGCCGCCTCCCCCGCCGCGGCCGGCGCCCCAACCGGCCGCCGCGGCTCCCGAGCCGGAGCCGGAGGACGAGGAGGCGGCGGAGGTCCCGGCCGGGATCGCGGAGGTCATCAGGCTGCGCGTGGCCCGGCTGCCCGCCCTGACCCGCAACGTGCTGCGGGTCGTGTCGGTGATCGGACGCGAGGCCGACGTCCGGCTGGTGGTGGCGGCGCAACGGCACGACCCCGACGACGTCTACGACGCGCTGGAGGCCGCGATCGTCAGCGGCCTGCTGGAGGAGCCCGCGGCGGGCCGGGTGCGGTTCGCGCACGTGCTCGTCCGGGACACGATCTACGGCGACCTGCTGCGGCTGCGCCGGGCGCGGCTGCACGCCGACGTCGGCAAGGCCGCCGAACGGCTCTTCCCCGGCGACCTGACGGCCCTCGCGCACCACTTCTCCGAGGCGGCCGTGCTGGGCAACTCCGACCAGGCCGTCCGCTACTGCCGGGCCGCCGCCGAGGCCGCCGAGGAGGCGTTCACCTACGGCTCGGCGCTCGCCCTGTGGGAACGTGCCCTGGCCGCGTTCGACCGGGACGGCGGCGGCGACCCGGTGACGCGCACCGAGCTGCTCATCGGCCAGGCACGGGCCACCCAGCTGGCCGGCAAGCCCCGGCTCGCCTACGACCTGCGCACCGAGGCCGTACGGGCGGCGCGGGAGATAGGCGACCCGAGGCTGACGGCGCGCGCCATCGTCGCGATCGACACCCCCACGCTCTGGTACAGCCGCCCGCGCGGGCGCGTCGACCTGGAGCTGATCGACCTCATCGAGCGGACGCTCCCCGAGGTCCCCGACGACGTGAAGGCCCAGCTGCGCACCTCCTACGCCCTTGAGGCGGGCCTGCACCACGACCCGGAGGGCGCGGCCAAGGCCGCCACCGAGGCCGTCGAATGGGCCCGGCAGGCGGGCGACGACGCGCTGCTGGCGGGCGCGCTCAACGCCGTCTACTTCGCCGACCGCCGCCCCGGCCACTACGGCGACGTCACCCGGGCCGCACTGGAGCTCGAACGCGTCGGCCGGGAGGCACGGATGCCGGGCGTTCAGGCGCTCGGGCTGCTGGCCCAGTGCGTCGAGCTCGGGGCGCACGGCGAGGTCGACGCGATCGCCAAGCTGGCCGACGCGGTGCGCGAGCTGGCCGACCGCTACGAGCTGCCGGTGTTCCGCATGCAGGTCGAGCTGTCCGACGCCGCCCGCGAGCTGGTGCAGGGCGACCTGCGCACCGCCGAACGGATCTTCGCCGCGCTCGCCGAGGCCGCCGCCGGGCGCGAGATGTGGGACCTGTCGGGGGCCGGCGTCATCGGCCGGATCTGCGCACGACAGGCCGCGGGCGACCTCGGCTCCGCCGAGCCGGACGCCCGGCTGATCGCCTCGTTCGACACCGGGGTGGGGACACCCCTCCACGCCTCCACCCTGGCGGCGCGCGGCGACCGGGAGGCCGCCCTCGACCTGCTGCTCGGCGCCCCCGAACCGGCGCTCGACCAGCTGTGGCTCCTGCTGGAGGGCTTCCGCGCCGACGCGCTGTTGTTGATCTTCGCTGGTGACTCGGATCGGGCCTCCGCCGGCGGCCCGGCCAGCCCCCGTGAACTGGCCGGGCCGCTGTACGAGCGGCTGGTCCCCTATGAGCCGTTCGTGTGCGGTGGCGAAACCATGGGCCTGCACACCGGCCCCGTGGCGGCGCGGCTGGCCCGGCTCGCCGAGCTCCTCGGGATTCCCGGCGCCCCCGCCCGCCACTGGGATGTGGCGCTCACGGTGGCGCGGCGTGCCCGTGCCCCGCGCTGGGAACGTGAGGCCAGGGCAGGCCTGGAGTCGGCAGACCTCGACTCCTGATCGACCAGGGCCCGATCAGCCGCAGCTTGATCGGCCGAGGTGCGATCAGTCGAAGAGCGTGCGATGCAGGCGCGCGTACCTCCTTCGGAAGAGTCGCAGCGAGGCCCGGTAGACGAACGGCGTCATGGAGACCGCCGGCGCCACCTCCTCCGGCGGATTCGCCGCCGCTGACCACGGCATCACGAACCACAGGTTGCGCTTGGGATAGGCCTTCATGACGGCCTGCTCCCAGCGGTCGTAGTCCTCCACCGACACGTACTGCGTGATGACCGGGAAGATCTCCCGTTCCTCCTCGGCGAGGTGCTCGTCGAGCAGGTCGCGCAGCCGCGCCGACTCCTCCGCCAGCGTCTTCAGCGCCTCGGCGTCGCCCGGCGCGTCCGCCAGCCGGTGCGCCGCCGATCCGAGCGCCTCGAGCATCGGGCCGATGCTCTCGTGGTCGGCGGTGAACGGCTCGATGTCGACCGCGCCGAGCGCTGACGCGCGCACGACCGGGAAGCCGATCCGGTCCTCGTACCGGTGGTGGTGCAGCACGTCGAAGGTGAACAGATCGACGTAGGTCTCCAGCGCCCTCGCCCGCTCGTCGGTCATCTGGAGCTCCCCCGACTGGATCCGGGCCGCCAGGCCCGCCAGGTCGTGGGCCCCGCGCCGCATCGCCCGGTGCGCGAACACGTAGAGCCGCAGATCCACCTGCGGGTCGTCCGGACGGCGTGGTCTCACCGTCAGAACCTCGTCGTTGCGCATGGACGCCCCCCTCAGAGCGAGCGGCCTCCCTCCTGCCTTGGAAGGCCGGCCTGTGGGCTTGATCCTTCACCCGCGCACTTGGAGGCCACTTTCACGCGACTTGAAGACCACCGGCAGAATGAGGCCCCATGCGTTCAGTGGTCCAAAGGGTGAGCGAAGCGAGCGTGACCGTGGACGGTCGCGTCGTCGGTGCGATCGAGGGGCCGGGCCTGATGGCGCTGGTCGGGGTGACCCACGACGACACCCCGGAGAAGGCGCGCAGGCTCGCCGCCAAGCTGTGGGGGCTGCGCATCCTGGACGACGAGAGGTCGTGCTCGGACCTGAACGCGCCGCTGCTGGTGATCAGCCAGTTCACGCTGTACGGGGACGCGCGCAAGGGCCGCCGCCCGACCTGGATCGAGGCCGCGCCGGGACCGGTCGCCGAACCACTGGTCGAGGCCGTGGTGAACGAGCTGCGCGCGCTCAGCGCCAAGGTCGAGACCGGCGTCTTCGGCGCCGACATGAAGGTCGCGCTGGTGAACGACGGCCCGATCACCCTGATCGTCGAGATCTAGAAGCCGTAGATCATGCCGGCGATCGTGACGACCGTTCCTACGGCGGCGAGGACGATGAGGGCGCGGTCGGCCTGACCCAGGCGGCCTCGGACGGCGGCCGAGACGACCAGGACGCCGCTCTCGCCGCCCGGGTCGGCCTCGGCGTCGGGGCCGGGGTCCTTGCGGGGCGGGTTGCGGACGCCGACCAGGCGCCAGAGCGCGTCGTTCTTCATCGACTGATGGGCCGGGCCGCAGCCGAAGAGGCGGCCGCGCACGGGCTCGCGGCACGGAAAGCCTTGCCGCGTCATGATCCGGCAGATCGTCGGGACCAGCACGAACTCGTACAGGCACCACAGCAGCAGGCCCAGCAGCGCGATCCGCCACGAACGCATCGCGTAGGCCGCGATCGCGATGGCCCCGAACAGGCCCCACCAGGCCAGCGGGGACTCGCGCCGGCGGCGGCGTCGCCGCCCCGTCGCGCCCTTGCGCGGGACCGGCGGATCGTCGTCCCCCAGGTTCGCCACCATGACTGACGATTTTGCCCGTACGGAAGGCGGTTTACGCCCTATTTGCGGCGGTCCTCCGCAGATCGATCTTGGCGTTGGCGCCGGTGTCGGGCGACACCACGACCTCCTGGGCCGCGGCGACCCCTCCCGCCAGCAGCTCGGTGTCGACCGGGACGTTCCGCTTGACCAGCGCGAGCGCGATGGGACCGAGCTCGTGGTGGCGCGCCGCCGACCCCACGAAGCCGACCGTACGGCCGCCGGGGATCTCGACGGGATCGCCGTGGCGCGGGAGTGTGTCCACACTGCCGTCCAGGTGAAGGAAGACCAGCCGGCGCGGCGGGCGCCCCAGGTTCTGTACGCGGGCGACGGTCTCCTGCCCCCGGTAGCAGCCCTTGTTGAGGTGAACGGCGGTGTCGATCAGGCCCGCCTCGTGCGGGATCGTCCGGTGGTCGGTGTCGAGCCCGAAGCGCGGCCGGTGCGCGGCGATCCGCAGCGCCTCGTACGCCCACGTCCCGGCGGGCCGCAGCTCGCCGCGCGCCTCCTCCAGGGAGTCGCGCGGGATGATCCGGGTCACGGTGCCCGAGACGTCGGGGAAGGCCGGCTCGCGTTCGCCCACAGGCCCGGGGCCGGTGACGACCGCGTGGTCGGCGGTGACGTCGGCGACCTCGACGCGCAGCATGAAGCGCATCCGGTCCAGGAACTCCGCCAGCGCGGGCGCCGTGCCCGGCTCCACGTGCGCCCAGACGGCCTCGCCGTCGTCGATCAGCTCAAGGTGGTGCTCGATGTGGCCGTTCGGGCTGAGCAGCAGGGCCTGCGTCGGCTCGTACGGCCTCAGGTCGTCCAGGCGCTGGCTCATCAGGCTGTGCAGCCAGCTCAGCCGGTCCGGGCCTTGGACGCGCACCACACCGCGGTTGCTGCGGTCGACGAACGCTTTCCCCGCTTCCAGGGCCCGCTGTTCGTGCATGGGCTCGCCGTAGTGCGCGGCGACCTCCTGGTCGGGCGTGTCGCCGGCGACGGCTCCGGGCAGCTTCAGCAGCGGGCTCTCCATGCCTTCCAGACTATTTGGCCGCGCGGCAGTTCTTGCAGAGGCCGAAGACCGTGAGGTGATGCACATCGGTCTCGAAGCCGAAATCGCGCTCCAGCACCTCGGCGAGGCCCGCCGCGACCTTGGGGTCCACGTCGGTGACCGTCTCGCAGCCGCGGCACACCAGGTGGATGTGCTCGGCGTCCTCGGCCAGGTGGTAGTTGGGCGGGCCGTGGCCCAGATGGGCGTGCTTGACCAGCCCGAGCTCCTCCAGGAGCTCCAGCGTCCGGTAGATCGTGGAGATGTTGACGCCGCGGGCGGTCCGCTGGACCTCGGTGCAGATCTCCTCGGGCGTGCCGTGCTGCAGGGCCTTCACGGCCTCGAGCACGAGCTGCCGCTGTGGAGTGACCCGGTAGCCCTTCGCCCGGAGCTCCTCCTGCCAGGTGTCCGCCATGCCGTCAATTCTATGTGCCGGAGGTCACGAACGGAGATCGCGGAAAACTCGCTTGCCTCGATCCGTGGGGCTCGCATAGCGTGCCGGTACGCGCGAAAGGAGGTGGTCCAAGAAAATGGTTGATTCTGGGACTCGCGAGGTGACTGTCCGCTAGTCGCCGTACCCGCCTCGGAGCCGCCCTCGGGCGGCGCCGCCGGTTGAACGGTGACCGGCGAAAACCAGGCAGTTACCCGGTCCCCGGACCGATGGACCCGTCCTGTCCGTCGCCCACCAGAGGTGGGAAGGTCCGGGGATCGTTTATATTTCCAGGCCTTTCGGGCCTCCCTGG
>NZ_JAGEOJ010000003.1 GCF_017573505.1 Actinomadura barringtoniae
GGGTGCGGATGGGGAAATCGAGGCTCAGGCCGCAGTCGGCCAGCATCTGCCGGGCGACGTCGGCGGTTGAAGGGCGGTCGCGCGGGGTGTCGGCGCAGAGGCGGGAGACCAGGGTCCACAGCGCGGGCGGCACGTCGGGGAGTGGAGGGCCTACACGCTGACGCTGTTCGGGGTCGCCCGAGCCGGTGAGCATGCGCCAGCAGACCATGCCGGCGGCGTACAGGTCCTGGGACGGGCCGGGGCGGTTCCAGTCCAGGACCTCCGGGGCCATGTAGCCGGGTGTGCCCACCGCGAAGCCAGTGGTGGTGAGGCGCATGCCGTCCTCGCCCAAGGCGATCCCGAAGTCGGTGATGCGCAGGTGGGGCGCCCCGACCGGGCTGGGTTCGAGAAGGAGGTTGGTCGGCTTGATGTCGCGGTGAACGATCCCCGCGCCGTGGATGTGGCTCAGGGCTGAGAGGAGTTGATCGAGGAGTTCGGCGACGTACGCGGGCGGCAGGCGGCCGTAGTCGCCCAGGAGGGTCTCCAGTGACCCGCCGCTGACCAGGTCCATCGCGAGAAGGACGTCGTCATCGGTGGGGTACCAGGCGTACGGCGTCACCACGTGGGGGTGCGCCAGCCGCAGGGCGCGTTCGCGGACCGCGCGCAGGACCGTGGTCGGCCCCGTTCGGCGAACGAGCTTGGCCGCGCAGTAGCCGCCGGTCTGGCGATCATGCGCCCGCCACACCCGGCTCGACCCACCCGACCCGATCCGGTCGAGCATGGTGAACCGCTCGCCGATCACCCAGCCCGCACTCACGGGACCGATCGTACGGAACGCCTGCCGCGTCGGCCCATGAGGGCGATCTTGAACGGCGCTTTGCAGCTGTGAAGCAGACGCGCCCCAAAGGAGCCGATCCATCTATTTCGACATCCATGACAACACAAACGGGGCATCGCGCATCCAATACCGGGGACCAGCCACGGACCATGGGGCAGTCCTGAACCACACATAAGCTGACAAACCACCCGCCCCTGAGTAGGGCCTGCCGCGAAACGGAACCGGATGAGCGAGATGAACGACGACGACGCCTCTGGCGCCAAGCCCGCCGGTTCGGGCACCCCTGACGGCGGCGCCCCCGTTCAGGCCGACGAGGCCCCGGCGGCCCGCAAGCAGCGGAGCCGGCGGCAGAAGATCATCCGCCGTACGGCGCTGGGAGCGGCGGCGCTGGTGCTGCTGACCGGCGGCGGCATCGTGGGGCTCTACTACGACCTCATGGGCAACATCGACCAGAAGAGCGCCAAGGACCAGCTCGGCTCGAACCGGCCGAAGAAGCTCAACAAGTCGCTCAACATCCTGCTGCTCGGCTCGGACACTCGCGACGGCGACAACGCGCGCTACGGGGCGGCCGCCGGGCTGACCGGGGCACGTTCGGACACCGCGATCCTGCTGCACCTGTCGCCCAACAGGGACCAGGCCGTCGGCGTCAGCTTCCCCCGCGACTCGATGGTGCAGATCCCCTCGTGCAAGAAGGAGAAGGGCGGGACCGTTCCCGCGCAGTTCGGCATGCTGAACGCCGCGTTCGCCTACGCCGGCCCGACCTGCACGTGGAAGACCCTCGAGACCCTCACGGGCATCCACATCGACCACTTCGTCCAGGTGGACTTCTCCGGCTTCAAGCGCATGGTCGACGCGCTGGACGGCGTCGAGATCTGCGTCGACAAGCCGGTGAACGACCCGCGCGCCGAGCTCAACCTCCCGGCGGGCAAGCAGACCGTCAGGGGCGACCAGGCGCTCGGCTACGTACGCGCCCGTTACTCGCTCGGCGACGGCGGCGACCTCGGGCGGATCGAACGCCAGCAGAAGTTCATGGCGTCCGTCGTCAACAAGGCCACCAGCACCTCGGTCCTCACCGATCCGGCCAAGACCTACAAGTTCCTCAAGGCCATGACCAAGTCGGTCACGACCGACGACGAGCTCGACCTGTCCACGATGAAGAAGCTGGCGGACGGGCTCAAGGGCATGAACGCGGGCCAGGTGCGCTTCGTGACCGTCCCCGTCGAGGGCTACGCGCCCGACCCCAACCGCGTCCAGTGGGACACCAAGCTCGCCAAGCCCCTGTTCGAGGCGATCCGCCAGGACAGCGACCTGCCCGCCGAGCCCACCAAGAAGCCCGAGCACGAACTGCCCAAACCCGAAAAGGTCAAGGTCACCGTCGTGGACGCGGGCGGCAAGAAGCAGCTCATCGACCGCATCGTCACCAACCTCAGCCGCCGCGGCTTCGACGTCGCCAAGAAGGTCGAGAAGGGCGCCCCGAGCGCCAACAGCCTCATCACCTACACCGGCGCCGCCGAAGGCCAGGCCTCAGCACTCGCCCAGGCCGTCCCCGACGCCCTCCTCACCCCCGACGCCACCGTCCCCGCCGACGGCGTCCGCCTAGTGATCGGCGAAAAGGGCGTCCACCTCTCCGCACCCCCAGCCGCCCTCAACAAAATCACCGGCGGCGTCAAGGCCGACCAGAACCTCTGCAAGTAGCCCCCACACCAAGCCGGCACCCCGGGCTCCCGCACGAGGCCGGGGCCGCTGCTCCCCGCCGTCGGCGGTCGTCGTCGCGGCGAGCCTGCTGGTCGCCGGGGCGGTCGTTCCGGCGCTGGTGTGGTGGCGCGGCGGGCAGGCCGCCGACCGCGCCGCGCAGGCCCGCGCGGAGTAGGCCAGCGCCCTGCTCCCCCGCCCTGGCTGGGCACTGCACTGCTGGCTGAGGCTCTGCTCCCCACACTGGGTCTGGGCTCCGCTCCCCCGTGCTGGGCCGGGGCTCCCGCCCCTCGCGCTAGGCCGAGGCTCTGCGTCCCTGCGCTGGGCCGAGGCTCTGCGCCCCTGCGCTGGGCTAGAGCACCGCGCCCGCACGCTGGCCCAGGGCCTCTGCTCTCCCGCACTGGCCAGGGCGCTGCCCCTCGCGCAAGGCCCAGCCTTCTGCCCACCCAGCGCGAACTTCTGCCCACCCAGCGCGAATCCAGGGCCCTGTTTCCTGCGCGAGGCCGGGGACTCTGCTCCCGTGCATTAGGCCAGGGCCCTGCCTCCCGCTCTGGGCCGGGGCACTGGTGTACGCCGGTGGGTGGTGCTCGTTTGGGTGGCGGAACGTTGCGTGTGGGGTGGCCTCTATGGGGTCACGGCTGTGCAGTCGTGTTCGTCGGGGAGCAGGGGGCGGAAGGTGACGGTGTAGAGGGTCTTCCCGCTGCGCCAGTAGGGGGTGGGTGAGGTCGTCTGCGCTAGTTGCAGGGCCTTGTCGACGTCTGGACCGTTCAGCATGGTGCAGGTCGCGCCCGTGTTCACCGGCAGCGGCGCTAGCGGCCATGGCGCGGTCGGGGTCTTCGGGTCGGGTTCGGAGGCGGGGAAGCTCACCAGGGCGAGGCGCTCTGGGTGGTAGGTCACTGGCGGCCGTACGAGATCACCGGCGGGTAGCGAGCGCAGGCGTTTGAGCATGCGGTCGATCAGCCAGACACGGACGCCGCCGGCGCCTGCGGGCATCTTGGACAGGCGCGCCTTGCCTTCGGTGAGAAGCGTGATGTCAGTGCGGCCGCCGTCGATGATCTGCTCGTGGCTGCTGAACGTTCGGGACGATCCCAGCCCGGCGAGGCGCGCGTCGCGGTAGAGGCGGCGGTACGCCATGTGCGTGAGGCGCTGGTCCTTGACGACCTCCCGGGCGGGGCTCGTCGTGAGGTCGAACCCGGTGGTGATCGTACGGCCGTCGCCGTAGACCGAGATGTCCGGGACCGGGCGGTCGGTGGGCGAGGCCATGCCCTTCACGAACCGGACCCGCAGCACGAGCGCGTTCGGGTCGTTCGGCGGCTCGGGGCCCCACCACGTGTAGTGGTGCCCGAGGGCGAGAAGGCCGGCGACCAGGAAGATCGCAAGGGCCACCGACATGACGAGGCGTCGCATCCGGACCGACACGGGGCGTTGGACGATCTCGGCCCGCGTTCGGTTCCAGCTGAAGGCGGCGGGTGGGCTCCCTGCCTCGGGGGCTCACCCGCCGCGCGGGTCAGCAGCTGAAGTCGATGGTGGAGAACGACTCGTAGTGGTCGGCGGTCCAGTACATGCCGTCGTGGCCCAGGTCGTCCGAGGTGATGATCCGCCGGGCGCCGCGCGTGCTGGAGCCCGGGGTCTTTACGGTGTACTCGTGGTAGTAACCGCTCGATTCCTGAGGCAGCAGCCCCTCGCGGTTGTCGAAGACGGTGCCGTCCTGCGGGTAGGGGTACGGTCCGCCCTTGTCGATGAGGGCGATGGTGTCGTCGGCCTGCGAGGGCAGCGTGCTCTCACAGATCGGCGGGATGGCCGCATCGACGGTGGCGTGCACACCAGTGCCGGCGTGCGAACCCGTGTCGGCGTACGCGGCCGTACCGGACAGACCTGCGGCGAGGAGCGGCACGAGCAGTAGGGAGCGGGTGAACTTGCGTGAGCGGGGGGTCTTCATGGGGCGAGTGTCCTTCCAGTGGCCACCCCAAGGTCAATACGAGTCAGGGCAATTCATTCGATATTGACGACGGTGCAACCGGGAATTCGGCACTGATGTCAGGATTGCGACCGCGGCGGCCCGAGAAGTCGTTCGATCAGCCTGGTCTCGCCGGGCCACGCCTCCAGCAGCACCTCGCGCGGAACCTGCCGCCCCGCGTACCGCAGCGCCAGCGCCACCACCACGACGTCGTCGAGCGGCCCGATGACCGGCAGAAACTCGGGGATCAGATCGATCGGACTGGCCACCCACAGCCCCGCGAACACGACCGCCACCTTCGCACGCCTCGGCACCCGCGGATCCTTCCGCAGCTGCCGCACGGTGGTCACGCAGTCCGGGATGAACGACGCCAGATCGCGAGCCAACCCCGGAGGCAATCGCCGCGCCAGCAGGATCAACACTCCCCATGAAAGGACCAGCAGCCCGACTGCCGTGAGCACCCAAACCAGCCAGTCCCACACATCGCCCTCCCGAATGCACCCCCACCAGCAATTGTCCGCCGAACCCCCACTCCGCGACCAGCACAACCCCCGACGCCCACACCCCCAACCCGCAGCCGCCCCGAACCACTCAACGTCGAGCTTCGCAGCAGCAGCCCACGCCGGCAGCAGAGTCAGCGAACGACAGCCCCGGACCGCCGCGGACCGCCGCGGACCGCCGCGGACCGCCGCGGACCGCCGCGGACTTAGACGGCGGCAGGTCACGCACGGGCGTGGTCGGCGGCAGCGGCGTGGCAGTGGTGTCCAGGACTGCGGCGGGCCTTTGCGGCGGCGAGCCCGAACGGGCGTGGGGCCTAGTGGCAGCGGCCTAGGGCGGTCGTGACGTGCGCGGCCGTAGTCCGGGGAGGCGGGTGGGGTGGGGGTTAGCGGCGGCGGCGGTCTAGGACTGCGGTGAGTTCGCGGAGGGCGTCGGCGGCGGCTCGGATGGTGGGGGCGGGGATGCCGGTCATGACGTCTTCGTGGACAGCGCCGGAGGCCTTGAGGGCTTCCATGGTGACGTGGAGGCCTTCGGGGGTCAGTTGGACCCAGCGGCTGCGGGCGTCGGCGGCGTTGTCGGCGCGTTCTACATAGCCGGCCTTGGTGAGGCGTTGCAGGACGTTGCTCGTTCCGCCCGAGGTGAGGAAGAGGGAGCGGGTGAGCTCGCTGGGCTTGAGGCGGTACGGCTCGCCTACGCGGCGGAGGGCGGCGAGGACGTCGAACTCGGCGTACGTCAGGCCCATGTCGGCCAGCTCGGCGCGCAGAGGTTGCTCGAGGGCCTGGTTGAGGTGGGCGACGCGCTTGCTGAGCTCGGTGATCGCGATGAGCGACGCGGACAGGCCGTCCCGCTCCCAGCCCGGGACCAGGGCGTCCACCCCATCGCGCAGCTGATCGTCCATGCGTCCGAGGATACCCACTCAGCATGTTGCTTTTCGAAAAGCTATCTCTTAAGCTTTTCATCATGGCTTCTACTTTGATCTCGGGCGGCGTCGTCATCGACACCTCTCCCGAGCCCACCGTGATCGGGACCGCCGACGTACTGGTGAAGGACGGCCGGATCGCCGCCGTCGGTAAGGGGTTGGTTGTTGAGGAAGGCACCGAGGTGATCGACGCGACCGGGCGGCTCGTTCTGCCGGGGTTCGTGGACACCCATCGGCACACCTGGCAGGCGGGCCTCCATGGCGCGCTCATCGACGACACGCTTCCCGGTTACCTGGAGCGCGTGGTCGGCGGCTTCGCGCGGCGCTTCCGGCCCGAGGACGTGTACGCGGGCACGCTGGCGGGCGCCCTGGAGTGCCTCGACTCTGGGATCACCACGCTCGTGGACTGGTCGCACATCCAGCACACGCCCGACCACACCGACGCCAACCTCGAGGCTCTGCGGGCGTCCGGGATCCGGGCCGTCTTCGGCTACGCGTACGGAGGGGACGGCGGCAATGACGGGCGTCGCGCCGAGGCCACGCGGGTCAGGGGCGCGGTGAACGGGCTGGTCTCCATGGCGATGGCCGCGTTCGGCCCGGAGTTCGGCGATCTTGAAGGATCCCTGAACGAGTGGCAGGTGGCGCGGGAGCTCGACGTTCCGGTCACCGCGCACATGGGCGGGCACGGCGCGGAGAACGCCGAGCGCGGCCTGGCCTTCCTTGAGCAGCACGGCGTCGCCGACCACCCGACGACGTACGTGCACGCCAACTACTACACCGACGAGCACTTCAAGCGGATCGCCGACCACGGCGGCACGGTGTCGGTGTCACCGGTGACCGAGACCGAGCTGGTGATCGGCTACCCGATCACCGGCCGCGCCCGCGCCGCCGGCATCCCCGCCTCGCTGAGCGGCGACAGCGTGATCACCGGGGGCGCGGACATGTTCGCGATGATGCGCGCCGCGTACATGCTGGAACGCGTCCGCCCAGACGGCGCCGGGCTCGGCTTCACCACCCGCGACGTACTGCGCATGGCCACGATCGAGGGCGCGCAGGTCGCTGGCCTCGGTGACGTGGTCGGGTCGCTCACGCCGGGCAAGCAGGCCGACCTCGTCCTGCTGCGCACCGATTCGCTGAACGTGGCGCCCGCCCACGACGCGATCGCCGCCGCCACCCTGTTCGCGGACACCAGCGCGGTCGACACCGTCATGGTCGCCGGCCGCGTGGTCAAGCGAGACGGCCGCCTCGTCGACCACGACCTGCAGACCGTTCTGGAGAACCTGACCACCTCAGCCGCCCACATCACCGCCGCATAGCCCTGCGGGCTCCAGGCACTTGACCCCACCGCCTCCGGGGACCTGACCCCGACCTCGGGGCACCTGCCCTCCGGTTTCTCAGGCGCCTCACCGCCCGGCTTCCAGGCGCCCTCTTCCAGGCGCCCGACCCGCGCCCTCAAGGCACTTGACCGCCCGGCCGCCCGGCGTCGCCCACTGGCACGAGCGTGTGGCGCTCGCCCAGCGTGGCGGCCTGGGCGGCGGCCCGGGTGCCGAATTCGTTGCCGCCGCGACCTTCTGGCGCCTGGCTACCCGGCCTCTTGGCGCCTGGCCTTACGGCCTCGGGGCCTTACGGCCTCGGGGCCTTACGGCCTCGGGGCCTTGTGGCCCGGCGGGTTGCGGGCCTTGTGGATTGGCGGGTTGTGGGCGGGTGATGACCGGGGGGGGCGGTGGGAGGCGGGTGATAACTCGGAGGTGGTGTGAGGGGGACGCGTGGCATTCTGGCGGCGTGGACGAGTCGGACGAGAATCATCAAGCCGTACATCTTGAGATCGCCGACGAGCTGCTGACGTTCCTGCCCGCGTCTCGGCGGCGGGTTCGGCAGCGGGTGGCGCACGACGGGACCTCGACCGTCGGGCACATCGTCGAGGCGGTCGGGGTTCCGCTGCCCGAGGTCGGGCCCCTCACGATCGGCGGTACGCGGGTCGAACCGTCACATCGGCCGCAGGCCGGGGATCTCGTGCGGGTGGCGGTCGTACCGCGCCCGCAGGCGGTTCCGCTGGAGAACGGGCAGGAGGCCCCGCGCTTCCTGCTGGACGTTCACCTCGGCACGCTCTCGCGGCGGCTGCGGCTGCTCGGTCTGGACACCGCGTACCACAACGACATGGACGACCCGGCGCTCGTCGTGCAGGCGAACGAGGAGCGGCGCGTTCTGCTGACGCAGGACCGCGGCCTGCTGCGGCGCCGGGCGCTGTGGTTCGGCGCGTACGTGCGGGGAACGCGGCCGGACGACCAGCTTCGCGACCTGCTCGGGCGGTTCGCGCCGCGCCTTCGCCCCTGGACGCGCTGCACGGCCTGCAACGGCGTGCTGCTGCCGGTGGGCAAGGAGGAGGTCGAGGAGCAGGTCCGGGAGGGCACGCTGCGCAGCTATGACGTCTACGGCCGGTGCGAGATCTGCGGCCAGGTCTACTGGCGCGGCGCGCACGGCGGGCGGCTGGAGGAGATCGTCCAGGAGGCCGAACGGACCGTGGCAAGTGTCACGAATTTCGCTTCCCCTTAAACCCTTCTATGCGTCCGCTGCGTCCAAGCCAGACATCATGGGAGGCGATGACCATCAATGTTGTCGTAGGCGCGGCGATCATCAGGGACGGGCGGCTGCTGGCCGCCCAGCGGGCCGAGCCCGCCGAGCTGGCCGGGGGCTGGGAGTTCCCCGGCGGCAAGGTCGACCCGGGCGAGACCGACGAGGACGCGCTCGTGCGCGAATGCCACGAGGAGCTCGGCGTCAAGGTCGCTCTGGGTGAACGGATCGGCGGCGACTGGCCGCTCAGCCTGAGCGGCGTGCTGAGGGTGTGGACGGCGGAACTGGTCGAGGGCGAGCCGCAGGCGCTGGAGCATCTGGCGCTGCGCTGGCTGGAGCCCGGGCAGCTGTACGACGTGGAGTGGCTGCCCGGCGATCTGCCTCTGGTCGAGGAGATCCGCCCGCACCTGACCGCCTGACATCGGCGACGTGGACGTCCGAGACCAGGCCCGGCCAGGCCGAACCGGTCTCGGTGAGCGGAGTGACGGCTCCCTGCCACCAACAGGGAGCCGTCTTCCGTCCGAACCTCCCGCAGTGGAACTTTCGCCCATTGGGGGTTCCGCGAAGAGGCTATGGCGTGTCACGGAACGTACGCAGCGAGACGGCGGATTGTCAGGGCTATTCCGCTATGACGATCACGCACAGTCAGATCATGATCGCACCGCGTGTTATTACCTTGTGACACGCGCAACAGCGGTCTGAACGGTGCGCACCGTGGGAACCTCAGGCACGTGACCGGCACGTTCTCCCAGGTCGGAAGGGTCGGGAGGGCGCTCGTCCACCAAACGGGAAACCGGCACTCAACCGTTCGAGCCACGATGTGAAGGACGAATCCCGATGTGCTCATTGGGCAGCGACGAGCAGCTCTCCGGCCACGCCCCGGAGGCCACCACGAACCGTGACGACACGATGCTGATCTCCGTACGAGCGGCGGTCGTACTCCTGGCCGCACTGTTCGTGGCCGGGTGCGCGGGCATCCTCACGTTCGCCACCTCGCACGACCTCGCCCGCTCCTCGCTGGCCGCCGGCGGCGCGTTCCTCGCAGCCACCGTCTTCTGCAACAACACCGTCATCTCCCGCCGCGGTTAGCCGCCATGGGCCAGCACCAATGTGCCGGTGTCGCCGGTCGCGGCTGCAGGTGAGGCGCCGGAACGCGGAACCGCCGTGATCATGAGGCCGTTCGCCGCAGCGGGCTCATGATCACGGCGGCGGCGCGGAGGGCCGAGGCGCGGAGCGCGGAGGGCACCCCCGGGCCGTGCCTAAGAGATGCGGTTGGCTCCGGCGTAGTCCGAACGGTCGGACAGCTTGGAGATCTTCACGACGTCGCCGGTCGACGGGGCGTGCAGGAAGAGGCCGCCGCCGACGTAGATGCCCATGTGGTGGAGGTCGGCGCCGAAGTAGACCAGGTCGCCGGCCTGCAGGTCGCTCTTGTCGACCTTGGTGCCGAGGGCCATCAGGTCGCCGGTGTAGTGCGGCAGGCCGGGCTTGCCGACCTGCGCGTACGCCCAGACGACCAGGCCGGAGCAGTCGAAGGAGTTCGGACCGGCGGCCGCCCACACGTACGGGCTGCCGAGCTTGGTCGCGGCCTTGCGTGCCATCTTGGCGGGCAGGCCGGAGCCCTTGATGGTCGCCTTGAAGCCGGACTTGGGGTCCTTGACCGTGGTGGTGGTCAGCTTGTCGAGCTTCTTGGTGACCTCTGCGACCTTGGCCTTGGCGGTCTGGCGGGCCTTCTCGGCGGCCGTGGCGGCCTGCTGGGCCTGCTGGGCCTTGGACTGGGCGTCCTGCTGCGCGCGGTTGGCCTTGTCGATCTGGCCCTGGAGGCCCTGGACGACCGAGGCGCGGTTCTGCGCCAGGTAGGCGTCGTCGGAGAGGCCGCCGTTGCTGTCGCCGCTCCCGAAGCCCATGGCGGGGCTGCCGTTCATGTAGCTGGCGGCGGCCATGCGGCCGAGCTGCTCGCGCGCCGGGGTCGCCTGCTTCTCGAGCTTGGTGGCGTACGCGGTGGCGGCGGTCTCGGCCTTCTTGGCCTTGCCGAGGTCGACGCGGGTCTTGTTGTACTTCTCGGTCAGCTTCTCGGCCTCGTCGTTCAGCGTGCTGAGCTGCTTGCGCAGCTGGCTCTCGCTGAGCTTGCCGGAGCCGGAGCCCGAACCGGAGCTTGAGGAGGAGGGCGAGGGGCTGGGGGTGGAGACCGCTGCCGCCGCACGTCCGGGGGCAGAGGGGTTCGCGTACGCGGCGGGGATGGTGATCGCTCCGATGCCGACCGCGGCGATGGCGGCGACGGTGAGGGCGGGCGCCACGAAGCGACGTTTCTGGGGGTCCGGTGCCAAGCCGGTCTTCTCCTCTCCTAACCGCCTACCGGGTTAGCTGACGGGCTCGGGCCGGAGTCGCCCTACCGCTGGTGCGCGGATTCGCCCCCGGGGGAGTGTGGGTCCCCGGCTCCCCTCGCGGGGACTCGGCGGTCCAGTCGCCACCCCCTGGTCGGGGTTCCGAACGACCGGATCCGCAGGAGCGTACAAAGAAGTGTCAAAATACGCCAAACGGATGGTAATTACTAAGAGGGGCGCGACAGTCCCTCTGAGTCACGCGATACCGGTGAAACCCCTATATACGAGCGTGATCGGAGTGACCTGAGGGGCCAAAGAAAATCAACGACGGCCGTGAGAACCGTCACTCCGGCACACCCTCGCGGTCCCCCGCCCCGCAGCTCGCCCCCGAACGCGACGTGGCCCGTGAGGCTGAGGCCGTTCAGAGGAACCCGAGGTGACAGTGGGACACCGGCATCGCCCCGCGCCAGACCGCGTTCAGTAGAACAAAAGCGGTATCAGGGATGAAAACACCGCCTCATGACGGCGGGCCAGCCCAGGCGTTGCCGCGGGCCAAGTAGAATCGGGATGGCCGCACGTCTGCGGCGACCTCCAAACTTCCACCCAAGCGAGCACGCATGCCCATCTCCACGCGCGATGACCTCCGGAACGTCGCGATCGTCGCCCACGTCGACCACGGCAAGACGACGCTCGTCGACGCCATGCTCTGGCAGTCCGGGGCCTTCCGCGACAACCAGGCCGTCGACGACCGTGTCCTCGACTCCAACGACCTGGAACGTGAGAAGGGCATCACGATCCTCGCCAAGAACACGGCGGTCCGGCACAACGGGATGACGATCAACATCATCGACACCCCCGGCCACGCCGACTTCGGCGGCGAGGTCGAGCGCGGGCTGTCGATGGTGGACGGCGTCGTGCTGCTGGTGGACGCCAGCGAGGGCCCGCTCCCCCAGACCCGCTTCGTGCTGCGCAAGGCCCTGGAGGCCAAGCTCCCGGTCATCCTGGTCGTCAACAAGACCGACCGGCCGGACGCGCGCATCGACGAGGTCGTCGACGAGACCTACGAGCTGTTCATGGACCTCGACGCCGCCGAGGACCAGATCGACTTCCCGATCGTCTACGCCTCGGGCCGCGCCGGCCGCGCCGCGATGGCCAAGCCCGCCGACGGCGAGATGCCCGACAGCGAGGACCTCGAGCCGCTGTTCCAGGTCATCAAGGACACCATCCCGGCGCCCTCGTACGACCCGACGGCCCCGCTCCAGGCGCACGTCACCAACCTGGACGCCTCCAACTTCCTCGGCCGGATCGCGCTCTGCCGCGTGCACGCGGGCACCATCAAGAAGAGCCAGCAGGTCGCCTGGTGCCAGCACGACGGCAGCATCACCCGGGTCAAGATCACCGAGCTGCTGATGACCGAGGCGCTCGAGCGCAAGCCCGCCGAGCAGGCCGGCCCCGGCGACATCGTCGCGATCGCCGGCATCCCCGAGATCATGATCGGCGACACCCTCGCCGACCCGGACGACCCGCGGCCCCTCCCGTTCATCACGGTGGACGAGCCCGCGATCTCCATGACCATCGGCACCAACACCAGCCCGCTGGCCGGCCGCGAGAAGGGCACCAAGGTCACCGCCCGCATGGTCAAGGACCGCCTCGACCGCGAGCTGGTCGGCAACGTCTCGGTCCGCGTCCTGCCGACCGAACGTCCCGACGCCTGGGAGGTCCAGGGCCGCGGCGAGCTCGCGCTCGCCATCCTGGTCGAGAACATGCGCCGCGAGGGCTACGAGCTCACCGTCGGCAAGCCGCAGGTCGTCACCCGCATGATCGACGGCAAGAAGCACGAGCCGGTCGAGCGGCTCACCGTGGACATCCCCGAGGAGTACCTCGGCGCCGTCACCCAGCTCCTGGCCGTACGCAAGGGCCGCATGGAGCACATGACCAACCACGGCACCGGCTGGGTCCGCATGGAGTTCCTGGTCCCGGCGCGCGGCCTGATCGGCTTCCGCACCGAGTTCATGACCGACACCCGCGGCACCGGCATGGCCCACCACGTCTTCGAGGACTACGAGCCCTGGTTCGGCGAGCTGCGCACCCGCGCCTCCGGCTCCATGGTCGCCGACCGCACCGGCGCCGCGACCGCGTTCGCCATCACCAACCTCCAGGAGCGCGGCACCTTCTTCGTCGCGCCGACCACCGAGGTGTACGAGGGCATGATCGTCGGCGAGAACTCCCGTTCCGACGACATGGACGTCAACATCACCAAGGAGAAGCAGCAGACCAACATCCGCTCCTCCACGGCCGACAACTTCGAAAAGATGACGCCGCCGAAGCTCCTGTCGCTGGAAGAGGCGCTGGAGTTCTGCCGCGAGGACGAATGCGTCGAAGTCACCCCGGCCGCCGTCCGCATCCGTAAGGTTGTCCTGGACGCCAAGGAGCGTGAGCGCAGCCGCGCCCGCGCCAAGCGCGCCGCCGGCTAGACCTGCGTTACGGCGGACCGAACCCCGCGGCTGACCGCGGCAGCCCCAACGTTCCGGCCGACCGAGCGCTAAGGGAGCGGGGGCCGTCCTACCGCGAGGACGGCCCCCGTTTCCTATGTCTTCTGTCTTTCTGTAGCCCTGTCGCTTCTACAGCCCTGTCGCTTCGGCAGCCCTATCGCTTCTACAGCCCTGTCGCTTCGGCAGCCCTATCGCTTCTACAGCCCTGTCGCTTCGGCAGCCCAATCGCTTCTACAGCCCTGTCGCCCTGTCGTCGCGGCCGTACGAGCGGCTTACCGTACGACCACGGCCTCCAGGCATCCGCGCGAGCGGCCCAGCGCGTCTCCAGCCGCGGTACGACCGGCATGCCGTACCGACGAAGCCTTCACACCGCGCACCCACGCAGCGGCGCTCCTAGGGACTTAGCTCAGGGCGCGGGCCACGCCTGGCGGATCCTCATTTCCCTTCCCGCCCAGCGGGTGGCCTGCTGAGCAGGGTTAGCAGCATGCGCTTCGCCGGGCAGGCTGATCCTGACGCTGCGGGGCTTGCTGTGCCAGGCGAACGCGATGGCGCATGGAAAGCGCGTGCGTTGAGGACTGTCTGCCCAGCAGGTGGCTCGCTAGGCGGGGCTAGTGCTGCACCTGCCGAGCTAAGGGCGCTGCCTCGGCAGTGAGTGACTTGCTCGGCCAGTCAGGCACTTAAAGTGCGCGGGCTGGCGGGGGGCTTGCCCGGCCTGGGGGGTTGCTGGGCCGGGCAAGCGTTCTGCGGGGTCAGCCGGTGACGGGGAGCTCGCCGCCCACCGGGGTCGGCTTGGGCGCCGGGGCGGCCGGGTGGCCGGGGGTGCCCGGAGCGCCCGGGCCGCCGTTGCCGTTCGGCGGGGTGTGCTCGTCGGGGGCGGACGGGTCGACGGCGCCGCTGCCAGTGCCACCGCAGGTGGCGGACGCGACGCTGATGGTCTGGACGCCGGCGGGGCCGAGCGGGACCTTCAGCTCGATGGCGGTGACGGTGAGGCTGCCGTCGGCGTTGCGGACCTGCTTGTTGAGCATGCCGGTCGCGGTGCCGAGCGGGCCGAGCGCGATGTCGATGCCGCTGTTCGGGCGCGGGGTGGCGGCGAGGACGTGGCCACCGAGCTTGACGTGGACCAGGTGCGAGGCGCCGCGGCCGTGCTCGCACGTGGCCGTGACGAGCTTGGCGACCAGCTGGGCCTTGGCCAGGGCCAGCTCGGCGACGCTCGCGCGGGCGTGACCGGCCCAGGCGGCCGAGTTGAGCGCGCGGGCGTGCAGCACCGGGTTGGCCGGAAGCGCGATCAGGCTCTTGCTGAGCGGCCGGCGGCCGGCCGAGGACACCGTGGTCGTCGGCGGGATGGCCACCGGGCCGGCGGCGGTGATCGCGTACGCCGAGCCGTAGCCGGTGTTCGTCGCGTACGCGGGGGCCGCCGTCATGGCGAGGGGGGCGGCGAGAAGGCCGGCGACGGCCATGTGTGACCAGCGCATATCGTTCTCCTTTGTGGGGGGTGAATTGGGAAGGCTCGTCAGTCCGTAATGAGTACGGGCGTCCCGAGCGCGACCGATGAGAGTTGGGTCAGGGCGTCCGCCGGAACGCGGACACAGCCGTGCGTGACGGCCTTTCCGAAAACGGCCTTGTCCGTCCAGCCGTGAAACGCGACGGTGCCGGGCCCGCCGCCAAAGCTGTCCAGCGTTGCGGAATGCGTGCCGACCGGCAGGATCAGCGGGCTGAAGGTCGGCTTGGCCGGCTTCAGCAGGGCCAGTAGGAACGTCCGCCCGGTCGGCGTCGGGGTCTTGGCGTCGCCGACGGCGACCTTCCAGGCGCCGGTCGTCTTGCCGGCCTTGGCGAGGGTCAGCTTCCGGTCGCTGAGGTCGACCTTGATGGTGTACGGGCTGCGCGCGACGGTGAGGCCGCCGTTGTCGGGCACCCAGCCGGTGGCGCGGTTCGGCCTGCTGGGCAGCAGAACGCGGCGCCAGCCCGGCTTGGACTCCACGACGGGCACCCAGGTGGGGCCGCCCAGCTGGGTGGTCGGGAGGGTCGCGACGGCCGGTCCGCCCGGCGTCGCGGAGATCGGCAGGTCCTTGGCCGGGCGGACCACGGTGCCGTCGCCGCCGTCGGTCCCGCTGTCCAGCGGCAGGGACTTGACGGTCGTGTAGGTGGTCGTCTGCGGCAGCTTGGCCGCGTTCGAGGACGTGTTCCCCTCGGCCCCGGCGCTCTTGCTGCCGCCGCAGCCGGACGCCAGCAGGGCGACCGCCACCGCGGCCGCGGCGCCGAGCGGGAACGGACCATTGATGCGCGCACGCTGAGAACCAAGGCTCACGAAAGCTCCAGAGGTGCAATTCCCGGAAGTGGGGCTGATTGCCATCCGCGAGACCATTGCTCGCGAGATGCATATTCCTACCACGGGCATCTCGTTCAGAGCGGAGAGAATGCGGACACGAACCGATAAACACTCTCGCGTGGCCTTCTTACACCCCTTGCGAGCTGCACTGACGACCATTTTTCCGCTATTAGTTTTAAGTGGCTAATTCCCGGAAGGTGGCGGTTTATCCGCCGCGCCCGTCGGTCATGATCCGGAGTGCGTACGGCCCGGTATTCGGCGGCCGTACGGCACGGTTCGGTGTTCGTGAGGGCGTGCAGGCATGCGAAAGGGCGGCCCTCCCGGTGGGAGAGCCGCCCTTTCGGTGACTCGTGCTCGCCGCCGCCTCCGCAGACAGGCGGGCGGGCTGGCTGGCTGGGCGCTAGTTCAGTTGGACAGTGCCGGTGACGTCGGCGGCCAGGCGGAGCTGGTCGCCGTCGCGGAGGGGCGCCTCCACGCCGCGCGGCAGGCGTTCACCGTTGACGAAGGTGCCGTTGGTGGAGCCCTCGTCGCGCACCCAGGCGGTGCCCGACGGGTCGAGCCAGACCGTGGAGTGCCGGCGCGACACGTTGTCGTACTGCGTGAACGTCTGCGCCACCGGGGACTGGCCCGCGTCCCGGCCGAGCACCAGGTGCTGGCCGACCGAGATCTTGAGCTCGCCCGTCGGGAAGTGCACCCGCAGTACCGGCGTGCCCCGCTGCGGCAGCGGGCGCAGGCACGAGTCGCACTGCGCGGCGCCCGGGTTGGTGAGCACCGCCTCGCAGTACGGGCACATGAACGCCGTGCTCTGCGGCTGCTGCTGCTGGCCCATCGCGGCGTCCGACGGCAGCAGCGTCGCCTCCCGCCCGTGCGTCGGCGGCATGGGAGGCCGCTGATCGGGCTGATGCGGGGGCGGCGGGAACGGGTGGTCGCCCGGCATGTGCTGCTGCTGTTGATGGTCCGGAGCCTGCGGCTGGGGCGGACCCCATCCCTGACCACCGGGAGGCTGCTGCTGTTGCGGCTGGCCCCAGGGGTCCGGGGCCTGCTGCTGTTGCTGCTGCGGCGCCTGCTGCTGATAGGGATCCGGTGCCTGCTGATACGGGTCCGGAGCCTGCTGGTACGGGTTGTCCGGGGCCTGCTGCTGGTACGGATTATCAGGAGCCTGGTGCTGCGGCGGAGGGGCCTGCTGCTGATACGGATCCGGAGGCTGCTGGAAAGGATCCTGCGGCGGCCCCTGAGGCTGCTGCAGCGGCGGTCCCCAGGGATCCTGGCCGCCACCACCGCCACCGCCCTGCTGAGGCGGATGCTGCGGCTGCTGAGGCTGTTGGGGAGCACCCCAGGGGTCCTGGGGAGGCGGAGGGGCCTGCTGCTGCGGGGGAGCCTGCTGCTGGTACGGGTTGTCCGGAGCCTGCTGTTGCTGCTGGTAGGGGTCCGGTTGCTGAGGGTGCTGCTGGTATGGCTCCTGGCCGTACGGCTGCTGACCGTACTGCTGCTGCGGAGCGGGAGGCGGGGGCATGCGGGGAGGCTGCTGGGGGTCGTTTCCACCGGCGTTGCGCCGTCCACCGCCCGCACGGGCGAGGTTGGCACCGCAGCTCAGGCAGAGCAGATCGCCAGGCTGGAACGGAGCGTCACAGACTGGGCAGTTCAAGGTCGCCATGACACACCCCCGGCGCGCACCCCTGCACGTTCAAGCGTCGATGTGAGGTGCTCCATGTCACCCCTTCGCGGGATCCCGATGTAGTACACCCGCCTTCCCTCCGGCCCCTCATCCACGGACACCTGCACTCGGGGCCCTGCTTCTTCCTTTGCCATGTCGCCGGCCGCCGCTCCGTACCGTTCCTGCCCCAACGGGGTCAGCGGCACGATCCGCTGGTTGGCCGATCCCCTCCAGAGTAGAGAGCCACCCTGTGGGTGTCGCCCCCCCGGGTTGAGACGGTCGACGTACGGTCCCGCGACGACGGCGTCACACATCTCAAGGATCTCGCGCGTCTCGGTGGAGCGCGAGAGCCGAGAGTAGACATATCCGCTGTAGACGAGAATGTCCAACGGAATCGTCTCACGTGGCGACTCCTCCCGCCACGTGCGGATTCCCCGGAGCAGCTCGGCGAGGGCGGCGGGCTGCTGGAACGGCTCTCCACCCGAGATCGTCACTCCCTGCACCGGCCCCGGCAGCGACGCCAGCCAGCCGAGCACCGCCTCGACCGGCACCGCCTTGGCCGGATCGGCGTCCCAGGTGTCGCGGGACAGGCAACCGGGGCAGTGCAGCGTACAACCCTGCATCCAGATCCCGGCACGGATTCCGGGGCCGAGTGTGGTCACCGGAAAATGGGCCTTGGCCAGCAACAACTCGGTCACTCCACGTGATCCACCACCCCCCGGATCCGCCCCGTCACCGTCGGGGCCGGGGGCCTCGGGAGTGACGGGAGTCACTGGAGGTCCAGGCTGACGATGCTGCCCTCGCGGTGGATGGCGGACACGGTGATGCGCTCGTCGGGGACCAGTTCGCGATCGAACAGGGCGCGGGCGAGCGGGTTGACGAAGTAGGCCTCCAGGGCCATGCCGATGCCGCGGCCGCCCTTGTCGAGCTCGCCGGTGCACCATTCCCGCAGGGTCTGGCGGGCGTCGCCCTTGACCGCGAGCACGAGCCGGTGCTCCTCGGCGACCCGGCGGCAGATGTTGGCGAACTGCAGCTCGAAGATCTTTTCCGCGGCCTCGCCGTTGATGAAGTTGAACACCACGACGTTGTCGCCGAGCCGGTTGAGGATCTCGGGCCGGTTAAGAACGTCGGTGAAGTGGTCGGCGACCGCAGACTTGATCCGCGCCTCGACCTCCTCGTAGTCCATGTCCGGGGTGATGTTCTGCACCCGCGACGGCGCCGCCGCCAGGTCCGGCCGAACGGTGATGTCGCGGGCCTGGGTGTACATCCCGAGATTGGACGTGAAGATCAGGATCGACTCGGAGAAATGCACGGTGTTGCCGCGCCCGTCGGTGAGCCGTCCGTCCTCCAGGATCTGCAGGAACTTGTCCAGGATCCGCGGATGCGCCTTCTCGATCTCGTCGAAAAGGATCACCCGGAACGGATCCTCCCGGACGGCGTTGGTGAGCTCGCCGCCCGCCTCGTGCCCCACGTACCCCGGCGGCGACCCGATCAGCCGGTCCCCCGAGCCCTCGCCGGAGAACTCGCTCATGTCGAACCGCAGATAGGCCGACTCGTCGCCGAAGACCAGCTCGGTGATCGCCTTGGCCAGCTCGGTCTTGCCGGTTCCGGTCGGCCCGGCGAAGAACAGCACGCCGCGCGGCCGGCTGCCCGACCGGGTGGCCTGCGCGCCCGACAGCCCCAGCACGGCGCGCTTGAGGATGTCGAGGGTCTTGGTCACCGCCTGCGGCTGGCCGATGACGCGTTCGGGCACCCGCTTCTCGCCCTCCAGCACGCGCCGCCGCAGATGACCGCGGCTCCACGGGTTGTCGAGCACGCCGAGCTTGTAGGTCCGTACGGCGTCGGGCAGGTCGGCCAGGGAGACGTTGCGCTCCTTCGCCAGCCGCGTGACCTCGATCATCGACTGGAGGGTGAGCCCGTCGGCCTGCTCGGCGAACGCGTCGCACGCCTCGGCCGCCGCCGCGTCCTCCCCCACGTCCGACACCCCGAACGCGCGCGCCAGCAGCCGCGCGGTCTCCTGCCGGTCGCCCAGGTGCGGGCGCGGGATCGTGATCTCCCGGATGTTCTCGTTGTCGGTGGTCATCCACGGCGGCAGGTCGCCGGGCCGTTCCACCAGCCACAGGATCGGGTTGTAGAGCGGCTTCGGGCGCGCGCCCACGACCCGTACCGGCGTCGCCGACCGCGACAGCTTCGTGCAGAAGCGGAAGAAGTCGCGTTCGGCCGGCTCCAGGTCGGTCGGCGTGCGCGCGATGCGCGAGGCCGAGTCGATGATGAACGCGGCGCGCACGTCGTCCTCGGGCCGCGCCACGGCGGCCATGAGCTTGGTCAATCGTTCCAGGGACGGCTTTTCGTCCTTCAGCTTGCCGAGCAGCCGCTCGGCCGCCTTCGCCGCCTCGTCGCCGATCTCGTCGTCGGTGTCGGGCAGCACCTGGAGGCCGTCCACGGGGTCGTACACCAGCAGGCACGAGAAGCCGCTGGACCGCAGGCACTCCCACAGCAGGTCGCGCAGCGGCAGCAGCCGCGCCGGCCCGCTGCTGTCCATCGGCGGCGCGAGGAAGCTGTCGTAGAGGTTGCCCGACAGGACGTACTGGGAGTGCACCGACAGCGTCGCGTCGAGCTCGCGGATGAACGGCGGCCAGCCCGGCAGCCGCCCCCCGAGGGTCGGCGATTCAGTCATCATTCACTCCGCTCGCGCTCCCGTTGGCGTTCCCGTTCTCCGGAACGTTCTCCCTTACGCGCCCCGGCCCGTGTGCCGGCACGTGCTCCAGTCTGCCGTGCCGCGGCGGTGACGGGCAGTTCCTGCACGCCAGGGTCGAGCCGCCAGGTCACCGCCGACCGTACCCCGGCCCCCTCCAACCGCTCCCGCGCCGCCTCGAACGCCTCGCACCACTCCTGTTCGCGCTCGGCGTCCAGGCGCCGGTCGTCCTCGCTCTCGGCGGGCCGTTCCCGGACCATCGCGGCCCGTACCTGCCGGTCGCCCAGCCGCATCTTCACGCTGTGGTCAGGCCAGGAGCCCCTGGTCAGAACGAGCGTGCCGTCGTCGGCGGTGAGGGTCTCGAAGCCGGCGTCGACCTCGTACCCCATGTCCTGGAACGCGGTGGTGATCGAGTCCAGCACGTACCGCCGTTCGGCCTCCGCCTGCTCGGCCGCCTCCCGCTCCGCCGCCCGCCGCCGCTCGGCCTCGCGGTGCAGCTCGGTGTGGTCGTTGGCCGCCTTCACGCGCAGCCGCACCTCGGTCAGCACGGCCTCCGCCTCCGCCACGCTGGGCGTCTCGGCGAGCAGCCGTACGGCTTCGGCGACGGCCCGCCGGTCCTCGGCCGTGGTGTCGGGCAGCAGCCTCTTCAGCACCCGCTCAAGCGTCCGCCGGACCTCATCGTCCTCGACCCCGGCGTCCTTTTTGCCCGCTTCCGCGCGGCTTGCTTCCGCTCCGGTGGCTTCCGCGTGGTCGTCGGGGCGTGACCCCCCGGTGTCGGCCCTCAGCCCCTCCGCCGGAACGGTGAAGATCTCGGCGGCGACCTGGGCGGCGAGCCGTTCGGACAGCCCGTGCTCGATCTCGTCGAGCCGCCGGTCGGCGTCGGCGCACCAGGCGGTGAGCTCCTCGGCCGCCTGGTCCTCGCCCACCTCGAGCGGCGCGGGAAGCTCGACATCGTTCGCGCCGAGCTTGCCGCGGGTCTCCTCCAGCGCGGCGATGCGGGCGTTGCGGGCGAGCACCTCGCGCAGGACCTGGTCGTAGGCCTGCGCGTCGGCCAGTGCCGCCGCCCGCGCCTCGGCCTTGTCCGCCGCGAGCGCGGCCAGCGCCTCCGCCCCGCGTCCGGCCAGCCCGGCGGTCCGTCCCAGCACCCGGTTCATGCCCAGGCTGAGGACGACCGCCGCGTCCAGCGCGATGTCGGCCTCGACGCCGCTGCTCACCTAGTGCCTCCAAAGTCTCGTTCCGCCACCTCGTGCGCCTGCCGCCACCAATGCAGCCGTACGCCCGCCCCGACCGCGTGCCCGGCCGCGACCGCCACCAGCATGAACGTCCACAGCAGGCTCGCCACCGAGGTCAGCACGGCCATCAGCAACAGGATCAGCAGCAGCGGAACGATCCCGGCGAGGAGCAGCAGCCCGCAGCCGCGCCGCCCGGTCCGCTGCGCCGCTCCCGACATCGTCTGCGAGGCCTTGGACAGCCCGCGACCGCCCGCGCCGAGCAGCCGCGACATCCACGACCACGGCCCGAACGGCAGGTAGTCCTTACCTTGCGCCCGGGCGACAACAACCTCACTGCCGCACTGCACCGCCCACGCGAGCACCGACAGCACGGCCAGGACGCCGAACGAGATGCCGCCCCCGCCCTGGAACCCCCCAACCGACTTGGTCGTCCCGCTGTCGTCCCCTCCCGACGCCCCGACCAGCCAGCTGACGAACAGCCACACAGCCAACAACGGCAACGACCAGGCAACGGCCCTCGCAACGGCCGCGTTCCGCCCGGCCAGCCGCCGCCGCTCCCGGTCGGCCCACTGCTCCTGCAGCGCCTCGGACTCCCGCTTGGCCGCGTCCCGCCCGCGCGCGTGCCCCTCGGCCTCCGCGACGGCCTGGGGTGCGGCCCGTACGACGGTCAGCAGCCGCAGCGGATCGTCACCGGCCGCGCCGGCCATCCACTCGAACCAGGCGATCCGTTCCGGCACCGCCGCCCGTGCCCGCGCCGCCGCCTCGGCCAGCGAACGCCGCGTCTCCGCGGGCTTGGCCGCCAGCGCCAGCAGCGTCAGCAACACCACCGGCGGGTCGTCCGCGACGACCGGCCCCCGCGTCCCGGCCACCTTCACATCCGTGGCTCCCGCATCGGGCAACCTCGCCGCCAAAGCGGGCGGCGTCGACTCGTGCTCCCGCAGCCACCCGGCGAGCTTGTTCCACGCCGTCACATGACTGCGCCACTGGTCATCGACCCGGGCGAGATCCCGCCCGCCCTCAAATCCGACCAGGACCTGCAGCAGATTCTGGTCCCACAATTCCCGCCCCAGCAGACACGCGGTCCGATGGTCGGGATGCGAGGCATCCTGCGCCTGCCCCGCCAAACCAGCCAGGTCATCACCCGTCACCCGCCGCCCCAGGAAGTGCGGCGGCAGCGACGGATCAAGCCACCGCACCAGATGCAGCAGCTTCACATCGGCGGGAAGCCCGGTCGTCAGATACCCGTCGATCAGCCCGATCCGGCTGTCGTCCGGAACCTCCGCCAGCCACTCCCGCAGACTGCGCCAAGCCTCGCCGGACTCCCCGCGCCCAAAGAAATACAGGGCCGCGTAGTCCCACTGGTCAATAAGGACCCGCGCCAGCTCGGCCCGGTCCGTATACCGCTGCCCGTTGAAAGGCAGCCCTGCCCCCTCCGGCGCGACCGGGTGCGCCGCCTCCTCAACGACCCGAGGCGATCCACCCCCGAGCCACTCCGAGACCTCCTCCGCGCCCCACCGCTGCCGCGGATCGCGCGTGAGCAGCCCCTGGCACAACAACCGCACCCGCGGGTCAGCCACGTCATCAGCCGGCACGGCCCGCGTAGCCAAATGATCGACGACCGCCGTCTCACTCAGCCCCAAAAACGGCGCCCGCCCCGTGAGAAGCTCCCGCACGATCATGCCGAGCGACCACCAGTCGCGCGCCGGCGACACCTGCCCCGACAGCGACTCCGGCGCCGCATAAGCCAACGTCCGCGACGACGACGCATAAACAACACTCTGATCGAGCACCTTGCTGAGCCCAAAATCAGTAATCACAAGCTGAAGCGGGTCAGCCCCCACAATCAGAACGTTCTCCGGCTTCAAATCCCGGTGCACGACCCCGGCCCGGTGCAGGTCCCCCAGCCCCTCAGCAAGCTGAGCAACGACCCGCACCACGACCTCGACCGGCAGGGGCCCACCCATCAACCCCCGCAGGTTCCCCTCCGGCGCATAGGGCGTGACCTCATAGTCCCGGCCGCCCGCATGCCCGGTCTCCAGAATCCGCACCACATGCGGCGAGTCCAGCCCCGGCAGCTTCGCCCACACATCCCGGTCGGCGCTGTACCCCCGCCGAAAGACCTTCACCACGTACTCGCCGGCCAGGGCGTCCCGCACCAGCAGCAGGTCCGACTCGGCCCCCTGCACCGGCAGCTCGGCCACCAACTCGAACCGTTCCGCCAGCTCCGCGGGCAGCTGCATCAACCCCTGCTGCCCACCGCCCGCCGCGCCCCCGTCCCGCCGCGTGGCTCCCGGCCCCCGAGGCCCCGGAACCCGAGGATCCCGCTGCGTGACACCCGGCTCCCGCCGCGTCTCCGGCGGACCCTCCTGGAAGTCGGCCACCTACCCCTGCCCCAATCCCGAGACCCAGCCGAGCCTAACCCGCCTCAGCTCTTGTCCTTCATGATCCGCAGATACTCGCTGATCTTGAACTGGTTGATGAGGAACTCCAGCGTCATGCGCACGCCGAGGACGAGCGCGATCCAGACGAGCGGGGTGGCGATGAGGGTCATCACGCCGAGCGTGGTGTTCCACTCAAGGAACGCCAGTCCGTACCAGCCCATCACGATCGCGAACAGCGTGATCAGAACGAGCTGGATGCGGTAGACGATCTTGATCAGGGAGACCGTGACCATGTGATCGAAGTTGGTGTCGAACAGCGATGCGACCAGGCCCTTGGTGGGCGGAGCCTCACGACGCGAAGGCTCCCAGCCGCCTTGGGGACCCGGAGGCTGACGCAAGGGTCCGGTCCCCTGAGGACCCGGCCCCCACCCCTGACCCTGGTCGCGTGGGCCGCCTTGGTTGCCACCCGCGCCACCCGCTCCCCCGGTGCCGCGCGGGCCGGGAACGTGCCCCGAATTCGGGTGGCCTTGAGGCAGGGGAGGTGCACTCGGTGGCCCGTACCGGCCTGGCCCCGGAGGGTACTGCGGCTCACCGGAATCGGATGGACTCGTCATCGCCGTCTCCTCGGGCTCGTCTGGGGGCAGCTTCGCACATGGCAAAGCCGACCCTAGAACGATTCCCCGCCGCGGAGCATGACGTGCATGGGCGTGGCATCCACATCTAACCGCCGCGCCAACTCCGGGGCAGCGCCCTGGACAAGGGCGGGTGTCAGGTCTCTTCGTCGGTGGTTGTGCGGGTGAGGCTGAAGCGTTCCTGGTCGGAGGCGCGGGGGGCCTCTGGGCCGTCTCGGCCTAGGCGCAGCATGCGGGAGATGCGGATCGTTCTGAAGTGGCGCCCCATGACATGAAAGTCATGGCCCTTGCTCTTCTCGATATGGCGTTCCGCCTCGGCCCACTCGGCGCGTTCGGCATCGGTGGCGGGCTCGCCGCGGAACTCGCGGAGGCGGGGCAGGATGTCGCCGAAGTAGCGGGCCAGGAGATGGCGCGCGTGCTCGGGGCCCTCGCCGCCGGTGAACGGCTTCCACTTGGTTCCCTCGATCTCCACGACGGTGAAGGTGGGAGGGAGCAGGATCACGCCCGGGTGGGTGCGGATGGCGTGGCGGGCCTCGGCTTCGATCTCGGCGGTGCTGGTGGAACGGGGTGGCATGAAGCCGACGAGGTTGAGGCGGAGGTTCGCCTCCCATTGGCCGGCGGGGGCGCGCGGGTCGATCAGGTAGTCGTCGAGGAAGCGGGCTTCCTCGGGTGGGTCTGTGTCGGTGGGGCGGGGCGGCTCCATGGTGCCGTTGCCGATGAGGGTGAACTTGGTGATGCGTATGACCCGGTAGCGACGATCGCCGATCTCCCATTCGTCCTTGGCGAGTTGCTCGCCCTCTTCGGGGTCCAGGCGTGCCGCTACGGAACGCATCGCGTCCGCGGTCTCGGGGTCCCACTCGCCCTCTATGGCGCTCTGGCGGAGGTAGATGGCCAGGCTGTAGCGGGCGCCCTCGGGGTCGCCTCCGCCGGCGCTCAGGATGCGCCACTCGGTGCCCTTCTGGACCGCGTAACCGAAGTCCGGCGCGCCGATTTCGACCAGCTTGCCGAACTCCAGCGTCCGATCGCCCAGCTCTCGGTCGCGGACCGCCGCGGCGGGATCGAGGTCGGCGACGACGTTGATGTGGTCGTAGCCGGGCATCAGCGGGAAGGACATGCCGACATCCTGTACGACAACGTTCGTACGCGCTGTGGAATCGGTTGATTTCAGGGAGTGATCATCCGCCGGGTTGCGCGGCGGCGTCGGCGTTCAGCTGGCTCAGCTTCTTCTGGATGTCGGGGCGCGCGAGCGGACGGGTCACGCCGACCCAGTCGCCCCGCTTGTAGGGGAAGACGCCGATCGCGGGATCGCAGAGCGTGCAGCGCGCGACGATCATCTTGTTCTTGCCGATGACCATGCCGACGTGGCCGGGGTGATCGGCCGAGGTGCCGGGGCCGGAGTTGAAGAACACGAGGTCACCGGGCTGCTCCTGGCCCTTGGGGACTCGTACGCCGAACGGGTACTGACCCCAGGTGGCGCGCGGGATCGATATGCCCGCGGCGCGGTAGGCCGCCTGGATCAGGCTGGAGCAGTCCCACGCGTCGGGACCGTTGGCGCCGAAGACGTACGGCTTGCCGCGCTGGGACATGGCGAACGCGACGATGCGCGCGACGAGGCCGCTGAGGCCGGGGGGAAGTTGGTTGTCCTGGCAGTCGATGCCGTTGGACTGAACGACCTTGAAGTCGCCGCCGCCGTACTTCTTGGCCCAGTCGAGGACCAGGTTCACGTAGTCCCACGAGTGGTTGTACATGAAGATGGCGGTCTTCATGCGTTGCGGGGCGCCGTTGTGCTTCAGGTAGGCGGCGGCGGTGGGGATGGCGTCGGCGGGGTCGTAGCGGTCCTTCTTGTGGTCCTTGTTGCCGTCGACGGCGAACGAGTCGAAGGTCGCCTGGAGGAACTGCATGGGGCCGCCCGCCCCTGCGTAGTTCTCGCCGCTGCTCACGCCGGGGAGCTTGGACGTGCCGTGGCTGGTCTCCACCTTGCCGATGCCGGCGAGGACGTTCCACGGGATGCCGTAGTCCTGGCCCGCCTTCTTATAGAGCTGCAGGTAGTTGGCAGGGATCGCGCGTGCGTCGTTCGCCTCGCCGGGCTGAATGCCCGCGTCGGAGACGTCCACGCAGCCCGCGTTACTGGCGCCGTTCCCATACATGAACTGGCTGGCACCGAACAGCACCGGAACGATCATGAGAGCGACGAAGAGCATGCCCACGGCACCGAGTGCGACGCCGATGAGAACCCTGCGGCGGTTCATCCGGTGTCGCCTTGCTGGCCGTCGTCGGCGGGCTCGAAGCCGTAGACCTTGAGCGAGCCGCCGTCGCGGGACACGGTCACGGCCCACTGCTGGCGGTCGGTGGTCTTCTTGCCCGCCTTGGTGACCTGCTGGTTCCCGGTGACCAGAAAGATGATCGAGTTGTCCTCGATGTTGCGGACGCGATCCAGGGTCGCGGTGCAGTCGGCGACGACCTGGTCCTGGCGGCGTTCATCGAGCATGCCGGGCGCGCTGGCGCTGCGCTGGAGGTCGGTGAGGAGCTGATCGGTGACCAGCCCGGACAGCCGCCCGACGAAGGTCTGAGGGGCTTCGTCGAAGCGGTACGTGCCGTTCGCCACGATGAACTTCTGGGCGAGGTCGGCGGCCGTCGCGAACTCCTGCTGGCTGAACGGGAGCAGCTTGTAGACGTCGAACGTCTTCGGATCGACGGTGCTCGAAATCCCGGGTGGGGGCGAGGCCGGTCCGCTGGGCCCGGATGACACCGACGGCGCCGCGCTCGGTGTCTTACCGGGCGAGTCGGCCTTGTCGTCCGAGCCGCCGCCCGGCGCCATCAGCGTCAGGTAGACGCCGATGACGGCCAGGAGCACCACAAGCCCCGCGAAGAGAAGCTTGCGCTGACGATCCGTCAGGTTCATCACTGATCCCGTTCTGACTCACTGTCGGCCGGACGCAGCCAGAACGGTATCGGCGGGCCCTCCTCACTGCCCCTCTTTCCCCACAGTGGCGGCGGCTGCTGGCCATCGCCCTGACCTGAGGCCGAGCCGGAACCTACGCCGGTACGCGGCCTGGGAACGCCTGAATCCGAGCCTGAACCCGAGCCGCCTGAAGCCGGTGCGCCGCCCCGGGAACCGCCACCGCTCCTGCCGCGCGACGGCGTACCGCCGCCGCCCGAACGACCCGAACCGCGAGAGCCGCCCGAGTCCGCGCCGCCACCGCCGGCCCGGCTGCGGCCGCGCCCGGCGCCACTCGACGACCGGCCTCCGAACCATCCGCCGCCGCCCGACGCTCCAGAGCCTCCGCCGGCCGGCGCGCCACCGGACGCACCGTTGCCACCCGAGCCGTTGCCGCCAGAGCTCCCGGAACCACCCGAGCCACCAGAGCGGGCTGAGCCTGAGCCTCCAGAACCACCGGAAGCCGCGCCGCCACCGGAACCGCGACCCCACGAGGTGGGCCTCGTCGCTCCGGCTCCTCCGCCGGCTACGCCTCCGCCCGTTCCGGCAGAGCCGCCGTTGGACGAGCCGTCGCCGGCGCGAGCCGTGACGGTGCCGTTGGTGTCACCGGCCAGGCCGCGCGCACGCGTCGGCAGGTTGAGCGGAGGGGCACCGCGCCGCGAGCGTCCCTGGCCCGCCGCCGCGCCCGTACGGGGCTTGGCGGCGAGAACGGGAGCCGCGTCGGGCGATGATCCCTCGCCTGCTCCGGCAGCGCCGATCGCGGTCCGTCTGTCGCCCGCCGAGCCCGTTCCGGCCGTCGCGGCGTCCGGTACGGCACCGCCATCGGCCGCGGCGTCGCGCTTGCCACCCCAGCGGGCGAGCCGGTAGCCGGCCGCCGCGGGAGCCGCAGCCGCTGTGGCCGCCGCCAGGGTGTTCTTGCGGGCCTCGAAGACGGACTTGTCGAGGTGCGCCTCGCTCTTCTCGCGAGAGCCGACCGCCGAGTATCCGACCGCCGAGAACAGGTGCTGGAACGGCTTGCGGTAGATGAACGCCGCGAACGTCACCAGCGCGATCAGCAGGATCTGCAGGCCCCATGGCAGCGTCTCGCCGAGGATCAGCCCGTACGCCCACAACAACAGAGACAGCACACCTATCAGTGCTGCCTGTTTCAGCAGCATCGATAGCAAGAGTTCCAGCCACCGGATGGCGATCACCCGGCCGATGCCGGGATGGATGCCGATGCCGAGGAAGATCGGACCGGCGACCAAGAGCAGCAGGAACGCGATCTTCACGACGATGAGCGCGATCGCGATCACCAGGATGAGAAGCCCGGCGACCAGCGCCGCGAACAGACCACCGAAGGCCACGGCCAGGCGGCTGGTCCAGTTCTTGCCCTGGAACACCGCGTACGTGCCGCCGTGGTTGTCCTTGATGTCCTTGGACACGGCCTTGTAGGCGTCGGCCTTCTTGCCCAGGTCGACCTTCTGCCCGCCGTACGTCTCAGGCAAGTCCACTGCCTGCGACCACAGCAGCTTGTCGGCGTTGTCCTTGACCACCTGGGCGTTCGGGTCGGTCGTTCCGAACTCGCCCATCAACCACGGTTTGCAGACCAGCGCCACCCACAGCCCGTTGGCGTTGCGCGTCGTGGCGTCGACGTTCGGCGACTTGAGCGGATCGGGCTGGCCCTGCGGTGCGGGTATGCAGGTGCCGCCCTTGGTATCGCTCTGTGGCAGCGCGGCATTGAACGCCGCGCTTGTGGCCGCCGAGACCTTCGTCCCCAGCGTTGTGAAGTCGGCCGGTCTCGCCACCAGCCAGATCAAGGCGACCATGGCCGCGACCATCCAGATCACGCCCTCGGTGACCTTGGAGGCTCGCTTGCGCACGAGCCCCCACCAGGCCAGCCACATGGCGCCGAGGATGACCACCCACGACCAGTAGCGGGCGTTGAAGGTCTTGCCCATGCCGCTGATGACGCCGTCGACGGTGCCCTTCAGCCAGCCGAGCAGCGACTCGGACGCGGCCGCCTGGTAGACGCTGATCGTCGTACGGTCGATCGCCCGGACGAGGGTGAACGTGGTGTTGGCGAGGGCGTTGCCCATCATCGCCATCGCGTCCGAGCAGCCCATGTCGACCGCGTACCAGTTCTGCCCGGCCGTGCCGTAGCGGTCGTAGTACGTGAGGTCCTTGGCGGGCGTCGTCTGGAGCTTCTGGTTCGGGTAGTCCGGCGGCTTGATCATGCCGTCCGTACCCGACAGGTACTGCTCGGGAGCCGGGTTGGGAGCGGGAGCGCAGGCGTCGTTGGGGTTGGATCCTGGCGGGCCGGGAAATGCCGACGCCGCCGGCGACAGCGGACTGACCAGGAACAGCGACATCAAGATGAGCAACAGCGCGGTTCGACGGCTCCGCGGCCGGGACGTCCGGCGCCGGGGTCGGCGGCGGGGGCGGCCGGAACGGTCGAAAAGTGCGCGGTCGAGGCCCTCCCCGGGAGATCGCTGAACGCGAACGGCCCGGTGACGGGGACCCTTCATCGATGGACCTCCTCGGCCTCGGCCCCCGCGACGGTCAGTGTTGACGACTCTGGACGGGACCGGGTCGGGTTGGTGTCGAGCCAGCGCTGCAGCTCGTCCGAGATGAGGTCGACCCCGATGCGACCCGCTCGCCCGTCCAGATCCCGGAAGATGCACTCGCCGTTGCCCAGGTTGCGGAGCACGGCCTTGTGTTCGTCGCTGTTCTCGACCCCCAGTAGCGACATGACGTTCCCGACCTCGATCCGTTCCGAGGAACGGAAGGAGAACACCGATGACAGGCAGTTGGTCACCTGCTCATTCAAGAGGTCCCCGGCGTTCTGTGAGACCAGGATCAACGCAGTGTTGCGAGAGCGCCCCATTCTCGACACTTCCGGCACCAATTTCGCGCCTTCGGGTGTCGATGTGATGGCCCACGCCTCGTCCAGGAAGATCGCCTTGGGTAGCCGCCGGTCAAGGCCGTGCATCAGCCGCCGGGCGAACTGCGACACCAGGTACATCAGGGCCACCGACAGCCGCTGCTCGTACGAGTAGTCCTCGCGCGAGATGGCCACATCCGGCAACGTCAGGCCACCGAGCGTGAACACGGTCGTCCACCCGGCCGTGTCGATGCGCTCCCCACCCGACGGGTCGAAGCACAGCCGCGCGAGCCGCATCTCCGACATCGAGCGCAGCACGGCGCCGAGGTTCTTGGAGGCCGGGTCGTCCGAGCCCTCCAGGTAGTCCACGACCTTCCCCAGCGAAGGCCGGTCCGCGTTCGCCACGGCGCCGACCGCCTGGATCATCGCGGACTCGCGTTCCTCCGACATCCGCGGCAGCAGCAGCCGCAGCGTCTCGGTCGCCATCGTCTTCTTGGCCGCCAGGTCGTCCCCGAACGAGAACGGGTCCAGCAGTCCGGGCGCGGCCGATCCCAGCGGCAGGATGCGCGCCTTCCGCCCGCGCGCCTTCAGCAGCTCGACCAGCGACTCGGCGTCGCCCTTGGGGTCGATCGCCGCGACCGTGACCCCGCGCAACGCCATCTGGTAGATCAGGAGCAGCGCCAGCGTGGTCTTGCCGCCGCCGGGCTCGCCCGTGATCGCGACCGCGGTCGGCCGGTTGCGGGCCGCCGCGACCAGCGGATCGAAGTGCACGATGGACCGCGCCCGGCCGAGCGTCTCGCCGATGTACGGCCCGATCCACCCCTCGCCGTTCTCATCCGACCTATCGCCGAGATCCACCGTGGCGACCGGCATGCCACCCGCGATGGTCCGCAACGGTTGACGCTGGGCGTACGCGTTCAGCCGGATCCGATCCCCGGGCAGCGACTCCAGGAACAGCGAGAACTGGTCGCCGGTCGAGTTGACGACGTCGATCCCGATGTCGCGGTAGTGCTCGACCACCGCGTCCACCCGCTGCGCCAGCAGCTCGGCGTTCGGCGCCGAGACGATGAGCCGGTGCCAGCCGTACACGAACGGCAGGCGCTCCTTGGTGATGCCGTGCTCCAGCATCCGCGCCGCGTCGATCTGCTCGGCCAGGGCGATCGGCGCCTCCGCGCCCGCCTCCCGGATGTGCTGATCCATGTCCCGCGCGTGCGCGAGCTTGCGCGACACGTCCTTGGACGCCTTCGCCGGCGAGATGAGCTTCATCCGCGCGCTGATCTCGACCGGGAACGGCAGCGAGTCGGCGTAGTGGAACCACGGCTCCCCGTCGGGGAAGGCCATCATGTCCGGGAACCGCGCGAACGACAGATAAGCCACGTAAGACTGCGCCGTGGCGCCCGGCCCGTTCCCGTTGAAGTTGGGCTGCTCCACCCGCAGGTAGGACCGCCCGTTGTGGATGGCCCCCTCCACCAGCGCCTCGATCTCACCCTTGCCCCACGTACGTCGGGCCACCGCGGAGGGCGGCGGGTCGGCCAGCGATGCCGTCACCGCGTGCTGGAAGAGCCACGCCACCTCGGTCGAGGCCGCGTGCCTGGCGTACAGCGCCGAGCCGCCGAGGGCCCGCCCGACGCGTTCGGCCTGCTCGGTCCAGCGCGCGATCTCCTTCTTGTCGATCGCGTCGTCTTCCATGCCCAGCGTCTGCTCGCTGCGCTTGTAGAAGCCCAGCAGCGTGGACAGCACCCCGCCCGACAGCTGCGCGCCCATGCCGCGCTGGCCCAGCCGTACGCCGAGGTAGACCTCCTTGGTCCAGAAGTCCTTGGACCAGACGTGCGCGTACGTCTCCTCCAGGTAGGCGCGCCAGCCCGACCCGCCGTCGGAGGTGTTGTCCAGCGCGAGCGCCCAGTCGGCGGCCGGGTAGGTCCGGTGCGCGATCCTCAGGTGCACCTCGGCGTCGGCCATCCGGATGCCGGCCAGGGCGATGGTGATGTTGGTGGCGAGCGCCTCGCGCTCCTCCCCCGTCGTGAACTCGTACGACACCGTGGGCAGCCGGAAGTACGCCCAGGCCGCGTTGTCGGTCAGCAGGACCCGATCGTCGAAGTACCGTACGGCCAGCCGGCTCGACCGCGCCTTGGAAGCCCGGCTCATCGGGTCGCCTCCTGCTCCTGCTCAAGCTCCTGGTAACGCTCGGGCATGACACTGAACCCGCCGGCGACCACACCGGCGAGCGCGAGATAGGCACGGCGAGTGGGCGCGCGCAACGACTTCAGCTCGTTGCGGGGCGCGCGATCCATGCTCAGATGATCGTCCCACGGAATCCGTACCAGCGCCCGGCAACGCCCCCGCGCGACCGCCTCGGCCTGCTCGACGTCGTCCATGCTCCGCCGGCTCACCCCGTTGATCACGGTGACGGCCCGCGACCTCAGCTCGTCATAGCCGTGCCCGTCCAGCCACTCGAAGGTCATCGCGACCGCCCGCGGCGCATCCGAGCTGGCCGGCGCCACCAGGACGACCTGGTCGGCGTACGGCAGCACCCGCGCCACCACGGCCGCCGCCGCGTCCAGCAGCGTCACCGAGTAGAACTTGTCGATCGTCCGGATCGCCAGCGCGTAGTCCCGGTCGTCCAGCGCCTGCAGCGGGTTCCGCCCGGCCGCGATCACATCGAGCCCCGACTTGGCCTGAGATGTGTACCGCCGCATAGCAGTCAAGCTTGTGACCTGATCCGCCCGCGTAATAAGTCCCGTCAGCGTCTCATTTGTCTCGCTTCGCGTCCGTCTCGCCAGCGCGCCCGGTCCCGGGTTGACGTCGATCGCCACGACCGGCTCGCCATTGTGCTGGGCGAACGTGTGCCCCAGCATCAGCGACGTCACCGTCTGCCCCGCGCCGCCGGTGCACCCCAGCACCACGATGTGCCGGGTCCCGTGGAACGGCTGCTGCAACCGGGCCTCGTACTCCGCGTCGGCCTCGCCGTGCCCGCCGCCCACGGCCTGGATGAGCCGGCGCAGCCCACCCGTGCTGACCTCGTGCTCAGGCCCCGGCGGCGTGATCGCCGGCTCGGACGGCGGCGCGGGCGGAGGCGGCGGCAACGGCCGCGGCCGCACCGGCGACTGCGGCCCGGACCGCACCTCGCGCGGCGGAGCCTGCTCGGCCGCCGGAACGATCTGCGGCCGAGGCTGCGGCGCCGGCGGCTTGACCGGCGTCCCCTGCGGCGGCCGAGGCGGCGGCCCCTGCGGCCCCCTGCCCGGCTGCTGCGGAACGTCCCGCCGCTGAACGGGCGGCCACACCATGTTCTCCGTAGTCCCCGACCTCACAGGCGGCTTGGACAACCCCTTAGACCAAGGCCGAGGCGGCGGCACATCCTGCCCCTCCTCAGCCCCATCACGCCGCCCCTCCTGGGCAGCCCCGTCGCGCCGCCCCTGCTCAGCCCTATCCCGCGCGCCCTGGCCGTCCTCATCACGAGCCCCACGCGCGGCGACCTCACGCGAACCCTGCTCAGCCCCATCACGCGGATCCTGAACGGCACCGTCTCCCGGCCCCTGCACGACGCCATCACGCCGGCCCTGCCCAGTCTCGTCACGCTGCTCCTGCGCAGCCCGATCACGCGTACCCTGGCCGTCCTCATCACGCGCCCCACGCGCCACAAGCCCACGCGGCCCCTGCGCAACGCCATCTCGCGGACGCCCGCCCTGGTCACGCGTTCCCTGGCCGTCCTCATCACGCGCCCCACGCGCGGCGACCTCACGCAGCCCCTGCGCAGCCTCGTCGTCCGAACCCTGTCCAGCTTGGCCCTGCGAGCCCTGGCCGGTCTGGCCCTGCGAGCCCTGCGCAGCAACCTCGCGCGGCCCCTTCACTGCGCCGTCGCGCGTCCCTGGCGCGGCACCACCGGGCTCGCCCTGAACAGCATCGCCCCGCACACCCTCAGCGGAACCATCCCGCGTGCCCCGAGCGACACCATCACGCACGGGCTGAGCGGCACCGTCACCTGCAGCTTCGCCTGCATCCTCTGCGGCGTCCTCGCCCGCGCCCTGCGGCGCACCATCACGCGCCACCTGAGCGGCAACGCCGCGCTCGCCCTCAGCTGCAGTGCTCTGGACAGCGCCCTCGCCTGTGCCTTCGGCAGCAGCGTCCCGCGTGACATCACCGTGGGCGCCCTGCGGCGTACCAGCACGCGCACCACGAGCGGCATCGTCAGTCGTGCCCTCGGCGGCGGCTTCCTGCGGACGCTGAGCGGCATCGTCGCGCGGACCCTGCGCAGCCACCTCGCGTGCGGTCTGCTGGGCGCCATCGGACGAGCCTTGTGCAGTGGCGTCGGGGGCGTCCTGCTTGCCGACCTGGCCCGAGCCATCGTTCGTGGTGGGTGCGGACTCGGCTCCTGCGCGAGGGCGGGCCTTGTCGCCTTCGCTTGAGGCGGGGGCGGGCTGCTCGTTGCGGGTTTCCTTGGCCGGGCGCCAGTCGTTCGCGTCCTTGTCGCCTCCACCGAACGCGCCGGGGACCATGGGGATGTCCGGACGGGTGGCGGGCGGGGCCTTGGGGATGTCCGGGCGCGTGCCGTCGGCCTTCTGCTGCGGGATGTCGGGCCGGGTGGTCGGGGTGGCGATGGTCGCCGACGGTCCGTTCTCTTCGGCCTTCCAGAACTCCGCGTTGGTGCCTGGGCGCCAGACGCCGGACACCAGCGCGCGCTTGCCCGAGCCTGCGGGCGCGTCCGGGGTGACCCGTGCGGGCGGCACCTCGAGCTGCGGGGTGGCGGGCGGCTGCTCGATGTTCTCGGCGGACGCGACCTCTTCGCGGGCCTCGATCGTCCGGACGTCGTCCTCGTGCGCGATGTCCCGGGAGGAACGCCGCCACGGCTTGATCGAACGGCGCCTGCGGTCCTGGCGTTCCACGACCCCGGCGGCCTCGACGGGGACGCCCTGCTCGCCTCCGGAGCCGTCAGGTGTGGGCTGGCCGGTCCCTGTCAGGCGGACCGGGCTGGCTCCCTCGCGGTGCACGCCCGCGACCTTGACGTCGTCCTCGGTCCCGAGCCCGCCGGGAGGAACGGCCTGGCCCCGCGTGACGGGGATGTCCGGCTGGGTCGTACGAGCGGCTCGCCGGTCGGCGGCCGGTCGCGGCGTGGGGACGGCGCCCTCGCCGCTCGACGGGTGCTCGGCGCCGGCGGGTGCGGACGGCCTGGGCGTCTCGCCGTTCGGCGAGTGCGTGTCGGCGCGGCCGGTCATGGCTCCGTCGCGTTCAGGCCTCGTGGGCTCGCCCGCGGGCGGGTGCGTCGCTTCGGTTGCGCGGGCTCGGATCTGCGTGCCTTCAGCCGGAAGGCTGGGGGCCTCGGCGGCCGGCTCCTGGGAACGGCCCCGGACGGGCGTACCGGCGGCGGGGCGCGGCGCACGCCAGCTCGACACCGGGATGTGGTTCGTGGGCTGGGGCTGGGCGGCTTCCCCGGCCCCGTCGGCGGCCAGCGCCCGGCGGTCTCCCGCCACCCGCTCGTCGTCGTACCGAACGGGCTCTTCGCGCGTCGCGGCCGCCTCGCGTCGGGCCGCGGCCTTGGCCTCACGAGCGGCCGCCTTGGCCTCACGTGCGGCACGGCGCCGCGAGGCCTTGCGGCCCTTCGACGGCTGGGGCTCGGCCTCGGTCTGCCACTCAGCCTGACCAGCGGCACCTTCGTACGCGGGCGCCTCGGGCTGCCAGTCGCCCTGAGCGGCGGCGTCGTACGCGGGGGCCTCGGGCTGCCACTCACCCTGGGCGGGTGCGGTGGTGTCGTACGAGCCGCCCTGAACCTCAACGCCCTGGCTCTCCTGCCAGGCCACGTAGTCGGCGAGCGGCTGCGGCGCGTCGGCGAGCGCGGGGCCGGGCAGCAGCGTGGCCGCGGTCGGGACCGTCGCCTGCTGCGGGGCGGCCTTGCGCGAACGCTTGCGGGACTTCTTGATGGCGGCACGTTCGGGCGCCGCGACCGGGGCCGGAGCGGCGGGACGGCGCCACACGCGCGCGACGATCACGACCTCGCGAGGCTCGCGGATCGGGGTCAGGCGGCACCAGGTGCGGGGCTCGGAGAGGTAGCGCGACTGGGAGATCAGCAGTTCGGTGAGGCGCTTGCCCTCGACCACCGGGCGGGTCGCCATCCAGGTCAGGACGCCGGGCGGGACGATGTAGAGCACGTGCCAGGGCGTCTTGAACGGCACCCCGGCGAACTTCAGCAGCAGGATCCACGGCACGAACACGCCGGCGAACACACCGATCTGGACCAGCGGCAGCGGCATGGGAAGCCGCAGGTCGTACAGCTTGTAGAGCCGCTTCTCAATCCGCCATATGTTCGTGTACGTGGGTAGATCCACGCCCGTACTCCCCTAACTGTGCAAGCACAGGGCCCCGCGCGGGGGGCCGTCCGACCTCAGTATCCGTCGATCCGGGGTCAGGTGATGTCCACTCCGAGAGCCTTGGCTATCGCACGTGCCGTGGTCTCGATGATGTTGGGGACGTAGAAGACCACCCCGATTCCGATGGCGAGGACAATGAACTGTACGAACCTCGTGATTTCGCGGGTGAACAGAAAAAAGATCGCCACGATGGACACGATCACCAGAAACAGCGGACCGAATATCTGTCGGAGCCAGTCCGCCAGTTGATCGGTCTTCAATTCGTCGTTTTGTGACGGCGCCGCGAGGACCTCGTGGGGAATCGACGCCATAATGTGGTGCAGCATCGATGGGCTACCTTCCTCGGCTGGCGGATTGGGGGCGGTTGTCTCTCACGTCGCGACCTCTCATGATGGGCCCGGCCGGGTCGTTCCGTGGATATCTCTCACGAACCAGTTCGCATCCTTCTTGACCATCACGAGCTCGTAGGTCTGGTCGAGCTCGCCGCCGTTGCCGCCCGCGGCACCGGGGACCTGCCAGGCGACGGTTGCGGTGATGGTACGTTCTCCGGCCGGCCCCTTGGGCGCGACGACTTCCTTGACCTGGGCGAACGTCACGGAGTTGGCGAGGCCGGTGATGGTGACGCCGTCGGCGAAGCGCGACAGCGACGACTGGTTGTTCTGGGCGTAGGCCTGGAAGAACGGGCCCAGCGCACCCTGCAGTTCGCTCTCGAGCGCCTGGTCGCGATCGGTCACGCCGCTCTGCGGAAGCGTCGCCTTGGTCGGCGGTGGGAGCAGCGCGGGCTGGGAGGAGACGACCATCGCGCCGTTCTTGGTGTAGATCGGCACCGAGAGCCGGAACCAGCGATCGGTCGCGCGCGCCAGTACGGTCACGACGGCATTGTTGGCGTCCCGCGCGTCCACTCCGGCCACCTGGACCGACTGGACTTGCAACGCTCCGACACCGTTCCAACCGAAATTACCGTCGGCGCCGTCCGGGATGAACGACTGCAATTGCGTCTGCCGGGCCTGCGCGGTCCTCTGATCGTAGTTGAGATAGACCGTGGCGAACTGAATCGCGAAGGCACTCGCGGAGCTGCTGGGGAAGTCGGCGCCCTTGCTCGGCTTGGGGGTTTGGGCGGTCCCGGAATCGTTGCTCGTGAAGCGCTCGAACGGGGCCCGGATGCCGTTGACCAGGATGACGAGGATGAGCGCCCACAGGATCGCGCGGCCGACCCAGATCCACCAGCGGCCGCCGGAGCCTCCCCACTTGCCGCCGCGGCGGCCTCGTTGCTCGGGCACCTCCCACGGGTCGGCGGGCGAGCCGAGCGAGAGTCCGCCCGCCGGGGCCTCCTCGACAAGGGCAGCCTCACGGCCGTGTCCCACTGCCGACCTGCGAGCCATCACGCCTCCGCTCGCGCCTCACCCCCGATCGGCGCGTCGTCTGTCCGGTCCTTGCGGTGCGGCCATTCCAAGCCCACCACGGGCCCAGGGTAACCGCGAGCGTCAATTGTTCCAGCGCATCGAGGGGAAGCACACCCCCGGCACGCGGTTGGGGATAATGCAATCCACCTCAGTCGGAACGGGGAAGATTGCCAAACGGTGACGATCCCGTATCTACCCGCCGAAAGACGCGTCATCTCACTATCCGGGCAAGCACACCGCTCCCGCCAGTTGCCTTCCCACCAGATGGCCCTCCCGAGCGAAATCTGTTTCCGGGCGAATCGGTCATTGTGTCGATAAAGGGACATCGCTCTACCCCCCGTATGCGCACCGACTACAGCGCGTACGAAAATGCCGGTCAGAGACCCCACAACTCGCCCACTGAAACATGCACTGAAACCCGCACGACCCCGCCTCACGAAACCTGCACCCGCCCAACGCAATCCGCTTCACCACCCCCACAAAATCGCCCAGAAGCCGCCGCCCAGCCCCCAACGACCAAACCCCCACCCCACCAACAACCCCCACACCCCCGCTCACCCCAACCTGCAAAAACACCCCAGGGACACCATCCGCCGGCCCCCTGTCCCGCACACCACAAGCAACCCGTAGAACCCCCGCCCCACGCACCTCGCCCACACCCCCGTGCGCCGGCTCCGGGACACGCCCGACCGCTGAGCGCCAACGCGTCGCGCGTACGCCCGAGACCGTCACGCAGCGCCACGACCACGGCGCCCAGGCGCAAACCCCAGCACGCGAACGCCAGGTGTGGGTGCCGCACACCAACATCGCACGCGATCTACCTACCTAGAGAGCGGCAAGCACGGCACCGAGACGGGCATGCGCCCGGTGCACGGGCGCCATCACCCGACCAGACGGCGACGCAGGTGCCTTCGTATGCCAGCGGATGCGGCAGGCGACGCCCCGCACGGCAGCACGGTCACGTGCCTGAGCACGAGCAGGGTGCGCGGCCGCGCAACACCAAGCAGCGTCATAGGCGCTTGCGTGGATGCCGTGCATGAGTGTTGTGGGCGGACACCATTCGGGTTGTCGTGCGCGGACGTCGCGCGCCCGCGCGGGTGTCGCGCGTGAGCGGCCCCGGGCACCGCGCGGACATCCAGCATGAGCGGCACGCGAACGCCGCGCGCACGTGGCACGCGGACGCCAGGTGTGAGCGGCACGCGGAGGTCGAACGCGAGCAGCGCGCGTCACACGGGCGTCGCACGTGGGCGCTTCGCAGGCGCTGCGCCGGACGCTGTGCCCATGCGGTGCGCGGGTGTCGTGACGCGAGCGGCACACGGGCGCCGTGCACGAGCACCACACGGGTGTCGCGCATAAGCAGCGCGTGAGCGTCGTGCATAAGCAGCGCGGGCACCACACGGGTGTCTGCGCGAGCGGCGCGTGGGTGTCGTGGCTGAACAGCGCGGACATCGCGCACGAGCGGCGCGCGGACACGATCCGCAAGCAGCGTGCCTGTGTCACGCACGCGCTCCGCGCGGGCGTCGTACGCGAGCAGCTCGGACGCCGTGTGCGGCACTGCGCGCGGACACCCGCGCGGGTGTCCGCGCGGGTGTCCGCGCGAGTGTCCGCGCGAGGGGCGCGCGTGGGTCGTCGTGCGTGAGCACCGTGTTGGAGCCGGGTGAGGAGGACGCAGGCGTTCAGCGCGGGGTGGCGGGTCAGACGTTGAAGCGGAACTCGACTACGTCGCCGTCGCGCATGATGTAGTCCTTGCCCTCCATGCGGACCTTGCCTGCGGTGCGGGCGTTGGGCAGGGAGCCTTCGGCGATGAGGTCGTCGAAGGAGACGATCTCGGCCTTGATGAAGCCGCGCTGGAAGTCGGTGTGGATGACGCCGGCGGCCTCGGGGGCTGTGGCGCCCTTCTTGATGGTCCAGGCGCGGGATTCCTTGGGGCCTGCGGTCAGGTAGGTCTGCAGGCCGAGGGTGTCGAAGCCGATGCGGACCAGCTGGGAGAGGCCGGACTCTTCCTGGCCGAGGCCCTGGAGGAGTTCGAGGGCCTCGTCGTCGGGGAGCTCGATCAGCTCGGCCTCGATCTTGGCGTCCAGGAAGATCGCCTCGGCGGGGGCGACCAGGTCGCGGAGGCGGGCGCGGATGGCCTCGTCGCCGAGCTCCTCCTCGTCGAGGTTGAAGACGTAGAGGAACGGCTTGGCGGTGAGGAGGTGGAGCTCGCGCAGGAGGTCGAGGTCGACCTTGTCGGCGGAGGCGAAGAGGGTGTTGCCCTCGTTCAGGAGCTTCTGGGCGGTCTGAACGGCCTCGACGACGGCGAGCTGCTCCTTGTCCTTCTTGGTCCGGGCCTCCTTCTCGAGGCGCGGCAGGGCCTTCTCGATGGTCTGGAGGTCGGCCAGGATCAGCTCGGTGTTGATCGTCTCGATGTCGCGGGACGGGGCCACGTCGCCGTCGACGTGGGTGACGTCGGCGTCCTCGAAGGCCCGGATGACCTGGCAGATCGCGTTGGTCTCGCGGATGTTGGCCAGGAACTTGTTGCCGAGGCCCTGGCCCTCCGAGGCGCCCTTGACGATGCCCGCGATGTCCACGAACTCCATCGTCGCCGGGATGATCTTCTGCGAGTCGTAGATCTTGGAGAGCCGCTCGAGGCGGGAGTCGGGCACCCCGACCACGCCGACGTTGGGCTCGATGGTCGCGAACGGGTAGTTCGCGGCGAGCGCGTCGTTCTTGGTCAGCGCGTTGAACAGGGTGGACTTGCCGACGTTGGGCAGCCCGACGATTCCGATGGAGAGGCTCACGGCGCAAAGTTTATTGCCCGGCGGGACCACCCAAGGACGACGCCTGGATGAACTCTGCGATGTGGCGGAACGCCGCCTTGCCCTCGGGCACGTAGTCGGCGAACACCGGGAAGACGTGCACGAGGCCGTCCCACTCCTGGTAGACGGCCGGAACGCCTGCGGCGCGGGCCCGTTCGGCGACGTCGCGGGTCTCGTCCCGCAGGATCTCCGTACTGGAGGCGATGAAGAGGAGCGGCGGGAGGCCTGAGAGGTCTGCGCGGAGCGGGGAGAAAAGCGGGTCGTTCTCCTCCTTGTCCCGGCAGAACTCCCGGCCTAGCCAGGCAAGCTTTCCTGCGGGGATGAGGGAGTCGCTCTGGCGGTTGAGCTGGTGCGACTGGGACTGGCAGAGCAGGTCCACCCAGGGAGACAGGGCGAACGCGGATTCCGGGAGAGGGCCTCCCCGTTGCTTGAGGGCGAGGAGGAGCGCGAGGGTGAGGTGGCCCCCTGCCGAGTCGCCTCCTACGACGATGTTGGACGGCTCATAGCCCTGGGCCAGGAGGTAGTCGTACGCGCCGAGGGCGTCCTCCAGTGCGTCGGCAGGGGTGTGGTGCGGTGCCAGGCGGTAGTCCAGGGCCAGAACGGAGCGCCTGGTGGACGCGGAGAGTCGCCAGTTGAACGGGCGGTAGAGCCTGGGGCTGCCGAAGAAGTAGCCGCCGCCGTGGAGGTAGAGAAGCGCCTTGCTGTCGTCGGGGGCGCCGGCCCGTACCCACTCGGCCGTGCAGGTGCCCAGGTCCTGCGGAGTGATCGCCACCCCGCGTGGAATGATCTCGAGCCGCGCCATCAGGTCGGTCGCCCGCCGGATCCGGATCAGCCCGGCATCGGTCTCGGGGCCGTACTGCCACGCCGTCTTCATCATGGACTTGATCACCCGGTTGGCGATCCGCGCCGACAGCGTCGGCCGCCCGCCCGGCTCCATCGCCAGCACGCGAGCCACCCGCCGTTCCGCCGCCGTGGTGGCCACCAGCCGGATCTGAGCGGGGTTGGCAAGGTCACGAGTCTGAGCCCGAGCGGCAGCGGCCGTTTCGTGCTCGGCACCGGGCTGGGGGGTGGAGGGGGCTACTGGGGCGGAGGACTGGTCGGAGCTGGAATCGGGGCCTGGGGTGGCGGGCATGGGGGGCTCCTCGCGGTGGTGGTCCATCCGGTTTGCTGCGCTTAGTGAACGCTGAGTCTAATTGTCCGGTGCGACTGCCGTCTCGGCGCGTCGCGCGGGCACTCTCCGCATCCGCTGTCACGATGAAAAGATGGATCTCGCGCTGCTCGCGGGCCTCGTCATCGGGGTGGCCTTCGGCGTGGTGGTCGGCTACGCGCTCGCCACCGGCCGCCAGGGGGCCTTGATCGCGCGGGCCAAGGCCGCCGAGGAGAAGCTGGCCTATGCCGAGGAACGGATGGCCGAGCACTTCGAGAACCTGTCCGCCAAGGCCCTGGACGCCAGCAACCAGCGGTTCCTGGAGCTGGCCGACACGCGGCTGAAGGCGGCGGGGGTCGAGGCGGCGGGCGAGCTCGAACGCCGCAAGCAGGCCGTCGAGCATCTGGTCGCCCCACTCCGCGAGACTCTGGCCAAGGTAGAGGAGCAGCTCCGCGAGGTCGAGACCGGCCGCCGCGAGTCGCACGCGATGCTGGCCCGGCAGGTCGACTTCGTACGGCAGAGCTCGGAGCAGTTGCGCTCGGAGACCCAGACGCTCGTGCGTGCGCTGCAGCGGCCCGAGGCGCGCGGGCGGTGGGGCGAGCTCCAGCTGCGCCGCGTCGTCGAGCTGGCCGGGATGACCCACCACTGCGACTTCGACGAGCAGGCGAGCGCCGCCACCGAGAACGGCACCGTCCGCCCCGACATGGTCGTGCGGCTGGTCGGCGGCAAGAACGTCGTCGTCGACTCGAAGGTGTCCCTGGCCGCCTACCTGGAGGCCGTCGAGACCGGCGAGAACGTCCGGCTGGAGGCGCACGCGCGGCACCTGCGCGACCACGTGGACCGGCTGGCCGCCAAGTCGTACTGGCAGGCGTTCAGCCCGGCGCCGGAGTTCGTGGTGCTGTTCATCCCGGGCGAGGCGTTCCTGGCGCCGGCGCTCGACCACGACCCGGGGCTGCTGGAGTACGCGATGACGCGGCGCGTGCACATCGCCACCCCGACCACGCTGATCACGATGCTGCGCACCGCGTCGTACGCCTGGCAGCAGGAGGCGCTCTCGCGGAACGCGCGGGCGGTGTTCGAGCTCGGCAAGGAGCTGTACGAGCGGCTCGGCACGATGGGCCAGCACGTCGACGAGCTCGGCCGGGCGCTCACGAACGCGATCAAGTCGTACAACAGGACCGTCGGATCGCTGGAGACCCGCGTGCTGGTCAGCGCGCGCAAGCTGAACGAGCTCGGCGTCGTCGAGACCTCGCTGGACGCCCCGCAACCCGTCGAGGAGAGCCCCCGCACCCCCTCAGCCGCCGAACTCACCGCCGACGACCGCCCCGCCGTCACCTTCGACGACCGCCCCGCCGTCACCACCGAGGACCACCCCGACGACGACGGACCGCGACCCGACCCACCCGGGAAACCGGTAGGTTTCGGCGGACGGGCCATCCCCGAGCAGATTGATCGGCTGGAGAGGTGGCAATGAGTACACCGACGGTGAACGATGCGCCGGACGGCGCATCGCCGGCCCCAGGGGGATCTGTGCGACGTGAGCGCGGCGCTTCGGCTCCACGGCTGCGCTCGGGCTCGTCCGGCGGCGCGTCCATCACGCTGACCGGCCGCGGCGGCATCGTCGTCATGTTCGGTACGGGCCTGCTCGGCGCGCTGTTCGCGCACTGGCTCGACATGCAGGTGCTGGCCGGCCTCTCGTTCGCCGCCGGATGCGTGCTCGCCGCGCTGACCACCCGCCCCGCCGACCTGCTCACCGTCGCCGTCAGCCCGCCCGCGGTCTTCTTCGCCGTCACGGTGATCGCCGAGTTCCTGACCACCCTCGGCGAGGGGTCGCTGCTGCGCGGCATGGCCGTCGGCCTGCTGACCTCGCTGGCCGCGACCGCGCCGTGGCTGTTCCTCGGGACGATCCTGGTGCTGGTCATCGCGTTCCCGCGCGGCCTGCTCACCACGTTCAACGAGCTGCGCGACAAGCTGATCGGCAGCCGCCTCTTCGTCGAAGAGGCGAACGAGAACCCGGTCCGCTGGGACGAGAGCCCCGCCACCGACACCGGCGCCGGCCGCGTCTCCCGTACGGCCGCCCGCCACGAGAAGAAACCCCCGCTCCCCCACGGCGACATCGACTAACGCACGCCGCCTGCGGCTATGCGCCGGCCATGCGCCAGCTATGCGCCGGCTATGCGCTGCGGAGGTCCTTGCGGAGCTCGTGCGGGAGGGCGAAGCGCATCTTCTCCTGAACGGACTCGATCTCCTCGACGTCGCCGTAGCCACGTTCGGCCAGCCAGGCCAGCACGCCCTGGACGAGCTCGTCGGGCACCGAGGCGCCGCTCGTGACGCCGACGGTGGCGACGCCGTCCAGCCAGGACTCGTTGATGTGCTCGGCGTAGTCGACCAGGTAGGCGTCGTCGGCGCCGTGCTCCTTGGCGACCTCGACCAGCCGTACCGAGTTGGAGGAGTTGGTGGACCCGACCACGATCACCAGCTGCGACTGCGCGGCCATCTCCTTGACGGCGACCTGGCGGTTCTGGGTGGCGTAGCAGATGTCGTCGGACGGCGGGTCCATCAGCTTGGGGAACCGCTCGCGCAGCTTGGCGACGGTCGCCAGCGTCTCGTCCACCGACAGGGTGGTCTGCGACAGCCAGGCCACCTTCTCGGGGTCGCGGACGTTCACGTTCGCCACGTCGTCCGGGCCGTCGACGAGGTGGATGTGATCGGGGGCCTCGCCCGAGGTCCCGATGACCTCCTCGTGGCCCTCGTGGCCGATCAGCAGGATGTCGTAGTCGTCCTTGGCGAACCGCACGGCCTCCTTGTGGACCTTGGTCACCAGCGGGCACGTGGCGTCGATCGTGCGCAGGCTGAGGCCGCGCGCCTCCTCGTGCACGACCGGGGCCACCCCGTGCGCGGAGAAGACCACGATGGCGCCCTCGGGCACCTCCTCGGTCTCGTCGACGAAGATCGCGCCCTGTTCCTCGAGCGTCTTCACCACGTGCACGTTGTGAACGATCTGCTTGCGCACGTAGATCGGCGCCCCGTACTTCTCCAGGGCGATCTCGACCGTCTGGACGGCCCGGTCGACGCCCGCGCAGTAACCACGCGGCTTGGCGAGCAGGACACGGCGCTGGCTGGTGGCGGTCATGCCCCCTATCGTACGAGCCGTCCCAGGCGTCCCGCACCGACCGCAAACCACCCCGGATCGCAGCAGAGGAGCTCAAAGCTCTGGTGAAGCCCGCAATGTGACCCGAACCACGCCCCTTTTGGACGGAAATCCATTAAGCCGGGGTGACCGCTATCGCACCTATGCGGCAAAGTGAAGATTGACAGACGGTGCTGTGTCGGCCGAGTCCGGTGATCAGAACAGCAGGGAGTTGGAGAACGATGGTGAAATCGCCGCGCCGCCTCAAGCAGCAGGTGCAGGACACGGTGGGCGAACAGGTTCGTGATCTCCCGCTGCACGCCGTCCGCCTGGCCATGTTCGGTGTGGGCCGGGCCCTGCTGCTGAGCGACCGCGTGACCAAGGACTACAAGGAGATCACCGAGGGCGGCGGCGTGAAGCCCGTGCTCGGCAGGCTTCGCGACGACGTCCAGCACACCGCCGAGAAGGTCGTCGTCGGCGTCGCCCAGCGCGTACGGGGCACCGAGGAGGAGCCGGAGCCCGCTCCGACCGCCCGGACCCGTACCACCGCGGTCACCCGGCCGCCCGCCAAGCCCAAGGCCGCCGCCTCCGAGATCTCGGTGGGCAAGCCCAAGGCCACCGCCACCCCGGCGAAGCCGCAGGCCAAGCCCGCTGCCGAGGCCAAGGCCACGGCCCCCAAGCCGGCCCCGAAGCCCGAGCCCAAGCCCGAGGCGAAGCCAAAGGCCGAGGCCAAGCCCGCTGAGCCCGCCGAGGCAAAGCCCGAGGCCAAGCCCGCCGCCGAGGCCAAGCCCGCCGCCGAGCCGAAGCCCGAGGCTAAGCCCGCCGAGGCCAAGGCCGCGTCCGCCGACCTGCCGGTGCCCGACTACGACGAGGCCACGCTCCCGCAGCTCCGTGCCCGCCTGCGCGGCCTGACCGCCGACCAGGTGAAGCTGCTGCGCGAGTACGAGCGCAAGCACGCCGCCCGCGCCGACGTTCTCCGCATGTACGAGAACCGCATCGCCAAGCTCAACGGCACCAGCTGACCTGACCAGATCCGACGACCCGACGATCTGACGATCTGACGACCCGATGGCCCGCCACGCCCCGCACGCCGGGACCCGGCGGGCCATCGGCGTCTGAGGAGCGCTCCGGAGACCGCATTTGAATCTCTCAGCAACTGGGGAGATGTCGGCGTGCTGACCTAGGTGGCGCCATGACCGCCCAGCCGCAGGACGAGCACCAGCCCGCTCCCAGGCCAGAGAAGAATCTGCGCGACATCCGCGCCGCGCTCGTAGTACATGAGGACCTGGAGGCGTTCGACGCCGGCCTCAAGGCCGTTCTCGACAAGGTCCGCGTGAGCCTCGACATCAGCCCGTACAACGACTTCCTGCACCGCTGGTGGATCATGGCGTGCGACTCCGCCCGGGATCCGGAGGGGCGCCGCCGGATGCACGCGACCGCCGCCAAGCTCAGGGCGGGCGAGCCGGTGCCGTCCGGGCGTCCCGTGCAAGAGATCCTCGCCGAGCGGTGGTGAACCGATCAACGAGGCGAACCCGCGAGCGAACATGCTCACTTAGACCTTCGGCGAACGTGGCCTGGCTATTTACTTCGTCTTGGAGGAACAGCGCGAGGTGCGCCTACTCCGCGTTCTGTGGGGTTGACGCCGAGGAGCAGCCTGCGAGGTGACGAACGGCCCCCGGAACGGGGTCCGGGGGCCGTTCTCTTGGCCAGGGCTCGGGGGCTCGGCCCTGGTCAGGCCTTCGCGGGCAGGGGTGCGTCCTGGAAGGTGTGGTCGATGTCCACGCGGCTCAGGGACTCCAGGTGGCGGCGGCGGGTGACGAGGATGCCGATGGCGACCACGCAGCAGGCGGCGCCGACGTAGTAGGGGACGTCGGAGTTGATGTGCTCGGCGAGCTTGCTGGCGAGGAACGGGGCGATGGCGCCGCCCAGCCAGCGAACGAAGTTGTAACCGGCCGAGGCCACGGGGCGCGGGGCGTCGGAGACCTCCATGGCGGCCTCGGTGAACGCGGTGTTGTTCAGGCCGATGGGGATGCCGGACAGGATCGTGAAGATGATGATGCCGGCGTGGCCCGAGAACGCGATGCCCAGCTGGAAGACCACGAGGAGCGCGAGGGCCGTGTACATGACTCGGACCGTTCCAAAGCGGCGCTGGAAGAAGGGGGCCGCGAAGACCGAGCAGAGCGCCACCATCACGCCCCAGCCGAAGAACACGAAGCCGATGCCGTAGGCGTCCATGCCGAGGATGAACGGGGTGAACGCCAGGATCGTGAAGAACGCGTAGTTGTAGAAGAGGGCGGTGAAGGCGGTGGTCGACAGGCCTCCGTGGCCCAGCGCGCGGATGGGGTCGGACAGGCGCGTCTTGGTGGCGGGCTTGGGGGTCGGCTTCAGGAGCGTGCTGATCAGCAGGAAGCCGATCGCCATCAGGACGGCGGTGCCGAAGAACGGGTAGCGCCAGTTCATGTCGCCGAGGACCGCGCCGACGAGCGGGCCCATCGAGATGCCGAGGCCGAGGGCGGCCTCGTACAGGATGATCGCGGATTCGGCGCCGCCGGTGGCCGCGCCGACGATGACGGCGAGGGCGGTGGCGACGAACAGGGCGTTGCCGAGGCCCCAGCCCGCCCGGAAGCCGATGAGCTGGCCGACGCTGTCGGACGTTCCGGCGAGCGCGGCGAACACCACGACGAGGGTCAGGCCGATGAGGAGCGTCTTCTTGCCGCCGATGCGGGACGAGACCCAGCCGGTGACCAGCATCGCGACGGCGGTGATGAGGAAGTAGCTGGTGAACAGCAGCGAGACCTGGCTCTGCGTGGCGTCCAGGCCCTTGGCGATCGCGGGCAGGATGGGGTCGACCAGCCCGATGCCCATGAACGCGACGACCGCGGCGAACGCGGTCGCCCAGACCGACACCGGCTGGCGCAGAATGCCGGGCTTGTCAGCGGGCTCTTCGTGCATGGTGACCTTCCTTTCAGGGGGTCGTGCTCAGAACGCGTTGAAGAGGTGGTCCAGCGCCGGGAGCGCCGCAGCCACCGCCGCGCGGTCCTCGTCGCTGAGGGCGGCGATGCCCTCGGCGAGGAACGCGATCCGCTTCTCGCGGGTGGCGTGGAGCTGGTCGGCGCCGGTGGGCGTCAGCTCGACGGTGACCACGCGGGCGTCGGAGCCGTCCCGGCCGCGGGTGACCAGGCCGTCCCGTTCGAGGCGGTTGATCTGCGCGGTCATGGTGGGCAGCCGGACGCCGTGCTCTTCGGCCAGGTCGCTCATCCGGCGCGCGCCGTGCTCGAGCGAGCCGAGCACCGAGACCTGCTGGCTGGTGATCGACTGGTCGGCGTTCACCCGGCGCAGCAGCAGCACGAGGTCGCGCAGCCGCCGGTTGAAGTGCTCGGCGAGCTCGCGGGATTCGGGCGTAACGGACACTGCCACCTCTTCTCGAATTACTTAGCCAGACTAACTTAGCTAGGCTAACTATTGAAAGTGATCTCAGTCACATGATCCCGGATCCGGGGGCACGGACTCCATCGGGACACCTGAACCGGTGGGGCGGCCTAGGCTTTCGGGCATGGCGATGGACACGACGGCCGAGTCCCCGGTCCCGGTACGCACCGTTCTGCAGGCGGTGGGCGGCTGGATCGGCAAGCTCGGCCGCATCTGGGTCGAGGGGCAGATCACCGACCTCAACGCCCGCGGCGGCACGGTCTACCTGACGCTGCGCGACCCGGTCGCCAACATGTCGGTACGCGTCGTCGGCCCGCGCCCGGTCTTCGAGGCGGCAGGCCCGGCGGTCGCCGACGGCGCGCGCGTGGTCGTGCACTGCAAGCCCGACTTCTGGATCAACCGCGGCTCGTTCTCGCTCAGCGCCATCGAGGTGAAGCCGGTCGGCGTCGGTGAGCTGCTGGCCCGGCTCGAACGGCTCAAGCAGGTGCTGAACGCCGAGGGCCTGTTCCGGCCGGAGCGCAAGCGGCCCCTCCCGTTCCTGCCCGGCAAGATCGGGCTGATCTGCGGCCGCGACTCCGACGCCGAGCACGACGTGCTGCAGAACGCGCGGCGCCGCTGGCCCGCCGTCGCGTTCCAGGTGGAGAACACCGCCGTCCAGGGCCACTACGCGGTCGGCGAGGTCATGGAGGCGCTGCGCAAGCTCGACGCCGACCCCGAGATCGAGGTCATCATCATCACGCGCGGCGGCGGGTCGATGGAGGACTTGCTGCCGTTCTCCGACGAGGCGCTGGTCCGGGCCGTGTCCGAGGCGCGCACGCCGATCATCAGCGCGATCGGGCACGAGCAGGACAGCCCGATCCTGGACCTGGTCGCCGACGTGCGCGCCTCCACGCCGACCGACGCCGCCAAGCGCGCCGTGCCCGACGTACGGGAGCAGCTGCAGCTCGTACGGCAGCTGCGCGACCGCGGGCGGCGCTGCATCGCCGGCGGCCTGGAGCGCGAGGAGGCGTGGCTGAAGTCGATCCGGTCGCGGCCCGCACTCGCCGATCCCGTACGCGAGATCGAGCGGCAGTCCGAGCAGGTGCTCGCGCTGCGCGACCGCGCCCGGCGGTGCCTGAACGGGGCGCTGGACCGCGCGGGCGACGAGCTGTCGCACACCCGCGCCCGCCTGGTCGCCCTGTCCCCCGCCGCCACGCTGAAGCGCGGGTACGCGATCGTGCAGCGCGAGGACGACGGCGTCGTACGGGACGCCGCCGAGGTGCAGGAGGGCGACCGGCTGCTGGTGCGCCTCGCCGACGGCCGCCTCGCGGTGACCGTCTCCGGTCCCGCAGAGTCTTAGGGTGGTCGACGTGGCGGAAGAGAAGCTGACGTACGAGCAGGCACGCGACGAGCTGGCCGACGTGGTCCGCAAGCTGGAGGCGGGCGGCCTGACCCTGGAGGAGTCCCTGAGCCTGTGGGAACGCGGTGAGAAGCTGGCGGGCATCTGCGAGGAGTGGCTGGAAGGCGCCCGCGCGAGGCTGACCGCCGCGATGAACAGGCCCGCCGAGGAGGACGAGGACACTCCAGCCCCCTTCTGAGCGAAGCCGTCTTGATGGGCGAAAGGGCCGGTCCCCCCGCATGGGAACCGGCCCTTCGGCTATTCAGTTGGTCAGGCTGCGTCAGCCGCAGTGGGAGTACTTGCTCTTCCAGGAGCTCTTGCCGACCGAGCCGCCCCAGATGACGCACTTGCTACCGGCCGAGGCCTTCACCGGGCCCGCGTACCACGTGAAGTTGCCCTTGTCGGTCTTGGCCTTGGCGCCCTTGACCTGCAGCGTCGCGGACATCGCGGTCTTGGAGCCCTTCTTGGGCTTCACCGTGATGACGCAGTTCTGCTTGTTGCCCTTGTTGTAGCCCAGGTAGATCGTCGCGGCCTTGCCCAGCGCGTGCTTGTCGATCTGCTTGAAGCCGGAGCCACAGATCTTCTCGACCGTGCTGGTGGTACCGCCACCACCGCCACCGCAGGACTTGAGGGAGGCAGGGCCCGGGTAGGGGAACCGCTTGCCCTCGAAGACCGCCGCGATGGGCGGGTAGGCGCTCGGGCTGCGGCGCAGCTCGTAGTGCAGGTGCGAGATGATGTTGTACTTGGCGCTGGTGTGGCCGACGGCGCCGATCTTCTGGCCCTTCTTGACCGTCTGGCCCTTCTTCACCGAGCGGTAACGCAGGTGGGCGTACACCGTGGTGTAGCCGCCCGAGTGCTGGATGAAGATCATGTTGCCGTAGCCGCTGGTCCGGCTGTACTCGGACCGGACGACCTTGCCCGCGCCGGACGCGACGACGGTCTTGCCCTCGTCGGCGGACCCGGTGCTGCCCCAGTTCCAGTCGATCTCGTACTTGGTGTGCGCCCCGCTGCCGGTGCTGCCGCGCCAGGTCTGCCCGCACGGGAACGGCATCTGCAGGCGCGGCACGGCCGCGGTGGACGCGTTCTGCGCCGCGGCGACCGGGCTGGCCTGCTTGGGCGCGGACCCCCCGCCCGAGGTCGCGGCGACGGCGACGCCGGTGGCAACGAGGCCCGCGGCGAGGGCGGAGCCCCCGATGATGACCGCGGGACGACGCTTGATGGAGACCATGTATGAATTGCCTTTCATCTGATCTGTTGAGGGGAACCCCGTCCAGGGGCGCGGCGTGGGCCGCTCAGCGCGACGTGGCCGCTCAGCGCGACGTAGGCCGCTCAGCGCGACGTCAGCCGCAGTGGGAGTACTTGCTCTTCCAGGAGCTCTTGCCGACCGAGCCGCCCCAGATGACGCACTTGCTGCCTGCACCGGCCTTCACCGGGCCCGCGTACCAGGTGAAGTTGCCCTTGTCGGTCTTGGCCTTGGCGCCCTTGACCTGCAGCGTCGCGGACATCGCGGTCTTGGAGCCCTTCTTGGGCTTCACCGTGATGACGCAGTTCTGCTTGTTGCCCTTGTTGTAGCCCAGGTAGATCGTCGCGGCCTTGCCCAGCGCGTGCTTGTCGATCTGCTTGAAGCCGGAGCCACAGATCTTCTCGACCGTGCTGGTGCTGCCGCCACCGCCGCAGTTGTGCGAGGTGAGCGTCTTACCGGGCCGCGGGGCCGGGTAGGAGAAGCGCTTGCCGTCGAAGTACGCGGCGACCGGCGGGTACTGGCCGTTCTTGCGCAGCTCGTAGTGCAGGTGCGAGGTGATGTTGTTGCCCGGCCGCGACGTGTGGCCGACGGCGCCGATCTTCTGACCGGCCTTCACGGTCTGGCCGACCTTGACCGAGCGGTACTTCATGTGGGCGTACCAGGTCTGGTAGCCGCCGGAGTGCTGGATGACGACGTGGTTGCCGTATCCGCTCTGGTTGACGTGGTGGGTCGAACGGATGACCTTGCCGGCCGCCGCGGCGACCACGGTGCGGCCCTCGTCGACGTTGGACAGGTCGGGGCCCTGGTTCCAGTCGATCTCGTACTTGGTGTGCGCGCTGCTGGCGACGGTGTCACCGCGCCACTTCTGGCCGCACGGGAACGGGAGGCGGAACATCGGCATGGCCGCGGCGGAGGCGTTCTGCGCGGCGACCGGGGAGGCCTGCTTCGGCGTGGAGTCGTCGCCGGAGGCAAGGGCGACACCGCCCGCGACCAGGCCGGTCGCCAGCACGACACCGCCGGTCGCGACGGCCGCCTTGGCCCTGCGGCTGCTCAATTTATGGCTGCTCGCTCTGTGGCTGCTCACTCGCATCGTCCTTCACTGTTGCGCGGGATGCGGGAGTGATCATCGCGCATGGACGATGCCGAAGGAAACTGGAACGCAGGATCTCCCCGGACAAGACCTTCTGGAAAATTCCGTGGACAAAACCCGCGCAGGTCAGGAGGTCGGCGTGGGGCTCACCGGCACCTGCGAGCCCTGCTTGTGCTGGGGCTTCAGCGAACCGGCCAGAACGGCCAGTTCCTGGTACGAGGCGGTCCCGGTGACCACGAGCGAGACTCCGTCGGGCAGCGTCCGGGCGAGCGAGTTGGCCTTCTTGTCCTTGCGGTAATAGGTGTCCCAGGTCACGCCGCCCACCTGCATGGTGCCGGTCGGCTTGCGGTTGTTGGTCATCCGCGGAACGTAGTCGGAGGCCTTCTCGTTGCTCTGCTCCAGCGCCGCGTACTCCTTGCTCGGCGTCACGAACCCCAGGTGCCACGACACCGTGCCCTTGCCGTCGGCGTCCAGCCCGTGCACCCGTGAGCTGCTCGCGCGCCAGGTCGGGGGCAGTCCCTCGGGCGCCCACACGGTGTACGGGGCGCCCTGGACCATGGCCCACTGCTGGCTGGCGTAGTCGACGGTCGGCAGCAGGTTCTTGTGCTCACGCGGCGTGATCAGGTAGATCACCCCGACCAGCAGGAGGCACGCCCCCAGCGCGATCGTGAACCCGCCCAGCCCCGACGTCAGCCGCTTGTAGACCCCCGGGCTGACCTCCACGACGCCTCGCCCGCCGGGCCTCGCAGCGGACGCCGCAGGCCGCGCAGCGGACGCCGCAGGCCGCGCAGCGGACGCCGCAGGCCACGCAGCGGACGCGGAAGCCTCACCCGTCCCAGCTTGTTCAGAACGGGACGGCCCCTGTTCAGAACGCCCCTCAGCGCCACTCTCAGCCTCGGCCGACGCCGACTCGGCGGCTCCAGACTCGGCGGACCCGGACTCAGCCACCCCGGACTCAGCGGACGCGGACGGCTCGCCCGTTCCAGACGCAGCCGCCTCAGACGCAGCCGCCTCAGACGCAGCCGCCTCAGACGCAGCCGCTTCAGACGCAGCCGCCCCGGACGCGGCCGTTTCAGACGCGGACTCGGCGTGGCCAGACGCGGTCCGACCGGACGCGGCCTCGGGCGCGGCGGGGTCGCCGACGGCCTCAGCGGCGGAACGGCCGGGGGCGGCGTCGCCCGCCGGAGCCTCGCCCGAAGGGGCCTCGCCGGTGGTGGAAGGGGTCTTGTCGCTCACGCTTCAAGCATCCCGCACGGTCAGGTCTGCTCCGTACCGGGGTTCCTGATCGTGCCGACGATGGCCATGATGTCGCCCGCCATGCGGCGCGAGGCCTCCTCGTCGTCGCTCAGCGAGACCTCCGACACCGCGCCCGCCATGGCGCCGGTGAGGACCACGACGAGGGCCTCGTCCACGCCGCCGTCGGCGGTGTGGAAGAGGGCGGCGTTGCGGCGGGCCCACTTGTTCAGGCGCTGGCGCATGACGCGGTCGAAGCCGGGCGGGCCGTCGCCGGAGATGAAGAGCCGGGCCACGTCCCGTTCGGCCAGGCAGCCGTTCAGGTACGCGCCTGCGCCCGCGATGAACTGCCGCATCGGGTCGGTCTCCCCCGCGTCGCGCACGGAGTTGATCGCCTCGCGGGTGCGTTCCTGCTGGCGGACCTGGAACTCCTCGAACAGCGTGAGGTAGAGGTCGGCCTTGCCGTTGAAGTGGTGATAGAGGCTGCCGACGCTGGCACCGGCCTTGGCGACGATGTCGGTGACGGCGGCCTGGGCGAAGCCGGCCTCGCAGAACACGTCCCGTGCCGCGGCCAGGAGCGCGCCCCGGGTGGCGGCGCCCCGGTCAGAGGTCGCCCGGGCGGGGGCGTCGGCCTGCGCGGTCACCCCACCGGACGGAAGGTCGATGTCGCTGCTCATGACCAAGGAGATTACGCCCTCCTGCGCCGGGGGAACGATCCCTTCCTCTGCGTGGCCGCCAAAACACGTCCCGGAGTGAGCGCCGTAACCCATCTGGTCTGGTCCAATTTGGAGGCCGGGGCATGTCCCACGGAGAATTCCATGCATCTGCCTACCGAAGGGGCTGCCTCGCATGTCCGACGAATCCACCGTCTCCTCGCCGCTCGCCACCGAGCCCGCGGCGCCGGACCGCAACCTGGCGATGGAACTGGTCAGGGTGACCGAGGCCGCCGCGATGGCCGCCGCCCGGTGGGTGGGGCGCGGCGACAAGAACGGCGCGGACGGCGCGGCGGTCAACGCCATGCGCCAGCTGATCAACACGGTCTCCATGCAGGGTGTCGTGGTCATCGGCGAGGGTGAGAAGGACCAGGCGCCGATGCTCTTCAACGGTGAGGAGGTCGGCGACGGCAGCGGCGCCGAGTGCGACGTGGCGGTCGACCCGGTCGACGGGACGCGCCTCACCGCGCTCGGCATGAACAACGCGATCGCCGTGCTGTCGGTGGCGCCGCGCGGGTCGATGTTCGACCCGTCCGCGGTCTTCTACATGGAGAAGCTGGTCACCGGCCCCGAGGCGGCCGACGTGGTCGACATCGAGCGGCCGATCGCCGACAACATCGCCGCGATCGCCCGCGCCAAGGGCTCCACGCCGAACGACGTGACCGTGGTCATCCTGGACCGGCCCCGGCACGAGGGCCTGGTGAAGGAGATCCGCGAGACCGGCGCCCGGATCAAGTTCATCCTGGACGGCGACGTGGCGGGCGCGATCATGGCGGCCCGCGAGGGCACCGGCGTGGACCTGCTGGTCGGCATCGGCGGTACGCCCGAGGGCATCATCGCCGCCTGCGCGATCAAGGCGCTGGGCGGCGTCATCCAGGGCCGCCTGTGGCCGCAGGACGACGCCGAGCGCCGGAAGGCGATCGACGCCGGGCACGACCTCGGCCGGGTGCTGACCACCGACGACCTGGTGACCTCCGACGACGTGTTCTTCGCGGCGACCGGCATCACCGACGGCGAGCTGGTCGACGGCGTCCGCTACAGCAAGGGCACCGCGTTCACCCACTCGCTGGTCATGCGCTCGCGCAGCGGCACGATCCGCAACATCTCCAGCGAGCACAAGCTGAACAAGCTCCGCGCCTACAGCGCGATCAACTTCGACACCGCCGTCTGAACCACGCCGATCTTGCTCTCAGCGCCCTCCCAAGCACCAGGAAAGGGCGCTGAGAGCAAGATCGGCGTGTGGAGATGCCCCGGAGTTGCGGGGTCAGGGGCGGCGGAGGCGGCCGCGGACGCGCTGGCGCAGCGTCTGCTTGGGCGCCCGCGCCTTCACCGAGCCGAAGATCATCGTGCCGGAGACCTCGACGGTCGGGCCCTCGTCCGCGGGCCGGGTGCGCAGGTCGCGGGTGGACAGGACCGTACGGCCCGTGACGTCCACCCGGACGCCCTCGGGAACGATCAGCCGGATCCGGCCGCCCAGCACCATCGAGTCGAGAACGACGTGGCGGCGCTGCATGACCGCCTCGCGCAGGTCCAGTTCGACCGTTCCGAAGAGCGCGATCAGCGGCAGCTTCACCGGGACCACCCAGCGGCCCTCGCGGCGCGTGCGGCCGAACAGGATCGAGATCGGCCGGTCGTCGACCAGGATCGGCTGGGACTCCTCGGGGCTGAGGTCGGTGGTGAGGCCGGTCAGCTCGCCCAGCGTGCGGGCGGCGTAGGCCTGCGAGGTGCGCTCGGAGTGCTCCTCCATGGTCAGCCGGCCGTCGGCGAGGGCCTCGCCGAGCACGCTGACGACGCGTTCGCGGTCGGCGTCGGAGGCGCGCAGGTCCCGTACGCGGGGTTGGTCCACGTCCACAGGGTAGCCGCGCACCGCCGTGATCGCCCGGCCGGAAAATCAGTGTGGTTTGTCCGACTCGGCACCTAGGGTGACGGCATGGCGCTGCAACGGTCTGAATCTCTGCCGCTGGAGGGCCGGCCCGAGCGATCCTCGGCGATCCGCCTCCAGGGCGTCGTGAAACGGTTCGGCGGCCTGACCGCCGTCGACGGCCTCGACCTGGAGGTGCCGGCCGGGATCTGCCTGGGCCTGCTGGGGCCGAACGGGGCGGGCAAGTCGACCACGATGAAGCTGCTCACGGCGCAGGCCATCGCCGACGAGGGCGAGATCGAGGTGCTGGGCTTCCCGATCCCCCGCGAGTCCAAGCGGGCGCGGGCCGCGATGGGCGTCGTACCGCAGCAGGACAACATGGACGAGGAGCTCACCGCCCGGGAGAACCTCGAGGTCTTCGCGCACCTGTACCGGGTGCCGCGCAAGGATCGGCGGGCCGCGGTCGACGCCGCGCTGGAGCTCGCGCACCTCACCGACCGGCAGTTCACCAAGGTCGACGACCTGTCCGGCGGGATGCGGCGGCGGCTGCTGATCGCCCGCGGGCTGGTGCACCGGCCCGCCCTCGTCCTGCTGGACGAGCCGACGGTCGGCCTGGACCCGCAGGTGCGGGCCGAGCTGTGGGGGCTGATCGACGGACTGCGCGCGGGCGGCACGACCGTGCTGATGTCCACGCACTACATCGAGGAGGCCGAGCGCCTCGCCGACCACTGCGCCCTGATGTCGCACGGCAAGGTGATCGCGCGCGGCGGCCCCGCCGAGCTGGTCGCCGAGTACGCGGGCGAACGCGTGGTCGAGCATTACGGCCCGCCGGAACGCCTGGAGCTGGTCGAACGGCTGGCCAGGGACGCGGGCCTGCCCACCCGCCGCACCGGGCCTTCGGTGTCGGTGCTGAAGGCCGAGACGATCTCGCCTTCGCTGGCCGACGAGCTGGGCCCCGACGGGGTCCACCGGGCCGCCAACCTCGAGGACGTCTTCGTCATCCTGACCGGCGAGCGCGTCGAATGACGAGGGCGCGCCACATGATCAGAAAGACCGGGAAGACCGTGAGGACCGGGGAGAGCGAGGAGCGGGACGAATGACCGTCACCGACGTGCGGGCCGAGGTGCGGGCGCCGCGGCTGCGGCGGTTCGAGCTGGCGGCGCTCAAGGGCATCTGGCGCCACGAGTTCGCCCTCTACAAGCGCTACTGGAAGTCGTCGTCGTTCGCGTCGATGTTCGAGCCGACGTTCATGATGCTGGCGTTCGGCTACGGGATGGGCTCGCTGGTCGCGGCGATCGGCCACTACCGCTACCTGGACTTCGTCGGCACCGGCATGGTCGGCACGGCCGCGCTGTTCACCTCGGTCTTCCCCGGGATGTTCAACGGCTACATCCGGCGGGTCTTCCAGCACACCTACGAGGCGGTGCTGGCGGCGCCGGTGGACGTGCACGAGCTGGTGACCGGCGAGACGCTGTGGATCGCGACCCGGTCGGCGATCTACTCGGGCTCGCCGATGGTGGTGGCGATGGCGTTCGGCCTGGATCCCTCGTGGGGGATGCTGCTGGTGCCGTTCATCGCGTTCTTCACCGCGCTCGGGTTCGCGCTGTTCGGGATGTGGGCGTCGGCGGTCGTGCCGTCGATCAACTCCTTCGACTACATCATCACCGGCGTCGTGACCCCGTTGTTCCTGGTCGCGGGCACGTTCTTCCCGATCGACGCGCTTCCGGACTGGGTCCACACCGTGGCGTGGCTGAACCCGCTCTACCATTGCGTCGAGTTGGTGCGGCACGCCGTCTTCGGGCTGCGGCCGGTGGCCGACCTGGGCCATCTCGCCGGTCTGCTGGCGTTCGCGGCGCTGATGTGGATCATTGCCGTACGGGCGATGCGGCGCCGCCTGATCGGCTGAGCTCCGCGGAGACGTCCGGCAAGGGACCGGTGAGACCGGGTCAGAGATCCAGGTCACGTTTGACCGGCGGGCCTCGGCGTCCCTACCCTGACGCGAAACTTCTTCATGTTCAGCAGCCCAGAGAGGTGGATGCCACATGGCCGAGGGCATCACCACGCGGGACCGCCAGTCGCGGTCCGGCACGTACGCCGCCTTCGCGATCCAGGGGCTGTGCTTCGCCTCGCTCGTGACCCAGGTGCCCAAGATCCAGGACACCCACCACCTCAGCGACGGCACGCTCTCCCTGGTGCTGCTGATGGTCCCGGTGATCGCCGGCGTCGGCAGCGTGCTCTCGGGCGGGCTGTTCGCCCGGGTCGGCAGCGGCCCGGTGCTGCGGATCGCCCAGCCGCTGGTCTGCGCGACGATCATCCTGGTCGGCCTGACCGGCGACAACGACCCGGCCCTCTACGCCTCCGTGGCGCTGTTCGGCCTGTTCGTCGGCGCGGTCGACGCCTCCATGAACGCCCAGGCCGTCGCCGTCGAACGCAGGTACGGCGTCAGCCTGATCACCGGCTTCTACGCCGTGTGGAGCGTCGCGGGCATCCTCGGCGGCCTCTGGGCGTCCCTGGCCAACAAGCTGGACCTGTCGCTGCTCACCGGCTTCGCGATCGCCGCCAGCGCGGGCATCATCGTCTCGCTGGCGACCGGCCACCTGGTGTACCGCAAGGACGAGGAGAGCGCCGGGGCACCGAGCGCCGCCGACCTGAAGGCGGCCGGGCGCAGCGTTCCGTGGAAGCCGATCCTGATCGTGGGCGCGGCCATGGCGACCTTCTACCTCGCCGACGCCGCGATCTCCAGCTACGGCACCAAGTACCTGGAGGACGAGCTGAGCAGCGCCGACTGGGTCGGCCCGCTGGGCTATGTCGCGTACCAGGTCGCGATGGTCTTCAGCCGTACCGTCGCCGACTTCGGCGTGCGCCGCTCGGGCCCGGTCCAGGTGGTGCGGATCGGCTCGGTCGTCGGCCTCGTCGGCATGATCGGCGTCGTGGCGGCGCCGAACGCGTGGGTCGCCATCCCGGCGTTCGCCGTCGCGGGCCTCGGCCTCAGCGTCGTCGCGCCGATCTCCTACACCGCGGCCGGCCGCGTCGACCCCACCGGCCTCGGCGTCGCGGTGGCGCGCGTGAACGTCTTCAACTACGTGGGCTTCGTGCTCGGCGCCGCGGTGATCGGCGCGATCGCCCCGGTCAGCGACTCCAACGGGCTGCGGCTGGCGTTCATCGTCCCGACGGTTCTGGTCGTGCTGATCTACGCGACCGCCAAGGGCTTCAACCCCAGGCCTGTCCCGGGCGCCCGTACCGACACCCCGGTCGCCGAACGGCCCACGGTCTAGTCGGGCCTCCCACCCACCCCATCCGGCGTCTGACCGCGCTGTCAGGCCTCTTCGAGGGCCTTGACGGCGCGTTCGCCCGCTGCCTGTGCCTCCTCGGGCGTCAGGTCCTTCACGGCTACCTCAAGCGCCACCTCGGCGGCATCGGCCGCCGCGCGCGCCGTGACCGCGTGTTCCTGGGCCCGGTCAAGGTCTCCCAGGCCCACGCAGTCGAAGGCCACCTGTGCGTCGTGAACCGCCATCTTGAGCTGGCGTGCTGCCTCTTCCAGACTCATACGTCGCCTCCTCCACTTGAGGTGGCTTACTACCCTTGCGCCTCGCCCGTAATCACGTCCGCGAGCAGTTCGGCTGCGCGCGAAAGACGGTTCTCACCGAGCCGTGCATAGCCTAGGACGAGGGCCGGAGATGCCTCCTTCGCACGGTCGTGTGACCACATGTGAGAAGCACCCGCGACCGAGAGCCCTACCCGTGCGGCGGCCGTGACGACGGCCTCCTCGTTGGCCTCGGGCGGCAGCTCCACATACAGGTGGATGCCCGCGGACACCCCACGGACCGTGACCCCTGGAATGTGGTCCTGCAGGGCCTCGACCAAGGCGTCCCGGCGGGAACGGTAGGTGCGCCGCATCATGCGCAGGTGCCGGTCGTAGGCCCCTGTGGAGATGAAGTGCGCCAGCGCGTGCTGCTCCAGCACGGGCGCGCCCAGGTCGCTCTGGGCCCGGACCGTACGGAGCCGGTCGGCCAGCTTGGCCGGCGCCAGCGCCCACCCGAGGCGCAGCGCCGGGGCCAGGGCCTTGCTCACCGAGCCGAGCAGCACGACGCGGTCGGGGTCGATGCCCTGCAGGCACCCCACAGGCTCGCGGTCGTAGCGGAACTCGGCGTCGTAGTCGTCCTCGATGATCAGGCCGTCCACGTCCCGCGCCCACGCGATCAGCTCGGCGCGCCGGGACGGCGACAGCACCACCCCGGTCGGGTACTGGTGGGCGGGCGTCACCAGGACCGCGCGTGCGTCCGTACGGGCGAGCGCGGCCACGTCGATGCCGTGCTCGTCCACCGGCACCCGCGCGAGCCGCACGCCGGTCGCGTCCAGCATCGGGACCTGCCGGGCGCTCGTCGGGTCCTCCAGCGCCAGCACGCGCTGGCCGTCGGCGGCCAGCAGCCGCACCACCGAGGACAGGCCGTGCGCCACCCCGTTCATGATCATGATGCGTTCGGCGTCGGCGTGCGCCGCCCGGACCCGGCCCAGGTAGCCGGCCAGCTCGGCGCGCAGCGCCGGGGCGCCGCCGGGGTCGGGGTAGTCCAGCTCGTCGTTCGGCAGCTCGCGCAGGGACGCGCGCACCGACGTCATCCAGCGCTCGCGCGGGAACGCCGACAGGTCGGGGCCGCCCGGGAACAGGTCGTAGGCGAACGGGCCGTCCGGTGGCTCGGGGGACGGCTCCGCCGCGGTCTCGGGGGGCCAGACCGCGGGCCGCGCCGGTGGCGGGGCGTCGGGCCGCGCCAGTGGCGCCACCCGGGTCCCGTCGCCGCGGCGGGCGACCAGGAAGCCCTCGGCGATCAGTTGCTCGTAAGCGGTGACCACGACCCCCCGGGACACGTCCAGATCCCGGGCGAGATCGCGGCTCGACGGCAGTCGGGTCCCGGCGGTCAGCCGGCCCGTCCGGATGGCGGCGCGGAAGCCCGCGGCGATCTGCGCCGCGAGGCGCCCCGCGGCGCGGTCGAGGGGGAGGTGCAAGTCCGTCACATCTAAGACAGCGTCGCGAGGGCTACCTAATGTCACCTTCAACTAGATTGGACCTTGGTCGCCGCCGGCCATTGGCCCTGTCACCTGGACCAACGCGCTTTTAGCGTGATCGGCATGACCTCGACCTCACGGCCGCCCGCGCGCGGCACGATCTTCGCGGCAGTCGCCATGTCGTGCGTCGGATCGCTGACCGCGGTGTCGGCCACCATCGCCGACTACCCGGTATTCGGCGGACAGGCCGTTCGCTACACGGTCGCCGCCGCCCTCCTGCTGGCCGCGGCGCGGCTCACCGAGCGCCGGACGGGACGCCGCGCGCCCCGCCTCACGCTCCGTGACCTCTTCCTCCTCATCGCGCTCGCCGGAACGGGCCTCGCCGCGTTCAACGTCTGCATCGTCGCCGCCACCCAGGACGGCACCAGCCCCGCCACCATCGGCACGGTGATCGCCACGGTCCCGATCGTGCTGGCGGTGGTCGGTCCCCTGCTGGACGGCCGCCGCCCGGCCCCCCTCGTGGTCGTGTCGGCATGCGTGGTGGCCTCCGGCGCCGCGCTGGCGAACGGCCTGGGCAGCGGCACCCCGCGCGGGCTGCTGCTGTCGCTCGGGGCGCTGGGCGGCGAGGTGTGCTTCTCGCTGCTGGCGGTCCCCCTCCTGCCCAAGCTCGGCGCGCTGCGGGTGTCGGCCTACTCGGCGGCGCTCGCGGTCCCCATGCTCGCGCTGGCCGGCCTGGTGACCGATGGAACGGCCATGCTGCGGATGCCCACGGCCGCGGAGACGCTGGGCTTCACCTACCTGTCGGTGATCGTCACGACCGTCGCGTTCTTCCTCTGGTACGACGCGATCGGGCGACTCGGCGCCGACCGGGCCGGGCTGTTCGCGGGGATGATCCCGGTCAGCGCGGTGGTCACGACGGTCCTACTCGGCCTCGGCCGCCCCGGCCCGGCCGACCTCGCCGGCGCCGCCCTGGTGGCCGCCGGTGTGGTCATCGGCCTCCGCCCGGCCCCAGCCGCGCCCGCAAGCGCGTTGGCTGAGCGGGAGACGAGCCGAAGGCGAAGTCTCCCGCTCAGATCGCGAAGCGATGCCGCGCTTGCCGCTTTTGCGGTTCGGGTCCGAGCCGCCAGGCGAGGTCCCGAGGCCGCGAAAGAATAAACACAGTCGTACTCTGTAAGGCGGCCTCCATCGCCGGTGGCCACGGCCCCATAGGACGCGCGAGGATCTTCGATGCCAGAGTTCTCCTACACCGACCTGCTGCCGCTCGGCACCGACGACACCGAGTACCGGCTGCTCACCTCCGAGGGCGTGTCGACCTTCGAGGCGGGCGGGAGAACGTTCCTCCAGGTCGAGCCGGAGGCGCTGCGGCTGCTCACCGAGACCGCGATGCACGACATCTCGCACCTGCTGCGGCCCGCGCACCTGAAGCAGCTCCGCAGGATCCTCGACGACCCCGAGGCCTCGCCGAACGACCGCTTCGTGGCGCTGGACCTGCTGAAGAACGCGGGCATCGCCTCCGGCGGCGTCCTGCCGATGTGCCAGGACACCGGCACCGCGATCGTCATGGGCAAGCGCGGCCAGCACGTCCTCACCGACGGCCGCGACGAGGAGCACATCTCGCACGGCGTGTACGACGCGTACACCCGGCTCAACCTGCGCTACTCGCAGATGGCGCCGGTCACCATGTGGGACGAGAAGAACACCGGCAACAACCTGCCCGCCCAGGTCGAGCTGTACGCGGCTCCCGGGGACGCCTACAAGTTCCTGTTCATGGCCAAGGGCGGCGGCAGCGCCAACAAGTCGTTCCTCTACCAGGAGACCAAGGCGGTTCTGAATCCCAAGCGGATGATGACCTTCCTGGAGGAGAAGATCCGCTCGCTCGGCACCGCCGCGTGCCCGCCGTACCACCTGGCGATCGTGGTGGGCGGCACGTCGGCTGAGTACGCGCTGAAGACCGCCAAGTACGCCTCGGCGCACTACCTGGACACCATGCCGATCCAGGGCTCGCCGCTCGGCCACGGCTTCCGTGACGTGGAGCTGGAGCAGCAGGTCTTCGAGCTGACGCAGAAGCTCGGCATCGGCGCGCAGTTCGGCGGCAAGTACTTCTGCCACGACGTCCGCGTCATCCGCCTCCCCCGGCACGGCGCGTCCTGCCCGGTCGCGATCGCGGTGTCCTGCAGCGCCGACCGCCAGGCCCTCGCCAAGATCACCGCCGAGGGCGTCTTCCTGGAACGGCTGGAGACCGACCCGGCGCAGTACCTGCCCGAGACCACCGACGAGCACCTCGACGACGGCGTCGTCCACATCGACCTCAACCGGCCGATGGACGAGATCCGCGCCGAGCTGACCAAGTACCCGGTCAAGACCCGCCTCTCGCTGACCGGCCCGCTGGTCGTGGCGCGCGACATCGCGCACGCCAAGATCAAGGAACGGCTGGACGCGGGCGAGGAGATGCCGCAGTACCTGCGCGACCACGCGGTCTACTACGCCGGCCCGGCCAAGACCCCCGAGGGCTACGCGTCCGGTTCGTTCGGCCCCACCACGGCGGGCCGGATGGACTCCTACGTCGAGCAGTTCCAGGCCGCGGGGGGCTCGCTCGTCATGCTCGCCAAGGGAAACCGTTCGCAGCAGGTGACCGACGCCTGCGACGCGCACGGCGGCTTCTACCTCGGCTCGATCGGCGGCCCCGCCGCACGCCTCGCCCAGGACTGCATCAAGAAGGTCGACGTCCTGGAGTACGCGGAGCTCGGCATGGAGGCGGTCTGGAAGATCGAGGTCGAGGACTTCCCCGCGTTCGTGGTCGTGGACGACAAGGGCAACGACTTCTTCGCCGACACCACCGGCCCCGTCCTCACCATCGGCCGCCGCTGACTGAAGACCTGGTCCGATGGTGGTCGGCGCGGTCCCGATCGTCGTGGTTCGAACGGCGTACAACGGTCGTCGCGCACCGAATTGGCCCATATGCAGAGAGTGATCGCCCTGGTTAGTGTGCGGCCATGGACCTGGCCCCACCTCCCGCGGCGATACTCCTCACCGGCGCGACCGGATTTCTCGGCGCCCACGTCTGCGCCGAGCTGCTGATTCGCTACCCGTCGGCCCGGATCTTCTGCCTGATCCGGGCCGACGGCGCCGAACGGGCCGGAAAGCGGCTGGCGCGCAACTTCAAGCGCCTACGGCTAGGCGACGAGCGGTCCATGGGCCGTCTCGTTCCGGTTCCGGGTGACCTCAGCAAGCCGCGTCTCGGACTGTCCGAGGTGGACTACGGAGAGCTGGCCGAACGCGTCGAGGCGATCTACCACTGCGCGGCCAACCTCAGCCTCGTCGCCTCGTACGAGGCCCTGATCCCGGCCAACGTGACCGGGACGCAGGAGATCATCCGGCTGGCCCGCCAGGGAAGCCCCAAGCATCTGCACCACGTGTCGTCGCTCGGGGTGTTCCTCGCCGGGCGCCGCCAAGGGCTCACGAGGGTCGACGAGGCCACCCTGCCGGCCATCGAGGACGCCGGGCCGGTGGGCTACGCCATGAGCAAGGTGGCGGGCGAGCTGGCCGTTCACGACGCCGCGCCGGCCCTGCCGGTGACGATCTACCGGCCGGGCCTGATCTTCGGCCAGAGCCGCACCGGGATCTCCACCAACGACGACATGATCGCCCAGATCCTGCGGGTCGGCGCGCGGGTCGGCTGCCTGCCCGACAGCACCGCCCCGCTCCATACCGGCTGCGTCGACGACGTGGCCCGCTGGATCGTGGCGCTCGCGGCGGCGAACGCGCCGGGCCGGGTCTTCCACCCGGCCACGTCGGGAGAGCCGACGTTCGCTGAGATGGTCGGCCACTTCCGGGCCCTCGGCCACCGGATGGAGCCCGTTCCGATCCGTTCCTGGTGGCGGGAGGTGGAGGAACGCGAGCGGAACGCGGCGTCCCTCACCGTGCGGCTCGCCCGCACCGCCATCGATCTCGTCCTCGGGGACCCGGACCCCGCCTGGCCCCACATCGAGAGCACCACGACCGCCACGGCGCTGCGCAGGCTCGGTCACGACCGCCGGGCCCCCGGCGCCTCCTACTTCCACGCCCTCAGCTCGCATCTCGTCGCGCTGGGCAAGCTCCCCGCTCCCGGCGCGCGGCCCGTTCTCGCCACGACGAAAGGACGATCGGCATGACCATGCACGCCCCCGGCCTCCTCGACGGCAAGCTCACCCACGCGTTCAAGCAACTCGACGTGAACGGCAACGGCCAGATCGAGCTCGACGACCTGCTGGAGCTCGGCAACCGGGTCCTGGCGGCGCTCAAGGTGTCGCCGGAGAGCGCCGACGGCCGTGCGCTGGCGGCCGCCTACGAGCAGCTCTGGAGCGCGCTGGTACGAGAGGCCGACACCAACAACGACGGCATGCTCTCCCCGCAGGAGTACGTGGCGGCGATGCGGTCGGCGTTCTTCGAACGGCACGGTGGCTTCGACGAGGCTTTTCGGCCGGCCGCAACCATCACGGTGAGGCTGGCCGACGCCGATGGGGACGGGGTGGTCAGCCCGCGCGACTTCGAGATTCTGCTGAGCGCGTTCCAGGCCACCCCGGCCGATGCCGAGGTCGCGTTCGGGCATCTTGACACCGACGGGGACGGCACTCTGTCGGTGGACGAGGTCATCGAGGCGGCCCGGCACTTCTACGCCGGTGACGACCCGGACGCGCCGGGCAACTGGTTGTTCGGGCACATCGACAACTAGCGGTCAGGACGGCGGGCCCGGCACGGGCCCGCCGTCCGCGTCCAGACGTCCGCCCGGGAAATTGGATCTTTCCCGAGAGTGTCCGACAGGCCCGGTTGCGGGATGGTCCGTAACGATTAGGCACATTATTGGACCTAAATCCAAGTTACTGACCAGGTCACCCCAATGACCGCATGGCCACTCCGGTATCTTTTCGCCCATGTCTCAGTCAGGGCGCATCGTGTTGGCGACGCGCTACCGGCTGGTCTCGGAACTGGGTCAGGGTGCCAACGGCACCGTGTGGAGAGGCCACGACGAACTCCTCGACCGCGCCGTCGCGATCAAGGAGCTGCGGCTCCCCGAGGATCTCTCCGAGGACGACCGGGTCGTCTTCTATCGCCGGACCTTGCGCGAGGCCCGCGCCCCGGCGCAACTGCGCTCGCCCGCGATCGTCGAGGTCTACGACGTCGTGATCGAGCAGGGCCGGCCGTGGATCGTGATGGAGCTGATCGAGGCGCCGAGCCTCGAGCAGCTCATCGAGCGTTCCGGCCCGCTGACGCCCGCCGACGCCGGGCATATCGGCCGCCAGCTGCTGAGCGCGCTGGCGGTGGCCCACAAGGCGGGGATCGTGCACCGCGACCTGAAGCCGAGCAACGTGCTGCTCGACGGCGACCGGGTCGTGCTCACCGACTTCGGCCTGGCCTACTCCTCGGGCTCGGTCAGCCTCACCAAGACCGGCCACTTCATGGGGTCGCCCGCGTACGTGGCGCCCGAGGTGGCCGCGGGCGAGAAGGCGACGCCGCAGTCCGACCTGTGGTCGCTCGGCGCCACCCTCTACGCGGCGGTCGAGGGACGGCCGCCGTTCGAGCGCGACAACGTCATGGCGACGCTCAGCGCACTCGCCAACGAGACCGTGGCCGCGCCGCAGAACGCCGGCGCCCTCGGCCCGGTGATCACCGGGCTGCTGGAGAAGAGCCCCACGCGCAGGCTCACCCACGCGCGCGCGGCCGACCGGCTGGAGCGGGCCCTCTCCGGCCCGCGCTCGGGCCGGCGCCCGCCCGCGCCGCGGTACCGCCTCGCCGCCATCATCGCCCTGATCGCCGCGATCGTCGCCTCGTGCGGCGTCGGCGCGACCGCGCTGATCGTCGGCATGATGCGCGAGGGGCCCTCGCCGTCGGCGACCTCTCCCGGCTCCCCCGTCTCGGCCGGCACCGGCGCCCCGCCCGGCGTCGCGTCCAACGCGCTCGTCGTCCGGGCCCGTACCGACAGCTGCAAGATCACCGTCGTCGTGCCGGGCGCCACCACCAACGTGCTGGCCAACGAGACCCTGCCGAAGGGCGAGTCGCGCCAGTACGACCAGCCCCGGCTCAGCGTCGTGATCCCCGACTCCTCGGCGTGCGACGTCTGGGTGAACGGTCAGCAGAAGCCCGGCGGCGCCCCCGGCGAACGCCACTCGTTCACCGTCGTCAAGACCACCTCCGGCGGCTGACCACCTCTCCTGAACGCTCACCTCGACCTGCCCGGACGCCCGCGCCCGCCCCTCCTGGGCGCCCGCGCCTGCCCCTCCTGGGCGCCCGCCTCGGCCGCTTCGGACGGTTGTGAACATTTGGACGGCTGAGGCGTCCGGGGTTGGGTAGGGCTGTCCCTACGGGCGTGCGGGAGATCATGTCCACCCCCGGGAATGACCGCGACGTGATCGCCGCTGCCTTGAATACAGAGCTGAATTCGCAGTCGGAGGTGGCTGGAGATGGCCGAGCAGGAGTTCCGGACCGAGCACGACTCGATGGGTGAGGTCCGGGTCCCGGCGAACGCCAAGTGGCGGGCACAGACGCAACGGGCCGTGGAGAACTTCCCGATCTCGGGACGCGGCCTGGAGGCGGCCCACATCGCGGCGCTGGGGCAGATCAAGGCCGCCGCCGCGACCGTGAACGCCGACCTCGGAGTCATCGACAAGGACCTGGCCGGGGCCATCCGGGAGGCCGCCCTGGAGGTGGCCGCCGGCACGTGGGACGACCAGTTCCCGATCGACGTCTTCCAGACCGGCTCGGGGACCTCGTCCAACATGAACGCCAACGAGGTCATCGCGACGCTCGCGCAGGAGCGGCTCAAGCGCAAGGTGCATCCGAACGACCACGTGAACGCCTCCCAGTCCTCCAACGACGTGTTCCCCTCGTCCATCCACATCGCGGCCACCGGCGCGGTCATGAACGGCCTCATCCCGGCGCTGCGCCATCTGGAGGGCGAGCTGGAACGCAAGGCCATCGAGTTCGCCACGGTCGTCAAGGCGGGCCGTACGCACCTCATGGACGCGACGCCGGTGACGCTGGGCCAGGAGTTCGGCGGGTACGCGGCGCAGGTGCGGCTCGGCGTGGAACGGCTCCAGGCCGTTCTGCCGCGGCTGGCCGAGCTGCCGCTGGGCGGCACCGCGGTCGGCACCGGCATCAACACCCCCGAGGGCTTCGCGGGGCGCGTCATCGGCGAGATCTCCCGCGAGACCGAGCTGCCGCTGAAGGAGGCGCGCAACCACTTCGAGGCGCAGGGCGCGCGGGACGGCCTGGTCGAGGCCTCCGGGGCGCTCCGTACGATCGCGGTCAGCCTCAACAAGATCGCCAACGACCTGCGCTGGATGGGCTCGGGGCCGCGTGCGGGGCTGGCCGAGATCCGGCTGCCCGACCTGCAGCCCGGCTCGTCGATCATGCCGGGCAAGGTGAACCCGGTGATCCCCGAGGCGGTCACGCAGGTCGCCGCCCAGGTCATCGGGAACGACGCGGCGATCGCGTTCGGCGGCGCGGCGGGCACGTTCGAGCTGAACGTGATGCTGCCGATGCTGGCACGCAACGTGCTGGAGTCGATCACGCTGCTGACCAACGTCTCGCGCCTGTTCGCCGACCGCTGCGTGGCGGGCATCGAGGCCGACGAGAAGCGGGCCCGTGAGTACGCCGAGTCCTCGCCCTCGATCGTCACCCCGTTGAACCGCTACATCGGCTACGAGGAGGCGGCCAAGGTCGCCAAGCAGTCCCTCAAGGAGCGCAAGACGATCCGCCAGGTCGTCCTGGAACGCGGTTACGTGGACCAGGGAAAGCTCACCCTGGCACAGCTCGACGCCGCCCTGGACGTCCTGTCCATGACCGGCGTCTGAGCCCTATGCGGGGATCCTGAACCGCAGCCGGACCGCCGACACCGTGGGCCCCCACCCCAGGGGCCCACGGTGGTTCGGGCGGTCGTCAGAGGGTCAGTTGGAGCCGCCCCAGACGGCGACCATTCCGACGGGGCAGGTGAGCGTGAAGTTCCACGTGCCCCAGTAGTGCGTGCTGAACCAGTAGCGGTAGTAGTTCGCCCCGGCGCGGCAGTCGAGGTAGACCTGGTAGTCCGAGCCGTTGCAGGTCTCGTAGAAGTTGCGGCCCGAGGTCCTGCCGTTCCAGCAGGAGCCCTTGGAACGCAGGCTCACCGCGCTCTTGGAGGCGGTGGAGGAGGTCGAGGCGCCGCCCAGCGACCGGGTCTGCGCCTTGGTGATCGCGACGCCGCGCGTGCTCGTCGTCGAGCCGCTCTTGCCGGCGGAGGCGCCCTTCAAAGTGGCGGTGCCGGGCCCACTCGGGGCCGCGGTGGTCGCGTTCGCGGTGGGGACGACGGCCAGGCCGAGCCCGCCCGCAAGGACCGCGGTGCCGATCGCGGTGCTGATCTTCATGCCATTCCTTTCGCTCGCTTTCCGCTTGCGGCACCGACAATGCAGGCCCTCGGCCCGATGGCTCAATTAGCTCTTTCGGTATTGGCGTTTTGGCTAGTGGCGGAGACGGTCGTCCGCCATGCAGACTCGTACATGAGGGCGGCAAGCCCCGCCTGAAGTCTGGACTCCAGGCCCAGGACCTCGAGAATCTTGGCGGTGTGCGCCTTCACCGTGTGTTCCGTGACGGCCATCCGGCCCGCGATCTGACGGGTCGACATTCCCTTTCCGAGCAGCTGGAACACCTCGAACTGGCGTGGGGTCAAACAAGCGACCCTTGTGATTGAAGCCTCAAATTGTGAGGACATTCCTCCCCGCACGCTCCCCGATTTGGTTAACAATATTTACAGACCATTGCCCATAACGCCACAATCTGACATCACGGAAGTCTCACGAGTCAAGGCCGGATCCGGTCAGCCCGTCCCGTTCCGCGAACCGGATCCGCGCGGCCGCCCAAGGACGGGGTGAGAACGCAATCGCACCCCACGACCGGTGAGGCATGGAGACCAAAGAGATCGACGCGGAGCTGATCGGCAGATCGCTGCGGGCGCCCGAGGACTTCGCCGCGGTGTTCGAGCGCTACGGCGACCAGGTGCACCGCTACCTGGCCCGCCGCGCGGGCCCCGACCAGGCCGAGGACCTGGTGTCGGACACCTTCCTGACCGCCTTCGAGCAGCGCGACCGGTTCGACCCCGAACGCAGCCCCTCCGGCGCCCTCCCCTGGCTGCTCGGGATCGCGACCATGCTGCTGCGCAGCCACCGCCGGGCCGAGGCCCGCCGCCTGCGCACCCTGGCCGGGACCGCCGGGCTCGCCGACGTCCCCGAGCCGTTCGCCGAACGCATCACCGCCCAGGTGGACGCCGGCGCGGCCGCCCGCTCCCTGCTGCGCACCCTCGCCGCCCTCCCCGACGGCGAACGCGACGCGCTCCTGCTCATGGCCTGGGCCGACCTGCGCTACGAGGACATCGCCGTGGCCCTGGACATCCCGGTCGGCACGGTCCGCTCCCGCATCCACCGCGCCCGGACCCGGCTGCGCACCGCCCTGGCCGAGCGCGCCACCACCGAAAGCGAGCTGTCATGACCGACGAACTCGACCTCCTCGCCGCCATAGGCGCCGACGTCCCCCCACTGACCCCCGCAGCCAGAGCCCGAATCCAAGCCCGCCTGACCGCCCGAGCCACCAGTCCGTTCCCCCGCACGGGCCGACCGGCCCCCGACCCGGCGCCGGCCGCCAACGCCACGCCGGAGCCAGAGCCCGCACTGGGCGCCGAACCGCCCGGCGCCCAGTGCGCGACGAACAGCGAGCCCCCGCTCGCCGCCGACGGCACGACGGCTGCGGCCCCTGTGCCGGGCGCCCACCCCGGGCTCGGGCTGAGCTTTGAGCACGCGCTGGACAGCGAGGCCACGCTAGGCGGCGCGGCCGCCCTGGGCGGCACGGCCGCGCTGGGTGGCACGGCGGCGCTGGGTGGCACGGCGGCGCTGGACGGTCCGGGGGCGCTGGACGGTCCGGGGGCGCTGGACGGTCCGGGGGCGCTGGATGGTCCGGGGGCGCTGGATGCCGGGCTGACGGCTGGCGATGCGTTCGAGCGGGCGCGGGGGCGGCGGCGGGTGGTTCGGGGGGCTTTGGGGGTGGGGGTGGTGGCCGCTGCGGCGGTGGGGGTGGCCATCGCGTTGCCGGTGGGGCGTGCGGCGCCGGCGTATGCGCTCGACACCGGGCCGGACGGGACGGTCGACGTGCGGATCAGCGACTTCGCTCACCCTGAACGGCTGCAGGCCGATCTTCGGAAGGCGGGCATCCCAGCGTACGTGGACTACCTGCCGGCGGGGCAGACATGCTCCCAGGCGCGTGGGCGGACGGTCGCGATCGGGCCGGACGTGGTGAGCGGTTCGCTGTCGAGCGACCACAAGACCGCACTGCGGATCTCACGCAAGGGGCTGCGGCCGGGTCAGGCGGTGGTCTTCGTGGCCACGCTCGCCGGGAACGGTACGAGCCGGGCGGACATGATGTCGCTCTCGGTCGTGCAGGGGCCTGTGGCCCCGTGCAAGGCCGCCAAGTCGAGCGACGGGCCGACCATGTCCGTTCAGCCGATCCCTCCGGGGCGGCAGGACGGTGGAACGCCCGCTCGTCCCTGAGTCCCCGCAGACGCCCGGACGCGAGTCCCCCAACTCGCGTCCGGGCGTTGCGGTGGCTAGGTGGCTAATACCAGCCGGCGGCCTGGAAATGCCCCCAGGCCCCACAAGGGTTGCCGTACCGGTTCTTGATGTAGCGCAATCCCCATTTGATCTGCGTACGCGGGTTGGACTGCCAGTTGGGCCCCGCGCTGGCCATTTTGGATCCGGGCAGCGCCTGCGGGATGCCGTGAGCACCGCTGGAACTGTTATGGGAGTTCTCGTTCCACCCGCTCTCGTGGGCCCACAACTGCTCCAGGCAGCGGAACTGGCCTGCCTGCCGCCAGCCGTGCCGCGCGAGCATGGCCTTGGCGATGAGCTTGTTGGCCTGCATGCGGCCGAGACGCTTCTGCCGGACATGGACAAGTTTGAGTGCGCGCTTCTCATGGATACGCATCTGACTGGCCACCGTCATGGAGCGCTGTGCCTGGCCTATCGCGGCCTGGACCGGCTCCACGGCGAGAGGGCCGCCGATGACTGCGGCGGCCACACCTACGGCGATCACACGGAAGCGGTTTCGTATGTGAGGCAACACGCGCAGTAGCGTGCTTCGGATCGCGGCCGCGTACGCAGGAGATTCGGCTCCCGGTACCAGTCTTTTGCCGACCTATTGGGCCGGGGTGCAACTCCGGGACGACAAAAGGGGCGGACCGGAGTCCGCCCCTCGTCGACTTTGCCCGGCGCCAGGCCGGGATGATTCACGCGTTCCGCGCGTATCAGTACCAGTTACGCGCGTTCGAGTGCGACAGCGCGCGGCACGGGGTGCCGTAGCGGCCCTTGATGTACCGAAGGCCCCACTTGATCTGGGTCTTGGGGTTCGTACGCCAGTCCTTGCCGGCGCTGCGCATCTTGCGGCCGGGCAGGGCCTGCGGGATGCCGTACGCGCCGGAGGCGTTGCCGGCCTTCTGGTTCCAGTGGCTCTCGCGGTTCCAGAGCTTCACCAGGCACTTGAACTGCCGGGTGGACCAGCCGCGCTTCTTCACCATCGGCTTGGCGATCGCCTGGTTCCGCTTGGCGCGCGACTTCTTCTTGTGGGCCTTCGCCTTCACGGCGACGGCCTGGGTCGGAGCTGCGGCCTGAGCCGGGATCGCCTCGGCTGCGACGCCGAACGACAGCGTGGCGGCGAGAGCGAGCGCGGCGGAACGACGGAGGGACGTGCGGACCAAAACAGACCTTTCATCATGTCGGGCGAGCCGGTCGGCCCGACGGGTTCCACCTCGTTCGGTGCGGCCTCGCGGCGACCGCGGCTCCGAACTGCGAGCCGCCGACCGTCGCGGGGCGACCGGGCACCGGATACGTCCGGGGGGACGTGGGCACGTACAGGCGTCGTCCGGCGCGCGGACGAGGGGCCTGAACGGTTTCCGAGGTGATGGCGGACGGCGCTGATCGCCTGGGTTCCGCCGGAGATGTAGGCGTGCGGCGCGTCCTGTGCGCCGAGCCGGGTTGTGGGCCATGTGCGGCCGGCCGCGTCATCGCGGCTTCGTTCGCCTCGCGAGTGGTGTCTCGCGGACTGCGGACGTCGGTGCGTCCTTCCCGAACGGTCCGTGGCACGGAACGTTCGGAAACCTGGGTGGTCGGGCGGCAGCCTGGATGGCTACGGCCTGGAACCGTGCGGCTGCGAGCCTGGAGCGGCTCACCGGCCTCGAACGGCTCGTGAGCCTGGAGCGGCTCACTCGCCTATGGCGCCTCGCGGGCCTGGAGCGGCTCACGGGCTTGTGGCGGCTCGCGGGGCCTGGGTGGCCCCCGAGCGGCATGGGGTCGAACGGTCTGGCGGCCTACCAGGGCTCTGGTCGGGCTGGCGCGTTAGTCAGGCTGACGCCTTGGTCGGCCTCGCGCCTCGGTCCAGTGCCCTGGTCGGCCTCTACCGGAGTCGGCCTAGTACCAGCCGGAGGACTGGGAGTGCGACCAGGCACCGCAAGGCGTGCCGTAGCGGCCCTTGATGTAGCCGAGACCCCACTTGATCTGGGTCGTGGCGTTGTTGCGCCAGTCAGGACCGGCGCTGGCCATCTTGGAGCCGGGCAGGGCCTGCGGGATGCCGTAGGCGCCGGACGGGTTCGCCGCGTGGGTGTTCCAGTGGCTTTCCTTGTTCCACAGGGACACCAGGCAGCTGAACTGGCCCTTGCCGCCGGCACCGTAGCTGGACAGGAGGCCCTTGGCGATGCGCTGCGCCTCGCTCGCGGGCACCGGGTCACCGGACGGGATGCCGGAGCCGCCGCCGCTGCCGTCGGGCGTCTTGGTCGGGAGGGGCTTGCCCTTGGCGTGCAGCGTCGGCGCCTTGCCGGAGCCGCCGCGGGTGGCGCGGGACGCACGGTCGAGGGCCTGCTTGCGGCGCTGCGCCTCCAGGGCCTGCACGTCGACCTTGGGGGCCGCCGCGTCCGCGAGGGGCGCGGCGCTGGTGCTCGGGCTCGCCGTGGCGTTGCCCGAGTCGGAACCGTCGGAGCCGGTCAGCGCGAACGCCGCGGCACCGCCGCCACCGAGCACCACGACGGCGCCCGCGGCGACGGCGGCGACCTTCAGGCCGACGCCGGACGGGAGGTTCAGGCGGCGCGGGGCGTTGCCGCCGCGGCCGGAGATCTCATCGCGCGGCCGCATCGGGCCGGCGGGGAAGGGCTCGCCCGGGGCGACCTGGGTCTCGCCGGGGCCCGCGAACGCGTCGCCCTCGGGGGCGTGCATGTCGCTCTGAGCGCCGAACGACTCGCCCTGGGGACCGAACGCGTCGCCCTGAGGGGCGTACGGGTCTCCCTGGGGACCGAACGGGTCGCCCGGAGGGGCGTAGGGGTCTCCGGGACCGTACGGGTCACCGGGAGTGCCAGGGGCGCCGGGCTCACCGCCGGGGACGGGCGGCATGCCCGCGGTGTCGCCGGCCGCAGGGGCGCCGGGGTCACCGAACGATCCGGGGGCGGCGTGCGAGGCGCCGGCGACCCTGATGTCCTCCTCGTGGGGGAAGCCTGGGCCCGTCATGCCGGGACCCTGGCCGTCCGAGGACTCCTGGGGGCCGAAGTTCTGTCGATCGTCTCGCCTAGGGGACCAGGGGTGGTCACCGTTCAAGGCGGTCCTTCCGACGGTCGAGCGCGCATGGACACGCGCCCGAGGTGCCTCCACCCCCTGCTCGTCCTCCGCCGGCTGTGAACGGATCCGAACCTGAAGCGAGGCAGGCTCACCGAGGCGCGTTCGAGGGGATGCCCTGGCGTGCCAACACCGCTCTGGGGGTGCTTACGAGGAGACACAATGCCCGAGATCGAGGAGTGCTCCGCAACCAAAACGAGACAAATGCTGTTGGTGTGGCGTTTGTCAACTCGTCGCAAAGGGACGTCAAACCGCTGCCAGACCTGGGAATCCTTATGCGTGGCTTAGGTTGTGTGACCTTCATCACATTTCACTCCGCGATGGTTAAGGATCACACAAGGTGACGCCGTGACCATGGGATCCGGAGTGCCCGGAATCCATGATCACGGCGTCCCGATGATCGTTTCAACCCATCGCCGAGCCGGCGCCGAGATCAGCCGCGGCTCACGCGCCGACGTCGCCGAGCATGTCGGTGACCAAGGCGGCGATCGGTGAACGTTCCGACCTGGTCAGGGTCACGTGGGCGAAGAGCGGATGTCCCTTCAAACGTTCCACAACCGCGGCGACGCCATCGTGGCGGCCGACGCGCAGGTTGTCCCGCTGGGCCACGTCGTGGGTGAGGACCACCCGCGAGCCCGCACCGATCCGCGACAGAACGGTGAGCAGCACGCCACGTTCGAGCGACTGCGCCTCGTCCACGATCACGAACGCGTCGTGCAGCGAACGGCCGCGGATGTGGGTCAGGGGCAGGACCTCCAGCATCCCCCGGTCCAGGACCTCGTCGATGACCTCCGGCGTCGTCACCGCCGAGAGCGTGTCGTAGACCGCCTGGGCCCAGGGCGACATCTTCTCGTTCTCCGAGCCGGGCAGGTAGCCCAGGTCCTGGCCGCCGACCGCGTACAGCGGCCGGAACACCACGACCTTGCGGTGCTGGCGGCGCTCCAGGACCGCCTCGAGCCCCGCGCAGAGCGCGAGCGCCGACTTGCCGGTGCCGGCCCGCCCGCCGAGCGACACGATGCCGACGTCCTCGTCCATCAGCAGGTCCAGCGCGATCCGCTGCTCGGCCGACCGGCCGCGCAGCCCGAAGACCTCACGGTCGCCGCGCACCAGCCGTACGGACTTGTCGGGCAGCACCCGGCCGAGGGCCGAGCCGCGCTCCGACAGCAGCCGCAGACCCGTGTGGCAGGGCAGCTCGCGCGCCTCCTCCAGGTCGGTCTTGCCCTGCTCGAACAGTTCGTCGACACTGCCCGCGGGCACCTCCAGCTCCCGCATCCCGGTCCAGCCGGACTCCACGACCGCCAGCTCGGCCCGGTACTCCTCGGCCGACAGGCCGACCGCCGAGGCCTTGACGCGCATCGGCAGGTCCTTGGAGACCAGGACGACGTCGCGTCCCTCCTTGGCCAGCCAGCTCGCCACCGAAAGGATCCGCGTGTCGTTGTCGCCCAGCCGGAAGCCGTCGGGCAGCACGCTCGGGTCCGAGTGGTTCAGCTCGACGCGCAGGGTGCCGCCCTGGTCGCCGAGCGGCAGCGCCTCGTCCAGCCGGCCGTGGTCCACCCGCAGGTCGTCGAGCAGACGCAGCGCCTGGCGGGCGAAGTAGCCGAGCTCCGGGTGGTGCCGCTTGGCCTCGAGTTCAGAGATGACGACGATGGGGAGTACGACCTCGTGCTCTGCGAACCGGGTCATCGCCCCCGGGTCGGCGAGCAGGACGCTGGTGTCGAGGACGTACGTGCGCCGGTCCGTGCCTGTCGGCTCGGGGAGGCTCCCTGATTCGGGACGGCGCTGGGAGGTTGTGGCCACTCGATCTCCCTGATCTGTGGGGAACTACCGGTGGCGCCGCGGTCCCTCGAGATCAGGAATGGGTGACCCTCAGGATCCGTAACGCCGGTGGCGCGCGGCATACGAGCGGAGCGCCCGCAGGAAGTCGACCTTGCGGAAGTCCGGCCAATGGACTTCGCAGAAGTAGAACTCCGAGTGGGCGCTCTGCCAGAGCATGAAGCCGGAGAGGCGCTGCTCCCCCGAGGTCCGGATGACCAGATCGGGGTCGGGCTGGCCGCGCGTGTAGAGATGCTCGGCGATGTGCTCAACGTCGAGGACCTCGGCGAGTTCCTCGATGCTGGTGCCTTTACCCGCCTGCTCGAGGAGCAGTGAGCGCACCGCATCAGCGATCTCACGCCTACCTCCATACCCAACCGCGACGTTCACAATCAGCCCGGGAGCGCCAGATGTTGCTTCACCGGCATCTTTGAGGACACGGGCGGTTTTGTCCGGAAGCAGGTCGAGTGCGCCGACGGGCTTCACGTGCCATCCGTCGGCTGCCAGGTTGCGCACGGTCTTCTCGATGATCGCCAGCAGCGGGTCGAGTTCCTTGGCGGGCCGGCTGAGGTTGTCGGTGGACAGCAGCCACAGCGTGACCACCTCGACGTCGGCCTCGGTGGCCCAGTGCAGCAGTTCGGAGATCTTGTCGGCGCCGTGCTGGTGGCCGGTGTTGACGTCGGCCATCCCCATGGACCGCGCCCAGCGCCGGTTGCCGTCCAGGATGACGCCGATGTGGCGCGGGGTGATGTCGGTCGGCAGCGACGCCTCGACGCGGTGCTCGTACGCCCGGTACGCCACGTCGCGGATCGCGCTGTAGGGGGCGCTGCGCTTGATGGCTCCGGCCACTCTCGCGGACCTGCCCATGCCACCCCGACCAGCCATGTGGGCACCCCTCCGCGCAAACCGAGCCCTGATAGAACAACGCTCAATTATGGCCCGGAAGCGACGGTTGTCCCACCGTCTCGGCTATTTGACCTTCCTTCCAGGTCTTATTTCACCCTCCGGCCCAGAAGGTCCGCATAGCTGGCACCAGCCCGTTCGGCCTCAGCCAGGAGGTCACCCAGGAACCCGAGAAGTTCAGACGACGTCAACATGGCCCGAACCCCCCGGCCACCCGCGCCCCACGCCTCGATCACGGCCCGCCGAGCCACACGCCACCGCCCGGTGGCCGACCCCTGCCCGCCCAGCCACACAGAAGACGTACGCAAAGCGCAACGCAACTCCCCCGTACTGGCCACATCCCCCCGGTCCCGATACCGGAACGAGAACAGCTCCGGATCCCGCGCCCCGCCAACAGGCTCAGGAAACCGATCGTCCGGATCGGGCCACACAGGGGTGTCCTCACCCCTGGCCGCCCTGACCCGCTCGGCCAGGTCGGCGAGAAAGTACCCGCACCGTTCCCCCACGGCACCGAACGAGTCACCGTCCCGGCGCAGCTCCAGGGTCACCTCGTAAGGCGTTCCACCCCGATCCAGGGACGCCACCGGCACCACCGCCAGCGAGGAGCCGTCAAGACAGCGAAGTCCACCCACAGAGGCACATTAAGCCAGGTCAACCCCATGATCACACCTAGCCCAACCCGAGATCACGTAATGATCGGGGCCGGGCTTGGTGGACGTTCTCAGGCCTGGGGGCCGGCGGCTCGGGCTCGTTCTACGTATTCGAGGGCGGTGCGGAGTTCGCCCAGCCATTCGTCGGTGTTCTTGCCCACCAGGCGGACGCACCAGGCGAGGGCGTCGCTGCGGCTGCGGGCGACGCCGGCGTCGACGAGGGTGTCGAGGACGCGGCGCTCGGGCTGGCGGAGGCGGGTCATGACCGGCACCGAGAGGGTGGTGAACATCTCCTTCTGGTCGGCGCACTCGACGCCCCAGGAGACCTTGTGGCCGAAGCGGTGCTCGGCTTCGCGGGCGATGGCGATGCGCTGGTCGCGGGTGTCCTCGCGGAAGCGCTGGATGTGGCCGGCCACGGCGGCGGCCTTCTCGTTGTCCGAGGCCTCGTCGGCGTGGGAAGGCTCGGGGAGGCGGCCGATGACGCTGACCTCCTCGCGGTCGAGGACGACCTCGGGAGATCCCTCGAACCAACCCTCGGGCAGCCGGCCGGAGAACCAGCCGCGCACCTTCTCCGCTGCTTCGTTCGTACTCATGTAATCAAAATTACAGGGTTGGGGTCGCCCGCGTCGAGAGTGAGGGTGTATTGACACTCACCTTCTTTTGAGAGTTACTGTCATTTGGTTGACGGACTCAATAGGAGGTGACCGTCATGTCGATGGCGGGCTCGAGGCGTTGGTGGGGGCTGGGCGCGCTGGCGGTCAGCATGCTGGCGCTCGGTTTCGACCTGACGATCCTGAACGTGGCGCTGGCGACCCTGTCGGAGGACCTGCACGCCAGCACCAGCCAGCTGCAGTGGACCGTGGACTCCTACGTGCTGGTGTTCGCCGCGCTGCTGATGCCGGCGGGGCTGCTCGGCGACCGGTTCGGGCGCAAGAGGCTGCTGCTGATCGGCATGGTGATCTTCGGGGCGGCGTCGCTGGCGGGGGCGTTCGCGAGCGGGCCGGCGGGCGTGATCGTGGCGCGTACGTTCATGGGCATCGGCGCGGGGATCATGATGCCGCTGTCCATGTCGATCCTGCCGTCGATCTTCCCGCCGGAGGAGCGCACGCGGGCGGTGGCGGTGTGGTCGTCGTCGATGGCGCTCGGCCTGCCGCTCGGGCCGCTGCTCGGCGGCTGGCTGCTGGAGCACTACTGGTGGGGCTCGATCTTCCTGATCAACGTGCCGGTGGTGGCGGTCGGCGCGATCGCCGTGGCGCTGCTGCTGCCCGAGTCCCGCGACGCCGCGGCGCCGCGCGTGGACTTCCTCGGCGCGCTGCTGTCGATGGGCGGGCTCACGGCCCTGGTGTACGGGGTGACCGAGGCACCGGCGGACGGCTGGACCGACCCGGTGATCCTGGCCTCGCTCGGCGGGAGCCTCGCGCTGCTGGCCGCGTTCGTGCTGTGGGAACGGCGCCTCACGCAGCCGATGATGGACGTGCGGCTGTTCCATGACGCCGCGTTCACCTGGGCCGTGGTCGCCGGAACCCTCGGAACGCTGGTCATGTCGGGCGCGCTGTTCGTGCTGCCGCAATACCTGCAGGTCATCCAGGGCAACGGCGTGTTCGGCACGGGGCTTCGGCTGATCCCGATGCTGCTCGGCCTCATGGTGGGCGGGCTGGCGATCGACCGGCTCGTTCCGCGCACCGGGCACAAGCCGGTCATCGTGACCGGGCTGTTCCTGCTCGCCGCGGGCGTCGGCTGGGGTGCGCTCACCGAGGTCGGCGACGGCTACTCCACGACCGCGACGTGGCTCAGCGTCGTCGGTCTCGGCATCGGCCTGTCGATGATCCCCGCGATGGACGTCGTTCTGTCGCGGCTGCCGGAGGACCAGGCGGGGCGGGGCTCGGGCCTGGTGCAGACGCTCCGGCAGACCGGCGCCGCGCTCGGCATCGCCGGGCTGGGCAGCCTGCTGTCGACGGTCTACCGCGACAAGGTCGAGGTCGCCGGACTGCCCGGGAACGCGGCGGACGGCGCCCGCGACTCGATCGGCGTCGCCGCCAAGGTGTCGGGGCAGCTGCACGACGCGAACCTGCTGGCCTCCGCGCAGCACGCCTACGTGCAGGGAATGGACGCCGTTCTGGCCGTCTGCGCCGTCGGGGCAACGGTCGTCGCGGTGCTGGTCTGGATCTTCCAGCCGCGCCCGCCCCGGCCCGAACGTGCGCAGGACAACGTCGATAGCCCAGAATCGGACCATGAGCACGTCGCTTCCTGAGCATCTCATCGACCGTCTCGACCAACGGTTGGAGCGGCTGCCGCTCCGGGAGCGCAAGAAGCTGAAGACCCGGAGGGCGATCCAGGACCACGCCCTCCGGCTCTTCGGCGAGCGGGGCTACGACGAGACCACGGTCGAGCAGATCGCGGAGGCCGCGGAGATCTCGCCCAGCACGTTCTTCCGCTACTTCCCGACCAAGGAAGACGTCGTCGTCACCGACGAGTACGACCCGATCATGGCCGAGGTGTTCCGCTCCCAGCCGGCCGAACTGACCCCGATCCAGGCCCTCCGGACGACGCTGGGCGACCTGCTCCCGTACATGTTCGCGACCGACATGGAAGTCGTCATGACGCGGATGCGGCTGACGACGACCGTTCCGGCGCTGCGCGCCCGCACGTTCGAGTCGCTGCGCGAGGGCACCCACCTGATCCTGAAGGAGGTTCTGGCCGAACGGACCGGCCGGAGCCAGGACGACCTCGACATCGACGCGCTCGCCTGGGCGGTCGTCGGCGTGCTCATGTCGGCGATGTACGCGTGGATGGACGGCAAAGTCCAGATCGAGGAGATGCCGGACCTGATCGACCACAACCTGGAACTGCTGGAGTCCGGCTTCCCGCTCTGACCCCGGCCGTTCTGAGCCCGACCGTGTCCAGCCCGGCCGTTCTGAGCCGGGCGCTCAGGCGTCGACGAACGCGAGGGCGGTCAGCCGGAGATGCGGGCGGCGACCTGCGGGTTGACGCGGACCGCGCCCTTCAGGTTGCGGGTGTAGACGTTCTGGACCTGGACGACCGTGCCGGTGTGCGGGGCCACGATCATCTTCCCGTCGCCGACGTAGAGGGCGATGTGGGAGATGTAGCCGGGCGCGGTCGGGTCGTTCGCCCAGATGAGCATGTCGCCCGGCTGCGCCTTGGAGTACGGGATCACCCAGCCGGCGCGGGCCTGGTCGGCGGCGACGCGCGGAAGCCTGATCCCGGCCCTGGCGAACGCGTACTGCATGAGGCCGGAGCAGTCGTAACCGCCCTCGCCCTCGGACTCGCCGCCCCAGACGTAGGGCCAGCCGAGGCGGGTGGAGGCGGCCTTGATGACCGTCTGCACCTGCTGGGCCGTCATGACCTGGCCGTGCGCGGTCGGCAGCTTCCCGGCGGACGGGTAGTCGATCTTGGGGTTGACCTCCACCGCGCGCGCCTGCTTCGGCAGCGTCTTGCGGAGGTACTTGATGAGCTTGCCGGTGTTGACCTTGGGCGAGCTGATCAGCAGTGCGTTGGAGGTCGGCATGCCGAGGGCCTGCGCGGTCGAGTGCGAGATGACCGCGTCGACGTCGGCGATGCCCATGGTGGCGTACGCGCCGACGCGCAGCTGGGTCTGGCGGGCCTTGCCGCCGACCGGGATCTGGCTGCCGAGTTGCACGCCGCCGTCGCTGCCCATGGTGAACGAGATCGCCACGTCGCCGCCGGCGATGTTGCGCCACAGCGCGTCCGACTGCGCGGTCGGCTTCGGCGTGTAGTTACGGAACGTGGACGGGTCGACGCCCAGCAGGCCGACGCGCTTGCCCGCGACCTGCGCCTGGACGGCGTCCACGGACTCGACGCCGGCGACGCCCTTGATGCGGCGGATCTTCTCGGCGACGTCGGGCGGCAGCGTGGACGGGGCGGCGACCAGCACGTGCGGGGTGAGGCGCTTGCCCTCGGGGGCCACGGCGTTCGGCGACAGGTTGGAGTTGCCGGACGCGACGACGAACTGGTTCTTGGTCTGGGTACGTGCTGCGGGCGCGTCGCCGCTCTGCTGACTGTGCGCGACCAGGACCGCGCCGTTGACGGCGAGCGTGGTCAGTACCGAAACGCCGATGATCGTCGGTAGGACCCGGCGGTTCGGCTTGCGCACGTCTGCACTCCCTCGTTCGCGGCCCTTGCCGGCTCCACGACTATGACCCAGAAACGGGACCATCGTCCAGATACCCAGCGCCTCACGCGCCACCCCGATACGGATGGCCGCAAAGCGTAAGCCCCATCTCCGTTACCCATTGGTAACACCATGGCCTGGTGAGATCAAGGTCACCATCTCACAAAATGGACGGGCGATCCAATTATCCTCGCAGCTCACGGGTCAGATCGACCACGGTCGTGACCGGCATCCTGCACACGAATCCACGGCAGACATAGGCCGCCGGCGAACCGTTCACCGGCTCCCTCCCGGCCAGCAGCGGCACATCGGAGGTCCCCGGCCGCCCGACGCTCACGACCGTGCCGGGCGAGGTCGCCATGAGCGCCGCCTCGTGCAGCGCGGCCCGTTCGTCGCCGTCCTCGCCGACGATCGCGACCTCCAGCGGACCGGAGACAAACGCCTCCGCGACCGCCAGGCCCCATCCGACGAACCGCGCGTGCTTCTCCGCGAGCAGCGAGGCGACGGCCAGCGCTTGCCCGGCCGCGTCCCGGTGCCGCACCGATCCCGTGAGGGCGGAGTACGACAGCAGCGCGCCCGCCGCCGCGAACTGGCCCGAGGGCGTCGCGTTGTCGGTCGGGTCCTGCGGGCGGCGGAAGAGCGACTCGGCGTCGTCGGCGGTGTCGTAGAAGCCCCCGGAGCCGTCCCCGAACCGTTCAAGAATGGTGTTCAGGAACCCGGCCGCGAGCCGCACCCAGCCGACGCCGCCGGTCACGCTGTGCAACGCCAGCAGGCCCTCGGCCACGTTCGCGTAGTCCTCCAGCACCCCGGCGTTGGCGCCTGCCCTGCCGTCCTTGGACGTACGAACGAGCCGCCCGCCGGCGTCGCCGCCCCCGCCCCCGCCGCCGGCGTCGCTCCCGCTCGCGTCGCCCGCGTTCACGCTCGCGCCCTCGGCGCCCGCGCCCTCTCCCGCGCTCGCGCTCGCGTGGAGTCGTTCGATCAGGCCTGCGATCTCCTCGGCGGCGGCGACCAGGTCCGGGCGGTCGAACAGTGCCCCGCACTCGGCCAGCGCAGCCACCGCCAGGCCGTTCCACGCGGCCACGACCTTGTCGTCCCGCGCGGGCGGAACGCGCCGGTCCCGGGCCTCCAGCAGCAGGTCGCGAACGCGCTCGTAGCGTTCGGCGTCGTCAGGGTCGGCCAGGAGCTGCAGCACCGAGCTCCCGTGCTCGAACGTGCCCTCTCCGGTGACCTCGAACAACCGAGCCGCGAAATCGCCGTCCTCCGCCCCGAGGACCTCGCGCAGCTGCTCGGCCGTCCACACATAGAACTTGCCCTCGACGCCCTCGCTGTCGGCGTCCAGTGCGGACGCGAGCCCACCCTCGGGAGTACGCAGGTCCCGTAGCATCCACTCGCAGGTCTCCAGCGCGATCCGCCGCGCGAACGGGTTGCCGGTGAGCCGCCACCAGTGCGCGTAGACGCGGGCGAGCAGCGCGTTGTCGTACAGCATCTTCTCGAAGTGCGGCACCACCCAGGACGCGTCCACCGAGTAGCGCGCGAAACCGCCGCCGAGCTGGTCGTACATCCCGCCGCGCGCCATCGCCTCCAGCGTGTGCCCGGCCATCGCCAGCGCCTCGGCGTCGCCCGTGCGCGCGTTGTGCCGCAGCAGGAACTCCAGCGCCATCGACGGCGGGAACTTGGGCGCCCCGCCGAAGCCGCCCCGCGCCCTGTCGTACGACCCGGCGAGCGTCCGGACTGCGGCCTCGAGCCGTTCCTCGTCCGGGGCCTGCGCCGCCTGCGCGCCGCCGCCGATCGGGCCGCGCGAGGTCAGCGCCTCGACGACCTGCCGGCCCTGGCCGACGACCTCGTCGCGTTGCTCGGTCCACGCCTTGGTGATGGCGTTCAGGAGCCCCTGGAACTGCGGCCGCGGGAAATAGGTGCCGCAGTAGAACGGATGCCCGTCCGGCGTCATGAAGACCGTCATGGGCCAGCCGCCCTGCCCGGTCATGGCCTGCGTCGCCTCCATATAGACGGCGTCGACGTCGGGCCGTTCCTCGCGATCCACCTTGATGTTGACGAACAGCGAGTTCATGAGCTGGGCGGTCGGCCCGTCCTCGAACGACTGGTGCGCCATGACGTGGCACCAGTGGCACGCGGCGTACCCGACCGACAGCAGGATCGGAACGTCGCGGCGGCGCGCCTCGGCGAACGCCTCGTCGCTCCATTCCCACCAGTCGACCGGGTTGTCCGCGTGCTGCAACAAGTAGGGGCTCGTCGCGTCCTTGAGGCGGTTCATGCGTCCGATCCTGCCCCATGCGGCCACGACCTACCCGGGCGGCTTACCCGAGGTCGGCCAGAGCGGACTGGATGGCGCGGTGGAACGTCGGGTAGGCGTAGATCATCTCGCGGAGCTCCTTGACCGGGACCTCGGCGTGCACGGCGACGGCCAGCGCGCCCAGGATCTCGCCGCCCATCGGGCCCGCCACGGTGGCGCCGACCAGCGTTCCCCAGTCGGCGTGCTCGATCAGCTTGATGAAGCCCTCGTTGTCGACCTTGTGGATGAAGCCGCGGGTCGAATCCTGGAGCCGGGTCGTGCCGATGCGGATCGGCAGTTCCTGCTCGCGCGCCTGCGCCTCGGTGAGGCCGACCGAGCCGATCTCGGGGTCGGTGAAGGTGACCCGGGGAACGGCGCGGTAGTTGGCGGGCGAGCCCTCCTCGTCGAGGATGTCGCGGACGACGATGTCGGCCTGGTACATCGACATGTGGGTGAACGCGCCCTTCCCGGTGACGTCGCCGATCGCCCAGATGCCGGGGCCGGCGCGCAGGTTGCCGTCCACCTCGATCGTGCGGGCCGACTCGTCGAGCCCGGCGGCGCCGATCCCGAGCGCCTTGAGGTCCGTACGGCGTCCGGCGGCCACCAGCAGGCGCTCGCCGCTCAGCTCCCCGTCCTCCAGGTGGAGGGTGAACGCCTTGCCGTCGTGCGAGACGCGGGAGACCTTGGCGCCGGTACGGATCGCGATGCCGTCCCGTTCGAAGGTCTTGGCGATCAGCGCGCTGGACTCGGGCTCCTCGACGGCCAGGATGCGGTCGGCGACCTCGACGACCGTGACCTTCGCGCCGAAGCGGGCGAAGACCTGCGCCATCTCGGCGCCGACGACGCCGCCGCCGAGCACCAGCAGGCTCTCGGGGATCTCGGTGACCTTGACGATCTCGCGGTTGGTCCAGAACGGCGTTCCGGCCAGGCCCTCGATCGGCGGCGCGACCGGGTCGGTGCCCGGGTTGAGGACGATGCCGCGGCGGGCCCGGAAGACCTGGTCGCCGACGGTCACCTCGTTCGGCCCGGTGACGCGGCCGCGGCCGCGCACGAACCGGCCGCCCTTGGACGTGAAGCGGTCGACGGCCGCCTTGTCGTCCCAGTCGTCGGTGGCCTCGTCGCGGATCCGGGCCGCGACGGGCGACCAGTCGGGCGTGACCTGCGCCGTTCCGGCCATGCCGTTGACCCGGCGGCCCTCGGCGAGCAGATCCGACCCGCGGACCATCATCTTGGTCGGGACGCACGCGAAGTAGGGGCATTCGCCGCCCACCAACCGCGACTCCACCCCGACGACCGCCAGCCCGGCGGCCGCGAGCCGCCCCGCGGCGTCCTCGCCGCCGGGGCCCATTCCTACGACGATGACGTCGACTTCTTCGGCCATGTGTATGTCGTGCCCCTCAACTCGGCGCTTTATAGATCTTGACCCAGTCGACGTACATCGTGACCCACTTCGGGGTGGAGCGCGTACGGCAGAAGCCCGGTCCGCGGTCGCAGACCTGGTCGTTCTGCAGGGCCAGGCCCATCTTGCTCCGCTCGGGCGTCAGCGGGCCGCGGTAGGTCCAGGCCTTCTTCCCGTCCACCCAGAACGTGAAGCCGCCGCGGAGCCAGTCCAGGGCGTAGGTGTGCCACTGCGTCGCGTCCCGCTTGACGATCTTCTGGCGCTGGGTGTCCTTGGGGCCGTAGTGGAGGAACATCCCGACGCTCTGCCGGGTCGAGTCGATGATCTCGGCGAAGTCGACCTCGGCGAACTCGGGGCGGCCGAAGACCTTGGGCCACAGCAGCGCGACCGCCGAGTAGCCGACCCCGCGTTCGGCCCGCATCCGCACCTCCCAGCGGCCGTGCGTGAGGTTCAGCCGGGACGCGACGCCGCCCGACAGGTCCTTGCCGCCGTAGATCCCGCCGGTCAGCTTGAGCGTGCCGTCCTCGACCTTGGTCGCGGCCCTCGTACGCGGGTTCACCCGGTCGTCCGGCGAGTCGTAGACGACCCACGTGGAGGAGTCGATCTTGGTGCCGTCGAAGCCGTCCTCGACCACGGGCCTGCCCCAGTAGGAGGGCGTGCTCCCCTGGGCGGGCGCCCCGACCGGATGCGGGCTCGGCGGAGCGCTGCTCGCGCCCGGAGCCGCGTTCGGCACGGCGTTCGGCGCGGCGTTCGGCCCGGTGCTCGGTGCCGGGGCCGCCGACTGATCTGGCGCCTGCGGAGGAACGGCCGAACGACCCGAATGCGCGTCGTTCTTCCCTGTCGAGCCGCACGCGGTGAGAGGCAACAGCAGGATGAGAGCCCCTGCTAGCCGGGGTGTCCCCGATGGCCACATGACCCCATGAGAACAGTGCGAAGCCACGGAATCACGGAAGATGCCGATAGTTGCCTCACGCTTGCGTTCTTGCCCGTCAAGGCGTTGAATCCCGGCGCCTCGGAGGCATCGCGATCCGGTCCAGATCGTGCACCAGCACGATCTCGCCGGCGTACGCGGCCGCAGCCTGCTCGACGAAACGCGGTTCCTCATCCGCCTTGTAGCGCTCGGAGATGTGCGTCAGCACCAGGCGCCGCACGCCCGCCAGCGCCGCGACCTGGCCCGCCTGCAAGGCCGTGAGGTGACCGTATTCGGCCGCCAGCGCGGCGTCCTCGTCCAGGAACGTCGACTCGATGACCAGCAAATCGACTCCCGCCGCCAGTTCGTGCACGCCTTCGCACAGCCGGGTGTCCATGATGAACGCGACCTTCTGCCCGGGCCTGCGCACGCTGCACTCCTCCAGCGTGACCACGGTCCCGTCGGGCAGCGTCACCCGCCCCTCCTGCTGCAACCGCCCGACGAGCGGCCCCCGTACGCCCTTGGCCGCGAGCTTCCCCGGCAGCATGGTGACCCCGTCAGGCTCCTCAAGCCGATACCCATATGACTCGACCGGATGCGAAAGCCTCCGCGCGCTCAGGCTGAACGGCGCGTCCCCGGTCTCGAGCGCCATCCGCTCCCCCGAAACCGGCTGCTCCACGATGACATCGGTGTCGCGGAAGGCAGTCGCATGCCTCAGCCGTTCCCAGTAGACGGCCCCGCTGGCCGGATAGACGGCATCGACCCGGTGCTCGACCCCATCCCGGGCGATGCGCTGCACGATCCCGGGCACCCCCAGGCAGTGGTCGCCGTGGAAGTGCGTCACGCAGATCCAGGTCACATCGTTGGCCGACACCCCCGCGAAGGCCATCTGCCGCTGCGTTCCCTCGCCCGGGTCGAAGAGCAGCCCATGCCCGTCCCACCGCAGCAGGTAGCCGTTGTGGTTACGGGACTTGGTGGGCACCGCGCTGGCGGAGCCGAGGACGACGAGATCGCGAACCGACATCCCCCTATGGTGCCGGTGCGAACCCCTGGTAAGCAGGCGGTTATCCTGGCCGCGTCACCGGCGCGACACCCCCCGTACGCAAGGAGACCCCGTGGCCAGCAAGCGCGACAAGATCAAGATGACCGCCGACGAGGTCACCGCGTTCCTCTCCGCCTCTTCCAAGGTGCAGGTCGCGACCGTCGGCAAGGACGGCGAGCCGCACCTGGTCACCATGTTCTACGCGCTGCTCGACGGCAAGATCGCGTTCTCCACGTACAAGAGCTCGCAGAAGGTCGTGAACCTGCGCCGCAACCCGACCATGACCTGCCTGGTCGAGGACGGCACCGAGTACGACCAGCTGCGCGGGGTGGCCCTCTACGGCCAGGGCCGGATCGTCGAGGACCCCGACGTCCGCCTCCAGGTCGGCGCCGTCGTCGGCGCCCGCCTCGCCGGCATGCCCGTCCCCGAGATGGGCGCCCCCATCGACCCCGAGTTCGCCGCCGCCCTGGAACAGTCCCTGGCCAAGCGCGTCATCATCGTCATGGAGCCCGACCGCATCACCACCTGGGACCACCGCAAGGCCTGACCTACTCCCCGGAACCATCGATAGAGGACACCGCGTCCGATTACTGTCGAGCCAGGTGTTCTCGCGACGGGGAGAAGTGCATGGATCCGATCACGGCGTCAGCCCTCACCGCAGTCCTCCTCAAGGTCGGCGAAGGCGCCACCGGCGAGGCCGGCAAGCAGCTCTGGGAGAAGTTCACCGGCCTGGTGAAGACCGCTTTCGGCCGCACCGCCCCCGAAGTCTCCGCCGCCCAAGAACTACAAACAGGCAACGCCGACCAGACCCAGGTCGAGTCCCTGGCCCAAGCCGTGGTCGCCATGTCCGAACGCGACCCCGAGCTGGCCCAGGGACTCCGCGCCTGGATCGCCGAGGCCGAGCAGCCCGCCTCCACCGGCAACGTCACCAACACCATCTCCGGCAACGCCAAGGTCACCGGCAGCGTCATCCAAGGCCGCGACTTCCACGGCAACATCAACCTCGGCAACTGACCCCGAACTGACCTCTGACCCCGAACTGACCTCGGAAGACCTGCCCAGAGCCGATCCCGTCACTCGTCGGGAGGCTCTGGCGGTTCCCAGCTCTTGTCCCAGACCCACCGAGGTGCGAGCTGCTGCCTGGAAGCGTTGCTCCAGTCGGCCGTCTTCACGAGCTCGAAGTACTGGCGTGTGCCCGGGCGTAGGCCCGCGTTCTTGCGTCCCGGCGTCACCAGAACACCCTGCCGCGCGGTGAGGCGCCCCGTGGACGGGTCGATGAAGAGCTGCCACTCGATCGTCCCGTAGTCGCGGCTCGTCTGGCGCATCGCGACCGCCCGGCCCCTCCGCCCCTCGGCGTCGGTCGCGTCGACCATCCGGACGTTCTTCAGGCTCGCGAGGATCCGGTAGGTCGCGATGCGCAGCCGGTCCGGTACCGGCAGATCCGTGATGATGATCGGCGCGTTGACGAACAGGTAGAGGTCGGGATCGTGCAGCCGCTTGTGGTCGAACTTGGTCGCGTAGTTCAGGATCCACGCGCGCAGCTCGGACGGGTCCGCGGGCAGTTGTGCCACCTCGGGCACGCCGATGTCGAACATCGCGCCCTCGTCCGTGCCCGGCGTGAGCTCCTGCTCCACCGGGGGTTCCACGCCGAGTTCGGAGGCGTCGGGCGCCCAGTCCGCGGTCCACTCGGCCTTGTCGGACGGCCCGGCGGGCCGCACCTTGATCTCGTCGCCGTCCCAGTCGTCGCCCCCGCCCTCCCCCGCCAGCTCGTACGCGTCGCGGCTCACCTCGACGGTGTAGCGGACGTTCGGCCTGCGGGGGGACTTCACCACGCTGGTGGTGCCGCGCACCGTGTGCACGTACCAGAACCGTCCGCTCGTGCTGTGCCGCGCCTTGCCGTCGGCCGCCGCGAGCAGGAACGACGCCGCCGGCCCGTCCTGCCCGGCCAGCGGCTCGGGCCGGTAGAGCGGGCGGGTCTCCCAGGCGTGGAACCCGAAGCCGGCGGCCACCAGGCCGGCGGCCGTCCCCACCGCCACGATCAGCCGTCCCGGCAGCCCGCGCAGCCTCGGCAGCGATGGACGCCGGCGTCCGGCGACCTCCAGCAGGCGGCGCCTGGCCTGCTCGGTGACCACGAGTGAGGGCGAGCGTTCGGGCGCGAGCAGCGCACCGATCCGCGTCAGGTCGTCATCCATGGTCGCCTCCTTCGATGCGAGCGGGGTCGGCCACACTCGTGGGGTCGACGTCGCCGTTGGGGTCGACCACGCTCGTGGGGTCGACGCCGCCCAGCGCCTCCCGGATCTGCCTGCGGGCCCTGCTCAGCCGCGAGCAGACCGTTCCGTACTTGACGCCGAGGGCGGCCGCGACCTCCGGGTAGCTGAGGCCGGCGAGGGCGACCAGCAGCAGAACGTCGCGGTCGACGGCGGCCAGACGGGCCAGGGCCGGGCTCAGGCCGGCGTCCCCGGCCGCGACCGCGTCCGTCACCCGCTCTTCGTGCCCCTCGATCACGCCGCCCGGGTCCAGCCGCGCCATCGCGCGGTAGCGCCGCAGCTCCGAGCGGCGGTGGCGGCCGATCAGCCGGGTCGCGATGCCGAAGAGCCACGGCCGCGCCGACACCTGGCCGGGGTCGAAGGTGACCCGGCGCCGGAACGCGATCAGGAAGACGTCCGCGGCGATGTCGTCGGCCGCGTCGGCGCCGAGCCGCCGGTCCACGTAGCGGTGGATCTCGGCGTAGTGGCGGTCGAAGATCACGGCGAAGCGTTCCGGCTCGCGCCGGGACGCGTCGATGATCTCGGCGTCGGATCCCTCGGCAGGGGCCCGGCGCCGGATGCCCCTTCGGGAGCTTCGGACTGCGGTCACACTTCTACTTGCCCGCAGCCCGCCGGACCCTTCTCGCCCGGCCATCGCCCGCTAATGGGTGGGGTCGCCTAGGGAGGGGGGTTGGAACTCGGGCTTGTCGTGGAGGGGGTCGGCTGGGTCTCGCTGTGTGGGGATGGCGGTCGCGGTGGTCCGGTTGGCCTGGTAACTGCGGACGTCCCAGAGGGCCAGGGCTACGACGATGACGGTGGAGGCGACGCTGAGGGTGAGGGGGTTCATGAAGTGGGCGGCCGGGGCGAGGGCCGCCAGGGCGAGGATGGCGACCAGGCGGGCTCGGGTGAAGTGGCCGAAGACGACACGCTTGAAGAGGGCGTGACCGGCGATGAACAGGGCCGGGCCGCCCAGGGCCACGGCGATGAGGCCGGTGGAGACGTGGCCGGTGGGGTGGGCGATGGTCATCTCGTCGGCGACGGCGGAGACGATGATGCCCGCGACCATGACGATGTGGATGAAGGTGTAGGCCGAACGGGCCAGGCGGCCGGGGTCCTCGGCGGAGACGATGCGTTCGGCGGCCACGCCGGCGGTGTGGTCGAAGTAGATCCACCAGAGGGCGACGGCGGTCGCGAAGGCGACCACGAACGCGGTGACGGTCTGGGCGTTCAGGGTGAGGTCGCTCAGCGTGGCGCCGGTGACCAGGACGGACTCGCCCAGGGCGATGATGATGAACAGCCGGCACCGTTCGGCCATGTGCTCGCCGTCGATGTCCCAGTCGGCGGTGGAGGAACGGCCCAGGATCGGCGTCGCGTAGCCGTGCCAGGGCGCGAGGTACTCGAGGCCGATGGCGAGCAGCCACACCAGGCCGCGCCGGGTGGGGTCGTCGATGAAGGCGCCGGCGATCCACAGCGCCCCCGGGACGATGATCCAGAAGAGGATGCGCTGGAAGTTCGGGCCGAGCGGATGGGACCGGGTGACGATCGTGACGAAGAGCGTCCGGCCGCCCTGGAGCGCCACGTACGAGGCCGCGAACCACAGGCCGCGGTCGCCGAACGCGGCGGGCAGCGTGGCCGTCATGAGGAGACCGGCGATCATGACCCCGACCAGCATCAGCCGGACGGTGGGGTTGTCGGGGTCGAACCAGTTGGTCGTCCAGCAGGTGTACATCCACGCCCACCAGACGGCGAGCAGGAGCAGCAGGGTCTCCAGCGCGCCGCGGACGGTGAGGTGCTCGAGCAGCCGGTGCGACAGCTGGGTGATCGCGAAGACGAAGACCAGGTCGAAGAACAGCTCGAAGAAGGTGACCTGCGCGCCGCCGACGTCACGGGCGCGCAGCACCGCGAGTCCCACGGGGTCGGGGGAAGGCTCCGGGGGGCCGCTCATGCGTCAGTCGCCGCTGCCTTCGGCCTTGGCCGCCTCGGCCTTGGCCTCGCCGGATTCGGCCTTGGCCTCCTTGGCGGCCTGCGCGGCCTCCCACTCCTGCTGCTTCAGGTCGGCCTCCTTCGGCGCCTGAATCTTGCGGATCTGCTTGTTCATCGAACGGACCAGGAAGACCAGCGCGATCAGGAGGGCGATGAAGACGCCGAAGCCCAGGAAGCCAGGGCTGACGGTGTCGTTGTTGAGCGGAATGGCGAGCGGAAGCATTTAGAAAGCCACCTTTTCCCGGATGCCGGCGAACAGGTCGTCCTCCGGCAGCTCGGTGTCGACCAGGGACCTGGCCAAATGGTAGTCCTCCGTCGGCCATGCCTCACGCTGGAGGTCCAGCGGGCAGATGAACCAGAAGCCGTTCGGGTCGATCTGGGTGGCGTGCGCGAGCAGGGCGCGGTCGCGGGTCTCGAAGTAGTCGCCGCAGGGCACCCGGGTCGTGACCTCCCACAACTGGGGCCGGTCCTCGCGGTCCTTCAGCCAGTCGGCGTACGGGGACTCCAGGCCCGCCTTGCGCATCGCGGTGTCCAGCGCGACGAGCCGGTCGGGGGTGAACGTCATGTGGTAGTAGAGCTTGAGGGGCTGCCAGGGCTCGCCGGTGCCCGGGTAGCGGTCGGGGTCCCCCGCGGCCTCGAACGCCTCGACCGAGATCTCGTGCGTCTTCACGTGGTCGGGGTGCGGGTAGCCGCCCTTCTCGTCATAGGTCAGGATCACGTGCGGCCGGAACTCCCGTACGGCCCGCACGAGCGGCGCGGACGCCGACTCCAGCGACTCCAGCGCGAAACAACCCTCGGGGAGCGGCGGCAGCGGGTCGCCCTCGGGCAGGCCCGAGTCGACGAAGCCGAGCCAGCGCTGCTGAACGCCCAGGATCTCGCGGGCCCGGGTCATCTCCTCCTCGCGGACCTTGCCGATGTTGGCCTTCACCTCGGGACGGTCCATCGCCGGGTTCAGGATGTCGCCGCGCTCGCCCCCGGTGGCGGTCACCACCAGGACCTCCACGCCGTCGGCGACGTAGCGGGCCATCGTCGCCGCGCCCTTGCTCGACTCGTCGTCGGGGTGGGCGTGGACGGCCATCAGCCGCAACGGCTCGGCTCCTTCGCCGGGCGATGGCATGGTCGTACGGTTGGTGGCGTCGGTCACCTGGGATCTCCCTAGCGCAAGCTCTAGGCGGCCCCCGGTTCGGAGCACGCGCTCAGACAGAAGAGAATTGTCCCTGATAACGTCCGCACCCTGCACGGAGATTCCCCGCCATGGCGACCAGTGCCCCCGCTGCACCGACCGACGACAAGTCCCGCATCGGCAAGGTCGGCCTCGTCGTCATCGGCCTGATCACGGCGGTCTGCGCCGGCGGCTGGGCGTTCGTGATGGCGAACGTGGGCCAGCGGCCCGGGATCGAGCAGCAGACGATCGCCTACACCGTGCTGAGCGACGCCTCGGTCAAGGTCACCTACTCGGTGGCCAAGGACAAGAAGGACGAGGTCCGCTGCGTGGTGGACGCCTTCGACAAGGACTTCGCGATCGTGGCGCACAAGGAGATCACCGTGCCGCGCGGCACCAAGGGCGACACCTGGACCGAGACGCTGCCGACCTCCCGCCGGGCGACCGGCGCCCGCGTCCAGGGATGCCACACGGTCTGAGCCGCCGGACGCCAAGGCGGGACCCGGGCCGCAGGGCCTGAGCCGCCGGGCCGCAGGGCCTGAGCCGCCGGGCCGTAGGGGCTGAGGTGAGGGCGGGCGGCTCCTTAGCGGGTCAGAGGCCCGCGCGGGGCGAATCACCTGCTGAAAGCCGGACCGCACTTGGCCGGTTGCGCACGCGTTCAAGGGGGAACCTTTACCCCCACACACCGGATAGGCTAGAGGTTTCACCCGGCCGCATTTCATGTGGATGAGGAGTATCCGTGACCGAGACCCGCGCTGACAACGTCACCTGGCTGACCCAGGAGGCGTACGACCGGCTCAAGGCTGAGCTGGACCATCTGTCGGGCCCGGGCCGCATCGAGATCGCAGCGAAGATCGAGGCGGCGCGGGAAGAGGGTGACCTGCGCGAGAACGGCGGCTACCACGCGGCCAAGGAGGAGCAGGGCAAGATCGAGGGCCGCATCCTCCAGCTCCAGAGCATCCTGGAGAACGCCCGCGTCGGCGAGGCCCCCCGCACCGAGGGCGTCGTCGGCCCCGGCATGACCGTCACGGTCGCCTTCGAGGGCGACGACGAGGAGGTCACGTTCCTGCTCGCCTCCCGCGAGGAGAGCGGAGCCCCCATAGACGTTTACTCCCCCAAGTCGCCCCTCGGCGCGGCGATCAACGGGAAGAAGGTCGGCGAGAAGGCCTCCTACTCGCTGCCCAACGGACGCAGCATGTCCGTCGAGATCATCGACGCCACCCCCTACGGCGGCGCCTGACGCTTGGCGCGCCGGGCCGGCCTGGCCGCCCGGTGCGAACAACCCCTGGCCGGGGAACAGCTCTAGCGGGCCCGTCGCTCCTCCGGGAGCGGCGGGCCTTCCGCTTTTCCGGAACGGTCTGAATCCCCGGCACCGGCACCGGCACCGGCGCTGGCGCTGGCGGCGCGTACGAGGGGCAGGGTGCGCATCGGGACCTGGGTGGCCAGCGAGAGCACCGACGAGGCCCGTTCCACGCCCGGCACCTCCACGATCACGTCCAGCACGCGCTGCAGGTCCATGTTGCTGCGCGCCACGACGCGGCAGAGCATGTCGCCGCCGCCCGTGATCGTGTGGACCTCGATCACCTCCGGCACCCCGGCGAGCCGCCGTGCGACCACGTCGTGCCCGCCCACCTGGCGGATCTGCAGGGTGACGAACGCGGTCACCCCGTAGCCGAGGGCGGCCGGGTCGATCTCCGGCCCGAAGCCGCGGATCACGCCCTGGCGGGCGAGGCGGTCCAGCCGCGCCTGCACGGTCCCGCGGGCGACACCGAGCCGCCGGGACGCCTCCAGCACCCCGATCCGCGGCTCCTCGGTGAACAGCTCCAGCAGGCGTCCGTCGAGCTCGTCGATGGCCATGGTCATCCTGTACAGCTCAGCCAATGAGATCCCACAGCCAATATACAAATTGTCCAGCGATCAGATCCACTCTTGCGCACTCTGTAGCCCTCGGTTTCAGATGGCGGCATGGATGAGTTCCCGGTCAAGGGCATGGACGCCGTCGTCTTCGCCGTCGGCAACGCCAAGCAGGCAGCGCACTACTACTCGACCGCTCTCGGAATGCGCCGGGTGGCCTATCGCGGGCCGGAGAACGGCAGCCCCGAGGAGGCGGTCCACGTTCTGGAGTCGGGCAGCGCCCGGTTCGTCTTCCGCGGGCCCGTGAAGGCCGGCACCGACCTCGGCCGGCACATCGCCGAACACGGCGACGGCGTCGTCGACCTGGCGATCGAGGTCCCGGACGCCTACGCCGCCTACCGGCACGCCCTGGCCAAGGGCGCCAAGGGCCTTGAGGAGCCGTACGTCCTGGAGGACGAGCACGGCAAGGTCGTGATCGCCGCCATCGCCACGTACGGCGAGACCCGCCACAGCCTCGTCGACCGTTCGAACTACACCGGCCCCTACCTCCCCGGTTTCGTTCCCGCCGACCCGATCGTCGAGCCGCCCGCGAGCAAGCGGTACTTCCAGGCCATCGACCACTGCGTGGGCAACGTCGAGCGCATGGACGAGTGGGCCGACTTCTACCACCGCGTGATGGGCTTCACCGACATGGCCGAGTTCGTGGGCGACGACATCGCCACCGAGTACTCGGCGCTGATGTCCAAGGTGGTCGCGGACGGCAGCCGCAAGGTCAAGTTCCCGCTGAACGAGCCGGCCGAGAGCAAGCGCAAGTCCCAGATCGACGAGTACCTGGAGTTCTACGGCGGTCCCGGCGTGCAGCACATCGCGCTGGCCACGGGCGACATCCTGGCCTCGGTCGACCAGATGCGCGCCGCGGGCGTCGAGTTCCTCAACACCCCCGACTCCTACTACGAGGACGAGGAGCTGCGCTCCCGCATCGGCGAGGTCCGCGTTCCCGTCGAGGAGTTGCAGAAGCGCAAGATCCTCGTGGACCGGGACGAGGACGGCTACCTGCTGCAGATCTTCACCAAGCCGGTGCAGGACCGCCCGACCGTCTTCTTCGAGCTGATCGAGCGGCACGGCTCGCTCGGCTTCGGCAAGGGCAACTTCAAGGCCCTGTTCGAGGCGATCGAGCGCGAGCAGGAGCTGCGCGGAAATCTTTGATCTTGAACGGGTAAATCCTCCGCCCGCCCCGGGCGCGGCGACGTTTGAGCCCACCTGCTCCGGCTCACGTTGACGGCATGACGCAACCGCCACAGAACCCCGCGCCCGGGGAGCAGCCCGACGACGAGCCGTGGCGGGCGCCCGGCGAGTCCGGGCCTCCGCCGGCGGATCGACCCGAGGGCGAGCAGCCCCAGCAGCCTTCCTACGGTGAGCAGCAGCCCTCGTACGGCGAGCAGCAGCCACCGTCGTACGGCGGGCAGCAGCCTTCCTATGGCGAGCAGCAACCGCAGCAGCCTCAGCAGCAACCGCCCTCATACGGCCAGCAGCCGTACGGCGGTCAGGGTGGGCAAGGCGGTCAGGGTGGGCAAGGCGGCCAGGGTGGGCAGCAACCGCAGCAGCCTCAACAGCCGTCCTATGGACAGCAGCAGCCTCAGCAGCCTCCGTACGGTCAGCAGCCGCCCTACGGCCAGGAGCCCCAGCAGCCCGCCTACGGGCAGCAGCCGTCCTATGGCGGCCAGCAGGAGCAGCCCTCGCCGTACGGCAGCTCCTACGGCGGCGGCCAGGACCCGTACGGCGCGCAGCAGCAGCCCTACGGCGGCCTGCCCGGCTACACCGGCGGAGCGGGCGGCTACGTCGACCCGGCCTCGGGCCTCGCCAGCCGCTGGGCACGTCTGGGCGCGGGCATCATCGACATCCTGATCGTCGGCATTGTGAGCGGGATCGTCTCCGCGCCGTTCATCAACTGGCACAAGGTCTTCAACCCCGACACCGGGGAGACCATCACCTGGTCCAGCGGCCAGTGGGTCGGCAACATCATCGGCATCGTCCTGGGCTTCCTCTACTACTGGTTCATGACCCAGAAGTGGGGCCAGACGCTGGGCAAGAAGCTGCTCAAGATCCGCGTCGTGCGCGAGGAGGACGGCGGGGCCGTCTCCAACAACCAGGCGCTGTCGCGGGCGGGCTTCTACGTCATCCTCGGCCAGATCTGCTTCTGCATCGGCGTGATCGACATCGCCTGGATCCTGTGGGACGAGCGGAAGCAGGCCCTGCACGACAAGGTGGCGCACACCGTCGTGGTCAAGGCCAACCCCGGGGAGCCCGACCCGTACGCGGGCCGGTAATCACAGCGGGTATCCGAACCAAGTTGCCCAGACTGCCTTTTCACCGGCAGTCTGGGCAACGTGACTTCGGCCGGACGTTCCATCATCAGCCATCCCCATGCAGCCGTCGGGCTGGCCGTCCTGGCCGTGGCGGGGTCGCTGTCGGCCTGCCAGGTCACGATCGGCGGCAAGGACTCGACTTCGTCGAGCAGCAGCGGCGCGACGCCGACGATGGCCGCCACCGGCCCGACCGGCCCCGACAGCGCAGGCGACCCCTATGTCCCGGGTGACGGCAACGGCGGCTACGACGTCCAGAACTACAAGCTGAAGCTGAACGTCACGCCCGGCGGCGCCAAGGAGCTCGACGGCACCGCGGAGATCACCGCGGTCGCGACCGACCGGCTGCCCCGCTTCGACCTGGACCTCACCGGCCTCCAGGTGTCGGCGGTGACGGTGGACGGCGCCGCGGCGCGGCAGCGCCTGCAGGGCAGCGAGCTGGTCGTCGAGCCCGCCAAGCCCGTCGAGAAGGGCGCCACGTTCACGACCTCGGTCAGCTACTCGGGCACGCCGCGTCCGGTGCAGGACCCGATCCTCGGCCGGTACGGCTGGATCCGTACGCCCGACGGGGTGTTCGTGGCCTGCCAGCCGAGCGGCGCGCACACCTGGTTCCCGAGCAACGACCACCCGAGTGACAAGGCCACCTTCGACTTCGAGATCACCGCGCCCGAGGGCCTGACGGTGATCGCCAACGGCGAGCCCGAGACCCCGCCCACCAGCACCGGAGGCGGCAACGCTCCCGCGCCGTTCCCCACGCCTGGGGACGGTGGTGGCGGCGAGGGGACCCCGACCCCGGCGAACACCGACGGTGACCAGGGTGGTCCCCCGGCCTCGGCCGTGCCCGTCGTCGCGAGGGGTCAGGGCCAGAGACAAGGCCGTACGGCCACCAGCGTCTGGCACGTCAAGGACCCGATGGCCACCTACCTGGCCACGATCGACGTCGGGAAGTTCAGCGTCCGCTCGGGCAAGACGCCCGGCGGCATCCCGATCCTGTCGGCCGTGGACCCCTCGGTCTCGGCGGTGAACGCCGACACCTTCAACTCCAAGAACGCCCAGATCACCGACGAGTGGGTGAAGCTGTTCGGGCCCTACCCGTTCTCCTCGACCGGCGGCATCATCGACAACGCCGCGGTCAACTTCGCGCTGGAGACCCAGACGCGGCCGGTGTACGGGGCGTTCGGCGTGGACCAGACGATCGTCGCGCACGAGCTGGCGCACCAGTGGTTCGGCGACAGCGTGAGCGTCACCAAGTGGCAGGACATCTGGCTGAACGAGGGGTTCGCGACCTACGCCGAGTGGATGTGGGACGAGCGGTCGGGCGGCCAGTCCGTCCAGAGCCACTTCGACTCCCTCTACCAGGACGAGTCCAACCGCGAGCTGTGGGACGTGCCGCCGGGCAACCCGGGCCGCGCCCAGATGTTCGGGCGTTCGGTCTACGACCGCGGCGGGATGACCCTGCACGCGCTGCGCAAGAAGGTCGGCGACGACAAGTTCTTCCAGATCCTCAAGACCTGGACCAAGGAGCGGCGGCACCAGGGCGGCACGACGCCGCAGTTCGTCGCGGTCGCCGACAAGGTCAGCGGCCAGAAGCTCGACGGTTTCTTCAGGGCCTGGCTGTACGACAAGGGCCGCCCTTCCCTCTGACCGCGAGGTCCGTCCGTTCGGGGTGAACGGCGGGCAAGGGGTCGGGAAAGCCCGGGCAAGTGACGCGACGCCGGGCGAGGCCGCCCAGCAGTGTGGGCCCGATGAACGGGTCTCTGGGACGCATGACCGCGGTGGCCACCGCCGCCGTCGTGCTCGTATCGATGAACGGCGAGGCCGCCACGGCGGGGCCTGGCGAGGTGCGGACGGCCGATCCCTGCCCGTCCCCGGCATCCCCCGCCCCTGTCCCCCCGCCCCCGGCCGATCCGGCCGCACCGGGCGATCTGGCGGTCCCGGGCACGCCCGCGGCGCCTCCGGGTGCCGCCCTGCCGACGCCGCCGACCGCCGCGATGCCTCCCGCGCCTCCCGCGCTTTCCGGATCTGGCGCGCAGGAGTCCTCGCCGGACTCCGACGGGGACGGGACCTGGCCCGAGCCGCCGCCCACCGGCCAGCGGCTCTTCCGCCGGATGGCCGTGCCGCCGCCCGAGGCCGCCGCGAGCCCCACCCCCGCGCCACCGGCGACGACCGGCGAGACGCCGCCCGGCCAGAGCACCGCGCTGGACGGCTGCGACCCGCCCACCACCAAGGCGCCGGTCAAGACCACGCCGAACGCCGGTAAGCCCGGCGCCCCGGGCGTCGGCGACCCCTACTTCGCGAACGCGGGCAACGGCGGCTACGACGTCGGGCACTACGACATCGCGCTGGCGTACGCGGGCCGCAGCAAGGGCACGGTCGACGCGACGGTGACCATCACCGCCAAGGCGACGCAGCAGCTGTCCCGCTTCAACCTCGACTTCCGCGGCCCGAAGGTCACCAGGATCACCGTCGACGGCGAGCCCGCCACGTACGGCCGCAAGGGCCAGGAGCTGACCGTCACGCCAGCCACGTCGCTGCCGGCCGGCGCGACGTTCACCACGGTCGTCACCTACGCGGGCAAGCCGGGGCCGGTGCGCAACAACTCGCTCGGCACCTACGGCTGGGTGCCCTCCAAGGACGGCGCGGTCGTCGTCGCCGAGCCGGACGGCGCGCCCACCTGGCTGCCGGTGAACGACCACCCGAGCGACAAGGCGACCTACTCCTACCGGCTCACCGTGCCGAGCGACCTGCAGGCGCTCGCCAACGGGACGCCGGGCCCGACGACCAAGCAGGGCAAGACCACGACCTACCAGTGGTCGGAGGAGTCGCCGATGGCTCCGTACCTGGCGACGGTCGCGATCGGCAAGTTCGACGTGCGGCGCGGAAAGGTCGGGAACATCCCGGTCATCACGGCCGTGGACCCGCGCTTCAAGAAGTCGGCGGCGGCGCTGCAGAAGACCACGATCAAGGCCGTCGCGTGGGAGTCGAAGATGTTCGGCCCCTACCCGTTCGCCACGACCGGCGGCATCGTCGACGACCCGAAGCTGGACTACGCGCTGGAGACCCAGGAGCGGCCGGTCTACGCGGGCTTCGCGCCCGACGACGACTTCATCGTGCACGAGCTGGCGCACCAGTGGTTCGGCGACAGCGTGAGCCTGAAGAGCTGGCCGGACATCTGGCTGAACGAGGGCTTCGCGACCTACGCCGAGTGGCTGTGGCACGAGCGCGGCAAGAAGGACTCGGCCAAGAAGATCTACAAGCGGTACTACCGGCAGCCGAGCGCGTCGCCCATCTTCAACCCGCCGCCCGGCAAGCCCGGCCGTGCCGACCTGTTCAGCTTCTCGGTCTACATCCGGGGCGCGATGTGCCTGCAGGCGCTGCGCACCAAGGTCGGCGACAAGGCGTTCTTCCAGATCCTGAAGACCTGGGCGTCCAGCCGCCGCAACGGCAACGCGGCCACGCCGGACTTCATCGCGCACGCCGAGAAGATCTCCCACAAGCAGCTGGACGGGCTGTTCAAGGCCTGGCTCTACTCGAAGGGCAAGCCCAAGAAGTGGTGATCAAGCCTTCGGCGCGCCGGACGGCCGCCCTGCTCCTGGCACCGGCGGTGGCGGCCGCGTCCGCCACCGCCCCGGCGGGCGCCGCCCCGGCCGCCGCCGCGCCGACGGCGCTCACCGCACCACCCGCCGCACCACCCGCACCGCGCACTCAGCGCACGCGGCGCACGCAGCCGGGACCCGCGCCCGGCCTGTTCAAGCCGGGCGCGGCGGGCGTCGGCGACCCCTACTTCCCCAAGGCGGGGAACGGCGGCTTCGACGTCGCGCACTACGACATCGCCCTCGCCTACGCGCCCGCCGAGCGCCGCATCCAGGGCACGACGCGGATCACCGCCACCGCGACGCAGGACCTGTCCCGCTTCGACCTGGACTTCCTCGGCAACAAGGTGCGGTCGGTGACCGTCGACAACGTCCGCGCCACGTTCTCCCGCGACGGCCAGGAGCTGGTGGTCACACCGCGCGCGGGCCTCCGGAAGGGCGCGCGCTTCACGGTCGCGGTGACGTACGCGGGGACGCCGCCCGAGCTGCGCGACCCGGTGCTCGGCCAGACCGGCTGGATCACCACCGAGGACGGCGCGATCACGCTGTCGCAGCCGTTCGGCTCGGCCTCGTGGTTCCCGGTGAACGACCATCCCGCCGACAAGGCCACCTTCTCGTACGCCATCAAGGTCCCCAACGGCCTTGACGTGGTCGCCAACGGCGAGCCCGACGGGACCAGCACGGGCGGCCGCGAGACCACGTTCCGCTGGCACAGCGACCGCCAGATGGCGACCTACCTGGCGCTGGTGGCGATCGGCCGGTTCGAGGTGACCGACGGCAGGTCCCCGGGCGGCGTCCGCGTCATCACCGCCGTCGACCCGGCCGTGACGCCCGACGGCGAGTGGCTGCAGCGCACGACCGGCGAGGTGACCGACTGGGAGGCGGGGATCTTCGGCCCGTTCCCGTTCGGCTCCTCGGGCGGCGTGGTCGACGACGCGCCGGTCGGGTACGCGCTGGAGACGCAGAACCGGCCGACCTACCCGGGCGGCGCGGACACCAAGCTGATCGTGCACGAGCTGGCGCACCAGTGGTTCGGCGACAGCGTGAGCCTGAAGAGCTGGCGCGACATCTGGCTGAACGAGGGGTTCGCCACGTACGCCGAGTGGCTGTGGAGCGAGCAGCACGGCGGGCGTTCGGCCGCGCGCCAGTTCGCCGAGGCCTACAAGGAGCCGGCCGACTCGCCGGCCTGGCGGCAGCGCACCGGCGACCCCGGGCACGACGCGCTCTTCGAGTTCTTCCCGACCTACTCGCGCGGCGCGATGCTGCTGCACATGCTGCGCACGACGGTCGGCGACGAGAAGTTCTTCAAGATCCTGCGCGCCTGGCCCGCCGAGCACGCGCAGGGCAACGCCACGACCGCCGACTTCCGTGCGCTCGCCGCGCGGATCTCGGGTCAGAAGCTCGACCGGTTGTTCGAGACCTGGCTGTACACACCGGGCAAGCCGGACCTGAAGTGAATCTCGGACCATCCGCGATAGCTGGCCTGAACTGGCCGAATCTAGCCGAATTGAGATCTGATCGCGCTTGCCTCACGGAATGATCACCGAAATTCTTGGGGCGGAAGTGACGTCGCTTCAAGGACGAGGTTCATGAGTAAATCCCCCACAATCCTGGCCGCCGTGGCGCTGACCGCCTCCGCGGGCCTGATCGTTTCCGCGCTTCCCGCCGACGCCGCCGTCGCAGCCAAGCCCCGCTTCACGCCCGGCTCGCCCGGCTCCGGCGACCCGTACTTCCCCGACATGGGCAACGGCGGTTACGACGTCGCCCACTACGACATCGCGCTGCGCTACCTGCCCAAGACCAAGGGCATCCAGGCGGTCACCACGATCAACGCGCGCGCGACGCAGAACCTGTCGCGCTTCGACCTGGACTTCCTGGGCCCGCTGAAGATCTCCTCGCTGAAGGTGAACGGCAAGAAGGCCCGCTGGAAGCGCACCGGCGCCCAGGAGCTGGTCATCACCCCGCCGAAGGGGCTGCGCAAGAACAGCCGCTTCACCGTGCGGGTCGCCTACGCCGGCGTGCCGAAGACCATCAACGACCCGGCGCTCGGCGTCTCCGGCTGGGCCCCGACGCCCGACGGCGGCATCATGCAGAACCAGCCGATCGGCGCCGCCACGGTCTACCCGGTGAACGACACCCCGCGCGACAAGGCGACCTACACCTACACGCTCACCGCGCCCAGCAACCTCACCACCCTCGCCGGCGGTGACTTCCTGGGCAAGAAGAGCAAGGGCGGGTTCACGACCACGCGCTGGGCCATGCGCCAGCCGTCGGCCAGTGAGCTGACCCTGCTCGCGGTCGGCAAGTACGACATGGTGAAGACCCGGACCAAGTCCGGGCTGCCGAACCTCACGTTCACCGACAAGGCGCTCGGCATCTCGCCGGCCCTGGCCAAGCAGTTCAACGCACAGACCGCCGACATCGTGGCCTTCGAGTCCAAGATCTACGGCAGGTGGCCCTACAGCTCGACCGGCGGCGTGACGGTGAAGGCCAACCTGGGCTACGCGCTGGAGACCCAGGCACGTCCGACCTACGACCTGAGCAAGCACCTCGGGACCATCCCGCGGGGTGACCTGCTCGCGCACGAGCTCGGCCACCAGTGGTTCGGCGACGAGGTGTCGCCCAAGAAGTGGGCCGACATCTGGCTGAACGAAGGCTTCGCGACCTACTCCGAGTGGCTCTACTTCGAGAAGTACACCGGCAAGCCGGTGCAGAAGAGCTTCGACGACACCTACGCGACGCCCGCCACCGACGACCTGTGGAAGGGCAAGGTCGCCAACCCGGGCCGCGACCACATCTTCGACGGCCTGGTGTACGACCGCGGGGCGATGACGATCCACGCGCTGCGCAAGTCCATCGGCGACAAGGCGTTCTTCCGCCTGCTGAAGGCCTGGCCGGCCGCGCACCGCTACGGCAACGCCAGCACCGAGGACTTCATCCGCTTCGCGTCGAAGATCTCCGGTAAGAACGTGCGGCCGCTGCTCACCAAGTGGCTCTACACCGAGGGCAAGCCCACCCTCTAACCCGCGGCGATTAACGTACGGCAACTGATCGGTCACTCTATGATTACCCCGTGAGGGGGATCATAGAGTGACCGACAACGTCATCGTGGCCGAGGGCCTCGTCAAGCACTTCGGCAAGGTCAAGGCCGTGAACGGGGTGGACCTGGTTCTCCCGCGCGGCACCGTCCTCGGCGTGCTGGGCCCGAACGGCGCGGGCAAGACCACCACCGTCCGCATGCTCACCACCCTGCTCACGCCCGACAGCGGGTACGCGACGGTCGGCGGGTACGACGTGGTCCGCGAGGCCGAGTCGGTCCGCAAGATCATGGGCGTCTCCGGGCAGTACGCGGCGGTCGACGAGTACCTGACCGGCCGCGAGAACCTCGACATGTTCGGGCGGCTCTACCACCTGGGCGCCAAGGAGGCGAAGCGCCGGGCGAACGAGCTGCTGGAGCGCTTCAGCCTCACCGACGCCGCCGACCGTACGGCCAAGACCTACTCCGGCGGCATGCGGCGGCGCCTGGACCTGGCGGCCAGCCTCGTCATCCGCCCGGAGATCATCTTCCTGGACGAGCCGACCACGGGCCTCGACCCGCGCAGCCGCCTGGGCATGTGGGACGTCATCCGCGACCTGGTCAGGGGCGGCGCGTCCCTCCTCCTCACCACGCAGTACCTCGAAGAGGCCGACGCGCTCGCCGACGAGATCGTCATCATCGATCACGGCCACGTCATCGCCAAGGGCACCTCCGACCAGCTGAAGTCGCAGGTCGGCGGCGAACGGATCCAGTTCCGCGTCGCCGAGCAGGCGATGATCCCCAAGGCGTCGTCGGCGGTCCTGGACGTCACCGGCAACACCCCGGAGATCGACCAGGAGACCCACACGATCTCGGCGCCGGTGTCGGGCGGCGCCCGCAGCCTGGTCGGCATCGTGAACGCGCTCGACGGCGTCGGCATCGAGGCCCAGGACGTCGGGCTGCGGCGCCCCACGCTGGACGAGGTGTTCCTGGCCCTCACCGGCCGCAAAGCCGAAGAAGGGCAGGACGAGCAGTGACCGCCGCGCAGTACGTCATCAGCGACAGCTGGGAGATGACCAAGCGTCATCTCAGGCAGATCCCGCGGATCCCCGAGATGTTCTTCTTCTCGCTGATCCAGCCGATCATGTTCGTGCTGCTGTTCCGGTACGTGTTCGGCGAGGCGGTGAAGGTCCCGCCGGGCATCGACTACGTGCAGTACATGATGGTCGGCATCTTCGCCCAGTCGATGACGTTCGCGACCGCGGGCATCTCCACCGGCATCGCCGACGACCTGCAGAAGGGCCTGATCGACCGGTTCCGCGCGCTGCCGATGGCACGGTCGGCGGTGCTGGTCGGCCGGATGAGCTCCGACCTCATCCGCAACCTGTTCGTCGCCCTCGTCATGATCGGCATCGGCCTGCTGGTCGGCTTCCGGTTCAGCAACGGTTTCCTCGGCGCGCTCGGCGGCATCGGCGTCCTGGCACTGACCGTGCTGGCGTTCGGCTCGATCGGCGCGTGGATCGGGCTCATGGTGCCGAACGCCGAGACCGCCAACGTCGCCGGCATGGTGTGGCTGTTCCCGCTGACGTTCACCAGCAACGCGTTCGTGCCGGTCCAGAGCATGCCGGGCTGGCTGCAGGCATGGGCCAAGGTCAACCCGGTGTCGATCATCGTGAACGCGTGCCGCGGCCTGTTCATCGGCCCGCCGCACTTCCCGGTGACCCCGGCGATCTGGCAGGCCCTCGCCTGGTGCGTCGGCCTCACGCTCGGCTTCGGCTACCTGGCCGTACGCCAGTACAAGCGCGCCGCCTCCCGATAACCTCGCCGATCTTGCTCTCAGCGCCCTCAAACGCACCGCGGAAGGGCGCTGAGAGCAAGATCGGCGTGGGTTCAGCTGATGGAGAGGGTGTAGCCCTCGGCGCGCAGGCGGCCGAGGACCTCCTCGCCGTGATCGGTGCCGCGCGTCTCCAGGTGCAGCAGCACCTCGGCCTCCTCGACCGGGAGGCGCGCGGCGATGCGCTCGTGCATCACGTCCAGCACGTTCACCCCGAGTTCGGCCAACTCGCTCAGCAGCGTGACCAGGGCGCCCGGCCGGTCCTTCAGGCGGCAGCGCACGACCATGTAGCGCCCGGCGCCGGCGAGGCCGTGCCGCAGCACCTTCGACAGCAGCAGCGGGTCGATGTTGCCGCCCGACAGCAGCGCGACCACCGGCGTGCGGACCGCGTACGAGTGCTCCAGCAGCGCCGCGACGCCCGCCGCGCCCGCCGCCTCCACGACCAGCTTGGCGCGCTCGAGGCAGAGCAGCAGCGCCTGCGAGATCGACTCCTCGGTCACCGTGACCACGGCGTCGACCAGCTCGTTCACCAGCTCGAACGTGAGATCGCCCGGCCGGCCGACCGAGATCCCGTCGGCCATCGTCGGCTGGCAGTCCACCCGCACCGGGCGCCCGGCCGCCAGCGACGGCGGGAACGCGGCGGCGCGCTTGGCCTGCGCGCCGACCACCTTGACGTCGGGCCCGCCGCGTTCGCGAGCGACGCCCTGCACGGCGGTGGCGACGCCGGAGATCAGCCCGCCGCCGCCGACGCCGCCGACGACCGTGCGGACGTCGGGCAGGTCCTCCATGATCTCCAGGCCGATCGTGCCCTGCCCGGCGACCACGTCCGGGTGGTCGAACGGGTGGATGAAGACGGCGCCGGTCTCCTCGGCGTGCTCCTGCGCGGCCACCAGGCACTCGTCGACGGTCGCGCCGGGGAACATCACGTCGGCGCCGTAGCCCCTGGTGGCGGCGATCTTGGGCAGCGGGGCGCCGACCGGCATGAACACGGTCGCCTTGCAGCCGAGCGAGGCGGCGGCGAGCGCGACGCCCTGCGCGTGGTTGCCGGCGCTCGCCGCGACGACGCCGCGCGCCCGCTCGGCGTCGCTCAGCCGGGCGATCCGCACGTACGCGCCGCGGATCTTGAACGAGCCGGTGCGCTGCAGGTTCTCGCACTTCAGATAGACCGGTCCGCCGACGATCTCGGAGAGCGCCCGAGAGTGGATCAGCGGAGTGGGGGCGATCACTCCGCGCAGCAGCTCCTGGGCCGCGCGGATCTCATCGACGGTGACGAGGTCCATCCCTTGATCCTGCCATGCCCCGCCATGCCCCCGGCGCCCCCTACGCCGATCTTGCTCTCAGCGCCCGTTCGGGGGCGCGGAAAGGGCGCTGAGAGCAAGATCGGCGTGTGATGCTCAGTCGGCGTTCCAGTAGCGGTCACCGGCGACTACCAGGGCGGCGGCGCCGATGAGGCCGGAGGTCTGCCCGAGCGCCGCCGGAACGACCTGGACCTGGCGTGCGAACTCCATCCGCGCGTGGGTGCGGAACGCCTCCTCCAGCGGGTCGAAGAGCATCGCGCCCGCCTGCGACAGGCCGCCGCCGATCGCCGCCACCTCCAGATCGCACAGGTGCGTCGCCGAGGCGATCGCGATGCCGAGCGCGCGGCCCGCCCGCCGCATCGCCGACTCGGCGATCGGATGGCCGCGCCGCGCGTCGCCCGCGAGATCGACGCCGGTGACGTCGCGCTGCTCGGGCCGCCAGCCCTGCTCCTGGGCCCACTCGACCAGGCCGGGCCCGCGTGCGATCGCCTCCAGGCAGCCGCGGCCGCCGCACTTGCACGGCGGCCCCTCCGGGTCCACGACGACATGGCCGATGTGGCCCGCGTTGCCGCTGGCGCCGTCGATCAGGTGGCCGTCCAGGACGAGCCCGCCGCCGACGCCGGTGGACACGACCATGCCCAGCACGTTGTCGCGGCCCCGGCCCGCGCCGCGCCAGTGCTCGCCGACCGCCACGCAGACCGCGTCGTTGTGCACCCGTACGGGCAGGCCCGCGTACCGCGCGCGCAGGCGGTCGCGCAGCGGGAAGTCGCGCCAGGCCGGGATGTTGAGCGGCGACACCTCGGCTTCGGGCCAGGTCATCGGCCCGCCGCAGCCGACGCCCACGCCACCGAGCGACGTCGTTCCCGAGTCGGCGACGGTCTTGTCCATCAGCGACTCCAGCGTCCGCCAGAGCCCCTCGGCGTCCAGCCCGCCCGGCGTCTCGATCCGGTCGTAGGCGGCGACCCGCCCGCCCGGCTCGACCACCGCGACGGCGAGCTTGGTCCCGCCGATGTCCACCGCCAATATGTCGTCGGCGGAGCCGACCCGGGGGGTGTGGGGGGTCGGCCCCCCACCGGCGGTTCTGTCGTCAGTCATGGTCGGCTCCCGCATGTCCCACGCCGGCCGGGCCGAACGCGAGGATCGATGCGGTGAAGCCGTGCACATGGTTGCGGCCCGCGACCGGGCCGATCTCGCCCGACGCGAAGAAGCCGCCGACGCCGGCGTCGCCGAACGTGCGCTGCAGGATCTGCGCGTCGTGGTCGGAGTCGGGGAACATCGCCCGGCCGCGCCCGTCGCAGGAGAACAGCAGCGCGCCCTCGACCGGGTCCAGGTCGAAGCGTTCGAGCAGCTCGGCCAGGTCCTCGTCGGCGGCGCCCGCGTCGCGCACCTGGAAGCGCACGGTGCGGCCGACCTCGACCACGTCGCCGATCGCGATCGCGCCGCTGTCGGTGTCGGCGCCGACCACGCCGCGGACCAGGAAGTCGCCGTGCTCGTGCTCGTCGGCGTACTCGTCCATCGCGACGCCGATCAGCAGCCCGCGCCCGGCCAGCTCCTGCTCGTCCTCGGGCAGCGCCAGCACGACCTGCTCCAGCTTGTCGAGCGCGGGCGTGCCCGCCAGCTCGTACAGCACGTTGTCGTCGGCCTTGGTCACCACCATGTCGGGGCCGATCGGGCGGGCGCCCTGGCTCACCACCGTGGCCGCCGCGACCGAGCCGCCGATGACCACGCCGACCGCGCCGGAGTCGTACACCTCGCCGTCGAGGAACACCCGCGTCGTGCCGCGGCCCTCGCCGCCCGCCATCCCGCCGACCAGCGGCAGGCCCGGCATCGCGTCGGCGGACCGTTCGACGAACGCGTCGACCGGGAAGGTGTAGGGGTCGGTCAGCAGCACGCCGACCACGTCGTCGTCCTGCCCCTCGGGCATGCCGACCACGATCAGGCGGTCCTCGGCCTTCAGGGTGTCGAGGCGGAACGGCTCCAGCCGCGCGCCGGGCAGCACCGCCGCCCAGGCGCTCACCGCCGAGGACTCCTCCACCCCGTGGTCGCCGGCGATCACGCCGGCCGCGCTGCAGCCCAGCACCACCGCGTCGCCCGCCATCGCCATCGCGCGGCGGGCCGCGTCCTCGACGTCCTCGGGGCGGTCGGCGTTCACGAAGACGCAGACCAGGTCGGCCGGGGCGTCGAGGGGAGCCAGCGCCTTCCCCACCGCGGACTCGGCGGCGCTGACAAGATCGGGTCCGAGGGCCAGGCCGTCACCGAAGCGCGCCATCGGCCTCCCCTCCTTCGGGCTGTCCACCTGAACGGGTCACGCTCTCAGTCTCCCTGTTGCGCTCCCGTGACCCAAATACCGGGCTCCGACCGGCTTCGGACCGGTAGAGGATCCCTGATACCGGTGGATTCCTCTCATGGAGGAATCCTCAGCCCGGGGTGCGATTCGGGGAACCGGCGACGTAATGTCGATCGCGTGCGTGAATCCACACCTCGCGAGACCACACTGGGCGAGCTCCGCACCAGCGGACACGTCCAGCGATCGGTGAAGGCCGAAATAAGGCACAACCTGCTGGTCCGGTTGAGATCGGGCGAGCCGCGCTTCCCCGGGATCGTCGGTTTCGACGACACCGTGCTCCCCCATCTGGAGCGCGCGCTGCTGGCCGGGCACGACCTGGTGCTGCTGGGCGAGCGCGGGCAGGGCAAGACCCGGCTGATCCGCACGCTGGCCACGCTGCTGGACGAGTGGACCCCCGTCGTCGCCGGCTGCGAGATCAACGACCATCCCTACGAACCCGTCTGCGTGCGCTGCCGCCGGCTGGCCGGCGAGCTCGGCGACGAGCTGCCGGTGTCCTGGCTGCACCGCGAGGACCGTTACGGCGAGAAGCTCGCCACCCCCGACACCAGCGTCGGCGACCTGATCGGCGACGTCGACCCGATCAAGGTGGCCGAGGGCCGCACGCTGGGCGACCCCGAGACCGTCCACTTCGGGCTGGTCCCGCGCACCAACCGCGGCGTCTTCTCCATCAACGAGCTGCCCGACCTCGCCGAGCGGATCCAGGTCGCGCTGCTGAACGTGCTGGAGGAGCGCGACGTGCAGATCCGCGGCTACGCGCTGCGGCTGCCGCTGGACGTGCTGCTGGTCGCCAGCGCCAACCCCGAGGACTACACCAACCGCGGCCGGATCATCACCCCGCTGAAGGACCGCTTCGGCGCGGAGATCCGTACCCACTACCCGCTGGACCTGGCGTCCGAGCTCGATCTCATCCGGCAGGAGGCCGAGCTGGAGGACCTCCAGGCCGAGGTGCCCGAGCACCTGCTCGAGGTGATGGCGCGCTTCACCCGGCTGACCCGCGAGTCCACCGCGGTCGACTCGCGTTCCGGCGTCTCCGCGCGGTTCGCGCTCGCCGGCACCGAGACCATCGCCGCGGGCGCGGTGCGCCGCGCCGCCCTCGCCGGCGAGGACCAGCCGGTGGCGCGGGTCTGCGACCTGCCCGCCGTGGTGCCGACCCTCATGGGCAAGGTGGAGTTCGAGGTCAGCGAGGAGGGCCGCGAGCAGGAGGTGCTGGAGCACCTGCTGCGCCGCGCCGTCGCCGAGACCTACCGGCGCACGCTCGGCTCCGCCGACCTCACCGGCCTGCTGGACAAGTTCGACGCGGGCGAGATCGTCGAGTCGGGCGAGCTGGTCCCCTCGGCCGAGCTGCTGCGCCGGATCGGGCCCGTGCCCGGCCTCGCCAAGATCATGGAACGGCTGGACATGACCGGGGAGTCGCCCGGCCAGGCCGCGGCCGCTCTGGAGTTCGCCCTGGAGGGCCTGTTCCTCACCCGCCGCCTGTCCAAGGACACCTCGTCCGCCCCGGGCGACGGCACCGCCACCTACAGGACGTGAGCCCCGCGGCCGCGCGACCCGCGGCCACCGGGAAGAGTTAGGGGCCTTCGATGAGTCGGTATCAGTACGGGGCCTATCACGATGGGCCCGACCCGCTCGCCCCGCCGTACGACGTCCGGGACGCCCTGGACGCCATGGGCGACTCGGTGCTGGACGGCACCCGCCCCGACGACGCGCTGCGCGAGTTGCTGCGCCGCGGGCTGCCCGGCGCCGACCAGCGCCGCGGCCTGGACGACCTGCTGCGGCAGGTGCGCGAGCGGCGCCGGGAGCTGCGCGAGCGCGGCCGGATGGACGGCACGCTGGAGGAGGCGCGGGCGCTGCTGGACACCGCGATCGGGCAGGAGCGCGCGGAGCTGTTCCCGGACCCGAGCGACGACGCCCGGCTGCGCGAGGCCGAGCTGGACACGCTGCCGAACGACACCTCGCAGGCGATCCGGCGGCTGTCGGACTACGACTGGCGCTCCCCCGCGGCGCGCGAGACGTTCGAACGGCTGAAGGACATGCTGCGCCGCGAGGTGCTCGACTCCCAGTTCCAGGGGATGAAGCAGGCCCTTCAGAACCAGGACCCGCAGGCGATGGAGCGGGTCAAGGACATGATGGCCGCGCTCAACGAGATGCTCGACAAGGACGCGCGCGGCGAGCACACCCAGGAGGACTTCGACCGCTTCATGGGCGAGTACGGGGACTTCTTCCCCGACCAGCCGCAGAATCTGGAAGAGCTGGTCGACTCGCTCGCCCGCCGTGCCGCCGCGATGGAACGGCTGCTGTCCTCGCTCAGCCCCGAGCAGCGCGATGAGCTGGCCGGGCTGATGGAGCAGGCGCTGCAGGACGCGGGCCTGGCGATGGAGATGTCGCGGCTCGGCGACGCGCTGCGGTCTCGGCGGCCCGACCTCGGCTGGGGCGGCCAGGAGCGGATGACCGGCGAGGATCCGCTCGGCATGGGCGACGCGACGACCGCGCTCGCCGAGCTGGCGGACCTGGCCGAGCTGGAGGCGGCGCTCGGGCAGGACTACCCGGGTGCGCGGATGGACGACATCGACGAGGAGGCCGTGCAGCGCGCCCTCGGCCGCCAGGCGGTCGACGATCTGGCGGAGCTGCGCCGGATCGAGAAGGAGCTGGAGCGCCAGGGCTACCTGCAGCGCAACCGCGGCAAGCTGGAGCTCACGCCCAAGGCCGTACGGCGGCTGGGCGAGACGGCGCTGCGCCGGGTCTTCTCGCAGCTGGAGGCCGGGCGGCGCGGCGACCACGATCAGCGGGACGCGGGCCAGGCGGGCGAGCTCACCGGCTCGACCCGCGAGTGGCGGTTCGGCGACGAGCAGCCGCTCGACGTCGTCCGTACGGTCACCAACGCGATCCACCGCGGCGTGATGGACCTGCCGCGCACCGGCGAGGCCGAGGGCCTGACGGTCGTGCCCGACTCGCCCGGTGCCTCCGGCGGCTCCGACGTCTCGCGGCCCAGGGCGAACGGCGTGCGGCTCAGCGTCGACGACTTCGAGGTGCAGGAGACCGAGCGGCGTTCGGCGGCGGCGGTCTGCCTGCTGGTGGACCTGTCCTATTCCATGGTGCTGCGCGGCACGTGGGCGGCGGCCAAGCAGACCACGCTCGCGCTGCACACGCTGGTGACCAGCAAGTACCCGCAGGACGCGATCCAGATCATCGGGTTCTCCAACTACGCCAGGACGCTGCACCCGACCGAGATGGCGGGCCTGGACTGGGACATGGTCCAGGGCACCAACCTGCACCACGCGCTGCTGATCGCGGGCCGCCACCTGGACCGGCACCCCGACTTCGAGCCGATCGTGCTGGTGGTCACCGACGGCGAGCCGACCGCGCACCTGCGCTCGGACGGGCGATCGGTGTTCGACTACCCGCCCTCGCCGGACACGCTCGTGCTGACCATGGCCGAGGTCGACAAGATGACCCGGCGCGGCGCGTCCTTGAACGTCTTCATGCTGGCCGAGGACCGTCGCTTGGTGTCGTTCGTCGAAGAGGTCGCCCGGCGCAACGGCGGGCGGGTGTTCGCCCCGGACGCCGAGAAACTGGGCGAATACGTGGTCAGTGACTACCTGCGGGTACGCCGGGGACGCCGCTGACCTGCATGGTTACCGTCCATAGTCGCCCCCTTTGCTGACGATCTCGCTTACCCCCTTGATCACCAGGGCAGGTGATCACACGATGTGGTCATTCGATCGCAGAGAGTGTCATCCAGGGGGAAGAGAACACGATGAACGCACGACTGCCGATAGGGGTCCTCACCGCGGGCCTAGGTGCCGCTGCCGTGATCGCCTTTGGCTCCGGCCCGGCGCTCGCGGATCACAAACCCGGGCACCACGGACATAGCACGTCCCGGCTGGCGTGCCCGCCGGTCAAGCTGCCGCAGCAGCAGGGCGCCCGTACGGCCACCAAGACCTGCCCGCCGCCCAGCGAGCCCGGCACCGACCAGGCTCCGGCTCCCGAGGCGGCACCGGCGGCTCCGGCCGAGCCCGCGGCCCCGGTCGAACCGGCAGCTCCTGCGGCGCCCGGCGCTCCGGCAGACCAGGCCAAGCCCGACGCACCGGCCAAGCCCGACGCACCGGCCGAGCCCGCGGCTCCGGCGGCACCCGAGGCGCCCGCTGCGCCCGGCGCTCCCGCCGCCGACCAGAACGCACCGGCAGACCAGGCCAAGCCCGGCGCTCCCGCGGCCGACCAGGCCGCACCCGCCGCCGACCAGGCGGCCCCGCCCGCGGCCCGCGAGCCCGTGCCGCCGCCCGAGCCGGTCGACCCGGCCAAGCCCGGCGACCCGATGGCCCCGGCCGACCCGAACGCGCCCGCCGCGCCCGGCGACCAGAACGCTCCCGCGGCGCCCGGCGACCAGAGCGCACCGGCCGATCCCGCCAAGCCCGGCGACCCGATGGCCCCGGCGGACCCGAACGCGCCCGCCGCGCCCGGCGACCAGAGCGGGCCCGTCGACCCCGCCAAGCCGATGGACCCGGCCAAGCCCGGCGACCCGATGGCCCCGGCGGAGCCGAACGCGCCCGCCGACCAGGGCACGCCCGCCGACCAGGGCACGCCGGCCGACCCGATGGCGCAGAGCAAGCCCGCCACCGAGCGGGTCGCGACCGTGCTGCTCGGCGCCAAGCTCGCCGAGCCCGCGCCGAACGCCCTGATCCAGGAGCTGAGCGCGGGCAAGAAGCTGCAGGACCTCACGCTGAACGAGGTCATCCAGCACCTGCCGATGGTCGGCTCGTCGCTGGCCGCGGTGCCCGGGATCGACATGATCAAGGGCCAGACGCTGGCCCAGCTGATCACGCACTTCCCGGCGGACCTGCAGAAGCCGATCACCGACACGCTGGACCGGCTGACCGCCCACATCCTGAACAAGCAGGGCGTCAAGCAGGACCCGCCGCCCGCCGACCCGGCCAAGCCCGACGCCGCCAAGGTCGAGGCGCTGGCCAAGGTCAGCCCGGAGGCCGCCCAGTTGGTCGGCCAGATCGACGCCAAGGACGTGCCCGGGCTGGTGGCCAAGCTGCCCAAGCTCGTGGACCTGTCCAAGGACCCGAAGATCGGCCCGATGGTCCAGGACGTGCTCACACCCGTGCTGAAGCCGGCGGTCGACACCGTGAAGGCCGTTCCGGTCGTCGGCGCCCAGGCGGCCGACCTGATCGGCAAGCTGCTGACCGCGACGCCGGCGGGCCCGGCCGAGCCCGTGGCTCCGGCCGACCCGAACGCGCCCGACACCGACCCGGCCAATGCCGCCCAGTCCGCCAAGCCGGACGCCGTCAAGATCGAGGCGCTGGCCAAGGTCAACCCTGAGGCCGCGCAGCTGGTCGCGCAGATCGACGCCAAGGACGTGGGCGGCCTGCTGGCCAAGCTGCCCAAGCTCGTCGAGCTGTCCAAGGACCCGACGGTCGGCCCGATGGTCTCCGGGATCCTGCAGCCCGTGCTCGCGCCCGTGACCGAGACCGTCAAGCAGGTCCCGCTCGTCGGCCCGCAGGTCGCGGACCTCATCGGCCGCATCCTGGCACCCGCCGGTGCCCCGGCCGCGCCTGCGGCTCCGGGCGCTCCGGCCGCACCGGCGGCCCCGGGTGCGCCCGCGGCTCCCGCGGCGCCCGGTGCTCCGGCCGCTCAGGCGCCCGCCGCTCCGGCGGCTCCCGGTGCGCCCGCGGCTCCGGCCGCACCGGCCGCACCGGCCGCTACCGGCTGACCGTTCTCGGTACGCCAGAGGCCGCTCGGACATCGTCCGGGCGGCCTCTCCGCGGTCCAGGTGCCCAAGTCGTGACCTTCGCCTGCGAGAGCGGCCTGGTCACGCCGAACCGGCTCCGAGACCCCTTGTCCGGCGGGATTCCGAACGAGGCGAAGCTAGGTGAAGAGGGCCCGGCGCACTAGGGTCTGCGTCATGTCGAACTCCGATCGCCTGCTCCTGATCCTGCACATCGGATTTGCGATCTTCACGCTGGGGCCGCTGACCGCCGCCACCATGTCGACCCCCCGCTACATCCGCAAGCAGAACGTCGTCGTGCTGCGGTACCTCCACCGGACCTCCCAGATCTACGGCGTCGGAACGCTGGGCATCTTCCTGTTCGGCCTGTTCCTGGCGCACGGCAAGTTCGGCAAGTTCTGGCTGTCGGCGTCGATGACGCTGTTCGTCGTCGCGCTCGTGCTGCTCCTGCTCATCGACCGGGACCAGCGCAAGGCGGTGAACCTCCTCGATGTCGCCGCGGCCGAGGCGGCCCCGGTCGCGCCCGTCGCCGTCGTTCCGGCGAAGGAGGCCGAGGAGGAGCAGGCCGAGGGCAAGGACCGGGACAAGGAGAAGGACGAGGCGCCGCAGGCGGCAGCGGAGCAGCCGGCGCTGGACACCGGCGTCGCGCAGGTCGAGCGCGGCCGGATCGCGTCGATGTCCGGCGTGGTCGCGCTGATCTGGCTGGTGATCCTCGTCCTGATGGTCTGGAACCGCTGACCGGCGGCGGCTACCGCTGAACGGCGGTTACCTGGTCCGGTCCTTGATCCAGGCCAGGATCTCGGGGTAGACCGACTCGTCGTTCAGCAGCCGCACGCTGTGCTCGGTGCCGGGGACCGTCTTCACCGTCACCGGCACGCCCACGGCGCGCAGGGCGCTCGCGAGGCCGGTGCTCTCGGTGACCGGGACGAAGTCGCCCTCGCTGTGCATGAGCAGCATCGGGGCGTCGCCCGGCGAGGCGTGCGAGGCCGAGTTGGCGTCGTCCACGCGCTTCCAGCAGAGCGGGGCGGTGACCGACGGCGTGCAGCCGAGCAGCCGGATCACCGCGCCGCGCAGCTTGCGCCGCGAGGCCGAGGCGGTGTCCACGCCGCCGTCCTGGAACGCCAGGTACGGGGTGTTGGGCGGCGACAGCGCCACGACGCCGCGGACCGTCCTGCCGCCCTCGCCGACCGTGCCGAGCTGGGTCGCGAGCTGGCCGCCGGACGAGGAGCCGAACACCACGATGCGGGCCGGGTCCAGGTTCCAGACCTTGGCGTGCTTCCTGATGAACGCGAGGGCCGTCTCGGCGTCGGTGCGCTGCGCGGGCCACTGCGCGGTGGTCGCGAGCCGGTAGTTGGCGGCGAAGACCGTGAAGCCCTGTGCGGTCAGCCGCCGCGCGAAGTACTTCCAGCCCGCCTTGTCGCCCTGCATCCAGTAGCCGCCGTGCAGGAGCAGCACGCCGGGCCGCGGCTTCGCGGCCGCCGCACCCGGGGTGGTCGGCTTGGTGGCGGACGGCTTCTTGGCGGTCGGCCCGGTGGACGGCTTCTGTCCGGTGGGCTTCTTGGCGGCCGGCTTCTGCGCGCCGGACGTGCTTCTGCTGAACGCGCGCCAGTAGGCGTCGATCCGCTGGCGCGGGTCGCGCCCGTAGGCGTAGGTGGCCTGCCGGGGCAGCTTGGGCGTCACCATGACCGCGCGGCCCGACACGACCCCGTCGGAGTCCGTGGACCGCGACGGGGACTTCGGCGTCGTCGGGGGCGCCAGCGGCGACGGGGTCGCCGGCGAGGACGTGCCGGGCGTCACCGGCGACGTCGTGCCGGGGGTCGCCGGGTCGCTCGGGAGCGGGGGCGTCGGCGCGGTAGCGCGCGCCCCCGCCGGAACGGCCACGACGGAAAGGCAGGTCGCGGCGAACGCCGCCCCGCACACCAGTACTTTGCGCACTCCCGGCCCTTCCTCGGCGAACCTGGCGCGCACATCATACGGCCTTGATCATCGCTTGACGGCGATCGCCGCGAAAGTCCCTCCCAGGGGCTACCCGAGCGCGCGGGTGAGGTCGCGCAGCAGGTCGTCGACGTCCTCGATGCCGACCGACAGCCGGACCAGGTCGGCGGGGACCTCCAGCGGCGAGCCGGCGGCCGAGGCGTGCGTCATCCGGCCGGGGTGCTCGATGAGCGACTCCACGCCGCCGAGCGACTCCCCGAGCGTGAAGAGCTCGGTGCGCTCGCAGACCCGCACCGCCTCCTCCTCCGAGGCCATCCGGAACGACACCATGCCGCCGAACGCCTTCATCTGCTTGGCGGCGACCTCGTGGCCCGGGTGGTCGGGCAGGCCCGGGTAGAGGATCTGGCGAACGGCCGGGTGGCGGGTGAGCATCTCGACGACGGCCTCGGCGTTCGTGCAGTGCCGGTCCATCCGCACCGCGAGCGTCTTGATGCCGCGCAGCGTGAGCCAGGCGTCGAACGGCCCGGCGACCGCTCCCATGGCGTTCTGGTGGAACGTGAGGCGCTCGCCCAGCTCGGCGTCCTTCACGACCAGGGCGCCGCCGACCACGTCGGAGTGGCCGCCGATGTACTTGGTGGTGGAGTGCACGACGATGTCGGCGCCGAGCGCGAGCGGCTGCTGCAGGTAGGGCGAGGCGAAGGTGTTGTCGACGACCAGCAGGGCGCCCGCGTCGTGCGCGATGGCGGCCAGCGTGGCGATGTCGGCGATGCCGAGCAGCGGGTTGGTCGGCGTCTCCACCCAGATCAGCCTGGTCTCGGGGCGCACGGCGGCCCGTACGGCGGCGACGTCGCCGAGCGGCACCGGGTCGAAGGCCACGCCCCACGGCTCGGCCACCTTGGCGAACAGCCGGTACGTGCCGCCGTAGGCGTCGTTCGGGATGACGACGTGATCGCCGGGCTTGCACAGGGTGCGCAGCAGCGCGTCCTCGGCCGCGAGGCCGGACGCGAACGCCAGCCCGCGCGTACCGCCCTCGATCTCGGCCAGGCACGTCTCGAGCGCCGTGCGCGTCGGGTTGGCCGACCGTGAGTACTCATAGCCACCGCGCAGGCCGCCGATGCCGTCCTGCTTGTACGTGGAGACCTGGTAGATCGGCGGAACGACCGCGCCGGTGGTCGGGTCGGGTTCCTGACCTGCGTGAATGGCCAGCGTCTCGAAGCCCTGCTGAACGTCCTTGTCCATGAGGACGAGGCTACCCACCCGCCCGCAGTCCCGAGGTACTAGGGACCCACCCCGCAGGTATCAGCCCGCGTTTGGCCACGCAGGTTGACCACAACGAGGAAAACGATCTTTAGCGTCGTCCTTAGGAAATCGAATCCCCCCGAACTACTAAGGACGGACGCATGTTCGCATGGCTCGCGCGCGTCGTCGTCAGGCACCCGTGGTGGACGATCGTGGCGTGGGTGGTCGCCGCCGCGGCCATCATCATGACCGCCCCGGGAATCTCCTCCCAGGACGACCAAGGCGACTTTCTTCCGAGCAAGTACGAGTCGATTCAGGCAACGAAGATCGCCGACAAGGCGTTCCCGCAACAGGAGGACGACTCGGCGCTCATCGTCGTCAAGCGGTCCGACGGCAAGCCGCTGAGCGCGGTCGACTCCGCCAAGGTCACGCAGGTTTCGAAGCATCTGGCCTCACAGAAGTTCCCTGCCGTCCAGGGCTTCACCAGCGGGCCCGACACCTTGGCGCCGAATCACGCGGTCCAGGTCATCGGCGTCCCTGTCAAAGGCGATGACGACCAGGCCAAGACCGCCATCAAGAACATTCGCTCGGAACTGCCGCAACAATTGCGCGGCACCGGCATGGAAGCCAAGATCGGCGGAAACGTCGCGGCCTTCGTCGACAACGACGACTCGTTCAACAAGTCGTTCGAGATCGTCGGGATCGCCACGTTCATCCTCATCATCGGGCTGATCCTGCTGATCTTCCGGGCGCCGCTCGCCGCGCTGCTGCCGCTGCTGGTCATCACCGCGACGCTCCAGGTGGCGAACGGTCTGGTGGCGTACGCGGCCAACGCGTTCAACTGGGAGGTCGACGACAGCCTGAGCATCATCACACTCATCGTGATGTTCGGCATCGGCACCGACTACATCCTGTTCCTGCTGTTCCGGTACCGAGAGCGCCTCCGCGCGGGCGACGACAAGAAGACCGCGATGATCGTCTCGATGCACCGGGTCGGCGAGGTCATCGCCTCCGCCGCCGCGGCCGTCGCCGTCGCGTTCCTGGTCATGCTGCTGGCCGCGTTCGGCGGGTTCGGCCCGCTCGGCCCGGCGCTGGCGATCTCGGTGACCGTCATGGCGATCACCTCGCTCACACTGGTCCCGGCCATCGTCTCGCTGCTCGGCACCGCGATCTTCTGGCCGTCCAAGGCGTGGAAGCGCCAGCCCAAGGGCTCGGCCGCCGCCGCGCTCGGCCGCACCGTCGGCAAGCGTCCGGCGATCGTCGCGCTGGTCTCCGGCGCGCTGCTGATCGGCCTGGCCGTCGGCACGTTCTCGTTCAAGAGCAACAACGACTTCCTGTCGGGCTTCCCGCAGGACACCGAGTCCGCGCAGGCCAACAAGGACATGCAGAAGGGCTTCCCGCCGGGCCTCACCACCCCGGTGACCGTCTTCGTCAAGAGCACCGACGGCAAGCCGCTCACCCGGCAGCAGCTGGCCGCGTTCAGCCAGGGGGCCAGGAAGGCGCCCGGAGTCGGCCGCGTGCAGTCGCCCGAGCCGAGCAAGGCCGACCGGTCGGTCGCCCGCGTCGACCTGCTGCTGACCAAGAACCCGATGGCGCCCGAGTCGATCAAGCTCGTCCGGGGCGACCTGCGGGACGCGGTCCACAAGGTCGCGCCGCCCGGCACCCGCGCGTACGTCGGCGGAGCGTCCGCCACGGCCGCCGACATCAACAACGTCATGGACCGCGACCTGTCGGTCATCCTCCCGGTCGCCGCGGCACTGATCGCGCTCATCCTCGCGCTGCTGCTGCGGAGCCTGGTCGCGCCGATCTACCTGGTGGCGGTCACCTTGCTCGGGTACGCGGCGACGGTCGGCGCCGGCGTACTGATGTTCCAGGGAGCGCTGAACGAGCAGGGCCTGAGCTTCCAGTTGCCGATCGTGCTCTACCTGTTCGTGCTGGCCATCGGCACCGACTACAACATCCTGATCACCGCACGGCTGCGCGAGGAGGCCAAGGAGGGCAACGACCCGCGCCGCGCCGCCGCCATGGCGGTGGAGCACGGCGGGCCGACGGTCATCGCCGCGGGGCTCATCCTGGCCGGCACGTTCTCGGTGATGACGCTCGCCAAGGTCTCGATGCTGCAGCAGATCGGCTTCTCGGTGGCGGCCGGAATCGCGCTCTCGGCGTTCGTGATCTCCATCTTCCTAGTGCCGAGCATCACCGCGCTGCTCGGCCACAAGGCCTGGTGGCCGGGCCACGCGGACAAGCCCCGGGTACGGCGCGGCCCGGACGAGCTGGAGGGGCAGTTCGCCCGCACTTCTCACCGTGCGTAAGGAGCGCATGACCTGGGCGTGAGCGCTACAACGAGCGTGGTACGCCAGGGGCGCGACTTCAGGTCCATGAGCAGGAGGGTGGAGCTCGCTCCGCCCTCCTGGAGGAGGAGAACCTCCCCCCTAGGTATCACCCACGAGTTCAGCGCCACGGCCGATCACAGGAGGGGGATCGTTCCATAGATTAGCCCGGTATCCATAAATGACTTCTATTGAAGGAAGACGCATGTTCGCTGGCCTCGCGCGCTTCGTCGTGAGACACCCGTGGTGGACGATCCTGGCCTGGGTGGTCACGGCCGCCGCCATCGTGGTGCTCTCCCCCAGCCTGCAGACCAAGTCCGATCAGGGCGACTTCCTGCCCTCCAAATACGAGTCCATCCAGGCCGCCAAGCTCGCCGAGAAGGCGTTCCCGCAGCGGGCCGACTCCACCGCCTTCGTCGTGGTGAAGCGGGCCGACGGCGGCAAGATCACTCCGGCCGACACCACCAAGCTCACGCAGGTGGCGAACGACCTGAAGGGCAAGAACTACCCGAGCGTCGTCCAGGTGGCGACCGGGCCGCAGACGGTCGCGCCGAACAAGGCCGTTCAGATCATCAGTGTCGGTCTGAAGGGCCAGAGCCAGGACGACCAGAAGAAGCAGGGCGATGCCATCAAGCAGATGCGCAAAGACCTGCCGGCCGAGCTCGGAAGCGGTCTGAACGCGAAGGTCGGCGGTGACGCGGCCGGGTTCGTCGACAACGAGAAGTCCTTCTCCGAGTCGCTCGCGCTGGTCAGCGGCGGCACGTTCGTCATCATCATCGGGTTGATCCTGCTGATCTTCCGGGCGCCGATCGCGGCGATCCTGCCGATCTTCGTGATCCTGCTGACCGAGATGGTGTCGATGAAGCTCATCGGCGCCGCCTCGAAGGTGTTCGGGTTCTCCGGTGACGACAGCCTTCAGATCATCTTGACGATCGTCTTGTTCGGCATCGGCGCGGACTACTACCTCTTCCTGCTGTTCAGATTCAGGGAACGGCTGCGCGCGGGCGACGACAAGAAGACCGCCATGATCACCACGGTGGAGCGCGTCGGCGAGGTCATCACCTCCGCCGCGGCCGCCATCGCGGTCACCTTCCTGGTGCTGCTGCTCGCCGCGTTCGGCATCTTCTCCGCCTGGGGCCCGTCGCTGGCCATCGCCGTGCTCACCATGGGCGTGACCTCGCTGACGCTGTTCCCGGCGCTGCTGTCGCTGCTCGGCACCGCGGTGTTCTGGCCGTCCAAGTCCTGGAAGAAGCACCCGAAGGCCAAGGTCTCGGCGGGCATGGGCCGCATGGTCGGCAAGCGTCCGGCGCTCATCGCGCTCGGCAGCGGCGCCATCCTGATCGTCCTCGCCTTCGGCGCGTTCAGCTTCAAGGCCGACTACGACTTCCAGTCCAGCTTCCCGCAGAACACCGAGTCGGCCCAGGCCGCCAAGGACATGCAGAAGGGCTTCCCGCCCGGTCTCACCACCCCGGTGCAGGTCTACCTGCAGTCCAAGGACGGCAAGCCGGTGCCGAAGGCGACGGTCGACAAGTTCTCCCAGCAGGCCAAGGGCCTGGACGGGGTCGGCGGCGTGCAGCCGGCCGTCCCGGGGGCGAACGGCGTGACCCGCGTCGACCTGCTGCTGAAGAAGAACCCGGTCTCCACCGAGTCGATCACGTTCCTCAAGGACGACCTGCGACCGGCCGTCCACCAGATCACACCGCCCGACACCAAGCTGCTCGTCGGCGGCGAGACCGCGATCTACGGCGACATCAACAAGGTCGTGAACCGCGACCTGTCGGTGATCCTCCCGGTCGCGGGCGTGCTCATCGCGCTGATCCTGCTGGTGCTGCTGAGGTCGGTGGTCGCGCCGCTCTACCTGGTCCCGATCGTGCTGCTCGGCTTCGCCTCGACGCTGGGCGCATCGGTCATGGTCTTCCAAGGGATCAAGGGCGAACCCGGGGAGATCTTCCATCTACCGATCATGTTGTACCTGTTCGTGCTGGCGATCGGCACCGACTACAACATCCTGATGACCGCGCGACTGCGCGAGGAGGCCAAGGAGGGCCACGAGCCGCGCAAGGCGGCGGCCCTGGCGGTCCAGCACGGCGGCCCGACGGTCGCCGCGGCCGGTCTGATCCTGGCGGCCACCTTCTCGGTGATGCTGCTGGCCAAGGTCTCCATGCTCCAGCAGATGGGCTTCTCCATCGCGATCGGCATCGCGCTGGCCGCGTTCGTGATGTCCATCTTCCTGGTGCCCGGCATCACGGCCCTGCTCGGCCACCGCGCCTGGTGGCCCGGTCACGCCGACCGGCCGAAGCAGCGCCGGGGCCCGGACCCGATGGAGGACCAGTTCGCCACCCGCCCGGACATGAGGGTCTGAGCGGAGCCACCCACAAGCGTTGGGCCGCGGAGTGAAGGTCTGAAATAGCCGCCCACGACCGACACACCGCGGTTCAACTTCACATAGGAAGAACGGAGCGCCGGAGACCCGAAAGGGTCCCGGCGCTCCGCCGTTCAGAGGGGCTGTCAGCTCCTGGACAGGAAGGACAGCAGGTCCTGGCGGGTGATGATCCCGGTCGGCTTGCCCCCTTCCAGAACGACCACGGCGTCCCGCTTCTCCAGCACGGACATCATCCGCGACACCGGCTCACCGGAGCCGACCACCGGAAGCGGCGGGCTCATGTGCTTCTCCAGCGGCTCGTCCGGCCCGGCCTGGTCGGCGTACAGCGCACGCAGCAGGTCTCGTTCCTCGACCGCTCCGATGACCTCTCCGGCCATGACGTCAGGGTGCCCCGCCCCCGGCGAGACCACCGGCATCTGCGACACTCCGAACTCCCTGAGCACCTTCACGGCCTCCTCCACGCTCTCGGAGGGATGCATGTGAACGAAGCTCGGGATGCCGTCCGGCTCTGCCGCCGCCTTCTGGGCCAGGACCTGTCCGACCGTCGCCTCGGTGGTGGACCGGTCGTCGCTGAACCCGTGCTGGCTCATCCACTCGTCGTTGAAGATCTTGGACAGGTAGCCGCGGCCGCCGTCGGGCAGCAGCACGACGATCACCGCGTCCGGGCCGGCCGTCTCGGCCACCCGCAGCGCCGCGACGACCGCCATCCCGCAGGAGCCGCCGACCAGCAGCCCCTCCTCGCGGGCCAGGCGCCGGGTCATGACGAACGAGTCGCGGTCGGAGACGGCGATGACCTCGTCGCAGATCGTCCGGTCGTAGGTCTCGGGCCAGATGTCCTCGCCCACACCCTCGGTGAGGTAGGGGCGGCCCGTTCCGCCGGAGTAGACCGAGCCCTCGGGGTCGGCGCCGATGATCTGCACGCGGCCCTCGGAGATCTCCTTGAGGTACTTGCCGGTGCCGCTGATCGTGCCGCCGGTGCCGATGCCCGCGACGAAGTGTGTGATCTTGCCCTCGGTCTGCTCCCAGAGCTCGGGCCCGGTCGTCTCGTAGTGCGAGCGCGGGTTGTTCTGGTTGGTGTACTGGTTCGGCTTCCAGGCGTCGGGGATCTCGGCGGCCAGCCGGTCCGACACCGAGTAATAGGAGTCGGGGTGCTCCGGCGACACCGCGGTCGGGCAGACCACGACCTCCGCGCCGTACGCGCGCAGCACGTCCACCTTGTCCTTGGCGACCTTGTCCGGGCAGACGAAGACGCAGCGGTAGCCGCGCTCCTGCGCGACGATGGCGAGGCCGACGCCGGTGTTGCCCGAGGTCGGCTCGACGATCGTGCCGCCGGGCTTCAACTGGCCCGAGGCCTCGGCCGCGTCGATCATCCGGACCGCGATGCGGTCCTTCACCGAGCCGCCGGGGTTGAAATACTCGACCTTGGCCAGCACCTGCGGGGCGGGTCCGCTGGTCACCTTGCGCAACCGAACGAGCGGGGTGTTCCCCATCAGCTCGACGAGCGAATCGTGTACGTGCACGCGACGTCCTTGTCGGTTCAGCATGTTGCATCCGCGTATGAACCGTGTGTACTCCGTGTGTACTGCGGCCAGGCAGGATGCGGATTCGGATAGATTCCAGTTTCCGACGGTAGCCCAGATCGACGCCTGCGGGCATCTAAGCCATGACGGGGCTTCTCCCAGATTACGGAGGGTGAAGGCGGATGCTGAGAGCGTTGACCGCGCGGCGCATCGCGACCGCGGCGGCGTACGGGGGTGGAGGCATCACCGCGCTGGGCGGGCTCACCTTCGGGCTGATCGTCATGGAGGCCAAGATGGCCCGGCGGATGATCATGGGGACGCCCAGCGGCGACCCGCCCGTGGCCGACGATCTTTATGGCGGGCGGCTGGCCGGGGTGCCCATCTCGTTCGTGGTGCTGGGCGACTCCACGGCCGCCGGGCTCGGCGTCGCCACGCCCGACGAGACGCCCGGCGCGCTGCTGGCCGCGGGCCTGTCCGCGATCGCCGCCCGGCCGGTCTGGCTGACCAACGTCGCGATCTCCGGCTCCCGTTCGGAGGCCCTGGAGGACCAGGTGGGGCGCGCACTGGAGGCCGGCCCCGAGCTCGCCGTCATCATGATCGGCGCCAACGACGTCACCAACCGCGTGCCCGCCGCCGAGTCGGTGCGCCATCTCGGCGCCGCCGTGGAACGTTTGAAAGCCGCGGGATGCGAGGTGGTCGTGGGCACCTGCCCGGATCTCGGCTCGGTGAAGCCGCTCTGGCAGCCGCTCAAGTGGATCGCCCGCCGGGCCAGCCGCCAGCTCGCCGCCGCGCAGACCATCGCGGCGGTGGAACGCGGCGCCCGTTCGGTGTCGCTGGGCGACCTGCTGGGCCGTGAGTTCGCCGCCGACCCGCGCTCGATGTTCAGCGACGACCGCTATCACCCGTCCGCGCGCGGCTACGCCTCGGCCGCCATGGCGATCCTGCCGTCGATGGCCGCCGCGCTCGATCTCGAATCCGATCCCGAGGCGCTGCCCGACCCGCGCCGCGGCGAGGGCGTCCTGCCGGTCTACCTGGCCGCCGCCGAGGCCGCCGAGGAGCCCGGCACCGAGGTCGCCGGAACGCAGGTCGCAGGCCGCGAACGAGGCCCCCGAGGCCGCTGGGCGACCCTCCTGCGCCGGAGGAACGCTCCAATCGACGAGTCCACTCAACAGGTCGCCCCGGGCGCCGCCTGAGAGCCGATCTGACCCCCGGGCCACAGCGGGATATGCAATCCCCTTCGGGATTGTAGTTTCTCTGTTACGTTCTGTGGCGCCGCCTTCACCTCCCTTCTCAACCCACCGCGCACCACGCTGAGGAGCCTGCGATGGCCTCGCATACCCGAGTACGACTACAGAACGCGATCATTCCGGCACAGATCGCAGTGATCACCGCCGTGCTGGCCGGGTGTTCCACCGGCGCCAGCACCAAGGGAGCGGAGGCCGCGCAGGGCTGGTCGGGCACGGGCGTGAACGCGGTGAGCCGCCCGGTCGCGGGCGCCGGCGTCACGGCCGTCACCGGGCTGCGGCCCGACGGCACGCTGGAGACCTCGGTGTTCGACCTGGCCAAGGGCCACCGTCTGTGGGCCAAGCCCGCGACCATGGTGGGCCGGCTGTCCGGCATGGGCGTACAGCCGCCGGCGGTCGTCGGCTCGGCGGGCTCGGCCCTGGTCGTCTCGCTTGAGCCGGAGAAGACCGGCAAGTGGAAGGCCACGCTGGTCGCCCGCGACGCCCATACCGGCGTGCAGAAGTGGACGCGGCCGGTCGACTCGACCTTCGGCCCAGTGCGCTGCGGCACGCTGGTCTGCATGTCGGAGTTCACCGCCCGCAAGAACGCGCGCTTCGTCGCGCTGGGCGCCGACGGCAAGATGCGCTGGAACATGCCCGGCATCGGCGAGGTCGAGTACGCCGACGCCACCAAGGTCGTCGCGTTCCGCATGGCCAAGCACCCGACGCTGGAGGCACGCGACCTGAAGTCGGGCAAGGTCCTGTGGACGTTCCCGGTGGAGAAGGCGGTCGGCCCCGGCGTCAACCTGTCGGGCGGCTGGGCGTTCGGCTCCCTGGGCAACGTGCTCGTCGGCTACCTGGCGCCCTACCAGCCGCTCAAGGGCAAGGCCCTCACCGCGTTCGGCTTCTTCGGCCTCGACATGGCCACCGGCAAGCCGGCCTGGATCCGCAAGCACCTGCTGCGCGTCTACCCGAGCGCCAACCCGTCGGTCGCGCTCATCACCCGCGAGGTCACCCCGCAGGGCGGGTACGGCGGGTTCGAGCAGCTCGACCCGGCCACCGGCCGCACCACGGCGACCATCCCCGCGACGAAGGCGCCCAAGTCGGCCTGGTGGCTGGCCTTCCCCGCCGACCTGTCGACGCTCGGCTTCCTCTCGCAGAACAAGCCCGGCTCGGCCTTCGACCTGCACAGCGCCGCCCAGGCCAAGGCCAAGCAGCGCGCCTGGTCGTTCTGCACGGTCGACCCGGCCGAGCTGAAGATCACCGGCCAGCGGGGCTTCTTCCCGATCGCGCCGCTGTGCGCCTACGACCTGTCCACGGGCAAGAAGATCGAGTCTCCCGGGGCGCCTCCCGGCTGGTACACCGGCGCGGTCGACGGCTGGCGCGTGTGGCGCGACGAGCGCGGCGTCCTGCACGCGCTCAAGGACGCGAACGGCACCACGCCCGGCATGTACGGCTTCTAAGGGCCACTGGCCACCTTCGAAGAACGACGAAACGTCCGTACGGGCTCGGGGTCCTCGTACGGGCCCGAGGGACGGCCCTCGTCCGCGCGGGACGAGGGCCGTCCCTCGGCCTTTCAGCGGAGACTCGGCCTTTCAGCGGAGACTCGGCCTTTCAGTGGGGACTCGGCCTTTCAGCGGGGACTCGGCCTTTCAGCGGGGATCTTGCTCCTGAGGTGAGCAAGCGAGCCCTTATTGGACTCACCGTCTATCAAGTGCGGGACCCGGCGTGTACGCCTTCTCCTCCAACGGCTAGATTGCAAGGTGACCGGTGAGTAACACCGTCGCCGGGCGAGCACGAGCACCGGCCGTTCATCACGAGGAGAACCGCACATGCCCGAGGCAGTCATCGTCGCCACCGCGCGCTCACCGATCGGCCGCGCGTTCAAGGGTTCGCTCAAGGACATCCGCCCGGACGACCTCACCGTCCAGATGGTCCAGGCCGCGATGGCCAAGGTGCCGCAGCTGGACCCCGCGCAGATCGACGACCTCCTGCTCGGCTGCGGGCTGCCCGGCGGCGAGCAGGGCTACAACATGGCCCGCGTGGTCACCACGCTGCTCGGCTGGGAGGTCCCCGGCGCGACCATCACCCGCTACTGTTCCTCCTCGCTCCAGACCTCGCGGATGGCGTTCCACGCGATCAAGGCGGGCGAGGCCGACGTCATCATCTCGGCCGGCGTGGAGATGGTGAGCCGGTTCGCCAAGGGCAGCAGCGACGGCCTGCCCGACACCAAGAACCCGCTGTTCGCCGACGCCGAGGCCCGCAACGCCAAGGCCGCCGAGGGCGGCGCGCCGGTGTGGCACGACCCGCGCGAGGACGGCGAGCTCCCCGACATCTACGTCGCGATGGGCCAGACCGCCGAGAACGTCGCCGGGCTGCGCGGCGTGACCCGGCAGGCGCAGGACGAGTGGGGCGTGCTGTCGCAGAACCGTGCCGAGAAGGCCATCGCCGACGGCTTCTGGGCCAAGGACATCACCCCGGCCACGATGCCCGACGGCACCGTGGTGTCCCAGGACGACGGCCCGCGCGCCGGCACCACCTACGAGAAGGTCTCGCAGCTGAAGCCGGTGTTCCGTCCCGACGGCACCGTCACCGCCGGCAACGCCTGCCCGCTGAACGACGGCGCCGCCGCGGTCGTCATCATGAGCGACACCAAGGCCGCCGAGCTCGGCCTCACCCCGCTGGCCCGGATCGTCTCGACCGGCGTCACGGGCCTGTCCCCCGAGATCATGGGCCTCGGCCCGGTCGGGGCCTCGCGCAAGGCGCTGGCCCTCGCCGGCCTGACCATCGACGACATCGACCTCGTCGAGATCAACGAGGCGTTCGCGGCTCAGGTGCTGCCGTCCGCCGAGGACCTGGGCATCGACCACGACAAGCTGAACGTCAACGGCGGCGCCATCGCGGTCGGCCACCCGTTCGGCATGACCGGCGCCCGGATCACCTCCACGCTGATCAACAGCCTGAAGCACCACGACAAGCAGTTCGGTCTGGAGACCATGTGCGTCGGGGGCGGCCAGGGCATGGCCATGGTGATCGAGCGCCTCAGCTGACGCACGAGGTGACAGCGGGATAAGGAACGGGTCGACGGCCCGCACGATCTTCCGTGCGGGCCGTCGTGCTGACCTGGGCGATCTCCTTCAGATGGTGACGTTACGAATGATCTACGTTACGTAATGGATAGGTCCTCGTTAGGGGGTTGTCACATGCTGGCCGCTGTTGCAGAGTCGGCAGGAAGAGCCCCGCTATCTGGAGGTGCCAATTGTCTTTGAACCACTCGCCGGAGACGCACACCAAGCTCATCGAACGCATCCCGCAGGTCACAGGACGTGACATTCCCGAGTGGTTCACCACCATCGACGACGGTCCGTCGTTCGTCCGCTGCGAGGAGCGCTGCAACTGGCTCGCAGACGAGCACGGCATCTCGCACGGCTACGCCGCGGCCCTGGTGCGCGAGCACGAACGCGCCCGCCGCGCCAGGCATTACTGAGCGCCACCACAGGCGCCGCACAACACCACCACACCGAGCGCCGCTGAGCGCGACCCACAGCGCAGCGCGCGCCACCGGCGCGGTGAGCGCCACCGAACGCCACTGATCGCCGCAGCTGACACAACTCCACAGACTTGGCGGGATCCCGCCGACGGATGAACCCCCGCCGTCGTGTCGCTACGCCACACGACCCCGGCGCAGAGATCCCGCACTGATTCGGCCCCCGCAGGCGCTGCCTGCGGGGGCCGGGTCAATTCCGGCGAACGTGCCGCCGGCCGTGCTCGTGCCCCCGGTCGGACTCGAACCGACACCATAAGCTCTTTTAGGGAGCTCGCCTCTGCCGTTGGGCTACAGGGGCGGCGCAATCATACCCGCGTGTCGGCAAAGGCCCACGAACCACTATTAGCCTGGGGCCGCATTTGCACGCAATCGTGCCGACCTGGGACCGTGATCACCTCCGGGACCTGGACGAACGCCGGAATTGGGCATGGCTCATCGGCTCATTACGGCGCGCCCCTCAACGAGGGTGGCGCCGGCCCTCCCATCGCGATCCCGGCGAATTGCGCAGATCTCGTGGACCCCGATGCGGCCGCTTTCACAGGCGAGGGCGGAGGCCGCGAGATAGAGCAGCCAGACCCGGGCCCGGCCAGGACCCGCAAGTTCCGCGCATTCGGTCCAGTGCCGCTGGAGGTTGGCCGCCCACGCACGGAGCGTCCGGGCGTGGTGTTCGCGCAGCGCGCGGGCGCCGCGGACCTCGAGACCGGCGCCCTCGATGTCGGTGATGATCTCGCCGAGCGGCCGCAGCTCCCCGTCCTCGGGGAACATGTAGCTGGTGGTGAACGTCCGGCGGATCTGGTGCGGGCCGGGCCGTCGTACCGGCTCCTGGATGAGCAGCCGCCCGCCGGGTGCGAGCAGCTCGTGCAGCCGCTCCATGTCGCGGCCCAGCGGCTCCAGGCCGGTCAGCCCGAGGATCGCGTCGTAGGGCCCGTCCCCGGCCGCGGCGAGGTCGCGTTCGCGCGCCTCCACCCGGCCGCCGGTGCCGTCGACGGCACCGCCCGTGTCGTCGGGCGTCCCGGACAGCCTGGCGATGTGCTCGGCCTGCTGAGTGGTGTGGGCGAGCGCGACCACGCGGGCACCGTGACGCCGGGAGGCGTACGAGGCGAACGCGCCCCAGCTGGGGTTCAGGTCCAGGACGCGGGCGCCGGGGAAGAGGCCGAGCCCCTGCGCCACCGCCTCCAGGGCGGAACGCTGGGCCTCCTGGAGATCGACCGCCTCGTCCCACAGGCCGGTGCCGTGCGCCATCGTCTCGCCGAGCATGTGGCCGAAGAACGCGGCGGACTCCTCCAGCGGGCCGCGGCCCGAGGCCCGCCGCCCCTGCGGGAACTCCTCCGGCGGCGGCTTGGGCTCCGGGCCGACCGCGCCGAGCGTCACCGCCGTTCGGACGATCTCACGCTTGTCGTCGCTGCTCAGCCGGATCGGCTCGTCGCCGCTGCGCATCACCCGCTGGACCGCGCCGAGCGCGGCGAAGACGTCGCCCTCGATGTCCAGCTCACCCGCGACGTACGCGCGGACCAGGCCCATCTCGCCCGGCTTCCACAGCAGCCTGCGGAGCGCGCGGCGGTGCCTGATGACGAACGCCGGGGCCCCGGCGGGGCCGACCGAGCTGCCGTCCCAGGCGCGCACCTGGATCGGGAGATCGGCGGGGTCGCCGTCATCGAGAAGGATCTTGCCGAGCAGCGGGGCGAGCCGGGAGGCGACACCGTCCTGCACGCATGCCTCCCCTCGGCTCGTTTACACCTCCGGGCGCCGTCCCGTCGCGAGCTCGAACTCCTGGCGGGGCCGCTGGAGCGCGCCGAGCGAGACGATCTCGCGCCGGAAGAACAGCGCGAGGGTCCAGTCCGCCGTCACGCGCGCCTTGCGGTTGACCGTCGGCACCCGAGACAGATGGTATGTGCGGTGCATGAACCAGGCGAGCACGCCCCGCACCTTGATCCCGTAGACGTTCGCCACACCCTTGTGCAGGCCGAGCCCGGCGACCGACCCGACGTACTTGTGCACGTACGGCTTGCGGGGCTTTCCGCGCAGGTCAGCGACGATGTTGGCGGACAGGCGCTTGGCCTGGCGGACGGCGTGCTGGGCGTTCGGCGCGGTGTACTGGCCCTCGTCGGTGAGATCGGGCACAGCGGCGTTGTCGCCCGCCGTGTAGACGTGCTCCAGGCCCTCGACGGTGAGCTCGGCGGTCGCCTTGATCCGGCCCTTGTCGTCGATCGGCAGGTCGCCCTCCTTGACGACGGGGTGAGGCTTCACGCCCGCGGTCCACACCAGCGTCTGGGCGTCGAACTCCTCGCCGTCGCTCAGCACGATGTGCTTGTCCTCGGCGGACTTGAGCAGGGTCTCGAGCTTGATCTCGATGCCGCGCTTGCGCAGTGCATCGACGGTCCACTCGCCCATCTCGGGGCCGACCTCGGGCAGGATCCGGTTGGCCGCCTCGATCAGCATCCACCGCATCTCGCTCTGCTTCAGGTTCGGATACCACTTCAGGGCGTCGCGGGCCATGTCCTCGAGCTCGGCCAGCGCCTCGACGCCCGCGAAGCCGCCCCCGACGAACACGAAGGTCAGCGCCTTGCGCCGGGCCTTCTCCTCGTCGATGGAGGAGGCCTCGTCGAGCTGGCGCAGCACGTGGTTGCGCAGGTAGATGGCCTCCTCGACGGTCTTGAAGCCGATGCCGCACTCGGCCAGCCCCGGGATCGGCAGCGTCCGCGACACCGAGCCCGCCGCGACGACCAGGTAGTCGTAGGCGACCTCGTCGAGCTCGTCCCCGACCAGGTCGGCGCCGGCCGGGCGGACCGTGAGCCGCTTCTCCGCGGTGTCGATCTTGGTGACGGCGGCGTTCAGCACCCGGCAGCGCTTCAGCACCCTGCGCAGCGGCGTCACCACGTGCCGCGGCTCCACGTTGCCGGCCGCCGCCTCTGGGAGGAACGGCTGGTAGGTCATGTACGACTTGGGGTCGACCAGGGTGATCGAGACCTCGCCGCGGCGCAGTTCGCTCCGCAGCTTCTTCTGCAGGCCCAGCGCCGTGTACATGCCGACGTAGCCGCCGCCGATGATCACGACGTGCGTGCCGGACCCCGAATCAGGTGATGGAGACATACCGAGATCGATACCCCGGGAACGCCTCGTACTCACCCCGGCGCCGACTCGCCGAAGAATCACCGGAGAAACCCTGAAACCCGGCGAACCTCCACCCCGGATCCGGCATCTCATCTGGATGTAACACAAGAACGGCGGCGGGACAGGGCCCGACGGGGGCGTCAAGCGGCCGGAGCGGAACACGGGGGTGTAGACACCGCTCCGCCCGCTTGGCCAGGCCCTGCCCCGCCGTTCGCGTTCTCTGAACGTATGTGGATGGTTACATACCCATTTGCCCTACAGGTATGTGGCGGCCCGGCCCAGCACGTCGTCGAGCATCGCCTCGGTCAGGCGCCCGGTGAAGGTGTTCTGCTGGCTGGGGTGGTAGGTGCCCAGCATCACCACCGGATCGCCGCCCGGCGAGGTCATCCGGACCTCCGCGCCGTGGCCGAACGCCGGTCGCGGCCGGGGCAGCTCGTACCCCACCGTCTTCAGCACGGGCCACACGCTCTGCCAGGCATAGCCGCCCAGCGCCACGATGCACCGGACGCTGGGGGCGATCATGGCCATCTCGCGGTTCAGCCAGGGCAGGCAGGTGGCCCGTTCCGTGGTCGTCGGCTTGTTGTCGGGCGGGGCGCAGCGCACCGTGGCGACCAGCCGGGTCCCGATCAGGTGCTGCCCGTCGCCCGCACGGACGCTGGTGGCCTGGGACGCGAGCCCCACCCGGTGCAGCGAGGCGAACAGCCAGTCCCCGGAACGGTCTCCCGTGAAGACCCGGCCCGTCCGGTTGCCGCCGTGGGCCGCCGGGGCCAGCCCGACCAGCAGGATCCGCGGCTCCGGATCGCCCCAGCCGGCGATCGGGCGGCCCCAGTACTCCTCGTCGGCGAACGCCCGGCGCCGTTCCAGCGCCACCTTCTCCCGCCACTCGACCAGCCGGTCACAGGCACGGCACACCGACTGCCGGGCGCACAGCTCGGCCAGGTCGGGGGCGCTCTCGGCCAGCTCCATGACGTCCTGCGGCTTGTGCGCCACCGGTGTCTCCGGGGTGGCCGGGTCCTCCGGCCACCCCGTTCCGGGCGAAACGAAAGGCATTCGGGGAGCGGACGTGGTCATGCGTCCGATCCTCGCACGCAGCGCCTCAGGGGGTGCGCGAAGGGCTCGGGGACGGAGTCTCACTCGGGGAGGCGCTCGGGGAGCTGTTCGGGGTCGCGGAGCCGCTCGGGGCCGCGGAGCCGCTCGGGGCCGGGGACGCGCTCGGGGCCGGGGAGCAGGAGGGCGACGGGGAGGGCGAGGGGCTCGCGAACGGGTCACCCTCGTCCTGGGGCTGCGACTGGAGCGGGAGCGGATAGGAGTTGGAGATCGGCGGCGTCGTACCGCAGCGCTGCAGCTCGAAGCCCTGGGACTGGTAGTCGGTCTGGACGGGGCGGCCGTCCTGGTCGTACAGCAGGACGTCCTTCAGCGGCTTGCCGTCCTTGGAGAACGGCTGGATGTTCACGATCCCGGTCATGCCCGTGGAGCCGTCGCCGTTGGTGGGCGGGGCGTACGCGGTCGGCTCGCCGTCGACCGAGGCGTTGCTCGGCAACGGCAGCAGATCGTCGCCCGTGAGCTGCGGGATCGCGATGATGAACGCGATGACCAGCAGGTTCCCGATGAGGGCCGTCCTGCGCGCCCCCGAGGCACGGGTCCGGCACCACATCCCGAGGCCGACCGAGCCCACGACGAGGACCACGAGCACGACCCAGCCGAGGAAGTTCTGCGGGTAGCGGTACCAGTCGCCGTCCACGGCCCGCCAGACCAGCACCGCCGTGAAGTAGGCGCGCAGCAGCCACCAGACGGGACGCAGCTCCTGGAGGAAGGCCCAGGCGGCGCGTACGGACCGTTCCTCCCCCGCCCTGCGCCGGAGCCAGGCCTCGGTACGGTCGATGGCCTCGACGGCGATGGCCTGCGGCGAACGGCGCGCCTGGCGCCCCGCGTCGGCCCCGTAGGCGGCGCGCAGCTCGGCGGCGTACTGCTCGGGCGTGCCGAGCCGGGCCGTGAGGGACTCGCCGGACTCCGCGGTGACCTCGGCCAGATGGTCCTCCAGGTCCTCCAGCAGCTCGGCGCGGTCGGCCTCGGGCACGCCGGCGAGCGCGTCGCGCACCGCCTGTGCGTAGTCCTCGATCTCTTCGACGGGCGGTCTCATCGCTTCCCGATCCCCTTGTCGACGTCGTCCAGCAGGTGGGTCATGGTCGTGGCGAACGCGGTCCAGGTCTTGGCCGAGCCCGCGAGCTGCGCTCGGCCGGTGTCGTTCAGCCCGTAGTACTTGCGGTGCGGGCCCTCCTCGGAGGGCACGACGTAGGAGTTGAGCGCGCCCGCCTTGAAGAGCCGGCGCAGGGTGCCGTAGACCGACGCGTCCCCGACGTCGTCCAGTCCCGCCTCGCGCAGCCGCCGTACGACGTCGTAGCCGTAGCTGTCGCTGCGGTCGAGGACGGCCAGCACCGCGAGGTCGAGGACCCCCTTGAGGAGCTGTGTGGTGTCCATAGTGCGTCACAGAGTACTACGCATTGCACAGTACTCCGCAAGACCAAGTCGTACCGCCGGGAGATGTCCGCTCGATACGATGCCGACCAGTTGGATCGGGGTGCGGAGGATCGGGGCGCGGACGGAGGCTGCCTTGTCGCAACCGGGCTGGTATCCCGACCCGTACGGCAGCGGGCGCCTGCGCTGGTGGAACGGGCAGAACTGGACCGAGAACCTGAACCCCCAGCCCGCCAACCCGCCCCGGCTGCCCGTACAACCGGCCCAGCCACATGCCGCCCCGTACGCGGAGACGTCCCAGCCCATGGCCGCGCCGCAGGCGTACGGGCTCGACTGGGGACATCCGCAGTCCTCACCGCTCGACCTCAACGTCCGGGGCTTTCACCTGCACGCCGACGAGCACCTGGTGGGCTACGGCAACACCTCGCTCCCATGGGCCCACGTCGAGTGGATCGCCTACTGGGCCGCCGTTCCCGCGTCCGGGCAGGGCCTGCCGCACGAGATCCAGTGGATCTTCCAGGTCGGCCGCCACCCGTTCAACGGCGGGCCCCGCGTCGAGGTGGTCGTCGACGAGGAAGACCCCTGGTCACGGCTGGTGGAGCTGTGCCGGCGCCTCGCCGAGCCGCGGCTGGTCGCCGAGATGACCTCGCGGGTCAGGGCGGGCGAGTCGATCGACGTCGCGCAGGGCCTCACCGTGCATCCCGGCGGCGTGCGCGGCAACCGGGTGTCGCTGTCGTGGTCGGCGATCTCCGGCGCGAACATCGAGAACGGCCGGGTCTGGATCCAGCAGTCGACCGGGTCGGCCGCCGTGCTCTACGTACCCCAGCAGAACCCGAACGCGGTGATCATCCCCGCGCTGCTGGCGTCGCTCAAGCGCTGACCGCCTTCGGCCACGCCGGGGCCTCCGCTCAGCGCCGCGTGGCGCCGCCGATCCGGTCAGACGAGCGACCAGGCGATGCCGTCCAGGATGTCGTGCTCGCTGACCACGACGGCGCCGAAGCCGTACTCGCGCATGATGCGGTCGAGGATGAGCGCTCCGGCTCCGATGACGTCGACCCGGCCGGGGTGCATGACACCGATCTGGGAACGTTCCGCGCGGCTCGCGTGCAGCAGGTTGCGGGTCACCTCGTGCACCTGGGACGCGGTGATCCGGGACAGGTGGATCTGCTCCGGGTCGTATTCGGGCAGGTCCTGGGCGATTCCCGAGACCGTGGTGACCGATCCGGCGAGGCCGACCAGGGTGCGCGCCTCGTCGACCGGCACGGCGCGGCGGACCTCCGCGAGCGCGGCGTCGATGTCGGCCGCGGCGGCGGTGATCTCGTCCGGCGAGGGCGGGTCGCCGTCCTTCAGGTGCCGTTCGGTCATCCGGACGCAGCCGATGTCCACCGAGATCGACGCCATGACGGACGAGCTGCCGAGCACGAACTCGGTCGAGCCGCCGCCGATGTCGACCACCAGGTAGGGCCGGGCGGGCCGCAGCGCGGCCAGCTCGCCGCGGGTGGCGCCCGCGAAGGACAGCCCCGCCTCCTCGTCCCCGGTGATCACCTCGGGGACGACGCCGAAGATGTCGACGACGCCGGAGACGAAGTCGGCGCGGTTCTCGGCGTCCCGGGTCGCGCTGGTCGCCACGACCCGCACCTTCTCGGCGCCGTGGCCCTCGATCAGGGCGGCGTAGCCGCGCATCGCGGTGAAGGTGCGTTCCAGCGCCTCGGGCGCCAGGCGGCCGGTCTGGTCGACGCCCTGTCCGAGCCGGACGATCTCCATCCGGCGCTCGACGTCGGTGAGCGTGCCGCCGCCCGACTCGTCGGCCGCCACGTCGGCGATCAGCAGGCGCACCGAGTTGGTGCCGCAGTCGATCGCGGCGACCCTGGTGGTCTCCCCCGCCCGGCTCATGAGTCCCCCTCGCCCTCGGGGTGCGCGCACGGGCCGTTGCGCCACCACTCGGGCAGCGCGTCCAGCGCCTCGCGGCCGAACGGGTTGATGCCCGGAACGGCGAGCTCGTGGGCGATGAGCGCGTGCAGGCACTTGACCCGCTCGGGCATACCGCCGGCGCTCTGCATGCCGTCCGGAAGCGGTTCGACGCCGTCCTCGCGAGCGGCCTCGTCGCGGCGGCGCAGGTAGTCCTCGTGCGCCGCGGTGTACTTGGCCTTCAGGGACGGGTCGGAGGCCAGGCGCTCCTGCATCTCGCGCATCATCCCGCCGCCCTCCAGCGTGCCGATCGCCGAGGCCGCCTTGGGGCAGGTCAGGTAGAACAGCGTGGGGAACGGGGTGCCGTCGGGCAGCCGCGGCGAGGTCTCGATCACCGCGGGCAGGCCGCACGGGCACCGGTACGCGACCCGCCGGATACCGCGCGGCTCACGGCCGAGCTGGGCCGCGACGGCCCTCTCATCGTCCATCATCCGATTTCTTCGTCCCCACCCGAGCGTTCCCCCCACCCCGGGGCGTCAGCGCGGATCGTCGGCGGCCTCCACTGACCGCCAGAGCGTCTCGTACCAGGGCGGCCTGGTCGGCCGGCCGCCCTTCTGGGCCTGCTGGCCAGCACCGCCACCGCTGTCAAGAACGATGAAGCACTTCTCCCCCGGATAGCAGTAGTGGAGTCTTCGCTTGGCCTCACGCTCAATGTACGACTTATCTCCCAGTTGTTGCTTGCGTTGGGAGAGTTCCTCCACCTGCTTTTGCGCCAGTTGTTCCTTGTGCTGGAGCTCGGCGATCTCCTGCCGCTGCGCGATGTACTCCCGTACGGGATAGGCGAGGCTCAGCGCGATCGCGCACATCACGATCGCCAGGATCGCGGCCCGGCTGGTCAGCGCCGGGTTCTTGCGCGGCGCGCCGCCTCCCGGGGAGTCGTCTGAGCCCCCCGCCCCGGGGGGCGTGGGGGGTCGTCCCCCCTCGGGGGACGCGGACGTCCCCCGGGAGGCCTTGCGGTCGTCGTCGTTCGCCAAGGCCGGCCCCCAGCCGAGTCGGTTCAGCCCTTCCAGGTGAAGCGCGGGAAGGCGGCGGCGCCGGCGTAGCGCGCGGCGTCGTCCAGCAGCTCCTCGATGCGCAGCAGCTGGTTGTACTTGGCGACGCGGTCGCTGCGGGCCGGGGCGCCGGTCTTGATCTGGCCGCAGTTGGTGGCGACGGCCAGGTCGGCGATCGTGGTGTCCTCGGTCTCGCCGGAACGGTGGCTCATCATGCAGCGGTAGCCGTTGCTCTGGGCGAGCGAGACCGCGTCGAGGGTCTCGGTGAGCGAGCCGATCTGGTTGACCTTGACCAGCAGCGCGTTGGCGGTCGCGGTGTCGATGCCGCGCTGGAGCCGCTCGGGGTTGGTGACGAACAGGTCGTCGCCGACCAGCTGGATCCGCGTGCCGATCGAGTCGGTGAGGGCCTTCCAGCCGTCCCAGTCCTCCTCGTCGAGGGGGTCCTCGATGGAGACCAGCGGGTAGGCGTCGACGAGCTCGCCGTAGTAGGCGGCCATGTCGGCGGCGGTGCGCTTGGTGCCCTCGAACTCGTAGGCGCCGTCGTTGCAGAACTCGCTGGCGGCGACGTCCATGGCGAGCGCGATGTCGCGGCCCGGAGCGAAGCCGGCCTTGCCGATGGCCTCGAGGATCAGGTCGAGCGCGTCGCGGTTGCTCGGCAGGTCGGGGGCGAAGCCGCCCTCGTCGCCGAGGCCGGTGTTCAGGCCGCGGCTCTTCAGCACCGACTTCAGCGCGTGGTAGGTCTCCGCGCCCCAGCGCACCGCCTCGGAGAACGTGCTGGCGCCGATCGGAGCGATCATGAACTCCTGGACGTCCACGTTGGAGTCGGCGTGCGCGCCGCCGTTCAGGATGTTCATCATCGGCACCGGCAGCAGGTGCGCGTTCGGGCCGCCCACGTAGCGGAACAGCGGCAGGCCCGCGGACTCGGCGGCGGCCTTGGCGACCGCGAGGCTGACGCCCAGGATCGCGTTCGCGCCGAGCTTGGACTTGGCGGGGGTGCCGTCCAGGTCGATCAGCAACTGGTCGATCAGCCGCTGCTCGCTGGCCGGATAGCCGACGATCTTCTCGTCGACGGTGTCGTTCACGGCCTTGACGGCGTTCAGCACGCCCTTGCCGCCGTAGCGCTCGCCACCGTCGCGCAGCTCGACGGCCTCGAACTGACCGGTGGAGGCCCCGCTCGGGACGGCGGCGCGCGCCTCGGTCCCGTCGGCGAGCAGCACCTCGACCTCGACGGTCGGGTTGCCGCGTGAGTCCAGGATCTCCCGGGCGATGACGGCCTCGATCGACGACACGAGCGGCTCCCTGTGATCAGCGTGGGGACGATTTGCGCCCCGAGCCTATCCAGCTCGCGGGGGCGACGCCCAACCGGCTCTCCGAGCACCTCGAAGGGGTTACGGACGAGCGTTACAGATCCGTGCTGAGCTGGTGACTTGACGAAGCCATTACCTACCTTGTCTACTATGAACATCAAACACACTTGATAAGTAGGGATTACCGACAATGCATCGCAGGTTCCGCGGCCGGATCGCCGCCACAGCTCTGATCGTCCTGGTGGGAGCGGGGACGCTCAGCGCGTGTGGGGACGACTCCGACGGCGGCAAGTCGGGCTCCTCCGCCCCGCTGAAGCTCGGTTACTTCCCCAACATCACCCACGCCACCGCGCTCGTCGGCGTCCAGAAGGGCATCTTCGCCAAGCACCTGGGCGTCGCGCCCAAGACGGCCACCTTCAACGCGGGCCCGGCCGCGGTCGAGGCGGTCTTCTCCGGCGCCGTGGACGCCACGTTCGTCGGCCCGAACCCGGCCATCAACGCCTGGGCCAAGTCGCACGGCAAGGCCATCAAGATCATCTCGGGCGCGGCCTCCGGCGGCGTAGCGCTGGTCGTGAAGCCCGGCATCAAGTCGGCCGCCGACCTCAAGGGCAAGAAGATCGCCACCCCGCAGCTCGGCAACACCCAGGACGTGGCGGTCCGCTACTGGCTGAAGAAGAACGGCCTCACCGCCAACAAGGACGGCAGCGGCGACGTCAAGGTCGTTCCGCAGGACAACGCGCAGACGCTCCAGACCTTCGCGCAGGGCAGCATCGACGGCGCCTGGGTCCCCGAGCCCTACGCCTCCCGGCTGATCCTGGAGAGCAAGGGGGTGAAGCTTCTCGACGAGAGCTCGCTGTGGCCCGGCGGCAAGTTCGTCATCACCAACCTGATCGTGCGGCAGGACTTCGCGAAGAAGCACCCCGACCAGGTGAAGAAGCTACTGGAGGGCGTCGTCGAGAGCACCGACTTCATCAACGCCCACCAGGCCGAGGCCAAGCAGGCCGCCAACGACGCGCTCACCAAGCTGAGCGGCAAGCCGCTGAAGCCCGCGATCCTCGACGCGGCCTTCAAGGAGATCACCTTCACCACCGACCCGGTGTCCTCGTCCCTGGTCCAGGGCGCGCAGCACGCGGAGGAGATCGGGCTGCTGGAGAAGACGGACCTGAACGGCATCTACGACCTCGGTCCGCTGAACGAGGTCCTCAAGGCGAACGGGAAGGCACAGGTCAGCGACAAATGACACAGGCCGCCACGGCCGCCCCGAGCCGGACCGCAGCCGCGGTCCGGCTCGACGGCGTCTCCAAGATGTTCGGATCAGGGGGCACCGCGCTGCTCGCCCTCGACCAGGTCTCACTGAACGTCGCGCCCGGCGAGTTCGTCTGCCTGCTGGGCGCGTCCGGCTGCGGCAAGAGCACCCTGCTCAACCTCGTCGCCGACCTCGACAAGCCCAGCGCCGGCACGATCGACACCGAGGGCGCGCGCGTCGCGCTGATGTTCCAGGAGCCCGCGCTGTTCCCGTGGCTGAACGTCACGGCCAACATCGAGCTCGCGCTCAAGATGCGCGGCGTGCCGCGTGCCGACCGGCGCGAACGGGCCGCCGAGATGCTCGCCTCGGTGCACCTGGACGGCTTCGCCAAGAAGCGCCCGCACCAGCTGTCGGGCGGCATGCGCCAGCGCGTCGCCCTCGCCCGCGCCCTGGCCCTCACCGTCGACGAGACCGACTCGGGCCAGGGCACCGTCCTGCTGATGGACGAGCCGTTCGGCGCGCTCGACGCGATGACCCGCGACCTGCTGCACGACGAGATCGAACGGATCTGGCGCGAGCGCAACCTGACCGTGCTCTTCGTGACCCACAACGTGCGCGAGGCCGTCCGCCTGGGCGACCGCGTCGTCCTGCTGTCCAGCCGCCCCGGCCGCGTCGTGCAGGAGTTCCCCGTGCCCATGGAACGGCCCCGCCGGATCGACTCCACCGAGGTCGCCGAGCTGGCCGCCGCCATCACCGACCGGTTGCGTGAGGAGGTCGGCCGCCATGGTGCTTGAGTCCGACCGCAAGAGGGCCCTCGACCTGGAGGCCAAGGACGTCGGCAGCCGGCTTCACCAGCAGCTCGCCGGGCTGGACGCCCTGGAGCTGTCCGAGGGCACCCGCCGCAACCCCGCGCTGCGCGTCTGGTCGGCGGTGTGGCCGATGCTGACCGCCGTCGCGATCGCGCTGCTGGCCTGGCAGGCGGTCGTGTGGAGCGGCTGGAAGGACCCGTGGGTCCTGCCCGGCCCGAAGGACACCCTGCCCGTGCTGTGGGACCAGGTGACCAGCGGCTCGTTCTGGTCCGCGGTCCGCCTCACCATGCAGCGCGCCATCATCGGCTTCACGGTCTCGATCGCGGTCGGTGTGCTGATCGGCGCGCTGGTGTCGCAGTCGCGGATCCTGCGCCGCGCGTTCGGCTCGCTGATCACGGGCCTGCAGACGATGCCGTCGATCGCGTGGTTCCCGCTGGCGATCCTGCTGTTCCAGCTGAGCGAGAGCGCGATCCTGTTCGTCGTCGTCCTCGGCGCCGCGCCGTCCATCGCGAACGGCCTGATCGCCGGCGTCGACTACACGCCGCCGATCCTGCTGCGCGCCGGGAAGGTCATGGGGCTGCGCCGCCTCAACCTCTACCGGCACCTGATCCTGCCCGCGTCCCTGCCGGCGTTCGTCGCGGGGCTGAAGCAGGGCTGGGCGTTCGCGTGGCGCAGCCTGATGGCCGGCGAGCTGCTGGTCATCATCGGCAACACCACCTCGCTCGGCGTGCTGCTGTCCCAGGCCAGGGAGCTGAACAACACCGCCGACATGATCTCCTACATGATCATCATTCTGATCATCGGCATCGTGATCGACCAGCTCTTCGGCGTCGTCGACCGCGCCATCCGCACCCGCTGGGGCCTCGACCGGACCTGACCCCCGGACACGACGAGAACGGCCGCCGGGCGATCGCCCGGCGGCCGTTCTCACGTGTGAACCAGCAGGTGGATCAGCGGGTGGATCAGCAGGTGCCGGTCCAGGAGCACTCGAGGCCGTCCCGCCCGGTCTGGACGGTCCGGATCGTCATCTTCTGCGCGGCGTCCCCGCCGGCCAGCCGGACGGCGATCTTGTCCTGGAGGCCGCGGACCTGCGTCGAGGTCGCCTTGTAGTCGTTGAAGACGATCGAGAACGTCAGCCGCGTGCCGGCCGGGTCGTTCACCCAGCCCGACAGCGCCGACGCACCGGTGAGCGTGCCGGTCTTGGCGTGCACGTTGCCCGCCGCCTTCGTGCCCACCATGCGGGTGGCCAGCGTGCCGCCCACCCAGGGCTGCGGCTGACCGGCGACGGGCAGCGCGTTGAAGACGGTCGGGAACCACGGCTTGCGCTGGATCGCGCGCAGCAGCGCGACGACCTGCCCGGCCGTCGCCTTGTTGCTGTGCGAGAGCCCGGAGCCGTCGGTCAGCGTGAAGTGGTTCGCGTTCAGCCCGAGGCGGGTCAGGTTGCGCTTCACCTCGGGCAGCCCGGCCGCCCACGTGCCCTTGCCCCGGGTCTTGTGGCCGATGGCCTTCACCAGGATCTCGGCGATGGTGTTGTTGCTGAGCTTGAGGTACGGCGTGGCCAGCTTGGACAGCGGCATCGAGGTGCGCGCCGTCAGCGTGCGCGATCCCTTGGGAGCGGCGCCTCGCACCGTCTTGCCCGTCACCGCGATGCCGTGCGCCTTGAGCGACTTGCGGAACGCCGCGGCCGCGTAGAGCTCGGGCTCGTTCACGGTGTAGAGGCCCGTGTACTTGGAACCGCCGACCGGGTACGACCCCGTCACGGTCAGCACGTTCGTCCCGGGCTTGCGCGTCACCGACAGGGACGAGGGCGACCCGGCCTTTCCCGTGACGGCCTTGTTGTCGATCTTCATGTAGCCGACGTTCGGTGTCGTCCCGACGACGACGGGCTTGCCCTCCGCGCCCGGCGACACGTCGACGCTCACCGAACCCGCGTTGAAGTCCTTGTCCGGGGACATCGTCAGCGCGGAGATCTGAGCGGCGTAGGAGTAGGGGAGGTCGGTCGGGTCCCAGCCCTTGGCCACCCGCTGGGAGTCGAACCACGTGTCGTCGGCGACCAACCGGCCGGAGACCCTGCGGATCCCCTTCTTGGCCAGGCCCGCGGCAAGACGGTCATAGTCGGCGGCCTGCATCGTCGGGTCGCCGGTCCCCTTGAGCACAACGTCGCCGCGCAGCGTCTGGCCCTTCCTGGCCGCGCGCGACATGACGCTCGTACGGAAGGTGTACTTCGGCCCGAGGATCGCGAACGCCGCCGCGGTCGTGGCCAGCTTCTGGTTGGACGCGGGCGTCACCGGGGTCTCGGCGCTCCGCGTGTAGAGCACCTTCCCGCTCTTGGCCTCCCGTACGACCACGCCGGCCTTCGCCCCGGCCAGCGCCTTGTCGGCCAGGATCGCGTCGAGGTCGGCCTTCAGATTCCCCGAGGACTTCAGATCCACGACCTGAGCGACCGCCCCGGCCTGGTGATGCTCCCCCGACGATCCGGAGGCGCTGACGGCCACCCCGGCCGCCACCACCGCCGACAATCCGCCGACCGCCACCACACCCGTCACAGACTTACTCAGCTTCGGCATCCGCCGATCGTAGGGCCTAGATCAACACCAACGCCCCCGAAAGCCTCAAACGCACCGACCGTCAGGCGACCGGCGAACGGCCGGACGGCGACACCCAGGCGAACACTCTCTCGACCCTCTATTGCCCCGCCACCTGCATGGTTCAAGATCCTTTTCGAGTGGACCAAGATCCACTTCCCCCCGGAAGGAGAACCATGAAGAACCTCCTCAAGACGGCCGCCGTAGGCGCCGGCGTCGCGACGGCCTGCATCGCCCTCGCCTCCCCGGCCCTCGCCAACTCGGTCTCGAAGGCCTATGGCGACGGCACCATCAGCTACACCGACAGCTCGGACTCGTTCTGCGCGTACGCCTACAACAGCGACGGCCTGCGTTCGGTCACGGTGAAGCTGACCCCCCTCAGCCGCTCCGGCCCCGCCCCGCACTGGACCGACAAGAACACCTACTACTCCGACGGCAACTCCGGCTCGACCTGCAAGAGCCTCGCCACCGCCTACGAGGACACCCAGTACCGCGCCGAGGTCTGGACCTACTGGGGCGAGCGCGGCACGACCATCAAGGTCGACAACTTCACGTTCTACAGCTAAACCGCGCGTCCCCCGCTGACTCGGCTCCCCGTACGCCCCGGCGCGCGGGGAGCTTCCCGTTTCACTGACAGGCCGCCGAGGCTCTACTTGCGGGCGACGCCGCCCAGCCACCAGGCACCGGCGGCGGTCATCTCCGCGGACTCGGTCTCTTCGTCGCGCCACGAGGTGACGGGCGTCAGGCCCGGCTCGACGAGGGTGAAGCCGTCGAAGTAACGCAGGATCTCGGCGCGGCTCCGGTAGGAGAAGGGCGTCGGCGACTTGGCGAAGACCTCTTCCTTCTGCTTCACCAGTTCGGGCGGGTGCCCCTCGCTCGTGAGGTGGGACAGGATCAGGTGGCTGCCGGGCGCCAGCTGGTCGGCGAACGCCTGGACGATGCCCGCCGGGTCGTCCGCGTCGGAGATGCCGTGCAGGACCGAGACGAACAGGACGCAGGTCGGTTCGGAGAGGTCGATCAGCTCGCGGAGCTTCCCGTCGGCGAGGATCTTCTCCGGTTCGCGGATGTCGGCCTGGATGACCGCGGTCGAGGGGTCGGTCGCCAGCAGCGCGGTCGCGTGAGTGAGGACCACGGGGTCGGCATCGACGTACACGACGTGGGCGTCGGGGAGGCTCTGCTGGGCCACCTCATGGACGTTGCCCTGGCTGGGAAGGCCCGCGCCCAGGTCGATGAACTGGCGTACGCCCTGGGAGGCGACGTGGCGGACCGCGCGGCCCAGGAAGCGACGGTTGGCCTTCGGCACGTACCTGTTCTCCGGCGAGAACGCGAAGAGCTTGTTCACGGCGTCGCGGTCGGCGGCGAAGTTGTCCTTGCCGCCCAGCGCGTAGTCGTACATGCGCGCCATGTTGGGCTTGTCGGTGTCGACTTCCATCCCGCGATTTTCGCAGGTGGGAGCGGGGTCGGCGGCGTCCGGCTTCGGCCAACCGCGAGGCCCGCCGGGGCCTGCCAGGGGCGCTAGGGCTTGCGCGCGACTCCGCAGAAGTGCGGCACGTCGATCGGGTCGTCGCCGGGCTCGGGGTTCCAGTGAACGCAGGAGACCACGCCGGGGTCGATCAGTTCGAGGCCCGTGAAGAAGCTCTCGAGCTCCTCGCGGGTGCGCAGGCGCATGGGCGCGGCGCCTTGATCGTTCCAATACCGCACCGCGCGGGTCATGGGCTCGGGGCCGACCTCGCCGGTCGGGTGCGAGATCGCCAGGTAGCTGCCGGAGGGCACGGCGTCCACGAGGTGGCCGACGATGGCGCGGGCGTCGTCGTCATCCATGACGAAGTTGAGGATGCCGAGCATCATGACCGCGACCGGGCGGCTGAAGTCGAGGCTGGCCGAGGCCTTCTCGATGATGCGCGCGGGGTCGTTGACGTCGGACTCGATGTAGGCCGTGCTCCCCTCGGCCGAGCTGGTGAGGAGCGCCTGGGCGTGCACGAGGACCAGCGGGTCGTTGTCCACGTACACGATGCGCGAGTCGGGGGCGATGCGCTGGGCGACCTCGTGGGTGTTGTCCACGGTCGGGAGGCCGGTGCCGATGTCCAGGTACTGGCGTACGCCCGCCTTCGCCAGATGGGTGACCGCGCGGGCGAGGAAGCGGCGGTCGGCCTTCGCGGAGATCACCAGTTCCGGGACCCAGCCGAGAATGTGGTTTCCGGCCTTACGGTCGACCGGATAGTTGTCCCGGCCGCCCAGCCAGAAGTTCCAGATGCGGGCCGAATGGGGTACGCCCATGTCGGCCTGGCCTTCTCGGCCGGCCGGTCCACTGATGGTCACGAGGTACCCCCTGCCGCGTGGGCGTCCCCCCACGGTAGGCAATCCGGGCAGGTCGCGACACCTTTTCGCACATGCTGGTACGAGTATGTCAGGAATGTCGGGTGCTTCCGCCCCCTCCTCGGCTCGACTCTCGGTTGGACAGAGTCGACTCCGGGGTGTCGAGGCCGAGGGAGACGCGTTCGGTGAACGAGAGGCGGTCGCCGTCGGCCGTGGCCGTTGTGAAACCGTTGTCCCCAAGGCGTTCTCGGAGCCGGTCCCCGGCCAGATCCCAGAGCGCGTCCAGGTGCCCGCCGATGGACGTCAGGCCCTGTGCGCGGCGGAGCCCGTCGGCCGCGCCGTAAAGGCGCCCGGCGCGTTCATAATCACCCAGTTCGTACGCGCAGGCGGCGGCGAGCTCCAGCCCGGCGGTCACGGTGATCCGGGCGTCCAGGCGGGCGGCGATGCGCAGGAGGTCCAGGACGTCGGCCTGGGCCTCGGTCGTCTCGCCGTTCATCAGGCGGCATCCGGCGCGGGCCCACAGGGCGTGGCACATGCACCACTCCTCCCCCACGTCCTCGCAGGTGGAGATGGTGGCCTCGGCGATCTCCCGCGCGCCCGGGACGTCGCCGACCGAGATGCGCGCCGCCGTCGCGTACAGGCCGGTGATCAGGGCCAGAACGTCGTCGTTGGCCGCGTCGCGGTGCTGTTCGAGCGCCTCGTCCAGGAGCCGGTGGCCCTGGACGAAGTCGTCCTCCAGCAGGCTGTGGATGCCCGACAGCTGGGTGAGGTAGGCCTGCTCGGCGGGGGTGGTCGAGTGCTGCCGGAGCCGTTCCAGCAGCGGGCGCGCGGCACGCAGGTCGCCCTGGACGAGCGCGCAGAAGAGCGTCATGCGGACGACGCGGGCCGTCTCCTCGGCGGGGCTGCGCCGCAGCGCCAGCACGCGGTCGGCCCACATGCGGATCTCGCGGAGCTGGCCGCGGCCCATCCAGATCGGCGAGAAGCCCGCGAAGAGCTGCCGCGCGGCCCTGGCGTCACCGGCGCGGATCGCGCGGTCGAGAAGGTCGCGCAGGTTGCCGTGCTCGCGCGCCTCCCAGGCGAACCAGCCCGCCTGCGCGGAGGTGGCGAGCTCGTGTTCGGCGCGTTCGGCCAGTCCCAGGTAGTGGTCCAGGTAGCGGCGCTGGACCCGGTCGGTCTCGCCGCTGTCGGCCAGCCGTTCGGCGCCGTACTCGCGCAGGGTGTCGAGCATCCGGTAGCGGCCGTCGGGCTCGCGGGTCAGCACCGACTTGTCCACCAGGCCCGCGACCAGGTCGAGCACCTCATCGGCCGGTACGGACTCGGCGGCCGCGGCCTCATCGGCGGGCCCGGCCTCGTCCGCGCAGACCACCTCCGCCTCGGGGAGGCCGAACCCGTCGGCGAAGATCGACAGGCGGGCCCAGGCGAGGCGTTCGGCGGGCGTGCACAGCTCGTCGCTCCACCGGATCGCGGCCCGGAGCGTCTGGTGGCGCGCCTGGCCGGTGCGGCGCTGGCCGGTGAGCGCGAAGCGGTCGCCGAGCCGGGCGACGAGCTGGTCCAGCGGCAGCGCGCGAAGCCGCACCGCCGCCAGCTCGATCGCGAGCGGGATGCCCTCCAGCTGATGGCAGAGCCGGACGATGTCGGTGCGGTTGTCGTCGGTCACCGCGAAGCCGGGCACCACGGCGGCCGCGCGTTCGGCGAACAGCGTGACCGCCTCGTCCTCGCCCTGCTCGGGCCGGTCCAGCGGCGAGACGACCATCGTGTGCTCGCCGGGGATCGTGAGCGGCTGGCGGCTGGTCGCCAGCACCCGTACGCCGGAGCCGGCGCGCAGCACCGTCTCGGCCAGCATCGCGCACGCGTCGGCCAGGTGCTCGCAGGTGTCCAGCACCAGCAGCACCGACCGGCCCGCCAGGTGGTCGGTGAGCGCGTCGAGGGGGTCGCGGGTGGTCTGGTCGTGCAGGTCGAGCGCGTCGGCGACCGCCTGCGGCAGCAGCTCGGCGTGCTGGACGGCGGCCAGGTCCACGAAGCGGACGCCGTCGGCGAACGCGTGACGCACGTCGGCGGCGGTACGGAGCGCGAGCCGGGTCTTCCCGACCCCGCCCATGCCGAGCAGCGTGACGAGCCTCGCGGACTCCACCAGCCGCCTGACCTCGGCGCATTCGCGCCGGCGGCCGACGAAACTGGTCACCTCGGCGGGCAGCCGTCCCGCCGTGCGCAGTACCGCACCGTCGGCCACGGCCATGCCGGCTCCGTTCCTGACCAGGGTTCCTCTCGGGGAGTTCCTTTCGCATCGTAACCGGTCCATCACGCCCTGCCAGGCCCGATGTGCGAGGCACATCGGGCCGGATCCAGGTGGCGGCACCTTGACCAGGTGATCGGGTCGGGTTTGCCCGGGTGAGGGCAGGTTCCACAGCGTGTGGCGCGAGCCGACGATCCGCTTCCGCGTGACCGCCTCGGCCGTGGTGGTGACCGCGGTGCTGACCACCGTGCTGTACGCGGCGCTGCTGATCATGGTCTACCGGCAGGAGTCGCACCACCGGACCCAGCACCTGGCCAGGGAGGCGCGCCGCGTCGTCGAGCTGATCCACCGGGGCCCGGTCACGGGCGACGACCTGGTGACCGCGGACCGGACTTTGATCCAGGTCGTCGATCCGCAGCGCCGGATCGTGGCGGCCAGTCCCGGCATGCGAGGACGTCCGCCGGTGAACTTCGATCCGCCCGTACAGGGCGACGATCGCAGGGACGGCCGGACCTGCTCGCTCGACGTACCGGGCGGCCGCTGCTTCCAGGTCGTGGCGTTCCGTTCCGGGAGTGGGGACAGTGCGCGGTACGTCTACTCGATCGGCCCGGCGCCCGGGATGGTGCCGCGTCCCGGCACGGCGGCGCTGCTGGCGCTGACCATTCCGCTGATCTCGGGGTTGGTGGGGTTCGCGACCTGGGTGGCGGCGGGCCGGACGCTGCGCCCGGTGACCAAGATCCGCCAGGAGCTGGACGAGATCACCGCGACCGATCTCGAACGCCGCGTCCCGGTCCCCGGTCGTACCGACGAGATCGGAAGGCTCGCGACCAGTGTCAACGCCACCCTCGACCGGCTTGAGGGCGCGGTCGCCAAGCAGCGCGGGTTCGTCTCCGACGTCTCGCACGAGCTGCGCAGCCCGCTCACCGGACTGCGGATGGAGCTGGAACTGGCGCTCGACGATCCCGGCGCCACCGACCTGCGCGACACGCTCGCCGCCACGCTCAAGAACGCCGAACGGCTCCAGGCCGTTCTGGAGGATCTCCTCGCCCTCGCCCGGCTGGACGCGCGCGAGACGTCGCCCGCCGAGCCGGTCGACCTGCACGAGCTCACCGACCAGGAGGTGCTGCGCCGCCCGCGCCGCGCCCGCGTGACCGTGGTGGCCGACGGGCCGGTGATCGTACGGGGCGGACGGCTGGAGCTGGGGCGGCTGCTCACCAACCTCATCGACAACGCCGACCGGCACGCCGACTCGACCGTCAGCGTCGTCCTGCGTTACGTCCCGGACGACCGCGCCTCGGTCGAGGTGGTCGACGACGGGACGGGCATCGCGCCCGAGGATCGTGAACGGGTCTTCGAGCGCTTCACCCGGCTGGCCGAGGGCCGCCACCGCGACGCGGGCGGGACCGGGCTGGGCCTGGCCATCGCCCGCGACATCGCGCACGCCCAGCACGGCAGCCTCACGATCACCGATCGGGACGACGGCGAACGGGGCGCGCGCTTCGTGCTCATCCTGCCGTGTGAGCCCCCGGCGACCGACTGATCACCGGGGTGCTCGATTGCGGCAGGGGCTGCAGGAGCTACTCGCAGACGGTGCCCTGGGCGGGCAGGCGGCCGTAGAGCAGGTATCCGTTCACCTTGGTGCGGACGCAGAGGTTCTCGGTCTCGTACGCGCCGTGCCCCTCGCCCTTGAGCGTGAGCAGGACGCCGGAGCCGAGCTCCTTGGTGAGGGCCGGGGCCCAGTCGTAGGGAGTGGCCGGGTCGCCGAGGTTGCCGACGACCACGATCGGAGCGGCCTTGGGCGCGCTCACCTCACGTCCCGCCTCGTCCCCCTTGGCGGGCCAGCCGGTGCAGCTGATGAGGCTCCAGGCCATGGACTGGCCGAAGAGCGGTGAGGCCTGGGTGAACTCGCCCATGCTGGCCTTCACGTCGTCGACGGTGTAGCGCTTGGTGGTGTCGTCGCAGCGGACCGCCGTTCCGGCCGCGTCGGAGTTGTCGTAGTGGCCGTTCTTGTCGCGGCCCGAGTACAGGTCGTTGAGCTTCATCAGCAGGGTGCCGTCGCCTTGGAAGGCGCTGACCAGGCCGGCCGTGAGGGTGGGCCACAGGTCGCGGGAGTAGAGCGCGGCCATGACGCCGCCCTGCGCGAGGTCCTGGGTGAGCGCGCGGTTCTTGTCCTGCGTCTGAACGGGCTTGTAGTCGGTCTCCTTCAGGAACTTGGAGATGTGGTCGATGATCGCTTCTTTGGTGGCACCCTGCTCGCGCGGCTGCTGGGCCTCCCAGGCCGCGTAGTTGCCGAGTGCCTTCTGGAAGGACGCGGCCTGCTGCAGCGCGAGCTGCTTGGTGTCGAGCTTGGTGTTGACCGCGGCGTCCAGCACCAGCCGCCCGGTGGAGCCGGGAAACTGATGGGCGTAGTTGGCGCCGAGCCACGTGCCGTACGAGGTGCCGAAGTAGTAGAGCTTGCGGTCGCCGAGGGCCTTGCGCAACACCTCCATGTCGCGCGCCGCGTTCACCGTGCCGACGTACGGCAGGATCTTTCCGGAGCGCGCCGTGCACTCCTTGACGTCCTTCTTCTGCTCGGTGAGGTAGGCCTTCTCCTCTTCAGGCGTGTCGGGGCTCCCGTCCACCGCCGACGACGCGTCCATCTCCTTGTCGGTCGCGCACTGGATCGGCGCGCTGCGCTGTACGCCGCGCGGGTCGAAGCTGACCAGGTCGTAGCGCGTACGGAGCCTGCGGTATTCGGTGGTGCTCTCGGAGAGCGTGTCCACGCCGGACCCGCCGGGGCCGCCCGGGTTGAACACGAGCGAGCCGATGCGGTTCTCGGGCGCTCCCGTCGTCTTGAGGCGGATCACCGCCAGGTCGATGGTCTGGCCCTGTGGTTTGGCGTAGTTCAGTGGAACGGTGAGCTTGGCGCATTCCAGCGCCGGGTTGGGCTCGGTCTGGATCCCCTGCGCGGGCCCGGGGAGACCGGTGCACGCCGTCCAGGTGAGCTTGGGCGGCGTGTAGTTCGCCGCTCCCTGGGCCGCCGCGGCGGCCGACACGTTCTGCGTTTCCCCCACCTTGCAGCCCGCGGCGCCGGTCGCGATCACACCTAGCGCCAGAAGAGCCGCCCCCGATTTGTTGAGTCTTGCCATCTCTGACCCCCTTTGCGGGGTTGGACGGCATTGTCGCGAAACCGGTTCGGCTCCGGCATCAAAGGATCACGGAACGGAGCGGATCCGGTAGACAAGCAGGGTTCCGGCCAGGCCGATAACGGCGGCGACCGCGTACAGCGTCCCGTAGCCGCCGAGCAGCGTCACGATGGGCGCCGCGATCGCGGGCGCGAGCACCTGCGGCAGGGCGGCGGCGACGTTGATGACCCCGAGGTCCTTGCCGCGGTCGGCGGCCTTCGGCAGCACATCGGTCATCAGTGCGAAGTCGACCGAGGTGAACACCCCGAACCCGACGCCGAGGACCAGGGCCGCGACGATCGCGCCCGGCCAGGTCTGCCACAGCGACAGCATCAGCGTCGCGACCGACATGATGATCCCGGACCAGAAGACGAAGATCCGGCGCTTGCCGATCCGATCCGACCAGATCCCGCCGACGACCACCGTGCCGAGCAGCGTGACCGCGTCCAGTGCGGTGAGGATCAGCACGCCGTCCTCGGCCTTGCCGTCGTAGTGCACCGCGTCGGTCAGGTAGTAGAGCAGGTACATCGTGACGATGGAGTTGCTCAGGTTGATCAGGAAGCGGGTCAGCCAGGCCCAGCCGAAGTCGGGGTGCTCGCGCGGGTCGATCCAGAAGCCCGCGAGGAACTCCTTCCACCGGAACGGCGGCCGCGCGCCCGCGTCCAGCAGCACGTCCCGCCGCATCAGCACGTACGGCACGACCGACAGCAGCGTGAACACCGCGCACGCCAGGTAGCCCGCGGTGATGCCGCCCGCCAGCGTCGCGAGGGCCGTGCCGAGCAGCGTGCCGGCGATCTGCGCGACGCCGAGCCAGCCGCCGACCACCCCGCGCCGCTCCTGCGGCACCTGGTCGGGAACGGCGGCCGTGAGCGCGGCGTACGAGGCGTTCAGCGAGATCTGCACGATGATCCAGCCCGCCAGCATGACCGCGATGTTCGGCGCCACCGACAGCACGACCAGGCCTGCCGCGCCGCAGATCACCCCGCCGACCGTCCACGGGATGCGCTGCCCGAACCGCGAGGTCGTACGGTCCGACAGCGCGCCCCAGACCGGGTTGGCGACCAGCGAGACCACCGCGCCGACCCCGGTCACCCAGGCCAGCGTGGCCGCCTTGTGGCCGGGCGCGAACTCCTTGGCCTGCAACGCCAGCAGCACCTGGATCGGCCCGAACCAGCCCACCCAGACGCCGAGATTGGCGAGCGTGAGCGCGCTCGCCCACCGCCCGCCGACCGGTCGCGGCGCTCCGGTGCCCGGCTGGTCGATGAGCGGGGCCGCCGGGTCGGCGGTCACCGGTTCGCCTTGATCACGTCCCGGTACCAGCCGAACGAGTCCTTGGGCGTTCGGGCGAGGGTGTCGTAGTCGACGTGCACGAGCCCGAAGCGCTGCCGGTAGCCCTCGGCCCACTCGAAGTTGTCCATCAGCGACCAGACGAAGTAGCCGCGCACGTCCACGCCGGCGTCGATCGCGGCGCGCAGCGAGCGCAGGTGGCCGTCCAGGTACTCGATCCGGCGGGTGTCGTGCACAGGCTCGCCGTAGGAGCAGCCGTTCTCGGTGACATAGACCGGCAGCATGCCAGGGAAGCGGTCCCGCAGCGTCACCAGGATCTCGCGCAGCCCGTCCGGCACGACCGGCCAGTCGAAGTCGGTGCGCGGGTGGCCGTCGATCTCGCGGATGCCGAACGGCAGGTCGGCGGGCAGGTCGATGCCGCCGAACGTCTCCACGCCGTCCGGCTGCGGCGCGCCGACCAGGGTCGGGTTGTAGTAGTTGATCCCGTACCAGTCCAGCGGCGCGGAGATGACCTTGAGGTCCTCCTCGACCGGGCCCGGCATGGCCTCGGCGAGACCCTCCGGGTAGCGCCCGGCGAGCAGCGGGTCGGCGAACATCCAGTTCATGAGCGTGTCGTAGAGGTCGGCCCCCGCCTTGTCGCCCTCTTCGTCGCTCGCCGCCCAGACCGGGCTGTGGGACGCCGCGATGCCCACGTCGCGCGCGCCGGCCGCGCGCAGCGCCCCGACCGCCTTGCCGTGCGCCAGCAGGAGGTGGTGCGCGACCGGCAGGGCGTCGAACATCAGCTCCTTGCCGGGCGCGTGCTCGCCGAGCGCGTACCCGAGCAGGGTCACCTCGGCGGGCTCGTTGATGGTGATCCACATGTCCACCCGATCGGCGAGCCGCTCGGCCACCGCGGCCGCGTACTCGGCGAACCGGTCGGCGGTGTCGCGGTTCAGCCAGCCGCCGGCGTCCTGCAGCGCCTGCGGGGTGTCCCAGTGGTAGAGGGTCGGCGCGGGCCTGATCCCCTTCGCGCACAGCTCGTCGACGAGCCGGTCGTAGAAGTCCAGGCCCTTGCCGTTCACCGGTCCGATGCCGTCCGGGACGACCCGCGACCACGCCACCGAGAACCGGTAGGCGCCCACCCCGAGGTCGGACATCAGCGCGACGTCCTCGCGGTACCGGTGGTAGTGGTCGGTCGTGACGGCCGCGTCCGTGCCGTCCTTGATCTTGCCGGGGACGGCCGTGAAGGAGTCCCAGACCGACGGGCCCTTGCCGTCCTCGCGGGGCGCGCCCTCGATCTGGAACGCGGACGTGGACACGCCCCACAGGAAGCCGGGCGGGAAGGCGGGCAGCGTCACGGAGGTCCCCCTAGAGCGGAAACGTGAATCTATTTCACAATGTTAGCCCCGCCACACCCCCCGCGCCACACCCCCCGCGCCACACCCCCCAACCACACCACCCCGCGCCACACCAAAACGCCGATCTTGCTCTCAGCGCCCTTTCCGAGCGGTTTCGGGGCGCTGAGAGCAAGATCGGCGCGGTTGGAGAGGTGTCAGGCCAGGTTGCCCGCGGTCACCGAGACCTCGATCTCCTCGGACACCTCCGCACCCATGGCCCGCGCGATCCGGCGGAAGCGCCGGGCGTCCTCGGGCCGGTTGCGCCGCTCCAGGGTCCGGGCCAGCGCCTCGTACGCCCAGCCGTTGCAGGGGTCGAGGTCGACCAGCGTGCGGAACGTCTCCTCGGCGCGCCCGAGCTGGGCGCTGTGGAAGTAGGCGCGGCCCAGCAGCTCGACGGCCGAACGGTTGTCCGGCGCGTCCGCGACGATCGGCGCGAGGATCCGGGCGGCCGTCACGTAGTCCCGGGCCTCGAAGAACATCTGGGCCCGCTGGAACTGCTCGTACATGGAAATGCCCCCTCCCCGTATGGGTGTGCCAACGCACCCCATAACCGGGAGGGGTCCCAGGTCATTCCCGGGTCATTCCCCGGACTCGCCGACCTCCTCCCGCAGGCGCTCCAGCTCGTCCTCGAGATTCTCGATCTGGCCGAGCAGCTCCTCCCGGGCCTGGAGGTTCTGTGCCGCGTCCACGGCGTCGCCCGCATCGGCCTCGGGCTCGGGGACCTGCGCCCGCAGGACCTTCACCGACTCCTCGATCTCGCGCACCCGCTCACGCTTCTCGTCGTCGTTCATTCCTCGTTCCTTCCGTGCTGATCCGGCACTGGTCGCCCGTGCCCATCTCGTCGCCGGGGGCCGGTGCCCCGGTGAGAGCGGCGTCGATCGCCGTCTGGAACGAGGCTAGATCGTGGTCGCCCTGATAGATCTCACCGTTGATGAAGAAGGTCGGGGTGCCCCCGACACCGCTGCGCTCGCCCTCTTCCCGGTCGGAGTTGATCCGGGCCCGGTGGCGTTCCACGTCGGCCCACGGATCGAAGGCGAGCTCCTCGCCATAGCGGCTGAGATCGGCGTCGGTCAGGGCGAGCTGGTTGCGGAAGAGCACGTCGTGCGCCTCCCAGAACAGGCCGTGGTCGGCCGCGGCCTCGGACACCAGCGCGGCGGCGACGGCGTGCGGGTGGATCTCGCGCAGCGGGAAGTGCCGGAAGACCAGGCGCAGCCGGTCCCCGTACTGACTGCGCAGCTCGGCGAGGACCTTCTCGGTCTTGCCGCAGTACGGGCATTCGAAGTCGCCGTACTCGACCAGCGTGACCGCCGCTGTCGCCGGGCCGAGCACGTGGTCGCGGCCGGTGACCGGGGGCAGCGGCTCGGGCTCGACGTCGCGCTCGTCCGGCAGGCCGGGCGGCGCGCAGACGGCGCCGCGGTCCCAGGCGAGCCGGAAGACGACCCAGCCGAGCAGCGCCGCCAGCAGCGAGCCCGTCATGATGCCGATCTTGGCGTCGCTCTGCAGGTCCGGGTCGCCGGCGAACGCGAGGTCGGTGATGAACAGCGAGACCGTGAAGCCGATCCCCGAGACGGCCGCGCCGCCGAGCAGCTGACCCCAGACCAGGCCGCCCGGCAGGTCGCCCCAGTTGAACCGCAGCGGGATCCAGGTGCCGAGCGAGACGCCGATGAACTTGCCCGCGACCAGGGCGACGACGATGCCGATCGTCACCGGCGAGGTCGCCGCGCGGCTCAGCGTCTCGCCGTCCAGCCGTACGCCCGCGTTCGCCAGCGCGAAGATCGGCACGATCACGTAGCCGGTCCAGGGGTGCAGGAGCAGCTGCAGCCGTTCGTTGATCGACACCGTCGCCTGGACGGACCGCGTCGCCTCGCGGGCCAGCTCCGGGCTCGGGTCGCGCGACAGCGCCTGGACGGCCTCGCCCGCGCGCAGCAGCTTGTGGTCGCTCGGCGCGTACACCGTGACCAGCGCGCCGAGCAGGATGCCCGCGAGCGTCGGGTGGATGCCGCTCTCCAGCATCGCCGCCCACACGCCGATGCCGAGCACCACGTACGCGGGCGCCCGCCACAGCCGCAGCCAGCGCGCCGCGACGATGAGGCCGGTGAGCGCGATCGCGATCAGCAGCGCGGTCACCGAGAGGTCGTCGGTGTAGAAGACCGCGACGACCAGGATGGCGCCGACGTCGTCCACCACGGCGAGCGTCAGCAGGAACGCGCGCAGCGGCTCGGGGCAGCGGGTGCCGATGATCGCCAGCAGGCCCAGCACGAACGCGGTGTCGCTGGCCATCGGGATGCCCCAGCCGCCCGCGCCCGACCCGCCCATGTTGATCGCGAAGAAGATCAGCGCGGGCACGATCATCCCGCCGAGCGCGGCGCAGGACGGCACCGCGATCAGCCGCCGGTCGCGCAGCTGGCCGACCTTGACCTCGCGGCTGATCTCCAGGCCGACGACGAAGAAGAACAGCGCCATCAGGCCGTCGTTGACCCATTCCTTGAGGTCCAGCGAGAAGCCGTGGTCGCCGAGCCGGACCGCGAAGTCGGTGTGCCAGAACGCCTCGTAGGAGTCGCCCCACGGCGAGTTCGCCCACAGCAGCCCGGCCAGCGTGGCGGCGAGCAGCACGCTGGTGCTGCCCGTCTCGGTCGCCAGGAAGGCGCGCAGGCCCTCGGGCACCGCGCGGGCCACGGATCTCTCGGTCACGGAACGTTCCACACGACGATGATCCCAGCGCTCCTCAGATCCCCCGGCGCCGGTCAGACCCGGATGACGGTCTTCCCGCGGGCTCCCCCGGCCCGCATCCGCATGATCTCGGCGGGCACGTCCTCCAGCGCCACCTCGTGGTGCACGTGGACCTTCAGCTTGCCCGCGTCGATCAGGCCCGCGATGGTCTCCAGCAGCTCGGCGCTCGCCTCGCTGTCCATGTTGACGCCGCGCAGTTCCTGGGCCGCCATGGCGTCCGGGTTCACCGACCAGATCGTGCTCAGGTAGACGCCGCCGGGCCGCAGCAGGGCCGCGAGCCGCTCGACGCCGGTCTTGTCGCTGACCACGTCCAGGATCGCGTCGATCCCGTCCGCGTGCGCCCGCAGCACCTGCTCGTTCAGGTCGCCCGCCGCGTAGTCGACGACCTCGGCGGCGCCCAGCTCGCGCATCTCCTCGGCCATGTCGGCCCGCGCGGTGGCGATCACCTTGGCGCCCGTGGCGCCGGCCAGCTGGACGACCGACTGGCCGACGCCGCCGGTCGCGCCGACGACGAGCACGGTCTGGCCCTCGTCCACGTTCGCGAGCCGCACGGCGTTGTAGGCGGTCATCGTCGCGGTCGGCACCGCGGCGGCCTGGGTGTAGATCATGCCCTGGGGCATCCGGGCGACCGGCCCGTCGGCCTTGGCGATCGCGTACTCGGCGTAGCTGCCCAGGCCGCGCGGGACCCCGAAGAACTGGCCGTACACCTGTTCCCCGGCGCGCAGGTCGGTGACGCCCTCCCCGGCCGCCTCCACGACGCCCGCGCCGTCCACGCCCATGATCAGCGGGAACGAGTAGGGCACGGAGTCCTTGAGCGCCCCGTCAACGATCTTCCAGTCGAACGGGTTGATGCCCGCCGCGACCACCTTGACCAGGATCTCTCCCGGTCCGGGCGCGGGCGTGGGCAGGTTCATGAGCGTCGGTGTGGCACCGACCTCGGACACGGCGATGGCGCGCATGCTGATTCCCCCCGATTCGAGCGCGATCTCCCCGCGGGGTGATCTACCCGGAAATTCGGTCGGCAGTCCTCAGCCGCCGTTGCGACCAGGCTTGTTCTGCCCTGGGGGGTTCTGGCCGGGGTTCTGGCCGGGAGGGATTCCGGGCGGGAAGCCGGGCGGGGTCGGCTGGCCGCCCGGCTTGTCCTTCTTCTTTCCCTTGCTGACCCTGATCACGACGGTGGCGCCGGGCTCGGCGGACGATCCCGGGCCTGGCGACTGGTCGGCGACCGTGCCCCGCTCGTACTGGTCGGAGTCGACCGAGCCGCCCATGTCGACCGAGAACCCGGCGGCGCGGAGCCGCGCGATGGCCTCGCTGGGCTTCATCCCGCGCACGTCGGGCACCTTGGTCCGGTCCTCGCCGGTGCCCTTGCTGAAGTAGTGGTCCGGCGGCTCGTGGAAGTCGGCCGCGGGCCGGCCCTCCAGCGCGCCCGACATGGAGTCCTGCCAGATCGGCGCCGGGATCGTCGCGCCGAAGACGGCGCCGTAGCACTCGCCGTCCATGCACAGGTTTTCCATGGGATGCGCGTAACCGCCGCGCGGGTCGCCCACCCAGACGGCCGAGGCGAGGTCGGGCGTGTACCCCGCGAACCAGGCCGCGGAGAAGTTGTCGACCGTGCCGGTCTTGCCGGCGGCGGGCCGGCCGATCCCCATGCCGCGCGCGGTGCCCTTGGTGAGCACGCCCTTCAGCACGTAGTTGACGGCGTCGGCGACGCCCTTGTCCATGACCTGCTTGCACCCCGCGCCCGGCACCTTCAGCTTCTTGCCTGCCGCGTCGGTGATGGAACGGATCGCGACCGGCTGGCAGTAGCGGCCGCGCGCGCCGAACGCCGCGTACGCCGCCGCGAGCCGGACCGGCGACACCGGGTTGAACCCGAGCGTGAACGAGGGGAACTGCTCCAGCGCCTTGCCGTTACCCTGCCGCATTCCGAGCCGTTCGGCCATCTTCACCGTGTCACAGAGCCCGACCTCGCGCTCCAGCGCGAGGAAGAAGGTGTTGACCGAGTGGTGCGTGCCGGTCGTCAGGCTGAACTCGCGCCCGCCCTCGCCGTCGGCGGAGTTGCGCAGCGAGTGCGACGGGTCGCTGACGTTCCTGCCCTTGCAGTCGCGGTAGCCGGTCGGGGTGAACGCGCGCGGCGCCTCCAGCCGGGTGCCGAACGGCAGGTCGTTCTCCAGCGCGGCGGCCAGCGTGAACGCCTTGAACGTGGAGCCGGCCTGCATGCCGATGCTGGACCCGTGGTCGGCGTCGGCGGCGAAGTTGATCCAGGTCTTGCCGCGTTCGCGGTCGGACCCGAGCTTGCGGTCCACGACCATGCCCTTGATCTCGCCGGTGCCCGGCTCGACCATCGCCTCGGCGGCGGCCTTGTGCGCGGAGTTCTTGCGCGGGACGTGGCTGTCGACGGCGCTCTGCGCGGCCTTCTGCGACTGCCAGTCCAGCGTGGTGTGGATGGTGAGCCCGCCGCGTTTCAGCAGCCGCTCGCGGGCCTTCGGGGTCTCGCCGAACACCGGGTTGGTGAGGATCTCGCGCTGCACGTAGTCGCAGAAGAACGGCGCCTTGCTGACCACGCAGCCGCTCGGCGTCTCGTGCAGGTGCAGGGTGAGCGGCTCGGCGGCGGCCGCGCGCTGCTGCGGGCCGCTGATCCAGCCGAGCTGCGCCATCCGGGCGAGGACGACGTCGCGCCGTTCCTTGGCGCGCTCCTTGTACCGGGTCGGGTCATAGGCGTACGGGTAGCGGATCACCCCGGCCAGCGTCGCCGCCTCGGGGAGGGTGAGCTGCGCGGCGGGGTGGTTGAAGTAGTGCTTGGAGGCGGCCTCGATGCCGTACGCGCCGTCGCCGTAGTAGGCGATGTTGAGGTAGCGGCGCAGGATCTCGTCCTTGGAGTACTTCTTCTCCAGCGCCACCGCGAACCGCAGCTCGCGGATCTTGCGCGCGGCGCTGATCTCCTTGGCGGCCTGCGCCTCGTCCTTGTTGTCGGCCTGGGTGAGCAGCAGGTTCTTCACGTACTGCTGGGTGATGCCCGAGCCGCCCTGGGTCACCTTGCCCGAGCCGAGGTTGCTGGCCAGGGCGCGCAACGTGCCCTGCGAGTCCAGCGCGCCGTGCTCGTAGAACCGGCTGTCCTCGATCGCCAGCACGGCCTTGCGCGCGACCGGCGCGATCTTGTCGAACGGCACGTCCACGCGGTTCTGGTAGAAGAACGTCGCGAGCGTGGAGCCGTCGGCCGCCAGGATCCGCGACAGCTGCGGAACGCCCGAGGTGTTGAGGTCGGCGGGGTCGCTCTGGAACCAGTGCGCGCCGTCGCGGGCGCCCAGCCCGGCCGCGCACGCGGTCGGCAGGATGAGCAGCGCGACCAGCCCGCCCGCGACCATGCCGAAGCCGAGCAGGCCGCGCACCGCGCGAGCCTTGCTCTGAAAATCGCTCCGTGCGCCCTTACGGGCATCGCCACCACGGGCCCCAGCAGGCACGGGCTTACTGTAAACGGACGTAACCCAGCCGACCAGCCCTTCGTCGATCTTGCCGGTCAGATCACCCGATTCGGGCACCCATCGTCCGAACTCACGCGGAGGCCGCCAGGGTTCAGGAGGGGGCCGCCAAAACTCAGACGTCCTTCTGTGACCGTTCCCACTCCCCGACACGTTCGCGGAATACCCGCGCCAGCGCGCGCAACTCCGCTTCGGGGTCACGGCCTTCCCGGCGAGCCTCGCTTACCAGGGCGAACAGGCGCGCCCCAAGCTCGTCCCCAGGCTCGGCAAAGAGATCATCTGGCGCTCCGGCGCGCTGCGCGCGGCGCTGAAGCTGGGCGGCGAGCGACAGCGCGGGCTGCCCCATCGGGACGCCGTCGAAGATCGAGGCGTCGTCGCCGCTCTTCTCCGCGCGCTCGGCCGCCTTGATCTGCTCCCAGTTGGCGTTCACCTCGTCCGCGCCGGACACGGTCACGTCCGCGAAGACGTGCGGGTGGCGGCGGACCAGCTTGTCGACGATCCCGGCGGCCACGTCGTCGATGGTGAACGCGGTCTCGTCGGTCCGTTCGGCGGCGACCACAGAGTGGAAGGCGACCTGCATCAGCACGTCGCCGAGCTCCTCGCGCAGCGCGCCGAGATCGCCGGACTCGACGGTGTCGGCGACCTCGTAGGCCTCCTCCAGCAGGTACGGAACGAGGGTGGCGTGCGTCTGCTTGCGGTCCCACGGGCACTCGCTGCGCAGGGTCTCCATCACCGACACCAGGTCGAGCAGCCGGGCGCCGGGCAGGTCGTACGAGCCGTGCAGCACCTCGATCGAGTCGAGGGGCTCGCCGCCGACGGTCAGGGCGCCGATGTCGCGCATCAGGCGCTCGTCGCCGTCCGGGTCGGCGATCCACATGACCGTGTGGCGCCGCGCCGCGTCCACCAGCGCCGCCGGGTCCGGATCGGTGACCGTTTCCGGCCGGACGCCCGCCTCGGTGACGTACGGGAGCAGCGGGTGGTCGATCCGCGTCAGCACGCGGTCGGCCGAGCGCAGCGCCTCCCACGCCTTCCAGGTCAGCAGGCCGGGCGCCACCCGGTGCGTGGTCGCCAGCAGGGTAAGGCTCATACTCAGCGGATACCCGATTCGGTGGCCGACAGCCTGTACTTGACCGGATCGATGGCGACCTTGGCCTTGTCGAAGGACCCGTACCGCGGGTTGACCTTGATCTTCATCGAGTCGGCGGTCTGGACGAAGTCGGCGTCGGCCTTCTGCCGCGCGAGCATCGTCTGGGGGTTCTGCGGGTTGCCGTCCGAGCCGTACTTCTGCACGAGCAGCGCCTTGATCGCCAGGAAGCGGGCGAAGTCGCGGGTGTAGCCGGCGGGGAGCCCGCTCGCCAGCGTCGCGGACTTGGCGCCGCCCTGCTGGTCCAGCGCGGCGATCACCTGGTCGACCTGGGTGCCGGTCACGTCGATGTGGTCGCGGCGCGCCACCTCGTCGCCGACCCGCATGTTGACCAGTACGGTGAGCGCGTCGCGCATGTCGGAGTCCGACAGCCGGTCGCTGGTCGCCTGCTGGGTCGGGTTGCTCGGGTCCGAGCGCATCTGGTTGGCGATGTCGTCCTTCACGAACTGCTTCTGCCAGTCCCGCACGGTCTGGTCGAGCGTGCTGGTGCTGATGCGGTCGTCGCCGACGATCGCCGCCGCGCCCACCTTGAGCGGGCCGCCGCCGCAGCCGGCCAGCGTCCCGGCGGCGAGCGCCGCCGCCACCGCGACCTTCACAGATGTTCCCAGCACGGTCATCCCATCTCGTCCGTGATCACTTACGAGTCCGCAGCCTATGACCGCACGGGCTCCAGGAACAACGCATCGACCAGGTCTGTGGCCCACTTGAGCAGCTCTTGGTCCCGCAGCGGGCGCCCGCCCAGCTGAGCGGTCTTGGGCGTCGGTACGAGCAGCGTACTGGTGGCCGGCTTCAGGATGCTCTTGGGGTAGAGCCGCTGGAGCCGCACCTGCTTGGAGTCGGGCAGGTCCACCGGAGCGAACTTGACGAAGTTGCCCTGGAGGCCGACCTCGGTGAGCCCGGCCTTGCGCGCCTTGGCCCGGAACCGCGCGACCTCCAGGAGGTTCAGCACGGGCACGGGCAGCGGCCCGAAGCGGTCCTTGAGCTCCTCGTGCACGGCCGCGATCTCGTCGGCTGCGCTCCGCTGGGGGGACGACCCCCCAGACCCCCCGGCAACAGTTGCGCCGTCATTCCTCGCTTCGCTGCGGATGCCGTCGGTGATCGCCGCGATCCGCCGGTAGGCGTCCAGCCGCAGCCGCTCGCCCGGCACGTACTCGTGCGGCAGGTGCGCGTCGACGGGCAGCTCGACCTTGGTCTCGGGCGTCTCCTGGACGCCGCCGCCCTCCTTCAGGTCCCGTACGGCCTCGCCGACCATCCGCACGTAGAGGTCGAAGCCGACCCCTGCCACGTGCCCGGACTGCTCGGCGCCGAGGATGTTGCCCGCGCCGCGGATCTCCAGGTCCTTCATCGCCACGTACATGCCCGCGCCGACCTCGGTGTGCTGGGCCAGCGTGGACAGCCGCTCGTGCGCGGTCTCGGTCAGCGGCGACTCGGGCGGGTAGAGGAAGTAGGCGTAGGCGCGCTCGCGGCCACGGCCGACCCGGCCGCGCAGCTGGTGGAGCTGCGAGAGCCCGTACATGTCGGCGCGGTCGACGATCAGGGTGTTGGCGTTCGGCACGTCCAGGCCCGACTCGACGATCGTGGTCGCGACCAGGACGTCGTGGTTCTTCTCCCAGAAGTCGACCATGACCTTTTCGAGCTCGTGCTCGTTCATCTGGCCGTGCGCGACCGCGATGTTGGCCTCGGGCACCAGCCGCGCCAGGTTGGCCGCGACCTTGTTGATCGAACGGACCCGGTTGTGCACGAAGAAGACCTGGCCCTCGCGCAGCAGCTCGCGCCGGATGGCCGCGGCGATCTGCTTCTCCTCGTACGGCCCGACGAAGGTGAGGATCGGGTGCCGTTCCTCCGGCGGGGTGAGGATCGTGGACATCTCGCGGATGCCGGTGAGGCCCATCTCCAGCGTCCGCGGGATCGGGGTCGCCGACATCGCCAGCACGTCCACCTGGGTGCGCAGGCGCTTCAGCTCCTCCTTGTGCTCGACGCCGAACCGCTGCTCCTCGTCGATGATGACCAGGCCCAGGTTCTTGAACTTGGTCTGCGACGACAGGATGCGGTGCGTGCCGACCACGACGTCGACGGTGCCGTCGGTGACGCCGCGCAGCGTCTCGGTGATCTCGCCGTCGGTCTGGAACCGGCTGATCGGCTTGACCGAGACCGGGAACGCGCCGAACCGCTCGGTGAAGGTGGACAGGTGCTGCTGGACCAGCAGCGTGGTCGGCACCAGCACGGCGACCTGCCGCCCGTCCTGGACGGCCTTGAACGCGGCGCGGACCGCGATCTCGGTCTTGCCGTAGCCGACGTCGCCGCAGATCAGCCGGTCCATCGGGACCGGCTTCTCCATGTCCTCCTTGACCTCGTCGATGGCGGCGAGCTGGTCGGGCGTCTCCACGTACGGGAAGGCGTCCTCCAGCTCGCGCTGCCACGGGGTGTCCGCGCCGAACGCGTGCCCCGGCGAGGCCATGCGGGCCGAGTAGAGCCGGATCAGCTCGCCGGCGATCTGCTTGACCGCCTTGCGTGCCTTGGACTTGGCCTTGGCCCAGTCGGAGCCGCCGAGGCGGTGCAGGCTCGGGGCCTCGCCGCCCACGTAGCGGGTGAGCTCCTCGAGCTGGTCGGTCGGGACGAACAGCCGGTCGCTCTTGGCGTACTCCAGGATCAGGTATTCGCGGGTGGCGCCCTGGACGGTGCGGCTGACCATCTCCACGTAGCGGCCGACGCCGTGCTGCTCGTGCACCACGTAGTCGCCGGGCTTCAGCTGCAGCGGGTCGATGCCGCCGCGCCGCCGGGACGGCATCCGGCGCATGTCCTTGGTGGAGGACTTCTGCCCGGACAGGTCGGCCTCGGTGAGGACGGCGAGCTTGATCGAGTCCCAGGTGAAGCCGTTCTCCAGCAGGCCGGTCGTCACGTTGACCACCGACGCGTCGGGCGGCTCGGGAACGTCGGTGAGGCGCGCGCCGAGGCCCTCCTCGCCGACCATCTGGACGAGGCGTTCGGCGGGGCCGTGGCCCGGGGTGACCAGCACGACCCGCCAGCCGCCCGAGATCCAGCCCTTGAGGTCGCCCATGACGCGGGCGGTGTCGCCGCGGTAGGCCTCGGCCGCGTGGACGCCGAGGTTGACCGCCGCCTCCTCGTCGGGATTGAGCGCGGTCACCTGCCAGCGCGGCAGGCCGAGCTCGTTGCTGTGCTGGCGCACCTCTTCCAGGGAACGGAACGCGGCGGCGCCCAGGTCGATCGGCGCCTCTCCCCCGGCGGCGGCGTTGACCCAGCTGGCCTCCAGGAACTCCTGGCTCGTGCGGACCAGCTCGACCGAACGGGTGCGGATCCGTTCCGGCTCGCAGACCAGCAGGCAGGACGCCTCCGGCAGCAGGTCGGTCAGCAGCTCCATGCTCTCGGCGAGGACGGGCGAGAACGCCTCCATGCCCTCGACGGTGTCGCCGTCGGCGATCCGGCCGAGGACCTCCTCCAGCGCCGGGTGCTGCTCGGCGAGCAGCTTGGCGCGCTCGCGGACCTCCGGGGTCAGCGGCAGCTCGCGGCACGGCGGCGCCCACAGACCGTCCTGCGCGACCTCCAGCGAACGCTGGTCGGCGGCCTTGAAGTAGCGGATCTCCTCGACCGTGTCGCCCCAGAACTCCACCCGCAGCGGGTGCTCCTCGGTGGGCGGGAAGACGTCCAGGATGCCGCCGCGCACGGCGATCTCGCCGCGCTTCTCGACCAGGTCGACGCGGTGGTAGCCGGCGCCCACCAGGCTGCGGACGACGTCGTCCATCTCCTCGTCGTCGCCGGACTTCAGCTGCACCGGCTCCAGGTCGGCGAGCCCGGACACGATCGGCTGCAGCACGGCCCTGATCGGGGTGACGACGACCGACAGCCGCCCGCCCGCGCCGTCCCCGGCGCCCGGGTGGACGAGCCGCCGCAGCACCGCGAGGCGCTGGCCGACGGTGTCGGAACGGGGCGAGAGCTTCTCGTGGGGCAGCGTCTCCCAGGCCGGGAAGTGCGCGACGCGTTCGGGATCGAGCAGGCTCGTCAGCGCGGCGGCCAGGTCCTCGGCCTCGCGTCCGGTCGCGGTGACCGCCAGCACGACCCCTTCTGTGGCACGGCTCAGCGCCGCGCCCAGGATCGGCCAGGTGGAGGGCGGCGCGACCACGTCGTGGTCGACCTTGGCCTCCGCCAGGGCACGCTCCAACTTCGGGTCGGTACGTGCCAGATCAACAAGTCCGTTAAGCGTCATGTTCGCCCGCAACCTCGGTAAGCACCCCTGCCGGGCCCGGAAAAGGGCACAGCGAAGCCGCCCGCAGCCAACGGCAGGCAGCCCTAACCACCGGGAATCCGTCAATGTCCCGGTGTCAAGCCCCAGCCTACGCGCCCGGTCCGACATCCGTACGGCCAGCCGACCTCTGGAACGAATGTGTATAGTATGAGACGAAAATGTCTCATCCGGAACAGAGCTGTCGAGGCCATGTCGAACGAAGAGAAGATCGTCGCCGCCGCGATCAAGCACCTCAACGAGGAGCCGACCGCCTCCATGGCGCGCCTCGCCGAGGCCATCGGCACCAGCCGCGCCACCCTCCACCGCCACTTCGCCAGCCGCGAGGCGCTGATCCACACCCTGGGCGTCTGTTCCCTCGACAGGTGGGAGGCGTCCCAGAACGAGGCGGGCATGGCCGAGGCCGCCGCCTCCGGTGACCCCGAACGGATCGCCGCGACACTGCGCGCGATGATGCGCCTGTTCACCGCCGACGCCGACGAGTACGGCTTCGCGCTCACCGACCACTTCCTGGCGGCCATGCCGGACCTGGTCGCGCGTGCCGAGGAGCTCGAAGAGCGCGAGGTCGCCTTCTACGAGGCCGCGCAGCGCGCCGGGGTGCTCCGCGCCGACCTGCCCGTGCGCTGGATCAGCAACGCCGTCCTCGGCATCCTCATCGCCGCCCGCGACAGCCTCCGCCGCGGCGACATCGCCCGCCGAGACGTCCCCGACCTCGTCCTCACCACCCTCCTGCACGGCACGGATGGCGACTCGCAGGGAGAACGTCCATGACCGTTCTCGAGCACACGACCTCCTCCACCGTCCCCGCGCCGCACCCGCGGCGCTGGGCTGGCCTCGCCGTCCTGTCCGCCAGCCTGCTGCTGGTGGTCATGGACATGACCGTGCTGAACGTGGCACTGCCGGAGATCTCGGCGGACCTGCGCCCCGACTCGGTGAGCCTGCTGTGGATGGTCGACATCTACTCGCTGGTCGTCTCGGGCCTGCTGGTCACCGTGGCCAACCTGGGCGACCGGTGGGGCCGCAAGCGCATGCTCGTCACCGGGTTCAGCATCTTCGGGCTGGCCTCGCTGGCCGTCCTGGTCGCCGACAGCCCCGGGCAGGTGATCGCGATCCGCGCGGTCCTCGGCATCGGCGGCGCGATGATCATGCCGTCCACGCTGTCGATGATCCGCCAGCTGTTCACCGATCCGCGCGAGCGCGCCACCGCGCTCGGCATCTGGGCGACGATGGCCGCGCTCGGCGGCGCGCTCGGGCCGATTCTGGGCGGCGCGCTGCTGCAGGCCTTCTCCTGGCACTCGGCGTTCCTGGTGAACGTGCCGGTCATGGCCGTCGCCATCGTGGCCGCGCTGATCCTGCTGCCCGAGTCGCGCAGCCCGAGCCCGGGCCGCTGGGACGCGATCGGCACCGTGCTGTCGATGGTCGGGATGGTGGCCCTGGTCTACTCGATCAAACACTTCGGCAAGGACGGTCTCACCGCCACCGGCGCCCTGGTCTCGGGGGCCGTCGCGATCGTCGCGCTGGGCGCGTTCGTCCGCCGGTGCCTGCGCCGCCCCGACCCGATCCTGGAGATCCGGCTGTTCCGGCGGCCCGCGTTCAGCGCCGGGGTCATCTCCGCGCTGGCCGCCAGCATCGCCATGGTCGGAACGATGCTGCTGCTCAGCCAGTGGATGCAGCTCGTCCAGGGCTACTCGCCGCTCGGCACGGGCCTGCGCCTGCTGCCCGAGGCCGTGGGCGCCGTGATCGCCTCACCGCTGGCGCCCGCGCTGGCGAGCCGGATCGGCGCCCGTGCGGTGCTGGCCGGGGGCACGCTGGTGAGCGGGCTCGGCTTCCTTGTCCTCTTCCTATGGCCGACGCTGAACTACCCGGTCGTCGCCGGCGCGACCCTGCTGGTCGGGATCGGGCTGGGCTCGCTCGCCATCGCCTCGGCGGTGATCATGGCCGGGGCGCCGCCGGAGAAGTCCGGCAGCGCGGCGGCCATCGAGGAGACCTCGTACGAGCTGGGCGGCGCGCTGGGCGTGGCCGTCCTGGGCAGCGTCGCGGGCATGGTCTACCGGGGCGGGCTCACGACCGACGATCTGGCCGGGCAAGGGATCACCGGCTCATCCGCCGACGTCGCCCGCGAGTCGCTGGGCGGCGCGCTCGACATCGCGCGCGAGGCCGGAGCGTCCGGCGCCCGCGTCGCCGCCGAGGCGCAGGCCGCGTTCACCGACTCGCTGGTCTGGGCGAGCCTCGCCGGCGGCGCGCTGATGATCGTGACGGCCGTGGCGGTGTGGCTGATGACCCCGCGCGACCTGGACGTCTCGTCCGGCCACGACTGATCGGGCCGGTTGCTAGGAGGTGATGAGCCTTCGCAGGGCCGTGCTGGAGGTGTGGACGGTGTACGGGAAGTAGACGACCCGCGCGCCGACCGAGGCCATGGACGCCTCCAGCCGGTCGCCTTTCGGGGTGCCCTTCCAGTCGTCGCCCTTGAAGATCACGTCGAAGCCGAGCTTCTGCCACATCACCAGCTTGTCGCTGGACAGGTCGGTGACGACCTCGTCCACGCAGGCCATGCTGCCGACGACCGCCAGCCGTTCCTCCAGCGGCACGATCGGGGCGCGGCCCTTGGCCTGCTCCAGCACCTCGTCGGTGACCACCCCGGCGATCAGGTGGTCGCACTCGCGGCGGGCGCGCTTGAGGATGTTGAGGTGGCCGATGTGGAACATGTCGTACGCACCGGGCACGTAACCGACGATCCGCTGCGTCATGCGTTCACCCGCTGAGACCCTGACTGAGCCGGGGTCGCGTCCAGAGCGCCGACCTCGCGGAACCACTTCACGGAGGCGGCCAGCAGGAAGAGCAGGTTGCCCGCGAAGAAGAGCGCGTACAGCGGCAGGAACACGTCCTTGAAGCCGAACAGCAGGAACGCCACGCACAGGAACCCGTAGTCGGTCGGGATCACCAGCAGCGCGCGCAGCGTCGAGGGCGCCTCGGGCGGCGGGGCCGGGACCCCGGCGGCGGCCCGGTGGGCCCGCGCGAGCAGGTCCTTGAGGATCATCCCGAAGAACAGCACCGCCGCCACGACCGTGAACGCGACCGGCAGCAGCAGGTAGGCCGCGTGGTCGAGGTCGAAGAACCGGTAGAACGAGATCGCGACCGCCGAGTGCAGCGCGGAGACCTTGAGCGCGTCGACCATGTGGTCCAGGTACTCGCCGGACTTGGAGCCGCCGCCGCGCAGCCGGGCCAGCTGGCCGTCGGCGGCGTCGAAGGCGTACCCGATCACCAGGGCCAGGCAGACCACCAGGCCCAGCCAGGGCGCGGGGCTGACCAGGGCGATCAGCGCGATGCCCGCGAACGTGAAGCAGGCGCTGATGCCGGTGACCTGGTTGGGGGTGAGGCCGACCACGTACGACGCGGCGGCCAGCACGCGCCCCAGCTTGCGGTTGACGAACCGCGAGTAGGCGGGCGCGCCCTTGGCGCTCTTCTGTGCCGAACCGAGCCTGGTCAGCGCATCGCTGAACGTGCTCACGCGACCGAACTCCTCCGCGACGTGCCGGCGAGGGCGGAACGCAGCACCGGGCTGCGGGTCTCGATGAGGCCCTCGAACGCGACGACGCGCACGCCCGTGCCCTCAAGATCGCGGGCGGCCTCGTCGCCGGTGGTGAGGAGGGTGGGGAAGACGACGTCGAAGCCGAGCACGGCCCAGTCGGCGCGCAGGTCCACCGCGGTCACCTCGACCACGTCGGCCACCTGCCGGACGCTGCCGACGATCTCCATGCGCTCGATCAGCGGTACGATCGGCCGCGCGCCGTTCAGTTCCTCGGCCAGCTCGTCGGTCAGCACGCCGACGACCAGCCGGTCGCAGGCCCGCGCCGCGCGCGTGAGCGCGTCGAGATGCCCGACATGGAACAGGTCGAACACCCCGGGCGAATAGCCGACCACTCCGTGCACGCGCCCCCCTAGACCGTGATGCACTGAATGCCGGAAACCGGCGAATCAGGCGTACGTTACCAGCTCTTAACTGGCCACAAGTAACAAAAGTGAACAGTTGGGAGACGCCCGAACACGCCGCGGGGTTCACCTCCGCGAGCGAATCGGTGAGCGGATCGGCAAGCGAATTCGCACTGACACGCGCCATACCAAGAATGGGCAAATAGCGGACAGAGCGCAGTCGGTTGATTACTCTGCGAGATTGTGACCGATCTGCGTACGCCGCCGGTCAACGACGGCGATCTGTTCTCAGAACGCGCCCGGCAGTACTCCCATGACCGGCCGCTCCGCCCGATCCAGATCCTGGAGGCGGGCTGCGGCTGGGGCTGGGGCCTGGACCTCCGCGACCGCGAGCGTGAGGTCACCGGGGTCGACACCGACACCCCTGCCCTGCGCGCCCACACCCGCGAACGCGAAGACCTGGACTCCTGGCACCTGGGCGACCTGCGGACCGTTCCGATGCCGCCGCGCGCCTACGACGTCGTGCACGCGCCCTACCTGATCGAGCGCGTGCAGAACGCCGAGCTGGTCCTGGACCGGTTCGTGGCCGCGCTCAAGCCGGGCGGGCTGCTGCTGGTACGGCTGCGGGACCGCAACACCGCGTTCGGCTTCCTGGACCGGACGCTGCCCGCCTGGCTGCGCGGGCCCGTCTGGAACCGGCTGGCCGCCCGCGAGCAGGCCGGGGCCGGCCCGATCGCGCCCGGCTCGCCCGCGGCCTCCGCGGGGCCTGACGCTCCCGCCCCCGAGGTGCCCGCCTACGTCGCCGAGGCAACGGCCCGCTTCGCTGAGGCCACCGCCCGCATCGCCGAGGCCTCGGCGCCGCCCCCCGCCATCTACGAGAAGGTGGCGTCCCGGGCGGGCATGCAGTGGTACTGCGTGATGCGCGGCCTGGTGATAGCCGAGGAGTACGCCTCACGTGACTGTCTGAAGGCGTTCGCGACCGGTTCCGGTCTCGCGGGGGCCCTCTGCAGGCTGGTCGCCACGGTCAGCCGGGGCCGTCTCACGGCCGACCACAGCGAGGTGACGCTGGTCATCCGCAAGCCGGAGAACCGTTTCGCCCGGGTGATCTGAGCGGAGCGCGGCCCGGGGCGCGAGGTGCGAGTACTCACTCGGCGCAGTATTTTTCCTCCGAATCCCCCTACGGGGGTCCGGGGGTCGCCCCCCGGGGAGACACAGCACCATGGAATCAGCCCGGTTCACGACCGGACTGGATCGGAGACCGCGGTGACCGCCGAAGCCGGCCTTCCCGACACGCTGCGCGACCTGCCCACCTGGACCCCGGGCCCGGTCGAGCTCGCCGACCTCGAATTGCTGCTGGCGGGCGTCTATCGCCCGCTCACCGGGTTCCTCGGCTCGTTCGACACGGCCATGGTCATCGCGGGCGGCCGGCTGGCGGACGGCACGCCGTGGCCCGTCCCGGTCACGCTGGCCGTGCCGAAGGAGCTCACGGTCCACGAGCGGATCGTGCTCCAGGACCCCGAGGGAGTGCCGCTCGCGGTCATGCGGGTCACCGAGGCCTGGCAGGACCCGACCGCGCAGGACTGGCGCCTGGCCGGACCGCTGGAGGCCCTGCGCGCGCCCGCGCACGGACCGTTCCACAGCCTGCGCCGCCGTCCCGACGAGGTCGAGACGGGCGAGGGCCCGGTGCTGGCGGTCGCGACGCGCGAGCCGCTGCACCGCAAGCAGCTCGGCCAGCTGCGGCAGGTCGCCGAGCGCCTGGACGCGCGGGTGCTCGCGCTCCCGATGCTGAGCGGAGTGCACGACGAGTCGCTGGTACGGGCGCTGCTCGCGGTGCGCAAGGAGCTGCCCGAGGGCACGCAGATCATCCCGGTGCCGCTGCCGCCGCACGACACCGAGACCGACGCCGATCGCGAGCTGAAGCTGCGCGCGCACGTGGCCGCCGCGTACGGCGCCACCCACCTGCTGGCGGACGCCGAGGCGGAGGGCACCGCGATCCCGGTGGTCGCGCCGGAGCCGTGGGGGTACGACGCCGACGTCGAGGTCTGGCGGCCGGTCGCGCGGATCGAGCCCGACCACGTCCAGGCCGAGCTCACCCAGGACCAGCTGAACGACCTGCTCGACCGCGGCGAGCCCGTGCCGGACTGGTTCACCCCGCCGGCGGTGGCCGCCGAGCTCGCGATCGCCCGGCCGCCCAAGCACGAGCGCGGCCTCACGGTCTTCTTCACCGGCCTGTCGGGCTCGGGCAAGTCGACGGTGGCGCGCGGGCTCGCCGACGCGCTGGTCGAACGCGGCGGGCGGCACGTCAGCCTCCTGGACGGCGACGTGGTGCGGCGGCTGCTGTCGGCCGGGCTGACCTTCTCCAAGTCCGACCGCGACCTCAACATCCGCCGGATCGGCTTCGTCGCCGCCGAGGTGACGCGGCACGGCGGGCTGGCGATCTGCGCTCCGATCGCGCCGTACGCCGGCACCCGGGCCGAGGTGCGCGCGATGGTCGCGGCCGTCGGCGACTTCGTCCTGGTGCACGTCGCGACGCCGCTGGAGGAGTGCGAGCGCCGCGACCGCAAGGGCCTGTACGCGAAGGCACGCGCAGGGCTGATCCCCGAGTTCACCGGGATCTCCGACCCCTACGAGGAGCCGGTGGACGCCGACCTGCGGCTGGACACCTCCCAGACGACGCCCGAGGAGGCCGTCACCCAGGTCATCGACCTGCTGGTCGAGGGCGGCTGGGTCCGCCGGGACTGATCGACCTGCCCGACCGGGCGCACCGACCGGGGTTTCGGACATCAGGGGCCACACCGTACTGTGGTACTCGATTTTTCCTATATACCAGGTAGGTCATGGCGATGGACTTCGATTGGACGATGGCGGGCGGGTCGTTCCTGGTGGCCATCATCGTCGGTCTGACGGGCATGGGCGGCGGCGCGCTCATGACGCCGATGCTGGTGACGTTCTTCGGCGTGAGCCCGCTGGCGGCGGTGTCCAGCGACCTGGTCGCGGCGGCGGTCATGAAGCCGGTCGGCAGCGCCGTCCACTACCGCCAGGGCACGATCAACATGCGGCTGGTCGGCTGGCTCTGCCTCGGCTCGGTGCCCGCCGCGTTCTCCGGCGTGCTGGTCGCCCGCGCGCTCGGCACCGGCGAGGACGTCCAGGACATCATCCAGAAGGCCATGGGCGTCGCGCTGCTGATCGCGGCCGGCGGCCTGGTCATCCGCGGCTACCTGGCCCTGGTCGACCGCGCCGCCCGCCGTACCGGCGACGCGCGGCGCACCGCCGTCCCCGGTTCGCCCGCCGCCACCGGGACGCCCGAGATCACCATCCGCCCGGTCCGCACGGTCGTCATCGGCGCGGTCGGCGGGCTGGTCGTCGGCATCACCTCGGTCGGCTCCGGCTCGCTCATCATCGTGGCGCTGCTGGCGCTCTACCCGACGCTGAAGGCCAACCAGCTCGTCGGCACCGACCTGCTCCAGGCCGTGCCGCTGGTCTTCGCAGCCGCGCTCGGCCACATCCTGTTCGGCGACTTCCAGATGGAGGTCACCGCGGCGCTGCTGGTCGGCTCGGTCCCGGGCGTCTACATCGGCTCCAAGATCTCCTCGCGGGCCCCCGGCGGCCTGATCCGGCGCGTGCTCGGCTTCGTCCTGGTCGCGTCCGCCCTCAAGATGTTCGGCGTCCCGGCCGTGCCGCTCGCCTGGACCCTCGTGGGCCTGGTCGTGGGCGCCGCGCTGGCCTGGATGCTGGTCCGCAAGGTGCACGGCCTGCCCGCCCTCCCGTTCAACGGAGACCCCGACCCCGACCCCGCCGCCCGCGAACGCGAACCCGAGCACGCCTGACACTCGCCGATCTTGCTCTCAGCGCCCTTTCGGAGGGTACGGAAGGGCGCTGAGAGCAAGATCGGCGCGGTTATACAGTGGCGGGCTGGGGCTCAGTGGTGGGCGGGCGTACGAAGCCGGGAGGCGGGTCCTCGCGGCGCAGCATGCGCCACAGCATCGCCGCCGACACCAGGCCGCCGATGCCCAGGCAGTACGGAGCGAGGGACGCGTGGTCGGGGTCCACCAGCAGCAGGATCGCCAGGACCGACAGGCCGACCAGGCTCTCGACGCTGCGGATCGTGAAGACCGCGCGGGAGCGCTTGCGGGCGGTGGCGAGGCTCACCAGGGGCAGCGTGCAGGCGAAGCAGACCGCGTAGATCCCCCAGCCGAACAGCGCGAGCCGGTCCACCTCGAACTTGCCGCCGGTGACGATCGGCTCCAGAACGCCGACCAGCACGATGCCGCCGAGGCTGAGGACCAGCGCGACCGCCGACATCAGGGCGCACGCCCACACGGCCTGCCGGGCCCGCATGGGCCGCCCGTCGCGTTCGGCCTTGGCGAAGTTGCCCAGCAGAAACCAGCCCGTCCCGTTGACGAACGTGAGGGCGGGCGCGAGCAGGAGCCGGGCGGCCTCGACGCCGACCAGCGCGCCGGTGGACGCGAGCGTGGCGATCAGGATCCGGGTGACCAGCAGCGCGCCGGGCCGGATGCCCGCCTGAACGGACCGCCACCACGAGAACTCCGCGATCTCCCGGATCGCGGTGCCGCGCAGCGGTGCCCGCCGGTACTCCTTGCCGGGCAACTGCAGCCGGGCCAGGACCATCGAGGCGAGGCATCCGAGGCCCATGCAGGCCAGGACCAGCTCGACCGACGAGCCGATGCCGATCGCGACCGCGATGCCCATGGTCAGCAGCGTGGTGACCAGGTAGCAGCAGTCGTTGATGGCCAGGCGCCAGAACTGCATCCGCGCCGTGAAGATCCGGCGGCCGGTCTCGTTCAGCAGCCACAGCGCGACCAGGAGGGCGTAGAGGAGCGTCCCGAGCGGGCCGGTGAGGCCCATCGACACCGAGACGATGACGCCCGCCACCGCGCCCGCCAGGGCCGTGCCCGCGATCGTGAGGATCAGGGCGCCGCGGATGCGCGGCGCGAACCGGTCATAGACCGTGAGGGGGTCGCCGACCCAGCCGGACTGGACCGCGGTGATCATGACGATCGCCGCGAAGAAGAGCGCGTACGCGCCGTAGCCGTTGGTCCCGAGGGACCGCGCGGCGAGGGTCTGGATCAGCAGGCTGCCACCGGAGGTGACCAGCTGGACCGTCATCGCACCGCCGACGGAGGCCAGCGCCTTCGCCAGCTTGCTCCGCACCCCGCCTGATGCGCCGGGGTTCACCTGTCCAGGTCGTAGTGCATCAGGCTGGAGTCGCCTTTTCCCTCGTCCCCGCCCTCGTCCTTCCGGTCCACGTCCTTGGCCTTGCTGGACGAGCCGCTGCCGCCGGCGCCACCAGAGCCACCGCTGCCAGAGCCGCCGCTGCCGTTACCGGTGGAGGTGGCGCCGCCGGTGCCGTTCCTGCGGGACGACCTGTCCTCCTGGGTGCTGGTCGGGTCGCCCCCGCCCTTCTCGGGCGCCCACAGCTCGACGGGGATCTCGGTCGGCCGGGTCGGGTCGTCCTGACCGTCCACGTTGAGGAGCGAGGAGGTGCCGTTGCTCTTCCCGTTGTTCTTGTTGCCGCTCCGCTTGCCGCGGCCGGAGTCGCGGCCGGACTCCTTCTCCAGGGCCGGGGACGCGAGCGGACCGTGGACCTCTTCGGGGGTCCAGACGCGTCCTGCGCGTTCCACCGCCCGCTCCACGGCCGGGTCGACGGCGGAGGCGCCGTCGCGGCCACGGCGGCCGGTGCGGTGGGAGCGTTCGGCCGCCCAGTCAGCGGCGCGGTCGGCGACCCAGTCGGCGACGGGTTCGCTGACCGGAGCGGCGCGTTCGGCCGACGGCCCCGCGATCGCCGGGGTGCCGGCCGCCGGATCAGGGCCCGGGCCGGGCGGCGGGCCCGCCGGGATCTCCGGGACGGCGACCACCGGACGGGGACGGTTGCGACCGGAGGCGCGCAGGAACGAGACGATGCAGGCGATGATCACGCCGAGCGCCAGCCCGATGACCGCGTTCTGCGGCAGCTTGCTGCCCGCCGAGGACGCCGCGTCGGCGGTGTCGACGAACTGGACGCCGTCGTTGGCGTTGGCCTTGGCCGACAGCACCCCGCTCTCCTGCGACTGGAGCTTGGCGAGGTTGCTGGACATCAGGCGATAGCTGGAGGTGCCGCGGGTGGTGACCTCGAGATCGTCGGTGATCTTCTTCTGCGCGTCCTGCAGGCTCTTCAGCTGCTTGTCGAGCTTGTCGACCGCGGTGGAGACCGTGACGTCCTGGTAGGCCTGCACGACCGCGTTGGCGATGCCCGCCGCCTCGCCCATGCTGCCCGCGCTCGCGGTCACGATGACCACGCCTCCGTCGGGCTTGCTGGAGGTCTGCACGCGGGCGCGCAGCTGGGCCGCCGTCAGGCTAGGCCCGTGCTTGCTCTTGACGATCTCGGCGGCCCGCGCCAGCACCGGCGCCGAGCCCGCGAACGCGGCCCGCTGCGCGGTGTAGGTCGCGTAGCCCTGACCCGACACCACGCCCATGCGCAGCACGTTGTTGTTGTTCGTCGGGTCGGTGACCGCGAACCGCGCGGTGGCGTTGACGCTGCTGAACAGGATCTGGGTCGCGGCGACCGAGGCCAGGACCGAGGCCAGCACGATGATGAACGACATCAGCCGGTAGCGCCAGACGGCCTCGATGAGGCTGATCTCCGGTGTGGCCGGGACAGGGTTCTGTGCTGTCATCGCGTGCTCTGCGTCCTTGCGGCGGGGGCGTTGTCGTTGTCGGGGGCGGGGGGATGGATGAGCCTGCGGACTGCTTCGCGCAGTTCGCCATGGTAACGGTCGCGGCCGAATCGTTCGGCCGCGTCCGCCTGGGCCCGCTTGGCCATGGCCAGCGCGCCGTCCCAGTCGTCCAGCAGGCGGGCGACGCCGTCCGCCAGGGCCGCCGGATCGTCCGGCGCGACCAGCACGCCGTTCTCACCGTCTGTGACGACCTCGTTCAGTCCCTGGACCGCGGCGGCGACCACCGGCCGTCCGGCCAGCATCGCTTCCACCGCGACGTTACCCAACGACTCCATCCGAGAGGGCACGATCGCCAGGTCCGCTGCGGACAGTGACGCTCCGACACTGGATCGGAACCCGGCGAACTCGACCCGCTCGCCGTTCGCGAGGCGCCGCAGCTCCTCCTCGAACGGTTCGTTGCCGGGGTAGACGGCACCGACCAGGGTCAGCGTCGCGTCGTACCCGCGCTCGCGCAGCAGCCCGGCGGCCTTCACCGCGATGTCGGACCCCTTGACCTGCGACAGCCGCCCGACCAGCACGATGCGGGCCGGGGGCGTCAGCACGGAGCGGGGCTCGGTGATGTCGTCGGGCGCCGCGACGCCGTTGTAGACGACCTGGCCGCGCTCCCCCACCGGCCCGAGGGCGGCGGCGCTGGCGCGGCTGTTGGCGATGATCGCCCGGGCCAGCCGGAGCGGCGCGGTGAGCGCGGTGTGCACCGGTCCGCGCACCCGGTCCTCGGCCTCGTGAACGTGGACGACCGACGGAACCCGCGCGATCCGGGCCGCCGCCAGCCAGATCGGAATGGTGATCGTGTTGACGTAGACCGCCGAGGCGCCGCGCAGCAGCCGAAGTGCGGAAGGCATCGCGCGCAGGGCGCTGAACGCCAATTTGATCATGCCCGTCGGGGACATATAGGCCTTGCGCAGCACCGGAACAGAAAGAATGCGCACTTCTGCACCGATTTCACGGAGAACCGGGACCAGTGGCCCATCCGCCGGTAGGGTCACGACGACCCGATGATCGAGGCTCAGGGCACGGACGGACTCGATGAACATCCGGTCCGAGCCGTACAGATCCGGTGACGGGTGCGCCAGCACCACAAAAGATCCCTGGTCGCGTCTGCCCACGTTCGCCCCCTCCTGGCATGCAGGCCCCCCTGATTACCAGTGTCCCGTAACCCTCAGATTAACTCTCCTTTACCGTAGGGACGTACAGCACCCGTTCGCCTTACCCTTGGCGGACTGACAAAACATGGTGCGTAAGTGAAGTGGGAGGCCGGTAGGTGCGCATCGCCATGGTGGGGACCCGCGGGGTTCCTGCGAGGTACGGCGGGTTCGAGACCGCGGTGGAAGAGGTCGGCCGCAGATTGGCCGAGGCCGGACACGAGGTCGTCGTCTACTGCCGCGGCGAGCGCCACCCCGAACCCGAGTACCTCGGGATGAAGCTGGTCCACCTCCCCGCTGTGGAGAAGAAGGTGGCCGAAACCCTCAGCCACACGGGCTTCTCGGTCATGCACGCCATCGGCCGCAAGATCGTCCGCAAGGGGCCGGACGTCGCGCTGGTGTTCAACGCGGCCAACGCGCCGCTGCTCCCGTTCCTGCGCGCGATGCGCATCCCGGTCGCCACCCACGTGGACGGCCTGGAGTGGAAGCGCACCAAGTGGAGCGGCACCGGCCAGCGCTACTACCGCACCGCCGAGAGCCTGGCGGTCCGCTGGTCGGACGCCCTGATCGCCGACGCGCGCGGGATCCAGGACTACTACGTCGAGCGGTTCGACGCCGACTCGGTCCTGATCGCCTACGGCGCGCCGATCCTGCAGTCGATCAACACCGGCAAGCTGGCCGAGGCGGGCTTCAGGCCCGGCGAGTACCACCTGGTCGTGGCCCGGTTCGAGCCCGAGAACCACGTGCACGTGGCCGTCGAGGGCTACCGCAAGAGCACCGCGACCAAGCCGCTCGTGGTGGTCGGCTCGGCCCCGTACGCCGACGAGTACACCGCCAAGCTGCGCGAGCTGGCCGGGGACGACCCGCGGATCAACTTCCTCGGCGGCGTCTGGGACCAGGAGCTGCTGGACGCCCTCTACGCGGGCGCCCTCACCTACGTCCACGGTCACTCGGTCGGCGGCACCAACCCGTCGCTGCTGCGGGCGATGGGCGCCGGGGCCTCGGTCCTGGCCTTCGACGTCAACTTCAACCGCGAGGTCCTGGGCGAGGAGGCGGGCCGGTTCTTCCCGGACGCGCCGGTGCTCGCCCGCGAGATCGAGGCCGCCGAGGCCGAGCCGGGCGCGGCGGCCGACCGCGGCGCCGCGGCGCGCAAGCGGGCGTCCGAGCGCTACGTCTGGGACGACGTCGCCACGGCCTACGAGCGGCTCTGCGCCGACCTGGCCGCGCGCCGGCTGACCCGCAGGACGGTACGCAGGAAGCGGTGAGCTGAGCCCGGGTCATGGCAGCCTCCGACCGCCCCACAGCGACCGGAGGCGAGCACGGACCCGGCTCGGACATTTCCGTAACGACCGACTTCATCCGCCCGCGCGCCGGGCACGGCAACGTCCTGGTCCCGACCGGCTCGCGCCGCGCGGCCATGGCGGGGATCTCGCTGCTGACCCGTTCGCGCCCCGCGGCGCTGGCCGCGCAGTGGCTGCTGTACGGGGCGGTCGCGGCGGCCGGGCCCCGGATCATCCCCGGCCCGCGCACGCCCTGGAGCCCGCCCGGCGAGCCCGATCGATGGCGCGAGCTCGCCGCCCGGCTGGACCCGTTCGACGAGATGGCCGTGTACGAGCGCCCGCAGGCCTCGCGGGAGGGCGTCGCGGCCGTCCTGCTGCGTTCCGGCCGCCCGGTCGGCTTCCTCAAGCTGCGCGCGGACAAGGGCGAGCTCGACCGCGAGGCGCGCGCCCTGGAGGCGTTCCCGGGAGCCATGGAGGCGTTCCCGGGCGGCGCGTCACCGGCGTTCCGCGTGCCCCGGCTGCTCGACCGCGACACGACCGCGGGCTGGCACTGGATGGTCATCGAGGCGATGCCGCCGCGCCCCGCCCGGCCGGCCCCCCGCCCGGACGTGGACGCGGTCGTGGACGGCGTCCAGTCGTGCCTGGCGCCCGTTCTCCCGCGTCCGGAAGGCACGCCCGCGCATTGGCTGCCCATGCACGGCGACCTCACGCCCTGGAACCTGCGCAAATGCGGTCCCGGCCTGCCGTGGCTGATCGACTGGGAGGACGCGTCCTGGGCTCCGCCGGGCGCCGACCACGTCTATCTCGCTGCCACCCGTACCGCCGTGTTCGGCACGGGCCCGGACACGACACGACCCGCCGAGGCCATAGATTTCTGGCTCCGGCGGGTCGCTTGTCGGTGCGACTCCGACGATGACTCCGCGCTCAAGGGCCGCCTGACGGCCGCCCTGAAGGCGATGCGCGGCTGCTAGTTGGAGACCGAGTTCGACGCGGCGCTGGTGATCGCGTTGCCGAACGGGTCCTTCACCCGGATCTTGTAGGTGTGCGCGCCCTTCGGCGCGCTGGAGTCGGTGAACGTGAGGCTCGGCTTGGTCCAGAAGTTGGACGCCGAGCTCACCGTGCCGATGGCGGTCGTGCCGCCGTCGCGCAGCACCTCGTAGGTGAGGTTGGCGTTGTCCATGTCCCAGGTGGCCTTCCAGGACACCTTGATCTTGGTGGACAGGAACTGCTTGCTCGCCGTCGGCGCGGCCAGGTCGGCGGCGACCGGGCCGGACTTGTTGGGCGCGGCCGACTTCACCGCGAAGCGGACCAGCCCGGCCTGGGCCTTGCCGTTCACCCGCGGGAACTCCCCGCCCATCGCGACGTAGTCACCGTTGCCCGTGACCGCCCAGGCGGCCTGGTACTGCTTGGTGAACGAGCCGATGGCCAGCGTCGGGAAGTAGTGCAGCAGGCTCGGCACGGGCTGCTTGCTGTAGTTGCTGTTGGAGCCCGGGGCGCCCTTGTCGGTGCCGGTGGCCGCGGTCGTCTCGGCCAGCGCCCGGTGCCAGGTGGTGGGGCTGGTCTCGGTGAACGCGCCGAGCGAGGTGCAGTCGTGGGCGTGCGAGACGCTGTAGACCGTCTGGCCGCTGGCGTAGATGCCGTACGTGGCGCCGTAGCAGTTGTCCAGCCAGGTCAGCGTGCCGTCGGAGGCGTCGGCGGCGAACCGGCCGTCGAACCAGTGGCCGCCCTCGCCGTCGGCCGCGCCGAAGACGGTGTTGCCCTGCACGTTGAGGTCGGTGACGTAGGAGAAGCTGCTGCCCGACTTGGTCGGGATGGGGCGGCTGCTCCACGGGGCCGTCGCGCCGGTGGAGGCGTCGACCGCGCCGATGCCGACCTTGGGCGCGCCGTTCATGTTCTGGAACTTGCCGCCGACGATCACCCGCTGGTTGCCGGGGGCGAGCGCGAGCGCGAACACCTCGTCGTCATCGGCGGTCGGCCGCCAGGTGTCGATGTTGGTGCCGTCGGAGGCCTTCACCGCCGCCAGCCGCGTCCGCGACTTGCCGTTGACGTTGAAGAAGTTGCCGCCGAAGTAGACCGTCGAGTTGGTCGCCGCGATGCCGCGCACCCGGTTGGAGATCGTCGGCTTGAAGCCGGTGATCAAGGCGCCGGTGGTGGTGTCGAACGCCGCGAGCCGCGTCTGCGGCAGGCCGTCGACCGTGGTGAAGTCGCCGCCGACGTACACGCGCGAGCCGTCCGGCGAGGCCACGACCCGCAGGCCCTGGCCGTTCAGCGCGTGGTCGAACGAGGTGATCAGGGCGCCGGTCGTCAGGTTGAACGCGAGCAGGTTCTGCCGCGTCACCTCGCCCGCGCCGCCCTCGGCGACGCCCGCCGGGCGCGCCTTGGTGAAGCTGCCGGTCGCGTAGACCGTGTCGCCGACCGTCGCCATGCTCCACACGACGCCGTTGACCTGCGCCGTCGGCAGCGGATCGGCCGAGACGGTCGCGGGCGTGCCCGCGGGCGGCGCCGTGTCGGCGGCCACCGGTGCGGCGGCCGCCGCGACGAGCATGAACGATGCGGCGGCCGCCAGGGCCGCCCGGCGATGACGCTGAAGAACTCTCAAGAGTCGGTACCCCTGCCCGAAGTCCCCCTGTGACCCCATCGGCCACTCTGGTCAAGAGATGGTAATGGGAGGGGAAAGTCGGACCTGAACCGACCGGGGTTGAATTATCGAATCGTGACCTTTATCGGCCCTGGTCAGCGGATGATCTAGCCCTGTCAGGACTAGCGGGGCTGGACCGCGTAGACGCCGTCCACCGAGATCGTCGCCGGGGCCGCGGAGGTGCGGCCCAGGTAGGCGCGGACGCCCAGACCGCCGGCGGCCTGCAGGCCCGGGGTCGTGTCGGTGCCGCTCAGCTGCCAGGCGGCGGGCTCGGCCTTGCCGTCCGCCCACACCTTGGCCCGCAGGGTCGTCGGCGAGGAGCCGGTGACCTGGAGCTTCAGGCGCAGTCCCTGGCCGGGCTTGTAGGTCAGGCCCTTGACCGCCTGCTCCTTGACCACGACGGACTCGACGTTCTTGTTGTCGCTGCGGCTGAGCTGCAGGTAGACCTGGTTGCCCGCCAGCCGGACGCGGGCCCGGTAGTCACCGGCGCCGCGCACGTTGCGGCCGACGCCCCAGACGGCGATCCCGCTGCCGCTGCCGGCCTTGTCGGTGGACAGCTTGAACGTGAGCTCGGTGTTCTGGGACTTCACGCCGGTCAGGTAGGCGCCCGCGTTGTAGCCCTTCTTGGCGAGCTTGACCTTGCCCGCGCCGCCGCTCACCGAGGTCGCGCCCTTGGCTCCGGCGTCGGTCCATGCACCGCCGGTGGTGGCGCTGCCGAACCCGCTCTTCACCGAGCGGCCGAACGTGTCGGACGCGACGACCACGGGCTTCGGCGGCGGCGGGAAACCGAACCGGGTGAGGCCGGTCTGCTTCTTGCCGTTCACGCTCGGGAACTCGCCGCCGAGCGCGACGTACTTGGCGTTGCCGGTGACCGCCCAGGCGGCCTGGTACTGCTTGGTGAACGAGCCCACGCCGAGCTTGGGCTCCCAGGGCAGCAGGCTCGGGACCGGCTGGCCGTGGTAGTTGCTGTTGCTGCCGGGCAGCGCGTGGTCGGTGCCGGTCGCGTTCGCGGTCTCGGCCAGCGCGCGGTGCCAGGTGGTCGGCACGGTCTCGCCGAACGCGCCGAGCGAGGAGCAGTCGTGGGCGTGCGACACGCTGTAGACCGACTGGCCCTGCGGGAAGATCCCGTAGGTGGCGCCGTAGCAGTTGTCGAGCCAGACCAGGTCGCCGTTCTCGGCCTTGGCGGCGAAGCGCCCGTCGTACCAGTGGTAGCCCTCGCCGTCGGCGGCGCCGAACACCGTGTCGCCCTGGACGCGCAGGTCGGTCACGTAGGACATGGCCGACTTGGGGTCCAGCCGGGTCGGGACCGGACGGCTGGTCCAGGCGGCCATCGCGGCCGAGGTCGCGTCGACCGCGCCGACGCCGACCTTGTTCTCGCCGTTCAGGTGCTGGAACTTGCCACCGATGATCACGCGCTTGTCGCCGGGGGCGACCGCCAGCGCCATGACCTCGTCGTCGACGGTCGGCTTCCAGGCGTCCAGGTTGGCGCCGTTGGAGGCCTTCACGGCCGCCAGGCGCGTCCGGGACTTGCCGTTGACGTTGAAGAAGTTGCCGCCGAAGTAGACGGTCGAGTCGGTGGCGGCGATGCCGCTGACCCGCGCCGACGCCTGCGGGGCGAAGCCGTCGACGAGCTTGCCGGTCGCGGTGTCGAACGCCGCGATGCGCTTGTGCTCCTTGCCGTCCACCGCGGTGAAGTCGCCGCCGACGTAGACGCGCTTGCCGTCGGGCGAGGCGACGATGCGGCGGCCCTGCGCGTTCAGCGTGTGGTTGAACGAGGTGATCAGGTTGCCGGTGGTGATGTCGAACGCCAGGACGTTGCCCCGGGCGACCTCCTTGGCGTCGCCGGGCGAGGTGCCCGGCGGGCGCGCCTTGGTGAAGCTGCCCGTCGCGTAGACCGTGTTGCCGACCGTCGCCATGCTCCACACGACCCCGTCGACCTGCCAGGTCGGCAGCGCCTCGGTGGTCACGGTCGCGGCGGTCTCGGCGCCCGTTCTGGTCGCCGGCACCGCGGTGCCGTCGAAGAAGCTCGGCACCACGGCCGCACCGACGAGTACGCCGGAGCTCACGGCCGCTACGGCGGCCCAGCCCTTACGACCTCGTGGCTTGAGCGCACGGACACGCGACGAAATATTCACAGGACGGCATCCCCTGACCTGGTTTGCCTCGTTGGCCTCAAAGGCCCCACACAGACCGGGAATCGTAGCGTCCGACCGATTCGCCCGCTACTCGATCACCTCAATTGCCGAGAAGTTGTCCACGGACAAAGAAATCGGGGTGTTGGTGGCGTTGCCGGCTAGATATGTGCGCAATCCGACGCCGCCCGCGACCTGAAAACCGTCGGTCGAGTCGGAGCCGTTGATCTGCCAGCCGGGCTCGGTGGTCCCGTCCGCCCACACCTTGGCCTTGAGCGTCGTCGGACTGCCGCCGGTGACCTGGAACCGCACCCGCAGCTTCTGGCCGGGCGCGTAGGTGAGCCCGGAGACGGCCTGCTCGGCGGTGACGACGGTCTCGGCGTTCGTCGAGCTGTTGCGGGTCAGCATCAGCGAGACCCCGCCCGACGGCCGCAGCCGCACGCGCGCCCGGTAGTCGCCGACCCCGCCGATCCGGCGTCCGGCGACGCCGAAGTACAGCCCGTTGCCGGTGAGGTCCTTGTCGACCGAGAACGCGAGGCCGACGTCGGTGTCCTTGGACGAGACGCCGGTCAGGTACGCGCCCGCCCCGGCCTGCGGCGCGGCGTGCGCGATCTTGCCGACCCCGTCGCTCACCGACAGCGCGCTCGGGGTCCCGACGGCCGTCCAGGCGCCGCCGGTGTCGGCGGTGCCGAAGCCGCCGCTCGCCACCGTGCGCTCGAACGCGTCGGCCGCCAGCGTCGTCGAGCGCACGGTGACGGTGTGCACGATCTCGTCGGTGGCGCCGTCGTCGTCGGTGACCTTCAGCCGGACGGTGTGATCCCCTGCAGCGGAGTAGGTGTGCGCGGGCTTGGCGCCGGTGCCGGCCTTGCCGTCGCCGAAGTCCCAGTCGTAGCTCGCGACCGTCCCGTCGGAGTCGGCCGAGCCGGAACCGTCGAAGGTGCAGGCGAGCTGGTCGCAGGACGAGCTGAACGCGGCCGTCGGCGGCTTGTTGGGCGTGACCGTGCCCGCGCCGACGCCGTGGTGGCGTTCGACCTGGGCGGCGGTCAGCGCGCGACCGTAGACGGCGGGCTCGTCGATCGTGCCGTTCAGGTAGTCGCTGGACGGCCTGTCGGGCCAGCCGCTGAGGTTGTCGCCGCCGACGCGCCAGACGCCCGCGTAGACCTGGCCGTTCTTGACGCTCGCGTCGGCGGCGGCCTGCGCGCCGTCCACGTAGAGCTTCATGCCGTCGGCGGAGTCGAGCGTGCCGACGACGTGGTGCCACTTGCCGTCGTTCAGCCCGGCTGCGCTGCGGATCGTCTTGGTGGCGCCCGGGTAGACGCCGAACTCCGCGCGCCCGTCATTGGTCAGGTAGAGGTGCCGGTCGTAGGAGCTGCTGTTCAGCGTGCCCTGGTTCCCGTACCCGATGATCTTGCCGCCGGAGGTGCTGGTGGTCTTCACCCACGCCTCGACGCTGAAGTCGCCGGGCGTCGGCGCGGAGCCGCTGGCGGCCGTGCCGTCGAGGCCGCCGCTGAACTTCACGGCTGTGTCGGAGTCGCCGGAGAGCGCGCCCGCCTGGCCGCGGGTGGTGCCGGAGGCCAGGGTGAGGTCGTTGCCGCCCGCGTAGTCGTAGGCGGGGCCACCGGACTCGCCGAGCCGCCAGTACGCGTCGGGATCGTCGGCGGTCACCTCGCCCGCGTACGGGCCGGTGGTGCCCGCGCCGGGCGTCGCCGCGTTGGACTCGGCGGAGCCGGTGACGGTGTTGCCCGCCGCGTCCTTCACCCTGATCTTGTACGTGTGGCCGGTGCCCGCCGCCGCGGTGCCGTCCAGGAAGGCGGTCGTCGGCATCCGCCAGAACGCCGACTTCTTCTCCACCACGCCGACCGGCGTCGTGCCGCCGTCCCGCAGGACCTCGTAGCGCAGGTTCTCGTTGTCCATGTCCCAGGTGGTCTTCCAGGACACGCGGACCTTGCCGCCGGGCAGCCCGACGGCCGTGGGCGCGCCGAGCGAGGAGGCGATCGGGCCGGTCTTGTTCGGCGCCTTGTCCTTCACCGCGAAGCGGACCAGCCCGGCCTGGGCCTTGCCGTTCACGCTCGGGAACTCGCCGCCCATCGCCACGTAGTCGGCGTTGCCGGTGACCGCCCAGGCCGCCTGGTACTGCTTGGTGAACGACCCGATCGCCAGCGTCGGGTACCAGTGCAGCAGGCCCGGGACGGGCTGCTTGTTGTAGTTGCTGTTGGAGCCCGGCGGCGCCTGGTCGGTGCCGGTCGGGTAGCTGGTCTCGGCCAGCGCCCGGTGCCAGGTCTGCGGGCTGGTCTCGGGGAACGCGCCGAGCGAGGAGCAGTCGTGGGCGTGGGACACGCTGTAGACCGACTGGCCCTGGGCGAAAATGCCGTACGTGGCGCCGTAGCAGTTGTCCAGCCACACCAGGTCGCCGGTCTCGGCCTTGGCCGCGAACCGGCCGTCGAACCAGTGCCCGCCCTCGCCGTCGGCCGCGCCGAAGACCGTGTCGCCCTGGACGTTGAGGTCGGTCACGTACGAGAAGTTCGTCGAGCTCAGCTTGGTCGGGATCGGCCGGCTGCTCCACGGCGCGGTCGCGCCGGTGGACGCGTCGACCGCGCCGATGCCGACCTTGTCCGCCCCGTTCATCTTCTGGAACCGGCCGCCGATGATCACGCGCTGGTCGCCGGGGGCCATGGCCAGCGCGAACACCTCGTCGTCATCGGCGGTCGGGCGCCAGGTGTCGATGTTGGTGCCGTCGGAGGCCTTCACCGCCGCCAGCCGCGTCCGCGACTTGCCGTTGACGTTGAAGAAGTTGCCGCCGAAGTAGACCGTCGAGTTGGTCGCCGCGATGCCCCGGACCCGCGAGGACACCGACGGGCTGAAGCCGGGGACCAGGGCGCCGGTGGCGGTGTCGAAGGCCGCGATGCGGGAGCGGGCCTGCCCGTCCACGGTCGTGAAGTCGCCGCCGACGTAGACGCGCGTCCCGTCGGGCGAGGCCACGACGCGCAGCCCCTGACCGTTCAGCGAATGATTGAACGAGGAGACCAGGTTGCCGGTGGTGAGGTCGAACGCCAGCAGGTTCGCCCGGTCCACCTCGCCCGCGCCGCCCTCGGCCACGCCGGCCGGGCGCGCCTTGGTGAAGCTGCCCGTCGCGTAGACCGTGGTGCCGACCGTCGCCATGCTCCAGACCACGCCGTTCACCTGCGCCGTAGGCAGCGGATCGGCGCTCACCGTCGCCGGGGTCCCGGCGGGCGGATCGGTGTCGGCGTTCGCCGGTGGGATCACGCCGAGCGCCGGTACGGTGGCGCTCGCGAGCGCGAGCGCGGCGGTCGCGGCGAGATTTCGACGCCACAGAAGTCTCACGGAACGGCCCCCCTGGCCCCTCGTCTTCCGTAACCCCCAAGGTCACGTGAGTAAAGGCAGAGTAACCGAACAACATCGGACATATCGCCGAGGAGCCCTACACTGTGCCCCTGACCCGCACCGTGCCCCTGATCCGACGAATCGAGGAGAAAGCCGCAATGTCCCGTCCGGGAACCCCGGGAACGCAGCGTCCGACCTACCTCCTCGCGACCGGCACGGTCCTGGCGCTCAGCCTGGCGCTCGCCGGCTGCGGCGGTGGCGGCGACAAGAAGGCGAACGCCGCGACCGGCAGCCCGCCGCCGCCCCCGAGCTCCCAGCCGGAGGCGCAGGGCACCGCGGCGCCCGGATCCAAGGGGCTCACGACCTCGGGCAGCCTGAAGAAGCCGGTCACCTACAGCGACAAGATCAGCGTCGCGGTCAGCGGGATCCGGTACGTGAAGAACACCGCCAAGGGCCCCGGCGAGATCCCCGGCCGCACCCTCACGATCTTCACGCTGAAGTTCACCAACGGCTCCGGCAAGACGCTGGACCTCAACAAGGTGCGGGTCGTCGCCAAGTACGGGCCGAAGAAGACCTCGGCCAGCCCGACGTCGTACGCCGACATCAACGACTTCTACGGCACCGTTCCGGCGGGCGGGAGCAAGTCGGCGTCCTACGCCTTCGACCTGCCGAGCTCGGGCTACAAGGCCGTGATGGTCGAGGTGCGCTTCGACTCCACGCACAAGACCGCCGTCTTCGCCGGTTCCCTGCACCCCTGATCCGCCGGTTCCCTCCTCTGCCGAGGTGGGCGGGATCCCGCACCCGAGTGGCCTGACGGGCCCCTGGTCGCTACGTTCTTAGTGAATGTCCCCGGGGGCTAAGAGGGTCATCACATGTCACGCGCGTCGATCGTCAGGGTTCTCGCCCTTCCGGTGATCGTGCTGGTCGGGTTCCTCGGCTGGCAGATCCCGCACGACAAGAAGCCGCACCCGGCCGAGGCGCTGCCGCCCGGATCGGCACCGGTCGGGGCGGCCTCCTACAAGGTGCCCGGCAAGGCGATCGTGGTCGCGCCGAACGGCGACGACACCGCCTCGGGAACGTCCAAGAAGCCGCTCCGCACCGTCTCCAAGGCCATCGCCAAGGCGCCCTCGGGCGGGACGATCGTGCTGCGGGGCGGCGCGTACCACGAGTCGGTGCAGATCCCGGCGGGTAAGAAGCTGACCATCCAGAACCAGCCCGGCGAGGCCGCCTGGTTCGACGGGACCTCGCCGGTCGGCGGCTGGGTCCACGAGGACGGCGTCTGGTTCAAGGACGGCTGGACGGCCAAGTTCGACTCCAGCCCCAGCTACACGCGCGGGGCGGCGCCGAGCGGGAACACCGACTTCCAGTTCCTCGACCCGAAGTACCCGCTGGCCGCCCACCCCGACCAGGTCTGGGTCAACGGCACGGCGCTGCGCCAGGTGAGCACCCGCGCCGAGGTCCGCGAGGGCACGTTCTACGTCGACGACCTGGCCCAGCGACTCTACGTCGGCTCGGACCCCGGCGGTAAGGACGTGCGGGCCAGCACGCTCGAGGACGCGATCACCGTCCAGGGCGCGGGCACGGTGCTGCGCGGCATCGGCGTGCGCGGCTACGCGACCTCGCTTCCCGACATCGCGACCGTGAAGGTCACCGCGCCGGACGTCACGGTGGAGAACGTGATCGTCAAGCAGTCCGCGACGTCCGCGCTCACCGTGTCGCAGGCGCCGCGCGCCCGGCTCAACCGGATCACGCTGGCCGACAACGGCCTGCTCGGGCTGCACGCCAACGAGGCCGACGACCTGCGGGTCGAGTCGGCGCGGTTCGAGCACAACAACACCGAGCACTTCAAGTTCTCGCCGGTGTCGGGCGGCATGAAGATCACCAGGTCTCGCAAGGTCGCCGTGCTCAACACGGTGTCGGTCGGCAACCTGGGCAAGGGCATCTGGGTGGACGAGTCGGTCTACGACGTGACGCTGGCGGGCAACCGGATCGTGCGCAACGCCGATCACGGGCTGGACCTGGAGCTGAGCGCCAAGGCCGTGGTCGCGGGCAACGTGGTCCGCGACAACGGCGGCGACGGCATCAAGATCAACAACACCTCGGACGTGCAGCTCTGGAACAACACCTTCGCCGGGAACGGCCGCACGATCCACCTCGTGCAGGACCAGCGGCGGGCCAGCAACCCCGGCGACCCCGGGCACGACGCCCGCCAGACCGGGCCCGACCCCGAGATGACCTGGCTGCTCGGCAAGATCACCGCCAGCAACAACACGTTCGCCGACAGCCGCGCGGGCGCGGCCTGCATGGTCTGCGTCGAGGACCACTCGCACGAACGGTCCGCCGCCGAGATGGACATCCGCCTGAACGCCAACGCCTACCTGCGCCGCAACGACCAGACGCCGCAGTGGCTGGTGGTCTGGTCCCGCGGCAAGGGCGGCCCGGCCACGTTCGGCTCGCTGGCGGAGTTCAAGGCGTCCACCGGCCAGGAGGCCCAGGGCATCTTCGACGACAAGGGCACGGCCGCCTCCCCCACCGGCGGCATCGCCGCCACGCTGGCGCCCAAGGCCGAAGGCGCGGCCCGCCCACTCCCCGCCCCCATCGCAGCCCTCCTAGGCAAACCGGCAGGCACCCGCCACATGGGTTCCTGGAACCTCTAGGAACCTCCAAAACGCCGATCTTGCTCTCAGTGCCCTTCACGAGTGCCGCAGAGGGCGCTGAGAGCAAGATCGGCGCGTGGTCAGGTCCAGGGCAGGGTGCGGCCCAGGAGGGCCTCCAGATCGGCGTTGAACGGCGCGTAGTGCGCGGCGAGGCGCCGTCGGGTCGCGGGCTTGAGCTCTTGGCTGGGCGCGGCGTTCCACACCTTGCGGGCGGCGGGCGACAGGGGTGCGCGCAGCAGGCCCAGGAACGTGGCGATCTCGTTCACCGCGGTCTGCGGATCGGCGTAGAACTCCTCGGCGACCAGGACGTGCACCCGTTCGCGCGGAAAGTGCTCCAGCCAGCGCCTCAGGTGCGGGGCGTACTCCCCCTGCGCCCGGTAGGACTGCTGCTCGTGGGCGTAGCTCGTGTAGCCGGTTTCGGCCATGATCCGCTCCCGCTCGCCCGCGAGGCGTTCCTCCTCGGCCGCGAGCGCGTCCTCGAAGGTCACCAGGTCCTCGGCGTGGCCCCGGCGGCGCTCCCGGTAGTGGGAGAACGCCCGTTCCACCGGATCGCGCAGGATCAGCAGGATGCGGGCGTCCGGCACGTCACGGCCCGCCCGTTCGGCCGCCAGCGGGTGGAACAGGTAGTACGGCGAGCCCTCGCCGACCGCGACGTCCCCGCCGGCCCGCGCCCTGGCCCGGCGGCGGGCGGCCGCGCTCGGGAAGTGCGAGCGGTACCAGGCCGTCCCGCGCTCGTAGGAGGAGTCGAAGTAGTGCACGCCCTTGGTGTCGTTCGCCTTGGGCAGCAACCGCGCGGCCGGGAACAGCTTCATGATCGCCGGATGGTCGAGCAGGGTGTAATAGAGCGAGGTCGATCCGCCCCGTTTGGCCCCGATGAGCAGGAAGTCCGGCGGCGGCCGCAGCCCGGCCGTGGCCGTCCCGTACCGGCGGATCGCGGTGCGACCTGCGGAGATCATGGGCGCGGGCAACGGAGGGCGATTCACCCGGGACAGCGTAGGTTCCGCGAGGCGCCCGTATCCTGTGTTTCGATTGACCGAGCCAGGAGCCCCTCATGACCTATTCGATGCCGCGCCTCCGGCACGGCGGATCATGGGGCGTCAGCTCCCGGCCTTCCCTCGTCACTCCGGTCGCTGCGCTCCCTGCGCTCCTCAGTCCAGGCCAGGAGGCCCCATGACCTTCCCGGCGCTGTTCCCCCGGCGTCACCGCGTTCTCTCGCCGTCGGCGGGCCGGTGGACCCTCGTCCTCCCGCTCGCCCTCATGCTGGCCAGCGACTACAAGCTGCGCAGCCGGTCGGCGGAGCAGACCGTCGGCGGCGGCGCGGACTTCACGGTCCTGCTGGAGATCGCGGTCTACGGGGCGGCGGCGCTGTTCCTGGTCTGGCGGTTCGGCCTCCGGCCGCCGACCCGGCGCATCACCGGCCTGCAGTTCGCGGCCTGGGTCTTCGCCGGGTTCGTGGCCCTGTCGGCGCTCTGGTCGCCGTTCAAGTCGCTCGGCACGGTCCGGGCCGTGCAGCTGCTGATCACGATGATGGTGGCGCACGCCCTCGCGACCCGTGCGACCCGGGCCGACATGCGCCGGCTCGCGCACGCCTTCATCGGGATCGTGCTGGTGTCGGTCGCCATCGGGGTGGCTCACCCCTTCCCGCGGTCCGCCCACACCAAGGACCGCTTCAACTGGCTCTTCGTCCACCCGGTCACGGCCGGCGTCTACCTGGCCATCGCGATCCTGCTGGTCGTCGGCTACCTGATCCGCTACACCGCCCCGTGGGAACGGCAGTGGCATCCGGCGATCTACGTCGGGGCGCTGGCGGTGCTGTCGGGCGCCCTGATCGCGACCGGCACGCGCGGCGCGGCGGCGGGCTGCGCGGTCGGGATGCTGGTGCTGCTGGCGGGCGCGCGCGGGCCGCGCGGCCGGATCGACGTGATCGTGATCGGCGCGGCGGTGGCGGCGCTCGGCGCGCTGGCCTTCTCCGACAAGATCCTGGCGTTCGCCGAACGCGGCGAGTCCGCCCAGTCGCTGGCCTCGCTGAACTCCCGTACGGAGCTGTGGTCGCTGGCGATGAAGGCCTACTCCCAGTCGCCGATCTTCGGCCGCGGGCTCGGCGCCTCGCGCGGCCTGTTCCTGGACGACATCGGCCTCGGCGGCGGGCACAACGCGTTCGTCAACACCCTGGTCGACCAGGGCGCGGTCGGCACCGCGGCCTTCGCGGTGCTGCTGCTCACCCTCGCCTTCGTGCTGCTGCTGGTGCTGCGCAACCGCAGCCTGCGCGCCGACGGCGGCATGGTGCTCGGCATCCTGGCCATGTTCGTGGTGGACAGCATCACCACCGAGGGCCTGGCCACGCCCGCCAACGTGTCGGGCATCTGGCTGCTGCTCCTGGTCGCCTGGACCGAGGTGCTGCGCCGCCAGGGCGGTGACCTACCGGCGGCGACGACGCCCACGGGTGCTCTGACGGGCCGCGGCTCGGGCTCCTCCGGGCGCGGTACGGCGCCCTCGGACGTAAAGCAGGCCGCCTAGCATCCCGAGCACGACCAGGCCGATCAGCGCCCCGGTGCCGAGCATCCCGCCGGGCGGTCCCGACGGGCCCCCGGTGAAGTCGAACGGGGACGACCCGTTGTCCGACACCGGCGTCGTGGCCCCGGCCAGCGGCGTCTTGCCCTTGGAGGCCGGCAGCCGCACCGTGCGGGCGGACCGCTGGCCCTTGTCGGCGACGATCACCGAGCGGCCGTCGGCGGCGGCTCCGATCGCGTCGCCCACGGCGCGCGAGGTCTTGATCGTCCCGGCCAGCTCCGGGTCCCGGATGGTGTTCATGATCCGGATGTCGGCCGCGGTCCGCAGCACCACCCGTCCGTCGGGCGTGAACGTCCCGGCCCGTACGCCGAACGGCAGCTTGCGCAGCCGGGTCAGCTTGTTGACCTCCGGCCCGAGCGCGCCCGGCAGGGCGAACACGGCCGCCGCGACCGTGGACCGGCTGACGATGTAGAGCCGCCCGTCCGACGGGCTCGCCAGCAGCGTGGCGGCGTCGTGGCCGCCGTCGGGGTACTTCAGCCGGTACGACTTGACCGCCAGCGTCCCGGTGCCGAGATGGGCGGGCTCATCGACGCGGTAGAGGGTCACCAGGCCGGCCTCGGACTGGCCCTTGGTGAGGTCGGCGAGCACCAGCTCCGCCGCGGAGCCGCTCTTGACCACCGTGAGCGCGTTCCAGTGGGTCACGCCCTGGAGCAGGTAGGTCGCGACCGTACGGCCGCGTGAGTCCAGCGCGATCAGCCGCGTGTGGGCCGCCTGGGCGTCGAACGTCCACCACACGTCCGGATGCGTGATCCCGGCCGACAGCCCGCCAGGGGACGTCAGATGCGGATCGGTCCAGCGCAGCGCCGAGCCCGACGCCGAGGTCGTCGAGGCGGTCACACCGGAACTCGGGGTGGGTGTGGGGGCGGCGGGGGACGCGGCGGCGACCGGGACGGCGGCGCATACCACGAAGGTCACGGCGGCGAGAACGGCGACGCACCATCGCGTGCCGCGATGCTGAGCTCTCACAACGTGCTTCCATCTCTTCGGCGGGGCGTGTGGCATTCTTGCGCATGTGGACCCACTCAGCATCAAAGGTGCCTATTTGTTCTCTCCGCGTATCCATGGTGATAAGCGAGGTTCGTTCCATGAGTGGTTCCGCCATGACGGCTTCGTGGAGACGTTCGGCCAGTCCATGAACCTGGCCCAGGCCAACGCCTCGACGTCGGCCCGCGGGGTGCTGCGCGGCGTCCACTTCGCCGACGTGCCGCCCGGCCAGGCGAAATACATCACCTGCGTGACCGGCGCGGTCCTCGACGTGGTGGTGGACCTGCGGGTCGGCTCCCCCACGTTCGGGCAGTGGGAGGCTACCCGCCTCGACGACCAGAACCGCCGCTGCCTCTACATCGCCGAGGGCCTCGGGCACGCCTTCCTGTCGCTGGAGGACGGCACCACGGTCGTCTACCTCTGCTCGGAGCAGTACAACCCCGGCCACGAGCACGGCGTGCACCCCCTCGACCCGGATCTGGCCATCGAGTGGCCGTCCGATGTCGAGCCGACCCTCTCCCCCAAGGACGCCGAGGCCCCCTCGTTCGTTGACGCGCAGCGGACCGGCCTGCTGCCCGATTACCAGGGGTGCCTGGACTACTACGCCAAGTTGGGCATGACGATCTAGCCGCTCCGCGTCGGTCTGGGTCAGGCGTTCCGGGCCAGCTCCGGCCAGGCGGCGTGCAGCGCGTCGCGCCAGTGCCGCATGGGCGGCATGCCCGCCTTGCTCCACCGGTCGTGCCCGAGAACGCTGTTGGACGGGCGCGGGGCCGGACGCGGGAACTTGTCGCTGGTCGTCGGGCGCACCCGTTCGGGATCCAGGCCCAGCAGCGCGAAGACCTCCTGGGCCAGGCCGCGCCAGCTCGTCCGGCCGGCGTTGGTGCCGTGGTAGATCCCGGCCGGCGCGTCCGACTTCACCAGCCGGATGATCTGGGTGGACAGGTCACCGGTCCAGGTCGGCTGGCCGTACTGGTCGTCGACCACGTCGACCGTCTCGCGCTCGGCGGCCAGCCGCATCATCGTGCGGACGAAGTTGGCGCCATGCGCGCCGTACAGCCAGGCGGTCCGTACGACGTAGGAGTCGGTCGCCAGGGCCGCCAGCTCCCCCGCCAGCTTGGTGCGCCCGTAGGCGTTCAGCGGCGCCGTCGGGGAGTCCTCGGCGTACGGGTCGGAGCCCAGCCCCTCGAAGACGTAGTCGGTGGAGATCTGGACCAGGGTCGCGCCGAGGTCGGCGCAGGTGTCGGCGAGCACCGACACCGAGGAGCCGTTGATCTCCAGCGCCTCGGCCTCATGGGTCTCGGCGTCGTCCACGGCCGTCCAGGACGCGCAGTTCACCACCGTGGCGGGCCGGTGCTCGCGCAGCGCGGCCCGTACGGAGGAGGCGTCGCGCAGGTCAAGCCGGTCACGCGACAGCGGCACCACGTGCTCGTCCTGGTCCCGCAGCCGCAACGTCAGGTCGGTGCCGAGCATCCCCCCGGCCCCAGTGATCAACCAGGTCACGAGCCACCCTTCAGCGGTTCCCACCAATTCCGGTTGTCGGCGTACCAACGCACGGTATCGGCCAGGCCCTCCTCGAACGAGACCTGGGGGGCGTACCCGAGGGCGCGCAGCTTGGCGTCCGAGAGCGAGTAGCGGCGGTCGTGGCCCTTGCGGTCGACCACCCGCTCCACCCGGTCCCAGCCGGCCCCGAGCGCGTCCAGAAGGCGCTGGGTGAGCTCCAGATTGGTCAGCTCGGCCGTTCCGGCGATGTGGAAGACCTCGCCCGGCGCGCTGGTCTCCGCGCGCTCGGCGACCACCTGGATGCCGCGGCAGTGGTCGGCCGCGTGGATCCAGTCGCGGACGTTGCCGCCGTCGCCGTAGAGCGGCACGGTCAGCCCGTCCATCAGGTTGGTCACGAACAGCGGGATGACCTTCTCAGGGAACTGGTACGGACCGTAGTTGTTGCCGCAGCGGGTGATGCTGACCGGCAGCCCGTGCGTGCGCGCGTAGGCGCGGGCGATCATGTCGCCGCCCGCCTTGGCCGCCGAGTACGGGGAGTTGGGCGCGAGCGGGGTCTCCTCGTCCCAGGAACCGGTCTCGATGCTGCCGTAGACCTCGTCGGTGGAGACCTGGACCACCCGCGGCGTGCCCGCGTCCAGGCAGGCCTGCATGAGCGCCTGGACGCCCTCCACGTTGGTGCGGACGAACTCCCCGGCGCTGGCGATGGACCGGTCGACGTGCGACTCGGCCGCGAAGTTGATCACGGCGTCGTGGCCCGGGACCAGCTCGGCCAGCAGTTCGGGGTCGCGGATGTCGCCCTTGACGAAGGCGAAGCCGCCCTCGACCGGCGCCAGGTTGGCGAGGTTGCCCGCGTACGTGAGCTTGTCCAGGACCGTCACCTCGGCGTCCCGCCAGGCCGGGTAGGCCCCCGACACCAGCTCCCGGACGTAGTGGGAGCCGATGAACCCGGCTCCGCCCGTGACGAGCACGCGCATCTGCGAGACCCCTTCTGGTCGCCTTCTCGTTCGCCTGCTTAGTGGCCGGTCGCTCTCATCGGCCGGTCACTTGCTGATCTGGACCTGGCTGTGGTCGCCGAGGACCAGGCGGTGCGCCTTCGGTACGCGGGGAGCGGGTGTGACCCTGGCCTCGCGGCCGATCAGGGAGACCTCGATCCGGCCCACCCCGTGCAGGGACGCCCCGCGCAGCACGATGGAGTACTCGATCTCGCTGTCGATCACCGTGCAGTCGCGGTCGATGGAGGTGAACGGGCCGAGGTAGGAGTCGCGGATCACGCTGCCCGCGCCGACGATCACCGGGCCGACCACCCGCGAGCCCTCGACCCGGGCGCCCGCCTCGACCACGACCCGGCCGATCAGCTCGCTGGCCGCGTCGACCTCGCCCGCGACCGCGGGCTCGATGCCCTCCAGCACCAGCCGGTTGACCTCGAGCATGTCGGTGACGTTCCCGGTGTCCTTCCAGTATCCGGAGATCACCGTGGACTCGACCCGGTGGCCCCGGTCCAGCAGCCCCTGGATCGCGTCGGTGATCTCCAGCTCGTTCCGCCAGGACGGCTTCAGCCCGGCGACCACGTCGTGCACGGCCGGCGAGAAGATGTAGACCCCGACCAGCGCCAGGTCGCTCTTGGGCCGTTCGGGCTTCTCCTCCAGGCCGATCACCCCGCCGTCGGGGCCGAGCTCGGCGACGCCGAACGCGCGCGGGTCGGAGACCTGGGTGAGCATGATCTGAGCCTGCGGGCCCTCGGTACGGAACCGTTCCACCAGGTCGTTGATGCCGCCGACGATGAAGTTGTCGCCCAGGTACATCACGAAGTCGTCGTCGCCCAGGAACTCGCGGGCGATGAGCACCGCGTGGGCCAGGCCGCGCGGCGCGTCCTGGGGCAGGTAGGTGACCTCGATCCCGAAGTCGGAGCCGTCCCCGACGGCGCGTTCGATCTCGGGCGCGGTGTCGCCGACCACGATGCCGACCTCGGTGATGCCCGCGTCCGCGATGGCCTCCAGCCCGTAGAACAGCACGGGCTTGTTGGCCACCGGCACGAGCTGCTTGGCCGAGGTGTGCGTGATCGGCCGCAGCCGCGACCCGGCGCCGCCCGCCAGCACGAGGGCCTTCACGGCCGCCGCCGGTGGGCAGGGGGGACGGACTCGTTCAAGGGGGACTCCAGTCATGCCGAGTTGTCAGCAGGACTTTGACATTACCGGCACCGGCGCATGCCGATGCCGGTTCCCCGATGGCCGGAATCCGCCCCCACCCTGCTCCCACCGCAGGTCGAGATCACCTTGAGCGGGAGTTGATGTACTCCCCCGGGTTACTTCGCCCCGATGATCATTCCTGCGGCGACGGTGTTGTTGGTCGCCTCGTCGATGAGGATGAACCCGCCGGTGAGCCGGTTGCGCCCGTAGTCGTCGACGAACAGCGGCTGGGTGACCCGCAGGCTGACCCGTCCGATCTCGTTGAGCTGCAGGTTCTCCGCCTGCTCGTCGCGGTGCAGGGTGTTGACGTCCAGGCGGTAGTTGAGGTCCTTGACCATCGCCCGCGCGGTCCGCGTGGTGTGCTTGATGATCAGCTTCATCCGCGGCGCCAGCTGCCGGTCCGGCGTCATCCAGCAGATCATCGCGTCGAGATCCTGGGCCACTTCCGGCCGGTTGTTCGGCCGGGCGATCATGTCGCCGCGGGAGATGTCGAGCTCGTCCGCGAGGCGGAGCGTGACCGACATCGGCGCGTACGCCTCCTCGACCGGCCCGGCGGGCCCGTCGATGTGGGTGATCGTCGTGGTCAGCCCGGACGGCAGGTGAACGACCTCGTCACCGGGCTTCAGCACGCCGCCCGCGACCTGGCCCGCGTAGCCGCGGTAGTCGTGCAGCTCGGGGTCCGTGGACGCATGCGGGCGGATCACGTACTGCACCGGGAACCGCACGTCGATCAGGTTGCGGTCCGAGGCGATGTGCACGTGCTCCAGGTGGTGCAGCAGCGACGAGCCCTCGTACCAGGGCATGTTGGGCGAACGGTCCACCACGTTGTCGCCGTGCAGCGCCGACAGCGGGATGAACGTCAGGTCGGTGACCGCGAGCTTGGAGGCGAACGCGGTGAACTCGTCCACGATCCGCTCGTAGGTCTCCCGGTCGTAGTCGACCAGGTCCATCTTGTTCACCGCGACCACCAGGTGCGGGACCTTCAGCAGCGTGGCGAGGAAGGCGTGCCGCCGGGACTGCTCCAGGATGCCCTTGCGCGCGTCCACCAGGATGATCGCCAGGTCCGCCGTGGAGGCGCCGGTGACCATGTTCCGGGTGTACTGAATGTGGCCCGGGGTGTCGGCGATGATGAACTTGCGCCGGGGCGTGGCGAAGTAGCGGTAGGCGACGTCGATCGTGATGCCCTGCTCCCGTTCGGCCCGCAGGCCGTCGGTCAGCAGCGCGAGGTTGGTGTACTCCTCGCCGCGGTCGGCGCTGGTGCGCTCCACCGCCTCCAGCTGGTCCTCGAAGATCGACTTGGAGTCGAACAGCAGCCGGCCGATCAGCGTGGACTTGCCGTCGTCGACGCTGCCCGCGGTCGCGAACCGCAGGATGTCCATGGTCTTGGAAGGGGGGTTGCCCGCCGTGCTCATTAGAAGTAGCCCTCCTTCTTGCGGTCCTCCATGGCGGCCTCGCTGGCCCGGTCGTCGGCGCGGGTCTGGCCGCGCTCGGTGATCCGGGTCGCCGCGATCTCCTCGATCACCTCGTCCAGGCCGGCGGCGGCCGACTTCACCGCGCCGGTGCAGGACGCGTCGCCCACGGTGCGGTAGCGGACGGTGGCCTCGAAGACCGGCTCGTCGTCGCCGCGGTTGGCGTAGGAGATGTCGGCGAGCAGCATGCCGTCGCGCTCGAACACCCGCCGGGTGTGCGCGAAGTAGATCGGTGGGAGCTCCAGCGCCTCGCGCCGCACGTAGTCCCAGATGTCCAGCTCGGTCCAGTTGGAGATCGGGAAGACCCGGACGTGCTCGCCGCGGCGGATCCTGGTGTTGTAGAGGTTCCAGAGCTCGGGCCGCTGGTTCTTGGGGTCCCACTGGCCGAACTCGTCGCGGAAGGACACCACGCGCTCCTTGGCGCGGGCCTTCTCCTCGTCCCGGCGTGCCCCGCCGAACGCGGCGTCGAACTGGTGCTCCTCGATCGCGTCCAGCAGCGTCGTCGTCTGCAGCCGGTTGCGGCTGGCGCGCCGGCCGGTCTCCTCGACCACCCGGCCCTGGTCGATCGACTCCTGGACCGAGGCCACCACCAGGCGGAGGCCGAGCTCGGCGACCCGGCGGTCGCGGAACTCGATCACCTCGGGGAAGTTGTGGCCGGTGTCCACGTGCATCACCGGGAACGGGATGGGCGCCGGCCAGAACGCCTTCTGGGCCAGGCGCAGCATGACGATGCTGTCCTTCCCGCCCGAGAAGAGCAGGACGGGCCGCTCGAACTCGGCGGCCACCTCCCGGATGATCTGGATGGATTCGGCCTCGAGGACGTCCAACTGGGACAGCAGATAATCGCAGCGCTGCATGTGTCTGGGGCTCTTTCCGCGCTTTCTGGCACGCTTTCTGGCAGTTGATCGAGACGCTCAGCCGGGCAGTCCGCCGCCTCAGCTGGGCAGTGCGTCGCTTACGTCCCGGATGCCGGTCAGCAGCGTCGATGCCGACACGGGATGGCAGACCAGGATATCCGGCAGCCGGGGGTCCTTCTGGTTGTAGGCCAGGCCTGCGCCGTCGACGCGGCTGGCGTGGGCCCCCGCGTCCAGCGCCACGGCGGCCGGGGCGGCCGAGTCCCACTCGTACTGGCCACCGGCGTGGACGTAGGCGTCGACCTCGCCGAGGAGCACCGCGGAGATCTTGGCGCCCGCCGAGCCGATGGGCACCAGGTCCACATCCGGCCTGATCGCCTCGGCCAGCCGCTGGACGAACTCCGGCGGCCGGGTACGGCTCACCGCGATCCGCAGCCTGCCCGGCGCGGGCTCGGAGACCCGCAGCGGGGTCTCGGTGCCCGTGTTCTCCGTCACGATGGCGCCGTCAGGCCCCGTACGGAGCGTCTTGCCCTGAGCGGGAAGCGCCACCGCGCCCGCCGCGAGGCGGCCGTTCTCCCACAACGCCACATGGACGGCCCAGTCGGACCGGCCCTCCTCGGAGAACTCCCGGGTGCCGTCCAGCGGGTCGATGATCCACACGCGGTGGGCGGCGAGCCGTACGGCGGCGTCGGTGTTGGCGGTCGGCGCCGCGTCGGCGCCCGCACCCGCACCCGCGGCCCGCTTGTCGGCGACCGAGGCGCGGCCCTCTTCGGAAAGGATCGCGTCATCGGGACGCCGGCGCGCCAGTTCGGCCATGAGGTACTCATGGGCCCGCAGGTCACCGGTGTCCTTCAGGGCGCGCGGGTCGGCGAAGCCGAGCTCCTCGCGCACGCCCAGCAGGATCGCACCGGCACCCTCGGCGAGCTCCGCCGCCAACGCATGATCCGTCATCGCACGACCACATTCCCGACTCGGCTGATCAGTTCGGTCTACATTCTCATGCATCCCGGCACTCGGACCGACCGGCGGCGCGTTCGGCGGGCTCTCAGCGCCCCCTCAGTAGGCGCCGGAGCCGCGGAAGACCGCGGACCACGTCTTCCACATGATCTGCAGATCGAGGGCGAGCGACCAGTTGTCAACGTAACGCAGGTCGAGCCGGACCGATTCCTCCCAGGTGAGGTCCGAGCGGCCCGACACCTGCCAGAGGCCGGTGAGGCCGGGCTTCACGACCAGCCGGCGGCGGACGTCGTACCCGTACTGGGCGACCTCCTCCGGCAGCGGCGGGCGCGGCCCGACCAGCGACATCTCGCCGCGGAACACGTTCAGCAGCTGGGGCAGCTCGTCCAGCGAGTAGCGGCGCAGCCAGCGGCCGACCCGGGTCACCCGCGGGTCCTGCCTGATCTTGAACAGCACGCCGTCGCCGGCCTCGTTCTGCTCCAGCAGGTCGAGCTTGCGCTGCTCGGCGTCGGCCACCATCGTGCGGAACTTCAGCACGGTGAACTCGCGGCCGTCGCGGCCGACCCGGACCTGGCGGAACATCACCGGGCCCGCGCTGGACACCTTGATCGCCACCGCGACCGTGAGCAGCAGCGGGCTGAGGAACAGCAGGCCGATGAGGGCACCGATCCGGTCGAACAGGCTCTTGAAGACCTTGCGGCCGCCGTCCAGCTCGGGGTGCTCCACGTGCAGCAGCGGCAGCCCGGCGACCGGCCGGATCGAGATGCGCGGGCCCGCGGCGTCCATCAGCGCGGGCGCCACGACCAGCTCGACGTCGTCGCGCTCGATCTGCCAGGCCAGCCGGCGCAGCGCCGTGCCGTCCATCTCGGGGCAGGCCAGCACGGCGACCGAGTCGGCGCCGATCCGCTCGACGACCTGGGCGGCCTGGCCGAAGTCGCCGAGCACGGGAACGTCCTCGACCTCGGTCAGCGCGTCCTCGCCGTGCGCCAGCACGGTCGGCAGGCAGACCCCGACGATGTCCATGCCGTGGTAGCGCTTCTGGCGCAGCAGCCGGATCAGGTCGACCAGCGCGGCGCGGTGGCCGACGGCGACCACCCGGCGCATGCAGTCGCCCTCCCAGCGGCGCCGGTGCAGCCATTTGCGGAGCCGGTAGCGGGCCACGAGGTTGAGGAACGTGGCGAGCGGCAGGGCCATCACCACATAACCGCGGGCCACCTCGGTCTTGGTGGCGTACGCGGCGATCGCGACCGTGGCGGTGATGATGAACCCGGCGCGCAGCACCCGGTGGAACTCCTCCGAGCCCACCCCGATGAACCGCGGCTCGTACGCCCGGCAGAGCATCAGGATCAGCACCCACAGCACCGGCAAGGTCGCGGTGAGGGCCACATAGGGGGCGGTGAGGTGGTTGGGCGTGCTGGGGAAGCGGACCACGAACGCGACCAGACCGGCCAGCAACATGCTCACGAAGTCCACCGCGACCGCGCGGCGGCGGTACGATCCCGTCCAGTTCTGGATCTGGACATGTCGTCGCTCGTCGGCGGGTGGGATGTCTACCCGGACCTTGTCAACGACGGCCATGCACGCCTCGCCTCACCAACTTCTGCCTCATGCGCCCCGTACGCACGTCCTGTCACGAAGACGCCGGAATGGCATGTGAGGTTCACATGACTCGTGAACCTCACTTGTGATGCATCTTACGGTCCCTTTACCGGCGTCGCAGACCGAAGGCGCACTTCAAGGTCACAAAAGCCGCTAACCGGGGCGATTCGTGCAGGTACGGTCAGCTTCTCTGCGCTGGTGGGAATGTCCGGATCGGGCCGTCGCGCCGCCGATCAGGAGGCGTGAAAAGTGTTCTGGGCGGCGGCGAGCCCCTGCGCCATGAGCGCCTCGACGGCGTCGGCGGCGCGGTCCACATCGAGATCCAGGTCCTTGCGTTCGGTCCCGGAGAAGTCCTTCAGCACGAACGCGGCGGGGTCCATCCGGCCGGGCGGGCGCCCCACCCCGAACCGGACCCGCAGGTAGTCCTTGTCGGCCAGCGACTTGGTGATCGAACGCAGCCCGTTGTGGCCGTTGTCACCGCCGCCCTGCTTCAGGCGGACGGCGCCGTAGGGGATGTCGAGCTCGTCGTGAACGACGACGAGCCGCTCGACGGGCACCTTGTAGAAGTCCCGCAGGCCCTTCACCGGCCCGCCGGACTCATTCATATAGCTGCGCGGCTTGGCCAAAATCACCCGGGTGCCGGCCAGCCGTCCCTCGATCACCTCGGCCCTGGACCGGTGGGCCTTGAACTTGCCGCCGACGCGGGCCGCGAGCGCGTCGAGCACCATGAATCCGACGTTGTGGCGGTTGCCGGCGTACGAGGGGCCCGGGTTGCCCAGCCCGACCACCAGCCAGAGATCAGCGCTCACCAGACTCCTCCGTTGCCGACAGGGACCGGGCCGTCACAGGCGGCCATCGCCGTCACAGCCGAAGGCCCCCGCCCGGTGGTACGCACCGCGGACGGGGGCCATGACGACTGTGCGCCGTTCGAGATCCTGCGTGAGGACCGTTACTCGGCGGGGGCCTCCTCGGCCTCGGCGGCCTCGCCCTCGGCGACCTCGGTCTCGGGAGCCTCTGCGGTCTCGGTGTCGCCGGCGGACGCGGTGGCGTCGTTGATCTGCAGGACCAGCGCCTCCTCGTCGGTGTCCAGGGTGGCACCGGAGGGCAGCTTCACGTCCTTGGCCAGCACCTGGGTGCCGACCTCGAGGCCGGTGATGTCGACCTCGACCCCGCTCGGGATGTGCGTGGCCTCGGCCTCGACCGACAGCTGCACCAGGTCCTGGGCGACGACGCCGCCCGGGACCACGTCACCGGTGAGCGTGATCGGGATCTCGACGACGACCTTCTCGCCGCGCTTCACCAGCAGCAGGTCGACGTGCTCCAGGAAGCCCTTGATCGGGTCGCGCTGGACGTCCTTCGGCAGGGCCAGCTCGGAGCCGGCGCCGAGGCCCTCGATCTGCAGCAGCACGTTGGGGGTCTTGAGCGCGAGCATCAGGTCGTGGCCCGGCAGCGAGATGTGCTGGGGGTCGGTGCCGTGGCCGTAGAGGACGGCGGGCACCTTGCCGGCCCGGCGGGTGCGCCGCGCGGCACCCTTACCGAACTCGGTGCGCGGCTCGGCGGCAATGCGTACCTCGGACACGGCGAAAACTCCTCGTTGTTGCGATCCACGGCCGTCCTACATGGACGTCCGCTACGGACATAAGCGAATCAGGCGGTGCTCGATGCGTCAGGCGCCTCGAAGATTCTTTGCGTACCCCGGGGAGTGCGGTTCCGGTCATCAGAGCCGTACGTTGCGACCCGAGGCATACGCGGATTCAAGAAGTCTAGCCGATCGGCGCCACAGCCAAAGCCACCGGGGACTACCCGCGAACGTGCGAGGGCGGCCCGCCGCCGCGGACCGCCCCTGCCCTGCTTCTCGCTCAGGTCAGCTGTGACCGCCGAAGAGGCTGGTCACCGAGCCGTCACTGAAGACCTCGTGGATCGCCTGCGCCACCAGCGGGGCGATCGGGAGCACGGTCAGCTTGTCGAACCGCTTGTCCTCGGGAATCGGGAGCGTGTCGGTGAGGACGACCTCGGAGATGCGGGAGTTCTTCAGGCGGTCCACGGCCGGGCCGGACAGCACGCCGTGCGTGGCGGCCACCACGACCTTGGTCGCGCCCTGCTCGAACAGCGCCTCGGCGGCCTTCACGATCGTGCCGCCGGTGTCGATCATGTCGTCGACGATCACACAGGTGCGGCCGGCGACCTCACCGACCACGTCGAAGACCTTGACCTCGTTGGCCACGTCCGGGTCGCGCTTCTTGTGGATGATCGCCATCGGCACGCCGCCGAGGCGGTCGGACCAGCGCTCGGTCACCCGCACCCGGCCGGCGTCCGGCGCGACCATCGTCACCTGGGTCAGGTCCAGGCGCCGCTCGAAGTGGTCGGCCAGGATGTCCAGCGCGAACAGATGGTCCACGGGACCGTCGAAGAAGCCCTGGATCTGGGCGGTGTGCAGGTCGACGGCGATCAGCCGGTCGGCGCCCGCGGTCTTGAAAAGGTCCGCCATCAGCCGGGCGGAGATCGGCTCGCGGCCGCGGTGCTTCTTGTCCTGCCGGGCGTACCCGAAGAACGGCGCCACCACCGTGATCCGCTTGGCCGACGCGCGCTTCAGCGCGTCCACCATGATCAGCTGCTCCATGATCCACTGATTGATGGGAGCGGTGTGGCTCTGGATCACGAAGGCGTCCGAGCCCCGCACCGACTCCAGGAACCGCACGAAGGTCTCACCGTTCGCGAAGTCATAGGCCGACGTCGGCGTGAGCTCGACGTGGAGGTTGTCGGCTACTTCCTTGGCCAGGTCCGGGTGCGCCCGGCCGGAGAAGAGCATCAGCTTCTTCTGGCCGCTCGCCTTGATCCCACTCACCTCTGACAACTCCCCCTCAACGGAACCGTACTCATCGTGGGTGTCGTCCCCACTCCCGCAGGGCGCACGGGTCAGAGCGCCCCACCGGTGATTGTGTTGTCCCGCGGTCGCGCCCCAGGACCGTTCGTGAGGGCACGCTCGCGGTGTTCGCGGGGGAAGCCCCCCGCGCCCCCGCCTGGTGGGCGGGGAAATCTGGAGTTATTCGCCGTGCCCGCCGCCGGCCGGTCCGCCGGAACCCCCGGCCTCGCCGGAATCCCCGGTCTCGTCGCCGGCCTCGTCGAGCTGGGCCGCACGTCGGCGGGCGGCCTCGGCATAGCGGGTACCCGAGCGGCGGCGCTCGACCCACCCCTCAATAGTGCGCTGCTGCCCGCGGGCGACCGCGATCGCCCCGGGGGGAACGTCCTTGGTGATCGCCGAGCCGGCGGCGGTGACGGCGCCGTCCTCGATGCTGACGGGCGCGATCAGGACGGTGTTGCTGCCGACGAACGCGTGCTCGCCGATCGTGGTGTGGTGCTTGTCGACCCCGTCGTAGTTGGCGAAGATCGTTCCGGCGCCCACGTTGGCGCCCGCGCCGATCGTCGCGTCCCCGACGTAGGTCAGGTGCGGGACCTTGGCGCCCTCGCCGACCTGGGCCTTCTTCAGCTCGACGTGCGCGCCCGCCTTGGCCTTGCGTGCCAGGCGGGTGCCGACGCGCAGGAACGCGTACGGGCCGACGGAGGCCTGCGGACCGATCTCGGCGTTCTCGCAGACCGAGTTGATCACGCGAGCGTCCGCGCCGACGGTGGTGTCGGTCAGCGTGCTGCCCGGCCCGACCTCGGCGCCCTCGCCCACATGGGTGCTGCCGTGCAGCTGCGTGCCCGGGTGGACGACCGCGTCGGCCTCCAGGGTCACGCCCACGTCGATCCAGGTGGACAGCGGGTCGATCACGGTCACCCCGGCGCGCATGTGCGCCTCCAGGATGCGGTCGTTCAGCTGCCGCCGGGCCTGGGCGAGCTGCACCTTGTCGTTCACGCCCTGGGTCTCGACCCAGTCGGCGGCCAGGTGCGCGCCGGCCCGGTGGCCGTCCCCGCGCAGGATCGCGACCACGTCGGTGAGGTACTCCTCACCCTTGGCGTTGTCGGTGGTGACCCGCTGGAGGGCGTCGGCCAGCAGCTTGCCGTCGAAGGCGTACATGCCGACGTTGATCTCGCGGATGGCGCGCTGCGCCTCCGTCGCGTCCTTGTGCTCGACGATCGCGCTGACCGACCCGTCGGCCTCGCGGATCATGCGGCCGTAGCCGGTCGCGTCGGGCATCTCGGTGGTGAGCACGGTCACCGCGTTGCCCTCGTCCTCGTGCGCGCGGACCAGCTCGGCGAGCGTCTCGCCGCGCAGCAGCGGGTGGTCGCCGTTGGTGACCACGACCGTTCCGCGCAGCTCGCCGGTCTGCTCCAGCGCCATCCGCACCGCGTGGCCGGTGCCGCCCTGGCGTTCCTGCACGGCCGGCTCGGCGGCCGGGGCGTGCTCGCCCAGGTAGGCGACGACCTGCTCCCGGCGATGCCCCACCACGACGACGGTCCGCTCGGGCTCCAGCTCGCCCGCCGCGGCCAGCACGTGGCCGAGCATGGTGCGGCCGCACAGCTCGTGCAGGACCTTGGAGGTACGGGACTTCATTCGAGTGCCCTCGCCCGCGGCGAGAACGACGACGGCGGCCGGGTGGCTCGCCCAGCTCCGTGCACGGCCAACACTCATCAGGAGGAGGCTCCTCGGCATCGCGGACTGGACGGTACGGGCGTGAACGACGCCGGCGACCTGCTCAAACCACGGGGCGCGCAGGTCGCGACTCGCCCGACCTCCGCAGGATACCGCCCATGGCGCCGCTGTCACCCCATCGGCGGGGCCAGCGGACACGCGACAGCTCCGGCGCAAGGATTCGAACCCTGTCTAGAGGCACCAAAAGCCCCTGTGCTGCCAGTTACACCACGCCGGACCGATCCAAAGGGCCGGCCGCGGTGGGGCCGACCCGGATGGCCAACGATACCGACTGGACCGCTCCGCCCCCACATCAAATTCGACCTTTGGGATCACGAATCCGCCCGGGCCCACGGTTCGGGCCATTGCGGCGGTTTAGGCCATCCCCTACCGAGCACGAATGAGAAACACCTGCCAAGCGCGGAGTGGGTGGAAGTGGGTGAGTTCGCGAACCTTCCGCGCGTCCCGTGCGTTCACTCCCTGGACGAGCCCTGGACGAGCACCGGCGCTCCCCCTGCCGGAGCACCGGACGCGGCTCGACCGACCCGTTCACCCACCCCCGCCACGTACCGTGAGGCGGCCCTTCCGCGTGAGAGGAGTCACAGACTCCGTTCGAACGGCCACGCGGACATGGCCTGACCGTGAGTTTTGTGCCTCGCGCGGCGAATTCCCACCGATTTTACGAACCGGACACTGGGCAACCTACGCAAGCGTAGGTTACGTTGGCGTAGGTAGCAGACCCCCAGCCCGAGCAGCAGGAAGTGGTGACACATGACTACAGCCCCCGTTCTGGAATCCAGCCCTCCAGCGCCCCGCCCCGAGATCGAACCGGAACTGAGGGGCGTCGGTGAAAGGATCCTCATCGGGGCGTTCACGACCGTGCCGTTCATCGCCCTCATCGCGGCCGTGCCGCTCGCGTGGGGCAAGTTCCTCGGCTGGACGGACGTCATCATCACCGCGGTCTTCTACTTCATCTCCGCCGCGGGCATCACGGTCGGCTACCACCGCTACTTCACGCACGGCTCCTTCAAGGCCAACCGCGGCCTCAAGATCTTCATGGCGCTGGCCGGCAGCCTCGCGATGGAGGGCCCGGTCATCACCTGGGTCGCCGACCACCGGCGCCACCACAAGCACTCCGACAAGGAGTTCGACCCGCACTCGCCGTGGCGCTTCGGCGACGACTGGAAGGCCCTGGCCAAGGGGCTGGCCTGGGCCCACTACGGCTGGCTCTTCGACGCCAACCGCACCTCCAAGCAGCGCTTCACCAAGGACCTGCTGAACGACAAGGACATCGTCCGCATCCACCAGTGGTTCCCGGGCCTGGTGGCCGTCTCGTTCCTGCTGCCCACCGTCCTCGGCGGCCTGCTCACCATGTCCTGGCAGGGCGCGCTCACCGCGCTGTTCTGGGCCGGGCTCGTGCGCATCACCCTCGTTCACCACGTCACCTGGTCGATCAACTCCATCTGCCACACGTTCGGCAAGGAGCACTTCGAGGTCCGCGACAAGTCCCGCAACGTGTGGTGGCTGGCCATCCCCTCCCTCGGCGAGTCCTGGCACAACCTGCACCACTCCGACCCCACCTGCGCACGTCACGGCGTCCTGAAGGGCCAGGTCGACATCAGCGCCCGCGTCATCTGGCTCTTCGAGAAGGCCGGCTGGGCGACGGACGTCCGCTGGCCGGACGCCGACCGATTGGCCTCCAAGCGCACGAACCAGGCCGCGTGAGCGTCACAATTGATCCCATGACTGAACCCGTCCCACCCCGTTCCCGCCGCAAGCGCATGACCGGTAAGGAGCGCCGCGAGCAGCTCCTGGACATCGGCCGGACGCTGTTCGCGGAACGGGGCCTGGACGGGACGTCGGTCGAGGAGATCGCCGCCGCGGCCGGCGTCTCCAAGCCCGTGGTGTACGAGCACTTCGGCGGCAAGGAGGGCCTCTACGCCGTCGTCGTCGACCGCGAGTTCGAAAAGCTCCTCGCCCTGGTCACCGACTCGCTGGCCGAGGCGATCCACTACCGCGGCAAGCTGGAGAAGGCCGCGCTCGCCCTCCTGGAGTACATCGAGGAGAGCCCCGACGGCTTCCGGATCCTGGTGCGGGACTCGCACGGCGGCACCGGCACCGGCAGCTACGCCAGCCTGCTCAGCGAGATCGCGGGCGAGGTCGAGTACGTCCTCGCGCAGGAGTTCGACCGGCACGAGTACGACGACAAGTTCGCCCCGATGTACGCGCAGATGCTGGTCGGCATGGTCGCGCTCACCGGCCAGTGGTGGCTGGACGTGCGCAAGCCCAAGCGCGAGGAGGTGGCCGCGCACGTGGTCAACCTCGCGTGGAACGGTCTCTCCGGCCTGGAGCCCCGGCCGTCCCTAGATCCGAGGCGCCGCCGCAAAGAGCTCGAACGGCTGAAGAAGGTCGCGGCCAAGGAGGAGAAGGCCGCGGAGAAGGTCGCCGCCAAAGAGGAGAGGGCCGCCGCCAAGGCCGAACGGGCCCACCGCAAGCGCCACCCCGAAGAGCTGAACGGCACGCAACCCGCCTGACGTGTCGTACCCCCTCCCTACGCTCGGCCGCACCATCGAGCGAAGGGAGGGGCCGATGACCAGCCCCTTTGGATCTACCGGCCATCACCGCCACGACACCGCCCGCGCCCGCTTAGGCCCCAGCCCCAGCCCCGGCTCCGGCCCCGGCCCCGGCCCCGGCCCCGGCCCCGGCTCCGGCCCCGGCTCCGGCTCCGGCTCCGGCTCCGGCTCCGGCGACACCCTTGCGGACGACTGCGCCATGGAGCTGCTCGGCGATCTGGACGAGTCCCTCTGGATCTACGACGACGTCCGCCGGGTCGACGGCCACGCGTTCCGCCACGCCAGGCGGCAGGACGACCACGCCGAGGAGATGCGCAGGATCCTCTACCGCCTCCACCGGATCCTCGTGGACTGGGAGGCCGAGGCCCTCATCCGCTGACCGGCTCCAGGAACTCCAGCCGGTTGCCGAACGGGTCGTCGGCGTAGAAGCGCCGATACCCCGGGAACAGCCCGTCTGCCCGCACCTCGATCCCTGCGGCGCGCAGCCGCTCCCCCAACCCGTCCAGGTCGCTCACCAGTAAACCCGGATGGGCCTTGAGCGCGGGCCGGAAGTCGTTCTCGACACCGAGGTGCAGCTCGACGCCCGGCCCCCGGAACCACGCGCCCCCGCGCGCGGCGAGTTCCGGGGGCTTGGGCACCTCGGTGAGCCCGAGCACGCCCGCATAGAACGCCCGGGCGGCGTCCTCTTGCCCCGGAGGCGCCGCGAGCTGAACGTGGTGGACGCCGGTCAGGAACATGGCTCACTCCTCAGAGACAAACCGGTGACCGTCCGGAGTTCATCCGGGCGGCCACCGGCCGGGGTCGCCGGGCTCGGGTCACGAGTCCGGGGCCTGGGGCGATGCCGCCCACCCCGTGATGGGGCACCGCAGGGGAACGATCAGCTCCATCAGCAGGGCGGGCGGCATCCCGTTCAGGGTCCGTCTCGTCCCGCCACCACGAAGATTCGCCGGAACGGGAAGACGGTTCCATACGGAGTGCTCGGATAGGCCTCGCGCAGCAGCGCGCCGAACTCGTTCAGGAACTCCTGCGCCTCGCCCTCCCCCAGCCGGGAGAGAACGGGCCTCAGGGCAGTCCCCTTGACCCACTCCAAAACAGGGTCTTCACCCTGCAAGACCTGTGCGTACGTGGTCTCCCACGCATCGACGAAACACCCTCGCCTGGCCAGCAGATCCAGATAGCCACCCGGGTCCATCACCGGATCGACGCGCAACGCGTCCCCGACCAGCCCTCGCCAACGTTCCGAGGAGCACAGCTCCCGCAGAAGCCGATGACTGGGCGCATCGAAGTTGCCGGGCACCTGGAAAGCCAGCCGCCCACCCGGGCTCAGGGCGCCGATCCACTCCGGAATCAGCTCCGCATGCGTCGGCACCCATTGGAGCACCGCGTTCGAAACAATGAGATCAACCGATCCCCCGGGCCGCCACGACTCCACATCGCCCACCGAGAACCGGATGCCCTCGACCTCGGGAGCCGCCGCGATCATCTCCGGCGAGCTGTCGATCGCCTCGATGTCCGCGTCCGGCCACCGCCCCCGCAGCGTCGCGGTCAGCTCCCCCGAACCGCACCCCAGATCCACGATCCGGCGCGGCTTCTCAACATCGACACGGCCCAGGAGCTCAAAGAACGGCCGTGCGCGCTCGTCACCGAAGACCCCGTACTGAGCGGGATCCCATGTGCCACTCACTTGTCTCGACATCAAGACACATGATGCCCGGGCCATATCTTGATGTCAAGAAAGTCTTCTCGATATCAAGACAGGTAGGCTGCTCGCATGCAGGATGAGGTCGACCGGCTGGTCGAGGCTTGGCACAACGAACGCCCGGACCTCGACGTGCAGCCCCTGCACGTCCTCAGCAGGGTCTCCCGCCTGGCCCGCCACCTGGACCGTGCCCGCCGAGCGGTCTTCGTCGCCCACGACCTCGAACCCTGGGAGTTCGACGTCCTCACCGCCCTGCGCCGCGCAGGCTCCCCCTACCAGCTGAGCCCCGGCCAGCTCCTCCGCGCGACCCTGGTCACCTCGGGCACCATGACCAACCGCATCGACCGCCTCGCGGCCGCCGGCCTGGTAGAACGCCACCCCGACCCCCAGGACAAGCGCGGAGTCCAGGTCCGCCTCACCTACGCCGGCCAAACCCGTGTGGACGCCGCCTTCGCCGACCTCCTCCGCCGCGAGCACGACATCCTCAACGGCCTGAGCCCCGCCGAACGCGAAACCCTGACCGGCCTCCTAAGAACCCTCCTCATCCCCTTCGACACCAACGAGACCTAGCCCCGGCACGGCACACGTCCTGGCCTCACTGGGCAGTCCGAAGGCCTCGATCATGCCCAGCAGCGCGTCGCGGAGATCTTCCACGGCCGCTTCCCGCGTGCCGCCCTCCCCGCTGGCACCGCCCCGGCCACCATCCGGCCAGGTGAGCGAGGCGCTCGCACACCACGCACCCGCCTCGTCCTGCTCGACGGTGCACGGAACGTAGGTCATGTTCGCGACACCCGCTTCACGTGGGCCGGCTCAGAACAGCTCGATCTGCGTCAGGTAGATGTCGAACTCACTCTCGGTGAAGTGGAGGACGTACTTGCCTGCGCGCAGCGTCCAGGCCCCGGCCTCACCGCAGACGGCCTCCTCCGGAATGCCCTCGTGCATGAGCGCCATCACGGCCTCCGCCACGGACAGGCGATCAGGACGAGGATCTGGTCCCATGCTTGGCGCGCCAGCCGTTCCCACTCCAGGTGGTACGACATTCAGATGCCGTGCTTGTCGCGCAGCTTCTGCTGATCTTCCTCGGAAAGACCAGAGAGCTTGAGGAACTCTTCCGCATTGGTGCGGACACGCCCGGTGCCCTGCTGCCAGTCGTGGACCTTCCGCAGCCAGCGGTATTCCTCGAGGGGCACGATCACGGCCTCCTCGGCACCGAGGCGGATCACCTGGTGGTCATCGCCGTCCGGCAGGGGGCTGTCGGTCATGCGGCTCATGGTAGATGAGGTCACGGACGCAGCGTATCCCCAGATAGAGCCCTCTGCATTCAGAGTGTGACTTAGGGTGATCTGGGGTGATCAGCCTAGGTCTTCGGCTAGGAGGAGCCATTCTTCTTCTACCTGGCCGGCCTCGGTCTGGATGTTCTTGAGCTGCTCGTTGAGCTCTTGGAGCTTCTCGTAGTCGGTGGCGTTGGCGGCCAGCTGTTCGTGGAGCTCGGCTTCTTGTTTGGAGAGCTTTTCCAGGCGGCGTTCCAGTCGGTCCAGGTCCTTGCGGGCCTTCCAGTTCTGGCTGCTGCCCTTGGTGGCGGGGGCGGCGGGGGTGGGGGCCGCTGGTGCCGTGGGTTTTACGGCGGTGCCGGCTCGGCGGCGGTCCAGGTATTCGTCGACGCCGCCGGGGAGCATCGAGACTCGGCCGTCGCCCAGGAGGGCCGCGACGCGGTCGGTGATGCGCTCCAGGAAGTAGCGGTCGTGGCTGACGACGACGAGGGTGCCCGGCCAGCCGTCGAGGATGTCCTCCAGCTCGGTCAGGGTCTCGATGTCGAGGTCGTTGGTCGGCTCGTCGAGGAGGAGGACGTTCGGCTCGTTCATCAGCAGGCGCAGGACCTGGAGGCGGCGGCGCTCGCCGCCGGACAGGTCGCCCACCGGGGTCCACTGCCGGTCGCCCTGGAAGCCGAGACGCTCGAGGAGCTGGCTGGCGGTCCATTCGCGCTTGCCGACGGTGATGCGGCGCTTGATCTCCTCGACGGACTCCAGAACGCGGCGGGCCGGGTCGAGCTCTTCGAGGTTCTGCGAGAGGTGAGCCAGCTGGACCGTCTTGCCGCGGATGACCTTGCCCGCGGTGGGGCTGATCGCGCCGTCCAGGAGGCGGAGCAGGGTGCTCTTGCCGCTGCCGTTGACGCCGACCAGGCCGATGCGGTCACCGGGGCCGAGGCCCCAGGTCATGTGCTCGAAGATGGGGCGGTCGCCGAGCTCGACGGTGACGTCCTCGAGGTCGTAGACGGTCTTGCCGAGGCGGGCGGTGGCGAAGCGGGTCAGCTCCACCGAGTCGCGCAGCGGGGGCTCGTCGGCGATCAGGGCCTGCGCGGCGTCCACGCGGAACTTGGGCTTGGACGTACGGGCGGGCGGGCCGCGGCGGAGCCAGGCGAGCTCCTTGCGGAGGAGGTTCTGCCGCTTGGCCTCGGTGGCGGCGGCGATGCGGGAACGCTCGGCCTTCGCCAGGACGTACGCCGAGTAGCCGCCCTCGTAGCGCTCGACCTTGCCGTCCACGACCTCCCAGGTCCGCTCGGTGACCTCGTCGAGGAACCAGCGGTCGTGGGTGACGATCAGCAGCGCGATCCTGCGCGCCTTCAGGTGGCGGGCGAGCCAGTCGATCGCCTCGATGTCGAGGTGGTTGGTGGGCTCGTCCAGGATCAGCAGGTCGGACTCGGGGACCAGGAGGCGGGCGAGCGCGATCCGGCGCCGTTCGCCGCCCGACATCCCGGCGAGCGGCGCGTCCAGGTCGAGGTCGGCGATCAGGCCGCCGAGGACGTCGCGGACGCGGGTGTCGCCCGCCCACTCGTGTTCGGGGCGGTCCCCGAGGACTACCGACCGTACGGTCGCGCCCTCGGGGAACTCGTCCCGCTGGGTCAGGTAGCCGAGCCGCAGGCCGCGGGAGTGCGTCACGCGGCCGTCGTCGGCGCCGGTGCTGCGGGCCAGGATGGACACCAGGGTGCTCTTGCCGCCCCCGTTGCGGCCGACGACGCCGATCCGGTCGTCGTCGTCCAGCCCGAGCGACACGGCGTCGAGCAGCGGCTTCGGCCCGTAGGCCTTGCTGACGTTCTCAAGATTGATCAGGTTCACGGCACCCTCAAGGCTAGTGGCTGGAGGGGCCTGTCAGGACCGGGGTCAGCTGCCCCCGCCGCCGCAGCCCCCGCCCCCACAGCCGCCGCCACCGCCGCAGCCGGAGTGGCCGCCGCCGCAGCCGTGGTGACCGCCGCCACCGTGGTGACCGCCGTGGTGGCCGCCACCGCCCGAGTCGCCGCCGCCGAAGAACATCCCGCCGCCCCCGGCGCTGCCGCCGCCCCAGCTGCCGCCGCGGCGGCGACGGTTGCCGCTGCCGGCGGAGGCCGCGCTGATCCCGACCATGACCAGCACGAAGATGACCACGATTCCGAACACCACCAGGAACCCCGTCACGGATCCTCCTACCCGTCGGTAAGTGCGGACCCCCGTTGGACGCGGGCGCGGCGGATCGGGTTCAGATGATCGTCGCGCCGGGGACCGCGCCGGACGCCCGTACGACCGACTTGGCGACGCCGACGCCCGACAGCGCGGCGGCCAGCTCGGCGGCGTGCTCCTCGGAGTCGGCCAGGAACGCGCAGGTCGGGCCGGACCCGGACACCAGCGCGCCGATCGCACCGAGGTCCATGCCGGTGGTGAGCGTGCGGCGCAGCGGCGAACGGAGCATCAGCGCGGCGGGCTGCAGGTCGTTGTGCAGCGCGGCGCCGAGGGCCTTGGAGTCGCCGGTCGCCAGGGCCGTCATGAGCTCCTCGGAGACCTCCGGCCAGGCGACCTTCTCGCCGTGCGCCTCCCGCAGCCGGTCGCACTCGGCGTAGACGGCCGGGGTGGACAGGCCACCGTCGGCGGTGGCGAAGACCCAGTGGAAGACGCCGCGGGTGAGGGCCGGGGTGAGGCGTTCGCCGCGGCCGAGGCCGATGGCCGTCCCGCCGAGCAGCGCGAACGGGACGTCGCTGCCGAGCTCGGCGCCGAGCTCCAGCAGGTCGTCCTTGCTCAGCACGGGCTCGTCCGCCGAGTCCCACAGCCGCGCGCAGGCCAGCAGGGCGGCCGCGGCGTCGGCGCTGCCGCCCGCCATGCCGCCGGCGACCGGGATGGCCTTGCGGATCCGCAGCGAAACCGCGGGCTCGACGCCGAGGCGCGTCGCCACCAGGCGCGCGGCGCGGGCGGCGAGGTTGGAGCCGTCGGTCGGAACGTCCTCGACCGCGACCTCCGAACCCGGCGCGGCCTCCACGGCCACCTCCACACCGGTGGAGGGTTCGGCCGTCACCTCGTCGAAGAGGGAGACGGCGTGGAAGACGTTGACGAGGTCGTGATACCCGTCGTCGCGAATCGGCCCCACGCTGAGCTGGAGGTTGACCTTCGCGGGGACGCGTACGGTCACAGCTGTCACGACATCGAAGCGTACGGGACACCGCTCACCGCGCGTGACGGGCCCCCGCAAACCCGGACGCCTTGGCACCGGGCCGGGCGGTGTCGTGACGCCGGGCCGCGCGCCGTCGTGACGCCGGGCCGGGCGGTGTCGTGACGCCGGGACCCGCGGCGTTGCGGCGCCGGGGTCCGGGGGTCACTCGCCGCTGGTGACCGGGAGGTTGCGGGGGTTGAAGTAGGGGGTCGTGGCGAACTCGCGGAGCGCCGACATGGCCTGCTTGTCGCCGGTCACCGAGTATTTGCGGCGCTTGTCGCGGGGTTCCTCGGCCTGCTCGTCGGAGTCGAAGTAGACGACCGCCTTGACCTGCGGGGCCTGGAGCGTCTGCGCGGCCTTGCGGAGCCACTCGGCGCGGCGGTCGCCGTACGACTGGGGAACGCCCAGCTCGGCGATCATGATCGGCTTGTGCCGGCCCTTGGCCCACTCCATGAACAGCTTCACGGTCTCGGAGAGGTCCCGGTACTCGTAGTCGCCGCCCGGCTGGGCGTCGACGCAGATCCAGTCGACCTGGTCGTCGCCGGGGTAGAACGCGGCGGCGTCGCGGGAGCCGAAGCCGTTCGCGGTCGGGCACCACACCCAGGCGACGTTGTCGACCTTCTCCTTCTTGAAGATCGCCCGCAGGTGCTTCCACGCGGCGATGAAGTCGGCGGGCGAGTGAACGCGGCTGGTCTGCAGGCTCTCCTTGTCCATGTCCCGCTGCCAGCGCAGGAAGATCGGCTTGCCGGTGGCCTTGATGGCGCGGGCACGGGCGCGGATGAGGTCGTCGTCCTTGCCGCGGGTGATCTCGCGGGTGTCGGCGCCGGCCCAGGTCAGCAGCAGGTACCGCTTGCCGCTGAGCAGGGCGGTGTCGGTGTCCTTGGGGAAGTCGGACTTCCAGCCGCTGTAGCTCTGCGCGATATCCAGCTGGCGGCCCATCGCCCGTTCGAACCCGGTCAGCGAGGCCATCCCCGGCTTGGTCGCGTCCTTGTCCGGCGTCGGCGACTCCGACGGCGAAGACGAGGACGAGGACGACGCGGACGGGCTGCCGCTGCCGGACGGCTTGGGGGTCTTGGACGCCTTGGCCGCGGGATCGGTGTCGGAGGGCGGCACCCAGGCGCCGAAGTAGGCGCCTTGCTCGGGAGGCAACGGTGCGACGCCCGCCCGGGCGGTGACCGTGATCTTGGGGGTCGCGTCGGCTCCGCTACTGCACCCCGCTGCCAGCGCGGCCAGGCCCACCAGCGCTGTCAGTGCCGCCGTCACGGGCACCTTCCGCCTCGCCGCCGGCCTCGGCATCGTCGCCGGCGAACGCCCCTTCAACATGATCCTCCGCCTCTTCCTGATCGTGCTCGCCCCCAGGACGATATCGGGCGATGCGCGCAAAGGCGGCAATGTCCAGTGCCTCGCCCCGGGCCCGGGGGTCGACGCCCGCCGCCCGCAGCGCCTCCTCCGCGGCGGCCGGGGAGCCCGCCCAGCCCGCCAGGGCGGCCCGCAGGGTCTTGCGGCGCTGGGCGAACGCGGCATCCACCACCGCGAACACCTCGGCGCGAGTGGCGCTCGTCACGGGCGGCTCCCCGCGGCTGAACGCGACCAGTCCCGAATCCACGTTCGGCGCGGGCCAGAAGACCGCCCGGCCGACCGGTCCGGCCCGCCGCGCCTCGCCGTACCAGGCGATCTTCAGCGACGGGATGCCGTAGATCTTGCTGCCCGGCGCCGCGACCATCCGGTCGGCGACCTCCGACTGGACCATCACCAGGGCGCTGCGCAGCGACGGCAGCACGGCCAGCAGGTGCAGCACCACGGGCACGGCCACGTTGTAGGGCAGGTTGGCGACCAGCGCGGTCGGCTCGGGTCCCGGCAGCGCGTCGATCTTCAGCGCGTCCGCCTGAACGACCTCCAGCCGTTCGGCGAGCTCGGGCGCGCGCGACCGCACGGTCTCCGGCAGCGCCTCGGCCAGCACCGTGTCGATCTCCACCGCCGTGACGCGCCGTACCTCCGGCAGCAGCGCCAGCGTCAGCGAGCCGAGCCCCGGCCCGACCTCGAGCACGACGTCGTCCGGCGACAGCTCGGCCGAGCGCACGATCCGCCGCACGGTGTTGCCGTCGATGACGAAGTTCTGCCCCAGCGTCTTGGTCGGCCTGACGCCGAGCCTCTCGGCCAGTTCCCGTACGTCCGCCGGGCCGAGCAGCACCCGCGTGTCCTGTCTGTCCCCCACCGGCTCAGTGTCTCAGCTGAACAGGAAATGGCCGCACACCGGCCACTGGCCCTGCCAGCGTCCGCTCACGCGGTTGTAGAGGAGCTGCGCGCGGTAGGTCTGCTCGGCGGCGCTGGCGTCGGACGGCCTGCCGGAGCCGCCCACCGAGGCCCACGACGACAGGGAGAACTGGTAGAGCCCGTAGTAGCCGGCCGAGTTGATGGCCTTGGGGTTGCCGTGCGACTCGCAGTTGGCGAGGGCCTTCCAGTTGAGCTTGGCGGCCGACCCGGACGCGGCGGACTGCGGGCCGACGGCCAGGATCTCGGCCACCGGCTTGCGCTTGACCGTCTCGTCCACCACGGCCTTGATCTTCTTGCCCTTGCGCTTCACCCAGGCGATCTGCACGACCTTGACGCCCGGCTTGCCCTTGCGCATCACCTTGGTGCTCCAGGGCGCGAGCTTGGAGTTCTTCTTCTTGATCGTGGGCGCGCTGGTCTTCACCGTCTTGGTGACCGGCGCCGACAGCAGCCGCAGCACCTTGATCATCTGTCCGGCGGGGGCCGTGAGCGGCGGCTTGACCAGGTGGTGCTGCCCGAGCTGCACCTGCGCCTGGGCCAGCACCTCCTGAACGGTGGAGCCCGTGGTCATGGCCTCCTGGCGCTTGCCGTCGACGACGATGACGACCTTGCGGGCGGGCGGCGCCGTCGTACGGGCGGCATCGGGAACCGGGGGCTGGTCCTTGGACTTGGCCTGGGCTCCGCCACCGCAGCCCGCCGCCATGGAGCCGAGCACCAGCACGGCCGAGGCGACAAGAAGAGGCCGACGCACGTCTCCTCCAGGGGGGTTAGGGGGTACGTCGCTACTAGCTCCTGCGATCACGCACAACGATCGTGCGTAACGGCCAGACTTTAGAGCGCTCCGCACCACTCCCGCCACCGCATCCCTTCAAGTCACACATGGAGGCGTACGGGCGCGACGCCCCGGGACGGGCGTTTTCTGTCGTTACGATGGCGCGATGCTTCGCGCGAGGCCGCTGCCGCCGCTTACCGGGAACCTGCTGCCGCTGACCGGGAACGTGGTCGTCGGGTGGGCCGGGCCGATCGCCGTGGCGCTGTTCGCGGGCTTCCTGAGGTTCTACCGCCTGAGCACCCCGAGAGCGGTGGTCTTCGACGAGACCTACTACGCCAAGGACGCGTACTCGCTGCTGACGTTCGGCTACGAGCACGTGACCCTGCACGACGCGAAGAACCACGACCTGGCCAACCCGCGCATCCTGGACGGCCGCACCGACATATGGCAGGACGGCCCGAGCTTCATCGCGCACCCGCCCGGCGGCAAGTGGATGATCGCGGCCGGCGAGTGGCTGTTCGGGCTCGACCCGTTCGGCTGGCGCTTCATGGCCGCACTGTTCGGGACGCTCTCGGTGCTGATCCTCGCGCGGATCGGCAAGCGGATGACCGGCTCGACGCTGCTCGGCTGCGCGGCCGGGCTGCTCCTGGCGCTGGACGGCCTGCACTTCGTCGCCAGCCGCACGGCGATCCTCGACATCTTCGTGATGTTCTGGGTCCTCGCCGCGTTCGGCTGCCTCCTCGTCGACCGCGACACCGTACGAGCCCGCCGCCTCGCGAGCGCCGACGATGCGCCGGTCCCGACTCAGACGGCGGACTCGGCAGCCTTCGGCTACGCGACGGCCTACGGGGACGCGACGGCCGTCGAGGGCGCGGCGACCTCAGCGGAACGGGCCGAAGGGCCGGGGTGGTGGGGGCGGGTCAGGTGGGGGCGGGTCAGGTGGTGGCGGCTGGCGGCAGCCGTGTGCCTGGGGCTGGCGTGCTCGGTCAAGTGGAGCGGGATCTACTACGTGATCGCGTTCGGCGCGATGACGCTGCTCTGGGACGTGGGCTCGCGGCGGATGGCGGGCGGGCGGCGGCCGTGGCTCGGGATGCTGCGGTACGACCTGCCGGGCGTGCTGTTCGGGGGCGTTCTGGCGATCGGTGCCTACCTGGCGACGTGGTCGGGATGGTTCGCCACGAGCGGCGGGTGGGACCGGCACTGGGCCGACGGGCGGGGCGGGACCTTCTCGTTCGTTCCCGGGCCGTTGCGCAGCCTGTGGCACTACCACGCCGAGATCCTGCACTTTCACACGCACCTGCACGACAAGCACCGCTACCAGTCGTGGCCGTGGGACTGGCCCGTGCTGCGACGACCGGTGGCCTTCTATTACGTCGAGCCTCGCGGCTGCGGGGCGAGCCGCTGCTCGCAGGAGGTCCTGGCGCTCGGAACGCCCGCCATCTGGTGGGCGTCGCTGGGCGCGCTGGTGTTCCTGCTCGGCTACTGGCTGGTCCGGCGGGACTGGCGGGCCGGGGCGATCGTGCTGGGATACCTGGCGGGCTGGGTCCCTTGGTTCTACTACGCGTTCGGCGACCGCACGATGTTCGCCTTCTACGCGACACCGATGATCCCGTTCATGTGCCTGGCGATCGTGCTCACGCTGGGGCTCGCGCTCGGACCGGCCGGACAGACGACCCGCCGTACGGTGGGGGCCGTGCTGTCCGGCGCGTTCCTGCTCATCGTGATCATCAACTTCGGCTACCTGTATCCGATCCTCACCGCCGAGGTGATCCCCTTCCGCGACTGGCAGGACCGGATCTGGTTCAACAGCTGGGTCTGAGTCAGAAGCCCTTCACCGCGGCGATCGAGAACGGGATCCGCGGGGTGCCCGGGCCCATCGGCCCGCCCTTGTCGAACTGCGAGCGGACGACGTACAGGACCCCGTTCGAGCGAACGAGCGTCGTGGGCAGCTCAAGGGCCTTGGAGGTCACCATGGCCTCACGCCGGGCGCTGGCGCCGGCCGCGCCGACCCGCCACCGGCTGATCGCATAGTCCTTGTTGTGGGCCGCCCAGAGCCGGCCGTTCTTCAGTTCGAGGCCGTCGGCGTTCACCAGGCCGCCGCCGCGCAGCGCGACCTTGCGGACCTTGCCCGAGGCGAGGTCGAGCCGGAAGAGCTCGCCCGCGGTCGAGTCGACCGTGAGCGCGTACCGCCCGGACGGGTCGGTCACGATGCCGTTCAGCGTGAACGCACCGGCCGGGTGCGGCTTGATCACCTTGGTCAGGTTGAAGCGCGCCTGGAGCTTGGTGGCCTTGCCGCTCTTGTGGGCACCCGCGAGCTGCGTGGGCGTGACCCGGTAGACGACCTCGCGGACGCTGTCGGTCAGGTAGACGCTGCCGTCGCGGGCGATGGACAGGTCGTTGACGAAGCGCGCGGCCGTGCCGGGGACCTCGAACCGGGCGAACAGGCGGCGGGTGCGGGTGTTGTAGACCGCGACGCCGTGGGTGGAGTCGGTCACCCAGAGGCGCCCGGCCCGGTCGATCTTCAAGCCGTTGGCGGTCGTGCGGCCGTCGGCCCCGGCGCGTTTGAAGACCTTCGCGACGCGGTGGCCCCGCGTCATCTTGAAGACCGTGCCCTCGGTGTAGGACGCGGCGTAGAGGTCACCGTTGCGGGGGTCGACGGCGATGCCCTCGGGGTAGACGTGCTCGCCCGGCAGCACGTAGGCCGTGGAGACCTTGAGCGCCGGCTTCTCGGCCTTGGCCGGCTTGGGCGACGCCGCGGGGGCGGCGGCCTGGGCGGCCACGGGCGCGAACGGGAGGGCTGCCGCCGCCGCGGCCGCGACGGTCGCGACGGCGATGGAACGAGTCGAAACTCCGGACATAGAGTCCTCTCTTAGAGAGTGTCGGTTCGTAAGTACGCGTACGAACGATAGTTAGAGCTCTAATACTCGTCAACCCTCTTACGCTGGCTAGGATGCGGAGATGACGTCGATGCCCGTGTCGGAGCGCCTCGGCTCCCATCTGAAGCAGGCGGTTCACGCCCTCAACGCGGCCAAGAGCGCGGTGCTGAGACCGTCCGGGCTGACCGTGCCGCAGTACGGGGCGCTCCTGCAGCTGGCGGAGAATCCGGGGATCTCCGCCGCCGCGCTGGCCAGGGCCTGCGCCGTCACCCCGCCCACGATGAACACCGTGCTCAAGAACCTCCAGGAGCGCGGCCTGGTCGAGCGGACCCCGCACGAGTGGCACAAGAACGTCCTGGAGATCCGGATCACCGAGCACGGCGCGAAGGTGATGGCCGACGCCGACGCCCGCGCCGTCCGGGTCGAGCGGGGCCTCGGCGCCGAGTTCACCGACGAGGAGCGCGCCACCCTGATCGAGCTCCTCGCCCGCTGCACCGACTTCCTCGAAGAGGCCCGCCAGTCGGCCCGCTGACCTCGCCGATCTTGCTCTGAGCGCCCTCTCGAGCACCGGGAAAGGGCACTGAGAGCAAGATCGGCGCAATTATCGGGCGACGGTGAGGACGACCTTGCCGGTCGTACGGCCCGCCGCGACGATCTCGTGCGCCTTGGCGACCTCCTCCAGCGGCAGCACGGTGTCGATCTGCGCCCGCAGCCGCCCGTCCGCCGCCAGGTCCGCGACCGCCCGCATGCCCGCCTGGTCCGCCTCCACGACCATGAACGTGGCGCGCCGACCCGCCTCGCGAGCGACCTCGCCGAGCGCCTTCTCGGCGGGTGAGGCCAGCGAGACGACGATCCCGCCCTCGCGCAGCGTCCGCAGCGAGCGCGGCCCGTACTCGCCGCCGATCCCGTCCACCACCACGTCCACGTCGCTCACGACCTCGGCGAAGTCCGCCCGGCTGTAGTCGACGACCTCGTCAGCGCCGAGGCCGCGCAGGAAGTCGTGCTTGGCTTCGCGTGCGGTGCCGATGACGTACGCGCCGCGCGCCTTGGCGATCTGCACGGCCAGGTGCCCGACTCCCCCGGCCGCCGCGTGGATCAGCACGCGCTGGCCGGGCTGAACGTCGGCGACGTCCACCAGCGCCTGCCAGGCGGTCAGCGCGGCGAGCGGCAGCGCCGCGGCGTCAACGTGCGACAGCCCGGCCGGCTTGCGGACCAGGTGGCGCGCCGGGGAGGTCACGTACTCGGCGTACGTCCCGGCCGCGAGCGGCTGGCGCGGCATGCCGAAGACCTCGTCCCCTGGCTCGAAGAGCGTCACCCCGTGCCCGACGGCCTCCACCACGCCCGAGACGTCCCATCCGAGCCGCACGATCGAGCCCGCCAGTCCGCCCGTCTCGCGGTGCCACAGGTCGGTCGGGTTGACCCCGGCCGCGTGCACCCGCACGAGCACCTCACCCGGGCCCGGCTCGGGCCGCTCCACCTCGACGACCTTCAGCACCTCGGGTCCACCGAACGAGTCCTGGCCGATTGCGCGCATGTCGCGCCTCCTTAGCGATTCCTTAGCGATGACCTGCTGAGTAACGATCTGTGATCTTGTACTCCAATGATCATCGATCGGCCATCGAGCCCACGAGTGGCCGGATGGTCAATATGTGAAAGAATCCGGCCATGCACCGAGTCGTTGCCCTCGCCCTCGACGGCGTCTACCCGTTCGAGCTGAGCATCCCGTTCCGCATCTTCGGCACCGCCACCTCCGACGCGGGCGAGCCGCTCTACGAGGTGGTCACCTGCACGCTGGACGGCGGCCCGGTGCGGACCAGCTCGGACTTCACCATCGCCGTGGAGCACGGCGCCGAGGCGATCGACGACGCCGACACCCTGGTCATCCCGCCGTTCGTCTGCGACCCCGACGAGGACCGCGAGTGGCTGCCCGAGCCCCTCGCCCGCGCGCTGGACCGCCTGCGCCCGGGCAGCCGTATCGTCTCGATCTGCACGGCGTCCTACGTGCTGGCCGCCGCGGGCAGGCTGGACGGCCGCACCGCGAGCACGCACTGGAACGAGGCCGAGCTCTTCCAGCGCACGTTCCCGAACGTCACGGTCGACTCGGACGTCCTGTTCGTGGACGACGGCGACGTCCTCACCTCGGCGGGCGCCGCCACCGGCATCGACCTGTGCATGCACATGGTGCGCAGCGACCACGGCAGCGAGGTCGCCAACCGCGTCGCGCGGCGCTGCGTCGTCCCGCCGTGGCGCGAGGGCGGCCAGGCCCAGTTCATCGAACGTCCCGTGCCCGCGCCCTCGGCGGCCACCACCTCGGCCACCCGGGTCTGGGCGCTGGAGCAGCTGCACCGGCCGATCTCGCTCTCCGAGCTCGCCGGGCACGCGCGGATGAGCGTCCGCACGTTCTCCCGCCGGTTCCGCGACGAGGTCGGCATGACGCCCGGCCAGTGGCTGACCCAGCAGCGTGTGGAGCACGCCCGCCGCCTGCTGGAGACCAGCGACCTGTCGGTCGACCTGATCGCCGAACGGGCGGGCTTCGGCACGGCCGCCTCGCTGCGCCAGCACCTGCTGGCCACGATCGGCGTCTCCCCGAGCGCCTACCGGACCACGTTCCGCGCCGTGCCCCCGTCCGCCTCCGCGTCCCCGGCCACCTCCGCGCCCGCCTGAAGCTCGACGAGCGGCAGGAAGATCTCGTCGGTGATCTCGACGATGAACTCGTCGGGGATGGGCATGGCGGCCTTGCCGAAGAGCAGCTCGTGGCGGAGCAGGTCGACGGGGAGCCGCTTCACGCGCGGGCTGAGGCTCCCGGGAGCGAGCTCGCCGCGCGCGGCGGCGCGGTCGAGGATGACGGTCATCGCCGAGCCGACCGATTGGTTGGCGCGGTCACGCAGGTAGGTCGACAGGTCGCTGTCCTTGGCGTACTCGGCCATGATCACGCTGTACATGCCCTGAAGCTGGTCGTAGCGGCGCGCGACGGAACGCAGGAGCGCCAGGACGTCGCCGCGGAACGATCCGGTGTCGGGCGTCTCGATGCCCGAGCCCGGCGCGCGGTGCCGGAACGCGGCGAGGACCAGTTCCCTGCGGTCCGGCCAGCGGCGGTAGAGGACGGCGCGGCTGGTCTGGGCGCGTTCCGCCACGCTCTCCATGGTCAGGTCGGCGTAGCCGACCTCCACCACCTCGTCCCACGCCGCGCGCAGCAGCGCGTCCTCCAGCTCGGCGCCGCGCCGGCGGGGGTCGGTGCGCGAACGCTTCGGGCGCGCTGAAGTCACGATCACCTCATTGGGGACATTTGCGTCTCTAACATTCCCCAGCCTACTATGCCGTCGTTGGATACGTCAGTGTCCCCTAAATGGAGGGCGGACCATGGACGACGAGCGCCTGGATCCGGCGGTGATCAGGCTGGCCGGGGTCCTGCTGCCAGGGGTCATGGCCGTCATCCTCGACACGACGATCGTCACGGTCGCCATCGACACCCTGGGGCACGACCTGCACGCGCCGGTGTCCACGACGCAGTGGATCATCACGGCCTATCTGCTGGCCCTCGGGATGGTCGTCCCGATCAGCGGCTGGGCCGTGGGGCGGTTCGGCGGCAAGCGGATGTGGCTCGTCGCGCTCGGGCTCTTCCTCCTCGGCTCCGTGCTGTGCAGCCTCGCGCCGAGCGCCGGGGCGCTGATCGCGTTCCGGGTGTTCCAGGGGGCCGGTGGCGGGCTGATGCTCCCGATCATGCAGACGCTGCTGGTGGAGGCGACCGGCGGGCGGGCGCTCGGCCGCACCATGTCGCTGATCGGGCTGCCGGTCCTGGTCGGGCCGATCCTCGGACCGGTGGTCGGCGGGCTGCTGCTCGGCGGGCTCGGCTGGCGATGGATCTTCTGGATCAACGTGCCGTTCTGCGTCGCGGGGCTGGTGCTCGCCTGGCGCGGCCTGCCCGACACCGAGTCCAGGCCGCGGGGAAAGGGGCGGCTCGATCTGCTCGGGCTCGCGCTGCTCTCACCGGCGGTCGCCTCGGCGATCTACGGGCTGTCGCAGGCGGGTCACGAAGGCTTCGGGCGGGCGCGGGTGATCGTTCCATTGGCCGTCGCGGGCGTGCTGGCCGTCGCGTTCGTTCTCCACGCACTGCGGAACGACGACCCGATCTTGGACCTGCGGCTCTTCCGGGTGCGGTCGTTCGCGGCGTCGAGCGGGCTGCTGTTCCTGTCCGGGCTGACGCTGTACGGGGCGATGCTGCTGCTCCCGCTCTACTACCAGCAGCTTCGAGGAGCGAGCGCGCTGAGCGCGGGTCTCCTGCTGGCGCCGCAGGGGGTGGGCGCGCTGCTCAGCCGGACGGCCGCGGGCCGGCTCACCGACCGCGTCGGCGCACGGCCGGTGCTGCTGGGCGGTCTGGCGGTGGCGGTCGCCGGGACCGTGCCGTACGCCCTGGCCGGTCCGCACACGAACGAGGCGCTGCTGGCGGTCGCGCTGGTGGTCCGGGGCGCCGGGATGGGCGCCGTCATGATCCCGATCCTGGCCGCCGCCTACCAGGGGCTGACCCCGGCGCAGTTCCCGCACGCCAGCAGCGCGACGCGCATCCTCCAGCAGGTCGGCGGCTCGTTCGGCGGCGCCGTGATCGCGCTGGTCCTGGAACGTCAGCTCGTCGGACACTCGGCCGCCTCCGCCTTCCAGCACGCCTTCTGGTGGACGCTCGGCTTCACCGCGCTGGCGGCCGTGGTGGCACTGTTCCTGCCCTCCGCTCGCGACAACGAGACGAGGGCCGCGCCCGTCAAGGCAGCAGAGCCAGATGCTCCTCGCGTACGAGATTGAAGCGCAGCACCAGTGCGACCAGCGCGGCCCGCTGCCAGTCGGCCTTGGCGTTGCGGCCCTCGCCCGGCTCCTTGACCCGCAGCTTGGTGCCCGCCAGGTAGTCGATGTGGAAGTTGACCGCGGACCGGCTGAGGTCGCGGCACGACTCCAGCCCGCTGAGCCGGTCGATGATCTCCGGAACGGTCGGGATCGCCACCGCGGCGGCGTCGCGCAGCCGCGGCTCGCAGAGCGCGATCAGCACCAGGAAGTACTTGGCCGTCACGTCGAGCGGGAAGGGCAGCATCGTCGCCTCGCCGACCTGGTCGGCGGGGATGTCGGGATCGGCGTACAAATGGCTCGGCGCGAACACCAGGAAGTCGATGGTGCTCGCCTGCGTCGGCAGCACGACGCGGGAGAACTCGAACGGGACCGGCATCGCCAGCCGCCGCGGCGCCGCCTTCACGAACTCGCCGGCGCCCTCGGGATTCTCCACGACATAGGTCGAGCCGCGGCTGAGATTGCTGATCAGCCAGTGGTCGCCCGCCGCCCTGATCCGGCCCGCGAGCCGCGAGACGCCGGGGTCGTCCAGCACCAGGTCGACCTCGCCCCGCCCGAACGTCAACTCGGCGCCGTCGTCCAGATCCACGGACCGGGTCTCGCCGGAGGCGACCCGCCACTGCACCAGAACGCCCTTCACGCGGTCACCCTATAACCTTCCAGGAAGCACCCTGCGAGCATTTCTGCCACAATGCCACATTCGGGGATATTGCACACGGGGAACAGTTAGTGAAATGCGTCATCCGCTTGAACGCCGGCCGAATTCGCCACCCTTTCTGGCGGGGCGCGGCCGCGAACTCGGCCTGCTGATCCAGACCCTGGCGGACACCCCCCTCACGGTGATCAGCGGCCCGCCGAGGGTGGGCAAGTCGGCGCTCGCGCTCCGCGCCGCGCACCTGGCCGCCGGCCTCTTTCCCGACGGGCTCCTGTACCTGGATCTGCGCGGCTCGCCCCTCCACAACGTACGAACGCCGAGGGACACCGGCGGTCAGGCCACGGCGCTGCTGCGCAACGCGGCGGGACGCCGGGTGCTGGTCGTCCTCGACAACGTGGACTCGGCCGCACAGCTCCAGCCGTGGACGCCGGTCACGCCGGGCGGCGCGGTGATCATCACGTCCCGGCACGCCCTCACCGGCCCTGAACGCGCCCGCCAACTGCGGCTCAGCGCGCTCTCCTTCGAGGACGTTCAGCCAGAGCACACGCACTGACGGAACGCACCCGCCGAATCACCAGGGGCCGAAGAGGCGTTCTCCGTTGGCGGCGATGGCCATGCACATCGCGTCGAGGTCCACGCCCTTGATGTCGGCCATGAAGCGCACGGTGTGCGGGATGAGGTACGAGGCGTTCGGCTTGCCGCGGTGCGGGATCGGGGTGAGGAACGGCGCGTCCGTCTCCACCAGGATCAGCTCCAGCGGCGCCTCGCGCAGCGCGTCGCGCAGCGGCTCGGCGTTCTTGAACGTGACGTTCCCCGCGAAGCTCATCACGTAGCCCCGCTCGGCGCAGACCTTGGCCATGTCGCCGTCACCGGAGAAGCAGTGGAAGACCACCTTCTCCGGGGCGCCCTCCTCGCGCAGGATCGCCAGCACGTCGTCGTGCGCCTCGCGGTCGTGGATGACCAGCGCCTTGCCGGTGCGCTTGGCGATGTCGATGTGCGCGCGGAACGAGCGGTGCTGGTCCTCCTTGGGCGCCCAGTCCCGGTAGTAGTCCAGCCCGGTCTCGCCGACCGCGCGCACCTTCGGCAGCGCGGCCAGCTTGGCGATGTCGTTCAGGACGTCGTCGGTGATCCCGGTCGTCTCGTTCGGGTGCATCGCGACGGCGCCGTAGACGGCGTCGAACTCGCTCGCGGTGTCGGCGGCGAACCGCGACGAGGGCAGGTCGCAGCCGATCGTGACGATCCGCGTGATGCCCGCCGCCTTGGCCGAGGCGAGCTGCTCGGCCACCGGCATGTCGACGATGTCGAGGTGGCAGTGGCTGTCGAAGACGTCCACCGGCAGGCGCTCGGGCAGCGGCGGCACCGACCTCGACGCCTGCCCGCCCTGCTCCTCACCGCTCATGACTTCTCGCCTCCAGCTCCGTCGCAGCTCACGATCCGTCGCCGCCGAGGCGCGCCAGCTCCTCCTCCACGATGGACTCGTCGAGCTTCTTGAACAGCGGGGTCGGCTTGGCCAGCGGAACGCCCGGCTTGATCGGCGTGGACTCCCAGGTCGCCTTCGCCCGGTCGTAGTCGCCGGTCAGGATCGGGTAGTCAGGGCCGCCGTCCTCCGACACCGTCTTCAGGTCCGGCATGCCGCTCCACACGCCCTCGCCGCCGAGCAGCTCGTACACCTTCTGCGAGGACTCGGGCAGGAACGGGGTGAGCAGCGTCTTGGCGTCGTCGACGACCTGCAGCGCGACGTGCAGGACCGTGCCCTTGCGCACCGGGTCGTCCTTGATCTTCCACGGCTCCTGCGACGACAGGTAGCCGTTGGCGTCGCGGACCACGTCGAACGCCTCGGTCACCGCGTTCTTGAACCGGGACCGGCCGAGCTCGCCGCCGACCGCCGCGAAGCCCGCCTTGCTGCGTTCCAGCAGCGCGCGGTCGGCGTCGGTCAGGTCGACCGCCTCGGGAATCGCGCCGTAGTCCTTGGCGGCCATGTTCACGGCGCGGTTGACCAGGTTGCCCCACTGGGCGACCAGCTCGTTGTTGTTGCGCTCGCGGAAGTGGCTCCAGGTGAAGTCGGTGTCCTGGTTCTCCGGGCCGGCGACCGCGATGTAATACCGCAGCGCGTCGACGTCGTACCGCTCCAGGAAGTCCTTCACGTAGATGACGACCTGCCGCGACGAGGAGAACTTGCGGCCCTCCATCGTCAGGAACTCCGACGACACGACCTCGTCCGGCAGGTGCAGCTCGCCGAGCGAACCCGGTGTCCCGCCACGGTCGCCCTTGCCGTTGTAGCCCATCAGCATCGCGGGCCAGATCTCGGCGTGGAAGACGATGTTGTCCTTGCCCATGAAGTAATAGGCCAGCGCCTCGGGGTCCTGCCACCAGGCCCGCCACGCCTCCGGGTCGCCGGAACGCCGCGCCCACTCGACCGACGCGCTGAAGTAGCCGACCACCGCGTCGAACCACACGTACAGCTTCTTGTTGGGGTTGTCGCGCCAGCCGTCCAGCGGGATCGGCACGCCCCAGTCCAGGTCGCGGCTGATCGCGCGCGGCTGCAGGTCGTCCAGCAGGTTGAGCGCGAACTTCAGCACGTTCGGCCGCCACTCGCCCTGCTTGGACCGCAGGTATCGGCCGAGCACCTCGGTGAACGCGGGCAGGTCGAGCATGAAGTGCTCGGTCTCCACGAACACCGGCGTCTCGCCGTTGATCCGGCTGACCGGGTTGATGAGGTCGATCGGGTCCAGCTGGTTGCCGCAGTTGTCGCACTGGTCGCCGCGCGCGCCGTCGTACCCGCAGATCGGGCAGGTGCCCTCGATGTAGCGGTCGGGCAGCGTCCGGCCCGTGGACGGCGAGATCGCGCCCATCGTCGTCTTGGTGAACACGTACCCGTTGTCGTGCAGCCCCTTGAAGAGCTCCTGCACCACCGCGTAGTGGTTGCGCGTCGTGGTCCGGGTGAACAGGTCGTACGACATGCCCAGGCCGTGCAGATCCTCGGCGATCACCCGGTTGTAGCGGTCGGCCAGCTCGCGGGCGGTCACGCCCTCCTTGTCGGCCTGCACCTGGATCGGGGTCCCGTGCTCGTCGGTGCCGCTCACCATCAGCACCTTGTTGCCCGCCATCCGCTGGTAGCGGCTGAACATGTCGGCGGGCAGCGCGAAGCCGGAGACGTGCCCGATGTGGCGGGGCCCGTTGGCGTACGGCCAGGCGGGCGCGGTGAGGATGTGTCGGCTGGGCGAGGACATGTTCCAAGACTAGAGGGCGCGCCCGGCCGGATCGCACTCGATGTCCAAGGCTCGCGGTGGACGATATCCACGGCGCTCGGTGGATCCACCAAGGTCGGGCAGCCGGTAGGGTCCGGTACGGGCCGTCGGGTGCGAGGCGTCGGGATCGCGGTCGAGATCGCGAGGGATCGATGCGGACATCTCCCCCGGCCCAAACCCTCTCGAACTTCTGAAAGTTTCCTGAGAGTTTCATCTTGTCCTGGCCCCTCACCTGGGAAGACTGACACTCTGGTCTGCGATGGATCAGCCAATCTTCACCGCACTTCTCCTCATCGCCGGCTTCGGCCTGGCGATCGCGGCCCAACGGCGTTCCTGGCAACCGTCCCTGCGCGTCACGCTGGCGACGGGCCTTGCCTTCCGCGTCGTGCTGCTCGTGCTGGCGGCGACCAGCGCCTGGCAGCCGGTCGACTTCCTCGAAGGCTTCAAACCGGCCGGCGAGGCGGTTCTGCACGGCCAGGATCCGGTGCTCAGCACCGACGGCTCCTGGCACTTCCTGCCGATGGTGCCGTACTTCTACGCGCTGGGCCTGAGCGTCGGGCTGCCCTGGGTGGTCGCCGGACGGCTCTGCACGTTCATCGCGGACATGGTGCTGATCGTGCTGGTCGGCAAGCTCGCCGGTCCCGCCCGCGGGCGGATGCGCCGGTTCCAGTACGCGTGCAACCCGATCGCGCTGATGGTGTCGATCATCCACGCGCAGGTCGAGCCCGTCGCGCTGGCGTTCCTGGTGGGCGCCTATGTGGTCGCCATGCCCGCTCGCGACCGGGCCGGCGACGGCCGCGCCGCGATCATCCGCGCGGTGTCGGTCGGCGCGCTGTTCGGGCTGTCGCTGTCGGCGAAGAGCTGGCCGATCGTGCTGCTGCCCGTGGTGCTGTCGATGCTGCCCACCTGGCGGCTGCGGCTGTACGGGCTGATCGCGGCGGGCGCGGTGCCGCTCGCCTTCCTCGCGACGCTGCCGTTGTTCGTGAAGAGCAGCTGGCAGAGCATCATCAACGTGGCCCAGTACGTCGGCGGCGTCCGGCCGATCGTCGGTGAGTGGGGTTGGACCGCTCTATTGACGGGCGGCAACTGGGACCTGGTCCCCGCGTACTCGCGGATCGGGCAGATCGTGCTGTACGCCTCGCTGGGCGTGGTGGCCTGGATGTGGCGGCGCGGCAACCGGCTCGACATGACGACCGCGATGCTGCTCGCCTTCATGATCGTCACGCCCCGGATGGGCGCGCAGTACCTGCTGTGGTTCACCCCGTTCCTGGTCGCCAGGCCCACCCGCTGGTCGCAGTGGGCCATCGGCGTCTCGGCGGTCTGGGCCGGCATCGGCTACCTGGCCCTCACCCAGCTCGGCGAGACCGACTGGTGGATCGCCCACTCCTGGTGGGCCCGGGCCTCGATCCTGGTCATCCCGTTCCTCGCGCTGGCCATGCCCTGGGACCGCAGGCAGAGCTCCTCCGAGCCCAAGCCGCCGCCCGAGGCCCCGAGCACCCCCGAGCCCGCCATGACGGCCGGGTAGGAGGCAGAACGACACAGGACATAAGAGAGAGGGCCCGGGAACCAGGTTCCCGGGCCCTCTCTCTTTGTTCTTGCTCTCGTTCGCCCTCATGAGATCGGGCCCGCAGGGAGCTACTCCCCCGGGCCCGATCGTTGGATCATGCGGAGACCGCTATTCGGCGGCCTCGGACTTGGCGGCCTTGACCTCGTCGGACCCGGCCTTCACGGTCTCGGCCTTGGTCTCGGCGGCCTCCTCGGACGCCACCTTGTGCGCGGCGGCGTCGACCACGCCCGCCGCCTCCTCGGCCGGATCGGTGAGGGGCGGGTGCTGGCGGCGGCGGATGCCCAGGATGCTGACGAAGAGCGAGGCGAAGATGGCCTGGAGGCTCACGACCAGGGCGGTGGCGGCGGGGACCACGATGCGCAGCGACTCGCGCGGGTCGAGCTCGCCGAAGCTGTTGACCCGCCAGTGCATCACCGAGGCGATCAGGCCGCCGAGGCCGGCCACGGCCAGCAGACCACCGAGCAGCAGGCCCCGTTCGAGGCTCCACCAGTCTGTGATCTTCTGCACCCGCGAGTCGTGGGGCAGGAATCCCTCCTGCATGGCGTACACCTTGGTGAGCAGGGCGAACAGCACCGCCTGGAAGCCGATCACCAGGGCCGCGCCCGCTCCGACGAGGGTGTCGACGTCGAAGGAGATCTCGCCGATCCGCACCGGACCGAAGGACAGCGCGATCCCCGCGACCAGTCCGAGCGTCATAAAGACGAGTCCGGGGATCAGGAACAGCCATCGGGGGCTGTAGAGCATGAGGAAGCGCAGATGACGCCATCCGTCACGCCAGGTGTTGAGGTGCGGGGCGCGCGTCCGGCCGTCCGGCGACAGCGTGGTCGGCCGCTCGCGGATGTCGTACTTGGCGAGGGTGGCCTTCACCACCATCTCGCTGGCGAACTCCATGCCGCCGGTCTGCAGGCCGAGCCGCATGATCGACTCCTTGTTGAAGGCCCGCAGCCCGCAGTGGAAGTCGCCGATCTTGCTGCCGAAGAAGAGCCGCCCGACGAAGCTCAGCACCGGGTTGCCGAGGTAGCGGTGGAGCTTCGGCATGGCACCGGGGGCGATGCCGCCCTGGAACCGGTTGCCCATGACCAGGTCCGCGCCGTCGCGCAGGTCCTCCACGAACGGGCCGAGCGTGGTGAAGTCATAGGAGTCGTCGGCGTCTCCCATGGCCACGTACGTGCCCCGGGCGGAACGGATCCCGCCCATCAGGGCGTTGCCGTAGCCCTTGTCGACGACCGGAACGACCCTCGCACCGGCCTCCCTGGCCAGTTGCTGACTGCCGTCGGTGCTGCCGTTGTCGGCGATGACGACCTCGCCGTCGATGCCGCTGTCCTCGAAGAAGCCGATCGTCTTGCGGACGCAGGTCTCGACTGTTTCGGCCTCGTTCAGACATGGCATCACTACGGAGAGTTCCACGCGATCTCCTTCGTTACCCCTGGTGACCGTCTGCGGTATTTTGAACTAATCTCGTCGTGTTCCGCTGGGCGGCCCGTCGTTGGTCATGGTGGTCATGATGCCTGCCAGGGACGGGTGATGTGCGCCGCTCCGCGCAAGAGCGACCGTATCGTGTTGCGCATTTGCAACCCAAAGGCCCTCTTCGCCACGGCCGCGGGCGGCAGGCTAGGACGTCAAGCATACGGGCACCGCGGCCCGGAAAGGTTGGGTCGGCGTTGACGGGTGCCATCGAGAGGTTCAAGGCCGTGGCCGCGCGGCGCCCCGACGCCGCGCAGGTTCGAACGTTCGCCCGGGACAGGTCCGCCCGCACCTGGGCTTTGATGCGCCGTCACCCGATCTTTACTGTGATCCTCGCCATAGGCGCGCTGCTGCGGCTGATCGCGATGCTCGGCTACCCGCCGGTGATGTTCTTCAACGACAGCTTCGACTATCTGCACGTGGCGATGAAGGTGTACCCGCACCCGCTGCGGCCGGACGGGTATTCGTTCCTGCTCGTGATCCTCAAGCCGTTCCACAGCTTCGCCCTGGTCGCCGGTCTGCAGCACCTGATGGGGCTGGCCATGGGCGTGATGATCTACGCCCTGCTGCGCCGCAAGTTCAAGCTGCCCGCCTGGGGCGCCGCCCTGGCCTCGGCCCCGGTCCTGCTGGACGCCTACCAGATCCAGCTCGAGCACCTGGTCCTGTCGGACACCATGTTCACGTTCCTTGTGGTCGCGGCGGTCACCCTGCTGCTCTGGAACGATCAACTCACCTGGCGGCTGTCGGCCGCGCTCGGCCTGATCGTGGGCGTCTCCTGGCTCACCCGCTCGGTCGGTCTCCCCGTGCTGCTGGGCGTGCTCGTCTACATGGTCATCCGCCGGTTCCAGTGGCGGATGATCGCGGTGATGCTGGCCGCCTGCATGCTGCCGGTGATCGGCTACATGGGCTGGTACAAGGTCGAGCACGGCAAGTTCGCGATGACCGAGAGCAACGGGATCTTCCTGTACGCCCGGGTCTACAAGTTCGCCGACTGCCACAAGTTCGCCGACCAGCTGCCGGTGGACGAGATGGCGCTGTGCACCGAGGTCCAGAACCGGCTGCCCAACTCCCAGGACGGCATCTGGAACGCCGCCTCCCCGCTCAACCGCTACAGCGGCAAGAAGTTCGGCGCCCAGCAGAACACCATCGCCAACCGCTTCTCCAAGCGGGCGATCATGGCGCAGCCCGGCGACTACGCCAGGGTCGTCGCGCACGACTTCTTCCGCGTCTTCGAGTGGAACCGGTACGTCTTCCCCGACCGCGACACCTATAAGCAGTACGAGTTCGACAAGAACCCGAACCCCCTGCCCGACTGGCACATGGGCGGCGGCGCCACGGCCAAGGAAGAGGCCGACCAGTACGAGCACGGCAACGCCCAGACCAAGGTCGTCGAGCCGTTCGGCAGTGTCATCCGCGTGTACCAGGACTACATCTACATGCGCGGCACGATGGTCGGCGTGCTCCTGCTGATCGGCCTCGGCGGCATGCTGGTCATGTGGCGGCGGCTGGGCGGCAAAGCCCTGCTTCCTTGGACGCTGGCCACCGGTCTGCTGCTCGCGCCCGCCGCGACCGCCGAGTTCGACTACCGGTACGTGCTGCCCGCCATCCCGCTGGCCGGGATCGCCGCCGGCATCGCGTTCTCCGCCGAGACCCGGACGAGGCTCGTCCGGCTGCGGCGCCGCACCCCGACCGTGCTCGCTCCCGAGGAGCAGCCGGTCGTCGTCCCGGAGGTCGAGGAGAAGGTCCCCGAGGCCGCGACCTGATGGTCTCGCTCAGCTCCGCCGCCGGCCGGCTGGGTGCGCTGGTGCGCGCCCACCGGCCGTTCGCGATCGTGCTCGCGGTCGGCGCGGTGGTGCGCGTGGTGGCGATGCTGGGCTATACGCCGGCGCTGTGGTTCAACGACAGCTATGACTACGTGCGGATCGGGCTGGATCCGTTCGCGCACCCGATCCGGCCGGTCGGGTACGGGATCTGGCTGTGGGTGCTCAAGCCGTTCCACAGCTTCGCGCTGGTGGCGGGGCTCCAGCACCTGATGGGCCTGGCGATCGGCGTGATGATCTACGCCCTGCTGCGGCGGCGGGGGCTGCCGGGGTGGGGGGCTGTACTGGCGGCGGTGCCGGTGCTGCTGGACGGCAACCAGATCCAGCTCGAGCAGGTCATCCTGTCGGACACGCTGTTCGAGTTCCTCGTGATCACCGCGGTCGTGCTGGTGCTGTGGCGCACGCCGTCGGTGTGGATGTGCGCCGCGGCGGGGCTTTTGCTGGCGGCGGCCACGCTGACTCGGACGATCGGGCTGCCGGTGCTGCTGATCGCGCTGGGGGTGCTGGCGTTCCAGCGGGTCGGATGGCGGCGGCCGGCCGCGCTGGCGGTGGCCGGGCTACTGCCGCTGCCGCTGTACGCGGGCTGGTTCCACGCGGAGAACGGGACGTACGCGATCTCGGTGACCGACGGGATCTTCCTGTGGGGGCGGACGGCCGCGTTCGCGGACTGCGAGAAGATCAAGCCTTCGCCGGACCTGGCGGGGCTCTGCCCGGTCGGTGAGCCGGGGCATCGCAGGTCCTCGTCCACGCAGATCTGGAACACCGACGACCCCAACCCGCTCGGGTGGGCGCCCGGGCAGGTCTTCACGGCCGAGCAGAACGACCGGGCCCAGCGGTTCGCGCTGGAGGCCATCAAGACGCAGCCGCTGGACTATGTGCAGGCCGTTTCCTACGACCTGTTCGTCCGCACCTTCTCTCCTGTGCGGGCCAAGTACCCGACGCCCTACGTGGTCGACGGCTACACCTTCCTCAAGCACCCGCAGCACCAGCCCAAGTGGAACGTCTACAAGGGCGGAACGCCGACCGAGACGATCCAGGCCTATGAGCACGGGTCGGCTCGGACGCGCACGCACGAGCCGTTCGCCACGATGGTCCGCGGCTATCAGCAGGTCGTGGCCCTGCCGGGGACGGCGCTCGCGGTCGTGCTGCTGGTGCCGTTCGGCGTCTGGGCACGGCAGAGGCGTCGACCGGACTCGGCCGTCGCCTTGCCCTGGCTGACCTCGACCGCGCTGCTGGTCGTGCCGCCGGTGACGACCGACTTCGACTACCGGTACGTGGTCGTCGCGGTGCCGTTCGCCTGCCTGGCCGCCGGGCTGGCCTGCGTCAGAGGACGTGGGCGTCCGGCGCTCGACGATGACGCCGAACGAACCGCCAGGGAGCCGGCCCCGGCCTCCTGAGCCGCTCGGTTACCAGGCGTGCAGTCGACGGAGCCGGAAGACCAGCTCCAGATCGTCACCGCGCCGGGCCTTGGACACCGCACCGTGCTTGCCCCAGGGGGCCGAGAACGCCTTCACGTTCTGGCTCTCGCAGTTGGGGCAGACATGATCGGTCCAGGGCGTCGTGCACCGGTGCCCGTCGTGTTCGTAGACGACCGCCTCGCCGCCATGCCCGTCGGCAGTGTGACGGACCTCGAACTGTTCTTCCCAGGTCGTGGCGCAGCACAGGCACTCGTAGACCCAGTTCTCGTGGCTCGACCATGCATCGCGCACGGCCCCCACCCCCTCGGTGACCGCCACTTGCGCTTAGGACTCCTATTTTCGTCCAACGCGCCTATCGATGTAGGGATTCCCGGGAGTGGACCGTTCCGAACGTGGCGGCTACCCCTTGGCCGCCAGGACGGCGTCGTAGACCACCCTTTTGGGCACGCCGTTTTCCTTGGCCACCTCGCTCATGGCCTGTTTACGCGGGGTTCCGGACGCCTCACGGGACGCGACCTCGGCGGCCAGATCGGCGGGATCCGACAGGCCCCCGCCCTCGGGTGCGCCGCCGACCACCAGGGTGATCTCGCCCTTGACGTTCTCGTCCGCCCAGTCCGCCAGCTCGCCCAGCGTCCCGCGGACGACCTCTTCGTAGGTTTTGGTGAGCTCGCGGCAGACGGCGGCGGGCCGGTCGGTCCCGAACGCCTCGGCCATCGCCTTCAGGGTCGTTTCGAGCCGTCTCGGCGACTCGAAGAAGACCATCGTGCGGCGTTCGGCGGCGAGTTCGGTCAGGCGGCGGGCCCGTTCGCCCGGCTTGCGCGGCGCGAACCCCTCGAAGCAGAAGCGGTCGGTGGGCAGCCCGGACACGATCAGGGCGGTGGTGACGGCCGACGGGCCAGGCAGAACGGAGATCGGCACGCCCGCGGCCACCGCGGCGACGACCAGCCGGTAGCCGGGGTCGGACACGCCCGGCATCCCGGCATCGGTGATCACCAGCACGTCCCGGCCGTTCAGCAGCTCCTCGAGCAGCTCCTCGGCGCGTGCCTTCTCGTTCTGCTCGTAGTACGAGACGATCCGGCCGCCGATCTCCACGCCCAGGTCGGAGGCCAGCCGGCGCAGCCGCCTGGTGTCCTCGGCGGCGATGATCCCGACCCCGGCCAGCGCCGAACGCAGCCGCGCCGAGGCGTCCTCGGGCCGTCCGATCGGCGCCGCTCCGAGCAGCAGGGTCCCGGTCTCCTCGTGCGTCTCGTTCCCCGTCACACCTCTATTCTCTCGTCTCCCCGGCGGGCCCGGGTCGCGCCCCACGGCAGGCCCACGGCAGGCCCGGGTCCCGGCCTGCGGTGGGGCCGGGCTCGAGCCCGCGACACTCCCCTGGTCGGCGGCCACCCTGCGGACCTGACCCAACCCGTACCTAATACGCCCGTACGATGGCGGAATGGCGATGACGGATAGTGCGCCGGTGGACGCCCCCGAGGAAGAGGTGCGGCGCCGCCCGCCCTCCCTGCGCGAGTGGCTCGCCCCGCCGATCCCGGGCAGCGCCCTGTGGGGATGGCTGGGGCCGCTGCTGGTGACGGCGTTCGCCGGGTTCCTGCGGTTCGACCGGCTGTCGAGCCCGCACGCGGTGGTCTTCGACGAGACCTACTACGCCAAGGACTCGCTGGCCATCCTGAAGTTCGGCTGGGAGCACAACACGGTCAAGGACGCCGACAAGCTCCTGCTGGCCGACCAGCACGCCAACATCTGGGCGGACGGCCCGTCGTTCGTCGCGCACCCGCCCGCCGGCAAGCTGATGATCGCGCTCGGCGAGTGGATGTTCGGGGCGACGCCGTTCGGCTGGCGCTTCATGCCCGCGCTGATCGGCACGCTGACCGTCCTCATCCTGTGCCGGGTGGGCCGCCGGATGACCGGCTCGACGCTGCTCGGCTGCGCCGCCGGGCTGCTGCTGGCGGTGGACGGGCTGGCGTTCGTGACCAGCCGCGCCGCGCTGCTGGACGTCTTCGTCATGTTCTGGGTCCTGGCCGGGTTCGCCTGCCTGGTCGTCGACCGCGACAAGTCGCGGCGCCGCCTCGCCGAGGCCGCCGAAGCAGGTCACCGGTCGATCTTCGGGCCGTTCGTCATGCACTGGTGGCGGATCCCGGCCGGCGTGTGCCTGGGCATGTCCCTGGCCACCAAGTGGACCGGCATCTACTACATCTTCGCCTTCGGGCTCATGGTCGTGCTGTGGGACTTCGGCGCCCGCCGCGCCGCCCGGGTCCAGCGGCCGTTCTCCGGGGCGCTCCTGCTGGAGGCCGGGCCCGCGTTCGTGCAGTTGGTCGTGGTGGCCGTCGTCACCTACATCGCCACCTGGTCCGGCTGGATCTTCAAGCCAGGCGGCTGGGGTCGCGGCGACGCGGCGAGCTTCCCGCTGTGGCGGCCGTTCGAGGCGATGCCGAAGCTGTGGAAGTACCACCAGGAGATGTGGAACTTCCATACCGGCCTGGACGCCAAGCACCCCTACCAGTCGTGGCCCTGGGACTGGCCCGTGCTGGCCCGCCCGGTGGCCTTCTTCTACAACGAGCCCAAGACCGGCTGCGGCGGCGTGCGTTGCTCGCGGGAGATCCTCGGCATCGGAACGCCCGCGCTGTGGTGGGGCGCCATCGTCGCCCTGATCGTCTGCATCGGAATCTGGGCGGTCGCGCGCGACTGGCGGGCCGGGGCCATCCTGCTGGGTTTCCTGGCGGGCTGGATCCCGTGGTTCGTCCCCGCGTTCAACGACCGGACGATGTTCATCTTCTACGCCACGCCCATGATCCCGTTCATGTGCCTGGCGATCGTGCTCGCGCTCGGCTATCTCATCGGGCCCGCGCCCGGACCGAGCCCGGCCAAGCACCTGGCCGCGCCCGCCTCCGCGACGCTCATCGGCTCGCGCCGGGTGGTCGGCGCCGCGGCGGCGGGTGCGTTCATGCTGGTGGTGCTGGTGAACTTCGCCTACTTCTATCCGATCCTGGCCGCCAAGGTGATCACCTACGACCAGTGGCACGACCGGATCTGGTTCAACTCCTGGATTTGAGCAGGCCGCGCATCGTCGCGATCTCGGCCTGCTGCGCCTTGATGATGGAGTCGGCGAGGGCCTTGGCCTGCGGGTAGGACCCCTTGGCCTGCTCGGTCCCGGCCATGGTGACCGCGCCCTGATGGTGCTCGATCATCATGGTGAGGAACCTGCGGTCGAGCGCGGCGCCCTTGAGCCTGCCGAACGCGGCCATGTCCTTCGCGCCCATCATCCCGGGCATCTCGTGGTGCATCCCGGCCATGCCGCCCATGTCGCCGGAGCCCGCGCCCCACTGCTTGAGCCAGCCGGACATCGTCTGGATCTCCGGGTCCTGGGCGTTCCGGATCTGCTCGGCCAGCTTTCTGACCTGTGGGTTCTTGCTCCCGGCCAGGACGACCTCGGACATCTCCACGGCCTGCCGGTGATGCGGGATCATCATCTGGGCGAACGTGACGTCATGCTCGTTGTGCCCCTGAGCCGCCGGGGCCGAGGGCGAGGCCGACATGCCGTGGCTCGCCATACCGCCGCTGTGCCCGTCGTCGCCCTTGGCGTCGTCACCGCCGCACGCGGCCGCGCCGAACAGGACGATCGCGCTCGCGCCGATCGCCAGAAACTGCTTCTTCACACTTGTCTCCGTGTTGTCGTCTGATTTCAGGCATGCGAGGACGCACGCCTGTCACAGCCGCAACACCGAGAGTTGATAGACGCTGGGTGGCCTGGGCTCCGGCGGGCCGCGGCGCCGCTGGGTCAGCCACGCCCATACGGCGTGCAGCGGGAGCAGACCCATGGGACGTCCCAGGGCCAGCGCCAGCACGAGCGCCATGATCAGCAGGGCGAAGCAGATGGCTCCGGCGGCGCAGTCGACACCGTGACCGCCGTGCTCGCTCGGGCTCGTCATCGCGACGTGCTGCCCCATGACGCTTTGCTTCATGACGCTCTGCCCCATGGCGCTCATCGAGCCTTGGGGAGCCATCGACGCCGACATGGACATCGTCAGCGGGTCCGACACGTGGACCGGCGACGGCGAGGCCGTCACGCCGTGCATCACGAACAGGCCGAGGAGCAGCATGAGCGCAGCCGCTCGCGATACCCCCTGCCGGTTCATACGGCCACTCTAGTGGCCGCCCTCCCTTGGGGCACCGCAGGGCGCAGCGTACGGAGACCGAGCAGGCAGATGAGCAGCGCGAGCACGCCGCCCATCCCGGCGCCGGCGAACGCGCCGGAGACTCCGGCCAGGTCCTCGCCGAGGCCCGAGACCGCCGAGCCGAGCGAGCCGCCCGCGCCGACCGCGGCGACCACCCAGGCGAACGCCTCGGTCACCGTGCCGGCCGGGGCCAGCCGGTCGACGAGCGTGAAGCTGCACGCCAGCACGGGCGCCAGGAAGATCCCGCTGAGGAAGGCCAGGACGGACATCACCGCGAGCCCGGGCGCCCACATCAGCGGCAGGTAGCCGAGGGCGAGCGCCGCGATGAGCCACGGCAGCCGGCGATGCGCCTCTCCCGGCCACGACCGCATCCCGTAGACCAGCCCGCCGACCAGCGCCCCACCGGCCATCGACGCCAGCAGCAGTCCCGAGGAGAGGTCCTTGCCGAGCCGTTCGGCATAGGCGACGACGGCGACCGCGTACACGCCGAGCGCGATGCCCGCGCAGGCCAGCGAGAGCAGCAGGACGCGCAGTCCGGTCGAACGCAGCGGGCCCGCCCAGTCGGAGGCACGAGGCTCGCCGCGCCATTCGCGGGAGGGCCGGGAGCACGCGACGACCAGCGTTCCGGCGATGCCGAGGGCGCCGGTGAGCACGAGCGCGGTCTCGGTGGACAGGGCCGCGGCTCCGACCACCAGCAGCGGACCGACCGTGAAGAGCAACTCCTGCGAGGCGGCGTCCAGCGCGTACGCCGCCTGGACCTGGGCGGGCCCGGGCAGGACGGCCTGCCAGAGCGCCCGGAGCCCGGCTTCCAGCGGCGGGGTGGCGAATCCGGCGAGGACGACCGCGAGGACGGCGACCGGCAGCGGGTGGATGCCGACCAGGGCGAGCAGCGTGAAGCCCACGGCCGACAGCGTCGCGGAGGTCAGCAGGACGCGGGTCTGCCCCAGGCGGTCCATCGCGCGGCCGAGTACCGGCTGGCCCGCGGCCATGGACAGGCCGAGGGCGGCGCCGAGCGTTCCGGCGAGCGGGTAGCCGCCGCCCTCCGAACGTACGTGCAGGACGACCGCGAGCATCCCCATCCCGTTCGGCAGCCGCCCCAGCAGGGTGCCGCCGAGCAACCGGGCGGCATAGGGCAGCCGCAGGAATTCGCCGTACGCGCGCATCTACTCCCCGAATCCGCTGTCGATCGCCAGTCATACGTATTACTGACCGCGTCATACGTACCACGTCGGGGCCGCGGACCTCTAGTCTGTTCTGCGTCCGGATTCGGCGGGAGCGGCTCCGAGGAGGCAGAGGTGTCGTCAACCGGTCGCCCGACCAGCCGCGACGTGGCCCAGGCCGCCGGGGTCTCGCAGTCCACCGTCTCGCTCGTGATGGGCGGGAAATGGACGGGCCGGATCTCGCCCGCCACCGCGCAGACCGTCCAGGAGGCGGCCGTGCGGCTCGGGTACCGGCCGAACCTCGCCGCGCGCAACCTGCGGCTCGGCACCACGCGCACCGTCATGCTCATCATCCCCTCGCTCGCCGCGCCCTTCTTCGGCGCCGTGCACGCGGGCGCCGCCCGGGTCGCCGCCGAGCACGGCTTCGGCGTGGTCGTCTACCCGTGGCCCGACGACGCCGGGCCCGCCGACAGCCCGTTCGCCGCGCCGCACGAGGCGATCGACGGCATCCTCACCTCCTCGCTGGCGGCGGACGTGGTGAGCCGGTTCTCCGGTACGCCGGTCGTGATGCTCGACAGCGATCCCGAGGGCGGCGCGACCACCGTGCTGTTCGACGTCGCCGAGGGGATGCGCGCGGTGGCCGCGCACCTGGCGGCGCTCGGGCACCGGCGGATCGGGCACGTGGCCGCCTCGATCGACCAGTGGACGTTCCGGATCCGCGGCGACGCCCTCGCCGCCGCCGTGCGCGCGATGCCCGGCGGCTCGCTGATCCGCGCCTCCGGCACGCTCGACGTCGGCTCGGCCCGGGACGCGGCCGGCGAGCTCCTGGACCGCCACAACCGCCCGACGGCCCTGGTCTGCGACGACGACCTGATGGCCGCGGGCGCCTACAAGGCGGCGCGGGCGCGCGGCCTGGACGTACCGCGCGACGTGTCGGTGACGGGCTTCGACGACCTCCAGCTGGCCATCGCGCTGGAGCCGGAGCTGACCACGGTCCGGCTCCCGGCCGAGGCGCTCGGCGCGCAGGGCATGACCGCGCTGCTGGGCCTGCTCGACGGCGGCCGCCCGCGACCCCGCTCACTCCCCGGCGAGCTGATCGTCCGCACCTCGACCGCCCCACCCCCACCCCCGCGCTGAAATAACGCCGATCTTGCTCTCAGCGCCCTTTTTCACGCCGGGAAGGGGCGCTGAGAGCAAGATCGGCGCGGTTGTGGTCCACACTGGGCTCATGGGCCACACCCCGTCTGAGGCCGCTCCCGAAGCGGACGGCACGAGCCACGCCTGGGACAGCCCGCCGCACACCCGTGCCTGGAGCGACGGCAAGGTGATCAAGGAGGGCTTCCCGGTCTCGGAGGTCAGCGACTACCTGGAGCGCGGCGACACCGTGGTCTGGCTGGACCTGTGCTCCCCCAACTCCACGGGCCTGAACGTCATCAGCGAGGAGCTCGGCCTGGACCACCTCGCGGTCGAGGACGCCGTCTCCGCGCACGAGCGCACCAAGATCGACCGCTACCGCTCCTACGTCTTCCTGAACCTGTACGCGCCGGAGGTCACCGCCGACGGGACCATGGTGCTGCACGAGCTGTCCGCGTTCGTCACCGAGCACGCCCTGGTGACCGTGCGCCAGGACGCCGGCCTCGACGTCGGCAGGCTGATCGAACGCTGGGACGACGCCCCCGACATCACGCTGGGCGATCCCGGCGGCGTCACCCCGGCGGTCCTGCTGTACGGGCTGCTGGACCTGGTCGTCGACCTGCAGCTGGACGTCACCCAGACGCTCGACGACGAGGCCGACGCGCTGGAGGAGCTCATCTTCGAGACCTCGTTCCCGGTGCGCGAGATCCAGCAGCGCAGCTTCCGGCTGCGCAAGAACCTGGTCGCGCTGCGCCGGGTCGGACTGCCGATGCGCGAGGTCGTCAACACGATCCTGCGCCGCGACCTGCGGTTCGTCGCGCCCGTGCTGTCGCCCTACTACCAGGACGTCTACGACCACACGCTGCGCGTCGCCGAGTGGACCGACGGCCTGCGCGACCTGGTCGCCAACCTGCTGGACACCCGGATCGCGCTGCAGGGCAACCGGATGAACGAGGTGATGAAGAAGGTCACCAGCTGGGCGGCGATCATCGCGGTGCCGACGGCGGTCACCGGCTTCTACGGGCAGAACGTGCCGTACCCGGGGTTCAACACCCATTGGGGCTTTGTCATCAGCACCGTGGTCATCATCATTCTCAGCGTGAGCCTCTACATCGTCTTCAAGCTGCGCGACTGGCTCTGACCTCGGTACATATTCATTTGCCTATTGACCGTCTATCCATATCAATATTGGACAGGGCAAAAGCGGTTCTGGTCTGCTCGTCGCATGACGACGAACAATCCGAGGTTGCGCACCAAGCTGGGCATCGCCGTGGTGGCGGCGTCCGCCCTTCTCGGCGGCGCCGCCTGCGGCACCAGCGGCTCGACCGTCCACGGGAGCACGGTCGCGTTCAAGCAGGCCACGGCCCCGGCCACCCCCGCCACCGCACGGGCCGACCTTCGTAAGCAGCTGAGCCGGATGGAGGCCGACTACGACGGCCGCATCGGCGCGTACGGCATCGACCTGGCCACCGGCAAAACGGTCGGCTATCGCTCGCACGAGCGTTTCCCGTTCCTTTCCACGTTCAAGACGATGGCGTGCTCGGCGATCCTCCAGAAGGCGCGCAGCACCGATCCTGGTCTGCTCGACCGCGTCATTCACTGGAAGAAGAGCGACGAGGTGGAGACGCCCAATTCCGTGGTCGAAGGGCACGGCGACGAGGGCATGCCGGTCTCCCGGCTGTGCCAGGAGGCGATCATCCGGAGCGACAACACCGCGGCCAACCTGGTCATGCGGCAGATCGGCGGGCCGCCCGGCGTGACCCGCTACATCCGTTCCATCGGCGACCCGATCTCGCGTCTGGACCGCTGGGAGGGCGACCTCAACATCTGGAACCCGCGTGAGAAGCGCGACACCACGATGCCCGCGCTGATCGGCCGCGACCTGACCAGGGTGGCGGTCGGCGGCGCGCTCGACCCGCGCGACCGCGCGACGCTGAACGGCTGGCTGCGCGGCAACCTCACCGGCGACGAGCGCATCCGGGCCGGCCTGCCGAAGACCTGGACGATCGGCGACAAGACCGGCTCGGCCGGATCGCTCGGCTACGCGGCGGCCAACGACATCGCGGTCGCCTGGCCGCCCGGCGCGAAGGCCCCGCTGGTCCTGGCGATCTACACGAACAAGAACGCGGCGGTGTCCACCAATGACAACAAGGTCATCGCGAACACCGCCACGCTCCTGGCCAAGGCGCTCGGCCGCCTTTAAGCCGAGTTAGCGGGCCTTCGGGTCAGAGGGCCTTCAGGAACGACGCCGCGATGGGGGCGGCGGCCTCGGCACCGGTGCCGCCGTCCTCCACTACCACGGCGAACGCCAGGTCACCGCGGTAGCCGATGAACCACGCATGGGTCGGCGGGTCGTCGCCCGAGCCGAACTCCGCCGTCCCGGTCTTGCCCGCCGTTCCGGCGGGGAAGGCGACGTCCTTGGCCGTTCCCTCGCTGACCACGGCGGGCATCAGGGTGTGCAGGGCCTGCTTCACGGCGGGCTCCAGCGCGTGCGGCGGCTCGGGCTTGCGGCCGCCGGCGTCCACGGCCTGCGGCGCCAGCGCGGCGTCCACCAGGCGCGGCGTGCGCCAGGTGCCCGAGGCTGCGGCGGCCGCGACGCTCGCCATGTTGAGCGGGCTGGTCAGCACCTCGCCCTGCCCGAACGAGGCGGACGCGAACGCGGTGTCGTCCTTGGTGTCGGGGAAGGAGGCGCGCGCGGCGGGCAGCCCGCCGACGATCGGCGCGTTGAAGCCGAACTGCCCGGCCACCTGCGCCAGCCGCTTCTCCCCCAGCTTGTCGGTCGCCAGCCGCGCGAAGGTGGTGTTGCACGAGTGCGCGAACGCGTCGCGGAGCGAGACCGTGCCGAAGTCCTCGTTCTTGTAGTTCTTGAACGACCGGCCGCCGACGGTGGTCGTCGCCGGGCACGGCACCGAGCTGCGCGCGTCGATCCCGCCCGCGACCAGCGCCGCCGCGGTGACGACCTTGAACGTCGAGCCCGGCGGGTAGCGGCCGAGCAGAGCCCGGTTGTAGCCGCCCGGCTTGTTGGCGACGGCCAGGATCTCGCCGGTCGAGGGCCGCAGCGCCACCAGCGAGGCGTTCTTGGTCACGTCGCCGAGGGCCTCCCCGGCGGCCTTCTGGGTCCTGGAGTCGATCGTCGTGCGGAGCGCCTGCCCCTCCTTGCCGCCGTAGCGCTGCAGGGTCTTCACGGGCTTGCCGCCCGCGCCCACGATCTGCACCGCGACGGCCGGGGTGCCCGCCAGGCGCCGCTCGTACTGCCGCTGCAGCCCGTCGGCACCGGCCGGATCGCCCTTGCGGTACGGCGCGCCCAGCTTCTTGGCGAGCTCGTCGGTGGCCGGGCTGACGGGCCCGGTGAGCTGCTGCACCGACCCCGACGGCGACCCGACCAGGCTCTCGCCCGCCGCGTCGGTGATCCCGGCCCGCGTCGGCCAGGCGCGCGCCGCTGTCAGCCGCTGCCCCTCGTTCAGCGACGGGTGGATGACCTGCGGCGACCACCTCACGCGCCACTTCCCGTCGCGCTTCACGAACGGCAGCATCCCCACGTAGCTGAACGCGCGGTCGCCGCTCAGCGTGAGAGTGGCGCTGTACGAGCCGCCGCCCTCGTCGCCGCCGGTCTTCTTCGCGGACGCCACCTCGTACCGCTGCCGCACGACGCCGAGGTCGGTGCGCGTCTGGGCGAACCGCTTCTCGAAGTCGGCGGGCGGGTCGGCGGTCAGCTCGCGCATCGCGGCGTAGTCGTTGCGTTCCCAGGCCGCCAGGTAGGACTTGGCGGTGCCCTCGGGCCCGGATTCTCCGCGCAGGAGCCACCACGCCCCCGCCCCCACGAACACGGCCAGGGCCGCCACGACGGCGATGACCACACGGGATCGGCGCATCTTCACTCCCCTCTCGTCGAAGCGCAAGGACACCAGGCGACCAGCGAAAAGTCCAAGATTGATATCGATGTCGGTTGAATATGAAGATTGATATGGTTGCTGGTCGTGAACCTGGTCGGGCATCTGAACTGCTTCGTCATCGTCGCCGAAGAACTGCACTTCGGTCGCGCGGCGGAGCGGCTCGGCATGGCTCAGCCGCCCCTGAGCCAGCGCATCCAGCGGCTGGAGAAGGAGCTCGGCGTCCGGCTGTTCGACCGGTCCAGCCGCAAGGTGGAGCTCACCGCGCCCGGGCGGCTGCTCCTCGACGAGGCCCGCGACCTCCTGGCGCGCGTGGACCGGATCCATTCCCTGGCCGAACGGGCCAGGCTCGGTGAGATCGGCACGGTCCGCGCCGGCCTGCCGCCCGACCTTGGCGGCCCGGTCGTCGCCGCGCTCATCGCCGCGTTCCGCGAACGCGCGCCCGGCCGCCGCCTGGAGCTCCGCGAGATCGGCACCGCCGAGCAGGCCCGCGCCCTCGCCGACGGCGCGCTGGACGTCGGCGTCGTACGGCACCCGATCGACGCCCGCGACCTGACGCTCGGGCCCGCGCTCGTGCAGCCGGTCGGCGTCCTGGTCCCCGCGGACGGCGCGCTCGCCGCCGCCCCCGAGGCGCATCTGGCCGACCTCGCCGGGCACGAACTGGTGGTCTTCCCCCGCGAGGAGTCCCCCGGCACCTATGACGAGCTGCTCGCGTCCTGCCGCCGGCACGGCTACGATCCACCGGCGGTGCACGAGGCACGGCACCCGCAGTTCGCGCTCGGCCTGGTCCTGTCCGGGACCGCGGTGGCGCTGACGGCCCGTACCGAGGACACCGGCGGCGTCACCTGGCGGCCCCTGGCCGGCACGCCGCTGACCTGGCGCACGTCCTGCGCCTGGCGCCGCGACCTCGCCCCGGATCAGGAGCACGCCATCGAAGAGTTCACCGCCGTGGCGACGGCCGTGCTGCGCCAGGAGGCCGGCATGAGCCCGCTCGACGGCGTGCCCGCCCGCCGCGTCGCCCCGCGCCCGGCCTCCGGGTTCCTCGCATGAGCGCGGTGGAGGTGCGCGGCGCCGCCTGGACTGACGAGCGAGGAACGAGCGAGGAGGGAAGGCGGCGCCACAAGGCGCCCCGGAACCGCGCGGGAGACACGCCATGAGCGCGGTGGAGGCGATCGAGTCGGCGTTCCGGTCCGCCGGGGTGGTCGGGCACCTGCACGCTCGGGACCTGGACACCGGCCGGGAGATCGGCGTCCGCTCCGACGCGCCCGTGGTTCTGGCCTCGGTGTTCAAGGTGCCGCTCCTGGTGACGTTCTTCCGCCACGCCGCGGCCGGGCGGCTCGACCCGACCGACCAGGTCACCCTGACCTCCGGCGAGCGCGTGGCCGGGCCGACCGGGGTGTCCGCGCTGCTGGACGAGGTTCGGATGTCCCTGCGCGATCTGGCCTGCATGATGATCGCGGTGAGCGACAACACCGCCGCCGACGCGGTCTTCGACCGGGTCGGCGGCGAGGAGATCAACGCGACCATGAAGACCCTGGGCCTGCCCGGCACGCACGTGGCGGGCAACGGCCGCGACCTGCTCGACTCCATGGTCACCGACAGCGGCCTGGCCGACGCCGGCGAGCTGTGGGAACGCCTCGACGAGCCCGGCATGCTGAGCCGCCTCGGCGCCCTGGACCCCGCCCGTACGAGCCGCAGCACCCCGCGCGAGATGGCCGGGCTCATGGGCCTGATCTGGCGCGACGAGGCCGCGCCGCCCGGCGAGTGCGCCCAGATGCGCCGCCTGTTCGGGCTCCAGGTCTGGCCGCACCGCCTGTCGTCCGGCTTCCCGTACGACGACGTCCGCGTCAGCGGCAAGACCGGGACGCTGCCCACGCTCCGCAACGAGATCGGCGTCGTCGAGTACCCCGACGGCGGCCGCTACGCGGTCGCGGTCTTCACCCGTTCGGCGCTCACCACCTCGGTCCTCCCGCAGGCCGACGCCGTCATCGGCACCGCCGCCCGCCTCGCCGTGGAGGCCCTCCGCCGGTAATTCGGTCGCCCCCGAAGGGACTCGAACATACGATCCCAATCCGGAGGTTGACATGGGCCTGGACGCGTTCGTGCGCTGCCGCTGCTGGCAGGACGGCCTGACCAGCGAGCCACCGGTACCCCGCGCCCTCATCGCCGAGGACGCGGAGGGCTACCTGGATCTGACGATCCCCTACGAGGGGAACGAGGAGCTTCACCACGCGTTCGGCGCCTGGGTGCTGAGCGGAGCGTGCCCGCATGAGGACATGGAGCAGGCCATGGTCCGCGTCTCCAACTGGAGCGGATATCGGGCCTTCCAGGAGACCCTCCGTCAGGCGGGGTGTGAGCGCTTCCCCGTCCTTTGCGCCGAGCTGCCGAACGGCAACGGCGGATCGATGGAGCCCGAGCTCGCGGCGAGGGCCCTCGACGAGCTCGCCCATTTCAGGCAGGGCGATCTGCCCGTTCACGAGACCCGCCTTGTCGACGCCGAGACGGGTGGCACGCTCGCGACCCACATCGCGGGCTACCGGGGCGTCTTCGTCTGGGACGGCTCCACCGGGCATCAGGCCGGAGTGGATCCGCGCGGGTTCTTCGTCCGCGATCTGGAGGAGCCGCACGAGGAGCGCTTCCGGGCCGTGCGACTCGCCCAGAAGCGGATCGCGGACCGGCAGGTCGAGTTCACCGACCTGGATCGAGGGACCACCACCGTGATCGAGCTGTCCGGGCCGATCGGCGCCGAGCCCGACGGGACCTATCCCGGAGAGCTGAAAGTGGTGACCGAACGGGTGACGGCGGCGGCCTTCGCCTACATCCTCGAACCCCTCACCACGGTCTTCTCGGCCTCCGTGGAGATCGGCAATCCCGTCATGTGGACGTGAGACCCCGCCTTACCCGGAATGAGGCCGATCGCACACCGCGCGGAACCATAGGCTGTTCCTCCACGCTTTGGTCGGACTTATGGGAGAACGCGTTGCGGCTGCCGGAGCATCTGGAGCTACTGCTCACCGACGAGCCGGTGCTCGACGTCTACTCGCACGGGCCCTGGCGGGTGCCGGACGGCCTGTACGACGAGATCGGGACGCGGATCGACGGGCTGGCCGAGGACGGGCGCGCCTCCGGGCTGACCACCGACGAGCACAAGCTGCTGCGGCTCCCGGCCTCCCTGGTGACCGCCGAGATCTTCGGGATCCTGGCGTTCCTGCCCGGCGGCGGGGCGATCAAGGCGGGCTCGTTCTCGCAGCTGCCCGAGCGGCTGCTGCATCGGCACCTGGTCAACCCGGGCGCGCTCAGCACCCGGATGACGCGCTGGGACGCGCCGGGCGGGCGGTGGCGGCCGCCGGTGGACTGGCTGGTCGAGGCGCCCGACCGGAAGCTCGCGATCGAGCTGGCCCGCGACTGCCTGAACGCGCTGAGCGGCATCGAGCCGCTGGAGCAGCGGCGCAAGGCGCTGATCCGGCTGTACGACGACCCGCCGCCCGTCGATATGAACCTGTCGAAGCTGGAGCTGCGCGAGCACTGGCACGCGCACGCCGATGACGAGACGCTGGCGGCCGTTCCCGAGCTGCTCGGGCCGGTCGGCTACCTGGAGTGGGTGGCGTCGGGGCTGCTGGCCGCGTACGAGCACCTGGACGCCGTCGCGCCGCGCGAGGAGTCGGTCGAGCAGCACCTGGCGCAGTTGCTTTTGCAGGGCAGCATGGACCAGGTCCCCGCGGAACTGACGGTCGCCATCGGCGAGGAGCGTTACGGCGAGCTGCTGGAACGTTTCGCGGCCGAGAAGCGCGGCTTCAAGGCCGGGCCGTGGCAGGAGCAGACCCGGGCGTGGCTGGTCCGGGCGCTGGTCTCGGGCTCGGCGGACGCCTGCCGCGCGTGGCTGGACATGGCGATGCGCTTCGTGGCGACCGTTCAGGGGCTGCCGGGCGACCCGTGGTTCCCGCGTTCGGAATGGATCCCGGTCGGCCAGTTCCAGACCGACCTGCGCCGCCTGTACGCGCCGCGGCGCCGCGTCGTCAACCCGCTGACCAGCACGCTCAAGGTGGAACGCGGCATCGGGGGCAAGACCGCCCAGGGCCGCGCCGACCTGGCCACCAACCTGGTCGACCAGCCCGAGCTGATCGCCGCGCTGGAGGAGGTCACCGCCACCAAGGGCGCCGTACGGCTGCTGCTGGCGGGCCCGGACGGGACGGGCAAGCGGGACGCGGCGCAGGAGCTCGGCAAGGCGCTGTCGCTGGCCAGGGACCCGCTGTGGATCACCGCGAACCTGCTCGCCGGGCAGCGCCTGTCGGACGCGGTCGCGCGGCTGCACGCCGACGCCCGTGACTGCTCGTACGAGCGGCTCATGATCATCGAGGGTCTGGACGAGATCGTCACCGACCCGGGCAACGGCGAGGCGCTCGGCCAGGAGCTGCACCGGCTGCTCGCCGTTCACCCGGACCTGCAGGTCGTCGCGCTGTGCGACGCCGACGGCGACCGGCGGATCTCCGAGGTCAACCCGGTGCTGCCGCACCGCTTCAAGATCGCCCGGACCCGGCCGTTCACCGCCGAGGGGCATGCCGAGCTGTTCCGCCGGGCGCTGCGGGCGCGCGGGGTGCGCGGCACCCGGCACGCGGTGGCCGCCGCCGGCGAGCTGCTCGCCAAGACCCCGCCCGTGCAGACGCTCCGCAACGCGCGCCTCGCGCCGCACCTCGCCGACCTGGTCGTCGAGGCCGTACGGGCGCGCGGCCACGAGCACGCCGATCAGAAGGGCGACGGGGAGGACGCCGAGCTGGTGGTCGGCAAGGCCGACATCCCCCGCGCGCTCGACCTGTCGGGCAGCGAGGGCGACGCGCGGGCCGAGCTGCGTGACCTGCCCGGCCTCGACACCGTCAAGCACGAGCTGGGCCTGCTGGTCGCCGGCGCCCGCGCGGACCGGCTGCGCAGCGAGTCGGGCCTGAAGACCGTCACACCGACCCGGCACATGGTCTTCACCGGCAACCCCGGGACCGGCAAGACGATGGTCGCCCGGCTGCTCGGCCGGATCTACAAGCGGCTCGGCGTGCTGTCGTCCGGGCATCTGGTCGAGGCGTCCCGCGCCCACCTGGTCGGCGAGTACATCGGGCAGACCGCGCCGCGCACCCGCCGCCTGGTCGAACGGGCGATGGGCGGCGTGCTGTTCATCGACGAGGCGTACACGCTGACCCAGTCGCCGCACAAGAGCGACTACGGGCACGAGGCCATCGCCGAGCTGGTCAAGCTGATGGAGGACCACCGCGAGGACCTGATCGTGATCGTCGCGGGCTACGAGATGCAGATGGCCGAGTTCCTGGGGGCCAACCCCGGGCTCGACTCGCGCTTCCCCAAGCAGCTGCACTTCCCCGACTACACCGACGACGAGCTGGTCGCGGTGTTCGAGAAGCTGAGCGGCGACGACGGGTTCCGGCTGGCGCCGGGCACCGCCGAGCTGCTCCACTCGACGCTGAAGCGGGTGCCGCGCGGCCCCTCGTTCGGCAACGGGCGGCTGATGCGCAACCTGCTCGACGTCGCGGTCGCCAACCAGGCGCAGCGGCTGGCGCTGGCCAAGCGCAAGCCCACCAAGAAGAGCCTGGTCACGCTGACCGCCGACGACCTGCCGCCGGTGTGGGAGCACCCCGAGGAGCTCATCGGCTTGTATCTCTAGCGTTCGGGGCTCACACTCGAACGTGTGTCCGAAATGTCCGATCGTCGGCCCTGCCGAGTGCGGCCTCGCCGAGCGCGGTCTCGCCGAGCGCGGTCTCGCCGAGCGGGAGACCGCGCGCCTGCGCGACGGGACGCTGCCGTGGACGTGGTGGCTGGAGCGGGCGGCGCGGCACGGGCGGTACGGCTTCACCAACACGCTGCTGATCGCGGCGCAGTGGCGGGCCGCCTCCGACGTCCGCTCGTACGAGGCGTGGCGGTCGGCCGGGCGGCAGGTGCGCAAGGGCGAGACCGGGATCAGGATCCTCGCGCCGGGCGGCGGGCTGCGCTCGGTGTTCGACGTCGCGCAGACCGACGGCCTCCCGCTCCTCCCCGAGCCCGCCGCCGGCTCCTCTGAGGTGTGGTGGCGGCTGTCCGCCCTCGCGACGCGGCTGCGCCTGGCGCCCTCGCTCGTCCGCCCGCGTTCCGAACGCCCCGATCCCGCCGCGCTGGCGCACCAGCTGGCGCACGTTCTGCGGCGCGGCGACCGCCCGCACGACCCCGCCGAGCCGTGCAGCGGGATGCGGCGCGTGGAGGCCGACTCGGTCGCCTACCTCGTTCTCGCCCGGCTGGGCCTGGATCCGCCGCCCGGCCTGAACTTCCCCTCCCCCGCGACGTGGGCGGGCGCGGGCGTCGGCGACCGGATCCTGCGGCTCGCGCGGCGGCTGACGGCGCGGGCGCTGGAGCAGTCGACCGACCTGATGACGGCCGCGCACCGTTTCTTCCGCGCCCACCTGGACGAGGCCTGGGTGCCCGGCTACCTGGCCGGTCGCGGGTTCGGCCCGGCCGTGCAGCGCCACTGGCAGGTCGGCTACGCGCCCGATGAACGGCACGCGCTGGTCGAGCGGCTGCGCGCGCTCGGCCACCCCGACGAGGAGATCGTGGCGTCCGGGCTCGCTCGGCGTGGCCGCAGGTCGGGCCGCCCGTACGACACGTTCCGCGACCGTGCCATGTTCGCCATCCGCAGCGGCGACGGCGCGATCGCCGGGTTCATCGGCCGCCTGCCCGACGGCGCCGGGGGCCCGAAGTACCTCAACGGCCCGGACACCGATCTCTTCCACAAGGGTGATCTGCTGTTCGGCCTGTACGAGACGCGCGACCGGCTCGCCCGCGGCGCCCGCCCGGTCATCGTCGAGGGCCCGCTGGACGCGATCGCGATCAACCTGGCCGCGCCCGCGACCCATGCGGCGGTGGCGACCTGCGGGGTCTCCCTCACCTCGGCCCAGCTGGACGCGCTCGGGCAGGTCGCCGATCTGAGCACGACGGGCGTTCTGTTGGCCCTGGACGACGACGCGGCCGGTCGCGCCGGGATGGAGCGCGCCTGGCAGACCCTCGCCTCGGTCGAGGGACGAGTGGGAGCCGCGTCGTTCTCGGGGAGTGATCCGGCGGGCGTTCTGCACGACCACGGGCGCGCGGCGGTCGGCGCCGCGCTGCACGCCGAGGAGGCGCTGGCGGACGTGGTGGTCGACGCCGCCATCGAGCGTTCCGGTGGCGCTCTCGGAACGCCTGAGGAGCGCCTGGCCGCCCTGCGCGCCGCCGTCCGCGTTCTCGCGCTCGGGCGTACGGCGGACCCGGCGCGGCAGGTCGCCCGGATCGCGGCGCGCACCGCCGTTCCGCCCGCCGCAGTCACCGATGCGCTCGTCGAGCAGATCAGTCCGGATGGGAACTAAGCAACCGAAGTGAGTGAAGCCTCACCTCGCCTATATAACCCTGCGTGAGCGGGCCATTACCGTTTATCGCACGTCCCGGACCGCTCGTCGAGGGCCGCCCCTGAGGCGTAAACCTACTTGCTGGTACACGGCTAGCTTCATCGCACCTTGTGGGGGACCCGGCGGGCAGTGGGGGGCCGGGATCGGCGCGGCATCGCCGGTCCTGCGGCCGGCGGCCGGGTCCACGACGGGTGGGGGGACGGGGTCACGGCGGTCGGTCGGAGGCGCGCACCGACCGCCGTGATCTCCCGTATGGATCCGGCGGGGCCCGGCCGATCGAAGGCCGGGCCCCGGTGTGACGAGGGCCATATAGAACGGACATTCCTTTTTCAGGCCGCATGAACAACGCTTGAAGAACAGGTGTTCTCACAGCGAAGTGGAGCCCTCCCGATGCAGGTGTGCGTCCCCTCCCGCCCCGCCGCCACGTCCGCACGGATCACGGCATGGGCGCGCGCACACCCGAGACTCAGGCCGCTCCGCGAACTGCTCCTGGTCGCCGTGCTGTTCACCGCGTACAAGGTCGGGCGCATGCTGGCCGCCGAGCACATGGTCGAGGCGTTCCACAACGCCGTCCGCCTCTGGGACCTCGAACGCGCCCTGCACCTGCCGAGCGAGGTGGGCGTCCAGGACTGGCTGCTCCAGGCCCCGGCCGCGGTCAGGGCGGCGAACGTCTACTACGAGTTCGTGCACTTCCCCGCCACGGCGATCTTCCTGGTCTGGCTCTACCTGCGCCGGCACGCCCACTACCGCTGGGCGCGGACCGTGCTGGTCGTGCTGACCGCCGCCGCGCTCGTCGTGCACTTCGTCCTGCCGCTCGCCCCGCCGCGGATGCTGAACGGCCTGGGTTTCGTCGACACCGGCGCGGTCTACGGCCCGGGCGTCTACGGCACCCCCGAGCATGATCACCTGTCCAACCAGTTCGCCGCGATGCCCTCGCTGCACATCGGCTGGGCGGTCCTGGTGGCCACCGGACTGATCCTCGCCACCCGCAGCCGCTGGCGGTGGCTGTGGGCCGCCCACCCGGTCATCACGACCTTTGTGGTGGTCGCCACAGCCAACCATTACTGGCTGGACGGGATCGTTGCGGTCGCCCTGCTCGTCATAACCATTGTGATCGTGCGGCCGCCAGGGCTGAAGAGGGGGACGGCAGTGAGCGCAGCGAACGGAACGTCGGCGGAACCGGCGGCGGAGAAGGAGAAGGCCTACGCCTCGCGAGCCGAGGAGGCCGCGTGAGCCCGACCCCGTCCTCGTCCGAGATCGAGGTCCGTCCCAAAGAAGAGACCGGCAAGCCGCCCCGGAATCCGGCCGTCCGCCTGGCCCGCAAGATCGCCGTCGGGATCGGCGGCGTCGCGCTGATCGTCGCGGGCGTGGCGATGCTCGTACTGCCCGGCCCCGGCCTGGTGGCGATCTTCGCCGGGCTCGCGCTGCTGGCCACCGAGTTCGAGGCCGCCCGCAAGGTCAACGACTGGGCCAAGGAACGCGCGGGACAGCAGTGGCGCCGGGTGCGTGCCAAAATGAGCCGGAATGGCAATCGATCGGCTTGAGCGGGCCCTGACCTCGCTCCGGGGCCTCGCCATCGGCGACGCCCTCGGCTCCCAGTTCTTCGTTCCGGCCAACCGGCCCCTGCTGGACGAGCGCAAGGACCCTCCCGGCCCATGGCAGTGGACAGACGACACCGAGATGGCCTGCGCGGTCGTTCTGCATCTCGCGGCCGGCGGCACGCCCGTCGACCAGGACCGGCTCGTCGCGCTCTTCGCCGAGCACCACGACTTCGACCGCGGCTACGGGCCCTCCACCGGCCGCTTCCTGCGCCTCGTACGGGAGGGGGGCGACTGGCGGGCGCTGCTCGGCGACCTCTTCGACGGCCAGGGCTCCTGGGGCAACGGCGCGGCGATGCGGGTCGCCCCGCTCGGGGCCTACCACGCGGGTTCGCTGCGGCAGGCCGCGCTGGACGCCGAGCGTTCGGCCGAGGTCACCCACACCCATCCCGAGGGCGTCGCGGGCGCGGTGGCGGTCGCCGTCGCGGCCTCGGCGATCGCGTCCGGCAGGCGCGCGCCCGGCGAGATCATCGACGCCGTCCTCGAACGCGTGGAGCCCGGCCTCGTTCACGACGGCGTCCGGCAGGCCCGGCGCCTCCTCACGCTGAGCGATCCGCGCGCGGTCGCGGAGGAGCTCGGCAACGGCCGCAAGGTCAGCGCCCAGGACACCGTCCCGTTCACGATCTGGGCGGCGGTCAAGCACCTGGACGACTTCGAGGCGGCGATCTGGGCGACCGCGCAGGCGGGCGGCGACGTCGACACCACGTGCGCGATCGTCGGCGGCATGGTCGCGGCCGGGATGGAGCCGCACGCCCTGCCGCGCTGGTGGAACCGCAAGTGCGAAGACCTGCCGTCCTGGCTCGCGTTCCTGCCGCCCGCCCGGCCCGGCACGGCGACCGAACGCGACTGGAAGACCAAACCGATGCGGTCGCCCGAGCCACTGCCCGCGCCGGAACGGGTCTGGGCGCCGTACGAGTGGGAGGCGATCCGCCGCGGCCTCGTCCCGGCCGAGATGGAGGAGAAGTGGTTCGCCTACGTCGAGGCGGACCGGCTCCACTTCCACCGCAGCTGGACCGGCTACAAGATCTTCGAGGCGCGCTTCCGTTCCGTGCCGGGCGGCTGGCAGATCGCCGACGCGTCCGTCGAACGCGACAAGGCGATCTACAAGAGCGACGACGACGGCGCGGCCGAGTCCGCCCGGCTGCACGGCATGATCGACCGGCTGCTGCTCGGTTACTGGGGCTGACCGGGCCCCGGGAAACCCGGAGCCCGGTCGTGGCCGTGGCCGTGGCCGCCTACCGCAGGAAGCCCTCGTAGTTGCGCTGCTGGAGCTGGGCCTCGGTCTGCTTGACGGTGTCGAGGGCGACGCCGACGACGATGAGGATGCTCGTGCCGCCGAACGGGAACTCGTTGCCCACGTTCAGCACCGCCAGCGCGACCATCGGGATCAGCGCGACGATGCCCAGGTACAGGGCGCCGGGCGTGGTGATCCGCGTGAGCGTGTAGTCGAGATACTCGGCCGTCGGGCGGCCCGGGCGGACGCCCGGGATGAAGCCGCCGAACTTGCGCATGTTGTCGGAGACCTCGGCCGGGTTGAACGTGATCGCCACGTAGAAGTAGGTGAAGAACACGATCAGCGCGAAGAACGCGGCCATGTGCCAGGAGTTGGTCTGCTGCAGGTAGGGCTGGATCTTCTGCAGCGTCTTGTTGTCGCGCCACAGCTCCGACGCCAGGGTCGGCAGGTAGAGCAGCGACGAGGCGAAGATGACCGGGATGATGCCCGCCTGGTTGACCTTCAGCGGGATGTACGTCGAGGTCCCGCCGTACATCCGCCGCCCGACCATCCGCTTGGCGTACTGCACGGGGATGCGCCGCTGCGCCTGCTCCACGAACACGATGCCCGCCATGATCGCCAGGCCCACCACGACGACCAGCGCGAAGACCCAGCCGCCCTTGGCCTGGTAGATCCCCCAGAACTGCCCGGGGAAGACCGCGACCACCTGCGTGAAGATCAGGATGGACATCCCGTTCCCCAGGCCCCGCTCGGTGACCAGCTCGCCGAGCCACATGATGACCGCGGTCCCCGCCACCATGCAGATGACCATCGTGACGATCGGGAACAGGCTCTTGTCGTACAGGATCTCGTCGCCACCGGTCGCGCCCTGGAAGAGCCGTCCGGTGGAGGCCATCGCGACCACCCCGGTCCCCTGGAGGATGCCGAGCGCGACCGTGAGGTAACGGGTGTACTGCGTGATCTTTGTGGTGCCCGCCTGGCCCTCCTTCTTGAGGGCCTCCAGCCGCGGGATCACCACCGTCAGCAGCTGCAGGATGATGCTGGCCGTGATGTACGGGTAGATGCCGAGGGCGAAGACCGACAGTTTCAGCAGGGCACCACCGCTGAACAGGTCGAGCATGCCGTACAGCTGGTTGCTCTTCTTGGCGGCGTCGGCGGTGTGCTTGAGTACCGCGACGTTGACGTTCGGGGCGGGCAGGTTCTGGCCGATCCTGAACACCACGATCATCAGGAGCGTGAACAGGACCTTCTTACGGAGTTCGGGCGTGCGAAATACCAACAGAACGCGAGAGATGACATGCCTCCACACGGGAACGCCGCGACGCCTGCGCGGGCGTCGCGGTCAAGGAACTGAGAACGTCAGGAACCCGTGGTGAGAGGCGGTCCGCGCACCCGGAGCGCGGACGCGAGAACGGCCGTGTGCGGGGCCGCCTCGGAGGAGGCCGGGGGCCGCGGTGCGGGCAGGGCCGCGACGAGACCGACGTGCTCGGGAATCGTCGTGGACTGGCCGCACGAACCGTGGCCCCAGTGCATGGACTGAGCGCCGCAGAAGGACTTCCACGCCTTGTCGGCAGTGGTGTGGATGCGCCGGCTCCTGGCCGACGGCGACGTGCTGACCGTGTTGGCAGCGGCCGCCGTACCGGCCCGGATCACCTCGGCCGCGCCCGATGGGGGCGTGACCGAGACCGTCGTGGTGACGGCGACGCCGAAGAACCCGGCGAGCAGGATCAGCAGGCGCCTGCGGCGCGAGGCGTGCTCGTGCACGCTCTCCCCGATCCCCGTCATAGCGATCACCATAAGCCCTCTGGCCCGGGACCGCCGCTCGTCCCAGCATGAAGGGCATGGACCTCTCCGCGCCCGAGCAGGCGCTGTGGTCGGCCTTCCCCCGAGGCGAATGGGCCGACGCCGAGGGCGCGGAGATCCCGGCCGACGTCATCACCGCGCTCCTGCTGGGCGCCGCCGAGCCCGAGCCCGGCGGACGGGCCGCCGTACGCCTCCTGAACGCCCGCGTCACCGGCCGCCTGGACCTGATGGGCGGCACGGCCCGCTACCCCCTGATCTGCGAGCGCAGCACGTTCACCGCACCGCTCCGCTTCGTCGAGACGACCACCCGCACCATCCGCCTGATCGACTGCGACATCCCGAGCATGGAGCGCGCTGTGGAGCGCCCTGCAGGACGTGACCGTGGCGTACGGCTACCAGCCTTGGCGGGCTCTCCTTTGGCTGGCCGTGCTGGTGTCCATCGGGGCCGTGGTGTACGGGCTTGAGCCTCCCAAGGCGGTGAAGCCCGGGAGGCACCTCAGTTCAACGCCGTGAGTTACACGCTCGACCTGCTCATTCCCCTCGTGGACCTGGGACAGGAGCACGCGTACAACCCCACCGGGGGTTTCCAATGGCTGTCGTACGCGCTGGTCGCCTCGGGGTGGATCCTCGTCAGCGTCATCGCTGCGGCTGTAGCCCGGGTGCTTAGCCGCCGGTAGGCGCTCAGTAGTGGGCGGACCGGAGGCGGGTGGCCCAGCCTCCCTGGTCGGCGGCGATGTCGGTGGCGCTGAAGAAGACGTCGCCCTGGACCTGCGGGTAACGCCCGTTCAGGGTGAGGTGGCGCGACAGCTCGTCGGGGTTCTTCCAGCGCTTGCCGGTGCCCACGCGATAGGCGGCCTGGCCGATGGTGAGCTGGACGCTCGTACCGGCAACCTGGCGGGACCACCAGGCGACGAGCGTGCGGTAGTCGGCGCGGCGGTCGCCTATGGGCCAGTAGAGCTGCGGGGTGATGTAGTCGAGCCAGCCGCGTCTGACCCAGGTTCGGGTGTCGGCGTAGAGGGCGTCGTAACTCTGCAGGGCGTGGGTGTTGGATCCGGCCGGATCTGTGGACTTGTTGCGCCAGACCCCGAACGGGCTCACGCCGAAGCGCACCTGCGGCTTGGTCTGGTGGATGCGGCGGGAAAGGCCCTGGATGAGGGCGTCGACGTTGTGGCGGCGCCAGGCTGCTCGGGAGAGGCCGCGGCCGTACGTCTTGTAGGTCGCCTTGTCGGGGAAGGTCTTTCCCCCTGCCGGATAAGGATAGAAGTAGTCGTCGAAGTGGACGCCGTCGATGTCGTACTTGCGCACGACGTCCAGGACCACCTTCGTGACCAGGTCGCGGACCTGCGGGAGTCCCGGGTCGTACCAGAGCTGCTTGGCGTAGCGGCGCACCCAGGTCGGGTGGCGGCGGGCGGGGCTTGAGGCTGCGAGGGCCTTGAGCTTGGGCTGGCGGCTGATGCGGTACGGGTTGAACCAGGCGTGGAACTCCAGGCCGCGCGCGTGTGCCGCACGCAGTATGAAGCCGAGCACGTCGTAGCCCGGGTTTCGGCCCTGCTTGCCGGTAATCCACTGGGACCAGGGTTCGTAGGGCGAGGGGTAGAACGCGTCGGCGGTAGGCCTGATCTGTACGTAGACGGCGTTCAGCCGCATCCGCTTGGCGGTGTCCAGCAATCGCAGGAACTCCGCCTGTTGTGCCTTGGCGGCGTGAGACCGGGGCCAGTCGATGTGCTTCACCGTGGCGATCCACATGCCACGGACCTGCGGAGGCGTCCGGGAAGAGACCCCGGGCACCGGTGCCAGCACCGGTGACCCCAGAGCGAGGGCGAGCGACATGGCCACGGGTCCGATCACAGAGAGTCATTGTCGTCGCGGCCATGAGGGTTGCGTGGAACGACTCACCCGGGGAGAGTGGGTTCCACTAACGAACTGAGGAACCGGAGGCTCGGGTGGACGTGGTCGAGCGCGGCGAGTGGCGGTCCAGCGCCTGCATCCTGTGCGAGTGCAACTGCGGGATCGAGATCAAGGTCGGCGCGGACGGCCGGTCGTTCGACAAGATCCGCGGCGACAAGCTGCATCCGGCCTCGGCCGGCTACACCTGCAACAAGGCGCTGCGGCTCGACCACTACCAGAACGGGCGGTCGGGCCGGATCACGAGCCCGCTGCGGCGGCGGCCCGACGGCACGTTCGAGGAGATCGACTGGGACACCGCGATCACCGAGGTCGCCGCGCGGCTGAAGGCGGTCCAGGCCGCGCACGGCGGTGAAACGATCTTCTACTACGGCGGTGGCGGCCAGGGGAACCACCTCGGCGGCGCCTACTCCCCCGCGACGCTGCAGGCGTTCGGCGCGCGCTACCGCTCCAGCGCCCTCGCCCAGGAGAAGACCGGCGAGTTCTGGGTGAACGCGCGGCTGCTCGGCGCGCCGAACCGGGCCGACCTGGAGCACTGCGAGGTCGCGGTCTTCGTCGGCAAGAACCCCTACCAGTCGCACGGTTTCCCGCGCGCCCGCTCGGTGCTGAAGGAGATCGGCAAGGACCCGGCGCGGTCGATGATCGTGATCGACCCGGTCCGTACCGAGACCGCCGACCTCGCCGACTTCCATCTGCAGGTGCGGCCGGGCACCGACGTCTACCTGCTGACCGCGCTCGCGGCGGTGCTGGTCCAGGAGGAGCTGGTCGCGGCCGAGTGGCTCGCCGAGCACGCCGAGGCGGCCGGGGTGAAGGCGGTCACGGCGGTGCTGAGCGAGGTGCCGGTCGGCGCGTACTGCGAGGTCGCCGACGTGCCCGAGGACCTGGTCCGCGCGGCCGCCCGCCGGATCGCGGCGGCCGGGTCGGTCGCGGTCCTGGAGGACCTCGGCGTGCAGATGAACAAGGACTCGACGGTGGTCAGCTACGTCGAGAAGCTGATCTGGCTGCTCACCGGCAACCTCGGCAAGAAGGGCGCGCAGTACGTTCCCTCCGGGCTGGCCTCGCTCGGGCGCGACCGCGGGCACCCGGCGGGCGAGGGCCCGCGGAGCCCGGTCGCCGGCGCGCAGATCATCAGCGGGCTGGTGCCGTGCAACGTCATCGCCGACGAGATCCTCACCGACCATCCGGCCCGCTACCGCGCGATGTTGATCGAGAGCGCCAACCCGGCGCACTCGCTCGCCGACTCGGCCCGGATGCGCGAGGCCCTGGAGGCGCTGGAGCTGGTCGTGGTCGTCGACGTCGCGATGACCGAGACCGCGCGGCTGGCCGACTATGTGCTGCCCGCGCCGACGCAGTACGAGAAGTTCGAGGCGACGTTCTTCAACTTCGACTTCCCGAAGAACATCTTCCATCTGCGGCATCCGGTCGTAGCGGCGCCCGAGGGCGTACTGCCGGAGCCGGAGATCCACGCGCGGCTCGTCGAGGCGGCCGGGGCGCTGGGTGAGGACGACTACGCGCCGCTGCGTGAGGCGGCCGGACGCGGGCGCGCGGCGTTCGCGGAGGCGTTCCTGACGACGCTCGGGGCCAGGCCCGAGCTGGCGAAGCTGGCGCCCGTGCTGCTCTACCGCACGCTCGGCCCGACGCTTCCGCACGGCGCGGCCTCGGCGGCGCTGCTGTGGGCGGCCGCGCACACCTGCGCGCAGCGCAACCCCGCCGGGGTGGCGCGCGCCGGTTATGGCGAGGGGCTGGAGGCCGGCGAACGGCTCTTCGACGCGATCGTGTCCGGCCCGCACGGGGTCGTCATCACCGACGACGAGCAGGACGAGACGTGGCGGCGGATCGGCGACCGCAAGATCCAGCTGGACGTGCCCGAGCTGCTCGCCGAGATCGCGCGGCTGCCGGAACGCTTCGCGGCGCGCGACTCCGCCGACTCCGCCGGCTCCACCGGCTCCGGCGGCTCCACCGGGACCGGCGGGACCGGCGGGACCGGTTCCGAGTGGCCGTACGTGCTGTCGGCGGGCGAGCGGCGCGCGTTCACCGCCAACACGATCATCCGCGACCCGGGCTGGCGGCGCCGCGACCCTGAGGGCACGCTGCGGATGAGCGAGGCCGACGCGCGGCTGCTGAACGTGACGGCGGGCGACCGCGTCCGGCTGACGACCCGGCGCGGCAGCGTGGAGGTGGCCGTCGAGCCGACCGACCGGATGCGCGCCGGGCACATCTCGCTGCCGAACGGCCTGGGCCTGGAGGTCTCCGAAGTGACCACCGGGATCGCGCCCAACGAGCTGACCGCCTCCGAGGATCGCGACGAGTACGCCGGGACCCCGTGGCACAAGCACGTCCCCGCCCGCCTGGAGGCCCTCTAAACGCGCCGATCTTGCTCTCATGGGCCAATGGAAACGTTTCCAAGGGCCGTGAGAGCAAGATCGGCGCGTTAGTGGGGGTTGCTGTGGGTGAAGCGAGGGAGTTGGGCTGCGCGTTCACGGAGGCGGTCGGGGAAGCCGGGGCCGAGCTCGGCCCGGACGTCCTCGTACTCCAGCGGCTCGTGGCACTCGGCGCAGACCACCTCGGCCCGCGTCGCGTGCCCGCACGTCTCGTGCCGCAGCACGATCGGCGGGCCCTCGTCGCCCGCCATCCACTTGTCGCCCCAGCGCATCATCGCCGTCAGCACGGGGAAGAAGTCGCGGCCCTTCTCGGTCAGGACGTACTCGTGGCGGACGGGCCGCTCCTGGTAGGGGACCTTCTCCAGGAGGCCCTCCTCCACGAGCCGGTTGAGCCGCTGTGTGAGCACGTTCCGCCCGATCCGCAGGCTCTCCGCGAAGTCGTCGAACCTCCGTACCCCGTAGAAGGCCTCGCGCAGGACCAGCGGCGTCCACCAGTCGCCGAGGAGGTCGACGGTGCGGGCCACGGAGCAGGGCCAGTGGGCGAAGGGCGTTCGTTTCACGCTGGCCATGCTAGTCGGTCGCCTTAACGAACTGACCGGCTCAGACCGCCGCGGGCACCACCGCGGGCACCACCGCGGGCACCACCGCGGGAACGGCCTCGGAGACGGCCTCGGGAACGGGGAGGGCGGCGGTGCCGTCACGGGCGACCAGGGCGGCGTAGTGGCCGCCGCGCGCCAGGAGTTCGTCGTGGTCGCCGCGCTCGGCGATCCGGCCGTGGTCGAGGACGACGATCTGGTCGGCGTCCCGGACGGTGGACAGGCGGTGCGCGATGGTGATGGTCGTGCGACCCTCGGCCAGCCGGTCGATGGCCTCCTGGACAGCCTGTTCGGTCTGGGTGTCCAGGGCGCTGGTGGCCTCGTCCAGCACCAGGATCGGCGGGTTGCGCAGGATGGTGCGGGCGATCGCCAGCCGCTGCTTCTCGCCGCCGGAGAACCGGTAGCCGCGCTCGCCGACCATCGTGTCGTAGCCGTCGGGCAGGCTCATGATGTGCTCGTGGATCTGCGCGGCCTTGGCGGCCTCGTGCAGTTCCTCGTCGCCGGCCTCGGGCTTGGCGAAGCGCAGGTTGTCGGCGACGGAGGCGTGGAAGAGGTAGGTCTCCTGTGACACGACCCCGACCGCGTCGGCCAGGTCGTCGAACGACAGGTCCCGCACGTCCACGCCGTCGATCGTGACGCGTCCGGCGGTGGTGTCGTACAGGCGCGGCACCAGGTAGCCGAGGGTGGTCTTGCCCGAGCCGGTCTCGCCGACGATCGCCAGGCTGCCGCCGGCCGGAACGGTCACGTCCACCTCGCGCAGCGCGGGCGCGGTGTCCGGGTCGTCGGGGGCGTAGGAGAAGCCGACCTTCTCGAAGCGGACCTCGCCGCGAACCTCGTCCATCGCGCGCGGCTCGGCGGGCTCCTCGATGTCGGGCTTGAGGTCGAGGTATTCGAAGATCCGGCCGAACAGCGCCATCGAGGACTGCACCTCGACGCCGGTCTGCAGCAGCTGGACCATGGGCCGGAACAGGCCCGACTGGAGAGTCGTGAACGCGACGAGCGTTCCGATGGAGATGAGCGGCTTGCCGCCCTCGCTGGTCAGCCCGGCGGCCCAGTAGATGATCGCGGGCATCGCCGACATGACGATGCCGATCGTGGACTGGCGCCAGCGCCCGGCCATGTTGGAGCGGATCTCCAGGTCGACCAGGCCGCGTGACTCACCGGCGAAGTCGTCGGTGAGCGCGCGGGAGCGGCCCATCGTACGGCCGAGCAGGATGCCGCTGACCGACAGCGACTCCTCGACGATCGCCGACATCGCGGCGAGCTGGCCCTGCCGCTTGGAGGTGATCTTCTTGCGCTCCTTGCCGACGCGGCGGCTGACCCAGACGAAGAACGGCAGCATCGCCATCGAGACCAGCGTGAGCCGCCAGTCCAGCGCCGCCATCGCGATGACGGTGGCGACCACCGAGGTGAAGTTGGACACCAGCGAGGTCGCGGTCGAGGTGACCGTGGACTGCATGCCGCCGATGTCGTTGGCGATCCGGGACTGGACCTCGCCGGTCCGGGTCTTGGTGAAGAACGCGAGGGGCATCCGCTGCAGGTGCCCGTAGACGGCGGTGCGCAGGTCGTGCATGACGCGCTGCCCGACGCCGGTGGAGATGTAGGTCTGCAGGACGCCGAACACGCTGGTGGCGACGGCGACCGCGATCATGCCGATCGCCAGCGCCGTCAGCAGGCCGGTGCGGCCCTGCGGCAGCGCGACGTCCAGCACCTCGCGGAGCATGAACGGGGAGGCCAGCGAGACCAGTGAGGACAGGCCGACCAGGCCCGCGACCACGGCGAGACGGCCGCGGTAGGGGCGGAACAGCCGCAGCACACGGCTCAGCTGAACGGGCTTCTGTGGTTGATCTTGAGTGTGATCGTGGGCGGGCTTCACAGGCGACTCCTTGACGTAGGGGGACGCCCCGGGGGTGGGCGTCGACCTGCATAACTGAGGTTGCCTCATAATTATTCCTAGAACAATGAGCTAGCCTCGGTGGCATGGAGAACGACGACCTGGTCGACCTCTTCGGCAAGACCGCGCGGCGGCTGCGCCGGGACCAGATGGAACGGCTGGCCCCGCTCGGCCTGACCCCGTCGCTGGCCCGCGCCCTCCGGGCGATCGTCCGCGCCGAGGCGCCCCTGCGGATGACCGACCTGGCGACCCGGCTGGGCGTCGTCCCGCGCTCGGCGACCGGCCTGGTGGACTCGCTGGAGGAGGCCGGCCTCGTCAGCCGGAGCCCCGACCCCTCCAACCGGCGCTCGATCCTGGTCTCCCCCACCGACAAGGGGCGGACCATGCGGACCCTGATGGGCCAGGCGCGCCGCGAGGCCGCCGAAGACCTTTTCTCGGCGCTGAGCCCCGAGCAACGCGAGTCCCTGCGAGCCCTTCTGGCGGCCCTGAACGACCCGGACGCCTGATCGAGGGTTGAAGTTCGTGCTACGAACGAATATGGTTCGTAGCACGAACTTGCTATGTCTGCATTAAGGGGTCATCGTCATGAGTCGACCGTGGGCGGCACCTCGACCGTGGGCGGCACCTCGACGGTCTCCACAAAGACGACGGGCACCTCGTTGTCGACGACCAGCTTGCTGAGGAGACCGGCGAGGGCATCGCGCTCGGCCTCGCCGAGGTCGCCGGTCAGGGCGGCGACGCGGCGGCAGGTCTCCTCGTAGAAGGGCTCGACGACCTTGGCGCCTTCCGCGGAAAGGGCGACCTTGACGGCGCGGCGGTCGTCGGGGTCGGGGACGCGTTCGACCAGGCCGCGCCGTTCGGTCCGGTCGACCAGGCCGGTGAGGCTCGACTTGGCCAGGCCGAGCATCGCGCCGAGCTCGCCCATCCCGTACGGCTGGCTCATCAGCACGCAGAGCAGCTGGCCCTGCTGCGAGGTCAGGTCGTAGTCCCGGCTCGACTCCGCGTAGACCGCGTCCACGAGAAAAGCGGCCCGTACCAACGCGACCGCGATGCTCATCTGCTCGCCGGATTCCTTAGCCATATTCACCACACTACACAGTCATTCGTTAGACGAACTACCTGAACGAACGTCAGAAGGAGATGCGCATCATGTCACGCACCACGCCACTCTTCGGGGTCGGACTCGACAGTTCCACGCGGGCCGCCGAGGACACCCTCCGGCTCGCCGTCCAGGCGGACCGCCAGGGCCTGGACCTCTTCAGCGTCTCCGATCACCCGTACATCGCCGGGCGCCTGGACGCCTACGCGTTCGTCAGCGTCGCGCTCGGCGCCACGAGCACGATCTCCGGTTTCGCCAACGTCACCAACCTGCCTGCGCGGCCCGCGCCGATGCTGGCGCGCAACGTCGGCTCGCTGAGCGAGCTGACCGGCGGCCGCGTCGTGCTGGGCATGGGCGCGGGCGGCCTGTGGGACGAGATCGCCAAGCTCGGCGTGCCCCGCCTGGACCCCGGGGCGGCCGTACGGGCGTTCGAGGAGGCGATCGTCCTCGTCCGCGCGCTGTCGGGCGGCGGCGCGCCCGTGACGTTCGAGGGCGAGTTCTACCAGGTCACGGACCTGGAGCCCGGTCCGGCCGCCGCGCCCCCGGTCTGGACGGGCTCGAACGGGCCGCGTTCGCTGGCCGTCACCGGCAGGCAGGCCGACGGCTGGATCCCGGGCCACGCGGCCGACTGGCTCAGCAAGCGCTACCGGGAGTCGCGGCCGATCATCGACGAGGCGGCCGTGGCCGTCGGCCGCGAGCCCGGCGACATCGCCACCGTCTACAACCTTCCCGGCGCGATCACCGACGCGCCGCTCGCCGCCACCCGTTCCGAGGACGGCCGCTGGGTCGGCGGCTCGGTGGACCAGTGGGTCGAGGAGCTGACCGGCGCGGTGCTGGAGCACGGCGCCGCCGGCTTCACCCTCTTCACGACCGGCGGCGGCCACGCCGACGGCGTCACGCTCGGCCGCTGGGCACAGGAGATCGCGCCTGCCGTACGGGAGGCAGTGCTCAAGGCGTCGGACTGACGGACCCAGGTCGCATGATGGAGGTCATGGCCGCCCAGGAGCACCGTGTCAGGCTCGCCGCCCTCTTCGACGCCCAGATCCGCCCCCACAACGCCCGTTTCCGCGCCGCCGCCCGCATCGGCCCCCGCGACCGCGTCCTGGACGTCGGCTGCGGGACCGGCCAGTCCACCCGCGAGGCGGCGGCGCGGACCGAGGGCGACGTGCTGGGCGTCGACATCTCGGCCCAGAGCGTCGCCAAGGCCCGCGAGCTCAGCGCCGACCTGCCGAACGTGGCCTACCTGGAGGCCGACGCCCAGTCCCACGCCTTCCTGCGAGGCCACTACGACCTGTGCGTCAGCCGCCTCGGCACGATGTTCTTCTCCGATCCGGTCGCCGCGTTCACCAACATCGCGAGCGCGCTCCGCAGGGCCGCGCGCCTCGTCCTGCTGGTCTGGCAGGACGGCGTCTCCAACGAGTGGTCGTACGCGGTCCGCCGGGCGATCAACGCCGCCGAGCCCGTTCCCGTGACGACCGGCCCGTTCGCCCTCTCCGACCCCGCCACCGTGAACGGCCTCCTGAACGCCTCGGGCTTCACCGGGATCGACTTCACCGACGTGCACGAGCCCGTCTACTACGGCCCCGACGTCGCCACCGCGTACGACCTGGCGACCGGGCTGAAGGGCACCCAGGACGTCCTCGCCACCGCCCCCGACCCCGAGCGGGCGCTGGACCGCCTCCGCGCCACGATCACCGCCCACGACACCGGCCATGGCGTCTACTTCGACTCCCGGGCCTGGATCATCACAGCTCAGCGCGCCTGAAAAGAAATTCCGCCCACCTGTCACACTCCCCCGCCGGGCTCCGTCAGGGCTACAGATCAACCCACTGACGATGGAGAAGACGATGATTCTGGTCACCGGCGGAACGGGAACCCTCGGCAGCCACGTGGTGCCGCTCCTCCTGGAGAGCGGCCACGAGGTGCGGATCCTCAGCCGCACCGCCCGCCCCGCGAAGAACGGCGTCGAGTACGTGACCGGCGACCTGCTCAAGGACGAGGGCACCGACGCCGCCGTGGCCGGCGCCGAGATCGTCCTGCACCTGGCGGGCAGCGCCAAGGGCGACGACGTGGCGACCGGCAACCTCGCCCGCGCCGCGGCCAAGGCCGGCGTCCGGCACCTGGTCTACATCTCGGTGATCGGCGCCGACACGATGCCGATCGGCTACTTCAAGGCCAAGCGCGGCGCCGAGGAGGCCGTGACCGAGTCGGGCGTCCCGTGGACCACGCTGCGCGCCGCGCAGTTCAACGACCTCGTCCTCAAGACCGTCCGGGGCATGGCCAAGATGCCGGTGATCCCCGCCCCCAAGGAGCTGCGCTTCCAGCCCGTCGACTCGCGCGACGTAGCCGCCCGCCTGGTCGAGTTGACGCTGGGCGAGCCCGCAGGCCTCGTCCCCGACCTCACCGGCCCGCAGGTCTACGGCATCCGCGAGCTCATGCGCGGCTACCTGAAGGCGACCGGCAAGCACCGCCCGTTCATGCCGTTCCGCATCCCCGGCAAGATCGGCCGCGCCTACCGCAACGCCGACAACCTCACCCTCAAGGGCGCCGACACCGGCAAGCGCACCTGGGAGGACTTCCTCGCCGCCCAGTGACCACGGACGCGCAAAGCCCAGTGACACGAACGCGCAACGCACACGGTGGACCACGGCCTCGGGCCGGCGTGAGCCCGAGGCGCATCTTCGCGGAACGAGTGGGCCCGCACGCCTTGCCCCACGGGCCCATCGCGTCCGACAGTGGTAACTGAAGGCTCAATGATCCGGAGGTTCTCGTTGACCACCGACACAGCGGTCCGTGAGCAGCAGGCCAAGCGCGACCTGACGGACAGGTTGGTAGCCACCTTCAGAGAGATGCGCTCCAACGACGAGATCACCGGGGCGATCGACGCCGGGTACCGGCGCTTCGAGCGGTCGCCCATTCGTGACTTCGTCCCCATCTTCGTCGAGCGCATGGCCCGCGAACGGCTCGCCCCGGCCACGGGCGGCGCACCGGCCGCGGCCGTCGCGGCCGCCTCGGTCGTCGAAGCGGCCGCGGACCAAGCAGAGGACGCGGACGACCAGGTCGCCTGACGAGAGGCGCCCCGGCCCGGCCGGGTGTCAGGCGGCGTCGATCAGGCCGGCCATCTCGGCGATCGTGGGATGGTCGAACACCGCGGCCAGCGGTAGCTCGACGCCGAGCCTGGTGCGCAGCCTGGACACCATCCGGGTGGCCAGCAGGGAGTGGCCGCCGAGCTCGAAGAAGTCGTCGTGGCGTCCCACGTCGTTCAGCTTGAAGAGCTCGCGCCAGATCGCGGCGATCGACGACTCGACCTCGTTCTCAAGGTCGTCGGTGGCCTGGATCTCGGTTGCCGGAACGACCTGTAGTGCTCGGCGGTCGACCTTGCCGTTGGCGTTCAGCGGAAGGCCCGCGGACTCCAGCCACCTGTCCGGCAAGAGGTAGGCGGGGAGTGTCTCGGCGAGCCGGGAACGGATCGCGTCGAGGGGGCCAAGGTTGACTATGTGGGCCACGAGGATCTTGTCCTCGGCCGAGTCGCCCTGGACCACGATGGCCGCGTCCTGGACGTCGGGGTCGGTACGGAGCGCCTCCTCGATCTCGGCGGGCTCCACGCGGAAGCCGCGCCGCTTGATCTGGTTGTCGGCCCTGCCCAGGAAGTCCAGCACGCCGTCGGATCGGCGGCGTACGAGGTCGCCGGTGTCGTAGAGGCGTTCGCCCGGGGTCCACGGGTCGGGGATGAACCGTTCGGCAGTGAAGGCGGGATCGCCCACGTAGCCGCGCGCGAGCCCCGCGCCGCCGACGTAGAGGCGGCCCTCGTCGGCCGGGTTCAGGTCCTCGTCGAGGACGTGGGTCGAGGTCGCGCGGATGGGCAGGCCGATCGGGGTGTCGGCTTCGGCGACCGGATGCGTCGTGGTGAACGTGGTCGCCTCGGTCGGCCCGTAGGCGTTGATGAGGCGGCACGACGGAACGGCCTGGGTGAAGCGCCGGGCCCGGGTCGGCGACAGGACGTCGCCTCCGGTGAGCAGCTGGCGGAGGCCGGAGAGCGCCTCGGGGTACTCGTCGGCCATCAGGTGGAAGAGGCCGGTGGTGAAGAAGGCCGCCGTGACCTGGTGTTCCTGGATGAGGGCGGTCAGCTCGTGGACCGAGGACTGCCCGGACGGGCTGATCACCAGGCGGGCGCCGTTGGCCAGGGCTCCCCAGATCTCGAACGTGGCGGCGTCGAAGGATGTCGAGGACATGTGCAGCACGACCTCGTCCTCGTCGAGACACACGTAGCCGGGGTGGTGGACCAGGCGCGTCACGCCGCTGTGCCGGACGGCCACGCCCTTGGGCCGACCGGTCGATCCCGACGTGAACATCGCGTACGCCAGGTTCTCGGGCCCTACCCGGGGCCGGTCGAGCGCGACCGCATGCAGGTGCGGATGGTCGTCGGGTGTGAGGACGATCGCGTCGGTGGCGGGCAGGCGTTCGGCCAGGGCCGGGAGGGTGACGATCGCCGGAGCGTTCGTGGCCTCCAGCATCAGCGCGAGGCGCGCCGCCGGATACGCCGGGTCCAGCGGAACGTAGTAGCCGCCGGCCCGGAGGATCGCCAGGAACGTGACGATCAGCTCGGGCGAGCGTTCCAGGAAGACGCCGACCGGTGTCTCGACGCCCACCCCTTCGCGGGTGAGGCGGGCCGCCAGGCGGTCGGCGCGTGCGTTCAGCTCTCCGTAGGTGAGCTGCTCGTCGCGGTAGACGATCGCGACGCGGCCGGGCGGCTGTACGGCCACCAGATCATGGACGCAGGGCTCGTTCATCATGGTCAGGTCCTCGTGAGGAAGTCGAAGCGGGCGGTGTGCAGGGACGCGTCGCTGGTCGCGGCGGCGTCGCGGTCGCGGTCGCCGAGCCGGGACCGCAGCTCGGCCAGCCGGTGCCGGGACGCGGTGCAGGACACGTCGGCGAGGTCGGCGGCGTCGGGCAGGTCGGCGCTGCGGGCCAGTACGACGGTCATGCTGAGCAGTTCGGCCGCGATGGCCCCGGCGACACCGAGCGTGTGCTGGTCGTCGCCGCGGATGTCGGCCAGCGAACGGGACTGGGCCGCCACGAAGGCCAGGTGCATCTCGTTCCGCGAAGTCAGCGCCGTGTCGTGCGGCGTGAGGCCGGGCAACCGGGTCTCGGGTGCGAGTGGGGGCCGGGACTTGGCCGACCACATGTCGAGCATGAAGTCGACGCCGCCCGCGACCCGCAGCGCGCGGGCGTCGCGGAAAGCCCGTTCTACCGGCAGCGGCACGGCCCCGCGCGCGGCCTTGCTGCGCGCGGTCTCGTAGCCCTCCGCGCCGAGCAGCGACACGGTGCGGTCGACCGTACGCCAGCACAGGCGCGAGACGAGGTTCTTCACGGCGGTGAGGTCGGGGCGCAGGTCGGCCTGGTCGCCGCCGAGGACCGACCACGCGAGCAGCGACTCGATCGTGAACACGTCGGCGGCGGTCGCGCTCACCAGCCGCTGGATCTGGTCGTACTCGCCGAGCCCGCGGCCGTCGATCACGCGGCGGCCGAGGAAGTCGCGCGTCCAGACCAGGCACATCCGCGCGATGCCGAGCGTGGTCGGGGTGACGACCAGGTTGCGTGCGGAGAGCGCGAGCGCCGCCAGTTCGCCGGAGTCCGCCTCGCCGGAGTCCGCCTCGCTGGAGTCCGCCTCACCGGAGGTTCCTTCGCCTGGACGCATGCGCCAGCCGTCCTCGGATTCGGGGAGGAGACGTTCGGCGGCCACGCGGACGTTGTCGAAGCGGATCGCCCCGATCTCGGCGCCGCGCAGCCCCATGAACTCGTGCCGCATGACGTGCTCGACTCCCGGCGCGTCGAGATCGACGAAGAACAGCCGCACCTCGCCGGTGCCGTCGATCGTCGCCGAGACGTCCATCAGGTCGGCCACCGGCGCGTTGCCGATGAAGACCTTCTCCCCCGTGATCAGGTAGGCGGCCCCGTCCTCGACCGGGACGGCGGTGGTCGCACGGTGCTGGTTGGCGGTGCCGATCGGCTCGGCGTCGGCGCCGCCGGACACGATGCCGCCGGCCACCCGCGCCTCGATCAGGTCGCGCAGCGGTCCGGGCGGCAGCACGGGCAGGTACGAGCCGGAGCCGAAGCCGTTGGTGATCGCGACCGTGTACGCGACGGGCGCCGACCACCGGGCGGTGGCCTCCACGACGCGCGCCGCGTTCGCCCACGACAGGCCCAGCCCGCCGAGCGCCGGGTCGATCATCAGGCGCAGGAATCCGGCCTTGCCCAGGGCCGCCTGGAAGCCGTCGGGCAGGCGGCCGGTCCGGTCGACCTCCTCCGGGTCGATCCACGTGCGGAGCAGGTCGGTGACGGCGGCGACCGCCTCGTCCCCTGCCGCCCGTTCGGCGGCGGACTGGCGCGGAAAGGGCCGGACGAGATCCCAGCGGACGTGTCCGGCGTAGAGCTCGTCAAGCAGGCTGGGCGGGCGCGGTGAACGCGGCCGGCGCGGTGAACGCGGCGAGCGCGCGGTCGAGCTGTCCGAGCAGGTCATCGGAGTTCCCCCGGAAGTAGAAGTGGTCGCCGGCGAAGACGCGCAGCGTGAAGGGCCCGGTCGTGTAGTCGTCCCAGGCCGCCAGGCGGACCGCGGTCTCGCGGTCCTCGCTGCCGCCGTACACGGTGATCGCGCAGTCGAGCGGCTCCGGCCTGGTGGCGCGCGGGCGGTACGAGGAGACGATCGACATGTCGGCGCGCAGGCCGCCGAGGACGAGCGCGGCGAACTCGGGGTCGGTGTGCATCTCGGCCGGCACCGGCCCGTACTCACGCTCGACGGCGGCGATCAGCTCCGGGCCGTCGAGCATGTGCACGTCCGGGCCGGGGCGGTGCAGGTGCGGCGCCCCGTACGCGGACAGGAAGAGCGCGTGCGGTCCCTGCCTGCCCTGCGCGCGCAGCGCGAGCGCCGTCTCGTACGCGGCGAGCGCGCCTAGGCTGTGCCCGAAGAACGCGTACGGGACCTCGCCGAAGTCGGCCTCGGCGGTGAGCGCCGTGACCAGCCCGTTCATCGTGGTCGGGGCGGTCTCGGAGATGCGGCCGCCGCGTCCGGGCAGCTGAACGCCCCACACCTCCGCCGACGGCAGCTGCGACGACCAGCGCATGTACTCGCCGGCCGAGCCGCCGCTGTGCGGGAAGAAGTAGAGGCGCAGCGCGGCCTCGGCCTGCCCCGGGCGGCGGATCAGCCACCGGGATCGGGTCGCGGTCATGAAGCGGGCCTTTCGGTTTCGAGGAGTTCGGTGTCGATGAGGCGGGCCAGGCGTGCCACGGTCGGGGCCTGGAAGACCGCGCGGGCGGTGAGCTCGCAGCCGGTGGCCTCGCGGATCATCGCCAGGGCCTGCGTGGCCACCAGCGAGTCGCCGCCGAGCTCGAAGAAGTCGTCGTCGGGGCCCAGCTCGTACCCGTCCATGCCGAGCACGGCCGCGAAAGCGCCGGCGACCGCTTGCTCGGTGCCCTCTGCCGTTTGAGCCTGTGGGTCTGGCTCGGGCGCCAGGGTCGGCTCGAACGGTTCGAGGACGTGCTGCTCGGCGTCCAGCCGGAACGGCTTGCGCTCGAACGGATAGGTGGGCAGCGGCGTGCGGCGTCGCCGTTCGCCGTCGTGCAGCGCGGGCCAGTCGATCTCCACGCCCGCCTGCCACAGCCGCCCGGCCGCGTTCAGCAGCGCCTCCGCGCCGCCCGCCGCCTCGTTCGGGTGCGGCAGGCTCGGCAGAACGAGCTGGGTGGCGTTCCCCGCGGCGGCCGGGTGGCGCCGAGCGAGCGTGATGAGGGTCCGGCCGGGGCCGACCTCCAGCAGCGGGCCGCCGCCGGACTCGCGCAGCAGCGTCGCGAGCGCGTCGTTGAACCGCACGGTGTGGCGCAGATGCCCGCTCCAGTACGCGGGGTCGCACGCCTGTTCGGCGGTGACCAGCTCGCCCGTACGATCCGACAGCCACGGGATGGACGGCGGGCTGAGCGGCACCCGCGCCACGGTCCGTTCGAACTCGGCCACCACGGGCTCCACCAGCAGCGAGTGCGCGGCGGCGTTGATGTGCAGGACGCGGCCGTCGATCCCGTCGGCGTCCAGCCGCTTGCGCAGCGACATCACGTCGAGCGCGTGACCGGCGACGACGCACTGCGCCGGTCCGTTGATCGCCGCGATCGACAGGCGTTCGGTCAGGTAGGGCAGCAGATCACGTTCGGGCAGCGGCACGGCGAGCATCGCGCCGTCGGGCAGGCTCTCCAGCAACCGGCCGCGTACGAGCACCAGGTGAAGGGCGTCGGCGACGTCGATCACCCCGGCGATCGTGGCGGCGGCGTACGCGCCCAGGCTGTGCCCGGCCACCACGCCCGGGTTCACGCCCCACGACTGCCAGAGGCGAGCGAGCGCGTACTCCACGGCGAAGAGCGCGGGCTGGGCGATGCGCATGCTGGTCATCGCGTCGTCGCGCGTCGACTCGGGGTACGCCTCGGGATAGAGGACGTCGCGCAGGTCGAGGCCGAGCGTGGGCAGGGCGAGCTCCGCGCACCGGTCGATCTCGGCGCGGAAGACGGGCTCGTGCTCGTAGAGCTCCTTGGCCATCCCGACGTGCTGACCGCCTTGGCCCGGGAAGAGGAACGCCACGTCGGAGGCCGTTACGCCGTTCTCCGCATCAACCGCCTGCGGGCGGTCGGCGAGCGCGGCCAGCGCGGACTCGCGGTCGGCCGCGACGACGAACGCCCTGTGCGCGAACGCCCGGCGCCCGGTCTGCAACGTCCAGGCCGCGTTCGCGATCGATGCGTGGCCGTGGCGCAGGTCGTCCGCGAGACGTGCGGCGGCGGCCTTGAGCGCCTGGGTAGAACGGGCCGACAGCGGCAGCAGCTGGAACGGGCGCCGCTCGTCGGCGATCTCGGAGGCCGGTGCCTCCTCGACGATGACGTGCGCGTTCGTTCCGCCGAGCCCGAGCGAGTTGACGCCCGCGCGGCGAGGCTCGCCCGCCTGGCGCGGCCAGTGCCTGGCCACCGGGTTGACGGTGAACGGACCGGACGCGAAATCGATCATCGGGTTGGGCTCGCGGAAGTGCAGCGTCGGCGGGACCAGCTCGTTCGCCAGCGCCAGCACCGCCTTGATCAGCCCGATCACGCCCGCGGCGGCGTCGGTGTGCCCGATGTTGGGCTTGACCGACCCGAGCAGGCTGGTCCCGAGCGGCCCGGTGCCGACGCCCGGCCCCGTCCCGGCGTTCGTCCCGGCGTTCGGCCCGGCGTTCGGCCCGGCGTTCGTGCCGGCGTTCGGCCCGTAGGCCTTGGCCAGCGCGCGCACCTCGATCGGGTCGCCGACGATCGTGCCGGTGCCGTGCGCCTCCACGAAGCCGACCGTCGCCGGGTCGATCCCGGCCACCGCCAGCGCGGCGCGTGCCGCCCCTGCCTGGCCGTCCACGCTCGGCGTGGTGAAGCCTGCCTTGGCGGCGCCGTCGTTGTTGATCGCGGTGCCGAGCAGCACGGCGTGGACGTGGTCGCCGTCCTCCAGCGCGTCCTCCAGCCGCTTGAGCGCCACGATCCCGGCGCCGTCGGCGCCCACGGTCCCGGTCGCGGCCGCGTCGAACGCGCGGACCGTTCCGTCGGACGACAGCACGCCGTCGTCCCCGCCGACCTCGCCCACCGGGGACGGGACCTTGACGGTCACGCCGCCCGCCAGCGCCAGGTCGCACTCGCCCGCGAGCAGCGCCTGCCCGGCGATGTGCACGGCGACGAGCGAGGTCGAGCACGCGGTCTGGACGGTGACGGCCGGGCCGGTGAGGCCGAGCTTGTACGCCACGCGGCTGGTCAGGAAGTCCGCGCCGGAGGCCAGCCGGAACTGCCAGTCCGACACCCCGGGGAAGCGGTCGCGGTTGGCGCGGAGCGTTCCGAAATGGCCGGTGTCGCCGCTGCCGCCGTACACGCCGATCACGCCCGGGTAGGTCGCCGGGTCGTAGCCGGTGTGCTCGAGGGCCTCCCACGCGCATTCCAGGAAGACCCGCTGTTGCGGATCGAGCATGAGCGCCTCGCGCGGCGAGTAGCCGAAGAAGGCCGCGTCGAAGTGGTCGGCGCCCGTCACCGCGCCGTAGGCGGCGTTCCCGTCGAACCTGGTGATGGATTCGGTGCCTTCGGCGAGCCCCTTCCAGAACTCCCGCAGGTCGGCGGCGCCGGGAAATCTCCCGGCCATTCCCACGACGGCAAGGTAGGTGCTGGTGTCATCGGTCATCTCGTTGACGTCGTTCATGTGGTTCATGCGGGACTCCCGGCTCGCACGGGCTCATCGGCGGCCGGTTCATTGGCCGAGGGATAGGACATGAGGGCTCGTACCGGCGAGAACAGCGGCGGCACGATCGACACGACGGTGATCGCTCCGGCGAGCCAGAGCACGCCGCGCAGCCCGAGGGGCGCGACGAGCAAGCCGCCGAGCGCCGCGCCGAGCGGCACGGTCCCCCAGGTGATGAAGCGGAGCGTGGCGTTCATGCGCCCGAGCAGGCGGGCGGGCGTCGCCATCTGGCAGAGCGTCGTCTGAACGACGTTGAACAGCACGACGCCGAGGTAGACCACGAACAGGCCAGCGCCGAAGCCGACCGCGCCGCCCGCCATCGGGATCATCAGCGCGCCCGCCGCGAAGACGGCGACCGAGCCGATCAGCGCCCTGCCGGGCCCGAACCGTTCGACGGCGGGCGTGCTCAGCATCGCGCCGAGCAGGCCGCCCGCGTTGCCGATGGCCAGCGCGGCGCCGACGACGCCCGCGCTCAGGTGCAGAACGTTGACGGCGTAGACGACCTGGAGGGCGAGCACGGCGGCGAACGCCAGCTCGGCGGCGCCGGCGCACAGCACGATGGGCCGCAGCAGCCGGTGGCCGAAGACGAAGCGCAGCCCTTCGCCGATCTCCGCGCGCAGGCCTTCGTTCTTGGTCGCGGGCTCGGGGTTCTCGACGATCGCCTCGGTGGTGGTGGCGGGGACGCGGAGCAGGAACACGGCCGAGGCGAGGTAGCTCAGCACGTCCATCGCCAGCGCGACCGGGGCGGTCAGCGCCTGGACCAGCACGCCGCCCACCGCCGGGCCCGCCAGCTGTGCGACCGAACGCGAGGTCTCCAGCTTGGCGTTGCCGCTGGTCAGCTGCTCCTCCTCGACCAGGCCGGGAAGGAGGGAGAGCTGCGCGACGTCGAAGAACAGCGTGCCGAGCCCGATCGCGAACGCCACCACGTACAGCAGCGGCATGGTCAGCAGGTCCAGCGCGTACGCCACGGGCACCGTCACCAGCGCCGCAGCCCGCACCAGATCGGTGATGATCAGCACCGGGCGCAGCGGAAGGCGTTCCACCCAGGCCCCGGCGGGCAGGCCGAGCAGCAGAACGGGCAGGAACTCCACGGCGGCAAGCAGGCTCACCTCCAGCGCGGAGGCGTGCAGCAGCAGAGCCGCCATCGGGAAGGCCAGCATCGTCACGTGCGTGCCGACGAGGCTGACCGAATGCGCCAGCCACAGGTTGCGAAACGCTCCGTTCCGCCAGAGGCTCTCGGGTCGTCGTCGCACCTCAGGCCTCCATCGCTTCGCGCACGCTGCGGGGACGCAGGTCCGTCCACACCACGCGGATGTGGTCCAGGCACTCGGCCTTGGTCCCGGTCACGCCCACCTCGGCCCAGCCGCGCGGTACCGAACGCCCGGTCGGCCAGACGGAGTACTGCTCCTCGTCATTGCGGACCACGGTGTAGATCCGCTGGTCATCGTCGTTGAACATGGGTCGATAGCCCTTCGTTGTGAAGTGGTCGTCAGCTGGCGCGGCGGCGCTGGCGGAGACGGGCGCGACCGGCGCGCAGCCGGGCGGCCTCATACCTCGCCTCGCCACCGTTGGTCGGCTCGCCGCCGTTGGTCGGCTCGGCGTCGGCGTCGGTGTGGGACAGGTGGCGGGCCAGGGCCGAGATCGTCGGGTGCTCGTACAGCGCGACGAGGGGCAGCGACTGGCGCCCGTACGTCTCGGCGAGGCGCGCGTGCACCGCCGCCAGCGCGAACGAGTTGCCGCCGAGGTCGAAGAAGTTGTCATGGACGCCGACGCGTTCGAGGTCGAGGACGTCCTGCCAGACGGCCGCGATGCGCCGTTCGGCCGCGTTGCCCGCCGGAGCGGTCCGTACGGGGGCCGCGATCGCCTTCGGCTCGGGCAGCGCGGCGCGATCGACCTTGCCTCCGGCCGTCACGGGGAACGCGTCCAGCGCCACCAGTGCCGAAGGGACCAGGTGAACGGGCAGCCGCGTTCCCAGGAAGGCCCGCAAATCGTCCGGGGTCTGGCCCCCGTCGCGCGGAACGACGTAGCCGACGAGGCGCCGGTCGCCGTCGTTGCCACGTGCCAACACCACGGCCTGCGTGATCTCGGGGTGCGCGGACAGCGCCGCCTCTACTTCGGCGGGCTCGATGCGGTAGCCGCGCACCTTGAGCTGTTCGTCGACGCGTCCGAGTACTTCGAGCGCGCCGTCGTGTCGCCGGCGGGCGCGATCTCCCGTGCGATGCAGACGCGTGCCGCCGCTCTTGTCAGCGCTGCCGTCGTCGAACGGGTTGGGGACGAAGCGTTCGGCGGTGAGGTCCGGGCGGCCGAGGTAGCCGCGCGCCAGGCCCGCGCCGCCGATGTAGAGCTCGCCGGCGACGCCGGGCGGTACCGGTCGCAGGTCGTCGTCCAGCACGTACGCCTCAAGGCCGTCGATGGGCGCGCCGATCGGAACGCTCGCGTCGATGGTCGTCGCGTCGGTGCGGTGGGCGATCGCGGTGACGGTCGTCTCGGTGAGCCCGTACGCGTTGATCACCTTTATCGGGCTCGTGCGGTGCCAGGCCTGGAGGGCTCCGGCGTCCACGTTCTCGCTGCCGATCACCAGCAGCCGGAGCGCGGGCGGCGTGCTCGCGGTGAGCGAGGCGGCCCACTGCTGCCAGTAGCTCGCCGGCAGGTTGGCGACGGTGATCTCGCCCGCCTCCAGAACGGCCGTCAGCCCGTTCGGCGGCGGGGGCGTTCCGTCGAGCAGGACGACGCAGCCGCCCGCCAGCCAGGTCGGGAAGATCTCCTCGGCCGCCACGTCGAAGCCGAAGCCCGCGAACTGCAGCACCCGGTCGTCGGGGGTCAGGCCGAACAGGTCGCGCGTCGCCTGCGCGTGGTTGGCCAGCGACCCGTGCGCGATCCCGACGCCCTTGGGCGCACCGGTCGAGCCCGACGTGAAGATCGTGTACGCGAGATCCCCGGCGACCAGGGGCTCTGCGGCACCGCCCGCACCGGGCTCGTCCGTCCCGTCCGTCTCGTCCGTCCCGTCCGTCTCGTCAACGTCCAGCGAACGGACCGCGACGCCGTTCAGCCGATGCGCCGTCACGGACCCGCTGACCACCAGGTCGCTGCCGGCCGTGCCCAGGACCCGTTCGAGATGCGCGGGCGGATGGGTGGTGTCGAGCGGCAGGTAGGCGGCCCCGGCCTTGAGTACGCCGAGCATCGCGGTCAGCAGTTCCAGGCTGCGCGGCAGCATGATCCCGACCACGTCGCCGCGCCGTACGCCCGCCGCGCGCAGGCGACGTGCCAGGCGTTCCGCACGCTCATCGAGCTCGGCATAGCTGAGTGAGGCGCCATCCGCAGGCATGCTCGCGGCGAGCGCGTGCGGCGTACGGGCCGCCTGGCGTGCGAACAGTTCGTGGACCGGAACGTCCATCGCGTGCGCCGCGCCGCCCCGGGCCCACTCGCGCGTGACGAGTTCCTTTTCGCGCTCGTCCAGCAGCGGCAGGCTCCAGACCGGCGTGGACGGGTCCGCGACCGCCGCCTCCAGCAGCCGCGTGAAGCGACCGGCGAGCCGCTCGATCGTCTCGGCGTCGTACAGCTCGGTGCTGTAGTTGACGGTGACCTCGAAACCGTCGCCGTCCGCCGCTTTCACGATCATGAAGTCGAGGTCGAACTTGGCGGTCAGCGGCGAGGCCATCGACACCTCGGCGTCCAGCCCCGCGAAGCGCGGCTCGGCGAGCGGCCGCGGGTCGAAGGTGAACATGACCTGCACCAGCGGCGTGTGGCTGGGGTCGCGCTCGATCGCGAGCCCCTCCACGAGCGCCTCGAACGGAAGGTCCTGATGCCCGAGCACGGCCAGCGTCTCGGCGCGCACCCGCTGCACCAGCTCGCCGAACGTCGGGTCGCCGGTCAGGTCGGCGCGCAGCGGAACGGTCGTCACGAAGAACCCGATCAGCGACTCCAGCTCGGGTTCGGAACGTCCCCCGACCGGCGTGCCGATCAGCAGGTCGCGGGCGCCGGACAGCCTGCCGAGCAGCGCGGCGTACGCGGCGAGCATGACCATGTAGGCGCTCGACCGCCTGGCCCGCGCGAGCCCGCCCACGGCGTCCATCAGCTCGCCCGGCAGCCGGAAGGCGTGCGTGTCGCCCGCCGTTCCGCGCACCGCCGGCCGCGGCCGGTCAGCCGCGGGCGGCGCGAGGCTGGTCGGCGCGCCCGCGAGGTGCTCCCGCCACCAGGCGACCTCCCCCGCGTCCACCGGCCGCCGCCGCTGCTCCGCCGCGTAGTCCCCGTACTGAACGGCCAGGCCGGGCAGGTCAGGCAGGTCGGGCAGCATGTGGCCGCCGTACGCGCCGGCGAGCTCGTCGAAGAACACGTGCATCGACTCGGCGTCGCACACGATGTGGTGAAGCACCACCACCAGCGCGTGATCGTGCTCGTCCAGCCTGATCAGCCGGGTCCGCAGCAGCGGTCCCCGGGCCAGGTCGAACCGTTCCCCCGCCCAGGCGGCGATCAGCTCCCGCCGATGCCGTTCACGCTCCCCACGCGGCAGCTCGGTCAGATCGACCAACGGCAAGGAAACCCGCCGCTGGGCCCCAACCCGCTGATAGGCCTCACTTCCCCTCTCGGGAAATGTCGTGCGCAGAATCTCGTGCCGTTCAATCACCCGCCCGAGCGCCTCGGTCAGCGCCCCGACGTCCAGCGCCCCGGTCAGCCGTACGACGAACGGAACGTTGTACGAGGTGTCGCTGGGATGTAGCCGGTCCAGCAGCCAGAGCCCGCGCTGCGCGAACGACAGCGGGCGCGGGCGATCCATTTCAGACATGGATGGTCTCCCTCCGCACAAAAGCACGGACATGCCTAATTGAAGGTTCATCTACAAGGGAATGCGGCATTTACCGGCATGCGGAATGCCGGTTTCAGCGCACTCAGGAATTGCTCGGCGCTCAGCGCCCGGACGGCGGACGTCCCCTCGTGGACCTGTCGTCACACGGCCATCTGCAGCCACGGTCCTCGACCCGGGCCCCACGGGCACACCGGGAGATCGTGGTCTTGTGCATCGTCGTCCCGCCCCCTCTGGCCCCCGCCTCCTTGCCGGAGCCATTTGCCGATGATGCGGGAAATGCACCTCGATAGGCCATCGTGGAAAACACCTACACACCCACGTAGACAAAAACCTTCAATGATCCATGAATGGCTTTACAGAGATCTAGATCATTGACATATTCATCGCCGAAATAAGATCATCGGCAACAATAAGTCGACGCATCGGAACGCCGACCGCCTAACCTGGCCCCATGGTCGCCTTCGAATCCGTCGCGCCGGTGATCCCCGTCCGCGACCTCCCCGCCACCCTGGACCGCTACGAGCGCATGGGCTTCACGGTCAACCGTGACTCCGGCGAGCCCACCTACGCCTTCGCCGACCGCGGCCAGGTATCCCTCCACCTCACCGAGTGGGACGAGCACGACCCCAAGCGCACCGCCGCGGCCATCTACCTCTACGTCTCCGACGCCGATACCCTCCACGCCGAATGGTCCGCCCTAGACCTCCCCGGCCGCCTCGTCGCCCCGGAAGACACCCCCTACGGCCTACGCGAGTTCGCCTACGTAGACCCCGAAGGCACCCTCCACAGAGCCGGCTCCCCCCTCAACCACCCCTGACGGCCCACTTGTCGAGTTGTGCTCGCGCCTAGAGAGTGCAGGCGGCGGTGATGGCGGCGGGGTCCCAGTAGTAGGGGCGGCATTCGAGCATGCGGCCGTTCCGGACCTTGATGAGCTGGACGATCGAGGTCTCGACGTCGCGGCCGGTGGCTCGGGCGCGGAACCTGACCCGGTTGCTCACGACGAGGGTGTCCCCGTTGCCCCAGTGGTCTTGCTCTAGGAATTCCATGGATTCCCAGGTCTCGCTGAAGGTGGCCAGGAAGCGTTCCATGCCGTCGCGGCCGCGCCAGGTTCCGGTGCCGGTGAACGGGAGGCCGGGGCCTGGTGCAGGATCACTTCCGGGTCCAGGTGGGCCGCCACCGCGTCATAGCTGGCCTTGCCGTATCCGCCTGCGGCCACGTATTCGGCCTCGGCGGCGTAGAAGCGCTGCATGACCGACCACGCGTCGGTGGGGTATTCCTGGGGCATCGGGGTTCCTTTCGTCGCCGATGGGCGTGGAACCCCGTTTGAGAGGGCGCGGTTGCAGCGGACCTACCGGTCGCAGCGGACCCAGTCGTCGCAGCGGACCTACCGGTCGCAGCGGGCCCAGTCGTCGCAGCGGGGCTAGTGGTCGCCGGCCCACTCTTCGCGGACGTGGCCCAGGTGCTCGCGCATCAGGCGTTCAACGCTCGCGGCGTCGCCGGCCGCCAGGCGGTCCAGCAGGGTCATGTGCTCGCGGGCGGAGGCGACCAGCTCGCCGGTCTCGGCCAGGCGCGCCAGGCCGAACAGGCGTGTGCGGTCGCGCAGGTCCAGAACGACGCGGACCAGGTGGGCATTGCCGGTGAGGCCGAGCAGCATCTGGTGGAAGCGGCGGTCGGCGTCGATGTAGGCGACGAGGTCGCGGGCGGCGGCGGCCACCTCGATCTCCTCGGCGATCGCGCGTAGCCGGGTCGCGGCCTCGGGCGGTACGGCTCCGGCGAGGGCCACCACCGGCGGGATCTCGACGAGGGTGCGGACCTCGGTGAGCTGGTCGAGGTCGCGGTCGGTCAGTTCGACCACGCGGAAGCCCTTGTTGGGCACGGCCTCGATCAGGCCTTCTTTGACCAGGTCGAGCATCGCCTCGCGGACCGGGGTGGCCGAGACGCCGAACTGCTCGGCGAGCACGGGGGCCGAGTAGATCTGGCCCGGGCCCATCTGGCCGGTGACCAGAGCGGCGCGCAGCGCGTCGACCACGCGGCGGCGCAGGCTTTCGCGCGGCCCGAGAGACGGCAGACCCACCGCCGCATCCATGCAATCACCATCCCGTCCGGTGCCGATCCTACCGAGCGGGCCCCTGTCACCAGCGAGGTCACCGGCGGACGAAATCAGGGTCTTGTACCGACATGTCGCATGTGACATTTTACACATCACATTGCTCATCCCGGTCTCCTCACCACCCCCTTCGAAGGAGAAGTCGGATGTCACCTCGACGATGGGCCACCGCTCTGCTGGCCTGTATCGCCCTCGTGATCGGCAGTAGCGCTCCGGCGCTCGCCGCCCCTCCCGGCACCACCCCCGCCAAGCAGGAACGGCGGATCGCCGCTCCCACCCCCAAGAAGGGCCGTCAGATCTCCGGCCCGACCACGCTCGCCAAACCCGACGCCGTCAACGCGAAGAAGACCGCCAAGGAACGAGAACCGCTCGCTCCTACTACTAAGAACGCACCCCGCAAGCTCCTCAAGGAGGCCACGCCCGCTCCTGCGGCGGCCTGCTCGGTCTCGGACTTCACGGGCAACAGCGGTGCGGCCCTGGTGAACGCCATCAAGGGCGCCACGGTCGACTGCATCAACTCGCTGTTCTCCATCACCGGGACGGACCAGTACTACGCCTTCCGTGAGGCGCAGATGGTGACGGTGGCGAACGCCCTGCGCGACAACGCCGGCTCGTACAACGGGACCAACTCGACCAGCACCGAGCAGCTGGTCCTCTACCTGCGCGCGGGTTACTACGTGCAGTACTACAACCCCAGCACGGTCGGCCCGTACACCCAGACCCTGGCCACGGCGAGCGAGGGCGCGCTCGACGCGTTCTATGCCAGCGGCGCGTCCGGCACGGTCAGCGACGCTAACGGCGAGATCCTCGGCGAGGCGGTCACCCTGATCGACAGTGCCGGAGAGAACGCGCGCTACCTCTACGTCGTCAAGCGTCTGCTGAACGCCTACAACGGCGACTACGAGAAGTCCTGGTACATGCGGAACGCCGTGAACAACGTCTTCACCGTTCTGTTCCGCGGCCAGTGGGCCCCTGGCTATCCGGCCGCCGTCCAGGCCGACCCCAGCATCGTGGACACGGTCAACACCTTCGCCCGCAACCACATGAACTACCTGGGCGGGGACTACGCGTTCCTGGACGTCAACGCGGGCGGCGAACTCGCCCGGTTCGTTCAGTACGCGGGTCTGCAGAGCAAGGTGCGTCCCCTCATCAAGTGGCTGCTCGACAACAGCGGCATCACCGGAACCCGGGCCGCCCTATGGGTGCGCGTTGCGGAAGTGACCAACGGCTACGAGGAAGCCAACTGCTCCTACTACGGAACGTGTGACCTCGCGAATCGCGTCAAGGCCGCGGTGCTGACGCAGACGCACACCTGCAGCGCGAACGTCCTGCACGTCATAGCCCAGAGCATGACCACGCAGGAGTTCCAGGACGCCTGCACGAGCATGCTCAACCAGAACGCCTACTTCCACGACATGATGCAGGACGGTGGGAAGCCGGTAGGCAACGACTACAACAGCAACATGGAAGTGGTCGTCTTCCATTCAAGCGACGACTACCAGACGTACGCGGGCGTCATCTTCGGCATCGACACCAACAACGGCGGCATGTACCTGGAGGGCGACCCTGCCGTCCAGGGCAACCAGCCGCGCTTCATCGCCTACCAGAAGCCCACCGACGACGGTTTCGCCGCGCGCATCTGGAACCTCAACCACGAGTACACGCACTACCTCGACGGCCGGTACAACACCTATGGCGACTTCACCGCCGAGACCGTCAAGCCCAACATCTGGTGGATCGAGGGGGTCGCGGAGTACGTCTCCTACTCGTACCGCAACCTGACCTACACCGACGCGCTGAACGAGGCCAAGAAGCACACCTACGCGCTCAGCACGCTCTTCGACACCACCTACGAGAACACCAACGTCGACAGGACGTACCACTGGGGCTATCTGGCCGTCCGCTACATGTTCGAGAAGCACCGCTCGGACCTGACCAGGATTCTCGGCTACTACCGCTCCGGCGACTACACCGCCGCCTACAACCTCACGAAGTCCCTTAACTACGACAGCGACTTCAGCTCTTGGCTGGACGCCCTTTCCGGCGGCGGCAACCCCGATCCCGGGCAGCAGTGCACCGACACCGACACCCGGGTGATGGGGAAGAACTGCCAGCGGTCCAACGTCTCCGCGACGACCGGAAACTACGCCTACTTCTACCTGTGGGTGCCCACCGGAACGAGCAGCCTCAGCATCACCGCATCTGGGGGCACCGGCAACGCCGACCTCTACTTCAACCCGAACACCTGGGCGACCACGAGCGCCTACACCTCGCGTTCCGCCAAGGCGGGCAACGCGGAGTCCCTCACCGTCAGCGGCCTTCGCGCCGGCGCCTATAACTATGTCAGCCTCTACGCCGCCAGTTCGTTCAGCGGCGTAACCATCACCACTCGCTACTAGGACTACGGGAGGGCGGGGCGGCCGCCCCAGTGGCCGCCCCGCCCTCTAGGCAGAACGCCGACCCGGAATGGCGAGCCGTCCTCCGTCCAGCTCCAGGTGAGAGCCCTTGAAGTTGGTGGGCTCGTCCAGCAGCAGGAGTGCCAGTCACCGGCACAAGGCTTTGATCATGTCCGGGAAGTCCGGAAACTCCGCTTGGGCCGCGCCCACGAGCTCCGCGACAGGCCGCCGCTTCCCCGGTGCGTACCGTTCAGCAATGATCGTGAACGCGTCGTTGGGCTCCGCCTCGGCCTCCGGGGCGTCCAGCGCCTCCTGCGGGCCGAAACCGTCCGCGAACACCCAGAGCAGGTCGCCGAGATCGCGCGCCACCACCCCGCGCTCCCCCTCGGACCCCAAGTAGATGATCGGCTGCTCGACAAGCGGTGCCCCAGGCCGGACCAACCAGAAACCCACATAGTCGCCGGCCCCCGTGGACCCGAAGAACCGGAACTCCGAGCCGTCGACCTCCTGATTACCGGTCCAAAGCCGGAACCACCAAGCGGTCCTCTCAGCCGCCTCGAGCCCGCCGTACAACTCGAAGTCACACCCACGAGACTCGTCGGTATCCTCGTCGTACTCCCACTCGAACCCGACGGCGGCCACCTCGGCCAGAGCAGCAGGAAGCGCAAGATCTTCAGCCATCTCAGTCATCCTCGAGAGGCTAGCGCCAGAGGCCTCCGCGACGGCGACGAACACGGAGGCCCGTGCCCCTAGCAGCCCCCGTGCGCGCTGATCCAGTCGTCGATGAACGTCTGCACGTGGTACCCGTAGATCCCGCCGTCGGTCAGGTAGTCGTACGAGTACGAGTAGCCCGTCCCGCACGTCTCGCGCCCCGCCTCGATCGCCCAGTCGTCCGGAGCCCGGATGCCGTCACGCGCGATCATGGACAGGAACTCCGAGTCCCCGCCCCGATAGCGCGGCGCCGGCGCCTCCACCGTCTCCCGAACGACCTTCCGCTTGGTAACGGTGACCGTCGGAGTCGGCGTCGGCTGAGCCGGCGTGGTCGCGAGCGTCATGGGCGTCGGCAAGGACCCCGGCGCGTTCGCGGCCACGGCTTGGTGCGTACGGCCGAACGCCACCACCACGGCCGCAGCCCCCGCGACCACGGCCACCACAACAACGGTCGCCGCCACGACAACAGTCTGATTGCGCATCTCTTCCTCCCCGTGGAACCAACGTGAGGTCCGTCCCCCGAACCCACAAGGAAAGTGTTCGCGTAATCAACCGGTCACGTTAAGGGGCCAAAGTCCCAGCGAACTTCCCCGATGTCCCGGCCGTCCCAGGTCCAAAGCCGCACACCACCTGGGCCCCTCAAATCCGTTCGCAACCCCCGGCCCACGAACCCTAAGCTTCGTTGCCACCATGAAAACTCGCCTACGCAAGCTGCACGCGCACAACCGAGAATTCGCGTGGACCGCCAAGGTCCACCACGTCAAAGGCCGCGACTGCCACAGCTGCGTCCGCCTACGCGTATGGGGCGCCGGCAAGAACAGCCGCCTGCTCCAGGCCGACCTCCTATCCAGGGCCGTCCTGCCCTGGGGCTGCGCGACCGACGACGGCTACCCCACTCCCAAGGACGTCCGCGCCGTCATCGACTACGCCTTGGCCAACGGCTGGGACCCCGACCTACCCAGCGGAACGTTCTACCTCACCGAGGCCGACCACACCCTCGAACTCCCCGGCTTCATCCTCACCGACCGCCCCCGCGACCCCGACTCCCCAGACCCCACAACCCGAGTCCTCGACGCCTGGGACAAGGCCCAAAACCCCTGACCCTTGTCAGTGGCCAATGGGACCATCCGGCCCATGACGCCCCGGGAAAGCCAACTGGCCACCATTGTCCACCGGAACTGCGGACATGATGTGGGGCGACGTCGACGGCCACGCGACAACCCGCAGCTGCGCTACTTCCTCGACGTACGAAACGGCGTTCTACGAGGCGACCGACATGACAGCAGCCGAAGAGGCCATAACGCAGCAAGGGCCTCAATCTCATGCGAGATCAAGGCCCTGAACTGCGTTCGACCGCAGGCCCCGTTCAGCGATGGAGCGTTTCGACCCGCTGGGCCAGCGCCCTGTTCATCGCCCCGAACTGCGGCAGGGTGTTGGATTTCAACATGCCGTGGGCGAAGGGGACGGCTACTCCGGTGAAGCGTTCGCTCTGCGTCAGGCGGACGCGGCCGGGGCGGATCTGCTCGATGGTGAAGCGATGCTCCCCGTCACCGATCCAACCTGGCCCGATCTTCCCGAGCCACCGCAGTTCCTTGCCCGGTGCGTAGGTCAGAACCTGAGGCTTGAAGGTCGAGTCGCCGCTCGCGTCGTGCATCACGATGTGCAGGCGTGCGCCCTTGTCGAGGCGGCCGCCGGGCGAGGTCACCCGCGCCGAGGTCAGGAACGGGTTCCAATGCGGGTAAGTGGTGAAGTCCGTCAGCACCTGCCAGACCTCCTCGGGCGTCGCCTGGATCTCGATCGAGGCGTTCAGCCGGAACGGGTGGACGTTGGTCCACACCGTGTAGCCGCCGAGCAGCGCGACCAGTCCAACCAGTGCCGCGAGCAGTCGGCGCCGCCAACGGGGTGTGGATCGTCGTGCGGCAGACGCCGAGGCGTCGTCGACCCGCGTGGGGGAAGCCGTCGTGGAGGACATGATGCAGCCTCTTTCGTATCGCTGGGTTCAGACGGACGCGCCGCGCAGGACGCTGGCGACGAGGCGGTCGATGTACGCCGCGTCGAGGGGGCGGCCGGTGATGAGCAGCCGGTAGTACAGGGCGCCGGCGAGCTGGTCGAACACGACCTCGGGCTCGACATCGGCGTGAAGCTCTCCGCTTTCGCGGGCGCGTTCGAGCAGCGTCAGCACCAGGGCGTTGCGGCGGTGGAACATCGCCTGGACCGCCGCGCCGACATCGGCATGACGGGCGGCCGCGGCCGCGACCTCGGCGACCAGACCTGCGGAGGTGTCGCCGGACGTGGCGGGGCGGCCCGCCTGCCGCATCCGGTTGAGGCCGGCGGCGATCTCGCCCAGGTAGCGGGTGAGATCAGCACGGACGTCGCCGCTGTACTCCACCGGCACTGAGTCCTGGAGCCGCGCGACGACGGCGACGATCAGATGATCCTTGGTGGGCCACCTCCGGTACAGCGTGGTCTTGGCGACGCCGGCCTTCGCCGCGACCTCGTCGACCGAGAACCGGTCGTAACCGCGGTCGAGCAGCAACTCCAGCGCCGCGTCCATAAGGCGGACGTCAGCCTCCTCAGAACGCGGTCGCCCGCGCTGTCCACTCGGCCCCACGACCTGCCCCCCCCATTTTCGCTCCGAACGTTTCGTAAATCAGAGTAAGTCTCTCCCCCGCTTTACGCAACAGAAGTAGCGAAAATCGGCGACCACCTGTCTCACACGCAACGGGCCAGGCACCGAGTTCCTTACCGTGACTAGCGGAACTCTCGCTCGCTGACAGGCTTGGGGCCGGTCATGGCCGGAGGCCACGCCGGAGGGCCGACCGAACGAAGCAGCCAGCACCGTGGGCACATTCCAGATCAAGCATCGATGGCCTAGAAGCCGCTACCCGAAACCTCGTGGGCTTGGCTGATAGAACGAGTCTCCTGGCTTCTTGGGTGCTGCTAGTGGGCTCGGGGCGACCGTAACCGGGCTGCGAGACGGGACCGGACGGAACAAGACCGCATGCCCGGCTCGCAGGGCCGGGCACAGCCAGCCCGGGCGCCCGCTTGCGGACGCGCTTGAAGACGTAGAGAAAGTTCTCAACCAGGGTGGTGTCTGGGGGCTCAGGCTCTAGCGTCTGAAACGCTCAGTGACCCCGTCTGGCTGTACTTTGCTGCTGTACGGGATCAAAAAAGGCCGGTTCCATGATCGGAACCGGCCTCTATCCTGGGTGGAGCTGAGGGGATTTGAACCCCTGACCCCCTCGATGCGAACGAGGTTGACTATACAAAACAGCCTAGCCGTTCCATTGCTTTTAAGCTAACGTCGCTGGTGAGAGGTACTGAGTCGTCCGCTGAGTCCAATCGAATGGCGCCTGTTCCTTGGCCGTCCCGATGACAACCGGATGACAAACGATCATCAGCGAGGAGCGTCATGGGCTTCACCCGGGTCCGCACGAACAAGGCCGGCAAAGAGCGTTACACCGCGCTCTACAGAGATCAGCGAGGGAAGGTCCGCTCCGCGGGTACCTTCTCCGGCTATGACCAGGCCGAGAAAGCCTGGCAACGCGCAGAGGCCAAGCAGGAGTTAGGCCGGACCGCCGATCCCCGGAAGGGACGACAGCGGTTTCGCGTCTACGTCGAGGATGTGTGGTTCCCGAATCACGTCATCGAACTGCGAACTCGCGAGAACTACGACTACGAGATCACTCGCTACATCATGCCGTGGTTCGGCGGCATGCGAATGATCGACATCCTCCCGATCGATGTCCGCGAATGGGTCACGCACCTGAGTAATGAGTGCGTCAATCCGCCCACGATCCGCTACTGCATGACCGTGCTCAGCGCGATCTTCACGACCGCGCTGAACGATCAGGTCATAGTCCTCCACCCCTGCAAGGGGGTGAAGACGCCACCCGTCCCCAAGAAGAAGCGCACCATCCTCACCCCTGAGCAGTACGAGGTGTTCCACGAGACGCTCCCGAACTCGCGGATGCAGCTACTGGTCGACGTCGATATCGAGACCGGCTTGAGGTGGGGGGAAGTCACCGAGCTCCGCGCCAAGGACTTCGACTTGGCCACCAGAACGATCACGGTGAGTCGAGTCGTCATCGAGCTCGCTCCGAAGCATCGCCCGCAAGACGGACGGTTCCACGTCAAGCACTATCCGAAGGACAAGGAGCATCGGAGCGTCAGGGTCAGCGCCCAGACGGCAAAGAGGATCGCGGCTCACATCGAAGCCGAGAGCCTAGGGGACGAGGACCTCCTCTTCTCCTTGCGACCGGAGGAGCGCGCCCGCCCCCGCCGGCTTCGAGTGCTCACCGATCCCGAGAGTCTGGGCTTCATCGAGCCTGAGAATCGTTATCGGCACGGCACGCTCAGCGGCTACTCCGCTGCCAAGTGTCGCTGCCAGAGCTGCAAGGACGTCTACGCCGACTATCGGGCGCGGCGCCGCGCCGCCGGGAAGGACTCGCCGCGTCGTCCTCGGACGGTCAACACCGACGGCCACATTCCCCGGAGCTGGTTTCGAGACCACGTCTGGAAGCCCACGCTCAAGGCGGCCAAGCTACGCCTTCACGCGAGGCCCAACGACCTCCGTCACGCTCACGCTTCGTGGCTTCTAGCCGGCGGAGCGGACCTCCAGAAGGTCAAGGAACGCCTCGGGCATGCCAGCATCACCACGACCGAGAAGTACCTCCACACCCTCCCCGACGAAGACGACGAGACCCTCGACGCCTTCGACAAGATTCGTAACCGCTCCCGCAATACCGAGGTCAGCCGGGCAACCGGCTGACTCACCGGAGCTTGTCGGCCGGCTCGTTGGTCCACAGCCAAGCCCCGCCGCAGTTCTGGATCATTTGGCGGCGGGGCTGACGAATGATCGATGCAACCCGATGGGATACACAAGATCACACGTATGAGGTGGGATGAGAGTAAGGATCATCGCTAGATGTACGGATCCAGGGCATCGAGTTGGGTCCGGACCGGCACGGGCCGAAGCCTTGGCGAGGTAATGTCTTGAAGTCTTGGGATTGCTCCACAAATTTCGGTAAAGTCAGAGCTGCTTACCGTCGAGTGATCGAGATGGCTCCGGTGGAACAGGAAAGTGTTTCGGATCTCGACTATCAGTACGACCTAACCTCTTCCCGCGGGGTGCGGGACAGCCAAGGCGGTCGAGGCTCGGTCTCGCCAGCGAGTCCAGAAGACCTGCCAGATCTCGGTCTGGCCAAGCGCGTGCTGGCGAGGGAAAGGGCAGGGTGACCGTATGCGAACATCACCCACGGTGGTGTACGCCTAGCTGGGATAGTCCCCGGTGCGGCGTCCGGAGCAGCAGCGATAAAGGGAAACACTCCTGTTGCGTTGACCGCTCTCGCCATCACGACTATCTGGTTTGCCTTGTTCGCGTGGCTCGCACGTAAAGCAACCAGGGATAGGGCCACCCCGGCCGCCCGCCAAGCGGCCCTCGAAACCCTTCGGATCTTGACCGGTCAGGTCCATCCGCCCGCCGCGGAGCAGCCCCCGACCCCCTCTCCCCCGCCTCCAGCCAACGGTCTAGGAGAAGAGAGTGGCCCAGGATGATCCGATCGAAGCAGGCTCGTGGACCCCCGAAGCTTCTGCCCCCGGTTCACCGGGGGCTTCTTCATGCCTAGCTTTTCTCGCCCCTTAACCACCCGATCATCCACTAAGATCCCGCCCGTGAACAGGCGGACAGATCTCGTTGAGTTGGAGTCTCTCCAGGTGAGTCTGGACGAGCGCTTCGATCACTACGTCCACATCAACTTTGACCGTTTCCCAACTAATTTCCCTGAGATAAGAAAAACTCTTGCTCACCTAGAGGCTTTCATCCGAGCAGTTGCTCTCGCCCAGTTTGTCGCAGATGCGGAGAGCAGAGGTGCCGTACTTCGGGAACGCGATATTAAGCGCATGACCCGCCAAATCCAACACGAAACCAACCGTATCTACGCCGCGTCACTGAATATGAACTCTCCACTCATACTGGAGATGATAATTCCTGCGGGGAGTATTTCTGCCATAACAGGAGTCCTTGTCTACATGGCAAAGAATCCACAGAAGCTCGGCGAGTGGTGGCCAACCGTCCAAACAGCTTATTACAACGCTCAACGTGAAAAACTTAAGGCGAGGCGCGCTCTTGAGAAAATGGAGCGTGCGAGACCAGTAGTTGATGCACGGCCTCTAAACCAGCGCCCGACTCGTTCCGACGGCGACGTCCTTCCTCCTGGGGCAAAAGGCTGTCCCGTAACGGTCGGCCGTCTGGCCCGATGATCTTGCTGTGGAGCAGGTGATCAGTGCGGACCGGGTCGAGTGGGTGCCGGTGTTCACAGGCTTGTCGGTGCGTCAGTTCCGCAAGCTGGTGCGGATCGTGGCAGGTCGCGGTGGTGAGCAGACCGGCACGGGCCGCCGGTGGAGCCTGCCGCTGGCCGATCGGGTGCTGCTGATCGCGGTGTATTACCGCACCAACCTGACGGTGCGGCAGGTCGCGTTGCTGTTCGGAGTGTCGAAGTCGGCCGCGCATCGGGTGGTGGACCACCTGGCCCCACTGCTGGCGCTGGCCCCGGTCACCCGGCGGTACGGCCCGGACACGGTGCTGATCGTGGACGGCACGCTGGTGCCGACCCACGATCGGAAGGTAACCGCGCCCAGTAAGAACTACCGGTACTCGGTGAACATGCAGGTGGTCATCGACGCCAACACCCGCCTGGTCGTGGCGGTGGGCCGGCCGGTGCCGGGCAACCACAATGACTGCACCGCTTACCGTGACTCGGGCGTCGAGCGTTCCTGTCGCGGCGCGAGCGTGATGGCCGATGGCGGCTACTTCGGAAACCGGCAGGTCATCATGCCCTACCGGCGTCCGCGCGACGGCGGCGAACTGCTCGCCTGGCAGGTCGAGCTCAACACCATCCACAAGAAGGTCCGAGCACGCGTCGAGCACGCGTTCGCGCACATGAAGTGGTGGAACATCCTGCGCAACTGCCGCCGCAAACGCGACGGCGTCCACCACGCCACCCGCGGCATCGCCCTCATGCGCAACCTGGCCATGACCGGCTGAGCCAGTCCCGGGCCGGTGGTGACCGACGGCGCTCATGACGAGCACATCCTGATCATTACGGGACAGCCTTAAGGCCACGGGGCTTGGCCTTTGAAGAGGAATGAAATCTCTCCTCGGCCCACTAACAGATGACCGGTCCCATCATCGGTTTGCCATACCTGGGCCGCCAGATGGCTCTGGAACGCGCTGCTAGCGCCCAACCCATCCGGTGGATGGGGGTTGGTGATCTGTCTCAACCCGTCATTGTGGTGTGGGGCTTGATCGCTCTGTCGGCTGCCACGTCCTTGAGAGCAGCACGGCCGTCGTTGCGAGGAGGACGTTGATTCCGACTACGACGGCGGCGCTGGCGGGGCCATCTAGTTCGACGAGGCGGCCGGAAAGCGCGAGTGCGATCGGGGCCATGAAGTAGGCGGGGACGATGCTCCAGGCGTTCACGCGAGCCAGGGTCTCGATCGGCAGGATCTTCTGGAGCTCGGTGATCCAGAGGGTGAGGTAGACCGCCTTGGCGACGCCTGACATGAGCATTCCCAGTGCAACGACCGTCCACGGGGCACCGCTGCCGACGAGCATCATCGGCAGGGCGGTCAAGCTCAGCAAGCTGACCGCAACGAAGATCGGACGATGTGGCTTCCAGCGAAGGGCTAGGGCCGCCCCGGCAAGTGCGCCCAGCGCTTCGGCGGCTGCGACGAGGCCCCACTCACTCGCCCCATGTCCGTGCTGGGACATGTAGAGCGGTCCGATGATCTCGATGAACGTCGCAGTGGCCATGATGACCGTGGTGAACTGCACCGTCATCATCCACATCCAACGGTGCGCGGCGAAGTACGCCCAGCCCGCGCCGAGGTCGGCGATCGGCCGGGGTTTCCCCGCAACGCGGCGTGGCGCGTCCAGTCGTAGGAGCAGCACCAAGCCGAGGGCAGACAGCCCTCCCTTGAGGCCTGCCGCGAAGGCGGGGCCGAGGGAGCCGACCACGATGCCAGCCGACGCGAGGCCGATCAGCAGGCCTGTGGCTTCGGTCTGACCGACTAGAGCGTTGCCTGCTTGCCGTCGGTCCGGGGGAAGGAGATCGGCTGTGACACCGCGTACGGCGGGCAGGAAGAGGAAGTACGCCGTGCCAGACATCAACGCGAGCACGCACAGGCCCGGCACAGAGGAGTGCCCGGTCAGCAGGCATGCGCCGATGGCGAGCCATGTGACGCTCGCGAGGAGTTCTGCGGCGGCCAGGACGTGATGCCGTTTGAAGCGGTCTCCGAGGACGCCGCCCGCCAGGATCAGGACGGCCGGTAGTCCTTTACAGGCGACCACGAGCGAGATCGCGCTGGGGCTGTAGCCGAGGTCTTTCATGCCCCAGACGAGCGCGACCTGCCCGAAGCCGACTCCAGCGGACGAGAGAAGTCGTGCCGCGAACAGCGGGGATACAGCAGGGTTAGCGGCCAGGCGCAGTGCCGTCATTGTCCGTTGCCACGGAGATGAGCGACGAGGAAGGCGGCGGCTTCGGAGTACGCCCGTATCTCGTTCGCCTGGATGACGAACCCGTGTCCTTCATCGGGGAAAACCTCGTAGCGGACCTCGACACCGCGGGCGCGCAGCCGGTCGACCAGGCCGTCCGATTCCGCGCGCGGAACGCGAGGATCACGGGCGCCTTGAAGCACCAGGAGCGGTGCGTTGATCGCGTCGGCATGCGTGATGGGAGACCTGCTGAGCAGGAGCTCTGCGTCGGCTTCGGGGTTGCCGAGAACAGTGTCGACGTAAGTCCGCCAGGTGGGTGGCGCTTCTTCGGCGAGGGTGATGAGGTTGCTCGGGCCGCAGACCGACACGCCGGCTGCCCAGGGATAGGGCAGGCGCGCCAGGCAGGACAGCGCGGCGAACCCACCGTAGGAGCCGCCGAAGACCGCGATGCGGTCGGGGACGATTTCGGGTCGGGTGCCGAGGTAGCGAACGGCATGATCCAAGTCGTCTAGATCAACGCCTCCCCAGTCACGGTAGATGAGCTTCTGGTACGCGCTTCCGTAGCCCGTCGAGCCCGCGATGTTGGGTGCGAACACGGCTATGTCTTGGTCGAGCAGGTATTGGTAGAGGGCTGCGTACCGTGGACGTTCCTGTCCCTCGGGACCGCCGTGGATCGACAGCAGCACCGGGTGGGGGCCGGGGGTTCGTGGCCGGTAGAGGAAGCCGGGTACTGTCCGGCCGTCAGCCGTGGGATAGGCGACCAGCTCGGGTCCGATCGGTTCGATCACGTGCAGGGCCGGCGGGCGGGCGTCGGTCAGGTAGCGGAGGCTGCCATCGTTCAGATCGAGGAGCCCGATCTCCTCGGGGCGGGCAGGGGTGTCCAGAAGTACGGCGGCATGCTGCCCGTCGTCCGCCAACGCCAGGGTCGAGATGACGCCGCTGGGGACGTCCAGCCGTGTGGGGGTTCGGTCGTCCCGTCGCGTGTAGAGGACTGAGCTCCCCGCTTCGTTAACGACCCAGGCCAGCGTTCCGTTGGCCGCGTCCAGAAGTTCGACGTTCCAGTCCTGCTGCACGACTGGGCTCAGGGTCTCGTCCGCGAGGTTGTAGAAGGCTGCGGCGGTGAAACCCCATAGATCGGTTAGCAGGTAGAAGCCCGATGAATCTTGGGCCCAGACCTGCGGCTCGAAGAGGGCCGGACCGTGCGTCTCGGTGACGCATTGCGGCTTGGTTTCAGGCTCAGCGAGGTCGATCAGATAGATCGCGATCTCGGTATTGGACCGAAAGCCCGAGGCCAGCAGCCACCGGGCGTCCGGGGAGATCCCTGCCGCAGCGAACGCCACACCGGCCGGCGGCTCGATGCGCTGTTCGTCGCTGGTCGTCAAGTCATGGATCAGCAGGTCTTGAACGGTGCGATCGCGATCGTTGGCCGCGTAGAGCAGGTAGCGCCCGGTCGGGTCGAAGGGATCCGTCGCCAGCACGCGCTGGCAGTCCGGACCCTCGATGATCTGGGTCGGCTCGCTTCCGTCGAGCTTCACGCGGAAGATCCCGTACTGCTCGTCGCCCTCGTGGTCGGCGGTGAACAACACGCTGGCGCCGTCGGGGGACCAGGAGACCTGCCTGACGATCCGTCCCGGTAGTTGGGCGAGCTTGCGAGGCGTACCGCCGGACGAGGCCACCACCCACAGAGCCGACCGGCCGCCGGCGTTACTCGAATAGGCCAGGAGATCCGAGCCGGGTGAGAACGCCAGGTCGTGTTGGAAACGCTGACGGGGAACGAAGTCCTCGTACGGGGGCATGGTGTCGCGGAACCCTTTCACGTGGCTACTTGATCCAGCCGCGCCGGACGGCGGCGGCTCCAGCGGCGAAGCGCGAGGGAGCACCGAGCTCCTCGCGGATGGCGGTGATCCGTCGGCGAACGGTTGTGGCGCTGATCTTCAGCCGGCGCGCGATGCCTTCGTCTTCAATCCCCTGCGCAAGGAGCTCGAGGATCGCGCGCAGCTCGTCCGTCAGCGGACTGTCGGGTTGAACCGCTCCGACAGGCGTCGCGCGCTCCCACAGCAGCTCGAAGTATTCGCGCAGCGCCGCCACGATTACCGGCGAGCGCACCAGGGCCGCCCCCGTCATCCCGGTCGGGCCCAGCGGAAGCATCGCCACGCTCCCGTCGGCGAGCTTCATCTTCATCCCGACGCTCGCGAGCAGGCGCGCCTCTTCGCCCAGCTCAGCAGCATTCTCGATGTTCTTGGCTGCGACCGGATGTTCGGCGCACCGGCTCTCGTAGATGGTGCGACGGCGTACGCCGTGCCGGAGAGCCGGCGGCGGAGCGACGATGGTCGTCTCGTCGATCGGACGATCGCCGAGATAGTTCTCCAAGGTCAGCCAGTCATGCCTGGCGGCGTTGACCAGCACACCGGACAACCGAGTGATCTCTTCAGGCTCGGTGACGACCTGGATGAGTCCACTCGCTGAGCCGTTTCCGCCTGCGACAGGAGCTGGACATGCCTCGGCGAGGCGTCGGTGTCCGGCCAGGAAGCGCTCATGCTCCTGCGCCAGGCGCTGGTTCATCTCGGTCAGCACGCCTTGGAGGGCCAGATCGGGTGGGGCCGGAATCAGTCTGGGTTCGTCCCCGGGGTCCGGACGTCTATAGGCCATGCCCCGCTCGATGAGAGCGGCGACAACGTCGGTCCCGCCAAGGACCTCGGTCGCCTCGCTCGACGGGCATCCCCTTATCTCCACCAAGGATCGATACGCGCTGTACACCTCGTCAGGGACGATCCCCTCCAGGAGTCGCGCTTCAGGATCAGTTCCAGAGTCCGTCACGTCACTCCACTACAGAAAGCAATGGATTGCTACACAGAGTAACTCTACTGCCAAAGCAGTGACGACTCATGGCCAGTGACTAGAACTCGTCGCCCCCGCTCTGCGGTGTGTCTTGGACGCCAGAACCCTGTCTCACCTGGCCTTCTACAAGCCACTACCGACGGCGCCAACTGAACCGTCGGGGTCAGTTCTTGTCTTGGGCAGTTTGGACAGCGTCTCTGACCTGGGGATTCAGGTTCCATGGAGACCAGCGAACGAGCGAGGACCAGGAGCCACAGTGACCGACAGCCCTCAAGGACCCGCCGCAACGAGCCACCTTCCCGCCGCCTCTAGCCCAGACCTTGCCTACCGCTCACGCACTCCAGAACCGACCAGCGAACTCGACAAGACCGACCATCCGATGCATCAGGCCGCCTCCCAGACTTGCCCGACGCCAACCAGAGCGCGGCTTCTTCGCGACATCGCGCGGCCAGTGCACAGCGGGATCGTAGGGCCGTACGCGAACGATTGGCTGCGGGCAGCCTTCGTCGAAGCGCTCGTCAGCGACGAACGTCTGCCCGATGTCGTCACCACGCGACATGACTTGGACCTCATGCTCTGTGGCCGGGCTGACCAACTCGCCCTAGTCGAACTTGAAGATCGCCTTCATGTGTTCGGGGCATTGGAGGAGGCGATCGAGCATCTCGAAACCATGGCCGACCGCATTCGTTCAGGCCAAGGCGCACCTACAGCCATATGGTTCGCCACACCGGGGCAGGACTCCGACGTCGTCTATCAGACGATAGAGTATTGGGCCGGCCTCGATTTGATCGCTCTCCTGCGTGGACCCTGGCCTCACGGCCCCAGCCACTATCCTCAACCGGCTCATCGACCGATCAGCCGCTCGCAGGCGTTCACCGCGCAACCCGTGAACGACTCGATCGTGCTCCTCAGGGAGATCGGCTAGCCACACGGCAATCAGCTGCCGTGACGCGGGGGCGCGGACGCCGCGACCGACATCAGACGTTGCGCTTGCCCGTTGCAGGGGGAATCTGATCACCCTTCCGGAGTGAGTGCGGATCAGCGGCGTCCCTCTCAAACGCGCTACTTGCTCTCGTGGAGATCGTCGACCATGGGGTCGGAAAGCCGGTCATAGCGAGATCGCTGGGGTCGCGGACACCGGGCTTGGTCATCCAGCAGGCGGAGGGGAGATGGCCGATCCGGCGAAGGCACTGGCCTGCTTCGCCACAGGCCTGCGCCTGGACGTCGCGGTGCTGACTGCGATGGAGCGGGGCAATGGCGTCCACGAGAACGATGAGGGCTTTGGTCAACGTCTCAACCGTCCCGGCCACGGCGGATTCAACGCGGCCAGCCAGCAAGAGAAGTCGCGCGGCCGTTCGTAACCCGTTTCCGGCTGGGGTGGGTTGTGGGATCCGTCCGTAGGGAGCCCGGGCAGCGCGATCGTAGGCGTCAGCGGCTCGGCGCAGATGCGGATTGCCTGTCGCCCTGGCGGCCGAGCGCAAGATGTCAGCTGCTGCCCAGCAGGCGTCCCGAGCGGCGTGCGGGTCAATGACCGTGCAGCGGCGAATCTGAGCCGTGGCGTAAGCGGCGGCGCGGGCCGCGTCATCGTAGATCGCCCGGCGTTCCTCGCTGCTAAGGACGGCGTGGTCGCACCGGTCGTGCGCACCGCCGTTCCATCTGCGTTGCAAGCGTGGCCAGGTGAGATCCTCGGCAAGACGTCCTCCGGTGAGCCAGAGAGGTTTCCCGTCACTGCCGAGCAGGTCAGGCAGGCTGACTGCGTAGCCGGTGACCTGGCCCGGCTCCACGGTGCTGAGCCGCTGACGGATCAGCAGCCCGGCCCGGTGAAGGCTGTCGAAGAATTCATCGGGGGTGCGCGCCTGATCCGCCGCTTGGCGGACGGTGGTCCGCAGGACGGCCCGCGCGGACCGTTCAGACAGGTGCCGTCCGGATACCGGCTGGTAGTCCGCGGATGGCGGCCCGGCCGGACCAGAGTGCGGACCGGGCCGGGTCCAGCGAGCCCGCAGCTTGGGCAGGGTGAGGTCTGCGGCCAGCTTTCCTCCGCCGTACCAGACCGGCTGACCGGCCGCGGTCCGGTCGTCGGGGAGCGCGACCGCGTAGCCGGTCACCTGGTCCGGCTGACGCTGGCTGACCCGGCGGCGGACCAGCAGGCCTTCGGCCTGCAGGAGCGCGAAGAACTCACCTTCGGTCCGAGCTCCAGCCGCGGCGGTCTGCACGGACCGACGCAGGACTGTACGGGGCGGCTCGGTCCGGCCGTTGCGGATCGCCTTCTCCGTCTCGCCACGGCTGGTCCGCCGGGCGGCCGTCCGGTCCGCTGGCGCGGTCCGGCGCAGTCCTAAGCGGTCCTCGGCGGCACGGCAGGCTTCCCGTACGCGGTAACCGTCGTTCCATACCTCGGGCCGTACCCCGTCGGTCCGGGCCAGGGTCGCAACGATGTGAATGTGATCGTCCGCGTGCCGGACCGCGATCCAGCGGACCGAGTCATCGTCTCCAGGTGGCGCAAGGCCCGTGCGCGCCATGATGTCGGCGGCGATCTGGGCCCATTGCTGGTCAGTAAGGATCGGGTCTTCGGGCGCGGCACGAACGGGCAGATGCCATACGGGCTTGCGGTAGCTGTGTTCCCCCAAGGCCGCGAGCGGCTGAGTCAGCAGGCCATCCAACTGCCGGAAATCAAGGCCGCCACCAGTCCGGATGGTCGGCTCCAGTTCGGCCGGGCTCCGAAACCCCGCGACGATCCGCGGGTTGTGATGCTCCTCGTCCCTGCCTGGCCCGTACAGGTACCGGATCAGGCCCTGCACGCGCTGTCCACGCAGCACCTTCCCGATCATCACTGGCCGCCGTCAGCCGCACGGGCACGATCAGACGGCGGCCGGCGACGGGTGGTCACGGGAGCCTGATCCGGAGTTCATCAGCGAGGTCATCGAGCTTGCCGACGGTACGCGCGCAGGCTTGCGCGTACCAACGAAGCTGCTCGGGCAGTTCCCCCGAATGCAGGGCCGCCACCGCCTGATTGAGATTGATCCCGATGCGGCGGACCTGACCGGCGGAATGCATCACCGCCGTCAGCGACTCACGCAACAGCGCGTACTCCGGTCGCGCGGCTCCACGCGCCGCCGCCATAGCTACCTGCGCGGCGAACGCACCGTTAGCCAGATGCTCCTTCTCGGCCGCCGCAGACAAGACGCCATACTCCTCCTCCGACAACCGGAGCCTCACCACACGAGAGCGCCGCGGGTTAACGTGCGAGCGGCGGTTCCGTCGCCGCGAGATCCCTGATGGCCCCGGCGGACCCTCCCAATCACTCAAGCTATGATCCCCCTTGTTGGATCGCGCCCGATCCCACCCCAACTTGTGGGGACCGCGCACGGTCCCCACAACCGAAAAGGGGCACCTTTTCCATTTCTTGCTCCGCGAGGGCAAGCGTTCGTGGAGCCCCTCGGCGTTGTCTCAGGCAGCGCAGTGCGGCGGCAGCTAGGGCGCCCTGCGGATCAACCTTGAGGCGAATCCTGTACGACTGGCAGGGGCTTCCGGTTGGCCTTTCCCGTCGGTCTGGAGCGCGTCACCGACCCCCATAGGGAAGTCGGCACCAGCCGTGCGACGCGCTGACGCATCGGACTCAGCTTCGCCAGGCGGCGATTGCGCGGCGGCTCGGGAGCTAACAGCCGAGGCGCCCCTAGAGCTCGCCGAGGGAACAGGCTTGACGGCCCCGATCAGGTCGTGCGCATCCCCCAATGCGGCGATCATCCCCTCCGCACCGGCGGCAGCATCGGTAAGCGCTCCCTGAGCCGTCCACACCGTCGCGCTGGGATCGAGCCCGTGGACGTCGCTGAGCCGCCTGCCGTTGAGCTCGTCAACCAGGAAATCATTGAGCTGATCGAAGGACCGAACCAGCTCGCGTGTTGTCTCGATCAGGCGGCCAACAACCGCCCGAGCAGTAGTCGGCTGGGTCACGCCGAGCGGGCTGGAAAGCGCATCGCTGAGCGCGGCTGCCTGATCGGACAGGCCCCTCGCAAGCTGCTCGGTGTTCTCGTCGCTGTAGTCCGTTGGGACGTTTCCGTCGTCTGCCATCGCGCCGCCCCCGGATCACTGCGTTCGGGAAGGTCCACCAGACACCCGTGGCGAGACAGAACCCGGCGGCGCCGGCCCGGTGGGGTCGTGGAGAACGTCAGTAACCGGCTGAGGAAACTCGGCATCGACGGCACCAGCCGGTCGTACTGCGTGAATGGCATTGATCTCGCCCTGTGCCTCAGCGAGGGTTTGGGACAGTCGCTCGGCTTGCCAACCCGCCTCGGTCAGCAGGGACTGGGCACTGCGCACACTCGACTCAGGTGGCAGACCCCGATCATGGCCCAGCCGCCCGGCCTCCATTTGGCGTCCGAGGAAGTCCTCCAGCTGCTCGGTCAGCTGGTCAAGCCCGTGTGCGGCCCCGGCCAGTGCACCGAGAACGGTGTAGACCGTGCCTGGCAGCGTCAGACCGGGTGCGCCCATCGTCGCGTGGTTGAGATCCCGAACGCGGTCGCGGACTTCCTGGGCGAGCTGTCCGGTCTCGTCATCGCTGCGGGCGTGCCGTGCGTCGCTGCTCTCCATGCCGACTCCCAGGGTGGGGCGAATGTGTGGTCATTCAGGTCTCCCTTCCAGTCGACTCATCGTTGCCCGGTCTACAACTGGGCCACGATGACAATACTTGAAGCTGTTTGCGCTCTATTCTGCCACCTCACCACCAGCGTCGCCAGGTCCAGCGCCGCATCGGTCAAGCAGGCGCTACGAACACACCGCTAGCCCTGGCAGAGCCCGACACCAAATCGAAGAAGACACGAGGAATCGGCACGAAGCAACACCGCGAACCACCTGTCGATCTAGGGCGGCAGTGGGCGGAACGGACTCTCAATCTGCGGGTTCGGGGTTCAAGTCCCTGACGGCGCACCCACCCTGACCTGGGTATTCTCAACTATTCGAGGATGCCCAGTTCGTCATTTCGCACCGCTTTCCGACACATGGGTGCTCCACGGGTGCTCGCCATTACAAGATCAGCACGGCCGACACCGCACGGGCGAGGAGCGTGACGTCCGATGCCAGAGCTGACGGATTGCCGGTCAGGCGGATCAGGTCTGTGCGGTGGTGAGGCTCAACCTCTACGAGGGCTGGTGATGTCCGAACCGCCGCTCTCGCTCGGGAGCCAGAGGTCGTGCCCCAGACGCTTGAGACGCTCCCGCCTGGCCGTGTAATCGGGCAAGGTGCGCTCCACTCGCCGCCAGAAGCGCTCGCTGTGATCGGGCACCTGGAGATGGGCCAGCTCATGGACCAGCACATAATCAATCAGGTCCGGCGGTAGCTGCATGGTCGCCCAGTGGATGTTGAGATGACCCCGCAGCGAGCACGACCCCCAGCGGAACCCCAGCGGAAGCACCCTGACCTCGCCGCAGGCCGTGTCCATCCGTTCGGCCCACGGGCGGAGGCGGTCGGGGAGCCAATCGGTTCCGCGCCGGGTGTACCAGCCGATCAGCGCCCTGACCGGGTCGTCGAGGCAGTGCCGCCCTAGTTCCAGCCGACCACGCAGCAACCGGACGTCAGCGGGCCCCTCGGGCACGATCAGCAAACGATGGCTACGCCCCAGATATGGGAAGCCCTCGCCGGAGACGTACTGGCGCTCGGGCCTTGCCTCGCCCAGCGCCTGGCGCTCGGCGAGCTTGCCGTACAGCCAGCGCCGCCGGCTCCTGACGAGCTTCACCAGCTCGGCCCGGCCGGTCCCCGGCGGCACGGTCGCGGTGACGGCAGCGTCGCGTTCCACGGTCAGCCGGACATGCCGCCGCCGCTCGCTGACCTGCACTCGTACGTCGAGATCGTCGATTCGGACGACCTCGACGGCTGCCGAACCGTCCACCAGCACAGCCTGCCATCCGGCACCGACACTCTCCGCGTCGCCTCGCTGGACCGCACGGTCAGGGATGGGGAATGTCCACACGCCAGTGTCCGATCACTTCCACGAGCTGATCGGACAACGACTCGACCTTCCCGATGTGAACGTCCTTGGTGATGAGCCACTGAGCGACCTGCGAACGGAACATCTGCTGATCGACCGGCTTCCGCCAGAAGTCACGGCGATGGGTCGCCTGCACGGCGAGCTGGAACACCCCGCCGACGACATCGCACAGCCATGTGTCGGTCGCGGGATCGACCACCCCGTCCTGCGCCGTCTCTTCGAGCAGCACGCCATAGAGCGCGCGTTCAACCGGCGTGAGCGGATCGTCCTCGTCCGGCTGGTCGGCCCGGAGCTCGGCCACCAGCTCCGCGAGGAGCAGGGCCTGCTGTTCCCAGTTCTCGGCGTACGCACGGAGGATCTCTTCAAGCCGCTCGCTGAGCTGCTTGTAGAGCCGCGGGTCCCGGCCCCGGTTGATCTCGATGTGATCCCGTACGGCGTGCTCCATCTCCGAGGCGCGGGTCCTGGCGTCGGGAAGCGCCGCCACCTTCTCCTCGAAGTCGTCGGCGGTCAGCGAGATCGGCGGCAGCTTCTGGTCGATGCCGAGCGACAGCAGGTGCTCGTCGATGAGCTCGCGGACCTTCGCGCCGTACGCGCTGGGGTCGAAGTCGCCCCCATCGACCCGGAACCTGCGCTTGGCGCGCATAGCGATCTCGGCGTAGAGCGTGGCGTCGGAGAGATACGGCCGGACGATCGGCTCGGGAAGAATCACGTCGATCGTCGTGAGGAACCGCTTCAGCTCGGCCTCGAACCGGTCGAACCGGGCGCCATCCTCCAGCAGCAGCACACAGGGCTCGAGGGTGTGCCCGGACGGGGTGACCCCATGCTCGGTGAACACCGCCCGCAGCCGGCGGCGCATCGGGTCCAGCTTGGCGACCTCCTCACGCAGGTCGTTCAGGACTCCGTGGACGTCTTCGGCGGCGTAGGCCTTGAGCGCGTCGGCAAGGTGGTTGGCGACGCCGTAGTAGTCGACGACATAGCCGCACTTCTTGTCCTTGGCCGTACGGTTGACGCGGGCGACGGCCTGCAGCAGCTCGGCCTGCTTCAGCGAACGGTCGACGTACAGCACCTGCTCGATCGGCGCGTCGAAGCCGGTCAGCAGCATCGACTTGACGATGAGGAACCCGACCGGCTGGTCGTCGGTGGCGACCTCATCGGGGAAAGGCTTCTTGAAGTCCTCGATCCGGCGATCCTGGCCTCGCTGCTCCGTCCATTCGGTGAAGAGGTCTTCATCCTCGTCGGTGCCCGGCGAGATGACGGGCACGAAGTCCATGGCCCGGAGCAGGCCGAGATTGCGATGGGCCTGGACCTGCACGGCCTGACGCGTAGTCAGCTCGTCCAGGGGGGTGTCGAGGAGGCGCTGTGGAATGGACTCGGCCTGGCGCACCAATTCCTTGCGCGCCTTGATCAACGCGTTGCGGTAGCGCACGGTCGCCTTCCTGCTGTGCGCGACCAGCTGGGCCTTGAACCCGCCAGGTAGGACGGTGGTGACGTAATGGCGGAGCATGTGCCGCGCCTTGGCATTGATCAGCTCGTCGGCATCGAGCACATCACCCTTGGTCGCGAAGCGACGTTGCAGGGCCTCGCGCTCCTCCTCGGACTGCTCGACGAACATGTCCTCGAAGACCTCGTCGAGGTCACGTCCATCGCGCACCGCGCCCTTGACCGTGTTGCCCTCGTAGAAGATCCGTACGACCGCGCCGTCGGCCTCCGCGTCGGCCAGCAGGTACCTGTCGATGACCGGACCGAAGATCTGGGTCGTCTTCTTGCGCTGGCCCATGATGATCGGGGTGCCGGTGAAACCGATCCGGGCACAGTTGGGCAAGGCCTCGAGCAGGTTCATGTGCAGGCGGGAGCCGTGCGACCGGTGCGCCTCGTCGATCAGCACCACTACCGACTCGTCGGCGTTGAGCTCGCCGAGCGAGGGCGCCGCCTCGGTCAAGTCGCCGACCATGACCCGGGCCCCAGAGTCCTGCTGCTTCTGGATCATGACGGCCACGATCCCAGGGGCGTGGAGCGCCAGCAGCTGCTTGGCTTTCCTGACGTTCTTGGCCACATCGACCTGCTCACCGGTCAGCTCCAGCGTCTCGGCGAGCTGCCTTTGCAGCTGGTTCCGGTCGGTGACGAGGACGACCTTGGTCCCGGCCAGCTCCGGGATGGAACGCATGCGCCGGACGAGGAACGTCATGGTGAGGCTCTTGCCGGACCCCTGGGTGTGCCAGATGATCCCGCCGCGCCGGTCCCGCTCGCCGTCCTCCGGCTTGCTCTCCCCGTCCAACAGGCGCTCGAGGGTCTTCTCCACCGCACGGTACTGCTGGTAGCGCGGCGCGGCCTTGATCCGCAGCCCGTCGTCCAGCGTCATGAAGGTGACGTAGTCGTGCACGATCCGCAACAGCCGCTCGGGCTGCAGCACCACCCCGGCGAGCCGGTTCTGCTCAGTGACCGACCGTTCATCGCAGCCGAGCGTCTCGGCGAGGGTCGCGTCCGTCAAGGGATACGGGTCGCGCCAGGACATGTAGTGCTCGGCCTCGCCAGTGAACGTGCCGAGCTTCGCTGTTTCCCCGCACGTCGCGACAGTTAGCTGAACGGTGTGGAAGAGCTTGCTGTTGCCCGCCCGCACTCGCTTGCGCTTCTGCTCTGAATAACCACGAAGCTGGTCCACGGCCTTAGTGATGGCGTCGCCCCGGCTGGGCTTCTTGCACTCCACGACGACCAGCGGGATGCCGTTGACCAGCAGCACCTCGTCGGGGGTGATGTACTTCTCCCCCCGCGTACCCGGGACGTCCACCCGGAACTGCGACACGACGACGAAGTCGTTGCGCTGCCAGTGCGCCCAGTCGATGAAGTGGACCCGCTGGTCCCGGCCCCCGTCCCAGCCCGACAGCCCCGCCACGGTGACGCCGGTGACGAGCAGGTCGGACGCCTTCTCGTTGGCCTCCAGCAGGCCGGCCGCCCCGATCCGGGTCAGCTCCGCCACCGCCTGGGAGATCCGCTGATCGTCCAGCCACGGCTTGCCGTCCGGCCCAAGGTTGACCGCCCGCACCGCCGCCCGCAGCCGCGAGAGAAGCAGCACCTCACTGAACGACTCGCGCCCAGAGGCGGCCGGATCCTCCGGCTTGAAGCCTCCCTCAGGCTCACCTGCCAGGTGCTCCCAGCCCATGCCCTCCAGCTGGCGCAGCAGCGGCGCCTCAACCTGTACGTATTCGGGCCCCGACACGACCGATCCTCACATGACGTCCACACGAGATCACAGCAGTCTCATCATTCCCTGCCGGGATCGTCGCACGCCACGTCAATTAGCAACCGGCCGGACATCTCGCCACTACAGGCCAAGCTCCCCGCGCTTCACCCACGCCAGCAACCCAGCGAACGCCTCACGCCGAAGTCCCAGACGCCCACCATCGGGATCCCTGGAGTCCCGGGAGTCGTTCTTTGATAGCGCAACCGCCCCGATCTGCGCGAATCGCATGGTTTCCAACCCACTTCACGCTAACCCGCGACCACCGAAAGTGAGGGTGAGTTCACAAAATCCCAGGGCGGCCCGACATGAACGACCACGACCTGACCCCGCCGGCCCCCGGTTCCCCCGAGGTCCGCCTATCCCTGCTCGCCGAGCCGTCCTCAGCGGTCCTGGCTCGCGAACTGGTCGCTACACCCTCACCGCCTGGGGCTTCGACCGCGAACACATCGACGACTCCATGCTTGTGATGAGCGAGATAGTCACCAACGCAGTGACAGCGGCCCGAGGCCAGCAGATACGCCTCCGCTGCGCCATCTACCATCAGGCCCCGCTCCTAGAGTGCTGGGACCCATCCCCCGCACGCCCAGTCCAGCGTGACGCCCCCGAAACCGCCGAATCCGGCCGAGGCCTCACCATCATCACGGCCTACGCCAAGGACTCCGGCACCCGCCCGGCCGCCACAGGCGAGGGGAAGGTCATCTGGGCCCTCATGCCCACCTGACCTCAGACCCGCACCCGCCCACTCAGCAAGTCCTCCATCAGTCCCTGCTTGAGAGCCCGGAGGTTCCGCAGTTCCGCTTGCTGCTTCTCAAAAGACTCGCGATAGGCCACATCGAGCCCGCAGACACGCCCAAGATTGACTAGATCCGAGAAAGGAACGACAAGATTTCGAATTGAAGACTGGCCAATATTCTTCATACTTGCACTTGTTCCAGTGGCTGCAATCTGAATCTGAGTGCGCAACTCATGCATTTCAAGAACGAGATTTACAAATGCTACTGAAGCCTTCTTTTTGTCCACAATCAACCGAAGGGTCTTGTCGCACAGCATCAGGTTCGATGGGGTGTCTTCAATGACGCAACTAAGCCCGACCAGATCGGCAGTATTCGCGCGGGTCATAATTAGGTCGCCAACACGAACACACAGTGCTTCATGATGCATTTTTCCATCAGGGGCTACTTTATTTTCCGCCGACCGAAATCCATCGCGACCCACAGCGCTAACTTTTAGCACACCCCACTCACCATGCCCAGCGGGGCGGTCTTCCAGGTCCGGACTGTGGCCCGCTTCTATGCGAGAGAGCAGCGTACCTAGCCGGACCGCAGACCATTCCCCCCTCGATATCCCCTCAATCTCTCGGAATCGCGACGTCTCAACGGAGGCGATGAGTTCCAGCCCATCGCCCATCGCATACCGGAGTGCCGCGATCCTTAGAGATCTCTGCTTGACAAGGTCGAGGCCTATCGCCGAAATCTGCGAGTCGATCGCATCGAGGATCTCCGCGATCCGCCGCTGCTCCGCGAGCGGCGGCAGAGGCAACTGATGCCTTCCGTACTCAAGGGCGTTAATATTTGGCTGAGCACCCTGCCTAAAAGTGTTGTTGACCCAGCGCCAGTAGCCCTCAGATTGAGTCCAATATTTCACATATTGCGGCAATGCAACAGATTCGTCGATGGCAAAACGAATGACATATCCGGCATGGGCACATGGTCCGTCTACGTTGTCATACAAGTAGGTCTTCCCTACGGTGGCGCCCGAGCGGGCAAAGCAGAGATCTCCCTCATTGAGCATATGCGGCTTGGCCTCACCCCAGTGAATGGACGCCAGCGTGCCAGCGTTGAGCCCACCTTGAGGACCAATATCAGTAATTCGCACATAGCGAGGGAGGGCTGGATCATAGGCAATTGCCGCTGCACCACTCCCATATTGCCCGGGCCCCAGAGAGATCTCGTCCACGGTCGCGAGCTTCCATCCAGTTGGGAGGTCACGCATAGCCGAGCTCCTGGAGCATCTCGTTCACCCGGTTGGCGGCGGCAGCGCGTTGGGCTTCGAGTTCCGGCAACGTGACCGCGTACTTGGTGGCCCAAGTGGTGTATCGGTCGATCAGGGCGCGGCGGCCGGTGGACAAGCGGGTGTCGAGGCGGCGTTGGAGGTCTGCCTTGAGGATGCGCATGACCAGGTCGGGTTCGGTCTCAGCCTCGTGGATCTGACGGACGCCAACGGCGAGCCTGTCGACGAAGGTCTTCTCCAGCTTGCGGACGTTGGCCTTGGCGGCGGTGAGCTGGGCGCGGAGCCGCTTCAGTTCGAGCGGATCGATCTCCTCGGCGTCTTCTGCATCCTCATCGGGGGTGGCGGTGGCAGCCTTGACCTTGGCATCGAGTTCGACGCGAAGGTTCTCGGCCTCCTCTAGCTCGTTCAGGTAATCCGCGAGGACGTACGGGACCAGCGGGTGCTCCCGGGACTTGCGCTTGTCGGCGGCGCGGCGTTGGGCATTGAGGGCGGCGGCGGGGCCGTCGTCGTCAAAAGCGTTCTCGATGCTGGTCAGCCAGCCTTGAACGACGCCGCTGAACTGGTGGTAAGCCAGCGAACGGATGTCGTACTGGACGCCGCCCCACCAGGAGGCGATGGCACCGGCGAGCTGGAAGCGGTCTAGGACACCGAGAGGCTCGAGTTCGGCAACGAAGGAGTTGAGGAGCTCGGCGCGGGTGTCCATCACCCCGCGGGTCTCGGGTAGCTCGCGAAGGCGCTTGCCGTGACTGTCCCACCACTCGTCGAACGTCTCGCGAAGGCGGTCCTCGGCAGGAACGGCAAGGGCGGGGATGCGGTCGGCGGCCGACTGCCAGCCCTCGGCGGGGAAGTTGTAGTAGTCGGCGTCCCGCTCATCGAACAGCGCGTGCACGTCCACGCCGTATGCCCGGAACGCCGCCTCGTGAGCGGCGACCTCGGACTTGGGGACGCCGCCGTGAAGGTGCGCCCGTACGTCCTGGGGCTCGGGCGGCGGAGTGTTGTCGACGTAGCGGCGAATGTTGAGGTTGAAGTCGTTGTTGGCGAGCTCGTCCAGCGAGACGACCCGGGCGAAGCCTGGGATGTCCAGGGATGGATCAGCCAGGAACGATCGGTACGCGGCGACGATCTTCTCGGCGTGTTCGGGGTGCAGGTAGTTCTGGGCCCGGCCGGAGGTGAACTCGCGGTCGGCGTTGATAAACAGCACCTTGGCCTGGTGCGAGGCGGGGCGTGCTGCCGTGCCGCGCAAGATCAGAATGCAGGCCGGGATGCCGGTGCCGTAGAACAGGTTCGGGGCGAGGCCGATGACCGCCTCAAGGCGATCGGCCTTGATGACCTCTTCGCGGATCGTGCGTTCCGCACCGCCGCGGAAGAGCACGCCGTGCGGCATGACCGTGGCGCCGATGCCATCTGGGCGCAACACGGCCAGTACATGCTGGGCGAACATCCAGTCGGCCTTCTTGCCGGTTTCCGGCGCCCAGCCGTACTCGAATCTGTCCTGATGCTGCATCCCGCCCTTCTCGTAGTTCTGTGAGAAGGGCGGATTGGTGAGCACCCGGTCGAAGGTCATCAGCCGACCGGCGTCCTCGTGCTTCGGATTGGCGAGGGTGTCCTCGTTCTCCAAGTCGGCGTTGACGATGCCGTGAAGGATCATGTTCATCTTGGAGATCGCCCAGGTGCCGCCGTTGGCCTCCTGGCCGAACAGGGACAGGTCGCTGGCGTCCTCACCGTTCTCCGCGACGTACTCCTTAGCCATGATCAGCATGCCGCCGGAGCCGGAACAGGGGTCGTACACCCGCATGTGCTCGTGCGGGTCGACCAGCCGCGCCATCATCCGCACGACACCACGCGGCGTGTAGAACTCGCCGCCCTTCTTGCCGGCCGAGTCGGCGAACTCGCCGATGAGGTACTCGTACGCCGCGCCCAGCAGGTCGGGGAACTCGAAGTCGTCGTTGCGCAGCCGGTGGTAGGTGAAGTGCTTGATCAGGTTCTGCAGGCTCTTGTCCGACAGTGCGGTTCTGCCGACCTTGCGGTTGAAGTCGATATGGCCGACCACGCCTTGCAAGGCCGTGTCGTTCGCCTCTTCGACTGCCCCCAGCGCCTTGTTGAGCAGATCCGCGACGCCCTTTCCACCCGACTCGTGCACCAGATACTTCCAGCGGGCCTTCACCGGGACGAAGAAGTCGCCGCCGCTGTAGAAGACCGGGTTCTCGGCGAGCTCCTCGGCCTGCGCCTTGGTACGGCCCGCAGCCATCTGCTCGGCGACCACCCGTTCCCGGATGGCGTCGAACTGGTCAGAACACCGCTTCAGGAACAGCATCCCGAAGATGTATTCCTTGAACTCGGAGGCGTCCATCTTGCCGCGCAAGATGTCGGCCGCTCCGAAGAGATGCGCTTCCAGCTGCGGCAACGTCAGCTTCGCCACGGGACGGCGCCCCCAGTCGTCGTTCGGATGCGATTTCCGCATCACGTTATCGGGTCCGCCGCCGGTGAGCGGAGTCCTACCATGAGAACCCTGTCCGGTCACCGGGAGGAGCGCTCGTGCCGCAGCTGGCGATCGCCAAGGAGTTCCTCGCCGAGTACGCCAAGCTCGAGAAGCCGGTCCAGCGCGCGGTCCAGGAGGCTATCGGGAAGTTCGCGGAGCACACCCACGCGGGTCTGCATCTGGAGAAGCTGCGCCGCGCCGAGGACTCGCGCATCCGGACGATCCGGATCGACCGATTCTGGCGCGGCGTCGTCCTCGCGCCCGAGTCCGGCGAAGCTGGGGGCGTCTACTGCCTCCTGCGGGTGCTCCCGCACGACGAGGCGATCGCGTACGCCACGAGCAGGCTGTTCACCGTCAACCAGGTGCTCGGAGTGCTGGAGATCCGCGACGCGGCACAGCTGGAGAGTATGAAGGGCACCCTCCAGCTGGCCGCCGATAGCACGCCGGCCCGGCTGTTCGATCACGTGAAGGATTCCGAGTTCCGGTCGCTCGGGGTGGACGATCAGGTGCTGCCGATCGTCCGGCTGCTGACGCGCGAGGCGCACCTGGACGCGCTGCAGCACATGCTGCCCGCGTTGCAGTACGACGTGCTCGTGGCCCTGGCCTCGGGCATGTCGGCCGAGGCCACCTGGGCCGAGCTCAGCAAGAACCTGGTGGACGCCGCCAAGCCGGAGACGGTCGAGCCCACCGACCTGTCGGCCGCGATCGAGCGCACTCCCGATCAGATCGCGTTCGTCGACGGCCCAGACGAGCTGGCGAAGATGCTGCGGCCGCCGTTCGCGCTGTGGCGGATCTTCCTGCATCCGACGCAGCGCAGGATCGCCTACCACGAGCCGTACGGGGGCGCGGTGATGGTCACCGGGGGCGCGGGCACCGGCAAGACCGTGACGGCTCTGCACCGGGCCGCGCACCTGGCGCGGCAGTACGACGATGGCGCGCCGATCCTGATGACCACGTTCAGCCGTCCGCTCTCGGCCGAGCTCGGCCGACAGCTCGACCAGTTGATCGAGGATCGGGGGGCGCGCGACCGGATCGAGGTGCTCACGACCGACCAGCTGGCCACCGGGGTGCTGCGCGAACGGCTCGGCCATCAGCCCCAGGTGATCGAGCGTGCGGATCTCATCGGGCTGGCGAACGCCCGGCGACCGGACGGCTACTCCGGGGAGTTCCTGGTCGACGAGTGGGAGCATGTACTGCTGGCCCAGGACATCACCGACCTTGAGTCCTACCTGGCCGCGCGGCGCCGCGGCCGAGGCGCGGCGTTGCACCCATCGAAGAAGCCCGCTGTCTGGACGGCCATCGAGGAACTGCGCACCCGGCTCTCGTCTCTGAACCAGCGGTCCTTTCTGCAGGTCGCCGATGAGGCGGCCAAGATTCTGCATGCCGACGGGCGCTTCCTGTACCGCCACATCATCATCGACGAGGCCCAGGACCTGCATCCCGCGCAGTGGCGCCTGCTGCGGGCCGCCGCCCCGGTGGGCAAGGACGACCTCTTCCTCGTCGCCGATCCGCACCAGCGCATCTGGCAGCACCGCGTTTCCATGAGCAAGATCGGCGTGGATATCGTCGGGCGGACCCAGCGGCTGACGGTCAGCTACCGCACCACCCAGGAGATCCTCACCTGGGCCGTGCGCGTGCTGGGCTTGGCGCCCGCCGAAGAGCTGGACGGCTGGCCCGACAGCCTGGACGGCTACGAGTCGCCGATGCACGGAAGGCGGCCGATCGTCCGGCGGTTCCCGGGCTGGACCCAGGAATGCGACGCCGCGGCGGCCCAGGTCAGGGCCTGGCTGGCCGATGGCGTCGAGCCGGGCGCGATCGCCGTGACGGCTCGCGTCAACCGGAAGGCCGGCGACGTGGCCGACCGGCTCCATGCCGCGGGCATCGAGACCGAGAGCCCCGCCGCCTCCGGCAACCGGGTCCGCGTGGGGTCGATGCACAGCCTCAAGGGCCTGGAGTTCCAGTGTGTCGCCGTTGTCGGGGTGCACGAGGGCCTCGTGCCCCACCCCCGCGCTCTGGTCGCCGAGGAGATCGACAAACCAGCCCACCTGGAGAGCATGCAACGGGAGCGGTGCGTGCTCTACGTCGCATGCACCCGTGCACGCGACCGACTGTATGTGTCGTATTCCGGAACGCCCAGCCCGTTCCTGCCACGCTGACCACGAGGAGCATCCCCCATGCGCCCCCAACGCGTCGCCGTACGCAACGTTCGCGGTGCCTTGGACCTCCGGCTGCACCTGCGCGAGTTCAGTGCGCTGATCGGCCCGAACAACGCCGGCAAGTCCACCGTGCTGGACGCCGTACGCCTGTTCTACGGGTCGCTGGAATGGGAGGCCGCCCGGGATCTGCCCTGGCAGATGCCCGAGGGTGAGGAATCCTGGGTCGAGATCGACTATGAGGTCAGCCCCACCGAGGCAGAGCAGATCTTCCAGGAGCCGGCCGAGGGCGGATCCGTACGCATCCGCCGGTGGCTGGCAGGAGGAGCGGAGCACAAAGACGGGGCCTACTACCTGATCCCGGCCGACGGCGGCGATCCGCAGCCAACCGGCTGGGACACCGCTGCCAGGCTCGGGCAGTGCGTCTACGTTCCGACGCTCGCCCAGATGAGCGACCACACCTCGCTGTCGGACCCATCGCCACTGCGTGACGTGCTCCTGCTGGCCTTCTCCGAGAGATACACCGACGGCCTGCTGATGGGCGTACGCAGAACACTCGGCGCGCTCGGTGAGGCGTTGGCGGAGGGGCCGATCACCGCGCTGGAGAGCGACCTCGACGAGGCGCTGTCGCCGTGGGGCCTGTCGGTCAAGGTGGACGTCGGTGAGCTGTCCAACGAGCTCATCATGCGTAATCTCATCGAGTTGCAGCTCCGGCAGGACGGCACCCAGCGACAGGTGGAGACGCAGGGTTCCGGCGTGCAGCGCGCCCTGGTGGCCGCCCTCATTCAGGCGGCGGCCAAGCTGCGATCTGTGGCCAAGGAGAACGCGTTCCGCTGGATCCTTTTCGAGGAGCCCGAGGCCTTCCTGCATCCCGCCCAGGTCACCCGCCTCTCCCAGGATCTGCGTGAGCTCATCGCGTCCGGCAACACGGCTGTGACGATCACGACGCACGACCCGACGATGCTGTCGGCGGTGGAGACCTCGCCGGAGGCGATCGCGCGAGTGCAGCGGCGGCTGCACCGGGTGGAGGCCGTCTCACCGACGCCCGACGAGGTTCGCACCGCGCTGAGCACCATTCACACCCGGTCGGCGTACGCGATGGGCTCCAGGTCCTGCTTCAAGACGGTGAGGCAGACCGCGGCGGACGAGGAGCGGCAGCGGGTCTTGTACGACATGGACGCGCGGCGCGCTGCAGCCTTCTTCGCCGATCGGGTGCTCGTCGTGGAGGGCCCCAGTGATGTGCTGTTCTTCGAATGGCTGAGCAGGCGCGGCCTCATGAGCAGGCTCGGCCCGAACGTCGGGATACTGGACTCGTTCGGGAAGTTCGAGCTGCACCGGGTGTCGACCACGTTGTCACTGTTCGGTATTCCGCATGTGGTCCTCTGGGATCAGGACTCGGCGATGCCGACCAGCGACAGCAACAAACTGAAGACAAGGATCTGCCAGGACGAGGCCGCACTGATCGCCCTGTCAGCGGCCTCTCACGACGCAGGGTCGGCGTTCTCGGGGGCGGTTCGCCTCACCGGCACCATTGAGCACTGGCTGGGCATCAACGAGGAGCATGACGGGCCTTGGAAGGCGGCCAACATCGGCGCCTCGCTGACGCAGGCCTACGCCGACCCCGCCTCGCCGATGCCCGGAAGAGTCGGCAGGCTGCTCAGCCTGTTGACGGACCTGTTCGACGGCGTCGATCCGGGACCGCACCGGACGCTGCCGGAGTTCCAAGGTGCACTGATCGAACGGCAACTGCCCCAGCCAATCCTTGACCTGGCCGTCGAGGTCACTACGTTCCCACGAGCGAGATGCGGCTGTCCGACTCCTTAACCGAGCCGGCCGCCGTTCAGTGCGAGCCTCCAGGTTGCTCGATGGCGTGCGGCCAGCTGCACGCCAAACACTTCGGCGAATACCTGGCACCAAGCAGGACTGGGTCGCCCCCGCCCTCCTGGCCCGCGACGCCGAAGGCTGCAGCTTCGAGAAGGTCGATGAGCACGGCGCAGTCGGTTACCTCACCGTCCCGTGGGCAATCGGCGGCATCTCTTCCCTGCGCAGCATCGATGGCCAGCATCGGGTACTCGGTGTCGCCATCGAGAAGCAACGCATCACCGATGCCATCGCCGCGATCGACCGCGACATGGCACGCAAGGTCAGCCCGGAGAAGGTAGCCAAGCTCCGCTACCAGCCGGCTGGTACTCCCACATCCGCCCGCGGAACCTCGCCCGCGATGGGCACCGATGCCAGTGGCTGGCAGGGGCCAGCATTTGTGAAAGGCACGCGACCGAAGCCGACCCCCATCACGCCGCCCACCTCGGCGGCACCAATGAGGACGACAACCTGTGATCGCTGTGTACGCCGCACCACCTGACCAAGACAGCGCACGAGGCCGACGGGGGTTGCTGTGCCCTCCTTCGAGCCAAGCGATACCGGTCCGGTGAACTTCACCCTGGTTTGAGTCACTCGGAGAGCTCGGGCTAACCGAGGGTCACTCATAACTCTCTAGACTTAACTGGTTTCAGCAAACTAGCCGGGTTCTAAACAATACCTTCAAACCAATCAACCCAAGGTTGATGAAGTCTAGTTACACGAAACTTGAGTCTCTCACTTACTTCCTTAGCTTCTGAGTTAGCCAGAACTCTTAAACCTGGATAACTTTGGGAGCTGGCAAGTTACGCGAAACCGAGATAGTATTTTAAGGCCCAGGAACGATCTGACAACACAAGCAGGAAGCCTCCACGCCCGCGTCTTGGCGGATGGGACGCGAAGGCTCCCCGTTGCGGCCCGGTGGTTCGCCTACCCCACTAGGGGAGACGCCCCGGGCCGCCATCCTGGAACCACCGGATCAGCTCAAGCAGCAGCCTCGCCATACCAGCGAGGAGCAGCCCATGCCTCCAGTGGTCCTCCTTCGGCGTCCTGCCCTTGTCGGGGCGCTTGGGCACCTGACGCACCTCCTCAGTCAGCCCTCTCGGGGCTCACAGGCAGGTCGGGCAGCACCCAACCTGGGGCCGTCCTCGACGACCCGGGCGACGACCAGGACAGCTCCTGAGTCGATGCGCTGACGGAAATTATGCCACCATCTAGTTAGCGATGACAATTCAACACTCGCGATGAAGTTTCCTTCCCCGACTGTAACTCCACGTAATCAAGGCCACCGAATTCAACCTCCAGAAAAGCCAAAGTCGTTTCACGTGGAACGGCAATATATAACTAGTTGTAATTGCCCGACCACAACATGCATCGGCCGGGCGCCTCACCATGCGTGTAAGCACATGACACGCTGTGCGCTGATAATCTTTAAAGGCACCCACATCGCCGAGGAACCAGGCTCCGACCCGGACCGCTGATCGCGCGTTGCGAGGCGCTGCCCGGCCGCCCGGCGTTCCGGGCCGCGATCGTCGGCCCCAGCCACTAGCTCGAAGCCGAGCTGACCGCACTCTCCCTCCGAGCCCTCACCGGCCAGGTGTCGTGACCCGCAGGTTTGTTGACGCGGGTGATGGGTGGTTGGCCGCCCAGGGCGTGTGTCCGCGATGGTGGTTGTAGGTGTGGAGGAAATCGGCCAGTGCGTCGGTTCGTTGCTGGTTGCTGGTGTAGGGCGGGCGTCAACCCATTCCTCGGTCAGGGTGCGGTTGAAGCGTTCGACCTTGCCGTTGGTTTGGGGCCGGTAGGCGCGGGTGCGCTTGCCGGCCGCGCCGAGCTGGTCCAGGGCGTTCCGCCAGGCGGTGGCTTTGCGGTAGGCCCAGGCGTTGTCGGTCAGCACCCGTTCGTCCCGGGTGATGCCCAGGCTGGTGAAGAACGCGGCGGCGCGGAGCAGGAACGCGGCGCAAGTGGCGGCCTTCTCATCGGGGTGGATCTCGCTGTAGGCGATGCGGGTGTGGTCGTCCACGGCCGAGTGAATGTAGTCGTCGCCCAGGTGGCGGCGCCGGTCGGGGCAGGCGGGGCGGCCATGGGCGCGCCAGCCGCCGCGCGGGGCGGGCGCGGGTCAGCGGGCCGGGGAGCAGCGCGCGCCATGGCTGGGAGTAGGTCTCCATCTCCTGCTGGGTGCGGTGATCGTGAAGACTGGGTCTGTGCCTGAATCGATTGGAAGCGGGGTGATGGCCCCATGACGTCCTTCGCCGACCTTGCGGTGACCGCCGTGCGTGAGGTCGCGCCCCTCGCGGGCGTCGCTGCGGGCGACCTTGAGCTGATCCGGGTCGGCGACCGAGCCGTGCTCAGGTTGAGCCATGGCCAGATCATTGCCCGCGTCGAGCGAGGCATGGATCGGCTGGAGCAGTCGCGCCGCGAGGTAGAGGTGGCGCGCTGGCTGACGGCCGAAGGGCTTCCTGTGACGCGTCCGCTCGATGTGGAGCAGCCGTTCGTTGTCGGCGGCACCGTCGTGTCGTTGTGGCATGCGGTGGACGGTGAGTGGACCGTCCCGGCCGAGCTGGGACGCCTCCTGCGTAAGCTGCACGGTCTTCGTCCGCCTGCCGAGTTGAGCCTGCCGGCCCTGGACCCGTTCTCACGCGTGGATGAGCGGATCGAGGCGGTGCAGGGCATTCCAGATGAGGACAAGGCACAGCTTCGTACGTTGGCCCGGGATCTGCGCGGAGCCCTGCAGGAGGTCGAGTACGTCTTGCCCACCGCCGTTATCCATGGCGATGCCAACATCGGGAATGTCCTTCGGACTCCCGAGGGCGAGGCCGTGCTCTTCGATCTGGACGGCGTGTGTTGGGGCCCTCCCGAGTGGGATCTGGCGATCACGGCCGTCTATCGCGAGCTGGGCTGGCACACCGACGCCGAGTACGAAGAGTTCTGCCAGGCCTATGGGTTCGACGTCACCCAGTTGCCGGGCTACCCGGTGCTACGAGCGGTCCGGGAACTTCGAATGACTTGCTGGCTGTCGCAGCAGGCCGGTGACGACGAGTCCATCGCGGCGGAGGTGAGCCGCCGGATCCAGGACCTCGCCGACCCAGCGAGACCACGGCTGTGGCACCCGTACTGACGAGCAGGGCTCTAGATACTGGCGAGGTGGCGGCCTTCGAGAAGCGGACGTGCCTGTTCGGTGAACTCGACCACCACCGCGTGATCTCGGTGAGGGCGCGTTCGACGGTGGAAGTCCCGGAGATAGGCCGTGCATCGCACCGAGGCAGTTTCCTCCACACGCGGAAGCACCGCTGTCGCCACGCTGCAAGCTTCTTCAAGTTCTCCCTGCTCCAGGTAGCTAGTGGCGAGAACGATCCTGGAGAACGTCCGGCTGCGCGGGTACTCGTCGCTTCCGTCGTCGGCTCGCCCTGCCGCCAAGCAGGCATTTGCGTAGCGATGCGATTCCTCGGGCCTGCCAAGGTCCCGGAAGCAATGCGCGAACTCGTCGGCCAGTTCAGCCTCGTCGAAGTAGCTGATCCACGCAGGCTCAGAGCCCTCGCGGTGCCGGTTGAACGAGTCTTCGGCCGTCATGAGCGCGTTGAGGCAGTCGCTCCTTGAGTTGCCAAGCGCAGCAGCGGCGCGGGCTTCCATGGCGGCGAACTGAGCCTCTAGCAATGCTGGAGCGTGGCCTTTGACGCCGTGCTGCGCTGCCCGAGCCAGGTTCACGGCATCCTTGTGTTCGCCGAGGTAGTTGGCCTGATGTGAGAGTGCGGACAGCGTGCTGGCGCCGAGCAGCCGGTCACCTGCCTGGTGGGCGAGAGCGAGCGCCTGCAGACTGTAGCGACGGCCGAGGCCGTGCCAGCCGCTGTCGTAGGCCATCCAGGCGACTGACAGGCTGAACTCGGCCACGGCGCTGAAGAGGGCCCGTCCGATGGGACCGCTATACGTTCCGTTGAGCAGTGGGATGGCTTGGGAGGACAGATATTGCACAGCAGCAGTTCGGGCATGGGCGCCTCCGAACCGGTTGTCCAGGTCGGCGAACATGCTGGCTGTCGAACGAATGGCTTCTACGTCGCTGGCGCCGATCCGGCGCCGACCAGCGGCCTCCGGTGGCTCCACCGGGCTCGCCAGCAACCATTCGAACGCGGGACCGTTGAGCGCGCTGGCCGTGACCTTGCCGCGAAGGAACTCCGCGCGTCGAAGGTCGGCATTCATGAGCTCATTCAGATTCTCGATGAGCTCAGACGGGACATCCGCGAAGATCAAGCCCGCCTCAGGGGACGTCGTTGCGCCTTCCATACCGATCTCGGCGAGAGTGACACGGCGGCCCAGTTTGCGGCTCAAGGCCTCCGCGATCAGCGCAGGGGTGATTCCCCTGGGCTTCTGCCCCTCGACCCAGCGTGCGATCTGCGTATGAGCCGGCCGCGGCGCCACCCGCCACTCCTTGGCGACCTCGCAGATGCGGCTGGCCAAACCGAGATGGGAGACGTCCGCCTCGTCAATGACGGCGGCAAGCCGTGTGTTGAGCTGGCGCTCCATACCTCCGCAGCGTAATCCGACACTCACGGACTGGTAAGCCCGTGCCGTAAACCGCCTGCGAATGCACACCGGAATGCACACATGCACGACGACTGTGCGCTCCCCGCAACGCCTGCCGAAGCGTTGGCTGTACGGCATGGACGGCAACGCCTTGGAGATCGAAGACGCTTTCTGGCAGCCGGCTCAGCGCCGACCCGGAAGTCACCTCACGAATGCTCGAGTGGAGCTGGCCACTCCTGTAGGTCGAGCTGCAGCGGAGTACGTCTCGCGCTGGGGCTGGCCGGTGATGGTCGGTGCGAGGCTCCCCGCCCGTGGGGACCGTTGCGGGCTCGGTGCCTGCAGCGATGTACTTGAGCTGACGACCGACCTGGAACGGGTCCGCGAGTGGTGGACCCGATGGCCCCACGCGGGGATCGTGACCCCCGCTGGCGAAGCCTTCGACATGGTGACGCTTCCGGTGAAGGCCGGGCATCGCGTTCTCGAACGGCTCACATCGGGTGGCGCGTGGCTGGGCGCCGTGATGTCCGACGACGACACCGTCACCCTGCTGGTCGCAACCGGACAAGCGCAGCAGTGGACGAGCGTGGCGAACCTGCTGGGCACCGGCTTCGCGCACATCGGCACGGGCCAGTTGGTCGTGCTCCCTCCAGGCAGCCCGCAGGGCGACTCGACGGTGCGATGGGTCGTCCCGCCGACCGACGCCAACGTTCCGCACCTGCCGGAGTTCGAAGACCTGAGCGAGCTGATCATGACGGTCGCCCTGCGAAAGCGCGACCGCTGGCGTCGGAGCTGCCGATGACCACCCCTGGAAGAGGAGAGCTGCCGAACCGGCCGTGGCAGCACGCGTGGAACCTCGACGGCCTGGAGACCCCCGTGCGGTTCGCCCGCAACGTGACGGAGCAGACCCTGCTCGGATGGTGCCTGAACAGCTCGGCGGAGGCGGCCATCCAGCTGGTGTCCGAACTCGTCACGAACGCGCTCGTGCACGGACGTCCGCCCGTGGAACTGGCTGTCGAGTTGCTCCCCGCTCAGCCGTCGCACAGACGTCACGGTGCCCAGGTCCAGATCGAAGTCCGGGACGGCGCCGAGGCAATGCCGGTCCGTAGGCAAGGCGGACCAGGCGGCGGATTCGGCCTCACCATCGCAACGGCACTCGCCGACCTCAGCTTCCATCCCCAGCCGGTCGGCAAGGTCGTCCGGGCCGTGCTGCCGCTCGACGACCGAGACGCCCAACAAGCCGAGGCCATCGCGACCGCCGCGTCTGGGCGTGAGCGCCGAGCCGAGCACGAACCGACCTCACCCCTGATCAATTCGCCAGGAGGCAAGATCTTCGTGGACCTCATCGAGATCGACGGCCTGCGCCTAAGGTGCGTGATCGGCTGCCGGGACGAAGAACGTCGCGACCGCTCCGACGTCGTCATCGATCTGCGGATCGGCGTCGACGCCCGGCCGACCGCGGCCAGCGACGACCTGGCCGACGCGTGGAACTACCGCACGGCGACAAAGGCGATCATCGCGCATGTCGAGGAGTCCTCGTACCGCACCGTAGAGACCCTCGCGACGGCGGTCGCTCGGATCGTCGTCGCAGAGCACGGCGCACCGTACGTCCAGGTCCGAGTCCGCAAGCCCGGCGCTCTGCGCTTCGCCGACACCGTCGGAGTGATGATCGAGCGCACCCCTGCCGATTTCACCGAACGGCCTGCCGCAGGCTCTGAGGGCGAATCGTCATGACAGCGCCCAGCGACGTGGCGGCCGGCGACGTGGCTCCCCTGCCGATCTCCAGTGCCCTCGGCACACGAAACCTGCCGGCGGCCGAGCGCGCGGCGGCCGACCTGCTCATCGCGCTCGGGGTGGATCTGGACGACGAGAGCCGATCGAAGACCCCTGGCCGTATGGCCCGTGCCTTCGATGAGCTTCTCACCCCCCGCCGCTTCGACCTCACGACCTTCCCCAACGACGAGGGCTACCAGCAGCTCGTGATCGAACGAGAGATCGGCTTCACGTCCCTGTGTGAACACCACTTCCTGCCGTTCACGGGGCACGCCTATGTCGCCTACCTGCCTGGAGAGCGCATCCTCGGGCTGTCCAAACTGGCGCGAGTCGTCGAGCTCTTCGCGCACAAGCCGCAAGTCCAGGAACGCCTCACGCAGCAGGTCGCCGACTGGCTGAACCAGCACCTTCACCCCAAGGGCGTCGGCGTCGTGCTGGTCGCCGAGCACCTGTGCATGACCCTACGAGGCGCCCGCGCAACCGGCTCCAGCACGGTGACCTCCGCCCTGCACGGCCTGCTCCTGAACGACGCCAGAGCGCGCGAAGAGTTCTTCAGCCTCGCCAACATCCACGCCTGACCCCTGCCTTGAGAGGACCCGAGTCGTGATGATCGAGATTGGAGGCGGCCCGTTCGTGTTCTCCGCAGCCCATGCCGGTCTGCACGAGGGCGAGTTCGAGCCGCTTCACGGCCATACCTTCAGCGTGACGGCCCGCCTGATCGGAGGTCTCGATGAGGCGGGGATGGTGGTGGATTTCCATCTCGTCAAGGACGCCTTGGCCGCGGTGATCGCGCCTCTACGCCGCCGTACGTTGATGCCCACCCGCCCACTGGGCGGATCATGCTGGCGCGAGGACGACCAGATCTTCATCGAGTGCGGCCTCAAGCGATACAGCCTCCCCGTCCAGGACGTGGTTCTCCTCCCGGTGGTCAATACGACCACTGAGGCGATCGCCGCCTACCTGCTCCAGCAATTCCTCACTCGCATTGACGATGATCTGCGGATAGAACGCGTCGAGCTCACCCTTTCGGAGGCTCCGGATACGGCGGCCACTGCGGCAGCGGACGTTCCCTCGGCGGAGCATTCCGTTGCGGCGACGAGCTCCTGTGAGACGGGACCTCGGCGATGATGTCCGCGAACACCTGGGCTCGCGAGCAGTGGTCGGCCAAGCACATCCCGAAGGCTCTGCTAGGCCACGTGATGGAGACACTTCTATCTGGCGAAGACACAGCGGGGACGGCGCGGCTGGCCAGCCCATGGGATGCCTGGTGGGCCAGCTATCGGGCAGGGATCTCCCTAGCCCACTTCGGCGTCGGGATCGCCGCTCCCATACGGAGCTGCACCACCTGCGCCGTAGACGCCCTCGCGCTCATGACCTCGACTCCGCCATGTCATCCCGATCTGGCCGAGGCGCGGCCGTGCGGATGCCTGCTGGAGTGGGCGGTACGGATGCGAGCACCTTCCGTCCCAGTGAGCTGGCCCCCGCTCTCACTGACCGTGGCGCTGATCAAGCCCGGAGCTCCAGGGTCACAGATCCGCGACCAGCTGGAGCGGACCCACAAGGTTCTCCGCATCATCCGACGTACGTTGACGACCGACGACACCCGCAGGCTTTACCCGGAGGCGTACGGTGCCGACTACGTCGCCGCCCGAGACTCCTATTTGACCCGCGCGCCGGTCGAGGTGCTCTTGCTCCTCGACCAGCGTGCGCACGGGGACGAGACCGCGATCGCAGATCTCAAGGCCCGGATTCGCCGAGCGATCGGTGCCGACGAGTTGCACAACCACCTGCACATGCCCGACAACCCGGGCGAGGCGCTCGCCGACATCGCTCACCTTGCCGGGAACGAGACGCTGGCCGAGCTCTACGAGAGGTACGAACGTGACCATGCAGCCGAGCGTCTGGCGTTCTACCGGTCTGCATTGGGAGTCGGCGCGGCCGACTCTCACAGCGATTGACACCTCGGTGCTTACCGAATCTCGCAGCCGCTCTGGGGCTCCTGGTTCTCTCCGGGACTTGGAGTACCGGCGAATCATCGAACCCGGCCTGCGCATCGCCTGGCGCCTTCACGCCCCACGACGATGTATTGGAATCTGGAACGGAACCAGCCGCGTCCCATGCCCCGCTGACTCGGCAATGGCAGTAGACGGGACCGATACCCAATGTGCCTCGTGCGCTCGGGCTGACCGTGGCCGGCAACTGGCCCGCGACGCCGTCGTGGATGTCGGCCGTACCTACGCGCTCTATCTGGCCTGGTTCGGCTCAGGGCTGCTCAAGGTGGGCTTGACTGCCGCCGAACGCGGGCGCGATCGGCTCTTGGAGCAGGGAGCGATCACGTACACCCTCCTGGCCACGGGGCCGTACACCACGGTTCGAAGAGCCGAGCACGTGATCTCACGAGCGGAACTCGCCCGCGAGCGCATCAGCGGCAACCTCAAGATCCGCGCCTGGTGGGAGTTGCCTCCCCGAGCCGAGCGGGAAGAGGCAATTCGTACCGCCTACGACCGCCTTCACAGTCGATTGCAGTGGCCCGAGGGCCTTGCCCTTACGGCGTGCGCCCCGGTCGACCAGGTCGACGACTTCGCCCTCGCCATGCCACCGGACGATTTTGGCCTCGTCACCAAGGTCCAGGCCGCGGCAGAGCTCGTCGGTGAGGTGACCAGCCTCGTCGGGCGTTACGTCTTGCTCGACTCCCTGAGCGGTCCCATGCTGGTCGACATGCGCCGGATCGCCGGTTGGCTCGTCGGCCATAGCCAAGGCACCGAGCCCACAGGGCTGGAGATCACGCGCTGGACTCGACCGGGAGATGGACAGGATGACCAACCCGCACTCTTCTGAGAACGCCGGCACTCAGCGAGCTCGGCCCGGTCGCTTGGTTGTGTTCGAAGGCATGCCCAGAGCAGGTAAGACCTCGATGGCCGAGACCCTGGCCGCTGCCGGATGCTGCGTAATCGGCGAGTATCTGGACGCAGAAGCCGATGGCACCGCCGCCCTGCCCGTTGACCAGCATCCGCTGGTATCGGACGACGATGCCCACCAAGACAACTGGATCAGGAAGGCGGCCCAAGCAAAGATCGCGCTTGGCCAAGACATCACGGTGTTCTCCGACCGCGACTGGCTCAGTTCGCTGGCCTACGCCTACAGCCTCGCCGATGGCGCCGACCTCCTAGCCGAGCGAGCGTCCTGGGCAAAGAGGAACCTGCACGACGGAAACCTCCTTCTCGGCGACGTCTACGTCATCCTCCACCTCGCCGTTCCCGTCAGCCTGCAACGTCGCTCGACGCGCCTGCGTCCTGAGCACCCGTGGAGCTCTCCCGCCGTCCTTGACCGGCTCGCGACCTTCTACCGCAGCCCGGCTCAGATCATCGGCAGCATCGAGCCCGCCCTCGGCGAACTCATTGCCCAGACATCCGTGCTTCACATCTCCGGCCTTGAACCTCCGTCTCGAAACCTGCGCCTCGTTCGCCGGCTCGGGAGGACACCATGAACAGTCGGCCGACGATCGTCGTCCTGATTCACGACGGTTTCTATTCGTGCGGAACCGGAGCCGCACGAAGCAACCGCGCGTTCCTCGAGGTACTGACGGCACAGCTACACCCGGACGTCCGCCTCATCGTCATGCCGATCCACCTCATCCCGGCGAGCACCGAATACAACCCGGCCTGGCACAAGGAATTGGAATCCCTCGTCCACCAGGCAGGCGGCAACGTCATCCCCGTCGACAACGGCACAGGCGGCCAGGTGCGATTCGGCGGCCTAGAAGCATTCGAGAACGCGTGCGCCAAAGGCGCCGAGACGATCAACCAGAAGATCCTCCCAGTCTCTGGCCCCCTGCTGATCATCGCGTTCGACTGCCCGTTCTACGGACTTGCGCGACATCTGGATCCGCGTGCCCGCTCAGAGGTGGTCATCGTCGCCCGCTCCACCGCCGCGCTCCACGTCCCAGATGACCGAGCCAGAATCTCCTGGGAACTCGCGGGACTCCACCACGCAGTGAAGGCCGGAGGGCGCATCGCCGCCATCTCAGGTCACATGCGGACCCACCTCGCCGACAGCTATCAGATCCCCGACAGAGCACTACTCGACCTGCCCAACGGGCTGCCCCCTTCCGACTGGCGGCACATCCCACCCCCCGACGCCCGGCTGCTCCCAAGTCGCGCGCAGCGAGGATTCATCCTCTCCATGGGCCGAGCGGTGCCCTACAAGGCGTTCGATGACCTCCTCGACGCTTTGAGCCTGCTAGCTCGACAGAGCGTCGCCGTACCGCACACCGTCCTCGCCGCCGTCACCGAAGACCACCAACTCAGCCCGTACCAGGCTCACCTCGCCCAGCGCATCGCCACCGAAAGCCTGGACGCCACGCTTCTGACGCACTTCGCGCCCGACCTGCGTAGCCTGCTCGCCCACCCCGCACTCGACGCCGTCGTGGTGCCCTCTCGGGTCGAGCCATTCGGGCGAATCCCGTTGGAGGCGTTCGTCGCTGGTGCCCCGGTCGTCGCCACGGCGGCCGGTGGCCTCGCAGAACTCGTCACCGATCAGACCGGCTACCGCGCTCGTCCCGGTGACCCCGCCTCCCTGGCTGCCGCCATCTCCCGGGCTTTGGCCGCCGACCCGGCCGAACGCGCCCGCCTCCGCGCCGCAGGCCGTCACCTGGCCTCCACGAGGTACGACTACCCCCGCACTATGCGCGGCTTCCTCAACCACGCCGCCCCATGGGCGATCACCCCAGCCGGCCCGTCCGTCGCCAGTCCGATATCGAGAGCGCAAGACGATCCGTCCGCCCGTAACAGCATGGGCTGCTGGGCCTCGCGACCTCGCCCTTTGAACTAAAACTCACCGTCAGTCGACATACGAGCGCGAGGTCGACGCATCGGTCTGCAGACCCCACGCCCGCTCGGCAGCTCGTGCAGCTGCGGAAGCTTGGGCCACGGCAGGCGCACCCCAGCCCAGCACATCCGGAGCCTCCGACAGCGCGACCATGAGCCGCCGGTAGATACGGCCCCCATCAGGATCGGGACGCCGCGCCTCAAACGAGCCGATCAGCCCGGCCATCCGAACCTGCGCGTACGGTCGAACCCCTGGCCGGTGCACTTCCTGGTACCCGAGATAGACGGCCTCGGACACCACAACCTGGTTCTCCTCGAACGCCTCACGAACCAGCGTGTCCACCAAATCGGCGTCCTCTGGCTCGGGCTTGCCACCCGGGAGATTGAACAGCCCTTGATCGTCCTGCACCAGGACTCTGGCCGTGTCCGGGCACAGGAGATACCCATAGACCTGCGTGATCTTCAACCGATCCGGCACAGGCGCCTCATGCCAGAAGTAGCGCACGCCCTCGTCCGCAACCACCCGCCGGACAGTACCAGCCAACCACGAGCCCACGGCCAGCCCACGCCAGAGGCCAGCGAACAGATCGGCCGCTCTGCGGGCGAGCGCGACCGAGTACGGACGCCGAGGTCGATCAAACCTACGGGCGGTCCGCCTAGGCGTCTGCTCGGTGAGGCTCTTGAGGTGGGCCGCAGGCGCGGAGGTAGGTCTGCAGTTCGGAGAGGGGCTGCTCTACGGCGGTTGTGTCGACGCGGTAGCGGACCTGCTTGCCGTCTTTGAGGGAGGTAGCCAGGCCACGCGGCGCAGAATGGCGAGTTGTTGTGAGGCGTTAGGCGTTGGACTGGCCGATATTCAGGCGTTCGGCGACGGCGAGCTCGAAGCCGCCGGCGAACAGTTCGAGCATCTGCTGGCGCGCTCGCTGGCCAGGCCCTGGAGGAAGTCGCTCAGCTTCTCGCTGGGCTGGGTCACCGTGGTTGCGCAGCTCAACGTTTGGTCGCCTGCGTCCGGGGCTGTCACCGACGATCCAGGTCCGCAGCACGTACGGGAGATTCCTTGAGCACAGCTGGATCTTCGGTTCGAGAACGGCGGCGAGCCCAAGTTTTTCATCGGCTCGGCCGACATGATGACGCGCAATCTCTCCCGATGGGTCGAGACCGTCACGGCGCTCCGCGACCCGGAGGGTTTTAGCCAGAACTGAAAGGGGTCTAGCGCCAGTTAGCGCCGCTGAGCATCGTTTACCCGTTGGACACTCCAGAGAGAGGACACGGTCTGAGATGCGTACGACGGGGAAGATCGGCCTGCTCACCGCCGGGACAATGATGCTCGCAGGGCTTGCGGCAGGCGGCCCGGCAGCCAACGCGGATACAGCACCCGCGCCAAGGGCGATGCAGGCGAAGTCGGGTGGCTGGGAGGCCGTTGACAAGTATGTCAATCATAAGGGCGGCCACCGAGATATGCAGGCAATTCTTCGAGAGACGAAGAACCACCGGGTCAGCGCGATGGGTGTGTTCATCGCCGACGGCGAGAAAGGCTTCCTTGTCAACGGGACGCGCTACCCGGTTGCCTGCCTTGACCTCCAGTGGGGCTCAGGAAGGTTCTCCTTCTGCGCCAAACGGGGAAAGATGGTCAACTACAACACCAGCATCCCCGAGCATCGCACAGTGGTCATGAAGCTGACGCTGGAGAACGGACACGGGCACATCTACCACAAGACCACGATGAGTCGCGGGAAAGCGTGACCCGAGGACGGAAAGCTGCACCGCACAGGGGACGTGCGCTCAAACGCGTGGCGGCCCTCGTCACGGCCTAGCAGCACCGTACGACTCGCTGCTCTCGCGTGCTGGCGGGCGCGGTAAGCCTTCGAGTGCTCCACCGGCTGGTTGTTCGTCGCAGTTACGCGCTCCCAGAGCAGGCCCTCGGTTGCTCTGCACCCTGCGCGGCCTTCGCGCGCGCACTCGGTGGTGGTCATTTCTCACAAGTCCCCGGTCCAGCGCTGGGGTTCCGCGGCTTCGTTCCTGCTAATGAGGCCCTCGCGGGCGGAGGCAAGGGCGGCTTCGCCGAGGCTGCCCACCGTCCCGAGGGTCTCGCACGCCTTGTCGATCGCCTCTACCCCGGCACCGAGTACAAGCCGGGGGCAATGAACCCAGGTCACGACAGAGATCTCGTGGTGACCACTGATCAGCCGTGGCGCCCGAAATACGTGATTACCCCGATAGCGCCCAGTTGTACCGATCCGTAACTTGACGCTCGTCAACAACGCCACTCATGGAGGTTGACTTGCCTGTCAAGAACATCGCTTGGCGCATCGCGCTCCTAGCCGCGGCGCTGGTCACAATGCTCTCGACAATCACTCCCGTCAGTACAGCCAACGCCGACGACACCCCTGCGGCCACGACCCAGGGCCTCACACCCGTGACCGAGACCCAGCCGGCGAACGAATCGGCCGCCGTTGCCTGTGGGCGAGCCATCGTTCTCATCGAGAGGTTCCGTGGCTGCGGCAGCAACGCACCCTTCGCCGTCTACACCTGGCGGACCATCAGAGGCCGAAAGGTGATGACCGGACGCGGAACCGTCACCCTCAGCCACCGGTTCCAGCTCCAGGCCAAGAAGCGGACCTGGACCTACACGCTGCGCACCAAGTTCAAGGGGTACGGCGAACTCGCCGCCGGTGGCACCACCCAGGTCTCTCTGCCCTGCCGGGGATGCCGTGTCAAGGGCAACCCACTCGGCAAGCTGATCAGTGGGAAGACCACCAGCCAGACCTTCAAGGTCAGCTCGCCCGGCACCAGGAAGAAGACCTACAACCTCATCCCGTACTGGCGGTGGCGCCCGGTCGGGATGCGGTGGACCCGCCTGTCCCCTCTGCTGACCGAGAACAAGATCCGCTGCGACACCACACGCGGCTTCGGCTCCGGGTGCGTGTACCGAGACGCGGTCCCCTTCTTCACTCTGTCCCGGAAAGCGACCAACGCCACGACGGGCGTCTCCGAATCCGCCTGGCTCATCTGGAATAACCAGCGCGACCCCAAGCGGGGACACTACGGCCTCTACGGAAAGGGACCCAAGCTGCACCGCACCACCGACCGCCGCATCCGCGACGCCAACTTCCGCAAGTCCTGCCCCCGGTCGTTGCCCCGGCCTACGGGCAAGAGCTGCGACGAGTACCCGTTCCAGTCCACTCTGGAAGGTGCCTCCAGGAATCCCCGCTACACCAGCGCGATGATCAACGCCCGCCATAACACCAACGCCGGACGCAAACTCAACTCCTTCTACGTCGCCAACCGCATCCTCAACCGTGACGCCTTCTGGGTTACGATCACCTGACCTCTCGCCAGGCACGCAAGAAGCGAACCGGGAGATGACCGTGGCAGCACACCAGCGCTTGCGGCAACGCCACGACGTCGGCGACGGCTCCTACTCCATCAGGGCCGAAGACGTCAGCGAGCTGCCCAGCCCCTTCGAGGACGGCAACGGGCTGATCTCCACCGCGCCCGACGCTGCCACGGTCATCACCGGCCTCAACACAGGCGACATCTGGCTCACCGTCGAAACCTGGGACACCGAGCCGCCCACCGAACTGCAGGACTGGGACGCGGTCGTCGAGGTTCCCTACACCTCGACCACCGGCGACGCCCAGATCTTCGAAGAGTGGACCGACAACGACCGTCCCCCCTTCCCCAACCTCGCCACCGCAGGCCCCGGCAGCTACCGGCTACGCGCCCACGCCCGCGGCCGCGACACCGGCCGACAGGCCGACCTCATAGAACCCAACGAAGAACCCGTAGAAGAACACCTGCTGCAGATCTGGCCGGACACCGAACGTCCAATCGCGATCCTCAAGATGACAGACCAGGTCGGGGCCGAGACCCTCTCCTAGCGACCTGACTCTCCGGCGATTTCCCAGGCCTGCCCAGCACCACCGGCGGTCCCCGAGGCGGCCGGCTGCGCCGGCCCTTGCAACAGGCCGATCAGGCCTGAGCGAACTGGAGGCCCGCCCCTTGGATCACAAGGTTGATCTCGGTCTTTGCCGTAGACCACCGTCGTGGTGGATGAGGAGCGGTTGACCAGATCGCCCTGCACGAGCCCGTCGACGAAAGGAGGGGAAGGCGGCGGTGGAATGGAGGAGGAGGATCGGTGGACAATCCTTCACAATCCCACTGGAGATGCGGAAGAAGAACATGCCCCTGAATGACGATGAGGTCGTCGAACTGGTCCGGACCTCTCTCAAGCACAAGCATGTGTCCCCACCCGCTTCTCCAGATTCAGTCTCCGAAGCAGAGCGCTACATTGGCCAGCCTCTACCGCCATTGCTTCGACGAATCTATCTAGAGGTGGCCAATGGCGGGTTTGGTCCACTTCAATATGATGACGGAGTATTGGGGGTGTCGGGCGGAGAATGGCAAGGAGATTGGGCCGATATCCTAGACGTGTATCGGGCATTCACCGCCGATCCACCAGACCCGAAGACTCCGCCGTATCTCGTGTGGCTCTACGACTGGGGTTGTGCAATTTGGACCCTCGTGGACTGCCGAGACGAACGAGGACCGATCTGGATCTGGGATGGAAACCTCGACGATGACGAAACCCTTTATCCCATGGGGATCGATTTGGCAGGATGGCTGTCGAGGGCACTAGAAGGGCGACTGACCGCTCCCGAGAAAAAGAGTTGACCTTGCGAACGCCGGGGTTGCTCGTCTCATTCCGCTGGTTCCGAACCCACGCGACTGCTTGTTGCTGAGTGGTGGGTCGGCTGGGCTAACACCAGGCCTGGCCGGTCCGCCTGATCATCTTCCCCGCGGAACACCATGGCGGTCTGGTGGAGGAGTTGGACCTCGATCGGAACGGACGGCGAAGATCGCGGCTATGTAGGCGATCGGCAGTGCGACGAGGGTGACGAACGCGATCGCGTTGAGCAGGAGGATGAACCCGATGTCGTCGATGCCGCGAATCAGGGCGATCAGCGTTGGGCCGGTGAACACGATGGCTAGGACGGCAAGGAGCGAGAGCCAGAACCACAGGTCGGACCAGTCCATGCGCGTCTCCCTTTACCGCCTGGGGCGTGGTCGGTAGTCGGCGCTTGGGATCGGAAGTCTCTTGGGGGGAGGCGCTCCAGTTGACGTGGTCTCGGCCATCGTTTCGGCGATCGAATGGGGGAAGTTGTCCGCGGAGACCTCGGCCGCGGTCCTCGTTGGGCCGGGGATATCGGCCTGAGTGGCGGCGCGGGCTTGGACGACCTTGTCGATGACGTGGGAGGGAAGGTTGGTGGTCACGTCGAGGAGCGTGCGGAGTTCGGATGGCGGGATGTGCGTTCGGCCCTGGTGGCTCAGCCTGGTCACGAACTCATCGAGGATCCGGTGAGCCCTTTGCTCCGCCCGGGCAGACTCCCGCTCCTCTCGGCTGGGGCCGTGCTGGTTGGCCGCCCATGTCGTACCGGTTCCCGGGCTTAGCTCGCGGGTGCGGACCGGCGCTCCGTCGCGGACGTTGGGGTCGCGCTGAAAGAAGGGGGCCGCACGCTGCATCGCGTCGAGGGGTTCGATGCCTTCGATGCGTAGGCGGTCGTAGTGGCTCATGGCGTGCGGGTGCAGGTCGCGGAGCCGGTCCTCGCACTTGCGCACGGCGGAGCCGGCGTCGGCTCGGCCTTCGGCTGCGTACGGCACGGCGGCGCACCAGGCGGCGGCAACGTGAGGGAGGTCCGCCTGTCGCAGCCATTGCCGGTCGTGCGCCGGCGCCCAGACCGCTCGGGCTCGCTCGGACTCCGCGCGTTGTTCTGTCTCGGCCTTGCGTCTGGTCGCCTCGTCTCGAGCAAGCTGCACTGCCTTTTGCCGTTGCCTGCGGCCAGATTCCCACTGCTTGAGCGCGGTGCCGAGAGCGGCGATCTGGACGATGCGCTGACCGCCTTGGGCGAGTCCTTCGGTGATGGGGTCTGGATGCTGGTCGGTCATGGCTTCCTCCGGGGTTGCGCCTGCTGAGGTTGGTGGTGCTGGCCCGTTGTGCGGTGCACGGCCGAGGTCATGTGCGAGTTGGAGGCGCCAGAACCAGGGACGGGGAAGTCCTCTCCGGCTAAGACGAGCGGATCGGCGCCCAGGCCAGGAGCCGATCCGTCGGACGTGATCGTCTCGATGAGGATCTGGTTGACGAGCGCCGGAGGCAGGTCGAGTTTTGTCGCGACGCGGGTGGCTTGGCGGGCAGCGTCAGCGGCGCGGCCGGTGGCGATCAGTGTTGCTGCTGCGCGGGCTGCTGCTAGGCGGCCCTCGGGGAACGCTCGGTGGTCCTCGTATTTCTTAAGGGCGGCGTCCACGACCAGGTCGGCGAGGGGCACCTCGACTTGTAGCGCTTTGCGTACACCCACACACCCTTGGTAACTCAGAATGTCGGCCGGGTCTCGGTCTTTCGCGAAAGTCACGGCGCTGACGGGGCCTGTGACCTGCGCAAGAGTGGGCCAGGCACGAACTGCTGCTATTTGCCCCGCGTCGTCGCCGTCCAGGGCTAGGGCCAGACCGGCGGCGTCCAGTTGGGCGCGGGCGGCCAGAAGGTTCAGCTGCGCCGTGGTGATGGTCGTTCCGCACGGAGCCACAGCCGCATAGGAGGGCTCGGAGGTGTTGATCGCGATGGCGTCGAAGGGCCCCTCGACGAGGACGGGCCGTGCACCCTGTGCCAAGGCGTCGCGCATCTCGTACAGCCCGAACAGCAGCTCGCTCTTGCGGAACAGTGGCGTGTCTGGGCTGTTCAGGTATTTGGGGCCCGGAGCCGTGTCAGTACGCCGGCCGATGAAGCCGCAAACGGTGCCGTCCGGCGCACGGAGCGGGAGCACGAGGCGGTCGCGGAAGAACGGGCGGAGAGCGTCGTTCTTGCCTCGGCGAGCGAGACCGGCGCCGAGGATGTCCCGGTCGGCATGGCCGAGAGCGCGCAGCTGCTCGATCAGCGTCTTGCCGTCTCCGGGGGCATATCCGATTTCCCAGTGCTGCACGGTTGCGGGGTCGAAGCCGCGGTTGGCCAGGTAGCCGGGAACCCAGCTGGCGGCCGACGCGTCCCGGAAGATCCTATGAGCACTGGTCATCACGCTCACGAGTTCTGCAGGTCTCGCATCGGTGATTCCTTCGGTGTCTGTGCTGTCTTCGGCCGGCTGCTCGCCGGTGTTCGTTGAAGCTCGTGCGACCCCTGCAGCTTGCTGTGTGGAGCGCGTTCTCGTAGGAGGCGGAGGCTTGGCAAGACGTCCGCGTATCTGGGCAGTTGCGCCGAGGACGCGATCGCCGACAGCGGTGATTGCCTCGACCGGCATCGCGCGTTCATCGGCTCCGGCCCAGCTCGTCACCGCGGGCATGGCCGGCGGTGGCAGGGACAGTCCAAGGTGGTCAAGGACGAGGTGGGCTGTCGAGTCGGCTACAACACGGCGGACACCATGGCAGGCCGTCTCTGCTCCGGGCTCGTCCGGGTCTGGATGGTCGCCCCGGTGGAGCACATGGGCGAGCTGGTGAGCGAGCAGCCGCGCCGCCTCCGCGGCTTCGAGGTCGACCGGTATCCGTAGCAGCCGACCTGGCCGCCCGGTGTACGTCCAGCGCTCGCCGTGGTCAACGTAAAGACCCAGATCAGCTGCCAGGCTACGTAGCCGTCCCCAGACCGACGCTGGTTCTGGTGAGGGTGCCTTCTCGATGGCCGGCCCCGTGGTTTGGGACTGATCGAAGACTGTGCGAGGTCCCTGCTGCGTCAGGATCCGTATTCCGGTTTCCCCGCGCGCGACTTGGCGGCCGTCCTTCTTCCAGTCCTGGTAGGAACGCACCTCAGTGGCGTCGGGACGTTGAGCCGGTATCAACAGGGTGTTGATGAAGCTGAACTGGTCGTGCCGTGCGGCGTTGACCAGCCACTGCGTCCACGGCAGGTCTCCGCTGAGCAACCTGCCGACCTCCTGATCGGCGATTGCTTGGAGAACGATCGTCACGCGTTGCTGCTCGGCGGGATCGGACGCTCGCATGCATCAATCCCCGACGTTCGCGGCGGCACGCAACGTGGCCAACCGTCCGTTGGCGATCGTGAAGCCGGCATCCCGCAGCCGTCGGCCGAACTGCTGCTTGCTGACCCGTACGCCCTCGCGCTCCGCCCGCGTAAGGATCTCCTGGGCGGCGGCCAGAAGATCACCGGTGATCCATCCGGGGCGAGCAGAAGCGTCGTTCTCGTCCTCGGGCCGATACTGCTGGTCGACCGGCCCGGGCTCGTCTGGTACGTCCTCGACCTCATCCTCGACACGCAGCCCGCTGATCTCGGCGGGGAGGTGGCGTAGCGCGAGTCGCTCGGCAAGGGGCGCCCGCCACCGCCAGGTCCACCGGCCGTATTCCTCCTGCAGCCGCGAAACGGCGAGAAGGTGCCGATACTCCGCGGCCAGGCCGTGCCGGTAGCCGGTGATGTGCCAGAGCACCATCCGCCGCCACAAGAGCGCCGTCGAGATCGGCGCGAGCATCCACCGGGCCTTGGGAACGGGCTCGATGCGGGTTCCAGTGGTCAGGCCGGTCCATTGGTTGACCAGGTGCCGGATGCCCTCGACGACGACGATGAACAGCACGGGCATCGCGCCGTGCACGATGACGCCGATCGGGTCGCCGTCCGCAGCGGCGCTGTTAACGGCAATGGTCGCGCCAATGAAGGCCCAGGCGACCCAGCGCAGTACGGGCCAGGGCAGCCCGACGTATTCGGCGAGCAGGTCCCAGGCCAACAGGGCGAGAATTCCCACGTCCAGCCCCACCGGCACGATCCATGCCAGGTCGGCGAACCAGGGACGTGCCATGTCCCGCACGGTGGTGAACGACCCGGCGCCTCCGAGCACCGCCAGGGTCAGGACCAGCGGGGTGATGATGGCCGCGGCGACCTTGGCAGCGGTCGGGGCCCTCTGGGGAATGAGTTCGTCGCGGATTCCCAGACTCGAGTCCTGAGTCGCCGTGACCGAGCCGGGCCAGGACACGCCGGATGGCGGCGCTAAGCCCGCGGCCAGCGGACCTGCGGGCCATCCTGACGACGCCGCTGCGCTCGGTGCCTGCCCGCTGAGCGTCTCGTCGGCCTGCAGAGTGACGTTCACCGGTGCTTCCTTTCGACCATCCAGACCAGGACCCGCGCGACGTAACGAACGTCGTCTGTGGGACCGAGCAGGCGGCCACTCGCGGTGACGTAGGCGTAAGAGCCGTCGGCTCCGGCGCACATGACGGTTTCGGACCACCTGGCTCGACGGAGCTTCAATCGCCATCGCCCATTGCGTGGTCTCTGCACGACCACCTGGGCTCCGAGGTGGTCGAGTTCGTAACGGAGCCGAAGCAGTCGCGCGCGGCGTTCCTCCGCCTCGACCCGCCGAGTCGGATCGAGAGACTGGTGCCGCCTCCGGGCGGTCTTGGGGGCAGAACGTGGCGCTGTGCCGGTATCGGGCATCGCGTTCCCCTGTGCTGTGGATGACGGATCAAAGATCCATCAACTAAAGTTTGTGGTTAGACGATGCAACACCCATCAACGTTCTGTCAATATAAGACTACAGGTCGTACACACAGAGCTTTTGAGCAATGGAGGCTGGGTGTCTCAGGGCGAACCGGAGCCGGCGCCGAGGATTTCACCGTCGGCCTCGCTGGCGGAGAAGATCGAGTGGCTGATCCAGAACATGTGGCCGTCCGAGGCGCCGCCACCGCGCAACAACGTCGAGCTCGCCGCCGCGATCGCAGGAGCAGGTGAGGAGGACATCTCCTCCACGACGGTGTGGAAGCTGCGCACAGGCCGCCAGGACAACCCGCAGTTCAAGACACTGACGACACTCGCGACCTTCTTCGGCGTACCGATCGGCTATTTCGGCTTCGCGGACGAGTCCGCACCGATCGGCGAGGAGGTGACCCTCAGGGCGTTGCGGCGCGAGCTCGGCGCCGGCAACACACGACGCGAGGTGCTGCGCGCGTTGGTCGATCTGTCACCGCGTACGCGCGCAGTGGTCGAGGAGATGATCCTGGCCGCCGCCCGCGCCGACCGCTCCACCGCCAACGCTGAGGAGCGACCGGACGCTTGATCCAACGGTACGTCACTGGTCAAAAGCACAGCACGTCACTCGCGATGATTCGGGTCCTTGCCGACCACCCGCAGGACTCGGTGGCCGTGTTCTTCGCCTCGGTCATGCCAGCGCTGGTTGCTTTGCCTATGTCGACAACAGTCCAGTCTCGTCAGGGCGGGGACCGCTGGCCGCTGACGTCGACATGCGTCCGGGCGAGCGAGGCGCCCTACCGATAGTTGGTGCCCATGATCCGATAGAGCAGACTGATCGTGGCGCCAGCGGCTCCACCGCCGGTCAGGAGCGCTTGTGGCAGGTTACTGCCGCCCGCCAGGGCGAGTGCGGCAGCCAACGTCCCGACCAGCAGCGCCGTCAGCAGAACGACCAACCCCCAACCCGTTATTCGGATGCGGGGCGTTCGGCGGGGAGAAGAGTCACTCAACAGGTCACCTCCACAGCGGGGGCACCCGGCGAAGCCGGGACCGTGATCCACCTGTGCATAGGTGTCTGCCTGCCCCGCTCTCCTCCAGCACAGCCGAGAGTAAAACGTCACAGCCCGATGGCGTGGGATGAGCGACGGGCAGAGACCTAAGAACCTCAGCTGAGGTTCCGGCCTGGTATGCGCCAACAGCACGACGTCCGAACCTGTCTGCGCTAAGGGTGAACCGTGACCACTAGCCGCAAAGCGGATGCTTCCCCGGCAGAGGAGCCCGCCCCTGTCATGACCGGCGCCGCTACCGCTGGGGAAGGTCCCATCGATGAAGGACATCTCGATCGCCAGGAGCGGCTGGCGCGTCTGGCCGCCGACGCTGAACTCATGGCGCTCCTGGCCAAGCACGACTTCACCGGCCCCGTTTACGACCGGTTCAACACGAGCTGGTCAGCTACGCCTGGGCGGTGCTGATGGCATGGCTGGTCTCGGGAGAGATCTTCATACGGTGCCGGCGCAAAGGCCTGGAGCTGGCTGCGCGGCCCCGGCTGTTCACCGCTGACGACCGTACGAGCCTGGCCATCGACACCATCGTTCCCGCGCTACGGGACTTCCGGTGCCGCGCGCTGATCGGTGGCGGGTGGGAGCACCAACGAGGCGCGGCCTTGACCACCTACTTCGTCGGCAGGCTCCCCACCATTTCGCAAACGCCTACCGTCGCTGGCGCAATCACCAGCCCAATCCTCATGAAGAACTTCACGCCGACCCCACGGTCTTGGCTGGCACCGCAGATTTCGACACCGATCCGCAAATGATCGTCAGCACGCACGTGCTGATCCGCGAGGCCTTGGCTGATCTCGACACCATCACCGCACAAGTGCTGGTTCTGACCGCCGACGGCTACCAGCAAACCGAGATCGCCGAGGCGCTCGACCGCACTCCCCGGGCTGTCGAGGGATTCTGCGCCGTCATCGGCATCGGCATCGGCATCGGATCAAGCTCGCGAAGGAGGCTCCATGATCGAGTCCTTCCCCCGCAACACGCCGAGCCGGGAATCAGCCACCGACGACCTTGATCGCCTACTCCGGCAGTCCTCGCTGGGCAGCCAAGGTGCGGGCCGATTGAGGCTGCGCGCCCCCGCGGGGCAGAGCGCGCTGATCCACATCTTTGCAGCCGGAGGTCCCTCGCCGAGACCACCACCGAACTGGTTAAGGACTACCTCAAGCAGATCGCCAACGCTCCGCTACTCAACGCTGAGCAGGAGGTCGAGTTGGCCAAGCGCATCCAGGCCGGACGGCTCGCCGGGGAGCGGCTGGCGGCCGAGGCGCTCACGATGTCCGAGAAAGACATTGAGGGCTTGGAGCGGATCGCCGAGGACGGCCAGCGGGCCAAGAACCAGATGCTGGCGGCCAACCTCAGCCTGGTGGCCTCGCTAGCCAAGCGCTAAACCGGCCGCGGCGTGCTGTTCCTGGACCTGATCCAGGAGGGCAACCTCGGTCTGATCCGCGCGGTCGAGAATTTCGACCACACCAAGGGCTACACGTTCTCCACCTACGCGCCTTGGTGGATCCGGCAAGCGATCACCCACGCCATGGCTGACCAGGCCCGGGGCAACAGCAGGTGCTCCAAGACCAAGGTCGCGAGCTCATCTCGCTGTACATCCCCCTCGGCGAGGACGGCGACAGCGAGTTCGGCGACCTGATCGAAGACCCCGCCGCGATCCTCCCGGCTGAAGCGATCAACTTCATCCTTCTGCAGGAACAACTGCACTCGGTGCTCGGCACCCTCAGCGAGCGCGAGGCCGGCGTGGTGGCGATGCGGTTCGGCCTCACTGACGGCCAGCCCAAGACGCTGGACGAGAACGGCAAGGTCTACGGAGTCACCCCGTGAGCGCATCCGCCAAATCGAGTCCAAGACCATCTCCAAGCTGCACAACCCAAACCACAGCCAGGTCCCGCACGACAAGCTTCCCCGCCACGCCCTCTTGTCCCTACCCGGCGGCCCGTGCGGAGATCGACGGCCTTATCTCGGTACCGAACGGCGCAGACGTATGCTGCCACAGCGCCGTACCCCGGACGACCGTTCTCCAACCCGGAGATCATCTTCGCAGGACGCGGCGGCAGGTCGCCTTGCGCCTCGCCCGACACACAGCGCCGTGCCCGGCGACCGGCGGGTTTACACACAGGCCGCATCCGGCCCCATCCGCCAGCCAGACCCCGTACGGGCTTACGGTGACGCCACCACGACACTGCGAGGCGGGGGCCGCCATGACCATCCACTCTGGGCAAGAACAACTCATCTGGGAAGGCGAAACCCGTAACGTCACCGCCCGCGCCACCGGCGGCCGTGTCGTCCTTCATTACCGACTCACCACCCACTACCTGTACTACGAGACCGGCGGCATCCCTGGCACCCGGCAGCAGCAGATCCCGCTGCTGGACATCCACGACGTGGACGTGTCTCAGACGCTGATCCAAAAGACCCAGCATGTGGGGAACGTGCTGGTGCGGGTGCCGCGGCCGGATGGGGTGATGGAGGTCGCGACGTTGGAGTGGATACCGGAGCCGCACCACGTACGGGACATCATCAACCAGGCGGTGCATGCGATGCGGGTGGCGGTGCACGGCCGACAGGTCGGCGAACGAACCCACCTTGGTGTCCACCGGTTCGAGTACGGCGCCGGTCAGGCGCCCCCGATGGCCTCCGGTTTGCGTCCCGTCCGTGCCGGGCGTATTGCCCGGGATGATGCCTCCGCAGCCCTCTCTCGCTCCTCCTGACGGGCGCGCACCAGCCACGCAGCCCATCACACGCGACGAAGTGTTGAACGTGTTGCGCGAACTCGGGGAACTCCGTGACGCGGGCATCGTCACCCCGGAAGAGTTCGAAGCCAAGAAGAAGGATCTGCTGGACCGGCTGTAGGTGAAAACTCCACCGCATCTCCCGAAGGTGACCCTGCGCCAGCGGCCGCATGCCGGGCGCGCCGGGCATGCGGCCTGTTCCGGCCGATCCCGGCGCGCCGAGCCGACCAACGATTAGATTTCGTTATCATCCAATAGCCCGATATTTCACAAGTCTCGAAGATGTGCGCTGCCAGCCTAGGTAAAGACGACCGAGAGTCGGTCGACGAAGGATCACAGCATGAACCTATCCAGAATCGAAAAGATGGTCCGAGAGGGCGACCTTAGTCTCGACGCTCTTAAGTACTTGATTGACTGTAGAGCCGAATGTGAGTGGCTAGACTACAAGCAGGTTTTGCAGCTGGATACCGATTACCAGGTCGCATCTTTCGGCAAAGACGCAATCGCCATGAAAAACACGGGTGGTGGTTATCTCGTTATTGGAGTACAGGATAAGACCTGGCTACCCCAGGGGTTGCCAGTGAAGTTGGCCTTCGATGCCAAGTTGCTGCGCGATAAGATACGCCGCGCCACGGGACTCGAAATAACCGTCGATATTGTCCAGCATCAACTTCGCTATACAGGCGAGCTGAAATGGTTCGCGCTAATACTCGTAAGGGCCTCAAGTAAAAGAAAAAAACGTCGCACTCCGTCGATGGTAAGGATCGATTTTTGTGTTAAGCATCCTTACGGCCTGCGTCGAGGAGAAATATATTTCCGCCGTGGTGACTCAACAGTTCGACTCGATGACGGTGACGAGCTCGCGGATTTGCTAGACGACCTCGAGGATAGAGCTGACCAGGACAGCCTAGTCCCCGAGCAGCATACGAGCCCGTTCGCAATAGATACGGGAACATATCGCCTACTAGAAAAGGACTATCGCAATTTCATCGGACGCCAAGTATTGCGCGAGAAAATAAATGAAGCAATAACTCGTGATCGCCGAATCTGGATCGTCAATGTGCACGGCCCTGGCGGTGTCGGAAAATCTGCCCTGGCAACTCAAGCCGCATACGATTTTTATGAAAGACAGGAGTTCGAGGCAATATTGCACTTGACTGCAAAAGAGACGGTACTAACGCACCAGGGAATCGTTCGGTCACTGGGGCGAACTCTTTACTCTCTAGAAGACCTGCTAGCGCAGATTCTTAGGTTGTTTGGCGAGGAGCCAAGATCGGAGATGGAGGAGAATAAATCTCACGCTCTGGAATGGCTCTCTGTGATGCCGACTCTACTGGTGCTAGACAATCTAGAAACCGTGGATGATGGGAGAATTCTTTCATTCATACAAGGCCTGCCAGACGATACACTAGCCAAAGTGCTAATCACGAGTCGACGCAAGACGGGTGGCTGGGAATTCCCCGTCACCGTTTCTGAGCTCAATCGCGAGGAGATATCGGAGTTCATCGCGACAAAATCTAGCGAGCTCGGTATTTCCATTAAGTGGAGTGAAGATAATATAGATAATATTGCAAACGCATCGGGAGGGTTGCCGCTCGCGATCCAATGGATACTAGGTCATTATAAGCTTTCTCGGAACCTAAACAAATCGATAACAGCAGTTAATAGCGACGACTCGCCGGTGCTAGAGTTCAGCTTCCGTAACATATGGGATGCTCTCGATGAGGGCTCTAGGCGTGTACTCAGCGTTATGTCGATCTTCGACTCTCCGCCTGATAGCCGGCTCCTCGCTATCGCGACCAACCTGCCTCCTGAGAGGTTGGAGGCCGCCTTGCTAGAACTCGAAGAGGCGACACTTATAGGTCGCCAGGTCAATGAGGTGGATCGTCGCAGCGTCTACACTAGCCTGCCGATCACGCTTACCTTTGCTGCGAAACAACTGCCCCGGTTTGGTAACTTGGAGATAGAAGCGCGTCGCCGTGTACAACAGTACGTACAGCAAATGGATCTGCAGCAATGGGAAGTGCAACGATTTGTAGATATTTTCAAGCGCTACGGAGTCAAGACCGATAACGAGAAGCGCGGGGTGATCTTGTGTCGCAGAGGTGAGTCTGCGACCTTCGCGGGCAACCTTGTTTCGGCTGAAGAGCTCTTCACACAAGCTCGCGCAGTAGCTCCCACGAGCGCTTACGTTTTCGCCATGAGTGCTAACTTCGAGCTCGCTCGGAAGCGGGTGGGTCAAGCGATAAAATATGCGGACAACGCGTGTGCGCGCGCCAATCGATTCACTGGGGCCCTTGCATATAGTGTTAAAGCGCGCGTATCTGATGCTCAGCGAGACAAGCGTGGGCAGATTGCTGCCTTGCGGAGAGCTATCGAGTACGATCCTCAGGATCTGGTTCTACGTCACCAATATGGTGTGGCGCTCAGCCGTGCCGGAGAGACGCGAGATGCCATCGAGCAGTTCAGTAGGATTATTAGCATTGAAGGCGCCAAGGAGACGCCAAGTGAAACTTTGATAATGGCCCTCAAGACGAGGATTATCAATTATCGACGCCTCCGTTATAATGAAGAGGCTGAGGAGGATCTAGCTCGCGCAAAAGACCTGCTAGTGAAGTACCCGCATTTGAGTTCCCAAGCTCACCATATTGCTGACCTGGAATGAGATCGATCAGCAACAAGCTTCCAGTGTTGGCTGAGCGAGTGTGAAGCGGGGGCCTCGCGGCCCAGTGCAGTTGCTTTAGCTGTGATCACGGTCGTGGGCGTCACGGGTCGGCCGTGCTGGGCCGTAGTGCTTTGTCGGTGCTTGATCGTGTTCTGGTCCTCGGGACCCGCAGGCATCGTCCCAGCCACCAACACTGCAACCCGGCCACCCGGCCGCTGCGCACGGCGCATCCCACCGCCTCCTTCACCCGATCCTGACCTGCGTCCGCATCATCCGCGGAAGCATCGGGGCCTAGACCGCGACTACCGCCACCAAGCTCACCCAGGCTCTTGGCCAGGCCCTGCAAGAGGCACGCAGGCGACTGCTGCCTCCCCCGAACCAGCCGACACCACCCCCGAGCGATCAAGAAACCCGGCAGATGGCCAGTGCACCACACCGGCGCCGGACGCCACCAAGTCACCCAGGCCGCTAGGCCACAACCAGACTTTCAAAAGCAAACCGCACCGCCAGACCGACCGTTCACCAACATCCCAGACCCACCCAGACGCAGAGCGCCTCCCTAAAGCACCTACACCGGGTTGCGAAACCTCCAGTTCCCCGCGCGGGAGCATTCGTTCACGCGAATCTGTCTTTTACACCGTCTCGCCACTCAAGCGGAAAATCATGACGGCGGACCTAAGCGCGGGGTGCAGCGTCCGCGCGACTGACGCATCTGAGGGTGACGGCAACTAACCATCGCCACGAGCGCACATCAAACACAGTGTGGCCTCGGTGGGCAGCACTGCCGCAGAGTGGTTGCTACTCCTGAAAAGCGGATCCGAGCGTATGGCGTGGCGAAAGACGTACAGCACGTCGGGCAGTTCGTCAGCCGACCACAGTGGATGCGGCCATCGAGGTCCACGGCGACTACACGTGCATTGGTCGAACTACTCATCCCTGCCCGGACCCCAAGGACGCGGGGGCTACTGATCATCCTGGCGTCGCCCAGTCGCAGTAGAAGCACGCACTCCATGGCATGAGCGGACGTGTCTAGGCCTCCGCGGCGCCACGTAGTGATGCCGGGTGGCGGGGTAGCAGATCGCCCGATCGCGTTGATGCTGATTGCGGCCGGAGAGGCTGGCGCTTCTCAGCTGCGTGGATGGCGCGGCCCGTGGTGACGCGGGATGGCACGGGTGGTGGGCGAGTTTGTTGGGGGCTCGGCGGGGGTGTCTGGAGGAGCCGGGTGGGCTGGCTTGGATGGCGGGAAGTCGCGGGCTGCGAGAGTGGCTGGGGTGATGTGTTGTGGGTCTTCGGCCTGCAGGGCGCTGGTTAGTTGTTGGAGTGTGGCGGCCAAGTCGTCGACGAGCATCGTGTAGTCGGTGAGGTCGCGGGCGGTGGGGTCGATGACGTGGGTGAACTCGAGGTCCCTCATGTTGGTGAAGATCTCCTTGAGTTCGTTGACACCGCGTTCCAGGCGTTCGGAGATGTTGAGAGGGCGCTGGGGCTTCATCGTCACCTCGGAGAGGTTCAGCGGGTGGATTGGCTTGGCCAGGTCTGCGACGCAGGTTCTGGTGCTTGGGCCTGCTGCTGTGGCTCTTTGTGGGTGGCTTGGATGGTTGTTGTGATCGGGGCTGGGAAGTCGGTTGCAGCCAGGCCGGCCGCTCCCGTCGGTTGAGCGACGTCATGGGCGCGGAGGGATGCGTGGGCGCGCTTGAGGATGAGGGAGGTCTGCTGCGCGCTGTAGGGCGTCGCGGAGCTCGATCGTTCCAATGCCGCGCCGAGCTGGGTGACTGCCGCTAGGCCGTCGTGGTGGGCCTGTGTGTAGCGGCTGAGAAGTTCGCGGGCGATCGCGGGGAGCCGGGGGCACGTCCCGGGTCGTGGCGCACGGAGTACGCCGATGGCAGCGATGTCGTTGACGGCATCGTGGTGACGGCTTGCGATGGTGGCGCATGCGTCGATGGCTTGGAGGATTGCCGTGCCGACTAGGTATGTCTCGGCTGGGCCGGGCATTAGCCGCTCTGCTGGAACCAGCCTCTGTGTGGCTCTGTAGGTCGGCGCCCACTCTGGATCATCGAAGGTGAGCCGGCCGAGTCGGAGGATCAAGTCGCTCGCGTCGACGGCGAGCCCCGCGGACGGGATGGCGCTGGTGTCGCCGAGGCCGCGCCAACGCCGGGCGATGGTCTGCCATTGGCGATACAGACCGTAGAGACTCGCGCGGGATTCCTGGAGGTCAGCGGCCGTTTGGGCGTCGCCGAGCTCCCGCAGGCGCCGGGAGAGCTGGGCTGTGAGCTTGGTTCCGGCCTCGTAGACCAGGGCCGCGGAGTGCGCCAGATAGCGCCAGGTAGTTACCGCTCCTGGCCCGTCGGCAACGCGCAGTCGTTCGGCGCTGATGCCGATTCCGTGGACGGCTTGGGGCAGGTCCTCGCCGACGGACGGCGGCATCCGTTCGGGGAGGCGGTTAAGGGTGAGCGCGGTGATGGGGGCAGCGTCGTTGCTGTGTGTTCGTCGCGCCACGAGAGCGGCCTGAAGTAACGACCTACCGGCTGTCGTTGTGGAGGGGGTGTCGGCCCGGAGTGCGACCTGGCCTGCCGCTGATGCGTGTCGGCCTGTGGTGTACAGGAGCCAGCGGATCGTGTCAGCGGCGGAGATGACGCCGGCGTTGCTCGTTGCGGTATCGGTGGTGCTGGCGGCGCGATTGCGATTGTCGGCGGTTGGCAGGTGGGAAGAGAGAAGGTCTAGGCCGCAGCCCAGGGATAGGGCCATTGTTTTCAGTTCGCGGGCCAGGGCGGGGCCCTCGTCGGCGGGGTGCTCTACCGGTGCGAGCTGCTGTACTGCTTCGCCGAACAGGCGTGATGCGTGCCGGGCGTCGCTCTGTACGGTGGTCGTCTCAGCGTTTGGAATCCCGAATCCGGTGGCGACTTGGTCGGTGCAGCGGCCGAGGACCTTGGCCAGACGGGCGAGTTCGGCCAGCGTGGTGGGGTGCTGGGCCTGCTGCTTGATGTCGGGCGCGCCTAAGGGGCTCAGCGCCTGAACGACGCGTTCCAGCCGTGCGTCCGCGGCCGCGAGCATGTCGCCGAACGTGGCCATGTGCGGCTACCTGAGAGCGTCGTGGAGCCGGGCGCAGTGCAATGCGGCGGTGAGGCACGCGAGGACGTCGTCGGGGTGCGGGGCGATCTCGGCGGCCTTGATGAGGGCTCGTTCAGCATCGGTGGCGCCGGTTCGGAACGTCGTGGCTACGGCCTCGTTTGAGGTCGTAGTGCGGTGGGGTTCGACGCGTCGCGCGGGTGAATCCGGCCGGGTGCGGTCGGGATCTAGCGAAGGGGCCCGGACGAGCGCGTCTCGTGCGAGCAGCGCCTCGCATTGGGCGGTTCCCCAGCGCAGCAGGCCGCCATCGCGTTCGGTGAGTTCGCGCAGCGTCGCCGCGATGCGGGTGATGTCGTTGAGGGCCGTGTTGAGCAGGCTCGTGAGGGCGGGGCGGGCGAGCTTCGGGTCGGTCATCGGAACCTCCGTGGTGTTGGGTGCGGTCAGAGTGCGTGGCTGGGTTCAGGGCAGGGCCGGCTGTGGGATGTCTGTTTGGGTCCTGCGCTTCGCGGTGCCGGGCCGGAGACGCCATCGGATGGGACGCCATCCGCGATGTCGTTGGGGAAGTCGAGCGAGGCGAGGTGCGCGGCCTCGGCGTGCCGAACGGGCTGTGCCTGCGCGGCCGGATTCGGTTGATCTGGTTCTTGCCGGGTGCCGGATGTTCGTCGTGCGGGGCGACCTGTGATGCGTTCTGCGAGTCCGGTGCCGAGTTCATGCAGGAGTTCGCGTTGCGAGGTGCCGCTCCAAGTGCTCAAGGCATCTACGAGTCGAGTGCAGTCGGCACGGAGCGCGGCTTCGGCGGCTGGATCGAGGCCGCGGTTGCGGGCCACGAGCTTGATCAGGGTCTTTTCGGCTTGATCTGCGCGGGTCGCTTCGCCGAGCTGGGTGGTCACCCGCGGGAAGGGTGGTGCCGGTTCCAGTCGCAGCGCCGGTTCAGCCACCAGGTACGGAACGCCGGGGATCTCGACGAGGTAGGTCGGCTCCGAGCCGGGCTCTGCCTTCAATCCGGTGATGGTTCCGCACTCGCCACCCGTGCGGCGCAGTCGCACTTGGTCGCCGACCTGATAGCGCGCCTGTTCAGCCACCTCGTCGTCGTGAGCGGCCCGTCCGGTTGCCGAAGCTGCTGCGAAGTCGATCCCGTGAAGGTCGGCGTAGTGCTCCAGGTCGCACAGGAGCGCGCCGAGTACTGCGTTGATATAGGTCGGGTCTCCCGGTAGCAGGGAGGGAGCGTCAGGAAATGCGGCGCCCTCGTAGGCAGTGATGGCTCGATTGGCGTTGGCGATGCGCCGGGTCATCGCGTTGTGGTCGGTCACCAGCCGGCCCCTGAGGCTTCGCGGGACAGGGCGTCGCGGACGTGGGCCGAGTGCGCGATGGCTTGGAGGCATGCCGCGCGGTCTTCCGGCTCGGGCGTACGGTCGGCGACGTTCTGCAGCGCGTCGACGACGACCTGCACCAGAGCCTGGAGGGATTCGGCTAGGTCGCCGGGACCGCGATCGTCGTTGGCGGGCTCGTTCGCCCAGGCGAGCGCGGGTGCTTTCGAGAGCGACCACCAGGCGTCGCTCGCCTCGCCTAGCACGACCTGGTAGAGGTCGCGGGACGAGGCCGGGGCCGTCTCGGTGAGGAGCGTGGCGGCTCGTTCGATCAGCTCGAGTCCCATGAAGGCGGCGGCCAGGAGCGCCGTGGGGCGTTCGGCTGAACGAATCTGCCTGCTCACGTACAGGATGTAGTCGTGCATGGAGACCTCCGTGTATGGACGTCCTGCGATGACATGTCTCGAAGACGATCTAAATGGAACCCATCTACTAAAGTTGATGGCGTTTCGAGTGTGCCGCGCTGCGGGACGCCGGTCAATCACCAGCGTCAGTTCGACATGTCGTTGATGAAAATCAATGACCTTTGGATGGCCGGGAAGCGTCGCCGCGCAGCGCCACCAGTGCGCCGTGCAGGTCAGCGCCGCAGAGCGCGGAGCTGCGGCAGCAGATCTCGTCGGCCGGGTTGCGTGCCTGGGCGGCGCATTCAACGAGAGCGAGCACGAGTGCGTTGGACGTCTCGATGAGGGCTTCGATCACACTGGGCACGTCCCGTTCACGCAGCTCTGCTTCCGTACGGAAATGAGCTGATGGCGGTGGTTGTCGGTACGACGGAGCCCTGGCCAGGAGCGACCGGATCTTGGCGCAGTGGTCGTGCACTGCGGGCCAGTCAGGTGGTGGATCGAGCGGATCCAGGAACTCGAGCTCCTGAACCGCGGCATCGATCACGTTCAGGCCGGCGCGGATCGCCGCGAGGAGCTGGTTTGCGGACGTGGTCTGGGTGAGGTGCTTGGTGACCAGTTCGAGGGCATCGGTAAGGATCATGTCGGCGAGCCTCCTGACGAGTGCTGCGGGTGACGGATTGCCGTGGACGTCAGCGAGCCGGACCCGGCGGTGTCGTGGGTATCCGGGTAGTGGGTCGGGAAGGTCGCAGCTGGGAAGGGAGCGGCTGGTCGAGATTGCTGGGTCCGGTACGCCGCGGATCTTCACCGGGCGCCCGTGGGAAGTCCTGTGCCGCCAGTTGGGCGGAATCGGCTCGGGGGTTGGGCGGCTCCAGAGCCGTTGGGCTGCCGGATAGAGCTTCACCTGCGGACTCGACATCGAGTTGACGGAGCTTGGCGAAGATCTTGGGTCGGAGGAGCTCGGAGAATCGCCGTTCATCGAGGCCGGTCCAGGACGACAGTGAGGTGAGCAGCGTCCGGTGATCGCGAAGGTCCTCCATGCGAGGAGCCGAGCCCGGAGCGTCGGACTTCTCGATGCGCAGGATGGCTGCCACCAGCGCGGCTTCGGCGGCGAGCGGCGTCCCGACCACGCCGGTGGAGGTCACGGTCGGCGGAAATCTCGGCGCGGGGAGGAGGGTGGGCTCGGGGAACGGGTGACCGCTTGCCTCGCCGGGGAATTGGACGTAGAAGGTCGCCGATCCGCCCTGCGGTGAGAGGACGCCGGTGACCTGTCCTCGGGTCGTCAGGCCGGCGTGTTCGCGTCGACCGGCCTCAGGCCCGGTGAGTTGGACGGTCGCGCCGATCTCGTACGTGCCGGATTCTGCGCGTTCGACCGTGTGGTCCGTGCGGGCCTGAGCCAGCGCGTGGTCGAAGTCAACGCCGCGTTCATCGGCGTAGTGCATCAGGTCCGCCAGCAGGTCGCTCAGCAGCGAGAGACCTTCGCTGATGTTCGTACGGTGATCAAGGCCCTTGGGGTTTTCGAAGAGCTCCTGGTAGCCGTCCAGGGCGATGGCCCCGAACTCGGCGAAGTCTGTGTTGGTGATCTCGGACATGCATCCTCCGGCGGGCAGGCACAGGCGGGTGAGTGAGCCGCTGGCGTGCCGGCGAACGGCGGCGAACGGCAGGGGAGGGCGTGACTGTTCGCTAAGTGATGCCAAGGTCAGGGGCGGCCTTGGCATTCGGGTCGGCCTGGCATAGACCGCTGGTGACCGTACGAGCTCGTTCAAGAGCTGAGGCGACCGCAGCGAGCGCGATCTCGGCCTGGTGGAGCGCCATCGCGGCTGCCGTTACGGCCGGCATCGGTTCACCGCGGTCGCAGCCGACCCGGCCCTCGCGGAGGGTGTGAGCCAGGTAGCCGCGGATCTGTTTGATCGATCGCTGCAGCGCGAGTGAACCGGCGCCCAGCGGATGAAGAACCTCGCTCACCTGCTGAGGGCTCTGCAGGCCAGGCCATGCGTTCCACGGCGCGGTTGCATGGTTCAGGTCCCCCACGGCCCTTGCCATGCGGCGGGCATGCCTGCCCGCGTCGGGTACCGGGACGGAGTCGGCCACGCTCATCGCTTCACCTCGCCGGGCTCTGCGGTCTCGCCGGAGGCTGCGGAGAGACGGCTGACATCCGGTTCATCGACCTGCTGCCCACCTGCCGGTTCGAGGTCGGTGAACTCGGCGAGCTCGGTGGGCTGGTCGATGGCCGGCGAACTGCTAGCCCACCAATCCGGTGGAACGGGCTGGGTGATCGCTTGGTGAGGTTCGAGGTGCTGCTGCTCTGTGCATTGGTAGAACGGGCCGCGTGCGCCGAGCAGGACGGGCAGCTGGTGGTCAAGGTGGTCGCGGTACCACAGGCCGATTCCGGAGGCGCCCTGAAGGCGCATGGACTCCCACGCGTACCAGAGCGCTGTTAGCCGGGAGATTGCCTCGGCGTGCAGCCACCATTGGGCGCACCAGCGGTATTCGCCGCCGAGCGTACGGCGGTACATGGGGAGGAAGTGCTCGGTGACCCATGCTTCGACGGTCGGGTAGCACGGCTTGGGCTGCTGCTCGTCCACCTTTTCAGGGGTCGGAGCGGTGTCGACGGCAGAGGTCTCAGGGTGGGCCGGGCCGCTCGCCGCGTCGTCGCAGGTGAGGGTGGTGGGGTGGTCGTCGCGAGACTGAACGGTGTGAGTTTCGTTCGACATGGGACTGGGCCTCCGGAGGCATGGCGTTCATGGGCGGGTCTCCCTCTCTTCTCGGGCGTTCAGGCTGGTTGGTTGGCTGCATGTTGAGCTGCTGGTACGCGGCAGATGATCAGGTCACGGGTACTGCTTCCAGAACCCGTCTGGTGTCCCGCCATCCGGGGCATCGTCGTGCTGCCGACGGCGGTAGTGGCGGCGGGCGGCGTTTGCGATGGCGGTCTCGGCTGCCTTGGTGGCGGTGTTGATCTGGTCGGCGTATGGGCCCTGGTACCAGGGCTTGAGGCGGATGAGGGCGGGCTTGGTGCCGGTGGCGAGCAGGAGGGCGGTGCCGGTTGGTAGGGCGCGGATATCGGCGGCTTCGAGGATTTCTTGGCGGCGCAGGGAGATCTGTTCGCTCGTTCGGCCGTCGCCGTAGGTGAGGCTGCGGACGGGGACGTCGTGCTGGCCGATGAGCGTGGACAGGTCGCGGACAAGGCGGGGCGAGTCGATACCGGCCCCGATGATTTTGCGGGTGGCGGCGCCCCAGAGGGCGGCCATTCCGGGTTCGCCCCAGACGGTGACGCCTTGTTCGTAGGACTGCAGGATCGTCACCGGGACGATGCCGCGGGAGCCGAGGTGGGAGTAGAGCTGGGGAAGGTCGGCGATGCGGCAGATGTTGGCGGCCTCGTCGAGGGCGACGACCAGCGGTGGATCGAGGCGCCCGCCGGCTTGCTCGGCCCTGCGTTCGGCGGCGCGCATGGTGGTGTCGGTGAGTGCGGCGATGAGCGGCGCTGCCGCCGACAGGGACTTGGACAGCAGGTAGAGGGTGTCGCAGGAGGCGGCGAACGTGTCCGGGTCGAAGGTCGGCTGGTCGCGCTGCGGGGTGACCCAGGCGAGGATCTCCTCGTCACGTAGGCATTTGGCCGCCGTGCGAGCCGTTTGGTAGATCCCGTCGCGGGTCTCGACGGCGCCGTTCTGGGTGCCCTTGAGAGAGGAGGCCATGAGCCGGAAACCGGCCTCGGCTAGCAGCTCGATGGGGGTTGGGACGGCGGGTTCGTCCAGCCAGTGCGCGACGTGATGGAGAGTGCGGCCGGAGCCGGCAGCCGCCAAGAACAGCGCACACAGCAGGTCTTGGGCGGCCGGGCCCCACAAGTCCTTCTTCTGCCCGTCGTCGACGGTGAGGACGAAGTGCCCGGCGAGGCGGTGTGCGTCCTCGACTGTGGTCAGGTCGGCCAGCGGGTCCCACCACCATTCCTGGAGCTGGTAGGTGATGTGCTGCGGGTCGAACAGCCAGACCTTGCCGCCGGTGCGCTCCGCTCGGAGGGTGGCGATGGCAGCCCACAGGTCGGCCTTGTTGCTGGTGGCGATGACCGGCCCCGGCGCCGACAGGACGTGCGGGATGGATTGGGTGGTGGTCTTGCCTGAGCGGGGCGCCATGAAGGCGACCACGGTGTCCTCCCACGAGGTGAAGAGCGTCGGCCCGCTGGCGCCACCGCGCTCCAGGACGTCGCCGAGTACCAGGCCCACGTCCGCCTGCTCCATCTTCTGTGGGGTCGCACCGGCGAGCGAGCGGCGCAGTGCCACGGCCCTGGTTGCGGCGGGGCCGTGCCCGAGCGCCACGAGGGCCGGGTTGTCAGCGAGAGCCGCGATGGGATCCCCTGGCTGTGGACGAAGGGTTGCGACTCGCTGCCAGATCTTCCAGACGGACGCCACTACAACGCTGACCAGCGTGAAGAGCACGAGCAGTACAAGCAGCGTCGGCGTGCCCGGCCACAGCCGCTGGGGCTGGTGTCGTGCCGCTGCCACGGCGAAGCTGCCGCCGAATGCCATGACGTGACCGCCGGTGAACAGGGCTGCAAGGCGAGCAGCGGCCCAGAGCAGCCAGAGACATCCGATCGGCGCCCAGCACCCGACCAGCACCATCCATCCGGCGGCGGCGCCGGTGTGCCAGATCGATGCGCGCGGCCCTAGCGCGCGCGTCATCGATGCCCTCCCTTGGGTCCGGGGCGGTTCCCTTTGGAAGGTGCGGGTTGCGGCGAGTCGGCCTGCCAGGCGTCGCCGCGTTTGGCTGCCGTGATGGCGTCGCTAACGTCGTGGGGAAAGTCCTCGGCAGCCAGACTGTCGGTGTCCTTCGATGAGGTCCGAGAGGGCGAAGGGCTGGCGTCCATCCTGCTTGCGGCTCGCCCGATTCGGGTGCCGAGCGCGAACAGGACACGTTCGCCTGTACTCCCGGCCCATGCGCCGAGCGCTCCGGCAAGGTGGTCACGGTCGGCGATCGCCTCCGAGTCGGGGGGCTTGCCGAGCTGCCGATCGCGCAGGACTCGTGCCGCGGTCGTGACGAGAGTGGCCTCGGCGTCGGCCGCGTTGACCGCCGTCACGGTTTTCAGCCGAGTGGACGGGAACGGCTTGGCGGGCTCAAGGCTGCGAGCGGCGAAGGTGTAGTCACCGATACCTGGGAACCGCACGGTACACGTCGCATCGGGTTGCGCCCCTTCCGTACCTGGAGGTTGGCCACGCGCCGCAGACCTCTGCGGCAGGGACTCCCCAGAGGCAAGCGAATTGACCGCCGTGATGAAGCCTTGGGCACGCCAGCTTCGGGGGCTCGTCTCTCCTACGACGGCGGACGGCCGTACCCGTACCTCCGAGCCGACACGAAGCCAGTTTGGAGACGTGTGCGACGTGGCTTCGCCCGTAACGGCGCGTCCGACGGACGCGGCGGGCTGGCGTTCAAGCGCTTCGGCAAGCGCGGAACGGAGATCGACGCCATGCGCGGCGGCATATGACGTGAGGTCCTTGAGGAGGGATCGGATGAGGGTGTCGGCCAGCAGCGGACTATCGCGATGAGAGACCGTACTGGCAGCCAGGACCTGATCCGCGTAGACGTCCAAGGCGCGGGCGGCGTTTTCTCCGGCCGGGCGGGGACCTTCAGATGGCGCCTGTGGTGTCGGGGGCACCGTCACTGCCCCTTCGCGCGAGAGCCATGGCAGTTGACCCAGGAGACGCCGCGGCTGACCCAGGAGACGCCGCGACGCAGGTGCGTCTGAGTGCGTGCGGAGAGGCGTCCTCTACGTCGGCGTCCGCTGCATTGGCAGTGAACGCGATCGAGAGTGATCGAGAGGTCGTGGGTGTGCGAGCTGCCGAGTTCGGTGGGAGTCGATTCCGGGATCGCAGTGCTCGTCGTACAGGTAAGCATCGGTTCTCCTGATGAGCGTGTGGTGGTCCATTCGGTCGTCCTCTCTGTTGGTGGAACTGGTTAGTTGGGCTTGCTACAGGGGGTGAGCGTGGGTGCAGGGCGGTCGCCAGGAGGCGAGCGCGATGTACATGGCGTCGAGGTCATGGCGCTGGCCGAATGGCCTGGTCGGTGTCGTAGAGATCGGTTTCGGCTCCGACGAGGGAGAGCTCGACAGGGATGCCGAGGCGTTCACCGGTCTTGATCAGGTACTTGCCGCGTCCGGGATGGCGTGCGCCGGGTTGCCAGGAATCGGGCGCGGACCAGGAGGTGACGAGCCGTTGTTCGGGGCCGGTGAGCGGAGCGATCTCGCCGACACGTGCGAGTTCTCGTGGTGGCAAGCCAGCGAGCACGGTGATGGCGGAACGTTCGGCGAAGCCCCGGGCTTTGGCGCGGTCTTCCTCGGTGGCCAGGGCGTCCAGGTCGGCGAGTGAGTGGGTGATCATGATGGAGGCCATACCCTTGGCCCGGTTCAGCCGGGTGAGGGCGTCGGCGTGCTCGACCAGGCCGGGGGCGCCTCGCAGTGCGCGCCAGAGTTCGTCCATGACTCCCAGGTATGAGCGACGTGGTCCGTGCTCCAGGTCGGCGAGAGCGGTGGAGGCGTCGACTATGCCGAATGCGTAGGCCCAGGTGCAGAGCATCGCTGCGGTGAGGAGCTTGTCTCCGGCCGCGCGTACACGGGAGATGTCGACGCTGATGGCAGGCGCGCCGAGGTCGAGCGGTCGGGTGGTGGATGCGTCGAAGACACCGGCCAGCGAGCCGGAAAGCAGAAGGTCAAGGGTGAAGACCAGATCGCGGGTCTGTTGGCGGTAGGCGGCATCGGTGTCGGCGCGGGCTGCGGCACGGAGTTGATCCGGTCCGGTCTCCAGGACGTGGAGGACGTCGGGGATGGTCGGCTCTCCGGCGAGACGGTCATCGAGCAGATCGATGGCACGGCCGAGAACGACCTCCTCCGCATTGGTGATGCGCGCTTCTCGGATCAGAGTGGCCAGTGCCATCAGGAGTGAGAGCCTGCGCGACCGGGCTTCCCATCGCAGCGTGACAGCGTCGGCTCCGGTGAGATGTTGCAGTGCAGTGGCGAGAGGGCCGGCGTCGAGCGGGTTGATCCGATCCAAGCCCCGGCCGATGCGGATGACTTGGCCGCCCAGGTGCTCGACCAGCATCGTGTAGTCCGGTTTGGTGTCGCCGAGGATGATGGGCGTCGTGCCGGTGGCGACCGCGCCCGTCACGAGTCGTTTGACGAGCGTGGATTTGCCGGTGCCGGGTTGGCCAAGGACGAACATGCCGGGGTTGGTGACCAGCCCCGCCCGAAGCCAGGCCAGCGGGTCGAGGCAGACCACCTCGCCCCATAGCTGGTGGCGTCCGACCGGTGTCCCAATGGTCGGGGTGCCGGAGCCAGCGGTGAAGGGGTAGAGGCCGCAGACCTGGCTGGTGGTTGCCTGGAACTCGGGTGCCGGCTCTACGTGCGCCGCGCGTCCGGCGTCTCGAAGCCGCCATCCCCATGCAGGTGCCAGCGCTCTGCCCATGGCCTCCCTTTCTGCACGTTGGGGAGGGCTGGGGCGATGGTTCAGCTTTGTTGACGGGGTGGGCATCAGGGTCTCCTCAACGGAGGCTGCGACGAGAGAGGTCGGCCGGACAGATTCCGCACGGCAAGGTGGTGGCGAATCCGGCGGCTTGGCTTCCCCACAGGCGCCGTAGCCGGATCCGTGCGGCGTCGGCGGCGGCCTCGACATGGGCGAGCGCGCGTTTGAGCTGTTGCTCGTCAGTGACGGTGATCGTGGCGTACATCGACACGAGGCAGACGCCTGCGCCCATTGCCTCCTCAGCTGCGGCCTGGCGGGCGCGGGCGCTGTCCCAGGTGTCGCGTGCGGTCTCGTCCCGGCCCGTGCGGCGTCGGAACTGGGCCCGGAAGGCCGCCGCGTTCACCTCTTGCTGGAGCACTCGGCTTGCCGCGGCGGCGGGAAGCGCGCGGTATTGCAGGGTGATCCGCTTCGGGAACGGGCCTGGCGCGACCAGCCGGGACAGCACGTCGGCGTGGACGTTCTGGCGCGGCGGTTCGTGCCACGCCCACGAGACGCTGACACCACCGTCGTGCTCGTAGTGGTCGGTGTGCTCGATGGCATGGACGGGTCCGGCGTCGCTCCAGGCGAGCAGCTCGTCGGTGTCGGGCCTGGTGAGCAGCCGGTTGACCTCGCCCCGGGCATGGGGGTCGAAGGCTGTTCGTACGGCCCCGGCCACTTCGGACGCGGTGGCTCTGCCGAGCACGCTCACCCCGCAGCCACCTAGGGCCGACTCCAGACCGTTTAGCACTCGCCCGATGTCGGCGACCGCCTCGGTGAGATCGCGCGGCGCAGCCGGTGAGGCCTTGGGGTCGAAGGTGATCGACACGCGGGTGTCCACGTCGGCAGCTGCGGCCGGTGCGCGCTGCACGAGTTCGTTCAAGATGTCCTTGGCGGTGTCGGGCGCGTCGGGGGTGACCACGCGAGCCACCGAATCGGCCAGCGTGGAGCCCGGCTCGGGCGCGGTATCCACAGTCACCGTCACCCAGCGGACGGCCGGTAGGTGCCCGAGACCGGCCAGCCACTGGCCCCAGGATGCGACCCAGTTGTCGGCGTCGGAGCGGTCAGCGAGCCAGGTCGAGGCCGGCACGACCCGCAAGGTCGCGGTCAGCCGCCCGGTACGGCGATCCCACACGAGCCCGTACCGTCCACCCGCGCCATCTTCCGCGCTGATCAGCGTCAGCGGCGCGAGCACTCCCGGGAGCTGGAACGCCCGTGGGTGGTCGACGACGACCCCGGCGGAGTACCGGTTTCGGGCACGGAGGGTTCCCCACCACCAGCGCCAGCGCGCGAGGACGATGCGTCCTATTGGGACGCCGCCTATCCGTACCAGGCAAAGCAAGCCCGCAGCCAATATCGGTGGTGCGAGGTAGAGCAACGCGACCGGGACGAACGAGCCGAGCAGGAGCAGGGCAACTGCTCCGCCGAGTGCGGCGAAGGTCGCCGTGGTGTCCAAGCCGAGCAGACCGATGCCGTGCCGACGGCGCCATCCTCCGTAGGTGCGGATCTCATGCGCCACCGCCACCACCTCCTCCCGCTCCCGCGCCGGTGGGGCCGCCGGTATCGCCCGAGCCGGACGGCTCGCCCATCCAGCGGATTCGTTCTGTCGTCTGCCGACGCTCGTCGTCCCAGGCGCGGGCTGAGGTCGGGCCTATCGGCTCGTCGGCCGGAGAATCCGCCGCACCACCGCCATACGAGGTTCTGTCCTCTCCGGCATGCCCCGTGCCGTGAGCCGAGTGTCCGCTGCCGGTGGGGGAGGCTGGGTCGTGCGGCTGTGCGCCGGGGGCAGAGTTGTCTCTGGCCGGGGTGGATGCTTCTCCACCAGCGAACGCGTTTCCGGTTGGAGTCGCATCACCGGGCCGGGCGTTGCTGTCATCGTCCGTTTGATGGCGCTGACCAGGTTCCTGGTCGCCGAGCTGCTGACGCAGATAGCCAGCGTGCTCGTTGGCCGAGGAGTCACGGCTGTGCCGAGCGCCGCTGTTGGCGGTGTAGGACTGGAGCGCCCCGAGTGTCATCGCGCCGTTCAGGACGGTGCCGAGGATGCCGCCGCTGTTGCCAGCCTGCGTATCTCCGGTGGTCCAGCTGAAGAACTTCAGCAGCACAGGGAAGGCGATGAGGCTGACGGCCATCATCGTGAAGCCCATCAAGACCGCGTGGAGGCTGTGTCCGTTGCCGATCAGGATGAACGCCGTCATGTACGCGGCGCCTGCAGCGGGTTCGTAGAAGATCAGTGCCAGGCCCCAGCCTGCGACCTTCTTGAACCACGGCTGGGTGGCGGGGGTGATCATGCCTGCGGCGGCGAGCGGGAGGAGCCCGGCGAGGATGATGAGCGCCGCTCCGCGAAACAGCATCAGGAACGCCTGAATGATCCCGATGAACAGGGCAACGATGCTCAAGATGACGACGACGGCCGCGGGCGTACCGCTGGGGAAGGTCACGATCTTTGTCATCCGGGCAGCGAAGTCGCCGTGCGATGCATTGCTCAGAGCCCAGCCGGTCCATTCGTGCCCGTACTGCAGAAGCTTGTTGGGCAGCGTGGCGCCGATCGCGGTCACCGCCGTCAGGACGACCAGGCCGCGTCCCATGTCGACCAGCGGGTTGGCCTTGTGGGTCAGCATCATCTTTGCGGCGGCGATGAGCAGCGCCATCATCGCGACGGAGATCGTGATCGGCTGGGTCAGGTGCTGGAGAAGCCCGATCACGGGCTCCTTCTCCAGGTCAGGCGGGTCCGTCTGCACCCACCAGGAGGACGTCGAGGAGATGAACCAGCCGACGGCATCGCTGAAGGATCGAGCGAGGCTGTCCATCACGTTTCCGCCGACCTCGGTGAGGTCCGGCATCGGCGGCCCCCAGGGATGGCCGCCACCGCCATGGTCGTTGTCGACGGTCTGGACACAGCTGGGGTCAAGCACGGCCGAGCACGGCGGCGGACGCAGGAGAGCCAGACTCACGGAGAACGTCGTCATGGGCGCTCACCCGCCCTGCGGAAATCGGGTGTAACCGTCGGCGGACTCGATCGGGGCTGCCGACGCGGCCCAGTTCCCGTTCGGCGGCCCCACCACCCGCCAATCGCCGTCGCGCCATTCGAGCAGGACTCGCGTAACGGCTCGTACCGTGGCGTCGCTGTCACCAGGCCCGGCGGTGACCAGGTCCAGGTCGGCGAGGTCGGATGTGTAGCCGAGCCAGCGGAAGCCTTCGATGGTCACGTATGCGCGTCCCAATGGCCGCCCATCCGGCGTATGAGTGCTGCGTCGCTGCTGCTCGTACGCCTGCCGGGTCTCGTCGGCAAGCGCCGCCGCGTCTGGACCGGTCACCTGTTGAGCGATGGTGGGCTCGAAGATGCGGGGGCCCCACACGGCGTTCGCCCTAGCCGTGATGTGGATCGCTGCGAGCATTGCTCCACGCGGAGTCCGGGAGAATCCAGAGGCCAGGCTGTCCTTCGATGTCAGAGGTCCGTCTTTGGCCGACCAAGGAAGTCTGATCCCCTGGTAGTCCTGCCAGGTCAGGTCCGTGAGCGAGATAGGAGGAGCGGCCTGCACCGCCGGCACGCTTGTGCTCGGTAGTGAGAGGCGGGCCGCCCCTGTCTGCTGGGTCTGGGCCCTCTGTCCGGGAACCCGGGCATGCTCATCAGCCGGGAAGGCCAGGTACCCGAGCGTGCCGGTGAGGAGGAGGGCGATTGTCACGTTGCGGATATCGCGTTTGCGGCGGCCGAGGCGACTACGAAGGTCTGCCGCCCGCTGAGGATGCCGGCTCATTTGCTGAAGAACACCCCCACGACTGATGCCGCGGTGACGGCCAGGCTGAGGCCGCCCAGCACCCACGGCACACCCGTGGCGCCGTCGGCGGCGAAGGTCGAGCGGTTCTTGCGACCGATCGCCATCTGCCCGGCGCAGAGGAACAGACCGGCGAGCCCGCAGATCATCACTGCGTATTTGCCCCAGCTGAGAAGGAGCTCCATCTTCTTGTCCAGCCCGGGTGGAGCAGCCGGTGGTGGGTCAGGGACCTGGACTCCAGGGCTAGGCGTTTCGGTTGCGCGGACCTGCACGTCGCCTGGGCCAAGCCACACCGTTCGTCCCTCGTACAGGGGCAGAAGTCGGCCGGAGATATAGATGTGGGTCAGGATGATGGGATGGATCATGTCGCCTCCGGGGGCACGTGACGGACTGGATTGATCAGCGAACGGGCTGATTAGCGGGCCAGGTCTCGGATCGTGGCTAGGGCGGCTCGCGCCCGTGCCGAGAGTCGGACCGTGCCGGGGTCGTCGACCAGGCGCAGGGCCGCGACGAACGGCATGCGCACCACGCCGCCGACCCGGTCCTGCAACATCGCGAGCCGGGCGGCGGCATCCTTGGGCTCGGGCCCGCCGTCGCTGACGACGACCAGTGCCCTCACAGGCTGACCACGGTCGCGGAGCGCTGTGACCGCCAGCGTCGCCGCCCTGGTGGCCGCCGCGGTGTTCCTGCAGGTCACCACCAACGGACGTCCGCTCGCCAGGAGTTGCGCCCGCCTGGCATCCAGAGCATTGATCGAACCGAGATCCCAGCTAGCGCCCATTAGAGCCGCGAGCGTGGAGGTCCCGGCTCCACCGTGCGCGCCGGCAACAAGAAGCTCCCCTACAGTTCGCCCGGCACGCCCGGCGCCCGGCTCTGAAGTCCAATGACCGGGTGCGAGCAGGGCTTGTTCGAGATGCCGGTTTCGTCGTCGACTCACCCGATACCCCCAATTCACTTCGCTGGGTGGTGGTGCAGTCACCGTACGTGCCATACTTACAGAGCGCAAGCAGTGTCAAACAACTTCATCGAAGCTCATCAAGTGAAGAACGTGCTTCCGCAGCACACATCCACGAGACTGGAGAGGCGACATGACCCAGACCCCAGGAGCCACCGCCATGACCGACGAGCAGGCACCCGAGCAGCCCGGCCGCGACCCCGACGTGCTCACCACCGCCGAACTCGCCGCCAAGCTCGGACTGTCCGCTCAAACGGTCCGCCGGATGGCCAACGCGGGCCAGATCCCCGCGCTCAAGACCGGCAAAGACTTCCGGTACTCCTGGGAAGCGGTCCGCCAGGTGCTGCGGCAGCCCCACCGCGAACCAGGGGTAACCGCCGATGACCCACCCGTCTCCACCGACACCGACGAGCCCAAGAAGGGCGCCGGCTACCGCGCCCAACGCCGCGCCCGCACCGGCGCACAAGAAACCGACCAGCCCTAACTCCCGCGCGCCGTCCCGCCCGCGCACCCGGTGAAGCTCCTCATCGGGGCCTGCGGCGCCCTCGCGGCCCTCGTCCTGCTGCTACCCCTACTCGCCGTCACCGGTCGCCCCTCCGCCAGCGCCGACTCCACGCTTGCGGGCGCACCCACCGCCTACGCCCGAAACGACATCCCACCCGAGTACCTGCGCTGGTACATGGACGCCGCGCAGACCTGCCCCGGCCTGTCCTGGCCTGTGCTCGCCGCGATCGGCAAAGTCGAATCCGACCACGGACGCTCCACCGGCTCCGGCGTGCACTCGGGTGAGAACTCCGCCGGAGCAGGCGGCCCGATGCAGTTCATCGCCGCGACCTGGGCCGCCTACGGCGTCGACGGCGACCACGACGGCCGCAAGGACCGCTACAACCCAGCCGACGCGATCTACGGTGCCGCCAACTACCTCTGCGCCAACCATGCAGGCCAAGGCGGCAAACACCTCTACCGCGCGATCTGGCAGTACAACCACGCCGACTGGTACGTCCACAAGGTCCTCGCCCTCGCCGCCAAGTACGCCGCCCCTGCCCCCAGCAGCCGCGGCGTCATCGCTGTCCGAGCCGCCCTCCGCTGGCTCGGCACCCCCTACTCCTGGGGAGGCGGCGGCCCCTCAGGCCCCAGTTACGGCATCGCCCAGGGCTCTGGCATTAAAGGCTTCGACTGCTCCAGCCTCGCCCAATACGCCTGGGCCAAGGCCGGCGTCACCATCGACCGGGTCGCCGCAGACCAATACAACGACGGCCCTCATGTCCCCCGCGACGCCCTACAGCCCGGCGACCTGCTCTTCTTCGCCACCAACACCAGCGACCTGCGGACCATCCACCACGTCGGCATCTACCTGGGCCGCGGGCGCATGGTCCACGCACCTCAAACCGGCGACGTCGTCCGCATCTCCGACTTCGCCCACAACGCCTACCGCCAAAGCCAATACGTCGGAGCCACCCGCCCATCCCCAACCAACCACCACAACAGCCAGGTCTAGCCGTCCGGAGGCGTTCACATGCCCTCTAGCCGACTCTCAGGAGACACACCACCTCAAGCCCGCCATCAGAGCCATCGCGAGCACTCACCGCTGCCGAGACGCCATCCGGCACCTCGCAAGCTCGCCAAGACAAAGCCCCGCTGCGGCCCGATCCGAGCCTTCAGCTTCGGCGGCGGCTGGCAATCAACAGCTGCCCTAGTCCTGGCTGCCCAGGGGAAGCTCGACTTCGAGGTGTTCCTGTTCGCCAACGTCGGCGACGACTCCGAGAACCCCGGAACGCTCCGCTACATCCACGAGCACGCGGGCCCCTTCGCCCGAACGCACGGCATCGAGCTCCGCCACCTATCACGCATCCGCCGCGACGGCACAACCGAAACCCTCTACGGCCGCCTCATGCGCGAAGGCTCCCGATCCATCCCCATCCCCATCCGCATGAGCAACGGCGCCCCAGGCACCCGATCCTGCACATCCGACTTCAAGATCAAGGTGATCGGCCGCTGGCTCAAAGCCCACGGCGCCAGCCCGACCAACCCCGCCACCGTCGGAATCGGCATCAGCGTCGACGAGATCCACCGCGCCAACAACCGCCGCACCGAACCCTACGAACGAATCGTCTACCCACTCCTCGACCTCGGCATCCGCCGCACCGACTGTGCACGGATCATCCAATCGGCCGGCCTTCCCGTGCCGCCCAAGAGCGCGTGCTGGTTCTGCCCGTTCAAACGCCTGGAGGCCTGGAAGGCACTCCGCCGCGACGACCCCGACATGTTCACGCGGGCCTGCCACCTCGAGAACACCATCAATCAACGGCGCCGCACGCTCAACCGCGACCCGGTGTGGCTGACCAGATACGACGCCCCACTCTCCGAGGTGGTCCCCCTCGAAGACCAACTCCCGTTCGACGACTCCGACGCCACCTGCGACGGCGGCTGGTGCTTCACCTGACCTGAGCCGCCTGCTCCGACGCAACCGAACCAGCTCGGCCACCAGGGAGACCACCGATGGAGCCCATCAAGCACGCAGACCTCGCCGAACTTCCGACCGTCGTAGACATCGTCACCGCAGCCCGCGCACTCGGCCTGTCCCGTACATACGCCTACGACCTCGCCAAACGCGGCGAGTTCCCCTGCCGAATCATCCGCATCGGCACGTGTTACCGAGTCCCAACCGCTGCACTGCTCGCCCTCCTCGAAGCTAATACGCCAGGAGGCACAAACTAAGTCGACTCACGTGCAGTTGACCGATAGCGCGGCCATGCCGAGGTCACCGCACGCGAGGCGATCGTCGATCTCACCATCCCCCAACGCCGACCAAAGCCGCTACCCACGGCCCTCCTAGCACCAGCACTCCATGGTCACAGCGGCCAGCAGAATCTCAGCTGGCCGCTGTCACCAGTGTAAATGGCAGCCTTGTGCTTACTCAGGAAGTGCGAATTCAGCTTCTCGTCCCGGGTCCAAGAAGCACAGTTCATCTCACAGAGAGCTAAGCCACGCCCTCACCAGCGACGCGCCAGCGTTCAGAGTCGGCGTTGCGGACGAGCAGATAGCTCCAGGGTGTGTTCCCGTTGCGCATGCTGACTTCGTCCTTCTGGTGGAGGTCGAAGTTGACCCAAACACGCACGGCTTGCGAGTAACCGCCTCGCTCGTAATGGTCCGCTACTGGAGCGTCCACCTTCAGATTGGTCAGGCTCTTCCAGTTGCAGAAGGGACTGTCGGCCGCAGATTCTTGGGTCTCGTAGTACTTTGGCAGGGACAAGTCGCGCACTGTCCGGCGGTCGTGTGCCACTACCGCGTCTAGATAGCTCCGGACCACTTGGTCTGCGGAAGCGGACGGCGGGGGCGATGGCACGTCCCTGACCTTCTTGCCGCACGTGGCGGTGCCCGAAGTTGCTGCGTAGACCGCAACTGCACCCAGCAGGGTCGCCGCGCCTGCCGCGGCCCCTGTCCTCTTCGTCAGCCGCACGCTCGTCTCCTAATGTCGGCCGGGTCTGAAGCACCGCATACGGGGGCGCGCTGGTCACGCGCCCCCGTGCTCATCATTGTCTACTTGACGACTTGGAAGACATAGAGGCGGGCGTTGGGGTACTTCTTCCTGACCGATGGCCAGGACTCCGACAGGTAGCGGTACCTGTAGTCGTCGCTGTGCTGGGCGTACCAGACGTGGGTCCCTGACGAGGGATACCTTGCGATGGAACTGACGACCGCCACATGCCCAATGTCAGGTGATCCACCACTGAAGTCCCAGAGCATGATGTCGCCCTTCTGGACCTCGCCCCACCGCATCCGCCAGCGCACGCGGCGCTGGCTGTCAAAGTGGCGGTAGAAGTGATTGGAGGCGGACCAGGAGTAGGACCGCGAGACTAGCGAGCCTTTGTACTGGTACCAGAACTTCCTGTTGTTGGTGTAGTAGGGCCAGTAACCCCTGTAGCTGGCATGTCCACCCTTACGGAGAGCCTTGGACACGAAGTTTGTGCAGTCGTCGCCATAGCGCGCTGCCTTCTTGTAGACGTTGTTGATCGCCCAGCTCGCAGTGCCCGAATTGCTGACACTTTGAGTGGTGGCCTGTGGTTCGTCGTAGACCGGCCAACCTTGCTGATCCACCGGCAGCGCTGGTGGCGTGTCGACCTCAGCCGCCGCCATCTCGCTTCTCTGAGCGGCCGAGAAGGCGTTGATCTGCCCAGCTTGGTTGACGGTGTCATCCGCTCCACCTGCCGCGATGTCAACCAGTTGAGGCTGGCCGGCCACCGTCTGGAACTGAAAATCGGCGGTCTTGACTGAAGCGTCTTGGACTGTGTCGCTATCAGCGGCGGGTTTGAATTGGGTCGTGCCGCCGATTTCAGCGAACACCTTCACAGACCCGTCAGGCTGCGCCGATACAAGAGACTGGTTCAGTACAGCCTCACCACTGGATCGGGAGATCTTACGCCCAAGCGCTTGACTAGCCCAGTCGATGAGTTCGTTCGCGCGCGAATAGAGGATTGTTCGGATGAGATCCCGCTGCGCAGCCGAGGAAAGCGCTGCCTCTACGGCACTGGCAGAACCGTTGAGCAGAACTTCCTTAGCGTTGCTGTACTGCTTGATCGCGTCGGTGTACTTCTGCGTGCCGTTGGGCACCGCCTGCGGCGTCACGCTCCCGGTCGCGGTCCAGGGACCGGTGCCGAAGGCGGACTTGGCGCGGACCTGGAACCGGTATGCCGCACCGTTGGTCAGCCCCGTGATGATCTGGCTGAGACCTTCGGTCTCCACAGTGCGAATCTCAGCGCCACTGCTATCCAGTACCTGAACCTGGTAAGTGGGTTCCACAGCGGCCCCGAAGTCGTCAGGCATCCCCCAGGTGACGAGGGCTCCCTGATCCCCTTGCCGCGCCTTGACCTCGACCGAGCCCGGCGCTGTCGGCGGCACGTAGGTGATCGTAAGGGTGGGCTTGGGTGCTACCGAAGTACCGAAGGTGATCGGTTCGGTCGCTCCCTTGGCCTTGAGAACCAGCCCGTGATCATCGGTTTGGTCTTCGCGCCAAGCCGCGACCATTCCGCTGATGTCCAGTGACGTCTCCGGCACGGGCGCGCTGGATTCTCCCTCATCGGCCAAGCCGCTGTTGAGATCCGCACCAGTGGTCTCCGTGGTGGGATCCTTATCGTGCTGGTGGGCCTGGATCTGCATCCCGCCGGGGCAGGCAGCCTGCCCGCAGGTTGCCTGCCCGAGATCCAACGTCGCCGACTGGACCTGTGCACCAGCGGGCAATGTGCCGAGATCGAGCTTCAGCCACGCCAGGTCTTCCTGATCACCCGCCCCTCCGACGGTGACCTGCGCCGCGTCCTTCAACGGGCACGGTGCACCGCTGCAGGCTCCAGCGCCGATCCTGGCGGACTTGACGGTGACCTTGTCGCCCGAGATGGTCAGTGTCTGGGTCGGCGGGGCCGGCTTGGGCGCCGGAACCGTGAAGGAGACCGGAGCCGATTTCACAGTGCAGCCGTCGTTCACACAGGCCTCGAGCCTCCAGTTGTAGCTGGAGCCGGGATTCACCAGACCTTCGGGGAGTTGGAAGGCAACTTGCTGACCATCGCTGACGGAGCCCTCTCCGAGCGGACCCGATCCGACTGGAGCGCCCGCGGCGTCATAGAGATAGAAACGACCAGTGGTCGCTCCCCCCGAGGGACGGCTGACCGTTCCAGCCAGTACCGGCTGGGCGGGATCGTCAAGGTTGGTCGTCAGGCCGGTCGGTGTACGTGGGGCGTCAACAAGCAAGAACCGCCACGGCGTCTGAATGGCGTCCTGTCCATCGGCAGACGCCTTCACCCGGAACCGGTAAGCGCCAGGGTTAGTGAGAAAGCCGGATCCGATCTGCCATGAGGCGGTCTGGCCGGAGGGCTTCGACGAAACCGTTCCACTAGCGATCGGGGTGTCGGAGACCAGTGGCGCTACCTCGAACGCGTAGGAGACCGGGCCATTCTCAGGTGAGGTGGCAAGCGCTGTGAGGGTCGGACTGAGGCTGTTGGCTCGGACGCCCTCGGTCCATTCGTCGTCAACTGGCCCAACGGTGGCTTTGGTGAAGTCAAGGCCCTTGCGGAAGTAGCCGAACACATCGGCAGAAACGGTCACTGCCGCTGTGCCGGTATTGCGGATGACTAGCTTGCCGTCAGTTCCAAGCTTGGCGATCGTCGCGCCAGCGGCGGCGATATTGGAGTCGAAACCGACCGTCTGGGTGCTGGGGTTGATCGCACCGGAAGGGTAGGTGCTAAGAGCTCCGGCAACAGTGCTCTTTGCTGTGAGAGACAGAGACACCGCCTCGACACTCGAACTCGCAGGCAGACCGCCCTGACCGAGGGGGGCCAGCGTGTACTCAGCGCCAGGAGCGATGCTTACGTTGTTAGCCAGGCGCGCAGGCTGCAGCGTGCGCAGAGTGGGGCCTGCCGGCTGCCGTTTGGTGTAGTAGCCCGCCACATCGACCCAGATGGTCACTGCGCTGCCACCAAGATTGTGAATGTTGATCTTTCCGTCTGCGCCAACCTTGGTAATGGCAAAGTTCTGTGCTGCGTTCCCGCTGGCATAGTCGATCGTGGCGTCAGCGGGCAACGCGTCACCAGCTGCATAGGCGCGCAGCGTTCCCGTCGATGTCGCCTTGGCGCGCAGCGTGAACGCCACTGCCTCGACATCGGACGCCGGAACTCCGCCCTTGCCGAGCGGCGTCAGCTCGTAGTTGCCAAAGGCCGGCACGCTCAGACCGTTGACGATTCGCGCGGGAGTAAGTGGCGAGTAGGTGCTGCCGGCCGACGCCCCCGCGGCGTTGAGCGTGTAGCCGTGGATATCAAGGTAGACGCGGACCGGCCCGGCTCCCTTGTTGGCGATCTTCACGTTCCCGTCGGTGCCGACCTTGGCCGTCACCGTGTTCGCAGCGTAGAACTCCGTCCGGTAACTCAGCGCAGCGGCCGTCGGCTCGGTGGCGCCGGAGGGGTAGAGCACCAGGGCGCCCGAGCCTGAGGCGCCCTTCGCCGAAATGCTGACTGCTACCGAACCGACGTCGGACAAGGGCACTGCCCCCACTCCGACGACACGAACCGTCGTCGTCGCGTTTGCAGCAATCTCGACATTGTCGAGCGCCCGCCCCCGAGTGGGGAAGAACTGGCCGGAGGTAAGTGATGACGCCTCGGCCATCGCCAGGCCTCGGCCGAGGGAGCCAGACACCTCCAGTGAAGTAACAGCGAGGATTATAGTCATTACTATCAGTAGTGACCGATGGCGGCGACCAGGGAGTCGAAGAATGCTCATCGAATAAAGTTTCTCCACGCAGGGGTCAACCCGAAGGGGTTGACAGAACGATGTAGCCAGGGGATGGCACTCAACTGCAGATACACGATCAATGCCAGCCGGGGAAGAATACGGTCAGCATTTTCGTACAGTCAATATTGCTGCCGCAACAACTTGACCACGTGGAGTTAGTGAGCTTAGCTAATAGCCGCATGGAAGCCCTGCCAGCTTGCGGTTTCCTGGCTTACCACAAGCCCAGGGTCCACCCTCGAAGATTCTGAGTCCAGGCAGCCGGCCCGACAAGGGTTTCAAACCAGGTCGCCAAAAGAAGTCAACGGTTCCAGACGGACTGTAAACCTACCGGCTGCTTCGGGCGTCGCGCCTTGGCAGTAGCCACCCGATCCACGGCGCCCTGACAGGGGGGACATCACAGCAGTAAACGGCTTTGGGGTCGTGTGGCCATCTCGGCGCGCGATAAATCAGTTGCTGCGCGGCGAAGAGATCCACACGCGACGCGCTGGGCCGAGGTCACCATGACCCGCGGCACCTCCGGCCAGCCCCTGCCCACCGATCCTGAGTTCAGCCTCCGGACTGTCAACGAGGTCCACTTGAACCTGGCAAGCCGCCAGATCCAGTTGGACGACGTACAACGCCACGTCCTCTGAGACAGCGCCCGCCTCGCCGATACCAACTACGCATCTGCCCAGCCGGGCGACACTGTCCACCTGGTGCCAGGAGCATTCGCCGAGGCGACTATCGCCGGGGTGCCCACGGCTGGTCTCGACAGCTGAACGACTGAACTGGAGGGCTGCGCCGGCGAGCGTGGTTGCCACTTCGGGCCACTAAGCGATGGTCTTGTTTGCATGACCCCAGCTCCCCGCCAATTTCACATGGGGGCACCGCTTCCGCTGGGCCCCGAACCGCGAAGGGAGGAGCGCTGGAGGCGCTCCGGCCGAGTATGGCCACTCTCAGAAAGAGCACACGGGATACGTCAAGATACCAAGAGGAGGTAACTGACGTCAGCGAAGATTTGAGCCCTAATGGCACTAGACATATCAACGAGAGTTATTCGACCGATTAGAAACTACCACAGAGGCTCTATTCCAGAAGATGTAAAGTCCTTGATTCACGATACCGCAATGAATCAAGAAGTATCAGGGCCACTTATTGATAGCCTCACCTCTTCGATCAGAAAGACGCGCGTAGAATTCTCAAGGATGATGGCGATTGGAATTCTTGGCCCTCTAGTGCTGATCCAGGTACTGCGCCTTGCCGGAGCGGACAGCTTTCTTGCTTCAGACTCCCTCGCGGGGAGCGGATCCAAGAATTCCATTGCCATCTGGACATTTGGACTTACCTATATCCTGGCAAGTTATCCTTACTGGAGAATGAGGAACGGGAACGCCTACGTAGCGCACTATCTTATACGGGCAATCAGAAGAGGGCTCGACTATCAGGCGCAGTCAATTTCACAAGAACGCAGAGACGATTTTGCAGACGCCATCCAGATGGCAGCCACACGATACCGCGTGATCTACAGAAGAGTGAACAGCGTTCGCATATTCTCCAAGCAAGTCAAAGCTACGGCTCGACGCTGCCGGGACAACATCATGAGCATGATTCCTTGCATTGTCACGGCAGATGCCGACCAAGTAGCGGAAATCGTTACCGACCTCGCTCGCCTGCTCATCCGCTCCCAGACTGGGTATTGGCACCAGACAAACGATATTGCCAGATCTCCTGTGACTAGGCACTGGACGGATAGGGCCCGACAGCAGGTCACCGACTTCCTCTTGGACCGTTCAGTTCAGATAGCCATACTGGCTGCTATAGCATCTCTTATCGCTGCCTTGGTTGCACTATTGGGTAAGGGATATATTAAATAAAAAGGAGGAGCATAAGGGCGATTAAGACCCTCTCGAAGAGCGCCCTTATCTTGACGGCCATAAAGGGTGACTGGCGCCCCTCGAATTGCCTCGTCAAGGAGATGCTTTTCGAGTGGCTCATCGCACCCCTCTCTCGAGCCATCGATCTGACCATGAACCTCAGTTCTGGCCAAGCGTCCAGTGTGCCTTGGCCTCCTGCAGCACATCGTCCCGGGACAGACCCTGCGCGAGGACTTCGACGGCCGCTGCGGTCGCCTGAGCAACCCAGGCGTCGCCGGCCCGGGGGCCGGGCCGGGCATCACCAATAGGCACCAGCCGCAGGATGGCTTCGCCGAGCAACAGAATCGTTTTCTCACTCGGCGAGCCGAACCCAATCAAGACCGCGGCAGCGAGGTTACGGGGCCCACCTTCTGGCCACATTTTGGCGGCGTCGCCGACGAACCACCGCATGTTCGTCACCTCCCCGTAGTTGCCGCAGTCATCCGTGATGCTCTTCCAGAGCGGGTGATTGTGCTTAGGAAGAAGGATCATCAGCCGGACCAGTCGTTCAACCGCGGGGGTCATCTCGCGCACGGGGCATACCGCCTTTCGCGGGGGATGTGAGAGCGTCCACAGTAGGCGGCGCCTCTGACATTCCTCTCACGGTGGTGGCCCCACGGGAGGCGTGATTCATCCGGCGCGGATGACTCGGTAGATCTTGAGAGCGCGTTCGTGCTCCGAGATGCGGAAGTGGGTCATGCCGCAGCCCCAGAAGGCCGCATAGCGCATCTCCGGATCACCTGCCGGTTCATCAGGCCGGCTGTTCGCCCAGGGTCGCGGGAGACCGTACCCAGGCGGTCGATGAGGGCTTGAACGCGACGGCTGGCAACCCGAGCGTCTCGGCGTGCCACTCGACGCGGTAGGCGGTCACGAGGCTTACCGAGCGGCTATCACTTCATCCAAAGTCGTGCGCTCCCCTCGCCACGCTGCGCCTCTTCGCGGCGCTCGTAGAAGTCCGGGCGCTGTAGGAGACGGTCAGCAGGCTCCAGGTGTGGAGCAGCTCCCGGAATTGCCGGTAAGCGCCAGATCTCGTGAGCAGCGGCCTCAGCAGCCCCTGGTACTCCCTCACGAACCGGGGCACTCCCGCTCGGGCAGTCGGGCAGGGAGCCGCTCATCGAAACGCTGGATCGAATGGGGTGTTCGGGTCAGGTTCCTAACGGGAGTGCGGCTTACGGTGAGTCAGGCATGTCCGAAGAGTTGCCTACGGCGTCCAGGTCGGCGCGCAGCAGGTTTTCCTCATCGAACTTGTAGAGGGCGTCGGCCACCGCTCGTTCGCCGACGACACCGATACCCAGGATCTTGCCTGGGTCGGTGTTGCGTAGCTCGCCGATTGTGTCGATGCCCGCGCTGCTGAGTTTGCGTCGCAGGACCGTGCTCAAGTCGAGCTCAGAGATGTGGAGTAGGTCGGCAGGTGATTCCACTACCTCGTCTGGGTTGGCCATAGCGTGGTCGACCCGTCGTCGCCAGTTCTCCGACAGCGCCCAGTGGTGCTTCTCAGTGAAGTTTCGGATGCCGGCTGCGGCGCGGACTGAGGATGGGAGGTGCCGGGCGGCGTAGCGCAGACGGGCTTGCTCGCGTGTGAGGCTGTCGATGACGCGCTCGGCCTTCTCGATCTCCCCGCGATACTTCGCGGGTGCATCGGCGAGCTCGGCTTGGAGGCGCGTGTTCTCTGTGCGCGCTACCGCCGCGGGGCCGGAGTCGGTGGAGTCGAAGAGGATCTGGGCGCGTTCCTCGATGTGGCGATCAAGGTCGGCCATCGTGGCCCGGAGTGCTTCGGCAAGTGCATTGATGTCGATACCGTCTGCCATGTCGCCATCCTGGCCGGATGGCATGATCGACCTCAGAGGGTTTGAGGAGAACGGGTCTATCGTGCTTCGCCGCCGTGCCAGGAGCAGGTACCGCGGCCTGACGATCTCGACCAAGTCCCGTCCGCGCATGACGTCCCACCGGCGGGCGGCGTCATGGGTGGCAGGGCAGGGACGGGCGGGCTGCTGGCCATCTGCTTGCGGAACTGTCGAAGCAGTCGGTCGAGTGCCTCATCCTCGGGATCCGGGGACATGCACGTCTGGTTGCGGAGCATCAACATGGTGGGGTCGTCGCCCGGACCGCAGTTGATCACAGTAGGTGTCGGCTGCTCCCACCGAGTGGCTGAAGGCTTGGGCGACGCTGACGGTGACGGCTGAACCGGGCCGGTGGCGTGCCGTGACCTGGCCATGTTGAAGCCGACGAGCACCAGGACGACCAGCGTGGTCGCGATGAAGATGATCCCTGCCCGGGGCTTGAGGGGTTCCTCCACGTCCTGAGCGTAGGAGCGCGAAGGTCTCGGGGTTCTTCATCTCGTGGAGGTGGCCGACCACGGTCAGCACGTGTCGCCCGCCATATTGGAGCTCATGCGGCCGGACCTCCTAGAGAGGATTCGCCGCACTGCTAATGCGCTTACATGGCGCTTCTTGATCCGCGGAACCGATGCCGTCGCAACGGAGGTAGGCATCCCTGAGCGGGCCGCTCCCCCGCCGGGGCCACGGAGTCTTCTGGGCTGCTGCCGTCGCCCGCGCAGGGCGCCGAGTGCAGCTCTAGGTGCCGGACGGTGTCATCTGATGCCCGAGAACCCTGATGACAACCTGATGACAAACGATCAAGGCCTGATCGGGATGATCTCCGATCAGGCCTCTGACCTGCGATCCTGGGTGGAGCTGAGGGGATTTGAACCCCTGACCCCCTCGATGCGAACGAGGTGCGCTACCGGACTGCGCTACAGCCCCAAGGACTCCGCAAGGTTAGCAAACATCCGGGGTGGTTCGCGCATCGGGCGCGGTGGGTCAGAGGTCCGATGCGGGGCACCCGTTCCTCCGGCAAGGCCGGGCCGACCGCCCGAGGCGAGGCGCGGGATCTCCAAGGCGAGGCGGCCGCGGTGAGGTGGGCCAGGACGCCGCGGCGAGGTGGGCTGCTGCGGCTGCGGCGGGACGGGGTTAGACGGGACCGGGGCAGCCAAGCTCGCGTCGGCGGAACGGCCGCGAAGCGGGGGTCAGCCGCCTACGACCCGGCGGTCGTCGGCGTACTGGTCGAAGACCTCTTCTTCGGCGGGCTGGACGAGCTCGATGACCTCGGCGGTCTCCTGGGTCTCGGCGAGGCGGCGGGCCTCGGCGCGGGCCTGGGCTCGTTCCTCGGCCTCGGCGCGGTGGCGGGTGGCGTCCATCTCCACGGCGACGCGGAGGAGGGCCAGGTGGCCGACCAGGAGGAGGGTAGGCGGGATCGTCACCCACCACGGGGCCAGGCCCGTGGAGATCACGGCGATCGAGGTGGCCACGAGGAGGCCGAGCCCCGTCGTACGGCGGCGGCGGCGGGCGATCACGGCGGCGCGGCCCGGACGGCGGCGGGGCGCCGGGGTCGTGTCCTCGTCGAGGGTCTCTTCGGCCTCGCCGGTCTCCTCCTCGAGCGTGGGCTCGTCAAGGGACTCGTCGGGCTTCTTGTGGAGGAGGCGGGAGAAGGCGGTCGCCTCGGTGTCGCGGCGGAGCCACATGGGTACGAGAACGACGGCCCAGACCGCGACGATCGCCAGATACAGAACGGTGCTGCTCACAGGCCCACCGCCAGGGCACGCCGAAGAGGCGGGCCGACTTTCGGCGCGCGCACGTGCATTGGGAGCAGGGCCACGACCCGCACGGTACGAGCCGGTGTCAGAGGTTGACGAGCATTAGGGGCGGTGTGTCGCGAGATCGATCTTGCGGTTACTCTCTGTTTGCCAAGTCTTCTCGATCGCAGGATTCTTACGGCCGGTGCCGACACGAAAGTCAGCGCGGGCCCAAGTGTCACGGTGACGACGACGATCGAGGAAATGCCTGTTTGGTACTCGCGAGCCACCGGGAGCGAAGACCTCCCGGAACATCCTCGACCGTGAGCGCGTAGCAGATGTGATCTCTCCAGGCGCCGTCGATGTGAAGATGGCGCCGCCGAATGCCCTCTTCCCGGAATCCCAGTTTTTCGACCACTCGGCGGCTGGCGCTGTTCTCCGGCCGAATATTTGCCTCGACGCGGTGGAGTCCGACCGTGAAGAAGCAGTGATCTACCGCCAGCGCGACGGCGGTCGGGATGACCCCGCGGCCGGCGACCTGGCGGTCCACCCAGTACCCGATCTGGGCCGAACGCGCGGAACCCCACACGATGGCGCCGATCGTCAGCTGACCGGCGAAACGGCCCTCGTGAGTGACCACCCAGGGCAGCGCCAGCCCCTGCCGCGCCTCCCGGCGCATCGTGTGGACCATGCTGACGTACGGACCCAGACCGCTGCGGAACAACGGCGTCTCAGGGTTGGTCGGCTCCCAGGGCCGCAGCCACTCGGCGTTGCGGACCCGCAACTCCCGCCAGATGGCAGCGTCACGATGCCGCAGCGGGCGCAGCCCGACCGGGCCCTCGGTCAAGGTGACCGGCCATCCGCGCAGTCTCTCCACGGCTCCATGATTCCCTGGTGAAGTATCCGGACGCTATCAATTGTCGCCGACAACTGCTCCAGCCCGCAGACCCAGCCCGCCTTCAACCTGCTCAAAAGCCGTCCAGAACCCGCCTGACAGCTTCCCTCCCACCGGTCCAAGCCCTCCCCTCCACACCCGCTCGGGCCCCAGTCCCCTTGCCCGTACGCGCTTAGCCGCCCGCACCCGCCCGGTGCCCGCCAGCCAGACTCGTTCGGCGTCCGTCAGCCAGACCCGTTCGGCCTCCGCCGCCCGAATCCGCATGGGACAGACCGCCCTCGCCCGCACGGCCTTCGCCACCTGCGCTCCATGCGGCCGTCCGCCAACCGAAGCCGTACGAGACCCGCCGTACCGTTTTCCGGTCACCGCCCACACTCTTCAGGGTTCTCCAACACTGTGACTGCAGGGGCTGGCGTTCCTCCTGCGTCCGTAGAGATGCCCCTAGCGGGGCCCAGCCGCTCGTACGGCCCCACGCAACAGTTATCGGTCAAGGCGGGGAGCCCTGCCCGTCCAGGGCGTGTGGGGCCGTTCAGGGGGTTGCTTGCAGGACGGCCAGCAATCGGGTTACTTCAGTGGCCACCGCAGATCGGCCAGGGCCTACGTACTTTCGGGGGTCGACCAGGTCGGGATTGGCAGCGAGGGCCTCGCGCAGGGCGGCGGTGAAGACCTTGTTGAGCTGCGTGGCGATATTGATCTTCGTCATGCCGCGTTCCACCGCGGCGGTCAGCAGAGAATCGGGCACGCCGGACGAGCCGTGCAGGACGAGCGGCACGGGGACGGCGGCGTGGAGGTCGGCGATCAGCTCCAGATCCAGGACGGCGTCGCGCGTGAGCATCGCGTGCGAGCTGCCGACGGCGACGGCCAACGCGTCCACGCCGGTCGCGTTCACGTAGGCGGCCGCCTCATCGGGTTTCGTACGAGCGCCGGGCGCGTGCACGCCGTCCTTGCCGCCGACTTCGCCCAGCTCAGCCTCCACCCAGACGCCGCGCTCGTGGCACCAGCCGACAATGTCAGAGGTCGCGGTTACGTTGTCCGCGTACGCCAGCGTGGACGCGTCGAACATCACCGACCCCACGCCGATCTCGACCGCCCCACGCACGAGATCGGCCGAGGTCGCATGATCCAGATGAACGGCCACAGGGACGGTCGCAGCACGGGCGACGGCCAGCGAACCGCTGATGATCGGTGCGGCCGCGCCGTGGTAGCGCACGCAGTTCTCGCTGATCTGCAGTACGACCGGGGCACCGGCGGCCTCGGCTCCCGCCACGATCCCCGTGGCGTGTTCCAGCTGGATGACGTTGAACGCGCCGACCCCGCGGCGTCCAGTGGCGGCAGGGCCGACGATCTCGCCGGCGGCTACGAGGGGCATGGATCTCCTAAAGGGGGTGAACGACGATCTCAGACAGCAGCCGGGCGTAGGCAGGCCCGTCGAAATCACCGGCGACCGGGGCTCGTACAGCCGCGGCCGACAGGGCCACCGCGTGCCTCAGCAGCTCCGGCCATGAGGCGCGGTCGGCCAACCCGCTCGCGACGGCGGCCACGGCGGCGTCCCCCGCCCCCGTGGGGTTGCCCGTCTCAAGGCCAGGCGGTACGGCACGCCAGTTGCCGTCAGGGGTGATCGCGAGCATGCCCTCGTGCCCGAGCGAGACCAGCACGGCTCCGGCGCCCTGCGCTCGCAAAGCCAGCGCGCCCTCCACCGGCGAGGGCTCGCCCGTCGCACGAGCCAGTTCCTCCGCGTTGGGCTTGACCAGCGTCGGCCGTCCCGCCACGCCCAGCCCCAGCGCTGCCCCGTCCGCATCAAGGATCACCGGCATGTCCGACGCCTCAGCCAGCACGGCATAGGCATCAGGCGGCACGCCCGGCGGCATGCTGCCCGACAACACCACGACCGACGTTGCAGGAAGGAGCGATCGAAAATGAGCCAGGAAGCCTGCCCATTCCCCCGCGGCGACCTCGGGCCCGCCCTCGTTGAAGACCGTGGCCGCCCCGTGCTCCTCAACGACCGTGACCGTACGCCGCGACTCCGCCCGTACCCCATGGAACGAATGCCGCAGGCCTGCAGCGTCCAGGTCCGCGCGGATCAACTCCCCGGTGTCCCCACCGATGAGCCCGGTCGCCACGACCTCCCGCCCAAGCGCGGCCGCGACCCGGGCCACGTTCACGCCCTTCCCGCCCGCGCGCCGCCGCACAGCCCCGACCCGGTTGGACCCGCCCCACTCCACAACCGGCGTCTCGTACGTCACGTCCAACGCCACATTGAGCGTCACCGTAAGAATCATGCCCCACCCCGCACGGGCGGATACGCGCGAGCAGGACGACGCACCTGAACGTGCAGGCTGGACAGCGCGGTCTCGCCGCACAGCGTGCGTGAGCCGAGCTGCATGGGCGAGTTTCCGCACACGAACGAGATGGGCAGCCCGGACGGGCCGACCTGCAGATCGGAGCCGATCAGCACGAGCGGGTGATCAGCGTGAATGCGTGAGTGGTCCTGGACGGGCTGGCTGACCTGTACCCACGCGCTGCCTCGCAGGCGTGGGCCACTGCACTGGAGCGAACCAGCAGCCAGGCGGGACTTGCCCGGCATGCCTAGACCGAACTTCGGGCCTGAGCTGACCCGTGCCCCTGATCCGTTCCGCGTAGACGCGACGCTGGCCTGAGTGCACGAGGGGTCCGGAACGGGCTGGCGAGCCCGCAACCACGAGCTGTCTCGCGAACGTGAGTCCATCTGTGGCGGCGGAGCGGTCTGGGTCCCTGTGCTGGTCTGTGCGCCTGGTCCAAGCGGCAGGCCTGACCTGTCTTGTTCGGACGGGCCGGCGTGCGTACGTGAGTTGGCTCGCGTGCGTGAGGCGCCGTCCAGAGACAGGTCGACGTGCACGAACGGACCAGCGTGCATGGGCGAGCCCGGCTGCTTGGGCAAGTCGGCGTGCATGAGCGGGCCGGGGAACTGCACGGGCAGACCGGCGTGCACGGACGGACCGGGCTGCACGGACGGACCGGGCTGCATGCGCGAGCCGGGCTGCGTAGGCAGGCCGAGCCGCTTAAGCGAGCAGAGCTGCGTAGATGGGCCAGGGCGCGTAGGCGGGCCGAGCCGCGTAGGCGAGCCAGGCTGCATAGGCGGGCCGTGCTGCGTAGGCGGGCCGTGCTGCGTAGGCGAGCCGTGCCGCATAGGCGAGCCGTGCCGCATAGGCGAGCCGTGCCGCATAGGCGAGCCGTGCCGCATAGGCGAGCCGTGCCGCATAGGCGAGCCGTGCCGCATAGGCGAGCCAGGCTGCGTAGGCGAGCCGGGCTGCGCCAGCCGGCCAGCGTGCTTGGCTGGGCCGCGCTGCGCGGGTGGGCTGGCGTGCAAACGCGTGCTAGCGCGCATCGGTGGGCTGGGGCGTGAGCTGGGAGGCGTTGGCGGCGGGGTGGGCCGAGCGGAACGGGTGAGGTGGGCGGGTAGTGGGGGTTGCGGACGTAGGTGGTGAGGGTGGGCGGTCAGAGCCATTGGCCGGTCTTCATTACTTGGTGGACCGTCAGGTCGTCGTTCAGGACGACCAGGTCGGCGTCCTTGCCGGGGGCCAGGGAGCCGATGCGGTGGTCTAGGCCTAGAGCGCGTGCAGGCGTCAGGGATGCGGCGCGGGCGGCCTCTTCGATGGGGCGGCCTACTTCGGTGACGGCGCGGCGGAAGGCTTCGGCCATCGTGATCGTGCTGCCGGCGATGGACGAGCCGTCGGCGAGCATGGCTCGGCCGTCCTGGACGCGGACGTCCATCGTTCCCAGGCGGTAGTCGCCGTCGCCCATGCCTGTGGCGGCCATCGCGTCCGTAATCAGTGCGACGCGGTCGGGGCCTGCGGTGGTGAACGTGAGCCGGGCGACCTCGGTGTCGATGTGGACGCCGTCGTTGATCAGCTCGACGGTGATCCGGGGGTCGTTGAGGGCGGCTACGACCGGGCCGCCCTCGCGGTGGTGCACCGGCCGCATCGCGTTGAACAGGTGGGTGGCCACGCGTGCGCCTGCCTCAAAGGCGGCACGGACGTGTGCGGCTGTTCCGTCGGTGTGGCCGACTGCGGCGATCACGCCTTGGTCGACGGCTGAACGGATCAGGTCGAGTGCGCCGGGGAGTTCTGGTGCGAGCGTGATCATGCGGAGGTGTCCGCGGGAGGAGGAGGTGAGCCGCTCGAATTCAGCCAGGTCTGGGGCTTTGAGGAGGGAGGGTTCGTGGGCACCGCAGCGGTTCGTGGCCAGGTAGGGGCCTTCTAGGTGGATCCCAGCTACCAGGCCTTCGTCGGCGAGATCGGCTAGGCGGGCGACAGCTGCGAGGAGGGCGTCCGGGGCGTCGGTTACGAGGCTGGCCATCGCGGTCGTGGTGCCGTGCGCTCGATGGAACGCCACCACCCGGCGAACATCGTCGTGCAGGCCGTTCTGGTACGAAGCACCCGCGCCACCGTGCATATGCATGTCGACGAACCCGGGAACGACGTATCGGCCCTCTAGGTCGATCAGCTCACTGTGGGCCTGGGTGTGCAGAGTGCTGTCACCCCGGTCGGCCGATGCGGTGTGGCCCGGGGTGGGCGGGATGCTCTGGTCCCGGGGGGTCGAGGGGCTGTGGGGCGGGGTGCTGTGGGGCGGGGCGGTGGGGGGTGGGGAGGGCGAGAGGGTGGTGAGGGAGGTGATTTGGCCGTTTGCTACTTGGAGGGTGCCTTGGTGGACGCCTTCGGGGAGGACCAGGCGGGCGTTGGTGAGGGTGATCACGTGTCGGCGTCCAGGATGACCGAGCGGGTGAGGTTGCGGGGGGTGTCGGGGTCGAGGCCGCGGGCTCGGGCGTACTCGACGGCGAGGCGCTGGACGCGGATCAGGTCGGCGAGCGGGTCGAGGGTGGTGGTGACCATCGTTCCGCCGACGGCCGCGACCTGGTCGGGTAGGCCGGCCGGGGGTTCGCCGAACATCCAGGCGACGCGGCCCGGGCCGGTGATGCTGATGGGGCCGTGGCGGTACTCCATGGCGGGGTACGACTCGGTCCAGGCGCCGGAGGCCTCGCGCATCTTCAAGGCGGCCTCGTGCGCGAGCCCGACGGTCCAGTGGCGGCCGAGGAACGTGATCTGCTCGGCGTCTCGTACGGGCAGCGGTTCGGTCAGGGCGGTGCGGGCGTCCTCGATCGCGGGGGTGAGGTCCTCGCCGAGGCTCGCGCGCAGCAGGACGAGCTGGGTGGTCGCGAAGCGGGTCTGCACGACCGAGCTCTCGTCGGCGTAGTCGAGGACGGCGACCTCGTCCGCGAGGTCCATGACCGGGGTGGAGGGGTCGGCGGTGATCGCGACGGTGGGGATCGTTCCGCGGACGTGGTCGAGGACCTCCAGGACCTCGGTGGTCGTGCCGGAGCGGGTGAGCGCGAGCAACCGGTCGTACGGGCGGGTCGGCGTCTCGGAGGCGGCGAACGCGTCGGTCTCGCCCTGGCCGGCGACCTCGCGGAGTGCGGCGTACGACTGCGCCATGAACCACGACGTGCCGCAGCCGATGACCGCCACGCGTTCCCCGGGCCTGGGCAGGATCCCGGCGAATCCGGGGGCCGCCGTCGCGGCGCGGTGCCAGCAGTCGGGCTGGCTGGCGATCTCGGTCGCGGTGTGCACGTCCGCCACGTTCGGCCTCCTCGCGCAGTGAGCGCACAGATGCTTGTTGTTGATTGATTTATAGCAATATCATGCAGAAAAGAACAGATTCGTGCGCCGTTAGACTCTGCTCTGCGCGCGCACGCGCAGACGCTGGATGAGCGGCTCTGCGCGTACGCCGCGAAAGCTGCGCGGACGCTGGACCAGCGGCGGCGCGGGGATGGGGGAACGCTGCACGAGCGGGCCCCGTGCTCGTGCTGAGCAGGCCCTGTGTGCGTTGAGCGAGCCGTGTGCGCGTTGTGCACGCGGGTGCGCGGAGGCTGGCGGAGACTGCATGAGACGTTGCACGAAGGGAGACCGGAGTGGCCCGGCATGAGCGCTGGAACTCGCTGCTCGAGCTGCTCGCGGACGCGGGCCAGCTGAGCGTCGAGGAGGCCGCCGTCCGGATGGACGTCTCCGCGGCGACCATCCGCCGCGACTTCGACCAGCTGGCACAGCAGCAGATGCTCACCCGTACGCGCGGGGGCGCCGTCGCGCAGAGCGTGAGCTACGACCTGCCGCTGCGCTACAAGAGCGCCCGGCACGCGTCCGAGAAGCAGCGCATCGCGGCCGCCACCGCGGAGCTGGCCCGGCCCGGTTCGATCATCGGGCTGAACGGGGGGACCACCACCTCGGAGGTCGCCCGCGTCCTCGCCACCCGCGCCGATCTGCAGGCCGACGGGGCCGCGCCCGGCATCACGATCGTGACGAACGCGCTGAACATCGGCAACGAGCTCGCCGTACGCCCGCACGTCAAGATCGTGCTCACCGGCGGGGTGCCACGGCCGCAGTCCTACGAGCTCACCGGGCCGCTGGCCACGGGGATCTTCGACCACGTCACGCTCGACGTGGCGATCCTCGGCGTTAACGGCGTCGCCGTCGAGCACGGCGCCACCTGCCACAACGAGGGCGAGGCCGACGTGAACCGGCTGATGGCCGACTGCGCCGACCAGGTGGTCGTGGTCGCCGACGGCTCCAAGGTCGGCCGCCGCGCGTTCGCCAAGATCTGCGACACGTCCAAGATCGACATCCTGGTCACCGACAGCACCGTTCCGCAGTCCGCCGTCGACGACTTCACCGAGGCCGGCATCCAGGTCATCCGCACCTAGTGCACCGCGCTTAGGCAGACCCGCGCTTAGCCGGACCGGGCTCAGGCGGACCCGCGGCTTAAGCGGACTCTTCGGGGCGGGGGTGGTCGCCGCCGCCTATCTGGTCTACGGCGTGGAAGAGGACCGGGCCGAGGACCGCAATGCCGTCGCGGACGCCGCCCGTTGAGCCGGGGAGGTTGACGATGAGGGTGCGGCGGGCCACGCCCGCCAGGCCCCGGGACAGGATGGCGGTCGGGACGGCGTCGCGGTTCTGGCCACGGATGGCCTCGGCGATGCCGGGGACCTCGCGTTCGATGATGAGGCGCGTCATCTCCGGCGTCTGGTCCATGGGGGTCAGGCCTGTTCCGCCGGTGGTCACGACCAGGTCGTACTCGGCCTCCACGGCGTCGCGCAGCACCTCGGCGACGGGCTCGCCGTCGGGGATCACGACGGGGCCGTCCACCTGGCAGCCGAGGTCCTGGAGGAGCTCGACCAGCACGGGCCCGGACTTGTCGGCGTACACGCCCGCCGCTGCCCGGTTGGAGACCGTGACGGCCATCGCGCGGATCATGAACGCCGCCAGACGCCGGTCTTGCCGCCGGTCTTCTCCTCGACGCGGACGTCGGTGACGGTCGCGGCCGGGTCGATCGCCTTGACCATGTCGATCAGCGCCAGCGCGGCGACCGTGACGGAGGTGAGCGCCTCCATCTCCACGCCCGTACGGTCGGCCGTACGGACCCGGGCCTCGATCGCCACCCCGGTGTCCTGAACGGCGAGCTCGACGGCCACGCCGTGCAGCGCGATGGGGTGGCAGAGCGGGACCAGGTCGGGGGTGCGCTTGGCGCCCATGATCCCGGCGATCCGCGCCACCGACAGCGCGTCGCCCTTGGGCACGTCGCCCGCGCGCAGGGCCGCGACGCACTCCTCCGACAGCCGGACGAACCCGGTCGCCGTGGCGGTACGGGCCGACACGTTCTTGGCCGACACGTCCACCATCCGCGCCGCACCCGACTCGTCCAGGTGCGTGAAACCGGTGAACTCCGAACCCATGGCACTCATGACGCCAACCTCGCCTTTCCCCACACGATCCGCCCAGCGCTCAGCACGAGCGTTCAGCTTGAACGGTCTAGCTGAGCGTGCTCAGCGCGAGCGCTGGCGCTCAACGTTCAGGGGTCATGATGGCAGGCTCAGGACCTCGACCTGTGAACCGGCGGGCAGGGTTTCGACATCCTCGGGCACGATGATCAGCCCGTTGGCGGAGGCGAGCGCGGCCAATTGGTGGGAGCCCTGGCCCTCGGCGGGCGCGACGGTGTAGGTGCCCTGGGAGAACGACAGCTTCCCGCGCACGAACTGCCGTACGCCCGCTCCGGAGGTGACGTCGGCGGCCAGGACGGCCGTCACCACGGGCAGCGCCGCGGGCGGCAGGCCCTGCATGGCGAGCAGCGCGGGCCTCACGAACACCTGGAACGACACGTACGCGCTCACCGGGTTGCCCGGCAGCGTGAAGATCGGCGTGCCCTCCAGCAGGCCGAAACCCTGCGGCTTGCCGGGCCGCATCGCGACCTTGCTGAACTGAACGGTCCCGACGCCGGTGAGGACCTCCTTGACGACGTCGCGCGCGCCCATCGAGACGCCGCCCGACGTGATCAGCGCGTCGGCGCGCATGAGCTGGTCTTCCAGGGTCTCCAGGACCTTACGCGGATCGTCCTCGACCATGGTCTGCCGGTAGCCGACCCCACCCGCCTCGATCACGGCGGCGGTGAGCATGAAGCTGTTGGAGTCCCAGATCTGGCCGGGCGCGAGCGCCGTTCCCGGCTCGCGCAGCTCGCTGCCCGTGGACAGCACCACGACGCGCGGCTTCGGCCGTACGAGCACACGGGCCCGGCCGACCGCGGCGAGCATGCCGATCTGGGCGGCGCGCAGGCGGGTGCCCGGACCGGCGACGATCTGCCCGCCGACCACGTCCTCGCCCGCGCGGCGGATGTAATGCCCGGATGGCGCGGAACGGCTGATCCGTACGGACGCCGTTCCCCCGTCGGTCCACTCGACCGGGATGACCGCGTCGGACCCGGCGGGCATCGGCGCGCCCGTCATGATGCGGGCGGCCAGGCCCGGCCGGATCGCCGATACGCCCGAGTCGCCCGCCGCGATGTCGCCGATGACCGGCAGAACGGCCGGCTCCGCCTCCGACGCCGTCGCGACGTCGGAGGCCACGACCGCGTAGCCGTCCATGGCCGAGTTGTCGAAGGGCGGCAGCGGTACGGGGGCGGCGACCTGCTCGGCGAGCACCGCCCCTTCGGCCTCCATCAGCGCCAGGTCCAGCGGCGGCAGTACCGGGACGTTGCCCAGGATGTCCGCCAGATGCTCGTCGACCGTTCTCATCCCCGGGACCCCTCAGTCGTTCGCGTCATCACGGGACGGGCAGTCCCTATGTCGTACGGCAGGACGGCAATCCCCTGCGGGCTGCGCGAAACCGCATGCGCGCACTTATGCCGAGGCGCACGGATGCCGGAACGCGTAGCTCGCAGCCATCACGAGCCGGTGTACCTGCAGCCCGCGCAGGACGTGTCCCTGCGTACTGCGGCAGAGACCTGCGTACTGCAAGCAGAGACCTGCGTACTGCGGCAGAGAACGGCAGGACAGCAGTCCCGCGTTCTCTGCACTAACACCGTCCCTGCGCACCCACCTGGGCGGCAAGCCTCCGCGCCGCGTACGACGAGATGACGTCCATACGCCCCTCGCGCCGCTTCAGGCCCCTCGCGCTGCTTCAGCGCTGCTTCAGCGCTGCTTCAGGCCCCTCGCGCTGCTTCGCGTTGCGCTTCGGGACCCCGGCTCGCGCCGGTCGTCGTCAGGAGCTGGCGGAGGTGCCCTTGTCGTGCTGGGCCACGAAGTCGCGCAACCAGGTCATGAACTCGTCGCCGAGGTCCTGGCGTTCGGAGGCGAACTGCACCACCGTGCGCAGGTACTCCAGCTTGTTGCCCGTGTCGTAGCGCCGCCCGCGGAACTTCACGCCGTACACGCCGCCGCCCTCCGAGGCAGGGGTGTCGGCCAGCGTACGAAGGGCGTCGGTCAGCTGGATCTCGCCGCCGCGGCCGGGCGCGGTCTTCTCCAGGACGTCGAAGACCGCGGGGTCGCAGACGTACCGGCCGATGATGATCCAGTTGCTCGGCGCCTCGTCCACCGGGGGCTTCTCGACGAGGTCGGTGATCCGCACGACGTCCGCGTCGCCGGTGTCCTCGATCGCGACGCAGCCGTACGCGGAGACCTGGTCGGGCTCGACCTCCATCAGCGCCACGACGCTGCCGCCGTGCTGCTGCCGGACCTCGATCATCCGGGTGAGCAGGTTGTCGCGGGCGTCGATCATGTCGTCGCCGAGAAGCACGGCGAACGGCTCGTGGCCGACGTGCTGGCGGGCGCAGTGCACCGCGTGGCCGAGGCCGCGCGGCTCGCCCTGCCGGACGTAGTGCATGATCGCCAGGTCGCTGGACTCGCGGACGGCCGCCAGCCGTCCCTCGTCGCCCTTGGCGCGGAGCGCCTCCTCCAGCTCGTAGGCCCGGTCGAAGTGGTCCTCGATGGACCGCTTGCTCCGCCCGGTGATCATGAGTACGTCGGAGAGCCCGGCCGCGACCGCCTCCTCGACGACGTACTGGATCGCCGGCTTGTCGACGATGGGCAGCATTTCCTTGGGGGTCGCCTTGGTGGCGGGCAAGAATCGTGTACCGAGACCGGCCGCCGGGACGACCGCCTTGAGTACTGGTTCGATGTCGGCCATGCAGAGACCCTAGCCACAGAGAGCGAGCAAAACGTGCACCAGCCTAAGAGGGAGGCTGAAATCTCACTAAGAAACTCGACAAAGAGCGAGCAGCGGCGTTCCTTGATTGCGGCCCGTAATGGAATGAGCACTGAGGAGCGGTCCGCGGCAGCGCGCGCGCTACGCGACGCGGTGCTCGACGCCCCCGAGGTTCAGATGGGCGGCACGATCGCCGCGTACGCCTCGTTCGGCACCGAGCCCGACACCGCCGGCCTGCTGTTCGCGCTGTGGAAGCGCGGCACCTACGTCCTGCTGCCGCGGCTGCTGCCGGACGGAGATCTGGACTGGGCGTCGTACGAGGGTCCCGACTCGCTCGCGCCGGGCCCGCACGGCTTCCTGGAGCCGACCGAGACGCCGCGCGGCGCGGGGGCCGTGGCCAGCGCGGACGTGGTGCTGGTCCCGGCGCTGGCGGTCGACCGGAGCGGCATGCGCCTCGGTCGCGGCGGCGGATCGTACGACCGGGCGCTCGCCCGCGTCGGCCCGGCCATCCTCACGATCGGCCTGGTGTACGACGCCGAGCTCGTCGAGACCCTGCCCGCCGAGCCTCACGACCACCGCGTGCGCGCCGTGGCCACCCCCTCCGGAGGCCTGCACCGCTTCCCCTAGGCTGATGAATCCTTGATCGCGCCGCTTCGACCGAAGCGCCGGGCTCTGGAGGTACGACATGACGGCGCAGTGGCGGATCCTTTCCCTGCCTCCGCTGGACGAGGGCCTGGTCAGGGCCCTGTTCGCGCAGCTCGGCGACGCCGCGGAGATCACCTTCCCGGCGACCCGTGACCGCGCCGGGCTGCACGCCGCGCTGGCCGACGCCGACATCGTGATCGGGGACTTCACCGGCGAGCTGGCGCTCGACGCCGAGGCCGTGGCGGCCGCGCCCCGCCTGGCCTTCGTTCAGCAGCCGAGCGTCGGCACCGACAGCCTCGACCTGGACGCGCTCGCCGCCGCCGGGGTGCCGGTCGCCAACACCGCGGGCTTCAACTTCCGGGCGGTCGCCGAATGGGCGGTCGCCGGGGCGTTCGCGCTGTGCCGTCACCTCGCCTGGGGCGACCGGAAGGTACGCGAGGGCAAGTGGCCGCAGATGGAGCTGATCGCCGGCCGCGGCCCCCGGGAGATCCACACGCAGCGGATCGGCATCGTCGGGTACGGGGCGATCGGCGCCGAGACCGCGCGGATCTTCCAGGCGCTCGGATGCGACGTCTCGTACTGGTCGCGCAGCCGCCGTCCGGAGGCGTCCGCGACCTACTGCGAGCTCGACGATCTGCTCGCCCACTCGGACATCCTCGTGGTCGCGGTGCCGCTGACGCCCGAAACCCAGGGGCTGCTGGGCACCGAGAAGCTGGCGCTGCTGCCGGAGGGCGCGTTCCTGGTGAACGTGGCGCGCGGCGGAATCGCCCCTGATGACGCCGTCCTGGCCGCTCTGGAGTCGGGTCGTCTCGCCGGGGCCGCCCTGGACGTCTTCGACCAGGAACCGCCGCCCGTCGACAGCCCGCTCCGCACGCACGAGAACGTTCTGGCCTCCCCGCACACCGCCGGCGGCACGCGTACGTCGCAGATCGCCCTGGTGACCAAGGTCCAGGCCAACGTGACCGCCGCCGTCGAGGGCCGCCCGGTGATCGACGTGGTGAACGGCCTACCCCCCGAAATCAAGCGCCGCTAAACCCGCTAACCCCGCTTCCCGCTTCCCGCTTCCCGCTTCCCTCCTCTCTTCCTCCCCGCCCCCACCCAAACGGCCCGGCGTACGGCTCGACTCGGCTCGGGCGGCGGTTGTCATGGGTATTCAGGTGTGACCGGCGGGTCAGTGCTGCCTCGGCGCCGACCTCCGGGTTCGGTCACGAAAGCCGTGATCGGACAGTCACAAATATGTGATCTGTACGTGAATCTGTACGATCTCTTAACGATCAGTCCGTTACGACCCTGCGAAGGGTGGGATGTGCAGCTCGATCTCTGGCTACTCTTCGGGGCCTCGCTGGTACTCTGCGCCATCGTCGCGGTCCGGCTCTCTCATTGGGCGGGACTGCCGACGCTGCTCGCCTACATGGGGCTCGGCCTGCTCATCGGCGAGTCCGGCCCGTTCCACATCAACTTCGACAACGCCGAGCTCGCCGAGACGCTCGGGCTCGCGGCCCTGGTCCTGATCCTCGCCGAGGGCGGCATCACGACCAACTGGCGTTCCGTACGCCCATCGGCGCCCGCGGCGCTCGCCGTCTCGACGGTCGGAACGCTGATCAGCATCGTGGTGGTGGCCGTCGCCGCCAACTGGCTGATCGGGCTGAACTGGCAGCTGGCGTTCCTGCTGGCCGCCGTGCTCGCGCCGACCGACGCCGCCGCGGTGTTCTCGGTGCTGCGCCGATTGCCGCTGCCCTCCCGCCTCACCGGCCTCCTCGAAGCCGAATCGGGCTTCAACGACGCGCCTGTCGTGATCGTCGTCGTCACGCTGAGCACCGCCCACGCGACCATGCCGAACCTGGCCGAGCTGGCCGGGGTGATGGTGTACGAGCTGATCGCGGGCGGTCTGGTCGGCTTGGCGATCGGCTGGCTCGGCGCGTACGCCCTGCGCAGCGTGGCCCTGCCCGCCTCCGGCCTCTACCCGATCGCGGTGCTGTCGCTCGCGGTCGGCTCGTACGGCGCCGCCACGTTGCTGCACGCCAGCGGGTTCCTCGCGGTGTACGTGAGCGCGCTCGTTCTGGGGAACGCCAGGCTGCCGCACCGCCCCGCCACCCGCGGATTCGCCGAGGGCATCGCGTGGCTGGCCCAGATCGGGCTGTTCGTGATGCTGGGCTTGCTGGCCTCCCCCGCCGATCTGCCCGCCCAGGTGTGGCCCGCGCTGGTGATCGGCTTCATCCTGCTGCTGGTCGCGCGGCCTTTGTCGGTGATGCTGTCCACGATCGGCTTCAAGCTGTCGTTCGGCGAGAAGATCTTCGCCTCGTGGGCCGGGCTGCGGGGCGCGGTGCCGATCGTTCTCGCCACGATCCCGATGGTGAAGGAGGTCGAGGGCGCGGACCGGCTGTTCGCGATCGTCTTCAACATCGTCGTGGTCTTCACCCTGCTCCAGGGGCCGACGCTGCCGCTGGTGGCCCGCTGGTGCCGCCTCGAGAGCGACGAGCAGGCACGCGAGCTGGACGTCGAAGCCGCACCCCTCGAGGAGCTGCACGCCGATCTGCTGGAGGTCCGGGTACCGCCCGGCTCGCGGCTGAGCGGCGTGGAGATCTTCGAGCTGCGCCTCCCCCAGGGCGCGTCGATCACCCTGGTCGTACGGGATGGTGAGAGCTTCGTTCCGGAGTCGACCACCGCCCTGGAGGCCGGTGACACCCTGCTGGTCGTGACCACCGCCGCCGTACGCGAGGCCGCCGAACGGCGCCTCCGCGCGGTGAGCCGGCGAGGCAAGCTGGCAGGCTGGTTCGGCGAGAAGGGGATCTGAGAAAGATCCAAGGAAATACGCCCTGGGCGAATCGCGTTCCAGGTATCGGTACCATTAGCAGTCGTTCGAAGTGAGTGCCAGCCCCCGAGGCTGAGTCAGCGAGGAGGAACCGTGCCGACGTATCAGTACGTTTGCACCGAGTGCGGCGAGCCTCTGGAGGTCGTGCAGAAGTTCAGCGACGACGCGCTGACCGAGTGCCCGAACTGCAGCGGAAAGCTGCGCAAGGTCTTTTCGGCCGCGGGCATCATCTTCAAGGGCAGCGGCTTCTACCGGACCGACAGCCGGGGCTCCGGCAAGTCGTCGTCCACGGTGGGCGCCTCGTCCTCGTCGAACGGCAAGTCCGAGTCCTCGAGCGGCGGCTCCTCGGACTCCAGCTCCAGCTCGAGTTCGAGTTCGAGCTCCAGGAGCGACTCGTCCTCGTCGTCCTCCAGCTCGGGCGGTACGAGCAGCTCCGGCGGCTCAAGCGAAAAGGTCGCCTGACCCACACGTTCTTCAGGACCGTGGACGGCCCTCTGTGGTGCCGTCCATGGTCCCTTTGCCGCTCCAAGCCCGTTCGGCAAGGTCGTGAGGACCGCCTCAACAAGCACCGCGTAAGGCGCCCCGCGCCCCCGAAGAGCTGACCGGATCCGGCCGAGCGCCGCCCGATGCTCAATCAGCAACCAATCGTCCGCGCACAGCGCCGCGTACTCCAAAACCATCGGCAGATAGTCGGCCGGCTCATCCTCATCCACAGTCAGGCCCACCCCCCGATAAAGCTCCCCCAACCGAGCCAACATCGCCCGCCGCGCGCCCCACGCCGTTTCCCGCAGCGCCTCTCGCCCCGCGTCCTGCCACACGCTCGGCTCCGGCTCGCGCCGTGCGGGCCGTCCTGCCTCGCTCCCCGCGCCCCACGCCGTTCCCTCGGCCAACTCGCTGTAGTGCGTGAGATGGAGGGCCTCACCGCCGCATGCGTCCAGGTATTGGACGGCGAGACCTACAGGCGGCGTACGGTCGACGTGGTCGAGGAAGGCGTGCAGCAGGCCACGCGCATGCCCCTCGGGCAGCTCTGAAACCGCCGCACGCAGCATCGGCCGGCGATCGTAGAACCGCTGGTCAGGGTAGGTAAGTAGCAGCGAGGCAGCTCGCCACACCACGACGTCCACTTCTCCCCCCGTTCATGCCGAAGTGCCCGCGCCAGCGATCATTCCCGTCACGAAGCGCACCTAAGCGGACACGTATCGAACAGGTCCCGAACGGGGTTAGCGCCCGCCCGCAATCCGGCAGAACCCACCCGCACCCCGGGCCGCCTCCGCCCGCAGACCTGGCCACGTCACCGCCCGTACACCCATTGATGTATGGACACCCCGCTCTGCCCATCAAGAGATGTAGCCGCGTTGACTTCTCACGCCCGATGACTGGCCGCAAGGACACAAGTCACGATCAAGCCAGGTCGAATGAGGAGGCCGGGATGACGCAGGGGCAGGGCACAGAGGGCACGCGGGGCGGCAGGCCCCGGCGGCCGGTGGCAGTCCAGGGCGGCAGGCTCCGGCGGCCGGTGGTAGTCCAGGGCGCCCTGCGTGCAGTCCGGGGCACCCTCCGGCGGTCCACCGCAACCGGCGCCGGCGCACGACAACGAGCCCGCAACAGATCCACAGCAACCGGTGGCCCCGCCGAGGCCAGCAGTTGGTCAGCGCCGACCGGAGGCAGGCCCATCGACAAGCCGGCTGCAGCTGAGCGTGGGCTGTGGCGGGTGTGTCGGGGGGTCCTTGGGGGTTCCTCGGGGGGTAGGTCAGGGGTCTCTCAGGGGGGTTCCCGATACAAAAGCGCCCTTGCAGCAAGGATTCTCGACTGGAAGCTCGTTTTTAGAGAGAGTTCGCGATACTACTTGACAACTCTCTAGAAGCGAGACAATCTGGCCACATGTCGGGCTCACGACATATCTCGAAGTCCACTGTTGCAGGAGGGGAACGATGAGCGCACCCAGGCAGGCCGCCCCGGGGGGCTGGGCGCACCGCTTGGCCGGGCTGGTCTCGGGCAGGCGTACGAAATGGGCCGTGCTGGCCGTATGGGTCGTCCTGCTGGCGGCCCTCGGGCCGCTGGCGGGCAAGCTGAACGACGTCGAGAAGAACGACGCGGTCAACTGGCTGCCGAAGAGCGCGGAGTCCACCCAGGTCGTCAAGCTCCAGGACCAGTTCCGCAAGGACGAGACGATGCTCGCGGTGATCGTCTACGAGCGTTCCGGCGGCGTGACGGCGCAGGACCAGGCCAAGGCCAAGGCGGACGCCGTCGCGTTCGGCAAGGTGCAGGGCGCCGAGAAGGTCCAGGGGCCGTTCCCGTCCAAGGACGGCAAGGCGCTCCAGACCCTCGTACCGATCGGGCACGAGGAGGTGACCGACGCCGTCGACAGCGTGCGCGACATCGTTAAGCGCGGGCCTCCCGGGCTGAACGCGCACGTCACCGGCCCGGCCGGCAGCGGCGCGGACATGTTCAAGATCTTCCAGTCGCTGGACGGCTTCCTGCTGATCGCCGCCGGGCTCGTCGTGATCGTCCTCCTTCTGATCATCTACCGCAGCCCGCTGCTGTGGATCGTCCCCGTGCTGAGCGCCGTGTTCGCCCTCGGCCTCTCCCAATCGGTCGTCTACCTGCTGGCCAAGAGCGCCGGGCTCACCGTGAACGGCCAGAGCGCCGGAATCCTGACCGTCCTGGTCTTCGGCGTCGCCACCGACTACGCGCTGCTCCTCGTCGCCCGCTACCGCGAGGAACTGCACCGCCACCAGGACCGCCACGAGGCCATGGCGTACGCCCTGCACCGCGCGGGCCCCGCGATCATCGCCTCCGCCGCCACCGTCGCGATCGGCCTGCTCTGCCTGCTCGTCGCCGACATGAACTCCACCAAGGGCCTCGGCCCGGTCGCCGCCGTGGGCGTCATCACCGCCCTCGCCGCCATGACGACCCTGCTGCCCGCCCTCCTGGTCATCTTCGGCCGGTGGATGTTCTGGCCGCTGATCCCCCGGTACGACGCCAAGTACCTCGACGCCGAGGCGTACGAGGCCGAGCACGGAATCTGGAACCGCGTCGCCCGCCTCATCAGCGCCCACCCGCGCGTCATCTGGGCCGTGACCTCGATCGGCCTGATCGCCATGACGCTCGGCCTCGGCGCCCTGAAGACCGACGGGCTGTCGAACGCCGGTCAGTTCACCAACAAGCCCGACTCGGTCTCCGGTTCGGAGATGGTCGCGCGGCACTTCCCGGCCGGGTCCGGCAACCCCGCCGTCGTCATCGCCGACGCCCCCGCGTCCGCCCAGGTCGCCCGCGCCGTCACCGCCACCCGGGGCGTGGCCGAACTGAGCCGCCCGGTCGCCGCCAACGGCCGGGTCATGTACGAGGCGACCCTACGCGACCCCGCCGACAGTGCCGCCGCGATGAAGACCATCGACCGCCTCCGCGACGCCGTCCACGCCGTACCGTCCGCGAACGCCAAGGTCGGCGGCAACACCGCCATCGGCCTGGACACCAAGCGGGCCGCGGCGAGCGACAACAAGCTGATCATCCCGATCGTGCTGGGCGTCGTCCTGCTGATCCTCGTCCTGCTGCTCCGCGCCCTCGTCGCACCGCTGCTGATGATCGCGACCGTGGTCCTGTCGTTCCTCGCCTCGCTCGGCGCCAGCGCGCTGATCTTCAAGCACGGCTTCGGGTTCGAGGGCAGCGACGCGGGCTTCCCGCTGCTGGCGTTCATCTTCCTGGTGGCGCTCGGGGTCGACTACAACATCTTCCTCATGCACCGTGTCCGCGAAGAGTCGCAGGCCATCGGCACCCGCCGCGGCATCCTGCGCGGCGTGACCGTCACCGGCGGCGTCATCACCTCCGCCGGCCTGGTCCTCGCCGCGACGTTCGCCGCCCTGGCCACCCTGCCGCTGGTGAGCATGGCCGAACTCGGCTTCGTCGTCGCCTTCGGCGTCCTGGTCGACACGATCATCGTCCGTTCCCTGCTGCTGCCCGCCCTGTCGTACGACCTGGGCCGCCGCATCTGGGCCCCCAGCCGCCTGGCCAAGCCCCACGCGGCCGAGTCCACGGAGCCGAAGGTCCTCGACCCGGTCTCCTAAAAGCTCCCCGGGCCCACCACCCCACCCGCCGGGGGCCCGGAGAGAGAGGTCGGCCGGGTCCCATCCCAGGGGACCCGGCCACCTCGTCCACCCAGCCCCCTCCCCCCTCACGTCACCGAGCCTCCCCACCTACCTAACCTGACCGGGCCCGACCACCTCACGCGGCCGGGCTCTCTCACCTCCCGCGACCGCCTCTCGCCTCCCGCAGCCGACCGCCCCTCGCCTCCCGCGGCCGGCCCCCTCGCTTCCCGCGACCGGCTCGTCCGCCCCTGCCCTGCGACCGGCTCCCTCGTCTCCTCCCACCCGAGCCGTTCCGCCTGCCGCGACCAGCCCCTCCCGCTCCCTCCAGCCGTCCCAAGCTCACCGCCGACGGCCGCACCCTCTCGTTGCCTCCGGCCGTGTCCTTCCACCTCCTGCAACCGGACCCTTCCACCTCCTGCAACCGGACCCTTCCGCCTCCTCCGGCCAGCCCTTCCGTCGCCTCCGGCCGGGCACTTCTCTCCTCGCATGACCGGGGTCTTTCGGAGTTATCCACAATCCGAGCCGCCTCTCCCGTCCGTCCCGTTCGGGTGGCTAGTGTCGGCGCCATGACCACGCAGACAGCGGAGTTCGGAGTCATCGGTGGCTCCGGCTTCTACTCCTTCCTCGACGACATCGACGAGGTCCACGTCGACACCCCGTACGGCGCACCCAGCGACCGCATCGCGATCGGCACGCTGGGCGACCGCAGGGTGGCGTTCGTCCCCCGCCACGGCCGCGACCACCGGTATCCGCCGCACAAGATCCCCTACCGCGCCAACCTCTGGGCGCTGCGTTCCCTGGGCGTACGGCAGGTCCTGGCCCCGAGCGCGGTCGGCGCGCTGACCCCGACGTACGGCCCCGGCACGCTCGCGATCCCCGACCAGTTCGTCGACCGAACGAGCGGCCGGGCGCAGACCTACTACGACGAGGGCGCCGCGATCCACGTCTCGTTCGCCGACCCGTACTGCCCCACAGGCCGCGCCGCCGCCGTGAAGACCGCCGCCACCGCGGGCTGGGAGCCCGTCGACGGCGGCACCCTTGTCGTCATCGAGGGCCCGCGCTTCTCCACCCGCGCCGAGTCGCAGTGGTTCGCGGCGCAGGGCTGGACGCTGGTCGGCATGACCGGCCACCCGGAGGCCGTCCTCGCCCGCGAGCTCGCCCTCTGCTACACCCCCGTCTGCCTGGTCACCGACCTCGACGCCGGCATCGAGGAGGGCGAGGGCGTCACGATGGACGAGGTCTTCCGCGTCTTCGGCGAGAACATCGGCCGCCTCCGCACTCTGGTCACCGATCTGGTCCAGGCCCTCCCCGCCGAACGCACCTGCCCGTGCGGCCACGCCCTCGACGGCATGAAGCTCCCCCTGGAGCTCCCATGAACGCCCGCTTAGCCCGCTGGCGCCGGCCGCTGGCGGCCCTGTCCGCCGCGGCCGCCACCGGCTTCGCCCTCCTGGCCCTCCGCCCCGGCCCGCCCCCGACCGTCCAAGTCCTGGCCGCCGCCCACGACCTCCGCGCCGGCGCCACCCTCCGCCCCAGCGACCTCACCACCGTCGCGCTCCCATCCCCAGCAGTCCCCACCGGCGCCTACCGCCCGACCCCCACCCATGCAGCCGCGCCCCAGCACCCCCCGAACACAATCACCACCTCCAACCTGAACACCCCGGCCACCACCACCCTGAGCACGCCCGCCACCACCACCCTGACCACACCGGCCGTCGCCACCCCGAGAACCCCGACCATCGCCAGCGTGGACGCCCATGCAGCATGTGCGGACGCCCATGCAGCATGTGCGGAAGCCGACAGAACATGCGCCGCCGCCGAGACGCCACACACGGACGCCACACCATCTGGCACAGACGCCACGGCAACTGGCACGGAAGCTGCGTCAGCTGACATGGCCACGAAGGCAAACACGGATGCCGGCCTCGGCGCCAGCGCCTTGGACTGGGATGGCAGAAGCCCACTCAACCGCACCCAGAACACCCCCACCGCACGCATCAGCAAGGGGCGTCCGGGCGCCAAGAGCACCGGCAGCGCTGGTGGAGCCATCAACGTGCCGACCGCAGAGTCCCCACTTGCGGGAGCAGATTCAGCGCGCGCGGGCTTCGCGACTGGGGCCACAACCGTCGGCAGCCGGGTGTGGTTGGCGGAGAGCGAGGCGCCCGGTGCGGGCGGCGTCGTGGGGAGGGTGCTGGCGGGAGCCATGCGGCGTGGGGAGGTACTCACGGATGCGCGGCTCGTTGGCGCTGGACTGTTGCAGGGGTACGGCGCGGGCGTCACGGCGGTGCCCGTGCGGATGGCCGACGCAGGGGCCGTACGGCTGCTGCACCCCGGAGATCGGATCAACATCCTGGCCGCTGCGGACGCGGCTGATGACGCGACGGACGGGCTGCTCGGTGGCCTGCCTCCAAATGGAGACACACCTGGAGATGAGGGCACGCCTAGCGGTGGAGCTGCGCCTCGGAGCGGGCAGGCACCTCACGACGAGGACGCCCCTCAGAACGGGCATGGGCCTCAGGTCGGGGACGCGCCCCTGAGCGGGAGCGCACCCCAGGCTGGCAGCACCCCTTCGAGCTGGCACGCACCTCAAAGTGGGGGCGCACCCCTCCCGTACGGTCGCGCTCCTGCACGACACCGGCCAGCAGCACGACCTGCTCGCCGATCCGGCCCTCATAGAGAACGCGGTCCGGGAGGGCCTGCGCGTCTCGACGGGCGCGCGCTCCAAGATGGAGGCACGCTTTCGAGCGGGCACACATCTCGGGGCAGGCACGCCCCTCGGGGCGGGAGCGCAGCGCCGGACGGGAGCGCACCGCCGGACGGGAGCGCACCGCCGGACGGGAGCGCACCGCCGGACGGGAGCGCACGCCAGGTTGGCAGCGCGGCTTCGGGCTGGCCCGCGCCTCAGAGCAAGCACCCGCCTCGGGCCGGGGGCGCACCCTGGGACGGAAGCGCACCCTCGGGCAGGGACGCGTCTCAGAGCGAAGGCGTGCCTCCAGGCAGGAATGCACCTTGGGGTGGTGGCACCGCTCAGAGTCAGGACGCGGCTTCGGCTGGGAGCGTGTCTCAGGGCAGGGACGCGGCTTGGGGCGGGAGCGTTCCTCGGGGTACGGACGTCTCGGGGGTGGTGATGGTGGCTCGGGAGGTGCCGGTCATCGTGGTGCCGCGAGGAGCGAGTGGAGAGGACGGGGCGCTGGTGGTCGTGGCGGCGTCTGCGAGACAGGCGGCGGCTATCTCGGCAACCTCGGGCCGATCAAGATTGTCGTTTACTATCGTGGGTAGCTAACGGTAAGTAGCCGATCGGTCACGATTTAGGGGTCTGATGGAAGGCTTCAAGAAGTTCCTCCTGCGGGGAAACCTCATCGACCTGGCGGTCGCGGTCGTCATCGGCGCCGCGTTCAGTTCGCTGGTCAACGCGCTGGTGTCCTCGTTCATCACGCCGCTCATCGCGGCGATCGGCGGGAAGCCCGACTTCGCCCACATGTACTTCACGATCAACGGGGCGAAGTTCACCTACGGGGTGTTCATCAACGCGCTGATCTCGTTCATCATCATCGCGGCGGTCATCTACTTCCTCGTGGTGAAGCCGGCGAGCATGTTCGTCGAGCGGTTCACCAAGGCCGTCGAGGCCAGCGAACGCGACTGCCCCGAGTGCCTCAGCGAGATCCCGGACAAGGCCACCCGCTGCAAGTTCTGCGCCTCGGAGGTCACCCCGACCGCAGCCTGAATCGCCCCTAATTACCCCTTGTTGGGATTTCGGGCAGTAACCTTCCAGCTTTGTCGTGTCACAGAGCGGAAGGGCATCACCACGTGTCGGGCTTCAAGAAGTTTCTGATCAGGGGCAACCTCGTCGATCTGGCGGTCGCCGTGGTCGTCGGCGCCGCGTTCAACGGCCTGGTCAACGACTTCGTCAAATCGTTCATCGGGCCGCTGCTGGCGCTGGTCGGCGGCAAGCCCGACTTCACGAACCTGGCCGTGAAGATCAACGGGACGCCGTTCCCGTACGGCGTCTTCCTGACCTCGGCGATCTCGTTCCTCATCACCGCCGCGATCATCTACTTCCTGGTCGTGCTCCCGATCGCGAAGCTGCTCGAACGGATGGCCCGCAAGGAGGAGGCCACCGAACGCGAGTGCCCGCAGTGCCTCAGCGAGATCCCCATCAAGGCCTCCCGCTGCCGCTTCTGTACCTCGGTGCTGGACGACGCCGCCGTCCCCGCCGTCTGAACGTTCATGAGCCGCCGAACCGGGTAAGAGGCCGACCGGTAACCGACCCCTCACCCCCCGCAAGGAGCTTCTCTATGGGCGGCTTCAAGTCATTCCTGATCCGCGGCAATCTCGTCGACCTCGCAGTCGCGTTCGTGGTCGGAGCGGCATTCGCGACGCTGGTGAAGGACTTCTCGACGTCCTTCATCGCGCCGCTGATCGCCCTGCTGGGCGGCAAGCATGACTACACAAGCCTCGCGTTCACGATCCACGGCACGAAGTTCCCGTACGGCGTCTTCGTCACCTCGGCGATCTCGTTCTTCATCACCGCACTGATCGTCTACTTCCTGCTGGTGTCGCCAACGGCCAGGCTGCTCAAGCGCCTGGACCGCAACAAGGTGGCGGCCGAACGAGAGTGCCCGCAGTGCCTCGCCGACATCCCCGTCCGCGCCCGCCGCTGCCAGTTCTGCACCTCCGAAGTGGTCCCCGCCACCCACGCCCCATAGCCACTGCAATCCAAGCCTCAGACCCCGCATCCAGGCTCCTGCCCTACAGTCCCGTGGCCTCGACCGCCCAGTCGCCCGTGACCCGGCCGTCCCGCCCCCGAGGCCCCGGCCACCCAGTTCTGGGACAAAGCTCTGTGGTCCCGGTCGCACAGGCTCGGTTGCGGCCAGGGGTCCTTGCCTGCCGCACGTGGCCGCGTCCGCCGGGGCTACGGAGGAGACCTGCTGAAGCGCGCGGATCGCACCAAGAACTAGCGACAGCGCGGGCGCCCCGCCACCCGGGTTCCAGACACCTGGGCGCCATGGTCTCTTTGAGCAAGCCCACCAAAGAACGCCCTGCCGACCCACCGTCAGCCGGGACCTCGGGCCAATCGGTCGCAGGCCCCGAACCAGCCAGCCAAAGGCCCCAGGCCCACCCGTCATAGACGCCGGGCCGACCGGTCGTCGGATCCGGGCCAGCGAGTCGCAGGTCCCGGACCAGCCAGCCGTGGTCCGGAGAACGAGTCTCGGGCTAGGCAGCCGTGGGCCCAGGACAGCCGGCCGGAAGCACGGCGGGTCGGCCAGCCGTGGGTCCGGGGGCGAGCCGGGGGTTAGGTTGTCGGACCTGCCGGTCGTGGGCCAGATTGCCGTTGGGTTCAGGGCAGCCGGTCGGGGGCGTGGTGGGGCGACTGGTTGGGGGGCTTGGGTTAGCGGTTGGGGGGTTAGTCGCTGTTGGTGTCTTCGGTGCCGAATTCCCAGTGCCAGGGCTCGAAGGGGTTGCTGTAGGCCCAGGCGGGGTGACGCCAGCCGTAGGTCTTGGCGTGGGAGACCATCCAGTTGAACTGGACGGAGCCGGAGCTCTGGACGCCGCCGCAGAAGTCGACGGCTTGGCCCTTGCCGTGGTTGCTGGTGCCTGGGACCGCGGCGAAGCCTGGGCGCTGGACGTACACCCGCTGCTGGTCGGCCAGGCTGCGGTAGGAGGAGGTGACGCACATGTCGTGCCCGAAATGCTTCTTCCACGCGGAGTTCAGCTTGTAGAAGGCCAGCGCGGCGTCGGCTCGGAGTTCGTGGCCCTTCTGGGGCAAGGGGCACAGGTACTTGCTCGGGATCAGACCGTTCGGGTACTTCTTGGCGTCCGACGCGAGGTCCTTGTCGCAGCCCAGTTCGAGCCTTTTGTCGCGGTCCACGCCCATCTTGTTGAGCATCGCCGTCAGCTGCTTGGTCAGCTGGGCCGACTTGTTCTTGAGCCCGTCGATCTCCTGCTGCAGTTTGGTCTGCGCCACCGCGTTCTGCGACTGCAGGTCCTGCGCCGCCGACGACAGTTGCTGCTTGCGCCGCTGCAGGTCGTCGGCCTGCCGTACGAGCGCGTCCTGGCCGTTCGCCATGGCCGTCACGTCGGCCGTCGATCGGAGGGCGGCGTCCGGCGAACCGCCGCCGAAGATCGCCATGGACCCGGCCGAGCCCGGCTGCTGATACGAGGCGTTCGCCAGCGCTGCGAGCGGTCCGCGGATCTTGTTGAGGGCCGCCTCCGCCTTGCCGAGGTCCTGCAGGGTGGCGCGCAGCTTTCCCTGCGACTCGTTCAGCGCCTTCTTGCGGCCCTCCATGGACTTGGTGACCTTCTCCAGGTCCTTGCGGGCCTGGGAGGCCTGCCGCCGCAGAGCGTCGAGGGGGTTGCCCTCACGCGCCGCGGCTCTTCCCTGCGCCACGGGCGCACCGATCATCGTCATCACCAGGAAGACCGCGGCCAGCGAAGCCGACCGAGGGGTTGGCACGTGGGTTCCTCCCGATGCCTCAAAGCGTTTCAGCCGCAGGAACGCTACTACAGGTTCCTGAGTGACCTGTGTGTAACGGTCTCAGCGGAGTGAGTAACCGTGGTGCTGGCACCATCGGCGCAGCATAGGGATGTCCTCCCACCCTTGCGGGCACGGCTGCTTTGCTTTCGGCGGCGGCGACGGCCTGCGGGTGGGACTGGTCCGGGGTTTGGGCGTGGGTGGAGGCGGCGACGGCTTGGCGGCCGGCTTCGGCGGAACGTACTCACCGAACGTCGGATGGTTCTTCGGCACGACCGGTGAGGGCGCCACCAGAACGGCCGCACCCGCCGCATCGGGACGGTCCCCCGAGGAACCGGAGCCGCGAAGCCCCACGAAGAGCCCCACCGCCAGCACCGGAACGGCCACCCCGGCACCGACGAGGATCCGCCGGCGCACAGAAGTGCCGCCCGCTTCATCCTCCCGATGCCGACCCGTCACGGCACCGAAGCGTACCGATTGGAACCCCATCAGGCCTATAGCCCCCACCCAACACCCGGGCCACTCCCTAACTGAGGAGCGATCGGTCCACCCGTTCCCCTACTCTGTATGTGCCGTCCGCTACGCTCGTCCGGCGAGCGAACGACAGGCCTCCGTAGCTCAGGGGATAGAGCACCGCTCTCCTAAAGCGGGTGTCGCAGGTTCGAATCCTGCCGGGGGCGCTTCCTGACATCCCAGTCTTGATCATGACCCGTCTCAAAGGTTACGTCCCCTCTCCATCCGGAGATTCCTGGTTCGTCCCTGCGCTCATGCAGCGTTCCTGACCTCCAGCCAACGACCTGGAAGGCCTCCACGCCTGCCTTCCATATTGATCGGCTCGCCGAGGTGGCCGGCAGGGACCAGGCTGATTCGATGTCGTGGCCAGCAGGCTTCCCCGACCGTGGCGCCGCCAAGCTGCCTGCTCGCACACAAGCAGGCCAGCGTCCCGGTCGTCGGTGTTCTTGAGAGCCGTACGCGCCGTGCCCCACCGAAACCCGCACGAAGGCCGTCAAGATCGACCGAGATCCCACCGGAGCAGGCGACGGCCAGAGAGCTCTCGCGACCTGACCACGGAAACCACGGCAGGGTCCAACGCCGGGAGCAGCGCCGCCCGTCCTGGTGAGGACCTAGGGCCCGTATAAACCGCTACTTCAGCGGTGGATGTGGCGAGTACGGTGTGGCTATCGCCGGTGATCGCGTGCAGCGGCGGCTCACGGAGACAGACGCGGACGCGAAGGAGCGAATGGTGCCAGGCGCTGTGCTGCGAGGGGTGACGCTGGACTGTGCCGACCCGCAGACGCTGGCGGACTTCTACGGTGCACTGACCGGGATGCGCGAACTCTTCAGCGCGGACGAGTTCGTCGCTCTGACCGACGACTCCGGCTGTGATCTGGGATTCCAGAGGGTTGACGGATAACGGGCTCCGCAGTGGCCGGGTCAGGACGTGCCACAACAGCTCCACCTGGATTTCCGCGCTGACGACCTCGATGCGATGGAAGAGCTGGCCCTGGGACTCGGCGCGGCCAAACCGGACCATCAGCCCGGCGACGGACGCTGGCGGGTACTCCTGGATCCGGCCGGCCACCCCTTCTGCCTGACGTCTTCCTGACATCACCGGCAGTGCCAGGTATCCCCCGTCAGACGCCGTAGCGCCCAGGCTTGGGCGAGCGGTTCATCAGCTGCTGGCCGCCTCGGAGAGGCATAGCGTCAGATGTGCTGGTCACAGCCACTCGTTGATGGCCGCGGTCGAACTTCGGCGGAAGGCCGCTCCGGGAGCCGCGTTTCCTTCGGTTCCGGGCCTGGTCGGCCTTGACCGGGATGGCGCACACGGCGCTGGTGACACGCAGGTTGCTGCGGGTCACCCGGCCTTCCTTCCTCAGATCATCATTCCGGTAATGGCGCCTAGCGCCTTCGGGAGCGTGCTCCGCATTCGGGGTTTCTCGCGGACGACTGCTTTTAGCAGGGGAAATATGCCCTGCATTGCTAAGAGGGCCGGAACGGTCACAGATCCCGACTTCATGCATGAAGTGCTGGAGCCCTTGGGGTTTTGTGATCAGGGCTGGGCCAAAGGGCTGTCATTGAGCTAGCGGTGGGAGAGGGGTTTCGGTCCTGCCTTTGGGGCACGGAAAAGGGTTCGCGCGGGGTGGGCGGGGCGGGGCAGCATGGGGGCGGCGGCGATGTGGCGGGAGGGCGGTTGTCTGTGTTCGGGGTACGAGGTGGCGTCAAGGAGGATCCGTCGCCCCGGAGGCGGGCAGTCGTGCTGGCGCTGCGCTACTACTGTGGCATGCTGCGCCGCCTGTGGCGGATATCGGTTCTCGCGACGACGCTTCCGGCGCTCGGGAACACCTGCATTTACTACCTGTCGCCGCTTGTGGTGGCCGCGCTGGTGGGGCACCTGGCCGGTGGCGGGGAAAGCGATTTCGGGGCGCTTCTTCCGTATGTCGCGGCTTTCGGCGGGCTGATGCTGGCGGGCGAGACGTTGTGGCGGTTGGGGATTCATTTTCTCAACCGGACTGACGCCCGGGGCATCGAGTTGCTCGGCAACCTTGGTATGGACGAGTTGCTGGCCAAGGACGCCGCGTTCTTTCACGACAACTTCGCCGGGTCGCTGACCAAACGGATTCTGAACTTCTCCGGCGGGTTCGAGCAGTTCACCGACACCCTGACGTTCTCGATCATGGCGAACGTGATCCCGCTGGGGTTCGCTTCAGTGATCTTGTGGCGCTACCACCCGGTCCTGGTTCTGGTGCTGGTGGTGTTGATCTTCGTGACGGGTCTCCTCGTCGCGCCGTTCATCCGCCGGAGGCAGGCGCTCGTGGACGAACGGGAGGCGGCCAAGGTGCGGGTGTCGGGCCATGTCGCCGACGTGCTGACCAACATGGAGACGGTGCGGGCGTTCGCTGCGGAGGACCGGGAGGCCACCGAGTTCCGGCAGCGGGCCGCCGAGCAGGCTCGCCTGTCGCTGCGTTCCTGGGACTACGGCAACCTTCGCGTCGACACGATCGTCGCGCCGATGTCGATCCTGACCAGTGTCCTGGGGCTGCTCGCCGCGGCGGCGCTGCGCGGCGGCCTCGGGGTGGAGGTCATCGTGGTGACGTTCACCTACTACTCAGGCGCGACCCGGATCATGTTCGAGTTCAACCAGGTCTACCGGCGGATGGAGAGCACGCTGACGGAGGCCGCGCAGTTCACCGAGCTGATGCTGAGCCCGCCCGCCGTCGTGGATCCGCCGGACCCGCAGCCGCTCAGCCCGGCAGGCGCGGCCGTCCGTTTCGAACGGGTGCATTTCGCGCACGGGAGCGGTCCGCCGTTGTTCGAGGCACTGGACCTGGAGATTCCGAGCGGTGCCAAGATCGGCCTGGTGGGGCGGTCCGGCGGCGGCAAGACCACCCTCACCCGGCTGCTGCTGCGGCTCATGGACGTCAACGGCGGCCGGATCGTCATCGGCGGCCAGGACATCTCCCAGCTGAGCCAGGCCGACCTGCGCAGCCTGATCGCCTACGTGCCGCAGGAGCCCGCGATGTTCCACCGATCGGTGCACGACAACATCGCCTTCGCACGGCCGGGGGCGACGGAGGCCGAGGTCCTCGAAGCGGCGCGGGCGGCCCACGTCACCGAGTTCGCCGAGTCCCTTCCGGACGGCTTCGACACGCTGGTCGGCGAACGGGGCGTCAAGCTCTCCGGCGGCCAGCGGCAGCGGCTAGCGCTCGCCCGGGCTATCCTGCGCGACGCCCCGATCCTGCTGTTGGATGAGGCGACCAGCGCGCTGGACTCCGAGAGCGAGATCCTCGTTCAGGAGGCGTTGTGGCGCCTGATGAGCGACCGTACGGCCATCGTCGTCGCGCACCGTTTGAGCACGGTGGTACGCATGGACCGCCTGATCGTCCTCGACCGTGGCCGCGTCCTTGAGCAGGGCACCCATCAGGACCTCCTCCGCGCCGACGGCCCTTACGCCCGTCTCTGGCGCCACCAGTCCGGCGGATTCCTCACCGAGGAAGACACGGAGGAAGCCGCCCTGGACCACCTTGACCCCCGCCCGGCCTGACGCTGCGTTCGGGTCAGCGCACGGTGATGTAGACATACCGGCTGGTGACCGGAAGGTCATTCCCGTCGCCGGCGAAGTGGGCTTTCCACGTGCCGCTCCTCGCGGCCTTCGCACTGACCTTGAACGAGCCCGATCCACGCAGGACGACGGTCTTGACCTTTCTCCAGGACCGCGAGCCCCTAGGTCTGAAATAGACGGTGACAGGCCCGATGGCGCGCCCCTTTCCGATGCGTCCGAGCCCCTGCACCGTTCCGGTGATCGTGAGGGTTCGGCCCTTCCGGACCGAGGTGGGCGTTGCCTTGAACGCGATGAACCGGCTGGCCGTGGGCTTGCGGATCCCGACGAAGATGGAGGAGGTCCTTGCGGGGGTGTATCTGGCATCACCGTCGAAGCTCATACGCCAGTGGCCGGCGGCCCGGGTCTGCACCGCGATGTCGGCCATGCCCTCGCGATCGGTGGCACGGGAGAACCGGGTACGTGCCCAGGTCGTACCGTCAGCGGAGAACTCCAGCCATGCCCGGCGACCGGTCAGCGTCTGCTGGCTCCCAGGGTTCCAGCCCCACAGATCCGCCCCGAGATGGAACGTGTCGCCCGGCAGTACGTCATAGCCTCTGCCGTTCCAGTGAGCGTTCAGGCCGAAGTTGTTGAAGCCGCTCCTGTAGAGCAGATGGGCGGGATCCCGCACCGAGACGGTCACCTGCGCCGGAGCGAAGGCCAGCGCACCGGGAACGAACCCGAGCTTCCACGACGTGGCAGCACCGGCCCGGAACGTGGCGATGAAGCTACCGTCGGCTTTGGTACGCCAGGGAACCTGCGCCGGCTGACCGTCCGGTCGAAAGAAGCTGATCGGACGGTCACCCATGGGAACCCAGTCGCCACCCGTGGTCTGGCGCTCCAGCCGACCGGTGATCTGGGCGATGTCACCACCGGCGGGTTGGGCCGGCGAGAGCGTCCCGCTGAGCCGTGTGCGCGCGGTCGTCACGGTCACCGGAACGGCTGCGCTCTTGACTCCGGCAGCCGACTGGGCGAGCACCGTGCCGTCCTGGTCGACCGTCAGGTCACCGGCGAACCGCCCGGAGGAATCCGTGATCGCGTCTGCGTAACCGACCAACGTCGTGCCCGCGCGCTCCTGGACGTCGATGAACTCGTCCGGCAATGACCGCGGCGTTCCATCGTCGTCCACAGTCACCAGCCGGCCGCTGAAATGAACCCTGTGATCGGCATCGGCGTGGGAGGGCCAGACGGTGAAGTCATCGATGCGGGCCGCACCCGCGCTTCGCACCGCGACCGCTGTTGCCGCCACGGCCGAACTCGCCGCGAACGGCGGTACGACCGCGACGGCAACGACAATGACCGGACAGGCCAGAACCCGCATGACGACCTCCACCGGCCCGCCAAAGTGATGAGCCCGAATCGGGTGATGATCACTTATAGCAGCCCATACGTCACATGCGACTGTTACACCCGGTCGAGGCCACATCAGGACAATGCGGGGTCAATGTCAGATCCCGAGGCCATCATGCTACCGGCGTTCCGCGCTGAAGTCGGCGGCGCGGGCGTTGACGTCGCGAATGGACTCCGATCCCGCTTCTCCGGGTTATCCCAGTCGGCAATAACAATTCTCCCACTGCCGAGCCATGCTGCAGTTCGTCCGATACCGTGGCCATCATGTCAATGATCCGGCTTCGCCGTCACCAATTCTTCACTCGCGTGGACTCGGCTGGCGACCATTGGGTCGATCCAGCCATGAAAAGCGATCCAACAGTCGAAGTGGACGTAGACCTGCCTGCTCTCCTCAATGTTAACGCGCTTGTGGCATCAGCTAAGGGAGCTACAGGATTCTGGGCCCGGCACCACGAGTTGCGACTCATTCTTTGCTTGACAACCGACAGCGGCCCCCGCCAGGAACTGCGCCTACTTCAACCACAGTTCCAGTCCAGCTCTGGCCATGTTCGCAGGTTGATCTCGGAGAGCGTGGGGCTCGGGCTCCTCGCTGGGAGCGCATCCGAGCTCTATGGATGGCGACCACGGCAGACCATCGTCGCCAACTTCGATGTGTTGCCGACTCGCCTCAAGGGATACAAGACCAACGGCGTGCGCCCCGATCTCTTGTACTCCCTCCCTGGAGGATACATAGCAGGAGAGGCACGCGGACGTTCCTCAAAGGCTCCCGCCGCACCGCCTTCCCAACCTCAAATGAACCGCTTGAACGACCTGCTCGTTTGGTCTGATACCTTCGACAAGCACCCGTTCTTTATGAGCTGGTCATGCCTCACCGGAGACCAGACCATTGTTGATTTCTTCGACTACCGGCTGGAGGAGGGGCCGCGCGATGATCCGCGCCATCAACACTTGGTCGTCGTTCCTGAAGAAGGAGCGCTGGAGCACTACGCCGGATCCCTGGATGCGCTCGCAGATGAATCTGACGAAGACGAACTCTTGGTCGGACAAGGCCGATCTTCCTCCGGCCGGCATGAGCGGCCCGCACAGACGCGGTCCGCCAGACCTTCGGCAGACCCGCAACCTCCTGGCGGTCTCGCGCGGCACATGCGCACGCGCCTTTCCGATGATGAGCAACTGCTCTACGACACAGCGCCACCCCTGACCAACGGGCGTGACAGGCTGCTCGAGCGACAGGTCCGCGGCGCGTGGGCGCCTCTGGACCTGTTCGGACCAACCGGCTACCACTTCTTCCTTGGTGTCCTGGATCGTGGATTCACAGAAGCGGAGGCCGCGGAATGGTCTCGCCCCCGGGATCTGGACGTGTCCATCGAAGCCGGGGTGACAGGCCGTCTTGTATCAGCCGTGACCCGCATCGGCTCAACGGTGCCGCCGCCCTTCAGCGACCTGGTGGATGCAATCGCCCCTTACTCATGACTTTGGGCAGGTCGTGTCCGCCACAGTTCCAAGTGGCTCAATAGCCGGAGACCTTGTGCTTTCCCGTGGTGGCGCGCTCTGGGGTTAGAGGGGTTGGCCGGGGGTGTGGGTGGGGGTGCGCTCGGAGGCGGGGACCAGGGACTGCCAGTCCTTGAGGGTGGTGCCTTGCTTGCGTTCGCCGGGGTACATGTTCGGGAGCAGGTGGTATTGCTCTGTGTACGCCAGTTCGAGCATGCGGAGGCGTTTTCGTAGGCGCTTCTTAATGAAGGCGTCTGTGGTGCCGGTGTAGCGGCTCTCGGCTGCCTGGCGGAACTTCTGCTCTGTGCGCTCCCTGTCACGGAGGGGGAAGTGGTGCATGAGCAGGGACGCGGAGCTTTCGACGATGGGGCGGGCGGGGGACGCCTGGATTGTGTGGCGGCCGGGGGTGAAGGCCAGGTCGCCGGGGTTTCGCAGGAGGACCATCTGGTGCTTCCAGTGGGCCTCGGGGCAGAACGCGATGGTGTGGGGGCGGGCCATGCGGAGTTCGTCCAGCGGGTGGTGGCGGGGCAGGGGGGCTGAGGTGCGGCTCGGGTAGTGCTCCAGGACGCGGCTGCCGATGGTGTCCACCGAGGGTGGGAGGGTGCTGACGAGGTCGCGGATGGTGGTGCCGTCCGGGCCTCGGGGGAACTCGTCCGCGTCCACGACGATCCACCAGACCGGGCGGCCGGCCGTTGCCGTTTGGTCGTTCATGAACTCGGTGATGCGGCGGGTGCGGCGCTGTTCTTCGAACGTGCCCTCGCTGGCGTCCTGGATGAGGGTCGCCCCTGCGATTTTGGCTTCGGTGACGGTGTCGTCGTCGGACTCGTCGTCTACGACGAAGACCTCGTCCACGCCCTGGAGGAACAGGTTGCGGACGGTCGCGTAGATGACGTCGTCCTCGTTCCAGACCGTGGTCAGGCCGTAGATGAGGGGTTCGGTGGGGGTTTCCAGGCGGTCTGCTTCGAAGCGCTGCCAGGTGTTGATCTGGCGGCGGCGCCAGGCGGGGGGTGGCGGGTTTCTCTTGGTGGCGTGCGCGCGGAGCATCTTGAGCAGGTGGAACGGCACTTCGCGAGGGTTGACGGCGAAGGGCGGTTCGGGGTTCGTCATGCCGGTCCTCCCGTCGGCGGCTTGAACGATGGTGCGAGACCGGGGCCGGGAGGGGAATGGTCTTGTGGGCGGACGTTTGGGCGGGGCGCCCGAACGTGCGCCTGAACGTGGCTGGGGCGGGAAAGACGGCGGAGTTAGCGTCCGGCCATGAACATCACGCATCCCGACATCCGGGACTATCTGCTGGCGCACTGCGCGGAGCCCGATGAAGTGCTCGCCGAGCTCGCGGCCGAGACCCGGGCCAGCGCGCCCAACATGGACACCTCGCACTACGAGGCCGCCCTTCTGACGATGCTCGTCCGCATGATCGGGGCGCGGCGGGTCGTCGGGGTGGGGGTTTTCACGGGGTACACGTCGGTGTGCATCGCGCGGGGGCTGCCGGCGGACGGGCTGCTGGTGGCGTGCGAGATCAACGCCGATTGGGCCGCTGTGGCGCAGAAGCACTTCGCCAAGGCGGGGGTGGCCGACCGGATCGATCTTCGGGTGGCGCCGGCGCTGGAGACGCTCCAGAGCCTGCCGAAAGAGCCTGTGCTGGACCTCGGGTACATCGGGGCCGACAAGGTCAACCACCTTCGGTATTACGAGGAGGTTCTCGCCCGGCTGCGGCCTGGCGGCGTGATCCTGCTCGGGGACGCGCTGCGCGGCGGGCACGTGGTCGATCCGGAGTGCCAGACGGCCGACGTGGTGGCGTTGCGGGAGCTGAACGACGCCGTCGCGCGGGACGAGCGGGTCGAGTCGGTCATCGTCGCGACGGGTGACGGGGCCACGATCGTCCGGAAGCGGTGACCATCCGGGCAGGGGCGTTCGGGCGGTGATCGGGGGCTTATGAGGCCCGCGCCGGGCTCCTGATGATGAGGGTTCCGTACCCGCTCGAACAGGAGAACACGTGACAGGCACAGTGGAGACCCCTCAGGCAGGTCCGGGAACCGCTCAGGCAGGTCCGGGAACCGCTCAGGCAGGCTCGGGGGCCGCGACGGGCACCGTGCAGGACGGTCCGGAGACCACGGCACTGCCGGCCTACGCGGACATTCCGAAGATCAAGGTGACCCTGGCGCGGGACGGCGTCGCGCCCGGGTACCTGTTCCTTACGCCGCAGTCCATCTTCGAGCCCGAGGTGCCGCACGGGCCGCAGATCGTGGACGACCGGGGGCGGCTGGTGTGGTTCCGGCCCGTTCCCGAGGGCCAGTACGCCACCAACATCCGGGTGCAGGAGTACCAGGGCCAGCCCGTACTGACGTGGTGGCAGGGCACGGCGACCAGCACCGGCGTCGGGATCGGCAAGGCCTACATCGCCGACCGCAACTACAACGTCATCGCGACCATCGAGGCGGGCGGCGGCGAGCCGGTCGACCTGCACGACCTGGTGCTGACCGACCGCGGCACCGCGGTGCTGGTCAGCTACCAGCTCAAGCAGCACGACCTGTCCCCCATCGGCGGGGCCGCCGACGCCGTCGCGATCGACAGCGTGGTCGAGGAGATCGACATCGCGACGGGCGAGGTGCTGCTGCACTGGAGCGGGCTGGAGCGGGTGCCGCTGGAGGAGAGCGACATGCCCGCGATCATCGCGGGCGACGACCCGTACGACCACCTGCACGTGAACGCGCTCGGCATCGATACCGACGGCCACCTGATCATCACGGCGCGGAGCAACTCGGCGCTGTACAAGGTCGACCGGGACAGCGGAGAGATCCTCTGGAAGCTCGGCAGCGGGTACAGCACGTTCGTGCTGGACGTCGGGGTCCGCTGCAACTGGCAGCACGACGGGCAGCCGGTCGGCGACGGCGTCTACCGGATCTTCGACAACGGGGCGAACGACTACTTCATCGGCTACGAGTCGCGGATCACGTGGATCCACGCCGACGAGAAGACCGGCGTGGCGACGCACGTGAAGACGATCACGCACCCCGAGCACCTGTCGTCGATCGCCGAGGGCAACGCGCAGGAGCTGCCGAACGGGAACGTCGTCGTCGGGTGGGGCCGAGCCGGACGGATCTCGGAATTCGCTTCCGACGGTGAGCTGTTGTTCGATGCGAAGACCCCGGCCGGGAAGGGCTGGACCACCTACCGGGCGTACCGGTTCGAGTGGGACGGGCGGCCTGGCACCCCGCCCGAGGCGGTCGTCGAGGGCGGCCAGGTGCACGCCGTCTGGAACGGCGCGACCGGCGTCGCCCAGTGGCGTCTCCTCGCGGGCTCAGACCAGAGTGACCTGCGTCCCGTCGAGACCGTCGACTGGAACGGCCTGGACACCTCGATCGCGCGCCCGGACGGGGCGGCGGTGGTCCAGGTGGAGGCGCTCGACGCCGGTGGCCACGTTCTGGGGACCTCCCCCGTGACGCCCGTCACGCCTACGGAACGGTGAGCGTTCACGAGGTCCCGTTCGCCGGCTCACGGTCGGGCACGTTCCCCTGTACGTGGGGGCAGCTCGACATGTGGCGCGAGATACAGCGGGAGGGAGACCCGGCGCACGGCAACGTGGTCGGCGGCGGCTACCTCCCTCCCGGGCACTCGCCGGAACGCGTGATGGACGTGCTCCGCGCGCTGGTCGAACGGCACGACACGTTGCGCACGCGGTTCCGTCCGAGCGACGACGGGCGGCTCGTCCAGCATGTCGCCGGAACGGGCGTGCTGCCGATCGAGGTGCACGATCTCGGCGACGATCCCGAGGCGCTCGTGGGCCGCTGGGCCGCCGACTTCCAGAGCACGCCGTACGACCTGGCCGCCGACCTGCCGTTCCAGGTGCGCATCGGGACGGCGGGGCCGGACGCCCGGCTGCTGATGTTCGGGACGCCGCATCTGACGGTGGACATGCTCGGCAGCCGGGTCCTGTTCGACGAACTGCTGCACGGGCTGGACGGCATGCCGCCGCCCGGCCCGCCCGGCCTGCAGCCCGCCGAGGTGGCCGAGCTCGAACGGTCCACGACGGGCCGGCGGACGCTGCGGCGGGCCCTCGACCACTGGCGCGCCGTTCTCGATGACGCGCCGCCCGCGGGGTTCACGGGCCCCGAGCACGCGCCGGAGAGCACGCGCTACTGGCAGGGCGGCATCGTCTCGCGGGCGGTGCCGAGGGCGGTCGAGACCCTGGCCGCCCGGTACGGCGTGAGCACCTCGCACGTCCTGCTGGGGGCGATGGCGGCGCTGGTCGGCCGGCGTACGGGGGCGCAGCGCTGCCTGGTGCGGATGGTCGTCGGCAACCGGGGGCGGCCCGAGCTGCGGAACGCGGTGGGGTCGCTCAGCCAGGAGGTCGTCGCGTCCGTCGACCTGGTGGCCGACCGGTTCGAGGACCTCGTGCGCGCCGCCCGGGTGTCGGCGCTGCGGGCGATGCGGCACGGCCGGTACGACCCGGACCTGGCGGCGGCGATCGTCGCCGGGGCGGGCGCGGAGCTGGACGTCTACTTCAACGACATGTGGTCGGCGACGCGCGGCGGGCGCGGTGCTCCCGGCGGTGCGGCGCCCGCGACGGGCACGGAGGAGACGGTGTTCGCGTGGGAGGAACGCCTCGAGCGCGCGAGCGTCGCCTTCTTCTTCGAGGTCCACGACGTGATCAACGATCCGGCGGCCGTACGGCTGAGCCTGCTGACCGACACGGCGCACGTGCCGGCGTCCGAGCTGCGGGAGCTGCTGTTCGCGGTCGAACGGACGCTGGTGGCGCTCGTCGCCGACGACGCCGGCGGCCTCGACCGGCTCCCCCTCGACGCGAACGCCGCGGCGGGCACCTGATCAAAGGAAAGGAGCGGCGGCCGGGTCCCGGCCGCCGCTCCTTCACACATTCAGATCTTCGGCTTCAGATCTTCGGCCTTCAGCACGGCCGCGCGGCGTTCCTGCTCGTAATACAGCTCAAGCTCCGCGGGCACGTCCGCGTGCGGGGACAGGAACGAGGGCACCAGGTCCCGCCGGTACGTCTCCCATGCCGCACCGGGGTGGTGCCGCCGGGTCGAGGCGGGCAGCGTACGGCCGCCGGTGGCCCAGGTCTCGGCCGTGTCCATCGCCTCCAGCGCCTTGTCCAGGCCGAGGTGTGCGACTTCCAGCCAGGTCACCGCGCGGGTCGTGAACTCGGCGTTCGCGAGCGCCGGCGTACGTTCCGCCGTGAGGACGATCAGCAGCACCGCCCGCGCCGTCACCGCCTCGCAGGCCAGCATGTGCAGGACAGGCCCGGGCTCGGCGGGGTCATCGCGGAACGGCGGGGACCACGCCCGCCGCTGCCCGCCCGGACCCAACGGGCCGCGCGGGCCGCACTCCGGACACGGAACGAACTGGACGAGGACGGTCGTGCCGCGTTCGCCGAACTCCACGCGGGGCGCGGTGAGCAGCCCGGCGGCGGCCTCGCGGCGCGCCATCCGGGCCACCACGGCCGTGGTCTCAGGACGCATGAACGGACCTCCGATCCCGTATGCCCTGCTTCAGCGCGGCCGTCGCGAGTGAAACGCAGTCGCCGGACGCCGCCCGGTCCTCGGCGGCGAGCCCCTGGTCGATCCACGAGCTGAGGGCCGCGTGGACCAGCGGGCCGTCGCCCGTGGCGTCCGGGGCGAGACCGGCGACGTCGGCGCCGAGCAGGTAACCGGCCGCCCAGACCTCGGACATCACCGCGACCAGCCCGGCAGGCAACCCCGCCAGATGCGGCGCACCCGCATCCAGAACGGCGTCGGGATCGAGCCCTGTCAAAGGGCAGGCGTCATACCAATACCAAGGGAACTTGTGCTCGACCGGATCTCCGTGGACGCGCCGGATCGAGCAGATCGAGCCGTGCAGCTCCACCCCGTACGACCCCGGCGGCAACTCAACATCAGCATCCGGAGAACCGGACCAAGCCAGGTCCGGGGCGTAGACGGCGGCGCGGAGACCGTCGTGGTGTCCCTCGACCAGCGACTGGTCGTGCCCGGAGTCCAGCAGGTGCGGGACGGTCGCCACCACGGGGATGCCGCGCTCCCGGCAGAAGATGACGATCATCTCGTCGTCGTCCTGGACCTCGTCCGGGATCCCCGCCAGGTACTCGGCGAGGGCCCGTGCCTCCGCGACGGGCAGCACGAATCCCTGCGTGGGCGTCCACTCGTACGGCGACAGCGGCGCGTAGGCGGCGCCCGCGACCGCCGCGCGCCGCACCAGGTAGGAGTTGTGCGGCGTGTGCCAGAGGCAGAACAGCGAGACGCCGTGCTCGGGCCGCAGCCCGACCGCCGCGTTCAGCTGCTCGGCGAAGCCGGGCGCGGGCTTCACGTCGTCCTGCAGAACGAGGTGGTGCGTCGCGCCCGGCTCGATCGCCGCCCAGGCCCGTTTGGCCGTACGGAGCGGGCTCGGCCGGCCGCCGGGGTCGGGGTCGCTGACGACCTTCGGCTCCAGCGGCGCGCACGCCCGGACCAGCGCGGGGATCCGGTCGGCCCGGCGCGGATGGTGCATGATGGCCGCGCTGATCTTGATCATCCGGCGATGGTCTTCCCATGGGCTCGTGCCGCCTCGTACAGCCGGTTCAGCGTCTCGACGTCGAGCGCGGCGTCGGCGGCGGTGCTGACGCAGGGCACGCCCTCGGTCAGCACGGCGAAGAAGTGTTCCAGCTCGGCCTTGAACGGGTCGACGAACGAGCCGAGCGTCGACGAGCTCACCAGCGTCCCGTCCTGCACGGTCGACCGGGACAGCTTCGCGGGCCAGCTCTTGAGGTAGATCGACGGGTACTCCAGAAGGTAGGTCGACGCTCCCGTCACGGCCCTGAACTCCTCGACGTACCCGCCCGCGACGGTGTCGAGCGTCAGCACGCTCATGCTCGCGTGCACGCCTTCACCGTCGAGGCCGCCCGCGCCGCCGCCGGACCACGTCGCCTCGATGCCGCGCCGGTCCAGGACGTCCGACACGGTACGGATCTCGGGCCGGTCGATGCCGGTGAGCACGCGCAGGCAGTAGACCTCGTGGATCGCCAGGTTGAACAGGAGCTCCTCGCGGAAGAACTCCCAGGACCCGCCCCAGCTGGGCGCGCGGTCCTCCACGACCGTCGCCGGGGGCGCCCAGTCGAGCGGCCGGACGATGTCGTGGTGCGCGCGGTAGTAGTAGTCCCACGGCAGCGAGGCCTCGGCGCGCAGGTAGATCGGCCCCTGCTCCCGGCCGAGCGCGGCCTTCAGGTCGTCGAAGGCGGTGTCGAACAGGCGGCTGTAGCCGACCATGACGGTCCGCCCGGCCTCCTCCGCCCGCCGCGCGATGGCCCACGCGTCCTCGGTGGAGTAGCACAGCGGCTTCTCCACGAAGACGTCCATGCCGGCGTCGATCGCGTCGTTGATGAGGGTCACGTGGTCGCCCGAGGTCAGCACGACCAGGACGTCCGCGGGGCTCTGCGCCAGCATCTCCCGGTGGTCGGTGAACGCTCCCTCGATCCCGAACCGGTCCGCGACCGTCTTCAGGACGTGCGGGTCGCGTTCGCAGATCGCGCGGACCTCGCACGCGTCGGAGAGTTCGAGCAGGTGCGGCAGGTGCATGAGCTGCGCGATCTCGCCGCAGCCGACAACGTCGACGGTGAGCCGTCGTCCCATCGTGTTCGCCTTCCGTTCGTGGAGCCTCAGGGGCAGAGCGTCAGAGCCTCAAAGCGTCAGAGCGTCAGAGCGGCTAGAGCAGGTGGGCGGCGGCGATCTTGCGCAGCGCGTCGCTGATGACCTCGACGTCGCGCTGCCCGCCGAGCAGCAGGAAGTGCGGCAGGGTGAGGTGCTGTTCGCGGGCCGCGAGCGACGCCGGCAGGTCGAACTTGCGGGGGTCCAGCCGCCCGAGCAGTTCGGGGTCGTACTTCTGCGGCGATCCGAACGGGTTGTAGAGCGTGCAGTCGTTCAGCGGATCGTGCAGCGGCTCGCACGTCACCGCGAGCTCGGCGCACAGCTCCGTGCGCATCGTCTCGACCTCTTCGGGGCTGACGCGGTCGTCCACCCGGATGCAGTAGCGGTAGTACGTCCGCTTGGTGCAGCCGTCCTGGAGCGGGATGGGCGAGAACGCGTCGATCTCGCCGAGAAAGGTGTCCAGCCGCGCGGCGGTCCAGCGGCGGCGCTCGTTCTCGGCGTCCAGCTGCCGGAGGCGGCCGAGCAGCACCGCGGCCTGGATCTCCGACAGGCACAGGTTGCGGCCCTGGACGTGCCCGAGGTCGCGCAGGTTGGGGTCGCCGATCGCGGGGTCGTCGGTGTAGACGCGGCCGTCGGCGCGGTACTGCTCCATCAGCCCGGCGAGCGCCGGGTCGGCGGTGACGGCCGCGCCGCCCTCGCCGCAGGTCAGCACCTTCGACTCCTGCATGCTGTACGTGCCGACCGCGCCGTACGTCCCGACCGGCCGGCCGCGGTACTCGGCGCCGTGCGCCTGCGCGCAGTCCTCGATGAGGGCGAGGCCGTGCCGCCGCGACAGCTCCATGAACGCGTCCAGGTCGGCGGTGTTGGCCGCGTAGTGAACGAGGAGGATCGCCTCGGTCCGCGGGGTCACCGCGGCTGCGGCCGCCTCCGGCGACATGCAGAGCGTGCCGGGGTCCACGTCCACCAGGATCGGCACGAGCCCGGCGCCCGCGACGGCCGAGGCGCAGGCCACCCAGGTGAGCCCGGGGACGAGCACCTCCGCGCCGCGGCTGAGGCCGAGGCCCTCGAACGCGATCGTCAGCGCGCTCGTGCCGCTGGTCGTCGGGATGCAGTGCCCCACGCCGTGGTAGTCGGCGAACGCGCGGGCGAAGCGCCGCTCGTACAGCTCCTCGCCGGTGTGCATCTCGCTGATCGCCCAGCGGCCGCTCCGCAGCGCGCCGAGCACGATGCGCTCGGTCTCGTCGTCGAGCGCCGGCCACGCGGGCCACGGAGTGGTGCGCGCCGGGACGCCTCCGTGCAGCGCGAGTTCACCGGTCCGTTCGTTCAGCGTTTCGCTCATGCGGAATCACCTGACCTCTGGGGAAATTCGAGAACGGTGGAAGAGAAGGCGGGAAGTGAAGGCGGGAAGTGAAGGCGGGAAGAGAACGGTGGAGATCGCAGTGACGCTCAGCCGTGTCCGGTGAGCATTCCTGCGCCGACGGTGTTGTTGGTGGCCTCGTCGATGAGGATGAAGCCGCCGGTGAGGCGGTTGCGGCCGTAGTCGTCGACGAACAGCGGCTGGGTGACGCGCAGGCTGATGCGGCCGATCTCGTTCAGGCCGAGCGCGGTGGCCCGCTCGTCGCGGTGCAGCGTGTTGACGTCGAGCCGGTAGTTGAGGTCCTTGACCATCGCCCGCGCGGTCCGCGTCGTGTGCTTGATGATCAGCTTCATCCGCGGCGCCAGCCGGAGGTCGGGCGTCATCCAGCAGACCATCGCGTCCAGGTCCTGGGCGGTCTCGGGCCGGTTGTTGGGCCGGGCGATCATGTCGCCGCGCGAGATGTCGAGCTCGTCGGCCAGCCGCAGCGTGACCGACATCGGCGCGTACGCCTCGTCCAGCGGCCCGGCCAGACCGTCGATGTGCGTGATCGTCGTGGTCAGCCCGGACGGCAGGTGAACGACCTCGTCACCCGGCTTCAGCACGCCGCCCGCGACCTGGCCCGCGTAGCCCCGGTAGTCGTGCAGCTCGAGGTCGGTCGAGGCGTGCGGGCGGATGACGTACTGCACGGGAAACCGCACGTCGATCAGGTTGCGATCGGAGGCGATGTGCACATGCTCCAGGTGATGAAGGAGAGACGGCCCCTCGTACCAGGGCATGTTCATGCTGCGCTCCACCACGTTGTCGCCGTACAGCGCCGACAGCGGGATGAACGTCAGATCCCCGATCTCCAGCTTCGAGGCGAACGCGGTGAACTCCTCGACGGCCTTGTCGAAGACGCCCTTGTCGTAATCGACGAGGTCCATCTTGTTGACGGCGACGACGAGATGCGGAACGCGCAGCAACGTGGCGATCAGAGCGTGCCGCCGGGACTGCTCCAGAATCCCCTTGCGCGCGTCCACCAGAACGACCGCCAGGTCCGCCGTGGACGCGCCGGTCACCATGTTCCGCGTGTACTGCATGTGCCCTGGGGTGTCGGCGATGATGAACTTGCGCCGGGGCGTCGCGAAATAGCGGTAGGCGACGTCGATCGTGATGCCCTGCTCCCGTTCGGCCCGCAGGCCATCGGTCAGCAGCGCGAGGTTGGTGAGCTCCTCGCCCCGGTCGGCGCTCGCACGCTCCACCGCCTCCAGCTGGTCCTCGAAGATCGACTTGGAGTCGAACAGCAGCCGGCCGATCAGCGTGGACTTGCCGTCGTCCACCGATCCGGCCGTGGCGAACCGCAGGATGTCCATCAGAAGTAGCCCTCCTTCTTGCGGTCCTCCATCGCGGCCTCGCCGGTCCGGTCGTCGGCGCGCGTCTGCCCGCGTTCGGTGATCCGGGTGGCCGCGATCTCCTCGATCACGTCTTCCAGGCCGGTGGCGTTGGACTTCACCGCGCCCGTGCAGGACGCGTCCCCGACCGTGCGGTAGCGGACCATCGCCTCGAAGGCGGGCTCGTCCTCGGCCCGGTTGGCGTACTCGATGTCGGCCAGCAGCATCCCGTCGCGCTCGAACACCATCCGGGTGTGCGCGAAGTAGATCGACGGGAGCTCCAGCCCCTCGCGCCGGGCGTAGTCCCAGATGTCCAGCTCGGTCCAGTCCGACAGCGGGAACACGCGGACGTGCTCGCCCTGCCGGACGCGGGTGTTGTACAGATTCCACAGCTCGGGACGCTGGTTCTTGGGGTCCCACTGGCCGAACTCGTCGCGGAAGGACACCACGCGTTCCTTCGCGCGGGCCTTCTCCTCGTCCCGCCGCGCCCCGCCGAACGCCGCGTCGAAGCGGTGCTCCTCGATCGCGTCCAGCAGCGTCGTCGTCTGCAGCCGGTTGCGGGACGCGCGGCGGCCGGTCGGCTCCACGACACGGCCCGCGTCGATCGAGTCCTGAACGGAGGCGACGACCAACTGGACCCCGACCCGCGCGACGCAGCGGTCGCGGTACTCGATCACCTCGGGGAAGTTGTGGCCGGTGTCCACGTGCATCACCGGGAACGGGACCGGCGCGGGCCGGAACGCCTTCTCCGCCAGGCGCAGCAGCACGATGCTGTCCTTGCCGCCCGAGAACAGCAGCACCGGGCGTTCGAACTCGGCCGCCACCTCCCGGATGATGTGGACGGCCTCGGCTTCCAGTACGTCGAGTTGGGTCGGCATCAGGGTGTCCCGGAGGGTGTGCGGGCCAGCCCGCCGAGAACGATCTCGGCGACCTGGCTCCGGTAGTCGTCAAGGAAGAAGTGGCCGCCGGCGAAGATGTGCGAGCCGCCGTCGCCGGTCGCGTGCGCGCGCCAGGCGAGCGCGTCCTCGACCGGGGTGAGCGGGTCGTCGTCCCCGGCGAGGACCACGACGCGGCCGTCCAGCGGCGGGCCCGGCGCGTACGAGTAGGTGTCGATCGCCTCGTAGTCGCCGCGCAGCACCGGCAGGATCATCCGGAGGAACGACCGGCTGCTCAGGAGCCTGGCCTCGGTGCCGCCGAGCAGCCGCAGGTCGGACAGGATGTGGTCGTCGCTCATCGGATGGTCGCGTTCCTGCTTGGAGGCCGACGGCGCGCGGCGGCCCGCCGCGAACAGCACGGGCGGCGGCACGGTCAGCCTCCGCGCCACCTCGAACGCCACGATCGCGCCCATGCTGTGCCCGAAGAACGCCGCCGGCGCCGCCACGTCCGGTGCCGTCGCCAGCGCGTTCGCGATCCGTGCGCTCAGCTCGACCAGATCGGTGTGAACGGGCTCGGCGCGGCGGTCCTGCCTGCCGGGATACTGAACGGCGACGACGTCGACGTGCGGGCTGAGCAGTTCCGACAGCGGCTGGTAGGCGTTCGCCGCGCCGCCCGCGTGCGGGAAGCACAGCAACCGGGGCGCGCCCTCGGCGGCCGGATGGAACCGCCGGAACCACCCGCCGCCCGCGCTCGCCGCGCCCATCAGGCAGCCGGGCTCGGGGCCTCGCCGGTGGCGTGCTCGCGCAGCCGGGCGTCGAAGTCCCCCTGGTCGTTGCTGCGGGGGAACGGCTCGGCGGGCACCGGGACGCCGAGGAACGAGCAGAGCGGCTCCCACCCCTCGGTGACCTCGAAGACCAGCAGCCGGTCCTCGGAGAAGTGGTCCCGGACCGCCGCGATGTGCTCGTCGAAGACGCGCAGCGCATGCGCCCGGTCGGGGAAGCGCCCGTCGAAGACGCCGTCCCACACCACGTCGCGCGACATCGCGCGCATCTCGGTGAGGACGGGCGAGGCGGGCGAGTCGTCGATCGCGGCGCGGTGGATGGTGCTGTGCGCGCTGTCGTACCAGCGCTCTGGGTCGCGAACGGTGAGGATGAACTTCGCCTCGGGATAGTGGTCGGCGAGCTCGCGCCAGAAGCGCGCGCCCGGCCAGTCCACCGACGACCGGTAGCCCTCGTACATGGCGTCCCAGTCCACGGGCTTGCCGAGCGCGGCGTCCTGCCAGAGCGAGATCTCCTCGGGCCGGTCGAACAGGCCGAGCATGTGGTGGCAGGGGCCGAACCCGAGCCGTTCCAGCGCGGCCTTCAGCGACAGCGTGCCGGTGCGGCCGAATCCGGCACCGATGACTTCGAGCATGGTTCTCTCCTTCGGTGAACGGTCCTTCTGGTCGTTGAAGAGCCGGTCAGGCGCCGCGCAGCAGGACGGCCCAGATGGTGGCGCCCGGCCCGAACGCCAGGGCCGCGGCGTACTCGCCGGGGCCGAGCGGGCGTGCGTCCTGGAGGCGGCCGAGCACGGCGAGGACGGCCGGTGCGGCGGTGTTGCCGTACTCGCGCATGACGCCGCGCGAGGCCGCGACCGAGTCGTCCGGCAGCTCCAGCTCCTCCGCGACGCGGTCGATGATGCGGCGGCCGCCCGGGTGCAGCGCCCACCAGCGCATGTCGTCGCGGCCGAGGCCGTGCCGGCCGAGCAGCCGGTCGACCGGGCCCGCGACCGCGGACGCGGTCACGTCGGGCATGGTCGGGGCGAGGCGGATCTTCATGCCGTGGTCGCCGACGTGCACCTGGAGGTCGTCGGCGAACTCGGGGACGTAGAGCATCTCCCGGTCCACGACGTCCAGGCCGCGGACGCCCTCCTCCCCCGGGCGGATGACGACCGCGGCGGCGCCGTCGCCGAACAGCGTCAGCACCACCGCCTGTTCCTTGTCGTACGGCCCGGGCTGCAGGTGCGGCGAGAACAGGTCCACGCAGAGCAGCACCGCCGGGCGGCCGTGCAGCGCGACCCAGTCGCGGACGACCGACAGGGCGGGCAGCGCGGCGTAACAGCCCATCGGGCCGAGCGACTGGAACTCGGTGCCGGGCACCATGCCCGTCTCGTCGACGAGCGAGTCCAGCCCGGGCGCGGAGTGCGTCGTGGTGGTGGCGGTCGCCAGCATGCCGATGTCGGCGGGGCGCAGGCCGGCGCGCTGCAACGCGCCCGCGATGGTCTCGCGGCCGAGGACGCGGGCCTCGGCGAGGCTCACTTCCATCCGGCGGGCGGTCCCCCAGGGCCTGGGGTCCTGCACGAACGGGTTGACGGCCATGCCCTTGGCGTCGATGGCCGAGTTGCGCACGACCTCCGTGACGTGCGCGCCACCGGGCCCGTCCGCGAAGAACTCGGCGAACTCCTCCATCTTGACCTGTGGTGGCGAGGCGAAGGCGATGCTGGTGATGCGTGCGGCGGCGGACATGAGGGCCTCCCGGGAACTCGGAGACGGGAACGGGTCGTCCGGGCGGACGTTCCGTCTCCCGGGACTCATGTCATGGTCACGGGGAGGTGCGGTGCGCCGTCAGTCTCCGATGGACGCGCGAGCGGCCGGAGGGATGTGCATGTCCAGATGGCGCGCCCATCGGAGAAACGGGCCTCGTCCGCCGGCGGGGGATCACGCCGGTGCCTGGCGTGGATCGGCGGACGAGAGAAGGAGCGAACGTGAGAAGGGGCGGGAGGCTGGTCAGGCTGTTGGGGGCTGTCAGCCTGGTCAGGCGGGTCGACCTGGTCAGAGGATCAGGCCGTTCAGACGAACTGGCGGGTCATGCGGGTGGAGCGGGTCATGCGAGTCGGGCAGGTCATGCGAGTCGGGCAGGTCGGGCTGAACGGACTGGTCAGGCGGCGGCGATCAGGCCCTGCTTGATGGCGATCACGACGGCCGCGGTGCGGTTGGGCGCGCCGAGCTTGAGCATGACGCTGGTGACCAGGCGCTTGGCGCCGTGGTCGGAGATGGACAGGCGGCGGGCGATCTGCTTGTTGCTGAACCCCTCGGCGAGCAGCGCGAGCGTCTCGTGCTCGCGCGGGGTCAGCATCGCCGAACGGGTCGGGGCGCTCGGCACGGGCGAGCCCGCGCGGGCGAGCAGTTCCCGTCCGACCTGGGCGGGCATCGGCATCTCGCCCGCCATCATCCGTTCGAGCGTCTCGCCCAGGTCGGGCGCCGTCAGGTTCTGCTGGATCACGAACCCGTCGGCGGTCATCACGCCGGTGAAGCCGGTACCGGAGGTCTCGAACTCCTCCATGAGCAGGAGCACCCGCGTACCCGGCCGGGACGCGGTGATCTCGGTGGCCGCCGCGTTCTCGGCGCTGGTCACGACCAGCACGTCGGCGCTGCCGTCGGCGACGGCGCGTTCGGCCTCGGCACGCGAGGTGCAGTGCCTGATGTTCCGGACGTGGGGAAGCATCCGGAGGATGGCCTCCAGGCCGCGTCCGACCACGACGTTCTTCATGTAGATCACGACGCTTACGCTTTGGGTCATAGCGTCTTCGGGCATGTCGTTCACGACCTCCTGGCACGGATGGGGCCGAGCTGGGCGCCCGTCCGTCCGGCTGGACGAGCGCGTGGTCCGTCTCCCGGCACCGGATGGGTGTCGACGGTCGGACCATCCAAACCCGACGGCGCGCCGAACCGCTAGGGACATGTCCTCTTCCCGACATTGCCGAACGAAGCGACATTGACGACAGATCGGCCTAACCGTTCGGCCACCCTTTCAAGGCCCTGACGGTCACCCTGCCGAGCTCGTCCAGGCCGGGCCGCCACGCCGCGAACGCGCCGGGCCGGACCGTCGAGGGCGGGTCCGGCAGGGCCGCGAAAGCGCCCCCACCTGCGGTGACGAGGACCCGCCCGGCCGCCATGTCCCATGCGAACGCGTCGGGGGTCACGGCCATGTCGGCGTGGCCGGCGGCGACGTAGGCGAGCGCGAGCGCGGCCGACCCGATGCGGCGTACGTCCGCCGCCACCATGAGGTCGGCCAAGAGCGCCAGCTCGGCAGGGTGAGGTACGCCACCCGGCCGGGGCACATCGGTCAGCACCATCGGGACAGGGCGGGGCGGCGACGCGGGCACGACCTCCCCGTTACAGCGCAGTACCCCTCCGGTGCGGGCGGCGTACAACCGGTCCCTGACCGGTTCGTACACGCAGCCGCCGGCCGGGGCTCCCCGGATGGTCAGCCCGATCGAGACGCACCACAGCGGAATGCCGCGCGAGAAGTTGTGCGTGCCGTCGATCGGATCGACGTACCAGCACACCTCGCCGGCATGACCACCGTCCCCGCCGCGTTCCTCGCCGCCCTCGCCGCCCTCGCCGCCGCCGCGCTCCTCGCCGATGACGGTCGAGCCGGGCGCCGCGGCGGTCAGCTCCGCCGCGATGAGATCCTCGGCGGCGAGATCGGCGGCGGTGACCACGTCGTGCTCGTGCGCGCCCGGCTTCGACCGCGCGGCGGTGCCCTGCGCGAACTCCTCCAGCAGCAGGCGGCCCGCGCGGACCGCCGCGCGTTCGGCCGCCCGCGTCAAGGGCTCGGTATCGATGTCCATGCGAGATCTCCAGACCTGGTGAAAAGACTTTCGGGCCTGCCCGGACGGGCAGGCCCGAATGGGGCGCGGCACAGGTAAGAGGGAGCGGCCTAGAGGAGGCCGTGCCTGCCGAGGCGGATGCCCAGCTCAAGGCGGCTGCGCGCGCCGAGGTGCTCCATCGCCTGCCGAACGTGCCGCTTCACGGTCCGCGTGGAGATCCCGAGGGTCCTCGCCACCGCGGCATCGGTCATGCCCGAACACAGCAGGGCGAGGATTTCGCGTTGCACTCCGGTCAGCGCCTCGCGGTCGGGGGATTCGGGACGGCCGGTCGTTTCCACGGCTTCTCTCCTGGTCAACGTAACCTCCTGGGCGTGACGACGGCGCCGCCCCGGCATCGTCACCGTTACCAGCCTTACAGACGGTTCCGACAACCGCCGCCCGTTCGCCGCACCGGCTGACCTGGGCCTGCCCGTTCGGGCATGACCGAACGGGCAGGGCGGGCATGCAGGGGGAAGCTCCGGCCGGGTGAGACTGGCCCGCCTACCACCGGGCGCACGAGCCTCCGACCATGGAAGAACCCCGGCACAACCCGCCGAACGCGGCCGCCGCCCGGGAGGCGGGTGCGACCACGCGGCAGCGGATCGTCGCGCTGGCCGTCCCGATGTCGGTGGCCCAGCTCTTCGCCGTCGTGATCCCGGTCGTGATCGTCGGGATGATGGGCTGGATGGGCGACCAGGCCCTCCACGTCCGGTCCCTCTACATGCCGCTCGCCTCGCTGTTCTTCGCGGTGCAGCTCGCGTTCGACATCACCAACCAGTCGATCACCGCGCGGCGTACCGGCGCCGGCGAACGCGCCATGGGCGCCGCGATGATGAGCATGGCGGCGGCGTGGGTGGTCGCCGGGCTGCTGCTCGCGGCGGCGGTGAGCCTGTCCGCGCCCGGCCTCGCCGACCTCATGGGCGCCAAGGGCGACAGCCGCGGCGCGTTCATCACGTTCCTGCGGCTGATGTCGCTCGCCAACCTGACGCTGGCGTGGCCGGTGCTGTGCGCGTCCACCCTGCGCGGCGCGGGCCGCGCCAGATCCGCAGCGGTGATCATGCTCGTCGGCAACGTCGTGGAGGTCGTCGCGCTCGGCTCACTGGGCTTCGGAACGGACCTCGGCACGGTCGCGATGCCGGTCGGCACGGCCCTCAACGGGATCATCACCGGCGCGTTCGGCATGGTCATGGTGCGGCGCGCGGGCCTGCTCAAGGGGTACGGCTGGCGGCCCGGGACGCTGACGGCGCTGCTGCGCACGGGCGTGCCGGTGAGCCTCACCAACACCGCGATGTTCGGCATGAGCTTCGCGTTCGTGACGATGCTGAAGCCGTACGGGCCGGACGTCGTCTCGGGGTTCGCGACGGCCTCCACCATGCAGAGCCTGATCATCATGCCCGGGGTGGTGCTCGGCTCGGCCTCCGCGATCGTCATGAACCAGCGGCTCGGCGCGAACCCGGGCAGCCAGCTCGCACCCGTGCTGGCCGCCGCGCTGCGGGTGACGCTGACGGCCTACGCCGTCCTCGTCCCGATCCTGTGGCTGCTGCGCGTCCCGATCGGCCATCTGACGACCGGCAACCCACGGATCGCCGCGCAGACCGCGCACTACTTCGAGATCGTCGGGCCGAGCTACCTGGTGCTCGGCCTCGTGCTGACCTCGCTCATGGCGTTGCAGCAGGTCGGCGGCGGCCTCGTCTCGGTGACCGCGACGGTCGTGTACGTCGGCGGCTCCATCGGGGCCGGGTCGTACGTCAACCACGCCGCGACCGGGCCGACGCCGCTCTACACGGCGATCTGCGCGGTGAACGCCGCCGGCGTGCTGGTCGTCGCCGTGGCGCTGACCTACCTGAGCGGCCGCGACCGCCGGCGCAGGTATGCCCATCCAGGCAGTGCACAAGGGCGGCAGCTCTGGGGTGCCGCGCCGCAGACCGCGCGAACAGACTGAATTCGCTGATCACGCAAGTACCAGCACCAGTACCAGTACTCGGACTCAGAACCCGGCAAGGAGGCACGGATGTCAGGATCCCTGACCGGTTCCCCGACGGAACTGCGCACGTGGCTGACCGAGCGGATCGCCGCTCACCTCGGCAAGGAACCGTCCGCGATCGACGCGACGGCGACCTTCGAAGAGCAGGGCCTGGACTCGATGGCCGCGCTGACCCTCTGCGACGACATCGAGGACGAGCTGGGTCTGGTGGTCGAGCCCACCCTGACCTGGGACCACCCGACCCTCGGCGAGCTCACCGAGTTCATCGCCGGGGTCGCGGCGGCCAAGGCCGGTGCGGCCAAGTGACCGCCCCCCTCGCCGGAGTCACCTCGCGCGGCGGCCGGTGAACGATGGACCTGTCGTCCCGGCGCTGGCCGCCCGAACCCGACGCGCGTGAGCTCGGGCTGCTCACCGACGTGGCCCGCTCGCGCGTGTGGACCGACGGTCCCTGGACGGCCGAGGTCGAACGGCGGATGAGCAAGCTCACCGGCGCCCCGCACACCGTGGCGTTCAACAGCTGCACCTCCGCGCTCCACGCGGCGCTGCACGCGATGGGCTGCGGCCGGGGCACCCTCGTCGCGGCCCCCGCGTTCACGTTCGCGGGCACGGTGACCGGCGCCGCGCACATCGGCGCGGAGCTGCTCTTCGCCGACGTCGACCCGGACACGCTCACGATCGCGGACCCGACGGCAGCGGCGGAGATCGTCATCGCCGTGGATCTGCACGGCGTGCCGCACGGTCTCGATCGGGTGCGGGCGGCGGGCAGGCCGGTCCTCACCGACGCCTGCCAGTCGCTGGGCAGCCTGCTCGGCGGCGCGCACGTCGGCGCGACCGGCACGCACGCGTGGTCGTTCTCCTCGGCGAAGATGGTCGCCGCGCCCGACGGCGGCGCGGTCACGACCGACGACGCGGGCATCGCGGAACGCCTCCGCGAACTGCGTGACTACGGCGTCCCGGCCGGTGAGAGCCGGTCGAACGGCGCCGTTCAATGGCCTGGCGGCCACAACTGGCGGCCCTCCGAGCTGTCCATGGCGATGGTCGCGCACCGGCTGGACGGACTGGACCGCTGGACGGCCAGGACCCGCGAGGTCACCGCGCGGCTGCACGCGGCCATGGACCGGCTCGGGCTCTGGCGGCAGCGGACGCCGGAGCCGGGCGGCACGGCCTGGCACAAGGTGCGTTTCGGCCCACCCGACCGGGCGGCCGTACGGACCGCGGAGATGGAACGGGCGCTGGCCGCCGCCGGCGTTCCGACCCACCGCTGGGGCGGGGTGCCGCTGAACCGGCATCCCGCGTTCAACGGTTCCGGCCACCCGGTCGGGACCCCGGTGGCGGAGGCCGTCGCGGCGAGCACCCTGTGCTTGGGAACCGAGGCGACTCCGCCGATGACCTGGACCGACGACGAGGTCGATCGGGTCTGCCACATTTTGGAAACCAGCATAGGAAGCTGACACATGGAGACTCCTCTCGTTCGGGTCGGCATCATCGGAGTGGGCAACTGCGCCCGCGCCCTCCTCGAGGGCACGGCGCACTACCGCTCCGTCACCGACCTGTCCGCCGGACTGATGTTCCCGAAGGTCGGTCCCTACGGCGCCGGGGCCCTTGAGCCCGTCGCCGCCTGGGACGTCGACGTCGAGAAGGTCGGAAAGGACCTGTGGACCGCACGTGCCGCCGGGCAGAACCTCGACGTGGGCATTCCCCAGGCCGACCTGCTCCCGATCGGCCAGGACGTGCGGGTGCTGCGCGCCCCACGGCTGGACGGCGCCGGCGTCAAGTACCAGGAACGCGTCACGGTCGTCGACGATCACGAGGCGGGACCGGCGGCCGACGAACGCCTCAAGACCATCGAGCAGATCAAGGCGGCGAAGGTCGACGTCCTGCTCAACTACCTGCCGGTCGGGTCGCAGGAGGCGACCGAATGGTGGGCGGGCGTCGCGCTCGAGGCCGGGACCGCGTTCGTGAACAACATCCCGGTGTTCATCGCGCGCCGCGACGAGTGGCGGGAGAAGTTCCGCGCCGCGGGCCTGCCGCTGATCGGCGACGACATCAAGTCGCAGCTCGGCGCGACCTATCTGCACCGGGTGCTGGTGCGGGCGTTCTCCGACCGGGGCATCGGCCTGGAGCGGACGTACCAGCTGAACGTCGGCGGCAACATGGACTTCTACAACATGCTGGAGCAGGACCGCCTGTCGTCCAAGCGCGAGTCCAAGACCTCCGCCGTCACCGACGCCTACTCCGGGAAGCTGAACGACGAGGACGTGCACATCGGCCCGTCCGACTACGTGCAGTTCCTCGGCGACACCAAGAAGGCGTTCATCCGCTGCGAGGGCAAGGGCTTCGGCGGCGCGCCCATCGAAATGGACATGCAGCTCACCGTGCCGGACTCGCCGAACTCGGCGGGCGTCGTCATCGACGCGGCCCGCATCGCCAAGCTCGCGATGGACCGCGGCGACACCGCCGTGGACGAGTGGGTGTCGGCGTGGCTGTTCAAGGCGCCGCCGCGCGCGGTGTCGCAGGAGTCCGACCAGGTCGCCCGGGAGCGCCTGACGACGTGGATGTCGGGCGCCACGACTCGCTGACCCAGCAGCAGGAACCACGGCCGGGGCGCTCAGCGCGGCCCGGCCGTGGCCCATGCCCACGGTTTGTCCAGACGGCGACGAACAGGAGCAGGCGATGACCGAGACAGAGGTGGCGACCCGAGGCGTTCCCCGGGTCGCCGGCCAGATGGACGCGGACGGTGGTCCCGTACGGCTGGTGTTCGTGTTCCCCGGCCAGGGCGCCCAGTGGGTCGGGATGGGCCGGGAGCTGGCCGCGTTCAACCCGGTGTTCGAGCGGGCCATGCGCGAGTGCGCGGACGCCGTCGAGGCGGAGCTCGGCTGGTCGCCGCTGCGGCGGCTGTACGACGACGCACCGCTCACCGCGGTGGACGAGATCCAGCCGACGCTGTGGGCGTTCCAGGTGGCGCTCGCCGCGGTCTGGCGCGCGTGGGGCGTCGAGCCCGACCTGATCATCGGGCACAGCATGGGCGAGATCGCGGGCGCCACCGTCGCCGGGGCGCTCACGCTCGGCGACGCGGCGGCGGTCGTGTGCCGGCGCGGCGTGCTGCTGCGCGAACTCGGCGGCAAGGGCGAGATGTGGGCGGTCGGGCTCAGCGAGGCCGCGGCGCAGGAGGCCATCGGCGAGCACACGGACCTGGTGGCGGCCGGGGTGCTGAACAGCGACCGGTTCACGGTGCTGTCGGGCGACCCGGACGCGCTCGCCGCGATCATCGAGCCGCTGCGCGAACGCGGGGTGTTCGCCCGCCGGGTGAACGTCGGGTACGCCTCGCACGGGCCGCAGGTCGAGCCGGTCCGCGACGGCCTGCTCGCGGCCCTCGCCGGGATCGCGCCGCGCGCCGTCGCCACGCCCGTTCACTCGACGGTCCGGGACGCGCGGGTCGAGGGGCCCGAGTTCGACGGCGCCTACTGGATGGAGAACGTCCGGCAGCCCGTACGGTTCGCCTCGGCGGTCCGGGCCACGCTCGCGGACGGCGAGCCGACGCTGTTCGTCGAGCTCAGCCCGCATCCGCTGCTCATCCCGGCGCTGCATGACGGCCTGGAGGCCGCGGGTACGGCGGGCACGGCCGTCCCGTCGCTGGTGCGGCGGCAGCCCGACCGGGGAACGCTGCTCACCGCGCTCGGCACCGTCTACGCGGCCGGACACGACCCGGACTGGTCGCAGGTGGACACCGGCGGCGAACGCGTGCCGCTCCCCGTTCAGCCGTGGCAGCGCCGGCGGCTCTGGCTGGACCTCGACGACTGACCTCGTGCATGCGAGAGCCCCCGGCGATCGCCGGGGGCTCTGCTTGTTGGGTCAACCGGCGTCAACCGGCGTTCAACCGGCGTCGACCGCGCGGCGCAGTTCGCCGGAACGGACGGCCTCCCGCACCCGCTGGATGTCGTCCTGGAGCGGCCGGTCGCCGTCCAGGAACGGCGACAGCTTCCGTACGAGGGTGTGCGCGGCGGCCGTGGCCGGGCTCAGGTGCTCCAGCCCGCGCAGGTCGGCGGCCTGGCAGAGCGCGATGAGATGGATCGCGGTGACCTCCTGGACGAGGGCCGCGATCGAGCGGGCGTCGCGCGCGGCGATGGTGCCCATGCTGACCTTGTCCTGGTTGTGCGCCTCGGTGGAACGCGAGAACGAGGTCGCCGGGGTCGTCCAGCGCAGCGCCTCGGCGACCAGCGACGACGCGCTGATCTGCATGCCCTTGAAGCCGTGGTGCAGGCCCGCGTCCCAGCTCTCCTCCTCGAACCGCGGGATGAGGTTCGGGGTGAGGCCGTTGTTGAACTTCTCGTCCACGATCAGCTCGAGCTGCCGGTCGAGGAGGTCGCCCACGCTCGCCAGGGCGATCTTCAGCGAGTCCATCGTCTGGCCGACGTGCCCGCCGTAGAAGTTGCCGCCGTTCATGACCTCGCCGGACGGGTCGAACAGCGGGTTGTCGTTGGAGGAGTTGACCTCGATCTCCAGCATCTGCTCGACCCAGATGAGGGTGTCGCGCAGGGCGCCGACGACGTGCGGGGCGCAGCGGATCGAGTAGCGGTCCTGGATGGGGCGGGCGAGCTGCCGGTAGCCCTCGCCGGTCCACTCCTGGTCGGCGCCCTGCCCGTCGCCGGCCCCGGACGTCCCGAGCATCTCGCGGACGTGGCGGGCGCTGGCGATCACGCCCTCGTGCGGCTTCTGCTGGAACAGGAAGTCGGCGAAGTGCGCCGGGTTGCCCGCCAGCACCTGGCTCGCCATCGCCGTGCACAGCTCCGCCGCGTACGCCAGCTCGGCCGCGTCGTGGGCGGCGAGGACCGCGAAGCCCGACATGAAGGACGTGCCGTTGACCAGCGCGAGGCCCTCCTTGGCCTCCAGCGAGACCGGCGTGAGGCCCGCGGCGGCGAGCGCGTCGGCGGCGCTGCGGCGCACCCCGTTCTGCCGGACGTCGCCCTCGCCCGTCAGCATCCGCGCGACGTAGCTGAGCGGGACCAGGTCGCCGCTCGCACCGACCGACCCGCGTTCGGGGATGATCGGCAGGATGTCGTGGTTCAGGCAGTCCAGCAGCAGCCGGACGACCTCGGGCCGGATCGCCGAGTAGCCGCGCGCCAGGCAGTTGGCGCGGACGAGCAGGGTCGCGCGGGTCACGTCGTCGGGGGCGGTCTCCCCCGTTCCGCAGTTCAGGAAGCTCAGCAGGTTCTCCTGCAGGGCCGCGCCCTTGCTCGGATGCACCTGCCGGGTGTTGCTGTCACCGAACCCGGCGGTGACGCCGTAGATCGGCAGGCCCGCCGACATCAGGTCGTGCTTGATGCCCAGCGTGACGTTCATCCGTTCCACGGCCTCGGCGGCGACGCCGACGTTCGGCCGGTCCAGGTCGCGGGCCACGGCGACGGTGTCGGTGAGGGTCAGCCGGTGGCCGTCGAGCAGCACCGGCGCGCGTTCGCCGGGCTGCGGCCGGGTGAGCAGGGAGGACCGCTGGTCAGTCATGGACAAACCCCAATTCACTGTTCCGCTGGACGTGGATGATCGCTTCCACGCGACTGCCGACCCCGAGCTTGCGGAAGATGCGGGTCAGGTGGAATTCGACGGTGCGCCGGGAGATCCGCATGCGGCGCGCGATCTGCTCGTTGCCGAGGCCCGCGCACAGCGCACGGAGCAGCTCGGCCTCGCGGTCGGTGAGGCCCTGGCCGCCGACGGGCGGGCCGCCGGTGATCGCGATGCCCTCCTGGGCGAGGCGCAGGGCGGCGACGACGTCGGCGGCGCCGGCGGTGTCGGGGACGCGGACCTCGCAGTCCCGCGCGTCGTGCCACCGTCCCGCCGGAACGACGCGGGCGACACGCAGCGCCGGGGACGTCACGCGCAGCTCGGCCGCCACCCGGGCCGCCGAACGGGCCGTCATGGCCGGGCCCACCAGGAGCCAGTCCACGGCCGCGGCGTCCTCGACGGGAACGACGTCGTAGTGCTCGGCGAGCTCACCGGCGATTCCCGTCCGGCTCCAGTCCCCGGCGAGCGCTACGCGCCGCCGGGCAGGCCCGGCACCTGACGCTTCGCACGACGTGGCGCGTGACGCGGCTCGGGGCGATTCGGGGGCCGATACCGCAGCTGACACGGCGTCTCCTTCCGACGATCGGTACTGAAAGTCTCGATCACCGGGCCGTGACGCGTAGTCCCTGAGCCGCCGCGCTCACGTGCTGCCTGGATGGGCATGCCTGGCATGCCGGGCCATCTGATCCGTGGGGAGAATCGCTTCAGGCGGCGGCGGATCGCCGTAGAGCCTGTCCACGAAGTCGGCGCGGTGCGCGAGGACGCCGAGCTGGCTGACCGAGCCCTTGTCGGTCAGCTCACCGGCGGCGTGGTCGGGCGGCTCGGTGAGCAGCGCGATCCGTTCGATCCGGCGGGACGCCCGGCGGCCCTCGTTGAACGTGGCGAGGAACGCCGCGAGACGTTCGGGCGAGACGTCCGCGCCGCGCCGGGGCCAGGCCAGTGCGACCGGGCCGGGACGGCCGGAGCCCGCGACGACGACCTCGGTGAACGCGTCGGTCGCCGCGAGCAGGTCCGCGCGCAGCTCACCCGCCCGTACCCAGGTCCCGGTGGTCAGCTTGAAGTCCTCGGTGAGCCGGCCCTCGAACACCAGGCCCTGCCCGGGGTCGTCGGGGGCCGCGAGCCGCACGGCATCGCCGGTGCGGAAGTAGCCCTCCTCGTCGAACGCGGCCTCGTTCATCGGAGCGACGAGGTAGCCGGGCATGACGCCGGGTCCGGCGACGCGGAGCTCCAGCCGGCCCGAGACCGGGGCGAGCTTCACCTTCATGCCCGGGAGCGGGACGCCGATCGCGCCGGGCTCGGTCGTGTCGTGGTGCGCCGACGTCACGGCCGACGAGGTCTCGGTCATCCCCCACGAGGTGGTGAAGCGGACCTCGTGCCGGGCGTGCTCGTCGGCGAGCGCGAGCATCCGCACCCGGAGCCGCTCCGGCAGCGGCGCGCCCGCGCTGAACAGCAGCCGCACGGTCGAGAAGAACTTGCGGGCGCAGTGGGGCTCGCGTTCGAGGGCGTCGGCGAGCAGCGCGAACCCGGCGGGCACGTTGAAGTACACGTTCGGCGCCGTCTCGGAGAGGTTGCGCAGGCTGTGCTGGAACAGCGCCGGGGTCGGGCCGCCGTCGTCGATGAGCAGCCGCCCGCCGTTCACCAGGACCATGTTCAGGTTGTGGTTGCCGCCGAAGGTGTGGCTCCATGGCAGCCAGTCGAGCAGGGTCAGCTGCGTGCCGGACAGGAACGGCCACGCCTGCCGCATCGTCTGCTGGACGGCCAGCAGCATGCGGTGCGTGTTCGGAACGGCCTTGGGCCGCCCGGTCGAGCCGCTGGTGAAGAAGATCCGGGCGATGGAGTCGGGGCGTACCGCCTCCCGCGCGGCGGCGAGCCGGGGACCGGGCGCCTTCCGCATCAGGTCGGCCAGCGGGACGGCGTCGTCCGGGCCGGGGCCCGCCGGGCCGAGTGCCGCCGGGCCGACGATCAGCGTCGGAACGAGGTCGCGCAACGCCTCCAGCGCCGGGCCGAACCGCACGCCGTCCTCGGCGTACACCGCGCCCGGCCGCGCCACCTCGGCCGCCGAACGCAGCCGCCCGTAAGTCCCGTTCAGCGAGTTACCCGTGCTGAGCGAGACGACGGGGATGCCGGCGACGTGCCCGGCGAGGATCAGCAGCAGGTGCCGCAGCGAGTTGCCCGACAGCACCAGCAGCGGCCGTTCGGGACCCAGCCCGAGGTCCAGCAGCGCCTCGCCGATCGACTCGGCGTGCGCGAGGCCCTGCGCGTAGGTCAGCTCGTCCCAGCCGCCCTTCCGGCGCTCGGCGGCCAGCACCGCATCGGGCCTGTCGCGCGCCCAGCGGTACAGCGGGCGCGCGAGGTCGGCCTCGTGCGGCTCCAGAGGAACGGCGGAGGCGAGCAGGACGGTTCCGTCCGGGCGCCGCCGCATCTCGATCTTCGGCTCCGCGAATATCCGGTTCACCTTCGGCACGGTAAGCCGGGTCCCCGCCGCGCTTGAACCAGGGATTTCAACAGTTGTCCGCCCGCCGGGCCGCGTGACAGCTTCCGAACAGGACCTTCCCCTTCGACCCCCTTCGACCTTCTTCCGCTTCAGGAAAGAACCCTCCCCCGCCGGCGAACGTGGAGCGAACCTTGGCGAGCAGCGATCGGCCCGAGCCGGACGACCGGATCGTCGTCACCGGCTTCGGCGTCATCTCCAGCATCGGAATCGGGCGCGCGGACTTCCTGGCCGGGCTCCGCGCCGGAAAGTGCGGCTCCTCCCCCATCTCCCTGTGGGACGCGAGCGGCTTCGCGCACCGGGAGGCCTACGAGGCCCCCGCGTTCGACCCGGCCGACCACCTGCGCAACGTCGAGCCGGGCCGTTATGGCCGGGTCGGCGCGCAGGCCGCGGCGGCCGCGCGGATGGCGGTGGCGGACGCGGGCCTGGACCTGGACGCGGCGCGCGCCGAACGCGGCGTGATCGCGGTCGGGACCACCTGCGGCGAGTCCCTGGACATGGACGCGCTGGCCGCGGCCGAGGTGGCGGGCGGTCTCGGGCAGCTCCCCTCTGAGCAGGCGCGGCGCGTTCATCCCGGACGCCTGCCCATCGCGGTGGCCGCCGAGCTCGGCCTGACCAACGTCGAGCCGGTGACGATCCCCACGGTGTGCGCGGCCGGGAACTACGCGATCGGGCACGGGCTCGACGCGCTGCGGTTCGGCGAGGCGGACTACGCGCTGTGCGGTGGGGCCGACTCGGTGAACCGGATGGGGTTCGCCGGGTTCTACCGGCTGCGGGCGCTGGCGAAGGAGAAGTGCCGGCCGTTCGACCTGGACCGCGACGGCTTCATGTTCGGCGAGGGCGCCGGGATCCTGGTCCTGGAGACGCTGGCCCACGCGCGTGAACGCGGCGCGACCGTCCTGGCGGAGATCGCCGGATACTCGCTGAACTGCGACGCCGACCATCCCACCCGGCCGAAGCGCGAACGGGTGGTCGAGTGCCTGCGCGGCGCGCTGCGCGACGCGTCGGCCGACCCGGCCGAGGTGGACGTCTTCTTCGCGCACGGCAGCGGCACCAAGCTGAACGACGAGATGGAGTCGGCGGCGCTGCGCGAGGTCTTCGGCGCCGCGCCGCCGCCCGTCACCGGCCTCAAGTCGATGATCGGGCACACCCAGGGCGCGGCCGGGGCGCACGGCTGCATCGCCGCGATGCTCGGGATGAACCACGGCTTCATCCCGCCCACGGTCAACTTCGCGACGCCCGACCCCGTCTGTCCCGTCGACTGCGTGCCGAACGAGGCGCGGCCCGCCTCGATCGGGACCGCCGTCGTCAACTCGCTGGGCGTCGGCGGCAACAACGCCGCGGTCGTCCTGCGGAGCTTCGAGAAGTTCGGGGAGGCAGCGTGAGCACCGTCATCTCGCTGATGTCGCTGATGTCGCCCGCCGGTGTCGGCGAGGCCGCGTTCACCAAGGCGCTGCGTGCGGGGCCGCCAGGCCCGCCGGACGCGCCGGGTGGGCCCGTCGCTGGCTTCGAGGCGGCGACGCCGGCGGACGCGGCCGCGTCGTCCACGCAGCTGGTCAACCGGCCGTCCGCGATCGCCGTCGCGGCCGTCGCCGACGTGCTGGAACGCGCCGGTCTCGACGACTGGGACCCGGCGCGGCGCTCGGTCGTCCTCGGCAGCGGCGGGGCCGGCATCGACGAGTCGATCACGATGACCCGCGACTCGCTGACCAGGGCGCGGCCCGACAAGATCAACCCCGCGCTGGTGCCCGCCTGCGTGATGAACTACGCCCCCGCGCTGGCCGCGATGCGCTTCGACCTGCGCGGCCCGAACGTGACCGTGACGGCGGGCCGGGTCACCGGTCTCGCCGCGCTCGGCTACGCGCGGCGGCTGCTCGCGCGCGGCCGCGCCGACGCGGTGGTCTGCGGCGCGTTCGAGGACGTCGGCGAACGGCGCGCCGCGATCGCCGAGGCGGCGGGCATCAAGGGCCCGGCCGCCGCCGGTTGTGGTGTGTTCCTCGTGGAGTCCGCCGAACGGGCGCGCGCCGCCGGGCGGACCGTTCTGGCGGAGATCCTCGCGCTGGACACCGGCGCGTTCGCCGAGCCCGCCGACGCCGAACCGGTGCTGGCGCAGACCGTGGACCGCGCGCTGCGCCGCGCGGGGGTGAACGCTGCCGACATCGAACTGTTCGTCCCAGCGGGCGAGGAGCCCGCGCCGCACGCCGGGATCCCTCGCGTCGTACGGCCCGCCGAGGTGTTCGGCGACGCGTTCGGCGCAGCCGCGGCCCTCCAGGTCGCCGCCGCCGTCACCGAGGGATCGCCTGGCGGGCTCGCGCTGGTGACCGCGGCCGACCCCGACGGGCAGACCGGGGCCTGCCTGCTCCGCACGCCTTGACCGAGGTCACCGCCCTGACCGAGGGCGCGCCCTGACCGAAGGCACCGCCTGACCGAGGCACGCCCGACGTGGTGAGGCTCTGACGACGAGGAGCACGAACGCATGACGGACATCGCGATCGTCGGCATGGACTGCCGCTTCCCGGCGGCGCCGGACCCGGCCGCGCTGTGGGACCTGCTGATGCGCGGCGAGGAGAGCGTGACCGAGATCCCGCGCTCCCGGTGGGACGCGGACGCGTACTACGACCCGGAGGGCGGGCCGGGGCGCAGCAACACCCGGCACGCGGGGTTCATCGAGGACGCCGACGCGTTCGACCATGAGTTCTTCGAGTTCTCCGAGGCGGAGGCGGCCGCCTCGGACCCGCAGGTGCGGCTGCTCCTGCAGACGGCGTGGCGGGCGCTGGAGGACGCGACGCTGGACCCGCGCGCGCAGGCCGGATCACGGACCGGCGTGTACATGGGCGTCATGTGGTCGCACTGGGCGAGCCTCATGGTCAACCACGTGGACGCGGTCACCGCGCACTCGGGCGCGGGCAGCGGTCACACGATGGCCGCCAACCGGATCTCGCACTTCCTCGACCTGACCGGACCCAGCATGGCCATCGACACGGCCTGCTCGTCGTCGCTGGTCGCGGTCGAGCAGGCGTGCGCGGCGCTCCGTTCGGGGCAGTGCGACCAGGCGCTCGCGGGCGGGGTGAACGTGTTCGTCACGCCCGCGTCGAACGTTCACAACACCCAGGCGAAGGTGTCCGCGCCCGATGGGCGGAGCAAGCCGTTCAGCGCGCACGCCGACGGGTTCGGGTCGGCGGAGGGCGTCGGGGTGCTCGTGCTGCGGCGGCTGGGCGACGCGCTCGAGGCCGGGCTGCCCGTCTACGCGGTCATCAAGGGCGGCTCGATCAACCACGGCGGGCGCAGCTCGACCGTCACCGCGCCCAACCCGGCCGCGCACCAGGCGGTCATGGGCGAGGCGTACGAACGGTCCGGGGTGACGGCCGCCGATGTGGCGTTCGTGGAGGCGCACGGCACCGGCACGCCGCTCGGCGACCGGCTGGAGGTCCGCGCGCTCGGCCGCGTGCACGGCGTGCCCCGCGACGAGCCGTGTGCGCTCGGCTCCATCAAGGGCAACATCGGGCACGCCGAGGGCGCGGCGGGCATCGCCGGCTTGATCAAGGTCGCGCTCGCGCTCCACCATCGCGTCCTGCCCGCGAGCCGGTACGCGGCGGACGAGAGCCCGCGCCTGAGGCTGGCGAAGAACGGACTGCGCCTCGCCGTCGAGCCGCTGCCACTGCACGCCGGGACGGTGAACGGCGCGGTCAGCGCGTTCGGCTGGGGCGGCACCAACGCCCACCTCGTCCTCGCCACCGCACCCGAAGCTGCTCCGGCGCGCGAGGGCGGTGTCGGGGATGGCGGCGGGGTGCTGACCGTGTCCGCACCCGATGCCGCGGGCCTGCGTCGTGCCGTCTCGTTGCTGGCCGCCGACGTCGCGGCCCGTTCTGACGTGCCGCTGGACGAGCTGGCCTGGTCGTCCAACCAGGTGAAGGCGTCGGGTCCGGCGCGGTTCGCGCTCGCCGTTCGCGACCGGGACGTGGCGCTGGCGGAGCTGGAGAAGGCGGCGGACGCGGTGAACGCGGCGGACGCGGCGGACGCGGCGGACGCGCCTCAGCCGGAGCGGCTCGCGGTGGGCTGGCTGTTCCCGGGCGCGGACGCGTGGTCTCCGGGGATGTCGCGGGAACTGCACTCACGTTCCCCCCTCTACCGGCGCGCGCTCGCCGAGACCGACCACGCGCTCCAGCCGCATCTGGGCTGGTCGGTCCGGGACGCGCTGTTCGTCGCGGGCTCCGAGGAGACGGCCGGGCCGGTCGTGTTCGCGGTCGCGCACGCGCTCGGCCGGACACTCGCCGACCTCGGCGTCGTTCCGGACTGGACGGCCGGGCACGGCGTCGGGCAGTACGCCGCCGCGGTGCTCGCCGGGGAACTCGACCTCACCGACGCCGCGCGGCTCGTCGCGGCGACCCCGGACGCGAGCGGGCGTGCGGACGCCGAGATCGAGAAGGGGTTGGACGGCGGGCCCACCCATCTGGTCGAGATCGCCGGGGCCCTGGCCGCGCCGCTCGCCGCGCCGCATCGTTCCTCGCGCCTCCTGCCCCCCGGGGCCGACGGCGACGAGCTCCTCCGCCTCGTCGCCGACCTCTACCAGGCCGGGCTCGACCCCACCTGGGACCAGCTGTACGAGCCGGACCGCCAGGTCAGGCACCGGCTCAGCCCGTACACCTTCGCCACCACCGGCCGCTTCTGGTGGCCGCCGCTTCCCCCCACGGAGGAGATCGCCCGATGAACCGTTCCGTCCTCGTCACCGGAGGCAACCGCGGCCTCGGGCTCACCATCGCCCGGACGTTCGCCGACGCCGGTGACCGCGTCGCGGTGACGCACCGCGGGTCCGGCGCCCCGGCCGGGCTGCTCGGCGTCAAGTGCGACGTCACCGACGGCGAGCAGGTGCGCACCGCGATCGCCGAGGTGAAGGACGCGCACGGCCCGGTGGAGGTGCTGGTCTCCAACGCCGGGATCACCGACGACGCGCTGCTGATGCGGATGCGGGAGGACCAGTTCACCCGGGTCATCGACACCAACCTCACCGGCGCCTACCGGGTGGCGCGGGCGACGGTCACCGACATGGTGCGGCTGCGCCGCGGCCGGATGATCTTCGTGTCGTCCGCGTCGGGCGTGAAGGGCCTGGCGGGTCAGGCGAACTACGCGGCCAGCAAGGCGGGGCTCATCGGGCTCGCGCGGTCGCTGGCGCACGAACTGGCGTCCCGCGAGATCACCGCGAACGTCATCGCGCCCGGCCTGCTGGACACCGAACTGACCGGCGCACTTAACGATGACCAGCGGGAAAAACTGCTGGCCGATGTTCCGATCGGCCGGACCGCGCGGCTCGAAGAGGTCGCGGCGACCGCGCTCTGGCTCGCGTCCGCCCGGGCCGCGGTCGTAACGGGCCAGGTCATCAGCGTGGACGGCGGCGGCAGCCTCGGCCATTGACCGGCGGCACCGGCCACCGGGCCACACCGACTCCGGCCATTGAAAGGTCAAGCATTAGGCAAAGAAAAGGCAAAGAAGAACTGCCTCTCGGTGCGCGAGATGCGCAGGCCTGAATTTCCCGGTTGCGACTTAGTTTTACTGTGCTATATTCCCAAATGCGCACAGGTGGTCACAGCTTGTTGATCGGCGGCCGCAGATCCCGTCGATAACGCCGCGAGCACACGGGGGCAGCACGGCTTGGACATCTCGCTTCTCCCTGAGGACGTCTCCGCCCATTCCGAACCCGCAAACCCCGTATCGCATCGGTGGACGCTGGCCTATTTCCTGGGAAGTCTGGGAATGTGGATCGGGCTGCTGTCCTCACTGCAAATACTCCTCCCCCGTCAAGTCGAGCGGATCGACCCGCACGACAAGATCGGCGACCTCGGCCTGGTGACCGGCGTCGCGGCCGTCGCCGCGCTGGTCGCGGCGCCCGTCGTCGGCGCGCTGTCCGACCGCACCACCTCCCGGTTCGGGCGGCGCAGGCCCTGGGTGGCGGGCTGCTCAGTGCTCTGCTCGGCCGCGCTGTTCGCGCTGCCCTGGCAGACGACGCTGACCGGCGTCACGGTGTGCTGGGTCCTCGTCCACGCCAGCGTGAACGGTATGCACACCGCACTGTGCGCGGCGATGTCCGACCGCGTTCCGGTGAACCAGCGCGGCGTCGTGGCCGCCGTGGCCGGGCTGACCATGCCGCTCGGGCTCGTCGCCGGAACGCTGCTGGTCTCGGGCCTGGACACCACGCCCGGCTACTCGCTGGTCGCCGTGCTCGTCCTGGTGATGGCCCTGCCGTACGCGCTCCTGACAGGGGATCTGCACGTCCCGTCAGGCCCTGGCCCATCGGGGATTGACGCGTCAGAGGTCGGCACATCAGGGGTCCGCGGGCCGGGGGTCGGCCCGTCGGGGATCGGCGCGCGTCGCCGACCGTTCAGGGAGTTCCTCGCCGGGCTGTACGTGAGCCCCAAGGAGAACCCCGGTCTGGCGTGGGCATGGGGCGGGCGTTTCGCCGCTCAGCTCTCGACGTCGCTCGCCACGCTCTACCTTTTCTATTTCCTCCGCGACGGCGTTCGAGTGGCCGATCCCGCCCGGGACGTCGCCCTGCTCAGCGTCCTCTACACGGCCGGCGCGATCGGCGCGAGCGTGGTGGCGGGACGGATCTCCGACCGCGTCGGGCGCCGCCGGGTGTTCGTGGTCGCCTCGTCGCTGTTCATGGCGGCGGCGCTCACGGTCATGGCGATGTTCCCCATCCGAGCTGCGGCGATGCCGGCCGCGCTCGTGCTCGGCGCCGGGTACGGCATCTACCTCGCGATCGACCAGGCGCTGGTCACCCAGCTCCTCCCCCGCGCCCGTGACAGGGCAAAAGATCTTGGAGTCATGAACATGGCCGGAAGCTGCGCCGTCGCGATCTGTCCCGCCGTCGCGGCAACGGCCGTCGCGGCCGGCGGCTTTTCCGGTCTATTCGCGTTCGCGGCGGTCCTCGCCGTCGCGGGCGGCCTCGTCATGCGCCCGATCACATCAATTCCATGAATTGCAGATAAACATCCCCAGAACAAAGGCAGCTCGCTGAATTCCGTTCCCGGCAGGAGTGATAGCGACCAATGTCCGCAGAAGGTATTCGCTTCCAAATATTGGGACGGCCGGCGATCACCGCCGGCGGGATCCCGGTCGCGCCGCCCAGATCGCCCGTGCTCCAGGGGCTGTTCGGCGCGTTCCTGCTCGCCGGCGGCGAGCCGCTGACCACCGAACGGCTCACCCGGCTGGTGTGGGTCGACCGCGCGGGCAAGACGAGCCGCGCCTCGGTCCACGTGGGCGTCTCCCGGCTGCGCAAATGGCTGGTGGAGCTGGGGGTCGACGAGGTTCCCGGCGCCGCCGGCCTCTCGATCGACTACGCCGACGGCTACCTGCTGCGCGGCCTCGGGGACAACGTCGACCTGTGCCGGTTCCGCGACCTCGCCGTGAAGGCGCACGCGCTGGCCGACCCGGACGCGCGGTGCCGCGCGCTCGCCGAGGCCCTGGAGCTGCGCCGGGGCCCGATCCTCGCGGGCACGGCGTACCTCGACCGGAGCGACCAGCTGGTGCGCGCGGCCGAGCAGGACATCCGTACGGCCGTCATGGACCTGGCCGACAGCGCCCTGCACACCGGCACCCCCGGCGACGCGATCGTCGCGGTGACCGGGCTGGCCGACGAGCTCCCGTTCGACGAACCGCTGCACGCCGCGCTGATCGACCTGCTGGCGGCGAGCGACCGGCCCGCCGAGGCGCTGCAGGCCTACCGGCGGCTCCGCGACCGGATCGAGAACGAGCTCGGCGTCGAGCCGAGCGGCCAGGTCCAGGAGTCGCACCTGCGCGTGCTGGCCGCCGACCAGCCGCTCGCCGCCGATCTGGAGAGCGGCGCGGAGACCCGCGCGCCTCAGGTCCCGGTGCCCGCGCAGCTCCCGCCCGACATCCCCGACTTCACGGGCCGGGTCGACGAGATCGCGTTCCTCCTCGAAAGCCTCGCCGGTGACGGCCTCGCCGGGCCGGACGGCGCCAGGCGGACGCAGGCACCGGCGGTCGCGGCGGTCCCCGGCATGGGCGGGATCGGCAAGTCCACGCTCGCCGTGCACGTCGCGCACCTGCTGAAGAACAGCTTCCCCGACGGGCAGCTCTACGCGGACCTGCACGGCGACTCCGAGGCCCCGGCCGACCCCGCCGAGGTGCTCGACCGGTTCCTGCGCACGCTCGGCACGAGCGGCTCGGGCGTACCGGCGACGCTGGAGGAACGGACCGCGCTCTTCCGCAGCCGGCTCGCGGGCCGCCGGATCCTCGTTCTGCTCGACAACGCCGCCGCCGAGGACCAGGTGCGCCCGCTGCTGCCGGGCACGCCGGACGCGGCGGTGCTGATCACCAGCCGCACGCTCCTCACCGGGCTGGAGGGCGCGACGCTCCTGAACCTCGGCGTGCTACCTCCCGCGCACGCCGTCGCGCTGCTCAGCCGGGTCATCGGCGAGCGGCGGGTCGCGGCGGAGCCCACCAGCGCGATGGAGATCGTACGGCTGTGCGGGCACATCCCCCTCGCGGTGCGCATCGCGGCGGCGCGGCTGCTCGGGCGGCCGCACTGGACGCTGGCGTTCCTCGCCGACATGCTCCGGCAGGAGCGGCGGCGGCTGGACGAGCTGGCGGTCGGCGACATGGAGGTACGGGCCGGGTTCGCGATGAGCTACCGGCTGCTGCCCGAGCCGACGCGGCGCGCGTTCCGGTCGATCGGGCTGCTCGAGGCGCCCGACTTCGCGTCCTGGGCCGTGATGGCGCTCCTGGACGTGTCGCTGGCCGAGGCGCAGCGGCACCTGGAGCTGCTGATCGACGCGCATCTGGTGAACGTCGTCGGCATCGACGGGACGGGCCAGCTCCGCTACCGCGTGCACGATCTCATCCGGTTGTACGCGCGGGAACGTTCTGAGGAGGAGGACGACCCGGCGGACACCTCGGCCGCGCTCGAACGCGCCCTCGGGGCGTGGTTGTGGCTGGCCGAGCAGGCGGCGGACCGCGTGCCGGGCCCCTGTTACGCGGCGATGCACGGGAAGGCGCCGCGCTGGACGTTCGCGCAGCCCGTCGCGGGCCGGCTGCTCGGCGACTCGGTGCGCTGGTTCACCGCCGAACGCGCCGCGCTGCTGGCCGCGGTTCACCAGGCGTGCGAGCTGCGGCTCGACGAGCTGGCCTGGGACCTGGCGGCGTCCCTGGAGAAGTACTTCGACATCCGTGGCATGTACGACGACTGGCGCTTCGCGCACGAGTCCGCGCTGCGGCTGTGCCAGGAGACCGGCAACCAGCGCGGCGAGGCGGTCCTGATGCGCGGGCTGATGGAGGTGACGACGTGGGCGTCGCCCAGCTGTTCCGGCGCGGCGATGGACTCCATGCGCGAGTCCGGGGAGGAACTGCTGCGGCACTTCACCGAGCTCGGCGACCGGTGCGGGATGGCCGACGCGCTGGTCGCGATCACCTGGGGCCTGGTGGCGCAGGGCGCGCAGTCGGAGGCCCTCACGTCCGCGGAACGCGCACTGCACCTGTCCGAAACGGCCGCATACCCAGCGGGCGAAGCGCGAGCTCTCCACGTGATGGCCATCGCGTACGGCGAGGAGAACGTGGACCGCGCCCTCCCCTGCCTGGAACGCGCGCTGCCGCTCGCGAGAACCCTCGGCAATCCCCGTTTCGTGGCCACGGTCCTGCAGTTCCTCGGCGCGGGCCATGCGCTCTCGGGCCACGTCGACACCGGCCGCGACCTGCTGAACACCTCGATCGCGATGGCACGCGAACTCGACGACCGCTACCTGGAGACGTTCTCGCTGATCTATCTCGCCAAGCTGCTCGCCGCGCTCGGCGACGGCCAGGCCATGCCCACCGCCGAACTGGCGCTGGCCTACAGCGAGGCGGGCAACTTCCAGCACCATCTCGCCGAGTCCCTGGCCGTGCTCGGCGAGCTGCACCTGGCGGCGGGCGACCACGTGAGGGCGATCGCGCTCCTGGAACGATCCGTACGGACCTGGCGTACGCGCGGCTGGCTCCCGTTCCTCGCCAAGACCCTGCGAACGCTCGGCGAGGCGCACGCCGCCGCCGGCGACGAAGCGGCCGCCCAGCGGGCCTGGCGCGAGGCCGGTGAGGTCTACCCCCAGGCCGACGAATATTGCCGATAAACCCAGTAGAAAATAGCTGTTGAATCCCGCCACTCCTCGTTAGCCAGAGGTAAGGGCGGACTCGCTAGCGTCAGCCGAGCCGGCATTCCGCTACCTCATCGGGGGATGACCCACAATGCAGGCCCGGACGACCAGCTCCCGTACCCGCCTGACCGACCCGACGAACCGCTACGAACTGCTCGCGGCCCACCTCGCCGCCGCCCGCCACGAGATCCTCGCCGTGATCCCCGCCTGGCCCGCCCCGCTGCGCCGCGCCTGCCTCCGCCCCCGCGCCTCCCGGGGCCCGCACGGCCGCATCATCGTCTCCCGTTCCTGCCTCCTCCAGGTCCCGCGTCCCGAGGACGGCCCCGAGATCCGCCTGGCCGACGACCACCGCACCCTCCTCCTGGTGATCGACCGCCGCAGCGCCGTCCACTGGGACCCCGCCAACCGCAACGGCACCGGCCCCACGATCCGCCCCATCGCCGACGTGGCCCCCCTCGTCAACCTCTTCGAAGACCACTGGTCCCGCGCAGCGCCGCTGGGCGCCGCCCCCTCCTGGCCCGTCAGCGACCTGGAACAGCGCATCGTCCGCCACCTGGCCTCAGGCATGACCGACGAGGCCGCCGCGAACGCCCTCCGCATCTCCACCCGCACCGTCCAACGCCACGTCCGCACCATGATGGAACGCCACGGCGCCCGCAGCCGCCTGGAACTAGGCGTCCACCTGGCCAACGCCGACCTCGTCTAACCCCTCCTCCGGCTCAGGGCGAGGGCGGTCAGGGTCAGGGCCGCGGCCAGGGTCCACCAGCCGAATCGGTAGGTGTGCGTCAGGTCGTGGGCGAGGCCTATCAATGGGGGCAGGCTGATGATGGCCACCTGATTGGCCGCCATGGCCGCTCCCAGAGCGCGGCCTGTCGCATGGCCGGGGGCCGCATCGGCGATGTGGGCTACCCAAGGGCCGTACCAGCCAAGGCTCCAGAATCCCGCGAAGGCCGTTGCCGCTGCTAGGGCGAGGGCCGGGGTCGTCGGTGGGAGCACGGGGAGGAACAGCAGGGCTGCGGCGGAGGCGGCCATGCAGTAGCGGACTATCTGGAGACGTGAGGCTTGCGTGCGGTCGCTCCAGGCGGCCAGGAGAATGCGGCCTGCGACTCCTGCGGTTTGCATAACGGTCAGCAGGAGGGCGCTTTCGGAGAGGGAACGGTGGAAGTGCTCCCGGGTGAAGAGCATGAGGTGGGCCGTTAAGGCGAACTGCGTTCCGACCAGCGGGACGCCTGAGATGAGAATGGGCCTCAGCCAGGGTTCCCGCAGGGTCTCGATGAGGCGCGCTAGTAGGGACGTGCGCGTGCGGTTTTGTGTTTTCGGGGCTCGGTAAATCAGGGTGAACGTGGCGCCGCCCGCCAGGGCTACGCAGGCGGCCAGGGTGAAGGCCGTACGCCAGCCGAGGGCGGGCAGAACGGCCGCCGCCACTGCGCCGCCAATGGGCAGGCCCGCTTGGCGGATGCCCATGGCCACCCCGCGATGGTCGGGAAACCACACGGAGATGGACTTGCTGCCGCCGGGCTGGACCGTGCTGTAGCCGGCACCGGCGAGCACCAGGCAGGCGAGGACGACGGCGTAGTTCGGCGCGGCCGCCGCCCCGCTCAGGCCCAGGGCCATGATGAGCGAGCCGGCGGCCAGCACCCAGCGTTCACCGTGCCGGTCGACCAGGTCGCCGACGACGAACAGCGACACGACCGGCGCCGCGCCGACGGCCGAGACCAGCAGGCCGGTCGCGGCGCCGGACAGGCCGAACGCGTCGTGCATCGCGCCGGTGAGCGCGGCCAGCCCCTGGGTGGCGAACGCCGCCGTCACCTGGACGGTCGTCACCAGCGCCAGTACGGTCCACCGCGTCAGTCGCGGCTCGGCCATGACCAGGACAGATCGTCCCGATGGACCCTCTTCGGTGCCGAAAGACCGCTCTCGGACGCGGTCCCGAGGTAGACGAAGCCCACGATGTCGTCGCCCTCACCGAACCCCAGCGCCTGCTTGACCTCCACATCCCGTGCCGGCCAGCCCGTACGCCAGATGGAGCCGTAGCCGAGCGCGGTGGCCGCCAGCAGCAGGTTCTGCGTGGCGGCCGAGGTGGCCGCGAGCCGCTCCTGGCGCGGCACCGGATCGCTCTCGCCCGCCACGCACACCGTGACGATGACCAGCGGCGCCCGGTCCAGACGCGCACGTTCACGCGCGGGGTCCGAGCCGCCGGCCCTGAGCCGGTGCGCCTTCTCCAGAACGTCCCGGAAGGCGTCTTTGCCCGCCCCTTCAAGCGTCACGAACCGCCAGGGCACCCGGAGCCCGTGATCGGGCGCCGCACACGCCGCCGCGATCATCTCCGCGATCTCCAAGGGCGCCGGCGCGGGCTCGACCAGGACCGGATGGGACCGGCGCCGATGGATCGCCTCCAGCACGTCCATCATGCGTCGACACGCTCGCGCGACACCTCGGCGTAGACGTCGTCCCAGAACGCGACGTGCTCGCGGATCTCCCGCCGCGCCGCCTCGACGAGCTCGCCCTCGTCCGCCGAGTAGCCGCTGACCACGGCGTTCCACAGCGACGCGAAGTGCTCGACCTCCAGTTCCTCGTGCAGGCCGAAGAACTCCAGCCCCGCCTTCACCCCGTAGTGCCCGGCGAGCGCGTCGATCGTGATGCGGTTCCGTGCCGGCGCCACGATCTCGCGCCCCGCCAGCGCCGACAGCGCCTCCTCGCCGCTGCGGTCCGGGTCCAGGTACCGCAGCAGGAACGACTCCGAGTAGGCCACCGTCACCGGCAGCGCCTCGATGTCCCCCGGCCGCTCGACACCGAGCGCCGCCAGGAACGTCACCGCCATCCCGTGATGGTCGCCGCTGATCTCCTCGTCGATGTGCTCGGTGAGCTCCGACAGCACGAACGAGGTGTCGAACCGCGTCCCGAACGACGGGCTCTTGACGACGCAGACCCCGAACCACCGGTGGAACTGGTTGCGCCACAGGTAGTACTGCCCGAAGACCTCCCGTACGGCCTCCACCCCCGCCCTGCCATCGCGGAGATCTGAGAAGAACGAGCTCTCCGCCAGGACCTCCTTCACATACGTCTCCAACCCCGCGGAAACGTCCGACCCGACTTGACCACGCATGAATCCCCCTGAAGATGCGCGTCGAATGCCTTCACCCACAAGGCGTTCCAAGAGGTTCCGAAGCGGTTCCGCGGCGTTCCGAACAGGGACACGTTCAGCCCCCAGAAATCACCGACCGCCTCATGAGTTAGCGGGCCCATTTGGGGGTCCAGGTGTTGGGGGCGTCCAGGGGGGTGGCGGAGTTGGTGAGGTGGGTTTGCAGGGCGGCCAGGGCTGGGTGGGGGTTGTCGGCGTGCCAGATGAGGGAGTGGGGGTAGACGGGGGTGGGGTCGTGGACGGCTATGCGGCGTAGGTCGTAGTCGGCGGGCCAGACGATGTGGGTGCGTTCGCCTACGAAGGTGGCGAGGGTGGGGGTGTCGGCGATGGTGTCCAGGAGGGGTTCGATGCCGAAGTCGGGGCCGATGGTGTCGATGACGAAGCCGAACTTGGCGGCGAACTCGTCGTAGAAGGAGCCCCACTCGGTGCCGGGGACGATGCTGGGCATCCAGATGCGGTAGCCGGCGAGTTCGGTGGGGGTGATGTCGCGGACGGCGGCGAACGCGTGGGCGGGGCCGGTGAGCAGCTGGATGGGCTCGTCGTCGACGCGGACGGACTCGATGCCCTCGGGGAGCCGGGGTGCGGTGACGGCGCGGAACGAGGCGTCGATGGTGCCCGACTGGAGGGCGGCGATGGCCGCGTCGGCGTCGAAGAGGGTGACGACGTCGAGTTCGATGTCGGGGTGGGCTCGGTGGAAGCCTCGGAGGAGGCCCGCGGGGGCCAGGCGGCGGCCGATGACGTCGACGCGGAGGGCGCGTTGGCCTGGGCGTACGGAGGCTATGGCGCGGGCCTCGGCCCGGAGGAGGTCGCGGGCGTGGGGCAGGAACGCCTGGCCGTCGATGGTGAGCTCGGATCCGCGTGCGGTGCGGGTGAACAGGCGTACGCCGAGGTCGTTCTCGAGGGCGGCGATGCGCTTGGAGACCGCTTGCTGGGTGAGCGACAGCTCGGCGGCGGCCTCGCGGAACTGGCCCGCTTCGGCGGCTGCGACGAAGGTGCGCACGGCCTCGAGATCCATGGCTGCTCAGGCTAGAGGTACAACCGCTGGTTGTTACGGGAGTGAAGAGGTTTTGTTTGATCGCCTGGTCTTCTGGTCGGTTGTATGTCTGCGGACAACCGAAGGTTGTCGGTGGGGCGACGGGGGGCATGGGGATGTGGCGGCGGTCGCTGGGGCGGCAGTTCGAGTGGCTGTGGGGGGCGTTCGCGGTCAGCGCGGTCGGGACGTGGCTGGCGTTCGACGCGTTCCCCCTCATCGCGATCACGGTGCTGCACAGCGGGCCGGCGCAGGTGTCGCTGCTGGCCGCGGCCGGGCTCGCGGTGGGCGCGGCGGTGGCGGTGCCGCTCGGGCCGTGGATGGAGTTCCGGCGCAAGCGGCCGGTGATGATCGCGATGGACCTGGCCCGGTTCGGGGCGATCATGACGGTGCCCGCCGCGTACGCGCTGGGATGGCTCACCTTCGCGCAGCTGCTGGCGGTCTCGGTCGTGGTCTCGGCGGCCGATCTCACGTTCACCGCGGCGAGCGGCGCGTTCCTGAAGTCGCTCGTGCCGCGCGAGGACCTGCTCGTCGCGAACGGGCGGTTCGAGTCGACCAACTGGACCGCCAGCATGCTCGGGCCGCCGCTCGGCGGGGCGGCGATCGGGATCTTCGGCCCGGTGACGACGGTGACGGCGAACGCGGTCAGCTTCCTGCTGTCGGCGATCGGCGTCCGCGCGATCGGCGGTCATGAGGCGCCGCCCGTCAGGAAGAGCGAGACGAGCGCGGGGGACGACGGCGGGCTGCTCGAAGGGTGGCGCTACCTGCTGACCAGCCCGGTGCTGCGGCCGCTGCTGCTCAACAACGTCGTGGTGAACGGGCTGATCATGGCGAGCGCGCCGCTGCTCGCCGTGCTGATGCTCGGCCACCTCGGGTTCGCGCCGTGGCAGTACGCCCTGGCCTTCGCCGTGCCCTGCACCGGCGGCCTGATCGGCTCGCGGGTGTCGCGGCCGCTGGTCGCGCGGTTCGGGCAGTACAGGATCCTCGTCGTCTTCGGGTCGCTGCGCGCGGTCTGGCCGGTCGGGCTGGCGTTCGTCCAGCCCGGCGTCCCCGGGCTCGCCGTCGTCATGCTGGTCGAGGGCGGCCTCATCTTCTGCTCGGGGGTGTTCAATCCGGTGAGCGCGACCTACCGGCTGAACCACGCGCCGCCCGGCCGGGTGGCCCGCGTGCTGTCGGCGTGGTCGGTCACCAGCAAGACCACGATCGCGACGATGACCGGGCTGTGGGGCGTGCTGGCGAGCCTCACCAGCGCGCGGATCGCGATCGGCGCCGCCGGGGTGCTGCTGCTCGCGACCCCGCTCATGATCCCCCGCCACGACCGGGCGCCGGAGCCCGAACGTGAGCTCGCCCCGGCCCGCGGCTGAGGACCCTCCACTCCCGAACGGTGTACGCATTTGCGCACACAGGACCTCATGAGTACAGTGTGCGCATAGCGAGTACGACGTACGCATCACGAGGTCATAGAAGGAGCAGGGACATGACGAAGGACGCGAGTTTCGAAGCCCGCTGGCAGGCCCGTCTGGACGAGCTGCGCGCGGCCCACCACGTTCCGGGCGCCGTGCTCGCGTTCCTGGTGAACGGCGAGATCCACGAGCTGGCCAGCGGCGTGCTGAACCGCGGCACCGGCGTGGAGACGACCACCGACTCGGTGTTCCTGCTCGGCTCGGTCGCCAAGATCTACACCGCCACGATGATGATGCAGCTCGTCGAGGAGGGCCGCCTGGACCTCGACACCCCCGTCGTGGACGTGCTCCCCGAGTTCGCCACTCCCGACCCCGAGGCCACCGCCGTGATCACCGTTCGGCAGCTGCTGAGCCACACCGGCGGCCTGACCAACGACTTCACCCACGACACCGGCCGCGGCGACGACTGCCTCGCCAAGTACGTGGAGGCGGCGCGGAACGTGGCGCTGGACTGCCCGCCCGGCACGGCGGTCTCCTACAGCGGCCTCGGCTACGTGACGATGGGCCGGATCATCGAGGTGCTGGACGGCAAGACCTGGGACCAGGCCGTCCAGGACAGGATCGTCGCGCCGCTCGGCCTCACCCGCACCATGACGCTGCCCGAGGAGGCGCTGCGCTTCCGGGTCGCGATGAGCCACCTCGGCGAGCCCGGCGAGGACCCGGACCCGGCGCCGGTCTGGGACCTGATGCCGCGCTCGGCCGGGCCGTACGGGCGCGTCATCTCCTCGGCGGGCGACGTCGTCCGGCTCGCGCGGATGCACCTGAACGGCGGGATCGCCGCCGACGGCACCCGCGTGATGAGCTCCGAGATCGTCTCCGAGATGCAGCGGCGCCACGTCAACGTGCCCGACAAATGGACGGTGTCCGCGGACGGCTGGGCGCTCGGCTGGACGCTGTACGACTGGGACGGCGTCGCCGGCTACGGACACGACGGCGCCGCGATCGGCCAGTACTCCTACCTGCGCGTCGTCCCCGGATCGAACGTCGCGGTGGCGCTGGTCACCAACGGCGGCGGGGCCCGCCAGCTCTACGCCGACCTGTTCCGCGAGCTCCTGTACGAGCTGGCCGGTGTCCGGATGCCCGGCGCGTTCGCCCCGCCCGAGCCGCTGCCCGCGATCGGCATCGCCCCGTTCGCCGGCACCTACAAGCGCGAGGGCGTCGTCATCACCGTCGGCGAGCGCGACGGCGAGCCGCGCATGCTGTACGAGTTCGTCGACGGGATGAAGGACATGTCCCCGCCCCTCGACATGAGCCTCACGCCGGTGTCGGTCACCGAGGACGGAACGGTCTTTGCCGCGGCGGGAGCCGGTCCCTCGTTCAGTGAGGACTACATGCCGGTCGTATTCTCCACGCTGACCAATGGCACCGACTGCGTCTACGTCGGTATGCGCGCGACCCCGAAGACGAATTGACCCTAAATGGGGGCGGCCGCAGGGGAAGCGGTCACAACTGAATAAGTGACCGGCGGGTTAATTAGGGGTGGCCGGGCAAGTGGCCTATCACTTGCCCGGCCGGGACGCAGGCGACGGCCGCCGCACCGGTCGTACACGGCCCCGCATTCCGTGCACATCCGCATTGTCGACCGCACCCCCGTGACATTCACGTTAGAGGGGACAAGCGAGGACGAGGAGGGGCTTAAGTCCCGGCGCGAGCGGGACTTTTGCCGTGCGCTACCCCATCGCCCCGCGGACGGCTAAGTTGTGGCGGAGCAGCGAAGATCGTGGAGATCGGCGGCAATCCGCCCGCACGGAGGAGTTGGTTCGATGGCCCACGATTCTGACGGTCCGACACCAGATATGCCTCCGTCGCCCGATATCGACACCGGGGTGCCGCATTCGGCGCGGATCTGGAACTACTGGCTCGGCGGCAAGGACAACTATCCGGTGGACCGCGAGGTCGGCGAGGAGTTCTTGTCGATCTTTCCCGGGCAGGTCGACATCGCCCGGGCACAGCGCCATTTCCTCGCCCGCGTCGTGCGTTTCCTGGGCACCGAGGCCGGGATCCGGCAGTTCCTGGACGTCGGAACGGGACTGCCGACGGTCGACAACACCCACGAGGTGGCGCAGCGCGTCGCGCCCGAATCCCGCATCGTCTACGTCGACAACGACCCGCTCGTCCTGGCGCACGCCCGCGCCCTGCTGACGAGCACCTCCGAGGGCGCCACCGACTACATCGACGCCGACCTGCACGAGCCGGAGTCGATCCTGGAGGCCGCGAGCGCCACGCTCGACTTCTCCCGGCCGGTCGCGCTGATGCTCCTCGGCATCCTCGGCCACGTCCCGGGCGAGGACGACCCGCACGGCCTGCTCCGGCGCCTGCTGGAGCAGCTGGCCCCGGGCAGCTACCTCGTCCTGGCCGACGGCACGAACGTGGTCAACGCCGAACGCCAGAACACCGACGAGACGGCGCGCGCCCGCGCGATCCAGCTGTACGCGGCCTCCGGCGGCATCCCGTACCACCTGCGCGGCCCCGAGGAGATCACCGCTTTCTTCGACGGCCTGGAGCTGGTCGAGCCCGGCGTGCTGTCGGTGTCATGGTGGCGTCCCGAGCCCTCACCGTTCGGCAAGCCGCGCGAGGTCGACTCCTACGGCGGCGTCGCCCGCAAGCCCTAGCGCCCGAAGTCCAGCGCGCCGGGGTCAGCTCTCGGCGAGAGCGCGCCGGGGTCAGCTCTCGGCGAGGAGGCGCTTCACGAAGGCGATGCTGTCGCCGGGCTGGTCGGCCTGGACGGCCAGGCTGTTCATGATGTGCTGGAAGACGATGGCCTCGTGCTTCTCCGGGTACGAGGCCCCGCTCAGGTGCTCCAGGTAGACCGTGTCGGGCAGGTGGTCCTCGGTGAACCGCAGGACCGTGATCGGCCCGCCCAGCGCCGGGTGGCCGCCCGCCGCGAACGGCAGGACCTGGATGTTGACGTTGGGCCGCTCCGACAGCTCGACGAGCCGCTCCAGCTGGTCGTGCATGACCGCCCGGCCGCCGAGGGGACGGCGCAGCGCCGCCTCGTCGATGATCGCCCACAGGGTGGCCGCGCCCACCTCGCGCCGCAGCACGTCCTGCCTGGCCATCCGCAGCTCGATGCGGCGCTCGATGTCCTCGGAGGTCGCGTCCTGCGCGGCGTGCGGCTCCAGCCGTACGGCGGCGCGCGCGTAGTCGGGGGTCTGCAGCAGCGCCGGGATCACCTGCGACTCGTAGGACCGGATGACCGTCGCGGACTGCTCCAGCCCGAGGTACTGCCCGAACCACGACGGGATGACGTCGCTGTAGGCCTGCCACCAGGCGGGTTCCTTGGCCTGCTGGGCGAGCGCGAGCAGCGTCTCGCGGTCCTCCTCGTCGGCGACGTACAGCTCCAGCAGGTCGACCACGTCGCGCGTCTTGAAGCTGTGGCGGCCGCGTTCGAGCCGGCTCATCTTGGAGTTGGACGCGCGGATCCGCTCGCCCGCCTCCTCGCGCGAGATCCCGCGGGCCTCGCGCAGCTCGCGGAGCCGCGACCCCACCTGCATGCGCAGCGCCGTCGGGCCGGGCTCGGGCTGCCGGTTGTCCATCACAGGTCCCTCACAGGTCCCATCGTCATCGTGATCGATCCGCCGTGCACAGCGAGGCAGCCTTTCACATCGGCGAGCGCGACAGCACACCACCGATCGTCAGACATCTGTCACCCGCGCCCGACCGCCCCTTGCGCCGCAGGTCAGGAGTCGCTGGAACGGTGCCAGATGTTGATCCCCGACTCGACCGCGTCGCGGTCGATCTCCTCCAGCTCCTTGGCGGCGAACTCCAGGTTGCCGACCGCGGCGAGGCTGTCCTCCAGCTGCGCCACGCTGCTCGCGCCGATCAGGACGGAGGTGACCCGGTCGTCGCGCAGCGCCCAGGCCAGCGCCATCTGCGCGAGCGACTGGCCGCGCGACGCCGCCAGATCGTTCAGCCGCCGGATGTGCCCGAGCGTCTCGCCCGTGAGCAGGTCGGTCGACAGGGACCGGTTCAGGCTGGCCCGCGACCCCTCCGGCACGCCGTTCAGGTACTTGTCGGTGAGCATGCCCTGCGCCAGCGGCGAGAACGCGATGCAGCCGACGCCCTCGTCCTCCAGCGTGTCCAGCAGGCCCTCCTCGATCCAGCGGTTGAGCATCGAGTAGGAGGGCTGGTGGATGAGCATCGGCGTGCCCATCTGGCGCAGGATCGCGGCCGCCTCGGCGGTGCGCTCCGGCGAGTAGGAGGAGATGCCCGCGTAGGTCGCCTTGCCGGACCGTACGGCGTGGTCGAGCGCGCCCATCGTCTCTTCGAGGGGCGTCTCGGGGTCGAAGCGGTGGCTGTAGAAGATGTCGACGTGGTCCAGGCCCATCCGCTTGAGCGACTGGTCGAGGCTGGCGAGCACGTACTTGCGCGAGCCCCATTCGCCGTACGGGCCGGGCCACATGTCGTAACCGGCCTTCGTCGAGATGACCAGTTCGTCCCGGTAGGGCGCGAGGTCCTCGCGGAACAGCCGACCGAAGTTGATCTCGGCGGAACCGTACGGCGGGCCGTAGTTGTTGGCGAGGTCGAAGTGGGTCACGCCGAGGTCGAACGCGCGCCGCAGGATGGCCCGCTGGGTGTCGATCGGGCGGTCGTCGCCGAAGTTGTGCCACAGCCCCAGCGACACCGCCGGGAGCTTCAGGCCGCTGCGTCCGCAGCGCCTGTAGGGCATCAGGTCGTCGTAGCGGTCGGCGGTAGCGGCGTAGGTCATGCTCGCGAGTCTGCCACGGTCACCGTCCCGGCAACATGATCACCACTCGGACAGCGCGATCACCACTCGGACAGGACGAGCGCCTGCACGACCAGGGCCGTGACCACCTGCGCCGCGAGCCAGCCGCGCCCCGGATCGCGGCGCAGGGCCACCAGCGGAACGATCCACGCCGCGTACGGCACCCAGATCCGCTCGACCTCGCCGCGCGTCACCCCGGACACGTCCAGCGCGAGCGTGCCGAGCAGCGCAGCCGCCGCGAGCAGGGCGACCGGCATGCCGGTCCTGATCCGCAGGGACGGCAGCGCGTACGCCACGGCGGGCCCGACGAGCAGCCCCAGTACCGCAAGGTCGGCGACGAGGAAGTACGGATAGGACCGCTGCGCCGACCCCCGGCTGATCGCGTAGGTGTCCTGGGTGGCGGCCACGCCGTCCGGCCACCAGAAGCCCGCGACCGTGAACAGCAGCGGCACGACGACCAGCCCGCACACCCCGGCCGCGATCACCCACCGGTTCGGCCTGATCAGCAGCAGCACGGCGAACGGCACCGCGTACAGCGGCAGCAGCCCGTAGCTCAGGTACGGCAAGGCCCCGAGCAGCAGCCCTCCCCCGAAGGCCGCCGGCCACCACCACCTCTGCGCGCCCACCGCCAGCAGCGCGACGCCCCACGCGCCCACGCCCAGGAAGAACGCGTCCATCGCCGTGGCGATCCACAGCGCCAGCGGGGCGAGCGCCAGGAACGGCACCGCCCGCCGCGCCGCCTGCTCGCCCGCCACGCACCGGACCGTGATCGCGATCGCCGCCACCGCCGACGCCCCCACGGCGATGATCAGCGCCGCCGCCCAGCCGGTCCCCCGCAGACCCACGGAGTCCAGCCCCCAGAACACCAGCGTCGGCAGCGGCGGATGCCCGCGCACGTGCGTCGGGTAGCCGCCGAGCCGTTCGGTGAACGTCCTGAGCCACCCCAGCGGATCGTCGCCGATCGCCGCGAGCCCGGCCGGGTACTCGGTCGGCGCGTTCAGCGGCCGGGCCAGTGCGCCCAGGCCGTCCGTCAGGGCCAGCGCGACGGCCCAGACCGCCCCCGCGGCCCAGCCCACACCCAGCACGGCCGCCCACGACAGCCTCCGTACGAGCCACGGCAGCCCGGCCACCAGCAGCACGCCGATCCCCGCCACCGGCAGGATCTGCCAGGTGAGCAGGCGGGACTCGGCGTGCAGCGGCGGCAGTTCGTCCTCGGTGGCCAGGCCGTTCCGCCGCAGGACCTCCCCCACGGCGAACGATCCCGCGATGAGCAGCGCCCACGCGCCCACCGCCAACCAGCCGGCCCACCGGGCCCACCAGGCCCGCCCGGTCCGCTCAATCCGCTCGGCCCGTCCGGTCGGCTCGGTCGGCTCGATCCGCTCCTTGAGCAACACCCAAGCGACGCTACCGACGGTGACCGCCGTCAACTCTTACGAACTTCTGACGGCTGTCGCCCCCGCTCACCAGGTCTTTCCGGCCGGTTCCTTGATCGTGCGGTTGATCCGGTTGAAGAAGTTGGTCAGCGCGATCTCCAGGATGATCGCGGACAGCTGCTTGCCCTCGAAGTGGGCGGCGGCCGCGTCCCAGATCTCGTCGGTCACGCCCGGCGACCCGTCCTGGATCCGGGTGGCGGCCTCGGCCAGCGCCAGCGCAGCGCGTTCCGCATCGGTGAAGAACGGCGTCTCGCGCCAGGCGGCCACCGCGTGCAGGCGCTCGTCGGTCTCCCCCTGCTTCTTGGCCGAGGCGATCCCGGCGTAGACGCACGGGCTGCACCCGTTGATCTGGCTGGCGCGCAGATGGACCAGCTCCAGGACCAGCGGATCGACCCCGCCGGAGTGGATCTCCTTGTTGAGCTGCTGGATCGCGTTCATGAGGTCGGGAGTGGCCGAGCTCTTCAGGCGTGCTTCCATCGTTCTTGCTCCTCATCGGTCGAGCGGTCGTTACCTGTGTCCGTTCAGGCACGTCATGACCGATGACGGAGCGGATTCGAGAAAGGTAACAAGATGCCCGACAGGGAGCCCCTGGCCGAGGCGTTCGAGGCGCAGCGGGGCCGGCTCGGCGCGGTCGCCTACCGGATGCTCGGATCGCACGCCGACGCCGAGGACGTCGTCCAGGAGGCCTGGCTGCGGCTCAGCCGCCAGGACGCGACGACGATCGACAACCTCGGCGGCTGGCTCACGACCGTGGTCGGCCGGATCAGCCTGGACACGCTGCGGTCGCGCCGCCGCCGCGACGAGGCCTCCTACGACGACCCGCCGGCGGGCCTCGTCGTGACGGCCGCCGACAGGCCCACGCCGGACGAGGAGGCGGCGCTCGCCGACTCGGTCGGGCTGGCGCTCATGGTCGTACTGGAGTCGCTGCGGCCGAACGAGCGGCTCGCGTTCGTGCTGCACGACCTGTTCGCGGTGCCGTTCGAGGAGATCGGGCAGATCCTCGGCAAGTCCGCGGGCGCCACCAAGATGCTCGCCAGCCGCGCCCGCGCGAAGGTGCGCGCGACCGAGCGCGACACGGTCGGGGGACGGGATCGGTGGCGGGTCGTGGACGCCTTCCAGACCGCGGTGAGCACCGGCGATTTCGAAGGGCTGCTACGCGTGCTCGACCCCGAGGTGAAGCTGGCCGTCGACACCCCCGGCGGCGTGGTCGTCACCATCGGCGCCACCAAGGTCGCCTCGGGCGCGACGGCGTTCTCCGGGGCGACACTGCGCTACCGGGAGGTCCTCGTCGACGGGCTGCCCGGCTTCGTCTCCTGGCGCGAGGACGGGACGCCGATCTCGATCCTGGCGTTCGAGGTGACCGGCGACCGGATCACCAAGATCACGGCGATCGTGGATCCGGCCAAGCTCGCGTCCGCCGCCCCGCCCGACCCGCCCGCCCCGCCCGGCCCGCCCGGCCTGCCTGGCCCGCCCGACCCGGCGTACCAGGAGGCCGAGGAGGTACTGGCACGCCAGGGCGAGCGGAGCCAGGAGGTAGGCGCCGCAGGAGAGCAGGACGGCGGCGGTGAACACGGCCGCCACGAGGGCGAAGGTGCGTGAACGACCGGTGAGGATGCGCACGGCGGCGGCCATGGCCAGGGCCGTGACCGACGCCAGGCATGCGGCCGTGATGCGCATCAGGGGGTCGAGGCCCAGGCCGCTGACGACGACGAACGTCGTGAAGACGACGGTCATGGCGCCCAGGAGGCCGAGGCTGCGGCGGGGCACGGCCCCTGGCTCGGCGCCCGGCGCGAACCAGGTGGGCAGGACCCCGTCACGGGCCAGCGCCGCACCCAGGCGGGCGCTCCCGGCGACATAGGTGTTGATGGCGGTGAAGCTGAGGACCAGGGCGATGACGGCGGTCACGGGCCGCGCGATCGCACCGAAGCCCTCCTGCAGGAGCAGGGCCAGCGGAACGGGTGAGGACTCGGCCCTGGCCCCGAGGACGCCGGTCACGGTGATCGTCAGGCCCAGGTAGAGGGTGCCGACGATCAGCAGGGTCAGGGCCGTCGCGCGGGGCAGGAGGCGGGCGTCGGTGAACTCGGCCGACAGGTGGCTGACGGCCTCCCAGCCGACGAACGCGAAGAACAGCACACCGGCGGCGTGCGCGACGCCGAGGCCGCCGTGCGGGGCGAACGGGGTGAAGTTCGCGGAGTCGAGCTTGGGCGAGGCGACGACGATCGCGGTCACCAGAAGAGCGGCCAGGCCCATCATGAGGATCAGCTGGATGCGGCCGGAGAAGTGCAGGCCCACCCGGTTGGCGGCGAACGCGGCCGCCATCAGGGCGACGGCGACGGTGACCGAGGCCGGGCGGCCGCCGCCGATGGTCGCCGCCACGTAGTCGCCGCCGATCAGCGCCCCGGCCAGCGTTCCGACGGGCAGCACGGCGAAGAACCACCAGCCGACGACCGCGCCCGTACGGGGCCCGAAGGCGCGGGTGACGAACGCGGCGGCACCGCCGCCGTCGGGATGGCGGGCGCCCAGTGTCGCGAACGTCATCGCCACCGGAACGCTGAGCGCCAGCAGGCCCGCCCAGGCCAGGATCGAGGCCGGGCCGGCGGCCGCGGAGGCCAGATGGGGCAACGCCAGCACCCCGGGCCCGAGGACCGAACCGACCAGCATCGCGGTGCCCGCGCCGAGCTTCATACATCCCCCGTTTGTTCGCCTCAGTGCCGGAAACATAGCCATGTGAGGCAACAGGAAGACGCTCAGATGAACGTATGGTCGGAATCAGAGCGATAATCCGGTCATGGACGAACTTGATTCGGAGATCGTGCGGCTCCTCCAAACGGATGCGCGGCAGTCCAACCGGGAGCTGGCGCGGCAGCTCGGCATCGCGCCGTCCACCTGCCTGGAGCGGGTGCGGGCGCTGACCCGGCGCGGGGTGATCCGCGGCTACCACGCCGACATCGACCTCGCGGCGCTCAACCGGGGCGTTCAGGCGCTGGTGTCGATCCAGGTGCGGCCGCTCAGCCGGTCGGTGCTCGACACGTTCAAGGAGTTCGCCGCCGGGCTGCCCGAGGTGATCAGCATCTTCGTGCTGTCCGGGGGCGACGACTTCCAGCTGCACGTGGGGGTGCAGGACCTGGACCACCTGCACGCGTTCCTGCTCGACCGGCTCAGCAAGCGCAAGGAGATCGCCGGCTTCCGCACCTCGGTGATCTTCCAGGAGATGAGCAAGCCGACGCTGAGCCGCCTGGAGAGCTGACGCCTAACGGCCAGGGGCGAGGGCGCACACCGGGCAGCCGGGGTCGCGGGTGAACGGCTGCCGCTCGGGCACCAGCCCGGTCTTCAGGTCCAGAACGATGTTGGCTCCGGCGGCGCGCGGCTCCTCGAAGCGGGTGAGGTAGCGGAGCGCCTCGTACGCCACGAGCGAGCCGAACTGCATGGTGAGCGGGCCGATGAGGGCGTTGGTGAACGGCCGTTCCCGGACCATCCGCTGGGCGGGCGTCGGCTCCGGCTCGTTGCAGCGCAGGCACGGGCTGCGTCCCGGATCGACCGAGCAGTAGATGAGCTGGGTCCGCATCATGCCGCCGGTGACCAGCGGGACGCCCGCGCGCACGGCCACCTCGTTCACCCACAGATGCGAGCCGGCCTCGCCGTCGAGTCCGCCGACGATGACGTCGACGTCGTCGGTCAGATCGGTGAGATCGTCGACGCCCTTGATCCAGCGGTCCACCACCCGGACCTCGATCGCCGGGTCGAAGTCGCGGACCCATGCGGCGGCCCGTTCGACCTTCGACCGGCCGACGTCGGCGTGCCGGTACAGGAACTGGCGGCTGAAGTTGCGCGGGCGCACCTCGTCGGAGTCGACCAGCGTGAGCGCGCCGACGCCGAGACCCGCAAGGCACGGCACGATCTGGGAGCCTCCGCCGCCGACTCCCAGCACCAGGACGCGCGACTCCCGGAGCTTGCGCACATAGCCCGCGCGCGACCGTTCCAGATCGGCGAACGAGCCGAAGAACGACAGGTTGGACGCGTGCCGTTCGTCCAGTTCGGGATCGCCGAGACTCCGTTCGTCGGCACGCTCCAGGAGGCCGAGCGAGGCCAGCCCGTCGAGTCCCTCCTGAACGTCCTCTTCCGCTTCACCCAGCGCCGCCGCGAGATCGGCGGCCGTCCCGGGCTCGCGACGCAGCCGAGCCAGGAGCGCGGCGACGCGCCCGTCGGGATCGGCCAGGGTGATCGCCTCGCGCGGGTCGGCGACGAGCACCAGCTCGCCGCCGACCGGCTCCCAGACGCATTCCTTCAGCGCGACGCGCATGGGATGGGAGGGACTACTGGTTGGCCGCGCCGCTCGTGGCCTTGATCGGCTCGACCTTCTTGACTTCGATCTTCATGGCGATCTCCTCTCGAAAGCGGTGCCGGTACGCAAACGATCATGCCTCAGGAGATCAAGGGACGCCAGGGCCAGCACAAAGACCCAGGGGCCGAAGAAGACCAGCGAGCCACCGAGCGCCGACCAGAACGTCCAGCCGCCCGGCGAGCCCGACAGCCCGTCCACGGCCCAGTGGAAGACGGGCGGGATCGTCGGCAGCGGGAAGGCCACGACCCACGCCGCGACGACCAGGAACCCTGCCACCCACAGCCAGCGGAACCACCGGCCCACGCGCAGATCGGCGGCAGCGGCGGCGTTCAGCTCCTCGGTCTCCGCCGCGTTCAGCCGCCCGAACGTGCTCCGCAGCATCAGCGTCTTGACCCGCCACAGGTTGCGGCAGCCGGTGAGGGTGACGAGCACCGCGTAGAGGTCGGTGCGCAGGAAGACCATGCACTGCCACGCCAGCTGCGACACCAGGAAGAACGCCCACGCCGCCATCAGCGCGTCCAGTTCCCCGCCGCCCGCGTTCTGCCGTACGACCAGCACGCAGCACAGCACTACCGAATCGATCGCCATCCCCGCCAGCAGCGGCCCGAGACGCCTCCGGCGCGGCAGCGTCCACAGCTGCGAGAGGTCGGTCTCGAAGACCAGGAAGACCACGCGCCGATCGACTCCGAAACGCGCGGGCACTCCCGCCGCCCGTGCCGCCAGCCAGTGCCAGCACTCGTGCACGGCCATGACGGCGAGCGCGAACGGGTAGAGCGCCAGGATGCTGAGGCCGATGTCGTCGAAGACGAACGCGTCCCGGCCGGGCCGCGGCCACAACGACGGCGACCAGGCGATCATCACCACGTCGACGACCACGCACAGCGCGTAGAACGTCCACGCCACCCGCCCGAACAGCGGCCGGGCCAGCTCAGGCCGCACGCCTCGCAGCCACCCCCGTGCCTGGATCGGCGCGCTCCGGCGAGCCTCGGCCTCCCGCTCGACCACCTCGGTCTCCAGGAAGCCGAGCTCGCGGAGCGTCTCGACGAACTCGGGGATGTCGACCGGCTCGCCCGCGAAGTCCTCGGCCTCGCGTGCCGCCTCCGCCGCCGAGGCGCCGCGCCGCAAGGCCTCGATCACGACGCCGCCGACCTCGGGCATCGCGACGAACGTGCCGGTGGCGGGGTCGCCGACCAGGATCTCGTCGCCTTCCTTGACCAGGCTCAGCGGCCGGAGCCGTACCGCGTCGTCCATCGTCAGTCAGTCGGGGAAGGCAGGTGCGCACGAGCGCGGGCGATGAGCGCACGAGCGGCCGGGCTGATCGGGCCTTCCGCACGCCAGGCCAGTGCGATGCGTCCGCGCAGCCGGGCCCCGGCGATGGCCAGCGGGTGAACGCGGCTGTCGGGGTGGCGGGCGGCGACCTCGGGGAGGATGGCGACGCCGAGACCGCGTTCGGCGAGGCGCGCGAGCGTGGGCGGATCGCTGGCCTCGAACGCGACGCGCGGCTTCACGCGTGCCGCCGCACAGGCCTCGTCGAACACCATCCGCAGGCCCGTGCCGCGCGGCAGGCAGATGAGCGCCCGCTCCTCCAGCTCCGCGAGCGTGATCTCGTCTCGTCCGGCGAACGGGTCGTCCCGCGCGACGGCCGCGACGACCGGGGTATCGATCACGACCTGGATGTCGAGCCCGGGCGGGTCCTCCGAGCCGAGGCTGACGATCGCGAGGTCGAGCCCACCGGCCCGCAGCCCGTCCATCAGCTCGGTCGTGAGCCCTTCCTCGGTCAGCGTGATCTCCACGTCCGGATGGTCCCGATGGAATCCGGCGAGCAGCCCGGGCATGTCCAGGACCGTCATCGAGTCGACGGCCCCGATCGTGACGTGACCGCGCAACAGCCCCGCGAACTCATCGACGGCACCACGTACGGCGGCCACCGACGCGAGCGCGGCCCGCGCGTGCGGCAGGACGGCGGCGCCCACCTCGGTGAGCTTGACGCCGCGGCCCGAACGGTCCAGCAGCGGCTGGCCGAGCTCGCGTTCCAGCTGGCGGATCTGCGCGCTCACGCCGGGCTGGGCCACGTGCAGCCGGTCGGCGGCCCGGGTGAAGCTCGCCTCCTCGGTCACCGTCACGAAGTACTCAAGCTGCCGCAGCTCCATGGGCGATCACGCTAGCCCGTCCTCACCACCGTGCGCAGTGCCGACAGATCGGCGCCGCGCAGGCGCGCGGCCAGCAGCGGGTCCAGGCAGGCGGCCGTCACGCCGTGCCGCGCGATCAGGCGCCCGGCCTCGCCGGCGGCGTACGAGCGCATCGTCACGACGGTGGCGCCCGCACGAAAGCCCTGCATCGCCCACCACAGCCCCGGAACGCGCAGCCCCGGGGTGCCGAGAAGACTCACGTCTCCGGGCCTCAGCCCAAGGTCGTCGGGTGCGCTGAGCAGGCCGCCGTGCGTGAGCACCGAGACCGCACCGTCCTGCCACACCCCCACCAGCGGCCCGTCCGAACGCACGGGCAGGTCGCTGTCGAGGATGCTCTTCCAGGACGCGAAGTCCGCGAGCGGAACGACCCGTCCCCCGCATCCGGCCTCCTCGACGACGTCCATCAGCTCCTCGTCGGCGAGGACCACGATCGGCTCGGCCGCCGCGAGACCGCGGACCGCCTCCTCCGGAGAGGTCCGCCGATCGATCGGCACCAGGACCGCGCCGGTCTTGGCGCAGCCGAACAGCACCTCGTAGAAGTGCTCGGTCTCCCGGCCGAGGTAGGCGACCCGCGTGCCGGGACCGGCGCCGGCCGCGCGCAGCGAACGCGCGGCGCGGTTGCTCTCCCGGTGCAGTTCGCCGTAGCCGACCGGCCAGCCGTCGCAGATCAGCGCGGCCTGGGTGGGCGGTCCGCCGGCATGATCGGCGAGCACCGCGTGGATCGTCGTCTGGTCCGCCGCTATTGGCGGGTGGCCAATGAGCATTTAGTGTCCCGTTCATGGGCCGGTCAGCGGATGGTGCATCGCCAACGCTATGAACGGGCGGCAGGGTCGGGACATGCGAGAAGCGGACGGGTTCGTGGGAGTTGCGGCCAGAGGTGCGGCCAACGTCGCCGCCAACGCCGCCGCAGGCGTCGCGGCAGGCGTCGCGGCCGGCGGGCCGCGCGGGGTGGCGAGCGCGGCGCTGCTGACGCGGCTGGCCGCCGAGCACGGCATGCCCGCCGAACGCTGCCTGCACGGCACCGGCCTGGCCCCGGCCACGCTGAACGATCCGGAGGCCGAGATCACCGCCGACCAGGAGCTGACCCTGATCGCCAACCTCGTCGCCGGGCTCGGCCACGTTCCGGCGCTCGGCCTGGAGGCGGGGCGGCGCTACCACCCGACGACGTTCGGGCTCCTGGGGCTGGCCGCGATCAGCAGCCAGACCCTCGGGCAGGCGGTCACGATCGGGGTGCGCCACTTCGACCTGACGTTCGGCTTCTCGCCGTTCGTGCCCGAACGCGTCCCGGGCGCCCTCCGCGCGATGATCGACGACCATGCCGTCCGCGAGACGCACGGCGAGGAGGTCGCGAGGTTCCTGGCCGAACGGGACCTGGCCGCCGTCGTCACGTTCATCCGCGACCTCGCCGGGCCGGACGCGGCGCTGGATCAGGTGGCCTTCCGGCACGCCGAGCCGCCCTACGCCGACCGCTACGTGGAGGTCCTCGGCGTGCGCCCGGCGTTCGGGCAGCCCGCCACGTTCGGCGTCGTCGGCACCCGCACGCTGAGCGCGCCGCTCCCCCAGGCCGACCCGGCCACGGCGGCGCTGAGCCTGCGTCACTGCGAACGCCAGTCATTGGACCGTGCCCGGCAGCGCAGCCTGTCCGACCGGATCCGTCTCGACCTGGGCCGCCGCCTCGAATCGGGACGCGGCCTCGCCACGCAGGCGGAGACGGCCGCGCGGCTGAACATGAGCGAACGGTCGCTGAGGCGGCACCTGCAGGCCGAGGGCCACTCCTACAGCGACCTCATCGACGAGTCCGCCGAGCGGGCGGCCCGCAGGCTGCTCGCGACCGGCCGCACGGTCGAGTCGGTCGCGGCCATGCTCGGCTACTCAGGGACGTCCAGCTTCACCTACGCGTTCAAGCGCTGGACCGGCACCACACCCGGCGCCTACGCCCGCGCCACCGCGTCGCTCGCCGGCAGCACGTCCCCGGCCGACAGCAGCTCACCGGCGACCTGGAGGAGCGCCGCCCGCTTCTCCTCCGGCGGCTCCGGGAACTCGCGCGAGGCGAACGTGCCGAAGTAGACGGTGAAGAGCGCGCCGATCGCGCGGATCCGATCGACCAGGCCGGCGTCGTCGTCGCTGAGCAGCCCGCTCATGGCGTGCATCCGGGTCTTGAAGCTCTCGCCCACGCTCAGCGCCCGCAGCGCGGCCTGGTTCTCCTGCATGAACCGGATGATCTGCTCGGCGTCGACGAGCGCGTCGGTGAGGCGGCCGAGCATCTCCATCCTGGTCTCGGCGGTGCGCGGCTGCGTCTCCGCCCAGGCGATCAGGTCGTCCATCGGCGCGGTGAGGCGCTCGACGAGCGCGACGACGATGTCCTCTTTGGTCTTGAAGTGGTAGTAGAGAGCCGCCTTGGTAACCTCGAGCCGCTCGGCGATCTCGCGGAGCGAGGTCTGGTCGTAACCGCTGTCGAGGAAGAGTTCGAGCGCGACGTCCTGAATGCGCTGGCGCGTGTCCGTGCGGCGCGTCTGCGTCTTGGCCACCGTCAGCCTCCTGCCGTTCCGGGCCGAGACTCCAGTCTAACTTACTTGACGGCCGGTTAGTTTGTGATCTGCGCCCCTACCTCGGTGATCATGCCGTCGTTCAGATCCAGCACCCGGTCGGCCACGTCCAGCAGCGCCCGGTCGTGCGTGGCGACCAGCACGGTCACGCCCTCGCTCCGCGACACCGCCCGCAGCAGCGGCATGATCGCCCCGGCCGTCTCCGAGTCGAGCTGGCCGGTCGGCTCGTCGGCCAGCACCAGCCGGGGCCTGGCCGCCAGCGCGCGGGCGATCGCGACCCGCTGCTGCTGGCCGCCCGACAGCTCGTACGGCCGCTGCGCCGCGTGCTCCTCCAGGCCGACCAGCCTCAGCAGGACGCGGACCCGCTCGTCACGCTCGGACGGGGCCATCCGGGCCAGCCGCAGCGGCACCTCCACGTTCTCGGCGGCCGACAGCACCGGGATCAGCCCGAACGACTGGAAGACGAAGCCGATCACCTCCCGGCGCAGCCGCAGCCGGTCGTCCTCGGCCATCCCGTTCACCTCGCGCCCGGCGATCCGGACCGTACCCGCGTCCGGGGCGTCCAGGCCGCCGATCAGGTTGAGCAGGGTGGACTTGCCCGATCCCGAACGTCCCCGGATCGCGACCAGCTCGCCCGTGCTCGCGGTGAACGAGACGCCGCGCAGCGCCGCCACCTCGATCCGTCCCGTCCGGTAGGTGCGGGTCAGCCCCTCGACCGCGACCATCGGCTGCTCATCCATCGCCGTCCTCCCCTTCCGCCTCGCCCGGCCCCGACCCGGGCTCGGGTCCGCGGCGGCGGCCGGGCTCGCGGCGGCGGTCGGGCCAGACGCCGACGTGGTCGTTCTCCAGCTCCAGCCGCACGCGGTCCCGCATGTCCAGCGCCTCGGTGAAGTCGCGCGGAAGCTGCACGCGCCCGGCCCGGTCCAGCACCGCGTACTCCTCGCTGACCCGGGTGCCGTCGGTGTCGTCGCGGCGCCGGATCTCGCTGCTGGTGCGCCCGTCGCGGATGCCGACCGTGCGGTCCACCTGCTCGGACACCTGCGCGTCGTGGGTCACCACGACCGTGGTGGTGCCGAGCTCGGCGTTCACCCGGCGCAGCGCGTCGAAGACCTCGGCGGCGGTCGCGGTGTCGAGCTCGCCCGTCGGCTCGTCGGCGAGCACGACCTGCGGCTCGCACGCCACCGCGACCGCGATGGCGATCCGCTGCTGCTGCCCGCCCGACAGCTCGCCCGGACGGCGGCGCGCGCAGTCGCCCACGCCGAGCATGTCCAGGAGCTCGGCGGCCCGCGCGGCACGGGCCCGCCTCGAACGACCGCCGAAGCGCATCGGCAGCTCGACGTTCTGCTCGGCGCTGAGGTAGGGCAGCAGGTTGCGCGAGGTCTGCTGCCAGACGAAGCCGACCCGTTCGCGGCGGAACTGCAGCCGCTGCCGGGACTTCATGGTGAGCAGGTCTGCCCCGGCCACCCGCGCCACCCCGGCGGTCGGCACGTCCAGGCCGGACAGGATGTTGAGGAGCGTGGACTTGCCCGAGCCCGAGGCCCCGACGATGGCCACCATCTCGCCCGCCCCGACGAGCAGGTCCAGTCCCTGGAGCGCGACGACCTCGATGCCGTCGGTCTTGTAGATGCGGACCAGGTTGTCGCACACGATGTGGGCGTCCGCGCCGTAGACGGGGCGCTGCTCCCGCGCGGCCCGCCGTTCCAGTTCGGCGAGGTCGGGTGTCTCGGTCATGGGCTGTTCCCCGTTCTCAGCGCTCCGGCAGGGCCGCGGCGGCGCGCGGCGGAGACTGCGTCGACGACGGCGGCGAGTGCGGCCGCCAGGACCAGCGCCCCGGCGGGCGCGAGCAGCGTCACCGGTCCCGCCAGGTGGCGGGCGGCGGCGACGCCGTGGGTGTAGGGGCGCAGGTCGACCAGCGGGCCGAGGATGCCCGGCAGCGCGAGGCCGAGCGCCCAGCCGGCCACGACCGCGCAGCCGATCGCCGGCGCGATCTCCAGGACGGCCAGGCCACGGCTCTGCCGCCGGCTCAGCCCGAGCACTTGCAGGTGAGCGACGAGGCGGCGTGCACGCGCCTCGACGAGCAGCATCAGCAGCAGGGTGAGGGCCCCGTACGCGGCGACGACGATCCCGGCGCGGGCGAACTGGTCGCGGACGACCTTGGTGAGCGGTACCCCGGTCAGCTCGTTCAGCACGGCGGTCCGCGTCCACACGTACCGGCCCTGCAGGCTGCTGCTCGCCCACAGCGGCGTGGCCGAACGCGCGGTCGCCTCCAGCGTCTTCTGGTCCAGGCCGCGGCCGCGGATGAAGATGGTGGTCGGGAAGCGGTCCGACCCGGCGAGCAGCCCGTACGGGATGATCACGTACGACGGGCCGAGGTCGGGCCCGGGGAAGCGGGACGCGACGCCCGCCCCGCGGACGGCGATCGGCTGCACCCCGCTCGGCCAGCGCACCTCCATGCGGCCGTTCCCGACCTCGCGCGCCGCAGCCGGGGACAGCAGCGCGCCCATCGGGTCGCCCGGCGCGGCCGGGACCAGCCGTGCCGCGCCGCCCGCCATCCGCCGGTACGCGTTCAGGTCGACCGCGACGACGTTGACGCCGGTCGAGCCGGTAGCCGATGTGAGTTCCGCGCTCAGGACCGTGCGGGCGGGCGTGACGGCGGTGACGCCGCGCAGCGCGCGCAGCTTGGTGAGGACGCCCGGGTCCATCCCGTCGTTCTGGATCCTGGCGTCGGCGCCCACCTCGTAGGCGGTCGCGCGTCGCTGGGCGTCGCGCAGCGCGGCGTCCACGGTCACCGCGAAGCCCGCGACCGCCGCCACGAGCAGCAGCACGACCAGCGGGAGCGCGGCGGACCCGCCGCGGCGTCCTGCGTGGGCGACGCCCAGGAAGCCGACCGCGGAACGGCTGCGGCGCAGCAGCCTGCCGAGCAGCCGCAGCGGGTACGGGTAGGCGCGCAGGACCAGCAGCCCGAGGGCGATCGCCAGCAGCACCGGAACGGCCGCGATCAGCGGATCGGTGCCGAGCCGCGCCTGGCCGGACAGGGCGCGCTGCCGCGACAGCGCCACCCCGGTCACCGCCAGCACGACCGCCAGCCCCTCCAGGACCAGGCGCCGCTTGGACGGCCGGGCGGTGGCCAGGTCCGCACGCCGGTCGGCCTGCCCGGAACGTTCGCGGACGCCATGGTCCAGGACGACCAGCGCCACCGGCAGCGCCAGCACGACCAGCCCCAGCGCGCCCGTGAACACGATCGACGATCGCTGCTGCGGCCCGCCGTTCAGCAGCCGGCCCAGCCCGTATCCGGCCACCGCCGCCGGTACGACCGCGAGCGCGGCCAGGCCGCACGCCGTCGCCGCGAGCTGATGGATCGCCGCGCCCCGCGCCCGCATCAACGCCAGGATCGGGCGGACGCGGTCGGTGAGGAGCCCGGCGGCCAGCAGCATCACCCCGGCGGCGGCCGCGGCCAGCCCCGCCAGGACCAGGCTGAGGATCACACGCGCGACACCGAGCTGCTCCGGCTGGTCGGCCAGCCGCTGGCTGATCTGCGTGACGACCTTCCAGCCCAGGACCGGGCTGCCCGCCGCGGCCCGCGACCTGAGCGCCTCGACGTCGGTCGGCAGGTGCCCGGCCCGTTCGCTGGTGACCAGCGAGGCGCGCACCGGGAAGCGCCAGGAGTAGGTCAGCTGCAGGTCGGGTCCGCGCGTCAGGGCCCGGTAGCCGGTCGCGTCGATCAGCATGGCCCCGACGTCCACGACCGTGCGCTCCCGCCCGACCTCCATCTGCCTGGAGGTGACCAGGTCCTGCCGGGTGCGCCAGAACGGGTCGGCGGCGTTCAGCGGCTCGTAGATCCCGCTGACGCGGACGCGCAGCGGCTCGCCGGAGCCCGCGAGGGTCAGCTCGGTCCCGGGCCGGTAGCCGAACGCGGCGGCGGCCTTCTTCCCCAGCGCTACCTGGAGCACGTCGCCGGGCGACGCCCCGGTCGCCGGCGCATCGCCCGCGACGTAACGGACCCGGCCACCGGCCTCCACGTCCCAGGACACGTTGAACAGGCGGCGGCGCAGGGCCGGGCGCGGGACCACGTCGAGCATGGCGGCCGTGCTCACGGCGGCCTCGGCAGGACCGGTCACCGCCCTGAGGTCGGGCGGCAGCAGCCCCTCGAAGCGCGCCGACAGCGCGGAGATCCGGTTCGGGTCGGCCGCGATGCCGCTGCCGCCGCCGGACGAACCGAGGGTGTTCTCCACGACCACGTCGGCGTCGTCGCCGATCGCCGTGGCGGCGGCCCGGTCGTAGCCCGCCGCCACTCTCGCCGGGACGTCGGCCGTGAGCAGCGCGGTGATCAGTGTCAGCACGGCCAGCGCGACGATCGGCGCCCATTGCGTGCGGACCAGCCGCCGCCAGGGCCCGCTCACCGGTCCTCACCCGCCCTCAGCGTCCCGGCCACCACGTTCCGCCGCAGCACGAGGACGGTCACGGCCAGCACCAGCCCGAGCAGCACGGCGACCCCGGCGAGCACCGCCAGCACGATCGGCCATCGCACGACCAGCTCGGCGGGCGGGTAGGGCGGCGCGGCCTGAACGGTCAGCACGACGTGCGGCACGACCAGGCGCGCCACCGCCAGTCCCAGGACGAGGCCGCCCAGCAGCCCGATCGCGATGAGGAACGTCTGCTCGACGGCCAGCATCGCGGCGACCTGCCGTTCGGGCACGCCGAGGGCGCGCAGCACCGAGAACTCGCGGGCCCGTTCGCGCGCCGCGACCGCCGCGTTGACGCTGAACGCGATGACGGCGAACGCCAGGGCCGCGCCGAAGCCCATCACCAGCGCGCCCTGCAGCGCGGCGCCGAGCGGGGCGTCCCGGAGGCGGCGGTGCAGCTCGACGCGGTCGCCCGCGACCTGGCCCCACTCGCGGTGCGCGGCGAGCGCGGCGGCGGCCGGGGCGGTGCGTTCGCCGGTCACCGAGGCCCACCATTCGCGTGGCGGGTCGACGGCGTCGCCGCGCGCGAGCCTGCGTTCGGCGAGGGTCGGCAGGTCCACGAGCGCGGCGGGACGTCCGGGCGGGGTCGCGGGCAGCGCGGGCACGATGCCGATGACCTTCACGGGCTGGTCGCCGTCGGACATCCGGATGCTGACCGTGCCGCCGACGCCGACCTCGGCGCGCTGGGCCAGCTCGCGGGTGATCACGCCGGGCACGGGCGTCCGCGCCTCGCTCGGGACCGGCGCCGTTCCCCGCGAGACCAGCACGTTCACGACGGCGCCGCCGCTGCCGGACTTGTAGTCCAGCCCGTTGGTGAGATCGGGAAGGGTCACGGCGGGCATGCCGCCGCCGCCCGTGACCGTGACTTCCTGGGCGGGGTTGCCCGGGAGGTCCAGGAAGGCGCCCCATCCCGCCCCCGCGGGCGCGGTCGCGTTCCCGGTGCCGTCGCCGCGCACCGAGCGCACCTCCAGGTTCAGCTGCCTGAAGAACGGGTTGTCGTCGTAGGCGAAGCCGAACCCGCGCACTGACAGCGGGTAGGTGATGATCCCGCCCGGCCCGGCGAGGTCGGCGGCGTTCACCGCGTACGTGCGGGTGCCGCCGTCGGGGATCGCGCCGGGCAGTCCCACCCGGTGGAACTGCCCGCGCCCGTCGGCGATGGTCACGCTGACCTGGAACGTCCCGAAGCTCGCATCGGGCTTGATCGCACCCGGCGGGACCGACAGCCGCAGCCCGATCAGCACCCGCCGCGGCCGCCCCGGAACCGCCAGCAGCGGCGTCTCGGGCCTCGACCGCGCCAGCCCGGCGAGGTCGAGGTCGCGGGTGAGGCCGTGCCGCACCCTCAGCACCCGGCCGAACGCCCGCGCGTCCACGCCGAGCAGCGTGCCGGGGCTGGTGCCGACGGTGAAGTCCTGACGGCTCACGGCGGTGATCGAGGAGACCCCGGGCAGCGTCGCCAGGCGGCCGCCCTGCCCGAGCGGCGCGGGCGCGCCGGCGAGGCCGTCGGGGACCTCCAGGCGCAGGTCGGCGCCCGTCTGGAAGTCGGCCTGGTCCGCCTGCGACAGCCGCCAGGTCCCCATCGTCACCACCGACAGGACGCCGACGGCCGTCGCCATGACCAGCAGCAGCGCGGGCCCCGCGTACCGCAGCGGGCGCCGGCTCACCTGCCGCGCGCCGAGCACCGGCGCCAGCCCGCGGCCGCCGGAGGTCACCCGTTCGGCGCCGCGCGACAGCACCGGGATCAGCCGCAGCAGCACGACGCCGCCCGCGAGCAGCGCCAGCGCCGGGCCGGAGACGATGAACGGGTCGACGCCGCCGCCCCCGCCGCCGTCGTAGCGGTTGAGCTGCCAGAGCGCGAGCCCCGCGACCAGCAGCAGCGCCGCCTCGACGCCCGAGCCGCGCAGGAACCCGCGGCGGCCACGGCCGAGCCCGGTCGCCACCTCGGCGAACGGCCGGGTCGCCGCGTGCAGCGTCGGGACGGTCAGCACGAACGCGCAGGCCAGCGCGGCGGCGATCGACACGGCGTACAGCGGGGCGAGCGGGCCCGCGTCCAGCCGCAGCCCCGACGCGCGCACGGCCGGGGCCCATCCGGCCGCGCGCAGCAGCGGTCCGGCGAGCAGCGGTCCGAGCACCGCCGCGGGCAGCACGATCAGCAGTCCTTCGGCGAGGGTGAGCCCGCCAAGCCGGCGCAGGCTCGCGCCGCGCGTGCGCAGCAGCGCCACCTCGCCGCGCCGGTGCCCGGCCAGCAGCCGGGCGACCAGGACCAGCGCGTACCCGGCGAGAAGGATGAGCTGCAGGACCGGCATCAGCATCGTCGACCGCGCCACCTGCACCGCGTCGTGCATCTGGACGGTCAGCGCGGGCAGGTTCGACTCGAACGTGAACTGCGTGCCCGGCTCCAGCCGCCGGAAGGTCTCGGCGCCGTGCCGCACCCGTTCGCCGACCGCGACCATGCTCGCCGTGTCCAGCCTCGTCAGGTCCGGCATCACCCGCCAGCGCAGGTAGCCGCCCGAGGTCGTGAACCGTTGCGCGAACGCCTCGGGGCCGACGACGAACGGCCCGTAGGTGGTGTACTCGTGCCGCTCGACGCCGGTCGTGACGAGCCCGTCCCCCTGCCAGATGTAGTCGTCGGCGTTCAGCGGGTGGAACAGCCCGACCACCGTGACGCGGACGGACGCGGAGGTGTCGACGCGCCCGTGCAGGGTCACCCGGTCGCCGACGCGCAGGCGCATCGCGCGGGCGGCGGCGGACGGCAGTACCGCCTCCAGCCCGCTGGTCCCTTTGGCGGGCCAGCGGCCCGCGTCCAGGCGCGCGTGGCCCTCGATCCCCGTGTAGGTCGCGAACGCGGTGAGCTCTGGATGCTCGCGCCGCTCCTGTCCGGGCATGGTGAACGAGTCGCTGCGCACGGCCACCGACACGGTGATCGGCACGCCGCGGTAGACGTCCCGCAGCGCGCCCTCCACCTTGCGTTCGGTGGCGGCGGCCCCGCCGGGCGGAACGGGCGCGGAGACCGCGGCGCCCGCGGACTCGAAGGTGGCGTCGGCGAGCGTGCGGCGCAGCCCCTCGCGGGTGACCGACCCGGCGTACCCGGCGAGCGCGGCCAGCACGGTGGTCGCGAAGAGCGCCGTAGCGCAGGCGGCGAGCACCAGCGCGCGATCAGCCGCCAGCCGCCGCACCACCATGTGCGCCCCCATGACCGCCGATGATCAACCATTGGACCGCATGTCGACAAGAGGCGGAAAAAAGTTCGCGCGTCGGCGATGAGTTCTGAACGGGGCTGCGGTCTACCTCTTCAGAACGCGACAACAACCGGATGCACCCCTGAGCATCCGACACCCCTCACGTCCCCGAAGGGAACAGTCATGACCGCCACGCACGCCGCCCCCGCCCGTACCACCGCCACCGACGCCCCCGCTGCCACCGAGCGCAAGACCCTGAACCGCGTGGTCTGGGGAGTCCAGATCTTCCTGGCGCTGTTCTTCATCGTCGCGTCGGGACTGCCCAAGTTCGTCGACCAGAAGGACGCCGTCGAGTCGTTCGTCAAGATCGGCTGGGGCCAGTGGTTCCAGTACTTCACCGGCGCGTGCGAGGTCGCCGGCGGCATCGGGCTGCTGGTCCGCAGGCTGTCGGGCGCCGCGGCGCTGGGCCTGATCGGCGTGATGATCGGCGCCACCATCGCCAACCTGACCGTGCTGGTCCCCGCGTCGGCGGTCCTGACCGTCGCGCTCGGCGTGATCTTCGCCGGGATCGCCTGGTACCGCCGCGAGGAGACCAAGGCGCTGGTCCGCGGCATCGCCCGCCGCTGACCCCCTGGAACCCCGCCTGGAACCCGCCAGGTGCCCGCCTGGAGCCCGATGCCGAACGAACGAAGTCGTCGACCACCCCGTGCCCGCGGAGGCGCACGGGGTGTTCGTCGTGTCCGCTCGTCCGGCTGTGGCCGCCCGTCAGAGAACTCATTGACTTGATGTCAACCCGTCTGTAACAGTCCGGCAATGCGCGGCGTTCACCCTGCCCTCATGCTCCAGCACCGCGAGGTTCACGGGTACCGGCGAGCGTTCCGGATGACGGGCGACGGACCGCCGCTGCTGCTCATCCACGGGATCGGCGACAGCTCGCAGACCTGGGAACCCGTGCTCGCGGCGCTGGCCGAACGCCACACCGTCATCGCGCCCGACCTGCTCGGCCACGGCGAGTCCGCCAAGCCGCGCGCCGACTACGCGATCGCCGCCTACGCGTGCGGGATGCGCGACCTGCTGACCGTGCTGGGCGTGGACCGGGTGAACGTCGTCGGGCACTCGCTCGGCGGCGGGGTCGCGATGCAGTTCGCCTACCAGTTCCCCGAACGCTGCGAACGGCTCGCGCTCGTCTCCAGCGCGGGCCTCGGCCGCGAGGTCCATCCCATCTTCCGGCTGGCGTCGGTCCCGGGAGCGCCGACCGGCATGGCGCTGATGACCAGCCTGCCGGTACGCGCTGCCGTCGGCCTGTCGGCGCCGGTCCTGCGGCGCACCGGCGGGGCCGGACTGGGCAGGGATCTGGACTACATCCTCGGCCGCTACCACCTGTTCGCCGACCCGCGGATGCGGCGCGCGTTCATGCGCACCGCCCGCGCGGCGCTCGACCTGCGCGGCCAGGCCATCACGATGCTCGACCGCGCCTACCTCGCCGAGAAGCTGCCCGCGCTCATCGTCTGGGGCACCCGCGACGGGATCATCCCGGTCCGGCACGCGGAGATCGCGCACAAGGCGCTGCCGGGCAGCCGGATGGAGATCTTCGAGGGCGCCGGGCACTTCCCGCACCACGACGATCCCGAACGCTTCGTCGCCGTCCTGGAGGACTTCCTCGCCACCACGCCGCCCGCCGCGTTCGATCGGACCGGCTGGCGCGAGGTGCTCGCCGCCGGCCGGCCCGATCCGGTGCCCGTGGAACCGTCCAGCGGTTCGTGAGGGTCAGGCCTCCGGCTTCCGGGTCACCGGAAGGGCGCCCTCCTGGTAAGCCTTGCGGGAGGCCGTACGGGCGATCTTGGCGCTGGTGGTGCGCGGCAGGCCGCCCGGCTCGATCAGCACGAAGTCGTGCACCCGCAGGTCGTGCTTGCTCATCACGGCGGCCCGCACGGCCAGCTCGACCTCGTTCTGGTCGAGCAGCTTGATCGGCACCCGGCGGTTGCGCTCGGCCACCAGCACCAGGGCCTCGCCCTGTTCGGTGTCCACCGAGAACGCGGCGACGTACTCGTTGCGGATCGCCTCGTGCGCCTGGTACGTCGTGAGCTCCAGGTCCTGCGGGTAGTGGTTGCGGCCGTCGACGATGACCAGATCCTTGATCCGGCCGGTGCAGTACAGCTCGCCCTCGTACCAGATGCCCAGGTCGCCGGTGCGCAGCCACGGGCCGTCCGGGACGCCCTCGACCGGCTCGGCCAGCATGGCGCCGAACGTCTCGGCGGTCGCCTGGGGCCGGCCCCAGTAGCCTCCGGTGACGTTGGGCCCGTGGATCCAGATCTCGCCGACGTGCCCGTCCGGCTGCCGGACGGAGGTCTTCTGGTCGACGATCAGGACGTGCTGGCCGTACGGCTGGCCGCAGCTGACGTGCACCGCGGACCGCTCGTGGTCGGCCGGCACCGGCACCGCCACGCCCTCGTTGAGCCGGTCACGGTCGAAGGACGTCGTCACCGGAAGCTGGTAGCGGGACGACGAGGAGACGTACACCGTCGCCTCCGCCAGCCCGTAGGCGGGGACCTGGACCTCCGGCCGCAGCCCGCAGCCGCGGAACGTCTCCAGGAAGCCCTCCATGGTGTGCGGGCGGATCGGCTCCGCGCCGTTCATGAAGACCTGCACGCCGCTGAGGTCGAGCTTCTCCTTCTCCTCGTCGGTGACCGAGGTGGCCAGGTACTCGTAGGCGAAGTTCGGCGCGCAGGTGAACGCCTCGTCCTGGGCGCTGAGCAGCTCCAGCCAGCGGGCCGGCCGCATGATGAACGCGACCGGGTCCATGATGTGCGCGGGGCTCCCGTACGCGATCGGCAGCCCGACCGCCGTCACCAGGCCCATGTCGTGGAAGAGCGGCAGCCAGTTCACCCCTGTTGAGCGACGCGGCACGCCGTCGAAGGTGCCCCAGCACTGCTCGGCGTTCACCGCCACGTTCCCGTGGGTGATGATCACACCGGCGGGTGCCCGGGTGGAGCCCGAGGTGTACTGGAGGTAGGCGATGTCGTCCGGGTCGATCGGCTCGGGTTCCCACGGCAGGGACAGGTCGACGTCCTCGGTGACGATGATCTCCCGGGGCCGCAGCTCCGGGTGCTGGTCGAAGAACGCACGCACCGGCGCCAGCGCCTCGTTCGTGGTCAGCACGCCGACGGGCTTGGCGTCACCGGCGACCGAGATCAGCCGGTCGGCGTAGCCGGGCAGGTCGGGCGAGAACAGCGGGACCCCGACCACCCGCGCGTACCACGTGCCGAGCAGGGCCGCGATGTACTCCAGGCTCGTCGGGGCCAGGAGCGCGACGATCTCCCCCGGCTCGATGGACCGCCGGATCGTCGCGGCGATCGCGCGGGCCTTGCGGTCCAGCTCACCCCACGTGATGTCGATGTGTACACCGTCGACGTCCGCGGTGTAGTCCACGAACGTGTAGGCGCGGTCGTCGGGATACTTCTCTGCCCACCGGCCGAGCCGCTCGATCAGAGGGGTGCGGTCCAGGGTGCGGTCCACAAGATCCATGTGCTTCTTTCTCTCTCGTACTAGATCCGCTTTGCGGCGAGGCGTTCCTCGTCCGGCCAGCGCACGTCCCAGACCCAGCCGAGCTTCTCGAACAGCCAGATCACGCGGGCGCTGATGTCGATCTGGCCCTTCAGCACCCCGTGCCGCGCGGAGGTCGGGTCGGCGTGGTGCAGGTTGTGCCAGGACTCGCCGAACGAGGGGATCGCCAGCCACCAGACGTTGCGCGAGTGGTCGCGGGTCTTGAAGTGGGTCTTGCCGAAGACGTGGCAGATGGAGTTGATCGAGAACGTGATGTGGTCGCCGGCGAACACGCGCAGCAGCCCGGCCCAGAAGAGCGCGGTGACCGCGCCGTGCCACGACCAGGTGAGCAGCGCGCCGAGGCCCATCGGTACCAGGATCGTGGAGGCCACGATCAGCAGGTACACGTCGTTGCGGCTCATGATCCGCAGGTCGCGGTCGGCGAGCAGGTCGGGGGCGTATTTGGTGCGCGAGGTGCGCTCCTTGCGGAACAGCCAGCCCATGTGCGCGTGGAAGAGTCCCTTGGAGAGCCCCCAGACGCCGGGGCCGAACGCCCACGGCGAGTGCGGGTCGCCCTCCTGGTCGGCGTACTTGTGGTGGCGCCGGTGGTCGGAGACCCAGAAGATCACCGAGCCCTGCCAGGCCTGGCCGCCGAGGATCGCGAGCACGATGCGCAGCCAGCGCTTGGCCTTGAAGCCCTTGTGGGTGAAGTGCCGGTGGTAGCCGACGGTGATGCCGAGCGCGTTGAACGGGTAGAGGAACGCGAAGATCGCGATGTCCGTCCAGCCCAGGCCCCAGCCCCAGAAGAACGGCACAGCGGCGAGGAGGGCCACGACCGGGCCGACCACGAAGAAGACCACGCTGATCCGCTCGACCAGCGGGACGGCCTTGGGTGAGATGTCCGGCAGAGGGGCTCGGTTGCCGACCTCGGCGACGCCCGCTGTCATGTCGGGGAACTCCTTTGCGGGGGTGATCGAATCATGGTTGATCGGTTCACGTGGGCATGACCGTACGGTCGGGCGGACCGTCACTCTTGACGTTGGAGACGTGAATTCGCTTCGGCATTTGGCAGGCGGTTGACAATCGCGAGGCCGTTTGTCAGCGGTGTGCGAGAACGCGGCTGCCGTTTATCAATGGCCGACTGGGTGGGCCCGAAAGCGAGGCCAGGCGGTGGCCGAACGCCATGGCGGGCGGTGGCCGAACGCGATGGCGGGCGGTGGCCGTGGTGATGGCGAGGCGGTGGCTGAAGGCGGTGGCCCTGACGCGGTGAGGGCCACCGCCTTCGGCTCGCGGGAGGCTAGGTCAGCCTCAGCAGTTGCCCTTGAAGGGCTTGTCGTTGAAGCGGTCGTCGAGGAAGTTCAGCACGTCCCCGGCGGCCCCCGGAATCGTCGTGGCGTGCTCGGTCGGGTAGCTGATGTTGTAGTTGGTGGCGATGCCCGCCTTGCAGTACGCGGCGTGGACGCCATCCTCGGTCTCGTGGGGGATGATCTCCTCCAGCCAGCCGCGGTACATGAAGACCGGGAACCCGACCTTCCACTTGGCGCTGGAGTTGGCCGGGCCGATGTCCCTGCCGGCCGCGAGGCCGTCGACGATCTGACCCCACGTGGTGCCGTCCGGGCCCTTGAGCGCGTAGATCTGGTCGAGGGTCAGCTTGTCCTTGGAGAAGTTCTCGACCTTGGCGCCCGCGAACACCGAGAGGGTGCCGAGCAGGCAGTTCTTCTTGACGTCCTCGATGGCCTTCTTGCCCTGGTCGTTCATGAGCTCGTCGAAGGGCATCTCGGGGTACTGCTGCCGGAAGCCGACGAGCGCGTCGGCCAGGAAGCCGGCGAAGAAGCCGCCGTTCAGCTGCTTGGCGGTGATCTTCAGGTCGGCGGGGATGCCGCCGGACGCGTCGCCGACGACCTTCAGGTCGGGGGCGTACGACGCGGCCATCTGCGCGGCCCACAGCGAGGTGTTGCCGCCCTCGGAGTAGCCGTGGATGCCGACCTTGCCGTCGGGCGCGAGCGCGCCGCCGGGGATCTGGGCGGGCAGCTTGCGCGCCGCGCGCACCACGTCGAGCAGGGCGTGACCGTTCGCCACGCCGTTCACGTAGTAGTGCGTCTGGCCGTCGAGGTAACCGACCCCGTCGGTGGCGGCGAGCGCCCAGCCCTTGTTGAGGAAGCCGGACAGGTTGGGGGCCTCGTACTGGTCGTTGAAGCCGGTCGTCATCTGCTTGGACAGCGAGCACTGCGGGCCCGAGCCGTGCGTGAACGGCGCGTAGTTGACCGTGGGCCGTGCGCCCTTGGTCCACGCGGCGTCCGGGATCGCGACCGTGCCCGAGGCCGCGACCTTGGCGCCCTTGGCGTCGGTGGTGACGTACTGGACCTTCCAGGCGTGCAGCTTGGGCAGGTTGGGGACGTAGTTCAGCGTGGTCGGGCTGCAGGCGAGGACGTCGCCGGGGTTGCCCGACACGGTGGCGGGAGCCTTGTAGATGTCGGCGTCGGTGGCCGTACAGCCCGAGGGGGCGGCGCCCGGCGCGTTCGGCGCCGCGTTCGGCGCGGCGGACGCGGTGGCCGGCACGCCGACCAGCGACGCCGCGGCCAGGGCCGCGCCGGCCGTCGCCGTGAGCGATGCTCTGAGTTTCATCACCACTCCAGGGGTGGGGACGAGCCGCCTGGCCCCTGGGCGTCCTTGGTACCAGAAAGGCCGGCGACGTTCCGGAAAAGTGAACGCTGACGACTTTTCCTCAGCCCCGATGCGGCGAAAATGAAGTCTCCCCACACATTCGGAGCTTCTCTTATCGGCAGATCACAAGTTTTCAGTGATCTCGCCGGCCATCGGGACGTTCCAGCAGGCCACGTTCGAGCGCGACGACAACGGCGTGAGTGCGGTCACTGACGTCGAGTTTGGCGAAAACGCGCAACAGATGGGTCTTCACTGTCGCCTCGCCGATGATGAGCCGCCCCGCGATCTCGGCGTTGGAGAGGCCGTCGGCGACGGCGTTCAGCACGTCCTTCTCGCGCGCCGTGAGAGCCGCCTGGGCGGGCCGCCGCATCCGCGCGACGAGCTTCTCGGCGACCCGCGGGGCCAGCACGGTCTCGCCCCGGGACGCGGCGTGCACGGCCTCGACGAGCTGCTCGCGGGTGGTGTCCTTCAGCAGGTAGCCGATCGCGCCCGCCTCGACGGCCCGCTCGATCTCGGCGTCGGTGTCGTAGGTGGTGAGGATCAGCACCCTGGTCCGCGCGCCGCGCACGATCTCGGCGGTGGCCGCGACGCCGTCCAGGACGGGCATGCGCAGGTCGAGGAGGGCCACGTCGGGGGCCAGCCGTTCGACCAGCTCGACGGCCTCGGCGCCGTCGCCGGCCTCGCCGACGATCGCGATCGTGGGCTCGTCGGCCAGCAGCGCGGCGACGCCGGCGCGCATCACCGTGTGGTCGTCGGCGAGGATCACGCGGAGCGGCTCGTCGGTCATGTCACACCCGATCGTTGGAGGCGAGGCTGGCGGGGAAGGCGGCGAGGACGCGGGTGCCCTCGCCGGGAGAGCTGGTGACGGTGAGCTCGCCGCCGAGCTCGGCCAGGCGGCGGCGCATGCCGTCCAGCCCGAACCCGTGCGCCTCGGCGGGCACGAAGCCCTTCCCGTCGTCGGTGATCTCCAGCTCGATGCCGGAGCCTTCGCCGTACGGGTCGGCGGCCAGGAAGACGCACACGGTCGTCGCGTCGGCGTGCTTGCGCACGTTGGCCAGCGACTCCTGCGTGCAGCGCAGCAGCGCGACGCGGGTGGTCTGGTCGCAGTCGAGGTCGGGCAGCTCGGCCTCGACGGCGATGCCGGTGTCCTCGGTGAAGCGGTCGAGCGTACGGCGCAGGGTCTGGGCCACCGAGCCGGCCGCGGGAGCGGCCTCGGGCGCCGAGCCCGCGCCGACCAGGATGCGCGCCTCGGTGAGGTTCTCGCGGGCGGTGTTCTCGATCGAGGTCAGCTGGCGGGCGCTGCGGTCCGGGTCGGAGGCGAGGCCGGACCGGGCCGCCTCGGCGAGGACGACGATGGACGCGAAGCCCTGCGCGAGGGTGTCGTGGATCTCGCGGGCGAGCCGTTCACGCTCCCCCGCCGCGCCCTCACGGCGGTGCGCCTCGGCCAGCTCGCGCTGAGTGACCTCCAGCTCGGCCGCCAGCCGCTGGGCGCGTTCGTCGGCCCGCCTGACCATCTGGTGAACGGACAGCCCCAGCAGGACGCTGGCCGGGTAGGCCAGGAGCGTGACGACGTTGTTGCCGGAGCCCGGCTCGGCGCCCGCGACGAGGGCCCCGGCCACGGTGGCCACGGCGCCGGCGCCGCTGAGAACGATCGCCCGCCGCGTGCTGCCGGCGTAGAGCCAGAAGTGCGGGAGAGCCACCACGTACAGAGCCGCGTCGCCGGTGCGCAGGAACGACGCGACGGCCAGACCGGCGACGAGGATCAGCAGGAAGGGCGTCCGGGCGGCCCGGAACCGCAGCGCCGCCGCGAACGACAGGCCGAGCACCAGGACCAGCGCCAACGACCAGTACGGGCGTGTCCCGGGGTCGTCCCGCCCCGCGATCATCGTGGGCGAGAGCCCCACGAGGACCCACGAGGCGGCGTTCCACCAGGCGATCCGGTACCGGTCGTTGACCTGCGACATGTCGGTCAGCCTACGTTCTGGAACGATCGGCCCGGACCGTCGGTGATCTCCGTTCCCCGGCCGTGGCCGTGGCCGGAGCCGGGGCGGTCGCCGCGGCTTCCGGGCCAGGGCCACCAGGTGCGCTCGCCGAGCATCAGCAGCGCGGCCGGCAAGATCACCAGGCGGATGATGAAGGCGTCCAGCAGGACCGCCACTCCCAGCGCGAAGCCGAACTGCTTCATCTCGATCAGGTGCAGCGGGATGAAGCTCGCGAACACCGTCACCATCACCAGCGCGGCGCTGGTCACCACGCCCGCCGAGGCCCCGATGCCCTCCAGCACGGCCTGCCGGGTGGGCACGCCCTCGTCCACGGCCTCCCGGATCCGGCTGAGCACGAACACCTGGTAGTCCATGGACAGGCCGAAGAGGATCACGAAGAGGAACAGCGGCACGCGGGAGCCGATCGAGCCCATCGAGGTGAAGCCGAGCAGGCCCTCCGCCCAGGTGCCCTGGAAGACCACGGTCAGCAGGCCGAGCGAGGCGGCGGCCGACAGCAGGTTGAGCAGCGCCCCGATCGCGCCCAGCATCACCGAGCGGAACGCCCAGACCGTGATCGCGAACGTGACGAGCAGCAGGGTTCCGAGGATCATCGGGATCCGCTTGCTCTGGTGTTCGGGGTAGTCGGTGTAGCGGGCGACCTCGCCGGTCACCGCGACCTCGGCACCCTGGATCTTGCCGACGGTCTCGGGCACGTAGCGGTCACGGACGTGGTCGAGGGACGCGTGCGCCTGGTCGGTGTTGGCCGCGTACGGAACGCCCACCTCCAGCCGGCTGATCCGGCCGTCGGGCGAGACGCGCAGCTCGGGCTTGCCTGCGAAGAGCTTGTCGTTGTGCGTCCGGGCGGCGAGGTCGTTCAGTGCCGCCTTCACCTGGTCGGCCTGGCTCGCGTCCGCTCGGACGACGATCTGGTTGTTGGCCTTCAGCTCGGGGAACGCGGCGTTCACCCTGTCGTAGGCCTGCATGGCGGGCAGGTCTCGCGAGTAGGTCTCCCTGCCGACGTCGGTCAGCTTCATGCCGAGCAGGGGTGCGGCCATGGCGAGCAGGGCGACCACGGCGACGGCCAGGGTCACGGCAGGCCTCTTGCTGGTGGTCCGCATCAGCGCAGTGGTGAGCCGTCCGGCCTTGGTCGAGTGGGCCTTGTCGTCGCGACGTCGGGCGCCAGGACGGCCGACCCGGCGGCCTTCCCGGCTGCTTTCCCGGCGGCCTTCCCGGCGGCTTTCCCGGCGGCGGCCGCCGAGCTTGGTCAGCAGTGCGGGCAGGATGGTCAGCGAACTGATCACGGCGGCGAGGGTGACGACGATGGCGCCGGTGGCCAGCGAGGCGAAGATGACGTCGTCGGCCAGGTAGAGGGTGGCGCTGGAGACCGCGACGGCGAGGCCGGAGACGACGACCGCGCGCCCCGAGGTGGCGGCGGCGAGCTCGACGACCGCCGCCGGGGAGAGCGCCCCGCCCGAACGGCCGCGTTCCTCGCGTTCACGCTTGAGGTAGAAGAGCGTGTAGTCCACGCCGACCGCCATGCCGATCAGCAGGATGACGTTCGCGCCGACCCCGGCGTCGGGAACCAGGTGCGAGGCCAGCATCGACAGGCCGATGGCCGACGCGATCGAGGTGACCGCCAGCAGCACCGGCACGAACGCCATCACCAGCGAACGGAAGACCAGCAGCAGCACGATCAGGGTGACGGGCAACGCGATCATCTCGGTGCGGGACAGGTCCTCGCCACGCTGCCCCTGCACGTCCTTGCTGATGGACGGGCTGCCGGACTCGTCGATCCGCAGGTCGGGGTGCGCCTTCTGAACGACGGCCGTCTGCGCGAGCAAGGGATCGACGTGCTTCTTGCCCTCAAGCTCCGGGCCCTTCAGCGTCACGTCCACCCGCAGCGACTTTCCATCGGCGGAACGGACGGGCGGGGCGACCGACTCGACCTCGGCGAGCCCCTTCATCCGGGCGGAGACGTCCTGTGCCGCCGCGGTGGCCTTCTGGAAGTCGCCGGTGATCAGGACTCGTTCGAGCGGCCTGCGCTGCATCCCGCCCTGCTCGGCCATCGCCTCGGCGCGGCCGGCCTCACCGACCCGGTAGTCGGCCGAGGTCGCGGCGTGCCCGCCGACCGAGATGCCGGCGCCGAGGCAGACCATCACGAAAAGGAACCAGGCGGCGATCGCCCGCCAGGGGTGGTGGGCGCTCCACCGAGCCATGCGCACTGGGAGGTTCGTCATGCCATCAATGCTGGTCGGAGGGCCTGTGCCGCCGACAGCCTCGACCGGTTGAACCTCGTGTCCACCAGTCGGTGGACACGGCTGGGCTCCGGCCGCGCTCCGGCCGCGCTCCGGGCGGGCTCCGGGCGGGCTCCGGGCGGGCTCCGGGCGGGCTCCGGGCGGGCTCCGGGCGGGCTCCGGGCGGGATTCGCTCTCGCGGGTGAGGCGCTTCGGCCGCTCGGGGGAAGTCCGGCGTACGTGCTGCTTGGGAGCTTTGAGGCGCGGGCAACAGGGCCCGCACGAGCCCGAGGAGTCACTGAAGATGGCACTCAACCGCGTCGCCAGAGTCGTCACCGGAGCGGCGGTCGCCGCCACCGCGCTCACCGCGACCGCCCTCGGTGCGGACGCCGCGCTCGCCTCGGCCCCGCAGCACAGCGCCAAGCCGGACAAGGCCAAGGAGTCGCACGTCACCGGGGACGCGTGGGTGAACTTCCCCGGCGACACCGAGTACCCGTACCGCCGCTTCATCGTGGACGCGCACGGCGCCCCCTGGCGGTACGAGGGCAAGAAGATGGTGATGGGCGACGCCCACGGCACGATCAAGATCAACCACTTCTCGCCCGACAAGCTCGGCAGGCCGTCGGTGGACCACTGGTTCACGGTCAAGGTCGACTACCTGATGGCCACCGGCCCGACGGCCGTCGTGTCGGGGATCTGGCAGGCGGACGTGCCCGCCAACCAGAAGCGCGCGAACCTGACCTTCTACCAGTCACCACTCGGCCACAAGTACGACCGGATGGGCTTCTCCTGGGGAGTCGTCGACGCACGCTGCCAGCAGATGGGCACCGGCCCCGCGCCGTTCAGCCCTGCCAGCCCAGGGCCGTACGACCACTGGCTGAAGGGCTACACGATCAAGGAGGCACCGCTCCCGATCCGGACCGACTTCGTCCCGCCGGACGCCCCGGCCGACTGCACGTTCAAGGACCCGGCGTAGCGCGAGCCGGCGGCCAGGCAACCATGGCGCGAATGGTGGGGTGCCCGTCGTTGACGCCATATTCGGCAGGGGGCAGCCTGGAGGCATGCACCGCGTCGTCTTCGTGATCTACGACGGGTTCCACCCGATCGACCTGGTGGGACCGCACGAGGTCTTCGCGTACGCCGGCCGCCTGACCGGCGAGTACGCATGCCAGGTCCTGGCCCCCGAGGCGGGGCCGGTGAAGGCGCACAGCGGGCTGCCGATCCACGCCGCGTACGGCACCGGCGACCTGGACCCCGGCGGCATCGACACGCTGCTGATCTGCGGCGGCCTGGGCGTGGACGAGGCGCGCCACGACCGGGCCCTCGTCGACTGGATCGCCGCCGCCGGAGCGACCGCGCGGCGCGTGACCTCGGTGTGCAGCGGCACGTTCCTGCTGGCCGCCGCCGGGCTGCTGGACGGCAGGCGCGTCACCACGCACTGGGGCCGCGAGGCGCAGCTCACCCGCGAGCACCCCGAGCTGACCGTCGACTGCGACCCGATCTTCATCCGGGACGGGCGGGTCTGGACCTCGGCCGGCGTGACCGCCGGGATGGACCTGGCGCTCGCGCTGGTCGAGGAGGATCACGGCCGCGACGTGGCGCACGCGGTGGCGCAGGAGATGGTGATGTTCCTGCGCCGCCCCGGCAGCCAGTCGCAGTTCAGCGTGCCGCTGTGGTCCGAGCAGCCCGCGACCGACCCGATCCGTGCCGCCGTGGCCTCGGTGCACGCCGATCCCGGCGCCCGGCACTCGATCGGCGACCTCGCCGAGGCGGCCGGGCTGAGCCCGCGGCATCTGCAGCGCCGCTTCACCGGCGAGCTGGGCGTGCCGCCCGCCTCGTACGTCGAACGCGTCCGGATCGAGGCGGCGCGGCGCGCGCTCGCCGAGACCGGTGAGCCGCTCGAGGCGATGGCCCGGCGGCTCGGGTTCGGCACCGCCGAAACGCTGCGCCGCGCCTTCCACCGGGCGCTCAGCGTCTCCCCTTCCGACTACCGAGATCGATTCCGCGCGATGAACGCGATGAACGCGATGAACTCGACGAACGCGATGAACTCGACGAAGGAGCACGCATGACGACCTATGGCCTGCTGGTCTTCGAGGAAGCCGAGGAACTGGACTTCGTCGGCCCGTGGGAGGTGTTCACGGCCTCCTCGATGATGCGCGAGAACGCCGACAAGGCGGTGCTGATCGCAGAAGGCCCCGGCCCCGTCCGCTGCGCCAAGGGCCTGCGGGTGCTGCCCGACCACACGCTGGAGGACCACCCTCCGCTGGACGTGCTGCTCGTGCCCGGCGGCATGGGTACCCGGCGCGAGGTCGACAACCCCGTGCTGATGGAGTGGATCAGGAAGGTGGACGCGGGCACCGAGTGGACCACCAGCGTGTGCACCGGCTCGCTGCTGCTGCACGAGGCGGGCCCGGCCCGCGACCGGCGCGTCGCCACCCACCACGCGTTCGAGGACACGCTCCAGGCACGCGGCGGCATCACCGTCGTCCGAGACGCCCGCTACGTCGTCGACGGCAAGCTCGCCACCAGCCAGGGCGTCTCGGCCGGGATCGACATGGCCCTGTGGCTGATCGGACGGCTGCACGGCCGCGACCACGCCCGCGCCGTGCGCCGCTACATCCAGTACGAGCCCGCGCCGCCCTACCTGGCCGACGAACCCGAGTCCGAACCCGCCTGACCGGCCGCGACGTGATGCGGCGGGGTCCGGTCGCACCAGGGCATGGCCTCCTCGAACCTGGCGGCCAGCCGCAGCAGCAGGTCTTCGCGCCCGTACGGGGCGACGAGCTGGACGCCGATCGGCAGCCCGCCGCTGCTCTGCCCGAGCGGCAGGCTGATGGCGGGTTGCCCGGAGACGTTGAACAGCATCGTGAACGGCCCGTACTGGAAGATGCTCTCCAGCCAGCCCGTCGTGGTCTGCTCGGCGTCGTCGAAGTCGAACGTCCCGTGCGGCGCCGGGGGCCATGCCAGCGTCGGAGTGACCAGCAGGTCGTAGCGGGTGAAGAACGCCCCGACCTTGCGGGTGAGCGCGTTCTGCCGCGCGAAGCCGGCCAGCAGTTCCATCGCGCTGAGGCTTCTCGCCTCCTCCACGACCTTCCAGGCCACTTCGGCGAACACCTGCTTCGGCAGGTCGACCGGGGCCATGAGATACGGAGCCGCGACGGCGGCCAGCTGGTGCCGGCACCCCTCGACGATCTCCTCCGGCGTGACCTCGGGTCCCGCCTCCCCGACGTCGTGCCCGAATTCCTCCAGCAGCCGGGCGGCCGCGATCGTCGCCTCGGCCACCTCGGGGTCCACGGTCCCGCCCGACCACGACCGGACCGACAACGCCACCCTGAGCCGCTCGGGCTCGGCGCCCAGTTCGCCGGCGTAGGGGCGAGCGGGCCTCGGGACCTCGTACTTGTCGCCGACCCCGGGACCGGCGACCGCGTCGAGCAGGTGGGCGGCGTCCCGGACCGTCCGGGTCAGCGCGAAGTCGTAGGACATCCCGAAGCCGTGCTCGTCGGCGCCGGGACCGGCCGGGGTGCGGCCGCGCGTCGGCTTCAGGCCCACGAGCCCGCAGGCCGAGGCCGGGATCCTGATCGAACCGGCCCCGTCGCTGCCGTGCGCCATGGGTACCGCGCCCGCGGCGACCAGCGCGGCCGAGCCGCCGCTGGAGCCGCCCGTGCCCCGGTCGAGATCCCAGGGATTGCGGGTGATCCCGTACCGGGCCGACTCGGTGGCGAAGCTGATCGCCATTTCCGGCGCGGTGGTCTGGCCGAGCGTCACCAGCCCCGCCGCGCGGAACCGGCTCATCACCTCGGTGTCGCGCTCCGCCGTGATGTGCGGCGGGATCGCCCGGGTGCCGATGGAGAACGGCACGCCCTCGGCCAGCGGAGCGCTGTCCTTGATCAGGAACGGCACGCCCGCGAAGGGTCCCCGTCCGGCGTGCTCCAGCGCGGGCGAGAACAACGGCATCGTCAGGGCGTTCAACCGGGCGTTCGCCAGCTCCAGGGCCCGGCGCGCGACCTCCTCGACCTCCGCCGCGGAAACCTTGCCCGTCGCGATCAGCTCCCTGAGTGCGATCGCGTCAAGCCTGGCGTACTCGTGGATCTCCATCGCTGCGTCCTCTCCGGCCGTGCCCCCGCGACAGGCCGTCCCCACCTTGCACCAGCGGGGGCCGTGAACGCATACGGTTTTCCCTGCCCTCAATCCCGCGAAAGGCATGCAGCATGATCACCAGCTTCGACGCCCGGACGGCCGCCTCCCGGATCGCCGGGCGGGTGCGCCGGACCCCGGTCGCCGACGTCGACTCCGGCGGGCAGCACGGCTCCCGGCTGTGGTTCAAGCTCGAACACCTCCAGCACACCGGCTCGTTCAAGGCGCGCGGGGCGTTCAACCGGCTGCTGTCGGCGGCCGAGGAGGGCGGCCTGCCCGCCGAGGGCGTGGTGACCGCGTCCGGCGGCAACGCCGGGCTGGCCGTCGCGTACGCCGCCTCCGAGGTAGGCGTGCCCGCCGAGGTGTACGTGCCGGTGAACGCCCCCGCGACCAAGGTCGCCAAGCTCCGCGCGATCGGCGCGACCGTGGTCCAGGTGGGCGACCGCTACGCCGAGGCGGCCGAGGCCGCGACCAAGCGGGCCGCCGACACCGGCGCGCTGTTCTGCCACGCCTACGACCAGCCCGAGGTCTGCGCGGGCCAGGGCACGCTCGGCCTGGAACTGCTGGAGCAGACCGACGGCGAGGTCGACACGATCCTGATCTCGGTGGGCGGCGGCGGCCTGATGGCCGGCGTCGCGGCGGCGGTCGAGGGGCACGCGAACGTCGTCGCCGTCGAGCCCGAGGCCTGCCCGACCCTGAACCGCGCGCTGCGCGCCGGGCGGCCCGTCGACGTGGACGTCTCCGGCGTCGCGTCCGACTCCCTGGGCGCCACCCGCGTCGGCGAGATCGCCTTCCGCGTCGCCTCCCGTTCCGGCGTCCGCTCGGTCCTGGTCACCGACGACGCGATCGTCCACGCCCGCCGCCGCCTGTGGGACCGCTACCGCCTGGTCGTCGAACACGGCACCGCCGCCGCCCTCGCCGCCCTCCAGTCCGGCGCCTACCGTCCCGCCCCCGGCGAACGCGTCGCGGTAGTCCTCTGCGGCGCCAACACCGACCCCACCGACCTGGTCCAGCCCTGACCGCCCTCCCCGTGCACCCCGCCCCGTCTGCAGCACTCTCGCCGGACTCGCCAGCGGCGCTCCGGCCGGGTAGACCGGATTCGTCGGCGGCGCTCTCATCGCCCTCGCCAGCGGCGCTCCGGTCGGGGAGACCGGATGTTTCAGCGGGGCTCTCGCCGGGCTCGGCGGCACTCTGGCCAGGCAGGCCGGGCAGATCGCGTTCGGCGGCGGCGCCGTCACCGGACTCGTCGGCGGCGCTCTGGTCCGGCAGATCGGACTCGTCGGCGGCGTTCTGGCCGGGCTCGGCGGCGGTGGGCTAGTCGGGCAGGTTGGATTCGTCGGCGGCGCTCGCGTCGGACGCGCCGGACACTTCGACGGCGCTCTCTTCGGGCTTGTCTCCCTCGCGGGTTGCTACGAGGAAGCCGCTGCGTGAGGCGGTGGGCGGGGTGCGGCCGTACGACTCGGCGAGCGAGCTCAGATCGTGCTGCTCGACCGACCAGCCGTTCCCCTCCAGCCAGCCGCCCGTATCGTCCCCGAGGCCGCCCTTCCACAGGCCGACGGCGCGCGACAGTGCGGGCACCTCCTTGGCCTGCTCGCGGAGCCAGTCGATGCCGTCGCCGCGTTCACAGGCGAGCCGGCTGCCGGGCGCGGAGAGATCGCCGATGCGGGTGAGCAGCTCGGCGGCCTCCTCAGCCGTGAGGTAGATGAGCAGCCCCTCGGCCAGCCACGCGGTCGGCTCGCCGGGCGCGAAGCCCGCCTCGGTCAGCGCCGAGGGCCAGTCCTCGCGCAGGTCGGCCGGGCATGAGACGCGCGTGCACGCGGTCACCGCGTCCGCGCCGCTCATCACGTCGTCCTTGAACTCCAGCACGGACGGCAGGTCCACCTCGTACAGCCGGAGCCCGACCGGCCAGCCCAGCCGGTAGGCGCGGGTGTCCATGCCCGCCGCCAGCAGCACGATCTGGCGGATTCCCCTGTCGCACGCGTCGAGCAGGTAGTCGTCGTAGAACCGAGTGCGGATCACGGTCTGGTAGGCCATCAGCGCTCGGAGCGAGCCCGGTTCGGGCACGCCCTGCTCGGGCTGTGGGGAGCTTGAGGTGTCCGCGGTGGCCTCCCCGATCGCGGCGGCCTGACTCTGTGCTCCGGCCGCGACGAACGCCTGCGCGTAGGGATCCTCGAACAGCCGGTCGGGTCTGGCGGACTCGGCGGCGCGCATTCGCGCCACTCCCAGGGCCGTTCTCGCAACGCCGTGAAGCGGTCGCGACGCACTCATGCACCGTCTCCAAGTCCCGCGCCCTGCGGTCACAGTACCGCTCACGGGCCCCATCGAGGGGACCCGAATTTCAAGTGAAAAGGACTTCGTTGACTCAATATCCAATAGCTCCGCATACTGGCGCAGGCAATCGCGCGAATGCCGAATCCCCTTCCTCACCCAGCCGGGCCCCGGCGATCCCGGGCGTTCCGGCGCACCCCCTCGGAGGAACCGCGCGATGCTGCGTCGAATCGGACTCACCCTGCTCGCGGGAACGGCCGCTGTCGCGGTCGCTCCCTCGCACCCCGCCCTGGCCCAAGCCGCCTCGCCGCCCCACTCGCCGGCCCAGCCATCGGCCCAGTGGACGGCCCACTCACCGGCTCATTCGTCGGCCCGGTCACCGGCCCACGCACCGAATCCCTCATCGGCCCCCGATCCGAACGCTCCGAAGGGCGGCCGGGTCGTCGGGGTCGAGGCGTTCACCCCCAACGCACGCAACGCCAAGGCCGTGCGCGCGTTCGCCCAACTCCACCAGACGCGGCGGGCGGGGGTGCGCGAACAGATCCACCACTTCTGGGGCGTCGAACCCGCCGCCGGAACGCACGACGGCATGATGGCCTCCCAGAGCGTGGACCCGAGCTACAAGGTGTCCTACAGCCAGGACTTCACCTACACCCCGACCATCAAGGCCGCCGCGTCCTGCATGGAGATCACCACCGTGTACTCGCAGGCCGTGGGGAACGAGCTGTGGGCGTGGGACTGGTGCGGCGGCGACGGGCCCAAGGTCGAGAAGAAGATGGACGCCACGTTCATGTCGACCTACACCGCCGACGTCAACGGCCTGCGCGCCTACTCGGTCCAGCTCGTCCGCACGAACGCGGGCACCAACGCCTGGTCGTCCTACCTCTACAACTACACGACGGCGAAGTGGGACCTGTTCTTCAGCAAGTCGGGCCGCGACACCAGCGGCCTCTCGTACGGCTGGAACATCTTCGAGATCTACGCCAGCCGCAACCCGCGCACCGGCACCGCGTACTACTGCACGGACGCCGCGAAGACCGTCTTCGAGAGCAGCTCCATCAAGCTGCGCCGGGGCGGCGCCTGGACCCCCGCCACCCCGACCGACTCTCCCTGGCAGCCGTACACCGACCCCGATCCGTCCGACTACCTGTGCCCCAGCTTGAAGTTCATCCGAGCGGGCGCGAACGACCACTGGATCGTCCGCCACTGAGCATGACCATTGCTGGCGCCGTCGCCATCGTCGACGCCCGCGCCATCATCAACGCCATCGCTCGCGCCATCGCCGACCCTCGCGCCATCGCCGACCCTCGCGCCATCGCCGACCCTCGCGCCGTCGCCGCGATCGGCGCCCCGGCCCGGTGGTGGGCCCTGGCCGGGCGTGGGCTCTGGAGGGCTCGCTCAGGTGGTGAGCAGGCCCTCCAGCGCCCGCGCGCGGGACGGGTGGCGCAGCTTGTGCATGCCCTTGGACTCGATCTGGCGGATGCGCTCGCGCGTGACGCCGTAGACCTTGCCGACCTCGTCGAGGGTCTTGGGCTCCTCGCCGGCGAGGCCGAAGCGCATCGTGATGACGCCGGCCTCGCGTTCGGTCAGCGTCTCCAGCGCGGCGTCCAGGTGCACGCGCAGCATCGAGGCGGCGACCGCGTCGGCGGGGCCTGGCGAGTCGTCCTCGATCACGTCGCCGAGCTCGCCGTCGCCGTCGTCGCCGAACGGGGTGTGCAGCGACACCGGGTCGCGCGCCCAGCGCAGCACCTGGTCGACCTTCTCGGGGGTGATGTCGAGCTCGGCGGCCAGCTCCTCGGAGGTGGCCTCGCGGCCGAGGTCCTGGAGCATCTTGCGCTGCGTGCGGGTCACCTTGTTGAGGACCTCGACCACATGCGACGGGATCCGGATCGTGCGGCTCTGGTCGGCCAGCGCGCGCCCCACCGCCTGCTTGATCCACCACGTGGCGTACGTGGAGAACTTCAGGCCGCGGTGATGGTCGAACTTCTCGACCGCGCGCATCATGCCGATCGTGCCCTCCTGGACCAGGTCCAGCAGCGGCAGTCCCCCGCCGACATAACGCTTGGCGATCGACACGACCAGGCGGAGGTTGGCCTCGACCATCCGGTCCTTGGCGAGCTGACCGTCAGCGACCCTGAACTCCAGCACGCGGCGCTCATCGAGGGTCAGGCTGCCGTCCTCGTTCTCGAGGCGCAACGCGGCGAGCGCTCCGGCCTCGATCCGTTCGCCCAGTTCCACTTCCTGCTCGGCCGTGAGCAGGGGGGTCCGCCCGATCTGCTTGAGGTAGTCCTTGACCGGGTCCACGCCGCCGATGGCGACGGAGTTGTTACGAGTGGTGCGGGCGGTTGCGGTCAACGGCAAGTCCTTCCACTGGGGGCGTTGAGGGGAACACCGGGCCGGGAACAACCATTCCCGGACCGGCGACGAATCATCCACATCAGGCGTAAGTAACGCGCAGGTTCATCACTGCCTCCATCCGGTGAGCCGGTGGACCTAAATTTAGGTCAGACCTAGAGATGTGTCAACAATAAACTTAGGTCCATCTCTGCTAAGGTGGGGACATGGGTGAACGCAAGGCCGAACAAGGCATGGGGCTCAGGGAGCTCAAGAAGCGTCAGACCAGGGAGAACATCTCCCACAACGCCACCCGGCTCTTCCTTCAGCACGGCTACGACAAGGTGACGATCGCCGACGTCGCGGCCGCCTCCCAGGTGGCCAAGATGACCGTGACGAACTACTTCCCGCGCAAGGAGGACCTCGCGCTCGACCTGCACGAGGTGTTCGTCGACATGCCCGCCAAGGCCGTACGGGAACGCGCCGAAGGCGAATCCGCCCTGGCCGCCCTGCGCCGCGACACCCTCACCCAGATCGTCGACCACAACGCGATCATCGGCTTCTCCGGCCCCGCCTTCGCCGCCATGATCACCGGCAGCCCCGCCCTGGTGGCCCGCCTCCGCGAGTTCCACGAGGAGCGGGAGGAACGCCTCGCCGACCTGCTCGCCTCGGAGACCGGCGCCGCCCCGTACGCCATCCGCCCCCGCGTCGCCGCCGCCCAGCTCATCGGCGTCCTGAAACTGCTCTTCAACGAGACGATGCGCCTCACCCTCGAAGACAAGACCCACGACGAGATCGAGATCGTCCTCGCCGACGAAACCCAACAAGCCTTCGACGCCCTGGCCCCCTCCCTGGCCACCTACGCCACCCGCTAACACCCATCCCCACCCCCCCCAAAACGCCGATCTTGCTCTCATGGCCCTTGGAAACGTTTCCAAACGGCGCTGAGAGCAAGATCGGCGCGATGAAGCGGGTCAGGTGATGGCTAGGAGGAGGTCGCCGGCCTGGACCTGGGTGGCTACGGGGACGGCGAGGCGGGCGACGGTGCCGGCCACGGGGGCCGTGATGGAGGCCTCCATCTTCATCGCCTCGATGGTGGCGACGACGTCGCCGGCGGCGACCTGGTCGCCCTTGGCGACGCGGAGGGTCACCGAGCCGTCGAACGGGGCGGCGACGTGGCCGGGGTCGCCGGGGTCGGCGCGTTCGACCGGCGGGGCGTCGGAGGCCACGGACTTGTCGCGGACCGACAGCGTGCGGAGCTGGCCGTTCACGTTGCAGATGACCTGGCGGACGCCGGCCTCGTCGATCTCACCGACGGCCTCCAGCGACGCGAGGACTCGGACGCCCGGTTCGAGGTCGAACGAGAACTCCTGGCCGGTGCGCAGCCCGTACAGGAACGCGCTGGTCGGCAGCAGCGACAGGTCGCCGTACGCGGCGCGCGCCTCGCGGTAGTCCTTGGCGGGGCCGGGGAACAGCAGCCGGTCGAGGGTGTCGCGGACCTCCGGGCCCGCCAGCGCCTTCTCCTCGGCGCCGGTGAGCTCGGCGCGCGCGGGCGGGTGGTGGCGTCCGGCGAGCGCGGCGCCGCGGAACGGCTCGGGCCAGCCGCCGGGCGGGTCGCCCAGTTCGCCGTTCAGGAAGCCGATCACGCTGTCGGGGATGTCGAAGCGCTCGGGATGCGCCTCGAAGTCGCCGGGGTCGGCACCGGCCGCGACCAGGTGCAGCGCCAGGTCGCCGACGACCTTGCTGGACGGGGTGACCTTGACCAGGCGGCCGAGGATGGCGTCGGCCGCCTCGTACTGCCGTTCGATCTCCTCGAACCGGTCGCCGAGGCCGAGCGCGACGGCCTGCTGGCGCAGGTTGGACAGCTGCCCGCCGGGGATCTCGTGCCGGTAGACGCGGCCGGTCGGCGACGGCAGGCCCATCTCGAACGGCGCGTACAGCTTGCGCACGGCCTCCCAGTACGGCTCCAGCGAGGTGAGGGCGGCCAGGTCCAGGCCGGTGGCGCGCTCGGTGAAGTCGGTGTGCGCGACGATCGCCTGCAGCGGCGGCTGGCTGGTCGTTCCGGACAGCGGCGCGGCGGCGCCGTCGATCGCGTCCACCCCGGCCTCGACGGCGGCGAGGTAGGTGGCCAGCTGGCCGCCCGCGGTGTCGTGGGTGTGCAGGTGAACGGGCAGGTCGAACCGTTCGCGCAACGCGGTCACGAGCGTGCGGGCGGCGGGCGCGCGCAGCAGGCCCGCCATGTCCTTGATGCACAGCACGTGCACGCCCGCCTCGACGAGCTGCTCGGCCAGCCGCAGGTAGTAGTCGAGCGTGTAGAGCTGCTCGCCCGGGTCGGACAGGTCGGCGGTGTAGCAGAGCGTGCCCTCGGCGATGGCGTGCGTCTGCAGAACGGCGTCGATCGCGGGGCGCATCCGGTCGATGTCGTTCAGCGCGTCGAAGATCCGGAAGATGTCGACGCCGGTCTTGGCGGCCTCGGTGACGAACGCGCGGGCGACGGTGTCGGGGTAGGGGGTGTAGCCGACGGTGTTGGCGCCGCGCAGCAGCATCTGGATGCACAGGTTCGGCGCGGCCTCGCGGATCGCGGCGAGCCGGTCCCACGGCGACTCGTTCAGGAAGCGCAGCGCGACGTCGTAGGTGGCGCCGCCCCACGCCTCGACCGAGAGCAGCTGCGGCGTCATCCGCGCCAGGTAGGGCGCGGCGGTGAGCAGGTCGAACGTGCGGACGCGCGTGGCCAGCAGCGACTGGTGCGCGTCGCGGAACGTGGTGTCGGTGACCGCGAGCGCCTTTTGCGCGCGCAGTTCGGCGGCGAACGCCTGCGGGCCGAGCTCCATCAGCCTGTCGCGCGACCCGGCGGGCGGCGCGATGTCGGGGAGATCGGGCAGCTTGGTGGCCGGGTCGAGGTCGGTCGGCGCCTCACCGTGCGGCTTGTTGACCGTGACGTCGGCGAGGTAGCGCACCAGGCGGGTGGCCCGGTCGCCGCTGGAACGGGCGGTCAGCAGCTCGGGATGGTCGGCGATGTAGGACGTGCTGACCCCGCCCGCGCGGAAGTCCGCCTCGTCCAGCAGGGCCTGCAGGAACGGGATGTTGGTGGAGACGCCGCGGATGCGGAACTCGGCGACCGCGCGCCGGGCCCGCCGTACGGCGTCCTCGAACGTACGGCCGCGGCAGGTCAGCTTCACCAGCAGCGAGTCGAAGTGCGGGGTGACGACGGCGCCCGCGTGGGTGGTGCCGGTGTCCAGCCGTACGCCCGCGCCGCCCGGCGAACGGTACGCGGAGATCTTGCCGGTGTCGGGGCGGAAGTCGTTCGCCGGGTCCTCGGTCGTGATGCGGCACTGGACCGCGAACCCGGAGACGGTGATGTCGTCCTGGGAGATGCGCAGGTCGTAGAGCGTCTCGCCGCCCGCGATGCGCAGCTGGCTCTGCACGAGGTCGATCCCGGTGACCTCCTCGGTGACCGTGTGCTCGACCTGGATGCGCGGGTTCATCTCGATGAAGACGTGCTCGCCGGCCGCGTTGACCAGGAACTCGACCGTCCCGGCGTTCACGTAGCCGATCTCGCGGGCGAACTTCACCGCGTCCTCGCACAGTCGCTCGGCGACCTCGGGCTCCAGGCGCGGCGCGGGCGCGATCTCGACGACCTTCTGGTGGCGCCGCTGCACCGAGCAGTCGCGTTCGCGCAGGTGAACGGTATGGCCGGCGGAGTCGGCCAGGACCTGGACCTCGATGTGGCGGGGCCGGTCGACGGCCTGCTCCAGGAAGACGGTCGCGTCGCCGAACGCGCTCTCGGCCTCGCGGCGGGCCGTCTGGACGGCGGCCTCCAGGTCCTCGCGGCGGTCGACGCGGCGCAGCCCGCGCCCGCCGCCGCCCGCCGCGGCCTTCACGAACAGCGGGAAGCCGACCTCGTCGGCCGCGGCCAGCTCCTGGCCCTCGGCCGGGGTCGTGGACCGCAGCACGGGCAGCCCGGCGCGCCGCGCGGCCGCCACCGCCTCGATCTTGTTGCCCGCCAGGCTGAGGGCCTGGCTGGGCGGGCCGACGAACGTGATGCCGTTCCGTTCGCACGCCTCGGCCAGCTCGGGGCTCTCCGACAGGAAGCCGTAACCGGGGTAGATGGCGTCGGCGCCCACGCGCAGCGCGGTCTCGACGATGCCCTCCACGTCGAGGTAGGCGCGCACCGGATGCGCGAGCTCCCCGATCTCGTACGCCTCGTCGGCCTTCTGCCGGTGCAGCGAGAACCGGTCCTCATGGGCGTAGACCGCCACGCTGGAGATGCCCAGCTCGTAGGCGGCGCGGAACGCCCGTACGGCGATCTCACCACGGTTGGCGACGAGCAGCTTCTGGATCACGGTGGTTCTCCCGGGCGCCGGCGACCTCTTTCGGGGGTGTTCCTACCCAGTTGATCGGCAGGTGCGGGGGAACACAGCCCACGGATACGTGAACAAACCACAAGATCCTCGGGCTGGAAAAAAGCGACGATCGTTCCCACCGGTGTCCATTGGCCCCGGACAGGACGCGCTGACCCCGGGAAACCTCTAGGCTTTTGCCCCGGTTCGTACAACGGGGTTGAACACGGGGTAACGGGGAGGACGCGCGGTGCGACTGCCGGAGCATCTGGAATCGCTGGTCACCGATGAGCCGGTCCTGGACGTCTATGCGCACGGTCCCTGGCGCGTGCCGGACGGCCTCTACGACGAGATCCGCGAGCGCCTGGACCGGCTGGTGGCCGATCCGCGCTGCGAGCACCTCACCGCCGACCGGCACGGGATGCTGGCCACCCCCGCGTCCCTGGTGGTCGCCGATCTGCTGCTCACCATCGACTTCCTGACCGGGTCGGCGGCGATCGTCGCGGGCTCGCAGGCGGCACTGTCCGGGCACCTGTTCGGCCACTACTACAGCGAGAAGCCCGACACCTTCCGCGAGCCCGCGTCCTGGGGCGCGGGCTCCGGCTCGTTCCGGCCGATGGACTGGCTGCGGGACGCGCCCGACCAGAGCCTGGCCATGCCGCTGTACCGCGAGTCGCTGGACATCTTCGAGGGCCTGGAGCCGCTGGAGAAGCGGCGGCAGGCGATGATCCGGCTGTTCGACGACCCGCCGCCCGACCTCGACCTGGACGCCTCGTCCGCCGACCAGCAGGCCCTGTGGGCCGCCCGCGCCGACGACGAGACCCTCGCCGCGCTGCCCGAGCTCACCGGCCCGATCGGCTACCTGGAGTGGGTGTGCGCGGGGCTGCTGCCCGTGCACGAACGGCTCCTGGAGGTCGCGCCGCACGACCAGCCCGAGCTCACCCTCTTCGCCAACCTCGTTCTGCAGGCCGAGCTCACCGAGGTCCCCGCCGAACTGGCCGTCGTCCTCGGCGCCGACCGTTACGGCGAGCTGCTGGAACGGTTCGCGGCCGCACGGGCCACGTTCAAGCCGAACGAGTGGTTCCAGGAGTCGCGGTCGTGGCTGAGCCGCTGCCTGGGCGCGGGCGAGGCCGACGCGTGCCGCGCCTGGCTCGACATGACGGTCCGCTTCACCGGCATCGTGCAGGGCCTCCCGGAGGAGGTGACCGCGCCGAACCCCGTGTGGATCCCGGTCAACCAGTTCCAGACCGACCTGCGCCGCCTCTTCACGCCCCGCCGCCGCGTCGTCAACCCGCTGGCCGCCTCGCTGAGCAAGAGCGCCGCCCCGTCCCGCCCGGCCCGCAAGCAGGAGGTCGGCTCCGGCCTGGTCGGCCAGCCCGAGGTGGTCGCGGCGCTGGAGGAGATCGCCGCCGGCGGCCCGCCCGTACGGCTGCTGCTGGTCGGCCCGGACGGCACCGGCAAGCGCGACGCCGCGCAGGAGATCGCCAGGCTGCTCCAGGAACGCGGCATCAGCGGCCCGCCCGTCTGGCTGGCCGACGACTTCTTCGCCGGCAAGACCGTGTCCGCGGCCACCAACAACATCTACATCGACGCGCGCGACTGCAACGGCTCCAACCTCATGGTGATCGACGGGCTGGACGACATGTCCCGCGATCCCCGCAGCGGCGAGGCCATGCTGGAGGAGCTCCACCGTTCCCTCGACGTCTTCGAGGACCTGCACGTCGTCGCCCTGTGCGAGCCCGGCGGCGACGAACGCGTCCGCGAGGTCAACCCGGGCCTGTCGCTGCGCTTCAAGGTCGCCCGTACACAGCCGTTCACCGCCGAGGGCTACGCCGAGCTGTTCAGCCGGGCGCTGCACGAGCGCGGCGCGCGGGCCCACAAGCACGCGCTCACCGCCGCCGGTCGCCTGCTGTCGGCCACCCCGCCCGTACGGAACCTGCGCAACGCCCGCATGGCCCACCGCCTCGCCGATCTCGTCGTCGAGTCCGTACGGAAGCACACCGAGACCGGCGCCGAGCTGGTCGTGAAGCGCGCCGACATCCCCGCCACGTTCGACGCCGCGGGCACCTCCGGCGACCCGCGCGCCGAGCTGGCCGCGATGACGGGCCTGGCGACCGTCAAGCACGAGATCGACCTGATGGTGGCCAGCGCCCAGGCCGCCAAGCTCCGCCGCGACTCGGGCCTGCCGGTCTCGTCCCCCGCCCGCCACATGGTCTTCACCGGCAACCCTGGCACGGGCAAGACCGCCGTCGCCCGACTCCTGGCCCGCATCTACAAGGACCTCGGAACGCTGCCGTCCGGCCACCTCGTCGAGGTGTCCCGCGCCGAACTCGTCGGCGAGTACATCGGCGAGACCGCCGTGAAGACCCGCGCCGTCGTCCAGCGCGCCGTCGGCGGCGTGCTGTTCATCGACGAGGCCTACTCCCTCACCTCCTCCGACTACGACGGCGACTACGGCTCCGAGGCCATCGCCGAACTGGTCAAGATGATGGAGGACCACCGCGACGACCTCGTCGTCATCGTCGCGGGCTACGACCGCGAGATGCGCCGCTTCATCGGCTCCGACCCCGGTCTGGCCTCCCGCTTCCCCACCACGATCCGCTTCCCCGACTTCACCGACGACGAGCTCACCGAGATCTTCACCTCCATGGCCTCCCAGGCCGGCCTGGACGTCACCGCCGAGGCCCGCCACCGCATCGCCGACCTGCTGCGCCGCGCACCCCGAGGCCGCTCGTTCGGCAACGCCCGCCTGATGCGCAACCTCTGCGAACGCACCACCGCCCTCCAGTCCCGCCGCGTCGTCTCCAAGAAGCGGGTCACCCCCGCCGAGCTGTCCGCCCTGCTCCCCGAGGACTTCCCGGCCTCCCTCATGGGTGACACTCCTGTGCCCTCCTCCGGCGACCCCATCGCCGAACTCGAATCCCTGATCGGCCTCGACGCGGTCAAGGAAGAGGTACGCAAGCTGGTCGCCGAGGCCCGCAGCCAGGACCTGCGCCGCGCCGCCGGGCAGCCCCAGTCGTTCCCCACCCGGCACATGCTCTTCACCGGCAACCCCGGCACCGCCAAGACCACCGTCGCCCGCCTGATCGCGCGCATCTACGCCCAGCTGGGCCTGCTGTCCTCAGGCCACCTGGTCGAGGTCGGCCGCAGCGACCTGATCGGCCCCTACCTCGGCCAGACCGCCCCCAAGGTCCAGGCGGCCGTCGAACAGGCCCTGGGCGGCGTCCTGTTCATCGACGAGGCCTACTCCCTCACCACCGACCGCGACACCTACGGGCAAGAGGCGATCTCCGTCCTCGTCAAGCTCATGGAGGACTACCGGGGCGACCTGCTGGTCATCGCCGCCGGTTACGAACGCGAGATGACCGCGTTCATGAAGGCCAACTCGGGCCTTGAGTCCCGCTTCGCCAAGCGCCTCCCCTTCCCCGACTACGCCGACAACGAGCTCGTCGCCATCTTCGAGCACCTGGCCGCCGCCGAAGGCTTCACCCTCGCCGACGGTCTCCCCGGCGAACTCCGCAACCGCCTCCGCGGCACCTCCCGCGGCCCCGCGTTCGGCAACGGCCGCCTGATGCGCAACCTCCTGGACGCCGCCGTCGCCAACCAGAGCCAGCGCATCACCACCGCCGCGAGCCCCACCGACGCCGAGGTCCTCACCCTGCACCCCGAGGACCTCCCGCCATCCCCGGCCCCCGACTCGAACCACTATGGCCTCTACCTCTGACATCTCTCCCAATCACCTAACTCTTTCCGCACGAGACATGACTAGACTCGTCAGAACCGGGTGTTACGCACCGCTTTGAGGAGATCGGTGTCCGATCGCAACTGGCAGCACGACGTGCTGCACGAGCTCGAGGCACTCGATACCGGCCTGACCCCGCCCAGCCCGCGCCCCGAGACCGTTCCCCTCCGCGGCCCCGAACCCCCGCACGATCTGGCCCCCATGCTGGACCTCTCGGAGACCTTCAAGGTCCCCTCCAGCGAAGCTCCCGCCACGCCTGCAACTTCTCACCCCCACATCCCCGTACCGCCGCCCGCAGGCACCCCGGCACGCGCCAACACGCCCTGGCCCACCGCCCCGGCGCCGACGCAACCCGCGCCCCAACTGGCGCCAGCCCCGGCCCCCGCACCCGCCTCCTGGCCCTCCCCCGCCCAACCAGCCGCCGCGCACCTGCCCCCGCAGACCCCCTCGGTCGCGTACGGCCAGCACCCCACTTCCCCTCCCGCTCCCACCGCGCCGCCACCTGCGCCCTCGTTCCCGCAGAACGTCAACGGCCTCCCCGCGCCCCCACCGCCCGCCGCCACTCCACCCGCAGCCGCCCAGCCGCCCCTGCCCGCGCTCAGCCAGGAACCCGCAACCGCACCAGACCACCCGCCCGCCCCCGCGCCCGGTCACCGGGGCGCACCCGGCCTACCCGCGTACGGACAAGCGAGCCCGAACGCCCACCCGCCACAGCCCAACGCAGCCGAGACCGCAACCGGGCCAGGAAGCAACGTCGCCCCTGCCGAGCAAGTCCCATGGCAGGAGCAGCGCCCAGCCCAGCAGGCGCCGCGTGCCCCGAAGGCCGCCCCGCAGCCTGCAGCACTACCCGCACCCGCGCCTCAGCCCGCGCCAGCACCCGCACCTCAGCCCGTAGTGCCGCCCGCGTCTCAGTCCGCGCCGCCTGCAGCTCAGCCCGCAGCACTTGCCGCGCCCGCGGCTCACCCCACAGCCGCACCACAGCCTGTAGCGCCGCCCGCACCTGAGTCCACGCCGCAGCCCGCACCCGCGCCTCAGCCTGCGCTGTCACCCGCGCCACAGCCCACGCCCGCAGCTGCGCCGCCAATCGTTGCGGCCCTGCCCGCTGTACGCAGCGTCCCCGAGCCACCGTCGGCCGCCGCCCCGTCCGGCCCGCCACCCACGGCACCACGTTCGCTCCCGCCCGGCCGGCAGCACGCAGGTCCCGTCTACGGTCAGCCTCCTGCGGCCGCGCACGGACAAGCGCAGGCGAACGTCCACGCGTCCCAGCCCAACGCCCTGCCCCAGCCCACGCAGCCGAACGTGATCCAGGGGACAGCGGGCACCAGCGTCGTCCCGGCCGCGCAGTCGCCGGCGCGAGAGCAGCGGCCAGGCCCGCGTCCCCAACCCGCGCCGGGCGCAGGTCAGCCCACGCCTCAGCTACCGGCCGGCCCGCCTCCTGCAGCACCAGGCTCACTCCAGCCCACCTCCCCCTCCACCGCGCAGCCCACTCAACAGACGACCCCCGTGTACGGCCAGGAGGCTCGTGCGCACGGGCAAGCGCGCACGAACGCCCACGCGTCTCTTCCCAACGCCCTGCCCGCTGGCCCAGCCCAACCCGTTCACCACAACGCGAACGAGGGGGCTGCGGGGTCCAGCATCGTTCCGGCTGCGCAAGCACCATCGCGAGGGGGTCAGCCGTCCGCGTCTCCTCCTACGTCCGTGGCTCCGGCCCCGCCCAGCCCTTCGCCTGCAGCACCGCGTTCACCCGAGACCACCGCCCCTCCCGCTCAGCAGCCAGCCGTCACCTATGGCCAACAGCCTGATTCCCCTCACGGGCAGGCACCTGCGACCACGCACGGGCAACAGGGTGCGGACGTTCAGCCTCAGCACGGTCAGCCCAACGAAGGAGGCAGTGTCGTTCCTGTGCCTAGGTATGGGCCGCCGCCTGCCTCTTTTGGAGCGGGGCCTGTTGCGCAGGTGCCGGGTGAGGTTGTCCAGGGAACGGCAACGCCTGCGGACGCGGCTTTTCCCCTTGATGACTTCGTCAAGCGCAAGCCTCATGGCGACCGGGCCGTACGGCGGCTAGGGCGCGGCATGCGCAAGATGGTGGGCGCTTCGGCGGCAGGGGACGTGCGCAACGTGTCCGAGCTGACAGCTCAGCTGGGGCGTCCCGTGCCCTCGTGCCGCCGGATTGTGGTGACGAGCATCAGGGGTGGCGCGGGGAAGTCCTGTGTGGCGGCGCTTGTAGCTGATGTGCTGCGGCGGCATAGGGAAGACCGGGTGCTCGCGATCGATGCTGATCTGGGGCTAGGGTCTCTGCCGCTTCGGCTAGGCGTGGCCCCTCCGCGTTCGCTGCACGACCTGGCGGCGGCCCGGCCTCGTTCCTGGGAGGAAGCGGCGGCCTACCTGGCGCGTACGGAGGACGGGCTGTGGGTCTTGTCGGGTGCCTCGGAGGGCGGGGTGAACGAGGAACTGAGCCTGAAGACGTTCCAGGCAGGGGCGGGGCGGTTGGGCCGCTACTTCGCAGCGGCCGTCGTCGACTGCGGTGCCGGGTTGGTATCCGCACTACACAGGGAGATCCTCGGCTCGGCCCACGCACAGGTGTTCGTGGTGCCGGGAACGAGTGAAGGCGCGCTAAGCGCTCGGGCGGCGCTCGACTGGTTCGCGCAGAACGAGATGGGTGGGCTGCTGTCCCGTACGGTCATCGCCCTGGTGGCGCAGAACGCGGGCGGCGACATGGACCGCGCCAGGGAAGTGCTCTCCGACGGCGGTCTGACGGTGACGTCCGTGCCGTGCGACCGGCATCTGGCCTCGGGCTCGGCCATCACGGCGGACCGGATCGGCACAGGAGCCCGTACGGCCGCGACCCGGATCGCCGCCGAGGCGTTCGGGCACACGCTGACCTGGGGGCCGCAATGAGCAGGGAGTTCGTCGCGCTGCTGCGGGATCGGCCCGAGATCAGGTCCGCGCTGGAGGGCCTGGAGACCGCCGCCGGAAGCGTGCTGTCGGTCGGCGAGCAGCCGGGCGTGACGCAGGTGTTCGACGGCGCCGGACGGCTGCTGGTGATCGTTCGGAACCCGGTGCTGATCGCCGTGCCGAGCGAGGCGGAACGGCTGCTCGGCACGACCGTGACGACGCCGGTGTGGTGGGTGGAGCTGCGCGCCGCCGGTGGCGTGGACGAGGCGGTACGGATCGCCGAGGAGTGTGCGGACAGGTTGGCCGCCGATCATGACGGGCTGGTATGGAACGAGTCGAGCCCGTGAGCACCCTCACCCGCCCACGCCTGGCGGGCGGGGCGGACGTCCTGACCGGCCGCGCCATGGTCGTGCTCGCCGACCGTCCCGTCGTACCGATGAGCCCGCACCTGGTCGAGGCGGCGCGCGAGTGCGCGCTGTCGGAGCGGCGCCTGCAGATCGTCACGCCGGTGGGGAGTCGGGTGACCTCGGCGCTGCGCACCCACATGATCGAGGGCCGGGCGGAGTGGATCGTACGGGCCGACGGCGGCTACTACGCCGGGCTGAGCGGGCGGCCGTCGCACTGGGACGGCCAGGCGTTCGTGCCCGTACCGGACGCAATGGACTACGCGCGCCCTTACAAGCTGAAGTCGAGCGCGTCGCAGGGTCTCCAGGTCACGCTCGTTCTGCGTGCCAAGCATCCGGCGAACGGTCCGCTCGGCGGGCCAGTCGAGCACCTGATGCGGCTCTTCACGTCCGAGGCGCCGGCCGGTTGGGGCCGGGCCGAGCCGGTCGAGCATCTATGGGACCCGACCAGCCTGGGCGTCTTCGTCCGCGGCGACGCCAGCAGCCCGATCACGGTCGTGGGCGGCGGCGAACGCGCGGCCATCGCCGTCCTGGACTTCTCCTCGACAGACGACGGTGGCGGTGGGGGCGCTGGCGGCGGCGGTGGCCGGTCGGAGTTGACGACCTTGACCATCGGATACGGACCTGGCGAGGTCCCGCCGCTCGCGCAGCTGCCGAACATGGTCGGAACGGTCGGAGGCGTTCATCCGCTGCAATCCGTACTCGTGCACGTCTGCGCGGGCCGAGCCGACCTGACCGTCGAACCGCGATGGGCAGGAGCGCCTGGCGTAGTCGGCATGGCGCTGAACGGCGCAAGGACCGGCCCGGCAGAAATTCCGGGTTCACAGGTAGGCCCGCAGCATTCCCCGATGACTTGGTTCGCCTTGGGCGACGGCCGTGCCCCAGAAGGCTGGCAGCGCTACCAGCAGCTACTAACCCACCTCCGCGCCGCATAGACCGGAACGGGCTTAGCGCGCTTAGCGGGCTCAGCCGCCTTAGGTGCGAATGCGGATCTCGTTGATGAGCTTCTGCATCGTCTGCTTGGTGTCGGGCGGCCCGGTCAGCTGAACGGCGATGGCGGTGTCGGGCTGCCCACCCGGCTTGGACGCGAACACGTGGCTCATCGCGACCCGAACGGCCTGCTTCCCCTTACTGTCCTTGCCCTCGATCTCGGCGTACATGGTCGTTGAGTCCGTACGCTTCCAGTCGCCCTCATCGACCACGATCGCCTTGCGCAGCGCCTTGCGCTCACCGTCCCCACAGGGCGCCGCGCACGTCTGGAGCCCGACCATCCCGCCCGCGCCGTCCTTCTTGGAGGGCGGGAACGTCCCGCCATCGTCGACGCAGATAAAGCGGGTGACGAAGGGTTCTTTATCGCTGCGCATGCACCCCCACGTGCCGGGTGCGTCGAACTCGAACGGGAGGCCGCTGAGCTTCATGTGGTACTTCTTCTCGCCCTTGCCATAGGTCGGTCCTGCAACGGGACCCGGAGCCCCGGGCTTGGGCACGTTCGTGGGGCTCGGCAAGGGTGAGATCGACGGCGGAGGCGTCTGGTCCTGCTCGGCAGGCGGTTGTGTCGCGCTGGTAGGCACCGGCGGCAGAGGTTCCTGCGTTGGCCCGGCTTCAGACTTGTCATGCTTCGTCGTCGCGTACACCACCACGCCACCGATCATGAGCAGCGCGATGAACGCGACCACGCCCGCGATGACGATGGCGGGCGCGGACGACTTGGACGAGGCAGCAGCGATCGGTGGAGGCGGCTGGGCCGCGTTCCACCCGGAGTTCGGCTGACCCGACCAGTGCGGCGCGAACGCGGGCCCACCAGAGCCCCGCGTTCCAGGGACTCCTGGCGTCCCCAGAGCGCCAGAGGAGTCGCCGGCCCCGACCGCGGCCCCCGCGCCACCGGCGGCCCCCGCACCACCCGCAGCGGCTGCGGCACCCGATCCGCCCATGAGCGCAGCCGCGTCAAGCAGCCCGATCGCGTCCTGGAGTCGTTCATCGGACTCGTAGCCGACCGCCGCCCAGGCGGTCGGGTCGCGAGGCGCCGAAGCCAGGACCCGGCCATACCCCGCAAGCCGTTCGACCGCGGCCTTGAACCTGTCCCGCACGGCCGGATCCGCGCCCGCGGCGGTACCCAGGACGGCCACGGCGGCCCTCAGACCGAACGGGTCCTCGCCGAGGAACACCGCGCCGGCCTCGTGATCCCCCAACCGGGACCGCAGCTCGAACGTTCCGAGGACCCGAGGGTCCGCCGGCCGCAAAGCCTCCACCTGTCTCCTCCCCCGGCCCTTCAGCGGCCCGGCCTGAACCCCTGAACCCCCGTGGCATCGTTCATCGTCGCTCTATCCGACCGGCACCTTCGCGAGATCGACCGGCGTCTCATGTCCCTGCGCATCCCGCACGGTCAGTACGGCATCCGTGTCCTGGCCCTGCTTGCTAGAGCCAACCAGCACAGTCTGTCCATCAGCCACAACGGCCCCGGCAAGCGTCTTCCCCTTAGGCCAGCGCACCTTGGGAGGGGTAGGCGCGGCAGGCGGCGGCTTGGCCCCTCCGGTATCCGCCTTGGTCCACGTACGCCCACCATCCGCCGACTGCCATGCCATCTGGCGCTTGTTGGGACTCCGCCGATCGGTGTGCTTCACCCGAGAGCCACGCAAAACCAGATTGCTCCCCTCAAGCGTCAGCCCGTCGAAGCGCACTTCACCACTACTGGCCGGAAGCTTCAGCTTCCCCGCCTCAAGCCGCTCCCAGCGGCTCCCATCGGCCGAACTCCACACCACAGGCCCGGACGAGGCCGTACCCACGGCCACCATCCCAGCCCCGTTCGCGGCCAACCCGGTCACCTTGTCGTTCTGCCTGAACGCATCCGAAGGCCCCCCGAACACCCAGGCGGCCCCATCGCGGCTGCTCCACACCACCGACTTGCCCGCCGAGTCCCCCAAGGCCAGCCAGGCCCCCGGGTTCCCGACAACCTTCTTAGGCCGAGCCCCTGCAACAGCCCCCTGCACACTCACTCCCCGCCACGTCCGCCCCCCATCATTCGAGGTCAGAAACTGAGCCTGATAACCCCCGGCCCCCTGCTCCCCACCAGCCGCGACCACAGTCGTCCCCGCCGCCGCAACGGCAGTGAGCTCCTGATTACGAGGCGCCCCGGCCGCATCAACCAGAACCCCCGCCTTGGGCGGCGCCACCGATGCCTTACCCCCCGCATCCGTAGCCGATGAAGGAGTACTGCTGGCCGTGCTCTTGCCGTCGCCGCCCGAGGAGACCATTCCAACCCCGACCCAAGCGATCCCGGCCACCGCCGCACCCGCAGCCAGCCCGGCGACAACAATCCCGATCCCCTTCTTCCGCCGAGGCTGAACAGGCCCAGCGACCGGCCGTTCCCAAGGCACCGCCTCCGCCCCACCAGGAGGCCCCGCCACAGCCGGAGGCCCAGCAGGCACCACAGCCCTCACCCCCGAGGACCCGCCACGCCCAGCAGACCGAGCAGGCGCCTCACGATCCGCCCCACCAGGCCCCCCTGACCTAACAGGCGCTCCAGCACCCGCCGCCGCAGCCCCGGCAACCCCAGGCCTATTCGCCGCAGCCCCGGACGCTCCAGACCCGCCGGCCCGCGGCGCTGCCGCCGCACGACCAGGCCCCCCAGGGCCCGCCGCACCAGGCCCGGCCGCACCAGGCCCGGCCGCCGTAACCCCCACCGGCGCAGGCCCGGCCGTCACAGGCCCACCCGCCGCAGGTTCACCATCCTCAAGCCCTGCCGCCGCGCTACCGGGCGCACGAGGGCTCGCCGTCCCAGGACCCGCCGCAGACCCTGCTGCACCAGACACGCCAGCCCCCGAACCAGACGCCGGACTACCGGGCAATCCAGGGCCAGCCGCTCCAGGGCCAGTCGCGGCGGGCACTGGTGCCCCAGGCCCGACCGCACCAGGCAGGGCCACCGCACTACCAGGCACCCCAGCATCCGCCGCCCCAGGCCCGCCAACTGTGAGCCCAGACGCCGCAGTCCCGGCCACCGCAGGTCCACCCGCTGCACGCCCACCCGGCGCACGCCCGGCGGTCCTAGGCCCGGCCGCTCCAGGACCAGATGTACCCCCGGACGCCCCAGCCTCGGACGCTTCAGGACGGGCGTTAGGCGCGTTCGGCTGCATCTGAGGTGGAGCCGGCGGGCCAGCTGGTGTCGCTGGCGCAGCTGCTTCCGGCGGCGATGGCCGAACGGCCTGAGACGTAGGGGCACCCCCCGCTGACGCGTCAGCGCGGCGCGCCGGAGCCACATCCCCCTCGGGCCCCGCTTGAAGCCCCACCTCGCGTACACCTGCCCCCGCAGCACCTGCCTCTCCGCCACCAGACGGCGCACTCTTCGCAGCAGGCACTCCGCCGGCGCTAACCGCAGCCTCCATCCCCGGCCTAGCCCCCTGAGGCTTCCGTGGCGCGGCGGCCCTGGTCACCACGGTCTCCGGCGCTACCCGCTTGTCGGGCGGCAGCCCAGGAGTCTCCGTGTACTTCCGCTCCCCGAAACTGCGCGGCGGTGACGGCGCTTCAGACCGAGACTCGGCCGGAGGCTGGGGCGCGGGCTCAGCAGCGGGCGGAACGGCCGGATCCGCCTCCGGGGCAGCGGCAACGGCCGCGTCGCGCCCTGAGAGCCAAGGCGGCGGCGGAAGATCCGTCGCCTCCTCGTCCAGAGTCCGATCCCCGTTATCCGACGTCACCGGCTTCCCTCCCAGCACCTGTCCCGTTCGGACGTCTCAATGACCACAGCGGTTCCGATGATCCCAGAGCAGAAGACATATCGGTACGAAAGCCTTGAATACCGGCAGTCACGGATGACAAGAAGCCATTCAGAACATGTGCCATGATTCCGCGATGGCTCACTGGCGAGATCAGCTGGCGACCGCGCCGCCGTGGCAGTGGGGAATCGGCGTGGCAGCGGTCACCGTGCTCGCCTTCGGCCTGGGCGCTCCCCTGGTTCTCCACCGACCCGCCCACCAGGAGGCGTGGCTCATCGCGCCGATCGCAGGCGCCCTGGTCGGCCTGGTCACCGCAGTCGCCATCAACAGAGTCCGCTATGCGGATGAGGCCGCCACCGGCATGCTGACGAGGGCGGAACGCATAGAGCTCAAGCGCGCGACACGCACGGGCCGGGCCCCGGCTGATCCCAACCTCGCGTACCAGGCGATGGCACTGATCGAAGGCCGCCGCCAACAGATCCGCGTGGCGACCAGGTGGGGACCGTGGATCTACGGCGCGTTCGCCCTACTGAGCATCTTGCAGGCACGCGCCAATCCATGGTGGTACGCCCTCACCGTCTTCTGGGCCCTATGGCTCGCCTACGCCCTCGTCGGGGGGCGTTATCAGCGATCCCGGCTCGACCGCATCGAACGCGCAGTCACCATCCAACTGGAAGACCTCCGCCAAAGCCGACCCCCACAGGCCCCCCAATGACAAGGATGCGGCAGCGGCGCGACGGCATCGAATTCGGACCGAGCCGTGGAAGCCGTTTCACCACCCTGTTCGTCATCACCTTCATCCTGGCCTTAGTCTTCCTTGTCCGATTCCTCATCTCTTCAGACCTAGCGCCGATCCTCTTCACCCCCTTCATCATCTTGCTGCCCTGGCTGTTCGTGCTGTCGACGCAAGCGGTCCAGCCATCCACCGTCCTGACGGCGACAGAGCTGCGCTTCGCGCGCCTCTCATGGGCCATCCCCGTCCGCCGCGAACGCATCCCATGGACGGCGATCACCCACATCGATGCCATCCGTTCGGGCCCGGGCCACTACCCCCTCATCCATCTAACGGACGGCACCGCACTCAAGGCTCGCTACCCCATGGCCAAGCGCAACACCGCCGCGTTCAATCAGGCCATAGCTCTCATACAGCAGCACCACCTAGAGGCATGCCAGGGCGTTCTCCCACTGCCCTCCGCCGCCCCGCTCCCCTACAACAGAGTCCGCGTCTGGGTACGTGTTGTCTCCATAGCCCTGCCGCTGAGCCTCATCCCTATCCTCGGCATAGGAATCGCTGCGGTCGTCAACGCTCTGCACACATCACCCGACGTCAAGGTCTGCGACTACATACCCCGAGACCTGGCGGCCCGATTCATCCCGAACGGCCAGATCGACGACTTCGGAGGCGGCGGCGCCGGATGCCAGTGGATCGCCGGTACGCCCGAGCAATCCGGCACTTGGCTGGACGTTCACATCGCCAAGGCGGGCCTCCATGACCCCCACGACTCCTTCACCATCACCAGACAGTCCCAGACCCGCCCCGTGCACCGCCTCAAAGGCGACGCGTACACCATGGCCTGGCAAGACAGCTGGGGCTACACCTCTCAAGGCCGAGCGCGCGTAGACGACTACCTCGTCATGGTGGCCATCCACACCAAACGCGCGACTTCCCCTTCCGAAGCAGAGACCCAAGCGGCCGAGATCCTCCGCGCCATGACCAAGAAGCTGGCGGCACAAGCATGAGCCTCTGGCCGAACCCCCGAGAAGCCTCCTGGCTCGCAACGAGCCTGGCCCTCGTCCTAGCCGTCGCCATCCCTCTCCTGGCCTTCTTCATCCCCTTCCCCAGCTCCGACGATGACGACCACCCACCCGACCACACGCCGATAGTCGACCTGTGCTCGTGGTTCCCGGCGCCCAAGGCCGCCGAGCTGGTCCCCGACCATCGTCCGCCCAAGGGCCAGACCATCTTCTACGGCGAAGTCCAATGCACCTGGCAAACCGAAGCTCCCAGAACCTCCCTAGAGCTCTCCGCCAGCCGCATGACCACCGCAGCCACCACCACCGAAGACGAGATGCGCAAAGCCCGGGAGGACTACGCCCAGAAGAACGACGCGATCGAAGGCAAGTCAGAGACCGTCACCGGGCTAGGCGACGAGGCCACGCTCACTTACAAGACCGACCGGGACAGCACTCAGGCAGTAGTCGCGGCCCGCGACGGCATCCTGGTCATCCAGGTCAGATACTCAGCCAAGACCAACCCCGCCACGGTCATCACCAGAGCCAAGGAAGCCGCTACCGAACTCCTCCGCGTCCTCCCACCCAAGGGCCACTAGCAGGCAAGCCCCCGCATCATCCCCACCAGAACGAAGCGGCGATGATCGCGTACAGCACGATGAGCGCCGCACCCTCCAGCCAGTTCGACTCACCATCAAGCACCACAATGATTGTGACAACGACCGCCAGGATCAGCGCCGCGATCAGCAGCGGCGACAACACAAGCGTGAACGAGGCACCCACTAGCGGCGACAACAACACCAGCGCAGGCGCGACAACCAGCGTGATCTGAAGCGGGCTCTGCAGAATCACCGACAACGCATAGTCGGCCTGGTTCCGCGCCGCGAGCTGGATCCCCACCACGTTCTCGACCGCATTCCCGGCGATCGCCACGATCACCAGACCGGCGAACGCCTCCGAGATCCCCAGCTTGTCCATGGCCGGAGTCAGCCCAGCGACAAACCAGTCGGACACGAACGCGGCCCCGACCCCCGCGACCGCCAGCATCGTGATCGCCAGCCAGAGCGGCCAGCCAGGCCCTTCGTGCCCGCCCTCATGAGCCCCCTCAGCCTCCGCCGTCGCCTCCGCCGCCTCCGTGCCTTCCTCCGACTTCTGCCGCTTCAACGCGGCCGGCAACGACGCGATGAACAACCCCAGCAGCAGGATCGACACCACGATCGACAGACCACGCTCGTGCCCCGCCGCAGGCGAATGAAGCGCGGCCGTCAGCGCCGGAACGACCAGCGCCGCCACCGACAGAACCAGCAACATCGAGATCGTCCGAGCCGCGGACTGCTCGAACTTCTGTGACCCGTTCTTAATCCCGCCGACCAGGAACGCCAGCCCGAGCACCAGCAGCACGTTCGCCAGGATCGACCCGACGATCGTCGCCCGAGCCACCTCGTACAGCCCACTCTTCAGCGCGAACAGCACCACGAACAGCTCCGGCAGGTTCCCCAGCGCGCTCTGCACCACCCCGGTCGCCCCCGCGCCCAGCCGTCCCCCGAGCGCCTCAACACTGCGCCCTACCAAACTCGCCAGCAGCGCGAGCGCCACCCCGGACACGATGAACGGCACTAGGTCGCCACCGAGCCCGCCGTAGTAGGTGATCGCGGCGCCAAGGACCACGACCACAGCCAGCCCAGTCATCCGGTAATCAGAACGCGTGAGGCCCATGGGGACGATGATGCCGCAAGCAACCCCCGAGTCCAGTCATATCCACAGCCTGGCTAGAGCTCCACCGCCGACTAAATCCGCGCCGGTGGGTCAGTTCCTGCTCGCAAGCTTCATGCCCCGGGGGCGGGGGCCTGGCAAACCACCCGTGGTCTTCCGATCAGACCGGATTCGGGCAGAGGAACCGGTTCAAGCCGACGCGGTACCCCCACGACAGCGGCCATCCGCTCACTGCGGAGACCATGGAGTGATTCGGCGTGTAACGGCTCCCAGACCCACTCGGTGAAGGTGAAATGGGGCTGTCTACTCGGTCTCGGCCCGCCCGGTTAAGGTCGCCATCAAGGTGATGCGTCACGGCCGCGCTGTCGGCTCGTCGTTCCGTGGGAGTTTCAACATCGAGGCGGTCACGTGTCGAGGGGCACTGGGTTCTGTACGGCAGTGTGCTCGACCACAACGAGGCGATGGGCGCCCCATTCACAGTCATCGAGACATTCACGGCCCCTCGCACGCCGACCGTATCGAGGCGCACTGAGTCCGCCCGGCTGAAACCCCGCGCAGCCTCTCGACCGCGCTCCATGCCATCCGGCTCCTACGCCGAGACCTCAGCCGCGCAACGGCGTGCCCTTCACGTCCGTCCCCCGCGTCATCAACTCCAGCATCGCCTGACTGGGATGCTGAATAATCTTTCGAGAGAACACCACTTGCCTGGACGACGCCACCCTCTAAGGGTGCGAACCATTCAATTCATTGAGAATGGCCACAAGAATCGTCTGAGCGTCCTTCTTGGCCTGTCCGGATGACAGCCGCACAGCCCTCTGTCCTGCGTTAGGATCCGGAAGATAGTTCATCCCCTCCCAAACTATCTCAACCAAGATGTTCTTTGTCCGGCAAGCCACGAGTCCTCCACCAAGGTCATACGTTGCCTTTGCGGCACCATACCCCCTGATGACATTCCCCTCTTCTACCGTCGAAAAAAATGCCTCGTCACCCAATCCATGCAGGGATTGGGAATTGCCGATCACAAGCAGTCCTTCGGCCCGCCCTTTTGGATGGCGATCTGAGCGTTTCACCACCTCAGAAGAATAGGCACTCTTGGCCTTCGCCAGGCCATCCAGTCGTTTTATGACGATAGAGAGTTTGCGTCCCATCGAGCGATTAAACGACTCCCCAACATAGTCTTGCGCGGTAGGAGTGTTGTCAGGGTTGAATCCTTCGAGGGTGACCTCATGCGGTACCGATGAGCGAATAACTGGCAGCAGATCGGGCATTGCAGAAACGACACCGTCAGCATCGGTAATAACACTGCGCGGAAAGTTTCCAGATGGAATTATCTGGGCAGTCTTCGGCGCCTCATCGCCCTTTTTATTCGCAGTATTGCCATCATCAGAGAAGACGATCGTCGCGAGCCCGACAGACAGCGCGATTACAGCCACCCCGCAAAGCAATACAATCCATCTACGACGCATACTTCAGAGATCCGTATCTTTTAACCATCCGCCAACTACTTGAATATTTCAAGAAGACCCCCAAGGTCGTTGAGGATTGTCCCAAACTCACCGACCCCTTTTCCAACCGGCTTGAGCGGGGGGATCTTGTCCAGAACCCCACCAACAGATTGGGCTCCACCACCGATCTTCTTCAGGTCATCGGAAACATCTCCTACCGTCAGTCCCGACTTGTCGTCTTTGCTCTCATCTTGTAGTTCTTTTAGCAGTTTGTCTATTCTAGGACCATACCACGCCGCCTGGCCTGGACTCAGCAATTGATTGGCAGGAAGGGCACCCGAAATATTTGACTGCCCCTTAAAGAAGTTCAAGCCCTGCCCCAGAATCTGGGCCAGAGTTGTCATTTCTTTCGCAGCGAGCAGTCTCGCTCTCTTTGCGGCCCCCTGTTTCTCTAGGTAGAACCGCTGCAGGGCACGGTATTCATCCTGAAACCTGCCGTCGGGCTGCGGTTGAGGGAAGCCGTTGCTCGTGGCCTGAACATTCTGTAGCCAATAACCGGCACTAACCCCTTCATCTACTCGCTGGTCGAAATCATGCTCGATCTGAGCAAGTGTGATTCCAAGCCTATCTATCACTGCAGCAGCTGCCGATGCAGTGCGATTGAGAGCGGTCATTATCACGGCATTCTGACCAAATTTTCTCTTGAACAGTCTCAGTGATTCGCTATCGCTCTGGTCATCTCGATCACCGATGAGAGTATTTACCTCTCTCCTCAGGCGATCTACGCTGGGATTTCCTGCCTCGGCGAACTTGTAAAGCTGTTCAGCAAGAATGTACAGACCCGGAAAGTCACCCTCTATGTACCCTCCCCAATAGGAGGGCAAAGGAGATCGATATGCCGGAGCCTCTGCTTTAGGAAAGCTAGCTAGCGGAGGCACGGAAGAGCCGGTTGGATCAGGTGCCATGGCGCACTATTCTCCTGCCTAGTTCTTGGGTGTAAGAGTCCCGTTATCCCAGTTATCGGCCCAATTGGGCAGCGTTGCCATTACATCCTGAACGATTGCCGCTTGGGTAATGACCGTCGCATCCGTTTCCGCGACACGAATTCTTTCTGCGGCCAGGATAAGCTTTTCTCCGTGGGACCATGTAGCATCAGCTACGGCTGAATGCAGCAATCCAATCATCTGCAGCAGGGTTTCCAAGGCACTGTCCGATTCAATCCCGCCCGTATCAGGCCGGTCGAGACCTCCGTCCGCCATTGTGCCCTTATACTCTTGTGCGACACTCCTAATGACGATTCCGGAGCGGAACATCTGCTCCTTGTAGGCCTTGACCCAATCCAAGCTCACGATTGCTCCTTCTTCGACTCGTCAAGGTCGGACCGAGTCCATACTTCTGCTCCTGGTGCCAACATTGGGTTAACAATGATCGGTGACCTGCCGGCAACCTGAATCAGGAGCTCAAGCAGGGGGAGGTGAATCTTCGGTTGATACTGACCTAGGGTGCGGACAAGCAGTTGCTCATCAGTGAAGATTGGCAACACCGCAGAGCCGTTGCTTTGCCGCCTCAGCTCAAATTGATAGTTTCCGTTCGAAGATTTCTCTGGGCTGACAGGCGCATAGACTGCTTGCTGTTCCTGCGCGTGACCCGTCTGAGATGGCGAAGTTTCGTCTCTCGGATCAACCGGACGGTGCTGATCTAGCTTAAGCGTGGCGAGCCGTTGCGCTGTCTCATCGGCGTCTGCGGGCGCATGGGGTGTACTCTGATTAACGATGCTGTTGAGGGAGTTCTCACTTCTGTCCTGCATCTACCCCTCGAGTCTTCATTTGGCGGAGCATAAAGAGCGCGATGAATGTGACCAGGCCGAGCACTACGGCCGCCACCACCAACAGACCAAATTCACGATGTGTACTTTTGGTGGCTACACCTTTCCCTTTTGATTCATTCACAGCCTGCGGCGAACCGCCCTTCTGGGCCTGCAACTGCTGATCATAACGCCCATATACAGGGTTGGCAGCTCCAGGAAAAACGTTCGCGGTTAGGGCAGCGTAGGGAATTACGGCGCCGTTGCCGGTTTTGTTGTCCCAGCCTTTGGGGCCCACGTCTTTGGTGGTGTTGAGGATCCGTTGGACGATCTGGCGTCCCGACATTTGGGGGAACCGGGCACGAAGGAGAGCTATCACTCCTGAGGTGAGAGCCGAGGCTTGGCTGGTGCCGGATGCACGTTCGCGGAAGCTTCCATCCTTTTGGGTCACACCAACCATGACGGCAGGAGCAGCCACCATGATGTTCTTACCCGGCGAAGAGAAGTCGGCAATTCTCTTCTGATAGTCAAGACCGCCTACAGCCAGTACGCCCTTGCAGTCCGCGGGAGTCTGATCGCCGTCGTTCGGGCTGTTGCCGGCGCCCGCGACAACTACGACGTCCTTCGAGATCGCATAGTTCACGGCGTCCTGCATGGACGTTATGCAGTCGTGGGGTGCGCCCAGGGATAGGTTGATGACTTTTGCCCCGTGGTCGACCGCGAATCGTATGGCTTCATCATTTTGGACTTCACTGGTGACTTGGATGGGGAGGATCTTTGCCTTTGGGGCGACTCCGACCATGGAATCGCCGGGGCCTTGGCCGGCGATGAGAACGGCCATCGATGTTCCATGGCCGTCGAACTCGCGGTCCACATCTTTGCGACCGTCGCCCCGGCCTTGAACGGCGCCTTCGAAGTCGGTCCCCGGCAGAACGACCCCTTTGAGCTGAGGGATCGTCGCTTCGACTCCAGTGTCAATAAGGCCGACAGTGACACCCTGGCCCTGGGTTAGCGGCCAGACCTTACTCTCGATCTCCCAGACACTGAGCCACCACTCCTTTGAACGCGGCGAAGACTCAGCTGACACCGGGAGAGCATGCAGCAAGCAGACTGCCAGACATGTGCTCATGGCCAGCAGCCGCTTGCTCGAGGCTCTCAAGTTCATGCCCCTCGTCTCAGGTCACGGCTCATCGTCGCCGATGATTCGAGGTGCGACGCCATCGTCGTCCGTCCACAGGTCTTCATCATCGACCAGCCACGACGAGCGTTCGCGTTCTTCTTGAGAGCGTCTTCGGGAGCCGGAACCCGTCGTTGCCGGCCCCCGCGTTCCAGACCGGCCTCCGATGGTCCGAGATGCTCGTGTACCGGCTGCCCCTTCGTTCTCAGCGGGTGCGCCCCAGCTCGATCCACCTCGGCCCAGCACGCTATTGGACCGCCCGCCTTCTGCGTTAGGTGCGATGCCCGCTTCGGGTGAAGCCCCCCCGAGGCGTTTGGGGCCGATCGCTCCTGATCTGGGTGCCGAAGCCCCAGGCCTGCTTGGACCGAACTCGCCTTCCCCTCGCGGTAGAGGAGCAGAACGCCCAGGGCCGATCGCTCCCGGCCGCGGAACTCCGCCACCCGGGCCACCTGATTCTGAGAATCGCGGCCTGGGAAAGGCATCTCTTGGCTTCCCTCCGCCGGGGCCCGGCCGTGGCCCTGAAGGAACTGGTTTTGGTGGAGCCGTTCCGCCTGGGACGGGAGGGACCGGCATGCCTCCGCCAGGTGACGGAGACGGAATACCAGGGGTCGGGCCAGGGGGAATGCCGCCCGGTCCAGATCCTGGCGGGCCAGGAGGAGCCAGGGCGGGCCCACCTCCACGCCCGTTAGGAGGTAGCCCTTGAGGGTGCGAAGGGTTCCCCCCGCCGTGATGGTCACCGGGACTCGGCACACCAGGGTGGTCCGGGACGCCCGGCAATCCGCCGTGGCCATGAGGACCAGGTGCTGCACCGCCTGAGCGAGGTGTTCCGCGTCCAGTACCTGGAGCCGGTGAGGCCCCTCCTCCGTTGGTGTTCCCGCCTCCACCATCGCCTGGCGCCTGAATGGTCTTGTCGCCAGGCAGGTCGAGAGAGAGATTGCTGGGGATCTTGTCGAAGGCGGTGGCGAGGCCGGCGTTGGTCTTGGCCAGGTGCTCCTGGGCGGCCTTGTCGTCAGTGGCGGCATAGGAGTTTCCCAGACCAGCCGGGGACGGTGATGGCTTGCTACCGGGCATGAACGCGGAAGGGCCCGGCATGTCGCTCTTCGCATCGGCGAGTGTCGAGCCAACGCCGGCGAGAGCAGTGTTGTACTGCTCGACAATGTTGCCTAGAGACCTCGCGCCCTCGGTCAGGCGCTTGACATCGGCGATGCCCAGCTCCTGTGCGTCGCTCTTCCAGACGACGTTCAGTCGCTGCATGTGGCTTACCAGGTCCTGCTCTGCCTTCACGAGCGCAGCTTGAGCGTTGGCATAGGCAAGGCTGAGCGACGGCAGAGTGAAGGTGTCCGCGCCTTCTAGGTATGCCTTGATCGCGGCATAGTCATATTGCTTGGGGTTGCCCTGACCGAGGTCGCTCGGCCTGAGGGGTGTCTCATGGACACGACCACCCATTGTCTAGGTCCCTCCTCCAAGAGCGATCGTCAACGCGGTCACCATGGACCGAGGTTCGACGGGGGCGTGGGCACCTGGCTACCGGCTCGCTCGCTGGCCGCCTTCGCTCTGGCGTCACCGTGGCTGTAGTTCCTGGCCGTACGCTCGACTCGTCGGATCACAATGTCGTACGCGTCGCAGTAAGCCTGCAGAACTTGCACCAAGTTCCCGTGCGCCGTAGTCATCTTCGTGCTGAGACTCTGGGCGACATCCCATTGGCCGAAAGCGTTCGAGGTGCCCTTCAACTGGTTCAGTGTGTTGCGCAAACCCGCCAGGTCCTTGGACATCTCGGCGGCGACCTTCTTGATCTCTTCAGCGCGGTACTCGGCCGAGCGACCGCCCCTGCCGGCCGCCGTGGGGGCGACCGGCTGAGGGCTCAAGGGACCCATGAGGAGCTTGCGCAAACCGCTGTCGTCATCTGGTTCTGACATGGTCCATGTCTCCTCTCAAGCTGACTCTGAAGATCTCAAGCCCACTGGGCAGTGTTGATCTTCTCTGCCTGGAGGTGGATGTCGTGGGCGTCGCCGATCGACTTGCCCATGGCCTGCACGGCGAAGGCCATGCGCTGCGAAGCAATCTTCCACTCGCGGGACTTCTGCTCGTACGCCTGCTTGGCGTCGCCGTCCCACTCGGCAAGGTGGGTCCGAACCTGGGAGTCCAAGGTCTGCAAGATGTTCTCGTAGTTCCTCAGAGCCTTGACGAAGTCCGCCTGGCCCTGCGACATGCCGCCGAAGTTGACGTAGGTGTAGCTCATGATCATTCCTCCACGTTGTTAAACAAGTCCTGGTTGAGCCAGCAGGTCAGCCGTTGACGAGGCCCTTCATGTGGTTGACCTTCTGGGTCTTCTCCTGCTCGGCCTGCTCGTACTTCACCTTGGTGTGTACGAGCTTCTCGTGGATGTCGTTCAAGTCCTTGAGCACCTTGGCGAACTCCTGCTGGAACATGCCGAAGACCTCGGTGAACGCTGCGGAGGACTCGCCCTTCCACTGGCTCTGCAACTGGGAGTGGTGGGCGTTGAGCTCGTTCTTGACGCCGTTGATCTGGCCGTGGGCGTCGTTGACCTTGGTGGCCGCCTGGGCCATGTGTTCCCGGTTGACTGATGACTGGTTGGCCATCTCGTTCCTCCTGGACGTCGGTTAGCTGAGGCATCACGACGCGTGGAACGCACCTGGCGGACCTAAACAGTCTGTGGCCCACATACTGCGACACACCCCGTGACTGCGAGCAAAGGAGAGCGTAGGGGGACAGTCAGATTGCTGTCTATGGCCTTGTAGTACGTATGAATGAAGTTGTCAGAGATGCCTGTGAGATCCCGAATGAGTTCGCGCAGGTCGGGCATGTCAAGAGGAATCACGATCTATCGGTCATGTGGCCGAAACCGGCCGTAGTGCTGCTGCCGTGGAGAGGATGGGTCCCTCACGGAAGAGCTGCAGGATGTCGGCCGGTACGGGGACCGCTTTGTCGGTCGAGTAGCCCAGTTTTGCCACCTCATCGGCGGTCGGGATCGGGTAGCGGATGCCCTGGTCGGTGATGATGGCGAACGCCTGAGGACGCTGGCCTGGGCCCGAGAGCGTTCCGGCGAACGTTGCTCCGCCGGAGAGGACCACCTGGTCAAGATTGCCTTGACTCGTGCGAGCGTCGGGGAGGGTGCCGCCGATGGTGAAGCGGGCATCGGTGGAGAGCTTGCCGGTGCCGGTGTAGACGGCGCATAGCGGTGTTGCGGGGTCGTAGGTGACCGTGCTTGGCGGGCTGTCGGGCAGGCCGTTCCGGAGCAGATTCGTTCGGGAGGGCTGCCCTGCCGCGGCGCTGAGGCTGATCTGCTTGGGGTTCCGCAGGGCGTTTGGGAAGGCACCGATGAGAAGGCCGGCCTGGGTCTTGGTGATACCGGCCAGGCCGTCGTCGAGGAGGACGAAGTAGCGTTCGGCGCTCCCCGCCACGGCCGGGGCCAGGAAGACCTCCCCTACAAAGCTCCGTGAGCCGTCCGGGCCGGGCCGGTCCTTGCCCGGGTCCGTGAGGGGCGGGGCCGCGTAGTCGGGTCCCTGAGGGAGGCCGTTCAGCCAGCGCTGGTCTACGGCGACCGGTTGGAAAGGGAAGACCGAGCGGGCGGCTTGGGGAGTGATCCGCAGTCGCTCGTTGTGCCAGACGACCCACAGTTGGGGTCCGCTCCGCACGAGGATCGACTCTTGGTCTGTTAGGGGGCGGCCTCCGACATCGTGGCCGCCGATGAGGGAGACCCGGGAGTCTCCTACTCCGGCGTTGCGGACGCAGAGGGACCACGGGCCGCGAGAGAGTTTGCCTGGGTCGGGAAGGGATTCAGGCGCTCCCTGGATACCGGTCATGGCACCGCGGGGGTATTTGGCGAGAGAGCGGCTGGACACCAGTTTGCGCTTGACCGTGGTGGTGGACATCGCCAGGCGTGCGGACGCGTAGTTGAGGAACGGGATGAGCTTGTGGTCCTGAGCGCTGTAGGAGTACGAGGCGCCCGTTTCCTTCTCGATGATGACCAGGCCTGGCTCTTCCAGGTGGCGGGCACCGCCCTTGAAGAGCAGGCCTGAGATACCAAAACCCGTCGCCACAAGGACGACGACCATGACTCCGCAGAACGTGCCTACCCACGTTCGGCGAAGAGGGGACTCTGCGGCGCCTGGCTGCCCTTGGAGGAGCGCCAGGGCGACGCGCTGAGTCATCAGCTTGTGTGCCTGGTAAAGGTCCTTGCGAGTCTGCATGGCGTCAATCCGCCAGGCCGCGGAGCGCGGTGTACAGGTTCAGCAGGCCCATGGCCAACGGGAAGAGGCTGAGGATAAGGAAGAGGTCGAGGATGTCTCCGGCCCGTCCCCAGAACGGCGAGGGCTTACGGGTGGGCAGGCGGATCGCCATCGTCATGGTGATGGCCACACCGAGCAGAAGTGGGACGGCGAAGAACAGGATCGCTCTGGCCGGAGTCTCGGTAAGCGCGTCACGCATGCCGAGGAGGACCAAACCGGCCAAGCCGCTGCCGAGCATCCAGATGCGCTGGGCACGTCCGTGAAAAACGCGGGCGCGCAACAGCAGTACCAACGAGAGGCAGAGGCTCATCGCCACCTCGAGCCACCCGCCTGTGGGCGACAGGCTGAGCTGTGCGGCGAGGCCTGTCAGGCCTACGCCTGCGATAAGTCCTGTGGCGAATCGATCGGCATCGCGCGTGCGCCTCAGCAGAGACGGGCCGTCGAAGGTTCGGGCGGCGCTACGCAGTTCCTCTGCGTTCTCCGGAACGGGAGGGAGCGGGAGGCGCGCAAGACGGAACGAAATCGAAGGGATTAGTGCGGTCAGGCCAAGGAAGAGTGATGCGACGAAAGCGGCTGTGCCCTCAGGTGATAGGCCGAAGCCCTGTACGGCGCCGGCAGCAACCACGCCTATGAGTGCCGTGAAGGCGACGCCCAGGAAGATGGGCAGCCCTTCTTCGATGGCAAAGGCGGCCACTACGCATACGAGCGTGACCGCGGCCAGCGCGGCTAGTACGTGCAAGGCACCCAGACTGGTCAACGAGATGGGACGCGCGGGTGCTAGCAAGCCTGCAAGGAACGCATAGGGCACCGCGCTGTAACCAAGGACCGCTCCAGCCACCGCATCGCCGAGGGCTCGTGACAACACGATTCCGGCGAGCAGCAAGAGGGCGGCCATGACACCCGCGGCGATCGCAATGAGTTGCCAGGGTGGGCCTACGAACGCCAAGCCGAAAGCTCCAAAAGCCAAGGCCGCCGCGCTGGCCGTCAGACCAAAGCGACGTGTCAGCTCGGGTCTCCAGCGATCGGCATGCTCGTTGATCCCGGTCGCCACGACGTCCGCCACGTCGTCAAAGACAACTTCAGGGAGCTGCGACATCTCTGGCCGGAAGTAGAGCACCTCGCCATCGCGTACGCCCAAGGCGGCGAGCGACTGCGATTCGTCAAAGGGAGCCTCGTCCAGGCGTTGCAGCACCCACCCCGAGTGGGCGAGTCCGGCGTTGGCGAGGTTGCGGCCCGCGGCTTGCAAGAGCGTGGGCAGCATGTGGGCGAGAGGGACGTCGGCGGGGAGTGACAAGTCGATCCGCCGTCCCGGCGCCACGAGCGCGATGCGACACAGGTCTGCGCCGGTCGTCGGGTTCACGTGGCCTCCGATCCGCTTGGATGAGCACGATGGGACCGCACATTGACTACCAGTCTCGACCGGTCTGCGCCACATCGTCAGGAATCCTGAGCGGATTTCACCTGCGCACTAATCACCCTTCAGCATCGCCCGATTCGCGCTCCGAGCTGCGCGTTTCATCTCCAGACTCACCCGCACCACCCGTACCGTCCTCGCGGCGCCTGACCAACACGGTGGGCAGCCGGCTGCCCAGGTCCCAGGACACCGCTTCCCAACCCCGTTCCTCGACAAGCTCGACCACTGCGCAGAACGCGGTGAGCGCACTGCCCGCGCGCTGCCACCAGCGCAGTCTGTGTGCGATCACCACGTACCTGTGCGGATAGTGGTCGAGCCGCTCAGGAGAGTCGCGCAACTCGTGCAGCCATGCCGTTCTCGTGTGAGCCAGTTGGTACGCAGATGTGAGAACCATGGCGCGCGAGTGTCGCACAGAACCGCGAGTCCGCCCCATAGGTCGCTACGCCGCGAATGTGGGCATGGGGGCGATCGTGACAAGTACCAGTCCGAGATGTTGAGGCCGCTTGTCACCTTCTCGATGCGCGTGGACTATGGCTGCTCTCCAGGCACTCTTGCGACAGCAGCCGTTGACGGGAGTTGCGATGAGCGGGAGCTGGTTCGAGGTACGGCCGCAGAGCCTGCTGCAAGCGGAAGCCGGCGCAGGTGCGGTGGGCGGGCGCGTTCAGTCGTCCGTCGGCTCCGCGAAGAACGGGTCCCACGGTGCGATCTCGATTCACGCGGGCTGGGAGTCGAGCGCGGCGCTCCAGCAGTGCCTGACCGCCTGGGAAGCCCGCCTGCAAGCGCTCAGCAGTGAGATCAAACAGTTGCAGACAGGTCTCGGCTCCGCCTCCCGCGAGTATTCGGAGGCGGAACGTAAGGCCGCTGCCCTCGCCGAACACGTCGCCGGTGAATTGCGTGAAGGCCGGGGTTGACCGCCATGGTGGATTTCAGGCAACTGAACTCGGCCGATCCGGATAGCTGGCGGGCCGCGAGTCAGGAGTGGGCCGCACTCGCCAAGGATCTCGGTAGGGCCGCGGCGGATCTCGACCGCGGGACACGACGGCCGCTTCAGAACGGTGGCTGGTCTGGAGCCGGCGCCGCCATCGCGGCCATGAAGAAGATCAAAAACACCATCGGGGCCTTGGAGGCCGCCGAAGGCGAGCTCACAGCGGTTTCCATGGTCTTGGCGGGGCTGGCTCAGGCCACCGAGGTCTCGCAGGTGACGCTGCGAGAGGCCAAGGACCAGGCGGCGCGGGAAGGCCTGGTGATCGGCCCTGACGGCAGCGTGTCCCGGAACCCCGGAACCGGTTTCGCGCCGGCACCGGAGACGATCCTCAGTGTCACGCAGGAACAGCAGATCTCCAAGTTGATCGGCGAGGCGTTGCGCGAGGCCACCCAGTCCGACCAGAAGTCCGCTGCCGAGCTGCGGAGGTTGGCGGGCCGGACAGGCGAGACCGATCCGGAACGTGCCTACAACCTGGACGTCAACGACGCCAGCCGTACCGAGCTCGAAGCGATCGCCGGAACGATTCCCACTGGGCCGCCTGAACAGGTCGCCCAGTGGTGGAACAGCCTGCCCCCTGCCGAGCAGCAGAAACTCATGCTTGCCGCACCCGCGGCCTTGGCCGGAGTCGCCGGAATTCCTGAAGAGATCAAGGCGCAACTGCGCGGGTTCGACGGCGTCGACCGCACCAAAGTCGTCCAGTTCGCACTCCAGAACTGGGACCGTCCGGTTGGTCGCACCTATCCCGACGACTGCACCAATTTCGTTTCTGAAGCGCTGCGCTCGGGAGGGCTGCACCAGAAGGGTTTCGACATCGCTCCGTTCGCCGGTCAGAGCGATACGGAGCACACCTGGTACGGGGGGCAGTTCGGTAGCGGGGACCCGATCAGCCCGCGCAGCCACTCGTACACACTCGCGCGGGGCCTGCATGAGTTCCTGACCAGCAACAACAGCAGCGAAGTCCCGCTCACGCAAGCACGCCCCGGAGACGTCATGTTCTGGAAGGACCCGCATGAGGGCATCCATCACACCGCAGTGGTGACGGCAGTGGTGGACGGGCACGTCTACTACACGCAGCACTCGGGCGGCGCCCAGAATGCTGACTGGACCGCGCGCCAGACGATGTACAACGAGCTGGGCGACCCGCAGGGCGCATCGGTCATCCGGGTCCGCCAGGATGACTAGCAGCAAGAACGCGGTCATGCGGGATTCGACATTGCATCGCGTTGCCATGTCCGGGTGGACCTATGCGGGGGTCGATGCGCTGTGTCTGGTCGTGGCGATCGGTCTCGGGGTTGCGGTGAACGACCGTCACTCTGGCGAGTGCGGGGCCGTTCTTACTACGCCCGGCTGGATCCTGGCCGGGACATGGGTGGCGCTGGTCGTGGTGGCTATCAGCACGTTGCTGGGCATCGCCTTTCCCGTGTGGAAGGCCTCGCGAGGTGAGGCGGGGCCGGTTGAGGCGCTGCTGGCGCCGCTCGTTCTGGTGGTCGTAGGCCTGCCGGCCGTGGCCGCCTTGATTCTCGTACTGAGACTCGCGGTGCCGTTTCACGTCACCTGTGAAGGACTGGCAGAACTGACAGCTCTTCTGGGGCCTGCGGCATCGATTTGAGACCACTGCCACGGATCACATGCCCGACTTGACTGGAAGTCACTACTATGACCGGTCGTTGACAGCCGGGTCATGCCGAGTGTCCTGGCGAAGGGGGTCGAGCGCGGTGGGGACAGTCATCGTTCGACGGCCGGAACGGCGGCCGCCACCGCAGTTGCCCGAGGGCGAGATCATGATGGAGCCGCCCCCCGAGGTGCCCGAGTCGATCAGTCAGGGCTTCGCCAACGCGCTGATGTACCTGCCGATGGCGGCCAGCGGCGGCGCCATGGGATTGATGTTCATGGGCGGCGCGGGTGGGGCGGGCGGCGGCAACCCGATCATGTGGGTGGCGAGCGGCCTGTTCGTGCTGTCGATGGTCGGCATGGGTTTCGGTCACGTGGGGCAGGGCGCGGGTGAGCGCAAGCAGCGGCTGAACGGGGCCAGGCGCGATTACTACCGCTACCTCGACCAGATCCGGGCACGGGTCCGCAAGGCCGCCAAGCAACAGCGGGAAGCGCTCGAATGGAGCGGTCCCAGCCCGCGGACGCTGTGGTCGCTGGTGATGAGCCACCGGCTGTGGGAACGGCGTCCTGCCGACGAGGATTTCGGCCACGTCCGGATCGGTAAGGGCAGGCAGCAGCTCGCTCTGGAGCTCGTGGTGCCGGAGACCAAGCCGATCGAGGACCTGGAGCCGATGTGCGCGGGCGCGCTGAGGCGTTTCCTGCGTGCTCATTCGACCGTGCCCGATCTGCCGGTCGCTGTGTCGCTTCCCGCGTTCGCGCGGATCGTCATGACCGGCGAGCCGGACGTCATCCGCGCGATGGTGCGGGCGATGGTGGCTCAGATCGCGGCGTTCCACACACCCGACGACATGCGGGTCTCGATCTGCGCGTCTCCGGAACGCATGCAGGAATGGCAGTGGGCGAAATGGCTGCCACATTCCCTGCACCCGACCGAGCAGGACGCGGCAGGTCCGGTACGGCTGCTGGTCAACACGTTGAGCCAGCTGGAGCAGCTCATCGGGAAGGAAATCAAGGATCGTCCACGTTTCAGCGTCGGCGTGGGCAAGGAGGACCTCCCGTACCACGTGGTAATCGTCGACGGTGGAACGGTCACGCCCGACTCCCAGATCGGCGCGGACGGTATCAAGGGCGTTTGCGTCATCGACCTCAATGGAGCGGTGGCGCCCACCGCGGACGCGACGATGCTCCGGCTGCACGTGACGCGCGACGGCCTGGAAATGCTGGAGAACGACCGTACCGGCAAGGACATCTCCACGCCGTTGGGCAATTCAGACGGCCTGAGTTACGTCCAGTCCGAGGGATTGGCGCTCAAGCTTGCGCCATTGCGCGCAGGGGCCGCAGAAGAGCCCGAGCAGAATGCGCTGGCCTCCAATCTCACGCTTACTTCTCTCCTTGGACTGACCAGTCCGTACGGCATCGACCTGCGAGCGACCTGGCAGGTACGCGCACCGCGCAACCGCTATCGCGTGCCCATTGGCGTCAATGCCGAGGGCCGCCCGGTCGAGCTGGACATCAAGGAGTCGGCCCAGGGCGGAATGGGGCCGCACGGCCTGCTCATCGGTGCCACCGGGTCCGGCAAGTCAGAGTTGCTGCGCACCTTGGTCCTCGGCCTTGCGGTGACACATTCTTCGGAGACCCTGAATTTCGTGCTGGTCGACTTCAAGGGCGGAGCGACGTTCCTCGGCCTTGAGCAGTTGCAGCATGTCTCCGCGGTCATCACCAACCTTGAGGACGAACTTCCGCTCGTCGACCGCATGTACGACGCGCTTCACGGGGAAATGATCCGTCGCCAGGAGCTGCTGCGCGCCGCGGGCAACTATGTGTCGATCCGGGACTATGAGAAGGCACGTGAGCAAGGCGCCGCTCTCAAGCCGATGCCGACCCTCTTCGTCGTTCTGGACGAGTTCTCCGAATTGCTCGCGGCCAAGCCCGAGTTCGCCGAACTCTTCGTGATGATCGGACGCTTGGGGCGTTCACTCGGCGTCCATTTGCTACTGGCGTCCCAGCGTCTTGAGGAAGGCAAGATGCGCGGCCTCGACACGCACCTCTCGTACCGCATCGGACTGCGCACCTTCTCCGCGATGGAGTCGCGCGTGGTGCTGGGTGTGCCCGACGCGTACGAACTGCCCTCGCAGCCGGGGAACGGCTACCTCAAGGTGGACGTCACCGAGATGACCAGGTTCAAGGCCGCGTACGTCTCCGGACCTGTGAGCGGTGAGCAGGAGGCGCGGACCAGCAGCGGTCCGGTCGCGCAGAGGCGAATTCTTCCGTACAGCGCCGCCTTCATCCCGCGGCAAGCGGTCGAGCAGCCTCAACAGGAGGCCGGCAAGACGAGCGAGGAGAGCCTGTTCAACGTCGTCATCCAGCAACTCGCCGGAAAGGGCCCGGCGGCCCACCAGATCTGGCTGCCGCCCCTGGACGTACCGCCGGCGATCAACGAGCTCCTGCCGCAGCTGTCCACCACGCCTCACCATGGACTGAGCACCTCGGGCTGGGAAGGCCGCGGCAAGCTGTCGGCCGTCGTCGGGATCATCGACCGGCCGTTCGACCAGCGGCGCGACCCGTTCTGGGTCGATCTCTCAGCAGCCGCCGGGCACGTCGCCATCGCGGGCGCGCCCCAGACCGGCAAGTCGACGATCCTGCGGTCGATGCTCGCCTCGCTCGCACTCCTGCACACTCCGCAGGAAGCACAGTTCTACTGCCTGGACTTCGGCGGCGGAACGCTGAGCGCGCTCGCCGGGCTGCCGCACGTCGGCGGCGTCGCGAGCAGGCTCGACGGCGACCGGGTCCGGCGTACGGTCGCGGAGGTCTCCACGCTGCTGGACCGCAGGGAGCAGGAGTTCACCGAGCGCGGCATCGACTCGATCGCCACGTACCGGCGCCTGCGCGCGGCCGGCGAGATCGAGGGCGACGGGTTCGGCGACGTGTTCCTGGTGGTGGACGGGTGGATGACCCTCCGCCAGGAGTACGAGCAGCTCGAAGAGGTCATCACCGATCTCGCACAGCGCGGGCTCGGCTACGGCGTCCACATCGTCGCGACCGCGGGAAAGTGGTCGGAGTACCGAATGGGCATCCGGGACGTCTTCGGCACGCGGCTCGAGCTCCGGCTCGGCGACAGCTACGAGTCCGAGATCGACCGGCGCCTGGCCGAGAACGTTCCGGAACGCCGCCCGGGACGCGGACTGACTCGCGATGGCCTGCACTTCCTCGCCGCGCTCCCCCGCATCGACGGACGCGGCACCGTGGACGACCTCAGCGATGGCGTGGCCAAGCTGGTCGAGGCGGTGAACGGCGCCTGGCAGGGGCCCAAGGCGCCGCCGGTACGGCTGCTGCCCGACCTGCTGCCGGCGTCCGCGCTCGCCGAGGCGCCGCGCGGACGCTGGCGGATCCCCATCGGAATCGACGAGAACTCGCTGTCCCCCGTCCACGTCGACTTCCAGGCCGACCCGCACTTCGTGGTCGTCGGGGACACCGAATGCGGCAAGACCAACCTGCTGCGCCAGATCGCCGAGGGCGTCGTCGCCCAGCACCCGCCCTCCGAGGCGCGGCTGGTCTTCATCGACTACCGGCGTTCACTCCTCGACACCGCCGACACCGAGCACCGCGTCGGCTACGCCGCCTCGTCGTCGGCCGCGGTCGAGGTGATCGACAACCTGGTGGACGCGCTGAACGACCGGCTCCCGCCCGCCGACCTGACGGCCGAACAGCTGCGCAGCCGCTCGTGGTGGAAGGGCAGCGACGTCTTCGTCTTCGTCGACGACTACGACCTGGTCGCCACGGCCAGCAACCCGCTGCTGCCGCTGGTCGAACTGCTCCCGCAGGCCCGCGACATCGGCGTTCACCTGGTCCTGTCGCGCGCGATGGGCGGTGTGAGCAGGGCGCTGTACGACCCGGTGATCCAGCAGCTCAAGGACATGGCCTCACCCGCCCTGATCATGTCGGGCAGCCGGGAGGAAGGGCCCCTGTTCGGCGAGGTCCGCCCGATGCCCATGACCACCGGCCGCGGCACGTTCTTCGAACGTCGCAGCGGCGCGCGCCTCGTTCAGACCACGCTGCGAGACCACTGAGAGGACACGGCCCCGAGCAACTGAGGGACCGCCCAGGCCACCGCGTGCCGGGCCACGCGCGTGCCGGGCCACGCGCGTGCCGGGCCACGCGCGTGTCGAGCCGCCGCGCATGACGGGCCGCGCGTGACGGGCTGCCGCGGGTGAGGGGCCGCGCCAGCGCGCGTGTCGGGGCGTCGGGGAGGGCTGGGGGCGGGGCTCGTACGGGCTGTGGTCAGGAGCGGGAGCCGATGGTTCCGCCGTCGGGACCTACGCTCTCGACCTCTTCTTCGGGCTGCCGCAAGGGGAAGGTGACCCGCCCGGCGCGCCAGCCGCGACGGCGGCCCATGGGGAGCACGACTCCGGCGACGGCGGCGAGGCCGGCGAGGCCCAGCGCCCCTCCGGTGACCGCGACCGCGAGGTTGCGCGTGCGGTGGTCCGAGGGCGCGGGGGCGGCGAACCGAGCCGGCGCGGCGGGCGGGGCGCTCGCCGGTCCGTTCTCCTCGGGCAGTACGGCGGTGACGGCCTGCATCGGATCGACCATGCCGCGGCCGGTGAAGTCGCCGACGTTCCCGTCCGCGGTGATCACGATCCTGTGCACGACCTGATCGGCGGAGAGATCCGGGTGCCGGGAGATGACGAGGGCGGCGACGCCGGACACGAACGCCGCGGCGTAGCTGGTGCCCTGTGCGGCGAGGTCGTAGCCGCCCTGCATGGTCGCCGCGTAGACGTCCTTGCCCGGCGCGGCGACGTCCACCTTGGAGAGCAGAGTCGAGGACTCGGCGCGGGCCCCGTCGCGGTCCAGCGACGCCACGGAGATGACTCCCGGGTAGCTCGCCGGGTACGCCTTGCCGTTCTCTCCTTCCGGGATCTCCTGATTCCCCCCGGCCGCTACGAGCACGACGTTGCGCTTCTGCGCGAAGTGCACGGCCTCCAACAGCTCGGGGGTGTTCTTGACCTTGAGGGACATGTTGATGACCCGCGCGCCGCCGTCCACGGCCTTGTGAATGGCCGCAGGCAGCAGCGCCCCATCGTTGTTGTTCGGCGCGTCCTGGTTCTGGAGCTTGATGATGAGGAGCCGCGAGGCCGGGGCGACGCCGCTGAGCGGGATCCGGCGGTCGATCATGTTCCGGCCGCCGATCAGGGACGCGATCTGGGTGCCATGTCCGGCGCAGTCCCTCTTGCCGGTGTGGGTGAGGTCGATGAACTGGCCGGGCGGTACGCGGCCGGCGAGCATCGGGTGGTCGGGCTGGACGCCGCTGTCGATCACGGCGACGGTGACGCCCTGGCCCTGGGTCAGCGGCCATACACGTTCGAAGCCGAGCCGCTTCTGCGCCCAGGATTCGTCGGTCGGGGCGTGTTCGGGCTTCGTCTCCGGCTGGCAGGACTGATCTGACTGGGCGGCGGGCGGAGGACTTGACTGCTTCGGCGTCGGCGGGGCGTACGGGCGGGAGTCGGCCTGCGCCGCCCCGAACGTCGACGCGGAGGACGATGCGGAGGCCACACCGGGGACTGCCGATCCGAAGATCGCCAGGGATGTCAGGGCCGCGCATCCGCAGGCCGTTGCTAGCCCCGCCGTGCGCATTCCACAACCTCCTCTGACGGTTCGGTCAATGACTGTAGACGAACGGCGTCTCACATGTCCGACTTGTTCGACGGTCGGTCAAGGGGCGCGGGGAGGGGTGGCGATCTTGGGGGGATCGGCCGGATTCGGTCAGGGGTCTTTGTATCCGGGTGGTCATGGGGGTGGGGTGCGGTGGACTTGGTGTTTCGCCTGCTACGGAGGCGGGGGTTCGTTAGCATGGAAAACGAGACCGGACGATCCGGAATATAGGCGTGGATCTTGGGGTTGTGACCAACAAGATCCCCGACGGTCTCCTTGGAGGTAGGTATGAAGAGCAGCATTCCCCGGCCTCGCAGCAACGCCGGACGGTCGCATGTGAAGTCGACGTCCCTGCGCGCTCTCGCGGTGGCGGCCCAGCTGGAACGGCATCACGCCCCGGAGGGCCCGCCAGGCCATGAGAACGGCCGGAGGGAGCGCCCTGCGCGGCGTACTCCCGACCCGGCCTAACAACAGATTTCAGGAAGCCTCCGCGTGTCTCACGCGGAGGCTTCCTGCATGAGGGCATGGATCGCGGCGCGGGTGCGGGCCTCCCCTAGAGCGTCCAGCATGGCCGTTAGATGTTCGGCGGAAAGGGGCGCCAGGAGGGTGTGGGCCCTGGCTTCGGGGTCGTTCTCCGCCAGGAGGATCGATAGGTGGCGATGCCAGAAGCGGTAGGCGCCGATGCGGTAGCGGGCCCCTGGGGATGCGGTCTCGGACATGCGGACCAGGGGCAGGTGGGCCAGGGCGAAGTCGAGGTAAGCGGAGGAGAAGGCTTCTAGGCGGGCTTGAGGCGGAGCGCCGGGGCCTAGGGGTGGGGGGCCGGAGAGGATCGCGTTCTGGAGTTCGCGCTCGCGTTCGTCCAGGAGGGCTGCGGCCAGGCCGGACTTGTCGCCGAAGCGGCGGAAGAGGGTGCCCTTGCCCACGCCGGCGGCGGTGGCGATCTGGTCCATCGAGACCGATTCGACTCCGTGGGCGGCGAAGAGGTCGGCGGCTGCCGTGAGGACCTTGGCGCGGTTGCGGGCGGCGTCGGCGCGTTCCTTGGGCGGGGGCGTCCGCATCAGTTCCAGATCCACGTAAACGGACTGTAGTCCAATTGGGTGCGCGGAGGGAAACGGGCGGTGTAGCCGATGGTTAACGCTCTGAGGTCGTGTGGGGGCGGACGATCAGAACGTTCCGGAGCACATACCATCGACGGGAAATAGTCTGGCAACGTAGGAGCCGGAAGCGACGGAATGAGAGCGGTGTGACGGACAGGACGATGCCGGACGCCCACCCTCTGCGGTCGGGCGACCCGGAGCACCTCGGCGCGTACGAGGTCCTGGGGCGGCTGGGCGAGGGCGGCCAGGGGGCGGTCTTCCTTGCGCGCGGAGCCGGCGAGTACGTCGCGATCAAGCTGCTGCACGCCGGGCTGAACGCCGACGACACGGCACGGGCGCGGTTCGTGCGGGAGCTCGAGGTCGCCAAGCGGGTGGCGCGGTTCTGCACGGCGGCCGTGATCGATGCCGATGTGGCGGGCGACCAGCCGTACATCGTGAGCGAGTACGTGCCCGGGCTGTCGCTGCACAAGCTGGTGGCGGCCGAGGGGCCGCGCAGCGGCGGGGCGCTCGAACGGCTCGCGATCAGCACGTTGACCGCTCTCACGGCCATTCACCAGGCCGGGATCGTCCACCGCGACTTCAAGCCGCACAACGTCATGCTGGGCCCGGACGGCCCGCGCGTGATCGACTTCGGGGTCGCCCGCGCCTATGCGGCCGCGGGCGAGACGCAGAACGTCGGCACGCCCGCCTACATGGCGCCTGAACATTTCACCGGCGGCAACGTTGGCCCCGCGGCCGACATGTTCGCCTGGGGCACGACGATGGCGTACGCCGCCAACGGCCGCCCCGCGTTCGGCAACGACGAGATGGCCGCGGTCATGCACCGGATCTTGACCGGGGAGCCCGATCTGGGCGACCTGCCGAGCCCGCTGCGCGACGTGGTCGTCGCCTGCCTGTCCAAGGACCCGGACCAGCGGCCCTCGGCGCGCGAGGCGCAGGAGATGCTCGTCGGGGCTGCCAGCGGCGCGATGCCCGCCGCGGGGGCGGCGGGTGCCGGGGCTGCGGCTGCGGCCCCTGCGGCCTTTCCTACTGAACGGACTGACCCCGGCGAGGCTCCGAGAGGGAACACCTCTCCGCAGCCCCCGCCGTACGACAGCTTGAATCCGCCGGTGGCTGCGGCCGCCGAGGGGCCGAGTGGATCTGGTGGGCCGGCCGGGACGTCCTGGCCTGGCGGACCTGGCGGCATGGCCGAAACGTCCTGGCCCGGCGGACCGGGTGGGCAGGGTGGACCGGCCGGGGCGTCTTGGCCTGGCGGACCGGGTGGACCTGGTGCCGCGATGCCCTCTCCGGCGCCGCATCCCCCGGAAAAGAAGGGGCGTAAGCGCCTCGCGCCGCTGGTCGCGGCCGCCGCGGTACTTGTGGTGGCGGCGGGCGGAGCGGCCTGGGCGGCGACCCGTTCCGGCGACGACGGCAACAAGAACGACCAGAAGGCCGCGATCGCCGACCAGAACACGCAGAACGGCCAGGACGGGCAGGCGGGCAACCCGGCAGGTGCGGGCGGCCAGTCCAAGGGCCCGAAGAACCCCAAGGCGCCAGGCAACGGCCAGGGCCAGCAGGGCAACGGGTCTGGCGGCGATGACCAGACCGGGGGGAACGACCCCAAGGGTGGCGGCGGCAAGAGCAAGCCCGGCACCAAGCCCAGCAAGGGCGGCGGAGGCGGCGGGGGCGGTGGCTCCACGCAGGAGCCCGCGAACAAGTTCACGCCCCAGTCCGCCTGCGACAGCGGCGGCCATGGTGGCGGCTACTACGTGCAGAGGTCGCTTTCGGTCTCCGGCGGAACCGCCTACCTGCTGTACAACAGCTCGGGCTACAACTGTGCGGTCACGATGAAGACCAAGAGCGTCGGCACGAGTTCCGGGGTCTCGGTCTTCATCCAGAAGCAGGGCGGAAGCCCCGTCGCCGACAGCGGCTCGTTCTCCTGGTACGCGGGGCCGGTCTACGTCTCGGCCAAGAAGACCTGCGTGCGCTTCGGCGGCAACGGCGCCAGCGCCCCGTACGGCAACTGCGGCTGAGCCAGAACGGACGGGCCGACCGTTTCCCCGAGCTTGGCGCGTGGCGCGGCCATGCATGGGTGAACGGGGCTAAGGCCTGAAGGACGGGCTGCACGCGCGCCGAGAGCGCCGCGAGCGCCCGAGCGCTGTGCGCGCGACCGGCACCGCATGCGCTGTGCGCGCGACCGGCACCGCACGCGTTGTACGCGCGACCAGCACCGCACGCGTTGTACGCGCAACCGGCGCTGAATGCGGGCTGCGTGTTGGCTGACTGGAGGCTGAAGGCGGCTGAGAGGCCTTGGGAGGGGCTGGGAGGCGGGGATCCGGCGGTTGGGGCGGTCTTCCGATCGGGCCGGCCCCTCCAGTGCCGAAGGGGCGGCTCGACGGATCGCCTGGACCCGGGCAGAACGGGGACGGCCGGGTCCTGGGGATCAGTTGCTGGCGATGATCAGGTGATCGAAGTCGCCATCTTTGGCGCCCAGGATGAGCGCCTCGATCTCGTGTCGGGTGTAGATGAGGGCCGGTCCCTCGGGATGCCGGGAATTGCGCATCGCGACCCGCCCACCGGGCAGTTCGGCGATCTCGACGCAGTTTCCCTGGGAGTTGCTCCTACGGGACTTCAGCCATTGCGCCCCGGGGAGATTGGTCGCGGGCATTCCGTTGTCGTATGTGTCCGGCCGAGCCTCTGAGCGGCCGTTGTCGGTCTGAAGCATCATGTCTCTCTGAGAAGATCGCCGAGAAGCTCGACGGTGCGCTCCGGGGTCGCGCTGTCGACGCACAGGCGCTCCATCGCCTGAAGATAGGTGTCGACGTCGTCGCGCTTGTCCAGGTACATCGCACCCGTGAGGTTCTCGACGTAAACCACGTCCGGCAGGTCCTGCTCGGGAAAACGCAGGATGGTGAAGGCCCCACCCTCGGCGGCGTGGCCGCCGAACCGGAACGGCATGACCTGAATGGTCACGTTGGGGAGCTTGCTCATGGTGATGAGGTGCTCGAACTGGCCCCGCATCACCTCCGGACCGCCGATCGGGCGCCTGAGCGCGCCCTCGTCCAGCACGGCCCACAGCCTTGGTGCGTTCGGGCCGGTGAGCCGCTCCTGCCTCTGCAGGCGCAGCTCGACGCGCTGGTCGATCTCGTGCTCGGTGGCGCCGGCGTTGCCCAAGCGGATGACCGCGCGGGCGTACCCCTCCGACTGCAGCAGTCCGGGGACGAACTGCAGTTCATACGTCCGGATCAGTGTCGCGGCCTCCTCCAGTCCCACATACGTCTGGAACCAGTTGGGAAGCACGTCGCTGTACCGGTGCCACCAGCCCGGGGTGTTGGCCTCCCGTGCCAGCTGCAGCAGCGCCTCGCGCTCGGCCTTGTCGGCGACGCCGTACAGCGTGAGCAGGTCGTCCACGTCACGTTCTTTGAAGCTGACCCGACCCAGCTCCAGGCGGCTGATCTTGGACTCCGACGCACGGATGACGTATCCGGCGTCCTGGCGGCTCACGCCGCGCGCCTCTCTCAGGCGACGCAGCTGCGAGCCGAGCAGGATGCGACGGACTGTCGATCCGGTTCCCGGCGTCTCTGGAGTCACGCCCAACCTCCCGGCTGGATGTCGTTCAGCGAACTTCTCCCGGCGAGCCGGGAATCCTACAGCAGTGTGCCACTCGGCTGTCTCTCCTGCTCTTACCTCCGATCATGCGCGTCTGCCGCGCCGCCCGCCCCTTCGATTCGCCCGCCCGCGCCGGATTCCCGAGCGGATGCACGTGCATTGGGCCTTGCATTCGCACGCTACGATGCGCAGGATAACGCACGAGACTTCCGAGCCACGGCTGCACAACGAGATCACTCTTTGGGGTCCGGGGAATGACGTCACGCCACGCGCACGACGACACGCGCTGGGGGGTAGGCCGCGTCTTCATGAACGAGACCGGGCCCACGGAGACACAAGGCGATTCCGTGCACTCAACCCCGATACCCGAGTCTTCCGACCTGCCAGAACGCCTCGACAAGGCACTCACCGCGCTGATCGAGGCGACCAACTGCGCGGTCTCGTTCACCGTCCTGCCGGAGCCGGAATCGGTCACCGAGGCCCGCCACTTCGCGCTGTCGCGCCTGACCGCCTGGGACATGGGCGAGATGACCGATGACGTGGGCCTGGTGGTCTCGGAACTCGTCACCAACGCGCTACGACACAGTGGCGGGAGCGTCATCGAGGGCTACTCCGCCGTTCACTGCGGCGATCCCCTGGGCTCCGCGCCGACCGCGATACGGCTGCGGCTGATCCACGAGGACCCCTGGCTCCTCTGCGGGATCCTGGACGCCAGCCCGTACGCCCCCCGCCGCAAGGAACCCGACTACATCGCCGAGACCGGCCGCGGACTCCACCTCGTGGACTCCTTCAGCACCCGCTGGGGCTGGCGGGCCGTACCCGGCGGAAAAATCGTCTGGGCCCTCTTCCGTCGCCCGTCCTGATCCCTGGGGCGGGCGTCGACTGCGTAGATCGCACCACAAACGGGGATAACACGCGTGACGCGGGGTATAAGGCCACCTCGTCTCACCGGCCGTGCCGAACCGTGACAGGAGATCTGGTGGAATTCGCCGTCGAGCATAGAAAAGAGCGAGACGACCTCACCGTCGTCAAGATCAGCGGCGAGATCGATGTCTTCACCAGCCCCCGGCTGCGCGAGATGCTCCTCGACATCATCGAGAACGGCGGCCTGCACCTCGTCGTGGACCTCGGCGACGTCACGTTCCTGGACTCGACCGGCCTCGGCGTCCTCGTCGGCATCTACCACCGCCTGCGCGCCCGCGGCGGCTCGATGGCCTTCATGGGCGTGAACGACCGCGTCCGCCGCGTCTTCCACGTGACCCAGCTCACCAAGATCTTCGTCCTCCACCGCACCCTCGAGGACGCCATCGCGGCCTACGAGACAGCCGAGGCCGCCCAGCAGTCCGGCGCCCCGCGCCCCAATTCCCGCCCCACCCCCTAAGCACCCCACCCCCGCCGCGCTCCCCGCGCCCCGAAGCTCCCGCGTTCCCAAGCTCCCGCTCCCGAACGCCCCACCCCCTGCGTTCCCAACGCTCCCGCTCCCGAACGCCCCGCTCCCTGCGCTACCCGCTCCCTGCGCTACTGGCCTCTCATTCCAGAACGCGTCGCTCCCCTGCGCCACCCACGCTCCGTTCTGGAACGCCCTCTCCTCGTGCCTGCTCACGCGCCTCTGTGCGCACCGCGAGCGCGCTACCTGTCGCCGCGCCCTAAGCCGAAGGCGAGGGCTCGGCGACAGATCGCGAAGCGATGTCGCGCTCGCCGCTTTGCGGTTCGCTCCGAGCCGCCAGGCGAGGGGCGAGGCCGCGAAAGCAATGAGCGCTGCGCTTACCGCGTAAGGGCGGGCGGACCGGCTTCTTGACGCGCTGAACCCGGTACGGTGAGGAAGAGATCAAGCCCGCCGCCAGGGCTCCGTCCGAAGGACCTGAGGACGTGCGGTGCTTTCCGCCATCGACCGGACGGGAGCGCTCCGTGGCAGAACAGCCGCTGCATGAGCACACGCTCGGCAATGGCCTGCGCGTGGTGGTCTGTGAGGACCATGTCGTACCGCTGGCCGCCGTGAACATTTGGTACGGCGTGGGCTCGCGGCACGAGCGGGCCGGCCGGACCGGGCTTGCACACCTCTTCGAGCACCTGATGTTCCAGGGGTCGGCCAACGTCGCCGAGGGCGAGCACGCCGCGCTCCTTGAGAGCGCGGGCGCCACGTTCAACGCCAGCACGAGCTTCGAGCGCACCAACTACTACGAGACCGTGCCGGTCAGCCATCTGGAGCTCGCGCTCTGGCTGGAGGCCGACCGGATGGGCACGCTGCCCGCCGCGCTCACCCAGGCCAACCTGGACAACCAGCGCGACGTGGTGAAGAACGAGCGGCGCCAGCGTTACGACAACCAGCCGTACGGCACCGCGTTCGAGCGGCTGTGCGCGCTGACGTTCCCCGAGGGGCACCCGTACGCGCACACCCCCATCGGCTCGATGGAGGACCTCGACGCGACCACGCTGGAGGACTGCACCGACTTCTTCGGCACCTGGTACGCGCCGGGAAACGCGGTGCTGTCGATCGTCGGGGACGTCGACGCCGCCAAGACGATCGCGCTGGTCGAACGCTACTTCGGCGGCCTGCAACTCGGCCCCGAGCAGCCCGCGGCGCGCAACGGCGACCTCGGCCCGCTGGGCGAGATCATCGGCGAGGAGATCGACGAGGACGTTCCATCGCCCGCGTACTTCGCGATGTTCCCGCTGCCGACCGACGGCGGCTCGGAGATCGAGGCGGCCGAGCTGGCCGTGGAGATCCTCGGCGGCGGCTCGGGTTCGCGGCTGTACGACCGGATGGTGCGGCGCGAGCAGATCGCGACCGAGGTCTGGGCCGGGGTCACCCGGCTGGCCGGCGGCCCGTCGCTGGCCATCGTGGACGCGGTCGGCCCGGACACCGAGAAGATCGCGGCGGTGCTGGACGAGGAGCTCGCGCGGTTCGCCGCCGACGGCCCGGACGCCGACGAGACCGCCCGCGCCACCGCTCAGGCCGAACGCGGCTTCCTGGAGCAGACCGAGACCGTCACCGGCCTCGCGAACGCGCTGTCGCAGAACGCCACGCAGTTCGGCGACCCGGCCCGCGTCTTCACGGCGCCGAAACGCGCCGCGGCCGTCACCGCCGACGAGATCACCGAGATGGCGGGGCGCTGGCTGGCGCCGGGCGCCCGCACCGTCCTCACCTACGGAGGCGCCAAGTGAGCACGCCCACCCTGCAGCCCCGTCCGGTGCCCGGGCCCGTCCCGGCCTGGGCGTTCCCGTCCGGCAGCGAGGGCCGGGTGGCGGGCGGTCCCGGCACGCTCCGCGTGGACCTTCCGGGCCGCCGTCTCGCCGCCGTACGGCTCGTTCTGGACGCGGGCGCGAGCCGCGAGCCGGGCGCCAAGGACGGCGTCGCCACGATGACCGCGCGCGCCCTGCTGGAGGGCACCGAGGCCGGCGGCGGTACGGCGCTGACCGCGGCGTTCGAACGCATCGGCGCGAGCCTCTACGCGTCCGCCGACCTCACCGCGCTGCGCATCGCGCTCGACGTCCCGGTCACCCGCCTGGACGACGCGCTCGAACTGTTCGCCAAGGTCCTGCGCGGCCCGGCGCTCGCCGACTCCGACGTGCGCCGCCTGGTGAACGAGCGGCTGGAGGAGATCGCGCAGGAGGACGCCGACCCCGGCTCGCGTGCGATGCGCGAACTGCGGGCCGTGATGTTCCCGGGCGAGGCGCGCAGCTCGCGTCCGACCGGCGGCACCAAGGAGTCGATCGCCGCGCTCGAGGGCGCCGACGTACGGGCCTTCTACGCGTCGGCCGCTCCGGCGGAGGCCACCGCTGTCGTCGCGGGCGACCTGGCCGGTACGGCGGCTGACCAGGCACTCGCCGCCGCGCTCGAAGGCTGGACCGCCACCGGCGAGGCGCTGGGCGCCCCGGACACGATCGCGCCCACCACCGGCCCGCGGATCGTCGTGGTCGACCGGCCAGGCTCGGTCCAGACGTACCTCAGCATCGCGCACGGCGTCCCGAACCGGTCGCACCCCGACTGGCCCAAGCTGATGGTCGCCTCGCACGTGCTGGGCGGCGGCCTCACCTCGCGGCTCAACTCCGTACTGCGCGAGGAGAAGGGCTACACCTACGGCGTGCGCGCCGGGCTGCTGCGGCTGCGGCACTGCGGGCTGTTCATCACGCAGGGCGCGGTGCACACCGAGGTCACGGCCGACGCCGTCGCCGACGCGCTGACCGAACTGCGCAGCGTCGAGGCCCGCGGCATCAGCGAGGAGGAGCACGGCTCGTCCGTACGCGCCCTCGCCGACCGCGCCCCCGCCGAATACGAGACGGCACGCGCGGTCGCGGCCGAACTCGCCGACGCCTCGGCGAGCGGGCTGGGCCCCGAGTACCCGCGGCGCTACCTGGAGGCCGTACGGGCGTCCACCCCGGACGGCGTCGCCAAGGCCTACACCGACAACGTCGACCCGGAGAAGCTGACGGTCATCGCCGTCGGCGACGCCGGGGAGATCCGCGAGCCGCTGGAGAAGCTCGGCTACGCGACCGTCACGGTCACCGCGAAGGACTGACCTCTTACTCTCCACGCTCTTTGAAGACACGCCGCGCGCGGACGACCTCGGTCGTTCGCGCGCGGCTGTCTGTGTGGATTGTTTGGGCGTAATGTTCCGCTGATCGGCGTGAACCGATGGCATGGTGGGATTCGTCTGAACGGATGCCGGGGAGCCTCCCCGCGCGCGGTGGCGAGAGGGGAACGTCCAGTGGCCTATGGGCATCAGATGCCGGGTGGATATGGACCTGGCGGCCCCAGCGGCCCTGCGTTGCCCCCGAACGGCCCCGCGCCCGGCACGCCCCCGCCTCCCGGCGGCCACGGCATGCCCCCGGTCCCCGGCCCTGGGGCGTCCGCGCCCCCGCCGCCCGGCGCTCCGGGGATGCCTCCAGGCGCCGCGGCTCCGGGGATGCCGCCTGCACCCGGGATGCCCGGCGCGCCCGGCATGCCGGGCGGCTCAGGCAGCGGAGCTCCGACGGTCGACACGATACTGTCCGCGCCGCACGCCAAGCCCGGCGGCGCGGTCGCCGGAAAAGTGCACCTGGTCGGCGGCGCGTCCGCCGTGGAGGTACGGCACGTCACGATCGCGCTGATGCCGCGCATGGACGACGGCTACGGCGGGCAGAGCGCGGGACCCGAGGTCTACCGCGGCGCGCTCACCCGCGCGTTCCGGCTGGAGGCGGGCCAGACGCGCGAGCTGTCGTTCTCGATCCCGCTGCCGTACGAGCTGCCGTTCACCACCGTGCTCGGCCGCGAACTGCCCGGGTTCACCATCGGGCTGTGCACCGAGGTCGACACCGTCGGCGTTCCCGACCCCGGCGACATCGACCCGATCTCGGTCGAGCCGCTGGAGTCGCAGCAGTGGGTGCTGGCGGCCATCGCGCAGCTCGGCTTCAAGATCCGGAACGTCGCGTTCGAGTCGGACAAGCTGCGCGGCGTCGCGCAGCAGCTGCCGTTCTACCAGGAGATCCAGCTCATGCCGCCGCAGCAGTACGCGGGCCGCATCGGCGAGGTCGGGCTCAGCTTCGTGGCGAGTCCCGGCGGGCTTGAGTTCGTCCTGGAGGCCGACCGCCGCAGCGGCGGGATCAAGACCGACGACGAGTCGTTCGGCCGCTTCAAGATCGGCCACAAGGAGTCCGCCGAGACCGACTGGGCCTCGAAGATCGGCAAGTGGCTGGACACCGCGGCCTCACGTTCAACCGGCCCCGGCGCCGCCCCCATGCACGGCCCGTCGGCCGGTCACGGCATGCCGCCCGTACCCCCGCCCGGCGGCCCCGCACCTGGCGGTGCCGTTCCGCTACCGCCCCCCGGCATGGAAAGCCCACTGGCCCCCGCCGCCGCGCACGGCCAAGGCGGCTTCCCACCACCCGCACCCGGCCACATGCCGGGCCAAGTGCCGCCGCCCCCCGCATACGGCCTACCCGGCACCCCACCCGCCCACGGCACCCCACCGCACGGCGCCCCGCCCGCGCCCGGCGCTCCGCCCCTGCACGGCGCCCCATCCGCGCCCGGCGCACCACTCGGACACAGCGCCCCACCACCCGCGCCCGCCGACCCGTTTGGACAAGGCACACCCGCGCACGGCGCACCGCTCCCGCACGGCGCCCCACCACCCACGCCCGGCGACCCGTTCGGGCACGGCGGCCCGCCTGCGTCCGGCGCACCTTCACCTCACGGCGCCCCACCCGCGTACGGCACACCGCCCGCGCATGGCGGTCCACTCGGGCATGGCGCCCCACCGCCCGCGCACGGTGAACCGTTCGGGCACGGCGCAACGCCACCCGCGCACGGCGCACCATCGCCGCACGGCGCCCCACCCGCGTACGGCACGCCACCCACGCACGGCGATCCGTTCGGGCATGGCTCGCCGCCGCCCGCGCCCGGCGCAGGGTTGCCGCACGGTGCGCCGCTCGCACATGGCGCGCCGCCGCACGCGCATGGCGCGCCACCGATGCACGGTGCGCCACCGGTCGCGCCCGGCTATGGCCCGACGGCCCCGCCGCCCGCGCCCGCCGGTCCCGTTCCGTACGCCCCGCCTGCACACGGGGCACCGCCCGCAGCGCCTTATCCCCCGGCGCCACACGGTCATCACGCTCCGCCGCCCGCACCCGCGTACCAGGTCCACCACCACGGCGGTCATCACGGACACCATGGCCACCACGGCTGGGGCGGCGCCGCGGCAGCGGGTGGAGTCGCTGCCGCCGCCGTCGGAGCCGCGGGTCTCGCCGGTGCCGCCTACGCGGCCGGGGCGTACCCAGGCCAGTGGGGCGACCCCGCGGGCCAGGTGGTCGACGCGGCAGCGGGCTGGGCCCTCGGCCAGGCCGGGCAGGTCGCCGGCGGGATCATCGGTGACGTCGCGGGCGACGTGGCGAGCGACATCGCCGGAGACATCGCGGGCGAGGCCGCGGGCGTCGCCGGGGACATCCTCGGCGGCCTCCTGGGCGGCCTGTTCGGCTGACGCAAGCCCGGCTCCGGACCCCTGCAAACGGTCTGGTTCGTTCGGGCCGGGTGGTCCCACAGGTCTCATCGGCGGCACGCACCTGACCGGACCACAAAGGAGGCCAAGCCTCCCAGCAACGGCAACCAGACCACGAGTCACGGCGCACTCGGCCAAATCACCTCTGGCCGCACCACCGTGGAAGCTAGCCTTTGCCTGAACGGTCCCCCCTTGATCGCCCCCGCGACGTTCGACACCATCAGGAGATGAGACGGCGCCCATGCCCCAGCGTCACCGGCCGCCCGTCTCCCTGCCCCCCGTCGAACGTCGGCCGGCTCCCTACGAGGTGGTCCGTGGCAGTCGTCCCGACGCAACGACCGGCGCATTTGGGGTTTAGTCGATGTTCACAACCGTGATCCTCTTGCTGATCTGCCTGGCCATCGGGGCCCGGGAGCTCTATCTGGCATCGGACAAGAGGCTCCCCCGCGCGCAGGCCGAGCTGCGCGACCTGCGGACCCAGGTGGCCGACCTCAACAAGCAGGTCGGCACTCTCGAGACCAAGGTCCGTGAGAAGAGCGGCATCCCGATACCGCAGCCACCCGCGCCAGGTACGCCCGCCGAGGTCCTGGACCAGGTCGAGACCATCGCCGACCGCGTCGACCGCCTCGAACGCGAGCTGAACCGCGTCTCGGCCGAGCTGGACGGCGTCGAGCTGGACCGCGAGTCGCAGCACGCCCTCGCCCGTTCGATGGACTCGGTCGAGCACGTGGTCAGCGAGCTGCACCGCGAGATGCTCGACCGCCTGTCCCACGAGGACGGCGTCGTCGTCGGCCTGCTGCTCAGCGAGGAGGGCGAGAGCGAGCCGCTGCTCTCCGACGCGTACGAGCGCTGCGTCGGTGAGTACGGCCTGCGCGTGCGGATCCGCGACCGCTACCCCGCCCAGGCCGCCAACGGCGGCTACTGGGGCACCGAGTACCACCTGTCGGGCCGCCGCGCCGACGCCCTCTCCGAGGAACTGTTCACGTACGTGCGCGGCCTGTACGACCCGCAGGACCCGTCCGCGCTCACCGCGCTCATGTCCGAGCTCGCGCACCTGCGCGGCGGCGGCGTCACCCGCATCGGCGCGTTCACCGCCGTACGGACGCCGAACGCGCTCATCTGCGGCCTGCTCCCCGAGGGCGACCGCGAGCCCTGGGAGCTCGCGGCCCAGCTCCGCGAGCTCCCCGAGGAGCAGCAGTGCGACCTCACCTGGCTGCGCAGCGAGGACTAGGGCCGTACGAACTGAGGCGCCCCCACGTCGACGCGGAACGCCAGCAGGCACCGCGGCCGCCGCACCACGTCGATCTGCAGGCACACGCCCAGCCCGAGCTTCGGATCCACGAAGACGACCCGCTGCAGCGCCCTCAAAGCGCGCCGCGTCTGCCCTCTCGTCTCGGGCCGCGCCGGATCGAGCAACGTGGAGACGACGATCTTCCCCGCGTACCGCCACAGCTCGGCCGAGTCGAGCACCCGCGTCTTCGCCGCCGCCAGCTCGGCCACGATCACCACACCGGTGTCACCGGTCGAAGCCGACGTCTCCCGCGGCTGATCCCGAGGCCCGAGCGGCCCGCCGACAGCCCGGTGATACCTGAGCGGATCGAGCGTGTCGATGACGAACGCCCCCGCGTACGGCCACGACGCCCGCGGCCGTGACGGCGCCTCGTCCTCCTCCCGCTGCCGCGCGCTGAGGTCGAACACCATCCCCGCGTCGTCCAGCCACGTCGGAACGCCCAGCTTCACCGACCCGGCCCGATCCAGCGTGTCCATCGTCCGCCACAGGTCGTCCGCCCGCCGCGACAGCATGGTGGCGAGCCCCAGCCCGGGGAACGCCCCCTCCAGAACGGCCAGCGTCGCCTGCCAGATCGCGCTGTCGACGAACCCGGCCACGAACGAGTCCACCACGACCTTCCGCCGCGCCGGATCGTCCATCTCCGGCCGCGGAACGTCCGGCACCGTCTCCGAGGACGGCGGCGGCTCCTTCGACAACGGCCCAGGCCGAGACGCCGTCCCGTACGACGGCTCGCTCGACGACACCCACGTAGGCCGAGGCCCCGAAGACGACGACCACCCGGCCGACTCCCCAGGCTCACTCAAGTCCGGCCGAGTCTCCGGACCCTCGCCGCCCCGAGAAGGCGCACCCGCTCCAGGCTGTATCTCCGCCCCAGGCTGAACGCCCCCAGCCGAAGCATCCGCAGGCCGCCCACCAGCGGGCGTATCCGTACTGCTCCACGCGCTCTGGCCTGGCTGCTCGCCTGCGGAGCTCCAACCACCCTCGCCAGGCTGCGCACCCGCGCCGGACACCGGCTCACCCGCAGGCCACGCCCCTTCTCCTGGCCGCGCACCCGCACCAGAGCCGCCCGCGTCTGGGGGCGCGCCAGCACCGGACTGCCCACTCTCCGCAGACCACTCACGCTCGCTCGCGCCAGGCCGGTCGCCACCGGCCGACGGCGCGTCCGTACTGCTCCACCCGCTCTGGGCTCGCTGCTCGCCTACCGCGTGCCAGCCGCCCTCGTCGGGCCGTGCACCCGCGCCGGACTGAGCGCTCCCGCTTGGCTGAACGCCACCAACCGGCGGTGTGTCCGTGCCGCTCCAGTCGCCTTGACCGGGCTGTGTGCCCTCTCCAGGCCGCGCGCCCGCACCAGGCTCCGCCGACCACTCGCGCTCGCCGGGCCACGCGCTCTCGCCCGGTCGCGGGCCCGCGCCGGACTGAGCGCCACCGGTCGGCGGCGTGTCCGTGCTACTCCACCCGCTCTCGCCAGGGCGCGCGCTTCCGCCTGGCCGGCCGCCAGCCGACGGCGGCGTGTCGGTGCTGCTCCACTCGGTCTGGCCCGGCCGCTCGCCTGCGGCGCGCCAGCCGCCCTCGTCGGGCTGAGCGCCCGCGCCGGGCAAGGTGCTTCCACCGGCTTGAGCGCCACCAGCGGGCGGCGCGTCCGTGCCGCTCCAGCCGCCCTGGGCTGACTGATCACCCGCAGCACGCCGTCCGCTCTCGCCGGGCTCGCCGCCAGCGACAGACGGCCCGTCGGTGTCGCTCCAACCGGTCTGCGCTGGCTGCTCACCTGCGGGGCGCCAGCCACTGTCGCCGGGCCGCGCACCTGCATGGGGCTGCGCGCCGCCGGCGGGAGGCGTGTCCGTGCCGTTCCAACCACCCTGGGACGGCTGCTCGCCAGCCGAGCCGGGCCTCGCGCCACCGGCTGGCGGCGAGTCGCTGCTCCACCCGGACTGGGGCGCCTGCGCCGACGGGTCGGGTTGGGGGCCTGCGCCGGGTTGGGCGCCACCAGAGGGTGGCGTGTCCGTGCCGTTCCAACCGCCCTGGGACGGCTGCTCGCCTGCCGGGCCGGGCCGCGCGCCACCGGTGGGCGGGGTGTCGCTGCTCCACCCGGACTGGGGCGCCTGCGCCAACGGGTCGGGTTGGGGGCCTGCGCCGGGCTGGGCGCCACCAGAGAGTGGCGTGTCCGTGCCGTTCCAACCACCCTGGGACGGCTGCTCGCCAGCCGGGCCAGGCCGCGCGCCACCGGTGGGCGGGGTGTCGCTGCTCCACGTGGACTGGGGCGGCTGCGCCGGCGGGGTGGGTTGGGGGCCTCCGGTGGGGGTGTTGCTCCAGCCGGACTGGGGTGGCTGGGGGCTCTCGTCGGGTTGAGGGGTTGGCTTGGAGGGGCCGGGTGGGGTGGCGGTGCGCCAGTCGTTGCCGGCTTGGCCGTACGGGCTGGGGGCCAGGGGGTCGTCTTCGGGTGGGTCGGGTGCGGTGGTGCCCGGGTCGGGGCGGGTGGTCTGGACCGGCTCCCAGTCGCTGGGGGGCGGCGGTTTGCGCCCGGCCACGTGGATATCGCCCGGGTGGGGGGTCTCGCGGACCGGCTCGTCGGGGTCTTCGGGGCTGTCGCGCGTCACGTCAACGATCCTCTGCCCAGGGGGCGATGTTGAGCAAGGTCATGTGACGCCGGTGCCGAAGAGGGCGGCGCACAGGATCTCTAGGCGGTCGGGTCCTTCGACGGGGGGCAGCACGGTGAGGATGTCGTCGTCCAGGCGCAGGCGGACGTTCACCTCGCGGCGCATGGTCTCTTCCGCGCCTTGGGCGGCGGCGACGTCCTGGAGGCCTACTGAGACGAGTCGTGGGAGCTCGACGGTGGTCGTTTGGCGGGACAGTTCGTTCAGCCAGAGGTCGAGGACGCGGCGGGCCAGGCCGTTGAGGAGGCGGCCCCAGGGTTCCAGGAGGTGGGGCGGAACGTTCTCGGTCTGGAGTTCGGGGAGACCGAATCTGGCCAGGCCCTTGGTCGTGAACCAGATGCCGTCGGGGCCCGCGGTGTGAGGCAGGAGGATCCAGTCGGTCAGGCGGATGTGGCCTGACGGGTCGGGGAGGGATCGCAGGATCTGGGCCTGGTCGAGGATCTGCGGGGTGAAGACGTCGATGACCGGGACGGAGAGGGCGGCGCCGACCATGCCGGCGACGGCGCGGGCGGACCACTCGTGGGCGGGCGGCCAGCCGGGGCGGTACGCGGCGCGGATCGCCAGGAGGTGGGAGGACGCCTCGATGGTCGCCAGGTCGCGTTCGGTCGCGCCGTAGACCGCCAGGAGGTCGGCGGGCAGCGGCGGGAACTCGACGGTCGGTCTCATGTCGACCGTGAGCAGCGGGCTGTCGAGCATGCCGAGCACCAGGTCGCGCAGTGGCGGCGCGATGCGCAGGGCCGCTTGTTCGCGTGCCAGTGCGCGTGGATCCGCGGGCGGTGCGGCGAGCACGACGGCGTACGTGCCGTGCAGCGTCTCCGGGACCGGAAGCGTCAGAACGTCACCCAACTCGTTCCCCCGATGGCAAGGGCCGACGGCCCTCCATGCATTCGACACTATCGATCTGATAGGGAATCGACGTTGGAAAGAATCTGTCGCCGTAGCGACAATTTCCTACCAATCGGGGCGATATGGGCCTTCTATAGCGGGTGTTCGAACCAGACGACCTTGCCGGTCTCGGTGCGGTGCGTGCCCCAGCGTTCGGCGAGGAAGCTGACGAGCTGGAGGCCGCGGCCGGACTCGTCGGTCGCGTCCGCGTGGCAGAGGTACGGGAGTTCGTGGCCGTCGTCGGCGACCTCGCAGAGCAGCGCGTTGCCGCGGATGAGCCGCATCGAGATGGAGCCCGCGCCGTGCACGAGCGCGTTGGTGACGAGCTCGCTCACCAGGAGCTGGACGTTGTCGCTCAGCTCCTCCAGGCCCCAGTCGGCGAGGCGTTCGGCCACCTGGGAACGGGCGCGCGAGACCATGCTGGGCTCGGCCTCCAGGTCCCAGACGGCGACCTCCTCCTTGGGGATGCCGTCCAGCCCGACCGCGATCAGGGCGACGTCGTCGGCGGGGTCGTCGGCGCCGAGCCCGTCCAGCAGGAGGTCGCAGGTCCGGTCGAGCGAACGGGTGGCGCCGGTGAGCTGGGCGCGGAGCTCGTCGTAGCCGTCTTCGAGGCTGCGGCCGCGGCGTTCCAGCAGCCCGTCGGTGAACAGTACGAGCTGCGAACCGTCCTCGACGACGGCTTCTACGGTCTCGAACGGTTCGTCGCCCACCCCGATGGGCACGCCGGACGGCACCGCGAGCACGGAGGTGTCGCCGAACGGGCTGACCAGGACCGGCGGCAGATGGCCGGCGTTGGCGAACTGGCAGCGCCGCGCCACCGGGTCGTACACCACGTACAGGCACGTCGCCAGGTAGTCCTCGCCGAGCCGCCGCGCGAGCGTGTCGAGCTGGCGGAGCAGCTGGTCGGGCCGCAGGTCCTGGGTCGCGAGCGTCCGTACGGCGGTACGCAGCTGGCCCATGATGGCGGCCGAGGTGATGCCGTGGCCCATCACGTCGCCGACGACGATGCCGAGCCGGCAGCCGGGCAGCGGGATGGCGTCGAACCAGTCGCCGCCGACCTGGGCGGCCTGGCCCGCGGGCCGGTAGCGGAAGCAGACGCGGGCGCCGGCGACCTTGGGCGGGTCGTCGGGCAGCATGGTGCGTTGCAGCTCCTGCACCATCTGCACCTCGCGGCGGTAGAGCCGCGCGTTGTCGATGCACAGCGCCGCCCGCCGGGCCAGCTCCTCGACCAGCGCGAGCTCGAGCTCGTCGAACGCGGGCCGGTCGGGCTTGCGCAGCAGCTTGAACGTGCCGAGCACCTGCCCGCGCGCGATCAGCGGCATGACCAGCAGCGCCCGGCCGGTGATCAGCGGGCGCAGGTCCCGGTCGGTGAACGGCGCGCAGATCTGTTCGGCGCGCTCACGGCTCACCCGCGGCACGTGCACGCCGCGGCCGGTGCGCATGGCCTCGACGAACGGGGTGTCGGCGGGCATCACCAGCGCCTCGCCCTCGGGCACGGTGTCGTCCCAGCGGCCCACCTCGTCGTCGTGCACGACCGCGACGCGGCGCATCGTGGTCGTTCCGTCGATCTCGCGCGCGGGGGGCTGCCAGTCGGCGGCCGCGACCCGCTCGAGCAGGTCGACGGCGACGAAGTCGGCCAGGTCCGGCACCAGCACCTCGGCGAGTGCCCGGGACGCCTGGAAGTGGTCGAGCGAGCTGCCGATCTGCTGGCCCGCTTCACCTAGGAATGTGAACCGCTCCCGCACGGCCATCGTCTCCAAATCCTTGGTAGGGCGCGGCTTCGGGACGGAGGAGGGAGTGCTTCGCCGGAGCCGCCGGTCTGCCTCGGCGGCGCGTGGCCTGATGCGCAGCGCGCGGGGCATCGCGCCCCAGTAGGGAACGATCGGGAGGCGGACGGTGACGCTCAGGTTGACCGCCGGATAGCCCATCTCCAGCACGCGTTCGGAGACGAACTCCGAGGCGACCGGGCCCATCAGCGGCAGCAGCTCGGCGAGCCGTCGTCCGAGCCGGGCGGTGTCGTCCTCGGTGATGGGCACGAGAGCGGGCTCGACGCGTAGCAGCCGGACGCCGGTGCTCGCGGGCAGCGAGCCCTTGGACGGCGAGACCACCAGGACGTCGCCCATCCCGAGGCCCGGCCCCTCGTCGCGCAGCCGCCGCAGGTCGGTCGCGATCGCCAGCACGCGGATCCCGGCGGCGCCGGGGTCGGCGTCGGCGGGCGGGCGTTCGATCGGGTAGACCCACCAGGCGACCTCGGTGAGCTCGCCGTCGTCGACGCGGGACACGAAGCAGGCGCCGCACCAGACGGCGGCGAAGGCCTCCGGGACGAACGCGCCGCGGTGCTCCTGCGGCAGCCTCAGCAGCGTGGTGAGCGACCGGCCCACCGCGTGTTCCTGGTCGACTCCGAACAGTTCCCCGGCCGCATTGCTCCAGTGGCTGACCCGGCCGTGCCCGTTCAACGCGATGACGGCCATCCGGGCCACACCCAGCAGATGTTGCTCGAGGAGGCGGGGCGCGCGCGCCTCGGCGTCACGGGCCGCGCGCGTTTCGGCGTCACGTGCGCCGGCGGCCTGCTGAACGGCAGGCACAGTCGGCTGACCTCGAGCGATGACCACGCGGACCCCTCCCTGGGCGGCCTACTTCTTTAATGCCCCCGACAACCCGCGGTAAAGAGGACGTTACCTCGCGTGAGCCCGGCGTGCCCGGCACTCCGACGAAGTCGGCCGCCGACGGACGCGCCTGGGCCGGGGACGGTCCGCGTGGACGCGCTCGTTCGCCGCAACGTTCTGGAGTTGCGCTTTGAGTGGGCGCTCACTCATACTGGTGGGTGGACCCCAGGAAGGGAGACGCGGTGGCACCGGCGACCGAGACGATGAAGGACCGCATCCTGGCCGCCGCGATCCAGGTGATCCGCGGCCGCGGGATCGTGGCCGCGACGACCAAGGAGATCGCCCGTACGGCGGGCGTCTCCGAGGGCAGCCTCTACAACCACTTCGACAACAAGACCGCCCTGTTCGCGGCCGCCCTGGGCGAGGTGGCGGGCACCGCCCGCGCCGCGATGATGGAGGTCGTGGGCTCGGCGGGCCAGAACACGGTCGAGGCCAACCTCACCCGCCTGGCCGCCCGGATGGTCGAGTTCTACGGCGAACTGCTGCCGATGACAGGCCCCGTCCTGGCCGACCCCGACCTGATCGCCTGGCTCCGCGCGGGCGGCCCCCAGGCCCAGGGCGCCCCTCCCGTCCCAGCCCCGCCGACCGTCCCCGGCGCTCCCCCAGCCGGAACAGCCCCGACCGCCGCCCCAGCCGCAGGCACCGCCCCGTCGGCCTCGGGCAGCGCCACCCCAGGCGCCGCTCCTGCCTCGGGTGGGGGTGGGCAGGTGGCTCCGCCTACCGCGGCTACCGGGCCTGTGTTGGGGCATGCGGCGCTGATCTCTTATCTCAAGGCGGAGCAGACGGGCGGGCGGCTGGCGGCGGAGGCGGAGCCGGCGTTCATCGCGGCGGCGCTGCTCGGCGGGTGCCAGCAGCACGCGTTCCTCACGCGGCTCGCGGGGCCGGAAACGGTCGCGGCGATGGCGCGGCTGCCGGAAGATCCGGAGGAGTTCGCGGCGGGCTTGGTACGCGCGATTCTGGCCGGAAACGTCCAATGACCCGGTCCACCCGCCCCTTTTTCCTCAGGCCCCACAAATGGCGCAATATACGCCTTTCACCCACAGTTCAACCCTAATGGCCTGACATGGCGCCTGACGTGCCGACGGTGCGCCCGGTGCACATAGATCCCGAAAACTGACCGAATGCGGCAACGGACGCTGTCGCCGCATTGACACCACAATCTCCCTGGCAGAGGATCACGCAGCCCCTCATTGTGATCCACGCCTCAGGGAGGCGCGAATGACGCGCATGTACTTCCGGCGAAGGACCGTCAGACCGGCGAAGGCCACGCCGATCATCGCAGCCGCGGCGCTCCTGATCGGAGTTCTCGCCGCGACCCCGGCCAACGCGGGGCCGAAGCCCGCGAAACCCTCCGACACCATCGACGTGTACTCGGGCGACCTCACGAGCGACCAGGTGAAGGAGCTGAACACCGCCGGGCTGGACCAGAAGGAGGACGTCTCCTTCGGTGCCCGGACCAAGGACGGCAGGACCCACGTCGAGGTCGTCATGAGCGGCGTGCAGGCGGCCGCGCTGGCCAAGCACGGCGTGACCCTCAGCGTGAAGAAGGTGAACGGCAAGGACATCAAGGCGCGCACGCTGGCCGCCCCCAAGGTGTTCAGGCCGTACAGCGGCGCGGGCAACATCCGTGAGGAGATCATCAAGGTCGCCACGGACCATCCCGCGATCGCCCAGCAGGTCGACTTCGGCAAGTCCGTTCAGGGCCAGCCGATGACCGCGATCCGGGTGAGCAAGGACGTCGGGAAGCTGAAGGACGGAAAGCGTCCGGTGGTCATCTACCAGGCCACCCAGCACGCCCGTGAATGGATCACTCCGGAGATGGTGCGCCGGCTTCTGCACTACTACGTCGACAACTACGGCACGAACGCCGACGTCACCAAGATCGTTGACACCACGGACCTGTGGTTCATCCCGGTGGTGAACGTCGACGGCTACGACCTGACGTTCAAGGACGGGTTCCGGCTCTGGCGCAAGAACGCCCGCGACAACAACGGCGACGGCCAGATCACCGGCGGGGACGGCGTCGACCCGAACCGCAACTTCCCCTACAAGTGGGGCTATGACAACGAGGGGTCCTCGGACAACCCGGCGAGCGAGACCTACCGCGGCACCGGGCCCGCCTCCGAGCCCGAGACCCAGGCGCAGGTCAACCTCTACAACAGGCTCAAGCCGAAGTTCCTGATCAACTACCACTCGGCGGCCGAGCTGCTGCTGCACGGCGTGGGCTGGCAGACCCTCACCCGCAGCCCCGACGACACGCTCTACGACGCGATGCTCGGTGACATCGACCACCCGGCGGTGCCGAACTACACGCCCGAGCTGGGCGCGCAGCTCTACACCACCAACGGCGACACCGACGGCCAGGCCGACCACGCCAACGCCACACTGTCGATCACGCCCGAGATGGCGACCTGCGTGACCGCGGCGAACTACCTGCCCGACGACCCGTACACGCCGGAGAACTGCGGCAGCATCTTCGAGTTCCCCGACGACGAGACGCTCGTCAACATGGAGTTCCAGCACAACCTGCCGTTCGCGGTGGCGACCGCCAAGTCGGCGCACACGCCCGACAACCCGGTGTCGGTCGTCGGCCGTACGGCGGCCGACTTCGAGGTCGACAAGTTCGGCACCTCGTACGGCTCGACGCAGGAGGTCGCCTCCTACGTGCGCCGCTCGCTGAACAACAAGGACCTCAACTACCGGATCAACGGCGGACCGGCCAGGCACGACGGCGCCCGCGAATGGCGCGGCGGCGAGCGGTACGGAACCGACAACAAGATCTACTACGGCGAGTACCGCGGCAAGGTCACCGGGCAGAGACCGGGCGACAAGGTCGAGGTCTGGTTCAGCGGCAACAGGGGCAGCAAGCGGGTCGAGAGCCCGCACTTCACCTACACCGTCCGCGACCAGAAGAACGCCGACGTGCTGGTGATCTCCGACGAGGACTACACCGGCATCAACCCCAAGTACCCGGCCGGCACGAACGCGCCGAAGTACGCCCAGCAGTACGCCGACCTGGTCAAGGCGGCCAAGCACAAGCCGGCCCTCTGGGACATCGACAAGGACGGCGCACCGCACGACCTCGGCGTCCTGAGCCACTTCAAGGCCGTGGTCTGGTACCTCGGCGACAACCGGCTCACCCAGGACCAGGCCGACGACCCGGTGCAGACCTACCTCGGGAACGTCCCCGACTCCCAGGTGGCCGACCGGGCCAAGGACACCGTCCTGAACATCCGCTCGTACCTCAACGAGGGCGGCAAACTGCTCTACACGGGCGAGACGACCGGCTACAACGGCCCGCTCAACCGCCTGAACGGCGGCGGGATCTACTACGGGCTGAAGGGTCACCCCGAGAAGCCCTGCGTGGTCACGAGCAACTTCCGCGACGACTGTGAGCTGCTCTCGGACGACTTCGTCCAGTACTACCTGGGCGGCTACGACCGGGCCGTGGTGGGCAACCCGAACCAGGTCACCGGGACCGACAGGCCGTTCAGCGGCGTCAAGGCGGCCCTCGGCGGCACGCCGTCCAACCCGGTGAACGAGGCGGGCGGCTTCCAGGTCACCTCGTCGGTGCTGCCGACCAGCCAGTACCCGCAGTTCAAGAGCTGGAAGGCGGGCGACTACCTGGGCGCGGCCGGGCCGTACGAGCCGGTCGAGGGCCAGTGGTACGTCGCGGGCACGCATCAGGACAACCTGTACCGGCGGCTCACCCGCACGATCGACCTGTCGTCGGTCACCGCGGCGCAGGCCCCGACACTGCAGGCGCAGCTGTCCTACAGCACCGAGACCGGCTTCGACAACGTGATCCTGGAGGCGCACACCGACGGCGCCGAGGACTGGACCACGCTGCCGGACAAGAACGGCCGGACCCGGAACACCGTCCCGACCGAGTGCGAGCAGGGCTACCTGCTGGCCGAGCACCCGTTCCTGCTGCACTACCTGACCGCCGGCAACCCGTGCACCAACACCGGTAGCAGCGGCCAGTGGAACGCCTTCACCGGCAACTCCGGCGGCTGGAAGCCCGTGGCGTTCGACCTGTCGGCCTACGCCGGCAAGAAGGTCGACGTCTCGATCTCCTACGTCAGCGACCCGGGTTCCGGCGGAACGGGCCTGTTCATCGACGACACCAAGGTCACCACGACCAGCGGCACGCTGGACGCGGAGGGCTTCGAGACCGGTCTCGGCCCCTGGGCGATCCAGGGCGCTCCGGCGGGCAGCCCCGGCAACACCGGGGAGTTCGTCCGGTCGCAGGCCTTGATCGACTCCGTCTCGGCGGTCGCGACCAAGGACTCGCTCCTGCTCGGGTACGGGCTGGAGCAGGTCACCAACGCCGCGGATCAGAAGGATCTGATGACCCGCGCACTGAACCATCTCATCGGGTAACACCGCACCCCAGCCGGCGGAAGCCACATGGCTGACGCCGGAACCCCAGGAGCCCTGGCCGCCTCCACCGGCCGGGGCTCTTGGCTTGCGGAACGCCTGAACTGCTCGCGGAACGCTGACCTGGAGGACAAACCGCCAAGAAGTCGCCTTTACCAGGTCAAACCCACTACCACAGCCCCCAGGGGGCCGAATGTGACGGACGCCACCCATTTTGGTGCCGTGTTCACGCAACCTTTTGGACCGCGCCAGGCGTCTTACATATCGGGAACACCACCGAAGAGTGGACTGCGCCCGACCGAGCACGGCCCGCGACGTCCCAACCCCTTGGGGTCGCCAGGCACAGCCGGCACGCGCACTCCCTCGGCCCACCCTCCACGCGCGGCCGAGACCCCCACCCGGCATAGACCGGCCTGCTAGGGAGCCCTCCAGCCCCCTCGAGAAGAACGCGGCACCGAGCCGCGTCACGGCCCGGCCTCGAACCCGTCGGGAACGGTGGAACGTATCCCATACACGGGGGGCGGCCGATCCGCCCGGTCCGCGCGGAAGCGCGGAGCAATCCGGCCCACCGGGTCACGACCATCGGGGAGCGAAGATGAGCGCCGTCGCCATGCCCGTCCGCGAGAACGCCGCCAGCGGCACCACCCGCGGCACCACCGTCAGCGGCCACACCGTCACTGGCCACGCCGTCGGCGGCCGCACCGTCAACACCGACACCGAGCGCTACGAGCGCGACGTGCTTCCCTTCGTCGACCCCCTGTACGCCAGCGCCGTGCGGATGACCCGCAACAGCGCCGACGCCGAGGACCTGGTCCAGGAGACCCTCGCCAAGGCCTACGTGAACTTCCACCAGTTCCAGGAGGGCACCAACCTCAAGGCCTGGCTGCACCGGATCCTGACCAACAACTTCATCAACACCTACCGCAAGAAGCAGCGCGAGCCCATGCGGGCCGGCTCGGAGGAGCTGGAGGAGTGGCAGATCGCGCAGGCCGAGTCGCACTCGGCCGGGTTCCGGTCGGCCGAGTCCGAGGCCCTGGACCGGATGCCCGACTCCGAGATCGTCCAGGCTCTGCGGAGCCTCCCGAAGGACTTCCGCGACGCCGTCTACCTGGCCGACGTCGAGGGCTACCACTACAAGGAGATCGCCGAGATGATGGGCTCTCCCATCGGCACGGTGATGTCCCGCCTGCACCGCGGCCGCAAGCAGCTGCGCGAGGCCCTCTCCGACCACCGCACGCACACGCTCGCCGCCTGACGGCGACCAAGGACCACGACCCCCCAGAACCATCCTCCCCACCCCCAGAAGATCCCGCGGCCACCATCCCCCGGCCGCGGGATCTTCGCCTTTCCGGCCCCGATCCTGCGTGTCCGAAAATCGGCAACCCGTGATTCACCGAACCTGCAACACATTCCGTATTCGTGTGGATACATTGAGCGACGATCAGGTACCGAACCTCGGGAGCCTCATATGTCACATCTCGTCGCCTCCGTCCTCGCCGGCGCCGCCCTGGCCATGACGCCGGCCGCGCCCGCCCTCGCCCACACCGAGCCCACCGGGCCGCTCACGCACGGCGCGCCGCCCACGGATCTGCGGCTCACCGTGACCGCGCCGGGGGCGAACGCCTCGGGCACCCACTCGGTCACGCTGCTCTGCGATCCCGACGGCGGCACGCACCCCAAGGCGGGCCAGGCGTGCGCCGAGCTGGCCCGGCACGGCGGGCAGTTCACCCACCGCCCGGCCGACGTCTTCTGCACGATGAACTACGCGCCCGTGGTGGCCGACGCGACGGGAGCCTGGCGCGGCCGGCCGGTCCACTTTCACCAGCAGTTCCCGAACGACTGCGACATGCACGCCCGCACGGGATCTCTCTTTGATTTCTGAGCCGGCTTCCGAGCCTGCCTCTGAGCCGGGCGAGCGGGCCGGAGCAGCCCTCTGATCAGGGCGGACTCCGGCCGTCCCGGCCCGCCTCGACCAGCCGTCCCGCCCCTGCCCGGCCCCTTCGGCCCGCACCGAACGTGCTCAGGTCTCATTTGAGTCTCATCCGGTCCGCATAGGACCGTTCTCTCCGGGTAGAGCGCCGAAACGAGCGGGTCACGCCGGGTAAGGAGCGGGCAAAGGAGTGCGAACGATGCCTCGCAAGGTCAGCGACATCATGACCACGAGTCCTCGCTCGCTTCCGCTTGAGGCGACGCTGTACGAGGCCGCGCAGGTCATGCGGGACTCGGGCATCGGCGACGTCCTCGTCACGTTCGCCGGCCGGCTGTGCGGCCTGGTCACCGACCGCGACATCGTCGTGCGCGGCGTCGCCGAGAGCCGGGATCCGGCGCTCACCCCCCTCAGCGACGTGTGCACGGCCGATCTGATCACCGTGCGCGCCGACGAGGACGCCCTCGCGGCGGCCCAGCTGATGGGCCGCCAGGCGATCAGGCGGCTGCCGGTGGTGGACGACGAACGCCGCCCCATCGGCATCGTCTCGATCGGCGACCTGGCGATGGTCGATGAAGGCCTCGACCGCAACACCCTCTCGGACATCAGCAAGGCGCCCCCCTCCCTGTAAGCCAGGACAGGCCGGACAGGCCGCCCGGGGGGCCAGGAACGACGCGAGGTGTGAGGCGACGATGAGGACGGTGGCTCGCTGCGGCCCGAAGACGGCCGACCCGACGACCGACCCGACGGCCAAGGATGGAACGGGGCGCGACAAGGGGCGAACCGAAGGCGACAAAGGGCTCCCGGAACCGGAGTACGGGTACGAATCACCCCGTGAGCGGGATAGCGTCGGAGATGTGCCGCTCGCGGAGACCGTACTGACCGATCAGCTCGCCATCGAGATCGCCCGGCTGGGCATCGTCGGCGAGTCCTCCGACGTCGGCACCCTCCATCGCGTGACCGAGCTCGCCTCGCGCGCCGTGCCAGGCTGTGCGGGCGCCTCCAGCGTGCGGTGGGCCCTGCCCACGGGGGACGACGAGCGTCCGGAGCCGCTGGCCTCGGCGGCCAGCCATCCCGATCTCGCCGAGCTGACCGATCTCCAGCTGCGGCGCGGCCACGGCCCGATCTACGACGTGGTCCGCGAGCGCCGGGCGGTCAGATCCGCCGACGTGCTGGCCGAGGCGCGCTGGGCCGAGACCACCGCGGACATGCTGCGGCGCGGGGTGCGGTGCTTCACCACGACGCCGCACCACAACCCTCCGGTGCTGGTGACGCTCACTCTCTACGGCGTGATGCCGCGCTCCCTGGCCCCCGAGCAGACGGCCCTGGCCGCGCTCCTGGTCGCCCAGGGCAGCGCGGCGGTGTCCAACTCCCTGCAGTACGACAACGTGCAGCGCACCGCCGTTCAGCTCCAGGAGGCCGTCGAGTCGCGTGCCGTGGTCGATCAGGCCAAGGGCATCCTGATGCACGCCCTGGGCTGCGACGCGGACGAGGCGTTCGCCGAGATGCGCCGGATCTCCCAGACCAGACACGTGAAACTCACCGCACTGGCCCAGCGGATCGTCGGTGACCAGGGACTGTCGTGAACGGCCGCCATTCCAGGTGAGCGCAACGGTATTCCTGGTGTGCGCAACGGGATTAAGCTGCGCACGGCGGCCGAAGGCGACCACACGGTCAGGTCGCGGGGAGCAGCCATGAGAACCACCAGGAGCACCCTAGATGGCCGATCAGCTCGAACCTGAGACCCTCCTTCGCGAGATCAGCGATCTTGAGGGCCGGATCGGCGAGCTGCGCCAGGCGGCCAACATGCCCGAGCCCGACCTGCGGGCCACGCTGGACGCGGCGCTGGTCGAGCTGGAGCTGGCGCTGACGGCGCTGCGCACGATGGGCGCGGACCAGAACGCCGTGACCGGGTCCTCGGCGGCGGCCGACGCCGAGCGCCGGGTGCTGCGCACGGTGTTCCAGGACGCGCCGGTGCCGCTGTTCCTGCTCGACCGGGACGCCAGCGTGCGCCGGGTCAACCGGCAGGCCGCCGCGCTGCTGGGCACCTCGCCCGGGTACGTCTCGGGCAAGCAGTTCATCGCGTTCTGCGATCTGCCGACCCGGGCGGCGCTGCGCTCCCAGCTGGCCGAGGTCGTACGGACGGGCCGCCGCAAGCGGGCCGACGTGCGCTTCCTCGGGCGCGAGCGGCCGGTCGAGGCCGCCGTCACGATGGCCCGGGTGTGGATCCGCGGCGAGGCCGATCCGATGGTGATCGCCGCCGCCGGGCCCACCGCCAAGTCCAAGAAGAAGGCCGAGGCCTCCCCCGCCAAGTCCGGCGCGAAGGGCGAGACCGCGACCCCGGCCACCGCACGGGGCGCCTCGCGCCGCACGGAGCAGGCCACCGCGCCGGAGACGCGCGACGACGAGGCCATGGCCGCGATCGTGCACCGGATGGACGTGCTGGCCACCGCGAGCGAGCTGCTCCTGGACGACCCGGTCTTCAACGAGACCGTGGCGATGCGCCGCTGCGCGCGCCTGCTGACGTCCGAAATGGCCGACTGGGTGTTCATCGACATTCTCGAGGGCGGCAGCGGCGGCGGGAACGGCCGGGGCGCCGAACTGCGCCGCATGGTGGTCATGGGCCCCGACAACGGCGACGACACCGGCGCGATCGCCCGCAGCCTGGAGGAGCTCCCGCCCGGCCCCGACACGCTCCCCCACACCGTTCACACGACCCGGCAGAGCGCCCTGCGCCCGCACGTGGAGAGCATCGACGTGCTCGGCGTCTGCGCCGACGGCCAGCCCGCCTGCGGCAAGATCGGCGCGACGTCGGTGCTGTGCGTGCCGATCGACGACGGCACCACCTCGATCGGCGCGATCACGCTCGCGGGCAGCGGTGAGCAAGGCCCGTTCGACCTGCTCGACCTCGGCGTCGTGCAGCGCCTCGGCCGCTACCTCGCGCTGGTCATCCGCGCCGCCCGCATCTTCCGGCGGCGCGCCGAGGTGGCCGAGTCGCTCCAGTCCAGCCTGCTGCCGCGGCACCTGCCGTCCATCCCCGGCCTGGAGCTGGCCGGCTCCTACCTCGCCGCGACGCACGGGGTCGAGGTCGGCGGCGACTTCTACGACGTGTTCCCGACCAGCGACGGCGGCTGGGGCATGGTGCTCGGCGACGTCTGCGGCAAGGGCGAGGAGGCCGCCGCGGTCACCGCGACCGCGCGGCACGGCTTCCGGCTGCTGTCGCGCTGGCAGCCCGGCCCAGCCGAGGTGCTGTCGATGGTGAACGACGTGCTGCTGGACGAGGACCGCTTCGTCACCGCCGTGACCGCCCACCTCAAGATCGCGGGCGACCGGGTGAACATCAGGCTCGGCTCGGCGGGCCACCCGCCCGCGATCGTGCTGCGCGCCGACGGCGTGATCCGCGCCGCCCCGGCGGGCGGGGTGCCGCTCGGCCTGTTCGAGGACTTCGAGGCCGGGCTGAACGACGTCGAGCTCGCCCCCGGCGACACCCTCGTCCTCTACTCCGACGGCATCCTGGAGGCCTGCGACATCGCGCGCCGCCAGTTCGGCCAGGAGAAGCTGATGGAGTCGCTGGCCGCGCACGCGACCGCGCCGGTCCCCGAGATGCTCCGTGCGGTGGAGGACACCCTGCGCGACTTCTGCGACGACGACCTCCGCGACGACGTGTCGATCCTCGCCGTCCGCGTCCTCCCACCCCCGAGCAACTGACCGCCCCCGGGCAGCTGACTAGGCGGCTGATCCGGGGGTAGGGCCTTGAAATGGGCACCGCACCCCGGCAGCGGAACGAGACCGAGCACGAACGCCTGGACAGGCAGCTCATGGAGCTCCTGCAGGGGTTCCGTGTCGCGATCACCGGTGTGCAGGTGCTGTTCGCGTTCCTGCTGACCGTCCCGTTCGCCGCGCACTTCGACGACGTGGACCGGGTCGGGCGCGGGCTGTTCTACGCGGCGCTGCTGGGCGCGGCGGTGGCCTCGATCTGCTTCATCGCGCCGGTCTTCCAGCACCGGATCCTGTTCCGGCTGAACCAGAAGCCGTTGCTCCTGCGCCGCGCCAACCGCTTCGGCATCGCCGGCGCGCTGGCTCTGGCGGTGTCGATCACGAGCTCCACCACGCTGATCATCCAGACGCTGGTCTCGGACACGGCCGCCGTGATCACCGCGGTCGCCGTCGGGGGGCTGGCGTCGTGGGCCTGGTTCGTGCAGCCGCTCATCTCCCGCAAGGCCGCCGAACGGGCCGAGCAGAAGGACTGAGTGCCTGACCGAGCCCGAACAGCGAAGAGCGCCCCACCGCCGCGCACGGTGAGGCGCCCCGCTCAAGAGAGCCGCTGCCTCTAGATCACTCGCCGATACGTCACTTGCCGACGTAGAGGAGCTTGTTCGGCGAACCGGTCCCCGGGTCGGTGACCACGTCCGGTGTGGCGTTCTTGGTCAGCGCGTCGGCCACCTGGGCGGGGGTCGCCTGGGGGTTGGCCGACAGGTAGATCGCCGCCGCGCCCGCCACGTGCGGGCTCGCCATCGAGGTGCCGCTGTGCGTGGCGGTGGCCGTGTCGCTGTCGATCCCGGCCGACACGATGTCCGACCCCGGCGCGAAGACGTCCACGCACTTGCCGAAGTTGGAGAACTCCGAGCGAGCGTCGGTGTCGGTCGTCGCCCCGGTGGTGAGCGCGGTCGGGGTACGGGCCGGCGAGGAGTTGCAGGCGTCGGCGTTCTCGTTGCCGGCCGCCAGCGCGTACGTCACGCCGGACGCGATCGACTTGCTCACCGCGTCGTCCAGGGCCTGCGAGACGCCGCCGCCGAGGCTCATGTTGGCCACGGCCGGCTTCTTGGCGTTCTTGGTGACCCAGTCGACGCCGGCGATGACGCCCTCGGTGCTGCCGCTGCCCTGGCAGTCCAGGACCCGCACCGAGACGATGCCGGCCTCCTTCGCCAGACCGTACTCGGTGCCGGCGACGGTGCCCGCCACGTGCGAGCCGTGGCCCTGGCAGTCGGCGGCGTCGTTGTCGTTGTCCACGAAGTCGTAGCCGCTGGTCGCCCGGCCGCCGAACGTCTTGTGCGTGAACCGCACGCCGGTGTCGATGATGTAGGCGTTGACACCCTTGCCGGTGGCCGTGGGGTCGTAGGACTTGTCGAGCGGGAGCTTGTGCTGGTCGACGCGGTCCAGGCCCCACGAGGGCGGGTCCGCCTGTGCCAGCGCGGTGCCGGCCTCGCCGGTGATGCGGAACGTGCGGTTCTGCTCGACGAACGCCACGTCGGAACGGGCCGCCATGCGGCGCGCCTGCGTCTCGTTCATCTTGACCGAGAAGCCGTGCACGGCGTTGCCGAAGACGCGGCCGACCGTTCCTTCGTGCTTGCCCGCGAGGGAGCGGGCGAGCGCCGAGACGCCCTGGTCGCGCACCTTGGCGTTGTCCTTCAGCACCACGATGTAGTCGCCCGCGACGGCGCCGGGGGCACCGGCACCGCGGATGAAGCCCTGCGGCGGGGAGCTCGCCTGGGCGGGGTTGGCGACACCGGCGACCAGTGCCGCGGCGGCGATGAAGACGGGCGCTGCCAGGGATTTCCTGGCGGTGGACGCCTTGCTCATCGGGGAGCCTCCTGTGTGAAGCGGGGGGTCTCTCCGCGTGCCTCCTCGCACACGGAGTCGATCACGAAGCACCACATGTTGCGCATAAGGCCCCAAAACGCGGCAAGGGTCCGTGCGTTAACAAGAGCCACTTTGGCCACATGCGGCCACATCACGCGGTAAACCAAAGCGATCACTCCGGCGACGCGCCCAGACCCCTCCGCCGCCCCGCCACGCTCCCGACGAGGGCAAGCCCGAGCTCACAAGAAATTTCTGAATTCAGCTGAACCCATTTCGCGGCGATGCTCGTGCAATTGGTCGGTGGGTCACGGGGGCCCATCCGACATCTAGGAGAACCTCGACATGTTCCGAATTCGTACCGCTGCGCTCGCGTCGGTCGCATTGGCCGGCGCACTCACGATGACCGCATGCGGAAACGCCGGCGGGGGCGGCAAAGAGGCAGCGGATGTGACCAAGGCGGGGCTCGCATCGCTGAACTTCATCAACGGCGGCGCCAAGGAGAACAACGCGCCTCCGAAGACCGGCGACTTCTTCATGGGAGGCCGGACCGACCCGATCGCGAAGAAGTGGGTCGAGCTCGCGGTCGGCTCGTCCAACGGGCTCAGCCCGATCGTGCACGACGGCGCCGGGTTCACCCTCTACCGCTTCGACAAGGACACGGCCAACCCGTCCAAGTCCAACTGCAACGGCGACTGCGCGGTGACCTGGCCGCCGGTGCTGGTCCAGCCCGGCTCCAAGATCTTCGTCCCGCCGAACGGCGTGCCGGTGAAGGCCGTCGGCGTCGTCCGCCGCGACGACGGCAACCTCCAGGTCACCCTCGGCGGCTGGCCGATCTACCGGTTCAGCAAGGACACCGCCCCTGGTCAGACCAATGGCGAGGGCGTCGGCGGCACCTGGTTCGCTGTCTCCCCGCGCGGCGGGAAGGTGCTCCCGCCGGCCGGTACGCAGACCACCCCGCCGAGCACCCCTCCGGGGAGCACCCCACCGTCCACCGGCACGGGCACCGGCCCCGGCACCGGGGCAGCGCTCGGCAACGGCAGCGCGATCCTGGACTCCGGCAAGAACTTCTCCGAGCCGAACGGCTCGGTCGGCGTGGCCGGTCCCGGCTGCCAGACGCTCGGCCGCCCGTTCCTCACCCTGTCCATGCAGATCGCCGGCGGCCCGATGAAGATCTGGACCGGCCCGAACTGCACCGGCACGTCGAAAATCATCTCCGCCGACGTTCCCGACCTGGCCGCCGTCGGTTTCAACCAGCCGATCGCCTCGATCCGCTTCGGCGGCAACTGACCCATGACCGAAGCAAAAGGCCCGCCCAGCGATTCCGCTGGACGGGCCTTTTTATACGACTTCAGGAGACCATTAATCACGGCCGGTTATCAGTGAGATAACCGCAGCCTATTTAATAGGCCTTGCCGAAGATGACGCGCTTGCCGTAGGCCGACGGCTGGCCGCATTTCACGCACGTGCCGGTCTCTTCCGGCGCGTCGGCCGGGATGACGCGCGGCGTCGCGGCGGTGTCGGCCTTGATCTCGTCCTCGCACTCGGCGCGACCGCAGTGGAACGCGCGCGCCCAGCCGGTGGCGACCTGCGCGGCGAACTCCTCCCACGTGCCGACCGTGGCGGTGCGCTCCTCGCGGAAGGACTCGGCCCGCGCCAGCAGGAACGCCTGGAAGTCCGACAGGATCCCGGGCAGCAGCTCGGGCAGCTTCTCCAGCGGGATCTGCTCCTTGCCCTGGCCCTCGACCGTCGGCAGCCGCCGCACGAGGGTGGCGACGCCGGCGTCGATGTCGCGCATGCCGAGCTCGATGCGGACCGGGACGCCGCGCATCTCCCACTCGTTGAACTTGAACCCGGGCGACAGCTGCGGCCGGTTGTCGTCGACGTGGACGCGGATGCCCATCGTCTTGATGGCAGCGCCGAGCTTGCGCGCCTCGGCGGCGGCCTGCTCGCCCTGCTCCTTGCGCCCGATCGGCACGATGACGACCTGGTGGGGCGCCATCCGGGGCGGCAGCACCAGGCCCTTGTCGTCGCCGTGCGTCATGATCACGCCGCCGATCATGCGGGTGCTCATGCCCCAGGACGTGGTGTGGGCGAGCTGGAGCTTGCCGTCCTCGTCCTGGTAGTCGATCTCGAAGGCCTTGGCGAAGTTGGTGCCCAGGTAGTGCGACGTGCCCGCCTGCAGTGCGCGACCGTCGCGCATCATGCCCTCGATCGTGTACGTGCGGACCGCGCCGGCGAACCGTTCGCCGGGGGTCTTCTCGCCCGCGACCACCGGCATGGCGGCCAGCTCGCGCGCCACGCCCGCGTAGGCGTCCAGGGCCCACATGGTCTCGCGCATCGCGTCTTCCTCGTCGAGGTGCGCGGTGTGCCCCTCCTGCCAGAGGAACTCGGTCGTCCGCAGGAACATCCGCGGCCGCATCTCCCAGCGGACCACGTTCGCCCACTGGTTCAGCAGCAGCGGCAGGTCGCGGTGCGACTCGATCCACTTGGCCATGTACTCGCCGATGACCGTCTCGGAGGTCGGCCGCACGACGAGCGGCTCTTCCAGCTCCTTGCCACCGGCGATGGTGACCACGGCCAGCTCCGGCGAGAAACCCTCGACGTGCTGGGCCTCGCGCTTCAGGTAGGACTCGGGGATGAACATCGGGAAGCACGCGTTGTCGTGCCCCGCGTCCTTGATCCGCCGGTCCAGGTCCGCCTGGAGCAGCTCCCACACCCGGTAGCCGTATGGGCGGATGACCATCGTGCCGCGCACCGGGCCACGGTCGACGAGCTGGGCCTGAACGACCAGCTCGTTGTACCAGGCGGAGAAATCCTCGCTCTGCGGCGTTACACCTTCTCGACTCACGAGAACGAGGGTACTAAGGACCCGACCCCAGCCTGGTACTCAATAAACCAACGGTGCCGCGCTGTTATCGTCCGCAGATGCGCTGGTCCCAGACGTTCACGCCCACCTTGCGCGACGATCCTGCCGAGGCGGAGTTCCCTAGCCACCGCTTGCTCGTGCGCGCCGGGTACATCAGGCAGCTCACCGCCGGTCACTACTCTCTGCTGCCACTGGCGGTCCGGGTGCGGGCGAAGGTGATCCAGATCATCCGCGACGAGATGACCCGGATCGGCGCCCAGGAGATGCTCCTGCCGACCATGCATCCGGCCGAGATCTGGCGGCGGAGCGGCCGCTGGGACCTGGTGGGCCCGGAGATGTTCCGGCTGAAGGACCGGCGCGGCGCCGACATCGCCCTCGGCATGACGCACGAGGAGATCTTCGCGACGCTGGCGACGGAGCTGAGCTCCTACAAGCAGGTCCCGCAGCTCTGGTACCAGTTCCAGACCAAGTTCCGGGACGAGCCGCGGCCCAAGGGCGGCCTGATGCGGGTCCGCGAGTTCACCATGAAGGACAGCTACAGCTTCGACATCACCGAGGAGGGCCTGGACGCCTCGTTCGACCGCCACAAGGAGGCCTACGAGCGGATCTTCGCCCGGCTCGGCATCCCGGCGATCCCGGTCGAGGCCTCCAGCGGCTTCATGGGCGGCCGTGACTCCACCGAGTTCATGTGCCCGGCCGAGGTCGGCGAGGACCTGGTCGTCCACTCCCCCTGCGGGTACGCGGCCAACATCGAGAAGGCCACCTCGCGCCTCCCCGAGTCCGGAGACGGCCCCGGAATGGCCGCGCCCGTCCCGTTCGACACACCGGGCGTCCGCACGATCGAGGACCTGGCCACCGGGTACGACGCGCCCGGCGACCGCCAGATCAAGACGCTGGTCCACATGATCGACGACCGGCTCACCCTCGTTCTCCTGCGCGGCGACCACCCGCTGAACGAGCAGAAGCTGATCGACGCCACCGGCGCGGTCGACCTCCGTCCGGCCCACCCGGACGAGATCCGCGAGGCGCTCGGCGCGCTGCCGGGCAGCCTCGGCGCGGTCGGCGTCACGGGCCTGCCGATCCTCGCCGACGAGGCGCTGCGCGGCCGCCGTGACATGTTCACCGGCGCCAACACCGACGACGTGCACCTGCGCGGCGTGGACGTCGAACGCGACATCGCGGTCGGCACCTGGGCGGACCTGCGCGAGGTCGCCGCCGGGGAGCCCTGCGTACGCTGCGGCGAGCCGCTGCTGGTGCAGAAGGCGGTCGAGGTCGGCCACATCTTCAAGCTCGGCGACCGCTACTCGCGCGCGATGGGCGCCGAGGTGCTCGACCCGGACGGCAAGCGGATCCCGCTGATCATGGGCAGCTACGGCATCGGGGTGGAACGGGCGATGGCCGCCATCGTCGAGGTCCACCACGACGACAAGGGCATCGTCTGGCCGGTGTCGGTCGCGCCGTTCCAGGTCACGGTGGTGATCGCGCAGCCGGAGGTGGCCGAGGCTGCGGAGGAGATCTACGCCGCGCTGCTGGCCGCAGGGTTCGACGCGGCGATCGACGACCGGGCCGAACGGGCCGGGGTGAAGTTCCGCGACGCCGAACTGACCGGCATCCCGTACCGCGTCACGGTCGGCAAGCGAGGCCTGGCCGAGGGCACCGTCGAGATCACCGACCGGGCGACCGGCGAGACCGTCAAGGTCGCTCCGGCCGAGGTCGTGGCCCATATAAAGGCGATCTTGTCCTAGTGTGCACGGGTGCGGGTGGTGGTGACGGGCGCGGCCGGGTTCATCGGGAGCCATGTGGCCGAGGCGATGGCGGGGGCCGGACACGAGGTCCTGGCCGTCGACGTGCCCACCCGCTCTCGCGCCGGAACGCCGGGGATCACGCCCGGGATCACGCCGGGGATCACGCCGGTCGAGGCGGATCTGGCGACCGACGACCTCACCAAGCTGGGCGAGGCGGACCTGGTGATCCACCTGGCCGGGCGGCCGGGCATCCGCAGCTCGTGGGGCCCGGGACGCGCCCTCGCCGAACGCGACAACGTGATCGCCACGCGCCGCCTCCTGGAGGCGTGCGCTGAGCGCAGGCCCAAGGTGGTCGTCGCCTCCAGCTCCTCGGTCTACGGCTCGGCCGGGTCCCGCCCGCACCGCGAGGACGACCCGCTCGCCCCGGCCAGCCCGTACGCGCTCAGCAAGGCCGAGGTCGAGCGGCTGACCGTACGGGCGGCGTGCGACGGCCTGCCAGCGATCCTGCTGCGCTACTTCTCGGTGTACGGGCCGCGCCAGCGCCCCGACATGGCCTTCCACCGCTTCATCGAGGCGTCGCTGGACGGGCGCCCGCTGCCGGTCTTCGGCGACGGCGACGGGCGCAGGTCCCGCTCGTTCACCCACGTCCGTGACGCCGTCGCCGCCACCGTGACCGCCGCCGTGACCGACCTCGCGCCGGGCACCGTGATCAACATCGGCCATCCCGAGCCCGCCCGGCTCCGCACCGCGATCGAGCTGATCAGCGGGGCGCTGGGCGTGCCCGCCCGCATCCACGCCGAGGATCCCGTCGCCGGTGACGCCGAACGCACCTGGGCCGATACTGAACGCGCGGAGCGCCTGCTCGGCTGGACCGCCACGACCGGCCTGGCCGAAGGCCTCGCCGACCAGATCGCCTGGCACCAGGAGCTACGGGTGGGGGCCGCATGAGTCACCGGGCCGCCTACTTCGCGTTCGACCGCTTTCCCTCCACCAAGGGCTCGGGCGTCCACATCGGTGAGATGGCCGACGAGCTGTTCACGCGCTTCGGCGGCGGGCTGCTGGGCGTGCTGGGCGGCGGCGGGCTGCCGCGTTACCAGCGCGAGGGCGACCGGGAGATCGCCCGGTTCGAGGCCGAGATCCCCAACCTGATCGACCGCGCCGAGGCGTTCTCCGGCTGGGTGGCCGACCATCTGAGCCCCCACCTGGACACCCTGGAGATCTGCCACGTGCGCGATCCGTGGGGCGCGCTGCCCGCCGTGACCGCGCCGGGCCGCCGCCACCGCGTGGTCTTCGAGGTGAACGGGCTCCCGTCGATCGAGATGACCCACACCTGGCCGCTGGCGACGCCGCGCGCGCTCGGCAAGATCCGCGAGCTGGAGCGGTTCTGCCTGGAACGCAGCGACGCGGTGGTGGTCCCGTCGGCCGTGATCGCGAACGCGGTGCGCGGCCTCGGCGTCCCCGACGCCAAGATCCACCTCGTGCCGAACGGCGCGGACGTCGTCAGCCGACCTCCAAGACCGGACACCGCACCCGACCGCTACATCATCTACGTGGGCGCGCTGCAACCGTGGCAGGGCCTGGACGTGCTGCTGCGCGCGTTCACCCGGCTCGCCGACCTGCCCGACCTGCGGCTGGTGATCTGTTCCTCGGTGCCCGAACGGCGCGCCAAGCCGCTGCGCCGCCTGGCCGAACGGCTCGGCGTCGACGACCGGATCGACTGGATGTTCACGCTGCCGCACCACGAGGTCGCCGCCTGGCTGGCGCACGCCGAGGTGTCGGTGGCCCCACTCACCGGCTGCGCCCGCAACCTCGACCAGGGCTGCGCGCCGCTCAAGGTGCTGGAGTCGATGGCGGCGGGCACCCCGGTGGTGGCGTCCGACCTGCCCGCCGTACGGGAGCTGATGACCGGCGGCGAGCACGGCCGGCTCGTTCCCGCCGACCGGCCCGCGCAGCTGGCCCGCGCCGTACGGATCCTGCTGGAGTACCCCGAGCAGGCCGCGGTGATGGGCGAACGGGCCCGGAGGCGGATCTCCGGCGGCCTGACCTGGCCGCACTCGCGCGCCCTGCTGGCCGCGGTCTACGCTGCGACAGCGCCTGGTCACGACGGATTGGCGGTGTAGGGCGGTGTTCTGGCGAAAGCAACGCGCGGCCATCGACGGGTTCCACTCGCTGCACCAGGCCCTGATCTGGCAGCAGGGGTTCTCCGCGTCGATGCTGCCGGACGAGTGGGGGCGGCTGGTCCACAGCCTGGCCGGGCACGGCGCCGCCGTCCGGCGCCGCAAGTGGGCGCCGCCGCAGCGCGCGACGACCGTGGTCGTGCCGCTGGTCCAGGTGCTGGCGGCCGACACCCGCGGCGACGGCACGCTGTCGGTCGCCGCCGACCTGCGCGGCCCGAACGCGCAGGGCAAGCTGTCGGCGCAGCAGACCTTCCCCGGTCAGCGGCGCGGCGTGCGCAAGATCGTCGAGTGGTGGTCGTACGACCCGTGGCTGTCCATGCGGGCCGAGCTGCGCGACGGCAGCGAGCTGGAGCTGGCCGTCGCCGACCGGACCCGCTTCCGCAAGATCCACAAGCGCAGCCAGAGCGGCAAGTACAAGACCAAGATGAAGACCAAGACCGTGCACCGGATCACCGTGACCCGGCGCCTCCCGGCCGGGACCGCCCTCCAGCGGCCCGCCTCCCCGCCGCCCGGCTGGATCTCGGTACGGGTGCGCGACGGCAAGCGGCCGGTGATCCGCGCCAGCGCCAAGGTCGAGGCGGGCAGGCAGCACGAGCGGATGCTGCCCGAGCAGATCCTGCACATGGCGACGGAGCTGTTCCGATGGAGCCCCGCCGATTCCGCGGGCGCCGCCGGAGCCGCGAGGAGGACGAGTTGACCCCTTGCAGCGTGACCACCGGCTTCTTCGTGCTCGGGCGATGCGGCAGCCCGGCCGTCGCCGCGTGCCCGCAGTGCGGCCAGCCGATCTGCCAGGCGCATGTGGACGCCGGCGGCCTGTGCCCCGAGTGCGCGGCCTCCGCGGGCTATGCGCCGCAGGACCCGCACGACCCGCGCTGGGTCGGCGGCTACCGGCGCTGGTTCCATCACCGCACGTCGCAGACCTACAACGACCCGACCTGGTACTCGAGCTTCGACTCCTACGACCGCGGCTCGTTCAACCCGGGAGACGACTGGAACTACGGCTCCGGCGACTTCGGCGGGGACGACGGCGGCGGCGGGTTCGTGGACAGCTGATGACGCGAGTGGACGGCTGATGACGCGCGTTCTGTGGCTCACCGAGCACTACCCGCCGAGCCAGGGCGGCATGGCCCAGTCGTGCGACCGGATCGTGCGCGGCCTGCGGGCGGCGGGCGCCGAGGTCGACGTCGCGCACCTCACCCGGCGGGAACGGCCGTGGCGGGTCGAGCGCGAGCACGGCGGCCGGCTGCTGACCGCGCCGCTGGAGGACGACCCGGAGAACGCGCTGCGCCGCCTCCTCACCGTGCTCACCGCCGAACGCGCCGCCTACACGCACGTCGTCGCGTTCGGCGGCACGTACTCCATGCTCGGCGCGCCCGTCCTGTCCGCACTGCTGCACGCACCGCTGATCACGCTGCTGCGCGGGAACGACATCGACATCGGCGTGTTCTCGATGCGGCGCCGCGGCGTTCTGCGCGAGGCGCTCGCCGCGTCGGCGCGCGTCTGCCTGGTCGCCCGCTCGCACGAGCCACTGGTCAAGGCGCTGGTTCCCGACGCGGCCGTGACGTGGGTGCCGAACAGCGTCGACATGGCCGACTGGCAGATCCTGCCGTCCGAACGCGAGCGCGCCCGCGCCTGGCGGGCCGAGCACGTCGCGCCGGGCAAGCGCACGATCGGCGTCATCGGCCAGCTGAAGAACAAGAAGGGCATCGGCTTCTTCCTCGACGCGCTGCAGGCGTCCGGTCATGCCGAGGCGTTCCACCTGCTGCTGGTCGGCGAGGTCGAGGAGAGCGTGCGGGCGTGGCTGGCCGAACGGGCCGACGGCCTCGCGCACTCCTTCCTGCCGTTCCTCGAACGCTACGAACTGCCCTCGGTCTACGCGTCCTGCGACCTCGCGGCGCTCCCGTCGTTCTATGACGGGATGCCGAACGTGGCGCTGGAGGCGGCGGCGCTGGGCGTGCCGCTGCTGGCCTCGGACGCGGGCGGCCTGGCGGACGTGGCCGACGACGAGATCGGGTTCACGTTCCCGGCCGGTGACCCGCACGCCTGCCGGGACGCGATCGGCAAGGCCGCGCGGGCGAGCGAGGAGGAACTGGCCGCGCTCGGCTCCGCCGGTGAGCAGCGCATCCGCAAGGACTTCACGCCCGCGAACGAGACCGCCGGTTACCTCGCGGTCTTCGACGAGGTCGCCGGGGTCTCGCGGCGGTGATCGCCTGCTACGCGCGCGGCGACGGGCTCGGCCACCTCACCCGCATCCGCGCCGCGCTGCACACGCTCGGCAGGGACGCTGAACCCGTCACGATCCTGACCGGCTCGGAGTTCGCGGCCGATCCCCGGGTCGTGGGCGACTGGACGGTCCAGCCGGTCGAAACGCCGGCCACCCTGACGGCGCCCGACGAGCTGATCGTCGACGCGTTCCCGGCGGGCCTGAAGGGCGAGCTGACCGCAGCGATGATCCCCTCCGGCACCCGCGTCACCCACCTCGCGCGCCGCCTGCGCTGGAACGCCTACCGGCCACTGGTCCCCGCCGACCCGCCCCACTTCGACCGAACGTTCGTCCTGGAGCCTCTGGAAGCCGACCACCTCGCCTACCTCCAGAAGGTGTCCGGCGAGATCACACCCTTGACGCTCGTCGATCCTCCGGCCAAAGGCGCGGAGATCTCTGGCTGGCTGATCGTTCACTCGGGTCCCGACGAGGAGATCCTGGAGCTGGTCGCCTACGCCCGGGAGACCGCGGCGCTGGAAGGGTTGAGCCCGGCGTTCACGCTCATCGCGCCGCACCGCCCGGACGACCTGCCCGCCGACGTCGCGCACCTGGACGTCTACCCGGCCTGGCCGCTCGCCGAGCACGCCGGCCGGATCGTCACCGCGGCGGGCTTCAACGCCGTACGGCAGTTCGCGGCGTGGCGGGACCGGCACCGGATCGTGCCGTTCCCGCGCACGCTGGACGACCAGTTCGCCCGCGCCGCAGCCCTCAGAAGTACTTGGAGTACAGGTCGCCGGCCGGCCAGGTCGTGACGGCGTTGGCGGCCTTGTGGAGCAGCCCGTCGATGTCGTCGTAGCTCGGCGCGCTGCCCTCCTGCCGCTGGTCGAACAGCACCGCCCAGCTCAGCCCGTCGAACCGGCGGACCATCAGCGTGCTCGTGCCGGACAGGCTGCCGTCGTGCCAGGTGTTGAGGCCGCCGGTGACCGGCCGGACCAGCCAGCCACAGCCGTAGTAGTAGCCGCTGGCGTTGATCCCGGTCTCGGGCTTGGCGAACGCCCGGCTGATCGACGCCGCGTTCAGCACCGAGGTGCCGCCGTCGTAGATCGAGGCGAAGCGGGTGAGGTCCATCGCGCTGGCCAGCCAGCCGCCGTGCGAGTCCATGTTCTCGAGGTTGAACGCGCCGTACGGGAAGGACACCGACGTGCCGGTGTTGTCGAAGACCGTCGGCCCCAGATTGGCCGAGTAGTACGGCATCTCGCCGGTGGTGTGGGTGAGCGTGTGACCCTGCTTCATCCGCGTGATGCCGCGCGGCGTGAGCACGGTGTCCTGCACGTACGTCGCGTAGCTCTTGCCGGTCACCTTCTCGATGATCCGGCCGAGCAGCATGAAGCCGTAGTTGGAGTAGGCGTAGGCGGTGCCCGGCGCGTGGTCGAGCTTGCGGCCCGACACGTACCGCATGATGTCCGCCTGCTTGATCGGCAGCGCCTTGCCGAGCGCGGTGGCGATCGTCTTGTCCTGGAACATCGGGTCGGGCGTGATGTTGCGGTCCCAGCCGCCCAGGTGCTGCAGCAGCCGGAGCACGGTGACGCTCTTCAGCCGCGGGTCGGCGGTCGTGGAGAGGCCGAGCAGCGTCGCGGCGCTGTCGGTGAGCTTCAGCTTGCCGTCCTGGACCAGCCGCAGCACGGCGGTCGCGGTGAGCGGCTTGGAGAGGCTGGCGATGCGGAACAGCGAGGTCGGCTGGGCGTTCAGCGTGGTGCTGCCACTCCAGGTGTAGCCGCGCGTCAGGACCAGCTTGCCCTTGCGGACGACCGCGAGCTGCCCGGCGGGGATGTTGCGGGCCTGCATGAACGACTTGAGCGTGGAGTCGAAGCCGCTGAGGCCCGCGAGCGCCGAGCCGCTGGTCTTCCAGGTGCGGGCGGCCGCGACGCGCGAGACGTCGGCCGAACCCGAGGAGCATCCGGCCAGTCCGGCGACGCCGGCGCCGACTCCGGCGATCCCGGCGGCCTTTCCGAAATCGCGGCGGGTGAGCGTCTCGCGGGGCATCGTTCCTCCAGGTACGGGGAGCAGAGGTGCCCGCAATCTAACGCAAAACGATCTTCATGGGGCGGGGATCGCGAGCTCGAAGACGATCTCCACGTCGTCGGCGAGCTTCAGCGCGCCGAAGAACGCCGAGTACGGCTTGATGCCCCAGCGGCTCTGCCGGACCGTCGCGCCGCCCGTGATCCGCCCGTCCTTCTCGCCGCCGCGAACGGTCAGTGACTGCGAACGACCCACGATCGTCAGTTCGCCCTCGACGGTGAAGTCCTCCGGCGTTCCCGACGCTCCACCGGCCTCGAACGTGATCGCGTGATGCCGGTCCGCCTGGAGCACCTTGCGCAGGTTCTTGCGGATCTCGGTCCGGTCGGAGTCCGACAGCGGCAGCACGCCCCCGGTTCCCTCCACGACCTCCAGGCCGTCCACCTCGACCGACACCTCGACCGACGAGGAGCCGGCGTCCGTCCCCAGGGTCACGGTCGCCGACCAGCGGGTGGCCTCGATCGTGAGGTCGTGGCCCGCCCGGCGTCCGAGGCCGCTGCGGCTCGTCTTCAGCAGCAGCCGCCCGCCCTCCGGTCCGAGCTCGTACCTACCTTCACTCAGCCCTTCACTCAGCGCCATGCTCCCCACCCTCTCACCCCACCCCAAGCCCCCCAATACGCCGATCTTGCTCTCAGCGCCCTCATTCGGGGCGCCAGAGGGCGCTGAGAGCAAGATCGGCGTGTTATTTGGCGCAGCGGACCCGGGTCTGCGGTTGGTAGGTGGTGTGGAAGCGTTCCCGGCGGATCGGGCGGCCGTCGGACTGCAGGAAGCGCCACACGTTGATCTGGAAGCCCTGCCCGCCGCGCATCGGCACGCAGCGCGCGCCGTGGTCGACGGCCGAGGAGTAGGGCTTGCGCGCGTACGGCTTGGACTCCTTGGACCTCACGCCGAAGCGCCGCGTGCCCCACAGGGTGATGGTGAGCGAGGTCGGGGTCGTCATGGCCTGGATCATCACCGGCCGCCCGGAGTCGTTCCGCCAGACGAAGTCGAGGCCCGGGTAGTAGACCGCGGCCTCACGTCCCTTGGGGTACTCGGGCATCCACAGGCTGTGGGCGCGCGCCTTCTTGATGCGCAGCCCGCTCTCGAAGACCGCGTTGAACAGCGTCGCCGAGACCTGGCAGATGCCGCCGCCGACGTCGTTCACCAGGCGCGCCCCGACGATCGTCGGGGCCGGGACGTAGCCGCGCCGGCGGGTGCGCGGCCCGACGACCCTGTTGAACGAGAACGTGGCGCCGGGCCGGACGACCTGACCGTTCAGCGCGGCCGCGCCGAGCCGGATGTTGCGCACGCGCGGCTCGCCCGCCTTGTAGCGGGTGCTGAACGCGCTGATCCGGCGCGTGATGCCGAGGGCCCGCATCTGAGGCGTGACGCCGTCGCCGCTCGCCCCGGGCGAGGCGGCGGGCGGCGGTGCCGCCGCGTCCGGGCGTTCGGCCGCCGACGCTCCCGGCGTGCTCGAGCCGGTGTCGACCACCATGTAGGCGCCGAGGAGGACCACCGTGACCGCCGTCGAACCGGCCACGTAGGGCCACGAGCGGATGGTGTACTCCCCCAGGTTCGGCTGACCGCCGCGGCTGTGCCGCCAGCGTCGCCTGATGCGGCGTCTGCTCCCACTCACGATCTCGCGTCACCTCCCCGAAAAGTGGTGAACCGTGGCACCCGGAGAAGGCCGGATGCCACGGAACGTCGTGACCGGGGGGTGTCATCGTTCGATCACGCAGAGTACACGAGTCACCACGCGCGGATGATGGTCTCCGGGTTGAAGACGGGACTGGTCGCGCCCTTCGGCAGTTCGGTCAGCGGGCGGCCGATCTCCTCCTCGCTCGGGCCGACGCGGTCGGCGTGCGGGCGCAGTGCCGCGAGGTCGAAGCCGTAGACCTGCGCGGCGTTGCCGGCGAGCATCGCGTGCAGCTCGTCGGCGGGCACGTCGTGGAACGTGCGGCGCAGCGCCTCGCGGCTGAACGGGAACGTTCCCTCGTCGTGCGGGAAGTCGCTGCCCCACATGATCCGGCCGATCCCGATGTCGTGACGCAGCGGAATCTCCGACGGCTTCATGAACGTGGCGCCGACATAGCAGTTGCGGGCGAAGTACTCGCTGGGCTTGAGCGACAGCTGCGACGCCGCGGGCCCGCCGAACTTGGCCTCGGCGGTCTCGTCGCCGGAACGGAAGCGCGAGTAGTAGTAGTCGAGCGTCTTCAGCACGCCGGGAATCCAGTCCGACCCCTGCTCGGTCAGCACGAACCGCAGGTCCGGGTGGCGCTCGAAGACGCCGCCGAAGATCAGATGCCAGAGCGCCCGGTGGGCGTACCAGCTCACCTCGACGATGAAGACCGCCAGCGACACCGGGTTCGGCTCAAGACCCGGCGCGCCCGTTCCGCCGTGATGGTTGACCGGCATGCCGAGCTCCGCGCACGTACGCCAGATCGGCTCGTACACGTCGGAGTGCAGCGGCGGCACCGGCGCGCCCGGCGCGACGCCCGGCAGCAGGATGCCGCCGGTGAGGCCCGCCTCGTGCGCCCAGCGGATCTCCTTCACCGCGTCGTCGACGTCGTTCAACATGATCTGCGCGACCCCCGCCCGGCGGCCCGGCGCCGCCGCGCAGAAGTCGGCCATCCACCGGTTGTGGGCCCGCAGCCCCGCCCAGCGCAGCGCGTAATCCTGCGCGGACGGGTGCGGCGCGGTCAGGTTGCCGGACGGGAAGAACGGCGGAACGGTGTTGGGGAAGAGGACCTCGGCGACGATGCCGTCCTGCTCCAGCTCCCGCAGCCGCAGGTCCGAGTCCCAGTTCCGCTCCGCGCCCTTCGCCTGGAGGTCGGCGAACGGGTTGACGTAGGCCTTGGCCCACGCGTCGAACTCGTCATGCCGGCTTGATTCCAAATAGGGGCGGTATTCGAGCAGGTCCGCGCCGGCGTGCGCGTCGGCGGAGATGACGAGATGGTTCATCGAGCCCTCCTCGCGGCCCCGACGACCGCCGGAACGTCCGGACCGGTGAGCCAGTGCCGGCCGGTCTCGCGGGCCGCGTCCCAGACCGACGTGTCGGCCTTGTCCTGGCCGAGGTTCTGGGGGGTGGGCCCGATCCGGTCGGCCAGCGGCCGGAGCGCTCGGGTGTCGAAGCCGTAGGTCTGTGCGGCGGTCAGGCCCAGCATGGCACGGGCCTCGCCGACCGGAATGTCCCCGAACGCGTGCGCCAGCCAGTCGCGGGTGTGCGGCCAGGTGCCCTCGGGGTGCGGGAAGTCGTTGCCCCACAGCAGGTTGCCGACGCCGACCTCGTAGCGGTGCGACAGCTCGCGGCGCTTCGGTGTCGACATGCCGATAAAGCAATGCCCGTCGAAGTACTCCGACGGGCGCTTCCTCATGTGCTCGCCGAACGAGGCGAGCTTCTGCGTGCCGTGCTCGCGGTCGTAGGCGACGTCCATCTGCCAGAGCAGGTTGCCCGCCCACCAGGCGCCCGACTCGGTGACGCCGAACCGGAGGCCCGGGAAGCGCTCGAAGACGCCCGTCCAGAGCAGGAACCACAGCGGCCGGGCCGACCACCACACGACCTCGGTCACGTACAGGCCGAGGTGGGTGCCGAGCTCCGCGCGCGGCGCCGCTCCCGAGTGCGTGTGAACGGGCAGGCCGAGCGCCTCGCACACCGCCCAGACCGGGTCGTAGCACTTGTCGTGGTACGGCTTCTGCCCCTCGCCCCACATCGACGGGATCATGATCCCGCCGCGCAGTCCCTCGCCATGGGCGCGCCGGATCTCCTTCACCGCGCCGTTCACGTCGCCGACGATCGGCGCGACGATGACGCCGCGCCGCCGTTCCGGCGAGTCCTGGCACAGCCCGGCCAGCCAGCGGTTGTGCGCCCTGGCCCCGGCGAGCGCGAGCTCGGGGTCGTAGTCCGCCCCGACCATCCCGAGCCCGGCGCCGAACGGCGCGGCGGTGCTGCCCGCCACCGCGTCGGCGTCGGGGAAGATGACCTCGCCGACCACGCCGTCCTTGTCGAGCTCCTCGTCGCGCCGCGCCGCGTCCCAGCCGGCCCGCAACTCCTCCTCGTGCTCCTCGAACCACTCCCCGGCGAACTCCTCGTTCTGCAGCCCGAGCTGCTTGCGCGCGTCGGCGATCGCGGCCTGCTGGGCGAGGAAGCCGTCGAACGCCTCGCGGTAGGCGGGATCGAGGAACTCGGCGTACTGCGGCGTCGGCAGCCCGGCGTGGGTGTCCGCGGAGATGATCAGGTACGGCTCGTGGGAAGCGGTCATGAGGCCCCTCGCAGGTAAGTCGGGGTGGAACGGGTGCGCATGGACTCGGTGCGGGCGTGGATCATCGCGTCGGTGCGGTCGCTGTCGGGCAGGATCCAGAACCGGTCTTCCCTGACCGCCTCCACCACCTGGTCCGCGACCTCTTCGACCGGCGTGAACCGCGGGTCGACGCCGTGCGCCCGCAACATCTCGGCCACCTCGTCGGCGTCGCGCGCGGGCGGTCCGGGGACGGTCCGGGCATAGCGCGCCGGCCGGTTGCGTTCGGCGGTGAAGATCCCTGTGCGCAGCATGTGCGGGCCGGGGAACAGCACGGACGCGCCGATCGCGGTGTCGCCGAGCTGCCCGTACAGGCACTCGGTGAGCGTGACGACGGCGGCCTTGGTGACCGCGTAGACCGCCGCCGACGGGATCGGCGCGACCCCGCCGTTGCCGGACGCGGTGTTGACGACGTGGCCCGGCTCGCCGGAGGCGATCATGCGGGGCAGGAACGCGCGCAGCCCGTGCAGGATGCCGAGCACGTTCACGTCCAGGCCCCAGCGCCAGTCGCCGGTCTCCTGCTCCCACATGGGCGGCGCGGCGGCCGGTCCGATGCCCGCGTTGTTGCAGAGCAGGTGCGCGGCGCCGTGCGCCTCGTAGACCCGGTCCGCGAGCTCGCGCATCGAGTTCTCCGACGTCACGTCGGCGAGGACGCCGAGCGCGCCGATCTCGCCGGCGGCCTTGGTCAGCGCGGGCTCCTCGACGTCCGCGAGGACCACCCGCATGCCCTGCGCCGCGAACGCGCGGCCCATCGCCAGCCCGATGCCGCCCGCGCCGCCCGTGACGACCGCGACCTTGCCCTCGAGCCGGTCAAGCATCGAGCGCCTGCATCGGGTCGTCGTAGCGCTGGTGAACGTAGGGCAGCAGCGACTCGGCGGGCACGCGCTCGACGATCCGGCCCTCCTGGACCGAGGTCCGCTCGCCCAGCGTGATCTCGACCAGCTCGCGCACCGGCAGGTCGGCGACCGGGTCGAACGGCGACTCGTTCAGGACGACGGTGCCCTCGACGCGGTGCAGGGAGCGGGTCCGGCCACGGCGCACGCAGTGCACGAGCGCGGCGTCGGAGTCCAGGCCGTCGCCGTCGGGAGCGGGCAGGAACTTGAAGTAGAAGTCGAGGTTCTCGTGGTCGGGCGGGGGCGGGAGCTCGCCGGTGACCTCGCCGCTCACCAGCACGAACGAGATGCCGTGCCGGGTGAGCCCGGCGCTGACGTGGTCGCCGTCGCGGCGGACGACGACGTCGCCGAGCTTCTTGGGCTCGCCGAACACCTCCCGTCCGCCGATCAGCGCCCGTTCGGTCGTCATGGGCATGACCAGCGGATAGTCGCCCTCCAGACCGTCGTGCACGGCCCGTACCGCCACCGATCCGGCGCCGAGCAGGTGCCCGCCGGGCAGGTCGACGCTGCTGATCGTGGCGCGCACGAGCGGGCGGGCGGCGGGTTTCAGCGGCGGCGGGAGGACCTGCGCGAGCGCGTCAGGGTCGGTCTCCCAGACGGCGATCACGCCGGTGGACCAGATGTCGGGGATGCGGGCGCGCGCCGCTCGGGCGCCGTCCAGTTCGTCGGGGGTACGCGGGCCGTAGCGAACTCGTGGCATGCGCACCACCGTTACAGAGACTCAAGTCCATACCAAGGTCCCGCGGCCGGATTCGGCCAAGCGCTTGCTACGACCAGGATCGGTGTTACGCGCGAGTGCTACGCGCCCGAGTGGAGGCGGAGCGGGTCGACCTCCCGGGACGGCCGCCGCCGCACGTACTCGGCCTCCAGCCGGTACATCCTCCGGGTGTGGTCGGCGAACGCCTGGTCCGCCGCGTGCCGCATCGCCGCCAGCCTCGTGTCGTACAGGTCGGCCAGCTCGCGCAGCAGGTCGTCGTCGGTGAGGACGCTCGGATCGATGCCCTCGGACATGGCCGCTCCCTCTGTGCTTCCCCCACGACCTCCTCTACCCGGTCCAGTCCAGCAGAATCAGCAGAAAAAGGCTCGAAAGCACGTGAAAACGGCAAGGGTCTTGATTACCGGACGTACACCTACCTAGCGTTTGCTCATGACTGAATCGATGGGCCCGCTGGTCGGATACGTGCACTCCGATGATCTTCCCTGGGTCAACGCCGGACCGGTAGGCCTGCAGGTCCTGCGGGTGTCCGCGGACACCTGGGTGGTGCGCAACCGTTTCCAGGCGGGCTTCCAGCTCCCGACCCACAAGCACACCGGAAGCGTGCACGCCTTCACCTTCTCCGGCCGCTGGCGCTACAAGGAGTACGGCGTCGACTACGTGGCCGGAACGTTCATCCACGAGCCGCCGGGCTCGATCCACACGCTCACGATCGAGGAGGACAGCGACATCCTCTTCATCATCGAGGGCGCGTTCATCGAGTTCGACAAGGACGGCAACATCAGCGGCATCGTGGACGGCGAGTCGACGCTGAACGCCTACTTCGCCCTCTGCGACGCCGCCGGCATCCCGCGCCCGGACGGCATCCTCCCGTGAGCGAGCCGCAGGGGCGCGGCGCCCTACTCATTACTCCGCGCCGACCTACCTCGACTGACGAGCGACGAAGGAGCGAGGAGGGAAGGCGGTGGCAAAGAGCGCCCCGAAGGCGAGCGGGGGAAGCGTGACCGAGGTCCCCAAGGACTTCCCCGACGGGTGGTTCGGCGACGGGCACCCGCACGAGCTGTACGCGCGATTCCGCGCGCACGGCTCGCCGCTGCGCCACCCCGACCTGCCGCTCTGGGTGGTCTCCGCGCACGCCGACGTGCACGCCGCCGTCACCGACCCGGAGGCGTTCCGGTCGGCCGACGGCATCCTCATCTCCGAGCTGGTCGAGGGCGTCACCTACGACGCGCCGCCGACGATCATGCACCTCGACCCGCCGGACCACACCCGCTACCGCGGCCTGGTCGCGCCCGCGTTCCGGCCGTCGGTGCTGCGGCGCCTGGAGGACGCGGTGCGCGAACGCGTCGCCGCGCTCCTGGAACCCATCGCACCCGGCTCGCCGGCCGACATCGTGACCGAGCTGGCCGTTCCGCTCCCGCTGCAGGTGATCTGCCTGCTGCTCGGCATCCCCGAGGAGGACTGGCCGAAGTTCCACGCCTGGTCCGAGGCCATCGTGCCGGGCGCCAACCCCGACCTCACCGAGGAGGAACGCAACGCGCTGCGCATCGAGTGCGGCACGTACCTCATCCAGCAGGCCCACGCGCGCCGCGCCGACCCGCGCGACGACGTCATCTCCCAGCTCGCCACCCTGGAGCTGGACGGTGACGCCCTGACCGACCTCGAACTGGTGATGTTCCTGATCCAGCTCCTGGTCGCGGGCAACGAGACGACGCGCCACTCGCTGTCGGGCGGGCTGCTGGCGTTCGCCGAGAACCCGGACCAGTGGGCCGCCCTGCGCGCCGACCCGGCCCGGCTGACGCCGACGGCGGTCGAGGAGATCCTGCGCTGGACCTCCCCGGTCGTCTACTTCCTGCGCACGGCCACCCGGCCGGTGCCGCTGGGCGGGGCCGTGGTGCCCGAGGGCGAGAGGGTCATGCTGCTGTACGGGTCGGGCAACCGCGACCAGGCGGCGTTCGGCCCGGCCGCCGGGGAGTTCGACATCTCCCGGCGTCCCGACGCGCTGAACCTGGCGTTCGGGTTCGGGCCGCACTTCTGCCTGGGCGCGGCGCTCGCCCGGATGGAGATCCGCCTGGTCCTGGAGGCCATGACGAGCCGGTACGAAGGGATCGAGAAGGCAGGGAAGCCCGCGTACAACGGATCATCCGTCGTCGCGGGCCTCCGCCACTGCGATCTGACGTTCAGCGCGCCCTAGAGGTCTAGTGCGCCCCAGGTACTGACGTTCAGTGCGTCCTTGAGGGAGTGAAGACCGCCAAGGCTCCGGCTCGTTTACCGAACCGGGCCTTCGGCGGCATCTTCATCAGCTCGCCGTCGACCGCGACCGGCAGCGAGCCCTGGAGCGAGGAGAGCTCCAGCGTCGTGCCGTGCCAGGCGTGGTAGCCCGGCGCGGCGTGCAGGTGACCGGCCATCACCGAGGCGAGCGCCCGCATCTTGGAGTAGCGCCGGGCGGCCGTGACGATCCGGACATCGAGCTGCCCGTCGTCCAGGTGGCCGCGCCAGGTGGGCGCCGCGCCGCGCGACCCGTACATGCCGTTGCCGACGAACGCCAGCCAGATCTTGCGCCGCTCGCCGTCGACGAGCACGTCCACCGGCTCGGAGTGCCGCAGCGTGCGGACCGCGGCCACCGCGAGCGCGGGCCACTTGCCGAGCCGCCCCTCCAGCCGCTCCCTGCGGTGCACGAGCTCCGTGTAGGCACCGAAGCTCGCCGTGTTGAGAAAGACCAGCTCGTCGCCGCCGCTCGATGTGACCGATCCCACATCGACCTTCGCCAGGCCGCCCTTCTTATAGGCGGCGACGGCGTCGGCGGCGGTCTCGAGACCCAGCGCCCGCGTGAAGTGGTTCAGCGTCCCGCCGGGGATCGGCAGCATCGGAACGTCGTGCCGCAGGGCCACCTTGGCTCCGGCGTTGATCGTTCCGTCGCCGCCCATGACGCCCAGCACCTCCGCCCGGACGGCCGCCTCCTCCAGCTCCTTCAGCAGGTCGCCCTCCGGGCCGACCCGCACGATCTCGGCCGCGGGCAGGTCGCGTTCCAGCAACGCGATCTCCAGGTCGGACAGGCGCGGCACCCGCGCTCCGCCGCCGTCACCCCCGCCCGCGCCCGCCTTGTCGTTGATCACCACGACGACGCCGCGCCCGTCCTCGGTGATCTCGATGTCGGTGGTGGCGACCTTGGACGCGTGCGCGACCGGCGGCCGCGCCTGCCACGCCATGCGGGTGCCGAGCCCCGCCGCCACGCCGATGCCGAGGCCCGCCAGCACGTCCCCGGGATAGTGAGCCCCGGTGTAGACGCGGGAGAACGCCACGGCCGCCGCGGTGGCGGCCACCGGGACCGCGACCGCACGCGGCGCCTCCATGGCCACGCCGGTGGCGAACCCGGCCGCCGAGGCCGAGTGCCCCGAGGGGAAGGCGTGCGAGGTGGGCAGCTTCCAGCGGATCCGCATCGCGGGCACCAGGTCGACGACGGGCCGCTGCCGCCGGAAGGCCTGCTTGCCCAGGATGTTGACCACCGGGCTGGCCACCGCGATCGCGAGCGTGCCCCGCAGCGCGGCGCGCCGGAGGCTCGGCCGCCGGGTCGCCGCCAGGCCCGCGGCGACCGAGAACCACAGCACTCCGTGGTCGGCGAGCCGCGACAGCCGCGGCAGGACGTTCTCCAGGCCGGGCAGGTGCGCCGCGGCCACGCGGTCGAACGCCTTACGGTCGATCTTGGATAGCCTGCTGATCACACCTGCATCGGGCCGCGATCGAACGATCACGACCGGCGACCAGGAGGCTCGTGTCCGGTGATTCGCGCGCATGACGGGGGTATCCCCAGGGAAGCGGACATGATTCCCCAAAGATCACAAAGCGGGGGTCACATGTGGGCGAACGTACCTCACACAACGTGGACTGCAATAGGCTTCCCGGCATGAGTCACCCGGAACGGCTCAGCTCCTCGGGTGGCGAGTCGGTCGACACTCTGGCGGAACGTCCTGGCACCAATGGACACCGCCCCGAGAAGCTGGCCGATTTCGCCGCGCGCTTCGGGCTGAAGCAGAGCGCGGCACGCCCCCCGCTGCGCAAGTACATCGCCGAGGTCTGGCAGCGACGCACCTTCATCTGGGCCTTCGCCTCGGCCCGGACGCGGTCGCGCTACACCAACTCGCGGCTGGGGCAGCTCTGGCAGGTACTGACGCCGCTGCTGAACGTCGGCGTCTATTACCTGATCTTCGGTCTGCTGCTGAACAGCAAGCGCGGCGTCACCAACTTCATGCCGTTCCTGGTGACCGGTGTCTTCATCTTCAGTTTCACGCAGAACTCGATCACGGCCGGGGCCAAGTCGATCAGCTCCAACCTGTCGCTGATCAGGGCGCTGCACTTCCCCCGGGCCTCACTGCCGTTCTCCTATGTCGTCATCGAGCTCCAGCAGCTGCTGATCTCGATGGCGGTGATGTTCGTGATCATCCTGGGGTTCGGCGAGCCGCTCATGTGGAGCTGGCTGCTCATCGTGCCGATCCTGCTGCTGCAGATGGTCTTCAACATGGGCGCCGCGCTGGTCCTGGCCCGGGTCGGCGCGTTCACGCCGGACGTCCAGCAGTTGCTGCCGTTCATCCTGCGGACCTGGCTGTACGCCTCGGGCGTCATCTTCTTCCTGCCCGCGCTGGCCCACAAGATGGAGAAACTCCCCATCCTGTTGGACCTGATGCGGGCCAACCCGGGCTACGTCTACCTGGAGCTCTCCAGGACCGTGCTGCTCAAGTCCTACAACAAGGACCTGACCAAGTACCACTGGCACGACACGCAGCAGCTGTGGATCTACGCCATCGCCTGGGCGGTCGTCGGCATCACCGCCGGCTTCTGGTACTTCTACCGTGCAGAGGACAGGTACGGCCGTGGCTAAGGGTCTGAAGAACCGGAACGCGCAGACCGACTCGGCCGCGATCGCGATCGACCCCAGCCGCGAGCCCATCGTCGTGGTCGACGACCTGCACATCATCTACCGCGTGTACGGCAGCACCAGCGGCGGCAAGGGCACGGCGGCGACCGCGATGCTGCGGATGGTGAAGCGCGAGTCCGGCCCGCAGGTCAAGGAGATCCACGCCGTCAAGGGCGTGTCGTTCGTCGCCTACCGCGGCGACGCGATCGGCGTCATCGGCACCAACGGCTCGGGCAAGTCGACCCTCCTGAAGGCCATCGCCGGCCTGCTGCCGCCGCACAGGGGCGGCGTCTACACCGACGGCCAGCCCTCGCTGCTCGGCGTCAACGCCGCGCTGATGAAGGACCTGTCCGGCTCCCGCAACATCATCCTCGGCTGCCTGGCGATGGGCATGACCATGGAGGAGACCCGCGAGAAGTACGACGAGATCGTCGAGTTCGCCGGGCTCAAGGCCGGCTTCATCGACTACCCGATGTCGACGTACTCCTCCGGCATGGGCGCGCGCCTGCGGTTCGCGATCGCGGCCGCCCGCACCCACGACGTCATGCTGATCGACGAGGCCCTCGCCACCGGCGACGCCAAGTTCAAGCAGCGCAGCCAGGCCAAGATCAACGAGCTCCGCAAGGACGCCGGCGCGGTCTTCCTCGTCGCGCACAGCATGGACGTGATCGAGGAGACCTGTAACCGGGTCATCTGGCTCGACGACGGCCGCATGCGCATGGACGGCGACCCCGCCGAGGTCATCGAGGCCTACATCTCGGCCACCACCAAGTAGCTTCGCCGGGGCTCGTGGGGCGGTTGCTTCGCGAGTGGCTGTAGTTACATAGAGTTACCTCTTTGCCTCTGGATGGGGCGGCCTTGCCGATCTAACTTCGAAGGTGACGACCTTCGGCGGCAAGGGAGCTCCCCATGGCCGAGCGGCTGAGCAGACGCGGATTCCTCTCTTCTTCGGCGCTCGCCGCCGCGGGAGCGTACGCCCTCTCGGGATGCGCCAGCGAAAGCAGCGGTCCCGAGGCCAAGCCCAGCGGGCAGGCGCCCAAGGAGGTCTTCACGGCGCCGACCCGCAAGCTGGGCGGGTCGCTCACCATCCTGATGTGGAGCCACTTCGTGCCCCGGCACGACAAGTGGTTCGACAAGTTCGTCGCCGACTGGGGCAAACGGGTCGGTGTGTCGGTGCGGGTCGACCACATCAACACCGTCGACGTGCCGCGTCGGGCCGCGTCGGAGATCCAGGCCGGGCAGGGCCACGACGTGATCCAGCACATCGCGCCGTTCTCCCAGTACGAGCCGTCGGTGCTGGACATGACCGACCTGGTGCAGGAGGCGACCCGGCGGTGGGGGCCGCAGCTGGAGCTGTGCCGCAAGTCCAGCTACAACCCCAACACCAAGCACTTCTACGCGTACTGCCCCGGCTGGGCGCCCGACCCCGGCGACTACCGCAAGTCGATGTGGTCCAAGGTCGGCCTGCCGAACGGGCCCGCCAGCTACGACGACCTGCTGCGCGGCGCGACGGACATCAAGAAGCAGACGGGGATCCCGTGCGGGATCGGGCTCTCCCCCGAGACCGACTCCAACATGGCCGCGCGGGCGCTCATGTGGTCCTACGGCGCCTCCGAGCAGGACCAGAACGAGAAGGTCACGATCAACTCGCCGGAGACGATCGCGGCCGTCGACTACATGACGCGGCTGTGGAAGGGCGCCGAGACCAACGAGGTGTTCTCGTGGGTGCCCGCCTCCAACAACCAGGCGCTGATCGCGGGCAAGTCGTCCTACATCCTGAACTCGATCTCGGCCTGGCGCACCGCGATGGGCACCAACCCCAAGATCGGCGACGACATCTTCTTCACCCCGGCGCTGCGCGGCCCGAAGGCGGCGATGGCCGCCCAGCACGTGATCCAGCAGTGGATCATCCCCAAGTACGCCAAGAACGCCGACGCCGCCAAGGAGTTCCTGCTGCACTACACCGCCAACTTCCCGGCGGTGACCTACAACTCCGAGCTCTACGACCTGCCCGGCTGGCCCTCGCTCGTACCGCAGCTGAACGGCTGGCTGGACAAGGACCCGTTCGGCGCCAACCCGGCCAACAAGCTCTCGCTGCTGAAGACCGCCACCTCGTGGAGCGCCAACATCGGCTACCCGGGCCCGTCCAACCCGGCGGTCGGCGAGATCTTCAGCACCAACGTGCTGCCGACCATGTTCGGGCGGGCGGCGCGCGGCCAGGTGAGCGCCAAGGACGCCGTCGCCGAGGCGGAGAAACAGATCAACGCGATCTTCAAGAACTGGCGGGCGCGCGGGCTGGTCGGAGGCTGAAGTCGTTGTGAACACGGTGGGCGGCCGCGCGCCGGCTGGACTGAGGAGCGTCGGGAGCTTGCGACCAGAGCGACGAGGGAAGCCGGCGCGTAAGGGCGGCTGCCCGCCCGCGAGCGGAGCGAGCAATTGAACACCGTTGAAGTACGGGACCTGGTCAAGACGTTCGACGGGCACCTGCGCGGGAGGCGCAAGAGCGACGACGTGCGCGCGCTGGACGGCGTCGACCTGGCGGCCGAACCAGGCGAGTACCTGGTGCTGCTCGGGCCGTCCGGCTGCGGCAAGACGACGCTGCTGCGCACGATCGCCGGGCTGGAGCAGCCGACCGAGGGCGAGGTGCTGATCGGCGGCCACGTGGTGAACGGGCTGCCGCCGCGGATCCGCCAGGTCGCGATGGTCTTCCAGTCGTACGCGCTCTACCCGCACAAGACGGTGATGGACAACATCACGTTCCCGCTGAAGGCCGAGAAGACGCCGCGCGCGACGCGCGAGCGCAAGGCCAAGTGGGCGGCGGGGCTGCTGGAGATCGAGCCGCTGCTCGGCCGCAAGCCGCGCCAGCTGTCGGGCGGCGAGCGGCAGCGGGTCGCGCTCGCCCGCGCGCTGGTGCGCGATCCCGCGGTGTTCCTGCTGGACGAGCCGCTGTCCAACCTGGACGCCAAGATGCGTTCCACCGCGCGCGACGAGCTGAAACGCTTCCAGGAGCAGGTCGGCACGACGACGATCTACGTCACGCACGACCAGGCCGAGGCGATGGGCCTGGGCGACCGGATCGCGATCCTGGAGAAGGGCCGGGTGCGGCAGATCGGGACGCCGGTCGAGGTGTACGACGATCCGGCCGACACCTTCGTCGCGACGTTCATCGGCGCGCCGCCGATGAACCTGGTGCAGCGCGCCGACCGGCTGATCGGGTTCCGGCCCGAGCACCTGCTACCGGCCGAGAACGTGCCGTACGACGCGCGCGTGACGATGCCGATGCGGATCGAGCGGATGGAGTACCTGTCCGGCGACCGGCACATCTACGGGACCGTCACCGGCATCGGCGAGACGACCCGGGTGATCGCGCGGCTGCCGGCGAACGTGACCACCCCGCTGGCGCCGGGCGAGACGCACGAGTTCGCGGTGGTGGCGGGCCGGCTGCGGTTCTTCGACGCCGAGGCGGGCGAACGGACGTCGGCCGTACGGATCGGGGGCTGAGGGGATGCGGCGGAAGAAGGGGCGGGGCTGCAGATGACGCACGCGCGGTTGCGCGGCGGCGTTCCGAAGGGCCCGCCGGACGGCACGTTCCAGCCCCCGCGCGAGCCCAAGGCGGGGCTGGCCGACCGCGAGGGCTTCCTGGCCTGGGCGATGCTGCTGCCCTCGGTCGTCTACATCATCGCGCTGGTCGGGGTGCCGTTCCTGCTGGCCATCGCGTTCGCGTTCTCGGACGTGACGACCGGCGACCCGTCCTACGACTTCGTCGGCTTCCGCAACTTCCGCGCCATCTTCGACGACCAGGTGTTCTGGCGGTCGCTGATCAACACGATCTCGTTCACCGCGGTGACGATGGTGCTCATCGTGGTGCTCGGCAAGATCCTCGCCAACATCCTGGTGGCCGACTTCCACGGCAAGTGGTTCGTGCGGTTCCTGGTGCTGCTGCCGTGGACCACGCCGGTCGCGCTGTCGACGATCTCGTGGCTGTGGCTGCTGGACTCGATCTACTCCCCCATCGACTGGGTGCTGCGGCAGATCGGCGTGATCGACACCAACGTCGTGTGGCTGGGCAGGCCCGGGACCGCGATCGCGTCCGTGATCGCGGTGCAGGTCTGGCGGCTCACGCCGCTCGCGGCCGTCATCGTGATGGCGGGGCTGGTCGCGATCCCGCGCGACATCGACGAGGCGGCGCGGATCGACGGCGCCGGGTTCTGGCGGCGGATGTTCGAGGTCACCATCCCGCTGACGATGCCGGTGATCGCGGTGGCCGGGCTGTTCGGCGCGATCATGACGTTCACCGACATGACCGTGTCGTACGTGCTGACGCGCGGCGGGCCGACGCACTCCACCGACGTGCTGGCCTCCTGGGCGTACTTCCGCGGCATCGAGGGCGGCGACGTCGGGCAGGGCGCGGCGATCGCGCTGTTCCTGTTCCCGATCCTGCTCGCGGGCGCGGTCGCGATCCTGCGCGCCGTACGCCGGCTGGAGGCACAGTGACACGGGCGGAGGCAGCGACGCGACGCGGAGGCGCAGTGACACTGGCGGAGGCACGACGGTGACCGGGGCGGGGCTGGTGACCAACGGGGCGCAGCGGCAGACGGCGCGCGAGATGGCGCGGCTGCGGCGGCGGTACGCGCTGCGGCACGTCGCCGCGCGGTGCGGGGTGTACGGGGCGGCGGTCCTGGCCGCGCTGGTCTGCGCGCTGCCGTTCCTGTGGAGCCTGGTCAGCGCGTTCAAGCAGAACCGCGACCTGTACAACCCCGACAACGACCCGTTCACCTTCAACGAGCCCGCGACCCCCGACCATGTGACCTACCTGTTCACCGACACGCCGTTCCTCAGGTTCGTCGGCAACACGCTGCTGGTCGGCGCGCTGGTCGTGGTGCTCACGCTGGTGCTGGCGCTGCCCGCCGCGTACTCGCTGGCGCGGCTCAACCGGCCATGGGGCACCCCGATGGGCATCGCGATCTTCCTGGTCTACCTGGTGCCGCCGTCGCTGCTGTTCCTGTCGCTGACCAGGGTCGTCGTCGCGCTCGGGCTGGAGGACACGCTCTGGTCGATGGTGGTCGTCTACCCGACGATCACCGTCCCGGTGTCGGTGTGGCTGCTGATCGGCTTCCTCAAGGCGGTGCCGAAGGACGTCGAGGAGCAGGCGATGGTCGACGGCTACAGCCGGCTGGGCGCGTTCCTGCGGACCGTGCTGCCGCTGGTCTTCCCCGGGATCGTGGCCGTGGTCGTCTTCTCGTTCACCCTGACCGCCAGCGAGTTCGTCTACGCGCTGGCGTTCGTTTCGGCGAGCCCGAAGATGGTCGTCAGCACCGGCGTTCCGACCCAGCTGATCCGCGGCGACGTGTTCTTCTGGCAGTCGCTGCAGGCCGCGACGGTCATCATGGCGGTTCCGATCGCGTTCGTCTTCAATCTCTTCCTCGACCGTTTCGTGACGGGCTTCACGATGGGCGCGGTCAAGACGTGAGCGACTGGTAGGTATGGAGGTGAGCAACGCAAACGATCGTCAGAGGAGGGGGTCGGCATGCCCACCAATGCCCCGCTGCCGCACGAGCACCTGCCGCAGGTCCCGTCGTTCACCGTGGAGAGCGACGACGTGGCGCACGGCAAGCAGCTGAGCAACAAGCACGTCTTCAACGACTGGGGCTTCAGCGGCGAGAACCTCTCGCCCGAGCTGCGCTGGGCCGGCTTCCCGGCCGAGACCAGGAGCTTCGCGGTGACCTGCTTCGACCCCGACGCGCCGACCGGCAGCGGCTTCTGGCACTGGGTGATGTTCGACATCCCGGCCGACGTGACCGACCTGCCGACGGGCGCCGGAGCCGAGGACGCCACGGTCGGCGTGCAGGCGCGCAACGACTACGGGATCAAGGCGTTCGGCGGCAGCGCCCCGCCGCCCGGCGACCCGCACCGGTACGTGTTCACCGTGCACGCGCTGGACGTCGACAAGCTGGGCATCGACTCGGAGGTGTCGCCGGCCGTCGCGGGCTTCAACATCACCGCGCACACGCTGGCGCGGGCGAGCATCGTGCCCCAGTACGGGCACGGCGGCTGAGCGGACGGGCCTGAACAGACGGTCCTGAACAGGCAGAACACGCAATTCGCGGCGTGCCGGGCGCTCTCGAGGTTCACCCGGCACGCCGCGTCGCTGTTCTCGCGGTGTTGCCGTGACTTGCGGTCTTGCGATGACTTGCGATGTTGCCGTCTTGCGGAGTTACGGTTCTCCGCCGCCCTTCCGGATCGTCAGGGCTGGAACGGGAACTTGTCGGCGAAGGCGGGCTTCAGATCGTCCAGCCAGACCGCGTTCGGGTCGTACTGGGCGAAGAACGGCTTGCCCACCAGTTCGGCGTCGCGCGCCTGGATGAAGTGCAGCTGGAAGACCTTCTCACCCATCAGGTCCAGCACGCCGTCCACGCACACTTTGCCCGGCGTGGCCGACATCGAGGGCCCGCGCACCGTGCGCGAGAGCCCGGAGACGTTCTTGTAGGCGTTCCGGAAGATCTCGTACGCCTCGGCCAGCGGTACCGCGAAGTAGTCCTGCGGTCCGGTGTCGCGCTCGACGAAGAAGTAGTACGGGACCATGCCCATCCGCGTCTGGGTGCGCCACATCGTCTCCCAGACCGCCGGGTCGTCGTTGATCGTGCGGATCAGCGGCGCCTGCGTGCGGATGACCGCGCCGGTGTCGCGGATGCGCCGGACGGCCTCGGTGACCACCAGCGGCTCCAGCTCGCGCGGGTGCGAGAAGTGGGCCATGAACGCCAGGTTCTTGCCCGACTCGACGACCTGCTCGAACAGCCGCAGCATGTCGTCGGCGTCCGGGTCGGTCACGAACTTCTGCGGCCAGTAGGCCAGCGACTTGGTGCCGATCCGGATCGACTCCAGCTGCTCCAGGTCCAGCAGCGGCTCGACGTAGCGGCGCAGCACCGACTCGCCCATGATCATGGCGTCGCCGCCGGTGAACAGCACGCTGGTCACCTCGGGATGCGCGAGCACGTACTCGCGCAGCTGCTGCGAGTCGTCGCCGGCCATCTTCAGGTCCGGCTCGCCGATGAACTGCGCCCAGCGGAAGCAGTAGGTGCAGTACGCGTGGCACGTCTGCCCCTGCTTGGGGAAGTACAGCACGGTCTCGTCGTACTTGTGCTGCAGCCCCGGGACCTTGCCGTCCCCGAAGCTGGGAATGTTCAGCTCCATCTGCCCGGCCGGGTGCGGGTTCAGCTTCATCCGCACCGCGTTCGCGGCGGCCTCGATCTCGGCCTTCGGCGCCTCCTTGCGGAGCAGGTCCGACAGATGAGCGACGTCATCGGCCGGGAGCATGTCCGCCATCGGGAAGACGAGCCGGTAGATGGGATCGTCGGGAGCGGCGTCCCAGTCGATCAGTTCATCGAGCACGTACGAGTTGGTGCGGAACGGCAGGACGGTGGCCACCGCGCGGGTGGCCAGCTGCTGTTCGGGCGAGAGCCCGGCGCGAGCGGTGAGCTCGTCGAGGTGCTTCGCCGTGAAGGCGCGGAACTTGCGACCAGTGGATCGCACTGCGGGAGCCGCGTCGTTCACCAAAGTCACGTGTTGGTACTCCTTGAAAGTCAGCGGGGAGACGCGCACCGAAGCACGGCGTCACGGACAGTGAGCAAAGTGCCCCGGATCACCCCCATTGAAGCGTTTGGGTCGTCTTCATGGTGAATTGATACCCATCCAAGAGTACAAACAAGCAGGTCAAGCCTGACCCAGACAAATCACCCGCTGTGGTAGACGCATGGCTCGCCGCTAGTACAACGATTACGGGACGTGAAAGTGGCGCCCCAGTCACTTCCTTATGCTGAGTAAGGAAATACTGGGGTGGGCGGCGCAGTGGCGACGGCAAGGGGGAACGGTGTGGAGCCGGACTCATCTGGGGAGGTGGGGAGTGGCCATGGGAGCCGGACACAGCCGGACGGGCCCGGAGTAGCGCCCGCGATCGCGGCCATCCTGGCCGCCGTAGCGGGGGTCACCTACGGGACATTCCTTCTCGAACACTTCCTCAGTCCGAACCTCGACGGCATCAATGGCTATGTGAGCGAACTCTCGGCCGTTGACCAGCCGTTTCATGTCATCTACAGCGCCGGGGACCTGGTCACGGGCGTGCTGTCGATCGTGGTCGCGACCATCTGCCTCATGACGCTGCGTCGCCGCCGCTGGTCGGTGACCGGGTGGATCTTCTTCGCCGCGTTCGGGGTCTGCGCGATCGGCGACGCGGTCTTCCCGCTGGACTGCGCGCCCAGCATGGAGACCGGCTGCGCGCTGCGCGAACGGTCGGAGAACGTCTCGTTCTCCCACCAGTTCCACTCGGTGACCAGCACCACGGTGATCGTCTGCGGCGTGCTGTCGATGCTGACGCTGTCGATCGCGGCGCGCCGGTACGGATGGTGGCCCGTGCTGGCCCGCTGGGGCTGGCCGCTGGCGCTGGCCGAGACCGTCTTCGCGCTCAGCACCCTGCTGGCGATGCTGCTCGGGCGCTGGCTCGGCATCATCCAGCGCTTCCAGATCAGCGTCCTGTGCCTGTGGCTGTTCACCATCGCCTGGGCGCTGTACGCCGACCGCCTCAAGGCCCGCCGGGCGACCACCGGCAAGACCGCCGTACGGGAGAAGAGCCCGCTGTGACCACCGGCATCACGATCGAGAACATCGACGGTGAAGAGGTCCATGTCGTCGAGAGCGGCCCGGCGGACGGGCCGCCGCTGCTGCTGAGCGGCGGGCTGGGCGAGGCCTGGTTCGACTGGGCGCCGACCGTGGAACTGCTCGAGAAGCGCCACCGCGTGATCAACTTCGACCGGCCGGGGCTGGGTCTGAGCCCGGCGGCCAAGGCCGCGCCGAGCCTGCGGCGGGACGCCGCGCTGCTGGCCGGGCTGGCCGAACGGGCCGGGGCCCCCGTCACGGTGCTCGCGCACTCGATGGCCGGGTTCCACGCCGAGGCCCTCGCCCGCCTGCACCCCGAACTGGTGCGCGCCATGGTGCTGGTCGACCCGAGCTACGAGCGCGACCCGCACGCCCGCCTGCGGCTGTCCCCGCTGCTGGTGCCCGCCGCCACGGGGCTCGGCGTCGTCCTCGGCGCGACCCGGATCGCCCGGCTGATCGGCCCGCGCGGCCGCAAGCTGGTCATGCGCCAGATGAGCGACCGCGACGAGCCCGTTCCGGCGGACGTCGTCCGGTCGGTCTACGGGCGCGGCACGGTCCTCGGAACGGCCCTCGCCGAGGAGTTCGTCTACCGCGAGGAGGCCGCGGACCTGGCCGCGCTGCGCGAGCGCCGCCCGTTCCCCAAGATCCCGCTGGTCGTGATCACCGCGCTCGGGGACGTGAAAGGCGAGGACAAGATCGGCGAGTGGATCGAGAACCACCGCAGGCTGGCCGACATGTCGCCGTACGGCAGCCAGCTGGAGCTGCGCGACTGCAAGCACATGGTCACCCTGGACCGGCCCGACGCCGTGGCCGACGCCGTCGCCCGGGTCCTGGCCCAGGACACCCCGTGAAGCCCTCGCGCGGGGCTGCGCCGACGCGTGCGGGCGCGCCGATCCGGGCGGGCGTGTCGATCCAGGCAGGCGCGCTACTGCGGGCAGGCGCATTGTTGCGGGCAGGCGCGCCGGCACGGGCGGGCGCGTTGCTGCGGGCAGGCGCGTTGGCGGTCGTGCTGGCGGTGTCGCTGTCGGGCTGCGAGATGATGACGCGGATCTCCGACGGCGCGTACCGTACCGCCGTGACCGACGGCAGCATCCGGGAGCTGCAGGAACGCGGCATCAAGCTGGACGGCCGCCCCAGCTGCACCAGCCCGAAGGCCCAGTCCGGCTCGGTCGTGGTGATCGACTGCACCGGCCGCACGATCGGCGGCGAGCCGGTCGAGGTCACCGGGACGACCGCGGACGCGGGCTCCGACCACCCGCGCGAGCGGTACGTGATCATGGTCGGCGGCCGTCAGGTGGTGGACAAGACCTGCCTGGGCAGGGGCTGTCCTTCCTGATCTTGCAACGAGTTCGCATGATCCCGGGAAAACGCGCCCGGCGCGGCGCGTGAGCAACCTCACCTCCGGTGACGCTACGACCTGTGAAGCTCTCTCGTACCAAAGCCGTCGCCCTCGGCACCGTCGGCCTGCTCGTGGCCGGCGGCGGCGCCGCCATCGCCTACGTCACGCTCTTCAGCGGCAAGGAACTGCGCTACGCGACGCAGAACCAGCTCCGCGCCTCGATGATGACCACGGGCATCGACGAGCTGAAGACCCGCGGGGTCACCCTCGACCGGTCTCTGAGCTGCACGGACATGCCCGGCTGGACCAAGCTCAAGATGCGCGTCACCTGCACCGGCGCCACCGCGGACCACAAGACCGTGGAGATCATCGGGACCGGTGAGGACACCAAGCAGGAGAACTACTACACGGTCCTGGTCGGCGGCCGCCCGGTGGTGCAGAACGCCAACTGCCTGGGCGCGGACTGCCGCAAGAAGGACTGACGCGCCGCCGGGCGGCTCCCTGAGGGCCTCCTGAGGGCCCGCTGAGGCGGCCTGGGAGCTGCCGGGGCGGTTCCCGGGACGCCATACGATGCGGTGAGCTGCATCGTTCGCCCGTCCACCCTGGAGCCGCCATGCCCGGCAGAGGCACCCGCCCTGCGCCGATCGCGGTGGACACCATGGGCGGCGACCACGCCCCCGAAGAGATCATCGCGGGGGCGGTCGCGGCCGTGCGCGAGCACGGCGTGCGGCTGGTGCTGGTCGGCCAGGCGCCGCGGATCCGCAGGGAGCTGGACCGGCACGGCATCTCGGGCGAGATCCCCATAGTGCACGCCGACGAGGCGCTGGACATGGGCGAGGGCGCGCTGGCCAGCTGGCGCAAGCCCCGTTCCTCCGTCGCGATCGCCTGCCTGCTGATCAAGCAGGGCCGCGCGTCGGCGCTGGTGTCGGCGGGCAGCACGGCGGGCGTGGTCGCCACCGCGCGGCTGCGGCTGAAGGGCCAGCAGGGCGTGATGCGGCCCGCCATCGCGGTGACGCTGCCCACCCGCCCCCGGCCGACCGTGCTGCTGGACGCCGGGGCCACCGCCGACGTCAAGCCCGAGACGCTGGTGCAGTTCGCGGCGCTCGGCACCGCGTACGCCCAGATCAGGCTCGGGCTGGAGCGGCCCACGGTCGGCCTGCTCAACATCGGCGTCGAGGCGGGCAAGGGCGACAAGGTCACCAAGCGCGCCCACGAGCTGCTGGCCGACGGGCAGCGCGGCATCGAGTTCTCCGGGAACGTCGAGGGTCACGACCTGCTGCGCGGCAGCGTCGATGTGGTCGTGACCGACGGCTTCACCGGCAACGTCGCCCTCAAGACGATGGAGGGCACGGTCCGGATGGCCCTCCACGAGGTGCGCGAGGCGATGACCGCCAGCCGCGCGGCCAAGCTGGGCACGCTGCTCCAGCGCCGCCGCCTCCAGGAGCTGCGCGACAGGCTCGACTCGGAGACCTACGGCGGCGGGGTGCTGCTCGGTCTGAACGGCACGGTCGTCATCGCGCACGGCGCGGCCCGGGCCAAGGCCATCACCGCCGCCTGCGCGCTCGCCCACGAGCTGGCCGCGGGCCGGATCGTCGAACGCATCCGCGACCAGGTCGCCGCCACCCGTACCCCGTCGCGCTTCGGGCGCCTCATCCACCCCGACCGCGAAGAGAAGTCCTCGGACAAGTCGTCGGACAAGTCGTCGGAGAAGCCATCCGAGAGGTCGGCCGAGAAGCCCGCTGAGCGGACTCCCGAGAAGGCCCCCGAACGCCCTGCCGAGAAGCCAGACAAGCCCGACAAGCCTGAGAAGCCCGCCGAGAAGCCCGCCGAGAAGCCGGCCGCGAAGCCCGTTCAGCCGACTCCAGAGCCGCCGCAGCCCGCCCCGCCGGCCACCGAAGCACCGGCGTCGCCGCCCGCGGCTCCACCGGCTCCACCGGCCTCCCCGGCTCCGGCGGGTGGTGATCAAGAGAAGTCGGCCAAGAGTCCCGAGGGCGCCTCCTCCCGGCCATCCGACCGACACCCGAGGCCCGGAGAGTCACCCCCACCGGCTTAGCGTGGGATTGCCCCGAGTGATCTTGGGGAAGGGGTGCATCCAACGAAGGGTGCATCCAACGGGGGAAAAGTGACGGATGTACAGCAAGCGCCTGCCCGCGGGCTGTCCGCCGAGCAGGTGCGCGAACGCGTCGCCGCGGGCCAGGTCAACGACGTGCCGCGCCGGTCGAGCCGGTCGGTCGGCGAGATCGTCCGCGCGAACGTCTTCACACGCTTCAACGCGCTGATCGGCTCGCTGTTCGTCCTGGTGCTGATCTTCGGCGCCTGGCAGGACGGGCTGTTCGGCGGCATCATCATCGCCAACTCGGCGATCGGCGTCATCCAGGAGCTGCGCGCCAAGCGCACCCTGGACAAGCTCGCGGTCGTCGGCGAGACGCCGGTCAAGGTGATGCGCGACGGCGTCGTCGCCGAGCTGGAACAGCAGGAGGTCGTGCTCGGCGACCTCATCATGCTCGGCACCGGCGACAAGATCGTGGTGGACGGCGCGGTCGTGGGCTCACAGGGCCTGGAGATCGACGAGTCGCTGCTGACCGGCGAGGCCGACCCCGTACACAAGCAGCCCGGCGACGAGGTGAAGTCGGGCAGCTTCGTGGTCGCGGGCGGCGGCAGCTTCACCGCAGACCGGGTCGGACGGGACGCCTACGCGGCCCAGCTGGTCGAGGAGGCCAGCAAGTTCTCGCTGTCGCACTCGGAACTGATGTCGGGCATCAACACCTTCCTCAAGTACGTCACCTGGCTGATCATCCCGACCGCGATCCTGCTCTTCGTCACCCAGCTGACCGTGAGCAAGCACCACTTCGGCGAGGCGATCGTCGGCGCGGTGGCCGGCGTCGTCACGATGATCCCCGAGGGCCTGGTGCTGATGACCAGCATCGCGTTCGCCGTGGGCGTCGTACGGCTCGGGCGCCGGCAGTGCCTGGTGCAGGAGCTGCCCGCGATCGAGGGCCTGGCCCGGGTGAACGTGCTGTGCGTCGACAAGACCGGCACGCTGACCGAGCCGGGGATGGACCTCGACCAGGTCGTCGTGCTGCGCGATGACCTGCCCGGCAGGCAGGCGCTCGCCGCCCTCGCCGCCGACGACCCCGACCCGAACGCCACCATGCAGGCGGTCAAGGAGGGGCTGGACGTTCCCGATCCGGGGTGGAAGACCCAGTCCACGGTGCCGTTCTCGTCCGCGCGCAAGTGGAGCGGCGCGGCGTTCTCCGGTGAGGGCGCGTGGGTGTTCGGCGCGGCGGACGTGCTGCTCGGCCCGGACGACCCCAACCGGCACAAGGCCGAGGAGCTCGGCTCGACCGGCCTGCGCGTGCTGGCGCTGGCCCGCGTTCCCGAGGCCGCCTTCGCCGACCCGGACGCGCTGGACGTGACGGCGAGCGCCGAACCCGCCGCCCTGATCGTTCTGCGGCAGCGGCTGCGCGAGGAGGCGCCCGCGACCCTGCGCTACTTCGAGGAGCAGGGCGTCGCGGTCAAGGTCATCTCCGGCGACAACCCGGTCTCGGTCGGTGCCATCGCGCGCACGCTGAAGCTGCCCAAGGCCGAGCACCCCGTCGACGCGCGCACGCTGCCGGACGACGTCGAGGGCATGGCCGACGTGCTGGAGGACAACTCGGTGTTCGGCCGGGTCAGCCCGCAGCAGAAGCGCGCCATGGTCAAGGCGCTCCAGTCGCGCGGCCACACGGTCGCGATGACCGGCGACGGCGTCAACGACGTGCTCGCCCTGAAGGACGCCGACCTCGGCGTCTCGATGGGCTCGGGCAGCGGCGCCACGCGCGCCGTCGCGCAGATCGTCCTGCTGGACAACAGCTTCGCCACGCTCCCGTCGGTGGTCGGCGAGGGCCGCCGCGTGCTCGGCAACATCGAACGGGTCGCCAACCTGTTCCTCACCAAGACGGTCTACTCGATCATCCTGGCGATCCTGGTCGGGATCATGCACGTGCGGTTCCCGTTCCTGCCCCGGCACCTGACCCTGATCAGCACGCTGACCATCGGCATCCCCGCGTTCTTCCTCGCGCTGGCGCCCAACATGGAACGCGCGCGCTCCGGCTTCGTGCCGCGCGTGCTGCGCTTCGCGATCCCCGCCGGTCTCGCGTGTGGCATCGCCACGTTCGCCGGCTACATGATCGCCACCAAGAACCCGAACAGCACCTTCGAGGAGGACAGCTCGACCGCCACGATCGCGCTGTTCCTGCTGGCCCTGTGGGTGCTGCTGCTGATCGCCCGCCCCTGGAACTGGTGGCGGCTCGGCCTCGTCGCCGTGATGGGCGCGGCGTTCGCGATCGTGCTGGCGGTCCCGTGGCTGCGCAACTTCTTCGCGCTCCACCCCGACAACTACGGCAACGACAGCGCCGCCCTGCTCATCGCCGCGGCCGCCGCCGTCCTCCTGACGTTCCTGCTCCGCTGGGACTCCTGGCTGACCCGCCTACGCCAACTCCGCGAGCCCGCAGGCTCGGGTGGCTCGGCCGGTCCGGGCAGCTCGGGTGGCTCCGGCGCCTCGGGTAGCCCGGCCGGTCCTGGTGGCCGCCCGGACCGCTCGGGTGGCTCGGACGGGCCTGCTGGCTCGGGTGGCTCGGGTGAACGGTGAGGACGACACCTTCAAGGTCGTTCGCAGCGTGAGTTCGCGGCGCAAGGTCGTTCGCGGCGTTCAGCGGCCCTGTACGGCCCGCAGAGGCCTCGCGTGAGGCTCGTTACCTCGCAGCGGCCGCAATCGCGGCATAGGCCCTCTCAGAGGCCACACGGGTCGCAGGGGTCACAGACCTCTCGGGCGCCCCGAAAACGGTCGTCCGCGAGGGAAATCATTACCTGATCAACACCGGGTCACCGATAGCCTGGAAGCATGCCCGATCCGCAACTCGTACTCGCCGACAAGGTCCAGGCCGCGCTGAGCGCCGCCTTCGGGCCGACGTACGCGGACGCCGACCCGGTCATCCGGCCGTCGCAGTTCGCCGACCTGCAGGCCAACGTGGCATTGCCGCTGGCCAAGCGACTGCAGGGCGAGCGAGGCGAGAAGCAGAACCCGCGCCAGATCGCCAACGAGATCGTGGCGAACCTGGACGTTTCGGATGTGGCGTCCAGCGTCGAGGTCAGCGGGCCCGGGTTCATCAACTTCACCCTGAGCGACGAGTGGATCGCCGGGCAGGCGCAGCAGGTGCTCGAGGACGAGCGGCTGATGGTGCCGAAGGCCACCACGCCGCAGACCGTGGTGGTCGACTACTCCGCGCCCAACGTGGCCAAGGAGATGCACGTCGGCCACCTGCGGACCACGATCGTCGGCGACTCGATCGTGCGGATGCTGGAGTTCCTCGGCCACAAGGCAGTACGGCAGAACCACCTCGGCGACTGGGGCACCCAGTTCGGGATGCTCATCGAGCACCTCACCGACGTCGGCGAGGAGGCCACCGCCGCCGAGCTGTCGGCCGGTCACATCAACCGCTTCTACCAGGCGGCGCGGACCAAGTTCGACTCCGATCCCGAGTTCGCCGCGCGGTCCAGGCGCCGGGTCGTCACGCTGCAGTCGGGCGACCCCGAGACGCTGCGGCTCTGGCAGCAGTTCATCGACGACACCGTCGTCTACATCAACAAGGTCTACGCGCGGCTCGGCGTCACCCTCACCGACGCCGACCTGGCCGGCGAGAGCATCTACAACGCGATGCTCGACAACGTGGCCCAGGAGCTGGAGAGCTCGGGGGTCGCGCAGATCAGCGACGGCGCGCTGTGCGTCTTCCCGCCCGGGTTCACCGGCCGCGACGACGCCCCGATCCCGCTGATCATCCGCAAGAGCGACGGCGGCTACGGCTACGCCACGACCGACATGGCGGCCATCCGCTACCGGGTCAACGACCTGGGTGCCAACCGGATCATCTACGTCGTCGGCGCCGACCAGTCGCTGCACTTCCAGATGGTCTTCGCCGCCGCCAAGATGGCCGGCTGGCTGCCCGACGACGTACGGGCCGAGCACGCCCAGATCGGCATGGTCCTCGGCACCGACGGCAAGCGGTTCCGGACCCGTTCGGGCGAGTCCGTCCGGCTCACCGACCTGCTCGACGAGGCCGTCGAACGGTCCGCCGCCGAGTACGACAACGTCAACCCCGACGACTCGCTCGGCTCCGAGGCCCGGGCGCAGATCGCCGACGCGGTCGGCATCGGCGCGGTGAAGTACGCCGATCTCTCGGTCGCCCGCGACAGCGAGTACATCTTCGACTTCGACCGGATGATCTCGTTCAAGGGCAACACCGGTCCCTACCTGCAGTACGCGACCGCCCGGATCCGCTCCATCTTCCGCAAGGCGGGCGTGGACCCCGAGTCGGCGACCGGGCCGATCGTGATCGGTGACCCGGCCGAACGCGCGCTGGCCCTGCAGCTGCTGGGCTTCGGGACCGCGATCGAGCAGGCCTACGACGCGGCCGAGCCGCACAAGCTGGCGGGCTACATCTACTCGGTGGCCGACGCCTACACCACGTTCTACGAGAACTGCCCGGTGCTGAAGGCGCCGGACGAGGCGACCAAGGCGTCGCGGCTGGCGCTGTGCGCGGCCACGCTGCGGACGATGGTCACCGGCCTGGACCTGCTGGGCGTTCCGACGCCCGAGCGCATGTAGCCCTGGGCTTGACGCAGTTGAGCCGGTCTCCCGGAAATCCGGGGACCGGCTCATTTGCATATAGGGCGTCGGCTACCGGAGGTAGCGCTCCTTACGGCGGATGGACCTCGTTACCGCAGGCTGCCCTCGTTACCGCAGGTAGCCCTCGTTACTGCAGGTAGCCCTCGACCTCACCGGGCGGGCGCAGCGCCGCGTCGTCCGGGTTCTCTCCCGCCTCCTGGCGGGCCCGGCGCTGGCGCAGCAGGTCCCAGCACTGGTCGAGCGCCACCTCCAGCTGCTGGAGCCGTGCGTGCTCCTCGTCGCCGGACAGCTCGCGGCGCTGGTAACGGCCCCGCAGGTCCTGCTCCTCGGCCACGAACTCGTGGATGCGCGCAAGGATCTCTTTGTCGTCCATGGCTCCTCCGAAGGGTGTCGAAAATCCGGCAGAGCCCCGTCCCAGCAAGGGAAGGGGCTCCGCCGCCGGTTCACACCGTTCAGCTGGTCCGGCCGCCGGTCACACCGGACAGGAAACCGCCGTCCCCACTGGACGAGTGCTGCATCGACCCTACGTCGGTCTTGGCCTCGACGAGAGGCGACGTGGTGGCCGTGCTCGGAGCCGCCGCCTTGCGGGCGGTGGTCCTCTTCGCAGTGGTGGACTTGGTGGTGCGCGGCCGCGTGGTGGTGGCCTTCGGCTTGGTGGCCTTCGGCCGCGCGGCGGCGGTCTTGCGGACCGTCGTCTTGCGTGCCGTGGTCTTCTTGGCCGCCGCGGTCTTGCGCGCCGTGGTGCTCTTACGAGCGGTGGTGGCCTTGCGGGCGGTCGTGGCCTTCTTGGCCGCGGTCGCCTTCTTGGCCGCCGTGCTCTTACGCGCGGTCGCCTTCTTGGCCGCGGCCCTCTTGGCCGTGGTCTTCTTGGCGGCGCGCGCGGTGGCGGTGGACCGGGACGAAGCCGACTTCCGGGCGGCGGTGCTCTTACGCGCCGTGGTCGTCTTCTTCGCCGCGGCCTTTCGCGCGGTCGCGGCCTTGCGAGCGGTGGTCGCCTTGCGGGCGGTCGTCTTGCGCGCGGTGGTGCTCTTGCGCGCAGCGGACGTGCGCTTGCGGGCCGTGGCCTTACGGGCCGTCGTCTTGCGTGCGGCGGGCCTGCGCGCGGCGGTCTTCTTGGCCGCCGGAGCCTTGCTCGCCGAACTGACGGCCTTGGCCGCCGCGTCCATGGCCTTGGCCGCGTCGCCCATCGCCTTGGTGGCGGCGGACATGGCCTTGGTCATGGCGGTCATGGCCTTGACCGAAGCCGACGCCTTGGTGGACGCGGTCTTCATGGTCTTGGCCGCCGACTTGGCCTTGGTCGACGCGGACTTGGCCTTGGTGGCCGCCGCCGACGAGGACCGGCTCATGGTGACGGTGGACCGACGGCTCGCGGTGCTCTTACGCGCCGCGGTGCTCTTACGAGCGGCCGTGGACTTGCGCGCCGTCGTGCTCTTACGAGCAGTCGTGCTCTTACGAGCAGCAGTGCCCTTGCGAGCAGTGGTGCTCTTGCGAGCAGTGGTGCTCTTACGAGCGGTCGTGCTCTTCCGCGCGGCGGTGGTCCGCTTGGCCGGCGCCTTCTTGGCGACGGACTTGCGGGCCGTGCTCTTCCGTGCGGCGTTGGCGCGCTTGGCCGGTGCCTTCTTGGCGGTGGCGACGCGGGCCGTGGTGGTCCGCTTCGCCGCCGTCTTCTTGGCCGCGCTCGTCCGCTTGGCCGCCGTCTTCTTGGCGGTGGCCTTCCTGGCGGTCGTGGCCTTCTTAGCGGTGCTCTTGACAGCGGACCGCTTGACCGTGGTCCGCGGCGCCGAGGTCTTCGCGGCAGCGCTGGTGCGCTTCGCCGGAGACTTCTTCGCAGCGGTGGTCTTCTTGGTGCCTGTGCTCTTCGCGCGACTGGTCGTCTTACGCGATGTGGTCTTGGTAGGCACTGATCTCCCCCCCGTGATGATCAGTTACGGGGAGATCTATTCCACACTTAGTGAAGCTCTACACACGCATTGTCATTCGAGGGATCAGACGCCCACCGGATGCCACACCGTCTTGGTCTCCAAGAACGCGGTCATGCGCACCGTTCCCGGCTCGGCGGACCAGTCCGTAACGGTCGGTCGAAGCACCCGCTTCAGGTTGTCGGCCGCGACCTCTTCTAGGCCTCTGACCTGGTCTTTTGTCACTCCAGCGAGGTCGATCGCGTTCACGTCCATGTGCGATGCGAGCCACGGCGCGAGTTCGTCGCGACGCCCCGTCAACAGGTTCACGACACCGCCGGGAAGGTCGGAGGTCGCGAGCACTTCCGCGAACGAAATTGCTGCGAGCGGAGCCGGTTCGGAGGCGACGACGACGCATGTGTTGCCCGACACGATCGCCGGCGCGACGACCGACACCAGTCCGAGAAGCGGTGAGTCGGGCGCGATGATTCCGACCACTCCGGACGGTTCCGGAGTGGAGAAGTTGAAGAACGGTCCGGCGACCGGATTGGCGGACCCGGCGACCGCGCCGAGCTTGTCCGCCCACCCCGCGTACCAGACCCAGCGGTCGATCGCCGCGTCCAGTTCCGCGTTCGCCGCGCCCTTGCCGAGTCCCGCGCCGCGCAGCTCGTCCACGAACTGCGCGCGGCGGCCCTCCAGCATCTCCGCGATGCGGTAGAGGATCTGGCCGCGGTTATAGGGCGTACGGCCGGACCAGCCGCCGAACGCCTTGCGCGCCGCGCCCACCGCGTCGCGCACGTCCTTGCGGGACGCCCTGGAGGCGTTGGCCAGGAACTCGCCCTTGCCGTCGTTCACCACGTACGACCTGCCGGACTCGGACCGGGGGAAGGCGCCCCCGATGAACAGCTTGTAGGTCTTGCGGACCGTGAGCCGGTCGCCGGAGCGGTTCTCAGAGCGGGAATCAGACATCGAGGTAGGCCTCCAGCCCGTGCCTGCCGCCCTCGCGGCCGTATCCGGACTCCTTGTAGCCGCCGAACGGCGACGCGGGGTCGAACTTGTTGAAGGTGTTGGCCCAGATCACGCCCGCGCGCAGCCGTTCGGCCATCCACAGGATCCGCGAGCCCTTGTCGGTCCACACGCCGGCGGACAGGCCGTACGGGGTGTTGTTGGCCTTCTCGACCGCCTCGGCGGGCGTGCGGAAGGTGAGCACCGACAGCACCGGGCCGAAGATCTCCTCGCGCGCGATGCGGTGCGACTGCGCGACGGAGGTGAAGACGGTCGGCGCGAACCAGAAGCCGCGCTGGGGCAGCTCGCACGGCGGCGACCAGCGTTCGGCGCCCTCCTGCTCGCCGACCTCCGACAGCATCCGGATCTTCTGCAGCTGCTCGGCCGAGTTGATCGCGCCGATGTCGGTGTTCTTGTCGAGCGGGTCGCCGACCCGCAGCGTCGCCATCCGGGTCTTCAGCCGCGCCAGCAGCTCCTCGGCGACCGACTCCTGGACCAGCAGCCGCGAGCCCGCGCAGCACACGTGGCCCTGGTTGAAGAAGATCCCGTTCACGATGCCCTCGACCGCCTGGTCCAGCGGCGCGTCATCGAAGATCACGTTGGCGGCCTTGCCGCCGAGCTCCAGGGTGACCTTCTTGTCGGTCCCGGCCACGCCGCGCGCGATCTGCTTGCCGACGTCGGTGGACCCGGTGAACGCGACCTTGTCGATCCCGTCGTGCCCGACCAGCAGCCGCCCGGTGTCGCCCGCGCCGGTGACGATGTTGACCACGCCCGGCGGCAGGTCGGCCTGGCGGCAGATCTCGGCGAACGCCAGCGCGGTCAGCGGCGTCGTCTCGGCCGGCTTCAGTACGACCGTGTTGCCGCACGCCAGCGCCGGCGCGATCTTCCACGCCAGCATCAGCAGCGGGAAGTTCCACGGGATGACCTGCCCGGCCACGCCCAGCGCCTTGGGATCAGCCCCGAACCCGGCGTACGACAGCTTGTCGGCCCAGCCCGCGTAGTAGAAGAAGTGCGCCGCGACCAGCGGCACGTCCACGTCCCGCGACTCGCGGATCGGCTTGCCGTTGTCGATCGACTCCAGCACCGCCAGCTCGCGCGCCCGCTCCTGAACGATCCGCGCGATCCGGTAGAGGTACTTGGCCCGTTCGCGCCCCGGCATGGGGCCCCAGACCTTGTCGTAGGCGGTCCGCGCGGCCTTGACGGCTCGATCCACGTCGGCCGAGTCAGCGCAGGCGATCTCCGCGAGCGTCTCCTCGTTCGACGGATCGATCGACTTGAACGGCTCGCCGTGCCCGTCGGTGAACTCGCCGTCGATGAACAGGCCGTACGAGGGCCTGATGTCGACGACGTCGCGCGACTCCGGCGCCGGTGCGTACTGGAAATCCATGGTCAGCAGTCCAGTCAGTCGAGCGTGAAGTAGTCGGGGCCGGAGTAGACGCCGGTGGCCAGCTTGCGGCGCTGCATCAGCAGGTCGTTCAGCAGGCTGGAGGCGCCCAGCCGGAACCACTGCGGGGTCAGCCAGTCGGGCCCGGCGGTCTCGTTGACCAGCACCAGGTATTTGATCGCGTCCTTGGTGGTGCGGATGCCGCCCGCGGGCTTGACCCCCACCTGACGCCCCGTCTCCGCCCGGAAGTCCCGTACGGCCTCCAGCATGACCAGCGTCACCGGCAGCGTCGCGGCCGGCGACACCTTGCCCGTGGAGGTCTTGATGAAGTCGGCGCCCGCGCGCATCGCCAGCCACGAGGCCCGCCGCACGTTGTCGTAGGTCACGAGCTCGCCGGTCTCGAAGATCACCTTCAGATGCGCCTCGCCGCACGCCGCCTTCGTCGCGACGATCTCCTCGTACACCTTCAGGTAGTCCCCGGCCAGGAACGCGCCCCGGTCGATCACCATGTCGATCTCGGTCGCGCCCGCCTCGACCGCCGCCCGCGTATCGGCGAGCTTGGCCTCCATCGGCGCGCGCCCCGACGGGAACGCCGTCGCCACACTCGCGACCCCGACCCCGCTCCCCCTCAGCGCCTCGACGGCCACGCCGACCATGTCCGGGTAGACACAGATGGCTGCCACCCTCGGCACGTCCGGGTCACCGGGATCGGGCTGGACGCCCTTGGCGCACAGCGCCCGCACCTTTCCCGGGGTGTCGGCGCCCTCCAGGGTGGTGAGGTCCACCATCGAGATCGCCAGGTCGATGGCCTGGGCCTTCGCCGACGTCTTGATGGACCGGGTGGCCAGCCGCGCGGCCCGTTCCTCGGCCCCGACCTGGTCCACCCCCGGCAGCCCGTGCAGGAAGGCGCGCAGCTCGGCGGCGCTCACATGAGTCTCCGTTGACACGGTCCCAGCATCCCGCACGCCCGACACCGGCACAAAACGACCGGGGTGTGCAAATTATCTACTTCCAGTCTATGTTGGTCGGGAAAATTCAAACGGCCCCGGTACTGCGACCCCCGCACTCCCCCCGCATCCCCCGCAAAGGAGCCGAGGCGCGATGGCAGACGGTACAGCGTTGAAGCCTGCCCCGACCGCGCCCACGGCGCAACGGGCCGGGCCCACCGTCCTCCGTCTCCTCGTCGGCGCCCAACTCCGCCAGCTCCGCGAGGCCCACGGCGTCACCGCCGACCGCGCCGGCTACGAGATCCGCGGCTCCGCCTCCAAGATCAGCCGCATGGAGCTGGGTCGCGTCCGCTTCAAGGAACGCGACGTAGCCGACCTCCTGACGCTCTACGGCGTCATCGACCCGGTCGAGCGTCTCCCCATCCTCGAACTCGCCCACCAGGCCGGTGCCCCCGGCTGGTGGCAGCCCTACAGCGACCTGGTCCCGCCCTGGTTCGAGGCGTACCTGGGGCTGGAGCAGGGCGCCGCGCTCATCCGCTGCTACGAGGTCCAGTTCGTCCCCGGCCTCCTCCAGACCGAGCACTACGCCCGCGCCGTCATCCGCCTCGGTCTGCCCGACACGGCGCCGGAGGAGATCGAACGCCGCGTCGACTTCCGCATGGAACGCAAGCGCGTCTTCACTCGGCCTGGACCGCTGAAGTTCTGGGCGATCATCGACGAGGGTGCCGTCCGCCGCCCCTTCGGCGGCCCCGCCGTCATGCGCGACCAGCTTCGTCATCTGATCCACCTGGCCCAGATCCCGAACGTCACCATCCAGATCAGTCCTTTCAGCGCCGGTGGTCATGGCGCTGGCGGGCCTGTCAGCATTCTTCGCCTTCCTGCTGCGGAGTTGGATGACGTCGTTTATCTGGAGCAGCTGACCGGGGCCGCATATCCGGATAAGCCCGCCGATTTGTGTCACTACACGGATGTAATGAATCGGCTGGCCGTGCAGGCTGCTCCTGCTGCCGCTACCCCCGATATTCTTCGCGGCATTTTGAAGGATCTCTAGGCGGCTACGGTCACCCCTTCCGCTCTGGCTGGTGCCCGTCTGCGGGTTTGTGCTGGCTGAAGGCCAAAAAGCTCAGCGACGAGGAAGGAAGGGGCGGGGCCGGGGGCTGGGTTGTTCGGGTGCGGGTCTCACGGAGCTGAGCTACAAGCTTTGATAGCCGCGCTTCGCGCGGGAAAGCACCATCGAAAGAATCTTCGAATATCGCCTATTTGATCATCAAAATGGCAGACTGTGATGGTAAAATAACGGTATGAGTTCGATCGTGGCGGGCACCGAATCCGCTTCCACTCGGCAGTTGGTGGAAGCGGCCTCCGTCATATTCTCTGAACTCGCTAATAGGGCTGCGCCTGAGTCCGGGGTCGCCTGTATGGAATTGGCTGAGGCGCTGGCGACGGTGACCGATCAGGCCGAGCATGTCTTGGCCGGGCTGATTGCGGTGGTCGACCGGACCGGTGAGATGAAGCACTGGGGCCTGCCGTCCACGCAGGCGTGGCTGCGGTGTCGGATGGGCATGCGCGAAGGCCGCGCCAAGGAACGCATCACCCTGGCCCGGCAACTTCACCGGCTCGGCCGTGTCCGCACGGGCCTGGCCGCTGGTGAGCTGTCGTTCGGCTATGCGGCCACCATCGCCGACGCCGTGCAGCGTCTCAATGACGATGACACCGCAGCGGCCGAGGACATCCTCCTTACTGCCGCAGGCGAGGGTTTGTCGGCGGGGAAGGTCGCCAAGCTGGGCGGGAAGATCCATGACCTGGTGCGTGAGCACAACGGTGAGGAGAAGCCTCCCGAGGATGTGCAGCGGGGTTATGAGCGGTCCTGGGTGACGGTCAGCCGGTCGCTGGATGGGGGCTGCTACCTCAAGGGCTGGCTCAACCCCGAGGACACCGCGATCCTGGACGGCACCCTCGCTCCGTTGGCCAAGCCCGCCGGGACCGATGACCGTCGTGATCTAGGTGAGCGGACCGCCGCCGCCCTCACTTCCGTGCTCGCCGGTGGCCATGGCGCTACCCGCGTGACGGTGATCGCTGACCTGGAGACGCTGACCGGCGCCGATGTGCCCGGGCGACTCCGTGACGGCACCCCGATCCCTGCCGAGCAGGTCCGCCGCCTGGCGTTGACCGCCGGTATCTCACCCCTGATCTTCGGACGCGGACACATCCCCCTCTACCTCGGCCACACGGTCCGGATCGCCAGCGCTGGTCAACGCCGCACCCTGGAGACCCTGTATGACACCTGCGCCGTCCACGGCTGTGAGGTGCCCGGTTTTCTGTGCGAGGTCGACCACGTCGACGGATGGGCACTGGGAAGCCCCACCGACATCGACAAGCTGACGCTGTGCTGCGGCTGGCACAACCGCTGGAAACACACCAACCCGCAACAGATACAGATCAGCAAGAGCGACGGCCGATTCGTCTACCGGACCTTGGCGCCGGACGGGATCGCCAGATCTCGAAGATCGATCCCCGAACACGACGCCAACCCCTGGCGCGACGATCAATCCCTGGCCGCCTGACCAAGGCCCGGAGGCACCATGCTCCGGGCCTACAGGCGCGAACGCCAACCCGACCACCCACCACCCCCCGCGCGAAGCGCGGCTCAAAGGGTCTGAACTCCAGCCCCGTGAGACCCGCACCCGAACAACCCACCCCCAGCCATGCCCCCCGCCTTCCTCGTCGCTGAGCTTTTCGGTCTTCAACCAGCACCCCACCCGGCAGCCGGGCAGCAGACCGCCACGGAAGGGGAGACCGATGCCGCTCACTCCGCGCGAAGCGCGCCACCAAGCACGAACCCCAACCCCGTGACGCCCCGCACCCGACCAACAACCAGAGCCCCCACCCCACCTTCCTCGTCGCCGAGCTTTTGGGCCTTCAACCAACACCCCACCCGCACCCGGGCACCCAACCCCCACGGAAGGGGAGACCGCTGCCGAACACCCGTCAAGCCCAGCCCCGGCCCCGGCCCCAGCCCCAGGCCCCCCGGCCTCAGGCCCCAACCCCAGGGTTAGGCGTGGAGAGCGCGACGGGACGGGTACCAGGTCTCGCCGGCGGGCTTGCCGTCCATGTTCCAGCTCCACGAGACGGTAGGAGTGATGCGGGAGTAGAAGCCCGGGCCGACCATGCCGACGCGTTCGATGGGCGGCTCGGCAACGCCGTAGATGCGGATGCCTCGGGCGATGAACGGATCGAACGACACCATGTCGTCAATGACCAGGGCGACTTCAGGATGTTGAGCGATGTTGCGGAACTTTCGGGTGTCCAGGACCTGTTCGCCGTTGCCGCCGATCCAGAAGTACGTGCCGTCGTACTCGAACGAAAGCGGGACGACATCGGGCTGGCCATCGTGGGAGACGGTGGAGACGCGGGCGAGCGGCTGGGAGCGCAGGTAGGCGAGCTCTTCGGCGGTGAACGACATGGGTTTCCTCCTCCTGGGTTCGTCCTCTACACGAACGCGTGAGGACGGAATCGACAGGCGGATGAAGAAGATTCTCGGGATCGGGCAATCAGGGGCGTCCCTACCCCCGAGAAAGGCGCCGGATGCATGATCGAGTCTCACGCACCACCGATGGAGGCGACCAGCGACGCGGCTCTGATCGCCAAGTCGCTGGACGAGCCCGACTGGTTCTCGGTGATCTTCGACCGGTACCACGCGGCGATCCATCGGTTCGTGGCGTCGCGGTTGGGCGATGCGGCGGACGATGTGGCCGCCGCGACGTTCCTCGCCGCGTTCGACCAGCGGGGCCGGTACGACCAGACGCGTCCGGAGGCGCGGGCCTGGCTGTACGGGATCGCCACCAATCTGATCGCACGGCATCGGCGCGCGGAGGTACGCGGCTATCGGGCCGCCGCGCGAGCCAGGGGACGGCAGGACGCCGAGAACCACGACCAGCGAGTCGCCGAACGAGTGTCGGCCGAGGCGCTGAGCCCTGAGCTGGCGCGCGGTCTGGCCCGCCTGTCGCGGGGGGATCGCGACGCGCTGCTGCTCGTGGTGGTCGCCCAGTTGTCGTACGAGGAGACGGCGTTCGCGCTCGGCATCCCCATCGGCACCGTCGGCTCGCGCGTCAACCGAGCGCGTCGCCAGCTTCGTTCCGCCCTGAACACACGTGAGGACCTCGACCATGGATGAACTGCAGATGCTGCGCGACCGCCACGACGCGCTGCCCGGCCCGTCGGAGGAGGCCGTCGCCGACGCACGGCATCGGCTGCAGTCCCACATGCGGCGGCCGGAGCGGATGCGCGCGAACGGGCGACGGTCGCGGCGCTGGGAGCTGGGACTGGGGCTGGGGCTGAGGCTCGGGCTGGGAGCCGTCCTCGTTGCGGGAGGCGTCGCAGCGGTGATCGTGCCCTTGCAGGGCCGGGACGGGGGCGGTGATGGCGGTGACGGCGGTGACGGCCCCAGGCAGGTGAACGTCGCCGCCACCGAAGTCCTCGACCGCGCGTCCCGGGCCGCGGCCGCACAGCCCGATCTCAGGCCGCGAGCGGACCAGTTCCTCTACTTCGAATCCCGAGCCTTCCAGACATCGTTCAGCATCAAGGACGGCCGGGCGACGAAGGCGGAGGAACGCACGTACCGCAAGGAGTGGCTGTCGGTGAACGGCAGGCGCGCGGGCGTGGTGCAGGGGACGGGGGGCGCGGCGCCCCTGGGCACGGTGTGGCTGTGCGACAACTCTGCGGACTACGAACGCAGGGAGGCTGCGGCCAAGGCAGAGGGGCACCAGCCGAGGATCGACCTCACCGACCCGCCCGTCGGCTGCGATAACTCGCCTGCCGCCCCGTCCGGTCTGCCAACTGAGCCCAAGGCAATGCGGACCTGGCTCTACAGGCACTCCGAGGGCGGCAATCCGCCCGATGTCCAGGCGTTCATCACGATCGGCGACACCATCAGGACCCAGTACATCCGGCCGTCGTCGCTGGCCGCGATGTTCAAGGCCGCGGCCACGATTCCCGGCGTCACCGTCACTCGCGATGTGGCCGACCTGGCCGGGCGCAAGGGAATCGCGGTCGGGCAGACCTGGCACGGCATCCGCTACGAGGTCATCTTCGACGCGAAGACGTACAGGTTCCTGGGCGAACGCCAGATCGTGGACCATGACGACTCGATCAAGCCCAAGGGCGGCAAGCCTGAGGTGTCCTCGACCCCCACCCAAGGCGTGCGCGAGAAGCAGGGAACCGTGATGTACGCGTCCGCCCAGCTCAGGGTCGCCGTCGCCGACCAGCCGGGGAAAGCGCCTCGATAGCGGAAAGGCCAGCGAGAAACACGAAGAGGGTGGCCGGGCGGACAACGCGCCCGGCCACCCTCTTCACTTGTCTGGTCAGCGGAAAACCTGGGTGGTCCAGTGGCCGGAGTCGAAGAAGGTCATGCGGTTGAAGAGGCCCTTCAGGCCGCCCGACGATTTGAGCTGGTTGAGAACATCTGCGGATGCGTCGAGGCGTACGTCGTAGCCGTTCACCCCGAAGACCCAGATGAACGAGCCATTGCCAGAGGCGCTCGGGTCCAGGCTGCGGTCGTAGGCGGGATGGCCGTCGATGCTGGTGTTCGGCTTCAACGAGGCCACCGTCTTGCCCGCCGCGTTGCCCGCCGCGTTGCCCGCCGTCTTGCCCGCCGCGTTGCCCGCCGTCTTCAGTTTCTCGTACGCGGCCGGAGGCTGGGCGTTGCCGACGGAGATGCCCAGGCCTTCCACGGCGCAGTTCTGCGAGAGCCACATGGAGGTGTCGCTGTCCTTGTTGGCCACGACGCGGCAGACCTTCAGCGAGGCCGGGATGCCCTTCACGGTGAAGGGAAAGGCGCCCGGGGTCTCCTTGAAGGTCACAGACCTGGCGATGTGGTAGATCGTCTTCTCGGTGGCCGCAGCAGAGTCGGTGACCGAGAGCAGCGCCCAGTGGTTCGGGCCGTACTCCCAGCGGAACTCCGCCGCCACCTGCTCTGAGCCCGGACCGCCCGGCTTGATGGTCCAGAACGCCTTGTGGCCGTTGACGGCCGGGGCCGCGGTGCGGTTGCCGGGGCGGGCTCCGGGGAGCTTCGCCACGGGGGGTTCCTTGCCCTCGACGAGGGTGAGGCTGAGCTTGGCGCCCTTACCCGTCTCGTTGTCCGCGCCGATCGTGAACTGACCGGGCCCCTCGTTGATGGCGCTCACGAGCTTGAAGCCGGGCGGCAGCCATCCGAAGCTCGCAGGCTGGATCAGCGGGTTGGGACGGGCAGTGCTCGCAAGGGGCGGCGCTGCCGGGGAGTCCTTGTCGTCGCCGGGCGGGCCAACGGCTACGGCTCCGGCGACAAGGCCGACGGCCAGGGCCGTACCGACGCCGGCGCCCGCCCGACGGACCCGCAGCACGCGCCGTCCGCGCGCAGCGGCCGCAGCGACGTCCGGCCCGGGACCACCCGATCCGGAACGGCCGGAGCCACCAGGCCCGGCGCTGGTGCCAGGACCGCTCGATCCGGAACGGCCGGTGCGGGGCGTGCTCGCGATGTGTTCGAGCCGCTCCTTCAGGGACTCGGTCATGTCAGCTCCACAGTGGGGTCGAGGGCGCGGCGCAGGCCGGCGAGGGCGCGGGAGGTCTGGCTCTTCACGGTGCCGGTCGAGCAGTTCAGGACGTCCGCGGTCTGCTCGACCGACAGGTCGCAGTAGAACCGCAGGACGACGGCCGCGCGCTGCCGGGGCGGCAGGGCCGCCAGCGCCGCGCGCAGGTCGAGGTTGGAGTCGTGGTCGAGGGTCTCGGCCGCCGGTTCCGGTGTCTGGCGTACGACCGCGACCCGCTTCCACCAGGCGGTCCGCTGCTCGGCCAGGAAGACGCGGACGAGGACCGTACGGGCGTAGCCGTCGAGGTTCTCGACCGACCGGGCCCGGCGCCAGTTGACGTACAGGCGGGTCATCGCCGTCTGTACGAGGTCGTCGGCGCGGTTCCAGTCCTGGCAGAGCAGGTAGGCCACCCGTTGCAGCCATGGGAGGCGAGCCGTCATGTACGCCGTGTACTCGTCGTCGCGGCTCATGGATTTCGGTTCCACGCCCTCACTAATGCCGCCGGCCCCGCCCCAGGTTGCCTGGAAGTGACAGGCAACCTCTGATCGCTCGAATCGACGCCGCCCCTCGAATTCATCACCAGGGAACGGGCCCCTTGTCGTTGAAGAATCCTCCCGTCGGACCGTCGGCGCCCAGGGTCGCCAGGTCGATGATGGCGCGGGCGCCCTCCTCGACGGTACGGACGCCGCGATGGCCGTTGATGTCGGTGGCCACGTAGCCGGGCGTCGCGGAGTTGACCTTGATGTGCGCCAGCTCCGGGTCCTGGGCGAACGCCTGGGCGTACTGAACGGTGAGCATGTTCAGCGCGGCCTTGGAGCTTGAGTACGCCATGCGCAGATGGGCGTCGCCGCCGAAGTCCGTGCCGCCGCTGGTCAGCGTCAGCGATGCGGTCGTGCTGGACACGTTCACGATGCGCGGGGCCGCGGATCGCCGCAGGAGCGGCAGCAGCGCGTTGGTCACCGCGACGACGCCGAAGACGTTCACCTCGTACGTGCTGCGCAGCTGGTCGGAGGTCAGGGAGGGCGCGGGCGCCACCGCGATCGCCCCGGCATTGTTGACCAGGACGTCCAGCCGCCCCAGGTCCTTGGCGAGGGCGGCGACGTCGCCCGGGTCGGTGACATCGAGCCGTACGGGCGTGACGCCCAGCTCCCGGGCGGCACGTTCACCCCGCTCGGGATCGCGGCTGCCCAGCAGCACCTCCATGCCGCGCTCGGCGAGCTGCCGTGCGGTCTCCTTGCCGATCCCCTTGTTCGCTCCGGTCACCAACGCCACAGCCATGCCAGGCCTCCCATCACCCGATCTCCCATCACCCGATCTCCCATCACCCGATCTCCCATCGCTCGGCCTCCCATGCCCGGTCTCCAACTCGCGATACAGCCTGTATCTCAATATACAAGCTGTATCATCTCGGCCATGGCCGGGCTACGGGCGACGAAGATGCGGCAGACGCGGCGCAGGCTGCTGGACGCCGCGCGCCGACGCATGATCGACACCGGCTATCACGGGTTGAGCCTGGAGCAGGTCGCGGAGGACGCCGAGGTCACGCGGGTCACGGTCTACCGGCACTTCGGCTCCAAGCTCGGTCTCCTGGAAGCCGTCGCGGACGACCTGGCCGACCGTTCAGAAGTCGTTCCGCGCATGCGCGAGGCCGCAGCGATCACGGACGCGTCGGACGCCTTCCGGGCGATGGTCGCCGAGCTGTGCCGCTTCTGGAGTACGGATCCGGACCTCTTCCGGCGCCTCGTGGGCCTGGCGGCGGTCGATCCCGAGGCGCGCCACGTCGTCGCCGATCGCGAGCAGTGGCGTTATGAGCAGATCGCCGCGTTCGTACGCCGTCTGGACGTCCGGCCACCGTTCGACACCGCCCAGGCAGCCGTGGCCGTGGGCGCCATGACCGCCTTCCCGGCCTGCGACGACATGTCCGTGCGCCTGGGCGTAGAACTGACCGCCCTGCCCGACCTGCTCCTCCCACCCTTGACCGGCATCATCCATCTCAGACCGCCTCAGTAGGGAGACGGGCCTCCGAACATCTCGCTGAGCTTGGGGGCAAGCTCAAAGTCGCCGCGCAACTTCAGCTTGCCGTCCATCAGCAGCGACGCGGGGTTGGCGTCGCCGGACAGCGTCCGCAGGAAGTCCGCCGCGCCCGTGATGATGGTCAGTACGGGCTCCCGCGCCTCCCCCATCCGCGCGCGGGCCTTGCCGTCCCGCACCACGATCGTCCACGGGCTCACGGTCCCGTCGGCGCGCGTCAGCCGGAACTCCAGCTCACCCTCGAAGCCGCCCGCCATGGACGCGTCGTACTGCCGGGCCATCCCGGCGAAGAACACCCGCTGCGCCCGCGGCCCGAAACGCCGCTCGATCTCGGCATCGGAACGGCCGTGAATGAGCCGGTAGAAGCCCTTCTGCATCTGCCGCCGGGCACTGCCGCGCGCCTCGTCCCGCACCAACGCCAAAGCAGGCCGCACGCCAGTCGGCCGCGCCGCTCGCTTCGCCCGCCGCGCCCGTACGAGCTCGGCGTCCTCGTCGATCCGATATCCGGGCGGCAATTCCCGCGCCGGCTTCCGACGCGCCAGCGCCGCCTCAATGGCAGGCGCCAACCGTTCCGCCTTCTGCGCCTCGCGCTCCTCGCGCCCCTCCACGAACCGCGGCAGCACCGACTTGCCGAAAAGCTCGATGCTCTCGCAGATGTGCTCATGCTTGTTGTTTCCGGCCTGCAGAACGAAAGAGACCTGGTCGACGCCCGCCGCCTCGTACCGCCGAATCAGATCGGCGACCTGATCGGGCGTGCCGACCGCGCCCCGCAGCGACCCCACGTTCACGTTCAGGGCCTCGGCGTTCGCGATGATCTGGTCCCGGTCGAACCCGCTCTGCGCCCGCCGCTCCAGGAACTCCTCCCACACATTCGTGCGCCCCGGATCGTGCGGCGTCGTCCCGTAATAGTGCGCCAGCGCGAACCCGAAGAAGTGCGCCCCATCGATCCCCCGGTCAATGGCGACCGCCTCGTCCTCGTGCAGCATCATCGGCAGCACGACCGTCACGTTCGGATTGACCGCGAACCCCGCCGGAACGCACTCGTTCTCGATGATCCGGTAGTACTCCTCGGTCCACTTGGCCGCGTCCTCGGGCTCCACGAACGAGAACGACAGCGCGCCGATCCCGTTCCGCGCCGCGAAGTGAATCGTCTCCCGCCTGGAGCACGCCACCCACAAGGGCGGATGCGGCTTCTGCACAGTCTTCGGAATCACGTTCCGCGGAGGCATCTGCAGGTACTTGCTCTCCCACCCCGCGAACGGCTCCTCCACGAACATCCGGGTGATCGCGTCGATCGCGTCGCTCCACTGCGCCCGCTTCTCACCCCGCCGCACCCCGAACCCGCCGAGCTCCGCACTCGAGCTCGACTCCCCGGTCCCGAAGTCGACCCGACCGCCCGACACCAGATCCAGCGTCGCGACCCGTTCCGCCACCCGCGCCGGATGGTTCACCCCGGGCGGCAGCTGAACGATCCCGTGCCCCAGCCTGATCCGCTTCGTCCGCTGCGACGCCGCCGCGAGGAACACCTCCGGCGCCGACGAGTGGCTGTACTCCTCCAGGAAGTGGTGCTCGACCTCCCACACATAGTCGAACCCCACCCGATCAGCGATCTCGATCTGATCCAGCGCGTCGGAGTAGAGCCGCTGCTCCTCGCCCTGCTCCCCCGTCCGAGGCATCTGATGCTCGTAGAACAGCCCGAACCGAATCGCAACCACCTCCCAGTCCCTGACCAGGCAAGACCGCCCACCACCTGGCCACACACGGCCAGCGTCCGTCGTATTAGAAGGATCGTCAACCGCCACTGTGGACGTTACCGACCGCTGAGCATGGTCGGCCGCACGCACCGATCGTGATCGCCGACCACTCCAGCTTTCTCCTTGAGGTCTGCACGCCCCCGGCGCTGCAACGAGCCCTGCCAGGAGGGATCCGCCGTGGCTCGGGTTGCAGAGGGCGATTAGCGAGCCTTTTCGGACTGCTGCCTTGACTCATGACACAGGCGCGAGTTCGCTTGCCCACGCGGCTGCATTGCACGCCACGGGAGGATCCGATGGTGTTGATCCAAGCGGAGTTCGCTGCGTTCCGTGAGGCTGAACGGGATTTTGAGCGAGCCCTGCAACGACTCGAGACCGTGCTGGACAACCTGGAGGGCGACCTCGAGCAGTCGCTGGCCGAGTGGGATGGCGACGCCCGCCGCGCCTATGCCAAAGCGCGTGATCGATGGGACAAGTCCGCCCGTGACCTGCACGCCGAGCTCGCCCGGCTGCACCGGGCGATCGCACGGGCTCACCTCAACTTCCGCAGTTCCAGCAGCACCAACGTGCGGATGTGGTCGGGTTGAGCCGGGTCTGGATCGACACTGACCTGGTGCAAACGGCGGCCAGCAACGTCGCCGGCGCGCAGAACAGATTCGGCCAGACCTGGAGCACCCTCGCCGGAGCACTGACACCCACCAACGGCATGGCGGGCAACCCCGGCAAAGACGCCGCCGCAGCCAAGTTCGCCCCCGCCTACAGCCACGCCGCAGAAGCCGCCTGGGGCGGTCTAGCCACACTCCACCGGTCGGTCGGCGACATGTCACGAGGCCTCACGCAGACGGTGAAGAACCACACCAAGGCCGACCGCCGCTCGATGATCAGCGGCCCGTCGCCGTTCCCGCAACAGCCGAACTCGGTGCCGACCTTCCGCCAGTTCGTGGGCCTCGAAGCGGCCGGCCCCCTCAACATCCTGCCGCCCCCACCGGTCACAGGACCGGGCGCTTCTCCGCCCAAGTCACTCCTGGAGAATCTGACCGGCCTCCATTTTGACCCACTCGACCTTGACAAATACTGGCCGACCGGCGACCCATGGTCCCTCCTGCGCGCCGCCGACGCCTGGCAGGCCGCCCACACATCGCTCATCGAGGTACGTGGCCGACTCGCCGCCGACCTCAAGCGAGTCACAGACCAAAGCGACGCCCCTGACATCGACGCGTTCGGCGGCTACTGGGACCGGATCTACCAGGACTGCTTCCCCTCCACCTTGCTGGAGGCGCTGCCCAACCTCTGCGATGGCATATCCAGGGCCTGCCGCGAGTACGGCAACGCCGTACTCGACGGCCAAACCAAGGCAAGCGACGCGGTATCCAACCCCATCGGAATCATCGTCGAAGCAGCCACCATCCGCGCGGCGCTCGCCGCCACTGCGACCAGACTCCTCCAGACCGTCAGCGTGATCACCGCGGGAGCGCTGGCCTCCAACCTCATCACCTCGGTCGCCACCGGTGTCGCCGACACTCCCAACCTCCGCATCCTTGATGCAGAACTCGATGGCCTGAAAGGTGATGGAAGCGGCCGCCCGGGCAACATAGTTTGGGCTCTGAACGAAGACGACGTCCCAGCCCTGGACAGCACCGGAAAGGTGCACGGAGATATCCCTGACCTCATTCCAAGCCATTGGACTGAAGAGGATCTCGAGCAATTGGAGAGCGAGTTGGAGATCAGTATAAAGAAGCGTCAAGAAGTGAATGATCAGCTCGGCATAGACTATAGACATGCACTTAGACTCGCCCAGGAGTTGCGGCTTCTTCGTCAGATCAAGAAAGAGCTGGGCGGCACCTAGAAAGAGACACAGGAATGGCAACTGGAGACGAAATCATAGGCGAGCTGCTTGAGATTCCCGAGGATGGCGAGGAAGCCGGTCGCCTCTCATACGCCCTGCTCAGGGAAATATTCGGCGGATACTCGCCGGAAAGTCTGCAATCATTGATGGACAGCGACAAGGACTTCCTTGTCGACTCGGCATCATGGATCTTTTCGGAGCTGGGCTCCAAATCCTCGCCCTATTTGCAGTCAATTGCCTTCCTCTTGAGCCACCGGTCACATCGCGCCCGCTTCTGGGCAATTGAGGCGGTGCATGCGGCTGCCGGCCCGGGGGACGGCCGCATCATCGCCCAAGCTTTTAGCCTGATTGCCGATCCGACGCCACAAGTGAGATGGGAAGTCATGAACTTCCTCTCGGGAGCTACGACAGCGCAACTGGAGAGCAGCCTCCCCTATTTGCGCGACGGAAGTCTTTCCTCTCCCGTTTCCTGGCTTGCCAGTATCTCAGACAATCACGAGGCCGATAAAGAAATAAAGAACAAGTTGTCCAGCAGTTCTTCAATTGACCGTCGAATTGCGGTGGCGGCTGCGGCGCGAAGCCCCTCGGGGCGTAGGCCTCTTCTCGAGTATGCCGCTACATTGTCTGACCCTGAAGTTCAAAACTTCGCCGAAAGCGCACTGCGCACGATGAATTAGTCGCCGTTCACCGTCGCCATCACGACCGCGGTCCGGCTGGTGCCACCAGCCGCAGCTAGCACCTCTTGCGCCAAAGCGGTGTCGTGCGTGTGCGCGGCTCGTAGAACAGCCCGAACCGAATCGCAACCACCTCCACGCGTCTGACCAGGCAGAACTGCCCGCCCGCCAAGGTCACCCACGCCCAGCGTCCGTCGAATTGGACACCGAGTCAACGCCAGCCGCGCAGCGGCAGGACCTCACCCCATAGCGTTAACTCTCAATCCATTGCAAAGCCTCGCCTAGGCTCATTGCATTGAGTTTCAGGGACATTGCAACACTTTTTCAGCCGTGAGCTGCACGTATGCATATTTAAAGCAACGAGTCTGTTGCATAGATTTGGAATGCAACGTAGCGTTTGCGTTGTTCGAAACAACGAGGAACACGAACGCAGGAGACCACGATGCAGACCTTCGCCGCCACCGCCTCGATCACCACCGTCCTGGACATCCCCGCCGGCCAGATCCAGCTCACCGCCGCCGACCGCGCCGACGCCACCGTCGAAGTTCAGCCCGCGGACGCTTCCAAGAGCCGCGATGTGAAGGCCACCGAGCAGACCAGCGTCGACTTCCGCGACGGCATCCTGCGGATCCAGACCGCGGCCAAGAACCAGCTGATGGGCCCCTCCGGCGCCGTCCAGGTCACCGTGCACCTGCCCGCCGGGTCGGCCGTCCAGGGCAAGGTTGCCAGCGCCGACGTCCACAGCACCGGGCCGCTCGGCGAGGTCAGCTTCGAGGCCGCGCACGGGCAGCTCGCGTTCGATGAGACCGGCGACGCCCAGCTGACCGTGCAGGCCGGTGACGTGCAGGTCGGGCGTCTCAGCGGGGCCGCCACGATCACGACCAGCAAGGGTGACATCCGCATCGCCGAGGCCACGGGTGGAGCGCTGGTGCTGACCACGCAGGCCGGTGAGATCTCGGTCGGCGCCGCCACCGGGGTCTCGGCCTCGCTGGACGCCAGCACCAGCAGCGGCCGCGTCCACAACACGCTCAAGAACGACGGCACCAGCCAGCTCACCATCCAGGCCACCACCTCGGTCGGCGACATCGTCGCTCGCAGCCTCTGACCGTGAACCGGCCGAACAGGGCCGTCAGACCACCAGGTCTGACGGCCCTGAGCCTTTGGGGGGACGGGGAGTCTGGCTCGCGCGGGTGACGCGTGGCGGGGTCAGTGATCTTTAGCGTGATGGCTTACCGATCAAGGGAGCACACGTGTTCAAGCATCAGCGGGCGTCCAAGGGCGCGTTCGTCCTGGCCGTGGCGGTCGCGGGTTCGCTCGCCGCCGGATCTGTCGCTGCGGCGGGCACCACGTCCACGAGCGCCGGGCACGAGCGGTTGCGGGAGGTGATGACGCGGCTGACCACGGTGGACGGCGGGCCCGGTGCGCTCGTTCAGGTGCGTGACCGGCGCGGGAGTGCGGTGCTGACCAGCGGCGTCGCGGACGTGAAGAGCCAGGCGCCGGTACGCGGGGACAGCACGTTCCGGATCGGCAGCATGTCCAAGATGTTCGTCGCGACGACCGTGCTGCAGCTGGTGGGCGAGCACCGCGTCTCGCTGGACGCGCCCGTCGAGCGCTACCTGCCGGGCGTCATCCGCGGGGCCGACAACGACGGGCGGGAGATCAGTGTTCGGCAGCTGCTGCAGCACACCAGCGGCCTGCCCGACTACCTCAAGTACATCAAGCCGCAGGACGTCATCCAGGACCCGCTCGCCCACCACGACACCCGCGACATGGTGAAGGTCGCGCTCGCCCACAAGCGGGACTTCAAGCCCGGCGACGGCTGGCACTACTCCAACACCAACTACCTGCTCGCGGGCATGCTCATCGAGAAGGTGACCGGCCACTCGTACGGCCAGGAGATCCGCCACCGCATCATCAAGCCGCTCAAGCTGCGCGAGACGTACGTGCCGGGCGACTCCTCGGTGATCCCCGGGCCGCACCCGCGCGGGTACGCGCGGCCGGGCGCGAACGCGCCGCTCATCGACATCACCGCGATCAACCCCACGGTCGCGGGCGCGGCCGGGGGCATGATCTCCAGCGCCACCGACCTCAACCACTTCATGGCCGCGCTCGTACGCGGCAAGCTGCTGCGCCCGGCCCAGCTGCGGGAGATGATGCGGACCCGCTCGACCGACGACGGCTCCAACGACGGATCCAGCGACGGATCCAGCGACGGCGACGGATCCAGCGGGCGGGCGTACGGGCTGGGGCTGGAGAGCAACCCGCTGCCCTGCGGCGGCGTGTACTGGGGCCACAGCGGCGACGTCCTCGGCTACCAATCGATGGGCGGCGTCACGACCGACGGCAGGCAGGCGACGGTCATGGTGAACCTCGACCCGGGCGGTACGGACGCCCAGGACGACGACGTGAAGGCGGCCGTCGAGACCGCTCTGTGCGAGGCCGAGTCCTGAGAACGGCGAGGCAGGGATCGGCGATCCTAGGCAGAGCGGTCCGATTTCGGGTTCCGCGAACGGTTGGCACCGTGATCTGCGTGCGGGAATCCACCCCGCGGATCAGGGAGATCGACATGAGCACGATGAAGGCCGTTCGGTTCGACGAGTACGGCGAGATCGAGGTCCTGCGGGTCGACGACGTGGAGCGGCCGGTGCCCGGTGCGGGGCAGGTGCTGGTGAAGGTGGCGGCGGCATCCGTCAACCCGGGCGAGATGTCGATCCGCACCGGGATCCTCCACGCGATCTGGCCGGCGAACTTCCCGTCCGGTCAGGGCAGTGACCTGGCCGGAACGGTGGCCGAGGTCGGCGCGGGCGTCGAGGGCCTCACCACGGGCGACGAGGTGTACGGGTTCACCGACGACCGCGGCAGCCACGCCGAGTACGTCCTGGTCGAGGCGGGCAACCTAGCGATCCGCCCGCCGGAGGTGCCGGCGGAGCAGGCCGCCACGCTCTACGTCGCGGGCACCACCGCGTACGCCGAACTGCGCGCGGTCGGCGTGGAGCCCGGCGACACGATTGTGATCACCGCGGCGGCCGGCGGCGTCGGAACGTTCGCCGTCCAGCTGGCCGTCCGCGCGGGCGCCACCGTGGTGGGCCTGGCGAGCGAGCGGCATCACCAGTGGCTCCGCGACGTCGGCGCGATCCCCGTCACCTATGGCGAGGGCGTCGCCGAACGCATCAAGGCCGCAGTCGGGGACGTGGACGCGTTCGTCGACAACTTCGGCGGCTACACCGAGCTCGCGCTGGAGCTCGGCGTCGACCGCGACCGGATCAACACCATCGACCGCGCAGCCGCGGCCGAGCACGGCGTGAAGGCGCACGGCAACGCCGAGGCGGCCGAAATCAAGGTCGTCGCCGAGCTGGCCGACCTCATCAAGGCCGGCGACCTGCGGGTCCCGATCGCCGCGACCTACCCGCTGGCCCAGGTCCAGGACGCGTTCCGGGAGCTGGAGAAGCGCCACACCCGCGGCAAGATCCTCCTCAAGCCGTGACGGACCAGGGCTCGGTCCGGGGCGCACCGCCGAGGGAGACCTCGTTGCCGTCGGGATCGCGGTAGGTCGGGATCGCGGTAGATCGTACGAGGCGGTCGATCGAGCAAGCGCTCGCTTGACCGGCGCCTCGACCTGACGGCAGGGTGGGGGCGGGTGTGGGATCTGGGAGGGGTGCGATGGGGCTGCTGGACGGGCTTCGGGTGCTGGACCTGACGATGTGGCGGCCCGGGCCGTACGCGACGCAGCTGCTCGCCCAGCTGGGGGCGGACGTGATCAAGGTGGAGCCGCCCGGCGGTGAGCCGATGCGGATGTTCCGGAGCCACTTCGACCTGCTCAACCAGCACAAGCGAAGCGTCGAGCTCGACCTGAAGGACGCGGAGGGGCGGGCTCGGTGCCTGGAGCTGGCCGAGGGCGCCGAGGTCTTCGTGGAGGGCTTTCGGCCTGGCGTCGCCGACCGGCTGGGGGTGGGGCATGAGGTGGTCCGGGCGCTCAACCCGCGGCTCGTCTACTGCTCGATCTCGGGGTACGGGGCGGAGGGGCCGCTGGCCATGGTCCCCGGGCATGACATCAACTACCGGGCGTACGCGGCGGCCATGACCGAGGACGCGGTCTCGCCGGACGCGGACGAGCTGCCCGTGGCGGACATGTCGGCGGCCACGATGGCGGCGTTCGCGATCACGGCGGGCGTTCTGAAGGCGCGGGCCGGCGGGGTGGGCGACCGGATCGACCTGGGGATGGCCGATGTGCTGGCCAACTGGGTCGGTACGGTCCCGACGGCCAAGCAGCGCACGGGGGCCGGGCCGGTCGCGGGGTACGGGGTCTACCCGACCAAGGACGGGCACAAGATCACGCTGGGCGTCGTCTCGGAGGAACGGCTGTGGGCCGCTTCCTGCGAGGCGCTGGGGCTGGGCGAGTTCGCGGGCGTGCCGTTCCTTGAACGGCTCGGGCGCGTCCGAGAGCTGGACGAGGCGATCGCGGGGGTGATCGGTGGGCTGACGCGCGAGGAGGCCCTGGAACGGCTGAACGCGGCCGGAGCGCCCGTCGCGCCGGTGCTGAGCCGGGACGAGATGATCGACCTTGACCACTTCCGGATGCGGGGCGTCGTCGAGGGAAGCCCGGTCCGGACGGTCGATCACCCGCCCCTGGCCCCCGGCGTGATCGCCGAACTGGACGAACACCGTGGCCAAGGATGGCTTACCTGAGCCTCACCGAGGCTTCATGGAGGGAATATTCGTGCGGTTTTGTCAGATTCATTTGGCATGCTGGACGGCGTGAGCGCTCGCACGATCAGTCCCGTCCTGGTGGGCCGTACGACCGAGCTCGGTTATCTGGAGGACGCCCTCAGGGCCGCCCCCGGGGCCGTTCTGGTCGGCGGCGAGGCCGGGCTGGGCAAGACCCGGCTGGTCCGGGAGTTCTCGCAGTGCGTGCGCGACACGGGACGCCTGCTGGTCGGCGGCTGCCTGGAGCTGGGATCGGACGGCCTGCCGTTCGCCCCGTTCACCACCGTCCTGCGGGGGCTGGTCCGCGACATCGGGATCGAGGGCGTCGCCGAGTTGCTGCCGCGCGGCGACACCGGCGGCCTGGCCAGGCTGCTGCCCGAGTTCGGCGAGCCGGAGACGGACGCGGCGTCGGGCGAGGAGCGGGCGCGGCTGTTCGAGCTGGTGCTCACGCTGCTGGAACGCCTCGCCGAGAGCCGCCCGGTGGTCCTGGTGATCGAGGACGCCCACTGGGCCGACCGTTCCACCCGTGACCTGCTGTCCTTCCTGATCCGCAACGCCGGCACGGCGCCGCTGCTGATCCTGGTCACCTACCGCGTGGACGAGCTCCACCGCACCCATCCCCTGCGCCCGCTGCTGGCCGAGCTGGACCGGGTCGATCGCGTACGGCGGCTGGAGCTCACCCGGCTGTCGCGCGGCGAGGTCGCCGAGCTGGCCGCCGGGATCCTGGGGCAGGCGCCGGCGGGCGAGCTGGTCGACCGCATCCATGCCCGCAGCGAGGGCAACCCGCTGTTCATCGAGGCGCTGCTCGACAGCGACGGCACGCTGGCCTGCGAGATCCCCGAATCGCTGCGCGACCTGATGCTGGCCGGGGTCCAGCGGCTGCCGGAGGAGACGCAGGAGGCCCTGCGCGACGCCAGCGGCGGCGGCACCCGCATCGAGCACGCGCTGCTCGCGGCCGTGTCCGGGCTGGACGACTCCGCGCTGACCCGGGTCCTGCGACCCGCGGTCGCCGCGAACGTGCTGGTCGTGGACGGCGACGGCTACGCGTTCCGGCACGCCCTGATCCGCGAGGCGCTGCACGACGACCTGCTGCCCGGCGAGCACACCCGCCTGCACACCCGCTACGCCGAGGCCCTGGAGAACGACGCGAGCCTCGTTCCGCCTGGGCGGCTGTGGGTGGAGCTCAGCCACCACTGGAACGCGGCACACGACGCCACCTGGGCGCTGGTCAGCTCGTGGCGCGCGGCGGGCGACGCCCGCAAGGCCGTCGCCTACGCCGAGTGCCTGACGATGCTGTCGCGCGTGCTGGAGCTGTGGGACCGGGTTCCGGACGCGGCCGAACGGATCGGCGCCGAGCATCTCGACGTCCTGGAGCAGGCCGCGACCGCCGCCGACCACGCCGGCGAGTACGAACGCGGCATCAAACTGGCCACCGCCGCCGTACGCGAACTCGACGCCCGGCCGACCGCCCTCGGAGCCGCCTCAACGCAGGCCGCCGCCGCGCAGGCCGCAGCCGGAGCCGACGCAGCCGGAGCCGACGCAGCCGGGGCCGCAGCCGGAGCCGACGCTGCCGGAGCCGACGCTGCCGAGGCCGAGGCCGCTCACACGGCGGCGAGGGACTCGCGGCGGGCGGTGTTGTTGGAGCTGCGCGGGCGGATGCACTACCAGGTGGCGCGGCCCGGGTTCATCGAGGACCTGCGCGAGGCCGTACGGCTGCTGCCCGCCGAGCCGCCGAGCGCGCTCCGGGCGCGCACGCTCGCCACGCTGGCGCAGTACGTGCGGCTCACCACCGATACCGACGACGCCCGCGAGGCCGCCACCGAGTCGTTGAAGATCGCGCGCGAGCTCGGCGACGCGACGGCCGAGAGCGACGCGCTCACCACGCTGTTCTGCGTCGAGATCGACTACGACCAGGACGGCCGGTTGCTCGTGGACGTGGAGCGCACCGCCGAACGTTCCGGCAACCACCGCTCCCTGCTCCGCGCCGCCGTGATCAGGTCGCACTTCCTGGAGGGCTCGGGGCGGCACGCCGAGGCGGCCGAGGTGGCCCGCGCGGGCATCGCCAAGGCCCGGGAGTTCGGCGTGCTGCGCACGCAGGGCACCTTCCTCGGCATCAACCTCGGCGAGCCGCTGGTGTCGCTCGGCCGCTGGGACGAGGCGCTGAACGTTCTGCACCAGGCGCTCGACCAGGACCCGCCCATCACGATCAGGACCTCGCTCCTGGTGCTGCTCGGCGAGCTGTCCCTGGCCCGGGGCGACCTGGAGGACGCCGAACGGCGCCTCTCGGCGTCGCAGGAGACCATGGACCTCAAGATGAGGTGGCTCAAGACCCAGGACTACTTCGCGACGCAGCGGCTCGAGGTCATGGTCCGGCTGGCTCAGGGACGGTACGTGGAGGCGCTCGCGGCGGCGGCCCCCGTGCTGCCGACGACCGGGCTCCCCGACGACAGCCGCTACGCCTGGCCGGTCCTGGTGCTGGCCGCCACCGCCTGCGCGGAGCTGGGCGACGGCGCGATGATCAACGGCTCGCCCGCGCTTCCGCAGGTCGCGGCCCGTGCGGCCGAGACGAAGGTGCTCGGCCCGGCGCAGGAGGCGCACCGCCTGGCGTTCGAGGCCGCGATGGCCGAGGCACGCGGCGAGCCCGACCGGGCCGCCTGGGACGCCGTGGCGGAGGCCCGCACGGCGCTCGGCCAGCAGTACTGGCAGGCCGAGGCGCTGACCCGTGCCGCCGAGGCCGCGATCGCGGCGGGCGACCGGGAGGCCGCCGCCGAACGCCTCCACCGCGCCATCAAGATCGCCGGTGCGCTGGACGCCAAGCCGCTGTGCGCGCAGATCGAGGACCTGTGCCGCCGCGCCCGCATCCCCTTCGGCGGAGGCGCGGGTGCGGGTGCGGGTGCCGATTCAAGCACCGCCGGCCGCTCCGCCGTGCCCTCGTTCGGCCTCACGCCCCGCGAGCTGGAGGTGCTGCGGCTGGTCGCGGACGGGCACAGCAACCGCGAGATCGCCGAGGCGCTGTTCATCTCGATCAAGACCGCCAGCGTGCACGTCTCCAACATCCTGACCAAGCTGGAGGTCTCCAGCCGCGGTGAGGCCGCCGCCACCGCCCACCGACTGGCCCTCTTCGCCCCCGCCTCCTAAGGCGTGGCCGAGGGTCTAGGTACGTGATCGAGGGTCTAGGTAAGGGCCCGGGCGCCGAGATAAGGCATGCGCCCGATGTGAGGGGTGGCGCCTTAGGACGAATGTTGAGGGTGTCGGAAGGAAGCCGGAAGGCCCCGGAAGCCGAAAGGCCCGGAAGCCGGAAGGCCCCACAGCCCGACAGCCCGCATCGACCTGAGGAGCACGCCATGCACGCCGACATCACCCGCCAGATCGCCGCCGACCACGTGAAGACGCTCGTCCAGGAGGCGCAGCGCTCCCGCCGGGTCCGTCACCTGCTGCGCAACCCGGTCCGCCGGATCGCCGCCTGAGACCCCGGCCGCGGAACCGGCACGCATCATGAGCAAAGACGCTCCTTACCCCATACTGGACTTCATGACGAGCCAGGTCAGCCCGATCTTCGCCGGACGCGAAGCCGAGCTCGGCACGCTCCTGGAGACCTTCGAGTCGGCCCGTACCGAGGCGCCCGCCATCGTGCTGCTGGCGGGCGAGGCCGGCGGCGGCAAGACGCGGCTGGCGAACGAGTTCGCCGCGCGCGTGGGCGAGGGCGCCCGCGTGCTGGCCGGGGGCTGCATGGAGCTGAGCTCGGCCGGTCTGCCGTACGCCCCGTTCACCGCCGCCCTCCGCCAGCTGATCCGGGAGATCGGCGAGGACGGCGTGGCCGCGCTGATGCCCGGCGGCACCACCCGCGACCTGGCGCGCCTGCTGCCCGGTCTCGGCGAGGCCCCGGCCGACTCCGATCCCGCGACCGCGCGGGCGCGGCTGTTCGAGCAGATGCTGACGCTGCTGGAACGCCTCGCCACCCGCGAGCCGCTGCTGCTGATCGTCGAGGACGCGCACTGGGCCGACCGTTCCACCCGTGACCTGCTGGTCTTCCTCGCGCGCAACCTGCGCCACGGCCCGCTGATGCTGCTGATCAGCTACCGCTCCGACGACCTGCACCGCACCCATCCGCTCCGCCCCGTCCTGGCCGATCTGAGCCGGGCCGAGGGCGTGTCCCGGCTCGAGCTGCCGCGCCTCAGCCTCGGCGAGGTCGCCGGGCAGCTCGCCGGGATCCTCGGCAGCTCACCGAAACCCGAGCTGACCGAGCTGGTGTACGGGCGCAGCGGCGGCATCCCGCTGTTCGTCGAGGCCATGACCGACTACGCCGACGCCTCGGGCATGGGCGTTCCCGAGTCGCTGCGCGACCTGCTGCTGGTGGGCGTCAACCGCCTCCCCGAGGAGACCCAGGAGGTCCTGCGGGTGGCGAGCGCGTCGGTCGCCACCGACTCGATCGGCCACGAGCTGCTGCTCCGGGTGACCGGCCTGGACGACCAGCGGCTGAGCGAGGCGCTGCGGCCCGCCGTCGACGGCAACATCCTGGTCGCCGACTCCCAGGGCTACCGGTTCCGGCACGCGCTGATCAGCGAGGCCGTGCACGAGGACCTGCTGCCCGGCGAGCACGGCCGCATCCACCGTACCTACGCCGAGGCGCTGGAGCGCGACCCCGAGCTGTGCGCCCAGGGCGGGCCCGGCTCGTCGGCGGCGCTCGCGCTGCACTGGCACTCCGCGCACGACAACGAGAAGGCGCTCTCGGCCGCCTGGAAGGCCGCCGCCGAGTCCGAGTCCGCGCTGGCCTACTCCGAGCAGGTCCAGATGCTGGAACGGGTGCTGGAGCTGTGGGACCGGGTCGAGGACGCGCCCGAACGCACCGGCCACGACCAGGTCGGCGTCCTGGAGATCGCCATCGAGGCCGCGCACGCGTGCGGCGAGGCCCACAACGGCCTGTCCTTCGTCCGTGCGGCGCTGGCGGAACTGGATCCGGCGCAGGACCCGGATCGGGTGGCGATGCTGCTCGCGTGGCGCGGCCGTCTGAAGGGCCTCAAGGGGCTGACCGGAGAGCTGGACGACCTGCGCGAGGCCGAACGGCTGGCCGCCCGGCCGACGGCGATCCGCGCCCGCGTGCTCGACCGCATCTCGGTGACGTTGCAGCTCCACCATGAGATCGCTGAGGGGTCCGAGTTCGCCAGAGAGGCCCTCGAGCTGGCCCGCGAGCTCGGCGAGGAGGAGATCGAGCTCGACGTCACGATCAGCCTGGCGACGCTCGCCACCAAGGAGGGCGCGGGCGACCTGGACGGGACCCGCCGCACCCTGCACGAGGTCCAGCGGCGCGGGGCGGAACTCGGCCACGCGGAGACCGTGTTGCGCAGCCGCACCAACCTCTCCGACACGCTGGAGGCCGCCGGCGCGTCCGCGGAGGCCGCCGAGGTCGCCGCGAAGGGCTGGGAGATCGCCAAGGAGGTCGGCCGGGCGAGGCTGAACGGCCCCTTCCTGGCCGGCAACCTGACCGAGTCCCTGGTCTCCCTGGGACGGTGGGACGAGGCCCTGGCGGTCGCCGACGAGAGCCTGTCGATCAATCCCGCGCCCGCGCTCCACGGCTTCCTGCTCATTCATCAGGGCACGATCGCGCTGGCACGGGGCGACCTGGCGGCCGTCGAGCGGTCTCTGGAGCTGATGCCGCCCTCGGCGCGCAGCGGGTTCACGGTCCCGCAGGAGACCATGCCGCCGCGGCTGCTTCTCACGCGCTACCGGCTGGCCACCGGGGACGTCGCCGGCGCAATGGAGCTGGTCGAGGAGACCGTACGGGAACGTCCGGACGTCAAGGGCCGCTATCTGTGGCCGTTGCTGCTGGTGGGCATGCGCGCCTGCGCTGAGGCGGGCACGGTGCTGGGCGACGATGCGCTGCTGGAACGATCGGTCGCACTGCGCGCCCGGCTCCGCGAAGTCGCCGCGCACACGCTGGCAGACGGGGCACTGAACAGTGCGTACGCCACGACGTTCGCGGCCGAGGCCGCCGCCGCGGAAGGCGCGCTCGACGCCCCCGCCTGGGACGCGGCGGCGAGCGCCTGGGGCGGGCTGTCACAGCCGTACCCGCAGGCCCTCGCGCTGCTGCGCGCCGCCGAGGCGGTGGCGGGCGACGGCGACCGTGAGGGCGCGGCGGAACGGCTGAAGATCGCAGCCAGCCTGGCCGACGGTCTCGGCGCCCGCCCGCTCCGCACCCAGATCGAGGATCTCGCGCGCCGCGCCCGCATCCCGTTCGAGCAGGCCACGGCGTCCGCGACCCCGAGGAACGGCGAGCACACCTCGTTCGGGCTCACGCCGCGCGAACGCGAGGTGCTGCGGCTGGTCACCGAGGGGCGGGGCAACCGGGAGATCGCCGAGGAACTGTTCATCTCGGCGAAGACGGTCAGCGTGCACGTCTCCAACATCCTGACCAAGCTGGAGGTCTCCAGTCGCGGTGAGGCCGCCGCGCTCGCCCACCGCCTGGGCCTCTTCGCCGACCGCTGAGCCGAATCCGACCGTTCACTCGGCATGTACCGACGAGCCACTAGGTATGGCTAGGTACTGCGTTGCCGCCGGCGGGGCGTCGCGCCAGAGACGCACCCGCCGGCGACACGACCACAGGGTCCCCTGCGCGGCCCGGCGGGGTGTGTGCGGGGTGCTCGCGGGGTGTACGGGGTGTGTGGATCCGGCGACGGGAGCCTCCCCTCCCGGGCTCCCGTCACCGAATCGTCGGACCACACGGGAACTTCAGTGGTTGACCTTCGGGACCACGGCCCGCGGAAGTGCGCGGTACTTCTCCGCGAGGAGAGGCGGCCCGTGGTCCGTCCAGCCATTCACCAGTCTCCGGCTCCGGGGCCTTGAGGACATCGGGAGACATCCCGATAGGCGTACCTAAATCAACTCGGACGGATACCCATACCCGTGGAGTCAGGCGTCTCGGGCGGGTCGGGAGGCGGGTCCGGAGGCGGGGCGCAGGCGTTCGGCCACCCACGCGGCGATCTGCGTGCGCGAGGCCATCTCCAGCTTGGCGAGGATGTGCTCCAGGTGGGAGTCGACCGTCCGCTTGGCGATGACCAGCCGCTGCGCGATCTCGCGGTTGGACAGCCCCTCGGCCACCAGCGCGGCGATCTCGCGTTCGCGGCGGGTGAGCGGCTCCCACGGGTCGGTGTCGCGCCCGCCGGCGTCGCGCTGGTCGAGCGCGTAGTCCATGGCCTCGTCGATGCTCAGCCGGCGGCCCTCGTCGTAGCAGACCTGCCACGACCGTTCCCCCAGCATCGCCCGGACCTCGCCGACCACCACGTCGCGCAGCGCCAGGTAGGCGGGGCCGAAGAACATCGGCGCGCCGACCGTCGTCCACAGCCGGTCGGCCGCGCCGAACAGCCGGGCGGAACGTTCGTGCGCGCCGTTGAAGCCCGAGCAGCCCGCGGCCAGGTCCAGCGCCATGGCGCCGCCGAGCCGGTCGTTCAGCGCGCGCATCAGGCGCAGCGCCCGCAGCGCCTCGCCGCTCGCCACCGTGTTCTCGCCGCGGAAGCAGTACGCGAGCCCGCGCACCCAGGTCGCGTACGCCAGGCACCACTGGTCGCCCGCGGCCTCGCTGACGACCCGGCACTCCTCGCAGTACTCCAGCGCGCGGTCGACGTCGCCGGTGAGGCAGTGCAGTGCCGCCAGCAGCGGCAGCCGCAGCATCGTCCAGATGTCGCCGCCGGGCATCGGCTCGGCCAGCAGCGGCCGCGCGGCCTCCAGGTCGCCACGGAAGAACGCGACAAGCCCGGCGAGCTCGACGGTGTACGCACGTTCCAGGGACGAACAGTTCGCCAGCTCCGCGGCGTCCTCCTGGAAATGTTCGGCGGCTTCGAGGTCGCCCTGCAGCGCGGCGAGCAGGCCCGCCAGGCACAGCGCGCGCACGCGGCCGGGCTGCGGCTCGCCCTCCGGCCCGGTCTCCGGCGCGGCGGCCAGGGCCTTGCCGAGCCAATGCCTGCCCTCGCCGAGCAGCCCGGACGCGAACCAGAACGTGGCGAGCGCGGCGGCCATCCGCAGCGCGTGCGGCGTCTCGTCCGGCGTGGCGACCGAGAACTCCAGCGCGGCGCGCAGGTTGGCGTGCTCGCGCGACAGCCGGGTCAGCCGCTCGGCCTGGTCGGCGCCGAACGCCTCGGTCTCGGCGTAGACGGCCAGCCCCAGGAACCAGTCGCGGTGGCGCCGCCGCAGCCGCGGGACGTCGTCCAGGCCCGTCAGCAGGTCGCCGCCGTACTCGCGGAGCGTGTCGAGCATCCGGTAGCGGCGGCCGCCCTCCTCGCGCAGCACGATCGACTTCTCGACCAGCCGCGCCAGCGTCTCGTAGACGGCGTCGGACGGCAGCCCGTCGGGCTCGTCGTCACCGCAGACGTACTCGGCCGACGCCAGGTCGAACCCGCCGGGGAAGACCGTGAGCCGCGCCCACAGCAGCTCCTCCTGCGGCGTGCACAGCTCGTGGCTCCACTGAACGGCGGCGCGCAGCGTCTGGTGGCGCGACCCGCCGGCCCTCTGCGCGCGATGCGTACCGAGGAGCCGGAACCGGTCGTCGAGCCGGTCGACCAGCTGCTCCACCGACAGCGCCCGCAGCCGTACGGCCGCCAGCTCGATCGCCAGCGGGATGCCCTCCAGCCGCGTGCACAGCCGGGCGACCGCGGCGAGCTCCGACTCGTTCAGCGTGAACCCGGGGACCACCGCCGCGGCGCGGTCGGCGAACAGCGCGACCGCGTCCGAGGACGCGATGGCCTCGGCGGGCCCGGCCTGGCCGGATCCGGACTGGTCGAGTCCGGCGGGGAGGCTGAGCGGCGGGAGCACCATCGTGTGCTCGCCCAGCACGTCCAGCGGCTCGCGGCTGGTCGCCAGGATGTGCAGCCGCGGCGAGGCGCGCAGCAGCACCTCGGCGAGCATCGCGCACGGGTCGACCAGGTGCTCGCACGTGTCGAGCACCAGCAGCAGATGCCGGTCGGTCAGGTGATCGGCGAGCATGTCGAGCCGGTCGCGCGCCGACTGGTCGGGCACGTGCAGCGCCTCGGCCACCGTGTGCGCCAGCAGCTCCGCGTCGCGCAGCGCCGACAGGTCCACGAACCAGACCCCGTCGGCGTACGACCGCTGCGCGTCGGCCGCCAGCCGCAGCGCCAGGCGGGTCTTGCCGACCCCGCTCGCCCCGGTCAGCGTCACCAGCCGCGACGCCTCGAGCAGCCTGCGAGCCTCGACGAGCTCGCTCCGTCGTCCAACGAATCGGGTCACCTCGGCGGGCAGCCTGCCCGCCGACCGTTCCAATGCAACGCTCGCCACGGCCGCCTCGGGGGTCGTGCCGGTCCACCCGCCCGACCGGCGCTTCGGGGGTTCACGTGCATCGTACCCAGGTGAACACCACCCGAGAGGGCCCGATTACTCTCGGCTCACATCGCTGAAGCCGTTAAGACTGGGGAACGCGGGCGACGCAGAAGACGGTCTGGCCGAACGGGGGCCGGACCAGGCGCTCGATCGCGCGGGTGGTCGGGATGACCGTACGGTCGTAGATCTTGACCAGGCGCGGGTCCGGGTAGCCGGCGCCGCCGCGGCGGACCGCCGCCCACCAGGCGATGCCGCCCAGGAAGTTGATCGGCTTCAGCACCTCGGGGACCAGGCCCGCGTCGCGCACGGACTTGCCCAGCGTGGTCGGCGTGTAGCGGGTCACGTGGCCGACCTTGCGGTCGAAGTCCCCGTACAGCTGCATGTAGCCGGGCACCCAGATGACGATGCGGCCGCCGGGCGCGGTGACCGAGGCGAGGTCGCGCAGCGCCTGGACGTCGTCCTTGATGTGCTCCAGGACGTTCATCATCACGACGGTGTCGACCTTCTGCCGGATGTCGATCTCGGCGGGCAGCTCGAGGTCGAGCACCTCGACGTCGCCGTCGTCGGCGTACCGGTTGCGCAGCTCACCCACGCAGTAGGGGTCGTTGTCGCTCACGGCCAGGTAGTCCAGGCGGCCGGCGAACTGCTCGGAGAAGTGCCCGAGGCCCGAGCCGATCTCCAGCAGCGAACGCCCCACGTGCGGGGCGACCATGTCGTACTCGTACTTGCGGTAGTTGCGCGCCTCGTCGCCGCCCAGGTGGTTCTCCAGGGCGCCCTCACCCGCGGCGGGCTGGACGAGCTCGCCGTCGCCCGCGGTGGGGACGGAAGGCGGCTCGGTCTTGCTGCCGAGGACCTTGAGCAGCGTTCCGGCAATGGAATTCTTCTGACCTGGTGAATGCATACTTCCCGCTCGCTGAGTGCGTGGTCGCCTGTGCGTTCGGCTGGCGTTCGCCGGACCGGCGTTCGAACTGAGAGCGAGCCGGTCTCTGGCGCAAAGGTCGGGTCAGTCTAGTCCACGCCGTCTGCACATTGGTGCCGTCTGACCGATTCACACCGCACTCCCAGGGTCTCCCGTGGTCACACGGCTGAATCGGGCCGTCACTCCAGGCTACCGCCCGGTGAACTCCCGCGAATCCTGCCGGGAGCGGAGACCTCCGGTGAGATGCCAGGTCACATCCCCGTACCGCACTCCGTAGAGGTGATCGCGGAGGCCGCGTTCGGCGGCGCTGGGCCGCCTGGTGCAGGCGATCCCGTACTCCTCGACCACCGCGCAGAGGATCGCCGCGCGTACGGCGTCCAGGGTGACCTCGACCCCCGCCTCGGCCAGGGTGCGCTGCCGCGCGTGGGCGCCGTCCGGCGCCACATAGCCGCCGGCCTCACCCGGTGCCACGTAGCAGGGCCCGTACGCGCAGAGCGGCGTGACGTGCACGGCGGCGTGGGTGAGCGTGACACGCCGGGTCCGCAGCCGCGCCACCTGGATGATCCCGTTCCGGAGCGCGGCGGCCGGGAGGCCGAACCCTTCGACAGCCGTGGCCACGAGCACATCGAGGTCGGGCCGCGCCCCGGAACGGGGGTCTGCGGAGGCGGGGCCGGCGGAGCGGCGCTCCGGGAAGGCAGAGCCGCTGGAACGGTGCTCCGGGAAGGCGGAGCCGGTGGAGCGGACGAGCGTGACGTTGAGGGTGCCGGCCTCGGTGTAGACGGCGCCGCCGCCGGTCGCCCGCCGCACGACGCGGACGCCGTCGCGGGCGCATGCGGTGAGGTCGACGGCCTGGCTGACGTCCTGGAAGCGGCCGAGCACCACGCTCGGGGCGTTCTGCCAGATCCGCAGCACCGGCAGCGGCTCGCCGCCGCGCGCCAGCGCCTCGTCGAGGGCAAGGTTCCAGGCAGGGTCGCGCGTGTCGTCGACGACCACGCTGAGCATCGAGCCTCCGCCGCTCCTCAGGGGCTCGCCGGCCCACTGCTGCATGGCGGTGTGACGAACCACACCGCCGAGACTCAAGAAAGATATCGGTCCGGCGCCCCGTTCGCAGGCAGACGGTTTTCATATGGTGACACTGTGCGATGACCACCAGGTCACGACGGTATGTCGGGAAGGAACGGGTGATCATGGAACGGTGCGGTGCACGTTCTCCTGCGCGCTCGGTCCGGGCTCGGCGGGCGCGATCCACGGACCCGGGATCGACATGTCCAGCACGCCCTCCTCGACCCAGGTGAACTCGCCGCCGAGCACCTGCTTGGCCAGCCGCGAGTCCAGGTCGTCGGTGTTGCGCCAGAGCCCGTCGAACAGCTCCTCGACGCGGATGCGGGCCTGGCGGCAGAACGCGTCGGCGAGCCGCATGGCGGACGGGCCCGGTGCGGTCGCGTCCACGCCCGCGAGCGGCTCCACGCCCTTCTTGGCGTCCTCCAGCGCCCGAACGCAGACGGCGCTCATCGCGTAGAGCTCGGCGCCGATGTCGACCATGCGGCCGAGGAAGCCCTGCTTGTACTCGAGCTTGCCCTGCCAGCGTCCGGCCGCGTAGAAGGTCGAACGGGCGAGCTTGCGGCTGGCGCGCTCGACATAGCGTAGGTGGCGGGCGAGCGGCCCGAACTCGGCGTACGCCCCGGGCCGCTGCCCCGAGCCCGCGACCAGCGTCGGCAGCCAACGCGCGTAGAAGCCGCCCGCCTTCGCCGCAGCCTTGGCCTTCTGCCCGGTGCTGGCGTCCGGGTCGATGATGTCGCCCGCGACCGACAGGTGCGCGTCCACGGCCTCGCGCGCGATCAGCAGGTGCATGATCTCGGTCGAGCCCTCGAAGATCCGGTTGATCCGCAGGTCGCGCAGCACCTGCTCGGCGGGCACGCCGCGTTCGCCGCGCGCCGCCAGGGACTCGGCGGTCTCGTAGCCGCGCCCGCCGCGCAACTGAACCAGCTCGTCGGCGATCTTGCAGGCCATCTCCGAGGCCCACAGCTTGGCCAGCGCGGCCTCGATCCGGATGTCGTTGCGCTCGTCGTCGGCCAGGCTGCTGGACAGGTCGAGCATGGCCTCCAGCCCGTACGCGGTCGCCGCGATGAACGCGATCTTCTTGGAGATCGCCTCGTGCTCGCCGACCGGGCGGCCCCACTGAACGCGTTCCTTGGACCACTCGCGGGCGATCTTGGTGGACCACTTGCCGGCGGCGGCGCACATCGCGGGCAGCGACAGGCGGCCGGTGTTCAGCGTGGTGAGTGCGATCTTGAGGCCCGCGCCCTCCTTGCCGATCAGGTTGGCGGCCGGGACCCGCACGTCGTGGAAGCGGGTGACGCCGTTCTCGATGCCGCGCAGGCCCATGAACGCGTTGCGGTTCTCGACCGTGATCCCGGGCGAGGCCGCCTCGACGACGAACGCCGAGATGCCGCCGCGATGGGTGTCGGACTTCGGAACGCGGGCCATGACCACGACCAGATCGGCGACGACGCCGTTGGTCGTCCACAGCTTGACGCCGTTCAGCACGTACTCGCCGCCGTCCTCGGAGGGCACCGCGGTCGTGCGCAGGCGGGCCGGGTCCGAGCCGACGTCGGGCTCGGTGAGCAGGAACGCGCTGATCTCGTTCGCGCAGCGCGGCAGCCAGGCGTCCTTTTGCTCGTCGGTGCCGAACAGCTTGATGGGCTGCGGAACGCCGATGGATTGGTGCGCCGAGACGAGCGCGCCGAGGGCCGGGCTGACCGATCCGATGATCATCAAGGCCCGGCAGTAATGGAGCTGTCCGAGCCCGAGGCCGCCGTACCGTTCCGGAATCTTCATGCCGAGCGCGCCGAGCTCGCGCAGCCCTTTGATGACCTCGTCGGGAATGCGCGACTCGCGTTCGATGACGAACGGATCGATCTTGGTTGCGCAGAACTCGCGGAGCCGCGCGAGGAATTCCTCGCCCTTGTCACGGGTCGCGGCGTCGGGGCGCGGATGGGGGTGGATGAGGTCCAGCCGGAAGTCACCCAGGAACAACTGCTTGCCGAAGCTCGGGAGCCGCCACTCGGCCTCCCGGGCCTCCTCGGCGACCTTCCGTGCGGTGCGCTCGTCGACGCGTCCCGTGTCGGGGCGGTTCTGCTGGGTCATGCCGGCTCCTCACATGACGGCTTCGGAGGTTCCTCACTTGCGAAGTTACTCTTCAGTCTTACCCCTGAGTAGCCCCGAGAACAGTCCCCTCGTGAGCCCGCCGGGACGCGCCTTCACCAATGCGATTCAGGCGAACGGAAGTGTCCATTGGGAGCCGACTCGTCGCACCCTGTAAAGGCCCTCGAAAGGACCGTTCCATACCCCCCGCATTACCTGGGCCACTCCCGGAAACCGGCCACCGAGTGGCACACGAAGTGATCCAATGGACCCAGTATCACCAAAGGCCTTGACCCAACGAGGCCAGAGGGGTTCGCTGTGCGTAATGGATGAGACACGGAGGCCCACTCTCATCGCCTCGGTGCAACGCGCGTTGCATCTCATGGAGGCGGTGGCGTCGCATCCCAATGGAGCGCCCGCGAAACAGCTGGCCCGCGAGGCGCGGCTCCCCCTCGCCACCACTTACCACCTGCTGCGAACGCTCGCCCACGAGGGTTACGCGACCCGCCTGTCGGACGGCGTCTGGGTCCTTGGCGACCGCGTCCAGTCACTGCACGGCCAGAGCAAGACCCAGCAGCTCCTCGCCCGCGTCCGCCCCACGCTGATCGCGCTCCGCGACGAACTCGGCGTCGCCTCCTACTTCGGCATGCACGAGGACGACGAGATCCGCATCGTCGACATCGCCGACGGCCCCCGTACCCCCCGCGTCGACCTCTGGGTCGGCTTCGACGAGGCCGCGCACGCCACCGCGATCGGCAAGTGCATGCTCCGCCAGCTCGACCAGGACAGCCAGCGCGACTACCTCGCCCGCCACCCCCTGGTCGACCTGACCCCCCACACGATCACCGACCCGCAGGCCCTCATGCGCGCCCTCGCCGACCCGAACGGCCTCTCCCTCGACCACGAGGAGTACGCCATCGGCACCAGCTGCGCCGCCGTCCCCGTCACCGACGCCACCGGCTCGGTGGTGGGCGCGCTCGCCATCTCCTGCCGTTCCAGCAAGCTCCCCAAGATCGAGGCGTCCGTCCACCGCATGCAGGCCACCGCCGCCCGCATCCAGCGCACCCTCACCCTCACCACCTGAGGCCAACGCCACCCGATCTCGCCTTGGGAACGTTTCCAAAGACGACGTGACGCGTTTGGAAACGTTCCCAACCTCAGCGGCGCGGGGTCACATGGGAGGCACGGAGGCGCGGCGACTGCGCACCCGGGACTCCAGTTCGCGGATGCGCCGGCGCCCGGTCTCGACCTGCCCTTCCAGGGCCTTGACCTGCTGCTCCAGCTCCAGAACGCGCCGGATCGCGGCCAGGGTCATGCCCTCGCGAGTCAGCCCCACCACGTACTGCACGCGCCCGACCTCCACGCGCGAGTAGCGGCGCTGCCCGCCGTCGGTGCGGCGCGGGCGGACGACGTCGAACTCGTCCAGCCGCCGCAGGAACGCCTGCTGGAGCTCCAGCATCGAGGCGACCTGGCCGACCGAGTACAGCGGCGCGTACTCGTCGTCGAAGGGCAGCACGGAGCTAGGTGTGACCACGGCCATGGTCGATCAGCCAACCATGAGCGGCGCCGCAGGTCAGGGAGGCGTGCCGCGACCGATCATCGACCGGTGAAGTCGGGCTTGCGGCCTTCGAGGAAGGCGGTGATGCCTTCCTTGGCGTCTTCGGTGCCGGCCAGTTCCACTAGGCCTCCTAGGAGGTAGGCGACCTGGTCTTCCAGGGAACGGCCTTCGATGGCGAAGAAGGCGTCGCGGCCGATGCGGAGGCCGATGGGGCTCTTGGCGGCGATGGTGGAGGCCAGTTCGGTGACGCGGGCGTCCAGGTCGGCTCGGGGGACGACCTCGGTGACCAGGCCGATCTGGTGGGCTTCGGCGGCGGTGACCCGGCCGCCGGTGTAGTAGAGCTTGAAGGCCTGCTTGGGGGCCACGTTGCGGTTGATGATGGCCATGATCATCATGGGCCACAGGCCGACGTTGACCTCGGGGGTTCCCAGCTTGACGTCGTCGGCGGCGATCACCAGGTCGCAGGCGGCGGCGAGGCCCAGGCCGCCGGCCACGGCATGGCCGTTGAGGCGGGCGATCACCGGCTTGCCGATGCCGGGGAACGCGGTGAAGAGGCGGTACGGGGCGCTCTCGCGGATGTCCGCGGGGTCGGCCACGGGGCGGCCGTCCTCTTGTTTGGCGCCCAGGCCGCCCAGGTCGGCACCGGCGCAGAAGGCCCGGTCACCGGAGCCGGTCAGGACGATCACGCGGACGTCGTCGTCCAGCCGAGCCGTCTCGAACGCGTCGAGGAGCTCGTCGATCATCTGGTCGCTGAGGGCGTTGCGCGCCTCGGGGCGGTTGAGCGTGATCGTGGCGACCCGGTCCGCCACCTCGTAGATGATCGCCTCGTACATGCGCCCTCCTCGGACGGACGAACGGGCGGGGGCCCGCAGGTCCCCGCCCGTTCTCAGAAAAGCTCGGATCAGATGCGCTCGATGATCGTCGCGTTGGCCTGGCCGCCACCCTCGCACATGGTCTGGAGGCCGTAGCGGCCGCCCGTGCGCTCCAGCTCGTGCAGCAGCTTGGTCATCAGGATGCCGCCGGTCGCGCCGAGCGGGTGGCCGAGGGCGATCGCGCCGCCGTTCGGGTTGGTCTTCTCCAGCGAGGCGCCGGTGTCGGCGGCCCACGCCATCGGGACCGGGGCGAACGCCTCGTTGACCTCGAAGACGTCGATGTCGTCGATCTTCAGTCCGCTGCGCTGCAGCGCCTTCTCGGTCGCCGGGATCGGGCCGGTCAGCATGTAGACCGGGTCCGAGCCGCAGACCGAGAGGGTGTGGATGCGGGCGCGCGGGGTCAGGTTGTGCTGCTTCACGGCCTCCTCGGAGGCGATCAGCAGCGCGGAGGCGCCGACGGAGATCTGCGAGGCGACGGCGGCGGTGATGTCCCAGCCCTCGCGCAGCGGCTTCAGGCCCGCCATCTTCTCCATGGTGGTGTCGGGGCGGGCGCCCTCGTCCTTGGACAGCCCGGCGATCGGGGCGATCTCACGGTCGAAGTAGCCGGCCTCGATGGCCTTGGCGGCGCGCTGGTGGCTCTCCAGGGCGAAGCGCTCCAGGTCCTCGCGGCTGAAGCCCCACTTCTCGGCCATCAGCTGCGCGCCGCGGAACTGCGAGATCTCCTGCATGCCGTAACGCTCGGCCCAGCCCTCGCCGTACGGGAAGGGCATGCCCTTCTCCAGCGCCATGGCGACCGAGGAGCCCATCGGCACGACGGCCATCTGCTCGATGCCGGACGCGACGACCAGGTCCTGGGTGCCCGACAGCACGCCCTGCGCGGCGAAGTGGATCGCCTGCTGGGAGGAGCCGCACTGGCGGTCGATCGTCACACCGGGCACGGTCTCGGGCAGCCCGGCGGAGAGCCAGGCGGTACGCGCGATGTCCAGCGACTGCGGTCCGACCTGCATGACGCAGCCGGTGATCACGTCTTCGACGGCCGACGGGTCCACTCCGGTGCGGTTCACGAGCTCCTTGAGCACGTGCGCACCGAGGTCGGCGGGATGAACGTCCTTCAGGGCACCCTTCTTGGTGCCGACGGGGGTACGGACCGCGCCGACGATGTACGCCTCGGCCACTGCGCCTCCAAAGTGTGGGGTTGGGGTTCCGTCCCGAAACCGAGTGAGATTCGGTTAGTCAGTATGAGATTACATCCCATCGGACGCAACGCCATGTGACCTGCCTCTCGATCGGCTCCCGTCACACCGTAGACGCAGCTCAGCAGGGGTGCCTGCCAGGCTCGGCGAGGGTGCCCGCCAGTCCCGGCCAAGTGCCGGGCGAGAGGCTCAGCCGGTCTCGGACCGGCCCGCCCCGGCGGCCTCGACCTCGGCGTGGACCTCCTTGGCGTCGGCGTCGTCACCGAGCGTCTCCCGGGACAGCTGATCGAGCAACTCCGACAGCTCCGGATGCTCCTCGGGAGACCAGCCCTCCAGGTGCTTGGCCAGGCCCTGCTTTCGGGCCGCGACCAAACGGTCCGCGACGGTACGCCCGGAATCGGTGATCACCAGGTCGCCGTCATGCCGTTCGACGAAGCCCGCGTTGACCAGCCGGTCGACGTACGGCCGGCCGTGCTCGATCGGCACACCCGCCCGTTCGGCGAGCTCGGCGCCCGGCACCGTCTCGTCCCTGGCGATCCGGCAGAGCGCCCACATGCTGCCCGCGGGCAGGTTGACCCCGGCGGCGGCGCCGATCCGCTCGTACACCTCCATCGCGCCGGCGTCCTTGCGCATCAGCTCGCTCAGCGCGCGCTCGATCTCGTGCCGGGACGAACGGACCGTCGGCGCGCCGCCGAAGCCCTCCCCGTAGTCGCGGGTCTGGGAGGTGGCGCGCAGCGGCACCTCCTTCAGGAACCAGGTCAGCACGATCGCGATGGCCGCGACCGGGACCGCCAGCAGGAACACCGTGTCGATCGACTGCGCGTACGCGTGCAGCACCTCGGTCTTGGTCTGAACGGGGAACTTGTCGAGCAGCTTCGGGTTGCCCTGCACCGCCTCAGGGTTGAAGCCCGGCGGCAGCTCGCCCTTCTTGGCGATGTCGGTCATGTGGTCGGCGAGCCGGTTGGCGAAGACCGACCCGAACACCGCCACACCGAACGAGCCGCCGATCTGCCGGAAGAAGGTGACGCCGGAGGTGGCCGCGCCCAGGTCCTCGTAGGACACGGCGTTCTGCACGGCGATGACCAGCACCTGCATCACCAGGCCCAGCCCGAAGCCGAGCAGGGCGAAGCGCAGGCTCATCGACAGGGTCGAGGACGTCTCGTCCATCTTCGACAGCAGGAACAGCGCGACCGCGATGATCGGCGTGCCCACGATCGGATAGATCTTGTAGCGGCCGGTGGCGCTGATCAGCTGCCCGGACCCGATCGAGCTGATCAGCATGCCGACCATCATCGGCAGCAGGTAGACGCCCGACAGCGTGGGCGAGACGCCGTGCACGACCTGCAGGAAGATCGGCAGGAACGTCAGCGCGCCGAACATCGCGAAGCCGACCACGAAGCTGATGGACGAGCCGAGGTTGAACACCGGCGCGCGGAACAGCCGCGGTGGCATGACCGGCTCGGCGGCGCGCTGCTCGACGAAGATCCAGAGCACGATCAGGATGACGGAGCCGACGCCGAGCCCGATGATCTGCGGCGACAGCCAGTCGTACTGCGTGCCGCCCCAGGTGGTCATCAGCACCAGGCCGGTCGCCCACCCGACGATGAGCAGCGTACCCAGGTAGTCGATCTTGTGCTGGTGGCGTTCGGACGTGGCGTGCAGCACCGCCGCGATCACGATCAGCGCGAGGATGCCGATCGGGATGTTGATGTAGAAGACCCAGCGCCACGACAGGTTGTCGACGAACCAGCCGCCGAGCAGGGGCCCGCAGACGCTCGCGACGCCGAAGACGGCGCCGAACATGCCCTGGTAGCGGCCGCGCTCACGGGGCGGAACGACGTCGCCGACGATCGCGACGACCAGCACCATCAGCCCGCCGCCGCCGAGGCCCTGCACGGCGCGGAACGCGATGAGCTCGCTCATGCCCTGCGCGATGCCGCACAGCGCCGACCCGATCAGGAAGATGACGATCGAGGCCTGGAACAGCCGCTTGCGGCCGTACTGGTCGCCGAGCTTGCCCCACAGCGGTGTCGAGGCGGTCGAGGACAGCAGGTACGCGGTGACCACCCACGACAGGTGGTTCAGCCCGCCGAGGTCGCTGACGATCGTGGGCAGCGCGGTGGACACGATCGTCTGGTCCAGCGCGGCGAGCAGCATGGCGAGCATGAGCGCGCCGAGGATCACCGCCAGGTCCCTGCCCTTGGGCATGTCCTCGTGCGGTCGCTCAGCCGTCGTTGCCTCTGCCGTCATAGCCGCCCCCCGCGACACGTGACTTATCGGGAGAGGCCTACCCACCCAGGAGGCGAAGATCACACCCCATCCGCACCCGGTCCCCAAACCCGCCGATCTTGCTCTCAGCGCCCTCCGTTCCGGCGTGTCGGGGCGCTGAGAGCAAGATCGGCGAATGGGTGGGCCAGCGGGGCTAGCGGGGCTAGCGGGCTAGGAGGTCTTTGGTGACTTTGGCGGAGCCGACCGCCGCGGTGCCGCCCGCGACGGCGACCGCGCTCGCGGTGACCCACAGCGGCAGCCGTCCGCGCGACTGCAGCCCGTTCACCGTGTCGAGGGCGTCGACGACCAGGCCGAGCCGCGCCCAGATCTTGCGGCCCGAGCCCTTGCTGAGCAGGTAGCCGGCGCCGAGCGCGATCTCACGGGCGGCGAACATCCGGGTGACGTAGTCGCGGCCGCCGTCGGAGCCGCTGCCCATCCCCATGAGCTTGACGGTGAGGCCGGGCGCCGCGAACGCCACCGCGCCGAAGGCGACCCGCGTGCGGGCCACGTTCAGCATCAGGCCGTCGATGACGTCGCCGGCGGCGGGCTTCTGGTCTTCCTTCTCATCTGCCACGCACGTGAGGCTATCCCCGTGCCGAACCGGGTTCGACTACCGGGGTAATGCATTTCTTACCCGTCTATGGTTCAAGGGAGAGGCTTCCGTCCCCCCGACCGAAGGTGGCCCCATGGAAGGGATCATCGCGCTCGTCGTGATGGCGCTGCTGTGCGCGTTCGTGGTGCGCTGGCTCGGAACGCGGCTCCGGCTCGGCAACCCGACCCGCATGGCCGTCATCATCGTGTTCGTCCTGGTCGTGCTCACGCTGTACGGCGAGCACCTCAAGAAGTAGGGGTTTCGCCGGATTTTCTCGCCCCGTGAGGCGAACTTCCTGGCCCCCGGGAGAGTCATACCTGACGAATCGGCTTCCAACCCCGCTCGAGTCGGCTTCTGTAATCAGCAGTCAAGTGTCGGCGACGCCTCGCGACCGCCAGCGCGAGCGGCAGCACGCAGGCGGAGCCGACCTGAGCCGAGGGAGAACTAGCAGTGCCGCACCCCGCGACTGAGATGGAAGCGCCCGGCGGCACGGTCACCCCGCACGTACGTCGCCTGCTCGACTTCGCCGAGCCCTCGCCTGAGGACGTCTGCCTCGACGTGGCGCGCGGGTCGGGGCCGATGCCCGCCGCCCTGAGCCCGCAGGTGCGCCAGGTCACCGCCGTCGACGCGGCGCCGGGCCCGCCCGCCCGGCTGGACGAGCGCGGCCGCGCGACGACCGTGGAGTTCGGCACCGGCCCGGTCCGGATCGCCGACGACCCGGCCGCCGGGAGCCTGCACCGCGCCGCGGTCCGCCGCGGCAACCCCGACGCCGTGCCCGCCGCCGCGGCGACGCAGCGCGGCCACGCGCCGGACTCGATCAGGGTCCGCGCCGAGGCGACGGCGCTGCCCTACCAGGACGACACGTTCAGCCTGGTCACCACCCGCTTCTCGCTCTACAGCCTGGGCGACCCCGGGCGCGTGCTGCGCGAGCTCCTCCGGGTCTGCAAGCCGGGCGGACGGCTGATCATCGCGGACGTGGTACGTACCAACCTGGCCGGTTCGGACCGCGACTGGATCGAACGGCTCCGCGACCCGGCCCACCCGGGGATCTTCTCGATCGCCGGGCTGACCGAGCTCATCACCAGCTCGGGCGCGAACGTGCGCCGCCTGGACGTCTTCACGGTGGAACGCCCGGTCGAGCCGTGGCTGGCGGGAGCGGTCTCCCTCAGCGCCGCCGCGCAGATCCGGCAGGCGCTCACCGACGAGGTCGACGGCGGCCCGAAGACCGGCGCCAAACCCCGCATCATCGGCGGCGAGCTGTGGTTCACCCAGAACTGGGCCCACGTCGCCGCAGAGCCGATCTAGGCCCGCCCACAGACCGGGCCCAGAGACCGCCCACAGCCCGTTTACGGCACCAGCACCGCCGCGCCGGTGAAGCGATCCGCCTTCAGGTCGGCGAGCGCCCGGTCCGCCTCGTCCAGCCCGTAGTCGTGCGTGGTGACGGCGATGCCCAGCCGCGCCGCCAGCGCCAGGAACTCCTCGCCGTCCGCCCGCGTGTTCGCGGTGACCGACCGCACCTGCCGCTCCTGGAACAGGTGCCGCTGGTAGTTCAGCTCCGGTACGCCGCTGAGGTAGATCCCGGCGATCGCCAGCGTCCCGCCCCGGTCGAGCCGTTCCAGAGCCACCGGCACCAGGCCGCCCACGGGCGCGAACATGATGGCCGAGTCGAGCAGTTCCGGCCCCTCGTCCGCCGAGTCGCCCGCCCACACCGCGCCCAGCGACAGCGCGAGCTCCCGAGCCGCCGCCGAACGGGTGAAGACCGACACCTCCGCGCCCTCGGCGATCGCGATCTGCGCCGCCAGATGGGCCGAGCCGCCGAACCCCCAGATCCCGAGCCGCCCGCCCGGCGGCAGTTCCGCGCGCCGCAGCGACCGGTAGCCGATGATCCCCGCGCACAGCAGCGGCGCCGCCCGCACGTCGTCGATCGCCTCCGGCAGCGCGTAGGCGTAGGCGTCCACGGCCACCGCGTACTCGGCGTACCCGCCGTTAGCGTCCCAGCCGGTGTAGAGCGAGTCGGGGCACAGGTTCTCGTTCCCGCGACGGCAGAACGTGCAGGACCCGTCCGTCCACCGCAGCCACGCCATCCCGACCCGCTGCCCCACCGCGAACCGGCATCCGTCCCCGGCCGCCACGACCTCGCCGACGACCTCGTGCCCCGGCGTCACGCCCGCCAGATGAACGGGCAGATCGCCCTCGGTCACATGAAGGTCCGTACGGCACACCCCGCACGCCAGCACCCGCAGAAGCAGCTCCCCGGCCCCAGGCTCCGGAACGTCCCGCTCGACCAGCTGCAGCGGGCCGCTCTCGACCGGCCCCGGCTTCTCCACACTCCAAGCCCTCATCCCACGCACCTCCGATAGACGGCGAGGGGTTGTCAGCGAAGGGGGAGCTCGAACCAGACTGCTTTGCCGTCCGTCGTGGGGCGGGCGCCCCAGCGGGTGGCGAGCTGGTCGACGAGGTAGAGGCCGCGGCCGCCCTCGTCGGTCTCGCCGGCGCTGCGGATGCGGGGCAGGCGCAGGTCGGAGTCGAAGACCTCGACCCAGATGGCGTCCTCGCCGCGGCGCAGCCGCAGGCGGAAGTCCTTGGTGGCGGGCTCGCGGCGGCCGAGGTCGGCGCCGAGGTTCCAGTCGTCCTCGTCGAAGGCGTCGTCGAACTCGGCGTTGAACTGGACCTGCGGCATGCCGCCCGAGGGGACCAGCTCGCGCTTGGGGGTGGGCGTGGTGGTCGCGTGCAGGACGACGTTGGTGACGACCTCCGACACCAGCAGGCAGGCCAGCTCGGCCTGCTCGTCGTGCATGCCCCAGGAGACGAACGCGTCGGCGGCCATCCGGCGGGCCTCCGACACCATGATCGGCTCGGCCGGGAAGGTGCGCTCCTCGACGGCCAGCTCTTCCCCGGCGGTACGGATGACCACGATGGCCACGTCGTCGTCGATGTCGCCCTGGACGGCCTCGTAGGCCGCGTTGGCGATCGTCTCGACGTCGCGGCGGGCCACCTCGGCGACCGCCGCCCGGACCATCTCGCGGGCCTCTTCGCGGCTGTAGTAGTCGCCGTCGTCCTTGGGCCGCCGGTCGATCAGGCCGTCGGTGTAGAGCACCAGCGTCGCGCCGGGCTTCAGCTCGGTCGTCTCCTCGTTGTAGAGGATCTCGCCGCCCATGCCGGGCGCGCGGACGCCGAGCATGGCGCCCTCGCTCTCGAACGGCAGCTCGCTGACCTCGCCGTCGAAGATCAGCAGCGGCGGGTCGTGACCGGCGTTGGCGAACTCCAGGACGCGCGACCAGGCGTCGTAGACGAAGTAGGTGCACGACACCAGCGGCGGGCGGACCTCGTCGTTGTAGGGGGCCCAGCCCGAGCGCTGCCGCTCCGGCCGGGTCATCGTGCGCACCCACTCGTCGAGCTTGCGCAGGATGTCGGCGGGCGGCTTGTCATCTTGGGCGAACGCGCGCAGGGCGGCGCGCAGCTGGCCCATCACGGCGGCGGCGCGGGCGCCGCGGCCCTCGACGTCGCCGATGACCAGCCCGACGCGGCCCGCCGACAGCGGGATGACGTCGTACCAGTCGCCGCCGACCTGGGTCTGGATGCCGTGGCCGTGGCCCTCCAGCGGTCGGGCGGGCTCGTACCGCCAGGCGATCTGCAGGCCGTCCAGCCGGGGCGGGCGCTCGCCGGGAAGCAGGTTTTTCTGGAACGCGAGGGCGGTCTCGCGTTCCTCCTCGAAGAGCAGGGCGTTGTCGACCGCGATCGCCACCCGGCTCGCGATCGCGCCGAGCAGGTCGCGGTCGAAGCCGTCATAGTGCGGGTCGGGACGCTTGCTGAGGTTGGACAGCGCCACGCTCATCACGCCGAGCAGCTCGCCGCGCACGACCAGCGGCGCGGAGATCACCGAGGTGATGCCCATCTCGTCGCCGAGGCGCTTGCTGGACTCGTTCGGCGCGTTGAAGCGGTGCTGGACCATGTCCTCGACCAGCACGGCGTCGCGGCGGCTCATCGCCTTGGCGCTGAAGTGCCCGGGCGGGTAGGTGACCGTCTCGCCGACGTCGGCCCAGGTGCCGGGCGGCGGCTCCCAGTTGGCCGCGTGCCGCGACACCTTGCGGACCAGCCGGCCGTACGAGGCGTTCTGGCGGTCGCCGCCGAACAGGTCGATGAAGCAGTGGTCGGCGAACTGCGGCACCAGGATGTCGGCGACGCGGCGGAGCGTGTTCTCCAGCTCCAGCGATCCGGCGAGCCGTTCGCCGATGCGCTCCAGCAGGCCATAGCGGTCGTTCTCGCGCTGGTTGCTGCGCAGCGCCTCGCGGGCGAAGATCACGATGCCGTCGACGGCGCCGGACGGGTGGCGCAGCGGCACGGCGTGCGCGCGCGTGTAGACGGTCGTCCCGTCGGCGCGCAGGTTGGAGAACGTGCCCTCCCACACACCGCCCTTGAGGACGTGTTTGGCCAGCTCGGTGGCCTGGTCGTGGTCCTCTTCGGCGATGCCCAGCGACAGCACCGAATGGCCGATGATCTCGTCGCCGCCGAAGCCGAACAGCTGCCGCGCGAACGCGTTGCCGTAGATGACGTTGCTGAAGCGGTCGCAGACGATGACCGCCATCTCCATCTGGGCGAGGACGGTCTCAGGCGGCAGGTGCGCCTCGAAAGGCGACTCCCCCCAGCGCTTCATATCCCCGCCTGTCTGCCGAACACGTCCCTCGTATTGAACGACGAACTTGCCATGGGGATACGCGAGAACGCCAGGTTGGTAAGGAGATCTTCGGTATAGACCCCGTAGACCACCGCGAGATTATCGGCGGCTGACGAAGACGTGCTCGGCGATGTCGCGCGGCAGCTCGGTGTCCGGACCGTCCACCTCGTCGTCACACGTCACCCGCACACCGTCGTCCGTCGCCCGGAGCGTTACCTCGCGTCCCGGTTGTATCCCGATTTGCTTGAGTTTAAGCATCAGGTCGCTGTCGCTCTGCACCTGCTCGCTGATCCGGCGCACGACGGCCGCGGCGCCGCCCGGCGTCGCCACGTCCGACATGACCGCGACCGGGGCGCTCTCGCCGTCGTCGGCGTGCCCGCCGAGCTCGTCCAGGCCGGGGATGGGGTTGCCGTGCGGGCAGGCGGTCGGGTTGTCCAGCAGCGCGACCAGGCGCCGCTCGACCTCCTCGGACATGACGTGCTCCCAGCGGCACGCCTCGATGTGGACGTCCTCCCAGGGCAGTCCGATGACGTTGACCAGAAGGCACTCGGCGAGGCGGTGCTTGCGCATGACCGAGACGGCCAGGCTGCGCCCGGCGTCGGTCAGCTCCAGGTGCCGGTCCCCCTCGACCCGCAGCAGCCCGTCGCGCTCCATGCGAGCCACCGTCTGGCTCACCGTCGGGCCGCTCTGGGAGAGGCGCTCGGCGATGCGCGCGCGCAGCGGGACGATGCCCTCCTCTTCGAGCTCGAACACCGTACGGAGATACATCTCCGTGGTATCGATCAGGCCGTGTGAGGTCACAGCTCCCTCCAGTCTTGTGGCCTCGAGTCTACTTGGTCACACCGCTCAGGGGCGGTGCCTGCACATATCCCTCTCGTGGCAGGTAGGGAAGAACGCGCCAAGGTCGCCAAATCTTCCCACAGCCGGGGCCCCGAACCGAAAATGTGAGCGAAGGGCCCGCGGAGATCACCCGAAGGTGCGCCGAGATCGGCCGGTGATCAGCCGGCGGTGGGGACCGGGCCCTCGGCGGTACGGGTGTCGTACCGCAGGAGCGCCGGTACGGCCAGGGCGACGATCACCACGAGAACGGCGCAGGCCAGGCCGCCGCCGACCCAGGACGCGGTCGCCCCGGCGGCCGAGGCGGTGATCCCGGCGCGCATGTCGCCGAGGCGGGGGCCGCCCGCCACGACCACGGTGAAAACGCCCTGGAGGCGGCCGCGCATCTCGTCCGGGGCGTACGTCTGGAGCATCGTCTGCCGGAAGACGGCCGAGACCAGGTCGGCCGCCCCGCCGACGGCGAGCAGCAGCACGGCCAGCCACAGCTGGTGGGTCAGCCCGGCGGCGACGACGGCCAGCCCCCACACCACGATGGCGGCGACGAGCGCCACGCCCTGGCGGTGGATGCGGCCGATCCAGCCGGACGACAGGCCGCCGAGCACGGCCCCGATCGCGATCGCGGCGAACAGCCAGCCGACCGCGCCCTCGCCGCCGAAGCGGGTCTCGGCCAGCTCGGGGAACAGGGCGCGCGGCATCGCCACGCCCATCGCGATGATGTCGACCACGAACGACATGAGCAGCACGGGCTGGGTCGCCAGGTAGCGGAAGCCCTCGAAGACCGAGCGGAGCCCGGGCGCGCCGGTCACGTCGCCGAGCGGCGGGATGCCGGGGAGCCGCATCGCCGCGTACAGGCCGACGGTGAACAGCACGGCGTCCAGCCCGTAGGCCGCCGCGTAGTTGAACTGGGCCAGGATCACCCCGGCGAACAGCGGCCCGGCGAGCATGCCGACCTGGCTGGCGGTGAAGTTGAGCGTGTTGGCCGCCGGTACGAGGGACTTGTCCAGCAGCCGGGGAATGATCGCGCTGCGGGTGGGCGAGGAGATCGCGAAGCCGACGGACTGCACGGCCACCACGGTCATGATCAGCCCGAGGCTGTCCAGCCCGGCCAGCGCCTGGATCAGCAGCAGGAGCGTGGACGCCCAGGTGACGCAGGACGACACCAGCAGCAGCCGGCGCCGGTCCATGTGGTCGGCGACCGCGCCGCCCCAGAGCCCGAAGACGATCAGCGGCACGAGGTTGACCAGGCCGAGCGCGCCCACCCAGGCCGACGACTTGGTCATGTCGTACACCTGGACGGGCACCGCGACGGCGGTGACCTGGAAGCCGATGAACGACACGCCCTGGCCGAGCCAGAGCCGCCGGAACGGTCCATGGCGCAGCGGACGGGTGTCGATCGCGATCCGCTTCATGCGCCCGGGTTCTTCCGGCTCGGCTTCTTGGTCGCTGGATTCGGTCAGGTTGTGCACGGGGGGCTCGCTACTCGTTCGCGGGGGGATCACCGGCGGTCTTTAGCAAGGTTAAGCATCTGACCGCACAGGTCCAATTCCGGTGATGGAAATGTCCCCTAGATCACGGAGCGAGGCGCTCCCGCGTCCAGCCTCCAACCTCGGCCGTGCGCCGGTAGCGGAGCCGGTCGTGCAGCCGGTCGCGTCGCCCCTGCCAGAACTCGATCGTCTCGGGGACCACCCGGTAGCCGCCCCAGAAGTCCGGCAGCGGGACCTCTCCCTCGGCGGCACCCTCGTCCGGGTCGGGCCAGCGTTCGGCCAGCTCGACGAACCGGGACTCCAGCACCTCCCGGCCACTGATCACCGAGGACTGGTGACTGGCCCAGGCCCCCAGCTGCGAGCCGTGCGGCCGCGTACGGAAGTAGGCCTCCGACTCCTCCCGCGACAGCTCCTCCACCGGACCGGTCACCCGGACCTGCCGGTACATCGCGTGCCAGGGGAAGACCAGGGCCGCGCGCGGGTTCTCGGCCAGGTCGCGGCCCTTGGCCGAGGCCCGGTTGGTGAAGAAGCGGAACCCGTCCGCGCCGAAGCCCTTCAGCAGCACCGTCCGGGCGCTCGGCATCCCGTCCGCGGAGGCGGTCGCGAGGATCATCGCGTTCGGCTCGGGCAGGCGCGCCGCCGCGACCTCGGCGAACCACAGCTCGAACAGGGCGAACGGCTCGGCGGGCACGGCCGGTTCGGCCAGCTCACCGTCCTCGTAGGATCTCCGGAGCCGTGCGGGGTCGGGCGTCGCGTTGTCCACAGCGTCTGAGCCTCCCACCTGGGCATTGTGCAAGTCACAGGGGCCTGGGTACTCACCAGTAAGACGGACAGGGTTCAATGGCACGGCACCGCCTTATCACTATGGGGACGAAAGGCAGGACGAAATGTCCGACTTCAAACCCGGTCTCGAGGGGGTCGTCGCCTTCGAGACCGAGATCGCCGAACCGGACAAGGAGGGCGGCGCCCTCCGCTACCGGGGCGTCGACATCGAGGAACTCGTCGGCCGCGTCTCCTTCGGCGACGCCTGGGGCCTGCTGGTCGATGACAGCTTCGACCCCGGCCTCGCCCCGGCCGAGCCGCACGTCCTGCCGGTGAACTCCGGCGACGTCCGGGTCGACGTGCAGAGCGCGCTCCCGATCCTCGCCCCGGCGTACGGGATGCGCCCGCTGCTGGACATCTCCGACGAGGAGGCGCGCGCCAACCTCGCCCAGGTGTCGGTCACCGCGCTGTCGTTCGCGGCGCAGTCCGCGCGCGGCGTGGCGGTACCGATGGTCCCGCAGACCCGCATCAACGAGGGCAGGACCATTACCGAGCGGTTCATGATCCGCTGGCGCGGTGAGCCTGACCCGAAGCACGTTCAGGCCATCGACGCGTACTGGGTCTCGGCCGCCGAGCACGGCCTGAACGCCTCCACCTTCACCGCCCGCGTCATCGCCTCCACCGGCGCGGACGTGGCGGCCAGCATCTCCGGTGCGATCGGCGCCATGTCCGGGCCGCTGCACGGCGGCGCGCCCGCGCGCGTGCTGCCGATGATCGAGAAGGTCGAGCAGATCGGCGACGCCCGCAAGGTCGTCACCGGGATCCTGGACTCGGGCGAGCGGCTGATGGGCTTCGGCCACCGCGTCTACCGCGCCGAGGACCCGCGCGCCCGCGTGCTGCGCCGCACCGCCAAGGAGCTCGGCGCCGCCCGCTACGACGCTGCGAAGGCCCTGGAGGACGCCGCCCTCGCCGAGCTGCGTGAGCGCCGCCCGGACCGCCCGATCGAGACCAACGTGGAGTTCTGGGCCGCGGTCATCCTGGACTTCGCCGAGGTCCCGACCGCGATGATGCCCGCGATGTTCACCTGCGGCCGTACGGCCGGGTGGGCCGCGCACATCCTGGAGCAGAAGCGCACCGGCCGTCTCGTCCGGCCGAGCGCCAAGTACGTCGGACCCGGCACGCGTTCCATCGACGACGTCGCCGGAGCAGCGGAGGCCCTCAAGCGCAACGCCGGCTGACCGGCGCGCCACCCCCCGCTCGATGCGCTCGAGGCCCCCGGCGAACCGCCGGGGGCCTTTTGCCGTCCCGGGCCCTCTGGTCAATCCCCCGGCGGGCAGTCGCCCTTGCCCTGGCCGCTCGCGACGAGCCGCCCGCAGACCTCGGTGACCTCCTGCGACCCGTCCTTCTTCACCGTGGCCAGCAGAACGGGCTTGTCGAGCACCTGATGGCCGGTCGAGGTCGGCCCGAACCGCAGCACCCCGCTCGCCCCGTTCGGCAGCACGTCGCGTTCGGGATCGTTGAGCGCCGCGAAGACCGCGCCCGCCGTGGGCCGCGTCTGCTGCTCGTAGTAGACCGAGTTGGCCACGTTCGCCACCAGGGTCGCGGCGTCGTAGCTCACCGCCGCGCGGGTCACCGAGGGGCGCCGGTCCGCCGGCGCGTTCTTGCCGAACAGGTCCGCCACGGTCGGCGTGTAGTCGGTGTAGAACGTCTGCGGGGCCTGCCCCGGCCCGATCCAGCGCGGAATCCACGCCTCCCGCGCGGCCAGCGGCGTGTAGTACAGCGTGAAGGTGCCCTTGCTGCCGATCTCCTGGGCGTTGTCGCTCACGTACTTGGCGATCTCGTCGTCGGCCAGCACCAGCCGGCTCTTGCCGCCGCACGCGAGTTCCAGCACGTTCACGAAGCCGCGGAACTCGTCGGACCGGCCCGCGTAGTAGAAGAGGTCGGAGGGCTTCAGGCACGCCTGCCGCACGGCCTTGTCCAGGTCGCCGGGGTCCTTGTACGCCCACGTGCGCGGCCTCTTGCCGCCGGCCTTGACGAACGCCTGCTGGAACTGGGTCGCCAGGTCCCGGCTGTAGAGGTCGTCCTCGTCGGCGTCGTAGATCACGTCCACGCTCTTCGCGCGGACGCCGTTGATCTGGCCGTCGCGGGCCCAGAACGCGGCGTGCCGGGCCAGCCGCGCATTCGGCGGCGCCAGCCGGAAGTAGTACGGCGAGTACCGCCCGGCGCTGTCCAGCCACGCCGTCCTGCCGTAGCTGTTGGCCGTCCCGATCAGCGGCAGCGCCGACTTGGCCAGCACCCTGATCGCCTGCTGGGTCTTCTTGCGGCTCTGCTCGAAGCCGACCACCGCGACGATCGAACGGTCGCGCAGCGCCCGCGACCTGATCTGCTCGGCGACCTCCGGCGCGTACCTGAACTTGGCGCCCGCGTTGGCGATCAGCACCCGCAGCCGCATGTTGGGGTAGGCGTCGTTGAACCTGCGCTGGGCGATGACCAGGCCCGCGAGCTCGCCCTGCGCGCCCGCGAGCAGGTCGAGCTGGCGGTTCTTGATCGCCGGGTCGGCGGTCAGCGGGCCGAGGTAGACGATCGTGGCGTACGGCTTGCCGGACTCCTTGACCTCGTCGTTCTGCTTCTTGAGCCGCTTCAGGATGGGCGAGAGGCGGTTGTCGTTGTTCGCGCCCTCGGAGTCCTCCGCGAACTTGAACGACCCGTCGGTGATCCCGATGCACTCGCCGTGGCTCGTTCGCCGGATCTGGAGCGGGGAGCAGTACTTCACCGCCTGGACGGCCACCACGGTGACCGAGGCGGCGAGGACCGCGACCATCGCGATCCAGGGCAGCGCCGGATGCGTGACCCGCGGGCGCCGCCGCGACTTGCGCGGCAGCGGCATGTCGCCCTCGGCGTCGCGCGTGATGTCCACTCGGAGCACCCGCTGGGAGCCGAGGGCGCGGACGCGGCTCTGCTCGCGCCAGTAGCTGTCCCACAGGCGGCGCGCGGCGACGACGTCGTCGGCCTCGCCCGACCACAGCTCGATGCGGTCGTCGCGCGAGAGCCGGTCGATCAGCCGCCGGCCGGACGGGGCGGACGGGTCGTCGTGGGCGGGGCTCGTGGCGTCCACGCCCACCGTGATCACCAGCGGGTCCCAGTCGCGCTGCCTCGCATCGCCCTGCCTGTCGGCCCGGACCCGTTCGACCAGCTCGACGAACTCCACCCCGGCGTGCCGCGCGTCGAGATGCTCGAAGATCAGCACCGGGTAGCGGACCCGCGCCCAGGCGGCCCGCCAGATCGTCCGCCGGTAGTTGCGGCGCAGGTCCTCCAGGAACGCCGCGACCAGCAGCAGGTCGAGCTGCTCGCGCTGATCCTCGGGCTCGCTCGGGCGGGGGTCGAACGCCGCGAGCGCGAAGCCGAGGAAGCCCGTCGAATCGCTGTCGATGTAGGGCTGCCGGGTGAACCAGCGGTACCGCAGGACACCGGCCCAGCCGCGGGTGCGCGCCACGATCTGCACCGCGACGAACGCCAGGCCCAGCGCCGCGGCGAAACCGGCGGCGGCCAGGTCGAGCGCGGCGGCGGTGCCCGCGCTGATCAGCGCGACGGCGGCGACGCCGATCGGCGCGATCTGCTCCAGGAACGCCAGGAACGTCGCGGGCCTGCTGCGGTGCCCCTCGTCCAGGTCGCGCAGCACGTCGCGGCCACGGCTGCGGATGACCCGGTTGAGCTCGCGGCGGCGTGAGTTCTCGTTGTCGCCGATCGGCGGGTGGGTGAGCCGCTGGACCAGCTTGCGGTTCTCGCGTTCGGCGTGCGTGAGGTTCCTGGGGATCGGCCGGTCGCCGGCCACCCGGATCTCGCGCAGGTCGCTCAGCCACAGCGCCATGTCCAGCAGCGGGAAGCGCAGCGGCGGTTCCCCGCGCGGGCGGCTGCTGGGCTGGGAGAGCTCCCGCTTGGCCTCCCGCAGAACGCCCGCGACGTCGGTGGCGGCGGTCTCGGCGGCGATGTGCGAGACCGGGGCCCGCTCGTCCTCACACCGCTTGAGCAGCAGGTCCGCGACGTGCCTGGTGTGGTTGCCGGCCCCCACCAGGAGGAGCAGGGGGCGCACCCGTTCGCGCCATCTCCGGGTCGGCCGCTCCCGCAGCCGTTCGAACAGATCGAGCACTCCGCGCAGTCGGTCTTCGGTCAGGACCCTGCCGCCGTCGCCCGGCATGCACAACGCCTCACTTTCGCTCGTGGCCCCCGGTTCGATCTCCTGGCTCCGGTCTATTGGACGCACCGTGCGGCCAAAAGGATCGTTTCTGACACCATTGAGTACGTGACCGATGACGGAGACGAACCGCTCGAGGGGGACATCGGCCCCGCCTCCGTGGCCGGCGGGACGCCGGAGGGCGAGCGGGAGAGCCGGGCCGAGGAGCTCGAACGCTACGAGCGGGAACGCGAGGAGCGGCGCCGCCGCAACAACGCGGTCGCCGGGCGCGTCTCGGTGATCTTGATCGCGCTGCTGCTGGCGTTCCTGGCGTACGACGGGATCAGCAACGCCGTGAAGGCCCACGACCGGGGCGACGCGTGGCTCTACCCGCCCGGGACCGTGGCCCTGGTGTGCCTCCTCGGCCTCGCCGGGCTCGGGGCGTGGGCGCTACGACGCCGCAGGTGATCGCCCCAGGGCGGCCCCGTCTCGGCATGTGAACCCAAAGGTGATCTTCAAGTCGGGCCGGGTAGCCTGCTGTGAGTGACCGACATCGTCATCCCAGCAGACATCAAGCCCGCCGACGGCCGCTTCGGGTGCGGTCCGTCGAAGGTCCGTCCCGAGCAGCTCGCGGCTCTCGCCGAGAGCGGCTCGGCCTACATGGGGACCTCCCACCGGCAGAAGCCGGTCAAGTCCCTCGTCGGCCGCGTGCGCAGCGGCCTGTCGCAGCTGTTCTCGCTGCCCGACGGCTACCAGGTCCTGCTCAGCAACGGCGGCACCACCGCGTTCTGGGACACCGCGGCCTTCGGCCTGGTCCGCAGCAAGTCCCAGCACGTGACGTTCGGTGAGTTCTCCAGCAAGTTCGCCAAGGTCACCAAGGGCGCGCCCTGGCTGGACGAGCCGTCGGTCATCTCCTCCGACCCCGGCACGCACCCGCTGCCGGCCGCCGAGGACGGCGTCGACGTCTACGCCCTCACCCACAACGAGACCTCCACCGGCGTCGCCATGCCGATCCAGCGGGTCGGCGACGACGGCTCGCTGGTGCTGGTGGACGCCACCTCCGGCGCGGGCGGCCTGCCCGTGGACGTGAGCCAGACCGACGTCTACTACTTCGCGCCGCAGAAGTGCTTCGCCGCCGACGGCGGGCTCTGGATCGCCCTCGCCTCCCCGGCCGCGCTGGCCCGGATCGAGGAGATCGCCGCCACCGACCGGTACGTGCCGGAGTTCTTCAGCCTGCCGACCGTGGTCGACAACTCGGCCAAGGACCAGACCTACAACACCCCCGCCGTCGCCACCCTGCTGCTGCTCGCCGAGCAGATCGAGTGGATGAACGAGCAGGGCGGCCTGGCCTGGACCACCGCGCGCACCGCCGACTCGTCCCAGCGCCTGTACACCTGGGCCGAGAAGACGTCCTACACCTCGCCGTTCGTGGCCGACCCGGCCCAGCGCTCCCAGGTCGTCGGCACGATCGACTTCGCCGACTCGGTGGACGCCGCCGCGGTCGCCAAGGCGCTGCGGGCCAACGGCATCGTGGACACCGAGCCGTACCGCAAGCTGGGCCGCAACCAGCTGCGCATCGGCATGTTCCCGGCCATCGACCCGGCCGACGTCGAGGCGCTCACGGCCTGCATCGACTACGTCGTCGAGAAGCTCCGTTAAAGCAATCCCGGCCTACGGCCTCGCCTAGCGGCTCGGCCTAACCGGGCTTGGGGCGAGCGCTGCATCGCTTCGCGATCTGGCCTCGTTCCTCGGCCAGACCTTCGGTCGCGCTCGGGCGGTGGCCGAGGTCAGCGAGCATCGCTAGCAGGCAACGGCCTCCTGCTCGGCCACGACGCGGTGGCGGAGCAGGAGCCGATCACGCTCCATGTCCTGGGTGGTGAAGCCCGTCCACACCCGGGGATCGGTGTCCCAGCCGCGCGCCGTGGGCTGGAACGCGGCGCGGCCGAGTACGCGCGGCACGGGCCGCTTGCGGGTCGGGGCCAGCCCGACCTGCAGATAGGTGCCCTCGCGGAGCATCACGACCGAGGTGAAGCGGACGCCGGTCTCGCGTGCGACCTCTCGGTACCAGCGCGGGTTGGACGCCCAGTAGAGGTTCTGCTCGGCGTCCATGGCGATGGCCAGCGGGCTGAGCGCGGCCCTGGCCAGGTGGACCCGGTCGGGCCGGGCCCGGTCGACCCAGGCGAGCGCCGCCCGGCCGACCAGCGTGCCGAGCACCTGGGTCACGTCGGCGGGCCGCCGGCACCCGGCGAGCAGCTGGAAGACCCGTTCGCTGTCGGTGGTCCCGGTCGCGGGCGGCAGCGCGAACCGCTCCCGCAGCGCGCCCGCCTCCACGTCGCCGTTGTGGGTGGCCACGATGCCGGGCCCGTCGCCGCCGGGCACGACCAGCGGGCTGGCGTTCACCAGGTCGAACGGCGAGCCCTGCGTCGCCCACCGGGTGTGGCCGAGGACGACCGGCGAGGCGTCCACATGCGGCCGCAGGTCGTCGCGCCAGATCTCCGAGAACCGCCCGCGCCCCTTGACCACCCGGCACGCCGCGTGGCGCATGTCCGAGCGCCTGGCGTCGGCGCGGCCCGCCGGCAGCCTGGTGTCCCGCACGACCGGCCGCCCCGACAGCAGCGCCACGCCGGCCGAGTCGGTCCCCCGCTCCTCCGCCAGCGTCCCGAGCGCCACGAACGCCTCCGACGCCAGACCAGGGTGATCCGCGAGGGGTGAACGCAGCATCCCGAACAATCCGCACATGATGGATGAGATGCAGATCATGAGCGCCCGGTTCGAACCGGGGGTCCGGCCGAATAAGCTCGGAGCGTGAATCGCGCGCCCCAATGGCTGCTCCCCACCGTACTGACCGCGCTCGTCCTGGCCGTGGTCATCGGCGCGCTGCTCAATTGACCGTGGCAGGGCGACTCGCGACACCACGTACCCGCGGCGCGGGGCGCGTGATCGGGGATGATCGGATCATGCCTTCGCCCGCCGCCCGTACGGGAGCGACGCTCGCCGCGCTCACCCTGGTGATCTCTCCGGCCCTCGCCGTCCCCGCGACCGCGAGCGCGCGCCCTGCCGCCGCGGCGGAATCCGCCGCCGCTGAAGCGGCAGCGGCGGCGCGGGACGCCAAGATCCTCTTCCGGATCGGCGACTCGCGGATCACCGAGTCCAGCGGCCTGGCGCTGAGCGTGAAGCATCCGGGCATCACCTACACCCACAACGACTCCGGCGGCGTCGCGCAGGTCTTCGCACTCGGCCCGGACGGCTCCACCAAGGCCGTCTACACCTTCGGTGGCGCCGGAGCCCGCGACTGGGAGGCCATGGCGATGGGCCGCGACGACAAGGGCCGCCCGGCCATCTACGCGGCCGACATCGGCGACAACCTCGGCGGCGCCTGGCCGTACGTCACCGTCTACCGGATCCCCGAGCCGTCCCAGCTGCGCAGCCAGACGATCCACGCCACGGCGTTCAGGTTCAAGTACGAGGACGGCCCACGCAACGCCGAGACCTTGATGATCAACCCCAAGACGGGCCGGCTCTACATCGCCAGCAAGCTGTTCTCCGGGGCGCTGTACGAGGCGCCCGCCAAGCTGCGCACCGGCGGCTACAACAAGCTTCACAAGATCGGCGACGCCCCGGCGATCGCGACCGACGGCGCGTTCGCACCCGACGGGCGAAGCTTTGTCATCCGTACCTACTTCGGCGCACGAATCTATTCGGTGAAGGACGACGGCAGGCCCGGCAAGTCGCATGGGGTGTCGCTGCCCGCCCAGGAGCAGGGCGAGTCGGTGACCTACACGGCGGACGGGCGGTCGCTGCTGGTGGGGTCGGAGGGTGAGAACCAGCCGGTCTACCAGGTGCCGCTGCCCGCGGAGGTACTTCCCTCCCCGACCGCGACGACGCGGGCGGCGGGCAACGGCAAGGACGACGCGGACAAGGGGAAGAAGGACTCGAAGATGGCGAGCGGGGGCCTGATCCTCGCGGTGGCGATCGCGGCGGTCGTCGGATACGGCGTGGTACGCAGGCGCTCCTGAGCGCCGTGCACAGTGAAAGGAGGGACGGGCCCGCCCGGACCCGTGTGAGGATGCGGACTGTGGAGCATGAGCTGGTCGGCCTGCACGAACCCGGCGGCCGGTGGCGCCCGGTCGCCGCGGGACCCTTCTCCCTGCTGGCGGTGGCCCTCGCGCTGCTGCCCATCGAGCCCGTCTGGCTCTGGGCGGCGCTGATCGGCGCCGTCGCGGCCACCCCCTGGCTGATCGGGGCGCTGCCCGAGGCGCGGCGCCGCCGCGCCCGCCCGCACTGGCGGCTCACCGAGGACGGGCTGGAACGCCTCGGCCCGGGCGGGCTCAGCATCGTGAGCTACGAGCGGTCCCGGATCGACGGCCTGGCCGTGACCAGCGACGACGGCGTCCTCACGGTCTTCCACAAGTTCGGCCGGAACGCCGTGGGCGAGCTGACGGCGATGGGCATGGAGCCGCTGGCCCTGTTCGTGACCGCGCGCCGCGTCGGCATGCCCGTGCACATCCTGGACGGCGAGGCGGCCGACCTGCTCGACCCGGCTGCCGACGACGCCGACGGCCCGCTGACCTTCGACGAGGCGGGCCTGTCCCGCGACCACGCCGCCGAGCAGCGCCTGCTGGACCAGGAGGCCGAGCTGCTGGCCGCCGCCCACGAGCCGCCCCGTACGACCGGGACGGCCGAGCCCGCCGACGACGACGAGGCCCCGCGACCCGCTCCGGCCGCGTCCGGGGAGCTGCGGCTGTCCTCGCCCGCGCATCTGCCGAGCCCGCGCCGGATCGCGCTGTTCGGGGCGCTGGCGGGCCTGCTCGGCGCCACCATGATCGCCCGCATCGCGGTCGAGGGCGCCGACGGGTTCGGGCCGCGCCTGGCGGCCGGCTGCTGGGCGCTGGCCGCGACCGGCGCCGTGCTGGTCGCGCGGCGCCGGGTGCTGCGGGCCGCCCAGGTGCGCTGGACGATCTCCGCCGAACGGCTGGTGGTGCAGGGCCGCGGCGGGACGAGCCTGGACGCGGCCGAGGTCGCGGCGCTCTCGGTCGGGCCCGGCCTGCGCCTGGACCCGGTGTCGGCGGCGCCGCGCTCGTCCTCGCTGGCGGTGCTGGCGTTCGACCACCGGCTGCGGCTGATCGCCCGGCTGCCCGCGCATGGGCTGGACTCCTTCCAGCTCGCGCACGCCCTCGACGACCACGGCTACCGCGTGATCACGCCGGGCACCCGGCCGCCGCGCACGCCCGACTACGGACTGGACGGGCTGCCCGACATCTTCGCCCAGGTGCCCGGCGGGCGCCTCGTGGTCGCCGACGGCGGCCTCGGCTGGGCCGACGCGGCCGGCGACGTCGTGCTGAAGATGCCGCAGGACCGCATCGGCGGGATCGAGCTGCTGACCATCGCCGGGCACGCCTGGGTCCGGCTGTACGACTCCGACGGCGACGAGTTCTTCGCCGCGCCCCTGTCGGCGCTGCGGATCTCCCGTACCGACCTGCGCGAGACGGCGCGGCGGGCCGGGCTGCCGGTCACCGACGCCGAGTACGACGCCTACCTCAGCGCCGCGTTCCACTCGGCCGTCTCCACGCTCTCGGCCCCGCCGCCCGAACAAACCGAGCAACCGGAGCAGCCCGCGCTCACGGCTTCGACGACGGCGGCCACGACGGCCCCGGCCGAGACCGAGCCGGAGGAGCTCCTGCCCGAGATCGACCTCACGCCGCCGCCCGGCCCGGTCACCGCACCCGGCGTCCTGCTGGATGCGACCCGGCGTTCGCGCATCGGCACGTACGGCATGAGCGTCGTCCTCTGCCAGGTGGTCGCGCTGCTCGGCGCGGTCTGGCTCGGGCCCGAGCTCGGCGGGTTCGCGGCGACGGCGAGCTGGTCGGCACCCGTCGGCCTGCTGGTCGGGCTCGGCGGCTACTGGCTGTACGACCGCAACCGGTCGCAGCTGCGGGTGTCGTCGGCGGGCCTGGCGGTCGTCACCCGCCGCGGCCGGGTCCAGTGGGACCTGGGCCGGGACCGGGTCGGCGGCGTCGGCATCGACGACTCCACCGAACGGATGCCCCGCCTCGTGGTGTGGAGCCCGGGAGGCCGGGTCGTACGGCAGGTGTCGTTCCCGCCCGACCTGGTCGAGCTGCGCCGCGCCTGCGAACGGTTCGGCCTGCCGTGGGGCCCGCCGGACGCCGACCGGCCCGCTCCCCCGCCACCCGAGCTGTAGTGCGCTCAATCACATTTTCGGATCTTCGCGGCATTTCCGACCGCGGGCGGCGTGTCGGTGACACCATCGTCAGGATCAGCGGAATCATGCCTGCCTGACCGTCGTCTATCCGGAGCTGTCCATAGTGAAGGCCTCCCGCCTCGTGCTCATCGGCGTCGCCGCCGGTGGAGCCCTGGCCGTCGGCGCCGTCGTCCTGCACCGGCGCCGCCTCGCCGGCGGTGGCGGCCCGGCCCCGGAACGAGCCGAGCGGGCCGAGCGGGCCGGGCAGGCCGGGCAGGCCGGGCAGGCCGAGCCTTCGCAGCCCGAACGGCCCGTACGGCCCGTACAGACCGCGCAGCAGGCACAGCCCGTTCTGAAGGCGGAGCGAGCGGAGCCGGCCCGGCAGCCGCAACCGCCGCTGGCTCCTGAGGACACACCCGTCGAGCGGCTCGCGGCCGAGCTGGACATGGACCCGATCTCTCCCCCGCGCAAGCGGAAGGCGACACGGTCCACGAAGGTCAAGCGCGCGTCCGCGGTCGTGCTGACCGGCGGCGTCGTGGCGGCCGCGGCCGTGTCCGGCGTGGTGGCGTTCGGCGACTCGGGCGCCGACTCGGCCACCGACCCGGCGCCCGCGCCCCAGACGGTGAACGTCGCGGCGGCCCAGACGGAGATCCGCAACGTCACCGCCAAGGCCGCGCCCGGCACCCGGACCGCCACCGCGATGTGCCCGCCCGGATTCAGCGTGATCAGCGGCGGCGGCTTCGCGACCGGGGTGCGGGGTCACTCCGCGCCGACGGCGGCGATCCCGTTCCACGGCTCCGGCGGCGACGGCTTCACCGTCACCTGGGGCGGCGGTACGGCCGGTGCGGACGAGAACGCCGCCGCCACCTGTGCCAAGGGGCTGTCGGACGTCGGCATCGTCAGCAAGACCGGCCCCAGCGGGCCCCCGTCCAAGCGCCAGGTTTGGGCGCCCTGCCCTGTCGGCACCCGCGTGGTCGGCTTCGGCGGAAAGGTCACCTCGGCCGGCGGATCGGCTCTGAGCGGGCTCGGCCCCGTCAAGCGCGGGAAGGGCGGCTTCGTCCAGGCGCCCGATGCCTCTCAGGTCACCGCGTACGCCGTCTGCGCGAAGGCCCCCGCCAAGTGGCAGGTGCGGACCTGGACCTCGGCGAGCAGGTCCACCGCGAGCAAGGACTACAAGCTGCTCTGCCCGGCCGACACGCGCAGGCTCGGCAGCGGCTTCACCACGTTCCAGCAGAAGACGAGCCTGGTGAACGCCTTCGGCGCCGGCGCCCCCGATGGGGTCACCGGCGCCAGGACCGCTGCGGGTCCGAAGGGCAACGGCCCTTGGCGGCTGCGCGTCACCGCTGTGTGCGCCCGCTGACCGGGCGGCGGAGCGTCAGGACGACCCCGGCCGCGACCACCCAGATGATGCCGGAGAAGCGGCCCACGGGCAGCAGGAACGCGGCGGGCTCGGAGGCGAGCGCGAGGACCGAGGCCAGCGAGGCCGCGGCGCAGACCCCGCCCAGCCAGCAGATCCAGCGCGGCAGCAGACCGGCCTTGAGCGCGGCGGCGGAGGCCGTTCCGACGAACAGCCCGAACGTGGTCACCTGAGCGACGCCGCCGGTCATGAAGGCGAAGTCGTGCAGGGCCCGGACCAGCGCGGGCTGGGCCAGCGCCTCGTCGCGGACCGTGATCCAGCCGCTGAGGCCCGAGAGCATGAGGAACGCGGCGGAGAGCGTTCCGGCGGCCTGGACCACGCCGCCGGGGCCGCTGCCGAGGTTGGTGCGGTCCCTGACCAGCGCGCCGATCCCGGCGGCGAACACCACCAGCGCGAGGGCGGCGGCGGTCTGGGCGATGCCCATGAGGATGACGGCGTCGTGGTTGTCGGCGAAGTACTGCTGGATCTTGCTCGCGTCGTCGAACGGCGACGGGTAGACCGCGCCGCCGACGACGCTGGAGCCGATCAGGCCCACGAAGAACAGCACCACGTACAGGAAGCCCATGAGGGGGCCGTGGTCGCGCATGGGCTTGGACGGCGTCGCGACGGCGTCAGGGCGGGCTGCGGGCGATATGGGCGTGCTCATGACGGTCCTCCAGGGGGTTATGGGTGCAGGGGCAGTGGCGTCAGCGGGTCAGTTGGTGATGCGGCCGCCGGCGACGTCGAGCGTCAGGCCGGTGAGGTAGCCGCTGGCGTCGGAGGCCAGGAACATGGCCGTCTGGGCGATGTCGTGCGTGGTGCCGATGCGGCCGAGCGGGTGGTCGGCGGCGACCTGCTTCTTGATCTCGCCGGGCATCATCTGGTCGACCTTCTCGGTGAGGATCGCCGAGGGCGCGATGCAGTTGACCCGGACGCCCTTCGGGCCGATCTCGTTCGCCAGGTGGCGGGCCATCATGACCAGGCCCGCGTTCGCGGCGCCGTAGGCGAGGTTGGCGCGGCTCGGCTGGCGCCCGGACGCCGACGACATGAGGATGATCGATCCGGCGCCGCGCTCGGCCATGCCGGGCAGGAACGTGCTGACGGTGAGGAACGCCGAGGTCAGGTCGGCGTCGATGACCTCGCGCCAGCGCTCCTCGGTGAGCTCCAGGCTCGGCACCGGGAAGCCCTGGCCGCCGGCGAACGCGCAGAGCACGTCCACCGGGCCGAGCTCGGTCTCGGTCCGCTCGCGGACCCAGGCGAGGGCGCCGGAGTCGGTGGCGTCGGCGGTCACCGCGATCGCGGTGCCCCCGTCCTTGACGATCCCGGCGACGACGCCGTCCAGGGCCTCGGCGTCGCGTCCGACGACGCACACCTTCGCGCCCTGCCCGGCGAACTCGCGGGCCGTCTGGGCCCCGAGGCCGCGCGAGCCGCCCGTGATGACGACGACCTTGCCGGCCAGATCCTTGAATTCACCGCTCATCGTCCTGCCTCCGTCAGCTCATCTCTGAGTGGGTACTCATTCATAATGAGTGAGCACCCACTCATTCGTCAAGCGTCCATCGCGAGAAAGAAGGAGGCGCAGGTCAGAGCGTTAGGATCAGCCGAGCGTCCAGGTCTTGATCGACTCGTACTCGGGCTGCGTGTTCACCTTGGTGGGCAGATGACTGCGCATCAGATGGACCGATTCCGCGATCCAGGTCGAGCCGGCGAACGACTGCAGCGGTTCGAGCAGAGGCCGTACGTCGACCGGGTTACGGCACCGGGCGAGCGTCACGTGCGGCCGGAACGTGCGGTGCTTGTCGGGGGGCGTTCCGGCGCGCCGCCCCGCGGCCGTGGCCGAGGCCGCCAGCCGGGCCAGCCCGCGCCGGTCGCCGAACAGGCCGACCCACAGGACCCGTGCGTGCGCGCCGCTGCTGGGGAACGCGCCCGCGCCCGCCAGCGACAGCGCCAGCCGGTCGTGCCGGGCGACGGCCCGCTCCAGGCGCGGCAGCAGGCGTTCCATCATGGCGTCGTCGACGTCGCCCAGGAAACTGAGGGTCACATGGATCAACTCGCGCCGCACCCAGCGCAGATCCGCCCAGTCGTCGCGATACGGCGCGAGGGCCTCTTCGAGCTCGTCCAGGATCTCGGGCGGCGGTACGAGCGCGACGAACAGCCTCATACGCGTTCCAGAGGCTCGATGTGCACCGCCACATGGACAGCCTGTCAGCCCTCGTACCGGCTTGTCACGCCCTGTTCCGGGCGAACGCGGCCCTCCTTTCGGACAGCTCGGACCTACCTTTGGCGAGTCCACTGGCCAGGGCCTTGGACAGGGCGGGCCGCACGGCCTCGCGCGGAGCCGACAACGCCGCCACCGCGAGGGCCACCACGACCGTCACCAGACCGCCGAGAACGATGGTCATCCGGGGGCCGAAATGCTGGGCCAGCCAGCCGACCATCGGCGCGCCCAGGGGGTTGGTCCCGAGGAAGACGAACATGTAGAGCCCCATGACGCGGCCGCGCATCTCCGGCGCGACGTTCAGCTGCATGGTGGCGTTGGCCGCGGTGGTGAAGGTCATCATCGCGATACCGGTCGGCACGAGCAGGACCAGGAACGCCCAGTAGGTCGGCATCAGGCCGGTGAGCACCTCGGCCACGCCGAAGACCAGGACGGCGGACAGCAGCAGCCGCATGCGGGGCCGGGCCGCGCGCCGGGCGGCGAGCAGGGCGCCGGTGAGCGCGCCGACCGCCAGCATGCTGGTGGCCAGGCCGAACGAGGACGCCCCGGAGTGGAAGACCTCCCGCGCGACGAGCGCGATGGTGATCTGGAAGTTCATGCCGAACATGGCGACGAACCCGACCAGCACGAGCACCAGCATCAGGTCGCGGCGCCCGCGCACGTACCGCAGCCCCTCCCTGAGCTGGCCCTTGGCGCGCGCGACGGGGGCGGCCAGGTTCAGCTCGCTCTCGCGCATCGCGTACAGGCCGAGCAGGACCGCGCCGAACGAGGCGGCGTTGACGAAGAAGACGGGGGCGGTGCCGATGGCGGCGATCAGCACGCCGGCGACCGCCGGGCCGATCAGCCGGGCGCCGTTGAACGTGGCGCTGTTCAGGGCGATGGCGTTCGGGAGGTCGCGCTTGCCGACCATCTCCACCACGAACGACTGACGGGTGGGGTTGTCGACGACGGTGGCGAGACCGAGACCGAAGGCCAGCACGTACACGTGCCAGACCTGGGCGGTGCCGGTGATCGCGAGCACGCCGAGGATCAGCGCGAGCATGCCCATCGAGATCTGGGTGATCATCAGGACGCGGCGCTTGGGGTAGCGGTCGGCGACGACCCCGCCCCAGAGCCCGAACAGCAGCATGGGGAGGAACTGCAGGCCCGTGGTGATGCCGAGCGCCGCGGCGCCATAGCCGTGCGCCAGCTCCAGGACCAGCCAGTCCTGGGCGACGCGCTGCATCCAGGTGCCGGTGTTGGAGACGACCTGACCGGCCGCGAACAGCCGGTAGTTGTGCGTGCGGAGCGACCGGAACATCCCGGCCTTCTCCGCCGGCCCTTCATCCAGCGGCCGTTCGTCCAGCGGCCCTTCGACCGGCGGGGCGGCCGGCTCTGCGGCCGGCTCTGCGGCCGGCGGGGCGGCCGGCTCTGCGACCGGCGGGGCGGCCGGGGTCAGGCCTTGCTGAGCTTGTCCAGAATCGGCGCGGCCTTCTTCAGGATCGCCCGTTCCTCCGGCGTCAGCTCGCCGAGGCGGCGCGACAGCCACGCCTCCTTGCGGCGACGTTCGTCGGCCAGCAGGTCCCGGCCCGCCTGAGTCACGTTCAGCATCACCTGCCTCCCGTCCGTCGGGTGCGGGCTCCGCTCCACCAGGCCCTGGTCCTCCAGGAAGGAGATCACCCGGGTCATCGAGGGCGGCTGCACCTTCTCGTGGTCGGCCAGTTCCCTCGGGGTCATCTCGGGGTGCCGCTCCAGCGCCGCCAGCGCGGCGAACTGGGTGAGCGTCAGGGCGCCCGCGGCCTCGCCGCCGTCGGGGCTTGCGGGCCTCAGCGTGCGCAGGCGGCGCGACAGCCGGGCGATCGAGATGCGCAGGTCTTCGGCCAGGCCCTGGGCCGACGACGGCGCTCGCCTTCCGGTCGGTGACATCGTCATGTTCGTTCGCAGAAGTCATTGCCTTTGCTAACGATCCACGTTCGTGATCTATTCCACGCGCGCGGGTCGCCGTTCGCGGCCGACTCCACCCCTCCGATCGGTCGCTGGGCTTGCTTCCCGACATCGTGCCACGCCAAGCCTTGACATCGATGGCTAATCAGATTAGCTTCATGGCTATCTGTCGTACATTCGAGGAGGTCTCCCCCATGCCGCGAGTGGGGCTGTCGCCCGGCGGGGTCGTCGACGCCGCCATCGAGATCGTCGACACCGAGGGACCCGCCGCCCTCACCCTCTCCGCCGTAGCGGGCGTCGCCGGGGTCGCGACCCCGTCCCTCTACAAGCACGTGCGCAACCTCGCCGAGCTGCGGCAACTGGTCACCCTGCGGGTGCTCGAGGAGCTCACCGAACGGCTCGGCGACGCCGCCCTGGGCCGCTCCGGCGACGACGCCGTACGGGCCGTGATGCGCGCCTACCGCTCCTATGTCGTCGACCATCCCGGCCGCTACGCCGCGATGGACCAGGCGCCCGAGGAGGAGCCTCGCATCCAGGCCGCCGCCAACCGCCTTCTGGACATCATCCTGGCCGTTCTGCGCGCCTACGAGCTGGCGGGGCCGGACCTGATACACGCCGCGCGCTGCGTGCGCTCGTCGGTCCACGGCTTCGCCATGCTGGAGGCCGCGGGGGGCTTCGGCCTGCCCGAGGACCTGGAGGAGAGCTACGAACTGCTGATCCGGATGGTGATCGGCGGGCTGCGCTGATCGCCCCCGGCCCGCGGGGGTGTGATCCAGATCTCCGGGTACCGCCGATTACGCTGATCACATGACCGCCCGACCGCGCCGTGCCGATCCGCCGCCGCTGGAGACCAACGACGTGCGGATCGCCCTCGGCGGCACCGCCGCGTGGGCGGTCGCGCTGGTGGTCCTCTTGATCGTCGGCCCGCCCAAGGCCGACCGCTGGTGGATCTGGGTCTGCGTGGCGGGCATCGTGATCGGCCTGTTCGCCACCTGGTACATCCCCCGGCTCCAGTCCGGCCGGGCCCGCCAGGAGGCCGAACGCGCCGAACGCCGCGCCGCCGAGAGCGAAACACCGGCCGTCGGCGGGACCGAGGCTCCCGACGC
>NZ_JAGEOJ010000030.1 GCF_017573505.1 Actinomadura barringtoniae
GCCTGTCGTGCGGTGGCCTGTGTGCCTGTCGTGCGGTGGCCTGTGTGCCTGTCGTGCGGTGGCCCGTGTGCCTGTCGCGCGGCGGCCCGTCCGCCCGTCGTGCGGCGGCCCGTGCGCCCGTCGTGCGGCGGCCCGTGCGCCCGTCGGGCCATGCACCCGTCGTGCGGCGAGCCGTCCGCGCGGCGCGTGGTGAACCGTTCGTCCCGTCGGGCGGCGGGCGTGCGCGCGGCGGCGGCGCGAGGGTGATGATCAACAGGCGGTGATGGCTCGACCACGGGCTCCGGACTGGTAGCGTCCAGGCGCGTGGCAGAGGCAGTTGCGGTGGACGAACGCGCAGACGAGGAACCGGCGGGCCGTCCGCGATGGGTCCGGCGTCCGCCCGCGCCCGCGCTGCTGGTCGCCGCCGCCGCGGCGCTCTACAGCACCTACTCGCTGCTGCAGCTCTACACGTTCAAGGCCAGCACGTACGACCTGGTGATCTTCGACCAGGCGATCCGCTCGTACAGCCGCTTCGAGATGCCGCGCGCGATGGTCAAGAGCGTGCACAACGGGTTCGGGTCGGACTTCTCGATCCTCGGCGACCACTTCTCGCCGATCCTGGCGCTGCTGGCCCCGTTCTACTGGATCCACGACGGCCCGGCGACGCTGCTCATCGCGCAGGCGCTGCTGCTGGCGCTGGCGATCGTGCCGATCTGGCGCTACACGCGCCGCCACCTCGGCCGCGGCGCCGCCTACGGCGTGTCGATCGGCTACACGCTGTCGTGGCCGATCGCCGAGGCGCTGGACTTCGACTTCCACGAGGTCGCGTTCGTACCGCTGCTGACCGCGCTCATGGTGGAACGGTATGACGCCGGCAAGCGCCGCCAGGCGGCCATCGTCGCCGCGGCCCTCCTGCTGGTCAAGGAGGACATGGGCCTCCTGCTCGTCGGCTTCGGCCTCTACCTGCTCACCCGGCGCGGCGAACGGCGCTGGGGCGCGGGCTACATCGTGGTCGGCATGGTCGCGACCTGGCTGTGCTCCAAGGTGCTGATCACCGCCTTCGGCGGCGACGACGACTACTACTGGGCGTACGGCTCGCTCGGCTCGGACATGTCGAGCGCCGCCCGGCACGCGCTGACGCACCCGTGGGACGTGGTGACCGGCCTGCTGACCCCGTCCATCAAGGTCGGCACGATGGCCCTGCTCGTGGCCCCCCTGCTCCTCCTGCCCCTGGCGTCCCCGCTGACCCTGACCGTCCTCCCGCTGGTGGCCGAACGGATGCTGGCCGACCGCGCCAACTGGTGGGAGCCGCGCTACCACTACAACGCGTTCCTGATCGCGGTCCTGCTCATGGCCGCGGTCGACGGCTCGGTCCGGCTTCGCCGCGTTCTGGCCCCGCAGCTCGCCAAAGCCCGCGCCCGTCTCCCCGAACGCGTTCGAACTCATCTTCATCCTGGAATGCTCACCGGCGCAGGAATTGCAGCCGCCGCGTTGATCACTGTTCCGTACTTCTCGTTCAACGCCCTCGCCGACCCGAATCTGTGGCGGCGAAACGACCGGGCGCGCGCCGCTGCCGCCGCAGCAGCCCTCGTCCCCGACGACGCGCTGGTCGAGGCGGTCAACCCGATCGGCCCCGTCCTGTCGACCCGCGCCCGCGTTCTGCTGTGGGATCGGCGCCCCCGGAACGCCCCATGGGTGGTCGCCGACACCAGGCGCATCCAGTTCCCCTTCTGGGCCGTCGAGGAGCAGCGGCTCCGGGTGACGCAGCTCCAGGCGAGCGGCTACCGGACCCTCTTCGCCCGTGACGGCTACCTGGTCCTGCACCGGCCCGATTGAAGTCGTCCCAAAGTCCGATTGACATCGTGTTGACGGCGAGTAGACATCTGGGTTGAGAATAGTCAGATTGTGGAATAGGAACACCCCTGGACCCGGTGTCCAATAGCTTTCCGGGGAAAGTCCCAGGGGGCCCAAAGGCATATTCACCCTACCCTTTTCGCACTGTTTGGCCGATACTTGACGTAGGCCGCTACGGGTGCGGCGAAGTCCAGCCGAACCTGGGCTAACACTCAATGTGACCGCGTCCGGAGTGGCAGTGGGGCGGAGTCATGAGTGGACACGACGTGCGGGCGGTAATTGTTCCCCCTCCCGCATTCACCACGGCAAATAATTCACTGTTTCCGTTCGCCTCGAGAGGGGCGAATTCCGGCGGGGAGTCCTGACGTGGAGCCGGCCGTACAGCGCTGGGACACCTGCGGCAGGGCATGGATCGCCGTGCTCCGCCACGTATGGTCGGCCGGTGAGGCCGGCATGGAGGACCGCGGCCCCATCATCGAGGGCCCGCCCGTCCTCTTCGAGATCGCCTCACTGAGCTGGGAGGACCCGATCCTCCGCGAATACGGCGACCGCACCCGCATGGCCCGCTGGGCCCAGGACCAACCCCGCCTCTCCGTTCACCCCGAGTACGAAGAGCGCATGCGCGACCTGAACGGCGTCCACCAGCTCCACTGGGTCGCCGACCTCCTCCGCGCCCGCCCCTGGACCACCAGCGCGTGGATCTCCCTGGCCGTCCCCGGCGAACCCGGCGACACCATCCCGCCCCTGGCCGCCCTCTCGTTCCGCATCCGCGGCTACCGCCTGATCATGACCGCCATGTTCCGCTCCCAGAACGTCTACCGCGGCTACCTCGCCTACATCCCACTCCGCGCCATCCAACTCGAAGTAGCCGACGACCTAGGCCTCCCGCCCGGCCCCCTCCGCGTCTTCATCGACGTCCCCCACGTAGAGGTGGCCGACGCCAACGGCGTCGCCACCGTCCTGGCGGCTCTCCCCGAGCCCAACGCCGCCTGACCCCGGCCGGACCCGCATCCGGCCGGGGTCGTCCTTTGCCAAAGGCAAGGCCCTCGCCAGCGCTCGGACAGCCTCCCCGGGGCTCCCGCCCCGGACCCCAGGCTGGGGGCAAGCCCCCAGACCCCCACCCCTTGAAGTGGTGCGTCCCCTCCAAGCCAGCCAGAGGGCTAGTGCACGCAGAACTCGTTGCCCTCCGGGTCCGTCATGACCACCCACTCGCCGCCGGGCTCCTTCACGTGGTTCTGCACCTGTGCCCCGAGGCCACGGAGCCGTTCGACCTCAGCCTCCCGCTCACCCGCAGCCCCGTGCAGGTCGATGTGCAGCCGGTTCTTGCCAGCCTTAGTCTCCGACGACGGCACACGATTGAAGAGCAACCGACGCCCAAGCCCGGTCCCACTTTCCGCGTCATGCGGATCGTCGGGATGACGTACCGCTGCCGCGTCCCACCAGGCGCGCCGATCCCGATGATCGATGACGATCTCGGACGGCACGGCGCCCAGATCGAGGAGCTTGCCGATGAGGACGCTGTGATCCTCAACCTCATAGCCGAGCGCAGCGGCCCAGAAGTCGGCCTGAGCATGCGGATCGTTGGCGTCCACGACGAGCTTCCAATGCAAGGGCGTCATGCCCCACTTATAACCCCCGCCACCGACATAGCGCCCGCAGCCGAGGCACAGTGGCCCTCGCTCCGCTCGGACAGCCCTCCTTGGCGCTCCTTGCTGGCGACGCGGGCACGCTGTCCGGAGCGCCGGGCGGTGTGGGGGTGGGCGTGAATCGTCGAGGGACTCTTGATCAAGAGGGCCTAATATGTCAGGTTCCTCTGTCAGGTCCGCCATGCGAAGTGAGTCCCTCATGTTCAAGAAAGCCTGCCTGCCGGTCATGGTTGCAGTCTTGGGCGTTGTCGGATGTTCAGAGGAGGGCCAGGAGAAGACCGCGGCGGCTACAGCGAAGCCCGCGCCCCTGACCGCAAGTCCGGCGCAGGCAAGCACCTGTCATCCCAGTGACACGCACCAGGATCTTCCGCAGACGGCGCCGAGGCAGGTGTGGTGGAAGCGCTTCAGGGGGGTCGCGGTGCCGTTCTCGCCGGCGGTCGGGCCAATGGAGACCCAGGGGGACATCGCCCGCTGCTACGCGCACTCTCCGCGCGGGGCCCTGATCGCCGCGGTGCAGATCAGCGTGCGTCTCGATCGGTCGACAGGGTGGCAAGAGATTCTGGAGCAGCAGGCCGTGGCGGGCGAAGGCAAGGCGGCCTATGCGCGGGTCCGGCCTTCCCAACCTCTGGTAGCGGACAAGGACGCGGCACAGATCGCGGGCTTTCACGTTGTTTCCTACACGCCCCAGACCGCGGTCATCGGAACCGTGTCGCGGGACCCCGCGCGCGGGGCAGGGGTCCGCACAGCTCGGATCACGACCGTGAAGTGGGACGGCGACTGGAAGCTCGTACCAACCCCGAAGGGCTCCACGGGCTCGGCACCCCACGCCGTGAACTCGCTCTCCGGGTATGTCTTCTGGGGCGGCTTCTAGTTCCAACCCTTGGCGATCCGAGTCAGGCAGAGCATTGGCGTGTGCTCCTGGAGTCGGTTCCGGACCGCCTCCGGCAGGATGGTCAAGCCGGTTCGGTCAGTGGCCATCTGAGTCATGGCAAGGGGGAGCACTGTTCGTCCGGACGGTCCTGAAGCCACATCGCCCAGATGGTTTTGCCGCCGTGCGGACCTGGGTCGATGCCGAACTTGTCGGCCAGGTGGGAGGCGACCCACAGTCCTCGGCCGTCTTCGGCGTCAAGGTCCAGCTCCGCGGGAACCTCGGGGATGACATCCGAGGAATCCCGGACCTCCAAGCGGAACCATGGACCCTGAAGGCGGAGGACGACCTCTATCTCTGAGCCGGACGCAGCTTTCGAGCTGTTGGTGACCAGCTCGGTGACCGTTGTGGTCACGGGCAGCCTGAGGTGCGTGAGGCTCCAGTTTTCGAGCGCGTTCTCGGCGAGCTTGCGGGCTAGGCGGATCATCCTCATGTCCGCCGACAGGATGAGCCGACAACTCAGGCCATCCGGGCTGGGGACTGCGGGAAGCCTCATTCGTGTCCTTTACTGCTGGTGACTTCCTGCTTACTGAAGCGCGTCGGGTGCAGTATGAAGAGGAGCCTCAGGTGGGCCAGACGAGGCCCACACGCTGGCGCACACCTGGCCTGGAGACCCATGAGCAGACATGGCGGCGAGCGGATCGGGCCGTTGCTCCATGAGCTTCGTAAGGCGGCGCGGCTCTCTCAGGCGGCGCTGGCTGAGCACGTGAACGGGATCTCCGGGGCGACGCTCACACGGTGGGACATCTCCCGGTACGAGTGCGAACGGCGTGTGCCGGACGTTCATCTGCCCGCGCTCGCGGCCGCACTCGACGCAGACCTGAGGCGGCTTGAGGCCGCGTGTGAAGTCACGCGCGCGGACAGGCGTGGGGTTCAGGTGATTGCCCCTGCTGCACCGGCGGGCGTGATCGCTCTACAGTTCGCCGCAGATCCACAGGCGGGCGTTCACGGCTGGGAGCAGATCGCGGAGATGCTGCGCAGAGCTTTCGTGAAGCAGGGGGTCGCGGCAGCCGCGTTGCCCCTGCTCGGACTCGGGGAAGGGCGGAGAGTCACCCAAGCCCTTGATCTCATTGGGCACGATCGCGTGAGCTCGGTCGTCGGGAGCCTGAGTGAGTTGATCGAGCACTACTCCATGACCGTCTGCTCGCGGTCTCCTTCAGAGGTCTATGACGAGCTGCTGGTCGTTCGGGGCTACACGGGAGAGATCCTGAAGGACGCCGGGGTCCGGCGACGTACCGACCTCATCGTGGCGGCCGGATGGCTGTCCAGCCTGCTCGCCGTCGCCGCCTGCGACATGGGAGAACATTCGGCGGCACGGGTGTGGTGTGCGGATGCGCAGCGCAGCGGTCGCGAGGCCGGGCATCCGGAGATGGAGGCCTGGGCGACCTGGACCCGATCCATGATCGCGTTCTATCAGGGGCAGCCACGTCGGTCGATGGAATTCGCGTACCGGGGCCAGAAGCAGGCGTTGGTAGGGACGGTCGTGCATGCCAAGCTCGCCTCTCAGGAGATGCGGGCCGCGGCCTTGGCCGGCGACGAACACCGCATGACCGCCTCGCGCCGCCATGCCGCTACGGCGATCGCGAAGCTTCCAGACGATGCTGCGACGACCGGTGCGTTCTCCATCAACCTGGCAGAAGATCCGCCATATACAGCTACTTCGCTGATGCTGCTCGGCGAATACCGTGAGGCGGTCGGCGCCACCGACCGAGTGATCAGGAGTGTCTACCGGCCCGAGGCCAGGCAACGCGGCGAGCACCCGTCCGGATACGCGCGCTCCTTGCTGATCATGGGAATGGCGCGAGCCGGAGTCGGCGACCTCGACGAGGCGGTTTCCTCGGGCCACGCGGCCCTCGGTGGCTGCCGCCCGGCATGGCCGACCATGGCCCTCGCCGGAGACCTTGATCAGACACTTGAGAGGCGCTTCGGCGGAACGCGGCAGGCAGCCGAGTATCACGCGCGCTACCAGGAGGTTCTGGGCTCCACAGGTGTGGGCCACAACCAGATGTCCCGGGGCCGTTGATGACTGGTGAGCGACTGAGCGAGGAGCGCGTTCGCGAGCTGACGGCGTTCGTGGACATCGAGGCTCCGCCGCCCAGCGAGGAGCCGACGGCTCATGTGGTCTTCGGGACCAATCAGGTGCAGCCGATCGATCTTGTGGCTGAGCGGTATCACCAGGGCTTGGCCCCGCTGATCATCGCAACGGGCGGGGTCAACCGGCACACCGGCATTGTCGAGGGGCGCTGGTTCCATGAGCTCCTCAGCCTGCGCGGCGTGCCTGATCAGGCGATCCGGGTGGAGGACCGTTCCTCCGACACCGAGCAGAACGTGGAGTTCTCGCTCGCGTTCATTCGCGAGGCCCTGAGCAGCGGATTGGCCATCACCGCAGTCAGCAAGTGGTATCACCGGCGCACCCTTCACGCTCTGAAGACCCGGGTGCCGGAGATCGGGGCCTTCTATGGCCTGTCGTGGGAGCCCGTCTACGCGGGGAGGCTGGTGACCCGGGCTGAGTGGCCGCGGATACCTGACGGTGAGCGACGGGTCGTCCGCGAGTGGGACGAGGTGAGGCGCCGTGTCGCCGACGGGAGCCTCCAGCCTGTGCAGAAGCTCAATGGAGTCTGGAGCTGAGCTCGGCTGGGTGGTCGGGCTGGCCTTCTGGCCGCTGTCCTGGCGGAAGGGTTGAACCACTTCAAGGGGGTGGGGGTCTGGGGGCTTGCCCCCGGTTGGGGTTTGGGGCGGAGCCCCAAGGAAGGCTGTCCGAGCGGAGCGAGGGCCTTGCTCTTATGGGCGGACGGGGCCCGGGGGGTGCTGGGGGGCCACGGGAACGGTCCAGGGTAGCCGGACATGGGGCACAGATGCGCCTGTGAGGCCCTATTTACGGGCGAACGCGGATGTGTCTCCCGCCTCGTCGGTACCTCTCAGTAGGGGGACTAGACTTGGCGCAAGCGGGGGCACGACGGGGTGGACTCGCAACCTCACCTGCACACATCCTCTTTCGAAGGACTGTTCCCTTGAGCAAGCCTGTCGTCCTCGTCGCAGAAGAACTCTCCCCGGCCGGCATCGCCGTACTCGAATCCGACTTCGAGGTCCGCCACGCGGACGGCGCCGACCGCGAGAAGCTGCTCCAGGCCGTCGCCGACGTCGACGCGCTGATCGTACGGAGCGCCACCAAGGTCACCGCCGAGGTCTTCCAGCACGCCAAGAAGCTGCGCGTGGTCGCCCGCGCCGGCGTCGGGCTGGACAACGTCGACGTGGAGGCCGCCACCAAGGCCGGCGTCATGGTCGTGAACGCCCCGACCTCCAACATCGTCACCGCCGCCGAGCACGCGATCGCGCTGCTGCTGGCCACCGCCCGGAACGTTCCGCAGGGCCACTCGGCGCTGAAGCAGGGCGAGTGGAAGCGGTCCAAGTACACCGGCGTCGAGCTGCAGGGCAAGACGGTGGGCGTGCTCGGCCTCGGCCGCATCGGCGTGCTGGTCGCCCAGCGCCTGGCCGCGTTCGACATGAACGTCGTCGCCTACGACCCGTACGTGCAGGCCGCCCGCGCCGCGCAGCTCGGCGTGAAGCTGGTCACGCTGGACGAGCTGCTGCGCGAGAGTGACTTCATCACCGTTCACCTGCCGAAGACGCCCGAGACCCTCGGCCTCATCGGCGACAAGGAACTGCACGAGGTCAAGCCGAGCGTGCGGATCGTGAACGCGGCACGCGGCGGCATCGTCGACGAGGCCGCTCTCGACCTGGCCGTCAAGGAGGGCCGCGTCGCCGGCGCCGGCATCGACGTGTTCAGCACCGAGCCGTGCACCGACAGCCCGCTGTTCCACCACGACAACGTCGTGGTCACCCCGCACCTGGGCGCCAGCACCCACGAGGCGCAGGAGAAGGCTGGCACGCAGGTCGCGCGCTCGGTCAAGCTCGCGCTGTCGGGTGAGTTCGTGCCGGACGCGGTGAACGTCCAGGGCGGCGCGGTCGCCGAGGACGTGAAGCCGGGGCTGCCGCTCGCCGAGAAGCTCGGCCGGATCTTCACCGCGCTGGCCGGCGGCGTGCCGGTACGGCTGGACGTGGTCGTCCGCGGCGAGATCACCGCGCACGACGTCAAGGTGCTGGAGCTCGCCGCGCTGAAGGGCGTCTTCGTGGACGTCATCGAGGAGGCGGTCACGTTCGTGAACGCCCCGCTGCTGGCCCGCGACCGCGGCGTCGAGGTCTCGCTCACGACCAGCGAGGACTCGCCCGACTGGCGGAACGTGGTCCAGGTGCGCGGCACGATGGCCGACGGCTCGGTCGTGTCGGTGTCCGGCACGCTGACCGGTCCGAAGCACGCCGAGCGGATCATCGAGATCAACGGCTACGCGATGGAGCTCGTCCCGACCGAGCACATGGCGTTCTTCGCCTACACCGACCGTCCCGGCATCGTCGGCGTGGTCGGGCGGCTCCTGGGCGACGCCACCGTCAACATCGCCGGCATGCAGGTCGGCCGTGACGCCAAGGGCGGCACGGCGCTGATCGCGCTGACGGTCGACTCGGCGATCCCGCCGCAGCTGGTGGACGACATCAAGGGCGCGATCGGCTCGGACATGGGCCGCCGCGTGGACCTGGTCTCCTAGGACTGCATCCGGTGTCTTGAGCGTCTGAACGTTTCTGACACCTGCGCTTTCAGGGCCGTGGCCCCGTGCTGACCGCACGGGGCCACGGCCGTTCATCGCCGCAGGTCGAGACCGTATGAGTCTCAGCATGTGAGAAGTTGCGCCACCGGTCGGGACGTTTGCGCTGACCAGAGGTAACGTGGCCAGGGTAATGCGGCGCTTCGTAGTGATCCTTCGCTGCCGCAGCGGGGCCTAGGGACAGGCCGGCCACCCGCTGCGGAGTGGGGTACTGGCCGTAAGCCCTGTTCTCAGCCGGACCGTGCGAACCACGGTCTCCCGGCGGCCCGGAACAGCAGCCATACGCGTACAACGGAGCGAAACCATGAACGAGACCTTCTCGGTCAAGCCCGCCGATGACTCCCAGGACGAGGCCTCGCGCGCCTTGCAGACGGCGATGGACCGCCGCGACAACGGCGGCCAGCCCAGCCGGTAGGCACCCGAGACCCGCCGCAGGCGGGCATCTCGCATGCGATCACCTCGCAGGCAGGCCCACAGACCCGCCCGCTCACGTGGACGTCCCGATCGATCGGGACGTCCACGTGAACTTTTTATGGGCCCCGGAGACCTTGACCGGCCACGGAAGGCATCCGGGGACATCCGGGGAGCACTCTCAGGCGCCGGGCGCCTCCTGCGTGGCCTCCTGAGACTCGTTCAGGGCGTCTAGGGCGTCTAGGGCGTCTTGGGCGTCCCGGGCGTCCAGGGCCAGGGCTATGGCGCCTACCAGGGAGGCGTCGCCGGCGAAGCGGGCCTGTTCCAGGCGGGGCGGGAACGGGACGGCGGACTTCAGCAGGGCCTGCAGGCGGGGGAGCACGGACGTCTCGGCGGCCATTCCGCCGCCGAGGACGACCCGTTCGGGGTCCAGGGCTATGGCGAGGTTGGCGACGGCCATCCCGAGACGGTCGAGAGCCTCCTCCAGGAGTTCGGCGACCTCCGGGTCGTCCCGCATCTCGAACAGTTCGTGCGCGGCGACGTCCCGGCCGATCAGGTCGGAGCCGCGGCGGGCCAGGCCGCTGCCCGACACGTACTCCTCCAGGGGCGCGTGCCCGGCGGCGTAGGCGGGCTGGCCGGGCGAGGTCAGGACGTAGCCGATCTCGCCCGCCGCGCCGTTGGCGCCGCTGAGCACGCTGCCGCCCGCGACGATCCCGGCGCCGAGGCCCGTGCCCACGTTCACATAGAGGCCGGTGTCCACCCCGGACAGGCGCCCCCACCGGACCTCGGCGGCGGTGGCGGCGTTGACGTCGTTGTCGAGGTGGACCTGAACGCCCAGGCCGGACCGGAGCAGGCCGCGCAGCGGCAGTTCCTCCCAGCCCGGCACGTTGGGCGCCAGCACGACCCGTTCGCCCCGCACGACGCCGAACGTTGAGACGCCCACGGCGCTGAGCGGGCCGGCGCCGGTCTCGGCGACCAGGTCGTGCGCGGCGGCGACCGCGCGGCGCACGACCGTCGGGGCGCCGTCGCGGGCCCTGGTCTCCAGGCGGGTACGGCGCAGGATGCGCCCGGACTCGGTGGCGGTGGCCAGGGCGATCTTCGTACCGCCGAAGTCGATGCCGAGGACGACGCTCACCGGGCGACGCCGCCCGGCCGGGCGCGGCGGGTCACCGAGTCGATCGCGACCGCCAGCGCGAGCACCCCGGCCGTCACCATGAACCGGACCGAGGAGTTCACGTTGAGCAGCAGCATGCCGTTGGTGACCGACTGGATGACCAGGATGCCGAGCAGCGCCGCGTAGGTGCGGCCGCGGCCGCCGAACAGGCTGGTCCCGCCGATCACCGCGGCGGCGATCGCGTTCAGCAGGATGTCGCTGCCGCCCGAACTCTGGTTGACCGCCGACAGCCGGCTGGCCGCCAGGATCCCGCCCGCGCCCGCCAGCAGCGAGGCCGCGACGAACGCCAGGATGCGGATCCGCGTGACGCTGATCCCGGCGCGGCGGGCCGCCTCGACGCTGCCGCCGACCGCGTAGATCCAGCGGCCGACGACGGTGTGGCGCAGGAGCAGGTCGAGGATCACCACGAGCGAGCCGAAGATGACCAGGGTGAGCGGTACGCCGCGGTCCCCGTTCAGCACCGCCACGGCGGCGGCGAGGATCACCGCGAGCACCCCGGCGCGCAGCAGCGGCCAGTACACCGAGGCGACCGGCAGGTCGGCCTGGGCGCGGGCGCGGCGGGTGAGCAGGGACGAGCCGAGGAACACCGCGACGATGACCACGACCGCGAGCCAGCTCAGCCACGCGGGCAGCCAGGTGTCGCTCAGCTTGGCGATGGAGCCGTCGAACGGCAGGTTGATCGTTCCCTCGTCGCCGAGCAGGTAGAGCAGCAGGCCCTGCCAGCCGATCAGCCCCGCCAGCGTGACGACGAACGACGGCATGCCGAGCATCGTGAACATCAGCCCGTGCAGCAGCCCGACGAGCGCGACCGCGCCGAGCGCCAGCAGCACCGCCGGCCCGGCGGGCACGCCGTGCTTGACGTACAGCAGCGTCATGACCACGCCGCACAGGCCGCTGACCGAGCCGACCGACAGGTCGATCTCGCCGAGCAGCAGCACCATCACGACGCCGAGCGCGATCGTGCCGGTGGCGGCCATCTGCAGCGCGAGGTTGGTGAGGTTCTCGGCCGACAGGAAGTGCTCGTTCAGCGACCCGAACACGATCGCGATGACGACGAGCCCGGCGACGACCGGCAGCGCGCCCGGCTCGCCGCCGCGCAGCCGCCCGGTCAGCTCCGACAGCCGGTCGCGCAGCTCACGCGACGCGCTCTCACTCCCGCCCTTGTCGTTGCTCTTGGTCGTGGACACGGTGGTCATGCCGCCGCCTCCGCTCCGGTGATCGCCGCCACGACGGCCTCCTGGGAGGTGTCGGCGGTACGGAAGTCGCCCGCGTTCCGGCCCAGCCGCAGGACCACGATCCGGTCGCTGACGGCGCGGACGTCGGCGAGATTGTGCGAGATGACCATCACGGCGTGGCCGCGGTCGCGCAGCCGCCGGATGAGGTCGAGCACCTGCGCGGTCTGCTCGACGCCGAGCGCCGCCGTCGGCTCGTCCAGCAGCACCACCCGCGGCTCGCCGATGAGCGCGCGGGTGATCGCGACTGACTGGCGCTGGCCTCCCGACAGGGCCGCGACGGGGGCGTGGATGTCGCGGATCCGCACGTCGAGGGAGGCCAGCAGGTCACGGGTGGCGCGTTCCATCCGGAGCGGCCGCAGCAGGCCCCATCGGTTGCGCTCCGAGCCGAGGAAGAGGTTGGCGACCACGTCGAGGTTCTCGCACAGCGCCAGGTCCTGGTAGACGGTCGAGATCCCGATCGCCTGCGCGTCGTGCGGCCGGGCGATGCGGACCGCGCGGCCGTCGAACGCCAGCTCGCCGGTGTCGGGGGAGATGACGCCGGAGATGGCCTTGACCAGGGTGGACTTGCCCGCCCCGTTGTCGCCGACCAGCGCCACGACCTCGCCCTCGGCCAGGTCCAGGCTCACGCCGTCGAGAGCCTGGACCGCGCCGTACCGCTTGGAGATCTCCCGCGCGGACAGAACGGGAGTGGCGGCGGGGGCGTTCCCCGCCTTGCTCGTGGTGCCGGCCGTCACTGGAGACCCGCGCTCTTGCAGGCGGCGGCCACCTCGCCGGTGCAGATCTTGTCGGCGGTGTAGAAGCCGTCCTTGATGATGGTGTCCTTGATCTTGTCCTTGGTGACGGCGGTGGGGGCGAGCATGTACGCCGGGATGTCGGCGGTGCCGTTGTTCACCTTGGTCGGCGCGGTCGGCTTGTCGCCCTTGACCAGCGCGACGGCCAGCTCGGCCGACTGGTAGGCCTGCGCCCTGATGTTGAGGTAGACGGTCATGTTCTGCTCGCCGGTGAGGATCCGCTGTACGGCGGCGAGCTCGGCGTCCTGCCCGGTGATGGGCGGCAGCTGCTTGTAGCCCGCGCGCTTCATCGCCGCGATCGCGCCGCCCGCCATGCCGTCGTTGGCCGACAGCACGCCGACGATCTGGTCGCGGCCGAGCGCGGTGATGGACTGCTCCATCTCCTGCTGCGCCTTGTCGGGGCTCCAGTCGGGGGTGTCGAACTCGCGGCCGATCTGGACCTTGCCGTCCAGTACCTGGTGCGCGCCCTTCTTGTAGTCGCCCGAGCTCGGGTCGGTGAGCGCGCCGTTCAGCATGACGATCTTGCCCTTGGCGGTGGTGCCGCGCTGGTTAAGCGCGTCCAGCAGCGCCTGGCCCTGCATCTGGCCGACCCGCACGTTGTCGAACGAGACGAAGTAGGCGTAGCCGATGCCGGTGATGAGCCGGTCGTAGGCGATGACCGGGATCTTCTTCTGCCGCGCCTGGTTGACCAGCGGCGCGACCGCCTTGGCGTCGACGGCGTCCAGCGCGATGACGTCGGCGCCCTGGGTGAGGGCGCCCTCGACCTGGGACTGCTGCTTGTTCGGGTCCTGGTCGGCGTTGCCGTAGATGATCTTGCAGTCGGGGCAGAGCTGCTTGACCCGCTCCTGGAACAGCGGCCGGTCGAACGCCTCGTACCGCGTGGTCTTGGACTCGGGCAGGAAGAGCGCGATCGTCTTCCCCTTGCCGGACCCGGAGCCCTTGTCGTTCTTGTCGCCGGATCCACAACCGGCCGCGGCCCCGGCCGTCACGGCCAGCAGGGCGGCGGCCGCGGGAATCAGGAACCTCGTTCGATGCATCGGGCTTCCGCCTTTCGTGCGACCCCCGAACCAGGTCCCCGGCCGCGCGGGGCGGTGCGCGGCCGGGGTTTAGGATGAAAGTAAGGGAGTCTTCCTAACAAATACAAGGCCCATGAAGTCCTCGAAGCCGGAACGTGATATGCCACTGTCGAGGTAGTGGATGCGGGGGTAGGCAAGTGACGATCGGGACGGGCACGGGCGGCAACGGGAAGCCCATCGCGAGCACGACGAGCGTGCTGCGGGTGATGAACGAGCGCGCCGTTTACGAACGGATCCGGTTGGACGGGCCGATCTCGCGCCCCGAGGTGGCACAGGCGACCGGGCTGTCCAAGCCGACCGTCTCGCTCGCCCTCGCCGACCTTGAGCGAACCGGCCTGGTCCGGACCGTGGGCCACCGAACCGGCAACGCGGGCCGCGCGGCGATGCTGTACGAGATCCATCCGACGGCGGGCCGCGTGATCGGCATCGATGTCGGCCGGGAGTGGGTGCGCGCCGCGATGTCGGGCCTGGACGGCAAGCCGGTCGTACGGCGTGACGTGCGCTCGCAGGCGCGCAGCGCGTCCGCGCTCATCGACCAGCTCGCGGGGCTCGTCGACGAGTTGTCGGCGGAGGCCGGGATCGCGCCCGGCGAGGTCACCTACATCGTCCTCGGGACGCCAGGTGTGCACGACGCCGAGAACAACCGGTTGCTGCTCGCACCCAACCTGCCCGGCTGGCAGCGGCCCGGTGTGACTCTCGAGCTGGCCGAACGGCTGCCCGCGCCGTGCCTGATCGAGAACGACATCTCGCTCGCGGCGCTGGGGGAGCAGGCGCACGGGCTCGGCGCCGAGGTCGACAATTTCGTGTTCCTGTCGATCGGCACGGGCATAGGCATGGGCATCGTGCTCGACGGACGGCTCTACCGGGGTGCGCGCGGCGCCGCGGGCGAGGTCGCGTTCCTCCCGGTCGGCGAGACCGACCCGCTGACGCGCTCCCCGGAGGCCAAGCGGCACGGGATGCTGGAGAGCGTGCTGTCGGCGGCCGGGCTGGTCGCGACCGCGAGCCGGTTCGGGATGCCGGGCCGCCTGACGGTGAAGAAGGTGTACGACGCGGCGCGCGCCGGCGACCCGATCGCGCTGGAGGCCGTTCAGTACGAGGCGGGCAACATCTCGCGCGCGCTCGCCAGCGTCATCGCCCTGCTCGACCCGCAGCTGATCGTGATCGGCGGCGGCCTCGGGCGGCACGGCGTGGACGTGCTGCTGGACGCCGTGCGCGAGCGCCTGGCCGACATGACGCCGCTCGACCCGCCGCCGATCCGGCCCTCGGCGCTCGCCGAGGAGGCCACCGTGGTCGGCGCGCTCGCGGTCGGGCTCGCGACCGCGCTGGACATCGTCTTCAACCGCGCCGTCGCCGAACCGGCGGTCGGGTGATGGCGGGCGCCGTCCACTGCCTGGCCGAGGCGGCGGCGCTCGGGCCGTTCTTCGAGATCGTCACCGACCCGGCCGAGGAGTGCGACCCGACCTGGCGCCCGCTGCCGGAGAACGATCCGGACCGGCTGCTCGGCCTGATCGACTCCTACGCCGAACGCCTGGGCACGGGCGAGCGTCGAGTCGCCGCGTCGATCCTCTTCCAGGGACTGGCCTCACGCCTGTGGTCGCCCGTCGTGGTCGCGGCCGCGCTCGGCGTCGTACCTGACCTGAGCTCGCTGCACTGGCGCTGGGCCCCGGGCGCGCCGATCGCCCTCTGGCTCGCCGAGCCTTCCGCGCTCAGCGGATCAGCGGCGGAGGCCGTTCATGCGACGGTCGTCGAAGGCCAGTTGCGGCCGTTGCGCGCCGCGATGCTGGAGGCCGTACGGCTGGCGGACGGGCTGATCTGGGGGAACGCGGCGTCCGCGCTGGTAGGGGCGCTGTATGCCGGAAGGCTGCGGTCTGATCTGGCGCCGCGCCTGAACGCTCTCGTACGGGACCTGCTGGCGCGCGAGCCGTTCATCGACAGCGGCTCGTTCGATGCCCAAGGCGCCTTCGTGAGGCGGAGCTGCTGCCTCTATTACAAGGTGCCTCCCGGCGGCGGGATGTGCGGCGACTGTGCGCTCCTTCCCCGTCCCTAGAGGTGGGGTGTGCGAGACGAGGGGTCCGGAATATGAGATGGATGCTCAAGAGCTGAGACGTTGGGGGTAGAGTGCCCGCATGGTTTCCCGCAACGTTCGCCTGGCCGTCATCGCCGGTGACGGCATCGGCCCCGAGGTCGTCGCCGAGGGGCTGAAGGTCCTCGAGGCCATCGCCCCCGCGTCCGGCCTCAGCTTCGAGCAGACCCCGTACGACCTCGGCGCCGCCCGCTGGCACCGGACCGGCGAGGTGCTGCCCGACTCGGTGCTGGACGAACTGCGCGGTCACGAGGCCATCCTGCTCGGCGCCATCGGCGACCCGACCGTCCCGAGCGGCACTCTGGAGCGCGGGCTGCTGCTGCGGATGCGCTTCGAGCTCGACCAGTACGTCAACCTGCGGCCGGTGAAGCTCCTCCCGGGCGCCTCCACACCGCTGGCGAACGTTCAGCCCGAGGACATCGACATGATCGTCGTCCGCGAGGGCACCGAGGGCCCGTACGCGGGCGTCGGCGGGGTGCTGCGCAAGGGCACCCCGCACGAGGTCGCCACCCAGGAGAGCGTCAACACCGCCCTCGGCGTCGAGCGGATCATCCGCTACGCGTTCGAGCAGGCCGCGGCCCGCCCGCGCAAGAAGCTGACGCTCGTCCACAAGGACAACGTGCTGACCTTCGCCGCCGGGCTCTACCAGCGCTACCTGAAGGAGCTCTCGGCCGAGTTCCCGCAGGTCGAGGTCGACTACAGCCACGTCGACGCGGCCACCATGTTCTTCGTCAACCAGCCGCGGCGCTACGACGTGATCGTCACCGACAACCTGTTCGGCGACATCATCACCGACCTCGGCGCCGCCGTCGCCGGCGGCATCGGCCTCGCCGCCTCCGGCAACATCAACCCGACCGGCGCCGCGCCGTCGATGTTCGAGCCGGTGCACGGCAGCGCCCCCGACATCGCGGGCCAGGGCAAGGCCGATCCGACCGCTACGATCCTGTCCGTCGTCATGCTGCTGGACCACCTCGGTGCCGCCGAGGCCGCGCGGCGCGTCGAGCAGGCCGTCGCCGACGACCTTCTCGAGCGCCCGGGCCTGGGCGCCCGGTCGACCGCGCAGATCGGCGACGCGATCGCGAAGCGAGTATCCGGCTAGGGGCGCGCCTCTCTGACCAAGATCAGAGCGAACTCCGGGCGTGCCTCGCGGGCGTGCCCGGTTTTTGCTGTGCGCGCACCGTGATCGGAGGAGTGGGCTGGACGAAGTAGACAATGGGGATGAAGGATGCCGTTCGGCAACGGGGCCGAGGCGGCGATCCGGGAGAGGACCGAGACGATGAGCAGCACCCTTGACTTCGAGATCACCCTTACCGAGCGGCCGACACCGGCCGCCGACCGGGAGGCGATCCTGGCCGACCCCGGGTGGGGGATGCACTTCACGGATCACATGATCACGATCCGTTACCAGGAGGGGAAGGGCTGGTACGACGCCCGTCTGGAACCGTACGGCCCGATCCCCATGGACCCGGCCAGCCAGGTGCTGCACTACTCGCAGGAGCTGTTCGAGGGGCTGAAGGCCTACCGGCAGGCCGACGGGTCGATCGTCACGTTCCGCCCGTACGCCAACGCCGCCCGCATGAACCGGTCCGCCCAGCGGATGGCGATGCCGCAGATCCCCGAGCAGCTGTTCGTGGACGCGCTGGAGCTGCTGGTCGGCACGGACAAGGACTGGGTCCCCGGCAAGGAGGGCCAGAGCCTTTACCTGCGGCCCTTCATGTTCGCCACGACCCGTGCCCTCGGCGTCAACCGGCCCGCCGACGAGTTCCTCTTCATGGTCATCGCGTCCCCGTCCGGCCTCTACTACCCGCGCGGCATCAAGCCGGTCTCGGTCTGGCTGTCGCAGGACTACGTCCGGGCGGCCCCCGGCGGCACCGGCGAGGCCAAGACCGGCGGCAACTACGCCGCCTCGTTCGCCGGGCAGGCCGAGGCCGTCGCCAACGGCTGCGACCAGGTCGTCTGGCTTGACGCCCACGAGCACCGCTGGGTGGAGGAGGTCGGGTCGATGAACCTGATCTTCGTCTACGGCGAGGGCTCCAGCGCGCGGCTCCTCACGCCCGCGCTGAACGGCGCCCTGCTCGCCGGAATCACCCGCGACTCGATGCTGAAGCTCGCCCCCGACCTGGGCATCCCGGTCGAGGAGGGCAAGATCAGCATCGAGGAGTGGCAGGAGGGCTGCGAGAGCGGCGCGATCTCCGAGGTCTTCGGCTGCGGCACCGCCGCGATCATCAGCCCGGTCGGCCGCGCCAAGGGCACCGACCGCGAGTGGACCATCGGCACCGGCGAGCCAGGCCCGGTCTCGATGCGCCTGCGCGAGGAGCTGATCGGCATCCAGTACGGCACCAAGCCCGACCCGTACGGCTGGGTCCACAAGATCGTGTAGTTCCGTCCGGGCCTTCCCGAACCGCCATGTGAGCGGGCATCCGTCTCGTTATTTGAGATAGATGTCCGCTCCTTGTCGTCCGTGTGGCATGCTTGCCTGCATCATGCGCTACAGCCTCGTAATTATCGGCTGGCGCGCCGGCAGCTAACAGGACATCGCCGGCGCGCAGACCTCTCACGTCCGTGAGGGGTTTTTTGCTTTCCAGGGGCAGTTTTCTCAAGGCCCCGGCGCCGACCAGACCCTGAAGGGGATTTCGATGCAGGGCGACGGTTTTCACGTCTACGACACCACGCTCCGCGACGGCTCGCAGCAGGAGGGGCTCAACCTCTCCGTCGCGGACAAGCTCGTCGTCGCGCGCCACCTCGACGAGCTCGGGGTCGGCTTCATCGAGGGCGGCTGGCCCGGCGCCAACCCCAAGGACACCGAGTTCTTCCGGCGGGCTCAGACCGAGCTCGACCTGAAGCACGCGCAGCTCACCGCGTTCGGCGCGACCCGCCGTGCCGGTGTGCGGGCCGCCGACGATCCCCAGGTGGCCGCCCTGCGCGACTCCGGCGCACCGGTCGTGACCCTTGTCGCCAAGAGTCACGACCGGCACGTCGAGCTGGCCCTCCGCACGACGCTCGACGAGAACCTCGCGATGATCCGCGACACGGTCTCTCACCTGCGAGCGGAGGGCCAACGAGTCTTCCTCGACGCCGAGCACTTCTTCGACGGCTACCACGCCAACCGCGCGTACGCGCTGGAGGTCGTGCGCACCGCCGCCGAGGCCGGCGCCGACGTGATCGCCCTGTGCGACACCAACGGCGGGATGCTGCCGGACGAGCTCGCCGACGTGGTCCACGAGGTGGTCGGGGTCGGCGCGCGCGTCGGCATCCACTGCCACGACGACTCCGGCTGCGCCGTCGCCAACTCCCTGGCCGCCGTACGGGCCGGAGCCACGCACGTCCAGGGCTGCGCGAACGGCTATGGCGAGCGTTCGGGCAACGCCAACCTCTTCACGGTGATCGGCAACCTGCAGCTGAAGCGCGGCATGCAACTGGTATCGGACGGCCAGCTCGCCGAGATGACCCGCATCGCGCACGCGGTGTCGGAGGTCACCAACGTCACGCCGAGCAGCCAGCAGCCCTACGTCGGGCTGTCGGCGTTCGCCCACAAGGCCGGTCTGCACGCGTCCGCCGTCAAGGTGGACCCCGACCTCTACCAGCACATCGACCCCGCGACGGTCGGCAATGACATGCGCATGCTGGTCTCCAGCATGGCCGGGCGCGCCTCGGTGGAGCTGAAGGGCCGCGAGCTGGGCTACGACCTGTCTGGCGAGAAGGCCAAGGCCGTTGTGGACCGGGTCAAGGAGCTGGAGTCCACCGGCTACACCTTCGAGGCCGCCGACGCCTCGTTCGAGCTGCTGCTGCGCGAGGAGCTCACCGGCGTCCGGCAGCGCCACTTCGAGGTCGAGTCGTGGCGTTCCATCGTCGAGCGCCGCCCCGACGGCTCCATGGTCAGCGAGGCCACGGTCAAGCTGCACGCCAAGGGGGAGCGGATCATCGCCACGGGCGAGGGCAACGGCCCCGTCAACGCCCTGGACAACGCACTGCGCATCGCCCTCGGCAGGCTCTACCCCGAGCTCGCCCGCCTCGAGCTGGTCGACTACAAGGTCCGCATCCTGGAGGGCACGCACGGAACGCAGGCCCGTACCCGCGTGCTCATCGAGTCCAGCGACGGCGCCCGCGAATGGGGCACCGTCGGCGTCGAGGACAACGTCATCGCCGCGTCCTGGCAGGCCCTGGAGGAGGCCGTCACCTACTGCCTCCTCCACGCCGGCTACGAGGCTGTGTTGGATTAGCTTTCGCGGCTTCGGGCCCCAAGCCTGGCGGCTTGGGGCCCGAACCGCAAAAGCGCGAACGCGACACGGCTTCGCCGTCTTCGCCCGGTGGCTCGCCTTCGGCATCGCCCCCAGGCTCAGGTAGCGCGCTCGCGTGCGTGGCGCGCTTACTGCTTGGGCCGGGCGCTCTGGATGACCTCGAACGACCACAGTTCGGCGTTCATGGCGGCCGGCCCGCCGTGGCCATGCCCGTGACCGTGGCCCTGCCCGGAGGCCTCGGCGTCCTTGGCGGCCTGGGCGTGGCCGTGCTTGAACGCCTGGCTTTCGGTCCAGCGCTGGAAGTCCTCCTCGCTGCGCCAGCGGGTCATGACGAAGTAGCTGTCGGTGCCCTCGACCGGCCGCAGCAGGTCGAACGCCTCGAAGCCGTCGGCGGACTCCACCAGCCCGGCCCGGCCGGCGAAGCGCCGCTCCAGCTCCTCGCGCATCTCTTCACTGACGGTCAGCACATTGATCTTGATCACGGACATGCCGTCGATCCTAGTTACACGGCCCGGAGCGAGGACGACCCGCCCGCCAGATACATCCACGCGGTGAGCGCCGACTCCTTCACCCGGATCTCGACCGGCAGGTAGCAGGCCGGGTCGACGTAGCCGGGACCCTGCTGGATGACGGTCTCGTACACGAACGTGGAGGCGATGAAGCCGAGATCGGCGGTGGTCTCGGCGAGCCGGTCCTTCAGCACCGGCGCCTCCAGCAGCCGCGCCGCCTGGATGATCGAGGCGCCGGAGACGCCGCGCGCGTCCCTGGTCACCGGTCCCACGTGCAGCGCCGCACGCAGCTGGATCCGGGTCGCCGCGCTCGCGCGCCGGTTGTGCCGCCGCAGCCCCGCCGCCAGCCGCGCCAGCATCGGGTCGACGACCGAACGGGTCGGGGTGTCGGGCGGCACGACGATGAGCGCCCCGTCCCCGCGATCCTCCTGGTAGTAGTCGCTCTGCCGCAGCCCCGAGCCGGAGAACGCGTCCTGGAGCATCTCGTACATGCTCTCCCGGACGATCAGCCGGTCGTCGTCGTCCCGGTCGTGACCCCCGAACCCGGCGATGTCGGTCAGCAGAATCGAGCAGTTCCCGCCCGACCACTTGGGCACCTCAGGCCAGGCGGACCGTTCGGACCAGCCCGGCGCGATCGCCGCCTCCCAGCCCGGCGCCTGCGCGGTGGCGAGGAGCGGCGCCTCGGTGAGCCGGTCGTACACCTCCCGCTCCAGTACGCCCTGCACCCGCGGGTGGTCGGCGAGGAAGAGCAGGAAACTCTGCGCACGTACCTGCATGGCGCAGATCTCGGTCTCCGCCGTCACCATCGCCGACCGCGACCGCACGAGCATCACCGCCCGTTCCCCGACCAGGTCGCCCGGCCCGCGGAACGCGATGTCGCGGCTCCCGTCAGGCTCGTTCACCCACACCCGCGCCCAGCCGCTGATCAGCACGGTCACATGTTCGGCGGGCCTGCCCTCACGGCAGATCACCTCACCCCGATGAAACGCCACCGTCCGCGCCCGCCCCTCCAGCGACCGCTGCTCCCCACCGGTGAGCGCCTCCCAGAACGTAGGCCGGAACACCCCACCAGGCCGCTCATCCGGCCCCCGGTGCCATGAGATGCCGCGGCGGGGCAGACCGCCCCCATAGCCGGAGACCTCATGCGGGTCATGGTCGGTTGTCACATCCGGGCTTCGGCTCGGCCCCGGCCGAGACGTACCGACCGGCTCGAGCGCTGTCGCGGGCGCTTCCGGCCTGCGGTGCAACAGCAGCCGCAGCAGGGCTGTCAGCGGCCCGGTGAAAGCGACCTCGTCGCTGCTCTTGAGCGCCCGGATCTCCTCCACGGTGGTGGCCAGTGACCTGCCCTTCCTGGTCAGCGCGATCTGGTCGTAGGTGAACCCTGCGATCGGCACGGCGATCAGGGCCATCACGGCGGCGACCACACCGCGGACGCCGCCCACCAGGACGGATCCCGCGATCACCACCATCGAGAGGCCGACGACCACGATGGAGAGGCTCGGCCGGAGCCGGCGCCGGTCCTTCATCTCGCTCACTCCCCCTCCCTTCCGCCGGGGAGGGAGCCCGCCACATCTGAACGGGCTCGATGCTCGCCAGCGTATGACGCCGTACATATGAAGTACATGCAATTGCTGCATCAAACTCTGTTGCAAATTGCACAGAGTCTGGTGGATCTGAGATCATTCGGTGATGCTGAGGCGGGTTTCTCTGGCATAGAGTGCGGGCATCAACCCGGTTAGATGCATGCGAACACCGCACATTCGGTGGTGGAGGCGTCTGTCCTCTGATGGGAGAACCCGCTGATGAAGAACCCTGGAGCATCTTCGGAGTCGGCGGCCGTGCCGGCCGTGGGGGAACGGGTCACCGTCAATCTCAGCGTGAAGGCGCGAACCTCCCTACAGGAGATCACTGAACTCACCGGCCACACCAAGACCGACGCGATCAACCGTGCGCTCGTGGTGTACGCCGAGATAGAACGCATGGTCGCCGACGGCGGCGCCGTCTTCTGCCGTGAGGATCGCGACGGCGACCTCATGCAATGGAAGATCCTCTGACGGCGGGCTAGGGCTGTGGGTCTGTCGTGAGCCGTGGGATGGAGGGGGGAGCGACCGGCAGCCGCCTCTCGAACATCGAGCCGGACGGCAGGTCGTCCGAGCCGCGCGTGACCCCGCAGGGGAGAAACCCCAGCCCGCGGTAGTAGGCGTGAAGCCCCTCGTTGGTCGTCCAGAGGTCGATGCGGATCGAGGTCGCGCCCGGTTGCTGCCGACGGCCCTGCTCGCCTGCCCAGTCGATCAGCTCGGCGCCGAGTCCGATCCCTGCGTACCTGCGGTCGATGACCAGCCGGTGCACATAGACCGCATCAACTGACTGCGCTTCGTCCGTCCATAGGGCGGCATTGCCGACCGCCGTGATCGTGACCGTGGCAGCCATCGTCGGGCCGTCCATCACGACCCACGACAGCCCTCTGCTGATGCCGTCGTGCACGCGCTTGTCACGGCTGTCGCGGTCCGGCCAGGGCTTGTTCCACTGGTCGGTGCTCTTCTGTGTCTTCAGCCAGTGCCCGGCCTCGTCGATGAGCCTGATGACGTCGTCCAGGTCGTCCTCGACAGCGGGCCGTACATGAAGGCGCGGTCCCCGCGCTCGAATCCTGCGATCGCGGATCCTGCTCATGACGTTCACTTCCTCGTGCCCATGGGAAGCAGCGTGGGCTCACTCCGAGGGCGGTGAAGGTGGGTATCGGTGCTGTTCCTCGACGATGGGTTCGGGGACGTTACCGATGTTGTAGTGAAGGAGGTTGCGGTCGGCCGGCCAGACCGTGACCGTCAGCCGGAACGCCCGCCCTTCGGTGCTGTACGCGGTGCGGATCGTCTCGAAGACGACATCTTGGGTGGAGTCTCCGAGAGCGAAGAAACGCTTCTCGTTGTCGTCGGGAGCGCGGGCCTTGATCTCGTCGTGGTAGCCCTCTTCCCGGTATCCCAGTGTGTCGCCGAGATACTTCACCGCTCCCTCGGGGATATCCTGCGCCTGCAGTAGCTTGCTGGCGCCCCTCTTGAGGGCGAAGTCCAGTGGGTAGTACGAGGTCTGCAGCGACCAGGGGTCACCGTCGAGATAGATCTCCTGATGCCGGGACACGATCTGGGTGTTCGGCTCGATCTGCAGGTACCAGGCGATCTGGCTCGTGACTACCTGGATCTGCACTCGTGGTGCCGAGCTGGTGGGCGTCCTGTTCTGCAGTGCGGCGTCGCGCTTGTACCACTCGCCCTCGCCGCCGCCCGGCCCCACGCCCAGCTCGGTGGCCGACAGCGTCACGTGCACCGGCTCCGGTCGGAAGACGATGAACGTCCCCTTGCCCTGCTCGGACACCACGTGGCCGCGAGTGGCGAGGAAGTCCAAGGCCTCGCGGATGGTGTTGCGCGAGGTCTCGTAGTGGCTCTGCAGCTCGCTCTCGGGCGGCAGCTTCCTGCGGCCGCCCTCCCTCTCCCGCGGAAAGTCACCCTCGCCGATGCGTCTGAGCAGGTCATTGGCGACTTCACGCCATCGTCGCGCCGCCATTGGTCTCTCCGTCCTCGGCAACGATGAGCCGGTATCAGGTTTTCTTAGCTCTCCAAGGAGGGTAAAGGCGGCCATGTTGACTTGTTGGTACAAGTTGATAAGCCGACCGGTTAAGCAAGTGAGGCAACGTCGCGGATCGCAACGGGGTTCCAGTCGATCTCCATTTCGGGTCTCGTAATTCCGAGATGTTTCTCATCCGATAATCATCGTCCGCAATGCGTCGATAAAATTGCTGGGTGTCCCGAGTCGACGAGCGACGCACAGGCCGGCGAACCAGAACCACCGGCCCGGCCGAGGATCAACACGCTGCCGCGCGACCTCGCCGACTTCCTTCGTCGGCCGCGATGACGAGGTCGAGCCGGTCTGCCGTGTCATCGATGAGAGCGCGGCCGCCGGCGGGCAGCTTCAGGTGCTCTCCATCGATGGCATGGGGGCGGCGCTGTACATCAATCTGCGTGTACATGCCGAGCACAGGCGTTCGCCGACTACCAGCTGGGTGCGCTGGAACGCGCGACGGGCGACCTTGAGCACGCGCGGGAGCACTTGACGGCCGCATTGAATATCTACGATGGCCTGACGACGGCCCGGAAGCGGTTCGCGGTCCCGCGGAGTGTCGCGGGACCGCGAGGCCTGCGGATAAGTCAGTGTCGATCGGCGACGTCGTAGCCGTGCAGGGCGTCGACGAGGCCATCGCGGGCGTCGGGTGCGCGGTGCGACCGCGGCATCGGTGACTGGACGCCGCCGACGATGAGCTGAACCAGGTGACGCGGTTCCACCAGCACGCTAGCGCTGATCGAGCGGGCCTCTCGAAGGACGGTCCGTTCTCCCTGTCGTCCGGAGACGAATTCTCCCATGTTCCAGCCGGTCCACTCGTCCCACACCAGGGCGTCCCGCCCGAGGATGACGGTGGCGTCGATCGGGTTCATCGGGTCCAGCCAGGACCGATGCACTCCGAAGCCCGATGCGATGAGCGCGTCGACTACGGCCGTCGTGTAGCCGTGGACCAGGTTGACTTCCGGAACCGGGTGGCGCGATGGGTGTTGCGATTCAGGCATGTTCGGCTTCCTTGTTGTGATGCCTAGAGTTGATCTGGACGTTGGTGGGTCTTTAGCGAGGCGGCCGCGGCCAGATGTGGTCGGGGACCTCTCCCGTGATGAAGCGGATGGCGTTCACGCCTCGCTGGTAAACGGTCACAGTCAGCCGGAACGGGAGCCGATTCTGATCGTAAGCGGTGCGTGAGATCTCCAGCACGGCACTCTGCTTCGGCAGCCCGAAAAAGGCCCGTTCCTGGTCGGCGGGCGGCCGTCCGACGAACTCGTCGATGTAGCCGCTCTGGCTTCGTCCGATCGCTGCCAGATAGTTGACGGTCCCCTCCTCGATGTCCTCTTCCTCGAAGAGGAGGGGCGCCTGCTTGGCCAGGTCCAGGTCGAAGTACGAAGTCTGCAGCGAGTGCGGCTTACCGTCGACGAACCGTTCCTGCGACCGGCCGACGACCTGCGGCCGCGGCCGGTCGGCCGGGATCCCGAGCGCTTTGATCTCGGCCTTCGTCGCCTTACGGATCTTGACCTCGGGCGTGGTGAAGTGCGCGGAGTGCCCCTGTCGTTGCGCCTCTTCGACGAAGGCCTGGCCCTCGCCGCCGCCCAGCCCGGCTCCGGTGGGGTTGCCGGTGGAGCCGAGGTCGACGTTGCTCAGGGTGATGTAAAAGGGCTCACGTTGCTCAGCGACGAACGTGCCCTTCTTGGAAACGGTCCTGACCTGCTCCGCTTTGCGGAGCTCACTGATCGCCGTCTTGACCGTGCTCTCCGAGACACTCCAGGTGGTGGCCAGCTCCTTCTCCGACGGAAGCTGTTCCCCTGGCGGAAGCTCGCCCGACTCGATCTGCTGCTGGAGGGCGTTGGCGATCTTCCGGTACATGGGGGGTTCTTTGACTGCCATCTCCTCCCTCATTCCAACCAGGGAAGCTGCGTGGTTTCAGTGGGTCTGAGACAACTGATTCCCATGATCAGGTTTTTCCCCTACTTGGGATGGAAAACACCTTTGTAGGGAGTAGAGCGAGTAGCTGCCATGAACGGCCATCTCACCGAACAGATGCTACAGAGTGCATCGGATCGAACTCTAGAGATTGCTGGCGTGAGTGCCGTCAGGGCGTGCCGAGTCAACGAATGGGGCGAACGGGCGACCTAAGGAGTGACCGGTGGAGGAGTCCAGTGACCTGAGTGGTGACCCCGCGCCGGATGAGGAGAGATCGGTGGAGGACGGACAGGTGGAAGCCACCCAACTCACATACGGAGCTTTGGTCGACGAGATGCCGACGGCGAAGGCCGACCCGCGCATGGAGTACGTGCGGGTCGAGGTATCGGTCGCCGGGGGCACCGCACGCCTTGCCGTCGTGGTCGCGCTGGGGCTGGTCGCCCTGGGCGTAACGGCGCTGGGCGGGTTCCTGCTGGAGGCGCCGGCGGGCTGGGACCTGGCTTGCTCAGTGCTGACGTTCACTCTCGTCCTCGCCGGGGGCCTGGCCGTGGTCGGCCGCAGCCGTTCCCGGCGTTGAGGCTCTCGGTTTCTCTCGCTTCGAAGGTCGTCATTCCCCTGGGATCGGTGCTGCGATGATCGCCGGGGACGTGCCCCACGTGCGCCGTTGTTTGGCTTGTCAGCTTGTACCTACAAGTTCACACGTCTAGGTGTTCCTCACATCATGATGGCTGAACTGGCCGGTGGCCTCCCCTGGACAGCTGATGGTGGCGTTCGGTAACCGGGCGTTCACTGACAAACTCAGGAAACTTGGGTAAAGCGGTGGCGGAAGTCCGGGTTCGCGGTCACCATTGGTGTTCGTGAGCGTCCGCCATCGCGGGCGCCGTTTCCGTTCCCAGAGACCTTCCGGAGTGATCGCATGCCTGTCCGACCTTTGAGCCCCGGCGCGGTCGGGGACGGTCCGGACGGGTCGCTGGTCGATCTGGCGTACGGGCTCGGGGAGCAATATGAGCGTGAGGGCGACCTTGAACAGGCCGCCCAGTGGTACCGCCGCGCGGCCGAGGCCGACCGCGGCCGGGCAGCACTGCGTCTCGGGGACGTGCTCGGGCGGCTCGCCGATGAGCGGCCGCCCGCGTCCGAGCGCCTGCTGGCCGAGGCCACACGCTGGATCGCTGGGGCGCCGGACGCCACCACGCCCGACGCGATCGAGCTGATCACCGACATGCTCAACCGTCACCAGCGCGCCGCCGCGCGGCGTGGCCTGGAGGCTCAGCCCGCGGGCTGAACGCCTGGTTGGCCGTGGTCGGTCGCGGAACCTGCGCCGCCGAACGAACCGAATCGTCGCCGCCATCGTCGGACCCAATGAGTCCGACGCGCCGTGGAAGGTGACGAGATGAGCGGCCACGAGCCCGGGTGGATGCCCCCGGATCACATGACCACAGCCGAGTTCCGGCTGCCCAAGGATGCCGGCGAGGCGCCTACGGCGGAGGACGCGGCGCCTTTGGCTGACGAGACCGTCACCGATCGGCCCGTGGACCTTGACGCTACTTATGAGGACCCGGCTGCCGTTGAGGCGCTTCCTGTGGACGATCCAGAGGAAGACCTTCCTGTTGATGACGTGCCTGAGACCGTGACGGACTTTTCCGTACCGCCGGTGCTGGAAGAAGAGGCCCCGGCCACGGTGACGGACTTCGCTGTTGCGGAGACCCCTGCTGTGCCGATTGAGCCGCCTACCGCGCCGCAGGAACCGCAAGTGGTGGCGCAGTTTGAGCAGGGGGCTGTGCCGCTTCCGGAGCAGGAGCCAATGGCTCCGGTTTCGGAAGAGCCTTGGACGGCGTTGTTCGGGTCTGAGCAGGAACAGGAACGGGCGGGCCTGGGGACGCCGCCCGTACCCAAGTCGCCCAGTGGCGGGCCTGCGGTCGAGATGCATCAGCCTGCGCCGGTCTCACCGGAGGCGGGAACGCAGCCTAGCTCCGTGCCGCAACCCGAGTCGGGAGTGCAGCACGTTGCCGGGGCGTCGATGGCGGCTGCTGCGGCAGTGCCTGCTGGGGGAGTGCAGGCTGCTGCCATGCCTGCGGGGGGCATTCCTGGGCCGTACGGCACTCCGTCTCCGCCGCCGGGGAGCGGCAGCGGTAAGGGTGCGCGGCGTGGGGTGCTGATTCTTGGTGCGGTCGGGGCCGTGGCCGTTCTGGCGGGGGCTGCGGTCGGAACGATCGTGCTGAGCGGGGGCAAGGACTCGGACAAGAAGACGGCCTCTGCGTCGACGCCGAGCGTTTCGCCTACGACGGGCGCGTCGGGCTCGCCTACTAAGGCGGGTACGCCTTCGCCGACGACGTCGGCTACTCCTGGGGCGTCAGGTGCGCCGGTGCCGTCCGCCGTGCCTACCGTTCCGGGGCAGTCGGGTGCGCCTACTGCGCCGGCCGTTCCGGGGCAGCCGACCACGGCGCCGGTGGGGCCGGTGGTCACCGGGAAGGGGATCACCTATCAGCTCATGCAGCAGGAAGAGGGCTACTACGAGGGGCGGCTGGTCATCACCAACACCTCGAACAAGCCCATGAAGGGCTGGAAGATCACGTTCGACGCGCCGAAGAACGACGTCAAGAACCTGTGGGGCGGCCGGCTCGTGCACGGCGGCGACAAGGTGGAGATCCAGAGCGAGAAGGGCGCCGAGGCGATCCCGCCCGGCGCGACCTGGGCGATCCAGTACGGCGCGGCGGGCAGTGCGGCCAATCCCAAGGGCTGCCGGGTCAACGGCAAGCCCTGCGGGTTCTGAGCGGGGCCGGGGTCAGGACTCGGCGGCGGCGGCGAAGTGGCCGAGGATGCGGCTCCAGCCCTCGTTCAGGTCGCCGCCACGCCCGGCGAACGCCTCGGCGATGGCGCTGAGGCGTTCGGGCGGCAGCTTGTCCCAGCCGCGGTGCTCGAGCTCGACGCGGGTGAGGGTCGGGCCGAGCGAGCTGAAACGGATCTCGACCTCGGTGCCCTCGGCGGGCGGGACCTCCCAGGTGAGCACGAGGCGGTTCGGCGGCTCCCACGCCGCGACGCGGCCCCAGTCCTTCTCGGTGCCGTCCGCCCACACCTCGTGGACGCGCCCGCCGGTCGATTCCTGCACGTGAACGGCCTTGATCTCGTCCGCGCCGAACGAGAAGGGTTGGTTCGGCCACCAGGCGCCCAGCGAGCGCACGAACACCTTGTAGGTGTGCGAGCGGTCTCTGCGCACGATCGTCGCCTGCTGGATCGGCTCGGACAGGGCCGGGACGTTCGGCTGTGCCATGGGGGAGGGACCTTCGGCAGTCGGTGGCGGCCGTCTCCATGCTTCCAGCCCCTGGGTGGAGATGGGATGGTTTCGACGGCTTCGGGCTCTGTCCGGCCAGCGTACTAGTCTGCTGACCATGCGTATCGCGAGGTTCTCCACCGACGGCGGCATGTCCTTCGGCGTGGTGGAAGAGAACACTGTGGCCGCGGTGGCGGCGCACCCCTTCGGTGAGCTCACCTTCACCGGGCAGCGCTTCCCGCTGGCCGACGTCCGGATGCTGGCCCCCATCCTGCCGAGCAAGGTCATCGCGATCGGCAAGAACTACGCCGATCACGCCCGCGAGATGGGCGGGGAGCCGCCGGCCGAGCCGGTGCTGTTCTCCAAGCCCTCCACCGCGGTGATCGGGCCGGGCGAGACGATCGCCTACCCCCAGAAGCTCAGCGAACGGGTCGACTACGAGGGCGAGCTGGCCGTGGTGATCGGACGGATGTGCCGGGAGGTGCCCGCGGCGCGCGCCGCCGAGGTCATCCTCGGTTACACCTGCGCCAACGACGTCACCGCCCGCGACCTGCAGAAGAAGGACGGGCAGTGGACGCGGGCCAAGGGGTTCGACACGTTCTGCCCGCTCGGCCCGTGGATCGAGACCGAGCTCGACCCCGCCGACCTCGCCATCACGACCGCCGTGAACGGCGACGTGCGGCAGGACGCGCGCACGTCGCTGCTGCTGCACGACGTCCCCACCCTGGTCGAGTACGTGAGCCAGGTGATGACGTTGCTGCCGGGCGACGTCATCCTCACCGGCACCCCGGCCGGCGTCGGCCCGCTGGAGATCGGCGACGAGGTCACCGTGACCGTCGAGGGCGTGGGCGAGCTCACCAACCGTGTCGTCGCCAGGGAGTAGGGGCCGTGGGTTTCACCGGATTCCAGGACGAGGCGTTCGAGTTCTATGAGGGGCTGCTCGCCGACAACTCCAAGGCGTACTGGACCGAGCACAAGCCCGCCTACGAGCGGTGCGTGCGCGAGCCGATGATCGAGCTGTTCGGCGAGCTGGAGGACGAGTTCGGCGAGGCCAGGATGTTCCGGCCGTACCGCGACGTGCGCTTCAGCAAGGACAAGACGCCGTACAAGACCCACCAGGGCGGCCACACCGGCGGCGGCTTCTACTTCCAGCTCGACGCGGACGGCCTGATGGTCGCGGGCGGCATGTACGCGCCGTCGCCCGAGCAGCTGCGGCAGTACCGCGCGGCCGTGGACTCCGCGTCGTCCGGCAAGGCGCTGGAGACGATCGTCGCGGACCTGCGTTCGGCCGGCATGGAGATCGCGGGCGACCGGCTGAAGACGCGGCCGCGCGGCGTACCGGAGGACCACCCGCGCATCGAGCTGCTGCGCCACCGGTCGCTGTACGCGCACGAGGGCTGGCCCGCCGACCCGTGGATGCGCACGCCCGAGGTCGTGGATCGCGTACGCGACGCGTGGCGGCGGCTGCGCCCGCTCGTCGAGTGGGGCCAGGACCACATAGGCCCGCCCGACTTCACCCGCTGAGGCTCGCTGGACGCCGCCGGGCGGATCAGCCGCTGAACGTGCTCACCCGCTGAAGCCGTCCGGGGGGACGCGTGCGCCGGTGGCCGGGGTGGTGCCCGACCAGTGCGCCACCTCGGCCTCGGCCCAGTCGACCCAGCGCAGCAGCGACGCGTTCTGCTCGCGCATGAAGCGCGCCGACAGGGCGATCACCGGCAGGCGGTCGGGGTAGGGGCCGCCGGTGGTCTCGTACTCGGTCATCCGTTCCTCGATCGCCGCCCGCGCGAACTCGGCGTACGCCCGGATGTGCGCCAGGACGGCCCGCAGCTGCTCGATGTTCCCGTGATCGGCGAACGCGACCTGGACCAGCGCCTCGAACTCCAGGACCGGCCCCGCGCCCGGCTCGTCCAGCCAGCCCCGCAGCGCCGCGCGCCCCTCGTCGGTGATCTCGTAGATCGTGCTCTTGCGGCGTCCGGTGTATTCGACGCGGCTGCCGGCCAGGCCGTGGGCCACGAGCTTCTTCGGCTCCTCGTACAGGACGCTGCCCGCCCGGGGCCACAGCGCGCGCAGGCTGCGGTCCATCTGCTGTTTCAGCTCGTACGTGGTCCATGGCTTGACCGCCATCAGGGACAGGATCGCGTACGAGGTCGTGGTGAGCGCCGCCATGGGCCTTGACGATACTCCGATCCGGAGTATCTTCGAGACCGTGCCCGAGATCACTGGTGTGTCTCATCTGTCCCTGTCGGTCCGCGACCGCGACGCGAGCGTCCGCTGGTACGGCGACGTCCTCGGCTTCAGCCCGTTCGCCCAGGTCGACAACGACGAGTGGCTCGAAACGATCTGCGTCCACCCGGCCGGCCAGCCGATCCTTGGCTTCCAGCAGCACCGCGACGCCACCGGCGGCTCGTTCGACCACCGCCGCACCGGCCTCGACCACCTGGCGTTCCAGGTGGCGTCCCGTTCCGAACTGGAGGAGTGGAGCGCCAAACTCGCCGGGCTGGGCGTCACCCAGTCGCCCATCGCCGAGACCGAATGGGGCCCGGTGCTGTGCTTCCGAGACCCCGACGGCATTCAACTCGAGCTGTTCGCCATGGCCTGATCGCCAATCGTTTTGGTCCCAGGTCCCAGGGTCCTGTATTCTCCTTGAGGCGCGAGCGACCGGCAGGTCAGCTCAAACGCACTGGGGTATGGTGTAATCGGCAGCACGAGTGATTCTGGTTCACTTAGTCTAGGTTCGAGTCCTGGTACCCCAGCTGGTCCGCCGATCTTGATCGGGCGGGCCGCTTCTCTTGTAGGTCCGCAAGCGGTTCGCACAAGGGGAGAACGTCCAGTAAGCTGGGCGAGGCCCGAAACGGCCAAGCAAGAGCTGCAAGCCCCCGTCGTCTAGTGGCCTAGGACGCCGCCCTCTCAAGGCGGTAACGGCGGTTCGAATCCGCTCGGGGGTACATCCCAGAAGCCCTGATCGCATTGCGCGGTCGGGGCTTCGATCTTTTCCGGGGCCTACTCAACCAAGTGACAAAAGCCCCCATCGACCTGTGCGGCCGACCTCATTACTTCCGATCGCGAGGCCGGGACAATCGCGATCGTGCCTACCCATCCAAGCCCCGACCACGCTGGCGACCTGCGGCTGCTCGAGGGCCTCCGCGACCGCCGGCCCGGGGCCGTCGCACACGTCTACAACGTGTACGGCCCACGGCTCTTCGACTACGCCGAGGCCCTCCTGCGCGACCGGGACCTCGCCGTCGAAGCCGTCCGCGAGGCGCTGGTGGCCGCCCGCGAGCCCGCCGCCCTCCCCGACCTCGACCGTTTCCGCGCCTGGCTGTACGCCCTGGTCCGCGACGAGTGCCTGAGCCGCCTCGCCGACGGCCCCCGAGGCCACCCCCGCCTAGAGCCCGGCCGCATGGTCTTCCATTACGCCCTCACCGGCCCCACAGACCTAGAACGCGAAGCCGCCGACCTGGCCCGCCAACACGGCCTTGGAACGCTCGAAGTCTCCGAAGTCCTAGGCGTCTCCATCAACCAGGCCGCCACCCTCCAAACCGGCCCCCACCCCGAATCCGGCGCCGGCCCCACCCCCCTGACCACCCCCACGCCGCCGCATGCGCCCGCCCCTCCTCATGCGCCTGTGTCTCCGGACGCGCCGACTCCGCTTGGCGTGCCCGCATCGCCGAACATGCCCGCGCACCCGAGGGCGCCCGCAGCTGGGAATGCGCCCGCGCGGCCTGGGGTAACCGCGCCGCTGAGGGCGCCCGTGCGTCCGAACGCGCCTGGTGTGTCCCCGTCGTCCGCGCCGTCGGGCGCGCCCGACGTGGTGAACGGTCCCACAGCGCCAGGCGCGCCCGCTTCGGGGAGCGTGACCGCGCGGCCTGGGGCGCCTGCGCCGGAGGCCGTGTCTGCGCCGCCGGAGGCGTTCACGCCGTTGAGTGCGCCTGTGCCCCCGAACGGGCCTGGCCTGTCTCCGGGGTCCGCACAGGCAGGTGCACCTGGCCTGCCGAACGGACCCACGCCGTCTGGAACGCCTGCGCAGCCTGAGACGGCCGCGCCGTTGAGTGCGCCTGGTCTGTCCCCCATGCCCGCGCCGCCTCGGCCCACGCCGCGTAGTGCGCCTGCGGCCTCTCGTACGCCTGCGGGTGGGAAGGGGGTGCGGGTTGATAAGGGGCGGATGAAGGCGTTGACGCCTGCGGATGAGGTGCCGGATGTGCGGGTGGCGCCTGCACCGGGGGCTCCTCGGGTTAAGCGGGCGGCGCCTGGTGGGGGGAAGGGGCAGCGGAAGCGGGCTTGGGCTGCGGCTGGGGGAACGGTCGGGGTGATCCTGCTGGCGGGGGGTGTGCTCACGCTGGTGACGTTCGGGATTCCCAAGGCCAAGGACTACACGTCCGATGGCGGGACGCCGCAGGCTCCGCCCAGCGGGCTGGCGGCGGAGACGCCGGATACCCGGTTCGGGTCGCCGACTGTCTCGCCTAGCGCTTCGCCGTCGGCAAAGGGTGACGGGGGGCAGCAGCCCGGGGCTTCGGGGGCGCCTAGCCCTGGTGCCTCGTCGGCTCCACCTAGCAAGGCGCCGCCCAAGGCGAGGACGGAGAAGAAGCCGGGCGGGGGTGGGGGCACTGGGCATCTGATTGTGAACGACAGTGGGTGTCATCGGATCGCGGCACCGGCTACGGGAAGGTGCACGGTGAGGTTGACGGCCTCGGGTGGGAGCGTTCACTGGTCGGTGGCCTCGGTCAACTCGGGGGTCGCGAGGCTCGCGGCGTCCGGGGGCGGAACGCTGGCGAGCGGGAGTTCTACCAGCGTGACGGTTTCGGTTTTGCCGACGGTCAGTTGTTACGCGCGCGGGTTCGGGTCGGGGTCGGTCGGGTTCGCGCCCGGCGGGTCGGCCACGATCTCTTATACGTGCTGGTGATCAGAAGCAGGCGTACGAGCGGAGCTGGGCCAGGGCATCGTCGGGGGTGAGGGACGGCGCCACCAGGGTGGTCTCGTCGTCTGTGCAGGTGACCGCGCCGGACGAGTCGACGGTGCAGGTGCGGCCATGGTGCCATTCGCCGAAGACCAGGCCGACGGTGCCTCGGGTGACGAGGGGTACTACTACGTCGTCGTCCTGGCCGGGCGTGGAGATCCAGTACGTGGGGACGTCGCGGCCGCGGGTGGGGCTGAGGTCGGGGTTGGCCTGCTCCGCCTCGGCCATGAGCATGTCGAGTTCCAGGTGTTCGACGGCCTCCTCCAGCAGGTCGCAGACGTGCAGGCGGGGCGCGAGGGACTGGATGAGGCCGTCGTCGAAGGCGCCCTCGAACATGCGGTTCAGCTCGTTCCGCGAAAGGACCACCTTCGCGTCGCGGGACAGGAGATCGACCAGCATGGCGCGCATGAAGCCGTTGGCACCGGGGCCGACCACACCCAGGCCGGAGGGGCGGGCCAGCTCTTCAGCTGAGCGGAGCGGTGTTGGCGGTTTGGGGGAACGGGCGGGCCGGGGGAGTGCGGGGAGGGGTCTTGTCATCTGTTGATGGAGTGCGAAGGCCAGGAGGAGTAGGACTACCGCGATGACGGTCGGCCAGATGCCAGGGGTCGGGTCTTCTGCGGCAGGGGCCGCGGCCGGGGTGGCCTTGGCGGCTGGGGTGGTGACGATGGTTTTGGTGGGTGCGGGGGTGTCGGGGGCTGGGTTGTGTTGAACGGGGCGGTGTTGAACGGGGCGGGGTTGGGGCTTGGGCTGCCGGGGGGCCGCCTTGACGGGCTTGGCCGGCTTGGTGGGGGTGTGGTGGGCGGGGCGCGACTTGTGAGAGGCCCCGCCTCGTACTGGCTTGCGGAACGCGCGGCCCAGGTCGGGGTGCTCGGCGGTGATCTCGTGCCGGAGATTCCGGCAGAGCCGGCCGCCGTTGATCAGCGAGGCGGCGGCGCCCTGGAGCTTGACGCAGTCGGCGGCGGACGCGGTCGACGGCGCGCAGAGCAGCAGGACGAGTGCCGCGATGAGCAGCGCGAATGCCTTCACGGGTGGCCACCTCCCCCGACGATGCCCCGTGATCAGTGACCTGATGTAATCAGCGCCGGTCGGGTGGGTGGGGGAGGGTGACACGGGGTTGGGAGATCCGTGATCACACCGATACCGATCGGTGTCGTCCGTGTCCCTGGCTGACGGGAAGGCGTTCGGTCAACTAAAGTCATCGGGCACGGCGACAGAGCAGGGGGCGTGGGGAACAGGTGGCTCAGGATCGGGCGGGGGCGGTTCACGGCATCGCTCCGGGAGCGACGCTCGCGGAGAAGATCGAATGGCTGATCCGGAACATGTGGCCCGCGGAGGTTCCGCCGGCCCGCAACAACGTCGAGACGGCGGCCGCGATCGCCAGGGCGACGGGCGAGGACATCTCGTCCACGACGGTGTGGAAGCTGCGCACGGGGCGGCAGGACAACCCGCAGCTGCGCACGCTGACCGCGCTGGCGAACTTCTTCGGCGTGCCGATCGGCTACTTCGGCTTTCCCGGTGAGGCCGACCCGATCGACGACGACCTGACGTTCAAGGCGCTGCGGCGCGAGGTCGCGGGCGGTGTGGTGCGTTCGGAGGTGCTGCGCGCGCTGGTCGACCTGTCTCCGGAGGCGCGCTGGGTCGTCGACGAGATGATCCTCGCCGCCGCCCAGGCCGACCGGAAGCGCAAGAAGGCTCAGGGCTGAGGGGTTCGCCAGAGGGTGGGGACGTCGTCGTCCTGGCCTACCGCGACCAGGTCCGTGCCGAGCACGGCCAGGGCGTTCAGGCGTTGCGGGCCGTCGCCGTCCAGGGCACGTCCGTGCGGCCGGATCGGGCGCCAGGTCGCACCGTCCGCCGAGGCCCACATGGCGGCGTCGCCGGACGTCTCGCCGCCGAGGGCGAAGCCGCGCGGGGTGGCGACGACCGCGTTCAGCGTCGCCGGGATCGCCTGGCCGCGCCATGTCCGTCCCGCGTCGCCGGAGAACGCGACCACACCGGCGCCGATCGCCACGACCGCGTCACCGCGTGCGGTGACCTGGCTGAGCGGACCCAGGTTCGCGGGCATCGTGACGGCGGTCCATTTGCCGCCGTCGGCGGAGAGCCAGGCCTCGGCGTGGTCCTTGCCGCCGACAGCGACGTATCCCTTGGACACCGCCGCTACGTCGCTCGCCTTCAGGTCGGAACGCGTCCAGCGCGATAGGTCGTCGGAACGCCAGGCGTTGTCGCCGACCACCACGTAGCCGCTCGTGCCGTACGCGGCGCCCGACAGGGTGCCGTGCACTCCGCCGGCCGGGTGCCATGAGGCGCCGTCGGGGGACGTGGCGATCGTGCTGCCGCCGACCGTCACCCAGCCGTGCGGGCCGTACGTGGCGGCCGTGAGGCGCTGCGCCCCGGCGCCGCCCAGGCCGTCGCCCGCGGAACGGGTCCACTTCTCGCCGTCCCGCGTGCTCCACACCGCCGCGTCGCCGCCCGCGCTGCCGATCGCCAGGATCGTTCCACCGCCGGCCACCAGCCGCTTGATCGTACGGTCGGGGGTGACGGCGCCCGGGACGCCCAGCAGGTCCACGTCGCCGTGGCGGCTGCCCGGCGCGGTCAGGTAGGCGCCGCCCGTCTGCGTGCCCGCGACCAGCACGCCCTTCGGCAGCGCCGCCGCGACCTGCGCGGCCCGGCCGCCGTCGGTCGCCAGGCGCTCCACGTTCTGCCAGTTGACGCCGTCGGTTGTGCGCTGAACGGCCACGCGGCCGTCGGTCAGCGGGACCAGGGCCGCCAGTCCGCTGTCGCTGCCGCCGAGCGCGCCCAGCCGGTCGTACGTGCGCCGGTCGATCATGCTCGCGCGCGCCCAGCCCACCCCGTCGGCCGAACGGAAGAACACCGCGATCTTCCGCTTCTTCTTGGAGTCCTTGCGTTCACCCTCACGGGCCGCATAGAGCCCGCCGGGCCCGGACGCCAGCGCGACGATCGGTCCGTGCGACCCGTCGCTCTGTGGAACGTCGGCCTTGGTCCACGTACGCGCGTCGACCGAACGCCACAGGGCGCCCTTGCGATCCTGCATGACGACGTTGCGCCCGTGCGCGGCGACCCGCACGGGCTCAGCGTCCACGGCCGTCTCGACGCGCTGCCACGCCACGCCGTCGGGTGATGTCCACGCCACCGCCCGTCCCTGGGAGGACGTGCCGACCCCGACGAAACCGAGCTCGCTGAAGGCCAGGCCCGCGACCTTGTCGCCTGGGCTGAACGAGCCCGCGCGCCGAGTCCACTCCTGCCCGTCCGCGCTGGTCCACGCCGCCTCGCCGAGCGCCACCCAGCCCTTGGGGCCGGCGGCGACCGCGGCCGGGACGCCGTCGGTGTTGACCGCACGCCACGCCTTGCCTCCGTCGGTGGTCACGAGGAACTGGCCGCGAGGCTGATCGATGGTCTCGCTGCCGACGGCCACCGCGGTGTTTCCCTTGACCGCGACCCCGCTGACCGCCTGCTCGTGCCCGTCGTACATCGCCGGGGGCACGGCGAAGACCTGATCCGCTTTCCGCGCGCCGCCGCCCTGGCCTTCCCCAGGCTTGTCATCCCCCATGAGGCGGAATCCCTGCCAGACGCCCAATCCGGCCGCGACGACGACAACGACCGCGAGTCCAGGGCGTATGAGCCGCTGCAGCCCGGAGCGGGGCGGCGTGGGCAGCCCTCTGGGCCGGATGAACGCCGCATCCCCCGCAGGCGCGGCCGGTGCCGGTCGCGCCCAGGCCTGCTCCCGCGCAGCAGGAGGTCGAGCCTGCGTGGCGGGCCTTCGCGCCGCCTCCTGGGGAAAAGGCCTGGGCGTCCAGGGCATGGCGTCCGCCTGCCCCTGGCTGGGTGGGTGAGGTGCGGGGGTGCTCTTGGGCGGCGGGACCCAGGGAGGTGGGGGCGGCGCCGGCTCCTCGGAAGGAGGCGGAGGTGTGGGAGAGGCACGCCAGCTGGCTACGAGCTTGTCCTCGGGTTCGGCATTGCCCCAGCTGGGTGGAACGGGGGTCGGGGCGGAGTCGCCCCGATCCTCGCCCCGTTCCTCGTGCCGGTCGTCAGTGCCCACGTTCGCCCCCTCGTGCGAGGGAAAGTGTACGAAAGTGGGAGGTGGTGGCCCAGTGGCCTAGTGGGTGAGAGCGTCGTGGACGCGGCCTGCGTGACGTGCGGCTTCGAGGCAGGCGACTCGGTCTGCGGGGTTCAGGGTGCGGGAAGTGGCGGCCACGAGGGCCTGGGTCACCAAGAGGGAGAACGTGGCGGCCTGGGTGGGCTCGGGGCTGTACATCTTGAGGGACGGGGCGGCGGACAGTGCCCACCAGGCGTCGCTGGCCTCGGCGAGGGCCGGGTTGTAGACGGGGTGGTCGGCGGCCAGGGCGGTGGCGCAGCGTTCCATGAGCTCGACGCCGGCGAAGGTGGCGGCCATCAGGCTGGGCAGGTCGCAGGCGGAGCGGATGCGGTCCGTTGCGTAAACGATGTGGTCGTTCATGGGTGTCCCCGTTCACCAGAATCATTGGTGCTCTTAGTGTGTCCACTGTGGGTGACGGACGTCAATCATTGTTGGTGTGTGTCGGGATTGATTACTTGAAGTGCTGAGTGATGGTGTGGAACGAGAGCTTGGGCGCCCAGCGGCCGGTGCGTGCATAGTCGGGGAAGACCTTCACCACGGAGAACCCGGCCATGTCCATGTCGAGCTTGGGGTTGCGCATGTACGGGGACTCGGTCTCGATGAAGTTGTAGACGAACGTGCCGTGGACGCCCTGTCTCTCGTGAACGGTCAGGCACTCGTCGATGTAGCGGGCCTGCACGCGTTCGTCGCGTACGTGGTGGCCTTTGATGACCGGCGGGTTCTTCGTCCAGTCGATGATGTCGAAGCCATCGCCGCCCCGCTTGTCGGCACCTCGGTAGGTGCAGCAGCCGAACTCGGTGATGATGACGGGCTTGCGGTGGCGGTGCAGCGCGCGGACATCTGAGGCGTAGGTCTTCTCGTTCGAGGAATCCCGGTAGAGGTCTATGCCGACCATGTCGAAGCCCTGCCAGGCAACGTCCTCCCATACGCCGGAGGAGTACGTGATCGGGCCATGGAAAATCGAGCGGACGGTGGTGAGGGCCGTGGCCAGGAAGTTGTTGAGGCGCTGGTTGTAGTCGGGGGTCGTGGCCAGGGCCTGGGCGCGCTCGATGTAGTTCTTACCGGGGACCAGGCCGTCCATGAAGATGGTGAGCTCGCAGCCTAGGGACAGACCCGCTTTGAGGCGCTCGGCAACGTGGCCGACTGCCTTGATGAACGCGAGGGTCTCACGGGCACCCTTGTCGAACTGGCGAGGCTCGAACCAGACCTTCAGCCCCTCGGCGGTCGCTATTTCAGCGGCTTCGGTAAGGCGGTGCAGGTCCGAGCCCAGGAGCAGGATGCCCGTGCAATGGAGCTGGTGGCGGATCGCCTTGATGTCGTGCCGTACGTAGGGGGTAAGCCAGACCTCGCGTTCGGTGTCGTAGTTCATGCCGCGCAAGGGGATGCGGGTGGAGGCCTGGACGGGGGTCGCGTAGGCGGCCGTCAGGGCGGCAGCGCCTACGAGTACGGTCCTTCGTTCGATGGTCATGGGCCTACTTTTCGCGGGGAGCGCCCGCACGGGCATCGGCCGTTAAGCCATTGCGCCTAGACCAAAGACGCTCCCGTCACGACCAAGGTCAGTCCCGGGCCAGGAGTAGCCCCGGCCAAGGTCAGTCCTGGAAACGGGGTGCCTTCATGTGGACGAGGCTGTCCTGCTTGTGGACGCGCTCGTCGTGGCCGATCTGGCGCAGCAGGTCGGCCACCGTGTCGTAGTGGCCGTACTCAGCGCTGTAGGTCGTGGGCGCGGGGCGGAGTTCCAGCTCGGGGTGCTCGGCGACGTAGCTCATGTACTCGTGCTCGGCGTGGTCCTCGAAGTCGGCGTTCAGGCGGTAGCTGAGCTCCGGCTTCACCAGGAAGAGCAGCCAGGACACGTGGTAGTAGAAGAACGCCACCAGCCATGGCGCGGCGCGGTGCAGCAGGAAGGACTGCCTGTGCCCTTCGCGCTGAACGAGGTCCTGCAGGATCAGCAGGTGCCACTGCTCGTTGTCCTGCTCCTCGCGGGTTTCGAGAATGCGGTCGTACACGCGCTTGGCGAGGGCGGAACGGCGCCGGTGCCGGGACATCGAGAAGGAGCCCATGCGTTCCCACGCCTGGTACGGCACGCGGGCGATGAACTCCAGCATCGTGAACTTCACCAGCGTGCGCTCACGCCCGTAGACCAGGTCCATCTGCTTGAACAGCATCCGCGCCAGCAGGCCGTACCGCAGACGGGGTGCCTCCAGCGTGTCGATCTGCGCGGCGCGCAGCTCCCACGCGGACAGCTTGGGCGGAGCGCCCTGCGTAACAGGCGCGAGGGCGGGGGTGGGGGCGGCGGTGATCGTCATCGTCTCGTCCGTTCGTCGCGGTGGTTGATCCGCTTCGATGTTGCGTGGACGGCGACCACCGCGGCGTCGGCCGCGGAGATGCTCTTGGACTACCGCGCTGGATGTTCTTCCCGGTGAACGAGCTGCGCCGTGAGGATGGCGCACCGCGCGCCCGTACGTCGAGCGACGTAAGGGATCACCCCTAAGGGGCCGCCGGGCCCCAGGGCCCTAAGGGACGAGACCCGAGCGACCGGCCAGGTCGAGGGCGGCCTGCGAGGCCGGGGCGAGGAGGTCGCGCTCCGCACGTCCTACGTACAGGAACTCGTCCACCTCGCCCGTCGCGGCGAACTCGCCGTCGTAGTCGGCGGTGAAGCAGGCCATCCGCACGGACGCGAACGCGGGCTGGTCGTGGGCGGGCGCGTGGACCACGCCGAGCTCGCGGAACGATCCGGGCTCGAGCTCGACGCCCAGCTCCTCGCGTACCTCGCGCGACAGCGCCGTCCAGTCGTCCTCGCCCGGCTCGCGCTTGCCGCCGGGGAGGTAGAGCAGGTCCCGTCCGCGCGACCGTACGGTCAGCATCCGGCCCTGGTCGGCGCGTACCCAGGCCACGACGTCGAGCACCGCTTGATCCATGTGGCTCAGTCTGTCAGCAGCTTGAACGCGGTGCGGCGGCCGTGCTTCTGCCCGATGGCGAGGGCGAAGTAGAGCTTGAAGATCCCGTCGACCACGTCGTGCTGGTCCTCGCCGACGTACACCGGGCGCAGGCCGACCGCCTCGACCAGCCGTTCCACAGCGGCGCGCGCGTCCTCGTCGGAGGAGAAGAACAGGTCGGCCCGCTCGCCGCCGACGATCGGGTCCTCGAACATCTCGCCGCCGAGGGTGTTGAACGCGCGGGCGTAGCGTGCGCCCGGCGCCTTGGCGCGGACCTGCTCGGCGCTGTTCGGAACGGCCTGGCCCATGCGGTTGGCGACGTCGACGACGATCCGGCCGGCGAGCGCGGGCCCGTTGGCGTCCAGGTACGCGTCGACGGCCTGGCCGGGCAGCGTCACCACCACGACCTCCGCGTCCGCGATCGCCCGTTCGAGCGTGTCGACCCGGGCGGCGGTGCCGCCGATGAATCCGGTGCCGATGACTGCGATCCGCATCGCGTTCCTCCGTTGTGGTCCCGCCGCATGATGTCAGGTCAGGCCAACGCGAAAACGAGCCCGATCAATCCCAGCGCGACGGTGACGAGGGTCGCGAGGAGGACGGAGACGGGGTCGGCGACCGGCTCACCCGCACGAAGCCGCCGACCCCTGCGACGATGCTGCAGCCTGGCACGGCGCAACTGCAACCCCGCGCCCGTACAGACGACGAACGCGGCCAGCGCCGCGCCGCCCGGGGTCGGCGCGAGCCGTACGCACAGCAGGCCCGCGACGATCAGTGCCAGCGTGGTGCGGGACCAGGCCAGCGCGGTCCGTTCGGGCTGCGCGCCGGGGTCCCAGAGGTTCATCGGGTGAGCAGGAGCGCGGCGAGCAGCGCGATGGCGCCGATCGCCAGCCCGTAGGCCATGATCGGCGCGAGCGCGGGCGGCGGGAGCGTCTCGGCGCGGCGCAGCGCGCGCTCGGTGCGCAGCCAGCGGCGGAACGCCATGGCCGCGATCAGCGCGCCCCCGGCGGACAGGCCGATCGCCAGGCCGTGCCGCAGTGGCGCCGCCATCAGGTGGCCGCTGACCGCCACCCCGATGCCGCCCGCGATCATCGCGAGCGCGGTGCGGATCCAGGCGAGGAACGTGCGTTCGTTGGCCAGGGTGAAGCGGGGGTCGGGGTCGGTTCCCTCGGCGAGCAGACGGTCGGTCCACTTGCCGCCTGGGGTCTCCGGGGGATGGGTCGCGGTCACGCATTGATGATATGCGCTTTGCTGTTTATCGACCCAATCGATGTGAATTTGAATTCCGACTGACAATATCGGAAATCGGCCTCAATCCCCGAATCTACGGGCGCTCACGTCCTCCTGCGCCAGCCGGTGCAGGGCGGTCAGGACCTGCTCGTACAGCACCGTGGAGACCAACATCGAATGAACGGTGCGGCTACGCGGGGCGTCGTCGGCGATTCCGCCGATCTCGTGCTCGGCGACGCTCATCGCGGCTTTCATGTACGGCCGGAGTTCGACGAGCGTAATGGGAAAGCCGAGCCGCCTCAGTGCCACGAACGTCTGGGCGAGCAGTTCCCGCGCGGGCGCCTCCGGGCTCACCTGCCAGCCGAGTTCGCGGATGAGCGCGTCCACGTCCTCGCGCGCCGCGCGCCAGTGCGGGTCGTCCGGGGCGTCCACGTGCGGGCCGAGCGCGTACTGCGTCGTGCCGAACAGCTCGCGCATCCCGACCGACTCGTCGTCCACCGACGCGATGATCTTCTTGATCGAGGCGACCGGGATGTCGCCGACCTCGCGCAGCGCGCGGATGAGCCGGAGCCGCTCCAGGTGGCGTTCGTCGTAGTCCGAGCGAGTGGCGCTGGCGGCGGCCCCCTTCGGGAGCAGTCCCTCCCGGATGTAGAACTTGATCGTCTGAACCGTGAGGCCGCTGCGGTCGCTGAGCTCGGAGATCTGCACGACGCACCCCCTATGTTGGATACCCACGCTATCCAACCCGCGCCGTCAGATACCCCCACTATCCAACGAGTCGCAGCGGCCCTCAAGCCCTAACGCCCTTACCCGCCGAGACGGAGATCGGTGATCGAGCGGCCGACGCGGAGCGCGTTCACCGGGAAGCGATCGTCCAGCTCGATCCGCACAGAAACGGATTCGCCCGGGGCGGCCTCGGCGACCGCGAAGCCGGCGAGGCGCAGGGTACCGCCGGTCGAGTACGCCTGAACGACCTCGCGTCCGGGACGGGAGCCGGTGTTCCGGACAGTCACCGTCGCGACGCCGTCCGAGACCGTCACGGACTCGTACTCCCAGGTGGTGTAGCCGAGGCCGTGCCCGAACGGGTACGCGATCTGCGCCGGCTCGTAGTGCCGGTAGCCGATCGATGTGCCCTCCGAATACTCCAGTACGCCGTCCACCGGGTGCGGCGAAAGGATGCCGGACTCGGTCGACGGGAACGTGGTGGGCAGGCGACCGCCGGGCTCGGCGGCGCCGGTGAGAACGTCGGCGATCGCGTCGCCGCCCTCCTGACCGGGCAGCCACGCCCACAGGACCGCGGCGACGTCGTCACGCCACGGCATCAGCACGGGCGCGCCCGCGTTCACGACGACGACCGTTCGTGGGTTCGCGGCGGCGACGGCGGAGACCAGCTCGTCCTGGCGGCCGGGCAGCGCGAGCGTCGAACGGTCGAAGCCCTCGCTCTCGACGTCGTCGTTCGTGCCGACGACGACCACGGCGACGTCGGCCTCGCGCGCGGCGGCGACGGCGGCGGCCAGTTCCTGGTCCTCGGGCAGGTGCGGGCCGTGGTGGCCGATCGCGAACGAGCCGCCGAACAGCCCGCCGACCAGCGTGTAGCCGACCTCGACCGGGATGCTCTGCCCGGCCTCCAGCGACAGCTCGACGCGGTGCTCGGGCGGCCGCATCATGCCCTCGACCGGGTCGTCGCCGTCCAGTGACAGCGTCACCGACTCGACGTGGTCGCCCAGGCGGAGGTCGAACGGGCCGACGCCCGCGACGGCGAAGGTGTGCACGCCGGCCACGTCCGCCGTGACGACGGCGCGCGCGACGATCCGGCGGGTGCCCTTGGGCAGGCCCTCGAAGAAGATGAAGTGCGTGCCGCGCCGGTTCTCGGTGTCGAGGAGCTTGGCGTCCTCGTCCTGGTAGTCCAGGCGCAGGCCCGGCTCGCCGGTCTCGGGGTCGGACATGAGCGCCAGGGGCAGGTGCGCGAGGCGTTCGTGCGGGTAGACGCCGGAGTGCACCGCGGTCTCGGCGTCCGGGAGCGCCCGGCGCAGTCCCTCGACCGGCGTGACGACGTGGTCGGGGTTGACGTGCGCGCTGCCGCCGCCCTGCGCGCTGAAGCGCACCGCGTTCGGGCCGAGCAGCGCGACCTTGGCGGGGGAGGCGAGCGGGAGCACGCCGTCGTTGCGGAGCAGCACGGTCGCGCGGGCGGCGATCTCGCGAAGCTGGTCGCGCGCGTCGTCGGGCGTGGACGCGGGGGCGGGCTCGGGGAACCCGTCGAGCGCGCCGACGCGTGCCGCCAGGCGCAGGACGCGCAGCACCTTGTCGTCGATCAGCTCTTCGGAGACCTTGCCGTCGCGCACGGCGGCGACGAGCTTGTCGCGCCACGGGCTGCGCGGCATGCCGGGCATCTCCAGGTCCATGCCCGCGTTGGCGCTCGCCTGGGTGGAACGGATCGCCGTCCAGTCCGACATCAGGACGCCGTCGAAGCCCCACTTGTCCTTGAGAACGCCGGTGAGGAGCGGCTCGTTCTCGGTCATCGTGGCGCCGTTCACCTGGTTGTAGGCGGCCATCACCGCCCACGCGCCCGCCTTGACCGTGTCCTCGAACGGGCGCATATAGAGGTCGTCCATCGTGCGGTCGTCGATGCGCGCGTCATAGGACATGCGGTCGGTCTCGGAGTCGTTGCCGACGTAGTGCTTCACCGTCGCCGCCACCCCGGCCGACTGCACGCCGGTCACGAAGCCGACGCCGATCCGCGAGGTCAGCAGCGGGTCCTCGGAGTAGTTCTCGAAGTGGCGGCCGCCGAGCGGCGTGCGGTGCAGGTTGATCGTCGGGGCCAGCTGAACGTGCACGCCCTTGTCGCGGGCCTGCGCGCCGTTCAGCCGCCCGATCCGTTCGGCGACGCCGGGGTCCCAGGTGGCGGCGAGCGAGGTGGCGCTCGGGAACAGCAGGCTGGTGTCGCGCTCGTCCCAGGCCGTGCCGCGGATGCCGCTCGGACCGTCCGACAGCACGACCCGGCGCAGCCCGATCCGCTCGATCGGGCGCAGCGACCAGAAGTCGGCCCCGGTGAGCAGGTCGACCTTCTCCTCCAGCGTCAGCTCAGCGAGCCGCTCGCGCAGGACGGACACGTCGATGGTCATTGAAGAACCTCCCTAGGGACACATGTCCACTCAAAGCTCCGCTCAAAGCCGACTCTATGTCGCACTACCGAGTACTCGGTAGGTTTGTTATCTTTGCGTTACCTTTCGCCCTGGCTAGGGTTGGGGGCAGGCAGGAGGCGGGGATGGCGACGAGGACCGACGGCCGGCGCGGGTATGCGGCGGGCGACGCGCGGCGGGAGCGGATCCTGCACATCGCGATGCAGGAGTTCGCGGAGAACGGCTATCGCGGCACGTCACTGGCCCGCGTCGCCGAGCGTGCGGGCCTTTCCCAGCCCGGGCTGCTGCACCACTTCCGCAGCAAGGAAGAGCTGCTGGTCGCCGTACTGGAGCTGCGCGACCGCCGCGACATGGAGCGGTTCTTCGCCGAGGACGGCACGATGCCCACCGGCCTGGACGCCTGGGCCGCGCTCGTACGGCTCGTCGAGCACAACTCCCGCGTGCCCGAGCTCGTCCGGCTCTTCGTGGTCCTGACCAGCGAGGCCGTCACCGCCGACCATCCCGCCCGCGCCTGGGCCGAGGAACGCTACGCGCGCATGCGGACCTGGATCGCCGAGGCCCTCACTGCCGGGGTGGCGGCCGGCGAACTGCGGCCCGGCATCGACCCGGGCTCGTACGCCTCCCGCATCATCGCGATGATGGACGGCCTGCAGACCCAATGGCTGCTGGACCCCGGCGGCGTGGACATGCCCGCCCTCTTCAGCGCCTACCTCGACGATCTCCTGGCGACCCTGCGTCCCTGACCCGGTGGCAACACACCCCTCTCCTCACGGAGAGTCACAAGGCGAGTGGTGATGGTCACTATGGGTAGCGACTCTGACCCCGCATACCCAGGGAGTCCCATGCGCACGTTCACCCGTATCTCCATCGCAGCGGCCGTGACGCTGGGAGCGATCGGCGTGCTCCTCAACGATCTCGGCACCGCACTCCAGAACCTCGGCGCGACCCTCTAGGCAAAGGACGAAGCCGTGCCGCAGCTCGCGCTGTGGCACGGCTTTCGCCTTCTCTTGAAGCTCAGGTGGTGGTGCGGCGCATGGACTCGCTGATCTTCTCGGCGGCGGCCATGACGGGGCCGGCGTGCAGGCGGCCGGGGGAGCGGGTCAGGCGTTCCAGCGGCCCGGAGACCGAGACGGCGGCGATCACGCGGCCGCCCGCACCCCGTATCGGGGCCGAGACCGAGCCGACGCCCTGCTCGCGTTCGCCCACGCTCTGGGCCCAGCCGCGGCGGCGGACCGAGGCGAGCGTGGTGGCCTCGAACTTGGCGCCGCGCAGGCCGCGGTGCAGGCGGTCGGGCTCCTCCCAGGCCAGCAGGATCTGGGCGGCGGACCCGGCGGTCATCGGCAGTGCGGCGCCGACCGGGATGGTGTCCCGCAGGCCGCTCGTGCGCTCGGCGGAGGCCACACAGACCCGGACGTCGCCCTGGCGGCGGAAGAGGGAGGCGCTCTCGCCCGTCAGGTCGCGGAGCTGGGCCAGGATGGGCTGGGCGATCGCCAGCAGCCGGTCCTCACCTGCGGCGACGGCGAGTTCGGCGAGGCGCGGGCCCAGGATGAAGCGGCCCTGGGTGTCCCGGTGGACGAGGCGGTGGTGCTCCAGCGCGACGGCGAGCCGGTGGGCGGTCGGCCGTGCCAGCCCGGTGGTCTGAACGAGCTGGGCCAGCGAGGCCGGGCCGGCCTCCAGGGCGTTCAAGACGAGAACGGCTTTGTCAAGTACGCCGACTCCGCTAGAGTTGTCCATACCTCGATATTGCCGTCTCGAAATCTGAGATGCAAGTCGAGTGACCTGAGCCACGAGGTGGTGGCTCATAAGACGATCACACAGGTGAGGTGGAGCGATGGGCCGCACATTGGCCGACAAGGTGTACGACGCGCATGTCGTGCGACGCGCTGAAGGCGAACCGGACCTCCTCTACATCGACCTGCACCTGGTGCACGAGGTCACCAGCCCGCAGGCGTTCGACGGGCTGCGGATGGCCGGGCGGCCGGTCCGCCGCCCCGACCTCACGATCGCGACCGAGGACCACAACGTCCCGACGACCGACCTGCTGGCGCCGATCGCCGACCCGGTGTCGCGCACCCAGGTCGAGACGCTGCGCAAGAACACCGCCGAGTTCGGCATCCGCCTGCACCCGATGGGCGACGACGGCCAGGGCATCGTGCACGTCATCGGCCCGCAGCTCGGCCTGACCCAGCCCGGTATGACCGTCGTGTGCGGCGACTCGCACACCTCGACGCACGGCGCGTTCGGCGCGCTGGCGCACGGCATCGGCACGAGCGAGGTCGAGCACGTGCTCGCCACGCAGACGCTGCCGCAGGTGAAGCCCAGGATGATGGCCGTCACGGTGAACGGGAGCCTGCCCGACGGCGTCACCGCCAAGGACCTGATCCTGGCCATCATCGCCAAGATCGGCACCGGCGGCGGCCAGGGCCACATCATCGAGTACCGCGGCCAGGCGATCCGCGAGCTGTCGATGGAGGGCCGCATGACGGTCTGCAACATGTCCATCGAGGCGGGCGCCCGGGCCGGGATGATCGCGCCGGACGAGACCACGTTCGAGTACCTGAAGGGCCGCCCGAACGCCCCGCAGGGCGCGGACTGGGACACCGCCGTCGAGCACTGGAAGTCGCTGCGCACCGACGACGACGCCGAGTTCGACCGCGAGGTCGTCATCGACGCCGCCGAGCTCACCCCGTTCGTCACCTGGGGCACCAACCCGGGGCAGGGCCTCCCGCTCGCCGACTCGGTGCCCGATCCCGCGTCCTACGGCGACCCGGTCGAGCGCCAGGCCGCCGAGCGCGCGCTGGAGTACATGGGCCTCATCGCCGGCACGCCGCTGCGCGAGGTCAAGGTCGACACCGTCTTCGTCGGCTCGTGCACCAACGGCCGCATCGAGGACCTGCGCGCGGTCGCGGACGTGCTGGCGGGCCGCAAGGTCGCCGACGGCGTCCGCATGCTGGTCGTGCCCGGCTCGATGAAGGTGAAGCAGCAGGCCGAGTCCGAGGGCCTGAACGAGGTCATCTCCGCCGCCGGCGCCGAGTGGCGCGAGGCGGGCTGCTCGATGTGCCTGGCGATGAACCCCGACAAGCTCACCCCGGGCGAGCGCAGCGCCTCGACGTCCAACCGCAACTTCGAGGGCCGCCAGGGCCCCGGCGGCCGCACCCACCTGGTGTCGCCCGCCGTCGCCGCCGCCACCGCCGTGACCGGCCACCTGGCCGCTCCGGCCGACCTGTAAGGAGCAGCGAGAACATGGAAGCGTTCACCACGCACACCGGGCGCGCCGTGCCGCTGCGCCGCAGCAACGTCGACACCGACCAGATCATCCCGGCCGTCTGGCTGAAGCAGGTCAGCCGCACCGGCTTCGACAAGGGCCTGTTCTCCGCCTGGCGCGAGGACCCGTCCTTCGTGCTGAACCAGCCGCAGTACGAGGGCGCCAGCATCCTGGTCGCGGGCTCGGACTTCGGCACCGGCTCGTCCCGCGAGCACGCCGTCTGGGCGCTGCAGCAGTACGGCTTCCGCGCCGTCATCGCGCCACGCTTCGGCGACATCTTCCGCAACAACTCCACCAAGATGGGGCTGTTGCCGGTGATTCTTCCGAACGAGACCGTCGAGGCGCTGCAGGACCAGGCCGAGCAGGACCCGTCCGCCGAGGTCACCGTCGACCTGGAGAAGCGCGAGGTGCGCAGCGGCGCGATCGTGGCGCCGTTCGAGATCGACGACTACACCCGCTGGCGGCTCCTGGAGGGCCTGGACGACATCGGCCTGACCCTGCGCCACGCCGACGACATCGCGGAGTTCGAGGAGCGCCGTACGCCCTGGCTCCCCACCACCGTCTGACCAGGCTCCCGGCCCCGGCCTGAGGCCGCATCCGACCTTGGCCTGAGCCCGCATCCGGCCCCGGCCTGAGGCCGCATCCGACCTTGGCCTGAGCCCGCATCCGGCCCCGGCCTGAGGCCGCATCCGACCCCGGGTGGCCGAGCGTGTCTCCGCGCGGAGGACAATCGTCCTTGCGCGGAGACACGCTCGACTCATTTGGGGGTCTTTTTGAGCACGCCGCCCTGGACCGGGCCCGACTGGGACGATCCGGTGCTGACCGCCCTCGCGGAGCAGCTGCGCGAGGCCCACAAGCTCGTCGCGCCGCTGCCGCAGGCGACCCGCAGGCGCCTCATCAGGCATCTGCTGACGATCACCGATCTGGCCAAACGCGACCCCGAACTGGCCGCTCGGCGGCTCGACTCGTTCCTCGCCGATTTCCACGGGAACCGCAAGGCGTTGTAGCGTGCGCGGTGGCCGGATTCGGTCCGGCGCCTGGCGAGACAGGGGCGATTGCGACAAAAACGTCAGCGACACGGCAACTCTTGCTGTCCAGTGATTGTGCCGATGCCGAGACTCCCTTAGTTTCGTTCGGGCAAGGGGGGAACAAGAGGAGTACACCCATGAACAAGCGTGAGCTGGTCGACGCCATCTCCGACCGGCTGGGCAGCAAGAAGGCCGCAGCCGAGGCAGTCGACGCGATCCTGGAGACGATCCAGACCACCGTCGCCAAGGGCGACAAGGTCGCGATCACCGGGTTCGGTTCGTTCGAGAAGGCCGACAGGCCTGCCCGCACGGCCCGCAACCCGGCAACCGGCAAGACCATCCAGGTCCCCGCGACGTCCGTGCCCAAGTTCAAGGCGGGCGCCGACTTCAAGAACCTGGTGGCCGGTAAGTAACGAGCACGTCCGGGCCGGCGCCCGATGCCACGTTCCACAACGTGGCGTCGGGCGCCGTCTCGCGTCTGGGGGCCGTTCGGCGCAGATGGCGCGGACGGCCCTGCGGGCTAGGCTGATCGCATGCAGGGCACCGTGAGCACCTACGACGCCGAGACCCGCTCGGGCAGCGTGCTGCTGGACGACGGGACCGAGCTCGCCTTCGATTCGGCGGCGTTCGACGCCGGTGGCCTCCGGATGCTGCGCTTCGGCCAGCGCGTGAACTTGGCCGAGGACGACGGCCGGGTATCGGTGATCACGCTCTCGACGTTCGCGCTGCCGCCCCGCCCGAAGCCGGACGCCGACGCTGAGCCCGACGGCGACGCCTAGGCCGAACGGAACGCGGGCAGCAGAGCCGCCACTTCGGCGGTACGCGGACCGAGGCCCAGGACCATGGCGGCCTTGAGGTCTTCGAGGGTGTCGACGTCGCGGCGGACGCTGTCGATGTCGTCCAGCAGGAGTTCCCTGGCGCCCTTGGCGCGGTGGGCGATGCGGGACTCGCCGCCGAACGCGGGGGCGAACGGGACGCCGGGGCGGGCCGTGTAGAGGGTCGTTCCGATCCCGAGGGCGTCCGGCACGAACGCCTCGGGCGCCGATTCGGCGGCGGCGAGGACGCGGGACAGTTCGTCCGGCCGCAGGGCGGGTAGATCCGCGGACATGGCTCCCACAGGGGATCCGGCGGCGGCCCGGCGGGCGCCGTGCACGAGGGCCGGGTTCAGGCCCGCGTCCGGCTCGTCGGGCACCACCCGGGCGCCGAGTGCGGCAAGATCGGCGGCGGGAACGGGATCGTCGGTGACGACAATCACATCGCGTACGCGGTCGCAACGCAGCGCGGCGGCCACGGTGTCGGTCGCGACGGCCAGCGCGAGGGCCTGCCGGTGCGGGCCCGCGGCCGTGGACATGCGGGTTTTGGCCCTGGCGAGCACCTTGACCGGGACGACCAGGGACCACTGGAGATGAGGCACCGCGGCCTCTGCTGTAGACATGGCAACTCGACACTATGCGCACGAAGCCGCGACACTTGAGGACACCCCTCGTTCACAGGGGATTGACCTAGGAGGGACGGGCATGAGCCACGAGTATTCGCCGGCCTGGCGGAAGCTCACGATCGCCATCCTGCGCCCAGTGTTGTACGGGCTGCTGAAGCGGGACTGGCGAGGGCAGAAGAACGTGCCCCGGAAGGGCGGCCTGATCATCGCCGCCAACCACATCTCCGAGGCCGATCCGCTCGCGCTCGCGCATTTCGTGTACGAGTCCGGCCGCTACCCGGTCTACCTGGCCAAGTCGACACTCTTCGACGTGAAGCTGCTGCGGCCCGTGCTGCGCGGCACCGGCCAGATCCCGGTCTACCGCGACCGTTCCGACGCCGCGCTCGCCCTCAAGGACGCCGAGCAGGCGCTGGTGGACGGCGAGTGCCTGATGTTCTACCCGGAGGGCAGCTGCACCCGCGACCCGGAGCTGTGGCCGATGACCGGCCAGACCGGGGTGGCGCGGATGGCGCTGAAGACCGGGGCCAAGATCGTTCCGGTGGCGAACTGGGGCGCCCATGAGCTCCTGCCCTATAAGAAGGGCGACCAGAGCGGTCTGCGGGGCAGCCTGAAGAAGGGCTTCCACCCGTTCCCGCGCAAGAAGATGCAGGTGATCGCCGGGCCGCCGGTGGACCTGTCCAGGTACGAGGGCAAGCCGCTGACCAAGGACGTGCTGCACGAGGCGACCGAGGAGATCATGCGCGCGATCGCCGACCTGCTCGGTGAGCTGCGCGGCGAAGAGGCGCCCAAGGAGCTGTACGACCACCACAAGGCTCAGGAGGAGCGGCGCACCCTGCTCGCCAAGGAGAAGGCCGAAGCCGCCAAGGCCGAGCACGCCGAGGCGACCGCGGCGGACAAGACCGAGCACGCTGAGAAGACCGAGCACGCTGAGAACACCGGCGAGAGCGGAGCCGCCTCGTGACTTTCCGTACGGCCGTGATGGGCTCGGGGTCGTTCGGCACCGTGTTCGCCAAGCTGCTGCACGACGCGGGCGGCGAGGTCACCCTGTGGGGGCGGCGCGCCGAGGTCGTCGAGGCGATCAACACCCGGCACGAGAACCCCGACTACCTGCCCGGGATCGAGCTGCCCGCGGGTGTGCGGGCCACCCTCGACCCGGCGGAGGCCCTCGCGGGCGCCGACTTCGTCGCGCTCGCGGTGCCCGCGCAGACGCTGCGCGAGAACCTCACCCAGTGGGTCCCGGCGCTGCCGCCCGAGGCCGTGCTGATCAGCCTGATGAAGGGCGTGGAGCTCGGCACGACCCGGCGGATGTCGGAGGTCATCCGGGAGGTCGCCGACGTGCCGGAGGAACGGGTCGCTGTCTTCACCGGCCCGAACTTCGCCCGCGAGATGGGCACCGGCCAGCCCTGCGCCTCGGTCGCCGCCTGCGTGGACGAGGACGTGGCGCAGCGCCTGCAGGCCGCGTCGATGACGCCGTACTTCCGCGTCTACACCTCGACCGACGTGATCGGCTGCGAGCTGGGCGGCGCGGTCAAGAACATCGTCGCGCTCTGCGTCGGCGTCGTGGTCGGGCTCGGCTTCGGCGACAGCACCCGCGCGCTGATCATGACCCGCGGGCTGGCGGAGATCTCCCGGCTCGGCGCCGCGCTCGGCGCCGACGAGCACACCTTCGCCGGGCTCGCCGGGATGGGCGACCTCATCGCCACCTGCAGCTCGCCGCTGTCGCGCAACCGCACGTTCGGCGAGAACCTCGGCCGCGGCATGACGCTGGAGCAGGTCATCGCCGCCACCAAGCAGACCGCCGAGGGCGTGAAGTCCTCCGAGCCGGTGCTGGAGCTGGCCCGCAAGCACAACGTGGAGATGCCGATCACCGAGGCGGTGGTGAACGTGCTCTACCGCGGCATGCCGATCAAGGACGCGGCCATCTCGCTCATCTCTCGTTCCCCGAAGCCGGAGCGATACGGCGTGTAGATCGATACGGCGTGTAGATCGATACGGCGTGTAGATCGATACGGCGTGTAGATCGATACGGCGTGTAGATCGATACGGCGTGTAGATCGATGCCGCGTGTAGATCGATGCCGCGTGCAGAGCGATGCCGCGTGCAGAGCGATACGGCGTGGAGATCGATGCTGCGTACGGCATGTACGGAGATACGGTGTGTGACATGCTGTGAACGATGCGTAAAGAGACTCGCAGGCAGGGCGAGAACACGCGCGCCGTACATCTGCCACCACCTCCCGTACCGCAGCAGACGCCGGTCGGCCTCCCCGTCTGGCGTACCAGCGCGTTCGGCTTCGCCGGCGCCGCCGAGCACTCCGACCTGGTGAGCGACCCGTCCCTCGGCTACTGCTACAGCCGGCTGGGCAACCCGACCGCCGACGCGTTCGCCGCCGGTCTCGCCGCGCTGGAGGGAACGGGCCTGCCCGACCCCGTGGAGGGCCAGGCGTTCGCCTCCGGCATGGCCGCGATCACCGCGGTGTTCCTGGCGTTCGCCCGCGCGGGCGCGCACGTGGTCGCGCCGATCTCCGCGTACGGCGGTACGCGCGAGCTGCTCACCGGCCTGATGAACCGCTTCGGCGTCGACACCACGTTCGTCGACACGACCGACCCGCCCGCGGTGCTCGCCGCGCTGCGGCCGACGACCCGGCTGGTCTGGGCCGAGACGATGAGCGACCCGGGCCTGTCGGTGGCCGAGCTGCCGCTGATCGCCGAGATCGCGCACGAGGGCGGCGCGCTGCTCGCGGTCGACTCGACGCTCGCCACCCCGGTCGTCTGCCGCCCGCTGGAGCACGGCGCCGACCTGGTGGTCCACTCGGCCACCAAGCACATCGGCGGGCACGGCGACGCGACCGGCGGCGCCGTGGTGGGCCGCCCCGAGCTGATCGAGGGTGTCCGCCGGGTGCGCGCCGAGACCGGCGCCGCGCTCGCGCCCGACGAGGCGTTCCTGCTGCGCCGCGGCCTGGAGACGCTGTCGCTGCGGCTGCGCCGCCAGTGCGACACCGCCAACCTGTTCGCCGCGGCGGTCGCCGGGCATCCGGGCGTACGCGCGGTCGAGTACCCGGGGCTGCCCGGCCACCCGAGCCACAAGCTGGCGCGCAAGCTGTTCAACGCCGGGCCCGAGGGCACGCGCTTCGGCGCGGTCGTCACCGTCACCCCGCACGGCGGCCGCGACGCCGGGCTGGCGCTGGTGGACGCGCTGCGCCTCCCGCTGATCGCCACCGGCATCGGCGGTACGCGCACGTCCGTGGGCCACGTCGCCTCGACGACCCATCACCGCTTCGACGACGCCGCGCTCTCGCTGGCCGGCGTCGACCCGGCGGCGGTCCGCTTCTCCATCGGCCTGGAGGACGCCGACGATCTCGTCCGGGACGTCACCGACGCCCTCGACACCATCGTCCGGGTGATCCGGCCCGCCCCGTCCGCCCCCGCCCAGCCGCTCGTGGCCGATCCCCGCTGATCAACGGTAGGGTCGGACGTCATGTCCGACCACACAGTTAGTTCCGGCGACGCGACCGGCCGCGCTGCGAAGATCCGCGTGGCCGTGGTGTTCGGCGGGCGCAGCTCCGAGCACAGCATCTCGTGCATCACGGCCGGTGCGGTGATGGCCGCGATGGATCCGGAACGCTACGAGGTGGTGCCGGTCGGCATCGCCCGGGACGGCCGGTGGGTGCTGGCGCCCGAGGGACAGCGGCTGGCCATCGAGGACGGCCGGCTGCCCGAGGTCGATCCCTCCGGCTCGGCGCTCGCGCTGCCGTTCGATCCGGAGAGCCGCGGCCTGATGGTGGTCGCGCCCGGTGAGGTGCCCTCGACGCTCGGTGAGGTCGACGTGGTGCTGCCGCTGCTGCACGGCCCATACGGCGAGGACGGCACCATCCAGGGCATGCTCGACCTGGCGGGCGTCCGCTACGTCGGGGCCGGGGTGCTGGCCAGCGCGGTCGGCATGGACAAGGGCTTCATGAAGATGGTCTGGGAGGCCCAGGGCCTGCCGATCGGCCGCTATGTGCTGGTCTCCGACCGCGAGTGGCGCCGCGAGCGCAAGCGGAAGATCGACGAGATCAAGGAGCTCGGCTGGCCGGTGTTCGTGAAGCCCGCCCGCGCGGGTTCGAGCATGGGCATCACCAAGGTCGACTCCGAGGCCGGCCTGGAGGCCGCCGTCGAGGCCGCCCGCGAGCACGACCCGAAGGTGATCGTCGAGGCCGCCATCGTCGGCCGCGAGATCGAGTGCGGCGTGCTGCAGGGCCTGAACGACGGGCCGCCCGAGGCGAGCCTGCCCGCCGAGGTCGTGACCGAGGCCGACTTCTACGACTTCGAGGCCAAGTACCTCGACGCCACGCTCCGCCTGGACATCCCGCCGGACCTGCCGCAGGCCGCCGTCGAGGAGGTCCGGCGCCTCGCCGCCCAGGCGTTCGACTCGCTGGACTGCGAGGGCCTGGCCCGCGTCGACTTCTTCTACACCGGCGACGGCCGCTGGATCCTGAACGAGATCAACACCATGCCCGGCTTCACGCCCGCCTCGGCGTTCCCGCAGATGTGGGCGGCGAGCGGCCTGGACTACCCGGCGCTGGTGGACCGCCTGATCCAGACGGCCCTCACCAAGGCGACCGGACTCAGGTAACCGCCCGGCCGACTGTTCTCCTGCTCAAAAAGGGACCGGCCGCAGGATCACTCTGATCCCACGGCCGGTCCACGGAGGGCTTGGCTACGGCATCCCCTCAGAACCGCAGCCAGCCTTGGTCGTGAAAACTCGACACGTCGGTGGCCCGGGCGCCTCCGTCCGAGATCGTCCACAGCGTGTTCCCGACGACGAGGGAACGCTGGATGGAGTTCTCATAGGAGCTCCCGGGGTGGTGCACGGTGCCGGCCTTGTGCAGACCGTTGCCGTCGATCTTGAGTACGAGCGCCTCTCCGGTCCCGGCGCCGGTGTTGCTGATCCCGTCGCCGCTGACGGGGACCACCGCGAGACCGGACTGCGGCCAGTAGAGGAACGCGTGCGGGTCGAAGTCGGTCGAGGCGCTGGTGCCGGGCAGCCGGTAGGAGCCGACCTTCTTCGGAGTGCCGCCCGCGACGTCGAACAGCGACACCTGGGTGCCGAGCCGGTGGCCCTGGTCGTCGGCGTCCTGGCCGACGCCGAGCAGCCGGCCGTCGGCCATCGGGTGCAGGTACGCGGAATAGCCGGTGATCTTGAGCTCGCCGGTGGACCTCGGGTGGGCGGCGTCGGACAGGTCGAGCACGTACAGCGGGTCGACCTGCCGGAACGTCACCACGTAGCCGGCCGTGCCGATGAAACGGACCGAGTAGATCCGTTCGCCCTTGCCCAGGCCGTCGAGCTTTCCGACCACACTTAGTTGCGGTCCCCGCTGTCCGAGCACGTAAACCGCGCTTTGGGAGGCAGGACCCCCTCCCGCGGAGGACGAAGGAACGTCACCCTCCGTCGACATGGGAGTCGTTGTAGTAGCGAGCCGGACGTTCCCGCCGTACTCGGAGATGGAGTACTGGTTGAGCAGCGAGCCGGGCACCGAGCCCGACGCCACATAGCGCGGCCGTCCCGTGCCCCTGACGTCGAACTTGTGCACGTCGGTCTTCTGCGGCGTGCCCTTGAGCTCGTTCCCCTTGCCCCACTGGAGGGGCTGCGGGGGAGTGCCGGTGATGTAGAGGCTCGACCCCGTTCCGTAGACGGTCTCGCCGTCGGCGGCGATGCTGACCGCCTGCGGGTCGCCCAGGTCGTGACTCAGGTCGAGGGTGAGCACGTTCAGCATGGTGGTGCCGGTGTACGAGGCGGGCCTGCTGACCTGGTCGCACTGCACCGAGTAGGACTTGCCGCCGACCGTGAACTTCGGCAGCCACGCGCTGACGGGCGCCTTGCGCACGACCTCCTTGTTGCGGTCGATCGCCGCCTGCTGGCCCTGTGGGCCGGGCTTCACCGGCTGCTGCGGGAAGTCGATGCGCGGGCGCGTCTTCACCACGACGCGTGCGACCGAGCCGGTCTGCCGCGCGTCCACCAGGTCGCCGTCGGCCTTCATCGTGGAGGTGACCTTCGGCGTGCCGGTCAGGTCGACCGTCGTGAGAGTCGTCTGCTGCGTTCTGATGCCCGGGCCGTCGGGGGTGCCCGCGACGTCCGGCATCCGGTACATGAGCGAGATCGGCTTGGTGAGGACCAGGGCGCGGTCGCCGCTGAGCAGGAGTTGCTGCTGGCCCGTCGCGCCGGGCAGGCGGTCGTCGGAGACCTTCAGCTTCCCGGTGACCTTGCGGGTCGCGGCGTCGATGACGACGAGCTCTCCCTTGGAGAGGGTGACGATCCGCTTGCCGTCGGTCTTCACCAGGTCGGGCTCGTCCGCGCCGGCCTCGTGGTTGTTGGTGGTCGAGTGGTCGGCGGGCTTGCCCGCCTGGTCGCCCTCGGTGGCCGGGCCCGGCGCGCGGGCGGCGCCTTCGGGGAGCCTGCCCTTCATCATGGGCGTGATCGGACCGTCCAGCCCGTACGGCGTCACCTGCTTCTCGGTCGCCGCGCGCAGACCCTTGGCCAGGTCGTCGCAGCTGTCGTACGCCACCAGGCGCATCGGCGGCGCGTCGACGGCGGCGGGCGTCGAATGGACGCCGGTCGCGGCGCAGCCTGCTGCGAGGAGCATCGTGGCGGCGGGGGTGTACGCACGGGCTCGCATGGCACTTAGACGGAGCCCTGGGTTCCTTGGTTCCCGGCGGATTCCAACTTTTTTCAGACCATTTCCGGACGCCGAGCCGAACACTGTTAGGGAGCTTGTTACGTTGGTCCTACGGCAGTTCCCGATCGAGCCCTCCGAGGAGGAGCCATGCGATGGCCGTGGAAAGGCGACCCCGCCGAACGCGAGCGCCAGCGGGCCGCACAGCGCGACAAGCAGCAGCGGCAGGCCGATGAGCAGGCCCGGCAGCAGGACGCGCAGCGCGAACGCCAGGCCCGGCAGGAACGCGGGCAGAACGAACGGGAGCGGTGAACGATGCCCGCGCCCCCCGAGCTCCCCGCCCACGTCCAGCTGATCGGGCTCGTCGCGGCCAAGTGGGTCTCGCAGCCGATCTACGTGCTGGCCGAGCTGGGCATCGCCGATCTGCTCGCCGGCGGGCCGCGTTCCGCCGAGGACCTGGCGGCCGAGACCGGAGTGCAGGCCGGCCCGCTACGGCGCTGCCTGCGCGCGGCCGCCGCGGTCGGCGTCTTCCGCGGCCTGCCCGAGGGCCGGTACGGGCTGACGCCGCTCGGCGAGTGCCTGCGCACCGGCGTTCCCGACAGCGTGCGCGACCTGACCGTGCTGCTCGGCGACCCCGCCACCTTCGCCTCGTTCGGCGACATCCTGGAGACCGTGCGGACCGGGGAACCGGCCTTCCCGCGCGTGCACGGCATGCCGATGTTCTCCTACCTGGACGCGCGCCCCGAGTTCGCCGCCGTCTACCAGGGCGCGTGGGCCTCGCTCAGCGACGAGCTGGGCAAGGAGGTCGACGCCTACGACTTCAGCGCGTTCCGGCGCATCGCCGACCTGGGCGGCGGCCACGGGAGGCTGCTCGCGGCGCTGCTGCGGGCGTGCCCCGACACGACCGGCGTGCTGGTCGACCGCGCCGACGTGGTCACGATGAGCGCGCCCGGGCTGCTCGCCGAGTTCGGTGAACGCGTCGCGGTCTCCCCGGGTGAGCTGCCCGGCGGGCTGCCGGTGGACGCCGACGCGTACGTCCTCAAGAACACCCTGCACTGCTTCACCGACGAGTTCGCCGCGTCGGTACTGGCCTCGGTCCGCGCGGCGATCGGCGATCGGCCGGACGCGCGGCTGGTCGTCATCGAGACCGTGATCCCCGAGGACGACTCCTACGACTGGGGCAAGTTCATCGACATCGAGGTGATGGTCAACAACGGCGGCCGCGAGCGCACGCGGGCCGAGTGGGAGGAGCTGTTCGGCTCGGCGGGACTGCGGCTCAGCCAGGCCGTGCCGACCACACCGCCGCAGTGGGTCCTGGAGGGAGTCCCCGCCTAAGACTCCCGCCCTAGGCCTCGTCCGGGGCGGCGGTCACGCGCGGCAGTCCCGCGGTGATGCACTTGATCCCGAAGACGAAACGGCCGTCGACGTCGGCGCTGGTGAGGTCGTCGGCGCCGTCCCGTACCCGCGGGAACTCGGCGGGCGGCAGGTCGCGCAGCGTCGCGCGCAGCTGCTCCAGCGTCGCGCCGCGGCTCTCGGCCGCCTCCTGCGCCGACATCGGCACTGTCTCCTGGAGGACGAAGCCCTGCACGTAGGTGACGATGAGGTGCAGGGCGTAGGTGGCGTCGCGGGTCGGCATCCCGGCGTCGTGCAGCAGTCCCAGCATGATCTCGGAGTTGCGGATGAACGCGGGGCCCGCGATGAACCGCCCGGCGAGCACCCGCGCCGCGTCGCGCCGCGCCTTGAGGTAGTCGCGGTAGGCGATCGCCAGCCCGATCAGCGCGTCCTCCCAGTCGCCGCCCTCGGCCGCCAGCGCGGACAGGTCGAGCCCCGCCAGCAGCGCGTCCGCGACCAGGTCGAGCAGTTCGTCCTTGCCGCTGATGTGCCAGTAGAGCGACGGCGCCTGCATGCCGAGGCGCCCGGCCACGCGGCGCATGGTCAGCGCCTCCAGTCCCTCCTCCTCGAGCATCTGCAGCGCCACGGCGACCACGGTCGTGACCGTGACCGGAGAGCGGTCCGGTGATGAACCGGCGCCTGGTCGTCGCGCTGGTGGCATGGCGCCCTCCCGCTTGCGGTTGCGTGCCGGCGATGCGAATGCGAGTCTAGTGATACCGGCACCTAACGACGTTAGGGACCCTATGGCACAGTCCGCCGCGCGCCGCATGGTGATCTCCTCGGTGACCTTCTCCTCGGTCCACAGCCGCAGTACGGCCTCGATGGTGGCCTGGAAGCGGGCGCGGCTCTCGTCCAGCGGCACGCCGAACGCCTCGAACTCGTACGGCAGCCACGCGCGGGCGAAGCCGACCTCTAGGCGGCCGTCGCTGATCGCGTCGACCATCGCGGTCTCGGCGGCGATCTGCACGGGGTGGTGGAAGGCCGCCTGGATGCAGCCGGTCATGAGCCTGATCTGCGAGGTGCACGAGGCGACCGACGCCAGGAAGCCCAGCGGGCTCGGGCAGTAGCCGCCGTAGTCCTTGAGGTAGTGCTCGGTCATCTTGATGTAGTCGATGCCGGCCGCGTCGGCGATCCGCGCGACCTCCAGCACGTCGGCGAAGTAGTCGCGGGCCGGACGGCGGGCGGGCCGGCAGTCGGGCAGCAGTGAGATTCCGTGCTTCACGGTGGACGCCTCCTTGATCGATTTCAGATGACGGCCAGCACGTAGAGAGCCGTGCGGGCCGCGACGAGCGGCACCAGCGCGGGCACCGCCCACAGCACCGCGGAGTGGACGGCCCCGAGCGCACCGGCCGCGGTGAGCGCGGACCACGGGTCGCGCCGCGCCGCCACCGGGTGGGCTCGGACCGTCAGCAGGGACAGAACGAAGACCAGGCCCACGGCGAGCGTGCCGCCGGCGGGCCGCAGCACGGCGAGTTCGCTCGCGCGCAGGCCCTCCTCGCCGAGGCTTTCGGCGGCGACGATCGCCAGTGCGATCGCCGGCGGCCAGGCGCGGACGGTGTCGCGGTAGTGCGCCGCCCACGGGCCGCAGGTGAAGGCCAGCCAGTTGACCTGGCCCAATGGCCCCGCCGCGGCGGGCCGCACGGGCGGACGGACCCCCAATGGCGCGTCCGGGGGCGCGGCCCGCCGCGGCGGGTGACTGGCACGCGCGGCCCGGCCGGGTCCAGCACGGCCGGGCCGCGCGCTGGCACGGAACGCGCGAACGGGGAGCACGCGAACGGGGAGCACGCGGGTGGGGAGCACGCGGGCTGGCCATCGGGCGTGGGCGGGCCGAGGAGAAGGTCGCGCTGCTCGGCCGCCATCTGCTGAGCGTCGACCCACCCGACCACACCCGGCTCCGCCGCCTGATGTCGCGCGCCCTCACCGCCCGGCGCATCGCCGCGCTGTACGAGCCGACGAGCCGGTACGTGCACGGCCTGCTCGACGAGATCGGCCCGCGCGACCGCATCGACCTGCTGGCCGACTACGCGCTGCCGATCGCGGTGACGGTCATCTGCGAGCTGCTGGGCGTTCCGGTGGACGACCGGGAGGACTTCCGGCGCTGGGGGCTGTCGCTGGTACGGGCCGAGCTGGAGGACGACGCCTCGTTCGACGGCGTGACCGAGGAGATGGAGGGCTACCTGGTCCCGTTCATCCTCGCGCAGCGCTCCCGTCCCGGCGCCGGGCTGACCGCCGTGCTCGCGTCGGCGCGCGACGAGGACAAGCTCGACGACTACGAGCTCATCTCGCTGGTCTACCAGCTGTTCTTCGCCGGGCACGAGAGCAGCGCGTACCTCATCTGCAACGCCGCCTACCTGCTGCTCGCGGGCAACGAGGCGGGCGAGGCCGGCGCGGCGACCAAGAACGGCGAGGTCGTCGAGCGGGCGATCGAGGAGGTGCTCCGCTATGAGGGGCCGGTGAAGACGCCGACCTGGCGTTTCCCCACCGAGGACGTGCGGCTCGGTGACGTGGTGTTCCGCAGGGGCGAGCCGATCCTGCTGCTCCTGGCGGCGGCCGATCGTGACCCGGAGGAGTTCCCGCAGGCCGAGACGTTCGATCCGTGGCGTTCGGAAGCCGCGCATCTGGCGTTCGGATACGGCATTCACCACTGCGTGGGCGCCGCCGTCGGCCGGATGGAGGGGCGCGTGGCCGTGAGCGCGTTGCTGGAACGGCACCCGGGCGCGGCGCTCGCGATCGATCCGGCCGAGCTGCGATGGCGCGACAACCTGATGATGCGGGGCGTGCGGTCGCTGCCGGTACGGCTTGGCCCACGGCGGTCCTGACGGCGTTCAGTGGGCCAGCCCGTGGTGGCAGGCGGGGCAGTCCTGGCGGAGGCGTTCGGCGAGTTCGAGCTTGGTCTGTGCGGGGCGGCCGACCTCGGCGTACTTGCTCTTCACTCGCTGCAGATAGGTCTTGGCGGTGGGAGCGCGGACGCCGACGAGCCGGGCCGCGGCCTCCAGCGTGAGCCCGGACGCGTAGGCGTGCAGCACCGCCTCTTCGCGTGCCGACAGACTCGGTCGTACGGGAGCGGTGCGGTGCGGCGACTCGACCGGGTAGGCGACGTCTCCGCCGGCCACCTGCCTGATCGCGGCGGCGAGCGTGACCAGGTCCTGGTCCTTGCCGACGTACCCGCGGGCACCGGCCTGGATGGTGCGGGCCGTCCACTCGCGTTCGTTCGCCGGGCCCATGACCACGACCCGGTCCCACCGCTCGGTGAGCCGCCGCACGTTCTTGGCGGGGTCGGACCGGTCCCGCAGGAACAGGTCGAGCAGCACCACGCCGGGCTCGCCGTCCGATCCCGCCGGATCGGTGAGCAGCTCGTCCACCGTGCGCGCGGCGGCGACCAGGTCCACGTCGCGCACGCCGCCCACCCAGGCGCGGAACCCCTCGACCAGCATGCATTCGCCGATCATGGCGACAGGGATCACATCGGCCATTCCGTCCCCTCAGTTGGCCGCTCCCGCTCGCCCGCCCCGGCTGCGTCCCTCAGAACGGCCCATACTGTAGATACGTCGCAGGGTGACCCAAAGTTTGACCTGACGTCAGATGGAACGTGGCAGGTTTACGGTTGGACACGTCGGCCGGATCAGCGTGGCCACACCTGGCCGTGTCTCCTCGGACCGCGCGACCGCCTTCGCGCCGGTCGCTCCACGGTGTGAACGTGACCGCGTACGCAGAGTTGGCTAGCGGTCCCGAGAATCGGGCGAGTCGTTCGCGCGGCTCTCGAAGACCGGTGCGGCCCGCACGCGGCGGCAGCCGAGGGCCTGGATCTCGCTGACGTGCTGGGCGATCTGCGCCTCCAGGAAGAGCTCCTGGGCGGCGGCCATGGCGCGCATCTCTCCGGGCGTACGCGCGTACTGGCGGACGAGGTCACGGCCGATCGCGATGTGCGCGGGCTCGTCGGCCTCGATGTCCTCCAGGGCCGTCATGATCCGTTCGTCGAGCAGCATCCGCAGGACGTTGTCCTCCTCGCGGTCCTGGACCGACAGCACGATCTCGCCGGAGTACTGGTTGGCGGCGGCGAGTTCGGCGGCCGAGCTCCGCGCCAGCTGGACCTCGTACATCCGGAGCAGCGTTCGCGGCGCCGGGAAGTGCGCGATGCGCCACTCGCCGCCGAGCCGCTTCACCTCGTAGGCGAACACGTCGTGATGGCGCACCTCGTCCTTGATCTGGCGGGCCAGGCGCAGCTTCATCGCGGCCTCGTCGGCGCCGAGAAGCGTGATCTGCCGGGCGGGCGTGAGCGTGCCGAAGTAGCACTCGCCCCACGCCCGGCGGCGCAGATAGAACGTCAGCCTTTCGCGGTACACCGCCGGATCGAGTTCGGCCATCTCGTAGTTGCCGGCGTGGTAGACGTCCTCGGCGATGTCCAGGGCGCGCCGGTGGAGCAGGTCGGCGAACTCCCTCGGATCGCATTCGCCGAGCCGGTCGTCGTCCCAGTCCGAAAAGCGGGCGGCGCGCAGCCCCCCGTGATCTGCGGGCTTCATGTCCTCTCCCTCGATATGGCCCTCGTCCATTCTTTTCTTTGTCATCCGAAGGGGTGACATGACGCCATGGCTATCGAGACCTACCGTTCAAGGCATGGCGCCCGCCCGCGGGTGACCCATCGGGGGAGTGTGAAATGACCGGGACCTGCTTGTTGCTTGTTTCCGAACGACCTGCCGTCCGCGCGTTCTTCGAGAGCCTCCGGGCCGTGGACGCGCGGGGACTCCAGATCCGGCCGCTGCCGGCCGACGCCGACGCGGTCGGCGAGATCCGGCTGCCGACCGCGTCCGGACATGTCGTCATGGCCGTCGACGTGGCCCTTGACGTGGAGTTCTCCGCCCGGATCTGCGAAGCCTACCGGGCTCGCATGCCGGGGCTGCCCATCCTCGCGGTGATCTGCTGCCCGCACATCGTGACGCCGCTGCAGCTCCGGCTGCTCACCAAGGCCGGGGTCTCCGGACTGCTCGACCTGGAGGCCTCGGCCGCCGAATCGCTCCGGGTCCTGCACGCGATGACGCGCGGGAACGTCGTTCTGCACGCCGCGCTTAATGAGGCTCGCGACGCCGCCATGGACGGTTTGCTGCTGTCGAAGACGGGTCTGCGGCCCGGAAAGAACGGCGACGACACCCGGCTGCGCATCGTTCGGCTGCTCGCCACCGGAATGTCGGACCGGCAGATCGGCGACGTCGTCAATCTGAGCCGCCACACCGTTCACCATCACGTGGAACGGCTTTGCCGGGAACTCGGCACGAGAAACCGCACGGAACTGGCCGCCTGGGCCGGTCGGAACGGCCTTTACGGACGAAAGCCGATCCTGCCCTAGCCCGCGCGACCCGGAGCTCCGGTGCTCGGAGGGGTTTCGCTTACGGGACCTTAAGGGGCCTGAAACCGATCGGAAACAGGAGCGTCGGCATGATCACCTCTGTCGTCGTTCTCGTGGCGATCTCTGGGGAAGGGACCTTCGTTGACGCTCTCGCTCGACGCTCCGCGCTACACCGGCACCGGCCGTGCGGTGCCCGGCCACATCCGCTGGCACCCGGACATCCCGGCGGTCGCGGAGGTCATCACGGGCGGGTCGGTGCGCCTGGAGTGCGAGGACTCCGACCTGCTGTGCGGGCCGATCGTGGTGGTCGGCGCCGAACCCGGCGACGTCATCGTGGTGGACGTGCTGGGCCTCGGGCGTTCGGACGGGGTGTACGCCCCGTCCGGTCATCCCGGGGTGATCGGCTGCGCGCCCGCGCTGCCCGCCGCCGCCGAGGCGCTCAGCACCGGGCTGCGGGGTCGTGACGTGGGCGGATGCGCGATCGCGCCGCTCACCGGCGGCTCGCGGATCCTGCTGCCGGTCCAGGTGCGCGGGGCCAAGCTGTCGGCCGGGGACCTGCACTTCCCGGCCCGCGGCGCGGAGTGCCGCGGGTCCGGGCGGGCCGGCTGGATCGACCTTCGCGTGCACCTGACGCGCAAGGGGGTGGAGAGGTTCGGGGTGACCGGGCCGATGCTGATGCCCTGAAGGTCCCTTAGGCTGGCTAAATGATTGTTCGCCCGGCCACCGTCGATGACATTCCCGAGCTGACCCGGCTGCGGGAGCTGCTGTTCAAGCCGCTCATCGATTCCGACGTCCCCGCGCGCACGTGGGAGTGGCAGAGCGCGTTCGAACGGGACATGAAGGAACGGCTCGGCGGCGACGAGCTCGGCGTCTTCGTGATCGACGGGAGGGACGGCGACCTCGCGGCCTGCGGCATCGGGGTCGTGCAGTACCGGCTGCCCACGCCCTACCAGGCCAACGCGCTGGCGGGCTACATCCTGGGCATGGTCACCGACCCCGCGTACCGCACGCTCGGCTACGGCCGGTCGATCATGAACGAGCTGCTGAGCTGGTTCCAGGAGAAGGAGGTGTCCCGGGTGGAGCTGCACGCTACTCCGGAGGCGGCTCACCTCTACCGTTCGATGGGCTTCCGGGAGCATCAGATCTCTCTGACCTGGCACGCTCCTTAGCCACCCGCTTCTCCTCCTTGGCGATGAGCGTGTCCACCTGGACGCTCAGCCTTGAGCCGAGTGGCCAGCCGATGTAGTGCGTCAGGAAGATGGCGAGTTCGCGCAGCTCGTCGGGGGAGAGCTCCCCGTTCTGCATGGCCGCAGGGATCTGGATGTCCAGCACGTCGTTCAGACCCTGGCCCGCCAGCATGCCGATGAGCAGGAGCCGCCGGTCGCGCAGGCTGAGGCCCGGCCGCGTCCAGATCTCGCCGAACAGGTGGTCCACGGTGATGCCGAAGAAGTCGCCGGGGGCGTCGCCGATCTCCCACCCGTACACCTGGCGCATCATCTCCAGGCCGCGTGCTCGCCGCTCGTCCATCACTTCTCCTCCGGAAACCCGAGGCCCGCGCCGAAGCGTTCGAGCGCCATCCTGGCCAGGGGCGCGTCGACGCCCAGCTCGTCCGCCAGCTCCAGCGCCAGCGACAGGTCCTTCTCGCCGAGCGCCTGAGCGTGGCGGAGGATGCCGTACAGCGCGTCGTCCTCGGCCAGCGGCGCGGTGGTGGAACGGATCATGATGCTGCCCGGACCGCCCGTGATCGCGTCCGAGTGCCGGACGACCCGGCCCAGCTTGCGCAGCGAGACCCCGGAGGCCTCGGCCAGCCGCTGCGCCTCGGCCGCCGCCGTGAACGCGACGAAGTGCAGCAGGTTGCGGGCCAGCTTGGTGCGGGTGCCCGCGCCGACCGGGCCCATGTGCAGGATCAGGTCGGCCCACGCGCCGAACGACTCCTCGCACCTGGCGAACGCCTCGTCCGTGCCGCCGACCATGACCGCGAGCCTGCCCGCGCTCGCGCCCATGAAGCCGCCGCTCACCGGGGCGTCCACGACCTCGATGCCGTACGGCTTGGCGCGGGTCGCCAGGTCCTCGGCCGTACGGGCCCGGATCGTGGAGTGGATCGCCAGGACGGTGCCGGGCCGCGCCGAGGCGAGGATCTCCGCGCCGACCGCGTTCACCTGGTCATCGTCGCGGACCATCACCGACACGACGTCCGCCTCGCGGGCGACCTCGGCCACGCTGCCCGCCGCCTTGCCCTTGAACGGCTCCAGGGCCTCGGCGCTGGTGTCGTAGACGATGAGGTCGGTGAGGTGCCCGGCCATCGGCGCGCCCATCTGCCCCAGGCCGATGAACCCGGTCTTCAAGGACGCGGTCTTCGCAGGCTCGGTCTTCGCGGGCTCGGTCTTCGCGGGCTCGGTCTTCGCGGGCTCGGTCTTCGCGGGCTCGGTCATGCGCGGAACACCTCGCCGCCGTCCACGTTGAAGATCTGGCCGGTGACCCAGGCGGCGTCGTCGGAGAGCAGGAACAGGCACATGCCGACCAGGTCCTGCGGGGTGCCCATCCGCTTGAGCGCCATCTTGTCCCGCACGATCTTCTGCGACATGTTGCCGGGCACCACGGCGCGGTTGGCCTCGGTGTCGATCGGGCCGGGCGCGATGGCGTTCACCCGGATGTTCATGCTGCCGAGCTCGTGCGCGAGCTGCTGGGTCACGCCGTTCACGCCGACCTTGGCGAGGCCGTAGAAGCCGGAGTACTGCCAGGCCGCGGTGGACGACTGGTTGACGATCGCGCCGCCGCCGCGCTCTTGCATGGCGGGGTAGCAGGCGCGGGCGCACAGCAGCGCGCCGTCCATGTTCACCGCCATGAACTTCTTGTAGTAGTCCCAGTCGATGGTGAACAGGAAGTCCAGCTTCATCGTCCCGAAGATGGCGGCGTTGTTGACCAGGTGGTCGATGCCGCCGAAGCGCTCGACGGCCGCGGCGGCCATCGCCTCGGCGGAGGCCGGGTCCGACACGTCGGTCCGCACGTACAGGCCCTTGATGTCGTCGGCGACGCCCTGGCCCTTGTCGCTCAGGTCGGCCACCACGACCGACGCGCCCTCGGCGGCGAGCGCCCGCGCGTACGCCTCGCCGATGCCGCCCGCCGCGCCCGTGACGATCGCGACCTTGCCCTCGAAACGCCCCATCAGACTCCCTCCGCGATCGCCTTGGTCTCCAGGTACTCCTCGAACCCGGCCACGCCCATCTCGCGGCCGACGCCCGACTGCTTGTAGCCGCCGAAGGGCACGTCGGCGGAGTACCAGACCCCGCCGTTCACGCTGACCGTGCCGGCGCGCAGCCGCCGGGCCACGCCCCGCGCGCGCTCCAGGTCGCCGCCGTGCACCGCGCCCGACAGCCCGTACGGGGAGTCGTTGGCGACGCGGACGGCGTCGTCGTCGCCGTCGTGCGGCAGGATCACCAGCACCGGCCCGAAGATCTCCTCGCGGGCGGTCCGGCTCTCGTTCGTCAGCCCGGTGATCAGCGTCGGCTCGATCCAGAAGCCCCGGTCGCGGTCGGCGTCGGCGGGCCGCCCGCCGCCGCAGGCGAACGAGCCGCCCTCCTTGACCGCCAGCTCCAGGTAGCCCTCGATCCGCTCGCGCTGGCGCGCGGAGATGACCGGCCCGCACAGCGTCTTGTCGTCGTTCGGATCGCCGACCCCGATTCGGCGCAGCGACTTGGCCGCGATCGCGGCCGCCTCGTCGTACCGCGCCCGGGGGACCAGCAGCCGGGTGGTGATCGCGCAGCCCTGGCCCGCGTGGGTGGCCACGTTGAACGCCGCGTACGAGCACGCGGCCTTCAGGTCGGCGTCGTCCAGCACGATGAACGCCGACTTGCCGCCGAGCTCCAGGAAGACCCGCTTCAGCCCCTGCGCCGCCGCCGTCATCACGCTGCGCCCGGTCGCGGTCGAGCCGGTGAACGACACCAGGTCGACGCGCGGATCCTCGACCAGCTGCGCGCCGAGCGCGTGGTCCGACGAGGTCACCACGTTGACGACACCCGCCGGGATGTCGGTCTCCTCGGCGATGATCGAGCCGAGCACCGACGCGCACCACGGGGTGTCGGGCGCGGGCTTCAGCACCACCGTGTTGCCCGCGGCCAGCGCGGGCCCGAGCTTGGCCAGGTTGATCTGGTGCGGGAAGTTCCACGGCGTGATCGCGCCGACGACCCCCACCGGCTCGCGGTAGACCTTCCGTTCGCTCGGCATGCCCATCGGCTCGGCGCGCCCGAGGCCGGTGGTCCATTCGTACGACTCGGCCAGGTCGGCGAACCAGCCCAGGTCGTTCACCGGCGCGTCGAGCTGCGCGCCGAACGTCAGGAAGCGGGGCGCGCCGACCTCCTTGATGGTGAGCTCGCGCAGCTCGTCGGCGTGGTTCTGCAGGGCCTCCCTGAGCTGGCGCAGGCAGCGCGCGCGGAACGCGACGTCACCCGCCCAGCCTGATGAGTCGAAGGCGCGCCGGGCGGCGTCGATCGCCCGGTCCATGTCGTCGGCGGTGCCGTCGGCGGCCTCGCCGAGCACCTCTTCGGTCGCGGGGTCGATGGTCTCGAACGTGCCGCCCGTTCCCGGAACGAGGCGCCCGTCCACAAGCAAGCGATCGGTTGTTCTGGACACCTGTCCAGACTACAGTTCGGTTCATGACTGAGCGCAAGGACTATTCGGGGGAATTCGATCCCGACTTCCGCTTCGAGGACCTGTCCAAGGAGGCGCTGGTGCGCCTCGTCCGCGAGTACGCCCTGATCGTCCACCTGCTCGACCGCTCCACCCTGATCTCGGTCGGGATGCGCTACGGCCAGCAGGTCGTCGAGGAGGTCGCCATCGAGGAGTGGAAGGGCGCGAGCCCCGTCTATACCCAGCGTGTCCGCGACATCATGAAGATCGACGGCGACGGTGTCTCGGCCATCTTCAAGTGCCTCCAGCTCGACCCGGGCTTCGCCCAGCACTACATGGACGTCGAGTACGAGCTGATCTCCGAGACGCACGGCTTCTTCCAGCTCCGCTCCTGCGGCGCGCTGCTGGACGTCGAGCCGTTCGGCGAACGCTCCATCAAGGGCATGTGCCACACCATCGAGGACGGCACGTTCGACATCACCGCCCAGGCCGTCAACCCCAAGGCACGCATCCGCCCGGTGCACCGCCCGCCCCGCGTCCCCGCCGGCCGCGTCCCGCACTGCCGCTGGGAGGTCATCATCGACGACGACACCGAGGTGCTCCCCGAGGCCGACATCACCCGCATGACCCGCGGCACCACCGCCGCCACCCACCGCTTCCCGCCCCTCCGCGACGGAACCCCCCACATCCCCGAATAACGGGACCATCCAAGATCGTTTATGTTGGGACTCGCCCCCCGCCTCAGACCGTTTCTCAAGTCAAGGACGGCGAGATGACCCAGCACCCCACCGCCCCGGCCGACCGCTACAGCGAGGGGGCGATGAGCCACGACGTCCCGACCGAACTGCGGCGGCTCCAGCTGCTGGAGGAGCAGCTCGATCCGGTCACGCTCGCCGTGCTCGCCGACCGGGCGGTGTCGCTGCCGGACTCGGCCCGCTGCCTGGAACTCGGCGGCGGGGCGGGCTCGGTCACCCGCTGGATGACGCGGCGCTTCCCGGCCGGGCGGGTGACGGTCGTTGACGTCGACACCCGGTACCTGGACCCGGGCTGGGCGACGAACCTGGACGTACGCGAGGAGGACGTGCGGGTCATCGACCTGCCGGAGGGAACCTACGACCTCATCCACGCCCGCGCGCTGTTCATGCACCTACCCGAACGCGAGGAGCTGCTGAAGCGGGCCGCGTCCTGGCTCGCCCCGGGCGGCTGCCTGGTCGTCGAGGACCTGGCGATGTTCCCGTTCGACAGCTCGCCGCATCCGGCGTGGGCCAAGGTCGCGAAGGCGCTGATCGCGCTCGTCGAGGCGCAGGGCGGCGACCTCGGCTGGTCGCGCCGCCGCCAGCCGCGCGCTTTGGCGGACGCCGGGCTGACCGACCTCGGGCTCGCGGTGAACGTCTTCACCATCGGCGACGGCGGCCCGACCGAACGGTTCTGGCGTGCCTTCCTCGACCAGGTCGGCGCGGCCATGGTCGCCAAGGGCCTCGTCACCGCCGACGAGATCGCCGCCGCGCGCGCCCTCTTCGACGAGCCGTCGTTCGTGGACGCGAGCGAGGCGTTCGTCAGCGCCTGGGGCCGCCGCCCGGTCGGCTGACCTTCAGCCGTACGAGCGGCGGCGCCGTGAGCACCCGCGTCAGGGCGTCAGCGGCTGGAGCGCGCGGTGAAGGTGTAGCTCTTGACCTTGGCGTGGCCGGCCCAGCTCACCGACGGGGTGCCCGTGCAGCCCTTCTTGGACCAGAACGTGGTGCCGACGGAGCTGTTGATCTTGAGCGACCGCATCTTGAAGGCGTGGTCGTAGGAGACACAGTGGTTCTTGTAGTGGTTGTAGCCCTCCCACTTGCCGGTGAAGTTCTTGCCGCTGTACATGCAGACGTCGTAGGTGCAGGCGCGCTGCGTGGTGGCGCCGCCCTCGGAGGCCTGGGCGGTCGTGGCGCCCAGTGCGGTGACGGCGGCGGCGGTCGCGAGGCCCAGGCCGAGCGTGCGCGTCGAGAAGGACATGGAGGCTCCCTGTCGCGTTGCGGGGTGGATGATCTTGCTCGGCCAGGTTCACAACGCGGCGGTCGGCGGGTCAAGCGGGGAAAATCCAGAGCTTTGTCCATCGGAGCCTGGACAATTGAGGTGCGCAGGTCAGCAATGGTCCATGCGATGGTGTGATGAACAGCACCTGTAAGAAGACCATTCGGCGCGGGTGCGCGCCGGGCCTGTACGGGAAGGCCCGGCGTGCACGACAAGAAATCTACTGACTACGCAGAGTAATCACAATGGGCTCTACGGACCGGGTGACCAGCCTCACGGGACGGGTCCGTTGTTCCGTGACATCGGGCGATGTAACGTTCTGGACTGTTCGTCAATAAGCCATTGCTTTCCCAGCACACCCCGGGGGAGGCCCCGCATGAGCGCCCAGCTCGCCGAGCCTGACCATCTGGTCATCCAGGCCCGCGACGTCAGCTTCGACTGGTCGGCGGTGCCGCTGCACTGGATTCCGGACCAGCCGGTGGCCACGCACTTCATCAACGTGCTCCACCTGCTGCTCCCGGCCGGTGAGGAGTGGTTCGTCAAGATCTTCAAGGACGCCCTCCCGTACATCACCGACGACCGGGTGCGCGAGGACGTGCTGGGCTTCATCGGGCAGGAGGCGGTGCACGCCTCCAGCCACGACGAGGTGCTCGACCACTTCCGCGAGCTCGGCCTGGACACCCGGCCGTTCGTGCGGCAGGTGGAGTTCATCTTCGGCAGCCTGATGGGCGACCGCGACCACCTGACCGGGGACCGCGCGCGGGGCTGGCTGTTCGAACGGATCGCGATCATCGCGGCGATCGAGCACTTCACCCATCTGCTCGGCCAGTGGATCCTCGATGCGAAGGCGCTGGACGAGGCGGGCGCCGACCCGACGATGATGGACCTGCTGCGCTGGCACGGCGCAGAGGAGGTCGAGCACCGGCACGTGGCGCACGACCTGTTCATGCACCTGGACGGCCGCTACACCGCGCGGGTCCGGGCGTTCACCCAGGTCATCGCCATGCTGATGACGCTGTGGCACCGCGGCCACGTGTTCCTGCTCGACAACGACCCCATCGCCGGCGGCAAGTACAAGGGCGGGCTGCACCACTTCAAGACCCTCGGGCCGAAGGGCCTGCTGCCCACGTTCGGCGAGATGGGCGGGTCGATCCGGCGCTACCTCAAGCCGGGCTACAGCCCGGCCACCGAGGGCGACACCGCGCAGGCGCTGGCCTACCTCGCGTCGTCCCCGGCCGCGCAGGCGGCGCTGCGGTGAAGAAGGTGCTGCTGTGAAGAAGGTGCTGCTGTGAAGAACGTGTTCGACATCCCGCCCGACCTGCACGGGCGGCGGGAGCACGACCCCTTCCTGGTGGCCGTCACCCGGTTCTTCACCGGCATCGAACGGGTCCGGAGCCTGCGTCGTGCCCGCGTCACGCGCGCCCCGCGCCCGCTCAGCCGCGAGCTGATCCTGCTGGTCCGTGAGGTCACGCAGGAGGCAGAGGACGTCGTCAGCATCAGGCTCGCGACCTGGAACAACGCGCCGCTGCCCGCATGGCAGCCCGGATGCCATCTGGATCTGCGGCTCCCGTCCGGGCGTCGGCGGCAGTACTCGCTGTGCGGCGACCCGGCCGACCGCACGTCCTACCGGATCGCGGTGCGGCGGCTGCCCGGCGGCGAGGGCGGCTCGCTGGAGGTGCACGAGACGCTCACCGAGGGCCGCGTCGTCAGGGTGCAGGGCCCGCGCAACGCCTTCCCGTTCCTGCCGAACGAGCGGTACCTCTTCCTGGCGGGCGGCATCGGCATCACCCCGATCCTCCCGATGGTGAAGGCCGCGCAGCGCGTCGGCGCCGACTGGCGGCTGATCTACACCGGCCGCGACCTGGCCTCCCTGCCCTTCCTGAACGAGCTGGAGGGCCTGCCCGAGGGCCGCGTCACCGTACGGACCGACGACGAGCACGGTGTGCCCGACTGCGCCGACCTGCTCGCGGGCACGCCGGGCGACGCCGCGATCTACTGCTGCGGGCCCGCGCCGATGATCGACGGCGTCCGCGCCGCGTTCCGGGCGGGCGAGCGCGCCTCCGGCACCCTGCATTTCGAACGGTTCGCCCCTGCTCCGGTGGTCGGCGGGCAGCCGTTCGAGGTCGAACTCGCGCGCAGCGGCAAGACGATCACCGTTCCCGCCGACCGGTCCGCGCTGGAGGCCATCAAGGCCGAGCTGCCCGACGTGGCCTATTCGTGCCAGCAAGGCTTCTGCGGCACCTGCCGGGTCGGCGTCCTGTCCGGCGACGTCGACCGGCGGGCCTCCTCCGATCGGGCCGGCGAGGACTCGATGCTGATCTGCGTCTCCCGGGCCAGTGGCGGCCGGATCGGGCTCGACCTCTGATCGTGTCCCCGGCGCGACCGGTGATATGCGACGCTTGAGGGGCTTCAGCCAGGTCATCGAGGAGTAGATCGTGCCGGAAACGCCCCACCTCGATATGCCTGCGCGCATCGGCCCGTACCAGGTGATGAGGCGCCTCGGCGAGGGCGGGATGGGCACCGTCTACCTCGGCCTGGGCGACGACGGCCGCAAGGTCGCGATCAAGGTGATCCGGCGGGAGTACGCGGCGGACGCGCAGTACCGGGCCCGCTTCGAGGCCGAGGTCAACGCGGCCCAGCGGGTGCGCCCGTTCTGCACCGCGCCCGTCCTGGACGCCGACCCCAAGGCCGACCCGCCCTATCTGGTCACCGAGTTCGTGTCCGGCGCGAGCCTGGACGCGGCGGTACGGCGCGACGGCAGGCTGAGCGGCGCCGACCTGGAGGCGCTGGCGGTCGGCATGGCCTCCGCGCTGACCGCGATCCACGACGCCGGGGTCGTGCACCGCGACCTGAAGCCCGCCAACGTGCTGCTGTCCCCGTACGGCCCGCGTGTGATCGACTTCGGCATCGCGCGGCACACGGACGCGACCCGGTTGACCGCGACCGGCGGCATCATCGGCACGCCCGCGTTCATGTCGCCCGAGCAGCTCACCGGCACGCCCGCGACCGCCGCCTCCGACGTGTTCGCCTGGGGCGCGACCGTGGCGTTCGCCGCGCGCGGCGCGACCTGCTTCACCGGCGACTCGATCCCGGCGATGATCCACCAGATCATGAGCGCCGAGCCCGACCTGAGCGGCCTGGACGGCGTCGTGCTCCAGGTCGTCCGCGAGGCCCTGTCCAAGGACCCGAAGGACCGCCCGACCGCGCAGCAGGTGCTGGAACGCCTGGTCTCCAGCTCCAAGTCCGCCTCGTCCCGGCCCGCGCCGCAGCAGACCCTGCCGCCGACACCCCAGCCGACTCCGCCGCCCACGCCCCAGCCCGTTCAGCAGAACCAGCCCGCGCCCGCTCAGCCGAACCAGTCGATCCTGCCGCCGCCCGCGATGAGCACCGACGACGCGGCCGCGCTGGTGGAACGGCAGTACCGGCAGGCCGCCGAGGCGGGGGACACGGCGGCGATGTACAACCTGGGCGTGCTGCTGAGCTGGCGCGGTCAGACCGCCGAGGCCGACTACTGGTACCAGCGGGCCCGGGGCAGCCAGCCCGGCTTCGCGCAGGGCGGCTACAACCAGGGCGCCTACACCCAGCCCTCGTACGGCCAGCAGGCCGCGTTCGCCCAGCCCGCCTACACGCAGCAGGGCTACACGGCGCAGGCCCCGGCCCAGCCCGGCTACAGCCACGCCGCGATCTACGCGGTGTCGTTCGGCGCGGTCGGCCTGCTCACCTGCGGGATCTCCTCCATCCCCGCGATCGTCGCCGGGCACATCGCCTGGTACAAGATCAGCCGCAACAAGCAGCGCGGGCTCGGCCTGGCGATCACGGGCATCGCGCTCGGCTGGGTCATGGTCGCGTTCTGGCTGCTGGTCGCGTTCGGCTGGTCGCTGCCCGACGAGGACCCGCCCGTCGGCGGCTGATCCCGCTCAGATCATCGGCTGACCCGACCCCTGACCACGACCGGTCAGGGGAGCGGGCGCACCCGGCTTCATGGGGCACCCTGTGTCCGTGCGGCCCGATCTCACTGGAACCCGGTTCCTCGGCCCGGCGGATCAGCCGCCCGCGCCAGGAGTGTCGATCATCGTTCTCACCTACCGCAGCGCGCGCTACATCGAGGCCTGCGTCGCCTCGCTGCGCAAGGCCATCGGGGAGGTCCCGGCCGAGCTGATCATCGTCGACAACGACTCCGGCGACGAGACGCCCGAGGTCGCGCGCACGGTGGCCCCGGACGCCCGCGTCGTCGAGACCGGCAACAACGGCGGCTTCGCCTACGGGATCCACGAGGGCGTGGACCGGGCACGCTTTCCATGGCTGGTGTTCGTCAACCCCGACGCGCAGCCCGCGCCGGGCAGCATCGCGGCGCTGCTGGACTGCGGGCTCGCCGACGAGCGGCGCGGCATCGTCGGCGGCCGGTGCGTCGCGGCCGACGGCTCGACCGACCCGCGCTCGTGGTGGGGGCGGCCGTCGCTGTGGTCGACGTTCTGCTTCGCCTCGATGCTCAGCACGCTCTTCCCCGGCAGCCGGGCGTTCGACCCCGAGTCGCCGCGGCCCTGGTCGGAACGCGCGACCGAGGCCCGCACCGCGCCGATCGTGACCGGCGGGTTCATGCTCGTGTCGCGCAAGCTGTGGGAGGAGACCGGCGGGTTCGACCGCGGCTTCTTCATGTACGGGGAGGACGCCGACCTGTGCCTGCGCGCGGCGGCCCTCGGCTACCGGCCGACCGTGACGGGTCAGGCCGCGTTCGTGCACGAGGGCGGCGGCTCGTCGACCAGCATCGGCAAGCTCAAGCTGCTGTTCACCGGCAAGGCCACCCTAGTGCGCCGCCACCTGCGCCCGGGCGCCCGCAGGCCCGCCGTGGCGCTCCTCGCGTCCGGCGTCCTCCTGCGCGCGACGCTAGGCCGGGTGCTGTCGGTACGCGCGCAGCGGCAGGGACGCCCCACCACCTCCGGCGATGACTGGCGCCGCCTCTGGGAGGCCAGGCGCGACTGGACGGGCGGATGGCCGCGCGGGTGACGGCCCGTTCAGGCTCGGCTGCTCTCGTCGCGTTGCCACGTCGAGTAGTCGCCGCGCCGCCGCGCCTGCCGCCTCCGGGCGATGACCGCCGCCGCGAGGAAGACGGCCACGTGCGGCGCCAGCCGCGGCTCGCGCTTGACCATCGCGACCAGGTCGGACGGGCTGGTCCGCGCCGATCCGCCGGGCTGGTCGAGCTCGGCGTTCTCCAGCTGCTCCACGCTCACGGCGGCCCGTTCGCGCCGCCGCAGCAGGTCGCCCCACGTGCGCGGCGGGTGGACGACGACGAACGCCGAGTCGACCACGGCCCGTTCCTTGGCGTCGAAGGCCAGCGAGGACGCCAGGTCGTCGGCCATCACCTGCGGGAGCGCGGCCAGCCTGGCGTGCCCCTCGCCCGTCACGCCGACGACGCCGCGCCCGAAGAGCCCGCGCCGCACCTCCGGCAGCCGCGTCCAGACCCGGTAGTACGAGCGGACCAGCGCGGGCCGTCCGGTCATGTCGAGGCGGCGGGCCGGGGCGACGGCGGCCACACCTGGCCGTGCCAGGGCCTCCGCCAGCGCCCGTACGTCGCCGGTCCGCAGCTCCACGTCGGCGTCCACGTACAGCCGGGGGAAGCCGCGCGCGGCCTCGTCGCCGACCCGCAGCGCGACCGCCTTGGACGCCTCGGGCGACTCGACCACCCGGACCGAGTCGCCGTACGCCGCCGCGACCTGCGCGGTCTCGTCGGTGCAGCCGTTCGGCACCACCACGATGTCGAGCTCACCGGGCTCGGCCTCGGCGAGCAGGCCGTCCAGCAGCCTGCCGATGACCCGTTCCTCGTTGTGCGCGGGGATCACGATGCTCACCACAACCGCCGAGTATGAACCACCGACATGAGCCCGGAGGAACCAATGGCCGAAGCCCGCATCCTCGCCAGCGCGGACGTCGACGAGCGCGCCTTGATCGGCGAGGGCACGACGGTCTGGCATCTGGCGCAGGTGCGCGAGGACGCCGCCGTCGGGCGCGACTGCATCATCGGCCGCGGCGCGTACGTGGGGCCCGGCGTGCGGCTCGGTGACCGGGTCAAACTCCAGAACCACGCGCTGGTGTACGAGCCCGCCGTGCTGGAGGACGGGGTGTTCATCGGCCCGGCGGTGGTCCTCACCAACGACATGTATCCGCGTTCGGCGGACGTGGACGGTGGCCTGAAGCGGCCTGGTGACTGGGACGCGCTCGGCGTGACCGTACGGGAGGGCGCGTCGGTCGGAGCCCGCGCCGTCGTCGTCGCCGGGCTCACGATCGGGCGGTACGCGCTCGTCGGCGCCGGCGCGGTCGTCACCCGCGACGTCCTCGACCACGCGCTCGTCGTCGGCAGCCCGGCCAAGCGGATCGGCTGGGTCGGCCGTGCGGGCGAGCCGCTCAAGGACGAGGGTGAGGGGCACTGGCTCTGCCCGCGCACCGGCGAGAAGTACGTGGAGATCGACGGGCGGCTCAGCCGGGCGCGGGACGCGTGAGTCGCGCTTCCAGATGACGCCCCTTCAGGTCAAGTCCTACTCCGGCCAATGGGGCTGCACAACTGTGATCCCCGCTTATAGTCGGAGTGCTTTCGAGTACGGGCTTTGTCGAGCCCGGTAGTCGGGGTGGACACGGGTTCTCGGTCAGGCATCCGTGGTTCTGCTCAACGGGTGGAGCCTGAGGGGAACTAATGCGCTGGTCGTGTGTGTCATGAATCGGGGAAAGACACGACGGGGCGCCGGGGGACCGGTCTTCGTCATACTGCTGTTCGCACTGGTCGCGGCGGGTGTAACCGCCCTGGCGACGCCGGCGGTACGGGCCGCCGCGGGTCCCTGCGACGCGGGCGGCAATCCCATCGCGTGCGAGAATTCCAAACCTGGATCACCGTCCTCGGAGTGGGAAAAGATCTCCGGCGGCGGACAGACGATCGAGGGCTTCTCGACGTCATTCAGCGTTAATGTCGGACAGCAGGTCGGGTTCAAAATAAAGACACCCGCGCGGTCCTACACCATCGACATCTACCGGATGGGCTATTACGGCGGTAATGGCGCCCGAAAGATCGCTTCGGTGTCTCCGTCGGCGTCCCTGCCGCAGACCCAGCCGAGCTGCCGGACCGACGACGCGACCGGTCTGATCGACTGCGGCAACTGGGGCGTCTCGGCGTCCTGGACGGTGCCCTCGACCGCCGTGTCGGGCATCTACTTCGCCCACATCACCCGCACCGACGGCACCGACGACGACAACCACATCCTGTTCGTCGTCCGCAACGAGGCCAGCCACTCCGACATGGTCTTCAAGACCTCCGACTCCACCTGGCAGGCCTACAACCGGTGGGGCGGCAACAGCCTCTACTTCGGCGACAGCACCGCCGCGCCCGGCCGGGCCGTCAAGGTCAGCTACAACCGGCCGTTCGACACCCGCGAGGGCACGCCGTGGGGCCGCGACTTCGTCTTCGCCAACGAGTACCCGATGGTCCGCTACCTGGAGGCCAACGGCTACGACGTCAGCTACATGAGCAGCTCCGACGTCGACCAGCGCGGAGCCCTCATCAAGAACCACAAGGTCTTCATGTCGGTCGGCCACGACGAGTACTGGTCGGGGACCGAGCGCGCCAACGTCGAGGCGGCCCGTGACGCGGGCGTCAACCTGGCGTTCTTCAGCGGCAACGAGGTCTTCTGGAAGACGCGGTGGGAGAACTCCACCGACGGCTCGAACACCTCGTACCGCACGCTGGTGACCTACAAGGAGACCCGCGACAACGCCAAGACCGACCCCACCCCGAACGTGTGGACGGGCAGCTGGCGTGACCCGCGCTTCAGCCCGCCCGCCGACGGCGGCCGCCCCGAGAACGGGCTGACCGGCACGATCTGGACGGTCAACTGCTGCGGCATCGCCATGAAGGTGCCCGCCGCCGACGGGAAGATGCGCTTCTGGCGCGGCACACAGATAGCCGGCCAGTCGGCCGGCGCCACCTGGACGCTGCCCGACCAGACGCTCGGGTACGAGTGGGACGAGGACATCGACAACGGGTCCAGACCCGCGGGCCTGGTCCAGATGTCGACGACCACGGCCGATGTGCCCGAGAAGCTCATCGACTACGGCAAGGACGTCGCGCCCGGCACCGCGACCCACCATCTGACGCTGTACCGGGCGCCGAGCGGCGCGCTGGTGTTCGGCGCCGGGACCGTGCAGTGGTCGTGGGGTCTGGACGCCGACCATGACGGGCCGTCCGAGGCGCCCACGGCACCCGACTCCAACATGCGGCAGGCGACCGTCAACCTGTTCGCCGACATGGGCGTGCAGCCGCTCACCCTGCAGACCGGGCTGAGCGCGGCGTCGGCGTCCACCGACCACACCGCGCCGACCTCGACGATCACCTCGCCGACGTCCGGCACGCAGATCGTGAACGGCCGCACCGTGACCGTCACCGGCACCGCGACCGACGGCGGTGGCGGCCAGGTCGGCGGCGTCGAGGTATCCACCGACGGCGGCACCACCTGGCACCCGGCGACGGGCCGCGCCTCGTGGACCTACAAGTTCGACGCGACCGGCAACGGGGCCGTCACGATCAAGACCAGGGCGACCGACGACAGCGGCAACATCGAGAACCCGGGTGCCGGGATCGGCGTGAGCGTCGCCTGCCCGTGCCATCTGTTCGGCGACTCGACCGTGCCCGCCAAGCCCGCCGACAGCGACACGACCTCGCTCGAGGCCGGTGTGAAGTTCACCCCGTCGGTGTCCGGCTGGGTGACGGGCATCCGCTTCTACAAGGGAACGGGCAACACCGGCACGCACACCGGCAGCCTGTGGGACACCACCGACAAGTCGCGGCTCGCGACGACGACGTTCACCAACGAGACCGCGTCCGGCTGGCAGTCGGCCGAGCTCCCGACGGCGATCGCCGTGACGGCCGGGCACACCTATGTCGTCTCCTACTTCGCACCGAACGGGCACTACGCGGCCGATCCGGACTACTTCTCCATCACGCCGCACGTCAGCCCGCCGCTGACAGCGCCGAAGGCCACCGACGACAACGGCAACGGCGTCTACAAGTCCGGTAGCGCCGGCTACCCCGAGCTCACCTACCACGGCGGCAACTACTACGTGGACGCCACGTTCGTGACGGTGAAGCCGCCGGACACGATGCCGCCCACGATCGTGGACAACGCCCCGTACGCGGGCTCGTCGAGCGTGAAGACCTCGACCAAGCCGACCGTGACGTTCAGCGAGCCCGTCCAGACGAGCACGCCGACGTTCACCGTCAAGAACGGGACGGACACCGTCGCGGGCTCGGCCAGCATGGACGCCTCGCGCACGGTCATGACGTTCACCCCGTCCGCCCAGCTGCCGAACGCCACCAAGCTGACGGCGACCGTCAGCGGGGCCAAGGACGACGCGGGCAACACCATGCAGGACTTCACCTACACCTTCACGACCGCCCAGGCCACACCGCAGCCGGGCAACTGCCCGTGCAGCATCTGGTCGGACGACACCACGCCCGCGATCGAGGGCGTGAACGACCCGAACGAGCTGGAGCTCGGCGTCCGCTTCACCGCCGACACCGACGGCTACATCAAGGGCATCCGCTTCTACAAGGGACGCAACAACGACGGCACCCACATCGGGACGCTGTGGACGACCGGCCAGCAGCAGCTCGCGAGCGCGACGTTCACGAGCGAGTCGACGCTCGGCTGGCAGGAGGTCCGCTTCTCCACCCCGGTCCAGGTGACCGCCAACACGACCTACATCGCCTCGTACCACACCACCAAGGGCTGGTACTCGGCCGACTACGGCGGCCTCGGCCGCGCGGCGGACAACCCGCCGCTGCACGCGCTCGCGGACGGCAACGGCGGCGGGAACGGCGTGTTCAAGTACGGCGCGCGCGGCTTCCCGAGCCAGTCGGCCGGCCAGACCAACTACTGGGTGGACGTGGTCTATGACCCGCCGCCGGACGTCACGCCGCCGACCGTCGCGGCCAAGAGCCCCGGCAACTCGGCCACCAGCGTGCCGACGAGCGGCAAGGTCAAGGTGACCTTCAACGAGCCCATCCGGTCGGGCAGCGCGACGTTCACCGTCGCCGGCCCGAGCGGCCAGGCGGTCGCGGGCAGCTCCGCGCTCGACTCCTCGGGCAGGGTCCTGACGTTCACCCCGTCCTCGGGGCTGGCGGCGGGCACCGCCTACACCGCGAGCGTGAGCGGGGCCAAGGACATCGCGGGCAACACGATGAGCGGCACCACGTCGTGGTCGTTCACCACGTCCGGCTCGTGCCCGTGCACGCTGTTCGCCAGCGACGCGACGCCGACCGTCGCCTCGTCCGGTGACAACGGCGCGGTCGAGCTCGGCGTGCGGTTCGTCGCCTCGCAGGACGGCTGGGTGTCGGGCGTGCGCTTCTACAAGGGCGCGAACAACACCGGCACGCACATCGGGACGCTGTGGAAGAACGACGGCACCAAGATGGCGACCGGCACGTTCACCGGCGAGACGGCCTCGGGCTGGCAGACGATGACGTTCTCCGCGCCCGCGCACATCACCGCGGGGGACGCCTACGTCGCCTCGTACTACGCGCCCAAGGGCAACTACGCGGTGGACGGCGGCTTCTTCAACAACGCCTACGTCAACGCGCCGCTGAGCGCACCGGACACCGGTTCGGCGAGCGGGAACGGGCTGTACATCTACAGCAACACCTCGCGGTTCCCGAACCAGACCTACGGTGGCGCCAACTACTGGGTCGACCCGATCTTCTCGGTCGCCTCGCCCGGTGACACCACGCCGCCGACGATCGACGCGGTCGGGCCGCCCGACGGGGCGACGAGCGTGCCGCGCGCGGTGCACCCGTCGGTCACCTTCGACGAGGACGTCCAGGGCAGCACGGTGCAGATGACCCTCACCGGCCCGGGCGGGGCGGCGGTCTCGGGCTCGCTGAGCTACGACTCGGCGAGCAAGACCTCCTCCTTCGTCCCGGACTCGCCGCTGGCCTGGAAGACGGCCTACACGGTGAAGGTGCAGGGCGCCAAGGACCTGGCGGGCAACACGATGTCGGGCTCGAAGACCTGGTCGTTCACCACGGCCAAGCAGACGACGCCCGGCACCTGTCCCTGCTCGATCTGGACGGACGAGGCGACGCCGCAGATCGCGGACGTGGACGACTCCAGCTCGGTCGAGGTCGGCACCAAGTGGAAGGCCGACTCGAACGGCTGGGTCACCGGGATGCGCTTCTACAAGGGCGTCGGCAACACCGGGACGCACGTCGGCAACCTGTGGAAGAAGGACGGGACCAAGCTCGCCACCGCGACGTTCTCCAACGAGTCGGCGGCCGGCTGGCAGGAGGTCACGTTCTCCACGCCGGTCCAGGTGACGGCGGGCGACACCTACGTGGTGTCCTACCTCGCCCCGAACGGCCACTACTCGGCGGACGTGGGCGGCTTCCAGAACGCCGGTGTCGACGCGCCGCCGCTGCACGCCCTGCAGAACGGGGCCGACGGAGCCAACGGCGTCTACGGCTACGGCTCCGGTGGCTTCCCGAGCAGCCCGTCCAGCTCCAACTACTGGATCGATGTCGTGTTCACCACAACCCAACCTTGAGGAGAACACCTTTGATGGAACCCATCGGCCTGGCCGTGATCGGCGCCGGCTACTGGGGACCGAACCTCGTGCGGACCGCGCAGGCCACTCCGGCTCTCAAGCTGGAGTGGCTGTGCGACCTGGACGAGGCGCGGGCCCGCGCCGTCCTCGGCCCCTACACGACCGTTCGGGCGACGTCGTCCTACCAGCGGGTGCTGGACGATCCGAACGTGGCCGCGGTGGCGATCGCCACCCCCGCGGCCACCCATTTCGACCTGGTGCGGGCGGCGCTGGAGGCCGGCAAGCACGTGCTGGTCGAGAAGCCGCTCACGCCGAGCGTTTCTGAGAGCGCCAAGCTGGTGAGGCTCGCCGAGCAGTCCGGGCTGGTGCTGATGTGCGACCACACCTACTGCTACACCCCGGCCGTACGGAAGATCCGCGAGCTGATCCACGGCGGCGAGATCGGCGACGTGCAGTTCGTCGACTCGGTGCGGATCAACCTCGGGCTGGTGCAGCCGGACGTGGACGTGCTGTGGGACCTGGCGCCGCACGACCTGTCGATCCTGGACTTCGTGCTGCCGCCGGACGTGACGGTCGAGGCCGTCGCCGCGCGCGGCAGCGACCCGATCGACGCCGGGCGGCTCTGCGTGGCGCACCTGTCGGTCCACCTGTCGACCGGCGTGATGGCGCACGTGCACGTCAACTGGCTCAGCCCGACCAAGATCCGGACCACGGTGATCGGCGGGTCGCGCCGCACGATCGTGTGGGACGACCTGAACCCGGTGCAGCGCCTGGCGGTGTACGACCGCGGCGTGGACCGGGCCGAGGCCAGCTCGCTCGGGCAGGACGAGCGGCACCAGGCCCTGATCTCCTACCGCGTCGGCGACATCCTCGTCCCGGCGCTGCCCGAACGCGAGGCGCTGCGCGAGGTCATGACCGAGCTCGCGGGCGCGATCAATGAGGGCCGCCCGGCCACCACCGACGGCGGCTCGGGCCTGCGGGTCGTCGGCCTGCTGGAGGCCGCCACGAGGAGCGTCGCGGCCGGCGGCGCGCTCGTTCAGGTAGAGAACGTCATAAGGGAGAACGCATGAGTGAGCGGAGCGAGCGCTCCGGGGGAGTGGGGGGTCGTCCCCCCTCGAGGAGGAGAGCATGATCGCTGGAGCCCGTGCCCTGGTGACCGGGGGAGCCGGGACCATCGGGTCCACCGTCGTCGACCAGCTGGTCGAGGCGGGCGCCGCCGAGGTCGTCGTCCTGGACGACTTCGTCAGGGGGCGGCGGGCCAACCTCGCGGGCGCCGCCGAGACCGGGCGGCTGCGCGTGGTCGAGGGCGACATCCGGGACGGCAGGCTCGTGCGGTCGCTGACCGCCGGGATGGACCTGGTCTTCCACCTGGCCGCGATCCGCATCACGCAGTGCGCCGAGGAGCCGCGGCTGGCGCTGGAGGTGCTGGTCGACGGCACGTACGAGGTGATCGAGGCGGCGGCCGACGCCGGGGTGCGCAAGGTCGTCGCGTCCTCGTCGGCGTCGGTGTACGGGATGGCCGAGCGGTTCCCCACGGCCGAGGACCACCATCCGTACGCCAACGACACCTTCTACGGCGCGGCCAAGGCGTTCAACGAGGGCATGCTGCGCAGCTTCCACACCATGCGCGGCCTGGACTACGTGGCGCTGCGCTACTTCAACGTCTACGGCCCGCGGATGGACGTGTACGGCGTCTACACCGAGGTGCTGATCCGCTGGATGGAGCGGATCGTGGAGGGCAAGCCGCCGCTCATCCTCGGCGACGGGCTCCAGACCATGGACTTCGTCTTCACCGAGGACATCGCCCGCGCGAACCTGCTCGCGGCCGAGGGCGAGGCGACGGGCGCGGTCTTCAACATCGGCAGCGGCACCGAGACCAGCCTGCGCGAGCTCGCCGACGCGCTGCTGCGGATCATGGACGCCGAGGACCTGGGCGTGGAGTACGGCCCGGCCCGCAAGGTCAACAACGTGGTCCGGCGGCTCGCCGACGTGTCCGCGGCGCAGCGCGAGCTCGGCTGGAAGGCGCAGATCGGGCTGGACGAGGGACTGCGGCGGCTCGTCGAGTGGTGGCGGGCCGAACGCCAGGAGCCCGTGTGATCGTCTACTTCGGGGGGACGGCCTACGACGGGGTCGCGGGGACCGACCGGCAGCTGGCCGACAGGCTCAGCGCGTTCACGCCGGTGCTGTACGTCGATCCGCCGGTGTCGGTGCTGACGCCGCTGCGGCAGCCGCAGCTCGCCGGCTCGCTGCGCGGATCGACGCTGCGGAAGGTCACCCCGCGCCTGTGGAGGCTGTGCCCCCGGGTGCTGCCCGGCGCGTACCGGAGCGGCATGCACCATCTCACCGCCGCGCTCGTCCGCCGATCCGCCCGGCAGGCGGCGCGACGGCTGGCGGCCACGCTCGGCGACACCGTGTCGGCGGTGGTCGTCGCGACGCACATCGAGACGCTCGGCGCGGTGCCGGGCGCCCGGACCGTCTACTACGCCACCGACGACCTGGTCGCCGGGGCCGGGCTGATCAGGCTGCCCCGGCGCCGGCTGGCCGCCGTACGGGACCGGATGATCGCGCGTGCCGACGAGGTGGCGGTGGTGTCGCCGCCGCTGCGCGACCAGTTCCGCCAGCGCGGCTGCGAGGCGGTGCTGATCCCGAACGGCTGCGCGCCCGAGGCCTACACCGGCATCGACGACGCGCCCTGGCCGGACGACGTGCCGAGGTTCGACCGGCCCGCCGTCGGGTTCGCCGGGCACATCAACGCGCGCATCGACCTCGGGCTGCTGGAGGCGGTGGCCGGGGCCGGGCATCCGCTGCTGCTGGTCGGCCCGCATGACGCCGCGTACGAGCCGGAACGGTTCCGCGCCCTGACCGACCGGCCGAACGTCTGCTGGACCGGTCGAAAGAGCTTCGCCGAGCTGCCCGCCTACCTCGGCACGATCCGGGTGGGCCTCACGCCCTACCGGCTGGACGACTTCAACCGCGCCAGCTTCCCGATCAAGACCCTGGACTATCTGGCGGCCGGGCGCGGCGCGGTCTCGACCGACCTGCCCGCGACGCGGTGGCTGCGCGCGTTCGAGGACGGCGAGGACCTCATCAGGTCCGCGTCCACCGTCCGCGAGTTCGTGCACGCCGTGGACCTGGAGCTGGCCGCCGAACCGACGCCCGAGCTGGCCGGGCGACGCCGCGCGTTCGCCGGGCGGCACGACTGGACGCACCGCGCCCGCGCCTTCGCGCGGCTGCTGAACATCGACCCTTCCGCCGAGCAACACACCGATCGACAGGAGGAACCGGCACCGTGATCCCGGTGATCAGGCCCGTGCTGGGCGAGGAGGAGGCCGCCGCGGTCGCCGCGGTCGTACGGTCGGGCTGGGTGGCCCAGGGACCGCGCGTCACGGCGTTCGAGCACGCCTTCGCCGAACGCGTCGGCGCCGCCCACGGCGTGGCCACCTCCTCCTGCACCACCGCGCTGCACCTGGCGCTGCTGCTGGCGGGCGCCGGCCCCGGCGACGACGTCGTCGTGCCGTCGCTGTCGTTCATCGCCACCGCCAACGTCGTCCGGCACGCGGGCGCCAACGTCGTCTTCGCCGACGTGGACCCGGTGACCGGCAACCTCACCGCCAAGACCGTCGAGGCGGTGCTCACCCCGCGCACCCGCGCGGTGATCCTGGTCGACCAGGCCGGGGTGCCGGCCGACCTGGACGCGCTGCGTGCCATCTGCGAGCCGCAGGGCGTCGTGGTGATCGAGGACGCGGCGTGCGCCGTCGGCTCGGTCTACCGCGGGCGGCCGGTCGGCGCGGGCGCCGAGCTCGCCGCCTGGTCGTTCCACCCGCGCAAGCTCCTCACGACCGGCGAGGGTGGCATGCTCACCGTCGCTGATCAGGCACGGGCGCAGCGGGCGCGGCGGCTGCGCGAGCACGGCATGAGCGTCAGCGCGGCCGACCGGCACGGCAGCGCGAAGGTGGTCATCGAGGAGTACGAGGAGACCGGCTTCAACTACCGGATGACCGACCTGCAGGCGGCGATCGGCCTGGTCCAGCTGACCCGGCTGGACGCGATCATCGCGCGGCGCCGGGAGCTCGCCGCGCGGTACCAGCGGCTGTTCGCGGCCGTGCCGGGCATCGCCTGCGTGCGCGACCCCGCCTACGGGCGCACCAACTACCAGTCGTTCTGGATCATGCTGCCGGACGACTACCCGATCGGCCGCGACGCGCTGCTGCAGCGGCTGATGGACGCGGGGATCTCGGCGCGGCGCGGGATCATGGCCGCGCACCGGGAGCCCGCCTACGACGGCGTGCCGGCCGACCTGCCGGTGACCGACCGGTTCTCCGCGCGCTCGCTGATCCTGCCGCTGTTCCACGAGATGACGGCGGACGAGCAGGACCGGGTCGTCGAGGTGGTGGCGGCCCGCCTATGAGAGTTCTGGTCTATCCGCACGCGATGGAGATCGGCGGCAGCCAGCTCAACGCGATCGAACTGGCCGGCGCGGTCCGCGACCTGGGCCACGAGGTGGTCGTCGCGGGCGAGCCCGGTCCCCTCGTGGAGCGGGTCCTGGAGGCCGGGATCGAGCACGTTCCGCTGGATCCGGGGCGGCGGCGGCCGTCGGTGTCGACGGTCCGGCTGCTGCGGCGGCTGGTCGCCGAGCGCGGCTTCGACATCGTGCACGGGTACGAGTGGCCTCCCGGGCTGGAGGCCTTCTACGCGGCGCGGTCGCGTGCGGGCTCGGCGGCGGTCTGCACGGTGATGTCGATGTCGGTCGCGCCGTTCCTGCCGCCGTCGCTGCCGCTGGTGGTCGGCACCGGCCAGATCAGGCGGTCGGTCCTGGACCGGCGGGGGAGCCGTCCGGGCGCGGTGCACCTGATCGAGCCGCCGGTGGACGTGCGGGCGAACTCGCCGGGCCATCCGGTCAAGGCCTTCCGTTCGCGGTTCGGGCTTGAGCCGGGGCCGATCGACGTGGTCGTGGTCTGCCGGTTGGTCGCCGAGCTGAAGCTGGAGGGGCTGCTGACGGCGATCGAGGTGACGGGCCGGCTCGCGGGCGAGCTGCCGCTGCGGCTGATCATCGTGGGGGACGGGCCGAGCCGCGACGTGGTCGAGGCGCGCGCCGCCGAGGTCAACCGGCGCGCGGGCCGCCAGGCGGTCGTGCTGACCGGCTCGATCGACGACCCGCGGCCCGCGTACGCGGCGGCGTCCATCGCGCTCGGCATGGGCGGGTCGGCGCTGCGCGCGATGGCGTTCGCCCGGCCGCTCATCGTTCAGGGGGAACGGGGCTTCTTCGAGCTCCTCACCCCGGAGACGAGCGCCACGTTCCTTGAGCAGGGCTGGTACGGCGTCGGCGGCGAAGGCGCCGCCACCCTCGAACTGCTGCTGCGCGAGCTGGCCGCCGACGAGGGCCGCCGCAAGGAGCTGGGCGACTACGGGCGTGAGGTGGTCACCGGCAGGTTCAGCCTTGAGCGCGCCGCCCGCGTCCAGGAGACGATCTACGAAGAGGCGCTGGCGGCCCGGGCCGCACCGGCCGTCGCCGAACGCTGGGACGTGGCCGCCTCCGCGGGCCGCGTCCTGGCCTACAAGGTCGCGCGCAAGGCACGCCGCCTCCGCGGCTCCGCCGCCCGCGACGACTTCAACGCGGTGGCCAAGTGATGAAGGAGCGGTTGCCGGGGGGTCTGGGGGGTCGTCCCCCCAGGAAGACACGTCTGACGGTGGGCGACGAGGACTCCTTGTTCGGCAAGGCGTCGCGGGCCCTCGGCTGGAGCCTGGTCAACACGGCCGCGGCACGGCTCGGAACGCTGGCCATCGGCATCGCGCTCGCCCGGCTGCTCGGACCCAAGGAGTTCGGCGTCTTCGCGGTCGCGATGGTCGCGCTGCTGGCCGTGCTGAGCTTCCACGAGCTGGGCGTGAGCCTGGCGATCGTGCGCTGGCCCGGCGACCCGCGCGAGATCGCCCCCACGGTCGCGACGATCTCGGTGGCGTCCAGCGTCGTGATCTACGCCGGGTGCTACCTCGGCGCGCCCGCGTTCGCCTCCGCGATGGGCGCGCCGGCGGCGACCGGCGTGATCAGGCTGCTCACGCTCAGCGTCGTCGTCAGCGGGCTCGTCGCCGTCCCGGCGGCGCTGCTGCAGCGCGGCTTCCGGCAGGACCGCAAGATGCTCGCCGACCAGGTCAACAACTGGGGCGGCGCGGTCGTGTCGATCGCGCTCGCCGCGACCGGCACCGGGGCGATGAGCCTGGCGATCGGGCGGCTGGTCGGGGCCACCGCCTCGGCGCTGCTGCTGGTGAAGGCCTCACCCGAGCCGCTGCGGTTCGGCTTCGACGTCGAGAAGGCGCGGGCGCTGCTGCGGTTCGGGCTGCCGCTGGCCGGGTCGAGCGTCGTCGTCTTCGCCGTCGCCACCGTCGACCAGCTGGTCGTCGGCAACGTGCTCGGCGCGACCGCGCTCGGCTTCTACGTGCTGGCGTTCAACCTGTCCAACTGGCCGGTCACCATGTTCTCCCAGCCGGTCCGCAGCGTCGCGCCCGCCGCGTTCGCCCGCCTGCAGCACGATCCGCCCAAGCTGCGCGGTGCGTTCCTGTCCACCCTCGGCCTGCTCGCCGGGCTGACCCTGCCGATCTGCCTGCTGCTGTCCGGCGCGGCCCAGCCGCTGATCAGGCTGGTGTACGGATCGCAGTGGGGGCCCGCGGCCGACGCGTTGCAGTGGCTGGCGATCCTGGGCGGGCTGCGGATCATGTTCGAGCTGATGTACGACTACTTCGTCGTGCTGGCCCAGTCCCGCGCGGTGTTCACCATCCAGCTCATCTGGCTGGTCGTGCTCACCCCCGCGCTGGTCGCGGGCGCCAGGCTGTGGGGCATCCCGGGCGTCGGTGCCGCGCACGTCGCGGTCGCCGCGCTCGTCGTCCTGCCGCTCTACCTCTGGGAGCTGCACCGGGACGAGATCTCGGTGACCTCCGTGCTGGCACGGCTCGCGCCGCCCGCGCTGGTCGCCGCGGCGGTCGGGCTGGCCGCCGTCGCCGCCCACCTGGCGATCCCGCTCGACCTGATCGCGCTCGGCGTCGCCGGCACGGTCGCGCTCGCGGCGATCGCGCTGTTCTTCCACCGGACCCGAGGCACCCTCAGCGGGCTGCGAACCTTGGAGGGCGCCGATGCCGGCTCCGCGTGACCTGGTGATCGTCGGCGCGGGCGGCTTCGGCCGCGAGACCGCGCAGGCCGTGACCGCCATGCCCGAGTGGAACCTGCTGGGCTACGCCGACGACGACCCCGCCCGGATCGGCACCGCGGTCGACGGCGTGCCGATCCTGGGCAACGCCAAGGAGGTCGCGGCCGAACGTCCCGGCGCCCGGCTGGTCGTCTGCACGGGGAGCCCCGGCGACTACGCCAGCCGAGGCCGGATCGTGCGGCGGCTCGGCCTGCCGGAATCGCGCTACGCCACCCTGGTCCACCCCGCCGCCTGGGTGTCGCCGACCTCGCGCATCGGCCCCGGCTCGGTCCTGCTGGCCCAGACGGTGCTGACCGCCGCCGTCCGGGTCGGCGCGCACGTCGCGATCATGCCGCACGTGACGCTGACCCACGACGACGTGATCGAGGACCTGGTCACGATCGCCGCCGGGGCCCGGCTGAGCGGCGGCGTCCGGGTGTGCTCCGGCGCGTACGTCGGCACGGGCGCGCTCGTCCGCCAGGGCGTCACCATCGGCGCGGGCGCCCTGATCGGCATGGGCGCGGTCGTTCTCGACGACGTACCACCAGGTGAGGTGTGGATCGGCTCCCCAGCGCGATATCTGCGGCCGTCGCCGCACCACCGAAAGGAAGAACGAGCATGACCGACGTCCCCTTCGTTGACCTGGCCGCCGCGCACGCCGAGGTGGAGCGGCAGGTACGGGCGGGATTCGATCGCGTCCTCGCCACGACGGCGTTCGTGAACGGCGAGGACGTCGAGTCGTTCGAACGCGAGTACGCCCACCTGTGCCACGCCGAGCACTGCGTCGGCGTGGGCAACGGCACCGACGCCCTGGAACTGGCCATGCGCGCGTTGGGCGTGGGCCCGGGCTCGGAAGTGATCCTCCCGGCCAACACCTTCGTGGCGACCGCCGAGGCGGTGGTCCGGGCGGGTGCGATGCCCGTCCTGGTGGACGTGGACGACCAACGCCTGCTCATGGACCCCGCGAGGACGGCCGACGCCGTCGGACGGGCCACCGGCGCGATCGTGCCCGTCCACCTCTACGGGCGCCTGGCCGGCGTCGAGGACTTCCTGGACTTCGGTCCTCCCGTTCTGGAGGACGCGGCCCAGTCCCAGGGCGCCGAACGCGACGGCACGGGCCTGTTCGGCGCGATCGCCGCCACGAGCTTCTACCCCGGCAAGAACCTCGGCGCGTACGGCGACGGCGGAGCGGTCGTGACCGATTCCGACGAACTCGCCAGGAAGGTCCGGCTGCTGCGGGACCATGGGAGCGAGCGGAAGTACCACCACGAGATCGTGGGCTTCAACTCGCGGCTGGACACCCTGCAGGCGGTGGTCCTCCGGGCCAAGCTGCGCCGCCTCGCCGGGTGGAACGAGCAACGGCGCACGGCGGCGGCCCGCTACCACGAGCTGCTCGCCGACCTACCGGACGTCGTCCTGCCGCCCCCGGCGGGCGAGGACCACGTCTGGCACCTGTACGTCATCCGTGTTCCCCGGCGGGACGAGGTCGCCGGGAGACTGGGCGAACTGGGGGTGCGGACCGGCGTTCACTATCCGGTGCCGGTGCACCTCCAGCCGGCGTTCCGCCATCTGGGCCACGCCCCGGGCGACTTCCCGGTGGCCGAGGCGGCCGCCGGGGAGATCCTGTCGCTGCCGATGTTCCCTCAGATCACCGAGGAACAGCAGCTGCAGGTCGCCGACGCCCTGCGCAAGTCCCTCGGCTGAAGGGGTTCCGCATGCGAAAGCTACTCCTGCTCGTCCCGGCCATCGCGCTCTGCGCGGCGTCGGGCTGCTCGGGCGACGACAAGCCCGCCGCGAAGGCGAACGGCCAGGCGCCGTCGCCGGCTCCGCCGCCCGCCAACGCGGTCCCCGCGCCGCCACTGGTCCTGAAGACCCCGGCCCCGACGGGCGGCGAGGGCGCGAGCATCACGTGGCCCACGCTCGCCACCACCGGCGTTCCCCGCGGCCGCAAGCTGAAGCCGAGCGGCCCCATCACGGTGAGCAAGCCCGGCACCGTCATCGACGGCCTCCTGGTGAGCACCGAGATCAACGTCGTGGCCAGCAACGTGACGATCCGCAACACCCACCTCGTGGGCGCGGGCCAGTGGGGCATCATCCAGCGCAAGGGCGCCTCGGGGCTGCGCGTGGAGAACTCCGAGATCAACGGGGACGGCCGCACCAAGGTCCAGTACGGCATCGTCAACCAGGGCGGCATGATCACCGTGCGCAAGACCCAGGTCCACACCGTCAGCAACGGCATCAACACCGATCACGGCCTCATCGAGGACAACGTGATCCGCCAGCTGAAGGAGTTCCCGAAGGACCACGTGACGGGCGTCCAGTCCAACAGCGGTCCCGCGCCCGGCCTGTCCCTGGTGGTCCGCCACAACGTGATCCTCAACCCGGTGTCGCAGACGTCCGCGATCTCCATCTACCAGGACTTCGGCCGCGCGCACGACGTGACGATCGAAGGCAACTACCTGGCGGGCGGCGGCTACGCGCTCTACGGCGGCAAGGGACGCTTCGGCCCGTCCTTCAACATCAAGGTCGTGCGCAACATCTTCAGCCGTTCCGTCTTCAAGAAGGGCGGCTTCTTCGGCCCGGTCACCGCGTTCGAGGCCCGGGGCAAGGGCAACCTCTGGCAGGGCAACATCTGGGCCGAGACCGGCAGACCCGTGACCCCCTGACAAGCAGGCCGGGGTCACACCTGAGGAGTGACTCCGGCCTGCTTCTCGTGGGTGAGCCGCCAGAGGGCGCCGCAGCAGCCCAGGACCAGGAACATCAGGTTCGCGACCATCGGGAAGCTGAAGGCGTCGAACGTACCGAAGGAGAACAGCGCCACCGCCATCGAGGCGGCGAAGCACTGCGCCATGTGGCGTACCTCGGGATCGGTGCTGGCGCGGCGGGCTGAACGGGCCATGAACCAGCCGGACAGGATCACGGTGAGGAGCACCAGCAGGCCCACGATGCCCGTCTCGACCAGCGACAGCAGGTACTGGTTGTCCAGGATGCGGTACGTCTTGGGCAGGTAGGTGCCGAAGCCCCGGCCCAGCCACGGCTTATGGACGACGGTCGTGCCGAGCACCACGTAGTCGTTGGTGCGGGTGACGGTGCTGGAGTCCGAGCCGATGTCGGTGACCAGGTTGGTCAGCGTGCCGATGAGGCCGGGGACGACGGCGCGGAGGGCGACCATGAGGACGCCCAGGACCAGGATCGCCGTGACGCGCCAGATCGCCGGCCAGATCGGCAGGATGACCACGCACACCACGGCCAGGCCCAGGACCGCCGAACGCGAGACGGTCATCGGCAGGACCATCAGGATCAGGAAGACCAGGACCCAGCGCCGCCCCTTCTTGCCCTCGGGGGCGTAGACGGCGCCGTGGACGGCCAGGGGCAGGAGCATCGCCAGCACCACGCCGAACTCGATCGGGTGGGTGGCGGTCGCCATGGGCCGGTTGAACTCGTCGCGGGCCAGCAGCGAGGTGTACTGGGTGGCCGTCGTGAGGCCGGGGAAGGCCAGGTGACCGGCCAGGTCCAGCCCGGTGAAGAACTGGATGCCGCCCAGCACCGCGATGATGCCGCCGCCCGTGACCAGCCGTCGCCGTACGGCCTCCAGCCGGTCGATGCGGGGGATGCCGTCGGCGGCCAGGAGCGCGACCCCGGCCCAGCCCGCGGTGAGGATGAGGCCCCGGTCGGCGGCGTTGGACTCCAGGCCGGGCAGCGGCCGGGTCATCGCGGCGGCGTAGGAGGCCAGCATCGCGCAGACGAAGAGGACCACGAGGGTCCGGACGGGCTGGGTGCCGCGCACCGGCGTGGTGCGGGCCGTGATCATCGCGCTGATGTACCAGAACAGGCAGAGCACGGCCATGATCCCGGCCGGCGTTCCGGCGGCGCCCAGCGGGCCCACCACGAAGCGGGCCGGGACCACGGTCAGCACGATGACGAACAGGCTGAGGACGGTGACGCCGTCCACCTGCCCGAGGAGGGGACGGGACGCCGCCGCGGTCCGGCCGGCGGAGAGGGAGAGCGACATGGCCCTACGCGTCCGGCTCCGACATCGAGGACCGGCGTCTCGGGACGTTCCCGTTCGACATCGTCGGAACGCCCGACGAGCGCGGGCGAGGACGGGCCGTGACGCCGCGCCGGCCGGGACCGTCGAGGTCGGAACGGCCGCGCTTGCGGCGTTCGGACAGGACCTCGGCGAAGAGCGGGACCGCGACCGTGATGACCAGCCCCAGGAAGAGCACCATCACGATGAGGCGGAGCTTGTCGGTGGACGCCCGGGCCGCCTTGGGGCTCGAGCTGATGAGGTTCATCTTGATCTGGGCCTTGGGGGAGACGCTCTCCTGAGCCTGCAGGTGGGTGAGCTTCTGCGGCACCATGGCGATCAGCGAGTCGAGCGTCTTCTTGGTGTCGCTCGCGTCGGTGCCGGTGACCTCGATCGCCAGGACGGGACCGGCGGAGTCGGGGGCCACACCGACCATGTAGGTGGAGGTCAGGCCCTGGGTCTTCAGGTCCTGGGCGGTCTTCTCGTCCATCATCTCCCGGCCGAGGACCTCGGCGGTCACGGTGAGGGAGCTGTCGAAGACCAGCCACGGGTTGCCGCCCGCCTGCTTGGCCTGGACGGGCGAGGCCAGCAGGACGCCGGTCGCCTTGGCCTTGTAGGTCCACGGCGTGGCGACGGCGATGTAGCCGGTCCCGATGAGTGCCAACAGCAGGAGCGGCACGGTGAGCCACCAGCGCCGCAGGAGCGTTCCCAGCCAGTCGAGCAGATCCACCGGTCCCCCTTATGAGCCACTGTTGATGACGTGGCCGGTAGCGATGCGGTTGGCCGGGGCGCCCGATCTGGCCACACCCGGCGAGCGGCCGCCGCCGGTGTCCTGTCCGTGCCACGATGTGACGTACTTGGGGGACAGGAGCGGCTTGTGGCGGTTCGAGATTTCTTCGGCGCGCTGGTGCGCAACCCGCTGGTGGTGCTGCTGATCGCGGCGCTCACGGCGATCCCGCTGGTGCGGGTCGAGCTCACGCCACCCCGGTACCAGGCACGCTCGGTGGTGACGTTCCTGTCGCCCGCCGCGCCGTTCCCGCGGAACGCGTTCGCCAGCTTCACCCCGGCCCTGGTCACCATGGCCGAGGTGTCGTCGCGGTGGCTGCAGGGCTCGGTCGCGCGGCGGACGATCCGGGCGGCGGGCGGCACCGGGGAGTACCAGGTGGTGTTCGCCAACCGCGGCAGCGAGGAAGTGCCGATCCACGACCAGCCCTACCTCACCGTGACGACGACGGCGGGCGAGCCCGGCCTGGCGCGCCAGACCATGCAGGCCGTGCTGAAGGTCATGCGCGACAAGCTGCGCGGCGACCAGGTGAACGAGGGCGCGCGGCCCGGGTCGTACATCTCCTGGCAGATCACGGCGGGCAGCGACCGGCCCGTCGCGGTGGCGGGCCGGCCCTCCCACGCTCTGATAGCCATCATGCTGATCGGCCTGATGGGCGCGGTGTACGCGGCGGTCACCGTCGACCGCCGGCGGCGGCGCGCGGACCGCCGCGATCCCGCCGGGCGTCCCGGTCGCGCCGGCCGCGCGGGAGACGGAGCCGGTCGCGGATGGCTGCGCGTGCCACGAGCACGACGAACGCGAAGTTCGTCGTGAAGTAGCGCGGGCCGAGCCGCCGCGGCTCCTGCAGGCACCGGTACAGCCACTCCAGGCCGTGCCGCTGCCACCAGAGCGGCGCGCGCTGCACCTCGCCCGCCAGCACGTCGAACGTGCCGCCGACGCCGTGCGTCACCTGCGCGCCGGCGCGCGGCGCCCAGTCCCGCACGAACAGCTCCTTCATCGGCGAGGAGACGCCGATGAACAGCAGGTCGGTGCCCGCCTCGCGGATCTCGTCGGCGATGCCGGGCGCCTCGGCCGAGGAGAAGTAGCCGTGCCGCGAACCCGCGACCTTGAGGTCGGGGAAGCGGTGCTCGATCTCCGCCAGCATGCGGTCCAGCACGTCCTGCTTGGCGCCGAGGAAGAAGACGCGGTCACCGCGCCGTTCGGCCTCGGGCAGCAGCGCCAGCATCAGGTCGATGCCGGCGACGCGTTCGGGCAACGGCCGGCGCAGGATGCCCGACGCCCAGACGACCGACTGGCCGTCGGCCAGCACGAGATCGCACCCGAGCACGGCCTCGCGCAGCCGCTGGTCCTTCCGGAGCCGAACGATCTTGGCCGCGTTCAGCACCCCGATCGTCATCGGCGACCGTTCCTCGACCGCCTTGACGCACCGGGCGACGGTTTCGTCGATGGTCAGCGGATCCACCCACATCCCGAGGAAATGCCTGCGGTCCGGCTCCCGATGCTCCCCCTGCATGGTCACTCCCTAGTGGTCGGCACAAGCCAGGTGTGCAGCAGCCACCCGAGCTCGTACGGGCGGCATTCCCGGTCGACGGCGACCGGGGGAAACACGCGATCGAGGGAGCCGATGCGCCATCCGGAGCGCAGCCTGGTGGTCGCCGCGCGCACCCCCCGGACGGCCTTGCGTGGATCCTTCCTGGCGACCTTGCGCCAGGTCATGACGGGTGCGTCCGCGGGCAGGAGCGACTGGCCGGTCTCGGGCGGATCGGTCAGCCAGCGCATGCCGCGCGCGATGGCGTCCAGATGGCTCTTCCCGCCGGCGTCGGCGAGGTCGAGCAGGGCCATCGGGGCCATCGCGTGCTGGTGCACGCTGTAGACGGGGTAGCCCTCGACGACGCCGCCGGTGCGCGCGTCGTAGTGCCACCACCACTGGCCGCCCTCGCCCTGGGCGGCGCAGATGCGTTCGGCCACGGCCTCGGCGGCCGCGACCGCCTGGTCGTCGCCGAGCCTGGCGAGCGCCTGGATCGGATAGACCTGGTCGGCGAAGCAGCCGACGTGGGCGCGGTAGCCGGGGACCAGCCTCTTGCCGCCCTCACCGACCGTGTGCGCGTAGAGCTCTTTCTCGCTGAGACCCTGCAGGAGCCGGAGCCGGGCTCGTTCCAGATGGTCCTCGGAACCGGGTCCGCCGCCGGCCTCCCGTACGGCGGCGAGCGCCGACACGACCCAGGCGGCGTCCACGGTGTGGACGCCGCCGTCGTGGTCGGCGCGGGCCAGCCGGTCGACGGCCGTCTTGAGGCCGTCGTGCCGGGTCTCCGCGGCGGCCCAGCAGATCAGCGCGACGTCGCCGAGCGAGCTGAGCGCGGTGGGCCCGGCGTCGTCCAGGCGCGACACGAGCGAGCCGACCAGTTCGTGAACGGTGTCACCGGCCAGCACCTCGCGCTGCTGGTCCTCCGGCAGGTGCAGCGCGCCGAGCGCCACGATCGCCGCGTACCGCACGCTGGTGCCCGCCGGGAACGCGCCCTGGCCGCGCAGCGTGAACGCGAACGGCCCGCCCGGACCCGACCGCATCCGCGGCATGGTCCGCATCGCCCGGTCGAGCAGGTCGATCACGGTCTGCTGCGCCGCCGGGTCGACGTCGCCGAGCGCACGCATCCTGGGCAGTCCGGTCCACGGCTGCTCGGTCACGCTGCTCACGGGAGTGTTCACGGAGTCGTCCACCGGGGTCTCGTTGGTCACTTGGTCTTCACCGCGATCAGGGACTTGGTCAGGCCGGCGACCCGTTCGGACAGGATCCGCGAGTCCGGGAAGTAGGCGCGCATCTCGGTGCGGCTCAGCAGCTCGATGTCCAGCACCGAGCGCAGCGCCTCCTCCCGGCTGGCGGGCGGCGTGTGCACCAGGGGCCAGTGCTGCGCCACGGTCGCCCGCGCGGGCGCGGGCAGGAACTGCATGCCGGGGCAGACCCAGTGCGGCTCGACCGGGAAGTAGCGGTACGGCGTCTGGATCCAGTGCCGGTCCGCGAGCCGGTGAACGGCGTCGGCGAACATGCGGCGCCGGGCGTGCCCGCCGACGTGCTCCACGACCGAGTTGGAGATCACCACGTCGTAGCCGCCCGCCAGGATCTCCTCGGGCAGCTCGCAGGCGTCCGCGTGGTCGGAGCGCAGCCAGCTCGGCAGCTCGTCCGGCGGCTTCTCCAGGTTGACGATGTGCACGGCGGCGGGCGTGACGGGCGCGCGCCGCCACGACTCGGCGGTGCCGCCGAGATCGATCACCGACATCTCGCGAAGATCGGGAAAGGTCGCGGTCAGCCACTCCCAGCGGCGTGAACGATACCGAGCGCCAAGGGAACCCGGCGCGTCCACGAAACGATTCCGGAATGCGTGCAGCCGGCTCAATCGATCTACCCCCGTCCATGACTCGGCTCATTATTGATACGGATGCCGTGTAAAAGGCCAGCGATGCGGGTGGCCAACCTCGGTCAGGGCCACGGGTAAAACATCAAGCAGTCAACGCGTCGTACGTACAAGAGCGGATTGGTCCGGTGGTCGTGGTGCGCTGATCCCACCCTCATGGACAACGCTTACAGAACCCATCCGCGTGATCCTTTATACGGGCATGCAGTCAGTGAATTGCGGCCGGGGAGAATGCGTTTTCCAGAAGAAGACGCGGTGTACCCGAGCCGTCCGCCGGTACCGACCAGATGTCGGTCGTGGAACCTCTGATCCGTCCGTAGGCGACGGTCTTGTCGTCGATCCACGCGGCTTGGTCGTCCACCGAATTGGTTTCGGCGAGCGGCGTCTCGCGCATGGTCGCCAGATCGAGGATGTGCAGCCGCCACGGACGGGCCGGATCCCCGGTCGCCTTCTTGAACGCCAGCCGGGTGCCGTCGGGGGACAGCGACGGGCATTCCACGTTGGTGCGGAGCGACTTCATCGTGCGGGTGCTGGCCTTGCCCTCGACCAGGTAGGTCGTGGTGCCGGTGCGCGCGGTCGCGTAGAAGCGGTCGTCGTCGCGGGTGAAGGTGACGCCCCAGTAGTTGAGGTCGCGGGCGGTGACCCACGTGCCGTCCCGGTAGAGCTTGAACTTCTCCAGGTCGCGCCACATGCGGCCGGTCTTCCGGTCGAAGATCCCGGTGCGCGTGGCCATGGCCTTGTTGGTGTAGGTCTCGCCGGCGATGAACGTCGTCCACGAGACCATCCGGCCGTCGGCGGAGATCTGCGTCCTGCTCGGGGTGCCGTCGACGGGGAACAGCTGCGTCCTCTTCAGGTGGCCGTCCAGCAGCATCAGGTAGGTCTGGGCGACCGCCCCGCGCTCGACGGTCAGGCACGCACCGGCGCCGGCCGCGCCGTACACCCGTACGCAGGAAAGATCGCTGATCGAGCGGGTGGCGGGGGCCGGAACGGCGGGTGCGCCGGTGCTCCCGCCGAGCTTCACGGCGGCCAGGCGGCCGGAGTCCGGGCCGCCGCCCGCCTGCCGGAACAACAATTGTCCCGGGTGGTCCAGGACAATTGTCCCAGTGGCAATGGGCGCTTTGCCCGGGACATTGTCGTGTTCCCCGGAACCGTGTTCGTCGGAACGGAGCATGAAGGCGCCCGCCGCGATGGCGACAAGGGTGGCCGAAGCCGCTGTCACAACCGCTGATCTGGAGACATGGACCACGTCGTAAGAGTAGGCTTGCCTGACTGTGACGCTCGCTCATCAGCCACTCATCGGCCGAATCCGGCCAGCGACCCGGGTAATGACCACGCATTTCTAATCCGGCCACGTCCGGCCTGTGCCCTTTAGCTTCCCTTTAACTGCGGAAACTGGCAGCTTAACTGTCGGGTCAGACCCGCATTCGCCCTTGGAGGGGGAGCGGGCGCGGGTCAGGGGAGAAGGGTCGGGGGATGACTGCATGAGTGTCGTCGACCGTCAGGAAACGACCGTACCGATGCGGGCGCTCGGCGCGACGGGCCGATCGCGGCGCTGGGTTTCGAGTCACGTTCATCTGACGATTACCGCGGATTTCTGTTGCGCGCTCACGGCCGGGCTCGTGGGATACCTGTTCCGGTTCGGCGAGGCGAGCAGCCCGCCGCGGCCGGACGCGCTGCTGGCCGCCGCGCTGCCGCTCATCTGGGTCTGCTGGGTGGCCGCCGCCCGCGCCTACGACGTTCGGTTCTTCGGGGCCGGATCGGAGGAGTACCGGCGGATCCTGGACGCGGGGGTCAGCCTCACCGCCGCCGTGGCGATCGTCTCGTACGCGACCAAGGCGGAGGTCGCGCGCGGCTTCGTCGTGGTGACGCTGCCGGCGGTGACCGCGCTGAGCCTGCTCGCGCGCTACCGCCTGCGCAAGCATCTGCACTGGCGGCAGGCGCGCGGCGAATGCCTGCGGCGGGCCGTGGCGGTCGGGCACCGCGAGGCCGTCGCCGAGCTGATCCGGGAGTTCGGGCGCGCCCGGCACCTCGGCATGGAGATCGTCGCCGCCTGCCTGCCCGCCGACCACGGCACCGAGAACGTGCTCACCGTCCCGGTGCGAGGGCGGCTGGACAACGTCGCCGACGTCGTACGGCGGACCGGCGCCGACACCGTCGCCGTGCTCGCCTGCCCCGAGCTCGCCGGGGTGGAACTGCGGCGGCTCGCCTGGCAGCTGGAGAAGAGCGAGACCGAACTGCTCGTCGCGTCGGCGCTGCTGGACATCGCCGGCCCGCGCACCTCGATCCGGCCGGTCGCCGGGCTGCCGCTGCTGCACGTCGACCACCCCGAGCTCACCGGGGCGCGCCGGCTCATCAAGACGGTCTTCGACCGGACCGCCGCGGCCGTCGCGCTCGTCGTGCTCACGCCGGTCTGGGCGGTCACGGCCGGGCTCATCTGGCTCGACGACCGCGGCCCGGCGTTCTTCTCGCAGCAGCGGGTGGGGCGGGACGGCCGCGACTTCACGATGCTCAAGTTCCGGACCATGGTCGTGGACGCCGAGCGGCTGCGCGCCGACCTCGACCACGCGGTGCCGGACGACGAGGTCCTTTTCAAGATCAAGAAGGATCCGCGGATCACCCGGATCGGCACGCGGCTGCGCCGCTACTCGATCGACGAGCTGCCGCAGCTGGTCAACGTGCTGCGCGGCGAGATGTCGCTGGTCGGCCCGCGCCCGCCGCTGCCCGACGAGGTCAGCCGGTACGGGCAGGACGTGTTCCGGCGCCTCGCGGTGAAGCCCGGCATGACCGGGCTGTGGCAGGTGAGCGGCCGTTCCGACCTGTCGTGGGAGGAGTCGGTCCGGCTCGACCTGCGCTACATCGAGAACTGGTCGCTGATCCTCGACCTGCAGATCCTCTGGAAGACCGTCGCCGCCGTCGTCCGCGGTTCTGGCGCGTACTGAAAGGAGTCACCAGCGTGGATCTGGTGGTCATCGGGCTCGGCTACGTCGGGCTGCCGCTGGTGCGTGAGGCCTGCCGCGCCGGTTTGAGCGTGGGCGGGCTGGACCGCGACGAACGCGTCGTGTCGGCGCTGGCCGCGGGCCGGTCGCACATCGACGACGTGTCGGCGGGCGAAGTGAGCGAGATGCTCGCGCAGGGGTTCAGGCCCAGCGCGGATGAGGCGATCCTGGACGGCGCGCGGGCGGTGGTGATCTGCGTTCCGACGCCGCTGTCGGCGGACGGCGGGCCGGACCTGACCGCGGTGCGCGGCGCCGCCGAGACCGTCGCCTCGCGGATGGCGCCGGGGATGCTGGTCGTGCTGGAGTCGACGACCTACCCCGGGACGACCGACGAGGTCGTGCGGCCGATCCTGGAGAAGTCGGGGCTCGTGGCGGGGGCCGACTTCCATCTCGCGTTCTCTCCCGAGCGGATCGACCCTGGCAACCCGGTGTTCGGGGTGGCCAACACTCCGAAGATCGTGGGCGGGCTGACACCGTCGTGCGCACAGGCTGCGTCGGCGCTGTACGAGAAGTTCGTGGAGCGGGTCGTCCGGGCCAAGGGCACGCGCGAGGCGGAGATGGCCAAGTTGCTGGAGAACACCTAT
>NZ_JAGEOJ010000031.1 GCF_017573505.1 Actinomadura barringtoniae
GGGTGTGCGGGTGTGCGGGGTGGCGTTGGATCTGGACTGGGCGATTGCCAGGTTCGACCGGAGGGAGACGAGCCTGGGATGGTGGCGTGCGCGTCAGCCGGGGTTGGTTTGAGGCGTCAGCGAGGGACGCGCGTGTGGGCGCGGCTAACAGGCGCCTGGGGCGCTCGCGGAGCAGGGCGCCTGTGCGGGAGTCGACCGGGGTCACCGGTCGGACCCGGCGTACAGGCTTCTTGGGCTTGCTGAGCGGGATGCCTATGCGGGAGTCGCCGGGCACGCGCGTGCGGCCGAGGGCACGCGCTTTTGGGTTTTGGGGCGGGATGCCTCTGTGCGGGGGCTGACGTCAGTGTGACTGGGTGGCCTTGGTGGTCATCTCGTGGACGAAGGAGGCTATCTCGGCGATGGCCGGGCGGGCTTCGGGGACGAAGGCGGAGAAGGCTTGGAAGACGTGGATCTGGCCTTCCCAGATCTGGAGTCGGCAGGGGACTCCGGCCTCTTCCATTCGTTCGGCCATCAGTTCGGCGTCGCAGCGCAGGACCTCGATCGAGCCGACCTGGATCAGCGAGGGTGGGAGGAGGGAGAGGTCGCCGGTGAGGGGAGATAGGGCGGGATCGGGCGGGAGTATGCCCTCGACCAGCAGTTCCGCGAGCAGGACCATTTGGTCTGCGGCGATGTAGGGGTCGAGCGCGGCGTTGGGGTGGGCGAGCTTGGCGGTGCAGTCGAGGTCTAGCCATGGGGACAGGCCGACTACGGCGGCGGGCTTGGGCAGGCCCAGTTCGGCGGCGCGGAGGGCGGTGGCGAACGCCATGAAGCCGCCCGCCGAGTCGCCGGCGATCACGATGTCCTCGGGGCGGTGGTCGTGGGCCAGGAGCTGGCGGTACGCGGTCACGCCGTCGGCGACCGAGCCTGCGACTGAGACGTCGGGGAGCTGGCGGTAGGCGATCGACAGCACGGGCATGGCGGCGGCCGCCGAGATCTGGGAGATCATCCGGCGGTGGGTGGCCAGGCCGCAGCAGACGAAGCCGCCGCCGTGGAAGTAGAGGATGGCTCGGCCGTCGGTACGTGCGCCGGGGGCGGTCACCCATTCGCCGCGGAATCCGTCGAACTGCACCTTGCGGAGCCGTACGCCGCGGGGAGTCGGCGCCAGCGCGGCCATCCGCTCCAGGTTGGCGAGGCGCCGCATCACCTGCGGGGTGAGCTCGCCGCCGCTCATGCGTGGGCGCAGCCGGCGGTGCAGGAACTGCGCTGTACGACGCGCGCGCCTGCTCGTGACCTGGGCCGCCTCCAACGTGTCGATCACCGCGGGTTCCTCCCAGCCTGAGCCGAATGCCGTTCTGTAAGTAGGACCGTACGGGGAGGATCTGTGCATGGGCAATGGCTCGGCTGCGATGGGCGGGTGGCGGTCGCCCCTGAGCGGGGGACGGCTTCAAGTTGGCGTATCCGCGATATCCGCCTGGCCACCAAGGCGCTGATGGGTCTGCCGCAGCATTGGCTGCAGGGCGAGGTCCGCGCCGGGATGGAACGTCTGGGGACCAAGGCCAACCGGTGCGGCGCCCAGATTCCGACGTGCTGTCTTCTGGACCAAACTCTGTGACACGTCCACGTGATGGATGTCGAGGAGGGGATCTGAGGCCTTGCGTTGTGACGGCTTGAGCTGGTGATGGCCTGGGGCTCGGTCCGGGGCGTGCGGGGCCGGGGCATGTGGGTTTGGGGCGCTCGGGTCTGGGGCGTGTGGGGTTGGGGCATGCGGGTCCGGGTTGTGCGAGTCCCGGTCGTGCGGGTCTGGGTTGTGCGAGTCCCGGTCGTGCGGGTCTGGGTTGTGCGGGTCCGGGGTGTGCGGGTCCGGGGTGTGTCGGTCTGGGCGGTGCGGTCTGGATGATGTGGTGTGGGCCTGCGTTGGTGAACGGCCTCACGTGGTGAGTCTTCGCATGGTGGCTGGCGCGTGTTGGCTGTTAGGCGACGGCTGTTTGATGTCGTGGGTGGAGGGGCCTTGGGGATGCTTGCCAGGCGATGGCCTGCGCGTGGTGGGCTGCGTGGTGGCTATCGCGGGATGGGCGGGGTGGGGGTGTGCCGGGTGGCTCGGTAGCATTCGCGTCGGTAGGCCTATTGCTTCCCAGGCGAGGACTTTCCAGTGCGTGAGATCGCCGTCTTCAGCGGTAACGCCCATCCGGAACTGGCGGCGGAGATCTGCAGTCATCTGGAGGTGCCGCTGCATCCGGTCAGCATCGAGCGGTTCTCCAATGATTGTTTGGAAGTGCAGCTTCAGGCCAACTGCCGGGAGCGGGACGTCTTCGTCATCCAGCCGCTCGTGGAGCCCGTTCAGGAGAACCTGGTCGAGCTGCTGTTCATGATGGACGCGGCTCGTGGGGCTTCGGCGGCGCGGATCACGGCGGTGATGCCGCATTTCGCGTACGCGCGTTCGGACAAGAAGGACGCGCCGCGGATCTCTATCGGTGGCCGACTTGTCGCTGACCTGTTGGTGACGGCGGGCGCGAGCCGGGTGCTTGCGATGGCGTTGCACTCGCCGCAGGTTCACGGGTTCTTCAGCGTTCCGGTCGATCACCTGCATGCGCTGCGGGAGCTGGCGGCCCATTTCCGGCGGTACGACCTGTCGAACACCACGGTCGTGTCCCCTGATTTGGGGAACGCCAAGGAGGCTGTTGCGTTCGCCCGGCTGCTTGGTGCGCAGGTCGCGGCGGGGGCCAAGCAGCGATTTACGGATGATCGGGTCTCGATCAACGCGGTGATCGGCGATGTGACGGGGCGGGACGTCATCGTGCTGGACGACGAGATCGCCAAGGGGAGCACGGTGATCGAGCTGCTGGCGCGGTTGCGTGAGCTCGAGCCGCGGTCCATTCGGGTGGCGTGCACGCATGGGCTTTTCTCGCATGGGGCGCTGGAACGCATCGGGGATCATGAGGATGTGGACGAGATCGTCTGCACCAACACGGTCCCGATCCCTGAGGTGAAGCAGGTGCCCAAGCTCAAGGTTCTTTCGATCGCTCCGGCGATGGCCGAGGCGATGCGGCGGATCCACAATGGTGAGTCCGTCAGCGCCCTGTTCGAACCGCGGGAGTAGCTTGAGCGGGCGTTGGTCGGTTGGGCTGACGGGACGGGGAGGAGAGTGCTGTGGGGGAGTACGTACTCAGGTCGATTGGTGCGGTGGAGTCGCCGCTGACCGATCCCTCCGAGGCGCCGCGGCAGGGGGATGAGGGTGCTCCTGATGCGTGGCTGGTGTTCGAGCCGGCGGTACGGGAGGGGCTGCGGGATCTTGGGCCTGGCACCGAGGTGCTGCTGTTCACGTGGCTTGATCGCGCCGACCGGGATGTGCTGACCGTTCATCCGCGTGGTGATGTGACGCGGCCGGAGTCCGGTGTGTTCAGTACGAGGTCGCCGCATCGGCCCAATCCGGTGGGGCTGCATCGGATTCAGATTGTGGCTGTCGATGGGCTGAGAATGCGCGTGCGTGATCTGGAGGCCCTCGACGGAACGCCGATCGTTGACATCAAGCCGGTCCTGGAACCGATCTCCGACCGGTAGGCCCTCGCTCGGAACCTCGGAACCTCGGAACCTCGGAAACTCGGGAGCTCGGGACAAGGCAGGGCTGAAGCTTGGGATGACCTGATTCCTGAGGGCTTTTGTCGTGGCTCAGTTCGGCTCGGCTCGTCCAGCTTTTCGGCCGTTATAGCGCTGGCTCTGGCTCGCTATTGCGGGAACACGTTCGAGTGCCTGGGGAGTTCGGCCCTGGGCGGCTGGGCGGCTGGGCGGCTGGGCGGCTGGGCGGCTGGGCGGCTGGGCGGCTGGGCGGCTGGGCGGCTGGGCGGCTGGGCGGCTGGGCGGCTGGGCGGCTGGGCGGCTGGGCGGCTGGGCGGGGGAATGGGTTGTGATCAGGCCGGGGGCGGTCAGGTTTCCTTGATCGCTTGAGGCGGGCGACGGCGGTGGCGTAGGGATGTCGGGATGCCGTTCACACTGAGCCACCCCGCCGCCGTCATTCCGTTCTGCCGAGGGCGCCTCGTGCCCTCCGCGCTGGTCATCGGCTCGATGGCGCCGGATGCTCCGTACTTCCTCGGCATGGCGGATCTGCGGGGGATCACGCATGAGCCGCTTGGACTGGTGACTGTTGATCTCGCGCTCGGGATCGTTCTCTTCGTTGGATTCCACGCGCTCTGGAAGCCTGGGCTGCTCGCCTTGGCTCCGGCGTGGGCGTACGCGCGGCTGAAGGGACCGGCGGCCGGGTTTCGCCTGCGGATGGCGGGATGGGTTCCGGTGTCGATCCTGATCGGCGCCATCACGCATCTGTTCTGGGACGGATTCACGCACCTGCATCACAGCTTCGCGGGACAGCTTCCGTGGCTGGTCACGACCTCCTGGGGTGGGCTGGAGCTGTTTCGATGGCTCCAGTACGCGAGCGGGGTCGGAGGCGTGGCCGTGATCGCTTGGTGGGCGGTGCGATGGTTCCGGACGGCGCCGGTGCTGCCGGAGGAGGCCGTGGCTGGGGACTGCGGTGAAGCGGATACGCCCGTTCAGGAGATGCAACGGCATGACGGGGATCGATCTGTCTCGGTGGAGGGAGGTGAGGACGGCGACCGTAGCGGAGAGCAAGTGGGGGTGGCGGTCGGCAGCCTCTTCGCTCTCGTCGGCGCCACGTGTCTAGGGGCGGCCCTTGGCTCGGTCGTGTTGATCAACCAAGAAGGGCCCCGCACCTTCCATGTGACGCTGGTGAACGCGGTCGAGGGCGCGATCGCCGGAATGGCGTTGGCGCTGACCGTGTCCGGATGCGTTGATCGCGTTCGGCGTACGAGACTGAACGCATGAAATTGAGCGGCGAGTCTGTGGTGTTGCGGCCTGTCGAGAAGCAGGACGAGGAGACACTCCACCGAATCGTTCGAGAGCCGGAAGTCGCCAAGTGGTGGGGGACGCCGGAGGACTTCGACGACATGCTGGCCATCGTCGTCGACGGTGAGGTGGCCGGGGCGATCCAGTACGAGGAGGAGGACGATCCCGACTACCGGCATGCGAGCATCGATATCTTCCTCGGCTCGCGCCATCACGGGCGCGGACTCGGCACGGACGCCGTACGCACGCTCGCCTCGTGGCTGATCGACGAGCGCGGCCATCACCGGCTGACGATCGACCCGGCGGCCGTCAACGCCGCCGCCATCCGCTCGTACACCAAGGTCGGCTTCAAGCCGGTCGGTGTCATGCGCCAGTACGAGCGTGACCCGATCAGCGACGAATGGCGCGACGGCCTGCTCATGGACCTGATCGCGTCAGAATTCATCCGCTCACACTCCTGACCGCGCGGGCCGACGACAACAATCCGACCAGGCCCGGCCGTGCTCTACCAGCTCGCTAGGCCCGGCCCGACCGGGCTTGACCGGCCCGCCAGGCCCGGCTCGATCTGTCCTCCCCGCCCCGCCCAGCGCGGTCTGTCGGCCAGGCTCGACCCGCCTGACAGGCCTGGCCGACTCGACCAGCTCGACTGGCCCGGACGCTCCGACTGGCCCGGACGGTCCGACTGGCCCGGACGGTCCGACTGGCCCGGACGGTCCGACTGGGGTCGGTCGGTCCGACTGGGGTCGGTCGGTCCGACTGGGGTCGGTCGGTCCGACTGGGGTCGGTCGGTCCGACTGGGGTCGGTCGGTCCGACTGGGGTCGGTCGGTCCGACTGGGGTCGGTCGGTCCGGATGGGCTCGGGGCCGGGGTGGGGGTGGCGCTTCGGCGGAACGGTGGGTTGGGTGTGATCGTTAGAAAGGGGCATGACCTCAGACGTGGCTCTCACTCGTGGCGAGGCGGCCGAACGCGCTCGGTTGCTCGATGTTCTGTCCTATTCGGTGGACCTCGACTTCACGCGGGGTGAAGAGGTCTTTGGCTCCCGTACGACCATTCGGTTCAGGGCTGCCGAGCCCGGGGCGAGCACGTTCATCGACCTTCACGCACTGTCGGTTCGAAAGCTGGTGCTGAACGGACGGGCGCTGGACGCGGTCGCTGGCCATGACCGGATCGAGCTCGCCGGCCTGGAGGCCGAGAATGAGCTGCTGGTCGACGCCGACATCGCCTACTCGCGTACGGCCGAGGGCATGCACCGGTTCGTCGATCCGGAGGACGGCGGGGTCTACGTTTACGCGATCTGTGGTCCTGACCTGGCGCCGCGTGTTTTCGCGTGCTTCGACCAACCTGACCTCAAGGCGCCCTTCACGATCTCGGTCACCGCACCCGACGACTGGACGGTGCTGAGCCATGGCGAGGGCCACCGCCTGGCCGGCGGACGCTGGGAGTTCGAGCCCTCGGAGCCGATCAGCACCTACCTGATGACCATTGCGGGCGGGCCGTTCCGGTCGATTCACACCGAGCACGACGGCATCCCGCTCGGACTCCACTGCCGGCGCTCGCTCGCCACGCACATGGAGAACGACGCCGACGAGGTCCTCGACATCACGCGGCGGGCCTTCGATCGCTACCACGAGCTCTTCGACGACCGTTACGCGTTCGGCAAGTACGACCAGGTCTTCGTGCCCGAGATGAACTGGGGCGCGGTGGAGAAGCCGGGCTGCGTGCTCTTCAACGAGAACTACATCTTCCGCTCGGCCGTCACCGATACCGAACGCGAGTTCCGTGCGATCGTGATCGCCCACGAGATGGCGCACATGTGGTTCGGCAACCTGGTGACCATGCGCTGGTGGGATGACGTGTGGCTCAGCGAGTCGTTCGCCGAGTACATGGGGTACGAGGTGGCAGCGGCGGCCAGCCGCTTCACCAGCCCGTGGACGGCCTTCGCGGTCAAGCGCAAGGCCTGGGGCTACGACGCCGACCAGCGGCCCTCGACCCACCCTGTGTCCGCCGACAATCTCGATGACCTCGCCTCGGCCTTCATGAACTTCGACGGCATCTCGTACGCGAAGGGCGCGTCCGCGCTGCGCCAGCTCGTCGCGTGGGTGGGGCAGGAGACGTTCCTGAACGGTGTGAACGCCTACTTCGCGGCCCATCGCTTCGGCAACGCAGACCTTGGCGATCTCCTGGACGCCATCGCAGGCGCGGCGGGACGCGACGTCCAAGGATGGGCTGAACGCTGGCTGCGTACTTCGGGCGTCGACACGCTTCGCGCCGCACGCGACGCGGACGGCGTCCTCACGATCACGCCCGACGACACTCACAAGGCCCGCCCGCATCGTCTGCTCGTCGGCGCGTACGACAGCGAGGACGGTCGGCTGGTCAGGCGACGGCAGTTGGAGGTCGAGGTTCCCTCCGATGCCGTAAGGGTCCCGCTCGCTGCCCTTAGCCCCGATTCGCAGACCAGCGAAGATCCTGGCCTGGCCTCCCGCTCAGATCCGGACGCGGGCGCCGGCCGCGCCCCGAAAGCCGGCCACCGACCCGCTGCCGGCCCCCGACCCGCTGCCGGCCCCCGACCCGCTGCGGGCCCGGGATCCGGCCCCGACCTGCTGGTGCTGAACGATGCTGATCTCACGTACGTCAAGGTGCGGCTGGACGAAGACTCCTGGCAGGCCGTGACGACCGGACTGTCAACGATCGAGGATCCGCTGACCCGCGCCCTTCTCTGGAACACGGCCCGCGACATGGTCCGGGACGGGGACCTGCCGGTGGACGACTACCTTCAGCTCGTACAGACCCAGCTTCCTGCCGAGAACGTCGTCACCATCGTCGAGGCCGTTCTGGCGTTCGCTCACAACCACATCGCCGACCGTTACGTTCACCCGGCCGAACGCCCCGCGACGCTGGCCATCCTCACCCGCGCCGCCGCCGCCATCATGGAACGGTCTGCCGACGCGCCCGATCTCCGCCTGGCCGCTGTACGAGCACTGATCTCCAGCGCCCAGACCGGCGACGAGCTCGCCCAACTCGGAAACTGGCTGGCGCAAGGCCGTATCCCCGACGGAGGCCCGGATCTTGATCCCGAGTTGCGCTGGCAGGTCCTGCTCCAGCTCTGCGTTCATGGGAACGCGGGGGACGACGAGGTCAAGGCGGAGCTGACCCGCGACCCGAGCGCAACCGGGGCGAAGGGGGCGGCCCGCTGTCGAGCGGCCTTGCCGGACGACGCGGCCAAGCAGCGCGCCTGGAATCTCCTCTTCACGCCGAACGCCCTGTCCAATCATCTGCTGACGGCGACCGCTGAGGGCTTCTGGCAACCCGCACGCGACGACGTCACGACGCCCTACATCACCCGCTACTTCGAGGAAGTCGCGACCGCCGGAGAACGGGGCGCCATCGTCGCCAGGACCCTGGGCGAGCGGCTCTTCCCCGCCCACGCCGCCACAGCCGAGACTCTGAGCGCCGCTACCGCATGTCTGGCTCGCAACGACCTGTCCACCTCTCTCCGCCGCGCCCTGGCCGACCAACGCGACGACCTCCAGCGCGCCGTTCGCATAAGGGACCTCCAAGCCAGCTGATCCTGGCCACGCACCCCAAGCGCAGCACCACCCACCCAACGCACCGAGACGTGCCTTCGTGACGGGTCTCAGGATGCGGCACGAGGCCGAGTGACTTGGAACGATCCATATGCGAGGCGAGCCCGGTGATGCGAGCATCGCCGCTGGACCTGGGAGGTGACCGGCTTGGGTGAGCCGACAGTCCGGCCGAACGAGATGACGGTGCCGTTGATGCCGTGCGCGTCAGCGGAGGAGACCTTGGCGTTCTATGAGGCGCTGGGGTTCGAGGCGACCTACAGGCAGACCAAGCCGTATGTGTATCTGGCATTGCGCTGGAGCGGATTTGAGCTGCATTTCGGTCCTGCGCCCAAGGACCTTGATCCGACACGGGAGGAGTCCGGCGGGTGCCTGGTGATGGTCGACGCCGTGGCGCCCTATCACGCGGCGTTCGTCGCGGCGATGCGCAAGACGTACGGGAAGGTGCTGGGCAAGGGCCTTCCGCGGATCACTCGCTATCGGCCCGGGGCGTCCCGGTTCACGTTGATGGATCCGTCCGGAAACTCGATCATCTTCATCCAGCGCGATGAGCCCGCCGAGCTGGAGTACGGGGGCTCGAAGAAGCTGACGGGCCTGGCCAAGGCGCTCGACAATGCTCGGATCCTGCGCGAGTTCAAGAACGACGACCTGCAGGCGTTCCGTGCGCTCAAGTCCGCGATCCGCCGGCACGGCGCGGACGCCTCGGTGGCCGAACGGGCCATCGCGCTGTGCCATCTCGTTGATCTGGCCGCGGTCCTTGGTGAGCCGACGGGCCCCTGGCTCACCGATCTGCGCGACCTCAAGCTCAGCCCTGATGACAGGACGCGGATCGAGTCGGAGCTAGGACATCTCGCTGACCTCCAGGAGTGGCTTTCACCCCGCTGACACGCACATCGCATGCCACCCGGAGCGCCTGCACCGAAGGCCGGCGCTCACTGGTCTATGAGTGACGCGCCGCTGCCACGCCCCCTAAGGCCCGTTCTCCCACCCGCTGGAGCCTGGGCCTGTGTGTGGGGACGCAGGAGGGATGCGGGTGGGTGATTAACCGCTTAGGGGTTGGCCCGGCCTGAACGCGATGGGCGTGGCTGGCCGGGCCTTCGGTGGGCGACTGAGTGCGGTGCCTAGGTGCGGTGCCTAGGTAGGCCGCCTAGGTGCGGTGGCTGAGTGCCGTGGCCAGGTGCCGTGGCTAGGTGCGGTAGGGGGTGATGAAGGCTCGCCACTCCTCGGGGGCGAACTGGAGGACGGCGGTACGGGACTTGGAGTCGCGGACGGCGATGGTGCCATTGCCGGCTCGGGTCACCTCCACGCAGGAGGCGTCCGGTTCGCTGTGCCGGGACTTGCGCCAGGTGTTCGCCGGGGGCTGGAGGCCGGGGGAGGGTTCGGTGGTCATGGTGATCCCGTGGGGTCGGCTGCGTCGGCCAGGAGGGTGCGGGACTCGTCCTCGGTCAGCGCTGCTTTGAGGACGTGCTCGTACCTCCTCACATACCGTGATACCTCTGCGGACTCGGTGTGGACGAGGTCGGCGGCGACGGTTTCCACTACGGCCATGGGCGGGTCGGTGGGATCGGGGAACGTGAAGAGATAGAACGGCGACTGGGGCGGCAGGGAGCCGGACGGGCCGGGCTGCAGGGGGAGTACCCGGATCGAGACGCGCGGCTCCTGTTCCGTCGTCGCTATGAGATGGCGCAGCTGGGCGCGCATGACCTCGGGCGGGACTGCGTACCGCCGGAGGGCGAGTTCGTCGATGACCGCCTCGTACACGGGACCGTCGGTGCGGAGGACGGCGCGGCGGCGTTCGAGGCGGGCGGCGACGAGGCGTTCGGGGACGAAGGGGACCTGGCTCTCGGCCTTGGCCAGTTCGATCATCGCCCAGGTGAACTCCGGGGTCTGCAGGATGCCGGGCATCCCGCTGGGGTGGTATTCGCGGATCGTCTTGGCGCCTGACTCGATGTCGGCGTAGAGGCGCTGGCGCGGGCCCATGGCGTCGCCGTAGGCGTCCCACCAGCCCTTCTCGGCGGCGTCGCAGGCGATGCGGACGATCTGGTTCCATTTGTCGCCGGTGACGTCCAGGACGTCGAGGATCTTGATGATCTCGGCGAGGTCGGGGCGGATATGGGCGTTCTCCAGGCGGCTGACCTTCATGCGCGACTGGTGGATGAGCTGAGAGAGACGTCCGGCGGTCATGCCGCGGTGCTCGCGGAGCGCGCGGAGCTCGGCGGCGAGTCTGCGGCGCCGGACGAAGGGGCTGGTCACCTGGTTCAACTCCTGAGGGTGAACAGTGCACTTCCTGCACGTTCAGAGGGTGCGCTCACGATTACAGAACGTACACAACTAGAACGTTGCCGAGCCCGGGGTGCCAATCAAGGTGCTGGCCGGATTGGGACAGGGGTGTTCGGCCGCAGAGCTCGCCGTACTGTGCCGATGGGCGCGCAGCGCGCGTCGATCTCGAACTTTTCGTCAGTCGCGAATACACGCTTCCGGCGTGCCCGGATGTGCCCGAAACGTCTACCAAGCGAGCGCTTGACCGAAATCCTGGACCTTAATACGGTACAAACCGTAGCGAAATTCTAGGAGCCGCGATGGCGTTTCACCGGCCGCCCTCGATCCGCCTCGACGACCTCGCCGATCCGCGCCACTCCGAGCCCGCCGCCGCGCTGCGGGCCGAGATGGCCGCGCTCGCGCCCGCGATGCCGCTCGTGCCCGAGTGGCTGATGGCGGGCGCCGTTCAGCAGACCGGGCTGGAGGACTTCGGCGACGACCGGTTCCGCGAACCGCTCGGCGTGCTGTGCCAGGCGCTGCGCGAGGAGGCCGAGGTCAGCGACGTCGGAACGGTCAACCTGGCCGTTCAGATCCAGCAGGCGCTGGTCGCGCGCCTCCGGCTGGAGGACCTGCTCAAGCGTCACCCGGAGATCCGGGATGTGGAGCTGCGGCGGCCGATCATCATCGCCGGGCTGCCGCGCACGGGCACGACGCACCTGCACAACCTGATGTCGGCCGACCCTGCGCTGCGCTTCCTGCCGTACTGGGAGAGCCTGGAGCCGATACCGCCGCCCGGCGAGGACCCGCGTGACCCCGCGCCGCGCATCGAACGGACCGCGGCCGCGCTCGGGGCCGTCGACGTCCTGATGCCGCACTTCAAGCGGATGCACGACATGTGGCCCGAGCACGCGCACGAGGAGATCCAGCTCCTCAACTCCGCCTGCGCGTCGCTGTTCTTTGAGACGCAGGCCATCGTCCCGGCGTACCGCGACTGGCTGCGCGGCACCGACCAGACGCCCGCCTACGAGTACCTGCGCACGATGCTCCAGGCCATCCAGTGGCTGCGGCCGGCGGGGGAGCGGTGGGTGCTCAAGTCGCCGGGGCACCTGGAGCAGTTCGCCGTCCTGCGCCGCGTGTTCCCCGACGCTTTCGTCGTGGTCACGCACCGGGACCCGGTGGCGGTCACGCGGTCGATGTGCACGATGCTCGCGTACGCGGCGCGCATGTCCTGCGACCGGCCCGATCCCGTACGGATCGGACGGTACTGGGCGCAGCGGCTGGAGCTCATGCTCGGCTCGGCCGCCGCCGAACGGGACCTGCTGCCCGACGCCATGGACGTGCACTTCAACGAGTTCATGGCCGACGACCTGGCCATGGTGGAACGCATCTACGCCAGGGCCGGGCAGCCGTACACGCCTGAGGCCCGCAAGGCGCAGGCGGCCTTCCTCGCCGACCACCCGCGGGGCAAGCACGGCGGGGTCCGCTACGGCCTGGCCGACTTCGGGCTCGACCCGGCCGAACGCGCCCAGGTCCTCGCCCCCTACATCGAACGCTTCAACGTCGAGCCGGAGGACTGAGCTCATGGAGACCGGGACCGGTGCGGTGGTCGAGGAGATCCTGGACGAGCTGAAGGAGCTGCGGCGACGGCTGGCGGGCGATCCGGCGCTGGACGAGACCTCGGTCCTCGAGGCGCACAAGTGGATCTTCTCGATGTTGCGGACCGGGCTGGACACTCAGGTGTGGTCGGACACGGGACGGCCGCGCTTCACCGACATCGTCGGGCCGTACCACAAGTGGGGCGGGGACAACGCGGACGCGTTCTACTGCTACGCGCCGCTGGACCCGGCGCGGCGCTACCGGGTCAGCGGGCGGCGCGGCGACGCCGTCTACTTCTCGCTGACCGTCTACGGCGGGCCCGACGACGGGCGCTACTCCGAACGCATCGTCGCCTCGGTCAACGACCGCGAGCTGGACGTCGCCGAGGACGGCTCGTTCGAGGTCATGCTCGGGCCGCAGGAGAAGACGCGCCTGGAGCCGGACGCCGTCTGCGTCATCACGCGCGACTACGTGGCCGACCCCCAGCACGACCGCCGTACGGAGTGGCACATCGAGTGCCTCGACCCTCCCGCCGAGCCGCGCCGCGACACCGACGCCGACCTGGCACGCCGCTTTCGCGCGGCCCTGACCTGGCTGCGCGAGCAGTCCAGGATGGTGCTGCCCCTCGAAGACGACAACCGCGTGGACGAGCCGTATCCCGTTCCGACCGAGACCTTCGGCTGGGCGGCGGGCGACGCCGCGTACGCGATGGGCGTCTTCGCGCTGGGCGACGACGAGGCGCTGGTCATCGAGGGCCGCTCGCCGGACTGCGCCTTCTGGAACCTCTGCCTCTGGAACCCGTTCCTGCACACCTACGACTACGACCAGGAACGCGTGACCATCAACGGCCATCAGATCGTCTACGAGCCCGATGGATCCTGGCGGATCGTCATCGCGGCGGCCGATCCCGGCCATCCCAACTGGATCTCGACGGCGGGCCATCCGCGCGGCCGGCTGTGGTTCCGGTGGTTCCTGCCCGAACATACGCCCGAACGGCTCGGGACCCGGGTGGTCCGGCTCTCAGACATGTCGCTCTGAGTCCATCCAGGACCATTACTTTTCTCCCTTAACGTCCCGATATGCCCGAAGATGTTCACAGGGTGCCCACAGGGAGTTCCCAGGGTCTTTCCGGGGTTGTTCTGGAACCGTTCGTCCAGCACCGACACGCCGATGACCACGGAAAAGACCACCATCGGCCGTCCTTGCTCCCGATCGTGCGGCTTGGTTGGGGGTTTTGGTGGGAATGTGTACGTTGGAGAGATCAACACCGCTGTGAGCTGCGGGAACGGCCCGCGACTCGGAGACAGCGACTCGGGAGGTACATCGTGAGCCGGACCCTGGCGAGAGGCACCCGCGTGACGGGCGCCGAGCGCACCAAGCTGGCGGCGGAGCTCGCGCCGCGCTACGCGGCGGGTGAGAGCATCCGTGATCTGGCGGCCGAGACCGGCCGGTCCTACGGCTTCATCTACAACGTCCTCAAGGAGGCCGGCGTGCCGCTTCGCGGCCGCGGCGGGAACACCAGGCGCAAGAAGGCCTGACTCGACCGGCCGTCCCCCTGCCCCCCGGGGGGGACCTCCGGCACCATGAAGTACAGAAGCACCACGCAGCACCACGCAGCACTGACGGGAAGACCCTGGGAACACGGCGGAGATCCCTGGGGTAACTAGCGGCGCGACTCTCCGGTGACCTCGGAGCGTCCGCTCAGGCTGGCCAGATCGGCCGCCGCTCGCCCGGCCATCCAGCCCTCGTGGTTGGAGACCGATCGGGCCCGGCCCCTGGTGAGATTGGGGAACATGGCGTCGACCGCCCGTTCCACGGCCTGGTCACGCGCGGCAAGGACGGGAAGCAGATCCTTCCCGGCCTCTTCCGCGGCGGCCCGGCTCGTCGCCTCCACGACCGCCTCGCGGAGCCGCTCCCCGATGCGCGCCGCGTAGGCGTGCAGGAAGGCGTTGCGGAACGAGCGCGTCCGCGACCTGCCGAGCGAGTCGGTACGCGAGCCCGCCCGCAGCATCGCGGTGGTCGCCTGCAGCAGCAGCGAGGTGAACATCAGCTCCACCGCCGCCACGTCCGGCGCGAAGCCCAGCACGGTCGAGCAGTTGAGCTCCCGGTGCCACACAGCCCGGCAGCGGTTCGCCTCGGCCACCACGGTCAGCAGTACGGCCTTGGGTGCGCCATAGGGGTTGTCGACCGACAGCCGCCGCCCGAGGGGCTCGTCGCGCGCGTCGGCTCCGGCCGCCGCGAGCAGCGCGTGGTCGATGCTGTAGCGGGCCATGAGCTCCTGGGCCCGGGCGCTGAGCGCCTCGGCCTCCTCGGGATACTCGGTCGACTCGGCCTTGGCCAACAGCGCCCTGACCTTGTCGAGCATCCGCGGATCCGGACCCCGTCCGGCATCGCTCACCTGAGCCCTCCCCAATCGCGACCAACCCCGCATCCTGCCACGCCCCAGGGACGCCGGGCGCCCGACACAGCCGACGTGGCCGGACGGGCACTGCCGACGTGGCCGGACGGGCACTGCCGACGTGGCCGGACGGGCGCCCATCAGAAGAGGGATCAGGTGCGGTCGGGCCAGTGGTCGCTGGTGTGGTCATCGCTGAAGGTGAACATCCGCACGCCCTTCTGGAGGGGCTGCGGCGTTCCGGCGAAGCGGTGCGCGCCGACGACCAGCCGGGTGCCGTCGGCCGTGGAGACGGCGACCTCCTCGAAGGCGTGGTCGGCGAACCAGCCGCACACGGCGGACGTGGTCGCGGGGCTCTGCTCGAAGCGGGTCCACAGCACGGTGGCGCCGGGCGCGCACAACTGCGGCAGGCACGCGATCGTACGCTCGATCGCGTCGTCGTTCAGGTTGCCGAAGATGCCGCACACCATGACGACGTCGGCCGGGACGGCGCCCTCGTAGACGTCGGTGACGGCCGCGTCGCCGACCACCACCTGGACGCGGCCGCCGACGCCGTTCTGGGCCTGGACGGCGGCGACGGCCGCGATCTGGGAGTCGAGTTCCACCAGGCGGGCGCTCACGTCCTCGCGCCGCGGGTGGTCGCGAAGGACGGGCAGCAGGTCGCGTCCCTCGCCCGCGCACAGGCTGACGATCTGGACGGGCCCCGCCGGGCAGCGGTCGAGCGCCTCACGGATGCGCTGCTGAACGGTCTCCAGCCGCAGCGCCAGTGAGGATCCGGGCTCGTCGTACTTGCGGTGCCAATTCCTCCAGTCCCGCGCCATGCAGGCCACCGTAACCGTCGCGCCGCAACTACGTCAGTCAGGATTTCGCAGCAATTTCCTTCTTTGGCTCCTCCCAGATGTTCAGGAGTCTCCAGATCTGCTTGCTGACCGGATTGATGAGGCCGATGTCGCCGCAGAGGTCCCGTACGTTCGAGACGGCCTTGGAGATCAGGTCCTGCGACGCCTTGGCGCCCCAGTAGGTCTGCTTCTGCACGTCCTGGGGGATCTCGAACCGGCGGCTCATCGCGGCGGGCGGGGTGAGGATCAGCAGCACGCCGAGCTTCATCGTCGGCGGGACGACGAGGCTGAGCGCGAAGCGCTGCGGCGCGCCCATGCGCGGGACGCGGTGGCGAAGGAACTGGCGGGCGAACGAGATGTGCCGCGCCTCCTCCGCCACGTGGATTGAGATGATCTTGTTGAGGAGCGGGTGCCGGGCCGAGCCGTCGCGGAGCATGCGCCGCTGGACGTAGTCGATGGGCTCCTCGCCCGCCAGCACGAAGAAGAAGAACAGCGACGGCGCGATGACGCTGAGCGGGGGGACCACCTCGCCGAGCAGGCGCACCACGCGAGGCATCCCGTCGACGGGCGTGCCGGTGCGGTTGACGAACTCCTGGAACATCATGCCGTGATGTCCCTCTTCGATCGTCTCGTGGTAGACGTAGCGGAACTCCGCCGAGTCGTTCGGCAGCCGGAACGCGTACGTGAGCAGCCCGCGCTTCAGCACGTTCTCGAACTGCATCCCGACCTTGGCGACCTGCGCCTGCCGCCACAGCCCGATGAGCGCCTGGACGTCCTCGGACTGCGCCTTGTACCAGGGGTGACGGCCGAGCGGGTCGAGCTCGGGCAGGACCCAGCGCCGATCCTCGGGGGTCACCTCGTAACCCGGTTCGTCCCACGGGATGTCGGCGTACGGCTCCCAATGCTTGTCCACCGAGGCTTTGGAAAGGCGGCGCAGCGTCTTCTGGTAGGCCACGTCCTCGTCGTCTTGGCCGCGTGCTTCGTCGAGGTGGATGACCCTTGCTCCGGGCATGGGGGTTCCCTTCACGATCGATGCGCTGGAAACGGGGGGACACGTCTGGCGCCGGCATGACGTGACACGAGTGCCTTTGCGGGGCTCCCTGACTACTCGGTGCGTCCGGTGTCAACCTAGAACCGGGGGGTGGAGAGGTCAACAAGTGCCGGTTTCGACGCGTTGTTCGTTAGATGTCTACCTACCTGCGAGTACGTGAAAGGATCCCAGGTCGCGCTCGCGCGCGACTTGGCCAAGGTTGGACAATCCCCAGGTCAGAGCCCGTTTCCCTTGCGTTGCCGCAGCAACTCCCGTGCAACCGGGGGAGGCGTGGCCAGTGCCGAGAGGGGGCCGCGGCGGTCAGGTGCCCGCGGCAGGCGCCCTGGCCGTCGGTAGCCTGCGGGGTCAGTCGGCCCGGCGGTCAGGTGCCCGCGGCAGGTGCTCAGGCTTTCGGTGGCCCGCGGGGTCAGTCGCCGCGGAGTTCGTCGACGACGACGCTCTGGTAGGCGCGGGTGGTGTCGGGGACGTAGGTGAGGCGCGCCAGCGCCTTGCCCTCCTGGTCCCGGATCTCGAAGTTGTAGCCCTCGCGGGTGTCGCCGCCCACGTGCGCGACCGCCTGGTCGTGGCGGAGCCGGCACATCGTGTCCACCTTCTCGAGCGCGACCTTCAGGCTCCCGGCGTCGCTGATGAGCCTGGCGGGCTCGCTCGTCTCCCAGATCTCGAACATGGGTCGCGTCCTGTCGGCGGGCGGGGTGGAGGGGATCGGTTCCGGTCGTCGTGTCGAGGGGCGGATGTGTCTCGGGACAGCTTGCGCCGATTTGGGTGACCTTTCAATCAGCACAGGTATCAGATTGATCACTATTCGGAGTTGGGCACGCGCAATGGGTCATTTGATGTCCGAAACTCCGCTGCTTCCGCAGGTGGGGCTGTCTGTGTAGGGTCACCCCAACCACCGTAAGCCGCCGGAGGGGGCCGGAATGGACTACCGGGTCGTTTCGATCGTCCGAGACCATGCTCGCGCACGGGGCGGCTCGCCCGCCATCACCGGCGACGGCAGGACACTGACCTACTCCGACCTGGACGATCGGTCGAGCCGGATAGCGCAGGCGCTGCTGGCGACCGGCCTCGGACGCGGCTCGCGCGTCGGCTACCTGGGCAAGAACGCCCCCGAGTTCTTCGAGCTGATGTTCGGCGCGGCCAAGATCGGGGCGGTCGTGACCCCGGTCAACTGGCGGCTGACGTCCGCCGAGATCGGCGGCGTCGTGGGCGACGCGCAGGCCGCGATCACGGTCGTCGACACCGAGTTCGCCGAGATCGCCGCCGAGCTGCCGGGTCGCGTGATCCTCACCGGGCCCGACTACGAGAAGTGGGTGGCGGCGTGGCCCGCCGACGACCCGGGCTTCAGCGGCGAGCCGGACGACGTCGTCGTGCAGCTCTACACCTCCGGCACGACCGGTCTCCCCAAGGGCGTCCAGCTCACCAACGTCAACTTCGCGGTGGGGGAGCGGATGGCGGCCCGGTGGCGGCTGGACGAGTCGTCGGTCACCGCGGTGCCGATGCCGCTGTTCCACATCGGCGGCAGCGGCTGGGCGCTCGCCGGGCTGTACGCGGGCTGCCACATCGTGCTGATCCGCGACATCGACCCCGCCGCGCTGGTGGACACCTTCGAGCGGGAACGGATCACCAACGCGTTCATCGTCCCGGCCGTGCTGCAGTTCATGTGCCAGGTGCCCGGCGCCGCCGACCGCGACTACTCGGCCCTGCGCGCCATCACCTACGGCGCGTCGCCGATCACGAGCGAGGTGCTGCGGCGGTCGCTGGACACGTTCCGCGCGCCGCTGTTCCAGCTGTACGGGATGACCGAGACGACCGGCGCCATCGTCCAGCTCGAGCCCGAGGACCACGACCCCGAGGGGCCGCGCGCTCACCTGATGCGCTCGGCGGGCCGCCCGTACGACTGGGTGGAGATCAAGGCGGTCGACCCGGCGACCGGCGAGGAGCGCGCGCCGGGCGAGGTCGGCGAGATCCTGATCCGGTCCTCCCAGAACACCCCCGGCTACTGGAACCGGCCCGCCGACACCGAGAAGCTCCAGGCCGGCGACGGCTGGCTGCGCACCGGCGACGCGGGCTACGTGGACGCCGAGGGCTACCTGTTCCTCACCGACCGGATCAAGGACATGATCGTCACGGGTGCGGAGAACGTGTACCCGATCGAGGTCGAGGAGGTCCTGGCCTCCCATCCGGGGATCGCCGACGTCGCGGTGATCGGCGTGCCGGACGAGCGGTGGGGCGAGACCGTGAAGGCCGTCGTGGTCCGCCGTCCCGGCACCGAGCCGACCGAAGAGGACATCCTGGAGTTCGCCAAGGGACGCCTCGCGGGCTTCAAGCGGCCCCGCTCGGTCGACTTCGTGGACGCCCTGCCGCGCAACCCCAGCGGCAAGATCCTCAAGAAGGACCTGCGCGCCCCCTACTGGGACGGACTCGACCGCTCGATCGCCTGAGTCCCGCCGCCTCGTCCGTCAGGCTTCGGCGGTGGTCACCACGTGCTCGGCGGCGTCGGGCTCGGCGAAGCGCAGCAGCCGCTCGCCCTCGGCGGTCAGTTCGTTCAGCGCGCGCTTGGTCAGCTTGCCGAACGGGAGCAGGCGCAGCGTCGCGACCTTGCGCTTGCGTTCCATCTCCCACAGCCCGGCGGCGAACCCGTCCCACAGGAACGTGGAACGCACGCGCAGGTTCTTGGTGGTGAGCGAGGGCCGGTGCTCGGCGGCGATGATCCGCGTACGGTCGGCGTGCGCGAGCACCAGGTTGTCGAACTCCGGCAGGAAGCGGGCGGGCGCCGGGGTGTCCTCGTCCGGCTGGGGCGCGTCGGGCAGGTCGAACAGCTCGCGTCCCTTCTCGTCGCTGAACACCCGCAGCTGAGGACGCAGCCGCTCCAGCACCTCACCGAGCTTGGCGAACCCCGACCACTCCTGCGCGTCGGCGGCACTGGCAGGCCCGAACGCAGCCAGATAGCGCAGCACCAGCGCGTCCGGTGAGTCCGCGGGGGCGGGCGCCGGCGCGTCGCCCAGCCACGACTCGGCCAGCGTGAACTCCGACGTCCTCGGGAAGCCCCAGCGATCCTCGGTCGGGACCATCACCAGCGGCAGGCACATCCGTACGGCGAAACCCAGCGCGCGGTCGTTGACCTCCGGGAACTCCTCCTGCAGCAGTGCCCGGATCTCGTTGAACGTGCGCGGCTTCTCGTTCAGCAGAGCCCGCGCGGCCGGGAGCACCTTGTCGAGGTCCAGCCCCTCCGCGCGATTGCCCAGCACCCGCAGGCCGCCGTTCAGGATGGGCTGCAGCGGCGCGCGCAACGCGAGGTAGTCCGGCGCCGACATCAGGTGCAGCGTGCCGCGCATCATCGTGGCCCGCACCAGGGCCCGATCGCGTACGGCGCCGAGCAGATCCGCGACCTCGAACCCCTCCAGCCGCGTCCACAACCCCAGGAACGGCGGCTTGGGCTCCTGCGCCTGCAGGCCGCACAGCCGCTCGACCGCCTCGGGCACCGGAACGTCCGCGCGCTCGAGCAGTAGTTGCCGCGCCAGCGTGGCGCGGTTCAGCGCCCGGAGCGTGAGGGTCTCAGTCATCAGTACGCCTTCTGCGAGGACACGAGCCGATCAGGGTATGACCCTGTAGGCGAGACATTAATGGCAGGAGCCGACGATGCGACCGCGGATCAATCTCATCACCCTGGGCGTTCCCGATCTCGCGGCGGCCCGGCGCTTCTACGTGGAGGGGCTCGGCTGGGAACCGTCGTACGAGGTCGAGGACGAGATCGTCTTCATCCAGATAGGGCCGGGCCTGCTGCTCGGCCTGTTCGCCGACGCCGACACGAGCCCTGGGCCGAGCCCGATGACCCTCGCCCAGAACGTGGACGGCGAAGAGGAGGTCGTCGAGGTCGTCGCGCGGGCCGAGCGCGCCGGCGCGACCGTGCTCAAGGTGCCCCGGCCCGCCCCGTACGGCGGGTTCCACGGCTACTTCGCCGACCCGGCAGGCTTCCGCTGGGAGATCGCCTACAACCCGGGCTTCAGCGTCTCCCCGGACGGCGAGGTCACCATCAAGCGCGACTGACTTCGGCCTTCCCGCCGTGGGCGAGGATGCTCCACATGATCTGCGCCGCCATGAGCAGGCCGATCACCAGCACCGGCTGCGGTGTGAAACAGGCCGCGAGCGCGAGCACCGCCAGGAGCGGCATGCCCCACGCGTGCGGGGCGTCCGCGCCGTGCGGGCGGACCACCAGCCACCACACGACCACGAAGTAGCAGAACACCGGGATCGCCACCGCGAGCCCGGCGGCCGTCGTGGAGATGTGCGCGTGGTGGGTGGCCTTGGCGGCGTTGACGGCGATCCCGGCGCCGACCGCCGCCCCCGAGGCGAGGATCACGTAGTGGCCGTACCCCCACACCATCGCCACCCGGAACCGCGTCAGCAGCCCGGCCGAGGACAGCGAGAAGTAGACCCACCACATCGCGAAGACCGTCACCAGCCCGCCCGCCGCGACCAGGGCGAGGTCGAGCGCGCCCTCGCCGCCGACGCTGTCGCGGATGGTGTTGGCCGCCGACAGTACGGATTCGCCCAGCACGATGATCGTGAACAGCCCGTACCGTTCGGCGATGTGGTGCGGGTGCCAGGGGATGTGCGCGGCCTTCTCCGCCCACACCGGCACGGCGAGCTCCGCCGCGGCGGCGAGCAGCCAGACCGCGAGCCGCCACCCCTCCGGTGCGGCGAAGACGGCCACCGCCCAGATCATCATGCAGCCGGTCTCGCCGATGACGAACCGCATCAGGGAGGCGCGCCGTTCCTCGTCATAGCGGGAGGCCCGGATCCGCTGTGACTCCAGCGCGACCCGCATCACCGCGTACCCCAGGAAGACCACCCGGAAGTCGCGGTCGTCGAAGGCCTGCGGCACGCCCGCCGCCAGGATCAGCACGCCGGCCATCACGACCATCGTCGCCAGCCGGTAGGGAGCGTCGTCGGGGTCGTACGCGGAGGCGAACCAGGAGAAGGTCATCCAGGCCCACCAGATCGAGAAGAACACCAGCAGGAAGCTCACCGTCCCGCTCCCGAAATGTCCTTCAGCGAGCGCTTCCTCCAGGTTCGAGGCGTTCGCTCCGACCGCGACGACGAAGCACAGGTCGAAGAACAGCTCCAGGGGCGTGGAGACCCGGTGGGTCTCCTCCGGGTCCCGGGGCCGCATGTCGCGCCGCCAGGGCAGGGCCGTGATGACGGGCCGCTCAGTCATGGACGCATCGTATGACGACGATCACCATTCGCGATCACGTGACCTGGGCGGTTCCACATCCAGGCGTGGACGGCGTCGCTACAGGCAGGCGTGGACGGCGGTTCTACAGGCAGGAGTAGACGGCGTCGACGAGCGCCTTGTTGCGCGGGTTCTGCCAGCGCGGCCCCATCTCGTTCATCACGTAGCCGAACGCCATGCCGGTGTCGGGGTCGCAGAAGCCGAGCGAGCCGCCCGCGCCGAAGTGCCCGTACGAGCGCGGATTGGGGCCGAGGGGCCGTTCGGGCTGGGTCAGCTGGAAGCCGCTGCCGAAGCGCGACGGCCGGTGCAGGACCCGGTCCTCGCCCACCGACTGCTCGACGATCGCGTCGGCCAGCGCGTTCTCCGAGACGATCCGCACCCCGTCGTCCGAGACGCCGCCCGCCACCAGCGCCGCGTAGATCCGCGCCACGCCCCGCGCGGTCCCGTGCCCGTTCGTGGACGGGATCTCCGCCTCACGCCAGGCCGCCGAGTTGATGACGCCCATGCCCGAGAAGCCGCCCGGGTTGAAGTACGCGTTGTACTCCATGAGTTGATCTTCGGTGAGCTCACCCCACCGGTCGGTCTCCGGCGGCGCCTCCGTCCACTCGAACTCGGCGACCCGGTGATGCTCGGCGGCGGGCAGCCCGATGTGGACGTCCACGCCCAGCGGCCCCGCGATCTCCTCGCGCAGCAGGGTCCCCACGCTCGAACCCGTGGCGCGCCGGATGATCTCGCCCGCCAGGAAGCCGAACGTGTTGACGTGGTAGCCGTGGCCGTCGCCGGGCTGCCACCACGGCTCCTCGGCCGCCAGCGCCGCCGTCATCGCGTTCCAGTCCAGCATCGCGCCCGCGGGCATCCGCCGCCGCAGGGCCGGGAGCCCCGCCTGATGCGAGAACACCTGCCGTACGGTCACGTCCGCCTTGCCCGCCGCGCCGAACTCGGGCCAGTAGCGGGCGACCGGCGCGTCCATCTCCAGGCGGCCCTTCCCGGCGAGCCCGGCCGCCAGCAGTCCCGTCAGGCCCTTGCCGACCGAGAAGAAGTTGACCAGGGTGTCCGGCGCCCAGGCGCGGCCCGCGGCCGCCTCACCACCCCACAGGTCGACGACCGTACGCCCGCCCACCACGACGGTGACGGCCGCGCCGCGCTCGCCCCGCTCGGCGAAGTTGTCGGCGAACGCCTCCCGTACCGCCGCGAACGCCGGGTCGATCGTGCCGTCGACACCTTGCCCAGCCACCAGCCACCCCGATCCAAGATTCCGAACGTCATTCTGCTGGCAGACGTTACTCCTCCGCGTGCCCGTCCACGGACTCGCCCGAGCCGTCGCCGATCACGTCGGCGATCGCCTCGCGGACGCAACGCCGCAGCCAGGCGTGCGCGGCGTCGGCCTCGTACCGGGCGTGCCAGCCGAGCGCGAACTTGATCGGCGGCAGGTCCAGCGGGACGGGAAAGGACACCAGGCCGAGCCGGTCGATCAGCGGCCGGTGGAAGCGCCGCGCCGCGAACCCCAGCAGGTCGGTGGTCAGCACGACGAACAACGACGTCGTGATCGTCGGCACCGTCCCGACGAGACGGCGCGACCTGCCCATTCCCTCCAGCATCTCGTCGATCGGCCCGCGCAGCCGCCCCCGCCGCGTGAACGTGAACTGCGGCGCGGAGATCCAGTCGTCGAGGCTCAGCTCGCCCCGGGTCAGCGGATGGCCCGGCCGGACGATGATGTCGGTACGGTCGTCCATGATCGGCTCGACCCGCGTCTCGGGCCCCTGGTCGTTGATCACGCCGATCTCCAGGTCGACGGTGTCGCGCCGCAGCGCCCCGGTGTCGCGCGGCCCCTCACCGAGGAACCGCAGTGTCATGCCGGGAGCCTCGCGCGCGAAGCGTTCCAGCAGCGGACCGCCGATCACCGCGACGGTGGCCTCCTCCGCCTGGATGCTGAACGAGCCGGTGAGCGCCCGCGGGTCCAGATCGTCGTCGGCCGAGAACAGCGCCCCGGCCCGCTGAACGAGCTCGTGCACCTCGCCGCGGATCGCCAGCGCGCGCGGCGTCGGCACCATCGCGCGTCCCGACCGGACGAGCACCGGGTCGCCGAGCGCCTTGCGGATCCGGCCGAGCGTGCGGCTCATCGCGGGCCCCGACAGGTGCAGGCGGTCGGCCGCGCCCGTCACGCTGCCCTCCTCCAGCAGGGCGTCCAGCGCCACCAGGAGGTTCAGGTCCAGTCTGGATTGCACCAGACGCACTCCTCACCTGCAAAAGATGCATTTGAAAGCAAGTCACCCTCACCTTACGTTGGATGCAACGGAGCCGGCGCGCGCAGCTCTCTTCTCACTCCTTCCACTCCTTTCACTCCTTCTTAAGGACTCCCATGACGTTGAACGCTGTCCGCAGCGCGCCCTCCATCGGTCCCGATCACCGGCGAAGGCGCGGCATGACGCCGCTCATGTCGGCGTGCGTCGTCCTGGTCGTGGCCATGGTCGCCTCGATCAACCTCGCCCTGCCCAAGCTCGCCGCCAGCGACCTCACCCCCTCCTCCACCCAGCTGCTGTGGATCGTGGACGCCTACGTCCTGGTCTTCGGCTGCCTGCTCATCCCGGCCGGCGCGCTCGGCGACCGGTTCGGCCGTAAGGGCGTGCTGCTGAGCGGCCTCGCGGTGTTCGCCGCCGGTTGCCTGCTGTCGGTCGTCGCCCCGACGGTCCCGGTCCTGGTGGCAGGGCGCCTCATCACGGGCGTCGGAGCCGCGCTGATCATGCCGGCGACACTGTCGCTGCTGCTCCAGGTGACCGAGCCCGAACGCAAGCCGCAGGCGATCGCCACCTGGACCGCCGCCACCGGCATCGCGGGCGCCGTCGGCAACGTTGGCGGGGGAGCGGTCCTGCAGTGGCTGGCCTGGCAGTGGCTGTTCGGTGCCGGAGCCGCCATCGCGGTCGTGCTCGCGGTGCTGGTCGCCCGGGTCGCCCCGCGCGGCGAACGGCACGACGCCGCACTCGACCTGATCGGCGCGGCCCTGCTCACCCTGGCGCTCTTCGCGCTGCTCTTCGGGATCATCGAGGGCTCGTCGTACGGCTGGTCGTCGGCCCGCGTCCTCGGCGGGTTCGCCGTCGCCGTGCTTCTGCTGGCCGCGTTCGTCGGCTACGCGCTCCGCGCCGCGCACCCGCTGCTCGACCCGAGGATCTTCGCGCTGTCGAGGTTGCGCGGCGGCGTGCTCGGCGTCGGGCTGGCCTTCTTCGGCCTCTTCGCGCTGTTCTTCGTCAACGCCCAGTACCTGCAGTACGCCAAGGGCTACTCGCCGCTGCTGACCGGCGTCGCGATCGCGCCCCTGGTGGTCGGCATGGTCGTGGTCTCCAAGCGGAGCATCGGGCTGGCCGGGCACTTCGGCACCCGCACGGTGGTCGCGGTCGGCATGGCCGTCCTCGCCGTAGGCCTCGGGCTGCTGTCGCTGGTCGACGCGAGCACTCCCTATTACCTGTACGCCGCGATCCTGGTCGTGATGTCGGCCGGCATGGGCCTGTGCCTGCCGTGCCTGTCCGTCGGGGTCATGTCCGCCCTGCCGCACGCCCAGTCGGGCCTGGGCTCCGGGCTCAACAGCGCGTCCCGCGAGATCGGCAGCGCCCTCGGCGTCGCGGTCTTCGGAACGATTCTGACCAGCCGCTTCGCCGACGCCCTGCCTGGCCACGTGCAGTCGGTCGGGCAGGCCCTCGCCATGACCCGCGACCGCGCCGCCGTGCTGGACGCCTTCACCGACGCCATGTCCATGGGCTACCGCGTCGTCGCGGCGGTCGTCCTGCTCGGAGCGGTCATTGTCGTGACGGGCTTCCGAAGCGATAACTGACGATATATCGTGTCTGCCGTCGAACGAGATATATCGCAAATGGAGGTGTGGCATGGCCCCAGGAGTGCGCGACCGGCTGCTCGACCTGATCTCCGTCCGGGGGCGGGCGGAGTCGGTGGAGCTCGATGGCCGGATGTGGCAGATCCGCGTGGGGGAGGTGCCCGGGCTCTCCTGGGAGCCCGGGCAGCACGTCCGCGTCCACGTGAACGACCTGCGCACGCCGCAGGCCTGGCTTCACCCGGGCGACGTGCTGCGCACCTACTCCATCTGGGACTACGACCCGGCCGGGACGCTCGAACTGCGCGTGCTGGACCACGGCGACGGGCCCGGTGCCCGCTGGGCCCGCGGGCTCGGTGCCGGCGACGAGATCGTCTTCGGCCGGCCCGAGGGCGGGCTCACGCTGCGCAGGCCCGCTCCGTACCACCTGTTCGTCGGCGAGGAGACCGCCTCGGTGCCGTTCGGGGCCATGCTGCGCGCCCTCCACGGCGAAGAAGACGGTGAAAGATCAACGCCCGGTGCCCGGTCCGCTGCGCAACGTGATCAAGAACACTCTCGCCCTCCAGAACGCTCCTACGCCGTTCTGGAGGTGGCCACCGAGCAAGATCGACTGGCGCTGCCGGGCGAGGTCTCGTGGAGTTTCCGGGGCGAGGCGCCCGCCGCGGACTCCGCGACGCTGGTCGAATCCGTCCGCTCGCTGGACCTCCCGGACGAGCCCGGGATCGCTTACGTCGCAGGTGAGGCGCGTACGGTCCAGGCCGTACGGGCGCATCTGGTCCGCGATCGCGGGTGGCCGCGACGTTCGGTCGTCGTCAAGCCGTTCTGGACGCCCGGCCGCCGGGGCATGGACTGACCGGATCCACGGGAGGCCCGCGAACGCCCTGACGAGCGCTTGAACGAGCGTGGGCCCGGTTGGTTACGCGCGATCTTTCTCAATCTGCACGTGCATCGGCTCTTGCACCTGCACGCCATTTCCTAGCAGGATTGCCTCCGGACCCCCGCACGTGAACTCCCCGGAGATCGCGATGACCGCACACTTGAGCGACAGCGACCGACAGGCGCTGCGGCTTGCCCACGACCTCCGCGAAGAGCTGCGGCTGGCTCTGCCACCCGGCGCCGGAGGGCCTACGGTCTCTCCGTTCGTCGACCCGGCAGGGCAGCCCAGCGTGCTGATGCGGATGGACGCGGAAACGGCGCGCGCCTTGATGGCGCTGCTCCGCGAGCGCCGCACCCAGCCACAGGAGCCCCGCAGGGCGGACGGATCCCACGTCCTCCCACCCCCACCGGCCCCGGTCGGCGCGGGCGCGACGGGGCCACTCCTGCCGACGAGCTTCCCGACGCGCTGACGCGAGCGGGACATCGCCCGGAGCCGCGTGCTCCGGGCGATAGCGCTGCGTTCCCGGACGTCGTTCCCGACGTCGTCAGGGGAGCGGCGGCTCTTCGACCTTGATCCCCAGCGCCTCGGCGAGGTGCGGGGCCAGGTCCAGGAGCTGCGCCGGGCTGATGATCGCGCCGCGGATCGTCTGGGGATCGATGGTGATGCCCAGTTCGGCGCCGCGCAGGTCGACCCGGTCGAGCGTGGCGCCCGCCAGTACGGTCTGGGTGAGCCGCGAGCCGGGGAAGCTCGTGCGGGTCAGCTTGGCGCCGCCGAAGTCGACGCCGCGCAGCAGGCAGTCCTGGAACGTGACGTCGTTCAGCACCGCGTCCCGCAGGTTGACCGTGTCCAGCTTGCAGGACGTGAAGGTCACGCGGGTCAGCCTGGCGCCGAAGGCGCGGGTCCCGGCGAGGATCGAGCCGATCAGCGCGGCGTCCTGCCAGCCGGTCTCGGCCAGGTCCGTGCCCACGAAGCGGACCTCGTTCGCCCACACGTCGATGAACCGCGCCGCGCGCAGCCGGCCGCCCTCGAAGGCCGTTCCGGTGAACGCGCAGTCCAGGAAACGTGAGCCGGTGGCGTCGGGATCGCTGACCTCGGCGGCCTCGAAGCGGACGGTGTCGTGATCGCCGTCGGGGACCCAGCGGCCGTCGTGCGGGGTCAGCCATTCGGCGTGCGGGAGGTCTTCCAGCTTCTGTTTCTTGGTCATGGAGCGGACCACACTACCGCCGCCGACTCCGCCAGGGCCGCGGCCTGGGCCCGCCCGGCGCGGGCTGCCGGGGCCCGTCGCGTCGGGTCCAGTGAACGCCCGAACCGGGTCGGCGGGGAGATCACCAGGACCCGTGAGCCGGTCTCGCGCAGCGCCTCGGCCTGGCTCGCCACCGGCCGGATCGCGCCGAACCCGGCCGCGATCGGGGCGATGATCACGACGCGTTCGTGCCCCCGTGCGAGGTCGGCGTTGGTCGCCGAGCGCACGCCGCCGTCGATGTAGCTGCGGCCGTCGACGGCCACCGGCGGATAGACGCCGGGGACCGCGCAGCTCGCGCCCACCGCGTCCAGGAGCGAGACGCCGTGATCACGGTCGAAGACGGTGAGCTCGCCGCTGGCCGCGTCCACGGCCGTGATCAGCAAGGGCGTGACCGGCCACTCCCTGACCGGCAGATGGGCCCGGATGGTCGAGCGGTGCGGCGTACGGGAGGCCAGCGCCAGCCGGCCGAGCCGCGCGCCGAGCCGGTCCGGCTCGCGCGTGCTGAGCACCGCCCAGGCCGAACGGGCCAGATCCGCCCTGCCCATACGGGCCGGTGGATCGCGCGGATCGCCGATGGGCGCCGCCAACTGTGAGGCGAAACGTTCCTCCAGATCCACGCCGGTGGCGACCTGAGCGCCGACGACCGACCCGGCCGACGTGCCGATCACCAGGTCCGCGTCGGTGAGGTCCACACCGTGCGCGGCGAGGCCCGACAGGATGCCCCACTCCCAGCCGATTCCGGTGAGCCCGCCACCGCCCAGCACGAGCGCCTTGCCCATTGATCACCCCTTTCGGGGCCCACTCTAGAACGATCTTCCTTGCTCGCGGAAGAAGGCCGAGAGGCCCTCAGCCCCGACGCCATCGGCGTTCCGTTCGCCTCGCAGGAAAAGGATCTACCTTACAAAAGGTAAAGAAACGGGCGATTTGGTCGAACCATGGTAATGGCGCCTATACTCAATCCCACGACAAGGTCAAAGAACCATTGACCTGGCCAAATCGAACAGCCGTCGCGTCCCGCCCGCCAGGCGGGATCCCCTCAGCCGACCTGCGGCCGTCCATGCAACGGTCGCCCGTGCGGGCCTTGTGAGAGCCCCCGGTCGGCACCATTCAACCCATCAGAGTTCGCGTCGCCATGACCGGATGCCATACCGGTCGCCCTAAGGGTACGCGGACCGGGTCCCCATGCCTTGGGCCCTTCTGATCCGGGTTTCTTTCGCGACGGCTTCTTCCCGGGCTCTGTCCTCGGGGCCGTTTCTCCTGTCCGTCCGGAGTTCGTTCCGGCGTGAAACGGCATGCCCCTGCAAGCCGAACAAAGGACTCTCATGCACAAGCGAGCGATGAATGTCGTCATGACGACGGTTACCGGCAGTTGCCTCGCCGGAATCCTGGTGGCCGGCGTGGCGCTGGCGAATGACGACGACGCTCCCAAGCAGAAGAAGACCCCCACCGAGCTTTCGATGATGGCCGCGCAGAAGCAGGCCACCGACGCCAAGGCGCAGCAGGCCGCGCAGGCGCAGGCGCAGGCGAAGGCTCAGGCGCAGAAGGAAAAGGCCGCGGCCGCCAAGAAGGCTGAAGAGGCCAAGAAGAAGGCCGAGGCCGCCAAGAAGGCCGCCCAGCCGATCCTCACCGGCAAGACCACCGCCTCCTACTTCTGGGACGACGGTTCGGGCATCAACGGCGACACCGGCGCTCCGGCGAGCGGGGAGCCGATGCAGAAGGGCCTGTTCGCCAGCCCGTCCTGGCCCCTCGGCACCAAGGTCAAGGTCACCTACAAGGGCCGCAGCATCACCGGCTTCGTCGGCGACCGCGGTCCGGGCGCCCCGTCCTCCAGCGGCGTGATGCTCGACCTGGACACCTACACCTTCCGCTACCTGCTCGACGGCGGGAAGCCCGACAGCGACTACGACGCCGGCACCGGCGAGGGTCACCTGCAGGGCGTCAAGTGGGAGGTCCTGAAGTGGGGCACCGGCGCCGGTACGCGCGGCGAGCCCCAGGCCATGTAAGGCCTTTCCCCACCATTCCCCCTCCCCTCCCTTCCTGAGGCGACACGCCTCTTTCCGAGGCGCCCATGCCTCCGAAGCCGTTGTCCCCCTCACGCCCGCGCTCCCTGGCTTGTGCGTGAAACGGCGCTTTTCCAACGCCGAACAAAGGATTCCCATGCAGAAGCGAGCACTCAACACCGCCCTTACCGCGATCACCGGCGCCGCCCTCGCGGGCGGCCTGGCGATCGGGGTGGCCATGGCCGGTGCTGGGCCCGCTGACGCCGGTAAGAGCGCACAGAACGCCGCGGCCGTCTCGCAGCCCAAGGAAAAGGCGAAGTCCACGGCCAAGGCGAAGTCCAAGGCGGTGCTGACCGGCACGACCACCTCGTCCTACTTCTGGGACGACGGTTCGGGCGTGAACGGCGACACCGGCGCCCCCGCGAGCGGCAAGCCCATGCAGAAGGGCATGTTCGCCAGTCCGAGCTGGCCCCTCGGCACCAAGGTCAAGGTGACCTACAAGGACCGCAGCGTCACCGGCTTCGTCGGTGACCGCGGCCCGGGCGAGCCCTCGCACCGCGGCGTGATGCTTGATCTGGACACCTACACCTTCCGTCACCTGCTCGACGGCGGCCAGCCGGCGAGCAAGTACGACGCCGGGTCCGATGAAGGTCATCTCAAGGGAGTCCGTTACGAGGTGATCTCCTGGGGCAGCGGTCCCGGCGTGAAGGGCGAGCCGCAGCCGCTGGGCTGACAGGGCCGGCCGCGGTACCTCGCCGACAGGGAACGCCCCGATGGTCTCCGGACCGTCGGGGCGTTCCCTCGTCCGTGATCGCCGCGGACGCCGACCCGCCGTTGACCGGCTGATCGAGTGATGCTTAGCTAAGGCTTGCCTAACCAAGCTTAGGTTTACCTAACTTGGACGGGTCTCGTGGTCACTCGTAGCCGAAGGAGCATCCGTGTCCCAGCAGCAAGACCGGCCATACGACTTCGTCGGCGTCGGCTTCGGCCCCGCCAACCTCGCCTTGGCCATCGCGCTGGAGGAGCACAACGCCCAGGCCGCCCCCGCCGACCGCCTCACCGCGGTGTTCGTCGAGCGGCAGCCCCGCTTCGGCTGGCACCGGGGGATGCTCATCGAGGGCGCGACCATGCAGGTGTCCTTCCTCAAGGACCTGGCCACGATGCGCAACCCGGTCAGCGACTTCGGCTTCCTGTCCTACCTGAAGGACAAGGACCGCCTGGTCGACTTCATCAACCACAAGACGTTCTTCCCGACGCGCACCGAGTTCCACGACTACTTCATGTGGGCGGCCGACCGTGTCTCCCACCTGGTGCGATACGACAACGAGGCGATCGCCGTCCAGGCCCGCACCGACGGGTCCGGAGAGGCGGCCGAGGTCGAGGTCACCGTGGCCGGCGGGGACGTCCTGCGCGCCCGCAACCTGGTGATCAGCGGCGGCCTCCAGCCGGTCATGCCGCCCGGCGTCCAGCAGTCCGAACGGGTCTGGCACAACCAGGCGCTGCTCACCAACCTCGCCGAGTACGCCGGGCCCGAACCCCAGCGCTGGACGGTGATCGGGGCCGGGCAGAGCGCGGCCGAGGTCGCCGACTACCTGCACCGCACCTATCCCGGCGCCGAGATCTGCTCGGTGTTCTCGCGGTACGGCTACAGCCCCGCCGACGACAGCCCGTTCGCCAACCGGATCTTCGACCCGGAGGCGGTCGACCTGTTCCACGGCGCCTCCGAGGACGTCAAGGACCAGCTCTTCGCCTACCACCGCGGCACCAACTACTCGGTGGTCGACATGGACCTGATCGAGGAGCTCTACCGCCGCGTCTACCAGGAGAAGGTGCTGGGCCACGAGCGGCTGCGGCTGCTGAACGCCTGCCGGGTGCTGGACGTCCGCGAGGTCCCCGGCGGCGCGCGCACCACCTACGAGTTCCTGCCGACCGGTGAACGCACCGTCCTGGACTCCGACGTCGTCGTCTGCGCCACCGGCTACGAGCCGTTCGACGCGCTCGGCCTGCTCGGCCCGGTCGGTGACCACGTGCTGCGCGACGACCAGGGCCGGCCCCGGGTCGAGCGCGACTACCGGATCGCGACCGCGCCGAACGTGACCGCCGGGCTCTACCTTCAGGGCGGCACCGAGCATACGCACGGCATCACCTCGTCGCTGCTGTCCAACGCCGCCGTACGGGCGGGGGAGATCCTGGAGTCGATCCTGGACCGCGAGACCGACCCGCGCGCGACCGAGGCCGTTTCCCTCCATTGATCCGGGTTCGCGGCGTATCGATCCTGGTTCGCCGCGTGTCGATCGTGACCGATGTCGGCAATTACCGTAACTGGATCCGCACCCGTACCTAACATGCCTAGCAAAGAGAAGATCGCAGGACGTACGGGTGGGTACGGGAGCGGAGGCCGTGACGTGGCGGACGGGGTACAGGACGTCGACCTGAGGACCGATGCGCCGCACTCGGCCCGGATCTACGACTATCTCCTGGGTGGCAAGGACAACTATCCGGCCGATCGCGCCGCCGCCGAGGAGATCATCAAGGACTGGGTCAACCTGCCCAAGTCGATGCGGGCCAACCGGCACTTCATGCGCCGGGTGACCCGTCATCTGGCGGTCGAGCGGGGTTTCCGGCAGTTCCTGGACATCGGGACGGGCCTGCCGACCTCGCCGAACCTGCACGAGGTCGCGCAGGCGGCGGCGCCCGACGCCCGGGTCGTCTACGTCGACAACGACCCGACCGTGCTGATCCACGCGCGGGCGCTGCTGACCAGCACGCCCGAGGGCAGGACCACCTACCTGGACGCCGACTTCCGCGCCCCGAAGCAGATCCTGGACTCGCGGGAGCTGCGCGAGACCCTGGACCTGGACCGCCCGGTGGCCCTCAGCGTCATCGCGATGCTGCAGTTCATCGTCGACGACGAGGTCGCCAAGGGCGTGATCGACCGGCTGATGGAGCCGCTCGCCCCCGGCAGCGTCCTCGCCCTGTCGACCGTCACGGCCGAGAGCGCGCCCGAGGAGGTCACGGGCGGCGTCGCGGCCTACAACGCCCGCGGCATCCCGACCATCGCCCGCAGCAAGGAGCAGGTCGAGGCGTTCTTCGACGGCCTGGAGCTCCTGGATCCCGGGGTGGTCCTGGTCAACCACTGGCACGCCGACGACCTGGCGGCCGCGGTCGACGACGCCCACGTTCACATGTACGGCGGTCTCGCCCGCAAGCCCTAGCGACCGGCACGGCTCAGCGTCCGGCCAGCAGCTCCACCACCGGCGCGAACGCGTCCATGTCAGAGTCGGCCACCACGTAGTAGGAGAAGCCGTAGCGCTCGCGGCGCTCCAGCATCTGCTCGGCGATGTGCTCGGGCGGGCCGACGAACTGCGACGGCATGTCCAGCACCAGCTCGGCGGAGGCCGTGCCCCAGCCGCGCAGCACCGCGACCTTGGCGGCGGTACGGCGCGGATCGTCGCCGAACGCCGGCGAGACGATCATGCTGAGCTCCACGTCACGCCCCTCGGCGGCGGCCGCCTCGCGCACCCAGCGGGCCTTGCGGGCGATCGTGTCGGGCATCCGCTCGGAGATCTCGTCGGAGATGGTCCCGTTCGGCAGCGCGCGAGGCAGGATCCCGGCGACGTCGGCGTACCGCCCGGCGATCCCGAGCATGCGCCGGCTGCCCGCGCCGACCAGCAGTGGTGGCCGCCGCCGCGGTCGCGGGAAGACCTCCAGGTCGCGCAGCCGGTAGTGCTCGCCGGAGAACGTGATCTTCTCCCCGCCGAGCATGCCCCGCAGGATCGCCAGCGCCTCCTCCAGCCGGTCCACGCGCATCCCGGCCGCGTCGAACGCCATCCCGGCCTGCTCGTACTCATCGCGGAGCCAGCCCGCGCCGAGCCCGAGCTCGAAACGCCCGCCCGACACCTGGTCGAGCGTCGCGGCCTCCTTGGCCAGCATCACCGGGTGCCGGTAGTCGTTGGCCAGCACCAGCGTGCCGAGCCGCAGCGTCCGCGTCGCGCACGCCACCGCGGTCAGCGCGATCATCGGCGCGAGCTGGTCGCCGAACGGCTCGGTCACGTAGTGGTCCCGCAGGGTCAGGGTCGCGTAGCCGAGCTCCTCGGCCCGCCCGGCCAGCGCGATCAGTCCCTGGGTCTCCGCCGCCTCGCCCGACTCGGCCACCACGCCGAACCGGAACGGCTTCATGTCGCTCACCTGCCGATTCTCGCCGCGGGGCTCGCTGCGACGCTGGCAGGAATCCGACATCAGGTTCGGGCGAGGCTGGGTTTCGGGTTACAGAAAAGTCAGATTTGCGCTGACCTCTGGTGCTCGGCGCTCTGGCCTCCCAAGATGAACGACCATGAACGCCTCACCCCCCGCCCGCTCGTCGGTCCTGCACCGGGTCGTCGCCGGTGTCCTGCTGGCCGTCCCCTTCGTCGTCTATCTGGCCGTTCCCAGCTATGAGAAGGAGGACCCCAAGCTCGCCGGGTTCCCGTTCTTCTACTGGTGGCAGCTGCTCTGGGTGGTCCTCACCGCGGTCTGCATCGGGGGAGCGCACCTGCTCCTGCGCCGTAAGAACGCGGGGGGTGCCAAGTGAAGGACGTGAATGGCGTCGAGCTCGGCATCTTCATCTTCTTCTTCGCCGTGGTGACGGTGATCGGCTTCGCCGCCGCGCGCTGGCGCCGCGGGCAGACCATCATGCACCTGGACGAGTGGGGGCTTGGCGGGCGCAGCTTCGGCACGTTCGTCACCTGGTTCCTGCTCGGCGGCGACCTGTACAGCGCCTACACCTTCGTCGCCGTGCCCGCCGCGGTCTTCGCGGGCGGCGCGATGGGCTTCTGGTCGGTGCCCTACGGCGCGATCGCCTACCCGATCGTGTTCCTGATCGGCCCGCGCCTGTGGTCGGTCGCGAACCGGCACGGCTACGTGACCGCCGCCGACTTCGTGCGCGGGCGGTTCGGGTCCAGATCGCTCGGCCTGGCGATCGCGCTCACCGGAATCCTGGCGATGATGCCCTACATCGCGCTGCAGCTCGTCGGGATCCAGGCCGTGCTCACGGTCATGGGCATCACCGGCTCCGGGATCAAGGCCGACCTGCCGCTGTTCATCGCGTTCGCGCTGCTGGCCGCCTACACCTACACCTCGGGCCTGCGCGCGCCCGCGCTGATCGCCTTCGTCAAGGACGTGCTGATCTATCTGGTCATCCTCGTCGCGATCTTCTACATCCCGACCAAGCTGGGCGGCTGGGACGGCATCTTCGACAAGGCGGGCGCGGCGCTGGCCAAGCCCAACCCGGCCACCGGCAAGCCGGCCGGGTCGCTGATCACCGGCGACATGACGCGCTGGGCGTACGGGACGCTCGCGCTCGGCTCCTCGCTCGCGCTGTTCATCTACCCGCACACGGTGACCGGCGCGCTGGCGTCCGGCCGCCGCAGTGTCATCAAGCGGAACGCGGCGCTGCTCCCGGCCTACTCGCTGCTGCTCGGCCTGCTGGCCCTGCTCGGCTACATGGCGCTGGCCAACCCGGGCGTCGTCGCCGACGTCAAGGCCGCAAAGAACCCGCAGCTGGCCGTGCCGCTGCTGTTCGACCACATGTTCCCGAGCTGGTTCGCCGGGATCGCGTTCGCCGCCATCGGCATCGGCGCGCTCGTGCCCGCCGCGATCATGTCGATCGCCGCGTCGAACCTGTTCACGCGCAACGTCTACACCGCGTTCCTGCGCCCGGACGCCTCGCCGGAGGAGGAGACCAGGGTCTCCAAGCTGGTGTCGCTGCTGGTGAAGGTGGGCGCGCTGATCTTCGTGCTCGGCTTCGACAAGTCGCTGGCCATCAACCTGCAGCTGCTCGGCGGCATCTGGATCGTGCAGACGTTCCCGGCGATCGCGATCGGCCTGTTCACCCGGTGGTTCCACCGCTGGGCGCTGCTGGCCGGCTGGGCCGTCGGCATGGCGTACGGCACGGTCACGGCGTACAACACCTCCTCGCCGACACAGAAGCACTTCGGCGCGCCGCTCGCCGACATCCCGGGCCTCGGGCACACCGGCTACATCGCGCTCACGGCGTTCGTGTTCAACATCGCCGTGGTCGTCGTGCTGACCTTCGCGCTCAGGGTCCTGAACGTCCCCGACGGCAAGGACGAGACCAGCCCGGACGACTACACCGCCGACGCCGCTGACGCCGCTGACGCCGGTGACGCCGGTGACCGACCTGGGAAAATCACGACCGTCGGAGAATCGAGCTGATGCCGGATCAGCAGACCTTCGCGGTCACGCTGCGCTGCTCGCTGCTGGGAGAACGCAGGGCGAGGGTGAACCGATGCGTGCCCGAACTGGCGCTGATCGTCGTCCCCAAGTAAAGGGAGTTGGGGTTGCCTGTACGGCTATGGCTACCGCGGACGCGGCCATCGAGGATGGTCTGATATTCGAACCTCGGGCTGGACGTGCCATAGCCGTTGAAGCCGTACGAAATATCGACCACGCCGTCTTCGAAGCAGGCTCTTTTGGTGTCCCAGTGGATCGATACCGTTTCCGACCTGAGGTAGGCGATCCGTGCGCTCCCTCCACCTCCTCCGGAGGGAGGCTTCGTCGGCTTGGGGTCGTTGCCGCCAGGATTGGAGGACTTACCCGGGCGGGGGCTCCGGCCGTCGCCCGGGCTCGGGGACCCGCTCGACGCGCCGGGCGAAGGCTTTCCCGACGGGGATCCGGCCGTCTTGCCCGTGCCCGGAGCAGGGTTGCCCAGTGCGCCAGGCCGTCCCGGGTTGTTGCCGGAGAGCCCCGCTGTCTCGCGACCGGCCGAGTCCTTGGTGTCGGGGTCGCCTCCGAACTGCGTCCACAACACGATCGCGGCGACGGTGGCCGCGATCAGTGCGCCCGCCGCGCCGACCCCCAGGATGAGAGCGGGCTTCTTCCCCGATCCCTGCTGCCGAGGCTGTCCCGGACGCAGCGGACCCGGCATGACGGGCGGGCCGGGCGGGCCGGGCATGGCGGGAGCGCCGGGCAGGACGGGCTGGGCGGGCTGGGCGGGCTGACCGGGCTGGGCGGGCTGACCGGGCTGGGCGGGCTGGCTGAGCGGGCCAGGGGGAGCCGGGATCGGTGAAGCAAGTGGTGCGGCGAGTGGCTGCGGGGTCCGGGCCGCTTGCGGGCCGGTCGCCGCCGGGGACTCCGACCCCAGGAGGCGGAGCAGGACGGCTTCCATGGTCGGTCGTTGGGAAGGTTCCTTGGCCAGGCACGCGGCGACGGTCGAGCGCAGCGGCTCGTGGAGCGTGGTGAGGTCGGGGTCGTCCGACAGGACGCGCTTCATGATGGCCGGCAGCGTGTCGGCGCCGAAGGCGGGCCTGCCCGTCGCCGCGTACACCATGACGACGCCCCAGGCGAAGACGTCGGCCGGGGGACCGACCTCGTCGCCGTTGAACTGCTCGGGGGCCATGTAGGCGGGCGTGCCGATGATGCCGCTGGTGACGGTCAGCGGGGCCTCGCTCGCACGCGCGATGCCGAAGTCGATGACGCGGGGGCCGTCCTGGCCCAGGAGGACGTTGGACGGTTTGAAGTCGCGATGGACGATCCCGGCCTGGTGGATCGCGGCCAGCGCCGAGGCGGTGGCGACGGCGAGCCGCAGGACCGCGGCCCTGCCCTGGCGCGGTCCGGCCTGCTGGAGCGAGGGTCCCTCGACGTACTCGGTGACCACGTACGGGCGCGTGCCCTCCACCGACGCGTCCAGGACCTGCGCGATGCAGAACGGATCGACGCGGCGCGCGGCGGCGATCTCCTTCATGAACCGGTCGCGGACACGCGGGTCGGCGGCGATCTCCTCGCGAAGGAGCTTCACCGCGACGGGAATCCCGTCGGGGCCGGAGCCGAGGTAGACCACGCCCTGGCCGCCCATGCCGAGCCGTCCGGTCAGCCGGTACGGGCCTACCACGGTCGGGTCGTCGGGGCGCAGCGGCGGCGTCTCGGGCATAGGGGTGGGCTCCAGGCAAGATCACGAGGGGAGAGTGATCACCCTAATACAGAATCGGTGCATTCCCGGGCGCCTTGGACCAGCGGAGCGGCGGAGCACCGAGGGGACCTGGGCGCCGTTCAGGCGGTCGAGGCGAGCCGGCGCGTGTACTCCGCCCACGCGTCGGCGAGCCGGTCCACCGCCGCCTCCACGGTCTGCGGCGACTCGGCGAACGAGAGCCGCAGTCCGTTCAGGTGACGCCCGTCCACGCACGCGGTGACGCCCGACGCCGCGATCACGCCGTGCCGGGTCGCGGCCAGGTGCGCGAAGTCCTCGCTCTCGTCCACCGGGAGCGTCACCCACGTCGAGAGTCCCGCGTGCGGCCGGTCGACGTGCCAGGACGGCAGCTTCTCGGCGATCAGCGCGAGCAGCAGGTCCCGGCGTTCCTTCAGCGTGGCCCGCAGCTCGTCCCGCCACGCGCGGTCCGCCGCGCGCAGCAGCCGGGCCGCGATCAGCTGCGACGGAACGCTCGGCGCCAGGTCGGCGGCCGTCCGGAGCCGCAGCAGGTGCCCGTAGAGCCGGTGCGGCGAACGGATCCAGCCGACCCGCAGCCCGGCCCAGAACATCTTCGACAGCGACCCGACCACGACCACCGAGTCGTCGTCGGCGCCCAGCGGAACGGCCCGCCCCCGCACTCGTCCCAGGTCAAGCCCGGACTGTGACAGGTCCTCGACGACCACGGCCTCGCGCCGCTTGGCCACCTCGAGCAGCGACGCCCGCCGCCCCGCGCTCAGCACCGCGCCCGTCGGGTCGTGCGCGGGCGGATCGACGTAGATCACTGCACCCGACGCCGCCGCGCGTTCGATCGCCCGTACGTCGACGCCGTGGGAGTCGACCGGCACGCCGACGACCCGGCTGCCCTGCGCGGCCACGGCCCCGACCAGGCCCGGGTTGGCCGGGCAGCCCGCCACCACCGGCCGTCCGGGAACGACCAGGGCGGCGGTGATCAGCGACAGCGCGTTCTGGGCGCCCGAGGTCACGATCAGCATGTCCGGCGTGGTCGGCAGGCCGAGCCGCCGGGTCAGGTATTCGGCCAGCGCCCGCCGCAGCTCGGGCAGGCCCGCCGCGTCCAGCCCGCGCCCCAGGCCGTCCAGCGATTCCAGAATCGGCCCCTCGACCGGCGGCAGATGGTCGGTCCCGGCCGGAACGCCCAGCGACAGGTTGATCACGTCGGCGTCGCTCGACAGCCGCCGCAGCAGCAGTCCCGACCCCGGGGTCTCCTTGGGCGCGTGCATCCAGGCGGGCCGAGGCCGGATGAACGTCCCCGCGCCCTGCCGCCGTTCGACGAGCCCGGCCTCGGCGAGGCCCTCGTACGCCCGGACGGTCGTGCCCCGGCTCACCCCGAGCGCGTCGGCCAGCAGCCGTTCGGCGGGCAGGCGGTCGCCCGCGTCGATCAGCCGGGTCGCCATGGCGTCCGCGATGGCCGCCGCGATCTGGCGGTACCGCGGGCCCTCGCGACGCTCCCAGCCGTCGAGCGCGACCCGTACCCACCAGTTCACATCGGGGTCCATTTATCCAGATTGGCACTGTTCCGCTACTCGGCGCAACGTCCATACTGCTGTTCATGACCGCGAGCCCCGCCCTCACCAGGAGTTTCTGGGAGGCGATCGAGCCCGTTCACGCCGTCGCCTACTTCGCGCCCGAGGTCGCCGAGGCCGACCGCGACCTGGGCCTGCGCGGCTTCTGGATGGCCTACTTCGCCGGACGGCTCGCCCCGGCCGGGGCCGTGACGCCCAAGGTCGCGAACGCGCTCTGCTTCGTCTTCGCTCCCGCCCGGGTGGAACGCGCGATCCCCGACGCCTGGTCGTACGCCACACCTGACCAGGTGGTCCGCACACGCCTGGACGCGGTCGAGCGGACCCTCGAACGCGCACTTCCGCCCTCCCCGCACCTGGAACGCCTCGCCGACCTGCTCGAAGAGGCCGTCGAGGGCTGCGCGTTCGAGGGCCGGGCCCTGGCCGCCGCCTGGTCGGGCGTTCCGCGTCCAGCCTCGACCACCGGCAGGGTCTGGCTCGCCGCGACGATCCTGCGCGAGCACCGCGGCGACGGCCACACGATGGCCATCGCGCACGCCTCGCTGACCGGCCTGGAGGCAGGGGTCACCCATGTCGCCGCCGGTGCCGTCACGCGCGAGCTCGTTCAGGTCAGCCGGGGCTGGACCGACGACGAGTGGGAGCAGGCCCGCAGTTCCCTCACCGCGCGCGGCCTCCTCACCCCCGACTTCCACCTCACCTCAGAGGGCGAGGCGCTTCGCGGAGAGATCGAGGACGTCACCGACCGCCTGGCCGCGGGCCCTGTCGCCCACCTGGGCCCGGCCGCCGAGGAGGCGATCGAGATCGCCCGCCCGCTGAGCCGCCACCTCGTCGACGCCGGCCTCATTCCCGTCCCCAACCCCATGGGTGCCCCTCGCCCCTAGGAGGAACGTGTGCGCGTAACGGCTGTGACCGCGACGACGATCCTGGCCGCCTGCCTCCTGGCGGCCTGCTCGGGATCGGACTCGGACGCTCCCCAAGCAGCCCCGCCCAAGACCACGGCCCAGGCCACCCCGGCCGCCCCGGCCGCGCCGCAGCCCTGGCAGCGCAATCGCGCGTGCGTCAGCTCCAAGGACTTCACCGGCAAGGCGGTGCCCTTCCGGCCGAACGGTCCCAACAAGTTCAACGAGAAGTGGTTCGACGGGGGCTACGAAGGCGTGGCCGAGATCCCGAAGTTCGCCAGCGACGACGACGCCCTCACGCGGCAGGTCATCCTGCCGGACGGCTGGAAGCCCGATGCCCGCGACAAGTACGACTCGGCCGTCGCGTCGTTGGTGCTCTGCCACACCGCGACAGCGACGGGCACCCGACGGATCTCCACCTGCAAGTTCACCGTCCTGGGACCGGGCAAGTCCCCGAACACCATGCCGGTCGTACCCGCCACGCACCACTTCGAGGTCTACGAATCCAGGACCGGGCGGCTCCTCACCTCGTTCGACCTCAAGGGCACCGACCGGCGCCCCGCGGCGGCCTGCCCGGACCACGCCTACAACGTCAGCCGCGCCGACGTCATCGCCCAGGCCCCGTTCGACAAAGAGGTGGTCGACAAGCTCCGCCCGGTCCAGGAGGGCCACGCCCCCTAGCGTGGCGCGGGCGCGGTGATCTCGATGATGGTGCCGAGGTTGTCGGTGATGAACGCGATGCGCCGGCCGATCTCCGGTACGTCCATCGGCCCGCCGATCAGCGGCACGCCGAGGTCGTTCAGCCGGGCGATCGCCGCGTCGAGGTCGTCGACGGCCAGGCAGAAGTGATGCAGGCGCGCCGGGTCCATGCTCGACAGGATGTCGTGGGTCGGCGGCCGGCCGTTCGACGCGCCCGCCAGCAGTTCGATCTTGGCGTCGCCGTTGACGAGGAACGTGAACGTCGTGCCGTGCGCCTCGAATTGCTTCTCGACGTTGAAGTCGAGGGTGCTCGAATACCACTTGATGGTGGCGTCGAGCTCGTCGGGCGTCACGGTGATTCCGACGTGGTCGTGAGAAAACGAGTTGGTCATGCAGCCGATATTCACTGGCTCCGGACGGGGCGACCAGCTAACGATCGACGGTAGGAAAAGCGCTACCACCCTCCTCTGGACACCCTGCGGGACAATGGAACGGTGACCGGCGAACGAGAACTCGGGACCATGCTGCGGGCGTGGCGCGACCGGCTGTCCCCGGCGGCGGTCGGCCTGCCGAGCCGGCATCCGCGCCGGGCGAAGGGCCTGCGCCGCGAGGAGGTCGCCGACCTCGCCGGGATCTCGGTCGACTACGTCGTACGCCTGGAGCAGGGGCGGTTCACCACGCCCTCCCCGCAGGTGGTCGCCGCGCTCGCCCGTGCCCTGCAGCTCACCACCGCCGAACGCGATCACCTCTATCGGCTGGCCGGGCTGATCCCACCCGACGAGGGGGACATCTCCGACCACATCCCGCCCGGCGTTCACCGCGTGCTGAGCCGCCTCGGCGACGCCGCCGTCGCGGTCTTCGCCGCCGACTGGCAGCTGATCTGGTGGAACCACGGCTGGGCCGCGCTGCTCGGCGACCCGTCCTCGACGCCGCGCCCGCTCCGCAACTTCGCCCGCGAGACGTTCCCCATCGACGGCGACGGCCCGCGCCTGTCGCAATGGCCGGTCACCTCGCTCACCGGAGACTACGTGGAGGCCGCCGTCGTGGCCGACTTGCGCCGCGCCACCGGGCGCTTCCCGGGCAACCACCGTCTGACCGGCCTGATCCGCGCCCTGACCGCGGGCAACGAACGGTTCGCCGAGCTCTGGGCGTCCGGCGCGGTCGGCGCGCACCGCGAGGACCACAAGGTCGTCGACCACCCGTCGGTCGGGCAGATCGAGGTCGACTGCGACGTCCTCACCGACGGCGACACCGAGCTGAAGATCGTGATCCTCACCGCGGCCCCCGAGACCGAGGACGACGGGAAGATGCGGCTCGCCCTCCTGTCCGGCACCCCGAGCGTCCCCGAGCGCCGCTAGGGTCGGCGCCAGCCGAGGCTATTGACATTAGCCGATTCGGCTAACTAGATTAGCCAACGTCACGTTCCCTCCGGTCCTCGGAAGAAGTCCCATGAAACTCGCACCCCACCTGCACCGCCTCGGCAACGACGTCGTGGCGTCCTACCTCGTCGACACCCCCGAGGGCATCACGCTCATCGACGCCGGACTGCCCGGCCACTGGCGGGACCTGCAGCGCGAACTGAAGTCCCTGGGCAAGACCGCCGACGACATCCGCGGACTCGTCCTGACCCACGGAGACTCCGACCACATCGGCTTCGCCGAACGCCTGCGGAGCGAACACGGCGTGCCGGTGTTCGTGCACTCCGCCGACGCCGACCGCGCCCGAACGGGAGAGAAGCCCAAGGTCGCGTTCGGGCCCATGCGGCTCGGCCCTACGCTCGGCTTCTTCGGTTACTCCATCCGCAAGAACGGCCTGCGCACCCACTACCTGAAGGAAGTCACCGAGATCGCCGAGGGCGCGGTCCTGGACCTGCCCGGGAGCCCGGTTATCGTGGGCATGCCGGGACACTCTCCGGGAAGCGTCGCGGTGCACGTCCCGATCGCCGACGCGCTCTTCGTCGGCGACGCCCTGACCACGCGGCACGTCCTCACCGGGCGCGGCGGCCCGCAGCCCGCGCCGTTCACCGACGACCCGGACCAGGCGCTCGCCTCCCTCGACCGGATCGCCGGACTGTCGGCGTCCTGGGTCCTCCCGGGTCACGGAGCCCCCGTGCACACCTCGCCGGCCGAGGTGAGCGAGGCGGTCCGGAAGGCCTGAGTCAGGCGGCGTTCAGCAGGAGGATCCCCGTGGTGATCAGCGCGATGACCTTGGCGGCCTCCAGGCCGATGTAGAAGTAGTGCGCGTGGGAACGGGGCGCGTCCTCGCCGGCCAGGACGCGGTCCGAGCGCTTGGTGAGCCGCGGCCGTACGCCGACGAGTTGGGCGACGAGGATCACGACCGTCACCACGACTCCGACGACCGCCGCGGTCCCCGGCTCACCCGCGATGACCAGCACGACGATCACGACCGCGAGCAGCGCCTCGATGGCGTTCAGCGCACGGAAGACCAGGCGGCCGATCCCGAGCCCGATGCGCAGCGTCACGTCGGGCGCGCGGAACTTCAGCGGCGCCTCCAGGAACGAGATCGCCAGCACCATCCCGAGCCACAGGAAGACGAGCGCCCCTGCCGCCGCGTTCACCGCACCGCTCCGTACGCCATGACCGAATTATCTCGCCGAGGTCCGGGCGCCGTGCGGCGGGTGGCGGGTGGCGGGTGGCGGGTCAGGTCTGGGGCAGGGTGCGCTGAAGGAGGGGGAGCAGACGGTCCCAGTGGCGCTCCAGGCCTGCGGGGTCGAACGCGTCGGTGTCGGACATGGCGAAACCGTGCACGGTGCCCGGGTAGATCTCGCAGGTGTAGTCGACGCCCTCGGCGTCGAGGGCCTGCTTGAGCTCGTCGATGGTCTCGGGCGTCATGTCGTTCTCGGCGAGGCCCAGGTGGATCCGCGCCTTGAGCCGGGGCGCGAGCAGGTGCGGGCTGTCGGGCGCGTCGGTGACCAGGCGGGCGGGGTGGAACGCGGCGAAGGCGGCCACCTGGTCGGGGTGGGCCGCCGCGGCGCGCATCGCCAGGACGGCGCCCATGCAGTAGCCGATCACTGCGGCCGGGCCGGGACGCACCTCGGCCTGCGCGGCGAGGAAGCCGAGGTAGGCCTCCGCGTCGCTGAGGACCTGTTCGAGGGTGTAGGCCTTGATCAACGGCATGATCTGGGAGATGAGGCCGGACCGGTCCTCCGCTCCGATGTGCTCGGGCAGATCGAACACCGGTGCCGGGCCGTGCCGATAGAAGACGTTGGGGACGAGGACGTAGTACCCGTGCTCCGCCAGTTCGCGGGCCTTGCGTTCCAGCTCGGGCCGCAGGCCGAAAGCGTCCATGTAGATGAGCACGCCCGGGTGCCGTTCGCCATCGTCGGGAAAGGCAGCGAAGGCGTCGGCCTGGCCGTCGGTGGTCTGGATCCGCAGAGTCTTGGTGGGCATGGTCTCGATGGTGTCACGGCAGGCGAGACCCGGAGCGGCGGCTGTGCTTCCATGACGGCAGGCGCCTCGCCCTTTGGGAGGCCTTGCATGAATCCCCGACAGTGAACGCCGCGCTGGCGGCGGTGGTCGCCGCGATCACCTCGGTGACGGTCGCGGTGCTGTCCCTGTTGCTCGGCGAACGGCAGCAGCGCCGTAAGGAAGAACGCGTCCGGCGGCAGGATCTCAACGCCCAATACCTGAATCCCCTCCGGCTCCACTTGGTGGAGAACCACTTCCGCCTGTCCGGCACGTTCGAACGGACTTCGGAGGCCGGGCAGGCCGAGGCGATGCTGGTCATCGACGACCCGGCCGAAGTGTCCGGGAAGGACGCGGCCTGGTTCAACGGCCGAGGATGCGCGCTGGTCTCCTCCGTCTACCTCACGGCCTGCCTGTTCGCCCACCTCAAGAAGGTCCGCGACGACTTCCCCTACCTGCGCCTCCCCGCGGCCGACGACACCCAACTGGCCGCGCTTTTGCTACGCGTTCAGCGAGGATTCCTGCGCGACCAGGGCGTCTACTACGTGACCCAGCCGAGCATCGGCGAGTCGATGTGGCTCCGCGACGAGAAACGTCTCCTCACCTATCGAGAGTTCTGCGAGCGCCTCCAAGACCCCGCCTGGCGAACGTGGCTCGACCGCCTCATCCAGTTCCAGCTCGACACCGCCCAGGGCGACAGACAAGAACGCACGCAGCAGCTCCTCAAGGCGCTGGAGCAACTGTCGGAGTTCCTGGACGAGTGCGTCGGCGGTGGCCGTTCGATCGAGAGCAGAAGGCAAGCCGAGAACACCGACCTCAGCTGACGCCCGCTCTAAGCCGTCGGATGCCCGTCGGGGTGCCGGTGCTCGGCGATCGTCTCGTCGATGAATCCGGCGAGCTCGACCTCGTAGAGGGTGTACTCGCGGATCTCGCCGTCCTGCTCGTATCTCCTGATGCCGTCGCCGAAGCGGCGCCGCACGGCCTCCATCGCCGGACCGACCTCGGAGGAGGCCGACAGAGCCGCGGGCGGCATGCCCAGCAGCACGTCGAGCAGGCGGCTGAAGCCTTCCGCCTCGTCGTCCTCATCCTCGGCCTCGTCCTCGTCCTCGTCCTGGACGGCGGGACCGGCGAGATCGGCCCGCCGCCGGACTTCGGCGGCGATCGTGTCGGCCGTCTCCGGGAGACCGATCGTCTGCAGGGTCACCTTCGCCTGATGCCGGGTGTCCCGGTAGATCTCCGCGTCCTCCAGCACGTCCAGCAGGGTCGGCGTCGCCGGCGCCGCGGCGGCCCCGGTCTGCTGGAGCGCGTGCATCAGCCGGTACTTGGTCGTCTCGTCGCGCATCCAGTGGCCGCTGTCGTCCGGGGTGGGGAAGGGAAACGCGCGGAGCGCCGCGTGCACCGCCGGGACGGCGGCGCCGCCCCGTTCGCCCAGGGCGGCCGAGGTCAGTACGCCGAGAAAGTTGCCGATCCCGGGCAGGCTCGCGACGAGATCCTCGGCCGTCGGGTCGTCCTCGCCGGTGAAGTAGGCCAGCAGCCGCCCGGCGGAGCCGTGGCCGTCGTGGCGCGCGAACATCCGGTAGAGGGCGGTGGTGGTCTCGTCCTTGTCGATCTCCGCCAGCGCGATCACCGCGGCTTCCCGTGCCTCCGTGGCCGCACCGTTCACGATCATGTCGGTCAGGGCGTCCACGGCGGTCTTGCGCCAGGCCTCGTCGAGGTCGCCGGAGGCCAGCCGGCGGACCGCCGCCACGCTCGCCGGGCCGTCGTCCCAGTGGTGGCGGATCTCGTCGATCAGGGTCTCGGTGTCACCACCGTCCATCACCCAGGGCGGGCGGCCGACGCGGCGCGCCACGAGCCCGCCATGGTCGGACCACTGCAGCACGTGGACCTGGCCGCCGCGCCCGCCGATCAGCCAGCACCGCCCGTCCGGCGTACCGGCCACGTGGGTCAGCTCCTGAGGCCCGGCCTGCGCGGGAGGCGTGAAGCGGCCGACCGGTCGTTGCCCGTGCGGCCGCCAGAGCGCGGCCGTTCCGTCCTGGGAGACCGACATCACCTGGTCGGTGCCTGTGGCGAGCGCCAGAGCGCGGACGCGGCCGCCATGCGCCTGAACCTGACCCATGCGGCGTCCCGTGCGGGCGTCCCACCACGACAGCGAACCATCCCGCCCGCCGAGCATCACCAGCGGCCGGTCCGGGTGCGCGGCGATCGCCGTCGGACGGGCGGACGTCACGAACGCGGTCACGATCGACCCCGTCTCGGCGTCGAGAACGACCACCCGGCCGCGCCGCACGGAGACCACGAGCCGCCCCCGGTCGCAGCAGCGGGTCAGCCGCTGATCCGCCGCGTCGGGGCCGCCGAACGCCCACACGAGTCCCGCGTCGCCATAGGTCTCCTCATCGGACGGCCGCCGCCAGGCCTGGACCTCGCCCTGGTCGTTGCTCACCATGATCAAGCCCGAGCCCGTGCGCCCCAGCGCCTCTACCGAGTAGGACTTGATGTGGCCGTAGAGGTCGCCGAAAACGCCCAGCCAGCGAAAGTCTCCGGACTGCCGGAGCACCGCGTCCCGGTCCGTGGGCGTGAGAATCCGTCCGCGACCCCCGTGGAGCGGTCGCCACTGTACGGCGTCATCGGTCATCGTCCACAGTGACGCCCACCTGCCCGCGGACAGCAACGCGGGCTGCTCGGCGTCGCCGATGAACGCGGCGCTGTCCACCGGCCCGCTCTGCAGCCCGCCGGCGTACATGGTCAGCGAGCCGTAGCGCGGATCCCACACCCGGAGCTCGCCGGAACGCGAATAGGTCGCTCCCAGCAGGCCGTCCGGGGAGACCGCGACGGCGCTGACGGCTTCGCGATGGTCCTCCGCCTTCTCCGGGTAAAGATCATCTTCGTCGGGCATCCCGAAGAGATAGCAGGTTCCCGGCATGTCGGGCGAGTCGATATCCGAACGGCGTGCGCTCCCCGATGATGGGGTCATGGCGGGGGAGACCCAGAACGAGCTGAGCGGGATCGTGATCGGGCCTGCGGTCATGGGCCGCGACATCACGGTGACGTTGCCGGCCCAGGTGCCGCTGGCGCTGTCCGGTCTGCCCGCCGCATCTCCGGCGTTCACCGGCAGGCACGAGGATCTCGCCAAGGTGCTGGACGTCCTTGAGCCGCACGGTGGTGAGTCGGCGGTCGTGGTGACCGCGGTGGGCGGCATGGGCGGGGTGGGCAAGACCGAGCTCGCCGTTCAGGCCGCACGTGCTGCTCTGGCGCGGGATTGGTTTCCGGGCGGGGTGTTGTTCGCCGATCTCTTCGGTTACGACTGCGATCGGAAGCGCGACCCCACGCAGGTTCTCGGTGGCATGCTGCGGTCGCTGGGCGTACCCGATGAGCACATTCCGCCGGGCGGTCATGAACGCGTCGCGATGTACCGGTCGATCCTGGGGGAGTTCGCGAGGCAGGAGCGGCGCGTGCTCGTGGTGGCCGACAACGTCAACTCCGAGCAGCAGGTCTCGATGCTCCTGCCGACGGATGGGGAGTCCGCGGCGATCGTCACCTCGCGCCACACCCTGGCCATGCTCAACGCACGGCTGCTCGACCTGAACGTGCTGTCCCGGGCCGAGGCCGAGGAGATGCTGAGGCGCGTGGTCGAGGTCGGCCGCCCCGGTGACACCCGCGTCACCGACGTCGGTGAGCTCGTGGAGATGTGCGGGCGGCTGCCTTTGGCCGTACGGATCGTGGGCGCCCTCCTCGCCGACGAGCCCTCGCTCCAGCCCGCCCAGCTGGCCCGGGAGCTGGCGGAGGTCAATCCGCTGGGAGGTCTGGCGTACGGCGGCGAGGCCGTGGCCAAGGCATTCGCGCGCTCGTACCGCACCCTCACCGGCGAGCAGCAGCGCACGTTCCGGATGCTGAGCATCAACCCGGGCCCCGACGTCTCGACAGAGGCCGCCGCGGTGCTCACCGGGCTGGCCGAGCCTGCCGTACGGCAGATACTCAGGGACCTGGCGCGCGCCCACCTGATCGAGACGGGCGAGACGTACGGGCGCTGGCGGATCCACGACCTCCTGCGACAGTACGCGGAGGGCCTCGAAGAGGAATTCGCCCACACCGACGGGCGTGACGAGGCGCTGTCGCGGTTGCTGAAGCACTATCTGCGACGCACCCAGGCGACCCACGCTCACTTGGACCCGAAGGCGATCGACCCCGCGTCATCGGGCTTCGCCGATCGAGACGAGGCGCTGGGCTGGCTGGACAGCGAACTGCCCAACCTGATCGCCGCCGTTCACGCGGCCTTGACCCACCAGCCCTTCGTCGCGGCCCGCCTGCCGAACCATCTCGCCGAATTCATGGACGGGCGACGGCTGTTCAACGATTGGCTCGCCCTGGCTCGTGTCTCCATCCAGGGCGCTCACCGCATCGGTGACAGGAACGTCGAGGGCCACGCGCTGGGCAATCTGGCGTGCGCGCTGGCCGGGATGCACCGGTTCGACGAGGCCGTCAGCGCCCATGAGGCCGCGGCGGCCGTCTTCCGTGAACTGGACGCCCCAGGCGACGAGGCCGGTGCGCTGTGCCACCTCGCGTTCACGCTGATCCATGCGGGGCGGTACGAGGAAGCCGTCGTGGCAGGGGAAAGTGCCCTGGCCGTCTTCCAGGAGATCGACGACCGTCATGGCGAGGGCAGGGCGTTGTCCAGCATGGGCGCTGCCTTGGCCAGGTTGCGGCGCCATGGAGAGGCGATCGACGCCTACACCGGCGCCGAAGCGGTCTTCCGGGAGGTGGGCAACCTGCGCGGGGCGAGCTCGGCGTCGACGAGCTTGGGGGAGGTGCTGACGGACGTCCAGCGATTCGAGGAAGCCGTGCACGCCCATGAGCGGACTCTGGACATCTGCCGCGAGCTTCACGACCGTTCCGGCGAGGGCGGAGCGCTCACCAACCTCGGGATCACGCTGTACAAGAGCGGACGCGCGCAGCAGGCCGTCACGGTCCTGGAGCGTTCGATGGAGATCTTCCGCGAGCTGGGCAACCGTTACTCCGAAGGAACCGCAGGAGCCAACCTCGCACGCGCGCTCCTGATAGCGGGTCGCTACGAGGAAGCCGCCGCCGTCTCAGGCAGTGCGGTGACCATCTTCCGCGAGCTCGGATCCTCACGCAGCGCTGGGTGGGCGCTGTTCCACCTCGGCGACACGCTCACAGTCACAGGCCCCAGGGAGAAGGCCGAAGGCGCCTTCCGCGACGCGATCGCCCTGTTCACTAAGTTCGGTGACGCGACAGGCAAAGCAGCCGCCGAACGCAGGCTCGCCCGCGTCGAAGGTTGAGCGTCCGGAGGCCGGACTCGGCAATGCGATGGTCGGCGGCGGTGGGTCTGCCGATGATGGTGTCATGGCGGGGGAGACTCATAACGAGCTGAGCGGGATCGTGATCGGGCCTGCGGTCATGGGCCGGGACATCACGGTGACGCTGCCGGCCCGGGTGCCGCTTGCGCTGTCGGGGCTGCCAGCAGCCTCCGTGGCGTTCACCGGCAGGAAAGTGGACCTCGCCAAGGTGATGGAGGTCCTCAAGCCGCGCGCCGACGGGCCTGCGGTCGTCGTGACCACGGTGGCAGGCATGGGAGGGGTGGGCAAGACCGAGCTCGCGGTGCAGGCGGCACGTACTGCTCTGGAACGGGGTTGGTTTCCGGGCGGCGTGCTGTTCGCCGACCTCTTCGGTTACGACGACGGCCGGATGCGCGATCCCACGCAGGTCTTGGAAGGCATGCTGCGGGCGCTGGGAGTGCCCGCAGGGCACATCCCGCCAGATGGCGAGGGACGAGTTCGGATGTACGGCTCGATCCTGGCCGAGTTCGCACGCCGGGGCCAGCGAGTGCTCGTGGTGGCCGACAACGTCAGCCCCGACCAGCAGGTGTCGATGCTCCTGCCGACGGACGGGGAGTGCGCGGCGATCGTCACCTCGCGCCACAAGCTGAGCATGCTCGATGCCCGGCGGCTCGACCTGGGCGTGCTGTCCCGGGCGGACGCGGAGGACATGTTGAGGCGCGTGGTCGACCTGCTCCATCCGGGCGACACACGCGTCACCGGCCTGGATGATCTCGTCGAGATGTGCGGGCGGCTGCCGCTGGCGATCCGCATCGTGGGGGCGCTGCTCGCCGACGATCCCTTGCTCCGGCCCGTTCGCCTCGCCGGCGAACTGGCGGAGCTCAAGCCCCTCGAAGGGCTGGCGTACGGAGGTCTGGCCGTGGCCAAGGCCTTCGCGCGTTCCTACCGTGTGCTCACCGAAGAGCAGCAACGGACGTTCCGGATGCTGACCATCAATCCAGGCCCCGATATTTCGACGCGTTCCGCCGCAGTGCTGACGGGGCTTGCAGAACCCGCGGTCCGGCAGGTGCTGAAGGACCTGGCCCGCGCTCACCTGATCGAAACGGGCGCCGTCTACGGACGCTGGCAGATGCATGACCTCATCCGCCAGTACGCGATCGGTCTCGAAGACGAGCACGCCGATGATGACGGGCGCGATGAAGCTCTGTCGCGGCTACTGGATTCTTATGTGGAACGCACGCGCGCAGCCACTGCGCATCTCGGCTCGACGATCGCCGATCCGGACTCAGCGGAGTTCGTCAGCACGGATGAGGTACTGGACTGGCTGACCGACGAACTGCCCAACCTGAGCGCCGCCTCTCACGAGACCATGGACCAGGGCCTGGATGCCATGGCCGGAATGCCGGTCGAGCTGGCGGCACTTCTCTGGCAGCGACGACTGCTCAACGGCCGTCTCGTTCTGGCCGCCCGTGCCCTTGAACAGGCCCGGCGCACCGGCGACAGGACCGCCGAAGGTGACGTGCTGAGTCGGATCGCGATGACGATGCTCAATATGGGGCGGTTCGAGGACGCCATCAAGGTCGCGGAACGCGCCGTGCCCATCTTTCAGGAGATCGGTGACCGGCGTGCCGAAGGCAGGATGCTGACGAAGGTGGGGGTGATCTGGGTCAGGTCGCGACGCCACGAAGAGGCGCTCGACGCCTATACACGCGCCGAAGCCGCGTTCCGCGAGGGGGGCCACCTGCGCGAGGTGAGCCGGGTGTCAGCGAGTCTCGGGATCGCACTGGCGGACCTCGATCGGTACGAGGAGGCCGTGGACGCGCACCGGCGGGAGCTGGCCATCAGCCGTGAACTCCACGACCGCAGTGGCGAAGGCGCAGCGCTGACCAACCTCGGTACCGCGCTGTATCAAGGGGGGCGAGCGGAGGAGGCGATCGTCGTCCTGGAGCTGTCCGCAGCGATCTTTCGCGAGGTGGGTGACCGGCACGCCGAAGCAGCCGCGGGCGCCAACCTGGGACGTGCGTTGCGGCTGGTGGATAGGTCTGAGGAGGCGATCGTCATCTTTGACGCTGCCCTGACCGCCTTCCGCGAGCTGGGCGACTCTTACAACGCGGGCTGGACGTTGGCGGTTCTCGGAAACGCGCTCGCCGACACGGGGCGGACGGAGGAGGCCGGCCCCGCCTTCCGGGCGGCGCTCGAGTTGTTCGTCCAACTCGGTGATGAGGGCGGCATACAGCTGGCGGAGCGCAGGCTCGCCGTCATTGAAGGTTGAGCGTCCGGAGCTGCTCGTCCAGCTCGCGGACGTGGACGGTGTCCGCCCATGGCTCCAGCCGAGAGCGCGTTCGCCGAACGTTCCGCACCAGTCGCTCGGAACGGCAGTCCGCCGCGATCTCCGCCACCTCACGGGTCTTTTCCACTGCGGCCGCGATCTCGCGCTTCAGGACGAGGGCCTCGGCGAGGTAAGTCAGGGTGAAGCCACGGTCGATGCGGTAGGAGGGGCCTAGGCCGTGGAGGCTCTCTTCAGCCGCTTGGATCGCTGCATCAGGCCGCTTCAGATTCAGGACCCGGTTCGTTCCACCGCTCTTGATCATCGCGGGGGAGAGCCAATAGAAGTAGGCGGGCTCCGCGCCGCTCCTCGCGCGAGCGGCGATGTCCATGGCTCGATCGAAGGAGCGGTCGCTGGCGTGACCATCGCCGGTCAGGGCGAGAGTGCCTGCGCTGACGCTCTTGTGCATGGCGTGTCCCAGCCGCCCTGTCCCAAGCCCCAACCAGCCCTGGGCGGCATAAAGATGATCCATGGCGATGCCGGGCCGCTCCTGGTCGTTGGCCATGCTCGCCAGCCACAGGTGCAGGTACGCGATCAGATTCGGGTCGCGGACTTCCAGCGCCGCGTCCAGGCCCTCACCGAACTTCTGCGCTGCGGTTCGGTAGTCCAGGAGGTCGTAGTTCAGGTAGCCAGCGAGTTGCGAGAGTTCGGCATAGGCCAGGACCAGACGATCGCGTGCGGCGGGTAGCAGAGTCTCGCGGCGAAGGAGCCCTGCGACCACTGTCCGCTGGCCCTCCACTGTGGGCAGTACTGCGCTTGGGCCATGGGTGTCGTTCAGGCGACGGCACTGCGCGATGAGGTTCTCGATGCTGGCGACCGACGCTGTGTCCACGTGGGCGGACTCGGTCACGACGCGGGCCAGGCGGTCGCGTTCAGCGGGATCCAGATGGCGGAGCAAGGGGATCGCTGCGCCGCCTCCAAACGCGAGAGCGAGTTGGAACAGCAGGTCACGTCGCTTCACGTCCGCCTCCAGCGCGGCGAGAGCGTGGAAGAGATCCACGGTCTCACGCGGGGACAGGGCGGACGACACGGTTCCTGGGCTCAATTCCCAGGGAAGGGTAAATGCGTCTGCCCTGTCCTCGCGCGTCATCTCCATGCTGACATGCGGGGACGCAGACGTAACCCTTGACAATTCGGCGGAGTCGACGACCTCCTGCTCATCGGCCGAAAAAGATCCGTAGACGGCGTCGCTGATGAGGCTGCGTGCGGACGTTCCATAGACGCGGGCGAGAAGTGTGAGCGTCCAGGCGGGTGGGCGCCTGCCGGTCGTGGGCCAGCCTTCGTAGTCGTAGAGGCGTGCTTCGCGGAGTGACGCCGTGCCGGCGGGATCGGCCTGGTTGCAGAGGCAGGTCGCGTCGCGGGCGGTGAGGCCGGCTGCGAAGCGGTAGACGCGCAGGGGGCTGAGCTCGGGGTGGTCGAGCGCGAAGACGGTGGCGATCTGGTCGACGGTGAAGCCCTGCGCTCGCAGCGCCTCGGCCTTGCCCCGGCAGTCACTGGTCATGCACGGATCGTACGTCTGCGAACACGCTCCGGAACGGACATGGAGAACACTCGGGCGAATTGGGGATGCGCCAGCGGTTCTAGCGGCAAAGGTGCTGGTCAGGGGGGTGGGGTGGTGGGTAATGCGGCGGGGGTAGATGGGGATCGCATTTGGCGTCCTGGCACGGGACGGTCTTGCGTCGGAAACGACGACCGATGGAGAGCGCCTGTGATGTGCCGGTACGACAAGCCCGCGTACGAGTGGTGGAGGTCCTTTGCGGGCGTTCCCGAGGAAGTGGGGGAGGCGCGGGCGTTCGTCGGGACGCTCTTCAGCCGGGAGGCCGCGTGTGACGACGCGGTCTGGATCGCCGGGGAGCTGGCGACCAACGCGATCCAGCACACACGTTCGGGGCGGCCCGGCGGGAAGTTCACCGTTCAGGCCGCGCAAGGGGACGCGGCGCTCTTCGTCGCGGTCTATGACGAGGGCGGAGATGGGGAGCCGTTGTTCGGGACGGCGGAGCCCGATGAGTGGTCGGTCGACGGGCGCGGGCTGTTCGGCGTGGAGGCGATCGCGGTGCGCTGTGGAACGTGCCCGACCTCCAATGGGGGCCGGGTTGTCTGGGCGGCGCTGCCCGTGTAAGCATGTGCTTACTATGGTGAGCACGCGAGAGACGATCGTGCACGGGCCCGAGACGGTGTCGTGGCGCGTGATCCTGGATCCGCTCATGGTGGTCGCCGGTGTGCGGGCGCTGATGCTCCAGGCGCTCCACCCGACGACGATGCGCGGCGTGTGGCAGAACTCCAACTTCCTGGAGGAGCCCCTGCAGCGGCTGTTCAACACCGCCAATTTCGTGGCGGTGACGACCGTTGGCACGCCGGAGCAGGCAGATGCGCTCGGCGCCAGGGTGCGGGCAGTTCATAAGAGGCTGCGGATCAAGGACCCCGACACCGGCCGCACGCACCGGGTGGACGAGCCCGAGCTGCTGCTGTGGGTGCACTGCGCGGAGGTCTCCTCGTATTTGGAGGTCATCACGCGGCGGGGCCTGAAGCTCACCCCCGAGGAGATCGACGCCTACTACGACGAGCAGCGGCACACCGCGACGTACGTCGGGCTGCACGAGGAGGACGTGCCGGGGTCCGCGGCCGAGATGGCGGAGTACTTCGAGCAGTTCCGCAAGGAGTTGCGCGTCATCCCCGAGTCGCGGGCGACCGTGCGCTTCCTGCTGTGGCCGAAGATGCCGCGCAAGCTGCGCTTTCTCGCGCCGTTCAAGTTCATGTGGTTCCCGATCGGCGCGATGGCGTACTACACCCTGCCCAAGTGGGCGCGGGAGTTGTACGGGGCGCTGCCCGAGGTGCCGGGCGTTCAGCCGGTGGTGACGCTGGGGCTGAAGCTCAACCGGATCGGGGTGCGGGCGGTGCCCGAGGAGATCCGGGCCCGCGCGTTCAATCCCGAGACCCGCAAGCTGATGGACGACCTCCTCCACCGGCTGCGGGCGCACGGGATCAAACCGCGGCGCAACCTTCAGAAGCTGCGGATCACATCGTCTTGACGGCGCCGGCGTCGATCAGGTGCTCGGAGCCGGTGACGCTGTAGGCGACGTCCGACAGCAGGAACGTGATGAGGGCCGCGACCTCTTCGGGCTCGGTGATCTGGCCCGTGACCATGCCCATCATCGCGGGCACCTGGTCGAGGAACGCGTCCTGCTCGGTGCCGGTGGCGGCGGCCAGCTTGCCACCGAACCCGTCCGGCGCCTCCCAGATGGCCGTACGGACCGGACCCGGCGACACCGTGTTGACCCGCACGCCCTGCGGCCCGAACTCCTCGGCCAGTCCCTTGCTGAACGACCTGAGCGCGGCCTTGGCGACGTTGTAGGCGAGCGGTGGGCCCGCGGGCAGCGAGCCTCCGATCGAGGAGACGTTCACGACGGCGCCCTTGCGCTCGATCAGGCTCGGCATCGCGGCCCGGCTGACGCGGATCGCGCTGTAGAGGTTGATGTCGAACGTCCCCTGCCAGTGCGCGTCGTCCAGCTCCAGGAACCCGCCGAGCTCCACGCCGTCGCCGCCGCCGACGTTGTTGACCAGCAGGTCCACCCCGCCCAGCTCGTTCAGCGCCCGCTCGACCAGCTCGGCGGCGCCCTCGGCCGTGCTCAGGTCCACCGAGACCGGCACGGCCCCGGTCTCCTTCAGCTCGGCGGTGATCGTACGAGAGCCGCCGACCACCCTCACGCCTTCGGCGACCAGCGCACGCACGGTCGCCAGGCCGACACCCCGGCTCGCGCCGGTCACGATCGCGGTCTTGCCGGCAAGCTTCAATTCCATCGGTAACCAAGCTCCTCAGAAAGTCTCAAGCAGTGCGTCGATCACCCGCGCGAGCCGTTCCGGCCCGTTCGCGGTCTTGGACAGCAGCTGGAGCCCGACGACCGTGTTGAGCATCAGGCTCCCGATCGCCTGGGCGTCCCGCTCCGAAGAGATCTCGCCGGTCCGCTGCCCCTCCTCGATGACCGCCCGGAACGCTTCCTCGGTCCGGTCGAACATCCGGGACACCAGGTCGTTGGCCTGCGGGTCGGACGAGGCGAGCTCGGCGGCGGTGTTCACCGCCAGGCAGCCCCGCCGGTCCGGATCGCCGAGGTTCATCTCCGCGATGAACGCCAGCGTCGTCCGCAGCCGCTCCTTCACCGGCCCTGGCCGAGCCAAAAGCTCGGCCAGGGCGTCGGCCTGGCTCTCCCGGTAACGCTTCAGCGCGCGCTCGAAGAGAGCGTGCTTGCTGCCGAACGCGTTGTAGAGGCTGCCCTTGCCGATGCCCAGCGCGTCGATGAGGTCCTGCGGCGTCGTCGAGGCGTACCCCTTGCGCCAGAAGACCTGCATCGCCTGCTCGACCGCGAGCTCCGGATCGAACTGCTTCGGTCTGCCCATGTCGGGCACTCTACACACGTTCTGTACCTCTAGGTCAAATTTACGCGACCCACTGCTGCCGGATGCCGCCGTGGCCGAAGAACACGCGGCTGGACACCGGATGGGGGTTGTCGCCGACGTAGGCCTTGGCGAGCGTGTTCTCGACCGTCCCTTCGATGGGCACGCTGACGCCGTGCGGTGCGTACAGCACCGTGCTGTCGTAGGTGCCGGCGGCGATCCCCCCGCCACCGCCCAGGAACGCCTGGGTCACCGTGCCGTTCGTCGTCTTCCTGAGCTGGACGGTCAGGTGGTCGGAGAAGAGCGGGATGCCGTCGGTGATGTGCAACCGGGCCCACTGATAGCCCGCGCAGGAGCCGGAGGTGCCCCAACGCCACTCCGCCCAGCCCCAGTAGTCGCCCTTGTCGTCGTAGATCGAGGTTGGAGCGCCCTGTCCGCTGCCGATCTGCTCGTTCGAAGCGCACGACGGGTTCTGGCCGGGGAACCACGCCTCACCCCACGCGCCGGCATGCGTCGCCGGTGCCAGGCCGACGAGCGCGGCTCCCGCGACGGCCGCCGCGAACACCCGTACCACCTTGATTGACGCCATCGAATTCTCCTCTCTTTCGGCAACACATTTCTTCTCGCGTCCGGTAGGTGGCGCAAGGTGACCGGGGCATCCCGGATCATCCCGGATGTCCGGACGGTGTATCGGCAGGTGAAGGCGGGTGCTCGCGGTGCCGTCCGGCCGAGTGCGGACAGGCGCTCAACCCCCCGGCCTGCCGGGCGTAGCATCATCAACCGCCAACGCAGAGCGGTCGGGGGATCGGGGCGGACAATGAACTCTGCGGCAAGGGGAAATGACGATCACGCAGATCCTGCGCGCGCCGAGAACCTCTCGGAGTTCCTCAACGTGCTCAGCCGAATGCGGATCGCGAGGGGGCAGACGTATAAGGAATTGGAGAGGCTCACCGGCATTCCGGGCAGCACGTTGTGCGACACCCTGACGGGAAAGCGGCGGCCGCGCCGCGATGTCGTGGACAAGGTCGTGCGGGCCTACGCTCGCAACGACGCCCAGGCGGGCCGATGGATGAAGACCTGGGCGCTGCTCTCCGCGGCCGAGGCTCCCGGCTCCCAGGAGTCTGCGCTTGATGAAACGCCGCCGCCCGCCCCACGACGCTCACCGTGGCGCGGACGGCCGGTCGTCATCTGGTCCGCGCTCGCCGTCATCGTCGTCGCCGCGATCGGAATCGGGATCGTCGCGACCAGTTCAGGGGCCGGTGCCCATGGTGGCGCCCGTGGTGGCGCCCGTGGGGCGGCCCGGCAAGGCTGGAACCCGACGGTGCAAGCCCAGATCGACCGTCAGCTCCTCCAACTCCCCGGTGGCGACCAGATCAACGCGCATGAGGTGTCCTACGGCGAGGGGAAGTTCGTGATCGGGGCCGGGGAACCCGGTTACCGCGACGCCGCCGCCGCCGACTGCCCGACCGGATGGATCTGCTTCTACTCTCACAAGGACTTCGGATGGCCGCGCGCGAGGCTGGCCGCCTGCGGCTGGAGCGATCTCGGCTGGTGGGACTGGAACGACCGGATTGAGTCGGTGCGCAACAACACCGGATCAGCCGTGCGTTTCATCAACCACGACGATCATTTCAACCCGGCCAACCGGCACAGGTTCGACCGGACGCTGTTCAGCGTCGGGCCGCACCAGGCGCTCGCCGTGGTTCCGGGGACCGCGACCCCGCCGGACCAGGCCGATCACGTGAGCCGGGGCTGCGCGAAGTAGGCGGTGCGGCGGAGGGCGCGCGGTCTGCCGAGGTCAGGCGCGTTCCAGAGCCTTTCTGGTCTCCTCGGGGGCGGGGCGGTGGCGCTCGATGAAGCGGCCGGAGGGCTCCTGGATGATGATCCCGGTCTCGATGCCGTGCTTGAGGATCAGCATGTCGCGGCGCTGCAGGCCGAGGCAGACGCGGTGCGCGACGGTGAAGCCGATGACCGGGCCGATCACCAGGGCCGCGCGGAAGAACCAGGTCGTGGCGAACAGCGACAGGTGGAAGGTGTGCGCGATGACGTCGTTGCCCGCGGCCGCCCACAGGACGCCGTAGAACACGATCGCGGCGACGCCGATGCCGGTGCGGACCGCGGCGTCGCGGGGGCGGTCGAGGATGTGGTGGATCGAGCGGTCGCGGGTGAAGCGCGCCTCCAGGAACGGGTAGAGCGCGATGCCCGTGAAGAAGACCGTGATGACCAGGAGCGGGACGAGGATGCCGAGCGCGAGCGTGTGACCGGCGACGTTGAGGTCCCAGCCGGGCATCAGGCGCAGGCCGCCGTCGCCGAACGCCAGGTACCAGTCGGGCTGCGAGCCCGCGCTGATCGCGGTGGGGGAGTACGCCCCGTACAGCCAGATCGGGTTGACCTGCACGAACGTCGCCATCAGCACGGTCACGGCCGTGGTGAAGAGGAAGAACGCGGCGGTCTTGGCCATGAAGACCGGGTAGAACGGCTTGCCCTCGACCGCCTTCTGGGTGCTGCGGCCGCGACGGAAGTCGGTGTGCTTCTGCACCCACGGCAGGATGATCGCGTGCACCGGCACCAGGGCGAGCATCAGGCCGGGCACGAGCAGCACGTGCAGGATGTAGAAGCGCGGGATCATCTCGGTGCCCGGGAACTCGCCGCCGAGCACGAAGAAGCTCAGGTACGTGCCGACGACCGGGATCGCCTCGATCGCGCCGAAGATCAGCCGCAGCCCGGTGCCCGACAGCAGGTCGTCGGGCAGCGAGTAGCCGGTGAAGCCGTTCACCAGCGCCAGCGTGAACAGCGTGAAGCCGAGCAGCCAGTTGAGTTCGCGCGGCTTGCGGAACGCGCCGGTGAAGAACACCCGCAGCAGGTGCGCCATGATCGCGGCGACGAAGATGATCGCGGCCCAGTGGTGGACCTGCCGCATCAGCAGCCCGCCGCGCACGTCCAGGCTGATGCGCAGCGTCGAGGAGTACGCCTCGCTCATCTGCGTCCCGCGCAACGGCGCGTACGAGCCGTTGTAGACGACCTCGCCCATGCTCGGTTTGAAGAAGAAGGTCAGGAAGACCCCCGACGCCAGCAGTACGACGAACGAGTAGAGCGCGATCTCGCCCAGCATGAAGGACCAGTGGTCGGGAAAGGCCTTGCGCATCGCCCGCCGGGCGAACCCGGCCGAGCCGAACCGTTCGTCGAGCGCCCTCGCGGCGCTTCCGGTCGCTGACATCGTCGCCACCTCCGTGGTGGTGTCGGCCCCCGCGCACTTATACGACCGACGGTAGTACGACGATGCGTAGTACTACAAGAGGTCGAATGATCGGAATAGCGTCCTTCCTCGTGCTTTTCCGGACGAATGTGAACGTGATGTCATAGAGTCCGCCGGATGAGCGATGATCTTGTTGTTCTGCATCCCCGGCACGTGCTCTGCGCGCTGGGCGAGGGCCTCGACCTCGACGCGATCGAGGCGCTGGCCGAGGAGGCGGGCTTCGAGCTCGACCGCGAGTACTCCGAGACCGAGCCCGACCCCCGGATGCCGCGGGCGTTCGAGGCGTCCCTGGCGCGCGCCTCCTTCGAGGAGGGCGACTGGGATGCCGTCGAGGGCCACGACAGCGTCGCCTACCTGGTCTCGCGGCAGATCTTCCCGTTCGTGGCGGTCGACGTCGCGCGCTGGACGCTGGAGCTCACCGCCAAGCTGCTGCGCTCGGGCGTCACGGCGGTGAAGAACGAGAGCAACGGGCTCACGCACGGCCGCGAGCGCTGGCTGGAGCTCGCCGAGGGTGCCGCCGCGCAGGACAAGTCCGTGCTGCCGCTCTACCTCGCCCTGGTCAAGCGGCCGATCGCCGACGACGGCCTCTACTACAGCTGCGGCATGCACCTGCTCGGGCAGCCCGACATCGAGATCGCCTGGGACGGCGAGCCGGACGCGGCCGAGCTCGCGCGCCTCATCGACGGCATGGCGCTCTACATGCTGACCGAGGAGCGCGCCGAGGAGATGCGGGAGGGCGAGGGTTTCCGGCTGAGCGAGGACGAGCCCCGCTGGATCATCAGCCGCGTGGAGTGCGACCGGTACGAGGACGACGACATCTTCTTCAACCCGTACGGCTTCTGGCGGCTCACCCCCGCCTGAGGATCAGCCTACGGACCCGCCTAAGGATCAGCTCGCGGAGGCGATGAAGGTCTGCGCGCGCCGGAACAGCCCCAGCGTGATGGCGTGCAGCAGGTCGCCGGTCTCCTTGGGCGCCTTGCCCGCGAACGCGCGGGCGTGCGTGCCCTCCAGCACGATGCCGAGCTTGAAGCAGGCCAGCACCGCGTACCAGGTGATGGCCGACAGGTCGCGGCCCGCCGTCGCCTCCGAACGCTCGCCATAGGCCGTCACCAGTTCGGCGGCCGTGGGCAGGGCGCCGGACGCGCCGAGCGGGCCCGCCAGCGACGTGCTCTCGTCGTCCTTGTCGGGCCAGGTGGCCAGCAGCCAGCCGAGGTCCAGCAGCGGGTCGCCGATCGTGCACATCTCCCAGTCGACGATCGCCGCCACCTCGGGCCCGTCCGGGGCGTACATCAGGTTGGCCAGGTGGTAGTCGCCGTGCATGATGCCCGGCCGCCACGTCGTGGGACGGTTGTCGTCCAGCCAGCCGGGGACCTTGTCCAGGCCGGGGATGTCGGGACCGGGGTAGCCGTCCAGGGCGTTGTAGGACTCCAGCTCCGACATCCAGCGGCCGACCTGGCGTTCCAGGAACCCCTCGGGCTTGCCGAAGTCGCCGAGGCCGACGGCGGTGTGGTCGACGGCGCCGAGCGAGGACAGCGCCCGCGCCGCGTTCAGGCCCATCTCGCGCTGGATCGCCGGGCTGGACAGGTGCGGTTCGGGCAGCGCGACCGAGGCGTTGAAGCCGTCGACCGGCGTCATCAGGTAGAAGACCGCGCCGTTCATCACGCTCTCGTCGGGGGACGCGGCGAGGATGCGCGGGGCGGGCACATCGGTGCCGTCCAGCGCGGTCAGCACGCGGGCCTCGCGGCGGAGCACGTCGTTGGTACGGGCCCTCAGGTGGCGCGGGCCGCGCCGCAGCACGTACGTCCGGCCGCCCCGGGTGAAGCGGATCAAGGTGTTCTGGGTGCCGCCGGCGAGCGGCGCCACGTCCTCGAACGGCCCGTCCGGCAGCCCCTGAGCGTCCATCCAGCCGGCCAGGACGGTGAAGTCCACCAGTGCCGGGTCGATCCCCTCGGGCTGCTCCACGGTCGTTCCTCTCCGGCGGCACGCGAACGGCACGCGATCCTTACCGGAGAGTAACAGGCGGTCAGCGCGAGAACGCCAGGGCGGTCCCGGCGGCGATCGCGACGGTCAGGACCACCACCACGAGCGGAGCCGCGAGCCCGGTCCGCCGCCGATGCGGGGCCTTCGCCGTCACATGCCGAGGCCGGTGATGCGCTGGCGAGGGCGTCGCACGCGGCTTCGGCTTGGGCTGAGGTTTCGGCTTCGGTTGTGGCTTCGGCTTCGCCTGTACGGGCGGTGCCGGTGCCGGTGCCGGTGCGGGTGCCGGGGCGGCCGAGGGGTTATTGGCCGGAGGCGGCGGCGGAGGAGGTGGAGGAGGTGGAGGAGGCGGAGGTGGTGGCGGCGAGTGGGGTGCGGTCGGCGTCGGGTGGGGCGGCTTGGGAGTCGGCCGGGGCACCTTGTGGCAGCCGCAGCCGGGCCCGATTCGTACGCACACGCCGCCGTCGACGTGCACGCTGACGGTGTGGTCGACGCAGACCGAGACGTCGTCGTCGCCCGGGTCGGGATCGGCCAGCGCGACGGGCGCGGAGGCGCCGCCGAGCGCGACGACGATGAGCGCGGCCGGTACGGCCAGGACGCGGCGCCGCACGGTCAGGCGCTCCCCGAGATGCGCTGGAGCTCGGTCAGCACGGCGTTGAACGCGTCGGGCCTCACCGCCAGCGCGCCGGCGAAGGCGTGCGAGATGTCGAAGCACAGCCAGGTGCCGATCCCGAGCAGCGCGGCCATCAGCACCATCGGGATGAGGCTCATGCCGCGCGGCCGGGCGCCGGACAGGAACGGGAACAGCAGCACGATCAGGCCGGTCGCGACGGTGACGACGAGCAGCCCGGCGGGCGGCGTGGCCTTGGCGTCCATCGCGCGCTGGCGCCGCGCCGCCGAGATCTCGGCGAGGTGGTCCAGCACGGAGGTACGGATCTCCTCCTGGTCGTCGCCCTTCAGCCGCAGCCCGGCGACCTCGCGGCGGAGCCGTTCGAGACGGGCCCAGCCGTCCCCGGTCATCTGCCCGTCGGCCATCCGGTCCCACTCGGGACCGCGCACCTGCTCGACGTAGCCGCGCAGCTCGGCGACGACCCGCTGGCCGTCGGGCGCGGGCAGCCGGGACGCGGCCCAGGCGCCCTCCACCACGGCCTCGCTCTCGGTGTAGGTGTTGACCCGGGCCGCGTCGGTGTTGGTCCAGGGCACCACGATCGCGATGGCGAACGCCAGCAGGAACAGCGCCGACAGCATCGCGCCGGTGTAGCCGTTGGTCGGGCCGTCGGGCGCGTCGTCGTCGCTGGCCTTGTTCACCCTTCTCACCAGGCGGCCGGCGATGAGCACCAGGAGTACGGCGCATGCCGCCGCGAGCACGTAGACGGTCATGGGTAATTACTTACCGTAGTTTTGCCATCACGGTAAGAGAACCGTCAGTATGATGCACTTGCATTAGGAACTCAGATGGGCGGATTATCGCCGCATGGCATGGGACTTTGAGACCGACCCCGAGTACCAGAAGCTGCTCGACTGGGCCGACGCGTTCGTCCGCGACGAGGTCGAGCCCCTCGATCTGGTGCTCGGCGACCCCTACGACAAGGAAGACCCGCGCTACAAGGAGATCGTCCGGCCGCTCCAGCAGCGGGTGAAGGAGCAGGGCCTGTGGGCCTGCCACCTGGGCCCCGAGCTTGGCGGCAAGGGCTTCGGGCAGGTCAAGCTGGCCCTTCTGAACGAGATCCTGGGCCGTTCTCGCTGGGCCCCCTCGGTGTTCGGCTGCCAGGCCCCCGACTCCGGCAACGCCGAGATCCTCGCCCACTTCGGCACCGACGAGCAGAAGGAGCGCTACCTGCGCCCGCTGCTGGACGGCGAGATCTCCTCCTCGTACTCCATGACCGAGCCGCACGGCGGCGCCGACCCGACGCTGTTCACCACGCGGGCCGTGCGCGACGGCGACGAGTGGGTCATCAACGGCGAGAAGTGGTTCTCCTCCAACGCCCGGCACGCCACGTTCATCATCGTGATGGCCGTGACCGACACCGAGGTGAGCGCTTACGAGGGCATGTCGATGTTCATCGTGCCCGCCGGGACGCCGGGCCTGGAGATCGTGCGCAACGTGGGCGTCGGCGGCGAACGCGAGGGCTCGCACGGCTACCTGCGCTACGAGAACGTCCGGGTGCCCGCGGGCAACCTGCTCGGCGCCGAGGGCGGCGCGTTCGTCATCGCGCAGACCCGGCTCGGCGGCGGCCGCATCCACCACGCCATGCGCACGATCGCCCAGGTGCGCAAGGCGTTCGACATGATGTGCGAGCGAGCGGTATCGCGCGAGACCCGGTTCGGCGCGCTGGCCAAGATGCAGATGACCCGCGAGAAGATCGCCGACAGCTGGATCGAGATGGAGCAGTTCCGGCTGCTGGTGCTGCGCACCGCCTGGCTGATCGACAAGCACGGCGACTACAAGGTGGTCCGTAAGGACATCGCCGCGGTGAAGGCCGCCATGCCCAAGGTCTTCCACGACGTCGTCCAGCGGGCCATGCACCTGCACGGCGCGCTCGGCGTCTCCAACGAGATGCCGTTCGCCGGGATGCTGCTCGGCGCCGAGGCGCTCGGCATCGCCGACGGGCCCACCGAGGTCCACAAGATCACCGTGGCGCGGCAGATCCTGCGAGACTACGAGCCCGTGAAGGGCCTGTGGCCGACCGGCCATCTACCCACCCGGCGCGAGGCGGCGCGCGAGCGCTACGCCGAGGCCCTCGAACACGCCCTAGGGAACGAGTGAGCGACAGCACCAAGGACGGGCTCGGCACCAAGGACAGGCTCGTCGAGGCCGCGCGCAGGCTCTACGCCGAGCGCGGCCTCGACGCGGTCAGCCTCCGGGAGATCAACCAGGCGGCCGGGGCGCGCAACGCCACCGCCGTCCAGTACCACTTCGCGGGCCGCTCGGGGCTGATCAAGGAGATCTTCGCGCGGCACATGGTCGAGATCGACGCGCGGCGGCACGCGCTGCTGGACGCCTGCGAGGCGGCCGAGGGCGGCGTCCGCGACCTCGCCGGGGCGCTGATCCGGCCGCTGGCCGCGCAGCTCGCCGACCCCGGCGGGCGGGAGTTCCTCCAGGTCTGGGCCGAGGTGCTCAACCGGCCAGATCCGGTCGTCCCCGAGACCGTGCTGGACGACCCGGCCGACAGCCTGTGCCGCTGGCGGGCCGCCGTCGAGCCCCTGCTGGAGGCGGACGCGGCCCGGCTGCACCGCCGCTTCACCGCGATCCTGTACGCCTCGATCGAGCTGGCCCGCCGGGCCCGTTCCGGCCCCCACACCGACGACCGGCTCTTCACCAGCTACCTGATCGACATCGTCGCCTCGATCCTGGCCGCCCCGGTCTCCGGCGAGACGCGCCGCCTGGCCGCCGAACGCGATGCCGCGAGGTCACATTCGTCCAAGACCCCCTGATCAGGCCTGGGGGAGCATGAGTGCATGACTGATTCGACTTCTGCCTCGACGAGGCGCACGTTCTATCCGCTGGTCAACTACGCCGACCCGGCCAAGGCCATCGAATGGCTGGAGAAGGCGTTCGGCTTCGAGGCGCACGACGTCTACAAGGGCGACGACGGGCAGATCGTCCACGCCCAGGTGCGCTACGACACCGGCGTCTTCATGATCTCGCAGGCTCCGGCCGGGGGAGCGGGCATCTACGTGGCGGTCGACGACCCCGATGCCCACCACGACCGGGCCAAGGCCGCGGGGGCCGAGATCACGATGGACCTGACCGACCAGCCCTACGGGAGCCGCGAGTACGGGGCCAAGGACCTCGAGGGCAACGCGTGGTATTTCGGTACGTATCGGCCCTGACCCGGTGTTACGGTGCGAGGGCCGGCCGCGGGACTCCGGTGCGACTTCCGGAAACCGCCTATTAAGCGATCATTCGCAGCTCGTGCCTCCTAGCCCCGGCCGGCACCTCCGATTTCCCGTGCCGAACGTGGAAGGCCATGACCGAGACGCTCGCGGACCTCATCGCATGCGAGGACGTGCTGATGTTCGTGAACGCCGCGATCACGTCCACGGGGCAGCGGGAGTTCCACCACGACCAGGGGCAGCAGCGGCTCTCGCTGTCCTTCCTGCACGCGTACATGCTGGAGAACTACCGCGAGTTGTACGCGGCGACGCTCGCGCTGGACATCAACGACCACAACGCCGCCCTCATCGCGCGGAACCTGCTGGTGTCCAAGATCGACGGCGCGGAGGGCCGGCTGATCGCGCGGCGCCTGGAGGCGCTCCCGCCGCAGCGCGTCTACCGGCTCTTCCGCGACCTGCGCGCCGCGGGCGTCAACAACCGGCGCACCCGTGCCATCATGCGCGACTGGTTGGCCGCGCGGCCCGACCTTGCGTTCGACGCGGTCAAGTACCGCGGCGCGGTCAAGGACGTGGTGCGGCACGCCCACCTGACCCTGGACGACGAGACGCGCGCCTTCCTCTTCTACCCGCACGGGCCCAAGGCCTTCCAGACGCCCATCTTCGAGACGTGGCGGCGCGCCCACTACGAGCACCGGGCCCTGTACGACCTGCCGTACACCGTCGCCGAGGGCTTCGCCGACAAGCACGGCATCCCGCGCAAGGTCTTCCTGGAGCGCATCGAGCCGCGGATGACCCGGCTCGAACGCCTGCGGATGCAGGAGAACGCGCGTGAACGCAAGGTCGGCGCCATCGCCGCCGACCTGAGCTCGATGCCGCTCACCCGCCTGGCGACCTACGTGCTCTCGCTGCCGCTGGACGACCGTGCGCGCCGCCGTGAGGAGCTGACCGCCGCCCTGCGCGCCGCCGCGCGCCGTACCGCCGGAAGGCTCGCCGGAACGTGGGGACGGGTCGCGGCCGTCCTGGACGACAGCTTCTCCGCCACCGGTTCTCCGCAGAAGCGCCGCCGCCCGCTCGCGGTCGCGCTGGCGGGCCATTTCCTGCTGGAGGCGCTCGCCGCCGACTACACGCCGCTGTGGACCTCCGGCCGCAGCGACGCGCTGCTGCTCTACCCCTACGGGCCGACGCCGCTCGGCGAACGCGTGCTGGACGCGCTCGACGGCTCACCGGACCGCCTGATCATCGTGTCGGACGGCTGGGACAACGCCCCGCCGGGCCTGGCCGGAGAGGTGCTGCGCGTCTGGCGGACCCGCCTGGACCCGCGCGGCCGGGTCGCGATCACGCACCTGAACCCGGTCTACGACGCCGCCGACTTCGACGTCCGGCGGCTGTCGCCGGCCGTGCCGACGGCGGGCATCCGCGACGCCGAGGACCTGCCGTCGCTGGTCGAGCTGGCGCGCTTCGCCGAGGGGCGCGCCGGGCTGGCCGAGCTGCGGGCGCACCTGGACGACCAGGTCGCACGGTTCCTGGAGGCGGACGCCCGATGACGCGGTTCAGCCTGGAGGGACTGCAGACCCGGCCGTCCCAGACGTGGGGCGGGATCCGCCTGGTGCCGCTCGTGCGCGACGAGCCGATCGCCGAGTTGCGGCTGAACCGGCGCGTGTACGGAGACGACCCGACGGTCGTCGACGTCGGCGACGGCACCTACTACACCTCCTATGTGCCGCACGCCTTCGTCGCCACCTGGATGGGCGAGGAGGACGACGCGTCCGCCGCGTACGGCACCCGCCTGCTGGAACGCGAGGAACGCGGGCTGCTGCCGGCGTGCATGCCGATCAGGATGCCGCGCCGGATGGCCCGCCGGGTCAGCAAGAACCGGCTGCGGTTCCTGCCGCTGCACCTGGCGGTCGAGGGCTACCTCGCACTGCACTTCGGCGGGCCGGAGATCGCCTGGGAGGAGTGGTCGCGGCGGGCGATCTCCTCGGGCATGTCGCCCCGCGTCGAGGAGGCGTACTCGGGCGCGCACGTGCGCGACCTGGACGACGCGCTGCGGATCTTCGAGATCCATCCTGGCCAGTGCGGCGTCCTGATCTACGTGGCCGACTCGCTGGCCTCGGCGTTCGTGGTGCCGCACCCCGACGACTACCGGGCGCTGCACGCCACGCTCATCGAGGACCTGTACGGCGAGCTCATCTACCAGTACGGGCTGCTCCGCCCGCACGTGCCCTCGTTCGGCGGCCGCGTCGACGACGCCGCAGTGCGCTCGCTGGCGGATCTGCGCAAGCAGGCCGACCGGCTGCAGCGCGAGTGGGCGGGCTTCCACGACGAGGTCATGGCGGCGCGGCTCTTCGACGACGAAGGCTCGACCCACCTCGTCCAGTACCTCAACGAGTGCGAGCTCTACCGCTTCCTGCCCTCGTTCCGCCTCGGCCAGGAGAACCACATCGGCGAGGCCATCACCGTGGGCCGCGACGAGGACGCCCGGCTGGCCTACCTCAAGACCTTCCGCTTGTCGGAGACCCAGGTCCGGCGCGGCTACCTTCTCTCGCGCTTGGCCGCACATGACTGGCACCTCGGGCGCACCGCCGAGGCGCTCGGCCAGGACGAGAGTGCGCTCGGCCTGCGCCTGGAACGCGCTGGCTTCGGCTACCTGCTCCGCCAGGACGTGCTCGACCACTACCGCGCCCAGGCCCGCCGCTGACCTCCAACCCCTGTTAGCAACCTGAGTTGACAACGCTCTTGGTGTCAACCTAGGTTGCTTATATGTCGGGTGTCGAGATTCCCACGCCGCAGGACCCCGCCGACGGGCTCGCGGCCGTCGTGGCGCTGCGGCGCCTCGCCGACCGCCTCGAGGACGCCGCGGTCGAGCAGGCCATGCGCGGCGACTGGACCTGGTCCGAGGTCGCCGAGGCGCTCGGCATCACGCGCCAGGCGGTCCACAAGAAGCACGCCAGACGGCTCATCGCCGCGGGCGTCGATCTCCCGAGGAGGCGCTGATGGCGAGTGAATTCGCCTTGTACCTACAGGCGGTCACGGAGCAGGCCGCGGTCGAGGCCCAGCAGACCGGGTCGGCGACCATCGAGGCCGAGCACCTGCTGCTGGCGATCGCCACCGCGGAACAGGACGAGGTGCAGGGCCTGCTCGGCTCGGTGGGGCTCGACCGCCAGGGGTTCCGCGACGCGCTGGAAGGCGAGTTCCGGCAGAGCCTCGGCGCCGCCGGGATCTCGTTCCCAGAGGACGGCCTGCCCGGGCCGAGCCCGTCGCCCGGCAAACCGTCACGGCTGGGCACCTCCGCCAAGCTCGTGATCGAACGGGGCATGATCGCGGCCGGCACCAAGAAGAAGCTGCGGCCCGAGCACCTGCTGCTCGGCGTGCTGGAGCTCAACGTCGGCACCGTGCCACGCGCGCTCGACGTGGCGGGCGTCGACCGGGCCGAGTTCAAGGCGCGCGTACGGGAGTCGCTGAGCGATGAGTGACACCGCCCTTGAGGCCGACGGCCTGCGGATGAGCTACGGCGCCACCGAGGTGCTGCGCGAGGTGACCTTCCAGGCTCGCCGCGGCGAGGTGCTCACGCTGCTCGGCCCGAACGGCGCGGGCAAGACCACCACGATCGAGATCCTCGAAGGCTTCCGGACACGTTCGGGAGGGCGGGTGCAGGTCCTCGGCGCCGACCCGGCGCGCGGCGACGAGCGCTGGCGGGCACGGCTCGGCATCGTTCTGCAGTCCTGGCGCGACCACGCCAAGTGGCGCGTGCGCGAACTGCTCGCGCATCAGGGCTCCTATTACGAACGGCCGTGGGACATCGACGAGCTGATGGCGGCGGTCGGCCTCACCGAGCACGCCGGCAAGCAGGTCCGGAGGCTGTCGGGCGGGCAGCGGCGGCGGCTGGACGTGGCGATCGGCATCGTCGGCCGCCCCGAGCTGCTGTTCCTGGACGAGCCCACCGCGGGCTTCGACCCGCAGGCCCGCCGCGACTTCCACGACCTCGTGCTCGCCTTGGCCGCGGCGGGCGACACGACGATCCTGCTCACCACGCACGACCTGGCCGAGGCCGAGAAGCTCGCCGACCGCATCCTCATCCTGGACGGCGGCGCGATCGTCGCCGACGGCACCGCCGAGGAGCTCGCGCGGCGGTTCGTGGGGGAGGACGAGGTGCGCTGGACCCTCGACGGGCAGCGGCACGTGAAGTCGGTGCAGGACGGGACCCGGTTCGTGTTCGACCTGTTCACCCGGCACGGCGGGGCCGTCTCCGGCCTGGAGGTGCGCTCCTCGTCGCTGGAGGACACCTACCTGTCCTTGGTGCGACGAGCGGAATCCGAGAGGGAAGGGGCGTCTCGATGACGGCGTTGCGCGCGGGGATCGCCCGCGGACTGATCGAGCTTCGCCAGGCGTTCAGCGGCGGCGAACTGGTCGCGCAGATCCTGTGGCCCGCGCTGACGCTCGTGGCGATCTTCTTCCTGCGCGACCACCGGTTCCGGGACAGCGGGATCAAGCTCGGCTCGCTCATCCTGCCGAGCGTCCTCGGGATGTTCATCGCGCTCGGCATGCTGCTGGTGATCCAGTACCTCACCGCCGAACGCGAGGACGGCACCCTCCTGCGCGCCAAGGCCACCCCGCACGGCATCCACGCCTACTTCATCGGCAAGCTCGTCACCACCTCCGGCGCCGTCCTGGCCTACCTGGCGATCCTGCTCGTCCCCGGCGCGTTCATCGTGGACGGGCTGGAGCTGGGCGCGGCCCGGTCCTGGCTGACGCTCGCCTGGGTGCTGGCGCTCGGGCTGGTGGCGACGCAGTCGATCGGCGCGGTGCTCGGCTCGCTGATCTCCAGCCCGCGTGGCGCGGGCCTGATGTCGCTGCCCGTGCTCGCGCTGGTCTCGATCTCCGGGATCTTCTACCCGATCACCGCGATGCCCGGCTGGCTGCAGGCGGTCGCCCAGGTCTTCCCGGTCTACTGGCTCGGGCTCGGCATGCGTTCGGCGCTGCTGCCGGACGCCATGGCGGGCGTCGAGCTCGGCCACTCCTGGCGGCACCTGGAGACGTTCGGCGTGCTCGGGGCGTGGGCCATCGTCGGCCTGGCCCTCGCCCCGATCGTGCTGAGCCGGATGGCGCGCCGCGAGTCCGGCTCGCGCCTGGCCGCCTACCGCGAGCGGGCTCTGCGACGAGTCGGCTGAGCCCGCCCCGGGAGGATCGCCGCTAGCGGAGCCCGGCGAACAGATCGCTCTCGATGTCGTCCGGCACCGGCACGGTGCTGAAGCGGCGGACGAACGACTCGGTGCCATAGATCAGCTGCTGGATCTCCTCCGGCAGCCGCAGCAGGAAGATGTTCTCGCCCTGGCTGGCGTGCGCCTCCAGCGCCTTGCGCTTCTGCACCACGTACGCCGACACGTCGATGGCGCTGGTGATCAGCTCGTCCGGGGTGCCGAACGACTCGTCGGGCTCGAAGCCGGGGTCGATGCCGAGCGTCTTGACGTGCTCGAACATCTGCTCCACCCCCGAGCGCGGCACGGCGGTCTCGTAGAACTTGCGCGGGATCCCGGTCCGCTCGGACGCGGCGACGGCGATCCGGTGCGCCTGGATGTGGTCGGGGTGGCCGTAGCCGCCGTTGTCGTCGTAGGTGACCACGATGTCGGGCCGGTAGCGCTCCATCAGCGCCGCCAGCTTGGCGGTCGAGGTCTCCAGCGGGACGTTGGCGAACGCCTCGGGGTGGGCGTTGGTGCTCCAGCCCTCCATGCCCGAGTCGCGGTAGCCGAGCAGCTCCAGGTCGGAGATGCCGAGCAGGCCGACCGACTCGCGCAGCTCGGCCAGGCGCCGCCGCGCGACCGCCTCGCCGTCGTGCCCCTCGTCCTCGGGCTTGCGGCCGGCGTCGTCGTCACCGCCCTCGCCGTTGGTGCAGGTGACCAGAACGGTGCGGACGCCCTCCTGCGCGGAGCGCGCGAGCAGGCCGCCGGTGCTGAGAACCTCGTCGTCCGGGTGGGCGTGGACCGCCATCAGGGTGAGTTGGTGCTCCATGGGTCGGCGACTCCTCGGGAAACGATCTGACGGACCCGATCCACTCTACGTTCGGCCTCGGACAATCAACTCCGTGATCTTGCCTGGGACGTGGCCTCGCTGAGCGACAGGTCCGCAAGCCGCACCGGATGGGCGGGCGCGTCGAAGGGGAACAGCGACCGCGCCTCCAGCCCGTCCACCACCAGGAGCTCGCCCGGAGCCAGCAGCCGCCAGTCCGGGTCGTGGTTCATCGGCTCGCTGGCGATCACGTACGCGGGGGTGGTGTGGTCTTGGTCACCCTGCCCCTGGCCTGGTCCCTCACCGTTGGCCGTCGCGACGTCCAGGCTGCCGAGCTCGTGGTCGGAGGCCAGATGATGCACCCCGCCGAAGCCGCCGAGCTCGGGCGCCAGCACCCACAGCTCGTTCGGGTCGGGGTAGCGCAGCGCCCACAGCCGGTGCGGCTCGGCGAGCAGGATGTTGAGCGCGTACACGGGCAGCTCGGCGGCGATCCGCCGGACCGCCGAGATCAGCCCGGCCGTGGTGTCGCCGTGCCGCCGTATCTCCGCGATCACGTACGCGAAGACCAGCTCGGAGTCCGTCTGGCCCTCCATCAGCGCGCGGTCCACGTCGGTCAGCCAGGAGTCGAGCACGTCCAGCCCCTGCACCACCCCGTTGTGCGCGAACAGCCGGTCGTTCATGTCGAGGGGGTGGCAGTTGTGGACGTCGACCGCGCCCGTCGAGGCGTAGCGCACGTGCGAGACGAAGGTGTGCGAGACGACGTTGCGCGCCTCGGAAGCGAAGTCGGAGTTCTCGTACGCCGCCACCGGCGCCCGGTCGCGCACCGGCTCGTCACCGAGCGAGAACCAGCCGAGGCCCGTCCCGTCGGGCATTCGGCGGCTCTGCGCGTTCAGGCTCTGCGGAGCGTCCAGGAGCCAGAACGTGGCGCGCACGCGCGGGCCGCCGGTGGTCATACCGAAGAGTCGGCACATCCCCTCACGATGGCCCACGTTCGGGGGCCTCGCCAGGCCCTCGGAAGGTTCCATGCGCGCGGGTCGATGCCGTACGGTCACCGGTATGGGGACGCCGCTGGTACTGCTCGACGTCGACGGTGTGCTGAATCCTTTCGAGCGCCCCCATCGCGGGTTCCGCCGGTTTCGGTGCGCGCCGAACGGCGTGATGTTCAAGCTCTGGCTCTACTCCGCGCACGGCGAGTGGCTGCTCGATCTCGTCGATTCCACGGGCTCGGAGCTGGCCTGGGCCTCCTACTGGTGCGACCGCGCGAACCAGTGGATCGGTCCGCAGGTCGGCCTGCCCGAGCTGCCGTACGTGCCCATCCCGCAGTTCCCCGGCGTGGAGGAGGGCAACACACTGGGGGCGTGGAAGGCGCGGCACGTGGCCACCTGGGTCGAGGGACGGCCGTTCGTCTGGTTCGAGGACGAGCCCGACGTCACCGAGTGCATCGCGGCCGAGGACGGCGTCGGCGACCACCTGCTCGTCAGGATCGACCCGATGGTCGGGCTCACCGAGGAGCACATCCGGCTGGCCGCCGACTGGCTGAAGGCTCTCTAGATCTCGTTCCCCGCGCGGAGCCACGCCACGTAGTCGGCGACCCCGCGTTCGATCTCGTAGGCCGGCTCGAAGCCGGTGTCCTCGCGCAGGCGGGTCGTGTCGAGGTAGAGGTCCTCGGGCGGCCCGGACGGGTCGCGTCCTTCGGGGAGTGAGATCCCGGCGCCGGGGATCGCCGCGTTGATCGCGGCTGCCACCTCCTCGTTCTTGGTCGCACGTCCCGAGGAGACGTTGTAGACGCGGTGGCCGAGCTTGCCGGCGGTCTGCAGGAGCACGATCGCCTGCGCGCAGTCCTTCACGTAACAGAGGTCGGCGGCGTCGTCTGCGTAGGGGAGCGCGAAGCCGGGGGTCTCGCCGCGCACGGCCGCGTGCACGAGCTGCGGGAGCGTCAGGAAACGCGACTCGGCGCGCCCGAGCGGACCCCAGAGCCCGCCGATGCGCAGGCACGCGACCTCGAACCCCGCGTGATCGGCCGCCAGCGACGCGTACAGCTCGGCGCCCCGCTTGGACGCCTGGATCGCGTGCACGGCCAGCGTCGGCAGCGCCATGTCCTCGCGGAACGGCGTTCCCTCCACGCCCGCGTAGACGCCGATCGTGCTGGCGATGCTCACGCGCGGCACCGACCACGCCTCGGCCGCCTCCAGAACGTTCAGCAACGCCGTCGTGTTGGCCCGCACCGCCGCGATCGGGGAAGAACCGATCCCGGCGGCGGCCAGATGCACGATGCCGGTGATGCGGTGACGCCGCCCCAGCTCCAGGACCGCCGCGCCGTCGGTGAGGTCGACCTGCTCGACGAACGCGCCGGAGCCGTCGAGGAAGCCGGGGACCCGCGCCGTGCGGTGGCGGGTGAGGACGCAGCCCTCGCCGAGGTCGAGGAACGCGCGTGCGGTGTGGGTGCCGAGGAAACCCAGCCCGCCGGTGATGAGGATCATCCGATCCGCCCTTCCGAATGTCGCTAGCACGCTAATGATTAGCATGCTACTAAACTCCTCGCATGGGCGACATCCTCAGACTGCTCACCAGGGCGCAGAAGCTCGTGCGGACCGCCGTCGACGAGGCGATGACCGCGCACGGCGTGCGGATCGGCCAGAACCTGCTGCTGGAAGTGCTGTGGGCGCAGGACGGCCTGACGCCGGGGGAGCTGTCGGCGCGGCTCGGCGTGAGCACGCCGACGGTCGTCAACACCGCGACCCGGATGGAGTCGGCGGGCCTGCTGGTGCGGCGCCGCGACGAGAGCGACGCGCGGCTCGTCCGGCTCTACCTGACCGAGCACGGCCGGGCCGTCGAGGAGCCGATCCAGGGCGCGCGCGGGCGGCTTGAGGCGTACGCGACGGCGACCCTCACGGCCGAGGAGCGCCGCGTTCTGGAGACCGCCCTCACGAAGATCATCGAGCGGATGACCGACGGCCCCGATCCCGGCCCCGGTCCCGTCCTCGACGAGGCGGGCGGGCCGGGGCCGCGAGCGGACGGCTAGCGCAGGGCTAGCGGCAGGCGTTGAGCAGGCGGGTGAGCGCCTTCTTCTCCGCGGTGTCGATCGTGAGGCGGTAGCGGTACTTCACGTCCACCCACGAACGCACGTACACGCAGCGGAACGAGGCGCGCGGCGGCAGCCACTTCGCCGGGTCCTTGTCGCCCTTGGCCTGGTTGACGTTGTCGGTCACGGCCCACAGCTGCGAGCTGGCGCGGTCGTTGGCGAACCCCTGGCGCTGCCTGGTGGTCCAGCCGCGCGCGCCCGAACGCCACGCCTCGGCGAGCGGGACCATGTGGTCGATGTCCACGTCGGAGGGCTTGCGCCAGGTGGCGCCGTCGTACGGGCTGTACCAGGTGCCCGAGTACGGCGCGCAGTTGGCGTGCGCCTTGACGTTCTTGCCGTCGCGCTTCAGCACCAGCTCACGGGTGTTGCACGCACCCGCGACGTCGATCCAGTGCGGGAACTTGGCGCGGCTGTAGCCGGACAGCGAGCCCTCCTTGGCGACGCGCAGCGCCTTGAGGTGCTTGATGGAGACGGCCTTGCCGGGAGGGGCGGGGGGCGCCGCCTGCGCCGCGGGAGCGGCGAGGAAGGTGGCCGTGAGGCCTGCGGCGAGGGCGGTGACGGTGATCCCCGTGCGCTTCACGGGAGCTCCTTAAGGGCTCGGGATCATGAGCCGCCCCAGTCTCTTTTGAGGTGATAAAGGAGAGATGTCCTTTCGGTAAAGGTCAAGATCAGCTTCGGCGGCCGCCTGGGCCTGCCGCATCCGCCGGTCACAAACGTCCAATACCGGGCCGGAGGTGGGCTCCTAGCGTCGGAGGCACGACGAGAGGAGCCGGAAATGGCGAGATCACGGCTGGTGGACCTGGCCTTCGGATACATGCCGGCGCAGATCGTGTTCGCGGCGGCCGAGCTCGGCATCGCGGACGCGCTCACGAACGGGCCGCGGTCCAGCGAGGAACTGGCCAAGGAGACCGGGACGCACGCGCCTTCACTGCATCGCATGCTGCGCGCACTGACCTGCTTCGGAATGCTGGAGCAGCGCGAGCCCGACCTCTTCGCGCTGACCGAGGACGGTGAACGCCTCAAGGACGGCGGCCCCACCTCGCAGCGGCAGCTGGTGAGGCTGTTCTGCAGCCCGTCGGTGTGGGAGTCCTGGGGCGACCTCACCGAGACGATCCGCACGGGGGAGTCCGCCTGGGACCGGATCATCGGCAAGAGCCCGTTCGAGCACATGGCCGAGAACCCGGACGAGGCGGTCACGTTCAACGCGGCGATGTCGGACCACACGCGCGAGATCGCGCCCGCGTTCACGCAGGCCTACGACTTCGCCCGCTTCGGGGTGATCGCCGACCTCGGCGGTGGTGACGGCACGCTGCTCGCCGCCCTGCTGAAGGCCGCGCCCGCACAGCGGGGCGTGCTGTTCGACCTCGACAAGGGGCTCGCGGAGTCGGCGGGCATCCTGGAGGCGGCCGGGGTCGCGGATCGATGCGACGTCGTCGCGGGCGACTTCTTCGAGTCCGTGCCGGGCGGGATCGACGCCTACGTTCTGAAGAGCGTGATCCACGACTGGGACGACGAGAAGTCCCTGGCCATCCTGCGGAGCGTGCGCAAGGCGGCCGGGCCCGACTCCAGGCTGCTGCTCCTGGAGACCCTCGTGCCGGAGATGGTCACGCCCGCGACCCCCGGCCCGGTGATGAGCGACATGAACATGCTCGTCTGCACCGGCGGCCGCGAACGTACGGCCAAGGAGTTCCGGGAGATGCTGGCCGCCGCCGGATTCACCCTCACCGGCATCACCGAGGCGCCGCCCACCAACTACAGCGTCGTCGAGGCCGCGCCTGCGCCGTAGGGGCCGGCCAGGCGGCTTGTGTCAGGGGCCACTTACTGTGGAGCGGCGTCTTCGTGCAGGATGGAGGCGCCGTTCCACCTCTGACATAGGAGATTCCATGAGCTCACTTGCCGGTCGCGTGGCCCTGGTCACCGGGGGCAGCCGCGGCATCGGCCGCGCGGTGGCGCTCGGCCTGGCCGAGGACGGAGCCTCCGTGGCCATCGCCTACCGGCGGGACGAGGAGTCGGCGAACAAGACCGTCGCCGACCTGGAGGAACGGGGCGTCACGGCGCGCGCCTACCGGGCCTCGGTGGACTCCCTGGAGGACTGCCGGGCGCTGCCCGCCAGGCTGGAGGAGGACTTCGGCCGCCTGGACGTCCTCGTGCACAGCGCGGGCATCGCCAGCCGCGGCCAGAGCGTCGCCGACACCGACCCGGCCGAGCTCGCCCGCGTCCTCGGCGTGCACGCGCACGGCCCGCACCACCTCAGCCAGGCGCTGCTGCCGCTCATCCGGCGGGCCGGACGCGGCGACATCGTCTTCGTCTCCAGCATGATCACCGGGGTGTTCCCGCCGTTCAGCGCCCCGTACGCGATGGGCAAGGCGGCCATGGAGGCGCTCGCGCACACCCTCGCCAAGGAGGAGCGCGGCCACGGGATCCACGTCAACATCGTCGCGCCCGGCCTGGTCGACACCGAGATGGGGCAGCGGCTGGTCAAGGCGACGATGGGCGTGGACGACATCCGCCGGCAGGACGCCGCCTCGCCGTTCGGGCACGTCTGCTCGCCCGAGGAGGTCGCGGATGTGATCCGCTTCCTGGTCTCCGACGGCGCGTCCTACGTCACCGACCAGCGCATCGTGGTCGACGGCGGCTCGTTCTAGCGGCTGATAAGGCCTTAGCGCCTTCCACGGCCGCTAGCGGCGGGTCCAGTCGGGCTGCTGGAAGTCGGCCACCCGCTCGTCCCGCCCGAGCAGCACCACCTCGCGGAACTGCCACAGCATCGCCCCGGTCGGCGCGTGCACCCGCCAGCCGGGCCCCAGGTGCATCTGCAGGAGGCGGCCGCCGCCCGGGGCGTCCACCCAGCGAGGCGTCTCGTCGGCGGCCAGCCTTCCCAGCGTGACCACATGGGCCGACGAGACCTCCGCGTTCGGCCGCAGCGGCCCGGGGTCGGTCAGCGCCACGACGATCGGCGAGATCGCGAACCCGGACGAGGCCGGGAAGTCGTCGAGCCTGCCGAGGACGTCGGCGGGGCCCGCGACCAGCCCGAGCTCCTCCTCCAGCTCGCGCAGCGCCGCCTGCTCGGGGCTCTCGCCTTCCTCCAGCCGCCCGCCCGGCAGCCCCCATTGGCCCGCGTTCCGGCCGCGCGCGGCCCGCTTGATGACGATCACCGACGGAACGCCCTCGTCCTTGACCACGCAGATCACGACGCCCGCACGGCGCAGGCCGGGGGAGTCGGGGACGGTGGTGTGCCGGAACTCGCGCAGCCGCTGCCTGGCGGTCTCGATGAAGTCCGGGAGCTTGCGCAGGTGATCCGTCAGGGGCGCGTCCATGGGCGCATCCTCTCAGCCGCGTGGCGCGTTTCTTCAAGACCGGCGATCTCCGCCGTGCCTAGCGTGGGAGAATATTCGAACGGATGATCGAGGAGAAAGCCATGGAACTGCGGAACCTGATGATCCCGGCCGCCGAGGCCGCCGTCCGGATCGTGCGGGCGGTGCCGGCGGACGCCCTGGACGGGCCGACGCCCTGCCCCGACTGGGACGCGCGCGGCCTGGCCAACCACCTGGTCTTCTGGACGGGCCGGGGCGAGTACGCGGCGCACAAGCAGCAGCCGCCCGCCGAGCCCACCGAGGAGCACGACTTCACCGCCGACGGCGACTGGCGCGAGCTGTTCGCCGCGCAGGCGCTCAAGACCGCCGAGGCGTGGGCGTCCAGTCCCGAGGCCTGGGAGGGGAACACCAGCCTCAGCGGCACGGGACCCGGCATGCCAGCGGCCGTCATCGGCGGGATGGTCTTCGGTGAGTGGATCATGCACGGCTGGGACCTGGCCGCCGCCACCGGTCAGCGGCCCGAGTTCGCACCCGAACTGATCCAGGCCGCCTACGAGGGCGCGGCGTCGATCGCCGACATGGCCCGCCAGTACGGGGCGTTCGGTGAAGAGGTGCCCGTGCCCGAGTCGGCGCCGCAGCTGGACCGCTTGCTCGGCCTGGCAGGCCGCGACCCGCAGTGGACCCCATAAGGAGGCAGGCGCGGGCGCGCCGCGCGAGGTGGTCGCGGGCGCGCCGCGCGGGATATCCGTGCGCGAGCTGGGCCCGGAGCGCTCTACGCTTGGTGCCATGGCTTCCGCATCTTCGATCCGTGTACGTTTCGCGCCTTCGCCCACCGGCATGTTCCACGTGGGCGGCGCCCGGTCGGCGCTGTTCAACTGGGCGATGGCCAAGCAGTCGGGCGGCACGCTCGTGCTGCGGATCGAGGACACCGACGCCTCGCGCAACAGCCCCGAATGGACCGAGGGCATCATCCGGGCCCTCGCCTGGCTCGGCATGGACGGCGGGGAGTACGAGGGCCCCTACTTCCAGTCGGCCAACGCCGACAAGCACCAAACGGCCGTCCGCACGCTGATCGACGCGGGCCTGGCGTACTACTGCGACTGCAAGCGCGAGGACGTCATCGCCCGCACCGGCGACCAGCACAAGGGCTACGACGGCTTCTGCCGTGACCGCGGCCTAGGGCCGGGCGAGGGCCGCGCGCTGCGCTTCCGCACGCCCGACGAGGGCCAGACCGTGGTGGTCGACCTGCTGCGCGGCAAGCCGGTGTTCGAGAACGCGGTGCTGGAGGACTTCGTCATCGCCCGCGCCGACGGCTCGGTGACGTTCCTGCTCGCGAACGCGGTCGACGACATGAGCCAAGGCATCACCCACGTCGTGCGCGGCGAGGAGCACCTGTCCAACGCGCCCAAACAGCAGCTGCTGTGGGAGGCGCTCGGCGGGACGCCGCCGGTCTGGGCGCACGTCCCGGTCATCGTGAACGAGAAGCGCCAGAAGCTCTCCAAGCGCCGCGACAAGGTGGCGCTGGAGGACTACCGGGCCGAGGGCTACCTCGCCGAGGCCATGCGCAACTACCTGATGCTGCTCGGCTGGGCGCCCTCGAACGACCGCGAGATCGTTCCCTGGGACGTCATGGTGGACGAGTTCCGGATCGAGGACGTCAACACCTCGCCCGCGTTCTTCGACGTCAAGAAGCTGCGCGCGATCAACGGCGACTATATCCGTGCCCTGCCCATCGAGCGCTTCGTCGCCGAGTGCCAGCCCTTCCTCGAAGAGGCCCCGTTCTCCTACGACCCCACCACGTTCGACCAGCTGGCGCCGCTGGCCCAGACCCGCCTGGCGCTCCTGTCGGAGATCGTGGAGATGGTCGACTTCGCCTTCCTGGACGAGCCGCCGTTCGACGAGCAGTCCTGGAACAAGGGGATGAAGGAGCCCGCCGCCGAGATCCTGGCCGCCGCCGAGGAGGCTTACCGGGACGCGCCGTGGGAGACCGAGGAGCTGAAGACCCGCCTGGAGGCGATCGGCACCGCCCACGGCCTGAAGCTCGGCAAGACCCAGGCCCCGGTCCGCGTCGCCGTGACCGGCCGCACGGTCGGCCTGCCGCTCTTCGAGTCGCTGGAGATCCTCGGCCGCGAGCGCACCCTCGCGCGCATTGCCGCCGCCCGGGCCAAGCTCACCGCCTGAACGTGATCGCCCCGGGGTAGTGGCCGGACGCGCACACGAAGCGCAGCCGGCCCGGCCCCGGGGTGCCCAGGTCGATCCGCGTCGTCCCCTTGGACGGCAGCACCACGTCCAGCCCCTTGGACGGAATCGTGAACGCCCGCGTGTGCCCGGTCGTCCCCTCGGTATGCATCTCCAGGACCGTTCGTACGCCCGCCCGCGCGTCCAGCAGCGCCGGCCGGTAACCCTGGTCGAGCGCCCACACGCTGACGACCTGCGTGCCCGCCTCCGTCCGTACGAACCGCCCCGAGTCGGCCGCCGCCCGCCCGCCGCCCTCAGGCAGCCACCCGCCCAGCCGCAGCCCCGACATGAGCGTCCAAGCGGCCAGCGCCAGCAACCCCACCCCGAGCAACGCCGACAACCGCCCCCGCAACAGCGCCATCGTCCGCCCGATCGTCACCCCCACCAGCCCGAACACCGGCACCGTCCCCAGCACGAACCCGGCCATCACCGCAGCGCCGCCCCAGGCCGACCGCGACGTCACCGCCGCCAGCTCAGCCGTCAACGTCAACCCGCACGGCACCAGCAAGGTCGCTACGCCCAGCACAACCGGCCGCCCGCTCCGCCCGTCCGCCGCCACACCTGTGGCCGTCGACGGCAGATTGGAAACGTTTCCAACGGCCGCGTCGGCAGGTGTGCCGACGGCTGTCTCCGCAGCCGAGCCGAGCGGGGCGCAGGCGGGAGAACGGCGGGCCGAGCGTTTGGAAACGTTTCCAATCCCTGGTGGATGGCAGCCGGTTGCGGCCTCATGACGATCGCCTGTGCGGCGGCGGAGGAGGCGGCGGGCCGGGGGGAAGCCTAGGAGGTCGAGCGCGAAGAGGGTGAGGAGCAGGGCGGCCGTGGCCAGGAAGGCGCCCCGGGTGCGGGGGCCTGGCTGGATGGTGGAGCCTGCGAGGCCCAGGGCGGCGCCCAGGGCCGTGTGGGAGATCAGCTTGGCGGTGAGGAAGGCGGTGACGGGGCGGGTGGGGCGGGGAGCGTCCCGAACGGCGCCCGTGAGGAGGCCGAGCTGCACGGCGGCGCACGTGGTGGCGCCCGCGAGCAGGCCCGTACCGGCGCCGGCCAGAAAGAGCGCGGCGGTGTCCATGCGGCTCCACCTCCGCAGCGGAACCGTCCCCGGAGGCGGGTGGGGTCAAGCTCTACGGCAGGGGAGGCGAGGGTGTCCTGGGAGATGCCCTCAACGTGCGGGAGCGGATATGGACGGTCAGGAGGCTTCGCCTTCGAGGCTGCTCAAGGCGGCGCGCAGGTCGGCGATGCGGCGGTCGAGCTCTTCGAACTCCGGGCGCAGGGCGGGCGGGATCCGCTTGCCCACGGCCTCGGACTGCTCCTCCAACGCGGCCAGCGCGGAGTCGGTGGCCGAGCCCGTGCTGGACCCGGTCGGGCGCGACTGCAGCAGGGCCGCCTGCTCGCGCAGGAGAGCGGCCTGCTCGCGAAGGAGGGTCGTCTGGTCGCGCAGCTGCTTGTTCTTGTTGTGAAGCTCGACGAAGACCGACACCTTGGCGCGCAGCACCCAGGGGTCGAACGGCTTGGAGATGAAGTCCACCGCGCCGGCGGCGTAACCGCGGAAGGCGTAGTCCGGGTCGCTGTTCACCGCCGTCAGGAAGATGATCGGCAGGTCGCGGGTCTTCTTGCGGCGCTTGATGTCGCGCGCGGTCTCGAAGCCGTCCATCCCGGGCATGACGACGTCCAGCAGGATGACCGCGTACTCGTCGGTGAGGAGCGCCTTCAGCGCCTCCTCACCGGATCGTGCCCGGACCAGGTCCTGATCGAGGGAACTGAGGATCGCCTCGAGCGCGATGAGGTTCTCCTCGCGGTCGTCCACGAGCAGGATCTTCGCCTTGTCGTCCACGCGTGCTCTCTCTCCGTTCCGGTTCGGCGCGGTGGGCGCGGGCCCGGTCACCCGCCTCTTCCTAGCGGACGGTCGAGGGCTGCAGCCAGTTCCTCATCACGTCGAGGAGATGATCCACGTCAACCGGCTTGGGGACATAGTCCGACGCACCGGAGGCAAGGCTCTTCTCCCGATCCCCCTTCATCACCTTGGCGGTGATCACGATGATCGGCAACTCGGCGAACTGGGGCATCTCCCTGATCGCGGCCGTGGTGGCGTAGCCGTCCAGGCCCGGCATCATCACGTCCATCAGGACGAGCGCGACGTCAGGGTTGCGGTGCAGGACGTCGATGCCCGCCTGGCCGTCCTCGGCGTACAGCACCTCCATGCCGTAGCCCTCCAGCACGCTCGTGAGCGCGAAGACGTTCCGCACGTCGTCGTCCACGATCAGCACCTTGCGGCCCGACAGCACGGTGTCGAGGAAGTCGGCGGGCGGCTCGTCCAGCAGCCCGGTGAGCGCCGGCTCGGCGTCGGCCGACCCGCCACCGCTGCCGTCCTCGATCGCCAGTACGGGCTCGGTGCCCGCGGCGTTCACCGCGGCGACCGCGCCGACCCCGCCCGCGGTGAGCGAGGTGGTGACGGTGGAAGTCGGCACCGGCTCGTCCAGTGGCAGCCCGGCCCGGCGCCGCCCGTCGGCCTCGACGTACTGCGCGGGCAGGTAGAGGGTGAACACGCTGCCGCGGCCGAGCTCGCTGGCCGCGTGGATCTCGCCGCCGAGCAGCCGCGCGATGTTGCGGCTGATCGACAGGCCGAGGCCGGTGCCGCCGTAGCGGCGGCTGGTCGTGCCGTCGGCCTGCTGGAACGCCTCGAAGATGACCTGCAGCTTGTCCTCGCTGACCCCGATGCCGGTGTCGATCACGCGGAACGCCAGCACGTCGGGGGTGTTCCAGAGCGCGGGCAGGGTGAAGTCGATGTCGCCCGCGCGCTCGATGCGCAGCCGCACCTCGCCCTTGGAGGTGAACTTCACCGCGTTGGACAGCAGGTTGCGCAACACCTGCTGGAGCCGCTGCTCGTCGGTGCGCAGCGTCGCGGTGACCTCGGGCGCGACCTCGACGTCGAAGTGCAGTCCCTTGTCGACCGCCAGCGGCCGGAACGTCGCCTCGACGTAGTCGACCAGGCTGCTCACCGGGAGCCGCTGCGGGTGCAGGTCCATCTTGCCCGCTTCGACCTTGGACAGGTCCAGGATGTCGTTGATCAGCTCCAGCAGGTCGGTGCCCGACTCGTGGATCGTCCGGGCGAACTCGACCTGCTTGTCGGTGAGGTTGCCGCCGGGGTTCTCCGACAGCAGCTTGGCCAGGACGAGCAGGCTGTTCAGCGGCGTGCGCAGCTCGTGCGACATGTTGGCCAGGAACTCGGACTTGTAGCGCGAGGACAGCGCCAGCTGCTCGGCGCGCTCCTCCAGCGTCCGCCGCGCCTGCTCGATCTGGAAGTTCTGGATCTCGATCGCGCGGTTCTGCTGGGCCAGCAGAGCCGCCTTCTCCTCCAGCTCGGTATTGGAGTGGCGCAGCTCGCCCTGCTGGCGCTGCAGCTCGTCGGAACGCTCCTGCAGCTCCTGCGCCAGGCGCTGGGACTCCGACAGCAGCGCCTCGGTACGGGTGTTGGCGCTGATCGCGTTCAGCGTGACGCCGATCGTCTCGATCAGCTGGTTGAAGAACGCCAGGTGGACGTCGCTGAACCGGCCGAACGAGGCCAGCTCGATCGCGCCCAGCACGGTGTCCTCGAACAGGATCGGCAGCACGATGATGTTCACCGGCACCGCGTCGCCCAGCCCGGACCCGATCTTGATGTAGCCGGTCGGGGCGTCGGCGATGAGGATCGTCCGGCGTTCCATCGCGGCCTGGCCGACCAGGCCCTCGCCGAGGGTGAAGCGGACGCGCCCGTTGCGCGACTTCTTCACGCCGTAGCCCGCGATGAGCACCAGCTCGGTGTCGTCGGCGGCCTGCTCGGCCAGGTAGAACGCGCCGTACTGCGCGCTCGCGGTCGGGGTGAGCTCGCTCATGATGAGCTCGGCGACCTGCATCAGGTCGCGGTGGCCCTGCATCAGGCCGCCGATCCGCGCCAGGTTGGTCTTCAGCCAGTCCTGTTCCTCGTTGGCGCGGGTGGTCTCGCGGAGTGTCGCGACCATCAGGTTGACGTTGTCCTTGAGCTCGGCGACCTCGCCGCGGGCATCGACCGCGACGTTGCTGGTCAGGTCGCCGCGGGCGACCGCGCTGGCCACCTCGCCGATCGCGCGCACCTGGGTGGTGAGGTTGGAGGCGAGCTCGTTCACGCTCTCGGTCAGGCGCTTCCAGGTGCCCGAGACGCCCTCGACCTCGGCCTGGCCGCCCAGGCGGCCCTCGCTGCCGACCTCGCGGGCCACTCGGGTGACCTCGGAGGCGAACGAGGACAGCGTGTCGACCATCGTGTTGAGGGTGGTCTTCAGCTGCAGGATCTCGCCCTGGGCGTCGACGTCGATGCGCCGGGTCAGGTCGCCGTGCGCGACCGCCGTCGCCACCTGGGCGATGTTCCGCACCTGGTAGGTCAGGTTGGAGGCCATCCCGTTGACGTTGTCGGTCAGGTCCTTCCACATGCCGCCCGCGCCGGGCACGATCGCCTGGCCGCCGAGGCGGCCCTCGGTGCCGACCTCGCGGGCCACTCGGGTCACTTCGTCGGCGAACGCCGACAGGGTGTCCACCATCGTGTTGATGGTGTCCTTCAGCTGCAGGATCTCACCCTGAGCGTCAACGGTGATCTTCTTACCCAGGTCGCCCTCGGCGACCGCGGTGGTCACCTGGGCGATGTTGCGGACCTGGTTGGTCAGGTTGTTGGCCATCGAGTTCACGTTGTCGGTGAGGTCCTTCCAGACCCCGCTGACGCCGTGGACCTTGCCCTGGCCACCGAGACGGCCCTCGGTGCCGACCTCGCGGGCGACTCGGGTGACCTCGTTGGCGAACGCCGACAGGGTGTCCACCATCGTGTTGACGGTGTCCTTCAGCTCCAGGATCTCGCCCTGCGCGTCGACCGTGATCTTCTTGGTCAGGTCGCCCTTCGCCACCGACGTGGTGACCTGCGCGATGTTGCGGACCTGGTAGGTCAGGTTGGACGCCATGCCGTTGACGTTGTTGGTCAGGTCCTTCCAGACCCCGCTCACGCCCGGCACCCGTGCCTGGCCGCCCAGGCGGCCCTCGGTGCCGACCTCGCGGGCGACTCGGGTGACCTCGTCGGCGAAGGCGGAGAGCGTGTCGACCATCGTGTTGATGGTGTCCTTCAGCTGCTGGATCTCGCCCTGCGCGTCAACGGTGATCTTCTTGCCCAGGTCACCCTCGGCGACCGCCGTCGTGACCTGAGCGATGTTGCGGACCTGATAGGTCAGGTTGTTGGCCATCGCGTTGACGTTGTCGGTGAGGTCCTTCCAGACCCCGCTCACGCCCCGCACGTTGGCCTGGCCGCCCAGCTGCCCCTCGGTGCCCACCTCGCGGGCCACTCGGGTGACCTCGTCGGCGAACGCAGACAGCTGGTCGACCATGGTGTTCACGGTCATCTTGAGCTCTTGCAGCTCACCGGACGCCTCGACGGTGACCTTGCGGGTCAGGTCGCCCGAGGCGACCGCCGTGGTCACCTCGGCGATGTCGCGGACCTGCGAGGTGAGGCGGCCCGCCATCGCGTTGACCGCCGCCGTGACGTCGCGCCAGCGCCCGGACATGCCGCGCACCGGCGCCTGGCCGCCCAGGCGGCCCTCGGTGCCGACCTCGCGGGCGAACTGGGTGACCTCCCAGGTGAACTGGTCGAGCAGCTCGACCATGCCGTTCACCGACTTGGCCATCCGCAGCAGCTCGCCGCGCATCGGCTTGCCGTGCACCCGCAGCTCCATGCGCTGGCTGAGGTCGCCGGCCGCGGCTGCGGACACGACCTGGTACATCCCGATGGCGAGATCGGTCAGCTTGTCGAAGATCGCATTGGCGTCCTCGATGCCGGACGCCCAGGACCCCTTCATCGGGCCGGTCGGCACCCGCTCGGCCAGATGCCCCTCCCGGCCGATCTCACGGCGCACCTTGCTCAGCCCGGAGGCCAGGTGCGCCCCGTTCCCCTGAATCTCGGTCAGCAGCGCCGCGGCCTCCGCCACGGCTCCGTCCCCCGGTATGTCCAGCTCGGTTTCGAGTCTGCCGTCCCGCACCGCCGCCAGCGCCTTGAGAAGAGGCGCGAGATCGGCGTCGCTGTAGCGGGGCGTGGTGTCGGCCGTAGACCGGCCCTCGCGGCGAGGGCGCGACTCGGTACGGGGCATGCTGTTCATCCTCCTGGCCCGCGACGTCGGTTCCCGGGGACCACGGACACCTCCTCAGGGCCGCATCACCAGTACTCTACGTCGCCGTGGGCCTGAGAACCCTGCCCTAACCGGGCGGATCCTCAGGTGTGCGGGACCGGGACAGCACAGTAGTGCACCGGTCACAGGGCTGTAGTCTTCGTGTTACGGTCTGTCGAGTTGTGGCGGCTCCGTACGGCCCTCCCCCGGCCCACCCGATCGAGCCTGGCCGAGCGGTCGGCCAGTCTGTCACGATAGCCAGACCGCGCATTACCGGGCTCGAGTGAGGACGACTGTTGGAACGGCAGACGGTGTCGGCCACCTTCCCGTCCGCCGCGGCGTCGGTGGCGGACGCGCGCCGTTTCGTACGGCGGGTGCTGGCCGACTGGGACATGGACGAGGCGGCCGACGACGCCGTGCTCGCCACCAGCGAACTGGCGACCAACGCGGTCACCTACGCCGGAACGTCCTTCGAGGTCTCCTGCCGCCTGGAAGACGGCCAGATCCAGGTCGAGGTCCGTGATCTCCACCCTACGCGCACCATCGCCATGCCCGGCCTGACGGCCTCCAGCGGGCGCGGCCTGCCCTCCATCGCCCGCCTGGCCGACGCCTGGGGCGTCACCTACGACGGGCCCACCAAGGGCGTCTGGTTCCGGCTGTCCCAGCCCGGCTCCAACTCCAACGGAACGGCCCCGGACGCCGGCGCCGGCGTCGGCGACCGCCCAGGCGACCGCGTCGACGGGGAGACCGAGGTCGTGGAGACGGCCGACACCGTGGAGGCCGCGGTCGGCGCATCGGCCCGCAGGCTGGCTCCGGGCGGCGTCAGGCAGGCCTCCGGCCTCTCCCAGACACAGGGCGTCCAGCAGGCCGAGGGCGCCGCGTTCCCGGCCTTCGCCCGCCGTGGCATGGGCCGCGCCGCCCCCGTGCGGCCCATCGACACCCATGATCACCGGACCGACGGCGAGATCCCGGCCTCGGCCGACCGCGTGCTGCGCTCTCCCGCCGCATTGGAGACCCTGGAGGACGCGGTCGCCACCGTGCGCGGCGTTCTGGACGCCGAGGGCGCCGCCGTCCTGCTCACCGAACGGGACGGCAGGCTCGTCCTGGGCGCCAGCTCCGGCCTGCCCGACGAGCTCTCCCTGGGCCAGCTGACGGTGGCCGCGCTCAGCCCCGACGCCGTCAACGGCGTGCCCTGGGTGTCCTCGGACTCCGCCGACCCGATCGCCGCGGCGCTGCGCGCCGGATCCCTGGCCGCCGCGCCCATCGAGGCCCAGGGGCGGCTCACCGGCCTGATCATCGCGGTGGCGGCCGACCCCGATCACTTCGCCGAGGCCGACGCCGCCCGGATCGGCCGGATCGCCGACGAGATGGGCCTCTCCCTGGAGAAGGCCCGAGTCGGCGAGCTGGAACGGTCCTGGCGGGGCTGGCTCAGCTTCGTCGCCGAGGCCAGCGACCTGCTGGCCGGCACCCTCGACCAGGAGCGCACCATGGCCCTGGTCGCCCAGCTGGTCGTGCCGCGCCTGGCCACCTGGTGCGCCGTCTACAACGCCGTGGAGGGCGAGGAGGCCCGCCTGGCGTACGTGTGGCACGCCGACGAGACCCGCGCCGACACCCTGCGCGATCTTCTCGACAAGGCCGCCCCCGCCCAGCCGATGGACACCCCCGGCCCCTGGAACGGCCTGAGCACCGCCCCCGCCGAGGTCCGCGCCGCCGCCGGCGCCACGGCCCGCGACCAGGCCTACGCGTTCCCCCTGATCGCCCGCGGCCGCCGGATCGGCACCATCGTGATCGGCCGCCCGCCCGGCGACCGCTTCCCGCGCAGCGCGGTCGAGCTCGCCGAGGAGCTGAGCCGCCGCGCCGCCCTCGCGGTCGACAACGCCCGCCTCTACTCCGCCCAGACCGCGATGAGCAGCGCGCTGCAGCGCAGCCTGCTCCCGCCGGGCGTCCCCGACATCCCCGGCCTCGAGGTCGCCGTGGTCTACGAGCCGGCGGGGGAGGGCAGCGAGGTCGGCGGCGACTTCTACGACGTCTTCGAGTGCGCCGCCCCCGAGCCCGCCCGCGGCCCGGCGCCGCTGACCCCGGCCGTTCCGCCCAAGGGCGGCGCCTCCCGCTGGCGCTTCGCGATCGGCGACGTGTGCGGCACCGGCCCGCAGGCCGCCGCCGTCACCGGGCTCGCCCGGCACGCGCTGCGGATCCTGGCCGCCGAGGAGATGACGGTCCCCGACGTTCTGACGCGCCTCAACCGGCTGATCCTCGGCGAGGGGGAGCGGGGCAGGCTGCTGACCCTCCTGCACGGCGAGATCACGCCCCGGCCCCGCCGGGACGGCGTCAAGATCAGGCTGACCAGCGCGGGCCACCCGCCCCCGCTGATCCTCGACCCCGACGGCACCGTGCGCGACGTCGCCTCGCCACAGCCGCTGCTCGGGGTCTTCGACGACGTCGACTTCCACACCGACACCGTCGAGCTGCGCCCCGGCCAGGTGCTGCTGTGCGTGACCGACGGCGTCACCGAGCGGCGCTCCGGCGCGCGGCTGCTCGGCGACGGGCACGGCCTGGAGCAGTTGCTGTCGGGCTGCACGGGCCTCAGCGCTGGTGCGGTGGCCGCCCGAATACAACGCGCGGTGCGTGATTTCGGGCCGGAGCCGTCCAACGATGACGTTGCCCTCATTGTTCTCCGCGCGTCATGATGAACCTCGGGAATCGGTAAGGTGGGGTGGCGTGGGGCTTGCCTTGCACACGACGCGACAGGACGGCCGCGCGACGATCGCCGCGCGCGGTTCCATCGACCTGCACTCCTCCGATGAGCTGCGGACGCGTTTGACCGAGCTCGTGGACGCCGGCGAGCGCGAGGTCGTGGTCGACCTCACGGCCGTCGACTTCTGCGACTCCTCGGGGCTCAACGTGCTGGTGCGCGCCTACAAGCACGCCCGGGCGCAGAACGCGACGCTCACGGTGACGGGCGCCTACGGCCGCGTCGAGAACGTGCTACGTACGACCGGGCTGGACCGCTTCCTGATCGGCGGGACGGCGGCCGAAGGGGGAGCAGGGCGATGACCGAAACCACCCTCCGCGCGGCCCCGCAGACCGAGGCGGTGGAGTACGCCCGGCGCCTGGCCGCCCGCACCATGCGGACCTGGTCGCTGGTCGACCGCGAGGAGCTGGTCACCGCCATCGTCGCCGAGCTGGTCGCCAACGCCGTCCGGCACGCCGGCACGGCCCTGGAGCTGCGCCTGCTGCGCCGTCCGGGCGGCGTCCGCGTCGAGGTCCGCGACCGGGCCACCCAGATGCCGCGCCTGACCGTTCCCGGCCCGCTGGACGAGTCGCACCGCGGCCTGTTCATCGTCGACCGCTTCTCCAGCTCCTGGGGCGCCGAGCCCGTCTCCGGCGGCAAGGTCGTCTGGGCCGAGGTCGCGCTGTAATTTTTGGCCTTCGCGGCCTCGGGCCCCTCGCCTGGCGGCTCGCGTCCCGAACCGCAAAAGCGGCGAGCGCGGCACGGCTTCGCCGTCTTCGCGGGCGACTTCGCCTTCGGCTCGTCTCCCGCTCAGGTAGCGCGCTCGCGTGCGGGCTGGGGTTTGTGCGGGGTCGGCCCCTGGGGCCCCGCACGGTGGCGAGACCCCAGGGGCCGGAGTTCTCAGGGTTACTGGGCCTTCCGGTAGAGCTCGGCGACCATGAACGCCAGGTCGAGCGACTGGCCGCGGTTCAGGCGGGGGTCGCAGGCCGTCTCGTAGCGCTGGTGCAGGTCGGCCTCGACGATCTCGTCGCCGCCGCCCACGCACTCGGTGACGTCGTCGCCGGTGAACTCGATGTGGATGCCGCCCGGGTGGGTGCCGAGGGCGCGGTGCACCTCGAAGAACCCGGCGACCTCGTCGAGCACGTCGTCCAGGCGCCTGGTCTTGTGGCCGCTGGCGGCCTCCCAGGTGTTGCCGTGCATCGGGTCGCAGATCCAGGCCACGGGGGCGCCGCTCTGGTTCACCTTCTCGATCAGCGGCGGCAGCGCGTCGCGAATCTTGCCCGCGCCCATGCGCGTGACGAAGGTGAGGCGGCCCGGCTCGTGGTCGGGGTTGAGCTTGTCCATCAGCGCCAGCGCGTCGTCGGCGGAGGTGCTCGGGCCGAGCTTCACGCCGATCGGGTTGCGGATGCGGCTGAGGAAGTCGACGTGCGCGCCGTCCAGCTGGCGGGTGCGCTCGCCGATCCACAGGAAGTGCGCCGACACGTCGTAGGGGAGGCCGCTCAGGTGGTCGATGCGGGTCATGGCCCGCTCGTACTCCAGCAGCAGGGCCTCGTGGCTGGAGTAGAACTCCACGCTGTGGAACTCGTCGGGGCTGGCGCCGCAGGCCTTCATGAACGTGAGGGCGCGGTCGATCTCCCCGGCCAGCTGCTCGTAGCGCTGGCCCGCCGGGCTCTGCTTGACGAAGTCCTGGTTCCAGGCGTGCACCTGCCGCAGGTCGGCGTAGCCGCCCTTGGTGAACGCGCGGCACAGGTTCAGCGTGACCGCCGAGCAGTGGTAGGCCTGCAGCAGCCGGTGCGGGTCGTTGCGGCGGGACACGGCGTCGAAGTCGAAGCCGTTGACCGCGTCGCCCCGGTAGGCGGGCAGCTCCACGCCGTTGCGGGTCTCGTTCGGCTTGGAGCGCGGCTTGGCGAACTGCCCGGCCATCCGGCCGATCTTCACGACCGGCACGCTGGCGGCGTAGGTCAGCACGACCGCCATCTGCAGGAGGGTCTTCAGCTTGTTCTTGACGGCGTCGGCGTTGGACCCGGAGAAGGTCTCGGCGCAGTCGCCGCCCTGCAGGACGAACGCCTCGCCGAGCGCGACCTCGGCGAGCCGGTCCTTCAGGTTGTCGCACTCGCCGGCGAAGACCAGCGGCGGCTGGGTGGCCAGCTCGCGCGCTACCGCGGCCACCTCGGAGGGGTCGTCCCATTCCGGCTGCTGAAGGGCGGGGAGGCCGCGCCAGGCGTCCAGTTCCCCCGTGATGTCTGTGGCCATGTTCAGAAGTACCCGCGAACTGTCGGTGGTGTGGTCTTCACTATGAGACGCCCGGCCCCGCCGCATAGTTGTGGTGCCACTCGTTGTGACGCTCCAAGGCTATGGCACCCGGGTCCGGCGACACACCAGCAGTACGGCGTAGACGGCAGCGGCGGGCGACCCGGTGGATCGCCCGCCGATCAGGTCTTAGCGGCCAGAACTGGTCAAAACGTTCAAAACGGACTTTGGGTAGGGATCAGGCGGCGCGGAACCCGCCGGCCGCGCCGGCCTCGGTGCGCAGGGGTTCCTCGGACGCGGGCGCCCCGGTCAAGGCACGGTGGCCGGTCAGGTCCGCATCGGAGGCCAGCTGGCGCAGCCGCCGCAGCGAACGGTCGGTGATCTGCCTCACCCGGTTGTGGCTGAGGCCGTACCGCGCGCCGATCTGGGCGTAGGAGAGCGGCTGGCCGCTGTCCATCCCGAACCGGGCCCGCAGGATCGCCGACTCGCGCTCGGGAAGCCGCTCCAGCAGCCGCCCCAGGCCCTCGATGTCGTCCAGCGCCATCACCTCGGCCTCGGGCGTCACAGCCTCCGGGTCCTCCAGCAGGTCGCCCATGGGCGTCTCGCCGGCGTCGTCGATGGTGGCGTCCAGGCTGGCCGGGTCGCGCCGCCAGCGCAGCAGCTCGTCCACGTGCTCGGGCTCGGCGCCGACCGCCTGGGCCAGCTCGTCACGGCTCGGCTCGCGGCCGAGGTCACGGCTCAGCTGGCGTTCGGCACGGCGCAGCCGGGAAAGCTCCTCCTCCACGTGGACCGGCAGCCGGATCGTGCGGGCCGTGTGGCTGAGGCCGCGCCCGATCGCCTGGCGGATCCACCACGTGGCGTACGTGGAGAACTTGAAACCCCGGCGATAGTCGAACTTCTCAACGGCGCGCATCAACCCGAGGTTCCCCTCTTGGATCAGGTCGATGAGCGGCAGCGAATCGGTGGGGTATTTACGGGCGATGGAGACCACGAGTCGCAGGTTCGCCTCGACGAAGCGTTGCTTGGCACGAAGGCCCGCCTCGACGAGTTCCTCCAGCTCCTCGTGGGACGCGCCCGCGGGCACGTTCTCCTGTTCAAGAAGCTGTTCGGCGTACAGGCCCCCCTCGATGGCCTTCGCCAAGTCGACCTCCTCCACCGCGTCCAGCAGCGGGCTACGGCCGATCCGGTCGAGGTACGCCCCCACAAGGTCCTTGTCGGGGGCGTCGACCCTGTTGCCCTTGGTACGGGTTGCAGCCATCCTGACCCTTCTCCGGTGCGATCTCCCTGAAGGGACAACGCTAATTACCGCTCTGTGATTCCCAGTTCCGGAATACTGCGAGGCTGTTCGCCGCTCTACCTGTTCTGATACCCCGACCGAGGAGAAAATGACATGGCGACGGTCACTGTGACCGCTGACACCTTCGACAAGGTGGCTCAGGGTGAGGGCATCGTCCTGGTGGACTTCTGGGCCGCCTGGTGCGGGCCGTGCCGCCGGTTCGCCCCGGTGTTCGAGAAGTCTTCCGAGAAGCACGAGGACATCGTGTTCGGGAAGGTCGACACCGAGGCCGAGCCCGAGCTGTCGGAGCGTTTCGGCATCGCCTCCATCCCGACGCTCATGGCGATCCGGGACGGCGTCATCGTCTTCGCCGAGCCGGGCGCGCTGCCCGGCGAGACCCTGGAGAACGTGATCGAGCAGGTGCGCGCCCTGGACATGGACGACGTGCGCGCCCGCCTCGCCAAGTCCTGACCCACTGGGCATCAGGCGTCACTGACCTCACGTCACATGTTGACCGGTTGCGGCCGGACCCTGGGTAGATCGCCCGGTCATGGCCGCGCCTCCGGCGTCGCGGAAGGGCGGCCGCCTTTCCGGACCTCGGGCTCTGGACGCGGTCGCCCAACGGGCGTCTTCTGGACTGACCCGATGGATGACCGTCAGGGAGGAGCGACAGTGATGCCCACGCCACGGCTCGTACCGTCCCGATGGCTGCTGCGCCGGATGGCCCGCTCGGCGCCGGTCTCCAGGCTCCGCATGGCCGGCCGGCCGATCAGAGCCGAGGAGTACGTCGAGGACGGCGTGTACGTCGTCCGCGCGGACCTGCCGGGCGTCGACCCGGCCCGCGACATCGAGGTCTCGATCCTGCCCGATCCCGACTCGGTCGAGATCAAGGCGATCCGGCGGGACGACCTCAAGGCGCACCGGCACGGCGAGATCTCTTACGGCCTGTTCCGGCGCGTGCTCACGCTGCCCGACCGGGCCGACCGCGCGACGCTCACCACCAGCTACAGCAACGGTGTGCTGGAGGTCGCGGTCGACCTGCCCGGCGCCCGCCAGAAGGCGACGGCCACCCCGATCCGCCGCTAGGCGCCGTGCCCCCGTTGATCTTCGGGCTGTGATCTTCAGGCTGTCCCTGGCAGGGCCACGACCTGCCGAATCGATCTCGGTACCGTCGGGACCGTGACAGCCCACCACCACAACGACGACCCGTCCACCAGCACGTCCACGTCCACTCGCACGTCCGCCGGCACGTCCACGTCCACGTCCACGAGCACGTACGCGTCCGCGTCCGTCGGCACGTTCGACATCGGCGGTGAGCTGACCGTGCGCAGGCTCGGCTTCGGCGCGATGCAACTGCCCACCGAGGGCCCGGATCGCGAACGGTCGATCGCCGTCGCGCGCCGCGCCGTGGAGCTCGGCGTCAACCTGATCGACACCGCGCACCTGTACGGGTGGGGCGCCAACGAGGACCTCCTCGCCGACGCCCTGCACCCGTACCCGGAGGGTCTGCTGATCGCCACCAAGGTCGGCGTCGCCCCGCCGAAGGACGGGCGCGAGGCCTCGATCTGCGGACGCCCGGAGTTCCTGCGGGAGCAGGTGGACGAGGGGCTGCGGCGGCTGCGCGTCGAACGGCTGGAGCTGCTGCAACTGCACCGCGTCGATGAGGACGTGCCGCTCGCCGACCAGGTCGGCACGCTGCGGGAGTTGCAGGTGGCGGGCAAGATCGGCCACCTCGGGCTGTCCGAGATCACGGTCGGGCAGCTGGAGGAGAACGTCGCGGCGGCCGACGTAGGGCTGAACAAGGAGCAGATGGCGCGCCTGGACGAGGCCGTTGCCGCGTAGCGGGGTGGTGTGGTCGATGATGGACGGGTGCTGGCCGACGTCGTCGAATTGCTCGTCTGCCCCCTGTGCGGTGCGGACCTCACGCTGAAGGAGGCGTCCTTGCGCTGCCCTGCGGGGCACACGTTCGACCTCGCCAAGCAGGGCTACGCCAACCTGCTCCCGGGCAACGCCAAGCCCGGGACCGCGGACACCGCCGAGATGGTGGCGGCGCGGGCGGACTTCCTCGGAACGGGGACTTTCGCTTCGCTCGCCGATGCTTTGGCCGAACGGGTGGGCGTTGCGCTTGGGGGTGGCGGAGCCGTGTTGGACGCGGGCGCCGGTACGGGCTACTACCTGGGCCGCGTGCTCGACCGCAGTCCGGGCTCCGTGGGGCTGGCGCTCGACATCTCGAAGTTCGCGGCACGACGGGCCGCCCGCGCGCACCCGCGCATCGGTGCCGCCGTCGCCGACCTGTGGCGTCCGCTGCCCGTACGTGGGGATGCGGTCGGAGCGATCCTGAACGTCTTCGCTCCGCGCAACGCCGCCGAGTTCCATCGCGTTCTGCGGCCCGGCGGCCTGCTTCACGTGGTCACGCCGTCGAGCCGTCACCTGGGCACGCTGGTGTCCGAGCTGGGCCTGCTGTCGGTGGACGAGGAGAAGACCGACCGGGTCGACGCCACCCTCGGCGGGCGGTTCCGGCTGGAGTCCCGGGAGAGCCTGGAGACCGAGGCGACGCTCGGCCACGAGGAGATCGCCACGCTGGTCGGGATGGGACCGAGCGCCCACCACGTACCGGCGGACGAGCTCGCGCGGCGGATTGCGAAGCTACCCGACCGGACGGCCGTCCCGCTGTCGTTCGTGCTGTCGGCGTTCCGCGCGTAGCGGTGCCACGGCAGGGCCGGTCGGCATCGCCGTCGCGGGCAGGGGCATCCGGCAGGTCAGGTCGAGCTCGATCTGCGCGACGTCGCCGTGCTGGAGCATGCCCTGCACGCTCAGGACGTCCACGACCTTGTAGCTGAACGAGGCCGACACCGCACGCGTCACCCCGGTCAGCAGCACGCGCTGGAGTGCCTGCCCGGCGCGAATCCACTCGGCAGGGGAGTTCCCTCGTGTGGCCAGCACCGCTCGTTGGGAGATGCCGGTGTCTCCGGGCATCGCAAGGAAAGTCGCTCCCTCGAGACGCGCGGCCTCGGCGAGCTCGTTCAGGAGGGGGAGCGGTGGGGGAGAGCCCAGCTCGGGCCTGCGCGCGGGGAAGGGACGCAGCGTCGCCGCGAACAGCAGGCGTTCGGACCGGCTGACCCTGTGGTGCCCGGCAAGGCGAACGGTCGCGAGGAGAGTGGGTCGCGACGGGTCCGGCAGGAGCCGCACGACGGCCTCATGACCGAGCTGCGCGGCGGCCAGCCGGAGATTGACCAGGGCCGCGCCGCAGCTGAGGTGGAGCCCCCGGCCGCTCGGGTCCTGGACGGAACGGAACCTGGCGGGGTCGGCCACGACCTCGATGAGGTCGGGCACCACCCTGAAGCGCCAGGCGTGAACGTCGTGAATGGTGGGACCCATGGTCGCCGCGACCACCCGGCGCTCCGCCGTGCCACCGGTGGTGGCGACACCTGCGTTCACGGGGCTTGCCTCCTCCCGACGCCGGGGCGAAATGGGGGCTTTCGTGCACACCGCGACGTCCGTGCGCGAACCGTACCGCAATGTGAGGTGGCACACGTAGTGCGAGGTCCACGAGAGTGCACGCCGCCGATTTGACGCTTGGAGCGGGCTTGCCTAATCTCGTGACACCCGAGCGGATGCGGGACACCGAGAGGTGGACGGCCGCACGGGAAGCCAGATCGGAAAACCGGTTCGAGCTCCGCTCGGGCTGTTGTACGATGGTCTGGCTAGCCCGAAGAGGGATGCAGGACGCCGCAAGGTGGCCGGCCCGAAGGGCTCACCTCCCGAGTCAGTCAAGGTTCATGGCCTTCGGCCTGTCCGAACCTCGACGCACGGGAACCTCGGGAAAGACTCTACGTCGAAAAGATCTTCACGGATCTACTTGACACCGGAGAATTTCCCGGTAAGTTAGAAGGGTTGCCCCGGAGCCGGGTCTTGCGAAAGTGGGAGTTCGGCGCGGTGGGTGTCCGTTTCTTGAGAACTCAACAGCGTGTTAAAAGCCAGTGCCTTTATAGGCCAGGCCATGGTGCCTGGTCTCCCCGTAGCCGTTGGCTCTTCGGAGTTGATGG
>NZ_JAGEOJ010000032.1 GCF_017573505.1 Actinomadura barringtoniae
GGGGCGGGGGGGGGGGGGGGGGGGGGGGGGCGGGGGGGAGGGCGGGTGGGTGCGTGGGGGGGGACTCGGTTGTTGAGGTTCCCAAGGGGGAGAACGGGCGGCCTGTGCCGCCTAAGGAGCAGTCTTTCGAAGAGGATGAGCTCTTCGAGCAGACGTTGTTCGATGACCATGAGTCGAACGCTGAGGAGCGGTCTTGAGCCGGGTGGCGGTTCACGCGGAGGTCGTGTCGGGGGCGCCTGCCAAGCGGGTGTTCGAGGTGCTGACCGATTGGCCGCGGCATGCGGAGTGGATGCCGTTCACCCGGGCCGAGGGCGGGCATGAGGTGGGCGCGACGCTGGAGGGGTGGACCGGGATCGGGCCGGTGGGGTTCACCGACACCATGGTCATCACGGAGTGGATTCCGGGGCAGCGGGTGACCGTTGAGCACACCGGGAAGCTGGTGCGGGGCGACGCGTGGTTCGAGGTCACGCCGGTGGCGGACGGCTGCAAGATCTTGTGGGTGGAACGCGTCGACCTGCCGCTGGGGGTGCTCGGGCGGGTCGGGTGGCTCGTCGCGGGGCCGGTGGTCCGGTTCTTCATGGGGCTCGGGCTTCGGAGACTGTCAGAGGTGGCAGGTAGAACGGGCGCATGACCGCGGTAGTGGGTGAGGACGGGCTGGCGCGCTGTCCCTGGGGGTTGTCGGCACCGGATTATGTGGCTTACCACGATGAGGAGTGGGGCCGCCCGATCCGGGATGACCAGGGGCTTTACGAGCGGCTGTGTCTGGAGGCGTTCCAGTCGGGGCTGTCGTGGCTGACGATCCTGCGTAAGCGGGAGGGGTTCCGGGCGGCGTTCGCCGGGTTCGACATGGAGAAGGTCGCTTCTTTTGGTGAGGCGGATGTCGAACGGTTGCTGGGCGACGCGGCGATCGTGCGGAATCGGGCCAAGATCGAGGCGGCCATCAACAATGCGCGGGCCGCTTTGGAAGTGCCGGGTGGGCTGGCCGAGGTTGCTTGGAAGTACGCCGATGCGGATTCTCCTGGGTACGCGGACATCGGGGATGTGCCGGCCACCACGGATGGGTCCAAGGCGCTGGCCAAGGAGCTGAAGCGGCACGGATTTCGGTTTGTGGGGCCCACTACCGCTTATGCGCTGATGCAGGCTTGTGGGCTGGTCGACGACCATCTGGTGGGTTGCTACCGGCGGGGCGCCTACCGCTGAGCTGCTTGGAGTACGGGGATCGCGGCGGCTCGGCGGGCGGGGAGTGCTGAGGTCGCCAGGGTCACGGCGGTGGCGGAGAGCGCGATGAGCGGGAACAGCCACCAGGGTGGGTTGGGCTGCAAGAAGCTGCTGCCGCTCGCCACGTGCATGAGGTAGACGGTGGCGATCGAGGTGCCCACGCCCAGGAGCGTGCCCAGGAGGACGACCGTGGCGGCCTCCCAGCGGACGATGGAACGGATCTGGGTCGTGGTGGTGCCTACGGCTCCTAGGAGGCCGAACTCGCGGGTTCGTTCGGCGACGCTCATCGAGATGGTGGTCGCCATGCCGAACAGGGCGATCACCAGGGCCATCGCCAGGAAGCCGTAGATCACCTGGAGGCCGTTGGTCATCGCGCCCTTGGCGAGCTTGATGTAGGCGGAACGGTCGTAGACCTTGGCGCCCGGGATGGCGGACAGGGCCTGGTTGAGGGCTTGTGAGCTGCCGCCGCTGACGAGGACTGCCTGGGTCGCGGCGGAGCCGTCCAGGCGGTCCATGGTGGCGGGCGCTACCAGGGCCTGGTCGGCGAAGAGGTGGGACGGGTCGTGGTAGGCGGCGCGGACCTTGAGGGTCAGGCGGCCCTGGGTTGCACGAACGACGATGTTCTGGCCCGGCTTGATGTGCTGGGCGCGGAGAACGTTGGTCGTGAGGGCAATCTCGTTCTGGCGCAGGGGCGGGAGGTGTCCGCCCAGCTTGAGGAGCGCGGAGAGGCCGATCTGGTCCGCTCCGGTGATGGAGAGGTAGACGGGTTCGGGGTCCTCTTCGGGGGACGGACGGCGGGGAGGAGGTGAGACCAGTTTGGCTTCGGTCTGAGTGAGGGCCGTCGCGTGGGTGACTCCGGGTACGCGGGCCAGCTTGTCGGCGGTGTCGCGGGGGAGCGGCGTCTGCGTGCCCGCTGTCTTGCTCCCCACGGCGACGGCGTGGTCGGCCTTCATGACCTGGTGGCCGGTCTCGTCGAAGCGGGCCTGCGCGGACAGGACCATGAGGGCGGTGGACGCGGCCAGCGTCACGCCGAGCATGAGCGAGGACGCGGCGGACGAGACCCGGCGGGGGCTGCGGGTGATGCTGGCGCGGGCCAGGCGTCCGGCCTCGCCGCTGAAGAGGACGCCGATGCGGCCGACCAGGCCGCCCAGCGGGCCCACGAAGAACGGGGCGAGCATCGCCAGCGAGCCGACGGCGACCATCGTGCCCATGAGGATCATGATCGCGGTGCCGACCGTACGGTCCGGGCCGGGCGGTTCCTCGTAGCGGATCGCGAAGACCGGGCCGTAGAAGATCCACGCGGTGGCGAAGACCGCGAGGGCGCCCAGGAGCCGGGGCCAGCGGCGGCCTCGGTCTTCGGAGGCCGAGTCGCGCAGCGCCTGCATCGGGGCGATCCGGGCGGCCTTGCGGGCGGCGCGCCACGCGGCGAGCTGCGTGACGAGGATGCCGCCGAGCGCGGGGGCCAGCAGCGGGATCCAGCCGAACTGGACCTCCCCGGCGGAGATGTCGAAGCCGTCCTTGGCGAACAGGTAGGTAAGGATCGAGGAGACCGGATAGCCGAGGGCCACGCCCGCGATGCCCGCGACCAGGCCGAGGGCCAGGGCCTCGAAGCGGATCAGCCGCTTGATCTGGCGCGGGGTGGCGCCGATGGCGCTGAGGAGCGCGAGCCTGCGGGTGCGCTGGCGGATGAGCGTGCCGAACGTGTTGGCGACGACGAAGATGCCGACGAAGACCGCCACGGCGGCGAGCATGCCGATCGAGCCGCCGATGGAGACCCCGGCGGACTGCACGTCGGCGGACTGCGCGTGCCGGACCGAGGCGGCGGTACGTACGGTCGCGCCGGGGACGGAACGGGCCAGGTCGGCGCGGAGACGGTCGGGCGCGACGGAGGACTTCACCCACACGCTCTGCCACGTGCCGGCGGGCAGCCCGGCGGCCTGCCGTACGGTCTCGGGCGCGCCGAGGATCAGGTCGCCCGCCGCGACCGCGCTGTGGCCCTGCACGGTGACGACGCCGACGATCTTCATCGTGGTCGTCTGGCGAGGAAGGAGAAGGCGCAGGTCGGAGCCCACGTGGAGGTGACCGGCGCGGGTGAGGTGGCGTACGACCGCCACCTCGTTCGGCGCGGCGGGCGCGCGGCCGGACTCCAGCCTGTACGGGTTGAGCCGCGCGTCGGCGACCCACGGGCGCAGCAGCGTACGGGCCCCGGCGGGCGGCGAGATCGCCTTGCCGTTCGACCCGGCGGCCGTCACCGGCACCATCGCGTCACCGGCCGCCGCAGCGACCCCCGGGCGGCCGGTCACCTGGTCGAGCCGGACCCGCCCGTCCGGCGCGGCGTAAACGTCGTCAGGGTCGGTCTCGCCGCCCTGCACCAGCACGTCCGCGCGGTGATACTCGCTGGCGTCGCTGCCGGACACGGCCGACTGCGCCCGCATCGCGAACTGCAGCGACCCCGACATCAACCCGACCGACAACAGGGCCGCGACCATGGTGGCGACCAGCCGGGGCCACTCCCCGGCGAACGAACGGCGCGCGATGAGCCACATCTCGTTCAGCCCTCCAGCCGGCGCATGCGCGCGTGTACGGCGTCGATCGACGGGGAGAGCAGCTCGTCCACGATCCGGCCGTCCGCCAGGAACAGCACCCGGTCGGCGTACGAGGCGGCACGCGGGTCGTGCGTCACCATGATCACGGTCTGCCGGTAGGCGTCCACGGCGGACCGCAGAAAGCCCAGCACCTCGGTGCCCGACCGCGAGTCCAGGTTGCCGGTCGGCTCGTCCGCGAACAGCACCTCGGGCCGGGTGAGCAGCGCACGCGCCACCGCGACCCGCTGCTGCTGCCCGCCCGACATCTCCGCCGGCCGGTGCCCGAGCCGGTCGCGCAGCCCCAGCGCGTTCACGATCGTGTCGAACCACTCGCGGTCCGCACGCCGCGCCGCCAGCCGTCCGGTGAGCCGGATGTTCTCCTCGGCGGTCAGCATCGGCAGCAGATTGAACGACTGGAAGACGAAGCCGAGCCGGTCGCGGCGCAGCTTGGTCAGCCGCGTGCGCGACAGCCCGGTGATGTCCACGCCCCCGATCAGCACCTCGCCGGACGTGACCCCGTCCAGCCCCGCCAGGCAGTGCAGGAACGTCGACTTGCCCGACCCCGACGGCCCCATGATCGCCGTGAACTGGCCCCGCGCGAACGCCGCCGACACCCCCCGCAACGCGGTCACAGCCCCATCGCCCGACCCGTACGACTTGACCAGGTTGTGCGCGACCGCAACGAACTCGCCCCCAGGCATACCGGACGCGCCTGCCGCACCAGTTGCGTTGGGTGCGCCGAGGGTGCTGAGCATTGGGGGTGTGCCGGGGGTGTTGGGCTGGCCCTGTGGGGTGGGCGTGCCGGGGGAGGTGCGGGGAGCGGCGGGTGTCTTAGCCATGCCCTCAAGCCAACCCGGCGGCGGCGCCGGGCACATTGGCGTGATCCGGAGATCCTTTGCGGGGGACAGCCCTACCTACGGCGGGGTGGAACGCCGGGGTATGGCTGGCCCTACCCCGAAGTCGGCGAACAGGCCTACTGATCTTCGAGGTCCGTCCCGGTTGCCTTGAATGCATGAAATGCGCAGCTCAGGAGCCTCTTCTTTACGGCGGATCGGCCGCCTTCGCCGGGGTGACCGCCGCGGTGACCAAGCACGTCGGCTCGATCCTGGCCAAGCTCGACCTGCCGCCCGCCCCCGACGATCACCGTCGCGTCCGCGCCGTTCTCACCTACCTCCGCGGCTAGGGACGGAGTGGCTGGCCGCGGAGGTAGGCGGAGCGGGGTGTTGCGCGGGCGGCCCCGCGACTCGTGGAAAAGACGCGGGGCCGGCCGCACCGGCGGGGCGGCTCACGCCGCCGTGTGGGCCGCTCCGCCGGGGTCTGGTGCGCGGTCAATCGGGCGGGTCGATGATGGGGGCGGGGTAGCCCAGGTCGCGGCGCAGGCCCGCCGGGAGTTTCCACGGGGTGTGGATGAACGACGGGCTCACCGGCTCCAGTTCGGGGACGTATTCGCGCACGTAGTCGCCCTTCGGGTCGAAGCGCGAGGCCTGGCGGAGCGGGTTCATCACGCGGTTCGGGCGGGTGTCGTTGCCCGTGCCCGCGATCCACTGCCAGTTGCCCGCGTTGTTCGGCACGTCGCCGTCGGCGAGCAGGGAGGCGAAGTGCCGCAGGCCGTGCCGCCAGTCGATGTGCAGGTTGCGGGTGAGGAACGAGGCGGTGATCATGCGGGCGCGGTTGTGCATGAAGCCCTCGCGGAGCAGCTGGCGCATGCCGGCGTCCACGATCGGGTAGCCGGTCCGCCCCTGCCGCCAGGCCTCCAGCGCGTCCTCGTCGTCGTGCCAGCGCGCGTCGTCGCGCGGCCGGTAGTCGTCGCGGTTGATGCGGGGGAACGCGGCGGTGACCTGGTGGTGGAAGTCGCGCCAGGCGAGCTGCCGTGCGAACCCGAAGCCGCCCTCACGCCCGCGCGCGGCCGTCGCGAGCTCCAAAGGTGAGACGCAGCCGAAGCGCAGGTACGGGCTGAGCCGCGAGGTCCGGTCGCCGGGCAGGTCGTCGTGCCCGTCCTCGTATTCGGCGAGGTGGTCCCGCAGCCAGGCGCGCACCCGTTCACGGCCCGCGCCCTCGCCGCCCGGCATCAGGTCGGGTGACACGCCCGCGACGTCGAACGTGGCGAGATCGATCCCCGGTTCCAGCCCCGAAGGCACCCGTACTGCCTCCGGGGCTGGAAGCACCGGCCGCCAGCGGAGCCCGCTCCACGCCCGGAAGTAGGGCGTGAAGACCTTGTAGTGGTCGCCCGACACCGGGGTGACCGCACCCGGCGGAACGACGGTCACGCCAGGGTGGACCGCGACCGCGATCTCCCGTTCGAGCCGCTCCCGGCGCCGCCTCGCGTACTCGCTGACGTCGTCGCTCAGGTGAACGCGCCCTGCGTCGTGGTGACGCGCCAGGGCCAGCGTCTCGGCCACCGGGTCACCGCGCCGCACCACGAGCTCGGCGCCGCGCTCGTGCAGCGATTTGCGCAGGTCGTCCAGGCCGTCCAGGAGGAAGCGGACCCGGTTGGGCGCCCCGGCCGGGCTCGCCAGGAGCGCGTCGTCCAGCACGAACAGCGGCACGACGTTCTCGGCGTCCTCACAGGCCGCGTGCAGCGCCGGATGGTCATGGACCCGCAGGTCGCGGGTGAAGAGCAGGATCGTGGTCTTCATCACCCTGTGGTTCGTGGCACGGCCCGGCCACGGTTGCACGGAAACCGTCGCCAGTTGCGCGGAGACCCGCCGTCGGCTGCGCGGGGACCTGCGGGCGGGACCCGGCGGAGATTGCAACCGCGCGGCGATCTCGCGCCGAATTCCCTGACGGGGGCCTAATCTGGCCCACGTTCACAAGACGGGTGGGACGCGATGGACGGCGGGGTGGGGCTCAGTGTCGGCGCGGTGGCGCGCCGGCTGGGCGTCGCGCCCTCGACGCTGCGCACCTGGGGACGCCGGTACGGGATAGGCCCGAGCCGCCACAGCGCGGGCGGCCACCGACGCTACGACACGACCGACGTCGCCCGCCTCCAGCTCATGAACCAGCTGATCCTGGACGGCACGCCACCCGAGGAGGCCGCCCGCAAAGCCCTGGCGGCCGCCCCCGAGGATCTCCCGGCCCAGCCACCACCGCAGCAGCCCGAGCCGCGCCCGGCCTGGGGATCGGGCGGTCAGCGCCTGGCCGTCACCGAGTCGACCCCGGCCACCCGTGCGCTCGCACGCGCCGCGATGGGAATGGACGCGGTGACCATGCAACGGCTGATCGACGAGGCGCTGCGCCGGGACGGGGTCGTTCAGGCCTGGCAGGAGCTGTTCGCGCCCGTCCTGATCGGGATCGGCGAGCGGCACGCGGAGACCGGCGCGATCGTCGAGATCGAGCATCTGCTCTCCGGGACGCTGCTGAGCGCGCTGGCCAGGGAGGTCGCCACCGCCGGGCCGCCGATCACCGCGCGCCCGGTCGTGCTGGCGTGCGCGGCCGAGGAGCAGCACAGCCTGCCGGTCTACGCGCTGGCCGCGTCGCTGGCGGCGGAACGGATCGCCGTGCGGGTCCTGGGCGCCCGGATGCCGTACGAGGCGCTCGCGGCGGCCATCCGGCACCTCGGCCCGGCCGCGGTGTTCGTCTGGTCACAGACGCCCGATACCGGCGATCCGGCGCCGCTGGCCGGGCTGCCCGGCGGCCGTCCCCGTGTACGCCTGCTGGCGGGCGGGCCCGGCTGGGCGGACGACCGGCTGCCCGAACGCGTCCACCGCGTGGGAACGCTTCCCGAGGCGATCGCCGAGGTCCACGCCGCCTACGGCCACGCCTGATCTGCCCTTTCTTTACCTCTCGGATCGCCCTCCTCCGGTTGCGCACGATCTTCAAAGCGACTATGAACAAGTTTTGAAGAGGTTTTCTGCGATGGAGGGAGCGGCCATGACGGCAATGATCGAGGCCCCGGCGTCTCCGGCGTCCGCGACGTCTCCCACGTCCGCGACGTCTCCCACGTCCGCGACATCCGCGGCGTCTCCGGGGTCCGCGGCGTCTCCGGGGTCCGCGACGCTGGCGGGGCGGCTGCTCGCCGACGACGAGACCGCGCTGGCCGAGTGCCAGGCCGAGTTCGGTCCCGCGCTGCGCCGCTACCTGCGCCGCCTGGTGCCCGCCGACCTGGTCGACGACGTGGTCCAGGCCGTTCTGGTGGAGCTGTGGCGCTGCCGCCACCGGCTGGACCCGGAGCAGCCCCTGCGCGGCTGGATCTTCACGATCGCCCGCCGCCGCGCCGTCGATCAGCTGCGCGCGCGGCCCCCGGCGAGCCTGCCCCTCACGCAGGCGCTCGTTCAGGCACTCGCCCAGCCCGGCCCCGACCCGGCCGAGCGGGTGGCGCGGGCGCAGGACGTCAGGCGCGCGCTCGCCACGCTGCCCGACGCGCAGCGCGAGGCCCTCGTGCTGGCCTACTTCGGAGACCTGACCCAGACCGAGATCGCGGCCGCGGTCGGCGCGCCGCTCGGGACGGTCAAGGCACGGACCGCCCGCGGCCTGCGCCGCCTGGGCGCGCTGCTGGAGGCCTGACGGCCATGGAACCGACCAAGATCGAGACCACTCGCCCCCGCGTCGCCGTGTCGAGCTGCCTGCTCGGCGAGCCGGTCCGCTACAACGGCGGGCACAGCCGCAGCCGCTTCCTGACCGACACGCTCGCCCAGCACGTCGACTGGTTCCCGCTGTGCCCGGAGATGGAGATCGGGCTGGGCGCGCCCCGGCCGACGCTCCGCCTGGTGACCGTCGGCGACGAGGACCGCCTGCGCCCGCGGAACGGCGAAGGCGACCACACCGAGGCGATGCGAGAGCTGGCCGACCGGCAGAACGCCGTGGTGGACGGCTGGGTGCTGAAGTCCAGGTCGCCCAGCTGCGGCCCGCGCGGGGTGTCGCGCTACCTGGAGAACGGAAACCCGATCGACCGCCGCGCGAGCGGGATCTTCGCGGCCCGGCTGATGACGAACCGCCCCGACCTGCCGATCGAGGAGGACGGCCGCCTGAACGACACCGTCCTGCGCGAGCACTTCGTCGAACGGATCTTCGCGCACGCCCGGCTCCGCGCGCTCTTCGACGGTGGCTGGGCGCCCCGCGACCTGGTCTCGTTCCACGCCGCGCACAAGCTCCAGCTCCTCGCGCACGACCCGTCGCTCTACCGCGTCATGGGCCGTACGGTCGCCGCCGCCGGAAGCAGCCCGCAGGCGGAGCTGGAGGCCGACTACACCGAACTGTTCGCCGCCGCGTTCGCCGTCCGGCCCACCCGCGGCCGGCACGTGAACGCGCTGCAGCACGTCTTCGGGCCGATGAGCGAACGCCTCGACGACGCGCGGCGGCACGACATCGTCGCCGTCATCGAGGCCTTCGCGCGCGGCGAGGTGCCGCGGGAGGTCCCGATGACCCTCCTGCGGCACCACGCGCGCGGCGAGGACAACGCCTACCTGCAGGCCCAGACCTACTTCGAGCCGTTCCCCAAGCACATCGCGTAGAAGCGGATCAGCGTCCCTCGAACTCGGGCTGCTGCTTCTTCAGGAACGCCTCGGTCGCGTTGTGGTGGTCGGCGGTCTTCTCGCAGAGGTCCTGCAGCTCGGCCTCCTTCTCCAGGGCCGAGTCCAGGTCGTGAGTGGCGGCGTGGTCGAGCGCCTCCTTGACCGCGCCGAACGAGACGGTCGGCCCGGCGGCCAGCGTCCGCGCGAGCTCCACCGACGCCGGCGCCAGCTCGTCGGCCGCGACGACCCGGTTGACCAGGCCGATCTCCAGCGCCTCGGGCGCCTTCACCGGCTCGGCGAGCAGCAGCAGCTCGGCGGCCTTCGTACGGCCCACCCGGCGCTGCAGGGTCCACGACATGCCGCTGTCCGGCGCCAGGCCGATCTTGGTGAACGCGGTGCCGAACGAGGCCTTCTCCGACGCGATCACCAGGTCGCAGGCCAGCGCCAGCGACGCGCCCGCACCGGCCGCCACGCCGTTCACCGCCGCGACGACGGGCTTGGGCATCCCGGCGATGGCCTTCACGACCGGGTTGTAGTGCCGGCGCACGGTGTCGTCCAGACCCCTGCCCGCGGCGAGGTTGTCGGCGTGCTCGCGCAGGTCCTGGCCCGCGCAGAAGCCGCGCCCGGCACCGGTGATGATCACCGCGCGCACCGCCGCGTCGCCCGCCGCGCGCTCCAGCGCCGCGCCCAGCGCCTCCTTCATCTCGGCGATCAGTGCGTTGTAGGCGTCGGGCCGGTTGAGTGTGATCGTCGCCACACCCTCGGTGACGTCGTACAGCACAGTCTCAGACACCGTTGTCCTCCTCGTTACCGCGGTTCTCCAGGCAACCATCGACGAACCGGGACGCCGCGGGCAAGAGACGCGCGGCCTCGGCGTCGAAGAACCGGGCCGCTCGGATGCCCGGCCAGCCCTCCGGCAACAGGTCTGGAGGCAGTCCCGGGTCGCGGAAAAGAAACTTGCGCCATTCATGGACAAGCCTGCTGCGAATGGCGAAGGCCCGCTCGTCCGAGGGCACCCGCACATCCGACTCCGTGCCCGCCACGAACTCCCGCGCGTCGGCCATCCACTGCTCGTACGCGCGTCCCAGACCGTCCAGATCCCACGCCCGGGCCACCAGGCCGCGCACGTCCCCCTCGTACGCCGAAACGAACCGCTCGGCCCGCACGGACTCGGCGTTGAGCAGGGGGTCCAGTTCGCTGGAGGCGCGCGGGCCGACCCACGTGGACTCGTCCAGCCGCGCGTAGCCGAGGTAGCCCAATCCCGAGGCCAGCCGCTCGCGCCGCGCCCGGTCCCGGACGCGTTCGACCACCAGAAGGTGCCAATGCCCGTCCCACGGGCCCAGATCGCGGTAGATCCGGTGGGCCGCCTCGTCGAGCCGGCGGGCCGCGCGGGGGGTCAGCGCATACCCCGGGCCCTGCGGCAGGCGGACCGGCTCCAGCCACTCCTGGCGGACCATCCGGGACACCGCCGTGCGCACCGCCGGGGCGGCCACGCCGAGCGCCGCGAGCAGCCTGACCAGGGCCGCGATCGGTGCCCGCCCGCCCCGCTCGCGGAGGTGATCACCGTAGAGATCGAACAGCGCCGAACGAGCGTTCATCGAAGATCTCCCAAGACGCCCCGCCGAGGAAGGGGATTCAGGCGGGCCTCACAAACTGGCATGTTAGTTTGTGAGACATGCCCAGGACAGGTGTGAAGCGGGCGTTCAAGTACCGCTTCTATCCGACCGATGAGCAGGCGGCCGAGTTGTCGCGCACGTTCGGTTGCGTGCGCAAGGTCTACAACCTCGCTCTCGCCGCCCGTACGGAGGCATGGATCCTGAGGCAGGAACGGGTCAACTACAACGCCACTTCGGCGATGCTGACCGCATGGAAGAAGAGCGAAGAGCTCGCCTACCTCAACGAGGTTTCGAGCGTTCCGCTGCAACAGGCGCTGCGCCATTTGCAGATGGCATTCGCCGGTTTCTTCTCCAAACGGGCCAAGTATCCGCGCTTCAAATCCAAGCGCAAGTCGCGCGCCTCGGCCGAGTACACACGCTCGGCGTTCACCTACCGCAAAGGGGCGCTGACCCTGGCGCGGGTGGCCGGGCCGTTGGCGATCGTCTGGTCCAGACCCCTTCCAGCCGGTGCCGAACCGACCACGGTGACCGTGAGCAGAGACGGCGCGGGCCGCTGGCACGTTTCCTTGCTGTGTGAGGACGCCGCGGTCCAGCTGCTACCGGCGCTCTCCACGGCGGTCGGTATCGACGCCGGCCTCGATCACCTGCTCACGCTGTCCACCGGAGAGAAGATCGCCAACCTCCGGTCCGAACGCCGTGACCGGGAGCGGCTGGCCAAGGCCCAGCACGTTCTGTCCCGCAAGGCCAGGGGCAACGGCGCGAACCGGAGCAAGGCCCGGCAGAGGGTCGCACGCATCCATGCCCGGATCGCCGACCGGCGCCGCGACCACCTCCACAAGCTGACCACTCGACTCGTGCGCGAAAACCAAACGCTCGTGATCGAGGACCTGAATGTCCGGAACATGGTCAAGAACCGGAGACTCGCGCGCGCCATCTCCGACGCGTCCTGGTCGGAGTTCCGCAGCCTGCTGGAGTACAAAGCGCAGTGGTACGGACGCGAGGTGATCGCCGTGGACCGGTGGTTCCCGTCTTCCAAACTGTGCTCGATCTGCGGCACTCTCGCGAATGCGATGCCGCTTAATATTCGCAACTGGGTCTGCGATGGCTGTGACACGACCCATGATCGGGACGTCAATGCGGCCCGCAATTTGCTGGCGGCCGGGCGGGCCGCATCAGCCTGTGGAGACGGTGTGAGACCCCAACGGAAACCTCCGGGCGGGCGGTCGTCGGTGAAGCAGGAAACCCCGGCTCGCGAGGGCTAGGAGTCTCCCTTCCTGGCGGAAGGGAGGGGACGCCAAGGCATGAGTCTCTCGATCTGGAGGCTGATCGTTACCACTTCGCGCCCGGAAGACGAGATAATGGACCACTACTGATGACGCGGATGCGACAGGCGGCCACGCGGCCAACGGTGCCCGGAGGCCCCACGCGGCCCTAGGCAGGAAGGGGATGCACGCATGGCGGCGATGAAGCCGCGGACAGGAGACGGTCCGCTCGAAGTGACCAAGGAGGGGCGCGGAATCGTCATGCGGGTCCCGCTGGAAGGCGGCGGACGCCTTGTCGTGGAGCTGTCCGCAGACGAGGCCAAGGAGCTCGGCGAGGCCCTCAAAGAGGTCGTCGGCTGACGCGCCGAAGGTCTCCGCGACCCCGAGATGCGGTGACGGTCCCGGCGCTCTAGCCGGGACCCTCGCCGTCTCCGCCAGAAGACCGGGCACAGAGCAACGACCGGCGGCCTGAACGGCTCGCCGGCGCACCCTAGGGGGAACCAGCAGCATGCCCATCGAGACCCAGGTGACCGGTGCGGGCGGGACGCTGTCGCAGGCGGCGGAGTCCCTGAGCGCCGAGGTGGTGGCCGTCCCGATCACGTCCGGACCGGACGGCGCGGTGGCGCCGGCGGCCGAGATCGCGGCGCTGCTGCCCTTCACGCTGGACGAGCTGCTGACCCTGCACGGCGCCAAGGGCGAGGCCGGCGAGGTCGTCTCCACCCCGGTGCGGGTGGGCGGAACGGTGCGCGAACTGCTGCTGTACGGGGTGGGCGCGGCGACCCCCGCGGACCTGCGCAAGGCGGGGGCCGCACTGGCCAGGCGCGGCAAGGGCAAGTCCAATCTGGCGGCGGGCGTGCCCGCGGGCGACCTGGCCGCGTTCGTCGAGGGCGCGCTGCTCGGGTCCTACACGTTCAAGATCGGGGCGCCGCCGGCCAAGGCCAAGGCGCCGCTCGGCACGCTGACCGTGCTGACCGAGGCGGGCCCCGAGGCGAGCGCCCCCGCGATCGAACGCGGCACCGCCGTCGCACGGGCCGCCGCGCGCGCCCGCGACCTGGCCAACACCCCCTCCGGCGAGAAGGGCCCCTCCTGGCTCGCCGAGCAGGCCGAACGGGTCGCCGCCGAGAAGGGCCTCACCGCACGCGTGCGCGGCGAGAAGGAGCTGGCCGAGGGCGGCTTCGGCGGCCTGCTGGCGGTCGGCTCCGGCTCGGCCCGGCCGCCCCGGCTGATCGAGCTGTCGTACGAGCCCGAGGGCGGCTCCGACCGCCACGTGGTGCTGGTCGGCAAGGGCATCACGTTCGACAGCGGCGGCCTGTCGCTGAAGCCGAACGACAACATGAAGACGATGAAGACCGACATGGCCGGCGGCGCCGTGGTCATCTCGGTCATGGGCGCGCTGCGCGAGCTCGGCGTGAACGCCAGGGTCACCGGGCTGGTCTCGGCCGCGGAGAACATGCCGTCCGGTTCGGCCATGCGCCCCGGCGACGTCATCACCCACTTCGGCGGCACCACCTCCGAGGTGCTGAACACCGACGCCGAGGGCCGCCTGGTGCTGGCCGACGCGCTCGCCTACGCCGACGCCGAGCTGGACCCGGACGTGATCGTCGACGTCGCCACCCTCACCGGCGCCGCCAAGGTCGCTCTCGGCCTGCGCACCGGCGCGCTGTTCAGCAACGACGACGCGCTCGCCGAGGCCCTGACGGGTGCGGGTGGCGCGGCGGGCGAGCCGCTCTGGCGGCTGCCGCTGTCGGAGGATCTGCGCCCGGCGATCGACTCCGACGTCGCCGACATCAACAACATCGGCAAGCCCGGCTTCGGCGGCGGCTCCATCACCGCGGCGCTGTTCCTGCGCGAGTTCGTGGGGTCGCGGACGTGGGCGCACCTGGACGTCGCGGGCCCCGGCCGTTCCACCGCCGACGACGGCGAGATCAGCAGGGGCGCCACCGGCTTCGGCACCCGCCTGCTGCTGCGCTGGCTGACTTCCTGACCTCCTGACCTGCGCAGACGAAGGGTCTAGACGTCCGCGTATGCGGTCCACTCTTTCGGACATGTTCCGCGCGGCCCCGCGCCGCGAGTCTTAAAGCACGACGGAAACACCGTCTGAACTTCTGAGAGTGGAGAACACACGAATGAACGCGCTGCAGACCGGCTCGCCGCGGCAGACCACTCGGCTGACGAACGCCGTGCTGGTGGCGGCCATCCTGACCACCGGCCTGGTCACCGGGGTCGAGTTCCTCTACGCGACCACGATCATGCCGGGCCTGCACGACCTCGACGACAAGACCTTCGTCGCCGCGTTCCAGGCGATCGACAAGGCGATCATGAACCCGTTCTTCATGGGGTCCTTCTTCGGCGCGGTCGTTCTCACGGCCGTCGCCGCCTTCCAGCACCGCGGTCCGGCCCTGCGCGGGGCGCTGCCCTGGCTGATCGCCGCCGCGGTGCTCTACTTCCTCGGCGTCGCGATCACGATGGCGGTCAACGTGCCGCTGAACGACGCGCTCAAGGCGGCGGGCGACCCCGGCCACATCGCGAACATCGCCAAGGTCCGCCACGACTTCCACGAGAGCCGCTGGGTGGCCTGGAACATCGTCCGGACGCTGCTGTCGCTGGCCTCGTTCGGGATCCTCTCCTGGGTCGCGGTCGCCTACCGCGCCCGCCGCACCGCCGCCTGATCCGACGCCTACCGAAGCAAAGCCCCGGGGCCCAGGGCCCCGGGGCTTCTTCCTTTGCTCGGGCTCACTTCTTGCGGCGGTCGATGACCGGGACCTCGTGCCGCTTGCGGGCCTCGGACACGATCTCCTTGAGGGAGGCCGACCAGCTCTGGTCGACCGCGAAGCACCAGCGGGCCGCCTCGGCGGTCGCCGGGACGTCGGGGAGGGTCAGCACGACCAGCCTGGGCCGTTCCTCCGTACGGGCGGTCTCGACCAGCTCCGCCGACGACAGCACCACCAGGTAGTCCTGCTCACCGCGCTTGGCACCCGGAACCCCGCGGCGCAGCGCGCACAGGCCGTGGATCTCGGACCAGGGGAGGACTCGGTCGGCCCTGCGCGGCAGCGGCCACCGGGCCGGGCGGCGCACGCCCTCGGTGTCGATCTCGAAGAGGGGGCGGCGGCTGATCAGGGTGCCCGCCACGGTCGACAGCCCGGCGCTGAACAGCGCGATGCCGACCACGCCGAGCGCGACGAATGCGACGCTGCCCACACTCAGGCCGCTCATCAGCCCGCCTGTGATGAACGCCACGGACGCGACGATCAGGATCAGGCAGGCGGCGATCTGGAAGCCTCCGCGCCAGGTCATCCGGGCACGGACCTGAAAAGCGCCGCCGTCGCGTTCCGTGGAGCCGGGTTTCATGCAGGCGCTCAGTCGCGCTTGAGAGCGCAGAGCAGGCCGTCGCCGACCGGCAGCAGCAGCGGCACCAGCCGCTCGTCCTCGCGGACCATCCGGTTGACCTCGCGGATCGCGAGCGTCTCGGGGTCGCGGACGTCGGGATCGGCCACCCGGTCGTGCCAGAGCGCGTTGTCGAAGGCCACCACGCCGCCCGGACGCAGCAGCCGCAGCGCCGCCTCCAGGTATTCGGGGTACTCCTGCTTGGCGGCGTCGCAGAAGACCATGTCGTACGCCCCGTCGGTGAAGCGCGGCAGCACCTCCAGCGCCCGCCCGACGATCATCCGGGTCCGCGAGCCGCCGAGGCCCGCCTCGGCGTAGGCCTGCTTGGCCAGCCGCTGGTGCTCATGCTCGACGTCGACGCTGGTCAGCACGCCGTCCTTGCGCATCCCGCGCATCAGCCAGATCCCCGACACGCCGCAGCCCGACCCGACCTCGACCACCGTACGGGCGTCGATCATGGCGGCCAGGAACCGCAGCGCCGCCCCGCCCGCCGGGCCGATCGGCGTCGCGCCGACCTCGCGGCCGAGACGGCGGGCGTTAAGGATGGGTTCGTCTTCGGGGAGGAATTCCTCCACGTAGGCCAGGGTGGCCTGAATGGCGTCGATGGCTGCCTCCTCGCGGGACCCCCGCCTGGCTCATGCTGGAAAGACCATATCGCTGACCGGGAACCAACTCGCGTTCCGTCGCGTTCTAACTGACAACCGGTCCACAACCGCCCCAGCCCAGGCGTGACCGTGTCGTTCCAATGCGACGAGCGTTAGGCACAGAGAGGAACAACCCGGCACCATGGGAGTCGCAGCACTTACATTCAAGGGCGCTGTGGGGGTCGGCCCCCGGCAGGGGATCGGTAACGCAGCCGCCGGGCGTGAGAACGCCCCCGAGGCCGAGTGGGCACCGCCGTCGTGGGACGAGGTGGTCCGCGAGCACTCCGCCCGGGTCTACCGTCTCGCCTACCGGCTGACCGGCAACCAGCACGACGCCGAGGACCTCACGCAGGAGGTCTTCGTCCGGGTGTTCCGTTCGCTGTCGAACTACACGCCCGGCACGTTCGAGGGCTGGCTGCACCGCATCACGACCAACCTGTTCCTCGACATGGCGCGGCGCCGCCAGCGCATCCGCTTCGAGGGACTCGCCGACGACGCCGCCGAGCGGCTGCAGGGCCGCGAGCCCACGCCGGCGCAGGTGTACGACGACCGCAACTTCGACGCCGACGTGCAGGCCGCGCTCGACGCCCTGGCGCCCGAGTACCGGGCCGCCGTGGTGCTGTGCGACATCGAGGGCCTGTCCTACGAGGAGATCTCGGCGACGCTCGGTGTCAAACTGGGTACGGTGCGCAGCCGTATTCACCGGGGAAGGGCGCAGTTGCGCGCCGCGCTCGAGCACCGCGCGCCGCGTCGCCGCGGCGCCGAGCTGCAGCCGGAGGGCGTGTAGCCCGCCGGGTGCGCAACGATGGCGCGAGACTGATCTGAACGACGAGGGAGCCGCGTGAGTTGTCTGGGGGAGCGTCTGACCGCTCTGGTCGACGGTGAGCTGGGCCACGACGAGCGCGACCGAGCGCTGGCCCATCTCGCGCGCTGCGAGCGCTGCCGCTCTGAGGCGGACGCGCTGCGGCGGCTCAAGGGCCGGTTGCGCGGACTGGCCGACCTTCCCGCGAGCGACGGGGCCGACGACCTCCCGTCCGGCGACTTCCTGTCCCGCCTGCGCGGGATGGCCGAGCCCGCCGGCGGCCTCGGCGACCAGGACTCGGGCGACGGCGAGCCGCCCACCGGGATGCCGACGCCCTCACTGCCCCTGACCAGGCCCCTGCGGCCCGGCGTTCGCGCAGGACACCCAGGGTCGGGACGGATCCCGTCCAGGCCCCGTGACAACAGGCCCGCAGCCCGGGCCGGCGGCCGTTCCGGCGCCGGTCACGCGGCCGCCGTGGGACTCGCGCGCCGCCCGCCGCGGCGCCGCTACCTCGCGGTCGGCGCCGCAACGCTCTTCCTCGGGCTCGGCACCGCCAGCTACGCCGTGGGCGGCCGCCAGGAGGCGCCCGCCGTGACCCCCGCGTTCGACCGGTTCGCGGTCGAACACGCGCTGACGTCCGGAGACGCCCCGCTCACCGATACGCTGACCGACCAGACCACCGTCCAGGTATCCCCGGAGCCGTGACCGGCCGATCTTCCAGCCCGGATCGTCGCCGCCGCCCGCTGACGGCCGCGCGTCATGCCGTGCTGCCAGGACACTTCGGGTCGTCGCCGCGCACCGACTCCGCGCGGCACCTCGGGTCGCCGCTGCTCGCCGAGGCGCGGCCGCACGCCGGGTCGCCGCTGCGTCGCAGGTCGAGCGCCGCGCTGCTCGCGGGCGGGCTCGCCGCCGCGCTCGCGCTCGCCGGGGCGCTGGCCGGGGACGCGTGCGCCGCGCGCCGCGTGGAGAGCGATCCCGAGGCCGTACGGCTGCTGGAGGCGGCCACCAAGGCGGCCAGGCAGGTGCCGTACGAGGGGACCCAGTTCCTCACCACATGGGGTCACAAGGGCTCCACCACGTCGCTGGTACGGGTCGCGCACACGCCCGGTGCCGGGACCTACTTCGACGCCGGGGAGCCCGTCCAGCGCGGCACCGCACCCGTGTCGGGCCCGAGCCGTACCGGCGGATCCACCGCCGAGCGCACCTACCAGGCCGACTCCTCCGTCGGCCGGAGCGCGCTGATCGGCTTCACGACCGAGATGCTCGCGCTGCTCACCCGCAACTACTCCCTCGTACGGGCCGCCGACGCGTCCGTGTGCGGCCGCCAGGCGCGGGTGATCGAGGCGCGGCGTTCCAACGGCACCGCCGCCGGGCGCTTCTGGGTCGATTCCGAGACCGGCCTGATGCTGCACCGCGAGCTGCTGGACGCGGGCGGCCGTTCGGTCGCCGCCACCGGCTTCCGCGAGCTGCGCATCGCCCGTCCCGCCCGCGACACCCGGGTCGCCCTGCGCGGCGGCCGTTCCGTCGGCGAGAGCACCGTCCCGGTCGTCACCGCCTCGCCCTGGGAGGACCGCCTGGCGTCGGGCGACCTCGCCTCGCTGCGCCGCTCCGGCTGGCGCATCCCCGACGCCCTGCCCGAGCATTTCAAGCTCTACGACGCCCGCCGCGACACCAAGGCCGACACCGTTCACCTCAGCTACACCGACGGGTTGTCCGCGGTGTCGGTGTTCGTCCAGCGGGGCGGCGCCGTCGACCGGTCGCGGATGAACGGGTGGCAGCGCACCCGCGACGACGGCAAGACGATCTTCCGTCGCGACTCGCTCCAGCATTGGGCCGTATGGTCCGGGGACGGCTACGTTTACACGGTGCTGACGGACGCGCCCCAGGACACCGCCGACTCGGTGATCGACGCCCTCCCCGAAGGGAGTGGCCTGCACTTCTGGGGTCGCATGGGGCGGGGCGCGCGCCGTCTTGGTACGTGGGTCAATCCGTTCGGCTGATGAACTCTTATGCTCATCACATGCCCCGATGGGCACTATGAGCGCGGATGACGAGAGCCATGCTCGGTAGGAGAGATGGGGATGACGGAAGAGAGCCGCGAGCCCGCCAAGACGCCGTCGGGGAGCGATCGGGTCGTCGCCGGCCTTGGGGCTGAGCGGACGGGGGACACCGGCGAGCAGCCGGTTTCCCCTGAGACCGCCGACGATCTCCAGCAGCCCTCGGCGGGGAACGATCCCGTCGAGCCGCAGCCGTGGGACGATCCCGCCGAGCCGCGGGCGTGGGACGACCCGGTCGAGCCGCCCGCCGCGGACCGGTCCTCCGACCTTCCGGCGGGCCGGCACGACCAGCCCGTCGAGATCGAGGCCGACCCGGCCGCCGCGCACGCCTTCGCCCCGCCGGACTCGCCCGGCGGCCACCTGCCGCAGGACGACGTCCCGCTGGTCCCGGGCATGTCCGCGGCGTCCGGCGCGCCCGCCACCGCCGTGGAGATGCCCATGCCCGAGAGCATGGACCCCGCGCGGCACCGGCCCGGCTTCGTACCGCACAACCAGGACCCGCGGGCCGGCTACGGCTGGCCGCAGCAGGCGTCCCACCAGCCTCCGCCGCCCGGAGCGCACGGCCAGGTCCCGCCCTCGGGCGCTCAGCCGATGGGCCCGCCGCCCGGCGGACCCCGGCCGATGCCCGGCCCCGGCGGCTACGGCCCGCCTCCCGGCGGCACCGGCCCCAACTGGGCCCCCGTGCCCCCGCCGCCCTCGGTGCGCGGCGGCGGCCCCAGCGTCGGCGTGCTCGCCGTGATCGGCCTCATCGTGGCGCTGGTCGCGGGCGGCGTCGGCGCGGGCATCGGCGTGATGGCCTCCGGCGACGACGACCACGGTACGGTCAGCCTCGGCAGCAGCGACGGCGGCGGCTCGTCGGCCAACAACCGGCCGCCGGACTCGATCGCGGGCGTGGCGCGCAAGGTGCTGCCCAGCGTCGTGATGATCAAGGTTCAGGCGGCGAACGGCGAGGGCGGCGCGGGCACCGGCTTCATCGTCAACAGCGGCTACATCATCACCAACAACCACGTGGTCGCCGGCGGCGGCAGCGGCGGCAGCATCCAGGTCGTCTTCAACGACAAGAAGAGCCTGCCCGCCACCGTGAAGGGCACCGACCCCGGCTCCGACGTCGCCGTGCTGAAGATCGACGGCAACCACAACCTGCCGCCGCTCGCGGTCGGCAACTCCGACAAGATCGCGGTCGGCGACCCGGTGATCGCGGTCGGCTCGCCGCTCGGCCTGCAGAGCTCGGTCACCACGGGCATCGTCAGCGCCCTGAACCGCCCGGTCCAGACGCGCAGCGAAGAGGGCGGCGACGCCTCGGTGCTGAACGCGATCCAGACCGACGCGGCGATCAACCCCGGCAACTCCGGCGGCCCCCTGGTCGACTCGCAGGGCCGGGTGATCGGCATCAACACCGCCATCGCCTCGCTCGGCGGCGGCGGCCAGTCCCCGTTCGGCGGCGAGCAGCAGAGCGGCAGCATCGGCCTCGGCTTCGCCATCCCGATCAACCAGGCCCGGCGGGTCGCCGAGGAGATCATCAACACCGGCGGCGCCAAGCGGACCCAGCTCGGCATCAACATGGACACCCGCTTCCAGGGCTCCGGCGTGAAGATCCTGGACAAGGCCCAGGGCAACTCCGAGCCCATCGTCAAGGGCGGCCCGGCCGAGAAGGCGGGCCTCAAGGCCGGCGACGTGATCACCAAGATCAACGACCAGATCGTGGACGGCCCCGCCGACCTGTCCGCCCAGATCCGCAGCAAGGCCCCCGGCGACAAGGTGAAGATCACCTACGAGCGCGGCGGCAAGGAGAGCTCGGTCGAGGTCACCCTCGCCGCAGCCTGAGCATGAAGGGCCGGGCGCGCCGCACGCGGCGCGCCCGGCCCTGTCACCTGACTGACAGGTTTCGGCGAGATGACCGGTGATCGCTGGGGCCCACGGGCTGTCGTCGAGAGCATGTTCGGCGGATACTCTGAGGGAACCGGGCCGCGCAGGTCCGGTCCCATGGTGTGTGGAGGACGGGTTGTTCGACGTCGGACTGGGCGAGATGGCGGTGCTCGTCGTGCTCGCCCTGGTCATCTTCGGTGACAAGCTGCCCCAGGCCGCCGGCCAGGCGGGCCGTGCGCTCCGGCAGCTGCGGCAGATGGCCAACAGTGCCAAGGCGGACCTTCAGGAGGGACTCGGCCCGGAGTTCAAGGACTTCGACATCGCCGACCTCAACCCGAAGACCTTCGTCCGCAAGCACCTGCTCGACGACGATGACACCACGTACGCCAACGGTCACACCTTCGACGACGACCCCTCCTACGCCACCGCCGTCGCCGGCGGCCTGGACCACGACGAACCCGCCCCCTTCGACAACGAAGCCACCTGACCTTGGGCCGGGAGCGTCCTCACGAGCAGAGAGAAGCCGAACTCTGGCATCGGTGCACACTTTGGAACTCCGGCTGACCGCGCTCGAGGCGCGGGTCGCCGACGTCGAGAACCACTTCGGTGGGCAGCTCTACCAGATCCGCCGGGAGAGCGTGGCGACGCAGCTCAACCTGGGCAAGATCATGGATCACCTCGGCGTTGCCGCGGCGACCGACGCGGAAGCCGACGAGGTGCTCGACAACGAGTGATCCTCAGACGCAACGAGAGAGGGCCCGTCCCGGGTGGGGCGGGCCCTCTCTCGTGTCCGTGGCCTCGGGCGGCTGTACGGCCGTGTGAGCGGGGCTTAGAGCTTGTTGCGGGGGGTGATGCCGAGGCTCATGCCGGACAGGCCGCGGGAGCGGCCGCCGATCTTGTCGGCGATGGTGCGGAGCTCCTTGGCGGCGCCGGAGTCGGGGTCGCCCAGGACGAGCGGGGTGCCGTTGTCGCCGCCCTCGCGCAGGCGCGGGTCGATCTGGACCTGGCCGAGCAGCGGGACGCGGGTGCCGAGGGTCTTGGTGAGGGCGTCGGCGACCGTCTGGCCGCCGCCCGAGCCGAAGATGTCCTGGCGCTCGCCGCAGTGGGCGCACGTGAGGTACGACATGTTCTCGATCACGCCGACGACCTGCTGGTGGGTCTGGGCGGCGATCGCGCCGGCGCGCTCGGCGACCTCGGCGGCGGCCTGCTGCGGCGTCGTGACCACCAGGATCTCGGCCGAGGGCAGCAGCTGGGCGACGGAGATCGCGATGTCGCCGGTGCCCGGGGGCAGGTCCATCAGCAGAATGTCCAGGTCGCCCCAGTAGACGTCGGCGAGGAACTGCTGGAGCGCGCGGTGCAGCATCGGGCCGCGCCACACGACGGGCTGGTTGCCGGCGGTGAACATGCCGACCGAGATGACCTTCACGTCGTGCGCGGTCGGAGGCATGATCATGTCCTCGACCTTGGTCGGCGCGTGCTCCACGCCGAGCATGCGCGGCACCGAGTGGCCGTAGATGTCGGCGTCCACGACGCCGACCTTGCGGCCCTGCGCGGCCAGGGCCGCGGCCAGGTTGACCGTGACGGAGGACTTGCCGACGCCGCCCTTGCCGCTCGCGACGGCGTAGACCTTGGTGAGGCTGTTGGGCTTGGCGAACGGGATCTCCTTGGCGGCCTCGCCGCCGCGGAGCTTGGTCTGGAGCGCCTTGCGCTGCTCCTCGCTCATCACGTCCAGCTCGACCCGCACCGAGGTCACGCCCTCGAGTTTCGAGACGGCCTCGGTGACGTTCCTGGTCAGGGTGTCCTTCATCGGACAGCCGGCCACGGTGAGGTAAATGCCGACGTCCACCGTGCCGTCCGGCGCGATGTCGACGTTCTTGACCATGTCGAGCTCGGTGATGGGCTTGCGGATCTCAGGATCGTTCACCGTGGCGAGCGCCGCGGTCACCTGCTCGGTCGTCAACTGGGAGGCCATGACCCCATGGTATGAACCTCCAACGGGTGCAGGCGAACCCGGGTGCCACGCAGGGTGATCAACACGCCCATACCCCGTCGTCGAGAGGCATCGCGCGGGGCGGTCGCCGGCCTTACCATCGGGGCGTGACAACGCAGTCCAGCGCCATATCGGCAGCCGAGTTCACCGTCTGGCGGACCCTGCTGCGGGCCCAGGTCCAGATCTCCCGCCGTCTTCAGGCCGATCTCCTGGCCGATCACGACCTCGCGCTCGGCTCCTACGACGTGCTGATGCACCTGGGGGAGGCCGATGGCGGCCGGCTGCGGATGAACGATCTCGCCGACCGGGTGCTGCTGTCGCGCAGCGGCCTCACCCGGCTCGTCGACCGGCTGCAGCGGGAGGGCCTGGTCTGCCGCGAGTCGTGCAGCAGCGACGCGCGCGGGCTCTTCGCGGTGCTGACGCCGACGGGGCGAGCGCGGCTGGCCGAGGCCACTCCCACGTATCAGCAGGGCGTACGGGACTACGTGCTGAGCCGGCTGGACGAGGACGACCTGAAGCAGTTCGGGCTGATCCTCGACAAGCTGGCCGACGAGCCCGTCGCGATCGTCTAGCCCGTGTGCCGGCGCGGTCTGCCATCGCGCGAGTGCGTCCGAAGGTCTGGCCGAGGAACGAGGCCAGATCGCGAAGCGATGCAGCGCTCGCCAAAGCTCGGTTAGGTCGAGCCGCCAGGCGAGGCCGTGGGCCGGGCTTTTTCGAACAGCGCGCGTTCGCCGTCCAGCTCCTTCAGCATCTGCTGGAGCTCCGAACGCAGGAAGTCGCGGGTCGCCACCTCGCTGAGCGCCAGCCGCAGCGCGGCGACCTCGCGGGTGAGGAACTCGGTGTCGGCGATGGTCCGCTCGTCGCGGGTGCGGTCCTGTTCGTTCTGAACGCGGTCCCGGTCGTCCTGCCGGTTCTGCGCCAGCAGGATCAGCGGCGCCGCGTACGACGCCTGCAGCGACAGCATCAGCGTCAGGAAGATGAACGGGTAGGCGTCGAAGCGGAGCGACGACGGGGCCAGCGCGTTCCACCCGATCCAGACCGCCACGAAGACGGTCATGTAGACCAGGAATCGCGCCGTGCCCAGGAACCGCGCGATCCGTTCGGAGAACTGGCCGAACGCCTCGGAGTCGTAGCGCGGCAGCTGCAGCGTGGAGCGCCGGATGTCGCGCGGCTGGTCCAGTCGTGCGGTCATCGTTCCTCCTCTGCGGCGGCTGAACGCAACGCCTCTTCTTCGGGGTCGTGCTGCTCGTCGGCGGTGGCGTCCATCACGGTCTCCCGCCAGTCCTCGGGCAGCAGGTGGTCGAGCACGTCGTCGATGGTGACCGCGCCGAGCAGCCGGCCGTTCTCGTCGACGACCGCGCCCGCCACCAGGTTGTAGGTCGCCAGGAACGTGGCCACGGCCTCCAGCGACATGGTCGGGCGCAGCGGGTCCAGCTCGGTGTCCACGATGCCGCTGACCAGGGACGAGGGCGGCTCGCGCAGCAGCCGCTGGAAGTGCACGGTGCCGAGGAAGCGGCCGGTCGGCGTGTCGTTCGGCGGCCGGCACACGTACACCTGGGCGGCGAGCGCCGGGTTGAGGTCGGGGTTGCGGATGTGCGCGAGCGCCTCGGCGACCGACGCGTCCGGCGGAACGACGACCGGGTCGGTCGTCATCAGGCCGCCCGCGGTGTCGTCCTCGTAGGTGAGCAGCCGCCGCACCGGCGCCGCCTCGTGCGGCTCCATCAGCGTCAGCAGCTGCTCGCGCTGCTCGGTCGGCAGCTCGCCCAGCAGGTCGGCGGCGTCGTCGGGGTCCATCGTCTCCAGGACGTCGGCGGCGCGCTCCACCTCCAGCTTGCCGAGGATCTCGATCTGGTCGTCCTCGGGCAGCTCCTCCAGAACGTCGGCGAGGCGTTCGTCGTCCAGCGCGACCGCGACCTCGGTACGGCGCTTCTCCGGCAGGTCGTGCACGAAGTTGGCGAGGTCGGCGGGCTTCATCCGCTCGAACGCGGCGATCAGCCCGGCCGCGCCCTGCCCGTTCTCGATGGACGACAGCCCGGTCACCGCGTCCCAGTCGACGACGAACAGCTCGCCGCGGCGGCGGCGCAGCCCGCGGCCGACCGTGCGGTTGACCGCGACCTTGGAGACCAGCCAGTCCTTGGTCCGGGCCCGCTCCATGGCGACGTCGACGACCTGCACGTCCTCGCCGTTCTCGGTGAGGTGGACCGTGCGGTCCAGCAGTTCGGCGATGACCAGCGTCTCGGACTCGCGCTGCTGGAACCGGCGCACGTTCAGGCGCCCGTTGAAGACGATCGCGTCGGACTCGATGACGGTGACGCGGGTGATCGGCAGGAACAGCGGGCGGCGCGGCTGCACCTCCACGACGAAGCCGAGCACGCGCGGCGGCTTGGCGCCGAGCCGCAGCGCGACGACGACGTCGCGGACCCGGCCCACCTGGTCGCCGGCCGGGTCGAAGACGGCGATTCCGGCGAGCCGGGCGATGTAGACCCGGGTCGGGGATGCGCTCATGGGCGGAACACTACCCGTGATCATGCAGCTCACCCGGAGTGGGACCGCCGCCTGGGCGGCGCGGAAGGGTGGGCGACACCCGGCCCGGGGGTGGGGTTAACCGGGCGTTCGCCGCGTGAGAAGGTCGGTGCCATGGGCGTTGCGGTGGACGAGGTCTTCCAGGAGTACCGGAACCTGCTCTTCTCGGTCGCCTATCGGATGCTCGGCACGGCCGTCGACGCCGAAGACGCGGTCCAGGACGCCTGGATCAAGTGGTCGGCCGCCGATCGCGGCGACGTGACCGACCCGAAGGCCTACCTCATCCGCATCACCACCAACGTCTCGCTTGACCGGCTCCGGTCGGCGCAGGCGCAGCGCGAGACCTACGTCGGCCCGTGGCTGCCCGAGCCGATGCTGACCTCGCCCGACGTCGCCGAGCAGGCCGAACTCGCCGAGTCGGTGTCGATGGCGCTGCTGGTCGTGCTGGAGACGCTGAGCCCGCTGGAACGCGCCGCGTTCGTGCTGAAGGAGGTCTTCGGCTTCCCGTTCGCCGAGATCGGCACGGCGCTGGACCGTTCGGAGGCGTCGGTACGGCAGCTGGCCACGCGTGCGCGCAAGCACGTGGAGGCGGGCCGGTCGCGCTTCGAGGTGGACGCGGAGAAGCGGACCGCCGCCACCGAACGCTTCCTGGACGCGATGGGCGGCGGCGACATCAACGCGCTCATGGAGGTCCTCGCGCCCGACGTCACGATGTGGAGCGACGGCGGCGGCAAGGTGCGGGCCCCGCTGCGCAACATCGTCGGCGCCGAGAAGGTGGCCCGCTGGGTCGTGGGCATCACCGGCGATCCGTACGCGGGCGTGGACTGGAAGGACATGGCCTTCCGCCGGGTCACTATCAACGGCTCTCTCGGCCTGGTCATCGACGGGCCGGACGGCGTGCTGTCGGCCATCACGGTCGAACTGGGCGCGGACGGCAAGGCCGTCAGCCTGCACCTGGTCGCCAACCCCGACAAGCTCAAGGCGCTGAACGAGGGCCTCGTGCTCGACGCTTAGCGATTAACGGCGGGACGGGGCGGGGCGGGACGGGCCGTGAGGTTCACTGGTCGACCTTGCGGCGCTTGCCGCCGTACATGCGGGGCGGCGGACCGGCGGTCGTGGCGGGCGTCGGGACCGGGCGTACGGTCGCGTAGTCGTCGGGGTACTCGCCCGGCTGCTCGGTGACCTCGTCGGTCGGGGTCAGGCGGATCACCCACGACTCGGTGGCCCAGCGTTCGACCTGGCCATCGTGGCTGGGGGCGTTCAGGCGCTCCTTGGCCATCACGGGCGTCACGGCGTCCCACAGCTCCGAGCCCGGCCGCACCTGCTCGCAGGCGGCGACGAACGTGATGAGCCGGTTGCCCTTGTCCTTGCTGCGCAGGATGACCGTCACGCGTTCGGCCTCGGGCAGGCCCGGCAGCGGCTGCTCGCCCTCGCCGCCGGTCAGCACGTACGCCGAACCCTCGTGCCAGACGTGCCAGGCCGCGCGCGGCTGGGGCAGGTCCGGCAGCGCCAGCCACAGCAGGCCGGACTTCTTGGCCGCCTCCTCCAGGAGGGCCTCCAGAAGCGCACCGCTCAGCTCACCCATACCGGCAGCGTCTCACACCCGGTCGATAGCATCCGGCCCATGCGATCGCGACGTACGACCCTGGCCGTTCCCGGCAGCAATCCGCGCTTCATCGAGAAGGCACAGGGCCTGGCCGTGGACGAGTTCTTCCTGGACCTGGAGGACGCGGTCGCGCCCTCGGCCAAGGAGGACGCGCGCAAGAACGTGGTCGCGGCGCTGCGCGAGGGCGACTGGAGAGGCAAGGTCCGGGTCGTGCGGGTGAACGGCCTGGAGACGGCGTGGGCCTACCGGGACGTGATCGAGGTCGTGGAGGGCGCGGGGGAACGCCTGGACTGCCTGATGCTGCCCAAGGTGCAGGACCCCTCACACGTGCAGTGGCTGGACCGGCTGCTGACCCAGATCGAGCGCGCCATGGGGTACGAGGTCGGCCGGATCGGCATCGAGGCCCAGATCGAGGACGCGCGCGGGATGGTCAACATCGACGCGATCGCAGCGTCGTCGCCGCGGCTGGAGACGCTGGTCTTCGGGCCGGGGGACTTCATGGCCTCGATCAACATGAAAACGCTGGTCGTGGGGGAACAGCCGCCCGGCTATACCGAGGGCGACGCCTACCACTACATCCTGATGCGAATTCTCATGGCGGCGCGGGCCAACGACCTCCAGGCGATCGACGGGCCGTACTTCAACGTGCGCGACGTGGAGGCGTTCAAGCGCGTCGCCCAGCGTTCGGCGGCACTCGGCTTCGACGGCAAATGGGTGCTGCACCCGTCGCAGGTCGAGGCGGGCAACGAGGTCTTTTCCCCTGCTCAGGAGGACTACGACCATGCCGAGCTGATCCTGGACGCCTACGAGCACGCGACGACCGTTCAGGGGCGGGGCGCGGCCATGCTCGGCGACGAGATGATCGACGAGGCGTCGCGGAAAATGGCGCTCGTCATCGCCGCCAAGGGGAGGGCCGCGGGGCTCTCCCGCACCAAGACCTTCGAGCCTCCCGGCGCTTGAGGCCCCAGAGCACGCCTGACAGCACGTACGATTTCTCCCAGGTGCTGAGGGGTCTGTTTGGGGGTTGCGCGTGTCGGATCGTCCCGACGTGAACGGCTGGGCGCCACCCGACGGGGGCTCTGACTCCGACGGAGTCGGATCGGGGGGAGTGGGGGGTCGTCCCCCCTCGGGAAATGCTGACCAGCCATCCGACCCCGTGCCCTACCAGGACCCGCAGCAGGACCCGCAGGCCGCCCAGTGGCCGCCGCCGTCCTACGCCGAGCCTCAGCAACCCCAGCCTCAGCAACCCCAGCCTCAGCAGCCGCCTTATCAGCACCCGAACGGGCAGCAACCCCACCCGCAGCCGCAATCTTACGGGCAGCCTCAACCTCAGCCCCAGGCCTACCCGCAGCCTTATGGGCAGCCTCAGCCCTATGGGCAGCCGTACGGGGCGTACGGGGAGCCGCAGCCTTACGGGCAGGCCCATCAGCAGCCGTACGGGCAGCCGTACGGGCCTCCGCAGGCGCCCTTCCCGGGGTACGGGCAGCGCGTCAAGCAGCCATGGCTCGTTCCGCCGCGTCCCGGCGTCCGCTACCACCACGTCGCGCGGACGGCCGTGCACCGCTGGTGGCGGCCCATCGTCGGCACCCTGCTGATCCTCGCCTACACGATCGCCGCGATGATCGTGCTGCTGATCGGCGCATTGATCATCAACACGATGATCAACGGCGGCACGTACGAGGCGGGCAGCGGCGACTCGTTCTTCAAGAACGACACCGCCGACCTGGGCTTCCAACTCGCGATGCTCGCCGTCCTGTTGCCGTCCGTGCCGCTGGCGGCGTGGGCGGTCCAGCGGCGCCGGCCCGGAACGGTCTCGTCCGTCGCCGGTCACCTGCGCTGGAAGTGGTTCGCGGCCTGCGTCGGGCTGGCGATCCTGTTCTGCGCGGTGTCGTTCGGGTTCTCGCTGCTGGCCTCCGGCCTCGTGCCCGACACCTCGTCCTCCGACGGTCCCGAGACGTGGGTCGGCTGGAGCCGGTTCATCCCGCCCGCGCTGGTCATCATCCTGCTCGTGCCGTTCCAGTCGGCCGCCGAGGAGTACGTCTTCCGCGGCTGGATCATCCAGGCCATCGGTTCGTGGACGCTGGAGACCCGCAAGGGCAAGGTCGGCCGGGCGTTCAGCCTCGTCTTCCGTACGCCCTGGCCGGGCATCCTGGTCGGCGCGGGGCTGTTCATGGCGGGCCACGGCTACACCGGCTGGGGGATGCTGGACGTCTTCCTGTTCGGCGCGATCGCCGGGTGGCTGGCGTTCAAGACGGGCGGGCTGGAGTCCGGCATCGCCATCCACGTCTTCAACAACCTGATGGCGTTCCTGCTACCGGCCGCGGTGGGCAAGCTCGACATCGAGCAGGGCGCCGTGCCGTGGCAGTACGTGGTGGCCGACGTGGCCCCGATGGTGCTCTACGCGCTGGCGGTCGTCTGGCTGGCCAAGCGTCTCCGCCTCCCGACCACCACTCCTGCCGCCGCCCTCGCAACTCAGCCCGCGTCCGCAGCACACAACGTTCCGGTCGATGACGGTATGCCGGTCGACGATGTCGTGCCGGTCGCTCACGAGACGGCTGCCCGGCAGGAGATGACGGGGGCTCAGGAGATGGCTGCGGCTCAGGAGATGGCGGCCGCGCCGAATGACTCGTACCGTACGGCCGCCGACTCGACGCCGCCGGTGTCCGAGAGCGCCTCCACCCCGCACGAGCCCGGCCCGTACGGCTGATCGCGGTCGTCGGCGGTCGCGGCCACCCGTCCGTTCACCGACAGCTGGAGCCGGGTGAGGCCGGAGGAGAACCGGCAGTCGGCCTGGATCACGTTCTGCCCGCCCGTGGTGTCGACGCCGGACACCTCCTGCGCCGCCCGCAGCTCCTTGCGGCCGCCGGTCGCCGACTGCTTGGCGATCCCGGCCGCCCCGGTCGAGGTCAGGTAGAAGTCGTACCGGTTGGTGGCCTGCCGGACCGGGTTGCCGCCGCACCAGACGCCGTACTCCGCCGTGCCTGCCTGGATCCGCACCCCGGCCGACACCCGTACGCTGCCCATCTCGTCCGAACGGACCGGAGCGGCGGCGACCATCCCGCGGCCCGGCGGTAGCTGCAGCAGGTAGGCGCCGCCGTAGTAGCGGGCCGCGCCGCCCGCGTCCTGGCGTTCGGGCCAGCCGCGCTTGGTCTGGAAGTCGTCCTGGAACGTGGCGTGGCCGACCCCGTGACCCGGCTGCACGAGCACGTACGCCACGCCCGCGGACACGCCCACGACCGCCGTGGCCAGAACGGCGATGAAGACGCGGCGGAGTCCCTGCCGGCCCGGCGGCGGCTCGGTCTTCCTCTCCGACGACCGTCCGTCGGTGTCCGCCTCGGCCTCCAGATCGGCGTCCGGGCGGGACGTCGGCCCAGAGACAGGGGAGGCCGGAGAGGCGAGAGAGGCCGGAGAGGCCGCCTCGGTCTTCGGTACGGCCGAGTCCGGAGGCGGCGTCTCCACGCGCGTGCCGAGCTCGTGAATCGAGCTCCAGCGTTCCCGGCTGATGTCGGTGGCGGCGGCGACCCCGACCGGGCGGCCGAGCAGTTCGTCGATCAGGTCGCGGGCGCTCGGACGTTTCCCCGGATCCTTGTCCATCGAGCGTTCGACGAGCGGGGCGAGCCGTTCGGGCAGCCCCTCCAGATCAGGCTGCTCGTGCACCAGCCGGTAGAACACCTCGGGCGCAGCCGTGGTGCCGAAGGGCGCGCGTCCGGTGGCGGCGAACGCGACCACCGACCCCCAGGAGAACACGTCGGAGGCGGGCGTCACCTCCAGGCCCCGCGCCTGCTCCGGCGACATGAACGGTGGCGTGCCGATGGCCACGTTCCCGGTGATCGGCGCGGCCTCGGCCAGCTTGGCGACGCCGAAGTCGATCACCCGCGTGCCCTCGGGCGACAGGATCACGTTGCCGGGCTTCAGGTCGCGGTGGATGATCCCGGCCCGGTGCACGGCGGTGAGCGCCACCGCCGTGCCGACCGCGACCGACTCCAGCCGCGCGCCGCCGAGCGGGCCGCGCTCCTTGACGGTCTGCCAGAGCGTGCGGCCCTCGACGTACTCGGTCACGATGTAGGCCGCGTCGTCGGTGATCGCGGCGTCCAGCACCGGCGCGGTGCAGAACGGCGCGACCCGGCCGATCGCCTGCACCTCACGCTGGAAACGCTCCCGGAAGCCCGGCTGGCTGGCCCACTCGGGGTTCATGACCTTGACCGCGACGAGCTCGTCGTCCGGCGCGGCGGCGAGGTACACGATCCCCATGCCGCCCGCGCCCAGGCGCCGTACGACCTGGTAGGGACCCACGTGGGGCGGATCGGTCCCTTGGGGGTTCGTCAGGATCCGGCTCCGTTTCGGGACGGGTTCGAGACTGTTGGTTTCGGGACGGGTTCGGACTGTTCGTTTCGCGACGGGTTCGGACTGTTCAGGGCTTGGTGGGATCGGCGGGCGCGACCGGGACCCGGTCGTCGCCGACCACCACCGAGCCGGCGGCCGGATCGAGGCGGGGCGCGGGGCGCGGTCGCTGCTCGTAATCGACGAGCCCGACCTGGTCGCCACCGGGCAGCACGATCCAGCCGCCGACGATCTTGGCGCCGCGTACGGTGGCGCTGGCGCGGTAGAGCCCCGACGGCGCCCGGACGACCGGCGCGCGGAACCCCATGACGCTCTTGCGGGAGAGGCTGGCGGCCCCGACGACGGTGTCGCCGACGACCGAGCCGGTGAGGATGCCCTGCTTGCCCTGCAGGCGGACCAGGCCCTCGGGATAGAGCTTGCCGCGCAGCCAGGCCTCCAGGCTGTGACCGTCGCAGACATAGGCGATCACGTCGCTGCCCTTGACGGTCATCGCGACGACGGCCCGGCTGCCGGGCACGTGCGAGGCGTAGGTGGCGCTGGTGGTCTGCGCCACCAGCGGGGGAGGCGGCGGTACGGACGTGGCGGCGGACTCGGCGGCGGACGCCGAGGCGGACGCGGACGCGGACGCGGCCTCGCGGCTCGCCGACCGCTGGTCGCCCTCGGACGAGACGGCGCGGACGAGCGCGATGGTGCCCACGGTGATGAGGGCCAGCACGGCGGCCAGCAGTGCCAGCATGGGCCCGGTCTTGCGCATGTTCTCACGACCCCCGGAATCGCTTTGCAACCACGACACCAGGTGCCGGCAGCGCCTGCAAGACGCGCCGCTGGCCGGTCCCGGGCGATCGGAGGTTGAACCCTCAACGGGGTTCTCACCGTGCAGCGTTAACGGAGGAGACCCCAGGTGACCAGTGCTTCCACGAGGCCCGGAGTGGTCGGAAGCGCCTGGAGTTCGGCCGCGGTGACCCAGCGGACGGCTGCGGCGTCGTCGCCCGCGCGCAGCGTCCCGCCGACGGCCACCGCCGCGTAGTCGTGGATCTCGTAGATCACCTCGTCGGCGCTCCCGGCCGTGGGGGCGCCGGGCCGGTCCACGCTGCCGATCAGGGCGCCGACCTGGACCGTCAGCCCGGTCTCCTCGGCCAGCTCCCGCGCGACGGCGGTGGCGTCGTCCTCGCCGGGCTCGACCCGTCCGCCGGGAATCGACCAGAGGCCCTCGCCGGGCGGGCGGCCGCGCCGTACCAGCAGCAGCCGCTCCTGGTCGTCCCGGACGATCCCGCCGACGCACCGCACTCGCACACCGGTCATTTTGCCCCCTCTTTACCGGTACGACCAGCGGGAACTTGACGATAGGCGATCCGCCGCGCACCCTTGGTACTCATGAGGGCGGAGCCCACCTGCCCGCGGTGCGGCGGGCGACTACGTGCGCCGAGTCTGTGGTCGAGCGACTGGACCTGCGGCGTGCACGGAGCCGTACTGCCACGGCAGCCGGCCAAGAGCCCGACCGCCGACGGGCTCGCCGCGGTGCTGCAAGACACCAGGGTGCCGGTCTGGGCCCCCTGGCCGCTGCCGCACGGCTGGCTGGTCACCGGCTTCCTGACCGTCGGCGACGACCGTACCGGCGCCCGCGCCGTCGCGGTCGCGCTGTCCGGCCCGGGCCTGCTGAGCGGCCCCGCCGACATGATCCTGATCGCCGAGGACCCGGGCGTCGGCATGGGCGCCTATTTCGCCGGGCTGATGGACGGCCCGGACCCCGGAGCCGGCTTCGACGAGGGCCCCGCGCACGTCAAGCTCGAGGTCCGCGGCCCCACCGCCACCAACGGCCGCAGCGTCCCCATGTGGGCCGTCACCACCGGCAAGGCCGACCGCGCCGTCTACGTGGGCGAGGCCATGGGCAGCTGGCTCTGGGCGGTCCTGTGGCCCGCCGACGCGGGCGTCCTCATGCTCGAACGCCCCAACCTGCTGGACCTGCGCGAGCCCGGTATGGACCTGGACGTCCCGTACGGCGCCTACAGCCCCCGCCTGGACGCCTAGCCCTCGGGCGGCCGCTGCGGCTGGGCTCTCGCGCAAGTTTGCGACGATGGCGGCATGCGCATCGACCTGCACAGCCACAGTGATGTCTCCGATGGCACCCGGCCGCCCGCCGAGGTCGTACGGCTGGCGAGCAAGGCCGGGCTGGACGTTCTCGCGCTGACCGACCACGACACGGCCGGCGGGTGGGCGGAGGCGCGAGCGGCGCTCCCGGACGGGCTGACCCTCGTTCCGGGCATGGAACTGTCCTGCAAGCACAGTGCCGGTTTCGGTAATCCCGAGCCGGACAGCCTGCATCTCCTCGGCTACCTCTTCGACCCGGACGAGCCCGAGCTGGCCTCGGAGGTGGCCCGGGTCCGCGACGACCGGGTCCTGCGAGCCCAGCGCATGGTCGAGCTCCTCCAGGAGCTCAGCGTTCCGGTGACCTGGGAGCGCGTACGGGAGCTGGCCCAAGGCGAGTCGGTCGGCCGCCCGCACATCGCGCGGGCCATGCTCGAGGCGGGCGCGATCGAGACCATGGACGAGGCGTTCACCCCAGAGTGGATCGGGCCGGGCGGGCGCGCGCACGTGGACCGCTACGCCCTGGATCCCGTACGGGCCGTCCAGCTGATCCGCGGCGCGGGCGGCGTCTCCGTCATCGCCCATCCGCGCGCGACCAAGCGCGGCTACGTCTTCTCCGACGAGGTGATCGAGGAGCTCGCCGCGGCCGGTCTGACCGGCGTGGAGGTGGATCACCCCGACCACACACCCCCCGACCGCGCGGCCCTCCGCGCGCTCGCGAGCCGCCTGGACCTGGTCCCGACCGGCTCCAGCGACGACCACGGAGCCCTCACCGGAGATCGCCTTGGCTGCGAGACGACCGCCCCCGAGGCCTACCAGGAGCTCGTCAGCAGGGCCTGAAGGGCAGGTCAGCGGGGGCGTTCCGGTTTGATCTCCGCGCGGCCCGTGGCGCACGGTAGGGTGCGAGGCGTGGATGCGCGCATCGAAACGGTGGTGACGACGGGGAAGACCACCCTGGACGACACCGAGTACGACGTCGAGAACAACACCTACATCGTCGGGGACGACGACGAGGTCATCGTGATCGACCCGGGCTTCGGCTCCGAGGACGTTCTCAAGCAGGTCGGCGACCGCGAGATCATGGCGGTCATCTGCACCGACGGCAACGAGCACCATCTGGCGTCCGCGCTGGAGGTCGCCGCCGCCGGCGAGGAGGACGAGGAGAACTGGGCACCGGTCGCGCTGCACCGCGCCGACCGCCTCCTGTGGCGGGACTACTTCGGCCGCCTCGCCCGCGAGGAAGAGGACGAGGACGACGCCAAGGCGCTGCGCTCGCTCGAGCCCGACATCTGGCTGGAGGACGGCGGCGTCTTCGAGATCGGCGACGCCCAGCTGGAGATCATGCACACCCCCGGCAACACCCCGGGCAGCGTGAGCATCATCAGCGAGCAGGTCGGCGTGCTGTTCTCCGGCGACACCCTGCACCGCGGCCGCCCCGGCTCGATCGGCGGCGCGTACGAGGACCTGCGCAAGCAGCTGAACTCGATCGGCGCCCTGCTCACCCCCCTGCCGAAGGACCTGCGCGTCCTGCCGGGCCAAGGCGAGGAGACCACGGTCGGCGAAGAGGACGCCCGCTGGGAGAGCTGGGGCGCGCTCGCCACCGAACGGGACGAGTGACGGCCGAGCAGCTCGGCTTCGAGGGCATGCCGCGACGGCTCTACACCTGTACGCCGTCGCGGCTGAACACCTGGCTGGACTGCCCCCGGCGCTACCGGATGACCTACCTGGACCGTCCGGCGCCGCCCAAGGGCCCGCCCTGGGCGCACAACAGCGTCGGGGCGAGCGTCCACAACGCCCTGGCCGCCTGGTGGCGCCTCGATCTGCCCGAGCGCACTCCCGAGATGGCCGGCACGCTGCTCATGCGCGGCTGGCTGACCGACGGCTTCCGCGACGAGGCCCAGTCGGCCGAGTGGCGCGAGCGCGCCCGCGAGATGGTCGAACGCTACGCGACCGGCCTGGACCCCGCTGACGAGCCGCTGGGCGTTGAACGCACCGTGGCCACCCGTACGGACCAGATCGCCGTCTCCGGCCGCATCGACCGCCTGGACGCCCGAGGCGCCGAGCTGGTGGTCGTCGACTACAAGACCGGCCGCCACATCCTCACGTCCGACGACGCCCGCGGCTCCCTGGCCCTCGCGCTCTACGCCATCGCAGCGTCCCGCGTCCTGCGCCGCCCCTGCCACCGCGTGGAGCTGCACCACCTGCCCACCGGCGAAGTGGCGGTCTGGGACCACACCGACGAATCCCTGGCCCGCCATCTCCGCCGAGCCGAATCCATAGCCGCCGAGGCCGCCGCCGCGGACGAGGCCTACAAGACCCGCATTCCCAAGCCCCGCCAGGCCGAAGGCCTCGCCGTCGACCACACCCCGTACGACGAGACGTTCCCGCCCCGCCCCGGCAACCTGTGCGCTTGGTGTGACTACGCCCGCCATTGCCCGGAGGGGCAGGAGGCGGCCCCTCGCAAAGAGTCCTGGGCCGCCCTCCCGGTGGAAACCGCCTAAGCACCCACGAGTGAACGCTCAGCGGGCCAGCGGCGGGGGTCTCGTAGGCCGTAGAGGCCTCTGCCGAGGTCGTAGCCTTCTGCGCCTAGGCGCTGGCGGGCGCGTTCCAGCATGTCGCGGGTGGGCTTCATGAAGGCGTAGTCGTGCAGGCGTTCGGGAACGGTGCTGAGCGCCGTACGGAACGAGCGCAGGGCCGCGGTCACCGCGGGCTGTGGCACTTCGGGGAGCGCGCCGTACATCTGGCGGGCCCAGTCGGGCAGCGAGTAGTAGCAGAGGGCACCGAACGGGAAGTAGCCCGGCTTGCCCGGTGCCAGGAACTTCAGGTTCTCCGGCATCGTGGGCCACATCAGGAAGCGCACGGTCGCGGCGGCCTCTTCGGTCACTCGCAGCTGGGAGCGCATGGACGCGAGGTAGTCCTCCATCTCGCGCACGCTGCCGGGCACGTCCTCCGCGTGGAGGCCCACGTAAGTAGCGGTGTGCCTCTGCTCGTCCAGGTATTTGTCGGCCATCGCGTCGGTGAGCGGCAATCCCGAGCGTCGTGCGACCTCCAGGTAGGAGTAGACCTCGGCGCAGTGCACCCACCGCAGCAGCTCGGGCTGGTCGAGCCGCTCCTTCTTGCCCGTGTCGTGGTTGAGGATGCGCAGGCTCCGGTGGATCCCGCGGACCTTGGCGGCCAGCTGGTCGATCTCTTCGTGGCTGCCGAACGTGGCCATGCCCACGAAGTCGGCCGTGCGCTGGAGCCGCCCGAACGGGTCCTCCTGGAAGTTGGAGTTCTGCCAGACGCCCCACATGGCCATCGGGTGCAGTGCCTGCAGCATGAGGCTGCGCACCCCGCCGATCCACATGGACCGGTCGATGTGAACGCGCCACGTGACGCTCTCGGGCGGTGCAACGGTCGCCGACATTCCCCACCTCGCCAAACATGTGAGACAAACTCAGGTAAGTGTGTCATTACATTCTCGGGTTCAGCACCCCGGCCCCCTGTGATCACTGTCACCTGGGGAAAAGGTGCAGGCGGTGGGCCGTCCATCCGCCTCAGCCCGGTCGACGACCTCAGCCTGGAACGCCCGGCGGGCCTGCCCGTGCGGATCGAGGCGGCCCGCGGCCCTCAGCGGACGACGCGCTCGGCCTTGCTCCAGAAGTCGGAGAGCGCGCCGGCCGTCGTCTCCGGGGCCTCCACGGCGGGCGAGTGGGCGGCGATCGGGATGACGACCTTGGCGGCGTCCAGGCGTTCGGCCATCGCCGCCTGGGCGCGCGGGTCCCAGACGTCGTCGTCCTCGCCATAGATCACCAGTAGCGGCACGGCGGCCTCGTCGGCGGCCTTGGCCAGCTCGTCGACCCGGTCGGGGGCCGAGGTCAGCTCGGTCGCCATCGCCATCAGGCCGGTCGGGCAGTTGCCCAGGGTCCGCCTCTTGAGGAAGTCGAGGATCTCGGGCGGAACGCCGCGCGCCTCGGCGTCCGGGCCGATGCTCACCGTCCAGATCGTCTCCAGGCCGAGCTTGGGGATCGCGTCCCGCAGCGCCCTGGCCTTGTCGGCGGCCCGCCCGGTGACCCCCGCGGGGCCCGAGCTCATCAGCGTGTACGACTGGGGCAGCACCCCGCCGAGCACCGCCTCCCGGGTCACCAGGCCGCCGAACGAGTGGCCGACCAGGTGCACCGGGTCCGGGCCGAGCGCCTCCATCAGGGCGGCGATGTCCTCGCCGAGCGCGGCGAGCGCGTAGTCCTCGGGCCCGGCGCCGCGCTCGGACTCGTACTGCCCCCGCATGTCGACCGCCACCACCCGGCGACCCGCGCGGGCGAGGGTCTGCATGACCGCCAGGAAGTCTTCCTTGCTGCCGGTGAAACCCGGCACGAGCAGGGCCGGAGAGCGTTCGGCGATACCCGATCCCGGTAGCGCCTCCAAGGCGGCGAACGTGCCGCGGGAGGTCTCGATGTACGTCCGGCGCACGCCGGGGGGCAGAGTCAGGAACCGGGGCGTACTCACAGGTGGCCAGCGTACTAAATGTGATTGCGTAGACACCGGTAAAGAGCCTTCGGTGGTAGCGTCGCCAGTGTGGATCAACGCCCGCACCCGGCCGTTTCGGCCCATCGCAGGGACGAGGCGGGCGTGGCGGGGCTGCGCGCCGCGGTCGGCTCCGGCGCCGAGTACGTGGAGATCGACATCCGCCGGACCGGCGACGGGAAGCTGGTCGTTCACCATGATCCGGGCATCGGCGGGCTGCGCATCGCCCGCGCCAGCTACGAGCAGGTCCAGGACACGGCGGGCGAACGACCCGTGCCGCTGGTCGCCGACGCCATGAAGATCATGGCGGCCGGGCGTGTCCGCGGCCATCTGGACCTCAAGGAGCCCGGCTGCGAGCTGGAGGCCACCGAGCTGGCGATGGACGCGTTCGGCGAGGACGGCTTCGTGGTGACCACCAAGGACGTCGCCTCGATCACCCAGGTGAAGAAGACGTATCCGCAGGTGAAGGCGGCTTTGTCGGTGGGCCGCAGCTTCTGGGAGCCCGGCGTGGTCCGCGACATGCTGCCCGTGCGGCTCATCCGCGCGTCCGGGGCCGACATGGTGGCGCTCAACTTCCGCCTGGCCCGGGTCGGCGTCCTCGCCCAGTGCGCCCGCGCCGGGTTCCCCGCCATGATCTGGACGGTGAACGCCGAGAAGATGATGCGGCGCTTCCTGAACGATCCCCGGGTGGCCGTACTGATCACCGACCACCCGGAGCAGGCCCTCGCCCTACGCGACGGCAGGCCCTAACTAAGCCCTAACTAGGCTCTAGCTAGGCCCTGGCTAGCCGGAGATGCTGGGGCGGCCGTTCTCCAGGTGGCCCATCAGGCGGCGCTGGAACGTCTTGTCCTCGGCCGACTTGATCTCGACGTCGTACCAGCCGTGCTTGGTACCCCAGCGGACGGTGCTCTTGCCGCGCGCGGGGACGGTCACCTTGTGGGTCGCGTTGCCGTACGCCAGGGCCTTCAGGGTGAACGTGAGCGGCTTGGCGGACGGGTTGGCCAGCGTGATCGCCAGCTTGCCCGCGTCGGGCGCCGCCTGGGACGTCACGTCCGTACGGGCGGCGGCCCCGGCCGTGGACCCGGCGAACTCGCGCCGGAAGCCGTTCGGCCCGGTCAGCGTGAGCCGGTAGCCGCCCTTGACCGCGATCCGCTCGACCTTGCGTCCCGCCACGTCGTAGTGGCGCGGGGCGGCGAACTCCTTGGCGTACGGGTAGAGCGCCAGGTGCGACGACCGCGTGCCCTTCTCGATCATGGTGATGATCAGCGAGCCGCCGTCCAGGCGGGCGGACGCGTCGGTCCGGTAGGGGAGCGGGCGCGCCGGGCGGGTGCCCTTCTCCGGCGCCGGGCCCTCCTGGATGATCGGCGGCAGGGCGGGCCAGCGCCAGTAGAACTTCGGCGGCGCGGCGGGCTTGGGAACGGGCTGCGGCTTGGCGGCACGACCGAAGTCGAACGCCGAGGTCAGGTCGCCCGCGACCGTACGGCGCCAGGGGCTGATGTTCGGCTCGCGGACGCCCAGCCAGCGCTCCAGGAACCGGATCGTCGAGGTGTGGTCGAAGGTCTCCGAGCAGACGTACCCGCCGACCGTCCACGGCGAGACGACGATCATCGGGACCCGGAAGCCCAGCCCGATCGGCTTGCCGTCGTCGTGGTCGTCCTCGGCGTCCGCGGGCGGCAGCGGCGGCGGAACGTGGTCGAAGTAGCCGTCGTTCTCGTCGAAGAGCAGGAACAGCGCGGTGGACTCCCACACCTCCGGGTCGGAGGCGATCGCGTCCAGCACCTGGTAGGTGATCCCGGCGCCCTGAATCGGGCTGCCCGAGCCCGGGTGCTCGGACTCGGCGGCCGAGGCCACGATGTAGGACACCTCGGGCAGCCGCCCGCCCGCGACGTCGGCCTTGAACGCGGCTCCCAGCGTTCCGCCGTCGCTGCGGCGCAGGCCACGCTCGAACAGGTCGCGCTCAGGGGCGGACAGGGCCGCGACGCCCTTGTCCAGCGCCGCCTGCATGCTCTTGCGCTCGTCCGCGCTCGCCTTGGCGACCGCGCCGTAGAAGTCGGTCATGCTCGTGTACGAGCCGACCGGCGCCAGGGCCTTGCGCATGACCTGCTTGAACGTGGTGAGGAACTCCAGCGGGTTGTCGGTGAAGTTGTCCCACTCCTGATAGACCTTCCAGCTCCGACCCGCCTTGGACAGCCGTTCGGCATAGGAGACCTGCGCGTAGCCGGGGTGGCCGGCCTCGTCGTAGGCGTCGTTCTCGACCGCGCGGTGGCCGTTCTTCTCGTAGCCGATCGTGCCGGTCCAGTGGTAGGTCCGGTTGGGGTTGGTCGGCCCGAACACCGAGCAGTGGTAGGCGTCCAGGATCGTGAACGTGTCGGCCAGCTCGTACTGGAACGGCAGGTCCTTGCGGTCGTAGTGGACCATCGTGGCCATCGTCTTGGCCGAGATCCAGGTGTTGTGCCAGCCGTCGCCGTGCGCCTTCTGGCCGCCCTCCCAGCCGTGGTCCAGGCCCGCGATGTAGTTCACGTCGGTGAGCGGGCCGTGCCCGATCGCGTTCCGCGCCAGGAACGGCTTCACGTGCCGCAGCAGGCCCGGCTGCTCGAAGACCGGGTGCCCGTCGGGCAGCTCGATCGCGTTCCGGTCACCGAACCCGCGGACCCCGCGCAGCGCCCCGAAGTAGTGGTCGAAGCTGCGGTTCTCCTGCATCAGGAACACCACGTGCTTGATCGCCTTGAGCCCGCCGGGCTTGATCGGCCGGGCGAGGGCGGCGTGCACCGAGGGCGGCAGCATCGAGGCGACGGCTGCGCCGCCGGCGACCCCCGCGCTGGAGGCGAGGAACTTGCGGCGGGAGGGACCTTGGCTCATGCCGTGAAGCGTGGGCCGCCCGGGTAACGAGACGACGGCGATCACGCGTCCGCCCGGTAACGAACATGAAAGACATTCACATGTTCCGGCGCCGGAAACGAGAGCCGGGACGGAAACGAGAGCCGGGGCCGCGCGGACCGCTGCCTGCAGCCGTTCGCCGCCGACGTTGTCCGGAAACGAGAACTGCGAGATCACGGCGTGGTGCGTGATCTCGCAGCGGGCCGGGCGCGGTAAGGGCGCCCGGCAGGGTTCGCGGCCCGGGCACCCGGTGGGGGTGCCCGATGGGCCACGGGTATCAGGCCGTCGTCGCCTCGGTGGCTTCGGCGGCCTTGCCACCGCGGGTGCGGCGGCGGGAGCGGGTGCGGGAACGAGCCGGCTTGGCCTCGCCCTCGCCGGACGCCGGTGCGGCGCCCTCGTTCTTCCCGGCCGCCTTGGCGGTGGCGGCCTTGGTGCTGCCCGGCTCGGCCTGCTCGGCGCCCGCCTCGACGGGCTGGCCGCCGCGGGTACGGGTGCGGCTGCGCTTGCGGCGCGGGCGGGAACGGTCCCGGCCGGCGTCGCGATCGCGGTCACGCTCGCGTGGAGCCTGTGAACGGGTCTTGCCGGTCTCGCCGATGTCCTCCAGCTCCTCGGCGTCCAGCCCGGCGCGCTCGCCACGCTGGTCCTTCGGCAGCTTGCCGGTGGTGCCGGCGGGGATGCCGAGGGCCGCGAAGAAGTGCTCGGAGGTCGAGTAGGTCTCCTCCGGCGCCGCGAAGGGCAGGTCGAGAGTGGAGTTGATCAGCTTCCACCGGGTCAGGTCGGCCCAGTCGATCAGCGTGACCGACACGCCCTCCTTGCCGGCCCGGCCGGTGCGGCCGATCCGGTGGACGTAGGTGTCGGCGCTGTCGGGGCACTCGTAGTTGACCACGTGCGTGACGTCGTCGACATCGAGTCCGCGGGCCGCCACGTCGGTGGCCACCAGCACGTCGATCTTGCCGTTACGGAACGCGCGGAGCGCCCGCTCGCGCTGGCCCTGCCCGAGGTCGCCGTGCACGGCGGCCGCGGCGAAACCGCGTCCGGCCAGGTCGGCGGCGACCCGGTCGCAGGCCCGCTTGGTCTGGCAGAAGACCATGGTGAGCCCACGGCCCTCGGCCTGCAGGAGACGGGCGACCATCTCCGGCTTGTCCATCTGGTGGGCCTGGAAGACGTGCTGGACGACCTGCGGGGTCGCCTCGGACTCGGCGTGCGACTCGGCCCGGACGTTGGTCGGCCGGGTGAGGTACTTGCGCGAGAGCGCGACGATCTCGCCGGGCATGGTCGCCGAGAACAGCATGGTCTGCCGCTGCGCCGGGATCCGCTCGACGATCCGCTCGATGTCGGGCAGGAAACCCAGGTCCAGCATGCGGTCGGCCTCGTCCAGCACCAGCACGCCGACCTGTGAGAGGTCCAGGTGCTTCTGCTTGACCAGGTCGAGCAGCCGTCCGGGCGTCCCGACGACGACCTCGACGCCGTCCCGCAGCGCCTCGATCTGGGGCTCGTACGCGCGGCCGCCGTAGACCGACAGCACGCGGGTGCCGAGCTTGCCGCCGGCGACCAGGAGGTCGTCGGTGACCTGAAGGGCCAGTTCACGGGTGGGCGCGACGACCAGAGCCTGCGGCTTCTTGCCGCCGTGCGTGATCCGCTGCAGCAGCGCCACGCCGAAGGCGAGCGTCTTGCCGGTGCCCGTGCGGGCCTGTCCGATGATGTCGTGGCCGCCCAGCGCGATCGGCAGGGCGAGCTCTTGGATGGGGAATGCGTCCACGATGCCCTCGGTTTCGAGTGCATCGGCTATCTCGGGTACGACCCCGAGTTCACGAAAGGTAGCCAGGGCTTTCAGCCTCCAAAGTGCGGGGTCCTCGCTCCCCGGTGCGGCGCGGCTCCGGCCCCGGCTCCGCCGGAATCGGGTCGTCCAGGCCGTACAAGGACACAGTCCGCGCCGGCAGGTCCCCGTCTGTGGGGCTCACCCGCCGGTCGCTTCCTATGGCCGCGCGCTCGCGCGGGAGGGACCAGCCGTCAGTCAAATTTCTCGGCGACCGCAGTCAGGGGTTGAAAGCAGTCACTCATGGTGGCTGCGTGCGGTCACACTCCGCGACGCAGTGTACCGACCGTTGATTCCATACACCAATAGCCGATCACCTGTCTCAACGGTTCCCGTTTCCGTCCTATTCCATGCCGGGCCCGCAAGGTTGCCGGGAGACCGGCCGAAAACCCCCTGCACAGAGGCGATTGAGGCTCCTGAGAAAAGACGTCCGAGTGCGACCGGCCACATCCGGCCGAAGATCCTGCCATCCTGGGACCCGCCTGAATTGTGCGGCTTGTGAAGATCGGCCGGGTCGAACGGCCGGGATCGGCGAGGAGGACGGACGGATGCGGACGAGGCTCAGACCGCGGGGCGTGCTGGCCGTTCCGGCGGTGGCGGGGCTGGTGGCCGGGCTGCTGACCGGCTGCTCGTCCTCGGACAAGAAGGGGCCGGACGTGCCCGACAAGGGCGTCCTCGTCGTCACCGACAACACCGCGCACCCCGACCAGCACGTGACGCTGAAGGACGCCGAGTACGCCAAGATCGCCGGCCTGTCCGACGCGACCGCCGCCGGGAAGGTCAACCAGGCTTTGCACGCGCCGCTGGACTGGGCGGTGAAGTGGGCGGGCGGCACCCTTACGGACGACCAGAAGAAGGAGTGCCAGGGCAAGTCGAGCATCATCCAGACCAAGGTCCGGCTCGGCCTGCGCGGCGACGACCTGGTCTCGGAGTCCAACGCCATCCAGATGGTCCCCTGCTTCGACGGCGAGGGCGGGCTGCCGACCGTGCCCGTCACCGTGGACGTCAAGGCGGGCAAGGCGCTGACGGCCGACGACGTCTTCGGCTCCAAGGGCCTGGAGAAGGACAGGCTGAAGAAGCTCTGGGACACCCTGTCCGGTCCGAAGAACGACTGGAAGGACTGCGACCTCGGCGACCTGGAGCGCAAGAACTTCTTCCCCAGCAAGGACAAGGAAGACCCCGTCGAGGTGCCGCCCTCGGCCGGGTTCCTGTTCACCGACCAGGGTCTGGAGATCATCTGGTCGACGACCGGGACCGACTGCAACAACTTCACCTTCACCGCCAATTACGACAAGGTGAAGGACTTCATCGACAAGAACCTCTACCCCCGTCTGCAGGCCGCCGCGGGCCAGAAGTGAGCGAGCCCTCAGCCCGCGCCTGGCGGGTCGAGGGCTTCACCGAAGTACGGGAGCTGGGCGCGGGCGGCCAGGGCCGCGTCGTCCTGGCCCGGCACGCCACCGCGGGCACGCCGGTCGCGATCAAGTACCTCCCCCCGGACGCCGATCCCCGCGACATCGAACGGCTGCGCGGCGAGGCCCTGATGCTGGGCCGGGTCGACGACCCGCACGTGGTCAGGCTCTACCGCTTCGTCACGGGCGAGGAGGGCGCCGCGGCGCTGGTCATGGAGGCCGTGAACGGGGTCTCGCTCAAGGAGGTCCTGGCCGAACACGGCGCCATGGAGCCCGAGGCGGCCCTCACGGTCCTCAAGGGCTCCCTGCTGGGCCTGGCCGCCGCCCACGGCATCGGGGTCGTGCACAGGGACTACAAGCCCGCCAACGTGGTCGTCCAGCCCGACGGCGTCAGCAAGCTGATCGACTTCGGGATCGCGGCGTCGGCGGGGGAGGGCGCGGCCGGCGGCACCCCCGCGTACATGGCGCCCGAGCAGTGGGACCGGCGGCCCGCCTCCACCGCCACCGACGTCTACGCCGCCACCTGCGTGTTCTTCGAGTGCGTGACCGGCCGCCGCCCGTACGGCAGCGCCGCCGGCCACCGCACCGAGCCGATCCCTGCCGAGGCCGTGCCGGAGGGCCTCCGCGACCTGATCACCCGGGGCATGGCCAAGAGCCCCGCCGAACGCCCGCCTGGCGCCGCCGCCTTCGTCCGCGAGCTCGAGACCGCCGCGAGCGCCGCGTACGGCCCCAGCTGGGAAGCACGCGGCCTGCGCGGCCTGGCCCTGGCCGCCGCCGCCCTGGCAGCCCTCTTCCCCCTAGGCGCCGCCGCACTCGGCACGGGCGCCGCAACCGGACTCGCCGCCGGAGGCGCAGCAGGTGGCGCGGCTGCCGGAGGCGCCGCGGGCGGCGTGGCGGGTGGTGGTGCTGCCGCAGGCGGCGCAGCGGGCGGTGGTGCGGCAGGTGGTGCGGCTGTCGGCGGCGCTGCGGGCGGAGGCGCTGCGGGCGGCGCTGCGGGCGGTGGCGTGGCGGGCGGTGGCGCCGCTGGCGGTGCTGTGGGCGGTGGCGCGGCGGGTGGCGCAGCCGGCAGTGGCGCGGCTGCCGGTGGCGCGGCGAGTGGCGCGGCAGGCAGCGGTGCGGCGGGTGGGGGTACGGGGGTTGCTGGGCTTCTTGCGGGGACGGGGGGCAAGATCGCGGCGGCGGCCGTTGCCACCGCGGTGGCGGCGGGCGGAGCGGGTGTTTACGCGGCTGATTCCGGAGGTTCGGACCCGAAGGGGCGTGCCACCGCGGCGCCGCAGTTCAGCTACCGCCTGGCTAGCGCGAGCAAGACGTTCAACGCTCCCACTACCAATGTCTCGCTGCGCTATCCGGTGGTGTCGGGGCTGGCGACGGCCGCGCTCGAGGCCAAGGTCAACAAGGTCCTGCGCGCCCCGGCCGATCAGTGGGCCACGGACGTGCACACCGACACGGCCTCGTTCATGGGCTCCAAGAATCCCGCCAAGCCGTACACCGCGGCCCTCACCTACGAGACCGGGCTGAGCGGTCCGCGCCTGATGTCGGTTCGCTATCGGCCCCAGGAGGGTCAGCGGAACACGGTCTATCCGTTCCAGGTGACGGTCGACCTGACCACCGGCCGGGAGCTGAAGGCCCCGGATCTTCTCCGGCCCGAGGCCGTGACCGTGAGCGGGGTACGGGCGCTGGGCGACCGGCTGATGCGCGCCGGGCTGGTCTCCGGCGACCCGACCTGCCGGGGCGAGGAGCACCCGGCGCCGGACTGGTCCCAGGTCGCCAAGGACCTCAAGGACCGCGAGGGCCGGGACGGCGGGTACATCAAGATCTTTCTGGCGCCGGGCAGGGGCGAGATCGGCCTGCCGATGTTCACGCTCGGCTACTCGATGGCCTGCAATCGGGCCTCGCCGTACGCCAAGCTGCCGTACGCGCAGCTCGGCGACGTTCTGCGCCCGGAGATTCTGCGCCAGGCGACGGCCAAGCCCTAGGGCAGGGCAAGTCTCAGGGCACAAGGAAACCCCCGGCTGCAGGGGTGGCCGGGGGTTTCCGAGCGGGGTGCCCCTGAGGGGTCAGGGGCCTCTATGAGGGGTCAGAACGTGTGCCGGCGGCTGCCCCACCGGCGACGGCCCTTCCAGCCGCCACGGCTGGTGCCCCCGGTCAGGAGCATCACGCCACCGGCGGCGATGAGCAGCGAGAACAGGAAGGCGAGGAGGGTCCCGGCGCCCACCGCGGTCGCCACCATGCCGCCGAGAATCGCGCCGGCGATACCGACCAGGATCGTCAAGGGGAGGCCGATGGGGTTACGGCCGGGGACGATCAGCCTGGCGAGTACACCGATGACAGCACCGACGATGATGAACCAGAGAATCGTCGCGAGCATTGTCGATCACCATCCGTTGTCGTCCGGGGCCGCCTGAGCGGCCCGTTCGGTCGGCGATCGGTATGCCCGCCTCTCGGCGGTTAAACAAAGCCCTGCTCAGGCGCCCGGTCGGCCCCGCAGCTCGGGGCGCCCGGCCCGGCTCAGGTGTACTGGGTGCCGAAGCCGACGGTCCGGCCCTCCTCCTCGCTGATCTCCAGGTAGCCCACCCGGTCGGCGGGGATGACGACCCGGCCGTTCCGCTGGTCCTTGAGCACGAAGACGCCGCGCTCGGCCTGCAGCGCCTCCGCGAGCGCCTGCTGTACCTCGTCGGCGCTCTGCGAGGTGTCCACGACGAGCTCCTTGGGCACGAACTGAACCCCGATCCGAACCTGCACCTGATGCTCCTTTCATTGCTCTCACGGCCTCCGACCCTCGCCTGGCGGCTCGGGTCCGAACCGCGAAAGCGGCGAGCGCGACATCGCTTCGCGATCTGAGCGGGCGGCTTCGCCTTCGGCTCGTCACCCGCTCAGGTAGCGCGCTCGCGTGACGGCTGGCCGGCGCCCGGAAGAACATGCTCCTCCGATGGTCGCATGCGGATCATCGATTTCGCGGATGCGGTCCTTCGCCCGGAGCTGAACACAAAGTCCGCCACCGCTGGTGCGGAGGCGGACTTCATGACGTATTGGATCTCAGCTCGTGCGGCTCAGCCGGTCCGCGGGAAGCCGGAGATGCCGCGCCAGGCGAGCCTGGCGATGATCTTCTCGGCCGTGTCCTTCGGGATGGCGCGGTGCTGGGACAGCCAGTAGCGCGCGCTCACCTCGGCCATGCCGACCAGGCCCATGCCCAGCAGGTGGGCCTCGTCGTTCGGCGCGTTGGTGTCCTCGGCGATCACCTGGGCGATCATCTCGGCGCACTGCTGGTTGGCGCGCTCCACGCGCGCCCGCACGGGGGCCACGTTCCGCAGGTCCGACTCGAAGACCAGCCGGTAGGCCTCGCCGTCGCCGGCCACGAAGTCGTAGAACGCCTGCATGCTCGCCTGTACCCGCAGCTTGTTGTCCGTGGTGGACTCCAGCGCGTCGCGCACGGCCTTGACGAGGGCCTCGGCGTGCTCGTCCAGCAGCGCCAGGTAAAGCTCCAGCTTGCCCGGGAAGTGCTGGTAGAGCACGGGCTTGCTGACGCCGGCGCGTTCGGCGATCTCGTCCATGGCAGCGGCGTGGTAGCCCTGGGCGACGAACACCTCTTGGGCCGCGCCGAGCAGCTGCTTGCGCCTGGCCAGTCGCGGCAGTCTCGTGCCACGGGGGCGGGCGTCCGGGGTCGCGGTCACCACACTCTCCGATCACCGTTCAGTGCGGCGGTGGGGGTACCCGCCGCGGGGAATCAATCCCATCATCCTACGCGCCGGTAACCTCGCTGGTCACTAACAAAGCACCAGGCGATGCGACTCGGTCAGCGATAATCGTCCTCATCCAGCCTCACCTGACGCGCGTTTTCGGCCACATCGGCCTCGTCCGCGTCGAACGGGATCTGCTGGGGCCACTCGGGACCCTCGTCCTCGCCCGCCGCGTCCGCCAGTTGCTCGGCCGCGTCCTCCTCGGGCGTCTCGATGCCCCTGAGATCCTCTTCCGGACCGCTCGTCTCGCTCATCGTGCGTCCTCCCCTCAGAGGCGCTTCAGAGTCGCTCGGCCAGCTCCCGAAGCGGTGCTTCGATGGACTCACCGTACGTCGGAAAGGCGTGGACGACATCGGTGAGCACGCTGAGCGGCGTCTCCGCCCGGATGGCCAGCGCGATCTCGCTCATCCACTCCTCAGCGTAGAGCCCGACCGCGGCGGCCCCGATCAGCAGCCCGCCGGAGCGGTCGGCGTACAGCTCGACGCGCCCCCGGTCGTCGGCCTCCACGGCCGCCCTGGCCGTCGAGGCCAGGTCATACCCGGCGACCAGCAGCTCTATGCCCAGCTCCTCGGCCTGGCGGGGGCTGACGCCGACCGAGTAGACGGTCGGCGTGGTGTAGACGACGCGCGGGACAGCCCGGTAGTCGGCCTCCCGGCGCTTGCCCAGCACGTTGGAGATCACCACGCGGGCCTGGTAGCGGGCGGCGTGGGTCGTACGGGCTACGCCGGTGACGTCCCCGGCGGCCCAGATCCCGCCCTGGCCCGAGACCGCCTGGGCCTCGGGGGCCACGCCCGGCAGCAGGGCGCCCTCGCCGGTGGCGGCGGCGACCTGGCAGGTCTCGTCGACGGGCAGGCCGCTGCCGGGGAGCAGGGCGACGCCCAGCTCCTCCAGGCCCAGCCCCTCGGTACGCGGGCGGCGCCCGGCGGCGATCAGGATCCGGTCGGCCTCCAGCGTGCCGCCGTCCGACAGCCACAGCCGCAGGGCGAGGTCGGTGCGTTCGACCCGGGCGACCTCGGCGCCGAGGCGCAGGTCCACGCCCATCCGGCGGAGCGCGTCGGCCAGGATCTCGCCGGTGAACGGGGCCTCGGCGGTCAGCAGCCGCCCGGCCGACTCGATGATCGCGACCTGGGAGCCGTACGCCGCGTACACCTGGGCCAGCTCGCAGCCGACCGGGCCGCCGCCCAGCACCACCAGGCGCCGGGGCAGGTCGGGCACCGACAGCGCCTCGTCGCTGGTCCAGGTGGGCGCCTCGGCCAGGCCGTCCACGTCGGGGATCCTGGGCTGGCTGCCGGTGCTGATCACCAGGTCGGTGAAGCCGTGCTCCACGCCGTCGACCTCGATCACGCCGGGACCGACGATCTTGCCCCAGCCGTGCAGCACGGTCACGCCGTCCTCGGCCAGCCGCGCCACGGCCCCGTCGTCGTCCAGATGGGCGGTGACCTCGTCGCGGCGCGCGGTCGCCAGCTCCCAGGTCTCACCCCGCCTGGCCGACAGCAGCAGTGACTTGGACGGCAGGTCGGCGAAGTACGGGGACTCCCCGCCCACCAGGCGGTTCTCTACGAGCGCGACGTCACGTCCCGCCTGCGCGAGACCGGACGCCACGAGCTCGCCCGCGGTCCCCCCGCCCAGCACCACGACGTCGAAGCGATGGTTCTGCGACAACTGTTCTTCCCTCCGCACCGGTCGTGTCCCCGCACTCCATGGTGACGGAAAACGATGCCGGAGAGTGCCGATTCGAACACATACGGCACTCATTCCCTGACAGGAGCGTCAGGGGAGGGGTTGCGGGCTGTCCAGGATCGGTGCCAGAAGGTCACCGTGCTCGTCCACGCGGGCCAGCGTCTCGTCCGGGCCGAACCTCAGATCCGCCGGGCTCGCACAGGCCTCCACCTCGTCCCAGGTGACCGGCGTCGAGACGCCGGGGGACTCGGCGGCGCGCAGCGAGTACGGCGCGACGGTCGTCTTGGCCGGATTGTTCTGGCTCCAGTCGACGAAGACCTTCCCCTTGCGGAGCCTGCGCTCCATTCGGCTGACCACCAGGTCACCGTTCGAGCCCGCGAGCCGTTCGGCCGCCTCCTTGGCGTACTCCGACGTCCGGTCGCTCTCCTTGATCGGAACGTAGAGGTGCAGGCCCTTCTTGCCGCTGGTCTTGGGATAGGACTCCAGCCCGTCCTCGGCGAGCAGCTCGCGCAGCAGGACCGCCACCCGGCAGGCCTCCACGACGCTCGCCGGGGCGCCCGGGTCCAGGTCGAAGACCATCAGGTCGGGGCTGTGGATGCCGCCGCGCGGCCCGACCTTCCACTGGGGGATGTGCAGTTCCAGCGCGGCCATGTTGGCGCACCACACCAGCGTCGGCAGGTCGTCGATCACGATGAAGTCGAGGTGGTCGCGACCGCTGGCACTGCCGGGCGTCGGGATCGTCTCCTTGCGGATCCAGTCAGGCGTGTGCCCGGGGGCGTTCTTCTCGAAGAACTTGGTCCCGTCCACGCCGTCGGGGTAGCGGATCCTGGTCGCCGGGCGGTTCTCCAGGTGCGGCAGCATCACCGGGGCGATCTTGACGTAGTAGTCGATGACCTCGCCCTTGGTGAACTCGGGATAGAGGTTCTTGTCGAGGTTGGAGAGCGTCAGCTCCCGGTCCTCGACCGTCACGCTCACCTTCTTGGGGCTCACCGAGCCACCCCCCTGGTCATGGCTCCTCGCTCCTGGTCATGGCTCCTCGCTCACCTGTTCATGGCCCCTCGTTCAGGCGTCACCGGTCGTTCAGGCGTCACCGGTCACCTCGCGCGGGTCCTTGTCGTCGCGGAGGCCCCGCCAGGACGGGAAGCGCAGCCGCCCGTCCCTGGTCTCCACCGCGTAGGCCACGTCCCCGACCAGCCGAGGCTCGACCCACTGGGCGTCGCGCGAGAACTCGCGGGGCACCTCCTCGTCGTACGGGCTGGTGTCGCGGCGCAGCGGCCACAGCAACCGGTAGAGCTCGTCCAGGGCGCGGTCGGTGAAGCCCGTTCCGACGTGCCCGATGAAGACGAGCCGGCCCTTGGGGTCGTACTCGCCGAGCAACAGCGAGCCGACGCCGCCCTCGCGGCGGCCCTTGCCGGGTTTCCAGCCGCAGATGACGACTTCCCGGGTGAGGAAGTTCTTCACCTTGCGCCAGAAGTCGACGCGGCGGCCCGGGCGGTAGGGGGAGTCGAGCCGTTTGGCCATGAGGCCTTCAAGCTCCTGCTCCCTGGTGAACTCGACGAGTTCGGCCACCTGCTCGGCGTCCCCCGCGTGCAGATACGGCGGCACCTCGACCGGACCGGACGCGGCCAGTTCCAGGTCGTTGAGGAGTGCCCGCCGGTCCGCGTACGGGATATCGAACAGAAGGTGTCCATCTAGGAAAAGCAGGTCGAAAACGACGAATCGAACCGGGACCTCCCGGATCAACCGCTGATCGGGATGCTGGACGTGCATGCGCCGCTGCAGGCGCTCGAAGCTCGGGCGCCCGTCCTCGAACGCCACCACCTCGCCGTCCAGGATCACATCGTGATGGGGCAGCAGATCGGCGAGGCCGGACAGCTCTGGGTAGCGTCCGGCCAGGTCGTTGGTGCGGCGCCCGCTTGCCCGCACCCCGTCGGAGGAGACATAGGCGATGACGCGGACGCCGTCCCACTTGAGCTCCAGGCCCCAGCGTTCGGAGTCAGGGGGGAGGTCCCCGGAGTCGGCCATCATCGGCTCGACCGGCCACGGCATGGTCATAGACGCGTCATACCCTGACCCCGCTCCAAGGAAAAGGATCTACGGCCTGATCTGGCACAAATCGAACGAGATGGCGATGCTAAGGGGAAGATGCCTCTGGGTAGGGATAGATCATGCGAAGTATCTGGAAGGGCGCGATCTCCTTCGGGCTGGTCACGATACCGGTGAAGGTCTATTCGGCGACCGAGCAGCGGGACGTCTCCTTTCACCAGGTGCACCGCAAGGACGCGGGACGGATCAAGTACAAGCGGGTCTGCACGGTCGACGGCGAAGAGGTGCCGTACTCCGACATCGCCAAGGGCTATGAGCTGCCCGGCGGCGAGATCGTGGTGCTGACCGACGAGGACTTCGCCGACCTGCCGCTGTCGACCAGCCGGCGGATCGACGTGCTGGAGTTCGTCGAGGACGACCAGGTCGACCCGATCTACTTCGCCAAGTCCTACTACCTGGAGCCCGACGGGACCGGTTCCAAGCCGTACGTGCTGCTGCGCGAGGCCCTGGAGCAGTCCGGCCAGGTCGCGATCGTGAAGGTGGCGCTGCGCCAGCGCGAGTCGCTGGCGACCCTGCGCGTACGGAACGGGATCTTCGTTCTGGAGACCATGCTGTGGCCGGACGAGATCCGCGAGCCGGACTTCCCCTTTCTCGAAGAGGACATCGAGATCCGCAAGCAGGAGCTCGCCATGGCCACCTCGCTGATCGAGTCCATGGAGGGCGAGTTCGACCCGTCCCAGTACAAGGACGCCTACCGCGAGGCTCTCCAGGCCGTGATCGACGCCAAGATCGAGGGCAAGGAGGTCGCCAAGCCCGAGGCCGAGGAGGGCGAGGAGCCCGCCGCCGACCTGCTCAGCGCGCTGCGCGCCAGCGTCGAGGCCGCCAAGAAGAGCCGCGGCGAGAAGAAGCCCGCCGCCAAGAAGACCGCCGCGAAGAAGGCGCCCGCCAAGACCGCGGCCAAGAAGACGGCCGCCAAGCCCCGCACCCGCAAGTCCGCCTGACCCACTTCACGCCGATCTTGCTCTGAGCGCCCTTACGGGCCGGTGGAAAGGGCGCTCAGAGCAAGATCGGCGCGGTTACGCGATCGGGGTGAGGGTGGGGCGTTTGGCGGTGACGGTGTCGCCCGACGAACGGCCGGTGAGGCGGCGGCCGATCCAGGGGGCGAAGTAGCCGCGCGCCCAGCGGGCGTTCCACAGCCTGCGTGCGCCCCGGCTGAGCTCGGGCAGCGGCTCCAGCTCCGGCTCGTGCCAGTCGTCGGCGGGCACGCCGAGCGCCTCCAGCATGGCCAGCGACACGCGCCGGTGGCCCTCCGGCCCCATGTGCAGGCGGTCGGGCAGCCACAGCCTGAAGTCGCGGAGCACCTCCATCTGCCACTGCTCGACCACGTACGCGCCGTGCTTGGCCGCGATGAGCCGCAGATGGTCGTTGAACACCTGGAGGCGGCCCCGGGTCAGCCGGATCACCGGCACCAGGACCGGGTCGGCGGAGGTGAACAGGACCACGTCCGCCCCGGCGGCGCGCATCCGCGCCACGGCCTCGTCCAGGCGGCCGGCCAGCCCGTCCACGTCCGCGCCCGGGCGCAGCATGTCGTTGCCGCCGCCCGACATCGACACCAGGTCGGGCCGCATGTCGAGCGCGGCGGGCAGCTGGTCGTCGATGATCGGGTCGAGCAGGCGCCCGCGGATCGCCAGGTTGGCGTAGGAGAAGCCGTCCGAGCGGGCGGCGAGCGCCTCGGCCGTACGGTCCGCCCAGCCGCGCCAGCCGCCGTCCGGGTACGGGTCGCCGAGACCCTCCGAGAACGAGTCGCCGATTGCCACGTATCGCTTCCACGCCATGGTGACCATGCTAATGACCTGCCGGAACGCGGAGGCCAAGCGGGAGTGTGATCAAGACAACGGGAGCGGCGAAAGGGAGCGGGCAGGGGAGCGAGCGAAGGGAAGCAGGCGGGCGGTCAGGCGGCGGGCGTTCCGGGCTCGGGGAGCAGGGCTCTGACGGTCTTGCCGTGGCCGTGCGGCGCGATGCTGACGTTGGCGAAGCCGTTCACCACCGTCATTCCGAAACCGCCGTCGTCGCCCGGCGCACGCTGCAACGGGGGCTCGGGGGAGGCGTCGGTGACCTCGATCAGCAACTCGGGCTCCGCGCCGTACTCCGGGGTGACCAGGGCGAGCGTCAAGGTGATGGGCGGGGCGCCGTGGTTGACCGCGTTGGTCACCAGCTCCGACGTCACCGTGAGCGCGTCGTCCCGCCAGCGCTCCAGCTTCCACATGTCCAAGGCGTCGGCCACCGCGCGGCGGCCCGCCCGTACCGGCCAGGAGTTCTCGTCCAGCCGCCACGACACGCGCGGGGCCGCAGGCGCCGGAACGGGCCGGCCCAGCGCCTTCGCGACCAGGGCGGCGAGGTCGTCCAGCGTGGGCGACTGGATCAGGCGCAACGCCGGAAGGTCGCGCGGCGGCAGGGCCGACCAGAGGCCGGTCGAGCGGCCGCGCCAGAACGTCCAGTGCGGAAAGAGCCCGGTCAGCTCGTCAAGGGTCACCGATTGCTCGCGGATGGCCGGTCGCTCGGGCATGGACCATTCCTTTCGTCAGAGGTCCGGCCGCGGCGGCGCGGGTCCTCCGCACCGCGCCGCCGCGGGGCTCGTGCGGCCGCCCGCCCGTACGCGGGCGGCCGTGATGCGCCCGAGTGGGAGGGCACGGGCATCTGGCGCTGAGAAACTGGTCACGATCACAGGGGCTGGTGCCGATTCAGGTTCAGTTCGAATCGGCACACAGTGCAGCCCTGGAAATTGCGCTTAGTCTCTCCCGCGCGGTGCTAGATCACAAGGACTTTCCGTGACTTGACGCTTACTCTGACGACATCGGAGTGTAAAGAGGGCCGGGACCGTCCGATCGGCGGCCCCGGCCCGCTTTCAGGCCATCGAGTCGTTCGTCAGCGGCGGTCGTACGCCCCCTTCCGAGCGTCGCCCAGGAAGGCGGCCCACTCGGACGTGCTGAACTCCAGGTACGGACCGACCCGGTCCTTGGAATCGCGGACGGCGATGCCGTCCCCCGCGCCTGCCACCTCCACGCAGTTGCCGCTGCCGTCGCTGTGCCGCGACGTGCGCCATGCCGTGAACCTCTCGGAGATCATGGTTCCTCCGTGTCGTCGGGCAGCTCTTTGGCCGCCTTGGCGAGCAGTGCGGCGCTGTCCTCCTCTGACAAGGCAGCGTCGCGCAGCCGCCGGTACTGGTCTTCGTAGGGCATCACCTGGTCCGGCTCGGTCAGTACGAGGTCCGGATCCACGGTCTCGATCGCGACGACCGTCGGGTCGCCCGGATCGGCGTAGGTGTAGATGGAAAAGGAGGCTCCGGGCACGGCGTACCCGGAGAACGGCGCGGCTATCGGCAGGACCCTGATGGAGATCCTTGGCGCTTCGGTCGCCCGTTCGGCCAGGTGAAGCAGCTGGGAACGGGTGACCACGGCCGGCGCCCCTGGGCGCCGTACCGCGAGCTCATCGATGATCACTTCATAACTGGGGCCGCCGGGCCGGCGCAGCATCCGCTGCCTCCCGGCCCGCCCGGCGACGATCCCCGCGATGTCCAGCCGGCCCGGGCGCAGCGTCAGGAGCGCCGTGACCGCGGCCTTGGTGTACTCGGGGGTCTGCAGCAGTCCGGGCAGGTAGGCCTGCTGGTACTCGCAGATCGTGACCGCTCCCGCCTCGAGGTTGGCGTAGAGCGCCTGCCGCTCGCCCATCGACTTCAGATCCGACTCCCACCAGCCCTTGGCCGCGGCCTCCTGCGCGATGGTGACGATCTGAGTCCAGCGATCCCCGTCGACCTCGAGCACGTCGAGGATCTTGATGATGTCGTTCTGGTCGGGGGCGATGTGCCCGTTCTCCAGCCGGCTGAGCTTGGTCCGCGCCTCCCCGATCCGGCGGGCGAGCTGCTCGTGGGTGAGCCCGGCCTCCTCGCGCAGCGCGCGGAGCTCGGTGGCCAGACGGCGGCGGCGTACGTAAGGACTAATCATGCCGGTCTCCCGAACCAGGGCCGAGTGTGAACCGTGCAAGACCTGTGTGCGTGAGGAATCGTACGCCGTGCAACCGCGCTGCGTAACCGGAACCTGACAGATTTCGCATCGTGGGACGACCGGTGGAGGCCACTACTCCGTACGGCGGCACGGGGCGAGGGTTCCCTACCGCTCGCCCGGCGCCGCGTACGACGAGTGACCTCCCGGCGTCCGCCAGGCAACGTCACCGTCGCCGCCCGAACCTGGCGTCGTCCCGGGGCCTCAGCGCCGCTGTCCGAACGTGGCGTCGTCCCGGGGGCTCAGCGCCGCTGCGCGGGCTCGGCGTAGTGGGCGGCGCGGACGGCGTGGAGCCAGCGTTCGACCGTGTCCTCGTCCGGGCGCTCGGGCAGCGGCGTGCGGATCTCGTCGAAGCGCTGCTCGGCCGCCGCGAGGCGTTCGCGCGCCTCCTCGATGGCGCCGTCGGCGACGCGTTCGCCGAAGGCGCGCACGCCCTCGGGGTCGTCGAGCCGGATCGGCAGCCGGCCGGTGGCGTAGAGCTGCTCGCCCTGGGTCACCAGCCGCCACAGGTGGCGGGCGTGCTTGGCGGTCCGCTTGCGGGTGTCGGCGCTGAACGAGCCGTCGCCGCGGTTCTCCAGGCGCTTGAACTGGCTGACGGCGTAGCCGAGGTAGGCGTCGCGGACGCGGCCCGCGGACAGGAAAGCGGTGCGGATGGCGATGAGGTCGTCGCCCAGGGGCGTGCGGGTCTCGTACAGCTCGCCGGGCAGCCAGACCAGCTCGCTCGCGGTCGGGTTGCAGCTCATCGCGAGGTGCGCCCACTTGCCGGCCTCGTGGAACGTCACGTCCGGGTCGGTCGAGACCTTGCTGGCCTTCTTGCCGATCGGCGGGTGCAGGCCGTGGAACGCCACGGTGGGCGCGGCGTAGACGCCGAGCCGGTCGATGTCGGACTCGGGGGTGGCCAGGCCGTACGCGGTGGAGCCCACGATGCCCGCGAGCAGAACGTTGTCGACTTCCACATCCGCCTCCCGGGTGTCGAGGGTCTGGATCTCCACGGTGGCATGGCCTCTGGGTGGGGCGCGACCGGATTTAGCCCTCGTCGCCCCGTTTGAAACGGGTCATGAACCACGACGCGAACGAGGCCGTCACGACGCCCAGCAGCCCCAGGCCACCGAACATGAGGCCGATGCCGATCGCCCTGCCGCGCGCCGTCACCGGGAACAGGTCGCCGTAGCCGGTCCCGGTCACGGTGACGCACGCCCACCAGACGGCGTCGCCGAAAGTGGCGATGTTCGAGCCGTGCGCGCCCCGTTCGACCGACAGGACGGCCAGGCTCGCGGTCAGGCCGAGCAGGACCGTCGCACTGCCCGCGTAGACCATGGCCCTGCCCTCAAGGCCGAGCCGTTGCCGACCGTGCAGGAAGGAGAACGTCCTCAGCGTTCGCACCAGCTTGAGTGGCCGCAGCAGCGGGAGGAGCAGCACCAGGACGTCCAGCAGGTTCTTGCGCGCGTACGCCCAGCTGTCGGGCGCCAGGTGCAGCCGGACGACGTAGTCCACGAGGAAGACCACCCAGGTGGCCAGGGTGACGAGCATCCACATCCAGCGCTCGCCGCGTCCCAGGCCGGGCTGCAGGATCGGCACCGCGTAGGCGGCCAGGAACAGCAAGGCTGCGACCAGCAGCGGCACCTCGGTCGTGCGCTCCCACCGCTCGATCGTCACGGGCACTCCGGGCATGAAAAGGAGTACGGGACGAGGGTTGTTCACCTCTCGTCCCGTACTTTTCGTTCGGGGGAAACCTAACCCCCGATGTCACTGATTGTGCCCGATCAGTTACAGAGCTAAACCTGTGCCGGTTCGAGCTTGGGCGGGGCCTCCGGGGAATCCGGCGAGTCCGGGGAGTCCGGGCTGCCGGGCGCCTCCGGTCCGTCGGACTCGCGGATGCCGTAGCGCCGGTAGACGCGGGCCAGCGGGCCGGGCGCCCACCAGTTGGCGTTGCCCAGCAGCCGCATGGTGGCGGGCACCAGCAGCGCCCGGACGATCGTGGCGTCCACCAGGAAGCCGATCGCCATGATCACGCCGGTCATCTTGATGAACGCGATGCCGGAGGTGGAGAAGGCCCCGATGACGATGATGAACAGGGCCGCCGCGCTGGTGATGATGCCGCCGGTGCGCTGCAGGCCGGTGGCCACAGCGGTGGTGTTGTCGCCGGTCAGGTCGTACTGCTCGCGGATCCGGGACAGCAGGAACAGCTCGTAGTCCATGGACAGGCCGAACAGCATCGCCAGCATCAGGATCGGCATCGCGGGGGCGATCGTTCCGGTCGCGGTGAAGTCCAGGACTCCGGACAGATGGCCGTCCTGGAAGATCCAGACCATCGCGCCGAAGGCCGCCGACAGCGAGAACAGGTTCATCAGCATGGCCTTCAGCGGCAGGACCACCGAGCCGAACGCCAGGAACAGCAGGACGAACGTGGCCGTGCCGACCCAGAGGACGAGCCAGGGGAGCGTGGAGCCGAGACTGTCCAGCTGGTCGACCACGGTGGCCGACTCGCCCCCGATGTGGGAGTCGGCGCCCGGCGGCGGCGTCACGTCGCGTACCTGCTGGGCCAGCGAACGGGCATGGCTGCTCGTCGCCTCGCCGTCGTAGGTGAGGGCGATCCGGGTGGTCTGGCCCTTGGCTCCGGTGATCGAGGCGCCGTTGATGCCGGGGATGGCGGCCAGCCGGTCGGAGTAGGCCTTCACCGCGGCCTGGTCGGAGGTGCCGGTGACGATCGCCTCGATGGGGTCGGTCGAGTTGCGGGGGAAGTCGTTCTGGAGGGTGTCCGACACCACGCGGGCGTCGGCGGCGGTCGGCAGGACGCGGGCGTCCAGGCCGCCCCAGCTGATGCGCAGGAACGGGGAGCCGAGCGCCAGCAGGAGGGCGATGGTGGCGACGGCGTAGATCACCGGGCGGCGCATGACGCTGTGCGCCAGGCGCAGCCACCGGCCGCCCTCGGCGCTGGCCGTGATCCCGACCGCTGCGCCGGTTGCGCCGGTTGCGTCGGCCGCGGCTGGGCTGGTGGCCTTGCGACGGCGTACGGCCAGGGCGTTCACCCGGGGGCCGAGCACGGCCAGCATCGCCGGCAGGACGGTCAGCGCGCCGATCATGCAGACCAGGACGGTGGCGATCCCGCCGTAGCCCATGGAGATCAGGAAGTTCTGGTCGAAGAGCAGGAGGCTGGACAGGGAGACCGCGACCGTGATGCCCGAGACCGCGACGGTACGGCCGGCCGTGGACATGGTCGCGGCGAGTGCGTCCTCGACCGACTTCCCGCGGGCCAGCTCCTCGCGGAAGCGGCCGACGACGAACAGGCCGTAGTCGATCGCCAGCCCCAGCCCGAGGAACGTGGTGATGTTGATCGCGAAGATCGACACGTCGGTGAACTCGGTGAGCAGCCGCAGCGCCGTGAACGAGCCCAGCACGGCCAGCCCGCCGACCAGCAGCGGCAGGCTCGCCGCCACCAGGCTGCCGAAGATCACGACCAGCAGGATCAGCAGGACGGGCATCGCCATGCCCTCGGCGCGGCCGATGTCGGACGAGACGCGCTCGTTGACGGCCGTCTGCGTGCCCTGGTCGCCGCCGACCTTGGCGGTCAGCCCGGCCCCGGCCAGCGCGTCGGCCCTGGTCAGGTCCTTGGAGATCGACTTGTAGTTGTCCTCGCGGGTCTTCTCGTCGCCGCCCGCGAGCTGCAGGACGGCGTAGGTGGCGGTGCGGTCTTTGCTGACGAACTGCGGCGACTTGGTCGTCCAGTACGTGGAGACGCCCGCGACCTTGTCGGACGGCAACCCGCCGAGGGCCTTGTCGACCGACTGGCGGTAGGACGGGTCGTCGACCGTACGGCCGGCGCTCTTGTACAGGACCACGACGTCGGCCTGGCCGCGGCCGAGGTCGTGTTCGGCGATCTTCGCCGCCCGGTCGCTCTCGCTGCCCGGCGTGTCGAACCCGCCGGCCGAGGTGAGGGCGCCGAAGACACCGGTGCCCCAGACCGCCATGAAGACGATCGCGATCAGGGAAAGCCCGAGGATCGGCCGCCGCCGCCGATGAACGAGGCGGCCCCACGATTCGAACATTGTCTGCTCCCGCACCTTGTCGCTACCGGCCGGCTCGTGTCATCGGCCAGCCTGCGTTACTAGCAATCACGTCAGTGAACGTCGTAAACTTGCTAACGGTGTTAACTCTGCATGCATCGTTTACTTACGTCAAGGGTGTTTTTGAGGAATCATGCGGGACGTGACGAAGTCCAGGCGGGACCGGCTCCGCGAGGCGACCATGCTGGAGATCGGCCAGACCGCGCGCCGGATCCTGGTCGAGGAGGGCCCGGAGGCGGTGACGCTGCGCGCGATCGCCCGCGAGATGGGCATGACCGCGCCCGCCCTCTACCGCTACTTCGACAGCCACCGGGAGCTGCTGCGCCACCTGGTCGGGGACGTCTTCAACGAGCTCACCGAGTACCTGCACCGGGACCTGAAGCGGCTGCCGAAGGGCGACATGAGCGGGAAGTTCCTGGTCGCCTCGCGCAGTTTCCGGCGCTGGTCACTGGACCACCGGCGCGAGTACGCGCTGCTGTTCGGCGCGCCGCTGCCGGGCCTGGGCCACCAGGAGCAGATCGACTTCGCCGAGGAGTGCGCCCAGCGCTTCGGGCTGACCTTCCTGACGCTGTTCCTCGAGCTGTGGAACATGTTCCCGTTCCCGGTGACGCCCGAGGACGAGATGATCCCGGAGCTGCGCGAGCAGCTGCGCCGCTACCGGGACGAGGCGCTCGGCGTGGACCTGCCGCTCGGCGTCATCCAGGCGTTCCTGCAGTGCTGGGTACGCCTGCAGGGCGCCGTGAGCCTGGAGGTCTTCGGCCACCTGGAGTTCGCGCTGAGCGACGCGGAGCCGATGTTCGAGCTGATGCTGGCCGAGCTGACCCCGAAGCTCGGGCTCGACTACAGGCCACCCGGCCAGTCCGCCTGAGAACGCACCTGAGAACGCACCGGAGACGTTCCGGGGACGTTCCGGGGACGTTCCGGAGAGGTTCCGGGGACGTTCCGGAGAGATTCCGGAGAACGCGAACGGCCGACCTGAAGCGGGGGGCGGGATGCCCCGACCGCGTCAGGCCGGCCGTGTTCGCTCTTTACAGGCCGAGCGTCAGTACTGGGGGAGGCTCGGGTCGATCTGGTTGACCCAGGCCACCACGCCGCCGCCCACGTGGACGGCGTCGGCGAAGCCCGCGTTCTTGACGACCGCGAGCGCCTCGGCCGAGCGGACGCCCGACTTGCAGTGCAGGACGATCTTCTTGTCCTGGGGGAGCTTCTCCAGGGCGGAGCCGTTCAGGAACTCGCCCTTGGGGATCAGCGTCGCGCCCGGGATGTTGACGATCTCGTACTCGTTGATCTCGCGGACGTCCACCAGGAAGATGTCGTCGCCGCGGTCCTGCATGGCCTTCAGGTCGTGCACCGAGATGGTGGAGTCCTTGGCGGCCTCGGTCGCCTCCTCCGACACCGCGCCGCAGAAGGCCTCGTAGTCCTCCAGCAGCTCGGTCTGGGTGGGGTTCTTGCCGCACAGCGGGCACTCGGGGTCCTTGCGGACCTTGACGTTGCGGTAGGTCATCTCGAGGGCGTCGTAGATCGTCAGACGCCCGACCAGCGGCTCGCCGATCCCGGTGATGAGCTTGATCGCCTCGTTCACCTGGATGGAGCCGATGGACGCGCACAGCACGCCCAGCACGCCGCCCTCGGCGCACGACGGCACCATGCCGGGCGGCGGCGGCTCGGGGTAGAGGCAGCGGTAGCACGGGCCGTGCTCGGCCCAGAAGACCGACGCCTGGCCGTCGAACCGGTAGATCGAGCCCCACACGTACGGCTTGCCGAGCAGCACGGCCGCGTCGTTCACCATGTAGCGGGTCGCGAAGTTGTCGGTGCCGTCCACGATCAGGTCGTACTGGCCGAAGATCTCCAGCACGTTGTCGCGGTCCAGGACCTCGTTGTGCACCTGGACGTTGATCAGCGGGTTGATCTCGCGCACGGTCTCGGCGGCGGACTCGGCCTTCGGCTTGCCGAGGGTGGACTGCCGGTGGATGATCTGGCGCTGCAGATTGGACTCGTCGACGATGTCGAAGTCGATGATGCCGAGCGTGCCCACGCCCGCCGCGGCGAGGTACATCAGCGCGGGCGAGCCAAGGCCCCCCGCGCCGACGCACAGGACCTTGGCGTTCTTGAGCCGCTTCTGCCCGGCCATCCCGACGTCGGGAATGATCAGGTGTCGCGAGTAACGATTGACCTCGTCACGGGTGAGCTCCGCTGCGGGCTCGACCAGAGGTGGCAACGACACGGTGAGTGCTCCTGTGCTGACGCTCGGCTTCAACGGGGGCGGACGCCTTCGTCCCTCATCGCACAACCTTGCCATGCCCCGCCGCATTCCCGAACCCCCGCCCGGGGCGAAAGCCCACGTCAGCCCGTACCCAGGGATGACCCGCCGCCGCGGGGGTAATGGGCCGGGGCAGATGATCAGGCTCGGGGCGAGGGGTTGATGGTGATGGGGCTCATGGACAGGTTCTCGCAGGGTCTCTCCCGGCGGCGGGCGCAGCGTGCCGCGGCGCGGCGCGAGCGGCGGCGCACCCCGAGCGCCCGGGAGCTGCGCGCCCAGGCGCGGACGCAGCGGGCCGAGGACAAGCTGCTGCAGACCGAGGCCATGATCCACCAGGAGGCCGCCCGGATGCGGCCGGGCCGCCGCCGCCAGGGCTCGCGCTAGCCCACCGGGTTTCGCGCTGGACGGCCGGGGTTCGCGCTGGACGGCCGGGGTTCGCGCTGGACGGCCGGGGTTCGCGCTGGACGGCCGGGGTTCGCGCTGGACGGCCAGGGTTCGCGCTGGACGGCCAGGGTTCGCGCCGGACGGCCAGGGTTCGCGTTCGGCCGGCCAAGGGCAGCGCTAGACAGGTCACCTTCAGGTGCGGGCGGAATGTCCCGAACCGGAGATAACCTTTGCGCTTGTGGCGTTCCTGCCCCCCATCGACCAGCCCCCGGCTCCGCCCGGCCCCCCGGCGAGCCGGCCGCCCGGCCCGGCCGGGCCCGTTCGCGTGCTCGGGCTGCGCGCCCGCCAGTGGATGCTGATCGCGGTCGCGCTGGGGCTCGCGTACGTCGTGACGACCGTGACGTCGATGATCGGCGCCTGGTCCGAGCTGCACCGCGACCCCACCAACGCCGAGCTGAAGCGGGCGGCGATCGCCGAGGTGGCGGCGCGCTGGCGTACGTGGGAGGCCTCGCGGATCTTCCCTGAGCGCCTCTCGTACGACACCGACCAGGGGCGGAGCGAGTTCGCGAGCCGGATCGGGATCGTTCCGCAGACCACCTGCGAGACCGCGGTGGACGGCGAGATCGCGGCCGTTCTGCGGGCGCAGGGCTGCCAGGCCGTGCTGCGCGCCACCTACACCGACCCGATCCAGGGCATCGTGATCACCGTCGGCGTGGTGGCGTTCCGCGACGCCTTCGCCGCCGACCGGGCGTACAAGCAGATCCCGAACGCGCCGGTCACCGACCGCGTCCACGGGCTGCGGCCCGCGCTGCGCGCGGCGGCGTTCCCCGGCACCGCCGCCGCCCGCTTCGCCGACACCGCCCGTCAGGACCGTTCCTCCACCCGCGGCGGGCCGTACGTGGTGCTGACCACGGCCGGCCAGTCCGACGGCCGCCCGGCCGCCGCGGTCCCCAAGAACCGGCCGGGCCAGCCGTTCGGCGCCGCGCCGCAGCTGGGCTGGCAGATCTCGCGGACGCTCTCGGCGCAGGCGATGCCCGACTGCTCGAGCCGGGAGTGGCGATGCTGAGGAGGGCGGCGGCCGCCGTCGTCGCGTTCGCGGCGTCCTCCGCCCTGTTTTTCCCCGCGCAGGCGGCGAGCGCGGACGAGTTGCGCGACGCCCAGCAGCCGATGTTCAAGACGCTGTCGGTCGAGAAGGCCTGGCAGGTCACCAGGGGTGCGGGCGTCACGGTCGCCGTCGTCGACTCCGGCGTGGACACCCGCCAGCCCGACCTGAAGGGCGTGGTCACGACCGGCCCGAACATGCTGGCCGAGATCGACGAGGGCACCAAGCCCCACCACGATCACGGCACCGGAATGTCCACGCTGATCGCGGGTCGCGGTCGCGGCCCGGGCAAGCGCGACGGCGTGATGGGGATCGCGCCGCAGGCCAAGATCCTGGCGATCCGCGCCATCGCCGAGCCCGAGGACGCCAGCTACCAGCGCTACAAGCGCGCGGAGGAGTCCAAGGACCCGGTCGCCGAGGGCATCAAGTACGCCGCCGACCACGGCGCCGACGTGATCAACCTGTCCATCGGCGAATACCAGGGGGACCCGGCCGAACGCGAGGCCATCGGCTACGCGATCGGCAAGGGCGTGGTCGTGGTGGCCGCCGCGGGCAACGACGGCGACAAGAAGCGCAGGCTCGACAAGGACGGCTTCGCCCCCTACTCCTACCCGGCGTCCTACCCGGGCGTGATCGCGGTCGCCGCGACGACGCCCGAGCACGAGCGCGCCCCGTTCTCCAACCTCAACTACTCGGCCGTGGTCGCGGCGCCCGGCACCGGCCTCCCGGCCGGCGGCCCGAACGGCATCGACTACATCAGCACCGACGGCACCAGCGACTCGACGGCCCTGGTCTCGGGGATCGCCGCGCTGATCCGGGCGCGCCACCCGCGGCTGCCGCCCGCGCTGGTCGCCCAGGCGCTGATCACCAGCGCCAAGCCCGGCGTCTACCGGCCCGACCTCGGGTTCGGCGAGGTGAACGCGGCCAAGGCGCTCGCCGCGTCCGACGCGCTCACCGCGCCGCGCGACGCCGTCGTGGGCAAGCCAGGCGGCGACCGCTTCGCCGACGACGAGCCCCAGCCGGTCGCGATCATCGACCGGCCCGCCTGGGTCCGCCCGGTGATCATCATCGTCGCGGTGCTGGGCGTCGCCGGGATCATCGCCGCCGCGGCCATCGCGCTCGCCCTGCACCGCCGGAACCCGGCCCGCCCGGTCCTGCTCGCCCCGCCCCCGCCGACCGGCCCGCCGCCCATGGCCCCGTTCCGCTCGTACGTGCCGCACCCCACGCCGCTAGGACCACCACCATCGCCGCCGGTGTCGCAGGCGATGCCGCCATCCGTGCCGCCATCGGCGTCGCAGTCGACACCGCCATCCGTGCCGCAGTCGGTGCAGCCGCCGCCTGCGTCCGCCCACGACGATCCGCCCTCGGGCACGGACGGCCCGCCGCCGAGCGCCGACGGCCCACCGCGGTTCGAACGGCCCATGTGAGGCGTTCGTCGGCTACGCTCCGGTCGTGTCGCGCGCCGAGATCTCCGCACCGGACCTGGAGCCGGACCCGGACCTGCCCGGCGGGTCCTGGGCCGTGCCGGTCGTCGCGGCGTTCGCCGGCCTGGTCTGCCTGGCCGTGCTGGTCGCGGCGGCGCTGCGCCTGGCGGGCGAGCTCACCCGCGACCCCACCGACGCCGAACGCCGGGACGCCGCCGCCACCGAGGTCGCCCGCCGCTACCTGACCTGGCCGGCCGCCCGGATGTTCCCCGACGCCCTCCCGTACACCCTCGACGTCGGCGGCGACGAGGTCGCGCGCCGCGCCGGGATCTCGCCCGACACCCGCTGCGCCACCGGCCTCGACCCGCAGCTCGCCGCGCTGCCCGACTGCCGTGCCGTCCTGCGCGCGGTCTACCTCGACCAGGCGCAGGGCCTGGCGATCACCCTCGGCGTCGCCGCGTTCGCCCAGGACAGCGCCGCCCGCGCCGCCGCGGCCCGCTTCTCGACCCGCCGCCCGAGCCCCGGCCTGCGGATGCTGGCCTTCCCCGGCTCGGTCACCGCCCGCCTCACCGACGCCGCCCGCCAGACCGCCGCCGTACGCCAGAACGGCCCGTACATCGTCGCCGCGACCGTCGGCTACGTGGACGGCCGCCCGTCGGTGAAGGGCGCCAAGCAGGAAGAGGCCGTGACGGCCCTGGCCCCGCAGCTGGCCGACGCGGTGCTCAAGCCCCTCGTCACCCCGGACCAGGTGAACTGCGACCTGCGAGAGTGGACGTGCTGAGGCTCCTGGCGGCGACGGCGGCCCTGGCGCTCATCGCCCCGTCCGCGGCCTACGCCGACGACATCCGCGACAAGACCACGCCCATCCTTGAATCGCTGAAGGTTCCCCAGGCCTGGTCCCTCAGCCGCGGCGCCGGCGTCACCGTGGCCGTCCTGGACTCAGGCGTCGACCCCGACCAGGCCGACCTCACCGGCTCGGTCACCACCGGCCCCGACTACACCAGCGGCGCCAACCCCGCGGGCGTCGGCCCCAAGCGCCTGCACGGCACCAACATGGCCTCGATCATCGCCGGACACGGCCACGGCCCGGGCAACGCCGACGGCATCATGGGCGTCGCGCCCCAGGCCCGCCTCCTGGCCCTGCGCGTGATCCTGGAGAACGACGAGCCGGGCTTCAACTACTTCGCCTCCAACGAACGCTTCGAAGGCACCATCGCCCAAGGCGTCCGCTACGCCGTCGACCACGGCGTCGACGTCATCAACCTCTCCCTGGGCCGCAGCTCGCCCACCAAAGAGGAACGCCAAGCCGTCGCCTACGCCCTCTCCAAGAACGTCGTCGTAGTCGCCGCCGCAGGCAACGGCGGCGCCAGCGAAAAGGCCCGGCGCACCGGCCACGCCCCGTTCTCCTACCCCGCCTCGTTCCCCGGCGTCATCTCGGTCGCCGCCGTCGACGAGAACGGCGCCCACGCGGGCTTCTCCAACCGCAACTCCTCCGTCGTCGTCTCCGCCCCCGGCGTCCACATCATCGGCGCGGGCCCCGGCGGCCAGTACTGGATCGGCGACGGCACCAGCCCCGCCACCGCGTTCGTCTCAGGCGTCGCCGCCCTGATCCGTTCCCGCCACCCAGGCCTCGCCCCCGCCCTCGTCACCCAGGCGATCGTCGCCAGCCCCCACCCCACCCGCCGCTACGACCTGGGCACCGGCTTCGGCGAGATCGACGCCCGCCAGGCCCTCACCGAATCCGACCGCCTGGCCTCCGCCCGCCCCAACGGCCTCGGCCTACCCCCCGAAACCCGCTTCACCACCGCCGCCCCCCATCCCGTAACCGTCGTCCACCATGACACCCGAACCATCGTGATCACGGCCCTGATCTGCGCCCTCGCCGTCGCGGGAATGGTCCTGGGGTTTACCGTCGCCGCTGTCCGCCTCCGGACACGCCGCGCCCCCCTCCCGCAACCCGAATGAGACCCGGCGTCAACAAGATCAATCCCCGTGTCCGAAACACCCGAATTGTCGCCCCCGGTGCGACGCCCCCGCCGGCTCCTGGCAGCGGCCCTGGCCGCCCTCGGCCTGGCCTCCATCATCGGCGGCGGCACGGCCATCGCCGCCGACATCACCCGCAAGCCCACGGCGAAGGAACGTGACAAGGCCGGCGAGAAAGAGATCGCGACCCGCTGGCGCCGCCTCAACGCCGCCGAGATCTTCCCCACCTCGTTCGAGCCGGGCCTGGCCACCCAGTACGCCGCCGTCAACGGCAACGAAAAGGACCCGCTCCTGCGCTCGCAACGAGCCGGGATCGCCGCGCCCGCGCCCTGCGCGGAGGCGCTGGACCCCAAGCTCGCGGCGGTCGCCCTGAAACACGGCTGCAGTCAGGTCCTGCGCGCGACGTACGTGGACTCGAGCGGGACCATGGCCACGACACTGGGGATCGCGGTCATGCCCGACAGCCGTGCGGTCGACCGCGCCGAAGGAGCCTTCGACTCCGCGCTGGGCACGAACGCGGCCAAGGAACGCTTCGGCGTACGCGTCGTCGCGTTCCCGGGCACACCGGCACGCAACTTCGCCGACGCGAACCGTCAGGACTTCTTCGAGGGCTCCAACGGCACGCCCTACCTGTTCTTCCGCTCGAGCGGGTGGCTCGTGGCGCGCGGCCACGTCGACCGCGACCGCGTCACCGAGACGTTCGGCTTCGCCGACACCGCGCTCGGCAAGGTGATCCACACGTTCAGCCTCATCGAGGCACCCTGCAAGCGGAAGGACGTCCGATGCTGAGCCGCCGCCTCGCGCTGCCGCTCGCCACGGGCCTGCTCGTCGCTCTCGCCCCGCCCCTGGCACGCCCGGCGCAGGCGGATCCCGTCGAATGGGCCAGACGCCTCGGGAACGACTACCTCCAGGCGCAGCAGGTCACGCGGGGCAAGGGCGTCACGGTCGCGCTGCTCGGCGACGGCGTGGCGTCGGGCGTGCACACGCTGGACGGCCGCCTGGCCAAAGAGAAGGACTTCGTCCACACGCCCCACCCGAAGCGAGTGTTCGGCACGCTCATCGCCACCTACCTGGCGGGCAGCGGACCGACCAGCGACTCGCCGTTCGGCGTCCGCGGGCTCGCCCCGGCGGTGAGGGTCCTGCCTGTGCGCATCGAGGCGTCCTCGAAGGAAGCCGGATTCGAGAAATGGAACAAGACCGCCGACTGGGACGACATCATCGCGAAGGGCATCCGCTACGCCGCGGACCAGAAGGCGGACGTGATCGTGCTGCTTCCGGGCGACGAGGACCGCTGGGGGCTGATCCGATCGGCCGTGGCCTACGCCCTCAGCAAGAACGCGGTCATCATCGCCTCCAGCAGCAACGACGACGCCGCCGGCATCGTCTCCCCGCGGGCGAACGCCGGTGTGATCGGAGTCGCGGCCCTGAACGCGAAGGGAAAGCGCGACGGCAAGATGACCACCGCGAGCACCCGCACCTTCGTGGCGGCTCCCGGCTTCAAGCAGCCCACCACCGGACCCGGGAACGACCCGTGGACCTTCTGGGGCGGAGGCCCGGCGGTGACCTGGGTCGCGGCCGCCGTGGCGCTCGTCAAGGCCGAATACCCCAAGCTCACGCCCCCGCAGGTGGAGCAGGCCATCGCCCTGTCGGCGCGCAACCCCAAGGGCCGCGGCCGCTACGACACCGACATCGGCTTCGGGATCGTCAACCCGGACGGCGCGCTCAAGGAAGCCCGCACGCTCGCCAAGGCCCCACCCTCCGCTCCGCCCGCGCAGCCGGCCGTCCTCGACACCGAGCACTTCGGCGGGAAGCCGAGCGCGATCCGGGCCGTGCCGTACAACCCCGTGTGGATCGGGGGCTTCGGGGCGCTGATGCTCGCGGGGCTGGCGTCGATCGTGGTGGCGGTGCGGCTGTTCACCCGGAGGCGTTCATGAGGCGGCGGCTTGTGGCGATCGTCGTGGCCCTGCTCCCACCGAGCATCTCGACGGGAAGAAGGCCGGGGCTGTTCGGGCGGTGCGGTACGACCCGGTGTATCGGGGGGTTCGGGGTGCTTGCTGTGGTGGGGTTGGGGGCGATCTTGGTGGCCGGGTGGTCGGTGTCGCGGGCATCATCGGGGGATGCAGAGCGAGCCTGACGAGTATGCCGAGGCGGTCCTGGATCTGGTGGACCAGATTCCGCCTGGGCGGGTCATGTCGTACGGGGACGTCGCGGAGATGATCGGGCGGGGCGGGCCGCGGCAGGTGGGGCGGGTGATGTCGCTGTACGGGGGTGGCGTGCCTTGGTGGCGGGTACTCAGGGCCGATGGGTCGTTCCTGCCGGGGCATGAGGTCAGGGCGCTGGCGGCTTACCGGGAGGAAGGGACCCCGCTCAAGTCGGACGGGGGACGGGTGGACATGCGGACGGCGCGTTGGGACGGGGCCTGATCGCGGGTGACGAGGACGGCGCTGCCCACCTTGCGTTCGTGCTGGTCTGAGGGTTCGTTCACGACGTGGCCGCGGACGACCATGGTGGTGGAGCCGCCACCGTCCAGGTTGACGGCGTCGGTGGCGCCCAGCCTGCGCATGAGGGCGGCGCCTTCGGGGAGCGTCATTCCGGCGCTGTGGGGCGAACGGCCGTCGACGGTGACCAGGAGGATGCGGCCTTGGGCGTCGATGCCCGCCATGGTGCGGGGGCCTCGGCGCATGACCATGGCGTAGAACGGGCCGGGGCGGGCGGCGACGGAGGATGAGCCGGCGTTGAGCTCCACGCGGCCGTTGCGGACCAGGGTCACGTTGCCGCCGACCGCGTAGGTGCCGGGGAGCATCGGGACGGGCAGGCCGGTGCGGCGGTCGGTGACCTTGGCGTAGATGGAGAGCGTTCGGCCGCGAGGGGTGTGGGCGGCCAGCCACGCGGCGCCGGTGCCGGTGCCCTGGAGGAGGATCTTGCCGGTGGGGACGGTGGAGCCGCGCCTGGTGCGGTCGCGGGTCCAGGTGCTCTGGACTGTTTGGGTGTCGCGGTCGATGAGGACTTCGCGGGAGGGGACGCGGGGGAGCGCGGCACCGTATTCGTGGGTGAACGCGACGACCGAGTTCTTGCCGGGGAGGGCGTTGAGGCCGGTACCGCGGGCTTTCTCGCCTGGGGGCCTGATTTTGAGGCGGGCGTAGAGCTCGGTGACCGATGCGTCGAGGCCCTGGAGGAGGAGTGCGCTGCGGCGGCCCTTGTCGGAGCTCAGCAGGGTGCCGTTCTCGATGAGGGCGCCGACCGGATCGCCGGGGATGGCGGAGCCGATCAGGAAGAAGCCGCCGTTCACCCCGGCGAGTGCGCCCTTCGACATCGCGCGGACGGTTTCTGGCCTGGCGGTGCTGCGGCCGGTCGTTATCCGTACGCGGCCGGGGTCTGCGCGGAGGATGTGGATTCGCCAGGGGCCGGAGGTCGGGCTGCCGTCGGCGGCCAGGGGTTCGGGGGCTGAGTTGAGGGCGCGTGCGTTTTTGGTGGGCTTGCTGAGCTTTTGGGCTAGGGCCTTTGCTTTGGCCGCCGTACGGAAGTGGCCTACGCGGACGGAGTAGCCGAGGCGGCGCGGGGCCATGTCCAGGGCGGCCGGCGTACGGACCTCGCGCATGACGCCGTTCAGGCCGCGGGCCTTGAGGTTGCGCAGGTGCGCCTCGGCGGTCGCGCGGCTGCCGAACGCGGGGCGCACGGTGACGGTCCAGGGGGCGGAAGGCGCCTTGCCGAAGTCGTTGCGCGTCCAGGTGACGCCGGGGGCCAACAGGGCGATCGGGGGCGGGGCCGTCATGGTCAGCGACGCCATCACGGTCACACTGCGCAAGATCACGCTGACGAAAGGTAGCAGGGGGAACGCGGGAGGGGCGGGAGCCCGCAGGCCCCCGCCCCTCCGTTCAGCGAATCGTCACCTCAGTGAGGCGGACGCCGTCACCAGTGCCAGCGCGTCCTCCGTTCGTTGCCGGTCAGGACGAGCACCCGGGCCGGGCCGCACTTGTTGTCGCTCGGGTCGATCTCGTCCTTCACCGCGACCGAGGCCGACACCTGCGGCGTACAGGCGCCGTCCGCGCACACGTTGCCGGTGAACTCGATCATCGGGTACGAGTCGCCCGGCTGGAGCGCGTCGTCGCCGGTGCCCGGGCGGGTGCAGGTGACGTCGTAGTCGCCCGTGACGCACTTCCAGCCCGTCCCGGAGACCGTGGTGACGTCGATGCCCTTCGGCATCGGGAACTTCACCGTGACCGGGCCGTCCGTCGGCTCGGTGTCGGCCGCGTTCGCCACCTCCAGCTGGAACGTGGCGGGCTGCCCGGCCACGACGTCGCCGAGCTGGCGGGCCGTGACGGACAGGTTCGGGCCGACCGCCGGGCCGACGATGAGGCCCTTCTTGGCGTCACAGGCGTTGTTCTTCGGGTTCACGTCGCCCGGGGTGTCCACGACCGCCCGCGGGTAGACGGTCCCGACCTGGCCCTCGTCGACCTTGACGTCGATCTGGATCGGCGGGAACGCCGAACCGCCGTCGAGCGCGTCGTCGCCGGTGCCGGGCCGGGTGCAGGTGACCTTCTGCCCGGTGACGCGGCAGTCCCAGCCGGGACCGGCCGCCTTGGTGACGGTCTGGCCGTCCGGCACCACGAAGGTCTCGGTGACCTTCTGGTACGTCGGGCCCGCGCCCTTGGCGTTGGACACGTCCACCCGGTAGGTGCCGGTGCCCGGCGAGGTGAACGCCTTCACCGGCGTGACGACCGTGGTGAGGTCCGGCCCGATGATCCGGATCGGTACCTCGACGGACGGCGCCGTGTTGTTGTCGGTGTCGGTGTCGCCCTTGGTGTCGACGTGCGCGGTCGGCCTCGCCGGGCCGGCCGTGCCCGCCGGGATGGCGACCTTCACCAGGACCGGCGGGTAGGACTCGCCCGGCTTCAGCGGGTCCGTACGGCGGCAGGTGACCTTGCGGCCCGCCGTCGTGCAGTCCCAGCCGTCGCCGTCGGCCGAGGTGACCTTCTGGCCGACCGGGACCGTGATGGACTCGGTCGCGGGCCCGGTGCTCGGCCCGGCGTCGGGCGCGTTCGACACGTCCACCTGGTAGACGCCCTCACCGGGCGAGGTGAACTCGCCCTTCGGCGTGACCTTGGTGGTCAGGTCCGGGCCCTTGGCGCGGACCGGGAACTCGGCCTTGGCCGTGTCGTTGGCGGGCCGCACGTCGCCCTTGGTGGCGACGGTCGCGGCCGGCTTGACCGGGCCGGTGGTGGACGCCGCGGTGTCCACCGGGATCCGTACGGTCGGGAACGTGGCGCCCGGCTGCAGCCCGTCGGTACGGGTGCAGGTGACCTTCTGGCCGGAGGTGCCGCAGTCCCAGCCCTCGCCGGTCACCTCGCCCGGCGTCTGCCCGTCCGGAACGGTGAACGTCGCGGTGACCGGGTCGGTGCTCGGGCCCGCGGCGTCGTCATTGCCGACATCGAGCGTGTAGACGCCCCTGCCCGGTGCGACGAACTCGCCCTCGCGGCCGATCACCGTGGACAGGTCGGGTCCCTTCTTCCTGATCGGCAGCTCGGCCTTGGCGGTGTTGTCGCTCGGGTCGAGCTCGCCGGTCGTGGTCGAGGTCGCGGTGACCGTGGACGGACCGTCGGTGCCCGCGGGGATGTCCACGGTCACCTTGATGGACGGGTAGGTCACGCCCGGCTTCAGCACGTCGTCGCCGTTGCCGGGCCGGGTGCAGGTGACCTTCTGGCCGGACGGCGTGCACTCCCAGCCGTCGCCGGTGGCGGCCTTGATGGCCTGGCCGTCCGGGATCGTGACGGTCCCGGTCACGGCGCCGACGGTCGGCGCCGCGCCCTTGGCGTTGGCCACGTACACCTTGTAGACGCCGCCGCCCGGCGAGGACAGCACGCCGTCGGCCGCGACCTTGGTGTTCAGGTCCGGGCCGTACGCCTTGACCGTGCCGTCCAGCGGCGGCGCGGTGTCGTTGCGCGGCTCGGTGTCGCCCGGCGTCTTGATGACCGCCTTCGGCGAGAGCGGGCCCCGCACCCCGGCCGCCGTGTCCACCGTGATCTTGATCGGCGGGTACGACGCGCCCGGCTGCAGGACGTCCTCGCGGGTGCAGGCGATCTGCTGCCCGGACGTGGTGCACTTCCAGCCGTCGCCGGTCACCTCGCGCGGCGTCTGGCCGTCCGGGACGACGAACGTCTCGGTGGCTGGGCCGGTCGTCGGGCCCGCGTTGCGGTCGTTGTGCACGTCGGCCTGGTAGACGCCGGTGCCCGGCGAGGTGAACTCGCCCTCGCGGGTCACCACGGTCGACAGGTCCGGGCCGAGGATCCTGATCGGGATCTCGGCGGCCGCGGTGTTGTCGCTCGGGTCGGTCTCACCCTTGGTGTCGGCCTTCACGGTCGGCTTGGCCGGTCCGGCGGTGCCCGCCGGGATCTGCACGTCCACCCGGATCGGCGGGTGCGCGCGGCCCGGCTGCAGGACCGCGGGGTTGGTGCAGGTGACCTGCTGCCCGCTGGTCTCGCACTCCCAGCCGTCGCCGGTCACGCCCTTGATGACCTGGCCGTCCGGAACGGTCAGCGTCGCGACGTCGGGCTGGTAGCTCGGCCCGGCGCCCTTGGCGTTGGACACGTCGATCTTGTAGGTGCCGGTGCCGGGCGCGGTGAACTCGCCCTCGGCGGCGATCCCCACGGTCAGGTCGGGTCCCTTGGACTTGATCGGGAGCTGGGCCGTTGCCGTGTCGTTCTTGGTGTTGACGTCCCCGGTGGTGGCGCTGGTCGCGGTCACGGTGACCGGGCCGGTCGCGCCCGCCGGGACGGCCGTCCGGACGGTGATCGTCGGGAACGCCTCGCCGCCCTTCAGCGCGTCGGGCCGGGTGCAGGTGACCTTCTGGCCGGACGTGCTGCACGTCCAGCCGTCGCCGCCCGCGCCCTTGACGGCCTGGCCGTCCGGGATCGTGATGGTCTCGGTCGTCGGCCTGTACGTCGTGCCGGCGCCCTTGGCGTTGGACACGTCGACCGTGTACGCGCCCTCGCCGGGCGAGACCAGGTCGCCGCTGGTCCCGATGGTGGTGCTGAGGTCGGGGCCGTTCGCCTTGACCGGGATCTGCGCCGTGGCGGTGTTGTTGTCGGCGTTGACGTCCCCGGCGGTGTCCGCGGTCGCGGAGACCGTGGCGGGCGCGGTGACGCCCGGCGGGACGTCGACCTTCACCCTGATCGGCGGGAACATCTCGGCCGGCGCGAGCGCGTCGGGCCGCGTGCAGGTGACCTTCTGACCGGACGTGGTGCACTCCCAGCCGTCACCGCTCGCGCCCTTGACGGTCTGGCCGTCGGGGATGGTGATGGTCTCGGTCGTCGGCCTGTACGTCGGGCCCGCGCCCTTGGCGTTGGCCACGTCCACCCGGTAGACGCCGCCACCCGGCGACATCAGGTCACCCTCGGCGCTCAGCGCGGTGCTGAGGTCGGGCCCCTGGTTCTTGATCGGGACCTGCGCGGCGTCGGTGTCGTTGGCCGAGTTGGTGTCACCCGGCGTCGCGAGGTGCACGACGGCCTTGACCGGCCCGTCCATCCCCGCCGCGTTCGCGACGTCGACCTGGACGGGCAGATACGACCGTCCGGGGCCGAGCGGGTCCTTGCGGGTGCAGGTGACCTTCTGGCCCGCCGTGTCGCACGTCCAGCCGTCGCCCTTCACGCCCGTGACGGTCTGGCCGTCCGGTACGGTGAACGTCTGGGTGACCGTGCCGGTGGTCGGCCCGGCGTCGGAGGCGTTGGTGCTCTCCAGCCGGTACGAGCCCGTACCCGGCGAGGTGAAGTCGCCGACGGGCGTGACCGAGGCGGCCAGGTCCGGGCCCCTCGCCGGCGCGGCCGCGATCTTCACGCTGCCCTTGGCGAGGTTGTCGGCCGGGTCGAACTCGTCGTGCGTCGCCGACTCGGCGGCCAGCGGGATCTCGCCCGAGGCGTCCGGCGCCACCGCCGTGTCGATGGTGATCTCCGGGTACGACTTGCCGGGCTGCAGCGTGTCCGCGCCGGTGCCCGGCCGCGTGCAGGTGACCGTCTGGCCGTCGATGTCGCAGGTCCAGCCGTCGCCGCGCGCCGGGCGCTCGGTGCTGACCGGCTGCAGCTGCTTCGGCAGCGTCATGGTCATGGAGACCTCGCCGCTGGTCGGCCCGCTCAGCTTGGTGCTCTTCACCGAGACGCCGATGCTGCCGGTGCCGCCCGCCTTGAACTCCGACTTGGGCCGCAGCGAGGTCTGCAGGTTGGGCAGCAGCGTCCGTACGGTCAGCCCGGAGATCTGGTGGATCGCCCGCGCGTTGCCCGTGCTGGCCGCGAAACCGAACTTGTAGGTCTCGGGCAGCTTCGGCTGGCCCTTCACCCCGTCCAGGTCCTGCTCGATCTCCCGGACCGGGCCCTTGCCGTAGTCGACGTCCACGGTCATGTAGTTGGCCGTGGAGATCTGCACCTTCACGTGCCGCTTGGCCGACGAACGCTCCCTGGAGGCGTCCAGCGCGAGCGGCCCGTCGGCCTTCTGGCCCTTCACGTAGGTGTAGCGGGCCTGCTCACCGCCACGGATCACCACGTTGTTCAGCTGGGCGGCCTTGGTGCCGCTGCCGAGCGCGTCGAAGCTCGCCTTGGAGAAGTTGCCGTACTGGTCGAAACCGACGCCGACCAGGCCGCCCTTCAGGCCCGCGGCCTTCCGCTTGGAGTCGATGTTGGTGGACGAGTAGCCGAGGCCCGCGCCGTAGCCGCCCGCCTGGGTCGGCGAGGCGGCCCCGTCGATCAGGAAGAACGAGATGCCGTCGCCGCCGCGGGCCGGCTTTCCGCTCGGCTTCCCGTCGTACTGGTACATGTCGAATTCAATGCTGGCGCCGCGTCCCGACTGCCTCGGGCTGTTGTTGAACACAAAGCCCGACTGGTTCGCGTCATTGCTGGTCAGCTGGAGCGTGCCCGACCCGTTGCCGTCGGAGGCGCCGCCGGGGCAGGCGGGAATGCCGCCGCTGGTCTTGCCGGTCCCGGCCGTGAGGCACGGCGTCTTGGACCCGGCCCGCGCGCCGGAGATCCACTCGCCCGCCGGGGTGTCGTCACCGGCGAAGGTCTCCTGGAACCGTTCCCCGGCCCCGCCCACCCCACCCGGAGTGTGCACGGCCGCCTGCCCACCGGGTGGCACGGGCGGTGCGGGTGCGGCCGAGGCGGGCTGGGCGCCAAGGCAAAGGGCACCCGCAGGAACCATCACCGCGAGGGCGATCGTAGCGGCCAGTGATCTACCCATGGATCTGCTCGGATGCAGACGTTCAAATCGCATGAATTCCCCCGAAATTGGCGCCGAGCGCCGTCCATCGGCAGCGTTGACCTGCCGGAACGCTGCCGATCATTCCCAAATGCCGGGGCTTGTATTCCGCGAAATGGCGGGCCATCGGATTTGTTCCCCTATGTCCCGAACTGGGAAAACGCTACGCCGTCTTTAGCTCGCCTTTTCATGAGGACGGGTAGCTCGGGAAATGCCGGACATCGGCACTCTGGGATCGGTTGTGGGAGAAAGAGGAAGGGGGCTCCTTCCATGGGGGAGCGAGGTGCCCTGGTGGGGCGCAAGGCGGGGATCGTCGCGGGGGTGCTGACGCTGTCGGCGGCCACGTTCGTCGCCACGGCGGCGGCCGCGATCGAGACGACGGCCCGGCCGGACCACCCGACGTCGGTGTCCACCGGCGCGAGGCAGGCCGATCCGAACGGCGCGCGGCAGGCCGATCGCACCGGCGCGCGGCAGGCCGATGAGACTGGCGCGCGGCAGGCCGATCCGACCGACGAGGCGACGCCGGACGACGCGGCGACGCCGACGGACGACGGAACGCCGACCGACGACGCGACGCCGACCGACGACGTCTCCGGGGATCCCTCGGAGGAGCCGACCGACGACCCGTCGGCCGACCCGTCGACCGACGTCGGCAAGCCGCTCTGCGGTCCGGGGTCGCGCTGCCGCTGACGCGCCCGACCTGCTCGGGAGGGCGATTCGCCGCTGACGTGGGCACAACACGCGCGTTGGGCACTGCAATCGAACGTCGTATCGAACATCACATCCGCGACATGCGTCCGATGTGGTCAGATCCGCCTCGTTGATCTGCTCCAATGAAATGTTGTGCCCACTGCTTCCCCAGCGGCCTCGTACCGCCTCGTCCGCCGCGCCGGTCCGGCGCGCGCCGAGCCGCCGGTGCTCGACGAGCAGCAGCGGCGGGTCGTGGCGCACGGGAGCGGCCCGATGCTGGTCCTGGCCGGTCCGGGCACCGGCAAGACGACCACGATCGTGGAAGCGGTCGTGGACCGGATCGAGAACCGCGGGGTCGATCCGGAACGGGTGCTGGTCCTCACGTTCAGCCGCAAGGCCGCCGGTGAGCTGCGCGAGCGCATCACCGGCCGGCTGCGGCGCACGACCCGTTCGCCGCTGGCGCTGACGTTCCACAGCTACGCCTACGCGCTGCTGCGCCGCGACGCCGTGCTGAACGAGGAGCCGCCGCCGCGCCTGCTGTCGGGGCCCGAGCAGCTGCTCGAGGTCCGGCGCCTGCTGGAGGGCGAACGGGCCGACGGCGCCCGCGACTGGCCGCCGCGGCTGCACGAGACGCTCGCCACGCGAGGCTTCGCCGAGGAGCTGCGCGACTTCTACCTGCGCGCCGCCGAGCGCGGCTTCGGCCCCGAGGACCTGGCGGGCCTCGGCCGGGTGCGGGGGCGCGACGACTGGACCGCGATCGGCCGCTTCATGGAGCGGTACGTGGACCGGTTCGCGCTCGACCCGGTGCCGACCTACGACTACGCCGAGCTGATCCAGATCGCGGCCGGGCTCCTCTCCGACGAGGAGGTACGGATCCGCGAGGCGAGCGCCTACGACGTGGTCTTCGTCGACGAGTACCAGGACACCGACCCCGCCCAGGAGGAGCTGCTGCGCCGACTGGCGGGCGAGGGCCGCGACCTGATCGTGGTCGGCGACCCCGACCAGTCCATCTACGGCTTCCGTGGCGCCGACGTGCACGGGATCCTGGAGTTCCCCGAGCGCTTCCGGACCATCGACGACGAACCGGCCACGGTCGTGGCCCTCCGAACGTGCCGCCGGATGGGCCCCGAGATCCTCGCCGCCTCGCGCCGCGTCGCGCGCCGCCTGCCCGCCGGAACGTCCACCTCCGCCGAACACCGCGCCCTCCGCCACCTGGAAGAGGCCGAGGAGGGCGAGGTCCACGCCGTCATCGCCGACTCCGAATCCCAGGAGTCGGCCCTGGTCGCCGACGAGCTGCGCCGCGCCCACCTGCTGGACGGCGTGCCGTGGTCGCGGATGGCGGTCCTGGTCCGCAGCGCCCAACGGCAGGTCCCGACGCTGCGCCGCGCGCTCGCCCAGGCCGGCGTCCCGGTCGTGGTCGCGGGCGACGAGGTCCCGCTGATCGGCGAGCCCGCCGTACGGCCGATCCTGATCCTGCTGCGCGCCGCCCTGAAGAAGGGCTACCTCGACGAGATCGTCGCCGAGGACCTGCTCACCGGCCCGCTCGGCGGCGCCGACGCGCTCGGCATGCGGCGCCTCAAGCGGGCCCTGCGCGACCTGGAGGACCTGTCCGGCGGCAGTCGCCAGCTGAACGAGCTGCTGATCGCCGCCCTGGACGACCCCCGCGAGCTGACCCTCGTTCACGAGAAGGTCCGCGCCCCCGCCGAACGCGTCGCGCGCCTCATCCAGGTCGCCCGGGACGCCTCCGACCGGGGCGGCACCGCCGAGGACGTCCTGTGGGACGTGTGGCGCGAGAGCGGCCAGGGCGAGGTGCTTCTGGCGCAGAGCATCAAGGGCGGCACGCGCGGCGCCTCCGCCGACCGCGACCTGGACGCCGTCGTCGCGCTCTTCGACCACGCCGCCCGCTTCGTCGACCGGCTGCCGCAGGCCGGGCCGGAGCTGTTCGTCGACAACATCGCCTCCCAGGAGATCGCCGGCGACACCCTCGCCGAGCAGGCGCCGCAGGGCGAGGCCGTACGGATCCTCACCGCGCACCGCTCCAAGGGCCTGGAATGGGACGTCGTCGTGGTCGCCGGAGTCCAGGAGGGCGTCTGGCCCGACCTGCGGCTGCGCGGCTCCCTCCTCGGCATCGAGGAGCTGATCGAGCTCGCCGCCGGAAGCGAGCCGCAGGGCGCCGACGGCCAGGCCGGCGCGGCGGCGGGCGCGTCCATGGCCGCCAAGATGATGGACGAGGAACGCCGCCTCTTCTACGTCGCCGTCACCCGCGCCCGCAAGCGGCTGGTCGCGACGGCCGTCGGCGGCGACGACAGCGAGGAACGCCCGTCCCGCTTCCTCAACGAGCTGCTGCCCGGCGCCATCGAGGAGTCCCAGCTCGACGAGAAGACCCGCTGGCTGTCGCTGTCGGCGCTCGTCGCGGACCTGCGTTCGGTCGTCGCCGACCCGTCCCGCCCCGAGCCGCTGCGTCGCGCCGCCGCCGGTCACCTGGCCCGCCTCGCGCGCGCGGGGGTACGCGGCGCCAGACCGGAGAACTGGTACGCCATCACCGCCCTCTCCGACACCGGCCCCGCCTACGCCGAGGACGAGCAGATCACCATCTCGCCGTCCCAGGTCGAGGCGTTCACCACCTGCGGCCTGCGCTGGCTGCTCGCCTCCGCCGTCGGCGCCCAGGACGGCGGGCCGAACGAGTACAGCACGATGGGCAAGGTCATCCACGCCGTCGCCGAGATGGCCGGGGCCGACGAGAGCGTCACCGAGGTCGACGTCGCCCAGCGCCTCGACGAGATCTGGCACGACCTGGAGTTCCGCAGCGCCTGGTACTCGGAGAAGCAGCGCGAGCAGGCGTCCACGATGGTCGACAAGTTCCTCTCCTGGCACCGCGACAACCCGAACGAGGTCGTCGCGCTGGAGGAGTCGTTCAAGGTCGACATGGGCCGCGTCGTCATCAAGGGCCGCATCGACCGCGCCGAACGCGACGACGAGGGCCGCGCGGTCATCATCGACATCAAGACCACCTCCCAGGCCGTCCCGAAGGACGAGCTGGCCCGCCACCCGCAGCTCGGCGTCTACCAGTACGCCGTGATGCTCGGCGCGTTCGAGCGGCACGGGCTGATCGAGCCCGGCGGCGCCAAGCTGATCCAGGTCGGCAAGGGCGCGTTCACCGCCAAGGTGCGCGAGCAGGAGCAGCCGCCGCCCAGCGAGGACGCCGACCCCGAGTGGCCGAAGAAACTGGTGGAGATCGTCGCCACCGGCATGGCCAGCGAGGTCTTCCAGGCGCGGGCGAACGACAAGTGCCGTACCTGTCCCGTACGGTCCTGCTGCCCGGTGCATGAGGAAGGAGGGCAGGTCGGCTAGTGAGCCGCAGGGCCGCGCCGTCGCCTGGACTGACGAGCGACCCGCGAGCGCAGCGAGCACATTGGACTCGGGAGTGCACTCGCGAAGCGAGTGCAGCGAGCGCCCGCGAGTGAGGAGGGAAGGCGGCGGCATGAAGCGGCCCGGAGGCGAACGGGGACGCTGCCCATGATCACACCAGCCGAGCTGGCGCGGCTGCTGGAGATCCCCGAACCGACCGACGAGCAGGCCAGGGTGATCGAGGCACCGCTGGCGCCGATGGCGGTCATCGCCGGTGCGGGTTCCGGCAAGAGCGAGACGATGGCCGCGCGGGTGGTGTGGCTGGTCGCCAACGGCTTCGTCCGGCCGGAGCGGGTGCTCGGCCTGACGTTCACGCGCAAGGCCGCGGCCGAGCTCGGCATCCGCGTGCGCAAGCGGCTGGACAAGCTGAAGGAGATGCTGCCCGGCGACGAGCTGGAACGGCTCGGCGGCGAGGCGCTCTTCGACGGCGAGCCGATGGTGTCGACCTACCACTCCTACGCCGCCCGGCTCTTCGGCGACCACGCGCTGCGCGAGGCGCTGGAGCCGACGATGCGGCTGATCTCCCCGGCGGTCGCGTGGCAGATCTGCTCGCGGGTCGTCGACTCCTACCACGGCCCGATGGACAAGATCGAATGGCAGCCGGACACGGTCACCAAGGCCGTGATGGAGCTGTCGGGCGACCTGTCGGAGCACCTGCGCACCCCCGAGGACGTGCGGCGGGTCGGGCAGTGGCTGGACGAGCGGTTCGCCTCGGTGAAGAAGGTGCTGAAGCCGCAGCGCGACATTCTCGCCAAGCACGCGGTGCGCGAGCAGCTGATGCCGCTGATCGAGGCGTACGGGCGGGCCAAGGGCGACCGTGAGGTGGTCGACCACGGCGACCAGATGTCGCTGGCCGCGCGGATCGCCTACAAGCATCCCGAGGTCGGGATGATCGAGCGGTCGCGGTTCTCGGTCGTGCTGCTGGACGAGTACCAGGACACCAGCCAGGCGCAGCTGGTGCTGCTGACGTCGTTGTTCAGCGGGGGACACCCGGTGACGGCGGTCGGCGACCCGTGCCAGTCGATCTACGGGTGGCGCGGCGCGAGCGCGGGCAACCTGCTGCGCTTCGCCCACGACTTCCCGCTGAACGCCCCGATCGCCGACCGCAAGCCCGATCCGGCGCCGGTCGTTCAGCTGAGCCGAAGCTTCCGGAACGGCGAGCAGATCCTGGACGCGGCGGCCAGGATCCAGGAGGAGCTGCGGGCCGAGACGGCCGCCGTGCCGCGCCTCGTTCCGGGGGCGGGGCGTGAGGGACGCGGGCGGGTCGAGTGCGCGCTGTTCGAGACCATCGAGGACGAGGCCGAACGGATCGCCGCCCGGATCGCGACGCTGATGGCCTCCGACCCCGAGATCGCCCCGGACGGGGCGCCGCAGGACGAGCCGCTGGTGTACTCCGACATCGCCGTGCTGGCGCGGAAGCGGTCGCAGTTCCCCTTGATCCGGAAGGCCCTGGAGTCGCGCGCGATCCCGGTCGAGGTGGTCGGGCTCGGCGGGCTGCTGACCGTTCCGGAGGTGCAGGACGTCGTCGCGACGCTGCGCGCGATGCATGACCCGACGGCGGGTGCGTCGCTGGCGCGGCTGCTCACCGGGCCGCGCTGGCGGCTCGGCCCACGCGACCTGGTGGCGCTCGGGCGGCGGGCGCGGACGCTGGCGCAGGAGGCGTCGCGGGACGTCACCCCGCCCGAACGTCCTCCCGAGGAGCCGGAGGCTTCGGCGGCGTCAGAGGAGACGCCGCCCGACGATCCGCTGCGTCAGCTGGTCAGCGAGCTCAACCAGGAGACCGGCAGCCTGGTCGACGCGCTCGACGACCTCGGCCCGCACGAGGCCTACTCCCCGGAGGGCTTCGGGCGGCTGCGGCGGCTGCGCGACGAGCTGCGCGGGCTGCGGTCCCAGGTCGGGCTGGCGCTGCCCGACCTGGTGAACGAGGTGGAACGCGCGCTCGGACTCGACATCGAGGTCGCGGCCCGGTCCGGGCTCGACCCCGTCACGGCGCGGGCGGACCTGGACGCGTTCATCGACGCCGCCGCCACCTTCGCGGGCGACGCCGAGGACCCGACGCTCGGCGCGTTCCTGGCCTACCTGAAGGCGGCCGAGACCGAGGAGTTCGGGCTGGAGGCCGGGCGCGTCGGCGAGACCAACAGCGTCAAGCTGCTGACCGTCCACGCGTCCAAAGGCCTGGAATGGCCCGTCGTGATCGTGCCGGGCCTGTCGTACGTGCCGCAGAAGAGCGGGGGACCGGCCAAGGGCTCGATCTTCCCGTCGCCGCCGCAGAACGCCACCCGCTGGACCGCCAACCCGCGCGTCCTGCCGTTCATGCTGCGCGGCGACCGCGCCGACCTGCCCGTGCTGAACGGCCTGGAGAAGGAGGACCTCGCCGCGTTCGACCAGGCCTGCTCGGAGCGTGACCTGCGCGAGGAGCGGCGGCTGGCGTACGTGGCCGTCACGCGGGCCTCGGCGCTGCTGATCGTCACCGGCTACTGGTGGGGGTCGTCGGGGCGTCCGCTCGGACCGTCGCCGTTCCTGGAGGAGGTCCGGCAGACCTGCCTGGAGGGCGCCGGGCAGGTCGCGCTGTGGGCCGAGCCGCCCGAGGAGGGCGTCACCAACCCGCTGCTCGCCGACCCCGAGGAGGCGCAGTGGCCCGCCGGCCCGGGCGAGCGCGGGACGTCCGACCTCACGGCGCGCGCCCGGTACGAGGCGATCGTCGAGGGCGCGCAGATGGTCGAGGACGCCATGAGCGGCCGCCACCGGCTGTGGGCCGGTGACGAGGGGCTGGAGGACGCCGATCGTCGGCGCATGACGGCGTGGGCCCGCGACGTCGAGCTGCTGCTGGCCGAACGGGACCGTGGACGCGGCGGCGACGGACTCCAGGTCGAGCTGCCCGCGCACCTGTCGGTGTCGTCGCTGGTGTCGCTGGCCAAGGACCCGGCCGCGCTGGCCCGGCAGATCCGCCGCCCGATGCCGCGCCCGCCCGCTCCGTACGCGAGGCGAGGAACCGCGTTCCACGCCTGGCTGGAGAGCCGATGGGGGCAGCAGCGGCTCATCGACGCCGACGAACTACCGGGCGCCGCCGACGAGGACGCCGCCGAGGACTCCGAGCTCGCCAGGCTCCAGGCGCGGTTCGAGGAGTCGGAGTGGGCGGCGCGCGAGCCGCTCGACATCGAGGTCCCGTTCGAGACGATCATCGGGGACCGGCTCGTGCGCGGCCGGATGGACGCCGTCTTCGGCGCCGCGGGCGGCGGTTACGAGGTCGTGGACTGGAAGACCGGCCGGCCGCCGCAGGGCGACGATGCGCGCTTCGCCTCCGTGCAGCTCGCCGCGTACCGGATGGCCTGGGCGAAGCTGAAGGACGTGCCGGTCGAGAAGGTCAGCGCCGCGTTCCACTACGTGGGCGACAACGTGACCGTTCGCCCCGCCGACCTGCTGGACGAGGCCGGTCTCGCCGAGCTGCTGGAGCAGATCCCGTCGGTGTAAGGCGTCCAGGAGCGTGTGAGGTTAGCCATTCGGCTCTGTTCACGCTGCGTGCTTTCGGGGATTATCCGTGCAACATCTCCCCACTGAGAGGCGGCGTGCCCGTGACGCATGCGCATGACGACAAGGTCGTACGGGAGTTCTCCAAGCAGGCGTCCACGTTCGGGGACCCGAACCTGAACACGGCGTTCACGGCACATCTGGCGAAGCTGGTGGAGTTCATCGATCCCGAGCTCGACCTTGAGGACGTCGTGCTGGAGGTGGACGCCGGGACCGGGCTGGTGTCGCGCGCGCTGGCCCGCCGCGTCCGGCACGTCACGGCGCTCGACCTCACCCCCGCGATGCTGGAGCAGGGCAAGCGCGAGGCCGACCGCGACGCCATCACCAACGTCACGTTCACGTGCCTGGACGCCACCGGGCTGCCGTATCTCGCCCGTTCGTTCACGCTGGTCGTCACGCGCTTCTCGCTGCACCAGGTCGCCGACCCGGTGACGGTGGTGCGCGAGATGGTCCGCGTCAGCCGCCCGGGCGCGGCCGTCATCGTGGCCGATCTCGTACGCCCCGAGGGGACGGACGCCGACGTGGACCGGATCGAGCGGCTGCGCGACCCCTCCCACGGAACGATCCTCGGCTTCGACGCGATCGCGGACCTGCTGACCGAGGCGGGCGCGGAGGTGAAGCGGACCGACCGGTTCGACGTCGTCCGGCCGCTGGAGCCGTGGATGGCGCAGTCCCGCACGCCCGACGAGGTCGCCTCGGTGATCCGCAAGGAGCTGGAGGCCGAGCTCGCCGGCGGCGGCCCCGAGACCGGGATGCGGCCGTCGATCGTGGACGGCGAGCTGCACTTCACCCACTCCCAGGGCTTCTTCTGCGCGATCGCCCCCTGATCTTCGAGCGAATGTTCGACGGATGTCGGCGGTGGCCGCTATCTTGTCGAACATGGGTTCTAACGTGCTCAGTACTCCCCGAGGGGGGACCACCCCCCACGCCCCCCGCGGCGCGCATGAGGCGGCTTCGCCGCCGAAGTGGCGCCACGCCGATCGCGAACCCGCCGCGCTCGCCATGCGCATCGGTGTCGCGGCGGCCGAGGTCGCCCTGGCGACGTTCGCCCGCAACATGGACCTGGACGATCTCGGCGAGGACGGCGTGGAGTTCGAGGGTGCCATCGGCCCGCTCGAATGGCCGCTGTTCTCCCTGGTCATCGACACGCTCGCCGAGTCCCACGCGGGCGACGAGCGGTCGCTGGACGAACGGCGCACCGAGGCGCTGAACGACCTGGCCCGCATCTGCATGGCGGCCAAGGGGCGTCGCGCCGGCGCCGCCTGATCCAGAGCCCACCCCGATCCGTGATCTGTTGATCACGCTCGGTTATCGTCGGTCGGGTGTCGAGTTCGGCTTACACCTTCTCCGCGGTCGCCATCGTGGCGGCGGGCGTCGTCGCGCCCCGCCTGTCGGACGCGTTCTCGCGCTGGATCCCGGTGCCCTCGGTGGTGCTGGAGATCGTGCTCGGCATCCTGATCGGCCCGGTCGTGCTGGGCTGGGCGAAGGAGGGGCCGTTCATCGGCCAGCTCGCCGACTTCGGGCTCGCCGTGCTCATGTTCCTGGCCGGCTATGAGATCGAGTTCGACCGGATCCGCGGCGGGCCGCTGAAGCTGGCCGTCTCGGGATGGCTGGTCTCGCTCTGTCTCGGGCTCGGCGCGGGGCTGCTGTTCCAGGGCTGGGACGTGCTGGCCGTCGTGGTCGGGCTGTGCCTCACCACGACCGCGCTCGGCACGATCCTGCCGATGCTGCACGACGCCGGCGCGCTGCCGACGCCGTTCGGCGCGCGGGCGATGGCGATCGGCGCGCTCGGCGAGTGCGGGCCCATCGTCGCCATCGCGGTGCTGCTCGGCGGCGACCAGCCCGCCAAGACCATCACGCTGCTCGCGGTGTTCGCGGTCATCACGGTGACGGCGGCGATCGTGGCGGTGCGGGGCCGGCGCAACCCGCAGGTGGCCCGGATGATCCGCGCGACGCTCACCACCAGCGCGCAGCTGGCGATCCGGCTGGCCATGTTCATGATCGTGCTGATGCTGTGGATCGCGGACTCGTTCGGGCTGGACGTGCTGCTCGGCGCGTTCGCCGCGGGCATCATCGAGCGGCTGGCGATCGAGGCCGCCGACAGCCCGCGCACCCAGGAGGTGGTGAAGTCCAAGCTGGAGGCGATCGGCTACGGCTTCCTGGTGCCGTTCTTCTTCGTGGTGAGCGGCATGCGGCTCGATCTGGCCGCGCTCGCCGAGGACCCGTGGGACCTCGCGCTGATCCCGCTGTTCCTGCTGCTGTTCCTGGTCGTGCGCGGCGGCCCGACGATGCTGCTGCACCGGCGCGACCTGCCGTCCGGCGAACGCAGGGCCCTGTCGCTGCTGGCGTCCTCCGCGCTGCCGCTGGTCGTGGTCATCACCACGCTGGGAGTCGAGGAGCACAACCTGAAGCCGAGCATCGCCGCCGCGCTGGTGTGCGCGGGCATGCTCTCGGTGCTCATCTTCCCGCTGGTGGCCCTGCGGTTGCGCGAGTACTCGGTGCGCGGGGCGGGCCTGGAGAGCGGCGACGCGCTATGAGCGCTGAGAATTCGGGCGGCGGGGTCGGCTTCGGAGGGCCGTCGGCTGGGGTCGGCTTCGCAGCGCCGTCGGCTGGGGTCAGCTTCGGAGCGCCTTCGACCTGACCTTGCCGGTGCTGGTGCGGGGGAGTTCGTCGACGAAGTGCACGTCGCGGGGGACCTTGTAGCGGGCCAGGTGCCTCTTCACGTACGCCTTGAGGGCGTCCTCGGTGACGTCCGGGGCGGCCTCGGTCCGTACGACGTAGGCGACCAGCCGCTGGCCGAACGCCTCGTCGTCCACGCCCGTGACGGCGACCTCGGCGACGCCCGGATGTCCGCCGAGCAGGTCCTCGACCTCGGCGGGGAAGACGTTCTCGCCGCCGGAGACGATCATGTCGTCGGCGCGGCCGTCGATGAACAGCCGGCCCTCGTCGTCGAAGTGCCCGAGGTCGCCGGTGCTGGTCAGCCCGTCCCGTACGGCCTTGCCGCCGCCCCCGGTGTAGCCCGCGAACCGCAGCCCGCCGCCGGTGTGGATCTCGCCGACCTCGCCGGCCGGCAGCTCGCGCCCGTCGGGGTCGAGGATCTTGATGGTGAGGCGGTACGAGGGCCTGCCGACCGTGCCGGGCGCGGCGCGCAGGTCCTCGGGCGTGGCGATCGTCGCCCAGCCGGTCTCGGTCGCGCCGTACAGGTTGTGCAGCACGTCGCCGAAGCGGGACGTGAACGCCTCGGACAGGTGCGGGAGCAGGGCCGACCCGCCGCAGACGACCACCTGGAGGGACGCGGGGGTCGAATGATCGTCGGCGGCGTCCAGGACGCGCTGGAGCATCACCGGGACGGCGACCAGCGCCTCGGCCTGGAGGTCCTCGATCGCCTCCAGGACCTGTACCGGGTCGAAGCGGCGGAAAAGGATCAGGGGCATCCCCATACCCAGCGCCACCGACGCGTACGCGAAGCCCAGCACGTGGAACATCGGCGGACCGACGACGATCGGCGCCCCGGACCTCAGCGGGACCCGCATCAGGTGGGTGAGCCCGGCCGGGATCATCGAGGCGAGCGAGATGTCATGCCTGGCGCCCTTGGGGGTCCCGGTCGTCCCGGACGTCATCACGATGACCTTGCTGGGCCTGCCCGGGCGGAGCGGCCTGGGCTCGGTCGTCGCGGCGAGATCGTCGATCGACTGGTGCTCACCGTCGCCGTCCACCCAGGCGTGCACGCGCTGCCCGGCGAACGCCGACTCGTCCACCACCGGGTCGAACTCCTGGTCGTGGATCAGCAGCGCCACGCCCTCGCGTTCGGCGACCTGGCCGAGCTGGGTGGCCGAGAAGTCGGTGTTCAGCAGCACGACGTCGCCGCCGAGCCGGGACGCGGCGAGCACCGCCGTGACGAACCACCGGTGGTTGCGGCACAGCACGCCGACGCGGTCGCCCTCGTCGATCCGTTCGGTCAGCGCGGTCGCCAGGGCGGCGGCGCGGTGTTCCAGCTCGGCGTAGGTGAGCGAGCCGCGCTCGTCGACGATCGCCGTACGGTCGGGGTAGCGCAGCGCCGCCATCGCGCCGACCGTGCCGGGGTTCGGGCCGAACCGGACGTACTGGAACGGCAGGCGCGCGGCGCGGTCCGGCCGGATCGGGTGGAGCATCCCGACGTCGCGCACCGCCCGGGTCGCCCGGAGGCCCAGTCCCGCAAGCTCTCGCACCCGGTGCAGCACGTCTGTCTCCTTTGTCCGTCCGGAGGGGGAGTGTCCGGGGTGGGAGGGGTCTGCCACATACCCGTTCTCCAGTAGATCACCCCGGAAAAGGTCAAGAGTTCACCGGGTGCAGGGCGAGGAGCGGCCGCGGTGGATCGGGCCGGGCGCGGCGCGGGGACGTACCGTTCGTGCACGCGAACGGACTCAAGACCGCGATGCTCATCGGCGGCCTCTCCGCGCTCGTTCTCGCGGTGGGCTGGCTGGTGGGCGGTTCGACCGGGCTGACCATCGCCCTGGTCATCGCCCTGGTCACCAACGGCATCGCCTACTTCTACAGCGACAAGCTCGCGCTGCGCTCCATGCGGGCGCACCCGGTCAGCGAGGCGGAGGCGCCCGGGCTCTACGCGATGGTGCGGGAGCTGGCCACCACCGCGCGCCAGCCGATGCCGCGGCTGTACGTGTCGGAGACGGCCGCGCCCAACGCGTTCGCCACCGGCCGCAACCCGAAGAACGCGGCGGTCTGCTGCACGCGCGGCATCCTGCAGCTGCTCGACCAGCGGGAGCTGCGCGCGGTGCTCGGGCACGAGCTGTCGCACGTCTACAACCGCGACATCCTCATCTCGTCCGTGGCCGCCGCGCTCGCCACCGTCATCACCTATCTGTCGCACATGATGCTCTTCACCGGCGGCCGGAACGACCGGGGCGGCGGATCGCCGCTCGGCGCACTCTTCATGATCGTCCTCGGTCCGCTGGCCGCCGGGGTCGTCCGGATGGCGATCTCGCGGACCCGCGAATACCAGGCCGACCAGTCCGGCGCCGAACTCAGCCAGGACCCGCTGGCCCTGGCGAGCGCGCTCCGCAAGATCGAGACCGGTGCCCAGGCCCGGCCGCTGCCCCAGGACAGCTCGATCGTCTCGACCAGCTCCCTGATGATCGCCAACCCGTTCCGCGGCGGCGGGATGTCGTCGCTGTTCGCGACGCACCCGCCGATGGCCGACCGGATCGCGCGGCTGGAGCAGATGGCCGGCCGGCGCCTGCCCGGCTGAGCCGTTCCTGAGTCAGTTCAGTTCAGTTCAGATCGGGCGCGGGCTGGGCCAGTGGGTTGGGCGTCGGAACGTAGGTCGCGCCTCGATCGGCCGAACGCGCCCAGCGGGCCCGCAGGTTGGCCTTGGCCGGGAGCGGAACGCCGGCGAGAAGCGCGCGCATCTCCGGCCGGTCGTGGCCGAAGTGCTTGCGTGCGACCTGCCAGAGCGTGCGGTCCACGGCCGGATGCAGGTCGGCGACCGCGGCGGCCACCTCGGTCAGATGGTTGACCAGCAGGCAGTAGACGACCCGGTTCCAGCCGCGGTCGGCGTCGTACGTCATCGCCTCGCGGACCTGCGCCGGGAGGCCGGACAGGTCCCAGCGGCCGTCGACGAGCTTGGTGCCTTCCAGATCGCGGAACACGGCCTGTACCGGCATGCCGTCGCCGTCCACCGCGATCAGGACGTTCTGCAGATGCGGCTCCAGCACGATGCCGTGATCGAAGAACGCGTGCAGCACGGGCGGCGCGACGTGCCGGACATAGGCGTCCCACCAGGCGATCGCGCCGTCGGGCGTCTCGAGCGCGGGCAGCGTCGCCAGGTGGGCGGAGTACGGGTCGGTCAGGGCGGCGGCGAGCAGCGGCGTGCCCGGCAGGTCGCCGACGCCCTGGCGAAGGATCACGCCCAGGCCCTCGTACAGGCGCTGGTCGGCGAGCGCCACGCTGCGGTACGCGGGCTCGGCGAGGAACGTCGCGCCTCCGGATGCTGCGGTTCGCAGGCGGTCGAAGACCGGGCCGACGAGCTTGTTGAGGACGGTCGCGCCGGTGAGCTCGTACCAGGCGTTCTTGCGCACGCAGTTGGTGATGCGGACGTCCAGGCTGAACTTGCAGAACACGTCGGCGGCCGGGAGATAGGCCGTGCGGACCGAGGACGTCGGGAACGCGTCCGGCGCGGCCGGGCCGAGGTCCTGGATCAGGCCCGCGGCGAACGCGCGGCGCAGCATCGGGCGTTCGGCGAGGAGGCGGAGCTGCCACGGGTGTGCGGGCAGGAGCGTGTGGCCCTGGGGCGGGGGCGGGCCCAGCTCGTCCAGCTTGGCGAACGCCTGCGGGTCGCCCTCCTGCGCGAGAACGTCGTCCCGTACGGCGAGCCAGCGCGGGTGGAAGCTCGCACCGGCCTCGGGCGCGTACGCCAGCCAGTCGGTGGGCGAGCCCTGGCGCGCCTTGGGCGACGGGTGGAAGCGATGCCCGGCGATGAGCGACTGCTCGGAGTCCAGGTAGCGATTCTCCGGCGGGCCGTTCTCTGTGGGGCCGTTCTCTGTGGGGCCGCTGTCTGTGAGGCCGCTGTCTGTGGGCTCGGCGGGGGCGGAACGCTTTGTGAGGATGGACTCGAGTGCGGCGTGGCTGTCGGCCACCTGGCCGAGGAACTCCGGGTTGGCCCGGCCGGTCGCCAGCTCCAGCTCGCCCGCGATGAGAGAGGCGAGCCGGTCCCAGCGCGCCGTGATCCACTCGCCGTCGCGGCGCTCCTCGTACGGCGGCGCCAGGCGGTAGGTGGCGCCGACCGGCGGTCTGGCGAGCGCCGCGCGCAGCGTCACCCCGACCCGCGGCAGCCTGGCGACCAGGTGCGCCTCGTCCGGCCACACCTGCTGCTCGGGCGCGCAGACCTCGCGGATCAGGCAGTTGAGCAGCGCGGCCGCCGTCGCCTCGGCGGCCGCGCCGGCGGCGGTACGGGTGTCGTCGCCCGCCGTCGCGCCGGTGTCGGCGCTGGTCGTCGAGTGGATCGTCGAGTGGGTCAGGAGCACATTCCGTCCCGTAGGTAGTTGGGCCCGAGCGGGCCGTAGTGCTTGTTGATGTCGGCGGCGCCGGTACGGGCCTTGTCGACCAGCGTCCCCGCCGTGACCATCGCCTTGGTCGGCAGCCGGTCGGCGTCCAGCGTGCGGGCCCGCAGGAACGCGTCGCCCGGGCCGAGCGCCGCGTCCAGCCGTTCCCGGATCATGCACAGGCCCGTCCGCAGCGGCAGCAGGCCGCGTTCGGCGAGCCCGAAGGCGAGGGCGGCGGCGCAGAGGTGGAGGGTGATCGTGACGAAGACGCGGGCGAGGGCCTCGCGGTCGTGCGTCATCATCCGCGCGTCGTGCAGGGCGTACGGGGTGGTCTGCTCGTTCTCGGGGAGCCGGGTGCGGAGGCGGTCCGGGTCGATGAGGGCGCCGTCGTTGTCCTTGAGGAGCAGCTTCAGCATCCGGTCGTCGTCGAGGACGAGCGACACGTTCTGCTGGTGCGCCTCCAGCGCGATGCCGTACCGGAAGAGGACCACGTTCCACCTGAAGAGCGCGTCCAGGTAGGCGTCGAAGGTCTCCCGTACGTTCCAGCGCTCGATCACATGCCCGCCGGCCGGATCCTCTGCCAGCAGCGCGGCGACCGGGACGACGTGCGCTCTTGCCGTCTCGGCGGGGAAACGGCGTACGAGGTGGCCGAGGAGCGGGGTGCCGGCGTGGCCGTACGTCTGCTCGTCCGCCAGCAGGATCGGCAGGTGCTCCTGCTCCAGAACGCGGTGCAGCAGGCGTTCGACGCGGGCGCCGTCGGGGAGCGTGCCGGGGACGATCGTGCGGCGGTTGCGCAGGCCCAGGGTGCTCGTCGGGAGGGGCAGCTTCAGGTGGGTGAGCGAGGTGACCGCCACCGTGCGCATGGAAAGTGTGGGGCGCACGCGGAGATGTCGTTCGTCCGCAACGGCGAGCGTGGGATCGGTGCGGATGAGCGGCGCCGTGAGGGGGTGCACGGGGAAGACATCGGAATCGGTGTCCAGGCCCAGGTCTTCCGGTGCGGGCCACCACTCTGGGCGTACGCCCGCCGCCGTCACGCGCGCGTGGGGGACCGCTGCCCAGGCGAGCTCGAACGACGGGCCGAACTCGGGCGCGTACCGCCGCAGCTCCGCCGTCGTCAGCCCGCTCCTGCACCGCCCCGTCGGGTAGACGGGATGGTCGGTGTAGGCGGCGAGCGTCTCGTAGAACGTGCCGGGCCCGTGGCGCAGATCGTCCGGCGCGTGCGCGAGCCGGTCCATCACCTCCGGCCGCGCGTTCTCATGCAGCCGCAGCGTCGCCGCCGTCTCCCTGCACTCGCGCTCGAACGCCGTGACGTCGTCGCGCGGATCGGCCAGCCGCCGTACGGCCGCGAACACCTCGTCCAGCCGTATGCCCTGCGCCGGATCGACGACCAGGTCGGTCAGGAACCCGCCCTCGCGCAGCCGAACGGTCCTGCCCTCGCCGTCGCCGCCTCCGGGGAGGTCGAGCGTGCGATGGTCCGCGTCGAGGTAGCGGCGCATGCCCGCGTAGTCCTCGCGCAGCAACGTGTCCAGAACGCGGGCGGCCAGCGGCCCTTCGCTCATCGGATCGCTTCGTTCATCGGGTCGTCGGTCGGGTCGTTCATCGGGTCGGTCGGGTCGTTCATCGGATCGTCTCGTTCATCGGATCGTCCAGGAGTGTGCGGCCCGGAACCGTCCGATGGCCGCCTCGACCTGCTGCTTCGCAGGGCCGATGGCGCGGATGGTGCCCAGGTAGTCGCGGTTGGTGTGGGTGAGCTCGAAGCTCTCGCCGGTCGCCCGCTGGGGCATGTAGGCGAGCCGGACGTCGCCGTCCTTGGTCTCCATGGCCTCTGGGGCTTCGGTGAGCGTTCCGGCTCGTTCGGCCAGGACAACGTCGGCGACGGCGTGCAGGCCCGGGGGAGCGGTCGGCGCGGGCAGCCGCTCGCCGAGGTGAACGCGGAGGATCTGCTCGAAGAGCGGGATGCCAAGGAGGTCGGCCATGAGGAAGTCGCAGTGATCGCCGATCACCCGGTAGTTGACCTCGATGATGCGTGCGCGGCCGTCATGGACGACGAACTCGGTGTGGCACGCGCCGAGGCCAATGCCCAGCGCCTTGATCTGCGCCACGATCTGGTCCGTCTCGGGCGGGGGCGGCGCCCACTCCAGACGTTCCTCGATGAAGTGGGGCGGGGGCGAGATCGTCGTCAGGTACGAGCCCAGCACTCGCGTCTCGCGCCCGTCGCCCAGCGTCTCCAGGGTGTAGAGCTGCCCAGGCAGATACTCCTCAACGACCAGGGCGTCGGCCCGCCTTGTGCGGATCTCTTTGGTCCTGGCGGCAAGTTCGTTCGCGTCGTGCACAAGGAAGACGTCTTCGCTGGCGACGCCTTCGCGAGGCTTGAGTACGAGTGGGAACGGCGCCTCTACCGGCACTCGTTCCGCTTCTGCGTCTGCCGCGAAGACCGGATCCCTGCTCGCCAGGTGGCGCCGCATCAGCGCCTTGTTCTTCGCCCGCGTCGCCGCTCGCCAGTCCTTGCCCGGCAAGCCGAAGTAGGTGGCGGCCAGCGCTGTCGACGCCTGAAGGAAGTCGCTGTTGGAGAAGAAGGCTGTGGGCTTCTCCGCCGCCGCGACGATCTCCCTGTAGTCCTTCACATCGCACGCTACGATCGGCCCGCCGAAGACCTTGGCATGGTCCGCGGGCCGGTCCGTCAGCAGTACGACCTGCAGTCCCAGGCGTTCTGCCGCAGGCAGGAAGCCGTGCGTCACCGAGTCGGTGACCTTCCCGGCGACGAGGTGGAGCAAGGCGTCCCATCCAGTGAGGTAAGGCTTGCCTAAGTCGAAGAGGCCACCATACTTTCGGGGCGGCCCGTCGGAGGCAAGAACGATGGCATCGCGTGTCCCGTTCCGTCCGCCGATCCGCGAGGATGGATTCCATGGATCTTGTCGACCGCTGGGTGAGCCTCGCCGGAACCGACACCCGGCACATCGGCGTGGACCTGGACGCTCGTTACGGTGAGGAGCATCGCCGCTACCACACCCGCGCCCATCTCCTGGCCGTCCTGAACCTGGTCGACGACCTGGCCCCGCACGCCGCCGACCCCGACGCCGTCCGCCTCGCAGCCTGGTTCCACGACGCCGTCTACGACCCCGAGCGCGCCGACAACGAAGAGCGCTCCGCCCGTCTCGCCCGCCGCATGCTCGCCGACACCGACCTGCCGGCCGAGGTCGTCGAAGAGATCGCCCGCCTAATCGTTCTCACCGAGACGCACGCCCCGGACGCCGACGACCGCAACGGCCAGGTCTTGTGCGACGCCGACCTAGCCATCCTCGGTGCTGCCCCTGAGGCCTACGCCACGTATGCCGCGTCGGTGCGCGAGGAGTACGCGTTCGTGCCGGACGAGTTCTTCAAGGCTGGGCGAGCCCAGGTTCTGCGCGGGTTGTTGGAGCTGCCGTCGCTGTTCCATACGGCTGAGGCTCGTTCGCGGTTTGAGGAGCAGGCGCGCCGCAACGTCGAGACCGAGCTCATGCTGCTGTCGGCCTGAGCGTCGTCGGTCGGGTTCTCTTTCTTCTTGGTTGCTGGTTCTGGGTTCTTCTTGGTTCTTTTTCTTGGTTCTTTGAGTGCGGCTCTTGGCGGCAGCGGCCTCCCCTTCCGTGGGGGTTGGGTGCCCGGCTGCCGGGTGGGTGTTGGTTGAAGGCCGAAAGGCTCGGCGACGAGGAAGGTGGGGGCGGGGTTGGGGGTGCTGGTCGGCTGCGGGCTTGGCGCGGGTTGGGCTTGGTGCTTGTGGCGGGTGCGTGGCGGGGTTGGCGTTCGTGCCTGTAGGTCCGG
>NZ_JAGEOJ010000033.1 GCF_017573505.1 Actinomadura barringtoniae
TCGGTCAGCCTGGCTTGACAGCGTCCCGGTTCGTCGCCTGTCCGTTCGCCGATCCGGGCGAGGGCGCCGGCCAGCGGATGTATGCGACCGGTGATCGGGTGCATTGGACGCGTGATGGTGAGCTTGCCTTTGATGGGCGGGCCGACGACCAGGTGAAGATCCGGGGTTTCCGGGTCGAGCCCGGTGAAGTCCAGACCCATCTGAGTGGGCACCGTGATGTCGCTCATGCCGCGGTCATCGCCCGAAATGACGCCCTCGTCGCCTACCTGGTGCCCGTTTCGGGCGGTTTGGATCTGGTGGCCGTGCGAGGGTATTTGGCCGATCGGCTGCCTGATTACATGATTCCGTCGGCCTTGGTGGTTCTCGACGGGCTGCCGGTCACCGTCAACGGCAAGCTCGACACCGGTGCCCTGCCCGACCCGGTGGCCGAGACCACCGGTGACCAGGCCCCGGCCGACGCGCGTGAGGAAATCCTCGGCCACCTCTTCGCCGACGTCCTCGGGCTCCCCGCCATCGCCGGCCCCCACGACAACTTCTTCGCCCTCGGCGGCCACTCCCTCCTCGCCGCCGAGCTCGTCCGGCGTCTGGGCTCTCAGGGGCTGTCGGTATCTGTTCGCGCGCTCTTCGAGAACCCCACACCCGCGAGCCTGGCTCGCGTGACGACGGCACCACCCGTGCCGGTGCCGCCGAACCGGATCCCGCTCGGCGCCCAGCAGCTGACCCCGGATCAGCTGCCTCTGGTTGAACTGACTCCGGAAAAACTGGACCTCGTCGTCGCCGCCGTGGACGGCGGCGCCGCGAACATCGCCGACGTCTACCCCCTCACCCCACTTCAGGAGGGCATCTTTTTCCACCACCTGCTCGCGGGTGGCGAAACCGACGCCTACCTGTCCCCTTACGTCGTGGCCTGTGAAAGCCGTAGGCATCGAGACGACTTCGTGGCCGCCCTGCAGCAGGTCGTCGACCGTCACGACATCTACCGCAGCGCCGTGATCTGGGACGGCCTGCGGGAACCGGTACAGGTGGTCTGGCGGCAGGCCCGTATCCCCGTCGCTCCCGTCGAACTCACGGCGTCGGCGGACGAGGCACCGGCCGCGCTGGCCGACCTTGTCGGTAGCTCCATGGACCTCGGCCGGGCCCCGCTCATCGACGTGCACACGGCAGAACCGCAGCCTGGCGTCTGGCTCGCTCTGGTGCGCCTGCACCACATAGCCCAGGACCATCTCGGGCTGGAAGCCGTCATCGGCGAGGTGCGGGAGATCCTGGCCGGCCGTTCCGGCGACCTGCCTTCGGCGGTGCCGTTCCGGGAGTTCGTCATGCAGGCCCGTGGGGACGTCGACCGTCGCGCCGACCACGAGCGCTACTTCGCCGATCTGCTGGGCGACGTCGAGGAACCGACCGCTCCCTACGGACTGCTCGACGCCCGCACCGCGGGAGCATCGGCCATCCGCAGCCACCTCCCGATCGAAGCCGCACTGACCGGACGCCTGCGCGCCGTCGCCCGCCGCGCAGGTGCCAGCCCGGCGACAGTCCTCCACCTCTGCTGGGCACGGGTACTGGCCGCGGTGTCCGGACGCCAGGACGTGGTCTTCGGCTCCGTTCTCCTCGGGCGCCTCAGCGTGCCCGGGGCAGCCGACGACGCGCCGGGGCTGTTCATGAACACCCTGCCGCTGCGTGTACGCGTGGACCGCACAGGGGTCCTGGAGGCGGTCGACGCACTGCGGGCTGAGCTGGCCGCGTTGATGGAGCACGAGCATGCCTCCTTGGCGCTCGCCCAGCAGGCCAGCGCTGTCCCCGTCGGGTTCCCCTTGTTCACGTCCCTCTTCAACTACCGCCACACGAGCGCCCCGCCCTCTGCACGCGGGCAGGAGGGCGCCCCCACCATCCGGACGGTGTACACGCGCGATCGCAACACCTACCCGCTGGCCGTCGCCGTCGACGACCTCGGCGAGCAGGGTCTCGTGCTGACCGTCGACGCCGTGGCGCCGGTCGACCCGGACGGCGTCGCTCGGCTCATGCACACCACCCTTGAGAACCTCGTCACCGCTGCCGAGCTGGCTCTGGACGGTGAGCCTCCACGGCCCCTTAACGGGGTCGCGGTCCTGGAGAACCGGGAAAGAACCCGCCTGCTTGAGGACGGCAACGACACCACCACCGACCGGCCGGCACCGGATCTCGTGAGCCAGATCGAGGTGGTCGCCCGCGGGAACCAGGGCCAGGCACCGGCGGTCATCGACGAGGGAACCCGCTTGTCCTTCGCCGACCTGGATCGCCGGGCCAACCAGCTCGCCCGCCATCTTGTGGCCGCGGGCGCCCGGCCGGAGTCGGTGGTCGCCGTCCGGCTGCGTCCGGGTGCCGGACTGGTGACCGCACTGCTGGCCGTGCTCAAGTCCGGCGCCGCGTACCTGCCGGTCGACCCCGCCCACCCGGTCGAGCGGGCGCGCTTCCTCATCGACGACGCCAGGGCGGGCCTGATCGTCACCGATCGTGACCTCGGCGCCGGTCTCCCGGCGACGGTGCGGTCGGTCTTCATGGACGATCCGGTCACCGACGCGGACGTGAACTCCCAGGACGACACCCCACTGGGAATTGAAGTCCGCCCGGAGCAGGCCGCCTACGTCATGCACACCTCCGGTTCGAGCGGCACGCCGAAGGGCGTCATCATCCCTCGGGGCGGCCTGGCGAACTATCTGACCTGGGCCGCTCGGTCGTATGACGTGGCCGGTAGCGCCGGCGCCGTGCTGCACTCGTCGATCGCGTTCGACCTCACCGTGACCAGCATCTTCGTACCTCTCGTCAGCGGAGCCCCGATCGTCGTCGGTGAACGCGAGGGTGTGCGGGGTCTCGCCGGCATCCTCCGCCGTGAGACCGGGTTCGGGCTTGTCAAGGTCGTGCCGGCGCATCTCCCGTTGCTGGCCGACCTCGTGCCTGGCGCCGACCTGCCCGGAGCGGCCGCCCGCTGGGTGGTCGGCGGCGAGGCACTGCCGCCGGCGACCGTCCGCTCCTGGCTGCGGCTCGCGCCGGACAGTGTCGTGGTGAACGAGTACGGCCCGACCGAGACCGTCGTCGGCTGCTCGACGCACGAGGTCCGCGCCCGAGACCTGGACCACCTCGGTGACGTCGTTCCGATCGGACGGCCGGCCGCGAACAACCGCATGTACGTGCTGGACGAGTCGCTGGCCCCGGTGCCCACCAACGTCATCGGCGACCTCTACGTGGCCGGTGACCAACTCGCCCGCGGGTACGTGGGACGGCCCGCACTCACGGCGGAACGCTTCGTGGCCTGTCCGTTCCCTGGCGCCGGGCAGGCCGGTGGCGAGCGGATGTACCGGACGGGGGACCGGGCCCTCCGGCGAGCTGACGGGAACCTCGTCTATGTCGGCCGCGCCGATGACCAGGTCAAGGTCCGCGGATACCGGATCGAACCGGGGGAGGTCGAGGCCGCCCTGACCGCCGACCCTGAGGTCGGACAGGCCGCCGTGGTCGCCCGGGAGGACACTCTGGGAGACGCGCGCCTGGTCGGGTACGTGGTGGCGAGCTCCTCGCGAACCCCCGATGATGACGGTTCCTGGGCGGAGCAAGTCCGGGGGCGGCTTTCCGGCCGCCTGCCCGATCATCTGGTACCGGCCATGCTGGTCGTGCTCCCGCAGCTACCCCTCACCCGGAACGGCAAGGTGGACCGGCGCGCTCTACCAGCGCCCGAGCCGTCCAGTCCGGGGGCCACGGGATCGGGGGACGACCCGCGCGAGGTGCTCGTCACCCAGCTCTTCGCCGAGGTCCTGGGACGTGACTCGGTGTCGGTCGACGACGACTTCTTCGGCCTCGGAGGCCACTCCCTGCTCGCGGTGTCGCTGGTGTCGCGGCTGCGGGCCGCCCTCGGGGTCGATCTGCAGATCGCCCAGATCTTCGACCACCCCACCGCGGCCGCCCTCGTCGCGACCCTGGATGAGGCGCCCGGGACGGCCGGAAGGGCTCTGGTGACCCCATCCTTGCCGGCGCCGCGCCCGAGGCCGGACCGCGTCCCGCTGTCCTTCGGCCAGCAACGGCTCTGGTTCCTGGGCCAGCTCGAAGGCCCGAAGCCGGTCTACACCATCCCGGTCACGGCGCGGCTGACGGGGGAGCTGGACGTCGAAGCCTTGCGAGCGGCCTTCCGCGACGTTCTCGATCGTCACGAGGTGCTGCGCACCAGGTTCCCGGCCATCGACGGTGAGCCCTTCCAGCAGACCCAGGCTCTGGCCGAGCTACGGTGGGAGCTCGCGGTCGAAACGGTCGCCGAATGCGACTTGAACGATGCGATCGCGGCCATCAAGGGCCGCCCGTTCGACCTGGCCGACGAACTGCCCGTCCGAGCGGCGCTCCTGACCACCGGGCCGGCCGACCACGTCCTTGTCGTCGTCCTGCATCACATCGCCGCCGACGGCTGGTCCTGGCGGCCGCTGGCGAACGACCTGGCGACCGCCTACGCCGCCAGGGTCCGCGGTTCGGCTCCGGACTGGACGCCCCTGCCGCTCCAGTACGCGGACGTGGCTCTTTGGCAGCGTGAGACACTCGGCGACCTGGAGGATCCGGCATCGCGCGCGGGGCGTCAGCTCGCCTACTGGCGGGAGGCGCTCGACGGAATCCCCGGTGAGCTGGCCCTTCCCGCCGACCACGGCCGGCCCGCGGCCGCCTCCCACCGCGGCCACGCCTGCGATTTCACGCTGTCCGCGGCGGCGCACGCACAGCTGGTAGAGCTCGCCCGGGCCCAGGGCGTGACGGTGTTCATGGTTCTGCACACCGCACTCGCCGTGCTCCTCTCGCGGCTGGGAGCGGGGACGGACCTCCCGATCGGGACCGTGGTCGCCGGTCGATCCGACGCCGCCCTTGAGGAACTGATCGGATTCTTCGTCAACACCCTGGTGCTGCGGGCCGATCTGAAGGAGGACCCGACGGTCACCGAGGCGCTCGGGAGATCCCGGGCCACCGCGCTCGCGGCATTCGCCCACCAGGACGTCCCCTTCGAGAACATCGTCGACGCTGTGGCGCCGGCCCGCTCCCTGGGACGGCACCCTCTCTTCCAGGTCATGCTCACGCTGCAGAACACCGCGGACGCGACGCTCGACCTCCCCGACGTCACCACCGGAGCGGGCGATCCGGAGAGCGCCGGCGGTGTCACCGCCAAGTTCGACCTTGAGGTCACGGTGTCCGAGAACCACGCCGAGTCGGGCCGGCCGGCCGGCCTGAAGGGCGTGCTCACTGGTGCGGCCGACCTCTTCGAACCGGCCACGGTCCAGATCCTCGGCCGCCGACTGTCCCGGACCGTCGAGATGATGGTCGCCGACCCGGAGCGCCGGTTGAGCGACCTCGACCTCCTCACGCCGACCGAGCGCTCGCTCCTGCTCGACGACTGGAACCGCGTGGATTCCCGCCCGTGCCGGTCGGTCACCGTGGTGGATCTGTTCCGAGCCCAGACGACGGCGACCCCGGACGGGATCGCCGTCACCGGCGAAGACGGTGAGCGGACCTACGCCGAACTGGACCGCGAATCCGATCGGCTCGCGCGCGTGCTCGGCCGTCTCCATCCTCCCGTGGGCCCGGAGTCGGTGGTGGCCGTCATGCTGGATCGGGGAACCACCCTCCTGACCGCCCTCCTCGCGATCCTCAAGACGGGTGCCCAATACCTCCCGCTCGACCCCACCCACCCGCCTGCTCGACTGGCCCACATCCTGGCAGAGGCGCAACCGGCGGTGCTGCTCACCGACGAAGCCCTCCAGGACGCCTGCGACGATCCGGGCCTACCGCGGCTCCTGCTCGACGACCCCTCGACCGTGGCCCAGACCGCGACCGAGTCCGGTCCGCTCCCAGCCGGCCCGCTTCCGGACAACGCTGCCTACACGCTGTACACCTCCGGATCGACCGGCACGCCGAAGGGCGTCACGGTCAGCCATCGAAGCCTGGCCAACCACCTGCTCTGGTCTCAGGAGAATCACCCGCTCGGACCGGGCGACCGGCTACTGCAGAAAACGCCCTACGTCTTCGACGTCTCGCTGCTCGAGTTCTTCACCCCGCTCATCGCCGGCGCGACCGTGGTCATGGCCCGGCCTGGGGCCCACCAGGACTCCGCCTACCTCGCCGGGGCGATGCGCGACGAGCGGATCACCGTGGCCTACTTCGTTCCGACTCTGCTGGAGGCGTTCCTGGCGGATCCGGCGGCGGCCGATGCGACCGCGCTCCGGCAGGTGTACTGCGGCGGCGAGACCCTCTACCCCGACCTGGCTGCCCGGTGCCTCGACCTGCTCCCGGGCGCGGAGCTGACCAATATCTACGGGCCGACCGAGGCCACGGTCGACGTGACGACCTGGGAAGCCGACCGGGAACGGATCTCCACCGCGACCGGGTCCGTGCCGATCGGCCGCCCGCTCGACAACACCGGCGTGTACGTGCTGGACGACCAGCTCCAGCCCGTGCCAACAGGTGCGCTCGGTGATCTGTACGTCGCCGGGGCCAACCTGGCCCGCGGATACACCGGACGGCCCGCGCTCACCGCGGAGCGGTTCGTGGCCTGCCCCTGGATCCACGGCGGTCGCATGTACCACACCGGCGATCGGGCCCGGTGGACCGCGTCCGGCGACCTGGTGTTCGCAGGACGCGGCGACGATCAGCTGAAGATCCGCGGCTACCGGATCGAGCCGGGTGAGATCCAGGCCGCACTCTCCGCTCACCCCGGTGTGGAGACGGCGGCGGTGATCGCTCGGGAGGATGTGCCCGGGCGGCCGCAGCTGGTCGCCTACGTGGTGCCGGCCAGCGTCCGGGATGCGAGGGCGGCAGACGACGACCTGGTCCGCGAGGTGCGCGCTTTCGTCGCCGGTCGGCTCCCGGAGTACCTCGTGCCCGCCGCCGTTCTGGTCCTGCCCGAGCTGCCTCTCACCACAAGCGGGAAGCTCGACCGGAAGGCGCTGCCGGCACCGGGACGGGCCGGGGGCCGCCGAGCGGCCACGCCCGAGGAAGAGATCCTGGCCCACGTCTTCGCCGACATCCTCGATCTGGAGTCGGTCGGGGCGGAGGAGGACTTCTTCGCCCTCGGCGGTCACTCGCTGCTCGCCACCCGGCTGGTGTCGCGGATCCGCACTGTGCTGGGGGCCGAGGTGCCCGTCCGGGCGATCTTCGAAGCGCCCACGGTCGCCGCGCTGGCGACCCGGATCACCGGTGACCGCGGCCAGGCGGCCATGCGGCCCGCGCTCGGCGGCGCGGCCAGGCCGGAGCTGCCGCCCATGTCCCACGGCCAGCGGCGGCTCTGGTTCCTGGACGAGTTCGAGGGCCCGAGCACCACCTACACCATCCCCGTCGTCGTGCGCCTGGATGGTGACGTCGACGCGGGTGCCCTCGGGGATGCCCTGCACGACGTCGTCACCCGCCACGAGGTACTGCGCACCCTCGCGGAACTCGTCGACGGGCAGCCGCATCAACGCATCCTCGCGCCCGAGCAGGTCGGCCGCCTCCTCGAGACGCGAGACGTGCCTGCCAACGGCCTCGATGCGGCGGTCGCCGCCGCCCTGGCCACCCCGTTCGACCTGGCCGCCCGGCCGCCGATCCGGGGGTGGCTGTTCCGATCGCCATCCGGTTCCGGAGCGGTGGAGTCGACGCTGGTGATCATGCTCCATCACATCGCCGCGGACGGGTGGTCGTGGGCGCCCCTGGCCCGCGACCTGTCCACCGCGTACACGGCCCGCCGTGAAGGGCAAGCTCCGGCGTGGAAGCCCCTGGCAGTCCAGTACGCCGACTACGCGATCTGGCAGAACCGGCTCCTGGGCGAGGAGAGCGATCCCGACGCCCTGCTCCAGCGGCAGGTCCGGTTCTGGGAGAAGACCCTCCTGCAGATACCCGAGGAACTCGCCCTCCCGGCCGACCGGCCGCGGCCGGCCGAGTCCTCCTACCGAGGTCACCAGGTGACGCTCGGGATCGCACCCGAGGTGCACCGCCGGCTGACGGCACTGGCCCGGACCCAGGGCGCGACGATCTTCATGGCCCTCGAGGCCGCCCTCGCCGTCACCCTGTCCCGGCTCGGAGCCGGCACCGACCTCCCCATCGGTGTCGCTGTTGCCGGGCGTACCGACGAGGCACTCGACGACCTGGTGGGGTTCTTCGTGAACACCCTCGTCCTGCGGACCGACCTGTCAGGCGACCCGACGTTCCTGGAGGTCCTCGGGCGTGTACGCGAGACCTTCCTGGACGCCCTGGCTCACCAGGACGCCCCGTTCGAGCGGCTGGTCGAGCACTTGGCACCCAGCCGGTCGCTGTCCCGGCATCCACTGTTCCAGGTCATGCTCACGGTCCAGAACTCCGACCGGTCCGCCTTCGACCTGGAGGGCCTTCCGGCCCCGTTGCCCCTGAACGGGCTCAAGCCGGTGCCGGCGGCCAAGTTCGACCTCGACCTCACCGTCGGCGAGATGCTGGATCAGGAGGGGAGACCGGCCGGGCTGAGCGTCGGCCTGGTGGGATCTGCCGACCTCTTCGATCCCGAGACGGTCGCCTCCATCGCCGATCGGTTCGCCCGTGTCCTGGATGACGTCACCGCCCGGGCGGACGCCCGCCTCAGCGACATCGCGCTGCTGACCGCGGCCGAGACATCGCATCTGGCTCCGCCGCCGGAGCCGGCCGAGCATCTCGTACCGGCTCCGATCACGGACCTGGTCCGGCAACGGGTCACCACAGCTCCCGGCGACGTCGCGATCCAGGCCGCGGACAGCCGGCTGACCTACGGCGACCTGGGTCTGCGGGTGTCCCGGTTGGCCCGGTACCTCGCCGGCCGCGGCGTGGGTCCCGGTTCCCTGGTCGGGCTCCTCCTGGTCCGAGGCACGGACCTGTTCGTCGCGATCCTGGCCGTCCTGGAGGCTGGCGGCGCCTACGTGCCCCTCGACCCGGACCACCCTTCCGAGCGGCTGGCGTTCCTCGTCGGTGACACGTGCCCGGAACTGGTGCTCGCCACCTCCCGCGACGCTGGGCGCCTCGACGGAGTGCCGGTGCTGGCCCTGGACGATCCGGCCGTCGCGACGGAGATGGCCTCGATGCCGGGGACGCCGCTGGACGAGGTCGGCTCCCGGACCCGGCCACGTGGGGCCGATGCCTGCTACGTCGTCCACACGTCGGGATCCACCGGAAAGCCGAAGGGAGTCGTCGTCACCCACGCCGGGTTCACCAATACCACCGCTGCGCTGGCGCGGTTCGGTACCGGGCCCGGTGACCGCGTGGCGCAGTTCGCGTCCTCGACCTTCGACAACTTCGCTCTCGAGTGGTCGCTCGCGCTGACCTCGGGAGCCACCCTGGTCGTCGTTCCCACTCACGCCCGCCTGGGCGAGGACCTCACCCGGTTCATCCGCGACGAGGGCATCACGCATGCCTCACTGCCTCCCGCGGTCCTGGCCACGCTCGATGAGGAGGCCGTCCCGCGCGAGGTCGTCCTGGAAGTGGGAGGCGAGGCGCCGTCTCCCGCGCTCGTGGAGCGCTGGGCGCCGGGACGGACGCTGTTCAACACCTACGGCCCGACGGAGACGACGATCGACGCCACCGTCTGGCGGTGCGAGGCCGGCCGGCCGGAAACCCCGATCGGAAGGTCCATCCCTCACACGCGGGCCTTCGTCCTGGACGCTTTCCTGAATCCGGTGCCACCCGGCGTGACCGGTGACCTCTACCTGGCCGGTCCCGGTCTCGCACGCGGTTATCTGGGCCGGCCGGGCCAGACGGCCGAGCGGTTCGTGGCCTGCCCGTGGGACGTCGCCGCGCGGATGTACCGCAGCGGCGACCGGGCCCGGTGGGCGCGAGACGGCATGCTCGTGTTCGCCGGCCGGGACGACCACCAGGTGAAGATCCGAGGTTTCCGGATCGAACCCGGGGAGGTCGAGAGCGCGCTCGCGGACCACCCGCTGGTCGCGGAGGCCGCCGTGGTCGTTCGCGAGGACTTCGCCGGCGACCGGCGTCTCGTCGGATATGTCGTCGCGGAGGGGAACGAGTCCTCGGACGACGACGTCGACCGGACGTTGCGCGACGCCGTGGCCCGCCGGCTGCCGGTCCATCTCGTTCCCTCCGCCGTCGTCGTGCTGAAGGCGATGCCGCTCAACGCGAACGGAAAGCTGGACCGGGCCGCCCTTCCGGCACCCCCTCGCAGGGAGCCCGCGGCCGGCCGGCGCGAGCCCGCCACGGAGCGGGAGCGCCTGCTGTGCGAGGTGTTCACGGAGGTGCTGGGGGTGGACGTCGGCCCCGAGGACGACTTCTTCGACCTCGGCGGGCATTCGCTCCTCGCCGCCCGCCTGGTCACCCGGTTCCGGGAGCGCAGCGGCTCCGAGCTGCGCATCCGGGACGTCTTCCAATGGCCGACCGTGGCGGCGCTCGCCCGCAACGCCGAGACTCGGCCGAGTGTCCGGCCGCCGCTCAGGCCCATGCGCCGGAACGGGGAGGGCCGATGATCCCCCTCTCGCACGGCCAGCGCCGGTTGTGGTTCCTCAGCCAGGACGACGACTCGGGTGCGCTGTACAACAGCCCGGTCGCGGTCCGGCTCACAGGCGGGCTCGATGTCGACGCGCTGAGCCGCGCTCTCCGGGACGTCCTTGAGCGCCACGAGGTGCTGCGCACCACGTTCCCGGCGTTCCAGGGCGAACCGGAGCAGGAGATCCACGAGCCCGGCACCCTCGACTGGCGGCTCGACGTCGAACGGTCGGCGGCCGGCGAACTCGCCGCCCGCTTCGAGGAGATCGTCCGCCGGCCGTTCGACCTCGCGACGGACCTCCCGATCCGGGCCGTCCTGTTCGATCTCGGCGACGAGGAGTTCGTCCTGGTCGTGGTCGTTCACCACATCGCCGGCGACGGCTGGTCCATGGCGCCGCTCGGGCGGGACATCTCCCTCGCCTACGCCGCCCGCCGCGAGGGCCGGGCGCCGGACTGGGCGCCGTTGCCGGTCCAGTACGCGGACTACGCCCTCTGGCAGCGTGAGCTCCTCGGGGACGACGGCGACCCGGAGTCACTGATCGGGCAGCAGATCGGCTACTGGAGGCGACAGCTGGCCGGTGCACCCGAGGAACTCGACCTGCCCGCCGACCGTCCACGGCCGGGCGCCCCGAGCCGGCTGGGCCACTCCGTGGCCTTCCAGGTACCGGCGGCGGTGCACGCCCGGCTCGCCGCCGTGGCCCGCTCCACCGGAGCGACGCCGTTCATGGTCGCTTACGGCGCGCTCGCGGCGCTGCTCGTGAAAGTAGGTGCCGGCGCGGACATCGTGATCGGTACCGCCGTCGCCGGCCGTACCGACTCCGGGCTCGACGATCTGGTGGGCTTCTTCGTCAACACGCTCGCGCTGCGCACGGACCTGTCCGGCGACCCGGCTTTCAGGGAGATCCTGGCGAGGGTCCGCGAGGCGGGGCTGGAGGCGTTCGCTCACCAGGACGTCCCCTTCGAACGGGTGGTGGAGGAGCTGGCGCCGAGCCGAGTCCGCGGCCGGCACCCCTTGTTCCAGGTCATGCTCACCGTGCAGAACACCGGACGGGCGGCGCTGGCCCTGCCCGGGGTCTCCGCCTCAGCCCCACCGTCGACCGGACGAGCCGCCCCGACGGCGGCCAAGTTCGACCTGGACGTCCTTGTCTCAGAGGTCTTCGACGCGAACGGCGCTCCCGCCGGTCTACGCGGAACCCTGGTCGGCTCGGCCGATCGTTTCGACCGGTCGAGTGTCGACCGGCTCGCCGACCGGCTGACACGGATGTTCCAGGCGGTCGCGGAGGACCCGGAGGTTCCGCTCAGTCGGATCGAGGTCACGACGCCGTCCGAGCGGGAACTGGTGCTCAAGGACTGGAACCGGCCGCCCGCGGACCGGCCGCGATCGAGTTCGGCACCGGACGGACGGAGCGTCGTCGACCTCATCGACGACGTGGCGAGTCGACGGCCGGACGGTGTCGCCGTCTCGGAACACGGTCGCGAGCTCTCCTTCGCCGAGCTGGCCGACCGCTCCGACCGGCTGGCCCGCCACCTGCTCGCGCTGGGTGTTCGGCCGGAGTCGGTCGTAGCGGTCGTTCTGGGGCGCGGAGCCGACCTCGTGGTGGCCATCCTCGCCGTTCTCAAGGCCGGTGGCACCTACCTGCCCGTCGACCCCGAGTACCCGGCCGGCCGCATCGGCCGCCTGCTCTCGGATTCCCGTCCCCTCGCCGTGCTCGCCGATCGGCCGTCGGCGGCGAACCTGGACGACGTTCTGCGGGGTCCAGCGCTGGTGGTCGTTGACGAGCCCGAAGTCCGGGCGGCGGTGTCCGGGCGGCCGGGCGGCCCGGTTCGCGACGACGAGCGGGGCGGCCCGCTGGACGCCGACCGGGCGGCCTACGTCATGTACACGTCCGGCTCCACCGGCCGGCCCAAGGGGGTCGTCGTCACCCACGGCGGGCTGGCCAATTACCTCAGCTGGGCCGCCTGGACCTACGGGATGTCGTCCGGCGACGCGGCGGTGTTGCACTCCTCGATTTCCTTCGACCTGACGGTCACGAGCCTCTTCGTGCCCCTGGTGGCGGGTGGCACCGTGGTGGCCAGCCGTCGCGGCGGGATCGACGGGCTGAGCGGGTTGCTGCGGAACCAAGGCGGCTTCGGTCTGGTGAAGATCGTGCCGGCTCACCTGCCCCTCCTGGGGGAACTGCTGGACCCCTCGGCGGCGGCCGGGGCGGCGGCCAGGTGGGTGGTCGGGGGAGAGGCACTGCCGCCGGGAACGGTGCGGGACTGGTTGAGCCGGGCACCGCGGTCGGTCGTGGTGAACGAGTACGGCCCCACCGAGACGGTCGTGGGGTGCTCGGCCTTCGAGGTCACGGCAGCAGATGCCGGCGACCTCGGAGAGGTGGTGCCGATCGGTCGGCCGATCGCGAACACCCGCGTCTACGTTCTCGACGAGCACTTGTCGCCGGCTCCGGTCGGCGTCGTCGGTGATCTCTATGTCGCCGGGGCCCAGGTCGCCCGGGGCTATCAGAACCTGCCCGGATCGACCGCGAGCCGTTTCGTCGCCTGCCCGTTCGCGGAGCCCGGTGAGCGGATGTACCGAACCGGGGACCGAGCCCGCTGGTCTGCCGCCGGGCAGCTGATGTACGCGGGCCGCGACGACGAGCAGATCAAGATCCGCGGCTTCCGCATCGAGCCGGCCGAGGTGGAGGCCGAGCTGGTTCGCCTGCCGGAAGTGGAGCGAGCTCACGTCGTGGCCCGGGAGGACGCCGAGGGAAACCGGCGCCTGGTCGCCTACGTCGTTCTCGCCGCGCCTCACGACGTGGCCGCCTTGGCGGCCACGGAGGCCGAGCTGGTGAGCCGGCTGGCGAGCACGCTGCCCGGCCACCTGGTGCCCGCCAGAGTCGTCACCCTGGAAGAGTTTCCGCTCACTCCGAACGGCAAGCTGGACCGGGCCGCGCTGCCCGAACCATCCACGGACGGGTCCTCAACCGAGAGGGTCGCCGAGGACCCGTTGCAGGCGCTTCTCTCACACCAGTTCGCCGAGGCACTCCGCCTCGACAGTTTCGGCGTGGACGACGACTTCTTCGCCCGGGGCGGGCACTCCCTGCTCGCCGTGGCCGTCGTCTCCAAGGTCGGGGCCCTGCTGGACGTCGCGCTGGAGATCGGCGATCTTTTCGACCACCCGACCGTCGCCCAGATGGCCGACCTCGTGCGCGAGCGGCAGTCGTCGGGATCGCCCGGACCGGTCGTGCCGCCGCCGTCCACGCGCCCGGACCGGCTGCCGCTCTCGTTCGCCCAGCAACGTATCTGGTTCCTCGACCAGCTCGACGGGCCCGGATCGACCTACCTCATCCCAGTCGCGGTGCGGCTGACCGGTGTGCTGGACGAGCCGGCCCTGCAGGCGGCCTTCCGTGATGTCATCGATCGGCACGAGATCCTGCGCACCACCTTCCCGTCCTCCGGCGGCACGCCCTACCAGGAGATCCGGACCGGCGACGGCTGGGAACTCGGCCACGAACGGGTCGAGGACGGCGCCGCCGGCCGGCTGACGGCCGCGGTCCGGCAGCTGTCCGTCGCCCCCTTCGACCTCGCGCGAGACCTCCCGATCCGGGCCACCCTCATGACCACCGGACCTGACGAGCACATCCTGGTCGTGGTCCTCCACCACATCGCCGCCGACGGGTGGTCATGGGGGCCGCTCACTCGCGACCTCACCCAGGCCTACACCGCGCGGCGGAACGGCCGGGCACCGGACTGGCACGCGCTACCGCTGCAGTACGCGGACCACGCGATCCGCCAGACGGCGCGATCGGAAGCCGGCGGCACCGCGCTGGAGCGGGACCTCGCCTACTGGCGAGAAGCACTGGACGGCGTACCCGAGGAGCTCGTCCTGCCGTGGGACCGCCCCCGTCCGCCCGTGGCCGGCGAGCGCGGCCACCTCGTCGGATTCTCGGTATCCGCCGACCTGCACGAGCGACTCCAGGAGTTCGCCCGCGCAGAGGGCGCGACGCTCTTCATGGCGCTTCAGACGGGCTTCGGCATCCTGCTGTCCCGTCTCGGGGCCGGGTGCGACCTGCCCGTCGGCACTGTCATCGCCGGCCGGAACGAGAGCGACCTGGACGAGCTCGTCGGGTGTTTCGTCAACACGCTCGTGCTCCGGATGGATCTCTCCGGCGATCCGACGGTTCGCGAGGCGCTCACACGGGTCCGGACCACGGCGCTCGCCGCCTATGGTCACCAGCACGTTCCGTTCGAGCGGCTGGTCGAGGAGATGGCGCCCGCCCGCTCGCTGAGCCGGCATCCGCTGTTCCAGGTCATGCTCAGCCTGCAGAACACCGCAACGGGCGTGCCGCTCACGCTGCCGGGCCTTCGTGCCTCCGGCCTCGAGGGCGGCGACGGTCCGACGACCGTGAAGTTCGATCTCGATCTCACCTTCACCGAGACGCTGGACGCCGAGGGCGTACCGCAGGGGCTGCGGGGCAGCCTCGTCGCCACGGATGACCTGTTCGACCGGGCGAGCATCGAGAGGCTGGCGGCGCGTCTGGTCCAGGTGTTCGAGCTCATGACGGCCGCACCCGACCAGCAGGTCGGCGGCATCGACGTTCTCGCGGCGGCCGAGAGGTCAGAGCTGGTCGAGTCCTGGAGCGGGGCAGGCCATCGGGTGACGAACGCCGAGCCTGTCCTTGAGCGCTTCGCCCGCCACGTCGCCGCGCTACCCCGGGCCGTGGCGGTGCGGGAGGGGCGGACGGAGGTCAGCTATGCGGAGCTGGACCGGCGCTCGTCCCAGATCGCCGACGACCTGCGCGCGCACGGCGTCGAGGAGGAAGACGTCGTCGCCCTTCAGCTGCCCCGCGGGATCGAGCTCGTGACCACACTGCTGGGCGTCCTCAAGGCGGGTGCCGCCTATCTGCCTCTGGACCCCGACTTGCCCGAGGGGCGCCTCGAGGCCGTCCTCCGGGACGCCACGCCCAGCCTCGTGCTCCGCACCGGATACGTGCTCCACGGGGCAGACGGCCGCCGGGCCGCGCCGGCGGGTGCCGGCGCCCCGCACCCGGCCGCCGCGGCCTACATCGTCCACACATCCGGTTCGACCGGGCGGCCGAAAGGCGTGGTCGTCACCCATGCAGGTCTGGCCAACACCGCCGCGGCCCTTCGGCGGTTCGGCGTCACTGCGGGGTCGGTCGTGGCCCAGTTCGCGTCGCCGGGGTTCGACAACTTCGCCCTCGAATGGACCCTTGCGCTGACCACCGGGGCCACGCTCGTGATCGTCCCGCCCGACCGTCGGCTGGGCCCGGAACTAGCCGCCTTCCTTCGCACTGAGGGCGTCACGCACGCATCGCTTCCCCCTGCGGTCGTCGGCGGCCTGGATCCCGTCCACCTACCGGACCTGCGGGTGCTCGAGGTCGGAGGCGAGGTCTGCGCGCCCGAGGTCGCCGCTCGCTGGTCTCGGGGCCGGACCCTGTTCAACACCTACGGTCCGACCGAGACCACGGTCGACGCCACCGTCTGGCGCTGCCCACCGGACGACGCCACACCGGTCCGGATCGGCCGCCCCATCGCAGGTGCTCGCGTGTACGTCCTGGACGGCAGGCTCACCCCGGTGCCGCCCGGCGTCGTCGGTGACCTCTATGTCGCGGGCACAGGGGTCGCCCGCGGCTACCTCGGCCCGACGGCCCTCACCGCCGAGCGGTTCGTGGCCTGCCCCTGGGGATCGGGCGAACGCATGTACCGGACGGGCGACCGGGTCCGCTGGACCTCGGACGGGGACCTGTTGTTCGCCGGGCGGGACGACGAACAGGTGAAGATCCGTGGGTTTCGGATCGAACTCGGTGAGATCCGGGCCGTGCTCGCCGGCCATCCGGAGGTCCGGCAGGCCGAGGTCGTGATCAGGGACGACGGCCTCGGCGGCACCCGTCCGGTGGGATACGTCGTGCTCGCCGAGAACGCCGGACCGCAGGTCACCCGTGGGGTCACCGATTTCCTCGCTGCCCGCCTGCCGGCTTACATGGTCCCGGCCGTCGTAGAACTGACCACGTTTCCCCTCACCGCCAACGGCAAGCTGGACACTGCTGCGCTCCCGGCCCCGGACCGGCCGGAGGCCGGCCCGCGCCGCGCTCCTGCTAATCCCCGCGAAGCGGCGGTCTGCCAAGCCTTTGCGACCGTGCTCAGGCTGGCCGAGGTCGGCCCGGACGACAACTTCTTCGTCCTTGGAGGGCATTCGCTGCTCGCGGTCGTACTGATCGAGGAACTGGCCTCCGCGGGTCTGCGGGTCCCAGTCCGGGCGCTGTTCGAGTCGCCGACGCCGTCCCGCCTCGCCGCGGTCGCCGCGGCGACCGACCTCGGGAGGCTTGGCGGTGCGTCCGGATCCGTCCCGCAGGGCACCACGGAGCTCCGACCCGAGATGGTTCCCCTTGCGGGGCTCAGCGCCGCGGAACTGGACACGATCGCGAAGGGCGTCGAGGGAGGGGCCGCGAACGTCGCGGACGTCTACCCGCTGACGCCGCTCCAGGAAGGGATGCTGTTCCACCACCTCCTCGCACCCGGGCAGGACGACGCCTACGTCGGCCAGACCGTTGTCGAACTCGATTCCCGCGAGCGGTTGGAGGCCTTTCTCGACGCGCTTCGACAGGTGATCGCCCGGCACGACTCCTGCCGGAGCGCGATCGTCTGGAAGGAACTCCGCGAGCCCGTCCAGGTCGTGCTGCGGGTGGCCGACCTCCCGGTCATCGATGTACCCGTCGAGCCCGGAACGTCCGATCCCGCAGGTGATCTGGCCGCCCTGACCGGCTTCGCCATGGACCTCGCCCGCGCACCCCTCATGGACGTCCACACCGCCGCCCTCGGCGACGGGCGGTGGCTGGCGTTGATCCGGCTGCACCACATCTTGCTCGACCACGCGGGCATCGAAGTGCTCCTCGCGGAGATCCGGGAGATCCTGGCCGGACGGAGTGACCACCTGCCCGAGCCCCTGCCGTTCCGCGACGTCGTCGCGCGGATCCGCTCGGCCGACCCAGCGCTCCGAGCCGCCCACGAGCGCTTCTTCGCGGACCTGCTGGGCGATTTCGAGGAGCCCACCACGCCGTACGGAGTCCAGGACGTGCGAGGCGACGGCGCCGACGCCGTGCGGGCCCACCAGGAGCTGCCCGGGGATCTCGCCGACCGGCTGCGAAAGGCAGCGCGGGACCTGGCGGTGAGCCCGGCCACCCTCTGGCATGTCGCCTGGTCGCGGGTGCTGGCCACGCTGAGCGGCCGTCGCGACGTCGTGTTCGGGACCGTGCTGCTCGGGCGCATGGACGCGGGGCCGGGTGCGGAACGCGCCCTCGGCCTGCTGATGAACACGTTGCCGGTGCGTGCCCGGCTGGACGGCACCGACCTGCTGAGAACGATCGACGGGATGCGCCGTCAGCTCGCCGCCCTGGTGGAGCACGAGCACGCACCGCTCACCCTGGCCCAGCAGGCGAGCGGCGTGGCTCCGGAGCTTCCCCTGTTCACTTCGGTTCTGAATTACCGCTTCGGCTCGGCTCCTCTCGACGGTGACGCCCCGGACCCGCCCGCCGGCCTCCGGACCGTCCTGGTCCGAGAACGGACGAACTATCCGCTCGTCGTCTCGATCGACGACGAGGAAGGGGGTTTCGCGATCAGCGTGGACGCCGTGCCGCCGGTACCGGCTCGCGACGTCGCAGACCTGACGGTGAACGCTGTCGCAAGCCTCATCGATGCACTCGAAGCCGCGCAGAGGACGGGAAGGAGCCGGCCGCCGGCGTTCCTGGACGTGCTGGGCGGCGAACGTAGGGTCCTGGACCGGTGGAACGACACCGCCCAGGAGTCGCCGTTCCGTTCTGTCATCGAGCAGTTCGACGCCGTCGTGGCCGCCGCCCCGGACGCACCCGCCGTGGTCTTCGAGGGACGGACGTTGTCGTTCGGTGAGCTGGACGCCCGCGCCAGGCGACTCGCTGCCCGGCTCACGCTGGAGCTCGACGGCGCCGAACCCGTGGTCGCGGTACTCCTGCCCCCGGGCCTGGACCTGGTGATCGGCCTGCTCGCCGTGCTCAGGGCGGGCGCGGCCTACCTCCCGATCGAGCCTGAGTTCCCACCGCACCGGATTCGTGTGCTCATCGACGACATCGGGCCCTGCGCGGTGGTCACCACAGACGCGCTCGCCTCTCTGGGGGGCGACTCTCCCGTGGTCCTCGTCGAGGAGACGGCACCTGCCTCGGCCGAGCCCGCCCCTCGGCCTCTCCGGCCGGCGGGGGCTGCCTATGTCATGCACACGTCCGGCTCGACCGGGACGCCGAAGGGCGTTGTCATCACGCATGCCGCCCTGACCAACCATCTCGGCTGGATCCGGGACTGGTGCCCGATCGCCCCGGGGGACCGTGTCGTCTTCAAGGCGCCACCTGTGTTCGACGTCTCGATCCTGGAACTGTTCGCCCCCCTCACCACCGGAGCCACGGTGGTCGTCGCTCGGCCCGGCGGCCATCTGGACGCCCAGTACCTCGCCGAGCTGGTCCAGGAACAGGAGGTCAACGTCCTCTTCTTCGTTCCGACCCTCCTGGAGGCATTCCTCGACGAGCCGTCGGCTGCGGGCTGTTCGAGCCTTCGGCACGTGCTGTCGGGCGGCGAGACGCTGTCGCCGGCGCTCGTCGACCGCTTCGAGGCGACGTTCGGCGATCACGTCGCGCTGACCAACCTCTACGGCCCCACAGAGGTGACGGTCGACGCCACCGCCTGGCGGCTCGATCCCGGCCGAGAGCCCGGCACCCGCAACGCCGTCCCCATCGGACGGCCCGTGACGAACACCCGGGCGTTCGTCCTCGACGAGCTGCTCTCGCCGGTGCCCGCCGGCGTCGTGGGCGACCTGTACCTGAGCGGCGTCCAGGTCGCCCGGGGGTACAGCGGGCGGCCCGGTCTGACCGCCCGGCGCTTCGTCGCCTGCCCCTTCGCCGCCGGTCAGGCCGCACCCGGAGAACGCATGTACGCGACTGGAGACCGAGCCCACTGGACTCCGGACGGCGAACTCGTCTTCACCGGACGCGAGGACGACCAGCAGAAACTGCGCGGGTATCGGATCGAGCCGGCCGAGATCGAGGCGGTACTCACCGCCCACGCCCTGGTCGAACGGGTCGCCGTCGTCCTGCGGAAGGACGACCCGGAAGGTCCGCGGCTCGTCGCCTACGTCGTGGCCTCGTCCGCGGCCGGCGAGATCCTGCCCGAGGAGTTGCGTGCGCTCGCGGCGGCCCGGCTGCCCCGGGCCTGGGTGCCCTCGGTCGTCATCGTCCTGGAGGCCATGCCACTCACCGTCGGGGGGAAGCTCGATCGTCGGGCGCTCCCGGTCCCCGCGGTCGCCGTCTCTCAGCGCGCCCACGGCCCGCAGGACACCCTGGAGGGGGTCGTGGCACAGCTGTTCGCCGAGGTGCTCCGGCGCCCCGAGGTCGGTGTGGACGATGACTTCTTCGCTCTCGGTGGCCACTCGTTGCTGGCCACCCGGCTGCTGTCGCGCGTGCGAACCGTCCTGCACGCCGAGCCGGCCCTCCGGGTGCTGTTCGAGGCACCGACGGTCCGTGGGTTCGCTCGCAGGCTGGGTGAGTCCACCGGCGAGGCCGCCACGCGGCCGGCCCTGACCCGCGGCCGGTATCCCGGGCCGGCGCCCATGTCGTCCGGCCAGCGCCGCCTCTGGTTCCTGGACAGGCTCGACGGCCCAGGCACGGCGTACACGATTCCCCTCGTGGTCTCCCTCGACGGCCCGCTCGACGGCGAGGCCCTCGCCACCGCTTTCCGGGACGTACTGGTCCGCCATGAGGTGCTCCGTACCCTGCCCCTCGTCGTTGACGGGGAGCCCCATCAGAACGTGGTGCGCCCTGAGCAACTGGACGTGCCCTTCGAGGCCGTCTCGCTGGAGGATGTCCCTGATTCGGAGCGCCGGGAGGCTCTGAACTCCGCGGTCCACCGGGCGGCCGGGCACGTTTTCGACCTCGCCACCGACCTGCCCGTCCGGGCCTGGCTGCTGCGGGCCACAGAGGAAGAGCACGTCCTGGTGGTCGTCGTGCATCACTTGGCCGCCGACGGCTGGTCGCTGAGCCCGCTCGGGCGCGACCTGTCCCGCGCCTACGTCGCACGCGCGGGCGGACGGGCACCGGAGTGGACGCCGCTGCCCGTCCAATACGCCGACTATGCCGTCTGGCAGGCACAGGTGCTCGGCGATGGCGACGACGATCCGACCGGTCAGCTCGCCTTCTGGCGACGCCGGCTCGCGGGCGTCCCGCCCGAACTGGACCTTCCCGCCGACCGGCCGCGACCGGCACTCGAGTCGCACCGCGGGCACGCCGTCCCGGTCACCGTGCCCGCCGACCTGCACCGCCGACTCCGTGCGATCGCCCTCGCCGAAGGCGTCACCGTGTTCATGGTGCTGCAGGCGGCCTTCGCCGCCCTCCTCACCCGTCTCGGAGCCGGCACCGACATCCTGATCGGGACGCCTGTGGCCGGACGCACCGACGAGCAACTCGACGACCTGGTCGGCTTCTTCGTCAACACCCTCACCCTCCGCACCGACCTCTCGGGCGAGCCGGACTTTCGCGAACTGCTACGCCGGGTGCGGGAGACCGATCTGGGCGCGCACGCCCACCAGGACATCCCCTTCGAGCGACTGGTCGAGGAGCTGGCGCCCGAACGCTCACTCGCCCGGCACCCGCTGTTCCAGGTCGTGCTCACCCTGCAGAACGTCGAGCCGGCCCTCCTGGACTTCCCAGGCGTCGCCGTCGCCGGTGTGCCCCTGGCGGAGGGACTGCCCGTCACCGCGCGATTCGACCTGGAAATGGCCCTCGGCGAGACCACGGCCGACGACGGTGGTCCAGCCGGCATCCGTGGAACCCTGATCGGCTCGGCCGATCTGTTCGAGCCGCCTACCGTGGCCGATCTGGCCGGGCGGTTCGTCCGGCTGCTCGCGGCCGCCATCGACGAACCGGGGCGACCCCTGGGGCGGCTCGACGTGCTCGCGCCGGGCGAACGCGAGGTAATGCTCGCGGCAGGCGGGGCCGGCCCGGCCCCCGCGCACCGGACGACCACCCTGGCGGACCGTTTCCAGGAGCAGGCGGACCAGGCTCCCGAGGCGGTCGCCGTCCTGGACGGGAGCCGCTTGCTCACCTACGGTGACCTGGACCTCCGGGCGAACCGCCTTGCCCGTCGTCTCGTGCGGACCGGAGTCGGGCCCGACGCTCCGGTCGCGGTGGTGATGGAGCGCGGAGCCGAGCTGATCGTGGCCCTGCTCGCGGTGCTCAAGGCGGGTGGGCACTATGTGCCACTCGACGCCGCCTACCCGGCTGACCGCATCGACTATGTCCTCGCCGACGTCGCGCCCGCCACAGTTCTCGCCGACCAGGCCTGCGCCTCCCACCTGGCCGGCACCCGGGCTGGGTCGCTGCCGATGATCGTCGTCGACGAGCCGGACACGGTGGCCGGCCTCGCGGCCGAGGACGGCTCCCCGATCGGCGATTCCGAGCGGCTGGCACCGCTGCGGCCGGACCATCTGGCCTACGTCATCCACACATCGGGATCCACCGGCCGGCCCAAGGGCGTCGCGATCACCCACCGCAACGTCATCAGCCTGCTCGAGGCCGGCCGGGAGGCGTTCGCCCTCGGGCCCGCGGACACCTGGAGCTGGTTCCACTCCTACGCCTTCGACTTCTCCGTCTGGGAGCTGTGGGGCGCGCTCCTCCACGGGGCCCGGGTGTCGGTCGTCCCCTACGTCGTCTCCCGGTCGCCGGAGAACTTCGTCGAACAGCTCGTCCGCGACCAGGTGACCGTCCTGAGCCAGACGCCGTCGGCGTTCTCCCAGCTGGCGGCCGAGCTCGGGCCCGAGATCTCGAGAGCCTCCCTCCGCCTTGTGATCTTCGGCGGTGAGGCGCTCGACCGGTCCCACCTGGAGGCCTGGCCCGTGCTTGCGGACGGCGTCGCCCCCCGCCTGGTCAACATGTACGGCATCACCGAGACGACAGTGCATGTGACGCGCTGGGACGTCGACGCCGAACGGGTGCGATCGGGCGAGCCCCCCGGCATCGGGCCCGGCCTGCCCGGTACCCGAGTGCTCGTCCTCGACGGCGCGCTGCAGCCCGTCCCGGCCGGCGGAACCGGCGACATCTACGTCGTCGGACCCGGCCTGGCACGCGGGTACGTGGGCCGGCCGGAGCTGACCGCCGAGCGGTTCGTCGCCTGCCCCTTCCCGGACCCCGACGGGAAGCCGGGAGGCCGCATGTACCGTAGCGGCGACCGCGGCCGGTGGACCGCGGACGGCCGCCTGCTGTACCGGGGCCGGGAGGACGACCAGGTGAAGATCCGGGGCTTCCGGATCGAGCCGGGGGAGATCCAGGCCGTGCTCGCCGCTCACCCTGCCGTCGCCGAGGCGGCGGTCGTGGTCCGAGAGGACGTCCCCGGCGACCGCAGGCTGACCGGCTACGTCGTCCCCGCCGACGGCGCCGGGGCGGAGCTGGACGAGGCGCTCCGCCGCCACACCGCCGGACGGCTGCCGGCCCACATGGTCCCGACGGCGTTCGTGGCGCTGGATCAGTTGCCACTGACCGCCCACGGGAAGCTGGACCGGGCCGCTCTGCCTGCCCCGCGCACCGGGCCGGCGCCGTCCGGCCGCGGGCCGGCGGACGCCCGGGAGGAGGCCATCGCTCAGTCCTTCGCCGACGTGCTCGGCCGCCCGTCGGTCGGGGTCGACGAGGACTTCTTCGCTCTCGGCGGCCACTCCATGCTGGCGGTCACGCTCGTCGAGCGGCTGCGGGCCCAGGGCGTGTCCCTGTCGGTGCGGGCGCTCTTCGAAACCCCCACCGTCGCAGGCCTGGCCGCGAGTTCGGGGCACGCGACGCTCCCCGTGCCGCCGAACCGTATCCCCGACGGCGCCGTCCGGCTCACACCGGACATGCTGCCCCTGGTCGACCTCACGCCGGAGGAACTCGACCGGATCGCCGCCCGGATCCCCGGTGGTGCCCCCAACGTCGCCGACCTTTATCCCCTCGCGCCGTTGCAGGAAGGAATCCTGTTCCATCACCTCCTCGCGGATGGAGCCGGCCCCGACGCCTACCTGACCCCGTTCCTCCTCGGATTCGACTCCCGGACTCGTCTGGACGCGTTCCTGGCCGCCCTGCAGCAGGTCGTCGACCGGCATGACATCTGCCGCACCGCGGTGCTCTGGGAGGAAGCCGACGAGCCTGTGCAGGTCGTGCTGCGCCAGGCCCCCCTTCCGATCACCGAGGTGCCGCCGGCGAACTCGGATGTGCCCGGGGCCGACCCGCGGGCCCGCCTTCGCGCGGTCGCCGGTGGATGGATGGACGTCACCCGGGCCCCGCTCATCGATGTCCACGTCACCGCCGACGGCCACGAGAGCTGGCTGGCCCTGGTCCGGCTGCACCACCTGGCGCTCGACCACACCGGCATGGACGTCCTGCTCGACGAGATCCGCTCGATCCTGGCCGGCCGCCACGGCGACCTGCCCGCGCCGCTGCCATTCCGGGACTTCGTCGTCCAGGCGCGCGGAACCGAGGAGCGGACGGCCGGGCATGCCGCCTACTTCGCGGAACTCCTAGGTGACGTCGACGAGCCCACCGCGCCGTACGGCCTGCTCGACGTGCGAGGCGACGGCTCGGACGCCCGCACCGCCGACCGGTCGCTCGACCTCGACCTCTCCGCGCGTCTGCGGGCCGTGAGCAAGGCGGCGGGCGCCAGCCCGGCCACGGTGCTGCACGTCGCCTGGGCCCGGACTCTGAGCGCTCTGAGCGGGCAGCCTGACGTCGTCTTCGGCACCGTCCTGTTCGGCCGCATGGACGGCGGCGCCGGAGCGGATCGCGTGCTCGGCCTGTTCATGAACACCCTGCCCGTGCGGTTCCGAATCGACCAGGACGACGTGCTGACCTCCGTGGCTCGCATGCGCTCGCATCTGGCGGCCCTCCTGGAGCATGAGCACACCCCCCTGTCAGCGGCTCTGGGGGCCGGCCGACTGCCCGCCGACGTTCCACTGTTCACCACCCTTTTCAACGCGCGCCACTCCCCGCCCACCGGATCGGCGGCGTCCGGCACCGAAACCGCCGGCGAACCGCTCGCGGGCGTGCGGACCCTGGATGTCCACGAGCGCACGAATTATCCGATCAGCGTGTCGGTCGACGACGCAGGCCCGTCGGGAGGATTCGGCTGCACGGTCGACGCGGTCGCCCCTGCCGATCCCGACCTCATCGCCCGGATGTTCATCACGACCGTGGCCGCGATAGTCACGGCGCTGGAAAAGGCGGTGACTCAGCCGGAGACGGCGACAGCGCTGCGCGATGTCGCCGTCGTGTCCTCCGGCGAGCGAGACCGACTTCTGTGCCTCGGTTCCGGCTCGCCGCCAGATTCGGCCGCGCCGCCGGTCCTGTCGCTGGTCGCGGACGCCGTGGCCACCGCGCCCGGGGCCCCGGCCGTCTCAGGTCCCGCACGCTCTCTCACCTACGGAGAGCTGGCTGTGGAGGCCGGCCGCGTGGCCCGTCTCCTCACCACGCGGGGGATCGGCACGGACGCGATCGTAGGCGTCGCTCTGGACCGCGGGCCCGACCTGATCGCCACCCTGCTGGGCATCCTGGCCGCCGGTGCCGCATACCTCCCGATCGATCCCGACCATCCCTCGGCCCGGCTGGGATTCGTGCTCGACGACGCCCGGCCGGTCATGGTCCTGACCTCCACGGCCCGGCTCCCCGCCTTGAGCGGACCGGCCGGTGGCCGTGTGCCGCTGGTCGCGATCGACGAGCCGGGGACGCTCCCTGACGGCGAGGCCGGTGCCGGGCTTCCCGTGGCGGCGTGCCCGGACGCGAGTGCCGCCTACATCGTCTACACCTCTGGGTCGACCGGGACCCCCAAGGCCGTCGTCGTCACCCAGGCCGGGCTGGCCAACACCGTGTCCGGGCTGTCCCGGTTCGGCGCCGGACCGGGATCACGGGTGGCGCAGTTCGCCTCCGCCACCTTCGACAACTTCGCCCTCGAGTGGACGCTGGCCCTCACCTCGGGCGCGGAGCTGGTCGTCGTGCCACCGGACGCTCGCGCCGGCGAGGACCTCGTCGCCGTCCTCACCGATCACGCCGTGACCCATGCGTCGCTGCCGCCAGCCGTCGTGGCCGACCTCGAACCGGGCGCGCTCCCCGCCGGTCTGGTTCTGGAAGTCGGCGGTGAGGCCTGCCCGCCCGCGGTCGCCGCGCGCTGGTCGGAGGACCGGACGCTGTTCAACACCTACGGTCCGACCGAGACGACGGTCGACGCGACGGTGTGGCGTTGCGAGCCCGGCGCCCGCGTCGTCGCCATCGGGCGGCCGATCACCGGGGTCCGTGCCTTCGTGCTCGACTCGCGGCTGGGCCTGGTGCCTCCCGGAGTGGAAGGCGACCTTTACCTGGCCGGGCGTGGGCTCGCCCGCGGTTACCTGAATCGGCCGGGCCTGACCGCAGGCCGGTTCGTCGCCTGCCCCTGGGCGTCTGGGGAGCGCATGTACCGCACCGGCGACCGGGCGCGCTGGAGCGGCGACGAACAGCTCGTGTTCGCCGGGCGCAGTGACGACCAGGTGCAGATCCGAGGGCATCGGATCGAGCCCGGCGAGATCGCCGAGGCCCTGACACGGCATCCCCAGGTGGACCAGGCCGCCGTGATCGCCCGTGCGGACCCGCTCGGCGATCAGCAGCTGGTCGGCTACGTCGTCCCGGGCCCGGCTGCCGACGTCGACGAGCAGGCCGCCGCTGAGCTGGTCCGCGAGCTGCGCGCGCATCTCACCGCGCTCTTGCCCGCGTATCTGGTCCCGCCCGCCGTCGTCGTCCTGCCCGGGCTGCCCCTCACACCCAACGGCAAGCTCGACCGGGCCGCGCTGCCCGTTCCGGCCGCCACCGGCGCCGGAGGTGGGCGCGCGCCGTCGGGACCGGACGAAAGCGCGCTCGCCGAGATCTTCGCCGAGGTGCTCGGCCTGGACAGGGTCGGAGCGGATGAAGACTTCTTCGCCCTCGGTGGCCATTCACTGCTCGCCACCCGGCTGATCGCCCGGGTCCGCGGCCGGCTCGGCCGCGACGTGACCCTGCGGGCACTCTTCGACGCGCCGACGGTGGAAGAGCTGGCCAAACAGCTCGGTGGCCCGGCCCGGGCCCGGCCGGCGCTGCGGCGGATCGACCGGAAGGAGGACGAGTGATTCCCCTGTCCCATGCCCAACGGCGCCTCTGGTTCATCCACCAACTGGAGGGCCCGAGCCCGACCTACAACATGACGGACACCTTTCAGCTGTCCACAGACGTCGACCTCGGTGCGCTGGACCTGGCGTTCCGCGACGTGATCGGCCGGCACGAGGTGCTCCGTACCTGCTTTCCCGATGTCGACGGCGAGCCCTACCAGCAGATCCTGAAGGTCGAGGAGATCTGCTGGCAGCTGACGGCCGACACGGTCGCGGAGACCGACCTCACCCGGGCCGTGGAGGACGCGGGCCACGTCGGCTTCGACCTGGCCCAGGACATTCCGATCCGTGCGAACCTCCTCCGGACCGCCGGCCGATCCGTGCTGGTCGTGACCGTGCATCACATCGCGGGCGACGGCTGGTCGATGCGCTCGCTGTCCCGGGACCTGATCTCGGCCTATCGCAGCCGGGTCCGCGGCGAGGCCCCAGAGTGGCCGCCCCTGCCCGTCCGGTACACGGACTACGCGCTGTGGCAGCAGGAAGTGCTCGGATCGGAGGAGGACCCGGACTCACGCGTCTCCTCCCAGCTGACCTATTGGCGGCGCACCCTCGACGGGCTCCCCGAGGAGCTCGACCTTCCGGCCGACCGCCCGCGCCCACCTGTTGCGGGCCATCAGGGACACGTGGCGGCGCTAGAGATCGACGGTTCCGGGCACGCCGCCCTGGCGGACCTGGCCCGTTCGGCCGACGCCACCGTTTTCATGGTCGTCCTGGCAGCCTTGGCGATCCTGCTGTCCCGGTCCGGAGCGGGTACCGATGTGCCGATCGGGACCGTGGCCGCCGGCCGCGACGACGAGCAACTCGATGACCTCGTCGGCTTCTTCGTCAACACCCTGGTCCTGCGCGTGGACCTGTCCGGCAACCCCACCTTCACCGAGTTGCTCGGCCGGGTCAGGGACATCGCGCTGGACGGCTTCGCTCACCAGGATGTGCCGTTCGAGCGGCTCGTCGAGGAACTGGCACCGAGCCGGTCCCTCGCCCGCCACCCGCTGTTCCAGGTCATGCTCGCGATGCAGACCCGGGTGCCGGCCTCCGGCGATGGCGACGAGGCCGGGCTTCCGTCGGTCCGGCCGTCGGCGAAGTTCGACCTCGAAGTGACCGCGGGTGAGGTCTTCGACGACTCCGGGCACCCGGCCGGCATCGTCGGCAGCTTCATCGCCGCGGCCGACCGGTTCGAGGCCGCCTCGGTGAAACGGCTCGTGGATCGCCTGCAACGCGTGCTGGCCGCCGTCGCCGTCGATGCCGGCGTGCGGGTTGGCTCGATCGACCTGCTGGAGCCGGGGGAGCGGACGCGGCTCCTGCTCGGCTGGAACGACACGGCAGCCCCCTCTCCGGAGGGCGATGTCCTGGAGCGCTTCGAGGCGTGTGCGCGCGAGGCCCCGGACGCAGCCGCGGTGGCCGACGCCGACCGGCAGATGACGTACGCCGATCTCGACGCCCGGGCCACGGCCCTCGCGGCGCGTCTCCAGGCCCGGGGCATCGGCCCGGAGTCGGTGGTCGGCCTCGTGCTGCCGCGCGGCATCGACCTGGTGACGGCGGTGCTCGCCGTCTGGAAGGCCGGGGGCGCCTACCTGCCGCTGGACCCGGAGCAGCCGGCGGAGCGGCTGGCGTTCCAGCTGGGCGATGCGGGTGCCGCGCTCGTGCTGGCGCACCGCACGACGGCCGGGCAGGTGTCTGGGGCCGTTTCGGTCATGCTGCTGGACGATCCCGCGGACGACGCGACGAGCCCAACGTTCACACCCTCGGGGCGGGAACCCCAGAGCCTGGCGTACGTGATCTACACCTCCGGGTCCACCGGGACGCCGAAAGGCGTCGGTGTCGTGCACGGCGCGCTCGCCAACTATGTCGCCTCAGTGCCCGGCCGACTCGGGATGGGCGCCAGGGGCGCCCGGTACGCGCTCCTCCAAGGCCCGCAGACCGACCTCGGTAACACCGTCCTGTTCACGGCCCTCGCCACCGGCGGGTGCCTGGACATCGTCGGGGAGGACGAGGCCACGGACGCCGATGCCCTGGCCCGCCGCTTCGCCGACCGGGAGACCGACCACCTCAAGGCCGTGCCGTCGCATCTCGTCGCCCTGTCCGCAGCCGCCGGTTTCAACGCTTTCGGGGTCCGGCGCTCACTCGTGCTCGGCGGCGAGAGCGCGCCCGCGGAGTGGCTGGAACAGGTGGTGACCGAGGCCGAGGCACGAGGCGTTGACGTCTTCAACCACTATGGGCCGACCGAGGCGACCATCGGCGTGATCACGACCTGCCTGACCGAAAGTCCGGGCACACCGGAGCGGCGCCACGGCCCGCGCGCGAGCCGTCCGATCGGCACACCGATCGCCAACACCCGCGTTTATGTCGTGGACGAGTTCCTGGCGCCGGTTCCGGTGGGCGCCGTGGGCGAACTCTTCGTCTCCGGCCTCGGCCTGGCCCGCGGATACGTCGGGCGCCCGTCCGTCACCGCCGAGCGCTTCGTCGCCTGCCCGTGGGAGCCCGGGGAGCGGATGTACCGCACCGGTGATCGCGTGCGATGGACTTCCGAAGGCCGGCTTGTGTTCGTCGGCCGGACCGACCAGCAGGTGAAGATCCGCGGCTTCCGGGTCGAGCCCGGGGAGATCGAGGCGGTCCTCGGCACCCATCCGCGGGTGCGCCAGGCCGTGGTCGTCACCCGCGCCGACGAGCCGGGGGACACCTACCTGGCCGCGTACGTCGTCCCCGGGGACTCGGTGCCCGAAGACCCGGACCTCGCCGGGAGCGTCCGTACCTTTCTGGCCGAACGTGTGCCCGCCCATCTGGTCCCCGCCCATATCGTCGAACTGCCGGCGCTTCCGCTGACCGCCAACGGCAAGATCGACCGGCGGGCTCTGCCCGTCCCGGAACGGACTTCGGCCAGGTCGGCTCTCGTGGGTCCGGTGGACCCTCGTCAGGAGATCCTTGCCCAGCTGTTCGCCGGCATCCTTGGCCGGCCCTCCGTAGCCATGGATGACGACTTCTTCGCGGTAGGCGGCCATTCCCTGCTGGCCACTCGGCTGGTTTCGCGGATCCGCTCCGCCTTGGGCGTCGAGCTCAGCTTGCGGACTCTGTTCGAGAACCCGACGGTAGCCGGACTGGCCGCCCGCCTGGCCGGCCTTGACGACGGGCCCCGGCTACGGCCGCCGATCCGTGCCATGGCGCGGCCCGATCGCATCCCGCTGTCGTTCGGTCAACAGCGGTTGTGGTTCCTGGCGCAGATGGAAGGGTTCGGTGTCGCCTACAACAGTCCCGTCGTCGTCCGTCTGGACGGCGTAGTCGACCTTGAGGCTCTGGGCGCCGCGCTCGCCGACGTGCTCGGCCGCCATGAGGTGCTCCGTACGACGTTCCCGGCCATTGACGGCGAGCCCTTTCAGCGGATCCTCGATCCAGATGAGGTGACGGACGTCCTCCAGGTGGTGCACTTGGAGGACGCCGATCTGCAGGCGGCCGTGATCGCCGCGAGTGGACACGCCTTCGACCTCTCTGCCGAGATACCCCTTCGAGCCTGGGCCTTCGTCACCGCACCCGACACCTGCGTGCTGGTGGTGGTCGTCCACCACATCGCCGGTGACGGATGGTCCTGGGCACCGCTGGCGGCCGATCTCTCAGCCGCCTACGAGGCGCGCCGCCGCGGTGCCGCCCCCGACTGGCCGGCGTTGCCGGTTCAGTACGCCGACTATGCGATCTGGCAGCGGAACCTGCTCGGTGACGAGCGCGACCCACACTCCTTGCACGCCCAGCAGATCGACTACTGGCGGCGAACCCTGGCGGACACGCCCCGGGAGCTCGCCCTGCCTGCGGACCGATCCCGACCGGCCCACCCCTCCTACCGCGGCCACACGGTCGAGATCGACCTCCCGGCCGATGTGCATGCCGAGCTGGCCGCATTGGCGCGCTCGCAGGGGGTCACGACGTTCATGGTGGTCCAGGCCGCCCTGGCCCTGACCCTCTTCCGGCTCGGCGCCGGACCGGACATCCCGATCGGCACGGCGGTCGCGGGACGGAACGACGAAGCGCTGGAGCCGCTCGTCGGATTCTTCGTCAACAGCCTGGTGCTGCGCACCGACGTGGACGGCGACCCGACGTTCGCCGAACTGCTGGCGCGGGTACGGAACGTCGGACTGTCGGCGTTCGCGAACCAGGACGTGCCCTTCGAGCGCCTGGTGGAGGAGCTCGCTCCTGCCCGCTCGCTGGCCAGGCACCCCCTGTACCAGGTCATGCTCACCATGCGGGCGGCCGTCCCAGTCGCCCTGGATCTCCCCGAGATCCGGCACAGCGGCGCCGACTTGGTGATCGAGGAGGCCGTCGGATCCGCGGCGAAGTTCGACCTTCTGTTCATGCTGGGGGAGAGGTCAGGTCCGGGCGGACCGAACGGCATCAGCGGGACCCTCACCGCGGCGGCCGACCTGTTCGACGAGGCGACGGCGATCGACCTGGCCCACTGTTTCCAGCATGTGCTGAGCACTGTGGTCGCTGATCCCGGGATCCGGGCCGCCGACGTGAACGTGCTGGATACGGACCAGCGGCGGCTGGTGCTGCACGAGTGGAACGCGACCGCAGGTCCACCGGCATCGGTCCTGCCGATTCAGCGCTTCGATGCCGTCGCCGCCGAGCATCCGGACGCCGTCGCAGTGGTCGCCGGGAGCCAGACGGTGACCTACGGGCAGCTGCGTACGCGTGCGAACCGGCTTGCCCACCACCTTCGCTCGCTCGGAGTCGGGCCGGACTCGGTCGTGGCCCTTTGCCTGCCCCGCGGGGTGGACACCGTGGTCGGCATCCTGAGCGTCTGGAAGGCCGGCGGCGGTTATCTGCCGCTGGACACCAGCCAACCGGTCTATCGGATCGCCCGTCAGCTCGCGGATGCGCGAGCGACGCTGGTTCTTGGGACCCTCGAGGTCCTCGATGACCTGCCCGCCGGCCGGATGCGGACCGTCGCCCTCGACGACCCGGAGACCGAGCGGCTGATAACCGCCTCGCCGGATACGACACCTGCCGCTGAGCCCGACCCGGCGACCCTCGCCTACATGATCTACACGTCCGGCTCGACAGGCACTCCCAAGGGCGTCGCGGTCACCCATGAGGCGGTGGCGAACTACGTCGGCTCCGTTCCCGGTCGGCTCGGGATCGCGGGCAGTCGAGGCGAGCGATACGGCCTGCTTCAGGCTCAAGTCACAGACCTGGGCAACACCATGCTGTTCGCCAGCCTTGCCAGCGGTGGCGAGCTGCACATCCTGGACGACGACGCGGTAACCGACCCGTCAGCGGTCGCGGACTATCTGGCCGCACACGGGATCGACCACCTGAAGGTCGTGCCGTCCCATCTGGCGGCACTCACCGCCGCCGTCGGGATCGGTCCCCTCCTGCCCCGGCGGACACTGGTGCTCGGAGGCGAAGCAGCCCCGGCAGCGTGGATCCGCGAGTTGGTCATGACCGCCGCCTCCCAGGGCGTCACCGTGCACAACCACTACGGTCCGACCGAGACCACCATCGGCGTCACCACGGGTCGGTTCGACACTGCCGGACCGGACGCTGTGACGGACGCGACGTCACCCGTGCCGATCGGGACCCCGATCGCGAACACGAGAGCGTACGTGCTGGACGAACGTCTCGCCCCGGTGCCACCAGGAGTGGTCGGTGACCTCTACGTGGCCGGCACGGGGCTGGCCCGAGGCTACGTCGGTCGCCCGTCCGCGACGGCCGAACGATTCCTCGCCTGCCCTTGGGCCCCGGGGGAGCGGATGTACCGGACGGGCGACCGCGCCCGCTGGACTCGCTCCGGCAATCTGGTCCACTCAGGCAGGGCAGACGACCAGGTCAAGGTCCGCGGGTTCCGGGTCGAGCCCGGCGAGATCGCCGGCACTGTGATCGCACACCCGGAGGTCGATCGGGCTGTCGTGGTGGTCCACCTGGATCCAGTGGCCGGTCCGCGACTGGTGGCCTACGTCGTGCCGGCCGAATCGTCCCGCGCCCAGGAGGGCGCGACCGGTGACGACTTCACCGCCAGGCTCATCTCCTTCCTCGTCGGGCGGCTACCCGAGCACATGATCCCGGCCGTCGTGGTCTTGTCCGCCTTGCCCCTGACCGGCAACGGAAAGCTCGACCGGGCCGCGCTGCCCGCGCCGGGCACCGGCTCAGTGGGCCGGGCGCCGCAGACTCCACGCGAGGAAGTCATCGCCGATGCATTCGCCGCCACCCTAGGGTTGGAACAGGTCGGCGCCGACGACGACTTCTTCGCACTCGGCGGCCACTCACTGCGGGCGGTGGCGCTGGTCGAGCGTCTGCGTCGACAGGGGATAGCCATCTCGGTGCGGGCTCTGTTCGAGACGCCCACGGTGGCCGGGCTGGCCGCCGCGATAACGAAGCCGGTCCGTGCCGTGCCGCGCAGCCGGATACCGGTCGGCACACGGGAGCTGACGCCCGAAATGGTGCCGCTCGCCGACCTCTCACCGTCGGAGTTGGCCCAGGTGGCGGACTCGGTGGACGGAGGTGCGGCGAACGTGGCCGACATCTACCCTCTCGCCCCGCTGCAGGACGGAATCTTGTTCCACCACCTGCTGGCTGACAGTGGGCCGGACGCCTACCTCTCGCCCGCCGTCCTCGAGGTCGACTCGCGGTCGCGGCTCGACGCCATCGTCTCCGCGCTCCGGACGGTGATCGAGCGTCACGACGTCTGCCGGACCGCGATCGTCTGGGACGGGGTGCCACGACCGGTTCAGGTGGTGTGGCGGCAGGTGGCCCTCGTTCCGGTCGAGGTCACGCTCACCGACCGAGACGGGAAGAGCCCGATCGACCCCGTCGAGGCGCTCCTGGCGGCCGCTCCGCCCGGGCTCGACGTGACCCGCGCGCCTCTCATGGACTTGCACGTGGCCGAGGTCGGTGACCGATGGCTGGTCCTGCTGCGACTGCACCATCTGGCCGCCGATCACACCGGCAAGGAGGTCCTGCTTGAGGAGGTCCGAGAAATCCTGGCGGGCCGGGCGGCAGGCCTGCCCGCGCCCGTCCCGTTCCGCGAGTTCGTCGCCGCGACCGCGACCGATCCGGATCGGGAGGGCCGGCACGAGCTCTTCTTCAGCGACCTGATCGGGGACGTCGAAGAACCGACCACGCCATACGGTCTCACCGACGCACGCGGTGATGGGCACGCGGCCGAGCGGGGCCACCGCCGAGTTGACGACGAGACCGGGGCCGCCATCCGCGCGACCGCGCGCCGCTGTCGTACCAGTCCGGCCGTCCTCTGGCACCTGGCCTGGGCCCGGGTGCTCGCCACTTTGAGCGGTCGCCAGGACGTCGTGTTCGGCACCGTCCTCGCCGGTCGGCTGGATGCCGGAAGCGGCGCCGATCGGTCGCCCGGGCTGTTCATGAACACGCTCCCGGCGCGGGTGAACGTCGGTGACGGTGTCAGTACCGCGCTGGGAACGACCCGGACTCAGTTGGCCGGCCTGCTGGAACACGAGCAGGCTTCGCTGGTGTTGGCACAGCGAGCCAGTGCTGTGCCCGCCGGGAGTCCGCTGTTCACGTCACTGCTGAACTATCGGCATATGGACGGTGGGTCCTCTCCGGGGCCCGAGGGCCAGGCTCAGGGTCTAGAAGGCATCCGTACGATTTACACCCGCAGCCGGAACAACTACCCACTGACCGTCTCGGTGGACGACGTCGACGAGGGATCGTTCGAGGTGATCGTTGACGCTGTCGCGCCAGCGGTTCCGGGCGAGGTCGCTGACATGGTGGTGCGAGCCGCCTCGGGATTGGTGGCAGCGCTCGCAGAGACACTGGACGGCGGACCGGACACTCGCCTAACGGACGTCGAGGTCATGGAACCGGCTTGGCAGCAGCGCCTCCTGCGGCTGGGGCACCCGGGCACTTCAGACCTACCGATATCCGGGCACACGATCCTCGAACTCTTCGCCTGCCAGGTCGCCGCCACCCCAGAGGCCCTGGCAGCTCGCTTCGAGGACCAGGGGTGGTCTTATGCCGAGCTGGACGGCCGGTCGAATCGGCTGGCCCGGCATATGATCAGCCGTGGAATCGGTCCTGGCGACATCGTCGGGGTGGTCATGGATCGCGGGCCCGATCTGCTGGCCGTCCTCCTTGGAGTGCTGAAGACGGGGGCGGCCTACCTGCCGGTCGACCCCGGGTACCCGCTGGAGCGCATCCGGTTCATGCTCGACGACTGCCAGGTGCGGCTCGTCCTGCTCGACGCCGCGATCGCCGATCTCCTCGCCTCTCCCGGCCCCGATGGGCAGAGCATCCCCGATGACGTCGAGCTGCTAGTGGTCGACGATTCTCGCATCTCCGAAATCCTCGACCGCCTGCCGGAGGGCCAGCTGATGCCCTCGGAGCGGATGGGGCCCGTCTCGCCTTTGAGCCCGGCCTACGTCATCTATACCTCCGGCTCGACCGGGCGGCCGAAGGGGGTTCTCGTTCCGCACGCCGGTGTGGTCAACCACCTGGCATGGTTCCAGTCCTGGTGCCCGTTGACCGCCGCGGATCGGGTCCTCTGGAAGGCGCCCTTCGTTTTCGACGTCTCGATCCTCGAGATGTTCTCGCCATTGGTCAACGGGGCTGCCGTGGTCATCGCTCGGCCCGGTGGGCAGCGCGACCCGGGCTATATCGCGAATCTCGCCTGCAGGGAGTGGATCAGCGTCCTGCATTTCGTCCCCGGAATGCTGGCGGCCTTTCTCGACGAGCCCGCCGCAGCCCGATGCGCCGGGTTGCGGGCCGTGTTCTCCGGCGGAGAGGCTCTGCCCGAGACGGTGGTGGAGCGCTTCGCAGAGGTGTTCGACGATCGGGTCGCCCTGACGAACCTCTACGGACCGACCGAGACCACGGTGGACGCGACCGCCTGGCGGTGCCTGGTTCGGACGCAGCGACGGGAGGAAGGCATCCCGATCGGCCGACCGGTGGCCAACACCCGTACGTACGTGCTGGACGAGACGCTCTCACCGGTCCCGGCGGGAGTGGTCGGCGACCTCTACGTGGCCGGGGAGCAGTTGGCCCATGGTTACGTGAAACGGCCGAGCTTGACCGCGGAGCGATTCGTCGGCTGCCCGTGGATCCCCGGACAGCGAATGTACCGAACGGGGGACCGGGTGAGCTGGAGCCCCGATGGGCAACTGCTGTTCGCAGGGCGGGCCGACGACCAGGTGAAACTACGGGGGTTCCGTATCGAGCCGGGTGAGGTACAGGCCGCCCTGGTGGCGCACCCGGACGTCGCCCAGGCAGCAGTGATGATCCGTGAGGATCTCCCTAAGGACCCGCGGTTGGTCGCCTACGTCGTCCCGGCTGCTGGTTTCGGCGCAGACGAGGAACTCGAGGCACGCGTGCTCGAGTTCGCGACCGATCGATTGCCGGCCCAGTTCGTGCCGACGGCGATCGTACGGCTTGCCGAGCTGCCGACCTTCGTCAGTGGCAAGCTCGATCGCGGCGCCTTGCCCGCGCCGCAGTACGCGTCCACCGCTCGGGCGAGTCGCGGCCCGGCATCCGATCTGGAGCGACTGATCTGTGAGGAGTTCGCCGGCGTTCTGGGCCTTGACGATGTCGGGGTGGACGACAACTTCTTCGCTCTCGGTGGCCATTCCCTGCTGGCCGTCAGGCTGATGGCCCGCCTGCGCGAGCGCGGGCTCAGTCTTCCCTTGAACACCCTGCTCGTGGCACCGACCGTCGCCGGCCTCATGCGCAGGCTGGATCTCTCGGCCGCCGGCGGGGCCCTCGAGGAAGTCCTCACCATCCGGGACACGGGCTCGCAGCCGCCGGTGTTCTGTATCCACCCGGCCGGTGGCCTGAGCTGGTGCTACCTGCCGCTGGCGCGGTTGGCCGACCCCGAGATCCCGCTCTACGGCCTCCAGGCACAGGGCATTGTCCAGGATTCGCCTCTGCCCAAGTCGGTTCGGGAAATGGCCGTCGACTACATCCAGCGCATCAGGGCCATTCAGCCTCAGGGCCCCTACCGGCTGCTCGGATGGTCCTTCGGCGGGATCCCGGCTCACGAGATGGCCGTCCAGCTTGAGGCCGCAGGCGAACAGGTCGAGTTGGTCGTGCTGGACACGTATCCGGCCGCCTCCCGGCCAGTGCTCCTGGGCGCAAACGGCTCTCCCGTCGAGGACGAGCCCGATCCCGACGACGTTGTCGAGCTGGCCGAGCGCATGCGCGAGGAAGTCAACGAATCACTGAACGGACTGTCCGATGCCGAGATGCTTCGCCTCGCGGAGATCTTCCAGAACAACGCGGTCCTCGCCCGCAGGCACCGGCCGGGCCGACTCGGCGCGGGGATGTTGCTCCTGGTCGCCGACAGAACTCGCGACGACGGCGAGGCCACAACCGCACGATGGGCGGCCTACGTCAGCGGAGCCGTCACCGAGGTACGCCTGCCCTGCGTCCATTCGGAGATGCTCAGACCGGAGATGGTGGAGCAGACTTGGTCGGCCATCGCGTCATGGCTGCTCACGATGTGAAACACCGGCAACCACCGGACCGGCAGAGTCCTGACCGGTCCCCAATTGCCGGATACGGCGCCGTAACTCGGCCAGTTCCTTCTTCTCGACGCTTGACAGCTGGCCGGGGGTGGTGCTGACGAGCCCCCGTGGAGCACCCAGGCGTCGGGGTGGGTGCGCCGTCAGGGCCCCGAACCTCGACGCCAGGGCCGCTATACGTGGTGTACCGCTCAGCGTTGATGAGGACACACTGGTCGAGGGCATCAACGACCCGGCCCGCACCGACTGGTTCATCCGATCCGCCTTCCCGTTGATCCTGGGTGAGCCAGGCGGCAACTCCGCCACAAGGCCTGGGCGATCTACATACCCCGGCGATGTTCTAGAGGGTGGCGGCCCGGTAAAGGGCAGCCGGGACGTCGGGTGGGACGTGCAGGCGACAGCTACTGGCTCCGTTGAGGACTCCGCCGTCGGCATCCCTGATGGTGACGTGGAATTAGGCCCGGGCTCGATGCACAGGCAGACCATCGTGGGTGAGGATGTGTAGGCCCAGGTGAAGAGCCGGCGCGGGCGTGAAGGTCGAGGTAGCTGGCGGTGCGGAACGTGTCGTCGACGCCGCCAAAGCATGCTCGCCCTGTCCGATGCCGCCGCGATGACCGCCGAGCCCGGCAACCATCAGCAAAGAGCCACCACCCACAACGCTCTGAACCCAGTGTCTCGCTTTGTCAGCAACTCGGTTGACATCCCGCCCGCCCGGCTCCATCCTGGGCCCTTGATCGACTACTGTTTCGCGCCCCGGGGAGGCTGTATGGGTAGCCGGAAAATGTCGATCGAGAAGGTCATCGCTGAAATGGAGGCTGACGGAATCTTTCCGGATCCCTTCGATGCGGATATTTTCATAAACAGGTTGGGGCGACGGAGAGACCGCGCCATATCTCTGCAAGAGGTGCACGGGCGTCAGAAGGTTCCCTGTGGGCTCTGGATAAGTGCACGCTCGTGCGACTACATCTTTCATGCCAGGACTTCATCGGCTCGGCATCGGGCCAACATCATTCTGCATGAGGTCGGGCACATGCTGCTCGATCACCGGGGCCGCTCGGGGCTGGGCCCGGACGCGGGGGCGATTCTCCAGGCGCTTGTGCCGCATCTGGATCCAAGAATGATCGAAATGGTCCTTGGCAGGAGCGCATACAGCGCGGCAGAGGAGCGTGACGCGGAGGTCTTTGCCACCTTGACCCTTGCCGGTCGGCCGCTGAGCCGGCATCAGACCCGTGATCGTGACATTCCGCCGGAGACGGTGGCCGTCATCCGTCGCGTCGAGGATGCCTGGGGCCGGGCCTAAAGGATTCCTCAATGGTCGACAATCTACCTTACCTTTTCATCGCCCTCCTCGCGTTCACCGCATTCGTCCGCAAAGTATCGCAACTTTGGCGCCCCGGCCGCCCGGAGGCGCTGCCTGCCCTATGTGCGGCGCTGGGTGCTCTTACGTTAGCCACACTTCTCTTTGCTCCGTCCATTCGTGAGTTCATCGATCGCACATCGCAGCTTCCCGGATTCGCGCGGTGGGCGGCCAACAGCTTCGGGATCATGACGTCCTGCGCCCTGCAGATCATGACGATGCGATTCATCCACGGAGCGAAGCCCGGCGTCAGGTCGCGCCAGGTGGTTGCGGTCGTCACGGTAGTGGCCATGGGACTGCTGTTGCTTCCGCAGCGGCTTCCCGATGGTCCCGAGTTCGTGACCGAATATGCAACGAATCCAGCAGTCGCCGTTTATTTCATGCTCACGACGGCCTATGTTCTCGTTGTCGCGAGCGACCTTGCGCAGTTGACGTTCCGGTACAGCCGCCACACGAGGATGCGCTACCTGCGACTCGGCATGCAGTTGGTGGGATGGGGCGCCATCCTCGCCATCGCTTATGCGGCGTACCGAGAGGCGACTGTGATCGCTGGCCTGATGGGGGAGGACCTGCCCGGCGACGAACAGGTCATCACCCAAGTGCTGGCCGTGCCGGGCGGCGTACTCACCGTCCTGGGCGCTTCCCTCGCGACCTGGGGGCCGGGAATGCTGGCCCCCTTCCAGAGAATGCGCCAGCGTAGAGCTGTCCGGCGCCTGCGCCCCATGTGGCAAGCGTTGACCGAGGTCGTTCCCGACGTGGTATTGGATACGACCGGCGAATTCTCCAAGGATCCTGCCGCACAGCTTCATCGGTATCTGGTTGAAATAAATGACGCTTTGCTGATCCTGGCGCCTTACCGGCTGCGGGACAACGATAGTCGACCGGCAGCAAGCCGGGGAGAGGCAGAGCGAATCACCGCTGCCCAAGAGGCCCGGCTTCTCCTGGGCGCGATCCAGCGTTACCGCGCCGGGGACATTCCGGCCAATGATGAAACCGGGACCGGTGGCCCTGTTCGTTCGACAGACGAGGAGGTCCAATGGTTCGGCCTTGTTGCGGATGAGTTGACTGCTCGACGGCGCCGCGGTCAGCCGACGGGTCCCGCCGCGATTTCCCGCCCTTGACAGCCAAGCAAGCGATAGGGCACGTTTGTGAGCTGTTGCCGTAAGCGCGGACCATTGGGGAGCAGGGACTGACGATGACCGACTCATCTCCGATCTCGTATCCGTTCCCTGCGGACAGCAAGCTGGACCTGGACCCGATATACGCGCGTCTGCGAGCGGATCAACCGGTTGCGAAGATTAAATTGCCGTTCGGGGAACCGGCCTGGTTGGTGACCCGTTACGAGGATGTCAGAACGGCCCTCTCGGATCCGCGTTTCAGCCGGGCGGAGGCGGTACGCCGCGGCATGCGCGACATGCCGCGCCTCACCGAGGCGGGCACGGTCAGCCGGCCGGACTCCATGGTGAGCATGGACCCCCCTCAGCACACCCGGCTGCGCGGGCTCATCGCCAAGGCGTTCACTCCACGGCGCCTGGAACAGACCCGGCCGCGCATCCAGCAGATCGCCGACGGCCTGCTGGACCGGATGGCCGAGGCCGGCCCACCGGCCGACCTGGCCGAGCAGCTCGCCCTGCCACTACCGGTGACCGTCATCTGCGAGCTGCTCGGCGTGCCCGAACCCGACCACGAGAGATTCCAGGCCTGGTCGGAGGCGTTCGTGTCGACCACCGCCCACACGGGCGAGGAGATCCGGGCCGCGGCCGCCGCGCTTGACGGCTACTTCAGCGAACTGGTCGCCCGGCGGCGCGCCGAACCCGCGGACGACCTGCTGAGCGCGCTCATCCAGGCGCGTGACGTCGACGACAAGCTCACTGAGCGAGAGCTGGTCAGCCTCAGCACCGGCATCTTGGTCGCCGGCTACGAGACGACCGCCGGCCAGATCGTCAACTTCACCTACACGCTGCTCACTCACCGGGACCAGCTCGATCTGCTGCGCGCGAATCCGGCCCTGCTGCCGAACGCGATCGAGGAGTTGCTGCGCTTCGTACCGCTCAACAACAGCAGCGCCGCGCTCCCTCGGGTGGCGACCGAGGACCTGGAGCTCGGCGGAGCGGCCATCCAGCAGGGCGATGTCGTGCTCGTCGCGCGTCCCTCGGCCAACCGCGACGAGAGCATCTTCGACGCGCCCGACCGCCTCGACCTGGCGCGCGAGCCGCATCCCCACCTCGCCTTCGGCTACGGCCCCCACCACTGCCTAGGGGCTCAGTTGGCCCGCATCGAGTTGCAGGTCGCGCTGGGGGCGCTCTTCGAGAGGTTCCCCGACCTACGCATCGCCGTTCCAGAGGACGGCCTCGACTGGAAGTCCGGACTGATGGTCCGCGGTCTGCGCGGCCTGCCGCTCGCCTGGTAGGTCTGCGAGTCGTAGGTCTGCGCGTCAGATCAACCCGCCGGGGTCAGATCCTCACCTTCGGCGGAACCTTCTGCGGAATCCTCGGCTGAGGCGGGAAGCCCCTCCAGCTGGCGGACCCGCTCGATCACCTCGGTGATCATCGCGAGGCTTTCCGGCGCGAGTCCGGCCGTGCGCAGCGCCACCTCGCGTACGCCGAGATCCTTCAACGCGATGAGAAGCGCGAGGTCGGCGTCGACCGCCGCCGCGGTCTCGTCGTCGAAGAAGTAGGCGGGCGGCACACCGAAGAACTTCGCGAGCGCTTCGAGGTGGCGAAGCGTGGGATTGTCGCGCTGGCCCTTGCGCAGCAGCCAGAGGTAGCTTCCGGAGATGGGCTCACCGGCGAGGGTGATCGCCTGAGCCGCCTCCTCGTTGCTGTAGGGGCCTCTGCCATGGGGCGCGACGGTCGCGAACAGGTGATTGAGCTTCTCTGCCAGCGTCCGTTGCCGCTGCTCCGAGCTCGTCACGAGCGATGCCCCGTTCCTGCCGACACTTTACAAGAGTAGACCCGTGGATGCCGACCATCAACACTGGTTGACATCCCAGTCAACCGGCTGGATAGTACGGGAACGAGCTTCGACTCGTGTCGACATCAGTGCCAGGGCCTTCGACATGAGTTGAACGAGATGAGCCCGGATCGCCGGTGAATCCCGGATCAATGAGGCCGACGCTCCTGCACGGAGGGATGCCCGAGATGGAACTGGCCAATGGTCCGGTCGTGCTGTTTCCCGGGCAGGACGGATATGACGGCGCGGCGCTCCGTCTGGCCCACCACAGCCATTCTCAGGTCCGAGATGTGTTCGCGCGAATCGACAGAGTGACGGTCGAGTTGTTCGAGCGCCGCCTTTCCGGCGTGCTTTTCGGTGACCAGGCGGTCGAGCTGATCGTGCTTCAGCACGGTGATCCATGGGTGTCCCAACTGGCGATCTACGGTGCCGGGATGGCCGCCCACCAGGTTCTGTCCAGCCATGGAGTCTGCCCGGCCGCCCTGATGGGGCACGGCCTTGGGGAGATCACGGCAATGGTCGCGGCGGGAGCCATCACCGTGGAGGACGGCGCACGCATCGTGATCCGCCGCACCCAACTCCTGGCCGAAAGTGGAGCGGCCGATGGCGCGCTGATCGCCGTGGCGGCCGACCCGGACCGCGTTGCGCACCTGGTCGGCCTGATCGGACACCGGCTCCTCGCGGTCGCCGGCGAGACCCACGACGGCCGGACGCTTCTCAGTGGCCCGCCCCACGTGATCGAACAGGTCCGGGCGGCCGCGTCGGCGGCGCGACTCGGCTGGGCGGATCTGGAGGCTCCCTTCCTCGTTCACAACCCCGCGCTCGTGCCGGAACTCGCCAATTTCGCGCGGGGCATTCCCCGGCGCCCGTTGGCCGTTCCGGTGTACTCGCCGATTCTGGAACGCTTCTACGACCCCGACGCGGACCTGGCTGACTTGCTGGCAGACCACCTGACGCTGCCGGTGCAGTTCTCCACCGCGGTGCGTGCGCTCTACGGGCGCGGTAAGCGCGTCTTCGTCGAGGCAGGTGGGCGGGCCACACTCTCCACCCTGGTCTCCAAGGCGCTGCACGGCATCGCCGGGAACGACCTGTCGATCCTGTCAACGCTCTCATTGACCCGCGACAACCGGCTGCGGCTGCCAGAGACGCTGACCCTGCTCCAGGCGGCCGGACTCGCCTCCACCGACGACCTCGACTTCGTGCGCACCCACCTCGTGCCCGAGGTGACACAGGACGAGTTCGCGGCCTTCTGGGCCGAAGCCAGAAACGAGGTCGTCAGGCTGGCAACCCAACGGCTCGCCGCCTTCCAAGCCTCCCGAAAGACGGTCGACAACGGGGCCTGATCGACCAGCCCCGCCACGACAACCTGCACTACCTCGGGGGTGTCCTGCTCGCCCCGGTCAGCTACCACCAGAGCCTTGCAGTAGGGATCCGCACCCGCGGCGTTGGTCGACGCGGTACGGCTCCGCCGAGGTCGTCGTGCTCGGTCCGGGCAAAGGCGGCTTCGACGCTAAGGCTGGGATCAGTGATCGTTCAGGTACCAGTCCACAACCTGTGACCGGTCGTCGTTCGGTCCAGTGAACTCGTCGTCATGTCGTAGAGCGGTGCGGCGTTGAGGTATACCCCCCGTTTTTCTAGGGGCAGTCATGGCGGCGTGCTGAGTTTGTGCTGAGTTCGCGCAGCCTGCAAGGCTCTGACCTGGTGAAATAGGGGTGAATTCTGGGATCTTCACCATCTTCGAGGGCACCTCCGAAATCCAGCGCCTGGTCATCGGCCGCACCCTGACGGGCCTCCCAGTCCGCTAACCCACCCCAAGACGTGCCCCTGACCAAGTGCCTGGTCAGGGGCACTTTTACGTCTGGTGCCCGCCGGGCAGTTTGTCGGCCATAGAAGGGCTGATTGATCGTCACCTCCGCTCGTCAGCCCTGGCCGTCCGGACTGAAGGCCAGGACTGTGATCGCGCTCGCGTGGCTTGAGGTGCCCCGGCGGTCGCTAGATCACCGGCGCCGACCTTCCCGTAGACGGCGACTTCACCACCTGATCCCTGTTCGTGCAATTTTTGTAGTTTTGCCATCACTGAGTGCCACGTCGGCTTAGAGTGCGCAGCGCGCGCCGCGACTGACAGTGATCATTGGGGTGTCATGACGCTCACCACGATTCAGGGACTCACCGGTGACCTGCCGCAGGAGACGACGGGTTTCGTGGGGCGGGGTGACGAGCTGACCGCTCTGGCGACCGCGTTGGACACCTCTCGTATTGTGACGGTGCTGGGTCCCGGCGGGGTGGGGAAGACCCGGCTGGCGCTGCGGACCGCCGCGATGGAGGGCGCGCGGTACGAGCACGGGGTGGTCCTGGCGGAACTGTCCGGGCTGCGTGATCCCGATCTGCTGCCGGGCACCCTGGCCGCGCTGCTGGGCATCCCGGAGAACGATTCCCGGACGCCGCTGGACGCGGTGATCGACTACCTGCGTGACCGCCACACGCTGATCGTGCTGGACACCTGCGAGCACCTGGTGGAGGCTTGCGGCAGCCTCGCCGACACGCTGCTGCGGGCCACCCCGCGGGTCAGCGTGCTGGCCACCAGCCGGCAGCCGCTGGACGCACCGGGTGAACGCGTGCTGCCGGTGGACCCACTGCCGATCGACGCCCGCGACGGCGGCGACGCCGTCGAGCTGTTCGAGCAGCGCGCCGCCGAGGTGGTGGCCGGCTTCGCTGTGGACGGCTCCAACCACGCGGACGTGGTGCGGCTGTGCCGCCGCCTGGACGGCATCCCGCTGGCGATCGAGCTGGCGGCCGTACGGCTGCGGGCGCTGCCGCTGGAGGTGCTGGCCGCCCGGATCGACCAGAAGTTCCGGCTGCTGACCGGCAATCGAAACTCCCGCGTCGAGCGGCATGCCACCCTGGGTACCGCCATCGAGTGGAGCTACGACCTCTGTACCGAGCAGGAGAAGCTGCTGTGGGCGCGGCTCGGCGTCTTCGCCGGGACGTTCGACATCGAGTCCGTCGAGCAGGTGTGCGCGGGCGGCGAGCTGCCGCTGGAGGATGTCCTGGAGGCGCTGGTCAACCTGGTTGACAAGTCGGTGATCCAGCGCGTCGGCGGCGCGTACGGTGACCGGTACCGGATGCTGGACACGATCCGCGAGTTCGGCGTGCAGATGCTCGCCGCGACCGAGGACGAGCTGCAGGTACGGGAACGGCACCTCGACCGGTTCACCGCGCTCGCCGAGGAGTACGGCGAGCACACCTTCGACACCGACCAGATGGAACGCACCCACACCCTCAACCGCGACCATGAAAACCTGCGGGTCGCCTTGGAATATGCGGTCTCCCGGTCTGACGGCGACAAGGCCGCCGCCCTGTCCGGCGGCCTGTGGTGCTACTGGCTCATGATCGGGCGGCTGACCGAAGGCCGGTACTGGCAGACCAAGGTCCTCGAACAGTTCCCCGAGCCGTGCAAGGAACGCTCGTGGGCCCTCAACATCCGCGCCCATCTGGCCATCTTCCAGGGCGACCCGGCGGTGGGCGTGGTGGATGCCAAGGCGTCCGCCGAGGTCGCCCGGCAGATCGGCGACCCCTGGCTGGAGGGCCGCGGCCAGATGTACGTGATGTTCGGATACACCTTCCTCGGCGACCACGACACCGCGGCCGCCGCCGAGGAGATCACCGCCCGGCTGCTGGAACCGATCGACAGCCCGGTCGGCCTGAGCCTGTTCTACGGCTGCCGCGCGTACATGTACCTGCAGAGCGGCCGGCTCGACAAGGCCGTGGCCGACAATGAGCGCTCCCTTGAAATGATCGGCGCGGGCAGCGGCGAGCGGTGGATGCAGAGCTACAACTACTTCATGATCGGCGTCGCCCGGTTCCTGCAGGGCGAGGCCGCCGCATGCACCGCCGCCGCCTGCGTCGGGCTGCGCATGAAGCATGAGATCGGCGACCCGGTGGGTACGGCCTACTGCCTGGAGCTGCTGGCCTGGCTGGCCGCGGACGCGGGCCGTCCTGAGCGGGCGACCTGGCTTCTGGGGACGGCCGACGTACTGTGGCGGCGCGCCGGCAAACGCCTCAGCGGCCAGCCCCGCATGGAAGCCTTCCACGAACAGGCCACCGAGACCATCCACCAGGCGCTCGACGAGGTCCGCTACCAGGAGTTGTGGCGTGCGGGCGCCGCCCGCGAGCTGGAGTTGGTGATCGCCTCCGCCGAGGCCGACTCCGACAAGCTGCTCAGCGCCGTACCCGGATCGTCGGTCCGCGACGACAGTACGGTCCTCACCCGCCGCGAGTACGAAGTGGCGCGGCTCGCCGCCCAGGGCATGTCCAACCGGGAGATCGCCCAGCGTCTGGTGATCTCCAAACGGACCGCCGACGCACACATGGAACACATCCTGGCCAAGCTCGGCATCTCCCGCCGTGCCCACATCCGCGACCGCCTCGACGACTTCCGGCCGGATGAGGACTAGCAGAACGAAACCCCCGACCCGGCGGTCGGGGCTCCTTCGCCGCAAGCTTTCTAACGACCGAGGAGTCACAGCACGGTGCGGAAGCCTGTGACCTGGATGTGAACGCGCTCATCTGCTGCCAGGAGGGCGCTCGGACCATCGATGTCGCAGGCGCAGAATGCAGTGGTTCGAGCGGCCACGACCACCTCGCATGAACCCGGAAACGGGGGGCTTGCCTTCTGCTGATCGCATGCGCTGCGGAGGGCACGAACCGCAGCGTGCCCTCCGCGTTAATAGGGTCTCCCTGGTTCGGCATCGGGGACATTTCAATGCCGGGGTTTCACGGTCAGGCTCGTCGAGGCCACGCCGTTCGATGCGAGATCAAGAGATCGGCCGGCGCGGTGGTGATCAGGTGGCCTTGCCGCGGGCGATGTAGAGGTTCATGGTGGTGAAATCGAGGGTGATGTTGTAGGGCTTGAAGAAGCAATGGGGGAAGTGGCCGGTCTCGTCGTATCCGGGGCCGTAGGGCCAGGGCCTGTTGATTCCGTTGTTCTTGTCCGCTTCGCAGTAGACGTCGTTGGCGACGGCGTCACCGAGGCGGATCTCCTTGGGGTAGCAGGGGTAGATGACGGTTGGATGGCTGTGGGCACCGGTCTGGAGCGGGCGGTCGTAGTCGGTGCGGATGCCCAACTGCTTGGCCACCTCCAGGGCCGTGCCCGCGGTGGCCGTGCCGGTTCTTCCGCCGAAGTTCACGCCCATCACCCGTGGGCCGGAGCTGGTGGAGCCGGTGATGCTGCCGATGCTGCTGACGTCGTGGTCACGGGCCAGCCAGATGGGCAGGGGCTTGGTGCCCGTCCGGGCGGCGTCGGCGCGTAGTTTCCTGGCTGCCGCAGGGGTCGGGCGGCGGAGGATCAGCGACTGGCCGGCGTAGTCGAAGGTGGTCAGCAAGTGGTAGAAGACCCAGGTGCCGATCATTCCGGCGCTGTCAGTGTCGACGTCTGCGCCCGACTCCGTCGACGACCAGCCCACGGGGACGTTGCGCAGCTCCATGCCGCCCAGCTTGAGGGAGTCCAGCATCCCGTAGTACACCCATATTTCGGTGCCTTCGTACTCGGTCTTTTCCTTGTAGACGGGGTCCAGACCGGCCTCTTTGGCCGCGGACGCGGAAAGGCTCAGGTTCGAGGCGCCGGTGTAGAACGTCAGGAGCTTCGGCGGGCCGCCGTTGAGTGAGGCCTCTACCAGCGGTTCCGGATCCAGCTGCTTCCATTCCACACGGCCGATGTCACCGTGGATCTGATACGCCTCGCCGCGGATTGCCGCGAACCATTTAGCGTAGCCCTGCTCGCCGCCCGCTTGCCAGCGCGGTGCGGCGAGGGAGTATTTGTCTTGCCGGATGTAGCAGTCGCCTAGGAGCTGGTTGGTCTCCTGGTCGTCGGGTGCAAGGTTGAGGGCCATGTTGAGGTATTTCTCGGCGTCGGGGAACTTGTTGGCCAGGAGCCCGACGTAGCCGCGCTGGCGTGCCGCGTGCAGGTCGGTGGGGTCTGTTTTCAGGATCTCTTCATACGCGCGGCCGGCTTGTTCGAATTTCCCGGCCTTGAACAACGCGTCCGCGTCATTGCCGCCGGTTCGCGCGCCGGCCGCCTTGCCCAGCAGGGGTATGGTCGCGGCGGCACCGGCCACTGCGGCCGCGCCCCGAAGCACCGAACGCCGGTTCCATTGTCCGTGATGAGCCACGGGTCTTCTCCTTTCGTGATCGCCCTCCGCTCGCGGCGTCCGTCGTTGCAGCCTGGCGGAGGGCTTTCAGCAGATCTGGATCGAGGTCGGCCGCGGCCGAGATCTCCTCAGGCCCGCCACGCCGCGAGGCGCGCGCGGGCCTGAGGTCTCGGGGTCAGCCGGTGTAGTTGGGCGCCTTGGGGATGGCCTTGCCAGGCGCTGCGGCGATCGGCGGCGTGCCGGGCTTTGACGGGTTGTCGCCGGGGTGCCTGGACGGGAGGTGGCCGGGGTGCCTGGACGGGAGGTGGCCGGGGGCGGCGGGCGGCGTGGGCGTGGCGGTGCCGGCCTCAGCGGAGGTCAGGCCGGTGCCGGCCTCGGCGGAGGTCAGGCCGGTGCCGGTGAGGCCGACGCCCAGCGCGACGGCTGCGGTGAGGGACTTCAGGTGCATCGATGGTCCTTCCGATGGTGTTTTCATTCCTTGACGACGACCGGTGTGCCGATCGCCAGGTTCTTGGCCATCCAGGTGATGTCGTCGTTGCTGACCCGCACGCAGCCGTGGCTGGCTTTGCCGCCCAGCGCCGACGCCCTGTTTGTGCCGTGCACGGCGAGCTGCCCGGGGCCGCCGGCGAAGGTCCGCAGCGTCGGAGAGAAGCCGCTCAGACCGAAGGCGTACGCGCCGTAGTCGCCCTTGGGGTTCGGCGGTTTGACCAGCTCGGTGAAGTAGAAGCGGCCGGCCGGAGTGGGGGTGCCGCCCTCGCCGGTGGCGACCTTGCCGGTGCGCAGCACCTTGTCGCCGTCGAAGACGGTGAACGTGAACGCCTTCGGGTCGATCTCCACCCGGTGGGTCGTCGATGACAGGGTGACGTCGGATGCCTTCACCCAGCCGGTGCTGCCGTTGGGGCGAACAGGCAGCAGCACCTTGAGCCAGTCGCCGTCCTCGGCGTCGACGAGGAAGACCCGGGTGGCGCCCATTTCGTTCGGGCTGGACAGTGTCTTCCAGACCGCTGCGTCGCCCTTGTGCTCGTGCACGGCGATCTGGCGGCCGCGTACGGTCGCTATCTCCGCACCGCTCTGCCGCTGCGCTGCCCGCTGCGGCTCGGCGGTCGCGGCCGGGCGGCCGGCCTTGGGCGAGCCGCCCGCCGGTTTGCCGTCGCTCGACGAGCCGCAGCCGGCCAGTCCGGCGATCAGGCCGGTGGCGAGCAGGGCGCCGGTATGAATCTTGACGTGGCGCATGCCGCGAGATGCTGGCCAAGAAAAGTGAAGAACCTGTGAGGCCGATGTGATGATCCCGTGGTCCCGGTCACCGGTCGCCTACGCTCGAGGTTTATGTGCGCGAATGTCCTGGTCGCGGAGGACGACGTCAAACAGGCGGAGCTGCTGCGGCGCTATCTCCAGCACGAGGGGCACTCCGTCGTCGTCGCCCACGACGGGCGCGCCGCGATCGACGAGGCTCGCGCCCGCCGCCCCGACCTCGTGCTCCTCGATGTGATGATGCCGGGCCTCGACGGCCTCGACGTGTGCCGCCTGCTGCGCGCCGACTCCGACGTGCCGGTACTCATGCTGACCGCCCGCGCTACCGAGGACGACCTGCTGCTCGGCCTCGACCTCGGCGCCGACGACTACGTCACCAAGCCGTACAGCCCGCGCGAGCTGATGGCCCGGGTGCGCACGCTGCTGCGGCGCACCGGCCGGGGGAGCGGTGAACGGGTGCACCGGGTCGGCGGCATCACCGTGGACCCCGACCGGCACACGGTGCTCGCCGACGGGCGCGAGATCGAGTGCACGCCCGCGGAGTTCCGCATCCTGGAGGCGCTGGCCGCGAGGCCTGAGCAGGTCTTCACCCGCTCACAACTCCTGGAGCACCTGCACGGTTTCGACCGCTTCATCACCGAGCGCACTGTCGACGTCCATGTGAAGAACCTGCGCAAGAAGATCGAACCTCAGCCGCGGCGACCGGTCCGGCTGCGCACGGTGTACGGCGTCGGGTACAAGCTGGTCGGCGACCATGCGCCATAGCCTGCTGGTACGACTGGTCGCCAGCTCGGTACTGATCGCGGTGTGCTCGATCGTGGCGACCGCGTGGCTGGCGGCGCGCAGCACGTCCGGCGAGATCCGGCATCAGCAGGGTCAGACTCTCGCCCGCGACGCCCGCATCAACGACGCGCTGCTCGGCTACGCGGCGAGCCACCCGCGCTGGGACGGCGTCCAGGCGACCGTGCGCGAGCTGGCCCGGCAGAGCGACCAGCGGGTCGCACTGGCCACCGAGGGCGGAGTCCGGATCGCGGACTCGGCAACCGGCGGCCCGCCACTGCCGGCGCGCCCCTCGGCCGTCGTCGACCCGCTCGCCGTCGACGTCTCGCTGGTGCAAGGCGCCGCCACCGACCGCATCGACGCGCGCGCGGCCGGCCCGTTCCGGCTGCCAGAGCCCGACCGAGCACGGCTACTCAAGCAGGTCGACGCGCAGGCGGCATGCCTGCGCCGCGAGAACCAGCGCGCCACGGTCGTCGTCGGACCCGGCGGCCGCCCTTACCTGCGCCGCGAGGGCATTCCGGTCACCCCGGCCCCGGGCACGGACCGAGCGCGCTCGCCCGCCCGCGCGCCGTCCGGTCACGGCCCTGCCCCCACCCGAACGGCGCTCATCGGACTGCTCGGTCGGACGCGTCCGTCAGGCGACGAAGCGATACGGCTCGCCGGCGGCACCGAGGCCCGGTTCGCCCTGGCCGCAACGACAGTGAAATCTGCTCCGCAGATCAAACCGATGGAGAAGCCGCAGCCGGTGACCACGCCGGGCAAGCCGACCGGCGCACCCGGAGAGAAGCCGGAGAACCCGCCCCCAGTGGCGCCGAAAAGCACAGTGCCACCCCGTCCGTCGACGCCCGGCTCACCGCCGTGCTCACCGGACGCGCCCGGGCCGACCACCACCGAGAAGCACGCGCTCAACCAGCTCGCTGCCCTGGTCCGGCAGTGCCAGAGAAGCCGGGTCGAAGTATGGCTGGACGAGACCGGCACGCCGGCCGCCCCGGCGTCGGCCGCCGAGTGCCTGGCCACCGCGCGCCGCACCCAGTTGAAGCCCTACCTCGCACCCGCCGCGCTGCTCTACATCGGCTCGCCGGAGGACCGTACGCCGACCATCGACCCGTACGGCATCGCGGGAGTCACCGCGGTGATCCTCGCCCTGGCGACCGGGGTCAGCGTGCTCGTCGCCACCCGGCTGATGCGGCCGGTACGGGCGGTGACCGCGGCGGCCAGGCGGATGCGGGCAGGCGACGGCTCGGCCCGGGTCAGGGTGCGCGCCAAGGGCGAGGTCGGCGAGCTGGGCGCCGCGTTCAACGAGATGTCCGAGCACCTCGACCGCATGGAGCAGCAGCGCAAGGCGATGGTCAGCGACGTGTCGCACGAGCTGCGCACGCCACTGAGCAACATCCGCGGCTGGCTGGAGGCCACCCAGGACGGCGTGGCCGAGCTGGACCCGGTGCTCACCGCCTCGCTGATCGAGGAAGCCACGCTGCTGCAGCACATCGTCGACGACCTGCAGCAACTCGCGCTCGCCGACGCGGGCAAGCTACGGCTGCACCCCGAGCCGGTCGACGTGGCCGACCTGCTCGAGCAGATCGCGACCGCCTACCGCGCCGCGGCGGCCGGACTCGCGCTGACCATCGAAGCCCCCGATCGTCCGCACGTGGACGCCGACCCGGTACGGCTGCGCCAGGCGATCGGCAACCTCCTCGCCAATGCGCTCCGCTACACCCCGGCTGGCGGGCAGGTGAGTCTCCGCGCGTACGCCGCCGGTGATGACGTGCTGATCGAGGTGGTCGACACGGGGCCGGGCATCGCCTCCGAGCACCTACCGTACGTCTTCGACCGATTCTGGCGGGCCGAGAGGTCACGCAGCCGGCAGACCGGCGGCAGCGGCCTCGGCCTGGCCATCGTGCGGCAGCTCGCCGAAGCGCACGGCGGATCCGCGACCGTGCGCAGCGAGCCGGGCCAGGGCGCGACGTTCGTCCTGCGGCTACCCCGGAGAACGAACATCGCATGATCACCCCAAAATGCAACAGGAGTGGAACGCCTTCATTGAGAGGGCCGTGACCAGGCTGCCCCGGCCGGAGTTCAGGAGGCGGCCTGGACAGGAGAATCCGCACCGTCCCATTGGCCCTCGCCGCAGTGCCGGCCTCGCTCGCGGTCGTCGTAACCGGTGCACCGGCGCAGGCCGAAGAACTCAAGGAATTCCACACCTGGGCCGGTACCCGCAAGTGCCTGGACGTCGTCACCCAGAACAACACCACGGTCAAGATCTGGCGCTGCTCGGGAGCGGACGAGCAGAAGTGGGCGGATTCTGTCTCGTCCTTCCGGAACGACACGACCCGCAACAAGTCCCCCAAGACGCTCGAAGCTGGCGAACATGCCCGCAACGCCATCACCGCAAGTGCGGTCATCCTCGAGGAGAAGTGCACCGTCGAGGCTGGGCTGGCCACTTTTCAGTGACAGCCGAAGACCGACTGGTCTCAGATCATGGTCGGCACCGTGCCGACGATGGTCCCCGTCCTGCTGAACTTCCCGATCGGCCAACGCCGCCTCATCCAGGCCCTCTCGGGCGCAGTCAAGGGCTGGCCGTCCGATCGGGGTGTGAGAGTTCGTCGAGGTCAGGGTGTGGTCCAGGCGGTGGCGCGGCGGAAGCGGGCAAGGGTCGCGCGAGCGCTCTGGGGGGAGATGCTCAGCTCCCGCCGCGCTGCCGACAACTCCGTGTAGGAGGCGTCAGAGCCGGGCCTGGCGGCTCGGACGGTCTCGATGTCGAACTGGGGCTCGCTGAACGCCATGGCCACTGTCTGGCCGTGGTCGGCCAGCGCCGCCAACGCGACCACCGCTGCCCGCGCCTGGGTCTGCGGTTCCTCGGCCCCTTCCTGAGCACCGTCCGCCGGGCCGGTCGAGGGCAGCCGGTCCTCAAACGTGGCGAGCGCGGTGAGGATGGGCAGGAGAGGGGCGCCGTCGTCGAGGGCGGACATCCGGGTGCGCAGCTCGTCGAAGACCGGAGCCCATGGGGGGCCGGGCGCCAGTTGCGTCAAGTGGCTGCGGGTTCCGGCGAGCGCGTCCGACACATCCTCCCGGACCAGGCGATACGCCAGCATGGACAGCCGCGGCCGCGTGTCGGTCTCGTTGTTGACTTCGATGAGGCGCCGCGTCACCCGGATCAGCTCGCGTGGCAGTCCGCCCGACAGAGCGTGGACCAGATAGACGAACGGGTCGGTCAGTCCCAGGACGCGTTTCTGCAGCAGGTGCTGTGCTTCGGCCCCCGACAGTGCCTGCACCATCACGACCTCGTCGAAGGCGTTCTCGAACACCGACCGCCCGGCCACTGCCCGCCGGGCGAACACCGACCCGACCTCCTCGGCCACCGAGACCAGGTAGAAGCAGTGCGGGATCCCGAACACCGCCTTGATCTCGCTGACGAACCGTTCGGCCTGCGTGATCGACCCAATCCGGTCCACTTCGTCGATCGCGACCAGTACCCGTCGCCCACGCGCCGCCTCGGCCTCCGCGATGTCTTTCAGGAACCGCTGGAACTCTCCGACCAGCTCCGGCAGGTTCCACGGCAGTTCCTTGGCCGTCCCGCCGCGCGCGAACCCGCCCCGCCCACCCGGCATATTCGCGGTGAGCGTCCAGGCGGTGGTGTGCTCCTTGCGCAGCCTCGCCGTGTAGCTCCGCGCACGCCGCACCAACCGGGCCTGCTCCGACCGTCGGCGCCGGGTGTACGCGACGGCGGCCACCCCGGCAAGGCAGACGACCGCAAGGCCCGCCGCCCATCCCTCCCAGTCGTGCCAGGATCCCCGCAAGCCGAGAAGGAATCGGTCGAGATGCCCGCTCGTCCAGCGGTATGCCATGGCGAGACGTCCCTGCCAGTCGAAGAGCACGACGAGCACCCCAAGCGCCACGACCAGGTAGAGAGCCTGCACCGCCACGCGGCGCACGGGCCGCGCCAGCCGCAGGGCCCGCGCGCGCCAGGTCATCGCGCGCTTGCCGTAGCACTCGACGTACTGTTCGCACAGCCGCTGGAAGAGCTCCACAAGGAAGTCCTTGGGCACGTACTCAGCGGGCGCCGACGCCGAGACCGCGAATTGGCGCGGCTCCTGGAGGATCGACCGCAGAAGCGTCGACTTCCCCGCACCCCTGGGCCCGGCGATCGCGATACTCGCCGAGTCCGAGCGGTTCAGCGTGGCCTCCACCCGGGCCCTGGACCGGGTGGGCACGAACAGCCGGAGGTCGTGCACGCGTTTGAGCCCGGCGGTGTCGTACTCGTAGAGGTACCGATAGAAGTCCGCGCCGAGCAGCCCGTTGATCGCCCGGGTCAGTTCGGGGATGATCACGGCGTCCCGGGCCTCCCGCAACCATTCCGCTTCGGCCTTCGCGGCGGCCTTGCGGTAAGCCTGGTCTCCGAGGATCAGGGACGCGGGATATCTCGACCCCCAGTGCTTGGGATCCGGCGTCCTCGCCAGGTAGAGGACCATGAAATAGCTGAGGAGGCCGGGCAGGAACGCTGCGGGCCGCCCGATGGCGAACGCCAGGCAGAGGCCGGAGAGAACGCCTCCGCAGACACCCAGAAAAGCCCCGTGGCGCGGCCGCCTGAACTGGAGGGCGGCGACGCCCGCCCCCACGAGTGCTCCGCCGACCAGGAACAGCAGCGAGCCTCTGCTGATGAACAGCGAACCTCCGCTGATGACGCGCGAAGTGCCGACGAGGACGACGCCGTACCGCAACATCACCAGGAGCAGCAGGTTCACACTCGCGTTGGCGACGAGCTGCCATTCACCTCCCGGGCGGAGAGCGGCCTGACTGCGGAGCCGCGAGAGCTTCTCCTCGAGCTGGTTCAAGTTCCGCCTGGTCTCCGCGGCGCGTTCGTGCGTCGAGAGCTTGCGCCCTTCCTCGGCCATATGAACCAGGTCCAGCCGGGCGAGGATCGAGCCGACGTCGACGTGGCCGTCACGGATGTAGCCGCTGACGCGCTGGTCCTCCAAGCAGGCGCGGGCGTGCTCGACGAGGACCTGCTCATCGTCGTCGTACGGCGGTGTCCGGTCGGCGCCGGGGGCATCCGCCAGAAGCTCGGCGACGGACAGGCGTCCAAGAAGATCGCGCGGCTGGTGCAGGTACCGGCCGTCGGGACCCCGTTCCTCCAGGGCGGTGACGGCTTGCCGGAACCGCCAGGGCCGGGACAACTCGCGGCCGAGCGGCGTGCGGGGGTGTGCGGTGAGTTCGTCGAGAACAGGTTGCCAGCGCTCAGGCTCGGCGGCTTCCCGCGCCACGTCGGCGCGCTGGCGGTCTGGCCCCATCGGCCCGATCTCGGCGATCGTGCGGGGCGCCGGCGGCTCATCCGGCGCCCGTACGCGCTGGCCGACGATCACCCGGGTCTCCGGACGGTGGCCGAGGTGCTCCACGACCGCCGCGACGTCGTCTCGAAGGTCGTCGAGCACCGGGACGACCTTCTGCTCCCGGTCGAGGAGCCGGGCGTCCGCCGTGCTCAGGCCGTACGACTCCAGGACGGCGACGATCCAGCCGCCGAGGTCGGCGCCGGCCGGGCGAAGGGCGCGGTCGAGGCGCACCGGAACGGGATCGTCGGGTCCGCGTTCGGCGAGCAGTCGCAGCATGAGGTCGATGATCCGGACGGTCTTGCCGCTGCCCGGCCCGCCGACGACGGCGAGCCAGACCGGCCGCCGCCCACGCCAGTCCGCCAGCACGTCCTCGATGCCCGCACGCGGCAGGGGATCGGCGGCACCGGTATGCAGCACCATCTCGACCGCTATCGGCCTCCCCGGCCCGCCGATGAGGCGGGCCAGTACCTCCCGTTCCGCGGCGCAGACAGCGTCGGCGAGTTGCTGGGTGACGGCCGGCACCCCACCACCGCCAGGGGGGATTGCCGCCCGTAGCATCGGAGACACGAGGCCATCATCTGTGATCGGGTCGTCACAATGTGGTGTGATCCGCCATCAAATGCTGCCGATAGTGGAACACCACGTGTCCTTCCTTGGCGGTGTGTAGCTCTTCCTGACCGGTGCGCAGGGTTGCTGCTGTCGATTCGTCGATCCCAGCGGGCGGTCAGCGGTGGCCGTGAGGTCGCTCTCCCAGCGCGCAGGCAGCGCATCAACGCTGAGGCGAGCCGTCTAGCGGATCTTGGTGCCGTACTCGTCGGTGTCCTGTACGCCGAAGGTCTCGACCACTACGCAGTCGCGATGAAAGACCCCGAGGGCAGCGAATTCAGGCCGCGTCTCGGCCACTCCCCTACCTGGCAACAACCTCGCCCCGAGGTTCCCAGGAACGTCCGCTCATGCCGCCGGCCGAGCACCTGAGACAATCTTGAGTGTCCCTCTGGTCGTGCCGATGACCGGACCCGGCCGACCTTCAGTTGAGTGTGCGTTCGGCGTAGGGACGCAGAGCGTTGTGCAACTCGACCGCGTCCGGCGCCTGCCCGATGAGGGCCCGGTCGTCGAGTTTGACGGTCTTTGGGCATGCATGGTCGCCGGGTATCTGGAAGCGGCCTAGCGGTTTGGCGGTCTTCGCTTCGTAGATCTCGAACAGGTAGGAGGCTTTCATGAGCGAGATCTTGGTTGTGTTCTTGGGCCGTGTGCTGCCCGCGAGTTGTGAGTACAACCTCGCAGTGGACTCAGGCACGTATTCGCAAACCCGGGTCTCCCGCGACCCCGCCGTGTCCTGATAGGCGCAGGCGACGAGCTGGGGCTTGGGCTTCACGCCGGTCTCGTTCGCCTCCCATCGGGCGGGGAGTCCCTCGGAGTAGTCGCCGGTGTCGGCGTCCGCGAACCTCAGGCTCACCGCGTGCGGGCCCTTGCCTCGGTACGGTTCGGCGATCCGATTGAAGTAGGTGTCGCTCCGCGCCTTGCCGACGGGCTCAGGCGGGCAGAACTGGTCCACAGAGGCCGGGGAGGGCGACTGTGGCGGAGCCGGATCGTCGAGCATGCCGACGGCCTGCACTCCACCGAGGATCGCGACGATGCCGATACCGAACGCCCACCAAGCGATTCGATCCGACCTTCGCATGCACACGATTGTGAACGATCTGCTCGCTAGCCTCCACCAGAGACAGCTCCGTGGATCGCTAGGAGGCCCGCCCTCGCACGAGAGACGTGCGGAACCTCACAGCCGGGTTGGAGCCATGGGGTCGCGCTGCTTAATCCAGCGGGCCCTCCTGGGGATCGTCGTCCTTGGGGCTGTCCTGGTCAGGACGCCTGGTGATGGTGTAGAGCGCCGCGAGGACCGTCGCGCCAACGTTGAGCGAGAAGCCGATCGCGGGGTAGGCGGAGGCCAGTGCGGCCGCGCCGGCGGCGCTTCCGGCCACGAGGAGGGTGGTGAAGGTGGGTCCCCGGTGTCCGCCGGGCTCGGGGCCGTCGCTTCGAAGGCGTAGTCTCAGCATGGTGGATACTCCGGGTCCTTCATTTCGCAAGTGCTGGGCTGGGTGTCCGTAGGCGGCCCACCTGTTGGCGCAGGTGGGCCGCCGCTCTTGTCGGGATGGTGAACGTGGCCTGCTGGCGGGGGACGCCGCCGCGCGTGACCGGCCGCTGCGCGGACCATGTCGGCCAGCATCGCGGTGAGCAGGGTCGGACCCGGCCTGCTACGTTCCGGGCGGCTTCAACCAGGACACCACCTGTCGGTTGGTCTTCTCCAGGGACCTCGCCGTGTTCTTCGAGAGCTTGCCGATGGTGAAGGACTTCCGGCTCACCAACGGCGCGGTGCATCAAGGCCCGCGGTTAGCGGTCGTCAACGGTGGTCAGCCGCGTTGGCGCGTTTCAGTTCCGGCGGCGCGTCTCAGCCTGCGGTGGAATGTCTTAGCCCCAGACTTCCTCGGCGGTCTCGACGATGAGGCGGAGTTTGGCCTTCTGCTCGTCGTGGCTGAGCGCGTTGCCCTCGACCGTGGAGGAGAAGCCGCATTGTGGCGAGAGGCAGATCTGCTCGATCGGCACGTGCCGGCTCGCCGCCTCGATGCGGCGTTTCAGGTCGTCCTTGGACTCCAGTGCGCCGCGCTTGGTGGTGACCAGGCCCAGCACGACCGTCTTTCCCTTGGGGATGAAGCGCAGTGGCTCGAACCCGCCCGATCTGTCGTCGTCGTATTCCAGGAAGAACCCGTCGACGTTCAGTTCGCTGAACAGCGCCTCGGCGACGAAGTCGTAGCCGCCCTGCGCGGTCCAGGCGGATCGGAAGTTGCCGCGGCACATGTGGGTGGTGATCGCCATTCCGTCGGGTCGCCCGGCGAGCGCGCCGTTGATCTGCCGGATGTAGCGCAGGTGCAGATGTTCGGCGTCGTCGCCGCGTTCGGTGACCATCGCGCGCTGGGCGGGGTCGTTGAGGTAGGCGAGGCTGGTGTCGTCGAACTGCAGGTAGGCGCAGCCCAGCTCGCCCAGACGTCGCACTTGCTCGGCGTAGGCGGAGGCCAGGTCGGACCAGAACTCCTCGACGTCGGGGTAGACGGCCGGATCGATGGACGCCGGGCCGCCGCGGTAGTGGACCATGTTGGGGGAGGGGATCGTGAGCTTGGGCGTCGCACCGGTCCCTGCCGCCAGGTCGCGCAGGTGGCCGAAGTCGTCGGCGAAAATGGTCTCCTCGAGGCGGATCCGGTCACGAACCCGCAGGGCGGCGGTGGTGAACTCGATGTCGCCGTTCTCGCGGTGGAACCGGACCTTGATCTGCTCGTCGGCCGGGCTGATCCCGCCGAGCCGGTAGATGAAGTCCATGTGCCAGGAGGCGCGGCGGAACTCTCCGTCGGTCGCTGAACGCAGGCCCACCTCGGCCTGCATGGCCACCACCGACCGGATGGCCTCGTCCTCGATGGCGCGCAGTTCGTCGGTCTTGATCCGCCCTGCGGCCTGGTCGGTCCGGGCTCGCAGCAGCTCGGGCGGTCGGAGCAAGCTCCCGACGTGGTCGGCGCGGAATGGTGGTGTCAGCCTGGCGGCCATGACGTTCCCTTCCCGAGGATCGGATCAGGCGGTGGCGCATGGTGGGAGCGAACGGAGGCAGGAGGCACTGCATCCGGGAGGAGCAGGATGATCACCGCCGCTCTGAAGTCGTCCAGCGCGAGCCGACGCGCGGCGTCGGGCGAACGGGTGGGTCTTGGCCAGCCGAACCGACCAGCTCCACCTATCCCACGTGCGCCTTCATCAACTCCACTGCCCATCACTCTAATACGCGACAGTCGAGAGGATTCGGTCGAGTTCAGACCGCGGACGCCCGGCAGATGGATGAGTACGGACTCCTAGATGTGCTGTCAGGAAGACATTGTCTCTCGAAGTCGCGCGGGTGCCTGTACTTGTATCGGCCGCTGATGAGGTGGTGACCAAGCCCTGCGGGACTCGGGCCCGCCTGCCCGGACGGACCGCCTGGTCCAGCGCCGGCGTACGCGGCCGAGGTCGGCGCCTGGCGAGCACTTGCGCGGGCTGGCCGCCTCCCAAGGAGGCATCGTCCTCGCGCACGTTCCCCGGGCGCATTGCTAGGGGCGCTCCAGTCGGCTCCGTTGGGGGCGTCTGAAGCGGCTCCGTCTGGGGCTGGTGTTCTTGGCGTTGGGGCGTTTCAATTGGCCCCCACCTGCTGCCCATTGGCGTGGAGGTGCGCTTCGCCGGTGATGTCCACACGGTGATATCCATCGCCCTGGTCATGGAAGTACAGGTGAGGGCCGTGGCAGTCGAGGATCTGCCAATCCCGCAGGGTTTCCCCGGCCGGTCCGACGATCTTCGCGGCGTCCAGCCGCCGGATCACACCGTCGACCAGTGCGCACCACCAAAGCCGGTCGTCGGATCCGGCGAGCAACAGGTGGTCGCCATCAAAGGCGAGTGCGCGCACGTCATCCACTGGACTGTCATATTCGGCTGTGCGGCCGGCCTGGATCCGGATCAGTGAGCGGCTCCGGTACGCCCAGGTGACTCCCCCCTGGGAGTTGACGGCGTCGTCAAGGCATGCGATCCCCGAGTCCCACAACCATGTGCCATGAGGGTCTCGGCGCACCAGACTGAACGATTCGGGCCAGCCTTCCTCGCCGTGCGTGGTCCAGATTGTGCCTGAATCGTCCGAGACGATCCGCTCGATGTCGTCGCCCAGGGCGAATGTGCGCAGATGAGTTCCGTCCGAGCCGAACACATGAGCATTGCGGGGTTCCGGGTGGCCGCCGACTTGCGGGATGCACGGACAAGCGACCAGCAGTTCGCCGCGCGGCAACAAGGCGATCACCGGATAGGAAACGGGAAGGCACGCCAGTTCGAGCCGATGCCACCCATGGGCCTCGTGGGTATAGAGCACCGCCGGGCAAGATCGCGGTGGCCGGTAGAACGGCATCCTATTGTGGTTCGGCCCACGGACGAAGCCTCGGGCCAGACCGGGCTCGCTGGTCGCAAGCACACCGATCACGCCCTCCGCGCTGGCCGTGCACGCCAACCCAGACTCTCCGTCGGCCAAAGGCACCGGCGGAGCCACTCGCACGGTGGTGAGAACACGCATTTGCACGATCGTAGGCAATCATCGAGGCGAAGTGGCCGCCGTATCTCCTGCAACGCCAGGCCTTCACGATCCAGCTGAAGGACCCTTCCCCGCCTAGTACTTGTCCAGACGACGGGCCGCGGAAGGAAGAGGCGGACTGCACCGCCCGGCTTTGGCGCACCACCGGCGGCAAACCCAGGCGATCCCTGCCCCACGCGGCCCCTGAAGCGGGCTGCGGTGACTTTTGCGGACGCGCGAAGTCTGTCCCTTGGGCTGGCCGGCCTTCCCGGCCCTGTGAGAGAGGAGATCCGACAGTGGCAGTGGGGATCTTCGCGGGCATCCCTGTCCGCGACTGCGAGAGTGCCGTGGACTGGTACACCAGGCTCCTCGGCAAGGAACCGGCGTTCTGGCCCAACGAGGTCGAGGCGGTGTGGCAGCTGGCCGAGGGCCGGTATGTGTACGTCATCGAGGACACCGCTCGCGCCGGAGGCGGCGTGGGCATGATCTGGGTGGAGGATCCCGCGTCCGAGGTGGATCGGATCGCAGCCCGCGGGCTGCAACCTGTGGAAAAGGAGCAGCACGGCAACGTCTGCAAGTGGATCTTTCATGACGCCGACGGCAACGAGATGGGCATCGGCGGCGAGACTGTGCCTGCGCCCTGAATCGCAGATCAGGCATGAAGGGACGCGGGCGAGCCAGGCGAAATGGGGCCGTGCCACCGGGTGGCGTTCACCACCTCTGGGACGGCAGGCGCGCCGCCCAACCGATGCTCCCCAGGGCCCAAAAGCTGAACGTGCGAGTTGCGAGCGGGCCGTGGTTTCTGTGAAGCCGGGCGGCGGGAACTCTTCTCGATCGCCGCTGGGGGAGTTCAGTCGGCGGCGGCTTCGGTGGTGAACGCGCGGTGTGCGCGGTGTGCGCGGTGCAGGGCGTAGGCGCCGAGCGTCGTCAAGGCCGCGGCGCCGACCAGGGTGGCGGAGTGGCTTCCGAAGGCGGCGACACCGAGGCCTGCGAGGAGCGGGCCGGCGGCACGCGCGGCGACCGCGAAAATGGCGATGATTCCGTTGATGTGGGGGTATTGGTCAGCCCCGTAGTAGTCCACGAGCAGGGTGCCGCGCAGCAGGTCAGGCAGTCCGTACCCGAGGCCGAAGAATACGACGAGCGTAATGATGGCGGCCGTGGCCGCTGGACCATGGCCGGTGGTGAGCAGCGGGACGGGAAGCGCGACGGCCTGTGCGGCGAACAGCAGAATGGCCGTGCGCTGCGCGGGGATCGAGGGCTGGAGCGCCGTGCAGGTCATCCGCCCGAAGACCTGGAAGGCGCCGACGGCACCGGCGGCGAGGGCGGCTCGGGGGAGCGAGTAGCCGCGGCCGGTGAAGTAGGCGACCAGGGTGGCTGTGACGCTGAGCTTGGCGGTCGTATGGCTGCTCAGGAAGAGGGCGAACCAACGGAACGATGCGCGGCGGGTGACCGCGCCTTCGTCGGTGTCCGGCTGTGCCGGCGCTTGGACGTCGGCGGGGTGCCCGTCGGGATGTGCTCCCACGTCGGAGGGCCAGCGCCGCAGTAGCCCTGCGTGCAGCGGAACCGTGATGAGGCCGAGAGTTCCGGCGAGCAGCACCAGGGTGGTCCGCCAGCCGTACGCGCCGACGAGGAGACCGGTCAGGGGGACGAACACGGTGCTGGACAGGCCGCCGGCGATGGTGAGCACGAGTACAGCTCGGGCGCGATGCCAGGTGAACCAGGCGGCCGTGACAGCGAAGGCCGGTTCGTAGAGCGTTCCGGCCATGGACAGACCGGCCAGGACGAACGCCGCGTAGAAGGCGACCAGGGAATGGACGTGTGCCCAGGCCAGCAGCGCCACGACCCCGAGCAGGCTGCCGGTGGTCATGACACCTCGGGAGCCGTGGCGCGCCAACAGGCGCCCGACGGGGATGGCGACCAGGCCGGAGACCGCCATCCCCGTGGTGTAAGCGCCGTTGAGCTGTGCGATCGACCATCCGAACTCGGCGCGCATGGGGACGACCAGCACTGCGAAGGCGTAGACGAGGACACCCCAGGAGACCGGTTCGGTGACGGCGAGTCCGGCGACCATCCACCACCCGTAGAACACCCGCCGCCACGGCTTGCCGCGCCCGCTTGCTTTCTGGGCGGAGGTCACGGTTCTGGTCGTGATGGGCCGCCATCGGGGCGATGGGGGTTGGGATGTATAGATCCGGTTCTAGGGGTTGTAGATCCAGATGTGGGCCTTGGCGTGTGCAATCGGGCTCTTGATCGGATAGATCTCGGCCCACACCTTGTCGTGATGTCCATTCAGCCAGCCCGTGCAGGTCTTGTGCTTGGGTCCCCAGTACTTGCGCTGCCACATGTCCACGTAATGCGCGAACACGCCACCGGTCCGGCGTGTGAACGCCAGCCGGTAACCCTGATAGAGATGGTCCCCGGTTACGTTGAAGCACATCTGGACTTTGCCGTAGGACCGGACGTGCTTGGTCGTTTGTGGCTTCTTGTAGTCATAGATCCACGCGCCCTTGATGCCTTGCGTCGTCGCCTTCGGCCAGGTCATGGCAGCAGGGGAGTTACCGGGGCGTGCATTGGGCGCCGTTCGCGCTACCGCCCCGGCTGTGATCGTGGGGGAAGCGGCCGCCGTAGTCGTGGGAGAAGTGGCTGCTTGTGCCGCGCCAGAGCCCCCCGGTAGAGCGATCATGGTGGCGAGCGACGCCACCGTTCCGGCCATGGCTACCTTGAACGTCTTCACGTAGTGCACCTTCTCCTCGGTCAGGAAGTGTTGTGTCCACTCCTGAAGACGCAGCAGGGGTCCCCGTCTGTGACAACTCGGTGGTCGGATTCAGCCCGTTCCTGCCTGACCTCACCATCGAGATGTCACAGACGGGGAGCCCAATGCGTCTTCCGGGGTGGATATGGAGCGCACCCGGCCGCTGAATCCCTGTTCGGACATCCCGGAGGTGGACATGCATCTGTTTGGGCTCGCGATGGCAGGCCACGACGTCGATACGGCCGTGACACTGCTCGCGCCAGACGTCGAGTTCCGCAGCCCCGTCGTATTCACGCCCTATCGCGGGCGGGACGCCGTCGCACCGCTCCTGTACGCGGTCGCGGATGTCCTTCGAGACTTCCGTTACACCCGGGAGATCGCCTCGGCGGACGGACGGGACCTGGCGCTCGTCTTTCAGGCGTCCGCGGGCGACAAGAAGGTTGAGGGATGCGACTTCCTCCACCTCGACGACTCCGGTCTGATCGACGAGCTGTTCGTCATGATCCGCCCCATGTCCGGCGTGCACGCATTGGCCGAGGCGATGAGGGCGCGGCTGGAGGCCGCGAGCAGCGGCGGGCGGTCGACCTGATGGAGAACGTGCCTCCGGGGAGGTCACGATGAACGTCGCGCTGTGGGTGGGGCAGGCGCTGCTGGCGGTGGTCTTCGCGTATTCGGGGGCGCTCAAGGTGTCCCAGTCGAAAGAGAAGCTCGTGAAGATGGGGCAGACGGGGGTGGCCGTCTTCCCGGTGCCGCTGCTCCGATTCGTCGCTTCCTGCGAGCTGCTCGGCGCGGTCGGCGTCACCGTGCCGTGGCTGACGGACACGGCACCGGTGCTCACACCGCTCGCCGCCGCCGGTTTCATGGCGATCATGGTCGGTGCCATCGCGGCACATGCCAGGCTCCACGAGCCGCGCAACGTCGCGGCCACCTCGCTGGTCCTGGTCGTCGCGGCAGTCGTCGCAGCGGGCAGGTTCGGGGGAATGTGAAGATGACCGATTCCAGCTCCGGCGTCGAGGAGTACCAGCGGCTCCGTCCGTTGCTGTTCTCGATCGCGTACAGGATGACCGGGAGCGTCGCCGATGCCGAGGACATCGTGTCCGAGGCGTTCCTGCGACTGCATCGTGCACAGGCCGACGGCATCGTGATCGAGTCGATGAGGTCGTACCTGTCGACGGTCGTGTCCCGGCTGAGCATCAGCCATCTCCGGCTGGCCCGGGTCCGCCGGGAGCACTACTTCGGTACGTGGCTCCCCGAGCCCGTCGTGGACGAGGAGAGTTCCGCGTCGGATCTGTCAGACTCGCTCTCGCTGGCGTTCCTGGTCGTACTGGAGAACCTGACTCCCGTCGAACGCGCGGTGTTCTTGTTGCACGAGGTGTTCGACTTCGACTACCCGTCCATCGCCGAGGTCGTCGGGAAGAGCGAGGTCAACTGCCGCCAGATCGCGGCGCGTGCGCGGCGCCGCGTCGACGCGCGGCGGCCGCGTTTCGAGGCACAGCCCGCCAAACGCGCGACCCTCGCCGAACGCTTCTTCGCAGCCGTCAAGACCGGTGATCTCGAGGGCCTGGTCGACATGCTGGCAGCGGACGTCGTGACCTACGGCGACGGCGGGGGCCGCGGTCCGTCCTTGCCCAAGCCCGTGTACGGACGCGATAAGGTCCTGCGTCTGCTCGCCGTGTTGAGCTCAGCGATACAGCGCTTCGACCTGCGTCTCGAACGCGCGACCGTGAACGCCCAGCCCGGCGTGCTCATACGCGACGCATCGGGCGACCTGCTCGACGTCCTGTCCGTGGACGTGGTCGACGGTAAGGTCCAGACCATCCACTCGATCCTCAATCCCGACAAGCTCGGCCACCTGGGACCGCTCGCCGGACCCGACCATCCACTCCGCCGCAGCACGCACTAGACACGCCACCCGCAGCGCCCGGTGTGTCACAGCATGCCCGGTGACGAGCCGCCATGACGCGCAGAGCGCTGGTGCAGAGCGCTGGTGCCGGGCGCGGATCGCGGGTCGTCTGATAGCGGTCAAGCGGCTGGCCCTGCTCGCCTGCTTCGCACCGTTCGCCCTCGCAGCCGGGATCCTCCCCGGCACCGGCCGCCAGATCCTCATCCGATGGACCACCGCAGGCCTGCGCACCCTGGCCAGCATGGTCATGAGCGCCCTCGCCCTGTCGGTCATCATCATGCTCGCCTCCGCGGTCCTGAGTTCCGACGCCGACATGGGCGAGAGTGTCCGCGACGAGCACGACAAGGCTCGGCGCCGACCTCTATCAGGTATGGCCTGCGGCTCTCTGGGGAGGCCGGGAACGGTGATGGTGGCCTGCCCGGCGGCGGGCGGCGGTGCGCGAGCCGATCCGACGTCCTGAGATCCGCTCGCAAGGGATCCTGATGAACTGCTCGTGGCGGCCAGGCACCCAGGGGCACAGGGGCAGAGCCGCCAGGCGGGCGACCTCCGCCGGGTCGTGAACGGCCTGTGCCTCGCCGACAGCGCTCACCGACCATCCCGCGCCGGTCTCGGCGTCGTAGTCGTCGGTTTCGAACGCCACGACGGCGCCGCGCAACGCGGCGTCGAACTTGGAACCCGGCGCCGTGCGGATCACCACGGAGTCCTGGTGAAGGACGAAGTTGACCAATCTGACGGCCGGTAGCGCATGCTCGGTGAAGACAATGCGGCCCACGGGCATGGAACCCATCAGAGCCATGCATTCGGCGTCATCAAGGGTCTCGAACTCGTTCTCAACGCTGTTCATGCGTCCAGTTTTCGGCTGGGGGACGTGTACCCAGCAGAGGCCAAAGGCCTTATATCGCCGTGGCAGGGAGGGACCGAGGGCCTGCCGGAGCGGCCTTTCGCCCTGATGACTCGTTGCGAGGCGGCGGGGATGCTCGGCGTGATGGGTGGTGAGAGGGATGAGGAATGACGTCGCCGGTCTTGCGCGGTCAGAGGATCCCGAATCGGGCTTCGTCCGGAGCCTGGACGCAGACGATTGTCGTCGTCTGCTCGCACCCGGTGGCGTTGGCCGGGTCCTGGTCTCGACGGCTCACGGTCCGGCTGCCTTCCCGGTCAATTACATCGTGCTCAGTGGTGCGATCGTCTTCCGGGCGTCGGAGGGGTCGGTGCCGGCCTCGGCCGGCGGGGTGGGGCTGGTCGGCTTCGAGGTCGACCGCATCGACGAGGTCAACCGGGAGGGCTGGAGCGTGCAGGTGACCGGTCCGGCAAGGCGCATCGACGAACCGGTGACGGTCTGGCTGCTCCACGATCTGATCAAGCCGTGGCCGCCAGGTGACCACGATGTGTGCGTACGCATCGATCCCGTGCACGTCTCCGGTCGCCACGTGCGAGCCGATCGGCGGCCGGACTGACCCGCCCCGGAGCGACTCGCCCCCGGAGCGACTCACCGGGGTCAGGGCAGGGCATAGACCGGGTCCACGGGGCTGTGCCAGACGTGCTCGTGACCGTGTGGCCGGACGAGGGCCACTGCGGAATCGAGCGACTCCTCCACAGGGCGGTCGGTGTCGATGGTGCTCGCCTCGGGCCAAGCGTCGGCGCGTCCCGCCATCGCAGCGGCTACGGCATGGTCGGCGTCGGAGTACCCACGAGGGCGGGTACGCAGGCGCTGCGCCGCGACGTCCGCGGGTGCCTCGCATCTGAGCTGCACGAGCGTCGCGTGGAGGTCGGTGGCGAGCGCCTCTGCGGCCTCTCGGTGAAGCCGGTCCGTCCACGACGCGTCGAGCACGACGCTCTCGCCGCGGGCGAGAAGGCGACGTGCGTGGTCGAGCAATGTCGCATAGGTGCGGCTGGTGGACGGCTGGTCGTACAGCCCCGTGCCGAACGGTGCGGCGGCCGCATGTTCCGGTGGGATCCCAGCGGACTCCTTACGGAGGCGATCGGAGCTGATCAGTGCCCAGCCGAGCTGTTCGGCCAAGGCCCCGGCCAGCGTGGACTTCCCGACTCCGGGCAGGCCGCCGACGAGGACAAGGGTGACTTCGCCCGCCCGGAGATGCCGGAGCGCCACGTCGGCGAGGGCCGCCGCCTCCGCCGAGGCGGCCGGGTCTCCCTGGCCGTGGCGCAGGCACGCGACCTTCGCCCGCACGAACGCTCGATACGCCACGTAGTGGTGTCGAAGTGACAGAGGGGCCGGATCGGCCGCGTACTCGGAGTACCAGCGGATGAAACGCCTGGCGAGCGTCGGTGCGGCGAGCCGTTCCAAGTCCATGGCCAGGAACGACGCGTCGTCCAGGCCGTCGAGGTAGCGGAGCTTGTCGTCGAACTCCAGGCAGTCCAGGACCCGGGGACCGTCATCGAGGACGAAGATGTCGTCGGCCATGAGGTCGCCGTGGCCGTCGATCACACGCCCGTCGGCGATGCGGGCGTCGAAGAGCGGTTCCCGGCCGGCAAGGAACGCGCGGACGAGGCGTTCGATCTCGCGTGCGCCGGTTGAGGAGAGCGGCCGGTCATGAAAAGGACGCACCTGATCGAAACTCGCCGCCCATCGGGAAAGGAGAGCGTCGCGTGTCCCCTCGGCCGAGATCTCGGCGTTCCGCGGGGCCCTGGCGTGCCAGGCGGCGAGCTGCCTGGCGACGGCGCGCAGTGCGTCGTCGACGGCAACCTGGGAGGCCACCAGCGTCGACAACCTGCGGCCGGACGGCATGCGCCGCATCACCACGAGGTGATCGCGAGGTCTGCCGCTGGAGTCGTGCACGTCGGCGACATCGAGGTAGACGTCAGGGGAGAAGCGCCTGTTGAGCTCCAACTCGCGATGGCAGGCGCGCTCCCTCGCCTCTCGCGTGCCGAAGTCGAGGAAACCCAGGCTGACGGGCTTCTTCAGCTTGTACGCCCGGTCCCCGACGAAGAACACCACTCCCGTGTGCGTTTCGCTGACCGCCGCGCTGACGTCAGGCCCCGCGGGGAGGCCGGTGTTCGCATGGCTCATGACGGATGCTCAGGCCGGGTGCGGTCGAAGATCACGACACGCGTGGCCCCGGGGACCGTACGGACGAGGTCGTCGGCGAGCTTCTGCACGCGCTCGTCGCCGTCGCCGCTCAACTCGACGACGCCGTCGGCGACGGTGACCTCCCAGCGGAACCCCGGTCGCAGGTAGTCCCTGAGCAGGGCCAGCACGTCATCGCGGATGCGCGCGTCGCTGCGGGCGAGGATGGCGATGAGATCGCGGCGGCTGATCATCCCGGCGATGACGGGGCCGTCCATGACCGGAACGCTCTTGTAACCGGTCGACATCATCACCTCGGCGAGTTCGGCGACGTCGGAGTTCGGCCGGACGGTGAACACGTTGGTGGTCATGGCGTCCTCCACCCGGCGCGGCGGCGGGTCCGCCGGCGCCGCGACGTGTCGCGCGAACGCTCTGGGGTCGGCCTCGAACTCGCCGCGCAGCAGGTCCATCTCGCTGACGATTCCGACGAGGTGCCCGGTCTCGTCGGTGACGGGAGCGGCCGTGATCTGGTTGTCGTTCAGTATCCGGATGGCCTGCCTGACCGAAGCGCTGCGGGCAACGGTCACCACGGCGGTGCTCATCGCCTCTTGGACGAGCATGGCTGGGACTCCTCTCAAGATCAGGTCCGTGCGCGTTCGCCGCCACCGGCGGGAAGGCCCGGGAGGTTCAGACGCCTGTCGAGCCCGACGAGCCGGACCACTCTGGAGACACGCGGGTGGAGGTGGACGAACGCCAGCTCCGCCCCTTCGGCCTCGGCGTGGATGGTCGTGGCCAGCAGGGCGGTCAGGCCCTGGGAGTCGCAGAAGGTCACGCCGGACATGTCGACGACGTTCTCTGGCCTGCCGAGGCCGATCGCGCTGATGACCGCGCGGCTGAAGCTTGGAGCGGTCGCGAGGTCGAGCTCTCCGCGTGCTTGAACGAGCACCTGCGCGTCCGACACGGTCTCGATCCGCGTTTCGAACGGCGTGGCCGCGTCCGGCTCTGCTTTGAGCGATCTCATCTGTGAGCCCCCGGGTCTCGGTGTCGTGAATGCGTGTGGCCCAAGCCTTTCGCCGGTTACCGACACCTCCGTAGGGGCCAAGGTCCCGCTCTGCGAATCCCTATGGCCCGAGAGCCACCACCGGGCCCAGGCCGGTCCTGCCCGCGGGCCCTTCTACTGCCGGACCGGGACCTGCGACCCTGCCGCCCCGGTCCCTCGTCGGCGCAGCATCGGAGCAGGCTAGGGAGGGATTGCCATGTCCAGATTCTCGGTGGCCGCACGGACGGCTCGGCATCCCGCAGAGCGGCCCGTCGGCGACGGGGACGCGCTGCTGGTTGCTCAGGGAGTGCGCAAGGTCTACCGGACCGGGGAGCTGAGCGTGCTGGCCTTGGACGACCTGGATCTGACGGTGCGCTCCGGCGAGCTGGTGGCGGTGATGGGGCCGTCGGGGTCCGGTAAGACGACGCTGCTCAACTGCCTGTCCGGACTCGATGAGATCGACGGGGGACATGTGCTGGTCGAGGGCAATGACCTGTTCGAGATGAGCGACCATGCGCGCACCGAGCACCGGGCGCGGTCGATGGGGTTCATCTTCCAGTCCTACAACCTGATCCCCGTCTTCACCGCTGTGGAGAACGTGGAGCTTCCGCTGCTGCTGGTCGGCGTTCCGGCGGAGGAGGCGCGGGAGCGGGCGGTCGCGATGCTCGGGAGGGTCGGGCTCGCGCATCGCGAGCGGCATCGCCCGAACGAGATGTCGGGCGGGGAGCAGCAACGCGTCACGGTCGCCCGCGCCCTGGTCGCGCGACCGGCCATCGTGTGGGCCGACGAGCCCACCGGCAACCTGGACAGTGCGATGGCCGCGCAGATCATGGACCTGCTGCGGCAGCTCAACGCCGATGACGGCCAGACCATCGTCCTGGTCACCCACGATCCCGTCATCGGTGCGGCGGCGAGCCGGCTGATCCGGATGCGTGACGGCCGGCTGGCGGGCGACAGCACCACGGTGCCGCCGGCGGACGCCGGCGACGCGATGCGCCCGTAGGAGCTCAGATGTATCCCGAGTTGACTCTTCCGCTGGTCGCGGCGGCCGTGCTGCTGGCCGGCTTCGTGATCTTCCTCGTGGTCTTCAGGCCCGTACTGCGGCGGCTCGCCCTGCGGCAGGTGTCCCGGCGCCCGGGCGAACTGATGCTGGTCGTCGCCGGGTCGCTGCTCGGGACCGCGCTCATCGTGGCCAGCCTCACGGTCGGCGACTCGCTCGATCGTTCGGTGCGCCAGACCGCCTACGACTCACTGGGGCAGGTGGACGAGTACGTCAGGTCGCCGTCGGCGGCGGTGGGCGACGAGGCGGCGTTCCGGCTCGGGCCGCTGCGGCAGAATCCCGACGTCGATGGGGTCCTCACCATGCGTGGGACCGGGACCGCCGCGTCGGTGCTGTCCGGCGGGCGGCGGGTGGCCGAGCCGCGTGTGCTGGCCTGGGAGCTGGACTTCGGTGCGGCTGCGAGGTTCGGCGCACCCCATCGGTCCGGGCTGGCGGTAGCTAACCCGGGACCGGGGCGGGTGGTCGTGAACGGCAACCTGGCCACATCCTTGGGAGCCAAGGTGGGCGATCGGGTCACGTTCTACGGTTACGGGCGCGGCATGGACGCGACGATCTCCGCCGTCGTACCGGCCACCGGCCTGGGCGGCATCGGCGTGGGCGCGGCCGTGAACCGCGACGCCTTCTTCTTGCCCGGAACGCTGAGCGGCCTGGCGCGTCAGGCAGGACAGGAGATCAGCACGACCACGTTCATCTCCAACCGCGGAGGTGTCGAGGACGGAGCGCGGCTCACCGGCACCGTCTCCGACCAGGCGCGCGGTCTGCTCGGCCCGCTCGCCGCCGCGCGCGGCGCCGACCTGCAGAAGCCGAAGCAGGAGGTGCTCGACCAGGCCCGGCAGACCGGCGACGCTCTGGGGTCGCTCTTCCTGTTCGTGGCGAGCTTCAGCATCATCGCCGGGATCCTGCTGATCGTGAACATCTTCGTGATGCTCATCGAGGAGCGCAAAGGCCAGCTCGGCGTCCTCCGCGCGATCGGCATGCGCCGCCGGCGAGTGTCGCACGAGCTGATGATCGAGGGGAGCCTCTACACGGTCGTCGCGGTGTCGCTCGGCGGCCTGGTCGGCCTGGGAATCGGCCGTATCGTCGTGGCGCTGGCCGTGCGCATCTTCAACGGCTTCAACGACACCGGCAACCAGCTGTCGGTGATCTTCGCCGTGACGCCCACGAGCATGATCAACGGGATTGCGGCGGGGTTCCTCATCGCGCTGCTGGCGGTGACGATCACCAGCGTGCGCATCGCGCGTACCAACATCATCTCGGCGATCCGCGACCTGGCCCCCGCGCCCCGGGGAGGAGCGCGCCGTAGGTCCACCCTCCTGTCCGCTGCCGGCACCGTGGCCCTGGTCGTGGTGTCGGTGCCCGTGGTCGCCCATGGGGTCGGGATGCAGGTCTACCTGCTGCCCGCGCTCGCCGTCGTGGCAGCCGTTCCGCTCCTGCGCCGCTTCTGGCCCGCACGACCCGTCCACACCGCCGTCGGCCTCGCGCTCTTCGTCTGGGGGCTGATCGCGCACCTGGTCCGGCCGCACCTGTTCGACGACGCCTCCACCGGCACGTTCATCGTCCAGGGGTGCATGCTGACCTTCGCCTCCGTGCTGCTGATCAGCCAGCACCAGGACGTGCTGCTGTACCCCCTGCGGCGGCTCATGCGGCGGCCGTCGCAGACCGGCCTCGCGACCCGGCTCGCCGTCGCCTACCCGACCGCCAAGCGCTTCCAGACCGGCGCGACGCTGGCGATGTACTGCATCGTGATCTTCGTGGTCGTGCTCCTCACACAGATCTCGGCGATCATCGACGCCGGCGTCCAGAGTGAGGTGACCAAGGCCGCCGCGGGCTGGAGCCTGCGCGCCGACCACAATCCGGCCGTGCCCTGGCCTGACGCCGCCCGGGCGGTCACGGCAGGGCCGTTCGCGGGACAGGTCGCCAAGGCGGCGACCCTGGTGAGCGGGGATGCGCTCGCCGACGACCCGCTCCGGCGCACGGCGAAGGACCTGCCGGTGGTCGCGGTGGGCCTCCCGGACGACATCGCCGCGGCACCGCCCGCGCTCAACGACCGGCTGTCGTCCCTGCCCGACGACGCCGCCGCGTGGCGCCTGGTGCTGCGCGATCCGTCGTACGTGCTGATCGACACCTTCTACGGCGCCACCGGCGGCCCCCAGGGCAAACCGCCGCGAGCCGGATCGAAGCTGGTCATCACCGATCCACAGACCGGCAGAAGCTACAACCGTACGGTCGCCGGGATCCTGACCGACGGCATCGTCTTCTACGGCGTCGGAGGCGCCGAACCCCGCCGGTATCCGGTCCTGATGAGCCAGCCCGCGGTGACGGGTCTCCTGGGAACCGAGGCACGGCCCTCCAGCCTGCTCCTGCGGCTCGCGCCGGGCGCCGATGTCGAGCGGGTCGGTTCACAATTGCAGGGCCAGTTCCTCGCTCAAGGCATGGTCACGACCGATCTCGCCCAACGAGTCCGGGACAACTTCACCGCCAGCCAGCAGTTCTTCACTCTGATGCGCGGTTACCTGGCGCTCGGCCTGCTGATCGGCGTGACGGGACTCGGCGTCATCATGGTGCGCGCCGTACGAGAACGGCGCCGCACCATCGCCGTCCTGCGAGCGTTGGGCTTCCAAGCCCGCACGGTCCGGAGCTCCTTCTACGCCGAGAGCACCTTCGTCGCCTTCGAGGGCGTGGTCATCGGGACCCTTCTGGGTGTGCTGACCACCTGGCTGCTCTATCAGAACAGCCCCAGCTTCGGATCGCTCAACGCGCCCTATCCCATCGCCTGGACACAGCTCGCAGTCATCATCGGAGGAACATTGGCCGCGTCCCTGCTCGCCACGGTGGGCCCCGCCCGCCGAGCAGCCCGCATCCGCCCAGCGATCGCCCTCCGTATCAGCGACTGACCACGCCACGTCCCGAGCCGGGCTCAAAGCTCGCGAGGCAAGCCCGTAGCGAGGCCGCGGCCACCTGGCCGGAAAGCTCGGCCACGGAGGCCATGGCGAAGGAGTTTCAGGCTTCCATCGTGGTCATTGCCGCCTCGGCTCATGCGCTCGACGCGCTGTACGGCTCGACTGTGATCTCTCCCGCGCTTCGCGCGCAGTGCACGAGCAAGGGGACCAAGCGTCACGGCAAGATTCGTGAAGCTCAAACACGCCGTCAGACTGGCCCGGCCAATGGGAACAGCCGATGGCCGGTCGACGATCTCGAAGGTGCTTGGCGGTCTCCTGAGGAGCCGGACAGCAGAGTGAGGGCCGAGTGCTGGGTCGGCCCTCACAGGGTCGGTGATGGGGTCAGTCGTTTTCGGAGACGTGTTCGATGAGGTCGCCGAGGCGGCAGGTGTAGCCCCATTCGTTGTCGTACCAGCCGAAGATCTTCACCAGGTCGCCGCTGGACTGGGTGAGCGGGGCGTCGAAGACGCAGGACGAGGCGTCGCCGATGACGTCGCGGGAGACGATCGGGTGGGTGTTGTAGCGGATGATCCCGGCCATCGGCCCGGCCGCGGCGTCAGCGAACGCTTGGTTGATCTCGTCGGCGGTCGCCGGTCGTTCGAGCAGGCAGGCGAGGTCGACGAGCGAGCCGTCCTCGACGGGGACGCGCAAGGCCATGCCGTCGAACTTGCCGGCGAGGTCCGGGATGACCGCTCCGACGGAACGCGCCGCGCCGGTGCTGGTCGGGATCATGTTCACGGCCGCTGAACGGGCGCGGTGCAGGTCCTTGTGCGGGGAGTCCAGCAGGTTCTGGTCGTTGGTGTATCCATGCACGGTCGTCATGTAGCCCCTGGCCACGCCGAACGCGTCGTGCAGCACCTTGGCCATGGGCGCGACGCAGTTGGTGGTGCAGGAGGCGTTGGAGATCACCGAATGCCGGACGGGGTCGTAGGACTGCTCGTTCACGCCCATCACGATCGTGGCGTCCATGTCCTTGCCGGGTGCGGAGATGATCACCTTGCGGGCGCCGGACTTCAGGTGCACCGCGGCGTCGTCGCGGCGCCGGAACCTGCCGGTGGACTCGATCACGATCTCGGCTCCGTGCGCACCCCAGTCCAGGTCGGAGGGGTCGCGGTGCGAGGTCACCGGGAGCCGGCGGCCATCGATGACCAGCGCGGCGTCGTCGTGCTCGACCTGATGGTCCAGCCGTCCGTACGTGGAGTCGTACATCAGCAGATGCGCCAGCGTGGCGGTGTCGGTGATGTCGTTGATCGCCGCGACTTCGTGCCCGTGTTCCAGCGCGAAGCGCAGGTAGTTGCGGCCGATGCGGCCGAACCCGTTGATTCCGATCGGAGGGGTCATGTCGGTCTCCTGTAGGTGATCAATAGGGGAGGAGGTGGCCTGCAGGCGTGCGGCGGTCCAACGGTGCGGGATGCGGCCGCCGGACGGGCTTGGAGATCCTGATCTGCTTCATGGCCTGCTCCTCTGTGCGGCGGATCACCGGGTCCGGTGTCCGGAGTGAGCTGCCTCACAGACTTGTCCGATGCGCTTCCTCGTCCTACAGCCGGAAGCCCTGAGGTCTGACGGTCCTCGGGTCCGTGTGTCCTGGGACTGACGGATCTCTGGGAAGGGACCTTCAGCACGGGCGTGACGCAGCTCACAGAGAGAAGGTCGAGGCAGTGGACGTCCCGCACATGCCGGGGCCAGGGAGAGACGCAGGTGATCACGATGACGACCATGACCCTCGAACAGCAGACCCGCCCCGCACCGTTGAACGAGGCCTACTTCACCCGTGCCGCACGCGATCTCGGGGACCATCACCTGGGCGCCGGGCACGCCTGCGCGTGCTGTGCGCGGGCATGGCCATGTCCCAAGGCACTGGCGGCCGCGTTCATTCTCGACATGCACGACAGTGGCACCACCGTATGAACGGGATTCCTCCGCCAATTGATCGCAGGCCGGCTCGGCAGCGCCCGCATCACCTTCGACGGTGAGGCGGGCGATGTCATGTCGGGCGTTCGGCCGGGAGAGCATGACGCTCAGTCGGGTGGGAGAACGCTATGACCCGTGTGCATGCCGGACGCCTGCAGTGGAAGCACAGGCTCGATCCGGTCGGCTCCCGGTTGGCGGCGAGGAGCTGAACGTCGATGACGCCGACGAAGCGCCCCGTCCTTGCCGACGACCGGGAGGTGATGGACATGCGCCCTGGCCATGAGCTCCCAGGCCATCAGCATCGAGTCGTCCGGCGTGATCGTGAGCGGCTCGGTGGTCATCATCTGAGACACGGGCCGTTCCTCCACTGCCTTCCGCGTGTTCATCCGCCCTCCCGGTATGCGGGTCGTGGCCATGGCACCAGCCTCGGTGTCTTCTGGCGCGGGCGGATGGGCGATAAGTCCTTTTGGCGGCAGACCTTTGGCCCTGCCGATGATCATCGGGCGTTGATGGACTGGTGTTCCAGGCAGGGAGGGAGCCCGTCGTCATGGAGCACAGCCAGAGATCAACCCAGGGGCGGGCGGATGACCGGCGCGCGTTCGATGTGCGCTCCGCGGTCGAGGCAGCCACCTGGGCGCCTTCGGTGCACAACACCCAGCCGTGGTCGTTCTCCACCGACGGCGACCGGATCAGCCTGCGAGCCGATTCCGACCGCAGGCTCACCGTGGCCGACCCGGACGGCCGGGAAATGCTGATCAGCTGTGGCGCCGCACTGTTCACCCTGCGGGTGGCGGTACGGGACCAAGGTCATGAGCCCGAGGTCCGGCTCCTGCCGGATCCCGATCGGCCTCACTTGCTCGCCGACCTGCATCTGGGGCTGCGCATCCCCGGTAAGTCGGACGACAACAGCCATCTGTACGAGCAGATCCGCCGCCGGCGGACGCATCGCGGAGGCTTCAAACCGGAGCCGGTGGACGAGTCGCTGCTGGCGCTGCTCCGGCACGAGGCTCAGCGGGAGGGCGCCACGTTCCGCGTTCTGACCGACACTCACACCCGCAACGCCGTGGCGGCGCTCACGGCCGCCGCGGAGCACATGCATCACCTGAACCCCGCGTACGCGGGCGAACTGGCTCGCTGGGCTCCGGCGCCCGGCAGCGTTCGCCGCGAAGGCGTGACCGAGAGCGCCTATCCACGGGAGACGCCGCCGACCGATCCGCATTTCGCGGGACGGGACTTCGCGAGAGGGCATGGCTGGGGTGCCGAGCCCGCCATCCTCGACTGGCTTGAGGAGCCTGTCGTCGGTGTGGCGTGCACGCTCTCGACCAAGAGGGGCACACCCCAGGACTGGCTTCATGCGGGGCAGGCACTGCAACGCGTCCTCCTGCGCGCCACGCAGCACGGCGACCTCGCAGCCGCGTTCCACACGCAGGCGCTGGAGGTGCCCGCGCTGCGCGAGGTCATCCGGACGCAGTTCTGCGCAGGCGATCATCCGCAGATGGTCCTGCGCCTGGGCACGGCCGGCGACAAGTTCGAAAGCGTCCGCCGCCCCGTCGACCAGGTGCTCACCCACGAGAGCTGACATCACTTCCCACTCCGAGCAAGGAGAAGCTCATGCGCGCGATGGTCTATCACGGCCCCGGCAACAAGTCGTGGGAGGAAGTCCCCAAGCCGCAGATCATCGAACCGGGCGACGCGATCGTGCGCGTCGACGCGGTGACGATCTGCGGCACCGACCTGCACATCCTCAAGGGCGACGTACCGGCCGTGACCGATGGGCGCATCCTCGGCCACGAGGCCGTCGGCACCGTCGAAGACATCGGCCCCGGAGTCAAGACGATCAAGCCTGGCGACCAGGTCCTGGTCTCCTGCATCACCTCCTGCGGAACCTGCCGGTTCTGCCGCGAAGGCCGCTATGGCCAGTGCCTGGGTGGCGGCGGCTGGATCCTCGGCCACAAGATCGACGGAACGCAGGCCGAGTACGTGCGCGTCCCGTTCGCCGACACCTCCGTCCACGCGGTGCCCGAGGGCGTCGCCACACAGGACGTGCTGATGCTGGCCGACATCCTCCCGACCGGCTACGAGGTCGGAGTGCTGAACGGCGGCGTCGGACCGGGCGACGTCGTGGCGATCGTCGGGGCCGGCCCGATCGGCCTGGCCGCCATCATGGGCGCCAGGCTCTACAGCCCCAGCCAGATCATCGCGATCGACCTCGCCGACAGCCGCCTGGAGGCCGCCAAGCAGTTCGGCGCGACGGTCACCGTGAACAACGCCCGGCAGGACCCCATGGCGGTCGTCCAGGAACTGACCGGCGGACTCGGGGCCGACACGACCGTCGAAGCCGTCGGCGTGCCCGAGACGTTCGAGCTCGCCGTCGCCCTCGCCAGGCCCGGCGGGCGGATCGCCAACATCGGCGTGCACGGCAGGCCCGCCACGCTGCATCTCGAAGACCAGTGGATCCGCGACATCACCATGACCACGGGCCTGGTGGACACCTTCTCCACCCCGACCCTCCTGCGGCTGGTCGCCGGCCGTCAACTCGACGCGGGCCGCTTCGCGACCCATCACTTCGGCCTCGACGACTTCCCGAAGGCCTACGAGGTCTTCGGGAACGCCGCCGACACCGGAGCGTTGAAGGTCGTCGTCACCCGCTGAACCCGCTGAATCAGCTGAATCAGCTGAATCAGCTGAACCCGCGTCCTCCACTCACCTCCGTCCGGGCTGCGAGGTCGGCGAAGCCGGCCTCGATGCCCTTGGTCAGCACCTCCAGGTCCAAGGGCCCGTCGAAGTCGGCGGTGACGCCGAAGTAGAGGCGCCCGGTGTAGGAGAAGATCCCGATCGAGACGGCCACGCCCGCCGCCAGCGGAACGTACGGGTAGAGCTCGAGAACTCGGTGGCCCAGCACATAGAGGGGGAACGGCGGCCCAGGCACGTTGGTCGTGACCACCTGGAACAGCGGGCGCAGGGCCGAGAGGGCGGCGCGGGTGGACAGCGACAGCATGGTGGGGGCCGCCCCCGCGAGCTTGATCAGGGCATCGGCGCTGACGGCCTGGTGAGTGCTCTTCAGGTCGTCCATCTGCTCGCGGATCAGCTGGAGCCGTTCCAACGCGTCGGGCTCGCCGCAGGGAAGGGAGGCGATCAGTCCGGACACCTTGTTGTCGAGGACGCCGTGCTCGTCGGCACCACGCACGGAAACCGGGACCAAGGAGCGCAGCACGGTCTCGGCCTCGAGCCGCCCCTGCGAGGCCAGCAGCTCGCGGAGCCCGTGCGTGACCGCGGCGAGGACGATGTCGTTCACGGTGCCGCCGAGGACCTGCCTGATCCGCCGGACCTCATCGAGATCGGCGTGCGTCCAGACCCAGCTCCGATGAGGTCCGGCGGCGGGCGGCAGCGAGTCAGGGGCATGGTGGGCCATGCGTTCCACGCTGCGCGGGAGACCCGTCGAGAACCCGAGGACGGCCCTGACGCCGCCGCCCCGAAGGATCCTGGCGGGAATCCCAGGGACCTGGCGCAACGGTCCGGTGATCGAGTCCCGGAGGCCGTCGAAGGCCAGGCGGAGCGCGGAGGGCGGTGGCTCGGGACTGCGGAGCGGTACGACCTGGGCGCCCTCGGCCGGGGTCTCGGGGGACAGGTCGAAGAGAACGGTCATCAGGTCGCTGGCGGCGACGCCGTCCACCACGCAGTGGTGCACCTTGGCGATGATCGCCCAGTGGCCGTCCGCGAGACCTTCGACGCACCACAGTTCCCAGGGCGGCTTGCCCATGTCGAGCGGCAGAGCGAGGACGCGGTCCGCCACCTGCCGGAACTCCTCCGGGCCGCCCGGCGGGGGAACGGCGGTGTGCCGCAGGTGATAGTCCAGCTGGAAGTGCGGATCGTCCGCCCAGACAGGGCGGCCGAGGTTCAGCGGGACCTTGACGACCTTCTGCAGGTAACGGGGGATCAGCATCATCCTGGCCCGGACCATGGCGACAAGGTCCTCGTACGCCGGCGCGGGCCCTTCGAGCACGGTCACCGACGCGATGTGCATCGGCGTTCTGTACTGCTCGGCGAAGAACATCTCCGCGTCCAGAGCGCTCATTCTCTCCATGACGCACCGCCTTCAGGTGGTGAACGGGGGTCAGCTGCAGAGCAGGGCGGCACCTGCCACGAGGCCCGCACCAGCCGAGACAAGAAGGACGCGCTCGGCCGTTGTCATCCGGCCCGCCCGCTCGGCCTCCGCCAGAGCGGCGAAGAGCCCTGCCGTATGAATCCGGTCGCCGCCGGGAACGCTGACGAAGCGTTCGCCGGGAACGCCGAGCCGCTGCGAGAGCGGGCCCAAGAAGGCGTCGCCGAGCGGGTTCGCGACGACGAGATCGACGTCGCCGGGCTTCATGTCCGCGTCGCCCAGCAACCCGGCCGACACCTCGGCGGCGCACGCCGCGGCCCTGTCCGCGAACTCGGGGTCCTGGTCGATTCTCAGCGTGTTCCTGCCGCCGTCGAAGATCACCCGCGACTGGAAGAGGGAGGAGAACTCGGGGTAGGTGCGCCACCGGAACCCGGCGAGACCGGCGGCGTCCTCGTTCCACATGCAGACGACGGCCGCGCCGGCCGCCTCGAACGGGAATCCCGGAGCCAGCCGCCTGCCCGGGCTGCCGTCGCCGGCGACGACCAGGGCGCGGTCGATCGCGCGGGCGCGCAGAAAGCCGTCGGCGATCTGCAGCCCCGTGAGCGGACCGCAGGCGCCGTTGGCGATGTCGAACGAGAACGTCCCGTGCTCTCCGGCGTGCGGATCCTCGGGATGCGCGCCGACGTCCTGCTGGATCAGCGCGGCGAGCGCGGGCTCACCCAGGTTGCGTTCGTGATAGATGCCGGCGTTGACCATCAGCTCGATGTCGCCGGTCGTGAGCCCGGCGTCCGCGACCGCCTTACGGACGGCCTGATCGGCCAGGAGCCGGGCACTCGTTCTGTGCCATGGCCGCATGCGCGGCGGGGTCGCCACGGCGACCGTCTCAAGCGTCGTTGACATGGGAATTCACCAGTTCCGGGCCGATCGTGAGCAGGACCAGCCCTATCTCCAGGCCGGAGGCCAGCGCGAGCAGCGCCACGCGGTCTCCCTCGACGATGCGGCCGGCCTTCAGCTCCTCGGCGAGCGCGACGAAATGGGTGGTCGACGCGGTGTTCCCGTACCGGTCGACGGTGATCACGGGCGCGTTGCGGGTCTGATCTCCGAGCGCCTCCTGGAACGCGCCGGCGCCCTTGCGGATCGCGCGGACCGAGGTCTGGTGGGGGATCAGGTGGTCGACGTCGCCGACCTGCAGCCCGACGGTGTGCAGAGCCTCGCGGAGCAGGAACGGTGTGTCGGCGATCGCCGCCCGCTGGATGGCCCGGGCGTCGGTGAACATGCGCGCCCCGGGATGATGCCGGGCGGGATAGGCCAGGCACAGCCGGCTGTGCCCGGACACGGTGGTGAATCCGGCGACCTCGATGCCGGGCGCGCCCAGCGGGGCTCGCTCGATGATCACCGCGGCCCCGGCGTCGCCCAGGGTGAGCGAGGCCAGCTCCTTGCTGAGGATGGTCTTGACATGCCGTGCGGCGTTGACGCCGAGATGGGAGATGTACTCGCCGCTCACCACCATCCCGCAGTCGATCTCGCCGCGATGGACGCGGTCGGCCATGACGAAGACGCCGGTGAGCATCCCCGCGCAGGCGTTGGAGACATCGAACGTGACGGCGTCGCGGGCGCCGATCGCCTGCGCGACGGCGCTGCTCTGCGAGGGTTCGAGCCATTGCGTCAGGCGGTCGCGCGACTTGGTGATGCTGCAGGACGCCAGGGCCTGAATGTCGCCGGCGGAGTGGCGCGAACGGTTCAGGCAGTCGGTGGCGGCCGCGACGGCCAGCGACAGTGAGTCCTCGTCCTCACCGGTGACACGGCGCTCACGGATCCCCGTGAGCCGCTCCAGATCGACCCGGGTGCGATGCCGGGTGGAGGCCATGACCTCATCGGTGCTCAGGCGCGTCTCGGGCAGATATCGCCCCACGCTCTCCAGGCGTGCCGGATGGAAGGAGGCAGCCGGGCCACCGGAGCCGTTCTCCATCATCAGCCAGGTGGTCGGCATGATCGCCTCCACGTCCCGAGGCCCTTCACGAGCGAAGGAACCCTTACTCCCGAGCCTGCCGCCGCTCCGGAGCCCGGGGCAGGGGCGAAGGTCCCCGGGGCCGGGGGACCTTCTCATCTAGGGAGAACTCGGACGTTTACCTAACTTCGGTACAAGACCCACTCCCTCGGATGGCGAGAGCAGGCCATGACCAGCGAAAACAGCCGGGGGCTCGACCTCGGCACCCTCAATCTCATGCTCGAGGCGCTCGGCGAGTTCACCGCGTCCGCCCTGCCGGAGGAACGGCGGCTGGAACTCGACCACGAGGACGTCTGCCCAGAGGAGATCGTCCGCGCCATGTGCGGCGACGACCTGGGCGTCCAGCTCGTCTTCATCCCCGAGGAGTACGGCGGGATGGGCGGCGGCGCCTTCGACTCCTACCGCGTTTGCGAACGGCTGGCCAGGATCGACATCGGCCTCGCCACCTCCGTCTTCGCCACCTTCCTCGGCTGCGACCCGATCCTGTTCGGCGGCACCGCCGAGCAGAAGGAACGCTGGCTCGGCCGGATCGTCAAGGAGGGCATCCTGCTCGCCTACGGCGCCACCGAGCCGGAGGCAGGCAGCGACCTCGGCGCACTCCGCACGATCGCGGTCCCCCTGGAATCGGACGGCCGGATCACCGGCTACCGCATCAACGGGCGCAAGCAGTGGATCAGCAACGGCTCCATCGCCGACGTCTGCACGGTCCTGGCTCGCACCCCCGGCGGCCCTTCCTGGTTCGTCCTGGAAAAGGGGACCGAGGGCTTCTCCACGGCGACCCCTGAGGACAAGCACGGGATCCGGCTGTCCAACACCGCCGCGCTCTACCTCGACGACGTGACCGTGCCGGCGGAGAACCTGGTCGGCGGCGAGGAAGGCCGCGGGCTGGTCATCGCCCAGCGCGTCTTCCACCTCGGCGCTCGCCTTCGGCGGTCCCTTTCCCGTCACCTTCGGTAGCCCCATCCCCGTCACCTCCGGCATGCGAGGGCCATGGTGGATCTCGTGGCAGTCTCGGTCGGCGGTCATAGGCCCAGGCAGGGCCGAAGGTCCTTGCCCGTGATGACCTCCGGCCGGTGGTCCGCGCGGCCGAGTGGATCGAGCCTGAGGGACATGACGCAGCAGATTCCGGCCACGCCGGTGTTCGCCTTGCTCATGGACGGCGCCCAGGTGGAGATCAGGCAGCCCATGTCCGATGATCACGAGGCGGTCCGCGCACTCCATGAGGGCCTCTCCACGGAAAGCCATTACCTGCGGTTCTTCGGATTCAACCGGCGGGTGGCCGAGGAGGTGGCGAAACGGATCTGCCGTGAGCCCGATCCCGATCACGGGGCCTTGGGTGCCTGGCTGGACGGTCGGCTGGTCGGTGTCGCCGAGTACGAGACCTATGAGGCGCACGGCGCCGCCGAGATCGCCGAGGTCGCCCTGGCGGTCGCCGACGACATGCATCACCGCGGTGTCGGCACCCTCCTGCTGGAGCATCTGGCGTCGCTGGCACGGTCTCGCGGCATCCGTGTCTTCCGCGCGGACACCCTCGCGGAGAACACGCCCATGTTGCGGGTCTTCGCCGACGCCGGGCTGCCCGTCCGGCAACGGTTCGCGAACGGCGTCATGGACGTGTCCATGCCGCTCGACCTCGGCGATCACTATCTGGACGCGGTGACCGAACGGGAGCGCCGCGCCGATGTCGCGAGCCTGGAGCCGCTGCTGCGTCCGTCCTCGGTGGCCGTCGTCGGAGCGGGCCGCGGCGCGTCGTCGCCCGGCGGGGCGGTGCTCGGCAGCCTGAGCTCGGGCGGCTTCACCGGTGCGTTGTACGCGGTCAACTCCCATGCGGCCGGCGCCGATCTGCGCGGGATCCGGTGCTATGCCTCGATCGCCGATCTTCCCGAGGCGCCGGAGCTCGCGGTGATCGCCGTACCGGCCGCCGGGGTCGTTCAAGCCGCCGCCGACTGCGCGCGGCGAGGCGTCTCGGCCCTCGTCGTGATCACCTCGGGGCTGACGGCCGAGCAGGGACGCGAGCTCATGGCCCTCTCGCACCGGCACGGGATGCGCGTGGTCGGGCCGAACTGCCTGGGGATCGCCAATTCCGAGACGGGGTTGGACGCCACGTTCGCGGCCGGGCACCCGCGGGCCGGGGTCGCGGGCGTCGTGGTCCAGTCCGGCGGAGTCGGCATCGGCCTTCTCGATCACCTGTCCCGGCTGAGGATCGGCGTCTCGTCGTTCGCCTCGGTGGGCGACAAGTACGACGTCAGCGCCAACGACATGCTGATGTGGTGGGAGGCGGACGCCACGACCCGGCTGGGCATCGTCCATGTGGAGTCGTTCGGCAACCCGCGCAAGTTCGCGCGGACGGCGCGGCGCGTCGGGCGTTCCCTGCCCCTCCTGACGGTCATCGCCGGGCGGTCCGCTCCCGGCGCCCGGGCCGCCGCCTCGCACACCGCCGCCGCGCTGACCTCCGAGGTCGTACGCCGCGCCCTGTTCACCCAGGCTGGCATCGTGGCGACCGACTGCCTGGGCGACCTGGTGGACGTCGCGGCGCTGCTCGCCGGGCAGCCGTTCCCGCAGGGGCCGCGGGTGGCGATCGTGTCCAACGCCGGGGGAGCGGGGGTGCTCGCCGCCGACGCGTGCGTGGACGCGGGTCTGTCCGTGCCCGAGCTCGACCCCGCGGTGCGGGACAAGCTCGCGGCGCTGCTGCCCACCTGCGCGGCCGTCAGCAATCCGGTCGACACCACCGCGGCCGTCGGAGCCGATCTCTTCCACGAGGCGATCGAGCTGATCGCGGCCGATCAGAACGTCGACGCCGTGCTCGCCGTCGTCTCGCCCACCGCGCTGGGCGATCTGCGCGTGGCCGTTACCGGCACTCGGAAACCGGTGGCCGGGGTGGTGCTCGGCCAGGCCGAGACGGTGCAGATGGGAGCGGGAGGCCTGCCCTCGTACGCCTTCCCTGAGAACGCGGCCCGGGCTCTTGCCCATGCCTGGTCCTACGGGCGCTGGCGCGCGCAGCCGGCCGAACAGGTCCCCCAGCTGGACGGGATACGTCCGGCGGACGTCCGAGCGATCATCGACTCCTGCCTGGAGACGGCGCCCGAGGGCTCCTGGCTTCCGCCGCGCGAGACGCTGCGGCTTCTGGCGGCCTACGGTCTGCCTCTGGTCCCGTGGCGCTGGGCCGAATCGAGCGAGGAGGCCGTGAGAGCGGCCGCCGAACTGGGCGGACGCGTCGCGTTGAAGGCGCACGTTCCCGGGGTCGTGCACAAGTCCGCGGCCGGAGCGCTGCAGCTCGACCTGCGCGGGCCCGCAGAGGTCCGGCGTGCCCACCGATGGCTGAAGCGCCGTTTCGGCGACTCTCTTCAGGGCGTCCTGGTTCAGGCCATGGGAGATACCGGAGTCGAGGTTCTCTGCGGAGCCGTCCAGGACGACGTCTTCGGTCCGGTGGTGGTCTTCGGAACCGGGGGAGTGGACACCGACGCCGCCGCGGACCGTGCCGCCCGCCTCGCCCCGCTGACCGAAGCCGACGCCGGTGAGCTGATCGACCAGGTGCGCGCGGCCGCGCTGCTGCACGGCCACCCGGGCCGCCGGCCGGGTGACCTCGACCGGCTGCGGGACACGCTGATGCGGTTGTCGCAGCTCATCCACGACCATCCCGAGATCGCCGAGCTCGACCTCAATCCGACGATCGTCAGGCCGGACGGCGTCCAGGCGGTCGACGCCCGCATACGCCTCGCACCGCGGCGTGTCTGGGACCCCTACCTGCGACGGCTCCGCTGAGCTCGTCGCGTGACCTGTGAGGAGAAGAACATGTCCGATCCGATCATCGTGGGCGTCGACGGGTCCGCGCCCTCCGACCGAGCGCTGGACTGGGCCGCCGACGAGGCGGTCCGCCGCGGTCTCGAGCTGCATATCGTGCACGCCCAGGAGACCTGGCCCTACAGCTGGCCGTTCGACCTGCCCACCTCGCTCGTTCCAGGCGAAAGCGCCGCGCGGTTCGACGAGGCGGTACGTCAGATGCTCACCGCGGCCGAGGAGCGCGCCCGCCAGGGCCGCCCGGACCTCGCGGTGACGACCGAGCTCGCCACGCAGTCGGCCGTGGAGGCGCTCCGGGAACGCTCCGAGAAGGCCTCGGAGGTCGTCGTCGGCCATCGCGGGCTCGGCGGCTTCTCCAGCCTGCTTCTGGGCTCGGTGAGCCTGCGCGTCTCCGAGCGCGCGTCGGCGCCGGTCGTGATCGTCCGCGGTGACACGTTCCCCGAACGCAGGGAGATGGCCGTCGGGATCGACCTCGTCGATGACGCGCCCGCGCTGGAGTATGCGTTCCAGACCGCCGCCGTGCGCGGAGCGCGTCTGAGGGTCGTCCACGCTTGGCACATCCCCGAATGGCTGCTGGACTCGCACAAGGCGATCAACCTGGACGAGCTGGAAGAGAAGGCCCGCTGGAGCGTCGTCGAGGCGCACGCTCCCTACCGCCGCCGATTCCCCGGCGTCGAGGTCGTCGAAGAGGTTCCTCGCATTCACGCGGTCGAGGGCCTCGTGGAGGCCTCCATGGAGGTCGACCTGCTGGTGGTCGGCAGACATGGCAAGAGCCAGCGGGACCATCGTCTGGGGTCGACGTGCCATGGCGTCGTGCATCACGCGCACTGCCCGGTGGCCGTGGTCCGGCAGGAACCGTCATGACCGAGATCGTCGTCGGCACCGACGGCTCGGAGAACAGCCTGGTCGCCATCGACTGGGCGGCACGCGAGGCCGGGCGCCGGAACGCCTCGCTGCGGATCGTGTACGCGATCGCTCCGTGGCTCTTCGACACTCCGGTCGATCCGGGGGTCGGCGCCGTCCGGGACTGGATCCGCGGCGACGGCCAGGACGTCGTCGACCGCAGCATCGCCCGTGCCCTCCGGGCCGTACCCGATCTGAGGGTCACCGGCGCGATGGCCGAAGGCCAGCCCGCCGCCAGGCTGATCGAGGAGGCGCGGCACGCGGCGATGGTCGTCGTGGGCACCCGGGGGACGAGCGGTGTGTCCGGCCTGCTGCTGGGGTCGGTGGCCTTCCAGCTCGTCTCCCACGCTCCCTGTCCGGCGGTCGTCGTCCGGGGCGAGGAGCATCCCGAGTACGGCGAGATCGTCGTCGGAATCGACGGCTCGACCGAGAGCTCGGCGGCGGCCGGGTTCGCCTTCGAGGAGGCGGCGCTGCGACACGCCAGGCTGAGGGCGGTCCTGGCCTGGTCGCATCCCCACGCGTCCAGGTCCGGCGACCAGCAGCCGCCGGTGTACGACGCGCAGACCGTGACCGCCGGCGAAGAACGCGTCCTCGCCGAAAGCCTGGCCGGCTGGCGTGAGAAGTACCCAGAGGTCCGGCTCGTCTACGAGGTCGTCCACGCCCGCCCCGCGCGCGCACTCGCGGGCGAGTCGGCGCGGGCCGACCTGCTCGTGCTGGGCTCACGCGGGCGAGGAGGCTTCACAGGACTGATGCTGGGTTCGGTGGGGCAGTCCATGCTTCACCTGGCTCACTGTCCCCTCACCGTCGTGCCGTCCTCGGTCGGGTTCCGGCCTTGATGGGAGGCGGTCGTGATGGCCGGCGACGCCAGAACTGACACGGGACCGCGGGCGGGGCTGGCGAGCATGCCCGACACACTGATCGGCCTCAGCGTGGACGCGGGGTGCCGGGCCACCGCGGCCGTCCGCCGCACCCGGTTCAGCCGTCCCGTACCTCATCTCCCGGCCGTCCCAGGGCTTCCGGACGGTGTGCGCCGGCGGCTGGAGGCGTGGAACGCACAAGGTCACGCGGTACGGATCCGCTATGAGCACGAGGCGGGGACGGCGGGCCGTGAGCTGCTGGACCTGCTGGTCGGGGCGGTGCTGGACCGGATCGACCTGGACGCCGTCGTCGCCCGGGTCGATCCGAACCGGGTCGCCGAGCGCGTCGACGTCGACGCGGTGGTGGACCGCGTCGACATCGCCGCCATCGTCGATCAGGTGCTCCAGCAGGTCGACATCCCGGCGCTGGTGCGCGACTCGGGCGGGACCATGACCCAGGAGACGGTCGACGCGTTCCGTGCGCAGACCATGCGCGCGGACCGCTTCGTCGATCGCATCACCCGACATCGCGGCGGCCGGGACCGACGATGACCGACGACCCGGCCGCCCTGCAGGGGGAACGCGCGGGGCTGGTGTCGCGCTGCTCGGCGGCGCTCATCGACGCGTTCGCGGTGTCGGCGGTCTGTGTCCTGGCCCTGGTCTGCGCGGGGGCGGTCCGCTATCTGCTGCTGGGCGGGCCGTTCACCCTGCCGGACCCGCCGCGCCGGCTCCTGCCGGTCATCGGCGGCACCCTGTCGGTCGTCTACCTCACCTGGGGCTGGGTGAACGGCGGGCGCACGGCAGGGGACCAGGTCATGGGCCTGAGAGTGCGCTCGCAGTCGGAGCTGCCGCTCGGCTTCGTGCGCGCCCTGATACGGGCCGTCCTCTGCACGGCCTTTCCCATCGGCCTTCTGTGGATCACCGTCAGCCGCCACAGATCCTCACTGCAGGACCTGATGGTGGGCAGCGCCGTCATCTACGACTGGGGCCGTCGGCCGTCCTGACCGGCCGTTCGGCCCGGCCGCTCCGCGGCGACCGCCGACCACGCCGAGGTGTTTCCGGGACGAGGCCGGCCTGGACGGTCCACATGGCTTCGGTCAGCGATTCGAACGTCCACAGCCGTCGGCGCAACCCGGGAGCGTCTCCCGCGGTGGCGGCGTCCACGAGGTCATCGGCGGCGACGCGCAGTCTCTCAAGACGCGCCGCCAGGATCCCGGGCACCGGCGTGAGACGATCAGCGGCGTTCGGCGCGGCGCCGTGAGCGGCCTCGACCTCCTGGAGCACGGCACGGACCCCCGCCTCGACCTCACTGACGGGGCAGCCGCTGCTCAGCACGTGATCGGGCGTTGCCAGCATCCGCAGGCGGGCCAGGTGGTGCCCGCACCGTCGACGGCGTTCCTGCGTCTCCTCCGTTGCGATCATCTGACGCCTCCTTCGTGCGCTGAGAGTCCATTCCACGGCGGTCAGCGGACGTCGGCCAGGGACCAAAGTCCCGGAGGACCGATAGGGCGTCGGGCCGCGCTTCGGCTTAGGCGGCGTTGCCGTTCGCGCGGGGGGCCGTCGAGCCGATCCAGTGGCCCGAGATCTGCTGGCTGGGGATGCGCATGTACACGACGTCCGTCCCGTCGAGGGGCGGGAGCGTCGTGGGCCGTGGCGGCCGGGTGCTCGCAGCGGCGTCGCGGGCGGCATGGGCACGGCCGATGATGCTGACCGTCCATCCGTCGCCGGTGACGCCGTCGACGTCGTCCGCCTGGAAAGCGACGATGGCTCCCTGGATGGCCAGTGCGGGAGCCGTGCCCTCCTCGATCCGGAAGATCACATGGTTGTCGCCGACGGCGAAGCGGACCGGCTCGACGGCGGGCAATGCCCGATCGGTGTAGGCGATCCGGCCGATCGGCACCGACCGCAGCAGCTCCAGGCACTCGGAGCGTTCGAGGCGCCTGCTGTCATCGGTTCCGTAGCTCATGGTTTCAGGATCCCCGGCCGTGAGTGCTCGGACGCAGGGGCAAAGGTCCTCGTGGAGCAGCGTTTCGCCCCCTCGACGAGGGCATAGGAGACGACCGCCACGGTGAGGGCGCGTCCCCAGGCCGCCAGGCCGATGGGGGCGGAGCGGAACAGGTCGTTCATCACAGGCACGTAGGTGTAGATCAGCTGGATCACGATCAGGCCGGCCACGCCGGCGCCGACCCAGGGGTTGCGGCGCACACCACGGACCAGGATCGGGTGGTCCAGGGACAGGCAGTTGAACAGGTAGGTCGCCAGCGTCACCGCGAACACGCTGACCACGACCGTGCGAGCCTCGGCCGACGAGGCGCCGTGGGCCTGTTCCCAGTGGAAGAGACCGAACGCTCCGGCCAGCAGGATCGCTGAAACGAACATGATCCGTGCTACCAGGGGGCGGGGCAACAGCGGGAGACGCGGGTCGCGTGGAGGCCGGTGCATGATGTCGTCGTCGCGGGGCTCGACGGCGAACGGCAGGCCCAGCACCAGAACGGCGGTCATGTTCAGCCAGAGGACCTGGACGGGGAGGATCGGCAGCTCGCCGCCCGTCACGATCGCGGCGACCAGGACGAGTCCGAGGCCGATGTTGGCGGGCAGGGCCCAGACGATGAACTTGACCAGGTTGTCCAAGACGCCGCGGCCCTCCTCGACGGCGGCCTCGATCGAGGCGAAGTCGTCGTCGGTCAGCACCATGTCCGCGGCCTCCTTGGCGACCTCGGTGCCGGCACGGCCCATGGCGACGCCGATGTCGGCTTGCTTGAGCGCCGGAGCGTCGTTGACCCCGTCCCCTGTCATGGCGATGACGTGGGCTCTGCTCTGCAGGGCACGGACCAACAGCAGCTTCTGGGCAGGCGAGACACGGGCGAACACGGCGGTCCGCTCGACCGCGCCGGGCAGCCGATCACCAGGGCAGGCGTCGATGTCGGTGCCCGTCATAACCTCGCCGTGGAGCCCGACCTGAGTGCCGATGGCGGCTGCGGTCTCGGCATGATCCCCGGTGATCATCTTGACCTGGATGCCGGCGTCGTGGCAGGCGCGCACGGCGTCCGCCGCGGCCTGCCGCGGCGGATCCTGCATGGCCTGAAGTCCCACGAACGTGAGGTGGGACAGCCGGGTGAGCGGGATCGAAGACCGGGTGAGCGGGGTCGAAGACGCCTCCGCCTCAGCGCGGGCGAACGCGAGCACTCGCAGGCCTTGGCGGCCGAACGCCTCGGCGAGCTCGGTCACCGCTTTCACGGCTCGGTGGTCGAAGGGCTCTCTCTGATCGTCCAGTCCCAGTTGGCGGTCGCACAGAGCCAGCACTCGTTCGATCGAACCCTTGACATGGACCGCGCCGTCCTCGTGGCGAGTGGCCATGTACTGCCGCTCGGAGGAGAACGGCAAGGTCTCCAGTCGTTGGGGAACAGAGGTGATCCCTGCCTTGGCGGCGCTGACCACCAGAGCTCCCTCGGTCGGGTCTCCGATCACCTCCCATCCGTCCGTGCCTCGCGTGATCTGCGCGTCGTTGCAGGCCAACGCGGATGTCAGACAGGCGGCCAAGGCCGGATGCGCATCGAGGGCCACGGGGGCGTGCCCCTCCATCTCGACGATGTCACCGTCCGGGGCGTACCCGGTGCCACCGACCGCGTAGAGCCGGCCACCCGCGGCGATCGCGCGCACGGTCATGCGGTTCTCGGTGAGGGTGCCCGTCTTGTCGGTGCAGATCACCGTCGTGCTGCCGAGGGTCTCCACCGCGGGGAGCCGCCGGATGATCGCGTTGCGGCGGACCATCCGTGCCACGCCGAACGCCAGGGTGATGGTGACGAGCGCCGGCAGGCCCTCGGGGATGGCTCCGACCGCCAGCGCCACCGCGGCCGTGAGCATCTCCGCGACGGCCTGGCCGCGCAGTACGCCGATGAGGAACGTGAGGGCGGCCAGGCCGAGGACCGCCGCAGTGATCAAGCGGCTGAAATGGGCGATCTTGCGAGTGAGGGGAGTCTGCACTCCCTGGGCCTGGCCGACGAGACGATGGATGAGGCCCAGCTGGGTCGCGGATCCGGTGGCGGTCACGGTACCCGTGCCGCGTCCGCGGGTGACCACGGTTCCCGAGAACGCCATGTCGCGCCGGTCAGCCAGCGGAACCTCGCCCTCGAGCGGCCGCGGATCCTTGGCGCTCGGGATCGACTCGCCGGTCAGGACCGCCTCATCGACCTCCAGGCCGTCGGCGACCAGCAACCGGACATCGGCCGGGACCTTGGCCCCGGCTTCCAGGATCACCAGGTCGCCGACGACGAGTTCGGTGGAGGGCAGAGTCATGAGCGAGCCGTCGCGGACCACCTCGGCGGTGGTCGACGTCATGGCCATCAAAGCGGTGAGTGCCTTCTCGGCACGGGCCTCCTGGGCGAACCCGACGATGGCGTTGACGATGACGACGCCGCAGATGACCGCGGAGTCCACGTGATCGCCGAGGACCGTCGTGACAACGGCCGACGCCAGCAGAACGTAGATGAGCGGGCTGTGGAACTGCAGGAGGAACCGTGCCACAGGCCCTCTGCGGCGCATCGCCGGAAGAGTGTTGGGGCCGAACCGTTCCAGCCGTTCCCTGGCTTCGGCTGAGGTGAGCCCGTCCCGGACATCCCGGAGATCCCCGCTCGGCTCGCTGGGCACCTCGGTCATGGTGTCGGGCGCCGGTCGAGGTGCTGCCATTCGCGGTCCCACGCCTGCTCGCGCCTGACGTCGAGGCGGCGGCGGACCAGCCCGTAGGCGGTCAGGAACGGGATGCCGGTCAGGAGCGGCACGAACGAACCGGCCATGAGCGTGTCGGCGAGCGTGTCACTGCGCGTCTGCGGCGGATTTGTGGGGTTGCCCCGGGAGTCCAGCCACGTTCGGTAGTCACTTTCCGGGGCCCGGTGCCGAGTGGCGGCCTGGGTCTTCTCGGTGCGGAGCCCTGCGGCGTAGACGCGATGGCAGGCCTGGGCAGTGAGGACGGTGGCCGTCGCCACGTACAGCAGCAGGAGGGTCAGAGCCACCAGCTGCTGTAGGCGGTCTATGCCCCGCCGGAGCCGGTTGCGGTCGAATCCCCAACGCCGGCGCAGGCGGTCGCCCGAGATCCAGGCTCTGCGCGCGAAACGAACGTTCATTGTGGACTCCCCAGTCGGCCTGCAGCGACCGTAAGCCGCCGGAGAGAGGCGAGAGGAGATCCATTCGGCCCTGATCGACAGGGTCCTTCGGGTGATCTCGGTACGGGTCCAACGGCCCTGATCATTGCGCCCAACGCCTCCTACCGGCGTCCGGCCTGCGGAGACATCGTT
>NZ_JAGEOJ010000034.1 GCF_017573505.1 Actinomadura barringtoniae
GAAATGGCGGGGCCTTTCGCATTTCTGAGGTCACGCCGGAAGGAAATTCTTGGCCAGGCGGGGAGCTAGCCACGGCCGGCGTCCGTAGGCCAGGACCTTGCCGGTCAGGGCGGCTCGAATGGGGTTGGCGCGGCCGTACGTGAGCAGCAGCCAGGTCACGGGCTCGGCCGAGATATGGACGTCGATGGGCCCAGTCGACGCCGGATCGATGGTCAACGCGCCGTCCTCGAACCGGTAGGTGTGGCTGGGGCCGCCGCGGAGATGCACGCGATAGGTGGCCTTGTGGTGCTTCACCGCGTCCGCGTCGACCCAGCCGGGCATCACTTGGTGCATTCCGGCCAGGACCAAAGGGACATGTGCGGGATCGATCGGCCACCTGCGCCCGGTGGCTCGCCCGATGTCATAGCCGTGGACCACGAACTCTCCAATGAGCGTGCCCAACGACAGCCCGGCCCGGATCTGCTGGTCTCCGTCGAACATCATCAACGCCTGAGGTGCCAAGCCCTGGAGCGTTTCGATGAACTGCTTCAGATCCCAGCGCAGGATGGCGGCCAGGTCGTCGATGTCGCGGCTGGGAAGCGCGGCGATCTGGGCGTCGTTGAAGGCCGGCAGGTCGGTGGCGCGAGCGGGCCACGTTCCTTCGCCGAGCGCCAGGTCCCGATAGCGTCCGGGCTCCATGGCCACATGCCCGAAGACATCGGTGATGCTCCACGGCGAGGTCGCCGGGACAGGAGCCTCCGGATCAGGCGTCGACTCCATTAGGGCGATGAGCTGCTCGGCGGTCGCGACGGCTGCGTCGCGCATGGCCTGATCGGAGAGCGGTATGGCCGCCATGGGGGTCTCCTGCACGTCGCGGCGATCTGGTCTGAGCGTAGGCTCGACCGGCCCTCTATGACCAGGCGGTCACAACACTGAGAGGGCAATCACACCAAGTCATCCGGCCATAAAGACGAATTCGTTTGTTAGCTTCGAGTCCCGCACCTGTGGAGGCTCGCATGAGGTCGACCGCTCGGGACGGCTGGCGCCAGGATCACCCGTGGGCGCCGGTGTACGCGTTCACCGCGAACCGGCCGTGGCTGATCAGGCCGGTGGCGCGGCTGGCGTTCCACACCGACTTCGGGCTGCTCCACGAACGCATCGAGGCGATCGGCACGTGGCAGGAAGGCACCGCCGTGCTGGACGTGCCGTGCGGCGGGGGAGTCGCCCTGCGGGGCGTGCGTCCAGGCCAGGGGCTGCGGTACGTGGCGGCGGACATCGCGCCCACGATGCTGTCACGGGCCCGTCATGCCGCGGGCGACGCCGGGGTGTCGGATCAGGTGGAGACCTGCGAGGCCGACGTGTCGGAGCTGCCCTTCGTCGACGGGGAGTTCGACGTGTGCCTGAGCTTCACCGGGCTGCACTGCTTTCCCGGGCCACGGGCCGCGGTGGAGGAGATCGCCAGGGTGCTCCGGCCCGGCGGCACGCTGTTGCTGAGCTGGCTGTGCGCCGACGGTCAGCTCGTTCAGCGGGCGGCGCTCGCACTGGGTCGACGCATGGGAACGGCGGGACAGAGCGCCTCCACGGCCCAAGTCTGCGGCTGGCTCGACGACGTCGGCTTCACCGACGTCCGCCTCACGCCCTCGGGCGCGTTCGCCTACGTGACCGCCACTCGCAGCTAGCCACAGGCCAGGCCGAGCGCCGGGCGCCGGGCGTTCTGATCATCTATGGCTGCGCCTCGCGCTCCCACCTGGGTGGTACGGCCGATCCCAGACTTGATCGTGCTCTCCTCCCTGCAGCCGCCCTGCTCCAGGCTGAACGGGTCCGCATCCCCGATCCTGGAGCGAGTCACATGGCCACCAGTCACGGCACCGTTCTCATCACTGGAGGGACGGGCAGCCTCGGCCGTCAGGCGGCCCGTGCCATCGCCGAGGCCGACCCGCGAGTCCACATCGTCATCACAGGCCGCGGCGCCGCCCACGCCGAGGCCACCGCCCGCACACTCCGCGAGCAGACGAAGGCCGACGTCACCGGCATGCAGCTGGATCTCGGCTCGCTCGCGGAGGTCCAGGCGTTCGCCGAACGCCTGACGGCCATGAGCCTGCCGCCGCTGCGCGGGCTGGTCTGCAACGCCGGCCTCCAGAACGCATCGGGGGCACGGACCAGCAAGGACGGCTACGAGCTGACCTTCGCGGTCAACCACCTGGCCCACTTCGCCCTCATTCAGCACCTGCGGCCCCACCTCGACGACGATGGCGCCGCGCGCATCGTGATGGTCGCCAGCGACACCCATGATCCGGCCAAGCCGACCGGGATGCCCGCGCCCAGCTACACCACGGCCGAGGACATGGCGCGCCCCGGCGAAGACACCGCTCTGGAAGGGCGCCGCCGCTACACCATGTCCAAGCTCTGCAACGTGCTCATGGCGTATGAGCTCGCCAGACGCCTCAGCGGCACCGGGATCACGGTCAACGCGTTCGACCCGGGACTGATGCCCGGCACCGGCCTCGCCCGGGAGTACGGCGGCGTCCAGGCGTTCGCGTGGCGGTACGTCATGCCCGCGCTGGTCGTCGTACCGGGCCTCAACATCCACACGCCGCGCCGATCCGGCCGGGCACTGGGCCGCCTGGTCACCGCGCCGGAGCACGCCGAGACAACGGGCGAGTACTTCTCCGGATACCGAAGGATCCCGTCCTCGGACGACTCCTACGACACGGTGAAGGCCGAGGACCTCTGGAAGACCAGCGAACGCCTCGTCGGATGATCACCCACGACCCGACCAGCCGGCACATGTCCTAGGGGCGGGGCCAGGGGCGGCCGGTCAGGTGTTCGATGTCGGTGTTGAAGCGGCGCAGGAAGCCCGCGAACGCGGCGATGTCGTCGCCGCTCCAGCCGGCCATGACCTTGTCGAGGCCGGTGATGATGTCGTCGCGGTGCTCGTCCAGGCGGCGTTCGCCGACCGCCGTGATGCGGAACTTGCGGGCGATGCCGCCGTCGGGGTCGGGGATGCGTTCGAGCAGGCCGGCGCGCATCAGGGCGGAGGTCTGCCGGTTGAGCGTCGAGGGGTCCAGGCCGAACGCGTCGCTGAGCTGCCGGATGGTCATGGGGCCGTCGACGCGGACGCGGCTGAGGAGGATGTAGCCGCTGCGCTCGAGACGGTCGTCGCGCTCGACCGGCTCGGCGACGAGGTGGCTGTGCCGGCCGAGCAGCATCGTCTCGTACTCGATCTGTTCGGTCGGCCTGTCCATGCTGGTGACCCCTTCGCGAATCCGGGCTTGCCTCATGACTATCACAGCAGTTGTGCGCAATACACATGGCATGCAGATGCCACATGTTGTGCATAGTGCACATCATGTGTATCGTGCACACGAATGCCCGCGAAGGAGGAGAGACCCCCCGTGCACGACTCCAAGCCCACCACCCCGTCCGCCCAGGGCGGGGGCATCGTCGCGGTCCTGGCCGTGGCCGGCATCGTCGCCGCGCTGATGCAGACCCTCGTCGTCCCGCTGATCGGCGAGCTCCCGCAGATCCTGCACACGTCCGCCTCGAACGCCTCCTGGACGGTCACCGCGACCCTCCTGGCGGCGGCGGTCTCGACCCCGACGGTCGGGCGCCTGGGCGACCTGTACGGCAAGCGGCGGATGCTCCTGATCAGCACGGTCCCGCTGATCGCGGGCTCGATCGCCTGCGCGCTGGCCGGCTCGCTGGCGCCGATGATCGTGGGTCGCGGGCTTCAGGGCATGGGGATGGGCCTGGTCCCGCTGGGCATCAGCGCCCTGCGCGACCTGCTCCCGCCCGAACGCCTCGGGTCGTCGATCGCGCTGATGAGCTCGTCCATGGGCATCGGCGGCGCGCTCGGCCTGCCGATCGCGGCGGCCGTCGCGGAGAACGCCAGCTGGCGCGCGCTGTTCTGGGCGTCCGCCGTCCTCAGCGCGGTGATCACCGTGCTGATCTGGATCCTCGTTCCGGCGACGCCCGCAACTCCTGCGACTCCCGCAACTCCTGCAACTCCCGGGACTGCCGCGACTCCTGCGGCTTCCGGGAGTCCGGCGGGCGCACGCGGGCGCTTCGACGTGGTCGGGGCGGTCGGGCTCGGCGGCGGCGTGATCTGCCTGCTCCTCGGCGTGTCCAAGGGGGCCGACTGGGGTTGGGCGAGCACCACGACCCTCGGCCTGTTCGCCGGGTCCGTCGTGCTGCTGCTGGCCTGGGGTGTCTGGGAGCTGCGCGTGACGGACCCGCTGATCGACCTGCGCGTCACCGCCCGCCGTCAGGTGCTGCTGACCAACATCGCCTCCATCCTGGTCGGCTTCGCGATGTACGCGCAGTCCCTGGTCGTGATGCAGCTCCTGCAGCTGCCCAAGACGACGGGGTACGGCCTGGGCCAGTCGATGCTGGCCGCCGGTCTCTGGATGGCGCCGTCCGGGCTGATGATGATGGCCGTCTCCCCGCTGGGCGCGAATCTGTCCAAGGCGCGCGGGCCCAAGGTCACGCTCGGCGTCGGCAGCCTGGTCATCGCGATCGGCTACGGCTCGTCCATGGCCCTCCTCAGCGCTCCCTGGGGCCTGATGATCGTGACGATGGTCTGCAGCGCGGGCGTCGGCCTCGCGTACGGCGCCATGCCCGCGCTCATCATGGGCGCGGTGCCGCAGTCGGAGACGGCCGCCGCCAACAGCTTCAACACCGTCATGCGTTCACTCGGCACCTCGGTGTCGGCCGCCGTCGTCGGCGTCGTCCTGTCCCAGATGACCATCAGCCTCGGCGGCCACTCGCTGCCCTCCGAGGACGGTTTCCGGACCGGCATGCTGATCGGCTGCGGCGTCGCGCTCGTCGCCGCGGTCTTCACCCTCACCCTGCCCCGGCGGAAGGCCGACCCGGAGCTCCAGGCGACCGCGCTCGCCGAACGCGTCGCCGAGTCCACGGAAGGCGCGCGATGAACAAGGGCGGAAGCGTCGTTTGCCCTGGCGCAATGTGAACCATTTTCCGGTCGGGCGACGATACGGAACAATAGGTTGATCTCGTGACAACCTGGGTGGGGTGTTCATGACGGGGGACGAGACCGAGCGCGCTTCGCGGGCCGGGATCAACACGAACGTGCCGCATGCGCCGCGGATCTGGAACTACTGGGTCGGCGGCAAGGACAACTATGCGGCCGATCGCGAGGTCGGCGACCGGATGGCCGAGATGTATCCGGAGATCGTGCACCTCGCGCGGGCCGACCGGGCGTTCCTCGGCCGGGCGGTGCGGTATCTCGCGGGCGAGGCGGGCGTCGAGCAGTTCCTCGACATTGGAACGGGGCTGCCGACGGCCTCGAACACGCACGAGGTCGCGCAGACGCTGAATCCTCGTTCGCGAGTGGTCTACGTCGACAACGACCCGCTGGTGCTCACGCACGCGCGCGCGGTGCTCGGCGGTACGCCAGAGGGGGCGACGGCCTACATCGAGGCCGATCTGCACGACCCCGGCCGGATCCTCAGGGAGGCGGCCGCCACTCTGGACTTCGACAAGCCGGTCGCGCTGATGCTGCTGGGCGTGCTGATCTACGTGCCCGAGACGCAGCGGGCGTACGAGGTGGTGCGCGAGCTCGTGGACGCCGTGCCGCCGGGCAGCCACCTGGTCATCGCGCACAGCACGAGCGAGGTCTACGGGGAGGCGACCGAGAAGGTCGTCGCGCACCGCAACCAGTTCGTGAAGCCGGCCATGACGTTGCGGAGCGGCGCCGAGATCGAGCGCTTCTTCGAGGGCCTGGAGCTGCTGGAGCCGGGCGTCGTCTCGTGCAGCCGGTGGCGCCCGGACCCGACCGAGATCGGCGAGGTACGGGACGTGGACGAGTTCGCGGGCGTGGCCCGCAAGCCCTAAGCCCCGCAGATCCCAGGCCCCGCAAGCCCTAGGCCCCGCAGGTCTTAGGCCCGCGAGTCCCAGGCCCGCGAGTCCTAGAACGCGGCGGCGAGCGCTGGGTGGAGGCGGGCCGCTTCGATCGTGGTGATGGTGTACGCGGCGACGCCCGCGCGCACGAACGGATCGGTCGAGGTGATCCGTTCCGCCTCGGCGCGGTCGATGCCGCAGGCGATGATGGCGCCGCCCTCCGACGACGGAACGGTCTGGCCGGACGCCAGGAACGTCCCGTCGCCGTGGTGGCGTTCGAGGTACTCCACGTGCGCGCCGACGTGGGGCGCGACGTCGTCCTCGGTGCCGGTGTAGCGCAGGGTCAGCAGGTGAATCAGCAAGCCGTCTCCTCGATGATCACCTCACGACGGTACCTGCACTGCTAGCGGCGGGCGAGAACGGCGTCCAGGGCGGCGGACAGGTCGCGCACGGGATCGGCGGACGTGGTTAGGGCACGCCAGGCGACGAAGCGGTCCGGGCGGACGAGGACGGCGCCGCCTCCGTCGTGGCCGCGGAGCCTGAACCAGGTCGAACGCCGGTCCAGATACTCGCCGTCCAGATGTCCGATGCGGACGACGTCCAGTGGCGCGGTGTCGGCGAGCTTGACGGCGGCCTCGCACCAGTCCTCGCCGTCCTCACCCGCGATGAGGAGCAGGCGGCCGGGACGGACGAGGTCGAGCGTCGAGAGTTGGGTGCCGTCGTCGGCGTCCAGCCAGGCGTGGGGGAGCGGATGGCCGGGGCGGGCGCACGGCTGGTAGATACGGATCGGGTCCGGGTTGTCGGGCGCCGCGGTGCCGTCGGGGACGATCGCCGATGACGCGTAGGTATAGCCGTACTCGATGTTGTGCTCGTTGAACTCCATCGACTGGCCCGCGATGAGCCGCCGTACATGGGCGGCGTGCTCGGCGTCCTCGGGCAGGCCGCTCCACAGGCGCCGCATGTTCGCCCAGTTCCCGGCCGGGTCGGTGGTGTCGCCAGCGGCGATGGCGTCGGCGGTGACGATGTGGTTGAGCGCGTTGTCGATCGCCCGCTGCACGTTGCGGGCCGTCGTCGGGCGCCGTTCGGGCTCATAGGTGTCCAGCAGGGCCGCGCCAGCCTCGCCCCGCAGGACGGCGGCGAGCTTCCAGGCGAGGTTGGCGGTGTCCTGGATGGCGGCGTTCAGCCCGAGCCCGCCCGTGGGCGGATGCCGGTGGGCGGCGTCGCCGAGCAGGAACACGCGGCCGTCCTGGAAACGGCTCGCCACCACGCCCTCGATCGCCCATCGGGTGATGAGGTGGACGGTGAGGTCGTGGTCGTACAGGCCGAGGGTGGTGCGCAGGTCGGCGGTGACCTTGTCGTCGTCGAGGCCGCGCGGGTCGTCGGTCGCGTAGTTGAGGTGAACGACCCACTCCTCCGAATCGGGCCCCCAGCGCGTCGGCCCCATCGGAACGACGGTCGCGCCCGTTCCGGTGTCGGGGATCAGCAGCCAGCGGATGTACACCTCGGGGTCGCGCGCCCAGGCCGACAGGTCCGCCGTGAGATGGATCGTCGCGACCCGCATGAGGTCGCGCGGGCCCTCCAGGTCGATGCCGAGCGCGCGTCCGACCGTACGGCCGCCGTCGCAGCCGAGCAGGTAGCGGGCGCGGATCTCGTACGCGGCGCCGGTGCCAGTGCCGGTGGCGTGATCCGCGATGGTGGCGGTCACGCCGTCGGCGTCCTGGGTGAACGTCGTCAGTTCGTGGTGGAAGCGGATGCGGCCGGGCGGGGCGAGGGCCTCGGCGCGTTCGCGCAGGACGGGCTCGAGCCGGATCTGCGGGAGGTTCGTGGAGCGGTACGGGCTGGCGGCGGCCCACTCGGGGGACGAGCCGGCCGCTCCCCAGGACTCGATGAGGCCGAAGCGGCGGCCCGCGTCGGGGTCGGTGCCGGCGAGGCCCGCATACCAGCCGGAGTAGCGCATGTTCTCGGCCGGCGTGCCGCGCTCGTAGACGGTGTCGGCGACGCCGAGATCGGTGAAGATCTCCATGGTGTGCTGGTTGAGCAGGTGCGCCTTGGGCAGGTTGGACGTGCTCGGCCGTGCGTTGATCAGCACGTGGTCGATGCCGAGTTCGGAGAGCAGGATCGAGGCCGTCAGCCCGGCGCCGCCCCCGCCCACGATGAGCACGTCCACATCCACATCCACCTCGGAAGGGCGTTCAGGCATGGGTGTTCTCCTTGAAGCGAGGGAAGAGCGCGCGGGCGTTGCGGTGACCGATGTCGTCGTCGCCCGCGATCGGCTCGTTGAAGTAGGCGACCGCGAGTTCCGGGGCGAACGGCCAGTCGCTGCCGTAGAGGACATGGCCGGGCTTGGCGAACGCCAGGAGCGAGGGGAGCGCGGACGGGCTCGACGACAGCGCCGTGTCGAAGTAGAAGCCGCGCAGGTCGTCGAGGATGTCGTTGAGGTCGCGGCCGGTGTCGGCGAACACGCTGACGGCCAGGCGGTGTGCCGCGTACGGGACGAAGCCGCCCGCGTGGGCGAGGATGAAGCGGATCCGCGGGAAGCGGCGCGGGACGTCGTGGCGTACCAGGTTGTAGGCGGCGCGGGTGGTGTCCAGGAGGAAGTCGGCCGCGAACGGCGGGATGCCGGGCGCGGGCGGGCCGGGCAGTTCGGCCGGGTGAACGAGGACGACGGCGGAACGCTCGTCGAGCGCGGCCATGAGCGGGTCCATCGCCGGGTCGCCCAGGTAGAGGCCGCGGCTGTTGGCCAGCAACACGACACCGTCGGCGCCCAGGTCGTCGAGAGCGTGCGCCGCCTCCGCGACGGCCGGGTCGACGTCAGGGAGCGTGAGGGTCGCGAACCAGCCGAAGCGGTCGGGATGGTCCTTGGCCAGTTCGGCGCCGAACTCGTTGAACTCGCGTGCGGCCGATATCGCCTCGGCCGTGTCACCCAGATGCGCGCCGGGCGTGGTGAGCGAGAGGATCGCGGTGCCGATGCCTTGGCGGTCCATCAGCTCTCGCGCCAGGTCCGGGCTCCATTCGGGCAGTTCCCTGCCGCCGGGGGCGTGGATGCCGTGCGACCGCAGCCATGCCGCGTAGCCGGGCGGGACCATGTGCTGATGGACGTCGATGCGCCCGGGGCCGGTGGTCATGATCGCTCCAGTCGGTGGGAGAACGGGTAGCGGTCGAGCGCGGCGCTCAGGCCTTCGAGATCCCCTTCACCTGTGTGGATCTCGGCGAACGGGTGGCCGTCGCGAAGGGCGACCTCGACGGTGCCTGCGACGTTGTGGTTCGCCATCTCGGCCAGGACGAGGCGACGGACGGAATCGGCCAGCAGGGCGGGCTTATAGGGCTTGCCGACCGTGGTGACGGGCAGCTCGTCGATCACGTGGACCGCCTTGGGGGCGGCGGCCGGTTCGGGTGCGTGGTCGCGGGCCCAGGCGAGCAGATCGCCCTCGGTGATCGTGGCTGCGGTGGTGACGTAGGCGACGGGGATCTCGCCGGAGTGCGGGTCGGGGCGGCCGATCACGGCGGCGCCGGTGACCAGGGGATGGGCGAGCAGCGACTCCTCGACCGGGCGGGGATCGATGTTGTGGCCGCCGCGAATGATGAGATCCTTGGCGCGGCCGGTCAGGTAGACGTAGCCGTCGTCGTCCACGCGTCCGAGGTCGCCGGTGAGCAGCCAGCCGTCGAAGACCTTGCCGGACGGGTCGGGACCGTTCGGGCCGAGGTAGCCGGGGAAGACCGAGGGGCCGCCGACCGCGAGCACCCCGACCTCGCCGGGCTCGCAGTCGCCGGCCGGCCGGTCGTCCGCGTCCACCCGTACGGCCTTGACGTGCTGATACGGCAGGCGCATGCCGACCGAGCCGGGGCGCGGGGCGAACGCGGGCGTCGCCGTGGTGGCGCAGGTCGCCTCGGTCAGCCCGTACCCCTCCAGCATCGGCACCTTCGCCGCCGACTCGAATCCGGACCGTACGCGGGACGGCAGCGGCGCGGCACCGACCGCGCCCGCCCGCAGGCTGGACAGGTCGGCGTCGCCGGGGATCGGCGGGAGCATCGCGTAGACGGTCGGGACCGCCGAGAACGAGGTCACGCGGAACCGTTCGACGATCCGCCAGAAGTCGGGCATCAGCGTCCGGTCGCGGTAGCCGAGCGGGCCGAGGCTGACGACCGGGCGGCCGTGCATGAACGGCGCCAGGCCGGTGACGTGGACGGCGTTCACGTGGAACAGCGGCAGCCCGGCGAGCGGTACCGCGTCGCCCAGGAAGCCGCCCGTCGAGCCGAGCGCCCACGCCATGTAGACCTCCATGGCGTGCGTGTGCGGTGCCACCTTCGGCGTCCCGGTCGTGCCGCCGGTGTGGAAGTAGGCGGCGATGTCGCCAGGGTGCGGGCGGCGGCCGGTGGGCAACGCGTCGTCCGGGTGGCCCTGGTCGTCAGCGCCGATCACCAGGAGCACCATGCGGTCGCCCACGCGATCGGCCACCGAGCGTGCCTTCTCGGCCAGGGCGGGGACCGTCACCAGGACTTCGGCCTTGGTGAGGGTGAGGATGTCGGCGATGTGCTCCTCGGAGAGCATGGGGTTGACGGGGTTGGCGACGCCGATCGCCTGCGCCGCGAGCAGCGCCGCGTACGTCATGCCAGTGCTAGGCAAGAGGAGCGCCGACGTCCCACCCGGGCGCAGCCCGGCGGCGGTCAAGGCATGCGCCATCCTGTGGACGTTGCGGAGCAGGTCGGCGTAGCTCCAGGTGTCGGGCTCGGACCAGTGGCGACCGTTCTCCCCGAGGAGGTGCAGGGCGGGCGCGTCGGGGTGGGCGGCGGCCGTACGGGAGATGAGGTCGTACGTGCTGGCGGGCAGGTCGCGTTCGGCCAGCGGGATCTTCTCCACCAGCGGGAGATCCTCGGGGCCGAGGACGAGGGGACGATCCCCTTCGCTGTGGTGGGCGGTCATGCGCTGTGGGCCCCGGCCATGAGCGCCGCCATGTCCTCGGGCTCGATGAACGACGGCGGCACGGGCGGGCCCCAGTTGTAGAGGGCGCGCATGTCGGTGAAGACCTCGGGCTTCCAGATCGCGTCGTCGACGATGCAGTCGAGGTCGCTGTAGTACTCGGAGAAGTTGCCCGCCGGGTCCTTGAGGTACCAGAAGAAGTTGGAGCCGATGTGGTGGCGGCCGAGGCCCCAGACGTGCCGTTCGGGATGGCCCTCCAGCATCCGGTGCGCGCCGCGGCCGATCTCGTCGACGTCCTCGACCTCCCAGGAGGTGTGGTGCAGGAACGGGACGGGCGCGGGCTGCACGAGGACGTTGTGGTGGTCGGTCGAGCAGCGCAGGAACGCGGCGATGCCGGGGACCTCGTCGCTTACCTTCAGGCCAATGCCGTCGGTGAAGAAGCGGCTGCTGGCCTCGTGGTCGGTCGACCCGACGACGACGTGGCCGAGCTTGCGCGGGCGTACGGGCGTCTCGCGGAGCACGCCGGGCGCGCGGTCGTTCAGCCGGGACGCGCGGCCGGGGCCGTTGTAGACGGGCGCCGGTTCCGCGGAACGCTCGATGCGGTCGGCGATCGAGACGCGGACGCTGACCTTGGTTCCGGGATCGGTGACGGTGCCGTCGGCGTCCAGCTTCAGGTCGAGCCGGGCGAGGTCCGCGTCGATGCGGGCGAGGTCGTCCGGGTCGTCCACGCCGATGCCGAGCTCGATGAGACGGCGGGTGGGGGAGTGGACTATGCGGAGCTGCTCGCCGCCGTCGACCGTCGAGAACACGCCGTCCCCGGCGGGCGTGAGGCCGAAGTCGGCGTAGTAGGCGGCGGTCTCGGCGACGTTCGGGACGCCGACGGTGATGCCGGTGAGGCGGTGGAGTGCCATCTCAGGCCTCCTGGGAGAAGTTGGTCCGGAGGGTGCCGATGCCCTCGACGAAGCTGTCGAGGCGGTCGCCGGGGGTCAGGAAGCGCGGGGGAGTGCGGGTGCCGCCGATGCCCGCCGGGGTGCCGGTGAAGATCACGTCGCCGGGGAGCAGGGGCGTGACCGCCGAGAGCGTCTCGATCAGCTGCGGAACGCCGAAGATCATGTCCTTGGTCCGGGCGTGCTGCATGCGCTCGCCGTTCAGGTCGCAGCCGATCTCCAGGTCGCCGGGATCGGTGAACTCGTCGGGCGTCACCAGCCACGGACCCGTCGGGCCGAAGCCGGGGAACGACTTGCCCATCGAGAACTGCTGCGGCTGGGGCGGGGCGAGCTGGACGAGCCGTTCCGACAGGTCCTGGCCCACGGTGAGGCCCGCGACGTGCTCCCATGCGGCCTCGGCCCGAACGCGGTGGGCGGCGCGGCCGATGACCGCGACCAGCTCGACCTCCCAGTCGGTGAGGCCGCCCTCGGGGAGGGCGACCGTGGCGTCCTGGCCGGTCAGGCAGGTGACGTATTTGGTGAAGACCGGCGGGCGGCCCGGCTGTTCGCCGACCTCGATCTGGGACTCCTCCGCGTGGTCGCGGTAGTTGATCCCGATCGCGAAGACCTGCCGGGGCGCCGGGGCGGGCGCGCGCAGATCGCTCTCGTCGTACGGCGTGAGAGTCCCGTCGAGGCGGGAGTCGCGCAGCTCGTCCCAGCGCTCGTAAAGCGCCTGCGGGTCGGAGGGGAGGCGGCCGCCGCTCGCCTCACCGATGTCGATCGCTCCGCCGCCCTCGGCGAGCAGTACCGCCCGCCCGGCCAGATTGGCCACTCGCATGGATCCGTCCTTCGCCCTCGGCTACCGGCTATCGCCTCTGGGGCCGATTCAACGGGGCGGGCGAAGGCGGGGCTTGGGCTCGCAGCCCAAAGACGGGGCCGCGGTTGGGCTCAGCGGAGCGTGCGTACGATCTCCAGGGCCAAGCGCAGCTCCAGCAGATCGCCCGACAATGGGCGGCCGAGCAGCTCCTCGGCCCGCTTGACGCGGTAGGTGACGGTATTGCGGGCCACGTGCAGCAGCCCGGCGGCGACCTGCGGGCTGCGGCCGCACGCGAGGTAGACGCGCAACGTCTCACGCAGCTCGGCGACCCTGTCGTCGGCGCCGGCGAGCCCGCTCAGCCCGCCGAGTGTCTCCTCGGCGAACCAGCGGGCCTGTTCGGCGTCGGCGGTCAGCAGCGAGGCGACCCGTACATCCGCGAAGCACGACAGGGGGCTGCCGCCCGCGAGCCGCTGGGCCTCCAGCGCGCCGAGGTGACTGCGGCGGAACCCCGGAACGCCCTGCGCGACCGGCCCGACCGCCACCCGCAGCCCGTCCGGGACGTCGAGACGTTCGGCGATCAGCGGTTCGGGTGGCGCGGCGGGCGGTGCCGGCCAGCCGGTCCACGCCCACAGCTCGGCCGTTCCGGCGGGGATGGTCAGCACGCCCTCGCCGCCCGCCGCCCGAGCCGCCTCGACCGCGAGCCTGTGCAGCCGCGCGGCCGGGGTCTCCAGGGCGTCCGCCTTGATCAGCAGGGCCAGATGGTGGCGCCCGAGGTCGTAGCCGAGCGTGCGGCTCGCCGCGCCCGCCGCCACGTTCCGGCCCGCGATCACGTCCTCGGCGACGCGGCGCCGGGCGGCCTCGGTGCTGGACTGCCAGCGGTCGCGTTCGGCGATGTACTCCTCGGCCATCCGGCTGGCGTGCACGTCGGCGTACACGAACAGCAGCTCGCTGACCCGGTGGTTCTCGGCTGACCGCACCGGCTCGGGCTCCCGGTCGATCGCCTCGATGAGCGCCCGGTGCAGCAGGGCGTGTCCCAGCCGTACGCCGCGCAGCACGCGGTCCAGCGGAACGCCGCGCCGGACCAGGTCGGCGTTGCCCTCGACGGTCTCCTCCGGCACGTGGTCCAGCTCGGGAGTCACGCCGGTGAGCAGGCCGACCAGGGCCGCCAGCACCGCCGCCTCGACCGAACGCCGGAACGTCTCGAACGGTCCCGGTCCGCCGCCGTACGCCGGCACCTGCCGGACGATCTCCTCGGCCATCCCGAGCGCGGTCTCCTGCGCCCAGCCGATCGGGCCGTCGCCGAGCGCGTCCCGTGCCACCGCCACGGTCACCGGCGAGGCCAGCGGAGCCCCGACCGTCGTGCCCGTCCCGACCGTCGTGGCCGGTCGCAGCCGCAGGAGCCAGCCGGTGTCGCTCAAGGCCGTCGGATCGCGGCGTCGAGAGTGACCGCCCACTGTTCGAGGAGGCGCGTGCGCCGGGCGGAGTCGTCGGTGAGCAGGTCGGCCAGGCCCAGCCCGCGTACGAGGTCCAGGGTCGCCTGCACGGTCTCGCGAACGCCCGGGACGCTCTCGTCGGCGCCGAGGGCCTCGACGGTCAGCCGGTGGGCCTCGCGCCCGAACCGCGCCTCCATCGGAACGACCTGGGCGCGCAGCTGCTCGTCCGAACTCGCCGCCACCCACAGCTGCAGCGCCGCCCGGAACAGCGGGCTGGTGTACATCTCGCCGAGCAGCATCAGCACCTCCAGCGTGGAGGGGCGTTCCTCGCCCGCCGTCTCCAGCCGCTCGCGGATCTGCTCGACCCGTACGTCCGAGCCGTACTCCACGGCGGCGGTGACCAGCTCTTCTCGCGTACGGAAGTGGTGCTGGGCCGCGCCGCGCGACACCCCGGCCCGTTCGGCGACGACCGTGACCGTCGTGCCCGTCCAGCCGACCGAGGCCAGGCAGTCGATCGCAGCCTCCAGGAGCCGCTGCCGGGTGGCCCGGCTGCGGTCCTGCTGGGGCTCGCGGGGGAGTGCCTGTGTGGTCATCGCCACCCAGTCAACCAAATGGCCGCGGGTAAAAACAATCAAGCGCGATTGATTTTTTTCATGACGCCTGGCAGGGTTTCCGTTATGAGCCAACCGTTCCGGATCGGTAACGCCTCGGGCTTCTACGGCGACCGCTGCTCGGCCGTGCGGGAGATGCTGGAGGACGGGCCGCTGGACGTCCTGACCGGCGACTATCTCGCCGAGCTGACCATGCTGATCCTGGGCCGGAGCAAGCTCAAGGACCCCGACGGCGGCTACGCCACCACGTTCCTCCGCCAGATGAAGGACTCCCTGGCGCTCGCCGCCGACCGCGGCACCAAGATCGTCACCAATGCCGGCGGCCTCAACCCGCGTGGCCTGGCGGACCGCCTCCGTGCCCTGGCCGCCGATCTGGGCCTGGACCTCAAGATCGCCCACGTCGAGGGCGACGATCTCCTGCCCCGCGCCAAGGAGCTGGGCCTCACCCACGCCCGCCACGGCGACCCGCTCACGGCCAACGCCTACCTGGGCGCCTGGGGCATCGTCGAGTGCCTCAATGCCGGGGCCGACATCGTGGTCACCGGCCGCGTCACCGACGCATCCCTCGTCGTAGGCCCGGCCGCCGCCCACTATGGCTGGGCCCGCGACGCCTACGACGCCCTGGCCGGCGCCACCGCCGCCGGGCACATCCTCGAATGCGGCGCCCAGGCCACCGGCGGCAACTACGCGTTCTTCCAAGAAATCTACAATGTAAAGCCGCTCGGCTTTCCGCTCGCCGAGATCCACCCCGACGGCTCCAGCGTGATCACCAAGCATGAGGAGACCGGCGGCAACGTCACCACCGAGACCGTCACGGCCCAGCTCCTCTACGAGATCGGCGCCCCCGCGTACCTCGGCCCCGACGTGACCAGCCACTTCGACACCATCACCCTGTCGCAGCAGGCCCCCGACCGCGTCGCCCTCACCGGCGTCAAGGGCTCGCCGCCGCCCCCGACCACCAAGGTCTGCCTCAATCACCTGGGCGGCAACCGCAACGAGATGACGTTCGTCCTCACGGGCCTGGACATCGAGGCCAAGGCCGCGTTCGCCCGCGCCCAGCTGGAGGCAGCCTTCGGTGACGCCCCGCCCGCCCAGGTCGAGTGGACCCTGGTCGGCACCGCCGCCCCCGACCCCGCCACCCAGGGCGAGGCCACCGCCCTCCTGCGCTGCGCAGTCCTGGACCCCGACCCCGACAAGGTGGGCCGCACCTTCAGCGGCGCCGTGGTCGAGCTGGCCCTGGCCGGCTACCCCGGCTTCACGATGACCTCCCCGCCCGGCAAGGGCAGCCCCTACGGCGTCTACACCCCCGCCTACGTCCCGAACGAGGAAGTCCCCCACACCGCCGTCCTCCCCGACGGCACCCCCACCCCCATCCCACCCCCCCAACCCACCTCACCCGCACCCGCCATACCCCCCGCACCGGGAACCCCCACGGCGGCACCCCCGGCAGCGGCGGCCCCCACTGATTTTGCGCCAGAACAGACCCCGCCCGCACAGACCCCGCCCGCACAGACCCCGCCCGCCCGGGGGGCCGATCCCAAATCAAGTGTCGAACGCGCAGGTCAGGGCGTGGAAGTGGAACGCGTTCCTGTGGATAACGGCCCCGCCGCTCCTCGCGCTGATGGCACGGTGCGGGTGGTGCTGGGGCGGGTGGCTGGGGCTCGTAGCGGGGATAAGGGCGGGGACGCCAACATCGGCGTGTGGGCCAGGACCGATGCCCAGTGGGACTGGCTGCAGGGGTTCCTTACGGCCTCGCGGCTTCAGGAGTTGTTGCCTGAGACTCGCGCGCACGCTGTCACTCGTCATGTGCTGCCCAATCTGCGGGCCGTGAACTTCGTGGTCACGGGGCTGCTGCAGGAGGGCGTGTCCGCCTCGACCCGGTTCGATCCTCAGGGGAAGGCCCTGGGGGAGTGGCTGCGGTCCCGCCTCGTCGACATTCCGGAGGGAGTCCTTTGACGCTCAAGACCACGCTCGATCCGCTGAGCACCGACTTCAAGGAGCGACGCGAGGCCATGCTGGCCAAGCTCGCCGACCTGGACACCGAGCACGCCAAGGCGCTGGAGGGCGGGGGCGAGAAGTACGTCACCCGGCACAAGAAGCGCGGCAAGCTGCTGGCCAGGGAACGGATCGAGCTGCTGCTGGATCCGGACTCGCCGTTCCTGGAGCTGAGCCCGCTGGCGGCCTGGGGGAGCGACTTCCCCGTGGGCGCGAGCGTGGTGACGGGCATCGGGGTGGTCGAGGGCGTCGAGTGCATGATCGTGGCGAACGACCCGACCGTGCGGGGCGGCAGCAGCAACCCGTGGACGGTGAAGAAGAGCTTCCGCGCCTCCGACATCGCCCTGGAGAACCGGCTGCCGGTGATCAACCTGGTGGAGTCGGGCGGGGCTGACCTGCCGACGCAGAAGGAGATCTTCATCCCGGGCGGGCGGATGTTCCGGGACCTCACGCGGCTGTCGGCGGCGGGCATTCCGACGATCGCCCTGGTCTTCGGCAACTCGACGGCGGGCGGCGCGTACATCCCCGGCATGTGCGACTACACCGTGATGGTGAAGGAGCGCGCCAAGGTGTTCCTCGGCGGGCCGCCGCTGGTGAAGATGGCGACGGGCGAGGAGGCCGACGACGAGGCGCTCGGCGGCGCGGAGATGCACGCGCGTACGTCGGGGCTGGCCGACTACATGGCGGTCGATGAGGCGGACGCGCTGCGGTTGGGGCGGCAGATCGTCAAGCGGCTCAACCGTCAGAAGGCGGGGCCGAAGCCGGCCGAGGTACACGAGCCGCTGTACGACGCGGAGGAGCTCGCGGGGATCGTTCCGGAGGACCTGAAGACGCCGTTCGACCCGCGCGAGGTGATCGCGCGGGTGGTGGACGGGTCGGAGTTCGACGAGTTCAAGCCCCTGTACGGAACGAGCCTGGTGACCGGGTGGGCGCGGCTGCACGGGTATCCGATCGGCATCCTGGCGAACGCGCAGGGCGTGCTGTTCAGCGAGGAGGCCCAGAAGGCCGCGCAGTTCATCCAGCTCGCCAACCAGAGCGACACCCCGCTGCTGTTCCTGCACAACACCACCGGCTACATGGTCGGCAAGGAGTACGAGCAGGCCGGCATCATCAAGCACGGCGCGCTCATGATCAACGCGGTGGCCAACAGCAAGGTGCCGCACATCTCGATCGTCATGGGCGCCTCGTACGGCGCGGGCAACTACGGCATGTGCGGGCGCGCCTATGACCCGCGCTTCCTGTTCACCTGGCCGAGCGCCAAGTCAGCGGTCATGGGGCCGCAGCAGCTCGCGGGCGTCCTGTCGATCGTCGCGCGCGCGGCGACCGAGGCGCGCGGGCAGGTGTACGACGAGGACCAGGACAAGGCGATGCGCGAGATGGTCGAGACGCAGATCGAGGCCGAGTCGCTGCCCTACTTCCTGTCCGGGCGGCTGTACGACGACGGCGTGATCGACCCGCGCGACACCCGTACCGTCCTCGGCCTGTGCCTGTCGGTGATCCACAACGCGCCCGTCTCCGGAGCCGGCGGCTTCGGCGTCTTCCGGATGTGAGCGAACAGCCAATGATCAACACACTGCTGGTGGCCAACCGCGGCGAGATCGCGCGCCGGGTGTTCCGTACGGCCCGCGACCTCGGCGTCGGGACCGTCGCGGTCTTCTCCGACGCCGACGAGAACGCGCCGCATGCCCGCGAGGCCGACGGCGCGGTACGGCTGCCCGGGCTCGCGCCCGCCGACACCTACCTGCGCGGCGACCTGCTCATCGAGGCGGCGAAGGCCGCGGGCGCGGACGCGGTCCATCCCGGCTACGGCTTCCTGTCGGAGAACGCGGGCTTCGCGCGGGCCGTGATCGATGCCGGGCTGACCTGGGTGGGGCCGACGCCCGCCGCCATCGACGCCATGGGCTCCAAGATCGAGGCCAAGAAGCTGATGGCCGCGGCGGACGTGCCCGTGCTGCCCGAGCTGGACCCGGGCTCGGTCACCGAGTCCGACCTGCCGATCCTGGTGAAGGCGTCCGCGGGCGGCGGCGGGCGCGGCATGCGGGTCGTACGGACGCTCGCCGAGCTGCCGGACGCGGTCGCGGCGGCGCGGCGCGAGGCCCAGTCGGCGTTCGGCGACCCGGCCGTGTTCTGCGAGCCGCTGCTGGAGAACGCCCGCCATATCGAGGTGCAGATCCTCGCCGACCGGCACGGCACGGTCTGGGCGCTCGGCGAACGCGAGTGCTCCATTCAGCGCCGCCACCAGAAGATCGTCGAGGAGGCGCCGTCCCCGGCCGTCGACGAGGGCCTGCGCGGCAAGCTCTGCCTCGCCGCCGTGAACGCCGCCCGCGCGATCGACTACGAGGGCGCGGGCACGGTCGAGTTCATGCTGAACGACGACGGCCGGTTCTTCTTCCTGGAGGTCAACACGCGCCTCCAGGTAGAGCACCCGGTCACCGAATGCGTCTACGGCCTGGACCTGGTCCGCCTGCAGCTGGAGGTCGCCGAGGGACAGCCGCTCCCGGCCGAGCCGCCCGCGCCGCGCGGGCACGCGATCGAGGTGCGGCTGTACGCGGAGGACCCGGCGGCCGACTGGCGCCCCGGCAGCGGGACCCTGCACACCTTCGAGGTCCCCGGCGTCGACGCCGAGTTCGAGGTCCCCGCCGCCTACGGGCTGCGGCTGGACAGCGGCGTGGAGAGCGGCAGCGAGGTCGGCATCCATTACGACCCGATGCTCGCCAAGGTCATCGCCTGGGGCCCGAACCGTTCGGCCGCCGCGCGACGGCTGCGCGCCGCGCTCACCGGAGCCCGCGTCCACGGCGTCACCGTCAACCGCGACCTGCTCGCCAGGATCATGGCCGATCCCGCGTTCCTCGCCGGGGACACCCACACCGACTACCTCGACAAGGTCGGGCTGGAGAAGCTGTCCGCGCCGCTCGCCGACGAGGTCGCCGTACGGCTGTCGGCGCTGGCCGCGGCCCTCGCGGACGCCGCCGCCAACCGAGCCTCCGCGGTCGTTCAGGGCGGGCTGCCGTCCGGCTGGCGCAACGTCGCCTCCCAGCCGCAGCTCAAGATGTTCGAAGGCCCGGACGGCACGGCGGTCGAGGCCGCCTACCGCCTGACCCGCGGCGGTCTGGTCGCCGACGGGCACGACGGTGTGCGGCTCCTGTCGTCCTCGCCCGAGGAGGTCGCGCTCGACGTCGAGGGCGTCCGCCGCGTCTTCGGAGTCCGTACGGCCGGGCTGGCGGTCTTCGTGGACTCGCCGCTGGGCTCGGTCGCCCTCCGCGCGCTGCCGCGCTTCGCCGACCCGAGCGACCTGGTCGCGCCGGGCTCGCTGCTGGCGCCGATGCCCGGGACCGTCATCCGGGTGGAGATCGAGACCGGCGCGACCGTCGCCGAAGGCCAGACGCTCCTGGTGCTGGAGGCGATGAAGATGGAGCACCGCATCGCCGCCCCCGCCGCCGGATCGGTCGCCGAACTGAACGTCACCGCAGGACAGCAGGTCGAGGCCGGCGCCGTCCTCGCCGTCATCAGCGAACAGCCCGAAGGGAACCCCCAGTGAGCTTCATCGAGACCGAGGAACGGCAGGCCCTGCGCGCCGCCGTCGCCGAGCTGGGCGCCAAGTACGGCTCCTCCTACTATGTGGAGAAGGCCAAGTCGGGCGGCAAGACCGACGAGCTGTGGAACGAGGCGGGCGCCCTCGGCTACCTGGGCGTCAACGTGCCCGAGGAGTACGGCGGCGGGGGCGGCGGCATCGGTGACCTGGCCGCCGTCTGCGAGGAGCTGGCCGCGGCCGGCTGCCCGCTGCTGCTCATGGTGGTGTCCCCGGCCATCTGCGCGACGATCCTCGCCCGTTCCGGCACCGAGGCGCAGAAGAAGCACTGGCTGCCGCGCTTCGCCGACGGCTCGGTCAAGATGGCGTTCGCCATCACCGAGCCCGACGCCGGCTCCAACTCGCACCGCATCACCACCACCGCGCGGCGCGATGGCGACGGCTGGGTGGTGAACGGGCAGAAGACGTTCATCTCCGGTGTCGACGAGGCCGACGCCGTGCTCTTCGTCAGCCGCACCGAGGACCAGAAGGGCAACCTGCGCCCCTCGCTCTTCATCATCCCGACCGACACCCCCGGCTTCACCTGGACGCCGATCGACATGGAGATCGTGTCGCCGGAGAAGCAGTTCATCTGCCACCTCGACGACGTGCGGCTCCCGTACGACGCGCTCGTCGGCGACGAGGACGGCGGGCTGCTCCAGCTGTTCGCCGGGCTGAACCCCGAGCGCATCATGGCGTCGGCGATGGGCGCCGGGATCGGCCGCCTCGCGCTCGACAAGGCGATCTCCTACGCCAAGGACCGGCAGGTCTTCAAGACCCCGATCGGCGCCCACCAGGGCTTGGCCCACCCGCTCGCCGAGGCCAAGATCGAGCTGGAGCTGGCCCGGCTGATGGGGCAGAAGGCCGCCTGGCTGTACGACGAGGGCGACGACATGGGCGCGGGCGAGGCCGCCAACATGGCCAAGTACGCCACCGCCGAGGCCGCCATCCACTGCGTGGACCAGTCCATCCAGACCCACGGCGGCAACGGGCTCACCAGCGAGTACGGCGTCGGCATGCTCGCGGGCGTGGTCCGCCTGATGCGCATCGCCCCGGTCAGCCGCGAGATGATCCTCAACTTCGTCGCGCAGCACTCCCTGGGCCTGCCCAAGTCGTACTAGATCCGGCACCGCACTAGACCGGAAGTGGACGAGGCGGCGGCGCGAGGGCACCGCCGCCTCTAGGATCTTGGGCGATCTCCTCGCCCGGTTCCATCAAAGGTGCGCCCGTGTACGGCCCCCCGCCGCCGCAGTACCCACCCGCGTTCCCGCCAGGCCCTCCTGGCCCGCCCGGCCCGCCCGGACCTCCCGGATCTCCGGGTCCGCCCGGGATTCCAGGGCCTCCCGGCCCGCCCGGCTTTGGCGGCCCTCCCGGGTTTTCGGGCCCGCCCGGCATTCCCGGCCCTCCGGCGGTTCCGCCGGGGCGGGACGACCGGCCGCCGATGGGCCGCCGCTTCGGCGCGTGGGCGCTGGACGCCGGGATCATCTTCGGCGTCGCGCTGCTGCTCGGCGGGATGACCTGGGGACGGATCCACGCCTACCTGCAGGGCCTCACCGAACGGGGCGTCGAGGCGATCTTCGACCTGTTCGTGACGGGCGGCGACGTCCAGGCCGCCGGGGAGAAGCTCGGCACGCACGCCTGGGACACCGTGGTCGGCTACGTGATGCAGGCGTTCATGCTGCTCGTGCTGATCGAGTACGCCTACCAGTTCGGCGCGGTGGCCTGGAAGGGCCGCACGGTCGGCAAGGTCGTCGCCGACCTCAAGGTGACCCGCGCCGACGGCCAGGCCAAGATCGGCGCGGGCAGCGCCGCCCGCCGCGCGCTGGTGACCACGGCGACCGACACCGGGCTGTACGCGCTGGCGTGGATCCTGTTGCTCCAGGGGCTGTTCTTCCTGTCGCTCGCGCTGTGGATGGTGGCCGTCGCCGCGTTCGTGGCCAACGTCGTTCCGCTGCTGGTCGGCAGGCAGCGCCGTTCGGTCGGTGACCGCGTCGCCGGAACGGCCGTCGTCCGCGCCCGCGCCTACCAGCAGGCCGTGCAGATGGCCCGGCAGGGCGCGCAGATCGCCGTGGACGGCGCGCAGGCCGCCGCCGTCGTGAGTGCGCAGGCCGCCAGGGAAAGCGCTCAGGCGGCCAGGGAACGGGCCGCACGGCTGGCCGAGCACGAGCGGATCGTTCAGGCGCAGGAGCTCGGCAAGCGCGCCCACCGCCAGTCGGTCGACCGCGTACGCCAGGCCATGGACAGCGAACGCGGCCAGCAGGTCAGGGACGCGAGCAAGCGCCTCGGCGGCCGCTTCAAGGACGCCTACGAGAGCCGCCGCGACGCCCGCCGGCAACCCGCCGCGCCCGAGCAGCCCCCGCCTGTACCGATGCAGCCACCGCCCGCGCTGCCCCCGCCTGCCCCGCACTACCCAGGCGTCGGCGTCCCGGAGGGTGTGGGCACGCCCGACCCGTACGCCCCGCCCCCGATGCCATCGCCACAACACGTGCAGCCCCCGCCGCCCGCCGAGGGCGACGGGGACGACCTCAGGCGGACTTGACCTCGGTCCTCAGAACGCGGGCTATGCCCAGCACGGCGGGCAGCCCGACCCACAGGAGCGTCGCGGTGAGCACCTGCGCCCACTGCTGACCGGTCATGTGGTGGTCGTAGAGCGCGCCCTGCGCCTGGTTGAGGTCGAACCACGGGGCCGAGTCCTTGAGGCCGGGCGCGGTGTTGAACAGCACGCTCGACAGGTTGGGGAGCACGAAGAACGCGACGATCGCCGCCGCGCTGACCAGCAGCAGCATCCCGAACGCCAGGCCCTGCGCCAGCCCGCTCAGCAGCACCACGGTGATGTCGCGGAAGCCCTCGAACCCGAACGCCCAGCTGCCGTCGCCGTCCCGCAGCGGCGCCAGCGCATTGCCGATCGCCGCGGAGCCGAACGTGACGGCGATGACGATCAGCCCGAGCAGCAGCGTCGCGGTGGCCTTGGCCAGCAGCACGCGCCGCCGGTTGGGCTCCAGCGTGAACGTCACCAGCCCGGTCCGCTGGCTCCACTCACTGGTCATGGAGAGGATCCCCACCACGGGCAGCAGAAGCTTCTGCGGCGTCTGCGTGAAGTCCACGAACCTGTCGTAGTTCAGGTCCTTCGGATCGGCCGTGAACAGCATGACGGCCACGACGGCGGGCGTGGTCGCGAGGATGGCGATCAGCAGCCAGCGGCCCGCGCGGGTGTCGGTCAGCTTGCGCAGCTCGGCCTTGAGCAGGCGGCCGAACGGGACGCCGGGGCGGCTGGGGGCGGCGGTCGCGGTGGTGGCGGTCGCGGTGCTCATCGGGTCTCCTTCGGGGCGGTGTCGCGGGCGTGGTCGGCGGTCAGGCGCAGGAACATCTCCTCCAGGCCGCCGTCGCCCTCGGCGGCGAGCAGGTCCTGCTTGGTGCCCTGGGCGACGATGCGGCCGCGCCCGATGACCACCAGCTCGTCGGCGATGACCTCGATCTCGCGCAGCAGGTGCGAGGACAGCAGGACGCTGCCGCCGTCGTCGGCGAAGTCGCGCAGCAGGCCGCGCATCCAGTGGATGCCCGCCGGGTCCAGGCCGTTCGCCGGTTCGTCGAGGATGAGCACGCGCGGGTCTCCCAGCAGCGCCTGCCCGACGCCGAGCCGCTGGCGCATGCCGAGCGAGTAGGCCCCGGTACGCCTGCGCGCCTCGGCGCGGCTGAGCCCCACCAGGTCGAGCATCTCGTCGACCCGCCGCGCCTCCAGGCCCATGACGGTGGCGGCGAGGGTGAGGACCTCGCGGCCGGTCCGCCCGGAGTGCTGGGCGGAGGCGTCCAGCAGAACCCCGACCTGACACCCCGGATTGTGCAGCCGCCGGTACTCCTGGCCCAGCACCGTGCAGCGCCCGCCGCTCGGCGGCGTCAGCCCGACCATCATCCGCATGGTCGTCGACTTGCCCGCGCCGTTCGGCCCGACGAAGCCGGTGATCACACCCGGCCGGACCGCGAACCTCACCCCCTGCACGGCGGTGTGGCTCCCGTAGCGCTTGGTGAGGTCGTCGACCACGATCGCGGCCGCTCCATCCCCGTTCATGTGTCTGCTCCTTCGCGGGAATCTCTCGTTCTCGACGTTCGATCGATCACGCTTCGATCGTCGTCAGAAACGGAGATCCGGGCGTCCGCCGCCGAGCGGCATCGCCCGTACGCAGATCCGCGTAGCCAATACACAGAAGACGCGGCGCAGAAGGCGCGGTCAGCCCGCCAGGCCGGACTGGTAGGCGAACACGACCAGCTGGGCGCGGTCGCGGGCACCGAGCTTGACCATGGAACGGCTGACGTGGGTACGGGCCGTCGCCGGGCTGATGACCAGGCGTTCGCCGATCTCGTCGTTCGACAGGCCCTCGGCGACCAGCGCGACGATCTCGCGCTCGCGTTCGGTGAGCGTGCCGAGCTCGGGATGCGGGCGGGCCGGGCGCGGCGAGGCCGCCACGAACTCGCCGATGACCGTGCGGGTCACCGACGGCGACATGAGCGCGCCGCCGTCCACCACCGAACGGATCGCGGCGAGCAGCTCGGCCGGGGTGGTGTCCTTCAGCAGGAAGCCGCTGGCGCCGTAGCGGAGCGCGTCGAAGACGTACTGGTCGTGCTCGAACGTGGTCAACACGATGATCTTCACGGCCGGCAGCTCGGGGTCGGCGGTGATCCGCCGGGTCGCCTCCAGCCCGTCCACGCCGGGCATACGGATGTCCATCAGCACGACGTCGGGCCGCCGGCTGCGGGCGGCGTTCACCGCGGCGAGGCCGTCGGAGGCCTCCGCTGCGCACATCATCCCGTCCTCGTTCTCGATCAGCGTGCGCAGGCCGAGGCGGACCAGGTCCTGGTCGTCGGCCACCAGTACTCGGATCACGTTCGGCCTCCCGAGGCTCCCAGGGCTCCCAACGGCAGCCGTGCCCGCACCTCGAACCCGTCCTTCGGCAGCGGCCCGGCGGTGAACTCGCCGCCCAGGTCCATGACCCGGCGGCGCATCCCGGCGATCCCCGAACCGGCGCCCTCGGCCGGGGGAGTGCGGACGGGATTGGACACGACGATGAGGACGCAGCGGTCCTCGTAGGCGATGTTGACGGTGGCCTCGACCGCGCCGCTGTGGCGCAGCACGTTCGTCAGCGACTCCTGGACGACGCGGTAGCCGGTGAGGTCGACCGCGACGGGCAGCGCGTGCCGGGGCGGCCTGCCCGTGACCAGCAGCCGGACGTACACGCCCGACTCGGCCATCCGCTGGCGCAGCTCGTCCAGCCGGCCCAGCCCAGGCACCGGCGTCCGCTCCGCCTGCTCCGCGCGCCGGACCACCGCCAGCGTGGTGCGCAGCTCGTCGAGCGCGTCGCCGCTGGTACGGCTGATGGCCTCCAGCGCCGGGGCGGCCTGATCGGGCTTGCGGTCCAGCACGTGCAGCGCGATGTCGGCCTGCATCTTGATGGCGGCGAGGCCGTGCCCGACGATGTCGTGGACCTCCTGCGCGACCCGGAGCCGCTCCTCGTCCACGCTCGTGCGGATCGTCTCGGCCCTGGCCCGGTCGGCGGCCTCGCGCCGCGTGCGCAGCGCGAACCCCAGCGAGTAGGGGACGACGATCCACGCGCAGACCGGCACCACCCCGTACAGCACGCCGAACACGGTGGGGCGGACGAACAGATGGAACAGCAGCGGCGGGAGCACGGCCAGCGCGTACACCGCCGAACGGGACGCGGGCGCGTGCCGTGCCGCCGCGTAGACCGCGAACGTGAACGACACCAGGATCGGCCCGTAGGCGTACCCGATGGCCAGGTAGACCGAGGTGCAGGCCGCGACCACCACCAGCACCTGCAGCGGCCACCGGCGGCGCACCGCGAGCGCGACGGCGGCCACCTCCACCAGGCCGATCGCCAGCCAGTCGATCCGCGCCGAGGCATGCGGCAGCCCGCTGACCAGCAGACTTCCGACGATCCCGAACAGGACGAGTGCGGCGGCCAGAGCCCCATCGCCGACCGCCGCCCGGCTGATCCTCATGGCCGCCGCGTTCACATCCGCAGGAGGGAGTAGACGAGCGCGGCGACGATGGCCGCGCCGTACGCGGAGACCGCGACGGTGACGACGCGGGTGCGGCGCTCCTCGCTCCACGGGGCGAACGACACCAGCCAGGCGATCGCGGGCAGCACCAGGACGCCGTGCAGGCTGATCCCGTGCACCAGCTTGAGGAAGCCGGTCACCACGTAGGCGTGCTGCTGGTCGCCGGTGCTGGCCTCGATCACCCCGCGGGCGATCATCGCGGCGCCGGTCAGCAGGCCGATCACCAGCGTGACGAACCCGGCGCGCAGCGCCAGCCGCATGCTGGGCGTGACGAGCGGGTTGGGCCGGAACGCCGACACCGCCATCGTCGTCAGCACGACGATCAGGACGCCGCCCCCGGCGGCCAGGACCGTCGAGACCGCCGAGTTGAACGCCGTCTCCCGGTTGATGTGCGAGGGCACGCCGCGCCAGGCCTGCAGCGCGATGCCGCCGACCTCGACGAAGCAGTCGGCCGCGAAGACGCCGAGCAGCACCGTGCGCAGGCGCTCGCGCAGCGGCAGGTACGAGGCGACCCAGGTGACCGCGATCAGCGTCAGCCCGAACGAGACCCCGAACGTGGTCGGCTTGCGCCACGACACCGGCCCTTCCCAGGGGCCGCCGTCGACGAAGAAGACGGCCAGATGGAACAGGCCGATGGCGATCAGGACCCCGCCGAGGGCGTAGCAGACGCGCTCGACCCTGCGTCCACGCGACCAGATCCGCGTCATGGCGCCCTGGGGCGCCGCCAGGGCGGTCAGTGCGGCCATGGCGGGCTCCTCTCCTGCCTCGATGGTGGCTCGACCTGGCCATCATGGGCGGAGGAGGCGGCCCGGGGCGTCACCCAGGGGGAGACAACCGATCTACTCGCGGGGGAGTACGCGGGAAGCGTGCCGGGCTCGTTCAGCGCGGTCCGTTCAGCCGGACGCGGCCACCAGATCGTCGACCTGGGCGGGGAGCGGCACGGACGCCGTCTCGCGGTTGTCGATCTCCAGGTGGGGGACGGGCGGGGGCTCCTCGGGGCGCATGCGCGCCAGGAACGCCTCGAACTCCGCCAGCTTCCCGGCGTCGCGGTCCAGCCCGCGCCTCTCCAGGCGATCCCGCAGCGTTCCAGGGTCGGTGCGGATCCAGACCAGGTGTACGGGGTCGCCGCCGAGCGCCGCGCTCCACTCCCGCCACCGCCCGGGGTCGCGGATCTGGCCGGTGAACGGGCCGCTCAGCAGGACCGGGCAGCCGTACGAGCGGATCTCGCGCGCGGCCGCGGTCAGGCCGTCGTACTCGTGGCGCTTGATGTGCTCGTCGTACCAGGGACCCTCGCGCTCGCCGGGATCGCGTCCCGCGGCGTCCAGCGTCGCGGCGACGAACGGGCCGTACAGCGTGTCCTTGTCCAGCAGCGCCGGAACCGGGTCCAGCCGCGCCAGCAGCATCTCCGCCACCGTCGTCTTACCGCACCCGGGCGGCCCCGCCACGATCCAGACGGCGCCCGGCACACTCATACGGCCGGAATCCGCAGCCGCCGGGTCGCCTGCCGTTCGATGCGCTCCTCGTCGACCTCGTGGCCGAGGCCTGGCTGGGTGAGCGGCACGCCGACGACGCCGCCGGACGAGCGGACCGGCGGCGTCACGAACGCGGGGCCGCCCGCCGGGTCGGACACGTCGCTCGGTAGCGTGCAGCCCGGCAGCGCGGCGAGCGCCACCGCGGCGGCCTGGCCGATGCCGAACGGGCCGGACCCGGTGCACCACACGTCCCACCCTGCGGCGTACGCGCGGTCGTGTGCGGCGCGCGCCGCGGTGAGACCGCCGAGCGCGCCGAGCCGCAGGTCGAGCGCGCGCCCGGCCTCCAGCGTGATGGCCGCGTCGAGGGTGTCGATGTCGCCGATGTCGGGCGCGACCGGCGTGCCGACGATGCGCTGCAGGCGGGCGTGCGCGACCAGGTCGCCGGCCGGGAACGGCCGTTCGATCGCCGCGAGCCCGTAGCCGTCCAGGCCCTGCAGCACGTCCAGGTGCTCGGCCGACTCGGTGTAGGCGTGCCCGGCGTCGACGACGACCGCCAGCGCCGGATAGGCCTCCTTGATCAGCCGGATGGGCTCGATGTCCCAGCCCGGCCGCACGTCCACCGTGACCCGGGTGTGGCCCGCGCCGATCGCGCGGTTGACCCGCGACACCACGGTCTCCAGGACCGGTTCGGGGCCGATCCGGGCGCCCGTGACGATCGAGGTGCGGGTGCCGCCCAGCGCGTGCGCCAGCGGCAGGCCGCGCGAACGGCACCACAGGTCCCAGCAGGCCACGTCGACGGCCGCGGCGGCCCGCCGCGAGCCGAGCTCGGCCACGGCCGACACGTCCTCCGGGCGCTCCCAGTCCAGGCCGATGAGCGCCGGGCCCATGCGTTCGCCGATGTCGGCCCAGATCGCCTCGGCCCCCTCGCCACCGCCGCCGCCCGGCAGTGGCGCCTCACCCCAGCCGACCGCGCCGTCCTCACCGGTCAGCCGGACCAGGACGCTCTCGGGCCGCCGTCCGCGCGGCATCGCCACGCGGAAGGCATCGCAGCCGTGAATCTGGGACAACCCGCACCCGCCCTTCGTGCTCGAAAGTCTGCTCCTCCCATGATCCCCCCTCGGGAGAGCTGCGAAGACACCGGGCGCCGCAGGTCAAGCCGTGTCGTGCTCGCGGCGCAGGCCGAGGTCCACCAGCGCGGCGGCGTCGGCGGGCGCGCTCGCGGGCGCGATGCGGTCGGCCCACGACCACCAGAACCAGGCCTCGCCGCCGGTGTCGCGCTCGCACACCACTGTTCCGGTCGGCATCGAGGTGATGCGGTCCAGCACCTCCAGCCGGGCCCGGCCCCCGCCGGTGACCAGCATCGTCCGGTAGCCGCGGCCGGTCAGAGCCTGTGCCAGCTCCTCCAGCCGCGCCATATCGGCGTCGGTGTCCATCGTCGTCTGCGCCATTTCATTGCCCCCTGACTTGAACGGCGTCACTGTGTGGGACGCCGGGGGAGCGGGGCGGGTTTGCCGCAGCCGGGTCACACGGGTATGACCACCAGGTCAGGTCACGTCCGGCGCCGCAGAAAGGCCCACATCGGCCTCTTCACGTAGCCGCCGTCGTCCAGGCTCGCCAGCCGTTCGAACGGGTTGTAGGACGCCGGGTCGCCGCACACCGCCAGCGACGCGCCCGCGCACACCAGGTAGGCGACGACCATCACCGGGCCCAGGCAGTACGCGTACTGCGTCGAGTGCCGTTCCTCATGGCGCAGGAGCCGGTCGCGCCGCAGCAGGTCGGCCGTCGCGCCGCGCACCAGGATCACGTTCCCCATCGTGAACGCCGGCGCGTCCGGCAGCGGAAGCCGGTAGCCGCCCGCGACCAGCAGCCCGTGCGGCCCCTTCACGATCGGGCGCCGCGCGCCCGTCACGGCCAGCAGCAGGCCGAGGAGCGTCGACAGGTTGACGAGGTTGATGACCTGGCGGACGCGGTGGGCGGGCTTCACATGGGGAGTCTTCCCCACGAACCGGCCCCGCCACCGAACCGGCGCGAGGCCGGGTCAGGCCGGGTCAGGACGGGCAGCTGGATTCCAGGTTGACCGGTTTGGTCGACGGCGACGGGCTCGGCGCCCCGGTGCCACCGGTTCCCTCGCTGCCGCCGGAGCCCGTGCCACCGCTGCCGGAGGCGTCCGAGCTGCTGTGCGGCCGCGGCGATCCGGACGGCGAGGACGAGTCGCTCGGCGACGCGGAGGCGCTGGGCGAGGCGGACGCCGAAGGACCGGCCTCCTGCTCGGTGAGCGCCTTGGCGGTCAGCCTGCGGATGAGCGGATAGTCGGGGTTGCCGGTGTAGATGAGCGGCGGCACGAACGACAGGCTGTCGATCTGCGCGCCGTTCTTCACCTTCTGCGACAGCTTGATGAACGGCGGCAGCAGCTCCTGCGGGATGTCAGTGGAGATCGCGCGCTTGGCCGCCGCGGCCAGCTTGTCGAACTTGGTGAGCACGGTCTGCGGGTCGGCCTGCTTGGCGATCGCGCGCATCAGGCACTTCTGCCGGCCCATCCGGGCGTAGTCGTCGCTGTCGGTGCGGGACCGCCCGTACCAGAGGGCGTCCTTGCCCTTCAGCTTGCGGTAGCCCGGCTCGAGCACCCCGCCCTGCAGCCCGTACGGGATCGGGTGGGTGATTCGGATCTTGACGCCGCCCATCGCGTCGATGATGTCGGCGAAGCCGAACATGTCGACCAGGATGTAGTAGTCGACGCGCTGGCCCAGGATGCCGCTGATGGTCTTGGTCAGCAGCTCGGGGCCGCGGTGGTTCTTGCCCACGCCCGGCAGCAGGTCGGGGTGGTCCTCGGCGTACTGGTAGACCTCGTTCAGCAGGCCCGGGGTCTCGGGGCCGTCGCCGGTGAAGCCGTAGGGGAAGCGGTCGTGCGCCGGGCCCGCCGGCATCTGCACCTTCTCCAGGTTGCGCGGCAGGCTCAGCAGGACCGTGTTGCCGGTCTCGGTGTCGATGCTGGCGACCGTCATGCTGTCGGTGCGGACGCCGGTGCGGTTGGCGGCGGCGTCACCGCCGAGCAGCAGCACGTTGACGCGGCGCTGGCCGTTCCACGGGTCGCTGGTGTCGACCTCGCGGCCGTTGCTGTGCGCGCTGTGGAAGATGCTGGTGATGGTGTCGTGCGCGACGTAGGTGGTGTGCGCGGCCCAGACCGTCGGCGCGGCGACCGCGAAGCACAGCACCGCGACCGCGACGCTGCCCGCGGTGCGCGGCCCGGCGCTCATCCCGGCGGGGCGCACGACCACGTAGGACCAGACCACGACCAGGACCCAGACCAGGCCGAGCACGAGCATGCCGGCGACGATGGTGGTCAGCAGGTCGAGCTGCCCGGCCAGGTGGAACGGGTTGGACTTCAGCCAGATGCCGACGCCGATGCCGGCGCCGACCAGGAGCGCGAACAGCCCCATCAGCACCCCGCCCGCGATCCGGCGGCCCGCCCACAGGTGGGCGACCCCCCAGACGACCGCGGAGGCGAGCGTCAGCGCCAGCGCACGCGGGAGCCCTCGCGTACGGCCGGACGGCTGTTGCTCGCTCTCGTCCTCGGAGGGACGCTCCGGGGCACGACTGTCGGCTGATCGACTCGCCATGTACGCTCCGATCCCCCACGCACGGTGAAATTAGGCTCCGGTTTCTATTATGGACGCGCAAAACCGCTGGATGGGTTGCTTGATCACTCAGACCTGCGCGTGGTAATCGACCGAATGCGAGCCGTAGTTCGGTTATAAGTGGCTTACTCCAGCATAGGCACTTCGGTGCCGTATGGGTGGCTGGATCCGGACTTGTTGATCACTACCAGCTGGTGGCGAGCGGCATGCCCTCGGCGTAGCCCGACGAGCCCTGGATGCCCACCGTGGCCCGCTCGTGGAACTCCTCCAGCGTCGCGGCGCCCGCGTAGGTGCAGGAGCTGCGCAGCCCGGCGACGATCGAGTCGACCAGGTCCTCCACGCCCGGACGCTGCGGGTCCAGGAACATCTTGGAGGTGGAGATGCCCTCCTCGAACAGCGCCTTGCGTGCCCGGTCGAAGGGGGAGTCCTCGGCGGTGCGCAGCCGGACCGCGCGGGCCGAGGCCATCCCGAAGCTCTCCTTGTAGAGGCGCCCGTCGGCGGCCCGCTGCAGGTCGCCCGGCGACTCGTAGGTACCGGCGAACCAGGAGCCGACCATCACGTTGGCGGCGCCGGCGGCCAGCGCCAGCGCGACGTCGCGCGGGTGCCGCACGCCGCCGTCGGCCCACACGTGCCGGCCGAGCCTGCGCGCCTCGGCGGCGCACTCCAGCACGGCCGAGAACTGCGGCCGCCCGACCCCGGTCATCATCCGGGTCGTGCACATGGCACCGGGGCCGACGCCGACCTTCACGATGTCGGCGCCCGCCTCGATGAGGTCGCGGGTGCCCTCGGCGGTCACCACGTTGCCCGCCACGATCGGCACGCCCGGGTCGAGGCCGCGCACCGCCGCCAGCGCGGCGATCATCTTCTCCTGGTGGCCGTGCGCGGTGTCGACGACCAGCAGGTCGGCGCCCGCCTCCAGCAGGGCCTTGGCCTTGCCGGCGACGTCGCCGTTCACGCCCACGGCGGCGGCGACGCGCAGCCGCCCGGCGCCGTCGACGGCCGGGTCGTAGAGGGTGGCGCGCAGCGCGCCGGTCCGGGTGAGCACGCCCATGAGGCGGCCCTGCGCGTCCACGACGGGCGCGAGCCGGTGGCCGCGCTCGTGCAGGCGGTTGAACGCCTCGCGCGGATCCACGGTCTCGGGCAGCGTCAGCAGGTCGCGGGCCATGACGTCGCGCAGCTGGGCGAAGCGGTCCACGCCGTGGCAGTCGGCGTCGGTCACCACGCCGACCGGCCGGTCGTCCTCGACGACGATCACCGAGTTGTGCGCCCGCTTGGGCAGCAGCGCCAGCGCCTCGCCGACGGTGTCGCCGGGCGCGAGCGAGATCGGGGTGTCGAAGACCAGATGGCGGGCCTTCACCCAGGAGATGACCTCGGCCACCACCTCGGCCGGGATGTCCTGCGGGATCACGGCGATGCCGCCGCGCCGGGCGATCGTCTCGGCCATCCGGCGGCCGGAGACCGCCGTCATGTTGGCCACGACCAGCGGGATCGTCGTCCCGCTCCCGTCGACGGTGGACAGGTCCACCCCGAGCCGGGAGCCGATCGCCGACCGGCGAGGGACCATGAAGACGTCGTTGTAGGTGAGGTCGTGAGCGGAATGCTCACCGTTCAACAGGCGCACGGCTGTTCTACACACCAATCGCGGATGAAAGTGGCTGGGCCACCGTACATTGTGATCCATACCCCCAGGTGCTTCGACCAAAGCGCCCCGCTGTCTGTGCCCTTGCCCGGTCTGTCAGGTACGGGTCCCCGTTCTGTCAGAGCACGGAGGGTACCGGAGCGGCCGGGCGGGCCCCTGGGGAGCGCTCCCGCGGCGTCCGAGCAGGGACGGTCCGCCTCCTGTCAGGGGTTTTCAAAACGTGACTCCTGGCTTCCAGATCGCGCGACTCGCCGTGACAAGCCTCCTACCTGCGGGACTAGGGAGATTTAGCGCGACTCAGTGGAATAGAGGGCAACGTGAGGTTTCGCTCTCTGTAAAGTTACCTCTTGACGTTGGTGCGACGCCGATGCACTTTTTTTACATGTGCCGACGCGTACGGCCGTACCTCTGCAAGAGGTTTCACAGCAGAACACCGGGAGAGGCGCATGCGGTTCACGCTCTTGACCCCGGTGCGCCGTGCGCGCGGGTCGGGTGCGCACGCCCGGCCGCCGGTTGACCGACCGTCCGGAGGTGGCCGGGGCCCGTTGTGCTGCCGGCCCGGTTTACCCGGCGCCGCTTTCGGCGCCGCGGCGGCCGAACGCCGACGCTTTGACGGCGGCTGAACGCGGCGAACACGAGCAAGATCAATATTTGACGTCATACCGTTCCGAAATGGAATGATCTTGCAGTTGCTGGCACCGATACAAGGCATGTCGAGGAGGAGAGCCGTGCTGGATGCGGTCGACGCCGTGCTCGTCCGCGAGCTCCAGCGGGATGGCAGGGCGACGTTCCAGGCGCTCGCCGATCGCGTCGGGCTGTCGCGCACCGCGGTGCGGGCGCGCGTGCAGAATCTCCTCGAGACCGAGGTCGTCCGCGTGGTCGGCATCGTCCACGCCAGGGTGGTCGGCGCGGAGGCGATCGGCCACGTCGCGATCACCGTGGAGGGCTCGGCGCGGGAGGTCGCCGCCGCCGTGGCCGAACGCCCGGCCGTCAGCTTCACCGCGCTGACGGCGGGACCGCACGACCTGGTCGCGCAGGTGCGCACGCGAGACGACGCCGCGCTCGCCGCGGAGGTCGATCACATGCGGGCGGTACCCGGCGTGCGGTCGGCGGAGGTGTTCCGGTCGGTCGCGACGGTCCGCGACACCCACGCGGTGGTCCGCGAGCTGGGCGACATCACGCTCGACGACATCGACTGGCGCCTGCTGCAGGAGCTGCAGCGCGACGGTCGCGCCCCCTACACCCGGCTGGCCCACATCATCGGCCTGTCCCAGGCCGCGACCCGCGCCCGCGTGGTGCGGTTGATGCGTTCCGGCGTCATCCAGGTCACCGGCCTGGCCGACCCGCTCGCGCTCGGCGCCTCCGAGCTGGGCGGCTTCGGGCTCGTCGTGACCGGCGGGCTGCGCCGGGCCGCCGAGGCCGTGGCCGAGCAGGACGGCGTGCGCTACCTGGCGACCGGCTTCGGGCGCTATGACATCGTCGGGCTCGCCGAGGCCGCCTCCCGCGCGGAGCTGGTCGCGGTGCTCGACGCGGTGCGCGCCGTGCCGGGCGTGACGGTACGGGAGTCCTGGCACCACCTCGACGTGGTCAAGGAGTCCTACGCGGTCGAGCTGCCCGAGAAGCCGCTGAACGGTTCGTGATCCGTTCTTCCCCGGGGCCGCACGGCCCCGGGGAGGCGGGCCGTTCTGACGGCCGGGCCGTTCGGTGACCGGGCCGTTCGGGTGATGAGGTCGTTCGGTGGCGCCCTGCGGTCAGTCCCGGCTGAGCGCCACCTCTTCGAGGTCGAGCTCGTTCATCACGCGGTCGAGCACCGCGTCGTCGATGCGGCGTTCGTCGCGCATCTGCACGAAGACGCGGCGTTCGGCCTCGAGCATCTCCCGGCGCAGCCGCCGGTAGGTCGCGGTCGGCACCTCCTCGCCCTCGGGCCCGGTGCCGCCGCCGAGCCGCTCCCACGCTTTCAGCTGCCGGTATTCGGCGAGCTGCCGGAGCCGTTCCACCACGGTCTCGTCCAGCGGATCGGGATCGTCCGCGGTCAGCTCCTCCAGCCGCTCGAGCGCGGCGCGGGCGGCGGCGTGCTGCGCGCCCGCCTCGGCGACCGCGTCGGTGTAGCGCTCGCGTTCGCCGCTGCCGATGCCGAGCAGCCGGATCAGCGTCGGGAACGTCAGCCCCTGCACCAGCAGCGTCGCCAGCACGGTGGTGAACGTCAGGAACAGCACCAGGTCGCGACCGGGGAACGCCTCGCCGGAGCTGGTGAGGATCGGGATCGCGAACGCGGCGGCCAGCGACACCACCCCGCGCATCCCGGCCCACGACAGCACCACCGCGCCGCGCCACCCGGTCCACTTCTCGTCGCCGCGGATCCTGGCCGACAGCCAGCGCGGCACGAAGGCGGCCGGGAACACCCACACGAACCGGACCGCGACCGTGATCGCGAAGACCGCCGCCGCCCACCACGCCAGCGACGCCCAGCTGTAGTGGGACAGCCCGTCCACCACCGCCGGGAGCTGGAGGCCGATGAGCAGGAAGACCACCGACTCCAGGATGAAGATCATGATCTTCCAGAACGAGTGCCCGATCAGCCGGGTGACCGCGGCCGAGTCGGTGAACCGCTGGCCGAGGTACAGGCCGCTCACGACCACCGCGATGACGCCCGAGGCGTGCACGGCCTCGGCGATCAGGTAGGCGGCGAACGGCGCGAGCAGCGCGATCGAGTTCTCCACCAGCGGGTCGCGGATCCGGTTGCGCAGCCAGTGCAGCGGCGGCCCGAGCAGAAGCCCGACCGCGACGCCCGCGATCGCCGCGAACAGGAACCGCCCGACGCCGTCCAGCAGCGTGAAACCGCCGCCGATCGCGGCCGCCACCGCCACCCGGAAGGCCGTCAGCGCGGTCGCGTCGTTGAACAGGCTCTCGCCGAGCAGGATCGTCACCAGCCGGCGCGGGATGCCGAGCCGCTGCGCGACGCTCACCGCCGCGACCGCGTCCGGCGGCGCCACGATCGCGCCGAGCACGAACGCCGCCGCCAGCGGCAGGTCGGGGATGAGCAGGTGGGCCGCGTAGCCGACCGCGAGGGTGGTGAACAGCACCAGCCCGACCGACAGCAGCGCGATCGGCCGGGCGTTCTCGCGCATGTTGTAGTACGAGCTCTGCCACGCCGCCGAGAACAGCAGCGGCGGCACGAACACGTACAGCACGAACTCGGGGTCGAGCTCGAAGTCCGGTACGCCCGGCACCGCCGTCACCAGCAGCCCCGCGATGACGAGCATCAGCGGGGCCGACAACCCGAGCCGCCGCGACACCGCGGCCACCGCCACCGCGGCGACCGGGATCGTCAGGAGCCAGAGTGCGTCTGTCGCGTCCACGTCCAGATCATGGCACGGGCCGACCGGGCGGCAGCGCAGGCGGCGCGGCCGGATCAGCCGCCGCCGGCGCGGGCCGGATCAGCCGCCTCGCCACCACCGCGCGATGGACCGGGCGAGGCGGCGCGGGGCCGTGGGCGGGGCGACGGCCTCGGCGGATAGGTCGTCGCCCCGCTCGGGCGCCGGGCCGGCCGCGGTGTGGGCGGCGGGCACCGGCGGTTGAGGGTTGGTCTGGTTCGGAACGGCCCGGTGGGGGCTCGCGGGGGGAAAGCGCACGGGCAGTGCTTCCAGCGCCCGGTGGAACGGGCCTGGCCGCCAGGTCAAGTCGGTGGCGGGCACGGCGAGATCCAGTTCGGGCAGCCGGTCGAGGATCTTCTCGATGGCGACCGAGGCGATGAGCCGGGCCGGGCCCTTGGCCGGGCAGGTGTGCGGGCCCGCGCTCCAGGCCAGGTGGGCGCGGTTGCCGGCGCGGGCGCCCGCCGCCCTGGACGGGTCGGTGTTGGCGGCGGCGAAGCTGATGACCACCGGTTCGTCGGCGGGCAGCCGCACCCCGGCGAAGTCGACGTCCTCGCGGGGATAGGTCACCGCGTAGTTGGCCATCGGCGGATCCGACCAGAGGATCTCGTCGAGCGCGTCCTCGACCGGCAGGCTGCCGCCCGACAGGTCGCCGGCGAACCGGGCGTCCGACAGCAACAGCCGGATCCCGTTGGTGATGAGGTTCTGCTCCGGCTCGGTCCCGGCGCCCATGAGCACGACCAGCTGGTGCGCCATCTCCTCATCGGTCAGCGCCGCCGGATGGGCCATCATCCACGACGTCACGTCGGGGCCGGGCTCGCGGCGCTTCAGCGCGACCAGATCCAGCACGGCCTGGTTGAGAACGGTGTTGGCGTGCTCGGCGTCCAGCCCGTCGAAGATCCCGCTCATGCCGAACACGAACCGGTCGCCGAGCTCGGCCGGGCAGCCGAACATCTCGTTGAACACCATCAGCGGCAGCACCCGCGCGTACTGCTTCACCAGGTCGGCCTCGCCCTCGCCGGCGAAGCCGTCGATGAGCTCGTCGGCCCGCCGCTCCACGAGTTCGCGCAGGGTCTCCGAGTCGAACCGCGGCAGGCAGCCGGTCACCACACCGCGCAGCCGAGCGTGGACGGCGCCATCGGTGAACAGGCAGTTCGGCCGGTACCCCATCATCGGCAGCACCGGGCAGTCCGCCGGGACCTTCCCCTCCCACCGGCGTGGATCCTTGGGGAAGGTGCCCGGATCGCGGAGCACCTCGAGCGCGGCGTCGTAGCCGACGATCAGGGTCGCGGGAACGCCGGGAGCCAGCTCCACCGGCGCGGCGGGCCCTCGCTCGCGCAGCTCGTCGTAGATACGTTCGGGCGCGGCGGCGAACTCGGGGCCGTACATCGGCGCGCGGGCGTGGGCCGGGCAGGCGGACAGGGGATCGGAGGTGGTCACGCTGACTCCTGGTCGAGGGAGATGAGGTGGTCGACGAGGGCGATGAGCGCCCGCGTGGACGAGGCCTGGTCGCGGGCGTCGCAGGTGACCAGCGGCGTCTCGGGCAGCAGGTCCAGCGCCTCGCGGACCTCTTGGTCGGGGAAGGCCGGGGCCGTCTCGAACCGGTTGACCGCGACCGCGTAGGGGAGGCCGTGGCGTTCCAGCAGGTCCATCACCTCGAACGACTGCTTCAGGCGCGCGGTGTCGACCAGCACCAGGGCGCCGAGCGCGCCGCGGGCCAGGTCGTGCCAGAGCCGCTCGAACCGGCTCTGGCCCGGCGTGCCGAACAGGTACAGCACCAGCCGGTCGCTGAGCGTCAGGCGCCCGAAGTCCATGGCCACGGTGGTGGTGGTCTTGTCCGGCACCCCGGCCAGGTCGTCCACCACGGCGCCGGCCTGCGTCATCAGCTCCTCGGTGCGCAGCGGCCTGATCTCCGAGAGCGTGCCGACGAACGTGGTCTTGCCGACCGCGAAGTGCCCGACGACCAGCAGCTTGACCGCGGTCCGCACGGTCTCGGGCAGGTAGGCCGGCGGCGCCGTCTCGGGCGCGGTCTCGGCCGCGTCAAAGGCGGGCGCGGAGTCCATCGAGCACCTCCTGCAGGAGCTGGAGCCGTGGTTGCTGCGTGGCGGGCGCGGCGCGGGTGGTGACGTGGCCGGCGTCCATGAGGTCCGACAGCAGCACGCGGGTCACGCCGACGGGCAGCCGCAGATGCCCGGCGATCTCCACGACCGACAGCGCGCCGCCCTGGCACAGCCGGACGATGCGGCGCTGCTCGGGCCCGAGCCCGGCCTGCCGGTCGCCGACGGCGATGACGAGCGTCACCAGGTCGAACACGTTGCGGCTCGGATGCGCGCGACCGCCGGTGACCACGTGCGGGCGGACGAGCGCACGCTCGCCGCGCGGCCGGTTCATGCCGCCGGGCCCGCGCCGGGAGCGTGCCTCGGCGGGCTCGTCAGCTCCTTGCCGAGCCGCTGAACGAGCTCCTGCAGCCGGTAGGAGACCGCCTCCATATCGACGTGCTGCGTCGCCGAGACGGCCAGGTAGGCGCCCGGACCGGCGGCGACGAGGAACACATAGCCGTCGTCGAACTCGCTGACGGTCTGCCGCCAGCCCGCGCCGGGGTCGCCGCCGCAGAACTCGGCGGTGGCGCGGGCGAGCGACTGCAGCCCGGACATGCCGGCCGCCTGCCGTTCGGCCTCGTCGAACCCGATCCGTTGTGAGTGCGCCATCAGCAGGCCGTCGGCTGACAGCAGGATCGCCTGCCGCGTCTCGGGCATCCGCAGGGCGTCGTCGAGCATCCACCCGAGCCTGTTGCCCGTCGCCAGGGCCGTCTGGTCCATCGAGTCGGTCATGGCCGCGGGTCCTTCCCCTCGTCGTCGGGCGTCGCGGCGGCACGGCCGGAGCGCGTGCCGCGCTGCCAGGCCCCCAGGCCCGCCGCGGTCGCCCGCGCCCGGCCGGGCTGCGGCTCCGCGGTCTCGCCGCCGGATGTGCTCTCGCCGGACGCCTCGGACGCCTCGGACGGCTCCGCCGCGGGAGGTCCGGCGGCCGGCAGGCGCCGCCGTTTCGGCAGCCCGCCCGCCGTCGTGACCACGGGCCCCGGCTCGGGCACGGACACGGGAGCGGCCATGGGGACCGGGACCTGAGCGCGGGCCTGGGCGGGGGCCTGAGCAGGGGCCGAGAGCGGGGCCGCCGGGCGTTCGCCGGGAACGTCGGCGAGGAGCGCGTTCGGTACGAAGACGACCGCGCGCACGCCGCCGTAGGGCGACCTGCTGTCGACCGACACCGTGAACCCGTACCGGGCCGCGAGCACCCCGGCCACCGCGAACCCGACCTGCGGCGGGTCGCCGAGCCGGTGCACGTCGGCCGACCGGGCGCCCGACAGCAGCCGGGCCGCGTGCTGGAGCTCCTCCACGTCCATCGCCACGCCCGCGTCGTCGATCACGATGGCGACGCCGTTGTGCGTCGCCTGCACGTTGACCTCGACCGAGGTGTCGGGCTGGGAATGGCGCGCGGCGTTGTCGAGCAGCTCGGCGACGGCGAGCACGACCGGCTCCACCACCCGCCCCGCGACCGCGGCGTTCACCGGCGAGCTGACGCGGATCCGCAGGTAGTCGCGGATCCGCGAGGTCGCGCCGCGCACGACGTCGCTGAAGGAGGACGCCGAACGCTGCTGGCCGGGCCACGATCCGCACAGCACCGCGGTCGCCTGCGCGCGGCGGCCGAGCTGGGCGTTCATGTGGTCGAGCTGGAGCAGACCGGCGAGCACGTCGGGGTCGTCGTGGCGCTCCTGCATCGCCGACAGGGCCAGCTGCTGCTCGCCCGCCAGGCTCTGCACCGCGCGCATCATGGCGCGCATCGTGGCCTTGGCCGAACGGTCGGAGTGGGTCCGGACCCGTTCGGCCGTGGCGGCGACGAGCTCCAGCATCGCCTCGATGTTCTTTTCGTAGGCGGGGCCGAGCGCGCGCGGGTCGTGCCTGGGGCCGGACACGGTGACGGCCGGGTTGTGCAGGGATTCCAGCAGCTCGGGCAGGCGGACCGAGACAAGGTGCCCGATCTCCCGGTCGCGGATGTCCAGGCCGTTGCGCAGCGCCGCGTTCTGGGCCAGCAGGCGGCTGCGGACCTGCCGTTCCCGGGTCAGCAGCAACGCGAACGCCGCGATGGCGCCGATCGAGCAGACGGCGGCCAGCACCAAGAGGAATTGCTCCATCAGATCCTCGTGAACTACGGGGTGGGGTCGGGGGAGGGGGAGGCGGGAGCGGGCCGGGATTCAGGGGCTGCGCGCGATGCCTCGGAGCATCAGGACGGAGGCGGCGTCGTGGCCGAGGGGACGCACGCCTCCCTCCTGAAGCTCCAGGCCGTCGAAGAATCCGCTGATCGCGGCGTGCGAGCGGAACCAGCCCGAGCCGAGCCGCTCCACCAGCAGGTCCTCCAGCTCGTGCGCGAGATCGGCGTAGGGCTCCCCGGGACGCGGAGCGTGGAAGTGGCTGATCGCGATCATGGAGCCGCGCGGCACGAGCTCCAGGTACTCCCTGACCACGCCGGCCGGGTCGTCGGCGCAGGTGATGTGGTGGAGAACGGCGGTGAGCAGGATCCCGACCGGGCGTGCCGGGTCGAGCACGCCCTTCGCCGCGCTCTCGCGCAGCACCGCCCGCGGGTCGCGCAGGTCGGCGCGCACCATGGCGGTGAGGGCGCCGTCGGCGAGGAACACATGGCCGTGCGCGATGACGGCGGGGTCCTGGTCGACGTAGGCCACGGTGGCCTCGGGAGCCCCGGCCCGGACGGCCGAACGGATGTTCTCTGCGTTGGGGAGGCCGCAGCCGAGGTCCAGGAACTGCGTGATGCCCCGCTCGGCCATCCGCCGCGCGGCCTGCGCCGCGAACACCCGGTTGTCACGGAAGATCCGCGGCAGCTGCGGGACGTGCTCGATCGCGGCCCCGGCCAGGGCGCGTTCGACGGCGTAGTTGTCCTTGCCTCCGAGCATCGCGTCGTAGAAGCGAGCCACCGCGGGCCTGGCGCTCGTGATGCGGGGCGTGGCTCCGCGGCGCGCGGAGGTGGGCAAGTGCGGGATATCGGTCATCGTGGTCAACGGGTGTTTCCTCGGAGCCGGAGGCACATCTCGTGGGGTCGGGGATGGAACGTCGGTTCCGAGACGATAAGCCGCATCACGCGGCGTCGCTTGCCCGTGCGCGCAGAGAAGTTGCGCCCGCGCGCACCGGCCATGATCAGCAAGAACGTGAAACTTCGTCACACCCTGTCCCGATCTGATTGCGATCTGATGGATTCGCGATGTTCCGGGTGCGAGATCGGTTTACGCTGCGCCCGAGGCGTCGCGTACGAGCGTGACGAGCCGGTGCCGTGCCGTGGTTCCGGCGGCCCGGGCGGAGGATGAGCGATGTCGGAGTCGACCTACGTCGTCGAGTCGTCGTCGACGGCGGACGTGTCCGCCGCCGACCGCGCGGAGTTCTGGCGCGAGCACATCGCGGACTACCAGACCCGCCTGGCTCACGTGTACGAACGCACCGACGACTTCCGCGGCGAGACGGTCCGGCAGCGCACCGCGTCCTTCCAGCTCGTGGAGTTCGCGTCGGAGCCGATCACCTACGCCAGGACGGCGCGGCAGATCAGCGCGGACGGCGACGAGGACTACCGGTTCCTGATGCCGGTGCAGGGCGGGGCACGCATCCGGCAGGGCGGCGAGGACGTGCTGCTGTCGCGCGGCGCCGGCGGCCTGCTCGCGTTCGGCGTTCCCTTCGAGGCCGCCCAGACCACCTCCACCAAGGCCTACATCCTCACGATCCCGGCGAGCGAGGTGAACGGCCCGCTCAACCGGTCGGCGCCGCTGTCCCTCGGCGTCGACCTCACCACCGGCCTCGGCAGGGTCCTCGCGCAGATGACGCTCGGGCTGGCCGACGAGCGCGACCGGCTCACCGCGATGCAGTTCGACGCGATCTGCGTCCGGCTGGCCGAGCTGCTGTGCATGCTCGCGGTGGGCGACGACCGGCCGACCGCGTCCGGTCATCTGGCCGAGGTGGAGATGATGGTGCGCCGGTACGTGCGCGGCCACGCCGCGGACCTGGAGCTGACCGGCGCGACCGTGGCACGGGAGCTGGGCTGGTCGCTGCGGCAGGTGCAGCTGGCGCTGCAGCAGGCCGGGACCACCCCGCGCGAGCTGATCAAGGAGGAGCGCCTGCGGCTGGTACGGGTGCGCCTGAACGATCCGCGCTTCGTGCATATGACCATCTCCGAGCTGGCCCACGCGTCCGGATTCACGTCGGCGAGCGTGCTCAGCACGGCGTTCCGGCAGCGCTACGGCGTCTCCCCGCGCGAGCTGAGACACGAGCACCGCGAATCCTGACCCGCCGCGATCGCCGCTCCGAGACGCGATCGCCGCTCCGCGATGCGCCGGCCGTGCGGGAGGTCTCGCGCTAGCCGCGTGAGGCCTCCTTGGCGAAGGCGAGGAAGTCGCGTGCCACGGGAGGCAGCTGGCGGTGCGCGTGCACGAGGCCGATCATCTTGGTGAGCGGCGGCATGAACGAGCGGACCGCCAATCCCTCGGTGTCCTCGATCTGGTTGCGGTACCAGAGCAGCGAGCCCATGCCCGCGCGCACCCAGCCGAGCCAGGAGCCGCGTTCGTCGGACTCGACCGCCGGCACCGGGCTCGCGCCGATGCGCTCCAGCATCGCGTCGATCTCGGCCCGCCGGGCGCTGCCACGGCCGGGCAGCACCAGCCGCATGCCGTCCAGCGCGGTGAGCGGCACCGGCTCGCGCAGCTTCAGCGTCGGCGGCGAGATCAGCACCACCTCGCGCTGCTCGAACGGATGGGCGGCGAGGTCGCCGGGGACGGGCAGGTCGGTGAGCGCCAGGTCGGCGCGGCCGGAACGGATCGCCGAGGCGACGTGCTCACGGCCGTCGCAGCGGATCACCCGGACCCGCACCGCGGGCTGGTCGCGCGCGAAGCGCGGGATCAGCCGCCCGGTGAGCTCGGGTTCCAGTGAGGACGTGGTCGCGATGCGCAGTTCGGCCCCGCGGCCGTTCGCGCGCGACACCGAGAGCCCCTCGATCGCGTCGATCGCGTCCAGGGCGACCCGTGCCTGCCGGACCACCTGCTCGCCGACCGCGGTGAGCACCACGCCCCGTCCCGAACGGGCGAAGAGCTCCACGCCGAGCTCGCGCTCGAGCTCGCGCACGGCCCGCGACAGCGCGGGCTGGGCGACATACAGCGCCTGAGCCGCCGACGTCATGGTGCCGTGGTCGGCGGTGGCCACGACATAGCGCAGCTGCCGCAGATTCATGCCCTGACCGTATGACAACGAACCGATCCGGTCTTGGACATAGCCGGAATCGGACCCGAGATTTGCATGTCATCACGTGTCGTAATCGAGACTGAGGTGAACACATGTCAATCGGGCGTTCGCACCTGCTCGCCGGCGTCGTTTTCGGAGCCGCCGCCCTGGCCGTCCCGCCGTCGGCGCTCGCCGCCCCGGCCGCACCGGCCGCGCCCGCCGGGCGGCCCTCGTCCACGCCCGCCAAGGCCGCGCGGCCGCTGGAGATCCTGCTGACCGACGACGACGGCTACTCGGCGCCGGGCATCCAGGCCGCACGGCAGGCGCTCCTCGCGGCGGGCCACCACGTGACCGTCGTCGCCCCGGCCGCCGACCAGAGCGGCGCCGGCACGGGGATGACCGCGAAGTTCGGCGCGCAGATCAAGGCGCGGCAGGAGTCGCCCGGGGTGTGGTCGGTCGGCGGCACGCCCGCGGACTCGGTCTACTTCGGGCTCCAGGTCGTCTTCGCGGGCCGCAAGCCCGACCTGGTCGTGTCCGGATCGAACTTCGGCCAGAACACCGGCGCTCTCGCCACCCACTCCGGCACGGTCGGCGCGGCGCTCACGGGACTGGAGAACGGCGTCCCGGCGATCGCCGTCAGCACCGAGATCGACCTCAAGGCGGGCCAGGACGCCACGCTCAAGGCGTTCCCCGCCACCGCCAAGTACCTCGCCGACCTCATCGCGCGGCTCCAGCGGGCCGGGCACGGCGGCCGGGTACTGCCCTCAGGCGTCGCGCTGAACGTGAACTACCCGATCGTGGACGGGACCCCCAAGGGGACGAAGGCGACCCGGCTCGGCAAGACCTCGTTCGTACTGCCGAAGTACCAGCCGGCCGGTCCGGACACCTACGTCATCACGCCGGACTTCCCGACGACTCCCGAGCCGGTGCGGAACGCCGACACGACCGCACTGGCCCAGGACTACGTCACCGTGACGCCGATGGACGGGGACTGGACGCTCTCACCGGCGAGCGTCCCCGGCCTGCCCCGGTGAGCCGCCACGGTGAGCGTCACGGTGACGACGTGGCGGGGACCGGCTTCTCCGGCTCGGGCTCCAGCGGGGGAGCGCCCACCGCGCAGTTGAACTTCGGGTCGGGCACCTGGCCGTCGGGGCAGGTGCGCAGCGCGTCGTCGCGGACGGTGAAGAAGCTCAGGACCGCGCCGCCGAGCAGCATCACCGAGCAGATGACCATCGCCTTGTGGAACCCGTCGGAGAACGCGGCGGGATCGTTGTAGGCGTCCCCGGTCAGCCCCGCCAGCGGCGGGATCGCCGCGACCGACAGCAGCCCGGCGGCGCGCGCCACCGCGTTGTTGACCCCGCTGGCCACCCCGGCGTGCCGCACGTCGGCGGTGGCCAGCACGGTCGCGGTCAGCGGCGCGACCATCGCGGCCAGCCCGAGTCCGAAGATGACGATCGCGGGCAGCACGTCCACCAGGTAGGAGGCGTCCTTGCCGACGCGTGAGGCCAGCAGCATGCCGCCCGCCGCCAGCACCAGCCCCACCGTCATCGGCTTGCGCGGCCCGATCCGCTGGGCCAAAGCCCCCGAACGCGACGACAGCAGCAGCATCAGCACCGTCACCGGCAGCATCGCGCTGCCCGCCGCGATCGCCGAGAAGCCGGAGACGACCTGAAGGTTCAGCACGAACAGGAAGAACATCACGCCCATCCCGCCGTACACCACGAACGTGACGATGTTGACGGCGGTGAACTGCCGGGAACCGAAGATCGACAGCGGCAGCATCGGCTGCGGCGCCGCCTTCTCCGCACCGTCCTTGCCGTGGCGCCTGATCACGCCGATGTGGCGGCCCTTGCCGCGGGCCCGCTCGACGTAGACGAAGGCGACCGCGGCCGCCAGCCCGAGCGCCGCCGCGGCGCCGATCACCGCGCTGGAGACGTTGCCCTCGGGCGCCTCGGTCAGCGCGTAGGTGGTGCCCGCCAGGGTGAGCGCGGCGAGGACCGCGCCGAGGATGTCGAAGCTGCCGCGCGCGTCGGGGTCGACGCTCTCGGGGACGTGCCGCAGCGTCACCGCGACCACGACCGCCGCGAGCGGCAGGTTGAGCAGGAAGACCCAGCGCCACCCGGCCGACTCGACCAGCCAGCCGCCGAGGAACGGCCCGATCGCGCCCGCCACACCGCCGAGGCCCGACCAGGCGCCGACCGCGCGCGGCCGGTCGTCGGAGCTGAACGAGGCCTGGATGATGGCCAGCGAGCCGGGGGTCAGCAGCGCGCCGCCGACGCCCTGCAGGGCCCGCGCGGCGACCAGCATGCTGATGTCCTGCGCCAGGCCGCACAGCAGCGAGGCCAGCGCGAACCACACCACGCCGATCACGAACACCTTGCGGCGCCCGTAGCGGTCGCCCAGCGAACCGCCCAGCAGGATGAAACCGGCGAGGGTGAGCGTGTAGGCGTTCACCGTCCACTGCAGCCCGGCCATGTTGGCGTGCAGGCTGGTGGCGATCCTGGGCAGCGCGACGTTGACGATCGTCGCGTCGAGCATGGCCACGCCCGATCCGAGGACCGTGGCCAGCAGAATCCAGCGACCCGTCGGGGTCGCCAACCGAACGTCGGGCATCAGACGATCAGTTCGTCCGCGAAGCACCAACGCCAGTCCTCGCCCGGCTCGAACGAGCGGACGATCGGATGGGTCTCGGCGTGGAAGTGCTTGGTCGCGTGCCGCATCGGCGAGGAGTCACAGCAGCCGACGTGGCCGCAGGCCAGGCACAGCCGCAGGTGAACCCACCGGGTCCCGCCCGCCAGGCACTCTTCGCATCCCTCCGGGGTCCGCGGCTGCGGGTCCTCCGCGGGGAGGTCGTTCACGTGTTCACACGAAGCCATAGCTGCATCGTGCCACGCGCGGGGGCGTGAGATCACCGCCCGGGTGCGCCGAATCGCGGACCGGGCGCCACCGGCCACGGACCGGGGCCGCTTGATCACCAGTGGTCGGGGCTGAAGGGCTCGTCCTCGGGCCGGACCGACTCCGACAGCAGCCGCAGATCGGACTCGACCATCATCGAGACCAGCTCCTCGAAGGTCACGCGCGGCTCCCAGCCGAGCTGCTCGCGGGCCTTCTTGGGGTCGGCGCAGAGCAGGTCGACCTCGGCGGGCCGGGTGTAGCGCTCGTCGAGGACGACGTGGTCCTCCCAGTTGAGCCCGACGCTGGTGAACGCGAACTCGACCAGATCGCGGACCGACTGGGTCTGGCCCGTTCCGATGACGTAGTCCTCGGGGGTGCCCTGGTTCAGCATCATCCGCATGGCGCGGGCGTAGTCGCCGGCGTAGCCCCAGTCGCGGCGGGCCTCCAGGTTGCCCAGCCGCAGCTCCGACGCCAGGCCCAGCTTGATCCGGGCGGCGCCGAGGGTGACCTTGCGGGTGACGAACTCGGCCCCGCGGCGCGGCGACTCGTGGTTGAACAGGATCCCGCTCACCGCGAACATCCCGTAGGACTCGCGGTAGTTCTGGGTGATGTAGTGCCCGTAGGTCTTGGCCACGCCGTACGGGCTGCGCGGGTGGAACGGGGTCTTCTCGTTCTGCGGCGTCTCCCGGACCATGCCGAACATCTCCGAGGAGGAGGCCTGATAGAAGCGGATCTGCTCCCCGTCGGGGGTGCGGGACGGGCTGATCCCCGACACCACGCGGATCGCCTCCAGCGTGCGCAGCACGCCCATGCCGGTCACCTCGGCGGTGAGCTCGGCCTGCTGCCACGACATGGGGACGTAGGAGATCGCGCCCAGGTTGTAGACCTCGTCGGGGCGGACCCGTTCGACCGCCGAGATGAGGCTACCCTGGTCCAGCAGGTCGCCCGTGGTGATCTGGACGTCGCCGATGTGCTTGCGCAGCCGCGACACGTGCGGATTGGCCTGACCGCGCACCAGGCCCCAGACCTCATAACCCCGCTCGAGCAGGTGCTCGGCGAGGTACGAGCCATCCTGCCCGGTGATCCCGGTGATGAGTGCTCGCCTGGACAGCGGATCCTCCAGCTGATTAGGACAGATGCTGAGGCCCATCACGGGTGTGACCGCTTCCCGCAACGAGTGTGAAATATGAGGTTAGCGACCTCTTAGCGATGCTGACGAGCGAGGGCGCCGTTTAAACCGAATTTGCTTCGAGTTCGTTTCGCGCCGGGAACGCCGAAACCGCGCTGTGCAGGGGCTTCCTGCGAGGTTCCGTGGCGCCGGCGGCCCGGATGTGCGACCGTTTGATCATCATGACGAGCCCGAACGGCCTGCCGCCTGCCCCGCCGACCGCCCCTCCCGAGCGGTCCCTCCCGCCCCTGCGCCTGAACGGGCGGGACCTCGGCCGGTTCGCGATCATGGCGGTGGTGAACCGGACCCCGGACTCCTTTTTCGACCGGGGCGCCACCTACGGCTTCGACGCCGCCCTGGCGGCGGTGGACAAGGCCGTTCAGGAGGGCGCCGACATCATCGACATCGGCGGGGTCAAGGCGGGCCCTGGCCAGGTCGTGGACGTCGCCGAGGAGCTGCGCCGGGTAGTGGACCTGGTCGCGGCCGTACGGGAGCGGCACCGCGAGATCGTGATCAGCGTGGACACCTGGCGGGCCGAGGTCGGCCGGGAGGTCGCCGCCGCCGGGGCCGACCTGCTGAACGACACCTGGGGCGGTCCCGATCCCCGCCTGGCCGAGGTGGCCGCCGAGCACGGGATCGGCCTGGTCTGCGCCCACGCGGGCGGCCTGGAGCCGCGCACCCGGCCGCACCGGATCGCCTACGACGACGTGATGGCCGACGTTCTGGCGCACGTGACGGCCGAGGCGGAGCGGGCCTCGGCGCTCGGCGTACGGCGGGACGCGATCATGATCGATCCCGCGCACGACTTCGGCAAGAACACCCGCCACTCGCTGGAGATCACCCGGCGGCTGGACGAGATGGCCGCCACCGGCTGGCCCGTGCTGGTCGCGGTCTCCAACAAGGACTTCATCGGCGAGACGCTCGGCCAGCCGGTCGAGAAGCGCGGGGTCGGCACCATGGCCGTGCTGGGCGTCTCGGCCTGGCTCGGGGCCCGGGTCTTCCGGGTGCACGACGTGGCCGGGACCAGGGACGCCCTGGCGGCGGTCACAGCCCTCTCAGGCCGTCCGTAGCGGCCACAGACGGCCGTTCGAGGCCGGGGTCAGGGAAGGGTCAGTGGGACGAGGCGGCTTCGCGCTGGCGGGCGCGGTAGGCGGCCACGTGCATGCGGTTGCCGCATGTGCGGCTGTCGCAGTAGCGGCGGCAGCGGTTGCGGGACAGGTCGACCAGGACGCGCGAGCAGTCGGGCGCCTCGCAGGTGCGCAGCCGGTCGAGCTCGCCCGCCGCGACCACGTACGCCAGCGCCATGCCGCAGTCGGCGGCCAGGTGCTCGTTCATGGGCGCGCCGGGGGCGAAGAAGTGCACGTGCCAGTCGAAGCCGTCGTGGTCGGTGAGGTGCGGGGTGGTCCGCACGGCGCCGACGATCTCGTTCACCAGGCCGACGGCGGCGGGCACGTCGGCGGCCTGGAAGACCGCGTGGAACTTGGCGCGCAGGGCCAGCACCCGGGCCAGGTCCTGGCCGGTCAGGTCGTGCACGTCGCTGAAGCTGTTGCGATCGACGAAGTCGCGCAGGCCGTGCAGGTCCGCGAGCTGCTCGGTCCCGGACGCCTCGGGCGCGGTGTTGATCAGGTCGACGACGGTCGCCAGCGCGTGCTCGGCGTCATGAGTGAAGATCACGATGACTCCAGTCTCGGAGACCTGGGGTGGTCAGCTCCGGTGGGCGACGCCGAGGGGAGCGACTCGGACACTGCCTGACCTCCACCATATTCCGCAGATCGTGATCGTCCGTGCAACCCGGGCGGTTACGGGCTGCCGACGTGGCGACACTCCGCTGTCCTCGCCTCTTGACACCCGGCCGCCGCCGGATGATCGTCCGGGCCGCCCGCGGGGAATGATCGGCCCGTGGGGGATGAACGGATCTTCATCGTCTTCCTGGTCATCGCCGTCGTGGTGCTGCTGGCCAGGGCGCTGGCGACCAGGCTGGGTGTGCCCGCCGCCATCCTGCTGGTGATCCTCGGGGTGGCCGCCGGGTTCGTGCCCGGGCTGCCCAAGGTGGTGGTGTCGCCAGAGCTGGTGCTGCTCGGCTTTCTGCCGCCCCTGGTCTATCACGCCGCCTTCTTCACCGCGCCACGGGAGGCCCGCGCCGACGCCATCCCCATCTTCACGCTGGCGTTCGGGCTCACAGCCGTCACCACCGCGGCCGTGGCCGCGACGGCCTTCGCGCTCCTGCCGGGCTCGGGCTGGGCCGCCGCGATCGCGTTCGGCGCCGCCGTGGCCCCGACCGACGCCGTCGCCGCCACCTCGGTCATGCAGCGGCTCGGCGCCCCGCCGCGGCTGGTCACGATCCTGGAGGGTGAGAGCCTGATCAACGACGGCGTCGCCCTCACGATCTTCGGGCTGGCCGTCGAGTCGCTCAGCGAGCCGTTCACCCTCGCGCACGGCGCGGTCCGGCTGGCGCAGGTCGTCGTCGGGGGAGTGGCGTTCGGGCTGCTGGTCGGCGTCGTGATCCGCAAGTTCCGGCGGCACATCCAGGACCCCATCAGCCAGGTGATCGGGCTGCTGGTCACCCCGTACGTCGCCTACATCCCGGCCGAGAACCTCGGCTTCTCGGGCGTGCTGGCGACCGTGACGGCCGGCTTCTACCTCGGTACGCGGGGCGAGGGCATGCTTCAGCCCGCCTCCCGGATCGCCGGGCAGATGTTCTGGCGGGTGCTGATCTTCCTGCTGGAGTCGATGCTGTTCGTGCTGCTCGGCCTGGAGATCCGCCAGGTCCTGGAGCAGCCCGGTAACCACACCTGGGCCGAGGTCGCCCTGACGGCGCTGGCGGTGTCGGCGGTCGTCATCGCGGTCCGGCTGCTGTGGGAGCTGTTCAACGGGCCGCTGGCGAGCCTGCTGCCGGGCGGCGAACGGATCCAGCGGGGGCTCGGCTGGCGGCCGCGACTGGTCATCGGGCTGTCCGGCCTGCGCGGCGCGATCTCGCTGGCGATCGTCCTGTCCCTGCCCACCTCCGTCGGCGAGGACCGGGGCATGCTGATCCTGCTCACCGCGCTGGTCGTGCTGGTCACTCTGGTCGGGCAGGCGCCGCTGCTGCCGTACGTGCTGCGCCGCCTGGGGCTGGTCGAGTCCGACCGGCTGCGGCTGGAGGAGATGGGCGCTCGCAAGGCCATCCTGCAGGCCGCGCTCGCCCGGCTGGACGACCTGGCCGACGACGACGAGGTCGACGAGCGCACCGCCGACGCGTTCCGGCAGATGCTGGAGCTCCGCCTGGAACGTATCCAGGGCCGCCTGCGCGAGGAGAAGGGCGAGGGCGAGGCCGAGCCGGAGGAGAGCACCGTCGCCAGCCGTGGCCGGGTCCGGACGGCCCTGGTGAACGCCCAGCGCGCCAAGCTCGACGCCCTCTACCGCAAAGGCAAGATCGGCGCCGACACGCGGCGCCGGATCAGCGGCGAACTGGACTTCGAGGACCCCGTCGTGACCCGGCAGGTCAAGGGGTGAACGCCCGCGGGGCCCGCCGGGTCGGCGGGCGGGCCGTCAGCGCGAGTAGAGCGGGTCGGCGACCACGGGGTAGTACGAGCCCTCGTGCTGGACCCGCATCGTGATGGTCTGCCCCTCCAGGACGTAGTCGGCCTTGACGGGCCGGTACATCGAGTCGCACGCCCACGGGTTGTAGAGGCGGCCCACCGTCGCGCCGTAGCGCAGGTGGACGACGTCGTAGCCGCCGGACGGCATGGCCTCCAGCACCAGGCCGTCGGCCAGCGAGACCGGGAAGCGGAACTCGCTCGGGGCGTCCGCGCCATGGATCACGGTGAGCAGCCGGATGCCGCTCGCGGTCGTCTGGGCGACGATGTCGGTGTCGACCTCGATGCCCACGAAGACGCGCAGGCTCGGCCGCAGCACCTGGGCGACGGTGTCGGCGGCGGGCACGTCGATGCCGAAGTGGATCCGCTGGCCGTCCTTGGTCGGTACCCAGACCCCGTCACGCGCGCGCTGCCCCCAGGCGACGTCGGGGTTCTCCAGCTCTTGAGGCTCGTTCTTCCCCCGGGCGACGAGTACCCGGGACGCTGCGTTCATCGCCGCGGCAGCCCCATCCCGTGCATGCCTCATGGCGGGCCCCCTCGCCTTCTTTCATCACAACCGTGACATCACACTGTTTCGGGTTTACCACGGGGAGGTAGTTCATGGTGTGCCTTGACCGGCACTTGGGTACATCATGACGTTCGCCCCGTGCGACGTCGCACCTTACACCACCCTTATCGGGACAGTCTGACCCGTAACTAGGATGGATCTCCATGAGCACGATCCGCATCGCCGAGCTGCCGCCGGCCGAGCAGGAGTCCATCCGCTCCATGCTGCGCAAGTCCACTCCGCTGCACGAGCTGCTCGCCCTTGAGATCACCGAGATCGGCGACCGGCACGCGGTGCTGTCGATGCCCGTGCGGGAGGAGGCGTTCAACAGCACCGGCAACCTGCACGGCGGCGCGATCGCCACCCTCATCGACGTCGCCGCAGGCACCGCCGCCGCGCGCGGCAGCGGCTTCGAGCCGGGCAAGGTCAGTCTGGTCACCGCCGACCTCCACGTCCGCTACCTGGGCAGACCGCACGGCGACGTCGTCTTCGCGCGCGCCGAGGTGCTGAAGGCGGGCCGCCAGCTGGTCATCGTCGAGTGCCGCGTGACCGACGCTGAGGAACGCATCATCGCCGCCGCCGACTTCTCGATGATGCTGGTCCCGCTGCGCCGCCCCCTGCGTCCCGTCGCCACGGCCACCGACACCGACCCCGACCTCTGATCCAAAAACACATTGCCCCGGATCATGAACCGGGCGCATCCTTGTGTGCATCAAAGAAAACGAAAGCACGAAGGGATGAGCCAGCGGATAGGCGACCGGATTCCAACTCCGGTGAAATGTGGGTTCGACTCCTACCGTCCCTGCTGAGAGTGATCGTTGGGCTTGTGGTGTAACGGGAACATTTCTGTTTTGCACGCAGACGATCGGGGTTCGATTCCCCGCGAGTCCACGCGGTAACCGCAGTACATGCCGTAGAGGCCTTGGCGGTGAGGCATCAGGTTTCCACCCTGACAAACCGGGTTCGACTCCCGGCTACGGCTCCACGGAGGACTGGCCGAGCGGTAAGGCACCCGTTTCGAAAACGGTAGTCAGGGTGAGACCTGCGGGAGTTCGATTCTCTCGTCCTCCGCCATTGCGACGACGGCGCCGCGGCATCGGGATCGATGCCGCGGCGCTTTCTCATGCGTCAGGCGACCGAGGCGGCCGGAATGAGCACTGGTTCCTCATTTCCGGTGTTCTGCACCTCGCCCGGGTGGCCGAGGTCGGCCAGGACCTCCGAGAGGCGGTCGAGTGCGGTGGCGATCCAGGGGACCGTGGCCGGATCCGGCGCGGCCAGGGCCTCCAGGCGCTGCTCGTCGTTCTCCCCGTACAGCAGGCTCGGCGCCACCCGCACGCGCAGCGCCTCGGCGGGCTCGCCGAACGAGCTGCCCGGCAGGACGCCCACTCCGTAACGTTCCAAAAGAAGATCGCACAGGTCGGCGGCCGTGCGGACACCGTGGCGCGCCTGGAGCGTCGCGCGCAGGGGGTCCAGGTCCGGGTAGACGTAAAAGGCCGCTTCCGGCCGCCGCACGCGGGCCCCGGCCGCGGCGAAGCGGTCGGCGACCGCGCCCATCACCGCGGCGTGCAGGCGCCGGCTGCGGTCGACGTGCGCGACCAGCTCGGCCGGTTCGGAGTAGGCGAACGCGGCGGCGTGCTGGACGGGCGCGGGCGAGCTGGACCAGATCTCGCTGGCGATGCCGAGCAGACTGGCGCGCAGGGCCTCGCCGAACGGGCCTTCGGGCAGGCGCGCCACCCCCAGGCGCCAGCCTCCGGCGGCGTGGGCCTTGCTCAAAGAGGACGTGACGACCGTGCGCTCGGGCGCGAAGGCCGCCGGGCTGTGCACCTGGCGCGAGGGGTCGTGGACGAGGTCGCGGTAGATCTCGTCGGAGATGATCACCAGGTCGTGCTCGCGGGCGACCGTGCACAGCCGCCGGACGGTCTCCTCCGAGGCCAGCGTGCCGGTCGGGTTGTCGGGCAGCGTCACCACGACGGCGCGGATCGTGCGTCCGGCGGCGCGGGCGCGGACCACCGCGTCGGCGAGCAGCGCCGGGCTCGGCACCCCGCCCTCGCCGGGCGGGGTCGCCACGAAGACCGGGTCGACGTTCGCGAGGGTCGCCTGCGCCGCATAGGACACCCAGCTCGGCGCCGGCACGACCACGTCGCCGCCGATCGCCGTGATGAGCGCGAAGAGCAGGGGCTTGCTGCCGGGCCCGCTGACGATCATGCCCGGGTCGGTGGGCAGCCCGCGCCGGGCCCAGTAACCGGCCACGGCGGCGCGCAGCGGGGCCGAGCCCGCGACCGGCCCGTACGCGCCGCGGTCGGCGCCGGCGGCCAGCTCGCGCACGAGCGCCGGATGGATCGGGATGCCCGCCTCACCGAAGCCGAGCGGGAGTACCCAGGCGCCTTCCCTCTTCTTACGCGCGATGGCCTCGTTGACCGCGAGGGTCGGGGAGAGCGGGACGTGACGTAGGGGAGGGTGGAGCGGGCGGGGCTCGGTGGGCAGGTCATGGACAGGCATCAAGCGCTCCAGGGCGTGACGAGATAACGGTGGGTGAAAGAGGAATCCCCGTGAGTGAACCGGCCGGGCTCGCTCACCATGTTTGCTCGCCACGAGCATCATCACAAGCGAGTCTCGTCGATGCTGACCGTAAGATGGACTGATGCTAGAAGTGCGAAGGCTCCGGCTGCTTTCCGAATTCGCCCGCCGGGGAAGCATCGCGGCCACCGCTTCGGCCTTGGGGTATACGCCTTCCGCGGTCTCCCAGCAATTGGCCGCGTTGGAACGCGAGACGCGGGTGGCATTGCTGGACCGTACGGCGCGCAGCGCGGAACTCACCGACGCGGGCCGGCGCCTCGCCGAACGCGCCGAGCAGATTCTCACGCTCGTCGAGGAGGCCGAGGCCGAACTGTCGGCGGAGGCGGACGCGCCGACCGGCAGGGTGGTGGTCACCGCGTTCCCGACGGCGGCGGTCGCGTTCGCCCCGGCGCTCGCGCGCAGCCTCGGCGACCACCCCGGGCTCACGTTCGTGCTGCGGCAGACGCGGCCGAGCGACGGCATCCGGCAGGTGCAGAGCGGCGAGGTCGACATCGCGCTCGTCGACGACTGGACGGGCAAGCTCGCCGACCAGTCACCGGCGGCGCTGAAGTTCTTCCACCTGCGGACCGATCCGCTGGTGCTGGCCGTTCCGGCGTCGCACCCGATGTCGGATCCGCAGCGGGCGGTCGACCTTCAGGAACTGCGCGAGGAGCCGTGGATGGCCGCGCCGCCCGGCGAGCCGTCCCGGCAGGCCGTGGAACGCCTGCTGGACACGGTCGGCGGCGCCCGGCCCGTGCCGTGGGAGTTCGAGGGGCTGCACACCATCCTCAGCCTCGTGGCCCGGGGCATCGGCATTACCGCGATCCCGGCGCTGGCGCTGGCCGCCGGGGACCGCGGGGTCGCCGTACGCGACATCCCCGGCGTCACGCTCGCCCGCGAGGTCTTCGCCGTCACGCGCGCGGCGAGCGTCCGGCGGCCGTCGGTGGCGGTCACCATGCGCGCCATCTACGCCGCCGCCCAGGAGGTCTCGGCGGCCCGGACCGAGCCCGGCGAGTAGGCGATCAGGCCGGGCGAAGCCACCTACGTGTAATCGAACCAGCCCTGCATCTTGGCGCCGAACATCATGTCGCCGGAGATCTTGATCTTGCCGGTCATGACGCCGGTGACGCCGTTCAGCTTGCCCGCGCACAGCCGCAGCAGGTTCGGCAGCGACATGCCGAGCGTGACCTTGGCCTTGTCGGGGGCGCCGCGGCCGCCCTCGGCGGTGCCGCCCGCGATCGTGAGGTGATAGGTGCGCTGGCCGGAGGGGGTGTCGATGTTCCACCGGACGACGCCGCCGTCCTTGCCCGCCTTGTCGGGCACGAAGCGGGTGCCCATCAGCCCGAAGATCCGGTCGAGGACGTTGTCCACGCCGACCTCCCGGACGAACTGCGTGATCACCGCGTCGTCGACGCCCGGCGCCTCGAGCAGCTGCCGCAGCTCGCCCGGCGTGCCGACGGCGTTCAGCATCTCCTGGAACTGCCCGGAGTCGTCCATGTCGGGGGGAAGAGCCTCGCCCATCCGCGCCTCCTCATTGAGAACGTCTGCGAGAACCGTGTGCGAGAACTATTAACGACCGGTCTAATACGGTCAAGGGTGCTGGAAGGTGGGTTTTCGGTGTCCGGCGGGGGTCGTCGGTGTCCGGCAGGGGTGACGATAGTGCCGTGCGACCCGGAACGTGGCGAAGTCGCCCGACTACTTCCGGTCATCGGTGGGAGAATGTCCGAAGAGTGCAAATCTGGCCGCATTCGGCCGGGACCCGCACTTCAGCGGGCCCGGAGCCGAACCAACCCCCGAGCCGGTCCGGAGGCGGACCGGGGCGCACGGCGCCGCCGGAACGGCGCCCGGGGCGGAGGCGGGCCGGATGACCAGCGCGGTCGGTGCGAGGCGAAACCGTACGGGGGAGCCTGGATCTTCACGTACCGTGGGGCTGGTCTCGACCACACCACCGGCCCCAGCGGCCGATCCGGGAGTGCAGCGCCTGATGGAACGACCGTCCACTCTCCTCGCGGACCCGGCCGGGCCGGCGGGCGACGAGCAGCACGGGCATCACGCTCGCCATGCCCACCATGCGTTCGAGCTTCCCCGGCTGGCGTCGATGCTCAGGCACGCGCTGCCGAAGTTCGTGGAGGGCGTGATCGCCCCGGTCGTGGTCTTCTACGCCGCGTTCGCGCTGCTCGGCCTGAACGGCGCGCTCGTCGCGGCCGTCACCTGGGTGTACGGCGGGATCGCCTGGCGTTACTGGCGCGGGCACGGGGTCTCGGGGATGCTGCTGCTGGCCGCCGTGGGCGTCACCGTCCGGGCGGGCCTGGCCGCGGCCACCCACAGCGCGGTCGTCTACTTCCTGCAGCCCACGCTCGGCACGCTCCTGGTGAGCATGGCGTTCCTCGCCTCGGTCCCGCTGCGGCGGCCGCTCGCCCAGAAGCTCGCCACCGACATGGTGCCGATGCCCGAGGCGTTCCTGCGGCACGAGCGGGTCCGGCAGTTCTTCCTGCGCATCTCGCTGCTGTGGTCGCTGGTGTTCATGGTGAACGCCTCCATCAGCACCTACATGCTCTTCAACGAGTCGCTCGGCATGTACCTGTGGGTGCGCACCGGCCTGGTGGCCGCGCTCGGCGCCGCCGCGGTCGTGGTGTCGGTGCTCGGCTTCAAGCGCTGCCTGCGCCACGTGAACGGCGAGCCCGCACTCGCCTGAGGGTCGAGGGTCGAGAGGCGAGGGCGCTTGAACGGGCGCTCGCGTCTGCTGAAGCAGGCACTCGAGACCGCCTGACCTTGCGGTCTCTGGGTTTTGCCTGGTTCGTCCTCCCGCCGAATCTCCGATAGATTTCACCCCATCACGGGGTAAAACGGGGGATTTGGAGTGTTTGTGAGGCTTACGGGGCGTGTGGGTTTCGTGCTGGCCGGCGGCGCGGGGGCGGCGATGGTCCTGGCCGGATGCAGCGGCGGTGACAGCGGGTCCGGTGAGCTCGCCGGCGGCTCGGGCCGTACCGCGAACCCGGTGACGATCACACCGGGGAACGGCACCGGCGCGGTCAAGCCGGACAGCCCGATCGAGGTCAAGGCCGCCGACGGCACCCTGAAGACGGTCACCGTCCAGGGCAAGGGCGCCACCATCACCGGCAAGCTCTCAGCCGACCGCAAGACCTGGCGCAGCGACCGCACGCTCACGCCCGGCACCGCCTACACCGTCACCGCGCAGGGCGAGCGCGACGGCAAGCCGAACACCGCGACCAGCAGCTTCACCACGCTGAAGCCGTCCAAGACGCTCTCGGTGGTCGACGTCACGCCGAACCTGAAGGGTGAGAAGGTGGGCGTCGGCATGCCGATCATGCTCCGCTTCAACCGGGCGGTCACCGACAAGGCGGCCGTCGAGCGGGCGCTGCAGGTCACGCCGGAGAAGCCGGTCGAGGGCGCCTGGCGCTGGATCGGCTCCGACCAGGTGATCTACCGCACCAAGACGTACTGGGCGCCCCATCAGAAGGTGCGCTTCCAGGGCCGGCTGGCCGGCGTGAACGCGGGCAAGGGCGTCTACGGCGCCAAGGACGTCGAGGAGACCCTCAGCATCGGCGCCGCCCAGATCACCACCGGCAACATCAGCAAGCACAAGATGACGGTCACGCGCGACGGGAAGAAACTGCGGTCCATCCCGTTCAGCGCGGGCAACGGCTCGACCCGCGAGTTCACCACCACCAGCGGCGTCCACCTGCTCATGGAGAAGGCCAACCCGGTCACGATGGTCTCGCCCGGCCGCAAGGAGGGCGATCCCGGCTACTACAAGACCGTGGTGAACTACGCGGTCCGCTTCTCCAACAGCGGCGAGTACACCCACTCGGCACCCTGGTCGGTCGGCTCGCAGGGCTCGGCGAACGTCAGCCACGGCTGCCTGAACCTCAGCCCGTCCAACGCCAAGTGGTATTACGACGTCATGCAGCGCGGCGACGTGATCAAGCTGACCGGCAGTGACCGCGACGTGGAGTACGACAACGGCTGGAGCTACTGGCAGCTCCCGTTCGAGCAGTGGAAGAAGGGCAGCGCGCTCAGCTAGATCGCCGGCCCGGCGTCCGGCCGGTCCGCTCGCCGGGCTCGGCGAGATCGCCTGCCGGGTCCAGTCGGTTCGCTTGCCGGACGCTCAGCGGGCGTTCAGCATTGGTCCAGTTCGGGGTGCTCTTGCAACACTTTGATCTCGGACAACCGCCAAAAGCCATGGTTGTGGCATCATCGACGATTTTTGTCGCTAATGTCTCCCTGGTGACGAGGGGTATGGAGGGGTGACGGTGCAGCGGAGGCTTGGCACAGGAGTACGGGCGGGTGCGGGCCTGACTGGGGCCGTGCTGCTCCTCGCGGCGTGCTCCGGGGGCGGCGAGAAGGACAAGAGCGAGACCGTCGCCGGCCAGGGCGCGGCCAACGCACCGCAGGTGACGATCACCCCCGGTGACGGCTCGGGCAAGGCCAAGCCGGAGGCCGGGGTCGAGATCAAGGCGGCGGGCGGCACGCTGGAGCAGGTGACCGTCACCCGCAAGGGCAAGCCGGTCGAGGGCCAGATGTCGGCCGACAAGACCAGCTGGAAGTCGCGGACGCTGCGTCCAGGCTCCAAGTACGAGGTCTCCGCGGTCGCCAAGAGCCCGCAGGGCAAGACGACGACCGCCGGCAGCAAGTTCTCCACGCTCAAGGCGGAGAACGAGCTGGAGATCATCGACGTCACGCCGGACAAGAACGAGAAGGTCGGCGTCGGCATGCCGATCCAGGTGACGTTCAACCACGACGTCGGCGACCGCAAGGCCGTCGAGCGCGCGCTGGAGGTCAAGTCCACCAAGGCCGCCACCGGCGCCTGGTACTGGATGAGCGACACCCAGGTGGTCTTCCGCACCAAGAACGGCCACTACTGGAAGGCCAACCAGAAGGTCACCTTCACCGCGAAGCTCTCCGGCGTGAAGTCGTCCAAGAAGACCTACGGCGTCGACGACTTCACCCGCAGCTTCCGCATCGGCGACGAGCACATGATCACCGCCAGCACCAAGACCCACCGGCTGACCGTCAAGAAGAACGGCAAGAAGGTGAACGGCTGGGGGATCAGCGCCGGCCGCGGCGGGCGCGTGGTGAACGGCGTCGACACCTACCTCACCACCAGCGGCGTCCACCTGACCATGGGCAAGGAGAATCCGGCGATCATGACGTCGGAGTGGATGGGCGTGAAGCCGGACGACAAGGCCAACGGCGGCTACAAGGAGGTCATCCCGTTCGCGGTGCGGATCTCCAACAGCGGCGAGTACATCCACTCGATGGCCTCGACCGTGTGGGCACAGGGCCACCAGAACGTCAGCCACGGCTGCCTGAACTCCCCGCCCTCCAAGGCCGAGTGGTTCTACAACTGGTCCTACCGCGGCGACCCAGTGGTCATCTCCGGGAGCAAGCGCGGCCTCGACTACACCAACGGCTGGTCCTTCTACCAGCTGTCGTGGAAGAAGTGGGTCAAGGGCAGCGCCCTGGACCGCGAGGTCACCACCGGCTGAGCTTGCCGAAGCGTCGGGAACCCCGTCTCGCTCCGCGAGGCGGGGCCCGACCGGTATCCGCCCCTTGACCAGGAGCTCCCGTGCCCAAGAAGATCGCGATCGTGCTGGCCTTGTGCGGCTGCTCCCTGGGTGCCGCCGCCTGTAACGACGACGGCAAGAGTGACGCGAAGGGAACCCCGCCTCCCTCGGCCTCGACGACCACCTCCGGAACCACGCCGTCCGCGCCGACCGCGACCGCGCCGAGCACGGTCCCGAGCGCTCCCTCGCCCACCAAGAGCCCCAAGGACCCGAAGGTCACCCAGAGCAAACAAATCGTTCTGATCGACCCCGATGGCAAGCGGTACACCTACACGCTCATGGCCCAGATGGCCGCCGGGATGCGCGCCACCATGGGCAAGAACCCGCCCTCGAACTTCTGCGCCCAGTCCTACCGGGAGGGACTGAAGGGCGGCGGGAAGTACCCGGCCGGCCGCGACGCGTTCATGAGGGCCTGCCAGGAGGGCTGGACCAAGGGCGGCCCGTACGCCTAGGCCCGTACGCCTAGGCCCGTACGCCTAGGCCCGTACGCCTAGGCCCGTACGCCTAGGCCCGTACGCTCCGATGCTGCGCCAGTAGCGGCGCGAGCCGGGCACGCCCCCGCACGCACCTGCTCTTGACCGTCGCGGGCTTGATGCCCAGGACGCGAGAGGCGTCCTTCACGGTGAAGCCCAGCATGTCGATGAGCACGAGGGCCGCGCGCTGGTCGAAGGACAGCCGTGCCAGCGCGCTCTGCACGTCCAGTGCGAGCCCGCCCGCGTCCGCCGGATCAGGCAACTGACCCTCCGCCGCCTCCTCCGACAGCGGCACGGCCGCGCGCACGGCGTTCCGGCGCGCCCTGTCCCAGCACGCGTTGATGACGATCCGGTGCAACCACGTACTCACCGCCGCGTCGCCACGGAACCGTCCGGCCGCACGGAACGCCGACAGGCAGGCCTCCTGAACGGCATCGGCGGCGTCCTCGGGATCGTCCAGAGTCCGCAGCGCCAGCCGCCACATCCGGTCGCGATGCCGCCGCAGCAACTCATCGAACGCGAGCGGGTTCCCCTGGGCGTGCAGGCCGAGCAGTTCCCGGTCCGCCACCCGCATCGCGCGGGTCTGATCGCTGCGCATCCCGTCGCCCTCCGTCCGTGCCGGGCCCCCTAACGTGAGCGTGAGGGCAGGCGCGGGGGAGGGGCAAGCAAACTTTAGGCGCCGTTAACATACGGGCCGATTCGATCTGTCGCCGCTGTGAGTCAGGCGATCCAGCCGTTGGCGCGGGCCTTGTCGAGGACGGTCTCGGAGTCCCTGGTGTCGAGCATCTCCAGCCCCCGTACGGCCCAGAACTGGAGCGACTCGTCCAGGCTCTCCAGCTGGCCGCTGAGGATGGACAGCGCCTTCTCGTCCCGGGCCTCGGCGATGAGCTCCAGCAGCAAGCAGCGCAGGCCGTGGTCGTCCCGCTCGCCCTCGAACTCGGCGATCAGCTCGTCGATGTAGGAGTCGGCGTGCTCGCGCAGGAAGTCGAACCCGTTCTCCCGGCTCTGCGGGTCACTTTGGCGCAGCTGCTGCATCGCCCGGTCGAAACGGCGTTGAGACATGGGCCGACCCTATGTCCTGGCACTGACGTCCTCGGCCCGGCCCATGTCAGTCCTGGCGCCGCTAGCCCTTCCGCTTCTTCGCCTTGTGCTTGGCCTTGGCCTTCGGCTTCGGTTGTGCCTTGGCTTTCGGCTTCGGTTTGGGCTTGGGCTTCGGCATGGGCTTCTTCGCAGCGGGCTTCTTCTTGGCGGAGACGAACTGCGCGGTGATCCGGTTGGCTCCGGAGACGCTGAGGTTGGCCACCGGGCTGGTGCTGACCTTCCGGCCGCCGACGAGCCAGGCGGAGAACGTCCAGCCCGGACGCGGCTTGGCCCGCACGTTCACCCGGCCGGCCACGACCGACTCGCCGGCGAACTCCACGTCGCCGCCGACGCCCGGCGTGATCGTGACGGTCAGCCGCTGCGACTTGACGAACTTGGCGACCAGGCGGTGGGCGTGCGTCATCCCCACCTCGAGCGTGTCCTCGTCACCCGCCGCGTGACCGTCGAGCTGCCAGCCCGCGAAGTCGTAGCCGTTCTCCGGCAGCGCGGTCGCCAGCACCTTGGTGTCGGGGTCGAACGCCGTACCGCCGGGCTCGAGCGATACCTCGCCGCCGGTCGTCGGCTGGGCCGTCGCCGCCAGCCGGAGCTTGGGCTCGGTGCCGACCGCGAACTTGGCGGTCAGCGTGTGGTCCCCGCTCATCGAAACGGTGAACGGGTCCGCCTTGCCCGCGGCTCGGCCGTCCAGCGTCCAGCCCGCGAACACGTGGCCGGGCGCGGGATCGACGCTGACCGTGACCGAGTCGCCGACCGTGTAGGGGCCGGTCGCGTTCGGCGTGACCGTGCCACCGCCGCCGCTCACGCTCAGCTTGAGGTTGGCGGTCTTGGCCTTGGTCTTCACCTTCCGGTACGCGGCGAGCTCGGGGGCGGTGATGTTCATGACCCGGGTGTTGTTGGCCGTGAACTTGCCCTTCCCCATCGCCACTCCGAGCGATTCCCCGTGATGCTTGAGCGTGGGGTTGGCGAAGTAGCCGATGTACGGGCACGCCGGCTTGCACGCGTTCGGATAGCCCATGATGGTGACGAACTTGTTCTGCGTGGACGCGTAGCCGTGGTTGTCGGGGAAGTAGGGATTCTTCTCCGGCGAGTTCGTCCAGTCGTGGTCGAGCCCGAAAAGGTGCCCCCACTCGTGCGCCAGGATGAACGCCCATAGCTGATTGGCCGCCACCACCGAATAGGCGTCGCCGCTCGTATCAGGATTGCGCGGTCGTTCCGGATAGCTGGCCAGCCCCGCCACCATCGTCTTCGCGTCATAGCCACCTACGACCGCGGTGACGATGTCCGCCCCGTACTTGTTGCGCAGCCCCGGTACGTCGTCGAACTTCCCGTCGCGCGCCGAGTTCAGGCTGTTGAACGCGGGCTCGACGGTCTCCTTGCCCTTGTAGGAGTCCGCCGCCTGAATCCGGACGACCCGCACGGTGGCGTTCACTCCACTCGCGTGCAGGTTCTTGTTGGCCCGGGCCGCCGCGTCCTGGATCCAGGAGACGATCTGCTCCTTGCCCCCGGCGGCCTTGACCGCCCCCCGTGTGTAGACGATGAGCGCGTCCACCACAGGCCCGGCTGCCGCAATTCGTTCCCCGGAGGCATCCACGTGCCCAGCACCGGCGCCGACCTGCCCGGCCGCACCATCTACCTGCCCGGCCCCGGCACCGACCTGCCCGGCACCACTTTCGGCCTGTCCCGCAGCGGCACCGACCTGCCCGGCCTCGGCTTCGGCCTCCAGGTTGGCGTGCATCTTGGGCCTGGCGGGCCGTTCCATCATCCCCGCCGTAGTCGTGTCGATCTCAGTGACCGTAGTGCGGCCACGCGCACCGGGCCGGAACGTGAACTCCTGCCCGTTGAACGCCGCAGACCCGGCCAGCGCCAGCCGCCCCGGACTCTTGTCGCACAGCCCCACCGCGGTCAGCGTCACCGAGCTGTCCGGGATCCCGTCGACCGTCCCGCTCCAGCGAACGCTGTCGGCCCGTTCCGTACGCCCCACCTGGTCGGCGACGGCCACAACGGCCAGATCCGGGAACAGATTGAGCGTCAGCATCTCCGGAGCGCCCCCGGCCGGATGACACAGAGACGCCAGCGCACCCCGCCGAACGCCCGCGACCCGCTGCCGCAGTTCCCACGGCAGGAGCTTGGCCTTCCCACCCTTGGCCGCGGTGAACAGCCCCTCCGGCGCCGCAAGAGGCTCGGGCTCAACGACATCGGCCCTCGCCGGCACCCCGGCCAACCCGGCGGTCAGCACGACCGCAGTGACACCGGCGATCCGCCGCAGCAACACGCTCATGGATGATCACTATCCGTCAATGATCATCTCTAATCGCCCCGCCCGGAAAACCCGTTGCCTCAACCACCCAAACCCGGCAACCTGGAGATCAGCCGACCAGAAGGGAGCGAAACGCCATGACTCACGAACCCAGCGAACGCTCCCTCGAGAGCGCCCGCTGAAAATCCCCAGGCGCGTTCGTCCAGTGGCCAGGACACCACGTTCTCACCGTGGAAACACGAGTTCGATCCTCGTACGCGCTGCCCGAGGCCGGGTCGACTAATTGGCAGGTCCCCTCATTTTCACTGAGGAATGCGCGGGTTCGAACCCCGTCCCGGCTACTCTCCCCAACACTCTTCTGACCTACAAAAAGCCACCTTCCAGGGTCAGGCTTCATCGGGGACGGACGCGAGCTTGCGGCGCGAGGTGATGGCGAGCAGGTCCACCGATGCGCGGTAGAACTCCTCGGCCTGCTCGTCGTCGGACATCAGCGCCCTGCAGCGGGCGAGCAGGCCAAGGCCCCAGGGGGTGCCGCCCGCCGTGGCGCGCTCCTTCCAGCCGGGCGAGCGCGGCCTTAGCGGCGTTGTCGTCGCCGCCGCGCACGCCCGCCTCGACGATCTCGTGCAGCGACCGGGCGGCGAGACCGGGGCTGTCGCGCTCGAACGAGGGCAGCGCCCAGGCCAGCGCCTCGCCGTAGTGCCCGAGACTGATCTCCAGGACGGTGAGGGAGTTCATGGTGAGGTCATCGGCGCCGGTGACCTGCGCCGCCATCGCCCGTGCCTCGGCCTCTCTCCCGCTCCAGGCCAGGAACTCGATCCGCTGGACACCGCCGGGGTGCGGCTGTCCGACGACGTCGGAGAGTTCGGCCATCTCGTCGTGCAGCGCTTCGGCCGCGTCGAATCGGCCCGCGCGCAGTTCCCAGGTGGCTCCGACCATGAGCGTGCTCCGGAGCGCGCCCAGTGCCCCATGGGCCCGGTCGTAGGCTTCGAGCCGCTCCCACGCCCGGCGTCCGCCCTCGTCGTCCCACACGTCATCGGCGGCGAACATGCTGATGGCGGCGAGAGGCAGGCCTTCCTCGGTGAGGTTCTCGTCCGTGCCCAGAGCGGCCAGTGCGCCGCGCATCAGCGGTACGGCGTGCCGATGGCCGACGGCGACGCGCCGTCATGGTCTCCCACCCCGTCGCCGTGATCAGGATCATCCTGGACGCAGCCCGTTCCCTGTCCAGCTAGCCGGCGACAGATCCACCCCTCCACCAGCGCGCATACGAGGCGCTCAGTCCATGAGATTCACCGCCCGGCCGGCTCGTGCGTGGCGCAAGGCATCAGCGTTACCGTCCTTTGGGATCACCAGCACCAGGAATCTCAGCTCGGATCTGTGCGCTACTGGGCGCAGGACGTCGGCTCGGTGGCCTCGACGGCGATGGAGACGGCCACTGCAGAGCGGCCGGTCTCGGGAAAGGGCTGGTGGAGGCGGAGCCGGGCGACGGGGGTCAGTCCCAGACGCCTGACCTCCGCCCGTTCCTCCATGCTCGCGTGGTTCAGCACCCGCTTCAGCGCAGTGGCCCGCTCGACCGGATCGGTCAGCCTGTCGAGGTCGGCGGGCACAGCGATCTCGTCGGGCCCGCGTGCCGCATCCACCGCCGTGCCGGCGTTCAGCAACGCGGAGAGCTCGGTCTCTTGGAGCGGATGGGCCAGGATGAGATAGGCGTCAGTATCGGAGAGATAGGCCGCGTCTGCTGTCCTCCCGAAGGGTTCGGCGGGAGTTGTGACAGTGAGCAGGATTCCGGGAACGCCACGGAATCCGTAGAGGACGATCTGGCCGCGCGACAATCCGAACACCAGCCGGTTGACCTGGCCGATAGCCTTCAGAACGGCCCTGTCCAGAATGTGGCGCATCCGGCTCCCCCTGACTCCCTGTGTCCCAACGCCCTATTCAACGAACACGGCCCTTCCAGGTTCCTGTCGGTCTCGTGCTCCGCCTGGCTCACATCCGCCGCTCTCTCGGCCAGGTCAGCAGTCATTGGTACGGACCTGGCGCCGATCGGGCGAGTTCAGGTCGAGAGTGTCGGCTTAGCGGAGGGGGACGTGGTGCTCTGTGATGAGGGGCGGGTGGATTTCGTGTTCGCGAAGGCCGGTCACGCCGAAGCAGCGGATCCGTAGGGCCTCGGGTGTCACGTCGACGCGCAGGAAGCTCTTGAAGAAGGGGGGCGCGGAGTTCTGTGACGCTTGGACGAAGTAGCGTTCGTTGAATCTGCCGACGGGCATCCGGAACCAGGAGAAGGACCGCCTGGCTCCGTATGGAACGCCCATCAGCACGGCGATGGAGCGGACTCGGCGGCTGAGGCGGACGTCCCCGGTTCCGCGGCGGAAGGACGAAGGTGACCTCGTCCGGGCCGGCGTCCACGCCGTGCAGCTGATCGAGCATCTGGCGGAGGTTGTTCTGCGCTTCGGCCATTCCGCCTTCGACGGCCTGGCGCAGTTCGGCTTCGGCGCGTTCGAGGCGGCCGAGGTCGGCGAGGTGCAGTCCGTAGTTGTTGTGAACCGCGACCAGGCCTGCGGGCAGTGCGTTACTGAACCAGCCCTCCGCCTCCTCGAAGCGATCCGTCATCGCCAGCAGGACCGCCAGATTGCTCATCGCCTCCGGCGTATGGGCCATCGTGCGGAACGCCCGCTCCGCGTCGTCGACGGCGCCGGTGTCGAAGTTCTCGGCGAAGCGGAGACAGCTGAGGTTGTTGGCCGCCTCCGGCGAGCCCGCCTCGGAAGCCTGCGCGAACAGCTCGACCGCCGCGGAACGCTCCCCACGTTCCAGCAGCAAGGCCGCCAGGTTGTTGGCGGCTGCGGGAAGGCTCACAGCGGCTCGGAGAAAAGACTCGGCCTCCTCGGGGTCGCCCTGATCCCACACCAGTGTGCCGAGCGAGAACTGCGCGGCGGCGTCTCCGGGACGTTCGGCGATGGCTCTGCGCAGCGCGCCTTCCGCCAGCGGAGCATGCCCCAGCCGGCGAGCGGTGGCAGCGAACTGCAGGACATCCGCGGGGCCGACCAGGTCGTGCACGGCCCGCCAGAACGGCTCCGGCAGGTCAAGCGGCCCATCCTGAACGTGATCGACGAGGTAGTCGAAGGGCTGGAGGAGCCCTTCCGTGTCTGTTCGCAGACAGGCGACGACGTCGTCCTCAACGGTCGTCGCCCACTTCAGCGCCTCCTGCGCACCCGCCAGGGCCGCGTCCAGGAAGTGCGCGGCCAGGTGTTCGAGGGCCTGCCGGGTGAAGGCGCTACCGTGGCCCAGCGCGCGAGCGTAGACCGCGGCCGACACCAGCGCGGCCCCCTCGATCTGCTCACCGTCCTGACCTCGACGCCACCGTTCGAGCGCGACGCCACCGCCGGCGAGATGCTCGGCCAGCCGGACCACCGAGCCGCTTCGCAGCGCACCGTCGATCATCGCGTCGTCGCGGTGGGCCTCGGCCCGTTCCAGTTCGGTGGCCGTCAGCTCCCGCACCACCCTGACCGGTGGGCGCAGTAGCCCGACCACCTCGGCCGCGGAACGATTCAGAGCCCCGTCCGGTGCGCTGACCCCAGCCAACGCCCTGGTCCGTACTGTCGCCATGATGAACACCCCAGTGCCCTCGGCCAGCCGGGTCAACGTCCCCAGATCCAGCCGGCCGGCGCCGAGATAGGCGTCCAGGTCGTCGAGCCATATGACCGTATCGCGCAGCCGTACCTCCGCTGCGGCCAGCTTGGCCAGCGAGTCCGCGGCGACCGGAACCAGCACCCGCAGCGCAGGACGGTCATCGGCGAGGCGGAGTACCGCCTGCCATGCGGTACGCGTCTTGCCCGATGCCGAAGGCCCCTGAAGCAGCGCCGCGCTCCGAAGCAACAGCGCCTGATCGACGTCGTCGTCGACATCCCTGCCGACGTAGGAGGCCCTGCCGCCGTGCTCACGACCCCGCGCATCGGGACCATGAGGGTAGACACGAACCTTCGGCAGCCGCCCTCTCCGGCTCGCACCCAGCGCGTGAGTCCGCAGCACCCGCGCCCGGCCCGTCGACCCCTTCGCCCAGAGCAGACCGACCGCGGCGCCCACCAGCAACGCTGTCGCCGCCCACACCGTCGGCGCGTACCACCACCTCTCCACCTTCACGGTGTTGGTGGCCAGACTCCCCACCAGCGCAAGAGCGATCCCCACCAGCAAAGACGCCGACGCGTAGACCAGACCCTGGCCGCCCTCAGCGCCGCCCTCACCGCTCACCCGTCAAGGATCACGCCCACCCCGCGCTCCCGACAACCAATCCAAACGAAGACCCCAATCCGTTATCGACGGCAACCTTTGCTGGTGAGTTGGGCCTGGCTTGCCCAGCGCGACATCCGCGTACAGGGCCACTCCCCGAGCTATGCCAGTGGATGTAGAACTGCGGGAACCGCAGCTGGTGGGACACCAGCTCATCGAGCAGCGACGCGTTTCACACCGGGGAGTTCCAAGTAACCTCACGCTTCGCGTGAACGGGCGTCTACGCCCGGGGGAGCCTGGGGACGATCCCTTTGCTCAGAGCCACTGACCAACCTCGGGCTCTCGTTCTCGCTTACAAACCAGGGTGATCCGGAGGGCGGAGGGCGGTTGGTGATTCGCTGGTGGACGATGGCGGGCTCAGTCGGCTTCGGTTCGCCGTGCTCGGTGCGTCGGCCGGGTAGGTGCGGCCGTCCTCGACCATCCACGGCGCGTCCGTCGGAAGCATGGCGTCGAGCCCCTTCAAGCTGACGCTGTACATCCTGAGTTGCGTGCTCATATCGCCACTCCTTCCGTTGTGGGCAAGATCCACCACGCGAGACCAACGACCCGCCGGATAGAACGACCGCCTCTTCGCAAAGCCGTTGAGCTTGGGTTTCCCGGGGCCTAGAAGCCGCCCCAGAAGACATACGCGGAGAGCGACTTCACGACTTGGGGGGTAGAGCCTGTGGAGCCATGCGTGGTTGGGGCGAGTTTCCAGTCTCCGTCCCATTTCACGGTCGTGGTCCTGGCTGTGTGTGTTGTGCGGGTGCCGCGTGCGGGGTCTCGCGACACCGTTCCGACGACCGCGGTGTCGGGTGTGTAGGAAACGATCCGAAAGCCCGCGATCTGTGCCGCGTCCCCGTCGGCTACCAGCGGCTGGGAGGCGCGTGCTCGCGCATAGGCCGTCTTGCCCTCGCCGGCTACGACCTGCTGCTCCAGGATTCCCCGCCACTCTGTCGAGCGGTCCAGACGTACGCTGATCTGCACCGCGGCGATCAGTGCTCCGCGTGGAGAGTGCGCATAGCAGCGTGCGGTGTCACCCTTGACCTGCATTGGCCCGACCGCTGGCGAGAACGGCACCGCAACGCCCTTGAAGCGTTGCCACCACACCTGCCTGGGCGCCGTCCGCGGTAGGTCCTGGTGCGGGTCATTGGGATGACACGAGCTTGCCGCCGCCGAAGCCGCGGCCACGGGCGCGGGCTGTGTGGTAGCCGTCGCAGTCTTCTCCGGGCCCCCGCCTGAACAACCGGCGGCGCCCAGCACGACAACGGTGATCGGCAGCCCGATTCTCTTGAACATGGTGGGACTCGCTTCACGCGGCGGACCTGACACGAGGATTCGACATCTTAAGCCCGCTTGATCACACGGCCCCTCACCCGCACGGCGTCGTGACCGAGGTCGTTGCCTCGGTCCGTCGCATGGGCTGCTGTGTCGGCGGTCAGAGGTGGGGGCGGGCGGAGTCGGGCGCGGTGGTCTTGTGGGCGTGGATGAGGGAAAGGGCGGTGTCCCGGTCGTGGCGGGCCATCGCCTCGACGAGGTCGGCGTGCAGGTGGTGGCGCTCATGTAGGTAGGGCGCGAGGGGGTGGTCTCCGTCGGGGAGGACGGAGAGGGTGTGGCCCTCGATGATGTCCAGGAGGTTGGCGTAGAGCGACCGTAGGAGCGCGTGCGGGCTCGTCGCCGCGATGCGGGCGTGCAGTCGCCAGTTGGCGTGGACGAAGGCGGTGGGGTCGCCGGCGTCGGCGGCGTGGGACATCTCGTCGAGGATCGTGCGCATCTCGGCGAAGTCCGCGGGGGAGGCGTACCAGAGGGCGTCCTCGACCAGGAGGGGGTCGAGGGCGTCGCGGATGCGGATGGCCTCGGCGACGGAGGTCTGCTCGGCGTCCAGGGCGAGGACGGAGTTGCCGAGCCGGACCATGGGGGACTGCTCGGCGGCGAAGAGCCCGCCGCCGGGCCCGGATCGGACCGAGACCAGGCCGCGTGCCTGAAGCAGGCGCAGAGCCTCGTTGAACGTGCTGACCGAGACGCCGCAGAGCGTGCGCAGTTCGGCCTTGGTGCCCAGGCGCGTCCCTGGGGTGGCGGTGCGGGCGAGGTCGGCGATGCGGTCCGCGGCCTGCTCTGCCCGCCCGGCGGTGACGGGTTCGGTGGGCACCGGTCCTCCTCGGGTTAATTCAGCATGCACATTAGCAGAGAACTCCTTGACGGCCCGCCCTGCCTGGATGCATTATCGGCCTATTCATCATGACTAATTTGAGTCGCAGGGTGGTAGAGCCCGAGGAGACGCCGTGTCGTTGCATCGCCTGATTTCCGTCACGATCGGAGTGCCGAACCTCGCCGAGACCGCCGCCTACTACACCGAGTTCGGCCTTGAGCCCGAGGGGGGCGGCTGGTTCGGTTCCCGGGACGGCGGGCGCCAGCTGCGGCTGGTGCAGGCTCCGACACGGAGGTTGGTGGAACTGAGGGTTGGGGTCGACTCGGCAGATGACCTGGGCGCGGCCACACGCCGGCTGGCCGGTCTCGGCTTCCCGGTGGAGACGGCCGCCGGTTCCCTGGCCGCCGGTTCCCTGACCGCGGTCGAGCCGGCCACGGATGTGCGGGCGGTGCTGGAGGTCGCGCCGAGGCTGGAGCAGGCGGCCGTTCCGGCGACGCCGTACAACGGGCCGGGGCGGCTGGAGCGGACGGGCGAGCGGGCACCCGGAGTGCTGCGGACGGGCGGTGTACGCCCCAGGAAGCTCGGGCACGTCGTGGTCGGCACGACCGACTTCGCCGTGACCGCCGCGTTCTTCCGGGACGGGCTCGGCTTCCTGACCAGCGACCTGATCAAGGACGTGGGCGCCTTCCTGCGCTGCTCCACCGATCATCACAACGTGCTCGTGCTGGCGGCCCCGGTGAGCTTCCTGCACCACACGTCATGGCAGGTCGACGACATCGACGAGGTGGGGCGGGGCGCGTCCGCGATGCTGGAGGGGCATCCTGAACGGCACGTGTGGGGGCTGGGCCGCCATCATGCCGGGTCGAACTTCTTCTGGTATCTGAAGGATCCGGCGGGCAATTTCTCCGAGTACTACTCCGACATGGACTCGATCATCGACGATCAGCTGTGGACTCCGGAGACGCTGGAAGGCGCCAAGGGCTTGTTCAACTGGGGCCCGCCGCCCCCGCCGTCCTTCCTGCATCCGGACGACCTCGCCGCGCTGATGACCGGAGCCCACGGCGGATGATCCCCGTACTGATCGCCGGAGGCGGCCCGGTGGGCCTGGCCACCGCACTCGAGTTGGCCCACCACGGTGTGCGGAGCATCGTCGTGGAGCCGCGCACCGAGGTCTCCTGGCTGCGTCCGCGCGCGAAGACGACCTCGGCGCGCACCATGGAGCTGTTCCGGCGCTGGGGCCTGGCCGCGGTGATCCGCGAGCGCGCGCCGCTGCCGGTGGCCTGGTCGGATGAGGCCGTGTTCGCGACGTCGCTGCTCGGCCGGGAGATCACCCGTATCGGCGGCTGCTTCGGCCTTGACCTGGCGGGCGACGACCTGGTCGCCGAGCCCGGCCAGCAGGTCGCCCAGCCGCTGGTGGAGCAGGTGCTCCGCGAGGCCGTGGCGGCTTCTCCGCACGCCTCGCTGTACGCCGGACGGGTCGAGGGGATGCGCGAGGACGGCGACGGAGTGTCGGTCACCGTGTCCGGAAGGGAGATGCGCGCCGAGTACGTCGTCGGCTGTGACGGCTCCCGCAGCGTGACCCGGTCCGCGATCGGCGCGCGCTACGAGGGCCGGGACGACGCCCGGCCCAACTTCAATGTGGTCTTCCGAGCTCCCGGCCTCGCGGAACGGGTGCCGCACGGGCCTGCCGTGCACTACTGGGTCCTGAGCCCGTCCCAGCCGGGTCTGGTGGGACGGCTGGACCTGGCCGACACCTGGTGGTGCATCGGCCAGGGAGTCGCCGGCGACGCCGACCCGCTCCTGCTCGTCCGCGCCCTGGTGGGCGACGACATCGACGCCGAAGTCCTGGCGACCGATCCGTGGAAGGCACGGATGCTCCTGGCCGACCGGTACGCCGGCGACCGGGTCTTCCTCGCCGGAGACTCCGCGCACCAGAACCCGCCCTGGGGCGGCCACGGCTTCAACACCGGCATCGGCGACGCGGTCAACATCGGCTGGCGGCTCGCGGCCGTACTGAACGGCTGGGCGCCGCCCGCCCTCCTGCGCGGCTACGAGCCCGAACGGCGCCCGGTCGCCGAACGCACCATCGCCGAGGCCGCCCAGAACATGGCCACGCTCGCCCCTGAGGTCACCGACCCGCGCCTGGCCGGTGACGACGACGCGTTCGACGAGGCCAGGCCCTCCGTCGCGGCGGCCGTCGAGCGGGCCAAGGACTCGGAGTTCCACAGCCTCGACCTCGTGCTCGGCTACACCTACGCGGGCTCGCCGCACATCTGCGACGGTGCCGGCGAACGCCTGCCGCACCGCTGGCTCGCCCCCGGCGGCGAGTCTCTCTACGACCGGCTCGGCCGGGGTTTCACCTTGGTCGGCGACCTGTCTCTGCCCGCGGCGGCCGACACCATCAAAGCCGCCGCGGACGAAGGCATCCCCCTTGACACCTGGCACGACCCCGGCCCCGGCCCGGACCCCCGCCCCGCCCCCGAAAGCAACGGCCTGGCGCTCGTTCGCCCCGACCAGCACATCGCCTGGAAGGGCGAAGGTGACCCCCGCGCCGCTCTGCGCCGAGCTACCGGCCATGCCTGAGCACATCCCTCGCTAGGGATTGATGACGGCCATCCAGATCGGTTCGCTGCGGCTCTGCATGGCCGCGACGGCGCGTTCGGCCTCGGCCAGCGGAAAGCGGTGCGTGATCAGCTCCTCGGCGTCCAGGACGCCGCGGGCGAGCAGGCTCAGTACCTCCTGGGCATCGGAGCGCGTGCACGCGCGGGTCCCGACGAAACGCCAGCACTTGGCCATCCAGATGCGGGCGGGGATGGGCAGCGGAGCCGGATTGGCGCCCATGTGCACGAGCGTGCCGCCCGTCGCCATCGCCGCCGTCGCCTGCGCCATGACCGGGCCCTGCGGCACGAAGTCGAGGACGCCATGGACACCTTCGGGGACGATCTCGCGGATGCGCCGGGTCAAGCCCGCCGATTCCGCCCAGTCGTCGGGGAGTTCCTCCAGGGCGACGGTGTCGACGGGGACTTCGCCCGCGAGCGGGCGGACGGCGGCGAGCCGCTCGGCGTTGCGGCCGACCAGGACCAGGCGCGCGACCCCGAAGTGCGGAGCGAGCTTGACGGTGGCGGTTCCCATCGTGCCGGTCGCGGCGGTCACGACCAGCGTGGAGCCGAGCGGGAGGTCGGCGCACTTGAGGGCGCGCACGGCGTTGGCCAGGTCGTGGACCTTGGCGCCCACGTCGAAGCTCACGTTGCCCGGCAGCGGGTCGATCAGCCAGGACGGGACGCGCACGTATTCGGCGAGCCCGCCGTCGTGGTACGCGTCGTACAGCGGCATCGCGACGTCGCCGAACGCGGCGTGGCCGACCATGGCCTGCTGGGCGCACATCATCTCGCGGTCGGTCCGGCAGTAGACGCAGCTCCGGCAGGTGAGGTTCGGATGCAGGCGGACCCGGTCACCGACGGCGACCCCCGTCGCCCCCGTCACCTCCGCGCCGACGGCCGCGACCGTTCCGGCGGCCTCGTGGCCCAGGGTGGTGGGCAGGTGCTTGAACGCGCCCATCTCCAGGAGCCTCATCATGCCGGGTGCGAGCCCGGCCGAGGCGACCTTGACCAGCACGTCGAGCGGCCCGGGCTCGGGGACGGGCGCCTTGGTCAGGTGGAGTGCGGCAGAGCCCTTCAGCGCTCGCGCGGCCAGCATGACGTTCACGCGTTGTCTCCCAGGTGGCGCTCGAGGAAGGCGTGGGTTCGGCCCCACGCCTCGGAGGCGGACTCGGCCCGGTACATGTGCGGGCGGGCGTCGCAGGCGAACGCGTGCCCGGCGCCGGCGTAGACGTGCTGCTCGAAGTCGACGCCCGCCTTGCGGAGGGTCTCGTCGATCGCGGTGACCTGGTCGCCCGGGATGGTCGGGTCCTCGGCACCCACGTGCAGCAGCATCGGAGCGTCGATCGAGCCCGCACGGTCCAGGACGGCGTGCGGTCCGGCGGCGATGCCGGGACCGTAGAAGACCACGGTGGCCGCGAGGCCGGGGGTGGCGGTGGCGGCGGTGAAGGCGGCGCGCCCGCCGAAGCAGAAGCCCACGACGGCGGTACGGTCCGCGCCGATGCCTTCGTCCTTGGTCAGCCGATCAAGAACGGCGCGCACGTCGGTGGTGATCTCATCCGGGCCGATGGCCCCGATCAGGGGCATCGCCTCGGAGTGCTGGTCGTATCCGAGCGTGCCGGCGCCGTTGCGATGGAAGAGATCCGGCGCCAGCGCCAGGTATCCGCGTGCCGCGAAGCGCCGCGCGATGTCCTGGATGTGCTCGTTGACGCCGAACGCCTCCTGGAGAACGACGACGGCGCGTCCGTTCGGCGTCGCGGGCCTGGCCGCGTACACCCGCATCGGCCCGTCGGCCGTCTCCTCGGTGATCCAGTCCTGCATGTCGTCTCTCCTCTGGCCCGAGCGTCAGCTCAGCGCGTCGTAGTAGCGGGCGGCGCCCGGGTGCAGCGGGATGGGGGTGCGGCCCATCGTCACCGGGTCGAGCGGGTAGGTGACCGGGCTGCGCTCCGGAGGGAGGTGCTTGTACTGCCTCTCCAGCAGGTGCCGGGTCTCACCGATCACCCAGGCGATGGCGTACGCGACGTCCTCGGGCAGGTCGGAGCGCGTCAGCACCAGGAAGTCGGAGAAGTCGAGGGTCTGGAAGCGCGGGCAGCCGGGGAAGTAGCCCTCCTCGATCACCGCCGACGGCCACGAGTAGTCGGCCCACAGGCCGTCCAGGACGTCCTGCTCCACCTCCAGGAAGTGCATGTCACCGCCGAACTCCTGCCAGTGCGGCAGCATCACCGCCTCGTGCACGACCGCGTCCGCGCGGCCCTCCAGGACGTGCGCGAACGACTCGAACGGCCGCTCGTCCTCAAGGAACGTGCCGCCCCATCCGCGCACGTCCACGCCGGAACGTTCCAGCACGGCGTGTGCGGCGAGGCCCACGTAGTTGACGCCGTCGTTCAGCGAGGTGGCGACAGCGAGGGCGGGCTTGGCCTCCCGCAGTTCGGCGAACGAGGTGACGCCGTGCGAGCGCCGCACCCCGACCACGAGCCGGTCACGTTGCGGGACGACGCCCAGGGCGCGCAGCTCCGGATAGTGCTCATCGGTGAAGACGCCGCGTCCGTCCAGCGCGGCGGTGGTGAACGCGGCGGGGGTGGTCATGGCGACATGGACCTCGCCGCGGCCGACGGCGCGGACGGCGTCGGAGAAGCCGCGGCTGTTCCAGGTGGCGACCTTGGTGTGCGGGCCGCAGCGGTCGGCGAGCTCCTGGGAGATCCAGCCGCAGACGCGGTGCAGGTTGGCCAAGCCCCAGTCGCCGCGCAGGTGGAGCGTCAGTGACCGTTCGATCTTCGGTTCGGGCGGGCGCGACGGGTGCGACTGGTGCGACGGGCTTGGCGGGCGTGCTGGGCTCGTGGTCATGGGGTCCTCTCTCGGTTGGCGTGGCGGGCCAGCTCGGCGGCGACGCGCGCGGACCGGGCGGCCGGGAAGACGGCGGCGATGTAGCGGTCGGGTTTGACCAGGACGAACCGGCCATGAGCGCCGGCGAGGGCGGCCTCGAGGCGTCCGTCGGCGTCGGCGATCGCCTGCCGTTCGCCGTGCGGCCTGGGGAGGCGTTCGCCGAGGCGGACGTCGATGTGCGTGATCGGTAGCGCGCCCGGAAGGGCGGCCGACACGCGGTCCCAGCCGGCGGCGTCGACGTCGACCCCGAGCAGCGCCAGGCCGTTGCCGAGGACGTGGTCGAGCAGGCTGGGGTGCAGGCTCGGCGGAACGAGGACGCGCGGCTGCGGGAGCTGGGTGCCGACGAGGCCCTCATCGCCCGTTCCGGTCCGTACGACCAGGCCCGAGTCGTGGACGGCGCGGGGGCGGAAGCGCATCTCGCTGAGGTAGCGCCGTCCCCACGGCGTCAGGAGCAGGGCGCGCACGGCGGTGTCGCGGATCCGGCCGCGCATCGGGTCGACGGTCATGACCACCTGGCCGAGGCGTTCGGAGAACTCGACCATGGCGGTGGCGTGCGGGCGGCGTTCGGGCTCATAGGTGTCGAGCAGGCCGTCGGCGGCGCGGCCGTGCCACACCTCGGCGACCTTCCAGGCCAGGTTGGCGGCGTCCCGTAGGCCCGAGTTGAGGCCCTGGCCGGCGAACGGGGGCATCATGTGGGCGGCGTCGCCGAGCAGGAAGCAGCGGCCGTCGCGCCAGCGGTTGGCGACCACCGCGTTGAAGGTGTAGTTGGTGGAGCGTTCGACCTGGTCGGGGGTGATGCCGCGGTACGGGGAGACCAGCCGTTTGATCGTCGCGAAGTCGGGGGTGGTGCCGCTCTCGCCCTCGCCGGGTCGCAGCCGGAACTCGTAGCGGCACCGCCCGTCGCGCCCCGGCACGATCACGGTGGGCCGGTCCGGGCGGCCCAGGTGCATGCCGTACCGCTCGTCGTGCTCGTCGCCGACGGTGTCGGCCACCAGCCAGACGTCGCGGTGGCTGGTGCCGGTCATGTCGATGCCGCGCAGCTCGCGGATGGTGCTGCGGCCGCCGTCGCAGCCGAGCACCCAGCTCACCGGCAGATCGGTGCCGTCACCGCTGCCGTCACCGGCTCCGGCGCAGGTGCCGCGCAGGTGGGCGATCGCGCCGCCCGCGGCGTCGGTGACCGCGACGAGCTCGGTGCCGAACCGCACGTCCACGCCGTCGCGGTCCTTGAGCGACTGCAGGAGCAGCCGTTCCAGCTCGGGCTGGGCGAACTGGTTCTTGAACGTGTAGCCCAGGCGGTAAGGCTCCGGGCCGCGGGCGTGGAAGAGCGGGCGCCCCTTGCGGTCGTAGTAGCGGGTTCCGGTGCCGGGGACGACGATGCCGAGCACGGCCTCGGCGAGCCCGGCGGCCTGGAGCGTGCGCAGCGACTCGTCGTCCAGGCTGATCGCCTTGGCCTCGTCGCTGGTCGTGGCGTTGCGTTCGACGAGGACGACCGGCACGTCCCGGGTGGCGAGCAGGTTCGCCAGGGTCAGCCCGACGGGTCCCGCGCCGACGATCAGGACGGGGAGGTTCATGGTCGGAGGTCCTTTCGGGTGAGGTACTCCCACCCCGCGTCGAGCTGGGAGGCCGGCCAGCACTCGGCTCGTTTGGCGGCGGCCTCGGCCGCGTCGGAGTGCACCCGCACGGGGCCGGCCGCCATCGCCATGAGCTGGGTCTGGCAGGCGCGGTCGAGCAGGACGGCGTGCATGACCGCGGCCCGCACGCTGGTCCCGGCGGCGACGAGACCGTGCTTGGGGATGAGCGCGGCCGACGCGTCGCCGAGCGTGCCGGCCAGTGCCGCGCCGAGCTCCGGCGTCGTCACCAGGCCGCCGGTCAGGGTGAAGCGCGGCACGTCCTCGCCGCCGAACAGCGCGCCCTCGTGCGAGATCGGCAGGAGCGGTGTGCCCAGCGAGGCGAACGCGACGGCCGCCTGGGCGTGGGTGTGCACCGAGCATTCGAGCTCGGGACGGCGCCGGAGGATCTCCAGGTGGATGTGGCATTCCTTGTGCGGGGCGCCCTGGCCGTCGAGGACCTCGGCGTCGAACGAGACGAGGTGCACGCGTCCCTCGTCGATCTCCTCGAAGCCCCATCCGGGCGCCTTGATCCAGATGCCGCGGCCGTCCGGGTCGCGGACCGCCGCGTGGCCCCAGACCATGTCGGACTGGCCGGCCGCCGCGAGCGCGCGGCTCGCCCGCACCGCCAGCGCCCTGGCCTCCGATGGCGTCGTCGCCGTCACGGGTTGACCACCGCCATCCACATCGGCTCCTCGCGCCGGTCCATGGCCGCGAGCGCCTCGTTGACCTCGGCGAGCGGATACCGGTGGGTGATCAGGTCGTCGGCGCGGAGCGCCCCCGAACCGAGCAGGTCGAGGACGGTGGCCGTGTCGGTACGGGTGCACGCCCGGGTGCCGACGACGCGCCAGCAGTGGTGCTGGAGGTCGCGGGCCGAGTAGGGGAACGGCGTGCGGTTGCCGCCCATGTGTACGAGCGTGCCGCCGGTGGCGAGGGCCGCGGTGGCCTGGGCCGTGCCGCCGCCCCTCGGCAGGAAGTCGATCACTGCGTCGGCGCCGTCCGGGATCAGGGTGCGCAGCCGCGCGGTCAGCGCGTGCTCGGCCTCCCAGTCGCGGCCGAGCTCGTCCAGCGCGACGGTCTCGGCCGGCAGGGGGCTGATCGCCCGCACCGGTTCGAGGCGCTGCGCCGAACGGCCGACGAGAACGAGCCGGGCCGCCCCGAAGAACGGCGCGAGCTTCACCGTCGCGGTCCCCATCGTCCCGGTCGCCGCCGTGATCACCAGCGTGCCGCCGGGCGGGAGGGCCGCGCACTTCAGCGCGCGGGCCGCGTTGGCCAGGTCGTGGACCTTGGCGCCCACGTCGAGGCTCACGCCGTCCGGCAGCAGGTCCACCAGCCAGGACGGGACGCGCACGTACTCGGCGAGCCCGCCGTCGTGGTACCGCTCGTACAGCGGCATGGGCCCGGTGCCGTGCGCGCCGTGGCCGATCATCGCGGCCGACGGGCACATCTGCTCGCGGTCGCTCCGGCAGTACCGGCACGTCCGGCAGGCCAGGATCGCGTGCACTCGCACCCGTGTGCCGACGAGCGCCGGATCCACCTCGGCGCCCGCCTCGGCCACCGTTCCGGCGATCTCGTGCCCCGGGACGGTGGGCAGGTGCTTGAACGAGCCGCGCGCGAGCAGCTTGGTCAGGCTCGGCGCCAGGCCGGCGGACGCCACCCGCACGAGCACGTCGTGCGGGCCGGGCTCGGGCACCGTGACCTTCTCCAGCCGGAGCGGCCCCGTCCTGTCATGGGCCCTGGCCGCGGCCATCAACGTCATCGGAGCCGCTCGATCTCGGCCGCGCCCAGCCGTTCGGCCGTCTTGGTGGTCTCGGAGATCTGCGGCAGTTCGCGCGACGACACGACCGTGAGATGGGCGCTCGGCTCGTGGTGGATGCTGGTGAACGCGGTGCCCGTCGGGACCCGCACGAAGTCACCCGGCTCCAGCAGGACCGTGCCGCGCTGGGTGACCAGGGTGCGCTGCCCGGAGAGCTGGTACTGGACCTCCTCGGCGTTGCGGATGCGCCGGTAGACGCGGCCGTCGGAGGACGCGCCGAACGTCCGCCCGATGAGGACGTGCGACGACTTGTAGAGCCAGGTGGTGCCCGGCGCCTCGTCGTCCGGCTTGAGGATCCGCAGCCGCTCCTGCTCGCCCTTGGCGTGCTCCAGCAGGGTGAGCTCGTCGGTCGGCGCCATCACCACGTCGTGGCCGGGCCCGGCGAGGCACTCGGTGATCAGCTCGTTGGTGAGGACCGGCTCCCAGCCCTCGAACGGCGGGATGACGACCTCGGACGTGCGGTACTCCGGGTGGGACTCGGTGACCGGCGCGGGAACGTAGAAGAGGATGTGGATGTCCTCGCGGCCGAAGTTGTCGTGGGCGACGCCGACCGGCAGCCGGGAGAAGTCGCCCGGCACCAGGTCCACGCTGCCCAGGTCGGTCATCAGCGTTCGCAGGCCCGTGACCTGGTAGGACATCTCGTCCACGTCGCAGTTGCGGTGGTAGAACGGCTGCCGGTTGTTCATGGTCTGCCATTCGAGCCGCATGAAGTCGCTCTCGTAGACGCCGCGCGGGTGGGCGAACGGCTGCTCGATGTAGTGCGGCGGGAAGTGCACGACCTGGATCTCCGGGTGGTCGCGCCAGCGCTTGCGCCCGTCGGGCGGCGTCAGCGGCTCCGACAGCAGGTGCTCCTCCTTCCGCTCGAACACCCGCGGCGGCGCGTCGAACGGGAAGGTCTCGAAGTGTTCGTGCACGGTGCCCATGTCAGTTCTCCTCGGTGGGCTCGGAGCGGTCGGCGGCCTTGAGGCGGTCGGCAGGCTCGGAGTGGTCGGCGGGCGTGGAGTGGTCGGCAGGCTCGGAGTGGTCGGCGGGCTTGAGGTGGTCGTTCTCGCGGTAGTAGGCCTCGGCACCGGGGTGCAGGGGGACGGGCAGCCCTCGGCAGATCTCGCGCATGTCGATCGGGGAGGTCATCGCGCGGGTCGGCCCGGTGAAGCGGGCGGACATGATGTCCTTCTGTTCGTCGATGGCCCGTACGGCCAGGTAGGCCAGCTCGTCGGGCAGGTCCTCGGCGCAGTAGAGGATCCAGCCGGAGAAGTCGATGGTCGGGATGTCGCGGTCGAGCCCGCGCAGCCGCCCCTTCTCCAGGACCCCGGCCGGCATGCCCATCCCGGTGCAGTGCTTCAGCACGTGCTCGTCCAGCGGCAGGAACCGCAGGTCGTACATCGTCGTCAGCCTCCGCCACCGCCAGGTCATGATCGCCTCGTCGAAGACGGCGTCGAACGCGGGGTCGGCGGGCACGGCGTCGGGGGAGTTCTGCGAGCGGGGCCGGTCGCGCAGCAGCTCGCCGCCCCAGCTCTCCAGGTCCTCCTGGGAGAAGCCGTGGCAGGCGAGGATCTCGTCCATCACCCAGCGGGCCGGGTGCCCCATCTCGCGGCCCGGCATGGAGATCTTGAGCGGCAGCCGCCCGGCCGGGATGTCGGCCAGGCTCGTGATCCCGGTCTCGGCCCGGACCGCGAGGGCGAGCCGGTCGTCGTGCGAGAACGCGGCGATCGCCTTCAGCGGGAGAGGCCGGTCGTACGGCCCCTTGCCCTCGCGGGCCATCGCGAGCGCCCAGTTGGGCGTGGTGATCCCGAAGTGGTACCGGCCCTCGGCGACCAGGCGCGGCCCGTCCATGCCGAGCGCGGCGGGCGGCGTACCGGTGACGGCCGCGATCGTCGAGCCGTCGGGCAGCGGGCTGCCGTAGCCGCCCATGCCGTTGGCCAGCAGGCTGCCGATGTTCATCCAGTTCTGGCCCGGACACAGGATCCGGACGTCGACGGCTCGCATGTGCGCCCCCCTCAGCTCTCGGCCCGTACGGTGTTACGCAGCGTGCCGATGCCCTCGATCTCCACCTCGACGATGTCACCGTCGGTGAGGAACACCTGAGGATCGCGACGGTATCCGACGCCGCCGGGAGTCCCGGTCAGGATCACGTCGCCGGCCTCCAGCCGGGTGAACTCCGAGGTGACCCGGATCAGCTCCGGCACGTCGAAGATCAGCCGGTCGGTGGTGGCGGACTGCATCTCCGCGCCGTTCAGCCGCAGGGCGATGCCGAGCCTGCCCGGGCCGAGCCCGTCCGCGTCGAGCTCGTCGGCGGTCACCAGCACCGGCCCGAGCGGGGTGGAGCCGTCCCAGGCCTTGCCCTGCATCCACTGGTGGGTCTTGTACTGGTAGTCGCGCATGGTCACGTCGTTGCAGATCGTGTAGCCGAGGACGTGATCGAACGCGTCGTCCCTGGAGATCCGGCGGCCCGGCTTGCCGATCACCACGGCCAGTTCGGCCTCGTAGTCGACCTGGACCGACTCCGGCGGGAGCGTGATCGGCGCTCCGTGCCCGATCAGGCTGGACGCGAACTTGGGGAAGAGCACGGGGTAGGTGGGCAGGTCGCGCCCGGTCTCGTCCACGTGCGACCGGTAGTTGAGCCCGACGCAGAAGATCTTCTCGGGCCGGGCGACCGGCAGCAGCGTCAGCTCGTCCAACTCCACGCCTTCATCGGCCGGCTCCATGGCGGCCAGGGCCTCGGGGGTCAGGGCCTTGGGGGTCAGGGCCTTGGGGGAGAGGCGCCGGTCGATGCGGCCCAGTCCCGGCAGCCGGTGGACGCGCGTGCCGTCGAGCCTGCCGAGCGCCTCGGCTCCGTTCCGGTCCAGATAGGCGACCAACCGCATCCCGGCTCCTTGCTTCCTGAGTTGTCCTGATTATCAGGGCAGACATCCTGTATTTCGAAACAGCCTAGATCTAGAGGGGGTGAGGGTCAATGAGTTAGTCTCGTTTCAGAAATCAGGATTTACATCCTGAAATTCAGGACAAGGAGCACCACATGGCCATCGCCGAACTAGGGCACACCGGACTCTGGGTGTACGACCTCCCTCTGATGCGCGACTTCTACGAGCGGGTGCTCGGCCTGACGGTCACCGACGAGGACACCGACCTGGGCATCGTGTTCTTCAGCTCCCGGCCGGACGAGGAGCACCACGAGTTCGTGCTCCAGACCGGGCGGACCGCCGAGCCCGGGGCCAAACAGCAGCACCAGATCTCATGGCGGGTGGAGACCCTGGAGGACGTCCGGGCCTTCCACCGCCTCTTCCAGGAGCGGGGCATCGAGGTCCAGCAGGAGGTCACGCACGGGAACGCCTTCGGGATCTACTTCTTCGACCCCGAGGGCAACCGCAACGAGGTCTACCTGCGCCTGGACCGCGACGTCCGGCAGCCGTTCCGCAAGTCGATCGACTTCGGGCTGCCCGCCGAGGAGATCTACGCCGAGGCCGACCGGCTCCTCGCCGACGGCGGACCCGCCTACCAGCCCGTCCAGTAGGAGCGCGAGCCGGAAGGCGCGGTGCCGCGAACGGCACCGCGCCTTCCGCGACCTCCGCGCCTTCGCCGTCAGAGGATGACCGAGACGCGATCGGCGGGCAGTTCCAGCCACACCGCCTCCCCGGAGGCGGCGGTGAGGCCCGGGTCCTGGCGCGTCACCCAGACCGTGTCACCGACGCGCACGTGGCAGTCCACACACTCGCCGACGAACATCACCCGGTCGATCTCGCCCTTGATCACGTTCGGTACGCCGACGGGCTCGGACAGGTGCAGGCGCACGGCCTCGGGCCGCACGGCCAGCAGGACCTCGTCGCCCGCCTTGGTGCCCGGGTCGGAGGCGACGTCGAAGGCCCCCACCGGCGTATCGATCCGCCGGGCCGCCGTCCGCGTGCCGGACAGGAAGTTGGTCGTCCCGACGAAGTCGGCCACGAACCGTGTCGCCGGTCGCTGGTAGACCTCGCGCGGCCCGCCCTCCTGGATGATCTTCCCGGCCTGCATCACCGCGATCCGGGTCGACATGCTGAGCGCCTCGTCCTGGTCGTGCGTCACGAACAGCGTGGTGATGCCCAGCTCCTGCTGGAGCGAGGCCAGCTCGGCGCGCATCGCCTGCCGCAGCTTGGCGTCCAGGTTCGACAGCGGCTCGTCCAGCAGCAACAGCTTGGGGCGGCGTACGAGCGCCCGCGCGAGTGCCAGCCGCTGCTGCTGTCCGCCTGACAGCTGCGTCGCCATGCGGCCCTCGTACCCCGCGAGGTGAACGGCCGCCAGCGCGGCCTCGACCCGTTTCCTGATCTCCTGCTTCGGCGGCTTCCCCTTCCCCTTGCTCACCTGGAGGGGGAACGCGGCGTTGTCGAAGACGTTCATGTGCGGCCAGATGCCGTAGCTCTGGAACACCATGCCGATGTCGCGCCGGTTGGGCGGTACGAACCGGCCGTTCTGCGTGACCACCGTTCCGTCGATGACGATGCGTCCGGCGTCCGGGCGTTCCAGCCCCGCGACGGCCCGCAGTGTCGAGGTCTTGCCGCAGCCCGACGGCCCGAGGAGCGTGTAAACCTCGCCCTCCCGGATCTCGAACCCGACGTCGTCGATCGCCTGGACGGTGGCGCCCCGGTCGGCGAATCCCTTGCGCAGCCCTTCGACCGCGAGCGGCGTGCCCGTCATGAGATCGCCTTCCCTTCGTTCTTGCGCGTGAGCAGGAGGAACAGCACCACGACCGGGGTCATGACGCCGATCATCAGGAGGGTCAGGGCGGACGAGGCGCCCACCTGGCCGGTGTTGAAGAGCGTCCAGGAGGCCACCGGAAGCGTCAGCGTGTCCTGCCCGCCGATCAACGTCGGCACGGTCAGGTCGCGCAGACTGAGCAGCGCCAGCCACAGCCACGTGTAGGTCAGCACTGGGCGCAGCAGCGGCAGCGTGATCCGGCGTACGGCCGTCCAGGTCGAGGCGCCCGACATGGCGGCCGCCTCCTCCAGCTCGGTGTGAATCTGCAGGAGGCCGGCGTTGAACATGCGGGTGCCGAACGCGAGCTGGATCAGCGCCGTCACGGCCACGAGCAGCGTGAGCGAGCCGTACAGCCCGTACCAGCCCCTGGTCCAGTACAGCGCGGCGATCATCGCGCCGAACGCGAAGACCGTGCTCGGCACCGCCTGCGGCAGGAACGCCACCAGGTCGTACACGAACCGGAACCGCGACCGCGACCGCACGACGACGAACGCGAACGCCAGGCTCATCAGCACCGCCAGCGTCGGCGCCAGCACCATGAGCTTGACCGACGTCTCCAGCCCGCGCCCGACGAACGCCCAGTCCAGGTGCCGGTAGTTGTCCAGCGACACGACGTCGAACGCCTTCGCCGACGGCTTCTGCACGAACGGCAGCAGCGAGATCCAGACGACCATCAGCATCGGCAGCACGATCGACCACAGGAAGTAGCCGCCGACCAGCAGCCAGGCCGCCCAGCGCCACTTCCCGAGCCTGACGCGGGCCGGGCGGTGGCCCTTGCCCGCCACCACCTGGTACTTGCGGCCCGAGCGGAGCGTGCGCTGGTACCAGAGGCTGAACGCCAGCCCGAGCAGGATCATCACGCCGCTGAACGCCGCCGGTACGCCGTACTCCGGCTGCCCCGCCGACGGGTTGGTCGCCACGTACAGGTAGCTGCTGAAGACGTAGATCCGGTTCGACAGACCCATGATCAGCGGGATGTCCAGCGACGAGATCGCGATCGTTCCCGCGAAGAGCCCGGCGCCCAGCAGGCTGGGGTAGATGAGCGGCAGCGTCACCCGGCGCAGCACCGTCCACGGCCCCGCGCCGGACGCTCGCGCCGCCTCCTCCAGCGACCCGTCCAGCGAGCGCAGGCCGCCCGACACCATCGTGAAGACCAGCGCCGACAGCGACAGGCCCTCGACGAAGCCCATCCCGACCAGCGACACGATGTTGACGGGCGCCTTCGCCAGCCCGAACCCCTCCATCAGCCACTGGTTGACCGCGCCGATGCGCGGGTGGAACAGGAAGATCCAGCCCATCGCGGTGAAGAAGCCGGGGATGAGGATGCGCAGCACCATCACCGTGTTGATCGTCCGGCCCCAGCCGAAGTCGGTGCGTTCCACCAGCAGCGCGATCGCCGTACCGAAGAAGAGCGCCACGACCAGGGTCACCGCGATGTAGACGAGCGTGTTCTGCACGACGTCCCACACCTGGGAGTTCCCGAACAGCGCCCGGTAGTTCCCCAGCGTGAACGCGCCGTCCGGCGAACCCTGCGCGCGGAATCCGAGGTAGACCACGAGCCCGAGCAACCCGACGACGCACAGCGCGGGCACGCTGATCACGGCGCCCAGCAGGCCGGTGGCCGTCAGCCGGGACCCGCGCCCGCTCGCCTCCTCCACCGGGCCGGGCTCACCGCTCGGAGCAGCCTCTGCCGTCTTGGTCGTCAGCTGAGTCATGTGGTCGTCAGGAGCTTGATCAGCTCACCCTTGAACTTCGGGTTGTAGATCTCGGGGTGGGAGAGCGTGAACTCGTAGTCGACCCGGGTGAACTTCACCCCCTGCCCCTGGTACTCGGCGAGCTGCTTGGCGGTCTGGCTCCCCGGGATCCGCGAGTTGTCGGTGAAGTCGTGCTTGAAGACGAGCTTCTGCGCCTCGGGCGTCAGCAGCCAGGTGACCCAGAGCTTGGCGGCGTTCGGGTGCTGGGCGTTCTTGGGAACGGCGACGTACCTGGTCGAGGTGATCGCCGCGTCCTTGAGAACCGCGGTCTTCAGCGGCGCGCCCTGGGCCGCGAACACGTCGCCGATGTTCTTGCCGCACGAGATCCACATCGCCGCGAACTCTCCGGACGCGATCCGGTTGAGCTCACCGCAGCCGAGGAACCCGGCCGCCTTGAACCCCTTGATATAGGTGCGCAGCCTGTCGGTCCCCATGACGTCCTTGGTGCCGAGCACGTTGAACTGCGCCGCGTACGGGGTGCTGGCGATCGGCTTGCCGAGCTTGAGCACGTCCTCCGCCGTCGTCGGCACCTTGTCGATCTGGGTGGTGTTGTAGGTGAATCCCGGAATCAGATCGGCGAACGTGAGCGCGGCCCCGTTCTTGCTAGCCAGGCCCTTGGTCCACGGCGCGAACTTCGTCCAGTCGACCTTTTCCAGCACGCCGTCGCGTTCCGGACCGAGGCCGAGGACGAGCTCGGGGCTGCCGAGATAGGCGTCGGTCGAGGCCGGCGACTTGGCCTTGTACTCCTGCGACAGCTTGGCCGCGTTGCCCGGCTGGTTCTGGTTGGGGGTCAGTGTGATCTTGATGTCCAGCCCGTACGCCCGCTTGAACGTGTCGGTCAGCACCTTGCCGGTGTCGCGCCCGTCGAAGCCCCAGTTGAGGTTCAGCGCGCCTTCCTTCTTGGCGGCGGCGACCAGCTCGGCCAGTGCCGGGTTGCCCGCCAGCCGTCCCTTGGCCGCGTCGGCCGCCTGGGTCGCGGCGGCCTGGTCGCCGGTGTCCGAGCCGCAGGCGGCCGTGGCCCCAGCGATCAGCGTCACCACGGCGGCCGCCATGGCGGCCGGCCGCCATGGCCATCTCGAACGGAGCCTCATCCGAACCCTCCTCCTCGGACTTGTCCCGCTTTGCGGGACAGTAGTCCTGAATTATGCAACTGAGGTGGGGTGGGGACAAGAGGCCGATGTCGTCTCCATCACGCCGTCCTGTGATGAAAGACACTGCTCCTAACATACGAGACATGCCCTGAGCTGGGAAGACATAGCAAGGTTCGACCCGAATGGGGTAAGCCGACCTGTCCGGAAAAAGCGAGCGGCCCCGGAGGCATCCTCCGGGGCCGACGGTTGAGCTGGTGTCAGGACGCGACGACGGTGAGCCTTGCGGTGATCGCGGCGGCCGCCGCTTCGACCGCGCTCGCCACTTCGGGCACCCTCTCCTCGGGGACCCGGTGCGACAGGGCGGCGATGCTCACCGCCGCCACGACATCGCCGTTCTCGTCGCGGATCGGGGCCGCGACGCCCAGCACGTCGGCGTCCAGTTCCCCGCGGGTGACGGCCACCCCGGACGCCTTGATCTCGGCCAGCCGCTCCCGCAGCACGTCCGCGTCGGTCACCGTCGCCCCGGTGAACCGGGGGAGTCCGCTCTGCTCGATCACCTCCGTGATCTCCTTGTCGGACGCCCAGGCCAGCAGCACCAGTGCGGCCGCGCCCGCGTTGATCGGCAGCACATGGCCACGCTCGTACGACAGCCGCACCGGATGATCGGTCTCCTCGCGCTCCAGGCAGACCACCGTGGCGCCCGTCCGGCGCGTCAGCAGCGCGGCCTCGCCGACCTGCTCGACCAGCTCGCGCATCACCGGTCTCGCGACCTCCGAGAGTCCCACGCCCTTGCGGGCCAGCCGAGCGAGTTCGAAGACACGGGGCCCGAGGCGATACCCGGCCGGCCGCTGTTCCTCGATGAAACCGGAGTTGACCAGGCTCTGCAGATAGCGATAGCCGGTCGATCGGGAGACGCCCAGCTGGTCGGCCACCTCCTGGCCGCTCAGGACGAGCCGGGAGTCGTCGAAGAGCAGAAGGATGTCGAGCGCCCGGTCGGCAGTGGAGTTCCGCTCCCGGTAGCCGCTCGCCCGCGTCGACCGCTGTCCTGTCATGCAGGAGACGTTACACGAATTGCAGGTCTAATAAGCGCCCCGCTGCACAGGGCGGCGGCGGACAGATTCTGGTCGGCCTGGCACGGGCCTGCCGGGTCGGGCCCGGCGCGCCAGTTCACCGACCGTGGCCTGGAGCACTGCGCCTTCATGACACACAGCTGCGCCGTCAGTGAGCGGGCCGACCGCTACCTGATCGGGGTGATTCCGCCCCAGTTAATGGCCTCGCCCCAGGTCGTACCTCAGGACAGCTGTTTCAGTTCGATGGGGCTCAGGCGGCGGTGCGGGCGACCAGCTCGCGGGCCAGGGCTGTGCCAAGCACATCATCGACGGTGCTGTTAGCGGCCAGAAAATCCAGGGCCTCGGCGAGTTCGTCCATCGACAACTCGGCGGGCGCCTTGGTTCGCCAGGTTTCTCCGGGCGTGGCGGCGCGTACCGTTTCGCCTGTCCCCTGAATGGTCTCTACGTCCATGGCTCTGCCCCCGGTTCGTTCGCTTGGTCGCGCCACAAGTCCGTGGCGTCGGTGTGATCGGCCCCCGCCGTGCGTTACACCGTAGCGGGCGGCGTCGGCCGCCGTGCGGGCAGGGCTTGATTGAAGCCTGGACAGCTCTTTACCGTTCTTGGCCAGGCGGCTCAGCGACTGCGGCAAGCAGGGAATGGCCGAGGGCGTCGCCTTGGACGGCGGCGCTGATCTGCACGCCGATATCGGGGGCCCGTCAGGGGTTCGATGTGGCGCGGATCACTCCTTGGGGTGGTGGCCGGATCTGGCTTTACTCGGGCACGATCAATGTAAACCGAATGGTGTTCTAGTGAGGGTGGTGGAGCTTGCTCAGGGCCGAGGAGATCAACCTGACGGACTGGGATTTCTGGCGACGGTCCCTCGAGGAGCGGCACGAGGCGTTCAGGAGCCTGCGCCTGGCCCATCAACTCATCCGCTACGACGAGCCGGATA
>NZ_JAGEOJ010000035.1 GCF_017573505.1 Actinomadura barringtoniae
CCACCCCCCCCCCGGGGGGAAAGAGGCCCCCGTGGCCCTCTAGCCACGCCACCCCCGCCAGAAGCAGCCCCGCACCGCCACAACCCCTCAACAGACGCACACCGCCGCAGCCCCCCTAACAGGCGCCCCCGCAGCCCTGACGGGCGCACCCCCACAACCACTGACAGGCGGTCGCCTACAGCCCCAGGCGACCGCACACGCACGTACGGTCGCCCCACTCACGGGCCGCCAGCCACACACGGCGGGGCACTCATGCACCCGTGCCATTACAAGGTTCCTCGGCGCTGGCGAGACACCACGCACTGCAGCGCCACCAAGGATCGACGCGCGCAACGAAATCGCGTGCGACTAGTCGGAGCCGCGGGGATGTGCCTGGCGGTGGACCTGCTTAAGCCGTTCGGCCGATACATGCGTATAGAGCTGGGTGGTCTGAAGGGAGGCGTGACCAAGAATCTCCTGCACGCTGCGAAGGTCGGCGCCGCCCTCCAGCAAATGGGTGGCCGCGCTGTGACGTAGCCCGTGCGGGCTCAAGTCAGGAACTTCCCCCACCTCGGCTATCCGGTTGTGGACGATCCGCCTGGCGCTTGTCGGGTGCAGCCGACCGCCTCGCGCGCCCAGGAAGAGCGCTGGCCCGCTCTCATCGTTGGCCAGCACCGGCCGTCCCACCCGCAGCCAGTCCTGCACCGCCCGGACGGCGGGCTCTCCGATGGGCACCGTGCGTTCGCGACCACCCTTGCCCAGCACGCGCGCGGTCAGACGCCCCATGTCGAGGTCATCAATATCCAGCCCGCAAAGCTCGCTGACCCGTACACCCGTGCCGTACAGCACCTCCAGGACCGCCCGGTCCCGCAAGCCGAGCGGACCGTCCGGGTCGGTCCCGTCCAGCAGCCGCCCCGCCTCGTCCTGCGCCAGGACGGCCGGTAGGTCGCGCACCTGCTTGGGCGTGCCGAGCAACGGTCCGGGGTCCTTGGCCATCAATCCCCGCCGGTACAGGTGGTGGGTGAAGGCTCGTGCGGCGGCTGTACGACGCGCCAGCGTGGCGCGAGCCCTGCCCTTTGCATGCTGCTGGGCCAGCCACCCGCGAAGCACCCCGATGTCCAGCTCGCTCGGCCCCTGCACACCCACATCATCCGCGTACCGGCAAAGGTCGTTCAGGTCGCCCATGTAGGCGCGCAGCGTGTGGGGCGAGACGCCCCGGTCGGCCCGCAGATGGCGCTCGAACTCGGCCAGGGCCTCGAGCGCCCAGCCGTCGTCACTGGTCACGGTCGCCACGCTGCGCGAACGCCCGCGGCAAAGCAAGCACCGCAAGCCGGTTTCGGCCGATAAGCCGGTTCCTCGAAAAGTTATCCACAGAACGGGATTCGGCTTCCTTCGGCTCGCCGCCCCCGGCAACGTCAAAGGCGGAGGTGAGCCCGATGAACGCGAACACGAGTCTCGGCCGCCGCGGTGAGGACGCTGCGGCCCACTACCTGAACCTGATCGGCTGGAAGGTCGTCGATCGCAACTGGCGATGCCGCCTGGGAGAGATCGACATCGTCGCCCACGACGGCCGCGCACCCGTCGTCTGCGAGGTCAAGACCCGAAGCAGCGACCAGTTCGGCAGCCCGTTCGAGGCGATCACACACGAGAAGGCCGTCCGGTTACGCCGCCTAGCCTGGCGCTGGGCAGCCGAGCACGGCGTCCCCGGCGCCTCGATCCGCGTCGACGTCCTATGCCTGATCCCCGCACCCAATCCGGGCGCCCGGCGATCAGACCGGGTCATCCCAACTCAGAACCGGAGCGCTCACGCACGCAACCGGGGCGTCCCCGCACCCTGCGGCGGTGTCCCCGCCCCAAGACCACCAGGCTACGCAGGCCGCCTAGCCGCAAGCCACCCACACGAGAGCCGCCTAGACGAAGCACGCTCGACGTCACCCCGTTCAGCAGCAGACCCGCCGAGCACGGATCGGTCAAGCACAGGTGAGCCAAGCACGGGCCTGCCGGACCCAGGTTGGTCGAGCACGGACCAGCCAAACGCGGGTGAGGAGCCGGGTCGGCCGAACGCGGGTCGGCCGGGCAAGGGGCGGGCGAACGCGAGCCTGCCGGTCGTCGATGGCTTCGAGGTCGAGCACATCCGGGAGGTGATCTGAATGGCGCTCGCCAAGACCCGTTCCGTGGCCCTGGTCGGCGTCGAGGGGTTCGTGGTGGACGTCGAGGCCGCGATCACCAGTGGCGTGCCGGGCCTGCATCTCGTCGGCCTGCCCGACGCCGCGCTGAACGAGGCGCGCGACCGCGTGCGGGCAGCGATCTTCACATCGACCAGCGAGGACTGGCCCAATCGCCACGTCACCGTGTCGCTGTTCCCCGCGAGCCTGCCCAAGCGTGGATCGATCTTCGATGTGGCCATCGCGATCGCGCTGCTGGCCGCCGCCGAGGCCATACCGGCGCGGGCGTGCGCCGACCTGGTGATGATCGGCGAACTGGGGCTGGACGGCAGGATCCGCGCCGTTCCCGGCGTCCTGCCCGCCGTGCTCGCCGCCGCGAACGCCGGTTACGGAGCGGTGGTCGTGCCTCAGGCCAACGCCGCAGAAGCCGACCTCGTGCCAGACCTCAAGGTGATCGGCGCCGCCTCACTCCGCGCCCTCCTCTGCCACCTGCGCGACGAACCGCCGCCCGCAGAGGACGAGGAGGAGACACCCGACTCACCAGCTGCCCGCGTGCGCGACCAGCGCCCAGGTCTCGACCTGGCCGACGTCCGCGGCCAAGCAGAAGCACGCCGAGCACTCGAGATCAGCGCGGCCGGAGGACATCACCTCTACTTCTCCGGCCCACCCGGCTGCGGCAAGACAATGCTCGCCGAACGCCTCCCGACCCTCCTCCCATCCCTAGAACCAGAAGCAGCCCTGGAGGTCACCGCGATCCACTCCGTGGCCGGAGCACTCCCGCCCGGCCAACCGCTGATCACCAAACCGCCGTTCTGCGCCCCACACCACACCGCCACCCGCGCGGCCATGGTCGGCGGAGGCTCCGGTCGCGTCCTGCAACCCGGCGCCGTCTCACTAGCCCACAGAGGCATCCTCTTCCTCGATGAAGCACCCGAGTTCATAGGCGGCGTCCTGGACGCGCTCCGCCAACCTCTTGAGGAGGGCGAGGTCCGCATCGCCCGTTCCGAAGGCACCGCCTCGTTCCCAGCCGCCTTCACTCTCGTCCTCGCTGCCAACCCATGCCCCTGCGCCGCCGCCAAAGACGTGGACTGTTCGTGCGCACCATCCATCAGGCGCCGATACCTAGCCCGCATCTCCGGCCCGCTCCTCGACCGCATCGACCTGAAGCTCGAACTCCACCCCGCCACCCGCGCCGAGCTCCGTTACGACCTGGAGTTCGCGGAGTCCAGCGACGTGGTGGCCGAACGGGTCCTGATGGCACGCCAGCGCACCGCCGACCGGCTGTCGGACACCCCCTGGCGTTCCAACTCCGCGATCCCAGGCCCCGAACTGCGCCGCCGCTTCACTCCCCCACCTGAGGCGATGAAGTCGGCTGACGATGCGCTCTCGAACGGCACGCTCAGCGCTCGTGGCCTGGACCGCGTGCTGCGCGTCGCCTGGACCATTGCCGACCTGGCCGGTCGCGACCTCCCGAACGCCGACGACGTGGGCGGCGCGCTCGCTCTCTGGAGCGGGAGGCGTCCATGAACGACCGACTGGCCCGCGCGACCCTGACCGCGATCGCCGAGCCCGGCGACACCCTCATGGGCCGCCTGATCCATGCCGCCGGCCCGACCGGCGCCCTCGAAGCCGTACGTACGACCCAACCCCCAGAGGAGCTGACGACCAACCGGCAAGAGCTCAAACGCCTCATCACCCGCTTGGAGTCGTGGCGCATCAAGCTCTCGGCCTGCGATCCCGCCGCCGACCTGGCCATCGCCGAACGACTCAACATCCGCCTCGTCTGCCCAGGCGAGCCCGAATGGCCGACCACCCTGGACGATCTGCATCACGACCGCCCGTACGCTCTCTGGATCCGCGGCTCAGGCGATCTCCGCTACACCTGCCTGCGTTCGGTCGCCGTCGTGGGTTCCCGCGCAGCCTCCGCGTACGGCATCCGTGTCGCGTCCGAGCTGGCCTCCGAGCTCGCCGAGCAAGGCTGGGCGGTCATCTCGGGCGGCGCCATGGGCATCGACGCCGCAGCCCACCGCGGCGCCCTGGCCGTCGACGGCCCCACAGTCGCCGTCTTCGCCAACGGCGTCGACGTCCCCTACCCGGCCTGCAACGACGGCCTCTTCACCGAGATGGCGGCCCGTTCGCTCCTGGTCAGCGAGTCGCCCCCGGGCGTACACCCCACCCGCCTGCGCTTCCTGGTCCGCAACCGAGTCATCGCCGCCCTGTCCCGAGGAACGGTCGTGGTCGAAGCAGCCCGCCGCAGCGGCGCCCTGGGCACCGCCTCCTGGGCCCGCAAACTAGGCCGAGTCCTCATGGCCGTCCCCGGCCCCGTCCACTCGATCGCCTCCGTCGGCTGCCACAGACTCATCCGCGAGGACGCCACCCTCGTCACCTGCCCTGCCGAGGTCATCGAAGCCGTGGGCCGCATCGGTGCCGACCTGGCCCCCGAACCCGCAGCTCCAGTCCTGCCCCGCGACAAACTCGACCAGACCACCCGAGCCGTACTGGAGGCCATCCCCGCCAGAGGCCCCACAGGCCCAGCCCAGATCGCCGCCAAGGCCGGCGTAGACCTCCCCACCGTCAACGGAAAGCTGGGCCTCCTATCAGCCGCCGGCTTCGTAGAACGAGCCCCCGGCGGCTGGCGCCTAACAAAAACCGCCAAATCCCGCCAGTAGCGCCCTCGCTAACCAACGCACCGCCGTCGCCATGCACTCCTACCAGTCAACGCGCGCCGAACCCTCACCGCCAGGTACGAGGCGCGGCGCGGGCCCTCAAGACGCGTCACGCCCCCACGGCTAGGTGGGAGAACACGGCACGGGCCGCTCAAGACGCGCCGCGCCCTGACCGTCCTGGTGAGAGCGCGGCGGGCCACTCATGAGGCGCCGCGTGCTGATGCGCCCGAGCCCGCCTACGTGAGATTGAGCTGGTCGAGCGCGAGGCTTTGGCCAGCCAGGCACAGACGTGTGGCTCTTGGCACGGTGTTCCTTGGAGCGGAGCTTGGGGCGGGCGCAGCTGGGTCTGGGTGTGAAGGCGTTGGGCCTCGGGCGTTGAACCTCGGGCGTCGCGCGTCGCGCGTCGCGCGTTGGGCGTCGCGCGTTGGGCGTCGCGCGTTGGGCGTCGCGCGTTGGGCGTCGCGCGTTGGGCGTCGCGCGTTGGGCGTCGCGCGATGGGCGTCGCGCGTTGCGGCCTTGGGCGTTGCGGCCTTGGGCGTTGCGGCCTTGGGCGTTGCGGCCTTGGGCGTTGCGGCCTTGGGCGTTGGGTGTTGAACCTCGGGCGTCGCGCGTTGCGGCCTTGGGCGTTGGGAGTGTGGGGTGAGGCGCTGTGGGCTCGAGTGGAGGGGGCCTCCAGGGCTCGGGGATTACTGGTCGGCGGGGAGTTCTAGGTCGCTGGTGGCCAGCTCTTCTACGTTGACGTCCTTGAAGGTGACCACGCGGACGTTCTTGACGAAGCGAGCCGGGCGGTACATGTCCCAGACCCAGGCGTCCTGCATGGTGAGCTCGAAGAAGACTTCACCGTTGTCGGTGTTGCGGACCTGGAGGTCCACGGAGTTGGTGAGGTAGAACCGGCGCTCGGTCTCGACGACGTACGTGAACAGGCGCACGACGTCGCGGTACTCGCGATAGAGCTGCAGCTCCATCTCGGTCTCGTACTTTTCAAGATCCTCAGCAGACACCGCTTACCCCCTCGGCCACTCGTTCCGGCTCGCCCCTAGAGACGTTAGCCAGCTCCACCCGTAGAGGGTATGGGAGATCCCGGACCAGCACCCAGAGTAGTCGGCCGATCCGGTCCAGGAAACGATCTTGAGGAGGAGTGGTATTGGGGCGAATGGTCCATGGGGATCGCTGCATGGGCCTTCGAGTAAGGGGTAAAGACCTGGCGGCGCGCAGGCGGTGGGCGGAGGAGCGGACATGGACACGCAGGTCGAAATGAACCAACCCGGGACGGCGGTCGGGATGCCCCGGTGGTTCATCACCGGGCTGCGGGTCCTGGCGGTTCTGGCGGCGCTGGCGTTCCTGGCCGCCTTCTCGTACGTGGCGTACAAGATCACACTCACGCCCGTTCATGATCATGGGCAGGCGGGTGGCAACACCGATCCGGGCAAGTCGCTGCGGTTCTACCTGGACCGGCCGACGAAGGAGACGATCGTCCAGGTCGGCGGCAACCTCATGCTGCTGGCGCCGCTCGGGATCCTGCTGCCGGTCGTGTCCACGAGGCTGCGGGGGCCGCTCAGGCTCGCGCTGGTCAGCGGGCTGATCTCACTGACGATCGAGACCGCCCAGGGGCTGTCCGTGGACGGGCGCGCTTTCGACATCGACGACGTCATTCTCAATACCGCGGGCGTCGTCATCGCCTATCTCTTCGTCGGGCGGAAGGTCTCCCGGCTGGTTCGGGGCCGCGACTAGCCGGGCGGCGCGGCCGACGTTGACGAACGAGAAGCGGTGCTCGGGGCATGGGCCGTGTTCGGCCAGCGCGGCGGTGTGCTCGCGCGTGCTGTAGCCCTTGTGCACGTCGAAGCCGTAGTCGGGATAGACCTTGTGCAGGTCCTTCATGATCCGGTCTCGGGTGACCTTGGCGATGATCGAGGCGGCGGCGACGCACGCGGCCACCTGGTCGCCCTTGATCACGTTCAGGCTCGGAACCTCCAGGCCCGGCACGCGGAACCCGTCGCTGAGCACGTACGCGGGACGGCGATCAAGCGCCACCAGCGCGCGGCGCATGCCGGTCACGTTGCACCGGTGAACGCCGATCCGGTCGATGTCGTGGCACGGGATCACGATCGCGCTCCAGGCCTCGGCGCGCTCGACGATCTTCTCGTACAGCATCTCGCGGCGGGCCGGCGTGACGAGCTTGGAGTCGGTCAGCCCTTCGATCTTGCCCTTGGCGCCGCGCCGCAGGATGACCGCGCCCACGACCAGCGGGCCGGCGCACGCGCCCCGCCCCGCCTCGTCGACCCCGGCCACCGGGGTGAAGCCCGCGTGCTCCAAGGCCCGTTCGTAGGCGTGGAGACCCGCGTCCCGGCGCGGCGTGTAGCGGAGGGGACGACCGTTCATGCTTCGAAGCGTACGTGGCCACAAACCCGCAAGGCCCCCCGAATCCCCCGTTCCGCAAGGGCGGATCGGGGGCGGGCCTCGCCATCAGCGCAAACGCCGTTCAGCCTCGGCAACGTCTGCGACGGTTGCCCGGTCAGCCGCAGTGACGTCTGCGGCGGCGTTCGCCCCGTTCAGCTTCAGCCGCACGGCGTCCGCGGCGTTCAGCCGCACGGCGTCCGCGGCGTTCAGCCGCACGGCGTCCGCGCCGTTCAGCTTCGGCGGCGTTTGCGGCGGCGGTTGAGGAGAGCGACCGGCGTTGCGCCGACAAGCCCCAGCGCGAACGGAGCTGAGGGCGCCAGAGCAGCGTTCACGCCGGGCTGATCGAAGGTCTTGGGGATCGGCAGCGTGCCCATGTGGTTGAACGGCCAGACGATCACGAACGCGCGCCCGATCACGCGATTGATCGGGATCGTTCCGCCGCCCGGATCCTCGCGGTGGTTACGGGAGTCGTACGACACCTCGCGGTGATCTCCCATGACCCACAGCTCGCCCTTGCCGACAGTGACCTCGAACGGGATCTCCGACGGCTTGTTCTGCTCACCGGTCTGCGGGTCGGTGTAAAGGTAGGACTTCTCATCCAGCGGAACACCGTTCACCGTGACCCGCCCCTGCGCGTCGCAGCACTTCACCCGATCGCCCGGGACTCCGATGACCCGCTTGATGTAGTCCTTCTCCCCCGGCACGATGCCGAACGCGCTACCGAGCCAATGGAAGAACTTCGACACCGGGTTGGACGGCTTGGAAACGTTCGCCTCAGGGCTCTGGTCCCAAGAGTCGACGCCGTTGAACACCACGACATCCCCGTGCTTGATGTCCCGCGTATGGAAGACAATCTTGTTGACCAGCACGCGGTCGCCGACCTGGAGGGTGTTCTCCATAGACCCGGACGGGATGTAGAACGCCTGCACGGCGAACATCTTGATGAGCAGCGCCAAGGCCAGCGCGACCCCGATGAGGACCGGCAGCTCTTTCCAGAACGAGCCCTGCTTCTTCCTACGTCTCCCCCGGCTCGGCGGAGCATCATCCGCGTCGCCAGAGGCCACAGCCGACTCTTCTTCAGGTGCCGTGTCCTCGGCCTCGGAACGCACGATTCCCCGCTCCCCCTCGCCTCAGTCCCGCCAACATCCTGACACGAAAGGTCCACCCCCCAGGCCCACCATCCCTACCAACACCCGACCAATCCACCCCCACCCAACCCCACCGCCGCAAAGCCCAGCCCCACGTTCCTGCCGCAGGCCTGCCCGCACTGCTCCACCTCACTGGCTGGGCACACCCGCCCCGTGCAGCGCACGGCCGCTCGACCGCGAATCGCACCATCGCTTCGTCCCCGCGCCTGCATGGCGTCTCCTCCCCACGACAGTCGCCGTGGCTGCCCGTACCGTCGTGCTGTAACGGCACCACGCAGTGGGTCTCCGCCGCGTGCCCGCCATGCATCCGCACCCCGCTTCCCCCGCTGCACCGCCCCAACATGCTCCACGCCACCACGCACCGTGCCCCCACCCGGAGCAACGCACCTGGGCGCATCTTCAAGGTGTTGTGCACAGCCGCCCAACGCGCGTGCTTGTCTGCTCCGCACCGTCGCGCATGTCTCCGGCGTCGGCGAGCCCGGCCAGATCGCGTGTGGGTGTCGTGTACGCCCGCGTGGCTGTGCACCACCGTGCCTGCGCGCAGCAAGCCGACGCGCCCCGCTGGGAGCCTGTACGCCGCTCTACCAGCGCGCCCCGTGCAGACAGACATCGCCACCCTCGCGTCTGCCGCACCGCCGTACACCGTCGCACGCAGGGACGCCGTCGCGCGCACGAACGCCGCCGCGCGTGCGCCGTTGCCCACGCTCGCGTCTGCCGCACCGCCGTACACCGTCGCGCGCGGACACCGCTGCGCGCACGAACGCCGTGGCGCGCACGAACGCCGTGGCGCGCACGAACGCCGTGGCGCGCACGGACGCTGTTGCGCGTACGGACGCCGTTGCGCGTGCGCCGCCGTGTCGAGTGAGCCGCTCTGCCGACCCGTGACTATGCCGATCCGCGACCGATCTGGAACGCCCCAAGCCAACCGGGTGGCCACGCCGCTCATGTTCGGCTGCGGGGCTGGCCGGCCTTGGCCCTGCCGCGCTGACGCGCGCCGGAAGGGCGGGTGCGTGCCGGGTTAGGGGGTTCGGCGGCGGGGGCGTAGGCGGCGGTAGAGGAGGGTTACGGGGAGGGCGCCTATGAAGCCCAGGGCCAGTGGGGTGGCGGGGGCCAGGGCGGCGCTCAGGGCGGGCTGGTCGAAGGTCTTGGGGATCGGGAGGGTGTCGATCCGGTTGAGGGGCCAGACGATGACGAAGGCGCGGCCGATGACGTGGTCGATCGGGATCGTTCCGCCGCCGGGGTCGCCGCGGTGGGCGCGGGAGTCGGAGGAGACCTCGCGGTGGTCGCCCATGACCCAGAGCTGGCCGGGCTGAACGGTGTGGTCGAACGTCTCGTTCGACGGCTTGTTCTGCTCGCCGGTCTGCGAGTCGGTGTAGAGGTAGGACTTCTCGTCGAGCGGGACGCCGTTGACGGTGATGCGGCCCTGGGCGTCGCAGCACTTCACGCGGTCGCCGGGGATGCCGATGACGCGCTTGATGTAGTCCTTCTCGTTGGGCGCCACACCGAACGCGCTGCCGATGGCGCGGAAGAACTTCGAGACGGGGTTGGACGGCTCGGCGTAGTCGACCTCGGGGTCCCACGAGTCCAGGCCGTTGAACACCACGATGTCGCCGCGCTTGATGTCGCGCGTGTGGTACACGATCTTGTTGACCAGGACGCGGTCACCGATCTGCAGGGTGTTCTCCATCGACGCGGACGGGATGTAGAACGCCTGCACGGCGAAGGTCTTGATGAGCAGCGCGAGGACCAGGGCGACGCCGATGAGGACCGGCAGTTCCTTCCAGAACGAGCCCTGCTTCTTCTTGCGCTTACGGCGGCCGCGGAAACCGAGGGCGCCGGAGGACGTGTCGTCCTGCTTCTCTTCGGAGGACGACGAATCCGCGGTGTCCTCGCTCGAGGTCACGGTCTGCTGCTCATCGGGCACCGCGCCCTCGGCTTCGGATCGCACGTCTCTCCGATCGTCCTCATCTGTCATCAGAGCGAAAGCCTATCGGCGCCGGGGCCCGCGCACCGTGCGCACGGCCGTGTCGTGCAGCAACACTTGCCTCCACCCCCGCTCTCCAGGGACCTGTTCGAGGCCCGCAAAGGGCAACGCCCCGGTCACCTCGAAGGGTTCCCGGGGCGTTCGCGGCCACGTTCCCGCCGGGGCGGGAGGGTGGCTCAGAAGTCGCGCTTCTCCTTGATGCGCGCGGCCTTGCCGCGCAGGTTGCGCAGGTAGTAGAGCTTGGCGCGGCGGACGTCACCGCGGGTGACGACCTCGAGCTTCTCGATGTGCGGGCTGTTGAGCGGCCAGGTGCGCTCGACGCCGTACCCGCCCTTGCTCACCTTGCGCACGGTGAAGGTCTCGCGGGCGCCGCCGCCCTGGCGCCGGATCACGACGCCTTCGAAGATCTGGACCCGGGTGACCTTGCCCTCGGTGATGCGCGCGTGGACCTTCACCGAGTCGCCGGGACGGAAGTCCGGGTGGTCGGCGCGGAGCGCGGCGTTCTCGATCTCCTGGATCAGGGTGTGCATGACAGGCGTTCCTCATGGGTCGAACGCGGACATCGAGAGGCCCCGGTGGAGCTGAGATGGGGGGCGTCGCGCCGCGTGATGCTGATCTATCTTGAAGTCTGCGCGCCGCGTGTGAGAAACACGGCGACGCTCTAGTGTGCCATATCTTCGCCGTCAACCGGAAAACCGGCATCCCGCAGGACCTGGCGATCATGCTTGTCCAGCGCGTCGGGGTCCAGGCGAGCGGCCAGCTCCGGACGGTTGGCGGCCGTACGCCGCAGAGCCTCGTCCCGCCGCCACCGCGCGATCGCGCCGTGGTTGCCCGACAGCAGGATCTCCGGAACGGCCCGCTCCCGCCAGACCGGCGGCTTGGTGTAGACGGGCCCCTCCAGCAGGGATTCCATGGCTCCGGGGGCGAACGAGTCGTCCGTCACAGAGTCGGCGTTGCCCAGAACCCCAGGAAGCAGCCGCCCGATGGCCTCCACCATGACCAGCACGGCCACCTCACCCCCGGCCAGCACGAAGTCCCCGAGGCTGACCTCGTCCACGATCATCCGGCCCCGAGCCTCGGCCACGACCCGCGAGTCGATGCCCTCGTACCGCCCGCACGCGAACATCAACCACGGCTCCGCCGCGTACTCCACCGCCAGCGCCTGAGTGAACGGCCGCCCGCTAGGAGTAGGAACGATCAACCGAGGCGCCCGCCCCGCCGGAAGATCCTCCGGGCCGCCCCCTGAGCCGCCGAGCTCGCCGCCCGCTGGGCCGCCGAACTGGCTGCCCGCTGGGCCGCGGAGCTCGCCGCCCCCTGGGCCGCCGAGCTCGCTGCCGACTGGGCCGCCGAGCTGGCTGCCCGCTGGGCCATGAGCCGGGCCGGCGGCCGCGCCGCCGGACGGGCCGACCGCCGAGTGCTCTGCCGGGCCGTTCGCCTGACTGCCTGCTCGGCCCTGAGCCGAGCCGCCCGCCATGCCGCCCGCCGCGTGGCTCGCTGAGCCCTCGGGCGGGCCTCCGGTCGAGGAGTCTGCCGAGCCGCCTGCTAGGCCCTCCGGCTTGGTGCCCGCTGAGCGGCTGGGCTGGATGCCCGCTTGGTCTTGCGCTGGGCTGACGGCCGTGCCGCCTGAACGGTTGGCTGGCGCGCCGTCCGGGAGGGGCGGGGCTAGGGCGTCTAGGGCTTCGCCCCAGGGTTCGGGCTTCATGACCATGCCGGGGCCGCCGCCGTAGGGGGTGTCGTCGACGGTGCGGTGTTTGTCGTGGGTCCACTGGCGGAGGTCGTGGACGTGGACGTCCAGGAGGCCGTTGCGGCGGGCCTTGCCGAGGAGGGAGACCTCCAGCGGGGTGAAGTACTCCGGGAAGATCGTGATGATGTCGAATCGCATCAGGCGTCCAGGAGGCCCTCGGGCGGGGCGATGACCAGGCGGCCGGCGGCCACGTCGACCTCGGGGACCAGGGCGGCGACGAACGGGACCAGGGCCTCGCCGCCGTCTGCTCGGTCGATCACCAGGAGGTCCTGGCCGGAGTGGCGGATCTCGGTGACCACGCCGACGGGGGTGCCGGTGGTCGTGACGACGTTGAGGCCCACGAGTTCTTGGTCGTGGAAGTCGTCGGGGTCGTCGGAGGTGGCGATCTCGGTGGGGTCGACGACCAGCCAGGTGCCGCGGAGGTCTTCGGCGGCGGTGCGGTCATGGACGCCGGTGAACGTCAGGAGAAGGCGGCCCGAGTGCCACCGGATGCGTTCGACGGTGAGCGGGCCGGTCGTGGCCGGGTCGGTGGCCAGCTCGGTGCCCGTGGCGAACCGCGCGTCGGGCTCGTCGGTGCGGACGTCGATGGTCAGCTCGCCGCGGATCCCGTGCGGGCGCCCGATTCGGCCGACCACAAGCTGGTCTTCCATCACATCACTTACCTGGAGAGATCGTCTGGAAACAGGAGACCGGCCCGGCGGCTGGGCCGTCGGGCCGGTCGTGAAGCCTGGCGGACGGAACGGCCGGGGCCGTCCGTCCTCGAGGTACGTCGATCATGCGGGCCGGCAGGCCCGCACGGTCAGCGGACCTCGTTGACGTCGAGCAGGTCCACACGCACATAGCGGCCTCCGGAGAGGGCGCTGATGACGGTGCGAAGGGCCTTGGCGGTGCGTCCGCTGCGGCCGATGACCTTGCCGAGGTCCTCGGGGTGCACGCGCACCTCCAGGACCCGGCCACCCCTGATGCGGCGGGCGCGGACCCGGACGTCGTCCGGGTGCTCCACGATGCCGCGCACCAGGTGCTCGAGCGCTTCTTCGAGCACGTCAGTCCTCGCTCTTGGCTTCGGTGTTCTCGTCGGCGGCCGGCTCCTCGGCCTTCGCCGTGTCGTCGGCCTTCTTCTTGGGCTCGGCCTTCTTCTTGGACTTGGTCGCCGTGGCGGCGGCCTCGTCCTCCTTGAAGGCCTCCTTGACGGCGGCCTCGAAAACGGCCTTCTTGTCCGGCTTGGGCTCGGCCTGCCTCAGCGTGCCCTCGGCACCGGGCTCGCCCTTGAACTTCTGCCAGTCGCCGGTGACCTTGAGGAGGGCCATGACGGGCTCGGTCGGCTGCGCACCGACGCCGAGCCAGTACTGCGCGCGCTCGGAGTCGATCTGAATGAGCGACGGCTCCTGCTTCGGCTGGTAAAGGCCGATCTCCTCGATGGCCCGACCGTCACGCTTGGTGCGGGCATCGGCGACGACGATCCGGTACTGCGGGTTCCGGATCTTCCCCAGACGCTTGAGCTTGATCTTGACTGCCACGGGTGTGGTGTTCTCCAGACTTAATACAGGGCTGAGCGGGCCTCGCCAGGTGGGGAACACCGGCACCGGCCGCTCAAAGGACTCCGGGCCGCGCAAGACGAGAGAGGGCGCCTGTACGGTTCCGGGATTTCCAGCCTGCCATTCTGCCAGACGATCGAGCCAAAAGCGCAATCGAGCGATGACACGCGGCCACGTCTACTTCTTTTTGCGTCCCTGCAGCTTGCCGAGGTCGGGCATCTGGAAGCCGGGAGGCAGCTGACCACCGCCGAGACCTGGGGGAAGCTGGCCGCCGAGGCCCGGAGGCAGCCCCTGCGGGGCGTCGGCGGCCGCCGGCTGGTCCGCGCCCTTCTGGGGGCCGCCGGCGCGCTTGCGCGGGTCTCCGCTGCGCTGCTTGCCCTTCTTGTTCTTGGCGTTCTTCGCGGCCTTGGCCGCTTTGCGCCGCCCCGGCATGCCGGGCAGGCCCATGCCGCCGGCCATCTGCCGCATCATCTTCTGCGCGTCGAAGAACCGCGTGACCAGGCTGCTGACCTCGCCGACCTGAACGCCCGAGCCCTTGGCGATGCGGGCCCGCCGCGAGCCGTTGATGATCTTCGGGTTGGAGCGCTCGCCCGGGGTCATGGAACGGATGATCGCCGCGACCCGGTCCAGGTCCTTGTCGTCGATCTGGCTGACCTGCTCGCGGACCTGGCCCATGCCGGGCATCATCCCGAGCAGGTTCCCGATCGGCCCGAGCTTGCGGATCATCATCATCTGCTCGAGGAAGTCCTCGAGGGTGAAGTCCTCGCCCGAGGCGAACTTGGTGGTCATCTTCTCGGCCTGCTCGGCGTCGAACGCCTGCTCGGCCTGCTCGATCAGGGTGAGGATGTCACCCATGTCGAGGATGCGACCGGCCATCCGGTCGGGGTGGAAGACGCTGAAGTCCTCGAGCTTCTCACCGGTCGAGGCGAACATGATCGGCCGGCCGGTGATGTGCCGCACCGACAGCGCGGCGCCGCCGCGCGCGTCGCCGTCGAGTTTGGTGAGCACGACGCCGTCGAAGCCGACGCCCTCCATGAACGCCTGGGCGGTGTTGACCGCGTCCTGGCCGACCATGGCGTCGACGACGAACAGGATGTCGTCGGGCTTCACCGCGTCGCGGATGTCGATCGCCTGCTGCATCATCTCGGCGTCGACGCCGAGCCGGCCGGCGGTGTCGATCACCACGATGTCGTGCTGGGCGTGCTTGGCCTGCTCGATCGAACGGCGCGCCACGTCCACCGGGTCGCCGACGCCGCTGCCGGGCTCGGGCGCGAACACCTGGACGCCGGCGCGCTCGCCGACCACCTGAAGCTGCTGCACGGCGTTCGGCCGCTGCAGGTCGGCGGCCACCAGAAGGGGCGCGTGGCCCTCGGCCTTCAGCCACTTGGCGAGCTTGCCCGCCAGCGTGGTCTTGCCCGCGCCCTGAAGACCCGCCAGCATGATCACCGTGGGCGGGTTTTTGGCGAACCGGATCCGGCGCGTCTCGCCGCCGAGGATGTTGATGAGCTCCTCGTTGACGATCTTGACGACCTGCTGGGCCGGGTTGAGCGCCTGCGAGACCTCCGCCCCGGCCGCCCGTTCCTTGATCTGGGCGATGAAGTCCTTGACCACGGGCAGCGCGACGTCGGCCTCGAGCAGCGCGACACGGATCTCGCGGGCAGTGGCGTTGATGTCGGCCTCGGAGAGCCGGCCCTTGCTGCGCAACGACGAGAAGACCGTCGTCAACCGGTCGGAGAGCGTCTCGAACACGTGTCTGGACCCGTCCTTGGAAAGCTTCTGGGATCGCCTATCAGACTATCGGGTCACCGGCCGCCTCCCGCCCGATCATGACCGCGCCCCGTCTGCGGATCCTGAACGTCCTCTGACCGCAGACCCTGAACGCCTTCCGTCCATAGATCTTGGGCGGGGCTGTCCACTGGGCTCGGGGGTGGCGGAGTGGTGCGGTGGACCAATGTGGCCGTGGCCCTTTTCCGAATGTGGGCGGGACATCCTGGACTGGACATACGCTGGTTCGTTCAAGGCCCCCTTAATCATGCCGAGAAGGACCCCCAGGTGAAGACGTGGCCGCGCCTGCACGGGCGCCCATGAACGGACGGGTGACGACCCGGGTCGAGCCGTACGACCAAGGCCTCGAACAGGCGCTGAGCGCCGCCCAGGCCGGGGACGAGGGCGCCTTCCGCATGCTCTACCGGGACCTTCAGCCCAGGCTGCTGCGCTACCTGCGCGCCCTGGTCGGCTCGGACGCCGAGGACGTGGCCGGGGACGCCTGGCTGCAGATCGCACGCGACCTTCACACCTTCACCGGCGACTACGACAAGTTCCGCGGCTGGGCGTCCACGATCGCCCGGCACCGCGCCCTGGACCATCTGCGGCGCCTGAACCGGCGGCCCGACACCAGCATGCGGGTGGACGACCTCACCGACCTGATCGGCCAGGACGACACCGAACGCGACGCGCTGGACCGCGTGTCGACCGACGCGGCCGTCGCGCTGATCGGCGCGCTCCCCCGCGACCAGGCCGAGGCGGTGCTGCTGCGGGTGGTCATGGGCCTGGACGCCAAGCAGGCCGGGCAGGTGCTCGGCAAGCGCGCCGGGGCCGTCCGCACGTCCGCCTACCGGGGCCTTCACCGCCTGGCGGAACGATTGCGCGAGCATGATCACGGCCTCGCGGGCGAGCAGGATCGGAGCCGAGCCGGCGAACACGATCACGGCCTTGCGGGGCGGCCCGTCGATGAGTGACCGCGGGACAGGTGTGACACGAATCCTGACCACGACGCTGAGGGGAGTGAGATGAGTACGGACAGCCGGGATTTCGACCGATTCACCGCCGAGCGCATGCTGGGCGGCGAACCAGCCGTGCCGCCGTCCTCCCTCGACCCCCTCGCCGACCTTCTCGCCGCCGCGTCTGCCCCCGGACGCGAGGCCGAGCTCGCCGGTGAGGAGGCCGCCGTGGCCGCCTTCCGCGCCGCACTTTCGCCGCACGCCCTGTCACCTCAGGAAAGCCGGTCGAACAGACTCCCGTTCGGCCGGTTCTTCACGGCGAAGGTCGCTGCTGTCGCTGTGGCCGCCACGGCGGCCGGTGGGGTCGCCGTCGCGGCGACCACCGGCGCCCTGCCGATCCCCAGCGTCACCGACCCCGGCGGGCCGACCACCACTGTGAGTCCGGCCACATCGGGTTCCTCCCGGGGAACGGCCGCTCCGACCAAGGGTGGGAACGGTACGAACCCCACCTCCAAGCCCACGCCGGGAACGCCTCAGTCCACCCCGGCCGCGCTTTGCCGCACTCTCGCGTCCGGTTCCCTCAAGGACGGCGCCCGCGCCCTGCGCTCCCCCGCGTTCGCGGCCCTGGTGGCCGCCGCGGGCGGCGCGCAGAACGTTCCCGCCTACTGCCAGAAGGTCCTCAAGCCCGGCCAGGCCCATGGCAACGGTGACAAGGGCAACAACGGCAAAGGCAAGGGGAACAACGGCAAGGCGGGCGAGAACGGCGACAACAAGGGCGGCGACGACACCCCTAAGAAGGACGACGACAAAGGAGACGGCGGCGGGAAAGGGAAAGGCGGCGGGAACGGCTTCGGCAGCGGAGGCGACGGTGGGCACGGCGGCCACTGGCACGGTCCTCGCTGGGGAGACGACTCCCAAGGGGACGGCGACGACCAGCGCGCCCCCGGCACCTATGACCGCCCAGACCGAACCCCCGGCCAGCGCCCCGGCCACCACGGGTTCCGGCCCGGATTCCACCTCCCCCGCATCGCACCCCGCGTTCCCCACGTCCCCGGCACCTGGCAGCAGCAGGAGCAGCGCCGGGCCGAGCAGCCCGCAACGAAGCGGCACTCAGCGAAGCGGCACTCAGCGAAGCAGCAGCACCGCTCAGCGGGCTGACCCCTAGACCGGCGGAGAGGCGGTCGTGCCCCCGTGGCCGCCTCTCCGCCTTCCACTCCCCTAAACACATGGGTTATGTGGTCAGGGCGTTGAGGACTTCCTGCCGGACCGCGGCCAGCGAGTCCGGGTCGGTCAGGGCCTCTCCCGAGTCGTCCACGACGTAGAAGACGTCCACCGCCTCCGCGCCGAGCGTGTCCACCTGCGCGGCACGCACCTGAAGCCCGCATTCGCCAAGGGCCTGCCCGATCCGCCAAAGGAGCCCTGGGCGGTCGTGGGCTCGGACCTCTACAACGGTCGCGGTGCTGGAGGCGTCGTCCACGATGGTCACGCGCGGCGGAGGTACGGGCACTCCTGGACGAGGCCGTACCGAACGCGCACGACGTTCCAGGCGGGCGGCCACATCGAGACGGTCAGCCAACATGCGCCGCAGATCCGCCTCCAAGGCTGCGGGCTCGGGCGGGTTGCCGTACTCCGGAACGGCTGTGAAATCGAGCACAGCCGTTCCCTCACCGGCCGAGGCCGAAGGGGCCGAGGAGGACGAAGAGGACGCGGAAGCCGAAGATGCGGAGGATGCAGGAGAGGCCGAGGAGGCCGAGGAGCTGCGCACGCTCCGGACCACCAGCCGGTGCAGGGCGAGGACCCCGGCGGCCCTCCAGAGCAGGCCTGGACGGTCAGGGGCGGTGATCGTGATCCGCGATCCGGCGACCCGTACGCCGGCGCCGTCGAAGCGCGCCAAGGCGAGCTGTTCGGGCGCCAGGATCGGCGGCGGTGGCGGGGTCCCTCCGGCGAGGGCGGCGGCCACGCGGCGGGTCAGTTCGGCGATCTGGCGGGCCTTCCAGCCGCCCCACGCGGCGGGCCCGGTGGCCTGCCCGTCGGCGACCGCGATCGCGGCGAGGAGCTCGACGACCTCGCGCTCGCGGCCCGGGACAGCGGAGACGGCCTTGGCGACGGTCTCGACGGTCACGGGATCGTCGAGGTCGCGGCGCGTGGCGGTCTCGGGCAACAGCAAATGCTGCCGTACGAGCAGCTCAAGGACCTGAACGTCCTCGTCGTCGAAGCCCAGCCGTTCACCAAGATCGCGAGCCACCACGGCGCCGGTGACCGAATGATCGCCGGGCTGTCCCTTGCCGATGTCGTGCAGCAGCGCGCCGATCAGCAGAAGGTCGGGACGCGCCACCTCACGGGTGAGCGCGGCAGCGCCCGCGGCGGCCTCCACCAGGTGGCGGTCGACGGTGAAGCGATGGAACGGGTTGCGCTGCGGACGGTTGCGGACCCGTTCCCAATCAGGCAGCAGCCGCACGATCAGGCCGACCTGGTCCAGGGACTCCCAGACGCCGATCGCGGCCGTTCCCGCGCCCAGCAGCGCCACCAGCGCGTCGCGGGCCTCGGCGGGCCACGGAACGGGAGGGAGCGCGGCACGTTCGGCCAGCACGGTCAGCGTCGCGGGCGCTAGCGGCAGGCCCTCCTGGGCGGCGGCCGCGGCCATGCGCAACACCAGCGCGGGGTCGGAGAGGCCGGCGCCGCGAGCGAGGACGACCTCGCCCTCCTGCTCGACCGCGCCGTCTGCGACGGGGGTACGGGCCGTGGCGCTGGAACGGGAACGCCGTGGCGCGCAGAACCGGTCCACGCGCCGCCACAGATCGTCCTCGGCGTAGCTGATGGTCCGGGCGGCCTCGGTGATCGAACGGAGCAGGGCGTCGGCGTCGGGCATCCCGAGGGCGTGCGCCACCGCCTCCTGCTCCTGCATCACCAGGCGGTCGGTGCCCCGGCCCGTGGTCTCGTGCAGCGCGTGCCTGATGTCCAGGAGAAGGTCATGGGCGCCTCGTACGCGCGCGTCGGGGGCGGACGCCACCCAGGACGTGGCCACGGCCTGCATCACGTGGACGTCCCGAAGGCCTCCGTGGGCCTCTTTCACATCCGGTTCAAGGAGGAACGCCAGCTCCCCCTGCGTCTCCCAGCGTTCGCGGCACATCACGCCCAGCTCGGCCAGGCGCCGCCGCGCGTCGGCCCGCCAGTCCGCCAGTACGGCGGCACGCAGCTCGTCGACCAGGGCGCGGTCACCGGCGATGCGCCGCGCCGACAGCAGCCCGAGGGCCGCCTTCATGTCCGTACGGGCGACGCTCCGAGCCTCCTGAACGGTGCGGACCGAGTGATCAAGCCGCAGTCCGGAGTCCCAGATCGGATACCAGACCCGGTCCGCGATCTCCGCGACGTCCGGCCTGCCCCGGTGCACCAGCACCAGGTCCAGGTCTCCCCCGGGCGTCAGCTCGCGCCGCGCAAGGCTCCCGACCGCGACCAACGCCACATCCGCAACATCAGCCGCCTCCACAGCGCCAACGCCCGCAAAGCCAGCGCCCGCAGTGTCAGCGCCCACAGCGCCAACGCCCGCAAAGCCAGCGCCCGCAGTGTCAGCGCCAGCGGCAACAGCGCCCGCATCCGCAGCGTCGGCGTCCGCAGCTCCGGTGTCCGCAGCGCCAGCGGGACTCGGGGTCAGGAGGGAGGACAGCCAGGCGTCCAGTTCGTCGGCGCGAGAGGCCCGCGCAGCCGCGAGGGCTGCGCGGGCCGTTTCGCTCGTTCCCCCGGACGTTCCGTGAGCGAGAACCACTCGACTCCCTACAGGGCCTCGGCGCCGGTCTCGCCCGTGCGGACGCGGACGATGGTGTCCACCGGGACGGCCCAGACCTTGCCGTCGCCGATCTTGCCGGTCTGGGCGGCCTTCACGATGACGTCGATGATGTCGTCGGCGTCCTCGTCGTCGACCAGCACCTCGACCTTCAGCTTGGGCACCAGGTCCACCTTGTACTCGGCGCCGCGGTAGACCTCGGTGTGGCCCTTCTGCCGGCCGTAGCCGCTGGCCTCGCTGACCGTGAGGCCCTTGACGCCGAAGGTCTCCAGCGCCGCCTTCACCTCGTCGAGCTTGAACGGCTTGATGACCGCCGTGATGAGCTTCACCCTTATGCCTCCACCTTCTTCGTCGCGGCCGAGCCGGCAGAGCCCGCCGAGCCGGAGCCGGATGAGGCGGCCGATTCGCGCACGGTGCCCGTGCCGCCGCCGATGCCCATGCCGGACGGACCGAGATCGTACGCGCTCTCCGCGTGCGTGCTGACGTCGATCCCGTTGACCTCGTCCTCGGGATCGACGCGGAACCCGATCACCTTGTCGATGATCTTGCCGAGGACGAACGCGACGACGAACGAGTAGAGCCCGACGGTGAGCGGGGCCACCGTCTGCCAGCCGAGCTGCTGCAGGCCGCCGCCGTAGAACAGGCCCTTGTGCTGCTGCGGCAGGAACGGGTAGGCGGCGATGAAGCCGAGCGAGACCGCGCCGACCAGACCGCCGACCAGGTGCACGCCGACGACGTCGAGCGAGTCGTCGAAGCCGAGCTTGTACTTCAGGCCGACCGCGTACGCGCAGATCGCGCCGGCGACGACGCCGAGCAGCACCGCGACCCAGGTGTCGACGAAGCCGCACGCCGGGGTGATCGCGACCAGGCCGGCGACCGCACCCGAGGCCACGCCGAGCGTGGTGGCGTGCCCGTCGCGCAGCTTCTCCACCACGAGCCAGGCGCCGGCGGCCGCGGCGGTGGCGACCTGGGTGTTCATGAACGCGAGGGCGGTGGTGCCGTCGACCGCGAGCTCGGAGCCGGCGTTGAAGCCGAACCAGCCGAACCACAGCAGGCCCGCGCCGAGCAGCACGAACGGCATGTTGTTGGGCCGCATGGGCTCCTTCGGCCAGCCGCGCCGCTTGCCGAGGACCAGGGCCAGCGCCAGGGCCGCCGCACCGGAGTTGACGTGCACGACCGTGCCGCCCGCGAAGTCCTCGATGCCCTTGGTGAACAGCCAGCCGCCGCCCCACACCCAGTGCGCGACGGGGAAGTACACCAGCGTCGCCCAGGCGACCGTGAAGACGACCCACGCGCCGAACTTGGCGCGGTCGGCGATCGCGCCGCTGATCAGCGCGACGGTGATGACCGCGAAGGTCAGCTGGAACGCCGAGAAGACCAGCTCGGGCATGTTGTCGGTGATCGCGGTCGGGCCGGAGGTGATCAGGCCTTCGTAGACCGACGTCGCCGTGCTCTTCAGACCCCAGTCGGAAAGGCCGCCGATGAAGTTGTTGAGGCCCGAGTGACCGTTGGTGCTGAACGCGATCGAATAACCGTAGAAGACCCAGATGATGCTGACGGTGACGATGCTGACGAACGACATCATCATCATGTTGAGGACGCTCTTGGCCCGTGCCATGCCGCCGTAGAAGAAGGCCAGACCGGGTGTCATGAGCAGTACGAGGGCGGTGGCCGCCAGCATCCAGGCGGTTGTACCGGTATCGATTTTCATCTCGAAGAGAGCCCTCCTCGGCACGGAACGTTGGGAATGCTCAGAGATTCGAGGAGGGCCGTTTCACCTGGAGGGCTCTCGTGTTTCAAGGGTGTGAAACCCCGTCACATGATGTTTCGGCGGTGTTTCTGAACGCTCACTCCATTACCTCGGGGATACCGCGAGCGGCCGGAAGGGGCTCGGTGTTGCCCATGTTCTGCCTGTGACCAGAACGACCGACGCCCCGGCGGCTATGAGGGCCACCGGGGCGTCAAAACGCAACTGCGCCGGAACGATCAGTCAGAGTCGCGGTCAGACATCACCGAGACTCAGACATCACCGAGACTCAGGCGTCGCCGAGGATCGCGTCGACGAACGCCTCGGGCTCGAACGGGGCGAGGTCGTCGGGCCCCTCGCCCAGACCGACGAGCTTCACCGGGACGCCGAGCTCGCGCTGCACCTGGACGACGATGCCGCCCTTGGCGGTGCCGTCGAGCTTGGTCAGCACGATGCCGGTGATGTTGACGACCTCGGCGAACACGCGGGCCTGCTGCATGCCGTTCTGCCCGGTCGTGGCGTCCAGGACGAGCAGGACCTCGTCCACCTCGGCCTGCTTCTCGACCACGCGCTTGACCTTGCCGAGCTCGTCCATCAGCCCGGTCTTGGTGTGCAGGCGGCCGGCGGTGTCGACGATCACCGCGTCGACCTTGTCGTCGATGCCCTGCTTGACGGCGTCGAACGCGACGCTGGCGGGGTCGGCGCCCTCTTCCTTGCGGACGACCTTGGCGCCCACCCGCGCGCCCCAGGTCTCCAGCTGGTCGGCCGCCGCCGCGCGGAAGGTGTCGGCGGCGCCCATCACGACGGTGCGGCCGTCGCCGACGAGCACGCGGCCGAGCTTGCCGCAGGTGGTGGTCTTGCCGGTGCCGTTCACCCCGACGACCATGATCACGGCGGGCTTGTTGCCGTGCCGCTCGGTCTTCAGCGACCGGTCGATGTCGCCGCCGATCTGCTTGACCAGCTCCTCCTTGAGGAGGGCGCGCACCTCCTCGGGCGTACGGGTGCCGAGCACCGCGACCTTGGTGCGCAGGTCCTCGGTGACCTGACGGGCCACCGCGACGCCCATGTCGGCGCCGATCAGGGTGTCCTCGATCTCGTCCCAGGCGTCGTCGTCGAGCGTGTCGCGCGACAGCAGGCCGAGCAGGGTCTTGCCGAAGCCGCTCTGGGAGCGGGCGAGGCGGGCCCGCAGCCGGACCAGGCGCCCGGCGCCCGGCGGCGGCTTCTCGATCTCGACCGGCGGCGCGGCGGGCGTCGGCGGTGCCCGCTCGATCGTGGGCGCCGCCTGATCCTCCTTCGGGGGCGCGGTGGTCGTGCCACCCGGCAGGATGTCGGCGGGCCGCTCCGCGGGCTCCACGGGCGGGGTGGGCTTGCGGCGGCTGGGCCGCAGAAGTGCGATGCCCCCGATGATCAGGGCGAGGGCGGCCAGCCCGGCGATGAGGATCAGATATTCCATAGCGATCCCAGTTTTCCAGACGGCCGCCCATGCACCGAACAAGGTCGAGCAACCGGCTGCTTGCTCGGCCGAATCGTGATCAACTCTTCACGGTCCGTTCCAAGGCCCGTTGAGAGCTCAGCGGGCCGGGGGTTGGGTGGGAACGGGCAGCGCCGACCGCTCTGAGTTCTCCCACTCGTCGACGTTCTTCAGGAGCGCCTCCAGGTAGGACCGCAGGTGCGTGCGGTAGACGTCGCTGTAGGTCCGCAGGTAGGCGATCTCCCGTTCCATGGCCTGGCGATCGCCCTCGGGCACCGGCGAGGCCCCGCTCGGGACGGGCGAGGCCTGAACGACGGTGCTCGGAACGACGGAGGCGCGCCGGGCGGCCTCCTCGGCGACCGCGGCGGCCCGCTGGTGCGCCTCCTCCATCATCAACTCGGCGCGCCCGCGCGCGTCGGACAGGATCGCCTCGCGGTGCAGGCGCGCCTCGTGGGCGAGCTCCCGCGTGTAGCGCTCGGCGTCGGCCACATAGAGGTCGGCGGTCTGCTGAGCCTGCGACAGGATCCGTACGGCCTGGAAATGCGCCTCCTCCGGCGGCATCCCACCCCGCGAGCCACCCGACGAGAGGCGCTGGCGCAGCCCCTGGACCTCCTCGGCGAGCGCGGCCTTCTCGTTGCCGAGCTGCGAGATCTCGTTCTCCACACGGTCGAGGAAATGACGCACGTGGTCCTCGTCGAGGCCGCGGCGACCGAGCCCCGCGCGCGAAAAGGAGGCGGAACGCACCTCACTGGGCGTCAACCGTTCGGATCGCTGGACCAGGAAGCCCCCAGGGGTGCCGGGCGCCGGCGCGGCCACGTCGTGCGCGCCGCCGCTCATGGTCGCCGGCGCACCATGACCGGAAGCGTGGCCGGGCGCGTGGCCGGAAGCTTGGCCGGGCGCGTGGCCGGGCGCGGGGGTCACGGCCTGGGCGGGCGGCGCCCCCGCCATCGGATATCCCTGGCCCTCCGCGGACTCGAAGGCGGCCAGGTACGGGTTGTTCTCGCCGGCCGGGTCCGGAACGTTTGGCGGGTTCAACGGTTCACCTCTGTGTGTCAACGAAGGTTTCCTGGCGGACGTTGGAGGGTTCGACACCGAGCTGGAGGAGCCGTTCGGCCGTGTTGGTGACCATGGCCGCCGGTCCGCAGATGTAGGCGTCGTGCCCCGCCCAGTTGCCCCGCCGGGCCAGAACGTCGGGAAGCGCGCCGTACTCCAGGTCGGCGTCCTCGGCCGGCGGGCCGTGACTCACCTGCGCGAGCGAACCGTCGGGACCCGGCCGTACGTCGATGAAGCCGGGACGCGGCGGGCCCTCGTCGGAGATCGCCGGGATCACCGTGAGCCACGGCAGGTCGGCGGCGAGCTTGCGCAGGTCTTCCAGGTCGTAGAGGGCGTCGCGGGTGCGCGCGCCGAAGAACAGGTGGACGCGCGGAGGTGGCGCGGCCCGCCTGTGGATCTGTTCCAGGATCGCCTTGATGGGCGCCAGGCCCGTGCTCCCGGCGACCAGCAGCACGTCGCGCGGCGAGCTCTCGTTCAGCACGAGCGTGCCGATCGGCGCTCCCATGCGCATCCGGTCGCCGGGCTGCATCGCGCGGACCATCACCGGGCTGACCGCGCCGCCGTCCACGAGACGTACGTGGAAGTCGACCGTGTTGTCCGGGCGCGGCGCGTTCGCCATCGAGTAGTAGCGCCACTGCCGCAGGCGCGAGGGCAGCTCGACCGCGACCGACTGCCCCGGCAGGTAGTCCAGCGGCCGGTCGGGCTCCACCCGTACGACGACCAGGTCGAAGCGCCGCCGCTCGACCGCGAGGACGCGCCCCTCCCACCAGGGCGGGGCGGCCATCGAGTCCTCGGCGGCGGCCTCCTGCATCACCTGGGCCACCACGCCGTACGCCGCGCCCCAGTCCGCTTCCAGCTCCGGCGTCCAGTCGGCGCCGGAGAAGTACTTGAGCGTCCTGACGAGGCTGGCGCCCACGTGCGGGTAGTGCTCGGCGACCGTCCCGAACTTGCGGTGGTCGCGCCCGAGCTGCTGCAGGAACGGGACGAGCTCGGGCAGGTCGTCCACGCGCGAGACGATCATCCCGAGGGCGCGCAGCAGCTTGTCGCGCTGCCCCATCATCCCGATCGGGAACATGTCCCGCAGGTGGGGATTGCCCACGAACAGGTCGCTGTAGAAGAACAGGGCGACCGCGTCCCCCTGCTCCGCCACCTTCGCGAAGTTGTCCTTCAACCGCTGTGCGTCCACACGATCTCCCGGTCGCGGTCATGATCAAAGGGGGACCCTACAGGGACAAAAGCCTGGAAACCAGACAAAAGCCTTATATAAGCCCTGTCGTCCCACCGCTCCCAAGGCGGCTTCGGGCATGCGAGACCCGGGCGCGCCAAAGCCCGGCGCGCCAAGGCAGGCCCCGCGACGGCGGGGCATGCGAAAGCCGGGCGCGCGAGGCGGGCTCGCGCGCCGGAGGGCCTGGCCGGGGGAACGGTCACGCCGTCGGCTCGGCACCCTGCCCACCGTTGGCGGCCTCAGCCGCGGCCTCGGCCATCACCTGCGCGACCAGCCCGTACGCCGCCGCCCAGTCCTGCTCCAGCTCCGCGCTCCACTCGGGACCGCTGAAGTAGGCGAGCGTGGCCAGCAGGCTCGCGCCGACCTGCGGGTAGTACTCGCTGACGACGCCGAACCCGTTGTGGCGCCGCCCGAGGTCCTGCAGGAACGGGACCAGCGAGGGGGTGTCGTCGACGTGCGACACGATGTGCGACAACGCCGTCAGGAGCTTCTCCTCCTGCTTGGCCATGGAGGCCGGGAAGAGCTTGCGCAGTTGCGGGTCGCGCTCGAAAAGGTCGGAGTAGAAGTAGGCGGCGACGTCCCCACCATTGCCGCCGACCAGCGCGAAGTTGTCCTTGAGCCGCTGCGGGTCCATTGCGATGCCTCTCCGGGCCGTCACCGTCTGTGCCGAACAGGACGCTCAGCGCGGGGAGCAGAGAAAACGGCCGGTCCACATGACTAGTGGATGAGTCGATCATGCACAAGGGATTCCGCGTACAAGTGATTGTTAAGAACTTATGTCCACGAACTGGTCACGGAGCGTACATGCGAATCCAGTCAACCTGTAGCGACGCGGGTGCTGAGCGCGACACTCCCCTAGCGGTCCGTCCGGTGTCTTCTGGAAACCAATCCAACTGAACGGTCTGCCCCATTGGTCCGGGCGGCTGCGCGCGTTTGTCCGCTGTATAGAACCAACGGCGGCCGTCGATGTACCCGCTGATGCTCCGCGGCGTCCAGTCGACGGCGAAGGTGTGCCAGCGGGTCATGTCCGTGCGCACCTTGGCCTCGATCTGGTGGTCCTGATTCTCCGGGCCGTAGTGCAGGAAGAAGTGCGTCGAGCCGCGCCGCCCGTCGTCGATCGTCTCGGTGTAGTCGATCTCGCCGCCCCCGCCCTTCGGCGCCACCCCGCTGCCGCCGCCGGTCGGCCACAGCAGCAGTACGGGGTGATAGCAGGCGCAGGCACGCGACACCCGGATGCGCGCCTCCCAGCGGCCGTACTTGCGTTCCCCCTGCTTCCACGCCATTCCACCGGTCGTGCCGTCCCGCCTGCCGGTAATGGTGAGCAGACCGTCCCGCACCGTCACCGCGGCCGGACTGCGCCGCCCGTTCCCCGCGTGTCCCTCGGAGTCGTAGACCGCCCACGCACGCGTGTCGACGGCCGAGCCGGAGAACTCATCACTGAGAACGGGCCGCCCCCACCCGTACTCGGCCGCGGCGGACGGCCCCACGCCGGACGGTACGGGCAGCGGCTTGCCCTGCCCCGCGGGCGCCTCGTCGTCCTGGGCGACCAGCACCCCGATCGCCACCGCGAAACCCACCACGACCGCGCCTCGCGCGAACCCGGTCACGTCCGTCATCTCCCCTTGCCCGTGAGCACCGAGCAACACCCCTCCCGCGAGAATCCACGAGAAAGCGCCGCCTGTCACGGACAAGTTCGGCCGAATTTCCTCAGAAAGGAGCTAAGAATCTTTCCCGAATCAGGCAAGAAAAAGCCCCGGCAAGGGCCTGGATAAACGCCTGCCGAGGCTTATCGAAGCGCAGTTCGACCGTTAGGCGGGTTCGTGTTCGCGGAGGCGCTGGCTGACGACCTGGGTGACGCCGTCGCCGCGCATGCTGACACCGTAGAGGGCGTCGGCGCCCTCCATGGTTCGCTTCTGGTGGGTGATGATAATCAGCTGCGACGACTCGCGCAGTTCCTCGAAAACGGTGAGGAGCCGCTGGGTGTTGGTGTCGTCCAGCGCCGCCTCGACCTCGTCGAGGACGTAGAACGGGGAAGGCCGGGCCTTGAAGACCGCGACCAGGAAAGCGATCGCGACCAGCGACCGTTCGCCGCCCGACAGCAGCGACAGGCGCTTGACCTTCTTGCCGGGCGGCCGGGCCGAGACCTCGACGCCGGTGGCGAGCATGTCCTCGGGCTCGGTGAGCGAGAGGCTGCCCTCGCCGCCCGGGAACAGCCGGGCGAAGATCCGCTCGAACTCGCGCGCGGTGTCGTCGTAGGCGGAGGCGAACACCTGCTGCACGCGGTCGTCGACCTCCTTGACCACGTTCAGCAGGTCGCGGCGCGTCTTCTTCAGGTCTTCCAGCTGCGTGGTCAGGAACGCGTGCCGTTCCTCCAGCGCGGCGAACTCCTCCAGCGCCAGCGGGTTGACCTTGCCGAGCTGGTTCAGCTGCCGCTCGGCGCCCTTGGCGCGCTTCTCCTGAACGGCCCGCACGTACGGAACGGGCTGGGCGTCCTCGGGGGCCTCAGGGCCGGGCGGCACGAGCTGCTCGGGCCCGTACTCGTTCATCAGCGCCTCGACCTCGAGGCCGAACTCCTCCAGCGCGCGCTGCTCGAACTGCTCCAGCCGCAGCCGCTGCTCGGCGCGTGCGACCTCGCTGCCGTGCACGACGTTGACGAGGCGTTCCAGCGTGCCCGACAGCTCGCGCACCTGGCCGCGCACGACCTTGAGCTCGGAGTCGCGGGCGGCGCGGGCGCGTTCGGCGGCCTCGCGCTGGGCGACGGCGGCGTTCAGCGACAGCTCGATCCGGTCGAGGGCGATCTCGGCGCCCTTGAGCACGGCCGCGGCGGTCTTGGCCTGGCGCTCGCGGCGTGCCCGGCGGCCCGCGGCCCGTGCGCGCTCCTCGCGCTCGCGCCGTGCGCCGCGTTCGAGGGCGTCGGCGCGGCCCGAGATGGCCTGCACGCGTTCCTCGGCGGTACGGACCGTCAGGCGCGACTCCATCTCGGCGGAGCGCAGCCGGCGGCACCGCTCGTCCAGTTCCTCGCGCGCCTCGGTCTGGTCGCCCATCTCGTTCGCGGTTTCGACCTCGGCGGCCTCCTCGGCCTCCGCGAGCCGCATGGCGAGCTCCTCGGCGGCCTGCGCGTCGCGTTCCAGCGACTCGCCGGCCGCGTCCAGCGCCTTGGTGAGCCGTTCGACCTCGCCGCGCGCGGCCCGCACGCCCGCCTCCAGCCGGGCGGCGTGCTTGGCCTCCTGCGCGGCCTTGGCGTCGAACTCGCGCAGCCGTCCGCGCACCCGGTCGAGCTCGGACTGGGCGTGGTTGACGCCCGCCTGTGCCTGGTTGACGGCGACCTGGGCGGCGTCCAGCGCGGTCTGCGCCTCCTGCTCGGCCTCCACGGCCGACGCGAGCGCCTCGGCGCCCTGCTCGGAGCCGGTCTCGGCGGCGGCGAGCTCCTCGGTGGCCTGGTCGAGGGTGGCGCGCATCTGCAGCAGGCCCTGCCCGCCGCCGGACGCGCCGCCCTGCACCCAGTGCGCGCCGAACAGGTCACCGTCGCGCGTGACCGCCCGCAGCTCCGGCTGCGACCGGACGAGAGCCACCGCCGCACCGAGGTCGTCCACGACCACCACGTTCCGCAGCAGGTGCTCCAGCGCGGGGCGCACCGCCTCCGGCACGGTCACCGCGTCGATCGCGTAGTCGGCGCCCGCGGCCCGGGAGACGTCCTCGCCCTTTCCGCCGCCGACGACCAGGCCGGCGCGGCCGGCGTCGTGGGCGCGGAGCATGCCGAGCGCGGCCTCGGCGGTGTCGAGCGAACCGACCGCGATGGCCTCGGCGGCGTTGCCGAGCGCGGCGGCGACGGCGGTCTCGTAGCCCGGCCGTACGGTCAGCAGCGACGCGACCGTGCCGAGCACCCCGTCGAGGTTGCCGCCCGCGTGCGCCGCGAGCAGCGCCTCGCCACCGCCGGCAGCACTGGCCAGGGTCAGCTCCAGCGCCTCGATGCGTGCCTGCAGCCCGGCGACCTTCTTCTGCGCGGCCTGGTCGGCGGAACGGGCCGCGGTCACGGCCGCACGCGCCGCCTTCAGCTCCTCGCGCGGGCCCTCGACGCCGGAACGGGCCTCCTCGACGGCCTCCTTCGCCGTCGCGAGCGTCTCCTGCGCCAGCTCGTGCTCGGCGGCCAGCGCGGGGTCCTCTGCGACCTCGGAGTCGAACGCCTCGTATTCGGCCTGCGCGGCCCCGGCCCGCTGCTCGGCCTCGGTGCGGGCCTCGGCGAGCCGGCCGATCTCCGACTCCCCCGCCTGGGCCTTGCTGCGCAGCGCCTCGACCCGGCCGCGCAGCCGGGCCAGCTCCTCGCGCCGGTCGGCGGCGGCGCGCGCGGCGCTCTGCAGGCGGCGTTCCTCCTGCGCGAGCGCGTCCTCGGCGACCGTACGTTCCTCGACCGCCCCGGCGAGCGCGTCCTGCGCCTCCTCCAGGGCGGCGCGCAGCAGCTCCTCCTGCTCGCGGATCGCGACGGCCTCGCGTTCCATGTCCTCGGGGTCGCGGCCGCGCCGCTCCTCCTCGCGCGCCTCGGCGGCGTTGCGGTGCCGTTCGGCGGCCAGGTCGGCCACGCCGCGCAGCCGCTCCTTCAGCGCCGACAGCTGGAACCAGGTGTCCTGCACCTGCGCGAGCCGGGGCGCCTCGGACGCCTCCTCGGCCTCCAGCGCGCCCTCGCGCCGCTGCGCCTCGGCCAGCGCGCGCTCGGTCTCGGTGCGGCGCTCACGGATGGCGGCCTCGTCGGCGGCCTCCTGGTCGAGCCTGGTCGTCAGCGTCACCAGGTCGTCGGCGAGCAGCCGCAGCCGGGCGTCGCGCAGGTCGGCCTGGATGACGGCGGCGCGGCGGGCGATCTCGGCCTGCTTTCCGAGCGGCTTCAGCTGGCGCCGCAGCTCACCGGTGAGGTCCTGGACGCGGGTCAGGTTGGCCTGCATCGCGTCCAGCTTGCGCAGCGCCTTCTCCTTGCGCTTGCGGTGCTTCAGAACGCCCGCGGCCTCTTCGATGACGGCGCGGCGGCCCTCGGGGCCCGAGTGCAGCACGCGGTCGAGCTGGCCCTGGCCGATGATGACGTGCATCTCGCGGCCGATGCCCGAGTCCGACAGCAGCTCCTGGATGTCCAGCAGGCGGCACGGGTCGCCGTTGATGGCGTACTCGCTCTGCCCCGACCGGAACATCAGCCGGCTGATCGTGACCTCGGTGTAGTCGATCGGGAGGGCGCCGTCGTGGTTGTCGATGGTGAGGACGACCTCGGCGCGGCCGAGCGGCGGCCGGGTGGCCGTGCCCGCGAAGATGACGTCCTCCATCTTGCCGCCGCGCAGGGACTTGGCGCCCTGCTCGCCCATGACCCAGGAGAGCGCGTCGACGACGTTGGACTTGCCCGATCCGTTGGGCCCGACGACCGCGGTGATGCCCGGCTCGAACTTCAGCGTGGTGGAGGACGCGAAGGACTTGAAGCCGCGCAACGTCAGGCTCTTCAGGTACACGCGCTCGCTGTCCTCCTCCAAGAGATAGCGCAGGGAGAAGCAGCTCCCCGAAACACGGCTCGAACCCGGTGTTCCCAGAGGGTCCAGCCCTCTGTCGCCGCCCGGCCATCTGGCCGAAGCCTGTCGAACGATACCGGCAGGGGCCTGCGAGACCCCGTATCCGCGCGGCCGTTCACCTCCCAATGTGCCATGAACCGGTCCTGTGTATGCTCCCTCCCCCGGAAAGTCCCATGTCGTGCCCCGGAAAGCCCCAAGTCGGAAGGCTGATCCAATGATCGACAGGCGCCGCTTCCTGATGTGGGGAGCGGGTGGCGCGGGCGCGCTCGGCGCCGCGGTCCTGGGCGGCGCGGGCCTGGTGGAGGCCGAGGTGCTGCCCGGCAAGATCAGGCTGGACCGCGCGCTCGGCCGCTGCGGCGACGTCCCGGCCGTGCCGGACGCGCGTTCGACGGTACGGGAGGGGACCTTCCGTTCGGCCGCGCGCGGGCGCGAGGTGCGCATGGTGATCGCGACGCCCACCCCGCAGCCCAGGGGCCTGCCGGTGGTGATCGCGCTGCACGGCAACGGCGGTACGGCGCGGGACCTGCTCAACCTGAAGGTCGATCGCTACCTCGCCAAGGCGGTCGCGGACGGGGTGCCGCCGTTCGCCCTCGTCGGCGTGGACGGCGGCGAGACCTACTGGCACCGGCGCGCGAACGGCGACGACCCGCAGAAGATGATCACCGACGAGGTGCTGCCGCGGCTCGCCCGTGAGGGCATGCGAACGGGGCCCGCCGACCGGATCGGTCTGCTGGGCTGGTCGATGGGCGGGTACGGGGCATTGCTGACCGCCGCGATGCTGGGCCCGGGCAGGGTCGCCGCCGTGGCGGCCTCCTCACCGGCGATCTTCGGGTCGTACGCCAGGGCGCACGCCGCCAACGCGCGCGCGTACGACGACGCGGCCGACTTCGACCGCAACGACCTCATGCGCATGCTGGAGCCGCTGAGCAGGGTTCCCGCCTGGATCGACTGCGGGCGCAGCGATCCGTTCGCCCCCATGGTGACCAAGGCCCGTGGCAGGCTCCATCCCACCCCGGAGGGTGGAATGTTCGAGGGCTGCCACGACGGTGCACACTGGACCCGGCATACGCCGGGGCACCTGGCCTTCCTTGGCCGTCATTTCCGGTAAGGAAGTTATGACCCTGCCGTTAGGTTAGGCAGGTGGCCCCCGCGCCTTTCGCGACGCGCGGACCGAGGGCAAACAGAAGGGACGCCACGTTCGGCGTCCCTATCGTTTCCTTGAAAGAAAGGCGCCGATCAGGTCAGCGCCGGTTCGCGGTCCTTCACTCCGAGCGACACAATGCCATCGTCGGGTGCCGTCGCGAGCGCGTCGTTCTCTTCCTGAAGCCGTACGAGCTCGGCCTCCAGATCACGTACGCGCCGCTGAAGGCGCCGCATCTCCGCGACCATCCGGGGGTCGGGACCGCCGACGTGGCCGAGTAGAGCCTTCGCCATGACTAAGGGTCCTCCACGCTGAGTAACCAGCAGGATCGCGCACTAAGTGCAACTGATTGCGGTGCGCGTATCGTCTAGAGTCGCACCGGCCGGTGTCCTGGTCAAGACGGACATCTCAGGCCGGTAACAACCTGTCGTCACTAGTTTAGCAGGTACAAACCGGAAAACCCTACCCGGTCACCTTTCCACGAAACCGGCGCTCTCACCGCGTGCCTGTGACCACCGCTCGGTCACGCCCGAAACCCTCCCAGGGGTCCCGCTCCCGCGCAGGAGCTCCAGCAACCGCTCGCACGCCGCCCGGGGCCCCTCGGCGACCACCTCGACCCTGCCGTCGCTGAGATTGGTGGCGCTGCCGGCCAGGCCGAGCTCCAGCGCCCTGGCCCTCACCCACCAGCGGAAACCCACGCCCTGCACGCGGCCCCTGGCCCATGCGGTCAGCCGTACGGTCTCGCCGGCGCCCGCGTCCATCGCGTCGTCCATCGCTGCCCCGGCCGCCTAGTAGCGGGCCCGGCGCGGGCGCGGCTGGCAGGTCGGGCAGCTGTAGGACGAACGATTCATGAACTCGTCGCGCCGGATTAGGGTCCCGCAGCGCCGGCAGGGCTCGTCTCGCCGTCCGTACGCGTCGAGTGACCGTTCGAAGTAGCCGCTCTCGCCGTTCACGTTGACGTAGAGGCTGTCGAACGAGGTTCCGCCGACCGCCAGCGCCGCCCCCATGACCTCGCGGGCGGCCTCCAGGACGCGCGCGGCCTCGTTGCGGGTCATCGTCTCGGTCGGCCTGGCCCAGTGGAGCTTGGCCCGCCACAGCGCCTCGTCGGCGTAGATGTTGCCGACGCCGCTGATCAGGGACTGGTCCAGCAGCGCCCGCTTGATGCCGGTCTTGCGGCGGCGCAGCGCCGTGAAGAACGCCTCGTCGTCGAAGGCCTTCTCCATCGGGTCGGCCGCGATGTGCGCGATCGGCTCGGGCACCCAGTCGCCGAACGCCCCGGGCACCAGATCGGTCGCCATCAGGTGGCCGAACGTGCGCTGGTCGACGAAGCGGAGATCGTTGCCGCCGTCGGTGAAGGTGATCCGCACACGCAGGTGCTTCTCGCGCTCCCTGCCGGGCTCTCCCACGAGGAGCTGCCCGCTCATGCCCAAATGCGCCAGCAACGCCTCTGTGGCGCCCTCAGGGCCCTGCGGAGCGGCGTCGTCCCGGGCGTCGCCCTCAACGCGCGCCTCGGCGGCCTTCGGCTCGGCGAGCGGGAGCCACATGTACTTGCCGCGCCGCCACGGGGTGACGACCGTACGGCCGGTGAGGCGGCCGGCGAAGTCGTCCGCGCCGGCCACCTGCCGCCGTACGGCCCTCGGGTGCAGCACCTCGACGGCGTCGATCGTGCGGCCGGTCACCCAGGACTCCAGACCGCGCCGGACGACCTCGACCTCGGGCAGCTCAGGCATCCTCGGAGGCCCCGGCCTTCCCGTCGCCGCTCGCGGCCCGGCCACCCTTGCCCTGCCTGACGTGCGCCGAGCCGTTCGTGCCGCCGCCACCGCTGCCACCGCCCGGGCCGGCGTTGCCGGCGGACTCGCGGGCCACGACGATCTCGCGGATCGCGTTCCAGGCGGCCTCGGCGGCGTGCTGCTCGGCCTCCTTCTTGCTGCGGCCCTCGCCCGCGCCGTACGTGGAGCCGCCGACGCGCACCGAGGCGCGGAAGGTCTTCTGGTGGTCGGGGCCGCTCTCGGCGACGTGGTACTCGGGGACGCCGAGCTCCTCGACCGCGGTCAGCTCCTGCAGCGAGGTCTTCCAGTCCAGCCCGGCGCCGAGCCCGGCCGAACGGGTGATGAGCGCGTCGAAGAGCCGGTGGACCAGCGCGGACGCCTCGTCCAGGCCGCGGTCGAGGTAGACCGCGCCGATGAGCGCCTCCAGGGTGTCGGCCAGGATCGAGGCCTTGTCGCGGCCTCCCGTACCCTCCTCGCCGCGGCCCAGGCGGATGTGCGCGCCCACGTTCAGGCCCCGCGCGACGCCCGCGAGCGCGCGCATGTTGACCACCGCGGCGCGCAGCTTGGCCAGCTGCCCCTCGGGCAGGTCGGGGTGGCCGCGGAACAGGGTGTCGGTGACGACCAGCCCGAGCACCGAGTCGCCCAGGAACTCCAGGCGCTCGTTGGTCGGCAGGCCGCCGTTCTCGTACGCGTAGGAACGGTGCGTCAGCGCGCGTTCCAGCAGGTCGGGGGTGACCTCGACGCCGAGGGCGTCGCTCAGCTCCGCGCGATCCGGTGCCGGATCCGTAGTCTTGCCGCTCACAGTGCCCCTCCTCGCAGGGCTCACATCGCAGGGTGCGATGGCCGTTACGGCGTGTGACGGCGCGGGGGGCGCGGAGTCGCGGCACGAGGAGCGGTCCGCGAAGACGAGGTGCGCGCCGGTCGCTGATTTCCCGGCATGCACCACGGCCTCGGGCTCGGTTCCTGTGCCGGTCGCCACGCCGGAGTCACTCGCCGGGGTGGTCTTCCAAGCACGTACTCGTTCACGCACTTGTTCGTTCAAGCACCGCGAGGGGCGGCCCGCGGCTTGCGCGCGGATCCGCCCCCCGGGGATATCAAACGATCAAGCCGACGGAGCGATGACCTGCCGCCGGTCGTAGGTGCCGCACGTCGCGCACGCGGTGTGCGGGAGCTTCTGGTCGCGGCAGGTCGGGCACTCGACCAGGGTCGGCGCCGAGGTCTTCCACTGCGAGCGCCGGTGCCGCGTGTTGCTGCGCGACTTCTTCCGCTTGGGGACGGCCACTGGTCAGCCCTCCTGCTTTCCTTCTCGTAGGTCTTCTTGCTTCAGTCCTTGCAACGCGGCCCACCGAGGGTCGGCCGCGTCGTGGTGGTGATCAGGCCCGGCGTCCGCCAGCCGCACACCGCAGTCCGGGCACAGGCCCGGGCAGTCGTCCCGGCACAGCGGTGACAGCGGCAGTGCGAGCAGCACCGCGTCCCTCAGTACCGGCTCGAGGTCGAGCAGGTCGTCCTCGAGGCGGAGCTCGTCGTCCTCGGCGTTCCCGCCGGAGCGGGTGTCAGGATAGACGAAGAGCTCCTGGAAGTCCGCCTCGAAGGTCGAGGCGATCGGGTCCAGGCAGCGGCCGCACTCCCCCTCCAGGGGGACCCATGCCGTGCCCGTGACGAGCACGCCCTCCAGCACCGCCTCGAACCGAAGATCCAGTTCGAGCTCGGCGCCCTCGGGCACGCCCACCATCTCGACACCGAAATCCTCCGGCGCCGGCACTTTCAGGCTCTGCTCCCGAGACGACCCGGGTTGCCTGCTGAGAGCTCGGGTGTCGAGCACCAGTGGGGCATTGGGGTCGAGGCGAGACAGCGGAGTCCTGCTTTCGTGAGGCATGGCGAATTGCGGCCGTCGGTCGTGGCCGACTCCCCAGGGTACCGTCCGCAGGCCGGTACCCCCAACTTGAAGTGCGGGCCGGGGCTCAGGACTCGCGGAGGCGCTCGACGAGGCGGTCGTGAACGAGCTCGGGAACCAGGCCGGAGATGTCCCCGCCGAACTTCACGACCTCCTTCATGAGACTGGAGGACAGGAAGGCGTACAGCGGGTTGGTGGCCATGAACATGGTCTCCACGCCCGCGATCCGGTGGTTCATCTGGGCCATCTGGAGCTCGTACTCGTAGTCGCTGACCGCCCGCAGGCCACGGACGATCACCGGGATGTCGTGTTCCTTGCAGTAGTCCACCGTCAGGCCGTAGAACTTGTCGACCTTGACGTTGCCGTACTCCTTGGTGACCTCGGCGATCATTTCGGCCCGCTCGTCGACCGTGAACAGGCTCTTCTTGTTCTTGTTGATGAGCACGGCCACGACGACCTCGTCGTAGAGGCGGCATGCCCGGCTGATGATGTCGAGGTGTCCGTTGGTGACGGGATCGAACGAGCCCGGACATACGACACGGTGCACGGGAAGGCTCCGTCCTTCGATGCAACTGGTGACCTGCGGCGCGACCGTACCAAACCGGATTCGGTCGCCCGGCACCCGACCCGAGACTAGTCGCCGAGCGCGTCGATGATCTTGGCGGCGATCGGTGCCGACTCCCTTCCGTACCCGTCGGCCTCGGTCATCACCGCGACCGCGTACCGCGAGTCCGGGCCGCCGAAGCCGATGAACCACCGGTCGTTGTAGGGCGCGTTCTCGACGTCGGCGGTACCGGTCTTGCCGCCCTCCACCGAGGTGCCCTTCACGACCGTGCCGGTGCCCTTCTGGACGACGGCCCTCATCATGTTCTTCATCTCGTCGGCCCGTTCGGAGGTCAGCGCGGTCTTCAGGCGCTTCGGGTTCGCCGACTCGACCTCCGAGCCGTCCGCGCCGCGCAGCTTGTCGACCAGGTAGGGCTGCATGACCTTGCCGCCGTTCACCACGCCCCCGGCGACCATGGCCATCTGCAGCGGGGTGGCGACCGTGCTGCCCTGTCCGATCGAGCCGAGCGCGCTCAGCGAGGGCTGGTCGGTCTTGGGGAACGAGCTGGCGGCGCTCTTCATCCCGTCGGCGATCTCGATCTTGTCTGAGAAGCCGTAGCCGGCGGCCTGGTCGCCGACCGCGTCGTTGCCCGGGTTCTGCGCGCCCATGTAGGCGAACGTGGTGTTGCACGACTGCGCGTAGGAGTCGATCAGCGACAGGACCGCCCGGTCGCAGTCGCCGCCGATGTCGCCCGCGTCGTTGTTGATCGCCTGGCCCGCGCCCGGCGGCTTGTAGCTGCGCCCGGCCCGCACGGGGCTGTCCTGGTTCTTGCCGGCGGTGAGCGAGGCCGAGGCGACGACGGTCTTGAACGTGGAGCCGGGCGGGAAGACCTCGCTGATCGCCTTGTCCAGCAGGGGCTTCAGCGGCTCGGCGTTGAGCTTCTCGAACTGCTTGGCGGCCTTGTCGCCGTCCAGCCCGGACACCGAGTTCGCGTCGTAGGACGGCGTGGAGGCCATCACCAGGATCGCGCCGGTCTTGGCGTCCAGGGCGACCGCGGCGGCCCGGCGCGCGCCGCTGGACCGCAGCGCGTCATAGGCGACCTGCTGCGCCTTCACGTTGACGGTGGCCTCGACGGTGCCGCCGGGGGTCTTCTTGCCGAGGATCTTGTCGATCAGGTTGGTCGTGGTGAGGCGCTTGTCGGTGCCGTCGAGGATGTGGTTCTCGGCGCTCTCCAGGGCGCTCTGGGAGAAGACCGAGAAGTAGCCGGTGATCGGGGAGAACACGTCGCTGTTCCAGTAGCGGCGGCGGAAGGTGCCGGTGTCACCGACCTTCTCCGACCAGGCCAGGCGCTTGCCGGACGCCACGATCGGGCCGCGTTCGATCCTGTTGCGGTTCTGGTACTGGCGGGCGTTCAGCGGGTCGTCGCGCAGCTCTTGGGCCTTGAAGCCCTGGACGTAGGTCACGTTCGCCATCAGGGCGAGGACCATCAGCAGCGTCAGGATCCACGTCAGTTTGACGGCCTTGTCCATGTCGAGCCCCACCCCCCGATGTAGCGCGACTACACATCGTAACCACCCGGCAGGGGGCGGCGCGGGATCATCAATCCGTGACGGTACCCACAGGAGCGCGGCCGTACCAGAAGATGGCCTCTCCATAACGCCTGTCCCGTAGGGCCTCATAGCCCTCAGGCCACTTCAGCTCGGGCCCGCGCGCGGCTCGTTCGACGACCACCAGCGCGTCCTCGGCGGTCCAGCCGTGGTCACGCAGCGCTTCCAGAAGCTCGGTGACGGCGTCGTCGGGCAGCGCGTACGGCGGGTCGATGAAGATCAGGTCGTACGGGTCGCCGGGGGGCGGACGGCGGGTGATCCGCTCGACCTTGTCGGCGGCGGGCTGGGCACCGGGCAGGCCGAGCGACGCGGCGTTCTCCCGGACGACCTTGATCGCGCGCGGGTGCGACTCGACCAGGAGGGCGTGCGCCGCCCCGCGCGAGAGCGCTTCCAGGCCCACCGCGCCCGACCCGGCGTAGAGGTCGGCGACGCGCAGCCCGTCCAGCGGCCCGAGGAGCGCCAGGACCGTGGAGAACAGGCCCTCCCTGGCACGGTCGCTGGTCGGCCGGGTGTCCCTGCCCGGCGGAACTGCCAGCCGGCGTCCTCCTGCGCTTCCCGCGATGACCCTGGTCATCCCCCAAGTATCCCGCCACCGGTACGCGGGCTGTCCGGAGCCGGTCATGGAATACAGGACCGAATCGTCCGAATCCCATTCACAGCGACTACAACACGTGTCACTGTGCTCGCAGGTTGTCGATACCAGCGATACCCAGGAGCTCCCGTGCACCAAGGTAGAAGACTGGCGGTGACGGCCGGCGCGACGATGCTCGGCATCGCCGCCATGGGCGGCATTGCCCAGGCTGAAACCGCCGAACCCGCCAAGCCTCTCAAGTCCCCCGCCACTCGCAAGGCCCCCGCCAGGACCCCCGCCACGACCACGCCGAAGCTGTTGAAGAAGGCCCCGTCGGCGGCGCCCGCCGCGCCCCCTGGGCTGGCCCTCGACATCAAGGCCTACCTGACGTACGACCAGCGGACGCAGACCGCGCGTGCGGGCCTCGACGTCGGCGCGGGCCTGAACACGCCGGCGGGCGGCGGGTCGGTCCGGTTGCGCACCGACGGCGCGTTGAACCTGAAGCAGGGCGGGGTGAAGGGCGGTGCCCGGCTGGACACTGGCGCCCACTCCGCGCTCGGGTCGGCCGGGGTGAAGTTGACGACAGGCGGCGAGGTGAACCTCGCCAAGGGCGTCGTGCGCGGCAGCACGGGCCTCGGTGTCGGCGTGCAGCCCGCGACGGGCAAGGGCGCGACGCTCAAGGTGGAGCTGGGCGGCTGTGTCGGCGCGTGCGGACAGGCTCCGCCCAACCCGCCGACGCCGCCCACTCCCCCGACACCGCCCACGCCGCCGACTCCCCCGACGCCTCCCGGTCCGGGCCCCGGCCCGACGCCGCCGCTGCCGGAGCCGCCGCCCTCGTCGCCGCCGCTGCCCGACCTGCCCGGTGGCGGCAGCCACCTGCCGGGCGCGTCGAACGCGTCGCTGCTGCCTAACGGACTGCCGAACGGCCTGCCGTTCACCGGCACCGAAGCGCTGCCGCTCGCGGCCCTCGGCATCGTCTCGGTGCTGACCGGCGGGGTGGCGGTCGCCTCCTCGCGGCGCAGGCGGGCCAGGAACGCTTCCTGACCTTCTCCGCTCAACGTTCTGACCCGTACGAGCTCCGGCTCGTACGGGTCAGAACGTTCTTACGCTCAGAGCGTCTCCGTGCGGCCGACCTTCCAGGCGCCGCCCGTACGCTGCACCACGATCCGGTGGACGCTCAGCTTGTCGGCCGCCTTGCAGCCCGCGCCGCCGCACTGAGCGGTCACGACCATGGCCGTGACCTGGTCCTGGGTGCCGCCGGGACGCAGCCCCGCCTCGACCAGGCTGCCGCCCGCCGACGAGGTGGCGGTCGTTATCGCGGCACGGGCGTCACCGCCCGGCCACGGCCCGGAACCGGACCCGAGCGGCACCGACTGGCCGTTCAGCGGGTACGCGGTGTCCAGCAGCCATGAGCCGCCGGCCTGCTTCACCATTGTGATCCGCATGGGCTCGAGGGTGTTCTGCGGCGCCGCGTTCATCCAGTGCACGTCCTGCTTGACGTACGCCAGGACCGAGACGGTGTCGTTCTCGGCGCCGACGACCGCCGAGTCCATCACGTCGGCGGTCACCGTTCCCTGGTAGTCGCGCAGCGCGACCTTCCAGTTCTTGTCCTGGATGCGCTGGTCGTAGCCCGCCTGGAACGACTTGGTCGAGCGCGCGTGCGCGGTGGCGATGTTCTGGTCGACGGTCTTGTAGTTCCAGCTGAGCACGGACTTGACCGCCTCGTTCGCCTGCGGGACGACCGCGACGGCGGTGGCGGGCGGCGCCGCCGAGTCGTCGGATGGCGATCCCGCCGACGAGCTGTCCGGCCACAGCGCCCAGGTCGCTCCGGCCAGGCCCAGCACGAGCAGCGGCGCCGCCACGATCGCGGCGAGCCGCCAGCCGCGGTGCCGGCGCGGCGGGGGTGGGATCGTCGACGGCGGCTGCGCGCCGGAGGGCCGGGCCGGGGTCGAGGGGGCGGGCGTCGCGGCTCCCATCACCGAACCCGGCTGCTTGGCGGCGGCTCCCGGCTCGGTGGACGGGGTGCGGTCGTCGCCCGCCAGGTGCGCGCCGGTACTGAGCGCCGCGACCGCGCCGCCGGTCTCCGGAGCGGCCTCGCGGCCCAGCAGGCTGAGCAGCGCCTCCTGCGCGGACGGCCGTCCCGCCGGGTCCTTGGACAGGCACGCGGCGACGACCTCGCGCAGCGAGTCGGGCAGCGCCGACATGTCCGGCTCGTAGTTGACGATCCGGTGGAAGACCGCGGAGATCGTGTCGTTGCCGAACGGCTGCCGCCCGGTCGCCGCGAACAGGATCGTCGAGGCCCAGGCGAACATGTCCACGCCGGTGCCGAGCTCGCCGTCGGTCACCTGCTCGGGTGACATGTAGGCGGGCGTCCCGACGACGCCGCTGGCCTTGGCCGCCGCCGCGCCGAGCACCCGCGCGATACCGAAGTCGATCACGCGCGGGCCGTCGGGCCCCATCAGGACGTTGGACGGCTTGAAGTCGCGGTGCAGGATCCCGGCCCGGTGGATCGCCGCGAGCGCGGTGACCGTACCGATCGCCAGCCGGTCCAGGTCGGTGCCGGTGCGCGGCCCCTGCCCGGTGACCAGTTCGGTGAGCGAGGGGCCCGGCACGTACTCGCTGACCACGTACGGCAGGTCGCCCTCGACGTCGGAGTCGATGACCTGCGCGGTGCAGAACCCGGCCACCCGGCCGATCACCTTGAGCTCGAGCTCGAACCGCGCCCGCCATTCGGGGTGCCGGCTCAGCTGGGCGCGCAGCAGCTTGACCGCGGCACGCCGGCCTTCCTTGTTACGGCCCAGGTAGACCACGCTCTGGCCGCCCTCTCCAAGGCGTCCCACCAGTTCGTACGGGCCCAGCCAGACCGGGTCGTTCGGCTGCAGGGGGCGCACAGCCGTCATCGGCTCTCCTCCGTCGCTGGTGACCCGACAGGAGGACCTCTACCCGCCCGAGCACCGGATGGCGCCTTTCACCACCACTCGTTAGACGCCTGTGATCGCCGCAGTGTTCTCGCGGCGTGTCGTCCTTCTCACGCGGCGTCGCGACTCTCATGGTGCCCCAGACATGACCGTGGGCGGAATGCCCCACCCCGGAACATCCCGCCCACGTCCTATGACGCCGGACCTTCGCCCTAGGCGAGGGCCCAGCGAACCTGGGTGCGCACGCCCGGGTCGGGGTCGGCCAGCGACTCGGTGAGCGCGGTGACGACCTCGGGCCGGTCGCCCGCCCACTGCTCCAGCGACTGCACGGCCGTACGGCGGACGTCGACGATGCGGTCGCGCAGCGCGCGGATCAGCGGCCGTACGGCGATCTCGGCGTCCGCCTTGCCCAGCGCCAGCGCCGCGCGCTTGCGGACCTGCCAGCTCGTGTGCGCGACGGAGGTGATCACGCGGCCCGCCAGCGGCTCCGGTACGCCCAGGTCGGCGGCGGCGTCGATCGCGGCCATCCGTACGACCGGATCGTGGTCGGCGAGCAGTTCCTCCAGCACGGGCAGCCCGGCGGGATCGGCGAGCCGGGCCAGCCCTTCGGCGACGGCGATCCGCACCTCGCGGGCCGGGTCGTCGGCCGCGTGGGCGACCTCGGTGACGGCGCGGAGCGCGACCAACCCGAGAACGGCCTGGATGCGTACCTGCGTCTCGCCGTCGTTCAGGCCCTGGTCGTAGAGTTCGGCCGCGCCCTCGATGAGGGTGCGCAGCAGGTTCCCGGCGGTCTCCCGTACGTCACTCTCGCCGTCGGCCACCGCCAGCAGCAGGGCCCGGACGCCGTCGTCACCGAGGTACACCTCGGGCAGGTCGCGCAGCGCCGTCGCGGCGATGCCCCTGACGCGTTCGTCGGCGTCGGCCAGCGCCCAGGCGAGCGTGTCGCCGAGCCCGCGCACGGCCTCACCGCCGAGGATCAGCGAGCTCAGCGCCGCCGCCCGGACGGTGGGATCGGGATCGCTCAGCCTGCGCTCGTCCTCGTGGGCGCCGGTATCAAGAATGTCGGTCGTCTCGGTGGTGTGGGTGATGGTCATGAGGTCCTCCATGGGTGTGTTCGGGCTGCGGGAATCAGCGACCGGAACACAGCGCGCTGGCGACCCGGCGGAGGTCGACGTGCCGGCGCGCGGTGAGAAGCTCATGCGGAATCACTCCCTCATCGTGACCGCACTCGGCACAGATGTCAACTTTTCGAGTAGGAAATACAGAGAAGCGCTGAAGTGAAAGGGGATGCGCATGGGCGCATCCCCTTCACCAGCTAGGACAACAACAACCGGTCATGACACCGTCTCCGTCTCGGTCTCGGCCTGCTTCACAGCCTCCGGCCTCTGGGAACGGCTGCGGCCGCGCAGCAGGACCAGAGCGAAGACCGCACCGGCGCCGGCGATGACCGCGGCCACCACGAACGCCGCCCGGAACCCGTCGGTCAGCTCGGCGACGTCACCAACGCCGCCCTGCGAGGTCGCCAGCGCCGTGGCGACGGCCAGGCCGAGCGCCGACCCCACCTGGTAGGTGGTGTTGACGATCCCGGAGGCGAGCCCGGCCTGCTCCCCCGGCACCCCGGAGATCGCCTGCATCATCGTCGGGATGTAGGCCAGGGACATGCCGAGCGCCGCGATCAGCGAGGCCGCCAGGACGTCCACCGCGAAACTGCCGTCGGGCCGTACCAGCGTCAACCCGGCCAGGCCGAGCGCCAGCACCGCGAGCCCGGTCACCGTGAGCGGCTTCATCCCGAACCGGCCCATGAGCCGCCCGGTCACGCCGACCATGAGGACCATGATGGTCACCGTCATCGGCAGCAGCGCCGCGCCGCTGGCGAACGCGCCGAACCCGAGCACCTGCTGCAGGTAGAGGTTGAGGAAGTACCACGCGGGGATCCACGCCCCGCCGAGCAGCAGGAACACCAGGTTGGCCGCCGCCAGGCCCGGCGTGCGCCACACCGACAGCGGCATCAGCGGCTGGCGCAGCACCCGCTGAACGATCCCGAACACCACCAGCAGGCCGATCCCTCCGGCCAGTTCCAGCAGCGTCGCGGCCGATCCCCAGCCCTGCTCCGGCGCCCGTACGATCGCGAAGACCGTCAGCGCCAGGCCCGCCGTGACCGCCACGGCGCCGAGCACGTCGATCGAGCCGCGCCGGGAGCCGACCGCCGGCAGCACCGCCGGAACCGCCGCGAGCGTGGCGAGGCCGATCGGGATGTAGACGATGAAGACCCAGGGCCAGCTGAGCCACTCGGTGAGGACGCCGCCGAGAAACACCCCGGCCGTACCGCCGGCCGGTGCCGCCGCCCCGTAGAGCGCCATCGCCTTGGCCAGCTCGCGCGGGTTCGATCCGAAGATCGTCATGAGCAGGGTCATGGCGGCCGGGGCGATGAGCGCGCCGCCGACGCCCTGGATACCCCTACCGAGTATCTCCACCCCGGCACCCTGGGCCGCCGCCGCGACGACCGAGCCGGCGATGAGGATCGCCCAGCCCGCCGCGAAGACCCGCCGCGCGCCGAGCAGGTCCGAGAGCCGCCCGCCGAGCAGCAGCAGGCCGCCGAAGACGATCACGTAGGCGTTGAACACCCACTGCAGGCCGCCCTGCGAGAACCCCAGGTCGCCCTTCATCTCCGGGAGCGCGACCCCGATGATCGACGTGTCCATGATGACCATGAACTGGGCCGTGGCGAGCACGAGGAGCGCCCACCACCGCCGTGAACCGTGTACCGCGGACATCGTTCCGCCTCCACATACCTATAGGGGGTATTTATCTCCGACAAGCCGAGAACCTAATGAACCCCCAGGGGGTATGTAAAGGTGACGTCGGTCACGCCCTCAGACCATGATCGGACTCAGGCCTTCTCGAGGAACTCCGTACGGTCCTCGTCCAGCAGCGCGGCGAGCTCCTCCGCCAGCGCCGGGTTGCCCTCAAGATCCGGATCGGCCTCAATGAGCGCCGTGGCCTCTTCCCGCGCGGCCAGGATCACGTCCTCGTCCCGCTGCAACGTCAAGAGCCGCAGGCTCGACGACCGCCCGGCCTGCGAGGCGCCCAGCACGTCGCCCTCGCGCCGCTGCTCCAGGTCCAGCCGCGACAGCTTGAACCCGTCCGTGGTCGAGGCCACGGCGTCCAGCCGTTCCCGCGCCTTGCTGCCCACCTCGGCATCGGTCACCAGCAGGCACAGCCCCGGCAGGTTCCCGCGCCCGACACGGCCACGCAGCTGGTGCAGCTGCGACACCCCGAACCGGTCCGCGTCCATGATCACCATCACGGTCGCGTTCGGCACGTCCACGCCGACCTCGATCACCGTCGTCGCCAGCAGCACATCGAGCTCGCGCTCGGTGAACCGGCGCATGACGGCCTCCTTCTCGTCCGGATGGAGCTTGCCGTGCAGCACGCCGATGCGCAGCCCGTCCAGCAGCTCGCCCTCCAGCCGGGGCAGGACCTCCATGATCCCCAGCGGGGACCGCCGTTCCCCCTCCTCTTGGACGACGTCACCCTCGTCGCCCTCCTGCTCCCCGATCCGGGGGCACACGATGTAGATCTGCCGCCCCTGAGCCGCCTCTTCCTTGATCCGTTCCCACGTCCGCGCCAGAAAGGCGGGCTTCTCCGCCGGCACCACGTGCGTCTTGATCTCCGCACGCCCCGCCGGAAGCTGCCCGAGCACCGACGTCTCCAGGTCCCCGAACACCGTCATCGCGACCGTACGAGGAATCGGCGTCGCCGTCATGACCAGCACATGCGGCCGCCCACCGGTGACCTTCTCCCGCAACGCGTCCCGCTGCTCGACCCCGAACCGGTGCTGCTCGTCCACCACGACAAGCCCCAGATCCGCGAACTGCACATGGTCCTCGAGCAGCGCATGCGTCCCGACCACGATCCCCGCGGCCCCCGACGCCGCGTCCAGCAGCGTCGCCTTCCGCACCTTCGCCCCCTGCGACCCGGTCAGCAGCGCCACCCGCGTAGCGTGCTCGGCCCCGCCCAGCTGCCCCGCCTGCCCAAGCTCCCCGAGCATCCCGGTGATCGACCGAAAGTGCTGCTGCGCCAGCACTTCCGTAGGCGCCAGCAGAACGGCCTGCCCACCCCCATCCACCACCTGCAACATCGCCCGCAGAGCGACCACGGTCTTGCCGCTGCCTACGTCGCCTTGGAGGAGGCGGTGCATGGGGTGTTCCAGGGCCAGATCTTCGGAGATCTCGCGGCCTACGTCGCGCTGGCCTTCGGTGAGGTCGAAGGGGAGGCGGGCGTCGAAGGCGTCGAGGATGCCGGCCTCGATGGCGGGGCGGGACTTGGCGGGGAGGGCGGCGGCGGCCAGGCGGCGCTGGGCCAGGGCGATCTGGAGGACGAAGGCCTCGTCCCACTTGAGGCGCTTGCGGGCGCGGCCCAGCTGGTCCCAGTCCTTGGGGCGGTGAATGCCCTCGTAGGCGTCGCGGAGGTCGATCATGCCGCGGCGCTTCAGGGTGAGCTCGGGCATGGGGTCGGCGCCGAGTTCGAGCTGGTCGAGGACCATGCCGACGGACTTGGTGATGGCGTCGATGTCCAGGCCCTTGGTGGCCGGGTAGATCGGGATGATCTCGTCGGCCCACTCCTGGGCGGCGGCCTCGGCGTTCTTGGCGGCGACGACCTTGTACTGGGGGTGGGCGAGCTGGCGGACCGGGCGGCCGGAACGGGGGCGGTACGTGCTGATCTTGCCGGCGAACAGGCCGCGGGTGCCCGGGGAGAGGTCGCGTTCGGGGATGTAGGAGCCCTTGCGGCCGAAGAAGCTCAGCTTGAGCTCGCCGGTGCCGTCGGTGACGGTGATCTCCAGGACGTAGCCGGGGCTGCGGGTGAGGGTACGGCCCTGGACCTTGGTCACCTCGGCCATGACCGTGACGTGCTCGCCGTCCTCCAGGCTCGCGAGCTCGGTCAGCTCGCCGCGGTGGGCGTAGCGGCGGGGGTAGTGGTGCAGGAGATCCCCGACCGTGTGCAGGTCGAGACCGGAGGCCAGCACCTTGGCCGTCTTGTCGCCCAGGACCTTGCGCAACGGCTCGTCGAGTTTCGCCACCGTTCTTTTCTAGCCCATCGGGGTGTCCGGGTTCACTCCACGCCGATGAGAAGGGGGTAGCGCTCCTGCTCGCCCGCGTAGACGCCCAGCTCGATGTCGGGGTGGCTCCGCCGGAGGTGATCTTCGAGGGCGGCGGTCAGCTCGGGGGGCGCGTACACGCCGATGATCAGGGTGACCAGCTCGCCGCCGCCCGACAGCATGCGGTCGATGAGGTGGCTCGCGGCGTCGGCGAGATCGGAGGCGATCATGGCCACGTCGCCCTCGATCAGGGCCAGGACGTCGCCGGGCTGGCAGAGGCCGACGCTGGTGAACGCCTCTTCGGTGGCGATCTCCAGGTGGCCGAACCGGGTGGCTCCGGCGGCGCGGGTCATGGCGATCACGTCGTCGGGGAAGCGTCGGAGCGGGTCGTGCACGGCGAGGGCGGCCAGGCCCTGGACGGAGGCCTTGGTGGGAACGACGGCGATGCGGGCGCCCGCGTCGCGGGCTCGTTCGGCGGCGGCTTCGGCGAGGGAGAGGACCTCCGGCTCGTTGGGAAGCACGACCACCTCGTCGCCCGCGGCGAGGATCGCGTCGGCGAGGACCGCGAGGGGCGGGACCGCGCCGGGTTCGCGCCGTACGACGTTGGCGCCGCTCTCCTCGAAGAGGGTCGCCAGGCCGTCGGCGGCGGTGACGGCGACCACGGCGCGGCCGACGTGCGGGGCCTGGGGCTGGTGCTCCTCGTAGGGGGTGTGCAGGTAGGTGACGCGGATCCGGTACGGGCGGCCCGCCTTCAGCCCGGCCTCGATGGCCGCGCCCGCGTCGTCCACGTGGACGTGGATGTTCCACAGGCCGTCGCCGCCGACCACCACGAGGGAGTCGCCGAGGCCGTCGAGGGTCTCGCGCAGGTCGGGGACCTTCTCGTCCGCGCCGTCCAGGAGGTACATGACCTCGTAGCCGGGGCCCGGCGCCTCGGCGGGTGATTCCGCGGCGGGCTCTGACGCGCCCGTACGGGCGGGGATCTCGTAGCGTTCGGGGAACTCGTCGGTGATCACGGCGGCCAGGGCGTCCAGGACGACGCAGAGGCCAGCCGCGCCCGCGTCCACCACTCCGCTGCGAGCCAGGACGTCGAGCTGGCCGGTGGTGAGGCGCAGGGCCTGCCGGGCGCCGGTCGCGGCGGCCCTGGCGGCGGTGGTGAGGCCGTTCTGGCCCGCTCCCCCGGTGGACTCGGACGCCGCCTGGAGCACACTCAAGATCGTTCCCTCGACGGGGTGCTCGACGGCGTTGCGGGCCAGGACCGAGGCGTACTCCAGCGCCTCGGAGAAGATCTCGCCGTCACGCGGCACGCCCGGGCGGCCGAGGATCTCCGCCAGGCCCCGGAAGACCTGGCTGAGGATCACCCCCGAGTTGCCCCGCGCGCCGATCAAGGCCCCCTGGGCGAGGGCGCGCCAGGCCGCCGTGTCCCCGGCGTCCTCCGGCAGCCCCTCGACCGCCTCGGCCGCCGCCAGGACGGTGAGATGCAGGTTGGTGCCGGTATCCCCGTCGGGAACGGGGAAGACGTTCAGCGCGTCGATCTCCCCCCGGGTCCTGCCCAGCGCGTCGGCCGCGAGCCTGGACCACCGCCGTACCGCCGCCCCGTCGAGGACCTCCACAGTGTTTCCTTTCCTTGCGGCCTCGTCCCCTCGCCTGGCGGCTCGGGGGCGAACCGCAAAAGCGGCGAGCGCGACATCGCTTCGCGATCTTCGCGGGAAGCATCGCCTCCGGCTCGCTTCCCGCTCAGGTGGCGCGCTCGCGTGCATGGCCAGGTCGACACAAATCCTGAGCGATACTTCCCTATCGCGCGCATCATCCCCTTGGGAACCAGTTGCAGGACGGAATCCGGTGGTCGATTCGCCTTGGTGACTCGAGGTCGGCTACTCTGATCCATGCGCCTCCTCCGAGGCGCCTTCAGCGAGCGCTCCGAACGCCCCTTCCGGGCCGGTTCGCTCCGTTCCACAGCATCGACACCCACTTGGAGTTTCCCGTGGCTTCCGTCTGCGACGTCTGCGGCAAGGGACCCGGTTTCGGCATGAGTGTCTCCCACTCGCACCGCCGCACCCCGCGCCGCTGGAACCCCAACATCCAGCGCGTGCGCGCCGTCGTGAACGGTGGCACGAAGCGGATCAACGCCTGCACCTCGTGCATCAAGGCCGGCAAGGTCGCCAAGCCGACCGTCTGACGGTTCGGCGTCGGCCCTCGGGCCGGGTTCTGAGCTTTCAGCCTGCTCACCGGAACGTCGGTGAGCAGGCTTTTTGCATGCCCTGCTCCGTGCCCTAGTGGTGGGTGTGCAGGTGCCAGCCGTGGTCGACCGGGCCGATGCCCGAGCCGAGCGGGAAGCCCGCGGCGATCGCGCCCGTGACGTACTCCTTGGCCTTCTCCACGGCGGTGGGGACGTCCTCGCCGTGCGCGAGGTAGGAGGCGATGGCCGAGGCGAGCGTGCAGCCGGTGCCGTGGGTGTGGCGGTTGTCGTAGCGCCGGGCGGTGAAGCGGTACTCCTGCGTGCCGTCGAAAAGCAGGTCGGCGGGCTCGCCGGGCAGGTGACCGCCCTTGATCAGCGCCCACTGCGGGCCGAGCGCCTTGATCGCCTCGGCCGCCTCGCGCATGCCGGACTCGTCCACCACCTTGACGCCGGTGAGCTGCTCGACCTCCCACAGGTTGGGGGTGACGACGGTCGCGGTGGGCAGCAGAGCCGTCCGTACGGCGTCCACGGCGTCTCCGGCCAGCAGCGTGTCACCGTGCTTGGAGACGCCGACGGGGTCGACGACCACGGGCGCGTCGGCGTCGGCCAGGACCTCGGCGACGGTCTCGACGAGGGCGGTGGACGCGAGCATCCCGGTCTTGATCGCGTGGGTGCCGATGTCGGAGAGCACCGAGTCGAGCTGGGCCCGTACGGCCTCGGGCGGCAGCTCCCAGTAGCCCTGGACGCCGAGGGAGTTCTGCGCGGTGACCGCGGCGATGACGCTCATGCCGTGCGTGCCGAGGGCCAGCATCGTCTTCAGGTCGGCCTGGATGCCGGCGCCGCCGCCGGAATCGGAGCCGGCGATGGTGAGGACGAGCGGCGGGGCCTGGACTGCGGCGTTCTGCGTCATATCGCCAACTCTAATTGGCATGCAAAGGGTCGGAGAAACCACGCCAGAACGGGTCAGGAGCAGTCAGAACGATCAGAACCGGCAGCGTCGCCAGGACGCTAGAAGCGGTCGCAGGTCCGGTAGTTCAGCTTGCAGAAGGTCGGGCCGTGCAGCGGGCCGCGGGCGACATAGCTGACCCGGACGCTCTGGCCGGGGGCGATCGGGGCGGCGCCCGGCGCGCTCCGCATCCAGAAGTACGGGCGGTACTGCTTCATGACGCCGCCCGGGGCGGTCGCCGACAGGACCTGGACGTTCGGGATGGAGAACGCGAACGTCCACGCGGGCACGGCGTTGGTGCCCCGGTTGACGATCGTCGCGGTGCCCCGGAACCCGGTCGGCGTCTTGACCGCGCGGAACGCCACGTAGAGGTGGTGGTTGCGGGAGGCGTTGCGGCTCGCCCTGGCCTCCGCGCCCGGGCCGCGCTGGGAGACCTGGTTGTCCTTGGGCTCGGTCGGCTCGTGCGCGCCACCGGCGAAGTTGAGGGAGATCTGGCCGGTGCTCGCCGAGTAGGCGACGATCCCGACCACGATCGTGAGAAGCAGCACCGGCAGCGGGGCGACGAAGACGACCTTGCGCTTCCAGGAGGCCGGCCCCGAGGCCTTCCCGGTGGTCTTGTCCTCGGTCTTGCCCTCGGCGTCGGCGTCAGAGGTGGCCGCGGCGGCGACCGGATCGGCGCCGTTGGCCGGGGTCGCGGCGAACTGCGCAGTGGGCGCCCCAGAGGCCGATGCGACGCCCGGGCCGGACGCGGGCGGTACCCCGGAGACGGCCGACGGGCCGGTGAACGTCGCGGTCGGCGAGCCGGTGGGCGGCGCGGCGGCGAGCGGATCGGACAAGGGCAGGGCGCCGGTGGCGACCGGTGAGCCGGTGGCGACCGGTGAGCCGGTGGGCGGCGCGCTTGGCGGACCGATGGGCGGCGCGGCAGCGGGCGGGCCGGACACGGGCGGCGCACCGGGGATGACCGGAGGGTCGGCGGGCGGCCACGGTGCGGAGAGCGGCGCCGAGGCGGACGGGCCGACGACGGGCGGGCCTGAGGCGACAGGTGCGGAGAGCGGCGGGGCAGCGGGCGTGCCGGCAGGCGGGGCCGAGGGGACGGGCGCGGAGAGCGGCATCGTGGGGGGCGCTGCGGGGGGCGCCCCGGACGTGGCGGCGGCTGCGGCGGCGGCCGCACGGGCCGCGGCGATGGCGGGGCCCGCGTCGGGCATGGTGACGTCGGACGACGGTACGCCGTCGGGCTCAGGCGACGGTACGGCCTCCGGAGCCGTGTCCCCGCCCTCGTCCTGGAGCTTGTTGTGTCGTCCCATCCCATCCCTCATTGATCACAGGAATGTATACCAAACCGGCACCAAACATGCCTACCAGATGAGTAAAGGAGTACGACTCGCCACATCCGGTTTCACATGGGTTTACGCGCGGAAATGGTCCCATCCGCCGCGTTCGTACGGGCGTCCGTCGACCAGCACCCCGTGCCCCTCGGCGACCCTACCGAGGACTGTCCAGGACGGAGGCAGAACGGCGTCCTCGGGGAACGTGGCGGCGAAGGCGTGGTCCTCGCCTCCGGTCAGGACATGATCCAGTCCGGCGGACCCGAGCAGGCCAGGAACGGGGACGTCCGAGCGGGTGATGTCGATCCGTACGCCGCTGGCGGAGGCGATGTGGCCGAGATCCTGCAGAAGCCCGTCGCTGACGTCCATCAGCGCGGTCGCGCCCGCCGCCCGGGCCTCCTCCCCCGCCTCGTACGGGGGCTGGGGCCGCCGGTGCGCCTCGACCAGCTCGGCCGGCTCGTCCCGGCCGGAGGCGAGGAGCTCCAGGCCCGCCGCCGAGTAGCCGATTCGGCCGCGTACGGCCACCAGGTCGCCCGGCCGCGCGCCGGAACGGGTCAGCGGCGGGCGTCCGCCCAGGTCACCGAGGGCCGTGACGGCGATCGTGATCTCCTCGGAGGCCCCCACCACGTCCCCGCCCACCACCGAAGCGCCCGCGCGGGTGCACTCGTCGGCGAGGCCGTCGTAAAGGCGTTCGGCCCACTCGACCGCCGTGTCCACGGGGATGGCGAGCCCGATCAGCAGGGCGGTCGGGGCGGCGCCCATGGCGACCACGTCGGCCAGGTTCTGGGCGGCGGCCTTGATCCCGATGTCGTACGGCCCGGACCAGTCGCGGCGGAAGTGCCGGCCCTCCACCAGAAGATCGGTGGTGGCGACCGTCCGCCCGTCCGGCGCGGCCACCACGGCCGCGTCGTCGCCCGGCCCCAGCTCCACCGCCGGGCCCTGCGGCAGCCGCCGCGTCAGCCGGGAGATCAGCCCGAACTCGCCCAGCCCGCCGATGGTGCTCATGCCCCGTAATCCTCGCCTTTTCCGCCCCCGGGACCGCTTGACCGCCCCCGGACCCCCGCCTCGACGCGTAACACGATACGGTGACCATTCGACGGGAAAATCTTCGCCCGGGAGGACGTGATGGTGCAGGCCTACATCCTCATCCAGACCGAGGTCGGCAAGGCGGCCGCCGTGGCACGCGAGATCGCCGGGATCACGGGGGTCAAGCTGGCCGAGGACGTGACGGGCCCGTACGACGTCATCGTCCGCGCCGAAGCCAACAACGTGGACGAGCTCGGCAAGCTCGTCGTCGCGCAGATCCAGGCGGTCGAGGGCATCACCCGGACCCTCACCTGCCCGATCGTGCACATCTGAGGATCTCTGCTCGGTGCTTGATCGCGTCCGCTCCGTCCCGTCGTTCGCGGGGACCCTGCTCGGGGTCAACCTGCTCGGGGTGAGTCTCCTCGCGGCGGGGTGCGGTGAGGGCGCGGTCAAGGTGCCGGTGCCGAAGCCCGACGCCGCCACGGCCCGGCTGTGCTCGGGGTTGCGGCTGCCCGACAAGGTGAACGGGCTGAAGCGCCGCGACACCAGCCCGGACTCGTCCCTGACGGCCGCCTGGGGCTCGCCCGCGATCGCGCTGCGCTGCGGCGTCCCGCTGCCGGCCGGCCTGCAGGCGACCTCGCAGCTGCAGACCATCAACGGCGTGAGCTGGTACGGCGTGCCCGTCGACCGGCCGATCACCTGGACGGCGGTCGCCCGGCAGGCCTATGTCGAGGTCACGATCCCCGTCAAGTACAGCCCGCCGGGCGACATCCTGATCGAACTGGGCGACGATCTGAAGACCACGATCCCGCCCAAGCCCGAGGGCGAGATCTAGATTCGGCCTACCAGAGGGGGGCGGGGCTCTCGCCTCGCTTGTAGTAGCCGGGGATCGGCTCGCCGGAGGCGGCGCGGTCCAGGCGCCCCTTCATCCCGTCCGACAGCACCTCGGCCTTCATCATCTCGACGAAGACCGACGTGACGTTGCCGAGGTCGAACCAGTCGCGCTGCCAGGACCACTGCCGGTTGCCGGCGTACCGGAACCAGCTGCCGCCGATGCCCGCGACCTCGTACGGGCCGCTGCCGTCGGGGCGTTCGGCGTCGGCGACCTGCTTCCAGAAGCCGACCACCTCGCCCTTGCGGTCGTCGATCAGCAGGCTCTGGTACGGGTAGGACCAGCCGTCCAGGCCGCCCATCTCCGAGCCGAGGGCCAGGTCGCGGATCTGGTCGCGGCCGACCGCCATGAAGTCCTGGTGCGGCCCGATGTTCCAGCCGTAGGTGGCGTCCTCGGTGTAGAGGTCGGCGAGCGGGCGCCAGTCGCCGATCTCCTCGCAGTGCCGGTTGGTGTCGAGCCAGTGCTGCACCATGTCCTCGAGCTCGTCGCGGGGGAACGCGGTCACGGTGACTCCTTCAGCTTGAGCGCCTGGGTGGGGCAGTAACGGACGGCGGCCTCGATCTCGGCACGCTGGTCATCGGAGGGCTCGGGGTCCAGGACGCGGACCTTGCCCTTGGGCGGGACCTCGAAGACGTCGGGCGCCTCCAGCTCGCACATCGCGTGGCCCTGGCACAGGTCCAGGTCGGCTTCGACCCTCACTGGCGCCTCCGGCGATACCGGACGGCGCAGGGCTGGGCGAGCTGGACGACCATCTTGGAGTGGTCGTTGCGGTAGGTCTCGGGCGGCTGGGCGGGCTCGAACTCCCAGTCCCGCAGCAGCACCGAGAAGATCGCCTTGAGCTGGATCATCGCGAAGTTGGCGCCGACGCAGCGGTGCCTGCCCGCGCCGAACGGGACCCAGGTCCACCGGTTGAGCAGGTCCTCCTCGCGCGGCTTGGCGTAGCGCTCGGGGCGGAACGCGTCGGGCTCGGGGAAGTCCTCGGCGATCCGGTTGGAGATCGCGAGGCTGCAGCCGATCATCGTTCCGGCGGGGATGTGGTGGCCGAGGACCTCCTGGTCGCTCTGCGCGACCCGGAGCACCAGGATCAGCGGCGGGTGCAGCCGCAGCGCCTCCTTGATCGCCGATTCGAGCCTCGGGATCTCGCGGAGCGCCTGGAAGCTGACCTCGCTGCCGTCGGAGTAGAGGTCGTCGAGCTCCTTGACCACGTTCTCCAGCGCGTTCGGGTGCCGGAGCAGCTCGATCAGCGTCCAGGCGGCCGTGCCGGACGTGGTGTGGTGCCCGGCGAACATCATCGAGATGAACATGCCGGTGACCTGGTCGGCGCTGAACTTCGGCGTGCCGTCCGGCTCCTTGATCGACATCAGTACGTCGAGGAGGTCGCGGTCCTCCTTGGGCGGGCGCGGGTCGCGGGCGTTCATGATCCCCTGGACGAGCTCCACGAGCGCGGCGCGTGCCTCGTCGCGTTTGCGGAAGCTCTCGATCGGGGCGTACGGGTCGACGTAGGCGATGGCGTCGGTGCCGCGTTCGAGGTCGTGATAGAGCTCGGCGAAGCGGCCGTCGAGCTGCTCGCGGAACTTCTTCCCGATGAGGCAGGCGGACGAGGTGTAGATGGTCAGCTCGGCGAACCAGTCGAGCAGGTCGATCTCGCCCTCGTCGCCCCACCCCGCGACCATGCGGTCCACCTCGGCCGCGATGGTCGCCGCGTGACCCTTGAGGAAGGAGCCCTTGAGCGCCTGGTTGTGCAGGGCTTCGCGGCGCTGTTCGGGGGTGGCGTCGAAGACGACCCCCTCGCCGAAGATGGGCGTCATGAACGGGTAGGCCTCGGCCTGGTCGAGCTCCTCGTCCGGGGAACGGAAGAAGAACTCGTTCGCCTCGGCTCCGGACAGGAGCACCACGCGGCGGTCGGCGAGCTGGAACTCCCCTACGTCGCCGCACTCCTCCCGTACGCGCCGCATCAGCGCGATGGGATCGGTCCGCAGTTCGTCGAGATGGTCGGGACCACCCGACACGACGGGAATCGTCATGGCTTCTCCACGGGTGCTTCGGGCTGGATCTCAACGAGGGAGAGGTGCGCGCCGCGCGGCGCGGAGATGACGGCCGCGACCGCCGCCGCCACATCGGAGGGACGCAGGAAGTAGGGATGGCGGGCCATTCCCCACTTGACCCACTCCTCTAGGACTTCGCCGGTGGTCTGGGCGTCCCAGCCCATTCCCATGCCGGTCATGGTCGGGCCCGGGCGCACGATGGACGCCCTTACGCCGGTGCCCTCAAGCTCCATCTGCATGGCGCGGGCCATGCCCTCGACGCCGTTCTTCGCGGCGACGTAGGCGCCCATGCGTGTGCGCGGGGCCCGTACGACATCGGAGGAGATGAAGACGATGTCGCCACGCGTACGTGCGACCATCCCCGGAACGAGCTGCGAGACCAGCCTGTGCGCACCGATGAGGTGGACCTGCACCTGGGCGAGGAATCCATCGCTATCAAGCTCGTGAATCCGGTCGGCGGCCAAATCACCTGCCCCGGAGACGACGACCTCCATCGGCCCGAGCGCTTCCTCTGCCGCCGCGGCGAAAGCCTTGACCGAGTCGGAGTCGCCCACGTCCAGAGAGTGCGCGAACGCCTCTCCCCCACCGGCCCGGATCGTGGCGGCCAGTTCCTCCACCTTTTCCAGCCGGCGCGCACCGATCGCCACCGGATGCCCGGCCATCGCGAGCGCGGTCGCCGTCGCCGCGCCGATGCCGGAGGACGCCCCGGTCACCAGCGCCGGGCGCCGCTCGGGGTGTGGTTCGAATCTGGGCACTACCGCCGCCTCTCCAGCCGTACGGGCAAGGTCGCGAACCCCCGGACGTTCACCGAATGCACGCGCTCGGCGCGTTCCCCGTCGATCTCGTACGCGGACACCTGGCCGGCGAACTCCTTCAGCGCGATCCGCGCCTCCAGCCGTGCCAGGTTGGCGCCGAGGCAGAAATGCCGCCCGCCGCCGAAACTGATGAGCTGCGAGGTGTCCCGGTCGATGTCGTAGGCGTCCGCGTCCTCGAACGCGCGCGGATCGCGGTTGGCCGAGCCCACGAGCAGCAGCATCCGCTCGCCCGCAGGGATGGTCTGGCCGTGCCAGGTGGTCTCCTGCGCGACCGTGCGGGCGAGCATCTGGCTGGAGGTGTCGTAGCGGAGCGTCTCCTCGATCCAGTCGTCCACCCGTTCCGGATCGCCCAGCGGCTTGGCCACCTGCTCTTGGTTGCGCCAGCCCCAATACAACGCGTTGGCCAGCAGTTTGGTGGTCGTCTCGTTCCCCGCGACCACCATCAGGAAGAGGAACGCGATGATTTCGCGCTCTTCCAGCTTGTCGCCGTCCACCTCGGCGTCCAGCAGAGCGGAGGTGAGGTCGTCGGTCCGCTTCTTCCGCCGTTCGGCGACCATTTCCTCGTAGTAGCCCGCGAGGATGAGCGCCGCCTCCATACCCGCAGGCGGCACATCATTAAGTCCCTCTTCCCGATGCACGACAGTGTCGGCCAGCCGCCGAACCTCTGCCCTGTCGCTCTCGGGGACGCCCATCATCTGGGAGATGACGTCCATGGGCAGCTTGCCCGCGAACTCGGCGATGAAGTCGGCCTCCCCGGCCTCGATCACCGGCCGCATATACCGCCGCGTCAGCTCAAGGATCCCGTCTTCAAGCTCCTTCACCCTTCTCGGGGTGAAGCCCTTGGACACCAAGGCCCGCATCCGCGTATGCCTCGGAGGGTCGAGAGCCAGAAACGACATCGTCTTGTGCGCATGAGGGCCCCAGGCACTGGGCTCCAGGGAAACACCGTTGATGCTGGAGAACGTCGCGTGGTCCCTGAAGGCCGCGGCGACATCGGCATGGCGGGACAGGGCCCAGAAGCCCAGCTCCTCATTGCGATACAGAGGAGCCTCGTCCCGAAGGCGCGTGTAGGTCGGGTAAGGGTCTTCGTGGATGGCGTAGTCGTACGGGCTGTAAGAGACCTGGGGGGCATGGCCCACAGCCGTCACCTCGCTATGTGTTGTTCAGGATGAGTTCTGCCATCTCGGCAAGCCGATCGGCCATGCGGGCGTACGAGGTGTAGCCCATGCCCGCATGCACCAGCGCACCCGCGTACGCCAGCTCCAAGGCCCCGAGAACCTTGGGGTCCGCGCCAGACCCCAAGGCGGCCTCGAGCCGTTCCCGGATGGCGACCCCGATTCGCACGCGCAGCTCGCGCACGTCGGGATCGGTGCCGAGCATCGCCGTCGTACAGGCACCCGCAAGCTCGGGCTCGTCGGAGACCAGCAGCGCTATCTCGCGCAGGACCTCCACCGCCTTCGCCTTGCCGGTCCCTTCAACAGGCGCCAAAGCGCTCAGCCGCCGCCAGAAGACCTCGGTGATGAGGTGGTTCTTGGAGGCGAAGTAGGTATACGCCGTCGCCGGCGCCACTCCGGCACGCTTGGCGACGTTCCGCACGGTCAGCCCCTCGTAGCCGGCCTCCCGTACCTCTTCGACCGCGGCGTCGGTCAGCCGCCGCACGGTGTCGGCCTGCCGCTCGGTCAGCCGTCGCCTCGTGGGCTCGGTCGTCAATTCTCCGGACACGTGTCCAGACATTAGTTCAGACACCCGCCCGTGACAACCTGGCGGCCTGAAGCTCCCGCCTGGAAAGCGATCGCGTCTCATAGGGCTACGCCGTTCACCTGGTCGATCCGGTGGAGCGGCACATAGAGCAGGCGCTGGCGCGATGCGACTGCACGGCCGAGCTCGGAGACGCCCGTACCCTCACGGCGGCGGACCGTTCGTACGACGCGGTGCTGCTCCTGGGGCCGCTCTACCACCTGCCCGAGCGCTCGGAGCGCGTCCAGGCGCTGCGGGAGGCGCGCCGGGTGCTGCGTCCCGGAGGCCCGGTGGCCGCCGCGGCGATCAGCAGGCACGCGGCGGTGCTCGATCTCGCGGCCGTCGATCGGCTGGCTCCGGAGTCGAGGATGCGGGAGACCCTGGCCACGGGACGTCATGACCGCGCGATCGGCTTCACCACCGCCTACTTCCACACCGCCGAGGAACTCGCGTCAGAGCTGGCCGAGGCCGGGTTCGAGGACGTCCGGCTCAACGGGATCGAAGGCCCGACCTGGACCGTCCTCAAGGGAGTGGAGGCGCACACCGGAGAGTCCCTGGCAGCGTCCGGGCTGCTGGACTCCGCGATCAGGGCGGCGCGGCTCACCGATGGCGATCCGGCGCTCGTCGCGGCCAGCTCCCACCTGCTGGCCGTCGGGCACGCGTGATCAGAGCTTGCGGTACATGATGTGCAGGCCTACGTAGCCCTCGGTGGGGTGCTTGAAGCCCTCGGAGAGGGTGCCGACCACGTCGAAGCCGAGGGATTTGTAGAGGTTCACGGCGTGGGTGTTGGTCTCGACGACGGCGTTGAACTGCATGGCGCGGTAGCCGGACTCGCGGGCCCAGTCGAGGGTGTACTGGCAGAGTGCGCGGCCGACGCCCTGGCCGGTGTGGGCCGGGTCGACCATGTAGCTGGCGCTGGCGATGTGGGACCCGCCGCCCATGTGGTTGCGGTTCATCTTCGCCGTTCCGAGGACTGTGCCTGAGTCGTCCACCGCGACGATCGTGCGGTCGGGGGCGGGCAGGATCCACCAGTCCCGGCCCTGGTCGTGGCCGAGGTCGAGCGGGTAGGTGAAGGTGTCGCCCGCGCGGACGATCGTGCGGAAGAAGGGCCAGATGGCGTCCCAGTCTTCGGCGTTCGCTTCCCTGATCAGCATGCGGGAAGGGTCGCACAAGGCCGCCCGGACGGCGGCACCCGCCTCCAGCCGGAGGCGGGTGCTTCACAGCCGTGGGTCACCGGATGAGGAGCTCCCAGCGCGGGTTGCTGCCGCTGCCGAGGTCCTTGCACCAGTACTCGTTGAAGCCCTCGCGCACGTACTGCTGACCGGCGTCGACGCAGGCGTACTTGGTCTTGTAGCCCCCGATCTCGATCCAGTTGGCCGCCTGGGCCGGAACGGTCAGGGAACCTACCGCGATGGTGGCGATGCCGATGCTCGCGACTGCCGTACGAAGGCGCATCCGCTTTCCTTTCGTGGGGAGCAGATTTCGGCCGCCCGCCATTTCACCGGTCCGGCAAAACGATCTTGGCGTCCGCGGCTAAATGATCACTCCGCCGTATGTGAAACACAAGACGCCCAGGGGGTTGATCTTGGAACCGTCATCGGGTGGGGGCCGGGGTGCCTTCGTGATGCCACGGATCCCCGCCGGGGTGTGGGCCCGGCGGGGATCTCTGTGGGTTGGTCAGGGGCCGGTGATGACGGCGGCGGGCAGCTTGCCGCCGTCGTCCCAGGCGGCGAAGCTCAGCGTCGCCTTCTGGCCCGGGTTCAGGGTGAACGTGGCGCTCTTGGCGGTGCGCTCGCCCTTGGAGTCGGTCCGTTCGACCGTCACCGTGTAGGTGCCGACCGAGCCGGGCTTGGACGAGGTGAGCGAGAACGCGTCGCCCTGCAGCGGGAGCTCGGCGGTGAACGTACCGCCGCCCTGCACGTCGGCCGCGACCGTGAACGTGTGGGAGTCCGGCGCGTCCTTCACGCCGAACTCGATCGTGGGCTTCTGGGCGGACGTGGTGGTGTAGCTCAGCTTGGTGCCGTCGGTTCCCGGGTCGAGAGTCTGCTTGTCGCCGGGCTTCAGGTGGATGCCGCTGACCGTGTACTCGTAGCCGTCGCCGATGACGCCGACGGTGGCGTTGTCTGCCGGGTCGTCCATGTCTGTGGCGTCGAGCGTGACCTTCACGTGCACGCCATCGGGGATGTAGTAGTCCGGCTCGGACCCGGATGTCGTGCCGACTCTCGGGTAGTCGACCCGCGCGCCCGGGATCTCGTTGTAGTACTTGCCGCCCTGATAGCCCGTACGGCGGCCGGAGTCGTCGGTGAGCAGCAGCCGCGCACCGTCGGCGTTGTCGACGTAGTACTCGGTCGGGTCGGCGTCCTCCTGCCGCTTGCCGGCCGTTCCGCGGGTGTCGTCGAACGGGGAGGGCTGCACGCCCAGGCCCGGCGAGATCGGGTCGAAGTCCATGGTCTGGGTCTTGGAGGTGCCCGACCACGCGCCCACCGGATTGTTGGGGTTGGTGGTCGTGTTGTACCGCCAGGTGTCGGCCTTGCGGTCGACCAGGACCGCCCGTTCCTCGTTCGGGAAGTTGTTGTCGTACACGAGGATGCTGTAGGTCCCGTTGCGGTTGTCGCGGACGGCGTACGGCGTGACCTCGTGCCCGCCCTCGCCCGCCTGGAGCACCCCGAGTGCGTACCGCTCCGGGTTGTTGCGCGTCAGGGCCTTGATCAGCTTGTCGGTGACCTGGTTCGGGGTGCCCGTGACCCGCTTGGAAACGACGCTGGGCAGCCACTGGAAGGCGAAGTTGTAGGCGATCTGGCGCTGCAGTGCGTCGTTGCGGGGCAGGCGTAGTGCAGGCGTGGTCGCTCCGCGGAACGTCTGCGGGTCGAGCTTCCGTTCGCGCAGCAGCTCGCTGGCCATCGCCATGCCGTAGCAGTGGCCGCCGTCCATGCCCTTGTTCTTGTGGCGCATCCACCGGTCGGCGGCGTCCGAGAGGTGGCACGCGCTTTGGTCGATGTAGCCGCACACCGAGTCGCCGAAGAGCTTGCGCAGCTCGACGACGGTCAGGTTGGTGGGCGCGCCCACGCCGTCGGACTTGCCGTAGTTGGCGAACGAGAAGCCGTCCTTGGGAGCACGGAATCCGCTGTCCGCCAGCATGCGCGTCGCGGGCTTCGGCTTCGGCTTGGGTTTTGGCCTGGGCTTCGGCTTGGGCTTGGGTTTCGGCCTGGGTTTCGGCTTCGGCTTCGGCTTGGACGTCGGTCCGGTGGCGGCGGTCGCGGTGGCAGCGCGATGGGCCGTGGTGGTCCCGGTGGCCGTTCCCGCCGACGCGACCGTTCCTGCGGCGACGGCCGGCATCATGCTCACCGCGGCCGTGACCGCGATCCCGACGATGACGCGCGGTCTGCCCCGCCCTGGTCCGCGTCCGTCCGACGCGGGCGTGTTCTGGTTCATGAGTTCCCCGTGTGGTGCCCTGGAGCGGCCATGACGCCTGCTCCACGTGGTCGGGGACCCTACTAATGATCATGCTCCGACCAGGGCGTTCATGATCGGCTTTGCGGGATCATGGGGCGCGGCACGGGTCATGGAGAGCGAAGACCTGCCGTTAAGGCACATATGGCAGTCTTGATCGCATGTACCCCTCATCTGCGCTCGGGGAGTTCCTGCGATCGCGCCGGGCCCGGCTCCGGCCTGAGGACCTCGGGCTGAACGCCGGGGTGAAGCATCGGCGCGTGGCGGGACTGCGGCGCGAGGAGCTGGCTCCGCTCGCCGGGGTCAGCGTCGGGTACTACACGCGGCTGGAGCAGGGCCAGAGCCCGAACGTCTCCGACGAGGTCCTCGACTCGCTCGCCCGCGTTCTGCGGCTCAACGGGGACGAGCGCGACCACCTGCACCGGCTGGCCCGGATCGTGCGGGTGAAAGAGCAGGCCAGGCCGGAGGTGCTGCGGCCCGGCATCAGGCTCATGGTCGACTCGTTCACCGAGGCGCCCGCGGTCGCGGTCGGACGGCGCGGCGACTTCCTGGCGTGGAACCCGCTCGGGCACGCCCTCCTCGCGCCACACTGGCCGTTCGACGGCGACGAGAAGCCGAACTTCATCCTCATGGACTTCCTGGAGCTGGACTTCTCCCGCGCGCTCTACCCGGACTGGGAGCAGAAGGCGCGCGACGACGTCGCCTACCTGGAGGGCTCGCTGAGCCGCTTCCCCGGGGACGAGGGCCTGACCGCCATGATCGACGAGCTGCTGGAGCTGAGCCCCGAGTTCCGCGCGCTGTGGAACGAGCATCCGGTCAGCAACTGCGCGTCCATCTCGCGGGACTACGACCACCCCGAAGTCGGGATCATGACGCTCACCGCCGAGCTCCTGCGCACGCCCGACGACGAGGGTCAGGGCGTGACGATGTTCCAGGCCGTGGAAGGGCCGTCGGCCGAACGACTGCGACGGCTCACCGAGCTGGTGGCCGCCGCGGCTCGCTGAGCTGATCGTTCAGCGCCTCGCCCGTCGCGACGCGGCCCCTGGCAGCAGCGCCGCACCCGCGGCACCCGCGGCGCCGGCCAGCAGAACGGCTCCGGCCACCAGGAACGCGGCGTGCAGCCCGCCGAGAGTCGCCAGCGCCTCGCTGGTCGTCGACGCCAGCGCGTCACTGCGCGCGGCGACGATGGCGGTCAGTCCCGCCACCCCGATCGCCCCGACGAACGTGGGCATCTGCGCCAGGCTGCCCGCCACGCCCTGATCGGCCTCGTCCAGCCCGGACGTGATCGTCGTGACCACCGACACCACCGTCAGCACGTGCCCGAACCCCATCGCGACCGACGTCACCAGCAACACGGCCAGCCCGCCCTCGACCGGCAGGAACACCATCGCGGCGGTCCCGGCCGCCTGAACGGTCAGCCCGACCATGATCGTGAAGACCGTCCCGCGCGCGCTGATCAGCCGCGCCACCACGGTCCCGCCGGCCAGAGCCGCGAGCCCCTCACCCAGGAAGCCGAGCCCGGTCTCCAGCGGCGAGTAGCCCAGCACGTCCTGCATGTAGATGCTCAGCAGCAGCGTCGCGCCGCCGCACATCCCGAACGTGACGATCCCGAGCGTCATCCCCCACTTCACCGTCGGCCGCCGCAGCAGCCGGAGCGGCACCAGCGGAACCGCGCTCCGCGCCTCGACGACCAGGAACGCGCCCAGCATCACGACCGCGCCCACCAGCGTCGCCAGCGTGGGAGCGCTGCTCCAGCCCGCCTGGCCGCCGGTCGAGATCCCGTACACCAGCGCGAACAGTCCGCCGCTCGCCAGGATCGCCCCCGGCACGTCGAGCCGCGCCCGCACCCGTTCACCGGTCTCGCGTACGACCGCCACCGCGCCCGCCAGCACCACCAGGCCCATCGCGGTCAGGATCAGCATGGTCCAGCGCCAGTTCAGCCCGCTGGTGATGAGGCCGCCGCCGATCGTCCCGATCACGAAGCCGAGCGACAGGAGCGCGCCGTTCACCCCCAGGGCCCTGGTCCGCTGCGGCCCCTCGGGGAACGCCGACGTCATCAGCGCCAGCGCCGTCGGGCCGATCATCGCCGCCGCCACGCCCTGCCCGGCCCGCGCCGCGATCAGCACCGCCGGGACCGGCGCCGAGGCCGCCACCAGCGAGAACGCCGTGAACAGCACGACCCCCGCAATGAACAGCCGCCGCCTGCCGATCATGTCCGACGCCCGCCCGAACAGCGGCATCAGCGCCGCCGTCGGCAGCAGGCACGCCGTCGCCACCCACTGCAGCGCCGACGCGCTCCCGAACCCCAGATCCCGCCCGATCTCCGGCAGCGCCACCGTGATGATCGAGTAGTCCAGCCCAGTCATGAACGTCGCGCCGCACAGCGTCAAGAGAACGAGCCAGCCCCGCAGCCCCAACCGCGCCACGGGCTCCCCGGCCTTGCCTTGAATGATCTCTGTCGTCATGTCGACAAGACTGCGGCGGCGCCCCACCACCAACCAGCGCCGTGCTGGGGGTACATCTGCCAGGTGCACCCTCAGAGCAGGCCGAGCACCCGTTCCGCCTGACGGCGCAGCGTCCCCGCCGGATTGCGGGCATGCGCCGGGCCGCCGGGCTCCAGGAAGCAGAGCCACGTGAACGCCAGCAGCCGCCGCAGCTCACGCAGCCGAGCCGGATCGTCCACCTCCACGAGCGCAAGCAGCCCGTCCAGCGCGGAGGCGCGCGCGGACAGGTGCTCTACCAGCTCGGCGAGTTCGAACGCCGCGTCGCTGCGGCCGGAGTCCTCGAAGTCGAGCATCCGTACGTGCGGGTCGTCCCACAGGTAGTTGGCCAGGTTCCCGTCGGCGAGCCCGAAGACGGGCTGTACGGGCTCGGCCGCCAAGCCCTCCAGGTCGGCGGCGTCCAGCCAGCGGACCCCGTCGGCGAAGGCCTGCTCGACGATCGGGTCATCCCCCAGATCAGCAGCGGCCGCACGCAGCGAACGGGCCTTGACCACCGCGTCCGCGGCGTTCCATGGCGCAGGCGGGATGGCCCGCAGGACGTCGGCGGGCACACAGCCGTGCAGCGTGGTGAGCGCGGACGCCATCCCCTCCAGGTGGCGCGGCTCCAGAGCGAGCCCTCGCAACGAAATGCCGGCCAGCCGCGTCATCGTCACGGCGGGCGGCACGGCGGACAGGTCAGCCCGTACGGGCGCCGGAGCCAAGCCGGGCGCGTGCCCGGCGAGGAGTTGGAGCGCTTGCCATTCGCGGGCGGGCTCACCCCGTTCCCACGAGGTGAACCGCTTGGTCACGGTCGTCGCGCCGAACTGAAGGTCGTGCGTGAAGGTGTGCGCCACGTCGGACGAACGTAGTTGACGGCTAGGCGCAGATGCGTTCGATCAGGGCCTGCCAGCTGTCGGCGAGGCGTTCGATGTGCCGGGTGATCTCGGCGGGCGCGGGTGAGGAGAGGTAGAGCAGGATCGGGCCTTCGAGGGCGGCGGTGAGCTGGATCGCGAGGCTGTCCAGGTCGGGCATGCCGGGCTGCGCCTGCCTGAGGAGCGCGCCGATGTGGAGCCGGGAGATGGTGGCCGCGCCGGCCGGGATCGGCTGGGCACGGTCCAGCGAGGCGCGGGCTACCGCAAGGCGTTCCAGGAGGAACGTGATCCGACCGCGCCCGTAGGCGACGAGGCGTTCCACCGGGTCGGCGCCCGGTCCGAGGGGCGGCGGGCCCGTGAGCACCAGGGTCTGGAACGAGTGCTCGTCCTCGTCGATGAGCGCGGCGAAGATCCCCGCGCGGGTGCCGAAGCGGCGGAAGACCGTCCCCTTGCCCAGCCCGGCCCGTTCGGCCAGGCCGTCCATCGTCACCTTGTCCACGCCGCACTCGGCGATCATGTCGCGCGCCGTGTCCAGCAGGTGCAGGCGGTTGCGCGCCGCGTCCGCGCGCTCCGGACGAGGCTTCCCCAGGGGTATGACGGGCCGATCCACGGCATCCAACCTACCGGCGGAATAATAAACGGGGTAAAGTCCGTTTGGCAGTCGACGCCGGACGCACCGGCACTGAACCTGGGAGAATTCGATGAGCCTGTTCCGCCTGGACGCCAGCATCCTTCCCGGCACCTCGGCCAGCGCCGAGCTCGCCGACATCGTTGAGGCCAACTGGACCGAGAAGCGTCCGGACGCCTCGATCACCCGCCGCAACCTGGGCACCGACCCGCTGCCCGCCGACGCCTGGGCCCTCGCCACCACCGGCTCGTTCACGCCCGAGCCCGACCGTTCCCCCGAGCAGCGCGACGCCCTGACCCTTGCCGCCGAGCTCGCGGGCGAACTGGAGGCCGCCGACGCCGTCCTGCTCGCCGTGCCGCTCTACAACTACGGCGTGTCGCAGCACTTCAAGACCTGGGTCGACATGGTCATCGCCGGAGCCGGTCTGGACCCCGTTCTGAAGGACAAGCCGACCGTGCTGGCCACCGTTCGCGGCGGCGGCTACGGCCCCGGAACGCCGCGCGAGGGCTGGGACCACTCCACCCCGTACCTGCGGCGCGTCCTCGCCGACATGTGGGGCGCCGACCTCACCATCGTCGAGCGCGAGCTCACCCTGGCCGCCACCACGCCCGGCATGGAGAACCTCCGCGACCTGGCCGCCGACCTCCACTCCGACGCCCGCGACGCGGCGCACAGCGCGGGCCGCTCCCTGGCCGCCTGACCCTCCCACTGTTCCACGCGGCCGGTACGCCCCGCGTACCGGCCGCGACCAACTGGGTCGCCGCAGCGACGACGAGCGTGCCTGCCAGCGAGCGTGAAACCAGCAGCCCGGCCACGGCCGCACCGACCGCGAAGCCGGTGATCTTCAGACTGGCGCCCGTGGTGAAGATCTGGCCGCGGAGCTGCTCGGGCGCCTCCCGATGCCGTACGGCGAACAGGGCGGTGAGCTGCGGCCCCTCCCCCACGCCCGCCACCACGGCCGCGCCGATCACCGCGGCTGGATGCCGTACGGCCGCGAGCAGGAACGCGCCGCCCATGACGAGCGTGCTGAGCCACATCACAGTGTCAGGCCTGGTTGTGAGGCGAGACATCACAACATTCGCCGCAAGCGCCGAGGCCGCGATGACAGCCAACAGATAAGCCCCACGTTCAGGCGAACCAAGAGCCTGGGCGCCGAGCAGCGGCGTGCAGGCGACGAGCATCCCCTGCCCCACGCACGAGATCACCGAGACCCTCGTAGCGCGGGCAAGCGGACGAATCCTCGCGATCGCCTTGAAGCCCGCCGCCAGGTCAGCACCAAGCGGCTGAGCACGTCGCCCCGGTCGCGCGGGAAGCATCCGAGCCGCCGGAATCGCCACACAGATCAAAGCAACGGACGCGGCCACAGCCGCCGACGCCCCGAAAACACCCGCGACACCCCCGGCCAGCGCCGGTCCTGAAAGAGCGGCGACGTTGAACGTCATCGCATCCAGATCGCTCGCCCGGCGCAGTTCCGGTCCCGACGAGATCAAAGCCAGCTGAGACGTCCACCCAGCAGAGAGCGCCGGCCCCAGCAGCCCAGCACCCAGCGCGATCAGGATCGTCACCACAGGGTGAGCCCGACCCAGCACGACCAGGATGGCCCCAAGCGCCGCGGCATAAGCGGCCAAGGCCTGCGCGAGAAGCCGTCCCGGCCTGGCCGAACGATCCATGAGGACACCAAGAAGCGGACCGCCGATCGCCGCAGAGATCGTGATCGCGGCCAACAGCGACGACGCAGTGGCACTCGACCCCGTGATCATCAGCCCCGCGAGAAGCAGAGCAGGAGCCGACATCTCATCCCCCGTGCGGGCAGCAGCCGCACCGGCAAGGTAACGCTTTATCACCTCAATGACGTTACTTTCGTAACGTAACACTAGTCCAGATGCGTTACATTCAACCAATGCACGACGACTGGACCACGAGGCACCCCGTACAGGCCGCCGCCCTGCGTACGGCCGCCCTGATCAACTGCCTGAACGACGGCGGTTCGGTCGTCGACGTCCTGCGCGAGCACGGCGAGGCCGAGCCCATCGAGGTCTCGGCCGCCGACCTCACAGAAATGCGCGCCGCCGCCGTGAAGCTCCGCAAGGTCTTCGCCGCCGAGGACGTGGACGCGGCCGCCGCCGCGCTGAACGAACTCCTGGCCAGGAACGCCGGATGGCTGCGGCTCACCTCCCACCACGGTCGAACGCCCTGGCACCCGCACCTAGACCGTGACGACGACGCCCCCTGGGGCGAATGGTTCCTCGCCTCGTCCTGCCTGGCGCTGACCGTGCTCGTCTGGGATCGCCAACGCCCGCCCGGCGGCGTCTGCGCGTCCCCCACGTGCCAGAACGTCTACATCACCCAGGGCAGCGGCCTCCCGAAGCGCTACTGCTCCCGCCGCTGCGCCACCCGCGAACGAGTAGCCGCCCACCGAGCCGCCACCAGGGCATAACCGACTCGATCTTTCGGCGGGGAACGGCTAACCTGCGAGGCATGTCCAGCCCCGAGGCGTCAAGACGCTAGCCACCGGTCGTCCGGTGGCCAGTCGCTGACGTGGGGCTTCTTCTCTTTGAGGCCTTCGCTTCGCGCTGCCCTGCGACCAGATGCTGACCTCTGGCCCTTCGTACGTCGCGGAGCTGTGCTGTGCCCTTCGCTCTTTACCTGCTCGCCCTGGCGATCTTCGCTCAGGGGACATCCGAATTCATGCTCGCCGGGCTCGTTCCGGACATCGCCGGGGACCTCGGCGTGTCCGTGCCGGCCGCGGGAGCGCTCACGTCGGCGTTCGCCGCCGGGATGGTCGTCGGTGCGCCGGCGATGGCCATGCTGAGTCTGCGGTGGCCCCGGCGCCGCGCTCTGCTGGTCTTCCTCGCTGTCTTCATGCTCGTTCACGTGCTGGCGGCGGTGACCAGCAGTTTTCCGGTGCTGCTCGCCACGCGGGTCGTCGGTGCGCTCGCGAACGCCGGGTTCCTGGCGGTGGCGCTGGCGACCGCGTCCTCGATGGTGCCGGACGCCAAGGGCCGCGCCACCTCGATCCTCATCGGCGGCGTCACGCTGGCGTGCGTCGTCGGCGTTCCGGCCGGGGCGCTGCTCGGCCAGGCGTGGGGCTGGCGCGCGGCGTTCTGGGCGGTGGCCCTGATCTCGGTGCCGGCGCTCGTCGCGATCGCGCGGGTCCCCGAGTCCGCGTCGGCTCGGCCGCGGGTCGGCGCCGAACTGCGGGCGCTCAGCGAACCGCGGGTGGTCGTGAGCCTGCTGCGGGCCGCGCTGCTGAACGGGGCCACGTTCTGCACGTTCACCTACCTCGCGTCGATCGTCACCGAGGTCGCGGGGCTGGCCGAGGGGTGGGTGCCGGTTGTGCTGGCGCTGTTCGGGCTGGGGTCGTTCGCCGGGGTCACGCTCGGCGGGCGGCTGGCCGACACGCGGTCGGGCGAGCTCGTCGCGTTTGGCGGTGCCGCGCTGCTCGTGGGGTGGGCGCTGTTCGCGGTCGCACCGGGGAACGTGATGATCGCGCTCGTGTTCCTGCTGGGGGCGCTGTCGTTCGGCGTCGGGTCGACGCTGATCAGCCGGGTGCTGTACGCGGCGCCCGGCGCGCCGACGCTGGGCGGCGGGTTCGCCACGGCGGCGCTGAACGTGGGGGCGGCGCTCGGGCCGTGGCTCGGCGGTCTCGCCATCGGCGCCGGGCTCGGGTACCGCGCGGTGCCGTGGGTGAGCGCGCTTCTGGTCGCGCTGACGCTGGCGGTGGTGTGGCTGCCTGAGAGGGTTCGAGCCCGGAGCTGACAGATTACAGAATTTGTCATCTGTCAGTTTGGGCGCGTACGGTCGGATCCCATGGAGACCAGAGAGCTGGGGTCCGGCCGGCGCGTCGGCGCGCTCGGGCAGCTCGCCGAGGCGCTGCCCGCGGCCGGCCTCTTCCTGACCTGCGAGGAGCTGGAGGCGATCGAACGGGCCGTGCCCCGGGACGCGGTCGCGGGCACGCGCTACCCGGCACCGCTCATGAACCTGCTCGACAGCGAACGCTGATGGCCCTCGACGCGGAGCAGATCCTGGCCGCCACCGAGGACGTCCTGCGACGCCACGGCCCGGCCAAGGCCACGGTCGTCGACGTCGCGCGCGTCCTGGGAGTGAGCCACGGAAGCGTCTACCGCCACTTCCCCTCCAAGACCGCCCTGCGTGAAGCGGTGACCCGCCGCTGGCTCCAACGTTCCGAAGACGAGCTGGCCAGGATCACAGCGGATGAAGCTGCTGGTGGCGGGGTGGGGGCGGAACGGGTTCGGGGATGGTTGCGGGCTTTGTTCCTGGTGAAGCGGGCTAAGGCGTTGGAGGAGCCGGAGCTCTTTGAGACGTTTCGGGTGCTGATCTCCGAGCACAGCGAGGTCGCGGTCGAGCATGTCGAGGGAATGCTGGCTCGGCTGCGGGGGCTCATTGAGGCAGGGGTGGCGAGCGGGGATTGTGCGGTGGCGGATGCGGGGGTCGCGGCGCGGGCGGTGTTTGACGCGACGGCCCGTTTTCATCATCCGGCTCATGTGGGTGAGTGGGAGCTGCCGGGGATTGAGGCGGACCTTGATGCCGTGTGCACGTTGATCGTTGACGGACTGCGGGCGCGGTGATCGGGGCAGGTCAGGCGGGGTAGTTGCCAAGGAAAGGGCGGCTGGATCGGCAGAGTGTGCTGAAGTTCTGGGGCGGTCCGACTGGCCCTGTCTCCTACTTGGGGTGGTTGGCGGAGGCTCTGACAGGGGGTCTTGTTCAGAGTTGAACCAGCGGTTAGCGTGCGGCTAATTAATTAGGAAAGCTTCCTATGGAAGCACGGACAACGGCATCCGCATCGGGGTTCGGGGGACATCCGCGCGTTCCCACCACCTTGAGGAGCTCGCATGCATCGCCATGCCGCCCGCTCTCGACTCACTCCCCTCCGCGCACTGCTCACCTCCCTCGCCCTGCTGCTGGCGCTCGCGACGGCCGTGCCCGCGCACGCCACAGCGGCGGCGGGCAAGCTCATCGCGACGTTCAGCCTGTCGGGCACCACCGGCAAGTACGTCGTCAAGAATCCCGGCACCGCCGCGGTGACCGGCTGGACGATCACGTTCGACCTGCCCGCGGGGGTCACCGCGAGCAACCCGCAGAACGCCACGATCGCCCAGTCCGGCAGGTCGGTGACCGTGACGCCCGCGTACTACATCAACACCGTCCAGCCGGGCCGCGACACCGAGCCCTACAGCCCCGCGTTCACGCTCAGCTCGGCGACGACACCGACCAGCTGCCGCATCCTCGACGAGAACTGCGACGGCTCGGCCGACACCCCGCCCGGGGCGCCCGGCGGGCTGCGCTCCCCCGCCAAGACGACCAAGTCGGTCTCGCTCGCGTGGAACGCGGCGACGCCGGGGAGCCTGCCGATCGCGGGCTACGAGGTCTACAACGGCACGACGCTCGCGACGAGCGTCACCGGTACGACGGCCACGGTGACGGGACTCACGCCCAACACCGAGTACTCGTTCACCGTCAAGACCAAGGACCGCAAGGGGAACCTCTCCCCCGCGAGCGACGCGCTCAAGGTGAAGACCAACAACCCCTCCGACGACACCACGCCGCCCTCGGCCCCGGGCGACCTGCGCAGCACGGGCAAGACCTCCGCCAGCGTGGACCTCGCGTGGAACGCGTCCACCGACAACAGCGGGATCGCCAGTTACGACGTGCTCGTGGACGGCACCGTCGCCACGTCGGTGACCGGCACGACCGCGACGGTGACCGGTCTCGCGCCGTCCACGGCGTACACGTTCACCGTCAAGGCCCGCGACCTGTACGACAACCTGTCGGCGGCGAGCAACGCGGTGAAGGTGACGACCAGCGACGTCGTCGAGAACGGCTATGCCCGCGTCGGCTACTTCGTGCAGTGGGGCATCTACGGCCGCCAGTACTTCGTCCGCAACCTCGACACCACCGGGAACGCGGCCAAGCTGACCCACATCAACTACGCGTTCGGCAACATCGACCCGACCAACCTCACCTGCCTGCAGGGCGTCACCCGCGGCACCACGCAGAACCCGCAGGACCCGAACCAGGGTGATGGGGCCGGGGACGCCGACGCCGACTACGGCCGCCCGATGGCCGCCTCTCAGTCGGTGGACGGCGTGGGCGACACGGGCTGGGAGAAGCTGCGCGGCAACTTCAACCAGCTGAAGAAGCTCAAGGCCAAGTACCCCAAGCTCAAGGTCCTGATGTCGATAGGCGGCTGGACGTACTCCAAGTACTTCTCCGACGTCGCGGCCGCCGACGCTTCGCGCAAGAAGTTCGTCGCGTCCTGCATCGACACCTACATCAAGGGCAACCTGCCCGCCTACAACGGCGCGGGCGGCCCTGGCACGGCGGAGGGAATCTTCGACGGGCTCGACATCGACTGGGAGTGGCCCGGCGCCGAGGGGCACGCGGGCAACCACATCAGCACGAACGACAAAGCCAACCTCGCCCTGCTTCTCGCCGAGTTCCGTAAGCAGCTGGACGCGCTGACCACGACGACTGGCAAGCGTTACCAGCTCACCGCGTTCACCCCGGCCGACCCTGCCAAGGTGTCCGCCGGCTGGGACCTGGCTCAGGACGCCAAGTCGCTCGACATCTTCAACGTCCAGGGCTACGACTTCCACGGCGCGGGCAGCGACAACTCCTGGGAGCCGAACCGTACGGGCCACCAGGGAAACATCAACACCGACACCGACGACCCCTACTCGTTCCACTTCAGCGATGAGAACGCGATAGCGCCCTACCTCACCGCAGGGGTCAGCCCGCGCAAGCTCACCATCGGCCTGGCCTACTACGGGCGCGGCTGGCAGGGCGTGACCGACGGCGGTAAGTACGGCGAGTGGCAGGCCGCCAAGGGCGCGGCGCCCGGCCAGTTCCAGGAGGAGGCGGGCACCCGCGGCTACAGCAACCTGGTGGCGAGCGTGCCCGGCTGCACCGTACGGCACGACGAGCAGGCCGTCGCGACGTTCTGCTTCACCGGCGACGGCGGGCAGTGGTGGACGTTCGACGACGCCTGGTCCATCGGCAAGAAGGCCGCGTGGCTGCGCAGCAAGGGCCTGCTCGGCGCGATGGTCTGGGAGATGTCCGGTGACACCGGCGTCCTCACCACCGCACTGGACAACGGCCTGAAGTAGCCAAAAAGGAGTTGCCCAATAGGAAGGCTGGATGGTGCGGGTCAGCGGCCGAGCAGCCCCTCGGGGTCGTAACGCCGCTTGACCTGCACCACTCGGTCGCGGTTGCCCAGGTGGTACGCGGGCGACAGCGGTCCGAGCTCGGGCTGCGGGAAGTTGGCGTAGACGCCGCCGGTCGACCACGGCCGCACCGCGTCCCAGCCGTCGGCGAGCCAGCCGCTCGGCTCACACCCCTGCGGCACGGCGGCGGTCAGCTTGAGCAGGAACCGTTCGCGCCGGTGAACGAAGGCCGTGGCGTCCTCGGCGACCGCGTTGTAGGCGCCGAGCCACGGCGAGAAGTCCAGCTCGCGGGCCTCGCCCGGCGCCCGGTCGGCCGCGAAGCCCCGCACGAGCTCGGCGATGGCCTCGTCCGGGATCGTCCGGCGGAAGAACCCCGACCGGATGTAGCCGTGCGACCCGGGCGCCGCCTCGCCCTCCACCCCGTACTCCGCGAGGAAACGCTTGGTCTCGCGGAACGGGAGCGTCCGCAGCAGCACCGAGCGCGGCGCGACGCCGATGTGCCCGACCAGCTCGTTCAGCCGTACGCGCGTCTCCGCCTCGCCGCCGATCATGGCGCCGAACAGGTGCACGGTCGCCGGGCTCAGGGGATCGCCGTCCGCCCTCACCAGCAGGCTCGCCGCCATCTCCGCCGGGGCGTCGGGGACGTGCTCCTGCCAGCCCGAGATCAGTGCGGCCCCCTGGTCGGCCTGCCAGCTCAGGTGGAGCGTCGTCGCCTCCTCCGGCGCCGGCAGCGTACGGAACGTCAGCGAGGTCACCACGCCGAACCCGGCGGCGCCCGCGCCGCGCAGCGCCCAGAACAGGTCCGGCTCCCGTTCGGCGTCGCAGTCCACGGTCCGCCCGTCCGGCAGGACGACCCGTGCCGCCTCCAGGCTGTCGCAGGTCAGGCCGTGCAGCCGCCCCAAGATCCCGATCCCGCCGCCGAGCGCGAGACCCGCGATACCGACGGTCGGTCCACAACCCGCCGGGATCGTGACGCCGCGCGCGGCGAGCGCGTCGTAGACATCGCCCAGCCGCGCCCCCGCGCCGATCACAACCCGATCGCCCCGGTCGCCGTCCACCTCCACCGCGTTCATCGGCGTCGTGTCCAGGACGATCCCCTCGGCCGACGAGCGCCCGGCGAAGCAGTGCCCGCCTCCGCGCACCCGGACCTGGATCCCCTGCTCGCGGGCGAACGCCAGCGCCTCGGTCACATCGTCATCGCCGGTGCAGCGCACCACGGCCTTCGGCCGCACCCCATGGAAGCGATCGATCGCGGGCTTGCGCGCCACCTCGTACGCGTCCGCCTCGGGAAGGAAGACCTGGCCCTTGATCGCATCGCTCAGCGCACCCCACGGATGATCCATGTGACCCATTTCACCCCATGTCGGCCTGCTGCGCGACGATCACGGCCGCGAGGGCGTCCCTGCTGGCCGTCAGCGTGGGGTGATCCGGCTCCACGGCGGGTTCGAGCAGCGCCACCGCCCGTTCGTACAGCGCCTTCGCCTCGTCGGCCCGCCCCGTCTCCGCGCACAGCGTGGCGAGGTTGTGAACGGTGACGGCCAGCTCGGGCTGATCGGGCCCGCACACCCGTTCCCGCTCGGCCAGCGCCCGGCGGTACATCGGCTCGGCCTGGCGAACGTCCCCTCGCTTGTGGAGAAGGGAGGCCAGGTTGCTCATCGTGATGCCGACCTCAAGGTGATCGGGCCCGAGCTCCCGCGCGAAGACGACCATCGCGTCGCGCAGCAGCCTCTCGGCCTCGTCGTCCTCCCCCAGCGAGTCCAGGATCGCCGCGAGGGCCGCACGATCCGCGGCGACGTCGACGTGATCGTCGCCCAGCGCATCACGCCTGATCTCCACCGAGAGGCGGGCGTGCACGGCCGCCCGCGCGTAGTGGCCGCGCGCGTGCTCCAGCCCTCCCAGGTTGTGATGCAGCCCGGCCACGTCGACCGGATCCTCCACGATGGCGAGCGCGCGCTGGTAGAGCTCGAACGCCTCGTCAAAGCGCCCCGAGTACTTGAACGTGACACCGAGCTCGTTCAGCAGGTAGGCGACCTCGAGCGTCTCCGGCCCATGCTCCTTCTCGGCCACCGTGATCCCGTCCCGCAGGAACGCCTCGGCCTCCGCGTATCTCCCCTCGACACGGGCCGCCTGTCCGAGGTCGAAAAGCTCTTCGGCGTCAGGCATCGTCCGCACCATCCCCATTGACGTTCGCAGGAAGAAGTCGTTCAAGGGCAGGGGTCGCGGCACCCGCCAGGCACAGAACCGCGGCGCACCCCACCAGGAACGCCGCGTCCGCACCCACCGCGAAGACAAGGCCGCACACGGCCGGCCCGACCACGAACCCCGCCGTGAAGGCCAAGGCGTAGAGCCCGTTGTAGCGCCCTCTCAACTCACCAGGCGCCAGGTCGTTCACCAGAGGAGCGGCCGTGGGCGCCAGAAACGTCTCGCCGACCGCGAAGACCACCATGGCCAGGGCGAAGAGCACCAGCCGCCCACCTGCCAGGAGCGTGATGGCCCAAGCCGCTGCCCAGCAAAGGCAGACGACCGCCATCCCCCGCGTTCTGCGCCGTCCCTCCATCAACCGCAGGACGGGCAGCTGAAGTACCAGCACGGCAACAGAGTTCGCCGCGTAGACGACGCCGAGCCTGCCCGCGCTAAGCCCACCCTCACCGGTCGCATAGGCGGGGAACGCGGCATGGAACTGCGCCACCCCGGCCGCGACCATCAGCAGCGCCCAGACCCACACCCACCGGAAGGCCCGATCCCTGGCGACCTGCCGGTAACCGCCCCCGGAGCGCTCCCGCGCCACCGGCGCCGGCCCCACAAACCTCAACAACACCGGAACGAGCACCAAGAAAGAAAAGGCATCCAGCAGATACAGCCGCACGAAGCTCGACGGATCCGACGCGTTCGCCAGCAACCCAGCCGAAGCAGCGCCGACCGCGAGCCCGAAGTTCATCGTCGCGTGCCGTACGGCGAAGACGCTCGACCGCTGCCGCTCCCCCGCGAGCTCGGCCAGCAGCGCGTCCTGCGACGGCCAGATCATCGCCACGCCCACACCCAGCAGCCCGCACGCCGCGAAGGCCGTTCCGACAGAACCGACGCCCGCCAGCGCCGCGCTCCCGGCCGCCGCCACGCCCAGCCCGCACACCAGCGCGTTCCGCGCACCGATCCGATCGGCCAGATACCCGCCGACCGGATTGCCGAGAATCCCCGCCAGCGCCACCGCGGAGATCGCCAACCCCGCCCACCCGATGTCCAGCCCGCGCACCCGATGCAGGTAGACCAGCAGGAACGGCAGCGTGAGCCCGCTCCCCACCGCGGACACCGCGTCCGCGCCGAGCACGACCCACACCGCCCGCGGCAGTTCCGGCACGAGCCGAGGGATCCGGACGACCCTGGCCCCCGTTGTCGATGCCATGACCGGCCTTCCGGATCCCCGTCAGTCCTCAGCGCAGCGTCTCGTTGTGGTTCACCGAGATCCCCCGGCGCCGCAGCCCCTCGTTGTGGTTGAACGAGACGCCTCGCCGCCGCAGGCCCTCGTTGTGGTTGAACGAAACTCCCCGCCGCCGCAGGCCCTCGTTGTGATTCACGGAGATGCCCCGCCGCTTCGCCACGTGCTCGTTGTGGTTGAGGGAGATCCCCCGCCGCTTCGCCTGTGAGTTCGCCATCTCGCGACCCCTTTCTGAGTTCCTGGACCCACCCTCACCCCGCCACCGGCCCCACCCTCAGAGCCGAAAGACCCTCATATTCGAGGCCGAGTCCTGAACCACCCCCAATCCCCACAAACCATCACAATTCGTGGAAAGGGTCTTTCGAAAGACTCTTTCCAGGGTTACGGTCGGGCCATGGGTGATCTCGAACGGCGGAGGCTCCGGGAGGCCGGCGAGCTGCGCGTGCTGGCCCATCCGCTGCGGATCCGCATCGTTCAGGTGCTGCACGAGCTGGGATCGGCGACGGCCACCGAGGTCGCGGAAAAGGTCGATGAGAGCCCGGCCAACTGCTCGTGGCACCTCAGGCAGCTGGCCAAGCACGGGTTCGTCGAGGAGACCGGCGAACGCAAGGGGCGGCAGCGGCCTTGGCGGCCGGTGAACGCGTTCCTGGAGTGGGGCAGGCCCGACGAGGCGGGCGATGTCGCGGCGGCGGGTGACGAGCTCAACTCCGCGCTGCTGGAGCATGAGGTCGGCGGGCTGCGCTCGTGGCTGGCGTGGCGGCGCACGGATCCGCCCGAGTGGCAGGACGCGGCGGACTTCACGCAGTGCGTGACCTGGATGACGGCCGACGAACTGGCCGAGGCCAACGCGGAGATCCAGCGGGTCCTGATGCGCTATCAGGGGCGCACCGCCGATCCCGGCGGCAGGCCGGAGGGTGTGCGGCGGGTCCGCATGTTCGCCTGGGCGGTACCGGCCGCGCCGACAACGCGGGCCGAGCGGACGACGCGGGCCGAGCGGACGACGCGGGCCGAGCGGACGACGCGGGCCGAGCGGACGACGCGGGCCGAGTCGCCATGAGGAACGTGCGGCTGCTCATGACGGGGCTGGCGGTCACCATGGCCGGCGACTCGCTGATGCTGCTGGTGTTCGCGATCTGGATCAAGACGCTGACCGGCTCGACCGGGGCAGCGGGGCTCGTGCTGCTGTGCGTCTCGCTGCCGTTCGCGCTGTCCCCGGCGTTCGGATGGCTGGTCGACCGCGTGCGGCACCGGCGGTTCCTCGTCACGGTCAACTGCGCCTCGGCGGTGATGCTGCTGCCGCTGCTCGCCGTGCGCGGGCGGGACGACATGTGGATCGTCTACGTGGTCGCGGTGCTGTACGGCACGTCGATGGTCGCGTCGAGCGCGGCGCTGAACGGGCTGCTCAAGGAGCTGTTCACCGAGGAACGGCTCGCCTCCGCGAACGGGAGGGTGACCACCGTGCAGGAGAGTCTGCGGCTGGGCGGGCCGCTGGCGGGGGCGGCACTGTTCGGAGCGTTCGGCGGCGGCACGGTCGCGGTCGTGGACGCGGCCACGTTCCTGGTGGCGGGCGGGGCGATCGCGCTGGTGCGGGTTTCCGAGCGGACGCCGGAACGGGTTGAGGCGCACTGGCGGCAGGAGGTGTCGGCTGGGGTGCGGCACCTGTTCGCCGAGCTGACGCTCCGCCGGACGGTCCTGGTCGCGGCCGTCGCCTGGCTGTCGATCGGGCTCGTGGAGTCGGTGTCGTTCGCGCTGGCCGACCAGGGGCTGCACCGGCCGCCGGAGTTCGTCGGCGTGCTGGCCTCGGCGCAGGGAGTGGGCGCGGTGATCGGCGGGCTCGCCGCGGCGCGCGCGTTGGCTCGCGTCGGCGACGTGGCGGGTACGGGGATCGGGCTGGCCGGGTTCGGCGTGGGCAACCTGGTGTGCGTTTACGCGTGGCTGCCCAGCGTCCTGGGCGGGCGGGTGGTCAGCGGGTTCGGGCTGGCGCTCTTCCTGATCGGCTTCACGACGATCCTGCAGCGCAAGACGCCGCGACCGCTGATCGGACGAGCCTCCACGGCGGCGGAGACTCTCACCTCGGGGCCGCACTGCGTGGCGATGGGAGTGGGAGCGGCGCTGATCTCGCTCGTCGACTATCGGGTGCTGCTGGTGATGACGGGGATCGGGACATTGGGCTCGGGGGTCGTGCTCGCCGCGGGCCGCGGGGCCCCGGCCGGGGAGCCAGACGCCACGTGACGCCTGCGGCCGGGGCCCGCGGTCGCTCAGCAGGTGTCGAGCATGCTGCCGATGGCGGTCTTCTCGGCGCTGTCCACGGTGAGCGCCCACGCGTGCTTCACGTGCGTGTAGGCGCGCGCGTAGGTGCAGTAGAACGACGTCGTCGGCGGCTTCCAGTTCGCCGGGTCGTCGTCGCCCTTGGCCTGGTTGACGTTGTCGGTCACCGCCCACAGCTGCGGGTCGGTGAGGTCGTTGGCGAAGTCCTGGCGCTTGGCGGTCGTCCAGGCCCACGCGCCCGAACGCCACGCCTCCTTGAGCGGCACCATGTGGTCGATGTCGACGTCGGAGGCCGCGGTCCAATGGCCTCCGTCGTACGGCGAGTCCCAGGTGCCCGAGGTGGCCGCGCAGTCGGAACCGGTCTGGACGTTCTGGCCGTCCCGCTTGAGCACGGTCTCGCGGGTGTTGCAGGAGCCCGAGATCGTGATCCAGTGCGGGAACAGGGAGCGGTCGTAGGTGTCGTCGTGCGTCTCGGCGGCGACGGTGAGGCCGGCCAGCTCGGTACGGGCGACGCTCGCGGACGGGATGTTCGGCGGGGTGGCGTTGGCGGTGCCGGACAGTCCGGCGGTGAAGACGAGCGCTGCCGTCGCCGACAGCGCGCACGCGGTGACTCGTATCACGAGGCACTCCTCCTGCCCGTGCCCCGGCCAGGAGGGGGACCCTGGTCACTGCGGGGCAAGCGGGTCAGAAGGGACGTTCGCATTCCTTGCAATTGCTGTTAAATGTCACCAATTGCCCAGCCTTGTTGATCTCGTTCGTTAGATCACGCCGGTGGGGCGTGCGTGAGCTGGGCGAACGCGCTCCGCAGGCGACGGTGAACGGAATGAATTTCCTGTGAATGCACTCCCCCGTTCAGGGGACGCGGTTCACCCGGGGGCGGGAGGCCCGAGGAGGGGCGCGAGGCGAGGCTGAGGGCCATGACACCTCAGCGCCTGTGGAGGCTCAGGCTGTTCGTCTGTTACGCGACGGCCGCCGCCTGCGTTCCGTATCTCTTCCTGAAGGTCGTGTGGGTCGCCGGGGGCGATCTGGGCGTGAAGGGGACGATGGACATGCACAGCGGCGACGTCGTGGCGGCCAACGTCATCACGCTGGGCATGGACGCCGTGGCCGTGGTGATCGCGCTGGCGTTCGCCTACCCGTGGGGCATGCGCGTCCCGGCCTGGCTGATGCTGGTGCCGATCTGGGTGGGAACGGGGCTGCTGGCGCCGTTCGTGCTCGGCCTGCCGCTGGGGCTCGCCGTACAGGCGGTCGTCGGGGGTGCGCCCGCGCCCGACGACCACGGCAACGGGCTGCACGCGTGGGTGTTCGTGGTGGTGTACGGCGGCTTCATCCTGCAAGGCGTCACGCTGCTCGCCGGGTTCGTGCTGCACGCACGTGTGCGGTGGGCGGATCTGTTCGCGATGCGGACGCGGGAGCTGGGGCAGGGGCCGACGCGCGCGCTCCAGGTCTTGGCGGTGAACGGGGCGGCGGTCGTCGCCGCGGTGTTCGGGGTCGTTCACCTGGTCTGGGCGTTCGGCGGTACGGCGGCGGGCGGCGACCCGGGGTTTCAGACCGCGACGCAGCGGACGTTCGTCGGGGTGAGCGGAGTGCTGGCGTTCCTCGGCGCGGCGGGCGCGCTCGCGCTGGTCCACCGGCGCGGGCCTGAACGGCTGCTGCCAGTGCTGGTCGCGACGTGGCTCGGCGCGGGCGCGATCTTCGCGGGAGGGCTGCTGGGGAGCGGTGCGTCCGGGTTCGCGAGTGCGGTCGCCACGTACGGGACGATCGCGGGGCTGCTGCTCGGGATCGCCGGGCTGCTCGCCCTGATCGAGGGGCGCCGGGGACTAGAGGGAGACCTCCCGGCCGCGGCCCTGCTCGCGGGCGGCCCTGAGCACCAGTGAGGTGGCGGCCGCGTCCTGCACGATCGAGCCGACCGACTTGTAGAGGGAGAAGGGCTTGGTGCGGCGAGGTCTGCTCGTGATGACTTCGCCTAGCTCGGTGACCGAGTCGGCCGAGATGAGGCCGGCCGCCAGGGCGTCGGCCAGGTCGCGGTTGGGCGGAACGGCCTCCAGGGCGGCCTTGCGCGCCTCGACGAAGACGTCCGCGTCGGCGATCGTGGCGTCGTCGATCTCGCGGCCCTGCGGGTTGTAGCCGACCGAGGTGATGTGGGCCCCGTCCGCCAGCCACTCGCGCCGTACGACGGGGTCGACCGCATAGGTCGCGGCGCTCACGACGTCCGCGCCGTCGAGCGCCTCCGCGTAAGTCGCGACGGCCCGCACGGGCACGTCGCCCCGGACGGACGCGTCGCCACGCACGGGCGCGTCGCCCCGCACGGACACGTCGCCCCGCACGGACACGTCGCCCCGCACGGACACGTCGCCACGGACGGGCGCGTCGGCCGACAAGCCTTTGACGATCGCCAGGTCTTTCACGAACACGGTCGTCCGGTCGAGGTCGCGGCCCGCGACGCGTACCTCGCGGAACGGGCGTACGCGGGAGACGGCCTCCACGTGGGCGGCGGCCTGCGGTCCGGTGCCGAGCACGGCCAGGACCTCGGCGTCGTCGCGGGCGAGCAGGCGTGCCGAGAGCGCGGCGCAGGCGGCCGTGCGGATCGCGGTGATGTAGGTGCCGTCGATCAGCGCCGCCGGTTCGCCGTTCTCCGGATCGAACGCCACGATGACCGCCTGGCGCACCGGCGTCGGGCCGCCGGCGTTGCCGGGGAAGACCGAGACGAGCTTGCTCATCACCGCCCCGGCCGAGGCGCCCGGCATGTCCACGAGCATCGAGCCCGTGCCGGGCAGGAGCGCGGCCGTGCGTTCGGGCACCGAGGCCCGCCCGTCGCTGAGCTCGGCCATCGCGTCCGCCAGCGCGTCGATCAGTGCGTCGACGTCCAGCAGCGCCTCGACGTCATCCCGAGAGAGAACGATCACGCCGAGGACGCTACCGGTCGCCTACGACAGTGGTGGGGCGGGTGGGATTCGAACCCACTCAGTACGAGACACCTGGTTTACAGCCAGGCCCGGCTCTCCCCGCTCCGGCGCCGCCCCTTGGTCCCCCCGGCAGGATTCGAACCTGCAACCTCCAGCACCTCAGGCTGGTACCTCTACCCATTGGGCTACGGAGGGATGGTGCGGCTCCCGGGATTCGAACCCGGAACATCCAGTACCTGAGACTGGCCCCTCTACCGATTGGGACAGAGCCGCATGTGCGCGTCGAGGTGGCGTCACTCGGACCATGCGGCCGGGGATATCAGGAGATGCGATACCGGCCGTGGCTGGCGAGAGAGGCCTGGGGCAGTCGATATAGCTGCTGGCTCATGGCCGGTCCTCCTCACTGACCTTCGTTCGAGCTTCGCTCGAGTCCCGCTCTAGCTGACGTTTCTAAGGTGCCAGCCGGGAGCTCGCGCCGCAATGCATTTAATTCATCCGGTCTTTGTGGCGAGGTTTCACTGTCCTGGGGCTCCTGAGCTAGCAAACAGGGACAAAGGTCGGATGTATCCGTTGACAAAAGGATGTCCAGAGGCGCTGACTGGAGAGGACATCCGCGACCCGAAGGGTGGCCACATGGCCTGGACGACGCCCGACTTCGAGATCATCGAGACCTCGATGGAGCTCACCGCCTACTACTTCACGGCTCGCTAAGAGATGGAAGTACGGCTGCTGGGAACGGCGGCCGGCGGCGGGGTGCCGCAGTGGAACTGCGCGTGCGCCGGTTGTTCCGGCGCACGTCAGCACCCCGGCCGCAGGCGCCTGCACGCCTCACTGGCGGTGCGGGCCAGAGGCGGAGATCGCGGGAGCGGGCGCTGGTGGCTGGTGAACGCGACGCCGGACATCGGCGAGCAGGTCGAGGCGTTCGGGCTCTGGCCGACGTCGGGACGTGACTCACCGATCACCGGGGTGGTGCTGACCGACGCCGAACTGGACCACACGCTCGGCATCGCCCGGCTGCGCGAGGCCGACCGGATCGAGGTGACCGGCACCGGCGCGGTACGGGACGCGGTCTCGGGCCGGCTCGGCGGTCTCCTGGAGCAGTACGCGGAGCTCAAGTGGCAGGGCTTCCCCGTCGTGGACGGGGACCTGGTCATCGAGTCCGTGCCGATCTCGGGCAAGCGGCCCCGGTACGCGCGCGACGCGCGGGCCGGGCCCGACGACGTCTGGGTCTCGGCGCTGAAGATCACCGATCGTTCGACGGGCGGCGTGCTCGTCTACGCGCCCGCGGCCGGCGACTGGCCGGACGCGCTGCAGGAGGCGATCGACGGAGCGGACTGCGTCATCGTGGACGGCACGTTCTGGGACGACGACGAACCCCGCACCACCGGGATCTCGGAGCGGACGGCCACGCAGATGGGACACCTGCCCATTGCGGGCGGGACATCCGACCGCCTCGCCGAGCTGCGCGGACGCCGGCTCTACACGCACCTCAACAACACCAACCCTCTCGTCGACCCGGGCGCGCCCCAGCACGCTGCGCTGGCCGAGCTCGGGCTCGAGGTCGCCCAGGACGGAATGGTCATCGAGCTGTGAGCACCATGAGCATCGTGGAACGCCTGCGGGCCGTCGCCGAGGAGCGCTACCACCACCGGCACCCGTTCAACCTGCGGATGCACGCCGGTGAGCTGGACAAGGAGGAGATCCAGCGCTGGATCCTCAACCGCTTCCACTACCAGCGCCACATCCCCATCAAGGACGCGCTGATCCTGGCCAAGCTGGAGACGCCCGAGCTCCGGCGCATGTGGATCAGACGGATCCAGGACCATGACGGGACCGGGCCCGACCAGGGCGGGCTGGAGCGCTGGCTGCGGCTGGGCGAGGCCGCGGGCCTGGACCGCGATCTGCTGCTGTCCGGCGAGGACGTCCTTCCGGGCGTACGGCTGGCGGTCGAGGGCTACGTCAACTTCTGCCGCCTGCGTTCGCCGCTGGAGGCCGTCGCGTCGTCGCTGACCGAGATGTTCGCGCCGAACCTGATGCGGACGCGGATCGGCGCGTTCGAGGAGCACTACTCCTGGCTCGACGCGGCCGGGCTGGAGTACTTCCAGAGCCGCGTGTCCCAGGGCGAGCGCGACAGCAAGGAGGCGCTCGACCTCGTCGTCCGGTGGACGCGGGACGAACGCGACGCCGAGCTGGCCCTCGCCTCGCTCGCGTTCAAGTGCGACGTGCTGTGGTCGCTGCTCGACGCGGTCGACCACGCAGGTTCTCACGTCGACCACGCGGGCGCACGCCCGGCCGAACGGAGCGCCCGATGACCGACTGGAAGCCGGCGCTCGCGCCGTCGATCATCCTGCGGCACGACGACGTGCGCGACGCCGAACTGCTGGTGATGCCCGAACGCGTCGTCGTGCTGACCGCCGAGGCCGCCGCGATCGTGCGGCTGTGCGACGGCGCCCGTACGACCGCCGACATCGTGGACGCGCTGGGCCGCGCCTACCCCGACGCCCCGGTCGCCGACGAGGTGCCGAGGTTCCTCGACCGCGTGCGCGAGCACGGCTGGGTCCGATGAACGCGCAGGACTCGACGAAGCCCCAGGAACAGACGGAGCCGCAGGGGCCGCTGCGGCCGCCGTGGGCGATGCTCGCCGAGCTCACCCACTCCTGCCCGCTGCACTGCCCGTACTGCTCCAACCCGGTCGAGCTCACGCGCCGTTCCCAGGAGCTGAGCACGGGCGACTGGGCGCGGGTCATGCGGGAGGCCGGCGGGATCGGCGTGGTCTCCGCGCACCTGTCGGGCGGCGAGCCGCTGCTGCGGAACGACCTGACCGAGATCGTGGCCGCGACCGCCGGCGCCGGCATCCACTCGCAGCTGATCACCAGCGGCTTCGGGCTGGGCGAGACGCGCCTCAAGGAGCTCATCGACGCCGGCTTGAACAGTGTGCAACTCTCCGTCCAGGACGCGACCGCCGCGAGCAACGACCTGATCGCGGGCGCCCGCTCGTTCACCGCCAAGGAGGAGGCCGCCGCGCTGGTCCGGGACGCGGGCATCGCGCTCGGGCTGAACGTCGTCCTGCACCGCCGCAACCTCGCCAGCCTGGACGCCATCATCGATCTCGGCGTCGCGTGGGGCGTCTCCCGGATCGAGCTGGCCAACACCCAGTTCCAGGGCTGGGCGATGCTCAACAGGAACGCGCTCCTGCCGACCCGCGAGCAGCTCGCGGAGGCCGAGGCGACCGTTGAACGGCGCCGGACCGAGCTGGCGGGCCAGGTGGAACTGATCTGGGTCCTGCCCGACTATTTCACCGGCGTGCCGAAGCCCTGCATGGGCGGCTGGGGCGCGATCTCGCTGACGGTCGCGCCGGACGGCACCGTGCTGCCGTGCCAGGCGGCGGGCGTGATGACCGACCTGGACTTCCCGTCCGCCCGCGACCACTCCCTCGGCTGGATCTGGGAGCACTCCCCCGCGTTCCAGGCCTACCGGGGCACCGAGTGGATGACCGGGCCGTGCGTCGAATGCCCGCGCCGCGAGCTGGACTTCGGCGGCTGCCGCTGCCAGGCGTACGTGCTCACCGGCGACGCGGCCCGCACCGACCCGGCCTGCCACCTGTCCCCCGACCACGCGTTGATCGACCAGGCCATCGGGACCGCGCGGACGGCGGCGAACGCGACGGACAAGGAGGTCGAGTTCGTCCCACGTCGTCCCCGGTGAGGGTAAAGATTGGCATTCCTGACGATTCCCTCGGGGACCGCCGGGGCACGAACGCGGCATGAGCAGGGGAAACGCGCCCGAGGCCAAGAACGCCCGGCGGCGCAGGCTGATCGAGTCCGCGAAGGCACGGGGACGGCAGCTGGAGATCGCCCTGGACCGGGCCCGCGTCCGGGCCGCCCAGGCGATCGCGCCGCACGACGAGGAGACGATCACCGCCGAGCGCGAGCGGTCCCGCTACGTCGTGAAGACCTACGTGCACCGGCAGACCGGCAGCCGCATCCGCATCCTCGACACCGAGGCCGAGGACGGCCCGCGCGAACGCCTGCTCCCCGCCACCGACGGGCACGGCGAGATCATGCGGTACGCCGTCGAGTGCCTCGACCACGACAGCGAGCCGCAGTACTACGCCACCCTCAAGGACGCCACCAAGGGCGTGCGCAACTCGGCGAAGTGGTGCAAGGGCTGCCGCCAGACGAACGTCCCGGAGATGCGCCCGAAGGTCAACGCCCGCAACAAGCAGCTAGCCCAGCACCGCCTCTAGCTCAGCACCGCCTCTAGCTCAGCACCGCCTCTAGCTCAGCACCGCCTCTAGCTCAGCACCGCCTCTAGCTCAGCGCGGCTCCTAGATCTGCTCGGCGGCCGGGTCGGCCAGCGCGCGCGTGTGACCTCTCGCGTCGAAGATCAGGGGTGCGTGCTTGATGAGCATCTTGGGATCGTACGCACCGTGCGCCGCCAGCACGATCGCCAGGTCCACCGCGCCCAGCGCCGCCGGCAGGTCGTCACCGGCATGGGGTACGG
>NZ_JAGEOJ010000036.1 GCF_017573505.1 Actinomadura barringtoniae
TCAGCCGTACTGGATCGGAGACTCCGGTACCCCATCCCGATCACCGCAGGGCCCGTGGTGCTCTGCCTCAGTTACTACCCCGCAGCTAGAGGTTGAGGTGGGGGAGTTCGCCTCGGCCGGCGATGCCTAGTTTGGGGAACGCCTTGTAGAGGTGGTGGCCGATGGTGCGGGGGCTGAGGAAAAGCTGGGCGGCTATGTCGCGGTTGGAGAGGCCTCGGGCGGCTAGGCGGACTACCTGGAGCTCTTGAGGGGTGAGCTTGTCCAGGGCGGATTCGGTGCGGAGCGGAGCGCTGGTGTCGCCGGTGGCGCGTAGTTCTGCGCGGGCGCGGTCTGCCCAGGGGGTGGCGCCCATGCGTTCGAACGTCTCCAGGGCGGGGCGCAGACGGGAACGGGCCTCGGCCTTGCGTTGGTCGCGGCGGAGCCATTCGCCGTAGAGGAGGTCGGTGCGGGCGCGCTCGAAGGGGCGGCCGCCTTGCTCGTGCATGGCTACGGCCTCGGCGAAGAGGCGGTCTTGTTTGTCGTCGGTGGCGAGCAGGGCCTTGCAGCGGAGGATGACGCCTGCGGCCCAGGGGCGTTGGGTGGGGACGGCCCACTGCTCGAAGCGGCGGAGGGGTTCTCGGGCGCGATCGGGTTGGCCGGAACGGACGGCGGCCTCGACCTGGTCGGCGGCCAGGCTGATGAGGTTCATTGCACCTAGGGGTCTGTCCTGGGTCGCGCGGGTGGCGGTTTCCAGGCGGTCGAGGACCCGGTCGTACCTGCCCTGGCTCAGTTCGGTGAGGCCGATGGCCATCGTTCCCCAGACGGCCGTGCGGACGATGCCGGAGCTCAGGGCGCGGTCGATGGCGGGCTCGGCGAGGGTACGGCAGGTCTCCTCGTCGCCGGCGATCGCGGCGATCCAGGCGAGGACGCAGCGCAGGTGGTCGGTGCGGTGCGGGTGGCCGATGCTCTCCGCCAGGCGCATGGCCTCTTCGGCGTGGGCGGAGGCGTCGCGGCGGCGGCTGAGGAAGACCTCGGTGATGGCGAGGTGTTCCAGGGCGTTCGGGAGCATGCCGATCTGGCTGGAGTCGCGGGCGTCGGACACGAGGCGATCGAAGACGTCGAAGGCCGACTCGTCGTCGCCGGTGAGCAGGCCCATGGAGCCCGCGATGAGCCGTTCGCCCAGGCCGGGGACCTGGCCGGCGAGGGCGGCCTCGGTCAGCGTGCGCATGCGGGGGACGGCCTCGGTGAGGTCTCCGGCCATCATCCGGGCGAGGCCGTCGAGCGATATGGCGATGGGTGAGGCGGGGGCGATCGCGGAGAGTTTCGCCGCCGCCTCGGCGGCGAGGGCGGTCTCGCCCGCGAAGTAGCCGTCGCGGACCGCCTCGGCGAGCATGGCGATGGACTTGCCGGTTCCGGCGATCGCGTCCGCGCCTGCGATGAGCGTCCGGGCCGCCGTACGGAGGGAGCCGCGCTCGAACTCGACGGAGGCGAGCACGTGGGCGAGGCGAGCGGCTGGGAGCGGATCGAGGTTGGATTTCGCGGCGCGGCGTGCGATCGAGGCGGCTCGATCGAGGTCTCCGGCGAGGACGGCCGCCTCGGCGGCGCCGACCAGTCGTGCGGCGCGGCGTTCGGGATCGGGGGTGAGCTCGGCGGCGCGTTCCAGAGCGGCGGCCTGCGCGGCGTGACCCGCGCGGGTCGCGGCTTGTTCGGCGGTGTCGGCCAGTTCGGCGGCTACTTGTTCGTCGGGGCCGGTCGTTGCTGCGGCCAGGTGCCAGGCGCGGCGGTCTGAGGGGCCTAGGGCTTCGGCAAGGGCTCTGTGGGCGGCGAAGCGGGTGGTGAGAGGCGAGTCTTGGATCACTGCGGCGCGGACCAGTGGATGCTTGAAGCTCAGGGTGGTGCCGTTGGGGCTCACCAGGCCGGAACGTTCCACCTCGTCGAGGGCGGCCGTGCCCAGGGTCGCGGCGGCGCGGAGGACGATGTCCAGGTCGCCCGTCTCTTCCAGGGCTGCGACCAGGAGGAACGTGCGGGCGTCCTCGCTCAGGCGGGCGGCCTGGGTGCCGAACGCCTGCTGGACGCGCGCCGGGAGGGGCAGTGGGCCGAGGTTGAACGAGAGGGGCTGCACGGCGCCGCCGCGCTGTTCGGGGGTGAGCGCGGTGTGCAGTTCGATCAGGGCCAGTGGGTTGCCCTCGGACTCGGCCAGGATCCGGTCCCGTACGGTCGGCGCCAGGTCGGCGCCGTGCCGGGAGAGCAGCGTGGCGGACGCGTCGCGGTCCAGGCCCCAGAGAGGGAGTTCGGGCAGGCCGTCGAGGCGGGTGGCGCCGGCGCCGTCCCGTACGCCGAAGAGGAGTATCACGCCCTCGCGCTGGAGGCGTCTCGCGGCGAAGGTCAGTGCCTCGGCGGACGCGCGGTCCAGCCATTGCGCGTCGTCCACGACGCACAGCAGCGGGCCCAGCTCGGCCAGAACGGACAGGACCGCGAGGCCGACCAGGAACCGTCCGCCCTGGTCGGCGGGGCCCAGCCCGAACGCGCCGCGCAGCGCGGCGGCCTGCCGGGCCGGGATCGCGTCGAGATGGTCCAGGACCGGGCCGAGCAGGAGGTGCAGACCGGCGAACGGGAGCTCCGCCTCGAACTCCACGCCTTCCGTGCGGATGACGCGCAGGCCCTCGGCCGCCGCCGCGGCGTGGTCGAGCAGCGCCGTCTTGCCGATGCCGGCCTGGCCGCGTACGACGAGCGCCCCGCTCTCGCCGTCCCGGGCGGTGGTGATCAGGGCTTCGAGGACGGCCTGTTCGGTGGAGCGTCCGACCAGCATGGGATGAAACTACCTAGTTCGTCGTCTCAACGGGTTGCCGGAGGACGGTCTTGAGCTTGGCGGGCTCGGTCCGGCGAGGATCGCCGATGTAGACCTCGTGGTGGTGCCCGGTCATGCGCAGATCGTTGGCGGCGAGGTACTCGTGATGGAGCTTGGCGAGGATGGGGCCTTCGTCGTCGTAGGACCCGACGTGCAGGACCTGGGCGCAGGTGCCCTCCTTCAGGGGCTCGCGGCGGATCTGGGCGATCGCGGGAAGGCCCTTCTTCGCGAGCGCGGCCTGCTTGGCCTCGTCGATGAGGTCTTCGGCGATCCAGTCGGGTTGGCTGATCAGCATGCGCCAGTGCCAGGCGCCCTTGTCGCGGGTGATGAACACCTCGGGGTCGTCCGACCACCACAGCCCTTCGAGCGGCCCGACGACCAAGTCCCTGTCGAGAGCCTTCTTGCTGGTGAACTTGATCGTGTAGGCGGTGGCGTAGAGCGCCTCGACGGCGCGGGCGTACTCGGTGCTGGTGTTGGGATCGCCGCGTCCGTCGATGGCGATGAACTGCTGCGGGGGCACGTCGACCAGCGCCCAGTCGGTGTTCCGCGGCGCGTAGAACGGCTTGAGGTCTCGTTTGATGTCATAGCGATCCATGACCGTCTGCCTTCCTGAGGGGAGGCCGGCCGTCCATGTACGCGGCCAGCCACTGCTGTTCGGCGGTCAGTTGACCGAGTGAGTAGTCGAAGATGGCGCGGACGAAGTCGGGCAGGCCGGGCTGGGCGTCGCGGGCCGCGCCGACGGCGGCGATCCGTTCCGCCAGGGCCGCCGCCCGCCGCTCGAGCGCGTCCCGGAGCCGCTCGGGTGGGATGAGCGGTTGGTTGGCCAGGCCGACCAGGACGGGCGGGAACACCGGCCGAAGCTCGGCGACCGCCGCCTCGGCGGCCTGTGCGCAGACCCGCCGCCCCTCGGGCGTCGGCTCGTACACCCGGCGCGCCTTTCCCCGCGACGCCCGGCCCTGTGGCGCTTTTCCCCGTGGTGCCGGCGCCCCGGTCGCCTCGGTGATCAGGCCGCGATCGCGGAGCCGGGTCAGCAGGTAGTAGATCGAGCTGAAGCCGATCTCGGTCCATTCGCGCATGCCGCGCGCGTTGATGACCTCATCCAGTTCGTAGCCGTGTCTCGGCTTCTCCACGAGCAGACCCAGCAAGGTCAGCTCGGCGGGCGTCAGGTCGGCGGCCATCCTCTTATTCTAGTACTAGAATAAGACGTCGCGGTGCCGGTCATCTGACTGATTCCTCCGCCTTGCCGCCTGCCTAGCGTTCTGACCTGCACGAAGCATGATCGAGAGCAGGGAGAACGAGGATGAGCGACGTTCCGATGTACACGACGGCCGAACGCGACCGCCGCTGGGCACTGGCGCGCGAGCTGATGGACGCCGAGGGCGTCGAGGCGCTGGTGGTCTACGGCGAGCACGAGAGCAGCGGGCCCGCCCCGTTCGCGCCGGACGTCTACTTCACCAACGAGCGGCCGGGCGCGATCGTGGTGTTCCCGCGCGACGCCGACCCGATCTCACTGGTGTGGTCGCCGATGCACGTCGAGGACCACATCGAGGGGCGGCGGCGCGGCGACGCGGGCTGGATCGAGCCGCGCGACATGCGGGTCGCCAAGCACGCGATGGGCGTCGTGGACGTACTGAAGGAGCACGGGCTGGAGCGCGCGGCGGTCGGCGTCGTCGGCCTGGAGCCCTACCCGCCGTTCCACTTCAACCCGATCATGCCGCACACGCTGTGGGCGTCGGTGCTGGAGCAGCTTCCGCAGGTGACGTTCAAGCCCGTCTGGCTGAGCCTGCTGCTGCGGACCCTCTGCCAGTCGGAGGAGGAGCTGGCCGTTCTGAAGCACTCGGCGGACATCGGCGAGGCGATGGCCCAGGCGATGCTGAACGCGACCCGTCCGGGCGTGACCGAGGCCGACGTCTACGCGGCCGGGATGGCGGAGGGGTTCCGGCGCGGGGCGGCGGCGCCGGGCATGCTGATCCAGTCCGGTCCCGGGTTCGCGTGCTGGGGGCCGCCGACCTGGTCGTTCCGGCCGCAGGCGCCGCGCGTCATCGAGGACGGCGACGTGATCATGGCCGAGGTCTTCTGCATGTACGGGATGCGCGAGTCCCAGCACCAGGTCGCGATCGCGGTCGGCGAGGTCGACGCGCGGGTCGAGCAGGCCGCCAAGGTCGCCCGCGCCTCCTACGACGCCGGGATCGAAGCGCTGCGCCCCGGAAACACCTTCGGTCAGGTCGTCGAGGCCATGAAGGCCCCGATGGAGGCGGCGGACGGCTGGAACGTGCACCCGCTGATCCACGGCCTGAACCCGTACGGCACGGTCTGCGGGTTCGGCGGCGGGCTGCGGCGGCTGCCCGAAGCGGCCGAGTACGGGCTGCTCATGGAGGTGCCGACGGTCGGCAGCGACCTGCCGCTCGCGCCCGGGATGACCTTCGCGTTCGAGCCCAACTGCGTGATCGACGGCCACCTCGCCAACCTCGGCGGCACCGTCGTCGTCGGCGCGGACGGCCCGATCGAGCTCAACTCCCTCACCACCCACCTGATGCGCGCCTAGCGCGAGTCGGCTGCGGAGGTAGGTGAGGACGGCAAGGAGGACACAGACACCCGCACTCTTCGACGGCCCAGAAGTGCGGGCAAGTCTTCTCTCTCCTGTGGGCTAAAGGGTGGCTCGGTGCTTGAGCCATTCCCGCGCGGCGGTGTTCATGCTGTGCGTCCATTCCGAGGAGTCGTTGGTCGCGATCTCCGCCCATACACGTGCGTTCGCCTCGGCGAATCGGTGCAACCCGTCGACCGGCGCCTCGCGCCAAGCGGGCAAATCTCTGACTGCCCCCTCGGCCTGGGCAGCGGTGTGCCCGCTGGCCATCAGCCGGGTAATCAGGCAGGCAGGGTCAATCCAGGCGGCTCCCTTGGTCGGCCATGCCCAGTCGATCAGCAGCGCACGACCGTCCGCGATGAGGATGTTCACAGGGTTGTAGTCGGTGTGAAGTAGCCGGTCACCGGCAAAGTGCGCGAGATGCGCGAGGTTGGAGACGTAGGGCCTCCAGCGGTCCTCGGCGACCTTTATTTCGACGTCGGGGCAAGTTGTCTTGCCCAGCTCGGCCATCGTCGAGATCAGAAGCGGCAGGTCCGTTGACCCTGGACGGTAGTCGGCATGTCGTCCGTCGATGGCCTCGAAGCCGAGGAGATCCCATTCGCCCTCGACGCGCCACAGCAGACGGGGTGAGATGTGACCGATCGACGAGTTGATCGCCGCTTCCCGGTCCTGCGTCCATCGGCGGGGGTAGTCGCGGTGCAGTCCCTTGACGAACACGCGCCCCGACTCGGTTCTCAAGATCGCGGCGATCGCCGAGTTCAAGCCCTCCGACACCGTCTCGGCCGCATAGACGGTTCCGGTCTCGGTCTCCACTTGCCGCCGCGTTCGCTCCGGCAGGTCTTCCCAACGGATCCGTTCGACTGCCATCCGATCTCCCCCCAGCGGCAGGGCCGCCCCCAACGGTAGGGGACGGCCCCGCGGCGCTCGTGTCAGTAGGGCTGATCATCGCCAGCGGCGCAGGAACACTTGTTCGCTGCGAGCAGGTCGTCAACGTCATCGATGATCAAGATCTCGTCGTCATCGACGGGCCGAGGACGGATCTCGATGTCTACGACTGTCATTCGGCTGATTCCTCCTCTCTGGGGTCGCGGTGCTGGCAGTAGGTCGCGAGTGGGGATTCGGCTTTGCGGTAGAGCTGGACCAGGGGCATGCATGTGCCGCATGTTCCTTGGAGCTGGCAGCCAGTACAACCGCCTTGCCGCAACAGCAGTCCGTCAGCGATCTCCCCGAGTCCGCGCAGGCCGTCGGCGCCCTCGGTGAGGAGGTCGACGTTCGGTTCGCGGCCGATTTTGCAGATGCTCGCCTTGCCGTGCGGGTCGACATGGAAGAACGTGTGACCGGCGTTGCAGCCGGTGAACGGCTTGCGCTTGCGCAGATGCTCGACCGACTGAGAGGGCAGGGTCTCGGCGCCACCGTGGATCGTCGGCGACATGTTCGAGTAGACCTCGTACGGCAGCCCGAGCCGATCGGCGAGGTCTTTCATGGCGCCGAGCTCGTCGGCGTTGTGGCGGGTCACGATCAGGCTGAGGGCGAGTGGGAGTCCGGCCTCGGTGCCGGCAGCCATGCCCTTGCAGAACAGCCTGAACGCACCGGGTCGGCGGGTCAGCGCGTCATAGCTGTCGGTGGTCGCGCCGTAGACGCTGACGGTTATTCGATGCGCCGGTCGCTTGGTCAGCAGCTCCAGAACGCGGGGAACACGCAGGCGCGACCCGTTGGACAAAATGTCGATCATCATGCCCAGGTCATAGGCGTGTGCGTAGACCTCCGGGAACAGGCGATCGATCATCGGCTCGCCGCCGGTGAGCTGGAGCCACAGGACCCCGACGTCCCGCAGGACTCCGAGCATGCGTTCTCGCTCAGGCCACGTCATGCCCTCGAACCGTTTGAGCCCGAGGTAGCAGTGTTCGCAGTCGTAGTTGCAGCCGAGGTTGACCTCGTGCGTTGCCCTGACGAAACCGTACGATGTCGGCTTGCGCACGATCACGGTGTCGTCGATCGGGCGCCCGAGTAGATTCAGGCTCCACGCTCGGCGACTTGCATCGACGAGCCAGGATGGGCAGTCGACCGCGACTTCGAGCTCACGAAATCGACGTTCTCCGATGCGGAGGGCTTGGCGAGAGCCTGGGCGCAGGACGACATGCTCGCCGTTCGCAGGGCTCGCGATCAGATCATGCATGACGCCCTCCTGCAGCCACCACGCCGTGCCGGTTGTTGGGACGTGCGGCGCTCATGCCTCAGCCGCCTCCCCGTCGTACTTGAGGTAACCCGCGATCGTCACGCCGGCGTCCGTGATCCGGTCCGCCTCAGCGATCGGGTCATTCCAGCTTGTGAAGAACCACAACCTGTCGCCGTCGTCCGGCCGCTCGCGACACGTGACGGTGTCGGCCAGTTCGCGGTGGTGAGGGTTGCGCACCACTACTCCGTCTGGATGTTCCTGAACGACGAGCTCGCGGCCCTTGAGGTGAGCGGCGAGTGCCGCCAACCGCCGCATTGGGATGGCGGTCGTGTGCGGCGGGTCGTCGAGTGTCGTGCGGGCTTCTCGGCGCTGGTCCAGGTGTCTACGGGCGTCCATTCGAGGGGGTGCTCCCTACTTGTCGTTGGGGCCCTGACGTCACTTGGAATTACAAGTTGTCATGACTGTAGACTCACTTGGAAATACAAGTCAATGAACTTGGCAATCCAAGCTGCCGGTAGGCTCCAGGCATGTCCGAGGTCACCGGCTTCCCGTATCAGCGCATCGTCGAAGACCTCCGCGCCGAGATCTTCGACGGCACCAGAGCGCCCGGCGAGAAGCTGCCTTCCGAGAACGATCTTGCGGATCAGTACGGCACCAGCAGGCCGACGGTGCGCAGAGCGATCGCTCTACTCAAGAGCGAGGGGCTCGTCGTGAGCCGGCAGGGTCAAGGCGCGTTCGTTCGGCCCCAGCCACGTGTTCGCCTGCTCATCAGCGGGTCGAACTATCGCAAGCACCGTGCTGCCGGGCTCCCCGGGTTCAATGCCCAAGTGCTGGAGCAGGGGCTCACCGCCGAGCAACGTTTGCTCGACGTGGCGACGATCGAGGCACCGGTCGATGCTCGCCGCCGCCTGGAGTTGGACGAGGGCGCGAGCGTCGTTGTCCGCCGTCGTCTGTTCCTGGCCGACGGTCAGCCTGTGGCGCTTTGCTCCAGCTATTACCCGGCAGACATGGCAGCAGGGACTCCGATCGCCGAGCACCGCAAGATCAAGGGTGGCGTCTATGCGGTGATCGAGGACCCGGCGGGCCAGATCCATCGACAGATCACGCGGTCGGTCGACGATCTCGTGAGCAGGATGCCGACCCGTGAGGAGGCCGAGGCGCTCGACCTTTCGACAGGCGTGCCGGTCGTCCGCGTGATCCGGACGGTCTACGACTCCGAGGATCGGCCAGTGGAGGTACAAGACTCGATCCTGGCGGCCGACCGTCATGAGTTCCGGTACGAGGTGCAGATGCGATGAACACGACCGGCACTGGTCAACTCCGCGTCGGCGCCTGCCTTTCGCTCACGGGAAAACACGCGCGCTTCGGCAAGCAAGCGCGTGCCGGACTTGAGATCTGGCAGGAGTCCGAGCAGGGCGTCAGCCTGATCATTGAAGACGATCAGAGCGATCGCAGGGGCTTTGACGCGGTCTTCTGCCGCCTCGCCGCCAAGTGCGACCTACTCCTCGGCCCATATTCGACACAGCTCATGCGCCGGGCTGGGGAAACCGCCGCGCAGCTTGACCGGCTCGTCTGGAATCACGGCGGCTCCGGCGATGACGTCGAGGCCGCCCATCCAGGTCATGTCGTCTCGGTGCTTACGCCGACCAGCCGGTACGCGGAATCGTTCCTCCGTCGCCTTGTGGTGAACGAGCGGCCCGACCGACTCTGGATCATCCACGGCAAAGGCAGCTTCGGCCGACAGGTGACGGATGGCGCCGACTCGTTCGCGCGCAAGCTCGGGCTCAACACCGCGCGTCTTGGTCCAGGTGAGGACCTCCCTGCGGAGGATGTCGATTCGAATTGGGCGCTGCTGTGTGCCGCCTCCTTTGAGGAAGACGTGGACACTGTCACGCGAGCACGGGGCCTCAACGCGCCTCCAAAGACGGTTTGCGCTGTTGCTGCCGGCGTTCGCGAGTTCGGGGAAGCCGTCGGTGAGGCGGAAGGCATCTACGGCATCGGGCAATGGTTCCCCGGTGCTGGTGGTCGCGCTGAGTTGGGGCTCGACGAGGGCGCGTTCCTCGACGCTTACCGGAAGCGGATGGCGACGCTCCCTGATTACCCCGCTGCACAGGCGGTAGCGACGGCCGCGATCGCGACGCATTGCGCTCGCCTTGCCAACAGCACCTCCCGCGATTCGTTGTGGAACGCGGCCTCGCAGCTCGATACGACCACGCTGTTCGGCCGCTTCAACATCGATCCTTCTAACGGCGTTCAGGTCGGCCACGAGCCCAGCCTCGTTCGGTGGGGGTCTGATGGGCCGGAGGCGGTTAGCTAACCCAGCAAGGCACGAAGCCGGCCTTGGCGGCTGGCTGCGCTAGTGTGCGGGCTCGGCCGTTCCAAGATCAGGAGATTTCATGGCGTACCCGTTTCTTCCGGAGCTGCCGCTGCCTGATCCGCTGACTCCGGACGTGGCGGCCCGCGTCCTCGACGAGCGCCGGGAACTGCTGCCGAACTGGGTGGGCGAGAGTCGCGATCTGGTGGTTTACCTGGGAGCGCTGTCTCGTTGGGATCCGCCGGAGACCCTCCTTGAGCACCCGAGCCACGGTCTCGGGCACATGAGCACGATCTGCGCTTTCGAGGACCTGACCGCCTTCGAGATGATCGGCTACAAGCCCTTCGATCTGCTGCTGACGGCGTACTGCGCCGAGTACATGTTCTTTGACATCGGCGGCCGGTGGGTGCTCGACGAGGACCCGGAGTCGCCCACCTTCGCGCGATTCCTCATGGGCGAGTACGACGCGGACGATCCGGATGCGACGGTGGACGTCTACGCCGCCGTGACCGCGTTCCTGAACGAGCCCGAGGGGCGTCGCCTGGAAGAGCTCCTGGAGTCACTGCAGGAGGACATGGGCGTCACGCCTGGAGTCCGTGACACCTCCTTCCCCTAGCGGGGGGTGGTTCGGAGGTAGGTGAGGACGGCGAGGACGCGGCGGTGGGTGTCGTCGGTCTGGGGGATGTCGAGCTTGGCGAGGATGTTGCCGATGTGCTTGCCGACGGTGGCGTCGGAGATGACCAGGCGGGCGGCTATGGCGCTGTTGGAATGGCCCTCGGCGATCAGGGCCAGGACCTCGCGTTCGCGGGGCGAGAGCTCCGACAGGGGGTCGCGGCGACTGAGGAGCTGGCGGATGACCTGCGGGTCTACCACCGTGCCGCCGTCCACGACGCGGCGCAGGGAGTCGACGAAGTCCTCGATGTCGACGATGCGGTCCTTCAGCAGGTAGCCGACGCGGCGGCCGTCGCCGGAGTCGAGCAGGTCGCCCGCGTAGCTGAGCTCGACGTACTGGCTGAGCGCGACGACGGGGAGGGCGGGGTCGGCGCGGCGGAGGGCCACGGCGGCGCGGAGGCCCTCGTCGGTGTGGTCGGGGGGCATCCGGATGTCGGTGACGACCAGGTCGGGGGCGTGGTCCTTGACGGCGGTGATCAGGTCGTCGGCGTCGCCCACGGCGGCGACGATCTCGAAGCCGAAGCGGGTGAGGAGGCTGGACACCCCCTCCCGGAGGAGGACACCGTCCTCGGCGAGGACTACTCGGACAGGTGACACGGGAGCTCCACGCGTAGGGTCGTCGGCCCGCCGGGCGGGCTCGCCAGGAACATTCTGCCGTCGATCACCGCGACCCGGTCGGCGAGGCCGGTGAGGCCCGTGCCGCGTTCGGGGTCGGCGCCGCCTTGGCCGTCGTCTTCGATCTGGAGGGTGAGGAGGGCGTCGTGCCAGTGGGCGTGGATGGCCGCGGTGGTGGCGTCGGCGTGTTTGGCGGCGTTGGCGAGGGCTTCGGCTACGACGAAGTAGGCGGTCGTCTCGATGGGGGCGGGTGGACGGCCGGGGAGGTCGGCGCCGATGGTGACACGGAGGGGGGACTTGTCGGCTAGTTCGCCTAGGGCGGCGGTCAGGCCTCGGTCAGTCAGGACGCGGGGGTGGATGCCGCGGATCAGTTCGCGGAGCTCGTTCATGAGGTCCTTGGCCTGGCGGTGGGCCTCGTCGATGCGTTCGGCGGCGGGGGAATCGGGCGGGACGTCCAGGCGGGCCATGCTGATCTGCAGGGTGAGGCCCAGCAGGCTTTGTTGGGCGCCGTCGTGCAGGTCGCGTTCGATGCGGTGGCGTTCGGCTTCGAAGGCGTCCACGAGGCGTGCGCGCGAGCGGGAGACCTCTACCAGTTCCTCGCGGAGTCGTTGGTTGGGGGCACTTTGGAGCAGGGCGCGGGCGGCCAGGCCGTGGACGCCTGCGAGGAGCGCGAGTAGATAGGGGAAGGCCAGGAGGAGGATCAGGGCTCCCACGGCGCAGGGGATGGCCTCGCCTGGCGAGCTGACGGTCACGGGCCACAGCGCGACGGTGTGCTCGCCGTTCGCCACCAGCCAGGGGCTGAGCAGCGCGGTCAGTGCCCAGGCCAGCGTCACTCCGAGCACCGCGATCAGGGCGGGCGCCAGGACGGCCAGGAGGGCCGCGTAGGCCAGCTCTCGCCAGGTGGCGGGGTCGGTGTAGCGGGGGAGCAGGCCGGTTTTGGTGGGGGCGGTGACGGGGCGCCGGTCGATCAAGAGGAGGCGGCGGCGTTCTAGGCCGGCCAGGGGGGTGGCGATCAGCGGTCCTAGACCGGCGATCAGGGCCGTGGACAGGACGATGGTCCAGGACCAGCCGGTGAGGTCGTGGGCGTTCGCCATCGCCATGATCAACGGAATGGAGATCAGCGCGGTCGGCAGTGCGGCCAGGGGGCTGGTGAGGAGGTGGGCCGCGGAGCGCCATGGCCAGCCGGTGAGCAGGAACGTGCGGCGCCCGGCAGCCTCTAGCGGGGTCGCGGTCACGGGCTTACGTTAGGCGACCTTCCCGCCAGGTATGGCCAGGCATACCCGCAAGTTGGGGGCCTGCCCTGTTATCGATGACCCCCTCCGCCGGGTGGGATCGATGTCATGAACCAAACGATGCGCCCGCCGGTCGAGCTGTACGGCGTGACCAGGGAGTACGGGTCGGGTGCGGCGCGGGTCCGGGCCCTTGACGAGGTCAGTCTTTCTTTTCCCGCCGGGTCCTGGACGGCCGTGATGGGCCCTTCCGGATCGGGGAAGTCGACGCTGCTGCACTGCGCGGCCGGGCTCGACCGGGTGGACTCGGGGCGGGTCTTCCTGGCCGGGGCGGACATCACGCGGGCGCCGGAAGGGGTGCTCACGGGGCTGCGGCGCGGGGCCGTCGGTTTTGTCTTCCAGAACTTCAACCTGATCGCTTCGCTGACGGCCGAGCAGAACGTCGCGATGCCGTTGAGGCTGGCGGGTGGGCGCGATCGGGAGCGGGTGCGGGCGGCGCTCGCCGAGGTGGGGCTCGCGGACCGGGCGCGGCATCGTCCCCGGGAGCTGTCGGGCGGGCAGCAGCAGCGTGTGGCGATCGCGCGGGCGATGGCGACCCGTCCGGCGGTGCTGTTCGCCGACGAGCCGACCGGCGCGCTGGACTCCTCCTCGGCCCGTACGGTCCTCGGGATGCTGCGCCGCATGGTCGACGGCAGCGGCCAGTGCGTGGTGATGGTGACGCACGACCCGGTCGCCGCGGCCGCCGCCGACGCGGTCGTGCTGCTGTCGGACGGCCGGATCGTGGACCGGCTCGTGCGCCCGTCCGCCGCCCAGGTGGCCGAACGCCTCGCGCGGCTGGAGGGCTGAGCCGTGCTGCGGATGTCCTGGAGCACGTTCCTCGAACGCCGTGCGATGTTCAGCGGGGCGATCCTGACCGTGGCGCTCGGCGTCGCGCTCGTGCAGGCGTGCCTGATGGTGATGGTGTCGGCCGGGGACCCGAAGATCCCGGTGGGTGCGTCGGGCAAGGAGGCCGAGCAGATCCGCGAGGGGTACGTCGGGGCGGCGACGCTGCTCGGCATGGCGGTGCCGCTGGCGCTGTTCCTCGCGGTCTTCATCGTGGGGTCGACGTTCGCGTTCACCGTGGCGCAGCGGCGGCGCGAGCTCGCGCTGGTGCGGATCCTCGGCGGCAGCAGGCCCCAGATGGTGTGGCTGCTGCTGTGCGAGGCGGTGCTGCTGGGCGCGGCCGGCTCGGCGGCGGGCGTGGCGCTCGGCATCCCCGGAACGTGGGTGCAGGCCAAGCTGCTGGTGGCGATCGGGCTGCTCCCGGACGGCTTCGGGGTGGGCTGGAACTGGGCGATCCTGCCGGTGTCGTTCGGCCTCGGGATCAGCGTCTCGGTCTGCGGCGTGCTCGCGGCCTCCTACCGCGCCGCGCGGATCAGGCCCCTGGACGCCGTACGCGACAGCCCCCAGGCCGCGCGCGTGATGACGATCGGGCGATGGCTGGTCGGAACGTCGTCGCTGGCACTGACCGTCCTCATGGTCGGCGCGGGCCAGTCGGCCGACCTCCTCGGCGCGCTGCTGATCGCGATGGCCGTGTCGATCACCGGCTCGGTCGCGTTGAGCCAGCTCAGCCCGCTGCTGGTGCCGGTGGCCGGGCGCGCGCTCGGCGCCGTGCTGCGGCTGAGCCCGCTGGGCGACCTCGCGCAGGCCAACCTGCGGGACGGCGTGCGGCGCAGCGCGTCCACGGCGGCGCCGCTGATCGTGCTGGTCGGGCTGGTGATCGGGCTGATCGGCGCGCTGAACTCGCTGGCCCGCGCGACCGGCGCCGACGTACGGCGGCTGACCGACGCCGACCTGGTCGTGTCGTCGCAGAACGCGGCGGCCGTGGATCGGATCGCGCGGATCCCGGGCGTCGCGACGGCCTCGCCGCAGATCCCGGTCGACATCGCGGTCACCGCACGGCACCGCGAGGACGTGCGGTCGTTCCGGCAGACCCATCACCTGGGGATCGTGGCGGTCGACGGCGCCGCCTACCAGCGGACGCATCGCTTCAAGCCGCACCTGCTGGACGGCCTGCGCGGCAACACGATCGCGGTCGGCCCCGGCATGGCCGAGGCGGGCGTCCGCGGCCCCTACGTGACGGCCCGCATCGGCGATCGCAAGGTCCGGCTGCGGATCGTCGCGCGGCTGCCGGCGACGCTGGAGAACGGCAGCGAGACCTTCCTGGTGCCGCGCGAGCTGATCCCCGCCGGGACGGTGGCGAACGACTCGGAGACCCAGACGATGATCAAGGTCGCGCCCGGCACGCCCGTGAACGACGTCGCGCGGCAGATCCGTGCGGCCGGGCTCGGCGAGCCCCGCACCGTGGCGGCCTGGGCGGACGCGCGGGTCGACGCGCAGCAGAGCGGAACGATGGGGATCATGGCCGTGCTGATGGGCCTGTCGGGTCTCTACGCCGCCGTGGCCGTGGTCAACGCGGTCGTCATCGCCGGTACCGAACGCCGCGCCGAGTTCGCGGTCGCGCGCGTGACGGGCCTGAGCCGCGGACAGGTCGTACGGATGGCCTTGACCGAGTCGATGGCCGTCACGCTGATCGGTCTGCTGCTCGGCTCGCTGGTCGCGGCGGGCGCGCTCGCGGGTTTCCGGCCGGGACCGGGCGGCGTGCAGGTGCTCGCGGTCCCGTGGGGACTGCTCGCGCTGCTGAGCGCCGGCTCGTTCGCGGTGACGGCGGTCGCGAGCGTGCTGACCGCGTGGTCGGCGACCAAGGCGTCCCCGGTCTCCCTGGTCGCCGCCCGCGAGTGAGTCGCCGCCCGCGAGTGAGCGGCGCGCGAGTAGGCGGAACGGAACGCGCGGTAGAGCGACATCGCGATCCGTTCCCACGGGACCAGCCAGGCGAGGGCGATCAGGGAGGGGCGGAGTTCGGCGCGGTGCAGGGCGTACAGCAGGTCGCGGACCGACACCGCGTTCAGCACGAAGTTGGAGAGGCGGACCGCGACCCGCACGGGCGCCAGGCTCCAGAGCGCCATGAGCATCCGGTACGCGCGCACGGTCTCCACCTCCCTTCCGAAGCGTTCGATCTGCAGACCGGAGGGTCCGTGAAAATACATCGTTCGCAGGATGCGAACGATGTATGCATGGTCGTGAGTGCGTGCCGAGTCCGGATTCTTTGTCCCTGATCTCATATCGCCGTGGCGGGCCATCTGGAACAGTCCGTTCCGGGATCGTGGCCCCACATCAGAAGGACGCTTCATGCGGCAGACCAGCCAGCTGACCGACGCCGACCACGACGCGCTCGCCGCCGATCTGGACGCGCTCCGCGACCGGTTCCGCGCCGAGTTGGGCGAACGCGACGCCGCGTACATCCACCGGATCATCAAGCTGCAGCGCGGCCTGGAGCTGGGCGGCCGCGCGATCCTCCAGGCGTCGGCGATGGCCGGCGGGCGCCGCGGGTCCAGGCCGCTCTGGGCGGCGGGAACGGTGACGCTCTCGCTGGCCAAGATCCTGGAGAACATGGAGATCGGGCACAACGTCATGCACGGCCAGTGGGACTGGATGCAGGACCCGAAGATCCACTCGACCACGTGGGAGTGGGACGCGGTGGCGCCGGCCGAGCTGTGGAAGCACCTGCACAACGTCGTTCACCACACCAACACCAACGTGCTCGGCAAGGACGACGACCTCGGCTTCGGCCTGCTGCGCATCACGCCCGAGCAGCCCTGGCATCCGGTCTGCGTCGCGCAGCCGATCTACGCGCTGCTGCTGATGATGTTCTTCGAGTACGGCGTCGCGGTCAGCGACCTGGAGATCGACCAGATCCTGGCGGGCGAGCACGACAAGGAGCTGACCCGCGCCAAGCTCCGCGTGATCGGCCGCAAGATCCGCCGCCAGTGGACCAAGGACTATCTGGCGTTCCCTGCGCTGTCAGGCCGCGGCTTCGGGTCCACGCTGCTGGCCGACTTCATCGCCAACACCGCCCGCAACCTGTGGGCGACCACGATCATCTACTGCGGTCACTTCCCCGAGGACGTGCAGGTCTTCCCCGAGGACCGGCTGGAGAACGAGAGCCGGGGCGAGTGGTACGTACGGCAGCTGACCGGCTCGGCCAACATCAGCGGTGGAGCGTTCCTGCATCTGCTCACCGGCAACCTCAGCCACCAGGTCGAGCACCACCTCTTCCCGGACCTGCCGAGCAACCGTTACGCCGAGATCGCCCCGCACGTCCGGGCGCTCTGCGTCAAGTACGACCTGCCGTACAACACCGGCTCGCTGGCCCGTCAGGTCGGCAGCACGTGGAAGAAGATCTTCCGCCTGGCTCTGCCTTGAGGGGGCCCTTCCCTGAGGGTGCGGGGCATGTGTCTATATGTGGACTGTTTTCGGGCTGAATGTGAAACTCGTTGGCAATGTCCGTTGCCACGGGAGGATGCATGCCGCGGCTCGCCCTGTCCCCGAAAGTGCTCGACCACCTGGATTTCGGAACACCGTCGGCGGAGCGGGACATCGCCCGCGGCCTGGAGAAATGCTTCGTGGAGTCGGGCGCGTACCAGCGCGTCAACTCCGGCGCCAAGACGATCGTCCTGGGCAACCGGGGGTCGGGCAAGAGCGCCATCTTCCAGATGATCGCCAAACGAGAACGGCTTGCCGGAAGCAACGTCATCGAACTGTCCCCCGACGACTACTCCTATGAGCTGCTGAGCGCGACGCTGGTCGCCGAGCGCAAGGGCTCGTGGGCCAAGCACGGCGCCTACGCGGCCGCTTGGAAGTACCTCATCTACGTGCTGGTGATGAAGGAGATCGCCAAGAAGGGGATGCGGCTGACCAAGAACGGCGGCGCCGACATCCACCGCTACATCCGTGACAACCACGCCACCGGCAACCTCGGCCCGCTCACGCTCCTGGTCTCGTACCTGAAGCGGCTGGAGGGCATCAAGATCGGTCCGCTGGAGGCCGGGCTGCGGACCCGCGAGCTGGACCGCCTCTACAAGCTCGAAGAAATCCACGACCTGCTGCCCTCGTTGAAGAACGTCCTGGACAAGCGCCGCGTGGTCGTCTTCGTCGACGAGCTGGACCGCGGCTGGGACTCCTCCGAGGACGCCAAGTCGTTCGTGGCGGGGCTGTTCCAGGCGTGCGTGTCCATCAACGCCCTGCACCCCAACCTGCGGGTGTACGTGTCACTCCGCCAGGAGCTCTACGACGACATCCCGGCCCTGTACGACGACATGCAAAAGCACCGCGACCTCCTCGAACGCATCCAGTGGTCGGAGGAATCGCTACTTGAGCTCATCGCCAAGCGAATCCGCTACTCGGCGCAGGAACAGGGGTACGACGGCGACGTTCTGCAGCGGGCGACCGATCCGGCCTGCTGGGCAGGGGTCTTCGCATCGCCGCCAGGGGGCAGCTGGGAGACCACGTTCAGATACACGATCGAGCGGACGCTCTACCGTCCCCGCGAGATCATCCAGTTCTGCACCGACGCCCTGGAGAGCGCGCGGGGACGGGCGAAGAAGCTGCCGCTCCCGTTCGCCGCGATCGCCAGGGCCGAGCACACCTACTCGGCGGAACGTGCCAGGGACATCGCCGCCGAGTACCGCTACCAGTACCCCGGGCTCCTCAGCGTCTTCGAGGTCTTCCGCGGGCGCCGGCACACCATGACCAGGGACGAGCTCGAACTGCTCTGCCTGGAACTTGCCACCGGCGACATCCCGACCCGCGACACCTTCCCCTGGCTGCCGCACTGCGACCCGGACGCGCTGATCGAGATCCTCTACCAGATGGGGTTCCTCATCGCCCAGCCGCTCGGGGACTCCGTACGGCCGGGCGAGAGCGCGTTCTACGGCGTGCACCAGGTCCACCAGATCAACCTGGCCGCGGTGCCGCACTTCCAGGTGCACCCGATGTTCCGCAACTACCTCGGGATGGAGGAGGCACCGGCGCCCGCCCACACCTGAACGATCAGGCGGGGAACCGCCAGCGCTGCTTACCGCCGTCCTCGTCCCGGTTGCAGATGATCGCCTTGTTCTTGTCGGTGAAGGCGGTCTTGCCGAGGTCGGCGGCCTTGCAGTACGTGCCGGCCTTCACCGTTCCGGCGATGAAGACGGTGAGGTCGGCGGCGGTGAGGCGCCTGCCCGCGGGGTCGCTGTAGCTCAGCTTGCCCGTGACCGTGCCCCCGGCCGCGTTGTCGTCGACGTTCAGGATCACGAAGCGGTCGGCCGTCCAGAAGGAGCTGGCCGGCATCGTGCAGGTCGCGGACCTCCTGTCGGCCGCGATGTCCTTCTTGGGGCCGCACATCAGGTCGGCGATCGTCGTCCCCGGCGGTGCGGTGATCTTGAGGACGTCGCCGACCCTGTAGCCCTTGAACGGCGAGGTGGTGTCGCCTGCCGTCAGCTTGAACGCCACCCGCACGGGCTTGTCGTGATGCGCGTTCGGGATCGCGCCCTGGGCCAGCGCCGGCACCGTCTGATCCACGACCCCACGCGTGCCCGCCGTCGCGGACGCGGGGGTGGCCCGCGCTGACGCGGCGGTGGCCTTCGCCGGTGCGGCGGTGGCGGCGGACGCGGCGGTGGTCGCGAGGCCGAGCGCGCTCGCGGCGAGCAGCGCCGCGCCCGCCCAGGTGGTGATCGTGCCTACTGTCCGAACCATGTGATCCGGCTCCCTCGTTCGTCGACGCCCCGGCGGGACGTCGTTAATGATCATGAATGGAAGACCAGAATCGTGGCTCTGACCAGCGGACACGCCGAAATGATCATGGTGTGGCGAGCGCCTCGGTGGGGGACAGCCGGGACGCGCGCACCGCCGGGTACAGGCCCGCGACGGCGCCGATGAGCAGCGTCGCGGCCATGCCCCCGGCCACGGCCCACGCGGGGATGACCGCCGGCCACCCCTGCGACACCGCGTACCCGCCGGTGACCAGCGCCCCCAGCAACGCCCCGCCCGCGCCTCCCAAGGCCGAGAGCAGCAAGGACTCCGCCAGGAACTGCGTGCGGATCTGCCCGCGCGTCGCGCCCAGCGACCGGCGCAGGCCGATCTCCGAGCGCCGTTCCAGCACCGAGATGACCATCGTGTTGGCCACCCCGACGCCGCCGACCAGCAGCGACACCGCGCCGAGGCCGAGGAGCATCCCGGTCAGCGCCTTGTTGGTGGCCTGCCGGGCGGCGAGCGCGTCGGACGGGCGCGAGACGTCGACCTCGTTCGGCTGCTCGGGGTTGGCGGTCGCGCCCAGCACCGCCCGGACGTCCTCCACCGCGCTGTCGTCGGAACGGGTGTAGACGGTGGTCGGATGCCCGTCGAAGCCGAGCGCGGACTTGGCCACCGGCCAGCCGATCAGCGCCGCCTTGTCCAGTTCGGGCGCGAGCGGCGCCGGGGCGAGGATGCCGATCACGGTGAATTCGCGCCCCCCGATCAGCACCTGCGTGTTCGGCGTCGCCCGTCCGATGCCGAGCCGTTCCGCCGCCGACGCGCCGAGCACGGCGGCCGGGTAGGTGCCGGTGGCGTCGTTCAGCCAGGTGCCGCTCGCGAGCTTGGCACCGGTCGCCTCGCGCAACCCCGGACGGGCGGCGTAGGCGGCGATGCCGCCGGTCTCCGCCTGGTCGATCTTGCGGTTGCGGTAGACCTTGGCGTCCTCGACCAGTCCGACCGCCGACACCGAACGGACCGGCGCGATGCGGGCCACCATCGACTCCGCCTCCAGCGGCAGCTTGGCCTTCTCACCGGTCAGCGTCTGCCCCGGCGAGACCTTGAGCAGGTTGGTGCCGAGCGAGGCCAGCGTCGCGTCCAGGTCGGCGCGCGACGAGGAGGAGATCCCGACGACGCCGACCATCGCGGCGATCCCGATGGCGATGCCGAGCGCGGACAGGAACGCGCGCAGCGGCCGGGTCCGCAGCCCGACGGCGCCGACCTTGACGACGTCGCCGGGCCGCAGCCGTGCCGGGCGGAGGCGGGCGGCGGGCCGCTGCGCGTCGAGACGGCCGGGGCCCAGCGCGTCGGTGCTCATCGGCCCGCTCCCGCGGCCACAAGATCACCGGGGCGGCCGGGGCCATCGTGGCCGGGCACCAGAAGGCCGTCCCGCATCCGCACCTGGCGGGGCAGCGCGGCGGCGATGTCCCGGTCGTGCGTGATGATCACGACCGTGGTGCCCGCCGCGTTCAGCCCCCGCAGCAGCTCCATCACCCCGGCGCCCGAGACCGAGTCCAGGGCGCCGGTCGGCTCGTCGGCCAGCAGCAGCGCGGGCTCCCCGGCGACCGCCCGCGCGATCGCGACGCGCTGCCGTTCGCCGCCCGACAGCTCGTGCGGGCGGTGGTCCATGCGGTGGCCGAGCCCGACCCGTTCCAGCGCCGCCGCCGCGCGCCGGCGCCGCTCGCTCGCGCGCAGCCCCGAGTAGAGGAGGCCGTCGGCGACGTTGTCCAGCGCGGGCATGCCCGGCGCGAGGTGGAACTGCTGGAAGACGAACCCGATCCGGCTCGCCCGGAGCGCCGACAGCTTGGCGTCCGACAGCGAGCCGACGTCGAAGCCGTCCACCCGGACCGTGCCCGAGGTGGGCCGGTCCAGCGTGCCGAGCATGTTGAGCATGGTCGACTTGCCCGACCCGGACGGGCCGACGATCGCGAGCAGCTCGCCGTGCTCGATCTCCAGCGACACCCCGCCGAGCGCGGCGACGCCACCGGGATAGTGCTTGGTCACGTCCTTCAACGAGATCACTTCGGCACCCCCACCCTGGTGCCCTCGGCGATGCCGGGGCCGGAGACCTCCACCCGGCCGGACGCGAACAGGCCCGTCTTGACCGGCACGTACGACGACGCGGTGCCCTTGACGACCTCCACGCCGAACCCGCCCTCCTGCAGCGCCAGCAGCGCGGAGACCGGCACGGTCAGCACGTTCCTGCGCGTGCCCGAGGTGAAGTCGACGTCCACCGACGCCATCGTGTAGCGCTGGGCGGCCTTCTCCGCCTTGCCGCCCTTCAGCCCGATCAGCACCTCGACCTTGGTCGTCGGGTCCTCGCCCTGGCCACCGGGCTCGATCACGGTCGAGACTTTGTCGATCGTGCCCGGCACGACGCTGTCGTCGGGCAGCGTCACCTCGACCGCCGCGCCCTTCTTGGCCAGGCGCTGGTCGGTGGTCTCCAGATCGACCGTGACCGCCTTGTCGGTCCCGGTGTAGGTCAGGACCTTGCGACCGGGGGCGGTCGGATCTCCCTCGCCCGCCTCGACGCTGTCCACCCGGATCTTCCCGGGCGCGAACACGACGCGGCCGAGCTCGACCGTCCCGGTCTCCTTCAGGCCCTGGTCGTCCTGCCACTCCTTGACGGCGTCGGCGGTGTCCGAGGTGTACTCGTCGTCCACCGTGAAGCCGTCGTAGCCGAGCGCGCTGAGATTGCGTTCGAGCCGGCGCACGTCCGAACCCTCGACGCCGGGCTTCAGGTCGCGGTACATCGGCCGCGACCCGTACATCAGCAGCACGGGCCGGTCGTCGACCTCGTAGAGCTTCTGGCCGCGGCTGAACGTGCTGCCGCTGTCGGGCACCCGGGTGATCGTCCCGGGCAGGCGGCTGGTCACCGTGGTCGTGTCCCCGAAGCCGAGCTTGCCGTTCTCGCTCTGGCTGTCGTTCAGCGTCTGGCGCGTCACGGCGGTGGTGTTCGGCGGCAGCCCTGCCGACGAGGTCGTGCCGCCGGAATCGCCGTCGCGCAGGGTGAGCGCGGTGGCGGCGACCCCACCCGCCGCCACGATGGCGAGGACGGCGAAGACGGCCTTCTTGCGCGACCGCCGCCTGCGACGCGGACGTTCATCCGGCGGGGGCGGTGAGGGCGGCGCCGGTGGACCGTCGGGCGACGGTGCCGGTCCCTGTGGATCCTCCATGACCGAGCCGCCCATTACGGCCTCTGCCCGAGGATGCTGTCGCACTTCTGCTGGGCGGACTGCAGGTCCGGGTCCTCGCCGGCGTCCTTGTTCATGATGATGCCGCGCTGGCCGGGCTTCGGGTCCGGGAACTTCTCGACGCCGTTCTTGCGCATGCACTCGGCGAACTTGCGGCCGCGCTCCTCCTCCTGCGGATCGGGGGTCGAGCCGTCGCCCTGCGGGCTGAACTGGCGGCAGGCCTGCATCGCCTTGTCGACCTTCTCCTTGGGCGTGCTGCCGTCGAACTTCATCGTGATGCGGCCGCTGCCGGGATCGGGGTCGGGGACGTTCACGCCGTTCTTGCGCATGCACTCGGCGAACTTCACCGCCTGGTCGCCCTTGTCGCCGCCGCCGACGTTCCCGCCGCCGGGCTTTCCGCTCGTCCCGGTCGAGACCGAGCCGCCGTTCGCCGAGGCCACCTTGTCGTTCTTGCCGTCGCCCGAGCCGCAGCCGGTCAGGACCAGCGCCAGCGTCAGGGGGAGCGCCGCCAGCGCGCCGGTGGTTCGCAGTCGCATTTCTCGTCTCCTCGCGTCGAAGCCGGATCCGTTCCGGCCGAACGAGAGGTGATGCAACCCGGTCCGACGTTTCCCCTCCGTTTCCGCATTTCCTAACAGAAAGGAAACGCGGCGCCCGGCAGCATGGCGGACGAATGGCCCCTGCTGAGGGGTGCGAAGGGACGGGACACATGCGGGTCTTGGTGGTGGAGGACGAGCGCTTGCTCGCGGGCGCGATCGCCGAATGGCTGCGCGAGGACGCCCACGCGGTGGATCTCGCCTACGACGGGGGCGCCGCGCTGGAACGCCTCGCGGTGAACGCCTACGACGTGGTCGTCCTGGACCGTGATCTTCCCGTCGTGCACGGCGACGACGTCTGCCGGGACCTGGCGCAGCGGGAGTCGGACGCGCGGGTGCTGATGCTGACCGCCGCCGCCGAGATCTCCGACCGCGTCATGGGCCTGGGGATCGGGGCCGACGACTACCTCACCAAGCCCTTCGCGTTCCCTGAGCTGGGGGCCCGCGTGCAGGCGCTCGGGCGCCGCTCGCGTCCCGCCGTTCCGCCCGTTCTGCGCCGGGCGGGCATCACCCTGGACCCGGCCCGGCGGGAAGTCTTCCGGGACGGCCGGTACGTGCCCTTGGCACGCAAGGAGTTCGCCGTTCTGTGGGAGTTGATGCGGGCCGAAGGGACCGTGGTCTCCGCAGAGGAATTGCTGGAAAGGGCGTGGGACGAGCATGCCGACCCGTTCACCGGCGCCGTCCGCCTGACCATCCTCAAGCTGCGCCGCAAACTCGCCGAGCCACCCGTCGTCGAGACCGTCAAAGGAGCGGGGTACCGGATCCCATGAAGCGCCCTGTGAACATGAAGAAGCGCACCATGAAACTGTCGCTGCGTTCCCGCCTGACGCTCACCTACGGCGGCCTCTTCCTGATCGCCGGCATCGTGCTCCTGGGTGCCACGTACGTGATGTTCGACCAGCAGATGTCCAAGGGGGCCGTCGTCAAGCTGACCGGGACCATCAGGCCCGGTGAAGGATCCAGGCCCGGCGAAGGATCCTCGGAGCAGGACGGCCCCGTGTTCCCGAGCGCGGACAAGGTGATGAGGGACCAGCAGAAGAAGGCGCACGACGCCGCGACCACGTCACTGATCACCCAGGGCGGGATCGCGCTGCTCGGGGTCGGCGGGCTGGCGGCGGCGCTCGGCTGGATCGTCGCCGGGCGCATGCTCGCCCCGCTGAACCGGGTCACCGAGACCGCGCGCCGCATCGCCAGCGCCCCCGCCGCCGAGAACAACCTGCACGAACGCATCGCGCTCGAAGGGCCGAGCGACGAGATCAAGGAACTGGCCGACATCTTCGACACGATGGTGGAACGGCTGGACCGCTCGTTCGACGGCCAGCGCCGCTTCGTCGCGAACGCCTCGCACGAGCTGCGCACGCCGCTGACCGTCGGCCGCGCCCTGGTCGAGGTGGCCATGCGGCGCCGCTCGGCGTCCCCGGACGTGCTGCAGCTCGGCGAGAGCCTGCTGGAGATCAACCTGCGGCACGAACGGCTCATCGGCGGCCTGCTGCTCCTCGCCCGTACCGAGAACGAGATCACCGGGCGCGCCCCCGTCGACCTCGCGGACGTCGTCGACCACGTGGTGGCGCAGACCACGGCTGAGGCGGACGCGTCCGGCGTCGCCGTCCGCACCGAGCCGGGCGAGGCGATGACCTCGGGCGACGCGCTCCTGCTCGAACGGCTCGTCCAGAACCTCGTGGAAAACGGGATCCGCCACAACACCGGCGGGCAGGGCGGCTGGGTCGAGGTGGCCAGCCGCGTCCGGGCCGACGTTCGGGGCGACCAGGTCGAGCTGGAGGTGACCAACTCGGGCCCGTCCGTGCCCGCGTACGAGATCCCCGCGCTGTTCGAGCCGTTCCGCCGCATGGACGCCGACCGGATCGTCGACTCCAAGGGGGTGGGGCTGGGCCTGTCGATCGTCCGGTCCATCGTCCGCGCCCACGAGGGCGACATCACGGCCCGCGCGCGCGACGGCGGCGGGCTGCGCGTGACCGTCACGCTGCCCGCCGCCCCCGAGACGGCCGAACGCCCGATCGGCTACCGGATGAGCGAGGTGGTGTGAGCGAGGTGGGATGAGCGAGGTGATGTGACGCGGATCAGTCGGTGGCGGGCGGGCCCTGGGTGATCGGGACCTCCAGCAGGTGGCCGGGGATCGCGAAGCCGTCCACCAGCGTGCGGGCGTGCGGCCTGAGCTGCTTGCACAGTTCGTTGACCGTCTCGAGCAGCGCCTTGGCGGTGGCCGGGCTGAGCCGCCCGTGCTCCAGGAACCAGGCGCGGTCGGCCTCGATCGTCGACAGCACGTACAGGTCGCAGACCTTGGCGAGCAGCGGCGCGGCCGGTCCGTCGCAGCGGTCGAGCGCGGCGACGAACGCCTCCAGCACGATCCGGTCGACGTGTGCGCGCCCGGCGCGCAGCACGTGATCCTGGGCGTCGTTGAAGACCTCGAACGGGTCGGCGTCGTCCGCGGCCGCGCGCCGCAGCCGCCGCGCCAGCCCCTCCAGGACGTGCTTCTCCCGGTCCTCGAACGCGCGCAGCTGCCAGGCCCGGTCCAGCAGGTCGTCCTCGTCCGGCTCGCCGCGCGCGGTCAGCAGGCGGGCGATGGTGGAACGCGCCGCCGTGCGTTCTATCAAGGCCTCGGCGAACTGCTCGGCCACGAAACGGGCCAGGCCGATCGTGCCGAGATCCTCCACGTCGTGCTGGAAGCGGGTGAGCAGGCCCTTGGCGACCAGCTGCAGCAGGACCGTGTTGTCGCCCTCGAACGTGGTGAAGACGTCGGTGTCGGCCTTGAGCTGCACCAGCCTGTTCTCCGCCAGGTAACCGGCGCCGCCGCAGGCCTCCCGGCAGTCCTGGATCGTCTGGGTGGCATGCCAGGTCGCGATCGCCTTGAGGCCGGCGGCGCGCGACTCCAGCTCGCGCTGCCGCCACTCCTCGGCCTTGCCGTCGTCGTCTCCGGCGCCCTCTCCGGCGCCGTCAGGTTGGAGGGTGGCGGTCTGGATCTCGTGGAGCGCCGCGACCAGCTCCTCCTGCGCGAAGTGCAGGGCGTAGGTCGTCGCCAGCGCGGGCAGCAGGCGCCGCTGCTGGGACAGGTAGTCCAGAACCTTGACCTCGGTGCCGGTGCCGGGCCGCTCGAACTGGCGGCGGGCCTCTCCGTACCGTACGGCCAGGGCCAGCGCGGTCTTGGCCGCCGAGCCCGAGCCGCCCGCCACGCTGATCCGGCCGCGGATCAGCGTCCCGAGCATGGTGAAGAAGCGGCGGGACGGGTTCTCGATCGGGCTGGTGTAGGTGCCGTCGGGCTCCACGTCGCCGAACCGGTTGAGCAGCGCCTCGCGCGGGACGCGGACGTGGTCGAAGGAGAGGCGCCCGTTGTCGACGCCGTTCAGCCCGCCCTTGCGCCCGCAGTCCTCGATCCGTACGCCCGGCAGCGCCCGGCCCCGCTCGTCGCGGATCGGCACCATCAGGGCGTGCACCCCGTGCGACTCCCCGGACTCGGTGTCGGTGATCAGCTGGGCGAAGACGACCGCCATCCGGCCGTCGCGCGCCGCGTTGCCGATGTAATCCTTGCGCGCTTTATCCACAGGGGTGTGGATAATGAATTCCTCCGCGCCGGGATCGTAGGTCGCCGTGGTCTGCAGGCTCGCGACGTCGGACCCGTGGCCCGTCTCGGTCATCGCGAAGCAGCCGGGCAGCTCCAGCTCCATGATTGCCCGGATATGGCGACTGTGGTGGCGTTCGGTGCCGAGCGCCTGCACGGCCCCGCCGAACAGCCCCCACTGCACACCCGCCTTCACCAGCAGCGACAGGTCGCCGAACCCGAGCATCTCGAACGAGACGACCGAGCCGCCGATGTCGCCCTCGCCGCCGTATTCCTTGGCGAACCCGAGCCGTGGATAACCCTGCTCGGCGAGCCGCCGCAGCCCGTCCATCACGCGGGCGCGCTCCTGCTCGGTGTCGCCGCTCTCGCCCGCCGGCGGCCGCAGCTCGCGCATGCGCTCGCGGGCCTCCTGGCGGATGGGCTCCCACCGGCCGTCCAGCACGGGCCGCAGCCACTCCGGTTCGAACGTGCCGCTCAAGGCTGAGATCTCCACCCTGGCCTCATGCCCGCCGCGCCGCCGTTTCAACGAGATCATGAGGTGAGGGCGGTCACTTGATCGTCAGGCGCGCCAGCATGCTGACCTCGGAACCCTTCCCTTCGGAGAAGGCGCCCGGCGTCAGCGGGATGATCCGTACGGGCCGGCCCTGGTTGCGGCCGCTCGTGGTCTCGCCCTCGAAGCTGAACCCGCCGCCGATCCCCACGCCCGACACCTGCTGGACGCTGGGCTCGGTGGCCCCGGACTTCAGGTGCCAGGCGTAGGTGAGCGTCCCGGTGAGCTGGGACGTCAGCCTGCCGACCGGCCCCTTCAGCGTGCCGGTGACCTCGGCGGAGCTGACGTCGGGGTCCGTGCACAGCAGCGCCTGGGCCTTGAGCGTGACGGCCGTGTCGTGCGGCGCCTCGGTGACGGCGTGCTCGAACGAGAGCGACCCCGACAACGTGCAGCGCACGGGCATCCCCTCCACCGCTGACGCCGATGCCGGGCCGGCCTGAACCGCTGCGGCGAGTCCGCATGCGAGTGCGGCCATCCATGAGAACCGTCTTGATCGCATGAGGACATTGTTTCCGGCACTCGGTCTGGCCAGCGGAAACAGTTCGCCAAAGGCTAGGCGCCTAACTGCCTAGGCGCCGATCCGTTTCATCAGCATGGGGAAGGCACGGTGGAGCTCGCGCTGCCAGTACGGCCAGCTGTGCGTGCCCTTGCCGTAGAAGTCCAGCTTGGCGGGCACGTTCGCCTTGTTCAGCGCCTTGACGAACGACCGGGACTCGGCGAGCGTCTGCGGCTCCAGCACCAGGTCAGGGGTTCCGAGCTTGTCGAGCGGCCCGAACTTGCCGTTGCCGGAGGAGACGAAGAGCGAGACCCCGTTGAGCCGTGCGGCCTGGCTGGTCGGGTTGTGGGCCTCCCAGACGTCGCGCTGGTCCTGGGAGTCACCCCACACGTCGTAGGGGTCGCTTCCCAGGCAGGCCAGTGCCGTCGTCGTCTCCATGAAGAGCGGCCCGCTGGGCACGTGCCCCTTCAGCAGGGAGTCGAGGGTGCCGCTGAAGGACGCCGCCGCCTTGAAGAAGCCCTGATGCCGTGCGGCATAGGACATCGCGCCGAAGCCGCCCATCGAGTTGCCCGCGATGGCCGCGGCGTCCCCGGCGCGATAACGCGACTTCAGCAGTTCGCGGAGCTCGCCCATATGGAACGTCTCCCAGTTGGCCCCGCCGCTGCGCCAGTCGCTGTAGTTCCCGCATCGCCCGCCCTCGGGCATGACGACGATGACCTGATACTTGGCGGCCAGTTGTTCCACGTCCGTGTGGGACGTCCAGCTGCGGTAGTCGTCCCCGCCGCCGTGGAGCAGCCACAGGACGGGCCATCTGCGGGTCGCGTTCTCGCTCCAGCCGGGCGGAACGAGCAGCCGTACCCCCATCGTCTTCTTCATCGCGGCGGACTGGACCTTCAGATCCAGGGTCCGGCCGTGACGACGTTCGGACACCACGTCCGCGCGCGCCTGAGGGACGGCCGCGACCACCGAAATGGCGATGACCGTCGAAATAAGGACGAGAAAGACATTGAACGCCCGCAGCTGTGCCCGCATGTCATGGGCATTCCCGCCCTTGAGCTCTCCGCAACCGAACGTTGACGCAATGTAATGATCACCTGTCGGCGATGAGTTCTGGCGGGTCCGTCGGTCAGTAGGGGACAGTGACTTCTCACCACGAGATCCTTGAAGGGGCTCATCATGAAGAAGATCGTCGCGGGGTTGTTCATCGCGCTCGACGGCGTCGTGGAGGCGCCCGACCAGTGGCACTTCCCGTACTACAACGACGAGATGGGCGCCGCTGTCGGCGCCACCCTCGGCCAGGCCGACACGATGCTCTTCGGCCGCGTGACCTACGACAGCTTCGCGGGGGCCTGGCCCGAGCGTGAGAAGGCGGGCGCCGAGGACGCCGACTTCGCCAAGAAGCTCGGCGACATGCGCAAGATCGTCGTGTCGAGGCAGAAGCTCGACTTCACCTGGCGCAACTCCGAGCAGCTCGAGGGCGACTTCGTCGAAGCGGTCCGGGCGCTGAAGAACGAGGGCGACGGCGTCATCGGGCTGAGCGGCTCGGTCTCGGTCGTGCGAGCGCTGCTCGCCGCGGGCCTGCTGGACGAGCTGCACCTCCTCCAGCACCCCATCGCCGTGCGCAAGGGCATGCGGCTGTTCGACGAGGGCGAGGCGATCCCGCTGAAGCTCCTGTCGTCGCAGACGTTCGAGACCGGCGTCCTGAACCTCGTCTACGCCCCCGCCGAGGCCGGCGAGGGCGGCTACGACGAGGCCAAGACCCACCTCCCGCAGAACGAGGACTAAGGCCGCAGCGCTTAAGGCTGCAGGAGGGCCTTGATGGCGCGGCGCTCGTCCATCGCGCTGTAGGCCTCGGCCACCTCGCTGAGCGGCAGGGTCAGGTCGAAGACGCGGCCCGGGTCGGTCCAGCCGTTCCAGACCCGTTCGATCAGATCGGGCAGGAAGCGGCGCACGGGAGCGGCGCCGCCGCGCAGCGCGACGTGCGTCCAGAAGAGCTCGGGGCCCGCGATCTCCACGCCGTGCGGCACCCCGACGAAGCCGACGTTGCCGCCCGGCCGGGTGGAACGCAGCGCCTGCCGCATCGACTCGCCGGTGCCGACGCATTCCAGGACCGCGTCGGCACCGACGCCGGCGGTCAGGTCCTTGATCCGTTCGACGCCCTCGTCGCCCCGCTCGGTGACGACGTCGGTCGCGCCGAACTCGCGGGCCAGGCTCTGCCGGGTCTCGTGGCGGCTCATCGCGATGATGCGTTCGGCGCCCATCTCGCGCGCGGCCAGCACGGCGCTCAGCCCGACCGCGCCGTCGCCGACCACCGCGACCGTCGAACCCGGCCTGACCTCGGCGGCCACGGCCGCGAACCAGCCCGTTCCCATGACGTCGGAGCACGCCAGCAGGCTCGGCACCAGCTCGTCGGACGGCTCGTCCGGCGTGGCGACCAGGGTCCCGTCCGCCAGCGGCACGCGGATCAGCTCCGACTGGCACCCCGGGACCGGCTGCTTGCGCTCGCACGAGGTCTGGTAGCCGAAACGGCAGTGCGGGCAGGTGTTGTCGGAGGCGTAGAACGAGCCGACGACGAACTGCCCGGGCCGGATCGCGGTGACCTCACCGCCGACCGCCTCGACCACGCCGACGTACTCATGGCCGAACGGCGTCGGCTTGGGGACGTCGTTGATCCCGCGGTAGCTCCACAGGTCCGACCCGCACACGCACGTCGCCACGGTCCGGATGACCGCGTCCGTCGCCTCGACGATCTTCGGCTCGGCGCGCTCCTCGATGCGCACGTCCCCGGGCCCGTGCAGAACGGTTCCTCGCATAGTGATCCTTCCTCGATGACCAGATCGGCTACTAGATCACCCCTAGGAAACCCCAGGTGGCGCGGCCGTATGAGGGCCTGATGATCCAGGTACCGGCCGTACCCCCCAAGCAGCGGGCGGGCCACATAGCCTGGGGCTGTGGATAACAGGGACGACGTTCGCGAGTTCCTGGCCTCCCGGCGAGCCAGGATCACGCCGCAGCAGGCGGGTCTGCCCGCGTACGGCGGCAACCGGCGCGTTCCCGGCCTGCGCCGCGAGGAAGTGGCGATGCTGGCCGGGATGAGCGTGGACTACTACGTGCGGCTCGAACGCGGGAACCTCGGCGGGGTGTCCGAGAGCGTTCTGGAGGCACTCGCCCGCGCGCTCCAGCTGGACGAGGCCGAACGCGCCCACCTGCACGACCTTGCCCGCGTCGCCAACACCGGCTCCCGGAGCCGCCGCCGTCCCGTGCGGCAGGTCCGGCCCAGCCTGCAGCAACTGCTGGACGCGATGACCGATGCCCCCGCGTTCATCCGCAACGGGCGCCTCGACGTCCTCGCCACCAACCAGCTCGGCCACGCGCTCTACTGGCCGATCCTCCAGAGCCCGTACGGGCGAGCGAACACGGCGCGCTTCCAGTTCCTCGACCCGGACGGGCCCTCGTTCTTCCCCGACTGGGAGGGCGTCGCCGCCTCCACCGTGGCGATGCTGCGCACCGAGGCCGGCCGCGATCCCTACAACAAGGATCTGACCGACCTCATCGGCGAGCTCTGCACCCGCAGCGAGGAGTTCCGCGTCCGCTGGGCCGAGCACAACGTCCGCCTCCACCGGACCGGCATCAAGAGCTTCCACCACCCGGTCGTCGGCGACCTCACCCTCGCCTACGAGGCGATGGAGCTCCAGGCCGACCCCGGCCTCACGCTCTCCGCCTACTCCGCCGAACCCGGAACGCCGTCGTACGACGGCCTGAAGCTCCTGGCAAGCTGGGCCGCAACTCTCGAAGACGACAGCGAGGGCGCGGCCGCCGAGGGCGAGAGCTCCGAGGAAGCCCGCGAGTCGTAGAAGCACGAGGGGCGTAGAAGCCCGCGAGTCGTAGAAGCATGAGGGTCGTAGGAGCCTGGGGGAGCCCAGCTGCGGCTCGTTCGCTGCGCAGCGGGGCTCCCCGGTCATCCACGGCTCAGGCCTGGCCGGCCTTGTAGCCGAGCTTGCGGAGTTCGTCCGGGGCTTGCCGCGACACGTTGTGGTCGTGGTCGGTGGCCTCGTACTGGTGGATCTCCCACTGCTTCCACGGGGAGGGGGCGGTGACCTTGCCCGGCTCCTTGCCGTAGTGCGCGACCCAGAGCGGGTAGTCGCCCAGGCCGGCGCCGTTCTCCTGGGCGAACGACCAGGAGCTGTAGAAGAACGGCTTCACGCCGGTCTTCTGGTAGACGTGCCCGAGCCAGCTCTTGGCCCAGGTGTTGACCTGCTTCTCGCTACGGCCGTCGGTGGTCTCCAGGTCGAGAACGAGCAGGTCTCCGGGCTGGAGACCGGCCTGGGTGACCTTGGAGAGGAAGTGGTCGGCCTCCTTGACGGGGTCGTTCTTCGGGTGGCCGTAGTGGTAGGCGCCGCGGACCAGGCCGCTCTCGCGGAGCTTGGTCCAGTTGTCGGTGAACGTGCGGTCGTCGAAGGTGTAGCCCTCGGTGGCCTTGGCGATGCCGAAGCCGAGCTTGCCGTCGCCCCAGTTCACGCCCCGGTCGTACGAGGAGACGTCGATGCCGTCGCGCGGGGTCTGCGCGGCCTCGGCGTGGACGGTCTGGGTCATGATCGCGGCCGCTCCGGCGAGCGAGACCGCGAAGAGCCGGGTCAGGTTCTTCTTCATCGGGGGTTCCTTTCTGCGGTCTGGCCGGTCAGGCGGTCGTGGCGGAGCGGTGGTGGCGGCCCTTGCGGGCGGTCGCGCGCCTGGCGTTCGGCAGAACGGTGCGGCGGGCGACGATCAGGACGGCGATGGCGGCGAGGATGATCGCCGTGAACGCGCCCCAGAGCTCCACCGAGGGGGCGTCCTGCGGTGCGGAGGCCTGCTGTGCGAGGACGGTGGCCGTACCGCCGCCGCTGCCGCCCGCCGAGGGGAGCGCCGCCTTCTGCTGCGGCGCTGGGGCCTGGGGCTGGGCCGGGGCGACCTTGACCTTCTCGGGGTAGCCGTAGCCGACGACGTTGCCCTGGTCGCGGTCCTTGCGCTTGGCGAACTGGCCGTCGACGTTGCCCTCGATCGTGTGGATCGTACTGCCCTCGACCGAGGTGACGATCCCGACGTGGTCGACGCCGTCGATCCCCTTGCCGCCGGACCAGTCGTAGAAGACGAACGCGCCCGGCTCGGGCTTGGTCCCCCAGGCGTCCTGCTTCTTGAACCAGGCCGCGTGGGACGGGGTGTAGGCGAACTGCCCGGTCTGCGCGGTGACGCCGGCCTGCTGGGCGCCCCAGGCGAGGAACGTGTCGCACCAGGCGGCGTGCCCGAAGTCGTAGGAGTCGTCGACGTTCTTGGTGTACCAGTCGCCGAACTTGCTGTAGCCGTCGGACTTTTCGGTGTACCCGAGTTCCGACTCGAGTGCCTTGATCAGGTTTTGAATGCCCGTATTCAAAGGGCCTTCGCCTCTCCTTTGTCCGCCTACCGGGTTAGCTGACGGGTTCGGGCCAAAGGAGACGGCCCTACCGCTGCTGAGCAGCGGATTCACCCCGGGAGATTGGGTCCCCGGCTCTCCTTGCGGAGACTCGGCGCACGACCGGACTTCGGTCGATGTCGGCGAGGTTAAGCACATTAAAGGGCGAGTATCAAACTGGTAAAGCAAATAAATTATGCATAAGAAGTCGCCGTGCACGCGCGCATTAACGGCGGGCCGGGGAATGGCGGGCGGCGGCGCTCATGCGAAGGATGTTGAGGGATCAACCGATCGGATGATGGGCCGGTGGCGGCCGGCGGCGAGTGTGGATCGTGCAAGGAGGTCCACATGAACCAATCCCTCGGCAACACGGTCCGTCTCCGCCGGAAGGCCCTCGGGCTCACCCAGGCCCGCCTGGCGGAGCTGGTCGGCATCGACCAGCCGACCGTCTCCCGCCTGGAGGCAGGCGCCCTGGTGCCGCCCATCCAGGTGCTGGAACGGCTGGCGGACGTTCTCGAGCTGCGCCTCACCGTCCGGCTCGACCAGGGACGTGCAGCACAATGCGGATGATCACTAGGCGAGGGGCGCTCGCCGCGCTGGCCGGCATCGCGGTCGCGGCCTGCGGTCCGGGCGACGAACGGAAGGCACCGAAGATGACCGATAACGACCAGGCGCTCCTGCGGGCCGCCGCCGAGGGTGACGTCGCCCAGGTGCGGCAGGCCCTGAACGAGGGCGCCGCCATCGAGAGCCGCGACGACCAGGGCCGTACGCCGCTCCTCCTGGCGGCATCAGCCGACCACGTCGAGGTCGCCAGGGAGCTCGTCAAGGCGGGCGCGGACTCGAACGCGCAGGACAACCAGCGCGACAGCGCGTTCCTGGTCACCGGCGTGACCGGCAGCGTGGCGATGCTGCGGGCGCTGCTCCCCGCCAAGCCGGACCTGACCCTGACCAACCGGTACGGGGGAGTGGCGCTGATCCCGGCCTGCGAACGCGGCCACGTCGACTACGTACGCGAGGTCCTGAAGACCGGAATCAACGTCGACCACGTCAACAGGCTCGGCTGGACCGGGCTCCTGGAGGCGATCATCCTCGGCGACGGCGGCGAGCCGTACCAGCAGATCGTCCGCCTGCTGCTGGCCGGCGGCGCGGATCCGGGCCTCGCCGACGGTGAGGGCGTGACGCCGCTGCAGCACGCGGTCGACAAGGGCCAGCGCGAGATCGCCGACATCCTCCGCGGCGGGTGAGGAAGGCCCCGACCGTAAGCCGCGAAACGGTGCTGACCTCAGGGGACGCGGCGGTCCAGGCGGGCTAGCGTCGTGGCCGACGGCACCGACCGAGGGAGGCCGCGATGGGCCTGCGAGAGAACCCGATCGACATGAAGCTCGAAGTGGTGATCATCCCCGTCGCCGACGTCGATCGCGCGCGGGACTTCTACCAGGGCATCGGGTGGAGGCTGGACGTCACGCCGCCGTTCGTCGTCCAGCTGACGCCGCCCGGCTCCTGGTGCTCGGTGCAGTTCGGCGCGACGCTCACCACGGCCGCGCCCGGCTCGGCCTCCAACTACCTGGTCGTCGGCGACATCGTGGCCACTCGGGACGCGCTCGTCGCGGCCGGTGTCGAGGTGAGCGACTTCTCCCATCTCGGCGCGGAAGGGCCCACCCCGGGCCTGGACCCCGAGCGCCGCAGCTACTTCTCGCGCGCCAAGTTCAGCGACCCCGACGGCAACCAGTGGCTGCTGCAGGAGATCACGACCCGCCTCCCCGGTCGTGTGGACCCCGGCGTGACCTCGTTCTCCTCCGAGCACGACCTGGCGGACGCGATGCGGCGCGCCTCGGTCGCCCACGGCGAGCACGAGAAGCGCACCGGCAAGGCCGACCCGGATTGGCCGGTCTGGTATTCGCGTTACATGGTGGCGGAGCAGTCCGGCTCCACACTTCCGACCTGAGGAGACGCCGTGCGCGAGCCAGAACTCGAAGGCCAGACCGTCGTCCTCATCGGCGGCAGCGCGGGCATCGGCCTGGAGACCGCCCGCCGCGCCAGGGATGAGGGCGCCGACGTCGTCCTGACCGGCCGCGACCCCGACCGGCTCAAGGCCGCGGCGCACGAGCTGGATGTGAAACGTACAGCCGCCTTCGACGCGACCGATCCGGCCGCCATGGCGGACTTCTTCGGAAGCCTGTCACGCCTCGACCACGTCCTGGTCACGGCAGGCGGGCCGCACTACCAGCCCCTCATGGAGATGAACTCCGACGCCGCCCGCCTGGCGATCAGCGACCACATCGTCCTGGCGCTCGACGTCGCCCGCAACGCCGCCCCCAAGATGCGCCCCGGCGGAACGATCCTGCTCATGGGCGGAACGGGCGGCCGCCGCATCAGGCCCGGCATCATGGCCGCCGCCACCGCGGCGCTGCCCCCGTTCACCGCCTCGCTCGCCCTGGAGATCGCGCCGGTACGGGTCAACCTCATCGCCGCCGGCTTCGTCGACACCCCACTCTCGGCGTCCCTCCTCGGCGACAAGCTGGACGCCCGCCGCGAGGAACTCCGCCGAACCCTCCCTATCGGCCGCGTAGTAGGCCCCGCCGACGTCGCCGCCCTAGCCGTCCACCTCATGACCAACACCGCCCTCACCGGCGCCACCTACGACATAGACGGCGGCCAGCAGTTCGTAGCCGGCTAACGCTTCGTCACCGTTAATGGCCCGTCACCGGTTTGTGGCCGATCTCCGGTTAATATCGCCGGATGTCCGGTGGTTTCGCCGCGTACGGCCCCTCGCACTGGGCGGCGCTCGGGCTGTTCGCGATCGGATGCGTCGGTCTGATCATGCTCGGCCGGGGGCAGACGCCCTCCGAGGCCAAGGGCTTCAGCAGGGCGTTCTCCCTGGCCATCGCGTACGTGGTGATCGGCGTCCAGACGTACACCTTGCTGCCCGGCCACTGGAGCCTCGGCGGATCGCTGCCCCTCCAGCTGTGCGACCTCGCCTGGATCGTCGCCATCCCCACCCTGTGGACGAGGAACCGGCGCTGGTTCGCGCTCGCCTACTACTGGGGCCTCACGCTGTCGGTGCAGGCCCTGCTGACCCCGGCGCTGAACGGGTCGGACTACCCTGACATCGACTACCTGAACTTCTTCGGCCCGCACCTGATGATCGTCTGGACCGCCGTCTACCTCACCTGGGGCCTCGGCATGCGCCCGGACTGGGGCTCCTACCGCTTCGCGGTCGCCGTCACCTCGACGTGGGCCGTGGCCACGTTCGTCTTCAACTGGATCGCCGGGACCAACTACGGCTTCCTCAACCGCAAGCCCAGCACGGGCTCAGCCCTGGATCTGCTGGGCCCCTGGCCCTGGTACGTCCTGGCCGAGGTCGGGATCATCCTGGCCGGCTGGGCCCTGATCACCTGGCCCTGGACCCGCGGTGCTCGCGGGATGGACGACGCCGTTACTCCCTGACCGCCCGTTGACCTTGGGCTTGGCCTTGGCGGGGGTCGCGGCCGAGGTCATTGAGCCTGCCACCGCGGCAGCGGCAGCGGCAGCGGCGGTGGGCGCGGTGTGGGTGGCTTTGGTGCCGGCCGCTGCCGGGGCGGAGGCGGCCGGGGCCGGAGCCGTGGCCGTGGTGGCCGTGGCCGCTGTCGAGGCGGATGCGGCGGCCGCTGCCGAGGCCTTGGTGGCCGTAGTGGCTGCCGTCGTGGCCGTGGCGGCGGCTGTTGCTGCGGCCGTTGCGGGGATGGACGGGCTGGGCTCGCGGATGACGGGCTGCGGGGGAGCCACGACCTTGTGGCGGCGGATCAGCTGGCCGCCGAAGTACGGCGTTCCCTCGCCCGCCCAGACCAGGCCGACCGCCACGAACGAGGCGACCGCGACGGCCGCCCCGGCGACCACGTCCATCAGGTAGTGGTTCGCGGTGGCCATGATCACGATCCCGGTCATGGCCGGATGGATGATCGTCAGCCACTTGATCCGGTAGCGGCGTAGCAGCAGGAACGCCACGATCATCACCCACAACGACCACGCCATATGCAGCGAGGGCATGGCCGCGTACTGGGCCGGCGACATCGTGATCGGATCGCTGTGGGTCACGCCGTAGCCCGCGTCGGCCACGGTGTCGATGTAGCCCGCGTCCGGGATCAGCCGCGGCGGCATCACCGGAACGGCGAAGAAGATCGCCAGCCCCACCAAGTTGATCAGGATCAGCGAGTTGCGCGCGGGCCGGTAGATGGCCGACCCCGAGAGGTAGCACCACAGCAGGATCGCGATGGTGAACCACGTGTGGGTGTGCTGGTACCACTCGGACGCGATCCGTTCCGGCAGGCGGTGCTCGGTCAGCCACCGGTTCATGCCGAGCTCGACGTCCAGGTGCAGGAACCGTTCGACGCGCAGGATGTCCTGGGCGTGCGAGAGCGCCGTCGAGTACCGGGTATCGGCGAGTTTGCGCAGCTCGCCGTACACCTCGAGCAGAACGAAGACGATCAGCAGTTCGCCGCCCAGGAAGGGCCGTTTACCGCCGAAGAAGAGCAGCTTGCGGCGCGGCCGGCCCGTGGGGGCGCCCCGATCAGGGTCCTGCTGCTTGGGGCGCGAGATCAGCATTCGAGGGGTGGGCACCTTTCTCTGACACGCGGCTCGGCGGGATCCCCGCTCGTAGCCGCGCGCATCCAAGCCGCCCGGAGATCGAACTTACAGCTTCCCGGTCCGCCGCATGACACCGGGGTGGAATTTTCCACCCAGATCATCATGAACGAGGCCGAAATCCCGTACGCCAAGGCGCTGAACACCCGACCATCACCCCGTACCCACAAGAAGATCACACAGAGTTACGGTTGGCCCAAGTATCGGTCACGGTTCGGAGCGGCGCCGCCGTACCAAGGTCGAGATCAACGGCAACAGCCGGCGCCCTTCGCGGGCACCGGCTGTCGGCCGAGTTCGGATACTGGGGTCTGGACCGGGATCGGCCCTTCATTGATCTTCAGTTTCGGGTCTCAGGCCGCCTGCTCCATGAGGGCGGTGACGCGCGCCTCGACCTGGGGGGTCAGCTCGGCCAGGGCGAAGGAGGCCGGCCACATGGAGCCGTCGTCGAGGGCCGCCACGTCGTTGAAGCCGAGGGTCGCGTAGCGGGTCTTGAACTTGGCCCTGGGCTGGAAGAAGCAGAGGACCTTGCCGTCCTTGGAGTAGGCGGGCTGGCCGTACCAGAGACGCGGCACCAGGTGCGGCGCGGTGGTCTTGACGATCTCGTGGATCCGTTCGGCGAGGGCGCGGTCGCCGTCCTCCATCTCGGCGATCTTGTCGAGCACGTCGCGCTCGCCGTCGGCCTTGCTTGCGGTACGCCGCGCGGCCTTCTTCAGCTCCTGGGCGTGGTCCTTCATCGCGGCCCGCTCTTCGGCGGTGAAGCCGTCGAACTTGGCGTTGCTTCCGGTCTTCTGCGCTGCGGCCATGGTGCTTCTCCTTGTGAGGGTCGTACGTGTTGTGAGGTCGTACGTGCGGATCTAGAGGGGTGGGGGAGGGGGCAGGGGCTCAGGCCCCAGGCCCCAGGCGCTCAGCCCCAGGCGCCGGCGATCTGGCGGGTGGTGGCGTTCAGGCGGTTGAAGAGGTTGGTGACGCTGATCATCAGGACGATCGCGGCGAGCTGCTTCTCGTCGAAGTAGGTGGCGGCGGTGTCCCAGATCTCGTCGTTCACCGCGTCGGGACGGTCGGCGAGGCGCGTGGCGGCCTCGGCCAGCGAGAGCGCGGCCCGCTCTTCGTCGGAGAAGTAGGGGGTCTCGCGCCAGGCGACGACGGTGGCCAGCTTCTCGTCGCTCACCCCGGCCTTGCGGGCGGTCTTGGCGCCGGCGTCGACGCACGAGCTGCAGCCGTTGATCTGGCTGACCCGCAGGTGGACCAGCTCGAGGATCTCGGGGTCGGCGCCGCCGGAGTGAACGGCCTTGAAGATCTCCTGGATGGGCTGCATCGCGCCGGAGAGGACGACCGCGGGGTTCTGCATACGTGACTGCATTTCGGTTTCTCCTTGTGTTAGCCGTTCCGGCCTTTTGGGCCGCTGCCCCGTTCCCTTGGGGCGTGACTTCATTTCAGCCGGGTCGGCCGGGGAAACCGATGGGCGTGGGACACCGTGGGACAGTCAGAACCGCCCTGAGCAGGGCTAATCTGTGCAAAGTAGATGTACCGGGCTGGGACAGGGAGACAGGGTCTATGGCCGTGCAACACCAGGAAGACCCTCAGGACGAGCTCGCCGCCCGGCTGCGCCTGCTGCAGGAGGTCTCCAAGCTCGGCGTACGCGCCCTCGCGCGGGACGCGGGCCTCAGCTCGTCGTCGCTGTCGCGCTACCTGAGCGGCCAGACCGTTCCGCCCTGGTCCGCGGTCATCTCGCTGTGCCGTCTCGTTCAGCGCGACCCCCGCCCGCTGCGCCCGTTGTGGGAACGGGCCTCCAACCCGTTGCCCGCGCCGCCGAAGACCAGCCGCCAGGTCCAGCCGCCCGCACCGCCCACCGGTGCGCCGCGTCCGCCCCGCAACGACCTTCCGCGCGACGTCCCCGACTTCACCGGGCGGGAGGGCCAGCTCGACGCCGTTCTCGCCGCGGTGAACGACAGCCGGGTCGTCGCGATCGACGGCATGGCGGGCGTCGGCAAGACCTGCCTGGCCGTGCACGCCGCGCACCGCCTCACCGACGACTACCCCGACGCCCAGCTGTACGTGGACCTGCACGGATTCACCGCCGGACGCGCGCCGCTCGATCCCGATCCCGCGCTGCGGACCCTGCTCGCCGCCCTCGACGTACCGTCGGAGAAGATCCCGCAGGAGGGCGGCATCGAGCCGCTGGCGGCGTGCTGGCGTTCGGAACTGGCCCATCGCCGCGCCGTCGTCGTCCTCGACAACGCCGCCGACGCCGACCAGGTCCGCCCGCTGCTGCCCGGCGCGGGTCCGTCGGTCACGCTGATCACCAGCCGCAACCGCCTGATGGGCCTGGACGAGGTGCCCCCGGTGTCGCTGGACGTTCTGACGCCCGAGGAAAGCGCCGCACTGCTGGCCCGGGCGAGCGGCGACCCGGGCGGGAACGACAGCCGGCTCGCCCGCGACCCTGAATCGGCGGCCGAGGTGCTGCGGCTGTGCGGTCACCTGCCGCTGGCCCTGCGACTGGCGGCGGCGCGGCTGCGGCACCGGCCGGGCTGGACGGTCGGCATCCTGGTTGAACGGATGGCCGAGGGCGCCACCGAGTTCGACACGGCCTTCGACATGTCCGTACGGCAACTGGACCGGGCGCAGCGCCGTTTCTTCCGGCTGTTGGGACAGCTGCCCGGCTCGACGTTCGACGAGTACGTGGCGGCGGCGCTCGCGGACATCCCGTTGCGCAAGGCCCAGATGATGCTGGAGGACCTGCTCGACGCACACCTCGTTCAGCAGCCTGCGGCAGGCCGCTACCGGCTGCACGATCTGGTGCGCCAGCATGCCCGCAACGCTGCCGCCGAAGAGGATTCCCCTGCTGACCTAGACCAGGCTTTGCGGCGGGTGCTCGACTACTACGTTCATGCCGCTGCGGCCGCCGACGCGACGATGTCCTACCTCTCGCCCAACCGCCCTGTCACGGCGGGAGGGCCTCCGGCCGAGCTGCCGAAGTTCGCCGGCAAGCACTTGGCGCTCCTGTGGTTCGCCACCGAATACACCAACCTGATGGCCGTCTTCGAAACGGCGGTGGCCACCGGCGCCGACGTGCACGTGTGCGAGCTGCCGCGCTTCATGCGGGCCTTCTTCGCGCGCCGCTGCGGTACGACCCACCTGAACGTCCTCTTCGAACGTTCACTGGTCGCCGCACAGCGCCTAGGAGACCCCTTCCAGCTGGCCGAGGCCCAGAGCGACCTCGGCTTTGCCCGCTACAACGCAGGACGTATGGCGGAGGCCGAAACCGCCTACGACGCAGCAACACCACTTGTCTCCCAGGCCGGAGACCCGCGATCGCAGGCCGAACTCACCATGCGCCGCGGCTACCTCAAATGGGACAAGGGCCATGTCGAGGAACCCCTGGACCTCTTCCGCCTGGCAGGCCAGCAGTACGCGGCGGCCGACTGTCCCATGGGCGCGGCCCACGCGGTCGCCTACGAAGCCTGGGCGATGCTCCAACTGGGCAACCGCGAACAAGCAGCACAACTGGCCCGCGAAGCCCTCGCCATTCCCCACGCCGACCCCGCCTGGCCGCCCACACTGACGGCCCGCATCACCCTAGGCGTCGCCATCGCCGACGAGCAGCCCGACGAGGCCGTTCAGCACCTGAACCAGGCCCTGGACATGGCACGCGAGGACGGGCACAAGCACAACGAGGCCTGGTGCCTCAACTGCCTGGGCGCCGCACTACGCCAGATGGGCCGGTACGACGAGGCGCTGGCCAACCATCAGCAGGCGTTCGCCCTCCTGGACGACCTCTTCGAAGACCACTGGAAAATCCACTTCCTGGACACCTACGCCGAGACCTGCCGCCTGGCCGGCCTTCCCGAGCAGGCCTTGGCCCTACACCGGCAGGCGTTGGAGCTGGCCCCCAAGCTCGGTTACCGGCACAAGGAGGCTTTGGCCCACGAAGGCATAGCGGCAGTCCTGAACGACACCGACCCAACCCAAGCCGCCGAACATCGCGTCGCAGCCCAGGCCATCCTCAAGGATCTGCAAGTCCTCACCCCGGCAACCTAGGACCGGGCCGCTAGTTCGCCCGGCGCAGGGAGTCGACGTACGTGAAGGCTTCCTGCGCCACATCACGCCAGAGCACGAGCGTCGCGTCGCGGTCATCCCCACACGGGAACGAAATCCACTCGCGCATGCGCCGCGTCCCCATGACGACCTCCTCAGCGGTCCCCGCGCCGACGAGTTCGACGGCCCGTTCCCGCGGAAGCTTCACGATGAGCTGGCCCTCAAAGCCCAGGAAGGCGAATATCTTGCCGCCCACCCGGAGCCCAGGACTGCGGAACATGGTCCCCATCATGACCTCGGGCTCGTCCTTGTAGTCCTCGGAGATCCGATCGAGCAGGTCGAGATTAGGAGCTTCCTTCTTGTCGGCCATCAGTCCGTCCTCTCCTCTAGGGCAGGATGCGTTCGAGCGCAGCGCTGGACCCCTCAACGACCAGCCCCAAGTCCCGCGCCCCCCGCAAGCCCACCTGACCGGTAAACAGCTGAACGAAGACCTCGGGCGGCGCCGTGACGCTGGCGTCAGGCCGCCGATCGGGCGAGCAGGGATGAACATCGACCCGCCCGTCCGCGACCACGACGTCGAAGCCGTCACGCGGGTCGCCCAGCCGAACGACCACGCCCGCCTCGCCCGGGGCGCCGTCGCTACACAGGTAACGCAGGGGCAGCGAGAACCAGTGCACCCTGAACTCATCGTCGTCCGGCGGCTCGACCATCAGAGGCGCGCCCCAAGCGGTCAGTTCGCGAACGACACCAATGAGGCTCTGGCCGCGTTCAGTAAGCCCGATCAGCGTCGCGGCAATCGGCGGTGGCTGCTCGTCCCGCGTGATCAGCCCGGCCGCCTCCATTTCGCGCAGCCGATCCGCCAGCAGATTGCTAGCGATCCCAGGCAGCCCGCGCCGCAGATCAGAGAAGCGACAGGCCCCCTGCGTCAGCAACTCACGAACGATCAGCAACGTCCACCGATCCCCGACCAGATCCAAGGCGCGCGCCATCGAGCAGAACTGGTTGTACGACCGCATTCCCTCAACCTAAGGCCCTCGGTTGAGAAACTCCACCAATCAGTAGAAAAAATAAACCATCACTGCGGACGCGTCACGGAATCAGAGACGCGCAGGGCCCTGAGGCAGGAGCGCCCCTGCCGCAGGGGCCTCCCACAGGGGCCTGGGGCAGGAGCGCCTCTGTCAGCTCCCGGGCCGGGGGAAGGCGACCGGGCTGCGGTGCCCGTCTCGGTCGACGGCGCGCACGCCGAACTGGACGTTGTCCTTGACCAGGTCGACGGTGGCGCGGGTGACGTCGCCGACATCGATCCGGTGCGTCCAGTCCGGCTCGGTCGTCTCCCGCCACACCACCTCGTACCCGGCAAGGCCCGCGTCCGTGCCGCGAGTCCAGGTCAGCGTCGTGTCGTTGGTCAGCGTCGTGGCCAGGATCTGCGCGTTCTTCGGGGTGCCGGGCCCCTGCGCGAGCGACCACAGCGCTGACGCGTTCACCTTGGCGACGCGGGCCATGTAGGCGAAGTCGACGAACTCCAGCAGGTCGCCGAACTGCACCCCGTTCTCCACCCGCACGTCCTGGTGCTCGTGGTTGTAGTTCTCGCGCGGCTCGGTGAACCGGGCGGCCGGGTAGCCCTGCTGCAGGAACGACAGATGGTCGCTGCCGCGCAGAAACCGGTCGCGCCGCCAGATCACGCGGACGTTCATCCCGGTGTGCTCGCCGTCCGAGACGTCCTTGACGAACCGCCCGAGCTGCCGCGACGGCCCATCGTTCTCGCCACCGACCGACTGGCGCACCGAGGCCTCGGCCGGCGTCTCCGACGTCGGCACGCCCTCCACGAACAGCCGCACGGTGTAGGGATCGGGCCGGGTGCCGTCCCAGGCCCGGCTCGCACCGACGATGTCGTTGCTGAACATCGCCTGCACATCAGCGCCCGCGGCCTTCAGCTGCGCGGCCATGTGCGCCGAGCCGTACAGGCCCTGCTCCTCGGCCGACACCACGCCGAACACCACCGTGCCGTGCGTGCGGCGCGTGGCGAACAGCCGCGCCAGTTCCAGCACCACCGCGACCCCGGACCCGTCGTCATCGGCGCCGGGCGCGTCGGCGGTGGCGTTCATGACGTCGGTGACGCGTGAGTCCAGGTGACCGGTCACGACATAGACGCGTTCCGGCGAGGCGTCACCGCGCAGCGTCGCGATCACATTGGTGATCGTCGTCGGCTGCGGAATGCGCGGCGACACCGGCTGCACGAACGACTGCTTGACCACGGTCATCCGGCCACCGGAGGCCGCCGCATACTCACTGAGCTGCGCGTTCACCCATTCGACCGCGGCCCCGATCCCACGAGCGGGGTCGGTCTGGCTGGACAGGGTGTGCCGGGTTCCGAACGCGACCAGCCGTTCGACGGTCGCCTTGATCCTGCGCGTGTCCACCTGCCGCAGCAGCTCGCGCAGTTCCTTGTCTGGACGCTGAGGGGTGAGGGGCTGCCCCGGCCCAGGGACCGGTGCGCTGGCGCCCGCGGCATGGGCGGACGCCGGGTCCGCGAAGAGCGGAACGGCGACTGCGGTGACGGCGGAGGCTGAGAGGAACGCACGACGGCTGTGTCCTCGATCGTCACTGGTGTCCATGCCAAAGAATCAAGCCCAGTTGCCGCCCCGCGTCCAATGCCGATCTGCGTCGTCCGCTCAACCACCGATCTGCGCCGCCCGCTCACTCATCGATGGCCGGCAGAGGGCGCGACTGCTGGTCATGCGTGGTCGGTCAGATAGGGCCTCCTTCGGGTCGTCGGGGTTGGGGTCAGGGGGCGGAGGTTGGGGTGTCAGGGGACGTTCAGTAGGCGGAGGGAGGCGGTGGCGACGGCCGCGGCGACGATGACCAGGGGGAACGGGGCCCGTCTCCATGCGAGGAGACCGGCCACGGCTACGCCGGCGGGACGCGCTACGCCGGAAGGGGAGTGGCCCTCTGTGAGCGCGGTGGTCGCGACCAGGGCGGTGAGCAGCACGGTCGAGGAGGACTCCATCAGCCGTTCGGCCCGCGGCGGGAAGGTGATGCGGCTGCGCAGCCACGGGCCTGCGATGCGGAGGGCGTACGTGCCCGCCCCGAGCAGCACCATCGCTACGAGGATGGTCATCTGGCCACCGCCAGTACGGAGAGGGCGAGTAGTACGGGCAGTCCGATCGGGAGGAACGGCGTGGTGGCCACCGCGACGACGGCTCCGGCGACCGCGGAGACTCGATGCTCTCGTAGCGCGGGCAGGACCAGGGCCAGCAGGACCGCTGGGAAGACCGCGTCCAGCCCCAGGGGTGCGCTGTCGTCGATGAACGTTCCCGCGAGGCCGCCGACCACTGTGCCGAGCGGCCAGCTGAGCAGGATGCCCAGCCCACAGGCCCAGTAGGCGGCGCTCGCGCGGGCCCGGTCCGGCTGAGCGCGGGCGAAGACGACGGTCTCGTCGTTCATCAGATGAACGCCCAGCAGGCGGCGCGGACCCCGGCCCAGAACGTCCGGCAGGCCGAGCCCGAACGGCAGATGGCGAGCGTTCAGCAGCAGCCCTGCCAGGACCGCCGCGAACGGGTTGCCGCCCGCCGCCACGATCCCGATGAACATGAACTCCGACGACGCGGCGACCACGAGGAGGCCGAGCACGACGGGCAGCCACAGCGGCAGCCCGTCGGTGACGGCGGTCGCGCCGTACGAGACGCCGACCAGGCTCACCGCGGCGCAGACCAGGGCGATGTCGCGTACCGTCGCCCGTCCGAGTGTTCGCCAGAATGAACGCATGACGATAATAATGAACGCTCGATCCCGTGTTCGTCAAATCGAACACGAGACTGCTATGGTGAACGCGTGACTGAGAGGTTCCCCATCGAGGTGGTCGCGGCGGCGCTCCGGCGCGAGCGCGGCCGGGCCGGGCTGTCCATCACCGAGGTCGCGCGGCGTGCGGGGGTCGCCAAGTCCACGCTGTCCCAGCTGGAGGGGGGCAACGGAAACCCGAGCCTGGAGACGATGTGGGCGCTGTCGATCGCGCTCGACGTCCCGTTCGCCCACCTGCTGGACCCGCCACGCCCGCGCCAGCAGGTGATCAGAGTCGGCGAGGGCGTCGCGGTGGCCTCCGCGCAGGCCGACTACCGGGCCTTCCTCTTGTCGGCCTGCCCGCCCGGCGCGCGCCGCGACGTCTACCGCATCGAGGCCGAGCCGGGCACCTCACGCAAATCCGAGCCCCACATGCCCGGCGTCATGGAGTACGTCCTACTGGCAACCGGCCGCGCGCACGTGGGTACCGCCGACGACCCCGTGGAGCTCGCCCCGGGCGACTACGTCGCCTACCCGGGTGACCTCCCGCACGTCTTCGAGGCCCTGGAACCCGGCACCCGCGCGGTCCTGGTCTCCGAGCACGTCTGAGCGCTGAGCGCGTCCGAACCCTGAGCGCGTCCGACTCCGAGCGCGTCTGAGTTCGAGTGCGTGAGGTCGGGGCATGTCCGCAGCCTCGGGCTTGGCGGGCTGCTTCTTGGCTGGATCTACTTCTTGACGGGGTCGGAGCCGGCTTGCTTGATGATCTGGTCGCCGGCGTTCAGGGTCTCCCAGAGGCCGCCCTTGACGCGGATCTTTTTCTTCTTGCCGTCGGTGAAGGTGACCTCGAGGTAGTGGTACATATTCGACCCGTCGGGCATGTTGCGGGACTTGCCGGTGACGACGCCTTCCCACGCGTCGCCCTTGCGCATCCGACGTGACCTGAACATGTGATCGCCTGCCCTCTGTGGTGTGCCTCTTACGCCCTGTGACCAGGCTAGGGAGATCCGGAGCGGGGCGCCTCGGCCGCGTGTCTGGTCTTGCGGATGCGACTTCAGGCCGAGGGGCGGGGGCGGACGATACCGAGGTCGTAGGCCATCACGACCGCGTGGACGCGGTCGCGGGCGCCGAGCTTGCGCAGGACGGCCGAGACGTGCGTTTTCACGGTCGCCTCGGCCAGCACGAGATGCTTGGCGATCTCGGCGTTGGAGGCGGCCCGGGCGACCAGCTGGAGCACCTCCACCTCGCGGTCGGTCAGCTCGGAGAGCCGTTCGGGCAGTACGGGCTCGCTCGGCTGAACGGCCACGAACCGGTCGAGGAGCCGCCGCGTCACGGTCGGGGCCAGTAGCGCCTCGCCCCGCGACACCACGCGTACGGCATCGGCGAGCTCCGGCGGGCGCACGTCCTTGAGCAGGAAGCCGCTCGCCCCGGCCCGCAGCGCGGCGTAGAGCGGCTCGTCCAGGTCGAACGTGGTCAGGATGATGACCTTGGGTGGGTCGTCGCCTGAGGTGATCTGGCGGGTGGCGGTGATGCCGTCGGTGCCGGGCATCCGCACGTCCATCAGGACGACGTCCGGGCGCAGCCGTGCGGCCTCCCGGACGGCCTGGTCGCCGTCGCCCGCCTCGCCGACGACCTCCAGATCGTCGCGGGCGTCGATGATCATGCAGAACCCGGCCCGGACCAGGTCCTGGTCGTCGGCGACGAGCACCCTGATGGTCATGAAGGCTCCTCCAGTGGCAGCCGCGCGTGGACCCGGAATCCGCCTGCGGGGTCGGGTCCCGCCGCCAGCGTTCCGCCCATCATCGCGGCGCGTTCGCGCATGCCGGCGATGCCCTGGCCCGCGCCGAGGCCGGTCAGGCGGCCGCCGCCGGTGCCGTCGTCGCGGACGTCGATGGTGAGTTCGCGGTCGGTGGCGGCGACGGTGATGTCGGTGGTGCTGGCGCGCGCGTGGCGCAGCGTGTTGGTGAGCGATTCCTGAACGATGCGGTAGGCGGACAGTTCGACCCCAGGGGACAGCGTCCGGCCGTCCAGGCCCTCGGCGTGCAGCGTCACGCGCAGTCCCGCCGCTGCCAGGGGCTTGGTCAAGGTGTCGAGGTCGGCCAGGCCGGGCTGCGGCGCCGCCTCGACGTCGCCGAGCGCGGCCTCTCCGTCAAGTGAACGAACTGTGCGCAGGAACGCACGCAACTCGGTGAGCGCCTGCCGACCCGAGGTCTCCAGATCGCGCAACGCCTGCCGGGCCTTGGTCGGGTTGGCGTCGAACACGTCGTCCGCCGCGGCCGCCTGGACGACCATGACCGAGACCGTGTGAGCGAGAACGTCATGGAGCTCGCGGGCGATCCGAGCCCGTTCCTCCAGGACGACGCGTTCCGCCTCGGCCTGGCGGCGGGCCGAGCGTGCTCTGCCCAGCGCGCCCCAGCTCCACGCGAGCAGGGCCGCTCCAGGCCACAGCAGCGCGTGCTGGGCGTGGCCGGTCGCCAACGGCAGGATCACGGCCGTCGCCAGCGCCCCGGCCAAGCCCCACAGGGACTCGCGGGCGGGACGGAGCCAGGCGAACGTGCTCACCACGATCAGCGCGATCCCGGGCCCGCCGGAGGGATTCAGGAACTGGATCCCCGCCCCGGCCAGCAGCACCGTCGCGGTCACCGTGCCAGGCCGTTCACCCATCCACCAGACGGCGCCCGCCTGGACCGCCACCAGGGCGATCAGCGCGACGCGTTCGTACCCCTCGGGAACGCCCAGGACCAACGGCGCCAGCAGGGCCAACGCGCACACGACCAGCAGCATCCGCCACCGCGGTGACAGCGTCGCCTCGAACCGGTCCGGCACGATGAGTGACGCTAGCAGCACGCGAACCCACCGCATCACGCCAAACCGATCAGGACGCACGCGAGGCTGGTGAGGCGACACGCAAGGCCGGTCAGGCAACGCCTGTCGTCTTCCAGAACGCGCAGTTGTGCTCGGACGCCGCGTCGATGGTGCGGATCGCGCCTGGTGCCAGGCTCAGCGGCGCGAGGCCTGGCCGCCACCTTGGGGCGCCACGGTGGTTCGGGTCGCCTGAACGGGCGAACGCGCTCCAATACCCGATCATGGTCCGGGCCAGTCCCTTGCGCTCCTTGTTGACCAGCAGGTCGCGGCCGCCCAGGTCGAACAGATAGGGGAGATCGGACGCGTGCGCCGCGCCCATCGGAAAGCCGGGGATCTTGATCCCGTTGACGTTGGGCGCGTTCTCGTCGGCGAACTCGTACGAGTAGACTTTCCTGAGGCCGCGGGCAGTGGCCAGCGCCGAGCAGGCCCAGGATCCATCGGTCAGGACCGCCGCCCAGGCCGGCCCCGCCGACCGATACCGCGACAGCGGATATTTGGCGGCGACCTTGCCCGCGTCCTTCCCGAACGCCGCCGCCAGCAGCCGCGGATAGGTCTTGGCCGTGATCAGCTTCGGGTCGTAGTTGATCGCGCCTCCGACGAACGACCGCGCCTCGTCACGCGTACCGCCGATCATGACCGGAACGGACGCGAGCGGCGCCACAGCCGGGTCCCGCGGCAGCAGAGCGGTGCCGTACGCCAGGTGATCGGAGAACGACGCCGACTGCGGAAGGAGTTCGTCCGCGCTCTTGCGCCGCAGACACGCCACATCGCCGCACTTCAGCTCCTTGGCGGCGGCCAGCCCGTCCTCCTGCCCCTGCTTGACGGGCACGTACGGCCTGTCGGCAGGCGCCCCCGGGAACAGCCCACCGGCAGGCCAGCGCAGTCGGCACGACCCCGAAGAGATGATCGCCTTGTCGACAAGGCCCTTGGCCTCGGGCGATGCGAGCAGCGCGCAGGCCGACATCGCCCCCGCCGACTGCCCGAACACGGTGATGTTGTGCGGATCGCCCCCGAACGCCGAGGCGTTGCGCCGCGCCCACTTCAGCGCCGCGATCTGGTCCGCGAGCCCGAAGTCGCCCGATCCCTTGAGCCCGGGCAGCCCCAGATAGCCGAAGATCCCGAGCCGATAGTTCACCGTGACCACGATGGCCTTGCCCTCGGTGGCCAGCCGTACGGCGTCGTAGTCCTTGCCGCTTCCCTGGGTGAATCCGCCCCCGTGCCACCACACCATCACCGGCAGGCGGCCACGCCGCTTACGCGGGGCGGTGACGTTCACGTAGAGGCAGTCCTCGCTCGAGGGCTGCTTCCCGGCCTGCTTGCAGTCCTTGCTCGCCCGGGACGCGCGTACCCCGCTCCAAGGCTGTGGCTTGCGCGGCAACGTCCACCGCAGCCCCCCAACAGGCGGCGCAGCGTAAGGAATCCCTAGAAACTCCCGGGCGTCCCCCTTGAGAACGCCCCGTACGCTCCCCGAGTCCACCCGTACGGTCAGCGGCTCCTGCGATGTCTTACAGGCCCCCGCCAACCCCATGGCCGAGACCACCGCAGCCACGATGGACGCGCTCTTCACACCCGGCATCATCATGATTTCGACGCTAGGGAGCGCGCCGTCCTAGGGCCTCAACCCGCCGTCCCGTCTTAGAACCGCGACTTCAGACGGAGCCGGCCCCCCATCCCCACCCAAAGGCGCAGACCCACCAGGGCGTCGGCCGCAGGAGGGGGCGAAAACGACAAAGGGTCAGCGGGCAGGAAGCCGAGGGCTTCCGACCACACTGACCCTGAAACCGAAGTTTCCGCGCCGCGAACGCCCGCCGTGAACGACCGGACGTTAACGATTGAGCGTCAAAGCTCAGGCGGGGACGATGTTCTCCGCCTGCAGGCCCTTCTGGCCCTGCGTGACGTCGAAGGACACCTTCTGGCCCTCCTGGAGCTCTCGGAAGCCCTGGGCCGCGATGTTGGAGTAGTGGGCGAAGACGTCGGGGCCGCCGCCGTCCTGCTCGATGAATCCGAAGCCCTTTTCCGAGTTGAACCACTTGACGGTGCCGGTGGCCATGGCCATCTCCCTCTGGGTCGATCCCGGCCGTACACCGTGCACGACCGGAGACGCCGCGATGGCCCATCCGGAAGATCCAGAACAACAAATACGCCCGAGGGTCCGACCCGCAGGCGTCTATGCATGTTTATGGGAACCGCAACTTTACTTGACGGTAGCACAGGAGGCTCCACCAGGGACGATTCGGCGCCGACCTGCGGAGCGATGATTTTCATACCGAGCCTGTAGCCGCCCAAAAACTCTTGATCGAGCGCATACTGGTGGTGTGACTTCATCCAGGCCCGGCAGACGCCGACACCTTCCCACCAGCCCCTTCAAGGCTCCGGCCGAGGCACCGCCGGTCAAGGAGTTCGAGCTCCACGACCAGGTGACTCACGACACCCACGGGTTGGGACGCGTGGTCGAGATCGAGCCCGGACGCGCCGTCCTGGTCGACTTCGGGACTCAGAAAATCAGGATCCTCACGCCCTATCCGAAGCTTTTCAAGCTCTGAACTCCGCAGCTCAGCAGCGCCGGAGGTTCCGGCCGCAACGGTGCAGAACTCATGATCCGAATCGGCAGGGCGTAGGCTCGGGACCGACAAGGGGGCCGTGACGCAGGCAACTGGCCGGTGTCTCCCCTCGTCTGATACTTGGGCGCTCCAGTGCCCGGACAGGTACGGCGCCCATGCCGCCGCTCGCTCGCTCCCCCCGGGACGGCCTGATTCCGTTCCACGGCACCCCGCCGTGCGACACCTGGAGAGTCCGGATCGGAGTTTCACCATGCCCGTGAAGGACACCCTGCCGGCAAGGGCCGCGCGACGCCGTTCCGGCCGGACCGCGGTCTGATCGCGTGGAACACATCCCCGAGGCTGAACGCGAACTCCCGCCGATCACCTGGGCGCCCGGCGGGATGCCCCAGCTCACCAGGGACGTGGGCAGGTTCGCCGCGTCAACGGATCTGATGTCGGCGGTCCTGTACGGCGCGCCCCTGCCCGAGCTCCTGACCCGCGTGGCGACCCACGCGCGCACGATGGCGGTCGCGACGCTGGCCTTCATCGCGCTCCCCGACCGGGAGGGCAACGAGCTGCGGGTCGCCGTCGCGGTCGGACCCGGCAGCGACGCGATCCGCGACCTGACCGTCCGCCGCGGCCGTTCCATGATCGGCCGCGCCTTCAGTACGCGCCGGCCCCTGTCGGCCCGGGTCGCCGGCGACACCGCCCTGGCCGGGCTCCCGCCCGGCCCGATCCTCCTGCTCCCCTTGGAGACGGGCGAGAACGTCCGTGGCGTCCTGGCCGTGGCGGGCCGCCCCGGTGACCAGCCGTTCGACAGCCCCATCGCCAGAGAGCTGATCCGCTTCGCAGACCTGGCCGTACGTCTGGTCGACCTAGCCGAATCCCACCGCTGAACCGCACCGCTGAACCGCACCGCTGAACCGCACCGCTGAACCGCACCACTGAACCGCACCACTGAACCGCACCGCCGGGCCCAACCCGCTGGGCCCAACCGCCGAATCCCACAGCTGACGGCGACGAGAACGCCAAAGAGGGAGAAGCAGCAGCTTCCCCCTCCCTGGACTCAGAGTTAGCTGCCGTGGGCCTCCCACCAGGCGGCTGCGGCGTCGGTGGCCAGACCGGTGGTCCACAGGTCGGCCGGGTCGTCCGGCAGCAGACGTTCGCGCACGGCGTCCCTCATGGGGAAGGACAACTTGGCACCAGTTGCCGGGATATCGGCATCCAGTGCCTCTGCCGGAAACCTGCAGATCGCGACGGCGTCGGCCAGATCGAAGCCCGCACGTTCCGCCAGGGCGCGAACGGTCGCGGTGGCGTCGATCGGGGCGGGGCCGCGGTCGGTCAGCAGCTGGATGAGCCGCAGAATGCGGTCGGCGCTGGCCCAGCAGGGGATAGGGGCTCGGGCGGGCTGCCAACCAAACGGCTCCGTTGCGGTGAACGTTCCGTCTGACGTGCACTCCACGGCGGTCGCGGTTCGGTTGTGGCGCTGGTAGTCCAAGATCAGCAAAGCGCCGTTCGGAGTGCGCCAGAGTTGCCCGGGCGCCGTCTGCTCCAGGTTCTTGTCGGCCATTTGACGTTCGGCGTTGGACTGCCCCTCGCCATCCGAGGGAGTGAGCCTCAGGACGCGGCAGGCTCCCGCGCCGATCGGAGCGTTCGCCCAGAGGCGCAGAACGTCGAGGATGTCTTCGCGCAGCGAGTCAGGGGTCCACGGCACAACGGCGGGGAGCGCGTAGCCCGCCAGGGTCTCCAGCTCGACGCCCACGTAACCGCGGGGCGGCAGGGAGACCGTTCGGACAAGGTAGGGCTGGTCGGCCGCCGGCTCCTCGGTCGCCGACTCCAGCGCGCGCGCCAGAAGCCGTTGGCGTACGAGCCACCTCGTCCGCGCCGCGGTGCGCGCGAACGGCAGGTCGGCGGCCGGTGAGACCAGCTCGGGCAGTCCCGAGGGCTGGGGACGGCCGGTCCGATCGCGCAGCTCGATGGCCAGAAGAAGACACTCGACGGCCGTGCGAGCCGCCGCCGATACGCCATCGCGCAGCGCCGGGACGGTCACCTCGGGCAGCACGGCCTCCAGCGCGTCAGCGGCCGCACCCGGCCCGGCCAGCGTCGCCTCCAGCAAACGCGCCGCACCCTCGCGATCGAGCCGCCGCAGCGCCGCCGACCCGTCCGGGTCCACCGCGTCACGCCGTGCCCACCAGCCGGGCGGCGGAACGAGCCCGCCCTTCGTGCTCATGATGGGCGAGAACAGCAGCCGGGCCGTCCGGGTCCCGTCAGGGGCGGTGACCGTGATCGCACCGCGGCTCAGCCGGACCTCGCTCGGACCGCCGGCGCCCGGGAACGTCACCTCGGAAGTGCCCGGCGCCTGGGGCCGCGCGGTCGCGGAGCCGGGGTCCAAAGTCAGCGCCAAAGCCTGGCCCGTCTGCCCTTCGACCCGGAACGTCTGCCAGAGACCGCCCTGGATCCGTGACAGTAGCCCGGTCTTGCCGTCGTACCAGGGCAGCAGCCCCTCGGGCAGCTGGGGCAGCCGCACCGGCAGAGAATCGTCGCCGCTGACGGACGCCTGGGCGTTCCAGGACCGTTCGGTGACCGTGAGGTACCCGAGGTGCTGAACGATCGTTCGACCCGACTTCGGGGCCTTGTACGGCGACCCATTGCTGGGCACGCCGAATTCGGCGGGAATGCCACCCCGTAGGGCGGCCAGCAGGGCGTCCACCGGGTCGGCAGGCTCGAGCCCCTCAGCGATGCCCGGAGCCAGCCTGAGAAGACCACAGCCGGTGAGCCGCACCAATTGCTGCAGGGCGTTGTACATGAAAGGAAGGTCCGCGCGCCCCGCGTCCGCCTTCCACCCATCGACGGCTTCGTTCAGCACCTCCCGGGTCTCCGGCAGCTCCCAGAGCGCCTTGACGGAGGCCTCGTAGTCGACGTTGCCGTAGTAGCCCAGATCGCGAACGAACGCGTTGAGCAGACCGGCGAAACGCTCGCGCCCTTCAGCCCCGGACGCCACGTCCGCGGCAAGTTGCCCCGCGTCGAAGTTCGAACCCCACCAGCGAGGAGAGTCGGTGGCGGTCTCCCACATGGGAATGATGTGCCGATAGTCGGGAGGCGGCAGCGCCGGGTCCGTCTCCTCGCCGAAGACCACCTCGGCATTCGGGAACAGCCGTTCCCCGGCCTGGTCGGCGAGCCTCAGCAGCACAGGCGCAGCGCAACCCCGCCCCGCCGTGCCGAACCACTCCGCCGACAGCTGCGCCCCGGCCCCAGCCTCCGCCAAGGACTCCAGCCACATCTGCCGGATCTCCTCGGCGACTTCCTCGCCGCTCTCCTCCTCGTGCCGCGCACGGTCGGGCTCGGCGGCGATCAGCAGCTTCATCAGGTCGTCATCGCGTTCGGCCACCACCGCCAGCGGCTCCCGGGCCGCCGCCCACACCTGATGAGACGCGACGGGCATGAGCCCGGCCCGCAGCAGCCGCTCGGCCAGGAACGCCTCTTCATCCCGCTTCTTGATCTTCGCCCCGCGCGCCAGCGTCCGCAGATCAGGGAAGATCCGCGCGTACGGAACGAGCCCGGCATCGAGCCCCGCGCAGATCACCTCCCGGAACCGCGCGTGCGCCTCCTCCCCGGGCAACTCCGCGGCGAGCGTCTTGGCGTAGTCCCGCAACGCGGCAGGCCCCACCCCACCCACAACCACCAATTCAAGGAAGACGCCCTGCACCCGATCAAGATCGAGCAGCGCCGGATGGTCCTTCTCGACCTTGCGCGCCTGCCCGAACGCCCAGAACGCCAGCTCGCTCTCCCCGGCCGCCACCAGCTCCCGGCAGGCCTGCTCGAAGAAGAGCGCCACATCGCCCGCGGGCAACGGGCTCGCGGCCTTGGTCAGCATCTTCTTGGCGCCCGTGGGCCCGGCTGCGGCAAGGTCCGTCGTTGCCGGCAGCTGCGGAAACTGAGTCATCGCGTCCTTCGTCCCTGGATCTCCTGAACGACCATGAAACCCTGCGACGGCAGCACCACGTGATCGGTTCCGCGGAACGAGAAAGGGTCAGTCGAAGGTGGTGGAGATTTCGTGCCAGCCACCGGGAACGAGGTCGGTGGCCTCGTCCGGTCCCCAGGTGCCCTTGGCGTAGGGGAAGGGCTGGGTGGGGAGGTCGAGGATGGGCTGGATGATGCGCCAGGACTCCTCGGCCAGGTCGAAGCGGACGAAGCGGCGGGGGTCGCCGGTCATCGCGTCGGTGAGGATGCGCTGGTAGGCCGCTTCCATCGGGCCCAGGACCTTGGTGAAGTCCACGCTGAGCGGGACCTGCCGGGTGCTGTCGCGACCGGGGATCTTGGCGAGAAGGTCGAACGTGACGCCCGCGTCGGGCTGGATGCGGAAGCGGATCAGATTGGGCGCCGGGGCGCCGTCGAAGAAGGTGATGGGCGGGGTGCGGAGCTGGGCGACGACCTCCAGGTCGGTGGTGCCCAGTCCCTTGCCGGAGCGGATGTAGAACGGGACGTCGGCCCAGCGCCAGTTGTTGATGCGCAGGCGCAGTGCCGCGTAGGTCTCGGTGGTCGAGCCCTCGCGGACGCCTTCGGTGCCCAGGTAGCCGTCGTACTGGCCGCGGACGACGTCGTCGGGGTCGACGGCCTCGACGGCGCGCAGCACCCGCCACTTCTCGTCGATGAAGGCGCGCGCGTCGGTCGACGGCGGCGTGTCCATGGCCAGGAGCGCGAGGATCTGCAGAAGGTGGTTCTGGACGACGTCGCGGATCGTGCCGTTGGCGTCGTAGAACGAGCCGCGGTCGGAGACGTCGAAGTCTTCGGCCATCGTGATCTGCACGTTGTCGACGTAGTGCCGGTTCCAGATCGGCTCCAGCAGCATGTTCTCGAACCGGAACATCAGCAGGTCCTCGATCGGCTCCTTGCCCAGGAAGTGGTCGACGCGCCTCAGGTGGTCCTCGTCGAAGAACTCCAGCAGCTCGGCGTTCAGTGCCCGCGCCGACTCCAGGTCCTTGCCGAACGGCTTCTCGACGACCATCCGGGCGTTCTTGTTCAGGCCGACCTTCGCCAGGCCCGCGGCGACCGTCGCGAACAGCGAGGGAGGAACCGCCAGATAGTGGGTGAGGAATCCCGCGTCGCCGACCTCGCCACGGATCGCCTCGAAGGTGGCGCCGTCGGAGTAGTCGCCCGCGACGAGCCGGATATTCCGGACGAACTTCTCGAACGCCTCCTCGTCCAGCTTGTCGTGCTTGGCCTCGCACGACTCACGCACCCGACCGCGCAGCCCGGCCAGGTCGAGGTCGGTCTTGGCGACCCCCACGATCGGCTGGTCCAGCACCCCGTCCGCCGTCAGCCGGTACAACGCCGGCAGCAGCATCTTGTACGCCAGATTCCCGGTGATCCCGAACAGCACCAACGCATCGGCCCGCTCCATCGCCGGCCCCCCTCTCCTCGGCCTCACAGCTTGCCGTCCCAGCCTCACAGCTTGCCGTCTAGGCCATCCCGTGAACAAGCGCCCCGCAGGCCACTCAGTCCTCAGCCGCAATCGGAACCCGCCGTCCAGCCCCCCCAGAGAGCGGCCCCATCCAGCTCCATGCCCAGAAAAACACAAAACGCCAGGTCATTGACCTGGCGTTTCAGTGAAAAAGGAGTGTGTCCGAGGGGTGATCACACCCGACCGCACATGGCCCGCATGGTGCCCGATCGGTGATCGCTACCGGATCACAGTTGGGACCTAGTGGGATCAAGTATCGTGCCTTGCGGCTAGCTTGATCGTTTCGCTCTCTCCAGTCCGGCGACACGTGACATGTCGGCTGAGTGTCGCTGGGTAGCTGTCCGGGCTCTATCGCGCTTGTCGCGGGTTCGGCTCGGATACTGGAATCTCAGACCGGGTGAGAGTGTCGTTGCCGAGATGCTTCGGGGCGCCGTGAACGTCTGAGGAAGCGCCGCACTCTACGGTCATCATCGTCGGTACACACGAGTGGCACATCACCCTGCCACTCGAGGTGGACCCTGGGGGGCTCACCGTGGCTGGGTCGTCGCGCACTATGGAAGCCGAAAGTCACAGCTGCCTGGACTGCTTCTTCTATGCGGGCCTGCTGATCGCGGTCAACGTCGGGCTTGTGGTGGCGCGTTGCGTCTTGCACCTTGTCCTCAAGATGGTCGATGTCGAACGCGGCCTTGGCTTCCCCCAGGGAAGCTGAAACCCGAGTGACGTGCTCGATGAGCTGCCTGAGCGGATCACGGAAGATCCACCCAAGGATGAGCACAACGAGAGGCCACGCGAGCCGGTCCAAGACCGAGTCAATGAACTGGAGAGTGTCCACGACGCCAGGCTTGCACGGGGATGTCCATGCATGTTGGCGTTTCGCGAGCCACTCCCATTCCGAAATCGGCCACTCGGGGCGCCCTCGAATCCAAACCTCCGCACTCCTGACAGGTCGGCTGCCGACTGTCGTTACGGGTTGCTGCTAGGCGCATCATCGATGTTGGGGACTGCCGCGCGCACCGGGGCTACGAGGCTCTTTGACGTGAGCCGGAGTGGCTCGACCAAGACCTTGAGAGGGTCGGCCAGTCAAGTCCCGCGTCCCTGTGAAGGAGAGGGGGCCGCCCCAGATGCGGTTGACCACAGGTGACGAGTGTCGCAGATACACGCACTCACGTTCTCCCGCCGACCCCTTTGGACGGAGATCTCATCAACTGTCGGTGCCCGTCGGTAACCTCGCTTCCGAGCGTGTCCTGCATATCTCGGTTCGGCGGCGATCGGCCTCGGCGGCCGCAGCCTCAAGGCACGGAGGAGTTGTCGGTGGTGGATGTCCCAGCACTCCGCTATGCGAACGCGGATCTACCACCTGCAGATCCGCGCCACCCGCATAATTGAGCGACCAGCAGGAACGTCAAGGCCCTCGGGTCGCCATCTCTGACGAGCAAGGACACCCCGACTGATGCCAGTGACCCAGCAGGAGATCGAGAACCGGTTGTGGGACGCCGCCGACGAGCTGCGCGTGGCGATGCCCGAAGCGCAATACGCCTCTGTCATCTTCCCGCTGATGTTCTGGAAGTACCTGTCGGACACCTGGGAGCACCAGCACGAGGAGTTCCTGGCCGACAACGAGGGTCTGGACGACTTGTCCGCCGAGGAAGCCCACGAGATCGAGTACCGTGACTACCAGTCGTTCGAGATCCCGATCATCCACCCGGGCACCGTCCAGAAGCGTCGCGCCTCCTGGACATCCATCCTCGCGACCATCACCCAACCCGGCCTTGGTAAGCGCGTCCGCGCCTCCCTGCAAGCCATCGAGACGGCCAACCCGGACAAGTTCTCCCGCATCTTCGGATCCATGACCTGGACCTCCGAAGAAGTGCTGCCGGGAGAGGCGCTGGCCGCGGTCATGCAGGCGATGGACCGAACCCCGAAGATGCACGAGGGCAACATGTCCCACGACGTCCTCGGTGGAGCATATGAGTACCTGCTGAAGAGATTCTCCGACGGATCCGGCACCCGAGCCGGGCAGTTCTTCACCCCACGTGAGGTCGTCGAACTGATCATCAAGGTCGTGGACCCCACGGGCTACGAGTCCGTCTACGACCCGACCTGCGGATCGGGCGGAATGCTCATCGCCTCCGCGAACCTCCTTAAGGCCCACGGCGGGCGTGGTTACACACTCAAGTTGTACGGACAGGAAGCCGTACCGGACACTGCGGGTGTGGCTCGCATGAACCTCTTCATGCACAACCTCACCCAGTTCAAGGTCGAGGTCGGCGACACCCTGAAGGATCCGCGCTTCAAGAAGCCGGACGGATCCGTCGCTCAGTTCAATGTGATCGTCGCGAACCCGCCCTACAGCCTGAAATGGAAGCCCTGGACCAATGATCCGCGCGCCCTCGGCGGGATGGCTCCGCAGTCGTCGGCGGACTGGGCGTTCGTACAGCACATGATCGCCAGCATGGACCCGAAGAAGGGACGCGCCGGTATCGTATTGCCCCACGGTGTCCTCTTCCGCGGCGGGCAGGAAGCAGCCGTCCGCCGGCGTGTTTTGAAAGACGATCTTCTAGAAGCTGTGATCGGTTTGCCGGCGAATCTCTTTTATTCGACTTCCATTCCGACCTGCATCCTGGTGTTCCGTGCCCCCTGCACCAAGGCTGAGGAGCGTCGCGACGGGGTGCTGTTCGTTGACGCCTCCAATCGATTCACCAAGGCCAAGAATCGCAACATCCTGACCGAGGCCGATATCGCCGACGTCGTGACCGCTTACCACTTGAAATCCGACGCAGACGGCAACCCGGTGGACCCCGATGGAGAGGGCGGACTTGCGGCGCGATTTGTCCCCATCACGGAGATCGCGGCGAACGAATATGACCTCAACATCGGCCGTTACATCAAGCAGGCCGCCGCCGAGCAGGAAGACCTCGGCACCCTCATCGAGGCGTACAACGTCGCCCGAGCAGAGCGGCAGAAGGCTGAACAGCGCATGCTCGCCGTCTTGGCTGCCGCGGGGATCGAGGGCTTCGATGAGTGACGGCTATCCACTTCGTCCGCTCGGAGAACTGATGCGCCTCGACATCGAGCGCACACCGATGATGCCTGCAACCACCTACCGTCTGGCCGGGGTCCTAAACGCAGGACAGGGGCTTGTCGCCAAAGGCGAACTCGACGGCGGAGCAACAGAGTACGCGGCAATGAACGTGCTGCGTGTCGACCAGGTCGTGATGCGAAAACTGACCGCGTGGGAAGGCCCGATCACCGTAGTACCCGCCGAGTTCGACGGATTCGTCGTCAGCAATGAGTTCCCGACATTCACTCTTGGTCCAGAACTGGTGCCCGACTGGATGAGGCACCTCTGCCGCTCGCCACGACTGTGGGCAGAAATGAAAAACCGAGTGAGTGGGACAGTCCAACGGCGCAAGCGCCTCAACCCAGAGCAACTCTTGCAGATCCGACTCCCGATCCCGCCCCGAGGGGTACAAACGGGGATCGTCGAGGTGCTCGACGCAGTTGACGACCAGATCGCCACACTTGAGGCTGAGGCTGAGGCTGCGACGCGGGTCAGGAATGGCCTGCTGGGTGAGTTCGCAGGTGATGCCAGCACTGACACGAAGCCGCTCGGGGAACTCTGCCCCGTGATCGGCTCGGGGCCCTCCTGGGCAGCCAAGGATGAGTTTCCCGTTCCGCCAGATGCAGGGTGGACGGTCCTGAAGATCACCAACACGAAGCCCGACGGGTCTATCGACCTGAGCAAGTTGTCCTATGTGGTGGGGCTACCGGCCCACACAAAGATCATCGGGCCGACAAGTCTGGTCATGATCCGCACTAACGGAAACCGGAAGCGGATCGGCAATGTCTACCTCCCGCCGGAGGCGCTTCACGGGGCAGCAGTGTCCGCCTTTCAGTTCATCCTGGACGCTACTGACGTCGATACGAGGGACTACCTCTACCTCGTACTCCGCAGCCCGAGAATCCAGAACCAGATGAGTGAATCCGCTAGCGGAAGCACTGGGCTTGGGAATCTCGCAGTCCGGTGGCTGAAAACGCTCGAGATTCCCTGGCCCGACGCTGATGTCCGGGAGATCCAGGTCGAATCGGTACGGGTCATCGACGCCAAGATTGTGGCAGTCCGCGCCGAGGCTGGCCGACTCCGCAGCGTCCGTGCGCGACTCCTGGCAGGGCTGTTGGACCGGACCGTCGAGATTGAGTCTGCCGAACTGGAGGCCTGACAGGTGGCTAAGGGCATCCGGGAGCGCGAATTCCAGAATCTGATGATCCAATGGTCCCTCCCGATGGGCTGGGCCTTCACAGCGGGCCGGTCATTGCCGCGTGAGACGACGCAGACGGTGATTGTCGGTGAGTTGCGGGATGCCATCGTCCGACTTAATCCTGGGGTGATCGCCGGGTTCGACGTGGACTCGGTGGTCGAGGAGATCGCCGCCTCGGTCAATGCTGTCGAAGGCGGGTTGGTGCGAGCCAACGAGCAGGTGCTGCACCTGCTGCGCGGGCGTAAGGAGTTTCGGGACGCCGACGGCGTGTGGCACGCCCTTAAAATCATCGACTTCGAACTCCTGGCAGCCAATACCCTGGTGGTGTCGGACGAGGTGACCATCACCGTTCCCGGCAAGAGGCCCCGCCGGTTCGACCTCGTGTACTGGGTCAACGGCCTGCCCTTGGTGGTAGTCGAGGTGAAGTCCCCGACCGCGCAGTCCGGCTGGGCGGACGCAGCCCGCGAGATCAACGACGTATACGCCACCGAGTATCCGTGGTTCTTCACCCCCAACGTCTTCGCAGTCGCCTCCGACGGGCTGAAGCTACGGTTTGGTGCTGCCGGTGCCCCCACGAACCTGTGGCAGCCGTTCAGGTCCACCGCCGACGACGAGAATCTGTCCGGTCAGGTCGACGTGCGGCGTTCCGTCGAGCTTCTCCTCAACCCGGCGACGGTCCTGGACATGCTGGCCAACTTCGCTCTGTTCGACACCTCGGGGGGCAGGGTGGACATGAAGTACCTACCCCGCTACCCGCAGATGGAGGCCGCGCACCTGATCCACAAGCGAGTCTTGGAGGGCGGATCGAAGGGCCTGATCTGGCAGCACCAGGGGTCCGGGAAGACGTTGCTGATGGTCTTCGCCGCCTCGCTTCTGCTGGCGGACACCCGAACCGAGTCGCCCACGATCATCTTGCTCTCGGACAGGACCCAGCTCGTCCGGCAGACCTCCGGGGTGTTCATCTCCGCAATGGGAGGTGCCCACTTCCACCAGCCCGCCACCAGCCAGGAGCTGCGTTCGCTGCTGGCCGACGACGTGCGCGGCGTCATCTCCACGACCGTCCACAAGTTCGCCGACGCCGGCAAGAACCTCTCGACCCGAGCCAACATCATCGTGATGGTCGACGAGGCACACCGCACCCAGTCCGCCAAATCGAGATCCCTGGCGGGCCAAATGCGTGCAGCGTTGCCGCACGCGAAGTTCTTCGGCATGACCGGCACCCCCGTCAGGAATTTGGCAACCGACACCTTCGCCCTCTTCGGAGAGGAGACCGACCCGGGTAGGGTCCTGCACCGCTACTCGGTGTCCCGGTCGCTGCGGGACGAGGCGACCGTCCCGGTCATGCTGGACCCACACCCGATCTCCTTCGAGATCAACGACCAGGCGCTGCAGGCCGAGTTCGACGAGTTCGCCGACGACTTCGACCTCGATGACCCTGACCGGGAGCTCCTGTCCCGCAAGTTCGGACGCCTCACCTCGGTGTTCACCAATCCCGACCGCATCCACACTGTCTGCCAGGACATCGTGGACCACTACCTGGCCGGTCCCTACCGCAACGGCCTCAAGGCCCAAATCGTCGCCTACAACCGTGAGCTGGCCGTGACGTACACGGACAAGATCAACGAGCTTCTGGCCAGCTTCGAGGCGTCACAGGTGCTCGCCGCGGTCGGGAAGCATGACCAGATCACCGCCGAGGTGAACATCTCCGTCTCAGACGCCAAGGGCGAAGACCCCGCCATGCGGCCGTTCCGTCTCTCGGAGGTCGAAGAGGAGCAGCAGAAGCGCCGGTTCCTCACCCCTGACGATCCGCTGTGCTTTCTGGTAGTAACCGCGAAGCTGATGACGGGGTTCGACGCCCCCAACGAGGGCGTCCTCTACCTAGACAAGCCGATGAAGGCCCACACCTTGTTCCAGACGATCACCCGCCCGAACCGCACCTGGGTGTCCCCAACCGGATTCGTGAAGACCTCCGGCGTGGTCGTGGACTACATCGGCCTGGCCGAAGAAGTCCAGCGGGCCGTCGTTGATCCCACCGCGCCGGAGGCCGGCAAGGGCGGCGGGTTTGTCACCGACCCGTCCGAGCTCGTCGCCGAGTTCCGCACCACCTTCGCCCGCATCGAAGACCTCCTCATCGACGTGGACGACCTAGACCTCACCGTCCACGGATACGAATCCGTCCGAGCCATCAACGCCTTCCTGGACGCCAATCCCGACGCCGCCGAAGCGTTCACCAAGGACTACCGGCTACTGGCCCGACTCTACCCGCTCATTCACACCGACAAGCGGATCACCAAATACCAGGACGGTTTCGGGCTGTTCGGGTCGGTGTACACGACCCTGCTCAAGAAGTCCTCCGACGAGGAGAGGAAGGAACGGCTCAGCGAGCTTGGGCCGATGGTCCTGGAGATCATCAATGCGCATGTCCACTCGTTCTCCGTGGTTGCCGCCCAGGAGGAGCCCCTTGTCCTGGACGCCCAAGGTATCGCCATCCTCAGGGAACTGCTGGCCCTCGTCCGCCCCAAGCCCGGCGAGGACGACGGCGAGGACAAGCCACCGCCGTCCGCGACAGAGATCCTGGATCACATCAAGGCTTCCCTTGACAAGGGCGTCGAACCCGGGTCCGCGAAGTACACCGCCCTCGCAGAGCGGATCAAGCTGCTGCGGGACCGGATTATCCAAAACGCCCAGGACGCCCTGGAATTCCTGTCCGAAGCACTCCGGATCGCTCGCACCATCGTGAACGCCCAAAAGCACCCCGACGAAGCCGTCGTGCTGGACGAGGACCACGTAGGCGTCCTGTCGCGAATCATCCACGACCACGCACCGCCCGGACTCACCATCACGGAGAGGAACCTGGCCGAGGAGATCGACCAAGTAGTCACCCGCTCCCTCACCCGGTCATGGGACAACGCAGACGCTCGCAACCGTGGCGTCCGCCGCGCCACCGCCGCAGTCTTCCGCCGCTACCTGCTGAAGCCAGTAGGGGAGCCGTATGACTCCACCGTCGCCTACATCGAAGCCCACTACCTAGTCGACTGACAAATGAACGGGAGACGAGGCCGAGAGCTATCAAAGCCAGCCGTATGCCCCACGACCCCGATCGGCGAACGGTGGCGGATTCTGGTTGAGGCACGACGCTGTTCCCACGGTTTGGGCTCGGGCCGCCTGACTGACTTTCTCTAGGCCAGATCACCCTTGGGGGCGCAGTCGTTCCTCAACCAACCTAGTCACTGCCCCGCGACGTTGTGGGAGCCATCGCCGGATGTGGTCGGTTGGTGGCGATTTCCGTACAGTCTGGTCCGGTTTATGTCGACGGCCAGATACGATCAGCAGTCGGAGTTCGGCTTCATGGTCGACTTGGGGGACTGTCGGCATGCAAACCCGAGTACTTGAGCTGTGGGAACGCGTGTTCGTGCGGGACATGCTCAGCGCCAAGCTCAATGAGTTGTACGGCAACGGCTTCGAAGACTTCTTCCTGGATCTCATGTGCGCACGCGATCCGGCCTTTTTCGACATCCGCACGCGCGGCACGCTTGGCGACCGCGGAGCGGACGGCCTGATCCTCGATGGGGATAACCTCTTCGCCTGCTACGGTCCACAGACCATCGACGAGTACGAGATCAAGAAGAAGATCAAGAAGGATCTGACCAGCGCACAGCGGCAGCGGGCCGGCGCCTTCGAGACCTTCACGTTCGTACACACCGATCGACGCGGTATGGATCCCGTGGTCTCGATCGCTCTGTCTGCGGCGAAGAAGTCGTTCCCGGAGTTGACATTTCACAACTTCGGGTACAGGCGGTTCCTGAACGAGATCGTCAGGCTCGATCGTGAGCAGATCGAGGACCTGCTGGGGTGTCAGTTCCCCGCGCAGAAGGTCGTATCAGGCGTTGCGCTGCGGGACGTCCGCCCGCTGCTCGAACACCTCGCCGAGGAGCGCAAGCCCAGCGTCGGGCTTGCTCCGCTGCCCCAGCCCTCTGTCGCGAAGATGGAGTTCAACGACTTCTCCGCCGATGCCATGAACCAGATGATGCTGGCGGTACCTCACGTCCCAACCGTCAAGACCTACTACGACAACGTGATCGACCCTGTCGAACGAGACGAGGTCGCACAGGGGTTTCGTGAGCACTACCTGATGCTGGCCGAGATCCACGACGACCCCGATCAGATCCTCGAGGAGCTGATCTTCTACATCCGCGGCAACGAAGCCACAGGCTTCACAGAGTTCTTGAACGCGCTCGTCGTCTTGATGTACTTCTTTGAAGAGTGCGACATCTTTAAGGTGCCGCCGCCTCCCGACCCAGCGGTCCCCGATCCGAGAGTGAGCCGATGATCGTCCCCACCAAAGGAGTCGCTCCACAACGAGCGCTGCTCGCCGTGGGGGCCCAGATCGTCCTCGCGACCGGCACTCAGCCCGTCACCGTCACCCAGGCATGGCGAAGGCTCCTCACCTGGCGCGAAGCACACCATCATCGAGCCCCTGTCCCGTTCTGGTGGTTCGCATTGGCTCTAGACGTGCTGTTCGCGATGGGCGTGGTGGACCTAGACGATCGCAACGAACTCTTGATGTTCCGCCCCCGGCCAGATGCTGCGTAGCCTCGGAGCTGATGACGAGCGGTTCAAGACCCTTCATTTCCGCGAAGGTCTGAACCTCCTTATCGCTGACCAGACTGATCACTCCGCTGACACTGACAGCCGCAACGGCGTAGGCAAGTCGAGCACGGTGGAACTCCTGCACTACCTGCTGGGGGCGAACACCCAAAAGCAGTCCCTGTGGAGCCAGGAGGCTCTGGCCCGACACCGCTTCAGGCTGGTCATGGACTGGCCCAGACAATCCGAGCCGATCACGATCGAACGCCGGCCTACCTCCTCCAAGGTCTACCTCCAACCGGACGTATCGCGGCGAACGGACGCGAATCTGTTCGGCGAGCAGTTCGCAGCCGAGATCGGTCTTAAGGACTGGCAGTGGACCATCGCCCGAGACCTCTACCACGTCCCCTCCACAGAGACCCCGGTCAGCGGACGGACGCTGATGTCGTTCACCATGCGGAGGGCTGACACGGGCGGCTTCCAACAGCCGACCAGCACCTTCTCAGGCCAGTCTCCTCATGAGGCAATGATCTGCCTCAGCCACCTGTTCGGCCTCGATGTTGGCCTCGCAACCGAGTACAGGACCCTCTCGCAGCAGGACACGACACGAAAGAAGCTCGTCGAGGCCGCCAAAGACCCCGTATGGGGCAAGATTGTTGGACGGTCGGCGGAGCTGCGTGGAGAGATCAGCGCTGTCGAACAGCGCATCACCGAGCTCCGCCAACAGGTCGATGCGTTCCAGGTTGTTCCAGGCTACGAGGACCTACGCCGGGAGGCCGACGCACTCGACCGGCAGATCCGTGAACTCCGAGACCTGGACGAGGTCGAGCGCCACAACCTCGAACAGATGATCCGCGCCACTGCCGAGGTCGAGGAACCAGACGACCGGTACCTCGAACAGGCTTACAGACAGCTCAACATAGTTCTGGCCGGTGAGGTTCGTCGGCGCTTCGACGAGGTGCGTTCCTTCCACCACAGCATTGTCCGGAACCGAGACAAGCAACTGCAGGAGGAGACGGAGCTCCTCCAGCAACGCCTCGCCGAGCGCGAACGAGAACGCGAACAGCTGGGACAACGACTCGCCGCGCTCCTGCGCACCCTGCAAGAAGGCGGCGCGCTGGATGCGCTGACCGCGCTGCAGTCCGTCCTTGCCCGTGAGCAGGCGACACTGCAAGCCTTGAGGAATCGCTTTCAAGCGGCACAGACCCTGGAAGCCAGCCGCCGAGAGATCGAAAGCCGACGCCTCGCTCTGGAATCGGCGATGACCGACGACCTGAACGATCGAACAGAGATCACCTCAGAAGCCAGTCGACTATTCAACGTCTTCGCCCGGCAACTGTACGGACAATCCCACAACCCCTACCTCGCATTCGAGGCGCGCAAACAGCGCCTCGACATCGAGGCGAAGATCGACGCTGACGGAAGTCGCGGCATCCACAACATGGTGATCTTCTGCTTTGACCTCACGGCTGCCGTAATCGCTCACCGAAACCAACGAGGCCCTGACTTCCTAGTCCACGACAGCCATCTCTACGACGGCGTCGACGAACGCCAGGTTTCTGCGGCCCTTCAATTGGCCGCCGATGTCATGTCTGACGAAGGCATGCAGTACATCGTCACCATGAACTCCGACGACCTCCACAAGGCCGAGACCAAAGGGTTTGACCCAGACCCGCACGTGATTGAACCGATTCTCACCGACCAGCCTGACGGAGGGCTCTTCGGCTTCCGGTTCTGACGCACTGCACCGCCTTCAACCCGCTTCCCATCGAGATCCACCACAGGCACCTCGACCATTCCCATCGAGACGTGGATCTCCCAGGGCATCATCAAACGGCTGGAGCTCGGTTTGCGGGTCGCACCCGCCTCGCAGGGGAGTGGCCGAGATAGCTCACAGGCGCCTTCGGTTCGCCTGCCATGGCAGCTGGGTTTGCTCATCCGTAACCAGTGTCGGGCGTGTCAGCCCTGACCTGTCAGGGCGGTGAAGGCAATCCTGGAACGACGGTGATCTTGTGCGTGCAGTGGCGGATTGCCGGACGAGGACGGGCTTCGGGGAGAGGCGAGATGGCGGGAATCGGATCGGCGCAGCTCGGTGGTGTGGTGCGCGGGGTCTCTTGGGTTGCGTACGCCACGGTTCCCGTCGGGATCGTTGCCGGGGCGGTTGTTTGGAGTTCGCCGGTCGAGGCAGCTTCGGGGCGGCGTGATTGTGGGGACCTGAAGGGCGCGGCGTCGCAGATCTACGGCAGCGGTGATGAGCTGTGCAAGAACCTCCTCGGTGAACTCGGTAAGAAGAGCCCTGATATGGGCAAGGCGCTGGATCCCAACCGAGCACCACAACACCACAGCGGAACGAGTTCGCCACGCAAGACTCAGACCGCCACCAAATCCCGGCGTTCCGGCTCCAGCAGGAATCACCGCTCCAGCGCCGGGAGGCCTGACTCTGCGGCTCCAGCCGCTCCAAGCGTGCCCCGGAGCGGGGAGGGCCAGCCCGGCAAGCCGCAGGCCGAACCGCGGAACAAGGCAAAGGCTTCGCTCACATCCGCCCGCCCGGCCGTATCAACCTCTTCTCGCGCCTCGGCGACCCCGCCGGCGGCTGTGCCCTTCTCTCCGAGGGCGAACGCCGAGACTGATGATCCGCAGTTCCCTGGCTCGGCGTCCTGGCTGCTCGGTACGGCTGCAGCGGGAACCGTCGCCGCCTTCGTCGGTGCGCTGGCGCTCAAGCACCGCCCCGGGCTGGCGGGTCTCGGTGGCGTTGGGCTGCTGCGACGAAGGGGAAGGGCCCGTCATAAACGGTCAGAGGCTCTGCCACCTGTAGTGCCAGCTGCGCGGCATTCTGCCCAGGAGCGGCCGCCCGTCCCGCTCGCTCTGGGGGCTAGGGACGGAGTCCCCGTCGAGATTGACTTGGCTCGTGCCGATGGCCTCCGGCTGATCGGGATGGGTGCGGCTGGTGCAGAGCGCGCCTTGTTGCTCCAGGCCATAGACAACGCGACACGCGGCCGGTGCCAGGTAGTCACGACGAGAACCGCTCTGTGCAGAATGCTGGGCGATGCGACCGGAACACAGGTTGCCCAGGCGCCGCTACCGGGGCTGCACGCTGCCGCCTCGGTCGCCGAGGCGCTCAATTTCATCGGCGGCGAAGTCGTCGGACGGACAGCAACTATGCAGGATAGCGATGACGATGGCAGCCCTGGTCCTGACGAAGGTGCGGCTTTGGTTCCGTTGGTATGCGTGCTTGATCCAGTCGAGCAGGCGACCCGCACCGAGTATGAACTGCGGCGCGGCGCGAGTCTGGCAATCGGCGGCCTCCTGCTAAGCGATTGGCCTCACGGCACCACGCTCGCTGTCGACAGCAGCGGCGTGATCATGGACGCCACCGGGAAGGCCGCCGAGACCATGACCGGAACCCAGGCAACACTGCTGGCAGAGGCAGACGCTCGGAAACAGCTCGTGGCCCTGGGCCTTGTCGGCGATGCTCGGCTGGCTGCCAACCGAGGACCAGGGACAGCTCCGATGGCTACCGTGCGGGCCACCGGAGGACACGCGCCGTCTGTGCTGATCCGGCTCATCGGTGGCCAGTACGTGATCGAGGGGAGAAGCGGGACCATCAGCCTTCCGCCCGATCACCGAGCGTTGCTTGCGGTGCTGGCCGAGTACCGCGGGCGACTGATCGATAAGGCCACGATCGAGAACAAGGTCTGGGGGCCGGGCGGGTCGCCTAAGGTCAACCGGTTCGACGTGGTGATGAAGGAGACCCGCACCAAACTCTGTGAGGCGATGGGGCTGGCGACCAACCAGGGCACTCGCCTCATCGAGAACCCTCGGCATGCCGGTTACCGCGTCAACGCCGAGTTGATCGGCTACGACGTCTGGCAGCTCCGAGACCTGCTCGGCAGAGCCCGGACTGCGCACGCTGACGACAAGTACACCGCTCTAGCGGAAGCCGTAGAGAAATACACCGGTCCGTACCTAGCTGATTTCCAGCAGGACTGGGCTCGGCCCGAAGCCCGCGGTCTCGCTCGTGGAGTATTCGGCGCTCTGGTCCAACTCGCAGGCCTTGAGACCGACCTTGAACGTGCCGCTCTTCGGCTGGACCATGCGGCCGAACTGGATCCCGTCGACTCGCTTGTGTGTCGGCGGCGGATGCAGACGTATGCGGAGCTGGGCCGGATCGCGGATGTCCGTATCTGCTATCAGCAGTTCACCGAGCATCTCAAGCAGCGCGGGACCAAGGTCGATGCCCAGACCACGGCCCTCTATCGGGAGCTCGTCGACATGGCTGAGGCATGAGCCTCTCTGAGGCGCAAAGGTGCTACTAGGGGAGCCAGGTATGCGCGATGCGGTGAGCACAGCCTGAGGATGAGGACGCACGCCAGTGACCGGGCGCGCATCAGGAAGGCCGTAGAACGCCCTGGGGGCGATGTGACCCGTGCAGTCGGGCTAGGAGCCAGCGGATCTCAGTACTGTCGTGAGGAGCCAACGCCCGCCGTGGTTATGGCCATGATCGAGCTTCACTGAGCAGGCGATGTCAGTAGGCCGCGAACGTGGGCGTGGACGAGCGGGCTTAGGCGTGCGTGGACGGGATCGCGTTCGGCTGCCTGGAGGAGGATGGCCGCGACAGTGAGTTCGACCAGTCGGCCGTCCTGGGTCGAGAGGACATCAGCGAAGGTCGCTCGGACGCGAGCCGCCAGATCCGGCACGGGCAGGGTGTAGGCGTGGAGGTGAGCGGCGTCGAAGCCGTGGGGAGCGGGTCCGAAACCCTCCCAGTCCAGGATGGTCAGCTGAGGTCCGGTCAGGTTGGCCCAGTGGAGATCGCCGTGAGCCAGGCTCCAGCGCTGGACGGTTGTATTGATGTCTACCTCGCCGAGGTAGCGGGGGATTGTGCGGTGGATGTAGTCCTGGCTGATCACGGGTGGGCGGGTGTCGGGGGCTGGGGTTTGGGTGACCAGGTTCGAGGCTTGCCGCAGGCGTGACCACCATTCGTGGGGCAGATCGATGGCCTTGGTGAGATCTGGTGACTGCGAGCAGACGGGCGCCGGTACGTACGAGGTGAGCTCGGCGCGGTAGGCGTGCTGGTCTTGGGCCCAGTCCATTGCGCGGAGCAGATGGGGCCGCGGTACTTCATCCGGGAGCGTCGTGGCCGCTTCCTCGGTGCCCGTCCAGAGTTTGCCGCCTGCCTTGCCCGCTGGCGCTTCCATGACGCGGAGCCATGCGCGGCGGCCGGAGGGAGCGTTAACCGAAACGCCGAGGGTTCGGCCGTTATGTCCCCAGGCCATGGATGCTTCGGGCTCGCGTTCGCAACTGAGCTGTGTGGCCGCTTCGTTGAAGGCGGCTTGCATCCGGTCGCGGACGGCTGGGTCGTCAGGCTCGGAGAACACGGCAAATCTCCCGGAGGCGGCGGGGCGGAATTGGTGGACTGTCGAAGGCGCTGAGCGCGTCTTGCCAGTGTGCCGGAGTCGAGGCCGACAGCAAGGCACCCGTTAGGCCTGGCGTAGAGGCCACTGCGGCCAGGGCCGCCGCGACTGGGGACAGATCTGGACTGATCAACCTGGCCAGGTCTCGGGTGACCATGTCCGCGAGTTCGCCGCCGCTCAGTGGCGCCGACGCCCACACTTGCAGCCCCGCCTCGTTGGCCTCGGCGATGGGGCCGGCCCCGTCTAGTGCCTCGGCGAGTGGGGCGAGCTGGACGAGGCTGACGGGGAGTTGGATCGCGCTCAAGTGCATGGTCGTGCTTCCTGCGGCATCGTGCGCCGCGGTGAGGAGGTCTCGCACAGTGAAGGCGCCGCTGGTGAATCCGCTCCAGGTGGCGATGCCGTAGCCGTGGATCTTTCCGTCGTGAGCAGCTTTCTCGCAGGCGGCGAATGCCTGGGTGATCTGTTTGAGGAGCCGGTCGCGGTCGCCGTGCGCGTCGTGTTCGGGATTGTGCAGGTACAGCAGGTCCAGACGTTCCCTGCCTAGTTCGGCGGCGTTGACGGCCACCTGATGCTCGAGATAGTCGGGTGCGATGCAGTGGCCTCGGGTGGCTATCTGGGCGGTGATCACGCCCGCGCGCTGGGCAGCCTGGGCCTGCCGGTGCGTCATATGGCCGACCTTGGTCGACACCCGCGCGTCGGGGTGGTCGGCCAACAAGGGCGCGAGTTGTGCGTGGGCGGTTCCTCGGGCGTAGACCGGGGCGGTATCGATCGCGGTCACCCCCGCCGCGATGGCCGCCTGGGCGGCGGCGGTCACATCGCGGCAGCGGTAGGTGCCCAGGCCGAGCGTGGCCCTCATGGTTCGCGCACGGCGACTACTCCGGCCCGAAGAAGTTCGTCGAGGAGAGCGGCGGCTTGGTCGATGGGGATGTCTGCGGCTTGCGCGAGTGCGCCGAGCGAACTCGGGCGGCCGGAGGTGAGCAGACGCAACAGCGGTGCCGCCTGACGGGCGAGTACCCAGCGTTGCCCGGCGACCTCCAATGCCACCGTCTCGCCATTGTCGCGGGTGACGGCTCGCGGCGTGGTCATCCACACCTGGAGCCCGGCATCGGCCGGTAGGTGTTCGTTGGCCGCGAGCGGGAGAGAGAAACCCCCATGGGAGCCGTAGGCGGCATCTCGTGCTGCCAGGTAGCTGGATATCAGAGCCGGGTCTTCGAGACGTTCAGCCAGCAGTTTCGCGGCCTCGCGGCACCATGCGGTCTGGCTGGCCTCGTCGGCCAGGCGTGGGAGATCAGCACGGATCACCTCATGAGCTCGTAGCTCGTCCACCAGCCACGACAATAGGTCGATGCCCGTGTGGGTGGTGAGCCCGCACGTTAGGTGGAGCGATGGCTGACCAGTCGACGCGGCTGCGGCGTGCCACCAGCCGCGCGGTACGTGCAGGACGTCCCCGGCCTGGAGGGTGAACTCATCGATCGGCTGCTCCGGCGGGGTGTCTTCGAAGACGACGTCACGGTAGAGCGGGGCTGGCCGAGTCGGGCCGTAGATCCGCCATCGTTTGGCGCCCGAGATCTGGATGACGATGACGTCGTGGTCGTCCCAGTGGACACCGAAGCCTTCCTGGGCAGTCCACGAGGCGTAGGCGTTGACTTGCACGCCGGTATGGAGCTGGCGTTCCAGTCCGCTCACCAGTTCCCGGATCGGCGGGTGTGTCTCTTCGATCGCGTCCAGCACGAGAGTTGCGCCGTCCTGGAGCTGCGCTGCGACCAGGTGCGGTTGCGGTGCGTCCCATGGCGGCATGCGGCGGTACGTTCGGCGCTCGCAATACTGCGAGGTCGGGATGGTGTCCCCGCCCTGGGCGAGGCGGAGCCGCGGCGGGTCCAGCCGGTGAGTGTTGAGGATCTCGTTCAACGCCGGCCAAGTCAGCAGGCCACAGAATCGATCGCGGTCCTCAGCGGAAGCAGTAAAGACGCGGTGCGCGCGGCCCAGGTCCCGGGCGAGGAACTCCTCCCCGCCCAGGACCTCGACGATCAGATCGATCATGATCGTTGCTCAGCCGTCGTTGAGGTCGGACTTGCCGGTGGACCCGCCGTCGGACGGCTGGGTGGCGCGGCCACGCGCCGCCAGGATCTTCTCCACGGCCACCACCAGTCCGCCGGACGTGTCGGCGTTCACCATGTCGGTGTTCACTGCGTCTCCTTCCCGCTCCACCACCCTTGTGGCGGTGTGCAGGGACCACTGTGCGGGCGCTCGTCGACCTCGAACAGTGACCGAAACCGTGGCCGGTTCCCGTGGAACCAGTCCACGGGACCGTATCGACGACTGCCGTTGCGTCCGGGCTGTACGCCGCTACGCTCTCGGGCGGGGAGCAAGGCGACTCAAAGGCGAATACCGACGTGACCAGGCGCAGGGTCTTCGATCCCGGGGCGGTCCCGGTGGTTTTCTGGCGTCGCACCGACGTGCAGGATTCCCTGGCACACCGCGATGTCGGGCGTCTCTTCGGTCTGTTCCTGGACGAGTTTTCCGACTGCACCCAGACCCAGCTCGCGCTGCTCACCCAACACGACCGATCCGACATCTCCAACTGGGTGCGAGGCACACGACAGGGACGTGTATCCGACATCGAGGTGCTCACCCGCATCGCAGACGGGTTACAGCTTCCCGATCAGGCCCGTCTCATGCTCGGTCTAGCCCCACTCGGCCCGGTCCGCCTCAGCACGGAGCCAGCAAGCTCTCATCAACCCCCGGACCGCCACAGCAAAGACGGGCCCGGGGCGGCACCCGTTTCCGAGCCAGTCCACATCGCGATCTGCGGAAGCAGGGCCCCCGACACCGACGCCAGCGTGATCGACGCGACCGTGGGGTGCCTCGCACGGCTAGTCATGAGCCTGGGATGCACGGTTAGTCACGGTCCCGTCGGCGTGGGGATCGAGGTCATGACCTACATCGCCGACCAATACCGTCCACCCGAGTTCGACCTGGCGCTCGGCCGCTTCGGACATCGCAACGTCATCCAGGACGCCGAGTTCGTCGTTGTCCTTGGCGGCGCCGCCGGCACCCAAAGCGAGATCGACCTCGCACTGTCGATGGGGAAGAAGGTCATCGCGTTGCCGAGCAGCGGCGGCACCGCCCGCCGCTTCTACCATCAGGCCGCACGAGACCAGCGCCTGCGCGCATGGATGAGCGACGAACAGTTCGCCGCCCTCAATGCCTGTGTCGTCGCAGGAGAAGACTTCGTGCGTATCGTCGAACACCTGATCACTAAAGACCTGGGAGCCCCAAGTGACTGAACGACCCTACGTGCTGCTGTCCTGCGCGGCCTCGATCGATGGCTACATCGACGACACCACCAACCAGCGGCTCCTGCTGTCCAACGACGAGGACTTCGACCGCGTAGACGAAGTCCGCGCCAGCTGCGACGCGATCCTCGTAGGCGCCAACACCATCCGCCGCGACAACCCTCGCCTGCTCGTCCGCTCCCAGGCGCGCCGCGACGAGCGCGTCGCCCGCGGCCTGCCCGAAAGCCCCCTGAAGGTCACCTTCACCACCCGCGGGGACCTTGACCCAGACGCCAAGTTCTTCACCGCAGGAGACGTCGACAAGATCGTGTATTGCCCGTCCGCCGCAGCGGACAAGTGTCGCGACCGTCTCGGCGAGGTCGCGACCGTGGTGGACACCGGTGACTCGGTAGACCTGAGCACTGTCCTGGCTGATCTCGCCGACCGAGGAGTCCGACGGCTGATGGTCGAAGGCGGCGGCACGATTCACACGCAATTCCTCACCGCTGACCTCGCCGATGAGCTCCAACTTGTGATCGCCCCATTTTTTGTCGGCGACCCCGAGGCCCCCCGCTTCGTCGGCCTTGGGCAGTTCCCTCATCACCCGGGGAACCGGATGACCGTCGCTGAGGTACGGCAGATCGGTGATGTGATCCTGGCCCGCTACCTCCTCACCGGCCAGGGATAAGCGGTCACGCCTGCCTCGGTGTGGACGGTCACGCAATTCCCCACCCCGAAATTCACGATCTTCCCCAGGTAGAGAATCTAAGGACTCTCCTAGACCGTCCTAGCTTCGCTCTCCCCATGTCCGTGATGGCGCTGGGGCCTCGGTTCCGGACGGGCGATGCGGTCCGTGGCCAGCGGTGAGCCGTCGGTCGGCCAGTGCAGCTCGAGCAGCCCGCAGCGGGCCAGTCCACCCCACGCCCGGCAGAATTACGGACAGTAACTATCATTAACGTATGGTCAACCAAGCTGCCCAGCAGGCCGGGCCGGAGCTGGACCAGGACCAGGCGCGCCGGGCCACGTTGGCCCGCATCGCCGCTCAACGAGAGCGGATGCGAGGCCGACCGATCATCAGATTCCTGGCCGCCGGTGCCGGAATCCTGATGGGCCTGGCCAGCTTGCCATTGCTCATCGTGCTGCCCGAGCTCGGTATACCCCTCCTGCTAGGCGGCCTGGGCCTGCTCGCCCTAAGGTTCGACTGGGCCTCACGCGCCGTGGTCAAAGCCGAATGGTGGACCCTTCTGTTCCGGCGCTGGCTGGCTCGTCAATCCCGAGCCGTCAGGATCGCGCTGCTCGTCGCCGTGATCGCTGTCGCGGCTCTCATCATCTGGTTGATCCTCTAGGGGCCCCGCGCCGCCTTCCCCATGGGAAGAACTAGACCGTCGGCGTGAGGAAGATCGTGAACGGAACCGAGCCTCGTATGGGGGCGCTCGTGACCGTCCACACCCCGGCTGAGACGACCAGTAGCTAGGCGAAGAGCCCTGTTCGGTCGATGACATCCTCGGGGGTGTCGGCGTAGATCACACCGCTCACAGGCTTACCGCTCGAATCGGAGATTCGCCATCCGCCAATCTGCACGACCGTAGCGCCACGGCGTCGGGCGAGTGCCAGCTCGGACAGGGTTCCCCAGCTCCCGCCGACGACGATGACGGCATCCCCGGCGAGGGCGATGATGGCGTTCCTTGCTTCGCCGATGCCAGTCGGGATCGCGACGGTCAGGTGCGGATTTGAATCGGTCTTGGTGTGCTGGGACAGGATCCCGATCACCAGTCCACCCGCTGAAGCGGAGCCTTCGGCAACTGCGTTCATCACGCCGCTGTATCCGCCGCAGATGACAGCGGCTCCCCTTTCGGCCAGCAGGCGGCCGATTTCACGAGCGTTTGCCAGATCCTGTTGAGTGGCTTCTCGCGGCCCACATACCGAGACCTGGATCATGTGCGGATCCTCTCCGTCTGAGGCTGCTAACTCGCCGAAGGTAGCTCAGGAGGAGCCGCCTGGTACGCCGCGAAGACCTCGGCTTCGGCGATCAGATCAGCAGCAACAGGGGCGTCCGTCACGGTCAGCTTGCGGGCTGCGGCCAGTACTCGGCCCACGATTGGGATCGTCCGATGCTGTGGCGGGATGTCTAGCACCTGCCGGAATGGCTCGGCGGCGCCGTCGAGGTCGCCTCTGGCGATATAGGCGGTGGCGAGATCGAGTCGGGCGGCCGCGACCAGCTCCGACGAGACGACGGGTTCTGCGGTGAGCAGCGCGATCGCCTCATCGGCTTCGGCGACCGCGCGAGCAAGGTGCTCACTGGTTCCGACTGCCGTGTGTGCTTCGGCCGCGTAGTAGGCGGCCTTGCCCGGAGCGAACCGAAAAACTCCGGCCTCGCTGGCGGGTTCAGACACGGCGGAATCCCGGGCGGTTTGGGCAAGAGCAGCCGCTTGGGTGAACTCACTCTCCTGGCCGGCGGCCGCCAGGGCACGGGCTTCCTGGGAGGCCAGCCGTAGCAAGGCGGTCCCGGAAGTGGCGTGGTCCCGTGCACGCTGAGCGATGGTTGCGGCGGTGCGGTAGTCCCCACGCCAGTACGCGATCAGGGACTGAACCCAGCGGGTGTAGGCGCGGAGTGGGTCATCGTTAATCAACTCCGCGCAGACCAGTGCCGTACGAGCATGGGTGTCCGCCTCATTAGGGTGCCCAAGGTCGGCCGACGCGTGCGCGAGCAGTGCACAGAGCCTCCCGGCGACCAGATACAGGGCGTGCTCCTGGTCGAGTGGGTGTCGTTCATCGAGCATGCCGAATACATCGCCGCGCAGCTCGGCTACACGACGAAACGTGTTGATCAGAGGGCGGCGAAGGTAGTCCTCGGCGAGCCGCGCGACGTCGGCGTCGAGCTGCTCCATCGTGGTCTCGTCCAATCGCCGGACCCGGCGCGCGAAGCGCGCGCTGTCGTCGGCCACGGCGGTGATCTCCTCAAGAACTCCGGGCGGGATATCGTCTCGCGTCTGGTGACTCCAGTATGCGGGTTGCGCGCCGGGGCCTTGCGTCCTGGGAGTGGTGCCGGCCTGCCCAGTCAGTTGCACGGTGAGAGGCGGCGGAGCTAGCAGCTCGGCGACTCGCCTCTCGAACATGGCCTCAAGGACACGGCGGCAGGCTGGCCTCGGTAGGCCGTTGATCCTGCCCGTGCACCACCGTTCCCATTGCCGAGGGCTCACTGTGGCGTTAGAGCCGATCGCTTGGGCCGTGGTCTCGAAGGCGGCCACGGCGTCGCGCTGCGTCCAGTGTCGAGCGGCGGCGAGGGCGGCCAGCAATGTCGGCGGATGCTCCATAGCGGTCCTTCGAACGGGGGGCCTAACTGGCTGCTTCCCATTCAGGGGCACGCCCTACCTCCCAGACCAGGGAATCGATCGAACTGGCGGGGCAATGTCGCCCTAATGGCGGGCTGGTGACATCGCGCTGACTATGCGTCACGGAGCAGTATCGCCGCGTACCTCCGGACAGCAGACTTTGCCATCAGTCACCCCGGGAGACCGGAATGGCCCTCGCCACACCCAGCAGACCAGATCGATCACCGGCGGCAGGACGGAGCGACCTTCCAGCCCGCGGAACGGTGCCCCACGTCTCCGAGCTTGACCCGCTGCCGCACATCAAGACTGATGGCCACTGGGGCGAGCCGTTCCACGAGGACGGCAAGTGGCGTCAGGCATTGCGTCACCCCGACAAGCTCACAGCAACGCACAGGGCCAACGGCTTGCTCCCGTACCTCGTCACTGAAACCGAAGACGAACTGACGGCGCTGCGTAGACAACAAGACGCCTTGCTGGCACGGCTCACCAAGCACGCAGGCGGGAGCCAGGGGGCAGCCGCAGACACTCACCCAGGACGCGAGTCATGAACCTGCCCGTGGGTCAGGTCTTGGTGCTCGAACTGGCCTACGGCCTGGCGTGTGTCCTGGCTGGTGCACTCCTGTTGTGGCTGGTCCAGCCACGCGTGGTCGCCCGAATGAAGCCGCACGGTCGTCACTCGATCAATCCCTCCATCCCCGATACCTCTCCGAAGGGACACCCCACCGATGACCGACAACGATCAGCCTCGCAAGCTCAAGACCGGGTTGACGCTGCTCGGTGACGATGCGCTATACGCCCGGATGACTGCGGTTGTGACTGATCGGGAAGAAGCCAGCAGCGAGAAGGCTTCTCCCATCGTGGGCCAGGCAGTTGTGCTCGCGCACTACGCGCTCACTCACCCCGACGTCGCTCTGTCGCCGAGTGCTGATGTCGCAAAGGGGTTGGAGGCTTTCGTGCTCCACAGCGGGGAATGGGAGGTCTTCTCCATCCGCTATGGAGGGGGCCGCAACCGGCTGTACTACGTGCCGTATCTGCCCGGGACGATCGACAGAACCGCTCCCAGCGGCGTCACCATCATCGGGCCGTGGGAGTCGCGCCTCGTGCTGAGCACCGCCGAGTACCTGATTGATCCGACCTTGTGGCACCTCCACGAGAAGACCCCAAGGTCGTATCTGTTCAGCCAGGCGTGCTGCACCCATCACGAAGACGCGCCACTGATCGCGCCGCAGATCGTAGCCAAAGACGGCCTGCGCGCATCCCGCCCCTGAACCCTCCGGGGGCCTCCAAATCTCCCTCCGGGCGTGCCCGCGGGGTCACGAACACCTCCGCTTTGTTCCCCAGCAAGCAAGGTGCTCGATCCGCAGACGGTCACGCCGTCGATCGTCTGCACCCCCGCAAGGGCCCACGGTGCACGCCCGGAGGGCCTGAGCCTCGTGACTACCGCGACAGATGGATCAGTAGACCCCTCCGGGCGCGCTGGCGTGGGACGCAGACGGTCACCGCCTCGGTGTCAGAGACCAAACGCGCGAGATGCGCGATCGGTCGTCTCCGATGCGTGCCCGGAGGACCCAAACCGTGACACGAAGGGAGCAACGAAGGTGATGCTGAAGATCCCAGACCGGCTGCGGTCCCGGCATCGGAACCTGATCGCCAGGAGCCACCTGTATCTGACCAACGTGCGCCACGAGGTGGAGATGTGGTCCGAGCTGGACGTCGCGCTCAGCGACGTCGCACCGGGCGGCCTGTACGTGCTGGTCGCGCGGGATTGGCGGCACAGCGGCGTCGCAATGCTGGGCTACAGAGAGCTCGACGCCAGCACAGGCGAGTTCTTCGGACGGCATCAGGTGCGGGTATGCCCGGCGACTCAGCCTGACGTAGCGGCCCAATGGGTAATCGAGCAAGCCGCGATCCTGTCGGCCAAGGGGGCGCCCGGGCATAGCAGCGGGGGCGGCGGCTCGCAGGTGCGCGGGACGCTACTGCTGTTGCCGAGCAGGGAAACCTTCCCGCCACCAGACAAGGGCCGGTGATGGTGAGCCGAGGCGACGCAGAGGCGGCCTTCGTGTCTGCACCAGTCAGCGTGGATGACGGTATTGCCGTCATCCACAGCGACCTGGAATTGCCGTACGGCTACACCCTCGGCGGCCTGTGGGAATTGGCCCGCGCCTTTGTTGAACGGCAGCAGCCGACCCAGTGGACCTGCCTGTCCATCGAGGATAAGTATGACCTCGCGCTCTCGACCATGATCGAGACTCTGTACGTCAGCCAGACACCCCCTGGCCGGACGGGATTGTCGCGTGCGGCGCTCAGTGCCCTGGCTCGCGAGGTCGCCGAGCGAGAACGCCTCTGGGGAATTGATCTGGATAGCCGCAACCGAGATGAGCAGGGCAGCCTGGTGCAGGGCCATGCCGTCTACTGGGGGGAATGGTGCTTGCCGTCACCTGCGGCCGACGAACAGGTGGTAGACGAGCTGGCGGTGCGACAGATCTGGCCGCGGGTCGAGCACAACTATCGGATCGCGTTCTGGGCGCTGGCGCACTATGGCCAGGTCTCCATCGCGTCGACCGCGATCCGTGACTCGGCTGCCTTGATGACCGCCCGCCTTTGGCGCGGCCGGACTCAGGTTCGACGCCGGTGGTACGACCACGAGCAGGAATCGCGGGTGCGGGTGTACACGCGCCGTCCTCGCAACGCATCGCAGGGAAACGACAGTCCTGGCGGTCAGGGTCCTGCATGGGGCGACGCGACCCGGCGGCACTTTCAGGTGCTCACCTGGGCCGACATCGACAGCGTCCTTGCATCGCTGGAGCCTTCGCAGGGACCTTGCCCGTACTGCGGGCCTCATGGGCCAGGGCCGGCGGATCACCGAGGCGTCGACTCACACGGCGGTGACTCACACTAAAGCACCGCGGAGTGACGACGCCTTGACCTTGGTCGACGAGGCGAGCGGTGATGGGGGCCGGGCCGTCCGCGTCATTCGGGCCGGATTCGGCGGCGGACGGCTACGTCAAGGAGGAATCCCGGGAAATGCAAAGACAGCAATGGACGTACGGCTCGCCGTTCGAATGGTTGAGCAGCCCGGAACCTATGGTCTGGCGCCGTGCTTACATTGGCGAGCGTGAACAGATCGCGGCCGCACGGGACTTCGCGCGTGCCCTGTTCGCAGGGTCTGCGCGTGAGGACGATGTGGCGGCCATCGTCACCGAGCTGGTGGGCAACGCGTTGCTCCACACCCGATCCGGCCAGCCGAACGGCTGGTTCGGACTGGAACTCGAATACGCCGACCTCTCCTACATCGGCGTCACCGACCTCGGGGGAGGAGGCACACCCACCGTCCAGCCCGCCCCGCCTCCGCAGGCCCTCGTCGAGAACGGACGCGGCCTGCGCATCGTCCAGACCATGGCCACATCGATCGGAATCCACGGCCACCCCAACGGCGGGCACACCGTCTGGGCCGACATCGACCTGCGCGCCTCCGGCCCGGCTCCGGCAGCCCCCAGGCCGGACCTGACGATGGTTCCAACGTCATAAGGGAGGGCCCAGCCTGTCCTTAGCAGGCTGGCCCCTCAGGGCCAGGATAGAGGCCCTGCCCGCACGTCCGCAGTGGACGGCGGGCAGGGCCTTCCTCGTCTCCACTCCCAGGGCGGGGTCTTTCTCGGTCTCCTTGTGGGTCTTCTTCTTGGTCTCCTTGTCGGTCTCCTTCTTATGAGGAGAAGACCAGTACTCGGATGTTCTTGCAGGTGGGGTGCGTGCAGGGTGTTCTCCTGGTGGGCCCGACTCACCTGTACAGGTGAGTCCAATGTGTGTCGAGTGTGGTCGTCCTCGTCCGATGCCTTCTTCTCAAGTCTTGTCCTCCTCTCCTTGTCCTCTCATTCCTCGCTCAAGTCCGCCTCGCCGGCTCCGGCGGCGAGGCCCGAGCTGGCGCATGCCCGTCGTGGTTCTCCCGGCCGTCCGCACCGAATCTTTCCCCGGAAAGTCCCGCCCCCTACCCCCCGACCTTTTCCATTACCTTTCCCGCGCGGCGGTGGTGAAGGTAAGACGGTTCAGCCCTCACGGTTGGTAAAGTCCATGGCCAATTGCTTGATTACGCCCCGTGACGGAGTGACAATTAATACGTAAGGAAAACACGGGCGGAAAAGAAAATCCGCCGGGTCGCGATATAGGGAGATCGAAATGGCCGCGAACACCACCCCCGCTACCACCGCCCCCGTCATGAACGTCGCGGCCGACCCGGTCGTGACGGTGTTGGACGCGGCCGGGTGCGCACTCGTCGGCGCTGACTACGCGTTCCGGTGGGACGCGCACCGCGCCGAGATCAGCGCGGACGACGCCGCCGCCGGACTGATCGCCGCGTACCACTTCGACAAGACCGCCGAAGTGATCAAGTTCGAGGGCGACCCCGACCCGGTGGCCCCGGACGTGCACGGGGCCGACGAGATCACCGAGGAACGACTCAGCGCGTTGACCGACGTCATGGACCGGACCATCAACACCCCCGGCCACGGATGGCACGCCATCGTCGACGCCGCCGAAGACATCGACACCCCCGGGGTGATCGCCCGAGTCCGGTTCCTGTGGATGACCGACGAAGCCGCCGCCGAGGCCGGAATGTACCCATGGTGACCCGCACCCATCGCGGGCGCTGACACGGTCACCCCCGCCCTATGAACCGCGCCCGGAACGCGCGCCGCATTTGATGCGGCGCGCGTTTCTCTTTTCCACCCGCGAAGACTCATCGATTCCCGGAAGTCAAGCGGTCCGGCGGGGTGTCGTTAATTGGTGTGGCGGGGTGGTGTTTGTGAGGTAAGCCTCTCCAGCCGTTTTGGCGGTATGGAAAATGGTCGGGTGGACTTGAGGTTGGGTGTTCATCGAGAAATGGTGGTGGTGGAACGAACGAAATACGGCGGACGGGAAATGGTCCCGGCGCCCCGGAAATAGGAGTCATGAAATGGCCGCGAACACCACCCCCGCCACCACCAACACCCCGACCCCCGCCAACCCGGCTGACGTCCCCACTACCGCCCCGGCCGCACCCGCCCCGGCCGCTACCCCGGCCGCCCCGGCCGGGGCGGTGTGGGACGCGCTGACCGCCAACCCCGGCGCAACCGTCGCGGCGATCGCCAAGGCGGCGGGCGTGAAAGCGGCGGACGCCCGCACCGAACTCGCCGCGTTCGCCGAGGCCGGACACGCGGTATCCACGCCGGGTGAGAAGGGCCGGGGCGGGCGCACCAAGCCCGACACGTGGACCCCCGCCCCCACCGACGCCCCTACCGACGCGCCCGCCGCCGCCACCGACCCGGAGGCCGTCCCGGCGGCGGACGCGGGGACCGACGAGACGCCCGCGACCGACGACGGGCCGGACTCGGCAGCCGAGCCCACCGGCGACGCCCCGGCCGACACCACCGCTGACGCCAACGACGCGGACGCGGACCATGACGCGGACGACGAGGACGACGACGAGGTGCCGGTGGAGCCGGTGGTGGACGCGGACACCCTCGCGGACGCCATGCGGGTCATGACCGAAGAGGCCGAACGCCGCGCGGTCGCCGACGCGGAGATCAAGGCCCGGCTGGCCGAGGAAGAAGCCCGCCGCGCGAAGATTGACGCCGAGCTGGAGTCCGCGCAGCGCACCGAGGCGACCCGCCGCGCGCTGACCGATCTCCTTGCGGCGGTCACCACCGCATACGCGGCGGTTGTCGCCGAGGACGAGTTGGAAGCCGACGCAGGGTTGCAGCGCGTGTTCGCCGCAACCCACGGCGTAGCCCAGGCCATCGGTGCCGTGCCCGCACGGCCCGGCAAGCCCCGCCCCGCCGGAAACGGCGCCGGGCCGCGTACGGGCCGCGCCGCGCCGCGCCCGCTGCGG
>NZ_JAGEOJ010000037.1 GCF_017573505.1 Actinomadura barringtoniae
CACAGTCGCTCCGCCGATCACCCGTCCGTAGGAGCCGTTGGTCTTAATGCTCTGGGTCCCTTGGTCCCGAATGATGCCGGGGAGGGGACGACGGCGACGGCGCAGGGGGCCAGCTGGAGCATGGCGGAGGTGGTCGCGCCGAGCAGCAGGGGATCGAGGCCTCCGCGTCCACGGTCGCCGACGACCAGCAGGTCGGCGGTCTGGACGGCGTCCAGGAGCGCCTCGCGAGGTCCCCTGGGGACCAGCTGTGTGTGGACCTCCACCTGCGGATATTTGACCCGCCATGGTGCGACGGCGCCCTCCAGGCGGGTGGCGCAGGCGTGCTTGAGCTCGGTGGGGTCGGAGAGGCCGGCCAGGTCCGTTCCGATGAAGGCCGCCGGTTCCCAGTAGCCGTAGACGGCCAGCACGTCCCAGTCGCGGAGCGCCGCCTCCTCGAAGGCGAGCGCGAGCGCGGCGTCGCCTCCGGACGAGCCGTCGACTCCGGCCACCACCCGGTTCCGCGCGGTGGGCGAACGGCGGACGACGACCACTGGGCGGTGGGAACGAGCGGGGAGCTGGAGCGCCGTGGAGGCGGCAGGCAGTTCGTTGCGCTCATGGGAGCCGACGATCATCAGTTCGGCCTCGGGGGCGCAGAGATCGAGCGCGGCGTAGGCGGGGCCCGTCATCAGCCGCTTGTGGACCTTGACCGAGGGCACCAGGCGCCGGGCGCGCGCGACGCCCTCGTTCAGCAGGTTCGCGCCCAGGCGCTCGATGGTCGCCTTGACCGCGTCGTCGACGTAGTCCTTCGGGTAGGGCCATCGCCAGGAGTGGCAGATCAGCAGGTCCAGGCGCCGGAGCCGGGCCTCCTCGGCCGCCCAGCGCAGGGCCTTCTCGCTGTCCGGACTCCCGTCGTACCCGACGAGGACGCCAGTGCTGGTGCCAGTGCCGGTGCCAGTGCCGGTGCCAGGGCCGGTGCCAGGGCTGGTGCCAGGGCTGGTGCCAGGGCTGGTGGCCATGGTTCCTCCGCGATCAGGGGGTGGGCCAGTTCAGTTCGGTGGCCTGCGAATAGATGCCGAGGAGACGGATCCTGGTCGCCTGCAACCGTTCGATGAGGACCTTGGCGAAGCGGCGGTGCAGGTCGAGCCCCAGCTCGGGGTCGGCCGCGCAGAGCGTTCGTACGAGCTTGCCGTCGAACTCCACGGCCGTGACCGGCTGCAGGCAGCGGGCGCCGAACTTCCACTCGTGCGGCGGGAACAGCCAGGACCATCCCAGCACCGCTCGCGGGTGCAGCGTCTCGACCGTCAGCGCGTTCTGCCCGGGGATGCGCATGTCCAGGGCGACGGCGCCGGTACGGATCAGCCAGAACCCCTCGGCCTGCCCGCCCTGCGCGAAGATCTGGCGGTCGGGCTCGAAGGCGACGGCGTGCGCGGCCGTGGCCAGGCGCGCCAGTTGCGGGAACGCCATGCCGTTCAGAAACGGCTCACCGGAGATCGAAGCGGCGGTGAGCGCTCCACCCATGCGCGTCATGACGGTCCCCTTCCTCGCGGGCGATCCCCCCTCGCCGGCAGTACCCCTTCAGGAGACTCGACCGCCGGGGATGCCCCATAGGGGCGAAGGTCCCGTTTGAACGAGAGGGCACGGCCGTCTGAACGGACCCGGCCGTGCACCGGCTCAGAGCGGGACCCTCCACGTGAGGCAGGTGCCGCCGTGCGGGCCGGGCGCGGTCGTGAACGAGCCGCCGAGTGCCGCCGCCCGCTGGGCCATGTTGGCCAGGCCGCTGCGCCGTCCGGATTCGGGGATGCCGACGCCGTCGTCCTCGACGCGCAGGACAAGGTCGTCGCCGACGTCGATCACCACCGCGGCCTCGCGTGCCTTGGCGTGCTTGGCCACGTTGGACAGCGCCTCCTGGACGACCGCGAGCAGCTGGTCGCCGACGCCGTCGTCGACCGCGGTGTCGAGCAGGCCGTCCAGCCGTACGGACGGGGCGAAGCCGAGGTTCTCCGAGCAGGCGTCGACGACCGCGTGCAGGCGGCTGCGCAGACTCTGCCCGTCGGGTTCGGCCTGGAGCTGGAAGATGGTGGAACGGATCTGCCGGATGGTGTCGTCCAGGTCGTCCACCGCGTGCTGGACTCGCACGGCGACCTCGCGCTTCTGGGTGATCTTGATGGCGGCCATCAGCGACATCGCGGTGGCGAACAGCCGCTGGATCACGGTGTCGTGCAGGTCGCGGGCGATCCGGTCGCGGTCCTCGAACAGCGCGAGCCGTTCGGCGTCGCGGCGGCGCTCGGCGACCTCCAGCGCGATCGCGGCCTGGGCGGCGAACGTCTCCAGCAGCCGCTGCTCGGCCTCGTCGAAGACGGCGCCGTCCGGCGGCCTGATCATGGTGATCACGCCGCGCGCGGAGTCGCCGGTCCCGAGCGGCACCATCATGACCGGCCCGACGGCGGCGGGGTCGACCGCGCCGATGGGGCGTTCGACCTCGGTGCCGTCCTCGAACCGGCCCGAGGCACCGGTGCGGTAGACCGGCTCGGCGGCGCTCTCGGCCAGTGACTCGCGCAGGCCGATGAGGGCGGCGGCTCCCGCGCCGTTCGCCGCGACGACGGTGATCTCCTCGGCGGCCTCGTCGGCGAGCGCGATGGTGGCCAGGGCCGCGCCGGTGAGTTCGCGCGCCCGCCGCGTCACGAGCTCGATCGCCTCCCCCGGGTCGGTGCCCGACAGCAGTGCGGTGGAGACCTCCGCGGTCGCCTGCAGCCAGCGTTCACGCCGCCGCGTCTCCTCGTACAGGCGCGCGTTCTCGATGGCGACGCCGGCGGCGGTGGCCAGGGCCGACACCACGACCTCGTCCTCGTCGTCGAACTCCGCCCCGCCCCGCTTCTCGGTCAGGTACAGGTTGCCGAACACCCCACCGCGCGCCCGGATCGGCACACCCAGGAACCGGTGCATCGGTGGATGGTTGTCCGGAAAGCCGTACGACTCGGGATGCGCCGCGATGTCCGACAACCGCAGCGGCTCAGGCTCCTTGATCAGCAGGCCGAGGATGCCGTACCCGTGGGGCCAGTGGCCGATCGCGTCGATCTCCTCCTGCGTGACGCCCACCGTGACGAATTCGACCAGCCGTTCGCCCTCTTCGGAGATCACCCCGAGCGCGCCGTACCGGGCGTCCGCGAGCGTGGTCGCCGCCTCAGTGATCCGCCGCAGCACCGTCGCCAGATCGAGTTCACTCCCGATCGACACGACCGCCTCGAGCAGCGCGTGCACACGATCACGCGTCGCCCGCGCAGCCTCCAACCGCGCCTGAAGCTCCGCCAGCAGATCGTCCAAGCGCAGGTGAGGAAGGCTCAACCTCGCCCGTTCCTCATGCGGCGGCGGACCTGAGGTCGACACGCGCCCAGTATCACCCGGCACGGCCGCCTTCGCCAGAAGGGACCTTGGTCCTCAGATCACCCGGGTCGTTCGACTCTGTGGGTCCCGTGTCCCGGGGCGCAGATTGAGATCGGGGTGTCCGTCATGAGGGAGGTCGGATGAACGCGCTACCCGCACTGGAAGAACGGACCGTCGCCGACGTGATGGCGACCGACCTGCTCACGGTCACACCGGACGACTCGATCCTGATGGCCTGGGAGCTCATGGGCAGGGCCCGCGTCGACCATCTGCCCGTCCTCACCGAGGACGCGGAGTTCATGGGCGTCATCGATGCCCAGACGATCGCCGCGAACTGGGAGCCGACCGGTCCCGAACGCGCGCGGCGTCCCGTCCGGTCCCTGCTGCGCGCGGGGGTGGGCGCGACGGCGAACCCCGCCGACGCGATCCCCGAGGCCGCGCGGACGATGCTCGAGTCGGGCTGCGACTACGTCGCCGTGCTGATCGACGGCCGTGCGCTGGTCGGCCTGCTCACGGCCCACGACCTCATCAGCGCGCTCGCCGGGCTCCCTCCGGAACGAACGACGCGGCCCGGTACGAGCATGCCTTCGATGTACCGGATCGAGCCCGTTCTCCCGCCCGAGTCGCGGCATCCGGGCCACAGCATGCTCCCACCGGACTAGGGCCGCCGGACTAGGGCCGCTGGGCTAGAGCCGCTGGGCTAGAGCCGCTGGCGGGTTGCTTCGTAGAGCACGACCGTGGCGGCGCTGGCGGCGTTCAGCGAGCTGGCCGCGCCGCCGATCGGGATGCGCGCCATCGTGTCGCAGCCCTGCCGCCAGCCCGCGCTCAGCCCCGCGGTCTCGTTGCCGATCACCAGCAGGGTCGGGCCGGTCAGGTCGACCCCGGCGATGTCGGAGTCGCCGTTCTCGTCGGTGCCGACGACCGTCAGCGGCTGGTCGGCGCGCGCCTTGGCGACCCAGTCCAGAACGAGTTTGTGGGAGTCGACGCGGACGACCGGCATGGCGAGCAGCGACCCGGTGGAGGCGCGCACGGCCTTGGGGTCGTATGGGTCGGCGGCGTGACCGGTGATGATGAGCCCCGCGCCGCCGAACGCGTCCAGCGAGCGTACGAGGGTGCCGATGTTGCCGGGCCCGCTCGGACGGTCGAAGACCACGCCGAGGAAGGACGGGGTGACGGGGATGCGCGACAGGTCGTCGGGAGGCAGTTCGACGACCGCGACCAGCTCGGGGACCTCCTGGTCCTTGCCGCTCAGCTGGCGCAGCAGTTCGGGGGCCATCGCGACGTGCTCGGCCCCGGCGCGTTCCAGCATCTGTTTCGCCCAACGCGACAGCGTCCGTTCCGCGTCGAAGATCAGCGCACGGACCGTCCAGCCGCGTTCAACGGCGAGAGTGATCGGCCGGACGCCCTGGACGAGGAACTCCCCCGACCGCTGGCGCTTGTTCTGGTTGCGCAGCAGCGCCTCCCACTGCTGGAACCGCGCGTTGGGCCGCGAGATCCGCACTACGCCCATGACCTGGCACCCCCGATCGTCACCCCGCTTTCCTATCAGGGATCCGGGGTGCTCGCGGACGCGACGGGCGCCAACTCGGGGCGCTTGGCGAAGTGGCCGTCGCCGGAGGAACGGCCCCGGAGCCGGCGGAGGATCCAGGGCCCGAGGAACGTGCCTGCCCAGCCGGCCTCGGTCGAGGCGCGACGCCACGCGGGAACGGGCGGCAGCCCGGGGAGCGGCTCGGTCCAGCTCAGGTCCGACCCGGGCAGTTTCAGCGCGTGCGCGGTCGCCGCGGCGATGCGGGCGTGGCCGAGCGGCGATGCGTGGATGCGGTCGGTGCTCCACAGCCGCGGGTCGGTGGTGATCGGGTACTCGAACGTGTCGACGACGATGGCGCCGTAGCGGCCCGCCATGGCCCGGATGCGGTCGTTCAGGTCGAGGACCTTGGGGCGCAGGTGCCGGACCAACGGCGCGATCTTGGCGACGTCGGGGAAGGTGAACGTGACCACCGTCGCCCCGGACGCGGTGAAGACCCGCAGCATCGTGTCCAGGTCGGCGCAGACGGCGTCCACGTCGAAGCCGGGGCGGACCAGGTCGTTCATCCCCGACATCACGGTGATCAGGTCGGGCTTCATCGCCAGCGCGGGCTCGGTCTGCTCGGCCCTGATACGCGCGGTGAGGCGGCCACGGACGGCGAGATTGGCGTACTCCAGACCGGGGTTGTCGGCGGCCAGAAGCTCGGCGAACCGGTCGGCCCAGCCGCGGTACCCGGTCTCCTCGGTGCCGTCGTTCAGGCCCTCTGTCTGGCTGTCTCCGACCGCGACATAACGCTCGTAGGGCATGGCTACTCCGCGTGGGTCTTGGTGCGCTGGTCCAGGATGGCGAGGGTCTGCTTGGCCCAGCTGACGTTCTCACGCTCGAACGTCAGGCCCCGCATCAACGTCAGATACGGCCCGATGCGGTCGGCGTCGGCGAGGAACTCCGCCTCGGTACGGCCGTTCAGCAGCCGCGCGCGCAGGCGCTCGAACCGGGCGACCTTGGCCTCGGCCCAGCTCATGCGCTCGCGCAGGGAGTGCTTGACCGCCTCCACGTCGCCCGCGTCGACCGCCTGGACCTGCACCATGAGCTCCTCGCGGATCGCCACGGGACGCGGCGGCTCGGCGGTGAACTCGTGCAGGGCGCGGCGACCGGCTTCGGTCAGCGAGAACAGCCGCTTGTTGGGGCGGCGATCCTGCTGAACGAGGCGCGGCTGGACCAGCCCTTCGGCCGCCATCTTGTCCAGCTCCCGATAGATCTGCTGGGGGGTGGCCATCCAGAAGTTGGCCACCGAGGCGTCGAAGCTCTTGGCCAGGTCGTAGCCGGACGCCTCGCCTTCCAGGAGAACGGCCATGACCGCGTTGCGCAACGACATGAGGCGACTGTAACAGCCCTCATATGCACCTCTGCCATTACTCAACTAGTCTAGTATCCTGAATTTAATCAACGAGTTGACTAGGGGAAACGATGCATCCTTTCCGGAAGGCCGTGGAACAGGGAGATCTGGCGGCGACGGAGGACCTGTTCGCCGAGGATGTGGTGTTCACCAGCCCTGTCGCGTTCAAGCCGTACCCGGGCAAGGCGATCACCGTCGCCATCCTGCGCGGCGTCGCCCGGGTCTTCCAGGACATCACCTACGTCCGTGAGATCGCGAGCGCCGACGGCCGCGACCACGCGTTGATGTTCGAGGCCACGGTCCAGGGCCGCGAGGTGCACGGCTGCGACTTCCTGCACATGAACGAGGACGGTTTGATCGACGAGCTCACGGTGATGGTCCGCCCCCTCTCGGCCGCCACCGCCCTGGCCGAGGCCATGAGCGCCCAGTTCGAGCGGATCCAGCAGGACGCGGCACTGAGCAACTGACCCCCGCCGCCCCGGCGAACGTCCCGGTTTGTCAGGGTCGGCATGCAAGATCGGGCGCATGAACGAACCCCCTCTCCACGCCGCAGCACAGCACGGCTCCCTCGACCGGCCTGAGCCCTAGGCCTCACCCTCGGGTTCGGGGCGGATGCCGGCCATGAAGAGGGCGGTCATCTGGCGGCCTAGTTCGATGCGGGTGAGCGGGTCGCCGGGGTGGAACCAGGTGTGGATCTGGATGACGCTGCTCAGGTAGGTGTGGGTGATCACGCTGGCCAGGACGTCGGTGCGGACGGTGCCGGCGGCCTGGCCCTCCTTGATGAGGTCGCGGAAGATCTCGTAGTAGCGGCGCCGGTCGCGGCGGACGGCGGCGGCACCCTCGCCCTCGACCAGGTGCATCGAACGGGCCCAGACGGTGAGCGGCTCGTAGTGCTCGTTCATGTGGTCGAACAGGTCGGCGACCGCGGCGTACAGGCGCTTGTCGACCGGGCCGCCGCCGTGCGCGATGGCGGCCAGGCGGCTGGTCTGCTCGGCGAGCAGGCCGCGGTAGATGGTGGTGAGCAGCTCGTCCTTGGTGCCGAACCAGTGGTAGAGCGCACCCTTGGTGACCCGGGCCTCCTCGACGATCTGCCGCGTGGTCGTCGCCTCGTAGCCCTGCGCGCCGAACAGCTTGGTCGCCGCGGCGAGGATCCGCTCGCGCGCCTCGCCCCGGGGAACCTTGGTCCTCTCGATCACGTGGACCATCTTCCCAGAACGGATTCATTGACATAGCCCAGGTCGCTGGCTACTTTCACGGACATACCGGGCGGTCGGTACGTACGCGTCCGACCGCGGGGGACGGTTCTTTCGGGGCCCATCACCCAACTGGAGGAACTGGTGTCCGTCACTCCATCCAGCACGGCGGTCGGCGCCACGCCGGCACCGGGTCTGATGACCCGCCTCTGGCGCCGCGACCTCGCGCACTATCCCGAGACCGGGCCGCGCTACGCCTACCTGGCGATAGTGGTGGCCACGACGATCGTCCTGTACTACCTGCTCTACATCCAGTACGCCGTGGCGACGTCGATCATGACCCACTACGGCATGACCTTCGGCTTCTTCATCCTGCTGTCGGTGGTCGGGAACGCGGTCGGCGCGTTCGCGTCGCTGCTGGCCGGGTTCGCCGACCGCTGGGGCCGCGCCAACCTGGTCGTGTACGGCCTGCTGATCGCCGGGGTGCTCGTCCTGCTGCTGCCGAGCGCCTCGAACAAGACCGTCTACCTGCTGATGTTCGCGGGCCTGAACGTGATCGAGGGCATCGTCCTGGTCGCCACGCCCGCGCTCATCCGCGACTTCTCACCGCAGGTCGGCCGCGCGACCGCGATGGGCTCCTGGACGATGGGCCCGGTCATCGGCAGCCTCATCGTCACGACCGTGACCAGCGCGACGCTCGATGACCACACCTGGCAGGACGAGCTGCGCTACGCGGGGATCTCGGCGCTGGTGGTGTTCGTGATCGCGCTGTTCGGGCTGCGCGAGCTGTCGCCGCGGCTGCGCGACCAGATCATGGTGAGCCTGCACGACCGCGCGCTGGTCGAGGCCCGGGCGCGGGGCATCGACCCGGAGAAGGAGATGGCCGGTCACTGGCGGGCGATGATGCGCCTGGACGTGATCGGCCCGGCGTTCGCGATCAGCGTCTTCCTGCTGCTCTACTACGGCCTGGTCGGCAACATCGTCATCTACTTCTCCTCGACGTTCGGCTACACCGAGCAGCGCGCCAACGCGGTCGCCAACTGGTACTGGGCGGCCACCGCCATCGCGCTGATCGCCGCCGGGCTCATCTCCGACCGGCTGCGCGTGCGCAAGCCGCTGATGCTGGTCGGCGGCGTCGGGGCGCTGGCCGGCACGATCGTCTTCGCGATCCTGGCCACCCACCACGACACCGGCTACTACACCTTCGCCTGGCTGTTCGTGTGGATCGCGGTCTTCAGCGGCATCGCGTACGCGCCGTGGATGGCGGCCTACACCGAGACCGTCGAGGAGCACAATCCCGCCGCGACCGCCACGGGCCTGGCGGTCTGGGGCTGGATCCTGCGCATCGTCGTCGCGGTCTCGGCCGCGTTCGTCCCGATCGTGGTGACGTCGGTGACACCGATCGTCGAGCACGGGCACGAGGTGCAGGTGGCGCAGGCCCAGGCGGCCCCGGCGCTGGCCATCGTTCAGGCGCACCCGCAGATCTTCGCCGAACTGGGCAAGTACCCGCCCGGTCAGGCCCCGGCGGACCTGCAGGCCCGCGCCGCGCAGGAGGTCGGCGTTCCCGGCCTGCAGACCGTGCAAAAGGCGCAGCCGCAGCTGGCGGTGCTGAAGGAGCACGGGCCCGATGTCGCCAAGGCGGCCAAGGACGGCCCCGGCCAGTGGCGGACCTGGTGGCTGGTCGCCGTCGCGGGCCAGGTCATCTTCATCCCGTTCGTCTTCGCCATGCGAGGGCGCTGGAACCCGAAGCGCGCCCGCGAGGACGCCGAGGCGCACCAGCGCGCAGTGGACGCCGAGCTGGCGAAGCTCTCCGGCTGACAGGCGACAGCCGACAGCCGACACCGGCAGCCGCCCCGGGCCTGGACACCGATCCGCCCGGGGCGGTTGGTGTCCAGGCTCGGACGGAACGGTGTCCAGGTCGCGGTCATCGTTCTCCGACGCGCCCCATCGCACCCAGTAAGCAGCTGCGGGCCGGATCGGACGGCCGCACCCCGCGCCCGGGAACGGGCCGCCACTCGGAGAGCCAGGTGACACCGGGGGCCACCAGGTCCAGGCCGTCGAAGAAGCGCTCGACCTCGCCGGGGTCGCGCGGCTGGACCGCGGAGCCCGTACGGCGGTAGATCACCTGCGCGGCCTCGAAGGCCGTCTCGCCCAGCCCGCCCGTCCAGCCGTGCGAGACCGCCAGGTGGCTGCCCGGCGGCAGCGCGTCGGTCAGCCGCCGCACGTGCGCGTGCGGCTTGTCCTCGTCGGTGACGAAGTGCAGCACCGCCATCAGCAGCAGCCCGACCGGCCGGTCGAAGTCGATCAGTTCGCGCACGCGCGCGTCGGCGAGGATCTCCTCCGGGCGCCGCAGGTCGCCCTCGATGACGGCCACGCCCGAACTGGTCTCCAGCAGCGCCCGCCCGTGCGCCAGCACGACCGGGTCGTTGTCGACGTACACCACCCGCGCCTCCGGGGCGGCGCGCTGCGCCACCTCGTGCACGTTGCCCTGGGTGGGCAGGCCCGCGCCGACATCGATGAACTGCCGGATGCCGGCCGCGGTCAGGTACTCGACGGCCCTGGTGAGGAACGCGCGGTTCAGGCGGGCGGCCAGCGGCGCGTCCGGCACCAGGCCGATGATCTCCTCGGCCGCGGCGCGGTCGACCCCGTAGTTGTCCTTGCCGCCGAGCAGAAAGTCGTAGATCCGGGCCGGTGACGCGAGCGTGGTGTCGATCCCGGGACTCACAGGTCCCCTCCCCGTTGAGGCGTGATCCTGGCGCGGATCAAGAACGTATTCCAGACCTTCCAGGACTCGCGCGTATCGATGCCTTACTGACCGCTTCCGGACGCATCTGTCGAGTCACGAGTCAGACAGAACGGCGGCAAAGGTCCGCAAGGGGAGGCAAGGGGCGCCAAGGGGATGTGCGCGCCCCGCCCGGGGCAAGGCCAGCGAACGTGGCAGACTCACCGATGACGGCGATACGAGGAGGCCAGATGGGCAACGGGATTCCGCACGACAAGTCGGACCAGCTCAAGCAGATCGAGAGCGGCCTGCTGCCGGGCGAGCAGATCATCGCGGTGTACGACGCGGTCGGGGTCGGGACCGGTTTCCTCGCGCTCACCGACAAGCGCGTGATCATCAAGGACAAGTCGTTCGTCGGCAAGCGGGTCGCGATCACCAGCGTGCCGTACGGGAAGATCAGCGCGGTCAGCGTCGTCAGCAACAAGTCGTGGGCGGGCGCCTACTTCTCCTCCGGCACGATCGCCATCCACGTCGGGACCCAGCTGTACGAGGTCGAGTTCCGCGGCGCCGAGAAGACCCACCACGTGCACGACGTGATCCTGCACTACTCCTCGCAGTGACCGCGGCCCGCCGGACGGTGAGCGATCCGGCGCGGCGTTACGCAACGGAGACCGACGGGACACATTCGCCCCTTGTCTCACGATGAGACGTGGGTCACACTCGCATGCACTGAGTCGAGTCGCGTTCTAGGAACGGGCGGCACTCATGCTGAGTGTGCGGAACCTCGAGGTCGTCTACCACGATGTGATCCTGGTCCTGCGGGGCGTGAGCCTCGAGGTCCCGGCCGGTGAGATCGTCGCCCTGCTGGGCGCCAACGGGGCGGGCAAGACCACCCTGCTGCGCGCGATCTCCGGGCTGCTGGACGTGCACGGCGGCGAGGTCACCAAGGGCGCGGTCGAGCTGGACGGGCGCCCGATCCACGAGCTCGCCCCGGCCCGGGTGGTGCGGCTCGGCGTCCGGCAGGTGATGGAGGGCCGGCGGATCTTCGCCGAGCTCACCGTCGAGGAGAACCTGCGCCTGGGCGCGCACACCAGCCCGTCCCGCCTCGGCGAGAGCCTGGACCGGGTGTACGGGCTGTTCCCCGTCATCAAGGACCGCCGCACCAGGACCGCGGGCTACCTGTCGGGCGGCGAGCAGCAGATGCTCGCGGTCGGGCGGGCGCTGATGTCGCAGCCCCGGCTGCTGCTCCTGGACGAGCCGAGCCTCGGCCTGGCGCCCCGGCTGGTCGAGCAGATCCGCGACATCATCCTCGAGATCAACCGGCAGGGCACCACGGTGCTGCTGGTCGAGCAGAACGCGGCCATGGCCCTCGCCATCGCCGGGCACGGCTACGTGCTGGAGACCGGCAAGATCGTGATGGACCGGCCGGCCCGCGAGCTGCTGGCCGACGAGGACATCCGCGAGTTCTACCTGGGCCTGGGCGCCGAGGGCGCGGCTCGCTCGTTCCGCGACGTCAAGCACTACCGGCGCCGGAAGCGGTGGCTGTCGTGAACGCACCACCGCCCGCGCCACCGCCTGCGGGCCCCATATTGGAGTTCTCCGACGTCGGGCTGTCGTTCGCCGGGGTCGCGGCCATCGACGGCGTCTCGTTCGGCGTCGAGCCCTCCGAGCTGTTCGCCGTCATCGGCCCGAACGGCGCGGGCAAGACCTCCATCTTCAACGTCATCTCCGGCGTGTACCGGCCCCAGCGCGGGCGCGTCACGTTCGACGGGCAGGACCTGATCGGCCGCCGCCCGCACGAGATCGCCGGGCTCGGCATCGCCCGCACGTTCCAGAACGTGGAGCTGTTCGCCGGCCTCACCGTCCTGGACAACCTGATGCTCGGCCGCCACCAGCAGCTGCGCTACGGCGCGCTCAGCGCGATGGCCTGGCTCGGGCGGGCCCGCCGGGCCGAGCTGGCGGCGCGCGCCGCGGTCGAGGACATCATCGACTTCCTGGAGCTGGAGCAGTGGCGGCGGCACACCGTCGGGCTGCTCCCGTACGGCATCCAGAAGCGCGTCGAGCTCGGCCGGGCGCTGGCGATGGAGCCGCGCCTGCTGCTGCTCGACGAGCCGGTCGCCGGCATGAACCTCGAGGAGACCGAGGACACCGCCCGCTACATCCTCGACATCCGCGAGGAGATCGGCATCCCGATGATCCTCGTCGAGCACGACATGGGCCTGGTGATGGACCTGGCCGACCGGGTGCTGGTCGTCGACTTCGGCGTCGCGATCGCGCTCGGCTCCCCCACCGAGATCCGGAACGACCCCGAAGTGATCCGCGCGTACCTCGGGAAGGCCTCGTGACCGACATGACCGACCTCAAGACGGCTGTGCACACCACCACGATCGCCACGCGCGTACGGGACCGGGCGGTCGAGACGCCCGGCCGGGTCGCGATGCGCGAGAAGGACCTGGGCATCTGGCAGGAGGTGACCTGGGGGACGTACTGGGACACCGTGCTGACCGTCGCGCACGCGCTGCTCGCGCTCGGCGTGGAGCCCGGCGACCGGGTCGCCGTGCACGCGGAGAACCGGCGCGAGTGGCTCTACACCGACCTCGCCACGGTCGCGGTGCGCGGCACGACGATGGGCCTCTACCCGACCAACCCGGCGGCCGAGGTCGGCTACCTGCTGCGGCACTCGGGCTCGAAGATCCTCATCGCCGAGGACCAGGAGCAGCTCGACAAGGTGCTGGAGACGACGGCCGACCTGCCTGATCTGGAACGCATCGTCTACGTCGAGCCGCGCGGCATCGCGGGCCGCTACGACGACCCGCGCCTGATGTCCTGGCAGGACCTCCTCGACCTCGGCGCGCGCCACCGTGAGGAGTACGCCGACGCCGTCGAGGAGCGGATGGCGGGCGCGCGGCCCGAGGACGTGATGGTGCTCGCCTACACCTCGGGCACGACCGGGCCGCCGAAGGGCGCGATGCTGACGGTCGCGAACGTGGAGTTCGCGATCGCGGCCCTGGTGGAGGGCGGCGGGTTCAGCGACCCGCCGCCGGGGCCGCGCGACCTGATCCTGTCCTACCTGCCGCTCTGCCACATCGCCGAACGCATCTTCACGACGTGGTTCAACGCCGCGACCGGCGTGCAGGTGAACTTCGCCGAGTCGATCGAGACGGTGCCCGCCAACCTGGTCGAGGTGCAGCCGACGATCCTGTTCGGGGTACCGCGCATCTGGGAGAAGATCCTGGCGAGCGTGGAGATCCGGCTCGGCTCGGCGACGCCGGTGAAACGCTGGACGACCCGCTTCTGGCTCCGCCTCGCCGACCGCATCGGCTCCGTCCTCGTCCGCCACGGCGGCCGCCACACCCTGACCACCCGCCTGCTGTACGCGGTGGGGTGGGTGTTCTGCTTCCGCGCGCTGCGCGAGCGGCTCGGCATGCGCCGGGTGCGGTACGCGGCGTCCGGCGCGGCGCCGATCGCCCCCGAGGTGCTCAAGTTCTTCATGGGCATCGGGGTCGCGATGCACGAGGTGTACGGCATGACCGAGAACACCGCGATCGCCACCTCCAACCGGCCCGGCCGGGTGAAGCTCGGCACGGTCGGCGAGCGGCATACCGGCTGCGAGATCCGCCTCGACGAGGACACCGGCGAGATCCTCACCCGCCATCCCGGCACGTTCGCCGGCTACTGGCGCGACGAGGAGGCGACCCGCCGCGCGGTCGAGCCCGGCGGCTGGCTGCGCACCGGCGACCTCGGCGCCTGGGACGGCGACCACCTGCGCGTCACCGGCCGGGTGAAGGAGATCATCATCACCTCGGGCGGCAAGAACGTCGCCGCGCCGATGATCGAGAACGAGCTGAAGGTCTCCCCGTACATCCGCGAGGCGATCGTGCTCGGCGACCGGCGCGCGTTCCTCACCGCGCTGATCGGCGTGGAGCTGGACACCGTCGGCGAGTGGGCGACCCGCCGCCGCATCCCCTACACCACCTACCGCGACCTGTCCGAGCGCGACGAGGTGCGCGCGCTGGTCCAGGACGTCGTCAGCGAGGTGAACGCGGGCCTGGCCCGGCCCGAGCAGATCAAGGACTTCCGGCTGCTGCCGAAGGAGCTCGACCACGAGGACGGCGAGCTGACCGCGACGCAGAAGGTCAAGCGGCGCGCGGTCGAGCGTGCCTTCGCCGACCTGATCGAGGAGCTGTACGGCGGACGGGCCCTGCGGTGAAACGGACACTGCGATGAGGGAGACGGGCCGATGACCGAGTTCTGGCAGAGCATCGCGCGCGGGATGGGCAACGGGTCGATCTACGCGCTGCTCGCGCTCGGCTTCGTGATCATCTACAAGTCCACCCGGGTCATCAGCTTCGCCCAGCCCTCGTTCATGCTCGCGGGCGCGGTGCTCATCACCTACCTGACGGGCTCGGTCGGCTTCTACGCGGGCCTGATCCTCTCCGCCCTGGCGATCGCGCTCCTCGCACTCGGCGTGGAACGCGTCGCGGTACGGCCCATGGTCGGCAAGCCGGTCTTCGCGGTCGCGATCATCACGCTCGGCCTGGACGTGGTCATCCGCGTCGTCGTCGACGCGTTCGTCGGGCTGGACGTGCGCCAGGTCGGCGACCCGTGGAAGCTCCACACGGTCGACATCCTCGGCGTGCCCGTCCAGCAGCGCTACATCGCCATGCTCGTCATCACCGCGGTCATGGTCGTCGTCCTCTTCGCGTTCTTCCGCTACACGCGCTTCGGGCTGGCGATGCGGGCGGCGGCGTTCGACCAGGAGACGGCGCTCACGCAGGGCATCTCGGTCGGCTCGGTCTTCGCCGTGTCGTGGGCCATGGCCGGCGGCCTCGCGGCGATCGCGGGCGTCCTGGTCGGCACCGGCGCCAGCGTCGACCAGAACCTGTGGATCATCGCGCTGAAGGCCCTGCCCGCCATCATCCTGGGCGGCCTGGACTCCCTCGGCGGCGCGGTCATCGGCGGTCTGGCGGTCGGCCTCGTCGAGTCGCTCGTCGGCACCTACCAGGCGGACATGGCGCCCTGGCTCGGCCAGAACTTCGCGGTCGTCTCGCCCTACGTGCTGATGCTCCTGGTCCTGCTCATCAGACCGTACGGCCTGTTCGGCACCCCGGAGGTCGAACGGGTATGAAAACGCTCCGGAGGAGCGCCGGGGGGCGTGGAGGGTCGGCCCCCCTCGGGCCGGCAGGGACCGCGCTCATCAACCGGCGGCGGCCGCGGGGGCGGCCTCAGCTCTACACCTCCTACAAGCAGGACACGGCGCTGCTGGACACCCCGGCCAAGCGCCGCTGGCTGACGGCGCTGCTGGTGGCGTCGTTGCTCGCGCCGTTCATGCTGACCGACGACATCCTGGCCCTGCTCGCAGCCGGGCTCGTGGCCTCCATCGGCGCGATCGGCCTCAACATCGTCACCGGGTACGCGGGGCAGATCTCGCTCGGCCACGCGTTCTTCCTGGCGATCGGCGCGTACACCGGCGCGGCCATCTCGGGCGACCCGGACGGCGACACCATCGGCTTCGGCATCACGTTCCTGCCGGTCTGGCTGCTGGCCGCCGGGCTCGCCGCCGCGCTCGCCGGGGTCATCGTCGCGCCGCTCGCGACCCGCCTGCGCGGCCTCTACCTGGCGGTCGTCACGCTCGGGCTGGTCTTCCTCGGCGGGCACATCTTCAAGGAGTGGGACTCGCTCACCGGCGGTCCGGGCGTCGGCCGTCCCGCCGCGGTGCCCGAGTTGTTCGGCGTACGGCTGGACCAGTCGGGCGCCTACAGCAAGGAGCAGAAGCTCTACCTGCTGATGCTGGTCCTGCTCGTCGTCTTCGCGGTCCTGGCCCGCAACCTGATGCGCTCGCGGATCGGCCGCGCGTTCGCCGCCGTGCGCGACCGCGACATCGCCGCCGCCATCATCGGCGTGGACCTGCGCCGCACCAAGCTGCTCGCCTTCGCGATCTCCTCGTTCTACGCCGGGATCGCGGGCGGGCTGATGTACACCGTGGCCGGCTACTTCGACCCCGGTTCGTTCGACCTGCTGCTGTCGGTCCAGTTCATCGCGATGATCCTGATCGGCGGCACGGCCACCATCAGCGGCTCGATCATGGGCGCGATGTTCATCACCCTGCTCCCCCGCCTCACCCGCGAGCTGCCCGGCGTGCTGCCGTTCATCAGCTCCGAGTCCGACAAGAGCCCCAACATCTTCCAGGTCGAGTCGGTGCTGTACGGCCTGCTCATCATCGTCTTCCTCATCCTCGAACCCCGCGGACTCTTCGGCGTCTGGACCCGGATCCGCAACTACTGGAAGGCCTGGCCCTTCAGCTATTAGGGAGCCCTCATGAAGACCAGGATCGGCGCGGCGATCGCCGCGGGCGTGCTCGTGCTCAGCGGATGCGGGGTGTTCCGGGGGGACGGCAAGAGCGACAGCGGCACACCGGGGGTCACCAAGGACCCCTGCCCGAACGCGGTCAACAAGAAGCACGGCTGCATCTACCTGGGGTCGATCTCCGACCTCACCATCGGCCCGTTCCACGCGCTGGCCGTGCCGATCACCGAGGCGCAGAAGGCGTTCTGGAAGCGCGTCAACACCCAGGGCGGCATCGGCGGCTACGACATCGACGTCACCAAGTACGTGCGCGACAACAAGTACAACCCGCAGGTGCACAACCAGGTCTACCAGGAGATCAAGGGCAAGGTGCTGGCGCTCGCGCAGACGCTCGGCTCGCCGACGACCGCCGCCATCATCAACGACCTGAAGTCCAGCAAGATCGTGGCCGTGCCCGCGTCGTGGACCTCGCTGTGGAACTTCGAGGACGTGATGCTGGAGTCGGGCGCCAGCTACTGCATCGAGTCGATGAACGCGATCGACTACGCGGTCGACACCTACAAGCCCAAGAAGATCATGGCCGTGCACTACGCGGGCGACTACGGCAACGACGCGGCGGCCGGGGCCAAGGTCGCGGCGGCGGCGCACAAGCTGTCGTTCAGTGCGGTCGAGACCCCGCAGGGGCAGGACAACCAGGGCCGCGCGGTGGACGCGATCGTCAAGGAGAAGCCCGACATCGTCGTGCTCACCACCGGGCCGACCGACGCGGGCACGGTCGTCGGGCAGGCCGCGGCGCGCGGCTACAAGGGCCACTACCTCGGTACGAGCCCGAGCTGGAACAAGGGACTGCTGAAGAGCCCCGCCGCGCCGGCCATCAAGGCGCAGTACCTGCAGTCGGCTCCGTGGGCGCCGTTCCAGACCGACACCCCGGGTCACCAGGCGATGCGCGCGGCGGTCGGCCAGGTCGACCCGAACGACGGCTACACCGCCGGCTGGGTCTGGTCGTACCCGCTCAAGGCCGCGCTGCAGAAGGCCGCCGCCAACAAGGACCTGACCCGCGCAGGGCTTGCCAAGGCCGTCAAGCAGATCAGCTCGGTCGACTACGAGGGCATGCTGCCGCCCGGGTCGGGCAACTACGCGGGCGACCCGAACACCGGCGCCGTGCGCACCACGCTCATCGCGCAGCCCGACGACACCGCGCCGACCGGCGTGAAGGTCATCAAGGAGGCGTTCACGGGACCGACCGCCAAGGGCTACACGCTCGACGCGCCCTGCTACACCAAGCTCTGACCGCTACACCAAGCTCTAAGACGACCGTGTCTCAGTGAGACACCCTCCGTCGCCCGTCTCTTTCCGTACGGGATGGGCGACGGAGGGTACCCGTTGATTCGATCGATCCACTAGTCTGGGTGATCCCCCGCCTCGGCCTCCGCTCCCCGGCCGACCACCCCGTGAGGGATGCCAGATGCCCGATCGTGACCCGCCCGACCTCGGAAACCCGACCGACCCCGCGCCGTCGGCCGACGCCGGAATGCCGACCGACGCGGGACAGCCGACCGACCTCGGATTCTCCGGCCCCGCGAGCGCCCGCGTCTACGACTACTCCCTCGGCGGCAAGGACAACTACGGCGCCGACCGGCAGGCGGCGAGCGAGGCGCTCGGCATGCACCGCGTCGCGCACCTGCTGCCGCGCGAGAACCGCAAGTTCATGCGCCGCGCCGTGCGCCACCTGCTGGACGCCGGCGTGCGCCAGTTCATCGACCTCGGCTGCGGCCTGCCCGGCAAGGGCAACGTGCACGACCTCGCGCACGCCGCCGACCCGGACGCGCGCGTCGTGTACGTCGACAGCGATCCCGTCGCCGTCGTCCACTACCAGTCGCTCGTGCACACGGTGAAGGGCGTCGCGGCCGTCAACGGGGACGCGCGGCGGCCCGCCGAGATCCTGGAGTCGCCCGAGGTCACGGCGCTGATCGACTTCGACCTGCCGGTCGGGGTGCTGATGATCTCGATGCTGGACTGGATCCAGGACGAGGACGATCCCGACGCGGTCGTGGCGGCGTTCCGGGACGCGCTGGCCCCTGGTGGACACCTGGTGATCTGCGATTTCCTCAGCGATCACCTGACAGAGGCCGACTGGGCGGCCCATCATGATCTGACCGAGCGCTACGGGATCCCGCTGACCTTCCGTTCGTCGCAGCGGTTCGCGGGCTGGTTCGAGGGACTCGACCTGGTCGACCCGGGCCTGGTGCCGGCCCCCGAGTGGCGCCCCGACCGCCCGTACGACCCGCCGTCCGGCTGGCTGATGGCCGGGGTCGGGCGCAAACCATAGAGGAGGCACGATGAGCAGCGACCCGAAACCGAACCGCGCAGCCTCCGCGCGCATCCTCGACTTCGCCGTGGGTGGCAAGGACAACTACTCGGCCGACCGCGAGGTCGCCATCGAGACGTTCCAGTCGCTGCCCGCCACGCGGCTGCTGCCCAGGGAGAACCGCAAGTTCATGCGGCGGGCGGTGCGGTTCCTGCTGGAGGCGGGCATCCGGCAGTTCATCGACGTCGGGTGCGGGCTGCCGGGCAAGGCCGACCTGCACGAGGTGGTGCTCGGCGCCGACCCGGACGCGCGCGTGGTCTATGTCGACAACGACCCGGTCTCGGTGGTGCACTTCCAGTCGCTCGTGCACGCCGTTCCGGGCGCCGCCGCGATCCTGGCGGACGCGCGCGAGCCGCGGAGCATCCTGGAGCACGAGGGCCTGACCGGGCTCATCGACTTCGGCAAGCCCGTCGCGGTACTGATGATCTCGGTGCTCGACCTGCTGCTGGACGAGGAGGACCCCGAGGCCACCGTCGCCGCGTTCACCAGTGCGATGGCGCCGGGCAGCCACCTGGTCGTCTGCGACTTCACCGACGAGAACCTCACCGCCGAGGAACGCGCCACCGCCGACCACCTGATCCGCGAGTACGGCGTCGTGGTCACCTTCCGGTCGCGCGAGCGCCTCACCGGCTTCTTCGACGGCCTCGGCCTGCTGGAGCCGGGCCTGGTGAACGCGGCGGAATGGCGGCCCGACCGCGAGGGCGAGCCGCCGAGCGGCTGGCTGCTGGCCGGCATCGGCCGCAAGCCCTGACCTGACCTGACCTGGCCTGATCATGCGACCGCCCGAACGCCCGACCGGGTAGCCGAGCGCTAGTCGATGACCTCGCGGCGGGCGAGGCGGACCTCCTCGATGTCGAGCCGCTGCTGGATCATCCGCAGCACCGTGTCGTCGATCCGCCGCTCGTCGCGCAGCCGTACGATCGTCGCCCGCTTGCGCGCCAGCAGCGCCAGCCGGAGCGCGGCGTAGTCGTCCTCGGCGTCGCGGACCGGGTCGTCCTCGGGCTCGCAGATCGTGCAGAGCACCTTCAGATGCGTCTCGTACTCGGTGAGGGTCCGCTCGAGCACCGGCTGGGAGGTGCCGAGCGACGCCGCGACCTCGGGGATCACCGCGAGCGCCTCCTCGGTCGCCACGGTCTCGGCCAACCGGCGTTCCTCCTGCAGCGCGGTGTCCTCGGGCAGCCGCGCCAGCCGGATCAGCAGCGGCAGCGCGAAGCCCTGGAGCACCAGCGTCACCACGATCACGCCGGTCGTCACGAACACGATCAGGTCGCGGTCGGGGAACGGCTCGCCGGAGTCCAGCAGCTCCGGCACCGCCAGCGCCGCCGCCAGCGAGACCGCGCCACGGAAGCCCGACCCGGCGCTGACCAGGCGCTGCCGCGCGCCCACCCGTCTCAGCCGCTGCTGCGGCCGGCGGTCGATCGCGCGGATGATGTACGGCGTCGTGTACGACCAGAGGACGCGCATGCCGATGACCGCGGCCGAGATGAGCCCGACGGCGGCCAGGCCCCGTCCGACGGTCGCGTGGGTCAGGTCGCGGATCGACGCCTGCACCTGGAGCCCGATGAGGACGAACAGCGCCCCGTTCAGGATGAAGGTCGTGACCCGCCAGAACGCGTTGGTCAGCTGGCGGGTCTCGGCGCCGACCCGGCGCGGGCCGTACTGGCTCAGCACGAGCCCGCACACCACGACCGCGAGCACGCCCGAGGCCTCGATCAGCTCGGCGAGCAGGAAGGCGGTGAACGGCGTCAGCACGCTCACCGAGGTTTCGAGCAGCGGATCGTCCAGCCAGTTGCGGACCCGCATCGCGATCCACGCCACCAGCAGCCCGGCGAGCGCTCCCCCGACGTAGGCGAGCATGAACAGCCAGCTGACGTGCACCGGGCTGAGGTGCTCCTGATGGACGACGACGCCGACCGCGATCCCGTAGATGACCAGGGCCGTGCCGTCGTTCACCAGGCTCTCGGCGCGCAGGATCGTCATCGTGCGGCGTGGCAGGCCGCGGGCCAGGACCGCGACGGCGGTCGCGTCCGTCGGCGCGAGCGCCGCGCCGAGCACCCACGCGGGGCCGGTGGGCATGCCGAACCACTGCGCCGCCACCGCGACGGCGGCGGCGGTCGCGACGACCAGCACGGTGCTGGTGAGCACGATGACGCGCAGGTTGCTGCGGATCTCCCGCAGCGAGGTCGTCAGGCTCTCCCAGTACAGCAGCGCCGGGAGGAACAGCAGCAGGACGGCCTCGGGCGGCAGCGTCACCCCGCGCAGCGCCGGGATGAAGCCGAGCACGACCCCGCAGGCCAGCAGCGTCACCGGGGGCGGCAGCCGCAGCTCGCGCTCCACGACCCCGCAGATCAGCAGTGCCGCGCCGAGGGCGACGGCGAGTTCGAGACCGAGCAGGAGGGCCTCCGGAGGGTCAGGACTCCCAGCGGCGGCCGGTGAGCCTCTCGTACACGTCGATGTAGCGCGCCCGGGTGGCGTCCACGATCTCGTCGGGGATCGCGGGCCCGGGCGGCGTGCGATCCCAGTCCAGGGTGCTGCTCCAGTCCCGGACGAACTGCTTGTCGAGCGAGTGCTGAGGCCCGCCCGGCCGCCATTCGCCCGCGGGCCAGAAGCGCGAGGAGTCCGAGGTCAGTACCTCGTCGCCGAGGACGAGCGTGCCGTCGGCGGCGCGGCCGAACTCCAGTTTGGTGTCGGCGATGATGATGCCGCGTTCGGCGGCCAGGGCGGCGCCGCGCCGGTAGACCTCAAGGGTGGTCTCCTTGAGGCGCGCGGCGGTGTCGGCCCCGATCTCGGCCACCACGTCGTCGTAGGTGATGAACTCGTCGTGGCCCTCGGTGGCCTTGGTGGTCGGCGTGAAGATCGGCTCGGGGAGCTTGGATCCCTCGACGAGGCCGGGCGGCAGGGCGACGCCGGACACGTTCCCGCCCTTCTCGTACTCCTTGAGGCCGAGACCGGCCAGGTAGCCGCGGGCGATCCACTCGACCGGGAGCATCGTGAGCCGCCGGCAGCGCACGGCCCGCCCGGCCCACTCGGCCGGAACGTCGGTCGCGGAGATCACGTGGTTGGGGACGATGCCCGCGAGCTGCTCGAACCACCACAGCGACAGCTGGGTGAGGATCTTGCCCTTGTCGGGGACCTCGGTGGGCAGCACGACGTCGTACACGCTCACCCGGTCGGAGGCGACCAGAATGAGGTCGTCGCCGTCGGCGTAGACGTCCCTGACCTTGCCCGAGTGGACCAGTTCCATGTGCTCCCCAGCTCACGATCCGTCGGCGGGGCGAAGGCCCCGGCCGGGGCGAAGTTTACAGGGCCGCGCTGGTCAGACGGCGACCGCGGCCCGGGAGCCGGTGCGGTCCTTGTGGATGCGGAGCTGGGCGGGGATGCGGGTCCTCAGCTCGGCGACGTGGCTGACGATCCCGACGGCCCGGCCGCCGTCCCGCAGGCCGTCCAGGACGTCCATGACCTCGTCGAGGGTCTCCTCGTCCAGGGTGCCGAAGCCCTCGTCCACGAACAGCGTGTTGATCTCCGTGCCGCCCGCCTCGGCGGTGACGACGTCGGCGAGGCCGAGCGCCAGCGCCAGCGAGCTGATGAACGACTCGCCGCCCGACAGCGTCACCGGGTCGCGTTCCTGGCCGGTCCAGGCGTCCACGACGCGCAGGCCGAGGCCGCCGCTGCCGCCGCGCCGGTCGCCCGCGGCCTTGTCGATGGTGTGCAGGAGGGCGTAGCGGCCGGCCGACATGCGCGCCAGGCGTTCGTTGGCGGCGGCGACGACCTGCTCCAGCCGGGCGGCCAGCACGTAGGCGGACAGGCGCATGCTGAGGCGGTTGGCCGAGGACTGGCCGGACGTCAGGCCCGCGAGCCGTGCGGCGATGGCGTGGCGTTCGGCGGCGGGACGCCAGGCACGGACCCGCGCGGCCAGCTCCCCGCCCAGCTCGGCGAGGCGGGCGCAGCGCTGCCGGGCCCGGTCGGCGGCCGACGACACGGCCGTGCGCTCCGACTCGGCGGCGGCGAGCGCGGCTTCGAGAACGTCCAGGTCGGGCGCCGCCTCAGCGGCTGCGGCGGCCAGTTCGCGGTCGGACAGGAGCTCGCGGACGGCGGCCTCCTCGTCCTCGTGCCGGCGGATCTTGTCGCGGAGCCTGCCCTGGTCCTCGTCGTCGAGCGCGGCGGCGGTGACCTCGTCGGCGGTGGTGAAGCCATCGTCGGCGGCGGTCTGCTTGGCGCGGGCGCGTGCGGCGGCCAGCTCCCCGGCCGCGACGTCGGCGGCCTGGAGGGCCCGGACGGCCTCGGCGAGCGCGTCTGCCTCGCCGCCGAGGCGCTGGATGCGGGCCTCGAGGGTGGGGTCGTCGCCGCGCGCCTCGTCCAGGTCGGCCGCGAGGCGGGCCTGCTCGCCCGTCAGCTCGGCGCCGCGCGTGCGGTTGGCGGTGAGGGCCTGGGCGACCTCGCCGCTGCGGTCGCGGAGCCGGTCGAGCTCCTGTTCGGCCTGGTGGAGGAGGGTCTCCATGCGTTCGACGTCGGCGGTGCGGGCGTCGATGGCGTCCAGGGTCTCGCGGGCGCCCGCCAGCTCGGCGGCGAGTTCCTCGGCGGAGGTCTCGCCGACCGCGTCCAGCGCGGCGTCGCGTTCGGCGCGCAGGGCCTCGACGCGGTTGCTGGCCTCCTCGCGGTCGCGCTGGGCCTGCTCGTAGGCGGTCTGGGCGCGTTCCTCGTCCTCTTCGCCGGGGATCAGGCCGAGGGCGGAGGCGGGCGCCGGGTGGTCGGTCGAGCCGCAGACCAGGCACGCTTCCCCCGCCTTGAGGTCTTCGGCGAGGGTCGCGGCCATGCCCTCCAGCCGTGCCTGACGGAGGTCGAGGTAGTGGGCGCGGGCGTTCTGGGCGGCGTCGATGACGACCTGGAGCGCGACCTCGGCCTCGCCGAGGCGGTCGATCACCTGGTCGCGGCGCTGGGCGGCCTCCAGCCTGCGGGTGACGTCGGCGACCGCGCCCTGCGCTCCGCCGCGGGCGGCGACGGCGGCCACGCCCTCCTGGAGCTGCGCCCGCTGCTCCTGAACGAGGCCGGGCAGCTCTTCCAGGGTGGCGGCGAGCTTGGCCTCTTCGGGCTCCAGGCGTTCACGTTCGGTGGTCAGCTGAGTGAGCTCGGCGGTGATCTGCCGCTGGCGAGCCGCCAGGGACCGCTTGCTCTCCAGGGCTGCGATGTCGTCGCGGCGCTCGCGTTCGGCCTTGGCGAGGACGTCCTCGGCCGCGTTCGGCGTCACCAGCGCGCCGACGCGGGAACGGGCCTCGGCGGCGATGTGCCGTGCGGTGTCGGCGCGCTGGGCGCGTTCGCGGCACTGGCGGATCAGCGGGACGACGCGGTCGGCCCGCGCGGCGGCGTCCAGCTGTGCGGTGAGGCGGCCTCGTTCTTCGGCGTGCTCCTCCAGGACGGCCTTGCGGCGCAGTGCCTGGGCGTGCCGCTGCTGGCGTTCGGCCAATGTGCGGCCCCGGTCGGCGGCGGAACGGGCCTGGTCGAGCGTCGCGGTGACCTCGGCGAGCAGTTCCTCGTAGGCGGCGCGCGCGGCCAGATGGTGCCCGGTCAGCTCGGCGGCCCAAGCGGGCAGCACCTCGACGTCGTCCAGCGGCTCTTCGGAGGTCTCGGCGGCGCGCGGCTCGGGGACCAGGGCGGCGCCGGGGCGCTGGGTTCCGGTGGTCTCGGCGATACGGTCCGCGATCGACTCGGCGGCGGCACGCAGGTCGGCGGCTTCGCGGCGAGTGCCGGAACGGCGGTCGGCGAGCCACTTCTCAACCTGGGTGAAGATTTCGGTGGCGAAGAGCCGTTCGAGCACCTTGCGGCGTTCCTCGGCCCCGGCACGCAGGAAGCTCGCGAACTCGCCCTGCGGCAGCATCGCCACCTGGCAGAACTGCGCGGCCGTCATCCCGAGCATCCGGCCGATGAGGTCGCCCGCCTCGTCGAGCCGGTTGGTGTGGGCGCGCCATTCGGGGGCTCCGGGGGTCGCCCCCCGGGTAGACACAGCCTCACCGTGTTCGTACTCCTCCAGGAGCACGGCGGCGTGCTCGGTCGTCGTGCCCGAGCCGCGCTTCTTGGGGCGGTCCCAGGCCGGTGACCGGGTGACGCGCAGCCGGCGCCCGCGCACGGTGGTCTCCAGCACGACGCGCGGCCCCTGGTCGGGCGGGGCGTGGTCGCTGCGCAGGCCCTTCACGGCGTTGCGCACGCCGGGGACCTGCCCGTAGAGGGCGAAGCAGACGGCGTCCAGGACGCTGGTCTTGCCCGCGCCCGTCTGGCCCTGGATGAGGAACAGCCCGGCGTCCGACAGCGCGTCGAAGTCGATCACCTCGGTGCCCGAGAACGGCCCGAACGCGGTGATCTCCAGCCGGTGAAGTCTCACGTGAGCGCCTCCTTCTGGCGGCAGCACTCGAAGGCCTCGTTCAGCAGGTCGCGCTCGGCGCCCGTCGGCGCGGCCTGGGAGACCTCGGTGACGAAGTCGCCCGCGATGTCGAGCTCGGAGCGCTCCTGGACGCGCTCGGACCAGGTCCGCCTGCTCGCGGACGAGGCGCCGTCCGGCTCGAAGCCCAGCACGAGGGCGTGCGGGAAGCGGCGGCGCAGGCGTTCCATCGCCGCCGACGGCCGCTCGGGGTCGGTGAGCGTGACCTGGAGCCAGCGATCCTCGTACTTGTCGTACGAGGGGTCGGTCAGCAGGTCGTCGATGCGGCCGCGCACGCGCGAGACGCGGCGCGGCACCGGGGCCTCGACGAACTCGACCGACGGCGCGGCGCCAGGCCGCACGTCGACCAGGAGCGAGCCCTTGCGCTGCTTCTCCTCGGAGAACGAGTAGGCCAGGGGCGAGCCCGAGTACCAGACTCCCCCGGCCATCTCCTGCTTTCCGTGCAGGTGGCCGAGGGCCGTGTAGCCGACGCCCTCGAAGACCGAGGCGGGCACGTTGGCTGCGCCGCCGACGGAGATGTCGCGTTCGCTGTCGCTCGCCTCTCCCCCGGTGACGAACGAGTGGGAGAGCACGACAGTGGCGAGGTCGCCGCGGCGCTCGGCGTCGGCGCGGACGCGGCGCATGGCCTCGGTGAGCGCGGCCGAGTGGCTGCGCTCGTCCAGCTCCCAGGGGTGGCGGACGAGCTCGGGCTCCAGGTAGGGGATGCCGTAGATCGCGCCGTCCTCGATGAGGATCGGCTCGCCGACGGTCGCGGGATCGGTGCGCACGTGCACGCCGGAGGCGTTCATCAGTTCCGAGCCGAAGCCGAGGCGGCGGGAGGAGTCGTGGTTGCCCGCGATGAGCACCACGCGGGTCAGTTCGGCGAGCCGTACGAGCGCCTCGTTGCACAGCCGCACCGCGTCGACGGCGGGCAGCGCGCGGTCGTAGACGTCGCCGGAGATGAGCACGCAGTCCACGTTCTCCGCGCGCACCGTCTCGACGAGATGGTCCACGTAGGCCGCCTGTGCGCCCAGGAGATCCTCACGATGGAAGGATCTGCCGAGGTGCCAGTCGGAGGTGTGGAGGAGTCGCATGTCGGGGTCACCATAGGCATCACCCCCGACACATCCGGCGCAGAAACGCCGAGGGGCACCAAAAGAAATGTCGCTCACGGTAAGCAACGTTCCAATCACTCTATGTGTGGCGTTACGGAGTCCCTTAGAGTGGCGCCGTGAGCGAGCGCCCTTATGTGCTCCTGAGCTGTGCGATGTCGGTTGACGGCTATATCGACGACGCGAGTGAGGAGCGGTTGCGATTGTCCAGCCCGGCCGATTTCGACCGGGTGGACATGGTTCGCGCGACCTGTGACGCCATCCTCGTCGGCGCCGGAACGGTGCGCGCCGACGACCCCAAACTGCTCATCAAGTCGCCGACGCGGCGCGACAAACGGAGGGAACAAGGACAGCCCGCCGACCTGACGAAGATCACCGTGACCGAGAGCGGCGACCTCGACCCGGAGGCCAGGTTCTTCACCACGGGCGAGGCGCCGAAGCTGGTGTACTCCTCCTCGCGCGCCGCGCATGAGCTCGCGGCCCGGCTCACCGGCCGGGCGGAGGTCATCGACACCGGCGACCCGGTCGACTTCCCGGTGATGCTGGGCGACCTGGCCGCGCGCGGCGTGCGGCGGCTCATGGTGGAGGGCGGCGGCGGGATGCACACCCGCTTCCTGCAGTTCGGGCTGGTCGACGAGATCCAGCTGGTGGTCGCACCGTTCTTCATCGGCGACCCGTCCGCGCCGCGCTTCGTCGGGTCGGGCGTCTTCCCGCAGAGCCCGGACCGGCCGATGCGGCTGGCCGAGCTGACCCGGATCGGCAACCTCGCGCTGCTGCGGTACGTGATCGGCTCCGCCCGTGGCTGACGGCATGGCTGACGGCATGACTGACGGCGTGGCTCTCCCGGCCGACCCAGACCTGGAGTGGCTGCGGCTGGCGTGCGACCTGGCCGCGCTGTGCCCGCCCTCGCAGACCGCCTTCTCGGTCGGCGCGGTAATCGTGGGCATGGACGGGCAGGAGATCGTTCGCGGCTATTCGCGGGAGAACGACCCGCACGACCACGCCGAGGAGTCGGCGCTCAAGAAGGCGGCAGTCGAGGACCCGGCGCTGAAGAAGGCGGCGCCGAAGAAGGCGGCGCTGGCAAGAACGGCCGCCGACCTGCGCGGGACCACGATCTACAGCTCGCTGGAGCCGTGCGGCGAGCGCAAGTCGCGCCCGCTGACCTGCACCGACCTGATCCTGCGCGCCGGGATCGGCCGGGTGGTCTTCGCCTGGCGCGAGCCGAGCCTGTTCGTGGAGGGCCAGGGCGTCGAACGGCTGCTGGCGGCGGGCGTGGAGGTCGTCGAACGCCCTGAGCTGGCAGATCTCGCCCGGCTACCGAACGCGCACCTCCTCACCCCCTGACTCACTCCCGATTGAGACTCCAGTCTCACGCCCCTTGCCAACCACCCCGGCCACCGTGAATGCTGTGGTACCAAGCAAGCATTAGGTCTGGAGGCAGAAGCAGCATGCGCGAGCACGATCGGCTGTTCATCGACGGCCAGTGGACCGCCCCGGCCGGCACGGGGACCATCGACGTCATCTCCCCGCACACCGAAGAGGTCATCGGCCGGGTGCCCGAGGGCACCGAGGCCGACATGGACGCCGCCGTCGCCGCGGCGCGCCGCGCCTTCGACGCCGGTCCCTGGCCGCGCATGGCCCCGGCCGAGCGGGCCGCGATCCTCGGCCGGCTGTCGGCGATCTACGCCGAGCGCCAGCAGGAGATCGCCGACCTGGTCACCGCCGAGATGGGATCGCCGATCCTGTTCTCCATCTTCGGCCAGGCGGCGCTGCCGCAGATGGTGCTGCAGTACTACGTGGACCTCGCCGAGTCGTTCAACTGGGAGGAGGAGCGCCCCGGCATGCTCGGCCCGGTCACCGTGAGCCGCGAGCCGGTCGGCGTGGTGGCGGCGATCTACCCGTGGAACGTCCCGCAGTTCACGCTGATGATGAAGCTGGCGCCGGCCCTGATCGCGGGCTGCACGGTGGTCGCCAAGCCCTCCCCCGAGACCCCGCTGGACGCCTACGTCCTGGCCGAGTGGGCCAAGGAGGCCGGGCTGCCCGACGGCGTGCTGAACATCGTGCCCGCCGGGCGCGAGGTCGGCGCGTACCTGGTCTCGCACCCGGGCGTGAACAAGGTCGCCTTCACCGGCTCCACCGAGGCCGGGCGCAAGATCGGCGCGGCCTGCGGGCAGCTGCTGCGGCCCGTGACGCTGGAGCTCGGCGGCAAGTCCGCGGCGATCATCCTGGAGGACGCCGACCTCGCGTCCACCATCGAGGGCTTCAAGATGGCCTCGCTGATGAACAACGGCGAGGCGTGCGCCGCGCAGACCCGCATCCTGGCGCCGCGCAGCCGCTACGACGAGGTGGCCGACGCGCTCGCCACCATGGTCGGCGCCCTGAACGTCGGCGACCCGGCCGACTACGGCACCGAGATCGGCCCGCTGGTCGCCAAGCGCCAGCAGGAACGCGTCGAGAACTACATCAAGATCGGCCAGGACGAGGGCGCCAAGGTCATCACCGGCGGCCTGTCCCGGCCCCAGGACCGCGGCTGGTACGTGGCCCCGACCGTGTTCGGCGAGGTCACCAACGACATGCGGATCGCCCAGGAGGAGATCTTCGGCCCGGTGCTGGCGCTGATCGCCTACGACGACGAGGACGACGCCGTCCGGATCGCCAACGACAGCGCGTACGGCCTCGGCGGCTCGGTGTGGACCGCCGACGTGGACCACGGCGTCGAGGTGGCCAAGCGCATCCGCACCGGCAGCTGCGGCGTCAACCTCTACGTCCTGGACCCGAACACCCCGTTCGGCGGCTACAAGGACAGCGGCCTCGGCCGCGAGCTCGGCCCCGAGGGCCTGTCCCCCTACCTGGAGTACAAGGCCATCCCCCGCCCTGCTTAAGAAACCCCGGCCTACGGCCTCGCCTGGCGGCTCGTCCTCACCGGGCTTTGGGCCGAGCGCTGCATCGCTTCGCGATCTAGCCTCGTCCCTCGGCCAGACCTTCGGCCGCGCTCACGCTGTGGCTGATGTGTCCGATCCCGGCATCCACCGATCGGTTGATGCCGGGATCAGCCGTCTCCTGACCGGTCGGCGGATCCCGCGGAAACGGCCTCGGCGCGAGCCTTGAGGCATGGCAATCATCGAGGTGAGCGACCTCACCAAGCGCTACGGCGACCAGGTCGCACTGAACGGGGTGTCCTTCTCGGTCGAGGAGGGCGAGATCTTCGGGATCCTCGGCCCGAACGGCGCCGGCAAGACCACCACGGTCGAGTGCGTGTCCGGGCTGCGGACCCCCGACGGCGGCCGGGTCTGCGTCGCCGGCCTGGACCCGCGCGCCGACCGGGACGAGCTGCGCCAGTTCCTCGGCGTCCAGCTCCAGGAGAGCGGGCTGCCGCCCAAGCTGACGGTCCGCGAGGCGCTGCGGCTGTACGCCTCGTTCTACCGCGACCCGGTGGACCCCGAGCTGCTGATCACCCAGTGGGGCCTGGAGGCCAAGGCCGGGACCCGCTACGGCAAGCTGTCGGGCGGCCAGCAGCAGCGGCTGGCGATCGCGCTGGCGATGGTCGGGAGCCCGCGCATCGTCGTCCTGGACGAGCTGACCACCGGCCTGGACCCGGCCGCCCGCCGCGCGGCCTGGGACCTCATCGAGCGGATCCGCGACGCGGGCGTCACCGTCGTCCTGGTCACCCACTTCATGGAGGAGGCCGAGCGCCTCTGCGACCGGCTCGCGCTCATCGACGCGGGCCGCGTGGTCGCCGTCGACACCCCGGCCGGGCTCACCGCCCGGGTCGGCACCCCGCAGCGGATGCGGTTCCGGCCCTCCGAGCCGGTCGACGAGGCGCTGCTGCTCGCCCTGCCCGAGGTCACCGGCGTGACGCGGCAGGGCAAGCACCTGGAGGTGAACGGCACCGAGAACGTCGTACAGGCCGTCACCGCGCTGCTCGCCCGGCGCCACATCATCGCCGCCGACCTGCGGGTCGAGCAGACCACCCTCGACGATGCCTACCTCGCCCTCACCAGGTCCACCGCGGCCGGCTCCGACCAGGCCGAGAAGTAAGAAGGGAAACGACATGTCCACGATGACGCTGCCCAGCCTGCGCATGACGGGCCACGGGTTCCGCACGCTGCTCCGCACTCAGGCGCGCCTCACCATGCGGGACGTCCCCGTGGTGGCCGCCGGGATCGGGCTGCCGATCCTGCTGCTGATCATCTTCGGCAGCATCCCGTCGTTCACCGAGAAGCACGCCGACCTCGGCGGCCGGACCACGCTGGATGCCTTCGTCCCGACGCTGGCCATGATGTCGGCGATGGTGCTGGCCTGCACCGGCCTGCCGACCTTCATCGCCGAGCTGCGCGAGCGCGGGGCGCTGCGGCGGCTGTCGGCCAGCCCCGTTCCGGCGGCGGGGGTGCTCGCGGCCCAGCTGATCGTGATCGTGGCGATCGCCGCGGTCGTCGGCGCGGTCGTGATCGCCATCGCCACGCTGGGCTTCGGCGCCGAGGCGCCCCAGCACCCGGGCACCACGGTCGCGGCGGCCCTGCTCGGCTCCACCGCCGTGCTCGGCCTGGGCCTGCTGATCGCCGGGATCGCGGGGAACGCCGGCGCCGCCAGCGGCATGGGGATCCCGGTCCTCATCGCCAACTTCTTCGCCGGCGGCCTCTACGCCCCCGTCGAGAAGATGCCGCACATCCTGCAGGACATCGTCGGCTTCCTCCCGTTCGGCGCGGTCGTGGAGACCTGGTCGGGCATCGGCGCGACCTGGCTGCACCTCACCGTGCTGGCCGTCTACACGGTGCTGGCGAGCCTGCTCGCGGTCCGTTTCTTCCGCTGGGAATGAGGCCCGGGATAATGGTGAGGGTGACGAACGTGAACGCGGGGGACCAGCAGCTCGACGTCTGGGAACGGCGGGAGCAGATCGCCCTGGCGGTGGTCCCCTACGTCTCCCTGACGCTGGCGACCGGGCTGGCCGTCCTGGCCTCCCACGGCAGCTGGACGCACATCGCGGCGATGGTCGGGCTGACCGCCGCGACGCTGGCCTGGGTCGCCTGGATGGTCACCCTCCACCCGTCCTGGCGCGACCGCCCCACCCTCGCGACCGTCTACTTCGCCGTCCTGCTCGTCATGCTCGGCGGCCTGATCGCGCTGAACTCGATGTACGGGTTCGGCGTGATCACCGGCTACACCCACGCGTTCCTGCTTCCCCGGCGGCTGCGGATGCTCGGCGTCGCGGCCGTCGCGGCGCTGGCCGCCACCTCCCAGATGGGCGGGTTCGGCCACGCCTCCGACGCCCCCGGCATCTACCTGCTGGTCCTGGCCATCAACGTGTTCCTGGCCGGCGGGCTCACCTACTTCCTGTGGCGGCAGGACGAGGAGTCCGACCGCCGCAAGGCGATGATCAACGAGCTGGCCGAGACCAACGCCCGGCTCGAGGCCACGATGGAGGAGAACGCCGGCCTGCACGCCCAGCTGCTGGCCCAGGCCCGCGAGGCGGGCGTGCTGGACGAGCGGCAGCGGATGGCCGGCGAGATCCACGACACGATCGCGCAGGGCCTGGCCGGGGTGGTCACCCAGCTGCAGGCCGCCAAACAGGCCCGCGACCGCGATGCCGACTGGGTACGGCACGTAGACCTCGCGCAGACCATGGCCCGCCAGAGCCTCAGCGAGGCGCGCCGGTCCGTGCAGGCGCTGCGCCCCGGCGAGCTGGAGGAGGCCGGTCTCCCCGACGCGCTGGCCGAGGTGGTGGAGCGCTGGTCGGCGGTCCACCACGTGCCCGCCGAGGTGAGCACGACCGGTACCGTACGGCCCATGCACCCCGAGGTGGAGGGCACGCTGCTGCGCACGGCCCAGGAAGCGCTCGCCAACGTCGCCAAGCATGCCGGGGCCACCCGGGTCGCGCTGACGCTGTCGTACATGGGCGACCTGGTCACCCTGGACGTCCGCGACGACGGCGCCGGATTCGCGCCCGACCAGGTGCGGCCGAACGGCGACGGCGGCTACGGCCTCACCGCGATGCGCCGCCGCGTCGCCCGGGTCGCCGGAACGCTGGAGATCGAGTCCGAGCCGGGCGCGGGCACCGCGATCTCGGCGAGCGTGCCCGCGATCCCCGCCGGAGGCACAGCGTGATCCGGCTGCTCATCGTGGACGACCACCCGGTCGTGCGGGACGGCCTGCGCGGCATGTTCACCGGCGAGCCGGGCTTCGAGGTGGTCGGCGAGGCCGGGGACGGCGTCGAGGCGGTGCGCAGGGCGCGGGAGCTCGCGCCGGACGTCGTGCTGATGGACCTGCGGATGCCGGGCGGCGACGGCGTCACCGCGATCACCGCGATGGCCGAGCTGGGCCTGCCGTCCAAGGTGCTGGTGCTCACCACCTACGACACCGACACCGACGTGCTGCCCGCGATCGAGGCGGGCGCCACCGGCTACCTGCTGAAGGACGCGCTGCAGGACGAGCTGTTCCGGGCCGTACGATCGGCCGCACGCGGCGAGGCCGTGCTGTCCCCGTCGGTCGCCACGCGCCTGCTCGGCCAGATGCGCACCGCCGCCACGCCCGCGCCCGCCGCGGCCGCGGACCAGGAGCCGCTCAGCCCGCGCGAGCTGGAGGTCCTGAGCCTGATCGCGCGCGGCAGCACCAACCGGGAGGCGGCCGCCAAGCTGTTCATCAGTGAGGCCACCGTGAAGACCCACCTGCTGCACATCTACGCCAAGCTGGGCGTGAAGGACCGCGCGGCCGCCGTCGCGGAGGCGTTCGAACGCGGCCACCTGAAGCCGCGCACCTAGCCCCGTGGCGGGCCGCCGCGGCCCGGCGGCTAGATCTCGCAGCCGAACAGCGCATCGTGGGCCGACCTCAGCCCGGCGACCTCCTCGTCGAGCCGGTCGAAGGCCTCCTTGGCCTCCACGTCGTCGATCCGGTCGGCGAGCGCCGACATCGCCTTGTGCACCGCCGCCATGTGCTCGTTCAGCGTGCTGACCAGGCCCGCGCCGTGCGCCAGGCCGGTCGAGGCGCCCGGGAACAGCCCGGTCAGGATCGCCGAGCGCTCGCGGGCGCGGCGGCGCTGCTCGTGCAGCTCGATGAAGATCTCCACCTTGGACCGCAGTACCCACGGGTCGAACGGCTTGACCAGGTAGTCCACCGCACCGACCGCGTAGCCGCGGAACGCCAGGTCCGGCTCGCTGCGCGCGGCGGTCAGGAAGATGATCGGGACGTCCTTGGTCCGGTCCTTGCGCTTGATGTGGTACGCGGTCTCGAAGCCGTCCATGTCCGGCATCACCACGTCCAGCAGGATCACCGCGAAGTCGTCGGCCATCAGTGCCCGCAGCGCGTCCTCCCCCGACCGCGCGGGCACGACGACCGCGTTCACGGTCTTCAGGATCGCGGTGAGCGCGATCAGGTTCTCCTCCTGGTCGTCCACCAGCAGGATCTTGGGCAGATGGGCCGAGTCCATCACTGCCGTCCCCCTTCGGCGTCTTCCCCGTCTTCCGATCTCACCTCTTGCCTCTCTTGTCCCTGCGGGCCCTCCTGGCCCTCCCGGGCGTCCCGGGCGTCCCGGCCCGGGTCCTGGTCCCCGTCCCCGCGTCCCTCGAGCCACTTGCGCATGACGTCGAAGAGGTGCTCGATCTCCACCGGCTTGGTGACGTAGTCCGACATGCCCGCGACCAGGCTCTTCTCCTGGTCTCCCTTCATCGCCTTGGCGGTGAGGGCCACGATCGGCAGCGCCGTGAACTGCGGCATCGCGCGGATCGCACGGGTGGTGGCGTAGCCGTCCATCTCCGGCATCATCACGTCCATGAAGACCAGCGAGATGTCGTCGTTGTTCTCCAGGCTCTCGATGCCCTTCTTGCCGTCGGCGGCGTAGAGCACCTTCAGGCCGGACCTCTCCAGCACCGTGCTGAGCGCGAACACGTTCCGTATGTCGTCGTCGATGATGAGGACCTTGCGGCCCTCGAACACCTCGTCCTGGGCGACGACCAGGCCGGGCTCGTCGAACTCGTCGCCGACGTGCACCCGGGCGGCGGGCTCCAGCGCGACCATCCCGCCGTCGGTGATCGCGGCCGGTGTCCCGCCCTCCTCCAGCTCGAACCGGCGCGGATGCGGGCTGCGCTCGGGCAGGTAGAGCACGAACGTGCTGCCGACGCCCGGCCGGCTGTCGGCGCGGATCTCGCCGCCGAGCAGCCCGGCGATCTCGCGGCAGATCGACAGCCCGAGGCCGGTGCCGCCGTACTTGCGGCTGGTGGTCCCGTCGGCCTGCTGGAACGCGTCGAAGATGACCTCCAGCTTGCCGGGCGGGATCCCGACGCCGGTGTCGGTGACGGTGAAGCCCACCACGCGCTCGGCCTGGTTCAGCGCCTCGATCGAGAAGTAGATGTCCTCGGCCAACCCGATCTCCAGCCGTACACCGCCCTCGGTGGTGAACTTGATGGCGTTGGACAGCAGGTTGCGGACGATCTGCTGGAGCCGCTGCTCGTCGGTGGACAGCACCGCGGGCAGGTCGTCGTTCATGACGACCTCGAACTCCAGGCCCTGCTCGACCGCGATGTGCCGGAAGGTGACGTTGACGTAGTCGACGAGCTTGGTGAGCGGGATCTCCTCCGGGTGGATCTCCATCTTGCCGGCCTCGATCTTGGACAGGTCGAGGATGTCGTCGATCAGCTGGAGCAGGTCGCGCCCGGCACCATAGATGGTGCGGGCGAACTGCACCTGCTCGGAGGTCAGGTTGCCGTCCGGGTTGGCCCACATCAGCTTGGCGAGCAGCAGCAGGCTGTTCAGCGGGGTGCGCAGCTCGTGCGACATGTTGGCCAGGAAGTTGGACTTGTAGCGCGAGGACAGGGCCAGCTGCTCGGCGCGTTCCTCCAGCGCCCGGCGGGCCTGCTCGATCTCGGTGTTCTGCACCTCGATCTCGCGGTTCTGCTGGGCCAGCAGCGCCGCCTTCTCCTCCAGCTCGGCGTTCGAGCGCCGCAGCTCGGCCTGCTGGCGCTGCAGCTCACCCGAGCGTTCCTGCAGCTCGCGGGTGAGGCGCTGGGACTCGCCGAGCAGCGCCTCGGTGCGGGCGTTGGCGATGATGGTGTTGATCGCCACGCCGATGGTGTGCACGAACTGGTCGAAGAAGGCCAGGTGCACGTCGCTGAACCGGCTGAACGCGGCCAGCTCGATCACGCCGAGCACCTCGTCCTCGAACACGATCGGCAGCACGACCACGCACGCCGGGGACGACTCCCCCAGGCCCGAGGAGATCTTGATGTAGTCGGGCGGGGTGTCGATGATGATGAGCCGCTTCTTCTCCACCGCCGCCTGGCCGACCAGACCCTGGCCGAACACGATCTCCTCGTTCAGCCGGCCCTGGCCGCGGTAGCCGTAACCGGCGATCAGCCGCAGCACCGGCTCGCCGCCGCTCTCGCGCTGGGCCAGGAAGAACGCGCCGTAGTGCGCGGTGACCAGCGGGGTCAGCTCGCTCAGGATCAGGCTGGCGACCTCGACCAGGTCGCGGTGGCCCTGCATGAGTCCCGCGATGCGGGCCAGGTTGCTCTCCAGCCAGTCCTTCGCGCGGGTGGTCTCGCGGAGGTTGGCCACCATCAGGTTGACGTTGTCCTTCAGCTCGGCGACCTCACCGCGCGCCTCGACCGCGATCGCGCGGGTCATGTCGCCGCGGGCGACGGCGCTGGCCACCTCGGCGATCGCGCGGACCTGGGTGGTCAGGTTTCCGGCGAGCTCGTTGACGTTGTCGGTGAGGTCCTTCCAGACCCCCGACGCGCCGGGCACCTGCGCCTGGCCGCCCAGCTCGCCCATGCTGCCGACCTCGCGGGCGACGCGGGTCACCTCGGAGGAGAACGCCTGCAGCGTGTCGACCATCGTGTTGATCGTCGTCTTCAGCTGCAGGATCTCGCCCTGCGCGTCGACGTCGATCTTCTTGGTCAGGTCGCCGTTCGCGACGGACGTGGTGACCTGGGCGATGTTGCGGACCTGGTAGGTCAGGTTGTTGGCCATCGCGTTGACGTTGTCGGTGAGGTCCTTCCAGACCCCCGACGCGCCGCGTACCTGCGCCTGGCCGCCCAGCTCGCCCTCGGTACCGACCTCGCGCGCCACGCGGGTCACCTCGTCGGCGAACGCCGAGAGCGTGTCGACCATCGTGTTGATGGTCGTCTTCAGCTGGAAGATCTCGCCGCGCGCGTCCACGGTGATCTTCTTGGTCAGGTCACCGCCCGCCACCGACGTCGCGACCTGGGCGATGTTGCGGACCTGGTTGGTGAGGTTGTTGGCCATGGAGTTGACGTTGTCGGTGAGGTCCTTCCAGACCCCCGACGCGCCGCGTACCTGCGCCTGGCCGCCCAGCCGTCCCTCCGTGCCGACCTCACGCGCCACGCGCGTGACCTCGTCGGCGAAGCCGGACAGCTGGTCGACCATCGTGTTGAGCGTGTCCTTCAGCTCCAGGATCTCGCCCTGCGCATCAACCGTGATCTTCTTCGACAGGTCACCGTCGGCCACCGCCTTGGTGATCTGCGCGATGTTGCGGACCTGGCTGGTCAGGTTGTTCGCCATCGAATTCACGTTGTCGGTGAGGTCCTTCCAGACCCCCGACACACCACGCACCTGCGCCTGACCGCCCAGCTCGCCCTCGGTACCGACCTCACGCGCCACACGGGTCACCTCGTCGGCGAAGCCCGAGAGCTGGTCGACCATCGTGTTGAGCGTGTCCTTCAGCTCCAGGATCTCGCCCTGCGCATCAACCGTGATCTTCTTCGACAGGTCACCGTCGGCCACCGCCTTGGTGATCTGCGCGATGTTGCGGACCTGGCTGGTCAGGTTGTTCGCCATCGAATTCACGTTGTCGGTGAGGTCCTTCCAGACCCCCGACACACCACGCACCTGCGCCTGGCCGCCCAGCCGTCCCTCCGTGCCGACCTCGCGGGCGACGCGCGTGACCTCCGAGGAGAACGCCGACAGCTGGTCGACCATCGTGTTGAGCGTGTCCTTCAGCTCCAGGATCTCGCCCTGGGCGTCCACGTCGATCTTCTTGGTGAGGTCGCCGTCGGCGACCGCCTTGGTGATCTGGGCGATGTTGCGGACCTGCGAGGTCAGGTTGTTGGCCATCGCGTTGACGTTGTCGGTCAGGTCCTTCCAGACGCCCGACACGCCCGTCACCTCGGCGCGCCCGCCCAGGTTGCCCTCGGTGCCGACCTCGCGCGCGACGCGGGTGACCTCGCCGGCGAACGCCGACAGCTGGTCCACCATCGTGTTGAGGGTGTCCTTCAGCTCCAGCAGCTCGCCCTTGACGTCAACGGTGATCTTCTGGCTCAGGTCGCCCTTGGCCACCGCCGTCGCCACCTGGGCGATGTTGCGCACCTGGTAGGTCAGGTTGCTGGCCATGACGTTCACCGACTCGGTGAGGTCCTTCCAGGTGCCGCTGACGCCGCGTACCTGCGCCTGGCCGCCCAGCCGCCCCTCGGTGCCGACCTCGCGCGCGACGCGGGTGACCTCGTCGGCGAACGCCGAGAGCTGGTCGACCATCGTGTTGACGGTGAGCTTCAGCTCCAGCATCTCGCCGGTCGCCTCGACCGTGACCTTGCGGGTCAGGTCGCCCTTGGCGACGGCGGTGGTCACCACGGCGATGTCGCGGACCTGGCCGGTGAGGCGGCCCGCCATGTCGTTCACGGCCTCGGTCACCTGCGCCCAGCTGCCGGTGAGGCCGCGCACCTTGGACTGGCCGCCGAGGCGACCCTCGGTGCCGAGCTCGCGCGCGACGCGGGTGACCTCGGAGGTGAACAGCGACAGCTGGTCGATCATCCGGTTGGCGGCCTTGGCCGGTCGGCGCAGGTCGCCGTGCAGGGCTCGGTTGCCGACCTCCAGGTCGGCGCGCTGCGACAGGTCGCCGGCGGCGACCGCCTCCAGGACGCGGGCCGTCGAGGTGAGCGGCGTGGTGATGATGTCCAGCAGCGTGTTGGCCGACTCGACGCTGGAGGTCCATTGGCCCGGGCCGGGGCTCGCGGCCAGCCGCTCGTCCAGCCGGCCCTCGCGCGTGACCTGGCGGCACACCCGGCCGAGCTCGTCGGCGATGTGCCGGTTGCGATCCAGGATCTGGCCGAGGACCTCGCCTATCTCGGCGAGCGTGCCGTCGTCGGGAGGGGCGTACCTGGGACGGAAGTCACCGTCCCGCATCGCCCTCAGCGCCTCCAGCAACGAGCGCAGCGCGGCCTCGTTGTCGACGCCTCCCGAGGGGGGACGACCCCCGGCACCCCCCGCCCCGACCGCGTCGGAATGAGGTGGCGGCTGGGCTTGCTCGGCGGCCCCTGATGAGGGCTGCTGGACTTGCGACTTGCTCGAGGTTGCACTCATTGGGCGGACCTTGCCAACTCGGCGTATCTGAGCCCGTTCATTCTGTCACTATGGCCTGAGGTTCACCTCGCGAATCAGCATGTTTCCCGCAGGGGGGTCATCGTGTCGGTTTCGCGAAGGTCCAGCGCCACGTATGTCCCCGAGAGCACCGCCGTGCCCGCCGCACGCGGGCTCGTCCGGCGGACGCTGCGCGCCTGGGGCCTTCCGTACGACCGTGTCGAGGACGCGGTCCTCATCGCCAGCGAGCTGGTGACCAACGCCGTCGTCCACGCCGGCACCGACGTGCGTCTGTCCTGCCTGCTGGACGCCGCGGGAACGATCCTGCGCGTCGAGGTGCGCGACGAGCTGCCGATGCGGCGCGTCGAAGAGCCGCACGGCGTGCACGCGCCCGGCTTGGACGGTGCGCAGGCCCATCTGTCCGACGGTCACCGTGGCCTGGTGCTCACCCATTCGCTGGCCGACTCGTGGGGCGTCACCTACTCCAAGACCAGCAAGACGGTGTGGTTCGAGTTCGAGGACGCCGCGAGCGAGCCGGTCGAGCCCGCGCCGACGGCCGCTCCTCCCCCGCCGATCGCGTTGCCGCCGCCGCAGCCCGGCCCCGCGACCGCGCCCGCGCCCGCCATGACCCAGCCCGCGCCCGCCGAGGTCACGACCCTCCCCATCGTCTCGGAACCGCCGGAGGTAGGCCTTTATCCCGCCGTGGCCGTGTCGCCAGGGATGCCCGCAACGGCGGCGACAGCGGCGCCGGCCGCGATGAGCGCGTCGCCCATGCTCGTGGCGCCGGGCGGCGCCGCGCCCGTCGCGCCCGCCGACGTGGCCCCCGAGGCGCCCGAACGGCTGCCCGCCGAGCGGATGTTCGACCACGTCGTGCAGTGGGCCCGCGCGTCCACCGGCGCCGACGTCGCCTACGTGCTGGTGTCGACCGAGGACGACGCGCTGGCCGTGCGCGCCACCGCCACCGCGGCCTCCGACGACCCGGCCGCGCCGGTCCCGCCCGAGGGCGCCGCGCTGCGTTCGCTGGACACGGCCCGCCTGGCCCTCGCCACGCACGAGGACGCGGGCATCGTGACGCCGTCCGTCGGCAGCCGCTTCCGGTCGCTGGCGACCGCGCCGCTCAAGGCGGGCGGCAAGCGGCTCGGGCTGGTGGTGGTGTCGGCGGAGGAGGCCGACCGGTTCGGCGCGGCCGACGTCGCCCGGCTGGAGTACGCCGCGACCTCGCTCGCGCCGGTGGTGGCGCGGGAACGGCAGGCCGCGGGTCAGCAGGGCTATCGCGGCTGGCTCGGCTTCCTGGCCGAGGCCAACGACCTGCTCGCCGGGACGCTCGACGAGAAGCTCGTGCTGGCGCTGGCCGCGCAGCTGTTCGTGCCCCGGATCGCGTCCTGGTGCGCGGTGTACCTCAGCGACCAGGGCGGCAAGGGCGTGCTCGCGCACATCTGGCACGCCGACGAGCAGCGCATCCGGCCGCTCCGCGAACTGCTGGAGTCGTGCCCGGCGCCCGGTGCGTTCCCCGTGCGCGAGCCACGGCGGTGGAACGCTCTGGACGTGCTCGGCCCGGCCGACCGTGCGATCAGCGGTCCCGAGGCGCTCGAGCTGCCGCTCGCCTGCCGCGAGCACCGGCTCGGCAGCATCGTGCTGGGCGCGCCGGACGACGGATCGTTCCGCCCCGAGCTGGCCCGGTTCGCCGAGGACCTGACCGACCGGTTCGCGCTGGCGCTGCTGAACGCCCGCCGCTACGGCGAGCAGGTCGCGGTCAGCCAGATCCTGCAGAGCAGCCTGCTGCCCGATCACCTGCCGCAGATCCCCGGGATCGATCACAGCATCGTCTACATGCCCGCCGGGCAGGACGCCAAGGCGGGCGGCGACTTCTACGACCTGTTCGCCGCCGGGCCGGAGCGCTGGCGCTTCATGCTCGGCGACGTGTGCGGGACGGGCGCGGCGGCGGCAGCGGTGACCGGGCTGGCCCGCCACACCCTGCGCGCGCTCGGCCGCGAGGGCCACAGCGCGGCCCGCGCCCTGGACCGGTTGAACGAGGCGATGCTCGACAGCACGGGCCCCAAGCTGCTCACGGCGGTGCACGGCGAGCTGGAGATGCTCGGCTCCGGCGGCGTACGGGTGTCAATGACGGTGGCGGGCCATCCGCTGCCGCTGCGGCTGCGCCCGGACGGCGTGGTGGAGCCCATCGGCGACTCGCAACTGCTGGTCGGCGCCGTCACCGATCCCGACTACCGGCTGGACTCGGTCGTGCTGGATCGCGGTGACGTGCTCCTGCTGGTGACCGACGGGATCACTGAACGCCGCCGCGGCTACGAGCAGCTCGATGACGACGACGGGCTGGCGCGACTGCTGTCGGAATGTACCGGCCTCACCGCGCGCGCCGTGAGCCTGCGCATCCAGGCCGCCGTCCGCGACTTCAGCACCGAGCCCCTGGACGACGACATGGCCATCCTCGTGCTGCGGGTGGAGTGACCCCGTTCAGTTCAGGCGAGCCGTCAATCCAGCGGCGAGACGGTCCAGCCGTTGCGCTCGCGGCAGGCGCGGACGATCTCGGGGTCGGGCGTCCCGGTGACCAGCAGCCGCATGCCGGGCTTGCGCACGGGGTCGTGGTCGTAGGTCAGCGCCCGCAGCTCGGCCGGGGTGACGACCGCGATCGTCGCCTCGTGCCGTTCGATGGCGTCGGCCAGCGGGCCCACCCCGGACCCGGCCGTCGCGGCGAACGTGGCGCCGTGCGTCAGGCACAGGTCGATCAGCCCGACCCAGGTCGCGACCGGCAGTTCGCGGCGGCCGCAGACCAGCACGTCGGACTCGCCCATCCCGACCGAGCCCGCCAGCCGGTAGAGATCGGCGAGGCGGTCGGCGTGGGTGAACTCCTCCGGCGGGTCGCACAGTCGCAGCGCCAGGTCGCCCAGCGGATCGATCCCCGCGTCCAGTGGTCCGGCCTCCCCCTCGGCGGCCGGTTCTCCGGACACGGATCTTCCCGCCGACACCAGGCGCGCGAACGGGGTCGCCCCCGGCGCCTCGCCGAACGCGAAGACCTGGCGTACATAGGAACGCTCGGTGGCGGCGAGCGACGCGGCCGCCGTCTCCCCGCCGGTGAGCAGGAAGCGCGCGCCGCAGTCGGTCATCATCCGGGCCAGCTCGCTCGCCGAGCCGCCGGGCGGCAGCGGCACTGGCACGGCGCCGGCGGCGGTCACGGTGTGCAGGGCGAGCGTGAAGTCGCAGGCGCCCTCCAGATGGATCGCGCCCACGTCGCCGGGCCGGACGCCGCGCCGCAGCAGCCCCGCGGCGGCCGCGGGCACGACCGCGGCGAGCCTGGAAAAGCCGAGCTCCTGGCGCGCGTCCCGGACGGCGGCACGGTCGCCGTGCCGGACGGCGTTCTCCCGGACGGCCCCGATGACCGTGCGGGTGACCGTCGCGTCGGAGACGGTCACCTGACCGGCCTCGTCGCTGAACATGCGGTCTCCCTCGAGCATGCCCCGACGGTACGTGCCCCGCAGGTACCGCCACATCATCAGGAATGTGTACGCGGGTGTGTAGCTCACTGCCTTCGATGGCTGCGCGGCGTGGGCGTGGTCGGCGGCGTGGGCGTGGTCGGCGGCGTGGGCGTGGTCGGCGGCGTGGGCGTCGGGTCGGCGCGCAGCCCGGCGCGTTCGAGCAGGGCGCGGCGCAGCACCCGGCCACTCGGCGACCGCGGGATCACGTCGACCTCGTGGACGGCGAGCACCGACCGGTAGGCCGGGACGTGCCCGTTGACGTAGGCGAGCAGGTCGTCGCCCGAGACCGGCTCGGCGAGCACGACGAAGGCGTGCGGCACCAGGCCGAGGTCGGGGTCGGGCGCGGGGGCGAGCACCGCGTCCCGCACGGCCGGGTGGGCGGCCAGCACCGCCTCCGGCTCGGCGGGCGGTTCGGGCCGTCCCTCGCCGAGGCGGCCGAGGATGAAGATGCGGCCGTGCTCGTCGGCGAACGCCGAGTCGCCCGTCGGCAGCCATCTGATCTTGCCCGTGCCGGCGACCGGCAGCCGCAGGCACAGCTCCCCGGCCTGGTAGGCGGGCTGGTCGGTGCCGGTGGCCGGGTCGACGACCCGCCAGGTCACGCCGGGCAGGCCGCGGCCGACCGAGTCGAACGTGCCCTCCTCGGCGGCGCGCAGGTTGAGGTGGGTGAGTCCGGAGGCCTCCGCCAGCCCGTACGCCTGGCGCACGGGGCAGCCGAGGCGGGTCGCACAGGCGCGGGCCACCTCCGCGCGCAGCGGGCCGCCGGTGCTGACCACCGCGCGCAGCGAGCGCAGGTTGTAGCGGGGCACGGCGCGGTCGAACGCGAGGATCTCGACCATGCGCGGCGGCACGAGCGCGACCGTCACCCGGTGGTCCTGGATGGCGCGCAGCTGGTCGTGCCGCCCGGCGCCCGACTGGGTGACGACGGTGGCGCCGAGCCGCAGCGCGGGGTTGAGGATCCCGTTCAGGCCGAGGACGTCGGCGAACGGCAGCGCGGAGAACACCACGTCGGACGAGCCGAGCATGCCCGCCTCGCCGAGCCGCACCAGGCCGCCGACCACGTCGGCGTGCGTGAGCGGGATCAGCCGCGCGGGGCCGGTGGTGCCGCGCGTGCAGGCCAGGATCGCGGCGTCGGCGGCGGGGCTGACGGCCAGCTCGGGCGCCGCCTCCCCGGTGTGGAGCAGGTCGAACGGCTCCACGTCGGGTTCGGCGCCGAAGCACAGGACCCGTTCGACGCCGGCGGACTTGGCCGCCTCCTGGGCGAGGTCGAGCAGCACCGGCCAGGTGATCAGGGCGGCGGCGCCCGCGGCGGCCATCAGCCGCCCGAGCTCCGGCGCGGGCACGGTCGGCCGCACCGGCAGCGGGACCGCGCCGGCGGCGATGACCGAGTGCAGGGCCACGGCGAACTCTGGGCTGTCGGGCAGGTAGAGCGCGATGACGGTGCCCGCGCCCAGTCCTTCCTTGACGAGCCCGGCGGCGGCCGATCCGACCGCCGCCGCGAGGTCGCCGTGGGACAGGGAGCGACCCGAGGTGGCGTCCACCAGCGCGGGGCGTTCACCCAGGTCGGGATCCGCACCCACCGCGCCGAAGACCGCCTGGGTCACGGTGACCGCGGGTACGGCGCCCACCGGTTCCGGACCTATGGAGATCATGGTGCGACGCTACGGGCGCCGGGGCGGCCCGCGCATGCACCGGAATGTGCATCCGGGGTCGTATCCCGCCGCCGCGCGGCGGGACGGGCATGTGTACGCACCTGACGCGGCGGCACGTCACATCACTCGTCCGGGATGTTCTCGACGGCCCAGGCGGCGACCTGGGCGCGCGAGGAGAAGCCGAGCTTGGTCAGGATGTTGGTGACGTGCCGGGCGACGGTCGCGGGGCTGATGACCAGTTCGTCGGCGATCCCCCGGTTGCTGAGCCCGCGCGCGACCAGCCGCACGATCTCGCGTTCGCGGGCGGTGAGCGTGCTCGGCGGTGTCACCGGCGTGGCCAGCGGCCGTCCGGTCTCGGGCCGCGGTCCCGGCTTGGCCTGTCCGTGCGGCTCGGTCTCCTCCGGCCGTTCGGGGCCTGCGGGAGAACGCGGCGCGGGGACCGCACCAGGCTCGGGGGCGCGCAGCGCGTAGCGGACGGCGTCGTCGGAGGAGGTCGCCAGCCCCTCGCCCCACAGCTGTGCCACCAGTGGCTCGCCGAGCCGTTTGCGGAGCGGCTCCAGGGTCGCCTCCAGCCGCGCGCCGGTCCCGGCCCGGCCGCCCGCCGCCTCGCGCAGCGCGTGCGCGGCGCCGCCGAGCGTGACGGCGCCACGGTCGTCGCCCTCGGCCGCCAGCAGCATGGCGAACGTCTCCAGGGCGCGGGCGACGTCGAGCCGGATGCCGCTCGCGCGGCTCAGCCCGATGCTGGCGGTGAGCGCCTCCCGGGCCGCCCGCAGGTCGCCCTGCTCCAGCGCGACCCGGCCGATCCCGGCGTGGGCGCGGGCCAGCTCGGGCCGGGCGTCGATCTCGTCCAGGATCGGCAGCACGTCGGTGTAGTGGGCGCGCGCGGCGGCCGGATCGCCGCGCAGCTCGGCGAGCCTGCCGAGGCCGATCAGCGCGGCCGAGGCGCCCCAGAGCTGCCCGATCTCCCGCATGGTCGCCAGCCCCGACTCCAGCAGTTCGCGCGCCTCCCGCAGCCTGCCGCGCCTGATCTGCAGGTAGCCGCGTGAGGTCAGCGAGTACGCGCGGTTCCACTCCTGGCCGGGGGCGGCGGCCAGGGCGTCGGCCTCGTCCAGCCGTTCGACCGCCTCGTTCAGGCGGCCGGCGCGGCTGAGCGACTCGGCCAGCGCGATCAGCGCGCTGGCCTCCATGAACGCGTCGTCGGCCTTGCGGCAGGGCTCGATCGCCTCGGAGGCGAACTCGCCCGCCTGGGAGTAATCGCGGGCGCCGATGCCCAGCTGCGCCCGGCTGGCCAGGGCCGGGCCGCGCACGTAGGCCGGGAGGTCGGCGCCCAGGGCCAGGAAGCGATCGGTCCACTCGGCCCATTCGGCGACGCGCCCGCGCACGATCCAATACGTGCGCAACGCGGTGCAGATCCGCAGCCCGGCCTCGATCTCACCACGTTCCAACGACCAGGCCAGGGCCGCCCTGACATTGCCGACCTCGACGTCGTAGCGGCGGAACAGCGCGATGCGCTCCGACCAGGGGCCGCGCCGTTCGGCCAGCGCGAGCTCGCCGTGCCGCTCGGCGATCTCCAGGATCGCGTCGCGGTGCCGGTCGTGGGCCGCCTCAGTCTCGCCCGCGGCGGTGAGCCGCTCGGCCGCGTACTGCCTGATGCTGTCCAGCTGCCGGAACCGCACCTCGCCCGCGACCTCACCGGCGATCGCGACCAGCGACTTGTCCACCAGGGCGGTCAACAGGTCCAGGATGTCCTCGGCGGGCAGCCCGTCCCCGGCGCACACCTGCTCGGCCTGGTCCAGGCTCCAGCCCGCGAAGACCGACAGCCGCCGCAGCAGCACCCGTTCGGGCTCGGACAGCAGCTCGTGGCTCCAGTCGATCGCGGCGCGCAGCGTGCGCTGGCGCAGCGGCGCGGTCCGGTCGCCGGTGCTGAGCAGCTTGAACCGGTCGGCGAGGCGGCCCGCGATCTGCTCGACCGACAGCACCCGGATCCGGGCGGCGGCCAGCTCCAGCGCCAGCGGCACCCCGTCCAGCGCCCGGCTGATCTCGCCGACCGCGTCCTCCACCCCGTCCGGGCCGCCGCGCGCGCCCGAGCCCGGCCCGGCGCCGGCGAACCCGGGGCGGATCGCGGCGGCGCGGGCCAGGAAGAGCTCGGCGCCCTCGGCGGGCTCCAGCGGCGGGACCCGCCACACGTTCTCCCCCGCCATCCGCAGCGGCTCGCGGCTGGTCGCCAGCACCCACAACCGCGGGCAGCGGGCCAGCAGCACCCGGGTGAGGTCGGCGCACTCGTCGACCAGGTGCTCGCAGTTGTCCAGCACGAGCAGCACCTCGCGCGGCCTCAGCGCGTCGGCGAGGGTGTCGGCCACCGGCCGGGTGTCCTCCTCGGCCACCCCCAGGACGGCCGCGGCCTTGCGCGGCACCTGGTCGAGCCCGTCGGGCGCCACGTCGGCGAGCTCGACGAACCACACGCCGTCGGGGTAGGAGCCCAGCAGCGAGTGCGCGACGTGCACCGCCAGCCGCGTCTTGCCGATGCCGCCCGGTCCGCACAGCGTCACCGCCCGTACCGACTCCAGCAGGTCGCGCAGGTCGGCCACGTCCCGTTCGCGGCCGACGAAGTCGTTCGGTTCGACGGGGAGGTTCGTGGCGGCGTTCGGATCGTCGTCAGCATGAGAGTCAGGAGCGTTCTGCAGTGTCATGCGCCCACATCTGTCGAAGGTCTGGCCCGTACATCCCCATGTGGTCACTGCGAGTTTGACATCCGCTACCGGGCACCGTCTCCGGTTTCCGGGTGTTGCCTATCTTCCTTCTCTTTACCCAGGCCGCGCCCAGGCCGCGCCCAGGCCGCGCCCGCTCCGGAACGAGCCGGACCCGCTCTGGAACACGCCGGAAGTGATCCGATTCCACCTTCGGGGCCTGGTGGCCGTACCGTGGTTCGCCGTGTCGGCTACCCCCGAGCAAGAGAGCGGCGACGCCCCCAGCCTTGACGACGTGCTGGTGGGCGAGGCCGTGCTGGGGGTCTACCGGCAGATGTTCGCCGCGCTGGCCCGCGACGGCGGCGCCGTGGTGGACGACCCGGAGCTGGTCGACGTGGCCGAGACGCTGCTGGCCGCGTTCGCCGACGCCGGGGAGGACGGGCTGAGCCGCGAGCAGATGCGCTACGTCTGCCGCCGCTATCCCAATGAGGTCTTCGAGAACCGCCTGCGCGTGCTGAAGGGCCTCGGCGCGATCCGCGAGGTGTTCCCCAAGCCCAACCAGCTGCGCTATCGAGCCTCGTTCACCAGCGTGGTCGGGCTGATGTTCGTCCGGCGGATGATGCTGGACGGCGGCCAGAGCGAGATGCACCGGCTGCTGGCCCTGGAGCAGCTGAACGTGGCCGACCCGCGGATGACCCCCGACCAGGCGCGGGCCGGGGCCGAGGGGCTGGCGCGGGCGTTCCGGCTGTGGAGCGTGGAGCTGCTCACGCTGACCAATGGAACGATCGAGGAGCTGCGCGAGCAGGCGCCCAAGCTGTGGGGCACCGAGGAGATCCTGATCCGGGCCGAGCGGCTGCACGGCGCGATCCTGCGGCGCTGGCCCCAGCTCGACCGCACCTGCACCGAATTGCGGGCGGCCATTTACGCCTATGGGGACGCGTCGCGACGCGCCGCGGCCCGGCTCTCGGACTCGGCCGGCACCACCCGCAACCTGACGCTGCTGCCGCCCGAGACCTGGCGGACGTTCGCCCGTACCGCCACCCGCGACGACCTGGCCGCCGTGCTGGACGGGTTCGTGTTCGACGCGGCCGCCCCCTGGCACGAGCCCGCCGCGGTGGTCACGGCGGTGGAGGACGGGCCGCGGGCGACCCCGCCGCGGCCTGCGCCGCCCCGCCCGTCGGTGCCCGACCACGGCCTGTCGGACGAGACCGGCGGGGACCGGGCCGCGCTGGAACGGCTCCGCGAGATCGCCGAGCAGGTGCTGCGGGGCCGCGACCGGGTCGCCGTCGAGGAGGTCCTGGACCGCGACTGGGTGGCCGGGCGCCGGATGCTCGCCGACCTGTCCTCGGTGCACCTGCACCCCGAGCTGCCCTACCGGCTGGTCTGGTCGGACGGACTGGCCGTACGCCCGGACGGCGCCCCCACCTGGATGTCCCCGGGCGTCTTCGAGAGGACCGGGCCGTCGTGAGCGAACCCCGCAGTGAACCCCGCGTGGAACCGGACGTGCTGGCGCGGGCGCGTGCCCGGGTGCTCGGCGCGCCGTCGATCCCGGTGTCGGAGCCGATCCCCGCCGGGATGACCGCGGCCTCCGACGACGCACGGGTCTGGCTGCTGCCCGCCTGGCCGGACGGCGCGACCCCGGCCGTTCTGGAGGACTACCAGACCGCCCCGATGCCGCTGGACCGGCCGGGGATGACGCGGCGCGTGCTGGCGGCGGCGCTGCGCTGCTGCTGGACGCGGCTGGACGACGCGCCCTGGCCGGGCGAGACCGCCACGGTCGCCGCCGTGCTGGAGGTCTACGCGGGCATGACGCGCGGCGACGCGGAGCTGGCCCGCCGCTGGGCGACCGGCGAGCTGCGGCGCCTGGCCGACACCGCCTGGCTGCTGCTGGACGAGGAGGCCGGAACGCTCCGGCCGGGCCCGCGCGTGGCGATGTGGGCCGACGACTCGCTGGCCTCCCTCCGCGACCTCCTGCGCCGCCTCCCCCAACCGCCCCAGCCCGAGCCCACCGCTGAAAAGCCCGCCACTGAAAAGCCTGCCGCCGAGCAGCCGCCGGCAGTCACGCCCGAGGCCGTTGCCGAGGAGCCCAAGGCCACCGCCGAAGAACCCGAGGCCACCGCCGAGGAGCCTCAGGCCGCGGCCGAGGCGCCCGAGGCCACCGCCGAAGAGCCCGAGGCCGTTGCCGAGGAGCCCCAGGCCACCACCGAGCAGCCCCAGGCCACCACCCAGGAGCCCCAGGCCACCACCGAGCAGCCCCAGGCCACCACCCAGGAGCCCCAGGCCACCACCGAGCAGCCCCGGGCCACAGCCCAGGAGCCCCAGGCCACCGCCGAGGAGGCCGAGAGCGCCACCGGGGAGCCCCCGGCTGCGGCCGGGAAGCCCCAGGCCACCGCCCGGGAGCCCGAAGGCGCCGCCGAGGAGCCTCGGGCCACCATCGGGGAGGTCGAGGCTGCCGGTGAGTGAGCTGTTCGAGCGGCTGCTGCGGCCGTACGACGAGAAGCGGCGCGCCGAGCTGGTGGCGGCCTACATGGCCGTCGAGCACGCGGCCGAGCCGGTGCCCGAGGTGCGCTTCCCGGCGCTGCGCGAGCCCGCGCTGCGCCGGACGATCGAGGGCATGCTCGGGCTGACCGGCCGGACGCTGATCCGGTCGGCGCAGGCCGAGTGGATCTCCGGCTACCGCGACGACGTGACGGCCGGGCTCGGCGCCGACCCGCAGGTCGCGCTGCCGGTCGAGGAACGCGCCGTGCTCGTGCTGGTGCTGATCCACTCGGTGGCGATCCTGCGCGCGGCCGGGCTGCTCGGCGACGACTCGTGGCTGTCCACCTACCCCACGCCGATGGAGGAGCTGCGGCGCCGTTCGCAGCTGCCCATCGGAGAGCTGGAGGCGGCGCTGCGGCGGCTGCGCGCGGCGGGGCTGGTGTCGCAGGTCAAGGCGGGCGCCGAGGAGGCGGGCGGCTTCGTGCCGGGGCCGCAGTTCCATCGGCTCACCGACGCGGCGCGGCGCCGCCTGCAGGAAGAGCTGATCCTGGCCGCCGGGCCGGACTCGCCGCTGGCCGCGGCGATCCGCGCCCGCAGGCGCGGCACGGTGCAGGTTCGGACAGTGCACGATCGGGGGGAGACGACATGACCGCGGTTCTTGATCCTTTGGTGCCGGCGCCCGCGCGCGGCGGCGCCGACAGCGAGAACGTCGTCGGCGCCCGCACCCTGATCGCCATCCAGGCCGTCAACATCTCCCGGCTGTCCACCCATCCGGTGCCGACCGTGCCGGGGACGCTGATCGTGGTGGCCGGGCAGGGTCCCAAGGACTCCAACGGCGCGGGCAAGTCCTCGTTCATCGCCTCGATCACCGCGCTGCTCGGCGACGAGCAGTGGCGGTTCGCCTCGGGCGCGCGGGCGGTCGCCGAGCTGCTGTTCAACGCCGAGCTGGCCGCCCAGGGCGAGAACCAGTGGGCCAGCGCCGACCACGGCTACATCGTCGGGGTCTTCGATTTCTCCGAGGAGAACGAGCGGCCCGAGGGCGAGGGGCCGGTCACGATCTGGCTGCGGGTGAACGCGGACGCGCCGCACCTGGAGATCCGCTGGCGGCACGGCGTGCACCTGGCGGCGGCGCCGTCGGAGGCCGAGCGGGTGTCGCTCGCCGACCGGCGCTGGGCCGAGCTGCCGCGCAGCGCCGGGCGCCGCGACCTGGTCGCCAAGGACCTGAGCCGGGTGCTGTACGGCGGCCAGGTGCGCTGCGTGTCGTTCCTGTCGACCTCGGTGCGGTCCAAGGTCGCCACCAACCTGCTGTCGCAGCCGCTGAACGAGATCAGCCCGGAACGGATCTTCAGCGCGATCGCCGCGCTGACCGGCCTGGACCGGGAGCTGGAGGCCGAGCGCAAGTCGCGGGCCGAGGAGCACCGGGAGCGTGCCAAGGCCGCCGAGGCGATCGCGCGGCTCACCGAGTGGGAGCGCGAGGCGGCGTCGCTGCTGAAGACGTTCGACCGCCGCGACCGGGCCCGTGACGAGGTCGCGGGCGCGCTGCGGCACTGGCGGACCCGGCAGGCCCGGATGCTGGTGGACGCCGCCGAGGCCGACGCGGCGCACGCCGCCGAGCAGGAACGCCTCCACGAGGAGACCGCCGAGGCCGTCGCCGCGATCCGGGCCGCCGAACGCGAGGTCGAGCAGCTCACCGGCGGCGCGCTGGACGCGCAGCTCGGCGAGGCGGGCTCGGCGCTCGCCGACCTCAAGGGCCAGGCCGACAAGCTCGGCGCCGACAAGGCCGTCGCGCGCAACCGCCTAGAGGAGCTGCGCCGTCAGGTGTCCTCCCTGGAGGACCGGCAGCGCGAGGCCGACGGGCGCGACGAGGCGGCGGCGGGCAAGGAGCTGGCCGAGGCCGAGGGACGCCGCGACGAGGCGCAGCAGGAGTTCGGGATGGCCAGGGGCGCGGTGGCCCGGGCCGAACGCGCGCTCACCGAGGCCGAGGCGGGCGAGAGCAGCGCGCCCGCGCAGATCCGCGCGCTGGCGGGCGCCGGGATCGCCGCGGTCGGCCTGCTGGACGCGGTCGAGCTGGCCGAGGACGTGCGCGAACGCTGGGAGGCCGCGCTCTGGCCGTACCGCGAGGCGGTCGTGGTCGGGTCCGGCGACCTGGAGACCGCGGCCGGGGCGCTGCGTTCGCTGCCCGGCTCGATGATCGTTCCGGCGGACGGCGATCTGGACCCCGATGGCAAGCCGCTGGACGGGCATCCAGAGGGCGTGAACTGCGGGCTGCCGCTCGGCCGCTTCTTCGCGGCCCTGGAGGGCGGCGACGGTACGGGCGTGGTGATCGTGGGCGGCTTCCCCGAGGCGATGACCGGCCGGGTCGCACGCGTCCAGGCCGCGCGGGCCGCGCTGGAGGCGTCCAAGGAGGCGCTGGAGGAGGCCAGGCAGCGTACCGCCGACACCGCCGCCGACGTCGCGCAGGCGCAGCGACGCCTGGCGGGCGCGCGGGCCGCCGCCGAGCTGGAGCTGGTCCGTGAGAAGATGACCGGCCTGCGCGAGCAGCTGGAGGAGCTGGCGGGCAGCGAGTCCAAGCTCGGCCCGCGCCTGGGCTCGGCCGAGCAGACGCTGCGCCGCCTGCAGGCCAAGGCCGACACGCGCGCCCTGGAGGTCGACCGGCTGCGCGGGCGCCGCGAGGGCCACGAACGCGAACGGGACCGGATCCGCGGCAAGTCCGCCGAACTGGCCGACCGCCGCAACGCCCTCGAGCTGGAAAGCCTGGAGCGGGAGTGGGGCGGCTCGCGCGACGGCGCCGCCGAGTGGCTGGACGCCCTCGACGAGGACGAGCGGACCTGGACGCCCGACGAGTGGTGGCACAACGCCGAGAAGCACCTTTCGGAGGCGCTGCGGCGCGTGTTCCCCGACGGCGTCTCCGACGAGGACATGCCCGAGGAGGTCCGCTTCCTGCTGACCGAACGCGCCGAGGGCGAGGGCCGCCGCACCGACCGCGAGCGCGCCACGTTCCCCCGCCTGGTCAAGGCGCTGGAGGCCTACCTGCGCCAGCAGGAGGACTACGAGCGCCACCAGCGGCGGCAGATCGAGGTGCAGCTGTCGGCCCGCCGCGCCGACCTGGACAAGGCCCAGAAGGGCGCCGACGAGGCCGCCGGCGCGGCCGAGGCGCACCGCACCGCCCTCACCGCCGCGATCCGGGCCCGGCTGGCGCGGGTCTCGGAGGAGTTCGAGAAGCTCGACGTCGCCTACGGCGGCTACGGCGCGACGCTGGAGTTCCCGACGCCCGAGCCGCCCGGCGACCCCGAGCAGGAGTGGCGCTGGCGGGTCACCCCCAAGTGGCGGCGATCGGACGGCCAGCGGTACGTGCCCTACAACCGGCGCGCCAACACCGCGCTCATGGACGAGAAGGCGGTGAAGCTGGTCTGCGCCGCGGCGCTGGCCAGCTCCGGCGGCGGCCGGCTCTGCCTCGTCCTGGACGAGCTGGGCCGCAACCTCGGCAAGGAGCACCGCAAGGAGGCCGTCGCCCTCTTCCGCAAGATCGGCGAGACGCACGGCATCACGGTCATCGGCGCCCTGCAGGACGACATGGAGCCGTACGCCATCGACGCCTGCGGCCAGTACGTGAAGCTGCGCCGCTCGTCCGACACCATGGCCTACAACGAGCCGCCGGTCGTGGTCGGCTACGACGAGCACGAGCCCCGCGTACGGCTGCTGGCCCAGCAGATCAGCGAGTCGCGCCCGGACGTCGAGACGGACGCCGGCGCGGGCGTGGAGACCGACTCGCAGGCCGATATCGAGGTGACCCCGGCCCCCTGATCGGGCAGGATGCGGGGCCATGCGCGTCGAGGAACTGCTGGCCGAGATCGAGCCGCTGTCGCATGGTGAGCGGTGCCGCAGGCTGGCCCTGCACGTCGGCCGAGGCCTGCTGTCGGACCAGCTCGCGACGGACCAGCTCACGACGGACCAGCCCGCGACGGACCAGCCCGTGTCAGACGAGCTCGCCGAACTGGGCGCGCTCGGCTACTACGAGCGCTCGCTCGCCCTCCTGATCGCGTCGGCGGCCAAGAACCGGCCCGCACTGGAGCACCTGGCGGCGGCCATGCGCGACCCGGCCGCCGACCTCGCGCAGGCGGCGATCAGCTGGTCGGCGCGGCTCGGCGTCGGGGTGGAGGCGTTCGCCGCCCTGCTGGACGACGCGCCCGCCGCCACCCGTACCGCCGCCTACCGCGCGATCCGGCGCTGGCGGCGCGCCGACCTGGCCGAGGCGCTGATCGAACGGGTCGCCGGGCGGTGGGGCGAGGCCGAGGCCGCCGCGCTGCTGCCCGCGTGCAGTGAGGACGTCGCCCGCGAACGGCTCGGCGCGCTCTCGCACGCCGTGCCCAACTGGAAGTCGTTCGGGCGCGCCCACCCCGGCCTCATGCTCGACCACGCCGACGCCGAGCTCGCCTCGCTCCCGGCCGCCACGCAGCGGTTCTGGTGGTGGCACGCGCCGGGGATCGCGGCGGCCATCCCGTACGACCCGAGCCGGGTCATCGGGCTGCTGGAGCGGCACTGGACGGAAGGTCCCGTACCGCAGGCGATCGAGCCGCACCTCGGCGTGCTCATGGACGCCGACCCGCAGCGCGTGCTCCGGCTGCTGCTCGCCGAGAGCCACCGGCCCTACCTCTCGCTGCGGCGCCGCTCGCTCAGGGAACGGATCGCCAGGCTGGACGAGGCGGACATCGCCGAGGTCGCACGGGCCGTCCGCTCCGACGACTACGCACTGCTGCTCCTGCTCAAGGTGTTCCCGCCGAGCCGCCGGGAGCGGATCTTCGAGCTGGCGATGGACGGCATCGACCTGAGCACCGCCGAGCTCGACGAGGCCCTGCTCAACGTGCTGCCCGCCGGCCTGCGGACCGCGCACGCACGGCGGATGCTGAGGCTGCGCCGCGTGGCCGAGACCCCGCACACCTACTGGCGGACGCAGTCGTTCCTGCCGTTCGACGAGGCGCTGCCCGTGCTCGGGGCGGTCACCCGGCGGCAGGACGCCGACGAGCGCGCGAGCGGCTACGCCGACCTGATCGCGTGCGCGGGCCGCAGCCGCGACCCGCAGATGTTGACGCGGCTCTTCGACGCTCTCGGCAGGCTCCGCAACGAGCAGGACCCGGTGCGTTCGATCGCCCTGGGAGCGCTGGCGCGGATCCCGGGCCAGGCGATCCGGGTGGAGCACGGCGAGGCGTTCCTCCGGCTGACCGATGACGCTCTGGCAGCCCGCGACTGCTCGTACGCGACCCGCGACGCCCTCGGCGCCATCGCCCGCCAGATCTGCCTCCAGGGCGCGATCCGCAATGATCATGAGCTGCTGGCGGTCGGCCTCGACATGATCACCAAGCTCACCGGGCATGTCGAGCACATCGGGTTCGGCCGCCTGGACACCGTGCTGCGGCGCGGCTCCGAGCACGACCTGGTGCGGGCGCTCGCGCCGCGCCTGGCCAAGTCGGGCAAGCGCGGCAACCACCGGCTGGCGCTCAACCTCGCCCGCGCCCTCGGCCGTCGCGCGTACGACGTTCCGGCGCTGCAGGAGGCGCTCGAGGTCGCGACCGGGGTCAAGGACACGAGCATCGCCAAGATCGCGATCTCGCTGTGGCTCGCCGCGCCCCGCACGCGCGCCGAGCGCGTGGCGGTCCTGCTCCAGCGGGACGCCTCGGCGGTGACGCTCTCGGACGTCCTCGCCGTCGTCGCGACCGACCGCACCGACCTGCTGAGCTCGGCCGCCCTGGCCGGGACCTCGCCGGAGGGGCGCTTCTGGCGGCCGAACGTGGTGTTCGTCCCGTCGGCGCAGCGCGCCTGGATGCGCCGCTGGACCGCCCGCCAGCGCGCGGACTACCTGCTGCTCCAGCATCTGGTGGCGCGGGACGAGGGCACGACCTCGTCGCGGCGCGGCGAGGCGGTCCGTGCGATCGGTGAGGTCCCCGGCATCGGCGCCGAGGAGCTGCGGCCCTATCTCGGCGACGACGAGTTGCGCCGCATCGCGCTGACCGCCGCGCCCTGGATCGCCACCCCGCAGGACATGCTGCCGGAGTTGCTGCAGGCCGCCTCTGGCGACGACGCGCACGTCTCGGTCTACGCCGCCACCCGCGCGGCCCGGTTCGTTCCGCCGAGCGCGCTGGCCGCCCACCTCGGCCCGGTGATGACCGACGGCAAGATCACGGCGCGCAAGGAGGCGCTGCGGATCCTGCTGCACAACCGCGTCCCGGACGCGATGACGCTGATCGCCGCCGCCTGGGACGACCCCGGCCAGCACCGTGACGTCCGCGCCGCCATCGCCTCCGCCCTACGGACCCGGCTGGGCGACCCGGAGGCGATGCGCATCCTGACCGAGGCGGCGAACGGCCCGCGCGACGTGGCCCGCCAGGTCGTCGGCACCTCGCCGATCTACGTGGAGGAGCGCCACCGCGACGCCTACGCCGCGTTGGTCCTGGAGGTCGCCCGTTCGGCCGACCCGGAGGCCCGCGAGGTGGCGCTGCCCGCGCTCCCCGCGTGGGCACCGTGGGCGCCCGAGGCGCCGACCGTGCTGGCGTCCCTGGTCACCGACCTGGACGTGACCCACTGGCGTCCCGCCCTCGACGCCCTGGTCGCCTGCGCGGCCAACGGCTCGGGCACCGCCGACCTGGCGTCGGCCGCGTCCACGCTCGCCACCGCCTCCACCTCCGCCTCCGAGCCCGACGCCGAGGAAGAACGCGACATCCCGGCGTCCCAGCGTCTCGCGGCCCTGGTCGAGGCCACCCTGACCCGCGCCGCGGGCAACCGTGAGGCCGCCGAGCCCGCGATCCGCGCGCTGGACGACCGGCTTCCCGAGCCCCTCGCGTCCGAGCTGCTGGCCGCCACGATCCGCTGGCAGAACGCCGCGGACAAGATCGACGCACTCGCCGCCCGCGACATGGGCGGCGTCCTGGCCATCTCCCGCGTCGCCGGCTTCCTCGCGTACGGGCCGAACGGCGAGGAGCCCGACTGGATGCCCTGCACACCGATCGGCGCGCCCGAGCCCGAGGACGTGCTCCCCCACGCCGTCCGCCTGGCCTCCCGCGGCGACCTGCCGGGCGGGCTCTTCGCCTGCGCCCTGGCCGGTCACCACGGCGAGGCGGCGGGATGGCCCGAGGAGTGGCGGGCCGTCCTCCGCGGGCTGCGCGCCCACTCCCACCCGGACGTCGTCTTCGCCGCCCGGGCCGTTCTGACGGCCGAGGAGTGACTCACCCGTAGCGACGGCGGCGGATCGCGTAGGCGACCGTGACCGCCGCCAGCAGCGGGCCCCAGGCGACCAGCGGCAGGTAGCAGGCGTAGAAGATCACGGCCTTGGCGCCGTGCGGGAACTCCGGATCGGGATCGGACCCGAACGAGAAGGCCAGCTGCGTCCAGAGGAGCATCAGCGCCACCGACCCGAGCGCGGCCGGGATGATCGCCGCCGGCGGCCTGATCCTCCTGCCGCGCAGGAACGGCACCCAGCGCGGCCAGACCTCGCCCCACGGCCGGACCAGGCCCATGCTGAGGAACGCGACCGCCTCGGAGACCGTGGTCAGCACGATCACGTACGGCAGCATGAACCAGTCGTTCGGCGCCTGCGAGCCGGTGAACCCGGCGGGCAGGCCGAGGGCGAACAGGATCCGCCAGATGCCCGAGGGCAGCGCGAGCCACAGCGTCGCCTGCGCGGCCCGGTCCGCCCAGCGCGGCACCGGGCCCGCCGTCGCCTGAGCAGCCGTCAGCTGAGCAGCATCGCCGCCGCGATGATCGCGGTCATCGCCGCGACCACCAGCAGCTTGATCCTGACCGCCTGGCTGAACGGGAACTTCGTGCTGAACGGGAACATCGCGTCCTCCCAAGGTGTGTGCCATGCACCCAAGATCTCGCCGGGGAGGCCCCGCGGACCTCCCCCGCGAGACCGGCGGGCCTCCCCCGCGCAGGGGAATTGGTGGTGGCGGGGGGTGGCGTCGATCTGGAACGCGGTCCGTTAAGGCTGATGTGAACGCCGGAGTCAGGGATGATCGATCCGCGCGAACGCAGGGGGCGTTCGGGGCGTCACACAAACGAGAGAATCTTGGTGAGGAGCTGACGTGAGCGAGTGGCGGGTGTCGGGGTTCGAGGAGGTACGCGAACTCGGCCGTGGCGGGCAGGGTCGCGTCGTTCTCGCGCGCCACGCGACCCGGGGCACCCCCGTGGCGATCAAGTACCTGACGGCCGGTGCGGGCGAGGCCGAGATCGAGCGGCTGCGGCACGAGGCGCGGATGCTCGGCCAGGTCGAGAACCCGCACGTGGCGCGCCTGTACCGGCTCGTCGAGGGCGAGCAGGGCGTCGCGATCATCATGGAGGCCGTCGAGGGCGTCTCGTTCAAGGAGATCCTCCAGCGGTACGGGACGCTGGAGCCCGAGGCGGCGCTGACCGTTCTCAAGGGGTCGCTGCTCGGTCTCGCCGCCGCGCACGCCGTGGGCGTCGTTCATCGTGATTACAAGCCCGCGAACGTGGTCGTCCCGGCGGACGGCCGCAGCAAACTGATCGACTTCGGCATCGCCACCGAAGCGGGCTCCACGTCGGCGGCGGGCACCCCCATCTACATGGCTCCCGAGCAGTGGCGCGGCGAGGCCGCCTCCCCCGCCACCGACGTCTACGCCGCGACCTGCGTGTTCTACGAGTGCGTCACCGGGCACCGGCCGTTCCCTCCAGGCGACCGCGCCGCGCTCATGAAGGGCCACCTCAGCGACCCGGTCCCGCTCGACGAGGTCCCCGAGCCGCTCCGGCCCCTGGTCGTGCGCGGCATGGCCAAGGAGGCGGACGAACGGCCCGCGAGCGCGGCGGCGTTCGTCGGTGAGCTCGAAGGAATCGCGCAGAGCACGTACGGCCCGGAATGGGAGACGCACGGCGTGCGCGCGCTGGCCGGGACCGCGCTGGCCCTGGCCGCCCTGTTCCCACTCGCGGCGGCAGGCCTGGCGCCTACCGCGGCCGCCGGTGCGGCGGGCACCGCGAGCGCGGCCGGCTCAGGCGGCATCCTGACCGCGATCGGCACCAAGACCGCCGTCGTCGTCGCCGGAACGGCCGTGGTCGGCGCCACCGCGGGCGGCGGCTACGGCGTCTACCAGGCGACCAAGCCCGAACCCGAGCATCGTCCGGTCGCCGCCACGACCTCCCCGGCGACGCCCGCCAAGACGCTGACGGTCGGCAAGTTCAGGCTGGCCGTGCCCCTGGCGTGGAAGGTCACGCAGCTGCGCGATTACAGCCAGGGTGACAAGCTGACCGACAGCTACCGGATCGACGTCGCGGGCACAGACTGCGCGGCCAACAAGCGCGACGCCCAGAACACCGTGTGGGGCAAGAAATACGACTACACGACCAACTGCGCCAGCTTCGCCGTGCTGGGCGACACCTGGATCCACCCGCCGAGCACCCGCGAGATCCAGTCCTACGAGCCCATCGCGCCGTTCCACCCCGGCACCGATCCCTCGCACGTCTGCCCGACCGACCCGGTGAAGTACAACGGCGTACGGGCCCCGCTGCCGAACAAGCCGCAGGTGCAGAAGCTCGCGCCGGTCGGCGATCACCAGGCCGAATACCGCCAGTGGCGCGAGCAGTGCTGGGACTACGGCGCGAGCGCCTCCAACCAGGGCCAGGTCTACTTCGTGCAGCGCCTCTGGTACCTCCCGCAGTCGAAGATCCTGATCATCGACGAGTGGAACACGCCGGGCCTCGACGCGATCCTGCGGAAGGCGACCTGGCTATGACCGACAAGCTCCCTCGACCCACTCTGCCGATCATCGATGAGTGGAACACCCCCCGCCTAGAAAAGATCTTGGAGCAGGCAATATGGCTGTGACCGAGTGGCGCGTTTCCGGATTCTCCGAAGTCAAGGAGCTCGGCCGTGGTGGCCAGGGCCGGGTGGTCCTCGCCCGGCACAACGACCGCGGAACGCCCGTCGCCATCAAATATCTGACCGCCGACGCCGACGCGGCGGCCCAGGAACGGCTGCGGCACGAGGCCCGCATGCTGGGCCAGGTCGACAACCCCTACGTCGCCAAGCTCTACCGGCTGGTGGAGACCGAGCAGGGCGTCGCGATCATCATGGAGGCCGTGGAGGGCGTCTCGTTCAAGGAGATCCTCCAGCGGTATGGAACGCTCGAACCCGAGGCGGCGCTGACCGTTCTCAAGGGGTCGCTGATCGGGCTGGCCGCCGCGCACGCGATCGGCGTGATCCACCGCGACTACAAGCCGGCGAACGTCATCGTCCCGGCGGACGGGCGCAGCAAGCTGATCGACTTCGGCATCGCCACCCGTGACGGCGCCGCGTCGGCGGCGGGCACGCCGTCGTACATGGCGCCCGAGCAGTGGCAGGGGCAGTCCGCCTCCCCCGCCACCGACGTGTACGCGGCGACCTGCGTCTTCTACGAGTGCGTGACCGGCCACAAGCCGTTCAGCGCCCCGAACACCCCGGCGATGATGAACCAGCACGTCAACGTCCCGGTGCCGGTCGAGGAGATGCCCGAGCCGCTGCGGCAGCTCGTGCTGCGCGGGATGGCCAAGAACCCGGCCGAACGCCCGGCGGGCGCCGCCGCGTTCGTCGGCGAACTGGAGCACGTCGCCCGCAGCGTGTACGGGTCGGACTGGGAGTCGCGCGGCGTGCGCGCCCTGGCGGGCAGCGCCCTCGCGCTGGCCGCGCTCTTCCCGCTGGCCGCGGCCGGTCTCGTGCCGACCGCCACGGCCACGGCGGGCGCCGCCGGGGCGGGCGCGAGCGCGAGCGGCGCCGCGAGCTCCAGCGGGCTCATCGGCACGCTCGGCACCAAGGCGACCGTCGCCATCGCCGGCACGGCGGTCGTCGGCGCGGTCGCCGGCGGCTACGGGGTCTACCAGGCGACCAAGCCCGAGCCGAAGCGCCGCCCGGCCGCCGCCACCGCCGCGCCCACCAAGCCGATCAAGGTCGGCAAGATCTCCGTCTCGGTCCCGTTGACCTGGACCCTGCAGCCCCTGGGCGACTTCGATGAGATCGACAGCAACTTCAAGACGCACAAGCGGCCCGGCGACAGCTACTTCGTCTCGACGGTCCCCGGCAAGCGCTGCACGAAGGGCTCGACGGACGGCAAGGTCTACCCCGGCGTCGCGCCCTCCTGCCCCGGCTTCTTCGTCTTCGGCCCCGGCTTCGTCAACGGCAAGGTGCCCAACTACCTCAACCAGCCCTACAAGGAGAGCGACACCTTCGGCGTGCTGCTCAACGAGGACTCGGGCATGAGCTGCCCGCAGTACGGCCAGTACCGCGCCGTCGGCGTCGCGAAGGGCGCCAAGGCCACGGTCCAGAAGCTCGACCCGGTCGGCTCGCACAAGGCGAACTTCCACGAGTGGCTCGTGCCGTGCTGGACCCGGGTCAAGGGCCCGAACGACCCGGAGGGCTTCGGGCCGACCGCCAAGACGGCGACCACCTACACCGAACGGCTCTGGTACCTGCCCGAGTCCAAGATCCTCATCGTCGACATCTGGAAGACGCCGAACCTCGAGGCGATCCTCCAGAAGGCCACCTGGATCTAGTCGCCGGTGTGATCTAGTCGCCCGTGTCGGTGTCAGCGCCGGTGTCGGTGTCAGCGCCGGTGTCGGTGTCAGCGCCGGTGTCGGTGTCAGCGCCGGTGTCGGTGTCAGCGCCGGTGTCGGTGTCAGCGCCGGTGTCGGTGTCAGCGCCGGTGTCGGTGTCAGCGGCGGTGTCGGTGTCAGCGGCGGTGTCAGCGGCGCCATCTGCGGCGGTGTCGGTCAGGCCGAGGTCCTTGGCCTCCCTGGTGAGCTCCTTGCCGGCCGTACCGATGCCCTGGAGCTCGTGGGCGAGCTCCTCCAGTTCCGAGCCTCCCGCCATCAGGGCGGTCAGCTCGTCGCGGGTGATGTCGTCCTTGGCGTGGTAGCCGATGCTGCGGCCCCGCTTGAGGATCAGGAAACGGTCCCCGACCGGGTAGGCGTGATGCGGGTTGTGGGTGATGAAGATGACCCCCAGCCCGCGTTCGCGCGCCTGCACGATGTAGCGGAGCACGACCCCGGCCTGCTTCACGCCGAGGGCGGCGGTCGGCTCGTCCAGGACGAGCACCTTGGCGCCGAAGTAGACGGCGCGGGCGATCGCCACGCACTGGCGTTCGCCGCCCGACAGCGTGCCGATGGGCTGGTCGACGTCGCGCAGGTCGATGCCCATCGCCAGCAGCTCGCTCTTGGCCGTACGGCGCATGAAGTCGATGTCCAGGCGGCCGAGGCCCTTGCGCTTCTCCGAGCCGAGGAAGAAGTTGCGCCAGACCGGCATCAGCGGCACGACCGCCAGGTCCTGGTAGACGGTCGCGATGCCGCGGTCCAGGGCCTCGCGGGGCGAGCCGAACGAGACCTCGTCGCCCTCGACCTCGTAGCTGCCGGTGTCGTGCTTGTGCAGGCCCGCCACGATCTTGATGAGGGTGGACTTGCCCGCGCCGTTGTCGCCGAGCACGCAGGTGACCTCGCCGGAGGAGACCGCCATGGTCACCTCGCGCAGCGCGATGATGTTGCCGTAGTTCTTGCCGATGTCGTTCAGGCGGACCAGTGCCTTGGCGACTGGCTCCTTGGTGGCCGGTTCCGTCATCGCGCCTGCTCCACTCTGCGCCGGACGATCAGGTTGACGACGGTCGCGATGAGCAGCATGGCGCCGAGGAAGAACTTGAACCAGTCGGGGTTCCACTCGGCGTAGACGATGCCCTTGTTGACCATGCCGAAGATGAACGCGCCGATGGCCGCGCCGATCGCCGAGCCGTAGCCGCCGGTCAGCAGGCAGCCGCCGATGACCGCGCAGATGATGTAGAAGAACTCGTTGCCGACGCCCTCGCCGGACTGCACGGTCGCGAACGCGAAGACCAGGTGCATCCCGGAGATCCACGCGCAGAACGCCACGCCCATGAACAGCCCGATCTTGGTGCGGGCGACCGGGACGCCCACCGCGCGGGCGCTCGGCGCCGCGCCGCCGACCGCGAAGATCCAGTTGCCGGTACGGGTGCGCAGCAGGATCCAGGTGGCGACCGCGACCAGGGCGATCCACCAGAACACGGTGATGTTGACGTTGACGCCGGCGATGTCCACGTCCGAGGCGAACACCTTGCGCGCCGACTCGAACCCGTCCATGTCGCGGACCGAGTCGGTGGCGACATTGCCGGTGACGGCCTTGGTCACGCCGAGGTTGGCGCCCGCGAGCATGAAGAACGTCGCGAGCGTGATGATGAAGCTCGGCAGCCCGGTCTTGACGTACAGCAGGCCGTTCAGGAAGCCGAACGCCAGCGTCACGACCAGCGAGATCGCGATGCCGATCCACAGGTTCAGCGTGAGCTGGTAGCTGATCAGCGCGCAGATCAGCGCCACGCTCGGCACCATGACCCCGGCGGACAGGTCGAACTCGCCGCCGATCATCAGCAGCGAGACGCCGACCGCCATGATCCCGTACAGCGAGCTGGCGTACAGGACCGTGGAGAACGAGTCGGCCTGCAGGAACGCGTCGGCGACGATCGAGAAGAAGACGAACACCGCCACCGCGCCGATCAGCGCGCCGAGCTCGGGGCGGCCGAGCAGCCGCCGCAGCGGCGACCGGCGAGCGACCCGCTCGTCCGGCGCCGGCTGCGGCGGCTCCACGGCGACTGCCTGCGCCATCAGCGGGTCCCCGCGTTGGCGAACTGCTCGATCGAGGCGGCGGTGTCCTTGGTGACGATGGCGGGCCCGGTGAGGACCGGCTTGCCGCCGCCGAGGACGTTGCCGTTGTTCTTCAGCAGCCAGATCGCGTCGACGCCCTCGTAGCCCTGGAGGTAGGGCTGCTGGTCCACGGCGAACTCGACGGTCCCGGCCTTGAGCTGGGCGACCAGGTCCTTGTTCATGTCGAACGTGGCGATCTTGGCCTTGCTGCTGGCCTCCTTGGCCGAGTCGGCGGCGGTGGCCGCGACGGCGGCGTTCAGCGTGAGGATGCCGTCGATGGACTTGTCGGCCTGCAGCTTGGCGGTGATGGACGACTTCACCTGGGGCATGTTGGTGCCCTGGACGAAGAGGTTCTGCATGTCGCCGCCGAAGGTCTTCTTGGCGCCGGCGCAGCGCGCCTCCAGGCCCACGTTGCCCTGCTCGTGGATGACGCACAGCGCCTTCTTGGCGCCCGACTTGGCGAGCTGGGTGCCCGCCGCCTCGCCCGCCACGCTCTCGTCCTGGCCGAAGTGCGCGACCGCGCCGAGCTGGGCGGACACCTCCGCGCCGGAGTTGATGGACACCACCGGGATCTTGGCGGCGGTGGCCTTGGCGATGACGTCCTTGAGTGCGTCGGGCTTGGCGAGGGTGACGACGATGCCGTCGACCTTCTGGTCGATGGCGGTCTGCACGAGCTGGGCCTGCTTGCCGCCGTCCGGGTCGGCCGAGTAGAGGAAGTCGACGTTGTCCTTGGCCGCCGCCGCCTTCGCTCCCTTCTGGACAATGTCCCAGAACGTGTCGCCGGGACCCGAGTGGGTGACCATCGCGACCTTCAGGCGCGGGCCGCCGCTCCCGGTCGTCGCCTTCTCCTCCGACTTCTTCCCGCCCGAGCTGCTGCAGCCGCCCAGCGCGAGGATCCCCGCCGCCGCGACGGCCAACAGGCCCGACCTCCGCATGAATCTCATCGGCTGATCTCCGTTCTCTCCCCGAGGGGTGGACTGGGTCGAACTGAAGCGAGCTCGGGACGAGCTCGAAAACGAACTCAGGACGAACCTAAGCCGTCCGAAGATCACAGATGGTAACGCCGAGCTTGCCTTTCCTTCTCATATCCCTTTCATGGACCTCGGGCAGTGCCTCCTCATGGCCGCCGGGCACTCTCCTCGTGGACGCCGGGCAGTCCTCCTCGTGGACGCCGGGCACTCCTCCTCATGGCCGTCGGGGCGCCGCCTCGACGAGGTAGGCCAGGCTGGCCGCGACGTTCTCGCGCGGCCCGTGGCCGGGATCGGGCTCGCCTCTCAGGATCGTGTCCTGCTCCATGACGTACCAGCCCTCGTACCCGGCGAGCTCCAGCGTCCTGACGATGGCGGTGATGTCGATGTCCCCCCGGCCGAGGGGCTTGTACATGTCGTTGCCGACGGCCTCGGTGTAGGTCACCCGTCCCTCCCGCACCCAGTCGGCCAGGACCGCGTCGACGTCCTTGAGGTGAACGTGGGCAATGCGGCGTGCGGCCGTACGGGCCAGCCAGAGCGGATCGGTGCCGCCGACGAGCAGGTGCCCGGTGTCCAGGCAGAGCTGGACGCCGCAGCCGCCGAGCACCATCTCCACGTCCTCGCGGCGTTCCACCATGGTGCCGACGTGCGGATGCAGAACGGTTCGGTGGCCACGGGCGAGGGCCCTGCCCGCGACCATGTCCAGGTTGGCCAGCAGGGTCGCCCATCCCTTGGTGTCCAGCACTGGCCGTTCGTCATATCCGTCGAGCCCGGTCGCGGCGGCGAGGACCAGCAGGCCGCCTCCGTCGTCCCCGCCCAGGCCGTCCAGCGCGCGGTCCACATCCGGGATCGGGTCGTAGGTGGGGTCGTGCAGGACGACCGGGACGAACCCGCCGACCAGCTCCAGGTCGTAGGCGGCCAGCAGGGCGGCGCGTTCGCCCGGCTCCTCCGGCAGGAAGCCCTGCGGCCCGAGCTCGGTCGCCACCAGGCCGAGGTCGCGCATCTCGGCCAGCACACGGCCGGGCTCGAGCTGGTGGCCCCAGCCCGGCACCTCGCTCACGCCCCACGAGATCGGGGCGCCGGCGATTCTCATCGTCGGACCTCCTCCAGCTCGACGACCCGGCCTTCGACCTTGGACAGTTCGCAGGCCTCGGCCAGGTAGCAGGCCTCCAGGGCTTCCTCGGGCGGGCACGGGTTCGCCCGGTGGCCCGCGAGCATGTCGACGAACGCCCGCAGCTCGGCGTCGTAGGCCGCCGCGAAGCGCTCGAGGAAGCCGCTGTACGGCGGGTTTCTCGGGGGGTACGGGGGCTCGTCCCCCCTCGAAAGGTAGGGCGTGTTCCTCGGATCCAGCGCCGACCGCTCAGGGACCGCGCTGATGGGCGTACGGTCGTCCAGGCCCGCGACGAGGCTGTCCTTGGACCCGAAGACCTCCAGGCGCACGTCGTAGCCGGCGGCGTTGTAGCGGGTGGCCGAGGCCGTGCACAGCGTGCCGTCGTCGAGCGTGAGCAGCGCCGTCCCGGTGTCGACGTCGCCGCACTCGCGGAAGATCTCGTCGCCCTTGTTGCCGCCCATCGCCATGACGCGGACCACCTCGCGGCCGGTGACGTACCGGATGGAGTCCAGGTCGTGGATCACGCAGTCCCGGAAGAGGCCGCCCGACGTCGGGACGTACCCCGGCGGTGGCGGCGACGGGTCGAAGCTGCAGGACCTGACGGTGTGGAGCCAGCCCAGCCGTCCCGACTGGACCGCCTCGCGCGCCGCCTGGTAGCCGACGTCGAAGCGGCGCTGGAACCCCACCTGCACCGCGATGCCCGCCGCGGCCGCCCTGCACACTGTTTGGAACGTTCCATCGACATCGGAGGCCAGCGGCTTCTCGCAGAACACGGAAATCCCCGCGTCGATGGCGCGCCCGACCAGTTCAGCGTGCGCGTTCGTCGCCGCCGCGATCACGACCCCGTCCAGCCCCGCCCCGAAGAGCGCATCGACCGACTCGGCGGCGCTCACCGGCGCGAGCGACCCGGCTGTGCCGGAGGCCCGGCCGCTGGCCGGACCCTCGGCCGGGCCGTGGACCGGGCCGCGGACCATGCCCCCGGCCGAACCGCCGGCCGGGCCCGTGGCCGGACCGTTGGCCATGCCCACAGCCGGGCCGTTTGCCGGGCGGTCGGCCGGGCTCGCTGCCGGGCGGTCGGCCGGGCGGTCGGCGATGCCTGCCGCGAAGGCCGGCGTCTGGGCGGGCGGGTGGACGGGGGCGAGGCGGGCCGCGAGGTCGCGGGCCCTTTCCGGATCGACGTCGGCGACGATCAGCGCCTCGATCCCGGGGAGTTCGCGCAGTGCCGCGGCGTGGCGCGCCCCGATGCGGCCCGCTCCGGCAAGTCCGATTCTCATGGGTCCCCTCCCGTGTGCGGTTGGGATGAGCCCCGAGTCTGCTGGAGCGTTCCAGGGCAGTCAACGGAGCGGACCGACTGTGGCCGCGAAACCAGGCGTCCGAAACAATCGGGGGGAGGTCGTTCCACTCAAGGCGACCAAGCGCTAGTTTGATCGCATGCGCGTCTTCCTCACCGGGGCGACCGGCTTCGTCGGCTCGTACACCGTCGCCGCCCTGCTCGCGGCCGGTCACCGGCCCCGCGCGCTCGTGCGCGACCCCGGCAAGGCGGCCAAGGTGCTGGAGACCCTGGGCGTGCCGGCCGAGCGCGTCGAGCTGGTCCCCGGCGACATGCTGGACGAGGACCTGGTCGCACAGGCCCTGGACGGCTGCGACGCCGCGATCCACGCCGCCGCCGCGATCGGCGTCACGGGCCCCGCGGGCGATCTGGTCTCGGTGAACGTGACGGGCACCCGCAACGTCGTCGGCGGCGCCGTGGCGCGCGGGATGGACCCGGTCGTGCACGTCTCGACGGTCGGGGTCTTCGTCCCGCCGTCCGCGCCGGTCATCACCGTGGACGGGCCGCTGGCCTCCCCGCGTACCGACTACGGCAAGTCCAAGCTGGCCGCCGAACGCTACGTGCGCGGCCTCCAGGAGGACGGTGCGCCCGTCACGGTCGTCTACCCGGGCGCGGTGACCGGGCCGGACCAGCCGGTGCTCGACGCGATGATGGAAGGCCTGGTGGGGGCGCTGGGCACGGCCTGGCCGATGCCGCGCGGCGGCGCCTCGCTCATCGACGTGCGCGACCTCGCCGAGGCGCTGGCGCGGACCGTGTCAACCCGGCAGTCGGGCCATCGGTGGCTGCTCGGTGGCCACTATCTGACATGGCCGCAATTCGCCGACCTGTGCGACGAGCTCACCGGCGTGAAGTGCCGCCGCCTCACCGTTCCGGACGCGGTGATGCTGGGCCTCGGCGCAACGCTGGACGCGGCCAAGCGCGTCAAGAAGTTCGACTATCCACTCACCCGCGACGCGGCCGAGTTCATGGTCAAGCTGGTCCCGACCGACGACGAGCCCGCGCTGAAGTCCCTGGACCTCACGCTGCGGCCGGTCGAGGAGACCGTCACCGACTCGCTCCGCTGGCTGGCGGCGGCCGGCCACCTCGATCCCCGCAAGGCCGGTCGGCTGGCGCCCGGCGGCGGGGAACCCACGAAGATCAGGGAGCCCAAGAAGATGACGCTCGCCCAGCGCACGCTACGCCCGCTCTTCCAGCGCATCTCGGGCTCCCCCACGTTCTCCAAGGTGGGCCCGAAGATCGTGCCGCCGCTCGACCGCTTCCTGCACAAGGTGACGGGCGGCCGGATGCTCATGGGGCAGGCCCTGGTGCCGAGCCTGGTGCTGACCACGACCGGGGCCAAGAGCGGCCAGCCGCGCCAGGCGCCCCTGGCGTGCATGCCCGAGGACGGCGGCACGTGGGTGGTCGTCGGGTCCAACTTCGGCCGCGAGAAGCACCCCGCCTGGACCGGCAACCTGCTCAAGCACCCCGACGCCGAGGTCAGCTTCCGCGGCCGCACCGTCCCGGTGACGGCCAAGCTGCTCACCGATGCCGAACGCGAGGAGGTCTGGCCCGAGCTGCTCAAGGTCTGGCCGGTGTACGACACCTACGTCGAACGCGTCGACCGCCAGCTCCGCGTCTTCCGCCTCACCCCCCGCTGAAGCTGTGCCCCTCGAAAGCCCCGCCCCCGCTGACCCGGCGCTCCGCTCACCCCGCACCCCGCTGAAGCCGCACCCCGCTGAAGCCGCGCGCGCTGAAGCTGTGCCCACTGACCCCGCGCCCCCGCTCACCCCGCGTCCCCGCTGAAGTTGTCCCCCCGCTCGCCCCGCGCCTCCACTCGCCCCGCGCCACGCTGAAGCCCCGCCCCCGCTGAAGCTATGCCCCGCTCACACCGCGCCGCGCTGAAGCCCCCCGCTAAACCCCGCGCCCCGTTCATCCCGCGCCGCGCTCACCTCGCGTCCTGCTGAAGCCGCGCCCCGCTGGAGCTGTGCCCTCTCTGAAGCCCCGCGCCCGCTGAAGGCGCGTCAGGTTCCGCTGAGACCACTTGCGCACCGGACTTCGGTGACTGGGGGGCGCCTTACGGGGCGCCTTGCGCGCCGGGGTCTCTGCCGAACGCCAGGCGTGTGAAGGAGACGCGGAGCCAGCGTTCGTAGGCCTCCGGTGTCCAGCCCATCGTCTGCCGCGCCAGCAGGTAGGTCTCGGCGTGGCCGAGCAGGGCGCCGGTCTCGGTGAGCCAGCCGACGTCGCTGCCCGGAGGCAGAAGGCCGTCTTCGGCCATCCGCGTCCAGAAGAGCCGGTAGTTGTCCAAGGTGGCCAGACGCCCCGCTTGGGTGGCCTCCGCCAGCTCCGGCTCGACGCCTGCTGCCTGCAATGCGACGGCCATGATGTCGCCCGCCCGCGCCATCATCGCGGCCCCGCCGTGCGCCATCGCGTCGATCCGTTCGGCGGCTGTGGGGGCGTTCAGCGTCCGCGCGAACCAGTCGCGTCCGCGCACGTCAACGGGTGCTGCGTCCCCGGCGATCGCGACGTCGACGGTCCGCCGAAGCAGCGCCGCCTTCGTACCGAAGCGCACGTAGACCGTACGGGCGCCGACCCCGGCGTGGTCGGCGACGGCCGCGAGCGTCGTGCCCGCGTAGCCGTGCTCGGTGAACAGCTCGGCGGCCGAGCGGAGGATCTTGTCTTCGGTCTCGGCCACCCGCGCGGCCCGCAGATCCCGGTTGACGGGCTGGTTGACGGATTCCGGCATGCATTGCAGTATAACTGCATCAATGCAGTGGGACTGCAGCGTTTGATCTGCAGAGGGGGTCACCATGACGGACGTCCCACGATTGGCAGGGGTGCACCATCTGAAGCTTCCGGTCTCCGACCTGGAGCGTTCACGCGAGTGGTACCGCAGCCGGCTCGGCTACGAGGTGGAGATCGAGTTCGTCGAGCAGGGCAGGCTCATGGGCGTCGCGATGCGACATCCGGCGGGCGGCCCGGGACTGGCACTGAGGCTCGATCCCGACCGCGCCAAGGCGGCCGCGGGCTTCGACTACTTCTCCATCGGCGTTCCCGGCAAGGACGAGATCGAGGCGCTAGCCGAGCACCTGACCGCCCTCGGCGAGACGCACGCGGGTGTCCACTACGCCACGATCGGCTGGATCCTGCCCGAGGTGCACGACCCGGATGGGCACGCGGTCCGCTTCTATACCGTCCAGCATCACACCGACCTCGGCGACGAGCCCCTGGTCGTCCACGACCCGCGCGAAACCGCCGAACGCCGCGAACGCGAGCTCGCGCAGGAGCGCGAACGCGAACGCGAACGCGAGCAACAGACCGAGTCTCACTAGGCCGGCAAAGACGAACGCCTGGTGCCGGGCCGCGGGGGCCTGGCACCAGGCGTTCTGAATCGAGGGTGAAAGTCAGATCGAGGGTGAAGGTCAGACGGTCACGGGGGTGGTGGCCGGCTCCAGGGCCAGGTCCAGCACCTCGCGCACGTCACTGACGGCGAACACCGTCATGTTCTTCAGCACCTCGGCCGGCACGTCCTCGAGGTCGGGCTCGTTCCGCTTGGGCACGATCGCGGTGGTGATGCCGAGGCGGCTGGCCGCGAGCAGCTTCTGCTTCAGCCCGCCGATCGGCAGCACCCGGCCGGTGAGGGAGACCTCGCCGGTCATGGCCACGTCCGAACGGACCGGGCGGCCCGACAGCAGCGACGCGAGCGCCGTGGTCATCGTGATGCCCGCGCTCGGGCCGTCCTTGGGGATCGCGCCCGCCGGGACGTGCACGTGCACGCCGCGGTCCTTCAGGTCGCCGACCGGCAGTTCGAGCTCGGCGCCCCGCGAGCGCAGGTAGCTGAGCGCGATCCGCGCCGACTCCTTCATGACGTCGCCGAGCTGGCCGGTCAGCGTCACGCCGGTGTCGCCGGTCTCCTTGTCGGCCAGGGACGCCTCGATGTAGAGGACGTCGCCGCCCGCGCCGGTGACCGCCAGGCCCGTCGCGACGCCGGGGACTCCGGTCCGCCGCTCGGACTTGCTGAGCTCGACCTCCGGCGTGAACCGGGGACGTCCCAGGTAGTCCTTCAGGTCGTCTGCGCCCACCGAGATGGGCAGTTCGGTCTTCTCCAGCGCCACGTTCGCCGCGACCTTGCGCAGCACCCGCGCGATCGACCGGTCCAGTGACCGGACGCCCGCCTCTCGGGTGTACTCGGCGGCCAGCAGCCGCAGCGCGTCGTCGCCGAACGAGACCTCGGTGTCCTCCAGACCGGCCTTCTGCAGCTGGCGCGGCAGCAGGTGGTCGCGGGCGATGGTGACCTTCTCGTGCTCGGTGTAGCCGTCCAGCTGAACGAGCTCCATCCGGTCCAGGAGCGGGCCGGGGATGGCCTCGACGACGTTGGCGGTCGCCAGGAACAGCACGTCGCTGAGGTCGAGCTCGACCTCCAGGTAGTGGTCGCGGAAGGTGTGGTTCTGCTCGGGGTCCAGGACCTCCAGCAGCGCGGCCGTCGGGTCGCCGCGGTAGTCGGCGCCGACCTTGTCGACCTCGTCCAGCAGGACCACGGGGTTCATCGAGCCGGCCTCGCGGATGGCGCGGACGATCCGGCCCGGCAGCGCGCCGACGTAGGTGCGCCGGTGGCCGCGGATCTCGGCCTCGTCCCGCACGCCGCCGAGGGCGACGCGGACGAACTCGCGGCCCATGGCGCGGGCGACGGACTCGCCCAGCGAGGTCTTGCCGACTCCGGGAGGGCCGGTCAGCGCCAGCACGGCACCGCTGCGGCGGCCGCCGACGACGCCCAGGCCGCGGTCAGCCCGGCGCTTGCGGACGGCCAGGTACTCGATGATGCGCTCCTTCACATCGTCGAGCCCCGCGTGGTCGGCGTCCAGGATCTCCCGGGCGCCCGCGATGTCGTACTCGTCCTCGGTCCGGTCGTTCCACGGGATGTCGAGCACGGTGTCGAGCCAGGTCCGGATCCACCCGCCCTCGGGCGATGCGTCGGACGAACGCTCGAGCTTGTCGACCTCCTTCAGAGCGGCCTCGCGGACCTTCTCGGGGAGGTTGGCGGCCTCGATGCGGGCCCGGTAGTCGTCCTCCTCGTCAGCGGGGTCGCCGTTGAGCTCGGCCAGCTCCTTGCGGATGGCCTCCTGCTGCTGGCGCAGCAGGAACTCCCGCTGGGTCTTCTCCATGCCCTCCTGAACGTCCTTGCGGATGGTCTCCGCCACGTCCAGTTCGGCGAGGTGGTCGCGCGCCCACCCGATCACGAGTTCGAGCCGCTCGATCACGTCGGGGGTCTCGAGCACCTCGATCTTCTGCTCAAGCGACAGGTAGGGGGCGTAGCCGGCGTTGTCGGCGAGCACCGACGGGTCGTCGATCCCCTGCACGACGTCCACGACCTGCCAGGCGCCCCGGTTCTGCAGGATCGCGCTGACCAGGCTCTTGTACTCCTTGGCCAGTTCCTCGGCGCGCCCGCCGGCCGCCGGCACCTCGATCTCGGTGCCCTCGACCCACAGTGCCGCGCCGGGCCCGGTCGTCCCGGTCCCGACCCGCACGCGGGACACGCCGCGCACGACGGCGCCCGGCTCGCCGCCAGGGAGGCGGCCCTCCTGCTCGATCACGCCGAGGGTGCCGATCGCCGCGTACTGCCCGTTCAGCCTGGGCACCAGGAGCACCCGGGGCTTGGACGCGGACCGGATGCCCGGCCCCTTGGACTGGGCCACCGCGCGCGCGGCCTCGATGGCGGCACGGACCTCGTTGCTCTCGGAAAGGTCCAGCGGCACCACCATGCCAGGCAGAACGGCCCCGTCGTCCAGGGGCAGCACCGGCAGCGTCAGGGTCTCGCTCATGCTCAGCTCCAAGTCTCTCTTCACTACAGAGTCGATCTTCACTGCGGCATCGATCTTCACTGCGGCATCGATCTTCACTGCGGCATCGATCTTCACTGCGGCATCGATCTTCACTGCGGCGTCGATCTTCACTGCGGCGTCGATCTCAGTGGACCCAACCCCAGAAGATTGAGTCATACACACTCAAGAAAACGGAGCACGATTTTGTTTCCTCAGCAACGTTCGCTCTCAGCGATCAACCCCGCCGGGGGTCCGGCTCCGGGGTGACGGGTGTTCTTTGGCACAAACGGTTCAAAGGAACGAGTGCGTCTATATATGATGTCGGCGGTTCGCGGGGCGCGGTGGACCCCGTCCGTCGTCCGAGGATGCGCAACGTGCCTGTACCTCTCATGGAGAGCGACCCCAAACAGCTCGGGCCCTACTGGCTCGCCGCCCGGCTCGGCGCGGGCGGGCAGGGCGTGGTGTACGAGGGCTACGACGCCCAGGGCAGCCGGGTCGCCGTCAAGGCGCTGCACGCCGACGCGGTGGACGAGCAGATCCGCAGCGGGCTTCGCAAGGAGATCTCGGCGCTCCAGCGGGTCGCGGCGTTCTGCACCGCGCGGATCATCGCGGCCGACCCGGACGGCGCGCCGCCCTACATCGTCAGCGAGTACGTGCCGGGCCCCGACCTGCAGTCGTGGGTCGACCGGACCGGCGCGTACGGGTCCGACGATCTCTACCGGCTCGCGATCGGCATCGCGACCGCGCTCGCCTCGATCCACAAGGCGGGCGTGATCCACCGCGACCTGAAGCCGGCGAACGTGCTGCTCGGCCCCGACGGCCCGCGAGTGATCGACTTCGGCATCGCCAAGACCGCGGAGATGTCGCGCAGCGCCACCGGGATGCTCAAGGGCACGCCGCGCTGGATGGCCCCCGAGCTCTTCCAGGGCCAGCACGCAGGCCCGGCCGTGGACGTGTGGGCCTGGGGCGCGATCGTGCTGTTCGCCGCGACCGGGCAGGCCCCGTTCAAGGGCGACACGATGCCGAGCCTGATGCACCAGATCACCACCGCCGAGCTCGACCTCAACGTCCTGACCGAACCGCTCCGCTCCCTGGTGGGCTCCGCTCTCGACCGGGACCCGGCCAAGCGCCCGGCGCCGCAGAAGATCCTCGCCGACCTGGTCGGCGGGCAGCCGCAGAACCCGCTGGAGGCCGGGAACCGGATGGCGGGCGAGGGCCCGCGCCCATCGATCACGCTCCCGCTGTCGCTGTCACAGCTGGCCGAGCAGGCGTACGGCAGGCTCGACCCGCAGGCGCAGGAGGCGGTCCCCCGCGTGCTGCTCCGCATGGTCACCGCGCGCCCGGACGCCCAGGACACCCTGCGCAAGGCCAACCTCGCCGAGCTGTCCGACGAGCCCGCGCTGCAGCGCGTTCTGCAGTGCTTCGGCGAGGCGGGCCTGCTCCGCCACGACGGCGACACGGTCACCCTCGGCACCGCGGCCATGACGCGCGCCTGGCCGCGGATGCGCGACTGGGTGGACGCCGAACGCGACGGCCTGGTCATCCACCACGCGCTGGCCGACGCCGCCCGGACGTGGAACGGCAACGGCCGCAAGTCCGCCGACCTCTACCAGGGCTCGACCCTGGACACGGCCCTGCAGTGGGCGTCCACCGGCCGCCGCCTGGTCACCCTCAACGAGGCCGAACGCGCCTTCCTGGACGCCTCACAGCAGCAGACGCGCAGCCGGGCCCGGCTGCGGACCCTGGTCACCGCCGCGCTGGCCGTGCTCTTGCTCATCGCGACCTCGACGGGTGCCACCGCGGTCGTCCAGAGCCACGACCTGCAGCAGACCAACACCACGGTCAGGCACCAGCGTGACTCGGCCATCGGGCAACAGCTCGCGACCAAGGCCTTCCAGCTCCGTACCGTCGACCCGGTGCTCGCCCGCCGGCTCGCCATCGCGGCGACCTCCCTGACCGGCAAGACCGCCCTCGCCGACCATGCCGACGACAACACCGAGGTCTACAACGCGCTGCTCTCCCTGTCCTCCCAGTGGGAGAAGGGCTTCTTCCGTCCGTCCAGCGTCGATGCGCAATGGGACACCAAGACACCCAACGACGGTGGCCTGTACACCTGGGGCAAGGGCAACAGCTTCGTCATCGCCGACCCCGTGACCCGGAAGGTGCAGCGCAGCTTCACCGTCCCCGGCCCGGCGGTCATCGGAACGGGCCAGACCCACGACGGCAAGCGGCTGCTGACCCTGCAGCAGGACGGGTCCCTGAAGCTCCTGGACGCCATGACGGGCGCGGTCACGCCGTTGCCGTACCGGCACACCGTGGGGGCCGGGCTCTACTTCAGCCCTTCGGGATCACGCCTCATCGTCCGGACCAAGGGCGAGACCAAGGTCCTGGACACCAGCGGCAAGCCGCTGTTCTCCACCAAGGAGCCCTACTCCACGTGGGACCCGGCGGTCTCCCCGGACGACCGCTACCTGGTCTCGGGCAAGGGGAAGAAGCTGAGCTGGTTCGACCTGCAGACCGGCAAGCCGCTTCCCGTCGACGTCCCGAGCCTCAGCTACGTCAAGCAGCTCACCGAGCTGATGTTCAGCCCCGACGGGCGCTACCTCGCGGCGCGGCACGAGAACGAGATCTTCATCATCGACGCCAAGACCCGCAAGTATCTCCAGACCCTGGACGTGCCGAAGGGCGCGGGGCTCGACCAGGAGATGGCCTTCAGCCCCGACGGCCGCTACCTCGCCTCGGACATGGCCCTGTGGAGCCTGGACATCGGCGGCAAGCCGATCATGCACTACAAGCCCAACGACGAGTGCGGCCACACCCGGTTCGGCGCCGGCGGCACCAGCCTGACGTGCATCGACACCCAGGCCCGGGTCCTGTCCATCGACGTCACCCCGTTCGTCCGTCCCGTCAGCGTCCACCGGCCGAACGCCGGCGACTCCACGATCAGCACCGACGGGTCGACGCTGGCCACGGCCGAGGAGCCGCCCCTGGGCGGCAACGCCACCGCCGTGCAGATCTGGGACACCGCCTCCGGGAAGGTCCGCGGGTCCCTGCCCATCTCCTACAAGCGCGGCTACCAGGGCGACAAGCTCTCGCTGTCCGACGACGGCGCTCTGCTGGCCCACTCCCGTCACGACGGCACCGTGGACATCTGGGACGTGAAGTCGCGCACCAAGCGCGCCGGCCTCAACCTCGGCCCGCCCCCGAGCCTGATCGACCGCCCCGCGCCGTTCTTCTCCCCCGACGGCAAGGCCGTCGCCGCGCTCACCCCGCATGACGCTTCGACGCCGGCGCTGCTGCAGTTCTTCGACCTGTCCGGCAAGCAGCTCGGCCAGGCTCGGGCCACCAAGGAGGACCCGCTGACGGCCCCCCAGTACCCCAAGGTCGTCTGGACCAAGGACGGCAAGGCGGTCGTCTCGTCCGAGGACATCGGGACGGTCGAGTTCCCGTCCGGGAAGACCCTGGCCCCCGCCAACTCGATCGCCTCGACCACGCAGGCGATCGGCGGGAACGACGTCCTGGTCACCGTCCAGGACCGCGTCGACCGCCGGTCCCTCTCGTTCTGGCAGGCCAAGACGCTCAAGCAGATCGGCAACCCCATCCCGACCCCCGACTCCTCGACGCCGATCGCGGCCATGTCCCCGAACGGACAGCTCGTCGCCACCACCGACAAGAACGGGTCCATCGACCTCTGGGACGTGGCGAACCAGCGCCGCATCGGCCTCGCCCTGACCGGCCACGCCAAGGGCGCGGGCGCGGACTCGACCGAAATCCACGCGCTGGCGTTCAGCCCCGACGGCAGCCGCCTCTACAGCGTCGGCGAGGACGGCAGGCTCGTCACCCACACGATCGCGCCGGACAGGCTCAAGTCCTCGCTCTGCGCCGAGACCGGCCAGCTCACCCGCGACGAATGGAAGGCCAACGTCAAGCAGATCCCCTACCAGCAGACCTGCTGACCGCTACCTGAGAGCCACGGGCGGGAACCCGCCACCGGCCGATGCGCCGCCGGGATCACGCTCAGCATGCTGGGCCCATGACGTTGATGTCGAAGATCGTTGTCATGGGCCTGGCCGGCTCCTCGGTCGTCGCTCCGGTGGCGGCCTCGGCCGATCCCGCCCCGGAGTGCCTGCCGGTCCCGCACGCGGAGTGCGGGACGGTCCAGGTGCCGCTCGTACGGGACCGTCCGGGGATGGGGAACACGACCGTCGCGTACGCGGTGATCCGGCATCGCGGCAAGGGCGCCGCCAGGGGGATGCTGGCCGTCAATCCCGGCGGGCCCGGCGACTCGACGATCGCGTTCGGCCCCACGTACGCGAAGGTCTTCGCGGGCCTGCTCCAGGACCATGACCTGCTGCTGGTGGATCCGCGCGGCGTCAACCGCTCGACGCCGGTCGACTGCGGGCTGGGCCCGGATCTTCCTTCCACCCGGGACGGGTTCGTGCGGGCGGTCGGCGACTGCGGCACCAAGCTGGGCGAACGGGCGCGGGCGTACACCTCGGCCGAGACCGCCGACGACATCGACGCGGTACGCGCCAAGCTGGGCGTCCCACGCCTGGACCTGCTGGGCGAGTCGTACGGCACCTACCTGATGGCCGTCTACGCGCAACGCCACCCGCACAACATCCGGTCGGTGGTCCTGTCCAGCGCCTATCCCCTGGCGTTCGACATGTGGGCGCGCCCCAACGCCCGCGCCGCCCGCCGGACCCTGACGCTGATGTGCGAGCGGAGCGCCGGGGCCTGCGACGGCCGCAAGGTCCTGAACGACATCGGCAAGCTCTCAAAGCGACTGCGCGCCCACCCGATCTCCTACGACGGGCGCAAGCTGGACGACACCTCGCTCGCCTCGATCGTGTACGACTCGGCCAGCCAGGCGCCCAAGAGCATCGGCGACGTGCCGTTCATCGTCGGCAAGGCACTGCACGGCGACAACGAGCCCCTGCTCAAGGCCGCGCGCGAGCAGGGGCCGGTGAGCGGGTCGAGCGCCGACGAGCAGCCGTTCAACGCGGCCGTCGCGGCGTCGGTCATGTGCAACGACTACCCGACGCTGTGGGACCGCAAGGCGCCGGTCGGCACCCGCCTGCGCCAGTACGCCACGGCGCGCGGCAAGCTCGCCGAACGCGCGCTCTGGCCGTTCGGCAAGACCGCCTGGACCAGCGCCATCGACGACCGCGGCGACTCGTGCATCCGCTGGCCCGCCCAGGGCGCCGGCCAGGCGACCGGCCACTTCCCCGACGTCCCGGTCCTGGTGGTGTCGGGCGAGCTCGACACCAACACCCCGACCGAGGAAGGCCGCCTGGCCGCCCGCCAGTTCCGTCGCAGCACCGTGGTCGAGGTCCCGAACGTCGGCCACGTCGCCGAACGCGAGCCGAGCGGCTGCGCGGCCGCCATCGAGACCGGCTTCATCCAGAACGGGCGAGTCGGCGACACCACCTGCCTGGCCAAGATCCCTCCAACCCCGGTGCGCACGTCGTAAAGTCGGCGATATGCCCGATCTTGGATTGGCGCCGCACACGATCGTGGTGTGCCTGGCGGTCACGTTCATCGCCGTCGCCGCCGTGGTCACCGCGATCCTCCAGGAGCAGGCGCAGGACCGCGAGGCCCGCCGCGCCCGCCTGTCCCTGCCGCAGATCGAGGCGGTGCTGCGACGCGAACGGCTCACCCCGCATCGCCAGTTCTGGCAGGGCATGGAAGAAGCGCTGGTGACCGTACGGCCGCAGGGCCCCAGGAGGAGTCGCGGCGCCAGCGGATGCTCGAAGAGGTCCGTCTCCGCCTGGCCGCCGCGGCCTAGGGAGCGTTCGTCTGCATGACGGGGGTCAGGTCCCGCTGGGCGACGGTCCACAGGGCCGAGGTGCCGGGCGCGCCGTCGACGTCGAAGAAGCGGGTATTGGGCGAGGACGGGAACTCGGTGGTCTGCCAACCCGAGCCGGTCCAGCGGAACACGGCGCCGGTGCCGGTGGAGGTCGAGCCCGGCAGTACGAGCCGACCGGCGCCGTCGGAGGCGAGCGGGCTCTGCGCTTCCTGCGGCACCTTCACCTTGACCCAGGCGGAGCCCGTCCAGCGCAGCAGAGTCGTCAGGGTGCCGGTGTTCTCGAAGCTGGTGTCGCTCGCCCAGACCTCGCCGGACGAGGTGGCGAAGACCTGGTAGAGCGAGTCGTAGAACCCGAGGTCGGGGACCGGGTAGGACGTCCAGGTCTTGCCGTTCCAGTGCAGCGACGCCGGTCGGGTCGCATCGCCCTCGCCCTGGCGGCCGACCGCCCAGACGTCGTTGGGGCCGACGGCCACGACGTCGTGCAGGAGGTAGCCCGCGGGGAGCTCCACCTTCTGGAACGCGCCGTCGACCCAGCGCAGCAGGGCCCGATCGTGCCATTGGCCCGAGACCGCCCAGGTGCCGCCGGGCCCGGGCCGCACGTACACGCGCCGGGCACCGGCCGGCAGGGAGACGGGCTTGAACCGCGTCCCGTCGAACCTGGCCACGTACGGCGGGTCGGACGGGCCGGTGACGAACACGTCGTCGCCGGACTGCGAGAGACCGGTCACCTGGGCCCAACCGGGCCAGCCGTCCAGCGGGTACTCGTGCCAGGCGCCGTCCTTCAGGCGGCGGACGACGGGGTTGCCGGGCGTCCAGAGGACTCCGCCGGTCGGCTGTGGAATCGCGACCTGCCCCTGTGCGCCCGCGATCCACACGTCCGAGGGGCCCGCGGCCTCGACGAACCCCAGGGTCCGGCGCGACCAGAGGAAGGGCAGCCCGACCTCCCGCCAGCCGTTCGGCGGCGCGGCCTGGGCGGGCATCGGCACCGAGACGACCCCGGCGACCAGCACGGCCGAAAGCAGAATCCGCCTCACTCCACGCATCGCGACCTCCAACGTTCCCAGTGTTTCCTGGCAACGTACAAAGGCCGGGCGAGGCTGTCCAGACCAAAAGAACATCAATGTCTGTGAGTCGTCTCCCCCGGAAAGACGGCCGTGACCGTACGGCCCTGGCAGTTGCCGTGCCATCCCCAGCTCGCCGCCGTGAGCGAGACCGTGAGCAGCCCCCGGCCGGACTCGGAAGCCCCGCCGCCGGTTCGTCCGGGCCGCCCTGGTCGGCGACCGAGACCGCCACTCCCCCGCCGCCCTGCTGCACTTCCACGGTGAACGACCCGCCGTCCTGACCCGACTCGGTGCGCCGGATCGCGTTCACCACCAGTTCGTTCAGCGCGAGGAGCACCTCGTCCAGCGCCGGACAGTCCGCGAGCAGGGCACGCGGCGAACATGCGCACACACCGCGCCTGATCGGCCGTGCCGGGGAAGGCGCGCCGCCAGCTCATCGACGTGTGGGGATCGGGACGGTCGAGCAGCATCGGCCACCTCGCGGGGAACAGAACGGTTCGAGAGGCCTCCATCGTGACCGCGCGTGCACATCCGCCCCGGCCTCGCCGAGATCATGAAGATCCTCGACGTCCTGAACGTCACGGACGACAAGTGGCAGGAGATCATCACCATCGCCCGCGACGCCGCCGAACGCGGCTGGTGGGACGCCTACGGCGACGCCATGGGCGCCCGCCAACGCCTCTACGCCGACATCGAGTCCGGCGCCAAGACCATCAGCGAGTACAACCAGTTCACGATCCCGGGCGTCCTGCAGACCCCCGACTTCACGCGATTCATGATTGAGATGGTGAGGTCCGAGGGGGCATTGGATTTCCTCCCCGCACGCATGATGGAGGCCCGGCTACGCCGTCAGGGGGGGTGTCCTTGGACCTCAAGGGCCGCGCTACGAAGTCATCCTCGACGAGGTAGTCCTACGCCGCCGGACCGTGCCGCCACGAATCGTCCTCGGCCAGCTCCGGCATCTGATCTCGACCGCTGAGCGGCATCCGCATGTCACGATCTACGTGCTGCCGATTGATGCTGACTTCACAGGTCGGCTACTGCCGAAGTGGCCGGCGCAAATCCAGCCACAGTGAAGCCAACGGCGACTGCATTGAGGTGGGCAGTTGGCGCAAAGCGAGTCACAGCGAGGCTGGCAGCGAATGCGTCGAAGTCGGGTCCGCCGTTCAGGGCACGGTCGGTGTGAGGGACAGCAAGCAGGGTGATGACAGTCCCGTCCTTGAGTTCACGCGGGCCGAGTGGGCCTCGTTCATTCGCTCGGTGCGTAGGTAGCGATGATGGCGCCGGTGCTCGTGGGCTGAGCACTCACCAGCCCGAGCTTTTTCAGCGCGGCGTCATCAGAGAACAGCTTCTTGCGTCCCCCACCGGCGACGACGGGGTTGATCAGCAGGGTCAGCTCGTCCAGTAGTCCCTCCGCCAGCAGCGAGGCGACCAGGCCGGGGCTGCCGGAGACCGAGATGTCCTTGCCTTCGCCCTCCTTGAGGTGCTTGATGTCGGCGAGCGTGGTCAGGGTGCTGTTCTGCCAGTCGTCGACGTTGTCGAGCGTGGACGAGACGACGTACTTGGGCGAGTTGTTGATCCAGTCGGCGAACGCCGCATCCTCACCACCGGTGTAGTTCGGCCAGTATCCGGACCACATCTCGTAGGTGCCCCGGCCCAGCAGCACGGCGTCGCAGCGTTCGAGCGACCCGGCCAGCAACGCGGCCATCTCGTCGTCCCAGGCGAACTGCCACTGATCAGGGGACTCCACGACGCCATCGACCGTGGTGAAGAGGACCGACACGACTTTGCGCATGATGATGACCTTCCCGTTCCCATTGGCTGCGCGTGGAGGCTAAGGGAACGGCCGGGCTCATGGCTTGTACAGAAGCGACAGCTGGCCTGCGGGCGCCCGGCCGCTGAGCTGCGTGGCCGTACGTCCGACGAAACGCGTCAACGACCGCGCCAGATGCGGCTGATCGAAGTAGCCGAGGCGGTGGATCACGTCCTGGGCGGGCACGCCCTCCCGAAGCAGAACGGCCGCCTTCCTGGCGCGAGCGATCTGCCTGATGGTCCCGTGGGTGAGCCCGGTCGCCGCCACGAACCGCCGCTGAACGGTCCGCTCGGAGAGCCCCGACGGCTCGCCCCGAAGCACCGCCTCAACGATCGGATCACGCGCCAGAACGTCCTCGCGCACCAGCCGTTCGACGAACGCCTCGGCGTTGTCATAGCCGGGAAGGTGCCACGACGAGCCCTTCAGCGAGAACGAGCGCCGGGTCGCGCCAGGGATCTCGACACCGTCGTCCACCAGCCGACCGGCCGGCAGATGCGGCATGGACGTGCCGGGCTCGAACGTGATCCCCATGAACGCCGCGTCCTCGGGAACCTCGGCCCGGCCCGCCGCCGACTCCGGCCCGTGCACCACCACGCTGACCTGGTCCCGCTGCTCCACGACGACCAGATCCCAGCTCGCGGCGGCGATCGACATCATCTCGCCGGTGCCGACGCTGCGGCTGCGCCACACCCTCTGGATGTACGGGGAGTCCGACGCCCGGCTCTCGCTCTCCAGGCCCACGCCATCACCTCTCCGTCCCGCCCGAACGTCTCCGTCCCGTCCGAACGCCAGTCTGGCACGTCACAGTCTGTGTTCGGCGACTCCTCAGGTGGGCCGGTTCGGCCCTTGCGGCATCGGTCACCCCTTCCGCTCGGGTCTGGTGCCCGGGTGGGGGTTGAGTACTGGCTAAAGGCCAAAAAGCTCAGCGACGAAAAGAGTGGGCGAGGGGCTGAGGTCCACTGTTCGGGTGCGGGTTTGGTGGTAGTCAGTGTTCGAACCTTGGAGCGCGCTCCGCGCGGATTAGCGGCAACGGTCGCCCCTTCCGCTCGGGTCGGCGCCCGGCTGCGGGTCAGCGCTGGTTGAAGGCCGAAAAGCTCAGCGACGAGGAAGGAAGGGGCGGGGCCGGGGGTGGGCTGTTCGGGTGCGGGTCTCACGGGGCTGCGCTACAAGCTTTTGTAGCCGCGCTTCGCGCGGGAAGGCACCATCGAAAGAATCTTCGAATATTTCTATATGATCATGAAAATGGCGGAGAGTGATGGTAAAATAACGGTATGAGTTCGATCGTGGCGGACACCGAATCCGCTTCCACCCAGCAAC
>NZ_JAGEOJ010000038.1 GCF_017573505.1 Actinomadura barringtoniae
CCAACTAGCGCGCTGGCTCAGCCCTTGGGGGTGCGGGTGAGCGTGAGGACTCCTGACCCGCGCCAGGTGTCGGCCCATTCGCCGGACAGCTCAATGACGGCCAGTGCGCAGGTCGGGAAGGCCTCCGGCGCTTCTCCCGTGAGGTCGTGCACCAGTTGGTGAACGGACGGGTTGTGCCCCACCAGGAGCAGCGTCCGAACGCCGTCCCCGGCCTCCCGGACGAGGGACAGCAGCGTGTCAGCGTCGTTGTCGTAGATGCTGGACTCGAAGCTCACCTCGGACTCCAGCGCGAGCCCCTCAAGGGTCTCTCGTGTCCGTACCGCCGTGGAGCACAGCACCAGATCGGGCACCAGCCCGTTGTCCCGCAGCCAGTCGCCGGTGGCGGCGGCATCGCGGCGTCCCCGGTCGTTCAGCGGCCGGTCGATGTCGGCGAGCCCGAGGCCCGCGACGGCCTTGGCATGGCGCAGCACGATGAGCGTCGGCATGCAGCCACCCTAATCCGCGGCCATGTCAGGGAGCGACCAGCGCCGCCAAGATCCAGAGCACGAGCATGATTCCGAACATCCCGCAAAGGACGATGGCGAAACCCTTGGCTCCGGACACCGTGGACTTCTCGCCGCTCACCGCCGCGCCTCCTGCTGTCATCACTCGATCACGTCCACGGCGCAGACGCCGGTGGACTCCCGTACAGCGTACGACCGCCCCTCCGTGCTCCCGCCACCACCCACACCCAAGCGTGTCCCCCCGGCAGCACCCAGCCCCCCAGAAAGGCGCCCGTCGGGACGGCGAAGGGGCCGGTGGCTGGTGCCACCGGCCCCTTCTGGGTCGTACGGTCCGGGCGTTCGCTCAGCGAGCGGCGGTCCGGGGAGCGGGGAGGTCAGGCCTTGTTGGCCGACTCCTCGCGGTCGGAGTCGGGACGCGGCTTGGGCGGAACGTCGCCCGCCGTCTCCGCGGCTCCGTCGACCTCGGCCTCGGCGTCGACCTCGGCCTTCTCACCGGCGGCCTCGCTGCCGTTCTGACCGGCCTCGACCTCGGGCGCGGCCTCGACGGCCTCGGCCTCGGGGCCGGCCTCGGACTCGGCCTCGGACTCGGCGCCGGAGTCGGCCACCGCGCCGTCGGACGCGGGAGCGACGGCGGTCTCCGTGCCACCGGCCACCGCGGGCTGACCGGACGAGCCGATCGGGTCCGAGCGGCGCTTGGAGACCACGACGGCCGCGACCACGATGCCCACCGACACGACGGTGACGCCGACGCGCAGCGGGGTGTTGCCCGCGTACGTGACGACGGCGTCGGCGATCAGCAGCGCGACCAGGTTCATGACCTTGATCAGCGGGTTGATGGCCGGGCCCGCGGTGTCCTTGAACGGGTCACCGACCGTGTCGCCGATGATCGTGGCCTCGTGGGCGTCACTGCCCTTGCCGCCGAGCTTGCCCTCTTCGACGAGCTTCTTGGCGTTGTCCCAGGCACCGCCCGCGTTCGCCAGGAAGACCGCCATCAGCACGCCGCACGCGATCGCGCCGGCCAGGAACGCGCCGAGCGGCGCGTACCCGAGGCCGAAGCCGACCGCGATCGGCGTCATGATGGCCAGCAGGCCGGGCGTGGCCAGCTCGCGCTGGGCGTCGGCCGTGCAGATGTCGACCACCCGGTCGTAGTCGGGGGTCTCGGTGTAGTCCATGATCCCGGGCTTGGTGCGGAACTGCTCGCGCACCTCGACCACGACCCGGCCGGCCGCGCGACCCACCGCCATGATCGCCAGACCGGAGAACATGAAGACCACCGCGGCGCCGATGATCAGGCCGATGAGCACGTTCGGGCTGTCGATCCCCAGGTTGAACGTGGAGAACTGCGAGCCGAGCGCGTCCTTGGCGTCGTTGGACGCGTCGGCGAGCGCGCTGACCACGGTCGTACGGAACGAGCCGAACAGCGCGGTCGCCGCCAGCACCGCCGTCGCGATCGCGATGCCCTTGGTGATCGCCTTGGTGGTGTTGCCGACCGCGTCCAGCCGCTCGAGCACGGCCGCGGCCTCGCCCTCGACGTCGCCGGACATCTCGGCGATGCCCTGGGCGTTGTCGGAGACCGGGCCGAAGGTGTCCATCGAGACGATGACGCCGACGGTGGTGAGCAGGCCGGTGCCCGCCATCGCGACCGCGAACAGCGCGACGGTGGTGTTGCCGAAGCCGAGGAGGAACGCCCCGTACACCGCGGCGCCGATCACCAGTGCCGTGTAGACCGCCGACTCCAGGCCGAGCGAGATGCCCGACAGGATCACCGTCGCGGGGCCGGTGCGGGCGCTGTCGGTGACCTCCATGACCGGCTTGCGGTTGGTCTCGGTGAAGTAGCCGGTGAGCAGCTGGATGGTGCTGGCCAGCAGGATGCCGATCAGCACCGCGCCGAGGGCGACGACCTGCGGGTTGGCGTCCAGGCCGAGGATCTTGGGGTCGGTGACGCCGTTCAGGTCCTTGAAGGACGAGGGCAGGTAGCTGAACGTCGCGATCGCCACGAGGATCGCCGAGATGATCGCGGAGATGAAGAAGCCGCGGTTGATCGCCGACATCCCCGACCGGTCCTTGGCCCGGGGCGCCACCGCGAAGATGCCGATCACGGCCGTGATCACACCGATCATCGGCACGATCAGCGGGAAGACCAGGCCCTGCGTACCGAACGCCGCCGTGCCCAGGATGAGCGCCGCGACCAGCATGACCGCGTACGACTCGAAGAGGTCGGCCGCCATGCCGGCGCAGTCACCGACGTTGTCGCCCACGTTGTCGGCGATCGTCGCGGCGTTGCGGGGGTCGTCCTCGGGGATGCCCTGCTCGACCTTGCCGACCAGGTCCGCGCCGACGTCGGCGGCCTTGGTGAAGATGCCGCCGCCGACTCGCATGAACATCGCCAGCAGCGCGGCGCCGAAACCGAAGCCCTCCAGGACCTTCGGGGCGTCACCCTTGTAGGCGAGCACGACCACGGCGGCACCGAACAGGCCGAGGCCCACCGTGAACATTCCGGCGACGCCGCCGGTGCGGAACGCGATCCGCATCGCCTTGCGTTCGCCGCCCTCTTCACGAGCGGCCGCCGCGACGCGCACGTTGCCGCGCACCGCGAGCCACATTCCGGCGAACCCCGTGGTGGCGGAGAACAGCGCGCCGATGACGAAGAAGACCGAACGGCCGATCCGTTCACTTGCCGAATCGGCGGGGAGCAGAAGCAGCACGAGCGGGATCAGGACCACGAACACCGCGACCGTACGGAACTGGCGTTTCAGATAAGCACTGGCACCTTCTTGCACCGCTTTCGCGATGCTCTGCATCTTGTCCGTGCCTTGACCGGCGGCCAGTACTTCGCGTACCAGCCCTCCGGCTACGGCCAGTGCCAGCAGTGCGACCACTCCGACGACGACGACCAGGGTCAGGTCGCCGCCGCCGAGATCCACTTCTGAGCTGGCTGAGCTTGACAGGGAAAGCCCAGGCATCCGTCCTCCTCGACAGGGGCGTTGCGATCTTTGATCGACCGAAAGACGATCTCTACCGCGTACCCCGCGGGGGGCGATTTAGACGCCTCGCACGGCAACGCGGGTGCCGGGAGTCTACGCAGGCCACGTCTGAATTAGAAGCCTGTCGGTTCCTTAATGAGGCCGAAATGAAAAAGCAATCGACTTTACGCCGCGATTTGACCTGAAAGTGCCGAGAAGACGTATCGCCGCAGGTCAGAGAACCGCCACCGAACTGTGCCCCGATCGACCCCGACGAAACCCCCGGTTCGCTCCCCAAAACCTAGCGAAACCCCCACCCACATTCCAGCCCGACACAAACCACAAATACAGCCGGACCTAAATATTCTTCGAAGATCGACTCGCCTGAGATTCCCACACCGCCCTTTCCCCACCACCCCCCGACCCCCCACTTTTGGGCCGCCCCACCACCCACCCCAGCCCGTTCACCAAAGCCCCAACCTCCCCCCACCAAACGCCCCACCCCACGCACCCAGACACCCACCTCCACACCACCCTGCGCGGGCCAGCACCCGCCGCACAGCCGATCCAGCCGATCGCGTCCATGCCGCTCAAACCGGCGGCGATGTCGGGCAGCGCGATCGTCAACACCGTCTGGTCCAGCACCGACAGCAGCACCCCGAGCAGCAGGCCCACCGTGGCCAGTGCCACGTTGCCTGCTCGTACGGGCGGCGCCGCCTTCGCAGTCTCCACCGACACGGTCAGCTCCTTGCCCGGGCGAGCGGGTTCGGCAGGTCGAAGTCGGCGGACAGCAGGTCCTGGTCGATGACGGCGGCGGCGACCGTTCCACTGGCCGCAGCCGCGATGACGGCCGCCATCGGCACCGGAACGCTCGCCCCGCCGCGCCATGTCGCACGCCGCGTACACGCCGGGCACGCTGGCTGGTCGAACTCGTTCACCTCGACGCACCGTCGGCGAAGCTCGTACCGCCGAGCCGGTCGGCCAGGTCGGAGTGCTGGCGCGGCGCGTTGACGACGAACACCGCGTCCCTGTCCAGAGGCGGGCCGTCCTCGAACACGAACCGTTCCAGCTGCCCGCCGACACCCTCCAGGCAGTCGATCACCTCGTCGCGCACGCTGACGCCATGCGCCTCGAGTTCGTTCGTGCCACCGGATCGAGCGGCTGCCCGCCAGTGCACAGTGCGACGTCGGCAAAGCCCCTCAGCTGGAACGCGAGCCGTACCCGGGCCGCGTCCGCGCCCAGAGACGGGCGGCGGGCGGTGAGGGGCCGGGGGTATGAGTGAGGCCCCGCTGATGGGCGGGGCCTCACTTGTACGTCTGGTCGGGCTAGGCGGGCGCCGGGGTCTCGGCCGGCCAGCTCATGCGGATCTGGACACCCTTGGGGGTGGCCGCGATCTCCACGTCGTCGGCCAGGCCGGCGATGACGGCCAGTCCCAGCTCGGCCGCGCCTTCTCCCAGCACGAACTCCGGGTCGTCCGGCGCCGCGATCGGGGGAAGGCCGCCCGCGGCGTCGTCGCCTGGAACCGCGTCGTTCACGATGACCTCGAACCGGCCGTTCGCGCTGGTCAGCTCCAGCCGCACCGGTTCGTCCGGACAGTGCCGGCGATGCGCCTCGACTGCGCGAGAGCAGGCCTCGCCGACTGCCAGCCGTACCTCGTCCAGGATCGGCTCGGCGACCCCGCTGCGGCGGGCCACAGCGGTGACGATCAGACGAGCCGTTCGGACGTGGACGGGCAGCGCGCTGAAAGAGAGCTCAACGGTCGCCATCGCGGGCCGCTACTTGGCGCCCTTGCGCTTCTCCTGGGCCTCGGCGATCGAGTCGTGAATGCCGAAGACCTTGGTCAGCCCGGTGATCCGGAAGATCTTGAGGATGCGCTCCTGGGTGCACACCAGCTCCAGGGAGCCGTCGTGCGCACGCACGCGCTTGAGCCCGCCGACCAGGACGCCCAGCCCGGTGGAGTCGAGGAACTCGACCTTCTCCATATCCACGAGGAGGTGGAACTTGCCCTTGTTGACCAGGTCGATGAGCTTCTCGCGAAGCTTCGGCGCCGTGTAGACGTCGATCTCGCCCTCCACACTGATGACGGTCAGGCCATCGTCGGTGGTGTAGTCGTTCACCTTCAGGTCCACAGATCCTCCAGCGCCGTACAGCAAAACTCTCATCCCGTTCCCAAGGCCACCCGGGGTGACGGGACTCCGCCGTGATTCAACCACGCTCCGGCGTCGCGTTCACACGAAATCGCCACTCGGGCGAAAGTTCACGCCATCCCGTCTGACCTGCTGATCTGGGTGTCGGGCAGGGGGCGACAGAGCTTCGGCGCCGGGGCGTTCCCGTAGTTCTGCCCCGGCTGGCACACTGAAAACCTGATGGGACCTCAAAGATCTTCTGCCCCCCTGGAACGCCTCCTCGCCGACCCCACCAGGCGCGACCGCATCACGCATATCGAGAGCGTTCCCGCACGTCAGGGCCGTCGCGCGGAGTGGCCGCAATGGTCGCCGCAGCTGCTGCTGGAGCGCCTTGAGGCGGCTGGGATCGAGGCGCCCTGGGAGCATCAGGCGGTCGCCGCCGAGCACGCCCATGCCGGTCGTTCTGTGATCATTGCCACAGGAACGGCGTCAGGAAAATCGCTGGCTTACCTGCTGCCGGCGGTCGCAGCGATCTATGGGGATGAACGTCGCGCCGCGTCTGGCGAGCAAAGTTCAGCCAAGAGCGAAGCGCAATCGGCCGTCGGAGTCGTACGGCGCCCGGCACGAAAGCGGCGCGGTGCGATGCGCAAGGGGCCGTGGCAGGAGCTGACCGGCCCGTGGATCGCCGAACTCAAGCCCATCCTCGACCGCCGCGTCCCGATGCCCCGCCAGAACGCCGAGGACGCCCGCCCGCACGGCGAGAACGCCCGCCCGCACAGCGAGAACGCTCCTGGGCCTGAGCCCGAGCAGGCTCAGACCCAAGCCCAGGCCCCAACAGCCCAAGCCCTGGCGCCCGCGACTGCCCGCCGAGCCACCGATAGAGGTAACGGAGGCACCGAATCCACGCCCAGCGGTACGCCATCTGAGCCGCCCGCCAGCCGAGTGGTCGGCATCCGGCCAACCAGCGCGATCAGCGCGGCCAGCGCGGCCAGCGCCAGGAGGATCGGGGCCAAGGCCAAAGACTCCCTAAGGCCCGACGGGACAATCCTCTACCTCTCGCCCACCAAAGCCCTCGCCGCAGACCAGTTGCGCGCGCTGCGGGACTTGCACCTGACGCGCATGCGCGCCGCCACGTTCGACGGCGATACCCCGCGCGACGAACGCGACTGGGTGCGGCAGCACGCCAACTACGTACTGACCAACCCCGACATGCTGCACCGGTCGATCCTGCCTTCCCACTCGCGCTGGGCTTCCTTCCTGCGCCGCCTGCGCTACGTCGTCGTAGACGAGGCGCACGGCTATCGCGGGGTTTTCGGCTCTCATGTGGCGCAGGTCCTGCGCCGCCTACGCCGCGTGTGCGCGAAGTACGGGGCGGAGCCCGTTTTCATCCTCGCCTCGGCCACCACGTCCGAGCCTGCTACCGCCGCCTCACGACTCACCGGCCTGGACGTGGTCGCGGTCAGCGACGACGCCTCGCCCCGGGGATCGGCCACGTTCGCCCTCTGGGAACCGCCGCTCACCGACCTGCGCGGCGAACGCGGTGCTCCCATACGCCGTACCGCCACAGCAGAGACAGGCGACCTTCTCGCGGACCTTGTGGTCGAGGGCGTGCAAACCCTTGCCTTCGTACGATCCCGCCGCGGCGCGGAGTCGGTTGCCCTGGGCGCCAAGCGCGCGCTGGACGAGGTAGCACCACCCCTCGCCGAGCAGGTGGCCGCCTACCGCGCCGGTTACCTCCCTGAGGAACGACGCGCTCTCGAAGCCTCCCTACGTTCCCGCGAACTAGTAGGCCTGGCGACCACCAATGCCCTCGAGCTAGGCGTCGATGTCTCAGGCTTGGACGCGGTCGTCGTCTGTGGCTGGCCGGGAACTCGCGCCTCGCTCTGGCAGCAGGCCGGACGAGCAGGGCGCTCAGGCCAGGACGCCCTCGCCGTCCTCGTGGCACGTGACGACCCGCTCGACACCTTCCTGGTCCACCACCCCGAGGCGATCTTCGGAACGCCCGTCGAATCGACGGTGCTAGACCCCGACAATCCGTACGTCCTCGAGCCCCACCTCTGCGCCGCCGCGTCCGAACTCCCCCTCACCGACGCGGACCTGGCGCTCTTCGGCCCGACGACCGCAGACCTTCTTCCGGACCTCGTGCGCCGCGGGTTCCTCCGTCACCGGCCTTCCGGCTGGTACTGGACCCGCCGCGACAAGGCCGCCGACCTCGCCGACATCCGCGGAGCCGGAGGCGCGCCCATCCAGGTCGTCGAGGCCGCCACCGGACGTCTCCTCGGCACCGTCGACGAAGCCGCCTCGCACACCACCGTCCACGAAGGCGCCGTCTACATCCACCAGGGCGAATCGTTCATCGTCCAGACGCTCGACCTGGACGACTCCGTTGCGCTCGTAGAGGCCGCCGAGCCCGACTACTCGACGACCGCGCGCGACGTGACCGACATCAGCATCGTGGAACGCCTCCGTTCCACCGCCTGGGGCGAGGCCACGCTCTGCTTCGGCACGGTCGAGGTGACCCGGCAGGTCGTCGCGTACCAGATGCGCCGCACGCAGACCGGCGAAATGCTCGGCGAGAAGCCCCTCGACCTCCCCGCCCGCACGCTCCGAACCCGCGCCGTCTGGTGGACCCTCTCCCCAGACCAGGTCGAAGCCTTCGGCGACATGGACCTCGCCGGCGCCGCCCACGCCGCCGAACACGCCTCCATCGGCCTGCTCCCGCTCTTCGCAACATGCGACCGCTGGGACATCGGCGGCGTCTCCACCGCCGTCCATCCCGACACAGGCCTCCTGACCGTCTTCGTCTACGACGGCCACGAGGGCGGTGCAGGCTTCGCCGAACGCGGCTACTCCGACGCCGCCGAATGGCTCCGCGCCACCCAGAACGCCATCAAGTCCTGCGAATGCGAGTCCGGCTGCCCGTCCTGCATCCAGTCCCCCAAGTGCGGCAACGGCAACGACCCTCTAGACAAGCAAGGCGCCCTAACCCTCCTAGCCGAACTCCTCCGCCACGCCCCACCCTCGTCCTAAGCCAGGGCTCAGTTTGCTCGGAACTTAGAGACGGGCCGAGCGCGTAAACGGGCTGGACGCGGGTGGTCGCAGCACCACTGCATCCCACGTCGCCGCAGCCCGTGCGCTCTTAACGCCAGTGGCTACCCGTCCGCTAACGCGGCCACGGGCTGGCGTGCGCTGTGTCAGGACGTCGGGCGCGCGACCGGTCGGCCAGGCGCAGGTACAGCCTCGGCGCCTGCCTGGCCGCCGTTGTGGCGGAACCGGGCCAGCTCACGCTGAAGCTGGCGCTTCTCCAGCTCGAGGGTGTGAATCGACTCCTCGTGCTCTTCCCGCAGCTCACGCAGTTCGCGGCGAACGCGCACCGAGCGGTTGAATCCGAAGGCCGCAAGCGTGATGCCCGCCATGAACACGATGGCGACCACGGCGCCCGCGAGGAAGACCTGCCACTCCGACGTGATCCCCGGCATGGTGTCGCCGAACGCGGTCAGCTCCGCCTTCCCGGTGTTGTCCACGACGACTGCCGCACCGGCTACGACGGCCGCGATCGCGACCGCCAGCCCCAGGAACATCATGCGGAGGGTCTCCTCTCCGTACCGCTGGGAGATCTTGACTGGGAGGGAGCCTAGACCCTGGGCAAATCGGACGCCATCGGTTCAGCCCGCAATACCCCTTCAACGCACCCGCATACGCAACGGCATCAGCGCCGCCCCAGCAGCCCACCACCCCCCACCAACGACCAATCCACCAGATCCAGACGGAGCCCAGCGTCTCCACCCGGGGCCCCAGCGTCATCCATCACCCCGTGGGCCTACAGCGTCCTCACCCGTGGCCCCACGGCATCGTCACCCGTGGGCCCACAGCATCGTCACCCGTGGGCCCATAGCGTCGCGCCCGTGGGCCCCAGCGACGTCTTCTTGGCCCCGACGACATCTTCTTCTGGGCCACCGCCGACATCGGCTGCGGGTCCGATGTCGTCGGTTGGGTGGTCGGCCACTCCTGCATCGTCTACGGACCGGGACAACCGTCGTGCTGAGCACGCCCCGGGAGACATGCCCGGGGAGGGCCGCCAACCACAGATCTGCGGCCGCGCGAGCACGCCACTAGTGGGCCCACTCACACCCGGCCCTCCAGTACCCAAGCCGCGGTAGCCAATGCCCAACTCACCATCGGCCGGGCGAACTCGTCACCACGCAGCCAACCAAGCCTGGCCCACCTCACCGAACCCACCACCGGACTGGCTAGCGTAGGTCCGCGCGAATCCGCAGGCTCACCGCACCGACCCACTCCCAGAACCCGATCCAAACGGTCCCGTTCCACAGCACGGCGTGCAGGCAGGCATTCAGCTCGAGATAGGCCTGTACGAGGCGCTGGCCGCCGCACCGGACGGCAGCGGCCCCGCGATCTGCCCTCTCCCCTGATCTGTCCGCCGCGGCCCTGGCGTAGTTGCGAAGGAGCCCGCACCATCAACCGAGCAGGCCCGTCACCACTGGCAGGCGACGGCCTTAGCAGAAGCCCTTCTGACAAACGGTCCCAGCAAGCGGCGGCGCGAGTCTGAGCAGGTCCTACTTGTTACGGCGGCGACGGCCGCGGGCCGTGTGACCGGGCTTGCCGTCCGCGCCCTCTTGGCCGGCGATGCTCACGTCCACGCCTCCGGCGCGCTTGCCGAGCGCGGCCGGACGGCGCTTGGGCTTGTCCTTGCCCTCGCCACTGGTCCCCGGGGCCTTCATGACGGCGGTCGCGGTCTTGTCCACGGCCGCGTTCTTGCCAGCACCCGGCTTGGCGGGGGAAGGCGCGGGCTTACCGGGCGGCGTGAGGGTCGCGGTCTTGGCGATCGCCTCCGCTCGCGCGATCCGCTCGCGTTCCTTGCTGACCCTCTTGCGGCCGACGCCGGCGCGCGCCATCCGGGCTGCCATGCCGCGGTTGCTCACGCCGGCCTGCGCGACCCGGAGGCGCCGGGTCCACGTGCCCAGGTGAGCCGCGACGACCAGGAGCACCAGCGCGATCCCGACGCTCTTGCCCCACTGCAGGCTGCTGGTCGCGGCGACGTTCTTGGCCTTGGGCGACATCTGGTTGGCGACCTGCGGTGTCGGGTAGGCGAAGCCCGGCGTGGCCCCGTCCGGCTGCACGTTCGGCAGCGTGAGCGGAGACGAGCTGTTGAACGGGGTCAGCGGCGTGGTCGGGGTGGGCGCCGTGGTGCCTGGCGGAAGCGAGGGCGTGCTGCCAGGCGGAAGGTTCGCCCCTCCGCCGCCGCCACCGGCGTTCGCCGTCGCGGCCGCCGCGCCCGAGTAGACCGAGCCACCCGCGCCGCTCGGCCGCTTGGCCGTCACGCTGACGCCCACGTTCCCAGTAGCGCTGGACGGGAGGGAGAAGCTGGCGGAGCAGCTGGTGCCGGAGCAGAACGAGCCCGTCGATCCGGACCTGGAGCCGACGCCGCTGGCCTTGACCGTGTAACCGGACAGGTCGTCTTCGAGGCCGAGGTTCCAGTTCACCCGCAGCTTGCCGCCCGAAGCCGTGGCGGAGACGCCGCTCGGGCTGGCCGGAGGGATCCTCACCTTGAACGTGTTGTGGTCGTACACGTGGTTGGTGGGACGGCCGACGAGGTAGACCTCGTAGTTTCCGTTGCGCTGCAGGTAGATCGTGCCCGAGAGGTCACCGGTGCCGGACTTCTTGGCGAGGAACGAGTCGTCGCCGCTCGGCGTCTTCACCCGCAGCTCCATCGTGAGCGCGAAGTCGAAGTGCGCCCGCGCGGTCACCGAGGACCCGCTGGTGATCACCGAGCCGTTGCTCGGCGACAGCACGCTGGTCGTGGCTGCGTCCGCGGACAGCGGCAGACCTAGGACGGCGGATCCAGCCGCGAGAACGACTGCACCGATCCTGCGAATCCTGGTCACGGCCTCAATCCCTCCATCAACTCCTTCGCCGCACCCGGGAGCCTGGCCGGCTTCGGGGGGCGATGCAGCCGCCGTGTCTGGTGATACCACTGGGTTTACGGCAGCGTAACGTACTAATCGGTAGCGAACGTCACGGAAGGGTGACAAAGCGAGAGCGGCTCGTGGCCGCCCTTGGCCTCAGAGACCCTTCCACACGCCCGCCAGACCTCTATTGACGTTCGATTCAATACGAACCTGGTTGGTCAGGGTACGCCTTCGTCCCCCACAGGACCAGCCCTGGCCCGGGACGAGACCCGCAGATCACCTGCCGCGATCGGCACTCGGATCATCACGAACACCGAGACGTCGACGATCCTGCCACGCACCCGGCACGCCGACAGCCGCCCGCCGGAATCCGCCGCGATCGACGTCGCCGCCCGGCATGCGACCCCGGTCCCCTCTGCCACCCGAGCGGCCGCGGCCAACGCCGCCAAGTCCGCCGCCGCATCCGCCCGATGCCGAGCCGCCCTGACCCCGCCCACCATCATCGCGACCACTGCACCGAACCAGACAACCCCCATGACCGCCGCCACCCAGATCGTCCCAGCCCCCCGGTCACCAACAACTCCCCACCCTCGGGCACCCCACCCTGAAGCCCTCCGCCCTGAAGCCCTCCGCCCAAGTCCACCCATCGCCCGGCGCCTCCAATCCCGTCTCCGCCGCCAACACCTGACTCCTGGACTGCGACCGCCCAGCCGCCCCAACTCATGCATCCAGCACGTGCTGTCCCTGGCTGGTATGGCTTGCCGAAGTCACTCCAACCCCAGCCATCCCGACTCCAGCCGCCCTAACCCCGGCCGCCCTAACCCCGGCCGTCCCTAACCCCGGCCGCCCTAACCCCGGCCGCCCTAACCCCGGCCGCCCTAACCCCGGCCGCCCTAACCCCGGCCGTCCCTAACCCCGGCCGTCCCTGACCCCGGCCGTCGCGACCCCGGTCGCCCTAACCTCGCTGTTCGTCATCTGGTCGCTGACGGGGCTGGCGCTCGAGGTGCCGTCGGATGTGTGGGCGGACGCGTTCTCCCGTCGGCTCCCCGGCCGTCGCGACCCGGCCCTGGTCACCCCAACTGCAGTTGCCCAACTCCAGCCGCCCGACTCCGGCTGCCCGACCCTGGACCGTTGCCGGGCAGCTCGATGCTCACCGTGAAGCGCTCCATGCGAGCCGGATTCAGGCGGCCGAGGACCTGCCCTTGCCGTCTGGACAGGCAGCCATGGTCGCCGGGCCGCGTGCTCGCATGCAGAGAGCACCGCCATGCGTTCAGAGTCGGGCCCCACGGCTGTAGCCGATGGCCTGAGGACGGAAGCTCTAGCCGGACGGGCCTGCGTCCGCGGCTCCGGGCTCTGTGGCTGCGGCGGCGTGGGCGCTGACCGTGATGGGAGGGAGGCCGCTCGGCCCTGGCGCGTTGACCTGGACTGTGACGACGACCTCGGCAGTCTCGGCGTCCCGGCTCGCCTGGACTTTCGCCCCCGAGGGGACTGCATGGGCCACAACCTCACGAACCGTGGCCAACGACTCCCCACGGGCCGCAGCACGAGCGCCACTCCGGGCAGCATCCGTGCAGGCCAACTGAACCGAGGCGACCATCACGCCCCACAGCGCCGCGACCATGATCAGAACGAGGCCGGGCAGGGCCACGGCGATCTCAGCCGTGGCCGAGCCTCGGTCTCCGCGCCCCTTCACCCCGCGAGTTGGAGGGCGCGTTTGATGATCCCTAACAGAAGGGTGCGTACCTCCGGACTAGTTACGATCTTGAACAGAAGACCGGCGAACGCGGCTGCCGCGACCGTGCCGACCGCGTATTCGGCGGTCGACATGCCGGCGTCCTTCGCGGCCCGGCGCCAGCGCCGCACGATCGTTCTTGTCACCCGCATTCGGGGCTCCTTCCTTGTTGACTCGGACGCCCGTTAGCGCCCGAACCAAGCCTGCGGCGCCCCAACTCAGACCACCAGGCGAATCCCGTTCTGTGGATAACTCATCTGAGATCTGAACCCTGTGCACCGTTTGCCCAGCTAGAAGGCTGTTTCGCCACGGTCCCCTTGAGTGCCGTCCACCGCCCACAGGGACTCGTTCGCCCCCTCCTCTGGGATCGGGTTGGCCGATGACCCTCATCGCGCCCACATCTCGACCCGCGCGGCCGATCTTCCGAAGGTCAGCCAGGCTGTAGATCCCTCGATGGGGTAGAACGACATGCATGGCTAGTCGAATGAGTGAGCTGGTCCTGAAATGCCGCGACCCCGAGCGCCTCGCCGCGTTCTGGTCCGAGGCGCTCGGCTACGTGGAGATCGACCGCGAACCGGACGCCATCGCGATCGGCCCCGAGAAAGACGGGGACGGCAGCGGACAGCTCTCACTCCTCTTCGAGAAGAGCAGCGATCCCAGGCCCGGCAAGCCTTGGCTCCACATCGACATCAACGCCACGGATCGCGACCAGGACGCCGAACTCGAGCGCTTGTACGCCCTCGGCGCCACTCCGGCCGATGTCGGGCAGACGGGCGAGGAAACCTGGCACGTCCTAGCCGACCCCGAGGGCAACGAGTTCTGTCTACTCCGCAGGAGGCTGGACCCTCTGTAGGAGGAAGCCCAGCCGACTCAGCTGAGACCTTGGCCCATATCTGCAGTCGTTTCACGACAAGGCAGTCCGCCCGTTCCGGCAAAGCGCTTGAGGCCTTGCTCCTGGTGAAGTCTTGAGGCGCTGCCACAGCCGTCCTTGGCGGGTTCACTCTCGCGAGCGGCAGCGAAGGCGGAATGACCGGATGGCCACCGCTCCGGCGCGGCTCCCACCTACGCCCGGTACGGCAGCAACGCGCCGTTCACTGCGGTATTGAGGGCTCTGGAAGTGACTCTCGCACGAGATTGCATCCGCTCCTGGCGGCCTGATCACATGGAGGAACTGAGGACCAGAGCACTGATCAAGATCCTTCTTGATGTCTCTGCTCGCACCGATGAGCAGGACGAGGGGGGCCCTGCATCTAGCTCAGAGCGACCATCCCTAGGCTCGAAATTGCGTCCGATCCCAACACGGGACCGCGTTGTCGCCGCCTCCGCTGGTGAGTTGCTGGGAGAACTGGCCACGAGACTCGGCGGACTCAGGGAACAGGAAGTCGCGCGACTCACGCCCGCGACCGGACTCTCGACCCGCGCCCCACCCTCACCCCCACCCGTGACCCGTGACCCGTGACCCGTGACCCGTGACGAGTATCAGTCCGCGTCTCACGCAGAAGCTGAGGCGCACGCCGAACAGCGCCGAGGCGATTCTCCTGAGCACGAGCAGCGAATCACGACCCAATGACGGCAGTGCTCGGTCTAGCTCAGGGTGGTCAAGCCGACGCACGCCCAGTGGAACAGCAGGTCTTCTGTCACCTGCCGTGGCGCAGCGTTGGGCGCCATCCACTCGGCTACCAGGGCAAGAGGATCGTTGAAGCGATTCCGGCGATGGCAGGCACCACTCCCAGCAGAACGAAGGCAGGCAGGAAGCAAAGCCCCAGCGGAGCGACCGCACGGATACCTGCCGCTCGGGCTCGTGCCGCGGCTGCCGTACGAGCAGTACGGCGTTGATCGCGAGCAAGGCGGGAGAGGGTTGGGGCCAACGAGGCCCCACTCTGCGAAGCCCGTACGGCGGTCCTGGCCAAAGGTGCGAGGGAAGCATCTTCAGCGAGGGCGAGCCAAGCTGTGGATGGATCTGCGCCAAGACGTACCTGCGCAGCGACTCCGCTCAACGCCTCACCCAGCGGGCCACCAACCGTGGTCGCCACAGCCTCGACTGCCTCACCCCAGGGCGTGCCTCCCCGTAGGCACGCGGCGAGGAGGTCGACAGCGATCGGAAGGTCGGCGATCAGACGGGCTTTCCGACGGCGCTGCTCGGCGTTCGCCATGCGACCTGACGTCCTGGCCACGACCACGCCAACGACGAGACCGGCAACTGCGCCCACTGGTCCGCCCAATGTCACCGCAGTCACTAGGCCCGCGACACCGGCCGCCACAAGGCGGAGCTGCTGCTCGCGGCCTCGCGGTGGTGGAGGCCCGGGTTGCGACGGCGACCGCACGAGAGCGGCAAGCCTCTGCGCTCCTGGCGCAGGCCCTCTGGGCAGCAAGAGCCCGAACGCCGCCATGCACGCTAACGCCACCCAAACCAGCATCTCTCCTCCTCACAGGGCCCCGAAGCGCCACGTCGCGCAGCCCAGCTGTGCCGGACGCTCGGTGGTCTGCGGCGTGGTCGCCGGGATCTCGGCGGTCTTGGGCAGGCTGTGGGCGGGCTCATCTTGGGACCTCGGCGGCGCGGGCAAGGCGGCGGGTCCACCAGAGGCCGGTGGCATCGAGGGCTAGGCCGGTGAGGAGGCAGCCGAGGCCCGGGAGCGTGCCGAAGAGGAAGGCGAGTGGGTTTGCGCCGAGGGCGGCCGCCATGCCCAGGCCGAGTAGGGGCAGGCCAGCCAAGAGGCGGGCTGTGGCCTTGGGGCCGGCTAACTGGGCGGCTACCTCCTGGCGTTGGGTCTCTTCGTCGCGTAGTGCTGAGGCGAGGCCGTCGAGGACCGTCGCTAGTGTGCCGCCGCGTTCGGCGCCGATTCGCCAGCAGGCCACGAGGAGGCGTAGGCCTTCAGCACCTGGGCGTTCGGCCAAGGCCTCTAGGCGTTCGATCGCGGGGGTGTCCGCTGCGGCTTCGGGCGCCCTCGAAGGGATGTGGCTTGAGGGGTGTTGTTCGTCTGGGGCGGATAGTTCGTAAGCCACGGTTCGGTCCACGAAGGTGGCTGCTGCTGCGAAGGCCTCGTCGGGTGTACGGCCTGCGGCTAGCTCTGCTGCCATGCCATCGCAGAGCTCGATGACAGCCGTACGCCAGACGAGTTCCCGGCGGTTGCGGTCGCGGATGTTGTTCAGCCAGGTCGCCAGCTGGTTGAGGGGGTTGGGGTGGTCTGTTGAGTGTGGGTGCAGTAATTGAGCCAGGCGGTGGGCGGGTAGTGAAGGGCCTGCCAGGAAGTAGATGGCTACGGCGATGCCGACTGCGGCGAAGCCCAGTGGGCCGATCATGGTGATTGGTCCCTGGTGGGCGGGCATTTCCAGCGGTTTCCGAGGCGGTTGGCCAGGAGCTGGGCGCCGCTGGCTGCGATGAGGGTTCCGTTGGGAGTGACCGAGACGGCGGGGACGACCTCGACCAAGCCGTCGGAGCCGCGTTGGAGGAGACAGACCTCCGCTACGCGGCGGCGGCCGCCACCGGGTTCGCGGACCAGGTGTACGACGACGTCTAGGGCTGCGGCTAGCTGGCTGTGTACCGCCTCGCGGCTCAGTCCTGCGGCACAGGCCAGGGCCTCTAGGCGAGCCGGAACGTCGGCCGCGGCGTTGGCATGAAGCGTTCCGCAACCTCCTTCGTGGCCTGTGTTGAGTGCGCCTAGGAGGACGACGACCTCGGCACCTCGGACCTCGCCGACGACCAGGCGGTCTGGACGCATCCGCAACGCTTGCCGTACCAGGTCGAGGAGATCGACGCCGCCTGCGCCTTCCACGTTGGGTGGGCGGGCTTCCAGCCGTACGACGTGGGGGTGGGAAGGGCTTAGCTCGGCAGAGTCCTCGACCAGGAGGAGGCGTTCCCCTGGATCGGCTAGGGACAGTAGGCAGCTGAGCAGGGTCGTCTTGCCTGTACCTGTGCCGCCCGTGACTAGGAACGCAACGCGTGCAGACACCAGGGCGGACAGAAGCTGCGCGCCGTCGGAGGGGATTGCTCCTGCTTCCACAAGTTCGGTGAGGGTGAAGGCTCGCCGACGCGGGAGGCGCAGCGACAGGCACGTGCCGTTCGCGGCGACTGGTGGGAGAACGGCATGGAGGCGTACGCCGCCCGGGAGGCGAGCGTCGGCATAAGGTGCAGCGTCGTCCAGGCGGCGGCCGGCCGCAGCGGTCAGTCGCTGGGCCAGCCTGCGGAGGCTGGCCTCGTCCGGGAAGCGCATCGACGTACGGATCAGTCCTTCGCCCGCTTCCACCCATACTTCGTCCGGACCATTGACCAGGACGTCAGTGACTTCTGGGGCGCGGAGCAACGGCTCAAGGGGGCCCGCACCGACGAACTCGGCGCATAACTCGTCCGCGAGGGTCAGGACTTCGCGATCGCCAAGCAGGCGTTCTTCTGCCCTGAGTGCAGCGGCTACTCGGCCGGCTGTCGGCTCGGCTCCTGCGTCCGCGAGCCGATCTCGTACTGCGTCTGAGAACTTGTTCATGTCGGGGTCTCCTTTGGAGCTCGGCACTGTCTTGGGATCGGGTGCTGCTTGATGTAGTGGTGGCTGGGGCGGGCTCGTTTGTCGGCTGCCAGCGCGCTAGTGGGTGACTGGCTCGTGTCCAGTCGGCTGGGGCTCGCGCGCGGCGATGTCGATGGCTCGTGTGGCTTAATGCGCGTCTCAGACGCCTGGGTCCGAGCGATGGCCACCGAAACTTGTTGGTTGTCCGGGGGCCGCCGCCAGGCAGCAAGGCCTGTGGTGATGTAGCGCTGGCCTGGCGGGCGCGGACTCTCGGTTCTGCTTGCGGTTTCCAGCCTCTGTGCGCCGCGCCGCGCTGCACAGCGAGGCTGGTCTCTGGTTCAGGGTGCTTCTGCCAGGCGGCGGCAGGTGTCTCCCGGGCAGCACGGACGGACGTCGCTGCCCAGCGCTGTCTTTCGGAGCGCCGGGCAGCGACGCTTGCCGTCTCGTCCCTACAGTCCCCAGCTCAGCTCAGCGGCCGCATGCCGTTCAGGCGGAGTGGCACCGAGGTGACCGGCTGGATGTTTGAGCGACGGGTTGGGCACGGAGTGCGGTGTTGCTGAATGCCTCCTGGATGACAGGAATGGAGGCGCGGCGGGGACGTGTCTTGGCCGCGTAAGGCTTCTGGTGCGGCTCAGGGCGGTGACTTGGGTTGGTCTGGCATGCGATACGTGTTGAGGGCAGCCACCCAGCTCACTCCTCGGCGAGTGGCTTTGGGCATGGTTCGGACGTTCGAAGCAAGGTCTCGGGGGCTCTTGGGGGTGACGCGCGCTGCCGTGTTGGTTCGGTGTGCTCGGTCGAGTGAGTTCATTGCCGGGGATCGGGTTGCGGTGTGGGTGGTCATGCCGCCTCCATTCGGGGCTCGTAGGTGTGAAGGTCAAGCTCTTCGACGAGAGCCGAACAGAGGTCCGTGAGGGAGCCTCGTCGGGCGGCTCGGGGGAAGTCACCCTGCTCTAGGGCTGCGGGGAGACGTCGGTCGCGTTCGAAGGTGCCGCTGGGCGGGAGTGCCAGCGATTCGGCGATCACTTTCGGAGTCAGGCCGCCTGGAGACGGACCGCGCACGATCAGGCGGAGTTCGGAGGTCTCGCGGCGAAGCGCTGCGGCCTGCAGGTTGGCTGCGACGGCCGCACGGACCTCGGCCGGTACGAGGAGGAGGGTCAGGTCGGACGCCCTGAGCGCCGTTCGACCGATGTCTCCCAGGTGACTCGGTACGTCCACGACGACCAGGGCGAACCCGCGTACGGCGGCGTCTAGAAGCGACAGGATCGCTTCGGGCGCGACGGGCACCGGGTCTTCGCGAGACCACGAGAGCACGGAGAGATCTCCCAGACGTGGGAGCGCCTGGCGGAGAGTGGCCGCGCTCAGCCTGCCTTGCCGTTCGGCGAAATCAGGCCAGCGGGCGCCGTCGTACTCCTCAAGCCCCAGGACCAGGTCGAGGCCACCGCCAAGGGGATCGCCGTCCACCAGGAGCGTTCGCAAGCCCTGGCGTGCGGCAGTCAGCGCCAAGCCTGCAGCGAACACGCTCGTGCCGGACCCCCCTCTGGCACCGGTAACGCAGATCATGGTGCCGAAGCCGTCCACTGGTTCGGCCGCCGATGCGAGCGCGTCGATCAGCCAGGCCTCGTCGCGAGGCAGCAAGGCCAGATCCTGCGCCCCGATCTCGACGGCTTGACGGTAGATGTTCTCGGTCTCACTCTCCCTGCTGACGAGGACGACGCCGGCGCGGCGCTGTGGCTCTGCCGCGGCGACCTCGTCGGCTAAGTCGGTCCCCACGAGGACGAGGGGCGGACTATGCCAGGACGGGCGTGCTTGGTCGGGGTGGTGGGCGACCTCGGCCTGGGCGTTGGCCGCTGCTGCTAGCCGCAGCAGGTCGTCCTGAATGGTGGGGTCGGCGGTCACGATCATCGCCGCACTGGCCATCGGGGCCTCCTTCGCGTTCGGAGGTCTCCACCATGCGCCGCCGCGGTCGGGATCTGGAAGACCTTCCCCAACCTGTGGATAACTTCTTGAAATGGCTGGTGAGAGCCACCTACCTCGCCTTGGCACGAGCGATGACGCCTGAAGAACAGGCCTCTGACCTGCACGTTTGACCGAACGAGCCAATGACGGCGGCGTGGAGAGCGGCGCCAGCGGGGTGATTGCGAGCGAGACCACACGTGGAACTGCACTGCGGGCGGGACTACATGCAGCACCGGACTGCATGAACGCTGGGCTGCATGCGGCGGGACTGCACGCCGCGGGACTGCGCAAGGCAGTCCGGCATTGGACCGCGCGGCGCTGAGCCGTGGACGGGACGGCACGCGCCAATGCACTGCGCTCCATCGAACTGTGCACGGGTGGAATGCACGACGCTGGATTGCGCTGCACTGCGCTGCGCGGGATTCAACAGCGCGGCGCTGGGCTGTGCGGGACCGGCCTGCGCGGGCTCTGCACTGCACGGGCGCTGCACTGCACGGGCGCTGCACTGCACGGCGCTGAACCGCTCCGGGGCTGAACGCGCACGGGGCTGAACCGTGCGGCGCCGGCCTGTCGATGGGGCGGCACGCGGCGCTGCACTGCACACCGTCGAACTGCACTCTGCTGGGCTGCGCAGGGCTGGGACTGCGCGGGAATTAACTGCGCGACGCCGGGGCTGCGCGACGCCGGACGGCGCGGGGCTGGCCTGCGCAACGGGGCTGGACCGCGCATGGCCCAACTTAGCGACGCTGGAATGCGCGGCGCCGGACAGCGCAGGGCTGGGCCGCGCAGGGCTGGGCCGCGCAGGGCTGGGCCGCGCAGGGCTGGCCCGCGCAGGGCTGGCCCGCGCGGGGCTGGGCCGCGCAGGGCTGGGCCGCGCGGAGCCGGGCCGCGCGGGGCTGGGCCGCGCAGGGCTGGGCCGCGCGGAGCCGGGCCGCGCGGGGCTGGGCCGCGCAGGGCTGGGCCGCGCAGGGCTGGCCCGCGCGGGGCTGGGCTGCGCAGGGCTGGGCTGCGCACGGCTGGGCTGCGCAGGGCTGGGCTGCGCGGGGCTGGGTCACGCACGGCTGGGCTGCGCACGGCTGGGCTGCGCAGGGCTGGGCTGCGCGGGGCTGGGTCGCGCGGAGCCGGGCCGCGCGGGGCTGGGCTGCGCGACGCAGGACAGCACAGGGCTGGCTTGCATGGAACTGGCCCACGCTGGGGCTGGGCTGCGCAGGATCGGACCGTAGGGCCAGCCTGCGCGGGCCTGAACGGCGGAGGCCGGACGGCACGTGGCCGGACTGGGCGATGGTGGAGGAGGCTCCTCTGGGCGTCGGTCGCAGAGGGATGTCCACAGGTGCAGGGCAAGCGCGAGAGCGGGCGCTACTCACGCTCGAGCGCCAGAGGTGCGTTGTGGAAGTGGGCCCGTGGCGGAGACGACGGCGTCGGGACCGCGCGCTGGTGCCTGTGGGCTTGTGCTGTGGACGGACGCGCTCGCGGTGGGCGGCGTAGGTAGACGCACCTCTTGATGGCGGTGCTTCGGCTGGGGTGCGCTGAGGTTCTTGGGGTGGCTGGAGTGAGGGATGCGTTAGGGGTGTTGGCTTTGCGACGGAGTCTGCGTGTGGCCCGCTACGTGGGTGTTTGGCGCATGGCGGCAAGGAGCTGGTGACGCTGCGCGGCGGGCGCGGGGTGGGACGTTGGGCGGTGGGCTGGTTGTTCGGCACAGCCCACCGCCCGTGGCCTTGGGGGCGGCGGTGCCGCTACCCCAGGCATAGGGCGACCCCCGCCGGGGGGGAGAGCGGGGGTCGCCTAACGGTCCGGCTCCGGGGGGGTAGAGCCGGCCCGTTTTCCAAGAAAGTCCTCGAGGGAGATCACGCTATGCGAGACGCAAGTTTGATCTATAGGAGAAGCAAAGTCGTTGTCCCCAGTCTAGGCAGATACAACATATGCTGCCCGATCGTCGAGACTTCCGTCGAGCGGCAAAGTCGCCCTGACGGGTGACGTTTTTTCTCACTTGGTTGTGGTGATCCCTACCCCCGGGACCGAACCGCCCTCGGAGGCGGCACCTTCCCCGCCCGGGACGATGATCCCGCCTGTAAGGATCCGCCCGGAAGTGGGAGCGTACAGCACATCTAATGATCGTTCCGTCGCGGTACGAGATCGGCTACCAAAAAGAATCGATCACACTCCGTGATCGAATCACGGAGTTGCCGGACAGTCGCCGATACGGCCGGGAATGGCGCGTTCCATGGTCGTCAGTGCCTCCGGCGGCGGGCCGGCATGACTGGTCGTTACGGGTACGGGTGTCGCCTTTGGGTGGTCGCTTTTACGAATAGGGGCTTGTCATCAGGGCGAATGAGGCGTAGACAGGTTCTACGGACCAAGTGTCCGAGCACGGCAGCCGGGCACCCACGCGCGACCAGCCGCGGGAGGCGCGTCGAGACGGGCTTGACCCGCTCCGACGAATATGAGGTGCACGCTTGGTAACCCGGTGTGACGTGACTGGCGACGGCGTCCCCTAGTGATAGGGACGCCGTTCGCTACGTCTGAGGCCGAATCGGAATCGACACGCCGGACGGGCATTGGCCGTAGGGGCCCATAACGCGGCATGTCCGACTTGCGAGCCGACGTCACCGAATCGCGCGGAGGTTGTCGCCACTCGGTTAGGTGGCTGGATCGTCGTCCGGTCGTACGGCCAGGCCGAGAGACGTCGCGAGAACGACGGCCTGCAGCGGGTCGATCACGGCATTGCGGAGCTCGACCGTGTAGGGGTCGATCGAGGAGATCTCGCTGCCACGCAGATCACTGCCGGAAAGGTCAGCCTTGTGCAGCATTGCCCCGGAAAGGTCGACTCGACGCAGTGACGCGCCGGCACAGCGCGCGCCGGTTAGGTCCGCCTCCCGGAGACGTACGTCGCTGAAGGCGGCGCGCCGCAGGTCCGCCCCGGGCAGACCGGTGAACGACCAGTCGCCGCCGCTGACCTTCATCAGATCGTACGTGCAGCCGTCGAACATGCTGCCCACGAACTTGCAGCCCGTGAAGGTGGCGTCGAAAAAGCCGCACCGGACGAACGCGCAGTTGAGAAAGGCCGTGTCGATGAAGGTGGAGGCGTTGAACCGTGCACCCCGGAACGTGCATTCGGAGAAGACCGCGCCCGTCGCGTGCGCCTCGGTCATGTCCACGTCGATGAGCAGGACGTTCGCCTGTTCCTCGCCCGTCAGGTCGCGGGAGTCCCAGTTCTCGGACCGTACGGTGGTATCGGTGGGCGGAGCAGGAGCGCCGTGCGGCCGGTCAGCCATGCCTACCTCCGAGAACGCCCATATCGGCGACCGTACCCGCGAGGTCGGACACAACCGCCACCGCGCGGTGGCGGAGCGCTCAGTCGGCTAGGGCACGCCCGCCCGCGGCTGCGCGGCCTTGATGCGGCGGCCGGCGTTTGGAGGGGCTAGTGAACGAGGGCGCAGGCTACTCATGCGCGGAGGCATTCGCGTCAGTCGCGCAAAGGCCCAGCGGCGCTAGGCCAGTGTTGGGTTGGTCACGCAGAACGCGTCTTTGACCGTTCAAGCCCGCATCTGTCGCCCGGAGCCTGTGGCGCTGGCTGGGGCGGCGTTCACGCTGAGCCGTATGCCTGGCCGGCCATTAGAACGCGGGCGTTGGGCGGCCAAGAGGCTGAGGGCTAGAGGCCAGCTGTGTGTCGCGTTGGACTCTGTGGGGGCAGCCGCGCTGAGCCGTATGCCTGGCCGGCCCTCAGAACGCGGGCGTTGGGCGGCCAAGAGGCTGGGGGCGGAGGCGGAGGCGGAGGCGGAGGCGGAGGCGGAGGCGGAGGCGGAGGCGGAGGCGGAGGCTGGCTGTGTGTCGCCTTGGGCTCTGAATGGCGGTTACAGCTTGGCGTGGGCCTGCAGGGCGGCCAGGGCGGCCTGGGGGGTCAGCCTCGGAGGAAGGCTTCGCAGATTGCTTGGGAGTCGCGGGCGGCGGCTGCGGCGGCATCGGCGCAGTGGCGGATCCAGGTGGCTACGCCTTCGGGGGTGCCGGACGCGTAGGCGCGCAGGGATTCCGCGTACTGGTCCTGGAGTTCGGCATGGCCGACCTCGGGGGCGGTCAAGGACTTGGGGTCGAGACCGCGGGACACGTAGGTGAGGCGTTGGGCGGCGCGGGCCACGATGCCGTCGCCCCAGCCGAACGGCCTCAGCGTGAGGAGTTCGCCGTGGACGATTGCTGCTACCACTAGGGCCGGAGCCTTGGTCTGCGACGTCAGGAGACCGCTGAGCATGTCCAGGCGTCCTGCCACTTCCGCAGGGGAAGGGGGCTCGCCCAGGCCGAGGATGTCCTTGACGACCGTTCCCTCGCCGCGTGGGCGACCCAGGTCCGCCTCGTCGACGGCGTCGGCGGCAGCGAGTACGTGAAGGCGCGCCAAGACCTGCCTTGGCGCCTGACGCCAGGTCTCGGCCAGCGAACCCAACTCGGCAGAGACGCGCAGTGCGCCCTGGACGACCGGGTCGGTTGGGCTCTCGCCGCTCCGGAGCTCATCCAGCGTGACCGAAGCGCCTTCCAGTACGGCTGAGGCACGGGCGCCGCGCAGTGCGGACTCCGTCGACACCTCGGCACTGCGCCTACGCAGGATCCGGTGGCCCAGCAGCCGGTCCACCGCCTTGCGGGCGTCGGCGACGGCGTCGTCCACTCCGGGCAGGGCGGCCACTTGGGCGAGGGCATCGGTCACGTGCCGACCTTATGCGGTCGTCGATGCTGGCTCCGCAGGCCCCTCACGCTTCAGCCCCCTTCCGGGCTTCCGGCGCCCCGGTACCTGCCCCCTCCGGGCTTCCGCCTCCCAGGGCATCTGGATCCCGGCTGGTGGCCCCCGGGCATCCCGCGCCCCCGACATCCGGCCCCTCCCGCATCGCGTCCCTCCGGCGTCGGCTGCGCTTGGCCGGGTAAGGCTGGCCCCGCGTTCAGAGGGCTGGGGACCTGATGGGCAGAGGGGCCTGATGGGCAGAGGGACCGGACGGGCGGACAGGCCGGAGGCGGAGGGGGACAGGCCGACGGGCAGAGGGGCGGAGGGTTGATCCGGTGGTTAGCGGACATTGATTTGTTAGGACGAGAATGTGCAGGTCCGGCTGTGGCGGGCATCACTGAGCATCCGCCGGGGGCCGGGGAGCTGGTGAGCCTTGATCCGCGCTCATGGGGGAGGACTTGTGAGCGGGGACACTTCCCTGGTGAAGTGGGCTCACCGGGCGCCTCCCTCTTTCGCTAGCAAGGAGTACGCGTTGAGCCAGAATCAAGAGACACTTTCGAACCTGCTGCAGGAGACGCGGCGCTTCGCCCCGCCCGCGGAGCTCGCGGCGGACGCCAATGTCACGGCGGCCGCGTACGACGAGGCGGCGGCGGATCGGCTCGGGTTCTGGGAACGGCAGGCGGACCGGCTGACCTGGGCCAAGCGGTGGGACCAGACGCTCGACTGGAGCAACCCGCCGTTCGCCAAGTGGTTCATCGGCGGCGAGCTGAACGTCGCGTACAACTGCGTGGACCGGCACGTCGAGGCCGGGCGCGGCGCCAAGGTCGCCTTCCACTGGGAGGGCGAGCCCGAGGGCGACACCCGGACGATCTCGTACGCCGAGCTGCAGAGCCAGGTCAACAAGGCGGCGAACGCGCTGCTCGAACTCGGTGTCCGCAAGGGCGACCGGGTCGCGATCTACATGCCGATGATCCCCGAACTCCCGATCTCGATGCTGGCGTGTGCCCGCATCGGCGCGACGCACTCGGTGGTGTTCGGCGGGTTCTCGTCGGAGGCTCTTCGCACCCGGATCGACGACGCCCAGGCCAAGCTGGTCATCACGGCGGACGGCGGCTACCGGCGCGGCAAGCCGTCGGCGCTGAAGCCGACCGTCGACGAGGCCGTCGCCCAGACTCCGAGCGTGGAGAACGTCCTGGTCGTTCGGCGAACGGGGCAGGAGACAGCCGACACCGACCGCGACGTGTGGTGGCACGACGTCGTGGACCGGCAGAGCGACCAGCACACCGCCGAGCCGATGGACTCCGAGCACCCGCTCTACATCCTCTACACCTCCGGTACGACGGGTAAGCCGAAGGGCATCCTGCACACGACCGGCGGCTACCTCACGCAGGTCGCCTACACCCACCACGCGGTGTTCGACCTCAAGCCGGAGACCGACGTCTACTGGTGCTCGGCCGACATCGGCTGGGTGACCGGGCACTCCTACATCGTGTACGGCCCGCTCGCGAACGGTGCGACCAGCGTGATGTACGAGGGGACGCCCGACACGCCGCACCGCGGCCGCTGGTGGGAGATCATCGAGAAGTACAAGGTCTCGATCTTCTACACCGCACCGACCGCGATCCGCACGTTCATGAAGTGGGGCGACGACATCCCCGCGCAGCACGACCTGTCGTCGCTGCGCGTGCTGGGCAGCGTCGGCGAGCCCATCAACCCCGAGGCCTACGTCTGGTACCGCGAGCACATCGGCGCCAACAAGACGCCGGTCGTGGACACCTGGTGGCAGACCGAGACGGGCGCCATCATGATCAGCCCGCTGCCGGGCGTGACGTCCGGAAAGCCGGGCGCGGCCATGAAGCCGCTGCCGGGCATCGTCGCGGATGTGGTGGACGACCAGGCGCAGTCCGTGCCGAACGGCGGGGGCGGCTTCCTTGTGCTCCCCGAGCCGTGGCCGTCGATGCTGCGCACCATCTGGGGCGACGACGAGCGGTACGTGAAGACGTACTGGTCGCGCTTCGACGGGCTCTACTTCGCCGGTGACGGCGCCAAGAAGGACGACGACGGCGACATCTGGCTGCTCGGCCGGGTGGACGACGTGATGCTGGTGTCCGGCCACAACATCTCGACGACCGAGGTGGAGTCGGCGCTGGTCTCACACCCGAAGGTCGCCGAGTCCGCCGTGGTCGGCGCGACCGACCCGGTCACCGGCCAGGCGATCGTCGCGTTCGTCATCCCGCGCGGCAGCGCCGGCGAGGAGGTCGAGGGCGAGGACTTCCTGAAGGAGCTGCGCGACCACGTGTCCAAGACGCTCGGCCCGATCGCCAAGCCCCGCCAGATCATGATCGTTCCGGAGCTCCCGAAGACCCGGTCCGGCAAGATCATGCGGCGCCTGCTCCGCGACGTGGCCGAGAACCGCAGCATCGGCGACGTCACCACCCTCGCCGACAGCACGGTCATGGACCTGATCTCCGAGAAGCTCCCCAGCGCCAAGTCCGAGGACTGACCAAGGACCCACGACGTCGGCCGAAATCCCACGACCCGCCGACACGACGGCACCCCGACGCCCCGGCGCCCGACAACGGGCCCGGGGCGTCCGCTATGCATACGGCCCCGGGGCGTTCGGCACTCACGCGGGCCCAGGGCGTTCGGCACCCACGCGGCCGCCATGCTGCGGGCCCGGGGCCCTCGGCGTGCATGCAGCCCGGCCCTGCGGGGCGGTCTGGGCTGGTGGGCGGGCTTGAGGGGTGATCTTCTCGGGTACGTTGATCAGCAGGTGTGCCGGGAAGTCTGGTCGGCGGGGGCCGTTCCGTTCCGGCTTATGGCGGGGACGGGCACGGCGCTCGAGCCAGTCCGTCCGCTCACCGCTCGGGGGATCAATGCCGCGTCGTGTCGCCGCCATGTGGCCGTTCAGGCCGACCGTCAGGTACAGCCGCAATCTGACGGAGGCGTTGCGCACCGAGACGATCGGCGGCGTCATCATGCTGGCGGCCACGGTCGCGGCGCTGGTCTGGGCGAACACGCCGTGGGCGTCGGCTTATACGAAGCTGCAGAAGTACGAGCTGAGCCCGTCGTGGCTTGGCCTGGACCACATGGACCTGCAGCACTGGGCGTCCGGCGGGCTGCTCGCGGTCTTCTTCTTCATCGCCGGCGTCGAGCTGCGCGAAGAGCTCACGCACGGCGAGCTGCGCAATCCGCGAGATGCGGCGCTGCCCGTGATCGCGGCGTTCGCGGGCGTCGCCATGCCCGCGTTGCTGTTCCTCGCGGTCAGTTCCGGAACGGGCGGGGCGGCGCGAGGGTGGGCGGTGCCGACGGCGACCGACATCGCGTTCGCGCTGGCGGTGCTGGCCGTCACGTTCTCGCAGTGCCCGGCGCCGCTGCGCGCGTTCCTGCTGACGCTCGCCGTGGTGGACGACCTGATCGCCATCACGATCATCGCGATCTTCTACACCGACAAGCTCGCCTTCCTGCCGCTCGTGATCTCGGTCCTGCTCGTCGCGCTGTACGGGGTGCTGCAGGCCAAGGGGTTCCGTTCGCCCTGGGTGTACGTGCCGCTGGCGGTCGCCGCCTGGTATTTCATGCAGCGCAGCGGCGTTCACGCGACCGTCGCGGGCGTCGCGCTCGGCATGCTCACGAACCCGACCGAGACCCCGGACGAACGCCCCACCAACGCCGAGCAGGCCGACCATCAGCTCCGCCCGTTCGTCGCGGGCGTGTGCGTGCCGCTGTTCGCGTTCCTGTCGGCCGGCGTGGCGCTCAGCGGGCCCGCGCTGAACGCCGTCTTCCACGACCGGGTGGCCCTCGGTGTGATCGCCGGACTGGTGATCGGTAAATTCGTCGGCGTCTTCGGCGGGGCGTGGACGGCCGTACGGTTCGGCCTGGCCACTCTCGGAGAGGAGCTGCACTGGCGGGAGATCGCGGGTGTGGCGTTGCTGGCCGGTGTCGGCTTCACGGTTTCGCTGCTGATCGGCGGTTTGGCCTACCCCGACCCGGAACAATTCGAGAGAGTGACAACAGCGGTCCTGATCGCGAGCCTCATCGCGTCGGTGGCCGCCAGCATGGTCTTCCGGCACCGGGTCCGGCAGCGCGCACGTACCGACGGCGAAGTCGCCGCCACGGGTTGACGCCCACGTGACTCCCACGTGGACGCCTCGTGCAGGCGCCTTCGCGGGCACCCGCGTGGACGCCCACGTGACGCCCCGCGCGAGCGGCGGTACGGGTGCGGTGCCGGGGTGACGCATGCCGAGTAGCACGACCGACCGCCCGGCTGCCAGGCTGATGCGGCCCCCGCCGTTCCCTGGGGCACTGGAAGGAGAAGCGATATGACCGAGGCACTGCCGGGCGAACGCATCGAGGACAAATCCCTCGGTGAACTGGTCGCACTGGCTTCCAGCAACGTCTCGAACCTCATCAGGTCCGAGATGGATCTGGCCAAGCTGGAGCTCAAGGACGACGCCAAGAAGGCCGCCCTGGGCAGCACCATGTTCGCCGTCGCCGGGCTGTGCGCCGGGATGATCGTGATCCTGCTGTCGATCGCGCTGGCGTACGGGCTGGTCGCGATGGGGATCTGGCACTGGGCGGCGTTCCTCATCGTCTCCGGTGTGTACGCGCTGCTCGCGCTGGTACTGATCGGCATCGGCTACCTGCGGATGAAGAAGATCGACGGCGCCAAGCGCAGCCGCAGGCAGTTGCGCGAGGACTTCTCGATGCTGCGCAAGCGCGGCGAGGACCGTGACGAGGACCGCGCGGTCGCCGGCCCGGACGCGCGCGAGCTGACGGACTGACGAACGATGACCGGGCGCGACGCGTTCTCGGCCATCGAGGTCGAGGGACCCTGGACCCACCGGGCGGTGAGCGCCGGCGGGACCCGTTTCCACGTCGCGGAGATGGGCGAAGGGCCGCTGGTCCTGCTGCTGCACGGCTTCCCCGAGTTCTGGTGGTCGTGGCACAACCAGCTGGTCTCGCTCGCCGCGGCGGGCTACCGCGCGGCCGCAGTCGACCTGCGCGGGTACGGGGGCAGCGACAAGCCGCCACGCGGCTACGACCTGGTCACGCTCGCGAGCGACGCGGCCGGGCTCGTACGGGCGCTGGGCGAGGCGAACGCGGTGGTGATCGGCCACGACCTCGGCGGCCTCCTCGCCTGGACGATGGCGGTCTACCACCCGAAGGTCGTACAGCGGCTGGGCGTGGTGAGCGCACCCCATCCGCTGCGGCTCCGGCAGGCCCTGCGCGGTGACGTACGCGGGCAGACCTGGGCGACGCGGCACACGCTCGGCTTCCAGGTGCCCGCCTGGCCCGAACGGCGGCTGGTACGCGACGACGCGGCGCTGGTCGGCCGGCTGCTGCACGAGTGGTCGGGGCCCGGCTGGCCGGACGAACGCACCGAACGCCTCGTACGCAAGGCCGTGCAGATCCCCGGCGTCGCGCACTGCGCGCTGGAGTACCACCGCTGGCTGTTCCGCTCGCAACCGCGCCCGGACGGCATCCGGTACGCGCGCCGCATGCGCACGCCGATCCAGGTGCCCACGCTGCAACTGCACGGCGCGCTCGACCCGTGCATCCTGCCCGCGAGCGCGCAAGGCTCCGGGCGGTACGTGGCCGCTCCCTACCGATGGAAGCTCATCGAGGGAACGGGGCACTTCCCGCACCAGGAACGCCCGCGATCGTTCGACGCCCAGCTGATCAACTGGCTGCAGGACCCCGAACCCGAGCGCTGACCGTACGGCGCGTACCGTGAAGTCGTGGCGCGCGATCAAACCCCGGCGCAGAGCCAAGCGCAGAACGAGGCGCAGGCGCCGAACGAGGCCCAGCCGCGGAACGAGACGTCGCGGCGCGACCGCGACGAGACGGGCCGAGCCCGCAACGCCCGCCCGCGCGACGCGTACGGCCGCCCTCTCCCTCGCGGCTCCGTCGGCGAGCCCACCATGCCCGACGATCTCGACCTGCCGCCCGCCGAGGCCCTGATCGAGGCCCAGCGGCTCCTGGACGCCGACCGCCCCTTCCACGCCCACGAGGTCCTGGAAGCCGTATGGAAGGCCGCCCCCGAGTCTGAACGCGAACTGTGGCGAGGCCTGGCCCAAGTGGCCGTAGGCATCACCCACCTACGCCGAGGCAACACCCGAGGCGCCCAAGCTCTCCTGTCCCGAGCCGCCGACCGCCTAGAGCCCTACGCCACCGCCCCACCGCACAACATCGACGTCCAAGGCATCATCACCACAGCCCGATCCCTGACGAACAGCCCTGCTCAGCAGGGCGATGCCATCCGCCTCCGACTCATCCGCTGAGACCGCCGCCAGGCAAGGCACGGGCGGGCACAAGCACAGCCGTCCCAGGCGCACGCGTGCGACAGGCGCTCAAGCACAGCCACACCCCGCAGGCGGCAGCGACCCACCGCCCAGGCGCGCACAGACGTAGCAGCCACAGGAGCGCACAGGTACAGCCGCCGCAAGCGGACACACGCACGCACCCGCAGGCGGACACACGCACGCACCCGCAAGCGGGCAGACACAGGCACCCGCAGGCGGGCAGACACAGGCACACAAGGACAGGCCCCCGCAGGCGGGCACACCTGCAGCCGCCGCAAGCGAGCCGCTACAGGCGGGGGACGAGCGCTTGGTCAGTCGGAGCAGCCGTCGGTGGAGACGGGGATGGTGGCGTCCTGGCCGACTCGGGCGTCGACGGCGACTTCCTCGGAGGTGAGGGCGTAGCCGGTGGGGGTCGAGGTGTCCAGGGCGGCGGCGAAGATGACGCCGTAGACCGAGCCGTCCTTGGCCAGGAGCGGGCCACCGGAGTTGCCGGGCTCGACCACGCCGCGGATGGCGTAGATCTCGCGGCTGACCTTGCCTGAGTGGTAGATGTCCAGGCCGGTGGCGGTCTGCCGGGCGCGGACGCGAGCGGCCAGGGCGGTGAACGGGTGGCCCTTCGGGAAACCGGCGATGATCGCGTCGTCCTGGACCCGGGCGGGGCCGGCGAACCTCAGCGGCTTGGCCTGGAGGTCCGGAACGTACAGGACGGCGATGTCCTTCTTGGGGTCGTACAGAACGACACGGCCACGCACCTCGGGGTGCGTCAGGCTCTTGACCGTCGACGCGCCCTGCGCGCCCGCGACCACGTGGGCGTTGGTCATCACGTGGTTGGGCGCGAAGACGAAGCCGGTGCCCTCGATCCGCCGCTGGCACTGGGGCGCCGTGCTGGTGATCTTGACGATGCTCTTCTCCGCGTCCTTGAGCACCGGCGTGTTGAGGATCGCGTCGTTCGGCGGCGGCACCTCGGCGACCGACTCCCCACCGAGGCCGTTGAAGACCTGCGGGAACTTGCTGCTGGCGACGAAGCCCTTGAACGAGGAGAACCACGTCTGCGCCTGGCCGGGCATCACGTCGTTGACGCCCTTGATGATCGACGACCCGTTCACCTGGGTGCGGACCGGCTTGAACTCCGAGTGCGCGACCAGCGTTCCGAAGAACCACGCCACGATCAGCAGCGACAGGGCGCTCACCACGGCGCCGCCCGCGGCGTCGACCTGGCGCGCGTTCAGGCCCGTCACCCGGTTGCGCAGCACGGCGCCCGCCGAGGACGCGATGAGCTGGCCGAGCGTGGCCGACAGGAAGGCGATCACGATCGCCAGCAGTGCCTGCTGCGCCGCGCCCTCCACGGCCGCCTCGGCGATCGGTGGCGCGATGAGGACGCCCACGACGCCCCCGCCGACGAAACCGACGAAGCTCAGCAGGCTCACGATGAAGCCCTGCCGGTAGCCCGACACCGCGAACAGCACGATGAGGACAAGCAGGATCAGGTCGAGAAGGTGGTCGCCAAGCACCGCTTCACCGTATAGCGCGAACACCCGTGTTCACGTCCCCTCAGTGGACCAGATTCGGCGACATCACGTAACCGTGGGGAGCGATGCGCCTTTGTCCCGGTACGCGAAGGGGATGAGAGCGAGGCAAGAACGGGCGCTCAGACCGGGGAAATGAGAGTGGTCAGCCTCGGGCGGCCAGGTTGAGGACTTCGGGGGGCAGGTCCTCTACGTGGTCGGTGTCCCAGGGGCGTTCCCAGCCGCCCACCTGGAGGATTTGGGTGAGGATGCCGGCGGTGAAGCCCCAGACGAGCATGCCATGGACGCGGAACGCGGGGCCGAGCCTCATGCCGGACGGGTGGCGTACGGTCAGGCGGTTGGCCGGGTCGGTGAGCTCGGCGATGGGAACGCGGGAGACCAGGGCGACCTCGCCCGGGTGGCCCGGCGAGACCTCGGTCGGCTCCCGCCACCAGGCCGCCACCGGGGTGACGCGGTAGTCGCTGCGGCCCAGGTAGAGCTCGGGCAGAACGGCCAGGACGTCCACACCCTCGGGCCGTACGCCGCATTCCTCGCCGGCCTCCCGGAGCGCGGCGGCGACCGGGCCGTCGTCCTCGGGGTCGATGCGGCCGCCGGGGAACGCGGGCTGCCCGGCGTGGTTGTTGAGCGTCGCGGCGCGTTCGGTGAGCAGGATGTCGGGCCCCTCGGCCCCTTCCCCGAAGAGGATCAGCACGGCGGCGGCGCGCGCCGTGGCGGAGTTGGCCCGCATGACGGGAGGCACAGGCATGCCCGGCGCCTTCGCCAGGAAGGCGTCGAGCCACTCGGGGTGGGCAGCCGTTGTGTCCGTCACGCCAATCCCAACCCGATCAAGTCCAGAATCCTTCCCGAAACGTTCGACACCCCCGCCGCGATGGCGGGCGGGCTCAGTTGGGCGGGCCGTCCTTGACCAGCTTGCGGGCCTCCTCGGCGTCGATCGGGCCTTCGCCGTACGAGGGGCACAGGTCCGCGAGGGGGCAGACGCCGCAGGCGGGGCGGCGGGAGTGGCACATGCGGCGGCCGTGCCAGATCAGCCGGTGGGACAGCATCGTCCAGTCCTTGCGCGGGATCAGCTCGCCGACCTCGTGCTCGACCTTGACCGGGTCGGTCTCCTGGGTCCAGCCGAAGCGGCGGACCAGGCGGCCGAAGTGGGTGTCGACCGTGATCCCCGGGACGCCGAACGCGTTGCCCAGCACGACGTTGGCGGTCTTGCGGCCCACGCCGGGCAGGGTGACCAGCTTGTCCATGGACGGCGGGACCTCGCCGCCGAACTCGTCCCGCAGCGCCACCGACAGGCCCATGACCGACTTGGTCTTGGCCCGGAAGAACCCCAGCGACTTGAGGATCTGCTCGACGTCCTCGGGGTTGGCCGCGGCCAGGTCCTCGGGCGTCGGGTACTTGGCGAACAGCGCCGGGGTGGTCATGTTGACCCGCACATCGGTGGTCTGTGCCGAGAGCACCGTCGCGATCAGAAGCTGGAACGGGTTCTGGAAGTCCAGCTCGCAGTGCGCGTCCGGGTAGGTGTCGGCCAGCACCCGGTCGATCTTCCGGGCCCGCCGGACCAGCCCCAGATGTGTCTCTTTCGCAAACCTGCGAGCCCGCGCCGCAGGAGTCTCCACCCTCGCCATGCGGCAAGCGTACGGGCACCCTGCGACAAGAACGCCGCTCTCCGCCATCACGACCGTTCTGGCCTGCGAGAACCCCGGTGTCGGCGCGGCCCGCCAGCGATCATTACCGTACGAGCATGGCTCGTGACGCCGAGCTGGACTCGCTCCAGACCACCGCGGAGCCCTGGGAGGCCCACGACCGGATGGTGATGGCGACCGGCTTCTGGGTCATGCCCCGGCAACTCCCAGCGCCTACCAAGACCCCGATGATCAAGACCCCGACCAGGCGAGTGTCCAGATAGGTGAACATCCAACGGATCAGGACGTTCAGCAGGGCAACGGCGACCTCGGCAGGACCTCGGACCGGACTCCGGCGGCCTGACCTCGGGGTCCAGGGCCTGAATCCGGTCAGGCCATGACGCAGAGCATGGCCCGTTTTGAATAGGATTGTCGCTCTTGCTCCAGTGGACCATTGGTGGGTGATGAGCCCGGTGTGATGCCATTCACCCAGCGGTCCGTACACTGGAGTAACAAGAATCGTGATGCCCGGCCGTCGGGACGGACGCTGGTGTCCGAATGGACGCCCGGGTGCCGGTGGAGCGGTTCGAGACGCGAGGGCTGAGGAATTTCGGTCCTCCGTTTCGGCGCGCCGTGGCCCCACCTTCACGTACGCGGTGGGACGTACGTCACACTAAGCATGTAGGTGTTCGAGGAGGAGAAGCGTGACCGACCGCGACGTGGACGTTCTGAGCAGAGCTCCGCTCTTCGAGGCCCTCGACGAGCAGGGGGCCAAGGCGCTGCGCGCCAACGTGACCGAGGTGCGCCTGGCCCGCGGTCAGACGCTCTTCAACGAGGGCGAGACGGGCGACCGCCTGTACGTCGTTCTCGAAGGCAAGATCAAGCTGACCAGGACGGCTCCCGACGGCCGCGAGAACCTGCTGAGCGTGCTCGGCCCGAGCGAGATGTTCGGCGAACTGTCGCTGTTCGATCCTCGCCCGCGGACCGCGAGCGCGATCGCGGTGACCGAATGCCGTCTTGCCGGACTGGGCCACGATGACCTGCGGCCTTGGCTGACCGGCCACCCGGAGGTCGGCGTTCAGCTGCTGCGCGCCCTGGCCCAGCGGCTGCGCAAGACCAACGACATCATGGCCGACCTGGTGTTCACCGACGTGCCCGGCCGCGTGGCCAAGGCCCTCCTCGACCTGGCCGAGCGTTTCGGCCAGCCGTCCGAGGCCGGGCTGCACGTCCACCACGACCTCACTCAGGAGGAGCTCGCCCAGTTGGTCGGCGCCTCCCGCGAGACGGTCAACAAGGCCCTGGCCGACTTCGCGCAGCGCAATTGGCTGCGGATCGAGGCCCGAGCGGTGGTCATCCTCGACATCGAACGCCTCCGCAAGCGTTCCAAGTAGGCACCACCACCCGCCGCCAGAGCTCCCAGCTCCCGGCACCCGGCACCCGGCACCCGGCACCCGGACCCACCCGAGCCCAAGGCACCGGCCCAGCACCCGGCGCCCAACCCGCCCGGGCACTCAGGCGCGTCGGTTACTTGCGTTCGTTGAGGTAGTCGAGCTGGGCCTGGACCGACCATTCGGCGGCGGGCCATAGGGACTGGTCTACGTCCGCGTAGACGACTTCAACGACTTCGCGGGCTGTGGTGGCGCCGTTTTCGACGGCGGCTTCGACCTGGGCTAGGCGCTGGCGGCGGTGGCCGATGTAGTGGTCCAGAGCGGCGATGGGGTCGTCCAGCTTGGGGCCGTGCCCGGGCAGGATGGTCGCCGCGCCCTGCTCCTCGGCGAACTTCCGCAGCCGGTCCAGGGAGCTCAGGTAGTCGCCGAGCTTTCCCTCGACGACCGTCGTCCCGTACCCCAGGACCGTGTCGCCGGTCAGCACCGCGCCGTCGGCGGGCAGCCAGAACGTCAGCGAGTCGTTCGAGTGGCCCGGCGTCTCCAGGATGCGCAGCTCCAGGCCGCCGGTGGTGACCACGTCGCCCTCGATCAGGCCTTCGTCGCCGAGGCGGTGGCGCGGGTCCATGGCCCGTACGGCGACCGAACCGGCCGGAACGCCTGCCGAGGCGGCGGCCAGCTCAGCGAACTTCTTCGCGCCGGCGGAGTGGTCGGGGTGGCCGTGGGTCAGCAGTACGAGTCCGACCCGGCGGCCCTGCGCAGCGACCGTTTCGACGACCCGGCTCAGGTGCTTGCCGTCCTTGGGACCGGGGTCGACGACCACGACCTCCTCGGCGCCCGGCTCGCAGATGATCCAGGTGTTGGTGCCGTCCAGGGTCATCGCGGACGGGTTGGGCGCCAGAACGCAGGTCGCCCGATCCGTTCCCATGCCGTCGATCTCGCTCATCTCACCCATCTTGCCCGAGCGACGATCAGGGTGATCAACCGGATTCCAGCCGAGACGGTCGAGGTGACGCAGCGCGGACGTTCCGCTGAGCCGCCACATGGCCGCCTGCCACAGCGGCGCCTTGTACCTGGCCAAGCGGCGCGGAAGCATCGCCGCCCCCTTTCGAGGATGTGCCCTGGCCACAGCCTTCAGGCGATCATCCCTGTGGATAGTGGTGCGCGGCGCTCTCGGGCAGAACGAGGTACGGCTCGCCGTCGACGATCTCGCCCTTGGGCTCCAGGACTTCGATCTCGCGTTCAGCGGCCAGAACGTCGGCGACGGTCTCGTACTCCGCGAGTTCGGCGAGCGTGGCCAGCGTCGGCGGCAGCATGAACCACTCGCCGGCCATCGCCCGTTCGGCCGCCTCGGCGGGACGGACCCAGGCGACGCGGTCGGCCTCGGTGCTGACGTCGCGCGCCCGCTGGCCCTGCGGCATCGCCGCGACGAAGAACCGCGTGTCGTAGCGCTTGGGCTCGATGGCCGGGGTGATCCAGTGCGCCCACGGGCGCAACAGGTCGGAGCGCAGGACCAGGCCGCGCCGGTCGAGGAACCCGCGCAGCGACACCGAACGGTCGAGCAGCGCCTGCCGGTCGGCCTCCCAGCCGTCGCCGCGCGTGTCGTCCACGACCGAGTCGCCGGTCGGCCCGGCGAGCAGCACGAGGCTCTCCTCGAACGTCTCGCGTACGGCGGCGCAGACCAGCTCGCGCGCCACCGTCTCGCTCGCCTTGAACGACGCGCCCCACTCGGCGGCGGCCGGACCGGACCAGCCGATGGTGGCGTCACCGTCGCGCGCGTCCACCGACCCGCCGGGGAACACGTACGCGCCGGGCGCGAACGCCATCGACGACACGCGCCGCAGCAGGAACGCCTGCAGCCCGTGCTCATCGTGGTCGCGCAGCACGACGACGGTGGCGGCGTCCTTCGCCGGCACCGGTTGGTAGGTGCCGTCGAGGATCCCCTGGATCTGCTCCCGGAACTGGTCCGGCAGCTTGAGCCCGTTCATCGTCGTCCAGTCGAACGCTTGATCCTCATGGGCGCTAATTCGGACACACCGAATGGGATTCCGTCAAGCCCCGCGACGGCCCCTCGGCCGTCCCGCGACGGCCCCCTCGGCGACCCTTCGGCGACCCGAGCGTGGTCAGCCGACCCTGATCGACACGGAGCGGGCCAGCCGACCGCAGCTACACGGAGCGGGTCAGCCGACCTCGACGATCAGCTCGACCTCGACCGGCGAGTTGCGTGGCAGGACCGAGACGCCGACGGCGCTGCGGGCATGCCGCCCCGCGTCCCCGAACACCTCGCCCAGCAGGTCGCTGGCGCCGTTGATCACCTGCGGCTGGCCATAGAAGTCGGGCGCGCTGGCCACGAACCCGACGACCTTCACGACCCGCTTCACCTTCGACAGGTCGCCGACCTCGGCCTTGATCGCGGCGATCGCGTTCAGCGCGCAGGTCCTGGCGTGGCCGGCGGCCTCCTCGGCGCTCACCTCGGCACCGACCTTGCCGGTGACGACCAGCTCGCCCTTGACGATCGGGAGCTGCCCGGCCGTGTAGACCAGCGATCCCGTACGGGCCGTCGGGACGTACGACGCCAGCGGCGCGACGACGTCGGGGAGCTCGAGACCGAGCTCGCTGATGCGCTCCTCGGGCGTGGCCACCGTCACTGCTCCACTTCGCGCTTGAAGTAGGCCACCAGGTTCTCCGGGTTCGGGCCCGGCAGAACGGTGACGAGCTCCCACCCGTCCTGGCCCCAGTTGTCGAGGATCTGCTTGGTCGCGTGCACCAGCAGAGGAACGGTCGCGTACTCCCACTTCTTCATGGCGCTCAGCCTAGCGATCGCCCCACCGCCGACGGCCCACGGCGCCGGGTGGAAGCTGGAGTCGTCGCCCCCGCTCGAACCCCGAACGCAAGGAGGACGGACCCTTGGGGAACATCAGGCAGCCCCGGCCGGACGATCACACCACCCTCATCGCGGCCATCGAAGACTGGTGGGCCGACTCCCGCACGCCGGAGGAGGCGCGCGAGCTCTCCAGGCAGCTGCCCAAGCTCTTCCTGAAGCACTTCGCCGGAACGAGCCTGCTCATGGAGGGCGACGCCGGCGTCGAGGGCTTCCTGATCGGCTTCCACTCCGCCGACCATTCCGACGAGTCGTACATCCACGTCATCGGCGTCCACCCGGACAAGCGCAAGGACGGCGTGGCACGGGAGCTCTACGAGCATTTCTTCGAGAAGGCCGCCGCAGCGGGCCGTACGCGCGTACGGGCCATCACCTCGCCCCGCAACAAGGGGTCCATCGCCTTCCACCGCTCCATGGGCTTCACCCTCGAAGACGGCGACCAGGTGGTCGACGGCGTCCCCATCCACATCGACTACGACGGCCCCGGCGAAGACCGAGTCTCCTTCCGCCGCACCCTCCCCTAGGCCTCCAGACCCCCTGGGCCTATGGCCCCGTGGGCCCGTGGACTGGCGGGCCCGTGGCCCCGTGAGCCGGTGGCCCGGTGAGCCGGTGGCCCCGTGAGCCGGTGGCCCGGTGGCCCGGTGGGCCCGTGAGCCGGTGGGCCCGTGAGCCGGTGGGCCCGTGAGCCCGTGGGCCCGTGGGCCCGTGAGCCGGTCGGCCCGTGAGCCGGTGGACTCGTGGGCCCGTGAGCCGGTGGACCCGTGAGCCCGTGAGCCCGTGAGCCCGTGGACCCGTGAGCCGGTGGACCCGTGAGCCCGTGAGCCCGTGGACCCGTGAGCCCGTGGGCCCGTGAGCCCGTGGCCCGTGAGCCGTGGGCCCGTGGGCCGGTGGGCCCGTGAGCCGGTGGGCCCGTGGGCCGGTGGCCCCGTGGGCCGGTGGGCCCGTGAGCCGGTGGGCGCGTGAGCCGGTGGGCCCGTGAGCCCGTGGACCCGTGGGCCCGTGAGCCCGTGGCCCCGTGAACCCGTGGCCCCGTGAACCCGTGGCCGCGTGAGCCCGTGGGCCCGGGGGCCGCCCTGCAGCCCGTTCGGCCAGGCCCGCTGCAGGGCCTGGACAAGGGGCGCTAGCTCGGCGGACCTCGTCCTAGGCCTGCTCAGCCTTGATCATCACGCGGCGCAGCAGGTCGGACAGCTGCCGCCGTTCCTTCTCGTCCAGAACGCCGAGCAGGCGATACTCCTCGTTCCCCAGAACGTCCATCGCCCCCAGCCAGACCGCCCGCCCGTCCTCGGTCAGCTCGACATCGACACGCCGCCGGTCGGTCGCGGACGGCGTTCGGCGAACGTAGCCACGGCGATCGAGGGCGTCCAGCCGTCCGGTGATCGAGTTGGGCGCCATGCCCAGGTCACCGGCCAGTTCCGACGGCGCCGCCCGGCCGCCGCGCCCCGCCAGCGCGTGCAGCGTCTCGAACTCGTGCCGCTGCAGGCCGAAGTCCACCAGCGACTGCTCGCGGTGCCGCTTGAGATGCGCCGACAGATAGTGAACGCGGGTGACGGCGCCCTCGATCTCGGGGTCGAGGTCGGGCAGAACGGGCAGCCATCGCTCCACGTGCAGGTCGGTCTGGTCCCTGGGCTCCTCCATGGCACCCGAGCTTATCCCGACATCCTTCCCTCCAGAATAATTCGTTGACGAACTATTCTCCACCGAACTATATTGCGAGCCATGAGCACGCCTCATCCACTCCGCGACCGGACGTTCCGGCTGCTGTTCACCGCCAGGGCGCTCTCCCTGACCGGCGACGCGGCCGTTCCCGCCGCGCTCGCGCTCGCCGTCCTGCGCGTCACGGGCTCGTCCTCGGCACTCGCGCTCGTCCTGGCCTGCGCGATGATCCCCCGGCTGATCCTGCTGCCGATCGGAGGCGTGGTCGCCGACCGCCTGAACGCCCGTACGGTCGCCATAGCCACCGACCTGGTCAGCTTCGTCGCCCAACTCTTCGCCGCGTTCGAACTCCTCAGCGGCCACCCCAAGCTCTGGCATCTCGCCATTGCCCAGGTCATCAGCGGCGCGGCCGCGGGCTTCGCGGCGCCGACCATCTCCTCGCTCGTCGCCGGGACCGTTCAGCCACACTCCCTCCAGCGCGCCAACGCGGCACTCAGCATGGCGAACGGCGCCACCCGCCTCGCCGGCCCCGCGCTCGCCGGAACGTTCGTGCTGACCGTCGGGCCGGGCTGGACGTTCCTGCTCGACGCCGCGTCCTTCGGCGCCAGCGCCGCGCTCCTCGCCCTGATCACCGTCCGGCACGTACCGTCGCCGCGCCGTTCCCTCCGCGCCGACCTGGCCGAGGGCTGGTCGGAGGTCAGGTCACGCGACTGGTACTGGTCGAGCCTGATCGCTCACGGCGTGTGGAACGGGGCCATGGGCGTCATGCTCACCCTCGGCCCCGTCCTGGCGGTCGACCGGCTCGGCGGCGAGGGCATCTGGATCGCCACCCTCCAAGCCGGGGCGCTCGGCCTGGTGCTCGGCTCGTTCCTGGCCTCCCGGATCCGCCCCCGCCGCCCCATCCTCATCGCGAACCTGGCCCTGGCAACGTTTGCCGCGCCCCTGGCCCTGCTGGCCGTGACCGCGCCCGCCCCGCTGGTCATCGCCGCGTACGGAATCGCCCTCACCGGCCTGGGCATCCTCAACCCAACGTGGGAGACCGTCGTCCAGACAACGGTCCCCCCGCAGGTCCTGGCCCGCGTCACCTCGTACGACTGGCTGCTCTCCCTGGGCGCCGCACCCCTCGCCTACGCCCTGGCCCCGGCCGCCGCCTCAGCCTGGGGCCCCTCCGTCCCCCTGGCCATCACCGCCGCCCTGGTCGGCACCGCCTGCCTGGCCACCGCCGCCGTCCCCGGCGTACGCAACCTGACCGCCCCAACCCCCACCCACCAGCAAGAAGCCCCATCCGCCCCAGCCACCGCACCCGCCAACTAGCCCCACGCGACCGAGAGCCAGGTGAACGCCAGACGAGCAGCGCAAGCAGGAATGAGCCGAAGCGCGAGGCGCCGAGCCCCCGCGCCATCGTGGCCTTTGTGTGTGGATCGCCGGTCGTAACTGCGTTGGCCGCACGGGCTGCCTGCTGACTGCCTCATTCCGGCGCGGGCGGGCCACCACCAGGACCACCTCGACCAGGCGCTCTCGCCGGCCGGGATCCGGCCCGCGGGTCGCTGGAACACGCGGTCGTGATCCTGCAGCCCGAAACCAGGCGCGAATCGGCCACAAGCTGGCGCCGCGCGGGCAGGCCGCATACAGCCAGACCGTGATGGCAGGCCTCGTGCAAACAGGCCGCGACGGCAGGCCGCATGAAGACGATGAGCGCAGGCAGGCCGCATGAGGGCAGGCCACGCAGACAGGCCGTGACGGCGGGCCGTGACGGCAGGCCGCATGAAGACAGGCGCCCGGGGAGACCGTGTGAGGACAGGCCGTGTGAGGACAGGCCGGCAGGCGGTGTGAGGACAGGCCGTGTGAGGACAGGCCCCGTGCAGACAGGCCGTTCAGACAGGCCGCGCAGACAAGGCCGCATGAAGGTAGGCCGTACACCACAGGCCACTTGCAGACAGGCCGTGACGGCAGCCGCAGGAAGACAGGTAGCGCAGGCAGGCCGCGTAAAGGCAGGCTGCGCGGGACGTCAACATGCTCTGGGCGGGCGTGGGAGTGGGGCGGGAAATGAGGCGGCCACCGCAGGCCCGGGTTGGTGGGCGGTGCGGTGGCCGGGGTTGGAATGGGTCAGGCGGGCGGCTGCTGGGACGGGTCCGCGGCGGGCGTTTGCTCACCGGAGGCCAGGCCACGCTGGTCGTTGTCGGAGCCGTCGGGAGGCGAGACCTCCTTGTGCCGCGTCGGCTCGTCCAGGCCGATCACGGGCGGGAGGTCCCCCGCCGCCGGCAGGGTCGACGGTTCCTCGGCCGCCTTGGCCAGCTCCTGCTCGGCCTTGGCGAGGCGTTCGCCCAGGTCGGGCTTGGGCGCCGCACTCGCCTTCTCGGCGTCGCCCGTCATGCGGTCGAAGAACCGCAGGATCTCCACGGGGAGCGGCATGACCAGCGTGCTGTTCTTCTCCGCGGAGACCTCGACCACGGTCTGCAGCAGACGCAGCTGGAGCGCGGCCGGGTCCTGCGACATGATCTCGGCGGCGGCGGCCAGGCGCTTGGAGGCCTGGAACTCACCGTCGGCGGTGATGATGCGGGCGCGGCGTTCACGCTCGGCCTCGGCCTGGCGGGCCATGGAACGCTTCATGCCCTCGGGCAGGGAGACGTCCTTGATCTCGACGCGCTCGATGAGGATGCCCCAGGGGTCCTGGGTGATCTCGTCGATGATGCCGCGCAGCTTGACGTTGATCTTTTCGCGCTCGCCGAGGAGCTCCTGCATGTCCGCCTGGCCGATGACCGACCGCAGGGACGTCTGCGCTACCTGGGAGACCGCATAGCCGTAGTTCTGGACGTTCACGATCGCCTTCACCGGGTCGATCACCCGGAAGTAGACGACCGCGTCGACCCGGACGCTCACGTTGTCCTGGGTGATGCCCTCCTGGGCGGGGACGCCCATGGTGACGGTCTGCTGGTTGACCTTCTGCATTCGTTCGGCCAACGGAAGGATCACGGTCAGACCGGGTCTGCGGACGGCGCCGGGCCGCAATTGGCCGCCGCGCTGTACTTGGCCGAACCGGAACACGATGCCGAGCTCGAACTGCTGCACGATCCGTACGGACGTGCCCAGTCCCACCAGCACGAGCACCGCGATCACGGCGAGAAGTGTCAGGACTACCGCTGCCATCACGGCCGCCTCTCACGAGAAGGGAGCCTTCTTCACCGGTCAGACGGGACCAACCCGCGATCGGTTGCACGTTTCCCAGCTAACCGCGCGGGCACGGCGAATGACAACGGGGCTGGCAGGCGGACCGCCAAAGCGGCCCGGCTGAGGGCTCGATCGGCCTCGAGCAGGGGCTCGTTCCGCCCTCGGCAAGGGCTCGATCTGCGCCCGGCAGCGACCCAGCCGGGTCCGGCAGGGCTCCGGAACGGGTCCGGCGGGGCTTCCGAAGGAGCCCGGCAGGGGTTGTGCGGGGCTTCGGCGGGGGCCTGCGGGGCTTTGCTGCGTGGGCCGATCGGGCTCTGCCGGGCTGATCGAATCACGTTCGGTCATCGTGTCAGGAATCACTTGCATGAGGCCGGGCACCCTCTAAAGTCCTTGACGAGCGAACGATATGGTCGATCGGGTGAGCGCGAAAGACACCGACTGGGACGGCGTCCGTCTCCACGTCGTCACCGGTAAGGGCGGCACGGGCAAGACCACCGTCGCGGCCGCACTCGCCCTGGCGCTGGCCGCCGGGGGCCGCAAGGTGCTGCTGGTCGAGGTCGAGGGGCGGCAGGGCATCGCCCAGCTCTTCGACGTACCGCCGCTGCCGTACGAGGAGCGCCGCGTCGCCGTCGCGCCCGAGGGCGGCGAGGTGTACGCGCTCGCGATCGACACCGAAGAGGCGCTCATCGAGTACCTCGAGATGTTCTACAACCTCAAGCGCGCCGGTAAGGCGATGAGCAAGCTCGGCATCGTCGACTTCGTGACGACGATCGCGCCGGGGCTGCGCGACGTGATCCTCACCGGCAAGACCAGCGAGTCCGTGCGCCGCAAGGAGAAGGACGGCTCGTTCATCTATGACGCGGTGGTCATGGACGCGCCGCCGACCGGGCGGATCACCAAGTTCCTGAACGTGAACGACGAGGTCTCGGGCCTGGCCAAGGCGGGACCGGTCCGCAAGCATGCCGACACCGTGATGAAGGTCGTGCGCAGCCCCGAGACCGCGGTGCACTTCGTCACGCTCCTGGAGGAGATGCCGGTCCAGGAGACCATGGACGGCATCCACGACCTCACCGAGGTCGGCCTGCCGGTCGGCGGCGTGATCATCAACATGGAGCACCCGCCCGTTCTGGACGCCGCCGACCTCGCGGCCGCCGCCGAGGGCACGCTCGACCACGACGAGATCGTTCGCGACCTCAAGGCGGCCGGGCTGGAGCACGAGGCGGAGGCGGTCGCCGCCGACCTGATCGCCGAGGCCGCCGAGCACGCCCAGCGCACCGCGCTGCAGCGCCGCGAGAAGGAACGCCTCGAGGCGATCGACCGGCCGCAGTACGTGCTGCCGCTGCTGACCGACGGCATGGACCTGGCCGGGCTGTACGCCCTGGCGAAGGCACTTCGCGAGCAGGGAGCGGCCTGATCATGAGCCCCACCAAGACCCCGCCGGCCCTGGACGTGGACGCGCTCCTCGACGACCCGCGCACGAAGATCATCGTCTGCTGCGGTTCGGGCGGCGTGGGCAAGACCACGACCGCCGCCGCGCTGGGCGTACGGGCCGCCGAACGAGGCCGCGACGTCGTCGTGCTGACCGTCGACCCGGCCCGCCGCCTCGCCCAGTCGATGGGCCTGTCCGAGCTGGACAACAACCCGCGCAAGATCGAGATCGAGGGCGACGGCGAGCTGCACGCCATGATGCTCGACATGAAGCGCACCTTCGACGAGATCGTCGAGGCGCACTCCGATCCCGACCGCGCCAAGCAGATCCTGGCCAACCCCTTCTACCAGTCGCTCTCCTCGTCCCTGTCGGGCACGCAGGAGTACATGGCGATGGAGAAGCTCGGCCAGCTGCACCGTTCGGGCGCCTGGGACCTGATCATCGTCGACACTCCGCCGTCGCGGAACGCGCTGGACTTCCTGGACGCGCCCGAACGCATGGGCCGCTTCCTGGACGGCCGCTTCATGAAGATCCTGGCCGCCCCGGCCAAGACCGGCGGCCGCTTCGGCGTGAAGGTGATCAGCGCCGGTTTCGGCATGTTCACCGGCGCCATCAACAAGGTCCTCGGCGTCCAGCTCCTGCGTGACGTGCAGACCTTCGTCGCCGCGTTCGACACGATGTTCGGCGGCTTCCGCGAGCGCGCCGAGAAGACGTTCAAGCTCCTGCAGACCCCCGGCACGGCCTTTCTGGTCGTCGCCGCACCCGAGCCCGACGCCCTGCGCGAGGCCTCCTACTTCGTGGAACGTCTCGCCGAGGAGCGCATGCCCCTGGCCGGCCTGGTCGTCAACCGCGTTCACGAGTCCACGCCCGACAGCCTGTCCGCCGCGCGCAGCCAGGCCGCCGCCGAGACTCTGGAGGAACGCGGCGAGCACGAGCTCACCGCCGCCCTGCTGCGCCTGCACACCGACCGCATGCAGCTGGCCGCCCGCGAGGAGCGTCTCCGCGAGAACTTCGCCTCCACGCACCCGACCGTCCCGGCCACCTCCGTTCCCGCCCAGGCCGAGGACGTCCACGACCTCGAAAGCCTCCGCCGAGTAGGCGAGGACCTCTCCACCACCCGCCGGGCCCCCGCCGCCTGACCACCGTCTCGGCCCAGGTCGTCCCGAATCCCGCCCCTATTGCGCCAGTAATTGCTGGCGTTGTATTTGCGTTTTTCGGATAGCGCGGTGATGACCAATCGGACGATTGATGGGGTGGCCGATTTGAGAGAACTGCCGGGATACGGCGGGTTTCTGACCGGTGACTAAACAAGAGCGCCGTGGCCACATGCGGCCACGGCGTTTTGGGAAGCCTGAACTGATCAGTAAAGGTGAGGCCGAAAAAGAGGAACGGCGGTGGGTCCGCACCGCCTGAGGTGCGGACCCACCGCCGTTCTATATCTCTACCGGTCCTTGGAGCGCTCCGGGCTCGGGGCCCGGGCCGCCTGAAGGAGATCTCCGGTCAGCTTGCGACGAGTTCTGACTCGTCGGGGTCGACCGACCGCTCGTACTCCTCCTTGGCGGTCTCCAGCAACTCGCGCCACGAGTCAACGTCCGGACGCCGCCGTAGCAGTGCTCGCCGTTCACGCTCGGTCATCCCACCCCAGACACCGAATTCGATCCGGTTGTCGAGAGCGTCAGCGAGGCACTCCGTGCGCACCGGGCAACCGCGGCAGATGAGCTTCGCCCGATTCTGCGCCGCACCCTGCACGAACAGGGCATCTGGATCCGCGTTACGGCAGGCGGCGCGGGCGGTCCAATCCGTGATCCACATCTTGGCCCCACTCCCCTAGGGTCTGTGTCGATTTGCGCTCCATGGCCAGACGGGCGCGGACGTCAGGCCGCCAAACGAAAGCCGTGGGGAAGAACTTACGGAAGCGAGGGACGATTCAACAGTCCCCGATGGGCCCATTCTCGATATAGCCCACCAGGGCCATACCGCCGGAACGGACTAGTTACCTCTACTTGACGCTCCGGTCGGCGCGCCGGTCTACGGGCGCTGAACCACGGAACGACGGTACGCCGCAGGCGCCTCCGCCGTGGCGGGAACGCCGATGCCGGTCTCGGTCAAGCGTTCAGAACGCACCCCAACACCGGGGCAGCCCCCGAAACACCGGGGCAGCCCCCGAGTTGGTCTGTCGATCAGGGGGCTGGGCGGGGTGGGATCGAGGTTCGGGGGAGGCGATCAGGGGGTCTGCCTGGGGGTCCGGTTCCACAGGCGATCCCGGGGAGGAAGATCCCTTCCGACGCGGCGCGCAGGAGGCCTGTCCCCGTATGCACTGGTCGTCCCGCGTACCCTAGACCCCGTGCATGATGCGAATGAGGGGCGAGCGAACATCTTCTCCACGCTGTTCAAGCTGATTGGAGCGGGTGTCGCCGCGGGGGTCCTGGTCGCGTTCATCGCGCTGCCCGGGGTCGGCAGCGCCGGCCTGACGGCACGTGACGCAGCCAACAACTTCGAGAGCATGGACAGCCAGCTGAAGACCCAGCGGCCGTCCGAGCGAACGGTGGTCTACGACTCCAGCGGCAAGCAGTTCGCCTCGTTCTTCGACAAGTTCCGCGAATCGATCCGCCTCGACCAGGTCGCGCCGATCATGAAGACCGCGATCGTCGACATCGAGGACTCGCGCTTCTACCAGCACGGCGCGCTGGACATGAAGGGCACGATCCGCGCGTTCGCCACCAACGTGGAGTCCGACCGGACCCAGGGCGGCTCGACCCTCACGCAGCAGTACGTGAAGAACCTCCTCGTCGACAACGCGCAGAACGACGACCAGTACAAGCAGGCCACCGCCCCCACGGTCGGCCGCAAGCTCAAGGAGCTGCGGTACGCGCTCGACATCGAGAAGAAGATGTCGAAGGACCAGATCCTCGAGGGCTACCTCAACGTCGCCTACTTCGGCGCCGGCGCGTACGGCGTCCAGGCCGCGGCCAAGCGATACTTCAGCGTTCCCGCCGACAAGCTCTCCCTGAACCAGGCCGCCACGCTGGCCGGCATCACGCAGAACCCGAACGCCTTCGACCCGATCCGCAACCCCCAGGACGCCAAGAAGCGCCGCAACATCGTGCTGTACCGGATGGTGCAGCTGGGGCACATCACCAAGGCGCAGGCCGACGAGCTCGCGGCCACCGACATCCCGCTGAACCAGACCCGCCCGGTCGGCGGCTGTGAGACCAGCGACGCGCCGTACTTCTGCGAGTACGTGAAGTACGACATGCTCAACATCCTGTCCAAGGGCAAGTACTGGCAGATGAAGCCCAAGCAGCAGCAGGAGGTCCTCAACAAGCTCAACCGCGGCGGCTACACGATCCGCACCACGCTGGACATGAAGTCCCAGAAGGCGGTCGACAACGCGCTGCGCGACGTCGTGGCGCCGACGGCTCACCGGGTGGGCGCCGAGGCGATGGTCGAGCCGGGCACGGGCAACATCAAGGCCATCGGGCTGAGCAAGCGGTTCGGCGACCGTAAGGGCCGTACGACGATCAACCTGGCCGCCGACGGGCAGCACGGCGGCGGTGGCGGCGTGTCCGCGGGTTCGACCTTCAAGGTCTTCACGCTGGCGACCGCGCTGGACCAGGGCATCCCGGTCAACACCACGATCAACTCGCCGCAGACCACCGGCGTGTCCGGCTTCCCGGCCTGCCCCTACACCGGCACGTTCATGGGCAAGCACTACGACAACCAGCCGCTCGGCGGCGGTTCGTGGTCCTCGGTCTCCAACGCCGGCGACAGCGAGGCGGGCAACTTCAACCTGAAGACCGGCACCTGGCACTCGGTCAACACCTTCTACGCGCAGCTGGAGAAGCGCGTCGGCCTCTGCAACGCGGTGAAGATGGCCGAGAAGTTCGGCATGAAGCGCGCCGACGGCAACGACCTGGTGGCGTTCCCGTCGCAGGTCCTGGGCGCGAACGAGATCGACATGGTGCACCTGGCCGCCGCGTACGCCGGCTTCGCCGCCCGCGGCAAGTACTGCGCGCCGCAGTCGGTCACCGAGGTCAAGGACGCCGAGGGCAAGAACGTGCCGCTGCCCAAGCAGGACTGCCACCAGGCCGTCGACCAGGACGTCGCCGACGAGGTCAACTCGATCCTCAAGGGCGTCATGACCCAGGGCACCGCCAAGGGCCGCGGCGGCATCGGCCGCCCGGCGGTCGGCAAGACCGGCACCTGTGAGGAGAACACCTGTGCGGTGTTCGCCGGTCACACCCCGAACCTGGCGGCGGCCACGGCCTACTGGGACCCGCGCGGCCCCTGGAAGTACCCGGTGAACGTCTTCGGCGCCGACCAGCCGCTGAGCATGTGGTCGGAGAGCATGCGGAACGCCCTGCGCGGCAAGCCCGCTCCGCCGTTCGCCCAGTCGACCGAGGACTTCGGCGACACCACCGGCGTGCCGGACGTGAAGGGCATGTCGATCGGCGCGGCGATGGCCAGGCTGAGGGCCGCCGACATGACCGGCAAGGTGTCCGACAAGCCGGTGCCGTCCGACCAGCCGAAGGGCAGCGTGGCGTCCACCTCGCCCGGGCCGGGCACGCAGGTCGGCCCCGGAACGGTCATCACGATCTTCATGAGCAACGGCAAGAAGCGCGGGGACAACCAGCCCACCAACGACGGCGGTTTCCCCTGGCCCTTCTAGGCCTCTCGCCGTACCGATCGCCGTACAGATCGCCGTACCGGCCGGCCCAGCCAGACCGGACACAGGCGGGACTGACCGGACACAGGAAGGCTCCCGTACCGCTGCGGTACGGGAGCCTTCGTCGTTTGAACGGCGCGTCAGCCGGGTCGGTCGCCCTGCCGTTCAGCCGGGTCGGGTCGGGTCGGCCCGCCGTCAGCCGGCCAGTTGCCGCTTGACCTCACCCGCGACCCGGCCGCCCTCGGCGCGGCCCGCGATCTTCGGGTTCACGATCTTCATGACCTGCCCCATGGCGCGCGGCCCCTCGGCGCCGGACTCGGCGATGGCGGCGGCGACGATGGAGGTCAGCTCCTCGTCCGACAGCTGCGCGGGCAGGTACTCATCGAGCACCGCGTTCTCGTCCCGTTCGGCCTGCGCCTGCGCGTCGCGGCCCGCGTCGGCGAACGCGGTGGCGGCCTCGCGGCGCTTCTTGGCCTCCCGGGTGAGCACCTTGACGACGTCGTCGTCGGACAGCTCACGGGACTGCTTGCCGGCGACCTCTTCGTTCTTCACCGCGGTAAGGGCCATGCGCAGCGTCCGCGTGCGCACCTCGTCGCGGGCCTTCATCGCGACCGAGAGATCGGTTTCCAGCTTTTCCTTCAGGGCACTCATGGCAACATCATGCCCGTCCGGCCCCCGCGGCCTCACCAGGATTGTTCGCGGCTCGCCCCGGAAGTTCTGCGAGCCCCGCATCTCTGGGACCATGGAAGGCGTCGGGAAGGGCCTGGAGGGAGAATCGTGCGAAAGCTCTACGCCGCGCCCCTGGGGCTGGCTGCGGCCGGTGCCGCCACGTTCGGCTACGCATCGCTGATCGAACGCAACTGGTTCCGGCTGCGCCGTTTCGAGGTGCCGATCCTCGCGCCGGACAGCCCTCCCCTCAAGATCCTGCACGTCTCCGACGCGCACCTCACCCCGGGCCGGCACCGCCTGATCCACTGGGTCCGCGCCCTGGACGAGCTCGAGCCCGACCTGGTGGTCAACACCGGCGACTCGATCTCCCACCCCGACTCGATCGGCCCGTTCCTGGACGCCCTGGGCCCCCTCCTGGACCGCCCCGGCGTCTTCGTCTACGGCTCGAACGACCTCTACTCGCCGATCTTCAAGAACCCCATGCGCTACGTCTGGCGTACGTCCCAGACCGACTACAAGAAGCGCCGCCGCGAGCCCGACCTGCCCTACCGCGAGCTCGGCTCGGCCCTCCAGGCGGCCGGCTGGCTGGACCTGAACAACCGCATCGGCCGCCTCAAGGCCGGCGGCCTGGACGTGGAGTTCGGCGGCATCGACGACTCCCACATCAACCGGGACCGCTACGACAAGATCGCCGGCCCGGTCGACCCCCAGGCCGACGTCCACCTGGCGATCATGCACTCCCCCGAGCCCCGCAACATGGACCGCTTCGTCGCCGACGGCTACGACCTGCTCCTCGCCGGCCACACCCACGGCGGCCAGGTCTGCGTCCCCTTCTACGGCGCCCTGGCCACCAACTGCGGCATCGACCGCCCCCGCGTGAAGGGCCTCCACAAGCACCGAGGCGCCTACCTGCACGTCTCCGCGGGCCTCGGAACGTCCCCCATGGCCCCCATGCGCTTCTGCTGCCCGCCCGAAGCGTCCCTGCTCACCCTGGTCCCGCGCACCCCCTGATCTCCGCCCCCGGATAATGGGGACGCAGCACTCCCAAGCATCCGCTAAAGTAGTCGAGGCGCCGGGAGGCACGTACGACTCCCGGGCAGCCACCAACCGGGGTGTAGCGCAGCTTGGCAGCGCGCTTCGTTCGGGACGAAGAGGTCGTGGGTTCAAATCCCGCCACCCCGACACGGTTGACGCAGGTGAGAGAGGGTCTCGGATTCGGTCCGGGGCCCTTTTTCGGTTTTCTGGAGCTGGGTGGGGAGCCGCGCCAGACGCCTGGAGACCTTGGAGCCCCCTCTCGGCCTTCGGGAGGGGGCTCGTCCGGGCTTATGGGCGGGTGGTCGTCGTCACCTGTCTGCTAGATGCCATGCCCAGGCGGCGCGCTCGCGTAGGTGGTCGGCGTAAGCCCGAAACCTTGCTCGGTGGGCCCCTGTCGTGTTGGCGGCGATCTCGTCGAACGTGATCGCCAGCTCGGCCTGGGTCGCCGCGCAGGTCCTGAGGTTGCGCTCGTAGTGAGTTCTGGCTGCTTGGCGGGAGAAGTTGGGAGCCATGAGAGAACCCGCCTCATTCCTGGCCGACGGTTCGGAGCCAGTCTGACAGGGTTGGCGGAAAGAAGCCCGGTCTGTTTCCGGACGTCCGCAGCTCTTTGTCATGAGACGACTGATCTGGTTTCCACGTTCGGGGATCTCCCGGTCCGGGTAGCGTGTGAAGCGCGGCCAGACGGCCACCCTGAGGTGATGAACCCGCATGAGCGCTGATCAGCAGAGTGACCCTCCGGCCATGACGAGTGAGCCGATCGACGCCGTCCCGGAGTCGGTACGGGCCGCGGTCGAATCGGTCCGGGCCGAATTGTGGCGGGACCACGCGGTGCGTTCCGCGGAACGCGCGGTCGCCGAGCAATGGCTGCAACACCTGCGGAGCCGGCTGCGGTTCGCGTTCGAGGAGTGGCAGGCCGTACGGCGGGAACGGGACGCGTTCCAGCGCGAGCTGGAGGAGGCGCGGGCCGCCAAGGACCGGCGCCGCGTCGCCGCGATCGAGCCGATGGCCAACCAGGCGAGCGTGAACGACCTGGAGGCGCGACGCCGTTACCGGGTGGTCGCGAACTCCGTGGTCGTGGAGATGTGCCGCATCCGTGAGGTCATCGTCCAGATGAACCGGAACTACCTGGCACAGATAAGAGATCTGCGAACCGCGATCGACACGGTCGACGCGGCCCTGGGCCTGCCCCTGCCGCCGGTGACCCGGCCTCCCGAACCTGACGACTGACGCCTGTTCCTTGTCACCCGACGTCTTCGGCGTCGGGGGTTGTGCGCTGCCGGGCGGTTGCGTGTAGGGAAAGAGGGACTCCTGGACATCTCGGAGTGATGCGAGATGAAGGGAGTTGCCGTGGCAGATGCGGATGACGGGTTCGCCGCTCTGTGGGACGCGCATTACGACGATGTCCTGGGTTATGCGGCTCGGCGGGTCGACTTCGAGACGGCGCGTGACGTGGCGGCGGAGACGTTTCTTGTCGCGTGGCGGAGGCGGGGGGATGTGCCGGAGGACCGGCCGTTCCCCTGGCTGCTGAGCGTGGCACGGAACGTACTGGCGAACGAGACGCGCCGGGGTCGCAGGCAGGGACGGTTGTGGGGACGGCTGCGCGGCGTTCGGGAGGCGAGGGAGCCCGCGGCGGACGTTGCCGCGGCGCATGCCGAGGGTGGGCGGGTGCGCGCGGCGCTGGCGCGGCTCTCTGAACGGGACCGCGAGATCCTGCAGCTCATCGGGTGGGAGGACCTCGCGCCCAAGGACGCCGCGATCGTTCTGGGCTGCTCGGCCAAGACCTTTTCCGTACGCCTGCACCGGGCCCGGCAGCGCCTGGCCGCCGTGCTCGCCGAGATGGACACCGAAGACCAGCCGCTGGCCGTAGCGGTGCGAAGGAGCGCGTGATGATGACCGAGAACGTCGACGACGTCCGGCGGATGCTCGCGCCGGCCAACCCGTACCCCAGCGGAAGCCTGGCCGGGGCGGGGCAGGACCAGACCGGGCACGCGGCCTACCTGCGGGTGACGCGCGGTGGGCGGCGGGCCACGCGCAGGACTGCTGTACGGATCGGGGTGGTGGGCGCGCTGGCGGCCTCGATCGCGGCGGGGGTGACGGTCGTTCAGGGCCTCGGGGGTGTGGACGATCAGGGGCGGCCGCGGCCCGTCGTTCCGGGGCTGCCGCCCGGGCCCGCGGCGAACGCGCAGGTGGTGCTGGGCAAGGTCGCCGACGCCGCGCAGGGACGGGCGAGCGTGGGGCCGAAGCCGGGACAGTGGACCTATGAGGAGACGCGCGGCACCCTGCCCGTGCGCAAGGACGTTCAGTCGCCGAAGACTCCGATGAAGACGCGGGTCGACCGTGTGTGGGTGAGGGGCGACGGCACCCGGCTCGCCACGTTCGAGAAGGGGAGGCTCGTGGAGTCGCCGACGGGTGGGCCGACCGTCATGCCGCCGAGCAGCTACGCGGCGCTGACCGCGCTTCCTAGGGACCCGGCCAAGCTGCTGGCCTGGGCTTATCAGCAGAGGGCGCCGCTGGAGAAGAACGACGGCGCGTTCAAGCTGCTCACGTCGATCATCGCCAACAACGCCGTGCTGCCGCCCGCCCAGGAGGCCGCCACCTACCGGGCCCTGGCGATGATCCCGGGAGTCGAGGTCGACCGGAACGCGGTGGATCCGCAGGGGCGGCCGGCGCTCGCCGTGAGCCGCGTCGCCGAGGGGTGGGTGCGGGAGAGCATCATGCTCGACCGGGCCACGTTCGCCTACCGGGGGTTCCGTGACGTCGCGGTCAAGGAGCACCACGACGACCAGATGAAGATCGCGAAGGGGACCGTGATGGCGGTCGGCCTGCGGATCAAGTCCGGTGTCGTCGACAAGCCGGGGCAGCTGCCTCACTGATCGAAGGGGATGTCCGGGGAGGCCGGGTCGCGGGTGCGACCCGGCCTCCTGGCGTGATCTCCCTTTGGGCCTGCTTATAGCCTGATCCGGGTCGGAGCCTCGGGGTGTCGAGGTGTCGAGGTGTCGAGGTGCCGGGCGTGTCGGAGGGTTGGTGGGGATCAGGTGAAGTGCGCGGTGCTCGACGACTTCCAGGGCGTCGCGGCGACCATGGCGGACTGGTCCCCGGTGGCGGATCGGGTCGAGGTCGTCTCGTTCGATCGGCACTTCGGCTCTGAGGACGAGCTGGCGGCGGCGATCGGGGACTGCGAGATCGTCGTGACGCTGCGGGAGCGGGTGCCGTTCCCTGAATCCCTGCTCACGCGCCTGCCGCGACTGCGACTGCTGATCGCCTCCGGGATGCGCAACTCCGTCATCGACTACGCGGCGGCCGAACGGCAGGGCGTCGTCGTCTGCGGAACGGCGAGTTCGGGCACGCCGCCGGTCGAGCTGACCTGGGCGTTGCTGCTCGGACTGGCGCGCGGGATCGTTCCGGAGAACGTCGCGATGCGCGGCGGCGGGCCGTGGCAGAGCACGGTCGGCGCCGATCTGGACGGCCGGCGGCTCGGGCTGCTGGGCCTCGGGCGGATCGGCTCGCGCGTCGCCAAGGTCGGGCTCGCGTTCGGCATGGACGTCGTCGCGTGGAGCCAGAACCTCACGAGCGAACGGGCGCACGAGGCCGGCGTCGGACTCGCGGCCTCCAAGGAAGAGCTGCTGGAGACCAGCGACTTCGTGTCCGTTCACCTGGCCTTGAGCGAGCGGACGACCGGGCTGGTCGGGGCGGCCGAGCTGGCCCTCATGCGGCCGAACGCGTACCTCATCAACACCTCGCGCGCCGCGATCGTCGACCAGGACGCGCTGCTGCGTGCGCTGGAGGCGGGCGCGATCGCCGGGGCCGGGATCGATGTGTTCGACGTCGAACCGCTTCCGCCCGGGCATCCGATGCGGACGGCGCCGCGCCTGCTCGCCACGCCCCACCTCGGCTACGTGACCGAGGCGAACTACCGCACGTACTACCAAGACGCCGTCGAGAACATCCGGGCGTTCCTCGACGGCTCGCCCATCCGGCGTCTCGGCTGAGGGAGGACCCATGCGTTACGTCATCATCGGGGCCGGTGCGATCGGCGGCGCGATCGGCGGGCGCCTGCACCTGGCCGGGCACGACGTCGTACTGGTCGCGCGCGGCGCGCACTACGCGGCGCTGCGGGACAAGGGGCTGCGCTTGACCACGCGGGACGGCGTGCACGAGCTGACGATCCCGGTCGTGGACGGCCCGGAGTCGATCGAGCTGACCCACGACGACGTGCTGATCCTCGCGGTGAAGACGCAGGCCGCGACAGCCGCGCTCGACGCCTGGGCGGCACGCCCCGTGAGCAAGGCTGAACCACGCCGCGCGGTCGGGGCTGGACCACACCCCGCGAGCGGGGCCGGACCACGCAGGGCGGTCGGGGGTGGAGCGACGGCCGCGGAGGTGCTGCCACTGATCTGCGCGCAGAACGGCGTCGAGTCGGAACGGATCGCGCTGCGGCGTTTCCGCAGGGTGTACGGCATGTGCGTATGGCTTCCGGCGACGTTCCTCGTGCCGGGCGAGATCACCACCCACAGCGCGCCCTACACCGGCGCGTTGTCGGTCGGCCGCTACCCGAGCGGGGCGGACGAGACCGTTGAACGGATCGCCGCCGATCTGGCGTCCGCGAACTTCCTCGCGCCGGTCCGTACCGACGTGATGCGCTGGAAGTACGCCAAGCTCGTCAGCAACCTCGCGAACGCCGTCGAGGCCATCTGCGGATCGGGCGCGGGCGTCGAGGAGCAGACCCTCATCGCGCGGGCCCGCGCGGAGGCGGTCGCGGTCCTCGACAAGGCGGGGATCGAACGCGTGCCCGCGGACGAGGAGCAGGCGCTGCGCAAGGGCAGGGTGAGCTTCGGGCCGAACGACGGCTCGCGCGGCGGCGGGTCATCGTGGCAGGACCTGCGGCGCGGGAACGGCTCGATCGAGGTGGACTACCTGACCGGCGAGATCGTGCTGCTGGGCCGCCTGCACGACGTGCCGACGCCGGTGAACGAGACGCTGCAGCGGGTCGCGAACGAGTTCGCGCGTGAACGGCGGGCCCCGGGCTCCATGACGGGCGCAGAGCTCACCACGCTCATCGACGGCTGACGAACCCACTTTTGATCTTGTCAGCGGGTGGTGCGCCGCTGGTCAGCGGCCACCGCGAATCTTTCGATCATCAACGACGCGACGAACGCGAAAGTGAGATCGAGAGCCATGAAGCGCACCACGAAGCTGATGATCGGAATCACCGCCACCGGCTTGGCCGCGAGCGCGATCTGCGCCCCGGTAGCCCTGGCCGAGACCCGGACGACCAAGGGTGATCCGGTCGCCCGCGGGCTGAATCAGGCCGCCCGGCCACTCCAGTCCACGACGCCGAACGGAAGCCTGAAGGACCTGAAGCCGTTCGGCAAGATGGTCGGCAACGCGCAGGTGGTCGGCATCGGCGAGGCCACCCACAGCACGAGCGAGTTCTACACCCTGAACAACCGGATCCTGCGCTACCTGGCAGAGGAGAAGGGGTTCACGACGTTCGGCCGCGAGCTCAGCTGGTCCACCGGCCTGCGCCTGAACGACTATGTCCTGCGCGGCAAGGGCGACCCCCGCGTCATCATGCACAACGAGTTCCGCGGGCCGTACGCGCTCTTCGACAACGCGGAGTTCCTCGGCCTGCTGAAGTGGATGCGCGCCTACAACAGCACGCACGCGCAGGCCAAGAAGGTCCAGTTCATGGGCGACGACCTGCTCTACCCGGGCGACGTCCTCTTCGACAAGGTCCTGGCCTACGTCAAGCGCGACCGGCCCAAGCTTCTGCCGGCGTTCATCAAGCTCTACGACGGCCTGCGACCCGGCACGCCCGACGCCGGCGTCTACATGGGCAAGGCTCTGAGCCAGCCGCCAGAGGTTCGCCAGCAGAACGCGGCGCGAGCGACTCAGGCGCTCAATCTCCTTCAAAAGCAGGGCCCGGGCAGGCACAAGACCGATTACGTCTGGGCCGTGCAGCACGCACGTTCACTCACCCAGACCTTCACCGACTACACCTTCGACCAGTCCAAGCCGGGTGAGGCGCAGAAGGCGCAGGTCTACCGGGACAAGTCCATGGCCGACAACATCCTGTGGTGGAACCGCGTCACGCGCAGCAAGGTGCAGTTGTCTGGCCTCGACCCGCACATCAGCCGCAAGGCCATCGACCCGGCCTTCGTTCCGCATCCGCAGGGCGCGTTCCTCCGCGACCGCCTGGGCTCGCGGTACGTCAACGTGGGCACGACGTTCAACCAGGGCGGCTACAACTTCCAGCCCGAGGCCGGAAAGTCCTGCCCGACCGACTCTGTGCCCGCGGAGAGGCCGGGCACCTGCAAGGGAACGGTTTCTGCAGCGAGCAAGGGCTACAACGAGAACGTCCTGGATCAGGTCCGCTACCGCGACTTCTTCCTGGACACCCGTACGGCGCCGCCCGCCGTGCGCAACTGGCTGGCCGGCGTACGCCCCACCCGCGTCATCGGCGGCGGTTTCTGGTCGCCCGGCGAGGACCTGAAGGTCTCCCTGAGCGCCTCGTACGACATCGTCATCCACCTGCACCAGGTCAAGGCCGCCAAGCTCCTCCCGTAACCAAGGCCCGAGTCAGTGGCGCAGCCGGTAGAGGGCCACTCCACCGTCCTGCGCCACTGGCGCGTATCCGGCCTGCGGCAGGCGGCGAAGCGTGTCCGCGTCGGACGGCGACAGCGACTCGAACGGTTCGGTGCCGGTGATCGCGATCGCCCACTCCGGGCGCGGCCAGGGCGGGGACGCGAGCAGCCGGAACACCTGGCAGCGGTTCGTAAGCTACGGCGCGAGCCGGTTGGCGGCCGCGACATCGGCACCGTCGGGGACACCGGACAGCGTCCGCGACATCGTCACCGGCCTCGGCGGCACCATCCACGTCGAGGACGGCTCCCGCTTCGTCGTACGCCTGCCACGGCACATGAACGACAGCGAGGCTGGGCGCGGGATGTGAATCCCGGCCCGGCCTCGCTCGGACTTGCTGCGGCGTTCGTCAGGAGCAGAAGGCGACCTCGGCGGCCTTCTTGAGGTGGGACTGGAAGGTCTTGTCCGCCTCGATGGTGGAGTTGTGGCCGTTGTAGGTGATCACGGCCTGGCGCTTGCCGTCCGCGCTGGTGTAGGTCCAGGTGCGGTAGCCGGGCCAGCCGCCGTCGTGGCCCCAGCCGAAGCCGCACGAGAAGCGGGTCCGCGCGGCGCCGAGGCCGTAGTCCTCCTTGACCCAGTCGTCGGTCACCGGGCGCGCGGTGGTCATCTCGCGTTGCATGCGCTTGGTGAGAAGGCGGCCGGTGTAGAGCGCCCGGTGGAAGCGGGCGACGTCGTCGACCGTGGAGACCATGCCGCCGGACGTCCAGCCGCTGGAGGGGCTGATCGCGGTGCTGACGTCGCCGTAGTCGCCGAAGTAGCCGTGCACGTACGGCTTGGGCAGCTGCATGCTCGCGACGGGCAGCGAGGTGTGGCGCAGCTTGAGCGGCTTGATGATGCGGCGCTGCAGTTCGGTGCCGAACGAGTGGTGGGTGACCTTCTCGACGATCATCCCGGCGAGGATGTAGTTGGTGTTGGAGTAGTTCCAGCCATGGCCGGGCCTGTACTGCGGCGCCTTCTCCTGCGCGATGTCGACCAGCTCGCGCGGCTTCCACGTCCGCGTCGGCTGGGTCTGCACCCGCGGGTCGAGCGCGAACTCGTTCAGCCCGCTCCGCTGCGCCAGCAACTGCCGGATGGTGATCTTCCGGCCGTCGTTGCCGTTGCGGGTGAGAACGCCGGGCAGCCACTTGGCGACCGGGTCGTTCAGCGACAGCCGCCGCTCGCCCGCCAGCTGGAGAACGACCGTGGACGTGTAGGTCTTGGTGACGCTCGCGATCCGGGTGTGCATGCGCGGGTCCATCGGCGTTCCGGTGGCACGGTCGGCCACGCCGGACGTCACGTGCGCCACCTTGTTTCCCCGCCGCGTCATGACGATCACCCCGGGCTGCCCGTCGGCGACCAGCCGGTCGGCCGCCGCCTGAAGCCCGGCGGGCGGCTTGGCGTCGGCCGAAGCGGGGGCGCCGGCGGCGGGGGTGTCGGCGGACGCGGCGGACGCGGCCGGGATGAGCGCGGCGGTGAGCGCCCCGCCCAAGGCGACGGTGACCAGGGCCTGGCCGGTACGGCGGGTCGAAGCGTTCATCACTGGTTTCCCCTCAGGTGGATCACTGGCTTGCGTGATCAACTCTGCCGACGGGCGGCGCCGCGATTAATGGCCCTGAACACCAGAGCGAGGGTGTACTTAGGTGCACCCGGCCGCTGTGGACATCTGACGAACCGCCCGGCGGGCCCTATCCGGTGCCGCGGGGTCGGCCTAATCTGTGGCGTCCCGATGATCAGAAGAGAGGCAGCCCCATGCCCCAGCGCAGCCGGACCATCGCCGTCTCCGTAGCCGCCGTCGCCGTCGGCCTGACCGGTTCGGCGTACACCGCGACCGCCGGCTCGGCCTCGCCGCAGAGCCGCAGCGCGCCCCGTTCCAACACCGCGCGCACGACGGTCGACGCGGACGCCGTGGCCGCCTCCGCCGTGGCGCAGGCCTGCGCGTACACAAAGGTGAAGCCGGTCAGCAAGTGGGTGGGGCTGCCCGTCTTCGACCCGGCCAAGGCCGCCAAGCCCTACACCGCGCGGCTGCGCACCACCCAGGGCTCGATCAAGTTCGAGGCGCTGACGGACAAGGCGCCCTGCACGACCTACTCGTTCCGCTTCCTGGCCGAGCGCGGCTTCTACGACCGGACGCACTGCCACCGCTCCACCACCCAGCGGATCTTCGTTCTGCAGTGCGGCGACCCGACCGGAACCGGCAGCGGCGCGCCCGGCTACCAGTTCCCGGACGAGAACCTCGAGGGCGCCACCTACCCGGCGGGCACGGTCGCGATGGCGAACGCGGGGCCCAACACCAACGGCAGCCAGTTCTTCTTCACCTGGAAGGACACCAAGCTCTCCCCCGCCTACACCCCGTTCGGGCGCGTCACGGCGGGCCTGGACGTGCTGCAGCGCATCGGCGAGGCGGGCAACGACGAGCAGAACAACCCGGGCGACGGCTACCCGCGCCGCTACACCGAGTTCCACAAGGTCCAGATCAGCCGGCGCTAACCCTCAGCACAAGGTCCAGATCAGCCGGTGCTAACCCTCAGGCGTCCGCGAGCGCCGGATTGGCCTCCGCACCCTCCGTGCTGAGCAGAACGACGGTACGGGCGTGATGCGGGGCCAATCCGGCGCGACGGTCCGGGCGCCCCGAGGTAAGAGCCGCCCGTACGCCTGCCAGGGACGCGGCACCGCAAGGACCTGCGGGAACGCCGAGTGCCGCCAACTCGCGCGCCGCGTCGGCCGCGTCCTGGTCGGTGACGGTCACGGCCGCGTCCAGGCCGCCGACGAGGTAGGGCCAGGCGAGGCTGGAAGGGGTCGGGCAGTTGAGCCCGGCCATGATCGTCGAGCCGGACGGGACGGTGACCGGCGTCCCGTGCTCCAGGCTGCGGAGCACCCCGGCGGCGGTGTCGGGCTCGACGGCGAGCACGGTCGGCGCGTCAGCGTGGTCCTGGCCGCGCCGATAGTGCGTGATGGCGGCCTGAGCGAGCGAGCCGACGCCGACAGGGACGGCGACAAGCCCGGCCGGCTCGGCCCCGGCCGCGCGCAACTGATCGTCGATCTCGGCGAACAGCGTCGAGTAGCCGTCGACGATCCACTGCGGGATCCGCTCGTACCCCGGCCACGCCGTGTCCTGAACGAGCAGACCACCACTCTCAGACGCGATGCGCACGGCCTCGTCGTACGGGCCAGGGACGTCGGTGACCGTGGCGCCCTCAGCCTCGATCGCGGCACGCGCGGCAGGGTGAACGCCCTCGGGCACGAAAACGTGCGCGGCCAGGCCCAGCAGGGCCGCCATGCGAGCAACCGCCCGACCGTGATTCCCATCGGTCGCAGTAACCAGCCGTACAGCGGACTGATCGGCGGTGCGATCGGCAGTGCAGTCGGCGGAGCGGTCGCCAGCGCGGGCGGTGGCGACGCGGGTGGCGAGTTGGTGGCGGAGGGCTTCGAACGAGTCGGGCTCGATGCCGTGGTGCTCCGACAGTGCCCGGTAGATCGCCCATGAGGCGCCGAGGATCTTGAACGCGGGGAGCCCGAGGCGGGACGACTCGTCCTTGACGAACAGCCGGTCCACACCGAGTTCGGCGGCGAGCGCGGGGACTTCGACGAGCCGGGTCGGCGCGTAGCCCGGCAGCTGAGCGTGGAAGTCCCGAGGGCTGGGTCCCTGCGTGGGAACGGCGGTCCACGAGCGGGCGGACGGCCGGGCGTACCAGGACTGCGTCGGCCGGCTCGGCTGGGTCAGCGTCGTCGAGGTCATGGGATCACAGTGCCCGCACGACGTATCATCGGTCCAGCGAATGTTTCCGAGCGATAATCGTCAGAAGAACTGAATGATCGAAAGAGGAGGGCGGACCGTGCTGGATCTGCACCGCCTGCGGCTGCTGCGCGAACTCAAGTACCAGGGAACGCTCGCCGCCGTGGCCGAGGCGCTCTCTTACAGCCCCTCCTCGATCTCCCAGCAGCTGGCGGTCCTGGAGAAGGAGGCCGGGGTCAGGCTCCTGGAGCCGGTCGGGCGGCGCGTACGGCTCACCGATCAGGCGGAGATCCTCGTCGCGCACACCGAGGCCGTTCTGGAACGGCTCGAACGGGCGGAGGCCGAGCTCGCGGCCTCGCTGACCGACATCACCGGCGTGCTGCGGGTCGCCGCGTTCCAGACCGCCGCGCTCGCCCTCGTCCCGTCCGCGCTGACGCTGCTGCGCCGGGCCCATCCGCGGCTGCGCGTCCAGGTCACGCAGACCGAGCCGGAGGCGGCGCTGCCAGCGCTGCAGGCCCGCGACTTCGACCTGGTCATCGCCGAGGAGTACCCCGGCAACCCGCATCCGCGTCCCGCGGAGATCGAGCTCGACGACCTGTCGCACGACGAGATCCGGCTCGCCCATCCCCTGGACGTGCCGTACGAGAACCTCGCCGACCTGGCCGATCACCCCTGGGTCATGGAACCGGCGGGCAGCGCGTCCCGCCACTGGGCGACGACGCTGTGCCGCGCCGCGGGATTCGAGCCGGACGTGCGGTACGAGTCCAGCGATCTTCTGCTGCACCTCAGGCTCGTCGAGCAGGGCCACGCGGCCGCGTTCCTGCCCGATCTGGTCTGGGCGGGACGTAAGGCGTCCGGCGTAAGGCTCCGCGAGCTGCCCCCCGAGCAGAGCCGCCGGCTACTGTCCACGGCCGTTCGCCGAGGTAGCGGCGGTCACCCCGCGATCCGGGCGTGCCGCGAGGCACTGATCCAAACGGCCGAAACCGCCGTACGAAAAAGTGCCTCCGAGCCTCACCCCTAAGTGGGTGTAGGAGCGTCTAAGGGTTCGAAGGGGGGTTTCCTCCACCGTTATAGGGGGTTTTCCCCGATGGCAAGGGCCCCACCTCAGGTTCAAAGTTAAGAGCAAGGAAAGGGGCCACGAGAGCCCCACCGGAGGAAGAAGGCAGCGATGTCCGCGACGATCGCCCCGGCCACGAACCCGACCACCGCCTCCCCGATCTCCCTGAGCGCGTCCGAACTGGCGCAGATCCTCTTCACCTCGCGCCTGCAGGCCTCCGGCCGCCCCTCGACCACCCAGGTCCGCGCCGCCATCGACGAGCGCCTGGCCGAGTGCGGCGACGACTGCGCCACCTGCCTGGCGTCCGTGGCCCAGGAGGCCGGCGACCACCCCGAGGCGTACGCCGCGCGGATGCGCTGGGCCCTCGACTCCGTCTCGCGCGCCTACTCGTCCTGCATGGCCGCCGCCTGAGGCCCCGGCCCCGCCGAACGCCCCTTCGCGACCTATTCGCCGACCTAGAGGAGATCAAATGTCTTCCCGTTTCGCCGACCGGCCCGCAGACCTCGTTCCCCAGACCATGCGCGACCTGCTGAACGCCGACGAAACCCCGTGCAAGAACGGAGCACGCCGTAAGAGATCCAAGCGAACCATGACCCTGCGGCGGGTCACGTGAAGGCGCCCGCAGCGCGACGGCCGGTCCCCTGATCCAAAGGGGACCGGCCGTCGTCGTTCATGGCCCTCGAAGCCTTGCAGCCTTGCAGCTCAGTGGGTCTTGCGAGTCTTCGGCGTGCTCTTCTTGGTCTTGGTCTTGGTCTTCTTGTGCTTGTCGCCGTCCGGCTCCCACTCGTACCCGGGGGTGCCGTTCTCGCAGAACTTGTTGCTCACCTTGGTGTCGGTCGCGTCGAACTCGCACCAGCGCTTCTGGTGGGAGCACGCGCTCAGCCCGAACGCCGCGACCAGAACGGTCACCGCGACGGCGGCCGATCGAACCTTCAACATGGAGACAGCCTCTTCCGGGTCGGGGGGAAACCCTGCAGACCGGCCGAGGGTAACGCAAAACAGCAGTTCAAGCCGTATCCGGGGCCTCTGAGCCCGCGCGCGCTACCGCGGCGCTCTGCATGAGGGAGTTCGGCACGGCGAAACTCCCCTCATCACTCTCCACCTGCACGTACAGCAGCCCGACCTCGGTCACGAACCCGTCCAGCTCGCCGCCCAGCGGCCCCGACCGGATGTGCACGTGGTCGCCGATGTCGAACGGCCGGGCGTACAGCAGCACGATCCCGGCGAACACGTTCGACAGCGTCTGCTGGCCCGCGATGCCGAGGATCACGCCGGTCAGCGCGCCGCCGAGGATCAGCTGCCCGACCGGCAGGTTCACCAGGCCCATCATCGTGATCAGCGCGAACACGCCGCCGGCGAGCACGATGGCCAGCCGTACGATCGCCGCGCGCCCCTCCCCGAGGCGCGGCACCGACACCCTGCGCAACTCGCCGCCGAGGCTGACGACGGCCGCCATCGCGAACGCCAGGAACGCCAGCGCGCCCACCCATGCCATCAGCCTGGACGTCACCTCGCGCGAGTCCGGATTCCCGAACCGCGAAACCACCGCCAGGCACCCCGCGATCACCCCGAACACGATCGCCTTCCGCAACCTCGGCTGCACCTTCACCTGAAGCCGAGGCAAATGCGCCCCCTCCCCACCCGCCGGGGCGCTCGGAGCGGAGGCGTCGTTCGGGGTGGGGTCGGCGGGCCCGGGGTTGGGGCGGGGTTCGGGGTCGTGGGTTGACGTCATGTGGGTCGTCCCGCCTGGTCAGGCGCCTTGGCGGTCGCGGACGACACCGCCCAGGGCCGGCAGCCGGTTCGTCATGCGCGGTCACCCCCGTTCTCCGCACAGCCGGGTCCCGACCCGGCGATCATCACGGTGTGTCCCCAAGATCATTCGAAGCGAAACGGGAGGGGGTCTCGCGCAACTATGCTTGGCGGCCGTGACGGACCAGCCCGCGTGGGATGCCGATGACGACCGGACCGAGCCGCCGCACGGCCGGGAGTATCGGATCAGTGAGCTCGCGCAGGCCGCGGGCGTGCCGGTCCGTACGCTGCGCTACTACCAGGAGCGCAAGCTGCTGCCGCCGCCGCGGCGTGTGGGCAGGATCGGGCTCTACTCCGAGGACCATCTCGCCCGGCTGCGCGTGATCGGCAACCTGCTGGACCGCGGGCACACCCTTGAGGGCATCAAGGAGCTGCTGTCGGCCTGGGAGCAGGGGCACGACGTGGCCGCCGTGCTCGGCCTGGAGAAGGCCGTGATCGCGCCGTGGTCCACCGAGACGCCTGTGGACATGTCCCTGGACGAGCTGGCCGAGCTGTTCCCCGGCGAGGTCGGCCCCTCCTCGATCGACGAGGCCGTCGCACTCGGCTACCTGGAGGTCCACGGCGACCGGGTCACGCACTGGAGCCGCCGCCAGCTCGAGGCGACCGTGGCGCTCGTACGGGCCGGGGTTCCTCTGTCGGACGTCCTCGCGGCCAGCCGCCGGCTCCAGCACAGTGTGGACGAGCTGGCCGACATGTTCGTACGGCTGATCATGACGCACGTGGTCGGGCCGCTGCCGTCGCGTTCACTCGCCAACCAGGACCTGGCCGGCCTCACCGACACGCTCGCGCAGCTCCGGCCCGGCGCGCAGGTGGCGGTGGAGGCGGGCTTCTCCCGCGCGATGGAACGTCGCGTACGGCGTGAGCTCGACGAGGTCTTCGGCCGCCTCGTCCCGCCCGCCGACGGCGCCCCCGCCGACGGCGCCCCCGCCGACGGCGCCCCCGCCGACGGTCCCCCCGACGACGACGCCGACAACGTCGACGCCACCGGGGCCGCGGCCGAGGAAGCGGGCTCCGAGCAGGGCTGACGTCGGCCGTCCACACCTTGTGGACGGCTTCGGTATCGAGTCGTTATCACCGGCCCTCTGCCTCGGGCGTACCATCCGTCGCTACCGTCACTGAAATGCCACGGGGTATCCGCAAGTCTTTCTCTGCCGCGCTGCTCGCCGGCACCGTACTCACTTCCTCCCTTGCGATCGCGCCTGCCGCGAGCGCCGCGCCGCGCACCACGCCCACGGGGGCCGGGGCCGCAGCGGCGGCGGCGGCCAATCCCTGCACGTCGTCCGCGCATCCGAAGATGGCGCGCACCTTGGGGAACGCGATCCGTTCAGCGTTGCGAGGCCGTACCGGCACCGAGTCGGTCGCCGTCTACGACCGCAAGCGCCACATCTACTGCGCGGTCGACTCCAGCCGCCACTACGACTCGGCCAGCGTCGTGAAGGCCACCATCCTCGGCGCGCTGCTGCGCAAGGTGCTGGACCAGAAGCGCAAGATGACCTCCACCGAGAAGTCGCTGGCGTACAAGATGATCACCCGGTCGGACAACGACGCCGCCTCCAGCCTGTGGCGTTCGGTCGGCCGGACCCGGATGCAGCGGTTCCTGAAGCAGGCCGGGATGTCGCAGACCAAGCTGGGCCCGACCCACTACTGGGGCCTGACCCAGATCACCGCCCGCGACCAGATCCGGCTGCTGAACGTCTACACGGCGCGCAACCGCATCCTGAGCGACAAGGCCCGCAACTACGGCCTGGGCCTGATGGGCAAGGTCATCTCCTCGCAGCGATGGGGTACACCCACCGGCCGCCCGTCCGGCGTTCACTGGCATGTGAAGAACGGCTGGCTCCCCCGCCACGGCCGCTACTGGCGCGTGCACAGCATCGGCACCTTCGACGGCCGTGGCCAGGACTACGAGATCGTCGTCCTGACCCGCGACACCCCCTCCATGGCGTACGGCATCCGTACGATCGAGCGGGTCGCCCGCGCCGTCCACAACAACCTCAACCCGGGCATGCGCTCCGCCTACATCGAGAGCATCCCCGACTCCACCTGGGAGACCTCGGACGGCTCGGTTCCCGCCGACCGCTGACCCTCCAGTAGGCCCGGTAGGCCGATAGTCCGATAGCAAGGCCCTGAGGCCGGGCGAGTCCCTGACTCGCCCGGCCTTCGCCTTGCCCGGACCCGTTCGCCCGCCTTGCCCGGACCCGTTCGCCTACCTTCCCCGGGCCCGTTCGTCTGCCTTCCCGGGACCATTCGTCCGCGACGGGAAGCACGATCAGGTATGTGGCCTGGGAGATACTTGGTCACATGGTCGACGATGAGCGCTGGAAGGCCCGGTTCCGGGCGGCACGGGTGAGCTTGCCCGGGTGGGCCGACGACGCCCCGCACCGCAGCATTTACCGGTCGAACGTGACGGGGACGTGGGAGATCTACGCCTGGGACCGCCAGTCCGACGAGCGGCGGCAGGTGACCGACCGGCCGAACGGGACCTGGATGGGCACCGTCGACCCGTCCGGCGAATGGATCTGGTGGTTCGCCGACACCGACGGCGACGAGTTCGGGGTGTGGCGGCGCCAGCCGTTCGGAGGCGGCGGTGGCGAGGACGCTCCCGCCGTTGCCGGGCTCCAGGCGTCCTACCCGTCCGGGCTGGCGCTGGGCTCGAGCGGCCTCGCGGTCGTCGGCCGTACGACCGAGGCGGGCAACTCCGTTCACCTGTGCCGGCCGGGCCAGGCACCCGAGACCCTCTACGAGCACGCCGAGGACGCGCATGTCGCGGCCCTCTCGGAGGACGAGTCGCTCATCGCGATCGGGCACAGCGAGCATGGCGACAGCCGCCACATGGCGCTGCGCGTGGTGCGCCAGGACGGCACGACGGTCGCGGACCTGTGGGACGGCGAGGGCAAGGGCGTCTACGGCGCGGGCTTCGCGCCGGTCGCCGGCGACACGCGGCTGCTGGTCAACCACGAGCGGCGCGGCAAGGACGAACTACTGATCTGGGATCCGGTCGCGGGCACCGAACAGGAGATCGTCCTGGACCTGCCCGGCGAGATCGGCGCCGAGTGGTACCGCGACGGCTCCGCGCTGCTGATCTCGCACTCGCACGAGGCGCGCGACGAGCTCTACCGTTACGACCTCGCCACCGGCGACGACGCCACCAGCAACGGCACTGCCGGCGTCGGCGCCGTGGCCCTGACCAGGATCGACACCCCGCGCGGCGTCATCGGCGGCATGACCGCGCGCCCCGACGGCACGGTCGAGTTCTCCTGGTCGTCGGCCGCCGAGCCGCCGGTGATCCGTTCCACCTCGGGCTCGGTCGTGCTCGCCCCGCCCGGACCCGCCGCGCCGTCCTCGGTTCCGGTGGAGGACGTCTGGGTCGAGGGCCTCGCGGGCCGCATCCACGCCCTCATCAGCAAGCCGGAGCACGGGACCGGGCCGTTCCCCACCGTCTTCGACATCCACGGCGGGCCGACCGCGCAAGACGCCGACTCGTTCGCGCCCGCCGTCGCCGCGTGGATCGACCAGGGCTTCGCGGTCGTACGGGTGAACTACCGCGGCTCGACCGGCTACGGGTCGCAGTGGCGCGACGCCATCGAGGGCCGCGTCGGGCTGACCGAGCTGGAGGACATCAAGGCCGTACGGGACTGGGCGGTCGAGTCCGGCCTCGCCGACCCGGCGCGGCTCGTATTGACCGGCGGCTCGTGGGGCGGCTTCCTGACGCTGCTCGGAATCGGCACGCAGCCCGACGACTGGACCGTGGCGGTCGCCGCCGTCCCCGTGGCCGACTATGTCGCCGCATATGAGGACGAAATGGAAGGACTCCAGGCGTTCGACCGATCGCTGTTCGGCGGCTCGCCGACGGAGGTGCCCGACCGCTACCGCGAGTCCTCCCCGATCACCTACATCGACCAGGTGAAGGCGCCCGTGCTGGTCCTGGCCGGGGAGAACGACCCGCGCTGCCCCATCCGGCAGATCGACAACTACCTCGCCCGGCTCGCCGAGCTCGGCCGCACCCACGACGTGTACCGGTACGACGCCGGGCACGGGTCGCTGGTCGTCGAGGAACGCATCAAGCAGATGGCGGCCGAGATGGCGTTCGCCCGCAAGCATCTCGATATGCCCTGATTCGTCTGACCCTCGCCACGCCGGGGCGGGACGTGCCCGCCTCGGTAGCGGTTTACGTGATCCACGAGAAGGGGATCTCTGATCTCGGCCAGGGTTGGGCAAACCCAGGCCGGAAGGGTCCTTGCCCCCATGCGCCGTTGCCAGATGCTTCGGCGCAGTGCTCACTGCATGCCCTCACCGTGAGGGCCGAGTACCGGGGGGAACGGACATGCCTGGTCAGGACGGGCCGTATCACCATCCCGAGCGCGTCACGCGCCACGAGGGATCTCGGTCGTACGACCACGCCCAGCGCGACCCGCGCCACGGCACCACCACGCACCACGCGCGCCGCAGCGTCGCCACGCGCAGCGCGGGCAACAGCATCGCCACGCGCAGTGCGGGCAACAGCATCGCCACGCGCTATGCGCGTCGCGCCGTCGCGCTGCGCCACGCAGGCCACGGCATCGCCATGCGCCGCGTTCGGCGGTGGATCGCCATGGCCATCTGCTGCGCGCTGGCTGTGTCGGCGCTGATGCCTGGAACGTCGGCGAACGCCCAGGCGCACCGGCCGACCACGGCCGCCGCGCACAAGGCCACCGCCGTGTTCGCGGGGTCGAAGCGCATGAGCCGCTCCGTGCGCATGCAGGAGCGCTTCGCGGAGTGGTCGCTGCGCTCGAACGGCATCGGCTGGCGTTCCAACGGCCGCTGCCACGACCGCCGCAGGACCGACTGCACATCCTTCGAGGGCATGCGATGGGGCTCGATCGACGGCCTCATCGACTTCAAGGAGGACAGCGGCTGCCACCTCACGGTCTCCGGCGGCACCGAGAACGGCCACGCCAAGGGCCGCTACAGCCACTCGAACGGCTACAAGATCGACGTCATGCCGACGCGCTGCACCGACCACCACATCACGCACGCCTACCGCCACACCGGCGTGCGCGGCGACGGCGCACAGCTCTACCGTTCACCCGAGGACGTCACCTTCGCCCGTGAGAACAGCCACTGGGACATCCTCTTCCACTAGCCACACCGCTGCTCTGGCTCGTCGGCGTCAGGAGCGTGGGCCTACCTGTCAGGCGCGGACCTCGCGAATGACGCCGACGAGCTCGCGGGTGACGGACTTGAAGCCGGGGATGCGCGACATCGTCACCATCTTGTTGACGATCGGGACGGTGCGTTCGACCAGCAGGTAGGTCTTGCGGCAGCCGGGCGAGCTGTCGTGGACCCAGTACAGGACGATGCCCATCGAGTAGAGCCAGAGCAGCTCGGGCAGTTCCTTGCGGAACTCCTCGTCGATCTTGAGGTTGGAGCCGTTCACGACCTCGCGGTAGATCGCCACCGCGGACTCGCGGGCCGGGCCCGACTCGGCGCTGAACGGGTTGAGCGGGCTGGTCGGCTCGGCGGCGAACTTGAAGAACTTCCCGGCGAACTCGTGGTACGGCACCATCGTGTCCACCCGGGCGCGCAGGACGCCGAGCAGCCGGGGCGCGAAGTCGCGTTCGGCGGCCAGGACGGCGCGGCAGGCGGCGACGTGCTCGTCCTGGAGCTCGTCGTAGTACGCCTGGATGAGCTCTTCCTTGGAGCCGAAGTAGTAGTAGGCGTTGCCGACCGAGACCCCTGCCTCCTTGGCGATGGCCCGCATCGTCGTCGCCTCGTATCCGCGTTCGCGGAAGAGCCGCAGGGCCGTCTCCACGATCAGCGCCCGCGTCTGCTCCGACTTGACGGCTTTGGTCTCGGTCACGTACGCCACCCTAAACGGCGATCCGGTCCATCAGCCTCTCAATTCGGCGGCCACCAGTTCGGCGATCTGGGCGGTGTTCAGCGCGGCGCCCTTGCGCAGGTTGTCGCCGCACAGGAACAGATCGAGCGCCTTGGGGTCGTCCAGCGACCGCCGGACCCGCCCGACCCACGTCGGATCGGTGCCCACGACGTCGGCCGGAGTGGGGAACTCGTACATCTCCGGGTTGTCGTTCAGCACGACGCCCGGCGAGCCCGCGAGCAGCGCCTGCGCCTCGCGCTGGTCCACCCTGGACTCGAAAACGGCGTGGACTGCCAGGGAGTGGGTGGTCACGACCGGCACGCGCACGCACGTCGCCGCGACCTTCAGGCCCGGGAGCCCGAGGATCTTCCGCGTCTCGTTGCGGACCTTGAGCTCCTCGGAACTCCATCCGCCGTCCTGGAGCGAGCCGGCCCACGGCACCACGTTCATCGCCAGCGGCGCGGGGAACGGGCCGAGATCGTCGTCCACGGCGCTACGGACGTCGCCCGCGCGGTGACCGAGCTCACGCTTGCCGCCGATCCGTTCGAGCTGGTCGTAGAGCACGTCGATGCCCGCCTGGCCAGCGCCGGAGGCCGCCTGGTAAGAGGCGACCACCAGTTCGCTGAGCCCGTAGTGCTCGTGCAGCGCCCCGATCGCGACGATCATCGACAGCGTCGTGCAGTTGGGGTTGGCGATGATCCCGCGCGGCCGCTTGCGCGCGTCGTCGGCGTTCACCTCGGGGACGACGAGCGGCACGTCCGGGTCCATCCGGAACGCCCCGGAGTTGTCGACCACCACGGCCCCGCGTTCCGCCGCGACCGGCGCCCACTCCGCCGACACCGCGTCCGGAACGTCGAACATCGCGATGTCGACCCCGTCGAACACCTCCGGCGCCAGCGCGACCACCTCGACCCGCTGCCCGCGCACCGAAAGCTTCTTGCCCGCCGAACGAGCCGACGCCACCAGCCGGATCTCCCCGTACACGTCCTGCCGCGTGGACAGGATGTCGAGCATCACGCCGCCGACGGCCCCCGTAGCCCCCACCACGGCGAGGGTCGGCTTCCGTCCGGAGGGATCCAGCGTGCTCATGGGCGCACTCTCCTTGTCGCTTCGGGCATCCGGCCACCCGACCATGCCATATGACTCTGCAGGGCAGCTGTGGCATGCGACCCGGTTCCCTCAACCCGTTCGGGGCCGCCCTACATCCAACGCACCACGTCCCCCAAGGGTTGCCGCAATCACACCCCGCAGAGAGACAAAACCCCGCCCTGGAGCACCGATCGGCTCCAAGGCGGGGTCCGAGTCCGGTCCGAGCCTGACGTCCGAGCCTGACGTCCGGTCCCGGGTCCGGCCCGAGCCCGGATCCGAAGATGGGGTCTGTCGGACGGTCAGCGGCCGTCGTCTTCGTGGACGGTCAGCGGCCGGTGCCTCCGTAGACGACGGCCTCGACCTGGTCGGAGTCGAGGTCGAAGGCGTGGTGGGCGGCGGCGACCGCGGTGTCGATGTCGTCCTGCGTCACGATCACCGAGATGCGGATCTCCGAGGTGGAGATCATCTCGATGTTCACGCCGGCGTCGGCGATGGCGGAGAAGAAGTTGGCGGTGACGCCCGGGTGGGAGCGCATGCCCGCGCCGATCAGCGAGACCTTGCCGATGCGGTCGTCGTAGCGCAGCGACTCGAAGCCGATGCGCTGCTTGAGCTTGTTGAGCGTGTTCATCGCGCTCTGGCCGTCGCTCGCCGGGAGCGTGAACGAGATGTCGGTGCGGCCGGTGGACGCCGCCGACACGTTCTGGACGATCATGTCGATGTTGATCTCGGCCTCGGAGAGCACCGTGAAGATCGTGGCGGCCTCGCCGACCTTGTCGGGCACGCCCACCACGGTGATCTTGGCCTCGCTCCGGTCGTGCGCGACGCCGGAGATGATCGCCTGCTCCATGTCCTGCCCCTCGATCTCACTGCTGTCGACGACCCAGGTGCCCTCCTTGTGACTGAAGGAGGACCGCACGTGGATCGGAATGTTGTAACGGCGCGCGTACTCCACGCAGCGCAAATGCAGGATCTTGGCGCCGCTCGCCGCCATCTCCAGCATCTCCTCGTACGAGATGCGCGGGATCTGGCGGGCGGCAGGCACGATCCGCGGGTCCGCGGTGAACACGCCGTCGACGTCGGAGTAGATCTCGCAGACGTCCGCGCCCAGGGCGGCGGCGAGCGCCACCGCCGTGGTGTCGGAGCCGCCGCGGCCGAGCGTCGTGATGTCCTTGGTGCCCTGCGAGACCCCCTGGAAGCCGGCGACGATGCAGATCGACCCCTCGTCCAGGGCGGTCACGACCCGGCCCGGCGTGACGTCGATGATCCTCGCTTTTCCGTGGGAACCGTCGGTGATCACACCGGCCTGGGAGCCGGTGAAGGACCGCGCTTCGTGGCCCAGGTTCGCGATCGCCATGGCCAGCAGGGCCATGGACATGCGCTCCCCGGCCGTGAGCAGCATGTCCAGCTCGCGCGCGGGGGGCAGCGGGCTGACCTGCTCGGCCAGATCGATCAGCTCATCCGTAGTGTCACCCATCGCGGAGACCACAACGACGACGTCGTTGCCGGCCTTCTTCGTTGCGACGATGCGCTGGGCGACCCGCTTGACGCCTACGGCGTCGGCGACGGAGGAGCCACCGTACTTCTGCACGACAAGAGCCACGAGTGGGCGCTCCTCGGATCGGGGTCAGGCGTGTCGCGGAAGAGTCTACCGAGGTCCAACCCGTGGATTACGAGGAGGTAACCCCACTATTCGGACACCCCGTCCGCCATGCGAGACGGCCGGGGCGAGTGGGGCCCGCCGGTCACGCGTTCACGGCCGTACGGGCAGGCGGAAGCGGCATGCGGGCTCGGCGGCCCGCATGCCCCTTACTGCTAGCCGAACGCGTTTCTGTCGTCGCTCACCGTGATCGCCAGCAGGTGTAGATCACCCGCGCGTTCAAGCGGCCGTGTGCCAATTCACCCTTGGTGAAGCCGTGGCCCCAGTCCGTCCGCCGCGTACTCGGCCACCCGTTGCCAGGGCTGTCGAGCGGCGTACGGCCCGCGGCTTTCGGCCATGCGCGCGTTCAGTCAGCGTGCTACCGCTCGTTTCGGCGCGGCGATAAGCAGCGCGGTCGACGCGGTAGGCGCAGTAGGCGCGGTGCGGTCGCTCTGCGGGTCCGGCGATAAGGCCTGCGGGCGGTAAAGCCTGCGGTTCGGCGGGCCTACTGAACGGCGGGCCTGCTGATCGCGGTGGGCCTACGGTACGGCGGCGACTTCTTCGGCGACGTCCAGGCGGGCACCCGAGATGACCGCGTGCAGCGCGCGGAGCGCAGCACCGGCGTGGTTGCCCCAGTGGTTGAAGTAGGAGTACTGCCACCACCACAAGGCCTCGAGCGGGCGGTCCTGCTGGTAGTGCCGCAGGCCGTGCACGAGGTCGCTGGCCACGTCGACGAGGTCGTCGGACAGGCGGTACGAGGTGGCCTCGGTGTCCTTGTACGGGTCGAAGACCTCGACGTACTCGTCCACCGCGATCAGCCGTTCGGCGAGACCCTGCCGTACGGCGTCCAGGTCGGGATCGTCGCCGACCTCGGGCTCCCAGTTGTCCGGGAGGATCACGTCGGCGCTGGCACCCAGTTGCGCCCCGGCCAGGATGACCTGTGACACCTCCAGGAGCAGCATCGGCACCGTGTGCGCCGCGGCATCGCCGCGCGCGACGGCTTCAAGACCCTCCAAGTAGTTGTCGACATGGCACGCGACGCGTTCGGCGAGGGCGTTCCAGTCCTGCGGGCTGTTGGAGTCAGACATCGAGCAGCCTCCGTCCTTCGAATGCGCGGCCCAGCGTGACCTCGTCGGCGTATTCGAGGTCGCCACCCACCGGTAGGCCGCTGGCGAGGCGGGTGACGGTCAGGCCCATGGGTTTCACGAGCCGTGCGAGATAGGTCGCGGTCGCCTCGCCCTCCAGGTTGGGATCGGTGGCAAGGATCAACTCGTTGACCGTGCCGTCCGCGAGCCGCTGCATCAGCTCGCGGATGCGCAGGTCCTCGGGACCGACGCCCTCGATCGGGCTGATCGCCCCACCGAGCACGTGGTACCGACCGCGGAACTCACGGGTCTTCTCGATCGCCACGACGTCCTTGGACTCCTCGACCACGCAGATGATGTGCGGGTCGCGGCGCGCGTCGCGGCAGATGCGGCATTCGTCTTCTTCAGCGACGTTCCCGCAGGTCTTGCAGAAGCGAACCTTGTCCTTGACCTCTTTGAGCGCCTTGCTCAGCCGTTCGACGTCGGCGGGGTCGGCGGCCAGGAGATGGAAGGCGATCCGCTGCGCGCTCTTGGGGCCGACGCCGGGCAGCCTGCCCAGCTCGTCGATGAGGTTCTGGACCACCCCTTCGTACAACGGTCTCGTCCTTCCGTTCTCGGCCGGTCACAAGGTCGGTGCAGGTCTATGGGTCGTAGGTCTGCAGGTCGTACGGTCTGCAGGTCGTAGAAGTCGTAGCGGTCGTGCAGGTCAGCGGGTCGTGCGGTCCGTTCGGCGGAACGTACGGTCGGGTCAAGATCGGAACGGAGCCCGTTCAGAAGCCGGGCAAGCCTCCAGGACCGCCAGGGGCGCCGGGCAGGCCGCCAGGTCCACCGAGCCCGGGGATGCCACCGCCGCCACCAAGTCCTTCGGCGAGCGGGCCCATCTTGGACGCCTGCAGTTCGGCGGCTTCGCGCGCCGCGTCGCGGATCGCGGCCAGCACCAGGTCGGCGATGGTCTCCGCGGTGTCCGCCGGGTCATCGGGGTCGACGGCCTTGGGATCGATCGACAGCGCGGTCACCTCGCCCTGGCCGTTGACCGTCGCCGTGACGAGGCCGCCGCCCGCGGTGCCCTGCACCTCGGTCTCGGCGAGCTCCTGCTGCGCGGCGAAGAGCTGTTCCTGCATGCGCTGGGCCTGCTGGAGCAGTTCCTGGATGTTCAACTGACCACCGGGTTCCACGGTGTGCTCCCGTTCCTTCCAGCCCCGGTAGGGGCTTTCTTCGTCGGCGACCGTCGTGTACCGGACGTCTGTCTCCCCGAGACTACGGGTTTCGAACGCCATCCGGTACGTACCGACGCCGCCGGGCCGGTCAGGAGTTGTCGATCTCCCGAATGATCTGCCCGCCGAGCTCGCGTTGGATGAGCGCCATGCCGCTCGCCTCGGCCTCGGTCCCGTCCGCGTCGGCGTCGCCCTCGGGGTCCACCTCGTCGCTCTCGTCGATCGGCGGGGGCTCGGGGGGCGGCGGCCCGTCGTCCATCGGCGGCGCGGGCTCGGGCGGCATAGGCCGTACGGCAGTGGCCGTGCCTCCGCCCGCAGGCGCTCCACCAGCAGCCGGACCACTCGGTCCTGCCGCGGAGGAAGAGGGGCCTGTGGGCGCGCTGGGCGGCCCGGACGGCTGCGGTCCGGTGCCCGTACGAGGCGGTGCCGGCGCGGCCGCGTTGGAGAATCCGGCCTGTGGCGCGCCTGGAGACCCTTGGGAGCCTCCATAACCGCCGCCGCCAGTGCCGCCGGGCCCGGAAGGCCGTCCAGCAGGACGTCCTCCGCCACCCCCGTCACCCCCGCCACCGGGAGCGGCACCTCCGAGCACCGTGTCGATGCGCCAGTCGACGCCCATGCGTTCCTTGAGCACCTCGCGGAGGACCGTGTCGCGCCCGCCGTTGGCGAAGTTCGTCCGCGCGCCCTCGGCCTCGAACGAGAGCGTCAGCAGATTCCCGTCGAGCGTGAGCGGCCGAACCCCGTTCATGATCACCATCCAGGCGACCCGGCTCTTCTGCTTCACCGCCTCGACGATGTCCGGCCACAACCGCTGCACCGCGGCAATGTCGTACCCGCCACCCGCAGCAGGCGCGGCAGGCGCCGCCTCTGGGGGTGGAGCCGCCGCCGGAGTTGGAGCCGGCCGACTCTGTTCCGGCGCAGAGGCTTCGGGAGCAGGCGGAGCCTTTGGCTCCGGTGCAGGCGCAGGCGCAGGTGCAGGTGCAGGCTCCGGTGCAGGCGCAGGCGCAGGCGCAGGCGCAGGCGCAGGAGGCGCTGAAGCCTGAGGCTCAGGCGCGGGTGGCGCAGCAGGTGGTGCCGGCACTGGCGCGGGTGATACAGGCGCAGCGGGAGCCGGAGCAACTGGGGTCGCCGCGAAGCCGCCGCCCCCGGCGAAGCCGCCCTGGGAGGCCTGGCGCTCCAGGCGGTCCAGGCGGGCGAACATCGACGCCTCGTCCTCGTACGCCGCGGGCAGCAGGATCCGCGCGCAGATCAGCTCCAGCAGCAGCCGCGGCGACGTGGCGCCGCGCATCTCGGTCAGGCCCGTGTGCAACAGGTCGGCGGCCCGGGTCAGCTCCCCCGGTCCCAGCGAACCCGCCTGCCGGCGCATCTGCTCAAGCTCGTCCGGCGGAACGTTCAGCAGCCCACTGCCACCCGCCTCCGGAACGTTCGACAGGATCACCAGGTCGCGGATCCGTTCCAGCAGGTCGGCCGTGAACCGGCGCGGGTCCTGCCCGCTCTCGATCACCCGGTCGATCGCCGCGAACACCGCCGCGCCGTCCCGCGTGGCGAACGCGGCGACGACCTCGTCCAGCAGCGCCGAGTCGGTGTAGCCGAGCAGCGACACCGCCTTGGAGTACGTGATGCCCTGCTCGTCCGACCCCGCCAGCAGCTGGTCCAGGATCGACAGCGTGTCACGCGCCGACCCCGCTCCCGCACGCACGGCCAGCGGCAGCGCGTTGGGCTCGTACGGTACGTCCTCGGCCTTGAGGATCTCCTCGACCAGGTCCTGGAGCGTGCCGGGCGGGATCAGCCGGAACGGGTAGTGGTGCGTCCGGGACCTGATCGTCCCGATGACCTTCTCCGGTTCGGTCGTCGCGAACACGAACTTCAGGTGCGGCGGCGGTTCCTCGACGAGCTTCAGCAGCGCGTTGAAGCCCTCTCGGGTGACCATGTGCGCCTCGTCGATGATGTACACCTTGAAGCGCGCCGAAACCGGGGCGAAGAAGGCACGTTCGCGCAGATCACGAGCGTCGTCGACGCCACCGTGCGAGGCCGCGTCGATCTCGATCACATCGAGGTGCCCGGTCCCCGTCGGCCCGAGCGCGACGCACGAGTCGCACTTGCCGCACGGGTCGGGCGTGGGGCCCTGCTCACAGTTCAGCGAACGGGCCAGGATCCGGGCGCTGGAGGTCTTCCCGCACCCGCGCGGACCGCTGAAGAGGTACGCGTGGTTGATCCTGCCGTTCCGCAGCGCCTGCTGCAGGGGCTCGGCGACGTGCTCCTGCCCCTTGAGTTCGGCGAACGTCGCGGGCCGGTACTTGCGGTACAGAGCCAGACTCACGGGGGCCCGCCCTCCTCAACAAGCAGAGCGTCAGAAGCGAAAAGGACCCCCCGCACACCCGCCAGAGCCTGTTTATCCTTGCTGCCTTCCGGCCCTGGGGAGGTTCACAGGGTGACGCCGTGCGAGGGGTCTTCCCAGAGTCTATGGCATCCGCGGTCCCGGATTTGCACGCTTGCCGCGTAGGCTCCGGCCCCATGTCCGAGCATCCCACCGCAATCCCGCAGGAGACGCTCCTGCACATCGCCGAACGCCGCCACTGGGAATCGGCCGAGGCCTCCGGCGAGTCGTACGCGATGTCGACTCTGGGCCGCACCCTCGCGGACGAGGGCTTCATCCACTGTTCCGCCGATCAGGCCCAGGCCGAGGGCGTGCTGGCCAACTTCTACACCGCCGTGGACCGCGCCGACCTGGTCCTTCTGATCATCGACCCGGCCCGGCTGGGCTCCGAGGTCCGCCACGAGCCCGCCGACGGGCAACTCTTCCCCCACATCTACGGCCCGATCCCCCTCACGGCCGTTATTGATGTCCGATCAGTGCCCGAGACCCGGTAGTCTCTACGGCGGAGGATTCGCCTAGTGGCCTAGGGCGCACGCTTGGAAAGCGTGTTGGTGGCAACGCCTCACGAGTTCGAATCTCGTATCCTCCGCACCGCCTCACCAGGCAGAACGCAAGGGCCGGTGTCCAACGGACACCGGCCCTTCGTGGTCCCTAGTCTCATTTCTAGTCTCAGTTGCCCTACTTCTGAGGAGCGTGAGACTTCTCCATGGAGATCACGGAGGACGCTCAGACTGGGAAGCTCCCGCGAATGAGGTCGGCGATCCGCTTGCTCTGACGCTCCGCCTCCTCGGCGAACTTGAACATGGCGGACGGGGCCATCAGGTCCGCGATCTCCTTCCGTCTCTGCGCGTCCTCCTCCATGACCTTGCGGATACGGCTCGGCCAGCCCGATGCCTCAGTCATCTGCTTCCGCCGCCGCTCCGCTTCCTGC
>NZ_JAGEOJ010000039.1 GCF_017573505.1 Actinomadura barringtoniae
GCCCAGGTCACGACGGTCATCGGTCCCGGCGGGCTTGGCCAACGGCGCGAGTGTGCCGTCCAGGATGGCGGTGTCTTCGGGGTTGAGCCACCCCTTGAGGTAGCAGCCACCATCCAGTGACCGGCTGACGGTCACCCAGGACCGCTCATACCCGCGCTGCACATCTTCGGGTGGCTTGTCTTCGCCGTTGTGCTCACGCACCAGGTCATGGATCTTCCCGCCGAGCTTGGCGACCTTCCCCGCCGACAGGCCCTCGTTTGCGGCGGTGAGGAGGATGTCCTCGGCCGCTGCGGTGTCATCGTCATTGAGGCGCTGCACAGCGTCGGCGATCGTGGCCGCGTACCCGAACGACAACTCGCCAGTGGCCAGGCCCGTGCGGACACGGCCGAGCCGGTGAAGTTGCCGAGCCAGCGTGATGCGTTCCTTGGCGCGGCCCTCGCGCATGCCCATCCGGCACCGCAGCCACGCCTGCGTGGACGGCAGGCCCCAGTGCTTCATCTCACCGGTCCGGTCAACCACCGCAATCAACTCAGCGAGCACATGCTCAGCCCGGTCGGTGACCGTGGAGAGCGCTTCAGCCAATTCCATGCAGGCGGCCCCGGACTCGGGCGCAGCCCTATTGGCGAGTTCGGAGAATATGACGGACGCCGCTTCCACCAGTTGTTGAGTGGAAGCGGATTCGGTGTCCGCCACGATCGAACTCATACCGTTATTTTACCATCACATACCGTCAATGCGATGATCGAATAATGGTTTTTCGAAGATTCTTTCGACGGTGCTTTCCCGCGCGAAGCGCGGCTATCAAAGCTTGTGGTTCAGCCCTGTGAGAGCCGCACCCGAACAACCCAGCCCCCGGCCCCGTCCCTTCCTTCCTCGTCGCTGAGCTTTTCGGCCTTCAGCCAGCACAAACCCGCAGACGGGCACCAGCCGCAGCGGAAGGGGTGACCGTAGCCGCCCGGCAATACCCCTAACGACCTGAGCGGGAAATGGAAGAAGAAGAGGAATCGGAGGAAATGGTAGAAGAGGAACCGGCCACCGAATCCTCATCCTCGGCCCAGACTCGGCCCATTGCGTCTAGGAGAGCGGGCCGACTGCGAACGATCCATGCCAGATAGGCCAACCCGACCACCATCCACGCCACGATCAGAACGAGCGCCACCCGATTCGGGCCAGTTGGCAGTGGAACGAGCTGGCCGTAGATGGGCATCAACAGCAACAGAGCGGCGGCCACCGGCACGACGCCGTGCTTCAGAAGTGAGAACTCCGACGGGTGTTCGCGGCGGTAGTAGCGGATGAGCGCGATGCTGATGCTGATGTAGACGATGACCATGGCGACGCCGACGATCGTTCCGGCGAAGCTGTACATGCCCATGGGCTTGATCCAGGCGCCGCCGATCAGGGCGGCGGCCAGCGAGAAGAGCATGTAGCCGGCGAGGGCGGCCTGGGGGACCTGGCGGGCGCCGACTCGACCCAGCAGGCGAGGAAGAAGACCCTCGCGGCCCATGGCGAAGACGACGCGGACCTGGGCGGTGACGCCGGAGATGAGGTTGGCGAACTGGCTGTTGAGGACGGTCAGGGCGAGGAGCCAGCCGACGCCCCAGAACTTGTTCATGAGGGTCGTCCAGGGTTCGGCGTCGTCGCGGAGGGCGGCGGTGTCGCCGAAGCCGATGGCGGCGGCGTAGCCGGAGAGGACGTAGAAGAGGCCGATGGCGAGGACGGCGGTGAAGAGGGCGATGGGGATGGCGCGTTTGGCGGAGCGGGCCTCTTCGCCGAGGGTTCCGGCGGATTCGAAGCCGATGAACATGAGGATGCCCCAGAGCATGCCCTTGCCGAGGCCGCCGATGCCGTCGGGGGAGGAGCCGGGGTTGAACGGGGCGAGGGTGATGCCGTCGGCGCCACCCTTGCCGAAGATGATGGCGAAGAGGGCCAGGAGGACGCCCAGTTCCAGGACCAGGAAGATGAGGGCGGTCTTGGCGGACTGGGAGACGCCGAGGCCGCTGATGCCCCAGACGACGGCGCCGAAGAGGATTGTGAAAATCCACCACGGAACGTTCCAGGAGAACTGGTCCTTGAGGAACGCCGAGGTGAACGAGCCGATGGCCGACAGGAGCATCGGGCCGACCATCCCGTACGCCAGCAGGAGGAGCCAGCCGGACGCGAAGCCGCCGTGGCGGCCGAAGCCGTGGGTGTTGAAGGTGTAGGCGAAGCCCGCGGTCGGCAGCTTGCGCGCGAACGAGGCGATGACCGATGCCACGAGCAGGCAGACGATCATGGCCAGCAGGATCGCGAGCGGGAGGGCGTAGCCCGCGGCGCCGGCGGCCAGGGGCGTGTTGAAGAAGACGCTGGTCGCCGGGCCCATGAAGGCCATCGAGATGACGGCCGCGCCGACCGCCCCGAGGGCCCCTTTGCGGAGGCCGGGGGTGGTGGAAGTGTCCTGAGAATCGGACATGGTCACTCCTTGAACGAAGACGATGTGGTCAGGCCACGCCGTCGACTGGACGGGCTTCCCCGTCGTAGACCCCCCGAAGGTCCAGCTCACCCGTACGGATTCCGGCGACGGCCTGCGTGCGCCCCCGCGTCACGAAGACCTGCGGCCGGAAGCAGAAGACGACGGGGTCGCCGACCTTGGCGCCGTGGGTGAGGGCGCCGGGGATGCGGCAGTAGTAGTGGATGGCGCCCGCGTCGGCCGTTTCGACGTTCATGCGCTGCTCGGACTCGCCGACCAGGGCGGTCAGCTGGTAGTCGCCGAGCACCTTGTCGACGTAGTAGCCGGCCGCGAAGACGTAGGCGTCGTCGCCGTCGAAGTGCGAGATCTCCGAGACGTAGACGATCGCGGGGACCTCGGGCTGAGTGTCGTCGAAGAGGTGCAGCGGGGTCGTGCCGTGCAGGCCGTTCCCCGGCTCGACGTGGGTGGCGCCGAGGCGGGCCTGTTCGGCGAACGTTCCGGCGGAGGTGGTGCCGGGGGCGTTCACCTGGGTGATCTCGAAGCCGGCGGCGCGGAGGCGGTCCGCGGCCTCGGTGACGGTGGCGAAGTTGCGCGTCGGGCGTACGGAACGGGTGTCGGCGTCGGCGAGCATGCACGGGAAGTTGGTGACGCCGGTGACGCGCAGGCCGGGGATGCCGTCGATCTCGGCGGCGGACTTCTCGATGTCGGCGAGCGGGAAGCCGCCCGCGTGGCCGAAGTAGTAGGTGTCCTCGGGGCCTCGGACGCGGAGGAGGACGGGCTGGGTCCGGCCCGCGCGTTCGGCGGTGGCGCCCAGGCGGGCGGCGATCTCGGGGTTGAAGACGGTGACGACCTCGGGGTCGGCGGCGATCACCGCGTCCTCGGTGCCGCGGTGCGGCTGAACGAGATGACCGACGTGACCGATCTTGATGCCGGAGCGCTGAACGGCCTCCATGCCCTGGATGTCGACGCAGACCGCGCTGTCGATGCCCGCGGCGGCGATGGCGCGCAGAGTGTCGGGGTTGCGGCCGAACTGCTTGGCCATCACGTACAGATTCAGGCCGTGGCGCTCGGCCTCGGCCACCTGGGCGGCGGCGTTGGCGTGGATCGCGTCGAGGTCGATCAGGTAGGTGTTGGCCCGGACGCGGCCCTCCCGGTGCAGGCGGACCGCGGCCGTCGCGAGGCCGGGGTTGGTGTCAAGCAGTCGCCGCAGGAACATGGTGTCCCTCCTTGGTGAGGTGGTCGAGCACGGTGGTCGCGGCGCCGCCGAGATCGGGCAGTGCGACGTCGAGGCCCTGGTAGACGGCGTGCAGGGCGGTGACCCAGGACCCGATGGCGCCGCCCGGGTCGCCGAGGACCGAGGTGCGCAGCACGGGTGGCTGCGGCGTGAATTCGGCCAGGTCGGCGGCGAGCGCGGGGAGCCAGGGCGCGAACGCGGGGGCGACGCCGCCGGCGAGTACGATCACGTCCGGTTCGTAGGCGACGGTGACGGCGGTCAGCATCGTCCGCAGGCCGTTCCTGGCCTGGTCGAGAACGGGTCGCGGGGCGTTCAGCTCGAAGATCTGCGCGGCGTCGGCGACGGCGTGACCGAGCTCGCGGGCGTACCGCACCATGCCGCCGCCGGAGATCGCGTCTTCCAGGTTCCCGGCGCCGAACGGCAGCACGCCGAACTCGCCGACGCCTCCCGTACGGCCGGGGAGCGGTCGCCCGCCGAGGTAGACGGCGGCGCCGAGGCCGGTGCCCGCCGCGATCATCACGGCGTTCGCGTGGCCCTGAGCGGCGCCCGCGGTGACCTCGCCGAGCAGCGCCGCGTTCACGTCGTTGGCGAACGTGGTGACGCCGGGCAGGGCCGCCTTCACGGCTTGGGCGAACGCGTCGCCCTGAAGTTGGGGAAGGTTGGGCGCTGTCCGTACGGCACCGGTCTCGGGGTGCACCGCGCCGGGCAGGCCGACCGCGGTGGCGCCGAGCTCCCGGCCGTCGGTGAGCCGCCGAACGTGGGTGACGAGCCAGTCCGCCATCTGCTGGGTGGTGAGGTCGCCGGGCGTCGCCTCGCGCGCCCAGGCCCGTACCCGCCCGGCGAGATCGGTGACCAGGAACCGGGTGCTGGTGCCGCCCAGATCCACGCCGCAGACCAGCCGGTGCTCACCCGCGAGGCAGATCGCCAGCGCCTGCCGCCCCCGGCCGCTCCGCCCGCTGGCGCTCCGGCCGTCGCCGCTCCGCTCGCCGCCGCTCCGGCCGGGGCCGCTGCCGGGCGTGCTGCCGGGGCCGCCGCCGGCCTCGGTCAGCGGGCCTGACTCTCGTACGAGTCCGGCGCCTACCAGCTCCTCGACGACACGGGTCACCGTCGCCTTGCTGAGGCCGGTCGCCTGGGCGACCGCCACCCGGGTCGTCGTGCCGCGGGCGAGCAGTTCACCCAGGACCACGGCCCTGTTCGCGCGGCGCGCGTCGCTGCTCTCCACCCTGCTCGTTCCCCCCGCTTGTTTTAGTTTCAGTGTGAAATTAATTACTGGATCATGTATATCCGCAGGTCCCGGAGGGTGTCAAGGAACCGTTAACGCGCCAGAGCCCGCCCGGGGCGATCCGGGCGGGCTCTGAAGGACGAAAGAGCGGGCGTCAGCAGTGGGCGCGGCGCTCCGTTCCGAGAACGCTGGGCGGTGCGGACGCGAGGCGGCAGTTGTGCACCAGATAGATCTTGGGAACGCGGACCGGCTTGGGCGCGCAGCCCTTGCCCTTGCCGCCCTGGCAGAGCATGGCGGGCCCGGCGCCGATGATCACGTTCCGCAGCTTGCCGTCGCCGGACTCGGGGTGCCGGACCGTCACCGAGTACGTGATGGCGCGGGTCTGCCCGGACTTCACCGAGCCGCGCCACGTGAGCTGCGGCTTGGCGTAGTCGATCGTGCCGGCGCTCGCCTTGGCGTCGTCGTCGTACTTCGCGTCGTCGAGAACGTCGCTCAGGTCGTCGGTGAACTGCGCGTTCGGCTCGTCCGCCGTGCCCTTGTTGCTGACCTCGACCGTGTAGTGGACCTTGTCGCCGGGCCTGACCTTCTTCGGATGCGCGGTCTTCTTCATGGCGATCTGCGGCTCGCCCTTGACCGGCGGAGGCGCCGGAGCCGCGGGAGCGCGCACCGGATACATGGCCCTCTTGCCCGCGATCCACAGCTGGCCGATCGGGATGCCGGTCTGCCAGTGGAAGTGGATGACGAGCGACTTGATCGGCACCTTGGGCTCGAACCAGCCCGAGGCCCCGTCGGTGTCGGGGCCGTTCCCGACCAGCGTGCTGGAGCCCGCGTCCCAGTGGGGCTTGTCGGTGCCGGTCTTGCCCTTGCAGGTGGACGGCAGCGGGCTGCCGTTGCAGTAGTTGAACGCCGACTGGAAACCGAGTTCGGCGGCGGTGAGGGCCTTGCCGTCGGCGCCGATGGCCGTGATCTCGGCCTTGTCCGCGTCGATGTCGCCGAGCGTGAAACCCCAGCTCCCGACGGGTGTGGGGTTGTCGAAGGTGATGGTGGCGGTCGAGTGTTCCTTGTTGTTCCTCGTTCCGAAGAACAGGTAGTTCTTACCCTGCGAGCTGCCGTACTCCTTGCCGAACGGCGTGCTCGCGTTGAGGAACGTGGAGTTCCCCGAAGGGGTCTGCTGGCGAGAGGCGTTGCTGGTGACGGTGCCGTCCAGATAGGACGCGCCGGGGGCGGTCAGCCGCCCGCTGCCCAGGTCCCACTCGGCGTAGACGCCGCTCGCCGCGAACGCCGGGCCCAGGCCCGTCGTCATCGTGATCGCCGCGGCCGTCGCCAGGACGGTGCCCGTCCGGGCCAGGGTTCTGAACGAATCGGGCATGCGTCCGCCGCCTGCCGCCGATGGGTTGCGCATGAGACCTCCTACGACTCCGACCTGACCCTTTCGGAGGTGATCAAGCCGGATCGACTCACGGAGGTCGCTTTTGATCGACGGCTCGCCAGAAAATAGCCGCCCGATGACCGGCCGATGCTTCTGCGCTCGCGCTCCCGCGCTCAGTCGTGAGGGACGCTGTTGCGGATGGCGCGGTCCACGGCGCGCTGGAACGAGGTGACCAGCGACTGGATCATCAGCGGCTTGAGCTTGTTGGTCAGCTCCAGCAGCTGGTCGCGTTCCGCAGGCGGCCGGCCGCGCTCGCGGTACGGGCGTACGACCGTGTCCTGGAAGACGCCCTGCAGCTCGGCCGCCAGCTCCGTCGTGTAGCGCTCGACGGCCTCATGCGAGGCGATCAACGTGTCGAGCGGCATCGGCAGCGCGGCCAGCTCGGCGCTGATCCCGAGCAACGCCGGACTCACGACCCGTACGGCATCGTCGGCGCCGAGCCCCGCGGCGCCGGGCTCCGCGACGCCGAGCCCCGCGGCGCCGAGCTCTACGACGCCGAGCGCCTCGAGTCGCTTGAGCGTGTCATCGTCGAGGTGCCGCCCGGCCCGCCGGTCCAGCTCGTGCCGATCGAGATCTTCCGGAACCTCCGGCGCCCACGGCGACAGCAGCGCCCGCTGCAACGCCAGGTCCTCGGGCGGCGCGTCGAGCGGGATCTTCTCCAGGTGCTTCTCGATCGCGGCCAGGGTCAGCCCGAGCGCCTGAAGCTCCCGTACGAGCTCCAGCCGCGCCAGATGGTCGGCCCCGTACAGCCCGGTCCGGCCGCGCAGCCGCGGCGGCGGCAGCAGCCCGCGCCCCGCGTAGAAGCGCACCGTGCGCACGCTGACCCCCGCGCGGGCGGCCAGTTCGTCGACCGTGAGCTCCATCGCACGCCCTTCCGCTATGTGACAGCTCTAGTGTTACATTAACGGTGTATCAGCAGCCACTTACCTGAGGAGCCAGGGGCGCATGGCGCGAGAGATCTTCACCGAGGAGCACGAGGCCTTCCGCGACATGGTGCGGTCCTTCATCGCGAAGGAGATCGCGCCCCACCACGAGCAGTGGGAGAAGGACGAGATCGTCTCCCGCGAGGTGTGGCTGGCCGCGGGGCGTCAGGGCCTGCTCGGCATCGAGATGCCCGAGGAGTACGGCGGCGGCGGCAACCCCGACTACCGCTACTACACCGTCTTCAACGAGGAGCTGGCCCGCGCGATGGCGACCGGCCCCGGCTTCGCGGTGCACAACGACGTGGTCGGCGGCTACCTGGTCCAACTGCTGAACGACGAGCAGAAGCAGCGCTGGCTGCCCGGCTACTGCTCCGGCGAGCTCATCACCGCGATCGCCATGACCGAGCCCGCCGCCGGGTCCGACCTGCAGGGCATGAAGACCACCGCGGTCAAGGACGGCGACGACTACATCCTGAACGGCTCCAAGACGTTCATCACCAACGGCATCCTGTCCGACCTGGTCATCGTCGCCGCCAAGACCGACGCCAACGCCGGCGCCCACGGTGTCAGCCTCCTCGTGGTCGAACGCGGCATGGCGGGCTTCGAGCGCGGCCGCAACCTCGACAAGGTCGGCATGCACGCGCAGGATACCGCCGAGCTCTTCTTCAACGACGTCCGCGTCCCCGCCAAGAACCTCCTCGGCGACGAGGGCATGGGCTTCATCTACCTGATGCAGAACCTGGCCCGCGAGCGCCTCTGCATCGCCGTCTCCGCGGTCGCCGGCAGCGAGTACGCGTTCGAGACGACGCTGGAGTACTGCAAGACCCGCGAGGCGTTCGGCCGCCCGATCGGCAAGTTCCAGCACAACCGCTTCACCCTCGCCGAGATGAAGACCGAGATCACGGTCGCCCGCGCGTTCGTCGACCAGTGCATCGCCAAGGAGTCCCGCGGGGAGCTGAACGCCGAAGAGGCCTCCATGGCCAAGTGGTGGACCACCGAGATGCTGAAGACCGTCGTCGACCGCTGCGTCCAGCTCCACGGCGGCTACGGCTACATGAACGAGTACCCCATCGCCAAGGCCTACCAGGACGTCCGCATCCAGACCATCTTCGGCGGCACCACCGAGATCATGAAGGAGATCATCGGGCGGTCGCTGGGGGTGTAGCGGCGGGGTGTTGGTGTCCGGGTTTGGTATGGAAAGTGAAAATTGGGTAGTGGTCTGGTCTGTGACGGAGGAGCTCCGGCCATGGCCCGCTACCCGAACAACCGGCTTCGCGATCTTCTGAGCGAGGCCGGCTGGACGGGTGCCGCGCTCGCGCGGGCGATCAATGAGGTGGGTGGGGAAGCCGGTCTCGCGTTGCGCTTTGATCGCACCTCGATCGCCCATTGGCTGAGCGGCATGCGGCCGCGCGATGCGCTGGTCCCGGATTTGGCGGCGGAGGCGCTCACTCGGCGGCTTGGCCGGGCGGTGAGTGCCGCTGAGACGGGGCTGGCTCGGCGGGAGTTGGTTACCGCTGAGCCGCAGGAGTTGCCGCTCTTGGGGAGTGGCGGTGGGCGTGACGTCTACCGGACTGACGCGCTGCAGGTTGCCGGGTGGTCGGCGCTGGTGGCGCAGGGGGAGTCCATGGTGGCGGGGAGGCCTGCCGGGGGGAGAGTCGCGAAGGCTGAGCTGGACTCGGCCGCGGCGATGATGCGGATGTTTTCTGAGCTCGACGCCACGGTCGGGGGCGGGTACGCGCGGGAGACTCTTGCGGGGTATCTCGACACGACGGTTGTTCCTTGGCTGCGGGCCAAGGCCAGTGCTGATGTTCGGCGCAGGCTGCTCGTTACGGCGTCGCGGCTGGCTTATCTGTGCGGGTTCATGTCGTTCGATGATGAGTGTCATGGGACGGCGCAGCGCTATTACCTGGCCAGTCTTCGGTTGGCGGCGGAGGCCGCTGACAGGTTGGGGTACGCGGCTGGGCTGCGGGCCTTGTCGGTGCAGGCCGAGTATTTGAAGCATTTTGAGGACGCGGCCAGGCTGGCGGATCGGGCGGCCGAGGCCGTTCCTGCGGAGGCGTCGCCGCGTGCCCGTGCTTTTCTGGCCGCCCAGCAGGCGACTTCGTATGCGGCGCTGGGGGATCGGCGTGCGGCCCTTGAGCATCTGAGCCGTGCCGAACGGCATATCGAGGCGGCCAGTGATTCGCCGTCGCAGGTGGTGAGCTACCACGCGGCGGCCATGGCGCACTCTCGGGCCAATGTGCTGGCGCGGTTGGGTGAACGTTCTGCGGCGATCCGCGACCTGACGACCTCGATCAAGCTCAGACCTGTGGAAGAACGACGGTCGCGGCTGGTGACTCTTGCGCATCTGGCGGAGTTGCAGCTGGCCGAACGCAGGTTGGACCAGGCGTGTGCGACCTGGCATCAGTTCCTGGACGAGTATCCGGGCGTGGCGAGCGGGCGGGCGCGTACGGGCTACGCGACTTTGCGGTCGGTTACGGCCAGCTTCCCGCGGAGCTCGGCGGTCAGGGCGTTGCGGGGCCGGCTGGCGGCTGCTGGTTGAGCTTGGGCGTGCAACAGGCACCTGGATGCAACATAGGTATTCGCTGCTACGGCTTCTCGTGGGCAGGTTCACGGCGCTTACTGGTCTGGAAGGGTGACCCGACGCATCGACTGGGAGCTGGCGGTGACGGGACAGACGGCGTTCATCTTTCCTGGACGCGGGGCTTACGTTCCCGGCGCGCTGGCCGGGGTGGTGAGCGAAGACGTCAGGCGGACGTTGAACGAGCTCGACTCGGTGGTGGCCGCGTATGGGCTGGCGCCGGTCTCGACGATGGTGGCGGGGCCGGGTGCGCCGAGCTTAGGGGAGCTGCTGGTCGCGGCGCCTGAACGCATTGATCCGGCCATCTATGCGACCTCTGTGTGCTTGGCGACGATTCTCGAGCGTGAGCGGGGGATCGTTCCGGACGTGGTGAGCGGGCACCGGTTGGGAGAGGTCGCTGCCCTGGCGGTCGCGGGCGTGCTCACGGTGGGGGACGGAATGCGGGTGGTCTGTGAGGACGCGGCGAAGCGGTTCGGGACGCCGGTTTCTCTGGGGCGTCCGCGCGTCAGGTGTTGGTCTCCCAGGACCCGGCGGTACGTGACCTCGGGGGATGAGGGCTCGGGGCTGCTCTATGAGCGCGGGGCCGGGCCGGTGGGGTTCATGTCCACGGCACGCTTTCTGTACGCGGACGGGATCACGCGGTTCGTGGAATGCGGTGCGCGTGCGCTTCTGACCTTGCTGACGCTGGACTGCCTGCCTCGCGCGACCGCGTTGACCGCCGAGCAGGTGCTCTGCCCGACGTCGGAACGCCGCAGAGCCGGTCGTGCCCAGGCCGGGGATTGGTGAGGAGGGGGTGGCCTGGACGTGGCCGGCTCTGCGACGCCTGAGGGGTCAGACGGTCAGGAGCGGATCGTGAACGTCGGGCTGGTGGTCGTCGGCCGCGTTCTCGCGAACGGTCGTTCCTCCGGAGAGGCGGCGCGGGACGGTCGAGAGGGGGCCCAGGCCAGAGAGGGCGTCAGTTAGCTCCTCGACTAGGCCTGGCCGGGCGGACAGGGTGGGGACTAGGCCGACGGTCTGGACGCGGGCTAGCGACGCGGCGCTGATGTCGGTCAGGGCGTTCACCACTCTTACGTCCGCGCAGGTCTCGGCGGCGATGTCCCTGGCCTTCCGGCAGTCGGCGTCGGTGTCGGCGTCCGTGCCCAGGATCAAGGTGACGTCGCTGGCGGACGCGACCGAACGGATCGTGTGGATGAGGTTGGAGGACGCGTAGCACCACGCGTCGAAGTGGTGTCCTGACAGGGTCGGAACGTGCTCCCGCATCGTTGCGACCAGGCGGGCGGCGTCCTCGGCGGGCATGCCGGGATCGACCACGAACGAGGTTCGCGTGCCGTTGAGCGCGTGGACGTCGGCGTCGTTCTCGACGAGGGTGGCCTCGTCCAGCAGGGAGTTCACGACGGCGTGCTCGGCTCGTCCGATCACCACGACGTCGTCTCCGCGAGCGGCGTAGCGTGCGGCGTCGGCTTGGACCTGGGCGACCAGCGGGCAGGTGGCGTCCACGACGCGCATCCCGCGTTCGGCGGCCTCGGCGCGGACCGCAGCAGGAACGCCATGGGCGGGGAAGGCGACCATGGACCCGGCGGGGACCTCGCTCAGATCGTCGGTGACGACGGCGCCGCGCGACGCCAGGGTGGCCAGGTCGGCGGGTGCGGCCTTCGGAGCGCCGATGACGAAGAGCCGGGCCGAAGACTCTCCGGCGGCGTCCATCATCATGTGGAGTCCGCGCCGGCCGCCCGCGCACAGGGGAGCCGTGTCGACCACCAGCATTCGTCGTGACCGCACCGCGCGAATCCACGAGCGGACGAGGCGTTCGGCTGACGTGAGGCCATTCGGGTCGTCCTGCCGTACGGCGATGCCGAGCCCGTGCACCTCCGCTTCCCTGTCCAGATAGGTGACGGTCAGGAGCAGGGAGTCGGAGTCGGTCGACCCGTCACGGACGGTCACCGACCCTTGCCGTACGGGCCGTTCTGAGGCGACCAGGTCGGCGGCCAGCAGCGGCGCCGCGTCGCACCGAACGGGGCCGAGCCGCGGATGAACGAATGATGTTGCCACCACTACCTCACCTGGTGCGATACCGGCTGCGGACAGCCGTTCACACGACAGGCTCCGATGAACCATGATCACCCTCCGTGCCTCGATCCGGCCCCCGTCGGCTTCAGAGTGCATTCGACTACGGTGCGTGAGCATCGGTAGAACGCCCTGGTGAGGGCTTGATCGGTATACGTAGGTACGCGCGACACGCCGCGCGCTGCGCGTCGGCTCGCCGTGCGCTGGGTGCTATGGAGCGTCGGTGAACGGCTTGTCGGTGGCGGGGGAGAGGCGGCGCGCGCCGATGGGGATGGCGACGCCCTGCAGGAGCAGGCTGCCGAAGATGACGAACGTCATCACGCACAGCACGATCGCCGCGTCGTCGTCGCCCATCTTGTTGAACGCCAGCAGCCCGAACACGATCGAGGAGACGCCGCGCGGGCCGATCAGGCCGAGGAGCGTGCGGTCGCGGCGGCTCGCGGGGCTGCCGATCATGGACAGGTAGACGGGGAGCATGCGGGCGGCGGTCAGCGCGAGCGCGGCGTACAGCAGCCACGGCCAGGCCAGCGCGTACCGGAACACCAGCTCGATGAGCGCGCCGAAGACGAACCACATGATCATCGTGGTGACCACGCTGAGGTCGTCGACGGCGGCGAGTTCGGCGTGGGTGATGTCGGTGTCCACGGCGCGGTCGCCCATCCGCCCGAACTTGTACGCGATCCCGGCGATGAAGGCCGCGACGAAGCCGTTGCCGCCCGCGCCCACGGCGAGTGCGTAGGTGATGAGCGGGACCAGGACCATGGCGATGCGGATGGCGGCGGTGTCGGTCCATCCGGCGGCGACGGACCTGCGCAGCGCGAGGCCGGTGACGACCCCGACGCCGACGCCGATCAGCACCGCGTAGAGGGCGGCGGGAACGGCGTTCGCCAGCGCCTCGCCGGGGTCCTTGCCATGCCCGGACACCCCCAGCATCACCAGCGCCAGCGCGAAGACGGGGGAGAAGATCCCGTCGTTGTAGCCGCTCTCGACGGCCAGAACGTGTCGCAGACGCCGGGGCAGCCGATCGTCTCTGAGCAGCGCGGCGGCGGGGGCGAAGTCGACGGGCATCACCACGCATGCGACCACCAGCGCGACGGCCCAGGACGCGCTGCCGAGCAGGAACAGGCCGAGCACGAACGCGGCGCCGAGCGACAGCGGGAGGGCGACGAGCAGGAGCCGCACGGCGACGCCGCGTTCGCCCGCGAGGAACCCGCCGCGCACCTCGATCGCGTCGACGAACAGCAGCACCGAGAGGATCAGCTCGACGAGCCGTTCGGCGATGTCGGTGTTCAGGTGGTTCCAGAGGTGGTCGCCGGTGACGAGCCCGGCGACGATCCCGCCGGCCACCATGACGACGGGACCGGAGACGTGCCAGGTGAGCAGGCGTCGCGACGCGAAGGTCCACAGCAGGATCACGATCAGGCTGCACACGATCGTCGGAAGCACCGGCCGAGCCTACTGGCATACGGTGACGAGATCATCGCGCCGCGTCATGCTCCGCGAGCCTTTCGTGAGCCCTCCCGTGAGCCCATTCCATGAGCCCTTTCCGTGAGCCCTTTCCGTGAGGTTTTCATGAGAAACTCCCGTGATCCCTTCCGGAATGGGCGTTATGGACGCCGACCGGATCGTCTATGGTTTGGTCTCGAACCGCCCCGGAGCCCTTGTGGCGAGGGCCATTGAGGCCCCTGAGGCGCCCTGCCCGGTAGGTCGATCATCATTTGCCCAATGTTCGGCTGACGGTTCCCCGGCCGCCAATCTGGATCTTTAAGTTCCTTGCGCTGGCGGCGACGTAGGGAACTCATATGCGTAGTGGGGCGGCGGTCCGGGCTCGCGGGATCACCAAGACCTTCGGCGACGTTGTCGCCCTCGATGATGTCGACCTCGAAGTGGACGCCGGGCAGATCCACGGCCTGGTAGGACCGAACGGCGCGGGCAAGACGACGCTGCTCGGGTTGCTGCTGGGGCTGGCCGTCGCGGACGGCGGACGCCTGGAGATCCTCGGCACGCAGGTCGGGCGAACGCTCGCCGTCCCCGACGGCGTCGCGGGTTTCGTGGACGGGCCGGGCCTGTACCCCTCGCTCACGGCGCGCCAGAACCTCTCCGCCCTGATCGCGTTGCGCGGCTACGGCCCGAACGAGACCGTCGGCGTCGGCGAGGCGCTGGAGCAGGTCGGGCTGGCCGAGGTCGCCGACGACCGCGTCCGGGGCTTCTCGCTCGGCATGCGCCAGCGGCTCGGGCTGGCCGCCGCGCTGCTCACCAAGCCGCGCCTGCTGGTCATCGACGAGCCGGCGAACGGCCTGGACCCCGCGGGCAAGCGCCACGTGCACCGCGTCCTCACCGATCTGGCCGGGAACGGGACCGCGGTCGTCATGTCCAGCCACCGGATGGACGACCTGGCCGCGCTGTGCTCGGAGGTCACGATCCTCGCCGTCGGCCGCGTGGTGTTCTCCGGGCCGGTGAACAAGCTCGCCGCCGAGAGCGGCGAACTCGACTACCGCGTGCTCACCTCCGACCCCGAGGCGGCCCACGCGGTGGCGTCGGACCTGGACGGGCTGCGTGTCGTACGACCACCCGGCGACGGACCGGACGGCGACGTCCTCATCGTCGGCGGGCCGGTTCCCGTCCTGGACGAACTGGTGGTCCGGCTGGTCGGAGCGGGTGTGGCCCTGCGCGAGCTGTCGCCCGTCGTCGCACCGCTTGAGGCCGCCTTCCTGTCGCTGACCGGCACCGGGGACGAAGAGGAAGAGGGGAACGCGCGATGACCGCCACCGTCGAACGCGAGCAGCCAGAAACGCAGCCGGAGGCGCAGGCGGCGGTACGACCTGCCCCGCTCCTTCGCGGTTACCGGTTCGAGCTGGTCAAGCAGGTCTCGCAGTGGCGGATCAGACTGCTGCTGGCAGCGTGCTGGATCGGTCCAGCCATCTTCGTCGCGGTCGTCAGCGCGCAGACCGCGCTGCCCGCCGACACGGTCTTCGGCCGCTGGATGCACGCGACCGGCTGGGCGGGGTCGCTGGTCGTCCTCGGCTTCTCCTGCCAGTGGGTGCTGCCGCTGCTGACGGCCCTGGTCGCGGGCGACGTGTTCGCAGCCGAGGACCGCCTCGGGACCTGGCGCCATCTGCTGGTGGCGGTACGTTCCCCGCGCCGGATCTTCGTGGCGAAGGCGGGCGCCAGCCTGACCGTGATCCTGGTGATGGCGGCCGGGCTCTGCGCGTCCGGCATCATCGGCGGCCTGGCCGCAGTGGGCAACCGGCCGCTGGCAGGCCTGGACGGCCACATGCTCGCTCCCGGGGACGCTGCCGGAACGGTCCTGCTCGCCTGGCTGTGCGCCCTCGCGCCCACGCTGGCGTTCGCCGCCGTCGGCCTGCTCGGCTCGGTGGCGCTGGGCCGTTCGCCGATGGGCCTGCTGATGCCGGTGCTCCTGGCGTTCGTGCTGCAGCTCGCGCAGATGCTCCCGCTGCCCGTGGCCGTACGGATGGCCCTGCCGAGCCAGGCGTTCCTCGCCTGGCGCGGGCTGTTCACCGACCCGGCGCAGACCGGGCCGCTCCTCATCGGCCTCATCGTCAGCCTGGCCTGGGCGGCCACCGCGACCGCGATGGCCTACCGGCTGTTCGTACGCCGCGACTTCACCGACCTCACCTACGAGGGATCGGGACGCCGTGTTCTCACGGCCGGGGTGCTGCCGCTGGCGGTCATCGCCGTGCTCACGTTCGCGCTGGTGAACGTCGCGACCTCGGCGAAGGGGTCGGGGATCCTGCGGCAGAAGCTGCAGGACTCCCTCGCCGTCTCGTACGCCCACCTCTACCGGCTGCAGACCAGCGAGCTGCACCGCCCGGCCGTCACCGAGGCGCAGCTGCGGGCCGGCGCGTCCTGCGACAAGGGCGGCCCCCGCGTCGCCGACGAGGGACCCGGCAACGACTGGCGGTGCGTGGTCACCTGGCATCTGCCCGGGGTGACCTCGGCGGGCTCCGCCATCTACCAGCTCGACGTCACCGCAGATGGGCGGTACGTCGCCGACGGCGATGGGCCGAAGGAGGTCAACGGCTACTTCCAGGTGCACACCTCGAGCGGGGACGAGCCCAATCCCCTCTGGCAGTTCGACGGCAACGTCGACCTGCTGGCCTAGCCCCGCGCACGCTCAGAAGGGTTCGCCATGCAAGTCAAACGCCAGCGCCTCAAAGCCCCCGAGAACCGTTTCGGGGTCTTCCGGCGGCTCACTGACCGCCGGGTCCAGGTCGTGGCCGCGGGCACGGCCGCTCTCGCCATCACCAGCGGGGGCATCGCCTCCGCGTCCACCTACGCGTTCGGCAACCACAAGGTCGCCGACGAGACCGGCCTCGGCACCGTGCTGGCCAGTGACCAGTTCAGCAAGCCGATCGGCGACCGGCTCCTGGTCGACAACGGCAAGCTGCTCTCCTCCACGGTCAGCCCCGACGGCCGCTACCTCGCCGCGCTGACCACCGACCGTTCGATCGCCCTCACGATCGTCGACCTGTCCACCTACAAGGTCATCCAGCAGGCCGGCACCGCCGCGACCGCCAACCTGAAGATCAACAACAACAACGCCGGGCAGGAGGGGCCGACCTACTCCCCGGACGGCAAGTTCCTGTGGATGGGGCAGATCAACGGCTTCAACCGCTTCCCGGTGAACGCCGACGGCACCCTCAGCGCCCCCACGTTCATCTCGCTCCCGATCGACGGCAGCAAGCACCCGCTGCCCGCGCAGGCGGTGTTCTCCTCCGACGGCGCCACCCTCTACACGGCGGTGAACGGCCAGAACCGCGTCGTCGCCATGGATCCTGCCACCGGTGCGATCAAGCAGAGCTGGAACGTGGGGAACGCTCCACGCGACCTGGCCCTGGTCGGCGGCAAGCTCTACGTCAGCAACGAGGGCGGCCGGACGGCCGAGGCCGGCGACGAGACGCTCAACTCGTACGGTACGCAGGTGCCCGCCGACCCGAAGACCGGCGCGGTCACGACCGGCACGGTCAGCGTCATCAACGTCGCCGACACCAGTGCCGAGGTGAAGTCCATCAATGTGGGCCTGCACCCGACCGCGCTGCACGCCGCCAAGGGCGCACTGTTCGTCGCCAACACCGGCAGCGACACCGTTTCGGTCGTCGACACCGACCGCGACGCCGTCGTCCAGACCATCACGACCCAGCCGTGGCCGGGCGCCAAGGTCGGGTACGAGCCGGACGGCATCACCCTCACCGGCGACGGCCGCCTCCTTGTCACCCTCGGCCGCGCCAACGCGGTCGCCGTCTATCGCTACCGCGGCACCCGCACGCCGGTCGGCCTCGTCGGCCTGCTGCCGGTGGACTACTTCCCGGAGAACGTGACGACCGTCGGCGGCCAGGTCCTGGTCACCAACCTGCGCGGCATCGGCGAACGCGGCCCGACCCGCACCATCGACAAGGGCCCGGGCACCACCCCCGCCACCGGCCACAACACCCACGACTCGACCGGCACGCTGCTCCGCTTCGCGCTGCCCAGCGACCAGCTGATCAAGGCGTACACCGCCCGGGTCTTCGCCCAGAACGGCTGGGACATCGGCGTCCTGACGGGCTCGCGCCACACGCCCGCCACCCCGGTGCCCGCCCGCCTCGGCGACCCGTCGACGATCAAGCACGTCTTCCTGCTGGTCAAGGAGAACCGTTCCTACGACCAGGTGTTCGGCGACGACGCGCGCGGCAACGGCGACCCCGCCCTCGCGCAGTTCGGCGAGAACGCGACGCCGAACCAGCACGCCCTGGCCAAGCAGTTCGGGCTTTACGACAACACCTACGACGTCGCGACCAACTCGGCCGAGGGCCACAACTGGCTGATGCAGTCCGACGACCCGGAGTACACCGAGTCGAGCGCGGGCGAGTACGAGCGCAGCTACGACACCGAGGACGACGCCCTAGGCCACCAGCGTTCCGGAACGCTCTGGAGCGGCGTCCAGGCCAAGGGCGGCACCGTCAAGAACTACGGGGAGTTCCTGCAGTTCGAGACCAAACCCTCGACCGCCACCTGGCAGCAGTTCTACTGCGACACCAAGAACATGGAGAGCACCGGTCAGGGCACCACGATCCAGACCGACTCGTCCTCGCCGATCCCGTCGCTGAACAGCGTCACCGCGCACGACTACCCGAAGTTCGACACCAACATCCCCGACATCTACCGGTACGAGATCTGGAAGCGTCACTTCGACGCCGAGGGCCCGGGCAACCTCAACATGTTCTGGCTCTCCAGCGACCACACCGGCGGCGCCCCGAGCCCCATCGCCCAGGTCGCCGACAACGACGTCGCGGTCGGCAAGATCGTGGATCACATCTCGCACAGCAAGTACTGGAAGGACAGTGCGATCTTCGTGATCCAGGACGACACCCAGGACGGTGTCGACCACGTCGACGGAGCCCGCGGCCCGATCCAGGTCATCAGCCCCTGGGCCAAGCACGGCAGCGTCGACAGCCGCTACTACACGGCGATCACGGTGGTCCGCACGATCGAGCAGATGCTCGGCATGAAGCCGATGAACCAGAAGGACAGCGCCGCGACCCCCATGCGCACCGCCTTCACCTCCAAGCCCGACTACACCCCGTTCACCGCGCTGCCGAACCGCATCCCGCTCACGAACGGCCTGAAGACACCCCCGGCCTGCGGCAACGACACCGGCTCACAGGCCAAGGCCTCACTGGCCCCCACCCAGCCGGCGACCCCGAAGATCCCCGACGCCCAGCAGGCCACCGCCAAACTTTGGGAAGCCTGGAAGAAGCAGCAGGTCCAGGACCCGCAGAACCCCAAGCCCGACCAGCTGAACCCCGACCAGCTGAACCACCTCACCTGGTACGAGACCCACGGCTTCACGGTCCCGTACCCCGGCGAGACCAAGATCCTCACCCCGGCCGAAGTCCCCGGCCGCTACCTCCCGTCCTCCGACGCCGACGGCTGACCCGTACGACGGCCCGTTCGTCCCGATCATGCGGGCGAACGGGCCGTCAGGCGTGGATGAGCGTGATCGTCCGCCCAGCGGGTGAGATGGCGGTGTCGATGTCGGTGCGAGCGGTGATCGGCGGGGCATCGCCGCGGCGGTCGAAGACGACCAGCGTGCCGGTATCCAGGCAGAGCCTGTCCAGGTAGGCGTCGAGCTGATCCAGCTCGGGCTTGATCTGATCGCCGGAGTCGTCAGTGCGGACCTTCAGCTCGAAGGCCGACCACTGGATCGCGGGCTTTCCGGCATCGTCGGTGTAGCGCTTGCGGATGGTCAGGTCCAGCCGCTTCCTGCCGAGGGCGTACTCGCGGTCGATGTGCCCGCCGCCGTTGACCACCCGCTGCAGGAACGCCATGAAGATCAGATGGCAGGCCGCCTCATGGTAAGTGCGGTCCGTGTCGATGATCTCCCCGTTGGCCTTCCACCAGGCCGTGAACTCGTTCAGCAGACGGGGGATGTCCAGGCGTCCATCCGGCAGTAGGAACGCGTGCGGCTCGGCTGGGATGTCGAGTTCCAAGTCCTCGGCCAGCGCGCGAACCACGGTCTCTTGATAGATCGGGTTGGCGATCTGGATCGGTGAGGTCCGGGCGATCAGTCCGAGATCGCGAACGTAGGTGACGCCATCGTTGAACACGTCGTCGCGTGGCACGAGGCCCCCGGTGATCATCGGTTCGATGATGCGCCGCACCCGGGGTTCGGTCAGCCGGGCGACCAGCGAGTCAAGGTGGGTGGCGCGCTGGACGATCAGCATCGATCTCATCGAACAACAACACCAGCGGCAGAGAGCTCTTCCGCGACCAGGCCCGCAGCGCTGCATACACCGCATCCAGCGGAGTGAGCTCCGGCCACTGTTCTGGGGGTTGGCAGTCCGGCGGGAGCCCCTGATCCTCGACAGCGAAGCGCAATCCCCTCAAGATCGCTTCCTGTGCTAGGGCGAGGTCATCCACCCCGCCCGCCCGCTCACAGGACACCCGGACCGCGGCGTAGCGGCCGGTGTCGTTCAGCTCCTTGGCCATCGTCCGCAGTGCGGTGGTTTTGCCGGTCTGGCGTGGCGCGTGCACCACGAAGTATTTGCCCTGCTCTGCCAAGCGGAGTGCGTCGGGCAGCCGGGCAAGCGGGTCGAGCATGTAATCCCGACCCGGAACGCAAGGACCTGCCGTATTGAACGCCTTCACCCTCCGTACCCTATTGGTCACGCACTCTGCATGCTCAGGGAACGAGATTGGGAGTGCCGTTCTTGTGATGCGCGCGGCTGCCAGAGACGGGTGATGGCAAGCAGGGCGGAGGTGACGAGCAGGAGGTTGCGGGCGACCAGGCTGACCACGGCGAGATGGTCAGGGTGCTTGGAAGTCAGGCCCTGCCAGCCGATGGGGAAGACGAGCTGGGTGAGGAGGGCGGCGACGAGGATCGCGAGGACGGTGGGGCGTTGGCGGGAGTTTGTGTGGGCCAGGGCGGCGGCGCCTATGCCTATGGCCCAGATCAGGTATTGAGGTGACAGGACGCGGCTGGTGACTATGGCCACGAGGGTTGCTGCCAGCGCTACGTCGCAGGCTGCGGCCGGGGTCCAGGTCGCGGGTGGGCGAAGCAGGGCCAGGGCGGCGACCAGGGCCAGGCCGATCAGGGTGGACAGAGCGCAGAGCGGCGCGAGGGCGGTCAGGGTGGTGAACTGGGCGCAGCCGTACTGATGAACGATTTTGGTGGGGTGGCCAAGGAGGCGGGCTGCTTGCCAGGGGGTGGCTGCTACCGCCTCGATCTCGATGCCACGGTTTTGCTGGCCTTGCAGGAAGCCGAGTTGGCCGGGGGCGAAGAGGGCGCCGCAGGCCAGGGTGGCGAGGGTTGTTGCGGCGAAGGCTGTCAGGGCGCTGAACGATCTGCGGTCGCGGGGCAGGCCCATGAGGAGAAGAACCGGCCAGAGTTTGAGCATGGTGCCGACTGCGGCCAGGGCTCCGAACAGGCGTTGCCTGGGGAGGACCATGAGCGCCGCGACGGCGAAGACCGTTACAAAGAGGTCGTATCTGAGGTGGGCTAGGGGGCCCAGTAGCGCTAGGCCGGCGGTCCAGGTCCAGGCTCCCGTACGGGAGTCCCCTCGGCGCAGGAGGACTAGGAGGATCAGCAGGTCTGCTAGGAGGGCCAGGAGGATGAACGCGGGGAGGTAGGCGAGGGGCAGCAGGCGGGGAGCGGCCATGACGACGGCGGCCAGGGGCGGGTACTGCCATCTGTCGTCAACGGGGAAGTGGCCGCCCGCGATGACCTGGCTCCAGGCCGCGTAGACGCGGATGTCGTGGACCAGGTCCCGGTGGAACGCCGAGAGCCCCACGAAGAGCAGGGCGGCGCGGGAAGCCGCCCACACAAGCCAGATCATGGGCTCCAGGGTGGAGCAGTGCCCTCGGCGGTTCCGTTTCGACGCCCGCGGCTTGCCAAGCGATGACTAGCTGATGCCCTGGCAGTGCTGCTCGCCCCAGGCCTGGTAGCGCTGCAGCGGCTCGCGCAGGGAGGTCGCCATCGCTTGCGGGTCTTCGCCCTTGCGGTAGGCGTCGGCGATCTGCTGAACGTCCGCGCGGATGGAGGCCGGGGCGGTGGGAACGAGGCCGAGCCAGGTGTTGGTCGCCGCCTTGGCGTATTCGGGAGTCCCCGGGGCGAGGCCGCCCTTCAGCAAGGACTTCCCGGCCTCCAGCGCCCTGCGGCAGAAGCCCTTGTCGTCCCCGGTGGGTACGGCGGCCTTGGTCGGTGCGGCGGCCGGTGCCGAGCCGGCCGCAGATGTCGAACCGCCTCCCGAAGACGAGTCATCCCCGCCGGACGAACAGCCTGTGATGGTGAGTCCAGCGGCCACGCAGAGCGCGAGGCCTGCCCCCGTAATGCGACGCATGTGTTTTCCTCCAGAAGTCATCGAGACTCCCAGAGTGGATCGCCGGCGTTTCACGGGCCTCTCACACGGGTTTCACGCCATCGTTTCCGTGACCTCGCCACCCCCTCGGCGGGAGACTGGGGGTTGGCTTGCCGGGCCCGACCCGGCACTGAGGAGGGGGACCGATGCCGGGTTACGACGACCTGCGCGCTTTGTTCGTCAACTGCACGCTGAAGCGCTCACCGGAGCCGAGCAACACCCAGGGGCTCATCGATCTCAGCTCGCACCTGATGGAGAAGCAGGGCGTGCGGGTCGACCACATCCGGGCGGTGGACCACGACATCGCCACGGGCGTATGGCCGGACATGACCGAGCACGGCTGGCCGTCCGACGAGTGGCCGCAGCTGCAGGAACGGGTCATGGCCGCAGACATTCTGGTGCTCTGCGGGCCGATCTGGCTGGGCGACAACAGCTCGGTGATGAAGCAGGTCATCGAGCGGCTGTACGGGAGCTCGTCGATTCTCAACGAGCACGGCCAGTACGCCTACTACGGGCGGGTCGGCGGCTGTCTGATCACGGGGAACGAGGACGGCATCAAGCACTGCGCCATGAACGTTCTCTACAGTCTCCAGCACCTCGGCTACACGATCCCGCCGCAGGCCGACGCGGGGTGGATCGGCGAGGCCGGTCCCGGGCCGTCCTACCTCGACCCGGGCTCGGGCGGGCCGCAGAACGACTTCACCAACCGCAACACCACGTTCATGACGTGGAACCTGCTGCACCTGGCCAGGATCCTCAAGGACGCGGGCGGCATTCCCGCGCACGGCAACCAGCGTTCGGAATGGGACGCCGGCTGCCGGTTCGACTTCGAGAATCCCGACTACCGCTGAACGAGGTCGAGGTCGCCCTTCTTGACGGCGTTGAGAAGGGTGGCCCACTCGTGGCGCCCGAACGTGAGGACGGGGCCTGATCGATCGGTCGAGTCGCGGGTGGCGATCAGATGTCCGGAAGGGACGCCTGCCACCTCGACGCAACTGCCGACATCGTTGCCGCTGTAACTGCTGATCCGCCAGACGGCGCCGGACAGATCGAGAGTGCTCATGTCTCGGAGGCTATCTCTTCGATCAGGTCGAGGGAACGGGCTTCATCGAGCGCGATCTTCCAGACGTGTGCGAAGAACTTCTGAAACTCGGCGACCTCGTCATCCTTCTCACGAAATGACATGTGGGTGAAGTTCTCCAGGACGACCACAGTGAGCCTTCCCGGCGGGCGGAGATCGAGAATGTCGAAGGACGTGCTGTACCAAGCCAGACCTCCGGCCGAGTAAGGCAGGACTCGCAGAGAGATGTGGTCGTAGCGCGATTGACTGACGAGATGGAGTAACTGTTCTCTCATGGCCGCAGGTCCGCCGACCTTTTGACGCAGGGCGGACTCGCCGACGACGGTTTCGAAACGTGGCAGGTCGGGCTGGCTCAGGACCCGTTGCCTATCCATGCGGAACGCCACGAGACCTTCGACATCGAGGGACGGGTTGGCTGGGCCTGCGGTGATGACGTCGCGCGCAGACACTTCGGTCTGCAGCAATCCCGGCACGCGGCCTGGTTGGAAACTGCAGATCCGCCCAGAGTCGCGTTCCAGGCTTGCGAGATCTTGTCCGGCAGGGGAGATCCGTCCCTGATAGGCGCTGGTCCAGTCCTTCTCCCGGCCTTGCGCAGCGAGATGTATGAGCGACTCCCGGAGAGGGCCGTCATGCACGCCGTAATAGGTGAGGATGGGGGCTAGGTCGCGGGGGCGGATGGGCTGGAGGCCGTTCTCGATCATGCTGAGGTTGGATGGGGAACGGTCGAGGTCCCGGCCTGCGGTGCGCAGGCTTCGGTTGGCCTCCTCGCGCAGCTCACGCAGCGTCCGGCCAATGCGGCGGAAGCGTACTGACGGCCAGTTCTCATGCGCCATGTGTTCACATTGTCACGGAACGCGTTCGAGTGCAGCGTAGAACGTACGAGTGCTGAACGTTCTGTTTTGCAACGTCTCTTCAGTGGCCGTTTCCATCGCCTTGTCCGTACACGGGCGACGAATCTGAAGGCGTGCGACAGAAGACATGGATTCCCGGTGCGGCTCGATCCCCGGTGCTGGCGGCGTTGACTCTTCCCGGGGTGGAACGGTCGGTCGGCCATGCCCGCGCGTTCGTCACCGACACTTTGGTGCCGGACATTCTGGCGGCCGACGGCGAGCTGATCGACGACGTCGTTCTCGTCGTGGACGAGCTCGTCGGAAACTCGATTCGGCACACCAGGACGGGGGACGGCGGCAAGGTGACCGTGGTGCTCGTGGCGTGCGACGGCGTTCTGCGTCCGGAGGTGACCGACGACGGCGCCGACACCCGGCCGCACGTTCTGGAGGAGTTCGGGGGTGAGAGCGGGCGCGGCCTGCGGATCGTCGAGGCGCTGTCGGACAAGTGGGGCTATCGGGACAGCGGGCGGCGGAGAACGGTGTGGGCCGAGTTCAAGGTCGGCGGGAACTGCGAGGGGGGAACGGACACAAGAAGGCCATGACCCTCGAATCCCCAACGGACCCAGACCTGTGGGCCCGCGCGCGGGACGGTGATGAGCAGGCGTTCGGCGCGCTCTTCGACCGGCACTCGCGCACCGTCTACAACTACCTCTTCCGGCGGACGGCGGACTGGTCGGTGGCCGAGGACCTCACGTCGGTGGTGTTCCTGGAGACCTGGCGGCGGCGGGCGGAGGTGCGGCTGAGCTCGGATTCGCTGCTGCCCTGGCTGTACGGCGTCGCTAGCAACGTCATGCACAACCACCGGCGGAGCCTGCGCCGCCATCGCGCCGCGCTCGAACGGTTCCGGGCGCTGGCGCCCACCCCGGACGACTCCGCGGCGACGGCCGCCGCCCGGCTTGAGGCCGAACGCGAGATGCGCACGGTCCTCGACTCGATCAAGAACCTGTCCCGCGCCGACCAGGAGATCCTCGCGCTGTGCGTCTGGGAGGGGCTCGGTTACGCCGAGGCCGCCGCGGCGCTCGGCGTCCCTGTCGGCACCGTGCGTTCACGCCTGGCCAGGGCGCGGCAGAGGCTCCGCCTGGAGGCGGAACCGCACCGTGCGGACGGACATAAGAGGGGCGATCGTCCCACCGCGCTCTTCACGGAGGAACTCTCATGATCGATCAGCTGCCCCCTGCGCAGGACATGCCCGCCGGACGGCAGGACGCCCGGCGCGCCCACCTGGTGACCGAGATGACCACCAGGCGGCGCAGGCCCGCCCGCCGCCTGGTGATCGGCGGCATCGCTACGGCCGGGGTGACCGGCGGCCTGGCCACCGCGATGACCGCCGCCCTCGTCCTCGCCCCGACCGCCGAGATCGGCGGCAATCGGCCCGCCGCCCCCGCGAGCGCCGCCGAGATCCTCGACCGGGCCGCCACCGCGGCCACCCAGAAGGCCCCCACCCCACGCCCCGACCAGTACGTCTACAGCGAGACCGAGCAGTTCGCCCAGGGCGCGGACGAGCGGGGGTTCATCCTGCGTTCCAAGGGCTGGGCTTCGGTGAGCGGCAAGCGGATCAACCTGGTGGTGGACTCGGCCAACTGGAAGGAACGGCAGTGGACCTGCGAGGAGGCCCAGCGGCGGAACTCCACCGGCAAGGAGCCGAAGACGCTTCCGGGGTTCGATCCGGGACGCGTCCCGAACGACTGTAAGAACGGGCCCGCCTACCGCCGCGACCTCCCTGCCGACGCCACGGCGATGCGCAAGTGGCTCTACCGGCACGCGTCGGGGGGCGCCCGTCCGCAGGACGTCGAGGTCTTCGACTTCGCCCGCGAGACCGCGGGCAGGGCGAAGCTGTCGCCCGCCGCGCGGGCCGCGCTCTACAAGGCCGCCGGAACGCTGCCGGGGGTCACGGTCACTCAAGGCACGGTGACGGTCGCCGGTCACCAGGGCGTCGCGGTCGGGCAGACCTGGCACGGAGTCCGGTCGGAGCTGGTCTTCGAGCCCGGCACCTACCGGTTCATCGGGTCCCGGGAGGTCGTCGACTACGACGCCTCGTTCAAGCCGGACTGGGGCAAGCGCGGCCCCAAGGACCCCAAGAAGGCGTACTACGACCGGCCGGTGACGCGGACCGTCCCGGCGGGCACGGTGCTGGGGTATCTGGTGATCGTCAAGCTGCAGGTCGTCGACCGGATCCCGGCGAGCTACCTCCCCGGACGGTCGTGACGGTGACGACAACGGCCACGGCGCCCGCGAGGACGCCGTGGCCATCGCGTTACTGACCTGCCTCTTCCATGAGGCCGTCGGCGACCTTCGGCGTCGGGGCGGGCTCGTCGGCTGGCTCGGTGGCGGGTGCGGGGCGGAAGCCGTTGAAGGCCAGGTTCAGGAGGATGGCTGTCACGGCGCCTGCGCTGATGCCGGAGTGCAAGACGACCTGCGCGGACTCGGGGAGCTTGTCGTAGAACGTGGGGACGCCCACCGGGAGCAGGGCGACGCCCAGCGAGGCGGCCACGACCATCATGTTGCCGTTGTCGTCCAGGCGTACCTGGGACAGGGTGCGGACGCCGCTGACGGCGACCGTTCCGAACATGACCAGGCCCGCGCCGCCCAGGACGGGCGCCGGGATGGCCGCCACCACGGCGCCTGCCATCGGGAAGAGGCCCAGGAAGACCAGGATGCCGCCGGAGGTGGCGACCACCCAGCGGCTCTTGACGCCGGTCAGACCCACCAGGCCGACGTTCTGCGCGAACGCGGTGTGGGGGAAGGTGTTGAAGACGCCCGCGAGGACCGTGGAGGCGGCGTCGGCGCGGAGGCCGTCGGCGAGGGTACGGGAGGAGACGTCGCGGTCGGTGAGCTCGCCGACCGCGAGGATGTCGCCGGTGGTCTCGGTCATCGCCACGAGCATCACGATCAGCATCGAGATGATCGCCGAGGCGTGGAAGGTCGGGGCGCCGAAGTGGAACGGGGTGGCGATGCCGATCGGGTCGGCCTTGCCGACCGGGGAGAAGTCGGTCATGCCGAAGGCGGCGGCCGCCAACGTGCCGAACAGGATGCCCAGGAGCACGGCCGCGCGGCCTAGGAAGCCGTTCAGGAAGCGCTGCGCCAGGAGGACGAAGACCAGGACCGCGGTGGCCAGGGCGATGTTGCGCGGGGCGCCGAAGTTCTTCACGCCCGCTCCGCCCGCCGCCCAGGTGGCGGCGACGGGCAGGAGGCTGACGCCGATGATGAGGATGACCGTTCCGGTGACGACCGGCGGGAAGAAACGGATCAGCTTGCCGAAGACGGGCGCGGCGGGGATGGTCACCAGGCCCGCGATGATCACCGCGCCGTAGATGGCGGGGAGGCCGCCGCCGGTGGCGGCGATCGTGGCCATCGGGGTGGCCGCCGCGAACGTGACGCCCTGCATGAGCGGCAGGCGTACGCCGAAGCGCCAGACGCCGACGCACTGGATCAGCGTGGCGATGCCGGAGACCAGCAGGCCGGCGTTGATCAGGTAGGCCATGTCGGCGGGGGACAGCCCGGCGGCCTGGCCGACGATGAGCGGGACGGCCACGGCGCCCGCGTACATGGCCACCACGTGCTGGAGGCCGAAGGCGGCGAGCATGCGTGCGGGCGGAACCTCGTCAACCGGATGGACCCTTGCGGCGCTGACGGTCATAGGCCACCTCCAAGCCGTTCAGTGTTAGCGGACACGAAACCCGCCCGGCGCGCCCCAGCCCATGGCGCGGACCTCCAACGATCCAGCGCGGATGAGATCGGATGGCTGTACTTCCCTCCGAAACATTGGGCACTTCCATCGGAAACATCGCGTTCGTACCGTGGGGGCGTGACGCTGGACGACCTGATCGCGGACCCGGGACTGTCGCTCCGGCCGCTCGCCTGCCATGACCGTCTGGACCGCCCGATCACCGACGCGTTCTTCACCGACCTCCCCGACCCGACCCGCTACCTGAAGGGCGGCGAGCTGATCCTCACCGGCCTGATGTGGCGCCGCGGGCCGTTCGACTCCGCGCCGTTCGTGGCGGGCCTGGCCGGACGGGACGTGGCCGCGATCGGCGCGGGCGAGGCGATCGACTCCGTCCCCGACGACCTGGTGGAGGCCTGCGACCACCACGGCGTGCCGCTGGTGGCGGTGCCCGAGGAGGTGCCGCTGTCGCGCCTGATGTCGATCGTGCTGCGGCGGCTGGACAGCGAGATCGGGGAGCCCGCCAACCCGGCCGGCTCCTACCGGGCCCTGCTCACGCGCCTGCCCGACGACGCGCGCCGCACGTTCCGCCACCAGGTGCTCGGCAAGCTCGTCGAGTCCGACGACCCGTACCACACCGACCTGCTCACGACGCTGTCGGAATTCCTCGCCTGCTCGGGCTCGTGGACGGTCTGCGCCCACCGCCTCCACATGCACGTCAACACGTTGCGCTACCGCATCAGCCGCATCGAGGAGCTGACCGGCCGCGACCTCTCCAGCCTCGACGACCGCGTCGATCTCCTCCTGGCCCTCAACGCTTGAGTCGCATACTCCTTGTGTGATCTGTCTCATGGAAGGAGTCGCACGGTGACCCTGCCCAAAGTCGCGTCGCGGGAGGAGTGGCTGGCCGCACGCCGGTTGCTGCTCGACAAGGAGAAGGCCGCCGCCAAGGCGAGGGACGCGTTGAACGCCGAGCGCCGGGCGTTGCCGATGGTCAGAGTGGACAAGCCGTACCGGTTCGACGGGCCGGACGGTGAAGTGGGACTGGCGGAGCTGTTCGAGGGGCGGCGGCAGCTCATCGTCTACCACTTCATGTTCGACCCGGAGTGGAAGCGCGGCTGCCATCGCTGCACGGCGATGGTCGACGACTTCGGCGACGACACGCATCTGAACGACCGGGACACCACGTTGGCGGTGGTGTCGCGCGCGCCGCTGGCCAAGCTGGAGGCCTATCAGCGTGAACGGGGCTGGGACGTGCCCTGGTATTCGTCGTATGGCAGCGACTTCAACTACGACTTTCACGTGACGATGGACGAGTCGGTGATGCCCGTTGAGTACAACTTCCGCTCCGGGGAGGAGCATGTGCGGGCGGGCATGCCTTGGTATGCGAGTGGCGAGCAGCCGGGCGTGAGCGTCTTTCTGAGTGACGGCGGCGAGGTCTTTCACACCTATTCGGCCTATGCCCGTGGCCTGGACAAGCTCGCGTTCACCCGGAATTGGATGGACCTGACGCCGTTGGGTCGCCAGGACCCCTGATCAGAGGGTGGTGACGGCCTTGGCGTCGGCGAGGTTCTGGCGTGCGTGCTCAGGGAGGATGTATCCGGCGGCGACGTTGCGCTGGTCGGCCTCTTCGACGGCGGCCACGTAGGCGTCGAGGCTCGGGTAGAGCTCGCGTAGCTTCTCCTCGCCGAACGGGCGGTACGTTCCGCAGAGGAGGCCCCACGGGTCGCCCGGGTTCTCGCTGCTGTTGAGCGCGATCGGCACGGCGACCTGGGACAGCTGGATGCCGCCGCGCGCCAGGCCGAGGTCGTCGCGGACGTTGGCGCCGTCGGCGGTGAGGGCGAGCGGCTCGGCGAGCGGCGGCGCCACGCCATCGCGGGCCCAGCGGGAGAGATGGCCGTACGCCGCCTCAATGACGTGGTGCATGGGGACCCGGCTGAAGACGGGGGCGTCCTCGTCGTAGAGGGGGAGCGGGGTGCCCAGGTCGCGCTCGTGCAGGACCTTCAGGTCGCTCATGGTGGCCCAGTCGGCGTGGGTCGTTCCGGCGACCTCCCAGCGGCGGGACAGCTCGCCGCCCGCGGGCAGGTCAGGCCCGGCGGACGGGCGGCTCGGCCACCACGCGGGGACGTCGGTCTCCGACAGGATCTGGAACACCGGGACGGTGGGTGAACGCGTCGGGCCCGGGCCCGCGACGAAGAGGTAGCCGTCGAACGGATCGTCGGCGTCAGGGCCCAGGGCGTCCAGGCCGAGGGCGGGCAGGACTAGGTCGTGGTAGATCGACAGCCAGCTCGCGGACTGGGAGATGCCGATGGCGAGGAGGGCCTGCGGGCGCAGGCCGCCTAGGGGGTCGACGCCCGAGGGTTTGCGGAGGACCTGGGCGGCCTGGGTCAGGATGGAGAACGCCAGCTCGTCCGACTCGAACCGGGCCGCGCCGCTGACGTCCAGGCCCGCGTAGCGGTCGGGATTCCAGTCGCGTAGGTGGTCGACGCCCGCGCGCTGGGCGGACACCCCGACCCACGCGTAGCCCTCGGCGACGAGCGTGCCGGGGTGCCACAGGACGTCGGAGTCGAAGCCCTCGGTGACGTTCAGCCACTCGACCACGACGTTGCCGTTGAAGCGGGCCGGGCCGGCTGGGCGGCGGACGAGGAGCCGTGTCGTGTACGGGACGCCGCGTTCGCCGAGTCCACTTTCGAGGCTGTAGGCGTCGGCGCCGCCGGTGAGCAGGAACTCCTCCTCGACGTAGCCCGCGGCGGCCAGGTCGTAGGCGGCAGCGAACCAGATCGGCCCGGGGACCGGACCGTCGACGGTGGGGTGGGGGGACTCCATGCTCATCGACGGTCCTTCCTCATGTCAGCCGGCGTACGCCTTGGCGAGCACCTCGCTGAACGTCTCGGTCGCCTGTGCGCCCGCCACACCGTAACGCCGGTCGAAGACAAAAAACGGAACGCCGGTCGCGCCGAGATCCTGGGCGGCGCTCTGCTCGGCGAGGACCGCGTCCGCGTACTCGTCGGACTCCAGCACCTTGCGGACGGCGGCCTCGTCCAGCCCGGCCTCGACCGCGACCTTGGTCAGCGAGTCGTGGTCGAACAGCGAGCGCTTGTCGGTGAAGTGAGCCTTGTAGAGCGCCTCGACGAAGGCCTCCTGAAGGCCGAGCTCGGAGGCCAGGTGAACGAGCCGGTGGGCGTCGAGGGTGTTGCCGACGACGGTGCCGTCCAGGTTGTACTCCAGCCCGGCCTCGGCCGCGCGCTGCTCCATCTCCTCGTTCAGCTGAACGGCCCGCTCGGGCGTCACGCCGAACTTGGACACCAGCATCTCGGTCCGGTCCATCGTCTCGGCCTGCGGATCGAGCTGGAACGCCCGGTAGGTGACCTCCACCTCGTCCCGGTGCTCGAAGCCCTCAAGTGCCTGCTCGAAGCGGCGCTTGCCGAGGTAGCACCACGGACACACCACATCGGCCCAGATTTCAACGCGCATGAATTCCCTCTCCCCTGGTAGACCTCCATTTCAACACCCGTGCGTTCTTGTTGATTTCGCTGGGGACAGGCCGCGCCAGGCGACGATGCCGTCCGGCCTGACGAGCAGGGCCCCGCGAGGGAAGATCCCGTGCCGCTTGGCGGCCTCGGGCTCCAGGGAGAAGGCGGTGGCCGACAGGGCCTCGGCGGCCTTGGCCCACTCGCCGGCCCACTCCTCGCCGTCGGGGCCGGTGAGCAGGACGAAGCCCGAGCCGTAGAGGTCGATCGTGGACCGGCCGTCGGGGAGCGGAACGTGCGGGGCGCGGGTGCCCGGCTGGCCGTTGAGGTCGGCGGCGTCCACCGGGGTCGAAGATCCGTAGCGGTAGCCGAGCATCACGGTCGCCCGGTCGATGATCTCGTCCGGCTCCTCGTCGCCGAAGCGGAACTTCGACCGCGCGAGGGCCTGACGCATCGTGAAGTGCGCGACCGGGCGGCGTTCCTCGTCGTAGGTGTCCAGGAGCGCCTCGCCCGCGTCGCCGCGCAGGCCCGCGTCGCCGCGCAGGACGGCGGCCAGCTTCCAGGCCAGGTTGTGCGCGTCCTGCACGCCGGTCGCGCCGCCGAAGCCGCCGGTCGGGGGCATCAGGTGCGCGGCGTCGCCGATCAGGAAGACCGGGCCCGAACGGAAGGTCTCCGCGACCGACGCGCCGACACGGAAGCGGGTCACGGTGGTTCCGGGGATCTGCGGGCGGATGCGCACGGGAACGGGAATCCCGGCGGCGGCCTGGACGAGCTCGACGCAGCGGCGTTCGTCCGGGGTGGGCGCGTCGGGGTCGTCGGCCGTTCCGAAGACCCAGCGCCGCCCGTCGCGGTCGAGCGCCATGAGGAACGTCCGGGGGCCGGGGCGGTCCAGGTAGGCCATGTGGACCGTTCGCCCGCCGAGCGCGGGACGGAGATCGGCCTCGATCATGAGGGACAGCAGGTCGTAGAAGTCGCCCGGCCCCTCGGTCTTGATGCCGAGGCGCCGCCGCGTCGGGCTGTCGGCGCCGTCCGCCGCCACCAGATAGCGAGCCCGAACGTGACGGTCGACGCCGCCAGGCCCGCGCAGGTGCGCCCAGCCGTCCTCGAAGTCGCGAAGCTCGGTGCCGAAGTGGATGCGCGCGCCCAGCTCACGGGCCCTGTCGCGCAGCAACTCCTCGACGGTGTCCTGGTCGATCGGCGTGCCCGTGCAGGGGCTGAACGCAGCCGAACGCCGTGCGTCGTCCTGCTGGTCGAGGCGCGTGTGCTCGGCGGCCAGAGTCTCGGCGCGTACGGCCACGTACTCCGTCGGACCGGCGAAGTCGATTCGCGCGGCCTGGATGCGCGGCTCCAGCCCGACCTGGCGGAAGAGCTCCAGGCTGCGCGGCACCTGGCTGCGCTGACGCGGATGCCGCAGCAGGTCGGTGTGGCGCTCGACGAGCATGCAGTCCACGCCGTGCCAGGCCAGGAACACCGCGCACGACAGGCCCGTCAGCCCGCCGCCGACGACCAGCACCTCACAGTCGCGCATGGAGATCCCTTACGACTCCAGGCCGTAGCCCGGCCGCCGGGGGCCGGACCGGGCTACGGGTCTTAGAAGCGATCAACTCAGTACCAGTACCGCATCTCACTTCTCCTCTCTCTGGGCGAATCCTGGGGTCGGGGCCGCCCCAGGAAAACGAGCGATCAGGAGTCCCTTGTCGGCCAGCGGCCCGGCAGGCGGTCCGGGCACCGGCGCGAGCCCGACCGCCGCCAGATCGGCGTGCACGTCGGGCGGCCGGTGGAAGTGGTGCAGCCTCTCGACGGTCTCGGTCTCCACCAGTTCCTCGCCGAGATAGGTGCGGTAGACGTGCCGTACGCCCGCCAGGTCGGGGCCGAGCGGCCACACGGCGGTCGAGCGGCTGTAGCGGCACTCGCCCTGCCGAACGGACCGGACCTCGCGTTCGGGCTCATCGGGCACGGGCTCGTTGTCCACCATGTCCATCGCCAGCACGCCGTCCGGCGCGAGGTGCGCGGCGACGGCGGCGAAGAACGGACGGCGCGCGGGCGGCGGGATGTGTTCGAGGACGGCGGCCAGGTAGACGTAGTCGAAGACGGAGTCGAGGCGGAACTCCGGCGCCGCGCCGTCCAGCACGGTCACACGTTCGCGCAGCCGGGGGAGCGCGGCCAGCTTGGTCAGCAGCACCGTCCGCATCGACGGTGACGGCTCCAGGCAGTGCACCGAGGCGGCGCGTTCGGCGACCGCGAGCGTCACGCGGCCCGTGCCGGGACCGAACTCCAGCGCGCGCCCGCCCTCGGGCGTGAGATCGGCGAAGAACCGCACCAGCAGCGGCGACGCCGGACCGACGTGCAGCTGGTCGTAGAGCGCGGCCGCCGGACCGTAGAGGTCGCCATCGATCGTCATCTCGCTCACAGCACCCCCGCCTGCTCCGCGCGGTGCAGATACTCGGTGCTGGTGTTGGCGACCGGGAACGGCTCGTCCGGCACGTTCACGCCCAGCGCCTCGCACAGCGGCGCCCAGCCGCCCGCCACATCCAGCTCGATCAGCCGGTCGGCAGGAACGGTGTCGCGTACCTCGGCCAGATGCGCCCGGTAGACCGCGAGCGCGAGGTCGCGCTCCTCGAAGCGCCCGCCGAACGTGCCCTGCCAGACGAGCCGTTCGATCACCTGGTCGCGCACGTTCGCGCCGGGATCGGCGGGCCGCGTGCGGTAGAGCGTCCGGGCCATGCTGGTGTACCAGGACTCCGGGTCGCGGACGATCAGCAGCACCTTGGCGTTCGGGAACGCCTCGGCGAGCTCGCGCCAGTAGAACGCGGCGGGCCAGGCGATCGTCGAGGTGAAGCGGCCGAGCAGCCGGTCCAGGCCGGGGCCGCGGCCCTCGGTGACGCGCAGCCAATCCCTGGCGTGAGAGTCGTCGGTGAACAGCTCCCTCATGTAGTGGCAGGGACCGAACCCGAGCGTCTCCAGCGCCATCCGCGCCGACGACGTGCCGGTCCGCCCGAACGAGGCTCCGACGACCTTCAGCATGCGACTCCGTCCGCTCAGATCCATCCGGTCAGAGAATTCAGGCCAGCGTGGCTTCGAAGTGGTCGAGGCTCCGCAGGGTCAGGTTCTTCTGGAACGTGGGCTCGCCGACCGCGCGCGTCTCCGGGTAGCGGGTGGCGAGCAGGTCGAGCACGACCCGCAGGAAGACGGCGCTGAACGGCTGGCCGAGGCAGGACTTCGGGCCGCGGCCGAAACCGAGATGCGGGTTCGGATGCCGGTCCAGCCTGACGAGGTTGGGCTCGGGGAAGCGGCCGGGATCGCGGTTGGCCGCGCCCAGCAGCAGGGTCACCGCCTGACCGGCCTTGACCTGCGTCCCGCCGATCTCGACGTCGGTGACGCAGGCCCGCGCGACGGCCTGGATCGGCGAGGCGTACCGGACCAGCTCCTCGATCGCGCGCACGGGATCGGCGGCGGCCTGGACGTCCTTCAGCCCGACGGCCCGTTCGTGCAGGACGGCGGCGGCGATCAGCGCGAGCATCTTGCTGCCCGAGCTGTAGCCGCTGAACAGCAGGCCCCGGACGGTGTTGGCGAGGACGTCGGGCGCGATGCCCGAGGAGCCGGCCCGGCTCGCCACCGAGGCGAGCACGCCGGTCTCGGGCGGGTCGGCCAGCCAACCCTCGACGAGCACCGCGAGCTCCTCGTGCGCGGCCTGGACGGGCGCGGCGCGTTCAGGCCACAGCCCGGCGTCCATGCCCGCGCCGATCGCGCGGCCGATCCCGCTGAGCCAGGCGCCGTCCGGCTCGGGCACGCCCAGGTAGATCGCGGTCGCCGCCAGCGCGAGCGGCTCGGCCAGCTCGGTCACGACGTCGAACGACCGGCCCTCCAACCCGGCGAGGATCTCGGCGCAGCGGGCGGTGATGAGCGGCTCCATGGCCGCGCCGTCCGGCTCGCGCAGCGCCTCCATGAACGGGCGCCGCACGGTGGTGTGCTCGGGAGGGTCGAGAGTCAGCATGTTGATCGCGCGCGGCGGGACCCGTTCACCGACCCGGCGCCAGTCGGCCGCGAACCGGGTGCTGTCGCGCAGTACGGCCACGCAGTCGGCATGCCGGGTGAACATCCAGGACCCGAGCCGTTCGTAGAAGAACACCGGACGCTCGGCGCGGAGCCGGGCGTAGGCCGGATAGGGATCCGGCAGGGTCTCGGGGTGGGCCAGGGATAGGATCGGATCGTTGGACGCGTTTTCCAACATGGGAGCTCCATCCGCCGCCAGCGAGATCAACACTGCGTCGCGGCGCCGCCCTGGAGTAGGGCACCTTCGGGGGACGAACCCCTCACGATCGTGTAGATCTGTGATCTTGACTTTGGCTCATTACTCAGTCAGGGACGAGAAAACCCGACGAGACAAGTCCGGGCAGGTCAGGGCATAAAAAAACCGGCCACACGCGCCCGTGGCCGGTCATCGCGCCTGATCAGACCGCTAGAAGTCGGTGGCGATGATCTTCTCGATGTTCCGTTCGGCGAGCGCCGTGATGGTGACGAACGGATTCACGCTGGTGTTGCCGGGGATGAGCGAGCCGTCGATGGCGTAGAGGTTGCGGTAGCCCGCGAGCCGGCCGTAGTTGTCGGTGGCCTTGTTGAGGACCGCGCCGCCGAGCGGGTGGTAGGTGAGGTGGTCGCCCCAGATCTTGTACGTCCCGAACAGGTCGGTCCGGTAGATCGTGCCTTCCTTCGAGTTGATCTTGTCGAAGATCGTCTTGGCCATGTCGATGGAGGGCTGCTTCCAGGCGGTCTGCCAGTTGAGGTTGACCTTGGAGCCGTCCCAGCTGAACTGCGCCCGGTTCGGGTTCTTGGTGATGGACAGGTAGAACGAGGCGTAGGTCTCGATGCCGGTCGGCAGCGGGGCGACCTCGGCGAACGCGCCGCCCGCCGTCCAGTTGTCGATCCCGCCGCAGGGGATGCTGGCCTGCACCTTGCCGGTCGGGTCCCACAGGTGGTTGGCGCGGCCGCACATGACGTTACCGTTGTCGCCCCAGCCCTGGCCGATCTCGCCGTTCAGACCGGGCAGCTTGCCGGTGGCCTTCAGCTTGACCAGCAGCTTGCTGGTGCCGACGCTGCCCGCCGCGAAGAACACCTTGTCGGCGAGGACGGTCTTGGTCGCGGTCACGTCGCCGCTGGTGTTCAGCTGCTCGATGACGACGGTGTACGAGCTTCCGGACGGGGTGACCGAGGCGACGCGGTGCAGCGGCGAGATGTTGACGCGGCCGGTGCCCTTGGCCTGGGCGATGTAGGTCTTCTGGAGGGACTTCTTGCCGTAGTTGTTCCCGTAGAGGATCTCGCCGGCGACCGCCGACTTCGGCACCGTCCCGGCGGCCTCCTGCTTCATGTAGTCCCAGTCGTAGACGTCGGGGACGAACACGAACGGGAAGTTGGAGCGCTGGGCCTGCTTACGGCCGACGCGCGCGAACTGGTAGCAGTCGACGGTGTCGAACCAGTTCGGGTCGATCAGCCCGACGCCGAGACCGGCGTTCGCGCGCGGGTAGTAGGTGTTGTACATCTCGTCGGCGTTCACCGTCGGGAGGATGGCGCCGAAGTTCTCGCGCTTGGGGGTGACGGCCATGCCGCCGTTCACCAGCGAGCCGCCGCCGACGCCGCGGCCCTGGTAGACGATGATGCCGCCGAACTCCTCGGCGTCCAGGACGCCGGTGTGCTTGGGGATGGTCTTGTCGATGGGGAAGCCGAGGAAGTTGCTGAGGGGCTGCTTGGTCTTGGTGCGGAGCCAGTAGGACCGCTCGTCGGGACTGGTCGTGTTGCAGAAGATCTTGCCGTCGGAGCCCGGGGTGTCCCAGGCCATGCCCATCTCGACCATCTCGACGTTGATGCCCGCCTGGGCCATGCGGAGCGCCGCGACCGAACCGCCGTAGCCGGTACCGATCACCAGCACGGGGACGTGCGCGCCGTCGCCGATCGGCCCGGCCGCCGCTGCCGCCGCGGCTCTGACCGCCGCGCCGGCGGTGCCCTGAGGCAGCGCGCTCGCCGCGATCCCCAGTCCCACGATGGAACCGGTTCCAGCCATGAATCGACGGCGCGAGATGTGCGTGGTGTCTTCGCCACGCGGGGTGGTGTCACTCATGTGACGTACCTCACTCTCGTCAGATGAGAACAAGTTCTACTCCCGAATGTGATTCAAGTCACTAGGTACCGAGAGGTAATTTCAAGCAAATGCTTGCTTCCTTAACGGCGCGTTGACCGAGCGGCGTGCCGGCTGTGCGGTCTGTTGACTGATCGTGCTCTTTAGAATTACGTTCTAGTTTTATGAAGGCAGCGAGGCAGGCCTGGAGACGGCTCGAGCCGGTGCACGCGATGATCTATTTCGTGCCGGAGGGCGGGCAGCGGTACGCCGAGCTCGGCCTGGAGGGGGCGGGCGGCTACTTCGCCTCGCGCAGCGCCGTGTTCGGGCGCGCCTCGGCGGAGCTGGTGATCGCCACGTTCTACAACTTCAACCCGCGGCTGATCCGCACGGTGATCCCGGCCGCCTGGGACATCACCACCCCCGAGCAACTGCTCGCCGCCCGCCTGGACGCCGCCGGGGCCGCGCTGAAGCGCGCGAAGATCGACGAGGTGCCCGGCCTGGACGAGACGCTCGCGCTCGCCCGCCGCGCCGCCGACGCCGCCTGTGAACGGCTCCAGGGCCGTCCGCTGTTCGCCGCGCACGCCGCGCTGGAGTACCCGGACGAGCCGATCCTCCAGCTCTGGCACGCGCAGACGTTGCTCCGCGAGTTCCGCGGCGACGGCCACATCGCCACGCTCGTGGACGAGGGCGTCGGGCCGCTCGAAGCGCTCGTCCTGCACGGCGCGACCGGCACGATCCCCACGCCGTTCCTCAAGATGAGCCGCGCCTGGCCGGAGGAGGAGTGGGCCGCCACCGAGGAGGCACTGCGCGCACGCGGCCTCCTCGACGGCGACGAGCTCACCGCCGAGGGCAAGGCTCTCCGCCAGCGCATCGAGGACCGTACCGACGCCCTGGCCCTCCCCGCCTACGAGGCGCTGGGCGAGGAGGGCTGTGAGCGGCTGGCCGAGCTGGCCCGGCCGTTCGGGCGTGCGGTCGTCGACGCCGGCCTGATGGGGATCTAGCGGACCCGGCTAGCGGACCCGGACCGTTGTGGTCGGGATGTTGTAGCCGCGCAGCAGCAGGGTCGGGGTGCCCTGGAATTCCGCGTCGGCCTTGATGGTGGTCGACTCGCCCGGCCAGAGCGAGACGTAGTTGTCGGAGTAGGTGATCGGCAGGACCTCGCCGCCGTTGACGGTGACCTCGGGCCGGACGAAGAAGGCGACGTTGGTCTTGCTGGTGTTGGTGAGGTCGATCGTCACGCCGGAACGGGTTCGCGTGGCGGTCGCCTTGACGTCGGGATTCTGCGCCAGCCTGCTCAGGCCGGACATGTCTCCGTACGTCGTGACCTCGGTGTAGTACCAGTCCGACTTGCTGCCCAGCTCATCCGGCTTGGTGGAGTTCCAGTAGAGGTTGTTGCTGACGACCTTGCCGGAGGAGTCCTTCAGCTGGAGCCGTACGAAATAGGTCGACGACAGGCCGCTGACCGCAGGCAGCGTCATGACCGCCGCCGAGCTGTTGGCCTCTGACGTCACCGCCGCCGTGGCCGTGTGCTTCTTGGCCAGGTCGGGGATGTTGTAGAACGTCGCCGTCGCGGTCAGCCCGCCTTGCTTGGCGAGCGTGGAATTGACGACGTAGACCTTCCTCGACGAATAGTCATAGGCGATGTGCACCGGCTCGGTCGCCTTCTTCGTGCCGAAGTAACCGCCGCCCGGCTTGAAGAAGTAGTCGTACAGATTCCAGTGCACGGCGGGCCAGGCGTTGTTGAGCATCCAGAAGATGGTCCCGAACGACTCGCTGTACTTGTGCGCGCTCCACGCCTCGAAGAAAGCACGCGTGTTCTCGTAGTTCTGGACCTCGGCCTTCTTGGCGTAGTCGGCCGCGCTCGTCGCCTTTCCATAACGGTCGTCGATGGCCTTGTCGTACGGCCCTGTATCGGCGAAGACGGTGCCCGGACGGCCCGCGTGGTAATTCCAGGCCGTACTGAGCGGCCATTGGTCGGACGGCGAGAGGAACTTGCGGACGCTGTCGTAGGGCGGCGGCGCCTGCGTGCCCTCCTCGGCCGTCGTGCCGAACGCGCTGCCCGCCTGCTTGGTGTCCCACCACAGCACCGGCGGCTCCCAGACGTACGGGCCGTCCATCTTCATGCCCGCGTCGTCGTTGGACCAGGTGGCGACGTTGTCGACGGTCGGGTTCTGCCAGTGCAGGTCCGCGCCGATCTTCTTGTACGCGGCCAGGTGCTCCGCGCTCGGCGGCTCGTCGCTGCCGTAGGTCCACACGAAGCCGCTCGCGTGGTGGCGCAGCGCGCGCATCTGGCTGTCGAGCGAGGCCTTGGCGACGTCGTACTGCTCGGCGGTCCACGTGGAGTCGTCCTGCCAGGCGCTGCAGCACACGAACCCGGCCATCACCATGATGCCGTTCTCGTCGGCGAGGTCGTAGAGCTCCTCGTTGCCGATCGTGCCTTCCATCCGGATCGTGTTGAGCCCCATGTCCTTGAGGTACTTGATGTGGGTCGCGTTGGTCCTGGTGTCCCAGCGCTGCATCAGGTCCCACACGTAGCCGCCGCCCCGGAACAGGACGTTCTTGCCGTTCACCTTGTAGCCCGCCCAGGACGTGCCGTTCACCGTCTTGCGGTAGTCGGTGAACTGCCTGATCCCGAAGCGGATCGCCTTGGTGTCGGAGGCCGCGCCGCCGACGCCGGCCTTGAGACTGAGGTTGTAGAGCTCGGGCTTGCCGTACTGCAGCGGCCACCACAGCGCCGGATCGGTCACGTGGATCGGCTTGAACGCGACCTCGCGCCGTTCGCCCGCCTTCAGCGAGAAGTTCTGGGAGAACGTGAGGGTCGGCTTGCCCGTCTTGGTGATGGTCCCGCCGACCTTCGCGGTGACCGGAGCGTCCGTGGCGTTCACCGCGTCGGCGTAGACGGTGAGGTCGGCCGAGTCGGTCTTGGGCAGCGGCAGCACGGTCTTGACGTACGGGTCGCGCAGCGCGACGGGCCCGGTCGTGTCCAGGCTCGTGTCGCCCCACAGGCCCGCGTTCATGTCGGGTGCCTCGGGGTTCCAGTCGACCGTGCAGATGGACAGGTCCTTGCAGCCGTGCTGAGGGGGAGTGACCAGGATCGCCAGGGCGTTGGACTGCCCGGGCTTGATGAGCTTGGAGACGTTGTACTCGTGCCGGACGAGCGTGCCGACCGCGTTGCCGTCAAGCTTGGTGCCGTTCAGCCAGATCTGCGCGCGGTAGCTGATGCCCTTGAAGCGCAGCCAGTACGCCTGGCCGGGCGCCTTCCGCGCGGCATCGAACTCCCCGCGGAACCACCAGTTCTGCTTGGTGAGGTCGGGGACGTTCTTCAGGTTCTGGCCGAAGTAGACGTCCTGGTAGACGTTGTTCTTCACCAGGCCGGCCAGCACGGTCGAGGGGAGTGAGACCGGGCTCCAGCCGCCGGTGTCGTAGCCGGGCTTGGAGATGACCTCACCGGTGTCGGTGACACCGTTCGCCGAGTGGAGCGCCCACCCCGACCGCAGGTTGTGCGAGCGGACCGAGGCCGCCGACGCGGTGCCGGTCTCGGCGGTCCCGACGGTCAGGAGCAGGAGCAGGGCAGTGAGCAGGGCTGAGACATACCTCTTCACGAGGGACTCCTCAGAATCCTAGGAACCGGCGGGCCAGTCGATCTGGGTGGAGCGGTAGTAGTTGACGCCCTGGACCTTCCAGCGCGGTCCCTGGGCGCCGAGGCGCTGCCTGAACGCCGACCAGTCGTGCGTGGCCTGCGGCGACCAGCCGAGCTCGGCGAGGGCGGGCAGGCGCGGGAACGCCATGTACTCGATGTCGGCGCTGGTGCGGATGGTCTCGGTCCACAGCGGCGCCTCGATGCCGCGCACGCGGTCGGCCGGGACGCCCTGGAGGTAGTTGCCCGGGTCCCAGCCGTAGGCGGTGTCGACCTCGATGAGGCCCGCCCAGTCCTGGCCGAGCGGCGTCTGCGGGTTGTACTTCATGTCGATGTAGGCCTTGTTGGCCGGCGACATGATGATCGTGGTGCCCTTCTTGGCCGCCGCCGCGACGTCCTCGTCGGTGTTCTCGGTGCCCCAGAACTGCGCGACGGTCGAGGGCAGCGGGGTGGCGCGCACGACGTCGTGCCAGCCGACGACCGTCTTGCCGTGCCTGGCGACGATCGGCTGCACGCGGTTGATGAACGCGGCGTAGTCCGCGGGCTTGGTCGACTGCGCCTCGTCCCCGCCGATGTGGATGTACGGGCCGGGCGTCATCGCGGCCAGCTCGCCGATCACCTGGTCGAGGAAGGTGTAGGTGATCTCCTTGCTCGTGCACAGCGAGCTGAAGCCGACGTCGGTGCCGGTGTAGAGCGGCGGCGCGACGCCGTCGCAGTTCAGCTGCGCGTACGAGGCGAGCGCGGCGTTGGTGTGGCCGGGCATGTCGATCTCGGGCACGATCGTGATGTTGCGCTCGGCGGCGTAGGCGATGATCCGCTTGTAGTCGGCCTTGGTGAAGTAGCCGCCCGGGTCGCCGTCCACCGCCGTGCTGCCGCCATAGGTCGCCAGGCGCGGCCAGGAGTCGATCGCGATCCGCCAGCCCTGGTCGTCGGACAGGTGCAGGTGCAGGTGGTTGATCTTGTAGAGGGCGATCTGGTCGATGTAGCGCTGGACGGCCTGGACGCCGAAGAAGTGCCGCGAGACGTCGAGCATCGCGCTGCGGTAGGCGTAGCGCGGCCGGTCGACGACCTGCCCGCCCGCGACCGGCCACGGGCCCGGCTGGGGCCTGGCGGCGTCGGCGGCGTACGGCAGCAGCTGGTGGAGCGTCGCCAGGCCGTTCACCAGCCCGCCGACCTTCCCGGCCCGCACGGTGATCGACGACCTGGCCACCTCCAGGCGGTAGCCCTCGTCGCCCAGGCCCCGGGCATCGCCGGAGCCGCCGGCGTGGCCAGAGCCGCCGGAGCGGCCGGTGCCGAGGACGAACGAGATGCCGTCGCCGGTGCGGCCGTCCACCCGTACGGGCAGCTTGTAGCCGGTCGAACGGCGCAGCAGCCGGGCCAGCGACTCGCCCACGCGGGCGCCCGCCTGGTCGGTGTGCACGACGGTCTTCGCGGTGATCCGGTAGTCGGCCCCGGCCTTCGGGGCCACGCTCACCGGCGCCGGAACCACGGAGTTGAGCGGGCGAGGAGCCACCGGTTTCGCTTCGGCCACCGGTGCGGCTCCCAGGGACGTGAGGGTGACTGCGAGGGCGACGGATGTCAGGCGCACGCTTGTGAGCAGCATGAATACCTCCGGGCGCAGCGGCGGGCGGCCGCCCCCGGAAGGCCGCGCGGTCTGATCGATGACGATAGACGGCACCGGGGCAATCGTAAAGAAGCCTCCCTAACAAATGCTGAGGAATTTCCGGCCACGACCGGCCGTTAGATATACCCGTAGGGGTATCCGACGAGGAGGAATTCATGGCAACGGTCGCTCTGACCAAGGAGACGTTCGACGAGACCCTCGGGCAGAACGGATTCGTACTGATCGACTTCTGGGCGTCCTGGTGCGGTCCCTGCCGCTCCTTCGCGCCCGTGTACGAGCGGGTCTCCGAGGCCCACGACGACATCGTGTTCACCAAGGTGGACACCGAGGCCGAGCCCGAGCTCGCCGCCGCGTTCGAGATCACCTCGATCCCGACGCTGATGGTGGTGCGCGACAAGGTGGTGCTCTACTCCCAGCCCGGCGCGCTGCCCGAGGCCGCGCTGCAGGACCTCATCGAGCAGGCCCGCAAGGTCGACATGGACGAGGTCCGGCGCGACGTCGCCAACCACGCCGACCACGCCGCCGACCACGCCGCCGACCACGCCGCCGACCAGGCCACCGGCGACTCCGCCGACCACTCCGCGGCCTGACGGGCGAACCCGATGGACTACGGAATCACGACCCGGCTGGACGCTCCGTTCGCGGAGGCGGCCGGCCGGGTCCGCGACGCGCTCAAGGACCAGGGCTTCGGCGTGCTGACCGAGATCGACGTTCAGGCGACGCTGAAGGAGAAGCTGGGCGAGGACGTCGAGGACTACCTGATCCTCGGCGCCTGCAACCCGCCGCTCGCGCATCGCGCCCTGGAGGCCGACCGGCAGATCGGGCTGCTCCTGCCGTGCAACGTCGTCGTCCGCGCGGACGGCGACGGGACGATCGTGGAGGCCCTCAACCCCCAGCTGATGGCCGAGGTGACGGGCGTTCCCGCCCTCCAGCCGGTCGCCGACGAGGCGGGCCGCCGTCTCCGGAACGCGCTGGAGTCGCTGTGACCGTCGACGAGGAGGCGTCCGCCGCGGTCCTGAACCGGCTGCGCCGGGCGCAGGGCCAGCTGGCGGGCGTGATCGCGATGATCGAGGCGGGCCGCGACTGCACGGACGTCGTCACCCAGCTCGCCGCCGTGTCCCGCGCCCTCGACCGCGCCGGATTCAAGATCGTCGCGAGCGGGATGCGGCAGTGCATGACCGCCGAGGACGGCGCCGGCCAGGAGCCTATGACCGTGGAGGAGCTGGAACGACTGTTTCTGGCGCTGGCCTGACCGGCTCGATCCACGGCGTTCCGGCGCGGGCGCGGACGGACGCGGCACGGGTGAGCGGCCACAGCAGGAGCCCGATGAGCAGGGCGATCGTGTGGCCCGCCGTGCTGTAGCGGCCGTACAGGAAGAACGAGGACCTGATGACCAGCAGCAGCGCTCCGATGACCGGGAGCCGCCAGGCGAACGGAAGCCGGTAGACCAGTAGCCCGGCCAGGCACAGGCTGCCCAGGCTGACCCCGACGTCCACGATCGTGGTGAACTCCGAGCCGAGCACGCCGCTGCCGACCAGGTGCGCGGCGCGGCCCGCGAGCAGCAGCGACGCCCCGACGTGGCCGATGAAGAACGCGGCCACTGCGCGCGGCGTGCCCAGCCAGCGTTCGGCGGGTCCCCAGACGAAGAAGGCCATCGCGGTGGCGAACGGGAGGTCGCTCAGCTCCGTCCACAGCGCCGAGCCGACCAGCACCGCGACCGGGTCGTCGCGCATCTGGTCCAGGTTGGTGCTGCGGGTCCTGAGCACCTGGTCCTGAACGTCGTGCGGCAGGCCCGCCAGCATCAGGCCGTGCATGAGGACCAGAATCCACAGGATCGCCGCCGCCGGGTTGGCCCGCGCCCACTCCCACAGCCAGGACCCGGCCCGGCGCACCGCGGCGCCGCCAGGCCAGTCCCAGTAGGCCGCGCACGCCCCGAGGATCAGCATCAGGAGCGCGAGCGCCTCCGCGTACGCGAACACTCTCCTGCTATGCCCGATAGCGCCCGTCAGGGCTCGCTCTTGGCGTTCTCCATGCCAAAACTGGAGACGAAGCAGGGGCTACTTGATGACGACCTTGTCGGCGGCGGCGCCTGAGTCCTTGGTCCAGCCGTCGTGGCCGTTGTCTGAGGTCCAGTGCTTGCCGCCGAAACGGACCTCGGACAGCCCGTACGACTGGGCGTGCGCCACGGCCCAGGAGGCCACCGACCAGCCGGTGCGCGAGCTGCTGACGGCGACCGTGTCGGGCTGGCCGGTCGCGCGGCTGGCCTTCATGTCCACCGCGCCCGCGTCGCTGGCCACCGTCTCCGGCCCGGCCACCTGGAGGCGGCTGCCGAACGAGCGGCGCAGCTCCCGGATCGCCTCGGCGCGCCGTACGGCGGTCTTCTTGTCCGGCGAGAACCAGCAGCGCGCCGTGCCCGGCTCGCGGCCGGTGAACGCCTGGGCCAGCAGCTTGGCCTCGGGCTCGTGCTGGGCGTAGGCGCTGCCGTCGGCGCTGCGCTGGACCTTCTGGGCCGCGTCGTGCAGATCCCGGTCCAGGTAGTCCTTGACCTTGACCAGGGCGTCGAAGAACTTGCTCGTGGCCTGGACGGGGTCCTTCAGCTTCTCCGGGCTGCCCCAGCCCTGCGAGGGCCGCTGCTGGAACATGCCCACCGAGTCACGGTCGCCGCCCTCGAGGTTATGCAGGTGTGACTCCTGGATGGCGGTCGCGTACGCGATCACCGCGGCCCGCTCGGGCAGCTTCTTGCGGTACGCGACGGCCGCGATCGTGGCGGCGTTGGCGCCCTGCTCCAGGTCGAGCGGCATCTTGCCCGCCGCCGTGCGCACCTCACAGCCGGATCCGTGGAGGTAGGGCCGGGCGCGCGCGAACAGCACGTACCCCCCGACGCCGAGCACGAGAAGGACGGCGAGCGCGATCCCGGTCACCCGCCAGCGTCGTCGGTTCGAAGCGGCCACGCGAAGACGGTACCGGCAGTTGGCCACCAGTAAGCTCAGGGGCCATGACCGAATCGTTCACCAGCCCGATCTCCAGCGCCATCGACGAGCTGTGGGACCGGCGCGCCGAGCTCACCCCCGACGACACCGAGGCCCGCGCGGCCATCGTCGCCGCCGTGGACCAGATCGACGCCGGCGAGGCCCGCGTCGCCATCGTCGACCCCGCGACCGACGACGTCGTCGTGGACGAGCGCGCCAAGCGCGCGATCCTGATGAGCTTCAAGGTGCTCGGCATGGTGCGGTCTCAGGTCGGTGACTTCGCCTACCACGACCGGATCCCGCTGAAGAGCCGGCTGGACGGCGTCCGCGTGGTCCCGGGCGCGATCGCCCGCTGGGGCTCCTACCTGGCGCCCGGCGTGGTCCTCATGCCCTCGTTCACCAACATCGGCGCCTACGTCGACTCGGGCACCATGGTCGACACCTGGGCGACCGTCGGCTCGTGCGCCCAGGTCGGCAAGAACGTCCACCTGTCCGGCGGCGTCGGCATCGGCGGCGTGCTGGAACCCCCGAACGCCGTCCCGGTGATCATCGGGGACGAGGCCATGATCGGCAGCCGTTCGATGATCGTCGAGGGCGCCCGGGTCGGCACCGGCGCGGTGGTCGGCTCCGGCACCAACCTGTCCAAGTCGATGCCGGTCATCGACGTGGAGACGGGCGAGGAGATCAGCCGCGGCCGCATCCCCGACTGGTGCGTGGCCGTCGGCGGCACCCGCACCAAGGAGTTCAAGGGCGGCACGTTCGGTCTCCCGGCCGTGCTGATCCTGAAGCGCCTCGAAGAGGGCCAGCGGCACGACAAGGCGGAGCTGAACGACATCCTCCGCGACCACGGCATCAACACCTGATTGGGACAACACCGGAAATGAAGCTCGATCTGCTCTCGGATGTGGCCGACCTCACGGCGGCGATCGTCGACATCGAGTCGGTGAGCGGCGACGAGGAGGCGCTCGCGGACGCGGTGGAGGAGGCGCTGCGCGCGCTGCCGCATCTGCGGGTGGAACGGATCGGGCAGAACGTCGTCGCCCGCACCGAGCTCGGGCGGGACGAGCGGGTCGTGCTGGCGGGCCACCTGGACACGGTGCCGCTGAACGGCAATCTCCCGTCGCGGGTCGAGGGCGACCGGCTCTACGGCTGCGGCACGACCGACATGAAGAGCGGGGTGGCGGTGCAGCTCCGGCTCGCCGCCACCGTGCCGGAGCCGAACCGCGACGTCACCTTCGTCTTCTACGAGTGCGAGGAGATCGAGGCGGGCCGGAACGGGCTGAAGAAGCTCGCCGACACCCGCCCCGAGCTGCTGGCGGGCGACTTCGCGGTGCTGCTGGAGCCCACCACGGCGCTGATCGAGGGCGGCTGCCAGGGCACCCTCCGCGTCGAGGTCACCGCGCGCGGCGAACGGGCCCACAGCGCGCGGGCCTGGATGGGCTCCAACGCCATCCACACGGCGGGCGAGATCCTGGACGTGCTGCGGGCCTACGAGCCCGCGCTGCCGGTCGTGGACGGCCTGGAATACCACGAGGGCCTGAACGCGGTCTTCGTGCGCGGCGGCGTGGCCGGGAACGTGATCCCCGACGAGTGCGTGGTCACGGTGAACTACCGCTACGCGCCCGACAAGTCCCTGGAGCAGGCCGAGGCGTACGTGCGGGAGGTCTTCAAGGGGTTCGAGGTCCGTGTGACCGACGGCGCCCCTGGGGCCCGGCCCGGGCTCACGCACCCGGCGGCGTCCTCGTTCGTGTCGGCGACGGGCGCCGAGGTGCGGGCCAAGCTGGGCTGGACGGACGTGGCGCGCTTCTCGGCCCTGGGCGTCCCGGCGGTCAACTACGGGCCGGGCGAGCCCACACTCGCCCACACCAGGGACGAGTACGTCGAGATCCCGCTGATCTCCGACTGCGAGCGGCGGATGCGCGGCTGGCTCACAGGGTGGTGACGGGCGCGGCCGGGGGCTGGCTCACGGGGTGGTGACGGGCGTGTCGGGGGTGGCGAACGTGCCGGTGCGGCGGATCGTGTGCCAGCGCAGCCGTGCCCCCAGAACGGCCGTGACCATCGACTGGATGACCACCAGGTACATCAGCTGCCGGTAGACCACCTGCTGGAGCGGCAGCACCCAGAGCGTTCTCACGGGCTCGCCGTCCAGGCGCAGCGCGTACGCCCCGGCCAGGGCCTGCAGCAGGGTGAAGAACAGCCAGGACACCAGGAGCTTGCCCGGGTCCAGGAAGAACAGGCCGTACAGCGTGAAGACGTCCACGGCCGGGGCGAAGAGCGGCAGCGCCACCTGGAAGACCGTCAGATAGGGCAGGCAGCGGCGGCCGAAGCGGCCCGACCGGCCGCCCTGGACCAGCGAACGCCGGTGCTTCCACATCGCCTGGAGCGTCCCGTAGCACCAGCGGTAGCGCTGCTTCCACAGCTGCCTGATCGAGGCGGGCGCCTCGGTCCAGGCCAGCGCGGTCTCCTCGTACACCACCCGCCAGCCCGCCCGGCAGATCGCCATCGTGAGGTCGGTGTCCTCGGCCAGCGTCTCGTCCGACACCCCGCCGACCGAGGCGAGGGCGTTGCGCCGGAACGCGCCGATGGCGCCCGGGATGGTCGGCATGCACTGCAGCACGTCGAACATGCGCCGGTCCAGGTTGAACCCGATCACGTACTCGATGTGCTGCCAGCGGCCGATGATGCCGCCCCGGTTGGCGACCTTGGTGTTGCCGCTGACGGCGCCGATCGCCGGGTCGATCAGCGGCGCGACGAGGTTGCCGATGGTGTCGCGCTGGAACACGGTGTCGCCGTCGACCAGCACGACGATGTCGGAGTGCGCGTGCGCGACGCCCAGGTTGAGCGCGCTCGGCTTGCCGCCGTTCGGCTTGCGGATCAGCCGCACGGCGGAGGCGGCGAAGGACGCGGCGATCTCCGGCGTCCGGTCGCTGGAGCCGTCGTCCACCACGATCACCTCGACGGGGGCCGGGTAGTCGGTGCCGAGGAGCGAGCGGATCGTGGCGGCGATCCCGGCCTCCTCGTTGTACGCCGGAACGATCACCGAGACGGGCGGGTGGTAGGGCGGCCTGGGGCGCCGGTCGCGGCGTACGCGGGCCCGGCGGACACGCCCCACGTGCACCCGGGCGAAGATCAGCAGGGTCGCGAGCCTGATCGCCGTCAGGACGGCCGCGATGCCGAACAGCAGGGTCAGCCCGTCGACGAGCCACGAGGAGCCGCGCTGGCCCCAGATGAGCGCCTTCCCGATCGTCTTCTGGCCGGTGGAGGCGGGCGCGTCACCCGGCGGGAGGCCGACCGCCTCGGACACCGTGGTGAACCGGTAGCCGCGGGCGGAGAGCCGGGTGAGGATCGCCTCGACGCCCCGGACCGTCTCGGTGCGGTCGCCGCCCGCGTCGTGCAGCATCACGATCGCGCCGGCGCCGTTCGCCCCGGCCGCCCGCTGAACGATCTTGTCGATGCCCGGCCGGGACCAGTCCTCGGTGTCGCGGTCGGTGAGCACGGTCAGGTACCCGCGCTTGGCCGCCGCCTGGGCGGCCTTCCACTGCGGCCCGGTGAGCCCGGACGGGGTCGCCGAGTAGGGCTGCCGCAGGAGACCGGTCGAACGCCCCGTCGCCCCGGCCAGCGCCCGCTGCGTCAGGTCCAGTTCGAGGCGGGTCCGCCAGGCGGGCGCCGAGCCCATGTCGATGTGGGTGTAGGTGTGCGAACCGATCTCATCGCCCTCGCGGATCATCCGGCGCGCGATCTCCGGATGCCGGGCGATGTTCGCGCCGATGGCGAAGAACGTGGCGTGCGCGCCGTGGCGGCGCAGGACGTCCAGGATCTGCGGCGTCCAGCGGGGATCGGGGCCGTCGTCGAAGGTGAGCGCGATCGTCTTCGGCCGGGGGCGGGCGCTGCGGAGCGTTCCGCCGGTGAGGTTCAGCACGGGGCCCGCCCGGGTCGCCTCGGGCGGTGGCTCGCCCGTGGTGGCGCCGGGGCCGCCGGTGCCCTCGCCCATCTGGCCGCCCGCGAAGCCGTTCACCAGCAGTGCGACGGCCAGCGTCAGACCGCCCAGCAGGAGCAGGATCCAATGCCCCTTAGGCTCGCGGTTCTTCACCGATCAGGCCTTGGGCTTCTTCTTGGACCAGCCGGGCGGGGTCTTGGTCGCGTTGCCGTTGCCCGGGTGCGTGGGCGTGACCGTGGGAGTCGGGGCCGCGGTCGTCGGCGCCGCGCTGGTGGGCGCGGCGCTCGGCTGCGGCGTGGGCCCCGCGCCCGGCACCCGGCTCGGAGCGGACGTCGGGCCGGGCTGTGAGGCGTCACCCCCAGGGGTGGCGGTCGTGCCGGGGCGGGCGCCGCGAGGACCGCCGGTCGCCGACCCCGCCCGCGCGGGGGAGCCGGAGTCCGGCTTCGTGCTCCCGTGGCCGCCGTGCTTGCCGGTCGGCCACGGAGTGAAGGGAACGTCCGCTCCGGCGACGAGGTTCACCCCGACGACCGACAGGTAGGCGGCGAGGGAGAGGCCGGCGATGATCCCGAGCACGCGGACGCGCCGGGCGCGGCGGCCGGTCCCGTCCACGAACACGGGCGCCGTGTGCCGCCCGTGGGCGGGCTGGGCGTGCCGTGGCAAGGCGACGGTGGGGCCGTCGCCGGGTGCGGTCGTGTCGTGGCCCTCGGTAGGGGTGTCGATGGTCACGCACTGTCCAGCGTCCGTCGGGCCGCACGCGTCACACCCGGACCGCGGGCCTCAGCTCTTGGGGCCCGCGCCCTTCTTGGGGCCCGAGCCCTCGCCGAAGGCGCCGCACTCCCAGAGCCGCCGCACGTGCTCGATCAGCGGCGGGCCGATCGCGCGCAGGCCGTCCGGGTCGTTCTCGGCGACCGGCCTGGTGACCATCGTGCTGGTCGCGGCGATGATGATCTGGCAGGTGTAGCGGCCGGCCTCGTCGGTCACGCCGATCAGGGACGCGAGCGTGTCGCTCATGCCGCTCTGCAGCTCGATGCGCCGCTGCACGGCCTTCGGGCCCGCCGCGTACACCTCGACCAGGAACAGCCGCGCGTACGGCCACTCGGCCGCGAGCGCGTCCAGGTAGGCGGTGAGGGCCTGCTCGAACCGGGCCATCGGGGCGTCGGGCGATTCGGGACCCGGCATCCCGTCCGCACCGGCCCCGACCGTCTCCAGCAGCCGCGCGAGCAGGATCTCGACGGCGCCGTCGAAGGCGGCCATGAAGCAGTCGAGCTTGGAGTCGAACAGCTGGTAGAAGCTCTGGCGCGAGATGACGGCGCGTTTCAGCACGTCCTCGACGGAGGTGGCCACATAGCCCTTCTCCGTCATCACCTCGGCCATCGCGACGCACAGCCGCGACCGCTGGATTCGCTCGACCTCATCCCGGGACAGCGCGTACCTGCCGCGGGGCAACCGGCGTGGCGGTGACTCCGACATCGGTTCACCATAGAACAGCCTTCGACCTCGTTCGGCGGTCACGGGGCCCCGATGACCGAAAGATCGATGCCGGACGGCCGCTGCGGGTCGTGCTGGACGGTGTACTGGCCGCCGAGGAGTTGCGGCAGGTCAGCGAGCGGGATCAGGTGCGGGAAGTCGGCCGTGCCGACCCGCAGCCGGAGCCGGTGACCTGCCGCGAGAGTGGTGAAAGCTGGCCGGATCTGGATGTCGTAGCGGACCGGCGTGCCGACCGGCACCTTCTGGCCGGAGGCCTTGGTGAGCGGGTGGTACGGCATGATCCAGTTGCCCGGGGTGCCCTTCCAGCTCCGCTTGGCGTCCACGGCGCGGAGCGAGCCGAGCTGCGCGCCGCCCGAGATGTCGGTGGACGTGCCGTCGGGCGCGACGTCCTCCAGCGTGAGGCTCCACTGGGACTCGGGGCGGTTGGAGGTGGCGTTCAGGGTCACGCCGATCGGACCCGAGAGGCGCATCGGCCGGGTGAGCGGCGCGGTCGCGTAGGTGAGCGTGTCCTTGTCGTTCTTGTGCTGGGCGTCGGTGCACGCCGACACGAACTGGGAGAGCAGCCCCGCGGCGAACTGGTCGGTGGAGCGCGTGCAGGGGTTCGACAGCAGGTTGTAGGAGATCTTGTCCGCGGGCTCGGCGGCGCCCGGGCCCTCGTTGGTCAGGCGGCCTCCGGAACGCAGCGACAGATGCACGGGCTTGGCGTTGGCCGGGGGATAGGCCGCGCTGTCGTAGGACCCTCCGCCGGGCTCCTTCACGTGCAGCGGTGTGGCGGTCTTGGTGATGCCGGTGTCGCGGCCCTTCAGCCAGTGGTCGAACCACTGGAGCTGAAGCTTGGTCATGTCGACGTCCTTGCCCATGGAGGTGTGCGTCCACGGGCCGTACAGCAGCTGGTACTTGGCGGAGGCCTTCGCGTTCTTCGGCATCGGCGCGCCGACCGGGCGCCCGGCCGCCGCGTTCTGCAGGCCGCTGTACAGGAGCGGCTCGCCGCTCTGGAAGACGTCGTAGAGGCCGCCGACCAGATAGACCGCCACCCCGTTCTTCACGATCTTGGGCAGGATCCGCTCGGGCGCGCGGCGCTTCCAGTAGTCGTTGTCGTAGCGGCGCGCGCCGTTGGTCAGCATGTCGCGGGCGAAGGTCAGCTCGAACGGCCCGGCCTGGAGGAGGTTCTGGTACGCGAGCCGGAGCGCGGCCGCCGGGTCGTGCGCCATCTCGATGAACGGCGTGAACACGCGCGTCACGCCGTAGCCGAAGACCAGCCCGAGCGGCGACTCCACGTTCAGCGCGCCGCCGCTGGTGAACAGGTCGCGGTACGGGTCGATCGTCGCGGCCATCGGGAAGATCGCCTTCAGTGGCGAGTGCGGGCCGACCTCGGCGGCGGCGAACAGCTGGTCGATCGCGACGTAGGACAGGCCCAGCATCCCGACCTTGCCGCTGCTGTGCGGCAGCCTCGCGGCCCAGCGGACCACCTCGGCCCCGGCCTTGGCCTCGGCGGGGCTGAACAGGTCGAACTTCCCGGTCGACCCACCCGTGCCCGGAACGTCCACCATGAGCCCGATATAACCGTGCTTGACGAGATCGGGGTTGAAGCCGCCGAAGCCGCTGAGGCCCACGGCCGCCGACGGCGTCTTGCCGTACGGGGTGAAGCCGACGATCACCGGGAACCGGCCGGAGGCCGGGCGTCCGGTCGCGGGGTCGGTGGGCATGTGCACGTCGGCGCGCAGCACCCGGCCGTCACGGAGCTTCAGTTCGAGATTGCGCTGCACCGTGATGCCGTAGCCGCTGCTCGTGCTCTGGGCGCGGGTGCTCGGGGCCTTGTCGGGGGCCTTCGTGCTGGCGGTCGTGCGGGCGGCGGTGCTGGCGGTGGCGGCGTTGGTGGTGGCGTTGGCGGCGGGGGCCTGGACGGCGGCCGCGAGGGCTGCGACGAGCGCCGCGGGCATCCACGCGGCGATGAGTGACCGATTTCGCATGGCTGCTCTCCTCACGGGGGCGTTCAAGCATCCAAAGAGACAGTAATGTCTACTTGAGGTGCAGAGTGGGGTTTTCGAGGGGGAACTTTGGGACCGGATCCGGTCGCGATCGGGCCGTACGCGCCCCTTCGGCTGCTCGGCGAGGGCGGTATGGGCAAGGTCTTCCTCGCCAGGTCACCAGGCTCACGGCTGGTCGCGCTCAAGGTCATCCGGCCCGAGTACGCCGATGATCCCGGGTTCCGCGAGCGTTTCCGGCGCGAGGCGGACGCGGCCAGGAAGGTCAGCGGGTTCTTCACCACGCCGGTGATCGACGCAGACGCGGAGGGGACGCAGCCGTGGCTCGCGACCTCGTACGTGCCCGCGCCCTCGCTGAGCGAGATCGTGCGGCGGTACGGGCGGATGCCCGAGCCCGCGCTCCGGGCGCTCGGCGCCGGGCTCGCCGAGGCGCTCATCGCGATCCACGCAGCCGGGCTGATCCACCGCGACCTGAAGCCCGGCAACGTGCTGGTCGCCGAGGACGGCCCGCGCGTCATCGACTTCGGCATCAGCCGCGCCCTCGACGGCACGCAGGTGACCCGTACGGGCGGGATGGTCGGCACGCCCGGCTACATGTCGCCGGAGCAGGTCGCGTCCGGGCGGGAGATCGGGGCGGCCAGCGATGTCTTCTCGCTCGGGTGCGTGCTGGTCTTCGCGGCGACGGGGGTGCATCCGTTCGGGGACGGCGACGCCGCCACGCTGCTCTACCGGGTGGTCTACGAGGAGCCCAAGCTGGACGGGGTGCCTGGTGGCTTGCGCGGGGTCGTTGAGGACTGCCTGGCCAAGGACCCGGCGGCGCGGCCGCCGCTGACCGCGTTGCTGGAACGGTTCGCGCCCGCGCATCCGGGCGCGCTGCTGACCGTTCAGCTGCGGCAGGAGCTCGCGGCGCGCGGGCAGGAGGCGGCCTCGATCATCAGTGGCCCGGCGATGACGCCCGCGGAGCTCACGGGGCCGCTGCCTTCGACTGTGCCGCCCGTGCCACCCGCTGCCGTGTCGACCGATCGGCGGCGGTTTCTGGGGCTGGCGGCCGGTGGTGCCGTGGCGGTCGCCGCCGCCACGACCGCCGCGATCCTGCTGGCGGACGACGACTCCGGCAAGGCCGGTGGGTCGGGTGGGGCGCGTTCGGGCAGCAAGGGCGACCTCGTGGTCGCCAACGTCGGCGGGAACGTGCCGGAAGGACCGGCGATCTCCTGGACCGGCACCAGCCCGTCGCACTCGTTCAAGTACTCGGGGCTCGCGCGGGTCGGTACCGGCGTCGCGTGGTGGGACGAGGAATGGGCGAACATCTTCGACGCGGTGAGCGGCGCCAAGCGGTGGGAGGGCGAGCCGAAGGGCTCAGGGAGATCCGCGGGGAACTGGCTGGGCGTGTTCGGCGGCACCCTGTACGGGACGAGCAGCGACGATGACCTCCGGGCCGTCCTGTTCGGCGTGGACGGAAACGGACGGCAGCTCTTCAGCCACACGTGCGGTCCCGATGCCAAGGACGCCCCGAGCTCGTTCATGAGGCTGTTCGACGTGGGCGGCGGCGTCGCGCTGATCGAGGTGTCCGGCACCAGGCAGTCGTTCCTGGCCGTGGACGTCGCCACCGGGCGGCCGCTCTGGACGCGCCCGATGACCAAGTCGTGGGGGGCCGCCGTCACCGATGGGCGCCGGGCCTATCTGCAGGACTACCGCACCACCCGCGCCCTGAACCTGCGGAGCGGCGCCGAGATCTGGGCCACGCCGAACACCAACGCCGGCGGCGAGAGCCCGCACATGGCCGTCTGCCCCTCGGCGGGCGTCGTCACGGTCACCTCGCTGCGCGTCGAGGCGCTGGACCTGGCGACCGGCCGCCGGCGATGGAACGCGGTCACCCAGTCGACCATGCTCGACAAGCCGGTGATCCAGGGCGAGCGGGCCTACCTCGCGGACTCGCAGAACCGCGTCCGGGCCCTCGACCTGCGTTCCGGCCGCGAGGTGTGGAACACCGAGCCGCCGGTCCGGGTGGACGGCGGATCGGTCGGCTCGGGCATGGTCCGGGCGATCACGTCGGTCTCGGGGGCCGTACTGGCGCTGCCTCTCGGCAGCGACCGGCCGGGCGTGCTCGCCATGGACCCGGCCTCGGGAAAGACCCTGTGGGCGCACGGGGAGGCACCCGCCGGTGACGACAAGAGCTACCAGTCCGCGCTCGTCATCGGGAAGTCCGTCTACGCCGCGTCCGGCACATCCCTCTACGCGTTCAAGGAAAAGTGACGATGACCGATGTCGATGCCCGGGAGCTCACGCAGGTCGGGCCGTACCGGGTGATCCGGTTGCTCGGTGCGGGCGGGATGGGCCGGGTCTACCTGGCCGCCTCGGCCAGCGGCCGCGCGGTCGCGGTCAAGGTCGTACGGCCTGAGCTGGCCGGGAACGCCGACTTCCGGCAGCGCTTCCGAGCCGAGGTGAACGCGGCCAAAGCGGTGAGCGGGGCGTTCACCACACCTGTCGTCGACGCCGACCCGGACGGGCCGCTGCCATGGCTGGCCACCGCCTACGTTGCCGGACCTTCGCTGCAGACGGCGATCCAGGACTACGGGCCGATGCCCGAGCCGACGCTGCGCGTGCTGGGCGCCGGGCTGGCCGAGGCGCTGGTCGCGATCCATCGCTCCGGGATCGTTCACCGCGACCTCAAGCCGTCCAACATCCTGCTCGCGGCCGACGGGCCGCGGGTCATCGACTTCGGCATCAGCAAGGCGGTCGACGGGACCGCGCTCACCGCCGAGGGGCAGGTGGTGGGGTCAGCGGGGTACATGTCGCCTGAGCATGTCGCGGGTGGTGGGGCGCTGGGGCCTGCGAGTGATGTGTTCTCGCTGGGGGCGGTGCTGGCGTTCGCGGCGACTGGTCGGCCGCCGTTCGGGACGGGGCCGTTCCATGTGCTGATGTTCCGCGCGAGACACGAGGCGCCTCAGCTGGACGGGGTGCCTCCGGCGCTGGTCTCGCTCATCGCTGCGTGCATGCACAAGGACCCGGCCCAGCGGCCTGCAGCGGAGCAACTGCCTGGGCTGTTGGGCGGGGTCGCCGGGGCTGCGGCTGGGGGTGTGGCGGGGGGCGCGGCTGGGGGAGTGGCCGGGGGCGCGGCGCCGGGATGGCTGCCGCGTCCGCTGGAGAACGAGCTGCTCACGATGCAGGAGCATCTGCGGACGCTCGTACTGACGCAGGCCGAGGCGCCACCGTCGCCGCTGCTCAAGCGGCGCAGCGTGCTGCTCGGGGGCGGCGCCGTCGTCGCGGCGGCGGCCGTGGCCGGGGGTACGACGGTCCTGCTGCGATCGGTCGGCGGCGGATCGGGGTCCGGGTCCGGAGGGAAGGCGGCGGTGACCCCGGCGGCGGGCTGGACCGCCGATCTTCCCGGCGCGAGCATGGCCCCGGCCGGGATGGCCGGCAACGTTCTGGTGTGCGCGGGCCGGAGCGGCGCGGCCGGTTTCGACATCGCGACGGGCAAGCAGGTGTGGTCGATCGACGGCGGCCAGAACTCCGTGATCCGTCCCTACCAGCAGCGCGTCTTCGCCGTACGGAACGACGGCAAGTTGCACGCGCTGGACGCCCGTACCGGCAAGGAGCTGTGGGCGACCGAGGTGGAGGGCGAGCGGGCCCCGCAGATCGAGCAGCTGAGCCCGGCGGTGCTGGTGGCGACGGTCGGCGACACCCGGCTGTTCGGGATCGACGCCGCGACCGGGCAGCGGCGCTGGGTCCACGCCCCGCCGTCCGACCGCTTCCTGAGCGAGACCGTCACGCAGGGCGGGCTGCTGCTGAGGGTAGACAGCGGTGGTGGAGTCGCCAGTTTCGAACAGTTCCAGAAGACCGGCGACATCAACAGCCACCGGAGCGGTTCGTTCTATGCGCTCGACCTGAACAAGGGCACGGTGTCGTGGTCGCAGCAGGGCGGCGACGCGGCGCTCTACGCGCCCCCGAATGGCAACGCGCTCTACGCCTTCGACGCCCAGATGAATCTGCAGAGCCTGAATCCGTCCACCGGGACGCCGGTCTGGAGCAAACCGAGCGGCCTGGCAGTCAGCACTTTGCCGATGTACTCCGACTCGCTCAGCCTCGTCGAGGGGACGCTCTACTGCTATCCCCTCACGATCATGCAGGGCGTGAAGACGGGCCTGGTCGCGGCGTTCGACCCCGCGAACGGCAGGCCGCTGTGGAAGGTGACGGCGGCGGGCCGGACCGGCTATTCGTTCGCGGTGTCCGGCCGGACTCTCGCCTTCGCCGACACCGCGCTTCATGGTCTCGACAACCGGACCGGAAAGGTGATGTGGACCGCGGACCCCAAGCTGGGCAAGCTCGACCTGGCCGGTCCGGCGGGCGACCTGATCATGGCCGGTTCGGCGAACGCGCTGTACGGGCTCGACACCAGAACCGGCCGCCAGGTCTGGCAGCAGGCCGTGACCGGGGGAGCGGCTCAGGCGGGTCAGGCCTCCTGGGGCGTGATGCGGGTGCCAGGACAGCTTTTCGCGACCTTTGGAAGCAAACTCTTTGCTTATCGGCTGCCGGGCGTTCCGCCGCCCGCCTAGCTTTTCTTACTGTTGCTCTGACTTCGCAGCAAAGATGTAGCCAGGCGGTGATGCCTTTGATTATTGCCGCCCGCCGAACCGGTGCTTACGTTCGCGGAAAGAACGTAATCCGGAGGTTCGTGTGAAGATCGAGATCGCCGCAGCCGACACCGTTCTCTGGCACGCAGAGGAGGCGGGTCTGATCAGTACGGTCGAGCATGCGGAGGTGCTGACCCTGCTCATGCCGGACTTCGCGTTCGCGGAGGCGCTGCGGCTGACCGATTCCGTCCACTGCCACATCAAGGTCGACGACGTCGACGAACTCCCGCACGACGAACTGAAGGGCCTCGGCTACACCTCGGAGAACGCCGCTCCCGGCTACATCAAGTACGCCACCGACTCCGGCATCAACCTCATCTTCTCCTCCATCCCGATCGCCGAGGACGACAACATCCCCGGTGCGGTCACGCAGGCCAAGCCGTTCCTCGACCACTGCGGCGCCGACCTGCGCGACGAGTCCGAGCCGACGCGCGCCGCGTTCGAGGCCCTCCCCGCCCGGGCCGCCGAACTCGGCTGGGGCGAGGTGCCGCAGGGCGGCGACTCGCCGGTGCACTGCTGCCACACGCAGGTGAAGGCCAAGCACTGGGTCTACCCGCCGTCCTGCTGGACGGGCTGGCGCAGGCCGATCGAGTTCGCGTTCGGCGAGCTGGTCGTCTTCGACCAGGCGATGGGATGCGCGCTGCGCCCGATCGACCCGGCCCATCCGATGGCCGGCGGGGCCGGTTGCTGCGGAGTACCGGCCGCCGGCTGAACGATGCGACTCGCACTGTGCGGCGGGGTCTACTCCAACCCGTGGGCCCTGCGCGCGTTCATCCACGATGCCCGCCGCCGCGGCGCCGACCGGCTCTACTGCCTCGGCGACCTGGGCGGATACGGGGCCGAGCCCGACGCCGTCCGCCCGCTGCTGAACGGCGTGACGTGCGTCGCCGGCAACTACGACGTCGCGATCGCGGCGGGCGGCACCGACTGCGGCTGCGGCTACCGGGACCCGCGCGACAACCACTACGCCCAGATCATGTACGCCTACACGCTCGCCCGGACCGGACGGGACTTCGCCCGCTGGATGGGCACCCTCCCGACCGAGCGCCGCGAGGAGCACGGCGGCTGCACCCTGCACCTCGTGCACGGTTCAACGGTCGGCCTGAACGACTTCTGGTGGGAGTCGCTCCCGGAGGCCGAGCACCGGCGCCGCCTGGACGCCAGCGACGCGGACGTCATCGCGTGCACCCACTCCGGGCTGCCCTGGATCAGGCGCAGCGGCGGACGGCTCGTCGTCAACGTCGGCGTCATCGGCCGTCCGGCCAACAACGGCGACACCCGCGTCTGGTACGCGCTCGTCGACCTGGCGGACGGCATCGCGACCGCCCAGCTCGTTCCGCTGGCCTACGACTGGCGGGCGCACGCGGACGCGGTGAGCCGCGCCGGGCTGCCGGAGGCGTTCGCCGTCACCAGCAGAACCGGCTGGTGGACGACCTGCCTGGAGATCCTTCCCGCCGCCGAACGGGCCCGCGGCCGCTTCCACATCTACGACACCAGCGTTCCGGCCGTCCTGGAGGCCGCCGGGCTGACGGTCGAGGACTGGCCGTACTGCGAAGGCGACCACGGCGTCCCGGTCCGGTCGCTGTGGGGCTCGCCGCTCATGCCGGACCGGATCTGGCACGCCTGCTCGGAGACCCTTCCCCAACTGGAGGCCGCCGCCCAGCAGCAAGGCCTCAAGATAGGCGACCTCCGCGACGCTCCCACGGCTGGCACCGGCGGCGGAGGCGGCGGAGGCGGAGGCGGAGGCGCTGGCACTGCCGCTGGGGCTCGGGCTGGGGTCGCCGGCGCTGGTGGCGGCCGCGCTGGCGGCTCGGTTGAGCCGGTTGAGCCGGTTGAGCCGGTTGAGCCGGTGGAACTGACTTTGACCGCCGAAGGTTGGTTCTACAGCCCTCGTTCCCTCGCCGCCGAGCCGCTTCTCCCACCCGTTCGCCATCCGGAGGACGCCGCCGCCCAACTGCCCGCCGCCCGCGCGGTGGCGACGCGGCGCCTCCTCGAATCCCTCCAGCGGGCCGGGGCGCTCCCGGCGCCCGTCCACTGCGCCACCTGACCTCTGCCTGACCTCGATCAAAGAACGGGCTGAACTGGTTATTCGTCGGAGATCACTTGGTCCCTTGGCTACGGTGATGTCATGACATCGGATGTGAACCGCCGTACGACGCGGCGACAGGGGCCGGCGACGCTGCGCGGCCGTGCCGTTCCGCAGACCACGACCGACCAGCGGCTCCTGGACAGCCGCGGCCCGGCCGACTGGGTGCACGCCGACCCGTGGCGGGTCCTGCGCATCCAGGCCGAGTTCGTGGAGGGCTTCGGCCTGCTCGCCGAGCTGCCGAAGGCGGTCAGCGTCTTCGGGTCCGCGCGCACCAAGCCCGACTCGCCGGAGTACAAGCTCGCCGAGGACATCGGCGCCCGGCTGCACGAGGCGGGCTACGCGGTCATCACCGGCGGCGGTCCGGGGATCATGGAGGCGGCCAACAAGGGCTGCGACGAGGCCGGCGGCCTCTCGGTCGGCCTCGGCATCGAGCTCCCCTTCGAGCAGAAGCTGAACGACCACATCGACATCGGCCTGGAGTTCCGTTACTTCTTCGTCCGCAAGACGATGTTCGTGAAGTACTCGCAGGCCTTCGTCGTGCTCCCCGGCGGCTTCGGCACCCTCGACGAGCTCTTCGAGGCCATCACGCTCGTCCAGACCAAGAAGATCACCCGCTTCCCGATCGTGCTGGTCGGCACCGAGTTCTGGGGTGGCCTCTTCGACTGGATCAAGGCCCAGATGCTCACGTCCGGCAAGATCTCCCCGCAGGACATCGACCTGTTCCACCTGACCGACGACCCCGACGAGGTCATCCGGATCGTCTCCGACGCCCACGAGCAGCAGGCACGCAAGGCCGCCGAAGAGGCCGCCGTCCGGGCCGCCGCAACCGAAGGCGGCAACGGCTTCTAAGTCGTTCCTGAGCAGCTCTCCCGGCTCGCCCCTGCTTCACGCCTTGTCCCGCGCCCGGCCTGGCCGGGCGCGGGACTTTTGGTGTGCGGTGTGCGGTGTGCGGTGTGCGGTTTGCGAGGTGCGGTGTGCGAGGTGCGGTGAGCGGTCGAGGGTCAGCTGGGGTCGTCCATGGCCTTGCGGGCCTGGTCGAGCATGCCCTGGGTGCGGGGGAGGTCGACGAGGCGGTCGCCCAGGACGTCGAGGGTGTAGCGGAGGCCGCGGGCGTGCACGGGTATCTGGCGGCTGCCGAGGACGTCGGTCGCCCAGGTCATGTAGTCGACGAGGACCTCGGGTTCGTCGAGGTAGAGGGCCGTCGCGAGGACCTCGACGAGGCGGGTGACGCACTCGCTGGCGTCCAGGAACTGCTGCGCGGTGATCGCGGTCGTTCCGTCCAGGCGGGTGAGCGCCTGCCGGACCAGGTCGTGCGCCGAACGGCTGACCAGCGTGTACTCCTGGTCGGCCAGGTGCGGCAGGTCGTCGAGGGGCTGGTGGTCGGGCGCCGGGCGGGGGAACGGCCCGGCGGCCAGGACGTCGGCGACGCCGCGGGCGTCGGGTGCCCAGCCCTCGGCGCCGACCAGCTGCGCGTACCGGCCGTCCGGACCGTACGCCGCGCCGCCCACCAGGACCGGGATGCCGATCGCGTGGCAGGCGACCACGGCGGAATGCGCGGTCGGCAGCTGGGTGATCATCGTGCTGGACAGTGCCGCGACCGCGGGCCGGGTGCGGTGCAGGTGGGCGATGAGGTAGGGGATCGGCAGCTGCGTTCCGACGTGGTCGACCTGCCAGCCGCGCAGGCCGAGCACGGTGGACAGCAGCCGCGCGGGCATCGCGTGCCACTCGCCGTCCGTGCACGCCACCGCGATCCGCGCCGGCGGCTCGGGCGGCCGGGCCACCGGGGACCGGGCGAGGAGCGAGACCGCCCGCTCGCACACGGCGGTCGCGATGTGCTCCTGCGCGACCGTCATCCGGTCGGCCGCCCACTCGCGGCCGACCCGGTCCTGGATCGGTGCTATCACCTCCAGCAGCACGGTCTCCGCGGCGAGGCCGTCGCGGAGAGCGTCGGCGGCGGCGTCCACCGCCTCGTACTCGTCGCCCGCCACCACCGCCTTCCACAGGCGCTTGGAGTGCGCCTCCAGGTCGGCGGGTGTCGTGTTCATGGGTCGCGCTTCCCTTCGGTCGGAGTGCGTTCCCGGCGCGGTGTGATGGCGATGACCGCCATGTCGTCGTGATATCCGTCGCCGACCCAGTCACGGGCCAGCATCTGCACGCGTTCGACCAGCGCGTCGGGCGGCATCCCGGCGCAGCCGGCGAGCTCGGCGCGCAGCCGTTCGTCGCCGAACATCTCCTTTCCCAGCGGACCCCCGCGGGCCTCGGTCACGCCGTCGGTGTGCAGCAGGCACGTCTCGCCCGGCCCGAGCTCGATGCCGACCGTGTGCGTGGAGATCTTGTCGATGACGCCGATCAGCGTGCCGACCGTCGGCACCTCCTCGACCTCGCCGTTCGCGCGCAGCACCAGCGGCGGCGGATGGCCCGCGCTGGTCAGCCGCATCCAGACCCGGCCCTTGCGATGCCGAACGGAGGCCAGGACGAGCGTGACGAACTTGGTGGGATCGCCGTTCAGCAGGATGACCTCGTTCAACCGGTCCAGGACCTGCTGGTGGTCGCGTGCCAGCGGCAGCAGCACCTGCAGCGCGTTCCGGATCTTCCCGGTCAGCACGGCCGCCTCGAGCCCCTTGCCGCACACGTCGCCGAGCACGATCAGGGACTCGCCGTCGTCCACCGCCGGGAACAGGTCGTAGAAATCACCACCGACCTGCTCGCCGAGCCCGGACGGCCGATATCCCGTGGCCAATCGCACGCCGTCCATGTCCCGCGTCTGCGGCGGCAGCAGCTCCCGCATCAGGATCTCGGTGATCGAGGCCTGCTCGGCATACAGACGCGCCGCCGACATGGCCGTTCCAGCCCGAGCGGCGAACTGCCGGGTCAGGCTCTCCTCCCCATCCGAGAACGCGGCGTTCCCCGCCTTGCGCACCAGCACCAGCGCCCCGACCGGCGTCCCAGGCCCAGGCAGAGCCGTCACAACCATCGACCCCGGCTCATCAAAACCGTGCCTCAACAACGGATTGGGCACCAGCGCCGGATCGATCCACCTGGAGGGAACGGGCGGAAACCCCTGCAGCGCCTCGGCCACCCCAGGAATCTCAGTCGGGCTGGCCTTCATGTCCTCCCGCACGATCGCCCCGTCCGGCCCGCAGTAAACCGCCCGATGCCCCCGCCCCGCCTTAGGAACGATCACCAACGCAAGATCAGCCAGATGCCGCGCCGCCAGCCGCACCGTCGTATCCAGGCACCGTTCCGCGTCCAGCGAGGTCAGCTCGTTAGCCGCCGCCATCAGAAACGCCGCCCGCTCATGCTCCAGCCGCAGCGAGTCCGGCGTCATCTGCTTCTCGGCCGCCTCGACCAGCCACCACACCACGATCGTCTCGCCGTTCTCGACCCAGTGCGTAGGCCGAGCCTCAAAGGCCCGCCCATCAACCGTCCCCCGAGCCACAGGCAGCTCCCGCCCCACGCCCCACCGCCGCTCAGGCACAAACCGAGCCCGCCCGGGCCCGCCCAGGCCCATGCCGCTGCCGCCCACCCCCGAGCCACGACCGCCCACCCCCGAGCCCCGACCGCCCGGCGCAGAGCCGGGGTCGCCTGAGAACGCGCTGGAATCGCCGGGGGCCGAGTCAGCACTGCCCGAGCCAGGCGCGTTCAGGCTCCGGCCGATGCCGTCCGCGCTCGAGCCAGGGCCGTCCGGAACGGAGCCAAGGACGCCAGGACCCGCGCTGAGACCGCCCGAAACCGAGGCGGAATCGCCTGAACTAGCCGCGTTCGAGCCCCGGCCGGTGCCGCCCGGGCCCGCGCCAGGACCGTCCAGCGCAGGGCCAGGACTGCCTGTGGTCGTGCTGGTGCCGACGGGTGCTGAGCCACGGCCGCCCGAGCCGGGTGCGTTCGGTTCCTGGCCGATGCCGCCCGGCGCCGAGCCAGGGTCGCCCGGCGCGTAGCCAGGCTCGCCTGAGCCGGGTGTGTTGGGTTCCTGGCCGGCGTCGCCGGGGCTCGCGCCGGACTCGTCCGGCGCTGGGCCAGGCCCACCCTGGTCCGCGCGCGGACCACTGGGGGCTGAGGCAGGGCGGCCCGAGCCGGGTGCGTTCGGGGCCTGGCCGGTGCTGCCCGGACCCGCGCCAGGGCCGCCCTGCGCGGAGCCAGAGCTGCTTGGGGCGGCGCCGGTGGGTGAGGCGGGCCCGTCCGAGCCAGCCACGTTCGGAGTCCGGCTGGTGTCGCCCAGGCCTGCGCCAGGATCGTCCGGGGCGGGGCCAGGGCTGCCTGGGACCGTGCTGGGGCCGCTGGGGGCTGAGGCGGGACCTGCCAGGGGTGAGTTGGGGGCGCCCCGGGGTGTGCCGGGGGTGTTCGAGGGGCGGCCGGTATCAGTTTGTGGCGGGCCGGGCGTGCTTGTGGACCAGCCGGGGTCGCCTGGGGGTGCGCTGGGGGATTCCTTGGGCTGGGCGGGGGTGTTGGTGGAACGGGCGGGGGGCTGGGGCTGGATGGGGGTGTCTCGGCGCCAGCCAGAGGCGTCGTCTTGGGCCTGTTCTAGGAGGGCCAGGCGGGACTGGGCTCGGGCGAGCCAGCCGGGGACTGCGTCGGCCAGGTGGATGCCGGGCTCGGCGCCGGTGAACAGGACGCGGGCGGCGTTGTTGACCTGCCGGATCACGCCGGACAGGTCGGCCGCCAGTACGGGGTAGGGAGCGAGTGTCCACAGGGGGCCGTCTGGCCCATCGGTCTCAAGGGCGGCGTCGCCAGGCCGTTGCACGCCGTCGCCAGGTCGCTGCACGAAGCCGTTCAACCCGCTGCTCCGGTGGATGTGGGGGGCTTCACCGTCAATTGCTCTTGCGGGGGGTGGTGAGATTCTCGACTCTATCCGGGCCGGTCCTTTTCTTCGGAGGTTCGAATCCATCGAAACCCAGCACCCTAAGATCGTCTTTCTGTAAAGGCGGCATTTCTGGGGCAAATTGGGTCAAATCAATGAGGAAGTCGTTCCAATATCGACAGCAGGGAAGGGTGGCGCGGTCGTCCGAAACCGTCGGCGCTGTAAGGCCTGAGGGGCTTGCCGTGCGGGCAGGGTCGTCGCGCCGGGACCGGGGTCGTCGCGCGGCGCACAGTGCGGCAAGCTGTACAGGCTGTCCGCCCGATCGCCGGGCGCCCGCGAAGGAAGGGGAGCCCACACCCGATGAGCCTTGCCGTCTGCGTTTTCTGCGCCTCCAGCTCCAGGATCGACCCCAAGTACATCGAGCTCGCCACCGAGGTCGGCACGGAACTGGCCGGTCGCGGCCACACCCTGGTCAGCGGCGGGGCACAGGTCTCCTGCATGGGCGCCGTCGCGCGGGCCGCCCGCGCCGGCGGCTCCCGTACGGTCGGCGTCATCCCCGAGGGCCTGGTCAGCGTCGAGATCTCCGACGAGGACAACGACGAGCTGATCGTCACGCCCGACATGCGCAGCCGCAAGGGCGAGATGGACCGCCTCAGCGACGCGTTCCTGGTGCTGCCCGGCGGGATCGGCACGCTGGAGGAGCTGTTCGAGGTCTGGACCGCCCGCGTCCTGGACATGCACCAGAAGGCCGTGGTGATCCTCGACCCGTACGGCGTCTACGACCCGCTCCGCGACCTCATGCAGAGCCTCCTGGACGCCGGCTTCGCCCGCGCCAAGATCTTTGACGCGATCGGCTGGACCGCATCGGTGTCCGAGGCGTTCGACCTCCTGGAGCGCTCCCAGCCGCGCATCCAGCCGACCGCCGAGGACTACGCCGAGTCCGAGCTCTAACGGACTACGTCGAGTCTTGGCTCTGGTGGGCCACGTCGAGTCTGACCTCTGACGGACTACTCCGAGCGCTGACTCTGGCGAACCCCGGCTGAGGGCGAGCTTTGACGGACTACGGCGAGTCCCCAGTCCGCTGGACTTGCCGAGTCCAGGTTTTGGCGGGCTATGGCGAGTCTGGACTCTGGGTGGATCACGCAGAGGTTTGGCTCTGGCGGACTATGCAGAATGTGCGCTTTGGGGGTGTGCTGCAATACCAAGGGGCTCAGAAGTTGTTCTGAACGGGCTTGGTGCCTCCCGGTTTGCCGACCCGCCCCCGGTCGTTCACCGCGAGTTCAAGCGGAAAAGCAAGGCTCCGGCGTGATCCCCTCACGTGAAGGAGTCCCCTCATGTCCGTGTCCCGTCGCGGGGTCATGAAGGGCGGGGCTGCCGGAGCCCTGTCCATCGCCCTGGCCGGAAGCACCGAGTCCGTCTTCCAGACCTCCGCCGGGGCCGACGTGGGCGAGGCCTACGGTTACGGCCCGCTGGTCCCTGATCCGAAGGGCATTCTCGACCTGCCCAAGGGTTTCTCTTACAAGATGCTCTCGATCGAGGGCGACCCCATCAGCCCGGGTGTCGTCGTACCGGGCCACCACGACGGAACGGCCACGTTCCCCGGAGGCAGGCCGCACACCACGCGCCTGGTGCGCAACCACGAGCAGAGCAACAACGGCACCCGGGCGGTAGCGCCGTCCAACCTGACCTATGACCCGGCGGCGAATGGCGGTACGTCCACTCTTGAGGTGGACCGCAACGGGAACCTGCTCTCGCAGTACGTGAGCCTGGCGGGCACGTCCACCAACTGCGCGGGCGGGCGTACGCCCTGGGGAACGTGGCTTACCTGTGAGGAGACCGAGGGCTTTACCGGGGAGACCAAGAGCCACGGCTGGGTCTTCGAGGTCGATCCCCGGGGCAGGCGTACCAAGCCCGTACCGCTGACCGCTCTAGGCCGCTTCGCCCACGAAGCCGTCGCGGTGGACCCGCACACGCACATCGCCTACCTCACGGAAGACGCCTCCAAGCCGTTCGGCCTCTTCTACCGCTTCACGCCCAAGGCTCACCGCGGCGACTATCACACCTACCTCGCGGGCGGCACGCTCGAGGCGATGTACGTCCCGGACGTGCCCGACCTGTCCGCCGTTCAGGAGCCGGGCAAGCGGTTCCGCGTCCAGTGGGTCAAGGTCCCCGACCCGTCCGCCGCCGCGACCTCCACCCGCAAGCAGCTCGAGAAGATCACCCGCAGCCAGAAGCTCGAGGGCGCCTGGTGGGGGCACGGCAAGGCGTACTTCGTGTGCAGCTACTCGCACAAGTCCGACGGCGGCGCCGCCGACCACGCCGGCCAGGTCTGGACGTACGACCCGCACTCGCGCACGATCGAGCTCCAGCTGGTCTTCAAGCCCGGCGGGCGGTTCGACGGGCCGGACAACATCACCGTCTCCCCGTACGGCGGCGGCGTGATGCTGGCCGAGGACGGCGACGGTGAGCAGCACCTGATCGGCACCACCCGGCACAACAAGCCGTTCGCGATGGCACGCAACGCCTTCAACGACAGCGAGTTCACCGGCGTGACGTTCTCGCTGGACGGGCGGATCCTCTTCGCCAACCGCCAGGAGGGCCCCGGCGTGACGTTCGCGATCACCGGCCCCTGGCATCGCTTGCACTAAGTAACGCTTGCACTAAGTAAAAGGCCGGCGGTGTCAGGCCAACCCGCGCCGGGACACCGCCGGCTCCCGCAAGCCCCTGATCGCCAAGACCATCTCGACCACCTGCCGGACTTCCCCCACCAGAGCGTCCGGCACGCGGAAAACAGAAGCCCCCAGCCACGCGTAAACGGCCACCGCCGCCGTCGTGGTCTCGGTCACCATGACCGGCTTCCCCGCAGCCACAAGAGCCTCGACCTCACCGGCCCCAGGCGACGTTCCGGCGTCGACCACGCCCTCCGGCACCGCCGCGCCGAACGACAGGACCCTCCGGTCATGCAGCTCCATGCCACCGAGCATGGCACGATCGTCATGCGAAGGCGTAGACAGATCGGAGCATGATCGTGGTTGTGGTCCTCGTCCTGGCCGGCCTGGCGGTCTTGGGCGCCGTCGTCGTGCTCGCCATGGGCCGGGGCGGCGAGCTGGCCGAGACCCATCCCGACTACCCGGAGCTCCCTCTCCCCACCGCCCGCCCCATCACCGGCACCGAGGCCGCCCTCCTCAAACTCCCGCGCGGCCTGTGGGGCTACCAGGTCGGTTTCACCGACGAGGCCATCCACCGCCTCGCCTACTCCCTGGCCGAGCGCGAATCCCGCATGGCCCTGCTGGAGCAGCAACTGGCCGACCTCCGCTACCAACTGGGCGAACCTGCCGTGACCCCAGAGGGCGCCTGGACCCAGTCCGGCCTGCGCCTGGAAGTGGACCCCTCCCTCCAGGAAGCCCTGCAGGACGACCCGGCCCCCACATTCGCCCCACCCGACCCTGGCCACGCCCCACCCCAGCCCACCCGTACAGACGAGCCCCGCCCCGCAGCCGCCCCGCACGCGGCTGACGAGGCTGGCGCAGAAGGCCCGGGCCCGTCGTCGAACGCAGCTGACCTCCGTACGCCCGAGCCCGGCGTGGCTGACCTCCATGCGCCCGAGCCCGGCGTGGCTGAGGTCGCCTTCGAGTCGCCGCCCACGGACGCCCCCGCGACCCCCGACGCGAGCGCGGCGCAGCCCGCAGGACTCGCGGACGAAGCGTCTGGCGCCGCGCCCGGCATGGCGGATGCGGGCGAGGCTGCGAATCGGCCGCCCGCGCCTGGCGAGCCGGTGCCCGAGGGCGGTGTGGTGCCGGGGACGGCTGATCCGCATACGCTCGCCGCAACTGATCCGCAGGCGCCCGGCGCGACTGCCCCGCATGCACCCGGTGGGATGCCAGGAGCGGATGCGGCAGCTGGAATGCCCGGAGCACATGAGGCCAGCGAGACCCGTGGTCCTGGAGCGACTCCGACGCCTGGCGCGGCGGGCGGAGCGCAGGGCGCAGGTGAGGTACGCGTGGCAGACCTGCCTCCCGAGGCGTCCGGAACCTCTCCTGCGGACGCGGCCGGTGGAACGTCCGGGCCGGTCGTGGCAGCTGGGACGTCCAACCTCTCAGCGGGTGGATCGACCGGCGAGGCGCGTGGCGTTCAGGCGCCAGAGGGTGGTGGGGCGCCCGCGGTGGATGATGCGACTGCGGCTGGAACGACGCCGAGTCCGGACGCGCCAGGTGAGGCGCCTGGGCCGTATGGCATGGGCGGGACCTCTGGAACTGGCGCGGCGCCTGGGTCTGGCGCGGCAGGTGGCGCGGCTGGTGGTGCGTCGGGTGCAGGTGATGCGCGTACGGCGAGTCTGCCTGCCGAGGCTTCTGGGAGCTCTGTCGCGGGCATGGCCGATGGCTCGTCGGGGCCGGGTGTGACAGGTGAGGCGTCCGATCCCTCTGCGGGTGGATCGGCTGGCGACGTGCGCGGCGTTCAGGCGCCTGAGGGTGGCGTGGCGCCGGGGGCGCATGAGGCGGCTCACGCGGGTGCGGCCGCTGCGACGCCGGGGATGAACGTGCCGGGTGCGACGCGCGGAGCGCATGAGGCTAGTGAGGTCGGCGGGGCCGGTGCGGCTGGTGGGGCGCCTGGGGCAGGTGCTGCGCGTGCGGCGGGTCTGTCTGCTGATGACTCTGGTGCGGGCGTGACCGGTGGGGCGTTTGGGGCGGGTGTGGCCCCGGAGGCTGGGGTTGCGCCGGAGTCTG
>NZ_JAGEOJ010000004.1 GCF_017573505.1 Actinomadura barringtoniae
TCGCCGGCCTTGTCGGCGAGGACGCTGACGACCTTCCCGGCCGTCTCGGTCGGCAGCGGCGCCGGCAACCCCTTCCACTTGCGCGATGCGACGAGCGCGGCACAGCCCGCTCCGCCGCCGTAGGCGATGGCCGCGACGAACGACGCGATCTCCGGCGGCAGGTGTTTTTCCAGCATGAGCACGCTCGTCCGGTACGACGCGGCGGTGGCGCACGCGCCCAGCACACCGGCGAGGGCGCCCATCCTGATCGCGGGCACGCGCAGCCGCGCCTTGTCCGCCATCTCGCGCTGGGCCGCGTCAACGACCTGCCCGGCGAGCGTGACGTTTCCTTCCAACGCCTCAGGCAGTTCGGACTTCTTCATAGATCCCCCTTACCCACCAAACGGCAACGAATTCAGCTGAGCGCGGGCGCCAGCGCCCTGCCGACCAGTTCGCGGGGCGCGCCGGTCCCGTCGGCGGGGATCGTCCAGAGGTCGGTGCCGAAGTCGCCGGGGAGCGCGTAGACCACGCTCGTGTCGTTCAGCCAGACGGCCTGGTCGTCGATGTTCCTCGGCTCGGCGAGCGGGGTCTCCTTCATGGTCTTCAGTGACAGCGCGTACAGGCGCCACGGGCTGCCGCTGGAGACCGACCTGACCTTCTTCTTGTAGACGACGCGGGTGCCGTCGGGTGACAGCGACGGGCATTCGACGTTCTCGTGCAGGGTGCGGACCCGGCGCGCGCCCACCTCGCCCTGCACGAGGTAGGTCTTGCCCTTGGTCGCGAGCGTCGCGTAGAAGCGGTCGTCGTCGGCGAACGTCACGCCCCAGTAGTTCACGTCCGGTGAACGGTAGGACGATCCGTCCTTGGTGATGGAGAAGTCCTCGAGGGAGGAGATGAGGTGGCCGGTGCGGGTGTCGAGGATGCTCGTGCGGGTGGAGAACGGGCCGCCGTAGGAGTCTCCGCTGACGAAGACCGTCCAGGCCGCCATCCGGCCGTCGGCCGAGACCCGGGCGCGGGACGGGATGCCCGTGCCGGGGTAGCGGTGCGTCTCGTGCAGGGAGGCGTCGAGGATGACCGCCTCGTACGCCGGGGTGAGGCCGGGCTTGTTGCGCAGGCAGACGCCCGTTCCCGCCGCCGCGTAGAACCGCGCGCAGGCGACGTCGGACACCGCCCGCGCCGCACCCGGATCGCTCGCGGGCACGGCGGCCAGGTGGTCCTTGTTGGGCCCCATCTCGGTGTCCCGGAACACCAGCTGCCCGGGTGTGCGCAGGTTGAACGCGCCGCTGCGCCCGCCGCCGGAGTCCTGCCGTCCGGCGGCGTGCATCGTGTAACCGGTCGCGATCACGGCCAGCACGATGATGGCGGCGAGCAGGACGGTCAGGCGGGTCTTGAGCATCAGGCCTCGCGGGGACGCAGGATCAGGGTGGCGGCCGCCCCCGCGACGACCAGGAGCGACACGGCGGCCCAGACCGCGGACGAGGGCCCCCACCACGTCCAGGCCGCGCCGAAGAGAAGGGAGCAGCCGAACCGTGCGGCGGCCTGGCCGGTCTGCAGGATGGCCAGTCCCCCGGCCCGCGTCTCGGGCGCGAGCAAGGGCCCGGCGAGCGCCATCAGCACCCCGTCGGTGGCCGCGTAGAACGCTCCGTGCAAGGCCAGCGCCGCCGCCACGAGAACGGCGCCGTCGACGGGCGAGAGCAGAAGCGCGTACACGCCGAGGAGCAGGACGTGGCCGCCCAGGAAGATCCGCCACCGGCCTGCCTTGTCGGCCGCCAGGCCCATCGGGACCGCCAGCAGCAGGAAGGCCGACGCCGTCCCGACCGGAAGCAGCGGGAAGTAGCGCGCCGAGAAGTCCAGCCGGTGCTGGAGCAGCAGGTAGACGAACGAGTCGCTGACCGTCGCCACCCCGAGCAGCACCGCGCACGCGCAGATCCGCGCGAACGCCGGGCGGCGCAGCGCCGACAGCGTCATCCGCACCGAGCCGCCGGTCTTGCCCCGCTGGTCGCGTACGAACATGACCAGGACCAGCACGCCGAGCGCGGCGAAGCAGGAGCTGACCACGAAGACCGCGTCGTACTGCTGCACGGTGGCGGTGAGCACCCAGAACGCCACCAGCGGGCCGAGCAGAGCGCCCGCGGTGTCCATGGCGCGGTGCACGCCGAACGCGCGCCCCTGCTCGTCCGCAGGACTGGACAACGAGATGAGCGCGTCGCGGGGCGCGGTCCGCAGGCCCTTGCCCGCGCGGTCGGCGACCAGGACGGCGCCGATGGCGGGCACCGAGGTCGCCAGCAGCATCGCGGGTCTGCACAGCGCGGACAGGGCGTAGCCGGTCCCGGCGACCAGCTTGTGCCGCTGGCGACGGTCCGCGAACTGGCCGCCGATGAGCCGCACGAACGCCGTGGCGCCGCCGTACAGGCCGTCGAGGAAGCCGAACGCCAGCGGAGGCAGCCCGATCCCGGCCACCAGGTACAGCGGCAGGACCGCGGTCACCATCTCCGAGGAGACGTCGGTGATCAGGCTGACCGCGCCCAGCGCGACGACGTTGGGCGCGACCAGCCGGAGCGTCCGGTGCCAGGCGCCCGTGGGCGTTCCGGCGGCGGCATCGGCGGAACGGGTCGCCGACAGGTACACGGTTACTGCCAGGCCTCGGTGATCGGGGAGGCCGAGGCGGCGTTGCCCGCGTGGGTGGTGCCGTACATGTCCTCGACGGTGCGCAGCAGGTTGTAGTGGTTGTACTGGGTCGTGTAGCCGCCGACCTTGACGTGCGCGCCGTAGAAGAGCGTCGGGATCTTGTTGCCGGCCAGCCGGTTGTCCTCGTCGAAGGTGATGATCAGGACGCTGTTGTGGGTCTTGGCCCACTGCGCGTAGCCGTCCAGTTTGCTCTTGGTCCAGGTGTCACCGGTCTTCACCGAGCAGTCGTGCATGTCGTTGCACAGGTCGGGGACCACGTACGACACGGTCGGCAGCTGGGTGTAGTCGGTGGGGAACTGGGCGAAGGTGTGCCCGGTCGAGGCGGGCAGGTTGCTGAAGGAGAACCACGGGTTGTGCTTGCGGGCGTACTTGCCGGTGCTGCACGTCGTGGAGCCCTCCGACGGCAGGCCCTCGTTGTAGCTGCCGAAGGTGCGGCCGGCCGCGATGACCTCGGCGCCCAGGTTGGCCTTGTTGTACGGGGAGCCGGGCGGCGGGCAGGCATCGTCGGTGATGCCCTGCGTACTGCCGGAGAACATCGCGAAGTAGTTGGGCTCGCTCGGATGCGTCTCGGCGAAGAAGTTGCTGAAGTTGGCGCCGCCGTTCGCCAGCGAGGTGAGGTACGGGGCGCTGGAGTTGCCGATGACCTGGGAGTAGGCGTGGTTCTCGAACACCGCCACGACGACGTGGTCCGGGGTGGGCACGGCCGCCGCGGCGAGCGGCCATCGGCGGGTCAGCCGAAGGAGCGACGTGGGAGCGGGGTCGTACGGCACGAATGCCTCCTGGCGGTCAGTCCCCCGAGGACTGTGCGGAGCCTGCTGCCGTGACCGTGACACCGGTCTGCGTCGGTTCCGCTGCGACCGTTCTGCCAATAGGAGACACCAAGACCAACTACGGGTAAAGCCCCAAGTCGACCTCGCTTCAGTGACGCTGAGGCACTCCCCACGGGTTGTCGTCGCGCAGCGGCGGCGGCAGGAGTTCCTGCGGCCAGTTCTGGTAGGCGACCGGCCGCAGGAACCGTTCGATCGCGGCGGTGCCGACCGAGGTCGTGGCCGGCGTCGTGGTCGCGGGGAACGGGCCGCCGTGCTGCATCGCGTGGGTGACCGAGACCCCGGTGGGCCACTGGTTCCACAGGACCCGGCCGCTGCGCTCCACGAGCGCCTCGGCCAGATCGGCGAGACCCGGCGCCTCGTCCTGCTCGGCGTGCAGCGAGGTGGTGAGCTGCCCCGGAAGCTCGGCCAGCACTCCCGCGACGTCCTCCAGCCGCTCGTAGGTCACGACGAGCCCGAGCGGGCCGAAGCACTCCTCCCCCGCCGCTTCCCGATCGGCGTCGAACGCCTCCAGGGACATCGTCAGGAGGCGCGGCGCCGCCGTGCCCTCGTCCGGCCAGACGACCTTGCGGATGCCGGGCAGCTCGCCGAGCCTGGACGCGCCCGACAGGTAGCCGGACTCGATGCGGTCGTTCAGCATCGGGGCCGTGGCGGCGGCGCCGACCTGCTCGGCGATCGGGTCGACCAGCGACGCGGGTGCGAAGAGCAGGCCGGGGTTGGTGCAGAACTGCCCGGCGCCCAGGGTGAGCGAGCCGGCGTAGCCCTTGGCGATCTCCTCGCCGCGCGCCTTGGCGGCGCCGGGCGTCACCACGACCGGGTTGACGCTGCCGAGCTCGCCGTAGAACGGGATCGGCACCGGCCGTTCGGCGGCGATCCGGGCGAGCGCCAGGCCGCCGCGCACCGAGCCGGTGAACGCGGCCGCCGCGATGCCGGGGTGGTTGAGCGCCTCGACGCCCTCCTGCTCGCCCTCGATCAGCCCGAACACGCCCGCCGGGACGACGCCGGTGATGATCTCGGCCGTACGGCGGGACAGGCGCGGGTGGCCGGGGTGCGCCTTCACGACGACCGGGCAGCCCGCCGCCCACGCGGAGGCGGTGTCGCCGCCCGCGACGCTGAACGCGAACGGGAAGTTGCTCGCGGCGAAGACCAGCACCGGGCCGAGCGCGGCGCGGTAGCGCCGCAGGTCGGGGCGCGGGCCGGTGGCCCAGTCCGGGTCGGCGGCGTCGATGCGCGCGTCGTAGAACGCCCCGGCCTCCACCTGCTCGGCGAACAGCCTGAGCTGGAAGGTGGTGCGGGTCAGCTCGCCGTTCAGCCGCGTCTCGCCGAGGTGGGTCTCGGCGTCCGCGAGCTCGACCAGCTCGGCGCGGGCCGCCTCCAGGGCGTCCGCGACGGCCGTGAGGGTCTGGGCCCGGCTCCCCGGCGCCGCCTCGGCCCAGTCGCGTGCGGCCTCGACGGCCGCCCGCACCGCCTGCTCAGGCGCTGTCATGAGCTGTTCCTTCCTCGGTGGGACCGCGGTCGTTCTCCGCGGAGTTCCGGTATCCGTAGAACGCGTAGACGATCAGGCCCAGCACCATCCAGACCGCGAACCGGACCCAGGTGACCCAGTCGAGGTTGGCGATGAGCCATATCGAGAACGCTATGCCGATCAAGGGCACCAGCGGAACCAGCGGAGTGCGGAACGAGCGCGGCAGGTCCGGCCGCGTCCTTCGCATGACCGTGACGGCGACGGCCACCACGATGAACGCCATCAGGATGCCGATGTTGGTGAGGTCGGCGGCCTCGCGGATCGGCAGGAACCCGGCGATGATCGCCGACCCGATGCCGACCAGCCAGATCACGCGGGTGGGGACGTGCCGCTTGGCGTCGTTCTTGGCGAACCAGGCGGGCAGCAGCCCGTCGCGACTCATCGAGAACCACACGCGGGTGACGGCGAGCATGTTGGCGAGCGCGGAGGTGGTGATGCCGATGACGGCGCCGACCGCGACGACGGTCCCGGCCCAGGCCAGCCCGACCGACGACAGTGCGCTGGAGAACGGGCTCTTGGTGTTGATGTCCTGGTAGTTCTGCATGCCGAGCAGCACGATGCAGACGGCGACGTAGATCAGCGCGGCGATCCCCAGCGAGATCATGATCGCCTTCGGCAGCACCTTCTTGGCCTCGGCGCTCTCCTCGGCGGCGGCGCTCATCGCGTCGTAGCCGTACACCGCGAAGAAGGTCGTCGCGGCGCCGGAGATCGCGCCGGAGATGCCGAACGGCAGGAACGGGCTGTAGTTGCCGCCCGAGATGTGGAAGGCGCCCGCGACGATCACCAGGGCGACGATGCCGAGCTTGATGACCACCAGGATGGTCTCGAACCGGGCCGTCCCCTGGGTGCCGCGCGACAGCACGTACGCCAGCAGCAGGCAGAGCGCAGCGGCGAACAGGTCGACCTTGTGGCCCGAGCCGGTGCCGGGCGCGCCGAGCATCCAGTCGGGCAGGTTCAGCCCGATCTGGTCGGCGAGGTAGGACAGGTAGCCGGAGATCGCGATGGCCACGACGGCGACGATCGCGGTGTACTCCAGCAGCAGGTCCCAGCCGATCGCCCAGCCGACGGCCTCGCCGAGCGCGGCGTAGGAGTAGGTGTAGGCGGAGCCGGCCTTGGGGATCATGCCGGCGAACTCGGCGTAACAGAGCGCGGCGGCACAGCTGGCGACGATCGCGATGAGGAACGAGATCATCACGCCGGGCCCGGCGTCCTCGTGGGCGACGACGCCCGCGAGCGAGAAGACGCCGGCGCCGACCAGGCCGCCGAGGCTGAGCGCGACCAGCTGCCACAGGCCCATGGTGCGCTTCAGGCCGCCGGAGGTCTCCTCCTCGGAGGAGTCGACGGGCTTCAGGCGGAAGATGCCGCCGCGCGAGAACGTCGGCGGTTTCGAACCTGTTTTTGGCATGACTTGGGACATGAAGGTCCCTCCCGGTGGGTGCGGGGTGTGAAAAGGGGGTGTGACCGGTCAGGACCGGGCGAGCTGTGGACTAGAGAACGAAGCCCTCAGGGAAGGGGTCGCTCGGGTCCAGCAGGTAGTTGGCGGTGCCGGTGATCCAGGCGCGTCCGGAGAACTCGGGGACGACCGCGGGCAGCCCGCCGACCTCGGTGGTGCCGGTGAGGCGGCCGATGAAGCGGGTGCCGATGAACGACTCGTTCACGAACTCGGTGACCAGGGGCAGCTCGTCGCGCGCGTGCAGCTGGGCCATCCGGGCCGAGGTGCCGGTACCGCACGGCGACCGGTCGAACCAGCCGGGGCTGATGGCCATGGCGTTGCGCGAGTGGGCGGCGTCCGAACCGGGCGCGATGAACTGGACGTGCTTGCAGCCGCCGATCAGCGGGTCGGCCGGGTGCTGCGGGCGGTTCTGCTCGTTGATCGCCTCCATGATCGCCAGCCCGGCCTTCAGGATGTCGTCCTTGCGTGCCCGGTCGAACGGCAGGCCCAGCTTGTCCAGGTCGGTGATGGCGTAGAAGTTGCCGCCGTAGGCCATGTCGTAGCGGACCTCGCCGAGGCCCGGCACGTCCACGGCGGCGTCCAGTTCCAGCGCGAACGAGGGGATGTTGCGCAGCGTGACGTGCTCGGCCCGCCCGTCGCGCACCGCCACCCGCGCCTCGACCAGCCCGGCCGGGACGTCGAGCCGCACGATGGTCTCCGGCTCGGTCACCTCGACCATGCCGGTCTCGACGAGGACGGTCGCCACGCCGATGGTGCCGTGCCCGCACATCGGCAGGAACCCGCTCACCTCGATGTAGACGACGCCCCAGTCGGCCCGCGGGTCGATCGGCGGCTGCAGCAGCGCGCCGCTCATCGCGGGGTGGCCGCGCGGCTCGTCCATGAGGAAGCGCCGCAGCCCGTCCAGGTGCTCCATGGCGTACCGGCGCCGCTCGGCCATGGTGGCGCCGGGGATCGGCGCCACCCCGCCGGTGACGACCCGGGTCGGCATCCCCTCGGTGTGGGAGTCGACCGCGGTGATCGTGCGGACCGAGCGCATCAGGCGGCCCTCCGCTGCTCCAGGGCGGAGATCGCGCGGGCCATGTCGGCGGTGACCTGGGCGCGGTGCTCGTCGGTGAGCGGGCCGCGCGGCGGGCGGCACGGGCCGCCGTACCGGCCGACCTGCTCCATGCCGAGCTTGATCGCCTGGACGAACTCGGTGCGCGAGTCCCAGCGGAACGCGGCGACCAGCGGCTCGTACAGCGCGCGGGCCTCGTCGAGCTTGCCCGCCGTGGCCAGCTCGTAGAGCTTGGCGGACTCGGCAGGGAAGACGTTCGGGAAGCCGGCGAACCAGCCGGTCGCGCCCATGAGCAGCGCCTCCAGGGTCACGTCGTCGGCGCCCGCGACCACCTCGATGCCCGGGGCCTTCTCCTTGATCTCCAGTACCCGGCGGACGTCGCCGGAGAACTCCTTGACCGCGACCACGTTGTCGATCTGGGCGATCTCGGCGAGCAGGTCGGGGGTGAGGTCGACCTTGGTGTCGATGGGGTTGTTGTAGACCATGACCGGCAGCCCGACCGACGCGACGGCCTCGAAGTGGGCGAGGACCTCGCCGCGGTTGGCGCGATACATCGTCGGCGGCAGGCACAGCACGCCGTCGGCGCCGTCCTCGGCGGCGAGCTCGGCCCAGTGCCTGGCCTGGTGCGAGCCGGGGCCGTGCACGCCGACGACCACGACGCCGTCGTCGCCGACGGTCTCGATCGCGGTGCGGGCGACGCGGCGGCGCTCGTCGCCCGTCAGCGAGGAGTACTCGCCGAGCGAGCCGTTCGGGCCGACTCCTCGGCAGCCGTTGTCGACCAGCCAGCGGCAGTGCTCGGCGAACTTGTCGTAGTCGACGGCCAGCCCGGCGGGGGCCGAGGCGTCGGCGTAGTAGGGCAGCGCCGTGGCGACGATGACGCCCCCGAGACTCTCGATCCTGTTCTTGCTCATCTGGCGCTCTCTTCTCTGGTGGGGGATGCCAGCTCGCCGAGCCGCAGCGGCTGGGCGATCGGCCTGTTGTGGGGGGTGGTCGTGATGCCGCGGCGGGCGAGCAGCTCGGCGACGGTGGGCCCGCAGATGCGGGCCTGGCAGGGGCCGAGCCCGGCGCGAGTCTCGAGCCGTACCGAACGGCCCGATCCCGCCGCCGCGCACAGCGCGCCGTAGGTGGTCTCCTCGCAGCGGCAGACGGTGGTGTCGGGGCGGAGCCAGCTCGTCCAGCCGTCGCCGATCGGGTGGGCGGCGGCGAGCCTGGCGGCGAACGCCCGGCCCTGGTCGCGGCGGCGCCGCAGGCGCCGGATCTCGGGCGCCTCGGGCCCTCCCCCGGCGGCGAGCCAGCCCGCGAGCAGTCCTTCGGTACGGGCCGCCGGTGCACCTGCGATGCCGGTGATCTCGCCTGCCGCGTAGACGCCGGGGGCGGTGGTCAGCTGGTCGTCGTCGACGCGGACGAAGCCGTCGATGGCGCAGCCCGCGGCGGCGGGCAGTTCGAGTTGCGGGGTGAAGCCGTGGGAGACGCAGACGGCGTCGACCACGACGGTCCGTTCGGTGCCGGGGACGATCGACCAGTCGGCGCGCAGCCGGGCGGTCACGACCTCCTCGACCCGGTCCTCGCCGCGCGCCTCGACGACCGTGCGGCCGGTCCGGTACGGAACGCGGCGGCGGGCGAGGAGCGAGGTGTATTCGGCCAGCTCGGCCGCCTTGCCGCTCTGGGAGGCCAGCTCCCACGGCCTGCTCCCCCACCCGCGCGCGACGGTGGCTGCGGTGTTGGCCTCCAGGACCTCCAGGACCGTGGATCCGGCCTCCAGGAGGGAGGCGGCGACGGGCAGCAGGAACGGCCCGGAGCCCGCGATGATGACGTGGTCGCCGATGACCAGGCGTTCTCCCTTGGCGAGGGCCTGCGCGGCGCCCGCGGTGAACACGCCGGGAAGGTCCCAGCCGGGGAACGGCAGGACGCGATCATGAGCGCCCGGCGCGAGCACGAGGGCATCGGGTTCGAGGACGTGCCGTTCCCGTCCGGCACCGTCGGCCTGCCCCCGGACCACGTGAACGAGCGGCGGCCGGTCATCGACACGGTCCAGCGCCCACACGGCGCTCTCCGCCCACCAGTCGCAGCGCGGATGGCCGAGCACGCGGCGGCGCGTCCGCTCGAACCCGCCCCAGCCGTGGTGGAGGCGTTCGGGATGGGCGGCGTCGTAGGCGTCGGGGAGCATCCGGTGGTACTGGCCGCCGGGCTGCTCGGCCGAGTCGACCAGCCTCACCCGCGCTCCGGCGCGCAGCGCGGCGGCCGCGGCGCCCAGACCGGCGGGCCCGGCGCCGATGACGACGACGTGGCGAGCGGAGCGGCTCATCGTGCCTCCTGCGCGCGGGACTGGGTGGTGACCACGTCGCCGTCGTGAGCGCGGCGGCGGCAGGCGCGCACGTCGCGTTCGCCGTTGACGGTGACCAGGCAGTCGAAGCAGACGCCGATGCCGCAGAAGACGCCGCGCGGCGCTCCGGACGGGCCCTCGCGCCAGGCGTGCCGGCCGCCCGCGAGCAGCACGCCCGCGATGGTCTGGCCCTGGACGCCCGGCATGGCGTCGCCGTCGATGGTGATCTGCAGGGGCGTGTCCGGGCGGCGGCCGGTGGCGTCGTCCTGGCTGCGGACGAGTCTCGGGCTCATCAGGCGGTCTCCCCTAGGACGGCGGGACGGTCGACGCGGAACGGCTTGGCGTCGATCTCGGGCGGCTTGTCGAGCAGCAGGTCGCGCAGGAGCGCGGCGGTGCCGGCCGAAAGGCCGATCCCGGCACCCTCGTGGCCGGAGGCGTGCCAGAGCCCCGGCAGGCGCGGGTCGGGGCCGATGACCGGCAGGTGGTCGGGCACGTACGGGCGGAAGCCGCCGTAGGCGCGCATGGTCTGGACGCCCGCCAGCATCGGGAAGAGCTTCAGCGCCTTGCCCGCGATGACCGACAGGACCTCGGGGCGGATCCGTTCGTCGAACCCGACCCGGCGCCGCGACGAGCCCAGCAGGATCGTCCCGGCGCGGGTCGACTCGACCACGGCCGACGCCTGGAGCTCCTCGGCGCCGCTGCCGACCGCGCCCACGTAATCGGCGTCGTAGACCTTGTGGAAGACGGTCGGCGGCATCGGCGTGGTGACCAGCACCTCGCCGCGCCGGGGCCGCACGTCGATCGGTGCGCCGAGGCGGCCCGCGACCTCGCCCGACCAGGGTCCGGCGGCGTTGATCACCACCTCGGCGTGGAACGTTCCCACGGACGTACGGACGCCGGTGATCCGCCCGCCCTCGGTGATCGCGCCGAGGATCTCGCAGCCGGTGCGGAGCGTGGCGCCCGCGCGGATCGCGTCGGTGAGCAGGGTGGTCGCCGCGCCCGCGGGCTGCACCTGGGCGTCCTCGGGGTAGTGGACGGCGGCGGCGAAGTCCCTGGTGACGTGCGGCTCCGCCGCGGCGAGTGCGGCGGCGTCCATCGGCTCGGCGACGACGCCCGCCTCCCGCTGGCTCGCGGCGAACGCGGTAAGTGCCTCGGCTCCGGCGGTGGTGGTCGCGACGACGATCCCGCCCTTGGGCTCCCACTCGACCGTCTCGGCGTTCGGCAGACCGTCCAGGATCTCGGGCCAGAGCCGCCGCGACAGCCGGGCCAGCTCCAGCTCGGGGCCCGGGCCCTTGTCGGAGACCAGGACGTTGCCCTCGCCGTGGGCGGTGGTCGCCCCGGCGGGACCGCCCCGGTCCACGACGGTGACCGCGAACCCGGCCCGGGCCAGCTCGCGGGCGCACGCCGCACCGATGATCCCGGCACCACAGACCAGCACCCGCGTCACGGACAACGTCACCCTCCAGTCATCGTTCGTTAAACCGAACGATTCCGAATCTATGGCGACGTCCCGGACGATGTCAACGGTGGAATGAGATCGGCGTCACGGTGCTTCGGCCAGGCACGGCGGCTGCGCCGGCGCCGAGTGAAGGCGCTGGTCAGAGCGGTACTGCAGGAGCAGCACCGACCGCACGGGCCCCGCCAGGGCCGTGTAGGCGTGCGGCAGCCGGGCGTCGAAGCCGACGTAGTCGCCCGGCCCGAGCTCGACCTCACGATCGTCCACCCGAACGCCGAGCCGGCCCGCCTGCACGATCGTGTGCTCGGTGCCGACGTGGCCGAGCGAGTCCTGCCGCGAGTCGGCGCGTACCTGCTGGTCGTAGACCTCGAAGATGGCGCCGCCGGACTCGATGCCGCGCAGCGGGCGCAGGTCCACGCCCTCGCCGCTCAGCACCTCGACGTCGGCGGCGCGCACGACCGTGAGGCCGGAGGGCTGCTGCTGGTCGAGCAGGTCGGAGATGGGCACCTCGAGCGCGCGCGACAGGCTGAACACGGTCTCGATCGTGGGGTTGCCCGCGCCCGCCTCCAGCTGCGAGAGCGTCGCCTTGCCGATCTTGGACCGGCGGGACAGCTCCGACAGCGAGAGCCCCAGCTCCAGCCGGGCGCGCCGCAGATTGACCGCGAGCATGTCCCGTACCGAATCACCCGACGCGCTCACGGGCGCCCTCCTCGCCTTACGTTCGCTTTACCGAACGAGTATAGGAGGCGGCGCCCGTGCGCGATCCCGAGCCCCTCGGCGAGGCTCAGCCGGACCTCTTCGCGACCAGTGTGAGCACGTCGTACTTGGCGACCGAGGCCCCGTCCTGGTTGGTGACGTCGGTGTCCCAGCGGACCTCGCCGTACTCGGTTCCCTCGCGCGGGGTGATCTGCTTGGCGGTCAAGGTCACCGTCAGCTCATCGCCCGGGTAGACGGGAGTCAGGAAGCGCAGGTTCTCCAGGCCGTAGTTGGCCAGCACCGGGCCGGGCTCCGGTGAGACGAACAGCCCGGCGGCGAACGACACGATCAGGTAACCGTGCGCGACCCGCCCGTTGAAGAACGGGTTGGCCCTGGCCGACTCCTCGTCCATGTGGGCGTAGAAGGTGTCGCCGGTGAACGCGGCGAAGTGCTCCACGTCCTCCAGGCTCACCGCGCGCGGCCCGCCGACGGCGGTGTCACCGACCCGCAGGTCCTCCAGGTGCTTGCGGAACGGGTGCTCGCCCGTGACCGTACGGTCGGTGCCGGGCACCCAGCGCCCGGTCAGGGCGGTCATCATGGCCGGACCGGCCTGCAGGGCGGTGCGCTGCATGTGGTGCACCACGCCCCGTACGCCGCCCATCTCCTCGCCGCCGCCGGCGCGGCCGGGCCCGCCGTGGACGAGGGCGGGCAGCGGAGAGCCGTGCCCGGTGGACTCCTTGGCGTCCTCGGAGTTCAGGACCAGCAGCCTGCCGTGCCAGGGCGCGACGCCGAGCACGACCTCACGGGCGAAGGCGGCGTCAGAGGTGACGACGGATCCGGCTAGGCTCCCCCGGCCGCGCGCGGCCAGCTCGACGACCTGCTCGGCGCTCTCGTAGGGCATCAGCGTGCTGACCGGCCCGAACGCCTCGACCTCGTGCGGTTCGGCCCGCTCCGGGTCGTCGGCGCGCAGCAGGATCGGCGAGATGAACGCGCCGCGTTCGGCGTCGGCGTCCACCACCGAGACCTGGTCCGGGTCGCCGAAGACCACCCGTCCGGCGTCCATGAGCGGTTTCAGCGACCGGCGGACCTCCTCGCGCTGGTCCAAGCTCGCCAGGGCGCCCATCCGCACGTCGGGGTTCGCCGGGTTGCCGACCGTGATCTTGGCGAGCCGTTCGCCCACCGCGTCCGCGACCTGGTCCATCAGCGCGGCGGGGACGAACGCGCGCCGGATCGCGGTGCACTTCTGCCCGGCCTTGACGGTCATCTCGTTGACCAGCTGCTTGACGTAGAGATCGAACTCAGGGGTGCCCGGCGTGGCGTCGGGCCCGAGGATCGAGCAGTTCAGCGAGTCCGCCTCGGCATTGAAGCGGACGGCATGGCCGACGACGCCGGGATGGGTGCGCAGGCGCTGCGCGGTCGAGGCCGAGCCGGTGAAGCCGACCAGGTCCTGCTCGGTCAGATGATCAAGAAGGTCGCCAGCTTCGCCGCAGAGCACCTGGATGGAGCCCTCGGGCAACAGCCCGGACTCCACGATCAGCTCGATCAGCCGGGCCGTCAGGTAGGCGGTCTGGCTCGCGGGCTTGATCAGGCTCGGCACCCCGGCGACGAACGCGGGCGCGAACTTCTCCAGCGGCCCCCAGACCGGGAAGTTGAACGCGTTGATCTGCACCGCGACCCCGCGCAGCGGCGTGCAGACGTGCTGGGCGACGAACGTGCCGCCCTTGCCCAGCGGCTCGACGTCGCCCTCGACCAGGACGGTGTCATTGGGCAGCTCGCGGCGGCCCTTGCTCGAATAGCCGAAAAGGACGCCGATGCCGCCGTCGATGTCGAACTTGGAGTCGCCCAGGGTCGCCCCCGTACGCGCCGACAGGGCGTAGAGCTCCTCCCGGTGCTCTCGGAGGTAGGACGCGAGGGACTTCAGCAGAGCGGCGCGCTGGTGGAAGGTCAGCTCCCGCAGGGCAGGCCCTCCCACGGTGCGCCCGTGGTCCAGGGCGGCCGCCCGGTCGACCCCCGCCGCGGAGATCCGGGCCACCTCCTCGCCCGTCGCCGCGTCCAGGAGCGGCGCGCCCTCGCCCGCCGGGGCGCGCCAGGAACCGGACACATAGCTGCGCAGCGTAACCACCGGGGACCTCCTTGTCCTCGCGTCGCCTCGGCCGGATGACCCGACCGGACGCTCAGCATCTTCCTGCCACGAATCCGGGTCTGTCACGCCTCCCCGGGGCACTTGGACGGACCGGAACCGATGAACACTTCTTGTGCTTTTGTTGCAGGTCCTCCTACGCTTTCCGGCATGGTGCCGTTCACCCGAATCTCGGCGGAGCTCAACGGTCTGCGCGCGGTCGTCCGCGCGGGCATGATCGGTCCGGTCCCGCCGAGGGTCCTCAAGGCGACCGCCCGGGCGCTGCGCGCGTACGGGCCGCTCGGGGCGGCCACCACGCTGCCCGCCTGCCGCTTCCCCGGCCGGACCGGCCTGGTGGACGAACGGGGCGCCGTCACGTTCGCCGAGCTGGAACAGCGCTGCAACGCGCTCGCCAACGCCTGGCTGGAGCGCGGACTCGGGGTGGGCGGCACGGTCGGCATCCTGTGCCGCAACCACCGGGGGCTGCTGGAGGCGATGTCGGCCGCCGCCAAGACCGGGGCCTCGGTGCTGTTCCTCAACACCGACTTCGCCGGACCGCAGCTGCGCGACGCGGTCGCCCGCGAGGGCGTCACGGCCCTGGTCCACGACGAGGAGTACACCGGGATCGTCGCGGGCCTCGACCTGCCCGAGGGGACCTACACCGCCTGGTGCGACGCCGGCGAGTCCGATCTCGACCGGCTGATCTCCGAGGGCGATCCGGCCCCGCCGCCCGCGCCCGCCCGGCACGGCGCCATGGTCATCCTGACCAGCGGCACCTCAGGCAAGCCCAAGGGCGCCGCACGCCCGCAGTCGCGGTCGATGGCGCTGCCGGGCGGCATCCTGTCCAAGATCCCGCTGCGGTCCCGCGAGGCGGTGTTCATCGGGCCGCCGGTCTTCCACGGCCTCGGGCTGAGCGCGGCGCTCCTGGCCCTCGGACTCGGCTCGACGCTGGTGTTGCGCCGCCGCTTCGAAGCCGGCGAGGTGGTGGAGGCCGTGGCCCGGCACGGCTGCACGGCCCTGATCACGGTGCCGGTCATGCTGAGCCGCATCATGGCGCTGCGCGAGCTGCCCTCCCACGACCTGTCCCGGCTCTCGGTGATCATGACCGGCGGCGCGCCGCTGGACGCGCCGCTGGCCCGGCGGGCGATCAAGACGTTCGGGCCCAAGCTCTACAACTTCTACGGGTCCACCGAGGCCTCGTGCATCACGATCGCCACCCCGGCCGACCTGGCGGCGGCCCCCGGCTGCGTCGGCCGCCCGCCGGTCGGCACGACGGTGGCGATCCTGGACGGCGAGGGCCGCCCTGTCGCGCCGGGTGTGACCGGCCAGATCCACGTGGACACCCCGGCCAAGTTCGGCGGCTACACCGGTGGCGGCGGCAAGGCCGAGGTCGGGGGCCTGATGGCGGTCGGCGATCTCGGCCATGTCGACGAGGGCGGCCGCCTGTTCGTGGACGGCCGGGCCGACGACATGATCGTCTCCGGCGGGGAGAACGTCTATCCGGGCGAGGTGGAGGAGCTGCTCTCGCTCCATCCGGCGGTCCGCGAGGCGGCCGTGATCGGCGTGCCGGACGAGGAGTTCGGGCGGCGGCTCCGCGCGTTCGTGGTGGCCTCAGGCGACCTCACCGAGGACGAGGTGAAGCGGCACGTGTCGGCCAATCTGGCCCGCTACAAGGTGCCGCGCGAGGTGATCTTCCTCGACGAGCTCCCCCGCAACCCGACCGGCAAGATCCTCAGGCGCGAGCTCCGCGGCTGAGGGGCGCTGACGCGCCCCCGAACTCGCGATGTGCGGTCCAGGCCGTTCGTCGGGGTACTCTGACCAGCCGGATGATGAGATCATAAGGTCTGCACATCGAGGAGTCGTCGCCTTGCTGAAATGCACGTTCTGCGGGAAGAAGCAGGACCAGGTCAGGAGGCTCATCGCGGGTCCGGGCGCGCTCTGCATCTGCGACGAGTGCGTCGGGCTGTGCACCGAGCTCCTCGAGGAGGAGCTGCTGGAGACCGAGGGTCTGCAGGAGCTGCCCAAACCGCGAGAAATGTATGACTTCCTCGACGAGTACGTCGTGGGGCAGGACCGCGCCAAGAAGATCCTCGCGGTGGCGGTCTACAACCATTACAAGCGGATCGGCGAGGCCGACCTGGGCAAGTCCAACATCATGCTGATCGGGCCCACCGGCTGCGGCAAGACGCACCTGGCCCAGACGCTGGCGCGCCGCCTGGACGTCCCGTTCGCGATCGCCGACGCCACCGCCCTCACCGAGGCCGGCTACGTCGGCGAGGACATCGAGAACATCCTGCTGAAGCTGCTGCAGGCCGCCGACTGGGACGTCGCCAAGGCCGAGCGCGGCATCGTCTACATCGACGAGATCGACAAGGTCGCCCGCAAGAGCGAGAACCCCTCGCTGACCCGCGACGTGTCCGGCGAGGGCGTCCAGCAGGGCCTGCTGAAGATCCTGGAGGGCACGGTCGCGGGGGTGCCGCCGCAGGGCGGCCGCAAGCATCCCCAGCAGGACCTCATCCAGATCGACACGACCAACATCCTGTTCATCGTCGGCGGCGCGTTCGCGGGCCTGGAGAAGATCGTCGAGCACCGCACCGACCACTCGGGCATCGGCTTCGGCGCGACGCTGCGCTCCAAGGGCGAGGCGGCGGACGCCCTGCCCGGCGTCATGCCCGAGGACCTGCTGAAGTTCGGCCTGATCCCCGAGTTCATCGGCCGCGTGCCGATCGTGACGACCATCGCGCCGCTGGACCAGGAGGCGCTGGTACGGATCCTCACCGAGCCGCGCAACGCCCTGGTCAAGCAGTACCAGCGTCTCCTGGAGATCGACGGCGTCGAGCTGGAGTTCACCGAGGATGCGCTCACCGCGATCGCCGAGCAGGCGCTGGCGCGCGGCACCGGCGCCCGCGCCACCCGGGCGATCGTCGAGCAGGTCCTGCAGAACGTGATGTTCGAGGTGCCGAGCCTGGAGGACGTCGCCCGGGTCGTGGTCGACCGCGGCTGCGTCCAGGACGGGCTCGAGCCGACGATCATCCGGCGGGAACGCCCCGCGGCCTGAGCTCGCGCCGCTTCTCTCGTCCCTCCCGCTCCTCCCGTTCCTCTCGCTGTTCGAGCGGCCGGAAGCGGGTGATCGCGGAGATCCGGTCGCCCGCCAGCGTCAGCACGATCGTGCCGTGCGGCGTGGTGAGGTCGCCGCCGGTCGCGTAGGTGAAGGCGGGCTGGCCGTTGGAACGGGTGAGCTCCAGCGTGAAGCGGCGGTCCGCGCCGAACACGTAGTCGCGGAAGAACCTGGCGACGGCCCCGTGGCCCTCGTACTCCAGCGGCCGCGGCGGCATGGTCAGCAGCACGTCGCCCGTGAGCAGCGCGACCATCCCGTCGACGTCGCCCCGTTCGAACGCCTCGACGAAGGCGGCCACGGCCCGGCGTTCGCGCGCCGAGCCGGGCAGCGGCGGCGGGTCGCCCGCGGGCAGCCGGGCCTCCAGCCCAGCGCGGGCGCGTTTGAGCGCGCTGTTGATCGCGGCCCGGGTGGTGCCGAGCATCTGCGCGGCCTCCTCGGCCGGGAGGCCCAGCACGTCCCGCAGCACCAGCGTCGCGCGCTGGCGGGCAGGCAGCCGCTGCAGCGCGGACACGAACGCCAGCGAGATCGCCTCCCGGCTCTCGTAGCGGGCCTCGGGGCCCGGCTCGGTGTCCTCGAAGAGCGCGTCGGGATAGGGCTGGAGCCACAGCGGCTCGCCGATCCGGGTCGGCTCGGGCAGCGGGGTCGCGGGCCGCGTGTCGGGGCGGCGGCCTCCGTCGCGCAGCGCGTTCAGGCAGCGGTTGGTCGCGATGCGGTAGAGCCACGACCGCACCGAGGAGCGCCCCTCGAAGCGCTCCAGCCCGCGCCAGGCGGCGAACAGGGTCTCCTGGAGGACGTCCTCGGCGTCCTGGACCGACCCCAGCATCCGGTAACAGTGCACGTGGAGTTCGCGGCGGTAGGGCTCGACCAGCACCCCGAAGGCGTCGCGGTCGCCGCCCCGCGCCTTGGTCAGTACCTCATCTGTGTGCAGCACATCTATAGAGACCCCGCGCGGCCCGGAAAATGGTCGCTCACGGCGCCCACTTCTCGCGCGCCCCGGTGTCTGCACCGGCATGAACGTTGAAACGCACACCAAACGCGAGCAGATGTGGGTGCTCGGCCTGGCCGCCGTGGGCTCGTTCATGGTGGTCCTGGACATGCTGGTGGTCGCGACCGCCCTGAGCGCCATCCACGCCGACCTCGGGGCGAGCCTTCAAGATCTCGAATGGACCGTGAACGCCTACTCGCTGAGCTTCGCGGTACTGCTGATGACCGCCGCCGCGCTCGGCGACCGATTCGGGCGGCGCCGGATCTTCGCCGCCGGGCTGGCCCTGTTCGGCCTGGCGTCCGCGGCCTGTGCGCTGTCGCCGGACGTGGGCACGCTGATCGCCGCGCGCACCGTGCAGGGCGTCGGCGCAGCGATGATCATGCCGGTGGCGCTCGGCCTGCTGAACGGCGCGTTCCCGCCCGAGCGCCGGGGCTGGGCGATCGGCATCTACGGCAGCATCACCGCGCTGGGCGTGCTGCTGGGGCCGCTGCTGGGCGGCGTGGTCACCCAGGGGCTCGGCTGGCAGTGGATCTTCTGGCTGAACGTCCCGATCGCCGCCGTCGCCATTCCGCTGGTCTTCACCCGCGTGAAGGAGGCGTTCGGTCCCCCGGCCCGGTTCGACCTGCCGGGGCTGGCGCTCGTCACGCTGTCGGCGTTCGGGCTGACCTGGGGGCTCGTCCGCGGTGACCGGGCCGGATGGTCCAGCGCGGAGATCCTCGTCGCGTTCGTCGGCGGCGCCGTGCTGCTGGCCGGCTTCGCGATCTGGGAGCGCCGCGCTCCCGCGCCGATGCTCCCGCTGCGCCTCTTCCGCTCGCGTGCCTTCTCGGCGGGCAACCTCGCGGTCTTCTTCCTGAACGCCTCGATGACCGGCGCGATCTTCTTCATGGCGCAGTTCCAGCACGAGGTCGCCGGGCACGACTCGCTGGTGGCGGGCCTGGCCCTGCTGCCCTGGGGCGTCGCGCCGTCCCTGCTGGCGCCGCTGGCGGGCTCCCTCGCCGACCGCATCGGCGAACGGCCGCTGGTCGCCGCCGGGCTGGCCCTGCAGACCGCCGGCATGGCCTGGATCAGCCTGGCCGCCTCGACCGACGTCGCCTACATCCAGCTGGCCCTCCCGATGGTGCTGTCCGGTGCCGGCGCCGCCCTGGCGATCCCGGCGAGCACCAAGGCCGTGACCAGCAGGGTCGCACCGGCCGACATCGGCAAGGCCTCCGGAACGTTCAGCACCATGCGGCAGCTCGGCGGCGCCTTCGGCGTGGCCGTCATGGCCGCCGTCTTCGCCTCTTCGGGCGACTATGCGAATCCGCAGGCCTTCAGTGACGGGTTCGTCGCGGCCTTCGGCGCCGCGGCGATCCTGTCGGTCGTCGGCACGCTGGCCGGGTTCGCGCTGCCGAGCCGTGCCGGTCAGGGGGTGAGGGCGGCCTCGACGTTGGACGACATGCGTTCCAAGACCTCGACGGTGCGGAGGTAGTCGTCGGCGGTCAGGCCGCCGAGCATCAGCTGCCGGGCCTCACCGATCCGGGCCGCGATGTGCGCGTGAGCGCGCGTGCCGGAGTCGGTGAGGCTCGGCTCCCCGGCGCGGTTCACCCCGGCGCCGTTCACCCAGCCGCGTGAGGCGAGGTCGTCGAGGATCTCGGTGAGGGTGACGGCGCCCTCCTCCCAGAAGGGCATGAGGGCGGTCTCCAGGTCCTGGCCGGACCGGGGGCCGCCCGCGAGCGTGTTGAGGACCTGCCAGTGCCGGCGGCCGATCTCGAAGTCGGCGAGGGTCCGGTCGAAGTGGGCGTTGATCAACCTGTCGAGGTGCTTGAGCCAGTAGCCGATCGGCTTCTGCGATGACGCCATCGAGATCTCCATGTAGGATGACAACTACTTGCTAAAGAACATACATGGAGAGTCCGGTGGACGACAGCCCCGAGGTGGCCGCGATCGAGCGGGCGATGGTGGCGCTGCGCCGCAGCCAGCGGCGGCGCACGCTGCAGCGGCTGCGCGGCGGTGAGGTGCCGCGCGGCGCCTCGTTCGACGTGCTGGACGTGATCGAGGCCGAGGCGCCGGTCGACGTGCGCGGCGTCGCGACGTCGCTCAGCGTCGACCAGCCGCGCGCCAGCAAGCTCGTCGCGCAGGCCGTCGCGGACGGGCTGGCGCGCCGGGAGGCCGATCAGGCCGACGGGCGCCGCACGCTGCTGTTCCTCACGGCGGACGGGCAGGCGATGGTGGACGAGGCGCACCGCTTCCGGCAGAGCGTCGTGGAACGGGTGACGGGCGACTGGACGCCGGATGAGCGCGCCGAGTTCGCCCGCCTGTTCGCCCGCTTCGCCGACGGCTTCACCCGCCTGAAGCCGGGCCCCTAGACCCGTCCTGGCCCGGCCCGGCCCCTGGGCTCTAGTGGGCGAAGCGCAGGTAGAGGGTCATGCCCGTGACGATGAGCCCCCAGGTGATGAACCAGATGCCGGTGATGACGGTCAGGGTCAGCAGCGTCATCCCCGGCCAGACCAGCAGGACGATCCCGGCGCCTGCGGTGAGCAGCGACAGGGCGATGCCCCAGCCGCGGCTACCGCTGCCGGTGTCGCCGACCGCGTGGACGAACTCGATGATCCCGCCGATCAGCCAGAACATGCCGAGCAGCAGCGCCAGCACCACGACGGTCTGCAGCAGGTGCCGCAGGACCAGCACGCCCACCAGCACCGACAGCACGCCGAGGAGCGCGAAGAGCACACGCGTCCCGCCGCTGTCGTCAGCGATGATCGCCTGCACGACCCGCAGGACGCCGAGGATGAGCAGTTGCAGGCCGAACAGGACCGCGACGACCTTGATGGTGGCTTCGGGCCAGGCCACCAGGACGATGCCCAGGACCAGGGTCAGGATGCCGGCCACGAGGCTGACGCCCCATGCCGCGTTCAGGAAGCGGGTGGTCACGCCGGTACCCGTGACCGGCTGGGCGGGGGCTTCCCCTGAGGCGTCCGAGACCATGGTGTCCTCCCATCGTGGCCTGGCTGCACACGGTGGTCGCCCTTGCGTGCGGCGGCATCACCCGCTGAGGATGAGCCTGCCTCCCGCCGCGAGAGCGAGGCTGCGAGCATGGACGCTGAACGAGAACGACTCCGGGAATCGGCGGCTCCGGACGCGCCATGGCGACGGTGGGGCCCGTATCTCAGCGAACGGCAGTGGGGCACGGTCCGCGAGGACTACAGCGGCGACGGTGAGGCCTGGAACTACTTCCCGCACGACCACGCGCGCTCGCGCGCGTACCGGTGGGGCGAGGACGGGATCGCCGGCGTCAGCGACGACAAGCAGCGCCTGTGCCTGTCGCTGGCGCTCTGGAACGGGCGCGACCCGATCCTGAAGGAGCGGCCGTTCGGCCTCACCAACGGCGAGGGCAACCACGGTGAGGATGTCAAGGAGTACTACTTCTACCTCGACAGCACCCCGACGCACTCCTACATGCGCCACCTCTACAAGTACCCGCAGGCCGAGTACCCCTACCTGGACCTGATCACCACCAACCGCGAGCGCGGGCGGGCCGGGATGGAGTACGAGCTTCTCGACACCGGGATCTTCGACGGCGGCCGCTATTTCGACGTCTTCACCGAGTACGCCAAGGCCGGTCCGGAGGACATCGCGGTCCTGGTGACCGTCGCCAACCGCGGGCCCGACGAGGCGACTCTTCACGTTCTGCCGACGCTGTGGTTCCGCAACACCTGGTCGTGGGGCGGCGACGGCTACAAACCGGTGATGCGCGCCGAGGACGACGCGACGATCAGGGCCGACCACCGTGATCTCGGCACGTACCGGCTCTACTGCGAAGGCGCCGGAGACGACGGCCCTGAGCTCCTGTTCACCGAGAACGAGACGAACTACCAGCGGGTGTTCGGCTCGCAGAACCGCTCCCCCTACGTCAAGGACGCCTTCACGCGCCGCGTCGTGCAGGGCGAGCAGGGCGCGGTCAACTCCGACCGTACGGGTACCAAGGCGGCCGCGCACTACCGGCTGACCGTTCCCGGCGGCGGCCAGGCGACGATCCGGCTGCGCCTGACCAGCCAGGACGTCGCCGCTCCCCTCGGCACCGCGCTGGACGCGATCATCAGCGAGCGGCGGGCCGACGCGGACGCGTTCTACGGCGAGCTCACCCCGGCCGGCTTCGACGAGGACCAGGCGCGCGTGCTGCGGCAGGCGCTGTCCGGGCTGCTGTGGAGCAAGCAGTACTACGGCTACGACGTCGAGACCTGGCTGGAGGAGCACCACCTCGACCCGTGGACGCCGTCGAACTCGCGCAACCACGGCTGGTACGACCTGATGGCCGACGACATCATCGTCATGCCCGACAAGTGGGAGTACCCCTGGTTCGCCGCCTGGGACCTGGCGTTCCACGCGGTCGCGCTCGCCACGGTCGACCTCGACCTCGCCAAGAACCAGATCGAGCTGCTGCTGGACGAGCGCTACCTGCACGCCAACGGCCAGATCCCCGCGTACGAGTGGAACTTCGGCGACGTCAACCCGCCGGTCCACGCCTGGGCCGCGCGCTTCATCTTCGCGCTGGAGGAACGCCAGACCGGCCAGGGTGACCGCGAGTTCCTGGAGCGGGTGTTCCAGAAGCTCATGCTCAACTTCACCTGGTGGGTCAACCGCAAGGACCCCGACGGGCGCAACGTCTTCCAGGGCGGGTTCCTCGGCCTGGACAACATCGGCGTGTTCGACCGCAGCGCGCCCCTGCCGACCGGCGGCACCCTCGACCAGGCCGACGGCACGGCGTGGATGGCGTTCTACTCGCAGGGCATGATGCAGATCGCCGCGGAGCTGTCGGACCTCAACCCGGTGTACGAGGAGATGGCCGTCAGGTTCGCCCAGCACTTCCTGTGGATCTCGGCGTCCATGGACCGCACCGGCGACATCAAGGACGAGATGTGGGACGAGGCCGACGGCTTCTTCTACGACGTCCTGCGCACCCCCGACGGGAACGCGACGCGGCTGAAGGTCCGTTCGCTGGTCGGGCTGCTGCCGCTGTTCGCCTCGACAGTCTTCCTGCCGAGGCCCGAGGGCGAGCGCCGCGATCTGCTCGACCGGATCCGCGGGTTCGCCGACCGGCACCCCGAGCTGTCGGCGCGGCTGTCGGCCGCCGACCGCCCCGGCGTCGCCGGGCGCCGGCTGGTGTCGCTGCTCGACGAGGACAAGCTCCGGCGCGTGCTGGTACGAATGCTGGACGAGAACGAGTTCCTCGGCCCGCACGGCATCCGGTCGGTGTCGCGCGAGCACGCCGAGCACCCCTACGACTTCTGGGCGAACGGCCAGTGTTACGAGGTCGGCTACCTGCCGGCCGAGTCCGACTCGGGCATGTTCGGCGGCAACTCCAACTGGCGCGGCCCGGTGTGGGTGCCGATGAACTCGCTCATCATCCGCGCGCTGCTGAACCTGTACGCCTTCTACGGCGACTCGTTCACCGTCGAGTGCCCGACCGGCTCGGGCAGGCAGATGACGCTGTACGAGGTGAGCGAGGAGCTGGCCTCGCGGCTGGCCGGGCTGTTCCTGCGCGGCGAGGACGGGCATCGTCCCGTCCACGGCGGCCAGCGCACCTTCCAGGAGGACCCGCACTGGCGTGACCTGGTCCTGTTCTACGAGTACTTCCACGGCGACAACGGTGCCGGGATCGGGGCCTCTCACCAGACCGGGTGGACGGCCATGGTCGCCGCGTTCATGGTCCTGTACGGCAACCTGACCGCCGACGACCTGCTGAGCGGCGTCAACACGCGCGGAAGCTCGTCATGAGCGAGCCGGTGATCTACGAGGTCAACACGCTCGTCTGGCTGACCGACGTGCAGCGCAGGCACGGCGGGCGGATCGACCTGCGCAACGTTCCGAAGGAGGCCTGGGACGAGCTGGTCGTCCCGGGCATCGACGCGGTGTGGCTGATGGGCGTGTGGCAGCGCAGCCCGGCGGGGCGCGGCATCGCCCTGACCAACCGCGAGCTGCTCGACTCGTTCCAGGACGCGGTGCCCGGCTACTCCTCGGAGGAGATCGCCGGGTCGCCGTACTGCGTCCGCCGCTACGTCGCCGACGACCGGCTGGGCGGTCCGCCGGGCCTGGCCGCCGCCCGTGCCGAGCTGGACCGGCGCGGGGCGGGCCTGTTCCTGGACTACGTGCCGAACCATGTCGCGCCCGACCACTTCTGGCTGACCGAGCACCCCGAGTACTTCGTCCATGACGGCATCGAGGACGAGGAGCGCGACCCGGCCGCCTACATCTCGATCGGCGGCAACGTCTTCGCGCGCGGCCGGGACCCCTATTTCCCGCCGTGGCCCGACGTCGTGCAGCTGAACGCCTTCGACTCCCGGGTGCGGACCGCGACCGCCGAGATCTTGTCGGGGATCGGCGCGCAGTGCGACGGGGTCCGCTGTGACATGGCCATGCTGATGATGAACGACGTCTTCGCCCGGACCTGGGGGAAGCACGTCGGGCCCGCGCCCGCCGGGGAGTTCTGGCCCGAGGTGATCGGCCAGGTCAGGGAGCGGCATCCGGGGATGACGTTCGTCGCCGAGGCCTACTGGGACCTGGAGTGGAACCTCCAGGAGCAGGGCTTCGACTTCTGTTACGACAAGCGGCTCTACGACCGGCTGGTGTCGGGGAACCCCGCCGCCGTCCGCGACCATCTGCGGGCCGACGTCGACTACCAGCGGCGGCTGGTGCGGTTCCTGGAGAACCACGACGAGCCGCGCGCCGCCGCCACGTTCGGGCCGGAGCAGGAACGGGCCGCGGCCGTGGCGATCGCGACGCTGCCCGGGGCGACGCTGTGGCAGGAGGGCGAGCTGGAGGGACGCAGGTCACGGGTGCCGGTGTTCCTGTCCCGCCGCGCCGACGAGAAACCCGATGGCGGCCTGTCGGACTTCCACCGTCGGCTGATGACGGCGGCGCACGACAGCGGCATGCGCGACGGTGAGTGGCAGCTGCTGGAGTGCCACGGCTGGCCCGACAACCCCACGCACCTCGGCATGGTGTCGTGGTGCTGGACCGGCGGGCCCGCACACCACCTGGTCGTGGTGAACCTCCTGGACCGGCCGGCCCAGGCCCGCATCCCGCTGCCGTGGACCGGCCTCGACGGCGGCTCCTGGCGGCTGCGCGACGTGTTGAGCGGCGCGTCGTACGACCGTGATGGCGACGAGCTGCGCGACCCGGGGCTCTATGTCGACATGCCCGCCTGGGGTGCCGACGTCTTCGCGGTCGAGTCTCGTGGCGCGTGAACGGGCCCCGATCTGGGCCCTAGGCGTCCTCGGCGAAGCGCGAATGGACGCACAGGGCCCAGATCACCGCGATGTTCAGCAGCACGATCAGGATCGACCACACCGGGGAGTGCGGGGTGTAGAGGAAGTTCGCCACCGTGCTCAGCACGGCGACGATGATCCCGATCACGCGGCCCCACAACCGGCCGTCGAGGACGCCGTAGCCCGCGACCGCGAGCATGACGCCGATGAGCATCTGCGACCAGCCCCAGGCCGTCACGTCGAACTCGAAGACGTAGTTCGGCGTCCCGACGTAGAACTTGTCGTTCAGAACGGCGGCCAGGCCCTCCATGGCCTGGAGGACGCCGATCAAGATCAGCATGACGCCGGCGAACATCGAAAGCCCGTGCACCCAGGCCGCGGTGGCGTCGTGCTGCTGGGGCTGAGCGGGCTGCTCGGCCGCCTGAGGCTCGCGAGGCTCCTGGGGCTCGGCCTGCGGGGGCGTCTGTGGCGGCTGCGTCTGCTGGTGCTCCTGCTGTTCGGACATGCGCTGCCTCCCATCGGTGCGGCAACGGTCGCGCGCCGGACCGTGCCCCGGCATCACCCGCGGCGGAGGAGCCACAGGCGACCCGATATGGGGGTAGAACGGCCCCAGAAACGGTCACGCGCCTTGACGGTGCGGGAAACCGCACAGAACATCGACGCATACCAAGATCCGGCTAGAAGGTCGGGCTGGCCATGAGACGCAGTCGTTTGCACGCAGCGGAGAAGGGCGTCACACCCAGGCACCGGCCACCGGAACGCCGTTCGGAGTGGATCGAACGGCCGGCTCTGGTGCGTCTGCTGGCGAGCCGGCGCACGGCTCGCCTCATGCTCGTATGCGCACCGCCCGGTTACGGAAAGCGCACGGCGGTGGCGCAGTGGCTGGAAAGCGCCGAGGAGTCCCGGCGCCATGTGTGGATCACGCTCGACCACGCCGACGACTCGCCGGAGACGTTCTGGGCGGCGGTCGAGCAGGGGTTCGGGGAGGTCGGCGCCGCCGACGACGAGCCGCTCGTGCTCGTCCTGGACGGCTTCGACGCGATCCGCAGCCCCGCCGTGCTGGCGCAGATCGCCGACTTCATCGCCGAGCCGCCGCCGCTGCTCCAGCTCGTCCTGATCGCCCGCGCCGAGCCCGTCCTGCCGCTCGGCCGCTACCGGATCTCGGGCGAGCTGGCCGAGATCCGCACGGGCGACCTGGTCTTCGACATGGAGGCGGCCGACCGCCTCGTCCAGCGCGTCGGCGGCATCCGGCTGCGGCGGTCCGACCTGGAACGGCTGCTGGACTACACCGAGGGCTGGCCGGCCGCGATCCACCTGGCGGCGCTGTCGCTGCGGGAGGCCGCCGACCCGGGCGGGCTGGTCCGCGGGTTCAGCGGCACGAACCGGCACCTGATCGACTACCTGGCCGAGGAGGTGCTGTCATCGCTCCCCCTGGACGTGCGCGGCTTCCTCACCCGGACGTCGATCCTGGAGCGGTTCTGCGGGCCGCTGTGCGACGCCGTGGTGGGCACGTCGGGCTCCACCATGCTGATCGAACGCCTCGAACGCGCCAACCTGTTCCTGGTGCCGCTGGACGACAGCCGCACCTGGTACCGCTACCAGCACGCGTTCAGGGACTTCCTGCTCGACCAGCTGGTGGCCACCGACCCGGGCCTGGTCCCGCGCCTGCACCGCCGCGCGAGCGACTGGTGCGAGCGGCACGGCCTGGCCGTGCCGTCCATCGAGCACGCACTCGCGGCGAACGACGGCGACCGGGCGCTCGGCCTCATCGCCCGCGGCTTCGCCGAGCTGGCCGCGACCGGCCGCCCGGCGATGGTCCAGAGCTGGCTGGAGGCCATCGGCGACGACCGGATCGAGACGACGGCGGTCGCCGCGCTGTGCGCGGCGCGGGTCGCGGCGATGGTCGGCGACCGGCACGGCACCCGGCGCTGGCTGGACGTCGCCGGCAAGCTCGGGCACGACGGGCCGCTCCCGGACGGGACCCGGTCGCTGGAGTCGGCGATCGCGCTGGTCCGCAGCGACTTCGGCTTCGACGGCGTACCGGACATGGTCCAGTCGGCCGAGGTCGCGGCGTCCATCGAGACCAACCCGTCGTCTCCCTGGTTCGCGCAGGCCAGGCTGAACCTCGGCTACGGCCGTTACCTCAGCGGGGAGCCGCACCACTCGATCCCGCCGCTGGAGGAGGCCGCCCAGAGCCACGCCGCGATGCCGCTGGTCCGCATCCTGGCGCTGGCCGTCCTGTCGCTGGCCGAGGGCGAGCTGGGCCGGGTCGCGCAGGCCGACGAGCTGGCGCAGGCGGCGCGGCGGGCGGCTGACGACCGCGGTCTCGGGGACGCCCCGGAGGGTTCGCTGGTGTCCACGGCCCTCGGCGTCGCCGCCGTACGCGCGGGCAATCTCGGCGAGGCCCGCGGCGAGCTGGAGCGGTCGCTGCGCGTGCGGTGGCGGACGGTCGGCCTGTCGCCGTGGCCGACGCTGAACGGCCTGCTGGCCCTCGCCGACCTGGAGATCGGTGTCGGTGACGACTGCAAGGCCCGGGTCCTGGTCGACCAGGCGCGGGAGATCCTGGCTCCGCTGGCGGGCGAGCAGGACGCGCTGCGCGAGCGGCTCACCGCCCTGGAACGCGGCCTGGCCGAGCCGTCCCACGCCGAGCGCGCCTCCGCCGAGTCGCTGACCGAACGCGAGGAGACGGTCCTGCGGCTGCTCCCCGGCGAGCTCTCGCTCCGCGACATCGGCGACCGGCTCTTCGTCTCGGTCAACACGATCAAGACGCACACGCGCGCGATCTACCGCAAGCTCGGCGCGTCCTCGCGGGACGAGGCGATCCAGCGGGCCCGCGAGCGCGGCATCCTCAAGTAGCGGTGAGCGGACCGCTCAGAGGAGCGAGAGCTGGCGGGCGCGCCTGACGGCGTCGCCGCGGCGGGTCACGGCGAGCTTGCGGTAGATGCTCTTCAGGTGGGTCTTGACCGTGTTGATGGAGACGTACATCTCCTGCGCGATCTCCTCGGTGGTCAGCATCCCGGCGAGGTGTCCGAGCACCTCCAGCTCCCGGGCGCTCAGGTGCCCGACGATGTCGGCCTCGTCGTCCCCGGGCATTGTCACGGCGGGCTCGCCGCCCAGGCCGACGGGGGTGAGGAGGCGCCGGTGGACCCGCCTCAGCTCACCGTCCCGCCGCAGCACCGGCCGCAGCCAGCCCGCGGCGATCGCGAACGGCAGCAGCACCCATTCGCGTTCGGCCAGCCGCAGCGCACGGTCCAGGGAACGGCGTCCGCGCGAGCAGTCGCCGGAGGCGTACGCCAGGCAGGCCTCCAGCAGCCAGGCCTCCACCCGCGTGTTCGGCGGCACGGCCGTGGACTCGGCCAGGAGGGGACGCAGGGTCCCTGCCGACGTGGCCGGAGCGCCCTCGCTGAGCTGCGCGCGTGCGAGCACGAGCCGTCCCTCGGCCGTGCTCTCCCCTCCCGCACGTTCCAGAACGTCGCAGGCCTCTTGCCCCTCGCCGCGCGTGACCAGGGCCTCGGCCTCGGCGACCGTGATGCGACGTGACAACCACTCCGGAGGCGCGACCCGCTGCGCCGCGCGCAGCCGTTCGATGGCACGGTCGGCGCGCCCGGAAGCCAGCTCGGCGCGGCCGCTCACCAGACCGTGCAGGCCGGTCAGACAGGACTCCGACAGCCGTCCCGCGCCCTCGCACCACTCACGGATCGCCAGGTCGGCACGGTCCAGCTCCTTGCGCGTCGCGGCGAGGTCGTAGGCCTCCAGGCACGCCCAGGCGCGGGCCAGGTGCGCGGGCGCGGCGAGCCTGCCGGCGGTCGGGCCCGCGGCGTCGGGCATCCGGGCTGCCTTCACGGCCAGGTCGGCGGCGCGCCTGAACCGGCCCGACAGCGCCTCGACGAGCCCGAGGTAGCCGAGGTCGGTCCGGCGCTCGTAGTCGGCGCCCGAGTCCGTCCAGGCCTGGACGGCGGCGCCGAACGACACCGCCGCCTCGGACAGCCGCCCGGCCCGGAAGTCCATCCGCCCGCGCGTGCCGTTCACCAGCGCGTGCAGTTCGGGGCGCAGTGCGGTCAGCTCGTCGGGGAACCCGGCCAGCGCCACGTCCGCGTCGGCCAGCATGACGCGCAGCGAGGCCTCGTCGCCCGGGGCGGACCGCACGATGTGGATGATCGTCGCGGTCAGCCGCGCCGCCGCCTGCCGCGGCCCGTCGACGCCCGTGTGTGCGCCGAGCAGCGCCTCGGCCCGGCCGAGCGCACGCGCGCAGGCACGGTCGTCGCCGCGCCCGAGCGCCTCGGCCGCCGACATCAGCGCCGGCGCCGGGTCGTCGCCCGCGGTCACCATCGCGACGGGCAGGCCGCGGAAGGCGTTGGCCAGCGCGTGGTCCCCCGAGATCCCGAGCACCTCGCCGACGGCCAGCCTGTCGACGGCCAGCCGGCACGCGTACGGCCAGTCCCCGGCGCGCACCGCGTGCCGTACGGCCTCGGTCAGCAGGCCCGCGTCGCCGAACCAGCGCGCGGCGCGCGAATGCAGCGCGGAGACCTCGCCCGGCATCTCGTGCCGCAGCACCAGGCGCAGGGCCTCGGCGAACATCTGCTGGTAGCGGTACCAGCCGCCGCCGAGCGGCTGGACGAACGCGTTCTGCCTGACCAGCACGGGGAACAGCCGCCCGGCCTCGGCGCCCGCCAGCTCGGCGGCCAGGTCCGCGGTGATCCGGTCGGGCAGGCTGGTGCGCAGCAGGACGTGCCGTTCCTCGGTCGACTGGGCGTCCAGGATCTGCTCGACGAGGTAGCCGACGACCGCCTGGTCGTCACCGGCGAAGTGGGCGACGAACGCCTCGGGGTCGGGGTGCTGTTCCATCGACATCGCGGCCATCCGCAGCCCGGCGGCCCAGCCCTCGGTCCGGCGGTGCAGCGCCTCCAGCGACGCCGGAGACAGCGCCACATCGTGCTGCGCGAGCAGGGCCTGGGTCTCGCGGTGCCCGAACGCCAGCGCGTCGCGGCGGATCTCGGTGAGCTCCTGCGCGAGCCGGTAGCGGTGCAGCGCGAGCGGCGGATCGTGCCGTCCCACCAGCACCAGGCGGAGCGAGGGCCGCGCCAGTTCGACGAGCGAGGCGAGGCCGTGGATCACCACCGGGCTGAGGGGAGCCTGGAAATCGTCCAGCACCAGGACCGTACGGTCCGGCCGACCGGTCAACGCCGCCGCCACGTCGGCGAGGAAGAGATCGTCCGCGCCGTTCGGCCGATGCTCGACCGCGACGAAGTCGTCGCCGAGCACCCCCGCGCGGGTCAACGCCCGTACGACCCGGGACCAGAACGGGCCGGGCTCCATGCCCACGTCACAGGTGACCCAGGCAGGCGCCGGCGGCGGTGCGCCGGCGTGCTCCCTCGCGTGCGCCCATGTCGCCACGAGGGCCGTCTTGCCCGCGCCGGGCGGGCCGGTCACCACGGTGAGAGGCCCTCGCACACCCTTGTCCAGCCGGGCGGCGAGCCGTGGTCGCTCGATGATCCATTCGGGTCGCGTGGGGATGGCGGTCGCGTTGTCCGGTGTTCCGGCTGGGGTTGTCGACATGGCCTCTCCCCTAGTCGCGAGGGCGGGAGGGCGTTGTTGGTCAGCACCGTCAGAGTTGTTCGCCTCCGGGTGAGGGCGCATCACCCACCCTCCGCTCTCACCCGGGTGAGATTCACTCCGTGTCACCTGTTTCACTCCATCGCCGTGCCAACCTGCGCTAACGTCACCCCGGGATCCGTGGGCCCCGAGCCGCTGATCGTGATTGCCGCCTCACCCACGAGGTGTGAGGCCGCCCGTCCGCCTCCCGTCCGACCATCTCCTCCAGTACGGCGCCACGCCGTGCTCGTGCGAGGAGGCGTCGATGACCAGCGGAGAAGTCAACGCAGGCGCGAACGCGGAGAGCCCGTCCCCGGAGAGCTCGTCCACCGAGAGCACCCCCTCGAAGAGCCCACCCACGGAGAGCCCGTCCGCCGAGAGCCCGTCCGCGGAGAGCCCACCTTCTGAGGGCGCGAGCGAGGAGAGCCCTTCCGCGGCGACGACCGAACGGACCGAGCTCGATCGGCTCCGGGCCGAGGTGGCGACCCTGCAGGGCAGGCTCGACACCCGCGAGCGCCGGCAGAGCCGGTGGATCTCCGTACGGCGCGTCATCGCGGCCATCCTGGTCGCGCTCGCCGGGTTCGGGGTGGTGTGCTCGACGATCGGCGTCTGGGGCGCGCGTACGACGCTCAGGACCGACCGCTGGGTGGAGACGGTCGGGCCGCTGCCACGCGATCCCGCGGTGGCCGCGGCGGTGTCGCAGTACCTGACCGACGAGATCTTCACCTCGCTGAACGTGGAGCAGCGGCTGGCCCAGGCGCTGCCGCCCAAGGCGGCGTTCCTGTCGGGCGCGGTGACCGGTCCCGTGCACGACTACGTGCGGACCACGATCCAGAAGTTCATGCAGACCGAGCAGTTCCAGCAGCAGTGGGAGGCCGCCAACAGGTTCGCGCACTCGCGGATCCTGGCGATCCTGGAGAACAAGAGCCAGACGGTGTCGGTCGAAGGCAGCACCGTCACCCTGAACCTGCTGCCGATCGTCAACAACCTGCTCGTCATGCTCGAAGGCCGGCTGCCGACACTGTTCGGCAAGAAGCTCGACCTGCCGGCGCTCAGCTCGGGTGAGATCCCGCCGAACCTGAAGCAGCGCATCGAATCGACTCTCGGCGTGACGCTGCCGGCCAACTTCGCCCAGATCAAGCTCTACAACAGGCACAAGCTCAGCCAGGTGCAAGAGGCCGTGCTGCTGTTCAAGCGCGGGGTCGTCCTGCTCGTCGCCGGCACGATCCTGGCCCTCGGCCTGGCGATCTGGATCTCTCCGGGGCGGCGCCGCACCATCCTGCAGTTCGGTGTGTGGCTCGCGATCGCGACCCTCGTGCTGTCGAACGTGCTGCGCGCCCTTCGAGATCATCTGCTTGCGCTGGTGCCCGACGGCGTCTATCGCCAGGGCGCCTCGGCCGCCATCCATCACGCGCTCACCGACCTGCGGGTCTGGGGCGACTGGCTGCTGTGGATCGGCATCGTGCTGGCGGTCCTGGCCTACCTGGTCGGGCCCGGGCGGCTGCCGGTCTGGCTGCGCAAGCAGGTGGTGAACGGCGCCAAGTGGACCGCGACCACGACCGAGCGGGTGGCGACGAGCAGCGAGCTGCGCCAGTGGGTCGCCGCCCACACCGACGTGCTGCGCATCGCCGGGGTCGTGGTGGCGGCCGTACTGGCGCTGCTCGTCTCGTCCTGGACCGGGCTGCTGGTGATCGTGGTCCTGCTCGCGCTGTACGAGCTGGCCGTGTGGCTGCCCGCCCGTCAGTCCTCGGCGTAGGGGCGCATGTAGACCGCAAGAGCCCAGATGCACACGACGTCGAGGCCGATGATGAGGATCGACCACGCCGGGTAGTGCGGAAGGCTCATGAAGTTGGCCGCCGCGCTCAGCGAGAGCGCGGCGATGCCGGCCCAGCGGGCCCACGTCGCCCCGGCGAAGACGGCCCACCCGGCGGCGAACAGCACGACGCCCACCACCAGATGGATCCAGCCCCACACGGTCGCGTCCCACTCGAAGACGTAGTGGCGGGTCACCGCGTAGAACTTGTCGTTGATGATCGCGCTCCCGCCGACGATGGCCTGGAAGAGCCCGATGATGATCAGCATCATGCCGGCGAACATCGCCAGCCCGAGAGCCCAGTTCTCTTTCGTCGCGTCGTCCATGGCCACAGCGTCCGTTGCGGTGGCCCCGCCGGAATCACCCGCCATGAGTGACTCGCCGGTCGTCCATCACGTCAATGCTTGAGATTTCCTCGCGCCTATGGCGCCAGCCGCCGAGGGGGGGATGTGAAGAAATTTCCCGAGGGGCAGTCCGGCGAGCGATCCGGTGCCTACGAGATACGGATCAAGGGTCGTGTGAGTGAGACCTTCCACGGCGCCTTCGAGGATCTCACGGTCACCCTCAACCCCGTCGAGACCGTGCTGCGCGGCTCGGGTCTGGATCAGGCCGCGCTGTACGGCGTGCTCGCCAGGATCCAGTCCCTCGGCTTCGAGCTGATCGAAGTGCGCAAGCTGCCGCCGCCGCCCGAAGAGGAAGAGGAGGGGGCGTGAGACCCCCGCCGTGGCCGCTGCCCACCACGCCCACGAGGGCCGTGGTGGGCGGCACCGCAGGCAGCAGGACGCCGCCGGGACCGGGGTCCTCGGCGGCGTCCTCGCCTTCGCGATGTCGGCTTGTGCCCGCCCGCGCACGGGCGTCTGCTGCGCCGGTCCGCCCCGGCGCAGCAGACCACGTCGCCGCTACGGCGCGTACACCGGCTCGGAGCTGTTCTCCACCACCACGCGCGTGGACCGCGCGGGCGGAACGGTCTTCTGCCACGCGTCCGCGCCCGCCATGGCCGCCGCCTTGGCCTGCGACCACCGCAGCCTGGCCAGGTCGCGCGGCGGGGTCTCCATGTCACGCACGCGCTGCCGCGCGGCGGCGACCAGCGCCGAGCCGGCCACGGTCGCGCCGGTCATCATGATGAGCCCGCCGACGCCGATGAGCGCCCCGCCCGCCAGCATGACGCGGAGCTTCCTCCCGCCCTCGCGCGGAGATTCCTGGATGTTCGTCATGGCACCGTCCTCGGTCGCTTGATCCCGCCAAGTCCACCCCGTGCCGCGCCCCGGGCAATCACCCCCGCGGGGTGAGTCAGCCGCCGCGGCGCCGCACCTAGGTTGCGGAACGACACCAGAGGAGGCCGTCATGACCGGACCGATGTACCAGGACAGCGAGCGGCGGACCCAGGCCGCGCAGTCCAGCAAGCTGTGGGCGGGCGGCCTCGCAACGGCCTGCGTCGCGGCCCTGGTCGCGTTCGTCGGCATGCTGATAGCCCGAGGCATCTTCGACATCGCGCTGCTCTCGCCCAAGCGCGAGGGAACGGTCGGCAACGCCTCGACAGCGGGCTATGTGGTGGCCGCGTTCATGGGCGCCCTGGTCGCGACGCTGATCCTGCAGCTGCTGATCACCCTGTCGCCGAACCCGCTGAGCTTCTTCTCGTGGATCGTCGGCCTGGTCACCCTCAGCCTGGCCGTCGTCCCGTTCACCACGGACGCCCCGGTGTCCAGCCAGGTCGCGACGGGTCTGATCAACCTGTGCATCGGCATAGTGATCATGACCATGCTGCCGCAGACGGCCTACTCCCGGGGCGCCGGAGGGCAGTGACTACCGGAAGGAGCTCTGCGCCTCCTCCCGCCCGTACACGCACAGCGCCCAGATCACGAACACGTCGAGCGCGATCAGCAGCACGGACCAGAACGGGTAGTACGGGATGAAGAAGAAGTTGGCGACGGCGCTCACCGAGGCCACGACCACGCCGATGACCCGCGCCCACAGCCGCCCCGACATCACCCCGACCCCCGCCGCCGCGACGATGATCCCCACCACCAGGTGGATCCACCCCCACGTCGTCGCGTCGAACTCGTAGGCGTAGTCCGAGGTCACCACGTAGAACTTGTCCTCAAGGATCCCCGCGAACCCCGCCAGCGCCTCGAACACGCCACTCATGATCATCATGATCCCGGCGAAGAGCACGAACCCCACGGCCCAGCCGCTCGCCGACGATCCCGATGAGCGCGCCATGCGGACACCTCCCATCACATCCCCACGGCACGGCGCCGGGGGCGGACTCCATCGGAACGCGCCCGCCCCTCCACCCCCATCACCCAGCCGGGGTGACCTCGAAGAGATACACCCCCGCATCCCCCACAACGGCGAGCCGCCGCCCCTCAGGATCGAACGCCGCGTCCCGCGCTGTCGCGTTGGTCCGAATCCAGCAAACGTTCCGCATCCCGTCCAGCTCGAACAGCCCGATCAGCCCCGGATTCGCGACGATCACCGCATGCGTCTCGCTGGCGGTGACCCGCCAGACGTGCCGAACGTCAGGCTCCACCAGCGTCGTCCATCGCGCCGCCGGTTCCCCTTGTGCCGCCTCCGTGACCGGCCAGAGAGTGAAGTCGGTCTTCTCGAACGGGCCGTAGCCGCTCACGGCGACGACCCGATCGCCCGAGGGCGTGAAGGATGCTCCACCCCAGCGTCGCCCGTCGTATCCGGGAACCAGGACCGTCTCGGCGCCGTTCCGCCGGCACAGGCTCAGCGGCTCGAACCAGCGAGCCACGATCCACGCCTGCTCCCCCGGCGCGAACTCGACGAACGTCCGGGGTTCGTGCCCCGACTCCCACTCACGGCGTGCGCCCACCTCGTCAAGCCAGCTCCTCTTGCCGGCCGGGTCCCTGCCGGAGAACGGGTGCGGAGCGCATTCGACCGCCGCGGCGTCCAGGTCGAGCGGGTCCAGAGCAAACCAACGCTCCCTGGAGCCTCCGACGGCCAGGGTGCCCCCATCGGGACTCCACATCACATGGCGCAGTTCCCGGGTGGGGCGCTCGGTGGACTGCTCCGGCCTCCAGAGCTTCACGACCGCCGAGTCGCGGACGATGGCGACCCTGGCTCCGTCGGGGCGCCACGCCAGCGACTGGCGTGTTCCCTGATGCGAGCCGATGTCGATCTCCGCGGCGGCGCGGGGGGACGCCCCTGCCTCCAGTTCGCCGTCGCCCGGCACGTCCCACAGTTCCAGAAGCCGACCCGAACGCAGGAACGCCAGGCGGCCACCGTCCGGAGACCAGCGAGGCAGGCTCACCCGGTGATCCAGCCGCCAGAGCACCCGCTGAGCCACCGGGTCGACGAGCAGGGTGGATCGCGGCAGGGCGAGCACGGCGACACCTCCCCTGGGACGCCACCACAGCCCACGCCCGGCCCCCCTGAGATCACGGTCGGTCCACACTCTGGGCTCTCCGCCGGCGATGGGATCGGCCCAATGGCGGAGAATCCCCACATCGCCTTCGGTCGCGTGTCCGAGGAGACCGAGCTCCGGGTGCCAGTCCACATCGGTGTCGGAGCCCAGCCGATCCTTACGTGCCAGGCAGAGCGGACCCGTGCCGGAGCCTGATCGCCAGAGGAACACTCCTTCCATCCCTCCGATGGCCAGGTGCTCGGAGTCCGCCCCCCAGCTGATCCCGGGCGGGAAACTGATGGCGGCGCCGCGAAAGGCCGCCACATCGATCTCGACCCCGGTGGCCGCGTCATGAACCGACAGCGCATGGAGCTGAGGCGGATGCTCGTCGTAGTAATCGAACACCGGGCTGAATCGACTGGTGTCCCCGAGCAACGCGAGCTTGGCCCCGTCCGGGCTCCACCGGACACCATTGACGACCGCACTGTACGGGACCGGCCAGGCCGTGCTCTCCCAGCTGCCGGTGTCCACGATCTGAACGGGCGGCCCATAGCCCACGGTCGCGAGCAGCCTCCCCCGCGGATCCCAGTCCACATCTTGGCTCGCGCCGTCAGGGTGAACGACGACCGACCGCTCCAGCGCGCTCCCGTCGACGTCCGGCATTGGATGCAGCGCGATCAGCCCGCCATCGGGCCTGGCCTCCGTAACGTGGTGCACTTCCTCCAGAAGCCCTGGGCGGTTCAGCAAACGGCTCTCCAGAGTGAGGGCCATGTCGGTCTCCGAAAGGCCGGCGACGAAGATGTGCCCCTCAAGCCTGAGCAGCTTCGTCAGCCCCTCCGCGAAAGCGTCCTCGGTCCGGGCCAGGGCGAGATCGGATGCCAGTGCGAGAGGCCCGGCGCCGGCGAGCCGCGCGGAGATGTATCTCATGTCCCTGAGAAGAGCCGGGAGTTCATCCATCCGTCCGGCTTGGCACAGATGAAAGACCCTTCCGTCATCTGCCGGTCGCATGCCCTCGAGCAGCCGCATGCTGACGTCCCGCATCACTTCCGGTGCCATGTGTCTGAGGGCCTCGCGCGTCACGTCGTGCAAACGCAGCCCATCGGGACCGGGCGCGGATGCCAGCGACCGGCTCACGAATCGGTCGGCCACGGCTCGTACCCGCAGATCGCTCATGTCCCAGAGCCGCCGCAACGTCTCGTACTGGACGACCTGTCCCTGAGGGAAGGCGGCCAGCGACACCAGCCGGTCGCGGCTGTCCCCCAGCTCGTCCAGGCTCAGATCCAGCGTCCGGGAGATGCCGCGCAGCACGTCGGCGTCGCTCAGTTCGTCCAGAGTCGCGATGCCGTACCGGTCCAGCTCGTTCATGAGCGAGGCCACGGCCTCCTCGCTTGTCATCCCGTGCCGTTCGCCAAGGCTGCGCAAGAGACCTGACAACATCACCAGCGCGAGCGGCCAGTGTCCGGCACGGTCGACCAGCGGCCGCAGCACGCCGGGATCGCCCTCAAGGAGCGCGGCCCCCTCCGCGTCGCTCATCGCGTCGACCGCGATCTCAGTCCCCTCCAGCACTCCCGAGCGCCGCGAAGTCACCAGCAGCGTGCTCGGCCCGGAGAAATGCGCGACGTCCGCGGAGCTCCAAGCGTCGTCGACCACCAGAAGCGCCGGCTTGTCCGACAGCGCGTTCCGGAAAGCCGCCGCTGCCGAGGGCACGTCGGCGTACGTCCCAGGAGACTCGCCAGTGAGAACGGCCGCCAGACCCGCCAGCGACGTTGCGACCTTCTGAAGACTCGGGTTCTGCCCAAGCTCGACCCAGAGCACGCCACCCGGAAAGGCCTCACGAACCTCGGGCATCCGGCACACCCAGCAGGCCAGCGTGGTCTTCCCGAATCCCCCGGCGCCCCGTAGCGCCACATCGCGCCGTTCCAGAAGTGCGGCGATCAGTGGCTCCTGGATGTCGGCCCGGGGAACGAACCCGCGCGGTGGAGCAGGCGCCATGGCCGGCGCGGGAGGCCGTTCGCGCGGCGCGTTGAACACCACATCACCGTGGATGTCACGCGCTTGAACAACGTTCAAGGCTTCCCCCGCGAACTCGTTCTCCACAAAGCGCAGTGTCGCACCACTACGCCTCCAGAAGCGCCCAGACCGTCTTGCCACCGTCCGGACCTAGGGCGTACCCGCATTCCAGACTCAGCACTTGAACAATGTGCAACCCCCAGCCACCGATGCCGTCGAACTCACCGTCGTCGAGATCGAGCTCGACAGGCCTGGCCTGAGGGACGCGGCCGCTGGGGTCCCACACCTCCAGCAGCAACCCTGTGGCCTCTCGCGTGAAGCGCACCCACAGCTCGCGCCCCGGCGCCGCGTTCACGGCGTTGGTGACGAGCTCGCCGGTGACCAGTAGCGCGTCGTCCGCCCGGTGCAGCAGATCCCATTTCAGGAGCCGCTGCTCGACGAGCGTCCGGACCAGCCCCGGTGCGGCGGCCGAGGCGAGCAAGCTCATCCGAAGCCCGTCCGGATTCATCACGATCACCGCCTGTGACAGAGTTTTCGATTTCTGTCACCAGACTCACCGCTTTGATCTAACGTCGCGATGTACCCGCGACTACTGGATACACCGGAGGATCAATGGCGATCACCCGCGAGCCCCTCGACCCCACGGCCTCGTTCTGGCACTTCCTGGCCTATCAGCTGCGGTTCGTCCGCGAGCAGCACGGTCTCTCACTCGCCCAGTGGGGACGCATAATCGGTGCCGCACGTTCCACTGTTTCCAACATCGAGGCGAACCGCCGCAAGATTGATGACGCGCAGGCCAAGGTCATCGATGACCACTGTGGCACCGGCAGGCTGTTCCAGGTGATGCTCTGGTTCGCGCGCACAACGCACGACCCGGACTGGTTCCGCCAGTACACGGTCTACGAGTCCGAAGCCGATGTCATCAGGGCCTACCAGGGCCAGATCATCCCGGTTCCCCTCCAAACCGAGGACTATGCCCGAGCGATTCAGACCACGGCGGATATCGACGACATCGACAAAGCCGTGGCCGGTCGCCGTGCGCGCAAGGACGCGGTCTTGGGGCGTACGCAGCCAGCACTCCTTTGGGTTCTGCTGGACGAGGCCGTGCTGGATCGCCCCATAGGCGGAGCGCAAACCATGAGAGACCAGCTCCAGCATCTTCTGGAGCTGTCCGACTTGCCACGGGTAAGCATTCGAGTGGTCCCGAAGTCCGCAGGGGCCTACGTCGGCCTTGGCGGGTCGTTCCAGGTCATGAGCCTCAAGTCGCGCGACGTCGTCTACGTGGGCGCTCATCGGGGCGGACGGCTCGTTGAGGCCTCCGCAGAGGCCCGCGAGTATGGCCTAGATTACGAACGGATTGGGGCAAAGCTCTATCAGAGGATGATTCACGGACGCTGATTCATCAGTACTGGGAGGCCTCGCAATGACGACGTGGCGGAAGAGCAGCTACAGCGGTAGCGCGACCGACGAGGCGTGCATCGAGGTAGCGCAGCTTGAGGGCGGGATCGGAGTCAGGGACTCCAAAGCGCCGCACGGGCCGCATCTCGTCATCACCGCTGGTGCGTTCGGCCTGCTGCTTGAGCACGTCCGTCACTTGGATGGAGGACCTTCGGCCCTGCGCAGGTGACCGGCGGCGCGGTGGAATGAAGGTGCGCGGGAGGAACCGCAGCAGGTGCGAAACCAGCGGCAGATCGATCGCCGCTCACCGCACATCTCGATTCGCTGCCTAAGCGGCGACGGGCCCCTCCCGCGTTCGACTGGTTCGGGAGCCGGTCGTAGCCACGAATAAGATCAACTAGCCCTACGTCGCAGGTAATCGCCTTGGCTACCCCCTCGCTCATAGCGTCGGAGACATCGAGGACGACGTCTCTGGAAGGGGCATCCGATGACCACCATGACCAACAGCGGGATCCTGGCCGACGGGCGGCGGCTGCTGAGGCTGGCGCTGCGCCTGGACGCGGTGGTCACCGGCGCCAACGGGCTGGCGTATCTGGCGCTGGCCAAGCCGCTTGAGGATCTGCTCGGGCTCGATGCCGGGTACGGCGTCGCCGTGGGGGTGTTCCTGCTGGTGTACGCGGCGGCCGTGTGGGCGATCTCCGGCCGGATGAACCGGTGGGCCGTGACCGCGGTGATCGAGGCCAATGTGGTCTGGGCGGTGCTGAGCGTGGTCGCGGTGGTGACGGGGTGGCTGTCGCTCAACACGGTGGGCAACGTGTGGGCGATCATGCAGGCCGTGGTCGTGGCGGGCTTCGCCGGGGTGCAGTACGCGGCGTTGCGCAGGAGCCGGTAACGCACAACTGCCCGCCCTCGGTGTGAGGGCGGGCAGTTTCGGCGTCCGATCAGGCGGTGGTCTGGCCGTGCAGGGCCTCCTGCAGGGCGTTCTCGGTCTCCTTGGAGAGCGAGGACTTCAGCACCGTGCCGCCGAACTTGCTCATGGCCTCGACGGCCTTGTCCGGCGTGACCTTCTCCACCACGATGAAGAGCGCGGACGTGCCCGGCTGGAGCATGTCGCGCACTTCCTTCTGGAAGTTCTTGTCGATACCGGACTTCTCGATCTTGCCCATCAGGGCGCCCATGCCCGCGCCGAGCGCCATTCCGAAGAACGGCACGAAGAACAGCAGGCCGAAGAGCAGCCCCCAGAACATGCCCCAGGTCGCGCCGCCGGCCACCGCGTGGTGGTTCGTCGTGACGTGGAACTTGCCTTCAGTGTCGCGAGAGACGACTGCTACCGCGTCGGGCTGGATGATGAGATCGCGGCTCAGCCGCTGAACCTCGCGCTCCGCCTCGGTCGCCGTGGTCTCGTCCGGGTAGCCGATCGCGATCAGATCCGCCATGGCGGTCCGTCCTTCCTGATCCCTTGAGGTGACACCCCCAGGGAATGCGGCGCCCACCTGCACGGCATCACCCGCAACGGATGACCCTCGCGGAGGGTGCTCCCTCCGGCCGTTTTGGATCCGCCCGGCACCACCGCCTATTGTCCAGCAGGGCGATGACCTGGAACGACGCGTGACCGGGCGGGAGACTGGTGGAGCGGTACGAGATCGAGACATTCCTGACGCTGGCCGAGGAGCTGCATTTCGCGCGGACCGCCGAACGCCTGCGCCTGTCGCCCGGCCGGGTCAGCCAGACGATCAAGACGTTGGAGCGCCGTCTCGGCGGCCCGTTGTTCGAACGCAGCAGCCGCCGCGTGGACCTCACCCCGGTCGGCCGGCAGCTGCATGCGGAGCTGCTGCCCGCGCACCAGCAGATCCAGCGTGCCTTGGACAACGCGTCGGCCACCTTCGCCGGGATCAGCGGTGTGCTGCGCGTGGGGTTCACCACGCCATGGTCCGGCGCCCTCTTCCTTCGAGCCGTCGAGGCGTTCAACTCGCGCCATCCTCGGTGCACCGTCCAGTTGCAGGAGCTGACATACAACGCGGCCGTCACAGCATTGCGGGACGAGGACGTGGACCTGGTGATCACCGTGCCTCCCGTCGAAGAACCGGCCATCACCGTGGGCCCCGTTCTGTTCTCCGAACCACGTGCCCTGGTCGTGCCCGCCGACCACCCCCTTGCGACACGGGGAGCGGTCTCGCTGGAGGAGCTCGCGGTCCTGCCGCTGATCATGGGTGCCGGGATGTCCCACGCCTGGCAGGACGCCCACTTCCTGCTCCGTACTCCCCAGGGCCGTACCATTCCGCAGGGACCGGCCGCCAGCGGCTGGCAGGAGACACTCGCTCTGGTCGGGGCAGGCAAGGGTGCTTCGGTGGCTCCCCTCCGAGCGGGGCTTTACCACGGTCGACCTGATGTTGCTTATGTCCCGTTCGATGACACACCGCCCTTGGACTACGCGCTGATGTGGCGCGATGCGGGCGACACCGCCAGGCTCCGGGAGTTCGTGCAGACCGTCCGCGAGTTCTCTCCTGAGACGGCCGGTCGCTCCGGGAATCGGCACTCCGCTCCCGCTTAGTTGACCGGAAAGGCCTCACGCCTCCGAGCTCTGATGCCCGTTTCGCGGCAGTGTCAGCGTCGCGCTCGCGGTGAGGATGAGGCCGGCTGCGGCGAGCAGCATGCTCCAGCGCATTCCGGTCAGGAACGTGTCGGAGCCTGCCAGGAGCGCTCCGAAGACCGCGACCGCGATCGCTCCGCCGACCTGGCGGCCGGTGTTGAGTACGGCGCCTGCGGTGCCTGCCCGGTCGGCGGGCACGGCGTCGAGCAGCATCGCGGTCAGCGCCGGCACCGTGAGCGCACCGCCGAGCCCGACCGGCACCATCAGCGCCGCCACGACCCAGACGTTGGTGTGCGCGCTGACCGTGAGCAGAGACAGCAGCCCGGCCGTGCCGACCAGCTGGCCCGCCACCATCGGCACCCGTGGGCCGAACCGGGCGGCCAGTCTCGCTGAGGCCAGGTTCACCACGGCGACCAGTGCCGTCATCGGGATGAACATCAGACCCGCGGTGAGCGCGGACTGCCCGCGTTCCTGCTGCAGGTACAGGCTGAAGATGAACACCCCGCCGTAGTACGCGGCGTTCAGCATGAACCCGACCACCAGCGACACAGCCACCACCCGCGAGCGGAACAACGGCAGCGGCAGCATCGGGTGCGCGCCCCTGGCCTGCGCGGCCAGGAACGCGACCGCCGAGACGACGGCCACCAGCAGTGATGCCACGACCAGTGGTGTGCCGAAGCCCTTGGCGCCGCCCTCGATCACGCCGTAGGTGAACGCGCCCATCGTGACCACGGCCGTCACCTGCCCGACCGCGTCCAGCCGTGCGGGCAACCGCGGCGAGGCCGGTACGCGGGAGAGGAGGGCGAGTGCCAGCAGGCCCGCGGGCAGGTTGACGAAGAAGATCCATCGCCAGCCCACCGAGGCGGTCAGTGCGCCGCCGAGCACCGGTCCGGCCGCCACCGCGACCGCGCCGCCCACGGTCCAGACCGCGATCGCCCGGGCCCGCTTGGCCTGGTCGGGAAACCCTTGGCGGACAAGCGCGAGAGACGCCGGCATCATGACGGCCGCCGCGGCTCCCTGAACGAGCCGGGCCGCGACCAGTACGCCGAGTCCGGGCGCGAATCCGCACGCGGCCGAGGCCACAGCGAAGAGAATCAGCCCTCCGCCGTACGCCTGCCGGGCTCCGATGCGGTCGGACAGGGCGCCCGCCGAGAGCATCAGGGCGGCGAACATCAGCGTGTAGCCGTCCACCACCCACTGCAGACCCGACATGCCGCCGCCCACGCTCCGCCCGATGTCAGGCAGTGCGACGGTGACGATCAATGCGTCCAGCGAGATGAGAAAGAAGCCCAACAGGGCGGCACCGAGCACCACTGAGGAACCGCTCCGGGCGGACTCCGGTGGCGCGTCCGCGGCCGAGGGTTTGAGCAATGATGTCATCAGGTCAGCCCGCTGCCCGCGCGGGCAGGTCCTGGTTGCCGTCGCCCCAGGTCGCTGTCATCACCACGGAGGTGATCAGCCAGCTGCCGCCGGTACGGATCAGCTCCCATCGGTAGTCGCCGCCGAGCGTCCACAGCGGAGCCCCATGCGGCGTGGCCAAGCGGTGGGTGGCCTGGAAGGACGCGGTGCAGACGGCACGGTCCCCGTCGATCTCGACCAGTTGGTTGGCGATCAGGTGCTGGGTGGCGTCGAAACCGCCGAGCGTCGCCGCCCAGGCGTCCACGATCTCCTGCGGGGCGAGCCAGACCGGCTCGCCGCCGTTCAGGCTCGTGTAATCAAGGAGCACCTTGTCGGCGAACAAGCCGCGCAACCGCTCCCACTCACGGCGGTCGGCGTACACGGCCATCCGGGTGCAGGTCTGAGCGACGTCAAAGGATGTGGGCATGGCGAGGTGAACTCCTGGCGGGGTCTGGGTGTGCGGGTACGGAGCAGGTCAGAGCGTGCGAGCGAAGTGCTCGGCGGCCGCGTCCGCGGCGAAGGTGACCTGCCGTGGCTGGTCGTAGAAGTCGAACTGGACGCCGTCGGTCCACAGGAACGTCCGCTCGCCCGCCAAACCGTCGTGGAAGCGGCGGGCGCCGTCCGGGATCGCCGCGTCCTCACTGTGCACCAGCAGCACCGACGCGGTCACCTGCGGCGCGAGGGCGACGGCGTCGAAGTCCAGCCAGCCGGGCCAGGCCATGACGGCGAAGCGGTTGGGCCACTGCGCGATCCCGCCGCGCTGCGGGTTGAGGTAGAAGTCGATGTCGAACGGCATGGCCGCCTCGGGGTCGCTGCCGCTGACCACCGGCACGTAGGCGACCTCTCCGGTCTGCTCGTACCGCTGCCGGGCCAGGGCCGCGGCTGCCTTCTTGGCGTCGATGCCCTCAGCCCCGCCGTAGTTCTCCTCGCACAGGCGGCGATCGTGCAGCCACGGCGCCACCAGGGCGAGCGACCGCACCCTCGCGTCCTGGGCGGCGAACGCGCTCGCGTACATCGCTCCGGCGCACACCCCCAACGCGCCCACATACTCGCCCTCCACCGCCGGATGACCGATCAGGAAGTCGGCTGCGGCCCGGATGTCGCGGACCTTCAGCTCCGGCGACTCGTAGTCGCGCGGCTCGCCATCCGACTCGCCGTAGCCGCTGAAGTCGAACGACAGCGCCGCATAACCGCGCCGGGCCAGCTCCTCGGCGTACCGGTCGGCCATCTGCTCCTTGACGCTGGTCCAGGTCCCGGCGACCACGACACCGGCCACCGGACCGCCCTGGCCGGTGGCGGCAGGGTCAGGCAGGAAAAGGTGCCCGGCGAGCTCGGCCGTATCACCGGCGAAGCGCACTTGTTCACACCGAGGCAAGAGGACTCCTTGGGAAGGGGAAGGAAGGTCCTTTCACGCTGACACCCGGCGATCCCCTGAACAAGGCGCGATGTGTAAGGCCAGGTTGAGCGGAGCTAAACCATCCCGCCGAACAGTCAGTGGGTGAGGACGACCTTGAGCATGACGATGACCAGGCCCAGGAGCAGGTTGACGACAGCCGAGACGACGATGAGCAGGGGCTTGGCGTTGGAACGGGTGCCTGCCACCACGGTCCAGCCGACCTGGCTTGCCAGGGCCACGAAGAGGGCGCACCAGGCGGCGGTGGCGTTCGAGAGGCCCAGCAGCCAGCAGAGTGCCGCTGCGGCTGCTGGCGGAACGGCGGCCTGGGCCAGGGGCCATTCGCGGCTGCCTACCTGGCGCACTTCCTGCTTGGTCAGCGGCGCGCCCTTCTCCCGGTCTCCGGCAAGGCTCGCGTACACGTGGGCCAGCCAGAAGACGACCCCCGTGGCCAGGAGCAGGACCACCAGGGAGAGCGCCGGCGTGGGCGTGTGGCGGGGCGCGCTTCCCACGACCACGGAGGCGGCCAGGAGGGAGCCGTAGACGGCTCCGGCGTAGTCGACTCGCTCCACTCGCTCGCTCTGCACGGCCACGTCCATGGAAGCCAACTGTCCGGGAGGGCCGACGATCCGCGTATCACCCATGGCGGAGGAGGGCGGCGCAGGTACGCCGTGGCAGCTTGGCTGGCACCGAGTGTGGAGGTGGGCACATGGCAATCGGACCGGTTCAGCTGATCGTGCTGGGATTCAACCACCCCAACTTCCAGGGCGAGGTGATCGCGGAGCTGGAACGGCTGCGCGAGAGCGACACCATCAAGGTGATCGACGCCCTGGCCGTCTACAAGGACAAGGAAGGCGAGATCGAGGTCGAGCACCTCAGCAACCTGACCAAGGACGAGGCGATCGAGTTCGGCAGCAAGGTCGGCGCGCTCATCGGGCTCGGCATCGAGGGCGAGGAGGGCGTCGTCTCCGGGGCGATCGCTGGGGCCGAGGCGGCCGCGGAGGGCGTCCACGTCTTCCCCGAGCCCGAGGACGCCTGGGACGTCATCGAGGACATCCCGCCCGACACGGCGGCGGCGCTCCTGCTCATCGAGCACCACTGGGCCGTGCCGCTGCGCGACGCGATCATGCGCGCGGGCGGGTTCCGGCTGAGCGACGGGTTCATCAGCCCGCTGGACCTGGTCGCGATCGGGCTGCACACCGCCGAGGAGGCGCGGCAGCTGCACGACCTGGAGACCACGGCGAGGAGGCAGTGATGTTCGGAGCCCGCAGGGTGGCACGGCGCACGTCCCGGCGTACGGCACGCCGGGTGGAGAGGCGCCGCTGAGAGCCACATGACGACGGGCGGTTCCGCTGGGCTGGGGCCTCGGGACCGCCCGTTCCGCGTGCTCAGAGTCCAACCTAAGAAGTCAGCGGGGGCGCCGGCGGTCACAGGAGAGCCGAGGCCAGGCCCTTGAAGATGAGGACGGCGGCGATCATGCCGCTCAGCCCGTACGCCAGTACGCGCCGGTGCTCCAGCAGCCAGGTGCGCCACCGCTCGTGGATGTCGGCCGCCTGGTCGGGCTTGAACAGCGGGACCATCACCGGCGCCGCGACGCCGGCCGAGGCCAGGATGACGAACAGGGCGATCGTGACGGCCAGGCCCGCGCCGGTCCAGCCCGTCTCCAGGAGCTGGTTGACCGCAGCCGCGACGAGCAGGTAGCTCGGCATGAACGCGCCGAGGGCGAACGCCAGCGGCGCCGGCATCGTGTCGAGGCGTTCGACCCAGCCCGGGTTCTGGTTCTTCTTCTGCGCGTCGTACGGCTTGCGCCATCGCCAGAGCAGGAAGACCGCGAGAGCCGCGCCCAGCGCCACATCGACCCAGGCGTAGGGGGTGAAGGTCGAACGGGAGTGATTGCGTTCGTAGTGCGGCAGCAGCACGACCGACGCGGCCCCGATCGCCGCGAGGACGGTCACCCAGCCCACCAGGAACGCCGTCGCCTTGGTCATCCCGCCCTTGGCCGCCGCCAGCAGCACGGCGGTGAGGATGGACCAGGGTTTGAGCGCGAGGGCCATGGCCAGTACGACGAGCAGCAGAAACGAGTCGAGTCTCATCCGACGCCCCAATGCCCCTTAAGACGCGGGCGCCCGATCAGCTGCCCGACGTCTTTATGAGCCGTTCGACGATCTCCGCCCACGCCGCCTCGTCCACCGCCACTCCCGCGTCGTGTGCGCAGGTCCGCGCACCCGGGCTCCGCAGGATCGCGTTGCGCAGCGCCCACTGGTGCGCCCTGGCGGCCCTGCGGCGGCCGAGGAGGATCATGCCGAAACCGGTGATCAGACCGGCGAGGTGGATCACCGCCAGAATGACCAGCGCTTCCATCCGATCACCCCCAAGCGTAGGCGGCCCCAGCACTACGGCCGGGCTGGGGCCGCCCACCGGTCCCCCGTGCTCAGAGTCCAGACTGCTCCGCGGTCCGCCGGTCATAGACGCACAGCGCCCAGATCACCACGGCGTCCAGAGCGATCATGATGATGCTCCAGATCGGGTAGTACGGCAGGAACAGGAACTGGCTGATCATGTTCAGGCACACGAAGAAGATCCCGAGGATCCGGGCCCACAGCGCCCCCGTGAGCACCACGAATCCGACGACCACCACCGCGATGCCGAGGAACAGGTGGATCCAGCCCCAGGTGGTGGCGTCGACGTTGTAGACGTAGTCCTTGGTCACGACGAAGAACTCGTCCTTCAGGATCGCCGCCAGGCCCTGGATGGCCTGGAACGTCCCGATCAGCGCCATCATGACGGCTCCGAAGACCGCGAACCCGACGAGCCACTTGGGGGTCGGCTCGTGGTCCGGGTCGGTGTTCCGGCGCCGTGCGGACATCTGGTCCGACATCTCAACACCTCCTGGTTCAGGCGTCCTGGTAGGGGCGCATGTAGACGGCCAGGGCCCAGATCACGGCCACGTCGAGGGCGATGAGCGCGATGGACCAGAGCGGGTAGTTGGGAATGTTCATGAAGTTGGCGATCGCGCTGACACCCGCGACCGCGATGCCGATCCAGCGCGCGGGCGTCAGACCTGCGAAGACGCCGAACGCGGCGAGACCGACGACGATCCCGATGGCGATGTGCAGCCAGCCCCACGCGCCGGTGTCCCATTGGAAGACGTAATGGCGGGTGGTGACGTAGAAGCCGTCATGTGCGACCGCGGCGATCCCGGCGACCACCTGCAGGATCCCGATCATCAGCATCATGATTCCGGCGAAGACGGCCAGGCCGAGGGACCAGCTGTCCTTCTTGGTGTAGCCCACCGCGGGGCGTTCAGTGGTCATCGCGGTGCCTCCCTTCGACGAAGCACAGCTTCACCCGGTCGGCGGCGTCCGGTATCACCCGCGACGGATGAGCCTGGCCGCGGGGGCCGCCGCCGATTCTGTGACGATGGACGACACACCCGCCGCCGCGACGACGGCGCAGGCGCCCCATCCGGCGCGGGCGATGGTCTTCCCGCTGGCGTTCGCGCAGTTCGTGTGCAGTTACGCCGCCACGAACATGAACGTCGCGATCAGCACGATCGCCGACGACCTCGGCACGTCGGTGAAGGGCATCCAGACGACGATCACGCTGTTCACCCTCACGATGGCGGCGCTGATGATCGTCGGGAGCAAGCTGACCGACATCTTCGGCCGGAAGGTCTGCTTCGTCGCGGGGCTGGCGGTGTACGGGGCGGGCGCGCTGCTGGCGACGCTCGCGCAGGGCCTTGGCCTGATGATCGTCGGCTACTCGGTGCTGGAGGGCGTCGGGTCGGCACTGCTCATCCCGCCCATCTACATCCTGATCACGGTGCTGTTCGAGGACACCAGGTCTCGCGCCAAGTACTTCGGGGTGGTCAGCGGGGCGGCCGGTCTCGGCTCGGCGGCGGGCCCGCTGGTCGGTGGCCTCATCACCAGCACGATCAGCTGGCGTGCCTCGTTCCTGGCGCAGGTGCTCGCGGTGGCCTGGATTCTCGTCCTGACCCGCAGGATCGTCGACCCGCCGCGCAGCGCCTCCCGGCCGCGCCTGGACATCGGCGGCGCGGTCCTGTCCGCGGCGGGCCTGCTCCTCGTCGTCCTCGGCGTGCTGATGTCGAGCACCTACGGCTGGCTCGGCGCGCGCAAGGCCGTCAAGGTCGGCGACACCGAGCTGATCCCCAAGGGCGGCATCTCGCCGGTGTGGATCTCCATCGCGCTCGGCGCGCTGGTCCTGGGCTGGTTCTTCTGGCACGTCCGCCGGCGCGAGCTGCACGGCAAGGACCCGCTGGTGGCGATCAGGCTGTTCCGCAACCGCATCTCCAACCTGGGCCTGACCACGCAGACCATCCAGTGGCTGACCATGCAGGGCACCTTCTTCGTGATCTCGGTCTTCCTGCAGCAGGAACGCGGGTTCAACGCCATCCAGACCGGGCTGACCCTGGTGCCCGCGACCGCGGGCATCCTGATCGCCTCGGCCGCCGCCGAACGGATGGCCGGCCGCCACTCGCAGCGGCGCCTCATCCGAGCGGGCTTCGGCACCGTGATCGCCGGCTTCGCGCTGCTGCTCCTGCTGGTGCGGCCGCATTCGAACGTGCTGCTGTTCGCGCCGGGACTGCTCGCGATCGGCCTCGGCGTCGGGATCATGCTGACCGCCTCGGTGAACGTGGTGCAGTCGGCCTTCCCCGAGTCCGACCAGGGCGACATCTCCGGCGTCTCGCGCAGCGTGTCCAACCTCGGCTCGTCGCTCGGCACGGCGCTGGCGGGCTCGGTGCTGGTCGCCGCGTCCCATCCCGGCCAGAAGCCGTTCGCGCTCGCCCTCGCGACCATGCTGGTCATCACGGTGATCGGCTGGATCGTGGCGCTGCTGATCCCGAAGCGGGCTGAGCCGGAGTGACGGTGGCGGCGCCGGATCGTGCGACCCGCCGCAGGCTGGCCGTGCGGGCGGTGGTGCGGCCGACGCTGACCGCGACGTTCCTCCTGGTCACCTACTACCTGCTTCCGCTGGACGGAACGTTCACCGTGACCACGGCGGTCCTGCTGCTGTGCGCGCTCGTCGCGCTCGCCGCGAGCTTCACCTGGCACGCGCGGTCGATCGTGCGTTCGGAGCATCCGCGGCTGCGGGCGATCGAGGCGCTGGTGACCTCGGTGTCGCTGTTCCTGCTGATGTTCGCGCTGGCCTACAGCCTCATGGACAACACCACGCAGGGCGCCTTCTCCGAGCCGCTCAACCGGACCGACGCCCTCTACTTCACGCTCACGACGTTCTCGACGGTGGGCTTCGGGGACATCGTGCCGCGTTCGACGCCCGCCCGGGTCCTGACCATGGTGCAGATGATCGGCGACCTGGTCATCGTGGGCCTGGCCGCGCGCATCCTCGTCGAAGCGGTCCGTCGCGGCCTTGAGCGCCAAGGCCGCGACGCACCGGACAGGTGACCTGACCTGAGGCCCTACCGGTCGAGGCGACGGTCGAGGTTCACGGCCGCGGTGATCAGGGCGAGGTGGCTGAACGCCTGCGGGAAGTTGCCGAGCTGCTCGCCCGTCGGCCCGATCTCCTCGGAGTAGAGGCCGAGGCGGTTGCTGTAGGTGAGCATCTTCTCGAACGTGAGGCGCGCGTCGTTCAGCCGCCCCGAACGTGCCAGCGCCTCGACGTACCAGAACGTGCACATCGAGAACGTGCCCTCCGAGCCCCGCAGCCCGTCCGGCGAGGCCCCGGGGTCGTACCGGTAGACCAGGCTGTCGGACACCAGTTCGTCGTCCATCGCCCGCAGCGTGGACTGCCATCTCGGGTCCCTGGGCGCGATGAAGCCGACCAGCGGCATGTAGAGCAGCGAGGCGTCGAGCACGTCGCCGCCGTAGTGCTGGATGAACGCGCCGCGTTCGGCGCTCCAGCCCCGTCGCATGATCTGCTGGTAGATCGCGTCGCGTGCCTCGGTCCAGCGGACGAGGTCGGCGGGGCGGCCCCGCTCGCGGGCGAGGCGGATCGCGCGGTCGAGCGCCACCCACGACATCAGCCGTCCGTAGACGAAGTCCTTCGGGCCGCCGCGCGTCTCCCACAGGCCGGCGTCCTTCTGATCCCAGTGGCCGCACAGCCAGTCGACGATCCGCGACAGGTCGGTCCAGCCCTGGTAGCCGACCGGCAGCCCGTGCCCATCGGCGAGGTAGACCGAGTCCAGGGCCTCGCCGTAGATGTCCAGCTGCACCTGGGTGGCCGCGCCGTTGCCGATGCGGACCGGCCGCGACTCCCGGTAGCCCTCCAGATGCTCCAGCGACTCCTCACTGAGGTCGCCCGTACCGTCGATCCGGTACATGATCTGCAACGGCGAGCCCTGCTCGACCGCCTCGCGGGCGCGGTCGCCGAGCCAGACCAGGAACGCCTCGGCCTCCTCCTCGAACCCGAGGCCGAGCAGCGCGTGCACCGAGAACGACGCGTCGCGCACCCAGGTGAACCGGTAGTCCCAGTTGCGTTCGCCGCCGACCAGCTCGGGCAGGCCCGCGGTCGGCGCGGCGACCAGCGCCCCGGTCGGCGCGTACGTCATGAGCTTCAGCGTCATGGCCGAGCGTTCGACCATCTCGCGCCACCGGCCGCGGTAGTGCGACCGCCCGATCCAGCCGCGCCAGAAGTCCCGGGTGTCGGTGAGCAGGCGCAGCGCCTCGTCGGGTGACCAGAGCCGTGGCGGGCCGTCCGGTGCCGTCTCCAGCACCACTCCCCCGGCCTCGCCCGCCGACGCGGTAACGACCGCGTGCACGCCGCCGCGCTCGTCCACCCGCAGCTCGGCGCCCTCACGCGGCGGTACGTCGTGGTCCCGGACGATCGACAGGTTCACGCTCATGGCGTCGCCGTGGAACGCGACGCCGTTCTCGGTGACCTCGGTCTTGTGGTCGCGGCGCCCGTAGTCGAACGCGGGCTCGCAGTGGATGGCGAAGCGCATCTGGCCGCGGACCACCCTGACCAGCCTGACGATCCGGTGCCGCTGGCTCGCCGCGGCGCCCGCGACGGGCATGAAGTCGGCGACCTCGCCGACCCCGTCGGGCGTCATGAACCTCGTGATCAGGATCGCGGTGCCCGGCAGGTAGAGCTGCCTGGACACGTAGTCGCCGGACTCGGGCGCGATGCGGAACCGCCCGCCCCGCTCCCGGTCCAGCAGCGAGGCGAACAGGCTCGGCGAGTCGAACCGCGGGCTGCAGAACCAGTCGACGCTGCCGTCCGAATCGATCAGCGCGGCGGTCTGCAGGTCGCCGATCAGTCCATGGTCTTCGATGGCCGGATATGCGCTCATGCCTGAGCATGGGCGGAACGCGGGCGAGCGGGATTCACCCGTTCTGGAGGAGATGCGCGGCGCTCGCCAGGCATTCCTTCGGCGTGAGGACGGCGCCGCGCGCGAACTCGGCCGCGTAGGCGTCGTCGCCGAGCACGGCGCGTGCGGCCCCGGCGGCACGGCCGATGTCGTCCTCCTCCGCCGGGCCGGGCGTCAGCCCCTTGGACCGGCGCAGGGCGCCTGCGGTCCCGAGCAGCCGCGCCGCCTCGGCGTGGCCGCCGGCCAGGACCAGCGCTCCGGCCACGCCCTCAAGGCCGAACGCCGTGTCCCGCGGGCCGTCGAAGGCCATCGCGATCGCCAGGGACTCCTGGTGGCGCCGCAGTGCCGTCGCCACGTCACCGCGCCGCTCGGACACATAGCCCAGCCCGACGAGGACGGTCGTCAGGTAGGGCGGCGGCCCTTCGTCGGCCGGGACGTCCTTCACCAGCCGGCCGAGCACTTCCTCCGCCTCGTCGAGGTGGCCCTGCTTGCGCGCGGTGAAGCCGAGGGCGAGCTCGGCGAGGATCGCGGCCGGAAGATTCCCCTGCTCGGCGGTCAGCCGCAGGGCGCGCTCGCAGAACGCCCGCGCCTCGGCGTAGGAGGCGCGCGAGTAGCCGGTCCAGCCCAGCCACGCCAGGCGCGAGGTGACGTCCGGCCAGAGGTGGAGCTCCTCGGCCATGCGCAGGCCGTCGCGGGTGAGGCGGTCGGCGCGGTCGTAGTCACCGGCCAACTCGGCCGCCGCGGCGAGCCAGTCGGCGCCCTGAAGCTGCCCCCAGAGGTCGCCGACCTCCTCGAACAGGGCCACGGCGCGCGAACCCGCGGCATCGACGGCGGCGACGTCCCCGCGATGATGGCCGTACTTGGCCCGCAGCACCAGCACGGTCGCCTCGCCCCAGCGGTCTCCCCGTTCCCGGAAGGTCGCCACCGCGCGGTCCACGAGCGCCTCGCCGATCGCCTGGTCCTCCACCTCGAAGCCGATGTAGGCCATGAGCCACTCCGCGAGCGCCCGGCCCGCCGGGTCGTCCACCTCCTCGAACCCTCGCAGGGCGGCCTCGCGCCTGACCTTCCAGTCCGTGTCGTCACCTTGCAGGAGGCGGAAACCGGTCTGCCAGGCGGCGGCACGCGCCCGCGCCGGGGACGGCGCTTCGTCCATCGCCAGCACGGTGCTCAGCGACCGCATCGCCTCGGTCGGCCGGCCGCGCAGGAACCAGTACCAGCAGAGCGCGGACGCCATGCGCTGGGCGTGCGCGCCGTCCCCTTCGGCGACCGCGCAGTCCAGCGCCGAACGCAGGTTGCCCGACTCGGCGTCCAGGGTCCGCAGCCAGGTCTGCTGCTCGCCGCCGCGCAGGCGCGGCTCGGCGCGTTCGGCCAGGTCGGTGTAGTAGCGGTAGTGGCGCCGCTTGAGCTCCTCGTGCTCGCCCGCCTCGTCGAGCCGGTCGGCGCAGTACGCGGCGACCGACTCCAGCAGCCGGTAGCGGGGGCCGTCGAGCCCGGCGTCGGTCATGACCACCAGCGACCGGTCGACGAGCCGGATCAGCAGGTCGAGGGTGTCGAGGGCGTCACCGCCGCACACCGCCTCGGCGGCCTCCAGCGAGCAGCCGTCGGCGTGCACGGCCAGGCGCCGCAGCACGGCCCGTTCCTCCTCCGACAGCAGCTCCCAGCTCCAGTCGATCATCGCCATCAGGGTCTGCTGGCGCGGCGGCGCCCCGCGGTGGCCGGTGGCCAGCAGCCGGAACCGGTCGTCGAGCCGCGCCACCAGTCCCGCGACGCCGAGCGCCCGTACGCGCGTCGCGGCCAGCTCCAGCGCCAGCGGGATGCCGTCCAGACGGCGGCACAGCACGGCGACGCCCGCCGCGTTGCCGCCGTTGAGCTCGAATCCCCGGGCGGCGGCGGACGCACGGGCGGTGAAGAGCCGCACGGCGGCCGAGTCCGCGAGCGACGCCGGGTCCAGATCAGCCCCGCGGGCGGGCACCTCCAGCGGCGGTACGGCCCACACGGTCTCGCCCTGGAGGCCGAGCGGCTCCCTGCTGGTCGCCAGCACGCGCAGGCCCGGCGCGGTCCGCAGCAGCCGGTCCACCAGCTCGGCGGCCCGTTCGATGACGTGCTCGCAGTTGTCCAGGACCAGCAGCATCCGCCGGGGCCCGAGCGAGGACGCCAGCCGGTCGAGCTCGGTGCCGGACGCACCGGGCGCCTCCCGGATGTCCAGGACGGCCGTCACGACGTCGCTCAGGGAACCGGTCGCCGAAGGTTCGAAACCGGCCAGCTCGACCATCCACACGCCGTCGTCGACGGCGCCCGCACGGGAGTCCGCCCGCCGCCGTCCCGCCTCGATCGCCAGCCGCGTCTTGCCGACCCCGCCGGGCCCGGTGAGCGTGACGAGCCGGTCGGTCTCCAGCCGCGCGAGGATGCCCGCCACCGCATCGTCGCGCCCGATAAGGGCGGTGGACGGCACGGGCAGGTTGGTCCTGGGCCGCCGGGTCTTCGGCTCGTCCGCGTCCAGGGCGGGGTCCTGGGTGAGGATCGCCTGGTGCAGGGCGACCAGCTCGGCGCTCGGGTCCAGGCCCAGTTCGTCGGCGAGCCGTTCGCGCAGGTCGTCGTAGGCGGCCAGGGCGTCGCCCTGCCTGCCGGACCGGTAGAGGGCGCGCATGAGCGCGGCGCGGAGCCGTTCGCGGAACGGGTGGTCGGCGACGGGCGCGACGAGGTCCCCGGCCAGCTCGCCGTGCTCGCCCAGAGCGAGCCGTACCTCGGCGTGCTCCTCCAGCGCGACCAGGCGCTGCTCCTCCAGCCGCACGATCACCGGCTGGGTGAACGCCTCGTCGGCGAAGTCGGCGTACGCCGACCCGCGCCACAGGGCCAGCGCCTCGGCCAGCCGTTCGGATCGCGCCGCCGGGTCGGTCTCCTGGCGCGCCTCGCCCGTGAGAGCGCCGAACCGTTCGGCGTCCACGGCACCCACGGCGGCGGCCAGCTGGTACCCGGCGGGCCGGGACGCGATCAGGCCGCGGCCGCCGGGCTCGGCGTCGTCCAAGATCTTCCTGAGCTGGGAGGCCTTGACCGACAGCGAGGCGCCGGGGTTGCCGGGCAGCGACTCGCCCCACAGGTCGTCGATCAGCCGGTCCGCGGGAACGGGCCGCCCCTCGTTCGCGAGCAGGGCCGCGAGCAGGGCACGGACCTTCAGGCCGGGCACCGCGACGGGCGTGCCGTCGTCGGTCCACACGGCCAGCGGGCCGAGCACTCCAAAGCGCATATCTCCACCGTAAGAAAACGGTAATCCGGTCCCCGCACAGTAGGACACGTCAGCCGGAACACGCAGGAAGGGAGGCGCGACATGGCCGGAAGGGAGGGCGAGATGGCCGGGATCGGCCCCTTGAACATGGTGATCATCATCGGCAGCACGCGGGAAGGCCGGTTCGGCCCGACCGTCGCCGGCTGGTTCGCCACCGCGGCCCGCCGCCGCCCCGACCTCGCGGTGGAGGTCGTCGACCTCGCCGAGACGCGCCTCCCCGAGACGCTCACCGGCGAGGACGAGCCGCTCCCGGCCCGGGTCGCGTCCCTCGCGACCCGGCTGGCCGCCGCCGACGCCTTCGTCGTGGTCACGCCCGAGTACAACCACGGCTTCCCGGCGCCGCTGAAGACCGCCATCGACTGGTTCTACGACGAGTGGCGGGCCAAGCCGGTCGCGATCGTGTCCTACGGCCGCGAGTCGGGCGGGCGCCACGCCGCCGACCAGCTCCGGCAGATCTTCGGCGAGCTGCACGCGGTCACCGTGCGGGACGGGATCTCCCTTGCCCGCTACTGGGAACAGTTCGCGGCCGACGGCACCTGGCCGAAGGCCACGGCCGACTGCAACACCGACCTCAAGACCACGCTGGACCAGCTGTCATGGTGGGCCCACGCCCTCCGCGACGCACGGCACCGGCGCCCGTACGCAAGCTGAACACCACCATCTGAACACCACCACATCGCAAGGGAGAATGTCATGCGTAAGATCATCAACTCGACCTACATCACCCTCGACGGCGTCATCCAGGACCCGCAGAACTGGACCGCCACCTTCTTCGACGAGACGGCCGGCGAGCTCGCCGCCGAGCAGGTGTTCGCCAGCGACGCGCTGATCATGGGCCGCGCCACCTACGACGGCTTCGCCGCCGCCTGGCCGCACATGGAGGAGCAGACCGGCGACTTCGGCGTCCGGATGAACACCATGCCCAAGTACGCGGTGTCCACCACGCTGAAGGACCCCGAGTGGAAGAACACCACCGTGATCAGCGACAACGTGGTGGAGCGGATCCGCGCCCTGAAGGAGGAGCCGGGTCAGGACATCATGCAGTACGGCTTCGGCTCGGTCTCCAAGCTGATGCTCGACAACGGCCTCCTGGACGAGCTGCGCCTGTGGATCCACCCGGTCTTCGCCGGGGCCCGCACGCCCGAGGACGTGATCAGCGTCGCCGGTGCCGTCGCCAAGTTCGACCTCGCCGGCACCAGGACGCTGCAGAGCGGCGTCATCGTCGCCACCTACACGCCCAAGGCGGCCGAGTAGTCGACGTCCCAGCCCGCCTGCGCGACCTCGACGTGAGCCGAGGCGCGCAGGCGGGCCGGCGTCTGCGGCCGCCGTCCGCCCTTCCTCAAGCCCGATCGCAGGCCCGTCCGGCGACCTGGTGGCAGATCGCCCCGGCCGCCTCCTGCGGGTTGTGCAGCAGCCAGTCGATGCGCTTGGCGCTGTCCTCGTCGGCGGGCGTGTAGACGACCATCCGCATGTCGTGGTCGGCGGTCGCGTCGAAGCTGGTGGTCCGCGTCTTGATCTCGCCGGCCGCCGGGCTCTGGAACACCTTGATCCGCGGGCCGGGCAGCGCGACGTCCTGGGTCGCCCAGAGCTGGGCGAAGCGCGGGCTGGCCTCGCTGAGCCGCCGCACCAGGTCGCGCCAGCGCGGCTCGTTCAGGTGGCTGCTGTAGCGGTACCGGAACACCGCCACGTGCAGCGCGGCCTCGGTCTCCATGTTGCCGAGCGGGTTGCAGCAGTCGGGCAGGGTGAACGCCGCCCACAGGCTGTTGCGGCATCCGTCGGGGGCCTGCACGAGCTGCGGGAAGACGGCCGCGTAGGCGTCGTTCCAGGCCAGGACGTCCGACCGCCCGTTGACCACTGAGGCGGGCTTGGGCGACAGGCCGTCCAGGATTCCTTGCATGTCCTCGGGCAGGTCCACGCACAGGCCCGCGACGCCCGGATCGGGGACCTCGGCCAGCCGGTAGAGGTGCGCCCACTCGGCCTCGTCCAGCCGCAGGCTGCGCGCCACCGCGTCCAGGACCTGGACGCTGACGTTGATCGGCCGCCCCTGCTCCAGCCACGTGTACCAGGTCACGCCGACCCCGGCGAGCTGGGCGACCTCCTCGCGGCGCAGGCCCGGCGTGCGGCGCCGCGGGCCCGGCGGCATGCCGACGTCGGCCGGGGTGACCCGTTCCCGCCGGGACCGCAGGAACGCGGCCAGCTCGGTCCGCTTGCGGCGCCCGTTCTGTGCTGTCTGCGTCGTCTCCGTCATCGCCCCCAGCCTCCCCCACCCTGCCCCGGCTATCCAGGTGCTGTCAGTACCAGTATCAAGGGGCTCCTGTTACTGGTACCAGCCTCGAACCACCCTAGAAGACATGACACAGACAACCAACGCCGTCCTGGATCCCATTCCACGGGAGCGCCAGCGTCACCGACCACGCCCGGCCGGCCTCATCCTGGCCCTCCTGCTGGTCGGGCAGTTCATGGCGATCCTGGACGTGAGCATCGTCAACGTGGCGCTGCCCACGATGCGGGCCGACCTGCACGCCTCCGGAGCCGGGCTCCAGCTGGTCGTCGCCGGGTACACCATCGCCTACGCCGTCCTGCTGGTCACCGGCGCCCGCCTCGGCGGCCTGCTCGGGCACCGCAGGATGTTCCTGACCGGCCTCGCGATCTTCACCGTGACCTCCCTGGCCTGCGGCGCGGCGCCCTCGACCGGCTCGCTGATCGCCTTCCGCTTCGCCCAGGGCATCGGCGCGGCGCTGATGACACCGCAGGTGATGAGCCTGATCCAGCTGAGCTTCACCGGCCAGGCGCGGGTCCGCGCCCTCGGCCTGTTCTCGGCGGTGATCTCGGGCGGCATCGTCGTCGGCCAGGCGGCCGGCGGCATCCTGGTCAGCGGGGACGTGCTCGGCGGCGGCTGGCGGATGGTCTTCCTGGTGAACGTGCCGATCGGCGTACTGCTGCTGATCGCCGCACCCCGGCTGCTGCCCAGGGACGACCACCGCACGACCGGCGGCCTCGACCCGCTCGGGCTGATCACGCTGACCCCGGCGGTGCTGCTGTTCGTGCTGCCGCTGATCCTCGGCCACGAGCTCGGCTGGCCGCTGTGGGGCTGGTTCTCGCTCGCCGCGAGCGCGGTGCTGTTCGCGGCGTTCGTCCTGGTGGAACGGCACGTGGCCGCCTCCGGGGGGCGTCCCCTGGTCGCGGTGCGCGTCCTGCGGACGCCCGGACTCGGCTGGGGGCTGCTGGCCCTCATGCTCGGCCCGACCACCTGGGCCGCGTTCCTGTTCACCACCACCCTGCACCTGCAGGGCGACCTGGGCTACAGCCCGCTGAAGTCGGGGCTGGCGTTCATCCCGTGCGTCGCGGCGTTCGCGCTGGTCGGCCTCAACTGGCGGCGCCTCCCGGCCCGCCTGCACGGCCCGATGATGCCCGCCGGGTTCCTGCTCGCGGCCGCCGGCTACCTGGTCCTCGGACCGCTGGCGAGCGGCGGCGTCGTCTACGAGGTGCTCACCGCGGTGATCGGCCTCGGCCTGGGCGTCACCACCGCCGTCATGACGATCGCGCTCGCCGGCGTCGCGGCCGAGGACGCCCCCGACGCCAGCGGCATGCTGCTGACGGTCATGCAGCTCGGCCAGGTGATCGGCATCGCCACCATCGGCTCGCTGTTCCTGAGCCTCGCCGAGAGCTCCCACTCCACCCGCCACGCCGAGTACGGCACCGGCTGGGCCCTCACGGGCGCCGCCGTGGTCGCGGCCGCGTGCGCCTTCATCCTGGCCCGCCGCCCCCACTCGGCATGACAACGCCGATCTTGCTCTCAGCGCCCTTTGACGGGGGTTGACGGGGCGCTGAGAGCAAGATCGGCGGGGTGTCACTCCTCTGCGGGGGTCACTCGACGTCGACCCAGCCGAAGGTGCGCTCTACGGCCTTGCGCCAGCCGGCGTAACCGGTCTCGCGCTGGGACTCGTCCCACTGGGGGTTCCAGCGCTTGGACTCGTTCCAGTTCTGCCGCAGCTCCTCGGTCGTGTTCCAGAAGCCGACCGCCAGGCCCGCCGCGTACGCGGCGCCGAGCGCGGTCGTCTCGGCCACGACCGGACGCGACACCGGCACGCCGAGGATGTCGGCCTGCATCTGCATGCACAGCTCGTTCGCCGTGACGCCGCCGTCGACCTTGAGCACGTCCAGGGAGACCCCGGAGTCCTCGCGCATCGCCTCGACGACGTCCCGCGACTGGTAGCAGATCGCCTCCAGCGTGGCCCGCGCCAGGTGGGCGTTGGTGTTGAAGCGCGACAGCCCGACGATCGCGCCGCGCGCGTCGCTGCGCCAGTACGGCGCGAACAGGCCGGAGAACGCGGGCACGAAGTAGACCCCGCCGTTGTCCTCGACCTGCGCGGCCAGCGCCTCGCTCTGCGCCGCGCCCGAGATGATCCCGAGCTGGTCGCGCAGCCACTGCACCGCCGACCCGGTCACCGCGATGGAGCCCTCCAGCGCGTAGACCGGCGCCGCGTCGCCGAGCTGGTAGCAGACCGTGGTCAGCATCCCCGCCTTGGAGCGGACCAGCTCACCGCCGGTGTTGAGCAGCAGGAAGTTGCCCGTGCCGTAGGTGTTCTTGGCCTCACCGGGCGAGAAGCACACCTGCCCGACCGTCGCCGCCTGCTGGTCGCCGAGGTCCCCTGAGAGCGGGATCTCGCCGCCCACCGGCCCGTCGGCGCGGGTGACGCCGTAGGGGTCGGGCGCCGACGACGGCCGGATCTGCGGCAGCATCGCGCGGGGGATGTTGAAGAAGGAGAGCAGCTGGTCGTCCCAGTCCAGCGTCTCCAGGTCCATCAGCATGGTGCGGCTGGCGTTGGTCGGGTCGGTGACGTGCACGCCGCCGTCGACGCCGCCGGTGAGGTTCCACAGCACCCAGGTGTCGATGTTGCCGAAGATCGCCTCGCCGCTCTCGGCCGCCTCGCGCACCCCGTCGACGTTCTCCAGGATCCACTGGATCTTGCCGCCGGAGAAGTAGGTGGCGGGCGGCAGCCCGGCCCGGTGCCGGATCGTCTCGCCCCTGCCGTCCCGCTCGAGGGCGGCGGCGATCCGGTCGGTACGGGTGTCCTGCCAGACGATCGCGTTGTAGTAGGGCCGGCCCGTCCGCCTGTTCCACACCACGGTGGTCTCACGCTGGTTCGTGATGCCCATCGCGGCGAGGTCGGAGTGGGTCAGGTTGGCCTGGCGGAGGGTGGTCTGGATGACGGCCCTGGTCCGCTCCCAGATCTCGGTGGGGTTGTGCTCGACCCAGCCGGCCTGCGGCAGGATCTGCTCGTGCTCGAGCTGGTGGCGGGCGATCTCGTTGCCGCCGTGATCGAAGATCATGAATCGGGTGCTCGTCGTGCCCTGGTCGAGCGCACCCACGAAGTCGGCCATCTTGTCTCCTGTCGGACGGGGGTCCCGTCAGGGCTGAACGTCGGTCCTGGTCGCGGACTCCGCCTCGCCCGCCGCGGCCTCGGCCGCGACGCCCGAGCCGGGGCCTTCTGCCTCACCGTTGGGCAGCTGCCTGCCGATGAGGAGTTCGTACAGCGCCGCTCCTACGACACCGCCGATGAGCGGTCCGACGATCGGAACCCACCAATATGGATCACCGTTCTGATCCTTCCAGGCTCCCCCGTACCCGGTGAAGTACTGGGCGAGTCTCGGCCCGAAGTCGCGGGCCGGGTTGATGGCGTAGCCCGCGTCGGTTCCCCAGGCCATGCCGATCGCGACGACCAGGAGGCCGATCACGACGGGGGTGAGGCTGCCCAGGGTCGGCACGTTCTTGAGGTCGATCAGCGCGAGCACCACGAACAGCAGGATCGCGGTGCCGATGATCTGGTCGCGGAAACCGCCCCACATGCTGACCGGGAGCGTTCCATTTCCCGGGAGTGTGGTGAACACGCCCTGGGTCTTGATCGTGTGGCCGGGATCGGCCTTCGCGAGCACTTCGGTGTAGTTCCAGCGCACGATGAGGGCCGCCACGAACGCCCCGGCGACCTGCGCCAGGATGAACGGTCCGACCTTCTTCCACGGGAACTTCTTGAACACCGCGAGCGAGACGGTCACGGCCGGGTTGATGTGGCCGCCGCTGATGGTCGCGGACACGTACACCCCGACGGTCACGCCGATCCCCCAGGACCAGGCGATACTGTCGTGGTTTCCGATGCCGCCGGCGACGACCTGGGCCACCACCCCCACCCCGAACAGGATGAGGATCATGGTCCCGGCGAACTCGGCCGCCATCTCGCGGCCGAGCGGGGGCAATCTCAGTCGTTCCGCCATGTGTCCTCCTCGGACGGGGTTGACGTGAGACCTGGCTGTCGTGACGGTAAGTACGGGAAACGGACCGGTCAACCGGTAAGTGGTGACGATTTCGAGGCCCCGGACCTGGCACTTCCGGGGTGCGTCGGGTGAGCCGAACACGGGTATTGATCTTGGTCGCCAAGATCCACTTCTGTCGCGTTCGGAGGTGCTCAGCGTGTCCCTCCGGCGACCGCGCGGCCCGGCCGCGACGATGGTGGGCATGCGCGTGATCAGGGAGAAGACCGAGTCCGTCACGCCCGTCTGGGGCGCCGCGGCGATGGCGACCGGCATCGTGGCGATCGGGCTGCACCTGGTGGGAGCGGACTGGCCGTCCCGCGGCCTGTTCGCGATCGGCGTGACGATCTGGGCCGGGCTGGCGGCGGTGTTCGTCGCGCGGCTGGCCGCCGACCGGGCCCGCTGGAACGCCGACGCCATCACGCCCGGGGCGCTCACCGCGATCGCCGCCACCGACGTGCTCGGCACCTGGCTCTCGCTCTTCGGCCGGCAGAACGTGGCGGTCGGCGCGCTCGTGATCGCCGCCGTCCTGTGGGCGGTGCTGCTCCCGGTCGTGGTCGGGCACCTGCGCGGCGCCGTGCCGGGCGCGGCCTACCTGGTCTGCGTGTCGACGCAGTCGCTGGTGGTCCTGTCGGCGACGCTCGCGGTGGCGTTGCCCGCACAGCGGTTCAAGTGGCCGGCGATCTGCCTGTTCGTGCTGGGTCTGCTGCTGTACGGGCTGGTCCTGGCCCACTTCGACTTCAAGCAGCTGCGCACCGGCGCGGGCGACCACTGGGTGGCGGGCGGCGCGATCGCGATCTCCGCCCTGGCCGCCGCCAAGCTGACCGCGGCGACCCACGACCACGACGTGCTCCGCGTCGTCACGCTGATCCTGGTGGCGATGGCGCTCGCCTGGTACGCCGTCCTGCTCGTCTGCGAGGTCCGCTGGCCGCGCCTGCGCTTCGACGCCCGCCGCTGGTCCACGGTCTTCCCGCTCGGCATGACCTCGGTGGCGTGCCTGTTCTCCGGCACCACCCTCAAGATTCCGGCCTTCACGACGCTGGGCAAGGTCCTGCTATGGCCCGCCGTCGTCGTGTGGGCCGTCGTCGCGATCGGCGCGCTGCGCAGGCTCCGCGTCAGCGACGAGCCCGGGTGACCGGCTCCCAGCCCCGTGCGGGCTCGCGCGCGCCCGGCCCCGCGTCCCCACGCGTCCGGTAGACGATGTACGGGCGGAACAGGTACTTCACCGGCGCCGCGAACGCGTGCACCAGCCGGGTGAACGGGAACAGGATCACCAGCAGCATCCCGAACAGCACGTGGAACTTGTAGAGCCACGGGATACCGGTCATCAGGTCAGGATCCGGCCGCAGCGTGAAGATCCCCCGGAACCACGGCGCCACCGTCTGCCGGTAGTCGTAGGGCCCGAGGATCCCGTTCTCCACGATCGTGACGAGCACGCCCAGCAGGATCGACCCGCCGAGCAGCACGTACATCAGCTTGTCGTTGCGCGTGGTCGCCGAGAAGATCGGCCCGGTCGTCCGCCGCCGGTAGATGAGCATCCCGAGCCCCACCAGCGCCGCGATCCCCGCGATCGCGCCGCCGATCAGCGACGTCCAGTGGTAGGTGTCCTCCGACACCCCGAGCGCCTTGGTCCAGCTCTCGGGGATCAGCAGCCCCATCACGTGGCCGAGGATCACGAAGATCAGCCCGTAGTGGAACAGCGGGCTCGCGATCCGCAGCAGCCGCTTCTCGTACAGCTCCGACGACCGGGTCGTCCACCCGAACTTGTCGTACCGGTACCGCCAGATCGTCCCGGCGACCAGAATCGCGACCGACACGTACGGCAGCGCCACCCACAGCAGCAGATTCATCGGGTCACCACTTCCAGGCCCAGGCCGAACGGTTCGAGGCCGACGTTCTCGCCGGGCGGGCCCGAGCGGGCCAGCTTCATCGCCTCCGCGCGGTCGCGCGGGGACGGGCCGGGCAGGGACGCACAGACTGCCTCGACCGGCGCCGCGTAGGGCGAACGGCGGTCGAGCAGGGCCAGGCGCAGCAGTTCCAGGCCGGGGCGGTACTCAGTGAGCAGGTCGGCGCCGTCGTGCAGCGCGGCGAACTCCAGCACGATCGGCAGGAAGTCGGGCAGCTCGCGGCTGTCCAGCTCCAGCCCCGCCTCGCGGTAGCGGCCTTTGAGGGCGGCGAGCGATCCGCCGCGGCGGCGGGTGTCGCCGTCGCGGTAGTAGGTCATGTAGAGGCAGCAGCGGCGGCGCCGGTCGAACGTCTCGACGTAGTGCTCGGCGAGTTCGCCGAGCGGCGTCGCGTCCATGTGGCCGAGGAAGGCCGCCAGGCGTTCGGCGGCGGGCCCCTGGCCGAGGGCGGAACGGATCATCGGGCGGCGCTCGTACAGCTCCTCGTCGGGATAGCTGAGCAGGAGCGAGGCGGCCTGCCAGACCAGGCGTTCGTCCATCAGACGGTCCCTCCGGCCGTGGGCGGGAAGAGCCCGTCAGGGTGGCCCTTGCCGTCCCAGTTGAGCAGGTTGACGCGGCCCTTGCGGTCCTTGGGGTCGGTCAGGGCGCCGCTGGTCTGGCGCTGTTTGAGCGCGTGGAAGCTCTCCACGGAGGCGGGCTCCTGGTGGCGTCCGGACGATTCCCCGAACGGGCCGTCCTCGTCGTGGTCGTCGTAGTCGACCGGGCAGACGGTCTCCTCCAGCGCGGCCGCCTCGGCGGCGGCCTGAGTGGGGATCACGTACCGCTCGTCGTACTTGGCGAGGGCGAGCAGCCGGTACATGTCCTCCAGGTCGCCCGAAGCCATCCCGACCACCGACGCCTTGCCGACGTCGGGCGTGTCACCGAGGTTCTTGTCGCGCATGTACGAGCGCATCGCGGCCAACCGGCGCAGAGAGCGCACGACCGGTGCGGTGTCCCCGGCGGTGAACAGCTCGGCGAGGTACTCGACAGGGATGCGCAGGGTGTCGATGGCGCCGAAGAGGTTGCCCGAGTCCTCGGCGTCGTGGCCGGTGTCGCGCAGCGCGTCCACGACCGGCGACAGCGGCGGGATGTACCAGACCATCGGCATCGTGCGGTACTCGGGATGCAGCGGCAGCGCCACCTTGTAGCGGCTGATCAGGGCCCGTACGGGCGACCGCTGCGCGGCGTCGATCCAGGCGTCCGGGACGCCATCGCGCCGGGCCGCCTCGCGGACCTCGGGCTCATCGGGGTCCAGCAGCACGCTCAGCTGGGCCTCATAGAGGTCCTGGTCGTCCTCGACGCTGGCGGCCTCGGTCACCTTGTCGGCGTCATAGAGCAGCACGCCGATGTAGCGCAGCCGCCCGACGCACGTCTCCGAGCAGACCGTCGGCAGGCCCACCTCGACGCGCGGGTAGCAGAACGTGCACTTCTCGGCCTTGCCCGTCTTGTGGTTGAAGTAGATCTTCTTGTACGGGCAGCCGGTGACGCACATCCGCCAGCCGCGGCAGCCGTCCTGGTCGACCAGCACGATGCCGTCCTCGGCCCGCTTGTAGATCGCGCCGGACGGGCAGGACGCGACGCAGGTCGGGTTGAGGCAGTGGTTGCAGATCCGCGGCAGGTAGAACATGAAGGCCCGCTCGAAGTCCAGCCGGATCGAGCTGGAGATCTTCTGCACGATCGGGTCGTGGCCGGCCGCGTCGGGACCGCCGCCGAGGTCGTCGTCCCAGTTGGCGCTCCACTCGACCTTCATCGGCTCGCCGCTGATCAGCGAGTACGGCTTGGCCACCGGGAAGTCGTCCTGCAGCGGAGCGGTCGTCAGCGTCTCGTAGTCGTAGGTCCAGGGCTCGTAGTAGTCCTTGATGTTGGGCAGCAGCGGGTTGGAGAAGATGGTGAACATCTTGCGCACCCGGCCGCCCGCCTTGGGCTTCAGCCGTCCCTTGCGGTCCAGCGTCCAGCCGCCCTGCCAGCGCTCCTGGTCCTCGTAGCGCTTGGGATAGCCCTGGCCGGGCCGGGTCTCGACGTTGTTGAACCAGACGTACTCCATGCCCGACCGGTTGGTCCAGGTCTGCTTGCACGTCACCGAGCAGGTGTGGCACCCGATGCACTTGTCGAGGTTCATCACCATCGCGAGCTGAGCCATGACCTTCATCAGTAGGTCACCTCCTGGGAGCGGCGGCGGATCACGGTGACCTCGTCGCGCTGGTTGCCGGTCGGCCCGAGGTAGTTGAAGCCGTACGACAGCTGCGCGTATCCGCCGATCATGTGGGTCGGCTTGACCAGGAGCCTGGTCAGCGAGTTGTGGATGCCGCCGCGGCGGCCGGTGCGCTCGGTCTTGGGCACGTCGATGACGCGTTCCTGTGCGTGGTGGTAGTAGACGGTGCCGCGCGGCATGCGGTGCGAGACGATCGCGCGGGCGACGACGACGCCGTTGCGGTTGTCCATCTCGACCCAGTCGTTGTCCTTCACGCCGATCCGCGCGGCGTCCAGGACGCTGATCCACACGGTCGGTCCGCCGCGCGAGAGCGTCAGCATGAACAGGTTGTCCTGGTACTCGGAGTGGATCGACCACTTGGAGTGCGGCGTCAGGTAGCGGACGGTCAGCTCGGCGCCGTCCTTGTTGGTACCGGGCGCCGCCTCGCCGAACAGCCGGTTCATGTCCAGCGGCGGGCGGAACACCGGCAGTTGCTCGCCGACCTCGGTCATCCAGTCGTGGTCGAGGAAGAAGTGCATGCGGCCGGTGAGGGTGTGCCACGGCTTCAGGTGCTCGACGTTGATGGTGAACGGCGAGTACCGGCGGTTCGGCGCCTCGATGCCCGACCATTCGGGCGAGGGGCCGACCGCCGTGGGCCTGGCCTGGGTGTCGGCGAAGGTCACGCGGCGTTCCATGCCTTCGGTGGCCAGGGTCTCGAACGAGGTCCCGGTGCGTTCGCCGAGCTGCCGGAACCCGTCGGCGGCCAGGCGGCCGTTGCTGGTGCCCGAGAACGCCAGGATCGTCTCGCACCACTTCACGTCGGTGTCGAGCCTGGGGTTGCCGTGCGCGTCGGTGCCGCAGCGCTCGCGCAGCCAGGCGACCTCGCGGTCGGGCTTGAACGACACTCCCTTGATCGGCAGACCGGCCGCGGCGGCCTTCGGGCCGAGGGTGGCCATCCGTTCGCCGACGGCCCCGTAGTCGCGTTCGACGACGGCCAGCGCGGGCTTGGTGCCCCCGGCCGTGCCGTACGGGGCGCCGCGTTCACCCGGTGTGTCGTGCTGGAGCGCCGAGGCCACCAGGTCGCGCCGTACGCCCAGGTGGTCCTTGGCGAGCTCGCTGAAGCGGCGGGCGATGGCCTGGAACGCGGCCAGGTCGCTGCGCGCCTCCCAGGGCGGGTCGACCGCCGGGGTGAAGGCGTGCACGAACGGGTGCATGTCGGTGGAGGACAGGTCGTGCTTCTCGTACCAGGTGGCGGCCGGCAGCACGATGTCGGACATCAGCGTCGTCGAGGTCATCCGGAAGTCCAGCGACAGCAGCAGGTCGAGCTTGCCGCGCGGCGCGTCCGGATCGCCCTCGGCGGGCAGGTTGGAGTCGGTGCCGAGCAGGTGGCGCAGGAAGTACTCGTTGCCCTTGGCGGACGAGCCGAGCAGGTTGGCCCGCCAGACGCTCAGCACGCGCGGCCAGTTGGCCGGGGCGTCGGGATCCTCACAGGCGAACTTCAGCGACCCGTCGTCGAGCCTCTCGGCCACGTAGGCGCCCGCGTCGCCGTCGCCGATCTCGTCGGCGAGGTCGAGCGGGTTGCGGTCGAAGGCCGGCGCGAACGGCATCCAGCCGAGCTTCACCGACTCGGTCAGCAGGTCCTTGGTGGCGCGCCCGGCGAACAGCCCCTTGCCCGCCGGGGACGACAGCGCGTCGGCGGAGTGGCTCTCGTAGCGCCACTGGTCGGTGTGCATGTACCAGTAGGGCGTGCCGGGGATCTGCCGGGTGGGCCGGATCCAGTCGAGGCCGAACGCCAGCTGCGCCCAGCCGGTGAACGGCCGCGCCTTCTCCTGGCCGACGTAGTGCGCCCAGCCGCCGCCGTTGCGGCCCTGGCAGCCGGTCAGCATCAGCAGCGACAGGAACGTGCGGTAGATCGTGTCGGAGTGGAACCAGTGGTTGGTCCCGGCCCCGAGGATGATCATGCAGCGGCCGTCGGACTTCTCGGCCGTCGCGGCGAACTCGCGGGCGATCCGTACGGCGGCGGCCGCCGGGACCGAGGTGATCTCCTCCTGCCAGGCGGGCGTGCCGGGCGAGGCGGTGTCGTCGTAGGAGGAGGGCCACTCCCCCGGCAGGCCGGGCCGCGCGACGCCGTACTGGGCCAGCATCAGGTCGAAGACGGTGGTGACCTTGTGCCCGTGCACCTCGCGGACCGGGACGCCGCGGCGCAGCGTTCCGCCCGAGCCGTCGGCGGCGTCGAAGCGCGGCAGCGTCACCTCGGCGGTCTCAGTCGCCTCCGCCGTCTCGCCGTCCCGCTGAACGGTCAGCAGCGGGTCGACGCCGCGCAGGTCCAGGTTCCAGTTGCCCTTGCCGCTCTCGCTCCAGCGGAAGCCCAGCGATCCGTTCGGCACCACCGGCTCGCCGGTCGCCGAGCCGAGCAGCACGGTCTTCCAGGCGGCGTCCTCGCCCTGGTCGCCCAGGTCGGCGGCGGTGAGGAAGCGGCCGGGGACGGTGGTCCCGTCGCGTTCCTCCAGCGTGACCAGGAACGGCAGGTCGGTGAACTTCTTCACGTAGTCGGTGAAGTAGGGCACCTGCCGGTCGACGAAGGACTCCTTGAGGATCACGTGCCCCATCGCCATGCCGAGCGCGCCGTCGGTGCCGGGATGCGGCGCGAGCCACTCGTCGGCGAACTTGGAGGCGTCGGAGTAGTCCGGCGACATCACCACGACCTTCTGGCCGCGGTAGCGCGCCTCCGACATCCAGTGCGCGTCGGGAGTGCGGGTCACCGGGACGTTCGAGCCCCACAGGATCAGGTACGCGGCGTCCCACCAGTCGGCGGACTCGGGCACGTCGGTCTGGTCGCCGAACACCTGCGGCGAGGCCACCGGCAGGTCGGCGTACCAGTCGTAGAACGACAGCATCGCGCCGCCGAGCAGCGACACGAACCGCGAGCCGGCCGCGTGCGAGACCATCGACATGGCCGGAATCGGCGAGAAGCCCGCGACCCGGTCGGGGCCGTAGGCCTTGATCGTGTGAACGTGGGCGGCGGCGACGATCTCGACCGCCTCGTCCCAGCCCAGCCGGGCCAGGCCGCCCTTGCCGCGCGCCGACTGGTAGCGGGCACGCTTCTGCGGATCGGTGGTGATCTCGGCCCAGGCGGCGACCGGGTCGCCGAGCCGGGCCTTGGCCTCGCGGTACATCTCCAGCAGCACGCCGCGGGCGTACGGGAAGCGCACCCGGGTCGGCGAGTAGGTGTACCAGGAGAACGCGGCGCCGCGCGGGCAGCCGCGCGGCTCGTACTCGGGGCGGTCCGGGCCGACCGAGGGGTAGTCGGTGGCCTGGGTCTCCCAGGTGATGATCCCGTCCTTGACGTAGACCTTCCAGGAGCACGACCCGGTGCAGTTCACTCCATGGGTGGAGCGGACGACCTTGTCGTGAGCCCAGCGGTCCCGGTAGAACACGTCACCTTCGCGGCCGCCCTTCTTGTAGACGGCGCGCAGGTCGGACGACGTTTCGGTCCTCTGGAAGAACCGGCCGGTGCGCAGCAAAGCCTCGCTCATCACACCCCCCAATGCGATCGCTGACAGCGATCATTCCCCCGAGTCTGGGTACATAAGCAACGACGTTTCGCTCACAACGGGGGGAATCGATGGGCGAGAGCGCGCTGAAACGCGGCCAAACGCGCAACCTGGCGCTGGCCACCTGGACGTTCGCCATCAACTTCTGGGCCTGGAACCTGATCGGCCCGCAGGCCACGGCCTACTCCAAGGACCTGCATCTGTCGTCGTTCCAGACCTCGATGCTGATCGCGATCCCGGTGCTGGTCGGGTCGCTCGGCCGGATCCCGGTGGGCGCGCTCACCGACCGCTACGGCGGGCGGATCATGTTCGCCGTGGTCAGCTTCCTGTCGATCATCCCGGTGCTGTTCGTGGCGATGGTCGGCTCGTCGTACGGGCTGATGCTGGTCGGTGGGTTCGTGCTGGGCATCGCGGGCACGGCCTTCGCGGTCGGCGTGCCGTTCTGCAACGCCTGGTACGAGAAGTCGCGGCGCGGTTTCGCGACCGGCGTGTTCGGGGCGGGCATGGGCGGCACGGCGCTGTCGGCGTTCTTCACGCCGCGGATGGCCGACTGGATGGGGCGCACCCCCACCTACCTGATCGTCGCGGCGGCGCTGGCGGTGACCGGCGTGGTGGTGCTGATGATGGCCAAGGACTCGCCCGAGTGGAGCCCGTCGACCGAGCCGGTCATGCCGCGGTTGGCCGCCGCGCTGAAGATCAAGACGACCTGGCAGACCTCGCTGCTGTACGCGCTGGCCTTCGGTGGTTTCGTGGCGTTCTCGACCTATCTGCCGACCTACCTCAAGAACGTCTACTCCTTCGACGCGGTGGACGCGGGCATGCGGACGGCCGGGTTCTCGCTGGCGGCGGTCATCGCCCGGCCGCTCGGCGGCGCCCTCTCTGACCGGATCGGGCCGCGGACGGTCCTGATGGGCTCGTTCGGGCTGGCGGCGGTGATGGCGGTCATCGTGTCCGCCAAGCCCGCGCCGGAGTTCGGCGCGGGCGCCTCGTTCGTGCTGCTGGCGTTCGCGCTGGGGCTCGGCACCGGCGGCGTGTTCGCCCTGATCGGCCAGACCGTCGAGCCGTCGAAGGTGGGCAGCGTGACGGGCCTGGTCGGCGCGGCGGGCGGCCTCGGCGGCTACTTCCCGCCGCTGCTCATGGGCGCCGTGTACGACTCGACGGGCTCGTACTTCATCGGGCTGATCCTGCTGGCGTGCTGCGCGGTGGCGGCGCTGCTGTTCACCGCCATCGAGTTCCGTCCGGCGGGCGGCGGCGGCCGGGGCTCGGTCAGTGGCCGCGGAAGGCGTCCTCGAGCCACCAAGCAGGACGTTTCCGGGTGACCTTGGCGTCGACGACCATCGGCCGGTCGCGGGGGCCCGCCAGCCACTCCGCGACCGCGCCGAGGTCCTCGGCGCGCCGGACGGTGACCGCCTCGCAGCCGAAGCCGCGGCCGATCGCCGCGAGGTCGGCGGGCGGGAACGTCACGGTGTCGAGCGGATGCCCGTCCGGGCCGAAGTGGTGCACCTCGGCCCCGTAGGCCTCGTCGTCGTAGATCACCACGAGCAGGTCCAGTCCGAGCCGTACGGCGGTCTCCAGCTCGGCGAGCGACATCAGCGCGCCGCCGTCGCCGAGCGCGGCGACCGTCAGCCGGTCGGGGCGGGCCACGGCCGCGCCGATCCCGGTCGCCAGCCCCAGCCCGATCGACTGGAACGCCTGGGTGAACACCAGCCCGTCCACGTCGGGCACATCGAGGAACATCGCCGGGTAGCCCATGAAGTTGCCCGAGTCGACCGCGATCGTGCGCTCGGCCGGGAGCAGGTCGTTCAGCGCGATCGAGAGGGTGCGGGGATCGATGCGGTCGCGCTCGGAGTCGTCCTCGTAGGGGACGTCGCGCCAGAGCCGCCCGCGCGCCAGCCGCCCGGCCACCTCGGGTGAACGGTATCCCTCGGCCACATGCTCGCGGGCCGTCAGCGCCGCGCCGGTGGCCCGCGCGGTCTCGGCCACGTCGCCGATCAGGCTGAGGTCGACCGGGCGGTGCGCGCCGAGCGCCTGTGCGTCCACGTCGATCTGCACGACCGTGGTGTTCTTGCCGACCAGGCCGCCGTGCCGCAGCGTCCACCCGTTGAGGGCGCAGCCCCAGCCGACCAGCAGGTCCGCGTCGGCGATCAGCTCGGCGGCGACGGGCGTGGAGAAGCCGCCGCTCACGTCCAGGTCGAACGGGTCGTCCTTGAACAGCCCGCGTGCGACGGCGGAGGTGGCGACCAGCGCGCCGCACTGGTCGGCGAGCACGCGCAGCGCGTCGGCCGCGCCCTGCGCACGCGCGCCCCGGCCCGCGACGAACACGGGCCGTTCGGCGGCGGTCAGCGCCTCGACCAGCCGGGCGATCGCGCTCGGCGGCGGCACCGGCAGCGGCAGCACGGCCGACGGCCGCAGCGGCGAACCGGGCGCGCCGTACTCCGGGATGGTCACCGGTCCCGCGTGCGGCGCGGCCTGGACGTCCAGGGGCAGGCCGAGCAGGACGGTCCGGCGTTCGGCGACGGCGGTCCGGCAGGCCCGCACGACGTCCACCAGCGCCGACTCCGGCGAGTGGATCCGTTCGGGGATCGCGCCGACCGCCGAGGCCAGCGCGGCCTGGTCGATGCGGAAGTTGGACCGTACGGCCGACGCCGCGACCTCGCCCGCCAGGATCAGCAGCGGCGTGCGGCTCTTGGCCGCCTCGGTGATGCCGGTGAGCGCGTTGGTGAGTCCGGGCCCCTGGTGCACCGAGACGACGCCGAGGCCGCCGCTCACCCGGGCGTAGGCGTCGGCCATCGTCGCCGCGCCGCCCTCGTGGCGGGCGGGCAGGAAGCGCGCGCCGCCCGCGACCAGGGCGTTGGTGACGTGGAAGTTGCCGCTGCCCACGACGCCGAACACCGTGTCGACGCCGAGCCTGGCCAGGGTGGCGCCGACGGCCTCGGCGATGTTCATCGCTCGACCAGGGCCAGCATCCGGGCGGGGCTGCCCGAGCCGCCGACGATCGGCAGCGGCGAGGCGAGCAGCACCGCGCCGCGCGCCGGGAGGCTCGCGAGGTTCTGCAGCTGCGTGAGGCCGTACTTGCCGGCGCCGAGGAAGAACGAGTGGCACGGGAACGGCGGGTCGAAGCCGTGCGCGGCGCCCGCGTCGGTCCCGACGGTCTCGACCCCGAGCCCAAGGATCGGCGTCTCCTCGGCGAGCCATCGCGCACATTCAGACGAGATGCCGGGCGAATGCGGGCCGGTCTCATCGGCGTTCAGGAACGCCTCACTCTCAGCCGAACGGGCGTCCCATCCCGTCCGGTAGAGCAGCCAGCCACCCTCGGGCAGCGGGCCGTGGTTCTTCTCCCACTCCCGGACATGGTCGATCTCCAGCAGGAAGTCGGGATCGGCGGCGGCCTCGGCGGCGAAGTCCAGCACGACCGCAGGCGCGACCAACCTGCGCGGCGCCACCTCCGAGACGTCCTCCCCCTCGCGCCCGGTCGCCCAGTGCACCGGCGCGTCGAAGTGGGTGCCGACGTGCTCGCCGGTCTCGATGTCATTCCAGTACCAGCCGGGACCGCGGTCGTCGTAGCGGCTGATCTCGCGCAGCGCGAACGGCCGGGTGTTGGCGAACGGCTCGGGGAGCTGCAGGATCGGCGTCGCCTCCGACAGCGGCGCGGTCAGGTCGACCACCTCGATCGACCCGTCGGAGAGGGCGGCGGTCAGGGACGCGAGCAGGGACATGGCTCCTCCGGGCGGCGAGGCAGGGGAACACCCCCGCACGATGCCCCGAACGTATCCAGACAGGCCATCTGTGACCAGGCGCGGATTTTTGAAGACAACATTGTCTATTTATACATTTACACCGCCGCGCCGGGCGTTCACGATCTGGGGGCCACCCCGTGCAGCCCCACCCCCGCGGAGGTCCCCATGCGCAGCCGTAACCTCGCCGCCGGCGCCATCGTCGCGACGGCGACTCTCACCACCGGGGCGCTCCCGGCCGGCGCGGACCCCGCCCCCTCCCCGCCGCAGGCCCCGCTGAAGGACAACACCCGCTCCTTCGACCTGGTCAAGCCGTCCGGCCACCCGGTGGTCCTGCGCAACGCCCCGCGCAAGCTCTCGGTGACCTACACCTACGAGGGCAAGAAGCACACGCTCGACGACTTCCTCGCGCGCACCAACACCCAGGGCTTCGTCGTCCTGGACGGCCAGAAGGTCGTCATGGAGAAGTACAACTTCGCCGCCCGCGACACCCGCTTCCAGTCGTGGTCGATGGCCAAGTCGTTCACCTCCGCCGCGTTCGGGATCGCCCTCAACGAGGGCCTCATCCACTCCATCGACGACCCGGTCACCAGGTACCTCCCCGAGCTGCGCGGCTCGGGCTACGACGGCGTCTCGCTCCGCAACCTGCTGCGCATGTCCTCGGGCATCGCCTGGACCGAGACGTTCAGCGTCCCGCCGGTGCACGTCGCCGCGAGCCTCGGCTACCCGCTCACCAAGCTCGCCGCGCAGCAGAAGCGCGGCTGGAAGCCGGGCAGCAAGTTCGAGTACACGTCGATGAACAGCTTCGTGCTCTCCTGGGTGGTCAGCCGCGTCGCCAAGATGCCCTTCCACCGCTTCGTCCAGGAGAAGCTGTGGAAGCCCGGCGGCATGGAGTCGACCGTCTACCTGGGCAACGACTCCAACGGCGACAACATGGGCTACTGCTGCTTCTACGCCACCGACCGCGACTTCGCCCGTTTCGGCCTGCTCTACCTGCGCGGCGGCAAGGCCAACGGCCACCAGGTCGTGCCCGCCTCGTGGGTCAAGCAGTCCACCAGGCCCTCCGCCCCGTTCAACCAGAACTACGGCTTCCAGTGGTGGCTCGACAGCGACGGCGCCTTCTCCGCCCAGGGCCTGGCGGGCCAGCACATCTACGTCTCCCCCAGGTACGGCGTGGTGATCGTCAAGTCGACCCTCGCGACCGTCGTCGGCGACGAGGAGAGCGACGCCGCCTTCGACGCCGTGGCCGCCGAGGTCGCCCGCACCCGGCGGGCCGCGGCCCACTGATTTTCCAAGATCGTGGAACAGGATCGGCTTCGGAGAGGTTAGGGTTACCTAATTAACTCATGTCTTCGAAGGGGATCGAATGGCGGAGGAAGCGGCTCCACAACCGGCTCGCAGGTCCAGGCCCCTCAACCGGGGGCGGGTCCTGCGCAAGGAACAGATCACCCCGCACATGATCCGGGTGGTGGTCGGGGGCGAGTCCCTGGCCGGGTTCGGCGCGGGCGCGTTCACTGATCACTATGTGAAGATCCTTTTCCCGCTGCCGGGCGTGAGCTATCCGGAGCCGTTCGACATGGACCGGATCCGGGAGGAGATGCCGCGCGACCAGTGGCCGACCACCCGGACGTACACGGTGCGCGCCTGGGACCCCGAGGCGGTCGAGCTGACCCTGGACTTCGTCTACCACGGCGACGAGGGCCTGGCCGGGCCGTGGGCGGCCAACGCCGAGCCCGGTGACGAGATCCTTTTCCAAGGGCCCGGCGGCGCGTACGCGCCCAAGGCCGAGGCGGACTGGCACCTGCTGGTGGGCGATGAGAGTGCCCTGCCGGCGATCGGGGCTTCGCTGGAGCGGGTGCCCGCGGGCGCGCCCACGCGCGTCTTCGTCGAGGTCTCCGGGCCCGAGGAGGAGCAGCCGCTGGAGACCCCGGGAGACGCCGAGATCGTCTGGCTGCACCGCAACGGCGGCGAGGTGGGCGACTCCCTGGTGCGGGCCGTACGGGATCTGGAGTTCCCCAAGGGCACGGTGCACGCCTTCGTGCACGGCGAGGCCAACTTCGTGAAGGAGCTGCGGCGCCACCTGCGGGTCGAGCGCGGGCTGCCGATGGACCAGCTGTCGATCTCCGGTTACTGGCGGCGCGGGCGCAACGAGGACGGCTGGCAGTCGTCCAAGCGCGACTGGAACCGCCAGGTCGAGGAGGAAGAGGCCAAGGCCCTCGCCTAGGCGCTCTCGGCTTCGTCGGGGTCGTCGTCCTCGACGAAGCCGGGGAGCAGCTCTTCGGCCAGTGCGCGGAACTCGCCCTCGGCCTCCAGCTGGCAGAGGACTCCGCCGCATCCGCCGAGGGCGCGGCTGACCGCGAGGAACTGGGCCGGGAGCCTGATCTGCCGTACGAGGCTCCCGGGGCGCATGTCGGTGGCGAGGCCGATGCCGCGGTTGGTCTCCTGCCGCATCCACTCGCGGCTGAACTTGAAGCGCTCCTCGATGAACGGCTCGGCCTGCGGCGCGACGATCGCGGCGACCTCGTCGGGGTCGACGCGCGCGTCGGGGGCCAGGAAGCCCTCCTCCTTGGCCGCCTGGACCATCTCCTCGCCGCTGCCCAGGGTGCCGATGCGCAGCAGGCGGCCGATCGTCCAGTGCAGCTCGGGCGCCACGTGGGCGGCGCCGCCGAAGTCCAGGATGCCGAGCCTGCCGTCGTCCAGCACCCGGAAGTTTCCGGGGTGCGGATCGATGTGGATCATGCCGCAGCGGCGCGGGCCCGAGTGCATGAAGCGGAGCATGAGCATGCCGACGCGGTCGCGCTCCTCCTGGTCGGCCTCGGCGATGACCTTGGAGAGCGGCGTGCCGTCGATCCACTCGGTGACCAGCACGTTGCCGGACTGGGCGACCACGGCCGGGATGAGGAATTCGGGGTCGTCGTCGAAGGCCTCATGGAACGCGGTCTGGGCGCGGGCCTCGTCGACGTAGTCGAGCTCCTTCTCCAGGCGCCGCTTCAGGTCGGCGATGAGCGGCTTGACCTCGACCCCGGGAAACAGCGGGGTCATCAGCCGGCTCACGCGCGCGATCTGGTTGAAGTCGCTCATCAGCGCCTTGCCGGCGCCCGGGTACTGGGCCTTGACCGCGACCGTGCGGCCGTCGTGCCAGACGGCCTTGTGCACCTGGCCGATCGAGGCGGCCGCGGCGGGCCGGTCGTCGAACTCCTCGAACAGGTCCCGCCAGTCCTCGCCCAGCCCCTCCGCCAGCACCTTGTGCATGGTCGCGGCGGGCATCGGCGGCGCCGCCTCCTGGAGCTTGGTCAGGCTCGCGCGAAACGGCGCGGCGATCTCCTCGGGCAGACCCGCCTCGAAGATCGACAGCAGCTGCCCGACCTTCATGGCGCCGCCCTTGAGCTCGCCCAGGACCTTGAACAGCTGCTCGGCGGTGCGCTGCTGGACCTCCAGCGCGACCGCCTCGGCGGGGCGCCCGATCGTGCGCTTGCCGAGGCCTACCGCGGTGCGCCCGGCGAACCCGAGGGGCAGGGTCGCCAGTTTGGCGGTGCGGGTGACCGCACGACGGGGGATGTCGCTCAAGGCCTGACCGTCCCTACTGTCGTTCCACTGTGTTCGACGCCATGTCCAACAACCGCACCTTACTCATGGGGGTGCGGGACGTTGTTCATGGGGACATCATTCCCTCGTTACAACACTTTTGTCGGCTTCGCCCATCCCGGTCGCGTCACCGGTCGCGCCGATCGAGCCGTCCGGGGCGCACGAGCGCAGCAGCAGCTCGATCACCTCCAGCGCCGTCTCGATCTCCGGCCGGCTGGCGCCCAGGTAATGGGCGTACATGAACGAGTCGCAGATCCGGACGATCGCCTGGGCCAGCGTGCGGGTCGGCAGTGGAGCGCGCATCGCGCCGCGCTCGATCTCGCCCTCCAGCTCGGCGGTGAGCAGCGCGATGGCGCGCGCCTCGATCGGGCCGGTCATGGTGGCCAGCCGGACGAACAGCCGGGGCTCGCGCTCGGTGAAGGCCTTCAGCGGTACGGCGTTCACCACGGCGCGCATGAAGCGGTCCAGGACAATGATGATCCGCTCCGGACCCTCACCGTCGACCCCGCGTACCGCGGTCCGGTAGGTGCGCTCGGTCATCTCCGCCAGCACCATCCCGAGCAGCTGCTCGCGGCTGCCGACCCAGCGGTAGAGGGTGGCGCGCCCGACGCCGAGCTCGGCGGCCAGCGCCGACATGTCGATCGGCTCGCCATCGAGGTAGTGCGCGGACGCGGCTTCGAGCGCGTCGGCGGGCCCGAGCGCAGTCACGACCACAGCATCGCACAGTCCTGACGCCGCGTCGCAGGCGCTATTGACACCGAGTTCAGCACCGACGCCGAGTTCAGCGACCGGGACGCACCAGCGGGAAGGCGATCGTCTCGCGGATGCTGCGGCCGGTGAGGGTGATCAGCAGGCGGTCGATGCCCATGCCCATGCCGCCCGCCGGGGGCATGCCGTACTCCAGGGCCCGCAGGAAGTCCTCGTCCAGTTCCATCGCCTCCGGGTCTCCCCCGGCGGCCAGCAGCGACTGCTCGGTGAGCCGTTGGCGCTGCAGCACGGGGTCGATCAGCTCCGAGTAGGCCGTGCCGAGCTCCATCCCGCACACGATGAGGTCCCACTTCTCGGCCAGCCGCGGGTCCTTGCGATGCGGCCTGGTCAGCGGCGAGGTCTCGGCCGGGTAGTCGCGGACGAACGTCGGGGTCCTGATGTGGTCCTCGACCAGTGCCTCGTACAGCTCCTGAACGAGGCGGCCCTGGCCCCACTCGGGGTCGGGCTCGATGTCCGCCCGTTCCGCGTGCTCGCGGACGACGCCGATCGGGGTGTCGGGCGTGATCTCCTCGCCGAGGGCGGACGACACCGAGCCGTAGACGGTGATGTCGGTCCACGGCTCGCCGAGGTCCATCTCGACGCCGTCCCGCACGACGATCGTCGTGCCGAGCGCCGCCCGCGTCGCCGCGAGCACCAGGTCGCGGGTGAGCGCGGCCATCGTGTCGTAGTCGCCGTAGGGCTCGTAGGCCTCCAGCATCGTGAACTCGGGGTTGTGGGTGGCGTCCACGCCCTCGTTCCGGAAGTCGCGGCCCAGCTCGAACACCTTCCCGAGCCCGCCGACCAGCAGGCGCTTCAGGTAGAGCTCGGGCGCGATGCGCAGGTAGAGGCGCATGTTGTAGGCGTTGATGCGGGTGGTGAACGGCCGGGCCGTCGCGCCGCCGTGGATCGGCTGCAGCATCGGCGTCTCGACCTCGAGGTAGCCGCCGTCGCGCAGCACGTCGCGGACGGCGTTCACCGCGTCGCCGCGCATCCGCAGCAGCCCGCGCGACTCGTCGTTCACGATCAGGTCGACCGCGCGGCGGCGAACCCGGGTCTCCGGGTCGGCCAGCCCCGAACGCTTGTCGGGCAGCGGGTGCAGGCACTTGGACGTGAGCTTCCAGGTGGAGGCGAGCACCGACAGCTCGCCCCGGCGGGTGGTGATGACCTCGCCCTCGACGCCGACCAGGTCGCCGAGGTCGATCATCGTGCGCCAGCGGTCCAGCGAGTCCGTGCCGACCGAGTCGGCGGTCAGCATCACCTGCAGGTCGCCGGTCTCGTCCCGCAGCGTCGCGAAGATCAGCTTCCCGTGCGCGCGGACCAGCATCACGCGGCCCGCGATCGCGGCGCGCTTGCCGGTCCGGGTGTCGGGCGGCAGCATGCCGAAGAGCGCGCGCAGGTCGGCGGCGAGATCGCTGCGGTCGAACCCGAGCGGGTACGGTTCGACGCCCGCCTCGCGGATGAGCTCCAGCTTGTCGTGCCGCACGCGTTCCTGTTCCGACAGGCGGCGCAGCGGCGCCCGCCCGTTGTCGGCCGTCGCGTCGATCTCGGCGACCGCCGCGACCAGCTCGGGCCCGGGGGCCGCGTTCGCCGCGCGGTCCAGGCGGCGGCGGTTGAAGCTCGGCACGAAGCCCTCGGCGCTGGCGTAGGCGAGCCCGATCCGGATCAGGCTGCCGCCGCTGTGGAAGCAGATGTACCGCGGCTCCCATTCGGGGTGGTACTTGGCGTTGGCGAGGTAGAGCGACTCCAGCTGCCAGAAGCGCGAGGCGAACGACAGCACGCTGTAGGCGAGCCGCACGATGGGGCCGGCGCCGATCTGCGAGCCGCGTTCGAAGACGCCGCGCAGCATGGCGAAGTTCAGCGAGATCCGCTTGGCGCCGACCGAGGCCGCCTTCTCCGCGAGCTTGGCGACCATGAACTCGTTGAGGCCGTTCTCGGCGTCGCGGTCACGGCGCATGAGGTCCAGCGACAGTCCCGTACGGCCCCAGGGCACGAAGCTGAGCAGGCCGCGCAGCTCGCCCTGCGCGTCGAACGCCTCCACCATCACGCAGCGGCCGTCGGTCGGGTCGCCGAGGCGGCCGAGGGCCATCGAGAAGCCGCGTTCGGTCTCGCCCTCGCGCCACTGGTCGGCGCGCTGGATTATGCCGGCCATCTCCTGCTCGTCGATCTGCGCGTGACGCCGGATCCGGACGGTGTAGCCCGCCCGTTCGACGCGCCGCACGGCCTGGCGGACCTGGCGCATCTCCCGGCCGTCCAGGTTGAAGTCGGCGAGGTCGAGGATCGCCTCGTCGCCGAGCTCCAGAACGCTCAGCCCGCGCCGCCGGTACTCGGTCGCGGCGCGCTCCCCCACGCTCACCGCGCCCGGCGTCCACGCGTGCGCCTGGCACTCGGCGAGCCAGGCGTCGATGGCCATGCCCCACGATTCGGGGTCGCCGAGCGGGTCGCCGCTCGCCAGGCACACCGAGCCCTGCGCGCGGTAGGCGATGGCGGCCTTGCCGTTCGGGGCCGACAGCAGGTCCTTGTCGCGGCGGAGCGCGAAGTAGCCGAGCGAGTCCTCGTCGCCGTACTCGGCCAGCAGGCGCCGCGCCTGCGTCTCCTCGTCGAAGCGCAGCCGGGCGTCGCCGCGGCCGGGCCGGAAGAGCGCCCACATCGTCACGACCAGCAGGCCGGTGCCGATCACGCCGAGGACCAGGTCCACCCACGTGGGCACGTTGATGCTCAGGGTGTGGCCGGTGACGCCCGCCCCGAGCACCGTCTGCAGGCCCACGTACAGCGGGTAGGCCCACAGCTCGGCGCGCGGTTTGGAATCGGTGAAGTAGACCAGCGTCGTGCCGATGACGCCGCTGACCACCAGCAGCGCCACGAAGACCCGCAGCGCCAGCCGCCGGTTGGCCCGGTCGGGCAGCATGTCGAACTCGCGGCGCGACAGGGCGAGCAGGACCAGCGCCAGGCCGTAGCCGATCACCGCGATCCACTCGCCCGCCCCGACGGTCTCCTCGGGGTCGGTCGCCAGGCTGATCATGACCAGCACGCCGAACAGGAAGAACAGCGCGAGCAGCACCAGGGTGATCCGCCAGGCCGCCCGCTTGCGCCGCCGGATACCGAACGACAGCAGGATCAGCAGCACGCCGTACGGCAGGCTCGGGATCCAGCCGAAGTAGCCGATCCAGCGCAGCGCCCAGACGTCGATCAGCCGTTCGATCAGGTCGGCCGACAGCCAGGCCAGGATCGAGACCACGCCCGACAGGCGCAGATACCAGAACAGCGCCGTCGGGACGGCGCGGATCACCTTTTTGGCAAGCACCCCGTCCCCCGACCGAGCGTCCGGCCCGCCCTCGATTCGCGGGCTCCGTTCACATGATCTACCCTGACCGCGCCGACCGCTAACGGACGGCCAGGTCAGGCCGCGTGTCACTCGGCCGCGATCACCGTCATGGCGGCCAGGACGTCCAGGACGCCGCGGGCGTCGGGGATGCTCGCCGGATCGGCCAGCCACTGGAGCATCAGGCCGTCGGACAGGGCCATCAGCACCGAGACGACGGCCTCGGGGTCGACCGGGAGCTCCATGTCGAAGCCCGCCGCGGCGCGGCGGATCATCTCGGCGCCCTCGCGCCGGGCCTGGGCGTAGGCCTCGGCGAGCTTGGCGCGCAGCGACTCCGAGCGGAGCGCGGGCGCGTACACCTCGACCCCGGCGACCAGATACGGCCGCATCTCCTCGAACACGTCGATCAGCGCGACCAGCGCCCGTTCGAGCTGCTCGCGCGGGCTCGCGGCGGGCGTCTCGAAGATCGCCTTCTCGACCCGGACCGTCCAGTCCCGGATGCAGGTGGCCATGGCCTCGTTGAGCAGGGCCTCCTTGCCGCCGAAGTGGTAGCCGATGGAGGCGAGGTTGGTCCCCGAGACCGCCACCAGATCCCGTGCGGTCGTGCGGGCGTAGCCCTTGTCGCGCAGGCACACCAGTGCGGCCGCCAGCAGCTTTTCGCGATGCCCGTCCGAGGGCCGTTCCGTTGGCACGGACCCCATGCTATACAGATATACGTACGTCTTACACAAGCGTATAGATCAGGAGCGTCGCATGACTCCTCCCCCAGGCCCCCGCGGACTCGGTCTCCTCTCCACCGCCCGCTTCTTCGCCCAGCCGGTGAAGGGGATGGAGGCCGCCCGGCGCCGGTACGGCCCGGTCTTCATGATCAAGTTCCCCGGCTTCCCCGCCGAGGTGTTCCTCACCACCGCCGACCTGGCCGAACGCGCCTACGCCACCGACGCCGAGGGCGGGCGGGCCGGCGAGATCCGCCGCCAGTTCCTGGAGCAGCTGGTCGGCCGGCACTCGCTGCTCACCCTCGACCACGAGCCCTGGTGGCGGCACCGCAGGCTCATCAGCCCGCCGCTGCACGGCCGCGCCATCGCCCGCTGGAAGGCCGAGATCGGCCAGATCGCCGCCGACGAGATCGCCGGCTGGCCGCTGAACCGGCCGTTCCCGCTCCGCGACCGGATGCAGCGGATCACGCTGGAGGTGATCGTCCGGCTGGTCTTCGGGATGCGCGAGTCGCCGCGCGGCGCGCGGCTGCGCGCGGCGATCCCGGAGCTGATCGAGATCGCCGGGCGGCCGACCCTGCTGTTCATGCCGCCGCGCGCGCTGGAGTGGATGCTCACCGCGCGGGCCCCGCGCGGCGTGCCGTTCCTGCCGACGACCCGGTTCGCCGAGGTGCGGGCCGAGGTGGACGACATCCTGTTCGCCGAGATCGCCGCCCGCCGGATGGCGCCCGACCCGGACGCGACCGACGTGCTGTCAATGCTGCTGGCGGCCCGCGACGAGAACGGCAACGGCCTCACCGACCAGGAGTTGCGCGACGAGCTGATCACCCTCCTGGAGGCCGGGCACGAGACGACGGCGACCGCGCTGGCCTGGACGTTCGAGCGGCTGCTGCGCAACCGGCCGGTCCTGGACCGCCTGCGCGCGGAGGTGGCCGAGGGCGAGGAGGAGACCTACCTGGAGGCCGTGGTCAAGGAGTCACTGCGGTCACGGCCGGTGGTCTACGACGTGCCCCGGCTGCTGGACAAGCCCCTGGAGCTGAACGGGCACCGGGCCGAGGCTGGCTGGATGGTCTCCCCGCTGATCATGCTCATCCACCGCGATCCCGAGGCGTTCCCCGACCCGGACGCCTTCCGGCCCGAACGCTTCCTGGGCCCGGACGCCGCCCGCGCCAACAAGGCCTGGATGCCGTTCGGCGGCGGCCGCCGCTACTGCGTCGGCGCGCAGCTCGCGCTGATGGAGATGCGCGTCATCACCCGCGAGGTGCTGCGCGCCGTCGATCTGCGCGCGGTCGACCCGGCTCCGGAACGGCCCAAGGTCAGGCATGTGACGCTGGTCCCGGCCAAGCGCGCCAGGGTCGTCGCCCGCCAGGTCACGAACGCTCAGGAGCCGCCACAGGTTCAGGAACGGCCACAGGGTCGGAAGCGGCCAGCGGAGCGCGCGAAGGCGGTCTGATCACCAGCAGGATGACGGCGAGCATGGCCCCCACGGCGATGCCGTCCAGCCAGTAGTGGTTGGCGGTGCCGACCACCACGGCGATCGTCAGCAGCGGATGGATCAGCGCCAGCCAGCGCCACCGGGTGCGGGCGCAGACGATGATCCCGATCGCGATGATGAGCGCCCAGCCGATGTGCAGGGACGGCATCGCCGCGTACTGGTTGGAGATCGTGTCGGTCTGTGGCGAGCCGTACACCGAGGGCCCGTACAGCCTGGCGGTGTCCACCAGGCCGGTGACGCCGAGCATCCGCGGCGGCGCGAGCGGCAGGAGCAGGTGCAACACGAGCCCGGCGGCGGTGAGGGCGACGAGCACCCAGCGAACCCACCGGTAGTGGCCGGGCCGCCGCAGGTAGACCCACAGCAGGAACAGCGCAGTCGCGGGAAAGTGCACGTAGGCGTAGTAGGAGTTGGCCACGTGGATCAGGGCGTGGCTCTGCAGCAGCCCGTGCTGGACGTCGACCTCGCTCGGCAGGTCGAGCGTGCGTTCCAGGTCCCAGACCCGGTGCGCGTTGCCGAACGCCTCGGCGACCCGCCCGTCGGCCGCCAGCCGCGCCAGCTTGTAGAGGCCGAACAGCACGGCGATCAGCACGAGCTCGGGGACGGGCCGCGGCCGTCCCCCGTTCGGGCGCAGCACCCGGCCGCGCAGCGCCAGGCCGCGCCGCGTCGCGGCGGCGGTCCGGCCCCGGCGAGGGGTGTCCAACAGATTCATCGCAGCAGGTCCTTCGGGGGGTGGGCGGCCCGCCGGCCACGGTGCCGGCGGGACGAAGCCCCCGGGCCGCCGATCTGGATGACCGGCGGCCCGGGGGATGACTCAGGTGCGGGCCGTCTCCAGCTCGCGTTCGCCCGCGGGCGGCGCGGCGTCGTCACCGAGGGCGTGCCGAAGCTTCTCACCCTCGACGTCCACGTTGGGCAGGATCCGGTCCAACCAGCGCGGCAGCCACCAGGCCGACCGGCCGAGCACTGCCATCAACGCCGGAACGATCGTCATCCTTACCACGAACGCGTCGAAAAGGACGCCCGCGGCCAGCGCGAAGCCCATCATCTTGATCATCGACTCGCCGGAGAAGATGAACCCGGAGAAGACCGCCATCATGATCACGGCGGCCGCGGTGACCACCCGGGCGCCGTGCCGGAACCCGGTGACCACCGCCGCGCGCGGCTCGGCGCCATGCACGTACTCCTCGCGCATCCGGGTGACCAGGAAGACCTGGTAGTCCATCGCCAGCCCGAAGACCACGCCGATCAGGAAGATCGGCATCATGCTCATGATCGGCCCGGTCTCGGCGACGCCGAGCAGCGAGGCCAGCCAGCCCCACTGGAAGACCGCGACCACCGCCCCGAACGTCGCGGCGACGGTCAGCAGGAACCCCAGCGTCGCCGTGAGCGGCACCAGGATCGACCGGAACACCAGCATGAGCAGGATGAACGCCAGCCCGACGACCACACCGAGGTAGGGCAGCAGCGCGCCGCTGAGCTTGGCCGAGATGTCGATGTTCATCGCCGTGCTGCCGGTCACCGAGACGTCGGCGCCGCCTGAGGCGGGCAGATGCCGGATATTGGACACCAGGTCCTCGGTGGCCTTGCTGCTCGGCCCGCTCTTGGGCACGACCGACAGCAGCGCGGTGTTGCCGTCCTTGTTGGCCACCGGCTGGGTCACGGCCGCGACGTCGCCGAGCCCCTTGACCCGTCCGCTGAACCGCTGCGCGGCGGCCTTGGCGCCGTTCTCGTCGCCGGTGTCGACGACCACCATGAGCGGGCCGTTGAAGCCGGGGCCGAAGCCCTTCTCCAGCATGTCGTAGGCCTTGCGCTGGGTGGTGTCGGACGCCTTGACCTCGTCGCCGGGCAGGCCCAGCCGCAGGTCCAGTGCCGGGGCGGCCAGCACGCCGAGGCCGACGACGGCGAGCAGCAGCACCGGCAGCGGGCGGCGGACGATGAAGCGGGCCCACCGCTCCCCCACCGGCGGCTTGCCGTTCTTGCTCCGGCCGCCGCGCAGGCCCGGGATCCAGCCGCCCAGCACCTTGCGCCCGGCGAAGCCGAGCAGCGCGGGCAGCAGGCTGAGGGCGATCAGGACGGCGACGACCACGGCGAACGCGGCGGCCAGGCCCATCTCGGTGAGCATCGGGATGCCGACCACGCCGAGCCCGGCGAGTGCGATGACCACGGTGAGGCCCGCGAACACCACCGCCGATCCGGCGGTGCCGACCGCCCTCCCGGCGGCCTCCTCGCCGGTTCTGCCCTCCTCGAGCTCGTGCCGGTAGCGGGAGACGATGAACAGCGCGTAGTCGATCGCGACCGCCAGGCCCAGCATCAGCGCCAGCGTGGAGGTCGTGGAACTCATCTTCACCAGGCCCGTCGCGGCGGTGATGCCCGACATGGCGATGCCGACGCCGAGAATGGCGTTCAGCAGCGGCAGCCCGGCCGCGACCAGCGAGCCGAACGTGATGACCAGCACGATCGCGGCGACCGCGACGCCGATGACCTCGGTCGCGCTCTGCTCGGGCATGCCCTCGGTCGCGTTGCCGCCCATCTCGACCGTCAGCCCGGCGGCCTCGCCGGGCCGGCCGGCGGCGGTCAGCGCGTCGCGGTCGGACTGCTCGAGGTCGATCGGCGAGACCTTGTAGGTGACCTGGGTGTAGGCGATCCTGCCGTCCGGCGAGACCCCCTTGGCCTGGTACGGGTCGACGACGCCGGCGACGTCGGGCAGGGCCTTGAGCTTGCCGACCACCTGCTCGACGGCGGCCTTGTTCGCCGGTTCGGTGAGCGTTCCACCGTTCGGGGCGGCGATCACCACGCGTGCGGTCGCGCCGTCGGCGGAGGCCTGCGGCATCCGGTCCTTCAGGAGGTCGATCGCCTTCTGGGACTCGGTGCCGGGGATGGAGAAGTCGTTGGAGGTCGGGCCGGACAGGGTCGCGGCGCCGACGCCGAACAGCAGGAGCAGCCCCACCCAGAGCGCGGCGACCAGCTTTCGGCGCCGGAAGGAGAACCGGCCGAGCCGGTAGAGGAACGTGGCCAAAACGGAGATCCCATCGATCACGAGGGCATGCGGACATCGCCTCACGACGGGCCGGCCGTCAGGCGGATCTAACAGGGGGGTGGTGGGGGGTGGGGTGGTGCGGGTGTTAACGCCGCTCAGGAGGCGGCAGACCGGCGCGCATCTGGTCGAAGGCGTCGCGGACCAGGTCGGGCAGGTCGGTGTCGGCCTTGCCCTCGGTCCACAGGTCGACGGCCGCGCGCATGGCCGTTCCGGCGGCACCGGCGAGCAGGTGCGGGTAGAGGTCCCGCGCCACGTCGGTGCCGGTACGCGCCGCGACGATCTCGGCGATCTGCCGCTGCATCTCGCCGAGCCCGCCCAGCTGCTGGGCGATGAGTCCCGGGTTCTGCTTGACCAGCCGCATCAGCGCGATGGTCTCGTCCCGTGACTCCGACGGCAGGAGCACCTCGATCAGCACCTGCCGCAGCGAGTCCCAGACCGGCTCCTCGTCCGGCCGGACCCGCAGGCCGTCGATCACCGACTGCGCGCCGTCGGTGAGGGTGGCGACGATCGCCTCTTCCTTGCCGGGGAAATAGTTGTGGAACGTCCGGGGTGAGACCCCGGCCGCCGCCGCGATCGCCTCGACCGTCACGCCCTCCACGCCGTGCTCCACGGCCAGCCGCATGGCGGCACGGCTGAGCGCCTCACGGGTGAGGGCCTTCTTGCGCTCGCGCAGGCCCATCTCAACGGTCATGGGTCAACCGTAGGTCAATCTTGCACATCCCGCAAAGTTTCAGGGGCTGCCAGATTGCGTGATCTGCACCTCAGTGACGATCATCCCTGGTCACTCCAGGGGCAGCCCGACGTAGTTCTCCGCCAGCGAGGTCTTGGCGGCGACCGAGCCGCCGACATAGTCCAGGTGGGAGCGCTGGAGGCGGCGGGCGAAGTCGTCGGCGGCCGGATCGGCGTGCAGCAGGGTGGTCATCCAGTACGAGAAGTGCTCGGCGCGCCAGACCCGGCGCAGGCAGGTCGCCGAGTAGCCGTCCAGCAGTGTCTCCGAGCCCAACTCGTACCGTTCGATCAGCGCGCGGGCCAGGATCGTCACGTCCGACACCGCGAGGTTCAGCCCCTTGGCCCCGGTCGGCGGCACGATGTGGGCCGCGTCCCCGGCCAGGAACAGCCGGTCGTGGCGCATCGGCTCGGCGACGAAGCTGCGCATCGGCGTGACCGCCTTGTCGGTGATCGGCCCCTCGTGCAGCTTCCAGCCGTCGTCGGTCGCGAAGCGGGCGGCCAGTTCGGACCAGATCCGCTCGTCCGGCCAGGCGGCCAGGTCCTCGTCCGGCGCGACCTGCAGGTAGAGGCGGCTGACCTTGGGCGAACGGAGGCTGTGCAGGGCGAACCCGCGCTCGTGGCCGGCGTAGATCAGCTCGTCGGTGGACGGCGCGACGTCGGCGAGCACGCCCAGCCAGGCGAACGAGTACTCGCGTTCGAACGTGCGCAGGCCCGGCACCGCGGGCCGGCTCACGCCGTGGAAGCCGTCGCATCCGGCGACGTAGTCGCACTCCAGCGTCCGTACCGCGCCCTCGTGCCGGAAGGTCACGCTCGGCGCGATCGGGTCGATCTCGACCACCTCGGCTTCGAAGCGCACGTCGCCGCCGTCGGCCAGCCGCCGCGCGACCAGGTCCTTCACGATCTCGGTCTGCGCGTAGACGGTCACCGTACGGCCGGTCAGGTCGGTCAGCGGGATCCGGTGCGAGGCCCCGCCGAACCGCAGCTCCAGGCCGTGATGGACCAGCCCCTCACGGTCCAGGCGCTCGCCGACGCCGCTCTCGCGCAGCACGTCGGTGGTGCCCTGCTCCAGCATCCCGGCGCGCTGCCGGTGCTCGACGTAGGCGCGGTCGCGGCTCTCCAGCACCACGGACGCGATCCCCTGCCGATGCAGCAGGTGGGAGAGCAGGAGCCCCGCGGGGCCGCCGCCCACGATCGCCACCTGGGTACGCATGGTGCCTCCTAGACCTCTTCGGGGGGACCCGCCGACTCGCCGCGCCAGTGCGCGGTGACGTCGCGGGAAAGTGCGCGGGCCGCCGTGAGCAGCGGCGGGAGGAGCCTGCGGACGTCGACCGTACGGCTCCGTACGACTAGGGAGAGGGCGGCGATCACCGAGCCGCCCGCCGCGCGCACGGGCGCGCCGACCGAGGCGGCGCCGAGCGTCATCTCGTCCTTGGTGACCGCGTAGCCGTTCGCGCGGACCTCGGCCAGGCAGCGGCGCAGCTCGTCGGGGTCGGTGATCGTGCGGGCCGCGTGCTTGGTGAGGCCGCCGCCGATCAGCTGGTCGGCGACCGCGTCGGGCGCGTACGCCAGCAAGACCTTGCCCACGCCGGTCGCGTGCAGCGGCAGCGCCGCGCCGACCTGCGTCACGGTCGGCACGGACCGGGTGCCGCGCAGCCGCTCGACGAACAGCGCGCGCCCGTCGCGCAGGACCGCGAGCTGCACGTTATCGTGCGTCGCCTCGTACAGGTCCTCCATGTGCGGCAGCGCCAGCTCGCGCAGCCCGGTCACCGCCGTGGCCTGGCTGCCGATCCGCCAGAGCCGGGTGCCGATGCGGTACGTGCCGTCCGGGCCCCGGTCCAGGAACCCGCCCTGCACGAGCTCGCCGACGAGCCGGTGCCCGGTCGCCAGCGGCAATCCGGTGCGGCGGCACAGCTCGGTCAGGTTCAGGCGGACGTCCCCGGCCGCGAACGCGTCCAGGATCGCCATGACCTTCTGCGCGACGGTCTTCATTCTTCGGCCAGCACGCTCCGCGCCACCGCGAAGGCGGCGTTGGCGGCGGGCACCCCGCAGTAGATCGCCGTCTGGAGGAGGACCTCCTTGATCTCCTCCGGCGTCAGGCCGTTGCGGCGCGCGGCCCGTACGTGCATGGCGAGCTCGTCCAGGTGGCCGCGCGCGACGAGCGCGGTGAGCGTGATGCAGCTGCGGGTCCGGCGGTCCAGGCCGGGCCGGGTCCAGATCTCGCCCCACGCGTAGCGGGTGATCATGTCCTGGAAGTCGGCGGTGAACTCGTCGGTGCCCGCGACGGCCCGGTCGACGTGGGCGTCGCCGAGCACCTCGCGGCGGGTCTTCATGCCCTCGGCGTGCCGCTGCTCGTCGTTCATCCGGGCTGTCCCTTCCAGGTGCGGTCCAGGTGGGCGGTGATGGCGGCGGTGACCGGGCCGGGGCGTTCGGCGACGGCGAGGTGGCCCGCGCGCTCGAGAACCAGCAGCCCGGCGCCGGGGATGCCGGCCGCCAGGACCTCGGCGTGCCCGGCGGGCGGGGTCGGCCCGTCCTCCGCGCCCGCGATGACCAGGGTCGGCGCGGCGACCTCGCCGAGCCGCCCGGTCGCGTCGAAGCGGGCGAGCGCATCGCAGCACGCCGCGTACCCCTCGGGGTCGGCGGCGGCGAGCATCGCCACGTACGGCGCGGAATCGTCGAAGCCCGCGGTGAACCAGCGAGCGGCGGCGCCGCCCGTCAGGGCCGCCGTCCCCTCGCGGCGGACGAGCGAGGCCCGTTCGTGCCAGCCCTCGGGCGGGCCGAAACGCGGCGAGGTGCAGCACAGGATCAGGCTCGCGACGCGGTCGGGCTCGCTCAGCGCGAGCGCGGTCCCCACCGCGCCGCCGATCGAGACGCCCGCGTAGGCGACGCGGCCGATGCCGAGCCGGTCAAGCAGATCCGCGATCGCCGCCGCCAGGTCCTCGATGGTGAACGGCTCGGCGGGCGCGGGTGACTCGCCGTGCCCGGGCAGGTCGTAGCGCAGCACGCGCCAGCGCTCGGTGAGCGCTGGCATCTCGTGCCGCCAAAGGTCGGTGGTCGTGCCGAGGGAGGGGCCGAGCACCAGGACGGGCGCGTCCTCGGCCCCGTCGAGGCGGTGCGCGAGGATCATCCGAGGCTCCTTCGGTAGGCGGCCAGCGCCCGGTCCACCAGTTCCGGGGCCGCGCCGGGACCGGGATCGGCGCCGACGGTCTTCAGCAGGTCGTCGAGGTTGGCCCGCATCCGGTCCGGGGCGACCTCCAGGCCGTCCAGCAGTTCGGCGGCGGTCTCGGCGGCGCCGCCGGTCAGCCGCAGGCACTCGCGCAGCGGCTCCCACTCGGCGTGCCACTCCCCCGCCGGCCGTTCGTGCGGCGTGGCCTGCGCGGCGAGCAGGATCTGCACGTGCGCCGGGACCTGAAGCGCGGCGGCGCGGATCATCGTCGCGAGCGCGGGGTTGCGCTTGTGCGGCATCGCCGACGATCCGCCGCGTCCGGGCGCGGCGGGCTCGGCCACCTCGTCCACCTCGCTCTGCGCCAGCAGGACGACGTCCGTGGCGATCTTCCCGAGCGCTCCCGAGGCCAGGCCGAGGGCGGAGGCCAGGTCGATGATCGGCGTGCGGCGCGTGTGCCAGGGCAGATCCGGCTGGGCCAGGCCGTTCTCGGCGGCGAAGGCGGCGACCAGGTCCAGGCCCTGCGCGCCGTAGTCGCTGAGCGTGCCCGCCGCCCCGCCGAGCTGCACGGGCAGGCGTACCGCGGCCAGCCGTTCACGCGCCTCCAGGACGCCCATCAGCCACCCGGCGGCCTTGAGCCCGAACGTGATGGGCAGCGCCTGGCGGCCGAGCGTGCGGCCCACCATGGGGACGTCGCGATGCGTCTCGGCCAGCTCGGCCAGGGCCGCGAGCGCGCGATCGAGCGCGGTCAGGATGCCGCCGCGCGTACGGTCGGCGACCAGCATGGCGGCCGTGTCGACGATGTCCTGGCTGGTCGCGCCGCGATGAACGTCCTCCCCCGCCTCGCCCACCAGGCCGCGCAGGTCGGCGACCAGTGGAACGACCGGGTTGCCCGCTCCCCGCGCGCGCCGCGCCAGCTCTGGCAGGTCGAAGTTCTCCGCCCGCGCCGCTGAGGCGATCGCGTCGGCCGAGTCCTGCGGGATCATGCCGAGGCGCGCCTGGGCGCGGGCCAGCGCGGCCTCGGCGTCGAGCAGCGCCTGCAGCCAGGACCGGTCGCCGGTGGCGGCCTCGGCCGCCGTCCCGGCGCGCACCGGCGACAGCAGACCGGCGTCCGGCTGCTCAGCGTTTCCCGAGGGGGGACGACCTCCCGCACCCCCCGGCCCGACTTCGTCGGCCTCAGAAGGCAAGGAAGACCGTCTCCCGTTCACCCTGCAGGTAGATGTCGAAGCGGTAGGAGCCGTCGGAGCCCTCGTCGGCGATCAGGGTGTCGCGCCGTTCGACCGGGACCCCGTTCAGCAGCACGTCGCTCTCGTGCGCGGCGGTGTCCTCGGGGAAGTACATGCGGGTGAAGACCGGCTTCAGCAGGCCGCGCGCGAAGATCAGCACCGACAGGTACGGCGCGCAGCCCGGGCCGGTCGAGCCGGGCTTCACCGTACGGAACCAGTAGGCCCCGGCCACGTCGGTCGCGCACCGGCCGAACCCCGAGAAGCCGTGGCCGTCGCGCCGCAGGCCGCCCGGCCTGGCCGGGATCCGGCCGTCCTCGTCGGCCTGCCAGACCTCCACCAGCGCGTCGGGAACGGTGACGCCCGCGCCGTCGAACACCCGGCCCTGCACCTTGATGGCCTCCGGCCGCCAGCCGAACACGATCTCGGGGCCGCCCTCGTACGGCAGCGCGTCGCCGAAGAACGGCCCGACCGTCTGCGAGGGGGTGGTCATGGCGCCGCCTTGTCTGGACTGAGGAGGGAGGAACGACCGACGAGGGAAGACGAGGCGTCGATGCGCCATGACCCGGAGCGGCGGAGCCGCGACCATGAGCAGGTCATCACGCCTCCATCGGGGTGTCGCCGAGCACGATGTCCCAGGTGTAGCCGAGCGCCCACTCCGGCTCGGTCACGTCCATGTCGAACCGGGCGATCATCCGTTCCCTGGCGTGCCGGTCCGGCACCGACTGGAAGATCGGGTCGTAGGGGAACAGCGGGTCGCCCGGGAAGTACATCTGGGTGACCAGCCGCTGGGTGAACGCCCTGCCGAACACCGAGAAGTGGATGTGCGCGGGCCGCCAGGCGTTGTGGTGGTTGCGCCACGGGTAGGCCCCGGGCTTGATCGTCACGAACCGGTAGTACCCGCGATCGTCGGTCAGGCAACGGCCCGCCCCGGCGAAGTGCGGGTCCAGCGGCGCCGGATGCTGGTCGCCGGCGTGCGCGTACCGCCCCGAGGCGTTGGCCTGCCACACCTCCAGCAGCGTGCCGGGGACCGGCCTGCCGTGGGCGTCCAGCACTCGCCCGGTCACGATGATCCGCTCGCCGAGCGGCTCGCCGGTGCTCTGCCGGGTGAGGTCGGCGTCCAGCGCGCCGAGCTCGGCGTGCCCGAAGACGGGCGCGGTGAGCTCGACGGAGTCCGGGCCGAGCTTGGGGATGACCGGGGGCTGGGCGGGCGCGCGCAGCACGGTGCTCTTGTACTCGGGATACATGTACGGGGGATGGGTCATGCGTGTGCCCTCTTCTCCTGAACGCCGGCCACGGGCGGCTCGGTGGCCGCCCTGACCTGTTCGGCGGTCACGCCGGGCGCGGTCTCCACCAGGACGAGTCCCTCCCCCGTCACGTCCAGCACGGCCAGATCGGTGATGATCCGGTCCACGCAGCGCGCCCCGGTGAGCGGCAGGGAGCACTCGTCCACGATCTTCGGCGTGCCGGACCGGTCGGTGTGGCCCATCACCACGATCACCCGCCCGGCGCCGTGCACCAGGTCCATGGCCCCGCCCATGCCCTTGATCATCTTGCCGGGGACCGACCAGTTGGCCAGGTCCCCGCGGGCCGACACCTGCATGGCGCCGAGCACCGCGATGTCGATGTGACCGCCGCGGATCATGCCGAACGACAGCGCCGAGTCGAAGTAGGCGGCGCCCGGCAGCGCCGTGACGGTCTCCTTCCCGGCGTTGATCAGGTCCGGGTCCACGCCGTCCACGTCCGGGTAGGGGCCGACGCCGAGCACCCCGTTCTCCGCGTGCAGCACGACCTCGCGCCCCTCCGGGACGAAGCCCGGGATGAGGGTGGGCAGGCCGATCCCCAGGTTCACATACGCCCCATCGGGCAGTTCCTGCGCGGCTCGGGCCGCGATCTCGTCTCTCGACCAGGCCATCAGCGCACCGTTCTCTTCTCGATCGGCTTGTCGGCCGCCTGTTCCGGAGTCAAGCGCACGACGCGCTGGACGAACACCCCCGGCAGGTGCACATGGTCGGGATCCAGCTCGCCCGGCTCGACCAGCTCCTCCACCTCGGCGAGCGTCACCCGGCCCGCCATCGCGGCGAGCGGGTTGAAGTTGCGCGCCGACTTGTCGAAGACCAGGTTCCCGTGGCGGTCGCCCTTGGCTGCCCTGACCAGCGCGAAGTCGGTGGTGATGGACTCCTCCAGCACGTAGTGGCGGCCGCCGAACTCGCGGACCTCCTTGGCCGGGGAGGCGACCGCGACGCTGCCGTCCGGCGCGTACCGCCACGGCAGGCCGCCCTCACTGACCAGCGTGCCGACGCCCGCCGGGGTGTAGAACGCCGGGATGCCCGCTCCCCCTGCGCGCAGCCGCTCGGCCAGCGTGCCCTGCGGCATCAGCTCGACCTCCAGCTCACCGGCCAGGTACTGGCGGGCGAACTCCTTGTTGTCACCGACGTAGGAGCCCATCGCCCGCGCGATCCGCCCGGCGGCCAGCAGCCGCCCGAGCCCGCGCCCGTCCAGCCCGCAGTTGTTGGAGACCACGGTGAGGTCACCGGGTCCGAGCTCGTACAGCGCACCGATCAGCACCGCCGGCACCCCGCAGAGGCCGAAGCCCCCGACGGCGAGGGAGGCGCCGTCTCCGATGCCCGCGACGGCCTCCGCCGCCGACGCCACGACCTTGTCCATGCCCTCACTCTCTCAGCGACCCCTCACACCGATCATGGCGGGTTTCCGTTCACCGGAAACCCGTCGCCGTCACCGGTGGACTCTCCGCCCGGACCCCATCACCATGTAGTGGCCGGTATCGGGGGCCGCAGGGGGACTCATGACCGTCTCGCAGCAGAAGACGCCTGACGGCGCGTCCGTCCTTACAACCGCGGCTGAAGAACCGCCGTGGACCGTGCTGGTCGCGGCGGACCAGGCGTCGTGCCCGCCCGAGCAGCGAGCCGAGTTCCGGCACGAGCTGGCCTCGGTCATGCGGCTCGGGTACGAGCGGGTGCTGCTGCTGCGGCTCGTCCGGCCGGTGCCCATCCGGCAGGGGCCGATGCCGGGGGCGATCGCGACGATGGCGGCGCTGGGCCTGGTCGCCTCGTGGCCCTACCTGGTCAACGTGGTCGCGGGGCTGGCGGCGCGCGACGTGTCGATGCACGGCCCCCGCGCCCACCTCTACGGGGCGCTGCTCAGCCTCGCCTGCGCGCTGATGCTCGCGATGGCGTGGGCGGGCTGGCGGTACGCCGAGCGGAGCGCGGACCGAGTCGCCGACCTGGTGTGCGCCTCGCCGGAACGCGACAGCTTCAGCGGCTGGCTCGAACGCCGCCTGCGGGCGCGCTGGCAGGTCGCGTGCGGCCTGCTGGGGCTCCTGGTCGGCGTCACCGGGGCGTACGTGGACCTGAGCCGCCCGGCCGGTCATCACGCGGACCTGGTGCTGGCCTACCTGCCCGCGACGTGGACCGGGTTCCTGGGCGGCGGGGTGCTCTACTGGGTCGTGGTCGCCGCCTGGACGCCGCACCGGCTGCGGCGCTGCTCGAACCTGCGGCTCACCTGGATGGACCCGGCGAGCACGCCGGGCCTGGTGCGGCTCTGCGCATGCTTCGCCCTCATCGCGGCCGGGGTCGGCTTCGGCGTCATCACCATCGAGCTCGCGGGCGTCGCGGCGGCGGCGAAGGACCCGCCGCTGCCGCTGCTCTTCTTCGTCTACGGCTTCCCGGTCGTGGCCGCCCTGCTGGCGCTGTACGCGGCCGTCCTCCCGTTCATGACGCTGTCGCGCCTGGTGCGCGCCTACCAGGCCGAGGCGCTGGGCCCGCTGCTGACCCAGATCGCCCAGCCCCCGCCGCGCCTGATGCTCGACAAGGGCCTCAAGGAGGCGGCCGACGTCTACCGGAACGTCCGCTCGCAGCGCGCCCTCCCGATCCGTACCTGGGCGATCCTGCAGTACGTGACCGGGATCCTCGCCTCCCTGATCATCTTCTTCGTCCAGCAGGCGCTGCGCTGACCCTGCTCGGGCCCGCCCATGCCCAGGGCCGACCTGCTCAGGGCGAGCCCGCTCAGCCCTCGTACACCTCGGGCAGCCCGAACACCGCGAACAGCGTGGTGTCGAAGAACGCGCCGACGTGGGCGATCTCGCCGCGGTCGTCGATGCTGAGCACCTGGAGCTGGAACGGGCGGTGCACGCCGTCCTCGTCGCGCCGGTACATGCCGAAGGCGGGCTGGCCGTTGGCCAGCGTCGGCACCAGGACGAGCTCGCCCGGGGCGGGGTTGCACTGCCTGCTGATGAGGCGGCCGATGTTCTCCGCGCCGACGAACCACTCGGGGAACGGGGGCATCTCCCAGTGCGCGTCCTCCTTGAAGAGCTTGACGAGCCCTTCGATGTCGGCCTTCTCGAAGAGGGTGGCGTAGCGTTCCAGCAGCTCCCGCTGCTCGGGGTCGCTCGGCTCGGCGAGCGCGTCCTGGTCGGGGGCGACCTGCTCCAGCTGCGCCTTGGCGCGCTGCAGCGCGCTGTTGACGGCGGCGGTGGAGGTCTCCAGCAGCTCGGCGACCTCCGCGGCCTTCCACTTGAGGACGTCGCGCAGGATCAGCACGACGCGCTGCTTGGCGGGCAGGTGCTGGAGGGCGGCGATGAAGGCCAGCCGGGTGCTCTCGCGCGAGGTGACGATCGAGGCCGGGTCGACGGCGTCGGAGCCGAACACGCTGTCGGGCGCGGGCTCCAGCCAGGGCACGTCGTCGAGCGCGACGACGGGCCGGTCGGGGTCGCTCGGCCCGCCGAGGCCCGACGGCATCGGCCGCTTGCCGCGCTGGTCGATCGCGGTCAGGCACACGTTGGTCGCGATGCGGTAGAGCCAGGTGCGCAGGGAGGAGCGCCCCTCGAACCGCTCGTAGGAGTTCCAGGCGCGCAGGTAGGTCTCCTGCAGCAGATCCTCGGCGTCGTGGATCGAGCCCAGCATCCGGTAGCAGTGCGCCAGAAGCTCGCGCCGGTACGGGTCGATGATCGTCTCGAATTCGGCGTCGGCGGTGGTGTTCGCCATGATCCTTTACCTCACTGCACGGCACGGTGTCTGAAACGCTTCAACTGCTCTGGCCTAAGAACGTATGCCACACCTACGACAGAACAGCTGTCAATTACTTGAACCGTCTTCTACCTGCGAATTTCCCCTCGCCGATGAGTTTTCGACGGCCCTGCGGTCTACTCCTCCGACTGACGAACAAGGATGCGGACGGAGAACGATCATGAAGAAGGACGGCCGGGCAGGACGGCGCGAATGGATCGGGCTGGCGGTGCTCACGCTCCCCACCCTTTTGCTCTCGCTCGACATGAGCGTTCTTTATCTCGCGCTCCCGAGGCTCAGTGAGGACCTCGGCGCGAGCTCCACCCAGCAGCTCTGGATCATGGACATCTACGGGTTCATGATCGCGGGCTTCCTGGTCACGATGGGCACGCTCGGCGACCGTATCGGCCGCCGCCGGCTGCTGCTGATCGGGGCGAGCGCGTTCAGCGTGGCCTCGGTCGCCGCCGCCTACTCGACCAGCCCCGAGATGCTGATCGCCACGCGGGCGGTGATGGGGATCGCGGGCTCGACCCTGATGCCCTCCACGCTGGCGCTGATCAGCAACATGTTCACCGACGGGCGCCAGCGCGGCCGGGCGATCGCGGTCTGGATGAGCGCGTTCATGGGCGGCGTCGCGCTCGGCCCGGTGATCGGCGGGGCGCTCCTGGACAACTTCTGGTGGGGCTCGGCGTTCCTGCTCGGCGTGCCGGTCATGGTCCTGCTGCTGGCGACCGGCCCGTTCCTGCTGCCGGAGTACCGCACGCCGAAGGCCGGCAGGCTCGACCCGCTGAGCGTGGCGCTGTCGCTGGTCGCCATCCTTCCCGTGGTGTACGGGCTGAAGGAGCTGGCCAAGCAGGGCTTCGAGCCGGTCCCGACCGCCGCCATCGCGGTCGGCCTGGCCTTCGGCGCGCTGTTCGCCCGGCGCCAGCGCCGCCTCGCCGACCCGCTGCTGGACCTGCGCCTGTTCGCCAACCGCACGTTCCGGTCCGCGCTGGTCATCTGGATCCTCTTCGGCCTGATCCAGGGCGGCAGCTACCTGTTCTTCGCCCTGCACCTGCAGGTCGTCGCGGGCTTCTCGCCGATGAAGGCGGGCCTGTGGCTGCTGCCCTCCTCGCTGGCGATGGTGGCCTCCTCCCAGATCGCCCCAGGGCTCGCGCAGCGGTTCCGGCCGAGCACGATCATCGCGACCGGGATGGGCATCGCCGCCCTCGGCTTCTTCATCCTCACCGGCGTCGGCACGGGCGGCAACGAGGGCGTGCTGGTCACCGGGTTGATCGTCTCCCTGTTCGGGGTCGGCCTGGCGGCGGCGCTCGGGACCGGCCTGATCCTCGGCTCGGTCCCGCCGGAGAAGGCCGGGTCGGCCTCCGCGGTCTCCGAGACCGGCGCCGAGCTCGGCATCTCGCTGGGCGTCGCCGCGCTCGGCAGCCTCGGCACGGCGCTCTACCGCGGCCACCTGAGCGACTCGATGCCCGCAGGCGTTCCGGCCGATACGGCGCACGCCGCCAAGGAGGGCATCACCGGCGCCACGCGGGTCGCAGGCACGCTGCCGAGCGCCCAGGCCGCCGACCTGCTCGACGCCGCGCGCTGCGCGTTCACCTCCGGCCTGCACAGCATCGCCGCGATCAGTGGCCTGATGTTCGTCGGGCTGGCGATCCTGGCCGCCGTCACCCTGCGGCACGAGCGGCCGGGCGGCGAGGCGCAGGCCACCGAGAACGTTTCGGCCGAGACCGAGGAGGCCGGGCACGCCGAGGCCGAGCTGCAGCCGGTGCTCCAGGATCGCTGATCAGCCGCGCGGCCGGATCATCGTGAATCCGGCCCCGCTCATCGCCGCCAGAGCCCGCGGCACGTCCGCCAGTCCGATCGTCCGGCTCACCAGCAGGCCGGGACGCAACGTCCCGGCCTGCACCATGTCCATCATCGGGCCGTAGGCGTGCGCGGCCATGCCGTGGCTGCCGACGATCTCCAGCTCCTGGGCGATGACCCGCTCCATCGGCAGGTCGGCGCGCCCGGCCGCGGGCGGCAGCAGGCCCACCTGAACGTGTCGGCCGCGGCGGCGCAGGCCGCCGATCGAGGCGGCGGCGGTCGCCGGGCTGCCGAGGGCGTCCAGCGACACGTGCGCACCGCCGCCCGTGACGTCCCGGACCGCCTCGGCGACGTCCCCGGCCTCGCGCCCGTCCAAGGTCACCGCCGCGCCGCACTGCCGGGCGAGGTCCAGCGCGGCGGGAGCGATGTCGATCGCCACCACGCGGGCACCGGCGGCGGCCGCGACCATGACGGCCGACAGCCCCACTCCCCCGCAGCCGTGCACCGCGACCCACTGGCCGGCCGACGCCCGGCCCTGCGCCAGGACGGCGCGGAAGGCGGTCGCGAACCGGCAGCCGAGCGCGGCGGCGGTCTCGTACGTCATGTCCTCGGGCAGGCCGACCAGGTTGACGTCGGCGTTCTCGATCGCGACGTACTCGGCGTAGGAGCCCCAGTGCGTGAAGCCCGGCTGGGTCTGGTTCTCGCAGACCTGCTGGTCGCCCGCCGCGCACGGCCCGCAGACCCCGCAGGCGCACACGAACGGGACGGTGACCCGGTCGCCGACCTTCCAGCGGGTCACGCCGGGCCCGGTCTCCGCGACGGTCCCGGCGAGCTCGTGCCCGGGTACGTGCGGCAGAACGGTGATGTCGGCGTCGTGCCCCATCCAGCCGTGCCAGTCGCTGCGGCACAGGCCGGTGGCCTCGACGTGAATCACCACGCCGCCACGCGGCACCGCCGGTTCCGGGACGTCGCGCAGCTCCAGGGGCTCGCCGAACGCCTCGTAGACGACCGCCCGCATCAACAAGCCCGCATCAGAACTCGAAGCCGCCGGGCCGCCCGTTGCGCTCGGCGAGCAGGCCGGCGAGCGTGGCGACGGCGATCTCGGCCGGCGTCCGCGAGCCGATGTTGAGGCCGATCGGGCGGTGGACCCGTTCGATGTCCTCCCCGGCCACGCCCAGCGCGGTCAGCGCCGGAACGTGCGGCGCCGGGTGGCGCGGGTTGCCCATCACGCCGACCCACCGCACCGGCTGGGCCAGAACGTCGCGCAGCACCGTGCCGAGTTCCTCGCGGTGGTGGTCGGTCACCACGACGTCGGCCGTCCCGTCCAGCTCGGGAACGACGGTCACCGCGTCGCCCTCGGCGCGGTCCTTGTCGGGCTCCACCAGGATCGTCCGGAAGCCGAGATCGGCGCCGTAGCGCACGAGGAACTCCGCCACCGGCGAGGCGAACACCGCGACGAGCGTCCGGTCTCCGGTCCCGGGCCGCACGTCGCCGTGGGCGACGGCGCACGCGGGGTCGGTTTCGTCCGAAGTGGTCATAGGTGCAGTCTGTCAGAGTCGTCCCCGGCGGCCGACCGGCTGACCAGCCAACCCACCCGCCGAAACACTTCCATCCTGGGCCCGTTGCCTGCACCCTGGATGCCACAACCCCGGTTGGCACCCCCCAGGAGGGAAAGTGATCGTGAGACCGGAGGGCGGCCCGCGGGTTGTCGTGGGGGTCGACGACTCGCCGGGAGCGCGCTGCGCACTGGCCTGGGCGATCGGCGAGGCCCGGATCCGGAGCCTGCCTCTCCTCGTCGTGCACGCCTCGGCGCTGCCGCCCCATGTCGCGGCGGCGGGCCAGCTCGGCTGCGTGACCGACGCCCTGCAGGGCGCGGGCGAGCAGCTGATCAGGCTGCTGCTGGAGGACGTCGCCGACGGGACGCCCTACGGCGTGCGGACCTCGATGCTGGCGCTGGTCGGGGAACCCGGCGCGGCGCTGGTGCGGCTGGCGCGCGAGGACGACATCCTGGTGGTGGGCCGCGGCGGGCGCGGCCCGTTCTCCCGTCTGCTGCGCCCCTCGGTGCGGCTGCACTGCGCCCGGCGCGCCCGGGCGACGCTCGTCTGTGTCGGCCCACCGGCCGTCCAGTCGGTCATCGAGAACCTGACGGAGGGCGAAAGACCCACCGACCGGTTCGGGATTCGGAGGCTGAGCCAGCGCCTGTGGCGCACCGACGCCCCGGGGCCCTGATCGGCCGGGACACTCGATCGGGTAGGAATCAGCCATGCGCAAGTATGTGATCTTCGGAGTTCAGGGCAGCGGCAAGGGCACGCAGGCCACGATGCTGGCCAGGGATTTCGATCTCGTGCACATCAGCGTGGGCGACATCTTCCGCTGGCACGTGCAGAACCACACCAAGCTCGGCGCGTACGTGCGCCGGACCGTGGCGGCCGGTGAGCTGGTGAACGACGATCACGTCGAGAGCGTCGTCCAGGACCGGCTGCACCAGCACGACTGGAACTACGGGTTCGTCATCGACGGCTTCCCCCGCAACCGGCGGCAGGCCGAGTTCTTCCTGGAGAGCTACGACATCGACGGCGTGATCCATCTGGACCTGCCCGACGGCGAGGTGCGCCGCCGGGTGCTCGCGCGGCGGCTGTGCTCACGCTGCGGCCTGGACTACAACCTGATGGCGCACCGGCCCAAGAAGGAGGGCCGCTGCGACGTCTGCGGCGGCGAGCTGGTCGCCCGGGAGGACGACACCGAGGAGGCACTGGCCGAGCGGCTGCGCATCTACCACGAGAAGACCGACCCGGTGCTGGACCTGTTCCGGCGCAAGGAGTACGTGGTCACCGTGGACGCGCGCCCCGACAAGCAGACCATCCAGACCGAGATCCGCAAGCGACTCGACCTGCCGCTCTCCTAGGGACGCTTGGCCACCGTCAGCAGCACGACCGAGTCCTCCAGCGCCTCCAGGCCGTGCCTGGCGTCCGGCACCACGATGAGGTCGCCGGCGCGGCCCTCCCAGGCGTCGTCGCCGGAGGCCAGACGCACCCGTCCGCGCAGCACGTGCACGGTCGCCTCGCCGGGGTTCTCGTGCTCGGCCAGCTTGCGGCCGGAGACCAGGGCGATGACGGTCTGCCTGAGCACGCACTCGTGCCCGCCGTAGACGGTTGCGGAGCTGCGTCCGGTGGACTCGGCCTCCGCCTTCTTCAGGTGCTCCCGGGCCAGCGCGTCCAGCGACATCTTCTGCATGTCCTCGACTTTCCCAGAGATCACGCGAAGAAAAGGTAAAGCCGGGGTCAGAGTGAAAACTGGTGCGCGGCCGCATTAGTTGCGCTAGTGAACTGACCCTCTCTACGGTGTGAGGCATGACCGAGGACGCGCCCCGCTACGCCGACTGCCCCACCGTCGAGGTGGACATCCTGATCGACGCGCCGCCCGCCGCGGTGTGGGATCTGGTCTCCGACATCTCGATGCCGGCCCGGTTCAGCTCCGAGTTCCGCGGCGCACGGTGGGCGGCCGAGGAGGCCAAGGAGGCCGAGCCCGCCGTGGGCGTCTGCTTCGTCGGCCGCAACGAGCATCCGGCCATCGGCACGTGGGAGACGCGCTGCACGCTGACCGACTACGAGGTCGCGAAGGTCTTCGGCTACGAGGTCGAGAGCTTCGACGGGCCCGGCGTCTCGTCGTCGGCCTGGCGGTTCACGCTGGCGCCGGAGGGCGGCGGTACGCGCCTGACGCAGTGGATGCGGATGGGCCCGGGGCGGTCGGGGCTGAGCTTCGCCATCGAGGCCATGCCCGACAAGGAGGTCCGCATCGTCGCCCGGCGGCTCAAGGAGCACCGCGCGAACATGACGGCCACCGTCACCGGCATCAAGGGCCTGGCGGAGGCCGCGCGATGAAGGTCGGCCTGTTCCAGGGGTTCTTCGGCCCGGCCGACACCGCGTTCATCCAGGAGGCCGAGCGGCTCGGCATCGACTCGGTCTGGACGGCCGAGGCGTGGGGGTACGACGCCCTGACACCGCTCGCCTACCTGGCCGCTCAGACGTCCACGATCCGGCTCGGTACGGCGATCGCTCAGATCGGCGCGCGCACCCCGGCGATGCTCGCCATGTCGGCGATGTCGCTGCAGGCGCTGTCGGGCGGGCGGTTCCTGCTCGGGCTCGGCGTGAGCGGCCCGCAGGTGATGGAGGGCTGGCACGGTACGCGGTTCGAGGCTCCGGTGCAGGCGACCCGGGAGACGATCGAGATCGTCCGCAAGGTCGCGTCCGGGGAACGTCTGGAGCACGACGGGACGGTCTACACGCTGCCCCTGCCCGACAGCCAAGGGCGCGCGCTGCGCTCCTTCGCCCCGCCGGTGCGGGTGCCCGCCTACGTCGCCGCGATGGGCCCGCGCAATCTGGCGCTCACCGGCGAGCTCGCCGACGGCTGGATCGGCAACGCGTTCATGCCGGAGGAGGCCGGGGCGTTCCTGAAGCCGTTGCGTGAGGGCGCCGAACGGGCAAAGCGGTCGCTCGCCGACATCGACCTGGCGATCCCGGTGGCGGTCGAGTTCACCGACGACGTGGAGGAGGCGGGGCGCCGGCACGCGGGCGGCTACGCGTTCACGATCGGCGCCATGGGCTCGCGCAAGCGCAACTTCTACAACGAGGCGTTCGCCCGCCAGGGCTTCGGCGACGCGGTCGCCGAGGTGCAGCGGCTGTGGCTGGCGGGCGACCGCGCCGCCGCGGCCGCCGCCGTGCCCATGGAGATCGGGCTGTGCACCAACCTGCTCGGCACCGAGAAGATGATCGCCGAGCGGCTCCGGCTGCATCGTGAGGCGGGCACCACGACGCTGCTGGTCAAGCTGGACGGGCCAGCCGAGGGGCGGCTGGCGACGCTCGAACGGCTGGTGGGCCTGGTGGCCGACCTCTCCTAGGCGCGCAGGCCGTCCAGCAGGAACCCCAGCTGGCGGCGCCACTCCTCGGGAGAGGAACCGTTGGCGACGCGCGCGAACAGGCCGAGGTCCTCGGTGACGAAGTCCGCGCGCAGCGCGCCGGCGTCCTTCGCCCTGCCGATGACGGCCTCGATCAGCTCCCCGATCCGCCCTTTCAGCTCCCCCAGCGCGGGAGCGTCCGGGAGAGCGCGGGTGCAGACGTCGACGGATCCGCGGTCGGTGGACAGCAGCCCGCCGAACTGGGTCACGAAGTAGACGAACCCGTCCCAGGCCTCCGGCTCCTCCAGGGCCTTCGCACCGGCCGCCTCCACCTGCTCCAGCGTGCCCAGGAATGCCGCCTCGATGAGTGCCCCGCGCGTCGGGAACCGGTTGTAGAGCGTGCCGATCGAGACGCCGGCGGTACGGGCGATCTCCTCCAGGGAGGCGTCCACGCCCTCGCGCCCGAAAATCTCGCGCGCGGCCGTCACCAGCAGTTCGCGATTGCGCTGCGCGTCCCGTCGCAGCGGCCGGGCGGTCGTGGCCATGCGGACAGGATAGCAACTTGAGGCATCCCTCAAGTTCGGCTAAGTTGAGGTTCTCCTCAAGTTATGGAGGTGGTTGCCATGACCACCATTGCCGTCTTCGGGACCGGCCCGGGCCTCGGGCTGTCCACCGCCCGCAGGTTCGGCCGCGAGGGCTTCGACGTGACGCTGATCGCGCGCAGCTCCGACCGGCTGGGCCGCTGGCGGGACGAACTGGCCGCCGAAGGCATCACCGTGACGGCGGTGACCGCCGACCTCGCCGACCGCGACCACCATGCCGAGCTGCTGGGCCGCGTCGGCCCGGTCGACGTCGCCGTCTTCAGCAACCTGATCGACCATGAGCTGATCAGGCCGATGGCCGATGTCGACGAGGCCAACCTGGCCGAGATCCTGGACGGCGCCCTGGTCACGCCGCTCTCGCTGATCCGGCCCGTCCTCGCCGGGATGCGCGAGCGCGGAACCGGGACGCTGCTGTTCGGCCTGGGGGCGTCCGCCAAGGTCCCGATGTCCGCGCTCGGCGGCTACGGCATCGCGGGAGCGGGCCTGCGCAACTACCTGCTCACCATGAACGCCGAGCTGTCGGCGGCGAACGTCCACGTCGCCATGCTGACCATCGGGGTCCTGATCGAGCGCAGCGACGCCGCGCGATTCTTCGACGCCGACGCCGCGGCCGGGCGCGGGCTGACCCCGCCGCGCCGCGACCCCGACGAGCTCGCCGAGCTCTACTGGGAGCTGCACACCAAGCGGGACCGCGCCGAGATCGACGTGTTCTAGATCTTGCGGGCGACCCCGGCGAAGGCGTCGACCTGCTCGGCCGGCGGCGCCTCGGGGCGCCAGTGCGTGCAGGACATCACGCCGGGGTCGAGGAGCTCCCAGCCGGTGAAGTAGCGGGTGATCTCCTCGGGACTGCGCAGGATGACCGGCGGGCGCCCGCCGGACTCGTTCCACTCCCGGGCGCTGCGCTCGGCGATCTCGCCGTAGATGGCGCTGGTCGGATGGTTGATCGCGAGCATGCTGCCGGCGGGCACCGCCGCCTTGAGCCGCTCGACGATGGCGAGCGTGTCCTCGCCGCGGGTGTCTTCGAGGTGGTGCAGGATGCCGACGAGCATGACGGCGATGGGGCGCGTGAAGTCCAGCCGGGCGCCGGCCTCGTCCAGGATGTGCCCGGGGTCGTTCAGGTCGGCCTGGATGTAGTCGCAGGTGCCCTGCGGGCTGCTGGTGAGCAGCGCGCGGGCGTGGACCAGGACGAGCGGGTCGTTGTCGACGTAGAGGATGCGCGACTCGGGTGCGATGGCCTGCGCCACCTCGTGGGTGTTCTCCGCGGTCGGCAGGCCGGTGCCGATATCGAGGAACTGGCGGATGCCCTCGCCCGCCATCACGCGTACCGCCCGTCCGAGGAACGCGCGGTCGCCGCGCGCCTGGGCGAGCATCCGCGGGTTGGCCTCGAGGACCTTGTCGGCGGCGGCGCGGTCGGCCGGGTAGTTGTCCTTGCCGCCCAGCAGGTAGTTCCACACGCGCGCGGAATGCGGCAGATGCGTCTTCAGCGCGTCGGCATCGTTCACCCAAGTGATCATATGGCCCGCTCCCAGTCGGCCAGGCGCAGGGCGAGGAACAGGTCCACCCGGTCGGGGAAGCGGCTGAGGTCGCGCCCGGTGAACTCCTCCACGCGGCGCAGCCGGTAGCGCACGGTGTTGACGTGGACGTGCAGCTCGGCGGCACAGCGCTGCCACGAACCGGAGAGGGCGAGGAAGGCCGCCAGCGTCTCGCGGAGCCGGGCGCCGTGGCTTTCGTCGTAGGCCTCCAGCTCGCCGATGAGCCCCTTCCTGAAACGGTCCCGGACGCCGCGCGGCATCGCGGCGATGAGGAGGTCCACCGAGTCGATCTCGTCGCCGGCCGTGACCGCGACGGGCGCTCTGCCGAGTGCGGCGAGGCGCCGGGCGTTGCGGGCCTCCTGGAGCGCCTCGCGCGGGCCGAGCCCGCTGGAGGCGGTACCGCTCACGCCGACGCTGATGCGATGGCCGGTCAGCGCGCCGCCGAGCAGCCGTACGGCGGTGCGCAGGTGCTCGGCGAGCTCGCGCGGCGCGGCACCGGCCAGCGCGAGCGTCTCGGCCTCACGGTCGCCGATGGCCACGGCCGTTGCGGGCCCGGCCGCCTCCTCGATGAGGAACCTCGCGACGGCCGAGCCACCGGGGCCGGTGACCTCGATCGCGACGGCGGCCGGGGTCCGGTCGGCGGGCAGGCCGAGGTCGGTCATCAGGTCGCCGATCTCGCGGCGCGAACGGTCGTCGTCGAGCAGGCCGCCGACCAGCCGTTCGGCCAGCGCCCGGGACATGGCCGACCCGTCGTCGCACCTGGCCCGGTCGTGCTCCAGCGCGACCGCCAGGTCACCGGCGATGTCTGCCAGCTCCAGGTCCTCGTCGGACTCGACGGCGAGGAAGCACGGCGGCGTCCGCAGGTCGCAGGGCAGCGGGCACAGCGCGAACCTCTGGCCGTCCAGCCTGGCCCGGTGCGCCTGGCGCCCGCCGCCGTGGAACAGCGTCGTGATCGCCTCAGCGGTCGCGGCCGGCAGCGGCGGACCGCTCGCGGCCATCGTGCGGCCGGTCGGGCTGAGCAGCCAGCACGGCCGTTCCAGCTCCTCGGCGACCAGCGCCACCGGCGCGGCGAGGCCGCCGCTGCCCGCGACCGCCGCGAGCAGTTCCTGCCTGCGCCCGGCCGGGTCCGGGGGCCGTTCGGCCAGCACGCGTCTGGCCAGGACCGCGAACGAGAGCTCGGCGGGCACCTCCAGCAGCGGCAGGTCATGCCGGGCGCAGGCGGTCACCAGGTCGTGCGGCACCTCGCCGAGCGCCGCTGTGCCCGCCGCGACGCCGACCGCGCCGCGCGCGGCGACGGCGGCGACGAACGCCTCGGAGTCGGCGGCGCGGCGCCGCCACATCAGCCCGGTGAGGACCAGCTCGCCGCCCGCCAGGTAGCGGCCGGGATCGGGCAGGTCGGTGGTGAAGACCCAGCGGATCGGGCGGTCGAGCAGGTCGTCGCCGGTGAGCACCCGCAGGCCGAGATGCCCGGCGAGGCGGCGCAGCGTCGGCCCGCCCCGGCCGCTCACGTCTCCGCCGCCTCCCGGGACCACCACCGGGAGGCCGCCAGCCGTACGGCGTCGAGGATCTTCTCGTAACCGGTGCAGCGGCACAGGTTGCCCGCCAGCGCCTCGCGGATCTCCTCGTCGGTCGGCTGGTAGCCGCGGCGGACGAGGGCGTGCGCGGCGATGACGAACCCCGGCGTGCAGAAGCCGCACTGCACCGCCCCGGCCTCGACGAACGCCTGCTGGACCAGGTCCAGCTCGCCGTCGTCGCCGAGCCCCTCGACCGTGACGACCGAGCGTCCGGCCGCCTGCCCGGCGGGGACCAGGCACGCGCAGGCCGGGGTGCCGTCGAGATAGACCGTGCACGAGCCGCACTCGCCCTGCTCGCAGGCGTTCTTGCTGCCCGGCAGGCCCATCCGCTCGCGGAGCACGAACAGCAGGCTCTCGTGGACCTGGACCTCGTCGGCGGTCCGGTCCTCACCGTTCACATTGCATGACATCCGCATCCGCGGGTCTCCTTCCGAAGGTCGTTCCACGCCCAGGTGAGCGTGCGCCGGGCGATGACGGCCAGGGCGTGCGTGCGGTAGGCGGCCGTGCCCCGGACGTCGTCGATGGGCACGGCGGCGGACGCGACGAGCGCGCCGAACTTGCGGGCGAGGGATTCGGGCAGCGGGGCGCGCGTGTGCCAGAGGCCGGCCGCCGCGAGTTCCCCGGTGATGAACCGTTCGGCCGCTCCAGCGCGGCGCGGGGTCGGCGCGGCCGAGCCGACGCCGGTGCCGACCGTCTCCTCCTCCAGGTCGATCGCGACGCCGAACGAGCAGACCGCGATGACCATGGCGTTGCGGGTGCCTATCTTGGCGAACTGCTGCGGGCCGCGCGCGACCGGAACGTGCACGGCGCCGATCAGCTCGTCGGGGTCCAGCGCGTTGCGCTTCACGCCGGTGAAGAAGTCCTCGACCGGGATGAGCCTGCTCCCCCGCACCGACGCGACCTCGACGGAGGCGCCGCAGGCCAGCAGCGGCGGGTGCGCGTCACCGGCGGGCGAGGCCGAGCCGAGGTTGCCGCCGACCGAGCCCCGGTTGCGGATCTGCGGCGAGCCGACCGTGCGGGACGCCGCCGCCAGCCCGGGCAGCGGGCCGCTCAGCGCCGAGACGATCCTGCTGTACGGCTCGGCGGCGCCCAGCCGGATGACGCCGTCGCCGCGTTCCCAGCCGGTGAGCTGGGGGACGCGCGACAGGTCCAGCAGCGCGGGCGGCCGGGTGCGCCCGAAGTTGAGCTCGACCATCACGTCCGTGCCGCCTGCGACGGGGCGGGCGTCGGGCCGTTCGGCCCGCAGGGCCAGCGCCTCGGCCCAGCTGGTGGGCTGCAGGTGTTCGATGGGCCGTTCCATGGGCGTCAGTCCTTTCCGATCTGGTCGAGCAGGCGTGCCGCGCGGGTGCGGGCGGCCTCGCTCAGCTCGATGGGCTCGCCGTCGAAGCCGGGCCCCCGCGTGGCGTCCAAGGCCAGCCGGGACGTGGTGCCGTCGCTGCCCGAGGACGGATCGAGCGGGCTCCCGGGCAGGCCGTCCACCAGGAACAGGTCCCGGTGCGGCTGGAAGTGCGCGGCGAGCGCCCACAGCACGGCCGCGTCGTCGGTGACGTCGATGTCCTCGTCCACCGCGATGACGGTCTTGAGGTAGGGGTCCCAGCCGAGCAGGCCGAGCATCACCTGGCGGGCCTGGCCGGGGCGGCGCTGCCGCAGCGAGACATAGGCGTGGAAGTGCGTGCCGGAGTTGGGGTAGTGCAACGCGGTGACGTCGGGGAAGCGGGTGATGAGCTGCTCGGCCATCTCCGATTCGCGCGGGATCCGGGCGAGGTTGAGGTGCTCGGCGGAGTTGCCCGCGACGACGTCCAGCAGCACCGGGTCGCGGCGCCGGCAGATCGTGTCGACGCGCAGCACGTTGTTGGTGGAGCGATGCGAGGAGTAGCCGGAGAACTCGCCGAACGGCCCTTCGGGCGCGTGGTCGCCGGGGTCGATGACACCCTCGATGACGTACTCGGCGGTCGCCGGGACGCGGATGCCGTGCCGGGGCGTCCGTACGACCTGCAGCGGCTCGCCGAACAGTCCCCCGGCGATGTCGCGCTCGTCCACGTCGGCGCCGACCCGGGCGGACGCGGCCAGCATGAACAGCGGATGCCCGCCGATCACCATCGCGACCGGCAGCGGCCCGTCCGAACGCTGGAGCAGCCGCCACAGGTCGCCGCGCGAGTGCAGGCTGAGGGCCAGCTCGTCCGGCGCGTGCGGGGTGGCCCGGTGGTAGCTCATGTTGCCCGCGCCGCCGGCCGGGTCCTCGGCGACCACGATGCCGCTGGTGATGTAGCGGCCGAGGTCGGAGGCGAAGTGCCGGATCATCGGCACCGCCGCCAGGTCGGGCTCCAGGATCTCCTCCAGCACCGGCCCGTCCGCCAGCACCCGCGGCTCGCACGCGCGCCGGGCCCGTTCCTGGTAGGCGGCGTGCAGCCCGCGTTCACCGACGCCGAACAGCGAGGCGACGCGGGCGCGCGAGGCGAACACGTTGGTGACCAGCTCGACGCCCAGCCCGGCCACCTTGGGGCAGCGGATCATCTCGTGCCGGCCGCGCGCGGCCAGGCCGAACGCCAGCGCGGTCACGTCCTCCTCCGCCGAGATCTCCTCATCGACGACCAGCACGTCGCCGGGGCGCCGCGCGCCGTAGTAGGCCAGGAAGGAGTGCAGGTCCTGGCGTTCGGACGGTGTGGTCACGTGGACTCCTCGGGGACTCCGGCCCACCGGTGGAACAGGTGGTGCTCGACGCCGAACTGGTCGAGCACCTTGCCGACCGTGTGGGCGATCAGGTCGTCGATGGTGCGCGGCCGGGCGTAGAAGCCGGGGACGGGCGGCAGCACCACCGCCCCGGCCTCGGTCACGGCGGTCATGTTGCGCAGGTGGATCAGGCTGAGCGGGGTCTCCCGGGTGACCAGCACGAGCCGCCGCCGCTCCTTCAGCGTCACGTCGGCGGCCCGGCTGAGCAGATCGTCGGTGTGGCCGTGCGCGACGGCGGCGAGCGTCTTCATCGAGCACGGCACGACCGCCATGCCGAGCGTGAGGAACGAGCCGGACGACACGGCCGCGGCCAGGTCGCGCGCGTCGTGCACGACGTCGGCCAGGGCGCAGATCTCGTCCGGGTCGCGGCGCGCCTCCAGCTCGATCGTGCGGCGCGCCCCCGCGGACACGACCAGGTGCGTCTCGACCGTGCCGAGCTTGGCCAGCGCCTCCAGCAACCCGATGCCGTACTGCGGCGCGCTGGACCCGGAGATCCCCACCACCAGCCGTCGCCGGTTCATGCGGCCTCCTCGTCGGCGGGCTCCCAGCGCAGCACCGGCAGATGATGGAAGAGCAGGTTGAGCAGGACGGCGGTGATGGTCCCGGCGGCGACACCGCTGTCGAGGAACATCCGCACCGACTCGGGCAGCTCGCCGTACGCGCCGGGCAGCGCCATCGGCACCAGCCCGACGGCCAGCGAGACGGCGATGATCACCAGGTTGGAGGTGTCGCGCTTGACGTCGGCGAGGATCCGCAGGCCGATCACCGCGACCGTGGCGAACATCGCGAGCGTGGCGCCGCCGAGCACCGGCTTCGGCACCGAGGCCACCACCCGGCCGAACACCGGGAACACGCTCATCAGCACGAGGATCGCCCCGGCGCCCGCGGTCACCCAGCGGCTCCGCACGCGGGTGAGCGTGACGACGCCGATGTTCTGCGTGAACGTGATGTAGACGAACGACTGGAACACCCCGCCGAGCGCGCTGACCAGGCCGTCCGCGCGCAGAGCGGCGGCGACGTCGCGAGTGGAGGCGGGCCGCTGCACCGCCTCCCCCACGGCCAGCACCTGCCCGGACGTCTCCACCATCAGCACGAACTGGATGAGGACGAGCGACAGGCAGGCGACCAGGTTGAACGAGGGCGCGCCGAAGTGGAACGCCTCGGGGAACCCGGCGATGGCGCCGTGCCCGACCCCGCCGAAGTCGGCATGGCCGGTGAACACCGCGACGACGGTGACGATCACCATCGCGGCCAGGATCGACAGCTGCGCCAGCAGCGGCGGCAGGAACCGGTAGAGCAGCACCACGGTCAGCAGGGTCAGGCCGCCGAGCGCGATGCCGGACGGGGCGCCGAAGCCGGGGTCGCCCGGCTTGCCGCCGAAGATCATGCGGGCGCCGGCCGGTACCAGCGTGATCCCGATCAGGGTGATCGTGGTGCCCACGACGACCGGCGGGAAGAAGCGCAGCAGCCGGCCGAACAGCGGCGCGCACAGGGCCATGAAGACCCCGGCGATCATGATGGAGCCGTACATGACCGGCAGGCCGTACTCGGTGCCGATCAGCACCATCGGGACCACGCCGTTGTAGGCGGCGCCGATCACCAGCGGCAGCCGGGCGCCGATCCGCCAGACGCCGACCGACTGGAGCAGCGTGCCGATCCCGCACAGCAGCAGGTCGGCCGCGACCAGGTGGACGACGTCGCGCGCGGGCAGGCCGAGGCCGGCGGCGACGATGAGCGGGACGGCGATGGTGCTGGCGTACATGACCAGCACGTGCTGGATCGCCAGCGGGACGAGGCGCCGGGGCGGCGGCATCTCGTCGACGGGATGCTTGGTCACGGGCTTGGTCGCGGACAGGGATTCTTCATTGCCAGACGTCGCACGCACGTCGGCCACCTCCGGTCCCCCGAATAGGGTCCGCCCCACCCGGCCGAGCCTCCGGTGAGGGAGGCCCGGCCGGGCGAACGGACTATCGAGTGGAGACTGCCGACGGCTCGACGACGGCGTAGGTGTCCTTGAGGCGCGCCTGCGCCTCCTCTTGCGTGCGCGGGGGCGGGGTGGGCTTCAGGCCGAGGAGCTTGGCCATGTTGTTGCCCAGGTAACCCTCGAGGTGCTCCTCGCTGAGGTTCATGCCCTGGGGCGGCGGACCGCACAGGACCTCCAGCTCGCGCGCCCACATGCCGGGCTCGTTCGGCGGGGAGTCGGTGCCGAACACCAGCTGGTGCTTCTCCATCTGCTGGGCGAACTCCACGATCCGCGACTGGAGCAGCCAGCCCGACTCTCCGTAGACGTTCGGGCTGTCGAGGATCATGTAGAGCGCCTCGAAGCAGTACACGCCGCCGGTCTGGACGCCGAAGTGCGCCAGGATGAAGTTGACGTCCCGGAACTCGCGGATGATCGGGTAGAACTGCGTCGGGATGGAGTACGGCCCGTCGCCGGTGTGGATCAGCACCACCACGCCGAGCTCGTCGCAGACCCGCAGGACCGGCCGCAGCCAGTCCAGGGCCCGGTCGGGGCGGTAGGCGTGCATGTTGGCGTGGAGCTTCACCATCTTGTAGCCGTGTTCCTTGACGTGGAACTCCAGCTCCTTGGCGCCGTTTTCCGGGCCGAACCGCGGGTTGTACATGAAGTTGCCGATGAACCGGTCCGGGTACCGCTGGACCAGCTCGGTGATGTAGGCCATGTAGTCGCGGATGCCCTCGCGGCCCGACCGCATCCCGTCCTGCCAGACGCTGTTGCCGGGCGGCGGCATGATGCAGCCGTAGTCGATGCGGCGCGGCTTGCCGTTGATCATGTACGGGCCGTCCATCATCGCCAGGGTGCGCTCGCCGGTGAACGGGTCTCCGTCGTGCCGCCAGGCCTGGTCGACGATGTTGGTCGGGTGCATGTGAGTATCGATGATCATGTGGTGACCCTTCTTGCCACGTGACGTTCGGGCAGATGTCAGTGGCCGGCCACGGTCCGCGCCTTCGCCTGAGGTGTCGCCTAGACGCCCGGACCGTACCTACGCCAGGTCAGGAACCGGTCACCTCCTCCAGGCCGGCGAGCGTGTCCGGCCGTACGGGAACGCGGGGCAGGTCCAGCCCGGTCGCGTCGCGCAAGGCGTTCACGATGGCCGGGGTGGACGAGAGGGTGGGCGGCTCGCCGACGCCGTTCAGGCCGTACGGGGAGTCGGGGTGCGGGAGCTCCAGGAGCTCGATCCGCACGGGCGGCATGTCGAGGATCGTCGGGATGAGGTAGTCGGTGAACGAGGGGTTGCGCACCACCCCGCCGGTGACCTGGACCTCCTCCATCAGCGCGAGCCCGAGGCCCTGCGCGCTGCCGCCCTCGATCTGGCCCTCGACGGCGCGCGGGTTGATGGCCTTGCCGACGTCCTCGGTGGTGGCCAGCTCCAGGACTCGGACCAGGCCGAGCTCGGTGTCGACCTCCACGACCGCGCGGTGGGCGGCGAACGCGAAGGCGATGTGGGCGTCGCCCTGGCCGGTCTCTACGTCGATGCGCCGGGTGGGCCGGTGGTGGTATTCGAAGGTCTCGCTGACCTGCTCGCCCTCGGACAGCAGCGCGAAGTCGGGAACGCGCGCGGCCAGCGCCCGGCAGGCCCCCTGCACGGCGCCAGCGGTCATCCAGGTCTGACGTGAGGCCGACGACGAGCCGGAGTCGCCGATCAGGGTGTCGGCGTTGCGGACCTCGACGTCCTCGACGCCGAGCTCGGTGCGGACGACCTGCGCCTGAACGGTCACGACGCCCTGCCCGCACTCGGACGCGGCGCAGTAGACCTCGGCGTGCGGCCGCCCGTCGCGGATGGTCACGGTCACGCGGGCCGTGCAGTAGTCCTCGACGCCGCCTGAGTAGCCGATCGCCTTGACGCCGACCGCGTAGCCGACGCCGCGCCGCAGCGACTCGCCGCGCGTGACGTTGCCGAGCCCGCCGGGCCAGGAACGCGGGTCGCGGTGGTGGCCGGGGTCGTCGGGCATCGGCATCGCGGCGAGGCGTTCGAGCAGCTCGGCGACCGGCGCCGGGCCGTCGACCTCCTGGCCGGTGGGCAGGATCGTGCCGGGGCTCATGGCGTTGCGGACGCGCAGCCGGAGCGGGTCCATGCCCAGCTCGCGGGCGAGCCTGTCCATGTTGGACTCGACGGCGTAGCAGGACTGCACGGCGCCGAAGCCGCGCATCGCGCCGCAGGGCGGGTTGTTGGTGAAGACCGCGTAGCCGTCGATCTGGGCGTGCGGCACCTCGTACGCGCCGGCCGCGAAGTAGCAGGCGTTGGCGATGACCACCTGGGACGTCGAGGTGTAGGCGCCGCCGTCCAGCACCAGCCGCGCGGTCATGTAGACGATGCGGCCGTCGCGGGTGGCGCCGTGCTCGATCCTCATCTGGGCGGGGTGCCGGTGCACGTGCCCGAAGAACGACTCCTCGCGGTTGTAGGACATCTTCACCGGACGGCCGGTGCGCAGCGCGAGCATGCAGGCGTGGATGTGGAACGACAGGTCCTCGCGCCCGCCGAACGCGCCGCCGACGCCGGACATGGTGAGGCGGACCTTGCCCTTGGGCAGCCCGAGCGAGGACGCGACCTGGCGCTGGTCCTCGTGCAGCCACTGCGAGGAGACGTAGAGGTCGACGCCGCCGTCACCGTCGGGCACGGCCATGCCCGACTCGGGCCCGAGGAACGCCTGGTCCTGCATGCCGACCTCGTAGTCCCCCGCCACCACGACCTCGGCGCGTTCGCGGGCGGCGGCGAGGTCGCCGTGCCGGATCTTGACGTGCCGGACGACCGAACCGGTGGTCACGGCCTCCTCGGGATCGGTCAGCGGCTCGAGGACCTCGTACTCGACCTCGACCAGGCTCAGCGCGCGCCTGGCGGTCTCGGGGTCCTCGGCGGCGACGACCGCGACGGGCTCGCCCTGGTGGCGGACGACGCCGTCGGCCAGCACGGGCTGGTCGGAGACCTTCATGCCGTAGGTCTTGCTGCCGGGCACGTCCTCGTGGGTGAGGACGGCGTGGACGCCCTGCACGGCGAGTGCCGCGGTCGTGTCGAGCCTGCGGATGAGCGCGTGCGGGTGCGGGCTGCGCAGGGTGGCGCCCCAGAGCATGCCCTCGCGCCACAGGTCGGAGGAGTATTCGAAGGCGCCGCGCACCTTGGCCTCACCGTCGGGCCGCTGAGCGCTGGCGCCGACTCCGTCAGGCGCCGATGTCGGTTCCCTCCGGCGGGTGGTCATCGTGCTCACGCTGGTCGTCCTTCCTCCGCGCCGGGGGCGCGCTGGCGGTCTGGGCGAGCCTGACGCGGAGCCGGGCCACGTGGTTGCGGGCCGCGAGCTCGGCGGCGTCGGGGTCGCCCGCCGCCATCGCGTCGTAGATCTTCTGGTGCTCTTCCAGTGCGAGCCGGGCGGCGCGTGGGTGCCGCCACAGCGAGTGCAGGCCCAGGTGGGCCTTGCCTTGGATCTGATCGAGGATCTCGATGAGGTGGTCGTTGCCGGACAGGGTGCGGATGGCCTGGTGGAAGCGCATGTCCTGCTCGATGTGCGCGCCCTCGCCGCCGCCCTCGTCCACGACGCGGCCGTGCTCGGCGAGGATCTCCTCCAGCGCCGTCAGCGCGGTCACGTCCAGGCGTTCGGCGGCGAGGCGGGCGGCCAGCCCTTCGAGCTGCTCGCGCACGACGTAGAGCTGCCGCAGGTCCTCGACGTCCACGCTGGTGACGACGGCGCCCCGGTGCGGGACGTGCCGGGCGAGCCCGTCGTGGATGAGCCGCTGCACCGCCTCGCGCACCGGGCTCCGGCTGATGTTCATCCGGTCGGCGAGCGCGGGGACGCTGAGCGCGGTCCCCGGCGCCAGCCGGCTCTCCAGGATGGCGGCCCGCAGCTCCTCGTAGGCCCGGTCGGCCAGCAGGCCGCCGGGAGCGATGCTCTTCACCGCCGCGTACGTGGCTGCCATGACCACCTCCCAGATAACTACATGTTACATGCAATACTCCCTTAGGATCCAGAGTTTTCGAATGGATTACATGCAATCTCGGGTGCGGCGGCGACGGCCCGCGCGATCAGCTCCTTCTCGTCCAGCCGCGTGCTGCGCCCGTCGGAGATGAGGACCTCGCCGTCCACCAGGACCGTGTCGACCGTGCGGTTGCTGCCGGTGGTGAGCAGCGTCGCGCCCGGGTCCAGCACCGGGACGCAGCCCAGGTCCCGGTCGAAGCGCAGCAGGACCAGGTCGGCCTGGATCCCCGGTACGAGCCCCTCCGGGCGGTCCTCCAGCCCGACGACCCCGTTGGCACCGGTGGTGGCGAGCCGCACCATGTCGGGGAAGCCGAGCAGGTCGGACCGGCCGTGCACGGCCCGCTGCAGGTAGGCGCCCATGCGCATGGTCTCCAGCGCGTCCTGGGTGTCGTTGCTGGCCGCGCCGTCGACGCCGAGGCCGACCCTGATGCCCGCCTCGAGCATCTCGGGGACCGGTGCGACACCGCTGCCCAGACGCATGTTGCTGAGCGGGTTGTAGGAGACCGCGACGCCCCGTTCGGCGAGCCTGCGCCGCCCGGCCTCGTCGAGCTTGCAGCAGTGCACCGCCAGCAGCCGGTCCCACAGGAATCCCGAACGCTCCAGGAAGTCCACGGCGCCGAGGCCGGTGTGCTCGCGGCACATGTCCTCGTCGGTGGCAGTCTCCAGCAGGTGGATGCTGGTGGTCATGCCGCGTTCCTCGGCGAACGCGCGGACCCGCGTCATTCCCTCGGGCGTCAGCGAACGAGGGTTCGGCACCGCGAGCCCGAGCTGGATCCGGCCGCCCGCCGTCCGCGCCGCCAACTCGTCGACGTGGGCGAACACCGCGTCCAGCGGCTCCATCAGCCGCTGGTCGAAGCCCCACTTGCGGGTGGTGTCGGGCCGGTCGGCCACTCCCCTGCACACGACGGCGCGGATGCCGGTGTCGTCGAGCGCTCGCAGCACGGCGTCGTGCACCTCGCGCGAGGGGTGCGGCCACATGTGCTCGACCAGCGCGGTCGTGCCGCTGCGCAGCGCCTCCAGCGAGGCCACGGCCGCCGCGACGTAGGCCTGCTCGGGGGTGAGCGCGACCGTTCCCTCGGCGACGTAGCGCAGCCAGCGGATCAGTGGCTCGCCCTCGGCGATCCCGCGCATGATCGACTGGTGCAGGTGGGTGTGGGTGTTGACCAGGCCGGGGATGAGGTGGCCGCCCGACCCGTCCAGCACCTCGCCCGTCACCGGCAGGCTCTCGTGCGGCACGACGGCGCGCACCCGGCCCGCCTCGACGTGCACGTCCTGGCCGGGGAGCCAGGTCCCCTGCGACCAGGCGGTCACGTTGCGGATGACGATGCTCATGATGGAGTCCTCTCCAGTGCGGGCCCCGCGGCGGCGGGGGTGGCGCGATGCGTCTCGTTCAGCAGCAGGTTGAGCAGGAAGGCCGCGATGCCGCCCGCCGCGATCCCGCTGCCGAGCACGGTCTGGGCGAGATCGGGGAAGCGGTCGTACAGGTGGGGTGCGCCGACCGGCACGAAACCGAGGCCGAACGAGATCGCGACGACGAACATGTTGCGCGGCTCGGCCAGGTCGGCCTGGGCGAGGATGCGCAGCCCGACCGCGCCGACCATCCCGAACATCACGATGCCGACGCCGCCGAGCACCGGTCCGGGCAGCGCCGCGACCACCGCGCCGAGCTTGGGCACCAGGCCGAGCACGACGAGGATCACGCCCGCGCCGGCGACGACCCAGCGGCTCAGCACCTTGGTCATGCTGACCAGCCCGACGTTCTCGCCGAACGTCACGAACGTGAAGGAGTTGAAGACGCCGGCGAACGCGGTGGCGGCGCCGTCGGCGCGCAGCGCCCGCGCCACCTCCGGCGGCCCGACCTCGCGGCCGACGATCTGGCCCATCGCCAGGGTGTCCCCCGCCGACTCGACCATGTTGACCAGCTGTACGATGATCATCGGGATCACCGCCGACAGCAGGAACGTCGGCGCGCCGAAGTCGAACGGCTTCACGACGCCGACCAGCTTCGCGTCGCCGACGCCGCCGAAGTCCGCGAGGCCCAGCGGGATCGCGACGAGCGTGCCGGCGACCAGGGCGAGCAGCACCGCCACCCGCGCGACCACAGGCGGGCCGAACCGTTCCACCAGCAGGATGAACAGGATCGTGCCCCCGGCGACGCCGACCTCCTTGAGCGTTCCGTAGTCGGGGGCGGCCGGATCGGGACCGGCGATGAGAGAGGCGGTGGAGGGCACCAGGCTGAAGCCGATGATCGCGATGATCGACCCGGTGACCAGCGGCGGGAAGAACCGCAGCAGCCGGCTGAAGTAGGGCGCCGCGACGAACGTCAGCACGCCCGCCACGATGGTCGCGCCGAAGACGGCGGGCAGGCCGCCGTCCTTGCCGACGATGATGGCCGGGCCGATGCCGGTGAACGTGGAGCCCATGACGATCGGCAGGCGGACGCCGATCCGCCAGATCCCGATCGTCTGGAGCAGCGTGGCGACGCCGCTGACGAACAGGTTCGCGGTGACCAGCGCCGCGATCTTGTCACCGGACAGGCCGAGCCCGCTTCCGATGAGCAGGGGGACGGTGACCATTCCGGAGTAGGCGATGAGGACGTGCTGGACGCTCAGCGGCGCCAGCGTGCGGAACCGCGGTACCGAATCGACGGCATCGGGGACATTCGGGGTCTCGCTTCGGACAGAGGACATGCAGTCTTCCTCCCAACCGCGCCTAACTACACATTGCATGTAATGTGATGGGCGCCACAACCCCCGATCGGGCTTGGAAGAATCACAGCAAGCCGCGGATGCCGCTCCAAGTGGCCCAGGACACCAACCTTGCCGTCCGCCGGCGCTCCCCTTTGTAGGACCGCGACAACGCCTGAGGACCGGTCGCCGGGTCGGCGACCGGTCCTCAGGCGTTGGATCGGATCAGATCAGACGGGGCGTCGGATCAGGCGGGCGGCAGGTTGACCAGGCCCGCCAGCGTCGTGCGGTGGCGGTCGGGGGTGCCGAGCGCGATCGAGTCGGCCTTGGCGCGCTTCAGGTACAGGTGGGCCGGGTGCTCCCAGGTGAACCCGATGCCGCCGTGCATCTGGATGCACTCCTCGGCGGCCTTGACGGCGATGAACGAGCAGTGCGCCTGCGCCACCGCGACCGCGACGGGCGCGTCGTCGTCGCCGTCCGCCACGCAGGCGGCGGCGTTGCGGGCGACCGCGCGGGCCTGCGTGACCGATGTCCACAGGTCGGCGAGGCGGTGCTTGAGCCCCTGGTAGGACCCGACCGGACGGCCGAACTGGTACCGCGTCTTGAGGTACTCGATGGTGATCTCCAGGCAGCGTTCGGCCAGGCCGAGCTGCTCGGAGGCCAGCATCGCGGCGCCGACCAGGAGCGCCTCGCGTACGGCCCGTTCGGCGGCGGCGCCCTCGGCGACCCGGCGGGCGGGCACCGACGACAGCTCGATGTCGCCCAGGCGCCGGGTCATGTCGAGCGAGGTCACCGGCGTGCGGATCGTGGCGTCGGCGTCCACCGCGTACAGCCCGCCGTGCGCGGGGACGAGCAGCACGTCGGCGGCCGACGCGTCGGCGACGCCGGTCACCCGGCCGGTGAGGGCGTCGCCCTGGACCTCGACCGTCGTGCCGAGCACGATGCCGGGCGCGGTGGCGAACGGGACGGCCAGCACGGCGATCTTCGTGCCGCCTGCCACCTGGGACAGCAGCTCCCGGTCCCCGGCCGTCATGAGCGCCGCGGTCGCGATCACCGAGCTGGTGAGGAAGGGCACCGGCGCGACGGCCCGGCCGATCTCCTCCATGACGACGGCGGTCTCGCGCCAGCTCGCGCCCGCGCCGCCCTGTGCCTCGGGAACGGGCAGGCCCGCGGAGCCGAAGTCGGTCGCCACGGCGCGCCAGAGCACGGCGTCGTACGGCTCGTCCTTCTCGGTGCCCGCCAGGACGTCGGCCCACGGGCACCGGTCGTCGAGCAGTTCGCGCAGACCGCCGCGCAGGTCGTTCTCGGTCTCGCTGTACAGCAGGTCGCTCACTTGGGCAGGTCCTTCCACGCGACGTCCTTGTCGACCCGGATCTCGCCCGGCAGGCCGAGCACGCGCTCGGCGATGATGTTGCGCAGGATCTCCGAGGTGCCGCCCTCGATGGAGTTGCCCTTGGCGCGCAGGTACCGGTAGCCGGGCGAGCGGTGGGTGAAGTCCACCTCGGTCGGGCGGCGCATCGTCCAGTCGTCGTAGCGCAGACCGTCCTGGCCCAGCAGCTCCAGCTCCAGGCCGGAGATCTCCTGGTTGAGCTTGGCGAACGCGAGCTTGGCGGCCGAGCCCTCGGGGCCGGGCTGTCCAGCGGTGAGCTGCTGGCGGAGCCGCTGCCCGGTCAGCCGGGCCGCCTCGGCCTCCACCCACAGCCGCATCATCTGGTCGTGCAGCCCGGCGGTGCGCAGCTCGGGGCGGTCGCGCCACAGGCCGGCGACCACGCCGATCATGCCGTACTCGCGCGGGACGGCGGCGCCGCCGATCGCGACGCGCTCGTTCATCAGCGTGGTGGTGGAGACCTGCCAGCCCTGCCCGACCTCGCCGAGGCGCTGGTCGTCGGGGATCGCCACGTCGGTCAGGAAGACCTCGTTGAACTCGGCCTCGCCGGTGATCTGCCGCAGCGGCCTGACCTCGACGCCGGGCGCGGTCATGTCGCACACGAAGTAGGTCATGCCCTTGTGCTTGGGCACGTCCGGGTCGGTGCGGGTGACCAGGATCGCCCAGCGGGCCTCGTGCGCCATGGACGTCCAGACCTTCTGGCCGTTCACGACCCAGCCGTCGCCGTCGCGGACCGCGCGGGTGCCGAGCGCGGCGAGGTCGGAGCCGGCGCCGGGCTCGCTGAAGAGCTGGCACCAGACCTCCTCGCCGGTCCACAGCGGGCGCAGGAAGCGGCGCTTCTGCTCCTCGGTGCCGAACGCCAGGACGGTCGGGGCGGCCATGCCGAGGCCGATGCCGATGCGCTCGGGGCGGTTGCTCGGCGCACCGGCCGCGGCGAAGCGCTTGTCGACGCCGGACTGCAGGTGGCGCGGGGCGCCGAGGCCGCCGAAGCCCTCGGGGTAGTGCACCCAGGCGAGGCCCGCGTCGAACCGGGCGCGCAGGAACTCCAGCGGCTCGGTCGTGGCGGGATCGTGTTCGGCGAGGAAGGCGTCGACCCGCTCGCGCAGGTCGTCGGCGTCGGGTGATGCGGTGCTGCTCAAGGGGCGGACCTCCGTGCATACCAACCGGTCGGTATGTGCCACCTTAGGAAGGGCGCCGGAGGCACGTCAACAGAACCGGTCAGCTCGTGACCGGAGTCATTCCCATGAGCAGCGCCAATCCCACGTGGTCGTGATAGTCGCGAGTGGAGCTGATCAGGCCATCGCGGATCCGCAGCACCTGGAGGTTGGCCAGCGTCGCGCTGCGCCCGGTCGAGGAGTCCTCGGCGTCGTAGTCGAACTCGGCGATGATCACCTCGGGGTCGGCCGTCTCGTGGACGCGAACATTCCTCGCCCGCAGGCTCAGAGGGCCCTGGCCCGCCGTTGTGAAGTGGCTTCTGATGACCTCGCGACCCTCCAGATGGTTCGGCGCGGGCGGGAGGGCGAAGGGCTGATCCACCACGGCGTCCTCGGCGTAGAGGTCGGCCAGGTCGTCCCAGCGTCCGGCCGAGATCCCGGCGCTGAGGCGTTCGAAGACCTCGCGGGGGCTCATGCCCGGGCCTGGTATTCGGCGATCAGCTCGGGCAGGCGGCCGAGCGCCTCGGCGAACGCGACGTGGTGGGCGTAGTCGCGGGACTCGACGATCTCGCCGTCGCGGACGCGCAGCACGAAGACGTTCGGGATCCGGAGCGGGCGGCCGGTCGTGGTGACGCGGCCCTCGTAGGCGAACTCGGCGATGACCACCTCCGGGTCTGCGGTCTTGTGGACGACGACGTCCTTGACCTCCATCTCGATCGGCAGGTCGGGCAGGGACGCGAAGTGCGCCCGCAGCCCGTCACGGCCCTTGATCGGCTCCTTGGACGGGCCGAAGGGATGCGAGACGAGGGCGTCCTCGGCGTAGAGCCGCGGCAGCTCGTTCATGCGGACGTTCGCGACGCCCTGGACGAGCCGGTGGAAGACCTCGGTGGGCGAGTCGGGCATGGGACCTCCCTGATCGGTACAATCGGAGTGGCTACTCCGCATTCGACGATATGGAGTTGCCACTCCGGTTGTCAACGAATCAATGGATCAACGGGTCGACGGAAGGACGGCGATGACGCCACGCATGCGCGCTGACGCCGCACGGAACAGGGCCAAGGTCTTGGTCGCGGCCGAACTGGTCTTCGCCGCCAAGGGGACCTCCGCCTCGACCGAGGAGGTCGCCAAGGAGGCCGGGGTCGGGATCGGCACCGTGTTCCGGCACTTCCCCACCAAGGAGGCGCTGCTGGAGGCCGTCCTGGTCGGGCTGCTGGCCCGCTTCGCCCACGAGGCGGAGGAGCTGACCAGGGCCGCGGATCCGGGCGAGGCGTTCTTCGGGTTCTTCCGCGGGATCGTCGCCCAGGCCGCGACCAAGAACGCCGTCTCTGAGGCGCTCGAAGAGGCGGGCATCAACGCCCGCGAGGCCTCCGCCGAGGTCGGGGTCCCGCTGAAGAAGGCGCTGGCGACGCTGGTAGAACGGGCTCAGGAGGCCGGCGCGGTGCGCTCCGACGTCGGCCTCGCCGAGGTGATGGCGCTGCTGTCGGGGTCATCGCACGCGGCGGCGAGCGCGAGCGGCGACCCGCAGGTCCAGGCGCGGGCGCTGGACATCGTCTTCGACGGCCTGCGCCCCCGCTGACCGGGTCTCCGCTGGGGTCTCGGGACGATCAGCCGGCTACGCGCAGGTAGTGGGCCCAGTAGCCCGCCCACCGGCCGTACGGCTCGGCGAGCCTGCGCAGCCCCGCCTCGTTCACGGGCCTGCCGTAGACGCGGGAGGCGGCGGCGATCAGCGCCTTCTCGAACGGGACCTCGTCGGTCCGGCCGAGGCCACGGATCAGCACGAACGACGACGACCACGCGCCGATGCCCGGCAGGCCGAGCAGGAAGTCCTTGACCTCCTGGTAGGGCGCGTGGCGCAGGAACTCCTCGTCCTCCTTGAGCCAGCCCTGGAAGAGGCCGTGCAGCTGGGTGCCCTTGCGCTGGTTGCCGACCAGCTCGGCGATCCGGCCGGGCGTGAGCGAGGCCAGCTGCTCGACGTCGGGGAAGGCGACGTAGGTCCTGCCGTCGCACTCGACCTCGTTGCCCGCTTCGCTGCCCGCCTCGCCGCCTGCGCCGTCGCCCAGCTCGTTACCGAACTCGGCCGCGAGCGCCCGTTTCCCGGACGCCGCGACCGACGGCAGGGTGCGCTGGCTGAGCACGGCCCAGACCGCGTTCTCCAGCGGGGTGGTGAACTTGACCTGGTGGTAGCCGTACAGCTCGTCGATGATCGGCGCGAACGCCGGGTCGGCCCGCCCGAGGTCGTAGAACTCGCCGAGATCGTCGTCCAGGCTGAGGTAGAACGACACCCGGTCGGCCACCGCCTCGGCCGTCGCGGCCGAGATCTCCTCGGTGGCGTGCCGCGTGCACCGCACGCCCGACTCCTCCTGCGCCAGCCTGACCAGCACGGTGTGCCCGTTGGCCCGCAAAGCCTTGGTCAGGACCCCGTCGGTGATGTCCTGCTCCCCCGCCGTCGGCCGGAAGCCGGACAGGAACCGCAGCGTGTGCGCGAAGTCGAAGGGCGCGCATGCCTTCAGGAAGACCATGCGGCCCACACTACGGATCGCCTACGACAACAGCTGGGCCGGGAGGTCGGCGCGGTGCACGACGGTGAGCGTGCTGACCGCCCGGGTGAGCACGACGTAGAGGCGGGCCAGCCCGCGTTCCTCGGCGGCGGCGATCTCGGCGGGCTCGGCGACGATCACGTGGTCGTACTCCAGGCCCTTGGCCAGCGTCGCCGGAACGATCAGCAGCCGGTCGGTCTCGGCCGACTCGGGGCTCAGCACGCCGTGCTCGACGCCCGCGCCGGTAAGGGCCGCGCTGTAGGCCTTGATCGCCGCGTCCGGCACGATCAGCCCGACCGAACCCTCGCGGGCGAGCGCGGCGCGGGCCGCCTGCACGGCGCCCTCGTCCAGGTCGGTGACCCGCTGGATCGTCAGCGCCTGGACCCCGGCCCGAAGTGAGCGCGGCACCTCCAGCTCGGGCGCGACCACGGGCAGCAGCCGCGCGGCGAAGTCCAGCACCGGCCCGGGAACGCGGAAGCCCAGGGTCAGCTCGGTCACCTCGCCCTCCTGGCCGAGATGCCTGAGCACGTCCTCCCAGGAACGCGCCGACCAGGGCGTCGTCCCCTGGGCGATGTCGCCGAGAACGGTCGCCGACCCGGTCCCGCAGCGGCGGCCGAGCGCCCGCAGCTGCATGGACGACAGGTCCTGCGCCTCGTCCACGACCAGATGGCCGAGCGAGGAGGTCCGTTCGATGAGGTCGGCCAGCTCGTCCAGCAGCGCGCGGTCGGCGGCGGTCCACTTGGCCGTGCGGTGCGACCGGTAGGGCTTGGCCCACAGCAGCAGCGCCTGCTCCTCGTCGGTGAGCACGCCCTTGGCCGCGGTGCGCAGCATGTCGGCGTCCGTCAGCAGCATGAACAGCACCTGCTCGGGCGTCATCTTGGGCCAGACCTGCTCCACGATCTCCTTGACCGGCTTGGAGCGGGCTACCTGGTCCTGCACGCGGTCGTCGGGTGCCTCGCCGCGCTGCTCCATCCGGACGAGGATCTGGTGGGCGAGCCGCTGGGCGAACGAGGCGCGGCCGTTGCCGTACCGGCTGGTGCCGCGCAGCGAGGCGGCGATCTCGCGTACCTCGTGGTCGGCCAGGCGGAAGCGGCTCGCCCCGCGCGTGACGACCAGGCCCTCCTCGGGCTTGCGGATCAGCCGCCACAGGGCCTTGTGGAGCACGCCCGCCATCCGGTCGTCGCCCTTGAGCGCGGCCACCTCGGCACGCTCCTCGGCGAGCGGCGCCCCGAGCAGGTCCTCGATGGTCGCCTGGTCGACGCGGACCTCGCCCAGTGCGGGCAGGACGGCCGAGATGTAGGACAGGAACGCCCGGTTGGGCCCGACGATCAGGACGCCCGACCGGGCGAGCCGTTCGCGGTGGGTGAAGAGCAGGTACGCGGCGCGGTGCAGGCCGACGGCGGTCTTGCCGGTGCCGGGCGCGCCCTGGACGCACACGGTCCTGGCCAGCTCGGCGCGCACGATCTCGTCCTGCTCGGGCTGGATGGTGGCGACGATGTCGCGCATCGGGCCGGTGCGCGGCCGTTCGATCTCGTCGGTGAGGATGGTCGAGGGGCCGAGCTCGCGGCCGTCCAGCGGCTCGTCTTCGAAGGCGGTCAGCGCGCCGCCCTGGAACCCGAACCGGCGGCGCCGCCGCCAGCCCATCGGGTCGGCCGGACCGGCCTGGTAGAAGGCGCGCGAGACCGGCGCGCGCCAGTCCAGGACCAGCGGCTTCCCCTCGTCGCCGTCGTGCACGTGCCGCCGCCCGACGTACATGGTGGCGGGCAGGTCGATCGTCTCTTCTCCGGTGCCGTCGTGGTCCATGCGGCCGAAGAACAGGGGCGTGTCGGGGTGATCGGCCAGGGCCGCCACGCGCTGGTCGAGCAGGGATTCCAGGAACTGCCTGGACACCCAGTCGGCCGCGACGTCGGCGTTCAGTGACTGGGCATGCTCGCGCATGCGGCGCAGCGCGTCGCGGGACTCGGCGAGGTGGGCTTGTTCGGCGGCCAGTACGGCCGCCTGGTCTTCGTCAACGGTGGCCGGCTTTTCGGGCATGCGGGCAGACCTCCGGGTCTCAGGGCAAGCGAACGAGCTTACCCGCTGTCAGGAGGACTCGCGAACGATCATCTCGGTGCGGCTGGCCCGGATCGTCGTGGCGGGGTCGCGCTCGCCGTCGGCGATCATCTTGGCGAGCCGTTCGGCCAGGTCGTCGGGGGTGATGTCGGTGAGCACCCGGACCGAGCTCAGCCGGGGGCGAAGCAGCGGCGCGAGCGGGAGGTCGTCGGCGCCGACGACGGCGATGTCGCCGGGGATGTCCAGGCCCGCGTCCTGGAGGGCGCGCATCAGCAGCATCGCGTACTCGTCGTTGTAGGCGAAGACGCCGTCGGGGCGGGCACCCGGGTCCCGCGTCCAGCCGGTCGCGATCTCGTTCGCCCGTTCCTCGTCGAACGGGAGGTCGACGCGGGCCACCGGCACGTCGTGCGCGCGTGCGACCCGCGCGACGCCCTCCAGCCGCCGCAGCCCGAACCCGTCCAGGCCGTGCTCGGTCGGCACGACGGCCGCCAGGGCGGCACTCCCCCGGGCGATCAGGTGCTCGGCGGCGCAGGCGCCGACGTTGCCGTCGTCGAAGACGAAGGTGGGCGCGTACGGCGAGGGCTCGGGTCCGAACGCCAGCACGGTCGCGACGCCCGCCGCGTACAGCTGGCTCACGGCGGCGGCGGTCAGGCGGTGGGCCTCGACGAAGACGGCGGCCGGGCGCCATTCGGCCCACACTCTGGCCGCGGCGACGCCCCGTGAGCGCGGGTCGCCGAAGTGCACGACCGTGTGGCCCAGCCGGCGCAGCCGCTCGCTCATGGCCATGTCCAGCTCGGCGACCAGCCGGCCGACCGGGATCGTGGACGTGGGGATCAGGACGATGTCGCTGCGGCCGGTGCGCAGCACCCGGGCGGAGGCGTGCGGCGCGTAGCCGAGCCGTTCGGCCGCCTCCCGGACCTTGACGCGGGTCTCCTGGCTGATGCGCACGCCGGGGGCGTCGTTCAGCACGTACGAGACGGTGGCCTGGGAGACGCCCGCCGCCCTGGCCACGTCCGTGCTCGTCGGCGGACGGCCGCTGCGCGGTCCGGGGGTGTGATCGTCCATCGCCGCCAGTCTTCCGCAGTCCGCCCGTGACAGCACCCGACCTGCGGTGCTATATGTAGCTTATACGTATAAGTGATACGTATCACCGGCCACACCCCCTGGAGTGACCCATGGCGAACCTCGAGCTCGGCGCGGCCCACGCGGCCGCGGCCACTTCCGCGCACAGACGCGGGCGCCGCAGGCTGCTGCCGTTCCTGCTGGTGGGCAACCTGCTGCTGTTCGCGCTGTACGGAGGCGTCGTCAGCATCCTGCTGCCGCTCCAAGTGGAGAACATCGACAGCGCCCACAAGGTCGCCAATCTCGGCATCATCACCGGCGTGGGCGCGGTCTTCGCCACGCTGCTCAACCCGATCGGCGGGGCGCTGTCGGACCGCACCCGGTCCAGGTTCGGCCGCCGCAATCCCTACCTGCTCGGCGGCGCCGCCCTCGCGCTGGTCTTCATGGTCTTCATGGGCAACGCGGGCACGATCGCCCTGCTGGCGATCGGCTGGTGCCTGGCGCAGGGCATGGGCAACGTCTACCAGGCGGCGATCACCGCGGTCGTGCCCGACCGGATCCCGGCGGAGCGGCGCGGCGCCGCCTCGGCGGTGATGGGCGCGGGCCAGAACCTCGGCCTGCTGCTCGGCATCGTGATCGCCGGCCGCTTCGAGGACGCGATCCCGTGGGGCTACCTCACGTTCGGCCTGCTCCTGCTGGTGGGCGCGGGCCTGCTGGCCAGGTTCACCCACGACCCGCGCACCGACGAGGCGTCCACCGAGGCGCTCACGGCGACGAGCTCGTCGATGCGGGACGACCTCCGCTCGTTCCTGTCGGCCCTGCGCTTCCGCGACTTCATGTGGGTGTTCATCGGCCGGGCCCTGATCGTGATGAGCTACTTCCTGATCGTGGGCTACATGCTCTACCTGCTGAAGGACCACATCGGGCTGCCCAAGGGCATGAAGGACGTGGACGGCGTCGCGATCCTCACCCTCATCACCACGGTCACCTCGGTGATCTCCACAGCGATCGGCGGGCCGCTGTCGGACCGGCTGGACCGGCGCAAGGCGTTCGTCTTCGTGGCGAGCGCCGGGATGGCGGCGGCGCTGCTGATCCCGTTGCTGTCCCCGCACTGGTCGACCATGATCGTCTTCATGGCGCTGAGCGGCCTGTTCTTCGGCGTCTACATGGCGGTCGACACCGCGATGGTCACGCTCGTCCTCCCCGCGCAGGAGGACGCCGCCCGCGACATGGGGGTGCTCAACATCGCCAACGCCGGGCCGCAGATCGTCGCGCCGTTCGTGGCCGCGCTCATCATCAACCTGCTGGGCGGCTACTCCGCCCTCTTCCTTGTCGCCGCCGTCCTGTCGCTGGCCGGCGCGCTGGCCATCCTCCCCGTCAAGACCGTCCGCTAGTCCGTTAGCCCACCACCCCGCGAAGGAGCGCGATCAATGAAACTGAAGGTCCACGAGCTCGGTGAGGGCGACAAGGTCGCCCTGCTCGTCCACGGCATCATGGCCTCGCACGGCACCTGGTGCCGCGTCGCCCCGCTGCTGGTCGGGCGCGGCTACCGGGTCGTGATGCCGGACCTGCGCGGCCACGGCGACAGCCCGCACACCGCGGAGTACTCGCCGGAGCTGTTCGCGGGCGACCTGGCCGACTCGCTCCCCACCGGCGCCGACGTCGCGATCGGCCACTCCCTCGGGGCGCTGTCGCTCTCGCTGGCGGTGGAACGGCTCCGTCCCGCCAAGGCCGTCTACAGCGACCCGGCCTGGAAGCTCGCCGGGAACCCGATGGGCGGCCAGCGCGAGCAGATCATCGCGTCGGTGAGATCCGCGACCGCCGAGTCGATCCTGCGGCTGCGCCCCAAGTGGTCGCCCGAGGACGTCGAGGCCGAGCTGGAGGGCTACGCCGCCTGGGACCCCACGACCCTCGACTGGCTCGCCGGGACCGGCGACCACATCCCCGACCGGCCCGTCGTCCCCTCGCTCGTTCAGGCGGCCGGTGACAAGGCGCTGGTGAACGACGGTCTCGCCGATCAGCTGCGGTCGCGCGGCTTCGAGGTGACGTTCGTGCAGGACACCGGCCACTGCGTCCACCGCGACGACCTCGACGGCTTCATGCGGTCGCTCGACGGCTGGATCTGACTCGCGAACCTTACAGTTGGATCAAAAGTCTAAAAGCTGAAAATCTCGCCTTGATCAGCCCCGCCGGCAGGGACCATGCTGGCGGGGCGGGGGTGTGCCCGGCCGTCCGGCATCAGGAGGACCCCGCCATGACTTCGACCCCGCCGCCCGCGGCGGCACGGCTCCGGCCCGGCGGGCCCGGCGACGTCCTGCGCGCCAGCTCCTTCGACGAGGCGCTGCGCGCCGCCATCCGCGCCCGCGGGCTGAGCCTGGAGCGGCTGCACGTACGGCTCGCCGAACGCGGCATCCGGGTCAGCCTCGCCAGCCTGAGCAACTGGCAGCGCGGCCAGTGCCGCCCCGAGCGCTCCAACTCGCTGCACGCCGTGCGCGCGCTGGAGCAGATCCTCGGCGTCCCGCAGGGCTCGCTGGTCGCCAGGCTCGGCCCGCCGCGGCCGCGCGGACGCTGGGTCCGGCACGCGCCGGGCCCGCTCCCCTACCGCGACATCTGCGAGGTGCACGGCAGCGTCGACCGGCTGCTCGAACAGATCAAGAGCCCCGCCGACGGTCAGCAGCTCGAATGGCTCAGCTGCCACGAGCGGTTCCGCGTCGGCCCGAACCGCGACGAGCTCAGCGTGCGCACCCGCCTGGTGATGCGGGCCCGCGCCGACGGCGTGGACCGGCACGTCGCGCTGCACCACAACGAGGAGGCGCTGCTCCCGAACCTGCATCACGCCACGTTCTGCCGCCTCGGCCGGGTCCGCACCGACTCAGGCGACGGCGTGACGGCGATGGAGCTGCTGTTCGACCGGCCGCTGGAACGCGGCGAGACCTACGTGGTGGAGTACGAGTTCGGCTACGGCGACGTCGGCCCGTACACCAGCTACTACCACCGCTGGTTCAGGTTCCCGGCGCACGAGTACCTGCTGCAGGTCGAGTTCGACCCGGCGGCACCGCCGATCCGCTGCTACCGCACCCACCAGGCCAAGGTGACGACCCCTTCGACCGACGTCCAGGAGCTGCGCCCGACCAGCTGGCACATGGTCCACCTGGCCGAGCTGGACGTGAAGCCGGGCGTTCACGGCATCCGCTGGGAATGGGACTAGCGGCGGCGGGTCAAGGGAGTCTCGGCAGCGGGCGTTCGTAGAGCCAGGCGTCGAGGACGGGCGCGGCCGAGGACTCCGCGTGGCGCCCGACCAGGTCGACGAACTGCTCGGTGGTGACCGTGCCGTGCCGGTTCTCGGCGGTCCACGCGCGCAGCATCGGGAAGAACCTGCCGTCGCCCATGGAGCGGCGCAGCGCGTGCAGGGTCAGGGCACCGCGCTTGTAGACGCGGTCGTCGAAGATCCGGCGGGCGCCGGGGTCGGCGAGCAGCAGGTCCTGGCGCTGGCCGCGCAGCCTGCTGTGCCAGCGCAGCGCGTGCTCGTCGGCGGGGTCGCCGCCCGACCTCTCCGACCACAGCCACTCGGCGTAGCAGGCGAAGCCCTCGTGCAGCCAGATGTCGCGCCAGCGCGCGAGCGTGAGGCTGTTGCCGAACCACTGGTGGGCCAGCTCGTGCGCGACCAGGCGCTCCTCGCCGCGGTGCCCGTCGGCGAAGTTGGTCCCGAAGATCGACATTCCCTGCGCCTCGACCGGGATTTCCAGCTCGTCGTCGGCGACCACGACCGTGTAGGCGCCGAACGGGTACGGGCCGAACAGCTCGGTGAACGCCGCGATCATCTCTTCCTGGCGGCCGAAGTCGTGCCGGACGCGCGGGCCCGCCGAGGCCGGGTAGACCAGGTGCTGCGGCACGGCGCCGGGCAGCTCCACGCTCTGGTAGCGGCCGATCTGGACGCTCGCCAGGTAGGGCGCCATGGGCTCGTCCTGCTCGTACACCCAGGTGATGCTCGCGCCCGAGCGCCGCTGGTCGGTCATCCGCCCGTTGGCGACGACGTGGTAGGTCGAGCCGGTGGCCACCGTGATCTTGTAGGACGCCTTGTGGTCGGCGCGGTCGTTGCAGGGGAACCAGGACGGCGCGCCGATCGGCTGGCTGGCGACCAGCGAGCCGTCGGTGAGCTGCTCCCAGCCGAGCCCGCCCCAGTGGCTGGAGACCGGCCGCGGGTTGCCCGCGTAGCGCACCTCGACGGTGAACGACTCCCCCGCCGCGATCCGCCGCGCGGGGGTCACCTGCAGCTTGTCGCGGTGCTTGCGGAACCGCGCGGGCTGCCCGTCGACCAGCACCCGGCTGACTCGGAACGATCCAAGGTCGAGTTCGAACCTGGTCAGCGTCGCCGCCGCCACAGCCGACAGCTCGGCGGTGGCCGACAGGCGGTTCGGCCCGACGCGGTAGTCCAGGTTCAGGTCGTAGTGACCGATGCGGTAGTCGTCGCTGCCGTGCCCGGGGAAGTAGTCGCACCGAGGGACGTTCCCGGCCGTCCTGTCGATCATGAGCTGCTCACGGCCGGTCTGTTCCTCCGGTGTCACTCGCTGCGGGGCTCTTGCCAGGCCGCGATCGGGTTGCCGAGCCACCGGGTCCGCGCGGGCAACTGCTCGCCGCGCATCACCAGGGACGCGGGTCCGACCGTGGTGTCCGCCCCGACCGAGGCCGCGGGCAGGACCACCCCGTTGGACCCTAGTGTCGCACCCCGTTCCAGCACGACGGAATCGATGCGCATGATCCGGTCGTGGAACAGGTGGGTCTGCAGGACGCAGCCCTGGTTGACGGTCGCGCCGTCGCCCAGCCGGATGAGGTCGGTCTCGGGCAGCCAGTACGTGCCGCACCACACGCCGCGGCCGATGCTGGCGCCGAGCGAGCGCATCCACAGGTTGAGCGGGGCGGTGCCGAGCCAGGGCTCGGCGAACCAGGGCGCGCCGAGCACCTCGACGAAGTTGTCGGCCAGTTCGTTCCGCCACACGAACGAGCTCCACAGCGGCCGGTCGCCGGCGGTGATCCGGCCGACCACGGCCCACTTGGCGATCGTCGTGATCGCGGCGGCGGCGATCCCGGCCCCGGCGAGCACGATGCCGCCGAGCAGCACCGCGGTCTGGACGCCGTAGGTCCCGGCGAGCCATTCGAACGCCGCGGCGGCCAGGACGCCGACGGCCACGGTGAGCATCGCGGGGATGACCCGGCAGGCCTCGACGGCGGCGCGCGCGGCCTTCAGGCGCGTGGGCGGCCGGTAGGTGCGGGACTGGTCGGCGCTGTCGGCGTTGCGGTGCAGGCGGACCGGCGGCATGCCGAGGTAGGACGCCCCGGCCTTGGCCTTCTTGGGCGCGGCCGACAGGACGCCGATGAGGCCGCCCTTGGGGACCTTGCGGCCCGGCCCGGTCATGCCGGAGTTGCCGAGGAACGCGCGCTTGCCGACCCGGGCGCGGGCGATCCGCATCCGGCCGCCGCCGAGCTCGTACGGGGCGACCATGGTGTCGTCGGCCAGGAAGGCGCCGTCGGCGACCGAGGTCATGGTGGGCAGCGCCAGCACGGTCGACATCTCGACGTCGCGGCCGACCTTCATGCCGAGGGCGCGCAGCCAGGCCGGGGTGAGGACGCTGGCGTAGAGCGGGAAGAGCCAGACGCGGGCCATCGCCATGAGGCGGCTGGTCGCCCAGGCCTGCCAGGCCTGGCGGCTGTGAACCGGGTGGTCGCCCTCGTTCAGGCCAAGGCCGAGCAGCCGGACCGAGACCAGGGTGACGGCTGCGAACGTGCCCATGGCGGCGAGCGTCACCAGCGGCACGGCGGCCAGCGCGACCGGCAGGGCCTCGCCCAGCGTGGTCGTACCGTTCAGCATCGCCAGCAGCACGGCGAGGCCGGGCAGGGCGGCGGCGAGCGGCAGGAGGCTCAGCAGGATGGCCGACAGGCCGTAGGCCACGGTCCAGCGGCGCAGGCGGGGCGGCCGTTCGGCCGCGGGCTTGGGCGCCTTGCCCGCGCGGACGGCGGGGGCACCGGCCCAGCGCTGCCGGGCGGGGACGCGGCCGGTGACCGCCGCGCCGGGCGCGACCTGGGCGTTCTTGCCGATGCGCGCGCCGGGGAAGAGCATGGCCCGGGCGCCGACGACGGCGCCCACGCCGACCCGGATCTCGCCGATGTGCAGGAGGTCGCCGTCGAGCCAGTGGCCGCTCAGGTCGACCTCGGGCTCGATCGCCGCGTGCTCGCCCAGGCGGAGCAGACCGGTGAGCGGCGGAGGCGAGTGCAGGTCGACGTCGCGGCCGATGCGGGCGCCGAGCGCGCGTGCGTAGAAGGCGAACCAGGGCGCGCCCGACAGCTCGGCGGCGCCGAGGCGGGCGGCGAGCTGCTCGGTGGCCCACAGCCGCAGGTGCACCGAGCCGCCGCGCGGATAGGTGCCGGGCGTCACGCCGCGCAGCAGCAGCCGCGCGCCCCCGGCCGTCAGCGCCATCCGCCCGGCTGGCGCCACGAACAGCAGGGCGCCGCTGAGCACCCACCACCAGGAGACGTGCGGGATCCAGGGCAGGCCGGCGATGTTGCCGGCGGCGGCGAGCCCGACGACCCAGCGCATCGCGCCGAGCGTGAGCAGCGGGATCATGAGCAGGGTCTGGGCGAGCTGGGCCCGGCGCGGCATGGGCTTCACGACGCGGTCGGAGACCGCCAGGACGGTCTCCTCCTCGGCGGTGCCCAGGTGGGCGGCCAGGCCGCGCAGCGTCGGGTTCTCGTAGACGTCGCCGACCGCGACCGACGCGAAGCGCGGGCGCAGGGCCGAGACCAGGCGGGCCGCGCCGAGGCTGCTGCCGCCCAGGGCGAAGAAGTCGGCGCCGGGACCGGAGGGGCGCTCCCCGAGGACCTCGGCCCACTGGTCGGCGAGCCACTCCTCGGTGTCGGTCATCGGCTCGGCGGCGGTGTCCTGCTCAGCCCGGCCGGATGCGCCGGATGCGCCGGGCGTGCCGGGCAGGGGCCAGGGCAGCGCGTCGCGGTCGACCTTGCCGGAGGTACGGGTCGGGAGGGTCTCGACGAGGGCCAGCCGGGGAACGAGCGCGGCGGGCAGTTCCTCGCGGAGGCGTTCGCGGGCGGCGTCCTCGTCGAAGCCCTCGCCGGGCACGAGGTAGCCGACCAGGATCTGGTGGCCGGTGCCGCGGACGGCCGCGGCGGCGCCGGTGACGCCCGGCAGGGCCTGCAGCGCGGCGTCCACCTCGCCGAGCTCGATGCGCCGCCCGCCGAGCTTGACCTGCTCGTCGGCGCGGCCGACGAAGACCAGGCCCTCGGGGTCGGCCTTGACCAGGTCGCCGCTGCGGTAGGCGCGGTCCCAGCCGAGCGAGTCCAGTGGGGCGTACTTCTCGGCGTCCTTGGCCGGGTCGAGGTAGCGGGCCAGCCCGGCGCCGCCGATCACCAGCTCGCCGGTCTCGCCCTCGGCGACCGGCTCGCCGGTCTTGTCGACCACGGCCAGGTCCCAGCCGTCCAGCGGGAGCCCGATCCGTACCGGGCCCTCGCCGCCGAGCGGCGCGGCGCAGGCGACCACGGTGGCCTCGGTCGGGCCGTAGGTGTTCCAGACCTGGCGGCCGCCGGTCGCGAGGCGCGCGGCCAGCTCGGGCGGGCAGGCCTCCCCGCCGAAGATCAGCAGCCGGACGCCGTCCAGCGTCTCGACCGGCCACAGCGCGGCGAGCGTCGGCACCGTGGAGACCACGGTGATCCCCTGCTCGACGAGCCAGGGGCCCAGGTCGACGCCGGTACGGACCAGGGAGCGGGGCGCGGGGACCAGGCAGGCGCCGTGCCGCCAGGCCAGCCACATCTCCTCGCAGGAGGCGTCGAAGGCGACCGACAGCCCGGCCAGCACCCGGTCGGACTCGCGGGCGGGGAACAGCCGCGCCTCGGCGTCCACGAAGGCGGCGGCGCTGCGGTGGGTGACCGCCACGCCCTTGGGCTTGCCGGTGGACCCGGAGGTGAAGATGATCCAGGCGTCGTCCTGCAGGCCGGGACGGCCCGACCGGCGGCCCGGGATCCCCCGCATCGTGATCTCACGCCCGGCGCCGATGACCGCGCAGACCTCGGCCTCGCCGAAGACCAGCGCGGCGCGTTCCTCGGGGTCGTCGGCGTCGACCGGCACGTAGGCGGCGCCGGCGCTGAGGACGCCGAGGATCGCGACATAAAGGTCGGCGGTGCCCGACGGCACCCGTACGCCGACCCGGTCGCCGGGCCCGACGCCCTGCTGCTCCAGCTCCTTGGCCACCCGCCCGGCTTCGGAGAGCAGGGCGGTGTAGTCGAGGCGGACGGTGCCGTCGTCGAGGGCGGCGGCGTACGGATGCCGCCGCGCCGTCTCGTCCAGGACGTCCAGAAGCGTGCGGGCGGGCGGTGCGGTACGCGCGGAGGTGAGGACCGCGCGCTCCGCGGCGGCCATGAGTGGACGCAAACTCTCCCCCGGTGTCGAGGCGAACGGCGGCCTCTGGGGGCCCGGCACCTTCGTCGCGTCCCGTACCACGCGGGACCGGTGCGGCCCTGCCGCCACGGTGGCGCGTGGATCGCGCCACCGGGGATTCTGATGTCAATCCCCGCGGCGGCTCGGGGTCACGAGCGCCGCTCAGCCCGACACTTTACTCGATGGGAGTGAATACGCTCGGTATCGGCCCTACCGGTCGACCATGCCGCGGACCGGGCTCCGGACCTAGGGCAGCACCCCCGCCACGTACTCGTCCTGCTGGTTCCGCGGGATCGGATGGGTCTGGGTGAAAACGGACGCGAACGAGGGTCCGACGTGGTCAAGGCCCATGTAGTCGCCCAGGAAGAGCCCGCCCGCGTCGGGCGCCAGGCCGACGTCGAACGAGCCACCGACGTGCTGCTCGCGCCAGGCCGAGGCGTCGCGGGCGCAGCCGCCGCTACGGCACGTGACGATCCAGTAGTCGGTAAGAGCGCCCGGCCCCGGCGTGTTGCGCCGGAAGTCGTAGTAGGTGACGCCGACCGTGCCGCCCGCCGCGACGTCCACCATGGCCGTCCAGGCCTGGCCGTTGCCCTGCGGAGCGGAGTCGGGGGTCTTGCTGACCTTGAGCGGCTTGGACCAGTGGCGGCCGCCGTCGTCCGAGGATGTGAGCATGATCGCCGCCTTGCTGCGGGTCACCGAGGCGTCCTGCCACACCACGTACAGCCGGCCGGTCTTGGCGTCGACGGCGATGTCCGGCACGATGTCGGCGGTCCGCAGGTCCCGGTGCTGATCCGGGTCGACGATCTCGGCCGGGTCGATCGCGGCCACGTTGATCGGCTTTGACCAGGTCCGGCCATGGTCGGTGGAACGCATCACACGGACGAGGTTGTCGCCCACGGGCTCGGGCGCGGCCTTCGGTCGGGGCTTGGCCCACGGCCGGTCCGGCTCCTCGCCGCCGCCGGCCGGGCCGTCGAAGAACAGGTCGATGAGAGTGCCGTCGGGCTGGACCACGATCTGGTTGGAGATGGTGAACCGCGGCGTCGGGTCGTAGATCATCCGGGCGGGCTCCCAACTGCGGCCGCCGTCGGTCGTCCGGGAGAACCAGACCGGCTGGCCGCCCTGCTCGTTGGTGCGGTCCCACACCGCGTAGGCGCGCTTGGCGCTGGTCGGGTCGGCGGTGACGAGCTCCTTGTCATTCTGCAGCAGCTCGTCGGTGTCGCTCTTCAGCGTGGTCGGCGCGCCCCAGTGGTCGCCGCCGTCGACCGACTTGGACACCAGGATCGCGTTGCCGAAGTCGTTGGCGTTGAACGACAGCGAGATCGCGTACAGGTCACCGTTCCGCGCGAAGCTGACGCCCGGGTCGGAGGCGCGCTCGTAGGTGCCGCCGCTGCACTGCGAGATCCCCGGGACGACGACCTGTCTCCAGTGCCTCCCGCCGTCGTGGGTGACGCTGGTGACCAGGCCGTGCGCGCCGCCGTCGTTCCAGCGGTCCTGCTGGTACTCGGTGACGATGTTGTGCGGGTCCCTGGGGTTGACCGAGATCCAGGGCTCCACCTCGGCGCCCGGATGGTTGACGCTGGTCGGCGTCGTCCCTGCCGTGCAGCCCGGGAACGGCGTCTTGCCCGTCACCTTGACGGGGCCCACCACCGCCTTCGGGAGTGGGGCTGCGAGTGCCGGCGCGCCGGTCAGAGCGAGCGCGAGCACCCCTGCGGTCACCGCTGAGATCGTGGTTCGCTGTCGCATGGCCACAGTCGAGCACCGTGGTGCGGGGGCGACCAGGCTGATGGCCGTAGCCGGGCGGAGGATGGCGGGTTCCGGTCACCGCGGGGCGGCGTCACCGACCTCGAAGACCTCGGGGTTGACGCAGTGGAGGGGGAGTTCGCCGGCGCGCATCCGTTCGATGTCCTCGGCGAGAACGCGGGCGTGGTTGTCCTCGGCGTCGTAGGTCGCGCCGCCGATGTGCGGCGTGAGAACGACGTTGGGCAGCGCGGCCAGCGGATGGCCCGGGTCGAGCCATTCGCCGGCGAAGTGGTCCAGCCCGGCGCCCGCGAGATGGCCGGACGCGAGGACGTCGACCAGGGCGTCGGTGTCGTGCAGTTCGGCGCGCGCGGTGTTGAGGTAGATCGCGCCCTCCCTCATCGCGGAGAACTGGCGCTCGCCGATCATCCCCCGGGTCTCGTCGTTCAGCGCGGCGTGCACGGAGACGACGTCGGAGGCGCCGATCAGCTCGGGCAGGCGATGGGTCGCGCCCGGAACGTTCGGGTCGCAGCCGATGACGCGCATGCCCAGGCCTTCCATGCGCCACCAGACCGCCCGGCCGACCGCGCCCATGCCGACGACGCCGAACGTGCGCCCGGCCAGCTGCCAGGCCCGGTGCCGCTGGTACGGGATCACGCCGCCGTCGTAGACCGCGCCCGCCCGGACCTCGCGGTCGGCGGTGACGACGCCGCGCGCCACGGCGAACAGCAGCGCCACGGTGAGCTCGGCGACCGCGTCGGCGTCGCGGCCGGGCGTGTGCAGGACGGGGATGCCGCGTTCGGTGGCGGCGGCCACGTCCACGTTCACCGGGTCGCTCCGCGTGACGCCGATGAGCTCCAGCGGGAGATCGAGCACCGGCCCGGACACCTCATCGCCCTCGGTGATGAGCAGGGTCGCCCCGGTCTCCTCGATCCGGCGGGCGAGATCGGCGGCCTGATAGAGCCGGAACGGCCGCTGCTCGGCGGCCGGGTCGTACACCACGTCCTCGGTGAGTTTGCCTATCTGCTCCCATCCCGGTCCGCGCATCGCCGCGAGCACCAGGGCACGGCCCCTTTTGTCGCTCATGTCACCCACCGTTCCCGATCAGGAGGAGTCGATGCGGGCCGGGACGACGGCCGGGGATCGGCTGTATGGTGACGATCCGCCGGTGATCCACATCACACGAGGACGGTGAGCCATGCCGGACGACGAGCATCGCGGTCTGGAGGCGTCCGGCATCACGGTCAGGTTCGGCGGGGTCACGGCGGTGGACGGCGCCGGGCTGGAGGCGCCGCCCGGCACGGTGACCGCGCTCATCGGGCCGAACGGCGCGGGCAAGACCACGTTCTTCGACGTCGTCACCGGCCTGCGGCGACCGGCGGGCGGCACCGTTCACTTCGAGGGCGCCGACCTCACCGGCCGCGCCCCGCATGAGCGCGCCCGTCGCGGGATCGCCCGCACGTTCCAGCGCCCGGAGGTCTTCGGGGCACTGACCGTACGGGAGAACGTGCAGGTCGCCGCCGAGATCCACGCCGCCACACGCGACGTTCCCGGACGCACCCGGGCGGACCGGTGGCGGCGGCGCCGGGCCGCCCGCCGTCAGACCGGCGAGGCGGCCGACGCGCTGCTGGAGCGGCTCGGGATCGCCCAGTACGCGCAGTGCCGCGCCGGCACCGTGCCGGCCGGGGTCGCGCGGCTGGTCGAGCTGGCGCGTGCGCTGGCGACCGGGCCCCGGCTGCTCCTGCTGGACGAGCCGTCGGCGGGCCTGCCGGTGCCGGCCTCGCGCTCGCTGGAATGCCTGCTGCGCGACCTGGCCGCCGACGGACTGGCGGTGCTGCTGGTCGAGCACGACATGGACCAGGTGATGGGCGTCTGCGACGTCCTGTACGTGCTGGACTCGGGGCGGGTGATCGCCTCGGGACCGCCGGTGGAGGTGCGGTCGAACCCCCGGGTGCGGGAGGCCTACCTCGGCGCGGCGCGATCACCCCGATCCCCTGAGCGCGGGACGGGACCCGCGGCGTCAGCAGGCGGCCGGCACCGGCTCCTTGGCGGTCTCGGCGGCCGATGACGCCGCTCCCCCGCGACCCAGCGTTCCGGCGAGCACGGACATCAGGACGGCCGCGCAGGTGATGACCGCGAAGGAGACCCGGTAGGAGGTGGCACCGGCCACCCAGCCGGTGATGGCGGGCGCGGTGAGACCCGACAGGTAGGTGATGGTGGCGACGCCCGCCACGCCCTCGCCGGGCGTACGGCCCTGGTTGCCCGCCGCCGCGAACACCAGCGGGACCACCGCCGCGACGCCCATGCCGATCAACGCGAAGCCCGTGATCCCCTGTACGGCCGACTGCGCGGTGACGACCAGCACGCCGCCCACGGCCGCGACGACGCCGCCGTACCGGACCATCGACACCTGCCCGATGCGGCCCACCACGTGGTCGGCGACCAGCCGGGTGGAGGCCATGAACAGCATGAAGATGGTGAAGCTCGCGGCGGCCAGGCCCGGCCCCGCGTGGGTGACCTTGGACAGGTAGACCGCGGCCCAGTCGGCGCTGGACCCTTCGGCGAACGTTCCGCAGAAGCCGACGACGCCGATCGCCAGGATCGCCCGCGACGGCAGCGCGAAGCGGCGCGGCGCCGGGCCCTCCGGCTCGGCGTCGTCGGGCATCAGGTCGCGGGACACCAGCAGGCCCAGGGACAGCAGGATCACGGCGGCGACGCCCAGGTGCAGGCGGGCGTCGATCCCGGCGTGGGCGGCCAGGATGCCCGCGCCGCCCGCGATGAGGCTGCCGACGCACCACATGCCGTGCAGCCCGGACATGATCGAGCGGCCCAGGCGCCGCTCCAGGGTGACCGCGTGCCCGTTCATCACCACGTCGGACATGCCGGCGGTCGCGCCGTACAGCAGGAACGCCGCGAACAGCCAGACGGGCGCGGGCGCCAGGGAGGGCAGGGCGACGGCGGCGCACCACAGCGCGATGAGCATGCGGGTGGCGGTGCGGGCGCCGATGCGGTGGGCGAGGCGGCTGGCGGTCGGCATGCCGATGAACGCGCCGACGGAGGGACAGAGCAGGGCGAGGCCAAGGACGCCGGGGCTCAGCTGCAGGTGGTCCTGGATCCAGGGGATCCGGGTGGCCAGGCTGCCGCCGGCGGCGCCGTGCACGGCGAAGACGAGGGCGATGGCGCGGTGGTTGCTCATGATCTCAATTAATTATCAGGCAGGGTTCCTGATGAAAAGACCCAAAGCTAGGATGATCCCCGTGAAGACCGCCACACCGGCCCTGGCACGGGCGATCAACGACCGCCTGGCGCTCGACCTGATGCTCGAACACGGCCCGCTGACCGCGCCCCAGCTGCGCACCATGACCGGGCTGTCCCGGCCGACCGTCTCCGACCTGGTCGAGCGGCTCACCACCGAGGGCCTGATCGAGGTGACCGGCGAGAGCGGCGGCGACCGGCGCGGCCCGAAGGCGCGCCTGTACGGGCTGATCGCCGAGCGGGCGCACGTCGCCGGGGTGGACCTGCGCCGGTACGCGGCGCACGTCGAGGTCGCCGACATCACCGGCAGGCAGGCCGGCTCGGCGCACCGCGACATCCCCTCCGGGCCGCTGGCCGAGGTGGTGGCGGAGGCGGTCACCGAGGCCGCGGGCGGGCACGCGCTCCAGACGATCGTGATCGGCGCGCCCGGCCTGGTCGACCCGCGCACCGGCCTGGGCAGCGACCCGCTCACCGGGCCCGAGTGCGACGGCCTGGTCCCGGGTTGGCGCAGCGACCTGCGCCAGGCCGTCGAGTCCCTGGTCGGCGTGCCGGTCGTGCTGGAGAACGAGGTCAACCTCGCCTCCATCGCCGAGCACCGCGCCGGGGCGGCGGCGGGCCACGACGACTTCGCGCTGCTGTGGCTGGACGACGGCGTCGGCGCGGGCGTCGTGCTCGGCGGGCGGCTCCGCCGGGGCGCCTCGGGCGGCGCGGGCGAGGTCGGCCTGCTGAACATCGACGGCGAGACGTTCTGCGATCTGGTGGAGACCGCAGGGACCGAGGCGACGGTCCTGGCCGACCGGATCGTCAAGGGCGTCTTCGCGCTGGTCGCGGTACTGGACCCGGGCCTGGTCGTGCTCGGCGGCGGCATCGGCCGCACGGGCGGCGACGCGCTGGCGGCGATGGTCGCCGAACGCCTGGACGCCCTGTCCCCCGCGCCCGCCGAGATCCGCGCGACCACGGTCGAGGGGAACGCGATCCTGCGCGGCGCCGTGCTGACCGCGCTCGACCTGGCCCGCGACGAGATCTACGGCTGAGCGACGCGCCCGGCCGCTACCTCACCAGGTGTCGATCCAGGGGCGCGGCTCCACCGGGCCCTCCGGGGCGTCACCGAACGCCGTGGTGATGAGGCGGCGCGTGTCGGCGGGGTCGATGACGTCGTCGAGCTCGAACACGCTCGCCGCGTTGAGCGCCTTGCCGTGCTCGTACGCCAGGCCGACCATCTGCTCGAACAGCGCCTGCGGGTCCTCGGCCTCCTCCAGCTCCTTGCGGAAGCCGAGCCGGACCGCGCCCTCCAGGCCCATGCCGCCGACCTCGCCGGTCGGCCAGGCGACGGTGGCCAGCGGCGCCTGGAACGTACCGCCCGCCATCGCCTGCGCGCCCAGCCCGTAGGCCTTGCGGAGCACGACGGTGACGAACGGGACGCGCAGGTTCGCGCCGATCACGAACAGCCTGCTGAAGTGCCGCACGGTCGCGGTGCGCTCGGCGTCCGGGCCGACCATGAAGCCGGGGGTGTCGCAGAGCGAGACGACCGGGAGGCCGTGGGCGTCGCACAGCTGCAGGAACCGGGCGGCCTTGTCGGCGGCGTCGCGGTCGATCGCGCCGCCCAGGTGAACGGGGTTGTTGGCGATCAGGCCCATCGGCCTGCCCTCGATGCGGACCAGCGCGGTGATGATGCCGGCGCCGAAGCCGCGCCGCAGTTCCAGGACCGAGTCCTGGTCGGCGAGGTGGTCGATGACCTGGCGGACGTCGTAGGCGCGCAGCCGGTTCTCGGGGATCAGATGGCGGAGCGTCCGCTGGTCGGCGGCCGTCCAGTCGGCGGTGGGCCCCTGGAAGTAGGACAGGTAGCGCTTGGCGACGCTGACCGCTTCCGCCTCGTCTTCGACGAGGATGTCGATGACGCCGTTCGGGACCTGGTCGGCGACCGGTCCGATCTCCTCGGGTCGGAAGACGCCCAGGCCACCGCCCTCGATCATCGCCGGGCCGCCCATGCCGATGTTGGCGTCGCGGGTGGCGATGATGACGTCGCAGCAGCCCAGCAGCGCCGCGTTCCCGGCGAAGCAACGGCCCGCGACGATCCCGATGGAGGGCACCAGGCCGCTGAGGCGCCCCATGGCGTGGAAGCTCAGGACGTCCAGGCCGGACACCATGGTGGTGTCGGAGTCGTTCGGCCGCCCTCCCCCGCCCTCGGCGAACAGGATCAGCGGCAGGCGGCGCCGCTCGGTCAGCTCCAGCAGGCGGTCGGTCTTGCGGTGGCCCAGGTTGCCCTGGGTGCCCGCCATGACCATGTAGTCGTAGGACACGACCATGCACTGGCCGCCGTTGACCTCGCCGATGCCGCCGATCAGGCCGTCGGCGGGCGTGCGGGCGATCAGGTCGTCCAGGGAGCGGCGGCGCCGCTGGGCGGCCAGGACCAGCGCGCCGTACTCGACGAACGTCCCGTCGTCGCACAGGTCGTCGATGTTCTCGCGCGCGGTGCGGTGGCCGCGCGCGTGCCGCTTGGCGACCGCGTCGGGCCGGGCGGCGTCCAGGCCGATCTCGTGCCTGCTCCGCGCCTCGGCCAGGTCGGGGCGGATCTCGTCGAGGTCGATCGCGGCCTCGTCGTCGGCATGGTCGCCGTCCACCTCGGCGGGCTCGGTGAACAGCAGCGGTGCCCCGGCGGCGACGGTGACGCCCGGCGCGACGGCGAGCCCGGTGACGATCCCGGGCTCGGCGGCGCGGACGACGTGCTCCATCTTCATCGCCTCGAGGATCACGACGGGCGTCCCCGGCCGTACGAGCTCGCCCTCGGCGACCTCGACGGCGACCACGGTGCCCTGCAGCGGCGCCGTCACCGGAACCGATCCGGCGGGGCTCGGAAGCACGGTGTGGGCCGGCACGGTGTCGGCCCGCGCGCCGTCGTCGGTGGGGAGTTCGGCGAGGTGGTCGGCGATGAAGCCGGTGTCCACGCCGCCCCCGGCGAAGTCGGGGTGGCGCAGGATCGCCCGCAGCAGGGGAACGGTCGTGGCGACGCCGGTGAGGTCGAACTCCCCGAGGGCCCGGTCGGCACGGCGGACCGCGTCGGGGAAGTCCCCGGCGAGCACGATCACCTTGGCCAGCAGCGAGTCGTACCGGGGGCTCGTGCGGTAGCCGGGGTAGCCGTGGGTGTCCACGCGGACGCCCGGGCCTCCCGGCGGCATGAACGAGGTCAGCGTCCCGGCGTGCGGGACGGGCGATCCATCGGGCCCGAGCGTCTCGGTGTTGACGCGGACCTGGATCGCCGAGCCGTTCACCGGCGGCGGGCGTTCCATCTTCAGGTCCGCGAGGGTCAGCCCGTCGGCGATCCGGAACTGGGTCTTCACCAGGTCCAGGCCCGTGATCTCCTCGGTGACGGTGTGCTCGACCTGGAGCCGCGGGTTGGCCTCCAGGAACCAGAACTCGTCCCCGGCCACCAGGAACTCGAACGTGCCGAGGCTGCCGTAGCGTGCCCTTTCGGCCATGCGCAGGGCCGCGTTGAGGATGCCCTCCCGGACGCCATCGTCCAGCCGGGGCGCGGGGGCGATCTCGATGAGCTTCTGGTGGCGCCGCTGAACGCTGCAGTCGCGGTCCCACAGGTGGACGACGGCGCCGGTGCCGTCACCGACGATCTGCACCTCGATGTGCCGGGGATGCGGGACGTGCCGTTCGACGTAGACCTCGGCGCGGCCGAACGCGCCGAGCGCCTCCGAGGCGCACCGCTCGTAGGCCTCGGGCAGGTCGGCGGGGTCCTCGACGACCCGCATGCCGCGCCCGCCGCCGCCGGCGACGGCCTTCAGCATCACCGGGCCGTGCCGCCCGGCGAACGCGAGCGCCTCGTCGAGCGTGGTCGGGCCGTTCGTGCCCGGGATCAGCGGCACGCCGAGCTCGGCGGCCAGCGCCCGCGAGCGGGTCTTGTCGCCGAACAGCTCCAGCAGTTCCGGACGTGGCCCGACGAAGGTCAGCCCGGCCTCGGCGCAGCGCTGGGCGAACGAGGCGTTCTCGCTCAGCAGGCCGTAGCCGGGGTGGACGGCGTCGGCGCCGGTGTCCTTGGCGGCGGCGAGGACGGCGTCGGCGTCGAGATAGCCCGCGACGCCCTCACCCGGCAGCTCGCGGGACTCGTCGGCCCGGCGTACGTGCAGCGAGCCGGCGTCGTCGGGGGTGTGGACCGCGACGGTCCTGATGCCCAGCTCGGCCGCCGCCCGCATCACCCGCAGGGTGACCTCGCCGCGGTTGGCCACCAGGACCTTGTTCATGCCTTCTCCGCCCTCAGCGAGTACATCATCGGCACGCGCGGACGCCCCTCGGGGAGCCGGTAGACGGTGCCGTCCCGTTCCAGCGACTTGTAGCGCTCGAAGAGCGTGAAGTCGTGCTCGTGCAGGAACTCCAGCCGCAGCCCGGCGCCGGTCAGCGCGCTCACCACCGAGCCGATGCCGTGCTGGAACTGCACGGAGCGGTTGTTGGTGGTGGCGGCCTCGGTGTCGGTGTAGGTGCCGGGTTCGTCCCACACCTGCGGCTGGTCGTCGAAGTAGTCGTAGGCGACCGTGCGGCCCTCCTCGTCGTCCAGAACGTCCGCGAACGGGTGGAATTCGACCAGGTAGAGGTGGCCACCGGGTTCGAGGAGGTCGACGACGGTCCGCGCCCATCGTTCGAGGTCGGGAAGCCAGACCAGGGCGCCGAGCCCGGTGTAGACGATGTCGTAGGTCTCCCCCAGCGCCTCCGGGGCCGAGTAGACGTCCGAGACGACGAAACGGGCGGGCAGGCCCTCCTCGGCCGCCAGGCCCTGGGCGGCGGCGATCGCGGGGCCGGAGAAGTCCAGCCCGGTCACCACCGCGCCCCGGCGCGCCCACGACAATGTGTCCAGGCCGAAATGGCACTGCAGGTGGACCAGCCGCCGACCCGACACATCGCCCAACTCGGCGGGCTCGAAGCCGCGCAGCGCCGAAACGCCCTTCCGGAAGCCCTCCACGTCGTAGAAATCGCTGGTGACGTGGATCGGGACGCGCTCGTCCCACAGGGCCCGGTTGAGTGTCAGGTAGTCGTCGGCCATGTCTTGACGATAATGGTCGCATCGAACCGGAAGGAGAACCGGATGACCGGCGAGCGGCGCTCCCTGCGCGACGCCCTGCTGGACGCGGCGTCCGAGCTGCTCGTGCAGCGCGGCTACCGCGGCGTCCGGATGCAGGACGTCGCGGCGTCCGTCGGAGTGAGCAGGCAGACCGTCTACAACGAGTTCGGCGACAAGTGGGGCCTGGCCCAGGCGATCGTCATGCGCGACAACGAGCTCTATCTGGACGACATCGACCGGATCCTCAGCGAGCACGCCGACCTGTACTCGGCGGTGGCCGAGGCGGTCCGCTACACCCTCGAGACCTCCCAGGACGACCCGATCAAGAAGGTGGTGCTCACCGGCGCCGGCGGGGACGAGCTGCTCCCCCTGCTGACCACGCAGGCCGAGCCGCTGATGTTCACCGCCCGCACCCGCATCATCGAGCACGCCCTGGCCCAGTGGCCCGAGCTGGACCGCACCGAGCTGGCCGAGATCGCCGAGGTCGCCCTGCGGCTCACCATCAGCAACATGATCCTTCCCGGCGACCCACCGGAGCGGGTGGCCGCGCTCATCGCCCGGATGGTCGTCCGCTACCTGGGCACGCCGGTGCCCGAGGGCGACCGGGCCGACGCGTAACGTGATCACCCGCGGGGAATGATCAGCTGAGGTGACCGGCGCGGGGCCGGTCCGGGCCGTTCGGGGGACCGGTCGTGCGCAGGCCGTGGCTCGTCACGCGCTGGCGGCACCGGCGCCGCCGGATCTGGGTGCTGCCCACCCTCATGATCGTGGGATCGATCCTGCTGTCGTGGCTGCTGCCGTGGCTGGACCGCTGGCGCGCCGATGATCCTGACCTGGGCGACGGGCTGATCCAGTTCGACCTGGGCGCGACCGCCAGCCTGCTGGCCTCGGTGGCCAGCGGCGTGATCGCCTTCAGCGGCTTCGTGTTCACGGCGGTGACGCTGGCGCTGCAGTTCGGCACCAGCACGTTCTCCGCCCGGCTGATCCCGGTCTTCCAGCGCGACCTGGTGGTGCGGCTCGCGCTCGGGGTGTTCACCTCCACGTTCGTCTACTCGGTGCTGATCGCCGCGCGGCTCGGCGTGCGCGAGACCGACTACAAGCCGGTCGTGGCGGTGCTGTTCGGGGTCGGCCTGGCCGTCGCGAGCGTGCTGGTCTTCTTCCTGCTCATCAACCGGATCGTCGACCTGCTGCGGGTGGTGCGGCTGCTGCGCCGGGTCGCCTCGTACGGCCGGTACGCGATCGACAAGACCTACCCCGACCCGCACCTGGACCCCGAGATCCAGGAGGTCCCCTCCCCCGGCACGTCCCGTGTCCTGCGCTACGGCGGCCGGTCCGGGGCGCTGCTGGCGGTGAACGCCGCCGGCCTCGCCAAGATCGCCGAACGCCATGACCTGGTGGTGACCCTGGTGCCCGCGCCCGGCGACTTCCTGGCCCCCGGCAACGAGCTGCTGCGCATCGAAGGCGACGTGACCGACCTGCACCCGGGGCCGATCCACCGCTGCCTCATCGTCGGCGAGGAACGGGCCCTGGACAACGACCCGGGGTTCGCGCTGCGCGCCATCGTCGACGTCGCCAACAAGGCCCTGTCGCCCGCCATCAACGACCCCACCACGGCCGTCCAGGCGATCGACTACCTGGAGGAGCTGCTCATCCGGCTCGGCAACCGCGACCTCGGCATCGGCGTCACCACCGACGAGCGGGGCGCGGTCCGGCTGCGCATGCGCACCCCCACCTGGGAGGACTTCGTCTCGCTGGCCACCGACGAGATCCGTCACTTCGGCGGCGACTCCCTGCAGGTCCTGCGCCGCCTTCGCGCCATGCTGGAGGACGTCTCGGCGGCCGTTCCCCCCGACCGCAGGCCTGTCCTGCGGATCCGCCGCGCCGCCGTGGACGCCGCCGCCCGGGCGGCCTTCCCCGATCCGCCCGACCACGGCCTGGCCCTGCTCCCCGACGCGCAAGGCCTCGGATCGGGCGAACGCGCCCCCGAATAATCCGTCGCGGCGGCGCGGTGTCGGCCGCTACCGTCGTCAGATCACCTCGCGGCTGCTGAACCCGAGGCCAACGCCCCTTGGTGTGGCGCATCTTGTGGCGCATCTCTTGCGGCGCACTGCGCCATGCCCTCCATTCGTTCAGCAGCCCGAAGGACATTCCCCACCATGCGTGTTCGCCAAGACCACCGTCTTGTCCGCATCGACGACCACTGGCTCCAGCTCCCCAACCGCTGGGACATCCCCGTCCACGTCTGCGCCGACGCCCGCGTGCCGCTCGAACCGGCCGCCGTCGACGAGGCCCTCGGCGTCCTGGAGACCGCCGACACGCTGCGCCGCCTCGCCGAGGCGACGCCCGGCTACGACGGCCCCGAGCCCCGCATCACCCGCGTCGCCCTCACCCCCGACTTCCACAAGGGAGCCGGGATCCCGATCGGCACCGTTCTGGAGACCGAGCACGCGCTGCTCCCGCAGGCCGTCGGCAACGACGTCAACTGCGGCATGCGGCTGGAGGTCACCGGACTGAACGTCGACCGCGTGCGGCCCCGGCTGGACGCGCTGGAGCGGCGGCTGCGGTACCTGTTCTTCGAGGGCGGCCGCCGGATCGCGCTCACCCCGGCCCAGCGCGAGGGCCTGCTCCGCGACGGCCTGCCCGGCCTGATGCTCGCCGGGGACGCCGAGCCGTCCTGGCCGGGCCTTCAGCCCGGCGACGCCGAGGACTGCGTGGACCGGGTGCACGCCTCCGGCTTCCCGGTCGCGACGGCCGAGGCGTTCGCCGACTGGGTCGCGGGCTCGGGCGGGACCGGCCACGACAGCGTGATCGGCGGCATCGGCGGAGGGAACCACTTCGCCGAGCTGCAGTACGTCTCCGCCGTGCACGATCCGGCCGCCGCGCACGCCTGGGGCCTGTCGGTCGGCACGGTCGTGACGATGGTGCACAGCGGTTCGCTCTCGCTCGGGCACCAGGCGGGCGCGACCGGCCTGGACCGGCTCCGCGCCGGGTGGCCGCGCAGTCTGCCCAGGCCACGGAACGGGATCCTGCCGTTCCTGTTCGACGAACGTTCCGAGCCCGCCCGCCGCCGCTACCTCGACTCGTTCGGCAACGCCGCCAACTTCGCGCTCGGCAACCGGTTCTTCCTGTCGCTCACGATGCGGGCGGGGCTGGCGGCCGAGTGCGGCGAGGCGTCCGCCCGGCTGCTGTACGACGCTCCGCACAACCTGCTCTGGCAGGACGGCGACCGGGTCGTGCACCGCAAGGGCGCGACTCCCGCGGGCGGTGACGGTACGTGGGGCGAGCCGGTGATCGTGCCCGGCTCGATGGGGGCGTCCAGCTTCGTGCTGCGCGGCACCGGCGACCGGCGCACGCTCGCCAGCGCCTGCCACGGCGCGGGCCGCCGCATCCCGCGCGGCGCGACGGCCCGCGCCGGCGACGCCGAGCTGGACGCCTTCCTGCGGGAGTTCCGCGTGGTCACGCCGCTGAACCACCGCGACCCGATGGTGGCGCGGCGTTCGGACGTCATGGCGGCCTGGCGGCGCGACCTCAAGCAGGAGGCGCCGTGGGCTTACAAGGACATCGGCCCGGTCGTGTCGAGCCTGGACGCGGGCGGCGTCGCGCTGCCGGTCGCCGAGCTGCGTCCGTTGCTGACGGTAAAAGGGTGAAATGCTCTCCGCTCGGCGGACATGTGGTGGTCGTCCGGTTCCGCACGACGAGAGGATGCCCCTTGCCAGCCACCCCGAAGGCTTCGCGGCCACCCGACGACGGGCGGCGCCGCTTCGAGGAGCTCTACGCCGCGCACCGCGCGCAGATCCTCGGCTACGCACTGCGGCGCACGGCCGATCCGCAGGACGCGGCCGACATCCTCGCCGAGACGTTCCTGGTCGCCTGGCGGCGGCTGGAGGCCGTCCCGCACGGGACCGAGGCCCGGTTGTGGCTGTACGGCGTCGCGCGCCGCGTCCTCGCCAACCACCACCGGGGCGCACGTCGCAGGTCGGCGCTGAACCTGGACCTGGCGGATCGCCTGCGCAGTGACCTGGCGGTCCATCACGTTCCGGAGGATCCGGGCGAGCTCGCCTCGGTCGCCGAGGCGTTCCGCGAACTGCCCGAAGGCGACCGGGAGCTGCTGGCGCTGGTCGGGTGGGAGGGCCTGGACCACGGCGAGATCGCCACCGTCCTCGGCTGCTCCCGCAACGCGGTGCGGATACGGCTGCACCGCGCCCGCCGCCGGTTCGCCCGCGAGCTGGAGCGGCGGGGCGCCTCGGCGCCCCAATCCCGCACCCTGGCCACCGCCCATGGAGAAAGCGCATGAACGACATCGACACCCTGGTCGGCCGGATCGCGCCCGTCACCGACGCCCGCGCCGCCGAACTGCTCTCCGACGAGGCCGCCGCCGAGCTCGCCGACCGGATCGTGAGCTCCTCGGCCGAGACGCCCGAGGAGGTCTCCTCGCCCGGCCGTCCCCGGCGGCGCCTCACCATCGGGCTGCCGCTCCTGGCCACCGGCCTCGCGGGCGCCACGGCCGTGACCGCTCTGGTCTTCTCGTCCGGTGGCGGATCCCCGGCACCCGGTCCTTCCACGACCTCGACCTCGCACGCGCCGAAGGTCCAGCTCGCCGCGGCGCTCACCTTCACGCGCAAGGGCGGCCACATCGACGTGCGGATCCGCGACCCGTACGCCGACCCCAAGCGCTACAAGGAGGAGTTCGCCAAGCGCGGGCTCGACGTGGACCTGACGCTGATCCCGTCCTCTCCCTCGATCGTCGGGAGCGTGGTGATGATCGAGGGCGACATCACCCCCATCAACGAGAAGGGCGCCTGCGCGGTCGCCAGCGGCGGCGACGACTGCCCGGTGGGAGTACGCATCCCCGCCGGGTACAAGGGGCACGCGGCGGTCGCCTTCGCGCGGGCGGCACGCCCCGGCGAGCAGTACAACAGCACGGCCAACGCCGACGCGCCCGGCGAGGTCATGCACGGGATGGTCTACCGCAAGCGGCGGGTGTCGGAGGTCCTCGCCGCACTCGCCAAGCGTCACGTCACGGTGCCCGAGTACAGGTACGAGCACGGCAACGAGAGCAAGGCCGCCTACCCGGGGCAGATTCCCGGCGACTGGTACGTCCATGACGCCAGCCCCTGGGCGGCCGGGCAGGTCATGCTCTTCGTCGGGCCGCACCCCACCGAGCGTCCGGGAGACGCCGCGCCGCCGAACGTGGATCCGAACGCGCCCGACACCCCGCCGCCCGGCGCCACGCCCGCCGCGACCCCGAGCGCAACGCCCACGAGCTGACCCGAACCACCGGATCTGCCCGTCTCGATCAGCCCCGTCTCGATCAGCCCCGTCTCGATCAGCCCGTCTGGATCAGCCCGTCTGGATCAGCCCGTCTGGATCAGCCCGTCGCCGTCTCTCGGCGGCGGGCCTCCAGCGCGAGCAGGCCGAGGACGACCACGGCCCAGCCGCCGGAGGCCGGCTCGATCACGACCATCGATCCGCCGATCCCCAGCAGATAGAAGGCGACCTGGCGCGGGAGGCCGCCGGTCGCCCGCACGTGCTTGAGCGCCAGCGTCCCGATCGCCAGGAATCCCATGCCCGCGTAGAAGAACCAGAGCGCGGCCTCGCGGTCGGCGTCGCCCTCGATGCCGTTCAGCACCCCGGCACGCGCGATGCCGCCCCACGCCCCCGGCATCATCGTGAACGCGTAGAGCGTGTGAACGATCGAGATGGCGATGATCCCCCAGGGGAGCCATCGGGTGAGGCCGTTCATGCGTTCACCTCCTGCCGCGGAGGGCGCGGAGAGTGGGGAGCGCGAGCGCCCGCCGAGGCCATGCGGCCGACGACCAGATGGTGGAACGGGCGGATCACGTTGAAGTACAGCGGGCCCGTCCAGCGGTGGTACCTGACGATCGTCGCGACGCGGAAGGCTCCGGGGTCGGCGACGACGGCGAGGTAACCGGTGAGGTGGCTATCGGCGGCCTCCATGACCAGGTAGCGGTCCTCGGCGCCTTCGGTGACGGTGAAGAAGTGCACCTTGCCGCCCGGAGTGAACGGGATGTCCTGCGGACGGAGCTTGGCGCCGGCCGGCACATCCGGGTCGTTCAGGCGCAGCAGCCGGGCGAAGACGGCGCGGGCCGCGAACAGGCCCTTCAGCCAGAACGGCTGCCAGCTGATGGCGGCCGCGACGAACTCGCGCAGGGTGGCCGTGGACTCGACGGTCTTGACGTCCACGTGGTCGGCCCCGTCGAGGAAGGGCCGGAGTTCGGGGACGTCGTCCAGTTCTGTGGGCATCGTGGGTTCCTCCTCAGGGGAAGGCGCGGTCGCGGGCGGCGAGGCGAGTGGTGAGCTCGAAGAGCACGCCGAGTTCGGTCTTGGGGATCGGCGGGATCAGGTGACCCGCGCCGATGACGACCAGGTAGAGCAGCTTGGCGACCTGGTCGGCCTCCTCCGGGTCCCCGGTGAGCCCGGTCCAGAGGGCGCGCAGGTAGTCCAGGCGCCTGGCGTCGATCCGTTCCTGCAGGGCGCGGACCTCCGCGTCCTGCTGGGCCCAGGCGCGCAGCGCCACCTCCAGGTCCGGGCCCTCGCGTTCCATCCCGACCACCAGGTCGCGCAGCCGCTGCAGCTTCACCATCGGCGGGGCCTCGGGGTCCTGCTCGGTGAGCTCGATGTAGCGGGTGGTGGTGACCTCTTCGAGGTGGGCCAGCAGGCCGGTCTTGTAGCCGCCCATGCCCTTGAAGTGGTGGTAGAACGACCCCTTGGTCAGCCCGAGCCGCTCGGTCAGCCGCTCGATCGTGATCGCCGGGGCGCCCTCGGTGGCCAGGATCTCCAGGCCCGCGTCCAGCCAGTCGTTTGTGCTCGCCATACTCCGACCATTCCATACGGTTTGGTATGCCAGAACTCGAACATACCAAACCGTATGGAATGGTGGCCCGCAGGGGGTGCGATGTCAGTGACCACTTACGGGTTGGGCTACCGTGGGCCCAACGGCATTCGGAGGAGGCGCGAGTGGACTTCAACCTGCCTGAGAGCGCGGTCGCGGTGCAGGAGGGCGTACGGGCGATCGCCGCCAAGTACGACCAGGCCTACTGGGACCGGTGCGACGCGGAGAAGCGCTGGCCGGAGGAGGTCTGGGGCGAGCTCGTGCAGGGCGGCTGGCACAGCCTGGCCGTGCCCGAGGAGTACGGCGGCGCCGGGCAGGGTCTGCTGGAGCTGTCGGTGGCGCTGGAGAGCCTGGCGGCGGGCGGCGCGGGCGGCGCCGCGTCGTTCATGTACCTGCTGACCCCGGCGTTCGGCGGCCTCACCATCATGCGGCACGGCACCGAGGAGCAGCGGCGCGAGTTCCTGCCGAAGATCGTGTCCGGTGAGATCGAGACGTGCTTCGCCATCACCGAGCCGGACGCGGGCAGCAACGCCATCAACATCACCACCCAGGCCCGCCGGGACGGTGACCACTTCGTGGTCAGCGGCCAGAAGATCTGGATCTCGGGCGTCGAGCGCGCCGACTTCCTGGTGCTGGTCACGCGGACGATCCCGGCCGCCGAGGCCAAGCCGCGCACCGCCGGGTTCACGGTCTTCCTGATCGACGTCAAGGACGCGGTCGCGCAGGGCACGCTGACCTACCAGCCGATCCCCAAGCTCGGCACCAACACGGTCGCCTCCAGCATGGTGTTCCTCGACGGCGTCCGCGTCCCGGCCGAGCGCGTTCTCGGCGAGGTCGACAAGGGCTTCGCGGTGATGTGGGACATCCTCAACCCCGAGCGGATCCTCGCGGCGGCCAGCGGCGTCGGCTTCGGCGAGCTCGTGCTCCAGGTCGCCTGCGACTACGCCCGTGAACGCGCCCCGTTCGGCAAGCCCATCGGCGCCAACCAGGCCGTCGCGTTCCCGCTCGCCAAGATCAAGGCGCAGGTGGAGCTGGCCCGGCTGATGACCTACAAGGCGGCGTGGCTGTGGGACCAGGGGCAGCCCTGCGGCTCGGAGGCCAACATCGCCAAGCTCACGGCCGCCGACGCCGCGTGGCAGGCGGCCGACCGCGCGTTCCAGACGCACGGCGGCATGGCGTACTCGCTGGAGTACCCGGTGGCCCGCATGTTCCGCGACGCGCGCATCGCCAAGAACATCCCGGTGGCCGAGGAGCTGGTCCTGGCGCACATCGCCCAGCACGAGCTCGGGCTGCCGAAGTCGTACTGACAGCCGCGTCTCGCACTAACCGCCGCGTCTCGTGCTGGCATGCGTGTCTCGTACCGACGGCCGCGTCTCGTACCGACGGCCGCGTCTCGTACCGACGGCCGCGTCTCGTACCGACGGCCGTGTCTCGTGCTGTGACGGCCGTGTCTCGTGCCGGCATCCGTGTCACAGAAGGGCCACGCAATCGGCACGCACGTATCAACGGCATCGCGGCGGGAACTTGGCCTCATGAGGACGGTTCGCCTGGGAAGCGCCGCCCCTGACTCGGGGTAGTGCTCTGATTGCGGGCAGCGAACGGAGAGGCGGCGCCATGCCCAAGACCCATCACTACGAGCTGGAAGTCGACTGGACCGGCAACACCGGCACCGGTACCAGCGGATACCGGGCCTTCGAGCGGGCCAACGAGGTGACGGCCGCGGGCAAGCCGCCGATTCCCGGCTCCGCCGACCCCGCGTTCCGTGGCGCGCCCGAACGCTGGAACCCCGAGGAACTGCTGGTCGCGGCGCTCTCGCAGTGCCACATGCTGTGGTTCTTGCATCTGTGCGTGGGCGCCAGGATCGTGGTGACCGCCTACAAGGACCGCCCGTACGGCACGATGCTCGAGACGCCGGACGGCAGCGGCCAGTTCCAGGAGGTCGTGCTGCGCCCGCACGTGACCATCACCGACGCCGCCGACGCCGAACGCGCGGTGGCGCTGCACGCGCGGGCCCACGAGATGTGCTTCATCGCCAACTCGGTCAACTTCAAGGTCCACCACGAGCCGACGGTCAGCGCTCCCGAGTCCTGGCCCGTGGCCTCCAACCCCGAGTCCTGACGCCGAGGAGTCCTCATGCCCGTTTCGTACGCCAGCACGGTGCTGAACGCGACCGCCGACGAGGTGTGGGCGTTCCTGCGCGACTTCGGCAACCTGGCGGACTGGATGCCGGCCATCGAGACCGGGGTGATCGAGGACGGCGGCCCGGGCGACCGGGTCGGGCGACTCGGTCTGGCGGGAACGGCTCGGCGGCATGGACGACGACGACCGCACGTACTGGTACGAGATCCTCGAGTCGCCGCTGCCGGTGCGGCGCGCGCACGGGCACGTGCGGGTGCTGCCGGTCACCGACACCGGGCAGGCGTTCGTCGAGTGGTGGGGTGACTTCAGCGCCGACGCCGCCGACGAGGAGGCGATGAGCAAGACCTTCACGCGCGGGATCTACCGGCCCGGCCTGGAGACGCTGAAGAAGCGCTTCGGCTGACGCCGACCGGCCGGTCCGTCAGCCGGGCCGTCCGTCAGACCGTCAGCCGGTCGGGCCGTCCGTCAGGCCGCCGGTCGGGCCGTCAGCCGGGGCGTCAGCCGAACTTGGCGGCGCGCTTCTCCCGGATGGCCGCGACGCCCTCGTGAACGTCGGGGCCGGTGAAGCCAAGGAACTCCAGCGCGAGCGAGGCGTCGAACGTCGGCTGCGCCGACCGCAGCCAGTTGTTGAGGGCGTGCTTGGTGAACTGCAGGGCCTGCGCCGAGCCCTCCGCGAGCCGCACGGCGACCTCCAGCGCCCGATCGTGCACCTCCTCGTCATCGACGCACACGCTGACCAGCCCGATCCGTTCGGCCTCCTCGCCGGTCAGCACGTCGTTCAGCAGCAGGTAGTACTTGGCCTTGGCCATCCCGCACAGCAGCGGCCACACGATCGCCGCGTGGTCGCCCGCCGCGACGCCGAGGCGGGTGTGCCCGTCCAGGATCTTGGCGTGGCGTCCGGCGATCGAGATGTCGGCGAGCAGCGCCACCGCGGCGCCCGCGCCGACCGCCGGGCCCTGAATCGCGCTCACCACCGGCTTGGCGCAGTTGATGATGTTCATGACGATGTCGCGGGCCTCGCGCATGATGCGGGCGCGGGCCCCGGCGTCGACCATCATCTCCTCGATCATCGCAAGGTCGCCGCCCGCCGAGAACGCGGTGCCCTCGCCGCGCACCAGCACCGCGCGGACCCGGTCGTCGGCGTCGGCGTCGCGCCAGATCTCGGCCAGCTCGCGGTGGCCGGTGGTGTCGACGGCGTTGCGGCGCTCGGGGGCGCTGATGGTGACGCGCAGCACCCGCGGCGCGGCCCAGTCGATCTTCAGCTGCTCGTACGCCGCGTACCGCTTCAGGTCGTCACCGTCGTCGCTCATGCCGTGTTCCCGTTCGCCTCCGGGGCGCCTTTCGGGCGCCGCCTTCCCTCGTCGCTCGTTCCTCGCTCCTCAGTCCAGGCGGCGCCCGCGCCCCTGCGGCTCGCTCATGCGGCGCCCGCCTCTCCCGAGATCGCGTGATCGAATGCCGCGCGCAATCGTCGCACAGCCAGTTCCTGGGCCTCGGCACCGGAGTCGAAGATCTCGGGCATGAGGAAGAAGGAGTGCACCATGCCCTCGAAGCGGCGCAGCTCGACCTCGACGCCCGCCTCGGCCAGGCGGCGCGCGTAGGCCTCGCCCTCGTCGCGCAGGATGTCGTACTCGGCGGTGATGACGGTCGCGGGGGCCAGGCCCGACAGGACGGGCGCGCGCAGCGGGGCGATCCTCGGGTCGGCGGGATCGGCGCTCCCCCGGTAGAGCTTCATGAAGCGTCCCAGGCCCTCGCCGTCCAGGCCGTATCCCGTGGCGAACGCGCGGTGGCTGGGGGTGTTCATGGCGGTGTCGGTCACCGGATAGATCAGCAGCTGGTGGGCCAGGTGCAGGCCCCGGTCGCGGGCGAGGAGCGCCACCACGGCGGCGAGGTTGCCGCCCGCGCTGTCCCCCGCGACGGCGACCGCGCCCGGGTCGACGCCGAAGCGCGCCGCGTCCCGTACGGCGGCGGCCGTGACCGCCCAGGCGTCCTCGACGGCGGCGGGGAACCGGTGTTCGGGCGCCAGACGGTAGTCGACGCTGAGGACCACGCAGCCCACCCGCGCGGCCAGCTCGCGGCAGCCGACGTCGACGTGGTCCAGGCCACCGAGCACCCACCCGCCGCCGTGCAGGTAGATCAGCGCCGGAGGCGCGACGCCCGGCGCGGCCGGCGGCCGGTAGAGGCGCACCCGGATCGGCCCGCCCGCGCCCGCCACGGCCAGGTCGGTGACCTGGGGCAGCTCGCGGCGCTCGGCGAAGCCCGCCAGGTCGGTGAGGCGGCGCATCTCGTCGATCGTGGGCTCGGGCAGGTTGAAGGCGTCCCACGAGTGCAGCATGTCGAGGAACTCCGCGGCCTGCGGATGCAAGGGCATGCGACGACCTCCGGGCGCGGGGGTGACGTTCTGGGAATCTACCCGAACGAAGATCCCCCAGCCCTGGGCCGTCATGCCGGATCCGGACGTAACCCCCGTCGCGTCCGCCCGCACGGCGTTCGACCGCGCCGGTTCGCCCCGCGCTGATCCGACCGCGCTGGCCCGACCGCGGCGACTCGCCCCTCCGGCTCGCTCCTCCGGCTGAACGCTCCAGCCGAGCGCTCCAGCCGAGCGTCAGCGGCCGGAGGCCTCGCTGACCAGGGCCTCGAAGAGCCTCAGGTCGTCTCCTTCCTCCGGATGCCACTGGACGCCGAGGCCGAACCGGTGGCCCTGCAACTCCACCGCCTCGACGACCTGGTCGTCGGCCCAGGCCACCGCCACGAGCGCCTTGCCCAGGCGGCTCACGGCCTGGTGATGGTAGGTGGGCACGTCGGCCGAGTCGCCGAGGACCTTGCCCACCACGCTGGTCGCGCTGATCTGGACGCGGTGCGAGCCGACCATCCCGACGGTCGGCGCATGGGTGTCGTGGCCGACGGCCTCCGGCAGATGCTGGATGAGCGTGCCGTCGCGCGCCACGTTCAGCACCTGCATGCCCCGGTCGACCGCCAGGAACGGCAGGTCGGCCTCGACGACGGCGCGGATCAGGGCGAGCTCGAACCGGTCGCGCCGCGGCTGCGGCGGGCCGGTCTCAGCGTGGCGGGCGGCCCCGTACAGGTCCGGGTCGACGTCGCCGCCGCCCGCGAAGACGATGCCGTCCAGCCGGGAGATCAGCGCGTCCATGCCGCGCAGGGTCCCGACCGGTGGCAGTGCGACCGGCACCCCGCCGGCCCGTTCGACGGCCCGGATGTAGGCCGCGGGCAGCAGTGCCGCCTCGCGGACCCACACCCCCCAACGGGCCGGCTCGAGGTACGAGGTGATGCCGATCAGTGGTGCGGTGCTCCTTGTGGCGTCGTGCGGGCGCGAGGCCCCCCGGGTCGCCTCTGGCATGCCTGGATTCCCCTCCTCGGTTGCACTGGCGACGGCTCCGCGCTTCCCCGATGTCTCGCGGTCAGCCGCGTTCGCCAGGTCGTCATGACGCATGGCCGAGCAATTTCGACCGTCCCACCCCTGGCCCGGTCTTCGGCCCAGCTTGCCGTAAGCCTTTGATTTCCGCAGGCCAAAGCACATAGATCGATCCAACGCCGGGAGTGCGGCGATCGTGCGCGCCCGCGCCGCCGCCGAGGGTCGGGTACAGGGCCGGCCCGGGGCCGCGGAGCGCCGCCCGGGGAACGAAATCGCGAACTTCATACTCGGGATGAGGTTTCTACACCACGCCTGACAGAAATCCCTTTCTGAGGAGTCAGAGTAGCGAGAAAACCCCTAGAACGGCCATGGGGTAAGGGGAATTAGTTGCGACGATCTTCCGTCGCCACGATGATCTCCATATACCGATCAGTATGCTTCTCCCTGATCACCCTATTACTGATTACGGAAAATCATCTTTCGATTACTCTTGGTGCGCATGCGTGTGCCTTGCGATGAATCGGTTGAGTACCAGCGGCTTTGGGTGCGAGAATCTCAACCGGACAGGCACCTCGAGGGCGCGCTGGAGCGCCGGGGAACATCGAGACCTGAAGACAAAAGCCAGGGGGGGAGCTTGGCAGATGTCATTGGAACCCCGTGTCGTCAAGGAAAGTTTCACGCGCATCGAGCCTGAAGGAGATAGTGCGGCCGCCTATTTTTATGGCCGCCTATTCGCCGAGAATCCGCGACTGCGCGCAATGTTTCCACCGGCGATGGACCATCAGCGCGACCGCCTCTTTCATGCCCTCACGAAGATCGTCTGGAGTCTGGACAGCCCGGAGTCCCTCGCGTCCTACCTCGGCCAGCTCGGCCGCGACCACCGCAAGTTCGGCGTCCTCGCCGAGCACTACCCGGCCGTCGGCGCCGCGCTCATCGCCACGCTGCGCAAGTTCAGCGGCGACGACTGGACGCCCGAGATCGAGGCGGCGTGGACCGCCGGCTTCCAGGCCGCCGCCGACCTCATGATCGACGCCGCGGAGGAGGATTCGGCCTCGGCGCCGCCGTGGTGGGTCGCCGAGGTCATCGGCCACGAGCGCCGCACACCCGACCTGGCGGTGCTCAGCCTGCGGCCGAACCATCCCCTGCCGTTCACCGCCGGGCAGTACGTCACCGTCCAGACGGCTCGCTGGCCGCGCGTCTGGCGGCCGTACTCCATCGCCAACGCGCCGCGTTCGGACGGCGTGCTCCGCCTGCACGTGCGCGCCCAGCCCGCCGGCTGGGTGAGCGGCGCGCTGGTCCGCCACACCGGGATCGGCGACAGCGTCCTGCTCGGCCCCGCCATGGGCACCATGACGCTCGACACCGCCTCCGACCGCGATCTGCTCCTGGTCGCGGGCGGCACCGGCCTCGCGCCGCTCAAGGCCCTGGCCGAGCAGGTCGTCATGTCCGGCCGGCACCGCCATGTCCACCTGCTCCTGGGGGCGCGCACCGAACGCGACCTCTACGACCTGGCCGACCTGCGGCTGCTGGAGTCCACCTATCCGTGGCTGCGCGTGATCCCGGTGCTGTCGGAGCAACCCGACTTCGACGGCATGCGCGGCAGGATCCCCGACGTCCTCGAACGCTTCCGCGACTGGGAGGACCACGACGTCTACATCTGCGGCCCCACCGACATGGTCCGGGGCACCGTCAACGAGCTCCAGCGGCTCGGCGTGCCGCTGGCCCGCATCCACCACGACCTGCTGAGCGCCGAGCAGGCCGTCCGAGCCGCCACCGCCGTCGGAGCCTGACCGCCGCCAGGCCTCGGCCACGAAGCCGCGAAGCGCGCCACCTGACCTGCGGGCCCGAAGCCGACGGCGAGGGCCCGCAGGTCAGGTAGCGAAGCGATGTCGCGCTCGCAGCCTTTGCGGTTCGGTTCGTGAGCCGCCAGGCGAGCGGGCCGAGGCCGCGAAAGCCCTAAGAAACAGCGCGCCACCGGCAGGGGCGCGGGTCCTCCAGGGCCGTGACGCGGTCCTGCGCTGCCAGCATCACCAGGTGCGCGAGCGTCTCGAGCATGGCGGTCCGGCGCATGAACGGCTGGATCTGGTCCCAGGGGCGCGACCAGGTGAGGCGCCGGGCGATGTCCCAGGCGGTGGCGCCGTCCGCGCCCGCCTTGATGACCTCGATCGCGATCTCGTCCAGGCGCGCGGTGTGATGCTCGGCGAGCGCGGTGACCCGGTCGGCGAGACCGGCGAACCGGTACTCGTGGGCGGGCAGCACCTCCTCGACGTCCAGCGCGCGGACCTTGTCGAGCGAGTCGAAGAAGTCGGCGAGCGGGTTGTGGCGCTGCTGCGGGTGCACGCCGATCGCGGGCGTGATGCGCGGCAGCACGTGGTCGCCCGACATCAGCAGGCGCCGGTCGGGATCGAGGAAGCAGACGTGGCCGGGCGAGTGGCCAGGCGTCCAGACCGTGCGCAGGTTCCAGCCGGGGATCGGGACCTGCTCGCCGTCCTCCAGCAGGATCTCGGGGTCGGTGTGCCGCACCAGCGGCAGGATGCGGCGCGAGGCGTCCGCGAGCGGCCCGGCCTCCTCGTCCGGTACGCCGTGGACGGCCATCTGCTTGCGGATCGCGGCGATCAGCCCGTCGAAGTCGCGGTAACGCTCCCGCAGCAGCCCCGCGTCCGCCGGGTGCAGCGCCACCCACGCGCCCGACTCCTCGCGCACCCGCCCGGCCAGCCCGTAGTGGTCGGGATGCAGGTGGGTGACCAGCACGGCCTTGACGTCGGTGATCTCATAACCGGCGATGCCGAGCCCGCCGCGCAGCGCGTCCCACGCCTCGGGGGTGTCCCAGCCGGCGTCGATGATGGCGATCCCGTCCGGCAGCTCCAGCCCGTACACCAGGACGTACCGCAGCGGGTTGTCCGGGATCGGCACCGGGATCGACCACAGGCCAGGCCTGATCTGCTCGACCGGCGGCAGCACCTTCTCCTGCCACGCCTGATGCTGCAACGTCCCCGTGATCTTCATCTGCCCTCCGAACTACGTTCGGCATAGCTGTCTATCACGACGCCGTCGCGCTCGGTTCACCACCCCGCGCCCCGCTCACCACCCCGCGCCCCGCTCACCACCCCGCGTTCCGCTCACCACCCCGCGTTCCGCTCACCACCCGGCGTGCTCCGCTCACCACCCGGCGCGGTGGCGCAGGAACGCCGTCGTGCGCGCGTCGGCCGGATAGAACGACTCGATCGCCAGCTCGGCGACCGTGATGTCGACCGGTGAGCCGAACGTGGCGATGGTGCCGATGAACGACAGCTCCTCGTCACCGAGCCGCATCCGCAGCGGCACCACGACCTCGTTCCCGCCGGGCGTGATGACCGCCTCGGCCACCGGATCGCTGCCGGGATAGTCGCGCAGCTCCCGGTACAGCTGGGCGAGCGACTCGTCCGCGGTCAGCGCCACGTGCCGCCGCACCCGCTCGACCATGTGGGCTCGCCACTCCCCCAGGTTCAGGATGTTCCTGGCCATGCCGTCGGGGTGCATGCTGAGCTTCAGCACGTTCACCGGCGGCTCCAGCAGCTCCGGCGGCGCCCCCTCCATGAACAGCGACGCGGCCGCGTTGGCGTCGATCAGGTTCCAGAACCGGTCCACCACCACGGCCGGGAAGGGCTCGTGCCCCTCCAGGACCAGCCGGAGCGCCGCCCGCACCGAGTCCATCCGGGGCTCCTCCATCGGCGTCTCGGCGTACATCGGCGCGTAGCCCGCCGACACCAGCAACAGGTTCCGGTCGCGCAGCGGCACGTCCAGATGCTCGGCCAGCCGCAGCACCATCTCCCGGCTCGGCACCGACCGCCCGGTCTCCACGAAGCTCAGGTGGCGGGTCGACACGTCCGCCGCCGAGGCCAGCTCCAGCTGGCTCAGCCGCCGCCGCTGCCGCCAGGCCCGCAACTGCTCCCCGATCGGCCGTACGTCGCTCAGCGAAGTCGTCATCGTCGTCACGATCTCGACGCTACTTGCCCGCAGGTCATGAGGGCGATTACGTCACAGGTAACGCGAAGCGGACGCCAGCTCGGGCGCCGGCAGCAGGTCCCAGGCGCGAAGGGCCGCCAAAGCCGCGACCGTCCCGCCCTCCGACCGGATCCGCCGTCCGAGCCGTTCCGCCACCGCCCGCATCCGCTGGGTGCCGGTCGCCTCGAGCGCCGACGCCAGGCTGTCCGCCGTCGGTTCGGCCAGTGGGGGCGGTGCTGCGCCCAGCTCGTGCAGGCGTGCTGCCCAGATGGTGTCGTCGCCGAGGACGACGGACGGGATCCCGGCTCGTGCCGCTGCGGACGCAGTCTGCGCGTCGCCCTGGTGAACGGCGGCCGCGACTCTCGGGAGGAGCCAGTCGAGCGGCGCGTCGGCGCCGGTCTCGCAGCCGACGCCCACGGCTCGCAGGCCGATCTCTCTCACGAGGTGCGGGGCACCGACTCCCATGTAGACGGGCGGCGGGCCCGACTCCAGGAAGGCCTCCAGCTCGGCCGAAGGGTGCCAGCCCTCCCCCGAGTCGTAGAACCAGAAGCCCGTCACTGCCGCGTGGTCGGGAAGGCCGCCGATGGGCGGTGCCAGGGACGGGCTGAACGCCAGGAGCGCCGGGCCGTTCTGGCTCGCCGGATCGATGCCGGGTCGCAGGTGGACCTGGACGTCCGCGCGGCCCGACCGGCCGATGACCAGATCACCGGGAGGCGGCCGGAGACCGTCGGCTGCCCTGAGGCGTTCCAGGCCCGCGCCCGTGACCAGGTCCGCCATGTCGTCGCGGGCGGCGATGCGCACGCGGTGCCCGGCGCGGTCCAGCTCGACGCCCAGCGCGACGAACGGTTGAACGTCCCCGCGCCCGCCCGGCGCGACGATCGTGACAACGTCCTCCATGTCCGGTCATTTACCCGCGCCCGGTAGTGGGACGGCAAAGTCGCGCCACCTCGCGCGTCAAGGGCCTCAGGATTCGGTCGTGAACTCGGTGAGGGCGCGCAGGAGACGGTCGACGTCCTCCAGGTCGTTGTAGGGGGCGAGCCCGATGCGGAGGCCACCGGTATCGCCCAGTCCCAGGTGCCGGGACGTCTCGATCGCGTAGAAGGAGCCCGCGGGCGCCTGGATGCCGCGTACGGCCAGGAAGCGGTAGGCGTCGGCGGCGTCGCGGCCGTCGAAGGTCACCAGCGACGTGGGCGTACGGCGGGCCGCTCGCGAGTGCGCCGTGATCCCGTCCAGCTCGGCCAGTCCCTCCTCGATCCGCTCGCGCAGCGCGTCCTCGTGCTGCTGGATCGCGCCGGCCGCCGCGACGAGGCGTTCACGCTGCCCGCCGGGACCGCCAAGACGGCCGGGGCCGCCGAGGTCGGCGATGAAGTCGATCGCCGCGCGTGTGCCCGCCAGCAGCTCGTACGGCAGCGTCCCGAACTCGAACCGTTCGGGGACCTGATCGGTGGACGGAAGCAGCTTGTCGGGCATCAGCGTGCCGAGCAGCGCGGGATCGGCCGCGAGGACGCCCAGATGCGGCCCGAAGAACTTGTACGGCGAGCAGGCGAAGAAGTCCGCGCCCAGCGCCTGGACGTCGACCGCCGCGTGGGCCGTGTAGTGCACGCCGTCCACGTACAGCAGCGCGCCGACGCCGTGCACGAGCCGCGCGATCGCGGGCAGGTCCGGGAGGGTACCGATCAGGTTGGACGCGGCGGTGACCGCGACCAGCCGGGTCCGCGGCGACAGCACCGCCTCGATCGCGCCCGGGTCGAGCTCCCCGGTGGCGGGGTCGAAGTCGGCCCACCGCACCGTGGCTCCGGCGCCTTCCGCGGCCTGCACCCAGGGACGCACGTTCGCGTCGTGGTCGAGCCTGGTCACCACGACCTCGTCCCCCGGCCCCCACGTCTTGGCCATGGCGCGGGACACGTCGTAGGCCAGTTGCGTCGCGCTGCGGCCGAAAACGATGCCGGCCAGGTCCGCGTTCACCAGATCCGAGACCGCGGACCGCGCCTCGACCACGATCACCTCGGCGTTGCGCTCGCCCTCGGTCACCGTGCCCCGGTTGGACAGGGGCGCGGCCAGCGCGTCCCCGATGGCGTCGATCACCGAACGGGGCGTCTGCGTCCCGCCCGGCCCGTCGAAGAAGGCGACCCCGGACTTCAGGGCGGGGAATCGCGACCTGACCGCTGCGACGTCGAGCGAGGTCATCAGTTGTTACGGCCTCCTCCGGAGAAGATGCTGAGGAAGAACAGGAAGACGTTCAGGATGTCCAGGAAGATCGAGGCGGCCAGGAACGGCGCGGACTGGATGTCCTGCGAGCGCCGCAGCCGCTGGAAGTCGAACATGGTGAACCCGGCGAAGATCACCAGCCCCAGGATCGAGTAGATCAGCGCGCCGCCCGGGATGTTCACGAAGATCATCACGATCCCGAACACGATCAGGGCGATCAGCGCCCAGAAGCACACCCGCGCCAGCGCCGACAGGTCCCGCCGCGTGGCGTAGCCCGCCGCCCCGAACCCGGCGATGAACAGTGCGGTGGCCCCGCCCGCCTGCCACAGGGCCCGCGGGTCCGTGCTCGCGTACACGGCCAGCGTCGGCGCGACGGCGACCCCGATCAGCAGCCCGAACGCGGCGAGCAGCGCGACCGTCAGCCCCATGGAGGAGCGTGCCGCGAACCGCATCGCGATGAGGCAGACGAAGGCGCCGATGAACGCCAGCAGCCCCGCGATCCCGGTGATGTTGCGCCCCAGGTAGGCGCCGAGCGCGAAAACGGCGCTGGTGCCCGCGACGTACCCCATGGTGTGCGCGAACAGCACGTGCTGCCCGTCGCGGGACATCGCTCTGCCCGACGGATAGGCGATCGAGTCGCTCATGGCCCTCTCCTTCCGAAGCCACCGGCCCGGCCAGTGGCGGGCACAGGGTTCCTACCACCGGCCCGTATCCGGCAACCGCAGAGATCGAACCCCGTATTCCGGCGCCCCCGCATCCCCCGTCAGGAGGGATGCGCGATCAGGCCGGATCAGGACGGCAGGTGGATCAGGACGGCTGTGCGGATCAGGACTGCGGCGTGGATCAGGACGGCCCCGCGGATCAGGACGGCGGCAGCGGGAAGCGGATGCTGCGCGCGCCGGTGAAATCGAGCATCGCGGCGTCCGGCGTACGGACGAGCCGCAGCACGACCCCTTCGCATCCGGGACAGCGGGCGACCATCCCGGGCTCGGGACCGTACACCCGCAGGGTCGCGATGGCGCCGGTCAGGCCGCAGTGCGCGCACTGCCCGACCGCCGTGGTGATGTCGGCCGCGAACACCTCGCCGAGCGGTCCGGCCAGGGCGTTGCCGTCGAGGAAGTCGGTCATGTCAGCCTCCCGTAGGGCCGAAGCGTTCGGTCTTGATGCGTGCGGGGTCGTGCCCCACGTCGACGAGCAGGTCGGCGGCGAACTCCACGAACCCGGTCGGCCCGCAGACGAAGCAGTCGGGCGCCGCCTCAGGCCCCCAGCCATCCCCGGGCAGGTCGCCCACGCTCAGCCGCCCCGCCGGCCGGGCCTCCCCCGCCGGAACGGCCCGGGTGTAGAGCAGCGTCGCCTCCTCGCCCTCCAGCTCCTTCGCGTACAGGACCTGGTCCGGCGAGCGCACGGAGTACAGCAGGCGGAACGGAGCCGACGACCCCGCCTGCCGCCGAGCCCTGATCATCGCCATCAGCGGCACGACCCCCGAGCCCCCGGCGAGCAGCAGCACGGGCCGTTCACTGGTGGCCCGCCAGACGAACCACCCGCCGACCGGACCGCGCAGCTCGATCGGGTCGCCCACCCTCAGGATCTCTGTGAGGTACGGCGAGACCTCCCCGTCGTCCACGCGCTGAACGGTGAGCTCGACGAGTTCACCATCGGCCGGAGCGGCCAGTGAGTAGCTGCGCTGAGTGCTGTAGCCGTCCTCGGCGGTCAGCCGCACGTCCACGTGCTGGCCCGCCAGATGTCCCGGCCATCCGGGCACCTTCAGCACCAGCGTGAGGGCCGTCGGCGTCTCCATCCGCCGCTCGGCCACGGTCGCGACCCGCCAGGTCAGTCGCCCTGGTACCGCTGTTCCCGCCACGGATCCCCATAGTCGTGATAGCCGGCCGTCTCCCAGAAGCCGGGAATGTCCTCGTCCTGCAGGCGAATCCCCCGCACCCACTTCGCCGACTTCCAGAAGTACAGGTGCGGCACCAGCAGCCGAGCCGGGCCGCCATGCTCGGCGCTCAGCTCTTCCCCTTCAAACCGGTGAACGATCCATGCCTGCCCGTCCAGCAGGTCCTCCAGCGGCAGGTTGGTCGTGTAGCCGCCGTAGCTGTAGATCAGCGCATAGTCGGCCGCGGTCTCCACATCGGCCAGCAGCACGTCCAGCGACACCCCCTGCCAGGAGGTGTCGAGCTTGGACCACTTGGTCACGCAGTGGATGTCCACGGTCGGCGTCTCGCTCGGCAGCGCGAGCAGCTCCCGCCAGGACCAGTTGTAGTCCTTCCCCGCCTCATTGGTGACCGTGAACGTCCAGTCCTCTTCACGCACCCGGGGCGTGGGCCCCGCCGAGAGCACAGGAAAGTCCGTGGTCAGATACTGCCCCGGAGGCAGCCGCCCACCCGGCGCTCTGCCTCGTCCTCGGAAGCCCGGCGAAACGATTCCCATCGGCTCCCCCTTCCTCCGCTCCCAATAATCCCACGCCCCTGACCAGCGCCCCTGACCAGCACCCCAGCCCCTCATGCCCCGTCGCGATTACCTCCGGCGTAATGGACGCGGTGCAGGGGCGGGCGGCAGGGTGGGCGGCATGACGACCGAGATGACGCCCGACCAGTTGGTCGATGCCATGCCGTTCGCCCGGGCCCTGGGCGTACGGATCGACAGCGCCGGGCCGGAGGAGGTGACCGGGCGGCTGGCCTGGGACGAGGAACGCTGCACCTCGGGCGGCGTGATGCACGGCGGCGCGGTGATGGCCCTGGCCGACTCTCTCGGTGGCGTCTGCGCGTTCCTCAACCTCAAGCCCGGGACCTTCACCACGACGCTGGAGTCCAAGACCAACTTCTTCCGGGGCGTGCGCGACGGGCATGTGCGCGGGGTCGCCCGTCCGCTCCATGTCGGGCGTACGTCGATCGTGGTGCAGACCGATCTCTTCGACGCCAAGGACCGGCGGGTGGCTCAGGTGACGCAGACCCAGGCGGTCCTTCAGGCCTGACGCCTTTACGTTGTAGATCCGTTTTTCCGGAGATGGTCGCCGAAGAAGGCGAAGATCCGGTCCCAGGCGTCGGGGGCGTTCTCGCGTCCCGCGCCGAGCCCGAGCATCACCTTGGCGACCGCGTTCAGTGGCGGCGGGGCCGTCGACTCGGTCAGGAAGCTGTGCCCGGACCCGGGGTACTCCTTCACGTCGTGCACCACGCCGGCCTCGGTCAGCGCGAGGTCGAGCTTGCCCGCCGCGCCCCGCAGCGTACGGTCCCTGCCGCCGTAGCTGGCGACGACCGGGCACGCCCCGTCCAGGATCTTCGCCATATCTCCGCGCGGCAGGATGCCGTAGTTGACCGACGCCGCGTCGAAGTCGTACTTGGCGGCCGCGACGAGGGCGAACCCGCCGCCCATGCAGAACCCGATGACGCCGACCCGCCCGGTGCAGTCCTCACGTTCGGCCGACCAGACCCGCGCGGCCTCGATGGCGTCGAACGCCGGGCCCCGCCGCGCCATCATGTCGCGCATGGCCTTGCGAACGCACCGCAGCCACGGCTTGCCGCTGTAAAGGTCGGGCAGTACGGCCAGGTAGCCCTGCGCGGCCAGCCGGTCGGCCTGATCGCGCATGTCCTGGTTGGCCCCGGTCGCCTCGAAGACGATGACGACCGCGGGCCACGGCCCCTCGCCCTCGGGAACGGCGAGATAGCCGGGAAGGTCCAGTGATCCAACGGGAATCGTGATGTCGGCCATGCCCCATCACCCTGGACCCGCGCATCCCCTCCGCACAGGCTCCGCCACTGTGACGTGGATCACTACAGGTTGGCGAGCGCGGGAACCGCCCGAACGCCCTGCTGCCGCTGCGCCCACCGCACGACGATCGGCGCCATCAGCCCGGTGACGGCGAACAACGCCCCCACCACGTACCACCCGGGCCGCCCCCAGCTGATGCACAACGCGATGAGCAAACCCGGCCCCAGCGCCTCGGCCAGCCCGAGCCCCAGACCGAAGACCCCCAGGTACTGCCCGGTCGCATGCTCCGGCGCCAACGCGAACGACACTTCGAAGCCGCCCGCCGAGTGCCACAGCTCCCCCACCGTGTGGATCACCACGGCGCCCATCAACAACCCGGCCGCCGCCCAGCCCGGCACGCCCGCCGAGAACGACAGCAACGCGCACGAGACCAGGAACGCGACCCCCGCACGCCGGTAGGCCGCTCCCCCGGCCGCCGGAGTGTCGATACTCCGGCTGGCCCGCACCTGAAAAACGATGACGATCGCCGTGTTCAGCAGCATCGTTCCCGAGATCATCCAGCGCGGCGTGCTCGTGGCCTGGATCAGCCACAGCGGAATCGCCACGGTCAGCACCTTGAACTGCACCGACATCACCCCGTCCAGCACCGTCAGCGCCAGATAGGGCCAGTCCCTCAGTGCACCCCAGCGCGGCCCCTCCTCGACCTCCACAGGCATGACCGGCGGCAGCATCACGAGAAAGACAGCCGACGCCGCACACGAGACCGCGTTCCCAACGATCAGCAGCTGATAGGCGTCCTGCGTCCCGACCTGCACGGCCCACCCCGCCAGCAGGGCCCCGAACGAGACCCCGATGTTGGTCACCGACCGCAGGTAGGCCCTGAACTCCTGAGGCCGCTCTCCCCCGTGCGCCCGGATGATCGGGCTCCGCGCGGCCTGCCCCGCCGTATGAGCCCCCGCCGCCGCGCACACAGCGGCCACGAACGGCCAGAAACCGTCAGCCAGCAGGAAGGCCCCCGTAGCCAGCCCCCGCACCACAAGCGTGGCCGCGTAAACGCCCCGAGCGCCCCGCCGATCAGCCAGATGCCCGACCCCGATCCCGGCCACCAGCGACACAACGCCCGCGATGCCCAGCCCCAACCCCACCTGCGACGCCGGCAGATGAGCCGCCTGCGTGAAATACAGAACGCCGGCCGTCAGGTAGATCCCACTACCAACCGTGTTGACGAAGTTCGCCGCAGCAATAACGCGCTGCGGTCGGCCATCCGGCACCAAACGAGGCATGGGGGGGTCCGTTCAACCTAGTGAGCAGTCCCACCCACGTTGTTGCAACTCATTCGCAATAGCAAGCCCCATGCATCGCCTACCGTGACCCCATGCGCATCGACCGGCTCGACCACCTCGTCCTCACCGTCGCGAACCTCGACGCCACCGTCGACTTCTACGCCCGCGTCCTCGGCATGGACCCCGTCACCTTCGGCGACGGCCGCCGCGCCCTCACGTTCGGCACCAGCAAGATCAACCTGCACGAGGCCGGCCACGAGTTCGAGCCCAAGGCCGAGCACGCGCTCCCCGGCACCGCCGACCTCTGCCTCATCGCCGCCACCCCGATCGACGACGTCGTCAAGGAGCTCACCGCCCACGGCGTCCCCATCGAAGAGGGCCCGGTCGAGCGCACCGGCGCGACCGGCCCCATCCTCAGCGTCTACTTCCGCGACCCCGACCGAAACCTCATCGAAGTCAGCAACTACCTCTGACCCTCTAGCCCTACAAGGTCAAGGGCAGACGCGGCCGTTGGCTTCGAAGGCGGCGTGGGTGAGGGGCATGAGGGCGGCCCACTGCTCCTCCATCTGCTCGGCCACCATCTCGATCTCGCGCTGCGGGAACGAGGGGAAGGTCGAGTCCTCGCGCTTGGTGCGCAGGGAGAGGAAGTTCATGAGGGCCCGCGCGTTGCAGGTGGCGTACATCGAGGAATAGAGGCCGACCGGCAGGACGGTGCGGGCGACCTCGCGGGCGATGCCCGCTTCGAGCATCTCCAGGTAGGCCCGGTAGGACTGCCGGTAGCTCTCCTGGGTGGCCTCGGTGACGAGCTTGTGCTGCTCGGGGCTGCCGTCGACGAAGACGTACTTGCCGGGCTTGCCCTCCTGGACGAGCTTGCGCTCGGGGCCGGGGACGTAGAAGACCGGCTCGAGTTTCCGGTAACGGCCGGATTCCTCGTTGAACGAGAAGGTGCGGTGCCGTTGATATTCGCGGAAGACGAAGATGGGGGCCCGGACGTAGAAGGTCATCGAGGAGTGCTCGAACGGGGTGCCGTGGCGGTCGCGCATCAGGTAGTTGATCAGGCCCTTGGAGCGCTCGGGGTCGGCCTCGATCTCGGCGAGGGAGCTCTCGCCCTTGGTGGAGACCCGGGCGGCCCACAGGACGTCGGCGTCGGAGGCGGCCGATTTGATCAGCTCCACCACCACGTCACTGCGAAACTCGATGTCGACCTCGTCCACCGGGACCTCCCCTGCCTCGTGCCTTGAAACCGCCTCAGCAACCCTAGACCCGCCCGGTGACAGGATCGCGGCACCGCGCTGCGTAATGCCCGTCTCATAGTGACACTCATGAATCGATCACGCAGACTGGGATGATCTGGTTGATTCGGGAGGTTGACGGTGGACGTGGCACAGGAGCAGATCGCCCTTCGCGGGCCTCATCGACCGCGGCCCATCGCGCCTCTCGGGCTTCATGAGACGGCGGGATGGCGGCTGAAGGTGTACGGGATCACCTCGGAGGGCGACCGGCCGCCCGCGGAGCTGGTCGAGGCCGCCTTGAAGCTGGCGCCGGACGTGCTGCCCGACGCGGAGGACCAGTACGGGCTGGGGTTCATGGTCGTCCATCGGGCCGGTGACTTCTGTTTCGTGCTCTATGACTGGTGGTCCGGGGAGAACGAGATCCATCAGCATCTCTACTCGGCTCCGCTGGATGATCCGGGCAAGCTAGCGGTGCATCCGAGTCCGGCGATCTTCTGCGTCTGGGAGGGCGTGGCGGTCGATCATGAGCGGCGGGCGTGGCTCAGGCATGTGCTGGCCAATCCGGACGGGCCCGATGTGGCCGCGTATCTGGACGACTTCTTCGAGGGCCGGGTCTGATGGGGACACAGCTGAAGGTCCTGGGCGCGTGCCCGCTGGACTGCCCTGACGGGTGCTCGTGGGTCGTCACCGTTGAGGACGGCAAGGCGACGAAGCTGCGCGGGAATCCGGACCATCCGTACACGCGGGGCGCCCTGTGCGCGAAGGTCAACCGGTGGCTGGAGCACGCCGAGCAGCCCAACCGGATCCTGCATCCGATGCGGCGCGTGGGCGCCAAGGGCGAGGGCAGGTTCGAACGGATCACCTGGGACGAGGCGCTCGAGGAGATCGCCACCAGGCTGCGGGGCATCGTCGACACCGATGGCGGCGAGGCGATCTGGCCGTACTGGGGCACCGGGTCGCTCGGCTACCTCCAGGGCCTTGAGGGGTACTCGGGCAAGCGGTTCTTCAACGTGCTCGGCGCCTCGGGGCACGACCCCAACATCTGCTCGGTGGCGGGAGCCACGGGGGTCAAGCAGACGCTGGGGAACGCGGGGGGCATGGATCCCGAGGACCTCGCCCACTCCAAGCTCATCATCCTGTGGGGCACCAATCCGCTGACCAGCGGCCACCACGTGTGGAAGTTCATCCAGGACGCGCGGCAGGCGGGCGCGTACGTCGTGGCGATCGATCCGGTGCAGACGCGTACGGCCAAGCAGGCCGACGAGCACCTGGCGCCGATCCCGGGGACGGATGCCGCGCTGGGCCTGGCGCTGATGAACGTCATCGTCGGCCTGGGCGCGCAGGACGAGGAGTTCCTGCGCGACCACACTCTGGGCTGGGAGGAGTTCCGCGAGCGGATCGCCGAATACCCGCCGCGGCGGGCCGCGGAGATCACCGGGATTCCGGAGGAGACGATCGTCGCGCTGGGCGAGCGGATCGCGCGGACGCGACCGACGGCGATCCGGGCGACGCAGGGCCTGCAGCGGCACGCCGGCGGCGGGATGGCGCTGCGGACGATCGCGTGTATCCCCGGCGTGACCGGCGACTGGAAGCTGCGCGGCGGCGGGCTGGCCGGCTCCACGTCGGGCCACGTGAAGATCGATGTCTGGAACCTGGTCCGCATGGACCTGCTGCCGCGTCCGACGCGCGTGCTGTCGATGAGCCGCCTGGGCGAGGGCCTGCTGGAGGTGAACGACCCGCCGGTCAAGGCGCTGTTCGTGATCGGCGCCAACCCCGTGGGCTCCACCCCGCACCAGAACAAGATCCGCCGCGGTCTGGAGCGCGAGGACCTGTTCACGGTGGTCATGGACCCGTTCTCGACCGACACCGTGGACTACGCCGACATCGTTCTGCCGCCGACGATCCAGCACGAGCACGCCGACATCAACGCCGGCTACGGGCACATGTACCTGGCCTGGAACGAGCCTGCGGTGGCCCCTCCCGGCGAGTGCCTGTCGACCACCGAGACGTTCCGGCGGCTGGCGCGCGCGATGGGCCTCACCGAGCCGGCCCTGTACGACTCCGACGAGCAGCTCGCCGAGGCGGCGCTGACCTCGGACCATCCGTCGCTGCAGGGCATCACGCTCGACCGGCTGCGCAAGGAGGGCTTCGTCCGGATGAACGTGCCCGACCCGTTCCTGCCGTACGCGGACGGGTTCCCCACGCCGTCGGGACGCCTGGAGTTCCGTTCGCAGCGGGCCATCGGCGGCGGTTACCCGGCGCTCCCGGACTACATCTCGGGCGGTGAGGTGTCCGACGCGAAGCTCGCGCGGCGCTTCCCGCTGGCGCTCGTGTCGGCCGCCGGGCACAACTCGCTCAACACGATGTTCGGCAGCAACGAGGCGCTCCGCAAGCGCGCGGGCGACCGTCCCGTCGTGCAGCTGAACGAGGTGGACGCCGCCGCGCGCGACCTGACCGACGGACAGACCGTCCGGGTGCGCAACGACCGGGGCTCGTTCGAGGCGATCGTCGAGGTCACCGACCGGGTGCGGCCGGGCGTCGCGGGCACCACCAAGGGCCGGTGGCCCAAGCTCAGCGGCGGCTCGAACCCCAACGCGGTCGTCGATGAACGCGACACCGACCTGGGCGGCGGGCCCGTCTTCCACGACACCCGGGTCGAGGTCGAGGCGGTGCTGGCAGAGTAAGACCGTGATCGACACGGGCGCCCAGCTGGAGCGGGCCAAGAAGTACGAGCGCCAGGGCAGGTCCGAGGAGGCCGCCGCGGCCTTCGCCGGGGTCGCCGACGCCTTCGAGGCGCAGGGCGACTGGCCGTCCGCGATCGCCGTACGGGCCCGGCACGCGCGAGCGCTCGCGGCGGCGGGTCGCGCGAACGAGGCCATGCAGGTCCTGGCGCGGGCCGACCAGGCCGCGGGTTCGCTGCCGCGCGAGGCGGCGGACGCGCGGGCCGTTCTGGACGGGCAGGCCGCGTACGTGCTGGCAGGCGCGGGACGCACCGCCGAGGCGGCGCGGCGTGCCTGGGCCGCCATGGTGGGTTTCCGGCAGCTCCGCGACAACGGGCGGGCCGATCGCGCCGCCGTTCATGCCGCCAAGCTCATCGTCAAGGACGCCTCCCCCTCCGAGGCGCTGCAGCCGCTGCACGAGCTGATGACCCACATGCCGCCGGGCGGCGAGGCGCACCGGCAGGTGGCGGCGATCCTCGCCGAGGTGCAGCGGCGGCCCGACCGCGACTACGACATCCTCGTCACCGACCCGGACTCGGCCGCATGGGGGCGCCTTGGCGCCGCGCTCGCCGTCGGCGCGCACCTGGCGGTCGGCAACGGCGCCGCGTGGAACAGCCTGACCCACGACGAGGACCCCGACGACAACCGGACCCTGCTGGAACGCGACTGGGGCGTCACCGACGACGCCGGCTGGCAGAAACAGATGGACGCGCTGCTGCAGGCCGACAACTCCGATCCGGCGATCCAGGTCGTGCTGGACCGCCGGGACCAGAGCACGCCCGACCATCACGCCTGGCAGGTCGCCATCGCCGACTGGTGCCGCGAGAAGGACATCTCCACCAAGACGATCAACGCGCTGCTGGACCTGTCCGGGGAGATCCTGCGGTACGAGGCGCGGTTCCGTTCCGACGGGCTGCTCCCGCCGGACGGGCTGGTCGAGAGCGTCTACGGCTACGACTTCGGCCGCGCGGTCAACATGTCCCGCTGGGGGCTGAACGCCGGGTACTGCGATCGGGAGGCGGCCGAGGACTGCGTGCTGCGGGCCGGTCACTACGCCCATCAGGTCTACACCTCGTGGGCCGGGTTCTCGGCCGGCTACATCCTCGGCCGGATGCTGCGCTTCGACGACGGCGAGTTCGGCGAGTGGTACGACCGTTCCCTGACCGGCCACCGGCTCCTCATCGACGATCCCGCCAGCCCCTGGCGCCGCATGGCCTGGGGCTGACGGCCCGGCCGGCATCTCGGCCGGGTCAGACGTCAGACGAGGGCGTCGATCTCCTTGAGAACGGCCTTCTTGCCCGTCTCGTCCATGAAGGAGGCCTTCACCGTGTTGCGGGCGAGCCCGGCCAGCCCCTCGCGGTCGAAGCCGAAGACGTCGGCCGCCACCCGGTACTCGCCGGTGAGGGTGGTGTCGAACATGGGCGGGTCGTCGCTGTTCAGCGTGACGTACAGGCCCTCCTCCAGCATCCTGGGCAGCGGGTGCGAGGCGAGGTCGGGGACCTGGCCGGTGCACACGTTCGACGTCGGGCAGACCTCCAGCGGGATCTGCGTCTCGCGCAGGTGGGCGACCAGGCGCGGGTCGTCCAGGCAGCTGATGCCGTGGCCGATCCGCTCGGCGCCGAGCGCCTCGACGACCTCCCAGATCGTCGCGGGGCCGCTCATCTCGCCGCCGTGCGGCAGGCTGTGCAGCCCGGCGGCGCGGGCGCGGCCGAACGCCTCGCGGATCTCGTCGCGGATGCCGTCGCGCATCTGCTCGATCCCGCCGAGCCCGAAGCCGATCAGCGCCTCGGGCGGGTGCTCGACGGCGTGCTCGGCCGTACGGCGGCAGCCCTCGGGGCCGAACTCGCCGGGGATGTCGAAGATGTAGGCGACCTGAATGCCGTGCCGTTCCCGAGCCTCGCGGGCGGCCAGGTTCAGCGCCTGGGTGATCGCGGGCATCGGCATCCCGGCCCGCTGGTGGGTGTACGGGGTGACGGTGAGCTCCACGTACCGGGCGTTCTGCGCCGCCAGGTCGCGGGCGGTGCCGAGCACCAGGGTGGCCACGTCCTCGGGGGTGCGCACCAGGCTGGACACGGACTCGTAGACGGTCGCGAAGTGGGGGAAGTCGGTGAAGCGGTAGAAGGCGCGCAGCTCCTCCTCACCGGTCGGGACCGGGCTGTCGGGGTGTCGCCGCGACAGCTCCAGAACGGTCGGCACCGAGGCCGAGCCCACCAGGTGGACGTGCAGCTCGACCTTGGGCAATGCGTCGATGAACGCGTGGATGGACGTCGTCATGGCGCGAGACGCTAACAACCCGAAACGGCGCCAGGATAGGCAAAAGCGCTGTTTCTGCCACAGATATGTCAGGTTACGGCCGCAGGCCGGAGATCTACGGCCGTTCGCCGATCATGAGGCGTTCGGTCTCAGTGAAATAGGCGTCGGCGGTCGCCCGCGCGCGGTCCGGATCGCCGTCGCAGAGCGCGTCGATCAGCGGCGTGATCCGGTCGGCCGCCGCGGGCGGGTCGGTGAACGCGTGCTGGAAGCCCACGCGGATCTCCAGGTAGGCGTTGAGGAGCGCGTTCACCAGGAACCCGTACACCCGGTTGCCGGTCGCGGCCGCGATCACGCGGTGGATCTCACTCTCGGTGAGCTGGGCCGCCGAGGCGTCCGCGGCACCGCGCAGCTCACCGGTCAGCTCGCGCAGCCGCGCCCGCTGCTCGGCGGTGGCGTGCGCGGCGGCCTTGGCGGCGACCTGGGCGCCGACCTCGCGGCGCACCTCGAAGATCTCGGTCATCCACTCGGGGCCGACGGTGCGGACCAGCATCGGCAGCAGTTCGGGCCCGCCGAGCCGCACGTAGTCACGGACCCGGGTGCCCACGCCGTGCTTGGTCTCCACCAGGCCCGCCTGCGCCAGCCGCACGATCGCGTGCTTGAGCGAGGTCCGGGTCACCTCGTAGGCCGCGGCCAGCTCCCGTTCGGGCGGCAGGTAGGAGCCCGGCGGGTAGCGCCCGCTCAGCACGTCGTCGCGCAGCCGGTCGGCGAGGGCGTCGACCACGGTGTCGCGGGCGATCGGCGAGGTCACGGGCGACTCCCCTGGAGATGCTGGATCAGTGGCTCATCCACTCTAGTCGAGCCCGGTGGGGGAAGATGGCAGGGTGCGCGCGTCCAGGCTGATCTCGCTGCTGCTCCTGCTCCAGTCACGCGGGACGATGACGGCCGCCGAGCTGGCCCGCGAGCTGGAGGTGTCGGAACGGACCGTCTACCGCGACGTCGAGGCGCTCTCGGCGGCGGGCGTCCCGGTCTACGCCGAGCAGGGGCGGCACGGCGGCTACCGGCTGGTCGACGGCTACCGTACGCGCCTCACCGGGCTCAGCCGCGAGGAGGCCGAGGCGCTGTTCCTGTCCGGCCTGCCGGGCCCGGCGGGCGACATGGGGCTGGGCGACGCGGTCGCCGCAGCGCAGCTGAAGGTGCTGGCCGCGCTGCCGAGCACGTTCCGGGACGCCTCGACGCGGGCAGGGCAGCGCTTCCACCTGGACGCGCCGGGCTGGTTCGGGAGCGCCGACCCGCCGCCGCTGCTGGAGGAGCTGGCACAGGCGGTGTGGCGGGACGAGACGCTGGAGATCCGCTACAGGCGCCGCGAGGAAGTGACGCGGACGGTCGAGCCGTACGGTCTCGTGCTGAAGAACGGGGTCTGGTACCTGGTCGCGCGGGTCGGCGAACGCCATCTGACCTACCGGGTCGAGAAGATCACAGCGATGCGGCCGGTCGGCGAGACGTTCGACCGCGATGAGGAGTTCGACCTGCCGGGCCACTGGGCCGAGCAGGCGGAGGCGTTCCTGCGGTCGATGCTGCGCGAGGAGATCACCGTGCGGCTGAGCCCGCTCGGGCTGCGCCGGCTGCGGTACGTCGTCGAGCCGTACGCCGTCGAGCGGGCCGTGGCGAGCGCCGGGGAGCCCGACGAGCACGGGTGGGTGACCACCACGCTGCCCGTCGAGTCCCCGGCCGTCGCCCACACCGAGCTGGTACGGCTGGGGCCCGAGATCGAGATCCTCGAGCCCGCCGAGCTGAGGGATCGGTTCCGCGAGACCGCCGAGGCGGTCGTCGCCCTCTACGGCCAGAAGGGCCGGAAGAGCCAGGGGGCTACCGGTAACCGGTGACGTCGGCGGGCTTGCCTGCCGACTCGACCTCCTTGATGTAGCGCCACGCGTCGGGACGGCTGCCGTCCAGGTCGGTGAAGCCGTAGACCTGGGCCAGCCCGCCGCTCGACAGGGACTCCCCGTTCCAGCGGGCGCGGTCCGGGTCGGCGGCGAGCGCGGCGACCGCACGCCCGACGAAGCGCGGCGTCTCGGAGATCGCGAAGTGCGGGGTCTTCTCGGTGGCGTCCCGCCAGTTCTCCTCGGTGACCCCGTAGATCTCGAGCATGTGCTCCGAACGGAGCCACCCAGGGCTGAGCGACACCGCCGTGGCGTCGTGCCCCTTGAGCTCCTCCCCCAGCCCGAGCCCCATCCGGATCACCGACCACTTCGCCAGGTCGTAGAAGAACCCGCTGCCCTTGCGGTACTCGGCGTTGGTCTCGGCGGTGCCGTCGGTGATCTCGACGACCAGCCCGCCGGGGTTCTTGATCAGCAGCGGCAGCGCCTTGTGGCTGGTGATGATGTGCGTCTCGACCGCCAGGCGGAGCAGCCGCAGGCCCTTGTCGAGCGAGTGCTCCCACAGCGGGGTGTTCCACTCGAAGAGGTGGTCGCCGCCCCAGACGTCGTTGACCAGGACGTCCAGGCGCCCGTGCTCGGCGTCGATCCGTTCGACCAGCGCGTCGACCTGGCCCGACTCGAGGTGGTCCACCTGGACGGCGATGCCCTCGCCGCCCGCGGCGGTCACCAGTTCGGCCGTCTCCTCGATGGTCTCCGGGCGGTCCATCTCCGACCGTGCCGTACGGGTCGTACGGCCGGTCACGTAGACCGTGGCCCCCGCGGCGCCCAGCGACACGGCGATGCCGCGTCCGGCGCCGCGAGTGGCCCCGGCGACCAGTGCGATCTTGCCCTTGAGTTCCCCGTTCTCGGTGTTCATGAGAACGAGCCTCACAGGAAAACCTGTCAGTTCACGTCAGGGTTGGTTCGCGGGTGTCGGTCGGCCCCCGGCGGGGTTCTGGGCCTGGGGGCCGAGCCTGTCCGCCGGGGCTAACTGAAGATGCTCACACCGCCCGGGCCGATGAGCAGTCCGAGAACGATGAGGATGATCCCGAACAGCAGTTCACGCCGGGCGATGAGTACGTAGATGCCGGCGATGACCATGACCACCGCGATGAGCCACAGAATTGTGTACATGGGCCGCGAGGTCCCCCGATAGAAACCCCGCAAACCACCAGATAGTTCCGGTCCTTCCTTTTCGCCTAGCTACGGTCCCCGCCGCGGCCCTGGTCGCGGTCCTGGTCGCGGCAGAGTCTCAGCACGTTGGCGACGATCTGGTGGCCGGAGCGACCGGCCGCCGTGAGGATCGACTCGGGGTGGAACTGGACCGCCCAGCGGCGCCGTTCGGGATCCTCGATCGCCATCACGACGTCCCCGGTCAGCGCCGTGATCTGGAAGCGCTTGACCTGCTCGGGACGGGCGTGCAGGGAGTGGTAGCGGGCCGCGGTGATCTCGTCCGGCAGGCCGTCGAACAGCGCGCCGCCCGCGACCTTCACCCGGCCCGGCTTGCCGTGCGACGGCTCGGGAAGCAGGCCGAGCTCGCCGCCGGCGTGCTCGACCATCGCCTGCAGCCCGAGGCAGACTCCGAACACCGGGAGGCCACGATCGTCCAGGGCGTCCAGCAGCGTGGCCATGGCGAAGTCCGCGGGACGGCCCGGACCGGGCGACAGCACGACCAGGTCGGGCGCGTGCCGGTCCAGCAGTTCGGCCGGGAAGCCGTGGCGCAGCGTGACCACCTCGGCGCCCTGCTGGCGGAAGTAGTCGGCGAGGGTGTTGACGAACGAGTCCTCGTGGTCGACCAGCACGACCTTCATGCCGTCCCCGGCCCGTTCGGCCTCCGGCTCGGCTTCGGCGTCGCCGCCGTCGGCGGCCGCCCCGTCCTCGGCCTGCGCGGCCGCGGTCTCGGCGAGGGCGCCGAGCAGGGCGCTGGCCTTCAGGTGGGTCTCGCGCTCCTCCTCGTCGGGGTCGGAGTCGTACAGCAGCGTCGCCCCGGCCCGCACGGTCGCGACGCCGTTCTGGATCTGGGCGGTACGCAGGGTCAGGCCGGTGTTCATCGAGCCGTCGAAGCCGACGAACCCGACGGCGCCGCCGTACCAGCGCCGCGGCGAGTCCTCGTGGTCCTCGATGAACTGCATCGCCCACGCCTTCGGCGCGCCGGTGACGGTGACCGCCCACATGTGGGTGAGGAACGCGTCGAGGGCGTCGAAGCCGGGACGCAGCCGCCCCTCGATGTGGTCGACGGTGTGGATCAGGCGGGAGTAGAGCTCGATCTGGCGGCGGCCGAGCACCTTGACGCTGCCGGGCACGCAGATGCGCGACTTGTCGTTGCGGTCCACGTCGGTGCACATGGTGAGCTCGGACTCGTCCTTGGCGGAGGTCAGGATGGTCCGGATCTGCTCGGCGTCCTCCAGCGCGTCCTGGCCGCGCCTGATCGTGCCCGCGATCGGGCAGGTCTCGACGCGGTCGCCGTTCACCCGGACGAACATCTCGGGCGAGGCACCGACCAGGTACTCGCCGTCGCCGAGGTTGAACAGGAACTCGTACGGCGCCGGGTTGGTCTCGCGGAGCCGCTCGAAGAACGCCGAGGGCGCCTCGCAGCGCGCGTACATGGCGTGGCCCGGGGTGACCTCGAACAGGTCGCCGCGGATGAACTTCTCCTTGGCGTCCCGCACCATCTGGGCGTAGACGCCGGGGACCGGCTGCGGCGGCAGGTCGGCGGCGACCACGGCGTCATTCTGGGGGGACGACCCCTCAGTCCCCCCGGCAAGTGCTGCGCCGCCGCCACTCGCTTCGCTCCTGTCGGCGGCGGGGGTCGGCTCGGTCTCGCGCGGCAGGCCCGCCGTGCTCGCGCCCGCGACCTCGAAGTCGTACGACATCCGGTGCGAGACCTCGAGCTTGCGGTCGACGACCACCATCTCGTCGGCCAGGTGCAGAACGAGGTCACGCTGGTCGTCGGGGCGCTCCAGGTTGAGGCGGAGCGGCTCGAACTGCAGCGACAGGTCGTAGCCGAACGCCCCGTACAGGCCCAGGTGCGGGTCGTCGCAGCGGAACAGGTCGGTCACCGCGCGGATCGCGGTGAAGACGGTGGGCTGGCGGCTGCGCTCCTCCTCGGTGAAGAACTCCTCGGTAGGCGGGACGAAGACCTCGAAGCGGTCGCGTTCGTCGGCCCTGACCTCGCCGATGCCGCGCAGCGCGCCCGCCAGCGCGGGCAGCAGCACCTCGCCCCGCCCGTTCAGCGCCCGCGCCGTGACGCTGCGGCCGCGCGCGACGATCTCCAGGCAGGGATCGAGGTAGGCCATGTGCCAGCGGCTGTAGCGGCCGGGGTACTCCATGCCGGAGGACAGCACGCCGCCGCGCCGCTCCCCCACGGCGGCGACGAGGGCGTTGAGCACGTCGGATTTGCGCTCGGGGTCGACCGGCGTCGCCGTACGGGTGACCCGTACGCCCCCGGCGGTCACGAACTCGCTGGTCTGCGGCTGATATCGATCGGTCTCCACCGCGGTGGCCCCTCGTGATCAGGCCCTCTCCACCGGCGAAAACGCGAAACGACCGCCGGGTGAGGGCGGTCGCCTGGATGTTCGAGCAAGCACGAATCGTGGCACCGCCTCAGCGGCGCCACCACCACTGGTGGGTTTCGATTCGCATGCGATGAGCGTACCGGCTCCGAAGCCCCAGGGCCAGCAGCCCCATCGGAGCCGAACCCGTAGGCGGGCCGGGACCGGCCGGGTTCTCAATTCGGCCAGGTCTTGTCATGATGAGATGCAAGGGCCTGCTTACTTTCTGGGGAGCCTCCCGCCATGACCGGCAACCGGAACACCGAGTTCGAACTTCGCGGCGTCAACCACCTGGCGCTGGTCTGCAGGGACATGAAGCGGACGGTCGACTTCTACTCCGGCGTGCTCGGCATGCCGCTGATCAAGACGATCGAGCTCCCGATGGGCTGGGGCCAGCACTTCTTCTTCGACGCCGGCGGCGGCAACGCGCTGGCGTTCTTCTGGTTCCCTGACGCCCCCGAGGGCGTGCCCGGTGTGTCGGCACCCAAGAACCTCCCCGATCGGGGCGAGCTGCTGTCGGCGGTCGGCTCGATGAACCACATCGCCTTCGACGTGCCGCCGGAGAAGATCGAGGAGTACCGGGACAAGCTGGTCGCCAAGGGTGTGGACGTCGGCGTGCTGCTGAACCACGACGACAGCGAGTTCGGCGTCGCCAAGGACGTGCACGAGGGCGTTTTCGTGCGGTCGATCTACTTCAAGGACCCCGACGGCGTGCTGGTGGAGTTCGCCTGCTGGATGCGGGAGCTGGACCTGCCGTCCGACGTACGGCACGAGCCGAAGACCGCCGCGGACCGCACCGTCTGACCTGCGCCGTCCCGCCGATTGGCCCTGTGTGGACGGTCCACATCCTGGACCAATGGACCGATCCACCTCAACTCGTACTTAAGCCGATATTGGCCTGTGACCTGCGGGAAGGTAGGCTCCCGCCGATCACCCCTGAGAAAGACGCGTCTCACGACCTGAGACGGGTCGTGCGATTGTGCGTGCGACGTGCGATGCCGCGCGCGACGAGGAGGACACCTTGGCCTCGAAAGAAGACCCGCCCGCGGAGGCCGCGGAGGCCTCCAAGGCCCCGGAGGCGCCCGGGCGCTCCGACCGCAGCCACTGGAACTGGCTGCTGGTGGTCCCCGTCGTGGTGCCCCTGCTGACCCTGCTCTACAACAAGGAGACCCCCCGGCTCGCCGGTTTCCCCGCGTTCTACTGGATGCAGCTGGTCGCGTTCATCCCGCTCGGCGTCGTCTGCACGGCGGTCGTCTACCACATGACCAAGAAGCGGGAGGACTGAGCCGTGAAGGACGTCAAGACCACCGAGCTGGTCATCTTCGCGGTGCTGTTCCTGCTGGTCAGCGGCATGGGTTTCGTGGCCGCCAAGTGGCGCCGCCCGACCACCATGGACAGCCTCGACGAGTGGGGCCTCGGCGGCCGCAACTTCGGCAGCTGGGTCACCTGGTTCCTCATCGGCGGTGACATCTACACCGCCTACACCTTCGTGGCCGTCCCGGCGCTGGTGTTCGGCGCGGGCGCGGCCGGCTTCTACGCCGTGCCGTACACGATCGTGGTGTACCCGCTGGTGTTCCTGGTGCTGATCCGGCTCTGGTCGGTGTCGCACGTGCACGGCTTCGTGACCCCGGCCGACTTCGTGCGCGCCCGCTTCGGCTCCCCGACCCTGGCGCTGGCCGTCGCGATCACCGGCATCGTCGCGACGATGCCCTACATCGCGCTGCAGCTGGTCGGCATCGAGGCCGTGCTGAAGTCGATGGGCGTGAACGGCCACTGGCCGATCCTCATCGCGTTCGCCATCCTGGCCGCCTACACCTACCAGTCGGGCCTGCGCGCCCCAGCGCTGATCGCGTTCGTCAAGGACGGCCTGATCTACCTGGTGATCATCGTCGCGGTCCTCTACATCCCGCACAAGCTGGGCGGCTGGGGCCACATCTTCGACGCCGGCCAGGCCAAGTTCGCCAAGACCCCCGACCCGGGCGACGGCGTCCTGCTGAACCACAACAACCAGCTGAACTACGCGATGCTGGCGCTCGGCTCGGCGATGGCGCTGTTCCTCTACCCCCACTCGATCACCGGCATCCTGGCCAGCAAGAACCGCAACGTGATCAAGCGGAACATGGCCGCACTGCCCGCCTACAGCTTCGTGCTGGGCCTCATCGCCCTCCTCGGCCTGATGGCGATCGCGGCCAAGGTGGTCCCGATCTCGACCGACGGCAAGCCCGACGGCAACACCGTCATCCCGCTGCTGTTCGACAAGATGTTCCCCGACTGGTTCACCGGCGTCGCGTTCGCCGCCGTCGGCATCGGCGCCCTCGTGCCCGCCGCGATCATGTCGATCGCCGCCGCGAACCTGTTCACCCGCAACATCTACAAGGAGTTCATCAACCGGGACGCCACCGACAAGCAGCAGGCCACCGTCTCCAAGCTGGTCTCCCTCGTGGTCAAGGTCGGCGCGGTCGCCTGCATCCTCCTCCTGGACCCGCAGTTCTCCATCGACCTGCAGCTGATCGGCGGCGTCATCATCCTGCAGACGCTGCCCGCCGTCGGCCTCGGCCTGATGACCCGCTGGTTCCACCGCGGCGCCCTCATCGCGGGCCTGGTCGCGGGCCTCGCGTACGGCCTCTACATGCTCTACAACATCCCCAACCCGGCCAAGCACAAGGCGCACTTCGGCGGCTCGGCCTACAAGCTGAGCGAGCTTGGCCTGGACACCAAGATGACCGTCTACGTCGGCATCCTGGCCCTCCTCGCCAACGTCGCCGTCGCCGTCATCGGCACCGTCATCTGCAAGGTCGCCAAGCTCGCCGACGGCATCGACGCCACCAAGGCCTCCGACTACACCGCCGACGAAGGCGACCCCAAGGTCCACCCCATGGAGCTCAGCCCCCAGTAACCCATCCGAACCAGAAAGGACGCGCCGCCGGTGGAACGATTCCACCGGCGGCGCGCCGCTTTGTGGCTGAACGCCCCGCTCACCCGATGGCGGCCACTCCCCCGATGATGCGCATTCCGCGTGTGACGAAAGGGCGGGTCGGGCGCCACTTGCCGACGTCGGTCAGGCCGGGCTCCAGAAGCGGCAGGCCGCAGAAGAACCGCTCGATCTGCTCGGCCGAGCGGAGAAACTGCGGCATCCGCAGTTCCTGTGGCACGTCGGGAGCGGGGTCGGCGGCGTCGACGAACGGACGCAACTGCGGGTCCAGGTCGTCGCCCGTGATCGTGTTGATCGCCAGATAGCCACCCGGCGCCAAGGCGTCGATGTACTGCTGCACGATCTTGGCCACAGGCCCGGTGCTCAGGTCAGCGTCGGCTTCGCCCAGGTACTGCAGGCTGTTGCAAAAGATCAGTCCGACGGGCTGGGCGAGGTTGAAGTGCGCCCGGGCCCGGTGCAGCACGGCAGGCACATCGGACAGATCCGACTCCAGGAAAATGACCCGGTCGCCGTCGGCCATGAGCGCGTTGCTATGTGCTGCGGTGATGGGTTCGTTGTCCACGTACAGCACCCGAGTGTCCGGCGTGATCTGTTCCGCGACCGTGTGCAGATTGCGCCCATCGGGGATCGGCATTCCCGAGCCGAGGTCGAGGAACTGGGCGATCCCCTGTTTGGCGAGGAAGCGCACCACGCGCACCAGCCAGTTCCTGATCTCCTCAGGAAGCTCATGAGCGGTGGTTCCCGTGGACTCGACGACGTGGGTGACGAACTCCCGGTCGAGGCTGCTGTTGTCCTTGCCGCCGAGCAGATAGTCCATGGTTCCGCGAACGGTGGGGATCTTGCCGCTCTCGATGCGGGCCGGCGGGGAGCCCACCTGGGACGGATTCCAGTCCAGCGTCGGATGGTGCTCGATGATGCGTTCACGCAGACGCTGGAGCGCGGGCCCGGGAGAGGTCTCCAGCTCCGCGTCCAGGATCTCGGCGGCATGCTTGAAGGCGCGAAGAGCATCGGTGGCACGCCCCGCGCGATAGAGCGCGGTCATCAGCAGCCCGTGCAGGTGCTCGTTGGTCTCGTCGTAACGCAGCCGTGAACGGATCTGCTCGGCGATCTCCTGCCCCGGTCGACCCAGTTCGAGCTTCACCTCGAAATGAGCCTCAACAGCGTGCCGCAGCCGAGTGAGAAGCGGGTCGGTGTAGTGACGAACCGCCAGCGTGTCGGGCAGATCAGGCAGCGGCGGATCCGCAGGCCCACCCCGCCACAGCCCGACCGCCTCCCCATAGAGATCGGCGGCCCGCTGCAGGTCCCCGGACCGACGAGCACGATCCGCCAAAGTCATGGCCGACGCAAACCGGTCGATGTCGAACGCGTCACCGGGCCGCCGGATCAGCCGGTACGCCTGACGGTCGTACTCGTCCGTCTCCGTGACGATCCGCCCGGGCGGCAGGATCTCCTTGCGGACCTTGTAAACCAGACTGCTCGGCGCCGACCCCAGATCCCGATCATCGTGCTCCCACAGCAGCGAGGCGAGATCGCGAACCGACACCGGCCTGTCGATCAGCGCCAGCGTGGCGATCAGACTACGAACCCGGCGCTGCCGCCGCGGGAAGATGATCTGCTCCCCCCGATCGTCCCGGACGACCAGATCCCCCAGGATCAGCACTTCCATCGTTCACACCGTTCCCGTCGTCGTGGAGCACACATCGTAGAGATGTCGTGATCACCGGCTTAAGGGGTTCGGGGTGAATTCGTTGCCCAGGTGACGGGGAGGCTTCGCAGGCCTCGCATGGTGGAGCGTCTCCAGCCCAGCGCGGACTCGGCCACGGCGGGGCGGAGGTCGGGGAAGCGGGACACCAGCCCGGTGAGGGCGACCTGGAGTTGCATGCGGGCCAGGTGTTCGCCGGGGCAGCGGTGCGGGCCGTGGCCGAAGGCCAGGTGGGGGTTGACGCGCCGGGAGAGGTCGAGTCTTTCGGGGTCGTCGAAGCGGCGTGGGTCGCGGTTGGCGGCGCCTCTGGCGACCAGGACCGCTGAGCCTTCGGGGAGGACGGAGCCGCTCAGGACGACGTCGCGGGTGGTGCCGCGGGCCATGCCGTCGCGGGCGTCCACGGGGATCCAGCGCAGCAGTTCGTCGACGGCCGTGGGGATCAGCTCGGGGTGGTCGGCCAGCTGCCGCCAGAGTTGGGGGTAGTGGTACAGCAGCGTGTACACCTGGCCGCTGATGGTGTTGGCGGTGGTCTCGAATCCGGCGACGAGGGTGCCGATGGCCAGGAGGATGCGGGTGTGCTCGTCGACGGTCGGGTCTTCGGCGAGGGCCAGGGTGGTGAGCAGGGTGTTGTCGGGGTTGGCACGGTGCTCGGCGATGCCGATCTGCATGTAGTGGTACATCGCGGCGCCGGCAGCGGCTTCTTCGTTACGGGAGCCGGGGCGGAGGCCTAGGAACGCACGGGCCCAGTCGCTGAACTGGCCCTGGTCGTCTCTGGGGATCCCGAGGACGTCGCAGATGATGGCGATGGGGAGATGGAGCGCCAGGGCCTCTACCAGGTCGGTCGGAGGGCCGGCGGCTGCCATCTGGTTGAGGAGTTCGGTGGTGATCTGCTCGGCCCTGGGGCGGAGTCTCTCCGCGCTGGCAGGGGTGAAGTAGCTCTTGAGCAGGTTCCGCTGAGCCTGGTGACGGTCGCCCTCGATGTCGGTCAGGAACACCTCGTCGCGCAGGCCGTCGCTGGCGATGTTCACGTGCTCCCGGGAGAACTCGGCGGGGCGTGCGAGCACGCGGCAGGCGTCCGCGTAGCGGGTCACCAGGACGGCCAGGTCGCCTTCGGGCGTCAGGACCCGGGCGGCCGGCTCGTTCTCCCGCAGCCGTGCGTACTTGGGGTCCAGGTCCAGACCCGGGCATCCCTCGTAGCCCCGTGCGAACGGATACGCGTGCGGCCTGCCCGTCGTCTCGGTCATCGGTGCTGCGCCCTCCCGGCGTCGCGTGCGCGTGCGTCTGGGCACGCACGAGCCAGGGGTCGACGTTAGGCATCGACGATCACCGGACCGATCACCGGAACGGTCGTCAGGCGGTGTAGGCGGGGTTGGCCACGGCCAGCTTGTCGCGGACGGCTTCGAGCAGGGCGGATTTGAGTTCGGGGTAGCGGTCGTCCAGGCGGCCTTCGCGGATGGCGGCGGCCAGGTCTGCGTCGTTGGTGAAGCCGAGGGAGGACAGGCGGGACTGGTGCGCCTGGGCTTGGGATTCGCCCAGGTCCAGTTCTCGTTCGACCATGCCCAGGACGTTGACCGCGACCAGGCCGTGGAAGCGGGTGCGGCCCTCGAGCGTGGCCAGCACGTCGTTCTCCAGGAACTCGCGGACGGCGGTCACGAGGTCGCGGGCGGACGGGACATCGTGCGGCTGGGGCATCGCGCATCTCCTCCAGACAAGACAGAATGCGATTCTAGACATGAGGAGGGATCATGAGCTTCGAGGTGCCCGAGTCCGTGCGGCCGATCCGCGACGCCGTGCACGCCTTCATGATCGAACGGGTGGAGCCGGCCGAACCCGTTCTACAGAAGGGCGGAGAGGAGGGTGCCGAGCTCCTGGGCGACCTGCAGAGGCAGGCCAAGGCCGAGGGGCTGTGGGCGTTGGGGCACCCCAAGGAGCTGGGAGGGGGCGGGCTGCCGTTCCTGGACTACGTGTACGTCAACGAAGTGCAGGGACGGAGTGAGTACGGACAGATCGCGCTGGGGACTTACACGCTGCAGGACTCGCTCATGCTGCACAGGTACGCGAGCGAGGCGCAGCGGGAGCGGTTCCTGAAGCCGCTGGTGCAGGCGGAGATCAATCCGAGCTTCGCGATGACCGAGCCGGGGATCTCCAGTTCCGACCCGACGCAGCTGACGACGGCGGCGACGCTGGAGGGCGACGAGTGGGTGATCCGGGGGCGCAAGTGGTTCACGACGCTGGCGAGCCGGGCCGCCTACACGACGGTGATGTGCCGGACGGAGGATGACGGTACGTCGCCGTATCTGTCGTTCAGCATGATCCTGGTGCCGACGGACACACCCGGGTACACGATCGTGCGGGACACGCCCGTGCTGGGGCTGGACGGCGCCCACTGCGAGGTGCTGTACGACGAGGTCCGCGTTCCCAAGGACAACCTGCTCGGGCCGAGGGGTCACGGGTTCGTCATCGCGCAGGAACGGCTCGGGCCGGGGAGGATCTTCCACTGCATGCGGTTCCTCGGGCAGGCGCAGCGCGCGTTCGACCTGATGTGCGCGCGGCTGCACGACCGGAAGGCGTTCGGCGAGCCGCTGGCCAAGAAGCAGCTGATGCAGCAGCACGTCTTCGACTCCTACAACGAGATCCAGTCGTCGCGGCTCCTCACACTGCACGCGGCGCACAAGATCGACGCCGGCGACCAGGCGCGGGTGGAGATCGGGGTCATCAAGGTGGCCGCGGCGCGGATGCTGCACAACGTGATCGACCGGGCGATCCAGGTGCACGGGGCGCAGGGCCTCACCGAGGACACCCCGCTCGACCACATGTACCGGCACGCGCGGGCGGGCCGGATCTTCGACGGGCCGGACGAGGTGCACATCACCACGACGGCGCGCCGGATCCTGAAGGAGTACGCCGAGGGACGCACCTGGGAGTTCGGGCTGCGCTGAACCGCCGAATCACCGGCCGTCCGTCAAGCTTCCCGGTCTGACCGGAAGCGGACGGCCGCCGCTGCCTGGGCCTTCGCGGGTGGCCGGATCGAGCCCCCGATCGCGGCAAATTGATAGGTTACTTTCCTATTCATGCCGACGAGCATGCCGCTCAGATCGACGCCGATCCGGCCCCGCGACGGTCCCTGAGGCCGGTCCGCCCGCCTCGTACGACCGCGCTGCCTCCGTTGCCGCCCCGCTCGCGGCAATCCCCTCCCCGGCGCCCCCTGCGCCGGGTCTCCCCCTGTTTCAGGAGAGCGGTTCACGCAGCAATGAAGATTCCGAACAGATCCGCGGCCGTCGTACCGGCCGCCGCGCTCGTCGCGGGCCTCGCCACGGTCGTGACGCCGGCCGTGGCGTCGGCGGCCTGCCACCCCGACGCACGCGACCTCCAGGTCACCTACCAGCCGGTCGACCACACCGTCACCAACGCCGTCTACCTCCAGGGCAAGCTCACGCTGTCGAACGGTTCGGGCGCCGAGTGCGCGCTCGGCAGCGACGGCTGGGCGATGTACTTCAACTCGGTACGCCGGCCCATGGCGGTCTACGACGACGCCAACGGCGAACTCGCCCGTAAGCAGCTCGCCGACCAGGGCCTGGCGATCACCCGGGCCGACAAGGCGCAGAGCGGCGACTTCTACACCCTGAAGCCGATCGCGGGCTTCAAGCCCGTCGCGCCCGGCGAACGCCGCCAGATCGACATTTTCATCGAGCTCTGGACGATCCAGAAGACCGACGCCCCGGCCGGCTGGAGCATCGCGTTCAACGGCCGGCACCCGCGGTGGGTGCCGGCCAAGACGCTGCTCGACCCGACCGACATCAAGCAGACCAAGGCGTTCTCCGGCGACAACCGCCCGGTCCAGACGGCGGCGTCGCGCTACGCCGACAACACCGCGGGCAAGGTCAAGCTCAGCCTGCGGCAGAGCATCGTGCCGCAGCCCCTCTCGGCCACCGCGACCGGCGGCTCGACCTCGATCGGCGGCGCCTCGGCCATCAACGCCGCGCCCGGTCTCGGCAACGAAGCGTCCTACCTCAAGTCGGCGCTCAATGACGTCGCGCGCGGCAAGGGCGCGCCCATCAGCCTGAGCGTGAACCCCAAGCTCGACGTGGATCACGACGGCAAGGCCGACTCCGAGGGCTACACGCTGTCCATCGGCGCCAAGGGCGTCGAGATCGTCGGCGCCGACAAGTCCGGCGTCCTGTACGGCGTGCAGACGCTGCGCCAGCTGATCCCGGCCTCGGCCGCCAAGGCCGCCGCCTCCGGCCACGGGCGGTCCACCGTCGACGTGCCGCGCGCCTCGATCGCCGACGCGCCGCTGTTCGGCTACCGCGGCATGGGCATCGACGTGGCACGCCATTTCGAGTCCAAGCAGACGGTCGAGAAGTTCCTGGACCTGATGGCCTTCAGCAAGCTCAACAAGCTGCACTTCCACCTGTCCGACGACGAGGGCTGGCGGGTGGAGATCCCCGGGCTGCCCGAGCTGACCGGCTTCGGCTCCAAGCGCTCGTTCGACCTGAACGAGTCCGGGTCGCTGCACCAGGGCATGGGCTCGGTGAACGACCTGGGCGGCGGCGACGGCATCAACGGCAAGGCCCGCAACCAGACCGAGGCCAACCTGGGCCGCCCGCCCGCGTACCAGGGCCAGGAGCAGGCGACGCTCAACTTCGTCGGCAAGGGCAGCGGCCACTACTCGGTCCGCGACTTCGTCGACATCCTCGCCTACGCCAACGCGCGGCACATCGAGGTGATCCCCGAGTTCGACGTCCCGGCCCACGCGCGCGCCGCGGTCCAGTCGATGAAGCGCCGCGAGCAGAACACCGGTGACACGACCTACCGGCTGCTCGACCCGGCCGACACCTCCAAGCACACCAGCGTGCAGTACTACACCGACAACCTCGTCAACCCGTGCCTGCCGAGCACCTACACCTTCCTGAACAAGGTCGCCTCCGAGGTCAAGAAGATGTACGGCGAGGCGCACGCGCCGCTCAACAGACTGAACCTGGGCGGCGACGAACCTCCGGGCGACCAGTCGACCTGGTGGTCGGGATCGCCCGCCTGCCAGGCCAACCCCGAGACGGCGGGCAAGACCGGTGAGCAGCTCAAGGAGCTGTTCTTCACCAAGTGGAACGACATCGCGCTCAAGTACGCCCCGGCGACCTCGGGCTGGGAGGACATCACCAACCCGACCACTCCCTTCCGGCTGAAGAACTTCGCACCGCTGCCCTGGCAGAACGTCTGGACGTGGGGACGCGAGGACTGGGCGTACCGGTTCGCCAACGAGGGCACCCCAGTGATCCTCGCGCACGCGACGAACCTCTACATGGACCTGGCCTACAACAAGGACCCGAACGAGCCCGGCTACTACTGGGCCAACTATGTGGACGAGAAGGCGACCTTCACCTACCAGCCGTTCAACGTGTTCGCGAACTCGGCGGACGGCGACCGGTGGGGCAACCCGGTGACGCCCGATCCCAACTGGGTGAAGCTGACCGAGGCCGGCAAGAAGAACATCCTCGGCATGGAGGCCTCGCTGTGGGGCGAGAACGGCATGACCCCGCAGCTCCGCGAGTACCAGGCGTTCCCCAAGCTCCTCGGAGCCGCCGAGCGCGCCTGGAACCGCAACACCCCGACGCCCGCGCAGATGCCCGCCGCGTTCAACGTCTTCAACAACACGCTCGGGCAGGTCACCTTCCCGCTGCTGTCGTACTACCGGCCGGTGGGCGTCAGCGGTGAGGGCGTGAACTACCGGATCCCGCTGCCCGGCGGGAAGATCTCCGGCGGCACCCTGTCGGCGAACGTCCGCAACCCGGGCCTGGCCATCGAGTACTCGACCGACGGCGTGCACTGGCAGGCCTACGGCGGCCCGGCCAAGGTCGGCGCGTACGCGCTCACCAGGACGCGCAGCGTGGACGACCGGTTCAGCCGGATCTCGCCGGTGGACGTGCCCAACTGGCAGAACGGCACCGCCTACAAGGCCGGTTCGCTGGTCGCCTACCAGGGCGAGCTGTTCAGGGCCACGGCCGCGAGCACCGGCCAGGTGCCCGAGTACAGCCCCAAGTCCTGGGCCCTCATCCAGTGACACCCCTCTGATCGAGAGACAAGCCGGGCCGTCCATGCTCAACGGACGGCCCGGCCTTCTTTCTGGGAGGCCAGGTAAGAGTGCGCAAAGAACGGGTCAACCGGGCCTTGACCAGGCTCGCCGAGGGAATCACCCCGACAGGATCTGCTGTGAAAGGCCATGCATTTCGGGGGGAAGAGTGCGCACGAGGATCGCCGCACGCGCAGGGATTCTGGCCACGGCCATGCTGGGCAGCGCAATGGGCGCGGTGACGCTGATGGGGCCGGCCGAGGCCGGGAACCTGGACATCAGCCCCGACTCCGGGCGGCCCGGCGACGAGGTCACGATCTCGGGGGCGTGCAGCAAGGACAACGACGCCCAGGCCTCCATCACCGGCAAGGCGATCGACAACACCACCGCCGACATCGGGCAGAACGGCACGTTCAGCACCACCAGCAACGTCAGCTACGTGAAGCCGGGCTCCTACAAGGTGAGCTTCACCTGCAACGCCTCAGGCCTGTCGGGATCCACCACCTTCACGGTCGAGCGCAAGAAGAAGCATTACCGCGAGCCGGACGGCTGGGCGATGACGGGCGGCGGCGGAACGCAGGGCCCGGACGTGCCGTGGACCCCGCTCGGCCTGGCGCTGATCGGCGGCGCGGCGGGCATCGGCGGCTTCCTCATGATCCGCTCGAAGGCCCGTGGGCGCGCATAACCGCGGCTATCTGATCGCCGGCGGGCTCGCCGTCCTCGGCGCCCTGGCCATGGGGCAGGGCATGCGCGGCCACGAGCCCGAGCACGTCTACCGCGACTTCGGCGGGCCCAAGGCCCTGTGGCACATCCCGGACGGGACCGCCCTGCCCGACGCGGCGCCCGTCCGGCTGGAGGTCTCCGAGATCGGCCTGAACGCCAAGATCATGCGGGTCGGGCAGAACAAGGACGGCACGGTCGAGGTCCCGCCGTTCAAGAACGGCGACCAGGCCGGCTGGTACGAGCACGGCCCGGCCCCCGGCACGCGCGGCTCGGCGGTCGTCCTCGGTCATTACGACGACCAGGAGGGCCCGGCGGTCTTCTACAAGCTCAACAAGCTGAAGCCGGGCGCGCAGATCCGGGTCCAGCGCAGCGACAAGCGCACGGCGCTGTTCCGGGTGGACGCGACCGAGCAGATCCGCAAGTGGGAGTTCCCGCGCACCCGGGTGTACGGCGACGTGCACTACGCGGGCCTGCGCCTCATCACCTGCGGCGGCGACTACAACCGCGACGAGCACTCCTACAAGGACAACTTCATCGTCTACGCCCACCTGGTAGGCGGCAGGTAGCTCTGGGGAGAGGCTCCTAAGGGAGCATCTGCAGCAGGTCCCACTCGTTCTCGGCGACGCGGCGGCCGAGCGCGGCCAGTTCGACGGAACGCTCGCCGCCGGTCAGATGCCGCTGCGCCTGCATCACGCAGATGATCGCCCAGCGCGCGACGCCGAACGTCTCCCACCAGCGCAGCGCGACGCGGTCGACCTCGTCGCCGCCCGCCTTCTCGTACGCCTCGATCAGCTGGTCGTACGGCCCGAACCCGCCGACCGGCAGCTCGGACCCGAACCGCCAGGCCTTCACGCACAGCCAGCCCAGGTCCTCCAGCGGGTCGCCGAGGTGGGCCAGCTCCCAGTCGAGCACGGCGCGGATGCCGTCGGGACCGACGATGAGGTTGCCGTTGCGGAAGTCGCCGTGCACGACCGCGGTCCGATGGGCCGGGGGCCGGTTGCGGTCCAGCCAGCGGAGCGCGAACTCCAGCGCCGGGTGCGGTTCGCCGATCGCGTCCAAGATCCCCCGCCACGACTCCAGCTGGTCGGTCTGGTCGAGGTCGGGAACGTCGGCCGCCAGGATGCGGTGGATCGCCGCGAGGACCTCGCCGCACTGGCCCGCCATCCGCGGCCGTATGTCGGCCAGCGCGGGGTCGCGCAGGATGCGGCGCGGGATCGTCTCGCCCTCGATGCGTTGCATGACGACGAACTCGGCGCCCAGCGGGCCGTCCTCCCCCGCCGCCGCGATCACCTCGGGGCTCGGAACCCCGGCCGTGCCCGCCGCCCGCATCAGCGCGGCCTCGTGCAGCAGCGGGCTGCTCGCGACGGCGCCGGGCGAGGCGAGCCGCAGGATCAGCGGGTGCTCCTCGCCGGCCGCGGTGACCGCCTCGAACGGGCAGGTCACCCGGGAGGCACCGCCGCCGCCCCGGTTCAGGCCGCGCACCTGGACGCCGGGTCCGTAGCGTTCGGCCAGTACCTCGGCCAGCGGTTCCTGCAGCCGGTCCAGATAAGTGCTCACTGACCCATCCTGGCAGGGATCTCGATGCCGGGCCGCTGTGACCTACGTCATACAACCGCCCAGGCGGTCGCGCCGGTCTCCGGGGTGTGAACGCGAACCCGGTCGAACTCTCGGTCGTCATCCCGGCCTTCAACGAGCGGCACCGGCTGCCCGCCACCCTCAAGGCGCTCCGCGCCCACCTGGACGGCCTGCCGGTCGGCGGCGCGTGGGAGCTGATCGTCGTGGACGACGGCTCCACCGACGGCACCGGCAGCCTGATCCGCGCCGAGGCACGGGCGGAGCCGCGCATCCGCGCCCTGCACTCCCCCGCCAACCACGGCAAGGGCCATGCCGTACGGACCGGGGTGCGGGCCTCGCGGGGGCGGCTGGTGCTGTTCACCGACGCCGACCTCGCCACCCCGGTCGAGGAACTCGACAAGCTGCTGAACGAGGTGAACGCGGGCTTCGGCGCCGCGATCGGCTCACGTACGGGCGCAACGCGCCGCCATCCGCTGCGCGAGCTGCCCGCCCGGATCGGCGGCGCACTCATCCGGGCCACGCTGGTGCCGGGGCTCGCCGACACCCAGTGCGGCTTCAAGCTGTTTGACGGGCATCGGGCGCGCGCGGCGTTCGAGATGTCCCGCATCGACGGGTGGGGCTTCGACGTCGAGATCCTGTGCCTGTTCGCGCGCTTCGGCTGGCCCGTCACAGAGGTCCCGGTCAGGTGGTCGCACCAGCCCGGCTCCAAGTTCCGGTACCGCGACTACGCGACGATCCTGGCCGAGCTGGTCCGGATCAGGCGGCTGCACGGGGCAGTCGTACGCACGGATGCCCGGGGCCTTCTCGTCCTGCTCGGCTACCTGCTGGCGGCGGTCGCCGTGCTAGGCCGCCTGTGGGCCGACCCCGAACACCGCTACCTGGTGGACGGCGGCCAGGACCAGAACCAGTGGGAGTGGTTCTTCGCCGTGACGGCCCGCGCGGTCACGCACCTGGACGACCCGCTGTTCACCACGCTTCAGAACCATCCGGACGGCGTGAACCTCATGGCCAACACGGTCATGCTCGGCCTGTCGATCCCGCTCACGCCCGTGACGCTGATCTTCGGCCCCTCCGTCACCTGGGCCGTCGTCCTCACCCTCGGTCTGGCCGGGACCGCCGCCGCCTGGTACGGCCTGATCCGCCGCCACCTGAGCGGGACCCGGACCGCTGCGGCCGCGGGCGGCGCGTTCTGCGGCTTCGCGCCGCCGATGATCTCCCACGCGAACGCCCATCCGAACTTCGTCGTGCTGCTCGTCATCCCGCTGCTCATCGGCCGCCTGCTACGCCTCGCCGAACGTGACCGCGACCGCGTCCTGCGGGACGGGACGATGCTCGGCCTCCTCATCGCCTACCAGATCTATCTGGGCGAGGAGGCGCTGCTGCTGACGGCGACCGGGCTCACGGTGTTCGCCGCCGCCTACGCTCTCGCCCGGCCCGACGTCGCGCACGCCAAAGCCGGGCGGCTGGCGCGCGGCCTCGGGGTGTCCGCGCTCGTCTGTCTCCCGCTCGTCGCCTACCCGCTCACCTGGCAGTTCTTCGGCCCGCAGAGCTACGACGGCCTCATCCACGGCCCGTGGGGCAACGACGTCGCGGCGATCACCGGCTTCGCGAGGCAGTCGCTCGCCGGTCACCAGGCGACGCCGGGACCGCTGGACGCGAGCCCGACCGAGCAGAACGCCTTCTTCGGCTGGCCGCTGGCGGTCCTGGTCGTCGCGCTGCTGACCTGGCTGCGGCGCTCGGCGGTCGTCGTGGCCCTCGGCGCGGTCATCGGGGTCGCCGTGCTGCTGTCGCTCGGCCGCGAGATCACGGTGTACGGGACCCCGACGGGCGTTCCCGGCCCATGGGCGCTGATGGCCCGTCTCCCCCTCTTCGAGTCGGTGGTGGAGTCGCGGCTGGCGATGGTCGCCGTTCCGGCGATCGGCGTGCTGCTGGCCATCGGCATCGACCGCGCTCAAGGCCTCGCCCCCGACCGCCGCCTCCGGCTGGCCTGCTGCCTGGTACTGGTCCAAGCGCTGCTGCCGATCACGCCAAAACCCCTGGCGGCGGCCGAACGCCCCGCGACGCCGCCGTTCTTCACCGCCGGACTCTGGAAGCGCTACGTCGAACCGGGCCGTTCGGTGGTGCCGGTCCCGCCGCCCGACGCCGCCGACGCGACCGCGCTCCACTGGCAGGTGGACGCGGGGCTCGGCTTCCCGATCACCGAGGGCTACTTCGTCGGCCCGTTCGGCCCGAAACGGACCGGCGTCTACGGGGCGCCGCAGCGGCCCACCTCGATCCTGCTGCGGCGGGCCCGCGACGACGACGCCGTACCGGCCATCGGCGACGACGAACGCCGCGCGGCCGTGACCGACCTCGCGTTCTGGCGTGCCGACCTGGTCGTCCTCGGACCGCACCCACGCCAGAACGTCCTCCGCCAGACGCTCGACGGCCTCTTCGGGCCGGGCCGCTTCGAGGGCGGCGTCTGGCTCTGGGACGTACGAGACATGCGAAAGGCCCGATCTTGATGGTGGCCGTGGGCGTCAAAGGGAACGTGCGGGTGAGCGAGGAGCAGGACTACGTGGACTACGTCACGGGAGCCCTGCCCGGCCTGCGCCGGATCGCCCACCTGCTGTGCCGCGACCCGCACCGCGCCGACGACATCGTGCAGAACGCGCTCACCCGCCTGTACGTGCACTGGCGGCGGGCCCGCAACGCCGACGACCTGGACCGCTACACGCGTGCGATCCTGGTCCGGTCGTTCCTGAACGAGCGGCGGCTGGCGTGGGCCCGGATGGTGCGCCTGACCGGCGGGCCGGAGGACGTCCCGGCGGTTCCGGCCGCCGACGGCCCGGACGTGGAGACCCGGACCGTGCTGCACACCGCGCTGCAGCGCGTCCCGCCCAGGCAGCGCGCCGTGCTGGTCCTGCGGTTCCTGTGCGATCTGCCGGTGGCGGAGGTCGCGGAGATCCTCGGCTGTTCGGAGGGCACGGTGAAGAGCCAGACGTCCCATGGGCTGACCAGGCTGCGGACCCTGCTGGGAGAGGAGCAGCCGCGATGAACGAGCACGATCAGGACGGCGAGGCGGCGCGCCTGCTCGGCCCGCTGCGCGACTTCGAACCCGAGGCCCGCACCGAGCTGTCGCCCCGGCGTTCGCTGGAGCTCGGACGGCGCCGGTCGCGGACCCGCCGGGTCGCCGGAACGACGCTCGGCGCCCTGGCCGTGATGGTGGTCGTCCTCGGCTCGACCGTGTTGGGCCGTACGCTCACCCACGAGGCCAAGCCCCGCCCGGCCGCCGTCCCGGAGACCTTCACGCAGGGCCGCCGGGCGTTCACCATCGGATCGGGCGGCGGCTTCGCCCCCGGCTCCTACGACGCGGGGGCGTTCGTTCAGCGGATCACGCTCAGGCCGGAGAATCCGGCAGGAGCAGTGAAGGGTGCCGACGGCATCGTCGAGCTGTATCCCCGGGGCCGCCTCCCCGCCGCGCTCCAGGGCAAGGACCCCTCAGGCCGTACCGTGGACCCGGTGTACGGCGGCAGGACACTCGTGCTCTGGACGCCGATCCTCAGGCCCGGAGCCGTCGAGCTGGCCTGGCAGTGGAAACCGGGGGCCTGGGGACTGGTCTCCCTCAGGGGCCCCGGCGTGGACGAGGCGCGAGCGCACCACGTCGCCGAGAGCGTGCGCCTCGCGGGCTAGGAGTTCAGCAGCTCGGCCATCGCGGACCAGCTCAGCCCCGCGCCTTCGTCCTGCTCGTCGCGGTCGTCGCCCAGCAGGTCGATGAGCAGGTCTGCCAGTTCCAGAACGCTGGTGCGGCGCAGGACCTCGGGTCGCGGGCCGACCAGGCGGGCATGCCGCCGCACCGCGGTCCGCAGCCGGATCGCGTCCTGCGGGCGACCGGCGAGCGCCAGAGCCTGGACGCCGTGATGGAGGACCGCGAGCCCGTAGGTCGTGTCCTCCTCACCCTGGAAGTCGGCGAGGGCACGCCGGAGCACTCCGAGCGCCTCCGCGTTCCGGCGGCGCAGGTACGACTGGGCGAGGGCGAGCTCCGCCCAGCCCGCGCACCACAGGATGCCTTGCCCCCGCGCCCGTCGAACGGCCTCGATGAGCCCGGCCTCGCCGGCGCCGACCCGGCCCTGCTGGATCATCGCGGTGCTGAGTGTCATCTGCCCGGCCACCAGCGTGTGGTCCTCGCCGAGATCCGCCCCCACGGCCGCGGCCGTCGACCCCGCCCGATGCGCCACGCCGGCGTCTCCCGAGGCGAGCGCGATGAAGGCCGTGTAGTAGCGCAACCTGCCGTACAGGCTGCGGAGGCCGTCGTCGGACGGCTCGCCGATCGCGGTCCGGGCCTCGTCGAGCAGCCGCCGGGCCTCGGTCATCTCGGTGGCGAAGAACCCGCTCGGCACCATCGCCAGCCGGGCGCGGGCGTGGTCCAGGTGCGGCGCCCCGGGCGCCGCCTCGATCGCGGTCTGGAGCAGCCGCCGCCCCTCGGCGACGTGACCGCACCGGACCCAGAACCATTCGAGCAGCCCGACCGTGCGCAGCGCCTCCTCCGGATGGTGGGCCAGGTCGTAGTCGATGCCCGCGCGAAGATTGGGCAGTTCCCGCGCGAGCGTGCGGGTCGTACGGCCCGCCCGCCGGCCCGCCATGTCCGCGGCGGATCGCGAGACCAGTCCCCGCACCCACTGCGCGTGCGCCTCCCGGGTGGCACGGGGGTCGGGGTCGGCCGCCTCGCAGTAGGCCCTGATGGTCTCCAGCAGCCGGTACCGGGTGGGCGATGCGGTCGTGTCCGCGCCGACCACCGAACGGGTCACCAGGGTCGAGAGCGACTCGAGCACCGAGACGCCCTGCGGACGGGTCTCCTCGGCCGCCTCCAGCGGGAACCCGCCCTCGAACGGCCACAGCCGCAGCAGCATCGCCCGGTCCTGCGCGGGCAGCGGATTGACGCTCCAGGCGATGGCGGCGTCCAGGGTGGCGTGCGGCGCCAGCGAGCCTCTCTGGACCGGCCCGAGCAGCGCGAACCGGTCATCGAGATGCTGAACGATCTCATCCAGCCCCAGCAGCCGCGTCCGGGCGGCGGCGAGCTCCAGGGCCAGCGGTATGCCGTCCAGGGCCGCGCAGAGCAGCCGTGCCTGAACGCGCTCCTCCGCCGAGGGTGACCAGCCGGGCCGTACGGCGCGGACCCGGTCGAACAGGAGCGCCATCGCGGGCCCGTCGCCGCCGTCCGGCTCCTGGACCGCCAGCGGGGCAACGTTCACGGTGGCCTCGCCGTCGATGCGCAGCGGCTCACGGCTGGTCGCGAGGACGCGCAGCCGCGGGCATCCGGCCAGCAGCTCGACGACCTGCGCGGCGACGGCGTCGACGAGGTGCTCGCAGTTGTCCAGCACCAGCAGTGCCGCCCGGCCCGCGAGCGCCTCGACGAGCTCGGGCAGCGGGTCGCCCGCGACCTGGGCCAGGCCGACGGCGTCGGCGATCGCCTGTGCGATGACCTCCGGCTGCCGCACGTCGGCCAGCCGGACCAGCCACAGCCCGTCCACGTCGGGCCCGGTCGAGGCGTACTCCACGGCGAGCCGGGTCTTGCCGACGCCCGCGGGACCGACCAGCGTCACCAGCCGACGCTCCGCCAGCAGGCCGGAGACCGTGCGCAGCTCCTCGGCCCGGCCGAGGAAGGACGAGAGCGGCCTGGCGACCGGAGCCTGGTTCACCGAGGGGAGCAGCAGATGCGGATCCTGGGCGAACACCAGCCGTTCGAGCCGCCGCAGCTCAGGTCCGGGATCCACCCCCAGCTCGTCGGCGAGCAGGGACCGCGCACGACGCAGCGCGGCCAGGGCGTCGCCCTGCCTGCCGCACCGGTACAGGCCCAGCACGAGCAGGGCCCAGCGGCGTTCCCGGTAGGGCGCGGCGGACACCGCCTCCTCGAGCTCGGCCACGGCGCGCGGGGCGTCTCCGGTCGCGAGCAGCGCGGCGAGCCGTTCCTCGACCGCGGCCTCGCGCAGCTCGCCGAAGCGGCGCCGGACGGCCGCGGTCTCCGCCGAGTCGGGCAGATCCGCGTACGGCTCGCCGCGCCACAGTGCCAGTGCCTCGTCCAGCACGGCCAGCCCACGCGACGGGTGATCGGCGGCGAGCAGCCGGCGTCCCTCGTCGACGCCGGCCGCGAACCCGGCCGCGTCGGTCGCCTGCGGAGGGAGCCGGAACCGGTAACCGGCCGTGCCGCGTTCCAGGAGCCCACGGTCCTGCGGCCCGAGGGCGCGGCGCAACCGTGAGACGTACACCTGGAGGGCTGCCTCGGGCCGTGCGGGCGCCCGATCTCCCCAGAGCACCTCCACCAGCCGATCGTCGCCGACGGGCTGCCCCTCGGCCATCACCAGGGCGCAGAGCAGCCGCCGGGGCAGCGGCCCCCCGAGGTCCACGGCCGTACCGTCGCGGGTGACCTCCGTCGCTCCGAGCACGCGGACAAGCACTGACCGAGCATACAAAGCGCCTGCAAGCTCGCTGTATGGACCGCGGGCCAGATTCTTCGCATGCGCACATCTGACGAACGCGTCGACACCTGGGAAATGGTCCTGGTGCATCGCCTGTTCCGCCGCGAGTACCGGCTGGCTCCCGGCCTCGTCCGGGCCGTCCACGACGGAGACAAGGCCCGCGCCGCGACGGTGGCCGAATACCTGGCGGACCTCACCAACGGGCTCCACCATCACCACGCGGGCGAGGACGACCTGCTCTGGCCGCCGTTGCTGGAGCGCCTGGACGGTAACGCCTCGGACCTGGTGAAACGGATGGAGGCCCAGCACCACGCACTGGCCGCCCTGCTGGACCGCGTCGAGGTCCTCCTGCCGGTCTGGGCGCGGACCGCCGCGGCCACCGCACGCGACGAACTGGCGGACGTGCTCGCACGCACCTCCGCCGCACTCGACGAGCATCTGGCCGAGGAGGAGACCGAGCTCCTGCCGCTGGTGCCCGGCCGCATCACCCGGGCCGAATGGGACGCGCTGGGCCGGCGCGGACGAGCCTCACTCCCCAAGAGCCCCGGCAAGGCGTTCCTGTTCCTCGGCGGCATCCTGCAGGAGGCCACGCCCGAGGAGCGGGCCGAGTTCGTCCGCGCGCTGCCGCCGCCCGTCCGCCTCATGTGGCGGCTGGCCGGCGAACGGATCTACCAGCGCGGAATCAGCCGGGTGCGAGGCTCCAGGTGACGGCCGGCGGGACCTACAAGCGGCTGGCGGGGCGGCCGGCCGTCGGGGCGGGTCATTCGTCGCGGAACAGTTCCAGGACGTGGGCGGAGGGGCCGGAGGAGAGCGCGGCGGCGGGCAGGCCGCCCAGGATCAGGTCGGCGAGGCTGTCCACCACGGTCTCGCGGGGCACCTCGTCGGTGTGGTCCAGCCACCAGTCCCCCGCCGTCTGGACCATGCCGATCACGGCGTGGCCCCAGACGTAGGCGCGGGTGCGGTCGGCCAGCTCGCCCTCGGCGATCATGACCTCGGCCAGCTCGGTGCTGAGCCCGCGGATCATGGTGCTCATCGCGCTGTGGGTGGCCGCGTCCTCGGCGCTCGCGCGGTGCATGAGGAACCGGTAGAGGTTCAGGTTCGCCGAGATCGTCGACAGGTAGGTGTCGATCGTCGTGCGGGTGCGGGCGCGGATCGAGTCGGTCCGGGAGAACTCGGTCCGGACGCCCTCGATCAGCTTGCGCGTGTGCCGCTCGGCGAGCGCCTGGTAGAGCCCGCTCTTGTCGCCGAAGTGGCGGTAGAGGATCGGCTTGCTGATCCCCGCCTCGGCCGCGATGGAGGCCATCGAGGCCTCGGGCCCCTCCCGCTGGATCACCCGGTCGGCGGCCTCCAGCAGGGCACGCCTCCGGTCGGGGTCACGCCGTGATCCCGTCGTCACCGTGCTCGCGGTCATGAACAGAACCGTACGCCATGCGGATCAGAGCGTGGACGTCGCATCCGGGACCCCTCTCGGCACTGACGGTGTGTCCAATACTGTACGGCGACACCCCCTCCGGCGGCGGCCGGAGGGGGTGTGATGTGTGCTGCCTGATCGCTTCAGGGCCTAGCCGGTGTACTGCACGAAGACCTTGAGGAAGTCGTAGGGCTGCTGGGAGACGCCGCTGCAGGAGTCGCCGTCGCTGCCCGAGCCGCACGCGCGGTCCCGGTTGGCCGACCAGTAGGTCAGGCGGGCGATGTGGTGCTGCTTGGCGTAGGCGAGCATCGTCTGGAAGTCCTGGATGCGGACCCGCTCGCCGGAGTCGTCGGTCTTGCCGTTCATCGACGACAGACCGATGTGCGAGTAGGCCTCGGTGTCGCTGTAGCCGTAGGCCGACTTCACCCGGCCCTTCAGCCCCTCCATCGCCTTGGTCGTCAGCGAGCCCATATTGGTGGAGCCGCCGCCGAAGTCGAACGGCATGATGCCCCACACGTCGTTGGCGAGCCCGGAGTTCGCACCCCGCTTGATCATGTCGACGCCGGTCGAGTCCGGCCCGGACGAGGTGGTGCCGAACGTGATGATCGTGGTGATCCCCGGGTTGTTCTTCTTGATCGTCTTCAGAGCGTCGATGACCCGCTGGCGGACGGTGGCGCTGGACCACTCGGTGTTCTCGATGTCGATGTCGATCGCCTTGAGCTTGTAGGCGTTGATCACCTTCTGGTACGCCCCGGCCAGTGCTGAGGCGCTGGAGCACTTCTCGCCGAGCTTGGACCCGCTCCAGCCGCCGAACGACACCACGACGTCGCCGCCCGCGCCCCGGATCGCGTTGATCTTCGACTGGTCGTTGCCGCCGGTGAGCGGCCGCGAACCGTCCCAGGCCGGGTCGCAACCACCGTTGGCCAGGATGAACGCCAGCGTGAACCACCTGACCCCGGTCGCGTTCATCACCGAGACGGGGTTCGGCGGGCTGCCCCACCCGAAGTACTCGTACGGCGCCACGGCCATGCCGGGAGCCGCCAGCTTCTGCTGCTCGCGTGCCTCGGCCGTCGCGGCGGGCATCTGGGCCAGCAGGGCCAGAGAGGCGACGCCGGCGAGGATCGTGCGTTTTCTCATGCGGGGGCCTCCAGGTCGAGGAAGTCGAGGTTGGGAACGCCGCCGGTGCCGGTGGCGGTCAGGCGGACGGTGTTGGCGCCCGCCTTGAGGGGGGCGGTCGCGATGGCGGTCTGCCACAGGCTCCACGCGCCGGTGGCCGGGAACGCGACCGATCCCGCCGCGGCGCCGTTGACGGTGAGGCCGGTCGGCCGGTCGGCGCCGCCGGAGTTGGCGTAGTCGAAGGCGAGCGCGTAGGTGCCGGCCTTCGGGGCGTCGACGGTGAGCTGGACGAAGCTGCCGGTCGCGTTCGTGGTGTTGGCGAAGCCCGCGCCCGAGTAGCCCGAGTGGTTGTGATCGACGGTCGTACCGGTACTGAACGTGCCGTCCTCGGCCTCGTACCGCTGCGAGGTGCCGTCCCGCGAGACCCGGTAGAGCACGGTCGCGTGGCCGGGCACCGAGGCGCTGATCGCGCCGGTCGTGGTGCGGGTCGCCTTGGACCACAGGTCCTTGAGCGTGTACGAGGCGGACCCGCCCATCCCGATCGCGCTCGCCGACGTCGAGATCGTCGCCGTCGAGGTCGTCTCGTTCGACAGCGCGACCGCGCGATCGCCGTTCGCAAGCGTGCGGCTGTAGACGACCTTGCCGCCCGACGAGCTGAGCACGGTCCCCTGGCGGCCGAGCCTGTCCTGGTCGACCGCGATGACGTCGGCGTTCTCCAGGATCGAGAACGTCTCGTCGGACACCTTGCGCAGGTCGGAGCCGATGAGCAGCGGCGAGGCCATCACGGCCCAGAGGCTGAAGTGGGTGCGGTACTCGGCGGCGGTCATGCCGCCGTTGCCGACCTCCAGCATGTCCGGGTCGTTCCAGTGCCCCGGCCCGGCGTACTGCGCGAGCGCCCGGTTGGCCTGGGCCTTGCCGATCATGCTGGACCAGTTGTCGCTGATGTCGCCGGTCGTGCGCCACAGGTTGCCGACGGGCTCGCCCCACTCCCATACGCGCGGTGGCCCGGTCCTCCCCCACTCGCAGATCGAGTAGACGATCGGGCGGCCGGTCCGGGCGAGGGCGTCGCGCATGCGCGTGTAGCGCTGCTGGGCGTCCACGCCCTGGTTGTTGCAGTTGTCGTACTTGAGGTAGTCGACGCCCCAGCTCGCGAACAGATTCGCGTCCTGCTGCTCGTGGTCGAGCCCGCCGGGGAAACCGCCGGTCCCGTTGCAGGTCTTGGTCCCGGCGGAGGTGTAGAGCCCGAACTTCAGGCCCTTGGAGTGGACGTAGTCGGCGACGGCCTTGATGCCGTTCGGGAACCGCGTCTTGTTCGGCACGAGGTTGCCACCGGAGTCGCGCTTCTGCTCGGCCCAGCAGTCGTCGATGTTGACGTACTGATAACCGGCGGCCTTCAGCCCCCGCGCGACGAAGATGTCGGCGATCGACTTGACCATCGCCTCGTTGAAGTCCGCGCCGCACTGCGTGGCGTTCCAGTTGTTGAACCCCATCGGGGGCGTGCGGGCCAGGCCGTTCTCCAAAGCAAGCGCCGGACGAGCCGGAAGCGTAGCGCTGAACGCGGCCACCGCGGCCACCGCGGCCGCCGCGGCGAGCGCCGTCAGGACAGCGGTCGGTTTTCGGGCATGGGGCACCACGGCCCCTAGAGCGGGGAGCACGGGGTCATACCTCCGCGTAGTCGAGGTTCGGGCCGCCGTTGGCGGTGGTCGCGGCGGCCCTGATGGTGTTGGCGCCCGCCTTCAGCGGGACGGTGAGGGTGGCGGACTGCCAGGTCGTCCAGGCGCCGGTGCCCGGGAACGAGTGACCGGCCGACACGACGGCGCCGTTGACGGTGATGTCCATCGGCCGGTCGGTCGTGGTCCCGTTGGCGAAGCGCAGGGTCAGCGTCGTGTCGCCCGCCTGGGCGGCGTTCAGCTGGAACTCCACGTACGAGCCGGTGACGTTGTCGTAGTTGACGAACCCGGTCCCCGAGAACCCGGCGTGGTCGGACTCGACCGCGCCTTGGGAGATCGTGGCGTTCTCCGCCTCCACCCGGCCGCCCGGCGGCGGGGTCGAGCAGCCTGAGGTGGAGCCGCCGCTGGCGTTGATCCGCGGCGATCCGCTGTCGGCGACGCAGTAGTCGGTCACCGACTGGAAGCCGAGGTCGAACGAGCTGCTGCTGCCGCGTTCGTAGGTGAAGTGCTGGAAGGTGACCCCGCTGCCGGTGTTGGCGATGACGGCGGGCCGACAGTCGTTCTTCACGAACTGCACGGAGCTGTCCACGAACTTGATGTCGTGCGCGTCGTGGATGTACCAGCCGTAGGAGGGCCGGGTGCCGATGCTCTTGGGGTTGTAGTCCTTGGGGTCGTTGCTCGGCACGCCGGTTCCGACGCAGCCGCTGCCGCCGGGGACTGTCAGGTTCACGTTGGTGAACGTGACGTTGCGGATCCGGTTGCTGGTGCCGGACTCGCCCCACAGCGTGGCGGTGAAGTTGCTGCTGCTCTGCCCGGACGAGGTCACGTTGTCGTAGGTGATGTTCTCGATCCGGCCGACCCCTGGGCTGCCGCCGCACCTTCGCCGCGTCCCGATCTTCTGCATGATCGCGCTGCGGACGTTGGTCATCGTGATGTCCTTGTAGTGGACGTCGGAGATGACCGTGCCGTCCATCGAGACCATGCCGAGGCCGGACTTGTCGGCGCCGTTGATGCTGATCCGCTCGAAGTGGTATCCGGTGAAGTTCCCGCAGGTCTCCGAGCCGAACATCAGCGCGTTGCAGCAGGCGGCCGACAGCTTGGCGTCGGTCACGGTGACGTCGCCGTTGGGGTAGGTCTGGCCTAGCGCCCAGTCGCTCTTGAAGACCAGCGCGTCGTCGTTGGCGGAGATGTCCGCGTTGGTGATCGTGACGTGCTGGGCGCTGATGACGTTCCAGCCGTCCCGGTCGCTCTGGGTGTCGATCCGCAGGTGGTCGGAGGTGATGTTGTTACACGCGTTCGTGAGCATCGCGAAGTGGCCGCCACGGCGCAGCGTGATCCCGCCGACCGTGAGGCCGTCGCACCGCGTCAGCGAGATGATCTTGTCGGCCTCGCCGGACTTGGGGTTGCCGGTGATCAGGTTGCCGCCGCCGTCGATCGTGCCCGACCCGGTGAACGCGATGTCGGTGAGCCTGTCGCCCCAGATCATCGCGTTGTGGAAGTGGCTGTGCCCGTAGTCCTGGTAGTCGTCGTTGGGGTTGGACTCGGGCGCGTCGTACGTGTCGTTCGGCGAGCCGAGGATCGTCGATCCGGAGTCGAGCTGGATCGTCACATGGCTCTTCAGGTGGATCGTGCCGGCCGAACGGTACGAGCCCGACGGGAACCGCACGGTCCCGCCGCCCGCGTTCGCCGCCGCGTCGATCGCCTTGTTGACGGCGCCGGTGTCGTTGGTCGACCCGTTCCCGGCCGCGCCGTAGTCGCGGACGTTGAACGTGCCCGCCATGTGCGTGATGGAGTGGGTCGTGGCGGCGGCGGTGACCGCCTCGGTGATGGTCACCGCCACCACCAGGGCCGTCAGGATCGCCGCCAGCCGGGCGAGCGGTCTGGTCAGAGCTGATCGCATGGGAACCTCATCCGATCGTGATCATGTCGAGGTTGGGCGCGCCCTCGGCCGAGGTCGCGGTGACCCGGATCGTGTTCGCCCCCGCGTTCAGCGGCACCGTGAGCGTGCTGGTCGCCCAGTCGGTCCAGCTCCCGGTCGAGGGGAAGGACCGCGCGGCGGCGACCACCGTGCCGTTGACGGTGACGTCCATCGGACGGTCGGCGGCCGGGCCGTTGGCGTAGCGGACGCCGAGCGTGTGCGACCTGGCCTGCGCCGCGTCGACCTTCCACTCCACGTACGGCCCGGCGGCGTTGTCGGTGTTGACATAGCCGGTGCCCGAGTAGCCGGCGTGATCGGACTCCACGACGCCCCGCGAGATCGTGGCGTTCTCCGCCTCGTACTGGCCACCCGGTGCCGTCCCGCCGCCCGCGTAGGACGTGCCGATCCACGCCTCGTCCACCCGCAGCCTTGCGGTGCCCTGGCTGTTCACCTTCTCCAGCCGCACGTGCCGCGCGGTCGTGACGGGCAGGTCGATGATCTGCACGCCCCGGTGGTTGGGCAGCGTGCCGGTCTTGATGGGGCTCCCCCAGTTCGTGCCGTCGTCGCTGACGTAGACCCGGTAGTCGCGGATCCGCGCAGAGCCCGAGGCGGGGTAGGTGGTGGAGTCCTCGCGCTGGTTGATGCCGATGTACTGGATCCGCTTGGCCGAGCCGAGGTCGAACCGCAGCGACACCGGCTGCGCCGAGCCCGCGTCCCAGTAGGTGAGGTAGTCGCCGTCGGCCGCGGCGGAGGCGGGGTGGCCGCTCGCCGAGGCGCTGGCGCTCATGGTGTACGAGGAGGGCGGCAGGATGCCCTCACGGCCGCTGGTGACGACCTTGAACACCGTGTCGTACTGATCCCAGCTCGAAATGCCGCTGAGCGTGAGGGTGCCGCCGCTCTGGCTGAAGCTCACGGCGGCCCCGGTCCGCAGGTTGGTGACCGCGGAGACCTTGTAGCCGTTGTCGCGCACCTTCAGGGTGCCGCCGGACGGCTTGGTGACGACGTGCACGAAGTGCAGGTTCGGGTCGGTCTTGCTGACCGTGGTGACGCCGTGCGCGCCGTCGTTCCAGAACCCGGGCTGCAGCCCGCCGTACATGTAGCCGCCGCCCTCGGTGCCGATCAGCGACGGCTTGATCGCCTCCAGGTAGGTGTCGGCGAAGTTGTTGAACGCCTCCTGCGCGGGCGGCATCCGGCCGTTCTTCATCGGCGTCTCGGCCATCAGCGCCTTGATCGACGATCCGGCGTTGGTGATGAGGCGGCCGAGGGTGAGCTTGTAGTCGACGGCGTTGTCGGTGCCGGTGTACCACCACGAGCCGTTGGTCGGCAGCTTGAAGTCGGCCTCGGTCAGGCGCGGCGCGGCGGTGTAGACGGCCTGCGGGTAGTCGTAGGACGGGGACATGCCGGTCTTCTGCTCGTTGCTGATCATGTCCATGATCGGCGTGTCCTCGTTGTTGTTGCTGAGCGTGAAGTCCGGCCGGTCGTGGCGGATCCGCTCGTAGAGCCCGTTGCGCTCCCAGTAGGCGTTGTCGTTGTCGATCCAGAAGCCGCCGAGCTTCGGGTAGCGCTGCATGATCTCGACGAAGTTGTCGTAGGAGAACTCGCCGAAGCCGTCGCGGGTCTTCAGGTCGACGGTGTGGCCCTTGTAGGAGGAGTAGGCCGAGGAGTTGAGCCAGCTCTGCCCCGACGGCAGGCCCTCGTTCCACCACTGCGGGTCGTCGGTCATGTAGAGGACGACCCGCATCCCCTGCGCCTCGGCGGCCGTGATCAGCTCGCCCAGGAAGTCGCGCTTGGTGCTGCAGCTGCCGGGGATCGCCGACGGCCAGGGGCGGGCGTAGCCGAGCCTGCTGTGGAACGTGGCCAGCACGAGGTACTGCGTGTGCAGCTTCTTGGCCTCGTTCACCCAGTACTCGGGCTTCCAGCCGCCACCGGTGACGGCCGACTCCCACGCGCCGCAGCTGGTGTGCGCCGGGGAGGTGCGCATCCCCCAGTGCAGGAACAGCTCGCCGAGGGACGCGCGCAGGAACGCCTGGCGCGGGTGCTGTAGCTCCGCCTTGGCGGGCGGTGCCGCGGTCACGGCGCAGACCGCCGTGACCGCGAGCACCACCAGTGCGGAGGCCAGCGTCGCGAGCACTCTGCTGGAGAGAGCCCGGAGCGGTGACCGCATGACAGCCTTCCTTCTGATTCCGACGAAGTCGGCTCGGGGGGTGTGGGGGGTCGTCCCCCCACGGGCAGTGCTGAGTAGTCGGGCAAGATCAGCCGACGTTGGACCGGAAGATGCGGTCGGCCGTGCCGTCCCCGTTGTTGTCGGAGTTGGTCGTGCCGAACCAGATCGCGTTGGCGCCCGGCACCTTCACCACGGCGCGCAGACGGCCGTAGGTACCGTTCCAGTAGGAGTTGGCGGAGGTGACGTTCTCGCCGTTCAGGACGATCCGCCACATCCGCTGGCCGCGGAGCGCCGCCATGAACAGCGCGCCGTTGACGTAGGCCAGGCCGCTCGGCGAGGCCTGAGCGACCGGCCAGGTCTTCTTCGGGTTGGTCATCCCGGACGTGCCGCAGGTGCCCTCGCAGGTCGGCCAGCCGTAGTTCTTGCCGGGCTGGATCAGGTTGATCTCGTCGGCGGTCGAGTCGCCGAGCTCGGACTCCCACAGGCGTCCCGCCGAGTCCCAGGCCAGGCCCTGCGGGTTGCGGTGGCCGTAGCTGTAGATCCGGGTGCCGGACGGGTTGCCGGGGGCCGGGTCGCCGCTCTTGGTGACGCGCAGGATCTTGCCGTTGAGGGAGTTCTTGTCCTGGGCGAGGTCGGGGGTCTGCGCCTCACCGCAGGTGGCGTACAGGTAGCCGTCGGGGCCGAAACGGATCCGGCCGCCGTTGTGGTAGCGGTTCTTCTTGATCCCGGTGACGATCGCGGTGTAGCCGGAGAGCGCGGAACCGTCGAAGTTCATCTTCGCGATCCGGTTGCCCTCCGACGCGGTGTGCATGAAGAACACCTCGCGGTCGCCGGACCCGTTCCAGGTAGGCGAGAACGCGACGCCCATGAGGCCGCCCTCGCCGCCGGTGGTCTGCGCGTTCGGCACGGTGCCGACCTGGGTCTTGCCCGAGCCGTCCTTGTTGATCTTGAAGACCTTGAACGTGTCGCGCTCGGTCACCAGGCCGAACGAGCCGTCGGGTGCCCACGAGATGTCCCACGGGACGTCCCAGCCGGTCGACACCTGCGCGGGCGTGCTCGGGGTGTTGCCGCAGCCGCTGGTGCTGAAGCTGACCACGTTGCTCTTCGGCGAGGTGTTGCCCGCCGCGTCCTTGGCCACCACATGCAGGCGGTAGGCGGTGTCGCAGGCCAGCACGGTGACGTTGCGGCTGGTCGCGGGCGGGTTGCCGCTCACCTGGTCGATGACGGCGTTGTTGTCGTCGTTGCGGATGACGTAGGAGGTGACGCCCACGTTGTCGGTCGAGGCCGACCAGCTCAGGCTGACGTTGGTCGAGCCGACGCCGGAGGCGGTCAGGCCTCCGGGCGCGGACGGCGGCTGGTTCTCGCCGGCCTTGGTCTTGCAGGTCACCTCGGGGCTGCTCTGCGAGACGTTGCCCGCGGCGTCCCGGGCGAACACCGAGATCGTGTAGGTGGTGTTCGGCGACAGGCCGGTAATGGTGTGCGGGGAGCCGGGCGGGTTGGGAGCCTCGGCGAGCTTCTGGCCGAGATTGAAGATGTCGTAGGCGACCACGCCGACGTTGTCGGTCGAGGTCGGCCAGCTCAGCTTGATCGAGTTCTCGGTGATGTCGGCCGCGTCGCAGACCGGCTGGCCCGGGACGCTCGGCTGCTCGGTGTCGGAGGGAGCGCCGACGCGCAGCCGGTCCAGGTTGGGCCCGCCGTTGGCGGTGGTGGAGGTCGCCGTCACCGTGTTGGCGCCCGCCTTGAGCGTGGCGTTGACCTTGATCTCCTGCCAGGTCGTCCAGTCCGTGGTGCCGGGGAACGACAGGCTGCCCGCCACCGCCGTCCCGTTGACCGCGATCGACATCGGCCGGTCGGTGGTCGTGCCGTTGGCGTAGCGGAAGTCCAGCGAGGCCGGTCCGGCGCTCGCGGCGTTCACGGTGAACTCGACCGAGGAGCCGGTCACGTTGTCGTAGTTCACGAAGCCGGTGCCGGTGTAGCCGGCGTGGTTGGACTCGACGGCGCCTTGGGTGATCTTGGCGCTCTCCGCCTGGTAGTCACTGGAGGGAGCGCCCGCGGACTCGACCTCGACATAGTCGAGGTTCGGCCCGCCGTTGGCGGTCGTCGCGGTCGCGCGGATCTTGTTGGCGCCCGCGTTGAGGGTGGCGGTGAACGTCGAGGTCGCCCAGGTGTCCCAGTTGGCGGTGGCGGCGAACTCGCGCGCCGCCGACGCCACGGTGCCGTTCACCGTGATGTCCATCGGGCGGTTCACCGCCGTGCCGTTGGAGTAGCGCAGCGCGATCGTCGCGGGGCCCGCGCTCGCCGCGTTCACCGTCCACTCGACCGAACTGCCCGTCACGTTGTCGCCGTTGACGAACCCGGTGCCGGAGAAGCCGGTGTGGTCGGACTCCACCGCCCCCTGGGTGATCGTCGCGCTCTCCGCCTCGTACCGGACGGGCGCCGCCGCCCCGGCCGTAGCGGCCGGCACGGCCGACAGCGCCCAGGCGACGAGCAGCAGCGCCACTGCCATCGCCACCGCACGCGGTCGGGTCTTCCACGAACCAAGGGGCCGCATGGATCCCTCCGTCTTCCGGAAAGGTTGGATCTTTGCATGACGTCATGTCATGCGGCAGCTGCGGTGTCAACGCCTTGAAATTTCACATCACACGGACTGAATACCTGAAAGACGCCTGTGTACTGGAGGTTCGATCTCATTAGACGGAAGGTCTAAGTTAAGAACCTTTACAAACTAGACATCCGATGTATCTTCGGGGACACACCATCAGGAGGGTCAGTAATGATCATTCCCAGCGTCGCCCTGCTCCTCGGCGCCGCGCTCACCCCGCTCCCCGCCACGGCGGCCCCCGCGAAGGCTCCCGCCGACTGGTCGGCGGCGGTGGTCGAGTCGACGATGCGCCGCCACTCGCCGGGATCGGCCGGCGGCTGGGGCTACACGACGGGCCTGTACATGTACGGGCAGTACCTCGTCTACCAGCGCACGCACGACGCCCGCTACCTGACCTACATCAAGAACTGGGCGGACCGGTTCGTGGGCGCCGACGGCACGATCGACCAGAGCTTCAACAACCTGGACAGCATGGAGTCCGGCAACGTGCTGCTCCTGCTGGCCAAGGAGACCGGCCAGGCGCGCTACCGCGTCGCCGCGCAGAAGATCCGCACCCGGCTGAACACCTACCCGCGGACCAAGGACGGCGGGTGGTGGCATTCGACGTCCGACTCGCGGCAGGGGCAGCTGTGGGGCGACGGCGCGTTCATGGTCAACCCGTTCGTCATCCGCTACGGCCAGCAGTTCGGCGACGCGTCCTGGGGGAACGACGAGTCCGCCAAGCAGATCCAGGTGTACGCGAGCCATCTGCTGCGCACGACCGGGACCTCGGCCGGGCTGCTCTACCACGCCTATGACGAGCCGGGCGGGCTGACGGCGAGCTGGGTGAAGCCCTCCCTCGGCAACACCAACGGCATCTCCTGGTGCCGGGCGATCGGCTGGTTCGGGATGGCGACGATCGACGTGCTGGAGCAGCTGCCGGCGAACCACCCGCGGCGCGCGGCGCTGGTCGACATCATCCGCACGCTCGTCCCCGCGTACGCGCGCTGGCAGGACCCGGCGAGCGGCCGCTGGTGGCAGGTGGTCGACAAGCCGAACGCCTCGGGCAACTGGACCGAGACCTCCTGCTCGTCGATGTACACCTTCACGATCTCCCGCGCGGTCGAACGCGGCTACGTGGACGCCTCCTACAAGGACGTCGCGCGCAAGGGCTACCAGGGCGTGCTCGCCCGCATCTCGCAGGGCTCGGACGGCCTGACCAACCTCACGAACATCTCCGAGGGCACCAACGTCGACGACTCGCTCGGTTACTACTACGGCCGCGGCCGCAAGACCAACGACTTCCACGGCCTCGGCGCATTCCTGATCATGAACGAGCAGCTGATCCGAACGGAGTCCCGATGACCTCATCACGCCGCGAGTTCCTCACCTACGGCGCGGTCGGCGGCCTGGCCGTCGCCGGGCTCCCCGTAGGATCGCGCCTCATGGCCGCGCCCTCCTGGAAGCTCCGCTGGTCCCCCGACCCGAAGAAGGACGGCCTGCGCGCGTTCGAGACGATCGAGGACGACCGCGCGAACTCGCACCCGGCCGGGCATCCGCACATCTTCGCCGAGGACGACCACTGGCGCTGGAACATGCACAAGGTCGACCGCGACACGATGACCGACCGGCAACGCCAGGAGGTCACCGGGATGCGCACGGGCAGCAGCTCCTACCTCCAGATGAAGTCCGGCGAGACCTGGCGCATCACCTACTCGATGTTCATCCCGGGCTCGCTGCTGGCGACCACCACGTTCACCCACATCATGCAGACCAAGCAGCCGGGCAGCGGCACCAGCCCGATCACGGTGACCTCGCTGCGCCGGGTGAGCGGCAGGCAGACGATCGAGCACAAGGTCATCGAGGGCGACGTGCTCGTGGGCCGCGTCGACCTCGAGCCGCTGCACGACAAGTGGATCGACATCGAGTACGAGATGAAGATCGGCAACGGCTCGGCGGGCAGCGTCCGCTGGGCCGTGCACAGCGGCGGCACGACGGTCATCGACGCCAAGAAGACCGGCGTCGACACCTTCCTGGCCGACCGCGTGCGGCCCAAGTGGGGCATCTACCGGTCTCTCGGCGACACCTCCGGTTCGCTACGTGACTGCTACCTCCTGATCAAGAACATGAAGGGCTACCAGCTCGCGTAGAGCCCCGGCCCGGCTGACCCGGTCAGCTCGGCAGCCCCCAGGGCGGGGTGGTGGTGGCCGGCACGACCGGGCCCACCCGCAGTTCGGGGCGGCGGTCCGCGGCATGGACCACCACCTCCTCGCCCCGGCGCAGGCCGATCTCGACATCGCCGTTCGGCAGCGTGCGCCACGGGACGCGGCGGCCGGACGCGCCGCGGACCTTCAGCTCGCCCGCGATGCCCGTGCGCAGCACGCAGGGCGCGCCGGCCAGGCTCTTCACCAGCACGAAGTCGGTACGGCCCGCCTTGCGCACGGCCGACAGCAGGAACGCGCCCTGCGTACGGAAGTCGTGCACGTCCAGGTCGGGCCAGGCGGCGGGCAGGGCCGGGAAGACGCGGATCACGCCGCCCCAGCTCTGGCACACCATGTCGTGCAGGGTCTGCGCGGCCGACAGCGGCGTCTCGATGACCGGGCCGGACTCCTTGTACATGGTGTTGGGCTGGACGAAGCGGCGCAGCAGCTCCGACAGGTAGAAGGCCGAGTCGTCGCCGCGCAGCATCTGCGCCGAGATGGAGGCCGCGCCGGTGAAGCTGTAGCCCTGCAGCGCTCCCTCGAAGCTGATCCAGTGCTTGAGCGAGGTCTCGATGAGGGACCGCTTGTCCGGCCGCTCCCACGTCACGTCGTAGAGCGGATAGACGCTCAGCATGTGCGAGTAGTGCCGGTGCGACTTGGCGAACGGCACGCCCGCGCCGATCATGAAGCCGTTGGCGTCGACCGGGTAGTCGGTGAGCCCCGCGAGGATGCCCTTCCACGCCGGGATCAGCGGGTCGTTCACGCGCAGGACGGCCGCCGACTCCAGCAGGGTGCGGGCGCCCCAGCGGATCAGCGCGAGATCGTAGTTGCAGTCCGGCGCGTTCACGCCGTACTCGGGCGAGAACGTGAACGGCAGGTGCAGGCGGCCGTCCGGACCGGGCGCCAGGAAGTGCCGGTAGTAGTTGATCGCCCGGCGCAGCAGCGGGTAGACGACGTCGCGCAGGATCCCGGTGTCCATCGTGTGCCGGTACGACAGCCAGACGTTGTGCAGCGCCCAGGTCAGGTCGCCGACCTCGGGCGTCGGCGACTCCTTGCCGGGGACGCCGACCGGGAAGCCGCTGTTGCCCGATCCCCCGCCGTTCAGCAGGGTCATGTCGGTGGTGCGCGGGATGCCCGCCGAGTCGGAGCGGTAGGCGGGGTCCACCTGGGAGACCAGCCGGTCGCGGTAGCGGTCGAGGCTGGCGGTGACCGCGTCCAGCTCCAGATGGTTGGAGCCGTGGATCATCCAGTACTCGAGCTGGACGTTGAGGTTCCACCAGGTCGCGGGCCAGGGCGTCGGCTCCAGCCAGGGGCCGCTGGTCGCCATCACGGGCGCGTCCCGCCGCGCCGCCGAGGCGATCTTGTAAAGCTGGATCAGGTGGAACGCCTGCATCCGCTGGTCGGGCAGCGACAGGAAGCTCTTGCGGTAGTAGCCGTGCCACCAGGCCCGATGGTCGGCGGCGAGCGCGGTCAGCGGGCGGCGCGCGGCGTCCTGGACCATCCGCACCGCGCGGGCCTCGGCGGTGCGTTCGGGGAACGACCACGCGACGCCCGCATGCAGCGTGCGGGCCGTGCCGCGGCCGGTCTCCCGCCAGGCGGTGACGTGCTCGCCGCCCGCCAGCAGCGGCTGGACGATGACCTCCAGGTCGCCGTGCCGGGTCACCGTCGCGTCGGGGTTGGCGGTGTAGCCGTCGGGCGGCGGCTTGTTGAAGATCGGGTCGGCCCGCGGGCTGATCGCCTTGGCCGGGTGGAACGCCCAGCGGAAGCCCTTCTCCCCCGCGCTCGGCCGGACCTCGACGGCGAGCACGGACCGGTCGTTGTGCACCAGGGCGCGCAGCTCCAAGCTGCCGGACGCCGTGGTGACCGTGCCGCGCAACTCGGCGTTCCAGAGGTCGAGGCGCCAGTCGACGCCGGTGATCGCGCCCACCGGCTCCAGGGTCAGGTAGCCGATGGGCAGGCGGGCGAGGCCGAACAGCGAGCCGTACTGCGGGCGGTGATCCTGCACCTGGCTGTGCTGCACGTTGAAGCGGATCGCGTTCGCGCCGGGCTCGGCGTAGATGCCCGAGCCGAGGAACGCGTTGCCGAGGAACGGCCCCTCGTACCAGGTCTGCGGCATCCGCTTCCAGATCAGGTCGGACGCCGCCAGGAAGCGTCCCCAGTCGACGTCCACGTCGATGAGGCCGGTGTCTGCGGAGGCCGGGGCCGGGACCATGGCGGCGCCGGCGGTGGCGACGGCCGCGCCGAGCACGGTACGGCGTGAGATGTCGTTCATGAGGCCGCCTTGCAGGTGAGGACCGGGCCCGCCCAGTCGCCGCGGTCGTAGCGGAAGCCGTCGGAGGTCGGGTTGGTGACGATGCGCAGGAACGACGCGCCGCCGAGGTCGCCGTTCAGGTGGACCGCGTCGTCCTGCCAGGTGCGGCGGCCGCTGTCGGCGGCCTTGATGCCGTCCGCCCAGATCTCGAAGCTCGCCGTGCCCTGCGTCGGGTCGGGCCGCGGATCTCGTTCGTCGTCGATGCCGACGTCCACGCCGAGCGAGGTGCAGCGGCCGTCGAGGAAGAAGACGATCTCGGCGGGCGCGTGCGTGCCGAGCCCGGTGGGATAGGTCTTACCGTTGATGGTGAGGGTCTTGCCGTCGCCGGGCGGGGCGCCGCCGACGGAGGTGTTGCGTTCGACCTGGCCGAGCCCGTTGCGGGCGGTGGCCCAGGGCGCGTCGCCGAGGTTGGTCGTGCCCGCCGGTACGGCCTTCGGGACGACCAGGCTCTCGGTCGCGGCCGAACGGACCTTCTGACCGGTCACCGAGGCGTAGGCGAGCGACGCGTTCAGCGTGTAGGAGCCGGGTGCCTGGTCGGCGGGCGGCGTGACGCGGAAGCGTGCGGTGAGCTTCTGGCCGGTGCGCAGGATGGGCGTCGAGCCGCGGCCGAGCGGCTGGACCTTCCAGCCTGACGGCGCCGCGATCTCATGTCTGGCGCGCAGGAGCGGTGCACGGCCCCGGTTGGTGACGCTGAGGTCGGCGGTGAACGGCCGTCCGGCGGGCGTGATGGTCCCCGGGATGCCCTGGGCGGCGGGCGACAGCGTCAGGCCGTACTCCCCCAGCGGCGGCTGCCGCCACCAGTCGCCGCCCGCCTTGATCCGGTACATGACCGTTCCGTGCGCGGGGACCGAGGCGTTGAACGTGCCCGCGCTCTCGAAGTCGCGGTGCGCCCACAGGTCCCGGACGACGTAGGACGGACGTTTGGGCAGGCCGAACTCGGACGCGGTCGCGCCGATCGTGGCGGCGTTCTCGGTCTGGTTGAACAGGGTCAGCGCGACATCACCGCCCGCCAGCGGCTTGACGAAGACCCAGTGCCCGTCGTCCTTGCGGAGCACCGTGCCCTGCACGCCGAGCGAGTCCTGGTCGACCGCGATCACGTCACGGTTGCCGAGGATCTCCAGCGTTTCCGGGGTCGCCTTGCGCAGGTCGGAGCCGATGAGCAGCGGTGCGGACATCGTCGCCCAGAGGCTGAAGTGCGAGCGGTACTCGCGGCCGGTCATCCCGCCGTTGCCGACCTCCAGCATGTCCGGGTCGTTCCAGTGGCCCGGGCCGGCGTAGGGGGCGAGGGGTGCGTTCTGTTCGAGGATGCCGACCATCGAGGTCCAGGTGTCGGTGATGTCCCCGGTGGTCCGCCACAGGTGCCCGACGTCCCTGCCCCACTCCCAGGGCTTGTTCTCGCCCCACTCGCAGAGGCTGTAGACGATGGGGCGGCCGGTCTTCTTCAGCGCGTCCCGCATCCTGGTGTAGCGCTCGAGCGCCGCGCGGCCCTGGTTGTTGCAGTTGTCGTACTTGAGGTAGTCGACGCCCCAGTCTGCGAACGTCTGCGCGTCCAGGTCCTCGTGGTCGAGGCTGCCGGGCATGGTCTTCGCGCAGGTCTGCGTGCCGGCGCTGGTGTAGATGCCGAGCTTCAGGCCTTTGGCGTGAACGTAGTCGGCGATGGCCTTGATCCCGCTCGGAAACCGCTCGTGGTGCGCGACGTACCGGCCCGTCCGCGGGTCGCGCTGCGGCTCGGCCCAGCAGTCGTCGATGTTGACGTAGCGGTATCCGGCGTCCTTCAGGCCCGTCGACACGAACAGGTCGGCGGTGTCGCGGATCATCTGCTCGTTGATCGCGCATCCGGTGGCGTTCCAGTTGTTGAACCCCATCGGCGGCGTCGCGGCCAGGCCGTCCGGCAGGGCGAGGTCCGGGGAGTCGGGCACGGCTGCCTCCGCTCGGATGGGGGCGACGGCGAACACCACAAGACTGAACACGGCTACCAGCGCTCTCCACATAGGTCGGATCTTCACACGGAATCCGGGCGATAGAAAGCGCTTACATGCAGTTTTTTTCGAAAGTGGTCTGACCTCTTCGCCATCGCCTGGGGAACGTCCGACGCTCGGGAGAAGATGGCGGCATGAGCGACTTGGTGGACTTCCTCCGCGCCCGGATCGACAAGGACGAGGCGCTGGCCCGGGCGTGCGCCGCCGCCCCCTGGCGCGCCCTGCCCGCCGGCCAGATCGTCGTCGACTCACCCGACTCCGACGCCGCCCCCGCTCCCGCTCCCGTCGCGTCCGCCGAGAACCTCACCTACGCCGAGCACATCGCCCGCCACGACCCCGCCCGCGTGCTGCGCGACGTCGAGACCAGGCGCCGCCTGATCGCCGAGTACGAGAAGAACGCCTGGCGGGCCTCGCAGGGCCGCGGCGAGCAATATGTCGATCCGTGGGAGACGACGCTGCGCCTCCTGGCCGAGGTGTACGACCACCACCCCGCCTACCAGGAGGCCTGGCGCCCCGGCTCTTGACCCTTCAGCTCTTCTCCAGGATCTCCTTGAGCCGCTGGAAGCTCAGCGGCGCGTACCTGCGCGTCATCCGGCGGACCACCAGCGGCACCAGCAGCCGGCCGATGCCCCGACCCTCGAAGTCGAGGACGAACGTGGCGCGGCTGCGCGTGCCGCCGTCCAGTGGCTCGATCACCACCTCCGCGTTCGGCCGCACCGGCCCGCCGGTCCCCCGGGCGGCCCAGGCCACCGGGGGCTCGTTCCGCGTGACCTCCTGCGTCATGGTCCGCCGCGACCGCCCGATCCGGCGGGTCGTGACGAAGCGGTCGCCCTCCACCCGGTCGCCCTCCACCCGCACGCTCTCCACGTCGCGCTGCCACTCGGGGAACCGCGACGGGTCGCAGGCGTAGCCGAACACCACGTCCGGCGGCCTCGCGATCTCCATCTCGTGCACGAACGATGCCATCGTCGCTCCTTCCGCCTGAATTCCTCACTTGTTGATATGACGGATGGCGGCGGCACGGTGTGACCGCGAAATGCGCTTGTTCACCCTCAAGAACGCGCACTAGCGTGCCGATGTGGATCTCTTCTCACGCACGTGGGCGGCGCTGCTCACGGCCGTCGCCGAGCTTCCGGACGAACACTTCGAGCGGCCGTCGGGCTGCGCCGGATGGCTCGTCCGCGACCTCGTCTGCCACCTGGTCATCGACGCCCAGGACGTTCTGATCACCCTCGTGACGCCCGCCGGCACCGAGCCGACGCACGACGCGATCACCTACTGGACCGTGTCCCAGACGCCGCCGACCGGGGAGGACGACCTCGACGCGCTGATCGTCCGGCTGGCCGCCGCCTATGAGGAGCCGCGGCTGCTGAAGTTCCACCTCGACGACGTCGGCGCCGCCGCCGGCCGCGCCGCCGAGCTCGCCGACCCGGCCCTGCGCGTCATCACGCAGGACATGGTTCTCACCGCGGGCGACTACCTGTCCGCCTACGTGTGGGAATGGACGTTGCACCACCTCGACCTGGTGGCGCACCTGCCGGACGTGGCGGGCCCGCCCGCCGAGGGCCTGGCCCGCTCCCGCGAGATGCTGGAGCAGTTCGCGGGCACCGCGTTCCCCGGCTCGTTCTCCGACAGCGACGCCCTGCGGGTCGGCACCGGACGCCGCGCCCCGACCGACGCCGAGCGGGCCGAGCTAGGCGCGCTCGCCGCGCGCCTCCCCTTCGTTGTCGGCTGAGGAGCGGCGACCCGCCGGCCCGCTCGACCCGCCGGCCCGCTAGTCGCCGGAGCCGGTCGGGGGGCTCAGCGGGTCGTTCGAGGGCTTGGAGGACGGTGACGGGGAGACCGGTGTCCCGTCGGGCTTGGTGAGGCTCTCATTGAGCGCCCCGATCGAGTTCACCGACTTGATCATCCATGCGCCGCTCTGCCGTACGAGGTCCATCTCCAGGTAGGAGCCCAGGACGCGCCGGGTGCCCGCGGTGCTCTTCACCTCGGAGTCCATGACGACGATGGCCTTGGCGTTGTCGCCCTGGACGTTGTCGACGTACACCGTCCGCACGCTGGCCGTGGCGTCCGCCTTCAGCTTGGTGATGATCCCCCTGAGGCCGTCGTTGAACGCCACGTCGTAGGACTTGGCGAAGTCGGTGGCCGACAACCCGAGGACGCGCTTACGGGCCGCGTCCGGGTCGCTGTGGTTGTAGCTGAGCAGGGCCTGCCCGAACTCGCCGGCGCGGGTCCGGATCTGCTCGCGGGTGCTCTCGCGGTCGTTCAGCCTGCCCGCCTCGCGCCATTGCAGCCCCGCCGTGATGACGCAGGCCGCCAGCACCAGGAGGACCAGGACCCGGGTCGCCAGGGCGGAGCCACGCGCCAGTTCGAGCGCTCGCCGCACCGACGACTGCTTCTGCGGCGGCTCGGGCTCGCTCTCCTCGGGCTTCTTCTCTTCAGCCTCGGCCTCGGCGGGCTCGGTCGGTTCCTCCTGAACGGCGTCTTCAGCCGTCTCGGTCTCTTCGGAGGGTGCAGCCTTCTCGGTGTCGGTCTTCATGCGGGCCTCCTCGAGGCGTAGGCGGACTATTCGGAGCGCCGGCGGACGGCGACGCGGAGCGTGTTGGCGACGACGCAGAGCAGGACGACGCCGCCGAGGACGATCGGGAGCAGGGGCAGCAGCCGCGCGGTGTCGATCCCCGGGGAGTTCGACGGCTCGTTCCCGGCGACCGGCGAGCCGGTGATGGTCGGATCCGGGCTCGCCGAGGGGGTCGTGTCCGCGACGTCCGTCCCCTTGCCGGTCTTCTTCTCGCCGGTCTTCGCGCTGGTCGTGGTGGCGGCCGGGCAGCGTGAGACCGGTGGCGCGACGGGCTGCGGGATGGGGGTCGGATACTCCTCGGCGGCCTGGACGCCGGCGACGCTGATCATCGGCCGGGCCTTGATGTAGGTGTGGCCGCCGGTGGTCAGGGTGACGTCCTCGGCCAGGGCCCTGAAGGTCGGGATCGTGATGAGGATCTGCCGGACCGTCGCGGAGGTCTTCGCGGTGAAGATCGGCGGACCGGGGGTGGCGGCCGCGTCCAGCAGGCAGTCGAGGCTCGGGCGGGCCGTGTCGACCATCGTCCGGGCGCGTTCGAGGAAGGTCGGGCCCTGCTCCAGGATCGCGTCGAACTGCTTGCGCGAGGCGGTGAGCGACGCGGTGAAGGAATCCAGGTCGTTCACGCCCGAGGCGAGTTGCCCCCGGTGACCGGCCACGGTGTGGGTGAGCTGGGTGAGCTGCACCGACAGGTCGTCGAGCAGCGCGGAGTTGTCGGCCAGCGTCGAGGTGAGCTGGTGGGTGTCGCCGATGATCCCGTGGATCGAGTCGCCGCGCCCGGCGAGGCCGACGGCGAGCTCCCGCACGACGGTGTGGGCGTCGTTCGGGTTCACCGCCTCGAGCGCCTTGCTGAAGTCGTCGAACAGCCGCTTGTAGTCGACGGTCCCGGCGGTCCGTGACAGCGGGATGCTGTCGCCGTCCTTGAACGGGCGCCCTGGTGACTCGTTCGGGAGGGACAGGTCGATGTACGGCTCGCCGATCGCGGACTTGCGGAGCACGGTCGCGCGCGCGTTGGCCGGGATGTGCGTGCCGTGGTCGAGGTCGAGCCGCACGGTGACCTTGCCCGTCTCGAGCCGCACGGTGCCGACCCGGCCGACCCCGACGCCGAGGTAGGTGACCTCCAGGTCGTGGCGGAGCCCCGGCGAGGAGGTGAAGTCGGCCGTGACGTGGTACGGCCGTTCCACCGCGTCGACGCGGATCAGCGTCCCGCCCGCCCAGAACGCCAGCACGATGCCGAGCAGGGCGAAGAACGCGAGGTTGATCAGGATGCGAGGTCTCATCAGCGCGGCCCCACCAGGTGATCCAGGTCCGGAAGGATGTTGGAGGGCCGCGGCTGCGCCGACGGGCCGGCGTTCGGACCGGCGTTCTTCGCCGGAGGGGTCTGCGCGTTCTGGGCACCCGATGACGGGAGGAAGCCCTTGACCCAGAAGTACAGGAGCACCTGGCCCTCATAGGTGACGCGCGGGGATCTCAGGAACGTCAGCACCTCGGTGGCGAGCGTCTTGAGGTCTTCCTTTCCGCGTACGGCTGAGGCGAGGAGCGCGTTCGTCCGCTTGAGCAGCGCGGCGAGCCGCGGCGCGTGGCGTTCCTGGATCCGCGCGTTGAACGAGCGGCCGAGGTCGAGGAGCCCCTGGATGCCCTCCTTGAGCCGTCCCCGGTCGTCCTTGAGCCGCTGCGTGGCGAGGGCGACGTTGCCCGGGAGCCGGTCGATGTCCTCCTTGCCCGCCTCCAGCGAACGGCCGAGCTTGGCGAGCTGGTCCAGGGCCGTGCCCAGGTCGCGGCTGGCGGCCGCGTAACTGTCGCTGACCGTGCTGACCCGGGCGATCAGCCTGTTCAGCTGCTCCCCCTTGCCGTTCACGGTCGCGGCCGAGGTCCCGACGATGGTCGAGACGTCCTGCCCGCCGAGCGCGGCGAGCAGCGGCCCGACCTGCGTGGTGATCTCCTCGAGGTCGGGCGCGACCGACGTCTGGGTGATCGCCGCGTGGTCGGGCAGGAACGGGCCGGTGCTCATGCCGCGGCCGGCGGGCAGGTTGAGACGCACGTAGTTCTCGCCGAGCAGCGAGGTCTTGGCGATCGTGGCGGTGGTGCCCACCGGCAGCCGACGGCCCTTCTGCAGGGACATCGTGACCTGGGCTCGATAGCCCGCCAGGCGGATCCGGGTGACGGTGCCGATCCGTACGTCCGACACCTGGACACCGTGCCCGACCACCAGGCTCTGCACATCGTCGAAGGTCGCCGAGAGGTTCTCCCCGCCCTTGGGCGCGCCCGCGGTCTGGAGCGAGCAGCCGGTGGCGAAGACCGACGCGCCGCTCACCGTGACGATGACCGTGGCGATGACGGCCGGTGTCCTCATTTGCTTCCCCTCGTCTTGGGGCAGTTGGCGAGGGCCGGGTTGTCCGGGATGCAGGGCACCCGTCCCCAGCCCATGGCGTCGAACAGCGGTTGGAGCCAGGCCCGGACGGTGGCGTTGAGGACCACGCGCAGCACCGCGACGTGGTTCTTGCGGTCCCAGCCGGAGATGACGACCTTGGTGAACCGCGACAGCGCGCCGATGGTCTGGTTCAGCGATCCGCTGTTGGCCTTGAGCGACATGACGATGTTGGAGATGTCGGCGGCCGCGCTCGGCAGCGTCTCCTGGTAGGCGGTGATGAGCACGCCGCTCTTGCGGATCATCGCGATCATCCCGGACAGGAAGTTCTGCAGCCGGGCGCGTTCCTGGGTGAGCAGGCGACCGGCCTCGGCGATGTCGTCGATGGTGCCGCCGAGGTCGCGGTCCTTGCGGTTCAGGCCCGCGGCGAACGTGCGCAGGTTGGTGGCCAGGCTGACGATGCGCTGGTCCTGACCGGCGAGGTCGTGGGTGAGGCCGGCGGTGGCTTCGAGTGTCCTGTTGATGTCGGCGCCGTTGCCGTTCAGCGCGTCGGCGCCGCCCTTGGTGAGCTTGCGGAGCTGGCCGGGGTCGACCGACCGGGTCAGCTTGGTGAACGCGGCGAGCGCGTCGTCGACCTCCACGGGCAGGTCGGTGCGCTCCTGCGGGATCCGCGTGCCCGCCGCCGCCTTCGCCATGCCCGGCCGCCACGGCGGGGAGAGGATGACGTTGCGCTCGCCGAGGGCGTCGATGGCGGCGATCTCGGCGTGGACGTCGGCGGGGACCGGAACGTCGCGCCGGACGGAGATCTCGACCCGCACGTGCCCGTTCTCGGGCCGGATCGACTCGACCGTGCCGACGTTGGCGCCCATCACCTGCACCCGCGCCTTGGGGTACAGCGACGGTGTCTTGGCGAAGTAGGCGGTCATCCGGTACGTGGAGGGTCCCGTTCCGACGACGGAGCAGCCGCCGGTCGCGGCGACCACCGAGAGCGCCAGGACGCTCGCGGCGGCTCGCCTGAGGACGGTCGGGCGTGGGGCTCTCATGAGCCTCCCTTCGGCGAGGCGGCCGCGAGCCGCGCCAGGTCCCCCGGGGACAGCGGGCCGAGACCGGTGGCGATGGCCTCGACCCACGGGCCGTAGCCGCCGACGCTCGACATGCCGCTGAGGGTCGGTCCCGCCCAGGTCAGCAGGCTGTTCAGCGAACCGAGCTCGGGACGCAGCCTGCTCAGCGTGCTGCGCAGGTCGGCGACGACCGAGACGAGCTTGGCCTGCTGCTTGTCGATCAGCTGCGAGATGCTGCCCAGCGCCGCGCTGCCGCTGCCCAGGAACGTCGTCAGCTCGTCCCGGCGCCTGCGGAGCTCGGCGAGCATCGCCTGCGCGCCCTGCAGCAGCTGCGACAGCTGCTGGTCCTTGTCGGCGGCGATGCCGAGGACGTGGTCGCCGTTCTCCAGCAGCTCACGGATCTTGGGGTCGTTCTCGTCCACTTCCGAGGCCAGGGCCGACAGGTTCTTCAGCGAGTGGCCGAGCCGCCCGCGGGTCTGGTCGTTGATCCCGCCGATCTGGTCGATGACCTTGTTGAGGTCGGCGGTGTCGAGCTTGTCCACCGCGTGGGTCGTACGTTTCAGCACGTCGTTGACGGTCTCGGGGGTGCCGGTGCGGTCGGCGGGAATGCGCCGCCGCGACGCGGGCAGGGACTGGACGTACGGCGTCGAGACCGGTCCGGACAGCTTCAGATACCGGCCGCCGAGGATCGTGGCCGTCTTGATCTCGGCGCGGGTGGCCGTGCCGAGATGCACCTTGCTGTCGACCTTCCAGTCGATGATCACCTGGCCGTTCCGGAAGTCGGGGTGGACTCCGGTCACCTCGCCGACGCGCACGCCGGCGACGCGGACCTCGTCCCCCGACCTGATCCCGCCCGTGCCGGTGAAGACCCCGGACATGCTGTAGCGGTCCTGGAGCAGGCCCATGGTGCCGGTGAAGAAGACGGTGACGACCAGCAGCACCAGGACCAGCGAGGACACCAGGCCCACGGCGATCGGATCGCGGTCGCGGAACGACATGCCGCGCAGGGACGGCCGGCGCAGCGTTGGGGTGCGGAACGAGGGTGTGCGCATCAGGGCCGCCGTCCGATCAGCAGGTCCTCCAGCGACCGGGTCGAGGCGATCGATCCGGTCCGCTCGGGCAGCTTGGTCGCGTACGGGCAGGGAGGGCCCGCGATGTTGACGCACGGAGCGGCGAGGTTGATGAAATGTCCTCGGTCGACCGTGGAGAAGAAGTGCTGGAGCTTCGGCCCGGCGTCCGCGAGCACCTTGACGAGCAGGTCGGTGTTGCGGCGGGTCCCGCTGGTCAGCACGGCCAGCCGGTCCAGCGTCGTGGCGACCTGGTCGGCGTTCTTGCCGAACACGTCGTCGGCGGTCTTGCTCATCCGCGAGACCTGCACCAGCGTGTCGTCCACCAGGCCGCTGTTGCGGGTGTAGGCGTCGCTCAACGTCACCAGGTTGTCGATGGCCTGCCGGATCTGCTTGTCCCTCTTGGCGATCACGCCCGTCACCGCGCCGTAGTCCGACAGCATCTGCGACAGCGTCCGGCGCCGTACGGCGATGGTGGACGAGAGCGTGTCGACGTTGGCGATCAGCCTGCTGACGTTGCCGGAGTTGCCGTCCAGCGCCTGTGCGAGCGCGCCGAGCAGGGTGTTGACGTCGTCGGCGTTCAGGCTGCGGGTGAGCGGCGCGAGCTGGTCGAGCAGGTCGCTGGCGTCCACGACCGACCGGGTCCGGGAGATGTGCGTCCCGGGCCGCATCTTCTCGGTGCTGGTCCCCGGGATGAGGTAGACCACGCGGTGGCCCATCGCGTCCCGCCAGCGGATCGCCGCCTCGCTGTCGGAGGGGATCGTGACGTCCTCGTCGACGGTGAGCGAGACGCGGGCGCGGCCGTCCACGACGGCGACCCCGCTCACCTGCCCGACCGGCGCGCCGGCGATCTTCACCCGGTCGCCCGCGTGCAGCCCGCTCGCGTCGTCGAAGGTGGCCGTCAGGTGGTAGCCGCCGGTGAAGCCGACCCGCGCGATCTGCATGGCGATGAACGCGGTCAGCGCGCCGGTCGCCAGCAGATAGGCCGACATCCGTGCGAGCAGGAACGCTCTCGAGCGGGCCCGTTCGGAACCTCGCGCCATGTCACCGTCCTCCGCTGGGGCAGACGCCCACGATCAACTGGCACGGGTTGGTCGGCAGCAGCGCGATGGCGCCGACGTAATGCTTGCCCCCGGGGCCCTGCATGTTGGTGAGGCCGTCGTAGATGGGCAGCAGCTGGTTTCCGGAGCGAACGGCCTTGCCGAGCAGGCCCAGCTGGGCGTAGAAGACGGCCACGACCCGTTCGCTGCTGCGGAACGCCTCGCCGATCTGCGCGCCGCGCTTGTCGAGGCCGTGCCCGATCAGCCCGGACAGCCGGCCGAGCTGAACGCTGAAGTCGCCCAGCCGTCCCTGGCGCCCGGCGGCGAGGTCGGAGATCAGCGTGTTGGCGTTGCCCGCGATGCCGGTGAGGTCGTCGCCCGAGCCCGCCAGCGTGGTGGCGACGTCGGCGCCGTCGCCGAGGAACTGCCGCGCCTCGTCCCGGCGCCGGTAGGCCACCTGCGACAGGGTGTCGACGTCGTCGACGGTCGCCCGCAGCCGCGGTGCCTCGCCGCCGATCCCGGTCGCCAGCGTCCGCACGATGACCGACACGTCCTTGGCGTCGATCGCCGAGACCACCGGGCCGGCGTCGCCGAGGACGTCGGAGAGGTCCTTGGGGTCGGAGGTACGGGCGATGTGCGCCCCGTCGGCGAGAAAGGGCCCGTTCGCCTCGTGCCCGCCGGGGATGAGGTTGACCGACTTGGGCCCGAACACCGACGCCGGTTCGATGGCGGCCGTCACCGAGTCGGGGATCCGTACGCCCTTGTCCAGCCGCAGCACGACCTCGACCGTGCCGTCGTCGTTCAGCGCCACCTTCGACACCGAGCCGACGCTCACGCCGCGCACCTTCACCTGCGACTGCTTGCCGAGCGACTGCCCCGCCCGGCCGAAGCGCGCCTCGACGCGCACGCCCTGGTCCTCGAACGGCCGGGCGACCAGCACGTACAGCAGCGCCGCGACGGTGACCAGCGTGGTCGTGCTGATGAGCAGCCGCCGCCCGAGCGGCATGTCAGTGTTCATCCGGTGAGCCTCACGGTCGCGCCGCTGCCCCAGAACAGGTAGGACAGCAGCAGGTTCAGGCTGACGATCACGATGATCGAGAGCCGGATGGCCCGGCCGGCCGCGCGGCCGACCCCGACCGGCCCGCCCGTCGCGTAGTAGCCGTAGAAGCAGTGGATGACGATGACGGCGAACGCGAACACCGCGACCTTGATCGAGCTGTAGACCAGGTCGATGGTCGGCAGGTACAGCCGGAAGTAGTAGTCGTAGACGCCGGGCGCCAGATCGAAGAACTGCGTGCTGATGAGCTTGGTCGCGAAGAAGCTGGCGAACAGCGCGATCAGGTAGAGCGGGATGAGCGCGATCAGCGCCGCGACGACCCGGGTGCAGATCAGGTAGGTGAACGACCTGATGCCCATGACCTCCAGCGCGTCGATCTCCTCGGAGATGCGCATCGCGCCGAGCTCCGCGGTGAACGCCGAGCCGCACTGCGCCGCGAGCGCGGTCGCCGCGATGACCGGGGTGATCTCGCGGACGTTGGCGAAGCTGCCGACGATGCCCATGAACGACTGGGCGCCGATGGACTGCAGCCCGGTGTAGCCCTGCAGGCCGATCTCGGTGCCGACGAAGAACGCCATCGTGAAGATCACGAAGATCATTCCGCCGCCGACCACGGTGGCGCCGACCCCGACGACGATGTCGCTGACGTGGCGGAGCACGGTCTTGCCGTACTTGCGGCGCAGGATCAGGTCCCCGACGCAGTAGAGCAGGACCTTGGCCACGAAGACCGGCCAGTCCGACAGCCGCCCGAAGCGCTCGGCCGACTCGGTCACGGTGCGCGAGACGCGACCCTCGCGTAGCTGGAGGCCGGCCATCATGTCCTCGGCGGGTACGCGACGAAGTACACGGTCGTGATCACGTAGTTGAGGGCGAAGACGAGCATGAACGACACCACGATCGAGCGGTTCACCGCGCGCCCCACCCCGACCGGGCTGGCGGCGCAGTTCATGCCCATGTAGCAGGCGACGACCGCCGAGATCAGCCCGAACAGCCACGCCTTGAAGACCGTCACGACCAGGTCGGAGATCTGCAGCAGCGACAGGGCGCCGTCGAAGTAGGCGCCCGGCGTCACGTCCTGCAGCAGCACGTTGAAGAAGAACCCGCCGGCCGCGCCCGCCAGGATGACCAGCGAGACCAGCAGCGTCGAGATCAGGCTCGCCGCCCACAGCCGCGGCGTCACCAGGCGGTGCACCGGGTTGACCGCCATGGTCTCCATCGCCGACAGCTCGTCGCGGATGCGCCGCGCGCCCATGTCGGCGGCCATCGCCGAGCCGCCCGCCCCGGCGATCACCAGCGCCGCGGCGATCGGGGCGACCTCGCGGACGAGGCCGACCACCACCGCGCCGCCCGTCGCCGACTGCGCGCCGAGCTGCGCGGCCAGCTGACCGACCTGCAGCGCCACCGTCGCGCCCAGCGGGAGCGCGACCAGGATGACGGGGATGCTCGTCACTCTGGCCAGGAACGTGCACTGGTCGGCGAACTCCCACCACCACGCGCGGACGTCGAAGCTGCCCCGCATGCCCTCCAGCGCCACCACGAACAGCTCGCCGACCTGGCTCAGCAGCCCGCGCACGGGGCCGGGCATGGGCACCGCCGTCATGGCGTGCACCCGCTCAGGGCCCGCGTGGCCACGCCACGCACATGCCGTCTCATTCCGCCTCCACTCGCGCCGATGGAAAGCCGGAGGGAGACGCTATCCGCTTTATTGGCGGTACGCCAAGAGCGTATTGGCGATCCGCCAATAACAATCGGGCACGCTCCCGGTGGCGAAGCCATGCCGGACATCATCGGGACACCATCATAAAAACACCAGTGTTTATTCGAGGAAATCCAGCCGCCCGGCGTCCGCATGTGGCCGTCACCACGGCCGTGGTGGGCAATCTTGGTTTCCTCCGGCGCGAACTTCGACGACTTGATGTGTGTCACTTAGTGACATAATGTCGTTGAAAGACATCATTGGAGGAGTGAGGCTCGTGGCTGCGGCGAAGCGTGGGTCGGGAGGGATGAGTGAGCAGCGGCGCGAGCGGCTGCGGCTGGAGATCTCCCGGGAGGCGGCGCGGCTGTTCTGGGAGCAGGGCGTGGCCGCCACGAGCGGCGACCAGATCGCGGCGGCCGTGGGGCTCTCCACGCGCACCATCTGGCGGCACTTCCGCAGCAAGGAGAGCTGCGCCGAGCCGATCGTCATGCGGGGCGTCGTCACGATGACGCGGCTGCTGAGCCGGTGGCCGCGCGAGAGCTCGCTCGAGGACCACCTGATCGCGGAGCTGTCCCGGTTCGGAGACGAGGCGCCGCCGGTCGATCAGGCCGACGAGCTGCTGGCGATGAGGATGATCTTCCTGGGCGAGACCGAGCCGGCGCTGCGCACGGCCTGGCTGATGGCCTGCGACCAGGTGGAACGCGAGATGCGCACCATCATCGGCGACCGCCTCGGACGTTCGGCCGACGACCTGGAGGTGCGGCTGCACGCCGCCGCGTCGGCCGCCGTGATCCGGGTGCTGGACGAGCACATCGGCGACGCCGTCGTAGCCGGGGCCCCGATCACCGAGTTCGCCGAGGTGCAAGTGCTGGCCCGCCGCTACGCCCACATGATCCGCACCGCCACCGGCGGGGTCGTCGGCGACCCCGTGGCCTGACGGACACCACCACCAGACTTAAGGAGAACAAGGCGCACACGGCCGAGGATCCCGTGCGTGACCAGCTCGCGGCGGCGGGCGCGATCACCGATCCGGGCAAGCGGACGCTCCGGCCGTTCGCCTCTCACCAGGTCATCGTGAACGATCCGCAGGAGGTACTCGCCCTGCAGAGCACGGTGCGGACCGTGCTGGTGACCGCGCCCGATCCGGCGGCGGTCCCGGTGGACGTGCTGGCCATGGCCGTGCTTGCTGTCGAGTGCGAGGTGACCACCGTCCTCAGCTCCAAGGAACGCCGCGAGCACAAGCACGCGCGCAAGGCGCTCGCCGAACGCTTCGACGAGCTCGTTCCCGGGCTGCGCGCGGCGCTGCGCGACTCGTTCCTGGCGAGCCGGGGCGTCGGCGGCGGCTGGGGCAAGTAGTCCTGCGGGCCGAGGCTCAGTCGGCGAACGCCAGGACGTGACCGGTCTCCCGGAGGCGCCACTTCCCCGCGTTCCATGACAGGTGGGTCTGGGACAGGGGCGCCGCGTCAAGGTTCCAGAGCGCTCGGGCGGGGGCTTCGAGAACGCGCAGGACCGCTGCTCGGATGACCGCCGGATGCGTGACGGCGACGACCCGGGACGGTTCGCGCGGCAGCGCGTCCAGGAACGCCTCGACCCGGGCCAGCAGGGCGGTGATCGATTCGCCGCCGTGCGGAGCCGCGTCGGGGTCGGTCAGCCAGGCGTGGAATCCCTCGGGGTCGATGCTCTGGATCTGCGGCATCTCCGCGCCCCGCCACGCTCCGAGGTCGAGGTCGGCCAGGGCCGGTTCGGCCGTCGCGGCCAGGTCGAGAGCGGCGCAGGTGTCCAGGCAGCGGCGTTCCGGTCCGCACAGAACGGTCCCGGGGCGGCGGATCCCACCGGCCGCCTGCCGCGCGGTGGCCACGGCGGTCTCGGTCACCGGTTCGTCGTCGGGAAACCGTGCGGCCTTGGTGGCCTCGGTGGCGGCGTGCGCGATCAGCAAGAGTCTTGTGGCCACCGTAACGGCTCCCCCGCGTTGACTGGTCTGTCGGCAGACTTCTACGATTTGGGCGTTAGTGATGGTAGGAGGAAGCCGGTGCAAATCCGGCACGGTCGCGCCACTGTGAGCCAGCCCACGAGGCCGGTGAGTCAGATCTTCCGCCATCGCCGTCCAGCACCATCGGGGACGCAAGATCCCTGAGGAGGATTCATGGCCACATCCAGTGTTCCGTCGGGCCGCAGCACCAGTGTCCCGGTCGTTCTCCCCGGCACCCGCGCCACTCTCTGGCTCTTCGGAACGGTCGCGCTCGGCCTGCTCGTCTACTACTTCGTGGGCATCGACCAGGGCGCAACCTCGGTCTTCGGGAACGACACCCATATCCACGAGTTCGTCCACGACGCACGGCACTTCCTCGGATTCCCCTGCCACTGATCCCCGCGTTCCACACCCCCTAGGAGTTCCACGTGGAGCGTAAGTTCATCGTGCGCGGAATCCTGGCCGGCATCATCGCCGGCCTGCTCGCGTTCGTCTTCGCCCGCATCTTCGCCGAGCCGCAGATCCAGGCGGCCATCGACTACGAAAGCGGCCGGGACGCCGCACAGCACGTGCTCGACCAGGCCAAGGGCGTCCCGATGGAGTCCGAGCACTCCGACCCGTTCAGCCGCACCGTCCAGGGCAACGCCGGCATCGGCGTCGGCATCGTCGCCTTCGGCGCGGCCATGGGCGGCATCTTCGCGGTCGCGTTCATGCTGGCCGCGGGCCGCACCGGCAAGCTCCGCCCGCGCACGCTGGCGATGCTGACGGCCCTCGGCGGGTTCCTCGGCTTCTTCATGCTGCCGTTCCTGAAGTACCCGGCCAACCCGCCGGCGATCGGGCACGAGGAGACCATCAAGGACCGCAGCGGCCTCTTCCTGCTGATGGTCTGCGTGTCGATCGTGCTGCTCGTCCTGGCGGTCTGGGCCGGTCAGCGGCTCCGGCCGCGGTTCGGCACCTGGAACGCGACACTGCTGGCGATCGCCGGCGGCGCGGTCGTGCTCGGCGTCGTCATGCTGCTGCTCCCCTCGCTCGGCGAGCTGTCGGCCAACGTCAAGGAGTACGGCAAGCACGCCACCGAGACTCCGCAGCCGCTCACCGACGACCAGGGCAAGATCGTCTATCCGGGTTTCCCGGCGGACGTGCTGTTCAAGTTCCGGCTCTACTCGGTCGGGGCTCAGCTCATCCTGTGGGCGGGCATCGGCCTGATCTTCGCGCCCATGGCCGAACGGCTGCTGGGCAAGGCGGGCTCGCAGCCAGCGGGCTCGCCGGTCGAGGAGGCGCCGGCCTCAGCGTGAGCGGGTGAGCCGGATCCAGGACATCGCCTCCTGGGCGGTGGCCACGGCGGTCACCGCAGGGACCGGCGGCCGGTCGATCATGACGACCGGGACCGTGAGACGGCGGGCGGCGGCCAGTTTGGCCGCCGCCATCTCGCCGCCGCTGTTCTTGGTGACCAGGACGTCGATGGCGTGCTCGCGCATGAGCCCGAGCTCGCCCTCGATGTTGAACGGCCCTCTCGCGCCCACCACCAAAGCCTGTGGCGGGATCGGCGGCTCCGGCGGATCGACCGATCGGATCAGGAACCATCGCCGTTCGTCGGCAACGAAAGGCCCCAGTTCCGTCCGCCCCACGGTGAGGAAGACCCGCTCGCCGGGCAGGTTCGCCGCGGCCGCCGCCATCGACGGCTCGTGGCGCCAGTCGTCATCCGGCCCCGCCGTCCAGGCGGGCCGACGCAACATCAGCAAAGGGACACCAGTGCGTTCTGAAGCGGCCACCGCCGCGGCGGTGATCCGTTCGGCGAACGGATGGGTCGCGTCGACCAAGGCAGTGATCCGTTCCGCCTGCAGCCAGGCGGCGAGGGCGGCCGGACCGCCGAACCCGCCGATCCGCGTGCGCCCCTCCGGAAGCTTCGGGGCGGCGACCCGTCCTGCCAGCGAGGTGATCACCTCGACGTCGGGGCTGCCGTGCAGCAGCGCGGCCAGGCTCCGCGCCTCGGCCGTCCCGCCCAGCACCAGGACCCGCATGCCCTCATCCTCGCAGGTAAGGTGCTCCGCGAACGGCACGGCGCAAGGGAACGGTGCATGGCGAAGATCTTGGTGATCGGCATCGGCGCGGGCGACCCCGGCCAGCTGACCCTGCAGGCGGTCGCCGCGATCGGCGCGACGGACGTCTTCTTCGTCCTCGACAAGGGCGAGATCAAGCAGGAACTCGCCGGCGTGCGGCAGGAGATCCTCGACCGGCACGCCCGCGACCGCGCCTACCGCGTGGTCACCGGGCAGGATCCCGACCGCGACCGCGCCGCCGACGGCTACGTCGAGGCGGTCGAGGACTGGCGGCGCCGACGCGCCGACGTCTGCGCCGCCCTCATCACCGACAACCTGGGCGAGGGGCAGACCGGGGCCTTCCTGGTCTGGGGCGACCCCGCCCTCTACGACAGCACGCTGGCGATCCTCGACGACCTCACCGCGCGCGGCCTCTCGTTCGACGTCGAGGTCGTCCCCGGCATCAGCTGCGTCGCCGCGCTGACCGCCCGGCACGGCATCGCCCTCAACCAGGTCGGCGCGCCCGTCCAGATCACCACCGGCAGGCGCCTCGCCGAACAGTGGCCTTCGGGGACCGACGACGTGGTCGTGATGCTCGACGCCCGCAACGCGTTCACCGACTACGCCGACCAGGATGACGTCGAGATCTACTACGGCGCCTACCTCGGCATGCCCGACGAGATCCTCATCGCGGGCCCGCTGCCCGAGGTCGCCGACCGCATCGTCGCCGAACGGGCCGAGGCCAAGGAGCGCAAGGGCTGGATCATGGACACCTACCTCCTGCGCCGCACGCGGACCTCTCACGGCGGCGGTTAGGGTCGTGACCATGCGCATCGTGTCGTTGCTCCCCGCCGCGACCGACATCGTCGCCGAGCTCGGGCTGGCCGCGGACCTGGTCGGCCGCACCCACGAATGCGACTGGCCGCCCGAGCAGGTCGCGGACGTGCCGGTCGTCACCGCCGCCGGGTTCGACGCCGACCGGATGAGCAGCCGGGAGATCTCCAGCGCCGTCGGCGGCGCCGAACACCACGGCTCCTCCCTCTACGAGTCCCTCTACGAGCTGGACACCGAACGCCTGGCCGAGCTCGCGCCCGACGTCGTCCTGACCCAGGACCTCTGCGACGTCTGCGCGGTCTCCTATCAGCAGGTGGCCCAGACGCTCCGCGTGATGGAGGCCGGGCCGCGCGTCCTCAGCCTGGAGCCCGCCACACTCCCCCAAGTGCTGGAGTGCCTGGAGGAGGTGGGCGCCACGCTGGGCGTCCAGGACACCGCCGAACGCCGCGCGGCCGACCTGCGCGCCCGCCTGGCGCAGGTCGCCGCGTCCGTCGCCGGAAGGCCCCGGCCCCGGGTGGCCGCGATCGAATGGCTCGACCCGGTGTGGCCCGCCGGGCACTGGGTGCCCGAGCAGATCGCCTGCGCGGGCGGTGAGGCGCTGCTCGCCTCCTCCGGGCAGCACACGTCCGCCATCGAGTGGGACGAACTGCGCCGGGCCGACCCCGACGTCATCGTGCTTCTGCCCTGCGGCTTCTCCCCTGACCGCACGGAGGCCGAAGCCGATGCGCTCACCGGCCGACCCGGCTGGGACGACCTGAATGCGGTCCGTTCGGGCCGGGTCTGGGTCCTCGACGGCCCCGCCTACTACAACCGGCCCGGCCCCCGCGTGGTGCGCGGCGCGGAGATCCTCGCCCACGTTCTGCACGACGTGCGCGTAGGCGAACCCGTCGCTCACGCCGAGGCCAGACTCCTCCAGCCCCTCAGAGCCGGCAGCTGATCTCCATTCCGTCCTCGACCGGGAAGTCGACGCCCTCGTACCCGGAGGCCGGGTCGCGGACGTACCGCAGGTAGGGCTGGACGGACTCGAACTCGATGTCGTCGGCGATCACGAGGGTGCCGGGCGCCAGGCGGGGCTCGAGCGCGTGCAGCACCGGCAGGTACAGGTCCTTCCAGCCGTCGAGCAGAACGAAGTCCACAGTGCCGTCACCCAAGGCCGGCTGCCTCGGGAGGGTCTCCAGCGCGTCGCCTTCCAGCACGGTGATGACGTCGTCCAGGCCGGTCTCGGTGAACGTGGCGCGGGCCGCGGCGACCTTGCCGGCCGACAGCTCAGTGGTGATCACCTGGCCCGTGCCGTTGTCGCGTACGGCAGCGGCCAGGTGCAGGGTGGAGATGCCGAACGAGGTGCCGAACTCGACGATGGTGGCCGGTCGTACGGCCCGGACCAGGGTGTAGAGCAGGCGTCCGGCCCGCTCAGAGACCGGCATGTAGATCTCGGCGGAGGCGTCGGCGCGCTCCTGGTTCGTGGCCGGCTCGAAGCCCCCGGGCATGCGCGCCACCGATCGCTGGTAAACCGCGTCGTCCTCCTCCGCGAGGGCGAACATCCGGTCCAGGGTCGCGCCGACGCGCGGGTCGCGCAGTGTGTTGAGCGTGCTGAGTGAGGTCATGCACTCCAGACTAGACGCAACGTAGCGTCTCGTCTACGGCAGACGTCGACGCCCTGACCGGCCCCGGCGGGCTTTACTTGAGGACCTCGCGCAGCCGTTCGGCGACGGTCTCCGGGAGTACGTCGTTGATCCAGACGGCCATGCCCGACTCCGAACCGGCCAGGAACTTCAGCTTGCCCTTGGCGCGCTGGACCGAGAACAGCTCCAGGTGCAGCCGGTAGGAGTCCTCGGCGCCGCGCGGAGCCTGGTGCCAGCCCGCGACGTACGGCAGGGGCGTGCCGTAGTAGTCGTCGCAGGCGCGCAGCAGGCGCGGGTAGACCTCGGCCAGTTCGTCGCGTTCGGCATCGGTCAGCTCGGGAAAGGCGCCCACCTGGCGATGCGGGAACAGGTGCAGCTCGAACGGCCAGCGCGCGGCGGCGGGAACAAAGGCGGTCCAGTGCTCGCCCGTCAGCACGACGCGGGTGCCCGCCGTGGTCTCGGCCTTCAGGATGTCGGCGAACAGGTCGCCGCCGGTGCGTTCCTTATGCTCGCGGGTGGCGTCGAGGACCTGGGCGGTCCGGGGCGGCAGCAGCGGGTAGGCGTAGATCTGGCCGTGCGGGTGGTGCAGGGTCACGCCGATCTCGGCGCCGCGGTTCTCGAAGCAGTAGACCTGCTGGACGCCGGGCAGGGCGGACAGGGCCGCGGTCCGGTCCACCCACGCTTTGATGATCGTCTTGACCCGGCGGGCCGGCAGGCCGGCGAACGACCCGTCATGGTCGCTGGAGAAGGCCAGCACCTCGCAGCGGCCCGCCCCGGGACGGCGGGCGAACAGCTCCTGACCGTCCACCGGCCCCGGGTCAGGCTCGTCCGCGGGCGGCACGGCGAACGAGGGGAAGCGGTTCTCGAACGCCACCACGTCGTAGTCCGAGGCCGGGATCTCCGACAGCCGTCCGTCCCGGCTGGGGCACAGCGGGCACTCGGCCGCGTCCGGCAGGAACGTGCGGTCGTTGCGCTGCGCCGTGATCGACACCCACTCGCCGCGCAGCGGGTCGCGGCGCAGTTCGATCAGGTCCGACCGCGGTGGGAGCGGCCGCAGGTCGGGCGGCGGCGGGACGGCCCGCGAGGTGTCGTCGTAGAAGTAGATCAGCTCGCGGCCGTCCGCCAGCGTGGCGGCGACTCGGGACGTGTCGGACAACGGTTCCTCTGGTGACTCGTGCAGCCGGCCGAGGCCCGGGCGGGCGTCAGCGTTCCTCGTCGTGGACGTCGCCCGCAGCGGGCGGCGCGGGCGGCGGCGGAGGCGGGCTGAGCCGCCACCAGGCCAGGAAGGCCCCGCCGACGAGCGCCATGCCGAGCCCCGTCCACAAGTTGATGTTGATGCCCTGAGCCTTGTCGATCTCGGCGTCGGAGTCCAGCAGCCCGGTGATGACCAGGACCACGCCGTACAGGCTCAGCAGTCCGCCGATGATGCCGCGGATGTCGAACAGCCGTGCCGCCGACTCCGACTTGGCCTCCAGCTCGCGCATCTCCCTGATGCGCTCGTCGTTGGCCGTCGGCTGGACCGGGGGCTCGGGAGTGCCGCCGCTCATGGTCGTCACGCTCCTCAGGCAGGTCAGATGGTGAACGGGATGTAGCAGACGACGGCCAGGATGATCGCGCCCCAGCCGAGCAGGGCCGGCTTGCGGTACCAGGCGTCGTCGCCGGGCTCGGAGTCGTCCTCGGCGTCGGGCGCCGTGGTGCCGTAGACGAGCCCCTGCAGTTCCTCGATCGGCTTGGGCTTGGTGACCAGCGAGACCGCGACGCTCACCAGCCCGCCGACGCCGAACCCGACCATGGCCGACACGAAGTTGGCGCCCTGGTCGCTCGGGATGCTGATGATGTCCTGCTTGTAGAGGACGAAGTAGTTGATCATCGCGGAGACCGTTCCGGCGAGCAGGCCCCAGAACGCGGCGTGCCCGGTCATCCGCTTCCAGAACAGCCCGATGATGAACACCACGAACATCGGCACGTTGAAGAACGAGAACAGCGTCTGCAGGTAGGCCATGATGTTGGAGAAGCTGGACGCCAGGAACGCGGTGCCCATGCTGGCGAAGACGCCGATGACGGTGACGATCCGGCCGACCTTGACGTAGTAGGCGTCCTCCCGGTCCTTCACCACGTACGGCCGCCAGAGGTCGGTGGTGAAGACGGTGTTCAGGCTGGAGACGTTGGCCGCCATGCCCGCCATGAACGCCGCGATCAGCCCGGTGACCGCGATGCCGAGCACGCCGTTCGGCAGCAGGTCGCCCATCAGCATCGGGATGGCGTCGTTGTAACCGTTCGGGCCGTCGGCGAGCTTGGGCTGCAGCGCGGCCGCGATCAGCCCGGGGACGACGACGACCGCGGGGATGAGGATCTTGGGGAACGCGGCGATCAGCGGGGCGCGCTTGGCGGCCGACAGGTTCTTGGACGACAGCGTCCGCTGGATCTCGGTGAAGTTGGTCGTCCAGTAGCCGAAGCTGAGCACGAAGCCCAGGCCCAGCACGATCGTCAGCCAGTTGGCGCCGAGCGGGTTCTGGTGGCCGATGCCGGTGCCGCCCCAGGCGGTCATGAAGTCCGAGCCGTGCTGGCTCTTCAGCGTGTCGCTCAGTCCGTCCCAGCCGCCGACCCGCTTCAGCCCGACCACGGTCAGCGGGATCAGGGCCGCGAGGATGACGAAGAACTGCAGCACCTCGTTGTAGATGGCCGAGGAGAGCCCGCCGACGGTGATGTAGGCCAGCACGATCGCCCCGGCGACGATCACCGACACCCACAGCGACCAGCCGAGCAGCGCCTGCATCACGATCGCCAGCGCGTACAGGTTCACGCCCGCGATCAGCACCGACGCCACCGCGAACAGCACCGAGCTGAGGATGTGCGAGGAGGGCGAGAACCGCCGCAGCAGGAACTCTGGAACGCTCCCAACGCGGGACGTGTAATAGAACGGCATCATCACCAGGCCGAGGAAGACCATCGCGGGGACGGCCCCGATCCAGTACCAGTGGAAGCCGTACGCGCCGTACTGGGCCCCGTTGGCGGCCATGCCGAGGATCTCGGTGGCCCCCAGGTTCGCGGCGACGAACGCCAGCCCGGTCACCCAGGCGGGCAGCGAGCGTCCGGACAGGAAGAAGTCAAGGCTGGTCCGGACGCTGCGGCGGGCCATGAAGCCGATGCCCAGCACCACCACGAAGTAGACCCCGAGGATCGCGTAGTCCAGCCCGTTCACCGACAGACGCATTTCGTCTCCGGCCAGAGCCTGCATGGGCACCTCCCGCACCTAGGTGCACGTAAGTGAACGTTTTCGAACTAAAACCAACAACTATCACCAACACCGAACGCTTGCCAAGCCTCAAGGTCTTTCTCGGGAGAGCCTGCGCTCTGTCCGAAAATGTTGATTCATGTCTTAAGCTGTCCGTCATGGCCGACGAGTCGCGCTCCTTGCTGGCACAGCAACGCCGCGCGCTGATCATCGAAGAGCTGGAGCGCGGCGGCGCGGTCCGCGTCGCCGACCTGGCCGAACGCCTCGGCGTCTCCGACATGACCGTCCGCCGCGACCTGGATCAGCTGGTGCGCCAGGGCCTCGTCCAGAAGGTGCACGGCGGCGCCATCGCGCCGGGCGGGGCGGCCGGGTTCGAGCCCGGCTTCACCGCCAAGTCCGACGCCTCGGTGCCCGCCAAGGCCGCCATCGCCGAGCGCGCCGCCGGGCTGGTCTCATCCGGCGCCGTCGTCGGCCTCGGCGCCGGCACGACGGTCCACGCGCTGGCCGCGCACCTCGCCGAGGTCCCCGACCTGACCGTGGTCACCAACTCGCTCCCGGCGGCCGACATCCTGCACCGCCCGGGCGGCCCCACCGTCATCCTCACCGGCGGGACCCGCACGCCGTCCGACGCGCTGGTCGGCCCCGTCGCCGACCTCGCCATCGCGGGCCTTCACGTGGACGTGCTGTTCCTGGGCTGCCATGGCGTGACCGCCGAGACCGGCCTCACCAGCCCCAACCTCGCCGAGGCCCAGACCAACACCGCGTTCGTCACCGCCGCCCGCCGCGTCGTGGTGCTGGCCGACCACACCAAGTGGGGCATGGTCGGCCTGGCCACCTTCGCTCCCCTGTCCCGCGTGGACGTCTTCGTCACCGACGCCGCCCTCCCCGAGCCCGCCCGCATCGCCCTGTCCGAGCAGGTGGGCGAGCTGGTCATCACCGACTGACACCGCCGAGCCCCCAGGAGCTCAAGGGCTCTGCGGCGCGGGCACCTCCACCGGGATGCCGCGGGCGGTCAGCATCGACCCCGCCGCCCACGTCGCGGCGGCCAGCGCGACCATGACGCATCCGGCACCGACGAATCCGGCGGCCGGATGCGGAGCGGCCAAGACCGGCAGCAGCAGCGTCCCGGCGGTGCCCGCCGAGCGGAGGGCCGTCTGATCCAGCGTCATCCAGGCGAGCCGTTCGGTCCGTTCGAGCTTGGCGAGATGCGTCCGCAGGCCGACGGCGGTGAACGGCCCGACGGCGCCCGCCGCCGTCGACAACGCGACGATCAGCGACGTCGTCCAAGCTGCTCCGATCCCCGCCATCACCACGCCGCAGAACATCCACGCCACGCAGTACGCCCCGGGGATCACCGTCGCCAGGCGCAGGTTCCCGGCCACCGCGTTCGCGGCGACGGCGCCGACGCCGTTCGCGGCCAGAACCAGGGCGAACGTCTGGGCTCCGCCGCCGTGCCGTTCCAGCAGCGCGGGCATGACGAGCGAGACCCCGAGCAGCAACTGCCCGGCGCCGTGCAGCCCGACCAGGAGCCCGGTCACCGGCCGTGCCCGCAGCAGATCACGCGCCCGGTGACCGCGCCGCTCGGCATCGCCCGACGCGCGTTCGCCCGACGCGCGTTCGCCCGACGCGCGTTCGGCCGACGCGCGTTCGGCCGACGCGCGTTCGGCCTGGGCGCGTGCGGCCGACGCAGGCGAGGTGTCGGCGGCGGGAGCGTGGCGTGCGAGGAACGCGAGCGCGGCAGCCGACACCGCGAACGTCGCGGCGTCGATCAGGTAGAGCTGGGCGTCGGAGATGACGGCCAGGAGCAGCCCGGCCGCGCCCGGCCCGGCGATCCGCGCGATGCGGCCCATCAGGTCCATCAGCCCGGTCACCTGCTGGACCTGATCGGGAGATACGAGGTCGGGCACCATCGCGCCCAGCACCGGATCAAAGACAGCCCCGAGCGCACCCGCGAGCGCGGCCACGATCAGCAGCGCGGTCACGCTAGGGCCGTGCACCGCCCAGATCACCGGCAGGGACCCGACCGCCACCATGCGCGCCACGTCCACCAGCGCGAGCCGTCCCATCGACGCGGCAGCGGCGAGCAGCCGCCGCCCCCAGATCCCGACCGCGACGTACGGGAGGGACTCCACCACCGCGACCAGGCCCATCCATGCCGCCGAGTGGGTCGTCTCCCACATCAGCCACATCACGGCGAGCGCGTACATCCGGTCGCCCAGGCTGCTCGCGGTCTGCGCCGACCACAACAACAGGATCCGGGGCTGCTTCAGCAGCCGCAGATACCCCACACGCACCTCCCCCTCGCGACGGTGTTCAGGGTCCCCGACAGGTGCATCGAACAACACGGGTCGGACAGTCCAGCCCTCCATGACCGGGCGATGGCACAGTTGGTCACGTCCCGTTTCCCTCAGCTGGAGGAGTGTTGCCTGGTGGAGCGACTGGCGGCCGTACGCCGCGACCTCGCCGAGAACGGGCCGCCGCGGATTCCCGCCGATGGCCCGGACTTCGCGACCGTCACGCTGCCGGAACGCGACTGCGACCAGGTACGTGACCTCCTGGTGGAGGAGGGAGCCGGCACGGTCGTCGAGATCGGACTCGCCTATGCGAGCTCGGCGCTGGCGATCGGCGAGGCGCTGCTGCGCGCCGGTTCGCGGAGCCCCCGGCATGTGGTGATCGACCCGTTCCAGCACACGGCGTACGACGGCGTCGGCTGGGAGCTGATGGAGCGCGCCGGTCTCGAAGGCATCGCCGAGCTGGTGACCGAGCCGTCGCAGCGCTTCCTCCCCCGGCTGGCAGGCGCGGGCTTCACCGCGGACGCGGCGTTCGTCGACGGCGGCCACCACTTCCACAACGTGTTCGTCGACCTGCATTTCCTGAGCGAGATCGTCCGGCCCGGTGGCATCGTGGTGCTCGACGACCTCTGGTGGCCGTCGGTCGGCACCGCCGTGGCCTACTTCGAGACCAATCTGGGGTGGGATCCGATGCCGGACGCTCTGGTCGACGGAACCGTCGACCCGGCCACCGGCCGGCCGCGGACCGGCGCCTACCGGCTGCCCGATCCGCGCCCGGCACCGAGCTTCAAGGAGTTCCGGCCATTCTTCTGACATCCGGCTGGTCGACGGCCAGTGACCCGGCCGAGTTCGCGGCGGGCGAGGAGTTCCTGCTCGCGCGGGCGGCGACCGGTCTCCCCCTGCTGATCGCCCTGTCCGCCCACCGGAATTCCGGCGGCTTCGGCGGCGGCCGGACGCCGCCGTTGTTCGGCTGGTGGACGACGGAGGAGGGAACGGTCGGCGGCGCGTTCATCCGCCCAGCCTTCGGCCCGCTGCTGCTGGGCGACATGCCGGCGGAGGCCGCCGCCGCGCTTCCCGATCTCCTGGACGAGCCGCCCCACGCCTGGGAGGGCCGCAGCGATCTCGCCGAGGCGTTCGCGTCGGCCTGCCCGGGTCGGCCGGTCGGCCATCGCGTCCGGCTGCACCGGCTGGAGGAGCTTCGCCCGTACGCGACGCCGGACGGTGCCGCTCGGCCGGCGACCCGTGCCGACGAGGATCTGCTGGAGCGCTGGTACGAGGCCGTCACCCGAGGCCATGGCACGCCGGGCACCGTCGCGGCCCGCATCGGCTCCGGCGACCTGAGCCTCTGGGAGACCGACGGCGGCGTGGTGGCGGTGGCGGGTCGCGGGCCCCGGTTCGGCTCGACGGTGCGCCTGGACCCGATCTACACCACGTTCGAGCACCGGGGGCACGGCTACGCGACCGCGCTGGTCGCCACCGTCACCCGTTCGCTGCTCGCGACAGGCGTCACCGAGGTCGTGCACGCCACCACCCCGGCGAACCCCGCCGCCTACCAGCGCCTCGGCTACCAGGCCATCGGCGACTACGTGACGTTCTCCCGCGCCGTCTGAGCCCGGGCGGCGCGACCTCGGCGGCCGCCTTTACATTGTAGATTTGTAACGGGCGGCGATCACGGCGGCCCGGTCGCGCAAGGAGTCGCGCAGCCACTGCGGGTCGAGGGCTTCCGCGCCCGTGCCGAGCTGCCACAACGCCCACACGGCGTGTCTCGGGTCTTGGAAGGTCACTTCCAGCCGCAGCCAGCCGTCCTCCTCGGTTTCCTCGGTGAGAACGGCCAGCGCGGTGCCCATCAACTCGTCCCTCCGCGCCTGGTTCAGCCGCAGCAGCACGGTGACCTGGTCGCCGCCGGTCCGGAACCGCGTGCTGCGCTCCTGCCAGGCCCGGTCCAGATCGACCCGGTCCGGTCGTTCCGCGGGCTCGGCCAGTTCCTCGGCGGCCGAGATCCGGGACAGCTTGTAGGTGCGGTCCTCGCCGGATCGCGTGGCCAGCAGATAGCCCTGATCCCGTACGGTGACCAGGCCGATCGGGTCGATCGTGCGCCACTTCGGAGCCTGGTCCACGGCCGCGTACCGGATGCGCAGCTTGTGCCCGGCCAGCACCGCCCGCCGAACCTCCGCCATGACGGCGTCGGGCGCCTCCTCGGCGGCCTGCCGACGCGAGAGCAGGTCGATCTCCGGGTCGATCAGCAGCCGCTGGACCGCGTCGCTCGCGGTGTCCCGATGGCCCTCCGGCAGCGCGTCGACCACCTTGAGCATCGCCGAGGCGAGCGCCGAGCCGAGGCCGAACGCCTGCGCGCCGCGCCGTGACCCGGCGACCAGCAACGCGAGGGCCTCGTCGTGGTTCAGTCCGGTGAGCTCGGTCCGGAATCCGGGCAACAACGAGAATCCGCCGTGCCGCCCCCGTTCGGCATAGACCGGCACACCGGCCGCCGACAGCGCCTCGATGTCGCGCAGCACGGTCCGGGTGGACACCTCCAGCTCGCGTGCCAGCGTGGCCGCCGACAGCCGGCCGTGCCGGCGCAGCAGCAGCACCAGCGAGACCAGCCGATCGGCGCGCACACGAAAAAGCTACCCGAATACATGACACACGATGTCGTGATTACCCGGGAGGCTTATTCGCAGGTCACCGGGCGTGGCCTCTGATCGAGTCAACGAATCGAATGGAGCTGATGTCGCGATGGAGCGTACTGCGGTGAACCCGTGGGCCTGGTCGGCGGGGATGGGATACGACCAGGGCGAGCTCGTCTCCGGTCACACCCGGACCCTGTACTGCGCCGGGCAGACCGCGATGAACGCCGACGGCAAGCCCGAGCACGCCGGTGACATGGCGGCGCAGGTGGCGCTGAGCCTCGACAACCTGGAGGCCGTGCTCGCCGAGGCGGGCATGTCCTTGGCCGACCTCGTCCGCCTCAACGTCTACACCACCGACGTCGACCGGCTCTTCGAGCACTACGGCGTGCTGGCGGCGCGGCTGGGCGCCGCCGGGGTCGCGCCGTCCACCACGATGCTCGGGGTGACGCGGCTGGCGATCCCCGGCCTGCTGGTCGAGCTCGAGGGGACCGCCGTGGCCTGACCCGACGTCAGCGGGGGCGTCTGGTCACTTCGCGCCCGTCATGTGGAGTGACCAGAGGTCGGCGGCGCGGTAGAGCGGGCCGAACGTGGTGGGCTTCAGCCGTGCTCCCAGAGAGCTCCGGGCGACCTGCGACGAGGTGACGGCGATGACTCCCCGGCCGGGAACGATCCACGGACCGCCGCTGTGCCCTGGGATGACCCAGCAGTTGCGGGTACGGACGGCGCCGGGCCCGATCTTGCGGGGGGCGTTCTTGCCGCGCCCGACGCAGCGTTCCAGGAGGTTGCCAAGGTAGGGGGCGATGCCGCCGCCCGGGTAGCCGAGCGTGGTGAAGCGGAACCGGCCGGCCGCCGAGACCACCGGGGCGAAGCCGCCGACGACGTCCTGGATGCGGCGGCCGTTCTTGGGCGCGACGCTCAGAACGGAGACGTCGAAGCCGGAGATGCGCACCGGCGGGTTCGGGTCGTTGAAGTCGTAGCGGGTGTGCCGCCACTGCTTGGTGACCCAGACCTTGCGCACGCGCCAGGTCCCGTACGGGGCGCGGACGTCATAGTTCTTCCCCGTGTCGGGGTCGGCCTTGGCGCTGTAGGCGGGCACGAAGCGGATGTTGGTGAAGAACCGGCCCTTGGGGCCCGGGTCCCGTACGCAATGCGCAGCGGACACCAGCAGCATGCGGCTTCGCGAGCGGATCACCGACGCCGTGCAGGGCTCGACCTCGCCGTGGGCGTCGCTGAGCAGTTTGCCGGTGATCCGGGACCACGCGTGGCGGGTGTACGGCTTGGGCCAGCGCGCGTAGCCGTGGTCATCGCCGTGCGGCGTCAGGATCTTGCCCGCAGGGTGGTCGGCACGGGCGGTCCGCTGGCCGGCATGGCCCGCCGGAATCCCCGTCATCAGCGCGACGCTCGTGAGTACGACGACCTGACCAGTGCGTTTGATGTTCATCGTCACCCCCGGGAAGGCATCCTTCCCGGGGGCTGCGGACGGTGTCTCCACGACGCGCGGTGAGCGGGCCACATGTTCTACCCGGCGGCCCGGGGCCCGGCCGCGGCGGTCGAGGTCGTCAGCCGACGCTCAGGTCGCAGGTGGCCTGGCCGTACTGGTAGACGTCGCCGAAGAAGCGCTGGATGTCGGCGTCGTAGGCGCCGGCGTGCCTGTTGCTGGACTCCTTGCCGTCCACGCGGTGGCGGCCGATCGTGTAGGTGGTCGTGGTGTGCGACGGGCCGAACAGCAGGGTGCAGCGCCACGTCACGTTGCGCCAGGCGATGTGCGAGTTGTGCGTGTGGCTGTCCATCGTCCAGTTGCCGTCAGCGCGCACGGTGAAGGTGACGTTGCCGGTCACGTGGCCGTTGCTGCCGCTGTCCGAGGTGGTGAACACCACGGTGCTCGCGTTCGGGCGGCTCTTCACGGTGTCGTTGGCGTACGCGGGCACGTTCACGATCAAGGCGCCCATGGTGGCGATGGCCGCGGTGGCGGCGATGCGGCCGGCCCGCTTGGTCGTCACGGTGCTGGTCATGGCTTGTTCCCTCCGTTGGATCGTTTGCGTTTCCAACCCTGTCGGCGGAGGGTGCGGCGGGCAGCGGGGGTGTCCCTACGCGAGTGGAGGGATTCCCCTCCTGTTCTCATCGGTGCCGATCGGTAGGGTCGCCACGAGGGTGGTGCCCGAGCCCTGGACGCTGTCGATCCTCAGCGTTCCGCCGAGGGCGCCGACCCGGTCATGCAGGCCGCGGAGCCCGCTTCCCCTGTCGGGGTCCGCGCCGCCTACCCCGTCGTCGCGCACGGTGACGACCAGCCAGAGGGGCGCGTCGGCGACATGCACGGTCACCTTCCCGGCCCGCGCGTGCTTGTAGACGTTGGCCAGCGCCTCGGTCACGACGAAGTAGGCGACCCGTTCCACGTGCTCGGGCCAGCGCGCCGACGGGATGTCCACGACCATGGGGACCGGGGCGCGTTCGGCCACCGACTCCATCGCGACGGCCAGGCCCTGCTCGGCCAGCGCCGGCGGGCAGATGTCCTCCGCGAGGTCGCGCAGCTCCCTGATCGCCTCGCGCATCATCCCGCCGAGGGTCTCCAGATGCCGCACCATCCGGTGTTCCCCGCCGGGCAGGTCGTCGCGTGGGGCGTCGCCGGACAGGTGGTCGCGGGCATGGCTGAGGAACATGGCCATCGCCAGCAGCTTGTGCTGGACGCCGTCGTGCAGGTCGCGCTGGATCCGCACCCGTTCGGCGTCGGAGGCGACCACCACCCTGGCGCGCGACTCGCGGATCTCCTCCAGCTGGGCGTGCTGAACGGCGTACAGGCGCGCGTTGTCCAGCGACAGGCGGGCCGCGGCGACGGCCGATTCGACCAGGGCCCGCTGCTGCCGCAGGGCGGGATCGTGAACGAGGACGGCGAGCACCCGGCCCTGGCGTTCCACCGCCGTGACGACCTGGTCGGCGGGGAACACGGCCGGAACGGGACGGCCGTCCACCCCGACGTACCCCTCGGAGCCCGACAGCGGGAAGCGCACCTCCAGGCCCGGGTCCCCGAGCGCGTCGGCCAGCGCGGCCTGCACCTCCTCGGGCTCGACCGCCTTGTCCAGCCGTACGACCAGGCGGGCGACCTCCAGCCGGGCCAGGTGGGAGCGCAGCAGGCCGGCCACCACCGCGATCGGCATGATCAGCACGCTCAGCATGAACGCCACCCCGAGGCGCTGCCGGTCCATCCAGGTCACGCCGACCAGGTAGAGGACCGCGGTGCCGCCGGTCACCACGCCGACGCCGAGCACCGACGTCCAGACCAGCGCGTACTCCCGGCGCCCCGGCCCGCCCGAACGGCGCCACTTGCGCACGACCTGCCCGGCCGAGATGACGACGAACATCAGCATCATGCCGTTGCCCAGCCAGCCCCAGAACGAGCCCGCCTGACCCAGCTCGTGACGTCCCCACATCTCCGGTTCGGGCGTGCTGTCCCGCGCGAGGTTCAGCACCTGGAGCAGGACGGCGGTGACGTACTGGGCCGTGATGTTGCGGCGCTCGCCCCGGGTGAGGCGGCCGTCCGGCAGGGCCAGGACCATGTGGGTGAACGCGACCAGCGGGACGAAGAACCCCACGTACCCGATCGCGAACAGCGCCGGATGGTCGCTCGCCTGCAGCGTGCCCACGTTCCAGGCGCAGCCGACGACCCCCATGTGGGTGCTGATGCTGCGCCCCGGGCGGAGCAGGCCGAGCACGAGCCCCGAGACGACGAACGAGACGCCGGGCAGCTCGATCATGAGCCAGACAGGCGCGCTGTACGGCGCGTTCTGCCAGGTCAGAAGGTTGGCCGCCACGACGGTCACGAGCCCGGCGACGGCAAGCGAGAGCACCTGTACCCGCCGCGGCCCCATCCCGGGCAGGCCCCCGCCGGCGGTGCCGTCCGATGACACGGCGACATTCTGCTGCAGCCGATCACCCGGTCCGGCGTCCTGACCTCTGTCGGCCATGTGACGTCCGCCGCCGAACCGGGGGCGCCCGATGCGGCTGGTGATCGCGGACGATTCGGGGCTGCTCAGGCAGATGCTGGTCGAGACCTTCACCCGGCGCGGCCTGCAGGTGATCGGCGAGGCCGGATCGCTGCCCGAGCTGCTGCGCACGGTCGAGGCCGACCCGCCCGACGTCGTGGTCCTGGACATCCGGATGCCGCCCGACCACCGCGACGAGGGACTGCAGGCCGCCCAGCGGATCCGCGCCCGGCACCCGTCCGTGGGCCTGCTGGTGCTGTCGCACTACGCCGAGACCGTCTACGCCGTGCGGCTCCTGGACTTCGCGACGGGCTCGGTCGGCTATCTGGTCAAAGACCGGGTGCAGGACACCGACCGTCTGATCGACGCGGTGCACCGGGTGGCGCAGGGCGAGGTGGTGGTCGACAACGAGGTGATCCAGCGCGTGATGCGCCGGAACCGTACCGTGGACCCGCTCCGCGACCTCACCCCCAGCGAGACGCAAGTGCTGGCGCTGATGGCCGAGGGCCGTTCCAACAGCGCCATCGCGCGGGAGCTGAACTACAGCCCCAAGACCGTGGAGAAGCGCATCACCGCCGTCTCCAGAAAGCTGGGACTCCCCCAGGACGACGAACGCTCCGACATCAACCTGCGCGTCCTCGCCGTCCTGAGATACCTGCGCAACGCCTGATCGGGTTACCCAGCGCCATCGCCGCCGCCCACCGCGACCGGCTGGGCGGCTGAGCCCGGGGCCGGGTTGGCCCCCAGGGGCTAGGGGCGGGACGGCGAACATGGACCCTGGGCTTCTACGAGCGGACTCGCGGGCGCGCCATAGTCCTTCTTGGCTCTGTCCACCAAGCAAGATCCCAACCTCTGGAGAGACCATGGCGCGTGCATTCACTCGTGTCGGTTCGGTCCTGGTCACAGCGGGCGTGGCGATGGCCACCCCGGCGATCGCCTTCGCCGCCCCGCAGGCTCCGGCCGGGCCTCAGACCGCTGCCGCAGCGACGCCGGCCGCGGCGCAGCACCACTGGAAGATCCTCTGGCAGCCGCCGTCCGACGAGGCCACCGCGAAGGCCTACTGGAAGACGATGAAGATCTCGGGCCAGAAGCAGAAGAAGGGGAACTGGTGCGGCCCGGCCGCCGCCGCCAGCGCCCTCAGCTACCACGCCAAGGTCGGCAGCGGCACCCAGGCCTCCCTCGCGAAGAAGATGGCCACCGACAAGATCGGCTTCACCTCGCCCATCGCGATGGGCCGCGAGATGACCAACTACATCAACAAGGCTTGGAAGACCAAGGGCACCAAGTACAAGGCGCATCGCAGCGTCAAGAACGCCAACCTCTGGAACGGCACCCGCTACTCCTACGCACGCGGCCAGGGCCCGCTCGTCCTGACCGTCTACGCCAGGAAGAGCTGGTACCCCAAGGCCGGCAAGGCCGTCGCCCACTACGTCGTCATCTACGGCTTCGACGACACCACCAAGTGGAGCGACTCGACCTACCTCATCTGGGACCCCGCGCACGGCAAGCGCAAGCTGAAGGCCACCCAGTGGGAGAAGATCGCCTACGCCGGCAAGTTCGTCGTCGTCTGGTAGCCCGGCAAGTCAGCTAGCGAACGGCCTGTCCTGCTGGACGGGCCGTTCGTCATGCCAGGCCCCTCACACCGATTGCGGACCCGTCACGCCATCGCCGTAGAGGATCGAGGTCCACGCGTTGGTGAGCGTGTCGACGAGAACCTCCTCGTCATCGAACGGCGGAACACCGGCCGCAGCCAGGTAGTAGAGCCGTTCACCCATCCAGGTCAGCGACGCGGCCACCGCCCGCACGTCCTTGGATCCGAGCCGCCGTCGAGCCTTCGCATCGGACTCGATCCGCGCCACAGCGGCATCGGTGAACAGGTTCATCTGCTCGACCCACAGCTCCCGCAGCTCCGGGTCCGATCCCCAGCTCTCCACGATCGCCATGAGAACGCCCGCGTTCTCACTCCACAACCGAGCCCCGTCGGCCACGCCGGACCGCAACGCGGTCACCGGATCCTGCTCCTGGTCGATCCAGGGCCGTGCCGCCTGCTGCCCTCCCGCGACCGCCTCGCGCACCAGCTCACCGAGCACGGCCTGCTTGCCCGGGAAATAGAAGTAGAAGCTGGCCCGCGAGACCCCGGCGGCGTTCAGGATGTCGGCCACGCTGAGCCCGTCGAAGCGCTGCTCGCGCAGCAGCTCGCGCGTCGCGGACAGGATCCGCTCCCGCAGCTCGGCGGACCCCGGGGCCGGTCCGGATCGACGGGCGGAGCGCACGGTCGGTTTGGAAGGCATCCCCCATCATAACCGTGTCCATACAAACTGTATGGACATACTATCCATACAAGCTGTATGGTCCGATGCGTGACTCAGATAGCGATTCATTTGGTAGTCAGCGACCCCGACCACGCCGCCTCCTGGTACGCCGAGGCTCTGGGGGCGACAGAGACCAGCCGCCTCGCCCTTCCCGGCGGCAGCACGCTCACCGTCGAACTCCGGCTCGGCGACACGGTCCTGGCGGTGGCGGGAGAAATGCCCGAGCGCGACATGCGCACTCCGGCCACGCTCGGCGGCACGCCCGCCGCGTTCCACGTCCAGGTCCCCGACGCCGACGCCGCCATGACCCGGGCGCTGGAAGCCGGCGCCACCACCTACGAGCCGATCCACGACGCGTTCTGGGGCGACCGAACCGGCCAGTTCCTCGACCCGTTCGGGCATCGCTGGGCCGTGAACCAGCACCTGCGGGACGTGCCGCACGAGGAGATCGTCGCCCGCGCCACCGAACTCTTCACCGGATCAACAACGGCCTGAAGCAAGCAATCTCCCCCCGGGGCAAAAGCGTAACCTGTGAGTTACGCTTTTGCCCGTGGACGAGGTGGTGACCGCGATCGCCGACCCTGTGCGCCGGGAGATTCTGGCGTTGCTGCGCGGCGAGCCCCACAGCGCGGGCGACATCGCGGCGCGGTTCACCATCAGCCGCCCCGCGATCAGCCGCCACCTGCGCGTCCTGCGCGAATGCGGCCTGGTCCGCGACGAACTCGTGGGCCGCAGGCGCCTCTACTCACTCGACCCGGCACCGCTCACCGGACTGGCCGAGTGGATCACGACGATGCGCGCGCCGACGAGCTGGGAGCACCGGCTGGACGCGCTGGAGACCGAGGTACGGCGCGCGGGCCGTGATCGCAGAGCCCAGGGCGAGACAAGGGAGAACACCGCATGACACCGATTCCGACCGGCAGGCTGCGGCGCGACGGCGACGACGCGCAGCTCGTCCTGAGCCGCACCCTTCAAGGCCCCGATCGAGGACGTGTGGGCGAGCATCACCGAGCCCGAACGCACCGCCCGCTGGTTCGGCGACCTGGAGCTGATCCACCACCCGCCGGCCAGCGAGCGTCCGTCACCCGCACCGTGTAGTCCGCCTGAACCAGGCTCTCCTCGTCCGACCAGCCGCCGGACCGCAGGTAGTAGAAGTCGGCGAGGCTCTGCCAGGCGTTCCAGCTCAGCGGGTGGTTTCGTTCGGTGTCCTGGGTGAAGTCCGCGACGAAGCGGTGGGTGTTGGTCGCCAGCCGGAAGGTGTGCGTGACGTCGTCGCGCAGGTCGTCGTAGCTCAGCACCCGGGCCGGCGGTCCCCGCTCGCCGTGGTGCAGTTCGGCGAAGTCCCACAGCAGGCGCAGGAAGAACGCGGGGTCCTCGGGCAGCGGCACGTGCGTGCGGGATCAGGTGTCGTAGTAGACGACGAACACCCGGAAGCGCACGGTCAGCGCCTCGGGGTCGACGTCGAGCACGCGGACGCCGTACAGGTCGGTCATGGGATTCCTTCGAGTGGCGGGGGCTCTACCGCCGGCGGCTGGTGTACCAGGCGGCGATTTGGGCTCGGTTGCGGAAGCCGAGCTTGCTGAGGATGTTCTGCACGTGGGTGTCGGCGGTACGGCGGGAGATGACGAGCCGCGCCGCGATGTCGCCGTTCGACAGGCCCTCGGTGACCAGCGCGGCGACCTGGCCCTCGCGCCGGGTGAGGTCGGCGACGGTCGGGGGGCCGGGCGCCTCGGGGGCCTCGGGGGCCTCGCCCAGGGCGTACTCGATCGTCTGGCGGTCGGTGAGGGCGCGGCCCGCGGCGTAGGCCTCGTCGAAGCGGTCGGGGGCGAGCGCCTCGCGGGTGGAACGCTTGTGGATCATGTGCGGGAGCGAGACGGCGACCTCGGGGGTGGAGCCGATCTCGTCCCATTTCCTGGACGCGGCGCCGAACAGCGTGGCGGCGCGTTCGTGCTCGCCGCGCGCGTCGGCGACCCAGGCGAGGGCGTCGAGGCGGTACGCCTCGCCGAAGCGGTTGCCGGTGTCGCGGCAGATGGCGAGGGCCTCCGCCGCCGCGGACTCGGCGGCGTCAAGCTCGCCGGCGCCCACCTCGATCATGCTGATGCCGAACAGCGCCATGCTGCGGTACCAGAACTCGCCGCACTCCTCGCTCAGCGTGAGCATGCGCCGCAACGACCTGCGGCCCGCCTCGATGTCGCCGAGATAGGTGACCGCGACCCCGTGGATGAACAGCGGGTGCAGCTCGCGGCGGATCTGGCCGTGCGCGCGGAACGCCTCGGCCGCGGTCATGGAGAGCTTGGCCGAGCCGGGCTTGACCTGGATCATCACGGCCAGGCTGCGGACGTAGGTCCGATGGGCGGTGATCAGCTCGTCGTCGCCGGGGTCGAGCTCGTCGCCCTCGGCAAGGCGCGCGAGGGCGATGTCGATGTCGGCGTGCCAGATCGCGTGCAGCGCGCACGTCGCCAGGGCGAACAGCCGGTCCGGATGGTCCTTCGGGGTGGCGTCCAGGGCCAGGTCGAGGCGTTGCCGCGCCTCCAGGCTGTGCCCGATCATCGTCCAGTACTCGTCGAGCCGCGCGGCGATCCGCAGGGCCGCGACCGCCTCCCCCGGTTCGGTGAGCGACCAGTTCAGGGCCGCGCGCAGGTTGGCGTGCTCCAGCCGCAGCCGTACGGTCCACTCCAGCTGCCGCGGACCGGCCCAGGCGGCGTCGGCCTCGCGCGTCAGGCGGTCGATCCAGTCGCGGTGGCGGCGCGCGGCGGCGGTACGGGTGCCCGCGACGTCCAGCCGTTCCTGCCCGTACTCGCGGATCGTCTCCAGCATCCGGTAGCGCACGACGTCGCCGCGGTCCTCGCGGATCAGCACGGACTTGTCGAGGAGGCCGTCGACGGCGTCCAGCACCTCGTCCGCCGGAACGTCGGGGCCCTCGCACACCTGCGTGGCGGCGTCGAGGTCGAACGATCCGGCGAAGACGGACGCGCGCGCCCAGAGCGCCTGCTCGATCGGGGAGCACAGCTCGTAGCTCCAGTCGATCGTGGCGCGCAGCGACCGCTGTCGCTGCGGCGCGGTGCGCGGCGCGTTCGTCAGCAGCGCCAGGGCGCCCGACAACCGCCGCGTGATCTGCTGCGGCGACAGCGACCTCAGCCGCGCCGCCGCCAGCTCGATCGCCAGCGGTACGCCGTCCAGCTGCCTGCACAGCGTCGCGATCGCGGCGGAGTTGGCGGCCGTGACCTCGAACGACGGGACGACGGCGGCGGCCCGTTCCACCAGCAGCCGGACGCCGTCGTACTGCGCGAGCTCGTCCGGCGAGGACCCGGCGTCCGGCCCCGGCACGGGCAGCGGCGGAACGCGGAGGATCCGTTCGCCCTCGACGCCGAGCGACTGCCTGCTGGTCGCGAGCAGTGTCACGTCGGGGCAGGCGTCCAGGACCGCGACGACGAACCGCGCGCACGCCTCGACCAGGTGCTCGCAGTTGTCCAGAACGATCAGCAGCGCGCGATCGCGGAGGTGGTCGAGCACCGCCTGGACGACCGGCTGGCCGGTACGGTCCTGAAGCCCGAGCCGGTCGGCCGCCAGGTTGGGCAGCAGCGTCCCGTCCCGCAGCTCACCCAGCTCCACGAACACCGCGCCGTCGTCGAAGCCGCGCGCCGCCTCGTCCGCCACCGCCGTCGCCAGCCGGGTCTTGCCGACCCCGCCGGGCCCGGTCAGCGTCACCAGCCGCCCGGCGGCCAGCGCCGTGCGCGCCGCCGCGGCCTCCCGCCGCCGGCCGACGTAGCTGGTCTTCGGGCGCGGAAGGCCCGTCGTGGTCCCCCGCGCCGCACCCATGCCGACTCGCCCCTCACGCCGCTGACGTCCTGTGACGGACGTCAGACGCTAGTCGATCAGGACCACCCCCACCAGCCCGGGTCAGTCGTCGGCGACGGGGTCGGCCGCGCGGGCGAGCCGGGCGAGGAGGACGAGGCGGAGGTCGAGCTGCTTGCGGGTGTCGTAGAGGTCCGGGCCGAAGAGCTCCTCGAGCTTGCGGAGCCGGTAGCGGACGGTCTGCGGGTGGACTCCGAGCTGGTCCGAGACCACGGTGACCTTGAAATGGTTCTCGATGAGGGCGAGGAGCGTGCGCGCCATCGCGGGCCGCAGCGTGGGGCGGGCGGCCGCCAGGGGCGCGAGGCGTTCGGCGGCGACCAGCTCCACCAGCGCGGGCTCGCGGGCCAGGAGGATGAGCGGCATGTGGTCGGTGGCGACGATCAGCTTGTCCGGTGTGATCGCGCCGGAGACGGCGAGCTCCAGCGCGTCCCGCGCCCAGCGCAGCGAGTCGGCGGCCTCGGGCACCTCGACCGTGGGACCGATCGCGGCCGTCCAGCCCGCCAGCCCGGTCTCCAGCTGGTGGCGCCGTCCGGGCCCGTCCGGGTCGGGGATGATGGCGTGCAGCCGCCCGTCCTCGCGCCTGGTCAGCACGTCAGGACCCAGCACCGGCCGCGGCCTGCCGAACGTCTCCCCGGCGCCCGCGTCCTTCAGCGGCCCCCGACTCTTGCGAACCGCGCGGAGCCGTGCCGGATGGAACACCACGGCCGCCACCCTCGCGGGCAGCCGCCATCCGGCCTCCGCCGCCGCTTCGACGATCGCCACCGGCCTGGTTCCGGGATGTACGAGCAGGTCGAACAGCACGCGGCGGCGGTTGTCACCGTCATTGGAGGCGGCGGCCGCGGCCTCGGTGTGCCCGGCCGTCATGGCCTTGGCGACGAGCTCCGTATAGGCCAGGACCTCCCTGGTCAGGTGGCCGATCTCCCCCGGCGTGCAGCCGAGCCCCAGCAGGTCCGCCTGCTCGGCCAGCTCGGCGACCGCGACGCCCGAGCCCGCGAGCAGGGCGGCGTTCAGCCTGTTCAGCGAACGGCCCGCACGCGCCTCCGCCGCACCGGCCCGCCCGGCGAACTCCAGGATCTCCGCGGACGAGAGCTCGGGCCGTCCCAGCAGCTCCACGAAATGGCCGACGAGCCGTTCGACGAAGCCCTCCAGATCCGGCTGCCCGATCTCGACGACGGTCCGCACCGCGACCGCCGCGACGCCGGGACGGAGCGCGGCCGAGAGGGCGGCCGAACGCTCCGACGGGAGGCAGCTCAGATCGATCACTGCGGCAAGGCTTCTAGGACGGCGCCCGGACCACCACCGCACAACTACGTAGTCGGATGCGTATCTCCGGACGCGGCGGCCCGCGACCAGGGCATGACCTCCGCATTCATCTGCGCACTAACCGACGAATATGTCGGTTGATTGAGCGAGCAACCAACCCTCGAAGAAGAACCCCTTCATAACGCCTGCAACGGCTGCTACGGTCGGCCTAACCGACACAACTGTAGGTTAGATGCCACAGGTGGTCGCGGGAGAGGATGGTCGTCCGCATGGAACTGGGACACTGGGCGACGATCGTCGCTTTCCTGTCGACCGGCACCTGTTTCGTCGGCATGGCGTTCCTCAAGACCGCCACCGACCGGATGCCTCCGCTGCACGGCGCCCGGCCGTTCGCGCTCGCCGCCGCGATGCTCTCCAGCCGCACCTGGGCGATCGGCTTCGGCGTGATCGGCCTCGGGTTCGCGCTGCAGTTCGTCGCGCTGACCGCGCTCGTGCTGCCCGCCGTCCAGCCCGCGATGCTGGCGGGGGCGGTGCTGCTGCCGCTCATCGCCGCCGCCGGCCTGGGCGAACGGCTCGGCCGCCGTGAGCTGCTCTGCCTGGTGCTCGCCGCCGTGGCCGTCGTCCTGTACGCACGCGCCGCCGACCACGCGTACTCCTTCGACCGGACGCCCTCGGCGCCGTTGGTGCTCGCCGCGCTCTTCCCCTCGCTCACCCTGCCCGCCGTGCTGTTCCTGGCCAGCGACCTGAGGCGCAAGGGCGCGCACGAACGGCCGCTCAGCGGCGTCGTCTACGGGGTCAGCACCGGAATGCTCATCGGCGCGGCCGAGGTCGCGATCATGGGCATGGTGACGCTCGACCATCCGCTCGGCGACCTTGTCACCTCGCCGTACCCCTACCTGTTCTTCGCCGCGACCGCGCTGGCCGCGGGGCAGATCCAGATCGCCTTCCAGCGCTGCCGCCTGATCATCGTCGGGTTCCTGGTCATCATGACGGCCAACCCGCAGATGCTGCTGGTGTCGACCGCGCTGTACGGGCGCGGGTGGGAGCCGCACACCGGGGCGATGGGAAGCCTGGCCGGCGGCCTGCTGGTGAACTTCGCGGCCATCTGGCTCGTCCCCCGCCACGAGGAGGACGAGCCGGACGAGCAGGAGGCCCCCGCCCGGGAGTACGTGCAGGGCGGCTCTAGGCGGCGAAGTGCAGGATCACGTACTCCAGCTCGGCGGGGCCGGTGACGTGGAACGTGCCGTCCTTGGCCTGCGGCATGTAGATCGCCAGGTAGATGTCGCCCCGCTGGTTCGACAGCGGCGTCGCGGCCTGGCCCTGGTAGGTCTGGGCGTAGTCGACCTTGTTGGTGTCGGCCGACAGGGACTGGAAGCGTGAGCCGATCAGGTAGTTGAAGCCCTCGTTGTTGAGGATGAGGCTTCCGCTGCCGAACTCGTAGTCGGCCATCCCGTGCCCCTCCCCCAGGCACGGGTCGGTCTTCGCCGGCTTCCCGCCGCGCGAGGTGAAGATCGTGGCATCGGTCCAGGCGCAGATCTTCAGCGACTGCTCTCCGGGCTTCTTGGGGAAGCGGAGCTGGAACGGCGCGGGCTTGAGGGGGACGGTCACCGTCGCGTTGGTGGCGTCGGTGTTGTCCTTTATGGTGACCGGGACCGCCGCGTTGTTCTGCCAGAACTCCAGGCCGAGCCGGGGCGTACGGGTCGGGCCGCCGCCTGCCACCACGCTCGCGGTCGGGCTCGGGCTCGGTGAGGGCTTGTGCTTGTCCGAGTCGTTCAGCTGCGGCCAGATCACCACCCCGGCCACCGCGACGGCGGCCACGGCGAGCGCGGCGAAGGTCAGGGCCAGCGGCCGGGCCTTACCGCTCCGCGGCGTGGCCGCGTCGATGGTCGTACGGTCGCCGTGCTGCTGCGGCCAGGACTCCACCGGCCACGGCGGCGGCAGGGGCGAGGAGGGCGGCTGGTTGCCCAGCAGTCTGAGCAGGATCTCCTGCATGCCCGGCCGGTGCGCCGGGTCCTTGCGCAGGGCCGCCTGAACGACGTCGCGCAACGGTCCTGAGAGCTGCCCGAGATCGGGCTCCTGGTTGATGATCTGGTGCATCAGCACGGGGATGTCGCGGCCGTTGAACGGTGGGCGCCCGTTCGCGGCGAAGACCATCACGCAGCCCCAGGCGAACACGTCCGCGGGCGCGGCGGCCTGACCGCTGAACTGCTCGGGGGCCATGTAGCTCGGCGTGCCGACGATCCCGCCGGTCTGCGTCGCGGCGACGTCGAGCGAGCGGGCGATGCCGAAGTCGATGACGCGGGGGCCGTCCCTGCCGAGCAGCACGTTCGCCGGCTTGAAGTCGCGGTGCGCCACGCCCGCCTCGTGGATCGCGGTGAGCGCCGTGGCGGTGGCGACCGCGAGACGGTGCAGCGCCGCGCCGGTCCGCGGGCCTTCGGTACGAACGGACCGGGCGAGCGTCGGCCCGTCGACGTACTCGGTCACCACGTACGGGGAGTCGGCCGTGAGGTCGGCGTCCAGGACCTGCGCCACGCAGAACTGCGCGGCCACGCGCTGGGCGGCCGTCACCTCGCGAGCGAAACGGCTTCGCACTCCCTTGTCCGCCGCCAGATCGGGTCGCAGCACCTTGACCGCGACCTGGGTGCCCTCGGGGTCCTCCCCGAGGAAGACGACGCCCTGCCCGCCCTCGCCCAGCCTGCCGGTCACCCGATAGGCGCCGAGGGTCGCCGGATCATTCGCACGCAACGGCCCGACATCCGGCATCTGTGCACCCCTCGCGCCCCCAGTGGAAACCCCGGCCTAAGGCACTACAGCCGAACCCGCATAGGGAGCGCAAGCCCGATTCGCGCGGGCGTTCCGGGCGAGCATCGGCCTCAGGCGGGCGCCTCCGCCTTCTCGCTCTCGGGCCGCCAGAACGTGGCGAGCATCCCGGCCGTCGCGAGCACCGCCACCCCGAGTGCGATGGCCGCGCCCTTCCAGCCCGTCACGGCGATGTCCGCGGCGTGGTCGAGGGAGAACGAGCCCGGGCCGAAGACCGCGAGGGCCACGCACACCGCCGCCAGGAGCAGGACGTACTCGTAGCCGTCCTTGAAGACGAAGAAGCCGTTGCGCCGATGCGCCAGAAGGCCCGCGATCAGCATCACGGAGATGACGGCGGCGCACGCGAGCGGGGTGAGCAGGCCGAGCGCCAGCAGCGCGCCCGCGCCGATCTCGGTGACCACGCTCATCCAGGCCTGCAGGACCCCGTTCCGCAGGCCGAGACCGCTGAACCAGCGGGCCGTGCCCTCGATGCGCCCGCCACCGCGCCAGTGGTTCAGGCCGTGCGCGATCATCGTGAGGCCCACCACCACGCGCACGAGCAGCAGGGCGGCAACGTCTGCGTCCATCGGCTTCACCTTCCAGCCGGTCGGTCATGCTCGAAGTCGTGCTCGAAGTCGTCCTCGGAAGGCGTCACTCCCGGCCGGTGGCCGGGGTGCGCTGAAGATCGCTCGTCTGGAACATCTCGGTGGCGCCTCCGTCATCGAGGTCACCGGGCGAGGCCACCGCCGCGAGCGCGTGGGTCTTGAACGCGCGCGCCGCCAGGCTGAGGCGGTGCGGAACGGGCTGGGGCGCCTCGGAGCCGGCGAGGTCGAGGCCGCCGCCCAGGTCGCCCCAGAGGCGGACCTCGGCCGAGTCGTTCAGCGCCGCCTGAACGATGCTCCGCACGCGCGGGTCGAGGCCGTAGCACCTGGCGTCGACGGCGACGGCGTGCGGACGGGGCCGCACCGGGGCGGCCAGGGCGAGCTCCAGGTCGGCCCGGCGGGCGCCGAGGATGCGCAGCGGCCGGTCGGCGCGGTCGGCGGTGAGGACCGTGACGTTCCAGCCGGCGAGCGCACGGTCGCACAGGTAGCCACCGGCGGACCGCACCGCCTCGGCCGAGCTCGGCGCGATCACGAGGAGGCGTCGCCGGAGTCCGCCTCGGGCGGCGGGGCGAGTTGCCGGGCAAGCGACTCGGTGTACTCGGTGAACACCTCGGTCAGCGGAATCGAAGGATCGAGCAGCCATGATGTCTCTATTCCGTTGAGAAAGGCGACGATCTCGACGGCCTTGACGACGGGGTCCACGTCGGCGCGGTAGCGGCCGTCGCGCTGACCGCGCCTGATGCCCTCGGCGAGGGTCTCGACGGCGGCCCGGCGGCGCCCGAGGAACCGGTCGTGGAGCGGCGCCTCGGGCTCGATGTTCTCCATCTGGAGAACGGCGAACATGCCGACCAGCTCGGGGGCGCGCCGGTAGCGCTCGGCGACGCCCTTGAGCTCCTCGAGGATGTCGCCCTGCCGGTCGGCGGAGGCGTCGTCGTAGGCGTCCCGGGCGTCGAGCACCGCGTGGAGCAGGTGGTCCTTGGACTCGAAGTGATGCAGCAGGCCGGCCGGGGTGACGCCCGCCTCCTTGGCGATCTGCCCGAGCGTGGTGCCGCGCGACCCGTTGCGGGTGAGCAGCCGCTGCGCGACGGCGAGGATCCGCTGTTTGCGGTCCTCGCCCTTGGCCAGCAGGGCCGCGTACGGGCGCTCGTCGGTCACCGGACTCCCTCCGACCTACCTACTGAACAGACGTTAGGTTGTTTGGCCGCGTGTGACAAGGGCCACACGACGGTCACTTCAGCCCATCCTCACCTGGCCTGCGCGGCGCGTGCCCGGGAGCGGTAGGCCTCCAGCTTGTCGGCGGGATCGATGACCCGGTGGCTGCGCGAACGGATGCTGATGTCGTGGCCCTCGGCGGCCTTGCGCAGCGCGCCGACCGTCGCCTGCTCGCGCGGGATGTGGGCGAACGGGTCGAAGGAGTACCAGCGCATCGCGTTCTCGTGCGTCATCTTCGCGATGTCGGAGTCGGGGACGGCCTCGCGTTCCAGAACGTCGCCGAGCTCCTCGGGCGCGCCCGGCCACATCGAGTCGCTGTGCGGGTAGTCGGCCTCCCAGCAGATGTTGTCGATCCCGATCTCGTGGCGCAGCTTCACCCCGAGCGGATCGCTGATGAAGCAGGTGAGGAAGTGGTCGCGGAAGACCTCCGAGGGCAGCTTCCCGCCGAAGTCCTGCAGCGTCCACGTCGCGTGCATCTCGAACGTGCGGTCCACCCGCTCCAGGAAGTACGGGATCCATCCGGTCCCGCCCTCCGACAGCGCGATCTTGATGCCGGGGAACTCCTTGATGACGCGCGACCACAGCAGGTCCGCGGCGGCGGAGACGATGTTCATCGGCTGCAGCGTGATCATCACGTCCGGCGGCGAGTCCACCGCCGGGATCGAGAGCCGTCCCGACGACCCGATGTGCACCGACAGCACGGTGTCGGTGTCCACCAGGGCGCGCCACAGCGGGTCCCAGTACTCGTTGTGGAAACTCGGGTAGCCGAGGACGGCCGGGTTCTCGGTGAAGGTCAGCGAGTGGCAGCCCTTGGCCGCGACCCGGCGCACCTCCGCCGCGCAGAGCTCGGCGTCCCAGATCGCGGGCAGCGCCATCGGGATGAACCGGCCGGGGTAGGCCGCGCACCACTCGTCGATGTGCCAGTCGTTGTACGCGCGCACGAGCGCCAGCGAGAACTCGGCGTCCTCTGTCGCGAACAGCCGGGCCGCGAACCCCGGGAAGGACGGGAAGTTCATCGACCCGAGGATCCCGCCCGCGTTCATGTCCTTGATGCGCTCGTGCACGTCGTAGCAGCCGGGGCGGATCTCGTCGAGGCCCTGCGGTTCCAGCCCGTACTCCTCCTTGGGCCGCCCGGCCACCGCGTTCAGGGCGGCGTTGGGGATCACGGTCTCCCGGAACTTCCAGACGTCGCTGCCGTCCTCGCGGTGGACCAGCTGGGGCGCGTCCGCCCGGTACCGCTCCGGCAGATGGTTCACGAACATGTCGGGCGGCTCGATGATGTGGTCGTCGACGCTGATGAGGATGAGGTCGTCGCGGTTCACGGGGTTCCCTTCAGTCGGACGCCGGCAGGGGTTTGGCGGTCTTGAGGGTCATGGGCTCGCCGTCGCAGGTCAGCGCGCCCGTTCCCGAGGCCGTGCACAGCAGCTCGTACTCGCCGGTGGAGTCCACGTAGCGCTTGCCGATCAGGGTGACCGCGCCGGCCCCGCCGCCGGAGGCGGGCGGTGGGGCCGGCGCGGCCGGGACCATGGGCTCGCCGCCGCACGCGATCACCGCGGCGCCGCCCGCCGGGGCGCGGACGACGATCACGCGCGTGCCGCAGGCGGTGCTGGCGAGCTGGTCACCGGGGTGGGCTGCCGGTGCTGTCATGACGGGTGTCCCCTCGGTCGGGCGTTCCCTCGGTCGGGCGTTCGGCGAGCAGGCTGAGGTCGCAGGACCGACACGCCGTCCAAAACCGGAAACTAGCTTCTCAGGAAACGAGAATCAACCACTCAAGGCGGGCCGCCGAAACTTGCCACTCACGAGCGAGAATCCTATTCTCGATTTTGAGAAGGACTCTCAAAGGGTCTGTACCGAGCACGCCGGAGGAGTTGCCGCGATGCCGCTGCCAGCCGATTTCGCCGATCTGGAGCCGTTCCTGGCCTGGGCGCTGCCCACCGAGCGGGAGCGCTACGCCAAGCGGCTCGACTCCTCCATGGACGAGATGCAGGAGTTCTACGACGCGACCTTCCCGCGCCTGGAGGAGGCGATCGCCTACTGCGACGCGTTCCCGCTGGACGAGCTGCCCGACGACGCGCGCGCCCTGTTCCACCTGCTGCAGTCGGTGGTGATGGTCTCGTTCCCGGTCGAGGTCTGGAAGCAGCCCCGCGTACCCGACAGCGGGGCCGCGTACCTGGACCTCGTCGTGGAGCCCGTGGTCTGAGGATGCCGACGCTCAAGGCGGCCGGACTGCTGGACGTCGACACCGGCGAGATCGTCCGGCCCGGGCTCGTGCGGGTCGAGGACGACCGCATCGCCGCGATCGGCGGCGCTCCCCGGGGCGAGGTCATCGACCTCGGCGACGCGACCCTGCTGCCCGGCCTGATGGACATGGAGGTCAACCTGCTGATGGGAGGGCGCGGCGAGACCGCCGCCTACTCCCCCGTGCAGGACGACCCGCCGCTGCGCATGCTCCGCGCGGTCGGCAACGCGCGCCGGACACTGCGGGCCGGCTTCACGACCGTCCGCAACCTGGGACTGTTCGTGAAGACCGGCGGCTACCTGCTGGACGTCGCGCTCGCCAAGGCGATCGACGCGGGCTGGATCGACGGCCCGCGCGTCGTCCCGGCCGGGCACGCGATCACGCCGACCGGCGGGCATCTGGACCCGACGATGTTCGCCGCGTTCGCCCCTGGAGTGCTGCCGCTGACGCTGGAGGAGGGCATCGCCAACGGAGTGGACGAGGTGCGCAAGGCGGTCCGCTACCAGATCAAGCACGGCGCGCAGCTCATCAAGGTCTGCGCTTCGGGCGGGGTCATGTCGCACACGGGGCTCCCCGGTGCGCAGCACTACTCCGACGAGGAACTCCGCGCGATCGTGGACGAGGCGCACCGGCGCGGGCTGCGGGTGGCGGCGCACACGCACGGCGCGGACGCGGTACGGGCGGCCGTCGAGGCGGGCATCGACTGCATCGAGCACGGCTTCCTCATCGACGACGACGCGATCGCGCTGATGGTCGAACGCGGGACCTACCTCGTCGCCACCACGTTCCTGGCCGACGGCATGGACGTCTCCAAGGCCGCTCCCGAACTCCAGGCCAAGGCCGCCGAGATGTTCCCGCGCGCACGAGCATCGATCCAGGCCGCCCACAAGGCCGGGGTGAGGATCGCGGTCGGCACGGACGCGCCCGCGATCCCGCACGGCAAGAACGCCATGGAGCTGGTCGCCCTGGTGAAGCGCGGGATGAGCCCGGCCGAGGTGCTGAGGGCGGCGACCGTGACCAACGCCGAACTCCTCGGCGTCACCGACCGGGGGCGGCTCGCCGAGGGACTCCTCGCCGACGTCATCGCCGTTCCGGGCGACCCGTTGCAGGACATCACCGTCACGCAGGACGTGCGGTTCGTGATGAAGGGCGGGAAGGTCTTTGTCCACGCAGCCTCCGACCACTGAATGTGCGAGCTCTGAACGTACGACCACTGACACCGACGACCTCGTGGAGATCCAGCAGGTGCTGGCCCGCTACGCGGTCACCATCACCCGCGGGGACGTCGAGGGACTGCTGGCGGTCTTCACGCCCGACGGCACCTACAGCGCGTTCGGCGACACCTACGGCCTCGACGAGTTCCCCGAGCTGGTCGAGGCCGCGCCCAAGGGCCTGTTCCTCACCGGGACGGCCGCGGTGGAGCTGGCCGGCGACACCGCGAGCGGCACGCAGCCCCTGTGCTTCGTCGACCACGCGACCCACGAGATGCGGATCGGCTACTACAACGACACCTACCAGCGGACCGCCCGCGGCTGGCGGCTGCGCACGCGCGCGATGACGTTCATCCGCCGCAGCGGCGTGCACGACTCGGGACGCCCGCACGCGCACAGACGCTCGGACGCATGAACGAGCCGGGCGTCCAGGAGTTCCGGCGCGGGCTGCGGGCCTGGCTCGACGACAACGACCTGTCGCCGGGGCCCGACCACTCGCTGGACGGCCAGGTCGCGCAGCTCGCCCGGGTGCGGCGCGCGCTCTACGACGCCGGCTGGATGCGGTACGGCTGGCCGAAGGAGGTGGCCGGCCTCGGCGGCCCGGCCGTGCTGCGCGCGGTGCTCGGCGAGGAGGTCGCCACCCGGGGGCTCGCCGAGCCGGGGATCTACTCGATGGTCGAGGTCCTCGTCCCGACGATGATCTCCTACGCTCCCCCGGAGCTGGCGGCGGAGATGGTTCCGTTGCTGCTCGGCGGGCGTGAGCAGTGGTGCCAGGGGTTCTCCGAACCCGGGTCGGGCAGCGATCTGGCGTCCCTGACCACCCGGGCCGTCCCCCGCGACGGCGGCTGGGTCGTGACCGGGCAGAAGGTCTGGACGAGCCTCGCTCAGTACTCGCAGCGATGCGTCCTGCTCACCCGGACCGCGCCGGGCCACGGTGGCATCACCGCCTTCTTCGTGGACATGGACTCCCCCGGCATCACCGTCAGGCCGCTGCGCACCATGCACGGCGTGGACGAGTTCGCCGAGGTGTTCTTCGACGAGGTGGCCGTGCCCGGCGACCGGATGCTCGGCCGTCCGGGCGACGGCTGGCGGCTGGCGATGGACCTGCTCCCGTACGAGCGTTCCACCTGCTTCTGGCACCGGATCGCGCACCTGTACACGCGACTGGACCGGCTCGTGGCCGAGACCGAGGACCCCGACGACGCGGCGCTCGGCGAGGCGTACCTGGGGCTGCACACTGCGCGCTGCCGCTCGCACCTCACCCAGCGCAGGCTCGGCGAGGGCGGGCGGCTCGGCCCGGAGACCTCGGTCGACAAGGTGCTGCTCGCGACCGCCGAACAGCGCCTGTTCGACACCGCGCGGGACCTGCTCCCGGGCGTCATCGAGCTCGCCGAATCACCGTGGCGGGCCGAGTTCCTGTACTCGCGCGCCGCGACCATCTACGGCGGAACGGCCGAGATCCAGCGCAACATCATCGCGCGGCGGCTCCTCGACCTCGGGAGGGACTGACCGTGGACGCCGCCGAGCAAGAGCTGCTGGCCGGGACGCTCCGCAAGGCGATGGCCGCCGGGTCGGGCCAGGCCCTCGACGCGGCGATGTCCGACCTCGGCTGGGTAGAGCTCCTCGACGACGCTCCGGACGTCGCAACCGCCCTGGTCTTCCGGCTACTCGGGGAGAGCGGGGCGCAGGCGCCCCTGCTGAACGACGTGCTGCTGAGGGCCGCCGGGCACGATGCCGGTGGCACCGTGCCGATGCCTTACGTGGGCGGGACGTGGGTGGTCTGGGATCGCGCTGACAAGCCGGGCGAGACGCTGGACGACGAGCTGCCGCTCCGCACCTCGGCGAACGGAAGTCAGGTGCCGCTCGCCGCGGGCCGCGTGGCGCTCGGCTGGTGGCTGGTCGGCGCGGGGCGGGCCATGCTCGACCTCGCCCGTTCGCACGCCATGGAACGCGCGCAGTTCGGGCGTCCGATCGCCTCGTTCCAGGCCGTACGGCACCGGCTCGCCGAAACGCTCGTCGCCCTGGACGGGGCCGAGGCGACCCTGCGGGCCGCGCCGGACGACGCCGCTCTCGGCGCGCTCCTGGCGAAGGCCGCCGCGGGCCGGGCGGCGCTGACGGCGGCCCGGCACTGCCAGCAGGTGCTCGGCGGGCTGGGGTTCACGGCCGAGCACGGCCTGCAGCGGCACGTCCGCCGCGTTCTCGTTCTCGACGGCCTGCTCGGTAGCGCGCACGAGCTGACGCGCGAGGCCGGGACGCGGCTGCGAGAGGAGGGCGCGGCACCGCGCCTGGTCGACCTGTGATCGGCTCGAGAAGGTTATTATCGATCTTCGAGAGGAAGGATCTCCCCATGCTAGACGGATAGTTGTGATCAAGATTCAGGCGGCTTACCGATTGCGTGCAGTAAGGTTCTGACCATGGCACAGAAGATGGATCCGACCGTGAGCGTTCCGGCTGACGAACCGACCTGGAAGCAGCGCGCGGTCGAGCGCTCCACCAAGGCTGCCAAGCTCCGCGCCGAGCAACGGGTGGAGCGGTTCCTCGACGCGGCCCAGGCGATCATCAGCGAGAAGAGCAGCACCGACTTCACCGTCCAGGAGGTCGTGGACCGTTCCCGCCAGTCGCTGCGCAGCTTCTACCAGCACTTCGACGGCAAGCACGAGCTTCTCCTGGCCCTGTTCGAGGACGCCCTGCGCCGCGCGTCCGACCAGATCCGCGCCGCCGCCGAGGGCAAGTCCAAGCCGCTCGACCGGCTGAAGGCCGCCGTCGAGCTGCTGTTCGAGCTGTGCCGCCCCGACCCGGCCGCCAGGCGCCCGCTGTTCACCGACTTCGCGCCGCAGCTGCTGATCTCCCATCCCGCCGAGGTCAAGATCGCGCACGCCCCGCTCCTCGCCCTGTACACCGAGCTCATGGAGCAGGTCGAGGCCGCCGGCGGGCTCCGTTCGGGCACCACGCCGCGGCGCGCCGCCGCGCTGACGATGCAGACGGTCATGTTCGTCGCCCAGGCCAACGGCGTCACCGACGACGAGGCGGCGCACCCCATCACCGCCGAGGAGACCTGGGACTTCTGCGCCCGCGGCTTCTCCGCGACCAAGGGCAAGTAGGTTCGAGAATCCTATTCTCATCTAGATAGAATTCCATTATCCTCGAGTTCTCCGAGCCTGCGGGAGCACTCGTGACCGACCTGTGGAGCGACCTGCTCGACTGCCTCGACCTGCGGCCACTGCCGGGAGCCCCCGGGACGGCCGCGAGCTTCGAGGGCGGCAACCAGCGGCTCACCTACCACCGGCTGTTCGGCGGGCAGCTGCTCGCCCAGTCGGTGACGGCCGCCCGCCTCGCCTGCCCCGGCAAGTCCGTGAAGTCGCTGCACGTCCTGTTCCCGCGTGCCGGGACCGCCGAGGAACCCGTCCGGTACGAGGTCGAGCTCCATCACGAGGGCCGTACCTTCGCTTCGCTGACGATCCGGGCCGTGCAGCCGCAGGCGGGGGTCATCGCCATCGCCTCGGTCTCCCTGCACGCGAACGAGGACGGCCGCGACCACCAGACGATCGATCCGGTCCCGGCCGTCCCCGGTCCGGAGCACGTCTTGCAGCTCGGCCTGCTGCCCTGGGAGACCCGGTCGGCCATCGACCTCGACTCGCCCAAGCCCGAGCCGCCCGAGCTCGAACTGTGGATGCGCACCCCCGCGACCGATCCGGCGCTCGCCACGGCCGTGGCCGCCTACGCGACCGACCTCACCCTCATCGGCACGGCGCTGCGCCCGATCGACGGGGTCTCGCAACGCGACGCGGGCACGGCGTTCACCTCCGCCGTGACCTCGCACAGCGTCTGGTTCCACCGGCCGTTCCGTACCGACGGCTGGCTGCTGCTGCGCCAGCACAGCCCGCTGCTGGCCCATGGCCGCGGGTTCGGCCGCGGCGACCTGCTCACCGAGGACGGCTCGCTGGTCGCCTCGTACGCGCAGGAATCCCTGGTCCGTTTCCAGTCGTGACCTGACCGTCCAGGCCGCCCAGCAGTAGGCCGATCGCGTCGTCGAGGTCGCGCCGACCGTCCGCGACCTCGCCGGCGAGCCGGGCCAGCTCGGGATGCTCCTGGAGGCGCGACTGGGCCAGCGACAGGAGCTGGGCGCGAGCGCGAGCGGCACGGCGTTCCTCGGTGTCGGCACGCCGATGCGCCTCGATCGCCTCGACCAGATCGGGTACGCCCTCGCCGCGCGACGCGACGAGCGAGAGCACCTGCCCGCCGGTCTCGGCGCGCAGGTCACGGGCCGTCTGCTCGGCGCCCGCCCGGTCGGCCTTGTTGACCACCAGCAGGTCGGCGACCTCCAGCAGCCCCGCCTTCGCGGCCTGGACGGCGTCGCCCGCGCCGGGCGCGACGACGACCACGACGGGATCGGCGACGGCCGCGACCTCGATCTCGGACTGCCCGACGCCGACCGTCTCCACCAGCACCAGGTCGTAGCCGAGCGCGGCGAGCACACCGACGGCGGCGGGCACCGCCGCCGCGAGCCCGCCTACGTGCCCCCTGGCCGCCAGCGAACGGATGAGGACGCCCGGGTCGGCGGCGTGCTCGGCCATCCTGATCCGGTCGCCCAGCAGCGCACCGCCGCTGAACGGCGAGGACGGGTCGACGGCCAGCACCGCCACCCGCAGCCCGCGCGCACGGTACGGCCCGACCAGCGCGGCGACGGTCGTCGACTTGCCCGCGCCCGGCGGTCCCGTCACGCCCACCACCCGCGGCGCCGAAACGCCGGCGTCCGTGACGGCGGCGACGGCGGCGAGCACCTCGGCGCGGCGCGGTCCCTCGGCCAGGCTGAGCAGCCGCCCGGCCGCGCGGACCGAGCCGCCGAGCGCGGCGTCCAGCAGTTCCGCGGCGTTCACGGGACGCGCGGCGCCGGCACCTCGATCACCGTGGCCGATCCCATGCCGCCGCCCGCGCACATCGCGGCGACGCCGGTGCCGCCGCCGCGCCGCCGCAGCTCGTGCACGAGGCTGACGAGCATCCGCGCGCCGGTGGCGGCGACCGGGTGGCCGAGCGAGCAGCCGCTGCCGTTCACGTTCACCCGCTCGGGGTCCAGATCGAGCAGGCGGACGGTGGCGACGCACATCGCGGCGAACGCCTCGTTGATCTCGAACAGGTCCACGTCCGAGATCGGGATACCCGCGCGTTCCAGCGCCTTCGGTATCGCCTTCACCGGCGCCAGGCCGGTCTCGGCGGGATCGACGCCGACCGACGCCCACGAACGCACGATCGCCAGCGGCGGCAGGCCGAGCCAGTCGCTGGCCAGGACCAGCGCGGCCGCGCCGTCGTTGGCGCCGCAGGCGTTGCCGGCGGTGATGCTGAAGCCCTCGATCTCGGGATGGAGCGGCTTGAGCGAGGCCAGCTTCTCCAGGCTGCTGTTGCGGCGCGGGTGCTCGTCGACGGAGAACGTGCCGTGCGGCGTCTCGATCGGGACGATCTCCTTGCTGAACCGTCCCTCGTCGATCGCGCGGATGGCGTTGCGGTGGGATCGCAGCGCCCAGGCGTCCATCTCCTCGCGCGACACCCCGGCCTTGACCGCCGCGTTCCAGCCCACCGTGATGGACATGTCGAGGTTCGGGGCGTCCGGGCGGTCGGGGTGGGTCGGCGGGTGCCAGGGGTCCACCCATTCGCCGTCGACCCGGAAGCGGGTCTGCGGCGAAGTGGACGCGGAGTTCACGCCGCCGGCGATGACGAGTTCGTCCATCCCGGCGAGGATGCTCGCCGCGGCTCCCTGAACGGCCGCCATCCCCGCCGCGCAGTGCCGGTTGTGGGCGAGCCCCGCGACGGAGGTCAGCCCGGTGGTCACGGCGGCGTGCCGGGCCAGGACGCCGCCGCCGTACAGCCCCTCGCCGAGGATGACGTCGTCGATCGTGTCGGGGTCGTGCGGGGCCGCCGCGGCGCTCACCACGTGGTGGGCCAGGTCGTAGGCGGTGGTGTCGCGCAGGGTCCCCTTCATCGCGGTGCCGATGGGGGTGCGCAGGGCGGAGACGATGAGCGCTTCAGGCATGGCTGTCCTCCAGTTCGGCCAGCAGGGTCCGGCGCAGCAGCTTGCCGGTGTCGGTCTTGGGGAGCTCGTCGCGGAAGACGATGGTGTCGGGCGTCTTGGACGAGCGGAGCCGGTCCTTGACCCACCGTCTGATCTCGGCGGGTTCGCCCTCGCCGACGAGGACGGCGACCAGCCGCTGCCCCCACTCGGGGTCGGGCACGCCGAGCACGACGGCCTCGTGGACGCCGGGATGGGCGAGCAGGACGTCCTCGATCTCGGCGGGCGCGATGTTCTCGCCGCCGCGGATGATGGTGTCGTCGGCGCGGCCCTCGATGAACAGGTAGCCCTCGGCGTCGAGGCGTCCCCGGTCGCGGGTGGCGAACCAGCCCTCGGGGTCCAGGGCGTTGCGCCCGCCGTACTCGCCGGAGATCTGGTCGCCCCGGACGAAGACGAGCCCGGTCTCCCCCGCCGTGAGCGGTCTTCCGCCCTCGTCGCGGATCTGGAACTCGACGCCGGGCAGCGCGCGCCCGACCGACGCCAGGCGGGCCCGTACCTCAGGATCGTCCGCGTCGAGCGCCGCGCGGTGGTCGCTCGGGCTGAGCACCGCGATCGAGGACGCGGTCTCGGTCAGCCCGTAGGCGTTGACGAACCCGGTGCCCGAGAAGATCCGCAGCGCCCGTTCCAGCACGGGACGCGGCGTCCGCGCTCCCCCGTAGGCGAGGTTGCGCAGCGTCGGCGTGCCCGCGTCGTCGCCGGGCACCTCCGCGACGATCCGCGCCAGCATCGTCGGTACGAGCAGGGCGTGGGTGATCTCTTCACGCCGTACGGTCGCCAGCCAGTCCGCCGCGTCGAACGAGGGCATGTAGACGACCCGGCGGCCGGTGTAGAGGTTGCTCAGGAGGTTCGCGAGCCCGGCCACGTGGTACGGCGGCACGGCGACCAGGGCGGCGTCGCCGTCCTGCGCCGACGCGAACTCCAGGGTGTTCAGGATGTAGGCGAGCAGGTGCCGGTGCCGCAGCACCGCCGCCTTGGGCGCGGCCGTCGTGCCGCTCGTGTAGAGCACCGCCGCGACCGAGTCGCCGTCCACCTCCGCGGGCGGGCCGGTCGGCGCGTCGCCCGCGGGCTTCAGCAGGTCCTCGAAGTCGGCCGGCAGGAGAACGCGGGCGCCCGGGTGGCGGCCGCGCAGGTCGGTCAGCTGGTGGGCGCCGAGCCGGTAGTTGAGCGGGACGAACGGGATGCCCGCGAGAGCCGCGCCGAAGAGCGCGACGGGATAGGCGAGGTCGTTGGGGCCGACGTACAGAACGGCGGAGTGGCCGCGGAAGCGGTGCGCGGCGGCGTGCGCGAGGCGGAGCAGTTCGGCGGCGGTCAGGTCGCGGGGCCCGGCCTTCAGCACGGCCCTGTCCCCCGCGGAGGCCGCCATCTCAAGGATCAAGGTGATGTTCATGAGAATGCTATTCTCGCTCAGGTAGATCTCCCCTTTCAAGAGAGGGAAACAGCGATGCAGATCAGTGGAAGCTCCGCGATCGTCGTCGGGGGCGCCGGTGGGCTGGGCGAGGCCACCGTCCGGCGTCTCCACGAGGCCGGCGCGAAGGTGGTCGTCGCCGACCTCGCCGACGACAAGGGCAAGGCGCTGGAGGCGGAGCTGGGCACCCGCTACGTACGGACCGACGCCACCGACGAGGACAGCTTCGCGGCCGCGCTCGCCGAGGCGGAGGCGGCGGGGCCGCTGCGGATCTCGGTGGACGCCCACGGCGGTCCGGCGAGCGGCGGGCGGCTGGTCGGCAGGGACGGCGAGCCGCTGGACCTGGAGGGCTTCCGGCGGACGATCGAGTACTACCTGACCGGGGTCTTCAACGTGATGCGGCTGGCCGCCGCGGCGATGGGCCGCCAGGAGGCAGTGGACGGCGCGCGCGGCGTCATCGTCAACACCGCCTCGATCGCCGCGTACGAGGGCCAGGTCGGCCAGATCCCCTACGCCGCCGCCAAGGGCGGGGTCGTCGGCATGACCCTGGTCGCGGCGCGCGACCTGGCCCCGCTCGGCATCCGCGTCGTCACGATCGCCCCCGGCATGTTCCTGACCCCCGCCTATGGGCAGGCCGGCGACAAGCTGGAGGAGGCGTGGGGTCCGCGGATCCCGCATCCGAGCCGCATGGGACGCTCCCCCGAGTACGCCTCGCTCGTCGCGCACATCTGCGAGAACGACTACCTGAACGGCGAGGTCGTGCGGCTCGACGGCGCGCTGCGCTTCCCGCCCAAATAGCGCGGAGGTCGTGGCCCTAGGAGCGCCTTCCCAGGGCCACGACCGGCTCCGCTGCCCGCGCCGTTCAGCCGTCCTTGTCCAGGAGGCGGGTGATGACGGCGTGGAAGTCGTCGCTCTGGAACGTGAGGTCCTCGGCGGTCGTCGCGTAGTCGAGCGTCGCGAGGACCGCGCGTTCGAGATGCAGGTTCAGCAGCCGTTTGGTGCTCTCGACGGCGCGGCGCGGCAGCCCGGCGATCCGTTCGGCGCACGCGGTGGCCTCCGCGAGCGGATCGGCCACGACGTGGTTGGCCAGGCCCATCTCGACCGCGCGGGCCGCCGGGATGCGGGCGCCGGTGAGGGCGTACTCCTTGGCCAGGTGCAGGCTGGTGTGCAGCGGCCAGGTGAGCGGGCCGCCGTCGGCGGCGACCAGGCCGACCTGGACGTGCGGATCGGCGAGATAGGCGGACTCGGCGATGTAGACGACGTCGCTCAGGGCGACCAGGCTGCAGCCGAGCCCGACCGCCGGGCCGTTGACGGCGGCGACGACCGGGACGCGGCAGCGCACCATGCCGAGGACGAGGTCGCGGCCGTGGGCGATGGTCCGGGCCCGCAGCTCACCGTCGCGGCGGATCTCGTCGAGGTAGGCGAAGTCGCCGCCCGCGGAGAAGCCCTTCCCGCTTCCGGTCAGTACGGCGGCGCGGGCTTCCTGGTCCTCGCTCAGCTGCGGCCACAGCCGGGCGAGGCCGGTGTGGAGGGCGTCGTTGACGGCGTTCAGCCGCTCGGGCCGGTTCAGCGTGATGATGCGGAGCGGCCCGTCCTTGCGGACCTCGATCTCCTGCGGCAGGTCGTACACGTCAGCCTCCCAGTCCGAGAATGCGCGCGGCGATGATGTTCTTCTGGATCTGCGACGTCCCGCCCATCACGCTCTGGGCACGGCTGTAGAGGTAGGCGCTCAGCAGCTCGGGGTCGCGCGTGCCGCCCATGGCGAGCGCCGCGTGCCCGACCGACTGCTCCGCCCAGGTCATCAGCAGCTTGTCGAGCGAGCCCTCGGGCCCGTGAACGACGCCGTCGAGCCGTTCCGACAGCCGCCTGCGCACGTGCAGCCGCAGCATCTCGGTCTGCACCGCCGCCCAGGCCAGCTCGGCCGGCGGCGGGCCCTCGGCCCGCGCCGCCAGCTCGCGGACGAGCTTGCCGTAGCGGGCCGAGTAGCCGAGCTCGGCCGGTTCGCGCTCGTGGCCGACGACGGTCATCGCCAGCGCCCAGCCCTCCCCCGGCGAGCCGACCATCTGGTCCGCGGGCACCCGCGCGCCATCGAAGAGAACCTGCCCGAACTCGTTGGTCACGCCGTTCATCATCCGGAGCGGCCGCTGCTCGATGCCGGGCTGGCGCATCGACACCACGAACGCCGACAGGCCCTTGTGACGCGGCACGTCGGGGTCGGTCCGCGCCAACAGCAGGCACCAGTCGGCGACGTCGGAGTAGCTCGTCCAGATCTTGTGGCCGTGGACGACGTACTCGTCTCCGTCCCGCACGGCCGCCGTCGTCAGCGACGCGAGATCCGACCCGGCGCCCGGCTCGCTGAAACCCTGGCACCAGCGTTCGGTTCCGGCGAGCATCCCGGGCAGGAAGCGCTGCCGCAGCTCCTCGCTGCCGTGCCTGCCGAGCCCCTGCACCAGGTAGCCGAGGCTCGGCCTGGGCGGTGCGCCCGCGCGGGCGAGCTCCTCGTCGAGGATGACGTCGTAGACCGGTGGCAGCTCGCGTCCGCCGTACTTGCGGGGCCACGACAGCCCGAAGAAGCCGGCCGCGTAGAGCGAGCGGTGCCACTCGCCCTGCCGTTGCCAGTAGTCCTCGCCCGAGGTGGGGAACGTTCCGGACTGCCCGGCCAGCCAGCTCCGCAGCCGTTCCCGGAACGCCGTCTCGGCGGGAGAGTCACGAAAGTCCAAGGTCGATCTCCTCCAGTCGCACGGGGAACAGCGCGGCGGAGCCCAGGACTCGCCGCAGGTAGACGTGCACGAGGCAGTCCCAGGTGTTGCCGATGCCGCCGTGCACCTGGACGGCCGTCTCGCAGATGCTCTGGGCCGCGCGGGCGCAGTAGACCTTCGCGATGCGGGCCGCTCGGATCGCCTCGTCGGGCGGCAGCTCGTCGACGGCCCAGGCGGCGTGCCGCAGGACGCTCACCGATCCCTCGATGAGGGCGAGGCCTTCGGCGAGCGGGTGGGCCACTGCCTGGTAGCTCCCGATCAGGTTCCCGTACTGCTCGCGTACCTTCGCGTAGTCGCACGCCAGGGCGTGCGCGCCGCGCGCCGCGCCGAGGACGTCCGCGCAGGTGACGACGAGCGCCAGCGCATGCCAGCGGGCGGCGGCCTGCGGCGTCAGCTCGCCGATCTGCTGCAGAGGTCCGTGAACGCGAGCGCCGCGCCTGGTCAGGTCGGGCCCGGGGATGACGCCGCCGATGATTCCGGCGAGAACGCGGTGCTCGGTGAGCATGACCATCCGCCGGATTCCCCGGGCGTCGATCGCCTCGGCGTCCACGCCGAGGGTCCACGGATCGGCGTCCGCAGGAGCCCCCACTGCCCCGCGCAGGTCGTCGGCCAGCAGCGGTCCCAGGCACGGTACGTCGACCAGACCGCGCGCGAACTCCTCCACCACCAGGGCGATCTCGACCCCCGAGGCGCCGTCGGAGCGCAGCGTCCGCCAGCTGGTCGCCGCCACGGCCTTCTCCAGCCGGGCGACCCGGTCGGCGTCGTCGAGGTCCTGGACCGAGTGCGGCGCGAGGTCGCCGGCCAGCCGTTTCGCGGCGTCGCGCAGCTCGCGCTGCTCACTGGTCAGTCGTACGTCCATGGCGTTCCCTGAGAACTCGGCGGAGCACCTTGCCGGACGGCAGGCGGGGGATCTCGTCGGCGAACAGCACGCGCCTCGGCCGCTTGTAGGAGGCGAGCCGGTCGCCGATCAGGGCGGTGAGTGCGTCGGGATCAACGGGGGCGCACGGGGCGACGACCGCGATGATCGCCTCGCCGTCGGCCGCGTCCGGGATGCCGTACACCGCGCAGTCGGCGACCGCGGGATGGCCGTGCAGGACCGCCTCGATCTCGGCGGGCGCGACCTGGAAGCCGCGCACCTTGATCATTTCCTTGGTGCGGTCGGTGAGCCGCAGCCAGCCGCCGGCGTCGAGGTTGCCGACGTCGCCGGTGCGGTACCAGTCGCCATCGAACGCCTCGGCCGTCGCCTCGGCGGGCAGGTAGCCCGCCATCAGCGAGGCCGACCGGGCCTGGATCTCGCCGTCCTCCCCCGGCCCGGCGGGCTCGCCGGTCTCCATCGACACGACGCGCAGTTCCACGCCGGGAACGGCCCGCCCCGCGCTGTCCAGGCGAGCGCCGTCGACCGGGTTGCAGGAGATGACGGGCAGTTCGCTGGCGCCGTACGCGGGGACCCAGCCGACGCCGGTACGCCGGGTGACGGCCTCGGCGACGCTCGGCGTCACCGGTGTGGCGCCCCACATGATGTAGCGCAGCGAGGAGAGGTCGTAGGACTCCAGCTTCGGGTGGGAGGCGAGCGCCAGCGCGATGGGCGCCACCGCCATCTCGACGGTGATCCGGTCGGTCTCGATGTGGTGGAGCAGCCGGTCCAGGTCGAACCGGCGGTGCAGCCGCAGCCACGCGCCGGTCTCCAGGGCCGTGACGATGTTGAGCAGGCCGAGGATGTGCGAGGGCGGCGTCGCTATCTGCATCCGGTCACGGGACGTCAGCTCCAGCGCGTCCTGCCAGTGCCGTACGGCGGCGCGGAACGAGGCGTGGGTGTGCCGCACGGCCTTCGGGAGGCCGGTCGTGCCCGAGCTGAACACCAGGACGGCGTCGGACCGCGGGTCGGGTTCGGGGAAGGTCCGCCGCACGGGCGCGATCGGCTCGTCCAGGTGCAGCATCGGCATCGCCGCGGCGAGCAGTGGATGGTCGCCGACGGCGTACGCGGGCCGCGTGATCGCCGTCGCGTGCTCGATCTCGCCCTGTTTCCAGGCCGGGCTGAACAGCACGGCGGCGGCGCCCAGCCGCCAGATCGCCAGCACGGCCACGACGAACTCCGGCCGGTTCGAGGACATCAGCGCGACTCGGTCCCCGGCCCGTACGCCCCGTTCCTCCAGCGTCGCGGCCATCCCGTCGGCCGGCGCCGCCAGCTCCTTGAGGCCGAGCTCCCGTTCCTCGAACACCAGGACGGACGTGTCATTCATCGTGCTCTCCCAGGCGCGGGGGCGGACCGTAGGCGGGCTCGTGGCCCGCGACGCGGATGGGCGTGGCGACCAGCTGGAAGTCGCCTGCCCGTACGACCAGTTCGGGAGCCGCCGCCAGGGCCTCGGGCAGCGTCCGTACGGCCGCCGCCGGAACGCCCAGCGGGCGCAGCCGCGACTCCCAGCCGGCGGCGGAGTCGCCGGTCAGGGCCCGTTCGACGAGGGCGATCACCTCGTCGCGTCGCGCCGCGCGCTCGGCCATCGTGAGGAAGCCCTCGATGCCCGCCTCGGCGGCGAACGCCTTCCAGAAGCCGTCGTGGGTGACGAACAGCGCGAGGTGGCCGTCCGCCGTGGGAAACAGCTGCGCGGGCACGTAGTAGGAGTGCGCGCCGTTGGGCATGCGCTGCGGCTCGGAGCCGTCGTTGAGATAGGCGGCCGCACGGTAGTTCAGCTGGGACAGCATCACGTCGCGGAGGCAGACCTCCACCTGGCCGCCCCGGCCGGAGATGATCTGCGCGAGCAGGCCCAGGGCGGCGGTCAGCCCGGCGGAGTTGTCGGCCGAGGAGTAGCCGGGCAGGGTCGGCGGCCCGGCCGGGTCGCCGGTGAGGGCCGCGACGCCGGTCGCCGCCTGGACCACGTAGTCGAACGCCGGGTCGTCACCCGCCTCCAGCCCGAAGCCGGTGAGGGCGACGCAGACGATGCGCTCGTTCCACGCGCGCAACCGGTCGTAGGTGAGGCCGAGCCGCCGGATCGCCGAGGGCTTGAGGTTGACCAGCAGCGCGTGGGCGTCCGCGACGAGCCCGCCGAGGCGTTCCTGGCCCTCCGGCGTGGTGAGGTCGAGGCGGACGCTGCGCTTGCCGCGGTTCAGGCTGGCGAAATAGGAGGCGCTCACCTGCCGCGAGATGTCGCCGCCCGGAGGCTCGATCTTGGTGACCTCCGCGCCCAGGTCGGCGAGCATCATCGTCGCGTACGGCCCGGCCAGCATGTGCCCCACTTCGAGCACGCGGACGCCCGCCAGCGGTCCACCCGCTGGCCGCCTGAGCGTCATCGCAGGTCCGCCGCGATCCGGGCGAGCATCTCGCGGGTGCGCAGCTTGGAGGCGACCAGCTGGTCCCGGCCTTCGCCGATCGGCAGGAGCCGCACCGACAGGTCCGTGACCCCGGCGTCGGCGAACCGCCGGAAGCGCGCCGCGATGGCCTCCTCGTCGCCCGCCGCGCACAGGTCGCCGACGTCCCGGGCGTCGCCGTGGTCCAGGAGCCGCTGGTAGTTGGGCGAGATCTCGGCCTCGCCGAGGATGCGGTTGGCGCGCTCGCGCGCGGCGTCCACCTCCGACGGGAGGCACAGGCATACCGGGATGCCCGCGACGATCCGGGGCGCGGGGCGTCCCGCCTCGGCCGCGGCCTTGGTGATGCGCGGGGCGACGTGCTCGCCGATCGCCCGTTCGTCGGCCATCCACAGCACGGTCCCGGCCGCCCGTTCGCCGGCGAGGGCGAGCATCACCGGGCCCAGCGCGGCGACCAGCACCGGCAGCGGCGCCACCGGGGTGAGGCCGAGCGGGTTGTGCACGGTGAACGAGGCGTTCTCCACGTCGGCCGAGCCGGAGCCCTTCAGCGCCGCGTCCAGGACCTCCAGATAGTCGCGGGTGAGCGCGGCCGGGCGCTCGTACGGCAGGCCGAGCATGTCCCGCACGATCCAGTGGTGCGAGGGCCCGACGCCGAGCGCCAGCCGTCCCCCGGCCGCGGCCTGCGCGGACATCGCCTGCCGCGCGAGCGCGATCGGATGCTGCGCCTGGATCGGCACGACCGCGGTGCCGAGCTCGATGCGGCTGGTCCGTGCGCCCATCAGCGCCACGGCGACCAGCGCGTCGAAGTCGGTGGGGATCTGCGGGATCCACGCGGTGTCCAGCCCCGCGTCCTCCGCCCACGCCACGTCCTCGAGCATCCGCGCGGCCTTCCGCGCCGCGTCGCCGCGCTCGGGCCCGATCATCACGCCGATCCGCACAGGTTCCTCCAGGTCGTCAAGGGGCTCAGGACTCGGCCGGTGTGGCGGTCAGGGCGCGCACCCGCGCCACGAGGTCCTCCAGCGGGGTTCCGGTCGGGAAGACCGCGGCGGCGCCCGCGTCCAGCAGCTTGGGCACGTCGGCCGGCGGGACGGTCCCGCCGACGATCACGGTGATGTCGCCGGCGTCCGCGTCCCGCAGCGCCCGCACGGTCCGGGCGGTGAGCCCGAGGTGGGCGCCGCTCAGGATGCTGAGACCGACGACGGCGACGTCCTCCTGGAGCGCGATCGCGGCGATGTCCTCGACGCGCTGCCGGATGCCGGTGAAGATCACCTCGAAGCCCGCGTCGCGCAGCGTCCGGGCGACGATCTTGGCGCCGCGGTCGTGGCCGTCCAGGCCGGGCTTGGCGATGAGGATCCGGGCCGGCATCAGAACACCACCGGCTGCCGGAACTCGCCCCAGACCGCCTTGAGCGCGGCCACCATCTCGCCGACCGTGCAGTAGGCGGCGGCGCAGTCGATCAGCGGGCCCATCAGGTTGCCGGTGCCCTCGGCCGCCCGCGACAGCGCGGCCAGGGTGGTCGCCACCTCGCCGTGGTCGCGTTCGGCCTTGACCCTGGCCAGGCGCTTCAGCTGGCGGTCGCGGCCCTCGGCGTCCAGTTCGTAGGTGGTGAGCTCGGGCGGCGGCTCGTCCGCGGCGAAGCGGTTGACCCCGACCACCGGGCGGGTGCCCGCCTCGACCTCCTGGTGGTGCCGGTACGCCTCGTCGGCGATGAGGCCCTGCAGATAGCCGTCCTCGATCGCGCGGACCATGCCGCCGTAGGCGTCGAGGTCGGCCATGACCTGGGCGATCCGTTCCTCGGTGGCGTCGGTGAGCGCCTCCACGAAGTAGGAGCCGCCGAGCGGGTCGGCGACGCGGGCGACGCCGGTCTCGTGCGCGAGGATCTGCTGGGTGCGCAGCGCGAGCGTCGCCGACTCCTCGCTGGGCAGGGCGAACGGCTCGTCCCACGCGGCGGTGAACATCGACTGGACGCCGCCCAGCACCGACGCCATCGCCTCGTAGGCCACCCGGACGATGTTGTTGTGGGCCTGCGGGGCATACAGGGAGGCCCCGCCCGCGACGCAGCCGAAGCGGAACATCGAGGCCCGGCCGGTGGTCGCGCCGTACCGTTCCCGGACGATCGTCGCCCAGCGGCGGCGGCCCGCCCGGTACTTGGCGATCTCCTCGAAGAAGTCGCCGTGGGTGTAGAAGAAGAACGAGATCTGCGGCGCGAACTGGTCGATGGTCATCCGGCCGCGTTCCACCACGGTGTCGCAGTAGGTGACGCCATCGGCGAGGGTGAACGCCATCTCCTGCACGGCGTTGGCGCCCGCGTCACGGAAGTGCGCGCCCGCCACCGAGATCGCGTTGAACCTGGGGACCTCGGCCGCGCAGAACTCGATCGTGTCGGCGATCAGCCGCAGCGACGGCTCGGGCGGCCAGATCCAGGTGCCGCGCGAGGCGTACTCCTTGAGGATGTCGTTCTGGATCGTGCCGGTGAGCTTGGCGCGGGGCACTCCGGCGCGTTCGGCTGCGGCGACATAGAACGCGAGCAGGATCGCCGCCGTGCCGTTGATGGTGAAGCTGGTGCTGACCCGGTCGAGCGGGATGCCGTCGAACAGCACCTCGGCGTCGGCGAGGGTGTCGATCGCGACGCCGACCCGGCCGACCTCGTCGCTCACCTCCGGGTCGTCGGAGTCGTGGCCGCACTGGGTGGGCAGGTCGAGCGCCACCGACAGCCCGGTGCCGCCCTGGTCCAGCAGGTAGCGGTAGCGGCGGTTGGACTCCTCGGCGGTGCCGAAGCCCGAGTACTGCCGCAGCGTCCAGAGCCTGCCCCGGTATCCCGAGGCGTAGTTGCCGCGGGTGAACGGGAAGCCGCCGGGTTCGGGCGGCTCGGCGCGCCTGTCCTGCGGGCCGTACACCGGCCGGAGCGGGATGCCTGAGGACGTGCGGACCTCGTCGCTCATCGCAGGAGCTCCTTCTGCACCTTGCCGGTCGCGTTCGTCGGCAGCTCGTCCAGGAAGGCGACCGAGCGCGGCACCTTGAAGCCCGCCATCCGCTTCTTGCTCCAGGCGATCAGGTCGTCGCCCTCGACGGGCGCGGCGCGTACGACGAAGGCCTTGGCCACCTGCCCGAGCCGTTCGTCCGGCACGCCGACCACCGCGGCCTGCGCGACCGCCGGGTGCTCCAGCAGGAAGCTCTCGATCTCGGCCGGGTAGGCGTTGAAGCCGCCCACGATGAACATGTCCTTCTTGCGGCCGACGATCCGCAGCCTGCCCGCCTCGTCGAGCTTCCCGAGGTCGCCGGTGTGCAGCCAGCCGTCGGGGTCGATCGCCTCGGCGGTCGCGGCCGGGTCGTGCAGGTAGCCGACCATCACGGTGTAGCCCCGGACGAGCACCTCGCCGTCCTCGGCGATCCGCAGCTCGACGCCGTCGCAGGGGGTGCCGACCGTCGTGGCGATGGACTCGAAGGTGTCGCCGGGACGGGACGCGGTGACCGTGCCCGCCTCGGTCAGCCCGTACCCGGTCATGATCGAGCGGAACGGCAGCTCGCTCCGCACCCGGCGGATGAGGTCGACGGGGATGTCGGCGGCGCCGGTCACCGCGCACCGCAGCGAGGACAGGTCGCGGCGGCCCCGCGCCTCCAGCAGCGAGTGGTAGAGCGTCGGCGGACCGGGCAGCATCGTCACCCGCTCGCGCTCGACCAGTTCGAGCACGAGGTCCAGGTCGAAGACCGGGACCGGGATGATCGCGGCACCGGCGATCAGGGACGCGACGCAGCCGGCCTTGTAGCCGAAGATGTGGAAGAACGGGTTGACGATCAGGTAGCGGTCGCCCTCCCGGAGATCGGCGAGGGCGCACCACTCGGCGTAGAGCCGCAGCGTCTGGGCGTGCGTCATCATGACGCCCTTCGGCCGCCCGGTCGTGCCGGAGGTGAACATGATGTCGCAGACGTCGCCGGGCCGTACCGGGCGCTCGAACGGGCGCCCGCTCTCCAGGAAGCCCGACTTCAGGTCGATCACCGGGACGCCGGCCGGGGCCGCGTAGTCCAGCCCGAGGAAGCCCTCCTCGACCAGCACGGCCTTGGCCTCGCTGCGGCGGATGATGTCGCCCGCCTCCTCGGCCTTGAACCGGGTGTTGACCGGGACCAGCACCCCGCCGGCCGTCAGCAGCCCGAAGGCGGCGATGATCCACTCGGCGGAGTTGGGCGCCCAGATCGCCACCCGGTCGCCCCGGCCCACTCCGGCCGCGGCGAACGCCCCGGCGGCGACGCTCACCCGTTCGGCCAGCTCGGTGAAGGTGAGCCGGAGCGGCAGGTCCACGACGGCCTCGGCGTCGCCGAACCGTTCCGCGGCGGCGCGCACCAGCTCCGGAAGGGTCTCGGGTCGCTCGCTCATGCCCGCCTCAGACCGCCATCAGCCGGGCCAGGTTGCCGCCCATGATCTTCGCCTTGTCGGCGTCGGTCATCGTGCCGAGCGCGTCGACGTAGCTGACCGGGTCGGCGAGGCCCTCGGGGTGGGGGTAGTCCGAGCCGAACAGCACCCGGTCGACGCCGATGAGCTCGGCGAGCTCGGACATGTCCTCCTCCCAGAACGGGCTGACGTGGACGTTGCGCTTGACGGCCTCGACCGGGTCCTCGCCGAAGCCCTCGGGGGCCTTCTTGTGGACGTCGGCGAGCATGGTGAGCAGGGGCGCCATCCAGGACGAGCCGTTCTCGATGACCGTCATGCGCAGCTCGGGGAAGCGCGACAGCAGCCCGTGGCAGACCATCGAGGCGACCGCGTCGGTGACCGGACGCCACTCGTGGACCATCCGGAAGGTGTTGGTCTGGAACGGCAGCATCTCGCGGGAGCTGCCCTCCCACTCGTTGGCGTACCTGCTGTAGCCGCTGTCGGAGGAGTGCATCCCGACGACGACGCCCTCGTCCTGGATCCGCTTCCAGAACGGGTCGAACTCCGGCAGCGCGAACGAGCGCGGGCCCCGGAAGCCGGGCACAGGCGCGGGCCGGATCAGCACCGCCTTGGCGCCGCGCTCCAGGCACCAGTCGAGCTCGGCGATCGCCTTGTCGACGATGGGCAGGGAGATGACCGGCGTCGTGTAGATGCGGTCCTTGTAGTTGAAGCTCCACTCCTCGTGCAGCCACTGGTTGAGCGAGTGGGTGACGACGTGGATCAGCTCCGGGTCGTCGCGCATGCGCTCCTCGATGAGGCTGGCCAGCGTCGGGAACATCAGCGTCCGCTGGATGCCGAGCTCGTCCATGAGCTCCATGCGCGGGCCCGGCTCGCGGAAGGCGGGGATCGAGCGCATCGGCTCGCCGAAGATCTCCCGCCGCGACTTGCCCTCGGGGTTGCCGTTGCGGAAGTACTCCTCCATCGACCCGGGCCGCGCGACCACCTCGAAGGTCGGGTTCGGGATGTACTCGCTGATCTGACCCCGGATGGCGATCTTCGTCCGGCCCTTGACCTGCACGTACTGGATCGCGCCGGCGTACTGCTTGGGCAGATGCCTGGTCAGGGCCTCCTCGGTCTCGTAGAGGTGGTTGTCGGCGTCGAACAGCGGATACGACAGCACGCGCGAGGGCATGAGATCCTCCTTTGCCAGGTGTGAGAATGCTATTCTCATCATCGACCGGTATCAATATCCTGACGGAGAATGAACCTCTGGATCTTGCCGTTCGGGGCCAGGCACGCGAGGAAGGCACGCATGGTCGATCTCGAACTTCAGGACGGGCTGGCGGTCGTCACCATCGACCGCCCGCACGCCCGCAACGCCATCGCGCTCAGCACCATGGACGAGCTCGACGCCGCGCTCGACGAGGCGGCCGGCGCCCTGGTCCTGGTGATCAGGGGCGCGGGCGACCGGGCGTTCGTCTCGGGCGGCGACCTGAAAGAGCTCGCCGCGATCCGCACCGAGCCCGAGGCCCTCGCCATGGCGCTGCGGATGCGGGGCGTCTGCGACCGGCTCGCCGCGTTCCCCGGCCCGGTGATCGCCGCGCTGAACGGCCACGCCCTGGGCGGCGGCGCCGAGGTCGCGGTGGCCGCCGACATCCGGGTCGCCGCCGACGACGTCCGGATCGGCTTCACGCAGGTGAAGCTGGCGATCATGCCCGCGTGGGGCGGCGCGGAACGGCTCGGTGCCCTGGTCGGCCCGGGTCGCGCGCTCCTGCTCGCCGGCTCGGGGGCGGTGCTGGACGCGGCCGAGGCCGAACGGATCGGGCTCGTCGACCGGGTGCTGCCGCGGACCGGTTTCGAGGAGGGCTGGCGGTCGCTGGCCAGGTCGCTCGCGACCCCGGCGGCGCGCGAGATCAAGCGAGTCGTCGGCGGCTCGGTCCCGCCGCGCGAGGCGGCCGGTGCCTTCGCGCGGCTGTGGGTGGCGGACGAGCACTGGGCGGCTGCGGAAAGGGCGATGAACAGTGGCAAGTGAGATGACCATCCTGCACGTGGCCGGGCGCCTCTCCTTCCCCCGAGGCGCGGTCGTGGTCCGTCCCCGTTTCCGGCCAGGCTTTCCCGGCGCGCTGGACGATCTGCACGCGAGCTTCGAACGCTGCCGGAGGCGGGGACCGGTCATGGTGGCCGGTGAGGGCCTCGGCGCGGGCATCGCGGCGGCCCTGCTGCTCAGGCTGCGCGACGAGGGCGCCGCGCTCCCCCGGTGCGCGGTGCTGGTGTCGGCGCTGCTCGACCTGGCCATGGACGCGCCCAGCCTGCTGCTCAACCAGAGCGCCGACCCGGAGTTCGACGCGGCCGCGCTGCGCGCGAGCGTGGCGGCCTACGCGGGGAACGTGCCGCTCGGCGATCCGCGCATCAGCGCGTTGCACGCCAACCTGCACGGGCTTCCGCCGCTGCTGCTCCTGGCGGCGGGCACCGACCCCCTCCTGGACGACTCGCTGGCGTTCGCCGCGCGAGCCGCCCGGTCGGGGGTCGCCGTGGATCTGTGCGTCAGCCCGGACGCGGGCGGCCTCCGGCTCGCCACCCGGGCGGCCATGGCCTCGGTCGGCGGTCAGGTCACGGCGCCCGCGGCCTTGAGGGCCAGGATCCGTTCCCATTCCATGCCGAGCTCCTGAAGGATCTCCTCGGTCTGCGCCGCGAACTCCGGCGCGGACCGGAGCCGGGGGGCGGTGACGTCGAACTGCACCGGGCTCGCGGCCAGTTCGAGCTCGCCCGCCTGCAGCAGGTACTCGTTCGCCCGGACCTGTGCGTCCTCGCCGAGCTGGAGCGAGTCCTGCACCGGCGCCCAGGGCCCTGACAGGGTGGCGAACCGTTCGGTCCACTCGGCGAGCGTGCGCTTGGCGATGGCCTCGCTCAGCAGTTTCACGCCCGCCTCGGTGTTGGCGGCGATCTGCTCCGCGCCCGCGAAACGCGGGTCGTCGGCCAGGTCCGCGAGCCGGACGTGGCGGCACACGTCGGCCCAGAACTTGCCGGGCTGCATCATGACGAAGGCCAGGTAGCGGTCATCGGCCGTGCGGTACAGGCCCGTGAGGGGATTGGTGGGCGAGCCGTGCACGCCCGGCTTGGTGCCGACCCACGCGGATCCGAGGTGCAGCGAGACCGCGATCGCGTGGCCCATCGACCACACGCCGCTGCCGAGCAGCGACACGTCCACGACGGAGGTCTCGCCGGTGCGCTCGCGCTGCAGCAGCGCCGCCGCGATGCCGCCCGCGAGGTTGGTGCCGGAGATGGTGTCACCGTACGCGGGCGCGGGCGGGCTGATCATCCCCTCGACGCCGGGCGGGGTGATGCTGGCGGCGGTCGCCGCACGGGCCCAGAACGCCGTCATGTCGTAGCCGCCCTTGTCCGCCTCGGCTCCGCGCGGCCCGAGCGCGCTCCCCCGCGCGTACACGATCGAGGGGTTCACCGCCCGGATGTCCTCGACGTCGATGCCGAGCTTGCGGCGGGCCTGCGGCAGGAAGCTGGTGAGGAAGACGTCGGCCCGGCGGGCGAGGTCGTACAGGACCTCCCTGCCCTCGGGACGCGCCATGTCCAGGCCGATGCTGCGCTTGCCGCGGTTGGCGTGCTCGATGTTGGGGTTCGGGTCGCCCTCGACGCGGAACCTGCCGGTCTGGCGCAGGCCGCGCTGCGGGTCGCCGGTGACGGCGTGCTCCACCTTGATGACGTCGGCGCCCCAGTCGGCGAGCACGGCGCCCGCCGACGGGACGAAGCCGTACATGGCGACCTCGAGCACGCGGATGCCGGCCAGGGGGCTCATCCGACCACCACCGCGAAGGTCTTGCGCTCCAGGAACTCCTCCAGGCCGGCGACGCCCATCTCCCTGCCGACGCCCGACTGCTTGTAGCCGCCGAACGGCGCGTCCGGGCCGAAGTAGTTGCCGCCGTTGATGCTGAAGGTCCCGCTGCGGATGCGCCGTGCCAGCGCGACGGCCCGTTCCTCGTCGGCGCTGTGCACCGCGCCGGACAGGCCGTAGATGGTGTTGTTGGCGATGCGCACCGCGTCGTCGTCGTCCTCGAACGCGATGACCGCGAGGACGGGCCCGAAGACCTCCTCCTGGGCGATCTCGCTGTCGGGGTCGACGTTGCTGAGCAGGGTCGGTTCGTAGAAGAAGCCGGGGTCCACCTTCTTGCCGCCGGTGACCAGCGTCGCGCCCGCGGCGACCGCCCGCTGGACCATGCCGTCGACCTTGTCGCGCTGGCGTCCGCTGATGAGCGGCCCCATGTAGGTCTTGGGATCGGCGGGGTCGCCGTAGCTGACATGGGCGAGGGCGCCCGCGACCTGCTCGACGATCTCGTCGTGGCGTTCGCGCGGCACGAGCAGCCGGGTGGTGAGCGCGCAGCCCTGCCCCGCGTGCGAGCACACGGTGAACGCGGCGAACATCGCGGCCGAGGCCGGATCGGCGTCGTCGAGCACGACCATGGCCGACTTGCCGCCGAGCTCCAGGAACACCCGCTTCACCGTGCTGCTCGCCGACTCCATGATCGCGCGGCCGGTGGCGGTGGAGCCGGTGAAGCTGATCGCGTCCACGTCGGGATGGGCGGTGAGCAGCTGACCGACCGCGGGGCCCGGCGAGCTGATGACGTTGACGACGCCAGGCGGGATGCCCGTGTGCTCGGCGATGAGCTCGCCGAGCGCGAGCGTGATCAGCGGCGTGTCCGGGGAGGCCTTCAGCACGACCGTGCACCCGGCGGCGAGCGCGGGCGCCAGCTTGGCGAGCGCGAGCTGGTTCGGGTAGTTGTACGGGATGATCGCGGCGACGACGCCCGCGGCCTCCTTCTCCACCCACCGCCGGTGGCGGCGGCCGTTGCTCTCGACCTCGGCGAGGTCCTCCCGGAACGAGAAGTCCGCCAGCAGGTCGGCGTAGTAGCGGACGATCTCGATGGGGATGTCGAGCTGGTTGCCGTGGGTGAGCATGCGGGGCGCGCCGGCCTCGGCGATCGTCAGCTCGCGCAGCTCCTCCTTGTGCTCGACCAGGACCTGGTGCAGCCGGTCCAGGCACCGGGCGCGCAGCTCGGTGTCGGTCGCCCAGCCCGTGGTGTCGAAGGCCCTGCGGGCGGCGGCGACGGCCGCCTCGGTGTCGGCCGCCGTGGCCTCGGGGGCCTGGCCGACCTCCTGCCCCGTCGCCGGGTTGAGAGAGGTGAACGTGCGCGTGGACTCGACGAGCTTGCCGTCGATGAGCATCCGTTTCACAGCCGCACCACGTGTCCGCCGTCGACGCTGACGACCTGCCCGGTCAGCCAGCTCGCCTCGTCCGACAGCAGGAACAGCGCCGTTCCGGCGATGTCGGCCGGCGTGCCCATGCGTTTGATGGCCAGGCCCTGCACCATCGCGTTCCGGTACTCCTCCGGCATGATGTCGCGGGTCGCCTCGGTGTCGGTCGGGCCGGGCGCGACACCGTTCACGCGGATGCCGCGCGGGCCGAGCTCGGCGGCCAGGGACGCCGTCAGGTGGTTCAGGCCCGCCTTGGCCAGGCCGTAGTAGCCGCTCGCCATCCAGGCCGCCGTCGACGACTGGTTCACGATGGCGGCGCCTTCGCCCATGTGGGGGATCACGGCGCGGGTGCAGTACAGCGCGCCCATGAGGTTCACCCGCAGGAAGCGTTCGAGGTAGTCCAGGTCGACCGTGGTCAGCCCGTCGCGCCGCATGCCCTGGAAGATGGCCGCGTTGTTGATCAGATAGTCGATCCGGCCGAACTCCTCGGCGGTGCGGGCGGCCATCGCCGCGGCCGAATCAGGGTCGCCCACGTCCACGCGGACGAACATGGCCGGCGGGCCGAGCTCCTTGGCCACCCGCTCGCCGCGTTCTTCGTCGATCTCGGCGACCACCACGCGCGCGCCCTCGGCCGCGAGCGCCCGGGCGTATCCCGCCCCGATGCCCTGGCCTGCGCCGGTGACGATCGCGACCTTCTCCGCAAACCGCATCCCGCCTCCTCATCGATGGGTGGAAACTACATTCTCATTGAATGCAAATCAACATCCGCACTCTTGCCCTTCACGCCGCCGACAATCGGAGAGTATGGTTCTCGCAGTCGAGAAGGGAGATCTCCATGCCGGTTCCCGACAGGGCGCCCTCATGACGACGACCGCCGTGGTGACGGGCGGCGCCTCGGGCATCGGCCTGGCCATCAGCGAACGGCTGCGCGCCGACGGCCACCGGGTGGCGACGCTCGATCTCAACCCGTCAGGCGAGGCGCACTCCTACAAGGCCGACGTGACCGACCGGGACCAGATCGACGCCGCGCTGGCCGAGGTGCGGGCGAACCTGGGGCCGGTCGCCATCCTGGTGAACGCGGCCGGGATGGACGGGTTCAAGCGCTTCACCGAGATCGGCTTCGACCGCTGGCAGCGCGTCATCGACGTCAACCTGAACGGCGTCTTCCACTGCGTCCAGGCCGTGCTCCCCGACATGCTCGAGGCGGGCTGGGGCCGGATCGTCAACATCTCGTCCTCCAGCGCGCAGTCGGGCCAGCAGTACATGGCGCACTACGTGGCGGCCAAGGCCGCGGTCAACGGGCTGACCAAGGCCCTGGCCCTGGAGTTCGGTCCGGCCGGCATCACGGTCAACGCGGTCCCGCCGGGCTTCATCGACACACCGATGCTGCGCCGCGCCGAAGAGCGCGAGCTGCTGGGCGGAACGGTCGAGGACCACATCCGTCGCACGCCCGTCCGCCGCGTCGGCCGCCCCGAGGACATCGCCGCCGCGTGCGCGTTCCTGGTCTCCGAGGAAGCCGGTTACATCACCGGGCAGATCCTCGGCGTGAACGGCGGGCGGAACACATGACCCAGCCCGTGAGCCGCGTGGCCCCGCTCCCGCACGCCGAATGGGACACCGAGGCCCTCTCGGTGCTGGCCCCCGGGCGGCGGCTCCCGCCGAACAACGTGCTCGGGCTGCTGGCCCGGCACCCCGACCTGGCCAGGGCGTTCCTCACGTTCAACAAGCATCTGCTGGTCACCTCGACGCTGCCGGTCCGCGTCCGGGAGCTCGCCGTGCTGCGGACGGCCTGGCGGCGGCGCTGCCGGTACGAGTGGTCGCAGCACGTGGCCATCGCCCGCCGCGCGGGAGTGACCGAGGAGGAGATCGCCCAGGTCCGCGCCGGGACCCTGGCGCCGATCTGCGCGGCGGTGGACGAGATCGAGGGGGACTCCCGCCTTTCCGAGGAGACCTACCGGGCGCTCGCCGCCGACCTGGACGACCGCCAGCTCATGGACCTGGTCTTCACCGTCGGCGCGTACGGGATGCTCGCCGCCGCGCTCAACACCTTCGACGTCGAGCTCGAACCCGGCCAGTCCGACGAGGACTTCTAGAAGGAGGCGACGTGGCCGAGGCCCCGGGCCGACCGCTGCCACTGCTCACCTTGGCGAACGAGTTCTTCTGGACGTCCGGCGCCGACGGGCGGCTGCGGTTCCAGGAGTGCCAGGCGTGCGCGACGCTGATCCATCCACCGCAGCCGGTGTGCCGGTACTGCCGCGGCGACCGGCTGGGAGTCCGGGAGGTCTCCGGGTTCGCGACGCTGATCGGGTTCACCGTCAACCACCGGTTCAGCCTGCCCGGTCTCCCCGCCCCCTACGTCGTCGCGCAGGTGGCCGTCGAGGAGGACCCGCGCGTCCGGCTGACGACGAACGCGGTGGAGTGCGATCCCGGTGAGCTGGAGCTGGGCATGCGGATGGAGGTCGTCTTCGAGCACCTCGAAGACGTGTGGCTGCCGCTGTTCCGTCCCGCCGCGGAACAGCGGCGGCCCGCGCCCGCCGCTCTGCCCCACGACGACATCGAGCCGGAGCGGATGGCCGTGCGGGTCCGGCAGATGGTCACCGCGGACAAGTTCGAGGACCGAGCCGCCATCACCGGCATCGGCGCGTCGAGGATCGGCCGACGCCTGATGGTGCCGCCGCTGTCGCTGACCGTGGACGCCTGCATGGAGGCGATCGCCGACGCGGGCCTGGAGGTCGCCGACATCGACGGCCTCGCCACCTACCCCGGCGCCGGGCTGAACGTCGGCGGCTTCGGCGAGGGCGGCGTGACGGCGCTGGAGTCGGCGCTCGGCGCCCGGCCCACCTGGTACAACGGCGGCGCCGAGACGTTCGGGCCGGGTGGCTCGCTGATCGCGGCGATGCTGGCCGTCGCCGGTGGCCTGGCCCGGCACGTGCTGTGCTTCCGGACGTTGTGGGAGGCCACGCACGGCGAGCTGATGCGGCAGGGCAGGCTCCCCCGGCCCGCCGGTGAACGCACGACCAGCTGGCAGCACCCGTTCGGGGCGATCTCGGCGGCGCACACCCTGGCCCAGAACGCCCAGCGGCACTTCCACCGGTACGGTACGACGCGGGAGACGCTCGGGTGGATCGCGCTCAACCAGCGCGCCAACGCGGGCCTCAACCCGGCGGCGATCTACCGGTCCCCGATGACGATGGACGACTACCTGACCGCCCGGCCGATCACCACGCCGTTCGGGCTGTACGACTGCGACGTGCCCTGCGACGGAGCCATCGCCGTCATCGTCTCCGCCGCCGACGCGGCCGCCGACTCCCCTCGCCCGCCCGTCCGGGTGGAGGCGGTCGGCACGCAGATCACCGAACGCCTGGACTGGGACCAGAGCACGCTGACGCACGAGCCGCAGGTGCTCGGCCAGGCCGCGCACCTGTGGACGCGCACCTCGCTGCGGCCGCAGGACGTGGACGTGGCGCTGCTGTACGACGGGTTCACCTTCAACTGCCTGTCGTGGATCGAGGCGCTCGGCTTCTGCGGCATCGGCGAGGCGAAGGACTTCCTGGACGGCGGCAAGAACATCGCGCGCGACGGGCAACTGCCGCTCAACACCCACGGCGGCCAGCTGTCGCACGGGCGCACGCACGGCATGGGCCTGATCCACGAGGCCATTGTGCAGCTGCGCGGGGACGGCGGCGCGCGGCAGGTCAAGGACGCCGAGGTCGCCGTCGTCAGCAGCGGCGGGCTCACCCCGAGCGGCGTCCTGCTCCTGCGGAACGGCTCGTGACGCCATGGACCACCTCGAAGAGCAGCAGATGTGAGGAGCCGCATGGATCTGGAATTCGACGACGACCAGCGGCTGCTCCAGCAGTCGGTGCGCGAGACCCTGAAGAGGTCCCGGTCCGAGCCCGAGAAGCGGCTCTGGTCGCGCTACCAGGAGCTGGGCTGGCTGGACGCGCCGCCCGTGGAGCTGGCGATCGTCCTTGAAGAGCTCGGATACGCCGCCGACCCGACGCCGTTCCTGGCGACCACGACCTGGTTCGCGCCGCTCGCCGGGCGGCTGCCCGACGGATCGGGGACCGGCGTGTTCGACGGGACAGGCCGCTACGTGCTGGACGCCGACCGCGCCGACGAGGTCGCGCTGCTCACTCCCGACGGCGTGACGGTCGTGCGCGGCGCCGACCTGACGGCCGAACGGATCGAGACCCTGGACCCGACCCTGCACGTCGCACACCTCACCGGGGACGGGGCGCCCGAGTTGACCGCCGGGGTGCCCGACCTCGCGCTCATGGGGCTGGCGATCACCACGGTCGGCGCGTGCCGACGCGTGCTGGACCTCACCGTCGCCCACGTCCGGCAGCGCGAGCAGTTCGGCGTGCCGATCGGCTCGTTCCAGGCGGTCAAGCACAAGGCGGCGGACATGTACGTCGCGATCGAGCGGGCGCGGGCGCTCGCCTACTTCTCCGCGCTGACCATCGCCGAGGACGACCCGCGACGCGGCCGGGCCGCGACGATGGCCAAGGCCGCGGCCGGCGAGTGCCAGCGGCTGGTCTTCCGGAACGGTTTCCAGCTGTTCGGAGCCATGGGCTACACGTGGGAGAACGAGCTCCAGATCTATCTGAAGCGGGCGATGGCGGGCGACCTGCTGCTCGGACCTGCGTCGGTGCACAGGAAGGCGTTGCTGGCATGGACCTGAGACCCGACCCCGAAGTCGAGCGTTTCCGCGCGGAGTTCGCCGCGTTCCTGGACGCGAACCTGCCGAGCGAGGCCGAGGCCGTTCCGCGGCCGAAGTCCAGCTCGGACGTGCCCGAGTGGGCGCGGCGGTGGCAGCGGACCCTGTTCGAGACGGGCTGGCTGCTGCCGGGGAACCCGCCGGAGTACGGCGGCCGTAACGCCACCCTCGCGCAGCAGTTCGCCCACCTGGAGGAGCTGTCCAAGCGGCGGATCTACCGCAGCTTCAACCCGCAGGGCGTCGGTATCGTCGCGGCCTCGCTGCTGACGTTCGGCACCGAGGAGCAGAAGCGGCGCTGGGCCGTGCCGATCCTGCGGGCCGAGATCACCGCGTCGCTGGGGATGAGCGAGCCCGGCGCGGGCTCCGACCTCGCGGGGCTGCGCACGCGCGCCGTGCTCGACGGCGACGAGTTCGTGGTCAACGGGCAGAAGGTGTGGACCTCGGGGGCGCACGACGCCGACGTGCTGCTGACGTTCGTGCGCACCGACCCGGACGCGCCCAAGCACAAGGGCATCAGCGTCCTGATCATCCCGACCGCGAGCGAGGGCCTGGTCCGCAGGCCGTTCGGGTCCATCGCCTCCCCCGACGACCTGGACTTCAACGAGGTGTTCTTCACCGACGTGCGGGTGCCCAAGGAGAACCTGGTCGGCGAGCTCAACAAGGGCTGGCGGGTGGCGCACGGCTCCCTCGGCCACGAGCGCTCGATGCTCTGGATGAGCTTCGCCGAATGGATGGAGAACGTCATCCGGGACTCCCCCAGCGACCAGGAGTGGTTCGCGACGCTGCAGATGGACCTGCAGGCGCTCAGGCTGCTCGGCTACCGGCAGCTGAGCGGGCAGCGGGATCCGGCGGAGCTGTCGGTGCTGAAGCTGCTCGGCTCGGAGGCCGTCCAGGCGTCGAGCCTGCACGCCCTGGAGGCGCACGGCACCGAGTCGCTGGAGCATCCCGCGCGGACCGCGCCGCACAACCACATGAACCTGGAGGTCTTCACCGCGAGCTGGTTCGAGCGGTACGCGCGCACGTTCGGCGCGACCATCGCGGGCGGCACCTCGGAGATCCAGCGCAACATCATCGCCGAGCACCTGCTCGGCCTGCCCAGGTGAGGAAGGGAGAAGCGGATGAGCCACATTCTGTACGAGGTCACCGACCGGGTGGCGGTCATCACCCTCAACCGGCCGGAGGCCGCCAACGCCCAGTCCGGGGCCCTGCTGGACGACCTGGACGCGGCCTGGAGCCGGGCCGCCGCCGACGAGGAGGTCCGGGTCATCGTGCTGAAGGGCAACGGCCGGCACTTCTCCGCGGGCCACGACCTCAAGGACCGCGAGTGGGCGCCGGAGAAGATCACGCTGGAGTGGATCTACTCGGTCGAGTCGCGCCGCTTCCTGGAGTACACGCTGCGCTGGCGCAACGTGCCCAAGCCGTCGATCGCGGCGGTGCAGGGCAAGTGCATCGCGGGCGGGCTCATGCTCTGCTGGCCGTGCGACCTGATCGTGGCGGCCGAGAACGCGCAGTTCTCCGACCCCGTCGTGCACATGGGCATCGGCGGCGTGGAGTACCACGGGCACACCTGGGAGCTCGGCCCGCGCAAGGCCAAGGAGATCCTGTTCACCGGCCGGGCGATCACCGCCGAGGAGGCCGAGAAGATCGGCATGGTCAACCGGGTCGTCCCGCTGGAGGACCTGGAGTCCACCGCCATGGAGCTGGCCGGGCAGATCGCCGAGATGCACCCGTTCGCGCTGCGCCAGGCCAAGCGCGCGGTCAACCAGACGCTGGACGTCCAGGGCTTCCACGCCGCGATCCAGTCGGTCTTCGACATCCACCAGACCGGCCACGGCAACGCGCTCAGCGTCGGCGGCTACCCCGTCCTCATGCGGCTGGACGGGATGAAGGAGCGCATCAAGGGATGAGCCGATGACCGCCGCTCGGCAGCTCAGAGTCGTTCAGTGGGCCACGGGCAACATCGGCTCCCGGGCTCTGCGCGCCGTCATCGAGCACCCCGGCCTGACCCTCGCCGGGGTGTACGTCCACTCCCCTGACAAGGCGGGGGCGGACGCGGGCGAGCTGTGCGGGATCGAGCCCGTCGGTGTCGCCGCGACCCGGAGCCTGGAGGAGGTCGTGGCGCTCGGCGCCGACTGCGTGCTCTACATGCCGCGTGCCTGCGACCTCGACGAGGTGTGCCGGTTGCTGGAGTCGGGCGCCGACATCGTCACCACGCGCGGCGAGTTCCACCGGCCGCAGAGCCTCGACCCGGCGGTCCGCGCGCGGGTCGAGGCCGCGTGTGAACGCGGCGGTACCTCGATCCACAGCACCGGCAGCAGCCCGGGGTTCATCACCGAGGCCGTGCCGTTGACCCTGGCGTCGATCCAGCGGCGCCTGGACGGCCTCACGATCGAGGAGTTCGCCGACCTGTCCCGGCGTGACTCGCCTGGGCTGCTGTTCGACATCATGCTGTTCGGGAAGCCGCCCGAGGCGTTCGAGGACGGGCGGTTCTCGTTCGGGCGGGTCAGCTTCGGGCCGTCGCTGGAGCTCGTGGCCGAGGCGCTGTCCATGCCGCTGGACTCGGTGGAGGCCGACGGCGAGGTCGCCACCGCGCGCCGCGACATCGAGATCGCCGCCGGGATCGTCAGGGCCGGAACGGTCGCGGCGCAGCGGATGACGGTGTCGGGCCTGCGCGGCGGGAAGCCGGTGCTGAGGTTCCGCGCCACCTGGTACTGCACCGCCGAACTCGAGCCCACGTGGGACGTACGGCCGACCGGATGGCACGTCGAGGTCGAGGGCGACGCGCCGCTGGACGTCGACCTGCGCTTCGCGGTGCCGCTGGAACGGATGGCGGAGTTCTCCCCCGCGTACACGGCGAACCGTGCGGTCAACGCCGTGCCGCACGTCTGCGCCGCGGCCCCGGGCATCCGCACCGTCGTCGACCTTCCGCACATCCTCAGCGTGCTCGGGTGAAGGTCAGGGATGCGTCTCGTCGATGAGGCCCCACGCCTGAGCGGTCGCGGCGTCCAGCGGCTCCCCGGTGAGGGCGAGCCAGAAGGTGCGCCGGCGGCCGATCCGGCGCGGGATGCTGACCGTTCCGCCCGCCCCGGGAATGAGGCCCATAGACACCTCCGGGAGGCGGAACGTGACGTCCGGGTGGGCGACGACGCGCCCGGCGAAGGCGGGCAGCTCGATCCCGGCGCCGACGCACGGCCCGTGGACGTGGACCTCCAGCCGTTCGGCGAGCCGGTGCATCAGCCTCCCGGCGCCCGCCCGGGTCCGGATGAGATGGGCGGTGGCGAGGTCCGGCGCGGTGCCGAACTCCGCCAGGTCGCCGCCCGCGCAGAAGGCCGGTCCGGCGCCGTCCAGCACGATCCGGCCGACCGTCTCGTCGAGCACGGCGATCTGGAGCGCGTCCACGAGGGCGTCACGGAGCTGCCGGCCGTAGGCGTTGCGGCGTTCCGGGCGGTTGAGGGTGACGTGGAGGCGGTCGCCGTCGCGGTCCAGCAGCACCGGCTCGTCAGCTTCGGGCGGCGGTTGGCGTTTTTCCTGGGCCGCCAGCCAGCGCGCGAACTCCGCGCCGCCCAGCAGCGTGGAGTAGGCGTAGGACTCGACGTCCAGCGCGGCCTCGGCCCGCATCCCCTCGGTCGTCCTGAGAACGTCGCGCAAGGTCAACGCGGCCAGCGGGTTGGCGGCCACGGCGCCGTGGAGCCGCTCGATCCGCTCCTCGTCGATGATGATGATGTCGAGCGCCTCGCCCAGTGCGCGGGGCGCGTCGCCGTTCGACCAGCCGACGAGGATCCGGTCGCTCTCTGCTGCGCGCCGGACGGCTCGTTCGACGGTGGCGGGCTCCTCGGCACCGGTGAGCTCGACGACGAGGAGCGGTTCGTGGACCGTCCCACCCGGTCCGAGCAGCGGCGATCCGGCCGCACCGTCGGCGAGGTCGGCGATCGAAACGCGCACGGGTCCGCCCATCGGGCGGAGTGTATCGTCGCCGCATGCCGATGCCGGCGCCGGTGAACGCCTGGGCCGCCAGCGGCCTGGTCACGTTGAGCGGACGCCCGGAGGGCCCGCCCCTCGTTCCCCCCGGGCGGGCGCCCTTGGTCGCGCATGAGCTGGCGGAACGGTTCGCCGCGTTCACCTCGGTCCGCGTGGACGGTCCCCGCCTGCTCTCGGAACGCGCGGCCTACACTCGGCGCGGGCGCCGCGGGCCCGTCTCGGTGGGCGGCCACTGCCGGCTGCTTCCGACGGCGGACGGCTGGGCGGCGGTGTCGTGCGCCCGTCCTGACGATCCCGCTCTGCTCGGCGCCCTCGCGTCCGCGCGGGTGGACGACGATCCTTGGCCCGCGGTCGGCGCCTGGCTGCGCGACCACACCGGCGACGAACTGGCCGAACGAGCGGAGCTGCTCGGGGTGGCGGCGGGCCCGGTACGCGGGCCTGCGGGTCGGCGTCCCGTGCCGACACCGCTGGCTCCTCGTTCCCTCGACGGAGCCCTGGTGGTCGACTTCAGTGCTCTGTGGGCGGGCCCGCTCTGCGCTCACCTGCTCGGGCTCGCCGGGGCGCGGGTGGTCAAGGTCGAGACTCCGGACCGGCCGGACGGGGCGCGGCGCGGGGATCCCGGCTTCTACGAGCTGCTGCACGCGGGGCATCGGTCGGTCGTGCTCGATCCCACGACTCACGACGGACGGCGCGAGATGGCGTCCCTGGTCGACGCGGCCGACATCGTCATCGAAGCCTCGCGTCCCCGCGCGCTGGCCCGCTTCGGCCTCGACGCCGACGCGGCAGCGGCGGCGGGCACGGTCTGGGTCTCGATCACCGCGTACGGGCGAGCCGACGACCGGATCGGCTTCGGCGACGACGTGGCCGCCGCTTCCGGGCTGGTCTGCCGGGAGGCGGACGGGACGCCGCTGTTCTGCGGCGACGCGATCGCCGACCCGCTCACCGGGCTGACCGCCGCCGTCCTGGCCGCCACGGCCCCGGCGAACGGCGGCGGTGTCCTGTGGGACGTCGCCATGTCCGACGTGGTGGCGGCGACCCTCGACCCGGGCGACGACGCGTGCTCGATCGCTGCGGTGCGTTCGGGTGACGGCTGGTTCGTCGAGACGGGCGATGGACTCGTCCCGGTCGCCGAACCGGCCCGGCGAAACGCATCATGAACGGCGTGCTCTTCCAGAACGCCGAACTCGACGGGCGGACCCGCGCCGACGTCCGGGTGGCCGGAAACCGGATCACCGAGATCGGCAACGGGCTGACGCGCCGCGCCGGTGAGAAGGACGTGGACTGCGAGGGCGGCGCGCTCCTCCCCGGCCTGTGCGATCACCACCTTCACCTGCACGCGCTCGCGGCGCAGCGGCGTTCGGTCCGGTGCGGGCCGACGGACGTGACCGACCGGGACGGGCTCGCCGCCGCCCTGCGCGACGCCGTTCCCGACGAGCACGGCTGGGTGAGGGGCGTCGGCTACATCGAGACCGTCGCGGGCGATCTCGACGCCACCGCACTCGACGCGCTGCACGCCGACCGTCCGGTCCGCGTTCAGCACCGCAGCGGGGCGCTGTGGATGCTCAACTCGGCCGCCGTGCGCGCGACCGGCGCCGAGCCCACCGGACGGCTCTGGCGGTCGGACGACTGGCTCCGCGACCGGCTGCCTCCCGGCCAGCCGCCGGACCTGCGAGCGGTGGGCGCCGAGTTGCTCCGGCTCGGCATCACCGCCGTCACCGACGCCACGCCCGATCTCGGGCGAACGGCCGTCGAGGCGATCACGGCGGCCGTCCGCGACGGCGCGCTCCCCCAGCGTGTGCACCTGCTCGGCTGCCCAACGGGCCTGGAAGCTCCGAGGATCACCGTCGGCCCGTACAAGATCGTTCTGGCGGACTCGGGACTGCCCGCGCTGGACGACCTCGTCGCGCGCATCCGGCATGCCCACGCGGAAGGGCGCGGCGTGGCCGTGCACTGTGTCACGCGCGAGGCCTTGTTCCTGCTCCTCGCCGCGCTGACCGAGTCCGGCGTACGGCCGGGCGACCGGATCGAGCACGCCTCGGTCGTGCCCGGCGACGCCATCGACCGGCTGGCGAAGCTCGGCCTGCGTGTGGTCACCCAGCCCGGTTTCCTGCCCGATCGCGGCGACGACTATCTGCGCGACGTGGACGCACGCGACCGGCCCGACCTGTATCGATGCGCGTCGCTGCTGGAGGCGGGCGTCCCCGTCGCGCTGGCCAGCGACGCTCCGTACGGCCCGCTCGATCCCTGGGCGGTGATGGACGCGGCCGTCCAGCGCCGTACCGAGGCCGGGGTCGTGCTCGGCGCGGGCGAGCGCGTCTCACCGCGAGCCGCCCTCCGCTCCTACCTCGGCGAGGCCGGCGACCCGGGCGGACCGCCGCGGCGAGTGAGCGTCGGCGCGGCGGCCGGGCTCGTCCTGCTGCACGTGCCGCTGGCCGAGGCGCTGGCCAGGCCGTCCGCGGACCTCGTCCGCTCGGTCGTGGCCTGAGACGTATTGACGCCTCACACCCGCTATGAAAACCTGATGCGCGAGCAATGAGAATCTGATTCTCGCCAGTGAGAGCGAGGTAGAGCGTGTCCCACTTCGTGAAGCCGGAGGCGGGCAGCTGGACCCAGCACTATCCCGAGCTGGGAACCGGGCCCGTCAACTACGAGGACTCCATCGATCCGGGCCACTACGCGGCCGAGCGCGAGGCCATCTTCAAACGGACCTGGCTGAACGTCGGCCGGGTCGAACGGGTCGCCCGCACCGGCGCCTACTTCACCCGCGAACTCGCCGCCGCCGGAACATCACTGATCATCGTGCGGGGCAAGGACGGCGAGATCCGGGCCTTCCACAACATGTGCCGGCACCGCGGCAACAAGCTGGTGTGGAACGACTACCCGGGCGAGGAGACGGCGGGCGTCTGCAGGCAGTTCACCTGCAAGTACCACGCCTGGCGGTACGACCTCACCGGCAAGCTCACCTTCATCCAGCAGGAGGGCGAGTTCTTCGACCTGGACAAGGACGACTACGGGCTCGTCGAGGTCGCCTGCGACGTGTGGGAGGGCTTCATCTTCGTGAACCTCGACCCGCAGGAGAGCCTCACCGAGTACCTGGGCGACATGGTGAAGGGCCTGGAGGGTTACCCGTTCCACGAGATGACCTCGGTCTACACCTACCGGGCGGAGGTCGGCAGCAACTGGAAGCTGTTCGTCGACGCGTTCGCCGAGTTCTACCACGCGCCCGTGCTGCACCAGAAGCAGGCCGTGAAGGAGGAGGCCGACAAGCTGCTGGGCTTCGGGTTCGAGGGGCTGCACTACGAGCTGTCCGGCCCGCACTCGATGATCTCCTCGTGGGGCGGCATGGCTCCCCCGCCCGACCCGTCCATGGTCAAGCCGATCGAACGGGTCCTGCGCAGCGGCCTGTTCGGGCCTTGGGACCGTCCCGACATCGAGGGGCTCGACCCGCTGCCGTCCGGGCTCAACCCGGCGCGGCACCGGGCCTGGGGCGTCGACTCGTTCGTCCTGTTCCCCAACTTCATGCTGCTGGTGTGGGCGCCGGGCTGGTACCTGACCTACCACTACTGGCCCACGGCGGTCGACCGGCATGTGTTCGAGGCCAGCCTGTGCTTCGTCCCCGCCACGTCGGCACGCGAGCGCCTCGCGCAGGAGCTCGCCGGGGTGACCTTCAAGGAGTACGCCCTGCAGGACGGGAACACGCTCGAGGCGACCCAGACCATGCTCGCCTCCCGCGCCGTCACCGACTTCCCGCTGAACGACCAGGAGGTCCTGCTCCGGCACCTGCACAAGGTCGCCCGGGACAAGGTCGCCCGGCACGGTCAGACCTCCGGACACGGCCAGGCCCCCGGACACGGCCAGGCCCCCGGGCACGGCCAGGCCGCCGGGCGCAGCCACGCGGAAGGGAACGGTGCGCGACGTGAAGGACTCTGAGGAGCCCGACTTCTTCCGGGACGACGCCCTGGTCGCCGACCCCTACCCCTACCTCGACGACCTGCGTTCGCAGTGTCCCGTGCGCCGCGAACCGCACCACGGCGTGGTGATGGTGACGGGGTACGACGAGGCGGTGCAGGTCTTCAACGACACCGAGACCTTCTCGTCCTGCAACTCGGTCACCGGCCCGTTCCCGGGTTTCCCGGTGCCGCTGGAGGGCGATGACGTGACCGAGCTGATCGAACGGCACCGCGACGAGCTCCCGATGAGCGACCAGCTGCCGACGTTCGACCCGCCGCTGCACACCGCGCATCGCGCGCTGCTGATGCGGCTGATCACCCCGCGCCGCCTCAAGGAGAACGAGGCGTCGATGTGGCGGCTCGCCGAGAGCACGCTGGACCCGTTCCTGGCCGGTGGCGAGGGCGACTTCATCGGCGGGTTCGCGGCGCCGTTCACCCTGAAGGTCATCGCCGACCTCCTCGGCGTGCCCGACCAGGACCGCGACGAGGTCACCGAGGCGCTGCAGCACCGGCCGCGCTCCGAGGGCGCGGTCGGGAGCACCGGTGACAAGGCGATGGCGCACAGCCCGCTGGAGTACCTGTACGACCGTTTCATCGGCTACATCTCCGACCGGCGGCGCGAGCCGCGCGGCGACGTGCTGACCGGTCTGGCGAACGCGACCTTCCCCGACGGCTCGGTGCCCGACGTCGCCGACGCGGCCCGCGTCGCCACCAACCTCTTCGCGGCGGGCCAGGAGACGACCGTCCGGCTGCTCGGCTCGGCGGCGAGGCTGCTCGCCGAACGCGCCGACCTCCAGAACATGCTGCGCAGCGAGCGGGACCGCATCCCCGGCTTCGTCGAGGAGACGCTCCGCACCGAGAGCCCGATCAAGGGCGACTTCCGGCTGGCGCGCGTCCCGACGACGGTCGGCGGCATCGACCTGCCCGCCGGGACGACCGTGATGGTGCTGAACGGGGCGGCGAGCCGCGACCCACGGCACTTCGAGGACCCCGGCACGTTCGACCCGGCCCGTGCGAACGCGCGGCACCACCTCGCGTTCGGCCGCGGCATCCACACCTGCCCGGGCGCGCCGCTCGCGCGGGCGGAGGCCGTGGTGGCGATCGAGCGGCTGCTGGACCGCACCGCCGACATCAGGATCTCCGAACGCGCGCACGGTCCCGAGGGCGCGCGCCGCTACCGCTACATCCCGACCTACATCCTGCGCGGGCTGACCCACCTCAACCTGGAGTTCACGGTGGCCGGGGAGCCGGCCGGGGGCTCGGCCACGTGAAGGCCGACGTCGACGACGACCGCTGCCGTGGGCACGGCATCTGCTGCACGCTCTGCCCCGAGGTCTTCGAGCTGACGGGCGACGGCTACACGGTCGTGCGGGAGGCCGAGATCCCGGCGGAGTTCGAGCAGGCCGTGCGCGCGGCGGCCGCCCAGTGTCCCGAACGCGCCATCACCCTCGGCTGAGGATCGGGCCGGGCTCGCTCAGATCGCCCGGAAGGAGCCGTAGAAACCGGCGAGCTCGTCCTGCATCGAGGACCACGAGCTGTCAGGCGTGCGCAGATAGATCGCGAACGGACGCCCGTTCGACTGGAAGAACCGGTCCTTGGAGTGGACGCGGCCCGCCCCGCTCGCGTCGTCGAAGGTGAACTCCCAGTCGGCCGCGGTGTTCCCCTGATAGGTCAGGCCGTTCATGCCGATCAGGCTGTAGCCCTTGAACGGCGACTTGCTCTTGCGCGCCCGCGCGTCGGCCTGCTGCGCTTGCGCATCGGCGGTGAACGGCGAATTCCAGGACTGGGTGTCGACCTGGAGGTAGCTCACGCCGTCGGGGGCGTCCCAGAAGACGCTGGCGGGCGAATCGCCGCTGCTTGCTCGGCGCGTCCAGCCGTTGGGGATCGCCAGGGTGAAACCGGACCCGCCCTGGCCGCTCGGGTCCTCGCCCTCATGGGGGTCGGGGGGCGGGGAGGAGACCGGCGTGGAGTCCGGCGTGGGCGGCGGGACCACGCGTTCCCGGGGCGAGGCCGTCACAGTGACGGTGTCCGAGGTGCCGTGCCCGCTCGTGAGGGCCTTCTGGCCGGAGGAAGGGCCGGCGCCGTTGCCCGACGACCGGCTCTTGCTCAGCAGGACGGCCCCCACCGCGGTGCTCAGCAGCACGATGGCGGTGACCATGGCGGCAAGGGTGACCATCGTCGCCATGGGCATCGCCGAGTCTCGGCCGGTCTCGGCCGCCGTGGCGCGACGCCCCGGCCTGGTCGTCCTGTCGGGAGCCACGGGCGCGGGCGCCGGACGGTGCGTGGGCGCGGGATGCATTACGGCCTGCGGGGCCGGCTGCGGGGCCGGCTGCGGAGCGGGCGGGCGCGGCGGCACCGGGGCCATCTCGGTGCGGTATCCGGCGAGCGCGCGGCTCAGGTCCGGCGGCAGCCACGACTCCGCCAGGCTCATCGTCCGCCCGGCCATCGCCGACCGGCACTCCTCGATGACCTCGGTCGGCGTCGGCCGGTCGGCCGCGGACTTGGCCATGCAGCGCAGTGCCAGCTCGCGGACCTCCTCGGGGCAGGCCTCCAGATCGGGCGCCTGGTTGAGGATGCGGAACAGGATCGCCTCGGTCGGCCCGTCACCGAAGGCCGGACGGCCGGTGGCCGCCCACACCGCCAGGTGGCCGAGCGCGAAGACGTCCGTCGCGGTGGTGATGGCCTTGCCGGCGACCTGTTCGGGGGCCATGAACGCCGGCGTGCCGACCTTGGCGCCCGTGCGGGTGAGCGTGGTGGCGTCGGCGGCGCGGGCGATGCCGAAGTCGATGACCCGGGGGCCGTCCTCGGCGAGCAGCACGTTCGCGGGCTTCAGATCCCGGTGGATCAGGCCGGCGGCGTGGATGCCGGTGAGTGCCTCGGCGGTGCCCGCCAGGAGCCGGAACACCGTCCCCGCGGGCAACGGCCCGTACTCCAGGACGGCCTCGTGCAGCGACGGTCCCGGCACGTAGGCGGTCGCCAGCCAGGGCACGGGCGCGCCCGCGTCGGCGTCCACGACGGGCGCGGTGTACATGCCCTGCACGCGCTGGGCGGCGCCGATCTCCTGCCGGAACCGCCGCCGGAACTCCTCGTCCTCCGCGTACTCCGGGCGGACCACCTTGATCGCGATGGGCCGCCCACCCGGGGTGAACGAGAGATAGACCTTCCCCATGCCGCCCGAGCCCAGCCGTGCGCGGATCGCGTAACCGGCGACGGCCCGCGGGTCATCGTCCGTCAACGTCGAAAATCTGGCCATCGCGCCACCCCCGTAGCCCGTGGCGTGCTCCCCCGGGAGCACGCGGTGCGTTTTTCCCCGTGCAGAAAGTCTGACGGAGCCGCTACTGGAAGTGACCGGTATGACCACCATCGGCCTCACAATGCGCACATGTACACCTACGAGGCGTGCAGGCCGTCGGCCCTCTTGACCCTGGTTTCCCCACCGTGCTAAGCATATGCTCAGCGATGCTGTGCAATCGCTCAGCATCTGCGCCTCGCTCACCCGGGCCTCGCCGAACGGAGCTGGTCATGCGCATCGATGTCGACTGGGACGCCTGCGAAGGGCACGGTCTGTGCGAGGAGTCGGCACCGGCCGTCTTCACCGTCGACGACGACGGCGATCTGACGTACCACTTCGACGGCGTGGACATCCCCGCCGAGCACGAGGAGGCCGCCCGCAGCGCCATCGGAGTGTGCCCCGTCATCGCGCTGCGGCTGGTGCCGTGAACGAGACCCGTTCGATCGCGGTCGTCGGCGAGTCGCTCGCGGGGGTCACCGCCGCCCGCGAGCTGCGCAGGCTCGGGCATCGGGGCGAGCTCGCCATCATCGGCGACGAGTGCCACGGCGCCTACAACCGGCCGCCGCTGTCCAAGCAGGTCCTCGACACCGGCCGCGCCTACGAGGCGCCTGCCCTCGCCGTCGACGGGATCGACGCCGTCGTCGTCCGCGACACCGCCGTGGGCCTGGACCTGGACCGCAAGCGCGTGCGCCTGGCCTCGGGCGGGTCGCGGCCGTTCGACATCGCCGTCGTCGCGACGGGGGCGAGCGCGCGGCGGCTCGCCGGGCCGGGGCAGCGCGGCGAGATCGTGCTGCGCACCCTGGACGACGCACGGCGCATCAGGGAGCTGCTCCGCACGGCGGCCTCCGCCGTGGTCGTCGGCGGGGGCTTCCTCGGCATGGAGGTCGTCAGCGCGTGCGTGCGCAGTGGGGTGGCGGTCACGGTGGTCGACGTGGAGCCGCCTCTGCGGCGGCTTCTCGGGCCGTTTCTGTCCAGTCTCGCGCTCGACCGGGCCAAGGCGGCGGGCGTGCGGGTCCGCGTCGATCCGGGCGGGGTGACGATGCTCGGCGACCCCGTGCGGGGCGTGCGCTTCGGCGACGGCGGCACGCTCACCGCCGACCTCGTGGTCACCTGCGCGGGCGACGTCGCCAACACGTCCTGGCTCGGCGGCTCCGGCCTGGAGATCGCGGGCGGGGTGGTGATCGACGAGACCGGCCGCACCGGCCACCCGGACGTCTATGCGGCGGGCGACGTCGTCACGGTCCGCACCGGCGGCGGCCTGGCCCGCCGCCCTTTCTGGTCGAACGCGGCCCGGCAGGGCCGGGTGGCGGCGCACGGCATCCTCGGCGCGCCCGGCTCGCCGCCGGTGTTCGACGACTACTTCTGGACCGAGATCCTCGGCGGGACGATAAAGATCATCGGAACGCTGCCGCCGCCGGGCGAACCGCAGATCCTCGAAGGGGACCTGGAACGAGGCGCCGTCCTGTGCTGGCCGGGCAGTGAAACCCCGACCGTCGTCGCGTGGAACCTGAAGCGCCCGCTCCCCCGGTTGCGCGCTCTCGCGGCCGCGCGGACCACCGCGGGCTAGGCCGTGTCCTGCGCGCCGGAGCCGGCCTTTTCGAGCTTGTGCAGCCACCGCTCGAACAGGGCGAAGCTCTCGTCGTGACCGGTGGACATGCCGAGCGCCTTCTCCATCACGACCATCCGGCCGAGGCTGGTGATGATCACCGAAAGCGCCGCGGGCGGCCACTCCTCGGTCGAGATTCCCGCGCGTTCGAGCACGGCCTTGAGGAACTCGGTCTGCTCCTGGCGGAACTGCTCGGCGTACCGGGCGATCTCGTCGCGGATCTCCTCGCGGTGGACGGCCAGCGACATGAACTCCATCGTCAGCGCCGTGCCCGCGGGGTCGGTGCTGAACTCCCACAGCGCCTGGAGCGGACGGTCGGAGGCCAGCACCTGCGCGTGCGCGCGCAGGCCCTCCTCCGCGCGCCGCCGGAAGACCTCCAGGAAGAGCTCGTCCATCGTGCGGAAGTAGTAATGCACCAGCTGAGGCTTCAGCCCGGCCCGCTCGGCCACGCGGCGCGAGCTGACGCCTCCGTAGCCGGTCTCCAGCAACAGCTGCTCGGCCGCGTCCAGGAGCACCGTGCGATTCTTGGCGTCCGGCGATCCGATGCGACGCTGCGGCGGCATGCGTCCACCTCCCCTGTTCGTCGCGACCCCGACGTCATCGTAAATGGCGAAGGGGGTCGACGGCCCCCGCCCGTGACCCATGCTAGGCAACTGCACGGCACTGCTGTTCAGGGACACGGGGCGGTGTCGAGGAGGTCGAGCGGCACGGCGGCGGCCATCGTGGTGTAGCCGTCGAGGCTGGGGTGCAAGTTGTCGGGGCTGGCGTAGGCGGGCAGCAGTTGCGAGGGGTGTGCGGGATCGCGAACGGCGGCGTCGAAGTCGACGATGCCGTCCGCTCGGGACCGAGTCCGGATCCATGTGTTGATCTGCTGCCGGTACTTCTCACTGTTCGGGGCGGTCGCCGTCCCGTCGACGATGGAGTTGGCGGCGGGCGTGAGCGTGCCGAGCCAGATCTTCTTGCCCTCCGCGTGGGTCTTGGTGATGAGCCGGGTGAAGCCCTCCTGGATCTCGGCGGGAGTGATCCCGGGGTGCAGGCCGAAGTCGTTGATGCCCTCCAGGACCAGGACGCCCGTGGCTCCGGGGATGTCGAGGGCATCGGCCTGGAAGCGGGACACGCCGCTGGGCCCGTCCATGAGTCCCAGGCTTCCCAGCAGCTGGTTGCTGCCGATGCCCGCGTTGACGACGGAGATCGGCAGGCCCGCGGCATCGAGGCGGCGCTGGAGCCGGTCGGGGTAGCGGCCGTTCTTGTCGGCGACGGAGGCGTCGGCGGGGAGGCTGAACGGGCTGCCGCCGACGAACCCGTCGGTGATGGAGTCGCCGAACGCCACCACCGCCCGGGCGCCCGACCGGACGTCCAGGCCGGTGACGAGCAGCCAGCTCAGGGTCGTGCCGGTGAAGCCCGCCGCGGTCGTGCGGCCGGTGAGGTCCCCGCTGCCGCCGTCCGCGTAGAACGAAGTGGCGTTGGCGTTCCAGTGCTTGGTCACCGAGTCGGTGCGTTCTGGCAGGTAGATGCTGACCGCCAGTGGCGTGAACGCGGTGAAGGTGAGCGCGGCGGCGTCGCTGACGACGTCCTGCCCGGCGGGCACCGTGACCGAGGCCGATCCGCCGAAGGACACCGGCACCGGCGTGCCGGTTGCGGCGCCTTGGGTCTGCGGCGCGATGGTCACCCGGCCGAACGTCGCCGGGCGGCTGCCGAACCGGTTGCTGAGCCGCAGCCGGATCTCCGAACCGCTCAGGTGAGGAGTGATCACCATGCGCACGGTCTGGTCGGAGAGCGTGGTGGGGACGCCGCCGAGAGAAGCGTCGAGGCCCACCACCCCGTCGGTGGCGCCGGCCGTCCAGGCGGCCACCCACCCGCGCCCCGGGCATTGCTTCGCGACGAACGCCGCTGACGCTCTGGCCACCGGCCCGGCGGCGACCACGCAGGCCGCGGCCAGCATTCCGCCGACCAGCGTGCGCAGGCTCCTCGTACGCCCTCTCCTCGGCAGCACCGGCCCTCACCAGCCCAGGCGGCCGTTGCCCGACAACAACGACCTTGCGATGACCAGGCGCTGAACGTCGTTGGTGCCCTCGCCGATCGCCATCAGCGGGGCGTCACGGTAGAGCCGTTCGACGATGAACTCCGCCGAGTAGCCGTAGCCGCCGTGGATGCGCATCGACTCCAGTGCGCACTTGATGGCGACCTCCGAGGCGTGCATCTTCGCCATGCCCGCCTCCAGGTCGACCCGGCCGCCGCCGGCCCCGGACTTGGCCGCCGCCCAGTAGGTCAGCAGCCGCGCCGCCTGGATCTCGGTCGCCATATCGGCGAGCTTCAGCTGGATGGCCTGGAAGCCGGAGATCGGTTGCCCGAAGGCCTCCCGCTGCCGCGAGTAGCCGAGCGCGGCGTCGTAGGCGGCCTGCGCCACACCCACGGCGCGGGCGGCGATGTTGATCCTGCCGATCTCCAGACCGTTCAGGACCTGCTGGAGCCCGCGCCCCTCCCGGCCGCCCAGCAGGTCTTCGACCGGCACTCGCACCTCGTCGAGGACCAGTTCGCAGGTCTCCGGTCCCTTGTAGCCGAGCTTGGGCAGGTCGCGGGTGACGGTGAAGCCGGGCGCCGAGGTGTCCACCAGCAGCACCGACATCGCCTCGTGCGCCCGTTCGGCACGGCCGGTCTTCACCAGCACGGGCAGCATGCCCGCCACCCGCGCGTTGGTGATCCAGGTCTTGGTGCCCGACACGACGTAGTGGTCAGCGTCGCGGACGGCGGTCGTCGCGATGCCCTGCAGGTCGGTGCCCGCGCCCGGCTCGGTCAGCCCGAGTCCCGAACGCAGTTCGCCGCTCGCCATGCGCGGCAGGAGCCGTTCCTTCTGCTCGGGCGTGCCGTTGCGGGCGACCAGCCAGCACGCGACCGAATGCGGGCCGAACAGCCCGGCCGCGCCCAGCCACGCACGGGCGATCTCCTCGAACGCCAGCGCGTAGCTGATCCGGTCGGCGCCCAGCCCGCCGAACTCCTCGGGCACGTTCAGGCCGAACAGACCCAGTTCGCGGAGGCGTTCGACGATCTCCGCCGGGTAGCGGCCGGTCCGCTCCCACTCCGGCGCCACCGGCACGATCTCCTTGTCGGCGAAGTCCCGCAGCGTCTGCCGGAACAACCGCTGCTCGTCGCTCAGCTCGAAATCCACCGGACGGTCACGTCCCTTCCTCAAGCTTCCGAAATGGTGAGTGGTCCTGGGCCTCAGGTCTGGTCGCGCAGCCGCAAGGCGTACAGCGCCATGAGGTAATCCAGCGCGTGCTCCGGATCGCGCAGCTCGGGCCCGAACATGTCGTCGAGCTGCCGGAGCCGGTAGCGGATCGTCTGCTGATGAACGTGCACTCGCGCGGCTACTTCGGGGGTGTTGAACCCGCATTCGAAGCAGGCCAGCAGGGTTTCGGCGAGCCGGTCACGCTGGGCGGGGCGCAGCTCGTTCAGCGGCGCCAGCCGCTCCTTGATGAGGTGTCCGGTGATGTCCGGGCAGTTGGTCAGCAGCATCGCCGGGATGTGCTCGATCACGTGGACCGGTGTCCCGGCGGTCAGCATCGCGGCCGGGAGCCGCCGCAGGCCGCGCAGGGCGAGCCGCAGCGACGCCGCCGTGTGCGCGGGTGGCACGGTCGGCCCCACGGCGGCGGGATGGTCGGCGACGATCTGCTCCACCATCGCCCGGCGACCCGGCCCGGAAGGGTCGGGAACGATGAGGAAAACGGTGTCCTCGTCCATGACGGTCAGCAGGTCAGGCGGGAGGAAGCCGGGCAGCGGGCCGCGTGAGCCGCCGCAGTCCACGGCCGTCACCGCCACGGAGGCGGGGAGGGACCAGCCGGCCCGTGCCGCCGCCTCCTCCAGCCGCTCGGAGTCGGTGAGCGACGCCGGCTGCCATCCGGCCACGTCGTCGGCGCGATCGGCGGGGTCCGCGGCATGGCCTGGCCGACCGCGCTGTCCGCGCCGACCGAGCAGCAGTTTGATGAGGCGCGCTCGCGCGGTCCCCATCTCGGTCCGCGGTACGTCGATGTCGCCGTACCCGGTCACGGCGGCCAGCCGGAGCTGGTCGAAGTAGGTCAGGCTGACGCCGATCAGGCGCGCGATCTCGGGCGCGGTCAGTGCGACGCCGCTGCGCAGGCCGAGCTCGGTGAGCTGCCGTACCGCCACGTCCGCCGTGGAGGACACGGCGGCGAGCAGCTCGGTCGTCTTCATCCCCGTACGGGCGTACAGCTGCCCGACCCGCTGGAAGCTCTGCAGCGTGGAAGCCGGGACGGCCTTGCCCTCCAGCGCCCGGGGGAAGCCTCGCAGCGCACCGTCGACCGCCTTGCTGACGACATCTGAGTGCGACGGCCCGGTGCGCCATACCGCTGCGGGGACGAGCTCGCGGCTGGAGGAGGCGTTTCTGGTCATGGTCACCTGCTAGGCGAGGTAGATGCCGAGAACGCCGCCCCAGAGCAGGACGAGCCAGATGTCGGTGAAGGCGCGCAGCCAGGTGGGGGCGGCGCGCACCTCCATGAAGTACCGGATGATGAGCCGCGCCTTGATCAGCCCGAGCGCGAGCACCGCGATGGTGATCGGCAGGCTGGGGTCGGGACCGGTGCCGCCACGTTCGACGCCGAACCACCACGAGCCGACCGCGATGACCAGCAGCGCGAGCCACACGGTCGTGAGCGGCGAATCCACTGTCCTTTTCATTCTCATCTCATCACGTAGACAAGCGCGAATATGACGATCCAGAGCAGATCCACCATGTGCCAATAGGTGGCTCCCGTTTCGACGACGGAGACCCTGCGGAGGCGCGGAACGCGCAGCTCGCGGATGACGACGCCCATGATGACCAGGCCCATGACGACGTGGACCAGGTGCACGCCGGTGAGCATGTAATAGAACATGAAGAAGTCGTTGGACGGCAGCGTCAGCCCGCGGGATATCTCCAATGCCCATTCAATGGCCTTGAGAAGAATGAACAGCAGGCCGCACCCGATCGTGGCGATGGCCAGCCTCAGCGCGCGGGCGTGATCGCCCGTGCGCGCCGCCTGGACGCCGCGGGCGATGAACCACGAGCTGGTGACCAGGACCAGGGTGTTGGCGGCGGCGATGGTCGGGTTGAGATGGTGCTGGGACACCAGGAACAGGTCGGCTTCGCGGTTGCGGTGAATCATGAAGATGACGAAGTAGACCGAGAAGATGACCAGGTCCCCGAGGACGAACACCCACATGCCCGAGTCGCCCGGGAGGTGGGGTCCCTCCCGTTGCGCAGGCTGGGCAGATGAGGTGGTGGCGGTCGTGGACGCCGGCTGTCGCGCGCTCGTCATGACGCCCGCCCTAGTCCAGGACCGGCACGCCGGCCGGCTGGCGTTCGATGATCTGGCGAAGCAGGATGATCATGCACGTCTGGTAGACCGCGAAGATGGCCGTGCCCAGGTAGAAGCTGATCGAGCCGTCCCAGGCGAAGGGCCCGTCCTTGAAGACGAACAGCGGCGCCGCCACCAGCTCGGTGACGATCTGCCAGATCGACACGTAGGCCATCCACGTCGGGAAGATCCCGTTCTTGTCCAGGAGGATGGCGATCGCCAGGATCAGGTACTGGGTGGCGAAGCAGCCCAGCGACCCGATGAAGGTGAGCAGCCCGACGTCGTACAGCAGCGCGAGCAGGTGCGGGTCGCGGTCGGGGCGGAACGCCGCGGTCAGGAACGAGAACGCGGCGAACAGGCAGCCGGGGATCGCGCCGACGGCCAGGGACGCGGTGTAGGCGTAGGCGAACACCGGGCTCACCGACATCCGCTTCATCTGGAACATGACCAGGCCGTTGGCGACCGTCGCGAAGCCGATGACGACCATCAGCAGCCCGAAGCCGATCTGGATCGTCGTCGCGTGGGCGTGGAAGAACCGGGTGATCTCCTCGGGGCTGCGGTCCGGCCGGGGCGGCGGCATGACCCGGGTGAGCGGGACGAAGATGATCCCGAAGAGGGTGTAGAAGCCCGGCAGGATCCACCAGCAGATCCACAGGTCGGTCTTGCTCCCGCGCTCCGCCGCCTCGCTCAGCGCAGCGTCGCTCACGGCCGTGTCGCTCACCGCGCCGCCTCTTCCTCGCGCGACTGCCGCCTGACCGCGCCCCACAGGACGAAGAACATGACCACGACGAAGAGCGCGTAGGCGCCGATCCTGAGCCAGAACGAGACCAGGCCGTTCCAGGCGAGCGGGCCCGTCCTGAACGCGGCGGCACCGGCGGACGGCGCGATGGCCAGGCCGATGACGACGCTGAAGGCGGCGACCCAGCGCGGGAAGATCGGCCGGGGCTGGGCGTCCAGCCGCACGGCCAGCGCCAGGCACAGGTTCTGCACGACGATCATGCCGACGGGCGCGGTGAAGATGATCCACGCCAGGTCGTTCAGCAGCAGGATCAGCTGCGGGTCGCGCTCGGGACGGAACGCCGCGACGAGCCACATCAGGTCGGCGATGGCGAACAGCGTCACGCCGGCGACGGCCCCACTGAGGTAGCAGTACGCGAGCACCTGGCTCGGCGTCGCCATCCGCTTCATCTGAACGACGATCACCATGAAGAACGGCATCAGCATCACGCCGCACACGTTGAAGACGACCATGCTGAAGCGGATCATCGCGGTGTCGTCCGCGTAGAACGCGGCGACCTTCTCCGCCGGCAGCTCGGGCGACACGGGCGGGAAGAAGCCGGGAAAGCTCAGGAACGCGACGAGCAGGACGGCCCCGGAGACCAGTGCGATCCAGAGGCTGATCCATTGCGCGGTGACCGGCACCGATCGCTGCGCGCGATCGGTCTCGACGACGCTGGTCATGGCTGCTTCACCTCGGGGTGGGGACGGCTCCCGGCAACGCGGAGTCCTTGTTCGCGGGCAGCGGCTTCCCCTTCGGGTCGGTGACCGTCTCGGCGCCCGACCCCAGCAGCGTGATGTTGCTAGCCAGCCACGCGCCCGCGACCCGCTTCATGGTCAGCGAGACCGCGGCGCCCTGGTTGGACTGGATCGACTTGGTCGTGGTCACCCGCGTGTTGATGACGACCATGACGCTGGCGTCCTGGCCCTTCTTCTCCCCCGGATAGACGCCGGTGATGGAGGCGGTCGAGCTGGCCTTGTTGCTGGTGAAGTAGCTGGTGAGCGTGGCCGCGGTCGGCCGGATCGCATCCGCAGCGGCCTTGGTTAGCAGCGGGTACTTGGCGTCGAACGACTGCTGCATGTGCTGGTAGTCCCAGTTGAAGAAGACGCGGGTGACCTCGCTCGCGCTGGCCGCGAGCTCCCTGCGCTGCCGCGCCTGCTCGGACAGCCGCCCGTTCTCCCGCCACGTGAGGACGAGCAGCACGCTCACCGTGACCAGCGCGCCCAGCACGACCGCCGAAATCACCCGCAAGAGCAGCGTGCGGCTGATCCGCGCGCGGCTGAAGCTCGGAGGTCTCCAAACGATGCGGCGCGGGGCGGGATCTCGCTTCGTACGTGAGTCGGCGGCCTGGGCGTCGCGCTTCGCCGCCGAGCTCGGCGCAGGCTCGGGCTCGGGCTCGGGCTCGGAAGGTTCCGTCTCGCCCGCGTCGGTGGCCAGGTCGGCGGGAGACAGCTCGTAGACGATCGATGAAGACCGCGAGACTTCGTCGCTCATTTGCTTCTCCTCTTCAGGCGCCAGGCCGGTCCGAACGCCCGCACGGCGACGGCGATCAGGATCAGGGTCGCTATGAGGGGCGGCAGGTAGACCAGCCAGGCCAGGGGGTCGTGGCGCGAGTCGCCGGCGGTGCTGTGCGCGGAGACGTCGGTGGCGGGGGCGGGTGTCTGCGCCGTTCCGGTCCCCTTCGCACGCTCGGCCAGGTCTTTCTTGCCCATCGGCGGGATCTGCTGCTTGGGCAGCGTGACGCCGGGACACGTCGGAATCGGCGGGATCTCGGGGAGCGGCTTCACGTTGCGGAACTCGACCGCGGTCTTCACTGGGGTGAAAGTCAGCAGGAACTTGAGGTTGAGGTTGGGGTCTCCGTTGACGTAGGTGAGGACCCCGTTCATGGCGGCCGCCATCGGCGGCGCCCACCGCAGGCCTTCGGCGAGGGCGGTGACGTTGGCGTGGGACAGCGCGGCGGGTAGTGCCGTGCCGAGGGAGGTCACCATGCACTGCGCGGCAGGCTGGGACTGTCGCAGAATCCGTGCCGAACGTGCCGCCAGGTCCGGCGCGTGGTCGCGGATCGAGGCGAGCGAGTCGTCCACCTCCGCCAGCGACGCGGTGAGGTCGGCGGTACTGGAGATCCCGGTGCCGAGCGCGCCCCGGTGATCGGCGAGGACCCGGGTCAGCGCGTTCAGGTTGGTGATCAGCCCGTCGAGCGTGGCGGTGTCGCGCGCGAAGGTACCGGCCAGCCGGGACGCGCCGTCCACGGTGAGCCGGAGGGAGTCGCCGCGGCCGTCGAGGCCGAGCGCGAGCTCGCGGCTGAGGATGCGCAGGTTCTTCGGGTCGAGCCCGTTCAGCGCCCTGTTCACCGCCGCGAAGAGGTCGCCGTAGCTCTCGGGGACGCTCGTCCTGGCGACCGGGATGACGCTGCCGGGCCGCATCGGCGTGGCGGCGGCCTGCCCCGGGCCCGGCTCCAGCGCCACGTACGGCTCGCCGATCGCGGACTTCAGCGAGGCGGCGGCGGTGACGCCCTCCGGGATCCGCCTGCCCTTGTCGATGGCCAGGTCGACGGTCACCACCTTGCCGTCCAGCCGGACGGACCGGATCTTCCCGATCGCGACGCCGAGGTAGGTGACGTCGAAGCCGGGCTGCAGCCCGGGTGAGCTGGTGAACTGCGCGGTGATCCGGTAGGGGCGGGAGAACGCGTCGACGCCGAGCACGTTGCGCAGCGCCCACGCCGAAAGGACCAGGCCGAGGAGCGCGAAGACGATGAGGTTGACCTGGATGCGGCGGGTCATGGGCGGGGTCCGAGCATGCGCACGAGGTCGGCGAGCGAGGCGGGTGTGCGGTCGGCCTTCTTCCCTCCCGGGGAGTCGAACTCGATGACGGGATAGGTGAGCAGCTGACCGTTGTAGACCTGCCGCGGCATCCGCTGGACGAACTCCTGGACATGGGTGATCAGGTCACCGAGCCTGGTCCGGTCGGAGGCCAGCACCTCGAAGGTGGGGCCGATCTGCTGGATGATCTTGCGCAGGCTGTCGGTGCGGCCGACGAGGACGGTGTCGTTGACGGTCCTGGCGAGGCCGGACAGCGCGTGGACGGCGTCGAGGATCTTCTCGCGGTCGTCGGCCAGCAGCCTGGTCGTCTCGGCCAGCCTGCCGGGAAGCCGGTCCAGGGTCCGCTGGTGCGCGGCGAGGTCCTTGCCGATCTTGGCGAGGTCGTCGACGGCACCGGCGAGCTCCTCGCGGCGCCTGCCGAACGTCTGCATCAGCGTCCCGGCGTCGCCGATCATCGAGTGGAGCTGCGGGCCGCGGCCGCTGAACGCCTCGCCGGCGGTCCGGACGAGCCCGGGCACATCACCGCCCGCGAGCGCGCCGACCAAGGGCGTCGCGCGCCCGACGATGTCCTCGAAGCCGGGGGTGGTGGCGGTCTCGGTGATCTGAGCGTGGTCGGCGAGGAAGGGCCCCTGGTTCAGCTGCCTGCCGGGCGGCGGCTGCAACTGGACGTAGTTCTCGCCGAGCAGCGAGGTGACCGTGACCTTGGCGCTGGTCCCGGTGGGGATCCGCACGCCGTTCTTGATCGACATGGTCACCTGGGACCGGTAGGCGCCGCCGCTGCCGACAAGGGAGACCTTGCTGACCGAGCCCACGGCGACGTCCGCGATCTTCACGCTGTGCCCGGCGACCAGGTTCTGCACGTCGGCGAAGTCGGCGCTGATCTGGAGCGGGCCCTTCGGCGCGTGCAGCGTCTGGATCGAGCACCCGCCCAGGGACCCGCAGAGAGCGAGCACCCCGGCGAGGCGGAAAGGTCTCACGCTGTGCTCCTAGTGGCAGTTGGAGTAAGGGGGCGGGAGCGGGCAGGGCACCTTGTCGCTGGCCCTGGGCTCGCGGAGAAGCGCGGTCAGATAGGCCCGCGCGAAGTTGTCGAGCGTGACCCGCAGGTTGATCGCGTGCGTCTTCGGGTCGTAGGCGTTGACGAACTGGTAGCCGAGGCCGGGCAGCGACTTCAGCAGGCCGCCGACACTTTCGGCCCGGCCCTTCACGATCAGGGAGACCTGCGCCATCCGGGCCAGGTCGTCCGGCAGCGTCTCCTGGTGGATCTTGATGAGGACGTCGCCGCGCCGGACCAGGTCGGCGATCGAGGTCACCAGGGTCTGGATGTTCTTGCGCTCGCTCGCCAGCACCTGCGAGGCCTGGCCGAAGGAGTCCACCAGCGAGCCCAGGGTCTTCTCTCTGCCGCGGACGACCCCGGCCAGCCGGTTCAGGTCCTGGGCGACCTTGAGCAGTTGCCGGTCCTGTCCCGCGAGGTTGTTCACCAGCAGGCCCGCCTGCTCGAAGGCCTGGTTGAACGCGACGCCGTTGCCGTTGACGCTCGACGCGGCGTTGCCCAGCACGGTGTCGGCCTTGGCCGGATCAAGGCCGTCCAGGATCTTGCCGAACGACTTGAGCGCGTCGTTCACCTCGACGGGGATCCGGGTCCGGTCCTGGTGCAGCACCGAGTCCGGTGCCAGCTTCGCCATGCCCGGCCGCCAGGCGGGCGAGAACGTCAGGGTGCGTTCGCCGATCAGGCTGAGCGGGACGATCGCCGCGGTCGCGTTCGCCGGGATGCGCACCTTCTCGTCGATCGACGCGACGACGCGGACCTCCCCGTTCAGCGGCGTGACCGAGTCGACCTTGCCGACGTTCACGCCCATGACCTGGACCCTGGAGCCCGGGTAGAACGAGACCGCTCTCGCGAAGTAGGCCGTGATCCGGTATCTCGGAGACGCGGACAGCGGGCCCGGCACGACCGAGCATCCGCCGAGGGCGAGCACCAGCAGGCCCGTGACCCCGGCGGCGAGCAGGCGCAGGCGGGAGCGCCGCGGCGACATCATTCGACCTCCCCCGACGGGACCATGGGCCAGTTGGGCGGGTGGAAGTCGGGCTGCGGGCCGACGACGCCGGGCTGGACGGGGCCGAAGCCGACGAAGCCGCCCTCCATCCAGCGCCCCTCGCGGCTGCCGCTGCGGCTGAGCCCGTAGAACGCCGGCCCGAACCAGGCGAGGGCGGCGTTCATCGACGGCAGGTTGTCGCCAGTGAGGGTCTGCGCGGCGAGGTGGAAGTCGCTGAGCACGGTGTTCAGCTGCTTCTGGTGCTTGGACAGGACCTCGTCGAGGCTCTTGACGACCCGGCTGCCGCTGCCGAGCGCCGAGGCGACCTCGTCGCGGCGGTGGATCAGCTCCTTCAGCAGCGTGTCGGCGTACTCCAGCAGCTGCCCGAGCTGCCGGTCCTTGGAGGCCAGCGTGCCGGTGAGCTTGCCGCTGCTCGCGATGATGGCCGCGACCTGGGGGAACGACTCGTTCAGCGTCGCGCTGACCTTGCGCAGGTCCGACAGCATCGTCGCGAGCTCCCGCTGCGAGGGCAGGCGGACCTTCGCGGCCGCGTCCAGCAGCCGGTCGACCGCCTTGGTGTCCAGGCCGCCCGCCAGGTTGGACGCCGAGTCGAGCGCGCCGTTCAGGGTGTACGGGACGCTCGTGCGTTCCATCGGGATGCGCCGCCGTCCGGAGGGCAGCGATCCGAGGTAGGGCTGGGTGACGGGCCCCGACAGCTTGATGTACTGGCCTCCGAGCAGGTTGGACAGCCGGATGTCTGCGTGCATGCCCTGGCCGAGCCGGACGCCGCCGTCGACCTTCCAGGTGATGTCGACGTGCCCGTGCTCGAAGTCGGGCTTGATGCCGGTGACCTTGCCGACCTTGACGCCCGCGAGCTGCACCTCGCTCCCCCGCTGCAGGCCGCCGGTCGCGGTGAAGCTGCCGGTCACGCTGTAGCCGCCCTGGCCGATGCCGAGGTTGCCGTAGGCGTAGGTCGCGACGAGCAGCACCGCCAGGAGCGGGAGCGCGATCAGCGCGACGGCCTTCGGATCGCGGTCGCGGAAGGACTTGGAAAGAAACCGCTTCACGACGAACTCCCTGGCTGGCTGCCGAGGAAGAGCATCTGGACCATCGCCCGGAAGACCTGCTGCTGACCCGGTGTGAGCTTGGCCGCCTCCGCGCTGATCGCGGGGCCGCCGCCCGATCGCTTGCGCGGGTCCTGGGCGGGCGGGGGCGGCAGGTTCTCGGGGAAGGGGCACGTGTCGTCGTGGACGATGTTCATGCAGAGCGCGTTGCCGCGGACGAACTGGCCACCGTCCATGAGCGTGAGGAGTGCCTGCAGCGCCGTCGGCAGGCTCTTGATCATCTTGTCGAGCTCGGCCATCCGGCCGTGGGCGATCTCCATCACCTGGCTCGTGCCGTCGACCATCCGGCCGAGCTCGGGCGCCGAGCCGCCGAGCACCGCGTCGAGGTTGCCCGCGACGCTGCTGAGCCGCGAGGTCGCGGTCCCGAGGGCGGCGCGGTCCTGGGCGAAGACCTGGGTGAGGCTGGTCAGGTTGTCGACGGTCTGCGCGATCTGCCGGTCACGGGTCGCGAGGGCGCCGGTGACCGTGCGGTAGTCGGCGATCATCTGCCGGATCGTGCCGCTGCGCGTGCCGAGCACCCGCAGCAGCGCCGACAGGTTGGCCGTGATCTGGTTGATCTTGTCCTGGTTGCCGTCGAGCGCCACGGCGAACGACTGCAGGATCTTGTTGACCTCGTTCGGGTCGATGCCGCCGACCAGCGGGCCGAGGTCGTTGATGAGCGCCCCGAGGTCCACTGCCGAACGGGTCCGGGACAGTGTCTGCCCGCTCTTGGCCATCGTGCGGCTGGAGCCGGGCTCCAGGTAGATCTCGCGTTCGCCGATCAGGTCGCGCCAGCGGACGGCCGCCGACGAGTCGTCGGGGATCTCCAGCGAGGACCGCACCTTCATGGAGACGACCGCCCGGCCGTCCACCACCTTGAGCGAGGTCACCCGGCCCACCGGCGTCCCGGCGATCTTGACCCGGTCGCCCTCGCGGAGCCCGCTGACGTCGTCGAACGAGGCGCGCAGCGCCAGGCCCGACCCGAGGTCGGCGCCCACGATGCGGAAGGCGAAGAAGGTCGTCAGCACGATCGAGACCAGGGCGAAGGCGAGGAATCTGCGCGCCGGGCGCGCCGGACGGGCGGCCATCAGTCGCCTCCCCTCTTGGTGCCGGTGGGAGGTTTCTGCGGGATCGCGGGCGGGATCGGTCCACAGATCCCGGGCAGCGTCTCGCAGAGCACCTCGTTCGGGTTGATGTGGATGGTCACGCGCGACAGCAGCGTCTTGTGCGGTCCGGGAGCGCGCGCGATGCCGGTCAGCTGGGTGAGAACGTTGCTGCTCCCGCTGATCAGGTCGGGGAAGTAGCCGCGGTAGGTGTGCAGGACGGTCGCCACCGGGCCGATCGAGTCGATGATCCGGCCGGGTGCGCGCGGGTCGACGCCGAGGATCTGGACGAGCGTGCGCGCCGATCCCGAGATCCCGTTCAGCATCGTCTCGAAGCGCGCCGGGTCGCCGGTCACCGAGGTGAGGACTGTGTCGAGGTCGGCGGTCATCGGTCCGATCTCGGCGCTGTGGTCGGCGACGGTGCCCGCCACCTTGCCGCCGTTGTCCAGGACGGCGCCGAGGTCGGCGCTGCGGCGCGCGCCCAGGCCGAGCAGCTTGGAGGAGTCGTCCATCAGCCGGGACATCTCCTGGCCGCGGCCGTCGATGCCGCCCAGCGCGGTCATGATGGTGGCGATGTCGCGCGGGTTGAGCGCGTCGAACAGGCGGGTCGTCGGCTCGGCGACGTCGGTGAGCTCCTGCGGGTCCTGGGTCTTGGCGATGGTGCCGCCGTCGGCCAGGTAGGGGCCGGTGCCCTCGCCCTGGCCGGGCCGCAGGTCGATGTACTTGGGCCCGAACACCGACAGCGGGACCACGGCCGCCTCGGTGCTGGCGGGAGCGCGCACGCCGTGGTCCAGCCGGATCGTGACCTGGGCGCGGCCGTCGGCGGTGAGCCGGACCGACGCGACGCCGCCGACCTTGACGCCGCGGATCTTGACGTCGGAACGGGTGTCCAGCCCCTCGCCCGCGCGGCCGAACGTGGCCCGCAGGTAGTGGGCGCCCGGGTGGGTCTCCCGGGCGGCGACGAAGGACGCCACCAGGCAGGCGCCGATGACGGTGGCCCCCACGGCTCCGAACCGGAGCCGGGTGCGCGGCGTGAGGTCGGTGGTCTTCATCCGGTGAGGCTCACCGTCCCGCCGTGCCCCCAGAAGATGTAGGACAGCAGCAGATTGACCATGATGATCGTCACCATCGACTCGCGGATGGCCTGGCCGGTCGCCAGGCCGACGCCGACGGGCCCGCCCGTGGCGTTGAAGCCGCGGTAGCAGTGGATGATCACGATGATCACCGTGAACACCACCACCTTGATGACGCTGTAGAGGACGTCGATCGGCGGCAGGTAGAGGTGGAAGTAGTAGTCGTAGATCCCCGACGAGATGCCGAAGAAGCCGACCGAGATCAGCCGGGTGGCGAAGAAGCTGGCGAACAGCGCGAGCAGGTAGAGCGGGACCAGCGCGATGAGCGTCGCGGCGATCCGGGTGCAGACCAGGTAGGCGAGCGAGTTGATGCCCATCACCTCGAGCGCGTCGATCTCCTCGGAGATCCGCATCGCCCCGAGCTCGGCGGTGAACGAGGCGCCGAGCTGGAAGATCAGGGCCACCCCGGCGATGATCGGGGTCACCTCGCGCACGTTGGCGTAGCTGGCGATGATCCCGGCGAGCGACTGCACGCCGACCCGCTGCAGCCCGGGGATCGCCTGCAGCCCGACGGTCGTGCCGGTGAAGAACGACATGAAGAACACGACCGTCACCATGCCGAGGCCGAGCACGACCGCCCCGACGCCGGCGATGATGTCGCTGACCTGCCGGAAGACGGCCTTCAGATGCCTGCCGCGCATGATGTCGAAGACGAGGTGGTGGAAGACCATCCCGGCGAAGACGCAGAACTCCACGAACTGGGGGCTGCGCGCCGGCCGGCCCCGGTTCAGGACGACCATGACGCGGTGCGGGACGACGGGGTTCATCAGATCCTCGGGGGGAAGAGGCTGTAGGCCAGCGTGGAGATCACGTAGTTGGCGGCGAAGACGAGCATCGCGCCGATCACCGCCGCCTCGTTGACCGCCCGCCCGACGCCGCTCGGGCCAAGGCGGCAGGTCATCCCCTTCCAGCAGGAGACCGAGGCCGCGATCAGCCCGAACACCCACGCCTTGAACAGCGTGATGAGCAGGTCGGACAGGTGCAGCAGCGAGGTCGCCCCGTCGAAGTAGGAGCCGGGCGTGACGCCCTCCCGGACGACGTTGAAGAAGAAGCCGCCCACCACGCCCGCGAGGATGATGAGCGAGCACAGCAGCGCGCCGACGGTGGCGGCGGCCCACAGCCGCGGCGTCACCAGCCGGTGCACCGGGTTGATCCCCATGACCTCCAGCGCGTCCAGCTCGTCGCGGATCCGCCGCGAGCCGATGTCGGAGGTGATCGCCGACCCGCCGGCACCGGAGATCAGCAGCGCCGCGGCGACCGGCGCGACCTGCGTCACCAGCGCTTGGACGACCGTCGCGCCGGTGCCGGCCTCGGCACCGAGCTGCCGGACGATCTGGCCCACCTGCAGCGCGATCGTGCCGCCGAGCGGCAGCGCGATGAGCATCACCGGCAGCGTGGTGACCCGCGCGATGAACCAGCACTGCTCCAGGTACTCGCCCCACCAGCGGCGGATCGCCCAGGTCTTGCGCAGGCCCTCCAGCGAGATGGCTATGAGCGTGCCGGCCTGTTCGAGCCAGCGCAGAACGATCCCGCGCAGGTGCCCGGCGATCGGCCCGGCGATGGGCACCGCGGCGCGGCGGCGCCGGTGTGCGGAGGCTGTGTGGGCAGTGCTCATGAGCGCACTCCGGAGGGAGGGGGTGGGTGAGCCTGCCGGACAGGCGCGTCCGGGAGTGTCAGGTGCCGCCGGGGCCGCCCGCGCTCGGACGGCCCGCGGCGGAGGGCGTCACATGTACCAGCCGCCGTTGACGCCGATGACCTGACCGGTGATGAAGCTCGCCTTGTCCGAGCACAGGAACGCGCAGGCCGCGGCGATGTCGTCGGCCGTGCCGATGCGGCGCACGGGGGTCATGGGGGCGAGGTCGTCGATGCCGGGGAAGTCGCCGGTCTCCTCGGCGTGCCGCGCCATCGGGGTGTCGACGATGGACGGCGGGATCGTGTTGACGGTGATGCCCTGTGGGGCCAGGTCGTAGGACAGCGCCTTGGTGAGCGCCATGACGCCGCCCTTGGACGCGACGTAGTGCGCCATGTTGGGCGCGCCGCCCTGCGCGCTGACCGACGAGATCGTGATGATCCGGCCCCAGCCCGCGGCGACCATGTCAGGGATCACCGGCTGGATGCTGTTGAAGGTGCCGGTGAGGTTGACGCCGATGATGCGGTTCCATTTCTCCGGCGTGATCTCGCCGACGGGGTCGAACGCCTCGATACCGGCGCTGGTGACGATGATCGAGACGGGGCCGAGCTGCTCGCGGACGGTGCCGAGGGCCTTGGCGATGGCCGCGTGGTCGGTGACGTCGACCTCGCACGCCAGCGCCTGTGCACCGTCCGCGCGCAGTTCCTCGGCGGCCTTCTCCGCCGCCTGGGCCTGGACGTCGAACACGGCGACCGGGTGTCCCTCGGCGGCCAGGTGCCGGGCCGTGGCCAGGCCGATCCCGGAGGCTCCGCCGGTGACGATGGCCACCCTGTCGGTGTTCTCGCTGCTGCTCATCCGGATCTCCTCGGGCTCCGCGGCGCTCAGCCGAGCGGGGTGTACTCCAGGTGGAGGGCCTTGTGGCCGCGCAGGATGTAGGTGGGCTCGTAGGTGAAGCGCCGGGCGTCCGGCGTGCCGTGCTCGGCCTCGGAGATCGTGATGTCGCCCAGCCGGTCCAGGAGGCGTTCGAGGCTGACGCGCGCCTCGACACGGGCCAGCGGCGCGCCGGGGCACGAGTGGTTGCCGCGGGCGAAGGCCAGGTGCTCGCGCACGTTGCCGCGGTTCATGCGGAACTCGGCGGGACACTCGAAACGCGCCGGGTCCCGGTTGACGGCACCCGGGAGCAGCATGACGGTGCTGCCTGCCGGGATCTCGACGCCGCCGATCGTGGTGGTCTTCCTGGCCAGCCGGAAGTCGCTCTTCACCGGGCTCTCCATCCGGAGCGTCTCCTCGACGAACGCGGGGATCTGGTCGCGTTCCTCGCGGAGCGTCCGCTGCAGATCGGGGCGTTCGGCGAGGATCTGCAGCGCCGAGGTGAGCAGCCGCGCCGTCGTGTCCTGTCCGGCGGCGAACAGGAAGGTGGCGATCCGCACCACGTCGATGACCTCGGGGAGCGACCCGTCGGAGAACCTGGCGTTGGCGAGCGAGGTCAGCACGTCCTGACCCGGTTCACGCCGCCGGTCCTCGATGTAGGCGGAGAAGCGCTCCTCGAGGAACTCCAGCGGGTTGCCCGTGAACTCCTCGTCGAGCGGGCCGGGACGCTGGGCGCCGAGGCGCGTGCGGAACGTCTGGTGGTCCTCTTCGGGGACGCCGAGCAGGTCCGCGATCACCAGCAGCGCGAACGGCTGGGCGTACTCGGACATGATCTCGACCTTGCCCTGGGCGAGGAACTCGTCGATCTGGCGGTCGGCGAGCCGCCACATGAACTCCTCGTTCTCCTTCAGGCGGCGCGGGGTGAACAGCTTCTTCAGCAGCTCGCGGTGCAGGGTGTGCTGCGGCGGATCGAAGGTGACCAGGTGCTCGTACATCGGGAACTGGTCGCGGTGGCGTTCGATCAGGTCGCCGATGTCGTCGCCCTGCGGCTCGAACGGCAGCTCGACCATCGGGCCGACGACGCAGTTGGCGTTGGAGAACGTGGCCGAGTCGCGGTAGATCTCGGTGGCCTCGTCATAGCCGGTCACCGCGATCGCGCCGTGGTGCGGCTCGGCCTGCACCGGGCAGCGTGCCCGCAGCGACTCGTAGTAGGGGTACGGATCGGCGACAAGGGACTCGTCGGTGAAGAAGTCGACCTCTTCGAAACCGCTCAAGGCTGGCCCCTCTCGAAGTCTTGCTGAGCGCACGCACAGCAATGCTGGGCATATGCTTAGCATGGCCTCGTCCGAGTGGTCAAGGTCACAGAATCCCGGGGCCCGGTCGCACGAGGACTCGAACTCCCCGGGACACATGGAGGTGGGAAATGCCGGCCCAACGCCGTTTCGGCTCGCCGGACGCCAAGAACCGCATGGCGCTTCTCGACGCGGCCGAGGAGCTCATGCTCGAAGCGGGCTTCATGGCGGTGAGCTCCCGCCGCGTGGCGGAACGTGCCGGGCTGAAACCCCAGCTCGTTCACTACTACTTCCGCACCATGGACGAATTGGTCCTGGAAATGTTCCGTCGGCGTGCCGAGGAAGGGCTGGCCTTCCAGGCCCAGATCCTGGCCTCCGACAGGCCCTTGCAGGGACTTTGGGCGTTCAGTATCGACCCGACCGCCGTCGCCTTCACGATGGAGTACGTGGCGATGGCCAATCGCAGCGAGGCGGTACGCGACGAGATCGCGCGTTACGCGGAACAGTTCCGCCAGGAGCAGGCCAAGGCCCTGGCGGTCATTCTCGAAAGAGCGGGGATATCGTCCGCGGAACTGCCTCCCGCCGCCCTCTCCGTCGTGATGACGAGCCTCGCCCGCGTCGTCATCATGGAGAAGGAGCTCGGCATGAAAACCGGCCATGAGGAAGCCTTCGCCTTGTTCGAGAAATGGCTCGTCAAACTCGAAGAGGGCCAGGATCAGCGCCCCGGAACCTGAGCGTCAGAGCAGGATGGGCAAAGCCTCGTAACCACGGACGGTGCTGGTGTGCAGACGTACCGCGTGCTCATGGTCGACCTCCCACTCGGGGAAGCGGGCCAGCGTCTCCTCAAGCGCGACGCGACCCTCGAGCCGGGCCAGGGACGCGCCCAGGCAGAAGTGCACCCCGCGCCCGAACGAGACATGACCGTCGAAGGAGCGGCGGACGTCGTAGCGGTCGGGGTCGGGATACTTACGCCCGTCGCGCCCCGCCGCCCCGGTGACCAGCAGGACCCTGGCCCCCTCGGGGATCGTGGTCCCGTGCAGCGGGACGTCGCGCTTGGTGAAACGACCCTGCACCGGCGACGGCGCCTCGAACCGGAGCGTCTCCTCGACCGCGTTCGCCATCAGCGAGGGGTCGGCGGCCAGGACAGCCCGTTCCTCCGGATACGCCGCCAGCAGCGCCCCGGCCCAGCCGAGCAGCCGCGCCACCGTCTCGGTCCCGGCCGCGACCAGCAGACCGGTGAAGTCGGCCGCCTCGGAGGTCGTGAGGCGGCGCGCGTCCGCGCCCGAGCCCATCTCGGCCTCGGTGAGCGCGGTCATGAGGTCGTCGCGCGGCGTCCTGCGGCGGGCGTCGATCTGCTCGCAGTAGTACTCGTGCAGCTTGAGCTGGGCGTTGAACGCGACGTCGTTGATGATCCCCTTCTCGGGATCCAGGTGGAAGGTGAGGTCGATCGTCCGCCGGACCTCCTCGCGGTCCTCCGGATCGACCCCGATCAGCTCGGAGATGACCTTCGAGGGAAGCTGGGCGGCGAAGTCGCGCACGTAGTCGAAACCGCCCCCGCCGATCTGCGGGTCGAGCATCTCCGCGCAGAGCTTGCGGACGTACTCCTCCAGCGCCGCCACCCGCCGCGGCGTGAAGCCGCGCGACACCAGCACCCGCAGCAGCGTGTGCGCGGGCGGGTCCATGAAGATCATCGTGGCGCCGGGATAGGGGTCGGGCGAGATCAGCTCCAGCACCGTGCCGTGCGCCGAGCTGAAGGTCTCGTGGTCCAGGTGGGCGGCCTCCACGTCCCCGTGCCGGGACAGCGCGTAGAAGTCGAACCGCTCGTTGCGGTAGACCGGCCGCTCGTCGCGCATGCGGCGCCACAGCGGATGCGGGTCGAGGTCGATCGTCTTGTCGTACGGGTCCCAGTAGAGCTCGGTCATAGGGAACGCCCTTCACTTGCGAGACGACCACGTTGCGGGGACGATAATAGGATTCTTACTCAGAGAGAATCTACCTATCCAGGAGCGAGAATGGGAGAGCAAGACACCGACCGCGTCGCCCTCATCTCGGGCGGCGGCACGGGCATCGGCCAGGCGATCGCCGCCAGGTTCGGCGCCCTCGGCTGGCGGGTCGCCGTCGGCGGCCGCCGCACCGACCTGCTGGAACGGACCGCCGAGCTGGTCACCAAGGCCGGCGGGACCCCCTTCACCCACCCGCTCGACGTGACCAGCGCGGACTCGGTCGAGGCGTTCTTCGCGGCGGCGCAGGAGCGGCTAGGCCCGGTCTCGGTGGTGATCAACAACGCCGCCGTGGCGTTCAGCGGCCCGTTGTGCGACGCCGACCCCGGCGAGATCGACCTGGCGATCGCGACCAAGCTCACCGGCTCGCTCTACATGGCACGCCAGGGCGTTCTCGCGATGCGGCGGGCGGGCTCGGGCGGCGACATCCTGTTCATCACCTCGACCTCGGCCGTGGAGCCGTGGCCGCATCATCTCGCCTACGCCGCGGCCAGCGCGGGCGTCGAGCAGGCCGCCCGGACGCTGCGCCTCGAGCTCGACGGCACCGGGATCCGCGTCACGACGCTGCGGTGCAGCAACACCAAGGACACCGAGTTCGTCACCCGCGAGCTCGGCTCGGACAAGATGATGGACGCAAACCGCGCCTGGTTCCGCCACGCCCTCGTCCGGCACGCGGGCCTGATGACCCCCGACCAGGTCGCCGAGGCGGTCGCCCAGGCCGTGACCCTTCCGCCCTCGCTCCAGTACGAGGTCCTCGCCCCCTCCCCCATGGCCCCCACCGGACCCCTCCCGGGCACCTTCGACGAGTTCATCGGGGAGATGGTCCGCCACCACATGCCCTCCGCCTAGCGGCCTGGCGACGCGGGCGATCCCGTCGATGGACTCCCTCTACCTGAATGAGAATAGTATTCTCACTTGAGTAGAATCCTCGTATCACAGGGAGTCCGACATGCCGAGACCTCCTCTGTTCCAGCGGGCGACGGTCACCCGGATCGTCCGCGAGACGGCGGACACCAGCACGTTCGTGCTCGCTCCGTGTGAGGGGCCGTTCTCCTACCGGGCCGGCCAGTTCTGCACCTTCCGGGTGCGGGTGAACGGCGCGGAACTGCTGCGCTCGTACTCGATGTCGAGCGCGCCGGAGACCGACGACGAGCTGATGACGACCGTCAAGCGGGTGCCCGGCGGCCGGGTCTCCAACTGGCTGCACGACAACGTCGCCGAGGGCGACGAGGTCGAGGTGACCCGGCCCATGGGGGTCTTCTGCCTGCGCCCCGCCGAGGGGCCACTGCTCGGGTTCTGCGGCGGCAGCGGCATCACCCCGATCCTGTCGCTGGTCAAGAGCGCCCTCGCGACGACCGACCGGCCCGTGCGCCTGCTGTGCGCCGACCGCGACCGCGACTCGGCGATCTTCCTGGACGCCCTCGACGACCTCATCGGCCGCCACGCCGGCCGCCTCAGCGTGGTCCGTCACTTCGACGACGAACGCGGGCTGCTCGACGCGGATGCCGTCCGCGCGTTCGTCGGGCCCGACGGCGCCGCCGACTCCTACCTGTGCGGGCCCGAGCCGTTCATGGACCTGGTCGCCGAGGCGCTGCCGGGCCCGGGCCGCACGTTCGCCGAACGCTTCGGCACGCCCGCGCCTCTCCCGCCCGCCCCCGAGCCGTCGTCCAACGGCACGGATTCGGGCAGCGGCACGGACTCAGGCGGCTCGGCCTCGGGCGGCGGCACGCCGACGACGACGATCGTGCTCGGCAAGCAGCGCGTCACGGTGCGGCGGCGCCCGAACGAGACGTTGCTGCAGAGCGCCCGGCGGGCGGGTCTCGCGCCGCCGTTCTCCTGCGAGGCGGGCAACTGCGCGACGTGCATGGCCAAGCTGACCGAGGGCACCGCGACGATGCGGGTCAACGACGCGCTGACCGAGGAGGAGGTCGCCGAGGGCTACGTCCTCACCTGCCAGGGCATCCCCGACGGCGACTCGGTCACCGTGGTGTACGAGTGATGTCCTTGCGCAGCAGGAACTTCTGGACCTTGCCGCTCGCGGTGCGCGGAAAGTCGTCGCGCAGGTGGATCTCCTCGGGCCACTTCTGCCTGGCCAGGCCCGCCTTCTCCAGGTGGGCGCGCATGCTCTCCAGCGTGGGGGCGGGGGCGGACGGCTTGGTCCGGATGACGGCGGCGGCCCGTTCCCCCAGGCGCGGATCGGGGACCGAGACCACCGCGACCTCGGCGACGCCCGGCATGCCGAGGAGCACGTCCTCGACCTCCAGCGCGCCGATGTTCTCGCCGCCGCGGATGATGATGTCGGCCTTGCGGTCGGTGATCGTGAGGTAGCCGTCGTCGTCGAGTTCGCCGATGTCGCCGGTGCGGTACCAGCCGTCGGCGTCGAAGGCCTTCTCGGTGAGGGCCGCGTCGGTGTAGCCGAGGCACAGGTCGGGGCCGCGGCTGAGGATCTCGCCGTCCTCGGCCAGCCGCATCTCCACGCCGCGCCGGGGCCTGCCGTCGGTGTAGAGCCGCTTGTCCTCGGGCGCGGTGTGCCGCGTGCCGGTGATCGACGGGTGCTCGGTGCTGCCGTACGAGCGGAACACGGTGATCCCGAACGCCGCCAGCCGCCGCGTGACCGCCGCCGGGACCGACGACCCGCCGAGCCCCGCGTACCTCATGTGCCGCAGGTGCGCGGGCGTGAAGTCGGGATGGTCGACGAGGCTGGTCATGTAATATGTCGCGCCGCCGCCCACGGTGAGCCCCTCACCGGCCATCAGCGCGAGGACGCGTCCCGGGTCCCAGACGTCGGCGAGGTTGACCGGCGTGCCGTCGAGCACCGGGATGAGGAACGCGTTCACCATGCCGATGAAATGGCCGACCGGGGCCGCGGTGAGCTGCTCCCCACGATCGGGCGGGAACATCTCCGCGAGCTGCCGCGTCTCGAAGCCGAGCGTCTGGTGGCTGTGCACGACGCCCTTCGGGTCGCGCGTCGTGCCGGAGGTGAACGCGATGAGCGCGGGCCCGGCCGGGTCGGTCGCGAGCGCGCCGGCCATCGGCTCGGCGGCGAGCAGCTCCTCGAAGTCGCGCCCCACGACGCCGACCACGGGCACCGCGGCGCACAGGTCCGCGTCGTACTCCATCCGCCCGAACCGCTCGGCCGTCACGAACACGCGCGGCTTGACCGCGTCCAGGATGTAGCCGACCTCCTTACGGCCGTAGAAGTGGACGATCGGCACCACGACCGCGCCGAGGAAGGCCGAGGCCCAGAAGACCGCGGCGGCCTCCATCCAGTTGGGCAGCTGGAAGGCGACCACGTCACCGGGGACGACGCCGCGTTCGCGCAGGCCGCCGGCCAGCCTGCGCGCCGTCTCCTCGACGTCGCTGAACGTCCCCGCCCACGGGCGCACGTCCGAGTGCACGCGGAACGCGGTCCCGGGCGCCCTCTCCAGGCCGCGGGCCAGCAGATCCCCGATCGTCTCCCGTGTCCACCAGCCCTCCGCCTCGTACCGGGCGGCGAGTTCGGCGGGGATCGCACGCATCAGCGGCCTCCTTCTCAGGAATGAGAACTGTACTCTCTCATGTCGAGAAGATAGATTCCATGTCGAGCGTCGATACCGGTTCCCCTCTCAGATTCTTACGAGTATCTTTTCGGCCAGACGGATTCCGAAGCCGTACGACAGCGATCCAGAAGGAGACAGTGTCGTGAGCGGACAGCCGGACCCGGACAAGACCTCCTCCCCCACCCTCACCGAGACCCGCGACGCGGCCGCCGCAGCCGGCGCCGCCGTCCCGTCCAAGAGCAAGCCCGTCCAGATCTGGACCGTCATCGGCGCCGCGATCCTCCTCCTCCAGCTCTACGTCTGGATCCGCTGGGTCAGCGGGCCGCACTTCGAGCGGGTGCCCGCGGGCCCGAGCGATCCCCCGACGCTGATGAAGGTGGTCCTCACCACGTGGACCGCCGTCACCCTGATCGGATTCCCGGTCGGACTCTGGTTCTTCATCGTCAGGCCGTGGCGGCGGGAGCGGCGGATCACGCTCGACGGGATGCTCCTGGTGTCCTTCGGCCTGCTGTTCTTCCAGGATCCGCTCCTGAACTACTTCAACACCTGGTGCACCTACAACAGCTGGCTCTGGAACATGGGCTCGTGGACGCAGGACATCCCGGGCTGGCGCTCGTTCGGCGAACCGGGCCACATGATGGCCGAGCCGCTGCTGATGAACGCGCCCGGCTACTCCTACGGCGTCCTGCTGTGCACGATGCTCGGCTGCTGGGTGATGCGGCGGGTCAAGGCGCGATGGCCGGGGATCAGCAACCTCGGACTGATCTGCGTCGTGGCGGTGTGGACGTTCGTGTTCGACTTCTTCATGGAGGGCCTGTTCCTCATGCCGATGGGGCTGTTCACCTACCCCGGCGCGATCAGGTCCCTGTCCATCAACGCCGGCCACTACTACCAGTGGCCGCTCTACGAAGGGATGATGTGGGGCGGCGTCCAGGCGGGCCTGTGCGCGCTGCGCTACTTCACCGACGACCGCGGCCGGTCGTTCGTGGAGCGGGGCCTGGAACGCGTCCGGGGCGGCATGGTGCGGCAGCAGGCCACCCGCTTCCTGGCGATCTTCGCGGCGAGCAGCGCGCTGTTCTTCGTCTTCTACAACGTCCCGGTGCAGTGGTTCGCGATGCACGCCGACTCCTGGCCCACCGACATCCAGAAGCGCTCGTACTTCACCAGCGGCATCTGCGGTGACGGGACCGGGCGGCTGTGCCCCGACCCGGCGCTGCCGATCCCCGGTCCGGGATCGGCGAACATCGGCCCGGACGGCAAGGTCGTTCCGCCGGAGAACCGGAAGCTGCCGACGATCGTCCCGTTCGACAAGGGCCGCTGATGCTGACCGATCAGGCCGCTGTCGCGGACTCGGTGGCGGAAGCGGGGACGGAGGCGGGGGCGGAAGCGGGGGCGCCGTTCTACCGGGCGGTCGGCGACGAGGCCGAGATCTTCCGCGCGGCTGCGGGCGGCGGGCTGCCGGTGCTGCTGAAGGGGCCCACCGGATGCGGCAAGACCCGCTTCGTGGAGGCCATGGCCCACGAGCTCGGCCGTGATCTGATCACGATCGCGGGGCATGAGGACATGACGTCGGCGGACCTGGTGGGCCGGTTCCTGCTCAAGGGCGGCGAGACCGTCTGGGTGGACGGGCCGCTCACCCGGGCCGTGCGCGAGGGCGCCATCTGCTACCTGGACGAGGTGGTGGAGGCACGCCAGGACACCGTCGTGGTCATCCATCCGCTCGCCGACCACCGCCGCGAGCTCGCCCTCGACCGGCTCGGCACGACCCTGTCGGCGGCACCCGGGTTCCAGCTGGTGATCTCCTACAACCCCGGCTACCAGAGCGTGCTGAAGAACATCAAGGAGTCGACGCGGCAGCGGTTCGTCGCCATCGAGCTCGGCTTCCCGCCCACCGAGGTCGAGGCGCAGGTCGTCGCGCACGAGGCGGGGATCGACGCCGAGACGGCGGGTGCGCTGGTCGCGTTCGGCGGCGTCATCCGGAGGCTGGACGGCTCGCCGCTGCGCGAGGTGGCCTCCACCCGGATGCTGATCCTCGCGGGCTGTCTCGTCGCGCACGGACTGAGCCTGCGCGGCGCCGTCCAGGCGGCCGTCGTCCAGGTCCTGTCCGACGACCCGGACGTGGTCCGCGCCCTCGGAGAACTGGCCGACTCCGTCCTGCCCGCCCCGCCGACGACATGACCGATCTCGATCAGGGCGGCCCCGGCCGGTTCCGGTTCCTCGCCACCGCCATCGCCGGCAGGTCCGTCGATGTCGCGGAGGCGAGGACCGGTGAGGCCGCTCATACCAACGGCCGGGTCGTCTTCGTGTCGGCCGGTGGTTCCGTCGCCGAGCAGCGCCGCGAGACCGTCGTCCAGAGTGCGCTGCTCGGCGCGGGGAGCCTGGACCGGCAGTGGGCGAAGGCGCTCTGGTCACGACCGGCGGTCGCGCGCCGCTATCTGACCCTCGAAGGTCGCAGGGTGCTCGCCGAACTCGCGGAGCACTACCCGGTCGCCGCCGCGATCCGTCCCGCTGGAGACCCGGGAACCGCGAGCGCTGCGGAGTCTCTGGAGCTGGCCAGAGGGCGCGGGAAGGTGCCCGATCCGCCGGAGTGGTTCGGGGCGATCAAGCCTTCGCGGCTGCTGGCTGCTCCGGAGGGGCCGGGTGCGCGGGCCGGCGACAAGGAACTGCGCCTGGAGTTCGATCCCATCGACTTGCCCGAAGCCGATGACGACGGCGACCAGGAGCAGTCCGGAGAGAGCCGCATCCTCAAGCTGTTCGAGAATCCGCTGTTCGCCTCACGCACCCTCGGCGACTATCTCCGCAAGCTGCTCGGCGGCTCACGAACCTCCGGGGAAGGCGCCGCCGGTACGGAGCTGCGGGTCCGCTCCGTACGGCGGTCGGAACGGGTCGGGGAGCACGCCCGTCCCCTTCCCACGCCGATCCGTTTCGCCGACGACGGCAAGCCCGGCGCCGCCCTCGGCGTGGGGGCCGCGCTCCATCCGGAGTGGGACGTCTACAACGACCGCTACCGGCCCGGCTGGTGCCGGGTCGTCGGCTTCCCGCTGACCGCCGCCGCCGACATCGCCGCCGCCGGGGTCCCGCACGATGACGTGCTGCGGCGACGCCTGGCCCGCATCGGCCTCGGCCCGAGGATCCTGCGCGGCCGTCCGGACGGCGACGAGATCGACGTCGAGGCGCTCATCGACCTGTTCGTCGACGTGCGCTCGGGACACTCGCCACCCGAGAACGTCTACCTGGACCGCCGCAAGCTCGCGCGGGAGCTCGGCGTCCTCGTCCTGGTCGACGCGTCCGGGTCGGCCGCCGACGCCGATCACGGCGGGCTCGCGGTCCACGACCACCAACGGCGGGCGGCCGCGACACTGGCGGCGACGCTCGAAGAGCTCGGTGACCGCGTCGCCGTCTACGCGTTCCGGTCGCAGGGCCGCCATGCCGTCCAGTTGCCCGCCATCAAGACGTTCGGGCAACGGTTCGACGCCCTCGGGCGAGCCCGGCTCAACCAGCTCCAGCCGTCCGGCTACACCCGCCTCGGCGCGGGCATCCGCGGCGCGGGCGAGATCCTCAAAACCGAAGCCGGAACACCACATCGGCTACTGCTCGTCCTTTCGGATGGATTTCCCTACGACGACGGCTATGAAGGCCGATACGCGGAGGCTGATGTTCGCAAGGCACTCGAAGAACTGCGCCTCGACGGGATCGCCTGCCTCTGCCTTTCCATAGGCACGACCGCCACCGATGTCCTCGAACGCTCCTTCGGCTCCGCCGCCCACGCCGGCGCCGCGACGCTGGCCGAACTCAGCCCGCGGATGGACGAGCTGTTCCTGGGCTCCCTCAGGCAGCTCGCCGCGCCGCTGCTGCATAATCGCTGACATGGTGGAACGCTGGACGAGGGAACGGCGGCGCGACCACACCCGTTCACTGCTCCTGGACGCGGCCGAGGAGGTGTTCGCCGAGAAAGGCTTCGCGCAGGCGACCCTCGACGACATCGCTTATGCGGCCGGCTTCACCAAAGGCGCCATTTACAAGCACTTCGGCACCAAAGAGGACCTGTTCCTGGAAGTCAGCGACCGGCACTGGCGCCGCTACATCGACAGCTTCACCGAAGTGGTGTCGGCGGTGACCGAGCTCGGAGCGCGCGAGCTGGACGAGGTCGCCGAGCTGTGGCGCGGGCTCGGCCAGGACCGCGGTGCCGAACGTGCCGCGCTGAGCCACGAGCTCGCCCTCTACCTGCTGCGCAACCCCGAGGCGCGCGAGCGGGTGACGGCCAAGAGGATGGAGGCCGCGGAGAGCCTGGCGCGGTTCATCGAGGACGGCATCGCGCGCTTCGGCGGGACGCTGACGATCCCCGCCCTGACGTTCGCGCACCTGATCATCGCCACCAGCGACGCGGTCGTGCTGGAGAGCCGCCTCGGCGACGTCGACCTCTACCGGCCCGTCCTGGAGATGTACATGTCGGCGATCAAGCGTCCCTGAGGGCGGTACGGCGCTCGCCCTCGATCCGCCGCAGGTGGTCCTCGACGTGGGCGATCATCTCGGCGTGCCCGGTGGACACCTCGAAGGCCTGCTCCATCAGCAGGAAGCGGGAGACGCTGGACATGAGCAGGACGATCGCCTCGGGAGACGGCAGGTCCGGGCCCGGCGGGCTCTTCGCCATGACCTTCGACGCGGCCTCCAGGTGCATCGCCCGGAACCGCTGGGACGATCTGGTGATCTCGCTCCGGATCGCCTTGCGATGGTTGGCGAGCGCCACGAACTCCATGGTGAGCGCGGTGCGCGGCGCGTCGTGGATCATCTCCCAGAGCGCCCACAGCGGCTGGTCGGACGAGAGCGCCTCGACCTGCCGCCGGTACGACTGCTCGGCGCCGCGCTGGAACGTCGCGATGAACAGGTCGTCCATGGTGCCGAAGTAGTAGTAGACGAGCGCGGAATTGACGCCCGCCTTGTCGGCCACGCGCCGTGAGCTCACGGCGGCGTAACCGTCCTCCAGCATGATCTGCTGGGTCGCGTCGAGGATCGCGGTACGGGTCGTGGAGTCCTCCATGAAGCCCACCTCCCCTGCTCGGCGCCGGTCGAGTCTATCGGCGTCCGATCGTCACTTAAAGCTTTCAGACGACCACGAAAGGTGATTCTCGCCTATTGAGAGATCACCTACCAAGACACCCTTGACACGCATTCACCCCTGTCATACAAACCTTATTAATCACTCGATTAATAGCACAGAGCAAGTGAAATGAGGAGCGTGCATGCCGAGGGTCGCGGTGGTGACGGGCGGGGCGTCGGGGATGGGCCTTTCCATCTGCCGGCAGCTTGCCCGGCGCGGTGACAGGGTCGCCGTGCTCGACGTCGACGGCCCGGCCGCGCAGCGGGCCGCCGAGGAGCTCCAGGGCCGGGGCGCGCGGGCGCTGGCGTGCCAGGCCGACGTCACCGACCGGGCGGCGATCGACGAGGCGCTGCGCAAGGTCCGCGCCGACCTCGGGCCCGTCGAGATCGTCGTCACCAGCGCCGGCCTGGTCGCCTTCGACCCGTTCACCGCCATCACCGCCGAGTCCTGGCACCGGGTCATCGAGGTGAACCTGACCGGGACGTTCAACGTGGTCCAGGCCGCGATCCCCGACATGATGCGGGCGCGGTGGGGCCGGATCGTCACGATCTCCTCGTCCAGCGCCCAGCGCGGCTCGCCCGGCATGGTGCACTACACCGCGTCCAAGGGCGGCGTCATCGCCATGACCAAGGCGCTGGCGCGCGAGTACGCCCCGATGGGCATCACCGTCAACAACGTCCCGCCGTCCGGCATCGACACCCCGATGTCCCGCGCCTCCCAGGCCGACGGTCACCTGCCCGACTCCGAGGTGATGGCACGGGCGATCCCGGTCGGCCATCTCGGCACGGGCGACGACATCGCCGCCGCCTGCGTCTTCCTCTGCTCGGAGGAGGCCGGGTTCATCACCGGGCAGGTGCTCGGCGTGAACGGCGGCGCTGTCATATGAGGGGCGCGGTCAGATGAGCCCTGCATCGCCGCGGCTGGCTCCGCTGGCACCCGAGCAGTGGGACGAGCCGACCCGCACCCAGCTGCGCGGTCACGTGAAGCGGATCGACCAGTACCTGTCCGGTGCGCCCGGCGCGCCCCGGATGCCGAACGTCCTGGGCGTGCTCGGGCATCATGCCCGGCTCGCCGGCGCCTGGCTCAACTACAACGGCGTCCTGCTGGACGACCCGACGCTGGAGCCCTGCCACCGCGAGCTGATGATCCTGCGGGTGGCGTGGCGGACCGGCTCGGTCTACGAGTGGGTCCAGCACGCGCGGATCGCGGCCCGGCTGGGCGTGACCGCCGAGCAGATCGAGGCGCTCGCAGACACCGGGCCGGGCGGAGACGGCTGGGCCGGGACCGGCCCGTGGACGCACCTCGAAGCGCTGCTCCTGCACGCGGCCGACCAGCTGATCGACCGATGTGCGATCGGCGACGCGACCTGGGCCGCGCTGGAGACGCACCTGGACGCCCGTCAGCTGCTGGAGGTGCCGTTCGTCGTGGGCTCCTACCTGTGCCTGGCGATGGTCTTCAACAGCGTCGGCCTGGAGCTTGACCCCGACATGCGCGCAGAGATGCCAACCCGACTGCCCGAAAGCGAGGAGTGACATGGGTCGTTGGCCGAAGCCTGCGGAAGGCAGCTGGACCGAGCACTATCCCGGCCTCGGGACCGAGCCGATCTCGTTCGAGGACTCGACGTCCCCGGAGTTCTTCGAGCTGGAACGCGAGGCCATCTTCAAACGGGCCTGGCTGAACGTGGGCCGCGTTGAGCGGCTACCTCGTACCGGAAGCTATTTCACCAAGGAGATCCAGGCCGCCAAGACCTCGGTGATCATCGTTAGGGACACCGGCGGCGAGGTCCGCGCGTTCCACAACATCTGCCGCCACCGGGGCAACAAGCTCGTCTGGAACGACCTCCCCCGCGAAGAGACCTCCGGCATGTGCAGGCAGTTCACCTGCAAATACCACGGCTGGCGCTACGGCCTGGACGGACAGCTCAAGTTCATCCAGCAGGAGGGCGAGTTCTTCGACCTCGACAAGCAGGACTTCGGGCTCGTGCCCGTCCATTGCGATGTGTGGGCCGGGTTCATCTTCATCAACCTGGCCGCCGAGCCCGAGCAGAGCCTGCGCGACTTCCTCGGTCCGATGATCACGGGCCTGGACGGTTACCCGTTCGACCGGATGACCGAGTGGTACGAGTTCACCGCCGACAACCGCAGCAACTGGAAGATCTTCGCTGACGCGTTCCAGGAGTACTACCACGTTCCGGCGCTGCATCCGCAGCAGGTTCCGGCCGAGGTACGCCAACCCGGCGCCGGTTTCGAGTGCGCGCACTTCCAGATCGACGGTCCCCATCGCATGACCAGCTCGGGCGGCGCACGCCGCTGGACGCTGCCGCCCGAGTACATGTATCCGATCGAACGCGTCACCCGCAGCGGCCTGGTCGGCCCCTGGGAGTCGCCGGAACTCGGCGAGATGCCCCCGGGCCTCAACCCCGGCCGCATCGACCCCTGGGGGATCGACAACTTCCAGATCTTCCCCAACCTGGAGATCCTCATCTACCGGGGCTGGTACCTGCTGTACCGCTACTGGCCGACGTCCCACAACACCCACCGGTTCGAGGGGATGCTCTGCTTCCAGCCCGCCACGACCGTTCACGAACGGGTGGAGCACGAGGTCGCGGCGGTGGTGTTCAAGGACTTCGCGCTGCAGGACGCCGGGATGCTCACCGGCACGCAGACCGCGCTCGAATCGGGGATCGTCACCGCCTCTCCGCTGAGCGACCAGGAGATCCTCGTCCGGCATTTCCACAAGGTCGTCGCCGACTGGGTCGACGACTACCGGCGCGAACCCGCGGAGGTGTGACGACGATGGCCGCAGCCCTGCTGCCCGCCGAGTTCGCCGAGCTCGAACGCTTCGCCGAGATCTGGTCGCTGGAGACCGAGACGCGGCGTTACGAGCGGCGCCTGAACAGTTCGATGGCCGAGATGCAGGAGTTCTATGACGCCTTCTTCCCCCGGCTGGAGGAGGCGATCGCCTACTGCGACAAGTTCCCGCTCGACGACCTGCCCGAGGACGCCCTGCGGCTGCTGTGGCTGGTGTACGCGCTGGTCATGATCGCGATGGCGATCGAGGTGTTCCAGCAGCCCAAGGCGACCGACGCCGCCGACGCCGAGATCATCCGCGTGAAGGAGCCCATCCCGTGAGCGGCCGCGTCCCCGCCTCGATGACGGCCGACCGCCTCGGCCACTCGATCGGCGCCGAGATCGCGGGCGTCGACCGCGACCGTCTGATGCACGACGACGCCCTGCCCGGAGCGGTCATGGACGCGCTGGAGGAACACGGCGTCCTGGTCTTCCGTGACCTGCATCTGGATCCCGAGACTCAGGTGGCGTTCTGCCGCAGGCTCGGGGACGTCGACGTCTCCCCCGGCCACCACCCCGTCGAGGGGATCTACCGGGTCAGCCTCGACACCTCCAAGAACTCCTCGGCCGGGTATCTGCGCGCCACGTTCGACTGGCACATCGACGGATGCACCCCGGCGGACGACGCGTACCCGCAGAAGGCGACGATGCTCACCGCGAAGGCCGTGGCGAGCAGCGGCGGCGAGACCGAGTTCGCCAGCACGTACGCCGCCTACGACGAGCTCACCGCCGAGGAGCAGGAGCGGATCGGCTCGCTGCGCGTGGTCCACTCCCTCGAAGCCTCGCAACGCCTGGTGACCCCCGAGCCCAGCCCGGAGCAGCTGGCCGTGTGGCGACGCCGGCCGGTCAAGGAGCACCCGCTGGTCTGGACGCACCGTTCGGGACGTAGGTCGCTGGTGCTCGGGGCGTCCACCGACCACATCGTGGACATGGACCCCGGCGAGGGCCGGGCGCTGCTGGACGACCTGCTCGAACGCTGCACCGCGCCCGAACGCGTCTACCGGCACACGTGGTCGGTCGGCGACACCGTCATCTGGGACAACCGCGGGGTCATCCATCGCGCGGCACCCTACGACTCCGCGTCGCCGCGGGAGATGCTCCGCACCACCGTCCTGGGCGACGAACCGATCCAGTAGGAGGAACCATGCCGCGTTGGCCCAAACCACCCGAGGGCAGCTGGACAGAGCACTACCCCGAGCTGGGCACGGCCCCGATGCCGTACGAGGACTCGATCTCCCCGGAGTACTTCGAGCTGGAACGCAAGGCGATCTTCGGACGCGCCTGGCTGAACGTCGGGCGCGTCGAGCAGCTGCCGCGTACCGGAAGTTACTTCACCAAGGAGATCCAGGCCGCCAAGACCTCGGTGATCATCGTTAGGGACACCGGCGGCGAGGTCCGCGCGTTCCACAACATCTGCCGCCACCGGGGCAACAAGCTCGTCTGGAACGACCTCCCCCGCGAAGAGACCTCCGGCATGTGCAGGCAGTTCACCTGCAAATACCACGGCTGGCGCTACGGCCTGGACGGACAGCTCAACTTCGTCCAGCAGGAGGGCGAGTTCTTCGACCTCGACAAGCAGGACTACGGGCTCGTGCCCGTGCACTGCGACGTCTGGTCCGGGTTCATCTTCATCAACCTGGCCGCCGAGCCCGAGCAGACCCTGCACGACTTCCTCGGCCCGATGATCACCAATCTGGACGGTTACCCGTTCGAGAAGATGACCGAACGCTGGTGTTACCGCTCGGAGGTCGGCGCCAACTGGAAGCTCTACATGGACGCGTTCCAGGAGTTCTACCACGCGGCCGTTCTGCACGGTTCGCAGTCACCGGCCAAGTTCTCGGCGGCCGCGCAGCAGGCGGGCTTCGAGGCACCGCACTACCGTCTCGAAGGCCCGCACCGCCTGGTCAGCACGTCCGGCGTCATCACGTGGGAACTGCCCGGCGACATGCGCAAACCCATGGAGGACATCACACGCAGCGGTCTGTTCGGGCCGTGGGACGAGCCGGACCTCGGCATGGAGAAGATGCCCGTCGGCCTCAACCCGGCCGGCTGCGATCCGTGGGGGCTGGACTCGTTCCAGCTGTGGCCGAACTTCACGATCCTCATCTGGTCCGGCGGCTGGTACCTGACGTACCACTACTGGCCCACGAGCTATAACACCCACATCTTCGAGGGCAACCTCTACTTCGTTCCGTCCACGAACGCCCGCGAGCGCGTCGCCCGCGAGATGGCGGCGGCCACGTTCAAGGAGTACGGGCTGCAGGACGCCAGCACGCTGGAGGCGACCCAGTCGATGCTGGAGTCGCGAGCGGTGACCGCGTTCCCGCTCTGCGACCAGGAGATCCTCTGCCGGCACCTGCACAAGGTCGCGGCCGACTGGGTCGAGGACCACCGGCGAAACCTGGCGGGAGCGTGAGCCCGATGACCGTGAAGCCGCCCTCCCTGCCCGCCCTGCCCGCCCCGCCGGCCTTGCCCGCCGAGTTCGCCGACCTGGAGCCGTACGCGGGCGACTGGTGCCTGGCGACCGAGCCCGAACGGTACGCCAAGCGCCTGGCCGGCTCGATGCCCGACATGCAGGCGTTCTACGACGCGATCACCGCGCGGGCCGAGGACGCCATCGCCTACTGCGACCGTTTCCCGATCGACGACCTGCCCGAGGACGCGACGAACCTGATGCGCCTGCTCTATTCGATGATCACCGTGTCGTTCCCGGTCGAGGTGTGGTCGCAGCAGCGCGTCCCCGACGCCGCCTCCGCCACGCTCCACTGCGTCATCGAGCCGGGCCCGTGACGGGCGCGATCTCGGGCGCGGCCTCGGGCGCGGCCCCGCACGTGACCTCGGGCCCGACGGTGCTGCGGGCGGCCCGCTGGATCGACGTCGACGCCGGGCGGGTCCGTTCACCGGCGGTGATCGTGGTGGAGGGCAACCTCATCACCGCCGTGAATCCGCCGGACGTGCCGTCCTCTGTCGCGGTCGAGATCGACCTGGGCGAGGCGACCCTGCTGCCCGGCCTGATGGACATGGAGATCAACCTGCTCATCGGCGGCCCGGAGAACCCCACCGGCCTGCCGAGCCCGCAGCACGGCGTGACCGACGACCCCGTCTACCGGACGTTGCGGGGCACGGTGAACGCCCGCACGACCCTGCTCGCCGGTTTCACCACCGTCCGCAACCTCGGGCTGATGGTGAAGACCGGCGGTTACCTGCTGGACGTGGACCTGGCCCGCGCCATCGACCAGGGCTGGGCGCAGGGGCCCCGCATCGTCTCCGCCGGGCACGCCATCACCCCGACCGGCGGCCACCTCGACCCGACCATGTTCCAGCGGATCGCGCCGCACATCATGCCGCTGAGCGTCGAGGAGGGGATCGCGAACGGCGTCCCCGAGGTCCGCAAGGCGGTCCGCTACCAGATCAAGTACGGCGCGCAGGTCATCAAGATCTCGGCGTCGGGCGGCGTGATGTCCCACAGCACCGCCGCGGGCGCGCAGCAGTACTCCGACGAGGAACTCGCCGCCATCGTCGACGAGGCCCACCGCGCGGGCCTGCCGGTCGCGGCCCACGCCCACGGGGACGCCGGGATCCGCGCCTGCGTCCGTGCCGGTGTCGACTGCATCGAGCACGGGTCGCTCGCCACCGACGAGACCATCCAGATGATGGTCGACCACGGCACGTTCCTCGTCCCGACCAGTTACCTGTCGGAGGGCCTGGACGTCTCCAGGGCGGCGCCCGCTCTGCAGCGCAAGGCCGCCGAGGTCTTTCCACAGGCGCGGCGGATGCTCGGCAAGGCCATCGCCGCTGGCGTGAAGATCGCCTGTGGTACGGACGCCCCGGCCGTCCCGCACGGCGACAACGCCAAGGAGCTGTGGGCGCTGGTCGATCGCGGCATGACCCCCATGCAGGCCATCCGCGCCGCCACCGTCACCAGTGCCGAGCTGATCGGCGCCGACGATCGGGGCCGCCTGGCGCCCGGCCTGCTCGCCGACATCATCGCCGTGCCCGGCGATCCCGCCCAGGACATCACCGCGCTGCAGGACGTGCGGCTGGTGATGAAGGACGGCGTCATTCACAAGCACGAGGGAGACGAGTAGATGCCCAAGGGGATCCTGTACGTCGAATCCCGGCCCGGCTCGCCCGAGCAGGCCGCCGCCTACCACGAGTGGTACAACGACACCCACATGCGCGAGATGGCCGGGATCAAGGGGATCGTGTCGGCCCGCAGGTTCGCGCCGCTGGGCGACGACGGCCCGTTCGTCGCGATCTACGAGATCGACGCCGAGGACCTCGAGGCCGTCCGGGCCCAGGTCGCCGACGCCGGCCGGTCCGGCACGCTGTCACCGCCCGTCGGCGTCGCGACGGACCCGCCCCCGACGATCCGGTATTTCCGGGAGATCCACACAGTCTGAGCCGGAGGAACCGTGCAGAAAGAGGACCGTCTCTTCATCGGGGGCCGCTGGGAGACACCGAGCACCGACCGCACCATCGACGTCGTGTCCCCGCACACCGAGCAGGTGATCGCGCAGGTCCCCGCGCCCGGCCCGCGGGACGTGGACCGCGCGGTGACCGCCGCGCGGCGCGCGTTCGACGAAGGGCCGTGGCCGCGCCTGCATCCCAGCGAACGCGTCTACGCCGTACGGCGGCTCGCCAAGCTGTACGAGCCGCGCCGTCACGACATGGCCCAGATCGTCACGGCCGAGATGGGCGCCCCGATCACGTTCTCCACCTCGGCGCACGCCACACTCCCCCTGGTCATGATGCGCGCCATGGCCGACCTCGCCGACCGTCACCGCTGGGAGGAGACCCGTCCGGGCTTCCTCGGGCAGGACGTCACCGTCCGCAAGGAGCCCATGGGAGTCGTGGCCGCGATCATCCCGTGGAACATGCCGGTGTTCCTCATCGTGGCCAAGCTCGTCCCGGCCCTCCTGGCAGGCTGTACGGTCGTCCTCAAACCGGCGCCGGAGACTCCACTGGACGCCCACCTGATGGCCGAGCTCCTGGAGAACCTCGATCTCCCGCCGGGCACGGTCAGCGTCCTGGCCGGCGACCGCGAAATCGGCGACCACCTGGTCCGCCACCCCGGCGTGGACAAGGTCACCTTCACCGGCTCCACCGCCGCCGGGCGGAAGGTCGCCGCCGCCTGCGGCGCGGACCTCAAGCGGGTCTCCCTGGAGCTCGGCGGCAAGTCCTCCGCCATCGTCCTGGACGACGCCGACCCGGCTCACGTTGCCGACGGCGTCAAGGTCGCGGGTCTCATGAACGGCGGCCAGGCGTGCGTGGCCCAGACGCGGATCCTCGTCCCTCGTTCCCGCGCCGTCGCCTTCGTCGACGCGCTCACCGCGATGGTCGAGTCCCTCCAGCTGGGCGACCCGACCGACCCCGCGACGCAGCTGGGTCCCCTGGTCGCCCGGCGCCAGCAAGAACGCGTCCGCTCGTACATCAGCCTCGGGCAGCGGGAGGGAGCCCGCCTGGTCACCGGCGGCGCCGACCTCCCGCCGGGCGTGGAACGCGGCTGGTACGTCCGGCCCACGCTCTTCACCGACGTCGACAACGGCATGCGCATCGCGCAGGAGGAGATCTTCGGCCCGGTCCTCACCGTCATCCCGTACGACCGGGAGAGCGATGCCGTCGCGATCGCGAACGGCACGCCCTATGGCCTGTCCGGGTCGGTCTGGACCCCCGACCTCGACCGTGGCCTGCGCGTCGCCCACCAGGTCCGCAGCGGCTCGTTCGGCGTCAACCAGCCCTACAGCATGGACCCGGCCGCACCTTTCGGAGGCGTCAAGGCCAGCGGCCACGGCCGGGAATGGGGCCCGGAAGGCATAGACGCCTTCCTGGACACCAAGGCGATCTCCACCGGCCGGGGCTAATCCTCGGGAACGGCGGAGGGGGCATCACCCACCCGCGCGCCGCGAACGTAGGTGCCCATTCCACTGGTCTTCTCAGATACCAGGTCACGGAGAAGCTGATCGACCGCTTCCCCGGTCAAGTGCTCGCTTTCTACGTCCACTTCCCACGACCAATGGGGGTCCTGCGAGTCCCAGAGGACCCCGCGTTCCTCCATTGTGTAGGTAATCAGCCATTTCTCCATGAGCACCCCCGCGCTTCCGACCTCATCTGACGGACTCGAGAGTCTCCGCTCGAGAACGTGAGCCTCTCGCCTGTAGTTCGCCGGTAGGGGCCCCGGCGGATGCACCGGTCCAAAGGAACCGCGCGGCACGGGCGCGCTGCCGAGTCAGGGCGAGTCAGGCAGATCGCCGTCTGAGCCGTCGGAGCCGTCGGAGTCATCGCCCGCTTCCGCGCTGACCAGCGTCTCAGCCAATTGCCGTGGAGCACGGTGGAGCCATGAGGCTCGGACCAGAGCGTTCAGATCCTTGCCGTCGATGTCGTCCAGCGGCACGCGGAAACCTATCGGCTTGCCGTTCCGGGCCAGTTCTTCACCGCTCGGATGCGCGGCCAAGGCGGCCTTCATCTCGTCCACCGGCAGTTGCACCTGCACCTGGCCGTCCTTCGAGATGGAAGCAAATCCCTTGCCGCGCACGGAAAAGGCGACCATGCCGAAATGAGTGCCCTCTTCGACCTCAGGGAGACGGAAAGCGGTCTTACGCAGCTGAGCCAGAGTGGTCATGCCCCGAGTCTCACACGCGACGGCCCTGGAAGCGCGGGCTTCCAGGGCCGTCGACGGCCACCTGACGATGCGGCGGGCCGGGTCAGCAGGCGTCGGGTCAGAAGGCGCGCAGGCCGTTCGGCACGCCGAGCCCGGTCGGGCCGTCCCAGCCCTGACCGGCCACGCACAGCGCGGGCGGGGAGTCGGCGCAGCCCGTCGCGCCGTTCTGCATGCTGGAGCCGGTCGTGACGTCCTCGATGGCGCCGCGCGGGGCCCGGTAGAGGGTGTTCGGGCCGTTCACCTTGGCGGTGCCGGTCCGCGCGTACAGGCCGGCGATGTACGGGGCGGAGCCGCTGGTGCCGAGCGCGACGCCCCAGCCCGTTCCGCCGCCCACGTAGCCGAAGCCGTCGTAGATCGCCAAGCCGGTGGAGGCCGCGGAGACGTCGCTGCTGGCGCGGTGCCCTGCGCACAGCTTCGAGATCCGCGCGGGCTGCCCGTTGGCGGGCGGCAGCGTCGTCGAGCACAGGCTCGCCGCGCCCCACCAGGCCTTGTCGCCCTCGACCTTGCCCCAGGCGCGCTTGGCGAACGTGGCGCCGCCGTCGCGGGAGGTCAGCTCGACGCCGCCGACCGAGACCACCCACGGCAGCTCCTGCGGCCAGGTCTGATCGGAGGTCTTGCGCGCCACGTAGCCGTGGTCGCCGGACGAGGCGACGACCGCGACGCCCGGATGACGCAGCCGCCGCCCGATGTCGCCGGTCGCGATGCCCGGCTGGAAGCCGTTGGCCAGGATGTAGCTCATCGACACCGCGTTCGCGCCCTTCTTGATCGCGGTGTCCGTGCCGTCCGCCAGCGCGGTCGCCAGCGGCGCCGGGAAGCCCGCGTACTGGGCGCCCATGGCCACCAGGTCCACCGGCAGCTGAACCAGGACGATCTTGCAACCCGGACAGGCCGCCGAGGCCAGCTGGACGTCCAGCGTCGTCTCCAGCCCGAGCGCCTGCTCGATCGTGCTCAGCACCGGCAGCTTGGACGGTGCGGGCGGCGCTCCGCCGTCCCTGCCGACCACCTTCAGGCAGCCGCTGGCGGCAGTGCAGGCGGGCAGGCCGTAGGTCTTGCGGTACACCGCGAGGTCGGCGTCCACCGTCGAGATCCCGCCGAAGTCGATGATCCCGATCGTTCCGCGGCGGCCTCCGCTCGCGGGCAGGTGGAACGCCCGCGCGAAGTCCGCGGGCCCGAGAGCCGCCGGCTCCGACGTGACCAGGGGCTTGTTCGGGTCGGTACGCGACGCCATCAGCGAGGAGTCGCAGCCGAGGTGGTAGGTCTTCTTGCCACTCTTGGTGGTGCAGTTGTTGACGAGCCTGTGGCGGCTCAGCGCGGTGCCGTTCAGCACCGACTGCCGGATGGCAGCGGGACTGTCGCCCTCCGCGGCGGTGAACCCGGCCCGGGACGCGTGTCCCCCATCTATGCCCGGCACCAGCGCGGCGGCGCCCGCGACGACGGCCGCAGCAGCCGCGGCGACCATGAGACCTCTTGTATGCATGAGAGGAAATTAGGGATCACCGATGAAATCCCAGTGACACGGCGATACATGGAACGCCGCCGGGCTATTCCGGCCGGTCAGAGCTGCGCGGTCGCGGTGCGCAGGTGGTCGATGCCGTTGTCGAGGGCCGCTTTCAGATGGGTGGAGTCGCCGGTGGCCATGAGGATGGTCACGCCACCCTGAATGCCCGCCAGAAGTGCGGCGGACGTCCGTTCAACGTCCAGACTCGGCGACGTCAGACCGTTGCTCTGAAGGGCGCGCATGCCCTCGGCGAGGTGCTGCTGCCATTGCCGCATCAACTCGCCCACGATCGCCCGCGCGCCCGGCGTGGAGCGCCCGACCTGGAGGAACAGCGATCCCAGCGGACAATGATCGCCCTGGCGTTCGTAGCGTTCGACCACCACGTCCCGCCACCGGCGCCACGACTCCCACGAGTCCAGCCGCCCCAGATGCGGCTGCTGGTCCTCCAGAACGCGGTCCGCCTCGAACTGAGCCACCGCCAGAAGCAGTTCGTCCTTCCCGTTGGGGAAGTAGTGGAACAGCTGGCTCTTGCTGGTGCGCGTGCGGCTGCGGATGTCGTCGAGCGTGGCGAACGCGACGCCCAGGTCGCGCAGCACCTCGGCCGCGCCCTCGATGATGCGGGCCCGCGTGGCGCGCCCCTTGGCGGTCAGCACGTCCGGCATCCCGACTCCCCTCCCCGGCACTGGACCAACGGGTCCAGCCTACGACCACTTTGGACTTGCCGGTCCATTTTCGCCGACGCATAGTGGTCGCCACACCCGCGAGACGAGGGAGGCGCGCCATGAGTGGGCGACTGCGGAGCAAGACGGCGCTGGTCACCGGATCGACCAGCAACATCGGCCAGGCGATCGCGGAGGCGTTCGCCGCCGAGGGGGCTCACGTCATCGTGTCCGGCCGCAACCGGGAACGAGGCGAGCGGGTCATCGAAGCGATCCGAGCCTCCGGCGGCCAGGCCGACTTCCTGGCCGCCGACCTGGACGGCAGCAAGCAGGCCTCCCAGGACCTGGCCGAACGAGCCCGCCAGACCCTGGGCGGCCGGATCGACATCCTGGTGAACAACGCCGGCGTCTACCCCGCCCCCGACACCACCACGACCGACGAGGACACCTTCGACCAGGTCTACGGCGTGAACGTGAAGGCCCCGTTCTTCCTCACCGCCGCGGTCGTGCCCGCCATGGCCGAGTCCGGCGGCGGGGTCGTCATCAACCTCGGCTCCTGGATCGCCCGCCTGGGCGTCCCCGTCGGCGCGCTCTACAGCTCGACCAAGGGAGCCATGGAAACCCTCACCCGGGCATGGGCAGCCGAGTTCGGCCCACTGGGCGTACGCGTCAACGCCGTCTCCCCCGGCGTCATCCTGCCTCCGACCCCGGAGGGCGGCGAACCCCATCCCGGCGAGGTCATGATGAAGGGCACCCCGGCAGGCGGCGTCGGCACACCTGACGCCATCGCCCACGCCGCGGTCTGGCTGGCCAGCGACGAAGCCGCCTTCGTCCACGGCACCGTCGTCGACATCGACGGTGGCAGAACGGGAGTAGCCGTCATCGCCGCCTAGTCACCAGGCCTCACAACGTGTAGACCTGCCGGGCGTTCTCAGAGAAGAACCGGCGGCCTTCCGAGGTGGTCCCCGTCGAGGTCACCAGCCCGACCACGGTGTCGAGCAACCCCTCATGGCTGACCGTCATCGCGTCCATCGGCATGTTGGAGCCGAACAGCAGACGATCCCATCCCCAGGCGTCAACCGCGGCTTCCAGCCAAGGGCGTACCGAGTCCCTGTCGAACTCGCTCAGCACCATGCCCAGACCCGAGAACTTGCACAACCAGTCCGTAGCACGGGCAGCCTCACCCATCTCGTCAGCCCAGCGAGCCCGCCCCTCCGGGCTGACATCTCCAGGGGACCCCAGATGCTCAAGCACCACACTCAGATCGGGGAACGCCTCCAAGGTCCGCACCCACGTGGACAACGTCCCCGGATCGGCGACCAGGTCGAAGACCAGTCCCCGCTCCGCCAGCCACGACAGAATCGCATCGCAGGCGGCGGACCCCGGCTTGAGCCCACCGAAGACCCGGATCCCACGGAACCGCGGACTCTGCGCCTGCCGGTCCAGGTGAGCGACCAGCTCACCGACCGGCAGCTCGGGGTCGACCGTGCCGATGGTCACCGACGCCACCGGCTCCGAGCCGAGCTCACCCTCCAGCCACCGCGCCTCGTCGAGATACGCATGCGGGGCGGTGGTCGCCGACACGTGCACGATCCCGGCCACGCCGACCGACGGCTGATGCGCGAGGTAGTCGGCGAGCAGATGACGTTCGAGCAGCACCGGCTTACCCAGATGCGCCGCGTAGGCGTGCAGGTCCGGATACCAGTCCCGGGCGCCCGGCTCCCAGAGGTGAACGTGGGCATCGACGATCTGAACCTCGTCCATCGCCACTCCTTGAAGATGGGCGCCCGGGGCTTGGGCGGGTCAGGGTTTGCGGGCTACTCCGCACGGTAGCCAGGTGTGGGAGGGGTCGACCACGTTGGGGTTCTTGCTGCCCCATTTGTCGACGAACGAAAGAGCCGGTTCGGCGCCTTCGTAGGGCGGCAGGAATTCCAGGCCGGTGAAGAAACGGTTGATTTCTTCGCGGGTACGGAAATGCACGCCGGACGGGGTGTTGGCGTAGACGTCCTTGAAACGCTGGACCTTATCGGGCTTCTGGTCGTCCGAGGTGACATGTGAAAGAGCCAGATAGCTGCCCGATGGGACGGCGTCCAGGTAGCGGGTGACCAGGCCCCAGGGGTCGTATTCGTCGGCGGCGAAATGCCAGATCGCGATGTGCATGTACCCGACGGGCTGATCGAAGTCGATCAGGTCGCGGACCGCCGGATTGGTCAGGATCGAGTCGGGTTCGCGGACGTCGGCGTCGACGTAGACGGCGTTGGACTCGCCGTTGCGGCTCAGGATCTCCTGCGACATCTCCAGGACCACAGGGTCGTTGTCGACGTAGACCACGCGGGCCTGCGGGTCGACGACCTGCACGACCTCGTGGGTGTTCCAGGCGGTGGGAATGCCGGACCCGATGTCGATGAACTGCCGCACTCCCGCGCGGGCGATCCGGCCCGCCGCGCGCTGCAGGAAGACCCGGTTCGCGTGCGCCATGTAATGCGCCTCGGGCACCCGTTCCAAGACCTTGCGCGCAGCCGCCTTGTCGGCGGGATAGTGGTCCCGGCCGTTCAACAGAAAGTCGTAGATCCGACCCGATGAGGGGACGTTGGGGTCGACATTGGAAGTGCGCGTGCGTGACTTCTCCATGTCCGTCCTGTCGGCTTGTAGATGGCGGGGAAGATGCCAGATGCCCAAGCCTGAGGTATGTAACTGATGCTCAGGTGAGCCGTGTGACGCGATGACCCTAGCGCGGTTTGCGATCGCGCGGAGTCAGGTCGTAGCGGTTGTCGTGCACCTCATTCCGCAGCTGTCGCCATGCGCTGGGATTGAGCGTCAGCATACCTGCGTCGGGATTCTTCGAATCGCGAATGGCGATGAAGGAAGGCGCGCCGGTCTCGGGGCCGGAGACAGCGAAACCGGGGGCGATCTCGACGCAGTTCCCGGACGCGCCGGTGGACCGGCGGGACTTGCGCCACTCCCCCAATCGCCAGAAGTTCCGCCCCGCGCGCCTTGGCGGCGCCGGCACGTCGTCCCCGTCCGCGGCCGTCAACGCCGGCCGCGACCCGGGGGCCTCACTGCTGGTCATCGTCGCGCACGCTTTCCAACCAGCCGTGCAGGAATTCGTTGGTGTCCTTGGCCGAGAAGGCCTTGGCCTGCAGCCAGGACCAGGCCTGCTCGTACTGCGCGACGTCCTCGCCGGTGTCGACGCGGCTGCGACCGGTGATCGAGCCTTCGACGAACACGCCGGCGGGGATGACGTCGGAGTCGAAGTCGCACATGAAGAACGAGCCGAGGCCCGGATGCGGGCCCGCGGTGAAGGGGATGACCTGGATCGACACCGGCTCGGGCGGAGCCAGCAGCCGTGCGATCTGTGCGCGGCGGACGGCGGCGCCGCCGGGCATGCGCGCCAGCGCCATCTCGTCCATCATGAACGTCGCCTCGCGGACCCGGCCGTCGACCAGCACCTTCTCCTGACGCTGCATGCGCAGGTTCACGCCAGCGTCGACGACGGCGGGCGAGTTGTTGGGCTCGACGGCCTGAATGATCAGGCGCGCGTACTCTGGTGTCTGCAGCAGCCCGGGGACGGCCGCCAGGTCCCAGGCACGGATCCGGATCGCGGCGATCTCCATGCCGAGCAGCTCGGCGGTGGCGTCGGGCCACTTGCCGGTCTTGTTCCACCAGCCCGGCTCGGCCGCACGTTCCCGCAGCCGCTCCAGCTCGGCCCGCTGGTCGTCGGGGACCTCATAGAGGGAGCACACTCCCCGTAGGGACAGCAGGTTGGGCGTGACCTCGGCGTTCTCCCACCGCCGCAACGTCAGCTGGTGAACGCCGAGCTCCTTGGCCGCGGCGGCGACCGTGTGGCCGGCGGCCTCACGCAACTTGGTGAGCTGGTCGCCCAATAGCCAGCCCGACAGGACCGGCCCCGATTCAGGGGTCATGCTCCGTGTCTACCCTTCATGACGCACACAATGCAACTTACATTCTGTGCCTCGGGGAGCGTTCGCCACCCTTGAGTGTTTTTCGCGATGTTAATTCACATGAAGTTCTTGACACGGTGTGTGCCACATAGGACGGTTGGCCGTGGCAGTCAGGGCCGTTCCGCCCACCTGTCAACCACGACGGCAGATCATCGTTCCCGCGCTCGACGACCGACATCTCCAGGAGTCCGCGTCATGAACTCGTCTCGGTCAGGTGTGGTGGACACGATGACGTTGCCTGCCGCCGGCACACCCGGCGCGGTGATCTCGGAGGGAACCCTGGCCGCCGCACCCGCGTCCGCACCCGCATCGATCAATGCGCGGGCCGGTGCGGTCACGGACGCGGGTGCGGGCGTGGACGAGCGCGCGGCGCGCCTGTTCCCGTTCGACGCGACGGCCGAACGGGCGTGCCTGTCGTTGCCCGCGCAGCCGCCCTCGGTGGCCACGGCGCGCAGGTTCGCGGCCGAACGGCTCACGCACTGGCGGCTGGAGACGATGGCCGACGATGTCTGTCTGGTGGTGAGCGAGCTGGTCACCAACGCCGTGAAAGAGGTCCGCGGCATCGCCGCGCACGACGAGGACCACCCGCACTCCCCCACGCCGCTCGAGGCCCTGGTGTTCCAGATGACGCGAGCCGCCGGAGCGTTGTCCGCCGGCGTCTGGGATCCGGGCGCGGGAGTGCCCACGCAATGCCCCGACGATTATCTCGCCACCAGCGGCCGCGGCCTGGTGATCATCGCCGCGCTGGCGGACGACCTGGACGTTCACCCGTGCCCGGCGGGCGGCAAGTCCGTCAACGCCCGCTGGCTCCTGCCCGGCGCTCCCGAGCCCGAGGTGGAGTCGTAGCCCGGCCCCAGAGCAAGTTTCCCGACAACGAACGCCGAACGAGGAGGGATCGCCGTGGACGGCTCGCAATGCGACTGCGGCAAAGATGCCCGCGAAGCCCACCGCGACAGGTGCGCCGAACTCGCAGTGTCCTACGCCCGGCTCGCCGAGGCGACGGTGCACGGGCTGGCGCCGGTCCTCAATGATCGTCGCGGTGCCGAGGACGTGCCCGAGCGGCTCGGCACCGATCGACTGCGCGAGGCCGCGCGTCTCCTGGAATGCGCGCCGAACCCGGCCCGTCACGGCGATCGCGTCAGCGCCGCGGGCCGGCTTCTGTTCGCCGTGCCGGGCGACGTCGCCGCCGCCTACCTGGGAACGCGCCTGACCATGATCGGGCAGCACCTGGTGCAGCGGCGGCCACCGGCCAGGACCGAGATGCTCCCGCTCGCGCAGGCCTACCACCTGATGAACGCTCTGCGCAGAGGCTGCGTCATGAACGACCCCAGCGACGCCCGGCTGCCCTGCCTGCAATGCCGCTTCCCCGCGGCTTTCGTCACCTGGTGCGAGCATTTCTCCGACATCACCCTGGGCCTCGACGAGACCGCCTGACCCGCTCTCACACGAGTCGGCTCAGCTCGGCTCAGCCACCCGAGGCCGAGCCCGGAGCGTGATGTCCGGGCCCGGCCCTGGCCGGGCCGTCAGTAGATGCGCTTCCAGGAGCCGCAGGTGGTGTGCAGTCCCCGGTGGCTGACGCAGATCCGGCCGCTGACCTTGGTGCCGTGCAGGCTCCCGCGCATGTCCCGCTCGGTCTTGCCGTTGTAGGCGTAGAACTGGCCGCTGCCGTGCTGGGCCTTCAGGTAGAGCGTGGTCTTCCAGCCGGCGCCCTTGCGAGCCTTGAGGTTGACGACCACCTTGACGTTGCTCCCGGACCTGGACGCGGAGCCCCACGCCTTGGAGCCGACCGGGCCGCCGATGGTCCAGGCCTTGGTCGCGTGCACCTGGGACGCGTTCGCCACCGGGACGGCGGCGGCGAGGGCGGCACCGGCCGCGACGGTAACGATCATTGCTCGACGCATCGAACATTCCTCCTAAATGATCAAGGACCAGGCCATCATGCCGTGCCGACCGGCGCAGGTCGAAGCGGGGGGATGTCCGAGCATGCGATGAGGCCCATCCCTGCGCAGGGATGGGCCTCATACGGAGCGGTCCGGGTCAGCGCTTGGTGACCTTGTTGATCCAGGCGAGCTGCTTGGCAATCTCCCCGGCACCGGCCATCTTCTCCCGGTCCGAGCCGTAGAAGACGCCGACGAGGGTCTCCTTGCCGTGCGCGCCGATGCTCATCACGGGCGCTCCGGAGTCGCCGCCTGCGGGGACGCCGGTCACCTTCTCCATGCAGAAGTCCGTGCCGCCCGGCTCGGCGAAGCCCCGGCAGCGGGGAGCGTTCGAACGCACGACCCGCAGTCTCGCCTGCTTGAGCACGGGCGACTGGCAGGTGTTCTCGTCCTTGGTGCAGGTCGCGCCCCACCCGAACTGCCGTACGAGCTGACCGGGGCGGACGTGGACCTTGGACAGGCGCGCCGGGTGGACCTTCATCGGCGAGACCTTGATGAGCATCATGTCGGCGCGCGCGTTCCCCGCCCGCTTGCCCACCGGGCGGACCGTGGCGCCCTTGCGCATGTCGAGGTTGCCGACGCGGAAGGAGATCCGCTTGTCGGCGACCGCCTGCCCCTGCTCGAAGAAGCAGTGCGAGGCGCTGATGACCCACTGCTTGGTGACCGCCGTTCCGGTGCACACCGGTTTGCCGTCGATGAGCATGCGCACCGCCCATGGCCCGTAGGTGCTCTTCGACCCGCCGATGACGGCCGAGGCCGGGCCTGCCGCCATCACCGAGCCCGTCACCAGCACCAACGCGGACACCGACAGCACATGAGCGCGACGCACCATCCGGAACAGCTCCTCTCTCGCGGGCTTGGCCTTACTGGTGGTGTAGATGCGCCGCGAGATCAAGAAGTTTCCGGTTACGCGCAGTTATCTATCCCTCGGATCATGTGGGGGCGTGGAGCCAGCAGGCGGCCGGCCCGAAGTCGGGCTCCTTGAGGCGGCAGACATCCATCGCGTCCGGGCAGCGGGGGTGGAAGCGGCACCCGGGCGGCGGGTCGGCCGGGTCGGGGACGTCGCCGGGGAGTTCGGCGGGCAGGGTGCCGAGGCCGTCGGGGTGCGGGATGGCGCGCAGGAGGGCCTGGGTGTACGGGTGTTGCGGCGCGTTCCAGACGGCGCCGGTCTCCCCCGTTTCGACGATCTTGCCGAGGTACATCACCGCGATCCGGTCGGCGATCAGCCTGACCACCGACAGGTCGTGGCTGATGAACAGCAGGCCCGCGCCCGCGTCCACGGCCAGGTCGCGCATGAGCGTGGCGACCTGGGACTGGGCGGAGGCGTCCAGCGAGGAGATGGGCTCGTCACCGATCAGCAGGCCGGGCCGCGCGGCGAGCGCGCGGGCGATGGCGATGCGCTGGCGCTGGCCGCCGGAGAACTCGTGCGGATGCCGGCCCGCGAACGAACGCGGCAGTCCGACGCGTTCCAGCAGGTCGGCCGGGGTCGCGGGGTCGCCGGACACGCGCAGGCCGTCGGCGATCTGGTCGCCGACGCGGCGCCGCGGGTTCAGCGAGGCGTAGGGGTCCTGGAAGACCATCTGGATGCCGGTCAGGGTCCTGCGCCGCAGGCCGAGCGGGGTGACCGGGCGGCCGTCGAACGTGATGGACCCGCTCGCCGCCGGGTGCAGCCCGCAGACGGCGCGGGCCAGCGTCGACTTGCCGCACCCCGACTCGCCGACCAGGCCGACGACCTCGCCCTTGGCGACCGTGAGGCCGGCGCCCGCGACCGCCGTGACGGCGGGCCGCCCGGGGGTCCGGTGCTCGACGACGAGGTCCTCGATGCTGAGCAGGGTCACGGCAGGGCCTCCAGCAGCGAACGGGTGTAGGGATGGGCGGGCTCGCGCAGCACGGTGTCCCGGCTGCCGGACTCCACGACCAGGCCGGAGCGCATCACGCTCACCTGGTCGGCGATCGCGGACATGACACCCAGGTCGTGGGTGATGAGCAGGACGCCCAGCCCCAGGTCGTCGCAGAGTCCGCGCAGCAGCCGCAGGATCCCGGCCTGCACGGTCACGTCGAGCGCGGTGGTGGGCTCGTCGGCGATGAGCACCTGCGGGTCGCAGGCCAGCGCCACCGCGATGGCGATGCGCTGGCGCATGCCGCCCGAGAACTGGTGCGGGTAGCGCGTCAGCGCCTCCGCCGGGCCGGGGATGCGGACCTTGGCCAGCAGCTCGACGGCGCGTTCGCGCGCCTCCGCCCGGCCTAGGCCCAGGTGCCCGCGCATGTGCTCGGTCAGCTGCCGCCCGACGCTGAGCATGGGATGCAGGCTGGTGGCCGGGTCCTGGAAGACCATGGCGATCTCGTTGCCGCGCACCCGGTTGAGCTCCTTGTCCGGGAGCCCGAGCAGGTCACGCCCTTCGAGTTCGACGCGGCCGCTCGCCACGGCGCCGGACGGCAGCAGCCCCAGGACGGCGAGGCCCGTCATGGTCTTGCCCGACCCGCTCTCGCCGGCGATCCCGTGCACCTGCCCCTTCCGCAGGCCGAGGTCGACGCCGCGCAGGATCTCGTTCCCCCGGATCGTCACGCGCAGATCGGTGATCGTGAAGGTCACAGCGCACGCTCCTTGATGGCGCGGGCGGTACGGGGATCGAGGGCGTCGCGCAGCGTGTCGCCGAGGAAGTTGAACGCCAGCACGACGGTGAGGATCGCCAGCCCGGGGAACGTCGCCACCCACCAGCTGTCGAACACCTCCACGCCCGACGCGACCATCGCCCCCCACTCCGCCGACGGCGGCTTGGCGCCCAGTCCGAGGAACGACAGGCCGGACAGCAGGAGCAGCGCCGTGCCCATGTCGAGCGTGGCCAGCACGAGGATCGGGCCTGTCACGTTCGGCAGCACGTCCACCCGCAGCGAGCGCCAGGTCGAGAAGCCGAGCAGCCGCCCGCTGAGCACGTACTCCTGGTTGCGCACGCCCAGCACCAGGCCGCGGCTGACCCGCGCGTACGACGCCCAGGCCACCACGAGCACGGCCAGCACGGCGTTGCCCAGGCTCGCGCCCAGCGCGGCGGCCACGACCATCGCCAGGATGATCGTCGGGAACGCGAAGACGAGGTCGGCCGTCCGCATGATCGCCTCGTCCGCCCACCGGCCGAAGTACCCGGCGACGGCGCCGAGGAGCCCGCCGATCAGCACCGACAGGACGACCAGGAGCAGCGTGAGCGGCAGCGACACGCGAGCGCCGTACAGGATCCGGCTGAGGATGTCGCGGCCGAGCTGGTCGGTGCCGAACCAGTGCCCGGGACCCGGCTCGGCGAGGCGGGGCAGGTCCTGGGCGAGCGGATCGTGCGGCGCCAGCAGCGGCGCGGCGAGGGCGACCACCAGCCAGGCGAGCGCGATCGTCCCGCCGGCGATGGCGAGCGGCCGCCGCCACGCCTCGGGCAGCCGTCCCACCACACCTCGCCGTTCCACCGCACGCGGCGGTCTCACCGCGGCAAGCCGCCTCATCGCAACCTCACTCGGGGGTCGATGACGCCGTACAGGACGTCCACGATCAGGTTGATGACCAGGTAGACGACGCCCACGACCAGGCCGACGCCCATGATGGCGGGCAGGTCGAGGGTGGTCGCGCTCTTGTAGGCGTACTGGCCGACGCCCGGCCACGCGAAGATCGACTCGACCAGGACGGTGCCCGACAGGAGGCTGCCGAACGCCAGCCCGGCCACCGTGATGATCGGCACCAGCGCGGAGCGCAGCACGTAGCTCCTGAGGATCACCCGCCGGGGCAGTCCCTTGGCCCGGCCCGCGCGGACGTGGTCCTGGCCGAGCACCTCCAGAACGGCGCTACGCGTGAAGCGGGTCAGCAGCGCGATCGTGTAGAGCGACAGCACCAGGGCGGGCGTGAGCAGGTGGCCGACCGCGCTGACGAAGATGTCCCACCGGCCGGTCAGCGCCGCGTCCACCGTGTACAGCCCGGTGATCGACTCCGGCGCGCCGAGGCCGGGATCGACGCGGCCGCTGCCCGGCGTGATCTGCAGCCGGTAGAAGAAGACGTAGAACGCCACGAGCGCCAGCCAGAACGTCGGCACCGAGATGCCGACCAGGCTCAGCATCCGCAGCACGTGGTCCGGCAGGCGGTCCCGGCGCAGCGCCGCGATCAGGCCGAACACCACGCCCAGGACCAGCGACACCGTGATCGCCGCGCCCGCCAGCTCCAGCGTCGCCGGCACGAACTCGGCCAGGTCGTCGCCGACCGGCCGGTGCGACTGCTGGCTCGTGCCCAGGTCGCCGTGCAGCAGCGACTCCAGGTGCAGGACATACTGCTGCGGCAGCGGCTTGTCGAGCCCGTGGTCGGCCCGCCACTGCGCCACGATCGCCGGGTCGGCGACCGCCCGCTGGCCCAGGTTCGCCGCCACCGGATCGCCCGGCACCAGGTTCGTCAGCACGAACGTCACCAGCGTGATGCCCCAGACCAGCAGGACCGCGATGAGGATCCGCCGGACGAGGAACCTGACGAGCGGGCTGCCGCGCCGCAGGCGGTCCAGCGGGCCGCTCCGCCGGAGGCGGCCAGGTGAGTTGATCCGCAGGGAGGACGCCACGTCACTTCACACCGAGGTCGGCGATGTCGATGGTCCACACCGGGTGGTACTGCAGGCCGGTCACCGACGCGGCCGCCACGATGTTCTGGCTGGGCTGGATGAGCGGGATGAACGGGCCCGAGGCGTTCAGCTTGGTCTGCATGTCGGTGTAGGCCTGCCTGCGCGCGTCGTCGCCGACCGCGGTGGCGGCCTTCTCCCCCGCGTTCTCCACGTCCTTGTCCGCGCCCGTCTTCCAGCCGACGCGCGTGCCGACCGACTTGCCGGGCAGGAACACCAGGTAGTCGCTGGGGTCGGGATAGTCGGGACCCCAGTACCAGAGGCCCATCTCCTCCTTGCCGGTGCGGTAGTTGTCCGCCGCGGTGGTGATGGGGGTGGGCGCGAGGTCGACGGTGATGCCGACCTCCTTGAGGTTGGCCTGGATGCGTTCGGCCAGCGGCTGGAAGGACAGGCCGTTGACGGTGAGCTCGCTCGGGTACTCCAGCTTCACCGTCGGGTTCACCAGCCCGCTCGCCGCCAGCGCCGCCTTGGCACCGGCCACGTCCCGCTTGGCCGCCTGCTGCTGCGGGAGCGCGCCGACCAGCTGCGAGGGGATCAGGCCCGGGGCCTGCACCGCCCCCGCGCCGGCCAGCTCCAGCAGTCCCGAGTAGTCGACGCCCTTGCGCACCGCCTCCACGAACTTGGGGTTAGGCGTGGTCTTGCTGACCGCCTCGTTCCGGGTGGCGTGCAGGTAGATCACGTTCGCCGACGCGGTCTTGGTCACGTGCAGGCCGCCGGGCATCGTCTTGACCTGGTCGCCCGACAGGTTCAGCGCGATCTGGCTGTCGCCGCGCTGCACGTTGAGCTTCTGCGTCGCCGCCGCGACGTTGCGGATCACGACCTTGGCGTACGCGGGCTTGGTGCCGTAGTAGTTCGGGTTCGCCCGCAGCACCACCTGGTTGCTGACGTTCAGGGACTCCAGCGTGTACGGCCCCGACCCGGCCGACGCCGAGTTCAGGTACTTCTCGGCCTGGTCCTTGGGGTCGGTCGTCGCTCCGTGCGCCTTGGCGACCTTGCTGTTGAGGATGCCGAGCACGGGGTTCGGCAGGATGTACGGCAGCGCCGGGTTGGGCACCTTGGACGTCAGCGTGATCGTGGTGTCGTCGGTCTTGGCCACCTTCACGCCGTCCAGCAGGAACGACGGGGTGCCCTTCATGTCGCGCACGCGGTCCAGCGAGAAGACCACGTCGTCGGCGGTGAGCGGGGTGCCGTCGCTGAACTTGGCGCCGGAACGGAGCTTGAGCGTCAGCACCTTGCCGTCGCCCGACAGGTCGTACGACTCGGCCAGCGCCGGCACCGGCTTGGTCACGTCGGCGCCGTCGAAGGTGAGCAGCGTGTCGTACAGGGCCTTGTCGACGAACATCCCGGTCGTCTCGTACATCCGTCCCGGGTCGGCCGTCTTGAGGTCGAAGGAGGTGTCGATGACCAGTGTCGTGTCACCGGCCGGCCTGGACCGTGAGCCGCCGTCGGAGCAGGCGGCCATGGCCAGAGCACCGGCGAGCAGCAGCGCTGTGAATCTCGTACGGGGCGTCATGGCGGGAACCCTAGGCCGGGTGACCTGGCGCATCTTCGGAGCGCCGAACGAACGGGCGGCCTTGGATTCGTCGGCGGCACCAACCGCGCGCCGGTTCGTGCGGGGACACCAATCGGCGGGCGCGATTTCGTGCGGCGGTCCTTAGTCGGGGCGCGCCGCGAGTGGGGACGATGTCGATCTCCCGCAGGCACCGTTCGGCGGCACTCGCGTGCCGGCCTCGCCACGGAAGGAACCCCCCATGTTCCGACGTTCCAGAACCGTCCTCCTCACGAGCATCGCGGTCAGCGCAGCGACCGCGGTCACGACCGCGGCGCTGACCGCGTCACCGGCCGCGGCGGCATCCCCGGCCACGCAGGCCACGCCCTCGACGGCCACGTCCTCGACGAAGAACGACGCCGTCCAGCGCGTGCTCGACCAGGCGGTGAGCGAGGGAGGCGCGCCGGGCATCATCGCCGAGGTCCAGGACGGCAACGCCGACTGGTTCGGCTCCGCCGGCGTCGCCGACACCGCGACCGGGCGCAGGCAGCAGCCCTTGGACCGCTACCGGATCGGCAGCATGACCAAGTCGTTCACCTCGACGGTCCTGCTGCAGATGGTGGGCGAGGGACGGCTCAGCCTGAACGACACCGTCGAGAAGTGGCTGCCGGGCGTGGTGAAGGGCAACGGGCACGACGGAAGCAAGATCACCGTACGGCAGTTGCTCAACCACACCAGCGGCATCTTCAACTACACCAACGACCAGCAGATGCTGGACAAGCTGACCGGCCCGGCCTACCTCAAGCACCGCTTCGACGCCTACCAGCCCGAGCAGCTCGTCCAGGTGGCGATGACCCACGCGCCCGACTTCGCGCCCGGAACGTCCTGGGCCTACTCCAACACCAACTACATCCTCGCCGGAATGATCGCCAGGAAGGTGTCGGGACGTCCGCTCGCCGACGAGGTGACCCGGCGGATCATCGTTCCACTCGGCCTGACCAGCACCTACGTGGCCGGTCAGACCACGAGCATCTTCGGGCCGCACGGGAAGGCCTACTCCAAGCTGGAGCTGCCCGACCCCGCCGCGCCCGTCTACGACGTGAGCGACATGAACCCCAGCTGGGCCGGTACGGCGGGAGACATGGTCTCCACGTCCGGCGACATCAACCGCTTCTACACCGCCCTGCTCCGCGGCCGCCTGCTGGCTCCCGCCCAGCAGAAGGAGATGTTCACGGCCGTGCCGACCGTGAACTGGATCCCGAACACCGGCTACGGGCTCGGCCTGATCACCCAGAAGCTGCCCTGCGGCGTGCAGGTGTGGGGGCACGGCGGCACGATCCACGGTTCGCTGTCGTGGTCGATGGGCCTGCGCGACGGATCGAAGATGGCCAGCACCGCCATCAACGGCGACTGGGTCGACCAGGGCGGCATCTCCAACAACGTGATGCAGGCCGCCTTCTGCCCCGCCTCCACCCCCACCTCGACCTCCAGCGCGAAGCAGACGAGCGCGCCCTCGGCGGTCCGCCCGTCGCAACTCTTCTGACCCACTCACGGCGGCCCTCCACCTCCGCCGGGAGCCCGGCGGAGGTGGAGGGCCGCGTACCACCACGAACGGAGACGGCGGCATGAGCGTGAGCGACCTCGTCGAGGCCGCCGCAGCGGCGTCCGACCTGGCCCAGCGGCGATCGCGAGTGGTGATCAGGGAGCTGACGGCGGAGACGGAGCTGCGTACCGCCTGCGACCTGACCGACCGCGTGTGGCGGCCGCAGGCGGGCAACCCGCTGATGACCATGGCGCTGCTGCGGGGATTCCAGCATTCGGGCTCCTACGTCTTCGGGGCGTACGAGGCCGACGAGATGGTCGGCGTGTGCATCGGCTTCCTCGCGGCGGCCGGGCTGCACTCGCACCTGGCGGGCGTCGACGGCCGGGCCCGTGGCCGGGAGGTCGGGTTCGCGCTGAAGGTCCACCAGCGGGCCTGGTCGCTCGAACGCGCCATCACCAAGGTGACCTGGACGTACGACCCGCTGGTCAGCCGCAACGCCTACTTCAACCTCGCCAAGCTGGGCGCGGTCCCCGAGCAGTACCTGCCGGACTTCTACGGCGCCATGGACGACGGCGTCAACCAGGGGCAGGAGTCCGACCGGCTGCTGGTCGGCTGGGACCTGACCGACCCAGCCGTCGCCGCGGCCTGCGTCCGGCGGCCCCACCACGCGACGCCGCCCCCGGACGCCACGGCGGCACTCGACGCCGACGCGGCCGGGCTGCCCGTCGTCGGCTCGTTCGACGGCGCCCGCCTCACCGTCCGGATCCCGCCCGACATCGAGGCCCTGCGCATCGAGCGTCCGCAGGCCGCGCTCGCCTGGCGCTCGGCGCTGGGCGACACCCTCAAGGCCCTCTTCGCCGACGGCGCGGCCGTCACCGGCTTCACCCGCGACGGCCGCTACCTCATCGAACGCAAGCCCGGCCGCTGACGCACCTCGGGTCTTCGGGATTCACCGCAGAACCGGCGCTCTCCCGCACGCGTGCAAGTCTTAGGACCAATCGCGGCACAGCCCGAGGAGTAACCGGCCATAAGGCGGGAAGCCCCTCGCCGCGACCACGATCGGCATCCCCCTGCCGCCGTGCGCACCCGCCGAGGAGAGGTTCAACGGTGACCGAAGATCGAAGTGCCGCGGAGGCGCGGCCGGCACCAGGTCATGCCGTTCCGGCGACGGTGGCGGTGATCGCCGCCTGGGCCTGGCGGCTGGTGGCGATCGGCGTCGTCGTCTACGGCGTGGTGTGGATCGTCGGCGCGTTGAAGATCGTGTTCCTGCCCTGCGCGATCGCACTGTTCCTGTGCGCCCTCCTGCGTCCGCTGGCCGCCAGGCTCGAACGAAAAGGGCTGCCGCCCCTCGTCGCGACGTGGGTGACCCTGCTGGTCGCACTCGGCGTGGTGGGCGGCATCGGGACCTACGTCGGCATCCAGGCCAACGAGGAGTTCCCCAAGCTGGTCTCGGAGGTCCAGGTCACCTCCCGGCAGCTTCAGCACTGGCTGGAGAACGGGCCTCTGCACGTCAAGCACTCCCAGTTGCAGAACTCCCTCGACGACGGCGTCAGCTACCTGGAGAAGCGGCGCGGGCAGCTGGCCAGCACCGCCGTTCAGGCGAGCACGATGGCCGCCGAGGTCATCGTGGGCTTCCTCTTCATGCTCTTCGTGACGTTCTTCCTGCTGAAGGACGGCGCGCAGATCTGGAACTGGGCGATCAGCGGCATGGGCCGTTACCGCCGCCGGGTCGACCAGGCGGGCAGGGCCGGATGGGAGACCCTGTCGCAGTACGTTCGCGGCACCGTCATGGTCGCGGCCATCCACGCCGTGATCCTCGCCCTCGCACTGGCGATCCTCGGCGTCCCGCTGGTCGCGCCCCTGGCGCTCATCGTCTTCCTGGGCAGCTTCATCCCCATCGTGGGCATCCTGGTCGGCGGCGGCCTGGCCGTCGCCGTGACGTTCGGGGCCAAGGGCGGGACCGCCGCGCTGATCTTCCTGATCGTCCTCGTGGTCGAGCACCAGCTGGAGAGCCACCTGCTCCAGCCGCTCGTCGTCGGTCGCTGGGTACGGCTGCATCCGCTGGCGGTCATCGTCTCGATCACCGTCGGCGGAGTGCTCGGCGGCATCCCGGGAGCGGCCGTCGCAGTCCCGGTGGTGGCCGTGCTCTACCGAGCCTTGCCCGCACTACGCGATTCATCGGACCTCGCCCCCGCCGAACCCGAACCCGAGCCCGTTCCCGGCACAACCGGCACCCTCGCGCCCGATCCGGAGCCGGCCGACTGAGCTCGACCCGGACAACGCCCCCGATCCGAGCCATCTGATCGACACGCCGGCCGCCGCTCTGGCACCGTGGAGCCCCCACACGATCGACGGATCCCCTGTGAGGATCGGAACCGATGCCCGAAAGCCCTGCTCACCAACAGCCCATCCCCAAAGCGCGACGAGGCTGGCTGATCGTGGGGGCGATCGCCGTCCTCCTCCTGGCAGGGCTGGGCGTCGCAGTGACCATCGGACTGCGGAGCGACCACCACGCCGCGGCGCAACCTCGAAAGTTCACCCGTGTCCCCCCGGGCTGCGGTCTGGTCAAGCCCGCGACGGTCGCGCCGTACGTACCGTCCGCGCATTGCACGGCCGACGCGCAGTACAACACCCAGCTGCCGAACGGCGCCTTGCACCGCAGCGCCTACTGGGAGCCGCCCGAGAGCGTGAAAGACCATGGTCGCCTTTACGCCAGCCTCCACGCCGACCTCTCCGTCACACCACTCCTGCGGCAGTTCCCCACTCCAAAGCAGGAGCTCCTGCAGTCCGCTCGCGGCAACGACCGCCATCTGACGGACGCGCGCCAAGTTCGCGGGCTCGGCGACTGGGCCTACATCACCTACCGCACCGACTACTCCGCCGACAACGGCACCGCCGAGCTCCGCACGAACTGGGGAAATGCCACGCTTGAGGTGACCTATGACGGCTACCACATCGATTCCCATCGACATCTCACCGGCGCGGTCGACCAGCGAACCGCCGAAGCGGCCGTCCTAAGCTCCGCCCGCGACATCTACGCCGCGCTCAACTGAGACTTTCGTCGGAGGCGGTAACACTTCGGGGGGCGCCGACACGTGGGGGGTGTCCGCATCCCCCAGTGAAGGAGCCTGCGATGTACCGAGCGAAGCCCAAGGGCGCCGATGGCTGAGCGCGTGACCGACTTCGAGGCCGTGTACGCGGTGATGTACGAGCCGATCCTGGGGTACGCGCTGCGCCGGTGCGCCTCCCCCGAGGACGCCGCCGACGTCGTCGCGGAGACCTTCACCGTGGCGTGGCGGAGGTTCGAGGAGATCCCGTCCGGGGACCGGGCGCGGCTGTGGCTGTACGGCGTCGCCCGGCACGTCCTGGCCAACCATCGACGTTCGGAGAAAAGGCGGCGGCTGCACACGACGCGGCTGCGGGACGAGATCGCCGAAGCCCCGGTCGATCCCACCGACACCGCCGCGATCACCCAGGCACTCGCCGGGCTCGACGAGCGCGACCGCGAGGTGATCTGCCTGGTCGCCTGGGAGGGCCTGAACCACTCCGGCCTGGCCACCGTGCTGGGCTGCTCGCCAGGAACGGCGCGCGTCCGGCTGCACCGCGCCCGCAAACGCCTGGCCCGCGCGTTGCGCGCGGCGGGCGTCGAACATCTGGCCGTCACACCCGCGATCAGCGAACGGAGCTCGTTGGCATGAAGCCGCATTCCCTCGATCAACTGGCGCGTTCGACGGCCCGTGTGAGCGACGAGTCACTGTCGGGCTATGCCGGCCGTCCCGCCGCGCGCGGGCTCCTGGAGGAGATCACCACTCTCCCGGAATCGCAGGCCGACAAGAGCCGATCGGTCGTGCCCAGCCGTGGGCTGCGGCTCACGGTGGCCGGTGCGGCGCTCGCGACCGCGGTCTCGGCCGGGACGATCGTCGTCTGGCATGGCGATGGCGATCCCGCCGCGCCGCCCGGAAAGGCGCTGCCCTCCGTCGAGTTGGCGTCGGCCGCAGAGACGAGCCTTGTGCTGGACAAGGCAGCCAAGGCCGCGGCGGCCTCTTCGGTCACCGTGCCCAGCCGACGGCAGTGGGTCTACACCAGGATGCGCGAGACCTCGTCCGCCAAACCCGGTGGAATGGTCACGGGCGGCCCGTACAGGACCGACGACTGGGAGCTCTGGCGTCGGGCCGACGGCAAGCAGTTCGCCGCGTACCGCAACGGCACCCTGGAGAAGGGGCACGAGACGGTCGGCTCTGCCGTGGTCGCCCGGTACCTCCCCCTTCCCACCGACCCGGCGGCGCTGCTGCGCAAGGTCGGTGGAAACGGTCCCGGTGGACCTCAGATGGCGTACGAGACCCTCGTCACGCTGCTGCGGGACGACGTCCATCCGCCGGCGGTGGAGGCGGCGATCTTCCGTGCGATCAAGCTGGTCCCGGGCGTGACGCTGGTGAAGGCCAGAGCGGACGCGCTCGGCCGTCCGGCGCTGGCGCTCGGCATCACCAACGACTGGGTGCACCAGGAGGTACTGCTGGACGCCCGGACCTACGGCTATCTGGGTGAACGCACGATCGCGATCAAGGATTACACGGCGCGCTCCGAAGGGGAGCCGACCCGGCGAATCCCCAAGGGGACCGTTCAGCACCTCATGGTCCGTCTGTCGATCAAGGTCGTGAACGGACCCGGGCAGCGCTCCTGACCGTTCGCTGACGACGGTCGACGAAGTGTTCGGCCACGCGTTCGCGGTGTTGTGCCGGCGAGCCGTAGAGGGATCGGTTGAGGACGGCCCGCTTGAGGTAGGCGTGGATCCCGGCCTCCCAGGTGTAGCCCATGCCTCCGTGGAGTTGCACCGCCTTACCCGCGATCTCGACAGCGGCGGTGCAGGCGTAGGACTTGGCGCGCGAGACCGCGACTCCGGTTTCGTCCGTTGCCACGCCGCGCACCGCCGCTGCGACCAGGCGCCTGGCCAGGGTGACCTGGACGAGCATGTCGGCGCACGCATGCTTCACGGCCTGGAAGGAGCCGATCGTGCGGCCGAACTGCTCGCGTACCCCGGCGTAGGCGACGGTGGCGTCCAGCATGGCCTCGCTGAGACCGAGGCTGTCGCAGGCGATGGCGACGGCGGCACGGTCGGCCAGACGGCGCAGGGCCGTGTCCGGGTCGTTGAATCGCCACACCGATCCGGGCACCACAGCCTCGGCGACGACTCGGCCGAAGCCGCGTGTGGCGTCGACGACGGGCTGTTCCGCGACGGTCAGCCCAGGCGTGCGGGGGGCGACGCCGACGATGACCGGCTCGTTCTGGGAGTCGAGTGCCGGGATGAGGAGGTGGTCGGCGGTGGGCGCGTCGAGGACGAACGAGGCGTCACCGTCGAGGGTTTGCCTGAGGCGGAAGGTTCCGGCTGCGGTCTCGCCGTCCAAGGCCAGGATGGGGAGGACGGCCCCGGAGGCGGCGGCGTGGATGACCTGGTCACGGTCGGGGGTGCGCGCCAGGAGGGTGAGCGAACCCACTCCGAGGGCCGCCGCCGGATAGGGGGTGTGAGCGGCGGCGCGGCCGATCTCGCGGAGGACGGCGGCGACCTCCGCGAATGTGGCGTCCGCGCCGGGCGCCTCCAGGCCCAGCCAGTCGGTGAGGAGGCGTTCACCCTCGCCGTCCTTGAGCAGGCCGGACACCACGCCGCTCAGCTCGCCATCGAGCTCGGAGAACGTCATGGCTCGCGGGGCAGGCCGAGGCCGCGTTCGCCGATGATGGTGCGCTGGATCTCGCTCGTGCCGCCCGGGATCGTCCATTCCCACGAGCCGATGAAGTCCAGGACCCACGCCCCTGACTCCCAGCCGCTCGACAGGGGCTTGCGCAGGTCGGTGTGAGCGGACGGGCCCGCGATCTCGGTGCCGAAGTCGGTCAGGCTCTGGAGCAGTTCGCTGTAGCAGAGCTTCACGATCGAGGCGTCCGCAGGCCCGGGTTGATCGGAGGCTACGAGGTCGGCGCAGAGTGCCCGCAGTCCGGTGAGCTCGATCTCCAGTACGGCGAGCCGGTCTCGCACCATGGAGTCGTCGAGGGGTCGTCTCCCGTCCCGCCCGGGGCTCGCGCACAGGTCCACGAGCCGGTCGAACCCTCCGTTGCCCAGCCGTTCGGCCAGTTCCAGCATGGTCATGCCGCGTTCGGCACCCAGGGTCTCCTGGGCAACGCGCCAACCTGCGTTCTCGGCGCCGATGAGGTTCGCCGCCGGGATGGCGACGTCGTCGAGGAAGATCTCGCAGAAGTGCGAATCTCCCGTCGCCTGCCTGGTGGGGCGCACGTCGATGCCGGGCGTGCGCATGTCCATCAGGAAGTAGGAGATGCCGCGCCGCTTCGGCGCGTTCGGGTCGGTGCGGGCGAGCAGCAGGCACCAGTCGGCGTGCGCGGCGCCGCTCGCCCAGCATTTCTGGCCGTTCACGACGTAGGTGTCGCCCTCGCGCCGCGCGGACGTTCTGAGGGCGGCCAGGTCCGATCCGGCGTCGGGCTCGGAGAATCCCTGGACCCAGATCTCGCCGTCGAGGATCGCGGGCAGATGCCGCCGCCGCTGCGTCTCGGTGCCCGCCGCCAGCAGCGTCGAGGCGGCGTGGTGGATCGCGACGAACGCCAGTACGAGGCGCGGCGCGTCGTGGGCGGCGAGCTCCTGGTAGAGAACGGCCTGCTCGGGCACCGGCATCCCGCCGCCCCACTCGGCCGGCCAGTGCGGGACGGCGAAGCCCGCGCCCCGCAGCTCCTGGAACCACTCCTTCTGGAACGCCACGAACTCCTCGTCGGAGACGCCGGTCTGCGCCGACCGCCAGTCCGGCGGGATGTGCGTCCGGCACCAGTCGCGTACGTGCGCCCGGAACCCGTCGAGGCCGGCGGAGGTCATGGCCCGGCCTTGTCGGCGAGGGCGAGGAGCCGGGCGCGGTGTTCGGGCGAACGCATGGTGGCGGCCTCGGCGGCGAGGCCCGCCTGCACCGGACCGGCCAGCGCCTGGGACAGGTACATGGTGACGACCTGCTTGGTGCCGCGCAGCGCCTCGGCGGGCTGCGCGGCGAACCGGGCGGCGAGGCGGCGTGCCTCGGGCAGCAGGTCCTCCGGAGCGGTCGTACGGGTCGCGAGTCCGAGCTCGACGGCCTTGGCCGCCGGGATGTGGTCGCCGGTGTACAGGTACTCGCGGGAACGCAGCAGCAGGGTGAGCAGCGGCCACAGCGCGGCGCCGCCGTCCCCGGCGACGAGCCCGACGGCGACGTGCGGGTCGGCCAGATGCGCGGTCTCGGAGATGAGGACGACGTCGCACAGCAACGCGACACTGCAGCCGAGCCCGACCGCGGGGCCGTTCACCGCCGCGATCACCGGCAGCGGGAAGCGGAGCATCTCCTCGATGATCTGCGCGCCCTCGCGGAGGCTCTCGTCGCGTGCGACCGGGTCGTCGAGGAAGGAGGTGATCCAGCCGAGGTCGCCGCCCGCGCTGAACGCCCGGCCCGCGCCGGTGAGGATCACCGCCTTGGCCTCCGGGTCGCGTGCGAGGCGCTGCCAGACGTTGGCGAGCGCCCAGTGCAGGGAGCGGTTGACGGCGTTCAGCTCCGCAGGCCGGTCGAGGCGGACGATGCGGACGGGGCCGTCGCACTCGACGGTCAGCTCGGCGGGCAGGTCCTCATAGGTCACGGCGTTCCACCCGGGTACAGGCCGGTGAGGCCGTGCCGTCCGATGCGGCGCGTCAGCCGGTCGCGGGTCGCGGACAGGCCCAGCGGCAGGCGCCGGATCGGCCTGCTGTACCTGGACACCCACGACAGGGCCGACTCGTCGCAGAAGCCGATGGCTCCGTGCAGCAGGTGCGCGGTGCGGAAGACCGCCTCGGCCGCCTCCAGCGCGGCCGACCGGAGCACGAGGGCGTCGTCGAGTGCCTCGGGGAGGCCTGCCTGGACGCTCCACAGCGCGTACGCGGCCAGGGCCTCGACACCGCCGCGTTCCACCTCGGCGTCGGCCAGCTGGAACCGGACGCCCTGCTGCTCGGCGAGCGTCCTGCCGAACTGCTCGCGGACGAGCACATGCGCCCGGGTCAGATCCATGGCGCGGTCGAGCATGCCGAGGAGCGTCCAGCACGGCAGGACCAGGCCGAGCGCCACGTCTCCCCCGCCGTTCTCGTCGATCGGCTGAACGTCGAGCCGGGTGACGAACGCGCTGCCGCGGGCCGAGACCTCCGAGGCCACGACCCTCGCGCGGCCACGCGCGCCGTCCGGCGTCACCGTCGTCCAGCGCAGGCCGAGCCCGGCGACCGGTCCCGCAGGCGCCGGACCGGCGACGACCACGAGACCGTCGCAATCCAGGTCGGCGGGCCGGGCGAGGCGTTCGGCGACCGGGTACGGCACCGCCCAGTACCCGGCGCTGCGGCACAGGGCCGCCGCGGCCTCCAGGTCGTCGGCGTCGCCGCGAGGTTCGAGATCGGACATCCCGAGCTCGCGCAGGATCGGTTCCACCAGCTCGCGACGTCGTCCGGGCTCCTGCTCGGCGAGCTGGACCAGCCGGTCGCCGCCCGCCGCCTCGAAGGCGCGCGACGCCTGCCGCCCGTACTCGGCGGCCTCGCCGCTCAGCTCGATCCTCACGAGGCCGCCAGCAGCGCGCGGGCCAGCAGGATCCGCTGAACGTCCACGCTTCCCGACGCGACGGTCGAGGCGTGCGAGTACCGCAGGTGGTCCTCCACCTCGCGGCGGAACAGCCCGGCCTCCTCGCCGTCCTCGGCCGCCAGCGCCGCGATCTCCACCAGCACCTCCGCGCTCTCCTGGTCGAGCCTGGTCACCGCGATGCGGTACGCGGCCGCGTCGCCCGGCCGGACCCGCCCCTCGTCCTGCAGCGCGATGACGCGGTAGGCGAGCAGCCGCGCGCGGCGGCAGTGCGTCAGCATCCGCGCCCAGCGCACCCGCAGCTCGCCCGGCAGGCTCTCCCAGCCGTCACCGAGGACGCGCGGTGCATTCTGGAGCAGCCGTTCGCAGCGCGCGTAGCGGGCGATGCCGACGCGTTCGAACGACAGGACCTCCTGAACGACCGCCCAGCCGCCGTCCACGTCGCCGAGCACGTCGGCCGCGGTGACCCGGACGTCGTTGAAGAACACCTCGTTGAGGTGGTGCGGGCCCATCAGGGAGCCGATCGGACGGACCTCGATGCCGGGGGCGTCCATCGGCACCAGGAAGATCGTGAGCCCTTCCTGGCGTCGCTCGCGCCGGGCGGTACGGGCGAGCAGGAAGCACCACCGGGCCATGGTCGCGTAGGACGTCCAGACCTTCTGGCCCGAGATCAGCCACCCGTCGCCGTCGGGCCGGGCCGTCGTGCGCAGCGACGCCAGATCCGAGCCCGCGTCGGGCTCGCTGAAGCCCTGGCACCAGATGACCTCGCCGCGCGCGATCGGCGGGAGGTGGCGGCGGCTCTGCTCCGGCGTGCCGTGCCGCATGATCGTGGGCCCGACCCAGTTGACGCCCATGTACTGCGCGCCGCGCGGCTCCTGGTGCGCCCACATCTCCTCGCGGACGACGGTCTGCTCCCAGGGCGAGGCGCCCCACCCGCCGTACTCCCGCGGCCAGGCCGGGCAGAGCAGGCCGCGCTCGGCGAGCAGCCGGCAGAACTTCTGTGCGGTCTCCAGGTCCTCGGGGTCGTCGGTGAAGGCCCCGAGGTAGCCGCGCGGAACGTGCTCCGCCACCAGCCTGCGCAACTCGGCGCGGAGCTCCGCGGCGGCCGGACCCATCGAGAAGTCCATGGGACGAAGATAGGTAATCCTTATAATATTTGCAATGCTTGCATCGCTCAGCGGGCGGTCCAGCCGCCGTCGACCACGACCGTCTGCCCGGTGACATAGCCTCCGGCGTCGCTCACCAGCCACAGCACGGCGCCGACGATGTCGTCCGCGGTGCCCTCCTTCGGCAGCGGGGTGTTGCGGCGCAGGTACTCGGCGCCGCGCTCGGTCTCGTAGAGCGGGCCGGTGATCTCGCTGCGGAAGAAGCCGGGGGCGACGGTGTTCACCCGGATGGAGTGCCGTGCCCACTGCACGGCCAGCTCGGCGGTCAGTCCGGACAGACCGGCCTTGGCGCCCGCGTAGGACGCCTGCGGGATGCCGGGGACGCCGACCCGGCCGCTGATGGACGAGATGTTGACGATCGCGCCCCGGCCCACGGCGCGCATGTGCGGGAAGACTCCCTGCGCGAGCAGGAACGGCGCGACCAGGTTGAGGTCGAGGGTCCCGCGGATCGCATCGAGGGGTTCGGACTCGGCGCGTTCGGAAGTGAACATGCTCCCCGCCGCGTTGACGAGGATCTCCGGCTCGCCCAGTCCCTCAACGACCGCCGGTACGACCGAGCCGACCCGGTCGAGGTCGGACAGGTCGCAGGCGACCGCGAGGCCGCCGATCCGTTCGGCCAGTTCGGCCAGCCGGTCGGCGCGGCGGGCGACCACCGCGACCCGCGCGCCCGCCGAGGCCAGTGCCTCCGCCACTGAGGCTCCGAGGCCCGACGAGGCCCCGGTCACGATCGCGACGCGGCCGTCGAGGCCGAACATCCGCAGAGCGACGTCGCGGTCCGGCGCCACGCAGGTCTCCCTTCACCGCGAACCGGCCGGGGCGCGATCTGCCGCCTCAGCCGCGGCGGAACCGCATCCGGCTCCGGCTGGACGCCGCGTCGATCACCCTGTCCTCGAACGTGCGGCACACCCAGTGCTGGGTCGCCGTGAGGTGCTCGCGCGCGAGCCGTTCGGCCCTGCGCGCGTCGCCCTTGGCGATGCTCCTCACCAGCCGCTCGTGGGCCTTGTGGGCGACGGCACGGTCTTCGGGCGACGGGTAGGCGCCGCGCGACATCTGCACGTCCGCCCAGGCCTCTTCCTGGACCGACCAGAGCGACGTCAGGCTCTTCACGACCACGCGGAGGGTGGCGTTGGGGTCGAAGCCCACCAGGACGTCATGGAACTCGCGCGAGGCCCGGGTGAAGGCCGCGCCGTCGTCGATGCAGTCCTTGCCCTCGGCGAGCAGCTCCTCCAGCCGGGGCACCACGACCTCCTCGCGGTCCGGCCGTTCCGCGCAGCGCGCCGCCGACTGCGGTTCGAGGTTCGCCAGGGCGTCGCCGAGGTCGGGGACCCTGACCTGCATCGCCTGAAGGGTCACCCCGAGGGCGTAGCCGGCGGTCCCGATGTCGGGGGCGTGCACGACGGCGCCGCCGCGGTTGCCGCGCCGGACGGTGATGAAGCCCTCGGTCTCCAGGATGCGCAGCGCCTCCCGGACCGACGGGTAGCTCACGCCGAACTCGGTGACGAGCTCGTCCTGCTTCGGAAGCGAGGAGCCGTCGACGATGCCACCCGCGAGGATCCGGTCGCGGAGCTCGGAGGCGACCAGTTCGGCCATGCGCAGCTGCGAGACCTTGGCGTGCTGAGCTCCTGCACGTTCCATGATTGCAAGATTAGCAGGGATGGCTCACTCCCCCGTTCGCGACGCGACCAGGTCGCTCAGCCCGGCACGCAGGACCTTGCCCATGGCGTTCACCGGCAGCGCCTCGACCTGCGACCAGACTTCCGGGACCTTGTACGGCGCGAGCTCGTTCCGGCAGAGCCGCGTGAGCACGGCGAAGTCGAGCGGTGGACCGGCGCTCTCGACCACGGCGGCCACCCGTTGCCCGAGCCGTTCGTCGGGAACGCCGCACACCGCGACCCGGGCGACGTCCGGGTGCGCCGAGATGACCCGTTCGACTTCGAGCGGGTAGATGTTCGCCCCTCCCCTGACGATGACCAGCTTCTTGCGGTCGATGACCGTCAGCCAGCCGTCCTCGTCGACGGTCCCGACGTCGCCGGTGGGGATCGGCCCGGGTTCGGGAGGTCTGACGCGGCCTTCCTCCCAGTACCCGAGCATCGGCGTCCACGCGTCGGCCCATCGCCCCAAGCTCGTCCCGCCCAGCCGCAGCTCGCCGGCCCCGCCCGACGCGAGGCGGCGGCCCTCGTCGTCGTAGGACGCGACGTCGTAGTGCGGCAGCACACGGCCGCTCGCGCGCGGCCGCCACTCGCTTCCCGGCGGGTCGATCGACACGACGGTCGGCGCCTCGGTGAGCCCGTACGTCACCCGGGGAACCAGGCCGTGCGCCTCGGCGAACGCGTGCCGTACGGAGTCGGAGGTGTCGCCGCCTCCGCTCCACACCTCACGGAGGGAGGCGAGGTCCGCCTCCGGACGCCGGGCCAGGTCGTAGAGCTGCGCGGGCGCGCCGTTCCAGACGGTGACGCGTCGCGCGGCGATCCAGTCGGCGACCCCGGCGGCGTCGCGCCGGTCCATCACGATCGAGCACCCGCCCGCCTGCGCGGTGAGCAGGGTGGACAGGACCATCAGGTTGAGGATCGTGAGCGGGAAGCTGTCGCCCTTGCGCAGGTCCGGCCCCCATCCCCTGGTGGCGGTGAGCACCGCGCCGGGCAGAAGCAGGTTGCGCTGGCTGTGCACGACGGCCTTGGGGCGGCCCGAGGTTCCGCTGGTGAACGCGATCCCGGCGGGCGTGTCGATGTCCTGCTCGACTGCGGGCGCCTTCTCATCCCGGGCCATCAGGCTCGCCCACCGATCCGGATGAACGCAGGCCGGTCCGTCCAGGAGGCAGCGCGGCCCCGCCAGCACGATCGCCGGGTCGCAGAGGTCGTGCAGTTCCCACTGCTCTGCCGGCGCGAGGGTCTCGCCGATCCCCGCCCACACGGCGCCGATCCGCTGCGCGCCGTGGAAGGCGGCGACGATGTCCAGGTCGTTCGGGAGGCAGGCCGCGACGCGGTCGCCGGGACGCACGCCGAGCGACCAGAGCGCGCCCGCCGCCCGCCGCGCCCGGTCGTCGAGCCCGGCGTAGGACCACGCCCCCGAGGCCGCCTCGACCGCCGTGGCCTGCGGGCGTTCCGCCAGCGACGCGTCCAGGACCCGTGCGATGCTCACGAAATCTTGATAGCACTATCCTTACAAGGATTCTACCTTTAGGCTCGGTGGCGTATGGAACACACAGGCCCGCTGTCGGGGGTGCGCGTCGTCGACCTGACGGCCATGGTGATGGGCCCGTACTGCACGCAGATCATGGCCGACATGGGCGCGGACGTGATCAAGATCGAGCCGCCGGCGGGCGACAACACCCGCTACATCTCGGCCGGGCCCGAGCCGGGCATGGCGGGCGTGTTCGTCAACGCCAACCGCGGCAAGCGGAGCGTCGTGCTGGATCTGCGCGACGGCGACGGCAAGCGGGCGCTGCGCGGGCTGATCGAGGGCGCCGACGTGTTCATCCACTCGATGCGGGCCAAGGCGATCGCCAGGCTCGGGTTCGGCTACGACGACGTGGCCTCGGTCAACCCGTCGATCGTCTACACCAACTGCTACGGCTACGGGCGGCGCGGCCCCGACGCCGATCTCACCGCCTACGACGACACCATCCAGGCCGAGTGCGGGCTGACGTACGCGCAGGGCCGCCTCACGGGCGAGACCGGCTACGTCGCCACGATCATGGCCGACAAGGTCGCCGGGATGACCGCGCTCTACGCGACCATGATGGCGCTGTTCCATCGCGAGCGGACCGGCGAGGGCCAGGAGGTCGAGGTCGCGATGTTCGAGACCATGGCCGCGTTCATGTTGGTCGAGCACGCCAACGGCGCGATGTTCAGCCCGCCGCTCGGCACCGCGGCCTACCCGCGTGCCGTGGCGCCCAACCGCAGGCCCTACCGCACCAAGGACGGGCACATCGCCGCGCTGGTCTACAACGACAAGCAGTGGACGGCGTTCGTCGAAGCCGTGCGGCCACCGTGGGCCGACGAACGCTTCGCCACGCTCGAACTGCGCTCGCGCGAGATCGACACCGTCTACGGGCTCCTGGGCGAGACCTTCGCCCAGCGCACGACGGGCGAGTGGCTCGCCCTGCTGCGTTCACTGGACATTCCCGCCGCGCCGGTCAGGACGCTCGACGAGCTCTTCGACAATCCGCACCTGAACGAGGCGGGCTTCTTCGAGACGGTGGACTCCCCCAACGGCCCCGTGCGCTTTCCCGGGCCGCCTGCATGGTTCTCCCGGACGCCGGGCCGGGTCGCCGGGCCCGCGCCCCGGCTCGGCGCGCACACCGAGGACGTGCTGGGCGAGCTGAACATCACGTGAGGACGGCGACGTGGACTTCTCCCTGACCGACGACCAGCGGCTCATCCGGGCCACGGTCCTGGAGCACTGCTCCCGGTTCCCCGACGACTACTGGCTGGAGCGCGACGAGGACGGCGTCTTCCCGCACGACTTCCACAAGGCGATGGCGGACGCCGGATGGCTGGGCATCGCGATGCCCGAGCCCGTCGGCGGCGCGGGGCTCGGCATCACCGAGGCCGCGATCATGATGCAGGCCGTCGCAGAGTCGGGCGGCGGGATGGCCGCGGCCTCCAGCATCCACGGCCCGGTCTTCAGCCTGCAGCCGGTCGCGCAGTTCGGCACCGAGGAGCAGCGGCAGCGGATGATCCCGCCGGTGCTGACCGGCGCGGAGCGCATGTGCTTCGCGGTGACCGAGCCGAACGCCGGGCTCGACACCACCAAGCTCACGACGCGGGCGGAACGGCGCGACGGCGGCTACCTGGTCAACGGCGAGAAGGTCTGGATCTCGGTCGCCCAGGTGGCCGGCAAGATGATGCTGCTCGCGCGCACGACCCCGCTGGACGAGGTGAAGCGCAAGACGGACGGGTTGTCGCTGTTCTTCACCGACCTCGACCGGTCGAAGATCGAGGTCCGGGCGATCCGCAAGATGGGCCGCCACGCGGTGGACTCCAACCTGCTGTTCATCTCCGACCTGTGGATCCCGGAGGAGGACCGCATCGGGGCCGAGGGCGACGGCTTCAAGATCATCCTGCACGGGCTGAACCCCGAGCGGATCCTGCTCGGCGCCGAGGCGATCGGGCTCGGCCGCGCCGCGATCCAGCGCGCCGCCCGCTACGCGCGCGAACGCGTCGTCTTCGACCGTCCCATCGGCATGAACCAGGGCATCCAGCATCCGCTCGCCAAGTGCTGGGCACAGCTGGAGGCCGCCGACCTCATGATCATGAAGGCCGCGTCGCTGTTCGACGCGGGGCGGGACTGCGGCGTCGAGGCGAACGCGGGAAAGTACCTGGCGGCCGAGGCCGGGTTCGAGGCCTGCCACACCGCGATGCTGACCCTGGGCGGGATGGGCTACGCGCAGGAATACCACGTCGAGCGCTACCTGCGGGAGATCCTCATCCCCCGTACGGCCCCCGTCAGCCCGCACATGATCCTCAACTTCCTGGCCGAGAAGGTCCTCGGCATGCCCAAGTCGTACTGAGGAACTCCGACCGAGGAGAACGATGACCGGATTCAGCGCGCGTTCCTGGTTGTTCGCCCCCGGCGACAGCGACCGGAAGATGGCGAAGGCCGCGGCCGGGACGGCCGACGTCGTCGTCCTCGACCTGGAGGACGCGGTCACCGAGGAGACGAAGCCGAAGGCACGCGCGATGGTCGCGGCCTTCCTCGCCGACCGGCCGGAGGAGGACAGGCACCGGCTCTGGGTGCGCATCAATCCGCTCGACGGACCGCACGCGCTGGCCGATCTCGCTGCCGTGATTCCAGCACGGCCCGGAGGCGTGATGCTGCCCAAGGCGCGCGGCCGCCACGACGTGGAGACGCTGGACCACTACCTGTCGGCGCTGGAGGTGGCCGCCGGGACCGAACGGGGCGCGACGAAGGTCATCGTGCTGGTGACCGAGACGGCCGAGGCCATGTTCACCACCGGCACCTACCAGGGCGCGCCCAGGGTGGTCGCCATGACCTGGGGCGCGGAGGACCTGGCCGACTCCGTGGGCGCCAGCGCCAACCGCACACCCGACGGGAGTTATGGCTTCACGTACGAGCTGGCCAGGAGCCTGTGCCTGCTCGGCGCCGCCGCCGCAGGCGTGCTGCCCGTCGAGACGATCCACGGCGACTTCCGTGACCTGGAGGGGCTGTGTGAGCGGGCCGCGAGGGTACGCCGTGACGGCTATCGCGGCATGCTCGCCATCCATCCCGACCAGGTCGAGGTGATCAACGCGGCGTTCACGCCCACCGCGCAGGAGCTGGCCGCCGCCCAGCAGATCGTCGACCTCTTCGCGGCCAACCCGGGCGCGGGCACGGTCGCCCACCACGGCGCCATGCTGGACCGCCCGCATCTCGCCCGCGCCCAGGCGCTCCTGGCGGCAGGAGGAACGCAGGGAGAGGGCACGTGACGGTCGATCTCCGGCCGTTCCTGCGGCCCGGCGACCGCATCGTGATCGGCCAGGCGTGCGGTGAGCCGACCACGCTGATCGAGGCGCTGATCGAGCAGGCACCTGGCATCGGCGGGCTGTCGGCGTTCATCGCGACCAGCTTCTCCGGCCTCTTCACCCCGGCCGCAACGGACGCCTTCTCCCTCGCCAGCATGGGCGCCATCGGAACGCTGCGGTCACTGGCCAAGGAGCACAGGCTCGGCGTGATCCCCTGCCATGTCAGCCAGGTCGGCCCGCTGATCGAGGCCGGGATCATCGGATGCGACGTCGCGTTCGTCCAGGTCAGCCCGGCGGACGCGGAGGGGGACCACAGCTTCGGCCTCATCGGCGACCATGTGCGCGCGGCCACGGCGAAGGCGCGCGTCGTGATCGCCGAGGTGAACGACCAGGTCCCGTTCACCCCGGGCGAGTCCCTGCACGCGTCGGAGATCGACTGCGCCGTGCACGTGTCACGGCCGCCCGTCGAGGTGCCGCCCGCCAAGATCGGCGAGACGGACGAGGCCATCGCGCGGCACGCGGCCGACTACATCGAGGACGGTTCGGTGATCCAGACCGGGGTGGGCGCGGTTCCGGACGCCATCCTGCGCCTGCTGCACGACCGCGCGGATCTCGGCGTGCACTCCGGCATGCTGGGCGACGGCCTGGTCGATCTGGTCGAGGCGGGCGTCGTCACGAACGCACGCAAGAGCGTCGACCGGGGCGTCTCGATCACCGGCGCGCTGATCGGCACCCGGCGGCTGTACGCGTTCGCCGACCGCAATCCCGCGATCCGGCTGTGCCCGGCCGAGCACACCCACGACGCGGGCGTGCTCGCGCGGCTGGAACGGCTGGTGACCGTCAACTCGGCGATGGAGGTCGACCTCACCGGCCAGGTGAACGCCGAGCAGAGCGGCCCGGTCTACGTCGGCGGCACCGGCGGCCAGGTGGACTTCGTCCGCGCGGGCGCCCGCTCGCCGGGCGGGCACGGCATCATCGCGCTGCCCGCCACCGCCAAGGGCGGCACGATCAGCAGGATCGTGCCCGCGCTGTCGGGCCCGGTCACCACCGCGCGCACCGAGGTGGACGTGATCGTCACCGAGTTCGGCGCGGCCGAGCTCCGGGGCCGGACGCTCACCGACCGCGCCCGGCGCCTGGTCGCGATCGCGCACCCCGCCTTCCAGGAAGACCTGGAGGAGGCGGCGTACGCGATCGAACGGCGAGGCTTCTAGGCCGAGTCCGGCACGTCCGCCACGTCCGGGGCGTAGCCGAGGACGCCCTTGATCTCCAGGTAGTCGTGGAACCCGAACTCGCCCCACTCGCGCCCGTTGCCGCTCTTCTTGTAGCCGCCGAACGGGCAGTCGAAGTCGAACGCCTCGTTGATGGCGACCCACCCGGCCCGGATCCGGCTCGCGACGGCGCGCGCCTGCTCCAGGTCGGCGCCCGCCACGTATCCGGCGAGGCCGTACTCGGTGTCGTTGGCCAGCTCGATCGCGTGGTCCACGTCGTCGTAGCCGAGGATGGTCAGCACCGGCCCGAAGATCTCCTCGCGGGCGATCGTCATGTCGCCGGTGACGTCGGCGAAGACCGTGGGCCTGACGTAGTAGCCCTTCGCCAGGCCGTCCGGGCGTCCGGTGCCCCCGGCGACCAGCGTCGCGCCCTCGTCGATGCCCTGCTGGATCAGCCCCTGGATCTTGTCGAACTGGTCCTTGGCGACGACCGGGCCGATCACGACGTCGCCGTTCGGGTCGCCGACCGTCGTCTTGGCTGCGGCGTCCTTCGCGGCCTCGGCCGCCTCCGCCATCCGCGCTCGCGGCACCAGCATGCGCGAGGGCGCGCTGCACGTCTGGCCCGAGTTGCCCATCATGCTGGTGACGCCCTTGGCGACGTTCCCGGCGAAGTCCTCGTCGTCCAGGAGGATGTTCGGGCTCTTGCCGCCCAGTTCCTGGGTGACCCGCTTGACCGTGGGGGCGGCGTTCCTGGCGATCTCGACGCCGGCCCGCGTGGAGCCGGTGAACGAGATCATGTCGACGCCGGGGTGGGCGGACAGCGGCACGCCGACGCCCGGACCGTCGCCCTGGACGAGGTTGAACACCCCGGCGGGGACGCCCGCGGCCTCCAGGATCTCGGCGAAGATCTGCCCGGTGAACGGCGACCGCTCGGAGGGCTTCAGGACCATGGTGCAGCCGGTCGCCAGGGCGGGGAACACCTTCACGGCGATCTGGTTCATGGGCCAGTTCCACGGCGTGATCAGGCCGCAGACACCGATCGGCTCCTTGACCACCAGCGTCGCGCCGCGCTGCTCGGAGAACGCGTAGTCGCCGAGGACCTCGATCGCCTTGGCCAGGTGCCCGGCTCCGAGTCCGACCTGGAAGCCGCCCGCCAGCGAGGCGGGCGCGCCCATCTCCTCGGTCAGCGCGGCGGCGAGGTCGGCGGAACGCTTCCCGTATTCCTCCTGGATGTTCTGCAGGAGCTCGATCCGTTCCTTGACTCCGGTCGCCGACCAGGCGGGGAACGCGCTCCGGGCAGCCGCGACCGCCTCGTCCACGTCTGCGGCCGACCCCATCGCCACCCTGCCGCAGACCCCCTCGGTCGCGGGGTTCACGATCTCCAGCGTCCTAGACTCCACCGGGTAGACCCACCGGCCGCCGATGTAGAACTTCGCGTACTCCCGCATCACTGCATTCCCTCCGCGTACCAGGTCCGGAACTCGGCGTAGCTCGGCATTTCCTCGGAGTTGGCCTTGGGATCGACCGCCACGTGGACGACCCCGGGCTTCCCGCTGGAGTAGGCGCGTTTGATGGCGGGGGCGATGTCCTCGTCGCGCTCGACGTACTCACCGTGGCAGCCGAACCCCTCGGCGACCTTGTCCAGGCGCGTGTCCTTGCTCCAGTGCACGCCGGTCTCGCGCGAGCCCTGGCCGAAGGTGCGCTTGTAGACACCCACCTCCAGGCCCCAGGCATAGTCGACGCCGACGACGCACACGAGTGGGAGGCCGAGCCTCGCGGCCGTCTCCAGTTCGGCGATCTGGAACTGGAACGAGGAGTCGCCGGTGATCAGCATGACGGGACGCCGCCGCCCCTCGGCGACCGAGGCCCCGATGGCGTACGGGAGTCCCGTGCCGAGGTGGCCGAAGTTCTGGTTCCACATCACGTCGTGCGGCTTGGCCTGCGAGTACGTCCAGCCGAAGATGGTCGTCGCGCCACCGTCGCGCACCATGATCCCGTCCGGCGGGAAGGCCTTCGTCGCCTCGACGATCAGCCGCGCGGGGTGCACCGGCGACATTCCCGACGGCGCGGTGCCGGCGAGCTCGGCGAGCCGTGCCGCGTCCTGCCTGATCCAGCCGTCCAGCTCCGGGGACGGCGTGCGCGGCGAGTCCGCCAGCGCCGCCACGAGCTGCGGCACGATCGCGCGCAGGTCGCCGACCAGGGGAACGTCCACCGGGCGGTTCACGCCGATCGCCTCGGGGTCCTGCTCGACGAGGATCCAGGTGCGTCCGGCCTCGTTCTCCAGCCAGTGCCGGCCGCGCCCGTAATGAACCGGCTCGCCGAGCTCGGTGCCGATGGCCAGGCACAGGTCGGACTTCACCACCGCGTCCACCGCCGAGGGCGAGAAGCCGTACGGGAAGGTGCGGTCCTCAAGCCCCGGAATGTAGGAGGTGCCGCCGGACGTCTGGATGACCGGGCAGGCCATCGCGTCGGCGAGGGCCCTGACCTGCTCCCCCGCGCGGGCGGTGTGCACACCGTGGCCGGCGAGCAGGATCGGCTGCCGGGCCGCGGCGATGGCCGCGACGGCCTCGGCGATCCGGTCCGGCCCGGCCGTCTGGCCGACGAGGCGGTAACGCTCGGGCGGCAGCGGCTCCGGATCCGGAACGTCCAGCTCCTCCTGGATCACGTGCGCGGGGTACTCGATGTAGACCGGACCGGGCGTTCCCGTGAGCGCCTTCCGCAGTCCCTCGCGGATGACCTCGTCGGTCTGGTCGGCGTACTCGATACTGGCGGTGTACTTCACCGACGGCTCGAACAGCCCGGACTGCTTGACGAACTGGATGCGCCCGCGGCGGACCCGCTGCTCGGTGATGCGGGCGCGCTGCCCGCCCAGGAAGATCACCGGCGAGTTCTCGACCTTGGCGCACATCATGGCGCCCGCGAGGTTGGCGACGCCGGGGCCGAGTGTGCCGATGCACACCGCGGCCTTGCCGGTCATGCGCGACACCGCCTCGGCCATGAAGCCCGCGGACTCCTCGTGATGCGGCGCGACGACGTTCCAGCCGCGCTCCTCGGCGAGATGGAACATGTGCACGAAGTTCGGGTCGGGGATTCCGAAGATCGTGTTGATCCCCTCGGCCTCGAAGAGCCGCAGGATGCGTTCATAGACCTTGACGGGCATGTCTCACTCCACCTTCTCCACCGCCATCGCGAAGCTCCTGCGGATGTGGTCGACGTGGGCCGACGGGACGACCGGCAGGACCCACGGGTCGCTCGTGTCGCGGATGGCGGCCAGCCGTTCGCCGACGTCCTCGACCGTCCATTCCGGCCGGTGGATCCCGGGGGCCTCGGCGACGAACGCCCGCGCCACCCGGCCCGCGATCGCCACCAGCATCTCCCCCGTGATCGAGCAGGACTCGTGGGCGAGCCAGCCCACGACCGGCGCGGCCAGTTCCGGGCCCATCGGCGGGTACGCCGAGGTGTCGATGCCCTCGGCTATCCGCGTCACGGCCGCCGGGACGATCACGTTGCACTTCACCCCGTGCGCGGCCCCCTCCAGGGCGACGACGTTGGACAGCCCGATCACACCCGCCTTGGCCATGCCGTAGTTGGCGACGCCATGGTTGCCGTACAGGCCGCCGATCGACGAGGTGAGGACGACGCGGCCGTAGCCCGCCTCGCGCATCGGCGGGAAGGCGGGCCGTACGACGTGGAAGGCGCCGCGCAGGTGCACGTCGAGGACGGCGTCGAAATCCTCGTAGGTCATCTCTGTCAGCGGCGCCGCGCGTACGATCCCGGCGTTGTGGATCAGGACGTCGATCCGGCCGTAGTGGTCGAGCGCGGCCTCGACGATCGCCCGCCCGCCCTCGGCCGTCGCCACCGACTCGGTACAGGCGACGGCCTCGCCGCCCGCCGCCGTGATCTCCCCGGCGACCTCGAAGGCCGGTGCGTCGTCGGCGCCGTTCCCGCGCAGGCTCCCGCCCGGATCGTTCACGACGACCTTGGCCCCCCGAGAGCCGAGCAGCAGCGCGTACGCGCGGCCGAGCCCCCGGCCCGCGCCGGTGATCACGGCGACCCGGTCGTCGAATCTGAGCCCGCTCATCGGCCCGCTCATCGGCCGTCGAGGGCGAGACCTTCCAGCTCGCCCGTGTCGCGCCAGGCCCGCAGGATGTCCTCGAAGGCGTAGAAGCCGGGACCGTAGGGCTCGCCCAGGTGCGACCGGATCTTCTGCTCGCCCTCGTTGTTGTAGTAGCCGGGCGTGCATTCGCGGTTGAACTCGACCATGTCGAGCGCGTTCTCCCTGATGGTCGCGCACCACGCCTCCTGCGCCTGCGCGGTGGGCTCCGCGGTGGACGCGCCGCGCGCGAGCGTCTCGGCGATGATGTAGGCGATGTGCGCGGACTGCTGCTCGAACATCGCCGTGGTGCTCGCCGTCACGCCGCCCTGGATGAACCCGGTGAACAGCAGGTTGGGGAAGCCGCGGGTCGTGATCCCGTGCAGCGTCCGGTAGCCGTCCGCCCAGTGGTCGTACAGCGAGACGCCACCGCGCCCGGCGAACGGCTGGATGGCCAGGCGGCGGTCGAGGTCGGTGGTAATCTCGAAGCCGCTGGCGAAGATGACGCAGTCGACCTCGTGCTCGACGCCATGGGCGACCAGGCCCTTGGCCGTGATGCGCTCGACGCCCTTGGTGGCCGACACGTCGACGAGGGTGACGTTCGGGCGGTTGAACGTGGGCAGGTACTGGTCGCTGAAGCCCGGCCGCTTGCACAGGAAGCGGTAGTACGGCTTCAGCGCCTCGGCCGTCGCCGGGTCCTCGACGATCGCGTCGATCCGGTCGCGCTGGCGCTGCATCGTCCGGTAGTCCTGGATCTCCCTGAGCTCCATGAACTTCTGCGGGTCGGTCAGGGCGGCCCAGCCGTCGGTGGCGTCCAGATGCGCGGCGAGGTTGCGGCTGACCTCGGTCCAGCCGTCGCAGACCAGGTCGGGCTGGCCCGGGGCGAACGCCTCGAACGCGGCGGTGTGGAAGTTGCGCTGCCGTTCCTTCTGCCAGCCCGGCTTCAGCGTCTTCACCCATTCGGGATCGGTCAGCGAGTCGCCGCGTTCGTGGACGTAGGACGGGGTGCGCTGGAAGACGTACAGGTGACGGGCGGAACGGGCCAGGTGCGGGATGACCCCGACGCCGCTCGCGCCGGTGCCGATGATCGCGACCCGCTTGTCGGCGAGCCGGTCCATCCCGCCGCTCATGTCGCCGCCGGTGTAGTCGTAGTCCCAGCGGGCCGAGTGGAACATGTGCCCTGCGAACTCGCTGATGCCAGGGATACCGGGCAGCTTCGGCCGGTTGAACGGGCCCTGGCACATGACGACGAAGCGGGCGCGCAGGTCGTCACCGCGGTTGGTGCCGATCCGCCAGCGGCCGATCTCCTCGTCCCACTCCGCCGACTCGACCTTCGTGCTGAGGATCGCGTTCTCGTACAGGCCGAAGTGCTTGCCGATGCGCTGGGCGTGCTCGTAGCACTCCTGGCCCGAGGCGTACTTCTCGGTCGGCACGTAGCCGACCTCTTCCAGCAGCGGCAGGTAGCAGTAGCTGTCGGTGTCGACCTGGATCCCGGGGTAGCGGTTCCAGTACCAGACGCCGCCGAAGTCGCCGCCCAGCTCGATGATCCGGCAGTCGTCGACGCCGGCCTGTTTGATCCTGGCCGCGGCGATCAGGCCCGCGAACCCGCCGCCGAGGACGGCGACCTCGATGTCCTCGCTGATCGGCGCCCGGGGCGTGACCGGCGTGTACGGGTCGGCGTCGTAGTACCTCTCGAACTCGCCCTCGGCCTCCAGGTACTGCTTCTGCCCCTCGGGGCGGAGCCGCTTGTCGCGTTCGGCCAGGTACGTGGCCTTGAGCGCGGCGTGGTCGATGTCGGCGGTGTCCGTCGGTGCGCATTTCCGCATGCGTCGTCCTCGTCCCTGTCCTCGTCGCTGTCGTCCCGCGGTCGGGTCAGGCGAGGTCGCGTGGGGCACCGGTCCCCATGTACCTGGCCAGGTTGTGGTGCAGGCTCGCGATGCTGCGTTCGCGGTACGGGTTGGGCTTCGGGCCGCTGAACCCCCTGGCCTTCATGCCTTTCTGCACGGCGGCCATGTTGGCGAAGTCCTGCGGGAGGACGGTGCGCCAGTCCGGGTCGTCCTCCGGCGTGAAGATCCATTCGGTCTCCGGCTCCTCGCCCTCCGGGAAGAGCTCGTACACCGCCGCCTCGAAGACGCACTTGTCGGGGTCGTAGCCGTACGGCCGGGCGCTGTAACAGAGCATGTTGTTCAGCGCGTGACCGATCTGGAAGTTGGGGAAGACCTGCCAGGCCGTGCCACTCTTTCCGACGATCTCGGGATCGACGGTCGGCCAGACCACGCCGCGTTCGGCGTCGTGCTCGCGGGCGGCGGTCAGCCAGTGCCTGAGCACCTGGTCGGCGGGCGTGCCCTCCGGCAGCTCGTCGACCAGCCGCTGCGCCGCCTCGACCAGAGTCCAGGTGGTGTTGGTGTTGGCGTTCTCCCAGGTGAAGTTCTGCAGGTCGGCGGTGGACACGCGCGGATCCGAGCCGGTACCGATCCGCAGCTTGGCCTTGTTCTCGTCCATGCCCTTGGGCGCGTCGTAACCGATGTTGCTGTGCTTGCCCTGCGCCTTCGCCCAGCCGAGGAACCCGCCGAACGGCATGAACTCCGGGTGGGTGTAGGGCACGTGATAGGTCTCCATGAACGCCTCGAGGGCGGTCTTCCAGTTGCAGTCGAAGACGAGCCAGCGGCGCCACCGGTAGCGCATGTTCTCCAGATGGAACGGGTCGAGCAGGGACGCGGCGGGCTCCAGGTAGTCGCGCAGCGGCTCGCAGCCGGGATCCATGTTGATCCAGATCCAGCCGCCCCAGGTGTCGACGCGGACCTTCTTCAGCCCGGTGCTCTCGGCGGTCAGCCCGCACGGCCAGTCCTCGCGTTCGGGCACGTGGGTGCACTCGCCGTCGATGCTGTAGCGCCAGCCGTGGAAGCCGCAGACGAACTGGCGTCCGCGGCCGCGCGCGTCGTGCGCGCCCGGCGGGGTGTCGACCAGCCGCCGGCCCCGATGCGAGCAGACGTTGTAGTACGCGCGGATCGTGTCCGGCGCGGTCCGCACGACGATGACCGAGTCGTCGAGGATCTCGTAGGTGAGGAAGTCGCCGACCTTGGAGATCTCCTCGACCCGGCCGACCTGCTGCCAGACCTTCGCCCACAGCTTGTCGCGCTCGGCCCGCGCGTACTCCTCGGAGATGTAGGCCTCGACGCCGATCGTGAGCGGCCCGGCCAGTGGCTCTGTCGTCATGACGTACTCCTCTCAGCGCGTGCTGGCTGTCAGCGCGTGATGGCGGCGCGGAACGACTCGTCCTTGAGGAAGAGGGAGGTGTTGTCGGCGCCCAGGTGGGTCCACTTGAGGTTGAGGCCGCCGTCGACGAGCAGGGTCTGCCCGGTGACGTAGGTCGACAGGTCCGACAGCAGGAACAGGACGGCGCCCGCCTGCTCCTCGGGCCGCCCGCGGCGGCCCATGGCGATGGCCCGCCGGTCGCGTTCGGGATCCTCGTCTACGTAGGTGCCCGAGGCCGGGGTCTCGGTGACGCCGGGCGCGACGGCGTTCACCCGGATGCCGTCCTGGGCCAGCTCGACGGCCATCGTCCGGGTCGCCGCGACGAGCGCGGCTTTGGCGGTGCCGTACGCGATGTGCAGCGGGGCGGTGTTCATGCCGCTGATGGAGGAGATCGAGACGATCGAGCCGGGCCTGCGCCGCCAGGTGAGCTCGGCCGCCACGGCCTGGCTCATGAAGAACATCGTCTCGAGGTTCTGCGCGAACAGCGCCCGCCAGTCCTCCCTGGTCACTCGGGTCGAGCGCATCCAGGTCGCGGGCGCGGCACCGCCGGCGACGTTGACGAGCCCGTGCAGCTCACCGTCCGCGCGGGCCACCTCCTCCATCACCGCCGTGATGCCCTCGTCGGTGGAGACGTCGGCGGCGACCGGCGTGACCCGCAGCCCCTCCGCCACCAGCGGTCCGATGTGCGTGTCGAGGTTGTCCTTGGAACGGCTGACCGCGAGCACGATCGCGCCCGCTCGGGCTGCCATGGTCGTCACCGCCGTTCCGATGCCGCCGCCGCCCGCGCCCGCGACGATGACGACGCGGTCGGTGAGCCCGAGGAAGTCCTCCGTCATGACCGGCTCCCCTCGCCCTGCGGGGTGCGGCGGAACGCGAGGACGCTGCCCTCTGCGTCGGCGGAGACGTAGAGCGTGCCGTCCGGCCCCGCGGCGATGCCCGCGAACAGGCCCTGCGGGCCGGAGAACGGCATCAGCCCCTTGAGGGGCTTGGGCGGCTCGCCGCTCGGATCGCCCACCGGCAGGTCGCGGGCGATCACCGTACGGGCCTTGGTGCCGAGATCGACCTCGATCAGGGACTTGGAGCCGGCGTCCACGATCGTGAGGCGGCCGTCCCGGACGAGGATCCCCTGGGGGCGCTCCAGTCCGTCCACCACGGTGTCGACGCCGGAGCCGCCGACCGAGACGACGCGCCCGGCGCCGGACTCCGACACCAGGCAGATGCCGTCCGCGCCGTAGGCCACGCCCATCGGCCGGTCCAGCCCGGCGGCCAGCGTCGTCGTCTCGCCGCCCCGTACCGACACCACGCGGCCGGTGCCGAGCTCGGCGGCGGTGACGTCGCCGCCTGGTGCGATCGCCACGCCGTAGAGCTGGTCGAACGGCTCGGTCTCGCCCGCCAGCACCTGGTGTTCGCCGCTCGCGGGCAGCCACCGCGTGATCTGGCCGAGGGAGGTGGTGACGATGAACTCGCCCTCCCCCGAGGCCGTCACCCCGCGGATGTAGCCCGGCCAGCCGGGGCTGAAGAGCATGCCCAGGATCCGGAGACCACCACCGGGCGGAAGAGCGTAGAAGTAGGTGCCGTCGGCGACGTAGAGGGTGCCGTCGCCGCCCACGGTGAGGTCCAGCGGCCAGGTCAGGCCTTCGGGCAGCACGGCCCGGGTCCGGCCGCCGCCCAGGATCTCGGTGATCCGGCCGGTGAAGCCGGAGACGAAGAGGCGGTCCCCCACGAACGTCAGGTTGTCCAGGCCGGGGGCGATGGTGGCGAGAACCGTGCGGTCACCGCTGCGGGGATCGATCCGGAGCACCTCACCGCTGCCCACCTGGGTGGACACCAGGAAGCCCGCGGCGTCGAACTTGACCGCGTCCGGGACGCCGAGGTCCCCCACCACCCGCTCGGGCTCGCCGCCGTCCGGATCGATCCGCCAGATGTCGTTGCTGCCGAGCATCGGGTAGTAGAGCTTGCCGTCCGGCCCGAACGCCATGGCGTTCGGCAGCGGCAGGTCCGCCAGGATCACGCGGGGCGCGCCGCCGCCCGGGTCGAGCTCCAGCAGCCGTCCGCCGATCCGGCACTCGTCGATGAACAGCCGGCCCCGGTGGAAGGTGATGCCGTTCGCGCCCGGTACGTCGTCGCGCAGCACGCGGGTGCGGCCGTCGGTGCCGCGCACGCTCACGCGCCCGTCGTAGTACTCGGTGGCGTAGAGGTTGCCGTCTGCGTCGAAGTCCACGTCGTCGGGGGCGACGATGTCGGAGCCCTGCGCGCTCACGGTCTCCAGCTCGCCGGTGTCGACGTCGAGCGCGCTGATCCGGCTGCCCGCCACCTGCGCCACGTACACGCGGCCGTCGGGGCCGGTGCGCAGGCCGTTCGCGCCGTACAGGCGACTCGGCGGGGTGAGGTGCTCCAGCGTCCAGCCCTCGGCCAGACCGATCTGCGCCGCGCCGCTGTAGCGCGCTCCCTGCCGCAACATGATCACGGACTCCCGGCGATCGCTGCCGTCGCTGACGAACCGTTGATATCACAATCCTTGCAAGGATTCATCCTATTGAACCTCCACCTTGACGGCCCGGATCGGGCATGAGAATCTCCAGCTCGCAGATGAGAATTGTATTCTCTTCAGGGGAAGGATGGCTTCACTGATGTTTCCGGCGATCCTCATCGAGAGGAACGAGGCGGGGCAGACGGCCTCGACGACCGGCCTGGACGAGGCCCGGCTGCCGGGCGGCGACGTCGGCGTCGAGGTGGAGTCGTCCACGCTGAACTACAAGGACGCCCTCGCCATCACCGGGAGGTCGCCCGTGGTGCGCGCCTTCCCGATGGTGCCCGGCATCGACTTCGCGGGCGTCGTCACCGAGAGCACGCACGCGCGGTGGCGGCGGGGCGACCGGGTCGTGCTGAACGGCTGGGGCGTGGGCGAGAGGCACTGGGGCGGGCTCGCCGGACGAGCCCGCGTCGACGGCGACTGGCTCGTGCCGCTGCCCGCAGCCTTCACGGCCAAGCAGGCCATGGCGATCGGCACGGCCGGGTACACCGCGAGCCTGTGCGTGGACGCGCTGCTGGACCATGGCGTAAGACCCGACCGGGGAGAGGTCCTCGTCACGGGCGCGACCGGCGGCGTCGGCAGCATCGCGATCGCGCTGCTGGCCAAGGCCGGTTTCGAGGTGGCCGCCTCGACCGGGAAGACCTCCGAGTCCGCCTACCTGCGGGGGCTCGGCGCCGCGACCGTACTGGAGCGCGCGGCGCTCGCCGAGCCGGGCAGGCCGCTGCAGAAGGAACGCTGGACGGGCGTCGTCGACACCGTCGGCAGCGGCACCCTGGCCAACGCCTGCGCGCAGACGCGCTACGGCGGCGCGGTCGCCGCCTGCGGGCTCGCTCAGGGCATGGACTTCCCCGCCACGGTCGCCCCGTTCATCTTGCGCGGCGTGTCCCTGCTCGGCATCGACAGCGTGATGGCCCCGCATCCGCGGCGTACCGCCGCCTGGGAACGCCTCGCGCGCGACCTCGACCCGCGGGTGCTCGACGACATCGCCGAGGAGATCGCACTGGCCGACGCGATCGCGATGGCGGACGACCTCCTGGAGGGCAAGGTCCGGGGCCGCGTCGTCGTCGACGTCAATCGATGAACCGGGAGCCTGACGGGAGCGTGACGTGAGCGAGAAGCCCGCCGAGACCGAGGTGGCAAGGCTCGACCTGTCCGACGTGGAGCACCGCGTGGGCCTGCCGGTCGGCGGCGCGCAGCTGTGGGAGCCGTGCGCGGCCTCCGACGTCCGGCGCTGGGTGATGGCGATGGACTACCCGAACCCGCTGCACTGGGACGAGGAGTTCGCCCGCGACTCCAGGTTCGGCGGGATCGTCGCGCCGCAGTCGATCGCGGTCGCGCTGGACTACGGGCACGGAGCGCAGCCGGCCTGCGTGGGCCACATCCCCGGCAGCCACCTGATCTTCGGCGGCGAGGAGTGGTGGTTCTACGGCACTCCCGTACGGCCGGGCGACAAGCTGTTCCAGGAGCGGCGGTTCCACGACTACAAGGTGACCGAGACCAAGTTCGCCGGTCCCACCATGTTCTCGCGCGGGGACACCGTCCACACCAATCAGCACGGTGCCCTGGTGGCGCGCGAGCGTTCCACCGCGATCCGCTACCTGTCCGCGGAGGCCAGGAAGCGCGGCATGTACGAGAACCAGCTCGGCACCGCCAAGAGCTGGACCGGCGACGAGCTCGCGGGCGTCGCGCGGGTGCGGCACGACTGGATCGAGTCCAACCGCAAGGGCGTCTCACCGCGGTTCGATGAGGTGCAGGTCGGCGACCGGCTGCCGCGACGGGTGATCGGCCCGCACAGCGTCGCCACCTTCACCACCGAGTACCGCGCCTTCCTCTTCAACATCTGGGGGACGTTCCACTGGGTCGCCCCGCCCGGCGTCGCCGACCCCTGGATCAACCAGGACCCCGGCTGGGGCGAGGACTTCGCCTTCGACGAGGAGGGCGCCAGGATCGATCCGCGCAAGCGGGACGGCCTGTACGTCGGGCCCTCGCGCGGTCACATCGACGGCGCACGGGCGAGCGAGGTCGGCATGGCGCGCGCCTACGGCTACGGCGCCACGATGGGCGCCTGGTGCACCGACTACCTGTCCTACTGGGCCGGTCACGACGGCATGGTCCGCCATTCCAAGGCCGACTTCCGCGGGCCCGCGTTCGAAGGCGACGTGACGTACTTCGACGCCGAGGTCACCGGCAAGGAGACCGAGACGGCGTGGGGGGTGCCGCTCGTTCAGGTGAAGCTGCGCCTCACCAACCAGGACGGCGCCGCGCTGGTGTCCTGCACCGCCGAGATCGAGCTTCCGCTGTAGCCCCGGAGAACGTGCGAACGTCAGGAGGCGGCCATGGGCACCGCGACCGGTTCCATCTCGATCGTTTCGGGTCCGCCGCTGAGTGAGGAGCCGGGGCTCGGGCCGCTCACGCTGCCGGGCTTCCTGCGCGAGGTGACCACCCGGTACGGCGAACGCGAGGCGCTCGTCCAGCGGGCGGCGGACGGCGGCGTCACGCGCTGGACCTACACCGAGCTCTGGGAGCGCGCGGTCGAGGTGGCGTGCGCGCTCCGCGCCTGCGGCCTGGGCAAGGACGGCCGGGTCGGGATCATGATGACCAACCGCGCCGAGTGGGTCGCGGCCGTGTTCGGCACGTCCCTCGCCGGCGGCGTCGCCGTCACGCTCAGCACGTTCTCGACGCCCCCCGAACTCGACCATCTGCTGCAGGTCTCCGGCGTCTCGGTCCTGTTGTTCGAACGTGCCGTGGCCAAGAAGGACTTCGCCGACGTCCTCGTCGGCCTCGAACCCGAAATCGGCAAGGTCGGCCCCGGAGCGCTGCGTTCCGCGCGCTATCCGTTCCTGCGTCACCTGGCGATGGTCGGCGAGCCCACGCGGGCCGAGGCGATCGAGACCTGGGCCGCCTTCCTGGAACGCGGCCGCGCCGAGCCGCGCGAGCTGGTCGAGGCGACGGCCGCGACGGTGCGGCCGAGCGACGCGGCCGTGATCTTCTTCTCGTCGGGCTCCACGAGCCTGCCGAAGGGGATCCTGAGCGCGCACCGCGGCGTCGCCGTCCAGCTGTGGCGCTTCGCGCGGATGTACGGCGTCGGGCCCGACGACCACGTCCGCTGCTGGACGGCCAACGGCTACTTCTGGTCCGGCAACTTCGGCATGGCGATCGGCACGACGCTCGCCGCCGGCGGTTCGCTCGTCTTGCAGTCGACCTTCCTCGCCGCCGAGGCCCTGGACCTCATGGAGGCCGAACGGGTCAACCTGCCGATCGCCTGGCCGCACCAGTGGGCGCAGCTCGAGGCCGCCCCCAACTGGGACGAGGTGGATCTGGGCGCCATGCGGTTTGTGGACCGGGAAACGCCGCTCGCGCGCCACCCGACCGTGACGGCCCGCTGGTCCGAGCCCGGTCACGCGTACGGCACGACCGAGACGTTCACCATCACGACCTGCTTTCCCGCCGACACGCCGCCCGAGGTGATCGCGGGCTCCAGCGGCGCGGCGCTGCCGGGCGTCACGGTCAAGGTCGTCGATCCGCTCACCGGCGCCGTCGTCCCCCGCGGCGAACGCGGCGAGATCTGCGTCAAGGGCCCGACGCTCATGCTCGGCTACCTGGGCGTTCCCCTCGACGAGACGCTCGACGCCGAAGGGTTCTACCGCACCGGTGACGGGGGCAGTCTCGACGACGAGGACCGCCTGTTCTGGACGGGCAGGCTGACCGACATCATCAAGACCGGCGGCGCGAACGTGTCGCCGCGCGAGGTCGACGCGGCCCTGGCCGGCCATCCCGCGGTCAAGGTGGCGCACACGGTCGGCGTCCCGCACGAGACGCTCGGCGAGATGGTCGTGGCCTGCGTCGTCCCGCGCGACGGCGCGACGACCGACGCCGAGGAACTGCGCGGCTACCTGCGAGAACGCCTGGCGAGCTACAAGGTGCCGCGCCGGGTCCTGTTCTTCCGGGAGGACGAGATCACCCTCACCGGCAGCTCGAAGATCAAGTCCAGCGACCTTCGCAGCCTGGCGTCCGGACGCCTGGGCGACGGATCACCGGGTTGACGCCCGGTCCGCGCAGAGGAGGCGGAAGAAGGCGTCCGCCGACGCCTCGATCGCGGCCACCGAGCAGGTCTCGTCGGTGACGTGGGCCTGCTCCGGATCGCCGGGGCCGTAGATGATCACGGCGGGGCCGCCGAGCGTCGTGGTGAGCAGCGAGGCGTCGGTGAAATAGGTGGCGTACTCGGGTGGCCGCGCCGACGAGCCCGGGGCGAGCAGTTCCAGGGTCTCGGGGATGCCCGGGGCGGCCGGGTCGGTGGCCACGCCGGGCAGGTCGACGAGCCGTTCGATGTCGATGCCGGTGCCGCACAGCCGCGAGATCGCGGCCACCGCGTCGGAGGAGTCGAAGCCGGGGACGGTGCGCACGTCGATGCGCATCTCGGCCCGGTCCGGCACCAGGTTGGGCTGTACCCCGGAGTGGAAGGTCCCGACGTTCACCGTCGCCGCGCCGTGGGTGGGGCTCGCGGGCCAGTCCTTGTGCTCGTGGACGCGGGTCGCGGCGGCGGCCAGCGCGGCGAGCGCGTTGCGTCCCAGCTCGGGACGGGAGCCGTGCGCGGAGACGCCGTGGGCGGTCGCCTGGAGCCAGAGCGTGCCCTTATGGCCGAGGACCGTACGGTTGCCGGTGGGCTCGGCGACGACGAGCAGGTCGGTGGGCGTGACCGAGGCCGCGTCGATCAGGGCGGCGCCGTCGCAGCCGGTCTCCTCGCCGAACGTGAACACCAGCTGCACCGGGACGCCTCGTTCCCGGAAGGCGCGTTCCCGCACGGCGCGCAGGGCCGCGTGGATCTGGGCGGCGACCCCGGCCTTCATGTCGCTGCTCCCCCGCCCGAGCAGGCGCCCGTCGCGCACGTCGCCGCTCATCGGGTCGAACGACCAGCCCGCCGGGTCGGCGGGCACCGTGTCCAGGTGGCCGGTGAGGGTGATGGGCGTTCGCGGCGTCTGCGGACCGGAGCGTGCGATGACGTTGGCTCGCCCTTCGACCGGCTCCTCCACCCGGACCTCGAACCCGCCGTCGTCGAGGACGTTCGCGACCACATCGGCCGCGGGACGCTCGCCGCCGCCCCGGGTGTCGATGCGGACCAGCCGTTGTGCCAGCGCCAGCGCGTCGTTCATCCTCAGGCTCCTCCGGAGACGGTGCTGTCACGGACCACGAGGGTCGGGACGAGGGCGATATGGGCGGACGGGCCGCGTTCGGCGGTCCCGGTCCGGCTCGCCAGGTCCAGCAGCCGGACGGCCTCGGCCGCGATCTGCGCGCGCGGCTGGTCGATGGTGGTCAGCGCGGGCTCACCGAGCCGGGCGAACTCGATGTTGTCGTAGCCGGTCACCTGGACCCGGGTCGGCACGTCGACGCCGTACCTGCGGCAGACCCGGGTGACGCCGAGGGCGATCAGGTCGTCGGCGCACACGATCGCGTCGGGCAGCTCCCCCGCCTCGATGAGCCGGGCCGCGGCGGTCTCGCCCCAGTCCACGCTGTAGTCGCCGAGCAGGACATGCTCGGGGTCCACGCCGATGTTCAGCTCCTCGGCGCGACGCTGGAAGCCGGCGAACCGCTGCTCGGTCGAGGAGTTGGTCAGCAGGGAGCCGACGAAGGCGGCCGACCGGGCCCCGCCCTCGTGCAGGTGGTCCATGATCAGGCGCATCGCCGCGACGTCGTTGACGCCGACCCAGTCGGTGCTGGTGCCGCCCACGAACCGGTCGAGCTGGACCAGGGGCAGCCGGTCGGCCGTCTCCTGCACCGCCGGGCCGCTCAGGGTGCCGTGGCTCGGGCTGACGATGATGCCGTCCACGTTCCGCGCCACCAGTGAGGCCAGCCGCCGGGCCTCGATCTCCGGGTCGGAGCGGGCGTCGCACAGGAACAGCTCCCTGCCCTCCTGGCCGAGCGCGTGCTCGACGTTCTCCACCAGGGAGGTGAAGAACGGGTTGGAGATGCTCGGCACCACCATGCCGACGGTGTCGGTACGGCTGTTGCGCAACGCGCGGGCGATCGAGTTGACCTGGTAGCCGAGCTCCTCGGCGGCCCGCCTGACCTTGCGCTGGACACCCGGCGAGACCGGCCCTCGACCGGACAGGACCCGCGAGACCGTCGCGGTCGAGACACCGGCCCGTTCGGCGACCTGGGAGATCGTGACGCGCTGCAATCGTTTACCTTCCTGACCGGTCCGCACTCACGTTGTCACGGACGACGAGGAACTGGAATAAGTATAGACCCCTTGACTACCAGGCGAAACGTGCCTACGGTCCACCCATAACCTCTACTGCAATCGATTACATAGGAGGCGACATGGTGACGGCGGCCGGGAGCGAACGGGCCCTGGGAGTCTTCCCGCCCAGGCCCAACGCGATCGAGGGGCTGTTCGGCACCTCCAAGGTCGTGATCGGCGTGGTCCACCTTCCGCCGCTGCCCGGCAGCCCGCATTACGAGGGAACGCCGCTCGACGAGATCTGCGCGTTCGCCATCGAGGAGGCCCAGGCCTACCTCGAGGGCGGCTGCCACGGGCTCATCGTGGAGAACCACTGGGACATCCCGTTCCTCAAGCCGGGCGAGCACGGCTACGAGACGGCGGCGGCCATGGCCGTGGTGACCGACCGCGTACGGCACGCCACCAGCGGCCGGCTCGGGGTCAGCATCCTGTCGAACGCCGCCGAGTGCTCGATCGCCTCCGCCTGGTCGGGCGGCGCGGGCTTCGTCCGGGTCAACCAGTGGGCCAACGCCTACGTCGCCAACGAGGGGATCATCGAGGGCCAGTCGGCGCACGCCGCCCGCTACCGCAGCCGGATCGGCGCGGGCCCGGTCAAGGTCTTCGCCGACGTGCACGTCAAGCACGGCTCGCACGCGATCGTCGCCGACCGCACGCTGGCCGAGCAGACCGAGGACGCCGAGTTCTTCGGGGCCGACGTGCTGATCGCCACCGGTTCGCGTACCGGCGACGCCGCCGCCCTGGACGAGGTCGAGGGGATCGCGGCGCACACCACCCTGCCGGTCGTGATCGGGTCCGGGATCACCGCGGCCAACATCGGCGGGCTGCTGCCCGCCTGCGACGGCGTGATCGTGGCCTCCTCGGTGAAGGACAACGGCCGCTGGTGGGGCCGGGTGGACCTGGCCAAGGTGCGCGAGCTGACGGCGGCGGCCGCCAAGGCGGGCGCCGACCTGCCATGATCATCTTCTGCGGCTACGCCAACGTCGACCTCACCGTGGGCGTCCCGGTACTGCCCGGGCCCGGCGCGCGCGTGCAGGCCACCGCCGTGCAGCGCGGCGAGGGCGGGATGGCGGCGAACGCGGCCGTGGCCGCGGCCCGGATGGGCGCCGACTCCCGCTTCGCGGGCGTGGTGGGGCCCGACCCGCTGAGCACTTCGTTCCTGCAGACGCTCGCGGGCGACGGCGTCGGAACGGCCTGGACGGGCCGGACCGGCGCCCTGACCACCGCGGTCGTGCTGCTCACACCCGACGGCGAGCGCTCGATCATCAGCCAGGACGACCAGGTCACCCCCGAGCATGTCGCTGGCGTCGTCCGGACGGCCCGCGAGGCCGGGGCAAGCCTGCTCTACCTCGACGGCTACCGCTTCCCCGAGGCCGCCGCCACGCTGGGCGACGGCCTCGGAAACGGCGGGCCGCGGGTCGTCGTCGATCTTGACGGCTGCGACGGGCCTGAAGGCATGCGTGCCGCGCTGACCGCCGCCGACCACGTGATCGTCGGCCGCGCCCAGGCGTTCGACCTGCTCGGTGACCTGGACGTCCTCGCGAGCGCCGCCGTGTCACATCGGGTAGACATGGTGGTCACGGACGGTCCCCGGGGCTGGACGCTGCTCACCTCCGAGGGCGTCCGGCATGACGGCCGGGCGATCGAGGTCGCCACCGTCGACGCCACCGGCGCCGGCGACTGCTTCGCCGGCACCTACTGCGCCGAGCTCGACCGCGGGTCGGCCCCGCTGGAGGCGGCGCGGTTCGCGTCCGTCGCGGCGGGCCTGTCCTGCACCCGGCCCGGCGCCCGCGACGGCCTGCCACGGCGGGAGGACGTCATCGCCTATATCGACTCCCACCCCGAATCGCATCCGGGCGGCGTGCTCGCCCGTTCCCGCGGAGAGGAGACATGATGCGACGCATGGTGACGGCCGTGGCCGCGCTGAGCCTGCTGCTGCCGGCCATCGGCTGCGACGTGCAGGCCCGCAAGGAGATCGCCGCCGAGAAGGGGGCGACCGAGCAGGGCCCGCCCCCGCCCGCCAAGATCGCCCAGTCCTGCAAGCCCCAGGGACGCGCACTCAAGATCGGAATCGTGCCGATCAACCTCCAGGCGCTGTTCTTCAACCAGATCAACACCGGTGCCAAGACCGTGGCGAACAAGGCCGGGGCGCAGGTGCAGATCGTGAACGGCAACGACGACTCGGCCACCCAGGCCAACGCGATCGACGACCTGGTGGCCAACCGGTTCGACGCGATCATCGTGGACGCGATCGACACCGAGGGCATCAAGCCCGCGATCCGGCGCGCGCAGGCCGCCGGGGTGGCGGTCGTCGCGGTGGACGCCACCGTCAAGGACCCGGCGGTGTCCACCCAGGTCGGCACCGCCAACTCCCAGGGCGGTCAGCAGCTGGCCGCCTCGCTGCTCAAGGCCACCGGCGGCAAGGGCGACATCGGCGTGGTCGCCGCCCTCAACAGCACGATCCAGAACGAGCGGCAGAAGGGCTTCTCCGACGCGGTCACCGCCGCCGGCATGAAGATCAAGACCGTGGTGGACGGCCGCAACATCCAGGAGAACGCCCAGACCGCCGCCGAGAACATGCTCACCGGCAATCCGGACCTGCCCTACGCCTACGCCACCGGCGAGCCCGCCCTGATCGGCCTGGCCGCGGCGGTCTCCAGCCAGCAGCGCACCAAGGACATCAAGGTCGTCGGCTGGGACCTGTCCACCCAGGCGGTGGACGGGCTGCGGGCCGGCTGGATCGTCGGCGTCGTGCAGCAGAACACCTTCCAGTTCGGCTACGAGGCCATGAACGCCGCGATCGACCTGTCCTGCGACCGGGCCGCGCCGAAGGACGTGCCGGTCCCGACCCAGATCGTGACCCCGGCCAACGTCAAGGACTACCTCTACTACCTGGAGAAGTGATGAGCGAGAACTCGCTGGTCACCCTGAGCGGGATCACCAAGTCGTTCGGGGCGGTCAAGTCGCTGCGCGGGGTCGACCTGACGCTGGCCCCCGGTGAGGTGCTCGGCCTGGTCGGCGACAACGGCGCCGGGAAGTCGACGCTGATGAAGGTCCTGGCCGGCGCTCTGCAGCACGACGCAGGCCAGATCACCATCGACGGCCGCGACGTGCGCTTCGCCAGCCCGGCCGACGCGCGGCGCGAACGGATCGGCATCGTCTACCAGGACCTGGCCCTGTGCGACACGCTCGACGTCGCCAGCAACCTGTTCCTGGGCCGAGAGCCGCGCAAGGGACCGTTCATCGACCGCAAGGCGATGCACGAGAAGGCCGCCGAGACCCTGTCGGACCTGCACGTCCGCGTGAAGTCGACCTACCAGGAGATCGGGCAGCTGTCGGGCGGGCAGCGGCAGGCGGTCGCCATCGCGCGGGCCGTCTCGTTCCAGCCGCGCGTGCTGATCCTGGACGAGCCGACCGCGGCTCTCGCCGTCGCGGAGGTCCGCCAGGTGCTGAAGATGATCCGCGACGTCGCCGAGCAGGGCGTCGGCGTCATCCTGATCACCCACCGCCTGCAGGACCTGTTCGAGGTCTGCGACCGCATCACCGTGATGTACGAGGGCCGCAGCGTCGAGGACGAGCCGGTGGCCGCGCTGGACATCGAGCATCTCGTCGCCATGATCACCCGTTCCGGCGCCGAACCCACCGAGGAGGTGGCCTGAGATGACCGTGCAGGCCGCGCCCGCGCCCACCGTCCTGGCCGAGACACCCAGCTGGTGGGAACGTGCCAACAAGGCGACCCTGGCCATGGCGGGCGTCACCGTCGTGCTGTTCGCGGGGTTCGGGATCGCCTCCGACAACTTCCTGACCTTCGACAACCTGTCCAACCTGGCCACCCAGGTCGCGATCACCCTGATCGTCGCGGTCGCCATGACCTTCGTGATCACGACCGGCCAGATCGACCTGTCGGTCGGCTCCACGCTGGCCTTCGTCGCCACCGGCACCGCCGAGATGCTGAAGGCCGGCTGGGACTCCTCGCTGGTGATCATCGCCGCGCTGCTGGCCGGGCTCTTCTGGGGCGCGGTGAACGGCTGGCTGTCGGCGTACCAGAAGATCCCGCCGTTCATCGTCACGCTCGCCACCATGTCGGTGATCCGCGGGCTGGCGCAGCTGTGGACCCAGGGCTTCTCGGTCCCGATCGACAAGCGGCTGTACGTGGCCAAGATCGGCGAGGCCAAGTTCCTCGGCTTCTCCGCGCTGGCCTGGATCGCGCTCGGCACGGTCGTGATCGGGGCCGTGCTGCTGTCCAAGATGCGCTTCGGCCGCTACGTCAACGGCATCGGCGCCCAGGAGGAGTCGGTGCGCCGGGCCGGCGTCAACACCGACCGGATCAAGATGATCACGCTGATGCTGGCCGGGCTGGCCGCCGGCGTCGCGGGCCTGCTCACCGCGGCCCGGCTGGGCTCGGGCTCGGCCAACTCCGGGCAGGGCTTCGAGCTGACCGTGATCGCGGCGGTCGTGCTCGGCGGCACCAACCTGTTCGGCGGCCGGGGCACGATGGTCGGCACCGTGATCGGCGCGGTGATCACCGGTGTGATCGCCAACGGCCTGACGCTGCTGGGCGTCAGCCCGTTCCTCACCCCGATCGTCACCGGGCTGGTGCTGCTCGCCGCGATCTGGATCAACCTGCGCGGCCGCGCCATCGCGGACCTGGTCGCCCATCTAACAGGCCGATCATGACGACGGTGACCACGGTGACCGGGCCCGTCGCCTGCGACGGGCTCGGGCTCACCCTGACCCACGAGCATCTGCGCAACGACGTGCGCAAGGCGGTCAAGGAGCCGTCCGACCCCGCGCTGGCCTTCCTGCGCGACGCCCGGACGACGCCCGGGCTGGCCTGGCTGCTGCGCGAGCAGCCGTACGCCTGCCTGGACCACTGCGTCCTGGACGACACCGACGCCATGGTCACCGACCTGGTCGCGTTCGCCTCCTCGGGCGGCGGAACGATCGTCGACGTCACGCCGGGCGGCCTGGGCCGGGACCCGCTGGCGCTGCGTTCCCTGGCCGAACGCAGCGGCCTGCGGATCGTCATGGGCTCCGGCTGGTACTTGGAGGCCTACCATCCGGCTCACCTGGCGGCGGCCGGGGAACAACGCCTCGCGGACGAGCTCGTGGCCGAGTTCACCGGCGGCGTGGGCGACACCGGGATCGGCCCCGGGGTCATCGGCGAGATCGGTGTCTCGCCGGACTTCACCCCTGCCGAGCACATCGCGCTGCGCGCCGCGGCGCGCGCGCAACGCGAGACGGGAGTGCCGCTCTACGTTCACCTGCCCGGCTGGCAGCGCCGCGCGCACGAGGTGCTCGACATCGTCCTGGACGGCTACGGGGTGCCACCCGGCGCCGTGGTGCTGTGCCACATGGACCCCTCGCACGACGACCCCGACTACCAGCACGCGGTCGCCGAACGCGGCGTCTGGCTGGAGTTCGACATGATCGGCATGCCGTTCCGCTACCCGGGCGAGGGCCAGTCACCGGCGCCGCACGAGACGGCCCGGGCCATCGCAGGCCTCGTCGACCGAGGCCACGCCGAGCAGCTGCTGCTCAGCCACGACGTGTTCCTCAAGAGCATGCTCACCGCGTACGGCGGCAACGGCTTCCGCTACGTGCCGGAGCTGTTCACCCGGCGCCTGCACGAACTCGGCGTCACCGCCGACACCCTCCTGAACGACAACCCGGCGCGCCTCTTCGCGCGCGCCGCCGCATCCTGACCAGCGTCCTGAGAAAAGGAGACAGAACACGTGAGCCGCGTCCTGATCGCCGGCGAGAGCTGGGTCACGCAGTCCACCCACATCAAGGGCGTGGACTCGTTCACCGTCAGTTCCTACGTCGTCGGCGCCGACCCGCTGCGCCGCGCCCTGGAGAGCCGGGGCCACGAGGTGGTGCACCTGCCCGCCCACCTCGTGCCCGCCGAGTTCCCCGGAGACGCCGAGGCGCTCGGCGAGTACGACGTGATCGTGCTCTCCGACATCGGCGCGAACTCCGTGCAGCTCTCGCCCCAGGTCTTCGAGCAGGCCACGCCGGGCCAGGACCGGATCGCCGCGCTCCGCGGCTGGGTCGGGGACGGCGGCGGCCTGCTGATGGTCGGCGGGTACCTCTCGTTCACCGGCTTCGAGGCCAAGGCCGCGTACCGCAACACCGTGCTGCACGAGGTGCTGCCCGTCGAGCTGCTGCCGGAGGACGACCGCGTCGAGCTTCCCGCCGGCGCCCACGCGCAGGTGACCGGCGCCGCCCATCCGGCGCTCGGCGGCGTCGAGGGCGACTGGCCCGCGCTCCTCGGCTACAACCGGGTCCGCCCGCGCGACGGCGCCGAGGTCCTGGCCACGATCAACGCCGACCCGCTGGTCGCCGTCGGCACCTTCGGCTCGGGGCGTTCGGCGGTGTTCACCTCCGACTGCTCCCCGCACTGGGCGCCCACGCCGTTCTGCGAGGACTGGGACGGCTACGCCCGGGTCTTCGGCGGCCTCATCGAATGGCTGGCACGCTGACCCGGTCGCGCCGGCTCCTCGACGCCTGCGCCCCGGTCATGGACCGGGCGCTGGGCATGCGGTTCGTCGAGGAGGTCCGTACCGGCACGATCGGCGACCAGGTCTATGCCGACTACCTGCAGATCGAGGCGGCCTTCGTGGAGACGGCCGCGCGCCTGCACGGCCTCGCCGTGTGGGACGCGCCCGGCTGGACGGCCATGGAACGCAACGCCGCAGCGGTCCACGCGCTGACCACCGAGCAGGCCGACTACTTCCGCGCGGCTCGCGCCGCCTGGGGATGCCGCCCTCGTCCTGGCGTGGCGGCCCCCGTGCTGTCGGAATACGCGCTGAGCGCGGCCCGCGAGGGCGGATATCCGGCGGTGATGACGGTGCTCTTCGCCGCGGAGAGCCTCTACCTGACCTGGTGCACGCGCGCGCACGAGGAAGGGACCGTGCCGCCCGGCCCGATCGCCGACTGGGTGGCGATGCACGCGGACACGGCGTTCCAGAACGGGGTGAAGGCCCTGGCCGCGGAGGTCGACGGCCTGCCCGCCTCGGACGAGCAACTGGCCGCCTGGTTCACCGGCATGCTGGAGGCCGAGATCGCCTTCCACGACGCCGTCTACGAGGACGAGGCCAGGTAGCCCAGGCGGCGGGAGAGCAGTGCGGCGCCCTCTCTGACCAGGCCGCCCCACTCGCGCCGCCGGTCGTCGCTCCAGCGCAGGGACGGCACCGAGATGCTCATGGCGGCGGCCATCGCGCCGGTGTGGTCGTACACCGGGGCGGCCACGCAGTGGACCGCCTCGTTGGACTCGCAGTCGTCATAGGCGATCCCGCGTTCGCGGACCTCGGCCAGGTGCTCGCGCAGCCGGGCGGGCGAGGTGATGCTGCGGGGCGTCATGCCGGCCAGCTCGCGGTCGCGCGGATAGCGGGCGTCCAGCGCCTCGGCGCTGAGCCCCGACAGCAGCACCTTGCCGAGGCCTGTGCAGTGCGCGGGCAGGCGGCGCCCCACCGCCGAGACCAGGCGGACGGGGTGGGTGCTGTCGGCCTTGGCGATGTAGACGACGTCGGTACCGTCGAGAATCGCGACCTGGACCGTCTCGTCGCAGCGCGCGGCCACCACCTCGGCCTCCCGCCGGGCCTCGTGGGCCAGGTCGAGCTGGTCGGCGACGATGCTGCCGAGCTGGAACAGCCGCAGTCCCAGCACGTACCGCGTGGGCTGGCCGGGGACCGGGACCAGGTACGACCGGTCGGTCAGGGTCGCGAGCAGCTCGTGCACGGTGGTGCGCGGCAGGCTCAGCCGCTCGATGATGTCGGCCGCCGAGAGCGGCGCGCTGTCGAGGAAGAGCTCCAGGATGTCGAGGGCGCGGGTGACGGCTGGTACTGCGCGGCCCACCTCTGTCCCCCTCGTCGGACGGCTGCCGGGATATCGAACTCAGCCTAAGGAACGGCCACCGGCCCGTCAAAGGGCCGAAGCCGGACTTAATGGTCATGAAACAGGGCATTGACGACCCCTGCCGGGCGGCTTAGCGTTCAGGTCTGATGCATATCTCGAACTGGGTTCGAAATATCGAACAAGAGGTGCGCATGCAGTCGACCAGGGACTTTCTGGCCTCGCTGGGCCTCCCCGGGCGTGATCTCGGGGATCTGCCCACCTCGGCCAAGCGCTTCCCCGACGGCGCCCAGTACCGGGTGGAGATCCCCTCCGTCGAGGGGCCCGAGCCGTTCCGCGCGGTCATCGAGGCGGCCGGGGAACACCGGATCCGCGTGCACCGCATCAGCCAGGGCAGCGGAATGATGCTGCTGACCGACGCCGAGATCGAGGAGATGGTCGCGCTCGGCCGCGAGCACCGGATCGAGGTCTGCCTGTTCGTCGGCCCCCGCGCGGCGTGGGACGTGGGCGTCCAGGCCGTCACGTCCTCGGGGCGGGTCGCCGCGGGCACCCTGCGCGGCGCCGACCAGCTCGTCTACGGCATCGAGGACATCGTCCGGGGCTGCACGCTCGGCGTGCGCAGCGTGCTCGTCGCCGACGTCGGTCAGCTCTGGGTGCTGCACCGGATGCGGGCGGCCGGGGATCTGCCGCCGGACCTGGAGTTCAAGGCCTCGGTGTCGTTCCCCTCCTCCAACCCGGCGACCGCACGGCTGCTCGCCGAGTTGGGCGTCACCACCATCAACGTCCCCACCGACCTCACGCTCGCGCAGATCGCCGCGATCCGCGGCGCGGTGGACGTCCCGCTGGACGTCTACGTGGAGGGGGCGGACGACTTCGGGGGCGCCGTCCGCTACTACGAGGTCCCCGATCTGGTCCGGGTCGCGGCGCCCGTCCACCTCAAGTTCACCGTCCGCAACGCGCCCGGTCTCTACCCCTCCGGCCGTCACCTCGCCCCGACCGCGGTCTCCACCGCGCGCGAGCGCGTGCGTCGGGCCGCGATCGGGTTGTCGATGCTGAGCCGCTACTACAAGGAAGCCATCCCGAGCCCCTAGCCGTCCCGAGCCCTTAGCCCACTACTCCCTTACTCCCCTCAGCCACACCACCGCGTCGGCCGCACCACTCCCCTCAGCCGCTCCGCCTTCAGTGCCCGTCCTTGGCCGCCGCCAGCAGGAGTGCCAGCCATCACCCACATCGGGGCATGTCAGCGCAACCGCCCTCCCAGGAAGGGAATGCCCATGCTCAGTCGTTCTGCACGGCGCGCGCCGATCCGCATGTCCGGCCGGCTGTTCGCAGTGACCGTGCTCGCCGTCACCGCCGCCGGAGTCGGCTCGGCGGCCTCCGCCGCCCCGACCGGGGGCAGGGGAGGCCCGCCGACGATTCAGAAGGATCTGTTCGGCACCGTCTCCGACGGCACCAAGGTCTGGCGGTACACCCTCACCAGCGGCAAGGTCCGCGTCAGGATCATCACCTACGGCGGGATCGTGCAGACGATCGAGACGCCCGACCGGCACGGCCGTACGACCAACGTGGCGCTGGGCTTCAAGACGCTCGACGACTACGTCGCGCACAACAATCCCGGCCCCTACTTCGGCGCGCTGATCGGCCGGTACGCCAACCGCATCGCCAAGGGCACCTTCACCCTCGACGGCGCGACGTACCACCTGCCGATCAACAACGACCCGAACAGCCTGCACGGCGGCACCAAGGGGTTCGACACCAAGGTCTGGACGGCCACCCCGTCGCAGACCCCCGGCGCGGTGTCGCTGCGGCTCGACCTCACCAGCCCGGACGGCGACATGGGCTACCCGGGGACCCTGAAGGCCACCGCGACCTACACCCTGTCCGGGTCGGCGCTGCGCATCGACTACCGGGCGACGACCGACAAGGCGACGGTCGTCAACCTGACCAACCACTCCTACTTCAACCTGGCCGGTGAGGGCACCGGCACCATCTACGGCCAGCGGCTCAAGCTGAACGCGAGCCGCTACACGCCGGTCGACTCCACCCTGATCCCGAACGGGCGGCTGGACCCCGTGGCGGGCACGCCGCTGGACTTCAGGCAGGCCACCGCGATCGGCGCGCGCATCCGCGACGGCTTCCAGCAGCTGGTGTTCGGGCGCGGCTACGACCACAACTTCGTCGTCGACGGCTCCGGGTTCCGCCTCGCCGCGCGGGCCGACGACCCGGGCACCGGCCGCGTCCTGTCGATGTACTCCGACCAGCCCGGCATCCAGTTCTACTCGGGCAACTTCCTGGACGGCACCCTCTACGGGACCAGCGGCCGGGCCTACCGGCAGGGCGACGGCTTCGCGCTGGAGACCCAGCACTTCCCGGACTCGCCGAACCAGCCGAACTTCCCCTCGACCGTCCTGCGTCCCGGCCAGACCTACACGACCTCGACGGTCTACGCGTTCTCCACGGAAGGCTCGTGATGAAGAAGATCGATCCCGCCGTCGAAGAGGCCGTCGACACCCTCGGTCTGGGCGACGTGGCGCGCCGGCGGCTGCTCAGCGGCGCGGGCCTGGTGAGCGCCACCGCCGCGGCCTCGGCGCTGCTGGCGGCCTGCTCGTCGGACAACAAGTCCAGCAGCCAGAAGTCGTCGGGGAGCGGCGGCAGCGGCGCCGGTGACTTCCCCGAGACGCCCAAGTGGAAGTTCGTGTTCGTCAACCACGTCACCACCAACCCGTTCTTCACCCCGACGCAGTACGGGGCGCAGGACGCGTGCGCCCTGCTCGGCTGCTCGTTCCAGTGGACGGGCTCCAAGGACTCGGTGGTGCCGGAGATGGTCAGCGCGACCAACGCGGCGATCTCCGCCAAGGCCGACGGCCTCGCGGTCGCGGTCGTCGACAAGACCGCGTTCAAGCAGCCGGTGGACAACGCGCTGAACGCGGGCATCCCGGTGGTCTCCTACAACGCCGACGGAGCGCGCGGCAATCCGGGCACGAGCCGGCTGGCCTACATCGGGCAGGACCTGTACGTCTCCGGCTACCAGCTCGGGACACGCATCGCCTCGCTGATGACGGGCGGTGACGCGGTCGGCTTCATCGCGACGCCCGGCTCGCTCAACATCCAGCCCCGCATCGACGGCGCCAAGGACGCGATCAAGGCGTCCGGCAAGCCGATCAACTTCAAGGACGTGGCGAGCGGCGCCGAGCTGCCGAAGGAGCTGTCCACCATCGACGCCTACGTTCAGGGGCACCCGAACCTCAAGGGGATCTTCGCGGTGGACGCCGGGTCGACCGAGGCCATCGGCAAGACCGTCGCCAAGTACAACCTCAAGAGCAAGGGGGTCGTCGCCGGCGGGTTCGACCTGAACCCGGCCACGCTCACCGCGGTCAAGGCGGGCAATCTCGACTTCACCATCGATCAGCAGCCATATCTGCAGGGCTTCCTGCCCGTGCAGTACCTGTGGCTCTACAAGCTGTCGGGCGGGCTGGTCGCCCCGCCCGAGACCAACACCGGCCTGCTGTTCGTGACCAAGGACAACGTCGACCCGTACCTGACGACCAAGACCAGGTTCGAGGGGTCGAGCACCAAACAGCAGGTGCTCAGCCGGTCCGGTCCGATCCCGCACAAGTAGACACGCGGAAGTGACGCGGTCCATGAGCGACACCATCAGCGACAAGGCGGAGGCGGCCGGAGCGCCCGCACCGGGGCGCCGCGTGCACGGGGTGCTCCGGCTCGCCTTCGACGGGTTCATGCGCCGTCGCGAGGCGACGATCCTCCTCGTGGCGCTGGGCCTGGTCATCTACTTCCAGTACGCCAAGTCGGTCTTCCTCAGCCACGACAACCTGGTGAACATCTCGCAGAGCACGGCGCCGTACGCGATCCTCGCGGTCGGCGAGGTGCTGCTGCTGGTCAGCGGCGAGATCGACCTGTCGGCCGGGATGGTCTTCACCCTGTCGCCGTTCCTGATGCACTACGCGATCGACTACTACGGGGTCTACCCGATCCTCGCGATCGCGCTGTCGGTGCTGGCGGGCGCGGCCATCGGCCTGGGCAACGGCCTGGTGGTCGTGGTGCTGCGGGTGCCGTCGTTCGTCGCCACGCTCGGGTCCCTCTTCCTGATCCAGGGGATCACCCTGACCACCTCGCACGCCTACCCGGCGGAGATCCCGCCGGCGGCGGTGGACCTGGGCAAGTGGTTCGGGCGCGGCGAGTGGTCGGAGCTGATCTGGTGCCTGGCGATCGTCGCCTACTTCCACGTCGTGCTGACCCGCACGCGGTGGGGGCTGCACACGATCGCGGTCGGCGGCAACCCGCTCGGGGCCAGCGAGGCCGGCATCCGCACCGGCCGGATCAAGATCGGCAACTTCATGATCATGGGGGCGCTGGCGGGCTTCGCGGGGATCCTCGAGGCGTTCCGCACCCAGACGATCGACCCCAGCTCCGGCGGCACCGGCGCGATGTTCTTCGCGGTGTCGGCGGCCGTGATCGGCGGGACGGCGCTGGCCGGCGGGTCGGGCACGGTCATCGGCGCGCTGCTCGGTGCGCTGGTGCTGGCCGTGCTGCAGAACGGCTTCAACCTCATCGGGATCAGCGCGAACCCGTTCAACCTGATCCTCGGCATCGCGATCATCGTCTCGATGATCCTCAACGTGCATCTCGCCAGGCTGCGGAGGGCGGGCAGAACGTGACGGACACACCCAGCCCGCAGAGCGCACCGGACTCCGGCGCACCGGGGACGCCGGACCCGCCCGCCCTGCAGGTCGACCACATCGCCAAGCGGTTCGGTGCCGTGGCCGCGCTGACCGACGTCAGCCTGCGGCTGCGCAAGGGCGAGGTCCTCGGCCTGATCGGCGACAACGGCGCGGGCAAGTCGACCCTGATCAAGATCCTCAGCGGCTTCCACCGGCCGGACACGGGCCGCATCGTGGTGGAGGGTGAGGAGGTGGCGATCAAGTCGGTGGACCACGCGCGCTCGCTCGGCATCGACACCGTCTACCAGGACCTGGCCCTGATCAACGAGCTGACCGTCTACCACAACATGTTCCTGAACCGGGAGATCGTGCGCTGGCCGCTGCTGCACAACCGCGCCATGCGGCGGCTCGCCCGGAAGCACCTGGACGACCTGGGCGTGCGGATCGCGTCGGTGGACGCCGAGGTGGCCAAGCTGTCGGGCGGCCAGCGCCAGGCCATCGCGGTCGCCCGCTCGGTCTACTCCGACGCCCGGATCCTGCTCCTGGACGAGCCGCTGGCGGCCATGGGGGCCAAGGAGGGCGCGCTCATCCTCGACCTCGTCCGCGACCTCAAGGCGCGCGGCGAGGTGTCGATCATCATCATCGCGCACAACTACGCGCAGGTCCTGGAGGTGTGCGACCGGGTCAACCTGCTCCAGCACGGCCGGATCACCTACGACAAGGAGACCGCGGAGACCTCGCTGCAGGAGCTCACCGATCTCGTCGTCGCCGAGTACCGCAACACCCGGAGGGGCGGCGGCTCATGACTGCGGCCCGGCTCTCATGACCGCGGGCTGCCCCTCATGACGGCCGGGCGGCCGCCGGAGGCCACCGGCCGGTCACGTTCGGTCCTGCTCGAGGCGCCTCATCGGATGCGGCTGGTGACCGGCGAGATCCCGCGGCCGGGGCACGGCGAGGCGCTCGTCCGTGTCTCGGCCGCGGGCATCTGCGGCAGCGACCGGGAGCTGTACGAGGGAACGCGGCCGGAGGGGTTCCGCACGTACCCGATCGTGCCGGGCCACGAATGGTCCGGGATCGTCTCGGCGACGGGCCCCGGCGTGGATCCGAGCCTCGCCGGAGCGCCCGTCGTCGGTGAGGGCTACCGCAACTGCCAGGCCTGCGACCGTTGCCGCGAGGGCGACACGAACCTGTGCACGACGGGGTACGACGAGACCGGCTTCACCCGGCCGGGCGCCTTCGCCGACCATCTCGTTCTGCCCGCGCGGCTGCTCCACCCGCTGCCGCCGGGCACCGATCTTCGTTCGGCGGCCCTGCTGGAGCCCGCCGCGGTGGCGGTCGCGGCCGTGCTGCGGGCCTCCGTGCAACCGGGAGAACGGGTGGCGGTCGTCGGCGGCGGCACGCTGGGCCTGCTCGCCGTCCAGGTGCTCGCCACCTACTCCCCCGCCGAGCTGCTGGTGGTCGAGCCTCGCGCGGGCCGGGCGGGACTCGCGCGCGAGTCCCGCGCGACCGGGCTGAGCACGCCTGACGAGGCCGCCGCACTGGCCCCGTCGTTCGACGCCGTCGTGGAGACGGCGGGCGTACAAGGGTCGGCTCGTGCGGCGGCACAGATGCTGCGCCGGGGCGGCCGCCTCGTTCTCGCGGGCATCCCCGGCGGAACGCCGGAGGGGCTGCCGCCCAGCCTGATCGTCGAGCGGCAGCTCGCCATCGGAAGCGTCTTCGGCATGCCGTCGGCCGCCTGGGTGCAGGCCGTACGGATGTTCCGCGCCGGTCTGCTGCGGCCCGGACTGCTGATCAGCCACGAGCTGGAACTGGAGGACTTCGACAAGGCCCTGCGATTGGTCGCGGGCACCCACGACGCCGACGGCGCCGAGGTGGGAAAAGTCCTGTTGTGCCCGCGGTCCGTCTAAGACCGAACGGGTAGATCCCACGCCCTTCTCATTGCGAAAAGAGCGTTGAACACGTCCGGCGCCGGACGCGTACCACTCGATAAGGCAGTGCGACGACGCGATGCTTCAGGGATTCGTACCTCTTGGCCGGGAGCGAGTGGCCCGTGCGGCGGAAGCCGGGTGAAATGGAGACCGCGCGGACCACTCGCTCCCATCTGTGCGACCCGCTGAGATTAGGCCGATCGAGGCCTCTGACGCGGCTCCTTAAGGTTGCGTTGACCTGTATCTGAGCGGCCCATAAGCGCGCAGGGCCGTTCACCCGTGGGCGTGGCCGTCACCGAAATTGGTGAGACAGGCTTGAACCAGAGTGACCGGCGGCGCGTACCAATGGAACGGAGCCGGGTGCCCTTCCTCACACCCTTAACAAGGAGGGAGCGCCGCATGCGACATGCACGGCGATCACCATCCGTTCGGCGCGGCATCACCCTGGCCGCGGGCGGCGGCCTTCTCCTGGCGAGCTTCCTGCCCGCCGGGGCGAACGCCTCGGCGTTGCCGGCGGCCAGGGCGCAGACCATCAACTGCCCGGACGTGGCAGGACGCCTCCCGCAGGTGCCCGCGCAGGCCAAGGCCGAGGTGGACCGCAACCTCGCGCAGCTCGGCACGCAGGTCCAGGAGGCCGAACGGCGGCTGGCGACCTCGGCAGGGCAGGGCGGCCCCGCCTTCGTGCAGAACGCGATCCTGGGACCGCTGCGAGACAAGCGCGTCGCCGCGATCAACCGCATCGCCACCGCCATCGGCCGCGTGGCGCAACGTCCCGCCGGGCTGGACGCCCTGGCCGCCTGCACGCTGACCGGCGACGCGGGCGGCGGCCAGGGGAACGGCATGGACATGGGCAATGGCATGGACATGGGCAACGGAGGCCAGGGCAACGGGACCGGCAACGGGGGCCAAGGCAACGGCAACGGGGCAGGCAGCGGCGGCCAGGCCCAGCAGCGTCCCGTCGCCTCCGACTTCGTCGACATCCGGCGGGTGCGGCCGAACGCCCAGCAGGCCCGGGCCGGCCGGCGCGGCTCCCGCGGCACGTTCAGCTCGCGCTGCGGACGCAACGAGAACCGCCACTCCAACTCCGACAACTTCATCGTCGCGCCCGGCGTCTCGAACGGCGCGCACCACGCGCACGACTACGTCGGCAACCTGTCCACCGACGGCAACTCCACCGACCAGAGCCTGGCCGCGGCGGGCACCACCTGCTCCAACGGCGACAAGTCCCCCTACTACTGGCCAGTGGTGCGCCTGCGTTCCCCCAACGACCCGCCGCAGAACGATCAGGCCGCCGCGGACGGCAACGTGGGCCGCGTTCTGCGTCCCGCGAGCGTCACGCTGCAGTTCCGCGGCAACGCCAGGAGCAGGGTGACCGCGATGCCGCGCTTCATGCGCGTCATCACCGGCGATGCCAAGGCCGCCACCAACGGCCCCGCGAACGCCCACGCCTCCTGGACGTGCACGGGGTTCGAGAACCGGCGGCTGACCGACAAGTACCCGCTCTGCCCCCGTGGCAGCCAGGTGACCAGGGTCCTGGAGTTCCCCAGCTGCTGGGACGGCCAGAACACCGACAGCGCCAACCACCGTACGCACGTCGTCTTCCCCGACCAGCGCGGCACCTGCCCGTCCGGCACGCGAGCGGTCCCCCAGCTGCGGATGAGGCTCACCTACAACATCAACCTCAGCCGCCGGCAGCTCGCCCAGGGCAAGGTCTACGCCGTCGACAGCTTCCCCGAGCAACTCCACAACCCGGTCACCGACCACGGTGACTTCGTCAACGTCATGTCCGACAACCTCATGCGCCGCGCCGCCACCTGTATCAACCAGGGCCGCCGCTGCTAAGAGCCCCCTCAACGCGGACTGCCGGTGTCCGGGCGCGGGAGCACCCCCGCCGCCCGGGCACCGGCCACGCCCATGAGGTGGGCGTTCGGCAGTACTCGACCGGTTCTCGACCGGCGCTCTTAGGGGCCGGGGCACGGTGTGGCCGTGATCCAGATCGTGCCGAGGCGAGTACTGCCCGCGACCGGGCCGGCCCGTCCCTCGTGGTTCGTCTGCCTCTTTCTCACCGACGTGTGGGAGCGGTTCAGCTTCTACGGGATGCAGGCCATCCTCGTGCTGTACGCCGCCGCACCCGAGTCGGACGGCGGTCTCGGCCTGCCGAAGGCGACCGCCGCGGCACTGTTCGGCGTCTACATGGCGACGGTGTTCATGCTGGCGCTGCCGGGCGGCTGGCTCGGCGACCGGGTGCTCGGCGAGCGCAGGGCCGTGCTGTACGGCGCCGTCACCGTCGCGGCCGGGCACTACTGCATGGCGCTGCCCCCGCATGCCTTCACGTTCGCCGGGCTGGTGCTCATCGCGGTCGGCACCGGGCTGCTGAAGCCCAACATGAGCGGCCTGCTCACCCGCTTCTACGCTCCCGGCCAGGAGATCAGACGCGAGGCGGCTTCTGCGGTCTTCTACATCGCCGTCCAGGTCAGCGCACTGCTCGCGCCGCTGGTCACGGGCCTGCTGAGCGACGGCATCGGCTGGCACGCGGGGTTCGCCGCGGCCGGGGTCGGGATGACGTTCGGCGTGATCCAGTTCGCCATCGGCGGCCGCTCGTTCGGCGACGTCGGCGCTGCCCCCGCACGTCCCGCACCGCGCACCGAGCTGCGCCGCGCGCTCCGCAGGGCGATCATCGCGCTCGCCGTCGCCGGAACGCTCGTAGGCCTGGACGCGGCCGCCGGAACTCTCACCATCAAACACATCCTGGTCGGCCTCGGCCTGGTCGCCTTCGTCGTCCCGCCGCTCGGCTATCTCACGTTGCGCCGCCACCCGGCCCTCACACCCAGCGACCGCACCCGCCTGGGCTCCTACCTCTGGCTGCTCGTGGCCGCCGCCCTGTTCTGGATGGTCGTCGGCCAGGCCGGATCCCTGCTGAACCTCTTCGCGAAGCACTCCACGAACCGCGACGTGGCGGGCTTCACCATCCCGGCCGCGTGGTTCCAGTCCACGACCCCGCTGTTCATCCTGATCACCGCCCCGCTGTTCGCCGCGGTGTCGCTGCGCCTGGGCGCCCGCGCCGGCGTACGGGTGAAGGTCACGCTGGGCCTGGTCCTCGCGGGCTGCGGCTTCCTGGTCATGTCGCTGGCCACCCTCTCCGCCCGCGACGGCGCCCTGGTGTCCCCCGCCTGGCTCGTCGGCGTCTACCTGCTGCACGCCTGCGGCGAGATCACTCTCGGCCCGTCCGGACTCGCCGCGATGGCCGACGCCGCACCCGCCTCGTTCCGCGGACGGGTGATGGGCCTGTGGTGGCTGTTCTGCGCGCTCGGCATGGCGGTCGGCAGCCGGGTGGTGCTTCTGTCCGACGTCCTCCCGGCACCCCTGTACTTCCTGATCTTCGGACTCCTACCCGTGCTCGCCGCGTTCGCCCTCGTCAGCCACGGCCGGCGCCGGGCCACCGCGCCGGAACCCGCCGCCGACCCGGAGCCCATGCCGACCGCCTGACCTCAGTGATCACGCTTCCGCGGCCTCCACAACGTGGTCCACGATCTGCGCATGCGTGGCGAACCACACCCCTTCGTGCCCGCTGATGTGGTCGAGGAGCTCGGTGAGCACCGCGATCCGGGATCGGTGCCCGATGATGTGCGGGTGCATGGTCAGCTGGAACATGCCGCCCTCCGCGTACGCCAGGTCGAACTCGTCCTGCCAGATCGACAGCACCCCACGCGGTGGCGTGTACGGCCGCGACGAGGTGAACCGGTCCATGACGAAGTACGGCGCGTCGTCCCGGATCCACTCCACCGGAAGCTCGACGACACCGGTCGGCTCGCCGTTCTCCACAAGCTCGTAACAGTCGTCGTCGGCCATCAGCGACGAGTCGTACCGCAGCCCCAGCTCGCGCGTGATGGCCAGGGTGTGCGCGGAGAAGTCCCACGACGGCGTCCGGATGCCCACCGGCCGGGTGCCCGCGAGCCGTTCCAGCACGTCGGCGGCGCGGAAGGCCAGGTCGCGTTCCTCGGCCGGAGTCAGCGCGGTGTTGCGTTCGTGGATCCACCCGTGCAGCCCCACCTCGTGCCCCGCGTCCACGTACGACTTGACCTCGCCGTCGTGCAGCAGCGCCGACACCGCAGGCACGAAGAACGAGGCAGGAGCCCCGTACCGCTCCAGCAGCCGCAGCACTCGTGGCACGCCCACCCGAGCGCCGTACTCCCCCTGTGCGAGCTTGCCGGGCAGCACGTCCCCGTCCCGCAAAGGCAGCGTCTCGTGATCGGAGTCGAACGACAACGCCACCGCGACCTTCGCACCACCAGGCCACCGCGCCGGACGCAACGACCGCCCCGCCCGCACATGCTCCACGTGCCCCCGCCACACGTCCTCGTCCCACCGCCACGGTTCCACGCCCATGCATCCTCCTATCCAGGCACCAACGGCTCCGACCATCATGATCGCTGGACCCGGGTGCGTTCACCCACACGTTCCCCAGGCGTCGCCCCCGCCCTCTGGGATGGGCCCTGTCGTCGTCGCGGGCGCTGCTCCAGACTGAGGGTGGTCGTTCTTGGGAGGCAGTGTGCGCACGGGAATCGTGGTGACCGCCCGGCCGGGGGTCGAGGATCTTGCCGTACGGGCCGAGGAGCTGGGGTTCAGCAGCTTCTGGGTCTATGACACGCCGATGGTCCACGCGGACCCGTTCATCGCGCTGGCGCTGTGCGCGAAGGCGACCAGCCGGATCAAGCTCGGAATCGGCGTCACCTCGCCGGCGCTGCGTTCGGCACCCGCCGCCGCGGCCGCGGTGGCGAGCCTGAACGCGATCGCCCCGGGCCGGGTGATCTGCGGGATCGGCACCGGCAACACGGCGCGGCGGACGCTGGGCATGAAGCCGACCACGATGGCCGAGCTGGAGGCGTTCACGACGTCCCTACAGGACCTCGCGGCAGGCCGGGAGACCCTCTACAGGGAAGGAGACCGGACTCAGACGGTCAAGTTCCTGCACGCCGGCCCGTACGTGAACACCGCCGACCCCGTCGAGTTCGTGGTGGCCGCGTTCGGGCTCAAGGCCGCCGCGATCGCCGGACGCCGCGGCGCCGGGATCATCTCCTTCGCTGTGCTCGCGCCAGAGGCGTGGTCCGCACTGGACGCGACGCGTCTGGAGGCCGCGCGCGAGGCCGGTCGGCCGGAGGAGGCCGACTCCTACGTCATGACCTCACTGCACGTGCTCGGCGAGGGCGAGGACCGCTACAGCGACCTGACCAAGGACAAGGTCGGTCACCTGGCGATGTCGCTGCTGACCTTCGCCGCCGACAACCCCGCGCTCGCCGCGACGCTGGAGCCCGACGAGGCCGACGCCATGCGGCGGCTGCTGGAACGGCGCGGCACGACATCTGACGACCCCGGGCGGCACGCCACGCTCTACCGCAACTACCTGGGCCGAATCGAGCCCGAGGACCGTGACCTGGTCGTGCCCTCCCTGGTGGACAAGGTGTCCCTGACCGGCACCCGATCGCAGCTGACCGAACGCATCGCCGCGCTCGAGAAGGCAGGGGTCGACGAGATCGTCATCCAGCCCGTGGTCGACCCGGAGGCCGAAATGCGGGAGCTGGCCGAGCTGAAGCTCTGAGGCACCCTTCTCGGCCTCTATCAGCCAATGGCTGGCCGCTCCCAGCCATCGGCCTTTTCGCCCCCTTGTGTGACGTGCTCGACTTGTTTGTCCGTGTCGCGATCACACCTGGTGGTGAGACATGCGCATCCCCTCACGCGTCACCGCGTTCGCCGCGGCGGCGGTCCTGCCGCTCGCGATCACCGGTACCGCCCACGCGGCCCCTCAGCCGAAGCGGGTGATCGGCCCGAGGGTCGTCTCCGGCACCACTCCGTTCCCCGGCTGCACAGCCGGCGGACCCGGGACGGTGTCGCCGGGCGCCGAGGTCGAGCCCTGGACGGCGGTCAACCCGCGCGACCCCGCCAACATCGTCACCGCGTACCAGCAGGACCGCTGGGACAACGGCGGCGCACGCGGCCTGGTCACCAGCGTCACCCACGACTTCGGCAGGCACTGGAGACAGGTGGTCATCCCCAAGGTCTCCAAGTGCTCGGGCGGGATCTACGACCGCGCCTCCGACCCCGGGGTGAGCTTCTCCGCCGACGGCCGCACGCTGTACGCGATCTCGTTGTCGGTCGACGACTTCGACCCGAACCTGGGCTTCGTGACCAGCGCGATCCTGGTCTCCACCTCGCGGAACGGCGGCGACACCTGGAGCGACCCGGTCACCCTGCGGCGCGACGACGACGCGAACTTCTTCAACGACAAGGAACTGATCACCGCCGACCCCAAGGACCCCAAGCGCGCGTACGCGGTGTGGGACCGCATCGACGACCGTTTCAGCCAGCCCGTCTGGTTCTCGCAGACCAGCGACGGCGGCCGGACCTGGTCAACGGCGCGGCCCATCCATGACCCGACGGCGCCCGGAGCCACCGACCCGCGCTTCACCATCGGCAACCAGATCGCCGTCGAGCCCGACGGCACCCTGGTCGACATGTTCTGGGAGGGCTCCAACTCCAGCCTCGACGAGGGCGACTGGGGCCACAAGCCCGACCTGCGCAAGAAGGCCTCGCCGAACGCGCCGATCATCGGCAACCGGATCCAGGTGATCCGTTCCTCCGACCATGGCCGTACATGGTCGGCGCCCAGCACGGTGGCCTTCCCGAGCGTGGCCGAGATCGTCGACCCCGACGGCAGGCAGCCGCTGCGCACGGCCGACATCATCGCCGACATCGCGGTCGACCATCACACCGGGCGGTTGTACGTCACCTGGCAGGACGCCTCCGCCGCCACCAGCGGCGCCGGGGTCCTGATCTCCTCCTCCACCAACCAGGGCCGCACGTGGAGCAGGCCGACCAGGGTCGACAAGACGCCCGCGTCTCCACCGCAGGGCAACGGCCAGGCGTTCACCCCTGTGGTCGACGTCTCCGCGACCGGCGAGGTCGCGGTCACCTACTACGACTTCCGCAGGAACACGCCCGCACCCGGCGCGCTGACCGACTACTGGGCCGTCACCTGCACGAGCGGCGGCGGTGCCTGCGCGGGCAACGCGGCCAAGTGGCGCGAGCAGCACGTCGGCGGGTCGTTCGACGTGACTCTGGCGCCGATCGCCCGGGGCTATTTCCTCGGTGACTACATGGGCCTGGACCATGCCGGTTCGACGTTCGTCGCCAACTTCGCGATGACCCACCCGATCCCCGGCAACCAGCAGGACATCTACGCCGCCGCGATCACGCCCTGACGCACCAGCGGGCTCGTCCTGTTCAGGTCAATGGAGGTTGGCCTGAACAGGACAGCCGGGCTCCGCGGATGTTCCATCTCGTCGTTGACACGAATCGGGTGTGAGCGGAGCTTTGGCGTGTCTTATTCGCGGGACAGGAGGCCCACCATGTGGCATCCCCCCTCATCGCCGCGGCTCGCAGGCATCCCTTCGCCGCGGCGTCATCCCCTCTCGCTGACGGCGGTCGCCGCGATCGCCGCGGCGCTGGCCCTGGTGTTCGGCGCGGGCCCGGCACTGGCGAACGTGCCCCTCACCCAGCTGAGCAGCGACCCGTTCACCAACACCACCAGCCAGCACCGCACCCAGGTCGAGCCCGACACCTTCTCCTTCGGGAACACGATCGTGTCGGCCTTCCAGACGGGCCGCTTCTTCGACGGCGGCTCCTCCGACATCTGCTTCGCCACCTCGACCAACGGCGGGTCGTCGTGGACGAACGGATGCCTGCCCGGCGTCACCAAGTTCCAGAACGGCGGCGCCTTCGACCGGGCCAGCGACCCGGCGGTGACCTTCGACTCGCGCCACAACGTCTGGATGATCTCCACGCTGGCGATCACCGACACCAGCGGCGTGCTCGGCAAGGCCGTCGTGACCAGCCGTTCCACCGACGGCGGCCTGACCTGGGGCGCCCCGGTCACGACCGCGACCGCCACCGGCAGCGCGAACCTGGACAAGAACTGGATCGGCTGCGACAACAGCGCCGCCAGCGCGTTCTTCGGCACCTGCTACACCGAGTTCGACGACAACGGCGCGGGCAACGCGATCAAGATGGCGCGTTCGACCAACGGCGGGACGAGCTGGACGGTGGTGAGCACCAGCGCCACCGGCCTCGGCGGCCAGCCCGTCGTGCGGCCGAACGGCACCGTCCTGGTCCCGTACGAGAGCAACAACGGCCAGATCCGCTCGTTCCGGTCCGTGGACGGCGGCGTCAGCTGGCGCGCCACCGTGCTCGTCGCGACGATCCAGGACCACACCGTCGCGGGCAGCCTGCGCACCGAGCCGCTGCCCTCGGCCGAGATCGACTCCGCGGGCACCGCGTACGTGGTCTGGCAGGACTGCCGGTTCCGGTCCGGCTGCCCGTCCAACGACATCGTGCTCAGCAAGTCGACCAGCGAGACGACCTGGGGCGCGGTCACGCGCGTCACCAGCGACGCCGGCGACCACTTCATCCCGGGCGTCGGGGTCGACACCACCACCTCGGGCGGCACGGCCCGGGTCGCGGTGACCTACTACCGCTACCCGACCGCGAACTGCACAGCGGCCACGTGCCAGCTCACCGTCGGCTACACCTCCTCGACCAACGGCGGAACGAGCTGGTCCGCGCCGACCCAGCTCGCCGGACCCATGACGCTGTCGTGGCTGCCCAACACCAGCCAGGGGCGCATGGTCGGCGACTACATCTCCACGTCCATCGTCGGCGGGCGCGCCTGGCCGGTCTTCGAGGTCGCCACGGCCCCGACCGGCAGCACGTTCAGCCAGAACTCCAACACGCCCACGGGCGGGCTGGCGATCGGCGGCGGCGCGCGCAGCGCCATGGCCACGCCGGTCGTGACCTCCGGCCACCAGCCGAGTCACCCGCGTCCACCCAGGATCCGCTGAGGTGGAACGCGTTCGTCACTCGCTCTAGCTGAAGCCGGACGGCCCCGCGCGACCCAGCGCGGGGCCGTCCGGTCGAACCAGGTCTGGGCCGGCTCGGCGTCTACGAGCCGTCGAAGGTGAGGAGGTCGCCGGGCTGGCACTTGAGCTCGCGGCACAGGGCGCTGAGGGTGGTGAAGCGCATCGCCTTGGCGTGCCCGTTCTTGAGTACGGACAGATTGACGGTGGTGACGCCGACGCGGGCGGCGAGCTCGGCCAGGGTCATGTCGCGTTCGGCCAGCAGGCGGTCGAGATGAACCCTGATCTGATGCGGCTCCTCGGGTGGCATCAGACGAGGCCCTCGGTGTCGGCGCGCAGCCGGGTGCCCTGGCGGAACGCCTCGGCCGTGGCGGCGACCAGCAGCGCCAGCAGCACGTACGGGACGGAGAGCTCGTAGCTGACCGGGACCGCGGACGCGACGTCGGTGCCGCTGACCAGAAGGTCGGTGGTGACCGTGGTGACCAGCGGGACCAGGGTGCCGGTGACCGCGAGCGCCACGGCGACGACGCCGAGCCGCCGCGCGTTCTGCGCGACGAAGACGTCGCCGTCGCGCAGCGTGCGCGCCATGCGCAGCAACAGCTCGAGCATCACGAGCAGGAGCAGGGTCTGCACCAGACCGGGAAGGGCCAGCAGCAGCCGCTCGATGAAGTCGGGATGGGAGAACGCCAGCTCGCCGGTGTGCGTGCCGCGCAGCGTCACATCGCCCGCCGACGCGGCGCCGGGCACCTGCGTCAGGTCATCGATCCGGACCTCACGCGAGTCCACCGGCGGGAACGGCCCGGTCACGCCGAGCAGCGGGAACAGCGCGCCGAACAGGCCGACCAGCAGCAGGGCCAGCCCGAGCACCGCCTCCAACGCGCGACCGTCGATTCGGCTCCAGGACAGCCAGGCCTTGCCGCTCATGTCTCTTCCCAACACTCGGGGGGTATCGATATTCGATATTATCGATAAACGATATGCCCCAGTCAAGCGGCGGGATCACCTGTCCGGTTCGTCGGGAGCTTCGCGGGCTTCGTACGGGAGGACGGCGTCGAGGCGGAAGCCGCCGTCCGGCGTCGGACCGGCCTCCAGGACGCCGCCGAGCAGGGCGACGCGTTCCCGCAGGCCGATCAGGCCCGCGCCGCCCCCGGGGAAGTGGCTTCTGTCGCTCCTGGGCCGGGTGTTCACCACCTTCACCTCGACCCGGTCGTCATTGAAGGCCACGACCACCGACGCCCGCGCGCCCGCCGCGTGTTTGAGCACGTTCGTCAGGCCCTCGCGCACCACCCGGTAGATCGCCTTGTCGACCGACCCGCGCAGCGCTTGCCTCGGCTGGTTGATCGACAGTTGAACGTCCAGGCCACGGCTTTCGAAGCCCGCCACCAGGGTGGGGATGTCGTCCACGCCCGACAGCGGCGCGCGCGGCGCCTCGTCCTGGTCCCCCAGCATCGTCAGGGTCTCGCGCAGCTCCTCCAGGGCCCGGCGCCCGGACTCGCGGATCCTGCGCGCCATCTCCGCCGTCCAGTCGCCGCCGCGGTCGCGCGCCACCTCCAGCGCCCCGGCGTCCACCACCATGAGGCTGACCCGGTGCGCGACCACGTCGTGCATCTCGCGTGCGATCCGTGCCCGCTCGTCCTGCCGCGCGGCCGCGGCGGCCAGTTCCGCCCGCTGCTCTGTCAGCCGCTGGTACCTGCGGAACATCCAGCCGATGAACGCCGCGCCGACGTACAGCGCCGACCAGAACAGCGCCCGGTCGAGCGGCGGCCCGTGCGGCGGCACGCAGGCCGCGAACTGCAGGACGATCGCGAACACGGTCACGGCCACCACCCGCGTGGCCGCCCGTGCGAGCCCGGCCGCCGACGCGAGCCCGACGATCAGCAGGAACGGCGTCCACAGCAGGCCGTTCACCAGCGCGCAGAGGACCGCGACCGTGATCGGCCGGCGCCGCCGCACCAGCAGGACCAGGCATCCGGCCAGGGTGACGATCGCGAGCGCCGGCCTGTTCAGCCCCAGCAGGGTGCCCGACCCGGAAAAAGTGAGCGCGTCCCCGACGCTGTAGAGCATCACCGCCGCGGTGATCCCGATATCGACGCCCAGCCGACGCCACGTACCGCGCACACGATCACGCTAGAGAGCCCGAAATCCCAGATCAACGACCTGAGCGCGGCGGGGCGAGCCGCCCTGGAACGACCCCGGAACGCACCCGAACGCGCCGCCGGTCAGCTTGTCCTGGTTCCTACCAGTAGCGAGTTGCGCAGGTCGGGCAGGACCACTTCGGTCGAGGTCAGCCTGGGGTCGCCGAAGAAGAGCCGCCGCTTGGGGTCGTCGGCGAGCAACGGTGAGCCGGGCGGCAGCGCCAGCTGCGGCGTCACGTCGTCCATGACGATGCGGCCGCCGAGACGCAGCAGGCCCACCAGGTCCGCCCCGCCGCCACCGCCGTCGCAGAAGAGGAGATCGAACGGCCCGCGTTCGGACACGACGCTGAACGCGTCACCGGTGATGATCTGAACGCGCGGGTCGCCCGCCAGCAGTTCGCGGGCCACGCCGGCGTAGTCGTCGTTGATCTCGACCGTGATCAGCTCGCAGTCGGCGGGCATGGCACCGGCGATCCACGCGGCGCCGATCCCCACGCCGGTACCAAGCTCGCCGATACGCCCGCCGACGCACCCGGACGCGAGCACGGCGAGAAAGCGCCCCACACCGGGAAGCGACGCGGACGGGGCGGGAACGGCACCGGGCGCGTCCTGTCGAGCAAGTGCGAATCCAGCTCGCCGGGCAAGCAGCCGCGCGCGTGCCACCAGAGGCGGAATCTCCTCCACCACGATGTCAGGCGAGGGTGAGGAACAGCTTCTCCAGCTCCTCTTGGGTCATCGGCGGATCCTGATCGTCGGCGGCCGCCATGCACTGGCGCATGCCGCTGGCGACGATCTTGAATCCGGCGCGGTCGAGGGCGCGGGAGACGGCGGCGAGCTGGGTGACGACGTCCTTGCAGTCGCGCCCGGCCTCGACCATGGCGATCACGGCGGCCAGCTGGCCCTGAGCCCGGCGGAGCCGGTTCAGTACGGCCTTCTGTGCGTCTTCGTCGACCTTCATGCCTGCTACCTCCCGAGGTCAGGGCTCGATGATACCTACGGGGGTATCCGGCCAGGCGGCGTCAGTCGTGGGAGAAGCGGACGTCGGGCAGGATCCGCGCGAGCCAGCCGGGGCACGCCCAGGCGGCGTGGCCGGTGACGCGGAGCAGGACCGGCAGCAGGACGAGCCGGACGAGGAACGCGTCGAGGAGGACCGCGACGCCCAGCACGATGCCCATCTCCTTGGGCGGCAGCGGCCCGGACAGGGCGAAGGTGAGGAACACCGCGACCATGACGCCGGCGGCGGCGAAGATGACGCGGCCCGAGTGCGCGAGAGCACCGACGGCGGCCTCGCGCGGGTCTCCGCTCTTCTCGTAGTGCTCCTTGGCGGAGGCGAGCAGGAAGACGGTGTAGTCCATCGCGATCGCGAAGATCATGGCGAAGAAGAACACGGGCGCCCAGCCGTCCAGGAAGCCCTGCGGGGTGAAGCCGAGCAGGCCGGAGCCGTGGCCGTCCTGGAAGATCAGCCGGGCGGCGCCGAACGCGGCGGCGGTCGACAGCAGGCTGGTCAGCGCGCCCAGCAGCGCGATGAGCGGGGCCCGCAGCGCGAACAGCAACAGCAGGAAACCCAGCGCCAGAACGGTGCCGAGGACCAGCGGCGTCTTGCCGTCCAGCAGTGACTTGAGGTCGAGGTTCTCCACTGCGGCGCCGCCGACGAGGGCGGAGTCCGGCAGGCCGGCGCGGAGCCGGTCGACGGTCGTGGCGAGGGCCGGGTCGGACGGGTCGACCTTCGGAACGGCCTGGATCAGGGTGAGGCCGGATCCGTCCGCGGACGGCATGCCGGGCGTCACGGCGGCGATCCCTGGATCGGCCTTCAGGACGCGCTGCGCATCACCGGCCTCGGAGGCGGGCGCGATGACCTGGAGCGCGCCGGGCGCACCGGGACCGAAGGCCTGCTGTACGACGGTGTAGCCGGTGCGGGCCGAGGCGTCGGAGGGGATGACGGTGATCGACGGCATCGCGGTGCGCAGCCCGATCACCGGCAGCGCGAGCGCGATCAGGACGGCGGCCGCGGCGAGGCCGAACAGGACGGGCCTGCGCCACAGGCGGGCTCCCCAGGCGGCGAAGCGGGGCGAACGGTGCTCCCCCGCCTTCACCCACGGCAGCGAACCCTTGTCGATCCTGTGCCCGAGCCTGCCGAGGACTGCGGGCAGCAGCGTCAGGGTCGCGGCCAGGACGAAGACGACGGCGAGCATGATCCCGCCCGCCATGGACCGGAACGCCGGCGACGGAACGAGCATGACGGCCGACAGGCTGACCAGGACCGTCACCCCCGACAGCAGGACCGCCTTACCCGCGGTGTCCATCGTCTCCACGACGGCCCGGCGCGGCTCGGAACGGGTGAGCGCGCCGCGGAACCGCATGACCAGGAACAGCGCGTAGTCGATGCCGAGCGCGAGCGCGAACATCATCGCGAAGTTCATCGCCCAGATCGAGATCGGGGTCAGCTCGTTCAGCAGCACCAGCGACCCGGCCGAGGCGGCCAGGCCCGCGAGGGTCAGCAGCAGCGGCAGCCCGGCCGCCACCAGCGACCCGAAGGCCAGCACGAGGATCGCCAGGGTGACCGGCCACGACAGCATCTCCGACTTCATCATCGCGTCGTGGTTGGCGGTGTTGAAGTCGCTCCACAGCACCGACGACCCGGTCGCCGAGACCGTGATCCCGCCGCCGGACAGGGCCGCGAGGGGCCCCTTGAGGTCGTCGGCGGCCCGGACCATCTCGTTCGGGTCGGCGGCGGCCCCGGCGAGGATCACCGCGGTCCGCCCGTCGGGGCTGACGGTCGCCCCGGGCTGAGGCCGGACGATCTCGCCGATCCGGTCGTCGCCGTTCAGCAGCCGTACCGAACGGTCGATCACGGCGGCGCCGGCGGGATCGGTGACGGGCCGGTCCGCCTTGACGACGACCTGGAGGGCGGTGGAGGCGTTGCCGCCGAAGTGCTTCTCGGCCAGCTCCCGCACCTGGACGGACGCCGACCCGTCGGCCTGCCACCCCGCCCCCGACAGGGCGGAGTTCACCTGCGGCGCGAACGCGCCCAGCACGATGACCAGGCCCAGCCAGGTCAGGACGACCAGCCGGAAGTGCCCGGCCGCCCATCCGCCCAGCCTGCCCAGCGGTCCCCGCCGCCCCGCGCCGGAGGCCTTCCGGCTCCGTTCCGCCTGTGCGGTCCCCATGCGGCTTCCTCCCGCTCGCTTCATATACCCCTGGGGGTATCGTCCGCGGCGAGCATACCTCATACCCCAGGGGGTATCTGCGGCACGGGAGGATGGACCTCGGATCAGGCGGGGCGGCGTGGGCGCCGGCGCTCAGCGGGCGTTCACTGCACGTCGGTCGAGAAGCTGTTGACGGCCAGGCCCTCGCCGCCCTGCCAGGGCTCGAAGCCGGCCTGGACGCTGGTCAGGTACCAGGAGCCGTCGACGCGGGTGCGGCCGTCGACGTCGTTGATGAAGTCCTTGACGTTGACGGACCAGCCGCCGATCGCCGACGGCGCGACGTAGGAGACGACGTCGTTCCCGCCGTTGTTGCCCTGCCAGACCTCCCAGGAGCGACCCCCGATCGTGGTCGTGCCGACCGGGCCGCCGACCGAGTTGAATCCCTTGCCTGGAAAGGGCTAGGGCGTCATCAGGGGGATGATCTGGGCGCGGATGTCATGGGCGGTGAGGGGCGTGCCGTGCAGGAGGTGGTGCTGGAGAACGAGCGCGGTGCCCAGGTCGGCCCGGGTGTCGAGGTCGGCGACGGGGCCGATGGCTCGGCGCAGCCGCTCGCGGGCGGCCTCCTGGAAGGGGCGGAGCTTGGCCTCGCGTACGGCGGAGGCCACCTCGGACGCGGGGTCGGCCAGCAGGACCGACAGGAGCGCGCCGTGGCGGGAGAGCTCCTTGGCGAGGCCCGCCAGCACCGCGACCAGGTCTTCGACCGGGTCGTCGGTGGGCTCGGCCTGGTCGGCGGGCGCGGCGGCGCGCAGGGCGTCGACGACCAGCGCGTACTTGGTCGGCCAGCGCCGGTAGAGCGAGCCGAGACCGACCCCGGCCCTGCGGCCGACGTCGGCCACGCGCAGCCGCTCGTAACCGCCGTCGTCCAGCCGGGCCAGCGTCTCCTGCAGGATCGCCCGATCGACGTCCGGGTCGCGGGGCCGCCCTCGTCGCCTTTCGGTGCTCATCGTGATCAGCATAACAGAAATGGTCATTTCCGTAATTGCCGGTCACCCGCGCCAGCGCCGTTCAGCGGCTCAGGGCAGCCGCTCGTACAGGACCACCGGGTTGCCGCCCGGGTCGGTGACCACCAGCCGGCGTTCGTGCGGCCCGGTCACCGGCTCGCCGCCTGCGGCGAACGCGTCCAGGTCGTCGACCTCGATGCTCAGCACCATCCGGCCTGGGACGGGCTGCTGCGACTCGTCCGCCAGTCCGATCGTGGTCGTGCCGTCGGTGAGGGCGGCGTACCGGTCGCCGTCGCGGAACCTCAGCGTCAGCCCGAGCGAGGCGTAGAACTCCAGCTGCGCGTCCAGGTCGGCGGCCGGGACGATCACATGTCCGATCTTCATGGGCGGAACCTCGGCATCACGTCGCGGGCGAACCTCTCCACGATCTCGAAGGACCGCTCGATGGGCAGGCCGAGCCACTGCGCCCGGAACACGAAGTGATTGAACCCGGCCTGCGCGAAGTCCTCGATCTTGGCGGCGATGTCGTCGGGCGACCCGAAGAAGAGCGCCTTGTGCTTGATGCCCTCCCACTGCGTGTCGAAGTAGTCCATGCCGTACTGGACGTACTCGTTGTACGAGGCGCGCACGGCGGTGCCGGCGATCTCGTACGCCTCCTCGAACGAGTCGGCCACGCACAGGTCGCGGTGGATCGGGAGGACCGCGCCCTCCTCGCCGAATCCCGCTGCCTTGCGTTCGGCCCGGTAGTCGGCGAGGTTGCCCACGGCCCAGTTGCGGCGGACGTTCGACGGCGCGATCCAGGGGTGGCCCTGGCCGGCGATGCGCTTGATGCCGATCGGCCCGTTCGCCCCGACCCAGACGGGCGGCCCGGGCTTCTGCGCGGGCAGGACACTGCAGCGCACGCCCTCGATCTGGAAATGCTGCCCCTGGTGGGAGATCTTCTCGCCGGTCCAGAGCTTCCGCATCACCTCCAGGGACTCGTTCATCCGCGAGACGCGGGTGCGGCGCTCAATCCCGAACGCGTTGAACTCGTCCTCGCGGTACCCCGACCCGATGCCCAGCACGAACCTGCCGCCGGACATCTGGTCGATGGTCGCGATCTCCTCCGCCCAGTGCACGGGATGCCCCATCGGGAGGATGAGGATGCCCGTGCCGATCCGCATGTCACCCGAGTGGTCGATCAGCCGCGACAGCAGGGGCAGCGGCTGCGGCGTGCTCAACGACGACAGGTAGTGGTGGATGCCGAAGACCGAGTCGTAGCCGAGGTCCCGGACGTGCTGGGTGAACTCGACGAGCTCGCCCGTGCGGCGGTTGAGGTCGTCGCCGAATTCGTACTGGTGGTCGAGGAGGACTCCGAACTTCACGGCGCTCCTACTCTTCCTCGGCGGAACGGGTCTCGCTCAGCCGGAAGTAGGGCGCGACCAGCATGTCGCGCTCCTCCAGGGCCTTGGCGACGCCCTTCTCGCGGCGTGCCCTGAGGAAGTTCCAGTCGCCGTCCTCGAACGCGACGTTGGTGGCCCAGCCGTGCCCGACCCAGCCGGTCATGGCGCCGAGCCCCTTGCCGCGGGCCTCCATCACGACCTGCATCATCGACTTGCCCATCATCAGCGAGTCGAGCGGCATGACCGCGATCGCGTCGGCGTAGTCGTCCACCCACTTCTGCAGCTCGTCCGGCTCGACGACCTTGGTGACCAGGCCCTTGCGCTCGCCCTCCTCGGCGCCGATGGCGCGCATGGTGAGCATGACGTCCTTCATGGTCGTCAGGCCGACCTTCTCGATCCAGTGGTACATGTCCTGCGGGCCGGGGCCGAGGTAGCGGAACGCGGGGTGGGTGAACTTGGCGTTCGGCGTCGCGATGACGATGTCGGCCGACAGCGCGATCTGGAAGTGGCCGCCGTAGCAGTAGCCCTGCACCTGGCAGATGGTCGCCTTGAGCGACTCGATGATCGGGCGGGTGAAGCCGGAGCTGAGCACGTTGCGGTCGGGCAGGATGCGCTGGCGCTGGGCCGGGCGGCGGCGCGAGGCCTTGTCGGTGCCCGACTTGTAGCCGATGTAGTGGCCGAGCTCCGCGGCGTCGGCGCCGGTGCCGAAGTGGTCGCCCTCGCCCTTGAAGACGATGACCTTCACGCGGTCGTCGGCCTCGGCCTCGCGGACCAGGTCGCCGACGCGCTCGAACGCGGCGACCGGGATGGCGTTCAGCCGGTCGGGGCGGTCGAAGGTGATGGTGGCGACCGAGCGCTTCTCGTCCACGTCGTACTTGACGTAGGAGGCGATGACCTCGGGGTCGACCTCCATGTTGGCGACGTCCCACTGGTTTTCCAGGAGCTCTGCTTCGGTCTTCTTCATGGCTCTCCTCAGATGTCGGGGTGGTCGGCGGAAGGCGGGTCGGCGGAACGAGGGATGGTCAGCGGAAGGCGGGGAAGACCTCGGCGGCGAACAGCCGCAGCGAGTCGTGGATCTTCTCGGGCGGCATCCCGAGCCAGCCCGGGCGGAAGATCAGGTGGTCGAAGCCCATCTCCCGGAGGGCCGAGATCCGTTCGATGAGGAACTCCGGCGAGCCCAGCAGCAGCGTGTTGCGCACGAGGTCGTCGAAGCGGTCCCGCTGCCAGCGCAGGGCCGGATACTCGGCGTACGTCGAGTACTCGACGCGGGCGTGCGGCAGGGCGGTCTCCACGGCCTGCTCGGTGCTCGGCGCGCAGTACAGCTCCACGCCGATCGGCCGTTCGACCGAGGCGGGGTCCGCGCCGAACTCGACGAGCGCGTCGTTGTAGACGGCCAGGTGCTCGGGCAGGTACTTGCGGCTGGGCGAGTTGCCCGGCGCGTACCAGGCGTCGCCCAGGCGCGCGGCGCGGCGCACGGCCTTCTTGCCGCCCGCGCCGACCCAGATCGGCGGGCCGCCGGGCGTCAGCGGCCGGATGCCGATGGACGCGTCGTGCAGCGGGTAGAACTCGCCGTCGTGGTCGACCGTCTCACCGGTCCACAGCTCCCGGATGAGCCGGATGCCCTCGTCGAACCGCCGGAACCGGGTCTCGGGGTCGATGCCGAACGCGGCGAACTCGTTCTCGCGGTACCCGGCCCCGACGCCGAGGACGACCCGCCCGCCCGACAGGTGGTCGAGGGTCGCGAACTCCTCCGCCACGTGCACCGGGTGGAACAGCGGCAGCAGCAGGATCCCGGTCCCGAGGGTCATGTCGCCCGACCGCGGGATGAGGCTCGCCATCATGGAGATGGGCTGGGGCGTCGCCAGGTTGGACTGGAAGTGGTTGATCGTCCACACCGAGTCGTAACCCAGCTCCGCGGCCAGTTCGACGGTCCCGAACAGCTCGTCCAGGTGCTTGCCGAGGTCGTCCTCGTGCGCGTACTGGTGCGACGCCATGATCCCGAACTTCATGGGTTTCACGAGTGCTCCTCCAGATCGGGCACCGAGGCGCGGCTGACCTTGCCGGCCGCGCTGCGCTCCAGCTCGGGAACGAACTCCACCCGCCGTGGGGTCTTGAAGTGGGCCAGCCTGTCGCGGGCGAACGCGACCAGGTCGGCGGTGAGCTCGTCGTCGGTGGCGGGCGCCTCGGCGTCGCGGACCACGAGCGCGACCGGGATCTCGCCGAGGCGGTCATCGGGCCTGCCGAAGACGCGGATGTCGTGGACGAGCGGGTGCTCGCGCAGGACGTCCTCGATCTCCTCGGGCCACACCTGGAAGCCGCCGCACTTGATCATGTCGCGCTTGCGGCCGGACAGCCACAGGACGCCGTCCTCGTCGACGTGGCCCATGTCGCCGGTGTGCACCCAGCCGTCGCGGACCAGCTCGGCCGACGCCTCGGCGTCGTCGACGTAGCCCTTGGTGAGCTCGGACCGCACGACGACCTCGCCCTCGGCGCCGGTCGGCAGGGCGGCGCCGTCGTCGTCGCGGATCTCCAGCTCGACGCCCGGGTAGATCCGGCCCGCCGAGCCGGGCCTCCACAGGCCGGCCTTCATGTCCCTGCCGTTCCAGCCGGCGATGTGGCCGGACTCGGTGGAGCCGTAGCTCACCAGGATCGGGACGCGGTAGCGCTCCTCGAACTGGCGCCGCACCGTCCACGAGATGGCCTGGCCGGCGACCAGGACGTGCTTCACCCCCTCGAACGGGAGGTCGCGGTCGGCGTGCACGATGTCGTAGACCATCGTGGGCAGGAAGAAGAAGTTGTCGAAGGCGAACCGTTCCATCAGGCCCGCCAGCCGGTCGATCCCGAAGCGTTCCCACACGACCGCGCCGCGGCCGACGAAGTAGCCGAACAGCAGGGCGTGCTGGCCGCCGGAGTGGAACAGCGGCAGGGCGATCAGGTTGGCCTTGGCGTCGGGCGCCGCCGTCCCCTGTCCCGTCGAGCCGGTCGAGACCCGGGCGAGGCGTTCCAGCGAGCCGAGCGTCCCGCCGTGCGTGACGCTCACCGCCTTGGGGCGCCCGGTGGTCCCGCCGGTGAACAGGATGCACGACTCCCAGTCCGCCTCGACGTCGACCGCGTTCACCCGGGCCTCGCCGCCCCAGGACAGCGGCCGTACGCCGCCGGCAGGGACCTGCGTTGAGATCGAACGGATCGCGAGGGTCGCGTCGTCGAGGTCGGCGACGGCGTCGGTACGGCCGGCGTCGACGAGCAGCAGCTTCGGGTCGGTCTTCGCGACCGACTCGGCGAGCTCGGCGGCGTTGTAGAGACTGCTGATCGTGACCGGGACGGCGCCGAGCTTCCACGCGCCGAACAGGAAGAACACGATCTCCGGGCCGTTGGCCAGGTAGAACGCGACCCGGTCGCCCGGCCCGACGCCCTCCGCGGCCAGTGCCCGCGCGACGCCTCCGGCGACGAGGTCGATCTGGTCGAACGTCCAGGACCGGCCGTCCTCGCCGTACAGGCCCACGGCCTCGCCGCGCTCGGCGGCGCGCGCTTCGAGGATCCGGGCGAGGTTGGTGCCGCTCATCGCGGTCCCCCGTTCAACCGGGGGATGACCTCGGCGCCGAACCGGCGGATCTGCCCCATCGTCTCCTCCTGACCGCCGCCCACGAACTGGAGCCGCAGGGACACCTCGGTGATGCCGAGCTCGTCCTCCCAGCGGCGCAGCTTGGCGACGATGTCGTCCGCGGTGCCCACCAGGCAGTCCTCGGCCAGGTAGCGGTCGAGGTCGAGGGTCTGGGCGTCCTCCCACGACTTGTAGCCCGCGTACTGGCGCTCCATATGGGGCCGTACGCCCGCGATCGCCGCCGCGCGCGTGTCGGCGACGTAGGCCTCGCGGGCCATCGGGTACTCGCGTTCGAGCGGGAAACCGTGCTCGGCCAGCGTGTCCCGGTAGATCTTCAGCATCGTCGCGAGCTGGGCGTCGTTGCCCTTCGGGCCGATGAGCCAGGGCGCGTCCAGGCGGGCGGCGCGCCGGACCGCGGGTTCGGCGAACGCGCCGATCCAGATCGGCGGGCCGCCGGGCTGGACGGGGCGCAGCGGCAGTGACGCCCCGGGCGCCTCGCCCCAGCTGCCCTTGATGTCGAGGGTCTCCCCCGCCCACAGGGAGCGGAGGATCGGCACGTACTCGCGCAGCCTCCGCAGCCGGTCGTCCCAGGCGACGCCGAACGCCGCGTTCTCGCGCTTGCGGTAACCGGCGCCCAGGCCGACCGTCAGCCGGCCCTTGGAGAGCACGTCGAGGGAGGCCAGGTCCTCGGCGAGCGCGACCGGGTTCAGCAGCGGCGCCAGCAGCACGCCGAACCCGATGCGGATGCGCGAGGTGGAGGCGGCCAGGTGCCCCGCGAGCGGGACGGGCTGGAGGAACGCCGACTTGGCCAGGTAGTGGTGCCCGAGGTAGAGGGCGTGGAACCCGGCCTCCTCGGCGGCGGCGGCCTGCCGGAGAACGTCGTCGAGCCCGTCGACCGCCGATGCCGAGGGGTCGAACTGGGCGCTCAGGAAGGCGCTGATCTTCACCCGGCGACCCTCTCGGGCGTCGCGGCGACCGGCTCCTGCGCGCGGAAGTGCGGGATGACCTTCGCCGCGAACTCCTCCATGGACCGCAGGGCCGCCTTGCGGTCCAGCGACGGGATGCGGAACCAGCCGATGTAGTGGTTGATGCCGAGCTGGTCGCGCAGCATCTCGATGGTCTCGATGACCTGGCCGGCCGAGCCGAAGTTGCCGCCGTGCGTCAGCGTCTGCTCCAGCGTGAGCAGCTGGATGTTCTTGGCGACGGCCTCGTAGTAGGCCCGTTCCTTCGCCATGGCCTGCTCGGAGCCCGGGATGACCTTGCCGACCGACTGGTAGTAGTTCAGCGCGGCCCGGGCCGCCTCGCGCAGGCCGTCCTCGCTCTCGCCGCTCCAGACCTGCTGCATGTACGGCAGGTCGTAGGAGGTGACGTCGAAGCCGTTCTCGGCCATCGCCGCCCGGTACAGGTCATAGTTCTTCTGCATGATGCCGAGCGGCGTGAAGTTGGGCGAGGTGATGATCGGCTCGCCGATCGCGCCGCGTTCCCGGAAGCTGTCCGGCGACACCGTGCCCTGCAGGATCGGCGGGCCGCCCGGGGTGAACGGCCGCGGGTAGGTGGTGATGCCTTCGTAGTGGAGCACCTCACCGTGGTAGCTGAAGTTCTCCTGGGTGAGGGCCAGGCGGAGGACGTCCAGGGTCTCCTTGTACCGAACCTTGGACTCCTCCAGCGGGATCCCGAAGCCGGCGAACTCCGACGGCTGGTAGCCGCGGCCGACGCCGATGACCACGCGGCCGCCCGACAGCACGTCCAGCGCCGCGATGTCCTCGGCCAGCCGGAGCGGGTCGTGCAGCGGCAGGACCAGGACGGCGGTGCCGATGGTGATCGACTTCGTCCGCTCGGCCACGGCCATGGCGAAGTTGATCGGGCTGCCGAGGATGCCGTACTTGGAGAAGTGGTGCTCGGCCAGCCAGACCGAGTCGAAACCGAGCCGGTCGGCGAGCTCGATCTCCTCGAGGGTCTCGCGCAGCACCTGGTGGTCCGACGCCCCGTCGCTCACGGGGAACAGGTTCATGATCCCGAACTTCACTGTGACTCCTATATTCCGACCAGTCGGTATGTTATCTGCCGAAGTGTGGGGCCCGCAAGGAAACGGACCGCCCCACGCCCCGCCTACACGCCGGCCCCCATCAGGCGCTCCGGCGGTGCCGGACCTGCAGTTCACCGACCCGGCGCCGGTGCCACGAGCCGCGGCCCAGCCACGCGTCGAGCACGTGCGCGCGCCGCAGGTACAGGTGCGGGTCCGCCTCCATCGTGATGCCCATGCCGCCGTGCACCTGGACGCAGCGTTCGGCGGCGAAGACCGCGGCCTTCCCGGCCGCGGCTTTGGCGGCGTGCACGAGGTGCTCTCCCTCGGGCCTGCCCTTGTCGACGGCCCAGGCCGCGTACAGGGTCAGGTCCCAGGCCGCCTTGCGGTACTTGACCGCGTCGGCGAGCTGGAACGCCACGCCCTGGAACGAGCCGATGATTCGCCCGAACTGCGCGCGGGTCCTCGCGTACTCGGCGGCGAGTTCGATGGCGCCTGCCGCGACGCCGCACAGCCCGGCGGCGGCGACGAGCGTCGCGCGCCCGGCGCCGGGCCCGGCGGGTCCGGCATCGGGTGGCGCCGTGAAGGTCACGTCGGACAGCGGAGTGGAGGGGTCGAACGACTCGCGGGCCGTGATCCCCGCCGGGACGGCGATCCAGACCCCGTCCGGGCCGAGCACGGTGAAGCCGTCCGCCTGGGCCGCGTACGGCACCAGCGTGCGGACGAGCGGGTCGGTCCCCTCGCCGGTTCCGACACCGGGCCAGCCTGGCGAGCCGGGGATGTCGACCGCGGGCGCGAGGACCGTGCGGCCCTCCAGCACGTCGTCGGGCAGCGGCCCGAGGCCCGCGGCCAGCTGGACCGCCGCCGCGTGGGCAGGGAACCGGCTCGGCACCAGGCGCTCGCCCAGCACCTCGACCGCCACGAGCAGGTCGATCAGGGGCGACCCCATGCCGCCGGCGGACTCGGGCACGCCGAGCAGCCCGAAGTCGGCCAGCAGGACGGCGTCGCAGCCGGGCGGCCGCCACTCCCCCGCGAGCGCGTCGCGCGCGGTGACCGTCTCCGCCTCGGCGATCGAACGGAGGGACTCCTGGATGTCCCGCTGCTCCTGGGTGAACGTCGCTTCCATTCCGTCCTCCGTTCAGCGTGAACGGGGCAGGCTCAGCACCCGCTCCGCAAGGATCGACTTCTGGACCTCTTCGGTGCCGCCCTCGATGGTGTGGGCACGCGCGCGAAGGTAGTGGCGCATCCGGGCCGCGGCGCCCGCTCCGTCGAGCAGCACTCCCCCGGCCTCGTCGATCTGCACCGCCAGCCGGTTGGCGTCCTGCACGACACCGGCCCACAGGCTCTTCAGCGCCGAGGTCTCCGGACCCGGCGCGCTTCCCGCGCGGGTCTCCCCGACCATGCGCAGCGAGCCGATCCGGACGGCCTCGGCGTCGCAGCGCAGCGCGCCGATCGCGTCGTGGAAGGACGAGTCGCCGGCCACACCGCGTTCCAGGGCCAGGTCGGTGAGCCGGTCGACGGCCTGCCGCGCCCAGACCCACAGGTTGAGCGCCATGCTGCCGCGTTCGAAGGCCAGCGTGGTCAGCGCGACCCGCCAGCCGTTGCCCACGCCGCCGAGCACGTCCTCGTCCGGGACGAACACGCCGTCGATGAACATCTCGTTGAACTCGGTGTCGCCGTTGATCATGACCAGCGAGCGGACCTCGAACTCCTCCATCGGCGCGAGGAGGTAGCTGATGCCCTGGTGCTTGGGCGCGTCCGGGTCGGTGCGCGCCAGCAGCAGGCACTTGGAGGCGTTGTGCGCGTTCGACGTCCAGATCTTCGATCCGGTCACGCGCCAGCCGCCGTCCACCTTGACCGCCGCGGTCTGCAGGCTGGCCAGGTCCGAGCCGGAGCCGGGCTCGCTGAAGCCCTGGCACCAGTAGTCGGTGCCCTTCAGGATGCCCGGCAGGTGACGGGCCTGCTGCTCGGGCGTGCCGTGCGCGATGATCGTCGGCCCGGCGAGCATCATGCCGACGCCGTTCAGCGCGTACGGGGCGCCCCGCAGCTCGGCCTCCTCGTTGAAGATGGCCTGCGAGATCGCGTCCATGCCGCGCCCGCCGTGCTCGACCGGCCACGAGAGCCCGGCCCAGCCGGCCTCGCACATGCGGTCCTGGTAGAGGCGCGACCAGCGGGTGCGCTCCTCCTCGGTCAGGTCCTCCTGATCCGGGACGTCCTGGAGCGCCCCGTCGAGCCAGCCGCCGACCTCCCGGCGGAACGCCAGTTCGGCGGCGCTGTCATCGAAGTCCATCTTCACCTGCCCGGTCGCTGTGTTTCGGAGCCGTCACGCGCGGACCTCCCCGGTGTCCGCCAGCCGGGCCTTGTAGAGCTTCCCGTTGGGGTCGCGCGGCAGCGCCGCGTGCACGAAGTAGGCCTTCGGGAGCTTCGGCCCGGCCAGCCGGGCGGCGAGGTGGTCCTGGATCGCCCGTACGGCGGTGGAGGCGTCCGGCGCGGAGTCGTGGAGGACGATGTGCGCCGCGGGCACCTCGCCGTAGTCGGGGTCCGGCGCGCCGACGACGCCCGCGTCCGCGATCCACTCGTGCGCGACGAGGGCGCCCTCGATCTCGGCGGGGTAGACGTTCACGCCGCCCACCAGGATCAGCTCGGCGGCGCGGCCGGTGATGTAGAGGAAGCCGTCCTCGTCGACGTGGCCGACGTCCCAGACGGTCATGAGCCCGTCGCGGCGCGAGCCGTCGGTCTTGCCGGGGTCGTTGTGGTACTCGACCCTGTCCTCGCCCTGGCGCATGTAGACGATGCCGGTCTCGCCGGTCGCGACCTCGCGGCCGGCGTCGTCGAGGATCTTCAGGGTCGAGATCGAGGCGGGCCGGCCGACGGTGCCGGGGTGGGCGAGCCACTCCCGCGGCCGCGCGATCGTCGTGCCGACCTCGGTCGAGCCGTAGTACTCGTAGATCACCGGGCCGAACCAGTCCAGCATCGCCTGCTTGACCTCGGCCGGGCACGGCGCGGCACCGTGCAGCACGTACCGCAGCGAGGAGACGTCGGCCGCGTCGCGCACCTCGTCGGGGAGCCGCAGCAGCCGGTGGAAGTGCGTGGGGACCATGCTCGTGCCGGTGACCCGGTGCTTCTGGACGCGCTGGAGGAACCCCTCCGGGGTCCAGCCGTCCATCAGGACGAGCGTGCCGCCCCAGTTCAGCGCCCCGATCGCGGGCGTGATGTTGGCCGAGTGGTACATCGGCGCGGAGACCAGCCATGAGGCGAACGCCTCGCGGTGCATGCCGAACTCGTTGAACAGCCAGACGTAGGTGAGGGCGCCCTTGTCGGCACTGACGCCGCTGAGCCGGCGCTTGACGCCCTTGGGGCGGCCGGTGGTGCCGGAGGTGTACATCATCAGCGACCCGTTCGGGGTCGTCTCCGGGTCGGTCGCCGGCATACCCGCGGTCAGCTCCGGCAGCGCGCGGGCCTTCTCCGGCGTGCCGTCGACGAAGACCTCGACGCCGGGGCCCGCCGCCGCGAGGACCGTCGCCTCGACGCGCTCCGAGCACAGGACGACCTTGGCGCCGCTGTCCTCCAGGATGTAGGCGATCTCCGGCGTGGTCAGGTGGTAGTTGATCGTGACGAGGTAGAGGCCCGACTGCATCGCCGCCAGGTACGCGGCGGCCAGGGCGGCGCTGTTGTGCATGACCACGGCGGCCGTGTCGCCCTCGTTCACCCCGCGGGCGCGCAGGCCGTGGCAGATCCGGTTCACCTCGGCGAACAGCTCGCCGTAGGTGATGCGCTCGTCCTCGGCCGTGATGATCGCGCACAGGTCCGGGTCGGACACGGCCCAGAGGCGGAAGCCGACCTGCTCCTGCGTCTCCTCGGTCATCTCACTCCCTTGAACTACATTCCGACCATTCGGTATCTTTATCGCAGAGTAGAGGGGATCACCCGACATGTCCATACCTGTCAGCGGACAACATGCCGCGGCCTACCGAGCCCGTGAAGTCCCAGGTCCGCTGCGCGTCGGCGACGGCGTCCACGCCGTCCCGGTGCCCCTGAACGGCAGCCCGCTCAGGTCCGTCACGGTCTTCCTCATCGAGACCTCCGACGGCCTCGTCCTCATCGACGCCGGGTACGAGCACCCCTCGTGCTGGGAGTCGTTCACGGCGTCCCTGGGCGAGATCGGGCACGACCTCGCCGACATCCGGCTGGTGCTGCTCACCCACGACCATCCCGACCACGTCGGCTTCGCCCACCGGATCAGGGCGGCGTCCGGGGCCGCGATCGCCATGGGCCGCGACGACGACTTCGCCCACCAGCGCCGCGTGCGCGGCGGCGGGTTCCTGGTCCAGCTGCGCGGGGCCCTGGAACGGACCGGCGCGCCCCGGGACGTCATCGACGGCATGTACGGCGCCGCCGTCAAGGTCGCCCACCACGCCGAGAACCTGGAGCTCGACCACTCCCCCGAGGGCGACTCCGAGCACGTCCTGGGCGACACGACGATCCTCGGGATCCACACCCCGGGCCACACCTACGGCCACACCGTCTACCTCGACACCTCGCGCGGCATCGTGTTCACCGGGGACACGATGATGGCCGAGGGACCGACCCAGCTGGCCATCCCGAGCCTGCCGGGCGACGACCCGGCCGGCGACCTGCTGGCATCCCTGGACCGCATCCGCGACCTCGGGGCCGAGATCGCCTGCCCGGCACACCAGTTCCCCTACCGGGACATCGCCCGGCGGGCCGAGGAGCTGAAGGCCCACCACCAGGCCGAACTCGACACCGTGGAACGGCTCCTGCGCACCTACGACACCGCCTGGGAGATCGTTCCGCACCTGGAGTGGGCCAAGCCGTGGGACGAGCTCGGCCCCGGGACCAAGCGCTTCGCGCTGGTTCATACGCTGTCGCTCATCCTGGGCGTCACCCGCCGATCCCCCGCGATCATGGGTTGATCAGCTGCCGGAGTCCCGCTCGGCATAGGCCCAGTCAGGGCTCATGCCGGGCTGGAGCTCCCGCAGCGTGCGCTTGAGGACCTTGCCGGACGGATTGGTGGGCAGCTCGTCCACGAGGTAGATCTCCTTGGGGACCTTGAACCTGCCGAGCCGCTCCCGCGCGTGCGCGATCAGCTCGCCGGCCTCCAGCCCCGGCCGGCCGACGACGAACGCGACCGGCACCTCCTGCCACTTGGCGTGCGGGACGCCGACCACCGAGGCCGCGAGGACCAGCGGGTGGTCGGCCAGGACGTTCTCGATCTCGGCGCTGGACATGTTCTCCCCGCCGCTGCGGATCATGTCCTTCAGCCGGTCCCGGATGTAGAGGTAGCCGTCCTCGTCGAAGCAGCCGACGTCGCCGGTGTGGAACCAGCCGCCGCGGAACGTCTCGGCCGTGGCGCCCGGGTCGTCGAGGTAGCCGGGGCTCACCTTGGGACCCCGGGCGATCACCTCGCCGTTCTCCCCCACCGGGACGTCCTGGTCCTCGGCGTCCACCACCCGTACGTCCACCCAGGGCACGGGGATGCCCACCGAGCCCTGCTTGCTCTCCATGTGGGCCTCGTCCAGGTACGTCAGGCCGCTGCAGGTCTCGGTGAGGCCGTATCCCTCGATGAGCCGCGCGTTCGGGAACAGCTCGCGGGCGACCTTGAACAGCGCGGACGTCACCTGCGAGAAGATCAGCCAGCGCACCGAGGACAGGTCGGCCCTCGTGGTCTCGGCGGCCCGGCGGATCATGTCGAGCATGGTCGCCGCGACCACCATGCCGGTGATGCCCTCGGCCTCGATCGCGGTCAGGATGCCGGCGGGCTCGAACCGCCGCTGCACGACCATGCGCCCGCCGACGTGCCAGATCGCGTACCCCGGCAGGTCCGTGCCGCCGACGTGGTAGAGCGGCGCGAAGTTCAGGATCCGGTCGGTCGGGCGCAGGCCCAGCTCGACGATCTGGGCGTGCATGTTCGCGTTGACGTTCCCGTGCGTCAGCAGCACGCCCTTGGGCAGGCTCGTCGTCCCCGAGGTGTAGACGATCCGCTGGAGCGCGTCGTCGTCCAGCTCCGCGTCGGGGACCCGCTCGCCCCGGCGGGCCGCGATCAGTGCGTTCACGTCCGTCCAGGCGTCGTCGATGGGCTCCAGCGCGAGCTTGCGCACACCCGGGAGCCCGGCGACGGCCTTGGCCGTCAGCTCGGCGTACTCCGGAACGGTCGCGACCGCCTCGACGCCCGCCCGTTGCATGAGATGGCTCAGCTCGCCCGAGGTCAGCCGGTAGTTCAGCGGCACGCACACCGCGCCGAGCTTGGCCAGCGCGAGCGCCAGGATCAGGAACTCCGGCACGTTGTTGGCCACGACCGCGACCCGGGTGCCACGCGTGACGCCGCCCGCCGAGGCGCCGCCCGCCGAAGCGCCGTCGGCGGTGATGCCCGCCGCGAGCGCGTTCACGTCGGCGTCCAGCTCGCGGTACGTCCAGCGCCGGTCCTCGAAGACCAGCGCGTCCCTGTCGGCGAACCGGACGGCGTTGAGCGCGAGCATCCGGGCGAGGTTCGCCGTGTTCGCCGTGCTCATGTCGGGTTCTCCTGTTCCCTGAGCCTCTTCTTCAGGACCTTGCCCGAGTCGTTGCGCGGGAGGGAGGCGACGATCTCGACGTGCTTGGGCACCTTGTACTTGGCCAGGTGGCCGAGGCAGTGCCGGCGGATGTCCTCGGGCCCGGCCGCCGACGGTTCGCGCAGGATGACGAAGGCCTTGGGCACCTCGTCCCACTTCTCGTCCGGGACGCCGATGACCGCGACCTCGGCTACCTCCTCGTGCTGGGCGATGACCCGCTCGACCTCGGCGCTCGCGATGTTCTCGCCGCCCGACTTGATGAGGTCGGTGCGGCGGTCGACGAACCAGAGGTAGCCGTCCTCGTCCATCCGGCCGACGTCGCCGGTCAGGAACCAGCCGTCCCGGCGGGTGCGCGCGTTGGCCTCGTCGTCGTTCCAGTACCCGGGCGAGATCTTGTCGCCGCGCACGATGATCTCGCCCTCGGTGCCGCGCGGCACCTCCTGGAAGTCCTCGTCCACGATGCGGATGTGCACGCCGGGGAACGGGGCCCCGAGCGCGCCGAGCTTGGACTCCTCGTGGGCCTCGTCCATGTAGCAGGCGCCGTTGCACAGCTCGGTCATGCCGAACGTGTCGATCGTGCGCACGTGCGGCAGCAGGGCCTTCACCCTGCGGCGCACGTTCGGCGCCACCCCGGCGAAGAGCAGGTACCGCAGGGCGCCGAGATCGGGGCGCGGGTCCAGGTCCATGATCCCGAAGAGGATCTGGGCGGCCAGGACCATCCCGGTGATGCGCTCCCGCTCGGCGATGCGCGCGATGTCCTCGGCCTTGAACGTCGGCGTGAGGACCATCGTCGCCCCGGCGACGAACGTGGCGAGGCCGGGCGCCTCCAGGCCGCTGACGTGGAACAGCGGCGCCGAGACGAGGATCCGGTCGTTCTGGGTGAGCTCCAGTTCGAGGATCTGCGCCCGGTGGTTGGCGACCAGGTTGCCGCACGTGTGGACTACGCCCTTGGGGCGCGCGGTGGTGCCGGAGGTGTAGAGGAGCCGGTGGACGTCGTCCTGGCCCTTCTCGGCGTCGGCGACACCGGCGCCGGGCGGCTGCGCGGCGAGGAGCTCGCCCAGCCGGTGGGCGCCGGGGATCACGTCCTTCCCGTTCGCGACGACGACGCGCAGGCCAGTGTCGTCCTTCAGGCGCGCCGCGTCGTCGCGGAAGTCGTCGTCGTACAGCAGGCAGCCGATCCCGGCCTGACCGACGACGTAGGCCTGCTCGGTGGCGTGCAGCCGCCAGTTGAGCGGCACCACGACGGCACCGACGCGGCTGACGGCCAGTAGCTCGATCACGTACGTGGCGGTGTTGCGGCCGAGCACGCCGACCAGGTCCGCCGGCGTGACGCCCGCCTCGATGAGCGCGGCCGCGTGCCGGTCCACGTCGGCGTCCAGCTCGGCGTAGGTCCAGCGCCTGCCGTCCTCGCCGACCAGGGCCTCCCGGCCGCCGCGGCGCAGCGCCTGGATCCTGAGGGTCTCGCTGAAGTTACTGGTCGCCATCAGCTCTCGGCCTCTCCGGCGCGGAACGCCTTGATCTCCTCCCGGCTGGGCAGGCTGACGAACTCCAGGAGGTTGCCGTCCAGGTCGCGGGCCGCGAACGCGGTGATGTGGCCGTAGTTCTCCAGGAGCGTCCGGTGCGGCGGGCTCAGGCACTCGGCGCCCAATCCGGAGACCCGCTTGTAGACCTCGTCCATCTCCTCGTGCGGGACCTGGAAGCTCAGCAGGAACGTGCCGAGCTCCAGGTGCCCGGCGGACGCCGTGCGGCGCTTTGTACCGTTCCACTCGATCAGTTCGAGCTGACCGATCTGCGACGGGCCCTGCATGTACTGGACCTTGCCGGTGGTGCCCTCGGGGAGACCGAGCGCCTCCTCGATCCCGGGCCCGCCGACGTTGGAACGCAGCGTCCTGCGGTAACCGAGGGCCTTCTCGTAGAAGTCGGCGGCGCGGTCGACGTCGGAGACGGTCATCGCGACGTGGTGGACTTCGCTGACGGGCATGCTTCTCTCCTAAGCGCCGAGGACCTTCTGGATGAGCGCGACCTCGTCCTCGCCGCCGCGCGGGACGATGTGGTCGTCGAGTGAGGTGATCTCCTCGATCGACGCGAGGACGTCGTCGGGCGAGGCGGGCTCACGCCCCGAGTACCAGCCGGGGGTCACGCCGGTGAAGATGCGCCCGACCCGGCCGCCGCCGACCGTGAGGACGTGCCGGTTGAGCTCGCACTGCTCGGAGGCCAGGTAGGCGCCGACCGCCGCGACGTGGCGCGGGTCGAACCGTTCGGCCAGTTCGCCGAGGAGACCCTCGGTCATGCGGGTGGCCGCGGTCGGTGACAGCGCGTTGACCAGGATGCCCTTGCGCTCGCCCTCCAGGGACAGCACGTTCATCAGGCCGACCAGGCCCGCCTTGGCGGCGGCATAGCTGGCCTGGCCGAACGTGCCGAGCAGCCCGGACGAGGAGGTGGTGAGCACGATCCGGCCGTACCGCTGCTCGACCATGTGGTTCCAGGCCGGGCGCAGCACGTTGAACGCGCCGCCCAGGTGCACGTCCAGGACGGCGGTGACGTCGTCGTCGCTCATCTTCCCGAAGGTGCGGTCGCGCAGGATCCCGGCGTTGTGGATCACGGCGTCGACGCGTCCGAACTCCTCCATCGACCGCGCCACCAGGGCCGCGCCGCCCCCGACGGTCGCGACCGAGTCCGTGGAGGCGGTGGCGATGCCGCCGTCGTCGCGGATCTCCTGGGCGACCCGCTCGGCGGCTCCCGAGGCGCCGCTGCCGTCGAGGGCGCCCCCGAGGTCGTTGACGACCACCTGCGCCCCGCGTGCGGCCAGCGCGAACGCGTGCGCGCGGCCGATGCCGTTGCCGGCGCCGGTGACGATCACCGCGCGGCCGTCGAGGTCGACGCGTCCCATCGGCTCCCCCATCACAGCTCGCTCCCCAGGACGGCGACGAACGCGACCGACGAGCCCGGCTGGCCGCCGAGGTTCTGCGCGACGGCGAGCCTGGCGCCCGGGACCTGCCGTTCACCCGCCTCACCGCGCAGCTGGGTGAAGCACTCGAACATCATCCGCAGGCCGGTGGCGCCGACCGGGTGGCCGAACGATTTCAGCCCGCCGTCGGTGTTGACCGGCAGGGCCCCGTCGCGGTCGTAGCGGCCGTCGAGGATGTCGCGCCAGGCCTTGCCGCGTTCGGAGAACCCCAGGTCCTCCATGAGGACGACCTCGGTCGGGGTGAAGCAGTCGTGCACCTCGGCCAGCGAGATCTCCGTCGCCGGGTCGGCCACGCCCGCCTGCTCGTAGGCCTGCTCGGCGGCGGCGACGACCTCGGGGAACGTGGTGAAGTCGTAGCCGGAGGAGGCGAGCCCGGCGCCGGACCCGGCGACGAAGCTCATCCCGCGCAGGTACACGGGCCTGCCGGTGTACTTGTGCGCGTCCTCGGCCCGGACGATGACGGCGGCCGCGGCCCCGTCGGACACGCCGGAGCAGTCCATCACGCCGAGCTGGCCCGCGATGCGCGGCGACCGTTCGACGGTCTCGGCCGAGACGGCCTTCTGGAATTGGGCGCGCTCGTTGAGTGCCCCGTTGGCGTGGTTCTTCACCGCGACGTGGGTGAGCGCGCTGCGCATGTCCCGGTCGCCCACGCCGTGGGCGGCCTGGTAGGCGGGGCCGAGCAGCGAGAAGCCGGCCGGTGCCGTCCAGTCGACGTCGGTGCCGTCGGCGGGCGGCAGGACCGCCGACAGGCCCGACTGCGAGCTGTCCTTGAGCTTCTCGACGCCGGTCGCCATGACGATGTCGTACGCGCCCGACGCGACGCCGAAGACGGCGTTGCGGAACGACTCCGACCCGGTCGCGCAGTAGTTCTCGACGCGGGTGACGGGCTTGCCGACCAGGCGCAGCGGCCGGGCGAGGACCTGGCCGGACAGGCCCGTCCCCTGGGTGCCGACCCAGAACGCGTCGACGTCCTCCAGCGACAGGCCGGGCAGGGACTTCATGCAGTCGCCGACGGCGTCGACGAGCAGGTCGTCGGCCGAGGAGTTCCAGTGGTCGCGGAACGGCGTGCAGCCCATCGCCACGATGGCGACGTCGTGGGCCATGCGGTTAGTCGTCATTGGTCGTGGCCTTCCACGGACGGAGCTTCCAGAAGTAGTTGTGGATCGCGTCGGTGGTCCACAGCCGGCGGAACGCGGGCCGCATCCGCATGCCCACGGTCACGTCCCCGGGCGCGACGTCGGTCGCGTAGGCGTTCAGGCGCCCGCCGCCGCTGGAGTCGGCGCCCGTGCCGAAGTCGGCGATGACGATCGCGACCTGCGTCTCCGGCATGGTCGTCAGGTGGTCCTGGGTGACCGAGACCACCGTCGCGACGCGGTCGCGCAGCGAGACCTTGCCCTGGGCGCCGCCGCTTGCGGCGATGTCGCTTCCGGCGATGCCGCAGCACGCGCAGACCCGGCTCGGCGGGGTCGTGACGCCGCCGCACGCGTCGCAGCGGCTGCCCTCCAGCCGGTACTTCCAGCCGGCGCGGCGGTGCATCGGCGGGGCGGCCGGGGACGGTGCGGCCGGACGGGCCGGGCCCTGGACGTCGAGCAGGCCGCGCCAGCGCAGGTAGCGGCCGTAGGCGAGCTCCTCGCGATCGGCGAGCTGTTCCCGCACCGTTCGCCCGCCGCGCGCCGACCGGACCCCGGCACCGACGCGGAAGACGAACGCGTCCGCGCCCTCGGCGGCCGAGACCAGCAGGACGGTCCGGCCCGGCTCGGCGGTGTCCAGGACCGCGGCGAGCAGCAGCCCGGGATGGGCGGCGCCGGTGTAGCCGGTGAGCCGCTCGACCTCGGCGTCCTCGCCGGAACCGTGCAGGGTGCGGCGGAGCACGGCGGCGGCGCGGGCGTTGGAGGACGCGACGACGACGTGGTCGGGAGCATCCAGCCCGGCGTCGCTCAGGGCCTGCTGCGCGGCCTCCCGGCCGGCGGCGACCAGGATCTCGGCGGTGAACCGTTCGTCCCAGACGTGGTCGTGGCGCTCGCCGGGCAGCCGCCAGCGGTCCAGCACCTCGGCGGTGCGGCCCGCGCGCGCCAGCAGGACGGCCGCGGCGTCACCCGGGGTGAACGCGGCGGCGGCGTCGCCCTGCGCCAGCTCGTCGGGCGCCCCGGATCGGGGCGTGCGGACGTCGGCGAGCGCGGCGGCGGCACCGGCCCGCAGCACCAGGTCGAGCGCGGTGGCGCCCGACCGGTGGCCGCGCAGGTCGGCGGCGGCCACGCCGGAGTCCAGGCCGAGTGCCTCGTGCACGATCCCCGCCGACGTCTTGCCGTCGTAGGGCGCGCTGGTCGTCGCGAGGATGAGCTGGCGGCCCGCGGGGGTACCGCCCGCGATCTCGCGGAGCGCCTCCACCGCCATGGTCACCGAGTCCTCGTCGAACGCGGCGACGCTGCGCGCCGGTCCACCGGCGCGCGCCTGCGTCCCGTCGAGACTATTGCTGGTCAGCGCGTACGCGGGCAGGTACGCCGCGTACGCGCCGATGCCGTTCTGCTCGGGCATGGGTGGGTCGTGCCTCCTCAGGTCCAGGTCAGTTCCAGGTCGGGATGGCCGCGAGCAGGCGCCGGGTGTAGTCCTCCCGGGGCCGGTCCAGGACCTCCATGGCGGGGCCCTGCTCGACCACGCGGCCCCGGTTCATGACCGCGATGCGGTCGCACAGGTCGCTGGCCAGCATCAGGTCGTGGGTGACGAACAGCAGCCCGATGCCGAGCTCGTCGACCAGCGTGCGGAAGAGCTCCACGACCTTGGTCTGCGTGGTGACGTCCAGCGCCGTGGTGCACTCGTCGGCGATGACCATCGACGGCCGCGTGACGACCGCCAGGCCGATGGCGACCCGCTGGCGCAGGCCGCCGGACAGCTGGTGCGGGTAGCTGTCGAGGACGCGGCGGGCGTCGGTGATCCGCATCTGCTCCAGCACCTCGACGGACCGCCGTTCGACCTCGTCCTTGGTGATGCCGTCGACGTGCCGCCGCAGCACCTCGGCGAGGTGCGCCCGCACCTTCATCAGCGGGTTGAGCGAACGGGACGCGTCCTGGAAGACCATCCCGACGGCGGCGCCGCGGACCTTGCCGGTGCGGTCGACGCCCTTGGCGACGATCCGGTCGCCCGACAGCGCGATCGAGCCGCCGTCCACCCGGACGTTCTTCTCCAGGAGGCCGACGACCGCGCGGGCCAGGGTGGTCTTGCCGCTGCCGGACTCGCCGACGACGCCGACGATCTCGCCGCGCCCGATCGCCAGGTCGACGTCCTCCAGCAGCGGCAGGTCGCTGTCGGCGAGCCTGGCCGTGATCGACAGGCCCGCGACGTCCAGCAGGGCCTCCCTCTGTTCCGTTGCCTGCTCGGTCATCGGCGCCGCTTTCGTGGGTCGTGGTGGGTGAGCAGCGCGTCGCCCAGCAGGTTCACCAGCAGCACCAGGACGGTGATGGCGAGCCCCGGGAAGAACGCGATCCACCAGGCCTGGCTCAGCTCGTCCTGACCGGACGCGAGCATGGAGCCCCAGCTGGACTTGGGCGGAACGACGCCCAGGCCGAGGAAGCTCAGCGCGCTCTCGACGAGGATCGCGGTGCCGACCTGGAGCGTTCCGAGGGCGACGATCGTCCCGGCGAGGTTGGGCAGCACGTGCCGGAACACGATCCGGGCCTCGGACGCGCCGACGGCCCGCAGGCCGAGGACGAACTGCCGTTCCCTGATGGTCATGGTGGTGGCGCGGGTCACCCGGGCGCAGGCCGCCCAGCCGGTGAGCGCCAGGACCAGGAACAGCACCGGGAGCGAGCTGCCCCGGTTGGAGATGATCGCCAGCGCGATGAGGATGAACGGCAGCGCGAGCTGGGCGTCGATGAGGATCGAGATCACCTTGTCGGCCCAGCCGCGGAAGTAGCCCGCGACCAGGCCGATCAGCACGCCGGGCCCGATCGCGACGAGGGCGCCGACCAGGCCGATCATGATGGTCAGCCGGCCGCTGGTCACCAGGCCGGTGAGGATGTCCTGGCCGCGCTTGTCGGTGCCGAGCGGGTGCGCCCAGGTGCCGCCGTCCAGGAACGCGGGCGGCAGCCGCGTCTTCGACAGGTTCTGGCCGCCCTCGGGCAGGAGCCCGGTCAGCGGCAGGACGAAGACGAGGGCGGCGATCACCACCAGCGGCGCGGCCAGCCAGAACACCGAGGTGCGGGACCGCCTGGAGGCCTTGCGCGGCGTCGTGCCGGGCTCCGCCGCGGCGGCCGCGGCCTCCGCCTTGTCGCCGGACGTGAGGGGGTCGAGTCCGAGCCTGCTCATCGCGGGTTCACCTCACCCTCGGGTCGACGACGGAGTGGATGACGTCGACGATCAGGTTCAGGCAGACGAAGACGACGGCGCCGAACACCACGATGGCCTGGACCAGCGGGAAGTCACGGAACTGGACCGCCTGGAGGGCGAGTTGTCCCAGTCCGGGCCACGAGTAGACGTACTCGATCGCGACGGCGCCCGACAGCAGGATGCCGGTCTGCAGGACGACGATGGTCAGCACCGGCATCAGCGCGTTCTTGAACGCGTGCCGCCACACCACGCGCACCCGGCTGATGCCGCGGGCGCGGGCCGAGTCGATGAACGGCTCGGACAGCGCCTCGCTCATGGACGCCCGGGTCAGCCGTGCGATGTGCGCCATCGGGTACAGCGACATCGTCAGGGCGGGCAGGACGAGGTGTTTCGGTGTCCCCGACTGCCCGGCCGGGAGCCAGCCCAGCTTCACGGCGAACAGGACGACGAGCATCATGCCGAGCCAGAACACCGGGACGGACTGGCCGAGCAGGGCCACCGTGGAGGCGGCCCGGTCCCACCAGGTGCCCTCGCGGGTCGCCGCGAGCACGCCCAGCGGCACCCCGATGAGGATGGCGAGGAGCATGCCGCCCGCGACGAGCTGGAGGGTGAACGGCACCCGATCGAAGATCATCGTCGTGTTCGGCTGGTAGAACTGCAGCGAGTCGCCGAGGTCCCCGGTGAAGACGCCCTTGAGGTAGTCGAAGTACTGCACGAGCAGCGGGCGGTCCAGGCCCAGCTGCTGGCGGAGCGCCTCGCGCTGGTCGGGCGCCGCCGTGGGTCCGAGGATGTTGGTCGTCGGGTCACCCGACAGCCGCCCCAGCGCGAACGCCATCGTCAAAGCGATGAACAACGACGCGAAGAGGGTCACGAGCCGGGCTCCGGCGCGCCGCAGGCGGGCGGCCCTCGGCGAGAAGCCCTTGGCCGGCGTTCCCTTGGCCGGCGTGCTCTCGGTCAGCGAAGCGGTCATCGGCGTGCCCTCCATCGCGCTCCGGGCATCGCGGCGAGAAGCTCGCGCGTGTAGTCGTCGGAGGGATCGGTGAAGACGGTCTCGCAGGGACCGGACTCCACGACCCGCCCGCGCCGCATCACGTGGACGGTGTCGCAGACGGACCGGACGACCGCGAGGTCGTGGCTGATCATGAGCATGGCGGCTCCGGTGGTCTCCCGTACCTCCCGAAGGAGCGTGAGCACGTCGGCCTGGACGGAGACGTCGAGGCCGGAGGTCGGTTCGTCGGCGACGATGAGGCGGGGGCGCATGAGCAGCGCCCGCGCGATGCAGACCCGCTGCGCCTGGCCGCCGCTGAGCTGGTGGGGGTACCGGTCGAGCAGGTCCGGGGAGAGCCGGACCCGCTCCAGCAGCCCGGCGTCGTCGATCCACGAGGTGCGTTCGCGCTGCAGCCCGCGCAGCTCCTTGAGGCCCGAGCGCACGGACTGCCGCGAGTCCAGCGATCCGTGCGGGTCCTGGAACACGATCTGCACCTCGCGGCGCAGTTCCCGCAGCCGCCGCCGGCCGAGCGTGGCCAGCGAGCGCCCGAGGAGCGTGACGTCGCCCTCGCCGCGGGGCCCGAGCCCGGTGACGGCCATCGCCAGGGTGGTCTTGCCCGAGCCCGACTCACCGACGACGGCGGCGCTCTCCCCCGCGCCGACGCTCAGCGACACCTGGTCGACGGCCCGGAAGGCCTCGCCGGTGGTGCGGTTGCGGTGCTCGACCACGAGCCCGTCGACGACGAGCACCGGCGCGTTCTCGGAGCCGGGGAGGCCGCGGCCGTCACCGGCCGGGACCTCCTTCTCCAGGATGCCGGCCATCGTCAGCGCGTCGCCTTCGTGAAGTCGACGCTGTTCAGCGGCCCGTAGACGACGCCGTCCACGCCCGAGCCGAGCCCGTAGTTGTAGATCTGCTTGTACAGCGGCACGAAGCAGTGCTCCTGGACGACGCTGATCGAGTTGAGCTCGTCGTAGGTGCTCTGCGCGGCCGCGGCGTCCTTCTGCTCCAGCGCCTTGGCGATCATCTTGTCGGTCGCCGGGCTCGGGCAGTTGCCGGTGATCGACGCCGTCTTCACGTAGCCGGTGGCGAAGAAGTCGGGGACGGCGACGTTCGGGACGGCGCCGAGCATGTACATGCCGTTGATCTGCCGGCCCACGACCTGCTTGACCAGCGTGCCGTAGTCGACGGGCAGGTACTTCACCTTGAAGCCGGCCTGCTCGAGGCTCGCGCCCACGGCCTGCGCGACCTCCTTCATGTTGGTGTACTGCGCGGCCGGATAGGTCAGGTTGACCGAGGGCGACGACGAGCCGACGAGCTGCTTGGCCTTGGCCGGGTCGGCGTCCACCTTGTCCTTGGGCTGCGTGCCGGGCTTGACGTTCAGCAGGCCGCCGTCGGCGACCGCCTTGCCGTTGAAGATGCCCTTGACGATGTCGTCCCGGTTGATCGCGAGGGCCGCCGCCTCCCGCAGGGTGGGGTTGTCGAAGGGCGCCTTGGTCGTCTCCAGGACCGCAGTGATCTTCAGCGCGCTCTCGGTGCTGACGACCTTGAGCCCGGCGCCCTTGGCCTGGTCGGCCTGGGCCGGCGGCAGGTCGAAGGCGACGTCCACGCTCTTGCTCTGCAGCAGCGCCAGCCGCTGCGAGGCCTCGGTCGCCCAGGTGAAGGTGACCCCGGTGTTGCCGGGCTTCTGGCCCCAGTAGGCCGGGTTCGCCTTGACCGAGATCTCGCGTCCGGCCTTGGAGGCCTCGAACGTGTACGGCCCGGTGCCGACCGGGGCGGCCGAGAAGCCCGCCGGGCCCTTCTGCTTGTAGTACTTGGGCGGCAGCAGGAACACCGTGGTCAGCAGGTTCGGGATGTCGTACTGCGGGCGCTTGGTGTTGATCACGATGGTCGTGGCGTCCGGGGCCTCGATGGAGGCGACGTTGGTGAAGTAGGTCTTCAGCAGCGAGGTGGCCGAGCTGCGGGTGAGCTCCAGCGTGGCGGCGGCCGCCGCGGCGTCCGCGGGCTCCCCGTTGCTGAACTTCACGCCCTCGCGCATCGTGAACGTCCACTTGTCGGGCGAGGAGCGCTTCCAGTCGGTGATCAGACCGGTCTTGGCGGGCTCCAGCTCGGCGTCGGTGGCGATGAGCGGCTCGATCATGGTCGCCCAGACGACCTGGGCCGAACGGGCTCCGGCGATCGGGTCGAGCGTGGCCGGCTGGGCGTTGAGCAGCGCCCGGATCGTGGACGTGCCCGCCGAACCGGTCCCCGGATCGCCGCCGCAACCGGCGGCGCCGATCGCCACCGCTGCCGCGACGGCGACGCTCGCCAGTCGCCGAGGGGTCAGGGCGTTCTTGATCATTTGGATCCTCCCCAGCGTCGCATCGCCCGCGACGTCGGGGCGACGGCATTCCCGTGTCTCTCAGACCCGGGCCCGTGACGGTCGTCACAAAGTACCGACCGGCCGGTATCAAGTCAATGGTCAGATCCAGGTCATGATGCAGGACTCTGTCCAGATTTTCACGGCCCGGGCCTTATTTCATACCGACTGGCATGTATGATTTGGCCATGTCGATCACAGTGACGAACGACTACGAGGGGCGCGTCGCCAGGGTGACCTTCGACAACTCCGCGCGGGGCAACTGCTTCGACACCGCCCTGCTGCTGGAGCTGACCGAGACCCTGGAGGCCGCAGCCGATGACCCGTCTTGCGTCGTGATCCGCCTGGACATGGCCGGGAGGCACTTCTGCGGCGGCTGGGACACCTCGGCGTTCGAGGGCCTCTTCGGCGAGTCCGCGGAGACCGTGGCCGAACGCCTGCGGGCCAGCGACGCGCTCGTCGATCGGATCCGGCGGCTGCCGGTGCCGGTGGTGGCCGGGGTCCGCGGCAAGGTCATCGGGTTCGGCGTCGGCCTGCTGGACGCCGTGCACCTCCCGGTCGCCGCGGCGGACGCCCAGGTCTCGCTGCCCGAGGCGCGGTTCGGGTTCGCCCCGGCCGGCGTCGGCCACCTGATCGCCCAGGCGCTGCCGCGCGCCCAGGCCTACGCCCTGCTGTGCGGGCTCACGAGCGCCACGGGCCGCCGGCTGGAGGCGTGGGGCCTGGTCTCCAAGGTCGTGCCCGGGGCCGCCGAGCTCGACAAGGCCGTCGACGAGGTCGTCGACGGGCTGCTCGCGGTGCCGGGCGACACCCTGCGCGCGATCGTCGACGTCGTCGAGTCCAGCCTGCGCACGGGCCGGCCCGACCGGGCGTACGAGGCGTCGGCGCGCACCATCGTCGACGCCGGCCACGAGGGAGGCGAATCGTGAACGACCCCGTGTTCCAGCCGGGCGAGGCGGTCTGGGTCGAGCTGTGCACGCCCGATCCCGAGGCGGCGGAGGAGTTCTACTCCGCGCTCCTCGGCTGGTCGGCCCGGCATGAGCGGCTCGGCGGCTCGACGTACCGGATGTGCTCGGTCGACGGCCGCGACGTCGCCGGGATCTCCGACGGGTCGCTGCACGGCGGGCGGCCACGCGGCTGGCTGACCTACTTCGCCATCGACGACATCGCGGCGGGCACCGAGGAGGCGGTCGCGCTCGGCGGCGAACTCGTGACGGGCCCGCGGTACCTCCCGGCCGCCGGGACGGGCGCGACCGTGATCGACCCGTTCGGCGCGGCCTTCGGCCTCTACCAGGGCGAGGCCCGCGCGGGCGTCCAGCTGCTCAACGTGCCCGGCGCGCTCTGCTGGAACGAGCTGGACACCGGCGAGCCGGGCAAGTCGGTGGCCTACTACCGGTCCCTCTTCCACTACGGGACCGAGGAACGCGACGACACCCCGACCGGACGGCCCTACACGGTGCTGACCCTCGGCGACGTCCCGGTCGCGGGCGTGCTGGAGATGGACAACGAGTGGCCGAACCTCGTGCCGTCGAAGTGGATCACCTACTTCAGCGTCACGTCGCTCGACGAGGCGGTCGCTCTGGCGACCGAGCTCGGAGGCGCCCCGACCGTCGGGCCGATCGAGAGCCCGCACGGCCCGCTTCACCTGGTGAAGGACCCCGGAGGCCACACGGTGTGCCTGATCCAGCTCGAGGACGGCCTCCGGCCCGACTACGCTTCCTCTCCCCCGGCGGTGACCCGATGACGACCGAACCGTTGTTCGACTCCACCCAGTTCCGCCGCGTGTGCGGTCACTTCCCCACCGGCGTGACGGCGGTGACGGCCCGTACCGCCGACGGGCGGGTCGCGGCGCTGACGGTCAACTCCTTCACCTCGGTGTCGCTCGACCCGGCGAAGGTGCTGTTCTGCCTGGCGCACTCGTCGTCGAGCTTCCAGACCCTCACCGACGCCGAGCGCATCGCGATCCACATCCTGAGCCAGGAGCAGGAGGACGTCGCGCGGCGGTTCGCCACGTCGGGGCTGTCGGGTGAGGAACGGCTGGGCGGCGTCGGCTGGACGCCCGGCCCGGGCGGCGTCCCGCTGCTGCCCGAGACCCCCGCCATCCTCGCCGGGCACCCGGCCGAGATCATCACCAGCGGCGACCACGTGATCATCCTGGTCGCCGTGGACCACGTTCACCTGAAGCCGAGCGAGACGCCGGCCCTGTCGTTCTACCAGGGCCGGTTCACCACGCCCGTCGTCGCCGCCACGGACTGACGGGTGGGGCGCCGGGGCCCCGGCGTCCCTACTCGGTGAGCAGTCCCATGAGGATCAGCTCGCAGAACTGCTCGGCCACCTCGTCGATCCCGAGGCTGCCCTCGGGGTTGAACCACTGGAAGGCCGACGCGCACATGCCGAAGATGCCGAAGGTGATGATGCGGTCGCTCATCTCCCGGCGGAACGCGCCGGCGTCGATGCCGCGCTGCACCACCTCGCGAAAGATCGTCTCGAGCGTGTCGCGCTTCTCGCCGACCGACAGGAGCCGGTCGCCGGTGAGGTGCCGCCGCTCCTGGTAGAAGATCGCGACGTGCGCCCGGTAGGTCGCCACCCCGGCCAGGCTCAGGCCGATGAGTGCGCGCAGCTGCTCGACCGGGTCGGAGTCCTCGTCGATGATCGCCCGGGCGGACTCGATCTGGGTGTCGAGATAGTCGTTCTGGATCTTCCAGAGCAGATCCTCCTTGCTCTGGAAGTGGTGGTAGAACGCGCCCTTGGTGAGGTTGGCGCGCACGACGATCTCCTTGAGCGTCGTACGGTCGAAGCCCTCCCGCTCGAACAGGTAGAGCGCGCTGTCGACGATCTCCCGGCGGGTCCGCTGCGGGTCGTAGCCGCCGGACCACCGCCAGCCGGGGTCCTCGGTCCGCGAGCCCGCCGCCTCCTCCGGCCCGCCGCGGGCCTCGCCCGCCGGCCCGCCCGGGGACTGCTCCGCCGGCCCGCCCGGGGACTCGTCCTCGCTCGGGGACTCGTCCGCCGCGACCGCGGTCTCCTCTGCCATCGCGCTCCTTCCGGTATCGGTCACGGATGGTAACGGAACAAGATCTCCGCCACGCAACAGGTGCTGGCGTCGTTCGCGAACTCCACGACCACCGACGCCTTGGCCTGCACGCCCTCCTGCCCGCCGCCGCGGGCCGGAACCCGCTCGGCCGAGACGAGCGTGGCGACGCCCTGGATCTCGGTGCCGGGCGGCAGCGGCCGGACGAACCGCACGCGGTCGAGCCCGTAGTTGACGCCCATCGACACGTTCTCGATCGTGAGGATGTCGGCGAGCAGCCGGGGCACGAGCGCGAGGGTCAGGAAGCCGTGGGCGATCGTACCGCCGAAGGGGCCGGCCACGGCCCGCTCGACGTCGACGTGGATCCACTGGTGATCGCCGGTGACGTCGGCGAACCGGTCGATCTCGTCCTGGGTCACCACCCGGGTCTGGCTGGCGCCGAGTTCACTGCCGACCAGGTCGAGCAGTTCGTACGGCCCGTTCAGGGCGGTCCGTTGGGGCGTCCGCATCGTGGAGCCACTCCATTCCGACTGGTCGTAATGTAAATGCTACGCCTCAGCGTGCGCGCCGGGCGGCGGTGAAGGCAGCGATCTGGCCGTCGATGTGCTCCCGGAGCACGCGGGCCTCGCGTGACCAGGCGTCTTCGTCGCCGTGGCCCCGGGCGACCTTGAGCATCCGGGCGACCGCCACGGGGTCCAGGCCGGCGATGCGGTTCGCGATCGCCAGTACGTGGTCGTCGAGGTCGGTGTCGGGGACGGCCTCGCTGACCAGGCCGCGGCCCGCGGCCTGCTCGGCCGTCCAGGTCTCCCCGGTGATCAGCAGCCTCCGGGCGATGGCGGGGCCGACCGCCTTCGGGAGCATGGCGCTGGAACCCCATCCGGGCACCTGGCCGACCGCCACGTGCCGGTCGCCGATGCGCGCGCTCGCGCCGGCGACGGCGATGTCGCAGGCCAGGAGGAGCTCCAGCCCGCCGCCGTACGCGGCGCCGTTGACCGCCGCGATCGTGGGCCTGCCCGCCTCGCGTACCCGCCCGACGAGGTCGCGCCCGCGTTCGAGGAACGCCCGCAGCGCGGGCGGATCCCCGAGCAGGCTCTGCCCCTCGGTCAGGTCCGCCCCGGCGCAGAAGCTCCTGCCCGTGCCAGTGAGAACGAGGGCCGCGACGCCGGGCTCGCCGGCCCGGTCGAGCCAGTCCTCGAGGCCCGCCATGACGGCCGAACTGCAGGCGTTACCGGCCCCGGGCCGGTCGATGCGGGCCCAGAGCGCCGGCCCGCGGCGTTCGACGACGACGGTGCTCATCGGACGGCCACGCAGAGCTTGCCGAACGCGTCGCCGTCGAGCATGCGTTGCGCCGCCGTCCGGACGTCGTCCAGCGCGACGGTGCTGTCGACCAGCGGGCGGATCGTGTGCTCGCCGACGAAGGCGACCAGGGCGGCGAACTCCTCGCGGGTGCCCATCGTCGATCCGTGCACGGTGAGCTCGCGGGCGAACAGCCGGGCCAGGTCGATCGGCGCGGTGAAGCCTGTGGACGCGCCGCAGACGACGATCGTGCCGCCCGCCTTGGCCGATTTCACCGAGTGCTCGAACGTGGCGGGGCCGACGGACTCGATGACGACGTCAACGAGGTCGGGGACCCGTTCATCCGTCCGGAGCGCGGCGTCCGCACCTGCTTCGAGGGCGCGTTCGCGTTTGGCCTCGGACCGCGAGGTGACGATCACCGAGGCCCCGGCGGCCTTCGCGAGCGCGATGACCGCGGTGGACACTCCCCCACCGGCGCCCTGGACGAGGACGGTCTGGCCGGCCTGAAGCCCGGCCTTGGTGAACAGCATCCGGTACGCGGTGAGCCAGGCGGTCGGGATGCTCGCGGCCTCCTCCCACGTCAGATGGGCGGGCTTGGGCGCGACACCGCCCGCGGGCACGACCGCCTGCTCGGCGAGCAGCCCGTACCCCCGGTCACTGAGCAGGACGGAGTGCGCGACACCCCTGCCGGCCGTCGCGGGCAGGACGGGATGGACGAGGACCTCCTCGCCGTCGCAGATCCCGGCCCCGTCGCTGCCGAGGACGCAGGGCGCTCCACCGGCGACGCCGCGGAGCATCCAGATGTCGTGCATGTTGAGCGCACCCGCGTGGATCTCGACGCGGGACCAGCCGTCGGGCGCCTCGGGGATGTCGACGTTCCCCACTTCGATGGCGTTGACGGGGTCCTCGGCGGAAGGGGTGGTGACGTGGGCGGCTCTCACAGAGCTTCCTCCCCGGTGAGCTGGTCGATCGGCTTGTCTTCGTAGGGGAACGGCCGTTCCCACCGGTCGAGGTAGGCGACCTGGTTCACGGGCCTGCGCGCGGCGGGCCTGAACTCGGTGCCCTGGGTGTAGGCGACCGGAAGCAGGGTGACCTGGAGGGCGGTGCCGGGAATCCCGAGGATCTCGGCCGCCCGCCGGGCGTGGTGCAGGTGCAGCGAGGTGATCACGGTGCCGAGCCCGCGGGCGCGCAGCGCGAGGTTGAACTGCCAGACCGCCGGATAGATCGACCCGTAGACCGCCGAGCTCGTACCCGGGCCGCCTCGTTCGGGAAGCGGGCGGGTGGCGCAGGGGATCACCAGGTACGGCGCGCGGCCGATGGTGCGGGCGAGGTGGTCGGCTCCGCGCAGGATGCGCTGGGTGCGTTCGCTGACCTGGCCGTCCGCTCCGACCCCGCCGAGGCGACCCTTCACCTCACGGCCCTCCGTGCCCGCGGACCCGTTCAGCGGCGCGAGGACGTGCTCCTCGTACGCGGCGAGGTAGAGGTCGGCGAGCGCGGCCTTGCGTTCGGGATCGGCGACCACGACCCAGCGCCAGTCCTGCGCGTCCCCGCCGGTGGGGGCCTGAAGGGCGAGTTGGAGGCACTCCCCGATCACGTCGAGGGGCACCGGCCGGTCGTAGTCCAGGCGGAGCCTGACCGCGCGGGTCGTGGTGAGGACATGGTTGAGGTCGGTGAACGGCGGCGCGTCGCCCATGATTCGGTCCTTTCATACCGACTGGTTGGAATCTATCATCCCGGCGGCTGCCTGGCCCTACTCCAGCGGGGTTCAGCTGAACGCGGCGTCGTTCGAGGCCAGCAGCCTGGCGCCGAGGGGGCTGATGGCGTGGCGGACGGAGCGGCCCTCGCGGCGCGTGACGATCAGGCCGGCGTTGCGGAGAATCGTGGCGTGCTCGGAGGCGGTGGAGGCGGAGACGCCGAGACGGGAGGCGAGCTGGTCGGTCCGGCAGCCGGTGCCTATGGCGCGCAGGGCACGGCCGCGAGACGTTCCGACGAGGGCTCCGAGGCTGTCGATGGAGGGGATCTGCTCGGGAGCCGAGCGGTTCCCCGGCACCGGGTAGGACATGAGGGAACGGCGACCGTCGCAGGACAGCGTGAAGCCGAGATATCCCGGCGCGGCGGAGACGATCGGGCTGATCAGCAGGCCGTTGCCGCGCAGCCGGGCGGTGTCGGGGCCCGCGCCGCTGATGTGGAGGGCGGAGCCCTCCCAGCACACGCGGGGGCTGAGCGAGGCCAGCGCGGCGCCCATCCCCCGGCTCAAGGCCAGCTCCGCCCGCTTGTAGAGATCCGTTTCCATCTGCCGGCGCATCGAGCGCCATTCCGGGGCGATGAAGCGGTGGAACAACACGTACAGGCCGTCGGCGAGGACGCGGGTGATGCGTTCGGGAGAGGAGACGAGGGCGGGCGAGAGCTCGCCACGGGCGAGCTGCCACAGGTCGCCGCCGAACTCCCAGGCGGTGGGGGCGCGGTCGAGATCCATGACGGCGTCGAGCTCGTCGCCCATGGAGATGCGCCCGGTGTCGGGGCCTGGCGAGTCGATCAGGAGCAGCTCACCGAACAGCCGGCTGCGCGCGCCGACGACGCCGATCAGTTCGAGCAGCGGGACCGCGTGCCCCTCGACAGCGCGGCCGACCTCACGCCACAGGCTGCCCGGGGCCGCCAGCCTTGGGTGGTGGGCGCACAGCGCGGCGAACACCGCGTGCCGCATGGGCGAGATGGTGAAGCGGGTCTCGGCGACGTCTTCGGCATCGAACGCCAGGTGCACGCTTCAAGCTAGCATCCGCACCAAACAAGCGTTTGATTTACTTGTCCGGCGCCCCGTGCCGCCGTGCCCGGCGGACCGCCGAGGCGCCCCCGAAGCGCCTCGGCCCGCTCATGTCAGCCGCAGAGGTTGACTTCCGGCGAGTACTGGTACTTGTCGGTGTACCAGGTGTAGTACGTGTACGCGGGCCAGGAGTTGCAGCCCTTCGCGAGGGAGAGCTTGGGGCCGAGGCAGTACTTCGTGCTCTGCTTGCCGATGCCCCCCGCGTCGCACACGGAGTGGCCGAGCAGCGAGTACCCCGGCTGGGACTTCGGAAGCAGACGGTCGGAGCTGTTCGAGTTCATGACGATGGTGTACGGCTCGGCCCAATTGCTGTCGTACCTCAAACAGGTGATGATCACGTGCTTGGAGTCGGACAGCGACGTCGGGCTCGAGCATTTCGCGTCGCCCCACGTCGGGTAGCTCGAGCTCCACGCGGGGGCGGCGCTGGCCGTGCCCTCCAGGGCGGCCGCCAGCGCGACGGCGGCGCCGAGCGTGCCGGCGATCCTCAGGGTCTTCGATCGGTTCATCGGGCCTCTTCCTGCAGGTCTGAACGGACCGGAACACGCAGAGCATGCAGGCGCCCGGGTCGCCTCACCATGTTTTCGGCCACCCCCGAATAGCCAAGATCGTTAAGCGGGGGCCGCCTCGGGGTCTCTCCCTCCGATGCCACCCGCCGCCTTGGGCGATCTTGATTCTCCAATAGTGAGAATGTAACTTCCATCAGACGTTCGACAGCGGTCGCCGCGGTGTCGGGGGACGACAACGAGGAGCCCTCATGCGGTACGTGATCGGCTATGTGATGGCGGGCATCGGCGCGTTCTTGCTCGCCGCCGTGGTCCTCCTGCACTTCTACGTGGCGCCCCGGCTGAAGCAGGCGCCGCCCGACGTCTACAAGGTCGTCACGTTGCGGGCGGACGGCGCGACGTACTTCGACGCGGCATCGCTGCAGCAGCGCACCGGCGCCACGGTCACCGTGACCTCGACCGTCCGCGGCGACACGACGGCGAGCAGCGGGCACATCGCGACGTGGGATTCGTTCATCATGATGCAGGACCTGCCGCGGACGACGACCGTGGGCTACTCGAAGATCCGCATCGCGTTCGACCGGCGCACCGGCAGGCTCGTCAACTGCTGCGGGGCGAACATCGACGGGGACGATGACGCTCAGATGTCGGGCATCGACATGTTCTGGCCCCTGAACGTCGGCAAGAGGACGTACCCGATCTTCGACTCGGCGACGAAGAAGGCGTGGCCGGCCGTCTATGAAGGCCAGGAGATGCTGCACGGGCTCCGCCTGTACAGGTTCGTCCAGCACATTCCCGACACGGTGATGGCCGGCGGAAGCACGGGAATGCCGGGCAAGCTCCTCGGCCTCAAGGGCAAGGATGCGGCCGCGACGATCCAGGTGGACCGTCACTACCAGGCCGACAACGTCTTCTGGGTGGAGCCGCGCACCGGCGTCTCGGTCGACGTCCGGCAGAACGTGCGCACGACCATGGTGCCCAGGCAGGGTCAGGGGCAGCTCGTGGTCGCCGCGCTGGACCTCCACATGTCGAACGCGAGCGTCCTCTCCTTGACCGCCAAGGCGAGGAGCGCCATGCGGAGCCTGACGTTGCTCACCGTCTCCCAGCCCATCGGTCTCGTCCTGGGAGTGGCCTTGGTCGTCTCCGGACCGCTGCTCATGCGCCGATCGAAGACCGGCGCGCGGCACCGCCAGGAGGAGGGGCTCGACCAGTTGGTGGCGCCCTCTCCAGTTCGGGATTAGCATTCCCTTTCATGCAGAATGTGATTCTTGCATCGGAGACCGAGCTGCTCCTGGACGCCGGGCTCGAGCTGATGGTGGCGGGCGGCGGACGCAGGCCGCGCGTCGCCGAGATCGTGGCGGCGGCGGGACTGTCCAACGACGCCTTCTACCGGTCGTTCGACGGCAAGGACGCGCTGGTCGAGGCGATCGTCGAACGCGGGGCGCGCACGGTGGTCGGCTACGTTCGCCACCGCATCCGCCGTACGGCCGAGCAGGGCGCCGAGGCTCAGCTCCGCGCCGGGTTGGAGGCAGTGCTGCGGCAGGCGGCCGACACCGACCTGGTGGGTCAGACGCGGGCCGTTCTGGCCAACGCGAGCGCCCACGACCCGCGCGCAGGCCATGTGATCGTCACGCTCGTGGACGGACTCGCCGCGCTGTTCGCCCAGCCCGCGGCGGAGATGGGAGCGGGAGACCCGATGCGGGCGGCGCGGACCACGGCCGGTGCCGCGGTCGCCGCGCTCCAGTACTGGCTCTTCGCGGGAGAGGTGCCCGGCTCCGTGGAGATCGAGCACCTGGTCGGCTTCCTGCTCGCGGGCGTACGGGCGCCCGACCCTCGACGCCGATAGCGGCACTCACTGGTTGCGAGAATGCCGTTCTGGTATTTTCAGAATCGGATTCTGAGGAGGGTGCGTCATGTGGGACTTCAGTACCGACGCCGCGTTCCAGGAGAAGCTCGACTGGGCCGCACGCTTCGTCCGCGACGAGTGCGAGCCGCTCGACGTGCTGTTTCCGGGCAACGCCGATCCGTACGACCGGGACGGCGAGGTCTTCACCGAGGTGATCCGCCCGCTGCAACGGCGCGTGCGCGAGGAAGGCCTGTGGGCCGCTCACCTGTCGCCCTCGCTCGGCGGAATGGGCATGGGCCAGGTGAAGCTGGCGCTGCTGAACGAGATCCTCGGCAGGTCGGGCTGGGCCCCGACGGTGTTCGGCACGCAGGCCCCCGACTCGGGCAACGCCGAGATCCTCGCCCACTACGGTACGGACGAGCAGCGTGAACGGTATCTGGAACCGTTGCTCGACGGCCGGATCGTCTCCACGTTCGCGATGACCGAGCCGACCGGCGGCGCCGACCCCGGCGGCTTCACCTGCCGGGCCGAACGGGACGGCGACGCGTGGGTCATCAATGGCGAGAAGTGGTTCGCCTCGAACTACCCCCTCGCCGCGTTCGTCATCGCCATGGTGATCACGAACCCGGACGTGCCCGTGCACCGCGGCGCCTCCATGATCCTGATCCCGGCCAGAACGCCCGGCATGGAGATGATCCGTGCCACCGGCCTGGCCGGTGAGCCGCTCGGCGAGGGCGTGCACTCCTACCTGCGGTTCACCGGCTGCCGCGTACCGGCCGAGAACCTGCTCGGCGAGCCCGGCTCCGGGTTCCGCATCGCGCAGACCCGGCTCGGCGGCGGCCGCCTGCATCACGCGATGCGGTCGATCGGCCAGTGCCGGCGTGCCCTGGAGATGATGACCGAACGCATCGCCGCCCGCCGTACGCGCGGCGGCCCGCTCGCCGACCAGCAGGCGGTGCGCCACCAGCTCGCCGACACCTGGATCCAGATCGAGCAGTTCCGCCTTCAGGTCCTGCACGCCGCCTGGCAGGTCGAGCGGGCCGACCGCACCGGAGACCCGGACGACGCCCGCCGCGCCCGCCTGCACGTCTCCGGGGTCAAGGTCGCCACCCCGAGGATCCTGGTCGACGTCGCCTACCGGGCCCTTCACCTGCACGGCGCCCTCGGCGTCTCCAACGAACTGCCGCTGGCCCGCATGTGGCAGTCCGGCCCCACGCTCGGCGTGGCCGACGGCCCCACCGAAGCACACCAGGACGTCGTCGCCCGTCTCCTCCTCGCCGACGCCGTACCGGCCGAGGACCCGCTCTTCGGCTCCGAACACCTGCCCGCCCGGCTGGAGGCCGCCCGCACCAAGTACGCCGGGCGGCTGAAGGAGATGGCGGTGACCTCATGAACTCCGACCTTGACCGGCTGAACGCCTGGCCCGGCCTCGCCGACCTCCCCGGCGACGGCCCCATTGCCGAGCTCACCCCGATCACCGGCGGCGCGCAGAACCTGCTGTTCGTCCTCCGCCGCACCGACGGCACCGAGCTGGTCCTTCGCCGCCCCGGACGCCACCTGAGCGCCGGAGCCTCCGACGCGTTCCGCCGCGAGAGCCGAGTGCTCGCCGCTCTCGCCGACACCGGCGTACCGCACCCGCGCCTGTACGCCGGCGTCCAGGACGAGTCGGCCCTGGGCGCCCCCTTCTCCGTGCTGGAGAAGATCGACGGCTTCACGCCGCGCGGCCGGCTGCCCGGCCGGTACGCCGACGATCCCGAATGGCGGCGTACGGTCGCGTTCGACCTGGTCGACGGCGCCGCCGAGCTCGCCAAGGTCGATGCAAGCGGGCTCGCCGACCTGGGGCGGGCGGAGGGCTGGCTGGAACGGCAGACCCCCAAGTACCTGAAGATGCTGCACGGCTACCGCGAGAGCGTCACCTACCGCGAGAACGAGTCCCGCGACGTCGATGCCGTCGCGGACTGGCTCACCGCCCACACTCCTGAACGCGGCGCGATCGGGATCGTTCACGGCGACCTGCAGTTCGCCAACGTGATGTTCGCCCACGACGCGCCTCGCCTCGCCGCGATCGTCGACTGGGAGATGGCGTCGGTCGGCGACCCTCTCCTCGACCTGGCCTGGATCCTCACCGCCTGGAGGGAGAAGGACGACCCGCCGGGCAGCGAGCCTCAGTTCCAGCCTTGGGACGACATGCCGAGCCGAGCCGAACTCGTCGCCCACTACGCCGAGCTGACCGGCCGGGACGTCTCGGCGTTCCGCTGGTACCAGGTCCTGGCCTGCTTCCGCTTGGCCGCCCTCCTCGAAGGCACGTACGCCCGCGCCCTGGCCGGCAAGGTCGACGCCCGCCTCGGCGAGGGACTGCACACGTACGCGGGCTGGCTCTGGGCCAAGGCACGCCAGGAAATGGACTGACGCCTCTTTCGGTCCGGCGGCCGTTCTTGTGCGGAACAGGAACACGTTCTACTTTTACGGGTCGGGGGAATCACCCCAGAGGGAGACCGCCATGGACCTGATCGCGCTCGAAGAGATCCGCAGCCTCAAGGCCCGCTACCTCCGCTCCATCGACCTGAAGCTCTGGGACGAGTTCGCCGGCACCCTCGCCGAGGACATCGTCGCCAACTACGGCTCGCCGTCGGGCGGACGCACCCTGAACTTCACCACCCGCGACCAGGTCGTCGACTACATGAGGAACGCCCTCGGCGACGGCATGACGACCGTCCATGTCGTACACAACCCGGAACTGACCGTCGACGGCGACACCGCGAGCGGGACCTGGTGCCTGGAGGACACCGTCATCGTCGACGAGTACAAGCTGCTCATCCGAGGCGCCTGCTACTACACCGACACCTACCGGCGCCGGGACGGCGAGTGGCAGATCGCCTCGACCCAGTACCAGCGCATCTACGAGTACATGGTGCCGTTCGACGCGATGCCCGGCTTCAAGCTGACCGCCAACATGTGGCCCAAGCAGCCCTGAGCAGCCTCGTCATGCGGAGAAGACGGTGCGGACAACGGACTCGTCGCCGTCGATCTCGACCAGCCCGAGGGTAAGGGCGTCGTCGAGACCGAGGGCGCCGGCGGCGAGGCCGAGGACGCAGGCGGGGTCGGCACGGACGGTGGCGTCGAGGTCGCGGCCGTCATGCGGGCCGACCTCGAAGCCTGAACGCGTCGCGCGGAGCTGGAAGGGCGCATCACCGACCTCGAGACCGACCGTCACCGAGGCGCGGACCTTGACCCGGGCGCCCAGCAGCGCGGGAACGGCGAGGCTGAGCCACTCGAGACGGAAGGCGTCGCCCTCGGGGCCACGGATCATCAACGGCGTTGACCAGCGCATCAGGCTCTCGATCGGCTGGCGCAGCTCGGCGCCCCACGGCGTGAGGGCGTACTCGACGACGCTGCCCGTGGCGGCCGTCCGCCGCTCGACCACGCCCGCGGCCTCCAGGTCGCGAAGCCGGTCGGCGAGCAGGTTGGTCGCGATCCCTGGCAGGCCGTCGATCAGATCCCGGTAGCGCGCGGGGGCGATGAGGAGCTGGCGGACGATGAGCAGGTTCCACCGGTCGCCGACGACCTCAAGGGACCGGGCGAGCCCGCAGTACTGGCCGTAGCCGCGCATCATTCCCCCTACTTGAGTTTCTCAAGTGTGCGTGACAGTCTCAAGTGTACCGTGAGGCCGAGCGAGGGGACCACCATGGCCGATGCCATCGAGAACGTCCGGCCCGCCTGGGTCGACGACGACCTGTTCCCCTTCGAGAGCCGCTTCGTCGACATCGACGGGCACACGGTGCATTACGTCGACGAGGGATCGGGCCCCACCCTCCTGCTCCTGCACGGCAACCCGACCTGGTCGTTCCTGTGGCGTGACGTGATCCGCGCACTCCGCGACGACTTCCGGTGCGTCGCCCTCGACTACCCCGGCTTCGGGCTGTCCACTCCGAAGCCCGGCTACCGTTACCTGCCCGAAGACCACGCGGACGTGGTCACCGGATTCGTCGACGCCCTCGACCTCCAGGGCGTCACCCTGGTCGGCCAGGACTGGGGCGGCCCGATCGGCCTGGCCGCCGCCGCGCGCCGCGCGGACGTCTTCGATCGGCTCGTACTCGCCAACACCTGGGCCTGGCCGGTCAACGGCGACCTCTACTTCGAGGCCTTCGCCCGCCTCGGAGGCGGGCCCGCGACCCGTTTCCTGGCGCGGCGGCTCAACCTCCTCGTCAAGGCGTTCATCCCCATGGGCCACCATCGGCGGAAGCCGACCGCAGCCGAGGCGACCCACTACCGCCGAGCGCAAGACACCCCCGAACGACGCCAGGCCTCCGCCGTACTCCCCAGCCGGATCATCGCCAGCCGCGCCTTCTTCACCAAGGTCGAGGCCGGCCTGGCCGACCTCGCCCACCTGCCGACGCTGATCGTGTGGGCCAACGCCCAGGTCGGGTTCCGTCCCCAGGAGCGCGAACGCCTGGAAGCCGCCTTCCCCAACCACGAGACCGTCATCTTCGAAGACGCCGGCCTCTACGTTGAATCCGACGCGCCCGAGGACTTCATCGCCGCGATCCGCAACTGGGCACCACTGCAGCTAGACGAGGCGAGCCATCCAGGCGAAGAGCTGTCTCCGCCGTTCCGGCCGCTCGGCTGTGATTAGCTCTGCAGGCGTGAGTGACTCTGAGGTGCCGGTGCGGCAAGAAGATCTGAGTACCTACGCGCGCATCCGGAACGCCGCGTTGCAGGGATTCGCCGCCAAGGGCGTCGCGGCCACGTCCATTCGTGATGTAGCGGCCGCCGCCGGAGTGTCGCCGGGGCTGGTGCAGCACCACTTCGGCACCAAGTCGGGCCTGCGCGAGGCGGTCGACGAATACGTGATCGCCGTCGCCGTGGAGACGTTCCGGGACCTGGTCCGCGACGGCGCCGTCGCCTGGGACGCGATGGGCGACACGGTGACGTCCTGGGTCGGCGACAACGCGACCGCCGTTCGCTACCTGGCACGCGGGCTCGCCGAGGGAGACGAGGGGGCCGCGAAGATCTTCGACGCCCTGATCGAGATCGCGGGCACCCGCTGGCTGGACCCGCTCGACCGCGACGGACGGCTGCGCACCGACACCGACCGGGACTGGGCCGCGATCCACGTGGTGCTGTTCAACCTGGCCTGCGTGTTCTTCGAGCCGGCGATCAGCCGCCACCTGCCCGGACCGTTCTTCTCCCCCGACCAGCTGCAGCGGTGGAACACCGCGACCACCGAGCTGTACCGCCGCGGCCTGTCCACCTAGTCCAATACACTTGTATCGGAATTAATGCGGTCGTATCGTTTCGCTCGTGACACGGTTCATTCGGTTCTGGAAGGACGGGCAACTCGCGGCCGCCGACGGCCCGGTGCACGTCAGCATGAACGACTACCTGATCCTCGGGCTCCGTGACGTCCCGCGCGTGGCGATGGCGGGCCTCCGCCTCCGCCGCGCCTGGCCCGAGACCGAGGGAACGCTCGGCCTGTGGATGGCCACCACCCCCGACGGCCGCCGCCAGATCTCCGTCTCCCTCTGGCGGGACCCGGCCGACCTACGCCGGTTCGTCCAGTCCGCCGCCCACCGCCGAGTGGTCCGCGACTTCCGCGACGCCGGAAAGCTCATCACCACCCCCTGGACGGCGGAACGCCTCGACCGCCGCCTCATCTGGCACCAAGCCGAAGACCGCCTGCTAGGACGCCTGGCAGGCGCCCGCCACCACTGAAGTCCCCCACGTGCGCCTTCGCCACCGTGTAACCCGCCGGCGTATCTCCGTTCGAGGGGGCCAGGACGCCTCCACAGGGGCGCCGGCCCCCGGGCCGGCACGAACACGAGGGGCTTGTTCACATGTCACGCAACGCCTTCATGTCCCGCTTCTCTGCGACGGCCGTCGCCGGTACGGCAATGCTGGCCATCGTCGGTGGCGGGACGGCGCACGCGGCCACGACGCACTACACGCTGACGGTCGGCCCGGCCGGGGCGCAGCGCTACCTAGGGATCAATGACAACGGAGACATCATCGGCGCCGGCTTCGAGCCCGGAGCCGAGGTGTCGGGGGAAGGCTTCGTCATCAAGGCGGGCACCAACACGCCACAGTTCCTGTCCACCACGGACGACCCCGGCAACACCCAACAGTTCACCGCGCCGCACGCGATCGACAACACCGGCGAGGTGGTCGGATTCCGCCAGCCTCCAGGCACCACCGAACCGGAGCTCAATCGCCCGATGAAGTGGACGACCCCGGGCAACGGAGTGGACCTGGGCGTGGACCAGAGCCCGACCTCCGATGTGGAGGCCACCGGGATCAACGACAACGGCCTGATCGCGGGCAAGACCCTGACCACCGACGACCGGACCACCGCCTGGACGCTCAACGGGAGCACGTTCACCAGGCTCCCCAACCTTCCCGGCACGGGAAACAACGCCCGGACGGACGCGGTCAACAAGAACGGCCTGGTCGTGGGCTCGGCCACCACCGCGACCACCTTCCCCGCCGTTGAATGGGTCAACGGCCAGATCAAGGTTCTGGGCACCCTGCCCGGCGGCACGTTCGCCGAGGCCAAGGCGGTCAACTCCGCCGGCGTGGCCGTCGGAGTGTCCACCACCACCGGGGGCATGGAGACCGGCACCGACCACGCCGTCATGTTCGCCGGCGGCACCGTGACCGACCTCCACTTCCCCGGCGCCGACCAGACCGGCGGCTCAGCGAACGGCATCAACGACGACGGCACGATCGTCGGCTCGGTCAACGGCTTCGACGCGTTCGTCTACCAGAACGGAGTCGCCACCGACCTGAACACACTCATCCCCGCGAACTCCGGCTTCCGCATCGTGGGCGCCACCGGGATCAACAACAAGGGCCAGATCGTCGGCATGGCGACCAAGGACGGCGTGTCCCACCGCACCACCTTCGGCGTCCTACTCACTCCCACCGGCCAGTAAGACCGACACCCAAAACGCGGCGGCAAGCTGCCGCCGCGGTCCCAGCATGCGTTCTGCGGGGCCGCAGGCTTTGGCGTGTCAAAGGAGAGGGCCGATAGCCTGCCTGCGGTGTCTCGAACCGCGTGACCGGAGGAGTCGATGCTGGGATGACGGCAGGGCGACAGATGCCCACGCAGGACGACGTGCTCGGGTACTTCGACACGCTGTCGAACTGGGGGCGGTGGGGCGAGGACGACGAGCTCGGCACGCTGAATCACATCACCGACGACATCCGGCTGGCGGCGGCGCGGGCCGTGCGGCATGGCAGGAGCGTGTCGTGCGCGTGGGAGATCGCCGTACCGGAGGAGATGGAGCGGTCGACGACGGCGTGCCCGTGCGCCGTCGACATGCCAGGTGCCGAGAACATGCCGGCCGCGTTCCACAGGGACCGGCGCTGGGGCTTTTCGAACGAGCGGCTCGGCATCCTGTTCCACGGCAACACCATCACCCACCTCGACTCGCCGTGCCACATCTTCTGGGACGGCACGATGTACAACGGGCGGCCGCACTCGCTGGTCGACGAGGCAACGGGATCGGCGTGGGCGGCCGTCACGGCGGCGGCGAACGGGATCAACACGCGTGGCGTCCTGCTGGACATCGCGAAGGTCCGCGACGTGCCGTGGCTGGAACCGGGACAGGGCGTGCACCCCGAAGACCTCGAGGAGGCCGAACGCCGCCAGGGCGTGCGGGTGCGACCCGGCGATGCGGTGCTCCTGCGTACCGGCTACGGCCGTGCCCGGCATGAGGCCGGTCCGAGCGGCGGTGTCACGCAGGCCGGCTGGCACGCGTCCTGCCTGCCGTGGCTGCGCGAACGCCAGGTCGCGCTCATCGCCGCCGACACCCCACAGGACGTTCAGCCGTCCGGCTACGAGGACATATTGATGCCGGTTCACAGCGTGGGCCTGGTCGCGATGGGCCTATGGCTGCTCGACAACTGCGACCTGGAGCTCTGCGCGACCACGGCCGCCGAGCTCGGCCAGTGGGACTTCCACCTCACCGTCGCGCCGGTCCGCTTCGCCGGTACGTCCGGCAGCCCGGTCAACCCGATCGCCACGTTCTGACCGCGGGAGCCACCTGCTCGTCGTTGGAGACGCTCGCCGCGGGCTCCCGCCTCGCTCGCCGTCGCGGCTTCTTTGACATGCTCAGGGCGTCGAGCAAGGGAGCGGGCCGGTGTTGGTGTGGGAGCGTGTGTCGGCGGGCGTGCTGGGGTACGGCCGGCGGCCGGAGGGGATCGCCGCAGACTCGCTGCTGGCCGTGGTGCTGCTGGCGGGGGCGATCGGTGCGGCGGCGCTGTGGCCGGACGGGCGTGCGCTGGATGCGGCGGGCGTGCTGCTCCTCGGTTGCTGCTATCTGGTCCTCCCGGCGCGGCGACGGTGGCCGATGGCGGTGCTGTGCGTGATCTTGGTGGCCGCGGTGCCGTATCACCTGCTGCAGTACGGTCACGAGTCGACGATCCCGGCCGGGGTGGTGGCGCTGTTCACGGTCGCCTCGACCGGCCCGCTGTGGCGTGCGGTGCTGGTGGCCGGAACGCTCGCGGGAGTGATCGTGTTCGTCATGACCGTGCTCATCTCCGCCGATCATGGCCCGCGGGAGGCCCTGGGAACGCTGGGCTGGATCGTGGCCGTGGTGGTGGCCGGGCAGGCGCTGCGCGCACACCGGGGCTACGTCGCTGCGCTTCTCGACCAGGCCGAACGTGAGGCACAGTCCCGCGAGGACCGGGCTCTGCGGCGGGCTGCCGAGGAACGCCTGCTCATCGCCCGGGACCTGCACGACCTCCTCGCGCACACCATCACGTTGATCGGCGTCCAGGCAGGAGCCGCCGCCCACAAGCTCGCCGACCATGATCGTCCGGTCGAACGAGACGAGCTGTCCGGGTCGTTCACCACCATCGCCAACGCATGCCGCGAATGCCGAGCCGAACTGCGGGCGACTCTCACGGTGCTGCGCGGCGGCACCACGGCCGGCGTTCCGGACGGTCCCGGCGAGGCCGTCGCCGACGTGGCCGGGATCGCGGACCTCGCCGACGCCGTACGGGCGGCGGGGATCGAGGTGAAGCTGACCAGCGACGGCAGTGAGGGCGCCCTGTCGCCGGCGGCGGGCCTGACCGCCTACCGCATTGCCCAGGAGGCGCTCACCAACGTGGTCAAGCACGCGGACGCCCGCCGAGTCGAGATCGACATGCGGCAAGAGCCGGGCGGAGTCCGCCTCACGATCAGCGATGACGGCCGCGGCGGCGAGCCGTCCGGCGGCGGATACGGCATCCACGGCATGACCGAGCGCGCCCAGCTGGTGGCGGGAACGGTGACGGCCAGGCCGGGACCGGAAGGCGGTTTCACCGTCGCCGCTCTACTCCCCCTGGATCGCCTGGCGCCACAGCCCAGATCGGCAGATCTGGAAAATGTCGATTAACGGCCTGAGTGCCCTGCGGCTTCATCGCCTGGACGGGCTCAGAGAACGGACCGATCGGTCTGCGCGACCTCATCTCATCAGCTCATCGCAGAGTCACCGTCGCGCAGCGGCTGGAAACCGATGCCCACCGTTTGCGGCCCCTGCTTGTTGAGGTCGGCGAGAATGCCCGCGATATTCGTGAACTGGAACGGCCCGTTGGCATGACTGGGGTTGATGGCGCTGTTCACCCCCGCGAAGCCGCCCTTGAGAACGACGCCGCCACCCGAGTCGCCGGGGAAGATGCCGGCCCATGAGTACATGACATTGTCCGTGAACTCGGTGACGACGCCGCAGGTGCGTTGGGTCACCTGGCCGTACTTGCACATGATGTCGTGGCCTACGACGGGCGGGGCGGTGTTGAGGTGGTCGAACTTGGTGCCGTCAGGGGCGGTGTTGCCTGCTTTAACGACCTCGGGGTTGAGCTTGATGATCGAGTAGTCGCGGGAGGAGTTGACGGGGTAGTCCTGGGTGTTGCCTGGAATCGCTAAAGGGCCCGGTGTCGCTCGCCGGACCCGACTCCGCGCTGTCGGCGGACCCGGCCACCGTGTTCGACTTCGTTCCGGCCACCTTCCCGCCCACCCCGACGACCGAGCTGTACCTGAAGAAGGAGACCGTCTTCAGTTCGTTCGCGATCGGCCTCAGCCCACGCGACAAGGCGCTCGTGGCCGCCACCCAGCGCGCCGCCGCGTTCGGAGGGCTGAACGACAAGTCCGGCGTCCCCGCCTGGAAGACCATCCCGTCCTGGTACCTCATCGGGGCCAAGGACAAGATCATCCCGCCGAAGGCCGAGCGGGCGATGGCCGAACGCGCCGGGTCCACCATCACCGAGTACGGCGGCGGGCACCTCGGCCTGATGTCCGAGCCCAAGACCGTCACCCAGGAGATCGAACGGGCCGCAAGGGCAAGCGCCCACCGGTAGCGCGACCACTGCCTGATCCCGCACACCGTCCGACCGGCGGTGGCGTGTCCAGGGCTTTTATTAGTGGGGCCAGGTCCAGTCGCTGATGTCGGGGGCGTCCTCGCCGTGCTGGCGAGTGTAGGCGCGCAACTCTAGGCGTTTGTCGGCCATGCGTTGGCGGATGTGGGCGACACGGGCTCCTAGGGAGGGGACGCGGTCGATGACGTCCATGACCAGGTGGAAGCGGTCGAGGTCGTTCATCATCACCATGTCGAACGGGGTGGTGGTCGTGCCTTCCTCTATGTAGCCGCGCACGTGGAGGTTGTGGTGCCCGGTGCGGCGGTAGGTGAGGCGGTGGATGAGGTAGGGGTAGCCGTGGAAGGCGAAGATGACGGGCTTGTCGGGGGTGAAGAGTGCGTCGAACTCCGGGTCGGTGAGGCCGTGTGGGTGTTCGTCGCTGGGTTGCAGGCGCATGAGGTCGACGACGTTGACCACGCGTACGCGCAGTTCGGGGAACAGGCGGCGGAGCAGGTCGGTGGCCGCGAGCGTCTCGAGGGTCGGGATGTCGCCGGCGCAGGCCATGACGACGTCCGGGTCGCCGCCACCGTCGGTGCTGGCCCATTCCCAGATGCCGATGCCGCGCGTGCAGTGCGTGATGGCCTGGTCCATCGCCAGCCAGTTGAGCGCGGGCTGTTTCCCGGCGACGACGACGTTGACGTAGTCGCGTGAACGCAGGCAATGGTCGCCGACCGACAGCAGGGTGTTGGCGTCCGGCGGCAGGTAGACGCGGACGATCTCGGCCTTCTTGTTGAGGACGACGTCCAGGAAGCCGGGGTCCTGGTGGGTGAAGCCGTTGTGGTCCTGGCGCCACACGTGCGAGGACAGCAGGTAGTTGAACGAGGCGAGCGGCGCCCGCCAGGGCAGGTGCCGGGTCACCTTCAGCCACTTGGCGTGCTGGTTGAACATGGAGTCGACGATGTGCACGAACGCCTCGTAGCTGTTGAACAGCCCATGCCTGCCGGTGAGCAGGTAGCCCTCCAGCCAGCCCTGGCACTGGTGCTCTGACAGCACTTCCAGCACCCGGCCGCGCGGCCCGAGGTGCTCGTCGGTCTCGTACCGTTCCCCCACGAAGACGCGGTCGGTGACCTCCAGGACGTCGCCGAGCCGGTTGGACGCCGTCTCGTCCGGGCCCATGATCCGGAAGTTGTCCGGGTTGGCGGTGATCACGTCGCGGAGGAACGCGCCGAGCCGCCGCGTCGGCTCGGTCGCGGTCGTGCCGGGCTTGTCGACGGGCACGCCGTACGCGGTGAAGTCGGGCAGCTTCAGCGGCCGCAGCAGTACGCCGCCGTTGGCGTGCGGGTTGGCGCTCATCCGGCGTTCACCCGACGGCGCCAGAGCGAGGAGACGCCCGGCCGGGCGGCCGTCGGCGTCGAACAGCTCCTCGGGCCGGTAGGACCGCAGCCACTCCTCCAGCTGCGCGAGGTGGGCCGGGTTCTCCCGTACGGCCGCCAGCGGCACCTGGTGCGCGCGCCACGTTCCCTCGACCGGCAGCCCCTCGACCTCCTTGGGGCCGGTCCAGCCCTTCGGCGACCGCAGGATGATCATCGGCCAGCGGGGGCGGCCGTGGCCTCGCCCGTCGCGGGCCATGGACTGGATCTCGGCGATCTCGTCCAGGGCCTGGTCGAGGGCCGCCGCCATCTCCCGGTGCATCCGTTCCGGGTCGTCGCCGCTGACCAGCTGCGGCCGGTAGCCGTAGCCTTCGAAGAGCCTGATCAGCTCGTCCTCGGGGATCCGCGCCAGCACGGCCGGGTTGGCGATCTTGTAGCCGTTCAGATGCAGGATCGGCAGCACGGCCCCGTCCCCCACCGGGTCCAGGAACTTGTTGCCGTGCCAGCCGGTCGCCAGCGGCCCGGTCTCGGCCTCGCCGTCCCCGACGATGCACGCCACGACCAGGTCCGGGTTGTCGAACGCCGCGCCGTACGCGTGCGCCAGCGAATAGCCCAGCTCGCCGCCCTCGTGGATCGAGCCCGGCGTCTCGGGAGCGACATGGCTCGGGATGCCGCCCGGAGAGGAGAACTGGCGGAACAGCCGGGCCAGTCCGGCCTCGTCCTGCGACACCTCCGGATAGACCTCGCTGTAGGTTCCCTCAAGCCAGGCGTTCGCCACCGCCGCCGGACCGCCGTGGCCCGGGCCCATGATGTAGATCATGTTCAGGTCGCGCGCCTTGATGGTCCGGTTCAGGTGCGCGTAACAGAAGTTGAGCCCGGGTGAGGTCCCCCAGTGCCCGAGAAGCCGCGGTTTGATGTGCTGGGCCTGCAATGGCTCCCGCAACAGCGGGTTGGTCCGGAGATAGATCTGTCCGACCGACAGGTAGTTGGCCGCTCTCCAATAGGCGTCGATCAGTTCAAGGTCGCCGTCAAACCTGGACACGATGCCTCCCTGACGTTGGCTGGCGATCTTCAGTCCATCAACGACGGGCGACCGGGCGCAGGGCCGAAGGTCCGGGATCTTCGGGACCCTCCGCCCTTCGGGCTCGTCCATCCCGAGCGCACAGTGAACTGTGAACTGTGGGCCCCCGCTCTGGCGACAGCGACCAAAGTAGGGGGTCGCCCCGTCCGGCGGCCGATGTGGGATCGAGGCGTACCTCCGAAGCTGTGTCGCATGAACACTCGAACCCGAAGCCGGGCTCTCACCGTCGCCGCCGCCGTCCTCGCAGGCACGCTCGCCTGGACCGTGGCGGGACCTGTAGCCGGGCTGCACCTGCAGGTACGCAATAGCCAGCACGTAGGCCTGGCTCAGGTCGTGATCGCCAGCCTCCTCGCAGGCCTGGCGGCCTGGATCCTCCTGCTGGCATTCGAACGCTTCACCAGCAGCGCCCGCCCGGCCTGGACCGTCGCCGCCGTGATCGTTCTCGTCCTGTCCCTGACAGGTCCGCTGGGCGCCACCAGCGCCACCGCCGGCATCACGCTCGCCTGCCTGCACCTCCTGGTCGGCACCGTGATCATCCTCGGGCTCCGGCGCCGTCCGGCCGGGAGCTGAGGAACGACACGGGATCGAGTGGGCGCGGTGCCGGGCGGCCAGGACTGGACGCGGGGTGTCCGGTCAAGGCCCGCTCTGTTGCCGCAGGACGATGCGGCGTTGACGATCCCCTCAAGGTCTCTGGGAGCTCCGACAGGTGGGGGATCGTGATGGTGGCCAGCCTTCCGCGGTTCAGGCGAATGCTCGGGGTCGGATTGGCGTCGGCGCTGGTGACGGTGGGTGTCGTGGGGGGTGCACGGCAGGCCGCCGCCGCCGAGCCGACGTTCACCGCCAAGGTCGACTTCGGCGATCAGGCGACGGCGCCCGCCTCCGGTTACGTCACCGACTACGGGCAGGCGTACGGGGCGCGCACCGGGCCGAACCAGGGCACCGGCCTCACCTACGGCTGGTTGACGGCCGGGACCACGGCGCCGGTCAGTCTGGTGGGCAACGGCCGCAACCGGAACCCCGGCGCGGGCGAACCCGACCAGCGGCTCGCCACCCTCATGCACATGCAACTGCCCGCGGGCTCGGCGGGCGTGCACGTCACCGGTACCTGGGAGATCGCCGTCCCGAACGGGACCTACACCGTCACCGTCGGGGTCGGCGACGCCACCTCCGTCGACAGCGTGCACTCGGTCCAGGTGGAGGACCAGAACGCCGTCGCGGCGTTCACCCCGACGTCGGCCACCAGGTACGCGACCGGCACGGTCACCCCGACCGTGAGCGACGGCCGGCTGACGGTCAGCGCGGCGGGCGGCTCGAACACCAAGCTCACCTACCTGACGATCGCGCCGCTCACCGGCGCCGACACCCGGCCGCAGATCCGGGCGGTCACCCCGGCCAACACCGCGACGGGCGTGTCCCCGACGACCAGCGTCGTGGCCGATCTGCGGCTGATCGCGGGCGGCGTCAACGCCTCGACGCTGGCCGGCGGCAACGCCACGCTCGTCCCCGCCGCGGGCGGGAGCCCGGTAGCGGCGAACGTCATCACCAGCGGAGGCGGCGACGTCATCAACCTGTCGCCGACGTCACCGCTCGCCGCGAACACGCGCTACCGGTTCACCGTGACCAGCGGCGTCAAGGACGTCAACGGCACGGCGTTCGTGCCGTGGAGCTCGATCTTCACCACCGGCAGTACCACGCCGCCGGGAACGATCGCCTTCGACAAGGCCGACAGCGGTGCCACGGGCAGAACGTTCACCTCGGTGGTGAAGGGGCCTGACGGGAAGCTGTACGCCGCCACCCTGGACGGCTACATCGAGCGCTACACCATCGCCTCCGGCGGCACCCTCACCGGACGCCAGACGATCACCACCGTGCGGGACAACGCGACCGCGCAGGGCCTGCCCGGGGCGCCGGACCGCACCATCATCGGGCTGGCGTTCGATCCGGCGTCGACGGCGAGCAACCTGATTCTCTGGATCACCTCCAACACGATGTACCGCGGGGAGAACCCGCCGAGCCAGCCCGACTGGACCAGCAAGATCGCCAAGCTCAGCGGCGCCAACCTCGCGACCTACACCGAGGTCATCACCGGCCTGCCCCGGTCGGTGAAGGACCACGAGACCAACTCACTGGCGTTCGGCCCGGACGGCGCCCTCTACCTCACGCAGGGCGCCAACAACGCCATGGGAGCGGCGGACCCGACCTGGGGCAACCGGCCCGAGCATCTCCTCAACGCGGCCGTCCTGCGGCTCGACCCCGCCAAGCTGCCCGCCTCCCTCCCGCTCGACGTACGGACCGAGACGCCCGGCACCTACAACCCGTTCGCCGCCAACGCACCGCTGACGATCTACGCCACCGGTGTCCGCAATGCCTTCGACCTGGTGTGGCACAGCAACGGCCACCTGTACACGCCGACCAACGGCTCGGCCGCGGGCGGCAACACCCCCGCGACGCCCAGCCCGCTGCCCGCCGCGTGCTCCAACCGCATCGACAAGGCGGCCAACGGCACCTACACCGGCCCCTCGGTCCCGGCCATCACCAACAACGCCCAGGCCGAGACCGACTACGTCTTCGACGTCAAGAAGAACCGCTACTACGGCCACCCGAACCCGTCCCGCTGCGAATGGGCCCTGGCCGGAGCCAACCCGACCAGCGGCGCCGACCCGTTCGAGGTGACGGCCTATCCCGCCGGCACCCGGCCCGACCGCAACCTCGACCTCGCCGGCATCTACGACGCCGGCCTGCACTCCTCGGCCGACGGCGCCATCGAGTACCGCGGCAGCGCGTTCAACGGCGCCCTGAACGGCAAGCTGCTGATCGTGCGCTACAGCAACGGCCAGGACATCGAGACCTTCGACGTCTCCTCCAGCGGAAGCCTGTCGAACCGGACGACCGGCATCACCGGCCTCACCGGGTTCCAGCAGCCCCTCGACGTCACCGAGGACACCGCCACCGGCTACCTCTACCTCACCGAGATGGGAGCCTCGAAGATCACCCTCCTCAAGCCCCGAGCCTCCTGACCCGCCGCACAAAGGCCCAGGCCCCGCCGCCGGCTAGAAGACGTCGACGCCGAGTTCCTGGAGCGGCTCGGTGACCGGCTGGAAGAAGGTGACGCCGCCCGACTGACAGTCGCCGGAGCCGCCGGAGGTCAGCCCGAGCGCGGTGGTGCCGGCGAACAGCGGTCCGCCGCTGTCGCCCGGTTCCGCGCACACGGTGGTCTGGATCATGCCGGTGACCGTCCCCTCGGGGAAGTTCACCGTGGCGTCGACCGCGGTGACCTGGCCGCTGTGGGCTCCAGAGGTGCTGCCGCTGCGGGTGACCCGCTGGCCGACGACGGCATCGCCGGCCTGGGTGATGTCGCGGGTCTGCCCGTTGAACAGGTTGACCTCGCCCTCGCCCGCGGCGCCGTCCTCGGAACGCACCAGGGCGAAGTCGTTCCCCGGGAAGCTGCTGGTCACCGTCGTGCCGAGCGCCTGCGCTCCCTGCTGGTCGGCGGTCCAGTTCTTCACCACGTTGCCGCAGTGCCCGGCGGTCAGGAAGAAGCTCTCCTGGCCGCGCTTCACGTTGAAGCCCAGCGAGCACCGCACGCCCTGCCCGAAGATGGCGTCGGCGCCGCGCGCGAGCGTGCTGAGCCGCCCTGGAACGCGCACCATCCGTACGGCAGGTCCCATCCGCGCCGCCATCCGGTGCACGGCGGCCAGCCGTGTTCCGGTGACCGTCCCGTCGGTCCACATGACGACCCGGCTGGTGGCGGGATCGACGGTCCAGCCGGTGCCCGGTACGGCCATCGTGCGCCGCAGCGTCTTGGTGATCCCCCGCAACGTTTCCGGGCTGCGGACCGACATCCTGGGCGTCACTCCCGCCGCACGGACCATGGCGGCGTCCGCGGCGTTGGTGACCGTGACGACCGGACGGCCCGACGCGTCGAGGTAGGCGCCCGACGTACGCGCGCCGAGCTGACGGACCAGCCTGGCCGCAGCGGCACCGGCACCGCCGTCGGGACCACCGCCACCGGGAGGCTGACTCGCTCGGCCTCGTGCGGTGTCACCCGCCAGCGCGGCGTTCTTCGCCGATCCGCCCGACGCCTCGCCGCCCTGCACCACGTACAGCGACCCGGCCGCAAGGCCGGTGGCCCCGACTGCCAGCGCGCCCGCCGTAACCGCCGTGCGCACACGTCGTCGTCCAAGAACCTTCCGATGCCACATGAGTCCCTCCTGACCCCAGGACTGATCAGAGAGGCATACGGCCCTTGCGGCCCAGAAGGTTCACGGAGAGGGAGCGGGGAAGGTGCCGGCGCGGCCGAGCAGGGCGGGGGTGGGCTTGCCGAGGCGGTCGCCCAGCCAGTCGGCCGTGTCGACGACGGTGCTCATGGAGACGCCGGTGTCGATGCCCATCCGATGCAGAGAGTAGAGCAGGTCCTCGGTCGCGATGTTGCCGGTCGCGGCCGGGGCGAACGGGCAGCCGCCGAATCCTCCCGTGCTGGCGTCCAGAACGGTCACACCCTCCTCCACGGCGGCGATCGCGTTGGCGTAGCCGGTGTTGCGGGTGTTGTGGAAGTGGAAACGCAGGGGCACGGCGGGGGCGGCTTCGCGGACTCGGCGGGTGAGTTCGCGGACCTGGCCGGGCACGCCCACGCCGATGGTGTCGGCCAGTGCGATCTCGACGGCGCCGGCGTCGCGGGCTCGTCGGGCCAGCTCGACGACCTGGGACGGGGCGGTCTCGCCCTCGAAGGGGCACCCGAACGCGGCGGCGATGGTCATGCTCGCCGGAACGCCCGCCTCGATCGCGGCAGCGGCGATGTCGTCCCAGGCGTCCAGCGCCTCGGCGGTGGTGCAGCCCTGATTGCGTACGCAGAAGGTGTCGGTGGCGACCACGACGACGTTCACCTCGTCGACCCGCGCCGCGAGTGCCCGGTCCAGGCCGCGCCGGTTGAGGACCAGCCCGATGTAGGAGACGCCGTCCCGGCGCGGCACGCCCGCCATGACCTCCTCGGCGTCGGCCATCTGCGGAACCCGTTGGGGATGGACGAAGCTGACGGCCTCGACGCGGCGGATCCCCGCGGCGACGCTCCGGCGGATCAGCTCGATCTTGTCCTCGGTGGACAGGATCACGTCCTCGTTCTGCAGGCCGTCACGCGGCCCCACTTCCACCAGGGTTGTATGCAAGACCGACTCCCTGTCTGGTTCTTTGATGCGATTAGCTCTATATTGTATGCAATGTAGTCCGAATCCGGATGAAGGAGAAGAGATGGCCCGCGCCGCGGACGTGGCCTACCGGTCGCTGCGGGAGATGATCCTCTCGGGCGGCGTCGATGCCGGGAGCCGGCTCGGAGAGGTAGAGCTCGCCGAGACCCTCGGGCTGTCTCGCACGCCCGTACGCGAGGCCCTTCAACGGCTGGGGACCGAGGGGCTGGTCGAGGTGCTCCCCCACCGCGGAGCCCGCGTCGTCCGCTGGACCGGGGCGGACCTGGAAGAGATCTTCGAGCTGCGCGCCCAGCTGGAGCCCTACGGGGCCGCGCGGGCGGCGCGCAGGGGCCTGGCGGCCGAACGGCTCGACGAGCTCGCCGGGCTGTGCGACGAGATGGAACGGGCCGTCGCCGCCCGGGACTTCCGGAGCGTCACCGAGCTCAACGACCGGCTGCACACCGCCATCGTCGAGGGATCGGGCAACACGCGCCTGCCCGCGCTGGTCAGCTCGGTCGTGCACGTACCGCTGGTCCTTGGAACGTTCGAACGCTACGACGAGGCGTCACTGACCCGCAGCATGGGCCACCACCGCGAACTGGTCGCGGCGCTGCGGGCGGGCGACGCCGAATGGGCCGAATCGGTGATGCGCTCGCACATCCGTGCGGCGGCCGATCACCTCATCGATCTGATCCGCGCCGCCGAGCGCGACTGAGGAGAACCGCATGCCCGACACCCCCTTGAGCGACCTTCGCGTCATCGAGATCGGACAGCTGCTGGCCGGCCCGTTCTGCGGTCAGCTTCTCGGCGACTTCGGGGCCGAGGTCATCAAGGTCGAGCCGCCCGGCTCGGGCGATCCGATGCGCGACTGGGGCCGCGAGAAGCCGCACGGCAAGTCCCTGTGGTGGCCGATCCTCGCGCGCAACAAGAAGTCGGTCACCCTGAACCTGCGCGAGCCCGAGGGGCAGGCCCTGCTGCGCAGGCTCGCCGCCGAGGCGGACGTCCTGGTCGAGAACTTCCGGCCGGGCACGCTGGAGCGATGGGGCCTGGCCCCGGAGACCCTCTGGGAGGACAACCCCGGGCTGATCGTCACCAGGGTCACCGGCTACGGGCAGACCGGGCCTTACTCGCCGCGCGCCGGGTTCGGATCGATCGGCGAGGCCATGGGCGGGATCCGGTACGTCACCGGGGATCCCGGCAATCCGCCCTCGCGCGCCGGCATCTCGCTCGGCGACGAGCTCGCCGGCACGTTCGCGGCGCTCGGCACGCTGGTGGCACTGCACGCCCGGCGCCGGACCGGCCGCGGCCAGGTCGTCGACTCGGCGCTGTACGAGGCGGTGTTCGCGATGATGGAGTCCCTGGTCCCCGAATGGGAGCTCGCCGGTTACCAGCGTGAACGCACCGGCTCGGTGCTGCCCAACGTCGCCCCGAGCAACGTGTACCCGACCAAGGACGGGCCGATCCTCATCGCCGCCAACCGGGACACCATCTGGCGCCGCCTGGCCGAGATCATGGGCCGCCCCGAGCTGGCCGACGACGAGCGCTTCGCCACGCACGGCGCCCGCGGGGCCAACGCCGACGAGCTGGACGACATGATCGGCCTCTGGACGTCCGGCCACGAGAGCGGCCCGCTGCTGGAGACGCTGCACGAGAACGGGATCCCCGCAGGCCTGACCTACCGCGCCAAGGACATGCTGGACGACCCGCACTACCGTGCCCGCGAGGCGATCATCCGGCTGGCGCATCCGGAGTTCGGGGACTTCCCCATGCAGAACGTGGTTCCCAAGCTGTCGGGCACGCCCGGATCCGTGCGCACGCTGGGGCCCGAGCTCGGCAGGCACAACGACGAGATCTACCGTGAACTGCTCGGGCTCACCGACACCGAGCTCACCCGGTTGTCGTCCGGCGGCATCGTCTGAGCGCGAGGCAGGGGTCATGAACGACAAGGACGTGGACGCCGACTACGCGGCCGCGGGATTCGGTGGGGTGCTGCCGCTCGGCTCGCGCCCGGTCGTCCTGGTCGTCGACGTCGTGCGCGCCTATCTCGAGCCGGAGTCCCCGCTGTACGCGGCGGTGGAGGAGGCGGTGGACGCGGCGGCCCGGCTGGTCGACGGCGCCCGCCGCCACGGCGTGCCCGTGATCTTCACCAGGGTGGAGTTCGGGCCCGGCGGGGTGAACGGCGGCCTGTTCTACCGGAAGGTCCCCGCGCTGCGATGCTTCGACGCGGGCAGCCCGCTCGGCGACTTCTCCTCCGGTCTGCGGCCCACTGCGGCCGAGACCGTGGTGGTCAAGCAGTACGCCAGCGCGTTCTTCGGCACCTCGCTCGCCGCGACCCTCACCGCACTCCGGGTGGACACCGTGTTCATCGCCGGGCTGTCGACGAGCGGGTGCGTCCGGGCGACGGCCGTGGACGCCCTCCAGCACGGCTTCGTCCCCGCGGTCGTCCGCGAGGCGTGCGGTGATCGCGACAGCCGTCCCCACGAGGCGGCCCTGTTCGATCTGCGGGCCAAGTACGCCGAGGTCGTCTCGCTCACCGACGCCCTCGACCATCTCGCCCGCGTCGCGCCAGCAGGCGGCGCGCGGACCTGACCACGGCCTCATCGACGAGCCGGCCGTCCGCGTCCACGCAGACGCCGTCCCCCGCCGTGGCCGCGGCCTCATAGCGCACGATCAGATCATGCGCGCGGGCGACCTCGTCGGCCGAGGGGGTGAAGACCTCGTTCACGACCTGGATCTGGGCCGGGTGAATGCAGGCGCGCCCGCCGAACCCGAGTCGTTTGAGCGCCGCGGTCGAGGCGCGCAGCCCGTCCAGGTCACGGAAGTCGGTGCTGACGGGCGCCATCGGCGCCTCGATCCCGGCGGCGGCCGACGCCAGGACCACCTGCGAACGGGCGAACAGCAGCTCACGTTCATCCGGTCCGGGCTCCACACCCAGGTCGGCGCGCAGGTCGGCCTCGCCGATCTGCAGCCGTACGACGCGCGGGGCACGGGCCAGCCGGGGCGCGTCGAGCACGGCGGAGGCCGACTCCAGCAGGGGAACGATCCCGAAGGTGCCCGGTTCGATCCCGCGTGCCTTCTCCAGCTCCGACAGGAGATCGTTCACGGCGATCAGCTGCGCGTACGTCTCGGCCTTGGCCATGCACACGCCTGCGAGGACGGGCCAGGTGACGGCATGGAGGTCCGCGGCTCCGGCTTCGCCAGGGTTGATGCGCACCCACGATCGCGGGCCTTGCGGAGCGCCCGCCAGCCAGTCGGCGACGGCGCGGCGGGCCTCGGCCTTGCGCGCGGCCGGGACGGCGTCCTCCAGATCGACGATCAGCTCGTCGGCGCCCCACCGGGCGGCACCGGCGAGCTTGCCGGGGGCGTCTCCGGGAACGTACAGCGCCGACCTCATCCGATCCGTCCCTCCCCGCCGGTGAGCGCCTTGGCGATCACGATCCGCATGATGTCGTTGGTGCCCTCGCCGATGCTCATCAGCGGGGCGTCCCGGTAGAGCCGCTCGACGACGAATTCCTTGGAGTATCCGTAGCCGCCGTGCACCTGCATGGACATCAGGGAGCAGTCGATGGCGGCCTCGGATGCGAAGGTCTTGGCCATGCCCGCCTCCAGGTCCACGCGCCGGCCCGCGTCGGCCTGGGAGGCGGCCCAGTAGACCAGCAGCCGGGCCGCCTGCACCTTGATGGCCATGTCGGCGAGCTTGAGCTGCACGGCCTGGAAGTCCTTGATGGGCCGGCCGAACGCCTCGCGCCGGCTCGCATAGGTGAGGGCCTCGTCGTAGGCGGCCTGGGCGATGCCGAGCGAACGGGCCGCGACGTTGACGCGCCCGGTCTCCAGCCCCGACAGCACCTGCTGCATGCCGCGTCCCTCCACGCCGCCGAGCAGGTCGTCCACCGGTACGGCCACCTCGTCCAGGACGACCTCGCAGGATTCGGTGCCCCGGTAACCCAGCTTGGGCAGGTCGCGGAGCACCTGGAAACCGGGCGTCCCCGCGTTCACCAGCAGCACCGACATGCCGCGATGTGCGGGCTCGGCGGCGGGGTCGGTCTTGACCAGGACGGGCAGCGGGTCGGCGTGCCGGGCGTTGGTGATCCAGGTCTTGCGGCCGGTCACCACGTAGTGGTCGCCGTCGCGGCGGGCCGTGGTCGCGATGCCCTGCAGGTCGGTGCCCGCGCCCGGCTCGGTGAGGCCGATGCCGCTGCGGCGGACGCCGGTCGCCAGCTCCGGCAGCAGCCTGCGCTTCTGCTCGTCCGTCCCGTGGCGGGCGATCATCCAGCAGGCGAGCGAATGGCTTCCGAGGATCCCCGCGACCCCCATCCAGGCCTTGGAGATCTCCTCGAACACGATCGCGAACGAGACCATGTCGGCGCCGAGCCCGCCGTATGACTCCGGGACCGTCAGCCCGAACAGGCCGAGTTCCTTCATCCGTTCCACGATCTCGGCGGGATAGCGGCCGGCGGCCTCCCACTCGACGGCGACCGGCCGGATCTCCTTCTCCGCGAACGCCCGGATCGTGTCGCGGAACATCCGCTGCTCGTCGCTCAACTCGAAGTCCATGCGGTCATTCCTTCGTGAAGAGGGGCAGGTGCCGCCCGTCGGCCAGCGGACGCCATGTCACCCGCACCGGCATGTCACAGCTCCAGTGATCGGGGTCGGCGCCGACCAGGTCGGTGAGAAGGATCGGCCCTTCGGCGAGCCGGACGCGGGCGACCACGTACGGGGTCTCCCAGCCGGGATGCGCCGCCCGGTGAACGACGGTGAAGGAGTCCACGGTCCCCCGTCCCGACGCCTCCGCGAACTCCAGGTCCGTGCCGCCGCAGCCGGTGCAGATCGCGCGCGGATAGTGCTGCCGTTCGCCGCACGCCGAGCACTGCTGAACGGTCAGCCGGCGTTCCCGGGTGGCGTCCCACCAGGGCTCGGTGATCTCGTCGAAAGGCGGAGACGTCTCGGTCACCGGTCCACCCCGAGCAGCACGGTCGCGTGCGTGGACAGGACGCCGCCCGTTCCGTGGGCGAGCGCGACTTGCGCATTCGGCACCTGCCGCCGCCCGCATTCGCCTCGCAGTTGCCGTACGGCCTCCACGAGCAGAAGCAGCCCGAGCATGCCGGGATGGTTGTAGGACAGGCCGCCGCCCGAGGTGTTGAGCGGGAAGGCACCGCCCGGCCGCGTCCGCCTGTCGGAGACGAACGACGCCGCCTCACCGGGCCCGCAGAATCCCAGCCCCTCCAGGGTCAGCAGCACTGTGATCGTGAACGAGTCGTAGACCTGCGCCACGTCCACGTCGCCGGGACCGAGACCGGCCATGGCGAACGCACGCCGCCCGGAGTCGGCGGATCCGGGCCGGAGCAGGTCCCCGGCCGCGATCATGCCGTCGTTGGTGGTCGCCTCGCCGTACCCCAGCAGCACGACCGGCGGCCTGGGCAGGTCGCGGGCCCGCGCCAGCGAGGTCAGCACGAGGGCGCCGCCGCCGTCGGTGACCAGGCAGCAGTCGGCCACCGTGAGGGGCGTGGAGACCATCGGGGCATCGAGCACGTCATCCCTGGTGAGCGGCCCGGCGGAGTGCCTGTGGGCACGGGGGTTGAGCAGCGCCCACTCGCGCGCCGCGACCGCCACCTCGGCGAGGTGCTCGCGTTCGGCGCGGTGCACGTGGAGATAGCGCTGGGCGGCCATCGCGTAGTAGGAGATCGGGAAGAGCGGCCCGTACGGTGCCTCGAACTGCTGCTGCGGCGTGTGGGTCTCCTTTACGCCCGCCAGCCTCCGGGACCCGGCGGAGCGCTGGTTGGAGCCGTAGGAGATGACGACCGTCGAGCACTGTCCGGCCTCGATCGCCTGGGCCGCCCGCGCCACGTACATCTCGAACGCCGAGCCCCCGGCGAAGGTCGAGTCCGTCCACGACGGTGAGATTCCGAGGTACTCGGCGACCAGCGAGGCGGAGAATCGCGACACACCAGAGGTCGCCAGGCCGTCCACGTCGCGCAGGGACAGCCCGGCGTCGGCCAGCGCCCGCGTGACCGCCTGCGCCTGCAGCGCCAGGATCGACATGCCGGTGATGCCCAGATCGGATTCGGCGGCGCCGGCGATCGCGACCGTCACGGGCCGAACTCCACGGTCGCACCGGCGGGAGCGACCGCGACGCGGCCGTCCGCCGGGACCTCGACGCGTTGCTCCACCACGATCAGCCCACCGATATCGATCTTGCTGACGGCGCCGGTGCAGCGAACGGTCTCACCCGCGAACACCGGGTTCCTGAACCGGAAGTGCAGCCTCCTCAGCCGAGCGCGCGGGCCGAGCCAGTCCTGGATCTGTTCGGCCAGCAGCGCCCCGAAGACCTGCCCGTCCACGACCGGTCCGGGCAGCCCTCGGGCGTTCACGTACTCCGGGTCGTAGTGCAGGCGATGCCAGTCCCAGGTGGCCCCCGCGTACGCGATCATGTCGGGCAGGTCGATGCGCCGCTCCAGCACAGGCGGCCCCTCCCCCACGGTGACGCTTCGCGCGGCGACGCTCATGACGGGACCTCCACGTAGATCAAGGTCTCGGTGTTGGTGGCGAGCGGTTCGCCGTTCTGGTCGGTGTAGACGGCGGTGGAGGTGATCATCAGCATCGACCGTCCGCCCGAGCCGGTCCGTTCCCTCGCGTCGTCGATCCGCCAAGTCGCCGTGATGACGTCATCGGGCCGGACCGGACGATGGAAGGCGTAGTCGTTGCCGCCGCGCACCAGCCGCGTGCCGGGAACCTCCAGGCGCCAGGTGTGCCCGGCATGGCCATCGTCATCGCGCGGCAGTCCCGCGTACTGGTTCGTCTCGCAGATCAGGGTGGGCGGTGCGACGACACCGCCGTAGCCGTGCTCGCGGGCGTAAGCGTCGTCGGTGTAGAGCGGGTTGTCGTCGCCCGTGGCCTGCGCGAAGTAGCGGATGGCGGCGCGGCCCAGTTCCTCGGGCGCGGTGTAGGAGACCTCGCTGCCGATCAGTGCCTTGATCTCCTCGGTGAGCAGGCTCATGGGAGCACCGCCGTCGGGACGACCTCGATGAGGAACTCCGGCCGTAGCAACGCCGAGCAGACGACCGACGTGAGCGCGGGCCCGTCGCCGAAGTACCTGCGGCGGATCTCGGCTACCTCCGGATAGCGCTCCACGCCCGCCGGTGTCACGTACTCCACGAGCCGCTCAACGCAGCCGTACGGCAGGTCGTCGCCCAGCCCGGCCTCGCGCAGCACGGCGGCGATCCCGGCGTAGACGAACTCGGCCTGCGCGAGCAGATCGCCTTCGAAGACGGCCCGTTGGGTGGCGGGCTCCAGCGCGCCGAAGCCCGACATGAACAGCGTCTTGCCGGCCAGCACGCCCGGTGTGTAGGTGAGGGTGTCGTAGCGGCGCCAGCCCGGGTTCACCGCGCGCAGAGGCTCGGTGGAGGCGAGCGCGTCGAGCGAGACCATCGCGCCGGGCCTCACCGGCCGGTCGGCCAGGATGCCCGCCGCCCCGGGGTGAACGGCCCGGCCGTCGGTCCCGGTGCCGCCGAGCAGTTCCCGGCGCGGGCGGCCACAGCGCGGATACTCGGCGCGGGTGGAGGTCGCGGTGTGGTCGATGGTCTGAACGAGGGCGTCCAGCCCCAGGCCCGCGGCCTTGAGGAGATCGCCGGCCTGCTCCAGGCAGGAACGGTACTGGGCGCGGAAGTCGCCGTGGGCCGCGTCGTCCGGGTGGATTCCCGGCAGGTAGACGATCCCGTCGGCGATGCGCAGCTCACCCACGGCTCTGCCGCCACCGGGATGGGCGGTCAGCTCGACGGCCAGCTCCGCCGCCGGTTCCATCAGCCCCTCGACCGGAATGGTCGCCACCGGAACGCGCCGCTCCCCCATCTCGCCGCGCCGGACCGCCTCGACGCGATCGCGCGCCCCGAGGGCGCCGGCCGTCGCGTACTCCGCCACGTGCACCACGTCGGCGGGTCCGAGTCCGACCTCGGCGAGCAGCGCGAACGCCGACCGGTAGGCGGTCTCGACCGAGCCCGCGACGGCCCCGAGTCTCGTCGTGTCAGAGTCCATGGCTCTCCAATGCCTTCATCAGCGGCTTGAGGGAGGGCTGCGCGTCCAGGGCGAGCACCATCTCGGCGATGCCCTCCGGATCGTCCCCGCCCAGGTTGGCCAGGGCCTTGTCCCGGACCGTCGCGGCGATGCCGGGGTCACCCGGACCGCCGCGGCTGCGCGGGACGGCGGCCATCACCCACCGCCCGTCGCCGAGCCGGGCACGCACCCGTCCGGGCTGATCGGCGGCGGCGCCCCCGAACTCGGCCGCCTGAGGCCGGACGAGGGCGGCCATCTCGAGCACGTCCGGCCGATCGATGTGGTCGTACGTGCGGACGGTCACCGCGCCGTCGACGATCATCGCGGCCACGCTCCACGGCAGGCTGAACTTGGCCTCGTAGGAGCTGCGCGGGCGTTCCTTCCCCCGCCCGCAGACGATGGGAACGGCATCGGGGTGCACCTCCACCACGATCTCCTGGATCGGGGGCCCGTCGAAGAGCCCGGAATCGCGCAGTTCCCGGGCCGCGTCCAGCTGGGCGTGCAGCAGCTGGCAGGCCGGATAGGGCTTGACGGTGATGCGGGTGATCTCCCAGTCCTCTCCGAGCCCGCCCAGCAGCGCCGCACGGTCGGGATCCCGCCCGATCAGCGCGCGGTAGACCCCGTAGCGCCCTTCGAAGACGGTCGCGGGGCCGGTGGCGTCGGCGGCGGCGAGCGCGGCGATCACGATGCCGTCCTGGGCGGCGAAGCCAGGGTGCAGCTGCTTGGTCGAGGCGCCGGTGTCGAGGAACTCCAGCAGGCCGCCCGCACGGCTTCCGGCGATGCCGAGCGCGTTCACCGTCTGCTCCACCAACAGGCCCCGCAGCCTGGCGGCGGTCAACGCCGAGGCGAACACACCGCACACCGCGGTGGCGTGCAGCCCCCGGGCATGGAAGGCGTGTGGCGCGGCGGCGCCGAGCCTGCAGATGGTCTCCATGCCGGCGATCGCGGCGGTGAGCGCCTCGGCCCCGGAGACGCCGAGCCGAACACCCTCCGACAGCATTACCGGCAGTACGGGTGCGGTCGCGTGCACGAGACCGCCCGCGTGCGTGTCGTCGAAGTCCAGCGCGTGGACGAGCACTCCGAGTTCGAACGCGCGGCCGACGGTCCCTCTGGCGGCGGACGCGGCCCCGCATCGTGCCGCCGCGACCGCGCAGCCGATCCCGTCGAGAACGTGCCGGCACGCGGCATGCCGCACCTCGGTGGGAACGTCGGCGAGGTCAAGGGAGAGCGCCCAGCCGGCCAGTTCACCCGCGATCGTCATCGCGGCTCTCCGAAGGCTCCGGCCTCGGTCAACGCGGCGACCCGGGCGTCGTCGTAGCCGAGCAGGTCGCGCATGACCTCCGCGAGATCCTCGCCCCTGCGCGGCGCGCGGCGATGTTCGGGCTGGACGGCGCCGACCCGTACCGGCGAGGCGAGGTTCTTGAGCCTGCCGTAGCGGGGATGGTCGGTCTCGACGATGAGGCCGCGCGACGCGGTGTGATCGTCCCGCAGGGCCTGCGCGACGTCGTTGATGGGCCCGCAAGGGATGGCCGCCGCGTACAGCGCCTCCAGCCACGCGGCCACGGTGCGGCCCGCGAAGACCTTCTCCAGGAGCGGCAGCAGGTCCGCCGCGTTGCGCTGCCGGTCGGCGAACGTGGCGAAGCGCGGGTCGTCGGCCAGCTCGGCACGGCCCATCACCACGGTCAGGCGCCGCCAGAACTTCTCCTTGGCGCAGCCGACCACCAGCCAGCCGTCGCGGGCCTCGAACGCCTGGAACGGCACCAGCGACGGGTGCGCCGAGTGACGGGTCCGCACCGGCGTGAACCCCGCGTTGAGGTGCCAGACGCCCGGGTAGGTGAGCATCGCGATGGCGGTGTCGTACAGCGACACGTCGCAGTCCATGCCCACGCCGTCGCGGCGGGCGGCGTGCAGCCCGGCCAGCAGCGCCAGGCCGGCCACGAAACCGCCGCAGTAGTCGACCAGCGACAGCCCCGACTTGGCCGGCGGCCCGTCCGGCTCGCCGGTCAGATCCATCCAGCCGGCGAGCCCCTGCAGGATGTAGTCGTATCCCGGCTCGGCGGACCGGGGACCCGTCATGCCGAACCCGGTCAGGGAGCAGGCGACGATGGCGGGATTCAGGTGCTTCAGGTCGTCGTAGGTGATGCGCAGTTTGGCCGGTACGTCGCCGCGCAGGTTGGAGTACACCGCGTCGCTTCGCCGTACGAGGTCCTCGAACACCTCGCGGCCGGCCGGGGTGGAGATGTCCAGCGACAGGGACCGCTTGTTGCGGTTGAACGCCTCGTGGAACAGCGAGTCCTCGCCCTCGGCGTAGGGCGGCACGTAACGGCCCACGTCGCCGCCGGTGCGCGGGTCCTCGATCTTGATGATCTCGGCGCCGAGATCGGCCAGGTGCAGCGAGCCGAACGGTCCGGCGCCGTACTGCTCCAGCGACACGATCCGGACGTCCTGCAACGGCTTCATGTCAGCTCCCTGATCAGCTCGATGAGGCGCGCCTGCGCGGCGCGCGTCTCGGCGGCGGGCAGGCCGTACACGGGCGGCGTGAGCTTGAGGGTGTCGGCGACGCCCTCGTAGGCGGCCAGCCGGTCGCGCACCCGCTCGGCGGTGCCGGTCACCGTCAGCGCGTCCACCATGCGGCCGGAGACCGCCGACGCCAGATCATCGGCGCCCGCGCCGGAACGCAGGGCTGTGATCGTCCACGCCTGGTCATCGGCCAGGCCGTGGAAGGCGAAGAAGTCGGCGTAGGAGCGCACCGAGGCGTAGAACCCCGCCACACCGGCCGCCCGCCCGCGCGCCACCACCGGATCGGGGTCCAGCGAGCAGACGGCCGACACCACGACGTCCAGGGCCTCGCGCTCGCGGCCGGCCGCGCCGAGCCCGTCCTCGAGCGCGGGCAGAGCGCGCTCGCGCAGCCACTCGGGCGAGCACAGCTCGTGCGAGATCCAGCCGTCGCCGATCTGGCCGGCCAGCCGCGTCATCGCCGGGCCCAGGCCCGCCAGGTAGATCGGGATCTCGGCCCTGGCCTGTGGGAAGGGGCGCCGGAAGCCTCGTACGGCCAGGCTCTCGTGCGCGCCGTCCAGCACCATCGGCGCCCCGTCCACCGCGTGCGCGACGATGTGCCGGACGGCGGCGACGCTCTCGCGCAGATGCGCCACCGGGCTCCCCCAGCGCACGTTGTGCCAGTCCTCGTTCAGCCGCCTGACGCCCGAGCCGAGCCCGAGCACGAACCTGCCGCCCGACAGCTCGTCCAGGTCGAGGGCCTCCAGCGCGGTCACCATCGGGCTGCGGGTGAACGCCAGCGTGATCGCCGTCCCGATCCGGGCACGCCGCGTGCCCTGCGCCACCGCCGCGGCGGCGACGGTGGCGCTGCGGTGCAGCTCGGGGACCCACAGCGCTTCGGCCCCCGCCTCCTCGGCGGCGCGGGCTGCGGCGACCAGTTCGCCCAGCGTCTCGCCCCAGGGCCCGTAGGTGATCCTCACCCCGCGTCCCCTGGCAACCGCATCGGACCACTCTTGGCCTGCGGGAAGTAGCCCTTGTCGTGCGGCGCGTCCCGCCGGTAGACCATCACGGTCCGCAGCCAGGAGATGACCTCGTCGCCGTCCTGGTTGAGGCCGCGGGTGCGGCAGGTGACGATGCCGGCGTACGGCCGCGACCTCGACTCGCGGACCTCGACGACCAGGGACTCGGCGTAGATCGTGTCGCCGACGAACACGGGATGGTCCAGCGTGATGTCGGTCCAGCCGAGGTTGAGCAGCGCGGACTGGCTCACGTCGATGACCGACAGGCCGAGCACCAGTGCCACGGTCAGCCCCGAGTTGACGATGATCCGCCCGTACGGCGCGCGCCCGGCGAAGTCGGCGTTGAAATGGTTCTGGTTGGTGTTGAGCGTCAGCAGCGTGAACCAGGTGTTGTCGGCCTCGCTGATCGTGCGGCCGAACGGATGCTGGAAGACGTCGCCGACGGTGAAGTCCTCGAAGTGGCGTCCGATCCCCGCCTCGTGGACGGTCATCGGGTGGAGACGACGGTCACCGCGTCGTCGACGGCGTCGCCCACCCCGTACAGCCACACGCCGGACCAGCGGTCGCCCAGCACCGTGCGCAGGAACATCCCGCTCCATCTGGCGGCGGCCGCGACGGTGACGTCCTGGCCGGCGGTCTGCGCGGAGGGATCGGGCCGGGCCCCGGCGGGGTTCTGGGCGTCGGTCAGCCCGTAGTGGTTGGCGCCGGTCACCGAGACGAGCATCTTGGGCGGCTTCTGGAGCGCCTGGTAGGTGGTCTCGGCCGCGGACGGGGCGGCGATGCCGTCGGCGGTGCCCTGGATGAGCGCGACCGGTACGGCGTTGGCGACCGGGGGGCTCCCACCGCCGCCGGGCGAGGCGTTGTTGGTGCCGTAGAGCGCGGCGCCCTTCAGCTCCGCGGGCCGGGTGGCGGGTTCGCCGCAGAACGGGGGCGCGCAGGTGCCGGTCGTCACCATGAGGCCTGTGGCTCCGCCGAACGAATGCCCCAGCAGGACGAGCGAGCCGGTGTCGATCTTGTCGTGCAGCGGTGAGGCGGCCCGTCCCGCTTCCTGGCGCATCCATTCCACCGTCCACGCTGCCTGCGCCTGTTCGGTGAACAATCCCTGCTGGCCGAGGACGGTCCGGGTGTGGTTGGGAACCACCACGGCGAAGCCGTAACCGGCGACCGCGCGGGCGAACGCCGCGTACTGGGATTTGTCGACGTTGGCGCCCTGGAGAAGCAGGGCCACAGGGAGGCGGGTTCGGATCTGATCGGACGGCGGCGCATACACGTCGGCGGGGTCTCCGTGCACGGTGCTGGAGTAGGCGATCGGCGCGGAGGCGGTGGCGGTGGCGGAGGCCGGTCTCGGCGCGAGTCCGGCTCCCAGGCTGAACAGGGCCACCGCGGCGAGGGCTCCGGCGAGCTTGGCGCGAACGGTCATCTGGACGCCCTCCGCCGCCGGCGCGGGATGATCAGCAGCGCGGCGCCGCCGCTCAGGACGAGCGCGGACGCGACGAGCGCGTAGGTGGGGAGACCATCGGGACTCCCGGTGTGCGGCAGGTTCTGGCCGCTGCTGCCGTTGCCGTCGCCGCCGTTGCCGTCACCGTTGCCGCCGTCGCCGTTGCCGCCGGAGCCGTTCCCCCCGCTCGAGGAGAACGTCAGCGGGACCTTCACCAGCACATTGGTGGGGTCGGTCAGGCTGGTGACGCCGATGATGCAGGCCCCGGCCTTGGCGGTGCAGGACGTGCTGCCGATCTTGGCCAGGAGGGTGATGGTGCTGCCCTTGGCGCCCGGCTTCCATTTGCCGGAGCCGTCCGCTGTGCCGAGCAACGCTCCGGAGATGTCGCAGTCGGCCGTCCCTGTGACGACGGGCTTGCACTGGCCGATCGCCACCGAGGCGAGGTTGGGCTTGAGGCCGGTCAGCGACACCACATCGATCTTGTCTCCGGCCTTCAGCCCCGTCGTCTTGCTCATCTTCAGAGTGGGGGCCGCCAGCGCGGGCGGTCCCAGGGCGAGCACGCTCGCCGTGGTGATGGCCGCCACCGTGGCCGCCTGCTTGCGGGTTCTGCGCATCGTGCACCTCCTGCGGGTGTTTGCTCGGGATGGGGTGGAGCTACCGGCGGCGTTGCCGGGCTGCGATGGTGGCGCCGCCCACGACCACGGCTCCGGCGGTCACCGCCCACAGCACCGTGGAGGGCCCGCCACCACCTCCGGACGGCGCAGCCGTCGTGGCGGCGGGCGCCGGTGTCGTCCCGCCGGTGAAGGTGGAGCCCTTGAAGCCGACCCGGACGACGGCGGTGTTGGCGTTGACGACCGCGGGTGGGTTGGACGTCGGGAGCGGCGCGGCCCCGATCACGCACTGCCGTGCTGTGCAGTCGATGCCGTTGAACTTCGAACGGGCCTTCAGCCGGACGCCGCTGAAGCGCCCCTTGGCGTCGATGTTGACGAACGTCGCGCCGCCGCCCAGGTCGCAGTCCTTGAGGCCGTTGGTGTAGCCCTCCCGGCACAGGCCGACCGCGACGGACTGCAGGCCGGGCCGATACCCCGAGCCCGCGACCGTGATCTGCTGGCCCTCGGCGAGGTCGGCGACCTGGCTGACCTGGAGGGCGGGACCGGCCGTTCCCGCGCCCAGTCCGGCGGCGACGAGGGCCGCGGCGACGGTTCCGATCACCATGCGCGACCTCCTTGAACGGGCTTGCCGTGCTTCCGGCGACCCGGCCGGAGCAGCAGGTGGACTTCCTCGGCCGTCGGTGCGTTGAGTTCGGCGATGACGCGGCCGCGATCGAGCACGTAGGCCCGCTGCGCCAGCGCGAGCGCGATCGGGATCCGGGGGTCGGTGAGGAGCACGGCGGTTCCCTCGGCCGCCAGCCGCCGTACGACCGCCAGGGCGCCGTCGACCGCCTCCGGTGCGAGGCCGGGCGAGATCGCGTCGACCAGCAGCAGTCGCGGGCGCGCGATGACGGCCTCCGCCAGGCCGAGGAGCCGCCGGTCGCTCTCGGACAGGCCCGCGACCAGCTCCGCGCCGCGTTCGCGCAGGATCGGGAAGATCTCCAGGATCGCCTCGGCCGTGCGATCGGGTTCGGCCCTTCCGAGCATGCGGGCGTGGCCGCGAAGGTGGCCGGTCACCGTGCGCTCGTCCTGCACCTGCGGGGACGGCCCGATCAGGTGGCACAGGGCGAGCATCGCCCGCTGCTCGACGGGGATCTGGCCGAGGTCGGTTCCGGCGAAGAACGCGGCGCCGCCCGCCGGCCTCAGATGACCCGCCAGGGCGGTGAGCATCGTCTGGGCGCCGCCGCCGAACAGCGCGACCGTCTCGCCCGCCTCGACGCGGAGGCTGACGCGGTGCAGGCTCGCCGACTCGTGGTGGACCGACAGGCCGCGGACCTCGACCAGCGCGGGCGCGACCGGGTCTCCGCCTTCGCCGTCCGGGTGATCGGGGTCGGCGTCGACCAGCAGCGTGAGCAGCGCTCCCGCGACCACGGGCAAGGCCGTGAGCGTCAGCGCGGTGCCCTCGCCGGTGAGCGAACGAAGGGACGCGACGACACCCCAGCCGATCAGCCCGCCGACTCCCGCTGCGGCGGCGGTCAGCGCCGCCGCGGCCGGTCGTCGCCGCGCGGGCATGGTCGACAGGACCTGAGTGTCGAGCACCGCGACGGCAAGGCACCCGGCGGCGAGCGCAACGGCGAATCCGATCGCCTGGATGTTCGCTCCGGGCGCGGTCGCCATCAGCACCGGGGCGGTCGCGGCCGCCAGCAGCAGCCAGGGGGCCGTGCGGACGTCCCGCGTCGCATGCCGGAACGCGATGACGACCGCCACCGCGCCCAGCGTGGCCCACGCGAGCCGGGCCACCGCGTCAGAGGCGAGGACGCTCCAGCGGAACACCATCAGATGCAGACCGGCCGTCACGCAGACGGCGATGGCGAATCCGGCCGTGGCGTACCCGGCCAAAGCCCGCGTGACCAGGCTCACTGTCTCCCGGAGGCCCGCGAGCGCTTCGCCGCGTTCGACGGGGGCCGCCGCGCAGATCGCCGCCGTCCCGAGGACCGCACCGGCGAGGCCCGCGATGGCGAGCGTCCCGCCCGGATCATGAGATCGCGTCACCACGAGCAGGGCGGCGGCGGCCAGGCCGGCCAGTGCCGCGGCGTGCCACCAGGCGAACGCGTCGAGTCCGTGCAGACGCACGGTCAAGGCGCGGGGCAGCAGGAGCAACGGACCGGCGAGCACGCCCGCCGCCATCGTCGCCGTCGCGAAGACCGGAGCTGCCGGCGCGAGGCCCGCGATCGCCAAGGTGAGCGTCGTCAGTCCGGCCGACACCGCGATCAGCCCGGGAAGCGGCACTCTCCTGGCGAGCCAGAGGGTGAGCGGCAGGGTGAGGCAACCGAGGGTGAGACCGGTGAGCGCCATGTAGGTCACGACGTCTCCGGGAACCTTCACCACGCCGCCCAGGCCGTCCGCCTGGAGCACCAGGATGGCCCCGGCGAGCGGCCCGGCTGCGGCACTGGCGAACGTTCCCGCCCGTGCGACGGCTCCCTCGGCCATCACCGCTCCTGTCGCTTGAAGCGGTCGAGTGCGAGGAAGTCCTCGAGGGCGGCGACGTCGATCGGGCCCGCGGTCCGGCGGCGCAGGTAATCCGACAGCGCCTCGCGATCGATGCGGTAGTCGCCCGAAGGCTCCCGGGCCGTCTCGTCGAGGTAGTCCAGCAGTTCGTCGGCGCCGTTCCGGGTGATGTGCTGAGTCACCGGCGGCCGCATCGGGGCCGGCACACGTTCGGTGGCGCGGGTTCGGCGCCGGGCGGCCCGCCGCGCGAACGCCAGCCGGAGGCCGAGCAGGAACAGCAGGAGGGCGACGGCGTTCACGCCGAGAAGCCCCCACGGGTAGGCGCTGAAGGTCGTCTTGAACGGCACCGCGGCGGCGTAGCGTCCGCCCACCACGAAGGTGCCGAAAGACGCCGGGGGCAACTCCACCGGGACGCGATACGTGGCGGTCTGTCCCGGCCGGAGCGTGCCGGTGCGAGGCGAGTCCACCGGCGAGTCGGGATCGGACCCGGCGCCCCAGCCGACCGTCAGCGGCGCGCCGACGATGGGATCGGCGCCCGCGTTGCGGACCTGGACCACGAGCGTGCGCCGCGGACGGCCGCCGAACAGCTCGCCCCATCCCCCGCCGCCGGTGACCTCCACGTCGACGATGTCGGCCCGGACCGGGGTGATGTCCTTGAGGATCACCGCGACCCGATGGCCGAGCACGCGAAAGGGGAAGGTCACCGTGCGCGGGGCTCCGGGCGAGCCAGGCAGCGTGCTCACCTGGATGACGCACGGGCAGGCGGCCGGCGGAGCTCCGGCGGCCAGGCCCGCGTCGAACGTACCGGCGGGCGAGATCAGCGCCGTCACGCCGCCTTGGGTGTCGCAGTCCGCCGAGCCGTGCACGGCGTTGGCCCCGCAGATCTGCACCTGAACGGTCGCGCCGGGCGTCCATGCGCTACCTCGGACGCGCACGGCGGTCCCGATCGCCGCCTCTGCCGGGACGGCCGTCGCGCCCGGTCCCCCAGGCGGCGCGTTCGGCGGCCCGGCGGCAAGGGCGGCGGGCGCAGTGATCGACCAAGCGCCCGCGACGACGCACAGGAGCACGGCCGGCAGGCGGCGAACGGGCCTCACCGAATCGCCTCCCCCTCAGTGGAGGGATCGGCGTACGAGGGGTCGAGGTAGTCGGTCTCCCCCTCGGGCAGCAGACCGGCCCGGATCCGCCAGCGCCTGATGATGCGCGGCAGGACCGACCACAGCACGAACACGATGCCGAGCAGCGTCAGCAACGCGGCCCAGGGGATCGCCACGAAGTGGGCGTGCGTCCGCGCCTTCACGCCGCCGGGCGCCGTCAGCTCGACCCGGACGGTCACCGAGTCCAGCGGCGGCGTGCCCTCCCAGGGCAGCGTGATCTCCGTGCTCTGACCCGGCAGGATCTCGGGCAGTTGCCGGATCGGCCAGTCCTTCAGAGTGCGCCCGAACAGGCCCGTGGCCCGCACCCGCACGATCGGCGCCAGCCGCAGGTTGCCGGTGTTGACGACGTTGAAGCGAAGCGAGCCCGGCGCCTTCGCGGTGAACGGCACGGCCGGCTCATGCCGTGTGACGGTCAGCCCCTGCGGCCGCAGGCTCGGGGTGAGGGGACCGGGCACGCGCAGGTAGACGCGGGCGCCGACGGCGCGGCGCAGCCCGATGCGGGCGCCCCCGGCGTTCTGGACGCTCTCGATCGCGGTGTTGAGCGCGACGATCCCGCCGATGTGCTCGCCCGGGGTGGCGTTGGCAGGCACGGTCACGCTGAACGGGAGGTCTCGCGCCGAGCCGGGCGGAACGGTCAGCCGCCCGGACGGCAGCTTGATCCAGCCGCCCACGTCCCGCCGCGGCTCGGCGGCGCCGCGCAGCGCGAAGCCCGCGTCGCGCGGAGTGTTGTAGGCGTCCGCCGCGTAGACCTCGAAGGTGAGCGGCTTGGCCGTGAGGTTCGCGATGTGCACGGCGTCGCGGACCGTGGAGCCGGCGGGCGCCTCGATCGCGAACGACGGCCGGGCGACCGGCGCACCGCCGCGGTCGGCGGGCCCGACCGACCAGGACCCGTTCCCCGCCGCGGGGGCCGGGACAGGGGGCGGGACCGGATCGGCGCCGGGCATCGTCAGCGCGAGCACCGTCGCGCCGGCGGCGATCCCGCTGACCAGAGCCATCGATCAGGACAGGGTGAGGGTGAGGACGGCCGCGTACTGACCGGCCCCTGTCACCGGCGGAACCTTCAGGTTCAGCCCGGCGTCGGCGGTGAACGAGCCGCCGACCACCGCGCCCGTGCCGTCGGCCGCACCGCACAGCGCGGACGCGGTCGTGGTGTCGAGCGGACCGGCGCTGCCGGTGGTGACGACGCTTGATCCGGCGGCGGCCGCGCACTTGGGGGTCCACGACAGGTTCCCCGCCGGGATCTTCAAGCCGCTGGACGAGGCGAAGTCGGTGATGGTCCCGGTAAGCGACCAGCCGCTCGTCCCGCCGCGCGCGTCGACGACCTGGACCTGCTTGAGATCGCCGGTCGCCGTCCTGGCGGTGCCGTCGAGCGTCACCGGCGTCAGCGTGACCTCGCCCGGCTGCCTGGACATGGTCAGCGCCCCGGCGTTGACGGTGACCGAGACCTTCTGTTCGCCGCACCGGTCGGCGGGTTTGCCGGCGCAGCCGCCGGTCGGCGGCGTGCTCTTCTCTGTGACGGTCAGCGCGACGTCCTTGCTGACCGCGCCCTGGGTGACCTTGAGCGTGCGCGCCCCGATACCGGCCTGGTCGGCGATCGTCGCGTGCCCGGTGAGCATGCCGGTCGCATCCGCGGAGGCGGCCGCGTCGGTCAGGTCGCCGTCCTTGCAGGCGGCGCCGTTGGCGTCGCAGAGGGACAGGCTGACGTTTCCGCTCTGCCAGCCCGTTCCGCCGATCGTGATGGCCGCGCCCTGCTGGATGCTGCTCGGGGTGACCGTCGCCGCCGGGCCAGTGGCTCCCGCGACCTTGACGGTGGCCAGCGTCGGCGCCGATCCCTTGAGGGCACAGGTGATGGCGGCGGTGGCGCCGGAGGCGACCGCGCTCACCACCAGCTTGCCGGGCGCCAGCCGCACGTCACCGGCGTTGCCCGCGGTGAACCTGCCCGTGAGCTTGCCGATCGTGATCGGGGTGCCGGGGGCGACCGGGCCGGTCTTCTCGGGTGCGGACATGCCGGCCTCGCCGGTCGCCGCGCCCGACAGACTGATCTGGCCCGTGGTGGTCCACTTGTCCACGGGAAGCGGCGCCTTGTTGGGCATGGGCGTGAACTCGGCCTCGAACGGGACCTGGTCGCCCACCGCCGCGTCCGCGGGCGCGGTGACGGTGATGGTCGGCTCGTAGTCGAAGTGCGTCGAGAAGATCGCGCAGTCGTAGGTGGCCGTGCCGGTTCCCGCCCGTGCCGCCTGCGCGGCCTGCGCCGCCGTCGCGGTGGTGAACGGGATCGTGGCGGTGCCCGCGATCGCGGCCACCGCCACGATCACCGGCGCGGGGCCGCGGACGGCCGCGTGCGGCCGGTCTGTCTGATGCCTCGCCATCCGAGCTGCCGCTCCTTCCGTCGCACACCTCGATTCCTGTTTCGTCTAGGGAAACGAGGTTTCGCAATGTGCCCATAGGCAACTCCGGATGCCACCCGGCTGTCAAGGCCCGCGACGCGTCGAAAACAAGCGAATGTTCCGCTGAGGGGATCGCCGTTTCCCTTCCGTCCGGCTCACCCGGTGGGCTACGGTCCGATCTCATGCGCAGCGCGATCAGAGTGCTCGCCGAGCTGACGGTGACCGCCGGGCTGATCCTCGCGCTGCTGGTCGCCCACCTGGTCTGGGGCACCGGCGACTACACCCGCCGGCAGCAGAAGAGCCTCAGCAACGAGCTGGAGCAGCAGTGGCAGGCCACCCGGTCGCGACTCGCCACCAGCCGCGACCGGCAGACCACCCGATCGGCAAATCCAGCCCCGCGCGCCATCGGGCACGCCTTCGCCGTCATCCGCGTTCCCCGCTTCGGGCCGTCCTACCGCTACGCGATCGTCGAGGGCGTCACCGCCTCCGACCTGCGCAAGGGCCCCGGGCACTACCCCGGCACCGCGGGCCCGGGAGAGGTCGGCAACATGGTGATCTCGGGCCACCGCACCACCTATGGCGCGCCCTTCAACCGCAACGGTGAACTGTCGCGCGGAGATCAGATCCTCATCGACACCGCGACCACCACCTACGCCTACACGGTGACCGGACGCACGGTCGTCCGGCCCGACGCGATCCAGGTGACCGCGCCCGTCCCGCTGCACCCGGACTCGCGGCCACGGCGGCGGCTGCTGACGCTCACCACCTGCCACCCGAAGTTCTCCGCCGCGTACCGGCTCATCGTGTTCGCCGAGCTGAAGGCGACCTATCCGGCGAACGGATCGCTCTGACGCACCCGTGTTAGCGTTCCATCCATCGAAACGACGTTTCCCTTGAAGGCTTGGAGGCGCGCGTGGGGCCGCATACGCACGGCTGGTGGATCGTGCTGCACCTGATCCTGTTCGTCTTCTGGCTCGGCGGCGACCTCGGTGTGTTCTATGCCAGCAGGTTCGTGCTCAAGCCCGGACTGTCCCCCGAGGCCAGAGCGACCGCCCTGAACATCATGAGCGGCCTCGACCTGGGCCCGAAGATCTGCCTCGTCCTGTTCCTGCCGAGCGGCTGCACCCTGATGGCACTGGAGCCGCACGGCGCCCGGTTGTTCGGCATGCCCCTGTTCACCTGGTGGCAGACCGCTCTGGTCTGGCTCCTGGCCGCCGTCTGGCTGGCTGCGACGATCGCCGACCACCGCACGCACGGCCGGTTCCGCTGGGTGCGGCGGGCCGACTGGACGATCCGCCTCGCCCTGATCGCGGCGCTCGCCGCGGTGGCGGTCTACACCCTGAGCGCGGACCGCCCGTTCGGCGTGACCACCGATCCGCGCTGGCTGGGCGGCAAGCTCGCGCTCTACACGGCGGCGATCGCGTGCGGGCTGGGCATCCGGCTGACCCTGCGCCCCTTCGGCGCGGCGTTCGGGATCCTGATGACCACCGGCTCCGACGACGCCGTCGAACGCACGCTGAAGCGCTCGGTCGACGGCTGCCTGCCGTATGTCATCGCGATCTGGACGTGCGTCCTGGCCGCCGCCGCGCTCGGCGTCTTCAAGCCCGGGGCCGACCTCTAACGGCCCGGAGCCCGCTAGCGGCCCGGGTCGTAGCCGAGCTGGGCCGAGACCCGGGCGGCCGCCTCCAGCAGGTGCGGCGCGTTCTGGGTGAGGCGCGGCTTGAAGCGGGTGATGGGTCCCGAGACGCTCATCGTGGCGATCACATGACCGTCGTGGTCGAGGATCGGCGCGGCGATCGACGCCGCGCCCTCCTGCCGCTCGCCGTAGGAGATCGCGTAGCCGCGCTTGCGCACGGCCGCGAGCTCCTTGCGCAGGCCGGGCTTGGTCGTGATGGTCTTGTCGGTCAGCGCCTTCAGCGGATGCCGCTGGAGGTAGCCGTCGACCTCGGCCTCGTCGAGGAAGGCCAGGAACGCCTTGGACGAGCTGCCCGCGTGCAGCGGGTAGGGGATGCCGAGGCTGACCTCCATCCGCAGTTCCTGGTTCGGCACCGCCTGGTCGAGGTACATGCGGGTGTCGCCGCGCCGGATCGACAGGGTCGCGGTCTCACCGGTCAGCCGCGACAGTTCGCGCAGCTCGGGCGCGGCCATCGCGCGCACGTCGGTACGGGCGAGGTAGGCGCGGCCGAGCCCGATCGCGGCGTGGCCGAGCGCGTAGCGGCGGGTCGCGGTGTCGAGCGAGATCAGGTCGCGGCTCCGCAGCGCGGTGAGGATGCGGTGCACGGCGGCCTTGGTGATGCCGAGCTCGGTGGCGATCTCGGTGATGCCCAGGTCGGAGCGCGAGGTGCGGCCGAACAGCAGCAGCACGTCCATCGCCCGTTCGACCGCGGCGATCGACCGGCTCTGCCCTGCCTCCTCGTCGCCGGCGGGGGCCGGCGGGTCGGCGTCGGCGGCGATGCGCGCCACGGCATCTTCCTTTCACCCGGGAAATCCTTCACCCGAGCTTAGGCCACATCGTTTCCCCAAGCGAAACACTGGCGCGTTGACACCCCGAACGAGCCGTCGTTACCGTGAGCGTGACATTGTTTCCTTCAGCGAAACGGGGGCCGAGGTGATCGACGCGGAGGCCTTCCGGGCGGCGCTGTCCCAATGGCCCACCGGAGTCGGCGTCGTGACGACGGTCGCGGGCGACGGATGGCACGGCATGACCGCCAGCTCGGTCTGCAGCGTCAGCCTCGACCCGCCCCTGGTCCTGGTCTGCCTGGCCGAACAGATCTACACCCACCGGCTGGTGGCCGAGAGCGGCGTCTTCGCCATCAGCTTCCTGGCCAAGGACCAGACCCGCATCGGCGAGATCTTCGCGGGCCGCGTCGCGGGTGACCGGTTCGCCGGCCGCACCTGGGAGCCCCGCCAGACCGGCGCACCGGTGCTCGCCGACGCGGTCGGCTGGCTGGACTGCCGGGTGGTGCACGCCTATCCGGGCGGCGACCACACGATCTTCGTGGGGGCGGTACAGGCGGCGGGCACGCCGCGGCGGACCGCGCCGCTGCTGTTCCACTCCCGCGCGTGGGGGCAGCTGGCCGACCCGCTGCCCGCCGAGATGACGGTCGCCGACACGGGCCTGGCCGCGGTGCTGCAACGGCGTCTCCAGCCGAACGGGACCGCGCCCGCCCGGGTGACGCGACACGACGCGCACCGGCTGCTGGCGGCGCTCCGTTCCGCCGGAGTCCGGACCCGCCTGGACATCGAGTCGCTGGCGCTGTCGGGGATTCCCCCGGCGGTGACCGACGGGAACTGGTCGGTGGTCCTGCATGATCCGGCCCAGGTGGCGAGGCTGGCCGGTGCCCGTGACGGCGTGGTGGAGGTCCACGCGGCCGCCGAACGCCCGGACCTCGTGACGAGGGAGATCGTGAACGAGTCCCGCCGCAGGGGCCTCGCCACCGTCGCCCGCATCTCCGACGCGTTCGCCCCCGCCCGCACGTCCGCGGTCCTGGACGCCGTCGAGCGCCTGGCCGGTCTTGGCTGCACGGAGATCGCACTCGACGAGGGCTCGGCCCCGGCCTCCCCCTTGCACGTGCGCAACCTGCTGCAGGAGGCGGTGGCACGAGCCAGGCCGACGCCGCTGCGCCTGCGGCTGCACGAGGCGTACGGGCTCGGGCTGGTCAACGCCCTCACCGCGTTGAAGAGCGGCGTGCACCGCTTCGACGTCACCCTCGGCGGGATCGACGGCGGGCTGTGCGCCGAGGACCTGCTCTTCCTGGCGACCCAGCTCGCGATCACCAGTCCGGTCGACCGCGCCGGGCTCGTCTCGGCGGCGACGGAACTGGAACGGCTGTGGGGCGCGGTGCTGCCCGGCCGGACCTACCGGGTCGCCGCCGGACCGGCCCTCATTACGGCAGACGATGAGAAAGGGACACCATGAGGCTGACGGGCGAGCGGCTCATCGAGACCATGACGGAGGCGGAGCGCTCGCGCGCCGAACGGGTGGAGTCGATCCTGCCGCAACTCCGCGACAGCGCGATCGCGGCCGACGCCGCCGCCGAGTTCCCCTCGGCGCACGTGTCGCTGCTGAGCGAGGCCGGGCTGCTCGGCCTCGTCGTGCCCGATCGGTTCGGCGGGCTCGGCGGCGGGCTTCGCGACCTCGCGGCCGCGACGTACGCGATGGGCACCGCGTGTCCGTCCACCGCGCTGGCCTTCTTCTTCCACAACACCAGCGCGTCGCGGGGTCTGCTTCCCCTGGAGGCGATCGACGCGGGTCTGTTCACCGCGGAGGAGACTCCGGCTGTGCGCGCCTTCGCCGAGAAGGTCCTGGCGCGCATGGCCCAGGGCACCTGGATGGCCAACTTCGCCAGTGAGGAGGCCAAGACCTCGGGGGCCAACATCGCCATCGCCACCACCGCGCGCCGGACCGAGGGCGGCTGGCTGCTGGACGGGACCAAGTCGTTCGGCTGCGCGACCGGCGTCGCCGACACCTACCTGGTCACCGCGCGCCTGGACGGTACCGACGACGCCGACGGGCTCGCGCTGTTCCTCGTCCCGCGCGACGCCGACGGGGTGAAGTCGCGCGACCCGTGGAACGGCCTGGGCATGCGGGCCTCGGCCAACCACGGCATCACGCTCACCGAGGCGTTCGTCCCGTCCGAGGAGGCCCTCACGATCCCCGGGGCGTTCGTGCGGATGCTGCAGGTGAGCCGCGGCAGTTTCGTCGGCAACCAGCTCGCCATCTCCGCCGTCTACCTGGGCGCGGCGCACAACGTCTACGACGTCGCGGTGGACCGGCTCACGCGCAAGACCTTCGCCGACTCGGGCAGGCCGATCGCCTCCTCCCCCATGCACCAGGTGATCATCGGCCGGATGGCCGAGCGGCTGGAGACCGCCTACCTGTGGATCCGGCGGCAGCTGGAGCTGGAGACCTCGCAGCCGCCGTTGCTCCCCAAACCGGAGGTGTACCGGCAGTGGCGCATCGCCAAGGGCGACATCGCCGAGGCGTGCTTCCAGGTCGCGGTGGACGCCTTCAAGGCCTGCGGAACCTCGGCGGCCACGATGGACGGGGTCATCGGGCGCGGCCTGCGGGATCTGGCGATGGGCCTGGTGATGACCTTTCCGGCCGAGCGCGGCAGGCTGGAGGCGGCTCAGATGATCACGATGGCCAAGGAGAACGAGTTGTTCGCGAGCGTTCCCTCATGAGGCTCCCCGACCGGCTGCCCGGCCCGGCGGACCTGGTCGCCGGTGACTGGGCCGGCACCGATGCCGAGCTGGATCTCACCCTCGAAGACCCCGCCACCGGCGCCCCCGTGATGCCCTCCCCCACGTCCAGCGCCACGCGGGTCGAGCAGGCTCTCGTGGCGGCGGAGTCGGCGGCGGGCGGCTGGGGCCAGGCCTCCGTGGCCGAACGCGCGAGCGCGCTCGAAGCCGTCGCCGCCGCGCTGGAGCCCCGGCTGGCCGAGATCGTGGCCGTCGAGTCGTTCGCCACCGGGGTGCCCGTCCGCCAGGCCCGGCCGCTCGGCATGATCATCAGCGGGTCGTTCGCGCTGGCGGCGGCGCAGCTGCGCGAGGGGCTGCTCGCTCCGGCCACGCTCACCCGCGACGACGGACGGACCACCGAGGTGCACCGGGCGCCGTGGGGACCGGCGGCCTGCCTGGTGCCGTGGAACGCGCCCGCGCCGATGGCGGCGCACAAGGTGGCCAACGCGCTCGCGGCGGGCTGCCCGGTGATCCTCAAGCCGAGCGAGTACGCCCCGTACGGGAGCCTGCTGCTCGCCGAGACCATCGGCTCCGTGCTCGCCGAGCACCGGGCACCGCCCGGGACCTTCCAGTTCGTGCTGGGCGACGCCGAGGTCGGCGCCCGGCTCGTGGGCGACCCTCGGATCCGCGCGGTCTCGTTCACCGGAGGGGAACAGGGCGGGCGCGGGGTGGCCGCCGCCTGCGCTCTCGGCGTCAAGCCGGTGCAGCTGGAGCTGGGCGGCAACAATCCCCTGGTGGTCCTGCCCGACGCCGACGCCGGCATCGCCGCGCGCGCCGCCACCGATCTGCTCACCACGCTCAACGGCCAGTGGTGCCGGGCGCTCGGGCGGCTCATCGTTCCGGCCGAACGTCACGACGAGATCGTCGAGGCCGTGGGCGAACGGCTCGCGGCGCTGCGCGCGGGTCCGCCGGGGTCGGAGGAGACCGACTTCGGCCCGCTCGTCCATTCCCGTCACCGGGAGCTGGTGGAGCGGCAACGCGACGACCTGGGCGGGACCGTCCTGACCTGGACGGAGATCCCGGGCAAGGGGAACTATCTCACCCCGGCCCTGGTCACCGGTGTGCCCGCCGAACGCGCCACCCAGGAGATCTTCGGGCCCGTGGCCACCGTCCACGCCTACCGGTCGATCGAGGAGGCCGTCGCGCTCGCGAACGGAACCCCGTACGGCCTCGAGGGTTATGTGGTCGGAGACGACGAGGAGCGTGCGCTGCGGATCGCGCGCCAGATCCGAGCCGGTGAGGTGAAGGTCAACGGTTCGAGCGTCATGAGCCTGCATCTGTTCGCGCCGCGTCCGGCGTGGGGCTGCTCGGGTCTGGGTGAGGAGGGGACCGCCGAGACTCTCCGCTTCTTCACCAACTCCCGGGTCGTGGGCGTTGAGGGCGGCTTCGCCCTGCACTCGCGGGAGGACGGATGAGCCGGGTCCTCATCGCCGGGGCCGGGCCCGTCGGGCTCACGGCCGCGCTCGTGCTCGCTCGCGGCGGCGTCCCGGTCACGGTCTTGGAGGCGGGGCCCGGGCTGGCGACGGAGTCGCGGGCCTCCACCTTTCACCCTCCGACTCTGGAGATGCTGGCGGACCTCGGCGTCCTCGACGAGCTCATGGCCGCCGGGATCATCTCGCGCACGTTCCAGTACCGGGAGCGGAGCGGCGCCGTCATCGCCGAACTCGACCTCTCGGTGCTCGCCGACGACACGCCCTACCCGTTCCGCCTGCAGTGCGAGCAGAGCAAGCTGACCCCGATCCTGCGCCGGCACCTGACCGCGCTGGGCGGTGAGGTGCGTTTCCGGTCGCCGGTACGCGGCGTGCTCCCGCATCGTGGCGGCGTCGTCGCGCTGACCGGCGACGGGCGGCGCGACTATGGCGACTGGCTGATCGGCGCGGACGGCGCCCATTCGGCGGTACGGCGATCGCTCGGCATCGGCTTCGAGGGGATCACCTATCCGGAGCGTTTCCTCGTCGCCTCGACCCGTGAGGATCTGGGCGTCCTCATGCCGGGCATCGCGGCGGTCAACTACGTCTTCGATCCCGACGAATGGCTCGTGCTGCTGCGTACCCCCGACCATTGGCGCGTCCTGTTCCCGACGCCGGACGGCACCCCCGACGACCAGGAGCTGGCGCGCCTGCCGCACAGGCTCCGCGGGCTGGTCGACAAGGAGTGGGCCGTGGCGCACGCCAGCATCTATCGCGTTCATCAACGCATCGCCACGAGCTTCCGGCGCGGGCGGGTGCTGCTGGCCGGCGACGCGGCCCATGTGAACAACCCTCTCGGCGGCATGGGCATGAACAGTGGGATCCACGACGCGGTGCAGCTCGGCGGTGCTCTGGTGGAGGTGATGGCGGGCCCGGACGACAGTGTGGTGGACGCCGTCGCCGCCGTACGCCGGGACATCGCCGCGACCTATGTCCAGCGGGTGTCGCACGGCAATTGGGAACGCCTGCGCTCCGGTGATCCCGCCTCCGTCCACGACGAGCTCCGGTCGCTGGCGGCCGATCCGGTCAGGGCACGCGAGCATCTGCTGCGCACCTCGATGATCGCCTCGTTGCGCGGCCCGGCCCGGGACCGCCGGTGATCGAACGCTGGAATCCGGCGCGCGTTCACGAGCTGGCCGGTCGCCTGCCGATCAGCGATGGCGCCGCCGTGGACGAGGCCGTGCGCCGCACCGGCGCGGCCCAGCGGTCCTGGGCGGCGCTGCCGCCCGAGCGGCGGGTCGAGGTGCTGCGCTTGGCGGCAGGCGTCCTGGAGGGCTCGCCGCACCTGCCGGAGCTGCTCGCCCGCGAAACCGGCAAGCCCCTGGCCGACTGTGGTGGCGAGATACGGTTCGCGGCCACCTACCTGCGGTGGGTGGCCGACCAGGCACCTCGCGCCCTCGCCGATCAGGAGGTCGACGACGCCGCGGGCAGGCTCCTGCTGAGGCGGCGGCCCTTCGGCGTCGTCGCCGCGATCACCCCGTGGAACGCCCCGATCATCTTGACGATGCTCAAGGTCGGGCCCGCGCTGGCCGCCGGCAACACCGTCGTGGTCAAGCCCTCGCCGCTGGCGCCCCTGGCGATCACCGAGGTGCTGGAGCGGTTCCCGGACGATCTGGTGCGGACGGTGAACGGCCATGCGGGCACCGGGCAGGCCCTGGCCGGGCACCCAGGGGTGTTCCGCGTGGCCTTCACCGGAGGCGACGCCGCCGCGCGGGAGATCGGGGCGACCGCGGCGCGCATGCTCACCTCCACCGTGATGGAGCTGGGCGGCAACGATCCGGCGATCATTCTCGACGACGCGGACCTGTCGGACGAGGCGATGGACCGGCTCGTCATGGCCTCGTTCGCCACCAGCGGCCAGGTCTGCATGGCGGCCAAGAGGCTCTACGTGCCGCGCGCGATGAGCGACGACTTCATCGCGGCCTACGTCGCCGCCGCGCGGCGGACGATCGTGCTCGGTGATCCGCTCGACGAGGGCACCACCGTGGGGCCGGTGATCTCGGCGGAGGCGGCGGCCCGTCTCGACGGGCTCGCCGGCGCCTCGCTCGCGGCGGGCGGCGAGGCGATCGAGCTCGGAACCGTACGGGTGGACATGTCCGCGGGCCACTTCGTCCGGCCGTCGCTCCTCCTGGGGCTGCCGGACGACGCTCCGCTGGTGGCGCGGGAACAGTTCGGCCCGCTCGTTCCCGTCCTGGTCTACGACTCCGAGGAGGAGGCCCTGGCTCGCGCGAACGCGGGCGAGCTGGGCCTGGCCGCCTCGGTCTGGTCGGCCGACGAGGACCGTGCGTTCCGGATCGCCCGGCGCCTGGACGCCGGTTTCACCTTCGTCAACACCCACAACCGCACGGGCATGGCGTTGCGCGCCCCGTTCGGCGGCGTGCGGCGCAGCGGGCACGGCCGCGAGTACGGCGTCGAGGGGATCCTGGAGTACGCGCAGACGTGCGCGGTCCACGCGCCCGCCCCGTTCAGGGCCGGTGGTGAGGGCCTGGCGGCAGGGGCCTACCCGCCGGGCTGAGCAAGTTGCTTGCGCAAAGACCTTGACGCACGGCGCGCTCGGGCGCTTAATGTCCGCAGTAATGGAAACACTGTTTCGCTGAACGAAACAGTGTGGGTGCCCCTGGAGGCCCACATGCGCGTATCCAGACGCCGCTCGGCCCGAGCCCTCACGATCGCCGCCCTGACCACCGCACCGCTGGTGCTCGCGGCCTCGCCGCCCGCCGAGGCCGCCGCCGTCACCAAGATCCAGACCACCGTCGACATCCGCTGCGCCTTCACCACGCTCAAGCAGAACGCCGACTGGTACTTCCCCTCCGGCAGGCCGCAGGGCCTGGTCTGGCTTCAGCACGGGTTCGCCCGCTCGAACGGCAACGTCACCGACCTCGCCACCAAGTACGCGGGGGCGGGCTACCTGGTCTTCGCTCCGGCCCTCCCCTCCGCCAACCTGCTGGGCTGCACGCTCCAGAACATCGGCAACAACACCGACTTCCTCAACAACGTCGCCGACCTGTTCGGCAAGGCCTCCGACCCGAGCGACAAGCTCGGCCGCAGCCTGGCGGCGGCCAAGAGCAAGGCCGGACGGCCGGAGGTCACCATGCCCTCCACGACGGTCTTCGCCGGGCACTCGGCGGGCGGCGAGGCGGTCGAGTACGTCGCCCAGCGCGTCCGGAGCACCTATCCCGCCGCCTGGGCCGGACTGCGCGGGCTGGTCCTGCTCGACCCGGTCAAGTCGTTCATCGGCAACAACACCGACGCGGCGCTCGGCGGCCTGGACGGCACGACGCTGCCGATCCTGACGATCGCCTCGCCGCCCTACATCTGCAACAACAGCGGCAGCGGCACGGACGCGCTCCAGACCCGGCTGCACAGGCCGTTCGTCGGCGTACGCCTGACGACCGGCGCGCACACCGACGCCGAGGGGGCCAGCACCGACAGCGTCGGCACCCTCGCCTGCGGCACGCCGCAGGACAAGAACGTGGCCGCCCTGCAGACCCTGGCCGTCGGCTGGGCCCGGGACGACTTCAACGGAACGCGGACCGCCGACTACTACCCGGGCGGCGGCTACTACCAGGGCCTCCTCGGCGCCGGGACCATCCAGACCCTGCCCGGCGCCTCCTGAGACCGGCCTCGGCCGCCGGTCGCCCGGCGTCGCCGATCACTCCGCGCCGGTGGTCTCGAAGTCGACGCTGACGCGGCCGGCGAGCCGAGGCCGGAGCCACCCCGCCACCTCCAGGTGCGCGGGGTGGTTCTGGTAGGAGCGCAGGTCGTCCGGGTGGTCATGCGTGGTGATCATGCACAGGTCATAGGAGACCTCGGAGTGGACCACGTCGAGGCCGAGCGTCATGGAGGCGATCCCCTCGACCGTCCCCACCAGCCCCTCCAGGAGTTCCCCGGCCTTCGCCGCGTCGGCCGGGTCGCCGAACTTCATCAAGACCACATGGGTCAGCATCGAGCGCCTCCTCGATCTCCAATTCGTTGCCCGCGGCATCTGGTCACGCCGCCGGTCGCGATTGTAAGTTTGGGAAACGGCGTTTCGCTACGGGAATCGGGAGGTTCCATGAGGCGGGTCCGGGTGGCCGCGGTGCAGTTCGAGGTCGGGCGTGATCGGGCCGCCAACCTGGCCGCCTGCCTGCGCTCGATCGACCGGGCCGCCGCCGAGGGCGCGCGCCTCATCGTGCTCCCCGAGTTCTGCAACCACCTGTCCTGGTACGACGAGACCGCGACCGCGCGACGCGCGGCCTGCCGCCTCGGCGACGGTTTCCTGAACGCGATCGCGGCGAGGGCGGTCCGGCACGACGCCTACGTCAAGGTCAACGTGACCGTCGCGCGGCCGGGCGGGCGCACCACGGGCACCAACCTGCTCTACGCCCCGGACGGTTCGCTGGCCGCGCAGGCCGACAAGCTCGTCCTGATGGGCGCCGAGGGCGACCACCTGGATCCGGGCACGGCGGCCGGACCGGTGGCCGGCACCCCGCTCGGCCGCTTCGGCCTGTACTCGTGCTTGGAGGGCGTGATCAGCGAGGTCTGCCGCGACCTCGCCGTGCGCGGCGCCCAGGTGCTCCTCAACAGCCTCAACTCCTTCGCCGTCGACGAGGCGAGCCTGCACATCCCCGTGCGCGCCGCCGAGAACCGGGTCTGGGTCGTGGCCGCCAACAAGGTGGGCCCGCTCCTGCCGGCCGAGCTCCTTCCGGCGATCAGCGAGGGCCTCGGCGTTCCCCCCGAATGGCTGCACGGAGCGGGTGAGAGCCAGATCGTCGCGCCCGACGGGACCGTCGTCGCCAAGGGGCCCAAGGAGGGCGAGGCCGTCGTGGTCGCCGAGATCGACCCCGACGCCGCCGACGACAAGGTCCGGCCCGACGGCACCGACGTGTTCGCCGCCCGCCGCCCGAGCCTCTACGGCGCGATCGTGCGGCCACCCTGCGCCCGTACGGCACCGGCCGGTGCGGCCAAGCTGTCCGCCGCCGTCGTACGCGGCGGGGACGACGAGCCGCTGAGCGCGCTGATCCGGCAGGCGGTGGATCGGGGAGCCGAGCTGATCGTCCTCCCCGAGCTCGCGTTCGGCCCGGACGCGGACGCCGAACGCGTCATGAGTGAACTGGCCGAAGCGGTGCGCGGGTCGCGTGCGCTCGTGGTCACCAGCGTCCGTGAAGGCCACGCCCACGTGGGCGTGGCGGTGACCGCCGACGGTGTGGTGGGGCGCCAGCTCCAGCTGCACGACTCGACCCGGCATCGCGCCTGGGCGAGGACGCTCGGCGAGGAACTGACGGTCCTGGACCTTCCCTGGGGCCGCATGGCCATCGTCGTCGGCGACGACGCGCTGTATCCGGAGACGTTCAGGCTGGCCGCGATCGCCGACGCCGATGTCGTGGCCGTCCCCTTCACGGCGCTCGAATTGTGGGAGACCGAGCTCGGCCTCCTGGAGCGATCCGCCGAGAACCGCCTGAACGTGGTGGCGTCGAGCGCCGGTGAGGGACTCGTCCTGGCGCTGCCGGCCGACTTCACGCTGTGGACCCGCTGGGACGGCCCGTTCACCGGCCGGATCAGCCACCCGCTCGTGACGCCCGCGGGCGGCCCGGTGACCGTCGCGACCGTTCATCCGGCCCAGGCGGTGAACCGGCGCGTCTCCAAGAACACCGATCTCGTCGAGGACCGCCCGTGGAAGGCGGTCTCCGCGCTGATCGAGCCGCACACCGCGTTGAGCGAGCCGCACACCACGCGGACAGGAATGGAGTCCCGTTGAAGGAGACGCTGCAGCACGTCGAGCAGATGGTGGACCAGTCCCCCGTCGTCGACGTCACAGAGACCTTCCGGCAGTTCCAGGAGCTGCTGGGCGAGCTCAAGGCCAAGATCGACGCACGCTTCGAGCTCGCCCGCGACCCGTCCAGCGAGGCGCTGGAGGCCTACGGGACCTATCCGGACGGCCCGGGCGGGCGGCTGGCGGCCTACACCGGGCCCGAGGTCGACTGGATGGTGCACTCCTGGCTCGGCAACCCCCAGGCGAGCTTCGCCAACCTGCACCTGACGGTCTGGCTCGGCCCCCACATCCGCGTCCCGCACCTGGGCATCGCGCTGCTGGTGTGGCCGGAGGGCTGGTTCTACCTGGACTCGGTGCCGCGGACCCAGCTGCTCCAGGACGGCGACTACTACGACCGCTACTACGAACCGCTGAACGAGGAGTGGCTGGCGGTGCGGGAGCAGCATCCCGAACTGGAGTGGTTCACCAGCCGCGCGGGCTTCATCCGCTCCAGCCTCTCCCCCACCGCGCAGTGCTACTCCTTCCCCCGGGCGGAGGAGTACATCGCGCTGGTGCGGCGGCTCACGCACGAGCATGTGGACCGGTGGCTGGGCTGGGTCGAGGAGGCCGAGCCCGTACCGGACGCCGAACGCGCCGCGCTGGCGGCCGCCGACCTGGCGATCCGCCGCAACATCGCCGAACGAGATCCCGCCAACGTCATGGGGGTCAGGTTCTTCGGCCAGGAGACCACCGACCGGCTGGTCCGCGGGCTGTGGGGCGGCGACCGAGAGCTGCCGCGCCCATGAAGGTCAGGTCGCTGTGGTGGGCCGCCAGGACCGGCGGTGAACCACCGTTCGACACCGCGCACCTCAAGGTCTACTACCCGGCGAAGGCCGAGCACACCGACGCCGAGCGGCTCACCGGTGTCCTGCCCGCCGACGGCGAGCACGCGCCGTACCCGGTCGTGGTCTTCTGCTCAGGGATCAACGTCGGTCAGGACGCCTACCGCTGGCTGGCCGCGGAGATCGCGTCCGCCGGGTTCGTCGTGGTGACGTTCGACCGCGTGGCCGAGCTGTTCGGGGGCCAGGTCGGGATCACGCCCGGCGTCGATCTGGAGGCGGCGCGGCCCGAGACCTACGGGCAGCGGCCGACCTGCCCGACCATCCCGGCCGTGCTGAACGCGCTGGAGGAGATCGACCTTCTGAAGGGCGTGCTCGACCTGGACCGGATCGCGCTGGGCGGGCACTCGGCCGGCGGCACCGTCGTGCTGCAGTCGGCGCGGTTCTTCCCCGGCGTACGGGCCTGCTTCGCGTGGGGCACCCACACCATGGTCGCCACGATGCTCGGCTGGCCCGCCGGGACCGTGCTCCCGGCCCAGGTGGACTGCCCGGTCCTGCTGGGCGTCGGCGGCCGGGACGGGGTGATCATGGGCAGCTCCGACCGCTACGGACAGCAGGGCGCGGCCCAGGACCCGGTCACCCGCACCTTCCAGGAGGCCCTGTCCGGGCCGGACGACCTGCTGGCGACCGTACCGGGCGCCAACCACTTCATGATCGCCGACCCGGTCGACGCCACCGCCGCGCGGGCCTTCCTCGACCTGACCCCCGAGTCCGATCCAGGCGCCGCCCGCCGGGCCTACGCCGACCTGGTCGTGTCGTTCCTGCACACCCACGTACGCGGCGACGGTGCGTCTCCGGCTGACGCCGGCGCGCCGGACGCCGACCCGAGCCTGATCGACGTGCGGCGCCGGCCGGGCAGCTAAGGAGCCCCATGCTCAAGAACTTCTGGTACGCGGTCGAGTTCGCGCACGCCGTCACCCGCTCCCCGCGCAAGGTCACCTGCCTCGGCCAGGACTTCGTGCTCTACCGCAAGCGCTCGGGCGACGTCGTGTGCCTGTCCGACCTGTGCGTGCACCGCGGCGGCGCGCTGTCCATGGGCAAGGTCGTGGACGGCGACGTCATCGCCTGCCCGTACCACGGCTGGCAGTACGGCCCCGACGGCGGCTGCGTGAAGATCCCCGCCAACCCCGGCGGGCGCGGCATCCCCAAGAAGGCGCGGGTCGACGCCTACCCGGTCCGCGAGGAGTACGGGCTGATCTGGGCCTTCCTCGGCGACCTGCCCGAGGACGAGCGCCCGCCGATCCCGCATTTCCCGCAGCACGCCGACCCGGCCTTCCGCGCGGTCTACTTCGAGATGGAGATCGGCGCCAACTACGAGCGGACCTTCGAGAACGTCGTGGACGCCTCGCACACCCCGTTCGTGCACGGCCACTCGTTCGGCAACCCGGACAAGCCCGAGATCCCCGACTTCGAGATCGTCCAGGACTCCTGGCACGCCGAGGCCGACATCCTGCTCAGCCCGCCCCCGGCGAAGGGGCTGTGGAAACGGCTCTACAAGGAGAAGCCGGAGCAGGTGGTGGTCACCAACGGGTGGTACCTGCCCAACATCGTCAAGTTGCACGTGCGGCTGCCGTTCGGCGACCTGATCCTCTACGACCACAACATCCCGCTGAGCCGCGACCGCACCCTGATCAAGATCGTCGGCTACCGGAACTTCTTCACCGGCAAGTGGGCCGACGGCAACGCGCTGAAGCGGATCGAGAAGATCCTGCTCCAGGACCGTCCGGTGGTCGAGAGCCAGCGTCCCGAGCTGCTGCCCTTCGACCTGTCGGACGAGCTGCACATCCGCAGCGACTCGCTCCAGGTCGCCTACCGCCGCCGGCGGCGCGAGCTCATCGAGGCGGGCTGGTGGGTCGGCGACGACGACGTCGTGACCGGCGACGCACCGCGCCGCAGCGCCACCGTCATCCCGTCCCCCGCGCGCCGCGACAACCCCGAGCTCGCCCGGGCCTGGCAGCACAAGGCCCGGGGCGCCCCCGCCGAGAAGGAGCAAGCGTGAGCCTGCCCAGACAGCTGAGCGATCGGACGTTCGCCGCGCTGGCGGACGACCTGCGCACCGTCCGCACGCTGGACCTGACCAGCGCCATGGCGCCCGACCCGGTGGGGACGATGACCGTCTCGACGGCTCCGGGGCTGGCCAAGGTCGTCTACGTCGGCCTGTCGGTCCCGCCGATCGGCATGGACAGCCACATGCTGTTCGCCTTCACGCCCGCGGACTCGGCGATCCCTCACTTCACCCTCGACGCGGTCGAGGCCAACGGCTACCTGGCGTTCCATCTCGACCTGGTCCCGCGCGCCGAGCTCGCCTCGCACCTGGCCTACGTGAACGCCGCGTTCCAGCCGCTCACCCCCGCGTTCGAGGAGGCGAGCGAGCTCTTCGGCGCCTCACGCGCGGCGATCTCACCGCGCCAGTACGCGATGATGTCGCCCTGGATGCTCGTGCACCGCGCCACCGAGGAGCAGTTCCGCGCGGCCGGGCGGTTCGTCGAGGCCTACCTGGAGCACTGGCGGACGCTGCTCGCCAAGGGCCTGCCGGAGGAGGTCGTGGCCTCGCTCGGCGACACCGACCTGGCCGCACGCGACGCCCGCAACCGCGCGAACCTGTTCAGCCGCGAGGTCGACCCGGTGTGGGCCAACGTCTCCCGGCTGCTCGGCGACGAGCGGACCGACCGCATCCGCGCCGAGCTCATCACCGACGGGGTGGGTGACGGTGATGGCTGAGCGGCCGAGCGCGTGGCAGACCCGGATCGAGGGCGAGTGGCACGGGCGGCCGTCGCTGTTCGACGCCACCGGGACCTGGGCGGGCTATGAGGACATCCGCCGCTCGTCGGTCTTCGAGAACGGCACCACCACGTACTACATGGACGGCGGGCTGGAGGGCGGCGGGCCGCTGGCCGGGCGCTTCAGGCTCGGCGCCCCGTTCGCCTTCGGGGTGACCGACTCCGACAGCGACCGGATCTACACCGGGCCCGACTTCCACGGCACCGGCCGGCCGTACGGCGGCTTCGTCGACGCCCACTACTACGGGCCGGGCTGGCAGGTCGATCTCAACACCTGGAACCACGTCCTGCCCGACGGCGAGACCCAGGTGTACTCGTCGGTCCTGTACCAGGGCTGGGCGGCGGTCGGCTGCTTCAACGGCGTCTACAAGCGCTCCACCGACTACGACTCCAACGAGGCGACCCGGACCGCCATCGAGGACTTCCTCGCGAGCGAGACGCGCAACGGGCCGACGCCGCACATCCTGCCCACCAAGGCGCACGGCGCGTTCCGCGGCGACTGCGAGCTGTGGGGCGCGGACCAGAAGCGCATCGGCGACGTGCGGGTCCGCATCGAGCTCGAGCCACTCGACCTGCTGCGGACCCGGCTGCGGACCAGCTGGGAGGGCGCGGTCGAACGGCGCTTCACCACCGACCGCCGCCGGGACGGCTTCCGCTGCTTCTACGAGGGCCCCGACGCCTGGGGGAACGCCCAGGCGTTCGGGCGTGCCAGCTACCTGAGCCTGCATCTGGCGGACGCTCTCAAGGTCAAGGGCCGCGAGTTCATCATCGACGCCGGGCCGGGAATGCGCGCCGGGGAGACGCTGACCGTGGTCTACGAGATCTTCGACGGCAACGTGCTCTCCCGCGTTCTCCACGGCGTTCTGCACTGGGAGGCCGCATGACGGTCACCGTGATCACCGGCGGAACGCGCGGCATCGGCCTGGGCCTCGCGCGCGCCTTCCTCGACCGCGGCTGCCGGGTCGCCCTGTGCGGCCGTACGGAGGAATCGGTGGCCAAGGCACTGTCCGATCTCGCCGGTGGAGACAATGCGGTCGGCGTGCCCTGTGACGTGGCCGACCGTTCCGAAGTACAGGCGCTGTGGGACCACGCCACGGGCTCGTTCGGCCGGATCGACCACTGGATCAACAACGCCGGGGTCTCCACCGCCCCCAAGCCGCTGTGGCAGGTCACGCCCTCGCAGCTGGAGGCCGTCACCCGCACCAACCTGCTCGGCGTGATGAACGGCGGTGCCGTCGCGGTCGCCGGCATGCGCGCGCAGGGCGGCGGCACGCTCTGGAACATGGAGGGCCTGGGCAGCGACGGCCGCATGGTCCCCGGGCTCGCCCCCTACGGGGCCACCAAACGCGCGGTCACCTACCTCACCGACGCGCTCGCCAAGGAGCTCAAGGGCACACCCGTGAAGGCGGCCCACCTGTCCCCCGGCATGGTCGTCACCGACCTGCTGCTCCAGGACTACGACCCCGACGAGCTGGAGAAGGCCAAGAAGGTCTTCAACATCCTGGCCGATCACGTCGAGACGGTGACGCCCTGGCTCGCCGGGCGGATCCTGAACGGCACGCGCAACGGCGGCCGGGTCGCCTGGCTGACCAAGCGCAAGGCCGCCGGGCGGTTCGCCACGGCGGCGTTCCGCAAGCGCGACCTGTTCGGGGACTCCTGATGACCGACTACCCGGTCGCGCTCGCCGTCGAGGACTTCGTCCCGGTGGCGCTCACCGCCACGGGCATCGCGCTGCTCGGTGGCTACGCCGACGCCCGGCTCGGCGCCCGAGCCGGGCGGCTGACCCGCGTCGCGGCCTGCTCGGTCGGGGCCGGTGGCCTCGCCAAGGCGGGCTGGAAACTGATCGTCGCCCTGGACGGCCCGGACGTTCGCTGGCTGTATCACGCGCTGTTCCCGTTGCTGGCCATCGGGTTCACGCTCCTGGCGCAGGCGCTGTGGGACCGGCTGCCGCCGTATCTCTCGGCGGGATCGCTCGTCGCCGCGCTCGCGGTCTCGGCGGTGATCGCCGACACCTGGCCCGCGATGGTACTGACGATCGCGGCGGTGACCGTCTGCGCCGTGCGGCTCCTGCTGCTCGCGCGCGGCGATCGGGACCGCGCCGGTGCGTGGCTGTTCGGCATCTGGCTGGCGGGCCAGTACGTTCTCGGGCCGCTGGCGGCCCGCCCCGACCAGAGCGTCGCCCTGCAATGGATCGAACAGGCCTGCAACACGCTCACCCAGGGGGCGTTCGCCTACGCGGCCTGGCGGCTCTCCCGGTCGCCGCGTTCCCAGACCGCGAAGGAGGCTGTGACGGCATGACCGACGCACTCGGCTGGCGCCGGAAGTTCGGCGTCATCGCCCCATCGACCAACACGATCGTCGAGCCCGACTTCTCCTCCATGACGGTGCCCGGCGTGACGGCGCACTTCTCCCGGATCCACATCCGGGACCAGAACATGGCCGGCGACGAGGGCATGGAACGCCTCCTCGACCAGATCCGCGCGGAGATCGGCGCCGCCTGCGAGCGCGTCATGACCTGCGAGCCCGACTACATGGTCATGGGCATGTCCGCCGAGACGTTCTGGGGCGGCGTCGAGGGCAATCGGGCCTTCGTCCGGCAGATCCACGACCTGACCGGCCTGCGGGTGGCGACCGGGGCGGAGGCGTGCGACCGGGCGCTCAAGCTGCACGGCGCCCGCCGCATCGGCGTGCTCACCCCCTACCAGCCCGTCGGGGACGCGAACGTCCGCACCTTCTTCAGCGAGCTCGGCTTCGAGGTGGCGAAGGTCATCGGCCTCAAGTGCCCGACCGCCGTCTCCATCGCGCACGTTCCGGAGGAGGAGCTGCGGCTGGCCCTGCAGGAACTGGCCCGCGGCGACGTGGACGCCCTGGTCCAATGCGGAACGAACCTGTCGATGGTCCGCCTCGCCGACGAGGCCGAACGCTGGCTCGGCATCCCGGTCATCGCCATCAACGCCGCCACCTGGTGGATGGCGCTGCGCGACAACGGCATCCAGGACACCCTCCAGGGCGCCGGCGCGCTCCTGCGCGAGCACTGATCGCGAGGTGACGGGATGCCCCTTCGCACCGGTGGAGCCGCGCTGACCATGGCGGGCGGCGTCCGCGAGTTCGCGGTCGCCACCCCCGACGCCGTCGCGGTCGTGGACGGCGACCGGCGGCTGACCTACCGCGGCCTGCACGACCGGTCGAGCCGGCTCGCCAACGCCCTGCTGAACGCGGGCCTGCGTCCGGGCGACCGGGTCGCGGTGCTGCTGGGCAACCGATTCGAGTTTCCCGAGATCATCTGTGGGGTCGCCAAGGCGGGGCTGGTGCTCGTGCCGATCAGCCCGCGCAGCAGCGCGGGCGAATGCGGCTACGCTCTCGGCCACTCGGGCTGCTCCGCCCTGATCCTGGACGGCGCGTACGCGGGCCTCGCTGCGGAGGCCGGGTCGGGGCTGAAGGTCGTGCTGTCGATCGGCCGGGCCGAGCTCGGGCCGCCGTACGAGGCCGCGCTCGCCGTCGCACCGGGACGCGACCCGCGGATTCCCGTCGCCGAGAACGATCCGTTCGCGATCTATTACACGTCCGGGACCACCGGGAAGCCGAAGGGCGTGCTCAGCAGCCACCGCGCCCGCACCCTGATGTGCTACCTCTCCGCCCTGGAATGGGGCCTCGGCGCCGGAAGGACGAGCCTCGCGGTCGCCCCGATGTGCCACGGCGCGGGGATGGTCTTCGACTACGCGCCACTGGTCGCGGGCGGCAGCGTCACCATGCTGCGCTCGTGGGATCCCGACCGGATGCTGCACCTCACCGAGCGGGATCGGGTCCAGTCGGTCTTCCTGATACCCACGCACGCTCAGATGCTCCGCGCCCTGGGCGACGCGGCCCTGGGCAGGCGTGACCTGTCGAGCCTGGACACCCTCTACTTCAACGCGGCGGCCTTTCCCGCCGCGCTCAAGGAGTGGGTGACGGGCGCGTTCCCGAAGGCCGGGGTGCACGAGCTCTACGGTTCGACGGAGGCGGGCATCGTCACCAACTGCCGTCCCGCCGACGCCGCGCGCAAGGCCGGATCCGTCGGCCAGCCCTGGTACATGACCGACCTGCGCGTGGTGGACGAGGCCGGGCTCCCGGTCGGGCCCGGTGAACGCGGCGAGCTGTTCAGCCGGTCCCCGTTCCTGATGAGCGGCTACCTGGACGACGACGCGGCCACCGCGGCCTGCACCACCGAGGACGGCTACCTGACCTCCGGGGACATCGCGGTCCAGGACGAGGACGGCTTCGTCTCCATCGTCGACCGCAAGAAGGACATGATCATCTCTGGCGGGGTGAACGTCGCGCCCCGCGAGGTCGAGGAGGTCCTGGCCGCCTTCCCCGGCGTCGCCGAGGCCGCCGTGGTCGGTCTCCCCGACGAGCGGTGGGGCGAACGGGTCACCGCGTTCGCCGTCCCGCTCCCCGGTCACGACCTGGACGCCGCCGGCCTCGACGCGCACTGCCGCGCCCAGCTCTCGGGCCCCAAGGTCCCCCGTTCCATCGAGATCGTCGCCGCACTCCCCCGCAACGGCTCCGGCAAGGTCCTCAGGCGAGAGCTGCGTGCCCAGAACACATCCCCAGACTCGTAGAGGAGACGCATGCGCCCCCACGTCGAACTCATCCAGGAGAACGACTACGTCTGGCATTCCGCCGAGCTCGTCGGCGGTGAGGGCCGGGCCAGCGAACGACGCCTGTCGGTCGACGAGGAGGACGGCTCCTCATCGCTGCGCGTCGACTTCCACACCGACTGGGGACGGGGCCCGGGCATCCACCACGCCAACACCGAGTACTACGTGGTCGAGGGATCGATGACCTACGGCGGGAAGGAGATCGGGAAGGGCGGGTACGTCTACGCGCCCAAGGGTGTGCCCACCGACTCCATCACGTTCAGCGAAGGCACCCGCATCCTGCACTACCGCGAGTACGGCGACGCCGGTTTCGACCCCGTCGACAGTCTGTACGCGCCGAGCTGGGCCGACGCCCGCGAAGAGGTCATCGTCGTCGACACCGAGGCCAGGACGTGGGACGCCGTCCCCGTGCAGGGGCCGATGCCGGGCCTGTTCATCAAGTACCTGCACGTCGACCCGATCACGGGCTTCTACACCCGCCTCGTGCACTCCCAGGAGGGCTGGACCGAGCATCGCCTCGCCCACCATCCCTGCTACGAAGAGGCCTACACGCTCCAGGGACGCATGGAGGGCAACTTCGGCACCATGGACGTCGGCACCTATTTCTTCCGTCCCGCCCGCGTGAAGCACGGCCACTTCACCACGCCCGAGGGCGGTACGACCTGGCTGCTGCGTTCCGACGGCGAGCTGATCAACTGGTACACCCAGAACGAGTGGATCCGCTGGGGCGGCGAGGCCGTCAACTACGGTCCGGGCGGCGGCCGCATGCGCTGGTCGATGTCCAGCCACGACGTGGGGCGCGGCACCCCGCTCCGCGACGAGCGCGACCTGAAGGACATCCAGGCCTCCATCGAGTTCCAGCGCGAGCAGGGCCAGCCCGACGCCGGCTTCGTCTCGCACGGCACCGGCGTCGACAAGAGCCTCATCGCGATCGCCAAGGCCGTCGACGCGGCCGACCTCCAGGGCGGTCACGGGCACGGCCCCGGCGGCGGTCATGAGCATGACCATGACCATGGGCAGGCGGACTGGGGCGCCGACCCGCGCGACCTCGAGCACCCCGACGAACGCACCGACGAGCACAGCCACAACGTGGGCCGGGGCCGCGCGTGGAAGGAAGGGCAGCCGATCCCGGCGCCCATCCCCTCCACCCTGCCCGTGCGCAGCCGCTCGACCGGCCGCTGGTCCGGAGACGGGATGTAGGCGGCCGGCCGTCCCCGCCCTCCCGTTCAGGATCTGCGCAGGTAGGTCCCGCCGGGCTCACCGATCACGGCGCCGTCCCGGTAGGCGACGCGTCCTCCGACGACGGTGACGACGGGCCAGCCGCGCACCTTCACGCCGTCGAACGGGCAGTGGTCCTGGCCGGACAGGAGCAGGCCGGTGCTGACCTCTTGCTCCCGGTCCAGGTCGACGATGGTGAGGTCGGCGTCGAAGCCCACCGCCAGGCTCCCCTTCCGGCCCCACAGGTTGTACGCCTTGGCGGGGTTGGCCGAGGCGACCTCGGCGATACGGGTCAGCGGCACGCCGCGCCGGTGATGTCCCTCGCTGATCAGGACCGGGTAGAGCAGCGCCGTACCGCCGAAGCCGGGGCGGGCGGGCCAGAGGTCGTCGCCCTTGTGCTCCTCCATGCAGCACGCGTGGTCGGAGGCGACCCAGCTCACCAGCCCGTCACGGACCCGCTCCCACAGGTACTCGTTGTCGCGTGAGGTCCTGATCGGCGGGTTGACCTTGCCGCCCAGTCCGCCGCGCGCGTCGAGGACGTCATGGTCCAGGCACAGGTGATGCAGCGTGACTTCGAAGCGCATGTCGGTGCCGTGCGCGCCCCGGGCCCGCTCGGCCTCGGCGAGTGCTTCGGCGCTCGACAGGTGGAGGAGGTTGACGCTGGTCCCGGTGTGCCCGGCGAGCGTGGTGGCCTCGGCTATGGCGAGACGTTCGGTGAGCGGCGGCCGTCCCTCGGAGTAGGCCCGCAGGTTCTGGGGTTCTCCGCTGCGCCGGACCCGGTCGATGAAGATCCGCATGAGCTCGGACTGTTCGCAGTGCAGCGACAGCGACAGGCGCAGGTCCGGGTGGTCGGCCTGGGTCCGGGCCAGCTGTTCGAGGATGAGGTAGAGGTGGCCGAGGTCGTACTCGTCGCCCATGGTGAACGCGCGGGCGTCACGGCTGTTGGCCGCCAGATCGAAGCCCTTGTAGAACATGTAGTACTTGAACGAGGTCACGCCGTGGTCGGCGACCAGCGCCGGGATCTCGCCGATCTGCTCGACCGTCATCGGCGCCAGGTGGAAGCCGTAGTCGGTGAAGGACCGCCCCTCCACCGCGCTCAGCACCTCGGGAAAGATCTCCTTGTACGGGCCGGTCCTGTCCAGGTAGTGCTGGCCGGTCCGGAAGTAGGAGAGCACGGTGGTGGCGCCGCCGACCAGCGACGATCGCGTCTCCTCGTAGGCGTCGAGCGCCATGTCGCGGTAGATGCCGATGTGAAAGTGCGCGTCGACCGCCCCCGGCAGGACGGCCTTTCCGGACGCGTCGACGACCTCGCCGGCGTCCGCGGCCGGGAGGTCTTCGCCGATCGCCGCGATGCGGCCGCCGGCCACGGCCAGGTCGGCGCGCACCTCACCGTGGTACGGCACGGCGAGGACGCCGTTCTTGACGAGCAGATCGAATCTGGGCATGGGCGCGGCCGGGGTCGGAGACGGCTCGACCCGGCCATCACCTCCTGTCACAGGTGAGGGAGGGCTCGCGTGTGTCGTAGCTCGCGTGTTTCGTAGAACGTAACACCGTTTCCAATCACTGTCCGGTGTCGCTATGGTGGAAACGGCTTTCCGATCAATGGAACACTCGGGAGGACGCGTGGCCCCGACAGGTCCGCTCGACGGGGTCGTGGTGCTCGACCTCGCCACCCTCTTCGCCGGCCCCCTCGCGGCGACCGTCCTCGGCGACTACGGCGCCGAGGTGATCAAGGTCGAACATCCGGTGAAGGGCGATCCGGCGCGCACCCACGGGCACGCCAAGGACGGGCACGGGCTCTGGTGGAAGATGCTCGGCCGCAACAAGAAGGCCGTCACCTGCGATCTGAGCGTTCCCGAGGGCGCGGACCTGGTGCGAAAACTCGCGGCCGGGGCCGACGTGCTCATCGAGAACTTCCGGCCCGGAACGCTGGAGCGCTGGGGCCTGTCCCCCGCGTCCCTGCACGAGATCAACCCCCGCCTGGTCATCGCCCGGGTCACCGGGTTCGGCCAGGAGGGGCCGTACGCGGGGCGGCCGGGCTTCGGCACGATCGCCGAGTCGATGAGCGGTTTCGCCGCGGTCACCGGGCAGCCCGACGGGCCCCCGACGCTGCCCCCGTTCGGGCTCGCCGACGGAGTCGCGGCGCTGACCTGCGTCGGAGCCGTCCTGACGGCGCTGTACCACCGCGACACCGGCGGCGGGCGAGGCCAGGTGGTGGACCTGGCCATCATCGAGCCGCTGCTCACGCTGCTCGGGCCGCAGCCCCTGGTGTGGGACCAGCTCGGGCTCGTCCAGGAACGTACCGGGAACCGTTCGGGCAACAACGCGCCGCGCAACGTCTACCGCAGCCGGGACGGCCGCTGGCTCGCGGTGTCGACCAGCGCGCAGAGCATCGCGGAACGGGTCCTGCGCCTGGTCGGCCACCCCGAGGTGATCGACGAGCCGTGGTTCGCGGGCGGCGCGGGCCGGGCCGAGCACGCCGACCTGCTGGACGCGCACGTCGGCGGCTGGATCGCCGAACGCGACGCCGACCAGGTCGTGGCCGAGTTCGAGAAGGCCCAGGCGGCGATCGCGCCGATCTATGACATCCGGGACGTGTTCGAGGATCCGCAGTACCGCGCCCTCGACTCGATCACCACCGTGCGGGACCCCGACCTCGGCCCTTTGCGCATGCAGAACGTGCTGTACCGCCTGTCGGACACGCCGGGCTCCATCCGGTGGACCGGCGCGGCGCCGGGCGCGCACAACGCCGAGGTGTACGGCGGCCTCCTCGGCCTGTCCGCGGGCGACCTCGACCGCCTCAAGCAGAAGGGCGCCATCTGAGCATGGACCTGCTCAACGCCGTCGAGCACGCACGAGTGCTGGACCTGTCGCAGCCGATGCGGCGCGGCATGCCCCAGTCCCCCAACCATCCCCCGTTCCGCATGGCCTTGGAGCGGCGCCACGGCGACATGGTGCGCGCGGACGGGGGCTCGGCCGCCAACGAGATCATCGTGACCGGCGGGCACGTCGGCACGCATGTGGACGCGCTCGCGCACGTGTCCCAGGACGGCCTGCTCCACGGCGGGCGCGACCCGGGCGCGAGCCACGAGGGATTCGCCGAACTGGGCATTGACGACTTCGTTCCCTATGTGGGCCGCTGCCTGCTCCTCGACGTGGCCGCGGTTAACGGCACGGACGTCCTTCCGCCCGGCTACGAGATCACCCCCGGCGACCTGGAGAAAGCCTCAGCCTCCCTCGACCTCCGGCCGGGCGACGCGCTCCTGATCGGCACCGGCTGGTCCCGGCGCTGGCATGAACGCGAGGCGTTCATCGGCCGGGCGGCCGGAGTGCCCGGTCCGGGCGAGGCGGCGGGCCGATGGCTGGCCGAGCGGCGGCCACGGATCGTCGGCGGGGAGACGATCGCGTTCGAGCACCTGGCCCCCGGCGCGGGCCACGCGACCCTGCCCGTGCACAGGATCATGCTGGTGGAGTCCGGGATCAACATCGTGGAGACGATGCGGCTGGCGCCTCTGCTGGACACCGGGGTCAGGGAGTTCCTGCTCGTCCTCAACCCGCTGCTGATCGTCGGCGCCACCGGCGCGCCGGTCCGTCCCCTGGCGGTGCTGCCCGATGCCTGAGGCCACCATGGTCCAGCGCCTGGCCGCCTTCGCCGTGCGCTGCCGCGACAGCCCGCTGCCTCCCGAGCCTGCGGCCGACGTCACCGGCCGCGTCCTGGACGTCATCGGCAACTGCCTGGCGGGCCTCGCCGAGGAGTCCGCCTCGGCCGTGCTCTCGATGGTGCGGGCCTGGTCCGGCACGCCCCAGGCGGCCCTGTTCGGCGAGGCGGGGAAGCTGCCCGCGCCGAACGCCGCCCTGTTCAACGGAACGCTGGCGCACGCGCTGGACTTCGACGACACCCACCTGCCCTCGATCCTGCACCCGAGCGCGTCGGTGGTGCCCGCGGCGCTCGCCGCGGCCGAGGAGGCCGGCGCGGGCGGCCCGGCCCTCACGGCGGCGGTCGCGGCCGGCATCGAGATCTGCGATCGCCTCGGGATGGCCTCCTACCTTCCCGAGCTCCGCAACTCCGCGTTCTTCGAACGAGGCCAGCACGCCACCTCCATCTGCGGAACGCTAGGCTCGGCGGCCGCCGCCGCACTCCTGTACGACCTCGACACCGAGGGCGTCGCCTCGGCGATGGGCATCGCCGCGAGCATGGGTGCGGGCGTCATCGAAGCCAACCGCACCGGCGGCACCGTCAAGCGCGTCCACTGCGGCTGGGCCGCCCACGCCGGCGTGACGGCGGCCTCCCTCGCCCGCGCCGGTGTCACCGGGCCGCCGACCGTGCTGGAGGGACGCTTCGGCTTCTTCCAGGCCTGGCTGGGCGGCACCTACGACGAGCACGCCCTGCTCGACGGCCTGGGCGAACGCTGGGAGACGCTCCGCACGGTCTACAAGCCCTATCCGTCCAACCACTTCACCCACCCGGCGATCGACTGCGCCCTCGCCCTGCGCGCAGGCGGCCTCGACCCGGACGACATCGTGGAGATCGAACTGGGCGTTCCCACCCCCACCCTCCGCACGATCGCCGAGCCACGCCCCGACAAGGTGCGCCCCCGTACCCCCTACCACGCCAAGTTCTCCGGCCCGTTCACAGTCGCGGTGGCGCTCCTCGGCGGCGGTGGACTGGGCGTCTACCTGGACGACTTCACCGAGAACACCCTGACCGACCCTCGCCACCTGGCCCTCGCCGACCGCGTGTCCTGCGTGGCCGACCCCGAGGCGAGCGCCATCTTCCCCACCGCCTTCGCAGCCGTGCTCCGGGTCCGCACCACCCGCGGCGCAACCCTCGAACACCGCGTAGCGTCCTCCCGAGGCGGCCCGACCACCCCCCTCACCCGAGCCGAGCTCCTCACCAAGTTCCGCCTCAACGCCGAACGAGCCCTCCCCCCGCACCAGGTAGACCGCCTGGCAACAACCGTGGCCAGCCTGCCAACGACCACCACCGCAGCCACCATCTCCGAACAAGCCCGCCCGGCCCCCGCCTAGAAACACTCTCCCGTTTCCAGGCCGCGGCGTTGACCGCCACCGGTGCCGGTGTGTTGGGCGCCTATCCAGGCGTCCACCTGCTCCCATTGGGCGTACAGCCAGTCGAGTCGCGCCTCGCGGCCCACCGGAACGTCCTCGGCCGGGATCCGCCACCAGTGAGCCCGCACGACGTCGGTGAGCGGGACCAGCCGCCAGACGTCGCCCACCGAGTCCATCTCCTCCAGGCCGCTGTGCGCGACGAACACCACGTCCGCGTTCGGTGCGGCGGCGATGGCCGCGAGCGCTCCGCCGGGGCGTGGCGGCATCACATGGGTCATGCGGGCGGCGCGGGCGGCCTCGCGGTGGCGGCGCATCCGCACAAGCCGCCGGATCGCGCGCCTGCGGCGAGCCGGGGTGAAGTTGCCGCCCTCGGGAAAGATGAGCAGCGCGTCGCGTGGCCCCAGTGTTCCGGCCAGCTGCTCGATCTGCTCGGTGATGCCGCCTCCCGGAGCCACGAACACGTTGGGAAGGCGGTTCGCCGCGATGTCGATGCACGGGTCGAGCTGGAGCAGCGCCTTCATCACCACGCGGGGCTCGCGCCGGTAGTCGGTCAGCAAGTGGTGCACCAGCAGGAGCGCGTCGCCCGGCCCGGCGTGACGGCTGAGCACGATCAACGGCCGGTCGCCCTCAGGCTCGGCGGAGCTGCTCCCGCTCACGTCGAGGCGCAGCCCGAGGCGGCGCTGAGCGACGCGATGGAGCCCCGCGACGTACCGGCGGATGATCTCGTAGTGCCGGTCCTTGGACCGTTCGGTACGGCCGAGGCTTCGGCACCACAGCCAGCCGCACGCCAGCACGGCCGACGACTCCAGGACGCCCCACGCCAGGGCGAACCACAGCAACCGGACGGCGCGGTTGCGTTCGCCGCCGAGCCGCGACATCAGCGTGGCGACCGGCCAGACCACCGGGAACAGCACAACGACGAGCAGGGTCAGAACGAACAGCAGCGGTACGCAGACCGCACGGCGCACAAGGGGCGGCGCCATCTCATGCCCGCTCTTTCAGGTACTTCAGCGAGGCCTGGTAGGAACGCTCGATGCGGGACGCGACGCCCGAGCCGCGGTACCGCATCTGGGACATGTCCACCCCGGCCTTCTTCGGCGGGCCGCCCGCCGGCAGCACGTGCACCGTGGCCCGGTCCGGGAGCGCGGACATCTCCTCGAAGAAGCGATGCCGACGTGCGATCTCGAACGCGACCATCCCGACCTCCCAGGGGCGCCGGGGCGGCGCCAGATCTCGTTCGATCCGCCCGACGTGCAGGACGTAGACCGTGGTGGCACCGAGCTCGACGGCGCGGCCGACCGGAATGCTGTGCACCAGTCCGCCGTCGAAGTAGTGCCGGTCGCCTATGCGCACCGGCGGCAGCAGGCCGGGCGCCGCCGAGGACGCCAGCACCGCCGGAATGATCGGCCCCGTCGAGAACCAGTGGGCCATCGCGGTCTCGATCCCCGCCGCGACACACTGGAAGGGGACGGCGAGCTCCTCGAAGGTCTCGGCGGGAAGCAGTTCGCCGAGCATCCGCCGAAGCGGTTCGGCCGAGTGCAGATGGGTGCCCGATCGTGCGAGCGTCCACAACCGTTCCCAGATCCGCGAACCGAGGGCCTCGCGGACGGCCTGGTCGGACCACAGGCTGATGAGCCGCTCGACCGCGGTCTCGGGGTCGGCGGCGACGAGCGCCCCGTTCAGCGCCCCGATGGAGGTGCCGACGACCAGGTCCGGGCGGACGCCGAACTCATCGAGCGCCCGCAGCATCCCCACCTCGTGGGCGCCGAGGACCCCGCCGCCGCCCAGCACGAACGCCGTCCGCTCCATCTGCCCCCAATCCTCAGATCGTCAGGGGGCAGCCTCTCCACCGAAAACGCCATCAAACGCAGCACAACACCACCAGCACCCGCAGAACGGAGCGTTTCCGGTGGCGGTCAGCGGAGGCAGCCGCAGGATTCTCGGTGCATGAAGCGAGGTTTCAAGCGGACGGCGCGGGGTGGCTGGTCGGGTTCGGTGATGCGTTCGGCGAGCAGGTCCATGGCGGTGGCGGCGATCTGGCGGATGGGCTGGGCGATCGAGGTGAGGCGGGGGCGGAAGATCGAGGCCCATTCGAAGTCGTCGAAAACCGAGAGGGCGAGGTCGTCGGGGACGTGGACGCCGCGCTTGTCGAGGGCGCGCATGACGCCGATGGTCATGTGGTTGTTGGCGACGAACAGGGCGGTCGGCGGGTCGGGGAGGGTGAGCAGACGGGCGATCGCGGCCTCGGCGTTGTGGGCGTTGGAGGCGCCTGAGGCGATCAGTTCCGGGTCGGGTGGGAGGCCGGCGCGTTTCAGGCCGATGCGGTAGCCGGTGATGCGTTCGGCGGAGGTGACCAGGCCGGCTCGGCCGGAGACCATGCCGATGCGGCGGTGGCCGAGCTGGGCGAGGTGCAGGACGAGGTGGGCGCTGGATTCGATGTTCTCGGTGCCGACCTGGTCGAAGCGGGGCGAGGCGCACCGGTCGACCAGCACGGTCGGGATGGACAGCTCCTCCAGGTAGCGCAGTGCAGGCGATCCCGGGCCGTGGGCTTCGGTGGCGAGCAGGATGCCGTCGACGCGGCGCTGGTGGAGCGCCTGAACGACCTTCAGTTCCTCCTCGGCGTCGTCGTGGGTGTCGGTGAGCAGGAGGGTGTAGCCGGCGAGGCGGACCTGGGACTCCAGCGCGGCGACGAGGTCGGCGAAGTAGAAGTTGGAGATCGCCGAGATGGCGAGGCCGATCGACTTGGTGCTGGAGGTGACCAGCGACCGGGCGACGGTGTTGTGGATGTAGCCGGTGTCTTCGACGGCTGTGAGGACCCGCTGCCGGGTCTCGTCCGAGACGTACCGCGTCCCGTTGATCACATGCGACACCGTGGAGATCGAAACCCGGGCCTGACGTGCGACGTCGGCCATCGTGGCCATGCCGGCCCTCCTTGATCGAAGCGTTTGCGCAAGCGCTTGCGCGGGTGTTTTCGGGTCAGCAAGATAGCGGCCACCTCAAGGGGAGGAAACCCCCCCGAACTCCCCACATCCCCGAGGAGAGAACATGGTCCGCAGAGGTATCGCGCTCGCCGCGATCGGCGCCCTGGCCCTCACCGGCTGCGGCGAAGGAGCCAAGGGCTCAGGTGGCACCGCGAAGGTCGGTCTCATCACCAAGACCGAGACCAACCCGTTCTTCGTGAAGATGCGCGAGGGCGCGCAGGCGCAGGCGGGCAAGGACGGGCTGAAGCTGATGACGGCCGCCGGAAAGTTCGACGGCGACAACGAGGGCCAGGTCACGGCCATCGAGAACATGGTCGCGGCGGGCGTGAAGGGCATCCTCATCACGCCGAGCGACACCAAGGCCATCATCCCGGCGATCAAACGGGCCCGCGACAAGGGCGTGCTGGTCATCGCGCTCGACACCCCGACCGAGCCGCAGGACGGCACCGACGCGCTGTTCGCGACCGACAACTTCAAGGCGGGCGAGCTGATCGGCCAGTACGCCAAGGCCAAGACGGCCGGCACCACCCCGAAGATCGCGATGCTGGATCTCGCGCCGGGCGTCACGGTCGGGATCCTGCGGCACAACGGCTTCCTGGCCGGGTTCGGTGCGGCGACCGTGGACGCCAAGGCCACCTCCCTGGCCACCGCTCCCCAGGTGGTGTGCACGGCGGACACCGGCGGCGACCAGGCCAAGGGGCAGACCGCGATGGAGAACTGCCTGCAGAAGGCGCCCGGGCTCACCATCGTCTACACCATCAACGAGCCCGCCGCGCTCGGCGCCTACTCCGCGCTCAAGGCCAAGGGCCTGGAGAAGAAGGTGCTGATCGTCTCGGTCGACGGCGGCTGTACGGGCGTGAAGGGCGTCAAGGACGGCCAGATCGCCGCCACCTCCCAGCAGTACCCGCTGAAGATGGCGCAGCTCGGCGTCGACGCCGTCGCCAAGTTCGCCAAGGACGGCACCAAGGCGTCCGGCTACACCGACACCGGCGTCACCCTGGTGACCGACAAGGTGGTCTCCGGGGTGGACGCCAAGGACACCGCCTTCGGCCTGCAGAACTGCTGGGGGTGACCTTGACCGCGCTCACCGAGAAGCTGCGGGCCGCCTCTCCACGGCTCGCGATCCCGCACGGGTCGACCGTCGGGCCGTTCGTGGCCCTGCTGCTCACCTGCGCCTTCTTCACCACCCAGTCGTCGCAGTTCCTGTCCGGCGGCAACCTCGCCCTGGTGATCCAGCAGGTCATGGTCGTCGGAACGCTCGCCATCGGCCAGACCCTGGTGATCCTCACCGCCGGCATCGACCTGTCCTGCGGCGCGATCATGGCGTTCGGCGGGGTCGTCATGGCCAAGCTCGCCGTCGGCTCCGGCTGGCCGCCGCTGCTCGCGATCGCCGCCGGGATCGGGGTGTGCGCCGGCTTCGGGCTGGTGAACGGCCTGCTCGTCACGAAGGTCTCGCTGCCCCCGTTCATCGTCACGCTCGGCATGCTGAACGTGGCGTTCGCGCTGACCCACATCTACTCCGACGAGCAGACCATCAGCGGGCTGCCGTCGGCGATGACCTCGCTGGGCGACTCCTTCCCGCTCGGCCGCACCGACGTGACCTACGGGTCGGTGCTCATGCTCGGCCTGTTCGCGCTCGCCGCGTACGTGCTCGGGCAGACGCCCTGGGGCAGGCATGTGTACGCGGTCGGCAACGACGCCGAGGCGGCGCGCCTCACCGGCATCCCCGTGCAGCGGCGGCTGCTCGCCGTCTACACGATCGCGGGCGCGGTCTACGGGATCGCGGCGCTGCTGCTCATCGCCCGTACCGGGGTCGGCGACCCCAAGGCCGGGCAGACCGACAACCTCGACTCCATCACCGCGGTGGTGCTCGGCGGAACGTCCCTGTTCGGCGGGCGCGGCCGGGTCGTCGGAACGCTCATCGGCGCGCTGCTCGTCGGCATCATCCGCAACGGCCTCCAGCTGATGGGGGTGGCGTCGATCTACCAGATCCTCATCACCGGCATCCTGGTGATCCTCGCCGTGACGGTGGACCAGCTCTCCAGGAAGAGGAGCGCGCGGCGATGACGAACGACACCGACACGAACGGGACCGAACCCGTCCCGGCGAAGGACGAGACCGACGCCGTGCTGAAGGCGCGCGGGCTGGTGCAGCGGTACGGCCCGGTGACGGCCCTCGCGGGCTGCGACTTCGATCTGATGGCCGGCGAGGTCCTCGCGGTCATCGGCGACAACGGCGCCGGGAAGTCCTCGCTCATCAAGGCGCTGTCGGGCGCGGTACGGCCCGACGAGGGGACGATCTTCCTCGACGGCCGGGAGGCGCACTTCAAGTCGCCGCTGGACGCCCGCCGCCAGGGTGTCGAGACCGTCTACCAGAACCTGGCCGTCGCACCCGCCCTCGACATCAGCTCCAACCTGTATCTCGGCCGTGAGAAGCGCCGGAAAGGCGTGCTCGGAAGCCTGTTCAGGATGCTCGACAAGCCCGCGATGCGGGCGGAGTCGGCGCGGTACATGAACGAGCTCAACATCGGGCTGCAGTCCATGGCCGGCGCGGTGGAGAACCTGTCCGGCGGGCAACGGCAGGGGGTCGCGGTCGCCCGCGCGGCGGCCTGGGCGAGCCATGTCGTCATCATGGACGAGCCGACGGCCGCGCTCGGCGTGAAGGAGTCCAAGCAGGTGCTGGACCTGATCGGCCGGGTCCGCGAGCGGGGCCTCGCGGTCGTTCTGATCAGCCACGACATGCCGAGCGTCTTCGAGATCGCCGACCGGATCCACATCCAGCGGCTCGGCCGCCGGATCGCGGTCATCGACCCCGCAGGCCACACCATGTCCGACGCGGTCGCGATCATGACCGGAGCCGCCCAGCCATGATCACGGTCATCGGGGAGACCGTCGCGGACGCCTTCGTCTCGACGTCGCCGTCCGGCCCGGGCGTTCTCGACCTGCGAGTACGCCCGGGCGGCGGACCCGCCAACACCGCCGTCGCCCTCGGCAGGCTCGGCGCGCCCACGGCGTTCGCCGGCCGCATCCCGCGGGGGCCGCTCGGCGACCTGCTCCGCCGCCATCTGACCGGCTCCGGCGTCGACCTCACCCGCGCCGTCACCGCCAAGGAGGAACCCACCCTCGCCGTCGCCTCGATCGACGGTCACGGCAACGCCGTCTACTCCTTCTACGCCACCGGCACCGCCGACTTCCAATGGACGGAGGCCGAGCTCGGACACGCCGTTCCCGCCGAAGCGACGTGCCTTCACGCCGGTTCGCTCGCCCTCGCCCTCGAACCGGGCGGCCCGCTCATCGAACGGCTGCTGGTCCGGCGGCGGCCGGGGACGACCGTGTCCATCGACCCCAACATCCGGCCGGGGATCGTCCCCGTCGAGCGCTACCGTTCCCTGCTTCCGGCCTGGTCGTCCGTCGCCGACGTGCTCAAACTCAGTGACGACGACCTCGGCCACCTCATGCCCGGCGTCTCCCCCGGCGCCGCGTGCGACGCCTGGCACGCCGACGGCGTCCGCCTCGTCGTCGTCACGCTGGGGTCCCGGGGCGCCTACGCCTCTCTCGACGGTGAACGGGTGACCGTTCCGGCGAGCCCGGTCATCCCCGTCGACACCGTCGGCGCGGGCGACGCCTTCACCGCCGGGCTGCTCTACCGGCTCCACACCGCGGGCGTCCTGCACGGCCGGCTCACCGGGCTGGACACCGACCTGCTCACCCGCGCCCTCACGTTCGCGGCCGACGTCGCCGCGGAAACCTGCCGCCAGCGCGGCGCCGATCCGCCGCGCCTGGCCGACCTCCCCGCCTGACGCCGCCCCTCGCCAACGTCTCGTTCAGATGCACGCCACCTCATGGCCGGCGGGCGCGATCGGCCTGCCCTCCAGCACCCACCCCACCCCACCCCGATCGCCGTCAGAGGAGTTTTCGATGGTCGACGTATCCGCGAACCCCAATCCGTTCAGCAGCGCTCCGCTCAGCCGCCGCACCGTCCTCGGCGGCGCGGCCGCGGTCTTCGCCGCCGCGATGCTCCGTCCCGGGCGGGCGTTCGCGGACGGCTACCCCAACTACCCCTACCCGACCACCCTGGTCGGCGCCTACGACGAGAACTACCGGGGCCAGTTCCACTTCAGCTCGCGCACGGGCTGGATGAACGACCCCAACGCGCCGCTCTACTACAACGGCGTCTACCACCTCTTCTACCAGCACAACCCGTACGGGCTGGCCTGGGACACCATGAACTGGGGGCACGCCACCAGTCCCGATCTCGTCCACTGGACCCAGCGGGCGCTCGCCCTCGAACCCGGCACGCACCCCGGGAACCTGTTCTCGGGCGCGGGCGTCGTCGACCACGACAACGTCAGCGGCCTGAAGAACGGGTCCGACGCCCCGATCCTGGTGTACACCGGCACCGGCGGGGTGCTGCTCGACTACAGCACCGACGGCGCCAAGACGTTCACCCCGTACCAGAACGGCAAGGTCGTCGCCCGGCCGCCGGCCGCCAGCACCGACAGCCGCGACCCCAAGGTGTTCTGGGACGGGTACCACCGCACGTGGGTCATGGTGTTCTGGTCGAACGAGGGCGGCAACGGCTACGACATCTACACCTCGGCGAACCTGCTCGACTGGACCTTCGCCAGCCGGTACGCCGCCGACTGGCTGTTCGAATGCCCCGACATGTACCCGATGAAGGTGGACGGCGGGACGACCGTCAAGTGGGTCATCAACGCCGCCAGCACCAAGTACGTGGTCGGCGACTTCGACGGCACCCGCTTCACCACCGCCTGGACCGAGCCGGTGCAGATGGACTCGGGCCGCAACGCCTACGCGGGCCTCACGTTCAACGACATGCCGGACGGGCGGCGCGTCCAGATCGCCTGGCAGAACGGCAACTTCGGCAGCGTCTGGACCGGCAACGCCACCTTCCCCGCCGAGCTGAACCTGGTCACGCTCCCCGAAGGGCTGCGCGTCACCCGTACGCCGATCAAGGAGCTCCAGTCACTCCGCAGCGGCACCCGCGGCTGGTCCGATCGGACGATCACCGCGGACCCGGCGTCCAACCCGCTCGCGGGGATCTCCGCCGACCAGTACGAGGTCATCGCCGAGTTCGACGCCGCGAACGCCACCGCGTCCCGGTTCGGGCTGCGGCTGCACACCTATGCCGACGGCACGTGCAACAGCGAGGTCGCCTATGACCGCGCCGGCCGAACGCTCATGGGCAGCCCGCTGTCCCCCACCGGCGGCCGGATCAAGATCCGGGTGCTGGTCGATCGCGGACAGCTGGCGGTCTTCGGCAACGCGGGCCAGTTCTCCTCCAGCAACAACATCGACTTCGATCCCTCACCGGCCGGCCGCGGCATCGCCGTCTTCGCCGAAGGCGGCACCGTCCGCCTCGTCTCCCTGACGTTCCATCGCCTCGCCCGGGCCTGGGGCGACTTCGTACCGACCCGGAACCCCGGCAGCAACGTGCCCGGTCCCTGGCAGGCGCGCGGCGGAACGTGGAGCGCCATCACCGACGGCAACACCGCCCAGGCGCCAGGCGACGGCTTCTACCTGTCCGGCCAGAGCGTCTCCGACCTGTCGTACTCGGCCGACCTGCGCCTGGACACCGCCGAGGCCGCGGGCCTCACGTTCCGCGCGAACGCCGACGCCACCCAGCACTACACCGCCAACATCAACACCAGCGGCGGCGGACAGATCAAACTCTGGCGCCCCGGCCGCGACATCGCCACCTACAACACCCCCATCACCCGCGACCAGACCTACCGCCTCAAGGTCAACGCCACCGGCCCCCGCATCCAGGTGTTCCTCGGTACGAGCGGCACTCCGGTCATCGACGTCACCGACACCACGTACGCCGGCGGGCTGCTCGGCCTCAACGTCTTCAACGGCGAGGCGACCCTCCGCAACGCCAACGCCGGGCTGGCGACAGACATCACCGGGACCTGGACGGCGATCACCTCGGTCTGGACCGACACTCCCCTCGGACGGCGCGGCTGGGCGAACGGCGACGGCTTCGACCTGTCCGGCCAGGCGGCCTCCGACCTCAGCTACGAGGGCGACCTGACCCTGGGCAGCGCCAACGCCGTCGGCCTCACGTTCCGCGCGAAGGCCGACGCCTCCCAGCACTACACCGCCAACATCAACGCCGACGGCGGCGGGCAGCTCAAACTGTGGCGCCCCGGCCGCGACCTCGGCACCTACTCCACACCCATCCGCGCAGGGCAGGCCTACCACCTGAAGATCGTCACCACCGGCCCGCGCATCCAGGTGTTCTTCGCGGGCGGCGCCACCCCGGCCATCGACGTCAACGACGCGACATCCGAAAGCGGCCTGACCGGGCTGAACGTCTACGCGGGCGCGGGCACCGCCCAGAACCTCCGCCTCACACTCCCCGCCTCCACCTGAACCTGATCACCCCTGGTCCGGCCTCAGTCGACCATGAACCAGTTGCCATGCCGGTACGCCAGCGTCACGCCGCCCAGGTCGTCCTCGGTGAACGTCGCCTTGGAGACCACGGCGCGCGTCGGGATCTCCACGTTTCCGTTGGCCCGCTTGATCACCTTCGACTTGTCGATGGTGGCGGTCCGCAATGCGCTCAACTGAGGGTCGGAGAACATGCTCCGCATGATGGTAAAGGTGGTCCGGCATTTCCCGAACCCGGCGGCCTCGGCCTTCTTGGCCGCTGGCCCGGCAATGGCGCACACCGTCTTCAGGTCGCCTCGGCTCAGCGCGTGCAGAACGGTCTCATAGCGCGCGATCGCGCCATCAGCGGTCTTGGGCACTGCGGTCGGTGAGGGCGCGAGAGGCGGCGGAGGCGGCGTGCTGGGGGCCGACGGCTGGGAGCTCGCCGCCGACGTGCTGGCCGTCGGGCTGGACTTGGCGTCGGTCTTCCCATCGTCCTGACAAGCGGACGTGGCGAAGAAAGCGGTCAGTGCCAGCACGCTGGCGCCGATACGTATGGCGGGATTACTCACGACGTTCCTTAGCGGCCGGTATTCGGGCGGACTAAAGCTAGCCGGATCTACGCGCCGGTATCCAGCTTCGCCCGACATTGCCCCTGATCTCGCCCGAAAGAAGTGTCGGCAGGCGCGGTCAGGTGGGGTGGTTCAGCTTCAGGCCGGGGTAGGGCCAGTTCTCGATCTTGAGGAGGTGCCCGGTGCTGGACGCGGTGACGTAGGCGGTGCGCATGTCGTGACCGCCCCAGGTGATGTTGGTGATGCCCGGGTCGTCGTCCACGTCGATGCCGACGAACCGGACCAGGTCGCCGGACGGGGAGACGATCGAGATCCCCGCGTGGATCATCGACGCGACGCAGACGTTGCCGTGGCCGTCGACGCCCAGCGAGTCGAAGTTGGTGTAGTCGGGGACGGTGTAGAGGAAGTTGCCGCCGCCGGAGCCGCCGAGCGACTTCCCGCCCTTGATCTCGCCGGGACCGGTGACGTCCCACCACCAGACGCGGGCGGTGTAGGTCTCGCTGACGTACAGGCGGGTGCCGTCCGGGGAGAGGCCGATGCCGTTCGGGCCCTCCATGCCACCGGCGATCATCTTGATCGACGAACCGTCCGCCTTGGCGTAGAACAGGCGGCCCTTGTCGCCGGTGACGCCGTCGCTCTTGCCGTAGTCGGTGAAGTAGATCCCGCCGTGGGCGTCGACGACGAGGTCGTTCGGGCCGCGGAGCTGGACGCCGTCCGCCTCGGTGTAGAGGGTCTCGACGGAACCGTCGGACAGGTCGACGGCCTGGATGCTGCCGCCCTTGTAGTCGTCGGGGATGCCGCCGGCGAAGACGAACCCGCCGACCTCGAAGCGCCGCAGCCCGCCGCAGTTGGCGATGTAGACGCGCCCGTCCGGGCCGAGCGCCGAGCCGTTCGGGCCGCCGCCGACGTGCGCGGCGACGGAGACCGTGCCGTCCGGCTTGACGCGCGTGAGCGTGCCGCGGTGGATCTCCACGACGAGGACGTCGCCGTTCGGGAGAACGGTCGGGCCCTCGGGGAACAGCAGCCCGCTCGCGAGTTTGGTGATCTTCATTTTCCTGCCCTTTCCCGAGGGTCTGGTGGTGGCGTTGGCGGTGCCCGTGACGCCGAGGACGGCAGAGATGCCGATGCTCGAAAGGAGGGTTCTGCGGCGGAGGCTCATGCGACGGCCTTGAGGATGCGGCGGGCGGTGCTCTGGATGTGGACCTCGTCCGGACCGTCGTACAGACGGGCCTCGCGGGCGTGCCGGTACATGCGGGACAGCGGCAGGTCGTCGGTGAGCCCCGCGGCGCCGTGCACCTGGACGGCGCGGTCGACGACGTCGTGGAGCATGCGGGCGCCGACGACCTTGATGGCGCCGATCTCGATGCGCGCCTGATCGCCCGCGTCGAGCCGTTCGGCGGCCTGGAGGGTGAGCAGCCGGAACGCCTGGATCTCGGTGTAGGAGTCGAAGACGTGCTGCTGCATCAGCTGCTTGGCCGACAGCGGCTCGCCGAACGCGACGCGGGCGCCGAGCCGGGCGCACATCAGCTCGAACGCGCGCTGCGCCTGCCCGAGCCAGCGCATGCAGTGGAAGATCCGGCCGGGGCCGAGCCGGTCCTGGGCGATGACGAAGCCGTCGCCGCGCGGGCCCAGCAGGTTGTCGGCCGGGACGCGGACGTCGTCGTAGGCGACCTCGTAGTGGCCGCCATGCAGCCCGAGGACGGGCGTCTCCCGGACGATCCGGTAGCCGGGCGTGTCCGTCGGCACGATGATCATGCTGAACGAGCGGTGCGGCGCTGTCCCCTCGGGCTCGGTCCGGCACATGACCGTGGTGTACGCGGCGTCGGCGGCCCCGGTCGTGAACCACTTGCGGCCGCTGATGACCCAGTGGTCGCCGTCCAAGACGGCCCGCGTGCGGAGCTGCGTGGGGTCGGACCCGGCGGCGTCCGGCTCGGTCATCGCGAAGCTCGGGGACACCTCACCGGCGACCATCGGCGCGAGGTAGCGGTCGCGCCAGCGCGGGCTCGCGTACTTGTGCAGCATCAGCGAGTCCTGGAGCGTGAACGTGCCGAGGGCGAGCTGCCCCCATTCGCTGCGGCCCTGGACCTCGTTGACGTAGACGTAGTCGAGGAACGGCAGGCCTCCGCCGCCCAGTTCGGCGGGATGACCGAGCGCCCAGAGCCCCTCCTTCTTGGCCTCGTCGCGCAGCCCGAGAAGGGCCTCGCGTGAATCCTCGCCGCCCGCGTTGAGGACGGGCTCGGCGGGTTCAACGCGTTCGGTCATGAACGCGTGAACGGCCTCGCGGACGTCCCGCACCCGTTCCGACACCGGAAAGAGCATCAGCCCTCCCCGGAGAGGTCGGCGGAGATGTCGCGGTCGCCGTAGCCCTCGGGGGCCGCGACCTCGACGACGGGTTCGGGGTGGTCGTCGAACTCCAGCCGGAGGGCCCGCGCCATCGTCGCGTGCATGTCGTACATGCACGTGATGTAGGTGAGCTGCAGGATCTCCTTGTCGGACAGCTCTTCCTGGAGGATCGCGAAGACCGCGTCCGGCACGCGGCCGCCGTCCAGAACGAGCCCGTCGGTATAGGCGAGAACGGCGCGTTCCAGCCGCGAATAGCAGTCGGCCGTCTGCCAGTGCGGAATGGACTCGATCCGTTCCTCCGACATGCCGAGCGCCCGCATCTGCTTGCAGTGCTGCGAGAAGACGAACTGGCTGCCGCGTGCCCAACCGGCCCGGCACTGCCCGAGCTCGCGGAGTACGGGGTCCAGCTCGGCGTTCCGGTAGAGGGCGAAACCGCGTACGGCGTGCCGGAACACGTCCGGGGACTGGGCGAAGACCGTCCACCAGTCGCCGGGCGAACCGGTCGCGGTGCCGTGGTCGACGGCCGGGTCCCGGTCGGGTGCGAAGAGGTTGTCGTAGAAGAAGAGGATCTTCTCGTCGGTGACCTCGGCGCGGGGGATCTCACGCAGACGCGGCATGCTGCTGCTCCTTGGTCGCGGTGCGGCGGTCCGTGGCGACGGTCCGGTCGGCGGAGGTCTTCGGCTCGTGCGAGACGTCGGAGCCCGTGAACGTGCGGGTCCAGCAGGCGAACTCCAGGAGGATCCCGTCCGGGTCCTGGAAGTAGAACGACCGGACGAACACCCCGTCGTACATGTCGCGGGACACTCCGAACGCGCTGTCGTCGTGGTTGAGGATCGGGCTGACCGCGACCCCCTTCTCCTTGAGGCGCCGCCGGTAGTCCTCGAACTTCTCCACCGGAACGTGGAACGCGACGTGGTTCATCGACCCGACGGCGCTGAGCATCTCGCCCTGTTCGGGGCGGGTCCTCGGCGCGGAGACGCCGGGCACGGCGTCCGGCGCGTCCGGGAACCAGAAGAACGCCACGCAGTCGCCGCCGCCGCAGTCGAAGAAGAAGTGCTGGCCCATGCCGTTCGGCAGGTCCAGCGTCTTGATCAGCGGCATGCCGAGGACGCCCGAGTAGAAGTCGATCGTCTGCTTCATGTCGGACGAGACCAGGGCGAGGTGGTTGATGCCACCGAGCTCGAACTCGGTGTTGGTCATGAGACCTCCTTGTAGAGGGAGCGAAGGTCGCGCTTGAGGACCTTGCCTGCGACGTTGCGCGGGAGCTCGGCGACGAGCTCGACGCGGCGCGGGACCTTGTAGCCGCCCAGGTGCTCGCGGGCGAACGCGATGATCTCCTCGGCGGTCGTGGCTGCGTCGATCATGGCGGCGTCCGGCCGCAGCACGACGGCGGCGCACACCGCCTCGCCCCAGCGCGGGTCGGGGACGCCGAAGACGGCGGCGTCCGCGATCGACGGGTGGCGGTAGAGGACCTGCTCGACCTCGCGGGACGCGACGTTCTCGCCACCCGTGATGATCATGTCCTTGATCCGGTCGACGATGTAGACCATGCCCTCGTCGTCGCGGCGGACGACGTCGCCCGTACGGAACCAGCCGTCCTGGAACGCTGCCCCGGTCAGCTCGGGCTCGCGCCAGTACCCGCTCATCACCTGGTCGCAGCGGACGATCATCTCTCCCGGCTCGCCGGGGGCGACGTCACGGAAGCCGTCGTCCACGATCCGGATGTCGGCCATGTCCATGACGCGCCCGGCGGCGGCGAGCAGGTGGGCCTCGCCCGCCGCGGCGCGGCGGTGCTCGGCGATCCCGAAGTACAGGATGTTGCCGCCCGTCTCGCTCATCCCGAAGCCCTGGTAGAAGTCGCAGCCGAGCACGTCCATGCCGCGCCGCAGTACCTCGGCGGGGATCGCGGACGCCCCGTACCCGATGGCCTCCAGCGTGCCGAGGTCGCGGTCCTCGATCCCGGGATGGCTCAGCAGGAACGCGATCATCGTCGGCGCGAGCCCGGTCTGCGTGACCTTCCAGTCGGCGACCAGGCGCAGGAACGTCTCGTTGTCGTACGCGCGGACGATGCCGACGGTCGCCTGGCGCATGTGGTTGACCAGCACCGCGTACCCGCCGACATGGCAGAGCGGGAAGCAGAACAGGAAGACCGAGCCGTCCGGGATCTCCCACTGCGCGGCCGAGCCGATCACCCCGGTGACCAGGTTCCGGTGGCTGAGCATGACGCCCTTGGGCTTGCCGGTCGTCCCGCTGGTGTAGACGAGCCAGGCGAGCGAGTCCTCGTCCGGGCGGGGCGGCTCGGCGAACGAGGCGCCCGCGAGCAGGTCGGCGAACGAGCGGTCGCCGCCGCCGTCCAGCCCCACGACGACCTTCACCCCGGGCATCTCGTGCCGGCGCTCGGTCATCGCCTCGACGTACTCGCCGCTCACGATCAGCACGGACGCCTGCGCGTGCTCGACCAGCGCGGTGATCTCCGACGGGTGGAGCCGGTGGTTGAGGAACGTCAGCGCCATCCCGGCGCCGGGGACGCCGTAGTAGAGGTCGATGTACTCGGGCCGGTTCGCGGACAGGACCGCCACCCGTTCGCCCGGCGCGGCGATCGCGAGCAGGGCGTTGGCGGTGGTCCGGACCCGGTCCCGCAGGTCCGCGAAGGTGATCACCTGGTCCTCGAACCTGAGCGCGGCGCGGCCGGGGTACTTGCGGGCCGCGTACTCCACGATGTCGCTGATCAGCATGGCCGTCCCGGCATGGCGCCGCCTCCAAGTTGACTTGACAGTCATATCAACTTTGTCCGATGCTCGGATCCTGGACCTGGGAGGATCGGGCTGTCAACCCCGCAAGCGGGCCGTCGACCCACGAAAGGACACACGCCCCATGACCGACACGGGCGCCGGCGAGGGCACGCACACGCCGCTCACCGAACGCGGCACCCGCACCAGGGAACGCCTGATCGCCGCGGCGCGCGAGGTCTTCGAGCAGCGCGGGTTCCTCGACACCCGGGTCTCGCACATCACCCGGCACGCCAAGGTCGCCTACGGCTCCTTCTATACCTACTTCCCGTCCAAAGAGGCCGTCTTCCTGGAGGTCGCCGACCGCCTCTTCGAGGACATGACGCAGTCCTCCCCCGTCCCGCCCGACCCTGAATCCTCGCCCGCCGACGCGTCGCCCGCCGCCCGTATCCGCCGCGCCAACCGCGCCTACTACGAGGCGTACCTGCGCAACGCGAAGATGATGGCGATCGTCGAGCAGGTCGCGACGTTCAACGAGGAGTTCCAGGAGATGCGGCGCAAGCATCGCGCCGTGTCCGTCGGACGTTCCGCCAAGGCGATCGAGCGCTGGCAGCGCGCCGGGCTGGTCGCCCAGGATCTCGACCCCGAAATGACGGCCCGCGCGCTCGCCGCGATGGTCGACCACTCCCTGTACCTCTGGCTCGTCCAGGGCGACGACCCGCCCGCCACCGAACGCCTCCTGGACACCCTGGACACCCTCAACGTGAGGGCCCTCGGCCTGCCGCCCACCCCCTGACTCCCACTCCCCTGACTCCGCGAAGGAGACGCCGTGCACGAGGAACTCGCCGACCGGTTCATGACCGCCATCGTCGGCGGCGACGTGGAGACCCTGCGCTCCCTCTACGCCCCCGGCGCCCTGATCTGGCACAACGGCGACGGCCCTGGCGGCGGCGACGAGCAGGGCGTGGACGACAACCTCCGCACGCTGCGTTGGCTGGCCCGCAACCTGAACGACTTCCGGTACGAGGAGATCCGGCGCGACACGCTGCCCGACGGCTACGTCCAGCGGCACGTCCTGCGCGGCACGCTGCCGGACGACTCCGGGACGCGCATCGAGATGGCGACCTGCCTCTTCGTCACGGTGAACGCCGACGGCCTGATCGCGCGCATCGAGGAGTACGCCGACACTCGCGGCAGCGATCCGCTGCGCGAACTCGCCGCCGCCCAGCGCGCCGCCCGCGCATGACCACGCTGGACGCCGCCCTCACCGCGCTGCTGTCCGCGAACGTGACGGACCTGCGCCGCCTGTCAGGTGGAGCGAGCCGTGAGACCTGGTCGTTCACCGCGGACGGCCGCCCGCTCATCCTGCGCCGCGACCCGCCCGCGTCCCCCGATCCCACCGCGATGGCCCGCGAGGCCGCGCTCCTGGCCTCCGCCGCCCGGGCCGGTGTCCCCGTTCCCGCTCTGGTGCGCCACGGCGACGCGCTGGACGGCTCGCCGTACCTGATCATGGAACGGCTGGACGGCGAGACCATCCCCCGGCGGCTGCTGCGCGATGACCGGTTCGCCGAGGCCAGGCCCCGCCTCGCCAGGGAACTCGGCGGCATCCTCGCCCGCCTCCACACGATGTCCCCCGTTCCCGACCTGCCGGACGAGGACCCGCTCACCGCGCTCAGCGCCCAGTACGAGGCGTTCGAGGAGCCCCGTCCCGCGGTCGAACTCGCGCTCCGCCACCTGGCCGACCGCCGCCCGCCGACCTCCGCCCGGCGGTCGGTCGTCCACGGCGACTTCCGCAACGGCAACCTGATGATCGACCCCACCGGCGTCACGGGTGTCCTGGACTGGGAACTGGCCCACCTGGGCGACCCCGCCGAGGACCTCGGCTGGCTCTGCGTCAAGGCCTGGCGGTTCGGCTCGCCCCATCCGGTCGGCGGCTTCGGCACCCGCGACGATCTCCTCGACGGCTACGCCGCGGCCGGCGGCACCCCGCCCACCCCCGAAGAACTCCACTGGTGGGAGGTCTACGGCACCCTCCGCTGGACGATCCTGTGCCGCCACCAGGCCGAGCGCTTCCTCAGCGGCTCCGATCCGTCCATCGAGTACGCCGTGCTGGGCCGCAAGGTCTGCGAGCAGGAACACGACCTCCTCCTGTCCCTCGGCCTGACGTCCCCGATGTCCGTCCCGGACCCGCTGGACGCCGCCCCGGCGAGCGACGCTCCCCCGCACGACCTGCCCAACGCGTCCACTCTCCTGGACGCCGTGGGCACGTTCCTCCTCGAAGCCGAGCAACCCGACGACCGCCTGCGCTTTCACGCACGCGTCGCCGCGTCCGCCCTCCGGATAGCCCGCCGCGAAGCGCTCCTGGGCGAAGCCCACAAGGCCGCCCACCAGGGACGCCTCCAGTCCCTCGGCTGCAAGACCGAGGCCGAGCTGGCACTGGCCGTCCGCGAAGGCACCCTGGACGACCGCATCGACGAGGTCATCGAAGCGATCCGCGCCACGACCATCGACAAGCTCACCGTCGCCAACCCCCGCCACCTGGCCATCCCCGCCTAGCCCCGTTGCGCGGCCGGAACGGTCCGCCTGACGCCACTCTCAGGCGGCGATGTTCACGGCCGGCCGGGGCGTGGCCGTCAGTCGCCGGGACCGCACGGCCAGGAAGATCATGACGGCGGGGATGAGGAGGTCGGTGACCAGGACGCCGCCGGTGTTTCCGGGGGCGTGGTCGCCGCCCGCGAACCACTGGTAGACGTGGCCGACGATGGCTCCCCACAGGAACATCCCGCCGCCGAGCCCGATGGTGATGCGCTCGCGCGCGGACGCCGAGGCGGCCCGGAATCCCATGACGGCCAGCCCGAGGTTGGCGAAGGCGATCTCGAACATGAAGGGCGTCCGGTGGAAGCCGATCGCGGTGGCCATGGTGTCCGGGAAGACGAGGAACGCGACCGTCATCCAGAGGCTGCCGATGCCGAAGGCGCCGATGGCCCACCAGCGCTGCCAGATCTCCAGCCGTTCCTGGGGTGAGGCGGCGTGGCGAGCCCGCACGAACGCGCCGATGGCCGGGACCACGATCCAGACCAGGGGGAATGCCGACTGAGCGGTGAAGCTGATGGTGTTCATGGCTTCAATCTTGCATGGTTAATATTAACTCGTCAACACTCTGCTAAGCTGCGGCCATGGACGAGGGACTCGCAGACCTGCTGCACCGCGTGGTCATGCTGATAGGCGAGGCGGCCCGGCGGCGCACCGACGATCGGGACGGCCTGACCTACAGCCAGATGCGGCTGCTGGGCACGCTGGAGGACATCGAGCCCGCGACGCAGCACCAGCTGGCGCAGGCGATGTCGGTGTCCGACCCGGCGATCAGCCGAGCGCTCCGACCGCTCGAGGCGAACGGCATGGTCCGGGTCACCATCGACCCCGAACACGCCCGCCGGCGGCTGGTCCGCCTCACCGAGGCCGGCCGGAAAGCCTTCCACACCGAAGGAAAGCCGCTCCACGACGAGTTCCGTGCCGCACTGATCGCGGCCGGCTTCCCCTACGAGCGCTACCTGGAGGACACCCTCCGCCTGGCCGAGCTCCTCGCACCCGACTAAGACCGCCCCACGCGTTCCTCCTCGCGCGAGGAGTTGTCCGCTGCACGGCGTTCCGCGGTGAGGGTGATGTTGCGCGGCATCCGGCCGAAGATCAGGCTGTGGAACGGGAAGATCGACCACCAGTACAGGTGACCCAGCAGGCCGTGAGGGTGGAAGAGCGCACGCTGGGTGTAGATGGAGCCCTGGCCGTTGCGATCGGGAGTCACCCGCAACTCCAGCCATGCCAGCCCGGGGAGACGCATTTCGGCCCGAAGCCGGAGCAGCCGTCGCGACTCGCGGGCCTCGACACGCCAGAAGTCGAGAGAGTCCCCGACGCGCAGCCGCCGCCGGTCCCGGCGACCGCGACGCAGCCCCACTCCCCCGAAAAGGCTGTCGAGCAGTCCGCGCAGCCGCCATGCCACCGGCAGGGAGTACCAGCCGTTCTCGCCGCCGATTCCCTCGATCACTTCCCACAACGCCTCGGGCGAGGCAGAGGTGCGCCTGGCCCGGCGATCCTGGTAGAGGCTGCCGCCCGCCCAGTCGGGGTCGGTGGGCAGCGGGTCGCTCGGCGCGCCCGGTGTCGACGCCGACGACCACCGTGTGGCCACGTCGGCGTCCTGGATCCGCCGGAGCGCCAGGGTGACCGCCCGGTCGAAACCGGCCAGGCCACCCGGCGGCTCGGGTACGAACTCGGCGATGTCATGCTCCCGGCAGACCACCTCGCTGGTCAGCGACTCCACCAGCGGACGCGCGATCCCGCTGGGCACCGGCGTGATCAGGCCGACCCACAGACTCGACAGCTTGGGCGACAACACGGGAACCGGCACGATCACCCGCCCGGGCAGCCCAGCGATGGCCGCGTACCTCAACATCATGTCCCGGTAGGTCAGCACGTCGGGCCCGCCGATGTCGAAGGCCCGATTCACCTCACGCGGCAGCTCGGCGACGCCCACCAGATAGCGCAGCACGTCCCGGATCGCGATCGGCTGGATCCGCGAACGCACCCAGCGCGGGGTGACCATGGCCGGAAGCCGTTCGGTCAGATACCGCAACATCTCGAACGACGCCGATCCCGATCCGAGAATCACCGCCGCGCGCAGGACCGCCGTCGGAACCCCGGACCGCAGCAGAATGTCGGCCACCTCAGCCCGCGACTCCAAATGATGCGACAGCCGCCCTCCCGAATACAGACCCCCGAGATAGACCACACGACCCACACCGGCCTTCTGAACGGCGTCCGCGAAATGGTGCGCCGCCTGCCGATCCCGCTCCGCGAAATCCCCCGCGCCACCGCCCATGGCATGGATCAGGTAATACGCGACGTCGACCCCATCAAGTGCCCCGGGCAACGTCTCCGGAGCAAGGACATCGCCCCGTACGATCTCCACCTCGCCGGCCCACGGATAATCAGCAAGCTTCTCCGGCCGCCGCACCATGCAGCGCACCCGATACCCCGCCGCCAGCAACTCGGGAACGAGCCGACCCCCGATGTATCCCGTCGCCCCGGTCACCAGACACGTCAGCCGTTCCCCCCGAGCACTCCCCATTCGCAGGCGATACCCACTTTGCGCCCCCGCACCCATCCCCCAACGCTGACCAACACATCAGAGACCCACTCGATCGCCTTGGGGGCGTTCACCAGGCACCGCACCCGCTGCGCGGTGCCTGGTTTCGCGCTTCGGCGACCGTCAGGTCGCCAGTTGGAAGCCCGCGCCGACACCACCGTTGGCGTCCATGTCCTTCAGGATGCTGAGGATGGGCGTGCTGTGCTGCAGGCCCCAGGCGTTGCCGACCAGGGTCGTGCCGACCGCGACCGGGGAGCCCGAGTCGCCGGCCCAGGTCCAGATCGTGTGGGTGAACCAGATCTTGTCCTCGCCGACCTTCGCGCCGCAGGTCAGGCCGGTCGTGTGGCCCTCCTTGCACATGACGGTGCCGTTGGAGGGCGGCGCGCCGACCGAGGTCAGGGTCACGCCGCCGACGGTGGACGTGGGGTGCACCTTCGCCGGGTCCAGCTTGATCACCGAGTAGTCCAGGCCGGGCGTACCGCCAGAGACGTAGTTGTTGGGCGTGCTGACGTAGGTGACCTTCCCGATGACCCCGGCCTCCAGGTCGGGGTTGATCTCGTTGGCCCAGTTCACGCTCGTGCCCGACGGGACGGTGTTGCGGTAGACGTCCTCGCCGACCAGCTTCGTGCCGTCCTCGGTGATGAAGCAGTGCGCGTTGGTCAGCGCGACGAGGTCGCCGTCGCGGTCGTGCCCGATGGCGGTGAGGGTGCAGCCGTAGCTGGTGGCCTGCGTCGGTTCGCCCGGCCGTCCCTGGTCGAACGCGATTCCGCTGCCGCCGCCCAGCGTGACGGGCGCGGCGGCCGCGTTCGCGACCGGGGCGGCGATGACGGAGGTCGCGAGCGCGAAGACGGCGAGGGCACCGCGGCGTAGTGATCGTGACATGGGGTCCGCTCTTTCGAAGGGGGAACGCTGCCAAATAAACGATCGCGTCTGCCAGTAAAGCCCCCCATGCACCCCCTGTCCAACAACAACGGTCAGGCCGTTTGGAGCGTGGGTCAGCGCCGCCGTCACCGTTGCCTTGCATCGGGCCGCATGGATGATCATCCCCCCGCCGTTCGCGATGAGCACGTTCTGGATTTCCCTGAGTCGTGGTTGGAGGATCTGATCCCCCGGCGCGGGGGTCTGGTCGCACCGCCCGAGGCCGCTCCGCGCGAGGAGGCGCGGGCCGCGATACGCGAGAGCCTGGAGGCGGGGCGACCGGTCGTCCGCGACGTACCGAACCGGACGATACGGAATCCGACATCCGCACGCTGATACGCCGAGCATTCTGATCGCGCTCGATCGGCGGTCTCGGTGAAGCCAAAGGGTAGCAATCTGCACCATTTACCCCTTGAATAACTATTCGACCCAGAACACCTGACTCCCAAGTCACCCCTCAAGGTCGTTGGAGGTCGATCCGTGCTCGGATCAAAGCCGTCCCCCCGCCCCCCGCACAGACCGTTCATCGTGGCAGGCACCCTCATCGCCCTCCTCGCGTCAGCGATCGCGACGCCAGGTACGGCGACCGCCGCCACCCCGCACAACGGACCCGACCAGCACTGGGCCGGGTCCGAGATCGCCAAGCACGAGACGGACCCTCCCGGCGAGGCGCCACCGCCATCGCTGGCCGCGTCCGTGGAAGGCGTGGACGTCAGCAGCCATCAGGGCAACGTCAACTGGTCGACGCTATGGAACAGCGGCGTACGGTTCGCCTACGTCAAGGCCACCGAATCCAACAGCTACATCAGCCCCTACTTCGCGCAGCAGTACAACGGCTCCTACAACATCGGCATGATCCGGGGCGCGTACCACTTCGCGGTCCCCAACAGCTCCAGCGGAGCGACGCAGGCGAACTACTTCGTGGACCACGGCGGCGGCTGGTCACGCGACGGCAAGACGCTGCCGGGCGCCCTCGACATGGAGTACAACCCGTACGGGCAGACCTGCTACTCGATGAGCGCCGGCGCACTGATCAGCTGGATGCAGCAGTGGTTCGCGACCTACAAGTCGCGCACCGGCAGGGACGCCGTGATCTACACCTCCACCAGCTGGTGGAAGACCTGCACGGGCAACTACAGCGGCTTCGGCGCGATCAACCCGCTCTGGATCCCGCGCTACGGCTCATCGGTCGGTGAACTGCCGGCCGGCTGGGGCTTCCACACCATCTGGCAGTACACCAGCACGGGCCCGACCGTCGGCGACCACAACCGCTTCAACGGCGCCTACGACCGTCTCCAAGCACTCGCCAACGGCTGACCCCACCCGCGCGCACCACACACCTCGTGCGCACCCGCCACACCACACACTCCGTGCTCACGCCCCGCACCAGCGGGGCGTGAGCACGATCTCCCCCGACATCCCGGCCCCGCGACACCCCAGCCCCGAGATGAGGAGACAGCTCCCGCACACTGAGTCACCCGGGGATCGGCAGCGCGGTTTCCCCTCGGCCGATGAGGTCGTTCAGAACGGTCCGTGCGTCCTGGAGTGCCTCGATGCTCTGATCGATCCGGTCGCGTTCACCGCGGAGGCGTTCGACCACACCGGCGCAGGCGGGGGTGGGCAGAGAGTCGTCCCGCAGGCAGGACGAGACCTCGGCGATCGTGGCAGTGGAGAGTCCGGCGCCCAGGAGGACGCGAATCTTCCGTACGGCACCCACATCCGTGTCGGCATATTCGCGGTAGCCGTTGGCGGCCCGTTCGGGTGCCAGCAGTCCCTGCCTCTCGTAGTACCGTAGGAGTTGCTCGTCGACTCCGGTCAGCCTGGCCAACTCCCCGATGCGCATGAGGCCCCCTTCACGGCTTGACCTTGTAACCGGTTTCAGACCTTACCTTCGCCAGTGATCACGGCAACCAGGTCATCATCTCGGCGGTCCAGGGTGGGCCGGACGTGGTCGTCGACGGGCAGGTCAACCTGCTCCGCGCCGCCGAGAAGGCCGGGGTACCGCGCATGATCCCCTCGGACTTCGCGATCGATCTGTTCAAGCTCGACTATGGCGACAACGTCTTCCTGGATCACCGTAAGAAGGCCGACGAGGCGTTCGAGGGCAGTCCGGTGAAGCAGACCTCCATCCTGAACGGGGCGTTCCTGGAAGTCATGACGGCCCCGTTCATCGAGATGATCGACTGGGAGGCCGGCACGTTCGACTACTGGGGAGACGGCGACCAGCCCTGCGACTTCACCACCGTCCCGGACACCGCCGCCTACACCGCGGCCGCCGCGCTCGACCCGAGCACCGCCGCCCGCAACCTCCAGGTCGCGGGCGACGTGGTGACCATGAAGGAGTTCCACGCGGCCATGCAGCGCGGCTCAGGCCGTTCCCTGGAACTCCGGCGCAAGGGCGACGTCGATGACCTGCACGCCGAGATCCAGCGCCGCAAGGCCGCCGGGAACCCCGTGACCGGCTACGTCGCCCTGCAGTACGTATGGGCGATGGTCAGCGGCAAGGCCAAGCTCGACTCGCTCGACAACACCCGCTACCCCACCATCACCCCCACCAGCGCCGCCGACTTCGCCCGCCGGTTCGCCGCCTGAACGGAACGCCCCGATGACCACCCGACCCCGGTGGCCGTCGGGGCGCCTGCCCACTCGGGGGCAGACCGTTGCCGTACCACGGCCCGCCACCGCGCAAGCTCCTCCCGCAACGGCCTCAGTCAGGCCATCAGCTGTGCACGGAGGGCACGTCCGCCGTGAACAGCGGAGTCTCACGAGGCAGCCCCACCTGCGAGAGAAGACGCTGGTCGTCCTCGGCAAGGCCGATCTCCGCACGGTTGATCATGAGCCGGGAGTCCGTCACACCCGCGAACACGACAGAAGGAAAGATCTGTCACGAAGGTGCGCAGGAGGCTTGAGGGGTTGCGCAGGCGTCCGCTTGTCTGTGATGCAGGTTACGTCTACTTTCTGGACCATGCGGTATCGGCTGATTGAGCATGAGATCCCGGACATGGAGGTGGCCGGCCTCATCACGGTGCTGCGTGAACGAATCGACGAGGTCGCGCACGAGGCCGTGGCCGCCATCGCCGCCGAGCTGCCGGTCCTGGTACGTCCGCACGAACCGCAGTACGCGAAACGGTTGAACCAGTCGGTGTCATGGACGATCAGCGGGTTCATCGACCTGATGGAGGACGACGAGACCAGCCAGGAGGACATCAAGGCCTTCTTCCGCGAGTACGGGGCCTGGATCTCCGAACAAGGCCTCGGCCCCGAGGTCTGGGAGACGGCGTTCCGGGTCGGAACGGGCGTGACGATCAGCCGTCTCAGCGAGGTCGTTCAGGGTCATCCGGGGGTGACCACGACGATCATCGGGCTCATCGCGCAGCGGACGATGGGCTACGTGGACGACCTGGCGTCGGCGATGCGGGCCGGGTATTCGGAGAACGCCGCCGCGGCCGCGGAGGGAGAGCGACGTCGGCGGCGTCGGCAACTGCTGGAGCTTCTGCTGAGTCGCGACCCCGCACCCAAAGACATCGAACGGCTCGCAGAGGCGGCTCAGTGGCCCGCGCCCCGTTCGGCCGCGGCCATCGCACTCCTGCCCCGCGACAACGGCCTGGCTCCTGAGTTTCACGCCGATACCCTGATCGGAACGTACGACGACCGCCCCTGCGCGATCGTGTACGACCCCGACGGGCCTGGCCGACGGGCCGCCTACACACGCGAACTGCACGGATGGAGCGCCGCGGTAGGGCCGACCGTACCACTCACCGAACTGGCCCGATCGCTGGCCTGGGCCCGCGAGACCCTGGACCTCTTCGCGAACGGCGACGGCGGCCCCTTGTGGTTCGCCGTCGACAACATCCCGCTCCTCCAGGCCGCGCGCGACCCATACATGTCGGCGCACCTGGTCACCTACCGCCTCGCTCCGCTGATGACCTTGCCGAGAACGCAGCGCCAGCGCTTGGCCGTGACCCTGCAGCACCTGCTGCAGTCGGGATTCAGAGCCGTGGACGTCGCGGACCGCCTGTACGTCCACCCCCAGACGATCCGCTATCGGCTCCGCCAACTCGACGAGCTCTTCGGGCCCGCCCTGCGAAACCCTCACCTCCACCTCGAGTACAGCCTGGCGCTGCACTACCTGCTGAACCTGCCCCTCGGCGAGCAGAACCCCGAAAAAACCCGACAGAAGCTCACGAGCTAGACACCCACCCGTCACGTCAACAACCCAGCAGACTCCGCTGCTCGCCGCCGCCGAGCTCTCGAAGAAAGAAGGATTCGCCGTACTGCCCACCGACAACGCGCTGTACGTGCGCGCCGGCGCAGGCATCACCGCCTTGCACCACACCGGAGCCATAGCCTGCGCGAAGGTCTGGAGGCAGCTGCGCGGCCATCAATTCTTCAGGTTCGGCGCGAGATGACCATGATGTATTCGCAGGAGGCGTTCGTTCGGTTGGCGAAGCCGTGGTCCGCGTCGGCCTGAAAGAACAGAGAGTCGCCTGCATTCAAGGTCTCGCTGATCCCGCCGATCGCGACGGTGAGGGTGCCTTCGAGCACCACGAGTTGCTTCTCCGTACCGGGCGGATATGCGGGCAGCAGCCCGGTGGAGACCTGCGCGGGGAGGTAGTGAACGACCATCTCGGCGTCTCCCGCACCCGGAGCCGCTGACACGATGTGCCGCTCGAAGCCGGTTTCCGGGTCACGGAAAACGGGGCGATCGTTCTTACGCATGACAATGGCCACGCCCGACGCGGCAGCGGCCGGCGCACCAACCAGATCCGAGAGCGATGCGCCGAGCGCGTGGGCGATCCTGGACGCGACGCCGATCGTCGGACTCTTCTCACCGCGTTCGACCTTGGACAGCATCGCCCGGCTGACCGACGACCGTATGGACAGCTGCTCCAGCGTCAGGCCCGCCTCCTCGCGGCGTCGCCGCACGTTAACGCCGAACGCGCCGGCCAGGTCGTCACCGTGCTGCTCTCCGGCCGCGCTTACGTCGTGCTCGCCCACCGTGCTCCTCGATCGATGAATACCCGCAGCCCCACAGTGTAGAGTTTCTCCTAAAGAAGACGTACTCTTCTATCGAAGAACCACCCGCCCAACACAACGGAGGTTCCATGCGTTTGATCTCGAGTGGCCGACACCACGCCACGTTCGAGTTCGGCGACCTGCAGGTGATCTCGCTACGCGACGGGTACATCGACATGCCGCCGACACGGCTCCGCGACGAGAACGGACGCGCACTCAGAGAGCTGCCGGCCGCCGTACCGCTGGCCGGGGACAACTTGCGACTGTCGGTCAACGCCTTCTTCGTCACCGACGGAACCCGGTCGCTTCTCATCGACACCGGCGCGTCCAACGCCTGGCACGAGCCCACCATGGGGCTGATCTACGACGCGCTCCTCGAAGCGGGAATCGACCGCGCACAGATCACCGATGTGGCCATCACCCACAAGCACCAAGACCACGTGAGCGGCCTGATCGCCCCGGACGGTTCAGAGGCGTTCACCGAACTCGAGCGAGTGTGGGTCGGCGCGGGCGATACCTCAGTGTTCACCGGGCGGCTGGAGCCGATCCGCGACCGGGTCGTCCCCGTGTCGGAGAAGGTCGCGATCAACGACTGGGCCACCGCGATCCCGACACCGGGCCACACCCCCGGTCACACCGTCTACGACATCCGGAGCGGCACCGGCCACCTACTCGCCTGGGGCGACACCGTGCACGTCCCCACGCTCCAATTCGATCAGCCGAACGTGTCCTGGGAACTCGACGGCGACCAGTCCCAGGCCCGCGCCGCGCGAGCGGCCCTCCTCGAACAGTTGACCCGACCAAACCACTTCGTCGCCGGCGCCCACCTCGACTCCCCCGGCATAGCCCGCGTAACCCCCTCCGCCAACGGCTACGCGCTGGAATACCTAGCACCGTGAGTGACAGGTAGAGCTGTGCGTCGGGGTGCATCCGGTCATCGTAGGTCGGCGTTGCCGCGCGCGGTCCACACCGTCAGTGCCGCCAGGAGTGCGGCGGCGCCGCCGATCCACAGCACGCCGGGCAGTCCGAGTGAGTCGACGATGATGCCGCCGACCAGTGCGCCGAGGCCGATCGACAGGTTGAACACCGCCACCCACAACGCCGAGGCCGCCTCCACCGCGCGCGGCGCGGTTTTGATCATCCAGGTCTGGAGACTGACGGACACGCCGCCGAACGCCAGGCCCCACACGATCAGCAGCGCCGTACCACCGATCGTGCTGCGGCCCAGCAGCAGGAACAGCGGGATGGCGGCGGTCAGAGTCAGGGTGATGATCTGCACGGTGCGGTACGGGCGGCGGGCCAGGGCCGCACCGGCGGCGAAGTTGCCGGCCATGCCCGCGATACCGAACGCGAACAGCAGCGGCCCGACCAGCCGCGCGTCGATCCCCGACAGGCGCTGCAGCGCCGGGCTGACGAAGGTGTAGGCCGCGAAATGCCCGGTGATCAGCAGGAACGTCGCCAGGATGCCGATCCGAACGCCGGGGTTGCGCAGCTGCCGGGTCAGCAGCCACGGGCTCATCGCCTGGGATGCGTTCAGCGGCGGCAGCACGGCCAGCAACGCGACGACCGTGATCAGTGCCAACGCGCCGAGCGCCGCGAACGCGGTCCGCCATCCGGCCAGACCGCCGATCACTGTGCCGATCGGCACACCGAACACGTTCGCCGCGCTGACCCCGCCGAAGATGATCGCGGTGGCGCGCGGCACGTTCGCCTCGTTCACCAGCCGGACCGCCAGCCCGCCCGCGACCGCCCAGAAGCCGCCGATCGCCACCCCGACCAGGACCCGGGAAGCCACCAGCACGGCGAAGCCCGGTGCCAGCGCGGACGCCGCGTTGGCGAGCGTCATCAACCCCATCAAGCTCAACAGCAGTAGCCGCCGGTCCAGGCGGCCGACCAACGTCGGGACCACCGGTGCCGCGATCGCCGCGACCAGACTGGGCACCGTCACCATCAGCCCGGCCGTGCCCTCGGACACCCGCAGCGCCGAGCCCACGTCGGTAAGCAGCCCGATCGGCAGCTGCTCGGCGGTGACCAGCAGAAACGTGCCCAGCGTCACGGCCGCGACGGCGGCCCAGCGACTTGGTTCCGGCCCCTGCCGAACGGTGGGGGCGGTCTGCTCAGTGGCCGTCACGTCTACCTCCTGGGGGAAGGCCAATTTGGGAGCGATCGCTCCCATATGACGCCGGACTCTAGTATGGGATCGATCGCTCCACAAGTTGGGTAGGGTGTGACGCATGGCGCGACCTCGGCAGTTCGACGAGCAGGAGGCGGTCGCCCAGGCGACCGACCTGTTCTGGCATCGTGGCTACCACGCCACCTCGGTCCGCGACCTGGGCGCCGAACTCCGGCTGACGCCCAGCAGCCTCTACCGGACGTTCGAGGACAAGCACACGCTCTTCCTGCGCGCCCTCGATTACTACCGGGCCACCGAGTCCACCCAGGCCAAAGAACGACTGGAAGTCACCGGACAGCCGGTCCGGCACGTGCTGCGCGACTGGCTGCTGTGGCTGGTGGGCTGCACGTCCGATGAGACGACCGGCGCCGCGGCCGGCCAGGGCTGTCTGGTGGTGAACACCGCTACCGAGCTGGGCACCACCGACGCCGAGGTGAGCGCCCGGACCGAGGCGGCGTTCGAGGTCACCCGATCAGCCCTGCGCTCACTGCTGGATCAGGGCCGCCGCAACGGCGAACTGCCCGCCGATCTCGACCTCGACGCCGCCACGGAACTGCTGTTCACCACGGTGCTCGGACTTCGGGTCCGAGAACGCGCCCAACACGACCCGCAGCGAATGGCCACCGCGATCGACTTCGCCATCCAGGCACTGGACCCCACCCCAACAAGCCATGATCACCCCGAGTGACGTTATTCGGGCGGTACGTGCGGTGAAGAACTCATCGGATCGCGGCGAACGAGGGACGCTCCAGCCGTTTCAGGGTTGATCGTCTGCTGCGGCGATATCGCGACCGACGGTGAGGGCTTGCTGGAGTTCGGGTTCGATCGCGGTCCGGAACTGGGCATCGGGTTCGGTCCCGACGGCATCGAGAACGGTGCTGAAGAAGCACCGGGCGGAGGTGGCCAGCACCACCTGGAAGATGTCGGCATCGGTCAGGCCGTGACGGCGAAGTTCGTCGATGTCGGCCTCGGTGATGGCGGTGGCATCGGCCGCTACCCGCTCGGCGAAATCCATGATGGCCATGTCGGCCGGGTCCAGGCCCGCGTTGTGAGGATCGGTGGCGATCGCCTCCACTGCGCCCGCGTCATAGAACCGGTCTCGCAGCACCTTCCCGTGAGCGAGGGAGCAATAGCTGGACCGCAGCCGCCGCGCGGCGGCCAGCGTGACCAATTCGTAAATACGCGCGTCCATGCCCTCCTTGACCGCAGCATTGAGCTGCTGCCATGCGGAATAGACGGCAGGGCGCAACGCGAACACCCGGGTGTAGTTCGCCACGTACCCCAGAGCCTCACGGTCGGCATCGAACAAGCGGCCGACCTGCTCATCTGCATCATCGTCGGGTGTCTCAAGGAAGCCCACGATGCCCTCCTCTCGAGCGCACGCCGGCGAGCGGCGGCCTTGGCGTTCACTGCAACGAACTCCGACGCCAATGCACGAACATTCGGATTGGCACCTAGCTCAGCGTGCTCCGATTGTCCCGGTGCCCAGCCCCCCGCACGCAGCCATAGCCGACTCTGGCCAACGAGACCAAGCCATCGCGGGCAGTCCCCCTCTCGCTCAGCCAAGTCCTCCCGCCCCGCGTCATCGCCTCCCTCATGCCGCACTGCGCCACCCGGCCCACGCGAGCCCTTTCCCTCTCCAGCCGACACACAAGGCCTTTCCATGGCGAAGGCCCGAAATCGGGTGCGATTCCGGGCCTCGTGCCGTACGAAGAAGCCGTGCTCAGCGGAGGAGGCTCGTCACGGCCGGGCGTCCGCCGTTCCATCCGAGGACGCCGACATAGAGCCCGTCCGGACCGCCGGCGGTGGCGCGGTCCGGGTGGCCGTTGAACAGGATCCGCCACGAGCCCTCGGGCAGGCCGTGGACGATGTCGGCGTTGCCGGTGCCGCAGGTGTTCATCGAACGCGGGAACGTCACCCGGGTCGGCGACTTGGACGTCCAGCCCGACCACAGGCTGGTGTTCTGCCGGTACCGGGTCCAGTAGTCGCACGTGCCGTACCAGCCGAACGAGTTGAACAGCGTGTACTTACCGCCGTGCTCGACCAGCACCGGGTTCTCCTCGATGTACTTGTGCACCGAGTCGGTGAGCTTGATGCCGGCCCCGTTCTTGTGGACGGGATTGGCCATGGTCTGCTGCGGCTGGGCCGGGTTGAGCCGGACCATCCGCGTGGTGGTGTGCCACGGCTTCCCCGAGCCCGCGCGGTACCCGGTCTTGTAGGTGAGGACGAGCTGGCCGCCGACGCGGGCGGGCGTCGGGTCGATGAGCGACTGCCCTTTCCCCTCCTTGGCGACCGTGTCGTAGGCGTGGGCGCCTGCCCCCGAGAAACAGGCCAGTGCACGGTCGTACGGCGTGAACGGTCCGCGGGCATCGGTGCCGCGAGCCACGCCGATGCAGCGGTTGGACGTGCCGGGCAGCGCGCCGGCGAAGTACACGCGGTACGAACCGTCGGTCGCCTTCACGATCGACGGCGCCCAGACGCTCTTGTTGCCGCCCATCCAGGCGGCCTTGCGGGTCAGCAGCTTGCGATTGACCTTGGCCCAGGGGCCCTTGAGCTCCTTGGCGGTACGGATCCGTCCGGGCTTGTCCCAGTCCATCGTGCTCAGCGCGACCCAGCCACTCGCCGTGGCGATGACACCGGGGTCGGCGATCCCGGTCGCCACCGGCGGGTCGACGGGCCATCTCGTCGCGGCACTACCGCCGTACGCGACGGTGGAAGCGTTCGACCCGCCGTCCCCACCGGACACGACGGCAGCCGCGACAGCGGTCGCAGCAACACAGGCGGCGCCCGCGACCCCCAGCACTCGGACGTGTCTCATCTATGGACTCCAATCGCGGGGTGGGCCCACCCCGACGCATCGCAGTGACTTCAAAGAGGCAGGACCCGATCACTTATGACCAGGCCCAGAACAATCAGACAAAGAAGATAAAGGGCATGATCGATCCCCGCAGCGGGAACCCCGGATTCGGCTGCAGCGGAAAGCCTCGATGACTCAGCACGAAGGCTGCCAGCCAACTCGGCGTACCACCAACGCTGCGACCGCCTCGGCGACAGCGGACCTGCGCCGGGCACCCAGCCGACTTACAGATATTGATGTCTGTGTGTGGCGTGAATCGCTGTGGTCGCGGTGTGGGTCCGAGGTATGTTGCCTGGCGTGGTTGAGGATGTTGGGCGAGTTCTGGCGGCCCGGTACCGGCTGTCGGAGTTGCTGGGGCAGGGCGGCATGGGGGCTGTCTGGCGCGCCTACGACGAGCAGTTGAAAAGGGAGGTGGCCGTCAAGGAGCTTCGGCTCCCCGAGGGTTTCACCGACGCCGAGCGTGAGTCGTGGATCGCGCGGCTGGACCGGGAGGCGAGCGCCGCCGCCCGATTGAAACACCCCGGCATCATCACCGTTCACGACCGGGTCACCGGTGACGACGGGCGCCCCTGGATCGTCATGGAACTGGTCCACGGGCGTTCCCTGGACGATCTGATCCGGACGAACGGACCGCTCCCCGCCGACCGGGTCGCCGACATCGGGCTGCAGATCCTGGACGCCCTGCGCACCGCCCACCAGGCAGGCATCACCCACCGCGACATCAAGCCCGCCAACGTACTGCTCGAGGGCGATCGTGTCGTGCTGACCGACTTCGGGATCGCCAGAGTCGACGGCGAGGCCGCTCTGACCCGTTCGGGCGCGCTGATCGGAACGCCTTCGTTCATGTCCCCCGAACAAGTACGCGGCCTGCCGGCCACCGCGGAGTCCGACCTGTGGTCCCTGGGCGCGACACTGTTCACCGCTCTGGAGGGCCATCCGCCGTTCGGCGGCGCCAGTCCCGGAGCGGTCATGGTCGCCATCGCCACCGAAGACCCCGCTGCCCATGCCGGCCCTCTCGCTCCCGCCATCAGCGGACTGCTGCACAAAGACCCCGCCGAACGGCTGCGCGCCGACCAACTCCATGTGCTGCTGACCAGGCGACCCATGCCACAACACCAAGTCCCGGTCCCACCACCGCAGCCCGGGTTTCCTCAATACCGGCAGCCGCCGATGGCAGGCGGGCCCGGGCCGTGGGGTGACGGGCCGAGGCCGTTGGCGGCGACACCCAGGCCAGGGGCGTACGGCGCGGCGGCGGTGATCGCCGGCATCCTGGCACTGCTCACCGCCGGCATGCTCGTCTGGTTCGCGCTCTACAACGTCGTCTACGCCAGCGGAGCGGGCGGTCGCTGGTCCAGCCTGGTGGTGGAGAACGTGCTCGGCGGCTTCATCAGCGCCGGGGTGCTGTTGGTCGCCGCAGGGTTCACAGTCGCTCGCAGCATTCCCGGCGCGTGGACGCTGTGCGCGCTCTGCGTGTTCTACGCGGTGGCGACGATCTTCCTGGGGCCGCTTCAGGGGAGCACGACCTTGGGTGCCCAGCTCACGTTCGTCTTCGGCTTCGGCAAGAGCAACGGCATCGCCGTAGGCCTGTCGATCATCTTCGGTGTCCTGACGGCGATCATGGCGGCGATCGCCGGCAGCGTGAAGTCGTACGGACCGACCACCGCCACGCCGCACCGCTCGTGATCACTTCGCAGTATCCGAGAGCCAGGGACGCAGTATCGGCTTCTCTCCCTTTGTTGCATTTGTGGCCGGCAGGCGGTCGTGTTCTCAACGGGCGTGGATACTCAGCGCTGAAGATGTGGTCCGGCCGCGTCGCGATACGGCGTCAGGAATGAGCCGAGGGCCGCGAGTAGCGCGTCGGGCGCTTCCTCGGCGGGGAAGTGGCCGCAGCTCGGGATCTGCAGGCCGATGACGTCGTCGGCGACCAGGCGCATCGTGGTCTCCACACGGTCGTCTGACGTGCGGCTCAAGACGGCCGACGGCTGCCTCCCACAGTCTTGGCGAATATCCGTTCGTCGGCGTGAGCGTCTGACCGGCAGAGCGTCCAGGATCGCCGGCTGCCAAGGGCCGGCGTCGATCAAGGCGCGGTGATGCAGGCAGAATGGCGTGTATGACGTGGACTGTGAAGCTGCCTGGTGGTGCCGCACTACCGATGATCGGTTTTGGGACCTGGCAACTGCAGCGCAACGCGGCGTACGAGTCGGTACGCGCGGCGCTTGAGGCCGGTTACCGGCATGTCGATACCGCGACGTTGTATCAGAACGAGTCAGAGGTCGGCAGGGCCGTGAAGGACAGCGGCGTGGACCGGGAACAGGTCTTCGTCACCACCAAGCTGCGCCCGCAGGACGCGCGGCGTGCCCGTCGCACCCTGGAGTCCAGCCTCCGCCAGCTCGACACCGACTATGTGGATCTTTGGTTGATCCACTGGCCGACGGGCCGGGACGAGCTCGTCTCGACCTGGCAGGAGCTGCTGTCCGCCAAGGACGCGGGGCTGGCCCGCGAAGTCGGGGTCAGCAACTACAGCCCGGCCCAGATCGACCTGCTCACCGAGGCCACCGGACGCCAGCCGGCGGTCAACCAGATTCCGTGGAGCCCGGGCCAGCACGACCCTGCCCTGCTGGACGAACACCGCCGTCGAGGCATGGTCGTCGAGGGCTACAGCGGCCTGAAGAACACCGACCTGCGCCACCCGGTCCTGACGGAGATCGCTGAGCGGCACGCTGTTACGCCCGCCCAAGTCGTGCTGCGCTGGCACCTGGAACACGACATCGTCATCCTCCCCAGGTCGTCCCGCCGTGAGCGCATCGCCGCCAACCTCGACCTGGAAGACCTCAGTCTCACCGCCGAAGAGGTCACCGCGATCGATGCCCTCACCCGAACCCGCTGACCGAGGACGGCAAGCGGGCGGCACGTGAACGGTGTCGTCCCGACGAAGCGACACCCGTTTCGGGGGCATACAGGCTCCGGCCGGCTTCGACTTGCTCCACTCGTCTGTACGCGGCGAGTCTGCGGAACTGTTCCTCGTCGGGGGGCGCAGTGTCGTTCATCGGGTCAGGGCGCGACGGGGAGCCGGGGAGCCGGCCTCGCGCGGACGGTGGTCAGGGCATAGAGGAGCAGGCCTGCGGCGGTGAGGATGAAGCCTGCCCAGACCGTTGACAGGGTTCCCCATCCGGCCGCGAGGGTGACTGCCCCGTCCAGTTCGCTGCGGACCGAGCCGCCTCGAAGATCGTCGGTACGGGGCAGCCAGGCCACCAGGGCCGCGCCCGCGAGCAGTCCGATGCGGCTTCGGCGGCGGCCCTGACCACGTGGACGGGTTCACCTCGGGCCTGGAGCAGGCGGGCCCGCATCAGCATGACCAGGCCCTCCGCGTAGCGCTGGCCGTGGGCCTCCAGGGCCCGGTTCGCCTGGTCGAGGGCGTTCCCTGCCCGTTCCGGCGATCCGGCGGCCAGCCACATCTCGGCGATCAACGCGAGGTGGTAGGCGAGGCCGAAGCGCGGCGGGTCGGCCAGCGTCGAGGCCACACGCGTTTCGGCCTCCTCAGCGGTCCCGGCCGGGTCGTCGCCGGTGAGAGCGCGCGCCCAGAGACGGTCCAGCCGGACATAGTGCTCCTGCTGGACGGCGATGCGGCCGTTGCCCATGGCGGTCCACCGGTCGGCCACCCGCAACACCCAGGCGGCGTCACCCGCCATGGAAGCGATCATGGTCATGTAGTAGGCCCACCTCGCGACGGCGTTCCCACCGGCCGGGCCGTTCCAGCTGTCGATCATGGCGGAGGCGGCCTCGACCTCCCCGTACAGCGCGGTCACGACGGCCCGCCAGCCCGGCCACTCGCCCGAGATGTCGCACCAGAACGGAGTGTCGTCCCATTCGGAGCCCACTCCCTCGCGGATGGCGCGTTCGACGACGTTGAAGGACCGGTAGGCGTCGCCGATGTCGCCGACGTCCCACTGGTGCAGGCCCAGGGCCTGCCGGCCGTACACCTGAACGACCGGATCGTCGGACGCCTCCCCCCGCTCCGACAGCCGGCGGACCATGTGTTCCCGGTTACCCTCCAGCAAGGTGTAGGCCCCGAAGAGCCGGGCGAACAGAAGGCCCGCGGCCTCTGCGTCCCGGCCGAGCCCGCGGGCCAGCCGCTCCGCCCGCTCCAGGAGGCCGAACGTCGCGGCGCCGTATCCGACCTGCCGCCGCGGGGTGAAGGTGATGAGGGCGAGCAGAGAGAGGGCCGACAGCTCCAGTTCCGGGAGACCCGCCGTACGAGCGATCCGGGCGGCCTCCAGCAGGTACCGGTCGGCGGCGGCGAAGGCGAGCTTCGCCGTCGCGCGCCGTCCCGCGCTCATCATCGCCTCCGCCGTACGGACCGGATCGGCGAGCGGACCCGCCGCTCCCAGGTGGTGGGCGAGCCGTTCGGGAACGGCCTCGTCGTCCGCGCCGCCGCCCGCGCCGCCGTGCGCGCCGTCGCCCGCGCGGCCGTCTTCGAGCGCGTCCGCGATGCGCAGGTGCAGCCTGATGGCCTGCTGGTGGGCCATCGTCTCGGTGACCGACTCGCGGACCAGGTCGTGCGAGAAGCGCAGGGAGAACGGGTCGTCCAGCGTCGGCTCCAGCATGCCGAGCGCCCGCAACGGATCGAGAAGTTCGAGGCAGGTCGCGACGTCGATCCCGGCCACGCTCGCGAGCAGCCGGAGCTCGACGTCCCGGCCGATGAGCGCTGCGATCCGCAGCAGCTCCCCCGCCTCGGGGCCGAGGCCGGCCATCCGATCGCGGACGACATCGCGGACCGTGGACGGCACCCCGATCCGGTTCGTACCGTCGCCGAGCCCGCCGCTGTCGTTGAGAAGCCGCGACAGTTCGCGGACGTAGAACGGATTGCCGGCGGTACGGGCATGGATGTCGTGGGCGAGGTCCGCGTCGGGTTCACGGCCGATCTCACGGCGGATCAGCTCGGTGACGTCATCCGGGCCGAGCGGGCCGAGCCCGATCCTGCGGTGGCCGGGCAGCCGGCCGACGGCGGCCAGGAGCCGGGAGAGGTCGGATCCCGGGACGGGCGCCCGGTCGCGGAGCGATCCGATGATCGCCGAACGCGCCGGGAGACGGCCGGCCAGATGGCCGAACAACTGGAGCGAGGTGGCATCGGCTCACTGGAGGTCATCGACGATGAGCAGCAGCGGCTGCTGGGCGGCGGCCTGGCCGATCACGTCGACGACCTGCTCGAACAGGCGGAACTGGCCGCGGCTGCCGGTGAGCATGGGCGCGACGCCGTCCGGCGAGCCCAGCAGGACACCGAGATCGCTGCTCCGCCATTTCTCGCGTGCCTGAGCCGGCAGGGTGTCGAGCACGAGGGTGAGGGCCCGTTCCCACGGCCACATCGCGGGCGTTCCGTCGCCTTCCAGGCACGCGGCACAGATGACGAGCGCGCCGCTCCTTCTGGCGTCGGCGGCGGCCTCCTCCAGGAGACTGCTCTTGCCCACTCCCGGCTCGCCTTCGACGATGCCGAGTCCCGTACGTCCGTTCAACGCCTCCCGTACGGCCTGCCGCAGCACGGCGAGTTCCTCGATCCGCCCGACCAGACCGGAGCCCCCGCTCTCGATCGCCGTGCCGAGGGCGGGCGTCGAGATCTGGGTGAGGACTCGCAGGTGCGCGGCCCGCAGCGCCGGACCGGGTTCGATGCCGAGGCCCTCGGCGAGGCGGTCCCGGAACGTGCCGAAGGCGGCCAGCACCTCGGCCTGACGACCGGCGGCGCCGAGTGTCGAGACGAGGGCGGCCTGAACGGGTTCGTGGAACGGCCCCATCCGGGCGGCGAGATGCAACGCGGGGAGCACCCGTTCCGGCCGGCCCAGCGACACCGCCAGCTCCGCAGCGGCGGTGCAAGCCGAAAAGAACTCCTCATCGATGGCCGAGAAGACCGCCATCGCGGCCGTTCCGTGAGCGAATCCGTCCCCGACCGGCCCCCGCCACAGGCCAAGCGCCTCAACGTATTGGTCGAGCGCCCGCTCTCCCTCTCCCCCGGCCAGGCTCGCCGCCGCAGCCTCGAGGAGTTCCCGGAAGGCGACCAGATCCAAGGTGCCGGAATCGGTGCTGAACACGTACGCGTTGCCCCGGCGATGCAAATAGGAGCCGGTTCCCCGGGCGCCGATCGAGGGTTCGAGCAGCCGCCGCAGGCCGCCGACGTACTTGTGAATGACCTTGAGAGCGCTGGCCGGCGGGTCATCGCCCCAGATCAGGTCGATCAACTCACTAGTCGTGACCGGCCGGCCGACGCCGACCAGGAGCAACGCCAGCAAATACGCCTGCTGCCGAGGGCCGACGTCCTGCTCGGCTCCGTCCCGCCACACACGCAACGGGCCGAGGACCCGCAATAGCACCCGCCCCGCGCTCATCGACGCATCGGTATGAACCCGGATCGGTGAGTTGGGCAGGACCACGCCGTTCGACTCCACGATCAACGAAAGATCACCCATTATCGGCCGCCCCCACGACCAGGTCCAGCCCAGCTAGGCCGCCTGGGGCCGACGGCCAGAACCGATCTCACGACTGGGCTTCCCCCTCGCCGGCTCCTGCGCTCCGTCCGCTCAGGGGCGCACGCGAATGACGGTCTTGCCCTTGCGCCGCTCGGTCGGGTTGAGCGCGGGGAGGGCGTCCTCAAGGGGCGCAATGGTTCCGATCTGCATGCGAAGGCGCCCGTGCCGCACCCGGTCGACGATCTCCACCAGCTGACTCGGAACGGCCTCGACGACGAAGTCGACCGCGAGACCGTCGACAGGTCGAGCCTCCACGGGGCCGACCACCGACACCAGGGTCCCGCCGGGCCGGATGATGCTCGCCGAGCGCCTCTGGACGTCGCCACCGATGACATCGAAGACCAGGTCGACGCCTCCGATGTCTTCGAGATCCTCGTCGCCGAGCGCCAGGAACTCGTTCGCGCCGAAGTCGAGCGCGGCCTGGCGGTCCGCCGCCCGCCCCGTACCGATGACATAGGCGCCGAACTCCCGGGCGAGCTGCGTCACCACAGATCCGACCGCGCCGGCGGCACCGTGCGCGAGGACGCTCTGCCCCGCCTGAAGACGACCGTGCTGGAACAGGCCCTGCCATGCGGTCAGGCCGGAGATCGGCAGGCTCGCACCCACTGTGAAGTCGACGTTCCCGGGAAGCGGCGCGAGATTACGCGCCTCCACAGCCGCGTACTCGGCCAGCGTTCCATCGCGATGCCAGTCGGTGATCCCGAACACCCGCTGGCCCACCGAGAGCCCCGTCGTGCCGTAGCCGAGGGAGGTGACCACTCCGGCGAACTCATGGCCGATGATCGCCGGGGTCCGGTCATGGCCGGACCGATCGACCCACGTCGAGGGCCACTCCCACTCCGCCGGGACAAAGCCCGACGCATGGACCGCAACCACGACGTCATTGATCGCCGGTGTCGGCTCAGGCCGCTCCGCCAGCTTGATTCCAGCCGCTTCCGCGGCCTGATCAGTCGCGACGATCGCCTTCATTTCTACCTCCGTAAACCCCGTGTGCTCGCTGGCTCTAAGCGCAGGTCTATGACTATGTCCTTGTCCACACCGGTGGGACTCAATGCAGTTCAGTGACTCCGCTCGTCCCTGGTATCGGACCATTCTGAGCTTGCCAGTCCGCTATCGGCAGTCAACACGCGCATCATCATCAAGGGCGTTCACGCGACGAACAACGACCAGCTCCATCGAGCCCTCATTTGCGTTCTCGCCGCGGCTCCACACCAGGCATTTGGTCAGGGGCATGTCTCTCTGAGGGCCGCGGAGGCGGTCGATCGTTGGTGGCGATCCTTCAATGACGGCCGGGACGGGTGCCCGGGACGGCGATGCCGTGCTCGTAGGCCAGGACGACGGCCTGGACACGGTCGCGGAGGTGGAGCTTGGCGAACACGCTGGCGACGTGTCCGAAGACGTCCTCGACGCGGTCGCTCGCGCCCTGCGTCTGGACGACGACGAACGCACCTACCTGTTCGACCTGGCCCGGTCATCGCGGCACGCGAGCCGCGCGCCGTCGCGTCGCAGGGACGTCGAGGTCCCGCCCCGGGTCCAGTGGCTGCTCGACTCCATGACGGTGTCCTCGGCGTTCGTACGCAACGGCCGTACGGACGTCGTCGCCGGCAACCCCCTGGCCCGGGCACTGCTCGCGCCGATGTTCGACAGCGCCACCATCGACAGGCGCGGCCGCCCCAACATCGCCCGCTACATCTTCCTCGACCCCGGCGCACATGACTTCTTCGTCGACTGGGATGCCGCCGGCATCGCCACCGCCGCCCTGCTGCGCGCCGAGGCCGCACGCGAGCCCCACGACCGGGCACTGCGCGAACTCGTCGGCGAGTTGTCCACCCTCAGCCCCGAGTTCCGCAGCCAATGGGCCGCGCACGACGTCCTGATGCGCCACGACGGCATCAAACGGCTCCAGCACCCCGACGTAGGCCACCTGGACCTGACCTTCCAGTCCCTCGACCTACCCCTGTCCGACCGGACCGTGCACGATCTGATCATCTACACCGCCGAACCCGGCACCGCATCCGAAGACCGGCTCAAACTCCTCGCCAGCTGGGCGGCCACCCAATCTCCGGCGGCACAGCCCACCCGCCACTCTCCTCAGCGCGGACCGCTCTGATCCGTCGCGGTTCGCCCGGCCAAGAGGCCGAAGCGCGGACTCGACCGGCCGAGGCGAGACTAGGCGCGAGCGTGGCCGCCCCGCTTGGTCCGGTGGCGCACGATTCAGGCCAGGTCATCGGTCCAGCGCCGGACGTCCACGCCGCAATGCACGAATCGGCGGCTGAGCCGGATCGGCCACGGTCCGGCCGGGAAAGGCTGACCGGGGCGGGCCACCCTTGGCCCGTTGCGAGACCGAGGTCGCGGCGTGACGATGAGCTGCACCTCGACGTCGAAGGGCGAAGGGCAGGCCGGACGGATGATTCTGCACAGCGGGTATCTGGCGGAGACCGACAGCTTCCGGGTCATCAGGGATCAGCTGGAGCTCGAGGAGACGGTGAGGACGCTCTGCGATGAGACGGGCCAGGCCGCTGACGTCTACACCGGCAATGTGCCGGTGGCGCACGCGCCCGCGACGAACTACGCGGTGGGGCACGGACTCCACGGTCTCGCCCTCGACTGGCTCCTGCCCGACGAATTCGCAGAGCAGCTGGTCAACCGCCGGGGCTTGCAGGCCGGAGACAGGATCTGCCTGATCACCTGCTTCGCCGGCGCGCTCAACGGCGCAGCCCAGCAGCTCGCCACCGCGATCGGCGCCCTGCACGTCATGGGGGTCGAGGTCAGCGGCCCGCTGGACTACATCCACTGGAACCTGCACGGCGAGCTGCTGCTCAAGGACTACCTGGCAGCCGACCAGGATCTCCAGAACGCGGGCACGAAGTGGAGCAGGGTCGAGGACAAGGCCTGGAAGCTGTACGTGGGCTACCTCAAGGCCGGATGTACCAAGGCCCTGCAACTGGCGTTCGCGGCGAACGAGGCCGGGGCGACCGGGCTGGTGCTGGACTTCGCGGCCCGCCGGCCCGACACCAATAAGAAGGGCTCGATCACCGCCCTCGTCAGCAAGGCGAACCAGAACACCGGCCCGGTGAAGGTCAAGGCCCTCCAGGGCATCATCGTCCAGGCCACCATCGAGAACCGGCTCTTTGCCGACGGGAAAGTGGACCGCGAGAGCACCCACCAGGCCTGGTCGACCGAGCTGCGCACCCTGCTGGGCGGGCTCTACCTGCTGGCCGACCCGCATGGCGGCCAGGCCACCACCAACCGGAAGATCACCAAGGCCCGGCGAGAGATGCGCGAGGTACTGGCCGCCGACTGGCCCGCACACAGCGTCGCCTACTTCGACCGGCTCCGCACACTCACCAAAGGCACAGCCGCCGCCTCGACCTGGCAGACCTACATCAGCGCACTCCCGGCACCCCCGATCCACCAGCCGGCCGTCCAAGCACAGCCCCAGCCGACCATGACGCTGGAAGAACTCGACGCCGAGCTCAACCAGCTCCTCGCAGAATGGGACGCCTTCTGATCTTGGGAGTGTTCTGAGCCGAGATCACCGCGTTCGCCCTGCGGGCGAGCACGGCCGGCGGTCGATTCAGAGCGGGCGCCGTTGTCGGCTGCGGTGCAGAGCATCGCGCACCGTCTCGGTGTTCACGTCAAGTGCGTCAGCGAGTTTGCGCAGCACCTCGTCCGGTACTTGTGCCGCGCCTCGCCCGAGATCGAGGCGGTGCACCAGGCCCTCATAGGGCAGCCCGGCCTGTGCCGCGAGGTCCTTGGCACTCAAGCCCCGCCGCACGCGAAGGTCATGCAACGACGGAGCCTCGACGTCCGCGTCGAAGAGCTCGTAGGGATCAGCCTGGAGTGCCTTGGCGAGCTCGACCAGATTGTGTGGTGTCGGGACCGAACGTCCGTCCTCCCACTGCCACACCTGGGCGCGGCTCACACCGATCTTGTCCCCGAGTTGCGCCAGCGACCAACCCCGCCCCTCGCGCAACCCACGCACCGCCGACGGGCGGAACCCGCGGACCGATCTCGGCGGCATACCTCTCCCCTGCTGCGCCCACCAACCGTTCACACCGAACGTAGCGCCTTCATGTGGCGAGACCGCCGAACCACGCAGCGAGACCCCCAGTTACCGCGATGGGCCTGATCGTGAACGCGATCGCGTTCGTCCATGCGACAGGCCCCGGCTTCCATGTCGGGAGCCGTCACACCAACGTCGACAAGGTCAAGGCTTACACAGAAATCGTTGCCGGCGTCCGCCACTGAACGTGAACCCGGACGGTGGTACGGAACGTGCACCACTGGGCGACCGCCCCTTCTTGCAGCACCGGCCACTGACTCTCGACGGGAGACCAACGTGGAGCCGATCGCACCAGCAGTGATGATCGAACAGGCCGAACGTCTAGGCAGCGACCTACGCACGCACACCGTCACCTTCGACCAGCGCGTTCGCGCCACACTCACCCAGCTCGAGCGCCATGCGGTAGATCGCGTGTATCTAACAGGAGACGGCGATTCCTACCACGCCGCCTACGCCGCCCAGCTGGCGTTCGAAACGATCGCGGGATCGCCCTGCGAGCCCGTCAGCGCGTTCCGGTTCGAGACCTACACGGCGCCGCAGCTGACGCCGGCGCGGGCCGGACGGGCGCTGCTGATCGCCGTCTCGGTGTCAGGCGGCACCCAATGCGTCCTCGCCTCGATCGACGCCGCCCAACGCCAAGGCATACCGACCGTCGCCCTCACCGGGACCCCCGGCAGCGCCGTCACCAAAGCCGCCGACCACAGCATCATCGTCGATCTGCCCGACAGCAGGCCCTCACCAGGCATCCGCACCTACCAAGCCAGCCTCCTCGGACTCCTGCTCCTAGCCGACCAGCTCAGGCACCCCGGCCCAGGCGCCACCGCTGACGGGCTCCTCAGTGAGATCGTCGGCCTCGCGCCCGCAGTCGAGGCCACCGCTAACGCCGCCCAAGACCCCTGCCGCCGCCTGGCCGCCAAGCTCGCATCCGCCCCAGTGATCCAGGTCGTCGGCAGCGGCCCCAGCCACGGCACCGCCCAGTTCGCCGCAGCGAAGTTCATCGAAGGCTCCGGCGTCTACGCCGCAGGCCAGGACCTGGAGGAATGGGCGCACGTCGAGCAGCACGCCGCCCCCGACGACATGCCCGTCATCGTGATCGCTCCACCCGGCCGTTCCCACGCCCGCGCCGTCGAACTAGCCGCTCACGCCCGCCGCCTCGGCCGCTACGTGATCGCCGTCTGCGCCCACGACGACACCGGCCTCACCCGCCACGCACACGAGATGCTGCCCGTTCACGGAAACGCCCGGGAAGAGCTCTCCCCGCTGCTGTGGCACGTGTTCTCCGAGTACCTCGCCTGCTACCTCGCCGAAGCCCTCGGCCGCAAACCATTCCAAACCCGCCGCGGCTAGAGCCCCAGCCCACCATGTCCGCGAAACCCGGCGCGCAGGCAACATCTGCCCTCCTGCATTTCCCCTGGCCGCCGGCCAAGAGAATCTGAGGTCCTCCGTAGTGGAAGAGCGGATCCTGTTTCAGGATGAAACCGAGGCGGCTGACCTCACAACACCACCCCGCCAGCTCAGCAAGTTAGTCGGCGGGGGCGGCGCTGGGGTGACTTCTGTTACCTGAGAGGAGGACGTCGATGCCATCCAGAATCCGAGTGAGACCGAAGGCCACGTCAGTGTCGTCGATATCGTCTGAATAATCATTGTCCGTCATCAAGGCGGCCACGATGGGATATCCGTGCTCGTGTAGCAACGGGAGCAGGAAATCCTGCACGGTCGTCGAATTCACGGAGTCCGCGCTGTTCTGCGTGAGGTCGCGGCGGACGCCGGCGATCCGGCGCGCGTACAGATCGAGCAGCAACGCGCACTGGATCGCTTCCTTGGGGCTGAGCCCGGCGCCGGTGAAGGTTTCCAGGATGACCTCGGTCCAGCGCAGCAGGTTCGGCGTCATCGGCGCGCCTCGGACGGGCAGGTCCACCAGCCAGGGATGGACATCGCACCGGTCGATCATCGCCTGGGTCCAGGTTGTCGCCGCGGTTCGCCAGTGGCCGGCGCCCGACACCAGATCCGGTGCGGGGCCCCATCCGGTCTCGGCGACCAGGACCAGCAGCTCATCCCTGGATCTGACGTATCGGTAGATCGCATTGGCCGTGAGCCCGAGTTTCTTGGCGAGCTTGGGCATCGACAACGCGGCGAAGCCGTCGGTGTCGGCCAGGTCGATGGCCGCCTCGACGACCTGCTCGACGCTTTGAGATGGCGTCCGCCCGAGCTTGCTCGTCTTGGCGGGCAGGCCCCAGGCCAGAGCCAACCCCGGTGGCAGGTCCTGCGGATCAACGCCAGTCGACATCAGTGGATCGTCCTCACAAGTCTCGCCGGACGCTTGACTTTGTGCGTCCCTTACACTTTTATTCGTGTGCACCTTACACAAAGACGGCGGGGGAAGATCGCGTGAGACAGCTTGTGCAGGGCCCAACGACAGGTCGCGCCCGTTCGCGGCCCACCGTGCCTGGTCACCTACGGACACTACTCGCCGCAGCGGTGCTCTTCGGCGCCTCGGCCTGCGGCGGCGCGGCCGATGCCGTGCCGGCGAGTCATGCCGCGACGAGCCACGATCAATCCACGGTGATTTCAACCGATGGCGGCGCCGTACGCGGCACCCTCACCGCGAGCGCGCGGCTGTTCCAGGGAATCCCGTACGCGGCCCCGCCGACCGGGCGGCTGCGCTGGGCCTCCCCCAGGCGCGCCGCACCATGGTCAGGCATCAGGAACGCGACCAAGCCCGGCAACCGGTGCGCGCAAGCGAAGGGATTGATCGACAAGGCCAGCAAGACCGAGGACTGTCTTTACCTCAACGTCACAACGCCCCGCCACAGCAGCGCTCGCAAGCTGCCGGTGATGGTGTGGATCCACGGCAACGGCTTCATCAACGGCGCCGGCAGCCTCTACGACGCACAGCGCCTGGCGAACACGGGCAACGTGATCGTGGTGTCACCCAATTATCGCCTGGGCATCTTTGGATTCCTTGCGCACCCCGCCCTCGATCGCGGTGCCGCCCGGCAGCTTTCGGGCAACTTCGGGCTCGAGGACCAGCAGGCTGCGCTGCGATGGGTTCAGCGTAACGCCTCGGCATTCGGGGGCGATCGGGCGAACGTCACCATATTCGGCGAGTCGGCCGGAGGTACGAGCGTCTGCTCTCACCTGGCGGCCCCCGGCTCGGCAGGGCTCTTCCAGAAGGCGATCCTGCAGAGCGGGGAATGCACCGGGGAAAAATGGTCGCCGGGTCCGCCGACCTGGTTCCCGCTACCGCGCGCCGAGCGTGAGAAGCACGGACTCGACGTCGCCTCCAAACTCGGCTGTCCCGATATCCGTACGGCCGCGGCCTGCCTGCGCGGCAAACGGGCGAAGAAACTCGCCAAGTGGTCCGACAACGGCCTCGGATCCGGACCTACGACGGGTGGCGGCGTGCTTCCCCTCAGCCCGCAAAAGGCGTTCGCCACGGGCCATTTCAATCGCGTGCCGGTCATCGAAGGAACCACGCGCGATGAACATCACCTCTTCACGGCCGCCATCGAGGCCGCGACGGGCAAGCAGACGACCGAAGCCGGCTACCGGGCCGAAATCCACACGCTCTTCAAGCCGGCCGACGCCGCGCGGATCCTGGCTCGATACCCCAGCGATCATTTTCACTCCGCCGGTGAGGCACTGTCCACCGTCGTGACGGACTGGGCATGGGCCTGCCCCGTTCTCGATCGAAACCGCGCACTGGCCGCACATGTGCCCCTCTACGCCTACGAATTCAGCGACGAGAATGCCCCGTGGTTCACCACCCTGAAGAAGCCGAATTTTCCCACCGGCGCGTTTCACGGTGGCGAGCTGCAGTACCTCTTCAACGACGAGCAGCTCCCCGGCCCGGCGACAGCCGCACAGCGCCGGCTCTCGGATCAGATGATGCGCTACTGGAGCCAGTTCGCGCACACGGGAAACCCGAACGGTCCCCGCTCCCCGCAGTGGTCCCCGTTCCAAGCGAGTGAGCACGTCCAATCGCTGGCACCGAACGCAATCGGATCAGCAAATCTCCCCCAGGAACACCAGTGCGCCTTCTGGGCATCCATCGGTAACTGATCGCGTGATGCGACCCGATTGGGCATGAGAGTGCCCCCGCCCGGGCACTCGGGCGGGGGCACGTCTATTGAGGGCCCACCGGACGGGTCGGGGGTATACCTCAACACCGCGCCGGACTGACGCGCCGTCGAGCTGCAGCAGCAGCCGGTGCAGCTGGTGTTGGGGGCCTCACGCGGCGGAACGTTCAGGCCCAGTGGCTCCGAGCGGCCATAATGCCGATATGGAGCAACGTCTCAGTGGACGGCTTGGCCGTGAAGTCTCGGTGATCGGGCTCGGCACCTGGCAACTCGGCGCGGACTGGGGACAGGTCGAGGAGAAGGACGCGCTGGCCGTTCTGGAGGCGGCGGTCGAAAACGGGGTGACGTTCCTCGACACCGCCGACGTCTACGGAGACGGCCGCAGCGAGCGGATCATCGGCCGTTTTCTCCGCGACCACCCTGGCGTCTTCGTGGCCACGAAGATGGGACGCCGCGTACCGCAGGACACCGCGAACTACACCCTGGACGCCTTCCGGGCGTGGACGGACCGGTCGCGGGCCAACCTCGGCGTGGAGCGGCTGGATCTGGTCCAGTTGCACTGCCCGCCGGATCCCGTCTTCTCCTCGGACGCGGTGTTCGACGGCCTCGACACGCTGGTCGAGGAGGGGCGCATCGCCGCGTACGGGGTCAGCGTCGAGACCTGCGAGCAGGCGCTGACCTCCATCGCCCGGCCGGGCACGGCCAGCGTGCAGATCATTCTGAACGCGTTCCGGCAGAAGCCCCTGACAGAGGTGCTGCCCGCCGCGGCGGACGCGGGCGTGGCGATCATCGCGCGGGTACCGCTGGCCTCCGGTCTGCTGTCGGGCAGGTACCGTCACGACACGGTCTTCGGATCCGACGACCACCGCAGCTTCAACCGGCGCGGCGAGGCGTTCGACGTGGGCGAGACCTTCTCGGGAGTCGGCTACGACACCGGTGTGGAGGCCGCCGCCGAGTTCGCGGCTCTCTCGGCCCCAGGGGCTTCCGCCGCGCAGACGGCGCTGCGCTGGATCATCCAGCAGCCGGGCGTGACGACCGTCATCCCCGGTGCGCGCACCCCCGACCAGGCCCGCACCAATGCCGCCGCAGCCGCCCTCCCGCCGCTGCCCGAGCAGACCCTCACCGAGATCCGCGCACTCTACGACCGCAAGATCCGCCCGCACGTCCACCACCGCTGGTAACCGTCGCTGGTCGGTTCAGGCCGTGGTCAAGCGGTCGAGCAGGTCACATGCGGAGTGCTGGAGCTCGGTGACGGTCGGGGCCGCATTGGCCGCCGCGGCCCTGACCGCAGCCAACTCGATCATGTGCGCATCGAACATGGTTGCTCCACGGGCCGACCACGGCCGCCCCGGCTGCGGCACTTCCGCAAAGAGTGACATGGTCTCGTCGTTTCGCCTGTACTAAGCGAGCCTCCGAGGTGGCCCGTGGCCCGGACGGCCGGTGCACGCAGAAGGGCCGTTCGTCCCCATCCAGGTGGGAAGGAACGGCCCTGTTGTTTCATTGCGGGAGTCGGTTCATCGGGGATGGCGGCGTGGGAGCAGGGTCATGGCCTGGCGGGTCAGCTCGATGCCCAGAGCTGCTCGCCGTTGCTGCCGACGAGCTGGTAGGCGGCGTTGACCGTCGCCGTGGCCGGGCAGAGGCCCGATCCGCTGAGCTTGTTCACCGTGCCGTTGCTGACCTGGACCTGTGCCTGGGCGAGCGACGTGTCGGGCCGGGCGGGGTTGTCGGGGTTGTACCCATTGCCGGTGAGTGATCCGGAGTAGACGCAGCTGATGCCGAAGACGGTCGCGCCGACGGTGAAGTTGCCGACGGTCATGGTGCCGTCCGCCCCGCCGGAGACCGGGCTGTAGACCACGGAGCCGCCGGTCCAGGGCAGGTTCGAGGCGGTCACGGTCACGCTGCCCAGGCTGCTGGTGCAGCCGTCGAACGTAGCCGAGGTGACGGTCAGGTCGGTGCCGTCGGAGTTGATCGTGCCGTTCTGGACGGCAGAGGTACAGGTGGCGTTGCTCAGCGAGGTCGTCACGCTGATGTCGCCCAGGTTGGTGGCGGTGACGCCCCCCGAGTAGGCGGGGCCGGTGCTGCTGCCGCTGTGGATGGTGGTCGTGGCGGCGGACGCCGGCGACATCGTGAGTGTGAACGCGGAGACGGATGCGGCTCCCATGACGGCGAGCTTTCGGATGTGTGGCACCTGCGGCTCCTCTTCGGGGTGGTACGGGGTGGTAATTGAAACTTATTTCATCTCCGATCCGTGAAATCAAGGGTTTTCACAAGATTTAGACACTCATTGGTTTTCAATGATCCGACGCCAATAAATCCGGGCATGCGAAAATGGCGCGCATCGAATTCAGCGCGCAGTTGTTCGAGAGTTAATTTGAGTCGGGAGCTGTGGACCTACTCGAGCGCACGGCGTGCTCCTACAAGCCCGGACAGTGGAACGGGAGCTGTCACGGAGGGCTCGCGCCGTTCAACGCTGCGAATTCGCGGCAAAGGTACAGCCGCGGCCACAGCAAAGATCCCTCAGATGAGGACCATGATGAGACGCGAAGTGCGGCCGGTCAAGGCCGAACGTACCGAGTCGTAGCGCGGCGGTCATCACACCGGGCAGGACGGTGACCGCCACCACGGTGAGGCTCTTGCGTCTGGTTCGCGCCGACGAGCTCGGTCTCTGAGAGGCCTGCCTGCGACAGGTCTACGCGTTCTCATGAAGATCTCATGCGGTTCGCAGGAAAAGACAGCCGTTCATCCAGGTTGTCTTCAACCGCCATATGCACTCTGACCTGCCATGACATTGAAATCCCCGCGGCCTGTCTTCATTATTGGCTGTCCCCGTTCAGGAACGACCCTGCTGCAGCAGATGCTCGACTCGCATCCGCGGGTCGCACTTCCCGCCGAGACCAGGTTCACCCTGACCTCGTACCAGGCCCGCTGCACCTTCGGGGACCTGCGCGAGGCAGATAACAGGCGTCGTCTGGGCGAATGGATAACGCGCCGCGGACAGACCAAGTTCGACACCATGGGACTCGACCCCGACGCGATCGTGGAGAGGATCGTCGCCGGTCCACCGACGATCGGTTCGGCCGTGGAGACCGTGTTCAGGTCGTACGCGAGCGCTCACGGCAAGGCGCGCTGGGGAGACAAGAGGCCCAGCTACTTCCGGAAGGTGCCGCTGCTGCTGCGGATGTTCCCGGACGCGCAGTTCGTGCACCTGATCCGCGACGGGCGGGACGCGGTCGCCTCGCTCAGGTCCATGCCCTGGTACGGCGGTGACCTCTACACCGCGGCGCTGACCTGGCGTGAGGCGATCGACACCGGACGGCGACTGGCCCGTTCCTTCGGACCCGACACCTATTTCGAGTTCCAGTACGAGCATCTGGTGGCCGATCCCGAGCGTGAGCTGCGCAGGCTCTGCGCGTTCCTCGGTGAGGACTACGACCCGGGCATGACCGAGCCCCACCACGTCGCCCGCCGGACCATCCCACCGGAACGACTGTGGCACCTGCGAACGCTGGAGAAGGTCAACTCCGATCGGGTCGGCACCTGGAACGACCGGTTCGAGCCCTGGGAGCTAGGGCTGGTCGAGACGGTCCTCACGGCGGGCCTGTCCGACTACGGTTACGCGCTCTCGGGTGCGCCCGAGCCGACGGCGGCCCAGCTCGCCCGCTTCTACCGAGCCGCGGCCCGCCGCTGGCGGAACCAGCGGCGGCATGCCACGAGCGAATGGTTGCGACGCAGACGCGAACCCAATCCGGTCGAATCGCTCCTGGCCGGATCGCACGAGCGAGCCCGCAGGCCAGACCGGCGGGCTCGCTCGCACTGACTGAGCCGCCGGGGCGACCTCACCGCCAGGCCGACGGGCACGTTGACCAGGAAGTTCGGCCGCCAGGACAGCCCGAACAGGTCGGCTTCGGTGAGCAGGCCGCCCATCACCGGGCCCAGGACATTGGCAAGCGATGTCCCGCCGACATACAAGGCCAAGCCCCGCTGACCCTCCACAGACAAATCGGCCACTGCTGTGTGCGCCACGGCCGCGTCACGGGGTGTGATCGCCTGAGGCGACTCGTCGCGGTCGACGACCCGGCTTCGTGGGCTCAGCTTCGTGGGCTCAACTCCCCCACCGATCTGGTCCGCTTGACGGCCAAAAGTGTGAGTGGTTTATTACTCACATGACGACCTCAGCGAACCGCCGGCAGCTCTCGACCTCCGACGAGCGGAGGAAGGTCGTCCTCGAAACGGCGGTCAGCGCGTTCGCCGCCCGGGGTTACTTCGGCACCACGACCACGGACGTGGCCCAGCGCGCGGGCATCTCGCAGGCCTATGTCTACCGGCTGTTCCCGGACAAGAAGGCGCTGTTCACCGCGGTGGTGGAGCACTGCTTCGCACTCGTCCGCGACAGCTTCACCGACGGTGCGGCCGCGGCCCGGGGCAGCTCGGCGGAGGAGGTGCTGGACGCGATGGGCGATTCGTACGCCCGCTACATCGCCGACAAGGATCTGCTGCTACTGATGATGCACGCGCAGTGCGCGGCGGCCTCGGAGCCGACGATCCGCGAGGCGGTGCAGGCCGGCTATGCCCGGCTGGTCGAGTACGTGCGCGGCGTCTCCGGTGCGGCTGAAGCCGACATCCAGCGGTTCTTCGCCGTGGGCATGCTCTGCCACCTGGTGGTCAGCCTCGACGCCCAGGAGCTCGACGCCCCCTGGGCCCGAACGCTGAGCGCCGGACTGCGCCACTACTGACCTCGCAGCACAGTTGACCTCGCAGCACAGCCGAGACAGCCCCGACGGCCGCAGCGGCGGGTCTCGGCACTGAGAGCCGGGCGGCACCGACTATGGCGGCCGTTTTTTCGGCCTTAAGAGTGAGTGATTAACCACACACAGATGCGACCAAGGGAACCACCATGACCACCTCGACCTCCCGCATCGAGCGCTTCGCCTGGCGGGCCACGCTCACCGCCCTGACCCTCGCGCCGGCCTTCATGGTCACGCTCTGGAACTGATCACCCGGCCGAACCCAGAGAGGAGCGACTCCCATGGCAACCGCATCGGCCAGGCCGAACCAGCCGAACCAGTCGGTCCAGCCCGCCCGGTCGCAGCCGGAGCCCTCACGCCCGGCCCGCGGCGCGGTCCTGGCCGCGGCGACGCTGACCATCATGGCGGCGGCGATCATCGCACCCAGCCTGCCCGCGATGAAGGCCGACTTCGCCGGCACCCCCGGCGCGGACCTCATGGTCCGCTTCTCGCTGACCGTCACCTCGCTGGCGATCGCCGTCAGCGCCCCGGTCTCCGGTGTGGTCGCCGATCGCGTCGGGCGCCGCTCGCTGCTGGTGTTCGGCCTGGTGATGTACGCCGTTACCGGCACCGCCGGGTTCTTCGCCACCGACCTCTATGTGCTGCTGGCCACCAGGGCACTGCTCGGGGTCGCGGTCGGCGCCATCATGACCGCGGTCAGCGCCACGATCACCGACTGGTTCGACGGGCCGCGGCGCGCGTCCTTCCTCGGACTGCAGCAGGTCTTCGCCAGCCTGGGCGGCGTCGTCTTCCTGCCGTTGGCCGGGCTACTGGCCGCGGTCAGCTGGCGCGCACCCTTCTGGATCTACACCGCCTCGGCCCTCGTCGCGGTACTCGCGATCCGCGCCCTGCGCGAGGAGCCACGAGCCGAGCCCGCCGCGGCGGCAGCCCGTCCCGACCGATCACGGCAGCCGAGCGCCGACAGCGTCACCGGACACCACACGACCAACCGCACCGACCACATCACCAGCCGCATCACCGGCCTGTACCTGCTGGCACTCGTCGTGACGCTGGCGTTCTACATGGCCCCCACCCAACTGCCCTTCCTGCTCAGCAGCCACGGCAGCGGCCCCACCGCCACCGGCGCGGTGATCGCCGGGAGCACGCTGTCCAGCGCGGCCGGTGCGCTCGCCTTCCCCGTCCTGCGCCGGCGCCTGAGCCCCGCCGCGATCAGCACGGTCAGCGTCGCGCTGCTAGGCGCGGGCTGGCTGCTGGCCGGCACCGCGGGCACCGTCGCCCAGATCGCGGCGGGGCTGCTCGTCGGCGGCGCCGGCGTCGGACTCGCCGTACCCAACCTCAACCTGCGGCTCAGCGAACTCGCCCACCCCGACCAGCGCGGCCGCATCCTCAGCGGCCTGGTCACGGGCATCTTCCTCGGGCAGTTCCTCTCGCCCCTGGCCGTCGAGCCCCTCATCCAACTCACCGGCATCGCCGACGCCTTCATCTGGACCGGGATCGCGATGGCGGCCGGCGCCGCCCTCGCCGCCCTCGGAACGTGGCGGACGCGAACAGCCCAGACCGCCCACCGCCAGCACGACCACTGACCAACACCCAACGACCAGCGACGCCCAACAACCAACAGGGAAAGGAAAGACCGATGATCCACCACAGCATCCGCTTCACCGTCAAGCCCGGAACCACCCCCGAGCAGCTCGAAACGGCCCTCGAAAGCCTGCGCAACCAAGGCCGGGTCATCCCGTCCGTCGAGTCCTTCATCGTCGGCCGCGACTTCGGCGGCGAGTACGAGTGGGGAGCCACCTTCCTCATCAACGACATCGACGGCTTCTGGGACTACCTCATCCACCCCGCCCACCTCCACACCGACCGGATCGGGTTGCCACTCGTCGACAAGTTCGCCTCGTTCGACATCACCGACGACACCGACCCCGACATCGGCACGAAGATCGCCGACCTGCACCGGCGCCGCTTCAACGAGATCCCGGACGTGGCCGGCCTCGTCTCCGACCTCCCCGAGTACCTCGGCAGCGCCGCTCCCGGCCCCCGCGGCGCCTGACCAACGCCACCCGCCCCACCGCCCGGAGGCGCCCGCGCACAGCGGGCGCCTTCCGGCCGCAGTTCTGGACTGCCGGCGGCCGCATTGGCAGTTGCCAACCGAAAGGATCACCTGTCATGTCGAGGGCTTCGGCTTCTTCCTGGGTGAGGGCCGTGAAGTAGAAGGCGTCCCAGTGGCGGAGCTCGGCCGGCTCGGCACCAGCGGCCGGCTGCACGTTCGCGGTCTGGCCGGGGCGCTCGGGTCATCCACGGCACGGTTGACGGCTCGATCTGGTTGCCGCCATTCTCCCCGCATGGGCTTGGGGGAACGCGTTCGCTACCAGACCTCCTTTACCGACTCGGCCCGCTGGGATGGGTTCGTGTTCCGTCCCGGCGACATCGTGATCAGCACCCCGGCCAAGTGCGGCACGACCTGGCTGCAGATGATCTGCGCCCTGGAGATCTTCAAGAGCGCGACCTTCGACCGGCCGCTCGACCAGATCTCGCCGTGGCTGGACGTCCTGCTGCGCCCGCTCACCGAAGTGCTGGCCGACCTCGAGGCACAGGCGCACCGGCGGTTCATCAAGACCCATACGCCCCTCGACGGATTGCCGTTCGACGACCGGGTCACCTACCTCTGCGCGAGCCGGGACCCCCGGGATGTGGCCGTGTCCTTGGACAGCCATGCCGGCAACACCGACCGGGCCGTGTCCCTGGCATTGCGGGAGGATGCCGTGGGCGCCGTGGTCCTTGACGAGTTGCTGGCCACCGCTCCGTCCCTGCCGAGCGGGACCGCGCGCGAGCGCTTCTGGTCCTGGGTCAATCCCGCCGCGCCCGGGAAGGCCGTGTCCGACCTGGAGATCATGCTTCACCATCTAGACACGTTCTGGCAGGTCCGCGACCAGCCGAACATCGTGCTGCTGCGCTACGAGGACCTCCTTGATGACCTCGAAGGGCAGATGCGCTACATCGCTGCCCGGCTCGGGATCGCCATCACCGAGACAGCCTGGCCGGACCTGGTCCAGGCCGCCACGTTCGCGGTCATGAAGGGCCGGGCCGGCGAGCTCGCGCCCGAAGCCAGCCACGACGGCTTCTACCACGACCACAGCCAGTTCTTCCACAGCGGATCAACAGGCCAGTGGCGGCAGGTCCTCAGCGAGGAGGAGCTTCCCCGGTACACCGCCCGAGTCGCCGAATGCGTGCCTGCGGACCTTGCCACCTGGATCCATCGGCCCGCGCTGCCGACCGCAGGCAACCTCTGAGGGCGCGGTACATGAGTGAAGACGCTCCGGAGCTGACCGCGGAACGCCCAATCTGATCAAGTAGGCTCGCGGCAAGCAGGCGGCCCTTGGGGGTCACCGGAGAAACAGCCCGCTTGCGGTCCGCTAATGGTGTCCCCGGTCAAGGACGCATCCGTCCGCCCGTGCGGCCTCGCAGCCGAGCTACTGGAAGAGGGCGCGGGTCTCGGGGGTGTAAAGACGCGCGGTGATGCCGGCTTCCCGGGATAGTTGCTCGGCATAGGCGGCGAGGGTGCGGCGCTGACCTTGAGCGCTGGGGAGACGGATTAGGCCGGGCGTTCGTTGTCTTTCGGTCCGGGCAAGGGCGTTCGGGTGACTTGGGGAGTCTGGTTGACGGGCAAAGGTAGACCTGTGAGTGCACCGCTCCCCGGCAGCGGGGTTCAAGACGTCTTGCATGAGGCGTGTGCTGAACTCTGCGCTGATGCGCGGTTGGTCAAGGAACATGCCGTCAAACTGCAGGCAGCAGCTCGGGCTCTGCGCCGACAGAGCGTTGAAATCCGCACCCGGAAGCCGCCACGCTCCTGACCGGCGATGAGGCTGACGGGATACCCGTGCGTTCAGCGGGAACCCCCGCCCGACGCAGAACGGACGGCATCACGTCTGCACGAACTTGTCCGCCGCAGGTCAGTTCGGCGTCGCCTTTGTTCATGATGCGGCGGTGGCCACTATTCGTCGCGCCCCGGACCGGACCGGTCACTGAAATCACATGAGTCGCGAGCCCCTCAAGTACACGACGATGTCTGTACGATCGTGGGTCACTTGTCCAGAGCGCTGGCAGACGGTTCGCAACCGAGGGCTGGAGCTGTGCGCAGCGCCAATGTGACCGGGGGCGGCAGAGTGGCCGGTGAACCGGCTGCGGATGGACGGATGACGCGGGATCCCTGGCGGGTCCCGGGGTTCGTGAGCTCGAGAAACCGGGTGTGGGGGCGCAGGGACGGGTGGTGCTGGCCGACCACGAGGCCACCGGTCACCGCGTGGCCATCAAGTACCTGGCATCGGATCTGCTCGGCAGCGCGACTTCGACACCACCGTGACTCCGGCACGGGCCAAACCTGGGACCGTCGTGACGGTCACCACCCGCCGGGCGGGCAGGCTTCCGCACGCCACGACCGTCTACCTGCCGGGCGGCGCCCGCCAGTGCCCCGACCGGAACGGGTCCTACGACGTCAAGTACGGCGCCGAGACAGGAGCCGGCGGCCCCCTGCAGAACAAGCTGGGCAAGGTCGGCCCAAGCGAGAGCGTGTTTCGGGATCTACCCGAGCGCCTCCGTGCGGTCCGGGGAACTGCCCACCGGGCTGGGCCTCCTGATCAAGGCCAAGGGCCAGGAGTCCAAGACCAACCTCACCTTCGACCGGGCCCAGTGCAGCCACATCCTCAGCGGAGGCGAGACCCGAACCTTCGTAGTACCGGGCAAGAACACGCTCCGACCGGGCAACTACCTGCTGTCCCCATTCGCCCCGCCGCGCTTCACCGCCATCTCCCGCGGCATTACCAACAACAACCGCATCGAGCTCCCACTCGAGTCGGCCGGACCGACCGCCAACGGCGCGCTTCCCACCCTCACCGTCCTGTCCGGATAGCAACCCAGCCGACACCGGAACACGATCGAGAACGCGTGATCTCCTTGATCTGGACGAACGTGACGGCCTCGAAAAGCTCGTCGAGGATGCCAGGGAGCACGACGAAAGCCCGCGAGGACTGAACGTCATGCGCTGACAGCCAAGAATCGGATCACCATCAGGCAAAAATGCCGATCGCGGGGATACGGTAGGGCATATTCGATCTCTACCGATGCACGATCAGATCATCGACCGTTCAAGGACGGCCCATGCCCGAGCAGGCTCCCCCCGGAATCGACATCACCGTGGCCACCGCCGCGCGGATGTATGACTACTACCTCGGCGGCAAGGACAACTTCGCGGCCGACCGGGAAGCCGCCGATCACGTCCTGGCCGCCGCACCCGAGGTCCGCCCGATCGCCCGGGAGAACCGGCGGTTTCTGCAGCGCGGGGTCCGCTACCTGGCCGAACAGGGAGTCACCCAGTTCCTCGACATCGGCACCGGCCTGCCCACGCAGGGCAACGTGCACGAGATCGCACAGGCGCATGAGCCGAGCGCCCGGGTGGTGTACGTGGACAACGACCCGATCGTGCTCGTCCATGCCCGCGCCCTGATGGCCACCGGCTCGGCCACCCGCGTCGTGACGGCCGACCTGCGCGACCCTGACGCGGTGATGCGCGCCGCAGGCGAGCTGCTCGACCTGTCCCGCCCGTACGCGCTGCTGCTGGCGGCCGTCCTGCACTTCATCCCCGACTCAGACCACCCCCACGATGTCGTCGCCGGCTATCGTGACGCGCTCCCCCCGGGCAGCCACCTGCTGGTCTCCCACGTCACCGGCGACACCCGGCCGCAGTCCTCGGCGGGCGCGGCCGCCGCCTACACCAAAACCCGCAACCCCGCCACGCTCCGTACGGTCGAGGACATCGCCTCCTTCTTCGGCGACCTCGAACTCGTCGACCCCGGCCTGGTCCGCGTCCCGCTGTGGCGCCCCGACGCCCCCACCTCAGCCGATGCCGAGGAGATCTGGATGTACGGCGGCATCGCCCGCAAGCCCTGACCACGGAACCCCGGGAACCGATGAGCTGCCGGGGTTCGAGGACGTCGGTAAGCAGGCAAGCGCACCTTCCGCATGGCCATCTACGCCCCTTGTAGGTGACCCGACCGAACTCAGCGCAACGGCCTTCCTAAGGCACATGAAGCCTGGGCAGAGCTGATCGTCTCCCCTGGCGATGCGGTCGAGGCTTCGGGAAGCCGTCTGGCCGCCCGCCGCCTCTTGACCTCCTTACCCGCGCTGGAGAAGGCGGCACGACCAGCACTGAGTCCTACTGGAGTCGTTGGTTCGGCTTCATCATCACCGTCACCGCGGACGCCCCGTTCGACCGGGACGGCCGGTCCTCTCGCATCAGAGGTTCCTATTTTTCCTACTATTAAAGTAGGGTTAGTGACCTGTGCTATCCGGGAGGGGATCGTTTCGTGCCCGAACTCAGGCAGGTTCACCTGGCCGCACACTTCCCCGGCGTGAACAACACCACGGTCTGGTCCGATCCGCGCTCGGAGAGCCAGATCGACTTCGCCTCCTTCGCCCACCTGGCGCGGACCGCCGAACGCGGCAAGTTCGACTTCTTCTTCCTCGCCGAGGGCCTGCGGCTGCGCGAGCTGAAGGGGCAGATCTACGACCTGGACGTGATGGGCCGCCCCGAGTCGCTCACCGTCCTGTCGGCGCTCGCGGCCGTGACCGAACGGCTCGGGCTGGCGGCCACGGTCAACTCCACGTTCAACGAGCCGTACGAGCTGGCGCGACGGCTGGCGACCCTTGACCACCTGAGCGACGGGCGCGCCGCCTGGAACGTGGTGACCAGCTGGGACGCCTTCACCGGAGAAAACTTCCGGCGCGGCGGCTACCTCCCCGAGTCGCAGCGCTACGGCCGCGCGAAGGAGATGCTGGCGACCGCACGCGAGCTGTGGGACTCCTGGCGCGAGGAGGACCTGGTCGCCGATCCGGAGTCGGGGACGTTCGCCCCGCCGGGCACGGGCGAGTTCGCCCATCACAGCGACCAGTTCGACATCGCCGGCCGTTTCGGCACGCCGCGCGGGCCGCAGGGCCATCCAGTGATCATCCAGGCGGGCGACTCGGACGAGGGACGCGAGTTCGCCGCCTCCGACGCCGATGTCATCTTCAGCCGCCACGGCAAGCTGGACGAGGCCCGCGCCTTCTACCGGGACGTCAAGTCACGGCTCGCCGGATACGGGCGCCGCCCGGACGACCTGAAGATCTTCCCCGCCGTGACGTACGTGCTCGGCGACACCGAGGAGGCGGCGGCCGAGCACGCCGCGCGGATCCGGCGAGCACAGGTCGGCCCACAGACCGCGATCTCCTACGTCGAGGGTTTCTGGGGGCGCGATCTGTCGGCCTACGACCCGGACGGGCCGCTGCCCGACATCGAGCCCGACCTCGGCGAGGGTGTCTCGCGGGGCCGGGCCCAGTTCCGCGGCGACCGCGGCTCGGTCGTGCGGAAGTGGCGGGAGATCGCGGCCGAACGCGGCCTCAGCATCCGCGAGCTGGTGATCGAGGTGACCGGACGGCAGACCTTCATCGGCACGGCGCGATCGGTCGCCGACCAGATCAGCGAGTTCGTGCAGGCCGGCGCCGCCGACGGCTTCATCTTCGTGCCGCACCTGACTCCCCGCGGGCTGGACGACCTGGTGGACAAGGTCGTACCGCTCCTCCAGGAGAAGGGCGTCTACCGCGACGACTATCCGGGCTCGACTCTCCGGGAGAACCTCGGCCTCGCCGCGCCGCGCGAGGCCGCCCGCGCCGAACGGGAGGCTTCGTGACCGACCTGCATCTGGCCGCCGCGCTCGACGGGGCGGGCTGGCATCCGGCGGCCTGGCGAGACCCCGCCGCACGACCGCGCGAGCTGTTCTCCGGCCGCTACTGGGCGGAGGTCGCCCAGGAGGCGGAACGCGGGCTGCTCGACTTCGTCACCTTCGAGGACGCGCTCGGCCCCCCGCCGGGCGATCGGGCAGACCGGGTGCGGGGGCGGCTCGACGCGATGCTGCTCGCTGCCCGCGCCGCGCCGCTGACCTCGAACATCGGCCTGGTCCCGGCGACCAGCACGACGCACACCGAGCCGTTCCACGTCGCCATCGGCGTCGCGAGCCTCGACTTCGCGAGCCGTGGCCGGGCGGGGTGGCGGCCGCAGATCTCGGCGCGGCCCTCCGACGCGGCCCACTTCGGCCGCCGGACGCTGCCCGAAGATCCCGGCGAGCCGGCCGCAGAGCTTCTCGGCGAGGCCGCGGACGCCGTCGAGGTGGTGCGCAGGCTCTGGGACAGCTGGGAGGACGACGCCGAGATCCGCGACGTGGCGACGGGCCGCTTCGTCGATCGTGACCGGCTCCACTACATCGACTTCGAGGGAGCGCACTTCAGCGTCCGCGGACCGTCGATCACGCCGCGCCCGCCCCAGGGCCAGCCGCTCGTCATCGCGCTCGCGCACGGCGACCGGGCCTACGAGTTCGCGGCCGGAGGGGCCGACCTGGTCCTGGTGACCCCACGCTCGCGTGACGATGCCGTCTCCATCCTCGAGCAGGTCCGAGCCGCCGAGCGCGCCGCCCGCCGGACGCAGGACCCGTTGAAGGTCTTCGCCGATCTCGTCGTCTTCCTCGATGACGAACCGGGCGCCGCCGCCGTGCGCAAGGACCGGCTCGACGTACTGGACGGGGAGTCACTGGCCTCGGACGCCGAGATCTTCACCGGAACGCCCGCCGAACTGGCCGACCTGCTACTCGGCCTGCACGAGGCGGGCCTGAACGGCTTCCGGCTGCGGCCCGGCGTCCTCCCATACGACCTGACCGGGATCACCCGGGGCCTGGTGCCCGAGCTGCAACGCCGGAGCGTTTTCCGCACCCGATACAAGTCCCCCACTCTGCGCGGGCTCCTCGGCCTGCCCAGGCCCGCCAGCCGCTATGCGCGGGCGTCATGAGCCGGCCTTACGAGGTACGCGAGACCGACTGGGCCGATTCGGCGGGACAGGCACTGCGCAAGGCGCTGGGCGTCGAGATGGAGGAGCGCTACGCCGACCGGCTCAGCGAGGTCATGGCGGACGCGGACCGGATCGGCGCCGCGCTGGCGGTCGAGGCCGAGGACGTGGCCTACGTCGGCGTCGCCTACGACGAGCACGTCCCGGTCGGCCACGTGGCCCTGCGGCGCCGCCGCGATGAACTGGAGATCAAGCGGATGTACGTCACCCGTTCACACCGAGGCGCCGGTGTCTCGGTCGCTTTGCTGCGCGCCGTCGAGGACGCTGCCCGGGCCCGCGGGGTGACGCGGATCGTGCTGCAGACCGGCGATCGCCAACCGGACGCGGTTCGCCTTGACGAGCGTGAGGGCTACGCGCACATCCCGGTCTTCCCGCCCTACGACCTGCTGTTCTTCTCGATCTGTATGGGGAAGTCGCTATGACGACCGTGACCGGCGTTCCGCTTTCGATCCTCGACCTCGCGCCCATCCCGGCCGGTGGCACCGTCCGCGACGCCCTGCACAACACGATCAATCTGGCGCGGCGCGCGGAGGCGGCCGGATACCGTCGCTACTGGCTCGCCGAACACCATCTCGCGCCGGGCGTGGCCAGTTCCGCGCCGCAGATCCTCATCCAGGCGGTCGCCACCGCCACGACCACGCTCAGGGTCGGCTCGGGCGCCGTACAGACCGGTCACTGGACGCCGCTCGCCGTCGCGGAGCAGTTCGGCACCATCGAGGCGCTGCATCCCGGCCGGATCGACCTCGGACTGGGGCGTTCCGGGCAGCGGCGGAACGAGCCCGCCCGGCACGAGCCCGCCCGGCACGAGCCCGCCCGGCACGACGCCGCACGCGAGAGCCATGAGGTCAACGGCCTGCTCATCCCCAAGCCCTTCGACTCCCGCGTCCTGGCGAACTCCCCGCAGGTCCAGGCCATGAAGACGCTGCTGCAGCAGCCGGGCGCGCAGACCCCGGACTTCGCCGACCAGGTCGACGAGCTGGCAGCCCTGCTGGACGGCACCTACCGCTCCCCCTCCGGCCACCGGCCCGCCGTGGTCCCCGGTACGGGCGCCGATCTGGAGCTGTGGATTCTCGGCAGCAGCGGCGGGCAGAGCGCCCACGTCGCGGGCGAGCGGGGCCTGCCGTTCGCGGCCAACTACCACGTCGCCCCGGCGGCGGTGCTGGAGGCGGTCGAGACCTACCGGGCGGCGTTCAAGCCCTCCGCCGTACTGGACGAGCCGTACGTCATGGTCTCGGCGGACGTGGTCGTCGCGCCCACAGACGACGAGGCCCGGCATCTGGCCTCGCCGTATCCGCTCTGGGTGCACAGCATCCGCAGTGAGCTGGCCGCGATCCCCTACCCCACCCCCGAACAGGCCGCCGCCCATCAGTGGACGGACGAGGCGTGGGCCCTGGTCCAGGACCGCGTTGACACCCAGCTCGTCGGCTCCCCGGAGACCGTCGCCGAACGCCTCGACACCCTTCAATGGGTCACCGGCGCCGACGAGCTCCTGGTCACCACGATCACCCATGACCACACCGACCGGGTCCGCTCGTTCGAGCTGCTCGCGCGGCACTGGCGCGCCCGGCGGTCCGGCTGAGCGGGCGGCGGGGACGGCCGGGTGAGGATCATTACCAACTTAACCTATTGACTTAATAGGGAATTTTGGACATGCTCGCTGGTGAGCGATGTGATCACAGGCGCTCGTCGCGATCAGCAGCTCGCCGGCACCGATGGAGGTTCAGCCATTGCGTTCGGAAGGTACGTCGCCATGACCGAGATCCAGCCCGGCCGCGTGCTGGACACCACGCGGTTCCGCCAGGCCCTTTCCCTGCACGCCGCCGGGGTCGTCGTCATCACGGCGTCGTCCGGCGGTTCACCGACCGGGCTGACCGCGACGTCCTTCTCCTCCGTGAGCCTGGAGCCGCCCCTGGTGTCCTTCAATGTGGACCGTTCCTCCACGACATGGCCCGCGCTCGGCGCCGCCGACCGTTTCGCCGTCAACATCCTGGCCGGCGACCAGGCGGAGCTGGCAGCGCGCTTCGCGCGGCGCGGCGTCGACCGGTTCGCCCCGCCCACCTCCTGGCGCGCGGACGAGCACGACACCCCAGTGCTCGACGGCGCCTGCGCCCACCTGTTCTGCTCCCCGTACGCGACCATCGACATCGGCGACCACATCCTCGTCGTCGGCCTGGTGATCGACGCCGACCTGCTCACCGGCGGCCGCCCGCTGCTCTACCACCGCGGCCGGTTCGGCCGCTTCCTGCCCCATGAGTGATCGACCTGCCCCATGAGTGATCGACGACCCGGCCCCGCGACCGAGTCGTCCATTGGCGGCGAGCGTCTCAGCGAGAGGTGAGCGTCTCGGACGTGAGCGCGCTCGTCACCTGGGGCGCGACACGGTCAGCCCAGGCGCCGAGCAGTTCCTCTGCCTGCGGGAGCTGCGATTCGAGCAGGAACGCGCCAGGGGTGGGGACCTGCGCTCCCAACTCCAGCAGGAGCGGCCGTAGATGCACCTCCACGGCCAACGCATGCTTGGCGTCCCCCATCACCAGCAACGGCAGGGCGACTGTCGAGGCCAAGGCTCCCGTGGGGACGAGGTCGAGGAACGCCTTGAGCAATCCCGTGTACGTTCCCTTGTAGGTCGGGCTCGCCACCACGAGCACGTCCGCACCACGGACCAGGTCCAACGACACCTCGACGGCGGCCGCCGGAGTGGCGGCCAGCAGGTGGGGCGCCACAGCGGACAGGTCGACGATCTCATCGGCCGCCGTGTGCCCGATCCGGTCGGCGATGGCCTGCGCGGCCTGGCGTGCCACCTGGTGCGTACGCGACCCTGCCCGCGGGTTCCCCACGAGCGTGACGAGGCTCTTGGCCATCAGAGTCTTCCTCCACATCGACCTGACGCGTCACCGCCGCCCGGCCCGTTCAACGGCGAGCCGGACCAGCTCGGACTCGGTGAGTTCGTATCGGTTCATCACTGTCGGCGGCGGTGAATACACGTGCACGCTCACCCCGGCCGAACGCAAGGCTCAGCGACACAGGTCGCTCGCCTGCCGCCGGAAGTCGACGTGCAGGCGCGACCACAGAGAGAGGTCCCGAAGCATGGGACCAGCATGGGCCGAATTACCTACTAAGTCAATCTGAATAGTTTGCAACTTGGAGGGCCGTGCCACTGGCCTCCCGCGCGTCAGCCGGACGCGCGGACCAGATCGTTGATCTCGGCCAGGACGGTCGGCCACCCGGACGCGCCGGTCGATGAGGCCGTTGGCATAGAACAGGTCGGCGGCATGCTGCTGCTCGGCGACACACGCTGGGCCTCTTCCAGGTGGGGCACGCGGAGCCGGCGCGGGATGTCCGCTTCGTTGATCCAGCCGAGTCCTTGCCACATCTGCACGCACCGGCGGCCGGTTGCGTGAGGACTCGGCCAGACCTCTTTCAGGATGGCTCTGGCAGATTCGGTCGGATAGAGCCGAATGCCCTGCGGAGATGGGGACGTTGGGCGCATCCCTAGCCGTGGTGTTCGGGCACGATCGTCATGGGGCAGGGCGTGTTGTGCAGCACGGTGCGTGTGACGGCTCCGAGCAGTTCCTGCGGGGCGGCGCCAAGGCCACGGTTGCCGACGACGAGGAGCGTTGCGCCGCGCGCGATGTCTGTGAGGGCCTGCTGCGGTTTGCGCATGACGAATCTCGTCTCGGCCGAGACTTTCGGGTGTTTGTCCTTCGCGCGCGAGACCGCCTGCTCGAACTTGCCCTTCACGTTGCTCTTGAGTGCCTCGGGGTCGGTGAAGGGGACGTTGTCGGGGCCGGACATCGCGCTCGGATCCCACCAGGCGCAGACAGCGGTGACGGGGAGGTCGCGGAGTTCGGCTTCGGCGAAGGCGAAGTCCAGAGCCGCCTCGCTGGCGGGCGAGCCGTCCACACCCGCGACGATCCGTACCCCGTCGCGTCGGGGCGCGAGTTCGCCAGGCGGCACGACGATGACGGGCCGGTCGGCGTGAGCGGGCACCTGGGCGGCCGCCGATCCCACGCGGAGGTCGTCGAACCCGCCGGTGCCCCGGGTGCCGAGCACGATCAGCTCGGCGTCGCGGGCGGCCCCGAGCAGCGCGGCGGGCGCGGTCCCGCGTTTGAGAAGGGGGCGTACGTCGAGCCCGTCGGCCAGCTCGTGGGCGCGGCGTACCCCGGCCTCGACCACCGCCTGCCCCATGCCGTGGACGATCTCAAGGGCCTGCGCGTCCTGTTGCCGGAAGGGATACGGCCAGTTCCAGGCATGGCAGACGAGCAACGGACGTTCTCGCAGCCGAGCCTCGTCGACCGCCCATCGCAAGGCCCGATCGCTGGGGAACGAGGCGTCGTAGCCGACCAGGATGGGGCGATTGGAATCCGCGTTCACGGCTCTGCTCCTCTCGGCTGGGACACGACTTCAATCTGCCTGAGCGGCGACCGCTGCGGACAGGGGCGTTGGGGCAGCCCTACCGGGGCCTTGGCCTCTGATCTCACCGTGTCTCCTGCCGGTCACCGGCCCCATCCGGGGACCTTCGTCCCGGAGCCGAGGACCTCGGGCCGATGGCCTGGCGCTGGCTCCGGTCAGAGGCTGTGATCAGGCTTATTCACCGAATGCGCAGTTGGGAGACGTCGATGTTGCGGCCCAGGGTTGAGGAGGTCATGACCAGTGATGTCGCGACGGTGCAGGCCGACGCGACGTTCCGGGACATCGTGGCCATGCTGGAGAAGCGCCGTATCAGCGGATTGCCCGTCATCGATGGCGGACGCCGCGTGCTGGGCGTCGTGTCCGAGTCCGACCTCCTCGTCAAGGAGGCCGCCGAGCCACTCCCCGGTGAGTCCCCGTACGCCGAGCACCAGGCGGTGTGGCGGGGTCGCCGGCACCGTTTGGAGAACGCCAGGGCGCGAGGCGGAACGGCCGGCGAGATCATGAGCACGCCCGCAGTGACCATCGCCGCGGGGGCCACGATCATCGAGGCGGCGCGGCTGCTCACCCGGCACGGCGTCAACCGGCTCCCGGTGGTGGACGCCGACGGGCGGCTGGCCGGCATCGTCAGCCGCGCCGATCTGCTGCGCGTCTTCACCAAGCCGGACGAGGTGATCCGCCGCCAGGTGATCGAGGAAGTGATCCAGCGGAGCCTGTGGCAGGACCCGGGGAAGGTCGAGGTCGAGGTCCGCGACGGAGTCGTCACCCTGCGCGGGCAGCTCGACGTCTCGAGCAACGTGACGCTCGCGACGCAGCTGACCGAGGCCATCGACTCCGTGGTCGCCGTGCACAACGAGCTGACCTTCGAACACGACGACATCAAGCACAAGATCGACCCACAGTCCCTGCGCCATCGGGACCGATAGTCAGCGTTCCCCGGCCGCCCTGCTGGCGTCGGCGGCCGGGACGCTATCAAGCGATCGTGCCGGTCAGGCGATGGTGATGGCCTCGTCAAGGTAGACGTCCTGCACGGCGTTGATGAGTTCCACGCCCTCGGCGAGCGGGCGCTGGAAGGACTTGCGGCCGACGATCAGACCCATGCCGCCGGCTCGTTTGTTGATCACTGCGGTGCGTACGGCCTGGGCGAGGTCGCCCTGGCCGCCCGAGGCGCCGCCGGAGTTGATGAGACCGACCCTGCCCATGTAGCAGTTGGCGACCTGCCAGCGGGTGAGATCGACGGGATGGTCGGTGGTGAGCTCGTCGTACACCCGGTCGTCGGTCTTGCCGAATCCCAGGGCCCGGAAGCCACCGTTGTTCTCGGGCTGCTTCTGCTTGACGATGTCGGCCTCGACAGTGGCGGCCAGATGGTTGGCCTGCCCGGTGAGGTCGGCGCTGACGTGGTAGTCGACGCCGTCCTTGTTGAACGCGCTGTTGCGCAGGTAGGCCCAGAGCACCGTGAACATGCCCAGCTCGTGGGCGCGCGCGAACGCCTCTCGCACCTCCTGGAGCTGACGCATGCTCTCGGGCGCGCCGAAGTAGACGGTGGCGCCGACCGCGACCGCGCCCAGGTCGAAGGCCTGCTTGACCGAGGCGAACATGACCTGGTCATAGGTGTTGGGATAGGTCAGCAGCTGGTTGTGGTTGAGCTTGGCGATGAACGGGATCCGGTGGGCGTACCGGCGTGACGTCATGCCGAGCACCCCCACCGTGCTGGCAATGGCGTTGCAGCCTGCGTCGATCGCCAGGTCGCAGAGGCCAGCCGGATCGAAGTAGGCGGGGTTCGGCGCGAACGACGCTGCCGCGGAATGCTCGACGCCCTGGTCCACCGGCAGGATCGACAGGTATCCGGTGCCCGCCAGCCGCCCGCTGTCGAAGACGTGGCGCAGGTTGCGCAGAACGGCCGGTGGCCTATCGGTCATCACCAGCACCCGGTCGATGAAGTCGGGACCCGGCAGCGATAGCCGCACCTGCGGAATGGTCGTGCATTCGTGGGCGAGCAGGGATTGTGCCTCCTCGCCCAGCAGTTCCTTGAGTTCCATCCCCTCAGCATTTGTTTCCCGGCCGAGAAGCCCAATCGGCCGAAGGTCCTGCGAGCGACGGGCAAAGGGCCCCGTGGCCGCCAAGGCGCGCTGCGAACCCTCATGGACCGATGGGAACTCCGCCGATGACCAAGGTCCCCGCGCTCTGCGTTCCTACGCCCCTAACCCTTCACGGCACCGCGAATTCAACTGGAGTTGACGACACCGGAGGCCGCCTCCGGGGCCAAGCGAAGGGAAGCACGCGATGTTCATTCTCAGTTCAGCGGCCGCGGTGGCCCTCGCAGGCTCCCTGGTGCTCGGTATACCTGCCGACCCCACGCCCGCCACACCCGGCACGTTGCCGCCGGCCACACCGCCGGCCTCTCCCCCGACAACGCCGCCGACCTCTCCGCCGACGACGCCCCCCACCAACCCGACCAAGGCGACGGTGGCGGTCAGCCCGGCCTCTGTGACCACCGAGAGCACTCCGCTGTCGGTGACGTTCACCTGCCCGAGCGGCACCGACACCGCCTGGGTCACCTCCAACGCCTTCGGGAAGATGCCCGCCAAGGGCAACAACGAGGTCGGCGTGCGCACTCTCTCGGGCCTGTCCCCCGGCCGGTACTCGGTCAAGTTGCTGTGCGACGGCACGACGATCAGCGCGACCACCTGGCTCCAGGTCGTCGGGCAAGGCGGGACGCCGGGTCCGACACCGTCCGGGCCGCCCCAGACGGGTGGCGGCAGCACCGCTCAGCCTGACCGCGCCCTCTATCTGACCGGGCTGGGCCTGCTCGGCCTCAGCGCCGTCGCAGGCACCCTGGCATGGCGCCGGCGCCGCGGAGGGCGGTGACTGACATGCGCACGCGGGGCGGCGTCTGGCTGCCCATGGCAGCAGGCGCTCTCATCATCGGGCTGGCCTTGGTCGTCTTCGGCTTGGGCCGGTTGCACTCACCGACCGGGAGTCCGGGCGGCACTCGCACCGGTGAGTCGCCGCGCGCCGCCGCCCCGCTGCCGAGATCTGCCCCGGTGCGGATCCAGGTCCCGGCCATCGGGGTCAGCGCGCCCGTCCTGGCGCTGGGCCTCAACCCGGACCAGACGGTTCAGGAGCCATCGCTGTCACAGCCGTCCCTGACCAGCTGGTATCGGCTCGGCCCGGCACCGGGCGAGCGCGGACCGGCCGCGTTCTTCGGCCACATCGACACTCGGGCGAGCGGCCCCGCGGTCTTCTACCGGCTCGGGCAGCTCACGCCAGGCGCCCAGGTAAGGATCGCGCGCCGGGACGGGGTGACCGCGGTCTTCCAGATCACCGCGGTGGAGCAGGTCCCCAAGAGCCGCTTCCCCACCCAGCGGGTCTATGGAATGACGGCCGAGCCCACCATCAGGCTCATCAGCTGCGGCGGCGACTTCAACCGCGCGACGGGCCACTACAACGACAACATCATCGCCTACGGCGTCCTCACCGGGAGCACCGGCTGAATGACCAGCCCGCCCCGGCCGGAAGGAGCGGATCATGACCATTCTCGTCGGATACGCCAGCGCCCATGGCTCCACCCGCGGCATCGCGGAACGCATCGCCGCCAAGCTGGCCGGCAGCGGGCATGACGCGGAGGTACAGAACCTCTGCCAGATCGACCGCCTCAGCGAGTACGACGCGTACGTGCTCGGCAGCGCCGTCCACAACCGGGCTTGGCTGATCGAAGCGACCGAGACCGTCATGGCCGGCCGGGAGATGCTCCGGCACCGACCGGTCTGGCTGTTCAGCGTCGGCATGCCCGCCGCCCTCCGCGGCCCTTGGCGCGTGTTCGCCGACAAGGAGGAGCCGATGGTCTCCGCCCGGCTGCGGGAGGCCATCGCGCCGCGTGAACATCGGCTCTTCTCAGGGGTCTTCAGGCCGGAGCACATCTCGTTCTTCGGCCGTGTCCTGTTCAGGGCCATGGGGTGCCGGTACGGCGACTATCGCGATTGGGAGGCCATCGATGCATGGGCAGAGGCCATCGCCCGGCAGATCACAGCTGAGAATCCCCGCCCGCGGACGGGCGGGGTCGGTCCCGCATGAGCCACCGCCGTGGCCGTGGCACGAGCCAGGCCTCCTCGTCGGCTACGACGGCACGGACGGCGCCCGCCGCGCACTGCGCTGGGCGCTGATCGACGCCCGCCTCCGGCACTGCGGCGTCACCGCGTGCATGGTGTGGGGCCGGCCACCGGACGTCGGCATCGACGACCTGACCGCAGAGCTGTTCCGGCGGCGGGCGAGCCGCATGCTGAACGAGGGCCTGCGCATGGGCCGCAACTGGGAGCAAGGGATCCCCTTGCACCCGCGGCTGATGCGGGGATTTCCGGTGACCCAGTTGCGGCACGCCTCGCGGCACGGCGAGCTCCTGGTCGTGGGCTCCCAGGGCCACGGCGCCATCAACGGGCTGCTGCTGAGCTCGGTGAGTGCCGGCGTAGCCGCCCACGCCTCATGCCCGGTCGTCATCGTCAGGCGGCCTCCTGCACGGCTCAAGAGCAGTCCGATCGTCGTGGGATTCGACGGATCGGCACCGGCCGCCGCCGCCCTGCGAGTCGCCTTCACCGAGGCCGCCCTGCGCGGAGCGCCGCTGAGGATCGTGCACGCCAAACGTGCCCAGAAGGGGCGCAGGCTCGCCCTCGGACGCCTTCGACCTCCACCACGAGGTCGCCCGGCTGTGTGCCGAGTACCCGACGGTCGAACCACGAGGCCTGCTGGTCGCCGAGGACCCCGCGAAGGCTTTGATACAGGCGGCCGGTCACGCCCGCATGCTGGTCGTCGGCTCGCGCGGAGCGGGCGGCGTGCGCGGCCTCGCCCTAGGTTCGGTCAGCCAGCGTCTGGTCCGCCACTCCCCCTGCACCCTCATCGTCGCGCACGCGAACCAGTAGCCACCGGTGCTAGGAGGCCAGTAGACGCGCGTGCGCAATGAATGACGCACGCGTGCCGTCAGCACGCCTTCGGTCATCGGCCTGGCAGCCATAAGGTCCTCGGCAGGTAGCCCCGGGTCAGCGACTCGACCATCTGCCAGGCGTGCACGACTCGCAATCTCGCTCCACGAATCGAGGCGGCGTCGAAGGCGTACCGCAGTGCCTCGTCCGCGTTCTTCACCAGATCGATCCCCACCACCGCCTCGCTCCGCGAGGCCCTTTCTTCCCCGCGCACGATCACAACCGGGCCGGCGGCATGGGCAGCGCCCAGGCCGACGGAGCCGAGCAGCATGCTGGCGAATCCGCCGCGACCGCGATGACCGAGCACCATCGCGAAGGCGCGTTCGGACCGTTCGCGCAGCGCGGGGCCGATCCTGTCGGTGACCAGCCCGGCCGACACCACGATGTCGGCCCTGCACTCGCGCGCCATCTCTTCGGCCCGCGCGGAGCACCCGCTCACCGCCTTGGTGATCGCCGCGGTCGCCTCGGGAGGCGTGAACAGCGAGGCGGTCTCGTGCCAAGGCTCGAGCACGTGCACCAGGTGAAGCGGCAATCCCCTCAGCGCCGCTTCGTCAGCTCCCCATGCGACGGCGCGGCCGGCATCGGTCGAGCCGTCACCCGACGACGATCGGATCGGACATCTGCCTCAGCTCCTCGTGGCCGTTGGCTGCCCGCACCGTGAAAGGTGCGCCACCACCTACGCTCGTTCCGAGCCGCGATGGTGGCCCCGCCCCGGCTTCCGACTCGCCTCACTCAGGAAGGGCGCATGGAGGGTGCGATGGCCACTGAGCAGGGGGCGTGCTGTAGCAACGCCGTACTCGTAGCCCCGAGCAGCATGGGTTTGATCCCGCCGCCTCCACGGCTCCCGAGCACGATGAGGCCGGCGGCACCCGCGGCCGCCATCAGCGACTCTCGCGGGCCTTCGAGCATGAGCGAGGTCTCGGCCTCCACATGGGGGTACTTGACTCGCCACGGTGCGACGGTCCGCTCAAGGAGTTCCCCACAGGAGCGCTTGAGCTGGTCCTCGTCCGCGAAGAGGGCGATCTCGGTGCGCGCCACCGCCCCTGGGTCCCAGCAGCCGTGGACGGCCTGGAGCCGCCAACCGCGCAGCGCCGCCTCTTCGAAGGCGAGAGCCAACGCGGCATCGCCGCCGGCAGAGCCGTCCACGCCCACGACCACCCGCTCGTGGCGGTCACCCGGTTCGCGCACGACGACGACGGGACGCCGGGAACGGGCCGGGAGCTGCAGCGCGGTCGAGCCGAGCACGACCTCATCCCGCTCATGGACACCACCGCCATGTGCACCGACGACGATCACTTCGGCGTCGAGGGACTCGTGCATGAGGGCCGCGTAGGCGGGGCCGTCCATCAGTCGCTTGTGGACGGTGAGCGAGGGCGCCAGCCGCCGGGCCCGGGCCACGCCCTGGTCGAGCAGGTGCTCCCCCATGCGGCGGACGACATGCTCGATGTCGTAGTCGATGTAGCTGATCGGGAAGGGCCACCGCCAGCAGTGGCACACGAGAAGGTCGCGTCCTCTCAGCCGCGCCTCTTCGACCGCCCAGCGCAAGGCGGCCTCTCCTTCGTCTGTGCCGTCATAGCCGACGAGCACGTTGGGATAGGTGACCATGGTCTCCTCCCCTCAACTCGGCTCCGTGCCGCCTCATCGGGCTCCGGTGACGGCCACGGGGCAATGCGAATGATGAAGAATGCCGTGACTCACCGACCCCAGGGGGAAGTGGAACCACCCGTGGCCGTGGGTCCCGACGACCACGAGATCGGCTTCCTGCGACGCCTCGGTGAGCGCGAGGACGGGATGGACCGATGGAGTCTCCTCGACGACATCGACCTCCGGATGGCGATCGCGCCATGGCTCGATGGCCTTGGCCATCTCCTGGACGAGCCGTTCTCGGGCCGCCTCGCCGGCGGTCGCGAGAAGCCGTTCACCGTCGCTGATCACCATGGCGGCGGCCTCGCCGATGGCCGCCGAAGGAGCCAGGTGGGCCCACGGCTGGAGCAAATGCACGATGTGCAACGGCAGGCCACGGAAAGCCGCCTCAACGGCGGCCCATTCCACCGCACGAGTCGCGGGGACCGAACCGTCGGTCCCGACGATGACGGGCTTTGTCATCGTGGCTCACCTCGAGTGAAGCTCGTGCCTGCCTGCTCGTGCCTGCCTGCTTGTGCGCACACCTGCTCGCGGCCGCCTGACCGCTCAGGCCGGACCCGCGAGGTGGGCGATGTCGCTGCTGGCGACACCGTGCAAGCGGCTCGCCAGGTCGGCGAGGGCACGGCTGACCGCGAGCTCGTCGCCGATCTCCGGGACGGGCCGGTCGGCCGGGTTGCGGCGTGCGGCGCCCTTCCCGGTCACCCGGGACCCGCCGTCCGCGACGAGCACGGCGCGCGCACGGGTGGTGGTCTCGTCCTCGGTGATGTAGATCGACACCGACCATTCCTTGGCTTCCATGGTGGTCTCCTTCACGCGGCCACGACGTCCGTCGTGACTTCGGTCTCGATCACGGGAGGCCGGGCCAGGCTGTTCTTCACCGTGCAGCCGTCGACGGCGGCGAGCAGACCGGTGAGCAGGTCGTCCGACAGCCGAAGCGGTGTGTGCAGGACCAGGCGGACCCTCGTCACCCGTGCGGGTCGCGCACAGCTCGTGGCGAAGTCGGCCGAGACCCGCAGCCCCTCCGAAGGCTGCCCGTGCGCCGCCAGGTACTGACGTCCGTAGTGAGCGGCGCAACCCGCCAGGCTCGCCACGAACAGCTCCACCGGGGTCGGACCGTGGTTCTCGCCTCCCGCGGAATATGGCTGATCCACGTGAACGACGTGATCGCGGATCAGGATCGCGAATTCGTCGTTCTGCCGGTGGATCACCGTGATGGCGTTCATCGGTCGCCTCCTTCTCGACGGCTCGCAGGGGGCGTCGCTTCCCTCACCTTCAGGTTCTCCCCGCGCGGTTACCGCAGGTAGAGGGCCAAAGTCCCGGATCGACGGTCCTTAAGGAACAACGCCGCCCGCCCGTGCTCGGCTCCCGTGGACCACATCTGTCGGGCTTGCGGCGTGGATGGGTCTGCTGGCACGTTGCGGCGATGAGCGGTATCGCACGTCTCGCCCCTGGGGTCGAGGTCCTGCGCGGCTATCGGCGCGACTGGCTGGGCGGCGATCTGACCGCGGGCGTCACGGTGGCGGCCTACCTGGTTCCGCAGGTGATGGCTTACGCCGTCATCGCCGGGCTGCCACCGGTGGCGGGATTGTGGGCGATGGTGCCATCACTGCTGCTGTACGCGGTCTTCGGGTCCTCAAGGCTGCTGTCGGTCGGGCCCGAGTCGACGACGGCCCTCATGACGGCGACGGTCGTGGCGCCGCTCGCCGGCGGGGACCCGCAGCGGTACGCGGAGCTGGCCGCCACCCTGGCGATCGTCGTGGGGCTGGTGTCGCTGGTCGCGTGGTGCCTGCGGCTGGGCTTCGTCGCCGACATGCTCTCCTATCCGATCCTGGTCGGCTACATGACCGGCGTCGCGTTGATCATGATGGCCGGGCAGCTCGGCAAGGTCACCGGCGTGCCGGTGCACGGCTCGGGCTTCTTCGCCGAACTCGCGTCGTTCGGCAAAGGCCTGGCAGAGACCCAAGCGGCGACCTTGGCGCTCGCCGCGGCCGCGCTGGTCTTCCTCTTCGCCATCCAGCATTGGTTTCCGCATTGGCCGGGACCGCTGCTGGCCATGCTGCTCGCCACCGGGACGGTGGCGGTCTTCGGGCTCGACCACGCCGGGGTCGCCCTGGTCGGGGACATCCCCGCCGGCCTGCCTCGCCCTGCGCTTCCCCCGGCATCCGACGTTCGCGACCTGGTGCTGCCGGCGTTGGGGGTGCTGATCGTCGGCTACACCGACAACGTGCTGACGGGCCGCGCGTTCGCCGCGCGCAGCGGCGGGCGGCAGGTGGACCCGACCCAGGAACTACTCGCGCTGGGGCTGGCGAACGCCGGTGCCGGGCTGTTTCGTGGCTTCCCCGTAAGCAGCAGCGGCAGCCGTACCGCGATCATCGCCGCGTCCGGCGGCCGCAGCCAGGCCGGTTCACTGGTGGCCTTCGGCTGCGTCGTCTGCGTTCTGTTGTTCCTGCATCCCCTGCTCGCTCAGTTTCCGCTCGCGGTGCTCGGTTCGATCGTCATCTACGCGGCGGTCCGGCTCATCGACGTCGCGGGGTTCCGCAAGCTCGCCCGATTCCGCTGGAGCGAGCTGCTGCTGGCCATCGCGGCCCTGTGCGGCGTCCTGGCCTTCGACATCCTCTACGGCATCCTGGTCGCGGTCGGGCTGTCGGTGGCCGACCTGCTGCGGCGGGTGGCACGGCCGCACGACGCCGTTCTCGGGCTCGTGCCAGGCCTGGCAGGCATGCACGACGTGGACGACTATCCGGCGGCCAGCACGATCCCCGGCCTGCTCGTCTACCGCTACGACTCGCCGTTGTTCTTCGCCAACGCCCAGGACTTCGCGCGGCGGGCCAGGAAAGCGATCGAACAGCAGGACGTCCCGGTGGAGTGGTTCGTGCTGAACGTCGAAGCCAATGTCGAGGTCGACATTACGGCGCTGAACGCCGTGGAGGACCTGCGCGCCGATCTCACCGGTCGTGGGGTCACCTTCGCGCTCGCACGCGTCAAGCAGGACCTCATGGACGACCTCAAGGCGTTCGGCATCGCGCAGGCCATAGGCCCTGACCTGCTCTTCCCCACCCTCCCCACCGCCGTCGAGGCGTTCCGGAACCGGCGGTCCTGATCCGGTTCAGGTCGGGACCAACGACTCATGCGACTGGGAAGTCCGGCCCTGCGCGGCGGCTCGGCGGCGACGTGGACTGGAAAGTGAAGGAGTACCCCTGGAAAGGGAGGCCTCAAATGAGCGCACTGGAACGCTGGGAGCCGCGCACGCTGTTCCCTGACCTGTTCGAATGGCTGGAGTCGCCGTTCGGCATGACCCGTCCGATCATGGGACCGGGCATGCGGATCGAGCACTTCACCGAGGCGGGCGAGTACGTGATCCGCGCCGAGCTGCCCGACCTCGACCCCGACAAGGACGTCGAGATCACCGTCTCCGGTGGCGTGCTGCGCATCCACGCGGAACGGCACGAGGAGAAGAAGGAGGACCGGCGGACCGAGTTCCGCTACGGGTCGTTCACCCGCTCGATGATCCTGCCCGCGGACGTCAAGATCGACGATGTCAAGGCCGCCTACGACAAGGGCATCCTCACCGTCAGGATCCCGATGCCGAAGGCCGTCAAGCAGGAGACCAAGCGCATCTCCATCGACAAGTGAATCCCCCGATGAGCCCTCGGAGAAGAGGGAAGGGGAACCCGGTCCTTGTGCGGGGGCCGGGTTCCTTCCATGTCGTGACCAAGGCCCCTAGGGCACGTCCGATCCGCGATCGACGCTGGAAGGTGGAGGCCGCGACCGCGCGGCCGCTTGCCGAGGGAGGCCGTCATGGCCAGACAGATCATGGTCGGCTACGGGACCGTTTCGAACGCCGCGCTGGAACAGCGGCTCCACGTGCTCGAGGCGCGAGTCGACGTGCTGACCGAAGCGCTCCGGCTCATCGCGGCCGGCCTGGAGGGCACTCCGTTCGACGAGCCTGACAGGCAGACGTGTGCCGTCGCCGCTCGCATCGCGCGAGAACTTCTCATCACGCAGTCCACCGCATGACCGGTTGGAGAGAGACCATGACTCACGATGCCCGTCGAGGTTCTGCGGCCGTGGTCGTCGGAACCGACGGCTCACCGCAAGCCGACCGTGCCGTCGTCTGGGCGGCCGCGGAGGCCGTACGCGGGCACCGGCCTCTGCACATCGTCCACGTCGTGGAGGACCAGCTCCTCATCGGCCCGGATCGGATCATGCCCGGGATACGGCAGCGAATGGTGGACCGGAGCCTGCAGATCCTCATGGAGGCGCAGGCTCTGGCGGTGCAAGCCGACGAGCGGCTGGTCGTCGAGACGCGTCTGGTGCACGATCGAACGCCCCGCGCGGGGATCGGCGCGCATTCGTCCGACGCCCACGAGGTCGTCGTCGGTCATCGCGGGATCGGTGGCTTCGCCGAGCTGCTGCTCGGGTCCACCGGCCTCCTGCTGGCCGGCCACCTCCCCCTGCCGGTGGTGATCGTGCGCGGCGAGGAGGACGCACCGGCCGACACTGTCGTGGCGGGCATCGACCTCACCGACCCGCCCGAGACCGTTCTCGAGTACGCGTTCGCAGCGGCGGCCGAGCGGGAGGCGCGGCTGCACGTCGTGCACGCCTGGCGGCCCGCTCCCCTCGCCGCGGCGGCGGGAGCCGATCTCAAGGCCGCTCAGACGATGTTCAGCGACCATGTGGCGGCCGCGCTGGTGCTCTGGCGTGAGCGCCATCCGCAGGTGAAGGTGACCGAGGACGTCGTGCAAGGCCATCCCGCGGAGACGCTCGTGGGTTGCTCCGCCCATGCCGATCTGGTGGTCGTCGGCTACCGGACGCACGCCGGGCCTCACCTCGGATCTGTCAGCCACGGCGTCATCCATCACGCGCACTGCCCCGTCGCCGTCGTCCGGCCACGCTCTTGAAGGGCGGCCGGGAACGCGAAAGAGCCGGTGACCGCGACGCGGTCACCGGCTCTTTCGGTCGTGGTCACTTTTCGGTCGTGGTCACTTGAGAAACGCGAACCGCCGGATCAGCGGGAGCTTGCCCCACCAGCGGCCGAGCCCCAGGGTGTCGCCCGCGCTGACC
>NZ_JAGEOJ010000040.1 GCF_017573505.1 Actinomadura barringtoniae
GGGGGGCGGTTGGGGGGGGGGGGGGGGGTGGTGGGGGGGGCGGGGGGCCCTCTAGCCACGCGGGGGTCAGATGGGGCGGTCGGGGAGGGGACGGCGGTGGCGGCGTTCCTTGGCCAGGTCGATCACGCCGGGCGGTAGGCGGCGGGATCGCGTGCGGGTGCGGGCCGTACGGGCCAGGAGGGTGAGCGTGAAGGCCAGCAGCATTCCGGCCATGGCGCCGCCTGTGGCCGTGGTGGCGCTGCGTAGGGCCATGGGGGAGTCGGGCTGGCGCTGGGGCGGAGACGGCGGCGGTGAGGGAGTTTGGGGCGTTGAGGGTGAGGGTGGGTGGTTGTACGGGGGCCATAGGGGGAGCAGGCGGACGTGGGGGCGGACCAGGGAGAGCGGGTCGCGGTAGATGTGGCCCTCTAGGAGGCCCCAGTGGAGGCAGGGCTCGGTGGGGCAGTGCTGGGAGGGCTCCAGGACGCCTATGCGGGTGCCGGCTTTGACTTGGGCGCCCCTATGGACGGTTGGGTGGACCGGGAGATAGGTCGTACGGAACGGGCCGTGGGTGACGGCCACCACACCTCGGCCGGCGAGGGTTCCCGCGTACGAGACGCGCCCGGCGCCTGCGGAGTAGACGGGTTGGCCGGGTCGGGCCGCCAGATCGACGCCGCGGTGGCCTGGGCCCCAGGGGACGGCGGGCGGCGAGAAGCCCCGGATCACCCGGGGAACGGGGCTTAACGGCCAATGCCACGGCTGTGGGACGGCGATCATGGCGGTGAGGATCAGTGTGACGAGGGTCATACTGGGGAGCGTGCCGGGCGTGGTGGGTCACGATCCAGGGCCTGGGCGGATTGTGGAAAACCTTGGCGATGTGGGGTGCGCGGCAGCGGTTGATTCCACGTGCACGCCGGTCATCCCATAGAATCTAGGCACGGTCGCGTGGGTGCTAACCCAAGCGACCGAATTCACGCGCTCGCAGGCCACCTGATTCTGGTGGGACATGGCCTCTCGGTCCGTCTTCGACGGCGGGGTCGGTGTCCGGGCGCTGGCACATAACCGAGAACGTGGCCCGTACATCGGGCCGGACAGGAGAACACGGGCAATGGCACCCGTCGTCACCATGCGGCAGCTGCTGGAAAGCGGCGTCCACTTCGGCCACCAGACCCGCCGGTGGAACCCGAAGATGAAGCGGTTCATCCTCACCGACCGCAACGGCATCTACATCATCGACCTGCAGCAGTCGCTGTCCTACATCGACCGGGCCTTCGAGTTCGTCAAGGCCACGGTCGCGCACGGCGGCACGATCCTGTTCGTCGGGACCAAGAAGCAGGGCCAGGAGGCCATCTCCGAGCAGGCCACGCGGGTCGGCATGCCGTACGTCAACCAGCGCTGGCTGGGCGGCATGCTCACGAACTTCTCCACCGTCCACAAGCGGCTCACCCGGCTCAAGGAGCTGGAGGAGATCAACTACGACGACGTCGCGGGCTCCGGCATGACCAAGAAGGAGCTCCTGGGTCTCCGCCGCGAGAAGGACAAGCTCGAGCGCACCCTCGGCGGTATCCGCGACATGGCGAAGGTTCCCAGCGCCGTGTGGATCGTGGACACCAAGAAGGAGCACATCGCCGTCAACGAGGCCCGCAAGCTGGGCATCCCGGTCGTGGCGATCCTGGACACCAACTGCGACCCCGACGAGGTCGACTACCCGATCCCGGGTAACGACGACGCGATCCGCAGCGTCAGCCTGCTGACCCGCGTGGTCGCCGACGCCGTCGCCGACGGTCTGATCGCGCGCGCCGGCTCGGGTTCGGGCGGGGACGAGAAGCCCGCCGAGGGTGGCGCCACCGCCGCCGAGCCGCTGGCCGAGTGGGAGCGCGAGCTGCTGGAGAACAAGGAGCAGGAGTCCGGCGCCGAGACCGCCAAGGTCGCCGACGCCGAGACCCCGGCCGCCGAGGCCGTCGCGACCGGTGAGGACGCGGCCGACGCCGCTGCCGCCGCCGAGGCCAAGGACGGCGAGGCCGCTCCCGAGGCCCCCGCTGCCGAGGCCCCCGCTGAGGCCGCCGCCGACGCTCCGGCTCCCGAGGCCCCCGCTGAGGCCGCCCCCGAGGCTCCGGCCGACGGCGACGCCCCGCAGGCCTGAACGACGTGATCCCCTGGGGAACCGGGGTACGGCAGGGATAGGGGCCGGGACGGTACGGTCTACATGACCGACTGCTCCAGGCCCCGGTCCTCCGGGCCCCGGTTCCATCGGGCTCCACGGGCTCTGGTCCACGGGCTCCGGCTCGTACGGGCCGCCGGGCTCTGGCCTGACGGGTTTCGGCCCACCTGGCTGAGGCTCAATGGGTTTCGGCTCGCCGGGCCTGGGCTGGTGGGTCTGGCTGGTGGGTCTGGCCTTCCGGGGCCGGGCTCAACGGGACCCGGGCCGCCTGGCCGAAAGGCCGGGAGGCTTGGAACGCCGGAGCGAGCTTGGGTCGCGAGGCCTGAGCACGCCGGGTACTGGGCTTCCGGGCACTGGGCTTCCGGGCTCAGGTCCAGCTCCCGGGCTGGGTCTGGATGGTCCGGGACGGGTCTGGCTAGTTCGGCTGGGCCTGCAGGACCTGGTCCAGGCCGGATCGGGCGGCCGGTTCCGGCTGATCCGGTCCGTACTCAAGGTTCGGAACGGTCGGTCGGCCGGCAGGCCGAACGGCCGGGCTTCAGGGGGATCGCCCTCCATCCGCAGACTTCCATCACGACCATCACGACAGAGACGAAGAGAACGATGGCGAACTTCACCGCCGCTGACGTCAAGCGGCTCCGCGAGCTGACCGGCTCCGGCATGATGGCTGTAAAGAACGCTCTCACCGAGGCGGACGGCGACTTCGAGAAGGCCACCGAGATCCTGCGCCTCAAGGGCGCCAAGGACGTCGGCAAGCGGGCCGAGCGCACCGCGGCCAACGGCCTGGTGGCCGAGTTCTTCGACGGCTCCGGCGACGGCGCCCTCCTCGAGCTCAAGTGCGAGACCGACTTCGTCGCCAAGAACTCCGAGTTCATCGAGCTGGCGAACCGGATCGTCGAGTTCGCCGCCAAGAGCGGCGCGGCCGACGCGGAGGCCCTCAAGGCCGCCGAGATCGAGCCTGGCAAGACCGTTCAGGCCCTCGTCGAGGAGAACGGCGCCAAGATCGGCGAGAAGCTGGAGATCGGCCGTTTCGCGCACTTCAAGGGCGTGTACGTGGCCAGCTACCTCCACAAGTCCGACCCGGCCCTGCCGCCGACCACCGGCGTGCTGGTCGAGCTCGACACCGAGAACGCCGAGGTCGCCAAGGACATCGCGCAGCAGGTCGCGGCGATGGCTCCCAAGTACCTCACCCGTGAGGAGATCCCGGCCGAGGCGGTCGAGAAGGAGCGCGCGCTCGCCGAGCAGCTGACTCGCGACGAGGGCAAGCCCGAGCAGGCTATCCCCAAGATCGTCGAGGGTCGCGTCAACGCCTACTTCCGGGACTTCGTTCTGGTCGAGCAGGCGTTCGTCAAGGACAGCAAGAAGACGATCGCCAAGGTCCTCCAGGAGGCCGGCGTCAACGTCAAGCGCTTCGCCCGCTTCAAGGTCGGGCAGGTCTGAGGGCACTCTGGAGACAGAGGACCCCAGACTTAGAAGAGGCAAACCGAGGAGGCCGCCGACGTGCAGGAATCAACCACCAACACGACGGCGGCCTCGTCGTCTGCGCAAGGGCGATCCGCGCAATCGCAAGAGCAGTCCGCGCAATCGCAATCCCAGCAGCAATCGCAATCCCAGCAGCAATCGCAGTCCCAGCAGCAATCGCAGCAGGCCACTCCGGCGTCCACGTCGGCGCACATCCCGGGGGAGCAGCATCCCCACCGGGCGGGCTGGAAGCGCGTTCTGCTGAAGCTTTCCGGCGAGGCGTTCGCCGGCGGTGACCCGCTCGGCATCGACCCCGAGGTCGTGCAGCACGTCGCGGAGGCCATCGCCGAGGCCGTACGCGACGGCGTGCAGGTCGCGGTGGTCTGCGGCGGCGGCAACATGTTCCGCGGCGCCGCCCTGGCCGAACGCGGCATGGACCGCGGCCGCGGCGACTACATGGGCATGATCGGCACCGTGATCAACTGCCTGGCGCTCCAGGACTTCCTGGAGAAGCTCGGGCTCGACACCCGCGTACAGACCGCGATCACGATGAGCCAGGTCGCCGAGCCGTACATCCCCCGGCGCGCCATGCGGCACCTCGAGAAGGGCCGCGTGGTGATCTTCGGTGCGGGCCTCGGCCAGCCGTTCTTCTCCACCGACACCACCGCCGCCCAGCGCGCGCTGGAGATCGGTGCGCAGGCCGTTCTCAAGGGAACTCAGGTCGACGGGGTCTACGACGCGGATCCGCGAAAGAATCCTGACGCGGTCAAGTTCGACCGGTTGGATTACGGTGAAGTTCTACAGCGGGGTCTGAAGGTCATGGACGCCACGGCCATCAGTCTCTGCATGGACAACGCGTTGCCCATCGTGGTCTTCGACCTGATGGGCCAAGGCAACATCGTCCGGGCCGTCCGGGGTGAGAAGATCGGCACGCTGGTCAGCCCGGCCGAGGGCTGACGAGCGCCGACCGCAGGCACCGGCGTTCAGGTGACAGGACAGGCCGACCAGAAGACATGGGAGTCGAAGTGATCGACGAGACCCTCCTCGAGGCCGAGGAGAAGATGGAGAAGGCGGTCGCGGTCGCCAAGGAGGACTTCCAGGCCATCCGCACCGGACGGGTCACGCCCGCGATGTTCAACAAGATCACCGCGGAGTACTACGGCACGCCGACGCCGATCAACCAGCTGGCGTCGTTCACGCTGCCCGAGCCGCGGATGGTCATCGTCCAGGTCTTCGACAAGTCGTCGATGGCCGCGGTCGAGAAGGCGATCCGCGACAGCGATCTCGGCGTGAACCCCACCAACGACGGCAATGTCATCCGGGTGGTCTTCCCCGACCTCTCCGAGGAGCGCCGCCGGGAGTTCATCAAGGTCGCCAGCGGCAAGGCCGAGGACAGCCGGATCTCGATCCGCAACATCCGCCGCCGCGCCAAGGACACGCTCGACAAGCTGGCCAAGGACGGCGAGGCCGGCGAGGACGACGTCCACCGTGCCGAGAAGGAACTCGACGACACCACGCACCGCTACGTGGCGCAGATCGACGAGCTCCTCGAGCACAAGAAGGCCGAACTCCTCGAGGTTTGATGGAACTGGACGAGGCCGGGGAGCCAGCGCGCTCCCCGGGTGACCCGGAGGCCGGCGGCCCGCCGCCGGCCGAACCGGCGGCGGACGGCCCCGCTGAGCAGGCCGAGCCCGCCAACGGCCTGGCCGAACGTACTACCGGCACGCCCGCAACCCCTGGCGCGCCCGCAGGTAGTTCCAGCGAGCCCGCCGCTTCTGCCGAGCCCGTCGCTTCCGCCGCTTCTGGCGGTACGTCTGGCGATGCTGCCATTCCGCCCGGCTCCTCTAACGGCGCGGTCGCCCCCGCCAACGAGTCGCCCGCCGATTCAGGCGATGCACCTACTGAACGAGCCGTTCCGGCCGAGGCGGCCAGCGGTCCAGCTGACCCTGCGGACGAACCGCCCGCGCCTGGAACGACCGGCCCGGCAGCAACCGAGTCCGGGGCGCCGCCCGCCGAGCCTGCCAAGAAGAGCCGGACCGGCCGCAACCTGCCCGCCGCCATCGGCGTTGGGGTCGTGCTGGGCGGGATGGTGCTGCTGTCCCTCTACACGGTGAAGGTCATCTTCCTGGCCGTCATGGCCGTCTTCCTGATCCTCGGCCTGCGCGAGATGACCGACGCGTTCAAGGCCCGCGAGATCCAGGTACCGCTGCTCCCACTGGCCGCGGGCCTGCTGGCCGCCGCCGTCGGCGCGTACTGGTGGGGCGCCGAGCCGCTCCTCGCGATCACCGCGCTGACCGTTCTGACCGTGCTCGTGTGGCGGATGGCCGACGGCCCGACCGACGGTTATGTACGCGACGTCACCGCCGGTGTCTTCATCACCGGCTACGTGGTCCTCATGGGCGGCATCGTCGCCCTCCTGATGGCCCCGCACGATGGCGACGACCGCATCGTGATCTTCATCGCCACCACGGTCGCCAGTGACATCGGCGGTTACTTCGCCGGTACGTTCCTGGGCCGCCACAAGCTCGTTCCGCGCATCAGCCCCAAGAAGACCTGGGAAGGCGCGGCGGGCTCCATCATCACCTGCATGCTGATCGGCGGCTGGCTGGTGTGGTGGCTGCTGAACGACGGCCAGGTCTGGCAGGGCGCGATCATCGGCGCCGCAGCGGCCGTGGTCGCCATCGCCGGTGACCTCATCGTCTCGATGATCAAGCGCGACCTGGGCCTCAAGGACATGGGCAACCTCCTGCCCGGTCACGGCGGCGTCATGGACCGCCTCGACTCCCTGATCGCCACCGCCCCCGTGGTCTGGGTCCTTCTAGAGATCTTCGTCCCCGCCGGCTAAACCGCACCCGGCCCGGCCCAGGCCAGGCCAGGGGCCGGGCCAGGCCAGGGGCCAGGCCAGGGGCCAGGCCAGGGGCCGGGGTCGTTGGTCTAGGAGACGACCCAGGACTTGCCTTGGCCTGACAGGCGGGTGATCAAGGCCTCTGCGCCCTCCGCCTTGGCGTACTGGTGGTCCTCGCGGGTGATCGGGACGAGCCACAGCCAACGAACGGGGTCGCCGCCCGCGGTGAAACCGGTCAGATCAGGTGCCTCCGGCCCGTTCAGGCGGCTCGGGTCGCCCAGGAGCAGCAGGCCCTCGCCGTTGCCGAGCGGGAATGTCCGGGGCTCGTGGTACCACTTGACCACGTCGTCGGGCGCGAACCAGGTCACCGAACGCCAGGGGTACTGCGCCAGCCAGGGGAAGATGCTGCCCGCGCGCTGGCTGGGCATCGTGGTGGCGACGGCGAGCTCGATCCGGGCGAACGGGGCGACGTCGTCCTCGTACAGCTCGATCGTCGGCATGCGCTGCCTGCTCATGCCCACCGTGCTCAGGACGGTGTACTCGCGGTCGCCGCGCGCGGGTCGCTCGGACACGCCCACCATCGGCGAGCCCGGGCCCTTGCCGTTGTGCAGCTGACGGCCGACGTCATGCCAGTAGTTACCGCCGGGACCAAGGCGATGGAGGAGGTGACCGAGCACGGACTGCTGATAATCGGCCCACGATCCCTCGGCGTCGCACAGTTCCCAGTGCCGGCGCGCGTGATCGATCCGCGGCTCGAACTCCTCGATCTCGTCCGCCAGCGGAAACGCGAAAGGAGTCTGCGCGGCGGCGTCCCGGCTGTATCCGGGGACGCCCCGTTCCATATCGGACCAGCCAGGTATCACGCAGAGGAGATCACCGGCCTCGAGCAGCGCCACGCCGTCGCCTTCCTCGAACCACACGGCCTCGAGCGATTCCAGTGGCCCCCGCCCGTCCCGATGCCGTACGTGCTCGGCGGGCAGCACCGGCGCCTGCCCGGCGTCCAGGCGCGCCTTGTCGAACGCCTCGGGCGCCGCCTGGTGGTTCGCCAGCCACGCCGCGCCGATCACGACGTCCCGGGCGTCCTGAACGTAAGCCACGCTGGCCGCGCCGTCGGTCTCGACCACGAGCCGCCTGCTGCCGTACGGGCTGACCTCGTCCAGGACGATCTTGGACCGGTGTGCCGAACCGGACCCCCTGCGCAGTACCGACATGATCGGAAGCCTATTGCCAGCCCAAGGTCATGTGCAGGTATCCGTGAGGTAATCCCGGCGCGTCTCCGGCGCGTCCCGCGCGGACCGGGGTTTACGGACAAGGCATGCCCCAGGGTTTGCGACACTGGAAGGACCATGTCTGCAACCACTGAGCCCGCTGCCGGAGCACAGGCCGAACCCGAGCCTGCTAAGCCCACCGACGCCACCGGGCGCACCGACGCCACCGAGGCCAAGACGCCAGCGAAGCTGGTTTTTGCGGCGCCGCGGAGGGCTAAGCCGCCGCGTCATCTTGCGGACCTGACCACCGCCGAACGGCGTGCTGCCGTTGCTGAGCTGGGGGAGAAGCCGTTCCGGGCCGACCAGCTCTCGCGGCATTACTTCACTCGACTGGCCGACGACCCGGCCGAGATGACGGACCTGCCTGCCGCGCTGCGCGAGCGCCTGACGTCCGAGCTGCTGCCTGATCTGCTCACGTCTGTACGCGAGCTCACCTGTGATGGCGGCAAGACGCTCAAGACCGTCTGGAAGGCCTTCGACGGCGTCCTGTTCGAGTCGGTCCTGATGCGTTACCCGGACCGCGCGACGATGTGCGTCTCGTCGCAGGCCGGCTGCGGCATGAACTGTCCGTTCTGCGCCACCGGCCAGGCGGGCCTCACCCGCAACCTGTCCACCGCCGAGATCGTGGAGCAGGTCGCCGCCGGTGCCCGCGCCATGTCGCGGGGCAAGATCGCGGGCGGCCCCGGGCGCGTGTCCAACATCGTGTTCATGGGCATGGGTGAGCCGCTGGCCAACTACAAGGCGGTGATCGGTGCGGTTCGCCGCATCACCGACCCGGCCCCCGCAGGCCTCGGCATCTCGCAGCGTTCGGTCACGGTCTCGACCGTCGGCCTCGTGCCCGCCATCGAGAAGCTGGCGGCCGAGGACATGTCCGTACGCCTCGCCCTGTCGCTGCACGCCCCGGACGACGAGCTGCGCGACGAGCTCGTGCCGATCAACAACCGGTGGAAGGTCAGCGAGGTCCTGGACGCAGCCTGGGCGTACGCCGACAAGTCGGGCCGCCGGGTCTCGATCGAGTACGCGTTGATCAAGGACATCAACGACCAGGCATGGCGTGCCGACCTGCTCGGCAAGCTCCTGCGCGGCCACCTGGTGCACGTCAACCTGATCCCGCTGAACCCCACGCCCGGCTCCAAGTGGACCGCGTCTCGCCCGGAGGATGAACGTGAGTTCGTCCGCCGCCTGGAGTCTCACGGCGTCGCCGTCACCGTCCGCGACACCCGAGGCCGCGAGATCGACGGCGCCTGCGGCCAGCTAGCCGCCACCACCAAGGACTGACCCCAACAACACCCACCGCCTAAGCCGCCGCCCGCCCGCGCTAGCCCGCCCACGCCCATGCTTCCGCTAGCCCGTGGCCCGTGCCGGTGGCCCGCGCCCGCGTTCGCCCGTGCCCGCGTTCGCCCGTGCCCGCGTTCGCCCGTGCCCGCGTTCGCCCGTGCCCGCGTTCGCCCGTGCCCGCGTTCGCCCGTGCCCGCGTTCGCCGTGCCCGCGTTCGCCCGTGCCCGCATTTGCCCGCGCCTGCCCGCGTTCACCCACGCCCGGGTTCGCATGCGCTCGCGCTCACGCACGTCCGTGCCCGCCCATGCTCGCGCTCACGCCTGCCCGCGCCCGCTCACGCCTGCCCGCGCCCGCTCACGCCCGCGCCCGCGCCCGCTCACGCCCGCGCCCGCTCACGCCCGCGCCCGCTCACGCCTGCGTTCGCTCACGCCTGCGTTCGCCCGTGCCCGCGCTCGCGCACGCCCGTGCCTGCTCATGCCTGCCCGTGTTCCCCGCGCTCGCGCTCACGCACGCCTGTGGTCACGCGCGCATGCGCCGCAAAGGATCAGCCCACTTCGCAGATGGCTAGTCGCGCTACGCAGGGCTCTTGCAGCGGAACGGCGAGCGGGAGAGTGACAGCTTCTTCGCGGGGTGGCATGGGCTCCTCGCGGCGTACGCCCATGAGACGTCCTCGAGGGACTGCCGCTGCTCCTCGGTCGCGGCGGTCAGGGGCCGGAGAGGGAGGGGGCGGCTGTAAGGAGGACGCGGGCTAGGGCCTGGTCGCCGCTGATTTCGGCGGGGAGGGTCTCCGGGTTGGTGCGGCCGCCTAGGAGGAAGCAGAGGTCCACCACGTCGGTCGTGATGTGGGCGTCGGCGTTGCCGGGGGCGTCCTCGCGGACGGGGTGGGCGATGTCCAGCGGGATGAGCCAGGTGCCGCCGCCTGGGCCGGTCATGGTCACGCGTACGGTTCCGGTGGCGTCGCCGCCTGCCGCCAGGAGTGCCCAGGGGAGCAGGCGGGCGCAGAGGTCGGCCATGGGATGAACGTGGGCGGCTACGGGGGCGGGCATTTCGTAGCCGGACGCACGGGCGGCATCGTCGCCGTGGATCCACGTTTCCAGGGCGCGGGCGAGCATGGCGTCGGAGACGGGGATGGGGAGGCCGTCCGGGGATGTGCGCGTGGTGGGTTCGACGTTGATGAGGTGCAGGCAGAGCGCGTCGGCTTGGGCACGCCAGGACTCGCGGGTCTGCTCCGGCATGCGGGTGCTCTCGGCGGCCTGGACTTCGGCCGTACGGTCGAGGGGATCGCGTGAGCCGATGGGCGGGCCCAGTACGGGCGCACCGATGTCATCGGCAACTAGGCCGTCCTTTGCGCTGAGGTGCGCTACCAGTTGCTGGAGCGTCCAGCCTTCTATGACCTCCACGGCCCACTCTTCGTCCGACAGGGACATCAGTACGGCGTCCATGGCGGCGACCCTGCTCGCGTAAGGGGCGGCCCAGGGCGTCGTGGAAGGTGCGGGGCGACGGCGCGTACGGGCTGAGGAGAGGAGACGGGTGCGCGGGGGTACTTCGTGGCGTCGTCCGTCGGCCTCCAGGGCGTCCAGGTAGATCCGGTCCAGGGGATTCATCGCACGCCCTCCTCGGCCAGCATTTCGGCGAGGTGCCGCAACCCTTGCCGGATCCGCGTCTTCACGGTTCCCTCTGGGAGGCCCAGCCGTTCGGCTACCTGTCGATAGGTACTTCCACCGTAATAGGCAAGTTCGAGTGCCTCTCGCTGGCCGGGAGGGAGACTTTGCAGGGCTTGCTTCACCCGCAGGGCCTCATCAGCGGCGAGGATGCCTTCCTCTGGCGGTTCAGGGGCCCGTTCAAAAAGGCGGGGACCCAGCAGCGACGCCTTGCGACGTTCCTCCGCGCGTACGTGGTCCACCGAACGGCGATGCGCGATCGTGGCCAGCCAGGCCCGCAACGTACCCCTGCCGGGATCGAAGCCGAGCGGGCGCTCCCAGTACGTCAGGAAGACCTCTTGCGTGATGTCCTCGGCTATGGCGCGGTCGCGGGTGACCCTTACGCACAGACCGAAAACGAGGGGCGACAGCAGGTCGTACAGCTCGGCCAAGGCCGCCTCGTCACCGCTCACCACGCGCTGGTGCAGCAGCCGGTCGTCCACCTGGCACCACGCTCCCGTAGGTCCATCGCTGGCCGCAGAACCGAGCATGTCATCATCGGGGCAAATTGGGGAGAACATGCCGATCTCTACAGAACGGCGGGAACCAGTTGCGCCGTTCCGCCGCCACGCGTCAACCTGATCCCGTGCCGCACGAAGAGCTGCTGGAACCGGCGAAGCAACGCCGCCTGCCGGTCGCGTTGCGCGGTTACGATCGCGGTCAGGTGGACGAGTTGCTCGGCCGGATCAGGACCCGGCTGGCGGGCAGCGGAACGCTGACCGCCGACGAGGTACGCGCGACCCGCTTCGACATCGTGCTTCGCGGCTACGAACCGCGCACCGTGGACGAACTCCTCCAGGAATGCATCCGCGAGCTGCAAACGGTGGGACCGATCGGCCGCCGACCCGGCCGCCCTCGCGTTCACCCGGGCTGGCTCATCAACTGGATCCAGAACGCGAAGTTCGCGGGAGCGGGACTGCGCACCGGCTATGACGTACGCGACGTGGACGCGTTCCTTGACCGCGTGGTGTTGGGCCTGCGCGGCACGGTTCCGCCGGTGACCGCTCGTGACGTGCGCGAATGCGTGTTCCGTACGACCCGTATCGGCCCTGGCTATGACGAACGCGAGGTCGACGCGTTCCTCACTCAGCTGGCCTCCGCGCTCGAGCGCCGCTGAACGCCTGAACGCCGCTGAGCGCTCGAGTGCCGCTGAGTGCCTGAGCGCCGCTGAGCGCTGATGAACGGCCGCTGGCCGCAAGAAGACCGGCCGGTTATCCACAGATCTCTGAAGGTACTGGCGCACGGCCTCCGGACACGGAACGCTACGTGACATGGATCACTTCGTCGCGCAGCGCCAGCGGCTGCGCTCCCTGTTCGGGGTCTTCTTCGCGCCCGAGGTCACCGGCGCGCTCCTGCCGCTGGCCCGCCCCGCCCTCCGGCTCGGTGTCGGCGGCGACGCGACCGTGCATCTGGGCGGCGACCCGCTGCTCCCGCCCGGCGAACCGTGGCCGACCTGGCAGGACCGCCCGCTCGACTTCCTCGCCTCGTTCGACTTCGGCGAGCTGGCCGAGGTCCTGGCCGTTCCCGGCCTACCCCAAGAGGGCCGCGCCGCCTTCTACTACGCAGCCTCGGCCCCGCGCCCGTGGGGAGACGACGCCGCCCAGCGCGACGGCTGGCGCCTGTTCACCGGCGATCTGGTGGCCACCGAGGCACAGGGCCAGACCTTCCCCCAGCTCTCCCTGGGCGTGGCCCCGTTCCTTTCCCTGCCCGCTCCCCAAGAGCCCGCCGTGCACCAGCTCGACGAGCGCTACAGCGGCGTACGGCAGGTGTACGAGCAACTCCACGCCGCCTGGCTCCAGCACGTCTGGCCCGACGACGCCCCCGTCCACCAGCTCGGCGGCTGGCCCGCCCTGGTCCAGACCCCTCTCGACCAGGGTGACCTGAGCTCGATGATCCCCAAACAGGCTGCCGCCGACCAGGAGCGCAGCCTCCTCCTCCAGCTCGACTCCGACCCCCGCCTCGGCTGGGACTGGGGCGCCCCCGGCCGCATCTACTTCTCCGCCTGCACCAACGAACCTCTGGAGAACGCCTGGCTGACCCTCCAAGCCTGACCCACCACCCACGCACCGCCCGCCGCCCGCCGGGCGCGGGATGCCGGGTACCGCACGTCGTGCGCCCCAGGTCGGGGCGCTGCATGTCGGGCGCCGCGCTCCGGGCGCTGATCCTGCGTGCCGGATGCCGGATGCCGGATGTTGCGTGCCGCCCGCCGGACGTTGCCCGCCGGGCGCCGAGCACCGGGTGCGGGATGCCGGGTACCGCACGTCAGGCGCCCCAGGTCGGGGCGCTGCATGTCGGGCGCCGCGCTCCGGGCGCTGACCCTGCGCGCCGGATGCCGGACGTTGCGTGCCGGGTGCGGGGTGGGGGGTGCTGGACTCTGTATGCCGGGCGTCGGGCGGCTCGGCAGGGGGTGGGTATTCGGCTGCACGCGTGCGGGCGATGGACCCAAGGGTGGCGTGCACGTGGTGACGCGCGGGTGTGGCAGTGGAGGCACGTGGGGTGCTTCAGGCTTCGGTGGCCGCGCAGTGCATTAGGGACGGGTGGCTGGGGGCGCGGTCTGTGCTGTGCCGGGGCACGGGCGTGCGGTGTGCTGGGGTGGGCGTGCCTGCTGTGGCTGTCCTTCAGGCCGCGCGTGGGGTTAGGGGCGGGTGCGGCGGTGGAGGATGTAGGCGGTGGCTACCAGGGCGGTCCAGATGGCTATGTGGGCTGCCAGGGCTGGGAGAGCGTTCACTAGGGCTGCGGGGCCGTCGTGGCCTGCCTTGAGCCACTCGACCATGGGGATGGTGAGCCAGGCCAGGGGGCCGAGGCTGAGGAGGAGGATCGCGGCGGCGCCGCCCAGGAGGGAGAGGAGGGAGATGCCGGGGTCGGGGATGATGGCGCGGCTGGTCCAAGCACCGAGCATCGTGGCGGCGGCCGCTACCAGGGCGTTCAGCGCCAGGCCGGAGAGGATGGCCTGGCCGGTGACACCCGTGGAGGCGGCGTAGAGGGTCGGCACGGCCAGGACGATCGCGCCCAGGGCCACGTTCACCGTGTAGGCGGCGATCAGGCCGGCGAACGCGGGGGTCGTCCGGGCGCCGGCGGCCGTGGCGGAGAGGGAACGCTGCTCGTCCGGCTGGGTGTCGAGGAGAGCGCGTGCGGCCCAGGCCCACAGGGGGAACATGAAGGCGGCCACGTCGACCAGGGTTCCGGCGGCCAGCTTCGCGCCGGCGGGCTTCTGCAGCAGGATCATCGTGATGAAGAGGAACGCGACGATCAGCGGCTGCAGCGCGCGGAGCGAGCGGACGTAGCCGGAGACCTGGAAGCGGGCCAGTGCGATCACTGCGGCCTCCTGACCTCGTAGCCCTCGGCGCGGAGCTTGGCCTCTACGGCTTCCAGGTCCTCCTGGTCAACGACCACTTCCAGTAGCGCCTTGTCGGATGGGGCGGTCGCCTGGGTGAGGGTGGCTTCTTCTATGCGGACGCGGGTGATGCCGGGGACGGCCTCGATGACGCGCTGGTGGTCGCTCACCACGACGGTGGTGCCCGCGTCGGCCAGGTCGGTGATGAGGGCCGGCAGTTCGTCGCGGGTCTGGGCGTCCAGGCCCGCGAACGGTTCGTCCAGGATGAGGAGGGCGGGGTCGGCCATCAGGGCTTGGGCTAGCCCTACCTTTTGGGCGCTTCCCTTGGAGAGGTCGGGCAGCTTCACGTTCAGGAGGTGGTCGAAGCGGAGGCGGTCGGCCCAGGTGGTGATGGAGGACTCGGAGATGCCCCGGATCGCCGCCATGTGCTTCAGGTAGGCCAGGACGGTGAACGGCTGGTCCACCGGGAAGCGTTCGGGGGCGTAGCCGACTCGCGTGGGGCGGCCGGTGACGGTGCCCCGGGTGGGGGTGCGGAGGCCGGCCAGGAGGCGGAGCAGGGTGGATTTACCTGCGCCGTTGCGGCCGGTCACCTCGGTGACGCCTTCGGGGAGGGTGAACGAGACGTCGCGGAGCACCCACGGGGACTTCCGGTGGTAGCGGAAGGCAACTTCGGTCAGCTGCATAGGCTACGCACGGTAGCGAGCCCGGTGTAAGGGCCATGTTAGGTGGCACAATGCCGCGCATGGCCTGTGTGTTCTGCGAGATCATCAAGGGGGAACGGCCGGCGTTCTTCGTCATGGAGGCGGAGGACGCGGTGGCGTTCCTGGACACTCGGCCCTTGTTCAAGGGGCACACGCTTCTCGTTCCGCGTGAGCATTACGAGACGTTGACCGATGTGCCCGCCGAGTTGGTCGGACCCTTCTTCGCGCACGCGCAGCGCCTTGCCGGAGCGATGGAAGAGGTACTGGGGGCGGCCGGGTCGTTCGTCGCCATGAACAACCGGATCAGCCAGAGCGTTCCGCACCTGCATGTGCACGTGGTGCCGCGCAATCGCAAGGACGGCCTGCGCGGGTTCTTCTGGCCCCGCGGCAAGTACGAGTCCGACGAGGAGGCGGCGGACTATGCCGCGCGCCTCCGGGACGGAATTCAGCCTCACGCGTGAGCGTGCGCCGTCAGTTGAGCGTGTGTGCAGTTAGTTGAGCGTGTGTGCGGCTAGTTGGGCGTGTGTGGTCAGCCAAGCGTGTGCCGTCAGTTGAGCGTGGGTGGTCGGCTGGATGCGCTGCGGTTGAACGCGTGTGACCAGCTAAGCAGTTGAACGTGTGCGTTCAGCGGCGCGGGTGGCGTCGGCTTGGGGCTTGAGCAGGAGTCGTTGGCCGGGGGTGTGAGCGGTGCCAGCGGTGACGGCGTGAGCGGGTGCCATCAGCCGAGGGCGTGAACGAGGGCCAGCAGGGGTTCGGCGGCGTTCTCGTCGGAACCGCCGGGGCCCGGGCTTGTGCGCACGACGCCGGCGGCCGCGGCGTGCTCGTACAGATCGCGTTCCGCACGGTCGAGGACCGCGGACATCACGTACTGCGGGACCGTCCAGCCGAGTAGATCGGCCGCCTTACGGATCACAAGGCCTTGCTCATCGGAAAGATCGAACTCGATGTGATCTGTGTGCCGGGAGGCGGGAAGGTCCGGGCGAACCGACTCAGACATGGCCGGTCTCCTTCCTTACAGCATCCAAAAGTACGCCCGCGGACGCTGCTGGGGCATCCCCAATAAGAAGGAGAATATGAAGGCCGCCGGTTATCGGTCGCCCTCAACGGCGGGAAAAGCGCGCAGGATCAGCGGGTTCCCCACGAATAGGTCTGCTTGCGGAGCTTGAGGTAGACGAAGCTCTCGGTGGCGACGACGCCGGGGACCGTCCGGATGCGGCCGAGGAGCTCCAGGAGCTGCTCGTCGCTCTCGCAGACCAGCTCCAGCAGGATGTCGAACGAGCCGGCGGTGATGACGACGTAGTCGATCTCCTCGACCGCGGCGAGCTCGTCGGCGACCTTCTCCAGGTCGCCCTCGCACCGGACGCCGATCATCATCTGCCGGGAGAAGCCCAGGCTGAGCGGGTCGGTGACGCCGACGATCTGCATCACGCCGGTGTCCAGCAGCTTCTGGACCCGTTGTCGGACGGCGGCCTCCGAGAGCCCGACCGCCTTGCCGATCGCGGCGTACGAGCGCCGGCCGTCCTGCTGGAGCTGCTCGATGATCTGCTTGGAGGTCTCGTCCAGCTGCACGGGCGGGCGAGCGGACGACCGCGCCGGGGGGCGCTCGGTCATGGTGGCCTCCTCATGCGGCATCGTGTCCGCCTAGGCATAGAACCAAGGGAATCCGTCGTGAAATCCGATCGTAACAACGGAATCACTTGTATTGACGCTCGACCTCTGTCAAGGTCGGGCCTAAAGCAGGTTATGGGGGATGTGGGGCACCGATCCCACGATGTCAGGACACATCCGGCTGTGGAGGGGCGAAGGTGACCAGCGACGGCAGGACCAGGCTGCGCAACTTTATCGGCGGCGAGTACGTGGACGCCAAGGACGGCCGGACCATGGAGGTGGTCGACCCCAGCACCGGTGAGGTGTACGGGGAGGCGCCGGTGTCCGGGGCCGGTGACGTCGACGCAGCCTTCCGCGCCGCCGCCGAGGCGTTCCCGGCCTGGCGGGACGCCACGCCGAAGGACCGCAGCCTCGCGCTCCTGCGCTTCGCGGACGCGGTGGAGGCACGGGCGCAGGACCTGGTCGAGGCCGAGAGCCGCGACACCGGCAAGCCGCTCCAGCTGACCGCCGACGAAGAGATCCCGCCGATGGTGGACAACATCCGCTTCTTCGCGGGAGCCGGACGTGTCCTGGAGGGCAAGGCGTCGGGCGAGTACATGGAGGACCACACCTCCACGATCCGCCGCGAGCCGATCGGGGTGTGCGCCCAGGTCACGCCCTGGAACTACCCGATGATGATGGCGGTCTGGAAGTTCGGCCCCGCCCTCACGGCCGGCAACACCGTCGTCCTGAAGCCTTCCGAGACCACGCCCGCCAGCACGCTGCTGCTCGCCGAGATCGCGGCCGAGTTCCTGCCGCCGGGCGTCTTCAATGTGATCTGCGGCGACCGCGACACCGGCCGCGAGCTGGTCAGGCACCCGGCGCCGCAGATGGTGTCGATCACCGGCAGCGTACGGGCCGGGATGGAGGTCGCGCGGGCCGCCGCCGACGATCTGAAGCGCGTACACCTTGAACTGGGCGGCAAGGCCCCGGTGGTCGTGTTCGACGACGCCGACATCGCGTCCGCCGCCGAGGGCATCGCGGGCGCCGGATACTTCAACGCCGGTCAGGACTGCACCGCCGCCACCCGCGTCCTGGTCGCCGAACGGCTTGCGGACGACTTCACCGCGGCCCTCGCCGAGGCGGCGCGCGGCACCAAGGTCGGCCCGCCGACCCAGGACGACGCCGACTTCGGCCCGGTCAACAACGAGAACCAGCTCTCCCGCGTTCAGGGGTTCCTGGACCGCACGCCGGACCACGCCGAGGTGCTGGCGGGCGGCGAACGGGTCGGCGACCGCGGCTACTTCTTCGCCCCGACCGTCGTCGGCGGCCTCCGCCAGGACGACGAGATGGTCCAGAACGAGATCTTCGGCCCGGTCATCACCGTTCAGCGCTTCTCGGCGGAGGAGCAGGCGATCGAGTGGGCCAACGGCGTGAAGTACGGCCTGGCCGCCAGCGTCTGGACCCGCGACCACGGCCGCGCCATGCGCATGACCAAGGCGCTGGACTTCGGTGCCGTCTGGGTCAACACACACATCCCCTTCGTGTCGGAGATGCCGCACGGCGGCTTCAAGCACTCCGGTTACGGCAAGGACATGTCGCTGTACGGAATCGAGGACTACACCCGCATCAAGCACGTCATGCACTACATCGGCACCTGAGCGACCACAACGGCGCCTGAGCGACCACAACGGCGCCTGAGCGACCACATCAGCACCTGAACGACCACATCAGCACCTGAGCGACCACAACGGCGCCCTGAACGACCGCATCAGCACCTGAACGACCACATCGCCTATCGCCTATAGAGTCCCGCCCCCCGCGTAAGAGGAACCCCGCGACAAAGGAACCACGCCATGACGGAGACCAGGAACGTCCCCGTGCGCGACGACCCGGACGGGCCGGACTCCGCGCTTCCCGCCATCGAGCTCTCTGGCGTGGTCAAGGAGTACCACGCGCATGGAGAGACCGTGATGGCGGTCAGGGGCATCGACGTGACGATCGGGCAGGGGGAGTTCTTCTCCCTGCTCGGCCCGTCCGGCTGCGGCAAGACCACGACGATGCGGATGATCGCGGGCTTCGAGGAGCTCACCGAGGGCTCGGTCTTCCTGCACGGCAAGGACGTCAGCGACGTCCCGGCCAACAAGCGCGACGTCAACATGGTGTTCCAGTCGTACGCGCTGTTCCCGCACATGAGCGTGTTCGAGAACGTCGCGTTCGGCCTCCGCCGCAAGGGCACGCCCAAGGACGAGGTCAAGAAGCGCGTCGGCGAGATCCTGGAGATCGTCGACCTCACCGGCCGCGAGAAGCGGCGGCCGCGGGAGATGTCGGGCGGCCAGCAGCAGCGGGTCGCGCTGGCCCGCGCGCTGGTCAACCGGCCGCGCGCGCTGCTGCTGGACGAGCCGCTCGGCGCGCTGGACCTGAAGCTGCGCCAGCAGATGCAGGTGGAGCTGAAGCGCATCCAGCGCGAGGTCGGCATCACGTTCGTGTACGTCACGCACGACCAGGGCGAGGCGCTGACGATGTCGGACCGGATCGCGGTCATGAACGACGGCAGCATCGAGCAGCTCGGCGCGCCCCGCGACATCTACGAACGGCCCGCGACCAAGTTCGTCGCCGGGTTCATCGGCACGTCCAACCTGCTGACCGGTGAGGTCGGCGAGGTCACCGGCGAGCACGCGATCATCTCCTACGGCGAGGACGAGCGGATCATGGTGCCGCTCGGCACCGGCGCGAGCGCCTCGACGGGCGACCGGCTGGAGCTGACCGTACGGCCGGAGAAGATCGAGATCGGCACCGACCGGCCCGGCGACGAGAACGGCTCGCGCGTGCGCGCCACGGTCTCGGAGGTCGTCTATCTCGGCACGTCCACGAACTACCACGTCACGACCGCCTCCGGCGACGACGTGACGGTCTTCCTGCAGAACGCCACCAACGCCGACGACATCGCCGTGCGCGGCGACGTCGTCTGGCTGTCCTGGGAGCCGCGCCACTCGTACGCGATCGGCACCTCCGACGCCACCACCACCGTGGGCGCGCCATGACCAGCCCCAACCCCCCGGGCGGCCACCACGCGCCCGATCTCCGCAGCGACCCCGCGTTCATCAGGGGCATGACCACCCGCCGCGGCGCCGCAGCGGCGACCCTCGGCGGGCCGATGACCTCGCGCCGCGACGCGTTGCGCCTCTTCGGCGCGTCCGCCGCCGGCCTTGCGCTCGCAGCCTGTTCCATTCCCGGGCAGGGCGGACGCGGGAACGTCACCCAGGCCACCATCAACGCGTACTGGAAGGGCAAGGAGAGCAAGGGCCACGTCAACTGGGCCAACTGGCCGGGCTATATGCAGGACGACCGGGCCACTATCAAGGCGTTCACCAAGGCCACCGGCATCCAGGTGACCTACAAGGAGGTCATCCAGGAGGCCTCCGAGTGGTTCGGCAAGATTCAGGCACCTCTCGCTGCCAACCAGTCCATCGGCTTTGACCTGATGGTCGTCACTACGGGCATCCAGGCGACCAAGTGCATCGAGCTCGGTTACCTTGCCCCGCTTGACCACTCCCGGCTGCAGAGGTTCGAGAAGTACGCCGGTGCGCATTTCAAGAACCAGTCCTACGACCCGGGCAACGCGTTCACCATCCCCTACGAGTCCGGGGTAACCGGCATCGCGTACAACACCAAGTACGTGAAGGAGCCGATCACCAGCATCGCCCAGCTCTTCGACCCCAAGTACAAGGGCAAGGTCGGGATGATGGGCGACTCCCAGGAGCTCGGTAACTTCGGGATGTTCGCGATCGGGGTCGATCCGCAGAAGTCCACCCCCAAGGACTGGGAGGCCGCCGCGCACAAGCTCCGCGAGCAGCGCGAGGCCGGGATCGTACGCAAGTACTACGAGCAGAACTACATCGACGCCGTCACCAAGGGCGACACCTGGCTGACGATGGCCTGGTCCGGGGACGTGTACTCGCTCGCCAGCGACGATGTGAAATTCGTGGTGCCCAAGGAGGGCGGGACGTTGTGGACCGACCTCATGATGATTCCCAAAACGGCGAGCAACCCGGTCGACGCCCTCACGCTGATGGACTGGCTCTACGATCCACGCCAGAACGCCACGCTGACCGAGTTCATCAACTACATCCCGCCCGTCCCGTCGGCGCAGAAGTACGTCCAGGCTGACGCCAACACGGCCACCGGTGATGACAAGGCCGATCTCGAACGGCTCTCCACCAGCCCCCTGGTGTTCCCCTCCGAGGCCGACCTCGCCAAGCTGCGCACCTACCGGGTCCTGACCCAGCAGGAGGAGACGCAGTACCAGAAGATCTTCCTCCCCATCGCGCAGGGAAGCTGAGGGACCGGGATGCGACGTCTCAAGGGGCGGCTGACCCCCTACCTGCTGATGCTCCCCGCCGGGCTGTGGCTCGTGGTCTTCTTCGCGATACCGATGATCTACATGGCGTCGGTGTCGCTGATGACCGGCAACCTGATCGACGGCTGGAAGCAGACCTGGCACTGGCAGAACTACACCGACGGCCTGGACGTGTACGGCGACAAGCTGGTCCGGTCGCTCTGGTACGGGCTGATCGCCACGGTCGCGTGCATCGCGCTCGCCTATCCGGCCGCGTACTGGATCGCGTTCAAGGGCGGGCGGCACAAGTCGACCTGGCTGTTCATGCTGCTGCTGCCGTTCTTCGTTTCGTTCGTGCTGCGGACGGTCGCGTGGAAGCTGGTGCTGACCGACAACGGGCCGGTGCTGTCGCCGCTGAAGAGCTGGGGCCTGCTGCCGAACGACTACCACGTGCTGGACAGCGGCTTCGCGGTGATCTCCGGGCTCACCTACAACTTCCTGCCGTTCATGGTGCTGCCGATCTACGTGGCGCTGGAACGGATCGACTACCGGGTGATCGAGGCCGCCTACGACCTGTACGCGGGGCGGTTCGAGGTGTTCCGGCGGGTGGTCTTCCCGCTGTCGCTGCCGGGCGTGTTCGCCGGGGTCATCATGACGTTCGTCCCGGTGACCTCCGACTACGTGAACGCCTCGGTGCTCGGCGGGCCGGACAACACGATGATCGGCAACGTGATCCAGGCCGAGTACTTCACCAACAGCAACTACGCGTCGGCCTCGGCGCTGTCGTTCACCCTGATGGCGCTGCTGCTGGTCGGGATCTTCGTCTACGCACGGGCGCTCGGGACCGAGGACGTTCTGGAGGCGGCAGGCCGATGACCACCACACTCGCCCCGAACCGGCCGACCCCCGCGCGCCGCCGGCGCCGCCGCTTCCCGCTCCGCGGCAAGGGCCTGCAGGTCTACACCGTCGTTCTCGTCGCGTGGCTGCTGCTGCCGATCGCCGTGATGATCCTCTTCGGGTTCAACGACACGCACAGCAAGCAGAACTTCCAGTGGGAGGGCTTCACGCTCAAGTGGTACCGCCACTTGTTCGACAAGAAGGACCTCACCGACGCGCTGGTCAACTCGATCACGATCGCGCTGCTCACGACCGTGATCGCGACCGTTCTCGGCACGCTGCTGGGCCTGGCCATCGGCCGGTACCGCTTCCGCGGGCAGGGCGTGGCGAACCTGGTCATGTTCGCGGCGATCTCCTGCCCCGAGCTGGTCATGGGCGCCTCGCTGCTGTCGATGTTCGTCGCGACCGAGACCCCGCGCGGCTACCTCACGATCCTCGCCGCGCACGTGATGTTCTCGGTGTCGTTCGTCGCCATCACCGTCCGGGCGCGCGCCGTCGGCCTGGACGCCTCCATCGAGGAGGCGGCCCGCGACCTCGGCGCCGGCCCCTGGGACACCTTCCGCCTGGTCACCCTGCCGATGATCATGCCGGGCGTCCTGTCCGGCGCGCTGCTGGCGTTCGCCCTGTCGGTGGACGACTTCGTCATCACCAACTTCACCAGCGGCGCCACCACGACGTTCCCGCTCTGGGTCTGGGCCTCCACCCGCACCGGCACCCCGCCCCAGGTCAACGTCATGGGCACCCTGATCTTCGCCGTCGGCGTCCTCCTGGCGGCCGTCAACATCGTCGCCGCGCGCCGCCGTTCCCGCCGCACCTAACCTTCGACCGCGCAGACCACCGAACGCCACCGAACATCGTCATCACCGGGCTCCGCCGCGCCGACCTCGGCTCGCAGCCCCGCAGGGAGTTGAAAATGTGAACGCGCTGAAGTCTCTCGCCGAGGCCGAGCCCACCCCGTACTGGCTTGAGGATCCTGGGCGTCCTGAGGCGGGGGCTGCGCTCGTGCGGCGGGAGACCTGCGACCTGGCGGTGGTGGGGGGTGGCTACACCGGGTTGTGGGCCGCCTTGCGGGCCAAGGAACGCGATCCTTCGCTGGACGTGGTGGTGCTGGAGGCCGATCGGATCGGGGCCGCCGCGTCCGGGCGTAACGGCGGGTTCTGCGCGGCCAGCCTTACGCATGGGCTGGGGAACGGGTTGGAGCGCTGGCCTGACGAGATGGCCGCGTTGGAGCGGTTGGGGCGCGACAACCTGCAGGCCATAGGCGAGACCCTGGAACGCTACGGAATCGACGCCGAGTGGGAGCGTACGGGGGAGCTCCATGTGGCGACCGAGGCGTGGCAGGTGCCTGAGCTTGCGGAGGAGGCCGAAGCGGCGCGTGAGCTAGGGCGCGAGCCTGTGCTCATGTCTTCTGCGGAGGTACGGGCTGAGGTCGCCTCGCCTACATATCTGGCCGGCCTGTGGGATCGGGACGGGGTGGCCATGGTCAACCCTGCCAAGCTGGCCTGGGGGCTTGCCGAGGCGTGCCGTTCCCTGGGCGTGCGTATTTACGAGAACACGCGGGTGACCGGGCTGTGTGCCGATCGGCGCCTTCACCTGACCACCCCGTACGGGACGATCGAGGCGCGGCAGGTGGCCTTGGGAACGGGTGTTTTCCCGCCTCTATTGAGGAGGCTGCGGCACTTCCTGGTTCCTGTGTACGACTACGCCTTGGTGACCGAGCCGTTGAGCAAGGAGCAGCGGGAATCGCTTGGCTGGGAACGGCGGCAGGGGCTGGGGGACAGCGCCAACCAGTTCCACTACTACCGGCTGACGAGTGACGACCGGATCCTGTGGGGCGGGTATGACGCGATTTACCACTTCGGTAACGAGATCCATGCGGAGCTGGAGCGGCGGCCTGCCACGTTCGCGACGTTGGCCCGGCACTTCTTCACCACGTTCCCGCAGCTGGAAGGGGTCGGCTTCAGCAACGCGTGGGGCGGGGTCATCGACACGTGCAGCCGCTTCTGCGCGTTCTTCGGAACGGCCTACGACGGGCGGCTCGCCTATGCGGCGGGCTATACCGGCCTCGGGGTCGGGGCTACGCGCTTCGGGGCGGACGTGATGCTGGACCGGCTGGGGGTCGGTCTTGCGGAGGGGGAGGAGACCGAGCGCACGCGGCTCAAGATGGTGCGCTCCAAGCCGATTCCGTTCCCGCCCGAGCCTCTTCGTTACGGAGTCATCGAGCTGACGCGCAGAGAGATTGCGCGTGCGGATCGCAATGCCGGACGCCGTGGCCTCTGGTTGCGGACTCTTGACCGGCTGGGGCTCGGCTTCGATTCATAGACCGCGAGTCTGCGCGTCCGGGCGTTCGCCCGCCTGGGGACCGTCGCCCCCTTTTACGGGGCGACGGTGCGCGTCTTTGGTGCTTGCCCTGCCTTGTAGGTCAGGCTCGGGCGGTCAGTCCAGGTTCGCGTACACGAACGGTACGACGAACGCGATCAGTGCCAGGGCCTCCGCCATCGCGAATCCCAGGATCATGTTCTGCCTGATCACGGCGGTGAGCTCGGGCTGCCTGGCGATGGCGAGGCACCCCATTCCGAAGATCAGGCCGATCGCGATGCCGGGTCCGACGGTGGCGATGCCGAAGGCGACGGCATCGATGTGCCCCTTCACCTCGGCGGCGGCCAGTGGCGCATTGGACATGTGTGATCACCTCACTGTGCGCGAGGCTCTCGCGGTCGCCTGCCGCGTTGCTAAGGAGGATGGCTGCCGAACACGAGGAACCTCGTCTCTGAAATGGATGTTTCGGGGTGATCATGCCCAGTTCGCCGGGACTTCATGATCGGGGCCGTGGGCCGAAACCGGCCGCCCACAGTGACCGAATCTCTGATAAAGCGCTCACGGGGGAGCCACCAGGACGGGGATGGTGAGGGCGATGAGGACGGTCAGGATCCAGAGCGCGGGGGCCGAGCCGAGGACCTGGTCGCGGCGGGCGGTGGCTCGTACGGCCTCGGTCTGGCTGCGGGCGACCCACCAGGGGTTCTCGCGGTGCTCCAGCCAGGCGAAGATCGCGCCGAGGCCGGCGCCGTAGGCCAGGTGGCCGACCAGGCCGGGGAACGCGGTGGCGATGGCGGTCGCGTTCCAGCGGGGTGGCTGGCCGAGCAGCACGGGCAGGAGGGTGAGGGCGCCGAACACCCACCAGAAGAAGCCGTACGACAGGCCCCAGCCGAGCCCGGACGCCAGGTCGTAGCTGCGCCCGCGGAAGAGCAGCGCGTACGAGACGCCGATGATCTGCGCGATGACGAGGTGAACGATCCAGCCGGCGACCTCGCCTTGCGCGCCGACCAGCCGGGCCACGCTGGGCAGGACGTCGACCGTTCCCCAGACGAAGCCGAAGATGATGCCGCCGATGAGGCCGGACAGGGCGCCGTAGGCGAGGACGCGCAGGCCGCGGGTGCTCGTCTCGTGGTGAAGGAGGCGGACGTCGTCCACGAAGAGATTGCGGGCCAGGCCTCCGAGCCAGCCGAAGATGGCCGCGATGCCTGCGCCCGCCAGGAGGTACGGGGGTAGGCGGGTGGTGGCCGCCGCGATGGTCGGCTGGGACCAGTCCAGGCGATTGCCGTCCAGGAGGGGCGGGAGGGTGAGGCTTACCACCACCCACCAGAGGAAGCCGTAGGCCGTACCGCGGATGAGGGCCGGGCCGGTGCCTTCCGCCTTGCCGGTGAAGACGAGCGGGTAGCCGATCCCCATGCACACGGCCACGGCGGGCAGCCACCCTAGGCGGGCCCCAGCACCGACGCCGAACGAGAGGACGAGGAGGCCGCCGACTATGGCGGCGGCTATCAAGCCGCGGAGGAGGGTTCGGGGCCGCAGGTGTTCGCGGGCCACGGCGGCGGCTTTGCCGTCGCGGTGAAGGAGCGCGAACGCGACGGCGGTGACCGCGCCGTAGTAGAGGTGGCCGAGCAGGCTTGGAAGGGACGCTTGGGCGGTCTTGAGGCTCCATGTCATAGGGAGGCCGGACAGGAGGGGGAGGAGCGTCAGCGTTCCTAGGAACCACCAGAACATGCCGTACGCCAGGCCCCAGAAGAGGAGTTCGCTGGACCGGATCTGCTGATGTACGACCAGCAGGCCGAAGACCGCGCCGACGACGACCGCGATCGCCATGTGCAGCGCGAAGCCCACCCAGGGCACGTCCGACCGTACGAGAGCGGCGACTGTGGGGAGGGCGCCCAGGGAGGCCATCGCCCCGCCGAAGACAAGGCCTCCCGCGATACCCGCGAGCGCGCCGGGAAGCGCACCGTTCCGCAGGTAGGAGGTGGGCGTGCCCTCGCGGACGGGCACGGGGGAAACCGCGGTGGTCATCGCCCCTCCCGTACGGGCGCAGGGGCCTCAGCCGAGGACGAGTGGGCCGGGGGAGAGGTGACGACGATGTCGCGTGGGAAGACCAGGTCCAAGCCCCAGTCGAGCAGGACCCTAACCCTGCGTTCGATGCCGGGAAGCTTGGCGAGGTAGATGCCCCGCCACATCAGCCAGGCGATCAGGCCCGAGAAGGGGCGGCCACGGATTTCCCCGGCGGCCGTGCGGTGGCCTAGCGCGACGAAGATGCCGATGGTGGCGAAGCGGAACGGCTTGGGGCGGCGCTTGCGGACGACCGCTGCGATGTTCTCGGCGACGGCCTTGCCCTCGCGCATCGCGTGCTGAGCGGTCGGCGGGTACGGGTTGCCGCCCGCGTCGGGAATCTGGGCGCAGTCGCCGATCGCCCACACGCCTTCGAGTTCGAATGCGCGCAGTGTGGCGTCCACGATCACCGACCCGCCACGGCCGCGTTCGCCGGGCAACGAGGCGAGTAGAGGGCTCGGGCGGTTGCCCGCGGTCCACACAAATGTGGCGGTCGGGATCACCGATCCGTCGTTCAGGCGTACGTCACCCGCTGAAGCGGAGGCCGCGCGGACGCCGAGACGGAAGTTGATCCCGCGCGCCTCCAGCTTGCCCAGCGCGTACGCGCCGAGGCGTTCCGACAGCTCGGGCAGGATACGCCGGCCAGAGTGGATCAGGATGAAGCGCGGCTCGTCCGGGTCGATGCCGGGGTAGAAGTGCAGGACGTCGTGGGTGAGGTCGTACAGCTCGGCGACCGCCTCGGTGCCCGCGAACCCGCCGCCCGCGACCACGAACGTCAGCATCCGGGCGCGTTCGGCGGGATCGGTCTCCTGGTCCGCGCGCTCCAGCATCGTCAGTACCTGGTCGCGCAGCAGGGCGGCGTCCGCGAGCGACTTGAGCGTGAACGCGTGCTCGGCCATCCCGGGCAGGTCCAGGAAGTGCGGGACCGACCCGACCGCGAGCACCAGATGGTCGTACGGCACGTCCTCGTCGCCGAGCCGGACCGTGCGCCGGGCGACGTCGAGTGCCGTGACGCGGCCGTGCCGGAAGCGGGTGTGCGGGACGGCCGCGCGGACCGGCGCGCTGATGTGCTGCGCCTCCAGCCCGCCCGAGGCGACCTCGGCGAGCATCGGTGTGAACAGCAGGAAGTTGGAGTCGCTGATCAGCGTGACCGCGAAGCGCTGCCCGCGCAGGTTGAGGCGTTCGAACCGCCGCGCCGCGCTCACGCCGCCGAACCCGCCGCCGACGATCACCACCCGCGCCGACGGCTCCCGCTTCTTCCCGGCGGGCTCCACTTCACCGACCCTGACCCTGACCAGGTGGAACAGCGCCCCGGCGAGCGTGCCCTGCAGCAGCGAGCCGACCAGCTCCGGGTAGGCGGCCGTCGCCGCGGCGATCGACCAGGCCGGCGTGCGCCCGTGTAGGAGCGGATCGACGGTCAGCCACCACACCACCCAGCCGAGCAGGCCGAGCAGCAGCCCGCCCGCCGCCGACACCGCGGGCCCGTACGGCCGCCGCCCGACGACCGCGCCGAGCAGGCTGCCGGTGATCGCCGCATAGAGCGCGAACGCGGCCCACGAGTGCGTGCCGTGGGACTCCAGAAGCCCCTGCCACGACATCAGCGCGCCGAACGCCAGGCCCGACGCCAGGCCGCTGCCGACCCCGAACAGCAGCGCCGCCCGGCCGCCCGGTGCCGTAGGTCCGTACTCCTGAAGCCGCATGTCGCCCACCGCCCGCCTCAGCGTTGAGCGTCGCACGAACCGCAGACCCTGTCCCAGGCAGCCGGACCCTCTCGCAGGCCAGGAACGGTCAGGCCCGGTTCGCGACTCTGGCTGTAACGGTGGTGGCGAGGGCCGCGGCCCTGACGGCGCTGTTGATGGAGGTCTCGCCGCGCATCCCCGGGGCGGCGACCATGTCACCTACCAGGTAGATACCGTTGCCCCGGTCGATGGCGGGCCGGTCGCGCCAGGTCTGCCCGGGCAGGTCCAGGGCGCCGGTCCGTCCCTTGGCGATGGCGGTGCGCTGGAACGTGACGCGGTCGGACCAGTTCGGCAGGAGCTGGTCGGCGAACGAACGCAGACGTTCGTGCGTGCGTTCATGGGCTTCCCCTTCCCTCACCGGCATTTGAAGCTGGTAGAGGGACTCGCCCTTGGGTGCGATGGTGTCGTCCTGCATGGTGTAGCACTCGTGGAACCCGCCCTCGTCCAGGTCGAACGCCAGGTTCAGGTCCTTGCGATTGAGACTGACACCTATGTCCAGCAGGGCCGCGTTCCCGCTGGTCCACGCCAACCCCTCCTCGCCGAGCAACCTGCCCGCCGAGGCCAAGTCGGTCGCGATGATGACGGGCCCGTCCTCTGGGAGGGCATCGACCCGCGTTCCGGTCTCGATCCGTACGCCCAGCTCCTCCGCGCGTGCCTCCATGCGATCCAGCACGGTCTGCCAGCCGCCGCGCACCCACCGGATGCCGGGCACGTTCGGCCCCAGCACTCGCTGGAACAGGTCCCAGACGAACGCCGCAGACAGACGCCCGGTGTCCGCGTCATAGGTGACCACGCTGATGGCGTTGGCGATGTGCCGCGCGGTGTCCTCGCCCCATCTGCCGGAGGCCCACGCATGGAAGTCCTCGTCGACCGGCGCCTTCAGCCACTTGCGGGACTGGGCGCGCAGCACTCCCACCGGCGGCGCAAGCCGCAGCTTCCCGCCGGTCCGAAACCGCAACCGCGTGAAGGCCGCCGGGGACGGCCACCCGAGACCCTTCACGAAGCCCCGTTCCGCCAGCCACGTGTAGTGCGGCCCGTCCGCGTAGAAGACATGCGCCCCGTCATGGGTCACATAGGGCGCGGGCGTCGCTCGCCCGCGTCCGCCAAGGGTCTTGTGCGCCTCGTACAGAACGACTTGGGAGCCGCCCTCCGCGGATGCGATCGCAGCGGTCAGCCCGCCGATGCCACCACCGATGACAGTGATTCTGTTGGTCATGCCGTCAAGGACGCAGCACCCATTCGTCCTGTGACACGACGCCCCCGAGCTTCTCCGGATTCACCACGAGATAGCAGGCGCTCACCACCCCGTCGGTCACCTGCAGCTGGAAATGCACGATCGGCCGTTCGCCCGCCACGACCTGGATCGCCGGCCCCGCGTTCGCCATGACCATCCTGTACTCGGTCTGCGCGCGGTCCTCCACGCCCACCGACGCGAGGAACGACCCGGTCAGCTGCATGATCTTGAGCACGAACCGCGCCACCTGCTCGGCCCCGACGATCGCCCGGCGCGGCGCGACCGCGTTCCCGCCGCTGTCGGGGATCAGCCGAACGTCCGGCGCGAGCAGTTCCATCAGCCCCTGGACGCCGCCGTTCAGGCACGCCGCGACGAACCGGTCGGTCACCTCGCGCCACGTCTCCGGATCGACCTCGAACCGAGGCCGCCCCTCCCGCACATGCGCCCGTGCCCGCGTCGCCAGCTGCCGTACGGCCGCCTCGTTCTTCTCCAGCGCCGCCGCGATCTCCGGATACCCGAACTCGAAGACGTCCCGCAGTACGAAGACAGCCCGTTCCAAAGGCGACAGGCTCTCAAGCACGACCAACAGGGCCATCGAAACGGACTCGGCCCGTTCAACGCCCTCGGCCACGTCCCCGGCCACGTCCTCGCTGGTCATCAGCGGCTCGGGAAGCCACTCGCCCACATAGGTCTCCCGCCGGGCCTGCACCCGCCGTAGCCGGTCGATCGCCAGCCGCGTCGTCACGGTGACCAGGAAGGCTTCGGGATCCTCGACCTCGTCCTCGGCCTTCGCCCACCGCAGCCAGGCCTCCTGCACCACGTCCTCGGCGTCGGTGACCCGGCCCAGCACCCGATAGGCCACGCCCATCATCATGTCCCGATGCGCGGCGAAGACCTCGCTCATCGCGGCCCGGCCACGCCCTTCGACAGCACCGGCCGCCCAACGAGCAGCTCAACCTCTGCGATGACGTCGCCCAACAGGGGCCCGGCCGCCGCCATGGCCGCGCTGTCACGATGCAGCTCGAACGCCTCCTGGTCCGCGTAGATCTCCGACACCCAGAAGAGATCGGCATCGTCACCGGACCGGTTGACCACATAAGACAGCGTGCCCGGCTCCTTCTCGACCGCCTCGAACACGCCCCGGAACGCGGCGACGAAGTCCTCGCCCCGGCCCGCCTTCACCTTGACTCGGGACAACAAAGCGACCTGGGCCATAAAGGAAGCACCTCCGATCCCCGGATCATAACTTTGAAGAAAGTCCGGGAGGTGTGTCGGGTCGGGGCGGTGGTGTTCGTGGAAGGGGTGAGGCCGCCACAAGGCGCGGCACGACCAAGGAGACACCATGACTGCCACCTACACCTTCGACATCTTCTCCACGCTCGATGGCTTCGCCAACCACAAGGGCGACTGGGGCGGCTACTGGGGCAAGCAGGGGCCCGAATTCCTCGCGCACCGCGCCGCCGCCTACCGCGACCCGCTGCGCATGGTGCTCGGGGCCACGACCTACTCGTCGAACGCCCCGTTCCTCAGCCCGGGCTTTGACCGCGGCCTGTTCGACGGGTGGATCACGCGCATGTTCGACTCTCCGGTCACGGTGCTCTCCAGCAAGCTGACCGAGCCGCTCAACTGGCCGGGCACCACCATCGAGTCCGGCGATCCGATCGAGGTGGTCAAGCGGCTCAAGGCCGAATCCGACGTGCCGCTGCGCTCCCACGGCAGCCTGACGCTCAACCGTGCGCTGCTGAACGCGGGCCTGGTCGACACCATCGAGGTGACGGTCTTCCCGGTGATCTCCGGGGCGACCGGCGTGGACCGGATCTTCGACGGTGCGGACGACTTCGACCTGGAGCTGATCGAGGCCCGGACCTTCGACCGCGACACGCAGGTGCTGACCTACCGCCCGACCCGGCACGGCTGAACGTCAGCGATGCCCCTGCCCCAGATGCCGAGCGAGAGTCTCCAAGGCCGCGGTCACCTCGCCCGCGACCTTGGAGTCATCGTTTCCGAGCGCCTGCGCCAGAGCCGCGTCGATCGTCGTCGCGCGGACCTCGGCGACGCGGTCGGAGATCTTGTCGGCCTTGCGGATCAGAGTGCGCCTGCGATCCGCCGGATCCACGGTCGTGACGATGGAGCCCGCCTCCCGCAACCGGGCGACGGCCGCCGACACCGCGCTCTGCGGTAGCCCGGTACGCCCCGCGATCTCTCCCACCGTGCTGTCGGTGTTCTCCAGAACGTCGCTGGCCACGACCATGACCGCCCGGTGCCCGCCGCCCTCGATCCCGTCCGTGGGCAGCGCGTCCTCGCCGATCTTCATCAGCGTCCGGCCCAGCAGGAACAGCTCCACTCCGTTCATGTGCGCCAGGTTACATCAAAAAAGATGCATCACTCTTGATGCATCACTTCTGATGGATTACTGTCAGAGCCATGAAGACCAACACCCTCCAGGTCCCCGGCGGCGAGCTCTACTACGAGATCCAGGGCGCCGGCCCCCTCCTCCTCATCTCCCAGAGCGGCGAGGGCGACGCCCGCCGCAGCCGGCACCTCGTCGATCGCCTGATCGGGGACTACACGGTCATCACCTACGACCGCCGGGGCCTCGCGCACAGCCGTACCGACGAGCCCGCGACCATGGCCACCCACGCCGACGACGTCCACCGCCTCCTGGCCGCGCTGACGAACGAGCCCGTCGCCATGCTCGGCTGCAGCATGGGCGCAGCCATCGGCCTCCACCTGGCCGTACGGCATCCCGAGCAACTGAGCACCCTGGTCGCCCACGAACCCGTCACCCCGTGGATGCTCGGTGCCGCCGAACGCGCCCACCACTGCCGCGAGCTGGAGGAATGCCAAGAGGTCTTCCACCGCGACGGCTGGCAGGCCGCCCTCAAGCCCATGGTGAAGACCCTGGGCATCAACCCCGCCGCCCAAGACCTGGAGCCCGGCGTTCAACTCCCGCCCATCACCCCTGAACGCGCGGCCGGTTTCGCCTACTTCATCGCCCACGACTTCACCGCCGTACGCGAAGACCACCTGGACGCGTCCGCCCTGCAGAAGTCCCCGGTCCGCATCATCCCGGCGACCGGCCGCACCACGCCCCGCCAGGTCTTCGACCACAAATGCGCCGTGGAACTGGCCGCCCTGAGGGGAGTCCCGCTCGAGGAGTTCCCCGGCGGCCACAACGGCAACATGACCCACCCCACCGCCTACGCAGACCGCCTCCGCACGCTCCTGAGTTGAACGCCGGGTGGCCGGGCAGGAAGGCTCTTGTGAGTGATGATCCGGTGGAACGGCTGCGAAAGCTGTGCCTTGGCCTGCCCGAGGTGACCGAACGCCTCAACCACGGGGAGCCGTCGTGGGCGGTCCGCCGGAAGACTCTCGTGACGTACTCCGAGCGCAAGCCGGAGGGCCGCGTCGGGTTCTGGTGCCCGGCGCCACCGGGTGAGCTTGAGGCCCTGGTCGCCTCGGAGCCCGAACGCTTCTTCCAGCCTCCGTTCGGCGGACCGGGCTGGCTCGGGGTCTACCTGGACGTACCGGTGGACTGGGCCGAGGTCCGCGAGATCGTCATCGAGGCCTACCGCCTGATCGCCCCGAAGAAGCTGCGAGAGAAATTGTCGTAGGGACTCGGCAGACTCGTTCGGTGGCCAAGTGGGAAGAGTTCGAACGCGAGGCAGCCGATCTCGCCGGGGTCGTCCGAGCGCGGTTTGAGGCCGCTGACACGCATGTGCTGGCGACGCTTCGGGTGGACGGGTCGCCGCGCGTGAGCGGGACCGAGGTCGACTTCATGAACGGTGACCTGTCGTTCGGGTCCATGCTCAACGCGAGGAAGGCCCACGACCTGCGACGTGACGGCCGGTGCGCGATCCACGCCCATCCGAGCAGTGACGGGGACGCCAAGGCGACCGGGGCGGCGATCGAGATCACCTCGCCGGAGGAGAAGAAGGCCTATACGACCGGCTCGGAGCCGCCAGGCGACTTTCACGTCTTCCGGCTGGAGTTGCGCGAGGTCGTGGTCACCGGGGTCGAGGGTGACGCGCTGGTCATCCGCCTCTGGCGCCCCGGCCGTCCGGTCGAGACCCTGCGGCGACAGTGACCTTGGGTCCACGAGATCCAGGGCCCGCGCCCACTTGTGGAGCGCCACCTCGTGGGGTGCCACGAAGTCGAACGCACTCCTTCATCGTTCGGTCTCGTTGGGTTTGGGGCCGAGCCGGGCCCACACATACTTGCCGCCGAGGGCGTCCGTCGGCTCCCAGCCGCATTCGTTGGAAACGGCTCGGGTGATCAGTAGTCCCCGGCCGCCATCGGACGCGAGGTCCATTTCTCGCTCCTCCGGAAGCCCCGGGCCGTCGTCCCACACCGTCACGTTCACTTGTCCGTCCGCCTCGCGAACGAGGAACAGGATGATGGCGTCGGCGTGGCTCTCCAGCGAGTTGGTCACCAGTTCCGACGTCACCAGTACGACGTCATCGACAAGGCAGTCGAGCGCCCACTCCTCCAGGGCGGCTTTGGTCAATGTCCTCGCCGCTTTCACCGCCTGCGGTCGGACCGAAAGGGGCACGGCGAAATAGGGCCTGGCGGCGGCCGAGGGGCTCTTGTCCACGGGGGGTTGTCCTCACGCGAAAACCGATGGTGGCGGCACTTCACAACCTTGTTGGTTCTCCTGACAGAGTGTCGTCGTCCGGTTACCTTTGCGCTGTCTTGTGAGGGAGACGAGAGTCATGGAGGGCCGATGCAAGGCATCGCAGAGTCGATTGATCCGCTGGGCGGCCTATGGTCCATGCTGGCCGTTCAGCTGCGAGAACTCAGGAAGCGGCACGGCCTGTCACAGGCGGCCGTGGGGCGCCTCGTGAACGTTGATCATAAGACGGTCTCGAATTGGGAGGCCGGGCGTAACCATCCGCCCGTGGACGCCCTGCGCACTCTCGACGAGGAGTGGAAGACCGGGCAGCTGCTCGAATGCATTCACCACTACGCCAACACCATGCAGGCTCCAGCCAGGTTTCTCGCCGTCGTCGAGTACGAGGCCATGGCCGATGTGATCAGGATGAACGGTGTCGCGTTCATCCCCGGCCTTCTCCAGACCCCCGAGTACGCCCGAGAAGTTTTCACGATGGCTGGCATTGCAGACGTCGAAGGGCAGGTCGCACGGCGAATCGAGCGGCAAGCGGTTCTCACTCGCGAGAATCCGCCCTACGTCTCCATCCTGCTCTCAGAGGTGGCGATCCGACTCATCCCACCGGCCCTGCGAGAGGGGCAGCTCAGGAGACTGCTGGAGGTCGCCGAACTTCCCCACGTCACGCTCCGGATATTCACTCTTGAAGCGGGTCTTCAGGTGGGACTCGACGGCGAGTTCTATCTCTTCTCCACCCCGCACCGAGAAGTCGGGTTTGTCGAGACTGCTGCTCGTGGAAGACTGGTAACCGAGTCAGACGACCTGCGGACACTCGCGGTCGCGTTTGATCGAACCAGCGGGCGCGCACTCTCGCCTGAGGCCACCCGTGACCGCCTCCTAGAGATGATCGAGGGGTAATCGTGACCACATGGCGCAAGTCCAGCCACAGTGCCAGCAGCGGTCAGGAGGACTGTGTGGAGCTGGCTCGGCTCGCCCCGGCGATCGGGGTGCGGGATTCCAAGGCTCCCGGGGCAGGGCACCTGGCGCTGTCGGTCGAGAGTCTTGCTGACCTCGTTGCCCGTGTGAAGCGGAACGAGCTCGACCTTTAGACCACCCCCACAAGCCCAGAGAGCCTCGAGTGCTTCTCGGGGCTCTTTGCGTTCGGCGGTCCCGGGCCGGGAGGGCCGTGACCAGGTCGGCGCGTCTCGAAATGATCTCTTTCGCGGGGAAGAAAGAACCTTCCGGCCTGCAGCCGGTACTCAGTGATCATGATCAATGTGATGAAGGTCGCGGGGTTCGCCGCGGTCGTCAGCCTGGGGCTGGCCGGGTGCTCGTCCGGCTCCGACCCCAAGGCCGCCGACGGCTCCCCGACCACGAGTGCTTCCGCCGCGACGACTGCTCCGGTGGCAGCTCCGGCCTCCGGGGCGACCGCCCCCGGCAACGGAACCAAGGGCACGGCCAAGCAGGGCGGGGCCGTCAACCTGACGGTCTCGAGCGAGCTGCGCAGGTTGCTCGGGGACGTCTACTACGCGGCCACCAAGAAGGAGGCCAAGGACAACGCCTCCGGGATCCGGCGAGACAAGGTCATCGGCCCCGAGCAGGTGTCGTACGGAAAGATCGTGGGCTCGACTCCGGCCAAGGACGTCTTCTACGCCATGGGCAGTACCGGATATTCCGACGACCCGGCGTCGCGCCAGGACGGGCCGCACGTGTGGCGCAAGCGCGGTGCCTCATGGGAGTACCTGGGCGACACCGGCGGGGCCTTCTGCAGCAAGGTGCCGGCGGCGCTCGTCAAGGTGTGGGGCAAAGCCTGCTCCTAGGCGCCGGCACCTCGAAGACCTAACCCCCCACTAACCCTGAACCCCCGAAAGCAGCGTGGCGCAGGCCCACGACGTAGGCCTGCGCCCGCCAGATCCGCGCCGCGCGCTTGTTGGTCAGTCGGGGGAGCCGTCTTCTGCGGCGAAGATGACCGAGGAGACCTCTAGGTAGAGCTGCTCGGGGTAGGGCATGAAGCCGACGTTGCGGAGGGCCTGTTTCTGGCCTGCGGACTCCATGACGAACTCGCCGTAGCCCAGCATGCGGCCGAGGACCGAGCGGTCGAGGGCGATGTCGGTGACCTTGGCGAGGGGCATCATCGCCACCTGGCGGTTGAGGACGCCGCTGATGAGCATGACGCGGTGCTCGGTGACCAGGAAGAACTCGATCGACCAGGCGATGACCTTCCAGAGCAGGTAGCCGAGGGTCAGCAGCCAGAGCCACCAGATCCACATGAGGCCGAACGCGGTGGCGGCGACGCCGCAGAGCAGGAGACCGCCCACGACGGCCGTGACGGGCAGGAGGAGCACTGCGGGGTGGCGGCGGACTGCGATCACGCGGCCCTCATAGGCCATCAGGTACCGGTCGACGGTCCGCGATCCGGCGTCACGCTGGACCATCATGTCTTGAAAGTTCACCGCGGGCACCCTCGTCTTGATCTGTTGATTCAACGGTAGCCGAACCGACTGTGGCGAGGCAGGCACCGCGCGGTCACGATCGGCTTGTGCGAACGGTCTTGAGCCTTAAGGATGTTGGTCATGGAGGCTCCGGAGGCGCGCGGCGGCCGGGGGGAGTTCGTTCCGGACGTGACCGGGCGGGCTGTCTGGCGGTTGTTCCTGCGCGGGCTCGGCGTGTACCTGCCGGGCTGGCAGGTACCGGACGGGGCGGAGAGGGTGGGCGAGGTCGTCGGGCCGCCTGCCTTCCTGAACGGGGACGCGGGGTTCGGGCTGCATCTGGCGCACCGGCGGCAGGGGCTTGAGCCCGATCGCGAGATTTATGTGCGGGGGAAGGAAGATCCCAGTTTCGGGATCGTCATCGCCGGGCCGGCCGAGGCGATCGGGACGCGGGTCGTCGATGCCGAGGAGCTGTTGAGGTACGCGCGGAAGCTCACGTTCGAGGAGCTTTTTGATACTGCGGATGCTGATTCGGTGTCCTATGCGGTGCGGGCTGCCAGAGCTGTGGAGAACGTGGTGTTTCTCGATCGCGCTGCGGGGGTCGGGCTGGCCGCTGAGGTCGATCCGGTGACGCGTGGGGTTACCTGCCCGCTGTTCGTACGGCTGGGGGAGCCTCATGAACGGACCGTGCGGGCCTATGGGGTCGCGGCCCAGGTGGTCAGGTCCCACAGCTGATGCGTGGGGAGCCTGCGTAGGCGAACGGTGGCTGAGGCGGGGTCCCAGTAGACCTCGTCGCTTTCCAGCTCCAGGGACTGAACGGGTGTCAGAACGGCGCAGAAGAGCTCATCGCGGGTCCGTACGGCCATCAGAGGGCCGATCTGCGCTACCGCGCCAGAGCTCTCGTAGAGGGTCCTCAGGAGGGCTTTGAGGGCCGCCTCGTCCTCTGGCTGGCGAGGGGTTTCCACGCCCTGAGGGAGAACGGGGCGGGAACGGGAGAGGCCGTTGCCGTTGTGGGGGATGTCCGCGCCGGTGGAGATGAGCAGCGCGGTGAACGCCCCGGCCAGGTCCTCCATGTTGTGGCCCGCCAGGAAGTAGCGGCGGCGTTCGGGAGCGCCTGGCCCCGAGCCGTTCGGGCCCTCGACCGTACGGAAGCGGACCGTGAGCGTGGCGGTGCGCACGCAGCGCTCGTAGACCTCGGCGAGGATGTCGTCGAGCTGGTCGTCGCGGGTCCACAGGCGGCCGGTGGCGGTGACGGCGGCCGCGTCGCCCTCGACGCCGCGCGGCTGGCCGGTGAGGGCGGAGGTGACGCTCTCGTCGAGCTCGCCCTCGGTGAACTGCAGGAGCTCGGCGACGACGTCCTCGACGTCCTCCAGCGTGCGGGTGAGGGTGCGCTGCAGCTCGAGGATCTCGGTGCCGCTGCGTTCCATCTCCGAGAGCCGGTCCAGGGCGCTGTCGACCTTGCCCTCGACGGCCGCGGTGCCCGCCGCGGTGACGGAGCGGACGGAGGTCTCGACCTCGGACAGCTTGCGGCGCAGCGCGGCGAGGGTCACGCGCTGCTTCTCCAGGTCGTGCAGGCGCGTGGACTGCGCCCGCAGGTACTCGTCGGCCTGATGGACGAGCGCGGCCAGCTCCTCGACCTGGCCGGTGTTCTGCCGCAGCCGCGAGTCCAGGGCGGGCAGCACCTCGCGCTTCACCTTCGACAGCTCGGCGGTCAGCTGCTCGCCGACCGTGACCAGCACGCTGTTCTGCTTGGTGACCTGGTCGTTCAGCTCGTCGATGCGGCGCACGAACGCGCGCTGCTGGTCCTTGCTCTGCCTGCCGGCGTAGAGCTCCAGGCCCCCGACGACGACACACATCACCACCAGGATGACCGTCGTCATGGCACTCCCCGCGTTCCCCGCACTCTGCTCGGCGGCCGGTGGCAATAACTACCGGAAAGGCTTTTGATCGCGACCATAACGTACGATCTTCGGCCGGGAACGCCAGTTGCGTAACGGACTCATCTCCGTGACCGTGCGGTCAGGAGCACCCCTCGAACTGGGGAACGGTCGTCGTGTAATCAAGCCCGACGGGCCGGAACCACTTGTCCAGGTAACGCTGCGCCACCCCGTCCAGATACATGCCCGTGATGGCCTTGTTGACCGCTTCGCAGCCGTCGGTGTCGCCGAGCTTCAGGCCCACGCCGTAGCCCTCGTCGGAGATCGGCGCGTTCACGATCCGCAGCTTCGCGCCGCTCGTCAGGGTGGCCTCGCGGGCCAGCCCGGCCAGGATCAGGTCGTCGGTGGAGACGGCGTCCACGACGCGCGAGGTGAGCTTGTCGAGGCACTCCTTGTAGCCGTTCGCCGTGATCGGCTTCGCGGGCACGCCGTGCTGCTCGATGACGCGCTTCCACGAGACCGAGCCCGTCACCGCGCACAGGTTCTTGCCCGCGAGGTTCTGGATGCTCTTGACGCCCGGCTCGTCCGAACGGACCAGGGTGTCCTGGTGGGAGACGTAGTACGGCCCGGCGAAGGCGACCTTGGTCTTGCGTTCGGGCGTGATGGAGTAGCTGCCCACGACCAGGTCGACCGAACCGTCCCGGATCTTGTCCTCGCGGGTGGCCGAGGTGATCGGCTTGAACGTGACGGACGTGACCCCGAGGCGCCTGGCGATCTCGCGGGCGACCTCGATGTCGAAGCCCTCGTAGCCGCCGTTGTCGCCCTTGCCGGTCTTCAGGCCGAGCCCCGGCTGGTCGCCGTTCACCCCGATCACCAGGTGGTCCTTGCGCGCGATCGACGACTCGTCGGCGCTGGCGATGCCGCAGGCCCCCGCCGCCATGACCGAGACCGCGCTCAGGGCGAGGGCCCCGATCCGGCGTGCTCGCATGCTCAACTCCTTCTTCGTCGTCGCGCTCTTCGCCTGTCGCACGAGCCCCGGCGTCACCTGTATTCCGCCAGGCGGGGGCGGACGCCGATCAGGACGAGCACGACGATGACCAGCCCGGCGCCGGGGATCACCAGGTTCCAGCCCTTGGTGCCGTCGTCGCCCTTGGCGACCGCGTCCTTGAACACGTCGCTGTGGATGGCGATCAGCTTGCCCAGCGAGGTGTCATAGGTGGCGTAGTCACGGCCGTTCGTCGAGGTCCGCGCCGCGATGGCCTGAGAACGCCGCCCGGACGCGACCAGCTGCCGCATCGCGTGGTCGTCCCGCTGGAACGTGCGGTAGTCGTTCAGCACCTTGTCCAGCGCCGCACGCTGACCAGGAAGCCCTGTGCCCCCGAACTCGGCGCCGAAGAAGCCGAGGATCTCCTTGCGCCCAGGCTCCAGCCCCTGCTGCACGCCGCTGCTGTACTGCGCCAGGTTGTCGGCCTTCAGGTAGAGCAGCGACTGGGACTTGTCCAGGAAAAGCTGCTCGTAGGTGTCGGCGCGCTTGGGATCGAGGAGGAAGCGCGTCTGGTCGGCGTTGGCGCTGTTGCCGATGGCGCGCGCCCGCGAGAGAGCCAGAATCGAGTCGAAGCCGTCATGCTTGGCCTTGCTCAGGTGGCTCGCCTGCGACGACAGCATCGACCAGCTCATCACCGTCAGAACGAGGGTGACCAGCGTCGCGAGCGCGAGGAGCGGGTTGAGCAGCCGCCGGTACCGTACGGCCAGGTAGAGCTGCAGCCCGCCCAGCAGCACGATCAGCAGCAGCCCGGTGAGCGCGACCCAGATCCGGCCGTTCAGCACCGCGTCGTGCTTGTTCTCGTAGGTGTGGCGGACGAGCGTGCCGTTGTCGAGCGTCAGGTTGTACGCCTTGGGCAGCAGGTCCAGCTTCATCAGGTCGGTCGCGGCCTGGTACTTCTCGATCACCGCGTCCGAGGGCGGGCCGGGGGCGTGGGCCGAGTTCTGGTCGAGCAGGAGCGCCTGGCCGGCCAGCCGCTCGTAGCGGGCCAGCGCGTCCAGCGTGGCGCGCGCCGTGCGCTCCTCGGTCGGCTCGTCCGCGAGCTTGGACGCCTGCAGCAGGGCGGCGCCCGCCTTGAGACGGCTGTCGTCGTACTGCTGCAGCGCGGCGTCGCGGTTCACCCCGAGGCCCTGCGCGCGGCCGACCATCAGCGCGTTGGCGAGCTGGGCGTCCATGTTGGTCAGCTGGAAGTACAGGTCGCCGGTCGCCACGACCTGCGGGCCCGCGTCGTGCCCGATCACCCGTACGCCGTCGCGCGCGTTGTCCACGGCGACCCAGGAGGTGACCAGGACCGCGCCCAGCGCCAGGACGACCAGGACGGTCATCGCGCGTACCTGGCCCGCGAGCGTGCGCGGGAACAGCCGCCGGACGCCGGTGGCAGGCTCGGCGCGCTCGGCCGGGCCGCCGGGGAGCACGGGCCCGGAGCCGGTGCGCGCCGGGGGACCCCCGGCCTGCTGCCCGGCGGGAGGGCCGGGCGGTGGCCCGGGCGGGGGAGCGTGCTGTACGGCCGTCATGTCGCCTCGCCTCTCCGCAGCGTGATGGTGGTCCAGGCGCCGACGTGGATGCGGTCGCCTTCGCCGACCGGCACTTCCACGTTGAACGGGATGGGTTCGATGGAGCCGTTCAGGCAGGTGCGGTTGGTCGATCCCGGGTCGACCACCGTCCAGGTGCCGTCGGGCTTGGCCAGCAGCACCGCGTGCACGTGCGAGACGCCGGGGTCCTCGGGCGGCTCGCGCAGGTCGATCTCGGGAACGTCGCCGGTGGCGCTGCTCCGCCGTCCGATCCGGATCTGCGGCCCGTTCAGCGGGATCCGCCGCTCCGGCGCGTACGGCGGGAACGCGATCCGCGCCACGTCCGGCCCCTCCTCGGCGACCACCGAGTCGAAGTAGTCGCGGTCGGCGATCACGTTCGCCACCCACCCCGTACCGACGCCGCCCGGACCCGCGGCACCCGACGCGGGACCACTCGCGGCACCCGACGCGGGACCACCCGCGGCGCCACCTGCGGGACCGGACGCCGGGCCACCCGCGGGACCCGAAGCCGGGCCACCTGCTGGACCCGACGCAGGCCCCGGGGCGGAGCCAGGCGCGGAGCCTGGGCCGGGCGCGGAGCCGGGCGAGGGGCCAGGGCCGGGTACGGGGCCTGGAACCGGCGCGGGGCCGGGGCCCGGCGGGGGAGGCGGAGTGGTGGTGGGGGCGGGGGTCGGCCGGCCGCCGCCGATCACGAAGTCGTAGCCGCACTGCTCGCAGAACCGGTCGACCGCGGGCGTGCCGCAGTCGGGGCAGGGCGTGCCGGAGGGCACGCCGCGGTTCGGTGACGACGGCGGCGCCATCTCCATCGTCGGCACCGGCGCGGCGCCCTGGTGACCGGACGGGGCCGGGGCGCCGCCGATGCGCTCGCCGCAGACGTCGCAGTACTCGGGGTCCGAGGAGGTGTGTCCGGTGGGACAGATCGCCATGTTCAGCCCTTACTTACGCGTCCGTACGGTCTTGGTCGACCGGGTGTTCAGCGACATCTCGTCGGCCTTCTCGACGTTCTTCTTCAGGCGGACGGTGCCGGTGGCGGGGTCGACCACGTCCACGACCTTGCGCAGCAGCGAGGTGATCTCGTCGTTGCCCGCCTCCTCGGCGAGCTGGACGGCGCGGCCCAGGCGCGCGGTGGCGGCGTCCTCGTCGCCGTCCTTGCGGGCCTGCAGGCCCTGCTGGATCGCGTCGGCGAGCTCGGCCTGGCCGGTGTAGTGGGCCACGCGCGGGTTGAGGCGGGTCGAGGCGGCCTCGTCGTCGGTCCACTGGGCGAGGATGTTGCCTCTGGCCAGCTCGACGTCCTCCTGGCCCGGTCCGCCGGGCACGACCAGCTTGACCCAGCCGACGCGCAGCTCCTTGCCGAGTCCGGCCGGGGTGACCTCGACCGAGATGTGGTAGTCGCGGCTCTCGGCGCCCCACGCGCCGAGCGGGTAGTCGCCCGCCAGGGGAGCCGAGTCCTTGCGCTTGCCGGTGAGGTCCTCGACGGTCGGCAGGACCTGCTTGACGAAGCGCAGCTTGGCCGTCTGCGGCGTCCACACGCGCAGCGCGACGTCGGCGACGGCCTTGCCCATGGCGGCCTCGGTCATCGCCTGGAAGTCGGCGACCAGGTCCTTGGGGTCGGCGACGATGTCGACGCTGCCGAGCATCGCGGACGACACCTTGCGCAGCTCCTCGACCTCCCAGTCCGTTCCGACGCCGCGGCAGTCGCAGACGAACCGCCCGCTGCAGCGGGCGAGGGCCGCGCTCAGCTCCTCGTCGGTCTCGTGCTGGTTCTTGCCGTCGGTCAGCAGGATGGCGTGCCGGATGCCCTCCTGGTGAGCGTCGAACAGCTGGTCGGCCAGCCGCAGCCACGACCCGATCGCCGTACCGCCGTGGGCCTGGAGGCGGCTCAGTGCCTGCTTGGCCTGCCCGCGCGTGTTCGCGTCCGCCGGTACGAGGGTCGGGTGCTGCGGGAAGACCATCGAGGCGGTGTTGGCGCCCGAGATGATCGCGAAGTTCACGCCGTCCCGGATGGTGTCCACCGCGACCTGCGCGGCCGCGATGGCGGCGCGCAGCTTGGCGTCGGGGTAGGACATCGACCCCGAGGTGTCGATGATGATGACCTCGGCGGCACTGGTGGCCTGTGCGACCCCGGTGGGCCCGCCGGTCGACTCCACCGAGACGATCGCGTGGACCTCGCGGCCGTTCTCGGAGAGGTACTTGTTCTGGTCGACCTTGATGCTGAACTGGGGCTGCTCGGTCATGAGGGGCTCTCCATGTTCGGGGTGACCGGAATGAGGGCCACCGATATGTTGTCGCGGCCGCCGGAGTCGAGCGCGTGCTGGACCAGGGTCCGCGCCGCGCCGAGGGGATCGGCTGCCGGGTCGCTCGAGGCGGCGGCGAGCACGGCGGTGAGGTCCGCCGGCGCCCCCGCGTAGTTCCAGAGGCCGTCGCTGCAGACGACGACGGTGCCGGGCCCGGACGGGGTGAACGTCGCGACGCTCGGACGGACCTCGTCGGCGTCGGCGCCGAGCCAGGCGGTGATGACGTGCGCGTTCGGGTGCGCCTCGGCCTCGGCCTCGGTCAGCGCGCCCTCGGCGACCATGAACGCCGCCCACGAGTCGTCCACGCTGAGCTGAGCGGAGGCCTCGTTCGCTCCGTTGGCCAGCCAGTAGGCGCGGCTGTCGCCGACCCAGCCGATGGTGATCGAGCCGGGTGTGGTCACGGCCGACACGTACGTGCAGGAGGGAGCCTCGTGCGGCGACTCGGCCAGCGCGGCGACGGCTTCGGCGGCCTTCAGCACGGCCTTGTGCGTCGCGGTCTCGGGGTCGGCGCCCGCCTCCAGGCCCGCCAGCAGCTCGGCGACACCGGTCTGCGCGGCGGCCAGGGAGGCCTCGTCGGGACGCGGTGAGGAGCCGACGCCGTCGCACACCACGGCCGCGACGCCGGACGGATGAGTGGAGAGGGCGAGGGCGTCCTCGTTGCGCGGGTAGCGCTTGCCCCGGTCGCTCGCGCCCGCCGCGACGCGTTCGGGCAGCTCGATCTCGATGTGGTCGCGGTCGGCGGGCTGCCGGAGGCCGCACTCCTCGCAGTAGCCGTCGGCGTCGATGGAGGTCGCGCCGCAGCCGGTGCAGGGCCGCTTGGGCTTCACCGGGTCGGTACGGCGGGTCACCGGCCGGCTCATCCCGGACGCGTCGGCGCGCGCGATCGCGTGGGCGCGCGCCGCGACCGCCTTCTCCGACAGCGCGTGCCCGCACGCCTCGCAGAAGTCCTCGCCCTCGAAGACCCCCTCGCCGCAGTTGGGGCAGGGCTTGGTCGCTGCTTCGGCCACGTTCTGGTCCTCCGTCGCTGCCGTTCGGTCTGCCGCTGCCGCTGCCGGTGGCGGATCGGCCACGGTCGGGTCCGCCGTGGTCGGCCGCGCCGTCGCGGGCGCCTGGTCCTCCGTCACAGCAGCGTCCTCGGCCGTACGGCGTTGGCGCGGTCGATGAGCACCCGTCTGTCCTCGCGGTCCTGGGAGTGGCGGGCCAGCGCCCGGTAGAGCTCGTCGAGCCCGTTCCGCACGGCCTGGTCGGTCAGCGGCCGGCCGAGCAGCGAGGCGCCCTGCGTGACCCCGGTGTGCGCGGTGCCCAGGCCCAGCCAGCCGAGCGCGCCCTCCAGGACCTCGGCGGCGAGGCGTTCGTGCCGTTCACCCTCCAGCTGCAGGCGCGCCAGCCGGTCGCCCGCGCCGACCAGGTCCGCGGCGGTCAGCTCGTTGACGGGACGGCGCCGTACGGCCGTCGTCACCGCCGCCACCTGCGCCGCGACGAAGCGGATCGAGGTCTTCGGCACCGAGTCCAGCACGGCCACGGCCGCCGCCCGGTTGCCCCCGGCCAGGTGGATGCGGGCCAGGCCGAACGCGGCGTTGATGTAGCTGTTGTCGGTGCGCCAGACCATCTCGTACAGCCGTACGGCCTCCATCGGCGCGCGCTCCTCGCGGCACGCGGCGAGCGCGAGCTTGGGCGCGGCCTCGCCGGGCAGCAGCGAGTAGAGCGCGTCGAAGCGCGGCTCGGCCTCGGTGACGCGGCCCTCGGCCAGCAGCGCGACCGCGCGGTACCAGTCGACGCGCCAGTCGCCGGGACGTTCGGCCGCGACCTGGTCGAGCAGCGCGTGCGCCGCCGGGGCCTCGCCGAGCTCGATGCGCACCCGCGCCAGCGTCAGCGTGATCTCGGGCGTCTGCTGCTGCGCGTTGGCGACCGTGACGGCCAGCTGCGCGGGCTCCAGCGCGGTCAGCCCGGCCAGGAAGCCGGCCTGCGGGTCCGACCCGTCCACCAGCGGAACGGGCAGCGACGCGGCGGCGGCCGCGCGGGTGAGCGGCGGCAGCGCGCCGGCGTCGCGGCGCGCACCGGTGCCGTCGCCTCGCGCGCCGTTGTCGTTGCCGCGTGCACCGGTGTCGGTGCCCGAGGCGAAGCGTTCCGGGCCGAAGAGACCGGACGGTGCCGAACGCGGGTGGCCGTCCTCGGCGGCGAGCACCTCGCGCAGCACGCCGGTGAGCTGCTCGGCCATCTCGGCCGCGTCCTGGAAGCGCTGCGCCGGGTCGCGGTGGGTGGCGCGGCGCAGCAGCCGGTCGTAGGACTCGAACCGCGCCAGGATCGGGACCTGGTCGCGCGGCGGGAGCTTCTCGGCGTAGTCGCGCGTGTAGCCGGTGAACTTGAACGTCAGTGTGGCCAGCGCCCGGCCGACCGTGTAGAGGTCGGAGCTGACCGAGGGACCGTCGTCGGCGATCTCGGGGGCCTGGTAGCCGACCGTTCCGTAGATCGCGCCCTCCGGGTCGTCGATCCGCCGCACCGCGCCCATGTCGATCAGGCGCAGCTGCTCCTCGGTCTGGATGATGTTGTCGGGCTTGAAGTCGCAGTAGACCAGACCCTGGGAGTGCAGGTAGCCGAACGCGTTCAGCGCCTCCAGCGCGTAGGCGATCGCGTGGCTGAGCGGCATCGCCTCCTCGCCGAGCTGGTTGCGGCGGTAGAGCAGGATGTCCTTCAGCGACTGGCCGCCGACGTACTCCATGACGATGTAACCGGAGCCGGCGTGCTGCACGAAGTTGTAGATCTTGACGATGTTGGGGTGCTCGACCTCGGCGAGGAACGCGCGCTCGGCTGCGGCTGCGGCCATCGCGTCGGCGTCGCCCGAGTCCAGCAGGCCCTTGAGGACGACCCAGCGGTCGCTGACGTTCTTGTCCCTGGCGAGGTAGATCCAGCCGAGACCGCCGTGGGCCAGGCAGCCGAGCACCTCGTACTGCCCGACGATCAGGTCGCCGGGGTTCAGCTTGGGCGTGAACGAGAAGCGCGAGCCGCACTTGGGGCAGAACCCCTCCGTACGGCTGGGCCGGTCGCCCTTGCTGCGGCCGACCGGCTCACCGCAGTCGCTGCAGAACCGCTTGTTCTCGGCGACCTCGGGGTTGGCTAGCACGGCGGTCGACGGGTCGCGGTACGGAACGCGCGGCACCTCGACCATCCCGGCGCCGAGCCCGCCGCGCCGCCCGGACGAGCGGGCCGAGCCGGTGCGGGTGCTGCCCGTTCGCGTGCTGCCGGTGGCGTACGTACCGGACGGCACGCTGCCGGTCGGGCTCGACGACGCGGTGACGGGCGCGATGGAGCCCGAGGCTGCGGAGGGGGTCGAGGGTGGCATGCCGCAGGTATCGCAGTAGCCGTCCTCGATCGTTCCGCCGCACCCGGGCTGCGCGCACTTGCCGGGAGCGAACGCGGCGGGAGCTGGAGCTGGGGGAGTTGAGGCTGCTGCCGGAGCCGGGGGCGCGGCGGTCTCGGGCGGCATGCCGCACGTGTCGCAGTAGCCGTCCTCGATCGTTCCGCCGCAGCCGGGCTGGGCGCACCCGGCCGGACCTGCGGCGGGGCCAGCTGCCTGACCCGGACTCGCGTTGGCTGCCATGCCACATTGGACGCAGTAGCCGTCTTCGATGGTTCCGGAACAGCCCGGCGCCACGCATCGACTCATCGGTCGGATCCCTTCGATGAGATGACCCGCTGGTAGTCCGACAGCGTGGCCGTCGCCTTGCGCAGGTCGCAGGGGGATGTCCAGAGCAGGTCGCGCGCCTCGGAGTAGAGGCGGGTGAGTTCGGCGTCCTCGGCGAGGCCGAGCCTGGCGGCCTTCATCTTGTAGGCGCCGAGCCGGCCGCGCAGTTCCTCGCGGCGGTCCAGCAGGCCCGTGATGAGGGAGGCGTCGCCGCGCGCCCGCTGCAGCGCGGTGGCGACGGCCTGTTCGAGATCGGCGACGCGGTCGGCGAGCTCGCCCCACCGCCGCGCGTCGCGCAGCACGTGCAGCGCGCCGAGCCGGTCGGCCAGGGCGGGCGACAGGTCGCGCAGGTCCGGCAGCGCCGGGGAGGCGATCTTGATGAGCACCTGGTCGCGTGCGTGCCTGGCCTCGGCCTCGGCCGCGCGCACCTGGTCGATGGAGGCCGCGACGCGTTCGATCCGGGACGCGGCGTCCGCGCGGAACGAGCCGGCCTCGGCCAGCCGCCGCCGCAGGTCGGCGAGGTCCTTGCGGGCGGTCCGCAGCCGCGTGGTGTCGGCGTGCCCGCCGCGGCCGAACGACATGGGGTCGGTGCGCACGGCCTGGGAGAGCGCGTCGACGTCGCGGAAGACCCGTTCGGCCTCGGGGTCGGTCGCGGGGCCGGTCGCGCCCAGCTCCTGCGCGAGGCCGGTCACGGCGCGGCGCTCCTGGTCGACCTCGGCGAGCGCGTTCAGCAGCTCGGACCAGACGACGTCGACGGCGGCGGCCATCTTCGCCGCCTCCTCGAAGAGCGGCGTCATCCGCGCGACCACCGCGCGCAGGCTGAGCTTCTCGCCGCCGGGCGCGGACAGCAGCGTGCGGCGTTCGAGGGGGACCTCAACGGCCGGGAGCTCGACCGAGGGGCCGGTCAGCAGGTGTGTCAGCTCGGCGAGCTGGGCCTGCCCGGGCTTGGAGTGGCGGGCGCGCAGCTCCTCGGCCGCGGCGAGCGTGCCGCCGTACAGGTCGAACAGCCCCCACAGGCTGGTCGTACGGGACTGCAGCTCGCCCTGCCGACGCGCGGTCTCACCGGTGACGGCCGCGCCCTCGAGCAGGCGGAAGCCCTGGTGGCTCTCCAGATCCAGAAGCGCGGTGCTGATCCGCTCCTTCTCGTCCCGCAGGTCCTGAAGCGCGCGGTCCACCTCGTCGCGATTCATCGGCGGGCACACCGGTGACGACACCGGTGAACGCACCGGCGGACACACCGGTCCCTGCACCATGCACGCATTCGCGCTGTTTCCCCCATCCGACCCCGTTTGCGGGAACAGTGTTCACCATGCGCGGTGGGCTTCTCAAGGTCTGGTGACGCAGGCCCGGGCCCTCCAAAATGTCAGTGTTCGAACGTATGATCGAACCATGCAGAACATCGCGACCGGCCAGCAGGACCAGACCGACACCGCGCTCACCGCCTCCGAGATCGCCGCGCTGGCGCTCTCCCTGGCTCACCTGGGCGCGGGGCCGCAGGCCACCACCGCCCGCCGCGCCCTGCGTCACCTCGTCGACGCCGACAACCACGACGACGTCGTCACCGCCACCCTGTCCACCCTCACCAGGCCGCTCACGGTCTCCACCGCCGACCGTGCCCGCGTGATCGCCGCCGCGATCACCGAGCACCGCGTGGTCCGGCTCTGTTACGGCGACGCCGCCGCCAACGTGACGATCCGCGAGGTCGAGCCCGTCACCTGCCTGGTCCACCGCGACCACTGGTACCTCGTCGGCTGGTGCCGGATGCGCCGTTCCATCCGCGCCTTCCGCTTCGACCGCATCCTCGCGGTCGAGTCCACCGGCCTGCCCGCACGGCCGCGCCGGGCCGAGCGCTACCTGCCGTTCCAGCGGCGCAGCGCATGATCCCGTCTCCTGGGCGTGGTCCGCGCGGCCGTTCCCTCTGACCCGTTCGGCGGTCGCCGTCGCCCCCTGTCCGGCGGCCGCCGAACGGCACCACCGATCGCCGGCGGCCGATGCGGCGCCGCTCGTGGCCGATGCGCGGCCGCTGGCAGCTGATGCGCGGTCGCTAGCGGCTGATGAGGCCGGGGACCACGCGGGGGAGCATGCGGGCTCCCCCGGCGAGGCCGCGGCCGAGCCGGCCCATGGGTGTGCGGCCCGGATCGGTGGCCTGCTCCGCACGCAGGCCGTCGATGATCTCCTCGACGGCCTTGCGGGCCTCGTCGCGCGCGGCGGTCACGGCGCCGACGTCGCCGGCGAGGCCCGCCCAGCGCGTGGTGTCGATCGGCTTGCCGAAGCCGTAGTAGAGGCGTTCGGGACGCGGGACCGGGGTGAGGCCGATGCCGCGCGACAGCGGCACCATCACGTCGTCGCGGCGGCCCCGTTCGCCCAGCACGAGCCGGCCGAAGCCGCGCGCGGGCGCCAGCAGGCGGCTGTCGGGGTCCAGGACGGTCGTGAACATCTCCTCGACGCCGACCGTGCCGAACGGGACGATCGGGCAGCCCGCCTCGATGGCCATCCGGGCGAAGCCGAGCCGGGTGTCCCACTGCAGCTGGTACGCGTCGTCGCGGTGCCGGGTGGCCTCCCTGGCGCCGCCGGGGAAGACCACGACCATCTGGCCCGTGCGCAGGAGCTCGCGGCAGTTCTCGCGGGTGCCGTCGACCGAGCCGCCCATGTCCATGATCGTTCGCCAGCCGGGGATCTGCCAGTGCACGTGGTCGGCCAGCGAACGCACCCACACGCCCCGGCGCCGGTGGATCTCGAAGAAGATCAGCGGCGCGTCGATGACCCCGTAGACGGTGTGGTTGCCGACCAGCAGCGCGGGCCCGTGCTCGGGGATGTTCTCCAGCCCGTGGAAGACCGGGGAGGTCCAGGCGCGCCACGGCTCCAGAGCCAGGCTCGCCGCCCGGATCAGGTGCTCGGAAGGGGGTGTCCAGTCCGCAAGGGGGGCCATGACCGGCAATCGTAAAGGACCGGTCAGCGCTTGCTTACGCGGTGCCTTGTGAGATTGGTGACAAGGCCCGCAGGTGAACCCCGCGCCCGGCTTACAACTCGTCGCCTGGCTTACAAGAGGTCGCTCTGCTTACAACATGCCGCGGTATTCGCCGCCGTCGACGGGGATCGCGCTGCCGGTCACGTACCCGGCCTGCTCCGAGCAGAGGAATGCGACGAACGCGCCGAAGTCCCCGGGGTCGCCGACCTTGCCCGCCGGGATCTCGTTCGCGACCTTGTCCCAGTCGCCGCCGCGCAGGGTCCGGAGGCGTTCGGTGGCATGGAAGCCGGGCAGCAGCGAGTTGACGGTCACGCCGTCCCCGGCCACCTCCATCGCCAGCGTCTTGAGGAAGCCCGTGGCCCCCGCCCGCGCGGTGTTGGACAGGATCAGCGTCGGGATCGGCTGCCGGACGGTGATCGAGGTGATCGCGACGACCCGGCCCCAGCCGCGTTCCTGCATCGCCGGAACGGCCGCCTTGCACATGGCCACGGTCGACATCAGGTTGAGGTCGATCGCGCTCTGGTAGGCGTCCAGCGGCGTGCCCGCGAACCCGCCCGGCGGCGGACCGCCCGCGTTGGTGACCAGGATGTCCACGCCGCCCAGCGCGTCCTGCGCCTCCCGTACGAACGCGGTCGCGCCCTCGGGCGTGCCCACGTCCGCGAGGATCGGCGTCGCCTCCGAGCCCAGCCGCTTGGCGGCCAGGCTGAGCCGGTCCCGGTCGCGCCCGCAGATCGCGACCTTCACGCCCTCGGCGATCAGCGCCTGCGCCGTCGCGAACCCCAAGCCACTGCTCGCCGCCGCAACCGCCGCCCGCCGGCCGGCCAATCCAAGATTCACAGTCCCGAGCCTAACCCGGCGCCCCCGTGTCGATCACCGTCAGCACCCCGATCGCCCATAGATCGAATCGACGGCGGGCTGGCCGGTGTAGTTGGGGCCCGCCTGGTCGTCGGCGCCCTGGTAGTCGTACGGGAAGGTCACCTCGCGGTGGCCGGTGAGCGAGACGCGGCGGCGGCGCGCGTCGTACGCGAAGCCCTGGCGCCGCAACTCGGCCGCGACCTGCCCCGGTGTGTGGATGCTTCGTGCGTCGAGGTTGGCCATGAAGCGGCCGTCCGATGCGAGCCAGGAGGCGATGCGGGCCAGCGCCCCCAGCTTGTCGCCGACGTAGTGCAGGCCGTGCACGCAGGTGATCAGGTCGAACGTGTCCGGCGGCGACCAGCGCGTGACCGAGCCGACGACAAGGCCGAGGTTGGGCAGGCGCTCACCCGGAACGAAGTGGTCGACCAGGTCGAGCCCGGTGATCTGGACGTGGGGGTGGAGGCGCGCCGCCTCGTGCAGCGCCCTGCCCGTACCGCAGCACAGGTCCAGCCAGCGGATCGGCGCCGCCAGGGCGGCGGACAGGTCCAGTCCCAGCTCCTTGGCGTAGCCGTTCGAGCCGGTCAGGGAGCGTTCGCGGTTCATGGCGCAGTTGGCCACCACCGATGAACGTTCCAGGGCGTCGTCGGGGAGGAGGCGCGTCATGGGGATCATTCTCCTCTCTCCTCGGCCGCGTAGCATTGCGGCGATGAGCACGCGGGACGTCCTCGAACACCTTCAGCGGCTGGGCATGTCGGGGTATGAGTCCAAGGCCTATGTCGCGCTGGTGGCGGCCGGGAAGCCGATCAACGGGTACGAGGTGGCCAAGCGGTCGGGCGTGCCTCGCAGCACGGTCTACGAGACGCTCGGCAAGCTGGTCGCGCGGGGCGCGGCGTACGAGGTCAAGGGGTCGGCGGACGCCACCGACTACCTGCCGCTGCCGCCCGAGGCGCTGCTGGAACGGATGCGCCGGGAGTTCGACGGATCGGTGGAGGCGCTGAAGTCGGCCTTGCCCAAGGTGGTCGCCCAGCCCGAGGCGCCCTTGATCCATGGGCTTCGCGATGGCGAGGCGATGCTGGCGCGCGCCGAGGACGTGGTCGCGGGTGCTCGCGGCGACCTGTTCCTGTCGGTGTGGCCGGACGAGGCGCGGCGGCTGGCGGTGGGCGTCAGGGCGGCGGCCGAACGGGGCGTCGCGGTCTCGGCAGTCTCGTACGGCGAGGACGAGCTGAAGGTCGGCACCGTTCACACGCGTGCGTCGGAGGACGGGCTCGGGTACCGGCTGCTCGTGGTGGTGGGGGACCGGCGCGAGGCCATCGTGGGCGGTTTCGGCGAGGGCGGGGCGTGGGGGATCTACACGGCCGATCCCGCCGTCGCCATGATGGCGGCCGAGTACGTACGGCAGGACATGGCGCTGCGGATCCTGGCGGAACGGGTCGGGCGCGAGGAGCTGCAGCGGCTGTTCGCCGAGGCGCCGGAGCTGCTCAGGCTCTTCTGAGCCGCCACGCTGGGCACGGCGCGCGGGTGTGGTGCCTGGACGGGTGTGCCTAGAATGGCGCATCTGTTGAGCGAGCGCTTGGTTGGAGAGCCGTGTCGTATCGCGTCGGGCAATGGGCCACCGGCAATGTGGGCAGGCAGGCGCTGCGGGCCATCATCGAGCATCCGGATCTTGAGCTGATCGGCGTCGTCGTGAGCGATCCGGCGAAGGTCGGCGTCGACGCGGGCGAGCTGGCCGGGCTCGACCAGCGGGTGGGCGTCGCGGCCACCGACGACCCGGCGCGGCTGATCGAGGCCGAGCCGGACGTGGTCGGCTACACCGCCGTCGGCACGTCCGGGCGCAAGGAGGTCGCGACGGGCGAACGGCCGCGCGGCGCGGTCGACGACCTGTGCCTGCTGCTGGAGGCGGGCATCAGTGTCGTCTCGACGGCGCTCATCCCGCTGGTGCATCCCGGCTCTGCCGACCCCGGCGACGTGCGGCGGCTGGAGGAGGCCTGCGAGACCGGCGGCGCCGCTCTGCTCACCACCGGCCTCGACCCGGGCCTGATGAACGACGTGCTGCCGTTGCTGCTGAGCGGCGTCTGCCTGCGGATCGACGCGGTCAAGGTCAGCGAGGTCATGTCGTACGGGCTGTGGGACAAGCCCGAGGCGATCGTCGGGAAGTTCGGGTTCGGCAAGCCGCTGGACCACCGCCCGCCGATCCTGCAGCCCGGCGTGCTCACGCTGATGTGGGGCTCGATCGTCCACCTCATGGCCGAGCAGCTGGACGTGACGCTCGACGAGGTCACCGAGTCGTACGAGCTGTGCCCGGCGCCCGAGAGGTTCGAGATCCCGGCGGGCGTCATCGAGAAGGGCATGTCGGCGGGCATGCGCTTCCAGGTCACCGGCGTGGTGAACGGGCGCCCCGCGATCGTCGTCGAGCACGTCACGCGGCTGCGCGAGGACGTCGGCCTGCCGCACTGGCCGGAGCCGCCGTTCGGGCAGGCCGGGGGCTACCGGGTGGAGATCGACGGGGAGCCGCCCTGGCGCCTGGACATCGCCAACCCCGGCGCGGCCGACCCGACCGTGCCGGGCACGCTCGCGACCGCGCTGCGCGTGGTGAACGCTATCCCGGCAGTGGCCGAGGCCCCGCCGGGCCTGCACACCCCGTTCACGCTCCCGCACATCACCGGCCGCCACCTCATGCGCTGAGCCGGCGCCGCGGCCGCTCGGCGCTCAGCCGCTCGGCGCTCAGTCGCCGAGCCAGTCCCGGAGGATCGCGCCGGTCTCGTCGAGACGGTCGAGATAGAGCAGATGCCCCGCGTCGATCTCGGTGACCGCGAAGTCGTCGCCGAGGTCGCGGCGGCAGGCGTTCACGAACACCGGCCGTACGATCCCCGCCCGCGTCGCGACGACCAGGTGCGTGGGAACGGTCGGCGTGACGAACGTGCGCGCCATCTCCGAGAACGCCGTCACGACCGCCGCGGGCTCGTACCGCCAGCGCCAGCGGCCGTCCTCGCCCTGCACGAGGTGGTCCATCTCGTCGTCGACGGCCCCCGGATAGGCCTCCGGCCAGCCCTTCTCCCGTACGTCCCGCGCCTCGTCGGGGTCGGCCCAAGACGGCTGGCTCAACGCGGCATGCGCCTTGCCGAGAGTGTCGCCGGACGGAAGCCCGATCGACGGATCGAGCAGAACGAGCCGCCGCACGCGTTCGGGCGCCATGCGGGTCACATGCACGGCGATCAGCCCGCCGAACGAGTGACCGACGACGTCGGCCTCCTCGATGCCCGAGTCGTCCAGCAGCGCCAGCACGTCGCCGGCATGCCGTTCCACGGTCCAGGGCGGGTTGTGCGACGACCGCCCATGCCCCCGCAAATCCGGCGCCAGAGTGCGGTGCCCCGGCAGATACTCCTCGGCGATCCGGCGCCAGCGGCCCCCGTGCGCCGTGATGCCGTGCAGCGCGACCACCGGCCGCCCGGAGGGATCGCCGAACCGTCCAACGTGCATGCCCGTCATGGCCGTAAGACTAGAGATAGACCGCCAAAGCCTCGGCGATCGCCAACTGCATCTCGTGCATGCCGGGCTCGCCGTCCTCCAGGTCCCACAGGGTGTTCTGCAGGACCCGCGCGTACGTCCAGCCCGCCGCACGCCGCCGGTCCAGGCCGAGGACCTCCACCATCAGGTCGAAGCGCGCCCGCACGGCCCGGGCCACGTCGCCGGTAGCGGTGATGTCCTCCCACCGGTTGTCCAGCGCGGGCAGCAGGTCGAACCCGGGGTCACCCGCCAGCGGATTGGGGTCGATCGCCAGCCACGGCTCACGTTCACCGGCCAGCACATTCTCGTAATGCAGATCCCAGTGCAGCAGCCGGTCGCCGGGCTCGCTCACCAGCTCCCTGATCAGCGCCGCACTAGTGTCCACCACCCGCTTCGCGCCGCCGTCCAGAACCTCCAGTGCGTCCGGCACCTGCGTGAGCATGGCGTTGGCGATGTCCTCCAGCCGCCGAATCCCCTCCGGGGCAGGCAACGCGACCAGCCGCTCCAGCAACTCGGCCAGGATCTGCAGCGCCTTGGTCGCGTCCTCCACATCATCAAGCGAACGATCGGGATCCAGCCGTTCCAGCAACATCGCGCCGGTCGCCTCGTCGTCCTCCAGCAGCAGGACCGCACCGTTGCCGTTCCACGCGCGCAGCCCCGCCGGCTCGCCCTCGCTCTCCTCGTCCAGGATCTGCAGCTTCAGCACAGCCCGCTCGCCATCTACGCGTACGACCGGCACCACGATCGCGGCCATCCCGTTCCGCGCCGGACCCTCAGGCCTGAGCCCCCACCCCTCCATCCGGTCCGCCAAAAGCCCCGGCAGCCGCTCGATCCAAGCCCGCCCCTTGTCCCCGTTGTGCTTAACCGCGAACCCGGCCAACTCCGCCGGCACCTCAACATCGATCACCCACCCGAGCCTACGATCCGTGCTCGCCGCCCCGGTACTTGTTTTCGTTCGGCGGCTGTGTGGAAGATCTCCCAGGGGCATGTCATCGGGGGGATTCATGTCGGGGGACAATTCGTACGAGCCTGTTTATTCTGACCGGGAACTCGGAATGGACAGGAGGATCAGCCGTCGGGATTTTCTGGACGGAATGGCGGTCGCGGCGGGGGCGCTCGTCGCGGGCGGGGCGCTGTCGGGATGCGCGGCGGGGAAATACGGCGGCATTCACAACGAGGTCGTCAACCCGCCTGACGGGTGGAAGTACGCGGGGACCGGCGACCCCGCTTATCCGCCCGCGATGCAGGGGCTGCGCGGCAGTACGAACCCGGCGATGCAGATTCCGCACAAGCTGCGCGACGGGGTGTTCTGGTCGGGGGACCAGAAGATCAACGCGTCGGGGGAGCACTACGACCTGGTCGTGGTCGGTGCCGGGATCAGCGGGCTGAGCTCGGCGTACTTCTTCCACCAGCAGAACCCGAACGCCAAGATCCTCGTTCTGGACAACCACGACGACTTCGGCGGGCACGCGCGCCGCAACGAGTTCCACCCCGACGGCAAGCTCCTCATCGGGTACGGCGGGTCCCAGTCGATCGAGGACCCGACGGTGTGGAGCCCGAACGCCAAGAAGCTCCTCGCCGACCTCGGCATCGAGGTGAAGAAGTTCGACAAGTATTACGACCAGGACTTCAACAAGCGCTGGAAGCTGAACGACTCGGTCTTCATGACCCGGGACATGTTCCCCAACGATTACCTCGCGGTCATGAAGGACGACACCCTGACCGCGGAGTCGCTCAAGAGCTCGGGGATGTCGCCCGCGGCTCAGGCGGCGTATCTGCAATTGCAGGACAAGCCCGGGGATTACATGCCGGGTCTGAGTGACGCCGAGAAGAAGCTGAAGCTGGTCGACCTGACCTATCGGAACTATCTGCGCGACTACGCGAAGATGCCCGAGGAGGTCCTCAACTTCATGCAGACCTTCACGAGCGACGAGTGGGGCTTCGGCATCGACGCGTTCGGCGCCATCGACTCGTGGGCGTCGGAGTATCCGGGGTTCGAGGGACTCAAGCTCGACAACTCCAAGCCCTACAAGTACTGCGGCCCGACGATCCAGATCCAGTGGGACGCCGACGATCCGTACATCTACCACTTCCCGGACGGCAACAACGGGATCTGCAAGCTCATCATCGGGCAGTTGATCCCCGGGACCGGCGCGCCCCGCACCATGGACGAGGAGCCGCTCGCCAAGATCGACTACTCGAAGCTGGACGTGGCGGGCAACGCGGTGCGGCTGCGGCTGAACTCGCCGTGCGTGCGGGTGCAGCACGAGGGCGGCAACATTGGCTCCAAGACCGTGAACGTCGACTTCTACCGCAACGGCAAGGTGTACCGCTGCACGGCGGGCAACGTCGTGATGGCCTGCTACAACACGATGGTCCCGTACCTCATGCAGGACCTGCCGCAGCAGCAGAAGGAAGGGCTCTTCTACGGCACCAAGCTGCCGATCATCTACGCGATGGTGCAGCTGCGGAACTGGCGAGCCTGGGAGCAGCTGAAGATCTACCACACGCGCTTCACCAGCGGCGACTGGTGCGTGGCCGAGCTGGACTACCCGGTCAGCATGGGCGGGTACGAGTTCTCCAAGGACCCCGACCAGCCGATCCTCGTCCACATGATCCGCATGGCCACGGCGCCCGGTTACGAGAACCCGCGCGGCGGTATCGGCCCGGGTCGCCGCGAACTGTTCGCCCGGCCGTTCGAGCGGTACGAGCGCACTCTGCGCGACCAGCTCGCCCGGCTGCTGGGGGCGGGCGGCTTCGACCCGGCCAAGGACATTCAAGGGATCACGGTCAACCGCTGGGGGCACGGCTACGCGCTGGAGTACGGCCGCCCGTGGGCGACGTTCTGGCCGGACGGCCCGCTGCCGTCGGTCATCGGCCGCCAGCCGTACGGGCGTGTCACGATCGCCAACTCCGACTCGCAGAACCGCGCGTACGCCGACGCCGCCATCGACGCCGCCTGGCGCGCCGTTCAGGAGCTGGAGGGCAAGCCGTCCGCCGAGCAGCAGGCCGTCCCCGTGCCTTGATCCGTCCCCGTGCCTTGATTGGTCCTTGTGCGTTGATTCTTCGGTGTTGAATAACGTCCATGACGCAACGAAACCCCGGTCGTCTGATGTCCGAGCACGCCGGGATCGTCGAGGCACCGCTGGACGAGGTACGCGAGGTCCTGCTGGCCGTACCGACCGGCAAGCTGCACGGCGCGGAGATTCCGCTGGTCATCGGCAGACAGGACGATCGGGAGGTCGTCATCACCGGCGGCCCCGCCACCTTCACCGCCCAGATCTCCGGTGTGACGCTCACCATCGACGTCGACCGGGAGGCCGGCTGGGTGCAGGCGCGGGGCCAATGGTGGTGGTGCGGGCGCTTCCAGGTGGAAGAGCACCCCGAGGGGGCTCTGATCAGGCAGCAGACGTTCAACCTGGCCACCGGCCTGACATCCAGGCTCGTGCCGTTCACCGTCGGCCGCAGCCACCGCGACAACGGCCGCTCGGTGTTCACGCACGTCCTGGAACGCCTCACCGAGCTCCGGGGCTGGAAGACCAGACCGTTGAACGACTGAAAGGCGCCCGGCCGCGGACCGGGCGCCTTCCTCTCGATGCCTTGCTACGGCTTGGGCAGGGTGCAGCTCGACTGGGTCAGGTCGACGTCACTGCCGGCGATCAGGCAGTTGGCCAGGATGTAGGTCTCCTGGGCGTAGTTGGTGCCCTGGTGCACGGTCACCTGGCCGTTCTCGTCCACCTCGCACGGGTTGTTCAGCGTGCACTGCTGGCCGTCCTCGTTGCCGGTGTTGTTGACGGCGACGACCTGGCCGGTGGAGTCGTTGATGACCGGCGAGCCCGAGGTGCCGCCGATCGTGTCGCAGGTCGAGGTGTAGCGGACCGAGTCCTTCCAGGTCCAGTTGCTCTCCTTGAGCCGGTACACGAACCCGTCGATCTTGCACGAGTAGATCTTGCGCCAGTAGCCGGAGACCACGCTGATCTGCGTTCCGGCGGTCGGGTGGCCGGGCGCCAGGCGCAGCGCGTCCGTCCCGTACCGGCTCTTGATCGACGCATACGAGGTGTTGAGCTTGTACAGCGTCACGTCGGTGTCGGTCATCGTGCTGTACTCGATCTGCGTCGCCCGCAGGGTGCCGAGGCTGCCCTGGCCGGACGGGTTCAGGAGCGTGAACGTACGGCGCGACGAACGGTTCGTGATGACCTGCCCGGGACCGGGCATGCCGAGTTCGCTGCAGTGCCCGTTCGTCAAGACCATCGCCGGGTCGCTGTCGACGGACTTGGGCCCGCGTACGACCGACCCGGAGCAGTTGCTGAGCGCGACGATGGCGTGGAAGTCGGTGGCCTTCACCTTGGCGGGGGCGGCAGGGGCGGGGGATGCGGAGCCGATGACCAGCACGCCACCGGTAAGGGCGGCGGCCATCAGGCCGATGAGACGTCGGGTCATGTGAGAGGTCCTCTCGAGGCGGGGGGTTCACCGGCCCGTGAAGGCCGGTGTCCACGGGGGACACGACATCGACGACAACCGGTCAGGATCGACGTCAGCCGCGATGCTAGATCAGCTTCCGCACCCCGAAAAGGCCCGCCGCCCGACTTAAGGGAAAACCCCATCCTCGCTATGGAGGACCTCTGACTGCCACAGTTCCCGGGGTTGAACGTGCAGCCTCCAGTAATGCTCGGCGATGTCGTCCGGGTCGAAGAACGTGCCCGGCTCCACGGCACCGTCCACCGTCACGCTCGCCACGTGCACCGAGTCCCCGTACGTCTGGTCGAGCAGCCTCACCAGCGTCCGGACCCCCGCCTTGCCCAGCGAAAGGCTCACGTAGTCAGCCTTAGGCTCCGGCATCCCGCCGGTAATGATGAACGACCCACTCCCGCGCCGCGCCATCTCCGGCAGCACATGCCCCGCCGCCGTGATGGCCCCCACCACGTTCACGGCCCAGGCGTCCAGATGCCCCTGCGCGTCCAGCCCTCCGACCGCATCGGGCCGAACGACCGCCGCGTTGTAGACCACCACATCCGGCGTCCCGAACTTCTCAGCGGCCGCGTCCAGCGCACCCCGCAAAGCCGCCTCGTCCCGTACATCCGCCTTCAACGCGAGCGCACCTTCGCCCCCGCCCGTACGAGAGATGCCCGCAACAGGCATCCCCTCCCGCGCAAACCGCCGCGCAACCGCCTCCCCGATCCCCGGCCCCACACCAATGACCACAACTCCAGCCACAACCCACTCCTCCCAGCCGATCGCCAACGGGAGTGACGCTAAAGTCTCACACCAGTGTGAACGTCAACCCTCTTGTAGACGCCGGACTATCGCGCGCTGGAGGAGTGGGTGGGCGGGGGTTGATTAGCGGGTGGTGGCTGCTACTACGTGGACGAGGTTGCGGGTTTGGGCGACGATGCTCGTTCGCCAGGCGTTGAAGGTGGAGTCGCTGACGGCGAAGGGCGTGTCGAAGTGCTGCATGTCGGGGGTGTGGATGTGGCCGGCGGGGATGCGGCGGCCTAGGCGGTCGCGCAGCAGGGTGTTGCGGTAGGCGCTCTCGTTGGAGAGGTAGTTGCCGCCGCCTCCGCTGTAGGAGCAGGAGCCCGAGTCCGGGGGAACGGGCGGGGTGGGCGGCGGGTAGTCGGTCGGCACGGGGGAGTTGCGGACTACCTGGGTGGTGCTGGTGCAGTCGGGGAACTCGGTGTAGTTCGTGTGCCAGATGACGCCGAAGGCGACCGATTGGTCGGGCCATTCGTCACCGGGTGGGCGGGGGACCGTGCTGCCGGTGTTGGCCTCGATCATCTGCTTGATGGGCAGGGTGGTCGTCGTCCACTGCGGCGGGTTGTTCAGGTTGAACGTGGAGGGGCCGCCCCAGCGGGGGACCACCTGGGTGTTGCAGCCGTGGTTGTCCACCGCCAGTTGGGGCTTGCCGTTCAGGGTGGGGCAGGGCTGGGACTTGTCGTTGCCCGGGGAGACGCCGTGGTAGCGGCCGTTCCACTGCTCCAGCCAGAACTGCGAGTCGACGGCCTGGCTGATCGTGACCGAGGCGTCCAGGGTGCGCATCGCCGGGCCGACGGTGTCCTCCAGGTAGCCGGCGGCGAACTCGGTGTAGTTCACCGGCAGGAGGTAGCCGTGGATGACGGCGATGCGGCCGTCGGGGCGGCGGTAGCGGGTGCCGTCGAGGGCCAGGGCGGTCGCGCCGGACGGGTTGCCGTGGCGGATGTTGTTGCCGACCGTGCCGGGGGCCGTGCCGGTCGTGCCGCCGTCGAGGGTGTACGGGTCGAAGCCGCTCACCAGGACGCGTTTGGCGCCGGAGGGGTAGCGGACGGAGGTCATGCCTCGGGACGCCCGGTCGAAGGCGGTGACCAGGGCTTCGCGCTGGGCGTCGGTGAGCGTGAAGCGGGGCGTCCACTGGCGGAGGGCTGCCCTTGCCTTGAGGCGCGTCCAGTAGAGGGGGCGGTCGTCGCCGGCGGGGAGGGAGCCGGTGACGCGCCGGCCTTGGGCTCGGTCCACCGCCTGGCGCCACAGGCGCACGCCCTCGCGTTCGACCAGGGTGCGGGCGGTGTGCAGGCCGTTGATTCGGCAGAGCGCTCGGCTGAAGGCGGGGGTGAACGAGCTGAAGCCGCCGCCGTCGATCATCTGGGCGGAGAACGGGCGGGACTGGGGGAGGGTCGGATCAGCGTCCTGGGGGAGCGTGTTGCCCAGGCGTTGCTCCTCGACCGAGAGCGTGGCCGGGGGGTTCGAGCAGGTGCCCGGCGCCGCCAGGGCCGGAGCGGCCGGGGCCAGGAGGCTCGCCAGGAGGGCGGCGGCGCCGATCGTCGCGGTCCGTTTCGTTCGCACTACTTGATCTCTGCGCACGGTCGCATTGTTGAGCGATTCCCCGATCTTGCGGAGCCCATCCCGTGGCCGGATCCGGCCATGGGATGGCGCCCGTCTCAGTGATTGTGGGTGAAGCCGTACAGGAGGGCCTTGACCATGGGGGCGGGGTCCGGTTGCGGCACGTCGATGAGGCCTCGGTAGACCACCAGGCCGACCACCATGTCCGACAGGAGCCAGAGGTCGGCGTCGGCGGGTAGCTCGCCCCTGGCGATGGCGCGGTCATAGATGGCCCAGTCGCGTTCCCTCTTGTCGCGCATGGCGGTACGGATGACCTCGGCCACGCCCGGGTCCCGGCCTGCTTCGCCGAAGATTTCGCGGGTCGTCTTGGCGAACTCGGGGACCTGCCAGCCCGCGAGGGTCTGGGTCACGATCACCATGAGGTCGCCTTCGAGAGAGCCCGTATCGGGGGTCTCCGGGACTTGTGCGTCCAGGGCGAGGGTGAGGGCGTCCAGGAGCATGTCGCGCTTGGTGGCGTAGCGGCGGAAGACGCTGGCCCTGCCCACCCCTGCGGCCGATGCCACCTCGTCCATGGTGAACGAGGGGCCCTTGGTGGCCAGGAGGGTCACCGCCGCCTCCTTGATGCGGGCGTCGACGGTCGGATCGGGCTTGCGTCCGCGGGCGCTCATTGTGATACTCCAGGTATCAGATACTTAGGATCTCAGAAAAGGTGCTGACCATGAGGGTACTCATCGTGGGTGGCGGTGTCGCGGGACTGGCCGCGGCGCGCGGGCTGACTGCGGCGGGACACGACGTCCAGGTGTACGAGGCGGCGCCGGAGCTGCGCACCGAGGGCGGCTCGGTGACGATCTGGCCCGGGGCGATCGGCGTTCTGCGCGAGTTCGAGGTCGACATGGACGGCGCGGGGCGGCGGCTGGAGACGATGGAGAACCTGTCGCCGGGCGGGCGCCTGCGCGGCAAGATCGACCTTTCGGTGGCCGAGCGCGAGTTCGGTGGCCTGTACGCCGTTCACATCGCCAGGCGCGAACTCGTCGGGCGGCTGGCCGATGGCGTGCGCGTCGACTACGGACGCCGGATCGCCGGGGTCGACCCCGAGCGTGCGGAGATCACGTTCGCGGACGGGACGAGCGTGCGGGGCGACGTGCTGATCGGTGCCGACGGCCGCAACTCGGTCGTACGGGAGGCCCTGGGCGGGCGTCCGACCAGGCTCAACGGATGGGTCACCTGGCAGGCGTTCACGACGCTGCCGACCGAGTACACCGACGACGGCCGTTCCATGATGGTCTCCGACGGGCGGTCGCTCGCCAGCCTGGCGCCGCTCGGGAACGGCAGGATGCTGTGGTGGTTCGACCTGCGCGCCAAGCCGGGCGGTGACTTCTGGGCGGAGGCGCCAGGGTTCATGGAACGGATGCGCAAGCGGTTCGGACGCCTGCCGGAGCCGTTCCCGACCCTCCTGGAGCAGGCCGAGAGCATGGACTTCTACCCGCACCACCGGCACCGCGTGCCGTCGACCTGGGGGAAGGGGCCGACGACCCTCATCGGGGACGCCGCCCACACGATGTCACCCGCGATGGCGATGGGCAGCGGGCAGGCGCTGGAGGACGCCTGGGTGCTGAGCCGGATGGCCGACGACCTGCGCGGCTACGAGCGTGCCAGGGCGAAGAATGTGCGCAAGGTCGCCAGGATGGCCAACCTCGAACTGCCCAGCAGGCAGGGACGGTTGGGCGGCCTCGCCTCCGACGCCCGCGCGACCAGGTCGTTCGCCTCGTTGCTGCGTTCGGCCAGCGGCTACCTCCAGGAGGAGGGCACGAACCGGAACCGCCCGGCAGCCACGGCGGCCGTCATCCGTTGATGACCTCGCGTGGGCCGGGGCAGCGAGGGTCGGGGCCCGTGTGGGCCTGGGCCGTGTGGGCTGGGGCCGTGTGGGCTGGGGGCTGTGAGGGC
>NZ_JAGEOJ010000041.1 GCF_017573505.1 Actinomadura barringtoniae
GAGCTGCACGCCGCCGACGTCGATCCGGCGGCCGTGGCGTGCGCGCGCCGCAACGTCGCCGACAGCGCCGCTGACGGCCACGTCTATGGCGGTGATCTGGAACTCGGTGAGGACCTTGGGGCCGTCGGGCATCGTGCACGCGACGTCCTTGCCACCGGCCCACACGGACGTGCCGTCCGCCTTCTTCGGGTCGATGTGCTGGCTCAGCCCGGTGAGGCTGATCTTGCCGGGGCCGGCCTTGCTGAAGGTGAGCGTCGGAGCGTCGCCCTCGGTGACCAGATCGAAGCCCTGACCGGCCGCCGGGACGTCGATCGGGGTCATGGTGACGTCAATGCTGACCGGCAGGTTCGGGTCTTCCGGGACGCTGACGATCTCGTCGGACGTCGCCGTGCCCTCGAGCTTGGTCGCCTTGACCGCGCGAAGACCGTTGGTGACGGTCGCGCTCAGGTGGGCGGTCGCCTTGATGTGGATCGGCGGCGTCTGCTGCCCCACCGGAATGCTCTTGGGGATGTCGGTCTCGATGGTGATCGGCGTGGGCTGCGCACCGATGAGGGGGTAGGTGCAGTTGAAGTTCGCGTCCACCTTGATCGGGTCCGCCGAGGCGGGGCCCGCGGTGGCGATGGCGCCGGCAAGGGAGACACCGAGGCCGCCGATGGCGGCGATCGCCAGGCCCTTGGCCCTGCTCCGCTTCCGCTTGCTGTTGTTTTCCACTTTCTGCCTTTCTAGTACGCCTAGAACTAGTGCCACTGGACGAGCACTGCCGGGATCCTCTGATCCCCCGAGAGTCAACTCACCTCCAGAAAGGCCGTCGTTCACGTCTTCGGCACTCTCGGAAGACGTAGTCGGCTCCTCGAAACTCGGAGATCAGCAGGGGGTGGCGGATCGCACATTGTGATCCGGATCTCGCACGTTTCGGATCTGTAAACTACCCGTAAGGCAATATGACGTCTTGGGGTGCCGCTGACAAAGTTCGGCTTACTGACACTCACTCTCACAGCAGATCTCGCGGCCCTTCCGGGCGGCTCGCGCAGTCGGCAACAATGCTTCGATGAAAGTTGTCATCGAGTGAGCATCACCGCGAATGAAGGACAAAAAATGCTTCCACTACGAGGAGCGGAAGCATTTCTTGAGGGGGGCCCTCAGAGGTGCTGATAAGTGGTGTAGTTGTCCACGAAGTTGTTGAACTTCAGGAAGTTGGTGTAGCTCATCGTCACGGTGGCCGAGTCGAGGCCCTCGACGTAGTGCCACCAGCCGATCGGGATGAAGAGCACGTCACCCGGGCCGATCGTGCACTCGAGCAGCTGCGCCTTCTGCATGTTGGGGAAACGCTCGTGGTCCGGTGCGCTGCCGTCCACCTCGGAATAGCAGTGCACGTGGTTGTACACGTACGCGGTGTCGTGGAGCGGGACCATCTTCACCAGCTTGCGGCCCATCACCTGTGCCATGAAGTTGTTGGTCAGGTCGTGGTGATAGGGGGTCTTGGTGCCGGGCGGCCCCATCCAGAAGAAGCCCTTGTCGACCGAGTCGCCGTCGAGGTATTCCGAGATCGGGTGGATGTCCTCCCACAGGATGTCGAGCGCCTCGCGGTTGCGTGAGGCGTTGTTCGCCGTCATGTAGAAGTCGTTGGTGCCCGTTCCGTCGGCCGCCGCCTTCTCGACCAGGTCGACGTAGTCGCGGAACAGCATCATCTCTTTGTGCGCCGGCGCGTTGATCTCGAAGTCCGGATCGGACTCGCGGCCGAACTGCACCTCGACCTCGCGGTCCCCGCACCGCTCGCGCAGGTAGTCGAAGTCCCACCTGGTCATCGCGGGCCAGTCCTTGAGCATGCCCGTGATGATGACCGGCCGGTTCTGGTAGTAGTACTGCTCGTAGAACTCGTCCCTGGAGAGCCGCTCACGCCGCTCGATGGTGGAGCCGTTCGGACGCATCCGGCTGAGCCGGCCATAGACCGTCATCGTCCATTCGCGCTTGCGCAGCCGGTTGGCGACGCGCGACCCACCCTGAACATAGGGACTCTCCAGAGCGGAGGCGACCTCGCGCTTGGCCTCCTCCTCGGTCACCTCACCATCCGCGGCCATCGCCGCGCTGATGGCTTCCGGCGGGTTTCCGAGAAGCAGGTTCTCGGAGATCCATCGACGCCAGGTATCCATATCACGCTGCGCCACGCCGATCACTCCTTTTCCTTCTTGGACCCGCCAGTCTCACACGCGGGTGCTGGGCATAAATAGAATCCAAACGAGCGTTTCTCACCGGAGCTTGTAACCGGTTGACAAGCCTTTCGCTACCCGGCCGCCGGGGCGGTTCGTTGCGGCACGGGAACGACCGGCGGGCAGCCCTGGGGAATGGACGGCAGGCAGGTGGCCCCGACGCTCACTCTCATCAGATTTCCTGGTCCGGAGACGGACGCGCTGAAGAGACGGCTGAGGTCGTCACCGCCAGTACCGCATCCGCTGAAGGAGGGAATTGTGAGGGGGCCCTCGAGCACTCCCTCCTCAAGGACGCTTTTCACTGTCCCCTTGAGCACGATGTCGGCCGGTACCCGTGTTTGGCACCGCTTACCGACGCTCAACGCGGAGCCATTGGCACTCGCGCCCGTGATGCGGATCGTCATCTTCATGTGAGCGGTCACCACGTTTCCTGTGGCGACTTCGTAGGTTCCGTAGTCCTTGCCCGGGGCCAGCGGCGCCTGGATCATTTCCATCGCCGCGGTGGTGGGCATGAAGCCGAACGTCAGGAAGGTCGACTTCGACTTGATCGGTTCGACCAGCTTCTGTCGGATGCTGCCCTCGCTGTCGCCGACGCCGGGCACGGCGTAGACGATATTGATCAAGGCGGGCTTCCCGGCCGATCCGTCGTTGAAGACGGTCGCCCCGTTGAGCTTCTTCACGTTGGCGAATCCGCTCATGTACGTACAGCCCGAATCGATCCATCCATCGGGAGTCTCCTTCGGCGGCCCGGCCCACTTGCCGCATTCCGGTGGAATGGTGGGCTCGGCCTTGGGGACCGCGTTCGGCTTCTGTGCCGAGCCGGGCTTGGACACCGGGACGGTGGCGAGGACGCGCGCCTGCCGGGCCGCCGGGGTGCAGTCGACGGCGAGCTTCGAGCCGCCCGCCTTGCTCGGGCTGAGCGTCAGCGCGAGGTCACCGGCCGAGAAGCTCAGGTCACCGGCAGCGGCGGTCTTCGTCGCCGGCACCGTGCCCCTGGCGGACAGCGGCAGGCTTCCCTCGGCCGGGACCGCCGTCGGCGCGCTGGTCAGCCCGGACCACTTGGCCGCGTTCGACGTGCCGTTCTGGGTCACCGCCGTCGTCAGCTGCGCGGTGCCCACGACGGAGTCGCCGCCGGCCTCGCCCACGTCGGCGACGCCCGCCTCGGGGATGGTCACCGTGGTGGTGATCCGGCTCGGCTGGATCGGCTTGCCGACCACGGCGTTCGAAGGGAACGTGCCCTGCACCCGGACCGCGACCTGTTGCGGCCCGGACGGAAACTGGCAGGCGTAGGTCAAGCTGACGTCGGCGTCCTGCGAGCTCGCTGAGGCCCCACCGCCGGACATGGATCCGACCACGAACGCGCTCAGCCCGATGGCCGTCGCCTTACCCAGGAACCTCAAGTGGGGTCACCTCTCCAAAGAACGAACTTCACAGGTGGCCGTGCCACCACAGGCGGGCCTCGTACTCGGACCCGGGGATGGTCTTGGCCGTGAGAATCGAGTGGAAGTACCAAAGAGCCGACGCGGCGACCAACAGATAGACCACTCCCCCGGCTGACAACCATCCGGGCGTCCGCCCCTCCTCCCGGAACCGTGTGCGGAGCCGGTCGAAGAGCAGAACGATCGCCAGGACGGCGAACGGGAGCATCGGCAGCGCGTAACTCGAATACATCGTTCGGTCGGCGAAGCCCGAGGGGAACCACGGCAGCCAGCACGCGGCATAACCGCCGACCGTCACAGCGATCCGCCAGTCACGCACAAAGAACGCCATCAGCACCAGGGCGAGCATCGCCCCGATCGAGACCCACCAGATCGCCGGATTTCCGAGGTCCAGCACTTCACTGACGCACCAGGTCGCGCCGCAACCGTTCTGTCCCGGGACCGGCCTGGCGTGGTACATCAGGGCCGGCTCTTTCACGATCGGCCAGTCCCAGGGCCACGACTGCCCCGGGTTGGGACTCGTCACACTCTCGTGAAAGTCGAAGATCACCTTGTGGTAGTGCCACAGCGACCGGATCGGGTTCAGGAACGTCGGCCAGAGGGTGCTCGGGTGGTGGTCGGCCCAGTCACGCTGAAACCCGGCGATGGCCCGGCCGCCGGGAAGGTCGTCACCGTAGAGGGCCTTCTGCAGACCGGTCCCCGAGATGAGCCAGCCCCACCAGGTGGCCACGTACGTCACGACCGACACGGCGCCGACCGTCACCAGCGACGGGAGCATGTCCAGCTTCAGCATGTCGCGCGAAGGCCGTGCCGCACCCGCCGCCTTGCGCGCGTTCCGGTCCCACACCAGCGCCAGCGCCCAGAAGAAGGCCAGCGGGTAGACACCCGACCACTTCGTGCCGCATGCCAGCCCGAAGCAGACAGCAGCGCCGATCCGCCACCCGTGCCACACGAAGGGACCGCTTGGCCCCTTCCCCTCGGACTTGGCCGCGAGGGCCTCCCGTGTCTTGTCCCGGTCGACCACGAGACAGCCCACGCCGGCGAGGATCCACATCAGCAGGAAGATGTCGAGCATGGCGACGCGGCCGGCCACCAGCCAGATCCCGTCCAAGGCCATCAGCAGCCCGGCCGCGCAGCCCAGCAGCGTCGAGCCGGTCATCCTCCGCGCGATACGCGCCAGGATGAGCACGCACAGCACGCCGGCGATGGCGGACATGAACCTGAAGGCGAACGGATCGGTGCCGAAGAGCGCGATCCCGATCGCGATGAACCATTTGCCCAGCGGTGGATGAACGACGAACGCTCCGCCATACCGCAGGCCCATCTCGGGACGTCCGGACAGGAAGTACCCGTTGGCGGGGTTGCCCTGCTGGAAGTCCTTCCAGTTCTGCTCCACCCCGAAGTGCAGCAGCGAGTACGAGTCCTTGGCGTAGTAGGTCTCGTCCCAGATGATCGTGTGGGGCGCGTCCAGCCGGTTGAACACCAGCAGCCCAGCGAAGGCGGCCACCAGCAGCGGGCCGATCCAGCCCCAGGGCAGCCCGGCGAGACGGTCGCGCACCGACGGCCTGCCCGCCGGCGTCTCCCGCTCGTCGACCGCTGTCGCGGTGCTCACCAAGCCTCACCTTCATCCGATCCAGGGCTACGGACCTGGACCGTAATGAACGTGACACGCCCGCGAAATCACACTGAAGATGAAGTGGCGCCCGGCGATACTCACTCAATTGAGCAGACACGAGTCACACCGACACGGTGGCCGGACGCGTATATCACTCGATGACAAATCAGCGCGCGTTCCGCTCATCCGCCGACTACTGAACGGCGTGATCCGCCCGCCTCTGTAGGAAATTGATAGTCGGGCACGGCACCCGCGCGCCGTTTGACTATTCCTGGCCGTACCGCACGCCCAATCATGAATGTACTTCCCATGACTTTCGCGCAACGACCGCGCCCCCACCCCACCGGAAGGACCGAAGGTGACACGCAGACTCCGACGCCCCCACCTGGCGGCGCTGTTGCTCGTTCCCGCCCTGACCCTCACGGCCTGCGGAGGCGGAGGTGGCGACGACAAGAGCGACACCGCCCAGCCCCCGGCGGCCGCCGACTCCGCGACGCCCTCCACGGGCTCCTCGTCCAGCACCTCAGGCGGAACGACGTCGGGCAACGGAGGCTCGGGCGGCGGGCAGCAGCTCCCCGCGAACTCACCGGTGAAGCCCGGCATGACCAAGGCGCCCAAGCAGGTCGTGAGCTCGTTCGCCCTCTGCATGCGCAAGCACGGCTTCAACGTCCCCAACGACGTCAAGTCATGGAAGCCGCCGGCGGGAACCGACAAGGCCAAGGCCCAGGCCGCGATGGCCGACTGCTTCAACAAGATGGTGGGCAACTAGCCCACCCCACCCCCGAAACGGCCCGGGCAGCACCACCGCCCGGGCCGTTCGCGTTCCTCTGGGAGCTTGCCACTCAGCCGCCTATTTGAAGCCGGCACCCGTGCAGCTGCCTCGCTTGTGCAGGTGGAACCTGATGAAGGCCGTCGCGCCCCTGGGGATCGACACGGCCTTGTTGCTGTCGTGACCGCGCGAGGCCTTTCAGCCGTGGCTGAAAGGGCTGTTGCCCGACGGCCGAGACGAGATATTCAATTCCCCACGTACACAACGGAAAGGGGAAGAGGAAAATGATCGGAATCGCGACCAAGGTCGGCATCGTGGCGGGGGCGGCGATCCTCGCCGCCGGTGGTTCGGGGGTGGCGTCGGCCTCCGTCGCGGCGAAGCCGAGGCCGACGAAGACGGTGTACGCCCACCAAGGCAAGGACCGCGCCGCGGTGACCAAGCGCTTCACGAGCAGCGGCAGCTACTACCAGGTCGAACTGGCGGTATGCGACAGGGAGAAGGACGGGAACAAGGTATACGCGCGATTCGTCATGAACGACCGGGAGCGTGCCTACGGCGACCCCAACAACAGCAAGAAGGGGTGCGGCCTCCAAACATTCAACGGGGACTACACGGTTGAACAGTTCCAGATCTGCGAGGACGACGCGGGCGACGACACCTGCTCGAAGTGGCAGGACGTGGACTGAGCCAGGGCGGCTTCAGCTGCCGGTGCAGAGGGGGATGTCGATGAACAGGTCGCAAGGGTTGATGGAGAAGGGGGCGTTGGTCTGGGCGAGCAGGCTGCCGTTCGGGCCGGGGGCTCGGATGATGTCGTTCAGGCCGCTGAAGAGTTTGGCGAGGCCGTCGATGAGAGTGGGGATGTCGTAGGAGCGTGCGCTCAGGGCGGCTACGGCCTGGCCACCACGGTCGATGATGTGCGCCACGTCGTCGCCGTGGTCGTGCAGGGCGGTGGCGGTGGTGTCGGCCAGGCGGCCGGTCTCGTCGAGGAGGCGGCTCACGTTGTCGGGGCGGCCGTTGAGGGCGGGGTTGAGTTTGTTGAAGTCCCGCACGGCGCTGGTGATGGTGTCGGAACGGGTGCCGAGGACGTCGGCCAGGAGGGGGACGTCCTGGGTCAGCCCGTTGATGTAGGGCAGGTCGTCGTGGAAGGCGTCCACCAGCTGGGCGGTGTTGCCCAGGGTGCGGTGGAGGGCGGGGCCGTCCAGGCCTTGGGCGAACGTGTGGAGGGTGGTCGCCAGGTCCTGGGGTGAGACCGCCGAGGTGAGGTCGTAGGCGGGCTGGGCCAGGTCGGCGGGCTCCACCGGGTCGTGGGTGGTGACGATGGGCTCGTCGTCGGCGAGGAACGCGCCGCTGGTGCCGGTGTCCAGGACCAGATCCTTGGGGCCGAAGATGGAGACCGGCTCGATGGTCGCCGTGGATGAGGCGGGGATGGGCTGGTCCACGTGGAGTGCTACTTGGACCCTGCCGTCCGGGCGGAGGGTCACCTTGTCTATGCCGCCTACGACGATGCCGCGGATCTTTACGTCGGAGTGGGTGTCCAGGCCCTGGCCGGCTCGGCCGAAGACGGCGGTGTGGTGATGCGTCGCGTGGTGCGGGGCGGCCACCCCCACCGCCAGGGCGGTGCCCACGGCGGTGAGGGTGGCCAGGCCCACGATGCCGTGGCCCAGGGCGCGCATCAGCCTGTTGGGCAGGTGTCGCGGTACTCGGCGATGTTCTGGTCCGGCTTGGGGGCCGGGCACAGGAACTGCTCGTAGCGGGTGTCGTTGTCCACGAAACGCTTCATCCACGCGATGGCGTACTTGGCGATGGTGGTGTTCGGCGCGACGAACGTCATGTGCCCGGCGTTCTTGAGCTTGAGGTACGCCTTTTCCGGAGCCGAGGTGAGGTTGTTGTAGAACGGCTCGGCGTGCAAGGAGGGGGCGGCGATGAAGTCGTTGTCGGCGCCCATGATGAGGGTGGGGACCTTGACGTTCTGCCAGCCCTGGTCCAGGTGCCAGGGGGCGAGGGGGATGTCGGCCTTCAGGGAGGGGCGGTTCTGGGCGGCGCGCAGGGTTCCGCCGCCACCCATGGAGTGGCCCATCACGGCGAGGCGGGACGGGTCGACGCGGTCCTTCACCTTGCTCTGGGTGGCCACATAGTCCACCGCCGCAAGGAGTTGCTCTGCACGGGCGTCGGGGGCGTCGAAGAGGGTGTTGGTCTCCAGCGTCATGACGACGAAGCCCTGGGAGGCGAGGCGCGGGCCGTACCAGTCGATCCACGCCTGCGGAGAGACGAAGCCCGGCGAGACGGCGATGGCGCCGAACGTTCCCTGGCTGGTGTCGGTCGGGGCGTAGATGGTGCCCTTGTTGAAGCCCGTTCCGCTGCCCTGCGGCACATCGATCTTCTCGATGGCGAACGGGCCCTTCTCCGCGGTGATGCTCGCCTCGGTGGGGGCCGGCCCTCGCTCGTACGGGCCGGACGCCACGCGGACGGTCAGCGCGGCGTGGGCCGGGGGCGTGACCGCGGCCCCGGACAGGCCGACGACGGCGGCCAGGGACAGAGCCTGAATCGACTTCTTCAGTTGTGCCTTCACCGGGGGGCCTTTCACTCATCGGGCCCTGCGGCGGGGGTGGAGACCGCAGGGTCCGATGAGTGTGCGACTCATCACCTTCGCGAAGCTTCATGCGTACGTACGGAGTTTTTCTGTACGCCTTGTCATCGCGCCACAAGGGACGCGTCCTACTTGGTCTGCCGCTGTCAAGCTTCGGAATCGGCCGCCGTGTTCAGATCGGCGCATGTTGAAGCAAGCAGGAATCATCGCCGTCGCCGCCCTGGGCGCACTGCCGGTCGCCGGACCGGTCTCAGCCGCGCCGACGACCAAGTCGTTCACGTTCACCTGCGCGTTTCCCAATGTGGGCGACAGGCAGGTGAAGGTCGAATACGACACCGATTTCCCGGCGAGCGTCCCGGCCGGGGAGCCGATGCCGGGCAGCACCCTCACCGCGCGCGTGCCCGTGAGCGACAGCCTCGCAGCGGAGCTCCGGCAGAACCAGGATCTGAACCTTGAGGACACCGAGGCGCTGAGAAATCTCACCATCACCGATTCTCAAGGCCGCCGACCACTCAGATACACCGACGCGCCCCACCCTCTGGTCTTGGCCGACCTCCTGGGTTCGGGAACCCGCACGGCTTCCTACACCGCCGTGACCAATGGGCCGACCTTCACCAAGCCGGGTGACGTCACGATCGAGACCGGCCCGCTGGTGCTGTCAATGCTGTCGGGCCACTGGATTCCTTTGCCGCCCGATGGTCTGCCTGGGTTGATCACGGACTGGGCGCCATGCAACCCCGATCCGGGCCAGGACCTCACTTTGGGAAAGGTGCAGGTCACCCCGGCACCACCGAAGAAGCTGGACTTCGGGGTCAAGGGGACGACGTCCCTGAGGGGAAGCGAGCCCATCGCCCTGTCCGGTTCGTTGAAGAGTGAGTACGACGCCTCCACCGGCGAGGTCTCCGGAGACCTGAGCCTGGACCCGGTCACCGGCCACTTCTCCATCGCCGGGTTCATCCCCGCGACCGCCGACCTCGCGTTCAGCCCGGCAGGCAGGACGACGGGCACGTTCAACGGCAAGACCGCCGGCCTCAGCTCGCCGATGAACATCGGGCTGACCTCGATCACGGCGTTCGGCATCCCGGTCGGCGGAGGAACGGACTGCCGGACGACGGCGCCCGTCCAGTTCAACGCGACCGGGTCGGCCTCGGACGACTACTCCGCCGAGGTGTCCGGCGACTACGAGCTGCCCGCGTTCGAGAACTGCGGGCCGCTCACCTTCCTGGTGAACGCGTTCCTTCCCGGGTCGGGCAATCCGCTCAAGCTCAGTCTCACGCGCTGACCCTGATCTCACGAGCCGGTCGGATCGATGTTCGGTCCGACCGGCTCGGCGCGTGGCCTGCGTTCAGTGGCGGGCGGCGAGGACTTCGGGGGGAACGGAGATGCTCGGCTCTTCGAGGTGCAGGCCGGTGGTGTTGGAGGCTTGTTCCATCGCGCGTTCCATTGCCAGCTGGGCGGCCTCCCGGCAGAGGGACGAACTGGGAGCGGTGATCTGGCCCTCGGCGCGGTCGGCGGCCTCCATGGCGGCGGTGGCCGCCTGGTAGGCGTCGTTCAGGAGGTAGGTGGCCAGGCCGCAGTCTTCGTGCGCGACCGCCTGGACTACGGCGCGGGCACCCCATGCGCTGCCCGCCGCGAGCTCGGAGAGCATGCGCGCGACGCCTTCGAGGGTTGAGGCGGGGTCGTCCGGTACGAGGTCGACGACGCCGAGGGCGTGCATCTGCGCGGCACAGGCCGCGTGGATGACGCGCTTGGCGGCGCAGGCGGCCGCCTCACGGTCGGCTTGGTTGCCCGCCTCGGCGGTGACGTAGGTGTACCGCGCGGCGAGCTTGGTATACGCGATGACGTGCTGAATAGGCATGGAAACCCTCTCCTGGCGCGGGGGGCCCAGGTGTGGAAGTGCGGTCAGTCCATGGATCTACGGCAATGAAATACCGCTGTAAATACTCTCCGGTAGGTAAGTAACACCACGTTCACGCGAGGGCCGATCACCGGTCGAACCGTCTTGGTCGTGTGCGAGCCCCCGCCCACCCGAATATGTCGCCGCTGAGCGAACGCAAGATCCCGGCTGCTGAACTCTTCCGCGACGCGACCGCCGGAACGGAACACCCGTAAGTTTCTCCTGACGGGCCCTATTGGCCGTCCGGAAACCTCGCTTGTTACCGGTCGGTAATTACTTCACCAGCATTTACTGGCATCTTTGCCCAGACGATCTTCCCGCCCCCGGCCGGCCAGTGCGTACCCCACAGCTCGGCCAGATGATCGACGATCTCCAGCCCCCGCCCGCCGTCGTCCGCCACGCTCGCCCGCCTCGGCCGCGGCGGCGCCTGCGACGGGTCGTGCACCTCGATGATGAGCGCGCCGGGGATCGTTCGCAGAACGAGCGCGATGAGATGTCCAGGGCAGGCACGGATGCTGTTGGTGGCCAGTTCGCTCACCACCAACAAGGCGTCGTCCATCAACGTCGCACCGGCACCCCATTTGGCGAGCTGCACCTCGGTGAGATCCCGCAGCAGCCCGGCCGACGACGGCACGGCCAGCACCTCGCGCCTGAATTCCTCTTCACGGACGTTCACCCACCAAATGTTGACCCGGGAGATTACTCTCGGCTATGCCTTTGTCACTCCAGATGAGGGCCCGGCACTACACCCCCCGTAGCCCCACGTCAGAGGCGATGCACATGACCGACCTCGACCCGAAGGAATCGATCCAGGCGTTCTACGCGCGAGCCCTCGCCCGCGAACGCACCCGTGCGGGCATGACCCAGGATCAGCTAGGCGCGCATCCAGCCGTCATCGTCTCCGGCAAGCTGATCGGCCACGTCGAGAACTGCCGCCGCCCACCCACCGAACGCCTCTCCAAGGGCATCGACACAGCCCTCAATCTGGAGGAGTACTTCGAGAGCCTCTACGACCACATGGTGAAGGAGGACGGCCAGCCTTCCGATTTCTGGGAGTACCTAGAAGTCGAGCCTCACGCCGACTCGGTCAAGAGCTACGACAGTCAGTGGATTCCCGGACTGCTCCAGACCGAGGAGACCGCACGCGTAATCCTGAGCGCCGAGAACCAGGGCGACAAACTCGAGCGTCTGATCGCCAATCGGATGGAGCGCCAGGAGATCCTTCACCGCGAGGAGCCACCCTGGCTGGTCGTGGCCATCGATGAGCACGTGATCCGACGCACCGTGGGCTCGCGAGAGATCACTCGACGGCAGCTGGACCACCTCTACGCCCTGTCACAGAACCCCAACATCAACATCGTCATCGTGCCGGACGGCGCACAGGTCTACCCGACCGGGTCGTTCATTCTCCTTGGGTTCGCCAAAGGCCCAGACCTCGCCTACCTGGAGTGCGCTGGGGACAACAAGCGCATTCTCGATAACGACAGGAAGGTGAAGGAGCTCTCGATCATCTTCGATCGGATCACCACGGCTGCCATGACGGTGGCAGACTCAAGGGAGCTGATCCGTAAGGTTCGGGAGGGCATGTAATGAGCTTGGACTTCTCGTCCGGTCGCTGGCGCAAGAGCAGCTACAGCGGCGGTGACGAGACCTCGACATGCGTTGAGGTGGCCGGTTTGAACGCGGCCGTCGGCGTGCGGGACAGCAAGGACCCGGACGGGCCCAAGCTGGTCCTCTCCCCCACCGACTGGAGGCTGCTGATCTCTGGGATCAAGCGCCTCTGAGCTTGGATGATGGTGGCGCGAGCAGCGGCGCCCGCCCGTGCCACCATCGAACGACAAACGTAGTTAGCGGGCCGTGTCCGTGGGAAGTCATCGAGTGATCGACCGGCTTCGCTGACTGCTCATCCGTTGCTAGAGCAGGCCGGTACCGACCGTCAGATTCTAGTGACTTAGTGTGGTGACCATGCGCGCAGTTACCTATGACGCCTATGCCTCTGACAACTCGCGGCTGTGGGTGGGCGAGGTGCCCGATCCCAAGGTCGGGCCTGGTCAGGTCCTCATCGAGGTACGGGCCGCCGGGGTCAATCCGGTGGACTGGAAGCTCATGGCCGGTGGCCTGGACGGGATGATGGACGTCTGGTTCCCCGTCATCCCCGGCTGGGACGTCGCCGGGGTGGTGCGGGCGACCGGGCCGGACACCCCTGAGTTCGCGGTGGGCGACGAGGTCCTGTCGTACGCCCGCAAGGACGTCGTGCATGGCGGCACGTTCGCCGAGCTGGTCGCGGTGAACGCGGCCTCGGTCGCCAAGAAGCCGGCGTCGCTCGACTGGAATCAGGCGGCGGGCGTTCCCCTGGCAGGCCTGACCGCGCAACGCAGCCTCGACCGGCTCGACGTCGGCCCCGACGATGTGCTGCTCGTGCACAACGCCTCCGGCGGCGTGGGCAGCTTCGCCGTGCAGATCGCGCGCCATCGCGGCGCGCGGGTCATCGGCACGGCGTCCGAACGCAACCACGACTACCTGAGCGAGCTGGGCGCCGAGCCGATCGCCTACGGGGACGGCGTCGTTGAGCGGATCAAGCAGGCCGCACCCGACGGAGTGACCGCGGTGGCGGACTTCGTGGGCGGGCAGCTGGAGACCACGCTCGCGGTCCTCGCCCAGGGCGGACGTCACGTGTCGATCGCCGATCCCACGGTCGAGCAGAAAGCCGCGAGCGGGCACTGGATCTGGGTGCGCCCGGACGGCGCCAAACTCGCGGGCCTCGTCGAGCTCCCGCTCAAGGTCGAGGTGGCCGGAACGTTCACCCTGGAGAAGGCCGGCGAAGCGTTCGACGCCAGCCGCGAAGGCCACACCCGCGGAAAGCTGATCATCACCCCGTGACCGGGCGACGCCCGGGGCGTTAGCAGTCGGGGCGCTTTTCGCTGTTGTCGTTGTACCAGTTGGCCTGGTCGGAATTCGCCCGGCCGGTGATCCAGATGATCGACTTCGCTCTCGGACTTGTCAAGGGTTCTTTCGTAAGTCACTTTGCGTCATCCGTCGTGGGCTCTTTGAAACTATCGAGGGGCTATTGACAAGGGCCGGAATCCGGCGTGATCATCCAGCATCATGAAGAAGACGAAGGTCATCGCCGCGGCCGCTTCTGTCGCCTTTGCGGGCGGGCTGATGGCGGTAACGCCCGCGGCTTCGGCCGCCTCCAGCACCACCAAGTGCCACAACACCGACAGCAAGAACTACAAGAACTTCGACCTTCCCGGGAAGACCGACATCGTCGGAGAGGGCCGCACCTGCATCACCAAATATTCGGACGGGCGCCTCACGGCGACCATCAGGTTCCAGTGGTCGGAGGCAACGCTTCCCGCGGTCGGCAGCGGCCACAAGTTCGACAAGTTCAACATCAACGTCAGGCTGGATCGCCGACCGAACGGCAGCACAAGTGACATCGCGCTGGCCAAGCGAACCTGCGACGTCACCAGCGACGTCAACGCGGACTGGAGCGGGGAGACCGCCTGCGGCATCAGCGTGCCCGACGCCTACAACTCCTCCTTTGACTTCTCCACCGACGGGTCGCTCACCTACAACATCGACAACGATGGAGACGGCGACTCCACGTTCCAGCTCTACGGATCTCCGCTCGTGAAGTAAGCCGTGAGGTGCGCGTCCATCGTCCCGGTGACGGACGCGCACCTCACGAGATTTCAGCAGTGACCGATGGCCGGTTTCGTGCTCACGTTGTATTCGCGACTGTCGCCAGTGGCGGGCCAATCGATAACGCCGTATGCACGCACGCATTTGTTCCGGCCGTCCAGGCGCTTCGGACCGGCGTAATAGCGGAAGCCGCTGTATTCACCGGCCGAGGCGGTGTAGCTGCCGATGCCGCACCCGCCATTCTTACAGGAGAGCGGATAGGTGTAGATGTACACCCCCATGGCCTTCAGCGTTCCCGAAGTGGTGCTGGAAGAGACCAACTCCGCGCAGTTGTAGTGGCCGTCCCAGTAGAGGTTCAGGTAGGCGAGAGTCTTGCCGCCGCCCGTGAGCCGCTGTTCTTCGACCAGGGTTCCCGAGCAGCGGTCGGCTGCCGCCGCCTGCCCTTGGAAACCGAGAGCTCCGATGAAGGACGTCGCGAGGAGCGCCGCGGCCAGTGCCGCGGGCGCCTTCTTGGTGGTGAATCGCATCGATGTCTCCCATCGCGGGGCCCAGCCCGGCACTCATGAAGCACGGGCGAGTGACTGGAGACTTTCAAGATCCACATCGGTGATCAACGCGCGTCTTGTTGACGATCATCAAGCGTCGCTTGTCCTTGCGCGCCCCCGTCGCCAGCGAGCCGGCGGCATGCCGTAGCGGTTCTTGAACGCTCGGCTGAACGCCGCCTCCGACGTGTAGCCGACCCTCTCCGCGACGTGCACGACCGAAAGGGACGTGTCACGGAGCAGGTCGGTGGCGGCGTCCAGGCGCACGTGCGCGAGATAGGTGGCGGGCGGCTTCCCGACGCGTGCGACGAACCGTTCGGCGAACACCGACCGGGACAGGTTGCACGCCCTGGCCAGTTCCTCGACCGTCCAGTCATGCGCGGGATCCCGGTGGATGACGCTCAGGGACAGCCCGATCTGCGGATCGAACGCGCCCGCCAGCCAGTTGGGCTCGGCGTCCTCGCCCGCCGCCCAGGTGCGCAGGATCTGGATGAAGATCAGATCGAGGATGCGCGAGATCATGACCGCCGACCCCTGAGACGGCGACTGCATCTCGATGACGAGCATCCTCCGGGCGACCTCCAGCCCCTCCGGCGCCCCCTCCCCAGCCAGAACGATCATGGGCGGCAGGCTCCTCAGCAGATGGCTCGCCTGCGGATCCCCGATCCTGAACGTTCCGCTAAGCCACCGCACCACCCCGGCCGGGCGTTCACCCACATCACTGACGTGGTGGGCGTCGCCGCGCGGGAACAGCACGACATCGCCGCGACTGGCACGCTCAACGCGCGGGTCTCCGTCAAGGCGAAGCTCGATCTCGCCCTCTTCGATGAAGTACAGGCTGCCGAACCCGGCGAAGCCGATCGAGAAAGCACCCGGCGGCCGGTACGCGGCGACCCGTTCTCCACTCAGCCGGACGCTTCGCAGCAGCTCAGAGAGCAGGTCATCCGGCTGACTGAGCGCGACGTCCTGCGGGCCCTCGCCGGCCGGACGATCGGCAAGGTTTCCCGGCGGATCGGTCATGGTCGCTGCCCATTCCTCTGATTAGTGTCGACGACCGTGAGCGTGCGCGCGCTGATTCCAACCGGAGATTAGCCGAGAGGCCAGCCATGACCGACCAGGACAAGCCAACCAAAATCACCTTCGTCTACTCCAACCCCACCGACCCGGACGCCTTCGAGGTCGCCTACCCCGAGCAACTCGCGCTCGCGCGCAAGCTCCCCGGCCTGACCCGGCTGCAGGCGTCGAAGGTCTGGCCCAAGGAGGACGGAAGCCCGACCCCCGCGTACCGCTTCCTGGACCTGTACTTCGCCGACTACGCCTCGGCCAGCGCCGCCGCCGCACAGGCAGGCCCCCTCGTAGCCGCCACCCGCGAGCACGCCACCGGAGGCGTGGCGATCGCGTTCGCCGAAGTGCTCGACGAGGCCTAGCAGTTCGCCCGCGCCCCGGCCGCCCGCACCCTCAACACTGCGAAGCGGCCGGGGCCCAGCCGCCCGGCCACACCCTGCCGGACACCACTAACCGGGGCCCGGCGCACCCAATCGGCCGGGAGGCATGGCCGGGTGCGCCCCGGGCGGCCGACTGGCCGGGGCCAGGTGCGCCCGTGCTGCCAGGTGGCCGGAGCCAAGTGCCCCGCCGCCCGGGCCGCGGGGCCGGGTGCGTCCGGGCAGAGGCGGCCGGACACAACTGGCCGGGACCAGATGTGCCCGGGCGGCCGACTGGCTGAGTGGCCGAGGCCAGGTGCGCCCGGGCAGACGCGGCCGGACACAATCTGCCGGACACAACTGGCCGGAACCAGGTGCACCCGTGCGGCCGGATGGCCGCTGCCAGGTGCACCCGTGCGGCCGGATGGCCGCTGCCAGGTGCGTCCGGGCCGGCCAGGTAGCCGTTGCAGGGCGCGCTCGGGCAGCCGGGGCCGGTACGCCCGGGCGGCCTGGTACGGCCGGGCAGAGCCTGCCGGACACAACTGGCCGGGGCCGGGTGCGCCTGGGGCTGGGTGTGCCCGGGGCGGGCGGGGGTAGGGCGGCTAGCTGGGGATCTGGTGGGGCTTGTCTACTACGGCGGCGTGGAGTTGGGCGCTCCAGCGCAGGATGGTGCCGGGCTTGATGCCCTTCTCGAACGCTCGTACGGCCACGGCGCGGTCGCCCAGGTAGCGGAACGTGGTGCGGTCGACGATGATCTGCGTGCTCTTGTCGCCGTCGCTGCGGGTGATGCCCAGGCCGTGCCGCCCCGACAGGTCGGTGGCGTCGCGCGTGACGGTCACGCCCGGGATCTGGGCCAGCGCCTCGTACAAGGCCGCGCGCAGCTTCGGCGGAACGTAGCCGTCGATCGTGTCGGCGATGAGTTCGAACGCCCGCTGGTCGTGGTTCCACTCGGGATCGGCGTCCGCGTACTCGTGCACCTTTTTCAGCAGGGTGCGCGGATCGGTGGGGAGCGAGGCGAGGAAGGCCTGGTCGTCCGGGTTCCACGTTTCGCCGAGGCGAACCTCCGACCAGCCCGTGCCCTTGCCGTTCACCCACGAGATGATCGGCTTCTGGTTGCCGCTCACCGGGCACTGCCGCTCGCTGGGCGGGCATGGCCGGGGTTTGACCGTCTTGACGTCGGTCGGGGTCCAGGTCTGCAGGCGGAACGCCTTGTTCGGTTTCGGAGCGTCGGCGTCCTTGACGGGCGGCCAATTGAACCCCACGCCGGGGACCCCCTTGACCTTGGAGTCGATGTAGACCCACTGGCCGGGCCGGGGGGCGAGCGAGGTGTCCTTGCGCGCCGCGTCGGCCGCCTGCTTCAGCAGCACCGCGGCATCCGCCGGCGGGGTGCCGATCGGGGATGACTTGTCGCCGCCGGGCACGAGCGCGAAACCGATGGTGACGGCTGCGGCCAGGCCACCAGCGATAGCCAGCCGCCGGGCGGACAGGCGGGGGGTGGGGAGGCGGCGGGGGCTCGTGGTCTCGCGTTCGGCCTCGGTTGTCACCGCCAGGTGGGCGGCGGCGAGCGCGTCGGATGTGGGGGCGGGGACTTCGGGCTGCGCGGCGCGCAGTACGTCGAGCTCGTTCATCGTTCGTCCTCCTCGACTGCCATGGACGGGTCGCTGCCGCCCAGGGCGTCGCGCAGCCGCGTGCGGGCTCGGGAGAGCCGCGAGCGGACGGTTCCGATCGGGATGTCCAGGGCCTCGGCGACCTCTTCGTAGGAGAGGTCGGCCCAGGCGACGAGCAGCAATACGTTCCGCTGGCGTGCGGGCAGGGCGGCGAGCGCACCGGCGAGCGGGCCGCTCAGGCCCTGCGCGTCGACGCGGTCGACGATCGCCTCGGTCATCTCCTCGTCCGAGGAGCCGGGACCGATGCGTTCCAGCAGGCGGTACTTCTTGACCTCGGCGGCGCGGTGCCGGGCCATGAGGTTGGTCGCGATGCCGTAGAGCCACGGGAGCGCCTGGCTGCGCGTGACGTCGTAGGCGTTCCGGCGGCGGAACGCGACCAGGAACGTCTCGGCCATCAGGTCGTCCGCGGTGTCGGGGCCGAGGCGTTGTGCGATGTAGCGGTGGATCCGGGGCGCGTGCCGGTCGACCAGCCGCGCGAAGCGTTCCGGCTCGGACCGGGACCGCCGGATCAGCTCGGCGTCGTCGCAGTGGTCCCGGTCGGGGGCCGCCTCGCGCGTGCCGATCACCACCGTCGTCCTCTGTCCAACGGGATCCTCCTGTTGTCGGGGGTGCGTTCACCCGTCTTTCTTCGGAGGAGCCGATCGGGTTCCGCGCGCCGTAATCGCTCGCTCGTTGAGCATTGTGAGCGCACTTCTTGTGGGATTTCTATAAAGCCGCTTCCTTACCTCGAAGGCATATCTCAAAAGGTGATGGCGGTCACCGTGAGCCGCCTTGACGGGTGGCGTTCCCGGCCCGGAGACTGACTGCCACCAATCTATGTCCCGCAGATCTACGGGACTATCGCCCCCGGTAAGAGACCCCGTGGAGGAGTCCGATGGCCGATGTGAACGAGCTCGGGGACATCAAGACCCTGATCACCGACAGCAGCCCTGCCGACCTCAAGGCGCTGCTCGACCAGCTGAGCGCCGACGAGATCAAGGACGTGCTGGGCCGCCTGGACAGCTCCGACTTCCCCGGCCTGCTGGAGAAGGTCGACGGCTCCGTACTGGAGCGGGTCGCCCAGGGGATCGGCCACCCGAGCGAGCTCAAGCAGTTCCTTGAACTGTCGGGCGGTGACGACGCCGTCATCAACGCGTTCGTCTCCAAGGCCGGGACCGATGTCATGCTGGACCGCGTTTTCGCGCTGATGGGCGACCATTTCCTGGCCGAGAAGGTCGGCGGGGACAGCGGCACCGTCGAATGGCACATCACCACGCCGGACGGCGAGAAGGTCTACCACCTCACCATTGAGAACGGGCAGGCCGAGGGCGCGGGCGGTCCCGCCGCCAACGCCCGCACCACGCTGACCATGGCCGGCCCCGACCTGCTGCGCCTGTGCGCGGGGACGCTCGACGGGATCACCGCGTTCATGCACAGCAAGATCAAGCTGTCCGGCGACATGCTCTTCGGCGCGAAGCTGCCGCAGGCCTTCGACACCGCCGCCTGAGCGGACCGCCAGCTGAGCGGGACGCCGCTTGAACCACGTGCGCCGGCCGGGCCCTCGACGGTCCGGCCGGCGCGCGGCCACCGGCCACCGGCGCATGGCCACGGAGACGGGATCACGATGAGTGACAACCTCAAGGGCCTTCTGGACCAGATCGCCTCGCCCTCCGACCTGCGCAAGCTCCTCGACATCGAGGGGATGACGGGGGCGGTGGTCGAGCAGTTCGTCGCGGGCGTCGGCGCGGCCACGGCCCTCGACCAGATCTTCGGGCTGATGGCGATGCGCTTCACACCGAAGGGACGGCTGCGCAGCGGCGTGGTCCAGTGGAACATCGCCACCTCGACGGGCAGGCACCGCTACCAGCTGTTCCTCACCCCGCAGGGCGCCCGCGCCGAACGCGGCAACGCCGCTCCCCCGCGCGTGCTGCTCGCGATGTCGACGCCGACGCTGCTGAACGTGTGCGCGGGACGCTTCGATCCCATCGCGGCACTGGGCCGGGGCGAGCTGAAGATCCGCGGCGACCTGCTCTTCGGCGCCCTGATGCCGCGCTGGTTCGACTACTGATGGACGAGCCGGAGCGGATCCTCATCCTCGAACTGGACACCCAGGCCAAGGTGGCGCTCACGTTGCGCCGGGCGGCCCCCGAGGTCGTGCGGGAGATCGTCGAGGAGATCCGGCGGCAGCTTCCCGACTACGCGTCCGACTCGTACGCGCAGGGCCTGGAACTCACGACGGCCGTGGCGTTCGAGCAGTTCGTCGGCCTGATCGAGGGGCCGGGCATGCCGCACGAGCAGGCGCTGGAGTTCTTCCGCAAGGTGGGCGCGGCGGAGGCGGCGGCGGGGCATGGCCCGCGCGGCTGGCAGGCCGCGATGAACATCGGCGCGCGCATCGCCGTCCGCCACTTCACCGACGCCGTCGGAACGTTCGGCATCGAGATCTCCGCCGCCGCGTACGGCCAGGTGATCTCCGAGACGTTCGCCCACCTGCACCGCCTCGCCGACGCGATGTCGCAGGGGCACGCGGAGGCCGCGGGCGAGGAGATCGTGGACCTCAGCGCGCGGCGGCGTTCACTGCTGCTGGACCGGCTGATCGGCGAGCCGGCGGCAACGGCTACAGGGCCGACGGCGACAGCAGGGCCGACGGCGACGGCGCTCACGCTGGACGAGGTGCGCGAGCTGGCGCGCGAGACCGGCTGGGCGGTTCCGCGGTACGCGGCGGCGGTCGCGCTCAAGCCGGGCGACCAGTGGTCACCGGCGGCGCCGGCCGACGTGCTGTCGGGGCGGCATCTCGCGGCGCCGTGCCTGATCGTTCCGGATCCGGAAGGGCCGGGGCGCAGGCGCGCGCTGGAGTCCTACCTCAAGGGCGAGATGGCGGCGATCGGTCCGACCGTTCCGGTGGAACGGGTCGGCCGGTCGCTGATGTGGGCGCGCCGCGCGCTCGCACTCGCGGTGAAGGGGCACATCGCGCAGTCGAGCGGGCTGGTCGTGACGACCGATCACCTGCCCGCGCTGGCCGTCTACCAGAACAAGGAGCTGATCGCGCACATCGCGGCGCGGCGGCTGAGGCCGCTCAACCAGCTGCGGCAGAACCAGCGGCGGCGATTCGCCGAGACGCTGCAGGCGATCCTGGAGTGCGGGTTCCACGCGCCCATGGCGGCCGCGCGCCTGAAGGTGCACCCTCAGACGGTGCGGCTGCGGGTGCGCAAGCTGGACGAGGTCTTCGGCGACCAGCTCCACGACCCGGACCTCCACATGGAGTTCCTGCTGTCGGTACGGCTGTGGCTGGCGGCCGACCGCGCGGGGATCGAGATCACTGACCGGGAGCCGTCCGGGAGTGTTCTGCGATCCTGGCCATCTGCTTGCTGAGCTCCGCCTGGATCTCGGCGTGCAGCGACCGGGCGAGCAGGCCCTGGACCGCCATGATGCCGACCGGCCGCAGCCGCCGCACCACCTCGGCGAGCTGCACCAGATCCGAGTTCTCGCCGGACATGGCCTCCCCCAGCCCGGCGTGGTCGACGGTCAGCTGAACGAACCGGCGGGAGATCGCGTCACAGTCGCCGCGCAGCTTGGCGGCGATGTCGAACACCGCGTTCAGCCCGATGCCGATCGCGACCAGATCGGCGCCGACCTGGAACAGCCGGGGGCTCGGCACCTCGAAAGCGTCGCCGTTCCAGCGGATGAACTCCAGCTCCTCGGCGCGCGCGAGCGTCGCCTGCAGGTCGGGGAGGTCGGCGGGCGTACGGCCGTCGAGCTCCTCGGCCGGGTAGTCCGGCACGAACGCCTGAACGACCTCGGTCAGCGACATCGTCGCCGCGGTCTCGTCCGACCACGGGTCGGTCAGCGCGCGCTCCAGCCCGAGCAGGTCGCTCAGGTTGTGGCCGCGCTCCCAGGCCGTGATCATCTCGGCGATGCTGGCGAGGGTGTAGCCGCGTTCCTGCAGCTGGGTGATGACCCGGATCCGCGCCAGGTGCGAGTCGTCGTAGAAGCCCACCCGGCCCTGCATGCGGGGCGGCGGCAGCAGCCCGCGCTCCTGGAACCCGCGCACGTGGCGGACGGTCGTACCGGCGGCCCGCGCCAGGTCGTCGATTCGGAATTCAGCCATGCCCGCTTCTGCCCGCTTCTCTGACTCGCCGGAGTCGTCCTTGACGGCTCGTACCGGCTCGTATCGTACTCCGGACCTGCGGTGCGATCATCTATGAGTCATTGAGCGATGAGACGTAGCCGGGATGTGATCGGGACGCGGCCGAGACGCTGCCGGGCCCTCCCTAGATCAATCTGACAAGCGCACGCGTCAGATTGCGCGCCGAACGGCAAGATCCGGCGTCGCCCGCCTGCCTACCGTGTGGTGTCTCATTCGGACTCACGGGAGGGAACGCCGTGCCATCGACCTCGACCTCGACCGCACGACTCACGCGGGCCGACTACGACGAGCTGGGCCGTGAGCTGGACAAGCTGCGCCAGGAGGTCACCGACGACCTCGGCGAGGCGGACGCCCGCTACATCCGGCGGCTGATCGCCGCCCAGCGCGGCCTGGAGGTGGCGGCGCGCGCCGTCCTGATGTTCTCCTCGCGCCGCTGGGCCTGGTGGACGGGCACCGCCGCGCTGTCGGTCGCCAAGATCCTGGAGAACATGGAGATCGGGCACAACGTCCTGCACGGCCAGTGGGACTGGATGCGCGACGAGAAGATCCACTCGACGACCTGGGAGTGGGACACCGCCTGCCCGGCCGACCAGTGGAAGCACTCGCACAACGTCGTCCACCACACGTTCACCAACGTGCTCGGCAAGGACCGCGACGTCGGCTATGGCATCCTGCGCGTCGCCCCCGAACAGGAGTGGCACCCGGTCTACCTCGCGCAGCCGCTCTACAACCTGCTGCTGGCGATGCTCTATGAGTACGGGATCGCGCTGCACGACCTGGCTCCCGAGCTGGTCGAGTCGGGCGAGAAGACCCAGGAGGAGTTCGACCGGCAGCTGAAGGAGATCGGCCACAAGGTCGGGCGGCAGTTCCTGAAGGACTACGTCGCGTTCCCGCTGCTCGCCGGGCCGAACGCGCTGCCGGTGCTGCTCGCCGATCTGACCGCCAACACCATACGGAACGTGTGGGCGCACACCGTCATCTTCTGCGGCCACTTCCCCGGCGGCATCGAGGTGTTCGAGGAGCGGCAGCTGGAGGGCGAGACGCGCGGCGAGTGGTACGTACGCCAGCTTCTCGGCTCGGGCAACATCAGCGGCGGGCGGCTCCTGCACCTGATGACCGGCAACCTCAGCCACCAGATCGAGCACCATCTCTTCCCCGACCTGCCGAGCAACCGCTACGCGCGGATCGCCCCGCAGGTCCGCGAGCTGTGCCGCAAGTACGACCTCCCGTACCGGACGGGCGGTCTCGGCCGCCAGGTCGCCGGCCACTGGCGGAAGATCGTCCGCCTCGCCTTCCCCGGCGGCTGACGACCCAGGCGAACGCCGACACGCGCGAGGTGGCCCGGCCGGAGGGGGCCGGGCCACCTTCGTGGCTCGTGTGGATCAAACCGCTTGCGACGCGGGCACCGGAGCGGGCGCGGGAGCCGGAGCAGGCGCGGCGGTCTTGCGGGTCTCGTTGTGGGTCTCGATGAGGAGCATCAGGCCGTTCACCGCGATCACCGCGCCGGTCAGGCAGTGGACGAAGAGGGCGGTGGCCACGGAGCCGTTGTGGGCCAGCACGGTGGTCATGTCGCCGAACGCGGCGACGGACTCGACCAGCAGCACCCAGCCCAGCGCCCGGCGGTGGCCGGTCACCAGCAGGACGCCCATGCCCAGGGCCATCGCGACGTCGCGGACGCCCTTGATGATCAGGAAGCCGCCGCCGTCGCCGGACGGCCAGGTCGGCAGGCCGAAGCTCTGCGCTCCCGTCTGCGGGCTCAGGATGAACTGCGATCCGAACCAGAGAGCGAAGAGGACGAACGCGGCGGCCAGGAAGGTGTTGATCTTCTTCAGTGAGATGAATGACATTGGTCTTCTCCTTGCGAGTCAGGACGTTGCGGGTCAGGACGCTGTGTGTCGGGACCTGTGTGTCGGGACGCTGCGGGTCAGGCGGCGCGGACGCGGTTGATGTGGCGGGCGTAGCGGGGGCGGCCGAAGACGTGCCAGATGCCGCGTACCGGAGCGGGCAGGGCGGACAGCAGCGTGGCTCGCTCGGCCGGGTTGGCGTCCTCCAGGACGAGGCCGAAGAGGGTGAGCAGGGTGAGCTTGGGCGTGTTGGCCACCAGGTGGTCGCCCAGGGAGGCCCATTCCTTCTCGCTGATGTGCTCGGCCGCGAGCGGGAGGAGGGTGGCCTCCTCGTCGTCGAGGTGCTCGATGAGCACGGCCCGGTGGTCGGCCAGGGCGGCCACGAGCGTGTCGCGTTCGTCGGCCCCGGCGGCGACCTCCCAGGCGGGGAACGCGGCGTCCAGCCTGGTCAGGGTCGCGGCGACCCGCTCGTGCTGGGCCTCCATGCGCAGCACGATCTCGGCCTCCAGATCCACGCGGGCCAGCAGCGGCGGCCACAGCAGCTCGTCCTCGCCCTCGTGGTGGTTCTTCAGTCCCAGCCGGTAGTCGCGGAAGTGGTCGGCGATCACCTTGGCGCGAGCGGTGTCACCCGGGGCGACGGCCGCCACCAGCTCGATCATCAGTCGCGTCTCGCGGCGGAAGGCGCGGTGCACGATCTCCATGTCCTGGGTGTCGATGCTCATCGGTTCCTGCCTCTCAGCCCTGCTTCTCAGCCCTGCTCCGGTTCGATGGCTCAAGACTGCTTCCGGGCTTTTGGAAGGGACTTGGAACCGACTTGGAACCCGCCCCGCGCGTACGATGTCCCACGTCATGGTCTTGATCCGCGTATTGGGCTCTTTCTCGGCCGAGGTGGGCGGCGAGCCCGTTCCCCTGGGCGGGCCGCGGCAGCGGGGCGTGCTGGCCCTGCTGGTGGCGGCGCGCGGCCAGGTGGTGCCCGTCGACCGGATGATCGAGGACCTGTGGCGCGGCGAACCGCCGTCCCGTGCGCTGACCTCCTTGCAGGCGTACGTCTCCAACCTGCGCAAGCTGCTGGAGCCCGGGCGTCCGCCCCGTACTCCGGCCCGGCTGCTGGTGAGCGCGGCGCCCGGCTACGCGCTGCGGCTGCCGCCGGAGTCGGTGGACGCGTGGCGGTTCGAGGATCTGCTCGCCGAGGCCCGTACGGTCACCGACCCGAGCGCCGCCCGCGCGCTCCTGGCCGAGGCGCTCGACCTGTGGCAGGGACCCGCGTTCGCCGAGGTCGCCGACGATCCGTGGGCCGCCGCCGAGACGGCACGGCTGAACGAGCTGCGCCTGGTCGCCCGCGAGCTGCACGTCGCCGCCGGCCTGCGTACCGGCGACCCCGCCGCGGTCGTGCCCGAGGCCGAACGGCTCACCCGCGACGAGCCGCTCCGCGAAGAGGGCTGGCGGCTGCACGCCCTCGCGTTGTGGAGCAGCGGACGCCAGGCCGACGCCCTCGCCACGCTCCGCCGCGCCCGCGAGATCTTCGCCGACGAGCTGGGCCTCGATCCCGGCCCGGAGCTGACGGCGCTGGAGGAGGCGATCCTCACCCAGCGCACCGACATCATGCGCGCGTCCGTTCCCGCCCCCGCGCCGCAACAGCAACCGCAGCCGAAGACGACGCCGCCGCCCAAACCCACGTCCTCGTTCGTGGGACGCGAGGCGGAGCTGTCGGCGCTGGTCACGGCGGCGGGCGAGGCGGCGGCCGACGGGGCCCGCGTCGCCCTGGTCACCGGTGAGGCCGGGCTCGGCAAGTCGACCCTCCTGGAAAACCTCGCCGCGCGCCTCAACGACGACGGCTGGCTCGTCGCCGTCGGCCACTGCCCGGAGGCCGACGGCGCGCCGCCCGCGTGGGCCTGGGTCGAGGCGCTGCGGGCCGTCGCCGCGACCACTCCCCCGAGCGAGTTCACCGACGACCTGGCACCCCTACTGTCCGACACCTCACTGGCGGAAGGCGACGCGGCGGCCGGACGCTTCCGCCTGCGCCAGGCCCTCTGGAACTGGCTCGCGTCGGTCGCCGCCGAACGCCCGCTCGCCATCGTTCTGGACGACCTGCACTGGGCGGACGCCGCGACGCTGGAGCTGCTCAGCGGCAGCGTCAGCCTCCGCGCCCCGATCCTGATCGTCGCCGCGTACCGCGCGGACGAGGGCGAGAGCCTGACCGAAACACTCGGGGCGCTCGCCCGCACCACGCCCCTGCGCCTCGCACTCCCCGGGCTGAACGAGGCGGCCGTCGCGGAGCTCGTACGGACCGAGTGCGAGGCCGACGACGCGACCGTGGCCGGGATCGCCGAGCGGACCGGCGGAAACCCGTTCTACATCCGGGAGAGCGCGCGGCTGCTGAACGGCGAGGGCGCGCTGGTGGCCCTCTCCGACGTTCCCGAGGGCGTACGGGACGTCCTGCGCCGCCGTCTGGCCCGGCTCCCCGAGGGCGGCGTGTCCATCCTCCGGCTGGCCGCCATCGCGGGCCGGGAAAGCTCGGTGGACGTGCTGGTCAAGGCCGCCGACGTGGACGAGGACGGCGTACTCGACGCCCTCGACGCGGGCGTCATCGCCGGGCTGCTGAGCGAGCCGGGTCCGGATCGGATCCGCTTCGTTCACGCGCTCGTCCGGGACACGCTCATCGCGGACGTGAGCCGCCTGCGCGCGACCCGCATGCACGCCCGGATCGCCGCCGCGTTCGAGGGCACCGGCGACATCACCGCGCTCGCCCACCACCACGCCCGCGCCGGGTCGCCGAAGGCCGTCGGCTACTGCGTCCGCGCCGCCGAGCTGGCCGAGGCGCGCTACGCGCACGACGTCGCCGCCGACCTGCTCAAGGACGCGGTCGCCAACTCCACCGACCCGGACGAACGCGTCGACCTGCTCGGCCGCCTGCTCCGCGCGCAGATCCGTGCCGGAGCCGTCGCCGCCGCCCGCGAGACGCGCCGCGAGGCGCTGGAGTACGCCGACTCCCTCGGCCGCGACGACCTGATGATCGCCGCGTTCACCGCCTGGACCGAGCCCACCCCCTGGCAGGCCCGCACGTACGGCACGGTCGACCGGCCCATCGTCGAGCGCCTGAGCCGCCTGCTCAAACGCGGCGACCTGGCGCCCGACGTGCGCGCCCGCCTGCTGATCGTCTACGCCGAGGAGCTGGTGGGCGAGGACGATCCCACCGTTCCGGCGGCGGTACGGGAAGCACTCGACCTCGCGACCGGCCCCCGCCTCCGCGCTGCGGCGCTCCTGCTCCTGCTGAACGAGAGGCCCGTGCAGGAGGAGATGTGCCGCGAGCTGGTGGAGATCGGCATCGAGCACGACCTGCCCGTCTACCGCGTCACCGGACTGATCAACCATGCGGTCGCCGCCGCCGACGCCAACGACCCGGACACCATGCGCCGCGTGACCACCGAGGCCCTGGAACTCGCGCGCGCCTACCGGATGCCCGAGGCGACGGCGGTCGCCGAGATCGCGCTGGCGACCCTCGAGCTCATCGAGGGCCGGTACGCCGAGGCCGAGCGCCTCTACATCAGGGCCGACGAGGGGATGAAGCGGGCCGGATCAGTGCACGCCAACGGCTTCCTCCAACTCGCCCAGGCCGTCATCTGGCTGAACGACGGCACGCTCGGCGAACACCTGGCCGACGTGCGAGCCCTGCACGACATGCTCGGCCCGATGGTCGTCGACCTCTACGCCCTCACCCTCCACGCCAACGGCCGCGACGCCGAAGCCCGCCGTCTCCGCGCCTCGCCATCCCCCATCCGCCCAGACTTCTTCTTCATCTTCCTGACACAACTGCGCGCGATGGCCGCCATGGCCCTGAACGAACGCGACGCCGCCGAGGAGCTCTACGCGACCCTGCTCCCCCACCGCGACGGTCCCCCGGCCGGAGCCACGAGCATCTCCCTGGCCCTGCCACCGCCCGCGCACGTCCTAGGCGAACTGGCCGCCTACCTCGGCCGCGACGACGAGGCCGCCGCCCACTTCGCCGTGGCCGCCGACATCGCCACCCGATGGAACGCCCCTCACTGGGCCGCCGCGTCCTCCGGCCAGTAGAGCGCCGACCGTTCCGCTGGGGGCGGCCGTTTGAGGACAGGGGACAGTTCTACTCGCGGGTTTATCACTGGGTGAGTAGCGGTGGCGGGTGCGGGCCGTTGAGAAACGGGCGGGGTGCGCCAAAGGCGACCGCAAGCGATCGCTTTCTATGTGTGCTGGCGAACATTTCCGTGGCCATCTTTGACAGCCGTTTAGTATGTGGCCCGCGTTTTCTGATCTAACTTCGGGGTGTCCTGGGTCACGACAGGCAAAGGCACGCAGGGGTTCCCCGCTCGGCGTGTCCCACCCCGATGTCGTGATCCCTTGCTACCGCAGGCATGACGGCCGGGTTCGGCTTCCAGCGACCCCGCGAGGGAGCACGGCCCGTCAGGCCACGGAGGTGTGTCCGATGACGCAGACTCTTGATCATGGAGCCGTCGAGGAGCCGGTGCTGCCGGTTCCCCGCGGGCTCGCCTCGTTCATGCGGCCGGAACTGCCCAGCCTGACCGAGGAGATCATCAGCGACATCCGCCGCGGCGTGCCCGAGTACGCCCGTCCGATCGACGGGCCGTACGGGCAGGCGCTGCGCGCGAGCGTGGAAATGCACCTGGGCGCGTTCGTCGACCAGATCGCCGAGCCGGGCGAGGTGCACGAGGCGCACGAGGAGGCCGCCCGCCGGCTCGGCCAGCTGGAGGCGCACGAGGGCCGCAGCCTGGACTGCCTGCAGGCCGCGTTCCGGATCAGCGGCCAGACCGCGTGGCGCAGGATCATGAACGTCGCGCCGCACTACGAGGTCTCCCCCACCGTGCTGTCGCGCCTGGCCGACGCCGTCTTCGACTACATGGACCGGCTCGTGGCGCTGGCGCTGGACGGCTATGTGGAGGCCAAGGAGAGCCCGGTGGCCATCCTGGACGAGCGGCGCAGGCGGTTGTTGCGGCTGATCCTGGAGGGCCCGTCGGTGCCGCGCGCGGCGATCCGCGAGCTGGCCGAGGCCGCCATGTGGAAGCTGCCGGACGAGGTCGTACTGGTCGCGACGCAGCCGAAGGCCCGCCATGTCGCGGCGGCGCTGGACGGCGACGTGCTGGTCGACTTCGAGGGCGCCTCACCGCACCTGCTGATGCCGGGTCCGCTCACGACCGGACGGCTGGCCATGCTGAAGGCGGCGATCCCCGACCACCGGGTGGCCGTCGGGCTGAGCGTCCCGCTCGGCCGCGCGGTCGACTCGCTGCGGTGGGCACGGCAGGCGCTCGCCCTGGCCGCACGCGGCGTGCTCGACGACGGGCCGCTGACGCTGTGCGAGGACCACCTGGTCACGCTGTGGCTGCTGTCGGACGTTCAGCTGATCGAGCAGCTCGCCCGGCGCCAGCTGTCGGCGATGGACGACCTGACCCCCGCCCAGCGGGAACGGCTGACCGAGACGCTGCGGACCTGGCTGGTCACCCGGGGAACGGCGGCCGAGATCGCCGACCTGTTGCACGTTCACCCGCAGACCGTGCGCTACCGGATGCGGCAGCTGGAGCGAACGTTCGGGCACCGGCTCCAGGATCCCGAGACGCGGTTCGGGATCGAGGTCGTGCTGCGGGCGATGCATCTGCGTCGCCGCGCCGGCACCTGAGAATTGCGCGCCCGGTGACAATGCCGGGCGCGCATGGAATCCACGGATGCGCAGCGGTTATCAGACTCCCGGTCGAATGCTTGCCGGTCGGTCCGGCCCGTGGTCTCTTTCTCTCATGCAATTCCTTCACCCCTGAGATTGGCGGCGAACAAAAGTGCGCGCAGGACGCTCGCTCAAGACGGCCGGATCGGTTCTCGCGGTCGGTTTGGGCGCCGCGTCCGTGGCCTCGGTGACCATCCATCTGCCGGGCATGGGCGGCGGCTCCCCCTCGCCGATGGCGAGCTTCGGCAAGGCGACCGATCCGACGACGACGCCCACGCCGAGCGAGGTCGACTCCTCGACACCGAAGCCCGCGCCGACCCCCACTCCCGCGCCCAGGCCGACGCCTACGCCGACTCCCACCCCTACGCCGACACCGACTCCCACCCCGACGCCCACACCCACGCCAACTCCGACGCCGACCCCCACGCCGACGCCAACCCCGACTCCCACGCCAACCCCGACGCCGACGCCGACCGCCCCGAAGCTGTCGCTCAGCCTGTCGGTGTCGGCCGGGTCCACCAGCCCGGGCGGTGGCGTGACCGCGACACTGAACGTCAAGGCGTCGAAGGCGCAGGCCCAGGGCACGGTCGTGCACCTGTGGGCGCCGGGGGCGACCGCCTCCCCCGACTCTCAGGGCCTCGGGACGGTGAACGGGAGCCGTTCGGCGGTCGCGTACGTGCGCGTCCCGGCGACCGCCGCGGCGGGTACGATCCAGCTGGTGGCGACGGCGACCGCCTCGGGCGCGTCGGCCGTGACCGCGACGCGGACCCTCACCGTCACCGGCTCCCCGAACACGACGCCACCGCCGTCGGGCGGCGGCGCGGCCCTTCCGCCCGGCTCGCCGAGCCTGCCGCCCGGCATGACGCCGCCGACGGCGAACGGTCCCCAGGTGGCCCTGCCGCCGATCGCTCCGCCGCAGGTGGCGCCGAACATGCAGGTGGCCGCGCCGCTGCGCAAGGTGGGGCTGCGCAGCAACGCCACTCTGGAGAACAACCGTGACGACCTGACCGCCGTGCAGGCGGGGTGGCTCGCCGCCCTGCTGACGGTCGGCTGGCTCACGGTGATCAGGCTGCGGCTGGCCCGCCGTGACGACCACAAGGGCCGCCGGGCCGGCCGCCTCCAAGTCGCCCCCGCGGGCGCCGACCCCCGAGTGGCCGCCGCAGGCCGCGCCGCCGCAGGCCGCGCCGCCGCGGTCCAGAGCCCGGCACCGCCTGCGTCCCAGCGCCCGGCCCCGCCCGCGGCCCAGGCCCAGCGTCCGGCCGGGTCCACGCGGCGCAAGCCCGCTCCCACGGGGCGCCACGCGACCCCGCCGGCGCCCAGCCGCCGCGCGGCCAAGAAGAAGCGCCGCAGCTAAGCCCTACAACAACGCCGATCTTGCTCTGAGCGCCCTCCCAACGGCCTTGGGAGGGCGCTCAGAGCAAGATCGGTTGATGGAGAGTGCTAGCCGCGGTCGGCTTGGCGGCAGGTGGCTGCCTTGCAACTGCGGTAGGCGGCCAGCCAGGACGAGAAGTGGTTGAGCCTGGCGCGGATGCGGTTGGCCCGGGGTGGGCGGTCTTTCCCGATGAGGCGAGGGTCTCCGGCCAGGTTGCGCAGCTCGTACGGGTCTGCGGCCAGGTCGTAGAGCTGTCTCTCGCCGGTCACGTACTCCACGTAGAGGTAGCGGTCGGTGCGCAGGGCGGCGTACGTCGGCGGGAGGGGGCATCCCCTGCCGTGCCTGGCTCGCGTATCGCAGTCAGGGCCTTCGGGATGGTTCTTGGCCTTGCCCGCGTAGAACTCCATCAACATCGCCTTGCGCCAGTTGCCCGGCGTGTGTCCCTTGAGAACGGGGAGCAGAGAGCGGCCTTCGGTGAAGGAAGGGGTCTTGGCGCCGCCTATCGCGGCGATGGTGGGGGCCAGGTCCACAGTGCCGGCCAGTGCGTTGACGGAACGGCCTGCCGGGATGCCCGGGCCACGGATGACGAAGGGGATGCGGATGTCCTCCTCGTAGGGCGTCGTCTTGCCGGGCGGCAGCCGGTGCTCGCCGAGGTGGAAACCGTTGTCGGAGGTGAAGATGACGTAGGTGTTCTGAAGTCGCTGGGTGTCGCGCAGGGTCTTCATCAGGGAGCCGACCATGTCGTTCACCGAGAGCATGGAGCGCAGGCGGTCGCGGTAGATGCCGTCGATCCGCTTGATGTCCTTCTTGCAGAGCTTCGGCTTGTTCCGCAGCCAACGTGGCTCTTTGAATGTGCCCGCCTTGTTGAAGGAGGGCGGCCGCGGTGCCTTCACGTTCTTGAACGCGGCGGTGTGGCGGGCCGCGGAGGGCGCGGGGAGATGCGGCGCGAGCGGGGCCAGGTAGAGGAAGAACGGCTTGTCGCGGGGTGAGTCGTGGACGAAGGAATTCGCCCTGCGCGCCAGGACGTCGTCCAGGTGGTCGGCGGGTCCGTGCCCGTACGGGATGGAAAAGCCCTGCTCGACCAGGTGATAGTCGCGCTGCTGATACATGTGGCGCTGCGAGGGCACGTGCCAGTCGTCCCAGCCGGGCGGAACGTAGGTGGCGGGCGCGCTGGCCGGGTAGCCGTTCAGGAACTTGCCGACGAAGCCGGTCCGGTACCCGGCGGACTTCATCCACGTGCCGATCGTCGACTGGTCCTCGCGCCTGGCGTGAAACTCGGGGAAGCCGCCGTTCGGCGGGTTGTTGGTCCGCACGCCGTGGCTGTGCACGTACTGCGACCGCAGGATGGTCGAACGGGACGGGCAGCACCAGGAGTCGGACACGAAGAAGTTGCTCAGGCTCGTTCCCTCACGGCGCAGGCGCGCGATGTTGGGGAACAGCCGCAGGTCGGTGCGGTCGAGGTCGTCGGTCACGATCATGATCACGTTGGGCTGGGGCCTGCCGTGCCGGAGCCGGACTCCGGACCTCGACCGCGCGGCGCCCGACGACGCCGAGCTCGCGCCGAGCGTCACGCTCGTTCCGGCCATCAGGCTTCCGGCGCCGGACATACCCAGCGTGACTGCCGAGGCCGCGCTCAACTCACCCGCCGCACCGCCCTCCGGGCCGCGTTCGGCGCCCGCGTCGGGCATTCCGATCGCCAGGGCCAGCACCACCGACAGCAGTGTCGCGACCGCTACGGACCTGCGAAAACGTTGCGCCGCACGCAGGCGATTGCGTGGTCTTGCGAGCTGGCGGTGAACGGCACGGTTCAACGAACCCCCCTTTGCTGTTTTACGCTCACACCCTTCCCGACTACTAGATCATCATCACTCGGAGTAAGATTCTTTACCTTGCGGCCGCTCCTGCGCCCGCGCGTGCAGGATCATCTCGATCTCCAGGCAGCGGCGCGGGTCGCGGAGCTCGTCCCCGAACAGTTCCTCCAGGTGGCGGAGGCGGTAGCGCACGGTCTGCGGGTGGATGTGCAGCAGCTCGCCGACCTCGGTCGCGTTGAACCTGTTCTCCAGCAGGGCCAGCAGCGTCTCGCTGAGCCGTTCGGCCTGCACGGGCGTGAGCTCGTTCAGCGGCGCGAGGCGTTCGGCGGCCAGTTGCTCGATGAGGTCCTGCGCCTGGAACACGACCAGCGTCGGAACGTGGTCGATCGTCCGGATCACCTCGTGGTGCGGCAGCGTCCCGCGGCGCGCGAGCAGGGCGGCCTCGCGCGCCCAGCGGGCCGACTCGGCCGCGCGTGAGAGCGGGACGGTGGGTCCCACAGCGACGATCCAGCGCGGCAGCAACGGCTCCAGCAGGCGCAGCCGTCCCGGGCCGTCGGGGTCGGGCAGCAGCAGGCACGGCTCGGCGCCGTCCACGTCGACCAGCACGTCGGGCGGCATGGGCGGGAACTCGCGGTCGGTCACGTCGCGCGGGTGCAGGTTCACGACGGCGGCGGTACGGGGCGGATCCCAGCCGGCCGAACGCGCCGCCTCGCCGACCGCGTCCGCGTCCACACCCGCGTTCGGCCCGGTCCCCGGATCGGCCAGCAGCAGCGCGAGCAACCGGGTCCGGCGCCGGTGCTGGGCGTCGGCGGTGCCGGACGTCTCGGCGTCGTGCCCGCGCGCGACCAGTTCCGACACCGCGTCCAGATAGCCGAAGTGGGCCTCGGCGATGTGCCCGAGCACCGCGCGGTCCAGGTCGAGGGCGTCCACAGCGCCGTTCAATGTCCGCCACACCGCACGCCCCGACCGCCGCAACCGCCCGTGCACGTCGGCCAGGTCGCGGCCCTCGCGGGCGAGCTGCCGGCCGAGGTCGACGCAGCGGGAGGCGACGTGTTCGCGGGCCGACTGCGGGTCCTCGATCAGGCTGCAGAAGCCGTCGAGGAAGTCCTGGCCGCCCTCCGGCGCGCCGTCCTGCCTGGTGTAGGGGCGCAGGCGCGCGGCGAGCTCGCGGGGAATCGCCTCGAACGGGCGGGTGTCCAACCGGGGCTGTCCCATGAGAACCACTCCCTCCGCACGGAGCCGCCGCTTGTGGAACTCCGAGTCCCACAAGATTGCCCCGCGCCGTCCCGCACCGGTATCCGGCTGGATGACAACCGTGCGCGGCGGAACACGCGATCGGTGAGTATCTGGCCCGCGAAACCTGCTCATAACGTCAACGCGACCGTCGAGCAGGAGGGGACGAGGGATGACGATGGCCGAGGACAACATGGCCGAGGACAAGGTGGCCGACGACGACGTGGCCGACGACGACGTGGCCGGGCTCAGGGAGCTGGTCGGGAGGATCAGCACTCCGCAGGAACTGCGGCAGGTGCTGGACGCGGTGGGGACCGACGACGAGCTCGAGCGGATCGTGACCGAGGTGGGCTGCGAGGCCGTCCTGGACCGGGTCTTCGCCCTGATGGGGACGCGTTTTCTCGCAGGCAGAGCGGGCCGGGAGAGCGGCATCGTCCAGTGGAACATCCAGACGCCGGACGGCCTCCGCGCGTACCACGTCACCATCGCCGAGGGCACCGCGGTCGGCGGCCGCGGCGCGGTGGAGCGGCCGCGCACCACGCTGACCGTGTCGACGCCCGACGTGCTGCGGATCTGCTCGGGGCGGCTGAACGGGGTCAGCGCGTTCATGGCCGGGAAGATCAAGCTGTCAGGGGACATGATGTTCGGCGCCAGGCTGGAGAGCCTCTTCGACAACGACGCGGGAGGGAGTGCTACCGGGACGTAGGATGGTCACTGGCATGATATGTCACATGTACTGATACGCTTGATCAACCGCCGGTGTGGCCCGTCCACGGAGCCGTTCGACAGCCGTTCAACGGAGCACGGCGAGCCGCCCACAAGGAGCGAGGGTCATGACCGCCAAGTACGAGGCGCCCGACGGACTGAGCCAGTTCACCGCCGTGCGGCGCACCAGCCCGACCCAGCAGGTGCGCGAGCAGCTGCTGGAGGCGATCGAGCGCGGTGACATCGCTCCGGGGGCCATCCTGCCGTCCGAACGCGTCCTGTGCGAGACGTTCGGGGTCAGCCGGGTCAGCGTGCGCGAGGCGCTCGCCGGCCTGGAGGCCATGAAGATCATCGAGATCAGGCACGGCCGGGGCGCGTTCGTGCGCCGGAGCATCAACGAGCAGTACGCCGAGCCGTTCGCCAAGTACCTGGAGCTGCACCGCGACGAGCTGATCGAGCTCAACAAGGTGCGGGGCGCCCTGGACGAGCTCGCCGCCGCCGAGGTCGCCGAGCATGCGACCGAGGAGGGGCTGGCCGAGATCGAGCGGGCCGCCGCCGCCTTCGCGGCGGCCGCCTCGGCCGACCAGCCCAACATCGCCGAGGTGTCGCGGCTGGACGTGGAGTTCCACCTGTCCATCGCGCGGGCGACGGGCGGCGAGCTGCTGCCGCGCCTGCTCGGTGAGCTGAACGACGTCATGACCGAGTCCCGCCCGGCGACGTTCTCGCACGAGGGCCAGCTCGCCCGCTCGATCAAGGACCACCAGGCCGTCGTCGCGGCGCTGCGCAGCCGGGACGCCGCCAAGGCCCGCAAGACCATGCAGAAGCACATGGCGGCCATCCGCGACTGGTACGAGGACCTGCCGGCCAAGCCCGGCAAGGGCGACGAGGCCTGATTCTCACGAGCCGAGGGCTGATTCTCACGAGCCGAGGGCTGATCCACACGGCCTGAGGCCTGATTCTCACGAGGTTCGAGCGTCTTCGACGAGCTTCCGAGCGGCGCGCACGGGGGTCCCGATCGCGGGGCCCCCGTTCGCTATTGGTACACACGTGCAGGTCACAGGGTTGTGGAACGGACCAAATCGGCCCATCGTGACCATTGTCACCCGGCCACCCGAGAGGTAAGGTCTTCACTTGTATTACATGTGACCAGTCACCATCTGGATCGCACAGCCTCGTCCCGCCCGCGGCCCCCGCCCCGGGAGGGACGCGTGAGGAGACGGGTAGGCGCATGACCGACACTCCACAGGTGGAAGAGGAACTCGCCAGGCGCTATCGGCAGCCGAAGGGCGTCGAGCAGTTCGGCGCCGAGCCGATCCCGGACGAGTTGCGGACCGTCCGCTGGTGGGACATCTTCGCCATGGTCCTCAACTTCGTGGTCAACCCCGGGACCATCGTGATCAGCGGTGCCCTGGTGGCCGCGGGCATGTCGCTCTGGGAGGCGACGCTCACCGGCTTCCTCAGCATCCTGGTCGGGTTCAGCGTGTACCTGGTCGCGGCCACGGTCGGGGTGGACTACGGCATCCCGGGCCTGGTCAGCATGCGCGCGGTGTTCGGAACGCGCGGCGCCGGGGCGACCTCGGTGCTGCGGGCGCTGTCCAGCGTGTACTGGTTCGCCTTCCAGACGGTGTCCGGCGGCGTCGGCATCGCGGCGGTGCTGCGCGCCCTGTTCGACACCAAGATCTCACTGAACGTGATCATCGTCTGTTTCGCGGTGTTCCAGATCCTGGTCGCGACCGTCGGCTACAACTCGCTGAAGTCGCTGTCCCGCGTGGCCTTCGTGCTGAAGATCGCCTTCTCGGCGGTCATCGTCGTGGTGCTGATGACCTATCCCCAGTCCAGCTACCACCCGGACGCGGTGTTCGCGTTCGCCGGAACGGGCCACGGCAAGGTCGCCCTCATCGCGCTCTGGACCACCAGCATGGCCGCGGCCTGGTTCTCCAACTTCACCGACGCGGCCGACTTCTGCCGCTACTCGCGCACCCGCGTCGACATGTGGGTCGGAACGTTCCTGGCGGCCGTCGTCGGCCAGCTCATCTGCTCGTTCATCGGCGGCTACGCCGTCGCGGCCGTGCTCGGCAAGACCGACAGCGCGTTCGACGTGATCGTGACCGCCACCCAGGGCTCGGTGTGGCTCCTGGTGCTGATCCTGGTCTACATCGTCCTGGACAACTGGACGATCAACGTTCAGAACCTCTACACGGCGGGCCTGGCCGTCACGACGCTGCTGTCGCGCGTCGGCCGGTTCTGGGGCACCCTCGCCGTCGGCCTGGTCGGCCTAGGGGTGTCGCTGGCACCCGGCCTGGTCAGCCACTACACCGACTACATGGGCAAACTGGCCGACCTGTTCGCGCCGATGGCCGGGGTCTTCGTGGCCCACTACGTGATCCTGCTGCGGACCAGGCTCGACCGGCCCGCGCTGTTCGAGACCGACTCCCGGTACGCCTACTGGCAGGGCTACAACTGGATCGCCCTGTTCTGGGTCGTGGTCGGCTACTTCATCAACGGGGCCGTGCCGGAGAAGTACATCAACATCGTGGTGACCGCCGTGGCGACCGGCGCGCTCTACCTGATCACGATGCTGATCGCGCGCCGCCGGTGGCCGGTGGTCGCGGCCGGCAGCGAGCCGGTGCACGTCATGGAACGGCCGGTCCCCACTCCGGCGGACCGCGCGACGGTTTAGGAGACAGGAGACGGGGGTGCGCGGAGACGGGGACTCCGCGCACCCCCGTCTCCGCGCGTTCAGGCTCGTGCGCCGCTCACCCTCGGGCGCCCTCTGAGAAGACCGGGAGCACCGCGTCGATCTCCACCGTGGCGAACACACCGGCACGGGTGAACGGGTCGGCGGCGACGAACTCCTCAGCGTCCTGCCTGGCAGCGACCTCCAGAACGAACAGCTGCCCGCACCGGGTCACACCGTCATCGGCGACCAGCGGCCCCGAGAACCTGATCAGCTCGGCCCGCTCGTCCACATAACGCCGATGCTCCGCCAGAACGGCTTTGCGCAGCGGCCCCGAGTCCGGCACGTCGCGGCACAGGACCATGTGGAACGCGGCCATCAGGCGGTGAACGCGGCGTCGATGGCGATCTCGGCGCCGGAGACGTACTTGCTGCCGTCCCCGGCCAGGAAGAGCACCAGCTCCGCGACCTCGTCCGGCGTGCCGAGCCGCCCGGACGGCACGAGCCCGGCCAGCTGCGACCGGGCCTCGTCCCCGCCCCCGATCATCGGGGTGTCGATCACGCCAGGGCAGATGGCGTTCACCCGGATGCCGCCGGCGGCCAGCTCCCAAGCGGCGGCCCGCGTCATGCCGCGCACCGCCCACTTGCTCGCGGCGTAGGCGAACGGCATGCCGCCGCCCTTCAGGCCCGCGGTCGAGCACGTGTTGACGATCGATCCGCCGCCGCCGTCGCGCATCAGCGGGGCGACGGCGTTCATGCCCAGGTAGACGCCGGTCTGGTTGACCTCGACGACCCGCCGGTAGGCCTCGGGCGTGGTGTCGTACAGCCCCTCGTCGGCCCAGATCCCGGCGTTGTTGACCAGGATGTCGATGCGCCCGTGGTCGGTGCGCGCCGTCCGTACGAGATCGGCCCAGGCCGCCTCGTCGGTGACGTCGAGAGGCACGAAGCGGCCCGGCACGGCCAGTTCGGCGGCCACCTTCTCCCCTGCCCCGCCCGGCAGGTCGGCGACGATGACGAGCGCGCCGTGCTCGGCGAGCAGCCGTGCCTCCGCCGCGCCCTGCCCGGTGTACGAACCGGCCCCGGTGACGACCGCGACCTTCCCGTCCAGTTCTGCTTTCACGTCAGGCCTTCCTCTAAAGCGACTCTGAAACGACGAAGCCGCCGCCTCGCGGGCGGCGGCTTCCTTTCGAATGGGCGATTAAGCGACTTCGGACTCGGGACGGTTCACGCACAGCCCGCGCCCTCGTTCGGAGTCGTCGACCTGGCCGTCGGCGAAGACCTGCCGGCCGCGCGAGAACGTCATGACGGGCCAGCCCTTGAGGCGCTGCCCCTCCCACAGGCTGGTGCCCTTGCCGCCGTGCACCACGGGACGTTCCTCGTCCAGGTCCACCACGACCAGGTCCGCGTCGGCGCCGACCTGCAGCGAGCCCTTGCGCCCGTGCAGCCCGAACCGGCGGGCCGGGTTGTAGGAGTTCATCCGGACCAGGTCGCTGAGCGGCAGGCCCCGCTCGTGCACGCCGTGGTGCAGCATCAGCGGCAGCTCCCAGGCGAACGAGACCACGCCCGGCTTCTCCGACCACAGGTCGCCGCCGTTCTTGCGGAACGGGACGTGGTCGGTGCCGATCGTCCCGATCGCGCCGCCGAGCATGGCCTGCCACAGCCCGTCCTGCTCGTGCTCGTCGCGCAGCGGCGGGGAGATCTTGGCGGTGGCGTCCAGGTCGGGGTCGTAGGCGGTACGCGTCAGGTAGTGCGGGCAGGTCTCGACGGTGACGTCCACGCCGCGGGCGCGCGCCTCGGCGGCGATCTGCGGGCCGTTGCCGACGGAGGTGTGCACGATGTAGAGCGGGCAGCCGGTCAGCTCGGCGAGCTTGATGACCCGGACGATGGCCTCCTCCTCGACGAAGGACGGCCTCGACTCGGTGTAGGCGCCCAGGTCCTGCCGGCCCGTCGCCTTCATCTCCTCCTTGAGCATCGCCGCGAGCTCGGTGTTCTCACAGTGCACCGAGACGACGCCGTTCGGCAGCTTGGCGGCCTCTCGCATCGCGCCGTACACCCAGGCGTCGGTGGACGAGCGGATGCCGATCGGGTTGCCCGGCTCGTAGCCCATGTGGCACTTGAACGACTGGACGCCCGTCTCGGCGGCGACCCGGGGGATCTCGGCGATGTGCTCCTCACGCTGGATGCCCCAGTGGAAGCCGAAGTCGATGGTCGACTGGGCCTCGCCGCGCGCCCGCCGCTCCTTGTAGAAGTCGACGTAGCCGCCGTTGGCGTTCCGGGCGAACAGCAGCACGGTGGTCACGCCGCCGCTCGCGGCGGCGGCCGTCTCGGTGTGCATGTCCTCGTCGTAGTCGTAGTCCACGCCGAGATGGCAGTGCGGGTCGACGACGCCGGGCATCAGCACGCGGCCGTCGAGGTCGATCTCCCGCGTGCCGGACGGCAGGTCGGCGTCCGCGCCGACCGCGACGATCAGGCCGTCGCGGACCGCGACCCCGCCGTGGAACTCGCCGGTGTGGGTGACGACGCGACCGCCGCGCAGGACCAGGTCAGCCTTCATGCCGCTCCTCCTTCAGGGCGCTTCATGGCCTTCATGCGCTTCCCCTCTTCTCCTCGATCTCGGTGATGCGCCGGAAGACCCCCGACCACTGGCTGGCGCCGACGGTCACCGGGGCGCGGCGGCCGAGGCCGCGCGCCCACACCGCCCGGTGCCCGAGGGCACGGGCGGCGTCCAGGTCGATGCCGCCGGGCGGCGCGGCCAGGTCCATGACCAGGCTCGCCGGGGGCAGCCGCCGCAGAACGGCCTCGTCGACGATCCGCGACGGCACCGTGGAGAACAGCATCGACAGCCCCGCCGCGCGTTCGGGCAGCCCGGTGAGGGGATGCGGTACGCACCCGGCGGCGCGGGCGTCGGCGCGCTGGACGGGGTTGCGGGCGAACAGGTGCACGCGCGCGCCCAGCAGGACCAGGGTGCGGGCGAGCAGCCGGCCGATGTTGCCGTGGCCGACCACGCCGACCTCGGCGTCGTGGATGGTCACGTCGGTCTCGGCGATGGCGATCTGCAGCGCGCCCTCGACGATGGCCGGGCCGCGCAGCAGCATGAGCTCGGTGTCGTGCTCGTACTCGACCAGCTCGATCCCGTGCGCGGCGGCGGCCTCCCTGAGCAGGTCGTCCGGCCAGCCCAGGATGATCTTCGCGCCCGGTGCGAGCCCGGCCAGCAGCGCGGCGTCGGGCCGGATCGGCTCCGGCGAGGACGGCGCGAACAGGGTGCCGTCGGCGGCGATCCCGGGGATCGGGAACAGCGCGTAGTCCGCGCCCGCCAGCGCCTCGGCCGCCGTCTGGGCGCGGGTGACGCCCGCGATCCCGCCGTCCGGCCACGGGAAGCCGTACGCCCGTACGGTCGCGCCGGTGGTGGCGGCGAGCCGGGCGATCTCTCGTTCGCGCTCGTCGCCGCCGACGACCGCGATCACTCGCTCTGACAGTTGCATGGTTCCTCTCAAGACAGTCCCCGTACGGCTCAAGACAGCCCCCGTACGACGGCGAGGACGCCGGGGACGTCCAGTCCTCCGAGCCCGAGCCGCGCGGCGTCCAGGCCGGTCGCCGCCGGGTCCTCGCCGGTCGCCGTCGCACCCAGCGTGAGCAGGGCGTGCGCGGTCGGCACCGGCACGCCCGCGAGCCCGGCGAGGGCGGTGAACGGCAGCAGCCCGTACGGCAGGTCCTCGCGGTAGTAGCGGTGCGCGAACGAGGACGGCGCCGCGATCTGGCGGTTGGCCGCTCCCCCGCTCACCGCGCCGACCACGTCGCCGCGTTCGGCCGCGACCGGGTCGGCCGTGCCGATCGCCGTCATCTCCGCGAGCAGGCCGGGCAGCGCGTGCCCGAACGCCCGGGCGACCGCGCGCCGTTCCTCGTCGAGCGAGGTCAGCACGCGGGCGACCCCGGCCGTCATGCCCTCCACGTAGAAGGTGAAGTCGCCGCCGGTCGCCTCGACCCAGGCCGCGCCCAGGACGGCTCCCGGTGGGTGCAGCACGAGGTTGACGTTCGACAGGCTCGACGCCAGGACGTCCGGCACGGCGCTCGCGCCCCGGAAGAGGCTCAGCCCGTAGTCCAGCGCGTCCTGCCCGCCGGGCAGGCACGCGGCTCGCACCGTTCCCGCCCTGCCGGTGGTGACGACGACTCCGGACTTGACCCGTGCGACGTACGTCAGCGTCGAGAACTCGGCCAGCGGCGGCAGCTCCGCACGGCACTCGGCGAACACGGCGCGGGCGTGCAGCGCGCCGCCCGTGTGCCCGGGGTTGAGCACGATCGGGACCCGTACCGGCAGCCGCGCCAGGTCGATGAACAGCGACCGGTGCGCGATGCTGGGCAGGCAGACGACCGCCACGTCCGCGCCTTGCAGCGCCTCGGCCAGATCGGTCGTCATGACCTGCGGCTGGGCCTCGCCGTCGCCCTGCACCCCGGCGTACGGAACGGCCTTGCGCTCACTGAACGGCGCCAGCGTCATGGGGTTGCGGTTCCAGAGCCGGACGTCGTGACCGGCGAGGGTCAGCTCGACCACGGCCGACAGCCCGCCGGCTCCGGCGCCCAGCACCGCGACGGTCGTCTTAGACACGGTACTTTTCGATCTTCGCGCGATCGACCTCGATGCCGAGGCCGGGACCGTTCGGCACCATGACCCGTCCGTCCACGAACCCGAACGGCTCGGTGACCAGGTCGTCGAGGTAGTAGATGCCCGCGATGGACGGGCCGTCGGAGCCCTCGGGCTTGGAGACCGGGCACACGCTCGGCAGCGTCGCGATCCGCAGCGCCGAGCCGAGCTGCAGGTTGGCGGCGTTGCCGATGCCGGTCTCGATGGAGCCGCCGATGTCGCAGTACATGCCGAGGTCCTCGGCGATCTCCGCCTGCCGCCGCGCCCGGTACAGGCCGCCGGGCTTGGTGACGTAGCAGGAGAAGCACTGGGCTGCGTCGAGCTCGTTCAGCTCCAGGATGTCGTGGACGGTCCAGGCGGACTCGTCGGCCATCACCGGGCTGGTGATCCGGGCGGCGACCCGGGCCAGGTCGCGGGCGGAGGCGAGCGGCTGCTCGCACAGCAGGATGTCGTGCTCCTCCTGCCGCAGCGTCACGTCGATCGCCTGGTGAACCGAGGCGTAGCCCTCGTTGCCGTCCACCCGGATCTTGACGGCGGCGCCGAGGCGGCGGCGCAGCTCGCGGACCAGCGTGACGTCGCGCTCGGGGTCCAGGCCCGTCTTGCACTTGATCGTGCGGGCGCCCTCCGCGACGGCCTGCTCGGCCTCGGTGTAGCAGCGCTCCAGCTCCATGATGCCGAGCGAGTGCGCGACCTCGATGCCGTCGCGGTGCCGCCCGCCGAGCAGCGTGGAGACGGGCACGCCGAGGGCCTTGCCGGCCGCGTCGTAGCAGGCCACGTCGATCGCGGCCTTGGCGTACGGGTGACCCTTGATCGCCTTGTCCATGTGCGCGTGCAGGACGCCGATCTCGGCGGGGTCCAGGCCGGTGACGGCGTGCCGCAGGTGGTCGAGCACGATGTGCTGGACGGTCTCGGGCGTCTCGCCGTAGTAGCGCATGTGGGCGCCGCCCCAGGTGCCGCCGGCGGGGGCCTCGCCCCAGCCGGTGATCCCCTCGTCGGTGCTCAGCTCGATGATCGCGTGGTGGCCGATCGGGGTGTTCATCTTGGAGGCCCAGTTGTGGTCGCGGCGCGCGGGCAGCCGGACCAGGTGGACCTGAATGTCGGTGATCTTCATGTGTGCGGTCCCAGGGGGTCAGGTCAGGGCTTGGACAGGTCGACGAGCTCGATCTCGTTGCCGTCGGGGTCGGCGATGTAGACGGTGTAGCCGTACGGCCCGGGCCCGGGGCCGCGCACGATGGTGTGGCCGGCGGTACGGGCGCGTTCGGCGAGGCCGTCGATGTCGCGCGCGCTGAAGCACAGGTGCTGCAGCGTGCCGCCCGCGCCGGTGCCGCCCTCGGTCAGGCCGAGGCCCTGGTGGGTGACGACCAGGCGGCGGCCGTCGCGGAAGTCCTCGCGCTTGCGGACCGAGAAGCCCAGCACGCCGGTGTAGAAGCCGACCGAGGCGTCCAGGTCGACCGTCTCCAGCAGCAGGTGGTGAACGTTCAGCGCCTGTGGCCTGGCGGCCCGGTCGAGCCAGGAGGTCACCTCGTCGCTGGTGGCCAGCACGCCGAGGTACTGCGACCAGACGGCCTGCGCGGTCTCGGTCCAGGCGGGCCGTACGGCGGCGATCGCGTCGGTGACCGCGACCACGTCGTAGTCGCGCAGGTACGCCTCGCGCAGCGTCGTCTCGACGCAGGCGTTCGCGGTGAGACCGGCGACGAACAGGCCCTGGACGCCGAGCATGTCCAGCAGCGCCTGGAGCCGGGTCTCGTAGAACGCGCCGAACCGGTGCTTGGTCACCATCATGGTGGGGTCGTCGGCCAGGTCGGCCAACTCGTCCACGATCGCGGCGTCCCAGGAGCCGGACACCGCCGAGACGCGCTTGCGCTTGCTGGTGTGGGACGGCAGGACCTTGCGGGCCCGTGCCGCGTCGCGTTCGAGATGGACCTGCTCGGTCCAGATCACCGGCAGCCCGGCCGCGCGGAACCTCTCGGCGAGCTTGCGGACCGGCGCGATCGTGGCCTGCGCGGGCTTCACGTCCACGCCGGAGACGCCGAGGGTGCCCTCGTCGTGGCAGAACGCGTTCTGCATGTCGATGAGCAGCAGCGCGGTCTTCTCGGGGACCAGCGCGTCCAGCACGTGCGCCTCGGCCTGCGTCTCGTCCGTGCCGCTCATGCGTCGGTCCGGTCGGTGCCGAGCACGCCCGCGCGCGCCCAGTTCTCCTTCGTGTACTCCTGGATGGCCACGTGCAGGCCGTCCGGGCGCGCGTCGGCGTGCTCCACCATGGCCTCGGTGATGGCCTTGGTCAGCGCGCGCTTCTGCTCGACGGTGCGCCCTTCCCACAGGTGCACGGTGACGAATGGCATCGTCCTGTCTCCTTTTCAGATCACCAGAGGGTGGGGGCGGCGTCGAAGTTCAGGTGCTTGGTCTCGGTGAACTCGAGAATCCCCTCGACGCCCTGCTGGCGGCCGAGACCCGACTTCTTGAACCCGCCGACCTCGGCCTCGCCGTAGAAGTGGTGGTAGGTGTTGATCCAGACCGTCCCCGCGTTGACGGCACGGCCGACCCGCCAGGCGCGGTCCAGGTCGGTGGTCCAGATGCCGGCCGCGAGCCCGAACTCGGTGTCCTCGGCCAGCTCGATCGCCTCGGCCTCGTCGGCGAAGCCCTGGACGGTCAGCACCGGCCCGAAGATCTCCTCCTGGACCAGCCGCGAGTCGCGGGCGAGCCCGCCGACGACGGTCGGCGCGACGAACGCGCCCTCGGGCAGCCCGGCGGGCAGCGCCGCGCTGGCGAGGATGTCGCCTTCCTTGCGTGCCAGCTCGATGTAGTCGTTCACCTCGCGCTGCTGGCCGCGCGACACGACCGGGCCGATCTGGGTCGCGGGGTCCAGCGGGTCGCCTAGCCGCAGCGCGTTGGTGCGCTCGGCCAGCCGGGCGACGAACTCCTCGCGCACCGACTCCTCGACCAGCAGCCTGCTGCCGGCCGTGCAGATCTGGCCGGTGGTGCTGAAGACCGCGTTGAGCGCGCCTTCCAGCGCCTTGTCCATCCGCGCGTCGGCGAAGACGATGTTGGGCGACTTGCCGCCCAGCTCCAGGGAGACCTTGCGCAGGTCGTCGGCGGCGCGCTTCATCACGCCGATGCCGGTGCCGGTCTCGCCGGTGAACGCGATCATGTGCACGTCGCGGTGCCCGACGAGCGCGTCGCCGGTGACGCCGCCCGAGCCGACCGCGCAGCCGAGGATGCCGGCCGGCAGGTCGGGGTCGGCGGCCAGCAGGGCCAGCGCCTCGACGGTGATCGCGGGCGTGAGGCTGGCGGGCTTCACCACGCAGGCGTTGCCGGCCGCGAGGGCGGGCGCCAGGGCGCGGACGAGCAGCACCAGCGGCCAGTTCCACGGCGTGATGATCCCGACGACGCCGATCGGCTCGCGCAGCACGACGCCGTGCGCGTTGTCGCCGAGCGCGATCGCGCGGCCGTAGAGGGTGCGGGCCATGCCGGCGTAGAACTCGACCATCTCGGCCGAGCCCAGCACCTCGCTGCGGGCCTCGCCGATCGTCTTGCCCTGCTCGCGGGTGAGCAGCTCGGCGAGCCGGTCCACGTCGGCGCGCAGCGCCTCGGCGTACCGGAACAGGACGCGGGCCCTGATCGCGCCGTCGTTGCGCCACTTGGCGGTGCGCAGCGCCTGGTGGGCGCGGCCGACCAGCTCGTCGACGTCGGCGGGCGTGGAGGTGGCGAGCGAGGCGACGGTCTCGCCGGTCGTGGGATCGGTCGTCGCGATCTCCTCGCCACGGGCGAGATAGAAGGCGTGTTCGGTGCTGGGGAGCCGAAGCGGGGTCCAGCTCGCGCGGTGCGCGGTGGGGGATTCGGACAAGGCTGATCCCTTCCAAGCGGATTCAAGGCCGTCCGTAACGGCTTTGTAACGACGCCTTGAGGTCTTGCGGAGGCGTGCCGACTGTTCTACATCTATGCATATCACACATCAGGCCAGTGGATACATGTCATACCAGTTGCATCCCATGCATCCCGGCCGGAAAGAGGAAGCATGGCCTTCCCACGCCCTCCGACCCCCACCAGCCCACGGCGCCGGCGCAGGCTGACCGCCGCGCTCCTGCTCGCGGTGATCACGCCGGCCGTCGCCGCCGGGTGCGCGCACCGGGGCACGGGCAGCGGACCCGTCACGATCCTCACGAACTGGTTCCCGCAGGCCGAGCTCGGCGGCTACTGGCAGGCCGCCGCCGCCCAACCCGCCGCAGGCGGCAAGGAACGCCCGCTCAAGGTGCTGCCGGGCGGCCCGGGCATCCAGACGATCCCCCAGGTCGCGGCCGGCAAGGCCGTGTTCGGGGTGGCGACCGGCGCCGACGACCTGCTCGTCGCGCGCAAGCAGGGCCTGCCGATCGTCGCGGTGTTCGCCCCGTTCCGGGCCAACATCACCTGCCTGACCGCGCACGCCGGAACGGGGCTGCGCACGTTCGCCGACCTCAGCGGGCGCCGCGTCGCCAAGGTGCAGAGCCGCCCGTGGTGGGAGTACATCAAGCGGCACTACAAGCTGAACGGCGTCCAGGAGATCAACTACACGGGTTCGCTGGCGGCCTTCACCAAGGACCGCTCGCTGGTCCAGCAGTGCTACGTGACCTCCGAGCCGTACTACCTCCAGCGCGACAAGGTCCCGGTCACCACGCTGTCGATCTCCGACCAGGGCGGTTACGCCGCCTACAGCAACGTGCTCTTCACGACCGAGGACACCATCAAGCGCGATCCAGGCCTGGTCCGTTCGGTGGTGGCGCGGGTCGCCCGCGGCTGGACCGGCTTCGGCACCGATCCGGCGCCGGGCAGGCAGGCGATCCTCGCCGCCAACAAGGACGCCGACGGCGGAGTGATCGACTACGCCGTCCGCACCATGCGGGCGGGCAAGTGGACCACCTCGCCCGCCGGCTCGATGAGCGCGGCCCAGTGGCAGAAGATCCGCGACCAGGTCGCCGAGGCGGGCCTGATCCCGACGAACACCGACGTCAAGGGCGCCTTCACGACCCAGTTCCTGCCGTCCTCATGAGGACCGCGGACCAACTTCAGAAAGGCGGTGCATGGCCCATGACAGATCAGAAAGCACCCCCGGCGGCGCTCCTCCACCTCCGGGCCGTGGCGAAGACCTTCCCGAACGGGACCGAGGCGCTCGCGCCGGTCGACCTGGCCATGGCGGGCGGCGAGTTCGTCAGCCTGCTCGGCCCGTCCGGCTGCGGCAAGTCGACGCTGCTGCGGATCATCGCCGGGCTCACCGAGCCCAGCTCGGGAACGGTCGAGCTGCCCGACGAGCACCGCAGGGCGTTCGTGTTCCAGGACCCCACGCTGCTGCCGTGGCGGACCGTGGACCGCAACGCCCGGCTGCTGCTGGAGCTGGAGGGCGTTCCCAAGGCGGAACGGCTCGAACGCGCGTCGGCCGCGCTGAAGATGGTCGGCCTCGCCGGGTTCGAGAAGTCCTACCCGCGCAACCTGTCGGGCGGCATGCGGATGCGGCTCTCGCTGGCCCGCGCGCTCGCGCTGCGCCCGAAGTTCTTCCTGATGGACGAGCCGTTCTCGGCGCTCGACGAGATCACCCGCGAGAGCCTCCAGGACGAGCTGCTGCGGATCTGGGGATCCGAGGGCTTCACCTCGGTCTTCGTCACCCACAACCTCTACGAGGCGATCTACCTCTCACACCGGGTCGTGGTCATGTCGCCGCGCCCCGGCCGGATCGAGCGGATCTTCGAGATCCCCTTCGAGTACCCGCGCTCCCCCGAGCTGCGCTCCACCCCCGAGTTCTCGGCGCTCGGCGCCGAGGTCGCCGCCTGCCTGAGGGAGGTCTCCCGATGAACCGTAAGATCCTGCGCACCGCCGGTCCACCGGCCCTGGTCTTCGTCCTGGTCATCGGCGCCTGGTGGCTGCTGTCGGCCACGGTGTACGGCTCGTCCAACTACCTGCTGCCGCGCCCGCCCGCGGTGCTGGACGCCGCCGTGGACAACGCCGGGACGCTGGGCGCCGGGCTGCGGATCACGTTCGTGGAGGCCGCCGCCGGGTTCCTGCTCGCCATCGCCGTCGGGATGCTCGGCGCCGTGGTGATGAGCCTGGCCAAGCCGCTGGAACGCAGCCTCTACCCGTACGCGGTGCTGCTGCAGACCGTGCCGATCGTCGCGGTCGCGCCGGTCATCGTGCTGTGGTTCGGCTACAACCAGACCTCGGTGATCGTGATCTCGTTCATGATCTCGGTCTTCCCGATCCTCAGTAACACCCTGCTCGGGCTGCTGTCGGCCGACCGCAACCACCTGGACCTGTTCCGCATGCACCGCGCCGCCCGGCGCACCCAGTTCCTGAAGCTGCGGCTGCCGGGCGCGCTGCCCAACATCTTCGCCGGGCTGCGCGTCTCGGCCGGGCTGTCGGTGATCGGCGCCATCGTCGGCGAGTTCATCATCGGCTCCGGCGGCCAGGAGGGCGGCCTCGGCGTGAAGGTCATCTTCGCGCAGTCGCGGCTGGCGACCGCGCTGCTGTTCGCCGAGGTGCTGGCCGCGACCCTGCTGGGCTTCGCGTTTTTCCTCACCGTCTCGGTCCTCGGCAACCGGCTGCTGCGGTCCTGGCACGAGTCCGCGATGCGCGGCGACACCTGATGGCACCGGAAACAAAGGACACCACCATGAAGAGACTCGGCAGGACGTTCACAGGCGTCATCGCGCTCGCGGCGCTCGGCACGGCCGCCACCGGGTGCGCCGGGCAGGCGGCGAGCGGCGCGGCGGCCAAGAACCCGGTCATCCTGACCAACTGGTTCGCGCAGGCGGAGCAGGGCGGCTACTGGCAGGCCGCCGCCGACCAGACCGCCAAGGGCGAGGGCGTGACCCTCAACGTCAAGCAGGGCGGCCCCGGCATCCAGACGATCCCGCAGGTCACCGCCGGGCAGGCCACGTTCGGCGTCGGGAACGCCGACGAGGTCCTGGTCGCCCGGAAGAACGGCCTGCCCATCGTGGCCGTCGCCGCGGGCTTCGACACCAACCTGCAGTGCATGATGTTCCACAAGCCGTCGGGCATCAGCTCGTTCAAGGACCTGAACGGCCGCACGGTCGCGCGCATCCCCAGCCCGTACTGGGACTACCTGAAGCACGGCTTCGGCCTGAACAAGGTCAAGGAGATCAACAACACCGGTTCGCTCGCCGACTTCAAGCGCAACAAGGACCTCGTGCAGCAGTGCTACGTCACGGCCGAGCCGTACACGGCGCAGAAGGAGGGCATCAAGGACCTCGCGCTGCTGAACGTGGCCAAGGACGGCGGCTACAACCCGTACGGCAACCTGCTCTTCACCACCGAACAGGTCATCAAGCAGAACCCTGACCTGGTCCGCAAGGTGGTCGCCGCGAGCATCCGGGGCTGGAAGGACTTCAACACCGACCCCGCCGCGGCCAAGAAGACCGTCCTCAGCACCAACCCCGACACCGTGCCCGACGCGTTCGACTTCGCCGCCGCGACGATCAAGAAGGGCGGCTACCTGGGCGCCGATCCCGGCTCGATGACCGATCAGCGCTGGCGGACGCTCCGCGACCAGCTCGGCTCGGCCGGCGTCGTTCCGAAGGACTTCGACTACCAGAAGGCCTTCACGACGAAGTACCTGCCCGCAGGGTGAGGACAAAGGCCCTGGTGGCGCGGCGCCGTTGCCGCGCCACCAGGGCCTTTGGGCTTGTGCTGATCAGGACTGCTGCGGCTGCCCCCAGGAGAGCAGCTCGATGAGGCAACCCCAGGGCGTGGTGACGAACGCGTTGGTCATCCCCGGCGTCGGCCCCTCCGCGAACGTGACCGGCCGTCCCACGACGCCGACCCCGGGCACGGATTCGAGCGCGGCGAGCGTGCCGGGCACGTCGTCCACCTCGATGCCCAGGTGGGTGCCGCCCGGCAGGTCGGCGCGCGGCGGCGCCTCCCCGGTGGCGCCCGCCGACCACCACTGGATCAGCTCGACCCTGGCGCCGCCGATGTCGAGCATGACCAGCGCGAACGCGGCGTCGTCCGGCGCTCCGAGGCGCTGCGTCCCGCCGTCGATGCGCGGCAGCCGGAACACCTCCTTGGCCGCGAAGTGCGCGCTGAAGAACGCGACGGCCTCCTCCAGATCGGGGACGTTCATGCCCACGTGGTCCAGCACCCTGCGGTCACTCATCGCCGGGCTCCAGCTCCAGGTCCGCGGCGGCGATCGGGCGGCTCTCCAGGCCGTCCTTCAGCGCGGTCAGGAAGCGGGCGGCGTCGGCGCCGTCCACGAGCCGGTGGTCGTAGGTGAGGCACAGGTAGGCCATGTCGCGGATCTCCACCCGTTCCGCCTCGCCCGTGCCGACGACGACCGGGCGCCGCTCGGCCTTGCCGACCGCGAGGATCCCGGTCTCGGGCGCGTTCAGGATCGGGGTGTCCAGCAGCGAGCCTCGCGACCCGGTGTTGGTGATCGTGAACGTGCCGTCCATGATGTCGTCGGGGCGCAGCTTGCGGGCGCGTGCCCGCCCGGCGACGCCCGCGATGCCCTGGGCCAGCCCCGCCACCGACAGCGTCCCCGCGTCCTTGAGGTTGGGCACCATGAGCCCGGCCTCGGTGTCCACGGCGAACCCCAGGTTGATCCGCCGGTGGTAGGAGGCGGTGCCCGCGTCGGTGTCGATGGTCGCGTTCAGCATCCGGTGCTCGGGCAGCGCCCGGCAGACGGCCGCGGCGACCACCGCGAGCGGGGAGAGCGAGACGCCGTGCACGGCGCGGAACCGTTCACCGTGCGCGGCACGGGCCGCCATGATCGGGCCGAAGTCCGCCTCGACCACGCTGGTGAGCTGGGCGGAGCCCTGCAGGCTCTGGTGCATCCGGGCGGCGATCACCTTGCGGACGCGACTCAGCTTCTCGACCTGCACGTCCTCGTCCGGCGTCGTCTCTGCGATCAGGTCCATCACGCCTCGATCCTGAAGAGCTCGTCGGTGCCCGTCACGTCCGACAGCAGATGGCAGCCGTCCTCCTCGACCGAGACCATGTCCTTGATCTGCATCCCGAAGCCATGGCCGCTGCGGTAGACCAGCGGCTCCATGCCGAGGACCATGCCGGCCTCCAGCGTCTCGGTCGCGTGCGGGCCGAGGTAGGGCCGCTCGTGCAGGTTGACGCCGATGCTGTGCCCGACGAACGAGATCGGCGGCATGCCGAGCTGCTCGAACTCGGCCAGGAACGTGGCGTACACGTCGCGGGCCGCGGCCCCGGGGCGGATCGCCTCGCGGACCAGGTACTTGCACTTCACCAGGTTCTGGTAGATCCGTTCGGCCTCGGGCGGCGCCTCGCCGACCACGGCGGTACGGCAGACGCCCGCCTGGTAGCCGTCCAGCACCGAGAAGATCTCGACGCGGCAGACGTCGCCGGGCTCCAGAACGCGGGTGGTCGGGCCGACGTTCGGCAGCTGGCTGCGCTCGCCGGTCGCGACGATCATCAGCTTGAACTGCTGCGCGCCCTGCTCGTACACCGAGCGGGTGAGCGCGGCGGCGATGTCCATCTCGGTGTCGCCGGCGCGGACCGCGCGCAGCGAGTCGCCGATGGCCTGGTCGGAGATCCGCGACAGCCGGGCCAGCAGGTCCCGTTCGCGCGGGGTCTTGAGCCGCCGCGCGCGGGTGATGAGGTCGTCGGCGGGGCGCAGCGCGGCGCCGGCGAGCGCGTCGGCCAGGACGCCGTGGTCGGTGACCGACAGGTACCCGAGCTCCATGCCGATCGTGCCGCCCGCCAGGCCCAGCTCGCGGAGCTGGTCGGCGAGCGCGGCCATCGGGTCGCCGGTGAACTCGGCCCAGCCGCGCACCGGCAGGTCGGGCCGGGCGGCGCGGACGGTCGACTCCTCCATGTCGACGCAGACGATCGCCTCGCGGGCGTCCGCGGTGACGATGTGCGCGGCGTGCCGCCAGCGCATCAGGGGCTGCGACGGGATGACGAACCCGGCGGCGTAGGCGACGTTCTCCGGAGAGAGGCAGACGATGGCGTCCAGCCCGGCCTCCGTGGCGTACTCCGCGAGCCTGCGGGCGATCTCATTGGACGCGGCCGGACCGGCCATGTGCACTCTCCTTCGGGGAGCCGACGGTCTAACTGGTATTACAACAGATATGATATGACTGAGGTCTTGGACGTCAAGAGCCTGTCAAGGAGCCCGGATGACCCATCCCGACGCGACGGCGGGGCGCCGCACCCTCATCGAGCACCTGGAGTTCGCGCTCACCGTGGACGCCGGTGACCGCGTGCTGCGCGACGCCGCCCTGCTGCTGCACGACGACCGCATCGCCGACCTCGGGCCGACCGGCGAGGTGCTGGCCAGGCTCGGCGACACCCCCGTGGACGAGCGGATCGACGGCCGCCGCCTGGGCGTGATCCCGGGGCTGATCGACACCCACGTGCACCTGTCGGAGACGCTCAGCCGGGCGGTCTTCCCCGACGTGCTGTCCACCCGGGCCTGGGTGTTCCACTGGGCCAAGCCGTTCTACGCGCACGTCGACGACCAGGACGAGGAGGTCAGCGTCCGGCTCGGCGTCACCGAGATGCTCCGTTCGGGCACGACCTGCTTCCTGGACATGGGCGCGCAGAACGACGCGGGCCTCACCGCGCGCGCCGCCGGTGCCGCCGGGATCCGCGGCGTCGTCGGCCGGCACGCCGCCGACCGCAAGCCCGAGAAGATCCCGCCCGGCTGGTCGCAGGAGATGGTCGACCACCACTTCTTCCCCGACCACCGCGTCGCGCTCGAGGCGCTGGAGGAGTCGGTACGGAACTGGAACGGCTACGCGGGCGGCCGGATCCGCTGCTGGGTCAACATCGAGGGCAAGGAGCCGTGCAGCCTCGAACTGCACGTCGGTGCCCGCGACCTGGCCGAGCGGCTCGGGGTCGGCACGACCTACCACATCGCCTCCTCCATCGAGGAGTCGCGCGTCAGCGAGAAGAAGTACGGCCGGTGGCCGGTGACGCGCGTCGCCGAGGGCGGCGGGCTCGGTCCCAATCTGGTGCTCGCGCACGCCGTCGCGCTGACCGACGAGGAGGTCGGGAGTCTCGCCGAGCACGGCACGTCGGTGGCGTTCTGCCCGTCCACCTCGCTCAAGCTGGCCAAGGGCGCGACCGCCATCGGCAAGTACCCCGAGATGGTCGAGGCGGGCGTCAGCGTCGGCCTCGGCACCGACGGGGTCTCGGCGGCCGGCAACCTCAACCTGCACCGCCAGGTGCACCTGGTCGCTGGGCTGTTCAAGGACGCCCGGCTCGACCCGACCCTGGTCGGCGCGCGCAAGGCGCTGCGGATGGCGACCATCGACGGCGCGAAGGCGCTCGGCTGGGACGACCAGATCGGCTCCCTGGAGGTCGGCAAGCAGGCCGACCTGGTGTTCTTCGACCTCGACCACCACGAGTGGACGCCGTACTCCGACGCGCTCCAGGCGCTGGTGTGGTCGGCGAGCGCGGCCAGCATCGCCGAGACGTGGGTCGCGGGCCGGCGGCTGTACGACGGCGCCCGCGTCACGACGGTCGACGAGCCCGCGCTGCGCGCCGAGGCCCGCGAACGCGCCCGCTCGATCGTGGCGAAGGCCGGGCTGAACGACGACGTCCCGGTCACCACCACGCTCTACGACTGATCCGAGCCCCCCCATCCCCCAGAAAAGAGGGGCACCCCGCAGGCGGGGTGCCCCTCTTTCGTTCTTTCCCTTGGCGTCAGCCGGGGTCGTGCTCGTCGGCAGGGAAGTCCGCGACCCAGCGGCGTACGCGCGCCACGTGCTCGGACGCGTGCCGTCCCGCCGCCTCGGCGTCGTGCCCGACGATCGCGTCCACGATCGCCTGGTGCTCGGCCGCCGAACGCGCCAGCTGCCCGTCCCGCGACAGCGTGATCAGGCGCGACTCGGTGAGCAGCCCGTGCAGGTCGGTGAGCAGGACGGGCAGCAGCCCGCCCGCCCCGGCCTCGGCCACCGACACGTGGAACGCGACGTCCAGCTCGGCGGCCCGGTCGAAGTCGGGCCGCGGCGCACCGGCCATCTCCAGGTAGGCACGGTGCGCCTCGACGACGCGTTCGGCGCGGGTGCCGTTCGCGGCCTCGCGCGCGGCGAGCCGGTCGAGGGCGCCGCGCACGGCCAGCAGTTCCAGCAGCTGGCCGCGGTGCAACTCCAGGTAGCGGCCGAACGAGCCCACGTAGTGCGCGGCCGCGCCCTCGCGGACGAACGTGCCGCGCCCGTGCCGGACGTCGATCAGGCCCATCGCCTCAAGGCCCGCGAGGGCCTGCCGGACGCTGACCCGGCTGACCTGGAACACCTCGCACAGCTCGCGTTCGGACGGCAGGGCCGCCCCCGTGGGGAGCGTGCCCTGCCGGATGCCCCGCAACAGCTGTTCCCGGACCTGCTGGGTGGAGCTCACCCACGTGGCGGCCCGCAACGGCTCAGGAACCCGCGGCGAACGAGGCGTAGTCGGCCTCGTCGGCGGCGATCACCATGACCGGCGTGCCGACCTTGACCTCGTCGCCATCGGCGGCCAGCGCCCGCGCGAAGACGCCGTTCACCGGCGACTCCAGCTCGACCTCGATCTTGTCGGTCTCGACCAGGGCCAGCACCTGGCCCTCGGTGACGGGCTGGCCGGGCTCGATCTGCCACTCGGTGATCACGCCCTCCTCCATCGACAGCCCCCACTTGGGCATCGGGTAGGTCTCGGCCATCAGTGCTCTCCCTTCTCGTCCAGCTTCTTGTCCAGCAACCGCCGGACGGTGTCGGCGATCCGTTCGGCGCCGGGCAGCGTGTGGTTCTCCATCACGGGCGCGTACGGGACGGGTGTGTTGAGCGCACCCACCCGGGCGACCGGGGCGGTGAGCAGCTCATGGCACTCGCCGGCCGCCCAGGCCGCGATCTCGGCGCCGAAGCCGCCGCGCGTCGGCGCCTCGTGCGCGATGACGAGCCGGCCGGTCTTGGCGATCGAGGCGCGCAGCCCCGCGTGGTCGAACGGGACCAGCGTGCGCGGGTCGAAGATCTCGCAGGAGATGCCCTCGCTCTCGAGGGTCTCGGCGGCGGCGGAGGCGTGCTCGCGGGTCTTCAGGTACGACACGATCGTCACGTCGGTGCCCTCGCGGTGGATCCGGCCGGTGCCGAACGGGATCGGCTCGACCTCCACCACGTCGCCCGCCGGGCCGCCACGGCCGCCGTACTGCTGCTTGTGCTCGAAGAAGATCACCGGGTCGGGGTCCCGGATCGCCTGCCGCAGCAGGCCCTTGGCGTCCTGCGGGGTGGACGGGGCCACGATCTTCAGCCCCGGCACGTTGACGAACCACGACTCCAGCGACTGGGAGTGCTGCGCGGCGGTCGAGCCGGAGGTGCCGGTGACCATCCGGACGACCATCGGCGCCGACAGCCGGCCGCCGGTCATGTAGTGGGTCTTGGCGGCCTGGTTGACGATCATGTCCATCGCCAGCGTGACGAAGTCGCTGAACATGATCTCGGCGATCGGCCGGGCGCCGACCAGCGCGGCCCCGACGGCGGCGCCGACGATGACCTCCTCGGAGATCGGGGTGTCCCAGAGCCGGTCGGAACCGAACTGGTCGAACAGGCCCTTGGTGACGCCGAAGACGCCGCCGGGCTCGCCGACGTCCTCGCCGATGAGGAAGACCGCGGGGTCGCGCTCCATCTCCTCGGCGATGGCCTGCCGGATCGCGTCCGCGTAGGTGAACTTGCTCATCGCAGTGCCGCCCCTTCGTGCGAGTCGACGTACACGTGGTCCAGCGCGTCCTCGGGCGAGGGGTGGTCCTGTTCGGCCGCCCAGGCGATCGCCTCGTCCAGGCGCTTGTCGACGTCGTCGCGTACGGAGGCGACGTCGTCCTCGGTCGCGCCGAGCTCGGCGACGAGCTTGGCCGCGAGCAGGTCGATCGGGTCGCGGCCCATCCAGTGCGCGACCTCGTCCTTGGGCCGGTACTTGGCCATGTCGCCCTCGAAGTGGCCGCGGTGCCGGTAGGTCTTGGCCTCGATCAGGGTCGGGCCCTCCCCGGCGCGGGCGCGCGCGGCGGCCTCGGCGGTGACGGCGGCGACGGCCTCCACGTCGTTGCCGTCCACCACGACGCCGGTCATGCCGTACGAGGTGGCGCGGTCGGCGATGTCGGTGATCGCCTGGTGCTTGTCCTGCCGGGTGAACTCGCCGTAGAGGTTGTTCTCGCAGACGTACAGGACGGGCAGGTTCCACAGGCCGGCGAGGTTCAGCGACTCGTGGAAGGCGCCCTCGTTGGAGGCGCCGTCACCGAAGAAGGTGACCGCGAGCGCGTCCGAGCCGCGCCGCTTGAACTGCAGCGCGGCGCCGGTGGCGAGCGGGATGCCGCCGCCCACGATGCCGTTGGCGCCCAGGAAGCCGAGCTCCACGTCGATCATGTGCAGCGAGCCGCCCTTGCCCTTGTTGTAGCCGGCGGTACGGCCGAACAGCTCGGCGTACATCCGGGCCGGGTCGGCGCCGCGGGCGATCATGTGGCCGTGGCCGCGGTGGGTGGAGGTCAGCACGTCGTCGGGGCCGAGGGCCGCGCACACGCCGGTCGCCACGGCCTCCTGGCCGATGTAGGGGTGCAGGAACCCGGGGATGAGGCCCTGGGCGCGCTGCCGCGCCGCCTTCTCCTCGAACCTGCGGATGAGGATCATGCGGCCGAGGAGGTCGAGGCCCTCCTCCCGCGTCACTTCTGTCATGGCGTCCTCTCAGTACGGCGACTCAGCTCAGTACGGCAACTCAGCATGGCAACTGGTAATACATGTTATGACTGACATGTTGCTTTGTCATCCGGTCAGCCGATCGAATAGCCGCCGTCGGCCATCACGGTCGCGCCCAGCACGAACGAGGACTCGTCCGAGAGCAGGAACGACACGACCGAGGCGATCTCCGCTGGGGCCGCGTACCGGCCGATCGGATGGCCCTCCTTGAAGTGGTCGGGGCCGACCCGCGCGGCGTCGATCGCGGCCAGCATCGGCGTCTCGACCCCGCCGGGGCACAGGCAGTTGGCCCGGATGCCCCGGCCCGCGTACTCGACCGCGACGGAACGGGTGAACTGCAGCACCGCGCCCTTGGCCGCCGCGTACGCGGCCAGCTGCGGCGCCGAGCAGACCGCCGCCGTCGACCCGAAGGTGATGATCCGGCCGCCGCCCTGCGCGAGCATCCCGGGCAGCACGGACTTCACCGCGAGGAACGTGCCGACCGCGCCCACGTCCAGCACCTTGCGGAAGGTGTCCAGGCCGAGCTCGTGCGTCGGCGCGGACGCCTGGATGCCGGCCATCGCGACCAGCCCGTCGATGCCGCCGAGCGCTTCGGACGCCGTGGCCGTCGCCGCGATCATGCCCTCCTCGCTGGTGACGTCGGCGGCGACCGCGCACGCCAGGCCGTCCTGCTCGGGCTTGTGCAGGTCGAGGGCGGCGACCCTGGCGCCCTCCTCGTTCAGCCGGGCCACGACCGCGCGCCCGATGGCGCCGTCGGCCCCGGTCACCAGGATCTTTGCCCCGTCCAGACCTCGCATTTCTTGTCACCTCATATGTGTCGAGTTACTGTTCACTTGTCATACATCTTGCCAGTTGGGTCACACATGACGAAACACCTTCTTCTCGAACAGGCCACGACCGGCGACGGCGGGACCACCGACGTGCTGCTCGCCGACGGGCGCATCGCGGCCCTCGGCCCTGCCGCCGCCACCGATCAGCGCGCGGCCGGTGCCGACCGGCTCGACCTGGCCGGATACCTGCTGCTGCCGTCGGCCGTCGAGCCGCACGCCCACCTGGACAAGGCGTTGCTGGCCCGCCGCGCGCCGAATCCCGACGGCGATCTGACCGGTGCGATCACCGCGATCCGGGCGGCCTACGCGTCGATGGACGAGGCCGACGTGCGCTCGCGTGCCACCGAGGCGCTGAGCACCGCGCTCACCCACGGCTACACGGCCGTACGGTCGCACGTCGACGTCGGCACGGGGATCGGGCCCCGGGCCCTGCGCGTCCTCACCGAGCTGCGATCACGTGCCGCCGGCCTGGTCGACCTCCAACTGGTGGCGCTCGCCGGTGCTCCCATCGCGGGCGCGGCGGGACGGCACAACCGGCGGCTGCTCGCCCAGGCCGTCGAACTGGGCGCCGACGTCATCGGCGGCGCCCCGGCCCTCGACCCGAACCCGACGGCCGCGACCCGCGTCCTGGTCCGGGCGGCGGCCGACGCCGGGCTGCCGGTGGACCTGCACCTGGACGAGACCACCGATCCACAGATGCTCACCCTGCGCGCGTTCGCCGACGAGGTCGCCCGCCAGGGACTCGGCGGCCGCGCCACGGCCTCGCACTGCGTCAGCCTCGGCCAGCAGGACCCGGACGGCTGCAAGGAGGTGTGCCGCGCCCTCGCCGACTCCGGCGTCGCCGTCGTGACACTCCCCCAGACCAACCTCTACCTGCAGGGCCGCGCCGAACCCACCCGTACGCCGCGCGGCCTGACCGCCGTGACGCCGCTCCGGGACGCCGGGGTCACCGTCGCGGGCGGCGGCGACAACTGGCGCGACCCGTTCAACCCGCTCGGGCGCATCGACCCGTTCGAGACGGCCGCGCTGCTGGTCGCCGCCGCGCACCTGCCCGTCGCCGACGCCTGGACCGCCGTCACCGCGCACGCGCGGATCGCGCTCGGCCTGCCGCCCGTCGCGCTGCTGCCGGGCAGCCCCGCCGACCTGCTGGCGATCCGGGCCTCCGGTCTGGACGAGGCCGTGGCCGGCGCGAGCCAGGACCGGATCGTGCTGCGCGGCGGCCGGGTGGTCGCCAGAACCAGCGTCGTCCACGACGTCGTTCCCGCCCTGGAGAAGGAGATGGCCGCATGACCTCGACCGACCGCATGACCCCGACCGACCGCATGACCCCGACCGACCGCAAGCCGCCGGCCGAGCGCAAGCTGCTGCGTCTCGAGGTCCGCAACGCCCAGACCCCGATCGAGCGCAAGCCGGAGTGGATCCGCGTGCGCGCCCACATGGGCCCGCAGTACAAGGAACTGACCTCGCTCGTGAAGTCCGAGGGTCTGCACACGGTGTGCCAGGAGGCCGGTTGTCCCAACATCTACGAGTGCTGGGAGGACCGGGAGGCCACGTTCCTG
>NZ_JAGEOJ010000042.1 GCF_017573505.1 Actinomadura barringtoniae
GACGCCCACGGCCGGCCTGCCCTCACCCCGGCTGAGGCGCACGACCAGCTGACCCCACCCCGGCCGACGCGCACAGCCCGCTTGCCCCACCCCGGCCGACGCGCACAGCCGACTTCCCCCACCCCGGCCGACGCGCAGAGCCAGCCTGCCTCACCACGGCCGACGCCCACGGCCGGCCTGCCCTCACCCCGGCTGACGCGCACGACCAGCTGACCCCACCCCGGCCGACGCGCACAGCCCGCTTGCCCCACCCCGGCCGACGCGCACAGCCGACTTCCCCCACCCCGGCCGACGCCCACAGCCAGCTGACCCCACCCTGGCTGACGCGCAGCCGGTTTGCCCCACCCCGGCCGACCGACCGCGCGAAGCCTGCCGAAACAATGGCCGCATGGACGCCAACCAGCCCGAACTCGGCAAGCAGGTCCGCGCGGCCGACCGCGCGCATGTCTTCCACTCCTGGTCCGCGCAGGACCTGATCGACCCGCTTCCGGTCGCCGGGGCCGAGGGGTCCTACTTCTGGGACTTCGAGGGCAACCGCTACCTGGACTTCTCGTCGCAGCTGGTGAACGTCAACATCGGCCACCAGCACCCGAAGGTCGTCGCGGCGATCCAGGAGCAGGCGGCCAGGCTGTGCACGATCAGCCCGGTCATGGCCAACGACGTGCGCGGCGAGGCTGCCGCCCTGGTCGCCGGGCACGCACCGGACGGGCTGGAGCACGTGCTGTTCACCAACAGCGGCGCCGAGGCCGTGGAGAACGCGATCCGGATGGCGCGGCTGCACACGGGCCGCGTCAAGGTGCTGGCGCCCTACCGCTCGTACCACGGCGCCACCTCGACGGCGATCGCCGCGACCGGCGACCCCCGCCGCATCGCGAACGAGGCAGCGGGCCACGCCGACCCCCACGTCCGGCACTTCTTCGGCCCCTACCTCTACCGCTCGGCGTTCAACGCCACCACCGAAGCCCAGGAGTGCGAACGAGCCCTGGCTCATCTGGAACAGGTCATCACCCTCGAAGGTCCCGCCACGATCGCGGCCCTCATCATGGAGACGGTGGTCGGCGGCTCGGGCCTGCATGTCCCGCCTGACGGCTACCTCGCGGGTGTCCGTGACCTGTGCGACCGGCACGGCATCGTGATGATCGCGGACGAGGTGATGGCGGGCTTCGGCCGCACGGGCGCGTGGTTCGCGCTCGACCACTGGAACGTGACACCCGACCTCATCACCTTCGCCAAGGGCGTCAACTCCGGCTACGTCCCCCTCGGCGGCGTGATCATCTCCGGCCCGATCTTCGACACCTTCCGCGAGCGCCCCTACCCCGGGGGCCTCACCTACTCGGGCCACCCCCTGGCCTGCGCCGCCGCCGTGGCCACGATCCGCGCCATGGAGGACGAGAAGACCGTCGAGAACGCCGCCCACATCGGCACCGACGTCCTGGCCCCCGCCCTACGCGACCTCAAGGCCCGCCACCAGGTCATCGGCGACGTCCGAGGCCTGGGCGTCTTCTGGGCCCTGGAACTGGTCCGCGACCCCGAAACCCGCGAGCCCCTGGTCCCGTACGCCGCAGCCGGCGCCCAGGCCCGCCCCATCCAGCAGCTCGTCTCCGACTGCCGCTCCCAGGGCCTGTGGATCCTCGCCAACGGCAACCGTCTCCACATCACACCCCCCTGCACCGTCACCCCCGAAGAGATCGCCGAAGGCCTCACCGCCATAGACACCGCCCTAACAGCCCTCAACTGACCGAAGGCCCGACGCCCGCCCCTCGCGCAACCCGGACCGCACCGCAGCGCAATGCCGGCCATGCCGGCGCCCGGCCAAGTGCCGGGCACGACGTTCGAGCTGGTGGACGTCGACGGGGACGGCCCATCCGAGGTGCCATCCACTGGACCGTTCGGCGCGGCTGCCGGAGCGCTGCACCGCCCGGCCAGCGGGCCGACCACGCTGAACTGGTCGGCCTGACCGCCGCGCTGGACCGGTCGGCACGAGCGCCGGAGCACTGGACCACCCGGCCTGCAGGCAGGCCACGCAGACGACCAGACGGCCGCACTGGAGCATCGGCGTGGGAGCCGGAAGGCCGGACTGGTCGGGGCTGCGCGTCGACCATGCTGGAGCGGCCGACCTGGCAGTCGCGCTCGAGCCGGGGCGGGGGCACGTGAGCGCCGGGCCGGACGGCCTGCGGGCCGACCGTGCTGGAACGGCCGGCCTGGCAGTGGTGCTGGAGGGGTTGGCGCGGGGGCCGGAGTGCTGGAACGGGTGGGGTGGTCATCGGGTGGGGTCGGTGCTCAGTTCGGAGAGGCGCATGGCCATGGTGCGGTGGACTGCGGGGATGTGGTTGAGGGCGCGGAGGAAGAGGTTGCGGACCTTGCGCTGGGGGGCGTGGCCGAGGGTGGCTACCCGGGTCATGCGGTCGGTGAAGGCGACCACGCCGGCGGCTACGGGGCGGCGGTCGGTCTCGTAGGAGTCGAGGTCGGTTTCGGGCTTGCCGTCGGCGAGGACTGAGGAGAGGCGGGCACCGAGGGCCACGGCGTCCTGGATGCCGGTGTTCATGCCCTGGCCGCCGGCGGGGCTGTGGACGTGGGCGGCGTCGCCCGCGAGGAAGATGCGGTCGGCGCGGTAGTGGTCGGCGAGGCGGTGGTGGACGCGGAAGCGGGAGCTCCACACGACCTCGGTGACCTTCGCGGGGCGCTTGGCGGGGCCGCGCGAGTCCAGGAGGGCCTGGACGTCCTCCAGGGTGGGGTGCTCGGGGGCCTCGTTCACGGTGGCGACGATGCGGTAGTGGCCGCCGGGGAGCGGCGCGACGACGACCAGGCCCTCGGGGGCGAAGTAGAGCATGACCTCGTCGGGGCGCTGGTCCCAGTCCATGCGGACGTCGGCGAGCACGAACGACTCGGCGTAGGTGGCGCCGGTGAAGCCGATGCCTGCCTGCTCGCGGACCTTGCTGTGCATGCCGTCGGCGCCGACGGCGTAGCGGGCGCGGATGGTCTCGCCGGTGCTCATGGTCGCGGTGACGCCGTTGGGGTCCTGGGTCATCTCGGCCAGCTCGTACGGGCGGTGGACCTGGCCGCCGAGCGCGTGCAGGCGGTCCAGCAGAACGGCCTCGGTGACGTTCTGGGGAACCATCAGCGTGTACGGGTAACTGGTCGGGAGGCCGTCGAAGTCGACGGTCAGCAGAGCGCGGTCGCGGTCGCGGACCGTGAAGCGGGGGGTGATGATCCCGCGGCTCACGAGCTCGTCGCTGACCGAGATCGTCTCCAGGACCTCCAGCGTGCGGGCGTGGACCACGGCGGCGCGGGAGGTGTTGGCGCCCTCGGCCTGGCGGTCGACCAGGACGGCGTCCACGCCGCGCTGCCGGAGGGTGGCGGCGAGGGTGAGGCCGACGGGGCCGGCGCCGACGATCAGGACGTCGGTGGTGGTGGGGAGTCGATCTGACATGGCGACCTCCGGTCAACGTTCGTTTGCCAACATCTGTTGGCATTGACGTTAGCGCGCCGGAGTTGGTTTGACAACAGATGTTGGCCTACAGTTGTTGGCATGGCTTTCACGACGCGTTCCGACCAGACCCGGGCGGCGATCCTCGCCGCCGCCCGCCGCCGCTTCGCCGCCGACGGGTTCGAGAAGGCGACGATCCGCGCGATCGCCGGGGACGCGGGCATCGACCCGTCGATGGTGATGCGCTACTACGGCAACAAGGACGGGCTGTTCGCCGCCGCCACCGACATCGACCTGCAGTTCCCCGACCTCACGGTGGTGGACCGCGACCGGATCGGCGAGACGCTGGTGCGGCATTTCGTCGAACGCTGGGAGGGCGGCCTGGCCGACGAGGTGCTGACCGTGCTGTTCCGGTCGGCGATCACGAACGAGACCGCCGCCGACCAGCTGCGTTCGATCTTCGGCTCGCAGGTCGCGGTGGCCGCCGCGGCCGTGGTGGACGACCCGGCGGAGCTGCCCGCGCGGGCCGGGCTGGTCGCGACCCAGGTGCTCGGCACGGCGCTCTGCCGGTACATCCTGCGGCTGCCGCCGGTCGTCGCCATGGACGTGAACACGCTGGTCGCGAGCCTGTCCCCCACCGTCCAGCGCTACCTGACCGAGCCGATGCCCCTCTCCGGTACTACTTCCGCATCCGGGTGAATCCTCCCGAGGAAGGGCACGGCCGAGTGGCGCGGACTTCTAGACTCGCTGCCATGATCTCCCCGTTGAAGCGAACCCTGACCGTGTTGCCCCTCGTGCTTCTGCCGTTCGGTGCGGTCGCGGCATGCGGCGGCGAGAACTCCAAGACCGACTGCAACGCCAACTCCTGCACGGTCACCTTCGATCGCGGCGTGGACGCCAACGCGAGCATCTTCGGCGTGAAGGCCGAGCTGGTCAGCGTGCAGAACGAGACCGTGACGCTCAAGATCGCCGGAGAGCAGGTGACCGTCCCGGTGGGCGACGGTCAGCAGCAGGCCGACGGCTTCAACGTCTCGGTCCAGTCGGTGACCAAGGACAAGGTGACCGTCAAGATCCAGCACAGCTGACCCCGGGCGGGGCGGGGCGGGGGCGTATAGGGTTTCGACCATGCGTTCGATCACGCCCTCCGAGCGGCGCGCCCGGCTGGCCGTGCGGCACCGGCTCGCGGCGTCACAGCGGACCGATGACGCCGCCGGCATCGCCCGTTCACTGGTGGCCCTGCACGCGACCGATCCCGCGACGGTGTTCCTGTCGGTCGCGGCGCGCAGCGTGTCCGCGACGCCCGCGCACGTGGAGAAGGCCCTCTATGAGGACCGGTCGTTGCTGCGCCTGCTGGCGATGCGGCGGACGATGTTCGTGGTACCGGTCGAGCTCGTTCCGGTGCTGCAGGCGTCCTGCGCGGACGCGCTCGCCGTCAAGCAGCGCCGCACGTACGGCAGGCTGATCGAGCAGGCCGGCGTCATCGACGGCGACGTGCAGGGCTGGCTGCGCGACGTCGAGAACGCCACGCACGAGGCACTGCTGGCGCGCGGCGAGGCGACCGGCGCGCAGCTCAGCGCGGACGAGCCGAGGCTGCGCACGCAGGTCGACCCGGCGCCCGGCAAGTCCTATTCGCGCCCGACCAACATCACGACCTGGGTGCTGGTGACGCTCGGCTGCGAGGGCCGGATCGTGCGCGGCCGGCCGAACGGCTCGTGGTCCAGCAGCCAGTACAAGTGGACGCCCATCGAGGCCTGGCTGCCCGGCGGCATCGCCCAGTTGGACGCCGACGAGGCCAAGGCCGAGCTGGTCGGTCAGTGGCTGCGCGCGTTCGGCCCGGCGCCCGCGTCCGACATCAAGTGGTGGACGGGCTGGACGGTCGCCGACGTCAAGAAGGCCCTCGCCCGGCTGGACGTCGCCGAGGTCGACCTGGACGGCACGACCGGCCTCGTCCTCGCCGACGACCTCGACCCGGTCGCCGAGCCCGAGCCCTGGGCGGCGCTGCTGCCCGCGCTCGACCCGACCCCGATGGGCTGGCAGGAACGCGGCTGGTACCTCGGCGAGCACGCCCCGCGCCTGTTCGACCGCAACGGCAACATCGGCCCGACGATCTGGTGGAACGGCCGGATCGTGGGCGGCTGGGCCCAGCGCAAGGACGGCGAGATCGCCACTCAGCTCCTGGAGGACGTCGGGGCCGATGCGATCGCCGCGATCGAGGCCGAGGCGGGCAGGCTGCCCGGATGGTTCGGGGATGTCCGCGCGATCCCTCGCTTTAGGACCCCTCTGGAGCGCGAGCTGGTCTCCTGATCCGCGATGATGGGGGCATGCCCGCTGAACGGATGCTTCCCACCCCCGAAGCCGAGGACCTCATCGCGCTGACCCGCGAGCTCGTCAGCAAGGAGCTGGCGCCGCGCGCCGCGCCTGCCGAGGAGGCCGCCGCGTTCCCGCGCGACATCTTCCGGCTGCTGGGCCGTTCGGGGCTGCTCGGGCTGCCCTACCCGGAGGAGGACGGTGGCGGCGGGCAGCCGTACGAGGTCTACCTCCAGGTGCTGGAGGAGATCGCCTCGGTGTGGGCGTCGGTCGCGGTCGGGCTCAGCGTGCACACGCTGGCCTGCTATCCGCTGTCGGCGTTCGGAGACGAGGAGCAGCGCAAGCAGCTGCCCGAGCTGCTCGGCGGCGAACTGCTCGGCGGGTACGCGCTGTCGGAGGCGCACGCGGGCTCGGACGCCGGCGCGCTCAGCACCCGCGCGGTCGCCGAGGACGACCACTACCTGGTCAACGGCACCAAGACGTGGATCACCCACGGCGGCGAGGCCGACTTCTACGTGCTGTTCGCCCGTACGTCCGACGACGGCGGCAAGGGCATCAGCTGTTTCCTCACCGAGGGCCAGATGCCGGGCCTGACGTTCGGGCCGCCCGAACGCAAGATGGGCCTGACCGGCTCGACCACGGCCCAGCTGCACTTCGACAACGCGCGCGTGCCGGCGGAGTGGCGCCTCGGCGACGAGGGCCAGGGCTTCCCGATCGCGCTGTCGGCGCTGGACTCCGGGCGGCTGGGCATCGCCGCGTGCGCGGTCGGGCTCGCGCAGGGCGCGCTGGACCACGCGGTCCGCTACGCCACCGAACGCGAGCAGTTCGGCCGCCCGATCATCGCCAACCAGGGGCTGGCGTTCCTGCTGGCCGACATGGCCGCCGCCGTCGAGTCGGCGCGCGCCACCTACCTGGACGCCGCCCGCCGCAAGGACCGCGGGCTGCCGTTCGGCCGCCAGGCCTCGATCGCCAAGCTGGTCGCCACCGACGCCGCGATGAAGGTGACGATCGACGCCGTCCAGGTGCTCGGCGGCTACGGCTACACCCGCGACTTCCCGGTGGAGCGCTACATGCGCGAGGCCAAGGTCATGCAGATCTTCGAGGGCACCAACCAGATCCAGCGCATGGTCATCGGCCGCCACCTCGCCAAGAGCGTCGCCAAGTAACCGAGCCCCGCCGAGCAACCGAGCCCCGCCGAGCAACCGAGCCCCGCCGAGCAACCGAGCCCCGCCGAGCAACTAAGCGCCGCCGAGCAACTGAGCGCCGCCGAGTAACACCTCAGCTGAGCTTCACCACGGCCGGGTGAACGTCAGCCGGCCGCCTGTACTCGGGCGTTGGTGAGCAGGTAGGTGATCGAGCGGCCGTACTCCTCGCGTACGCGGGGCTTGTCAGGCTCGGGCGTCTCCGACAGCGCCATGCCGGCCGCGCCGAGGATGTGGAACGTGATGCGGGCGGTCGCCTCCAGCGGCAGCAGTTCCGGCAGGTCCCCGCTGTCGACGAGGCTCTTGATGATGCCCTCGATCAGGCCGAGCGCGTATTTCTGCTCGCATTCCTTCCAGCGCTCCCAGCCCAGAGCGAGGGGCGCCTCCTGCCAGACGATGCGGCCGTAGACCGGGTCGCAGCACACGTCCAGGAACGAGCTCAGCGCCGCCTGCCCCGCCTCCCAGGGATCCTCCTGGTTCGCGGCCGCCTCCATGGACAGGCGGATCGTCTCGACCTCCAGCGCGTCGAAAACGGCCTCGAACAGGGCCGTCTTGTTGGCGAAGTGGTGGTAGACCGCGCCTCGGGTGGCCTGGATGTCGGAGGCGACGTCCTCCAGCGACGTGCCGGCGAAGCCGCGCTCGGCGAAGCGCCGGGTCGCGGCCTCCAGCAGCGCGGCCTTGGTCGCCTCGGAGTACTGCTCCCGGCGGCTCTTGACAGGTGACATGCACGGAGTATACGAACATACACAGCGTATGTCTCCAACGCAGAGTAGGTGTTCACCGTGTCGCACCTGAGCTCGTGTCCGCTCTTCTCCCTCCCCCGGCCCTCCACCACCTGAGAGGCTTCCGATGACCGAGATCCCGCTCGAGACAGAACTGCTGTTCAACCCGTTCGAGCCCGGCTTCACCGACGACCCGTACCCGACGTACCGGCGCATGCGCGAGACCGATCCGGTGCACGAGCACCCGTTCGGGCTCTGGATCCTGACCGGTTACGAGGAGGTGGCGCAGGTCCTGCGCTCGGACCTGTCGGTCGACGTCGGCCGGGTGACCTCCGGCGCGTTCCGCGAGCAGAGCGACGAGCTCGCCAGCAGCGGCCTGGACGTGCTCACGCTGTCGATGCTGGATCGCGACCCGCCCGACCACACCCGGCTGCGCTCGCTGGTGGCCAAGGTGTTCACCCCGCGCAAGGTCTCCGCGCTCGAACCGGAGGTCACCGAGCTGGTGGACGCCGCGCTCGACGAGATCGCCGAGGCCGGGCGCGCCGACCTGGTTCCGGCGCTGGCCTTCCCGCTGCCGTTCACCGTGATCTCGCGGATGCTCGGCATGCCGCCGACCGACAGCGAGCGCGTCCGCGAGCTGAGCGGCCTGCTGGTCCGCTCGCTGGAGCCGGTGAACGGGCCGGAGATGCTCGCCTCGATCGCCGAGGCCGGCGTCGAGATGACCGCGATCATTCGGGAGCTGATCGCGTGGAAGCGCAAGCGTCCGGCCAACGACCTGCTGAGCTCGCTCATCATGGCCGAGCACGAGGGCAGCCGGCTGACCGACGACGAGCTGGTCGCGCAGGTCACGCTGCTGTACGTCGCCGGTCACGAGACCACCGTCAACCTGATCGCCAACGGCGTCGTCGCGTTGCTGCGCGCGCCCGAGCAGCTGGCGATGCTGCGCGAGCGCCCGGACCTGGCCGACAACGCGGTCGAGGAGTTCCTGCGCTACGACTCGCCGGTGCAGCAGACCCGGCGGGTCACGACCCGGCCGTACACGGTGCGCGACCGGGAGATCCCGCCCGGCACGTTCGTGGTGGCGGCGCTGGCCTCGGCCAACCGCGACGAGAACTACTGGGGTCCGGACGCCGACCGGCTGAGGATCGACCGCGACAACGCCCGGGCGCACGTCTCGTTCAGCGTGGGCCGCCACCACTGCCTCGGCTCGGCGCTCGCCCGGCTGGAGGGCCGGGTCGCGATCGAACGGCTCGTACGGCGGTTCCCCGGCCTCGCCCCCGACGGTGAGGTCGAGTGGAACGGCCGCATCAACCTGCGCGGACCCGAGCGCCTCCCCATCTCGGTCTGACCTCGATCCCGGCCTGACCTCGATCCCGGTCTGACCTCGCATACTCCCCCGGTCAGGTCGCGACGCGTTCGGTGAACGTGCCGTGGAAGCTGATCGGGACGTGGAACGGGAGCCAGGCCTCCGCCACCGGGCCGTCGGGGAGATGGGCGGCATCGAAGACCATCAGCCGGCTGCGGTGCTCAGAAGCGCTGTAGCCGACGGTCAGGATCCACCCGTCGTCCTCGGCGGCGTCCGGTGAGCGGGGCACGAAGACCGGCTCGATCAGCCCGTCGTCGGCGGTGATGTAGGTGTCGGCGGCGCCGGTGCGGTGGTCGAAGCGGGCGATGCCGAAGCCGGGGCCGAGCGGCGCGCTCACCCCGTCGGTCCGCGCGATGGAGTACGACCAGCGATAGTCCTTGGTGGACCGGCGCTGGTCGAACTGCGGCGCCTCGCACAGCGCGTCGCTGATCTGCTCGGTGGTGACCTTGCCGGTGGCGCCGATCCGGTAGCGGGTCAGCGTGCCGCCCGCCGCGGGCGCCGAACGTGGGTCGGCGAAGAACGCCATGGCCGTGTGGAACGTCTCGGGCGCGTACCGGGGCAGGTCCACCACGACCTCGTCGCCAGACGCGCCCGCCACCTCGAAGGCGTTGGCGAAATGAACCATGAAGAACGGGTCGGTCTCCACGACCCGCACCGGTCCCACGGCGCGCGGCGCTAGCAGGAAGTAGCTCGGCGCGTTCCGGACGAAGTGCATCGCGTCGAGCATCGGGGACGTGCCGGCGGCGATCGGGAGCGGATCGATGCGCCAGGGCGTGGCGGCGAAGATGGCGTAGTTGCGGGTCAGCGCCATGTCGTGGATGTAGCACATGGCGGGCAGCGGCACCGAGCGCAGGTAGCGGGTGGTGCCCGCGCGGTCGGTCTCGTACAGCCGCAGCCGGACCCTGGGCCGCGCCTCGCCGACCTGCTCGCGCATCCGGCGGAGCCGTTCGGCGGGCGTCGCCGCCTCGCGCACCCACCGCAGGTCCAGGCGCGGGAGGTACGGGTCGAACCCGAAGTTGACCACCGACCCGGTGTGCGGGTCCTGGACGTAGTGCGCGGAGTAGGCGCCGAGCAGGCCCTTGAGCGTGCCCCCGAGGTTGGTCTGGCCGAGTGTCTCCAGCGAGTCGAGGTCCAGCACGTACGGCCGCCCGGCCTCCCACAGCGCCAGCAGCCGCTGGTTGTGCACGAGCACGCTGGTGTTGGCGGTGTTGGCCGGGCCGCGCAGGGCGTTGGCGGCGACGCCGCCGGGCCGCTGCTGCCCGAGGCCGCGCGTGGTCATGCGGCCCGCCCGCTCGCCCCGCACGTACTGCTTGGTCCGGACGAACCGGTTGCGGAACCGCACGCCCTGCCCGTCCAGGGCGAACGCGCTGATCATGCCGTCGGTGTCGAAGAGGCAGTCGACGGCGGTCGAGCCGATGTCCCAGCGGCCGGAGCCGTTGCGGTAGAGGGTGCCCGTCAGTCCGGCGGGCAGCCTGCCGGTGATCTCGGTGACGGCGAGGTCGAACTCGCCCTGAATCGGTGCCCAGTGTCGGCCGGGCGCGGCGGTGAGGACCATAAAAGACAGGCTGTACTTTTTGCTGACCCGATGTCAACCCTCGGCGCCCTAGCATTGGCCGGGTGACAGAGGGAGGAGCGCCCGCCAGGGGGCGCGGCCGGCCCCGCGGGCCGGGCGTGGACGCCGCGCGGCGGCGGGAGGAGCTGCTGGACGCGGCCGAACGGGCCATCGGCGCGATGGGCACGAGCGTGTCGCTGGCCGAGGTCGCCCGCGAGGCGGGGTACGCGCGTTCGGCGGTCTACGCCGCGTTCTCCGGCAAGGCCGAGGTGCTCGCCGCGCTGAGCGAACGGCACGCCGGGATCATCCTGCTGGAGATGTTCGGCCGGGCGACGGGCGAGCGCGAGCCGAAGTCGCAGTTCGCCGCGATCCTCGACGTGCTGTTCGCCTGGGCCGAGGAACGGCCGCAGCTGTACTGGGCACTGATCCGCCCGCTGAACGAGGACGACACCGGACCGGGCCTGTTCGACCTGCTCGCGGGCGCCATCGAGACGATGCTCGGACCGGCGCAGGCCGCCGCGGGCCGCGACGCCGAGATGGCCGCGCCCGGCGCGCGGGCGATGATGGGCTCGGCGATCGCCGCGATCGAGTGGTGGCTGCGCGGCGGAACGGCCATGCCCCGCGCCCAGCTGGTCGGCTACCTCTCCGACCTGGCCTGGCACGGCGGCGCCGGGCTGCCGGACGGCTGGATGGGCATCTCGGTCTCAGGCGAGCCCAAGACGTGAAGCGGCGCTGAGACACGACACCAAGCGTGAAGCGGCGGGGACGGATCGCTCCGTCCCCGCCGCGTTCATCCCGCTAATGCGTCGCGAGCGTCGTCCCCGTTAGAACCAGGACGTGCTCTTCGGCGCGGTCAGCGTGGCCTTGCACGTGCCCGTGCAGCCCGCGTTCACGGCGCCCGGCGGCGGCGTGATCGCGCCCATGATCTCGATCGGGCTGGTGAACCCCTTCGGCGGCTTGCAGCTCACCTGAAGAACCACCTTGCCGCCCGGCGCGACGTCGATCGTCGTGTCCAGGTTGCCCTTGATCGGCAGGACGTACTTGTCCTTGGTGACGATCGGCTTCGGGCACCGGCTGCCGCCGGTCGCCTTGCAGGCCCACGGCACCTTGGTCCACTTGTCGGGCAGGTGCACGTTCACCACGGCGTCCTTGGCCAGGTCCGGCCCGTCGTTGGTGACGGTCACGGTGTAGGTGAACGGCTGCTCGGCCTTGTACTGCCTGGGCGAGGCGTCCACGTGGATCTTCAGGCCGGTGCGGGCCTCCTTGTTCGGCTTGGCCACCGTCACCGGCTCCACGGCCTCGTTGTCGGACTCGTCGGCGTCGCCCGGGACGGTGATCTTGCCCTGGGCCTCCACGACGGCGCCCGCGGCGTCGTCGGGGAAGGCGACCTCCACCGTCACCGGCGGGTAGGTCTTGCCCGGCTTCAGCGCGTCGTCGCCCATGCCGCGGCGCGTGCAGGTGGCGCGCTTGCCGTCCACCTTGCAGCGCCAGCCGTCGCCGCGCGCCAGCTTGATCGTGCCGACGGACGGCGCGTCGAAGGTGGCGGTGACGGTGCCGTCGGTCGGCCCGGCGTGGCTGTCGTTCCGCACGGTCAGGTGGTACGGGGTGACGCCGCCCGGCACCGGGTCGCCGTCGTGGGTGATCGACAGCGACACCGACGGGTCCTTGCCCACCGGCGGCGTGACGATCTGCCCGATGATCTGGACGGCCAGCTTGGCCGCCGGGTCCTCGCCGGGCGCCTGGCCCGGGGTGGTCGCCTTGGCGATCGAGTTCAGCAGGCCGGTGGCGGCGCCGCCGGCGGTGTACCTGATCGTGATCGGCGGGGCGGACGCGCCCGGCTCCAGCACGTCGGGCCGCTTGCAGGTGACCAGGTCGCCCGCGACGTCGCAGGACCAGCCGTCACCGCTCGCCCGGTCCACCTTGAGCCCGGCGGCGATCTTGTAGGTGGCGGTCACGGTGCCGTCGGTGGCCGCGGCGGCCGCCGCGTTGGACACCTCGAGCTGGGCGCTGCCCGCGCCGCCCGCCCTCACCTGGAGGTCACCGGTCAGCTTCACCGACAGGTTCGGGTCCAGGCTCGCCGCGCGGAAGCCGGAGATCTCGTGGTAGCTGGTGTAGGCGCCGGTGGACGCCGACCAGCCGAGCTTCAGCGTGTCCGGCAGCTTGGGCTGGCCCTTGATGCCGTCCAGGTCGAAGTCCTTGATGAGCTTGCGGCTGCCCTTGCCGTCGTTGAAGTCCATCGACAGCGACAGGAAGTTGGCCGGGCTCACGGCGATGCTCACGTGCCGCTTGGCCGACTGCCGGGACTTGGCGTCCGGGGCGTCGAGCGAGGCGGGCGCCTTCACACCGGTGATGTAGCGGTACCCGGTCGACTCCGCGCCGCGCACGCCGATGTTGTCGGGCGTGAACTTGGAGTTCTCCGTCGCGCCGCCGATCTTGGTGGCGAAGTTGCCGAACTGGTCGAACCCGAAGCCCATGACGGCGCCCTTGATGCCCTTGTAGCCGAGCGCGCCGCCGATCTCGCCGGCGGTCACCTCCTTCTGGGCACCGTCGAGCAGGTAGAAGGCGATCCCGTCGGCCGCCTTCTTGGTCGACTGGTCGTACATGTACATGTCGAAGTCGAGCCGCAGGCCCTTCTTCGTGGTGAGCGGCTTGGTCAGCACCAGCCCACCGGCGTCCTTCTTGGAGTTGTCGGTCAACTGGAAGACGCCCTCACCGGGCGGGTCGGCCTTGGACCTCCCGGACTTGACCGCGTTGCACGCCTTGAGCGAGCCCGCGGGCGGGTCGGTCGCCGCGGTGAGACACGGCGTGTGCGAGCCTCGCGGGCTCGGCGCCGCCCACATTCCCGGCGTGGTCGAGGACCCGGAGAAGGACTCGGAGACCAGCTCCTCGCGGGCGGCGGCACCGGCGGTGCCCGCCTGCGGCACGGCGACCAGCGCCGCCGCGGCGACGGCGATCGCCGTACCTGCAATCCGAGCGTGCGGCCCCCGTGGGCGCACGCGTCTCTGATAAGTCATCTAACCCCCCGAATGGCGTTTACCCCATAGCAAATTGCCATCCGCACGGGCGGACAACCCCAATGAGCGGACTGCGAAGGATAAAGAGCATTCAGCAATCCGCCAAACAATCGGGTGAAACGGGTCGAGTCGCCTGCCAATGGCAAGAACCTGCTGTGCGCCATGCGGCACTAGGAAGGATAGAAAAACCATGAATGCAAATACACACCACAATTCCGGGCGATCACGACCGACCGGTCGGCGAACCGGCCCGTCCGCCGGCCGGTCCGCCGGCCGCTCGGCCGCGCGGGCGGCGGGGCTGTTCGGCGGGGCCGCGGCGGTGGCCGTCCTCGCCGCGCCGGCCGCCCTCGCCGACGCCGGCGGGATGGACCCGGCGTTCGGCTCGGACAACGTGGTCTCGGGCCAGGTCGTCACCGCGTTCAGCAAGCAGAAGGACGCGGTGTACGCGCTGGCGGTGCAGAAGGACGGCAAGATCCTCGCCGTCGGTGACAGCGGCTCGGGCCTCGCCCTGGCCCGCTACTGCCCCGACGGGCGGCTGGACCCCGCGTTCGGCACGGGTGGCAAGCGGGTGTCGGCGATCGGCAAGCTGGCCGAGGGCCGCGCGGTCGCCGTGCAGCCCGACGGGAAGATCGTGGTCGCCGGTTACAGCGTCGAGCCCGGCGTCGGCAGCAACTTCGCCCTGCAGCGCTTCCTGCCGAACGGCCAGAGCGACCGCACGTTCGGCTACGGCGGCCGGGTGGTCGACCGGATCAGCGGCCAGGCCGACGCCGCCTACGCGGTCGCGGTGCAGCCGGACGGCAAGATCGTGGCCGTCGGCACCAGCGGCAAGGCGGTCGCCGTCGCCCGCTACGGCACCGACGGCAAGCGCGACGCCTCGTTCGGCAAGGGCGGCTCGGTGGTCTCCAAGCTGGGGGCCTCCGACCGCGGCAGCGCGGTCGCCCTGCAGCCCGACGGGAAGATCGTGGTCGCCGGGTCCAGTTCCGGCAAGGTCGGCGCCGCCTTCCTGGTCGCCCGCTACACGCCCGCGGGCGTGCTGGACCAGGGCTTCGGCAAGAAGGGCGCCGCGGCGATCGACTTCAAGACCACCTCGGGCACCGCGCACGGTGTCGCGTTGCAGAAGAACGGCAAGATCGTGGCGGCCGGGACCGTGGACGGCCACATCGCCGCGGCCCGCTACACCGCCGACGGCAGGGCCGACGCCACGTTCGGCGACCAGGGCCGCGTGGTCACCCAGATCGGCTCGGCCTCGCAGGGCCGCGCGGTCGCCGTGCAGCCCGACGACAAGGTCGTGGTGTCGGGGTTCACCACGGCGGCCGACACCGGCGACAGCGTCGCGGTCGTGCGCTACGACGCCGACGGCGACCCCGACACCGGCTTCGGCAAGAACGGCGTCGCCATCAGCGACTTCGGCTCGCCGTCGGACCGCGGCCACGCGGTGGCCCTGCAGGCGGACGGCAACATCGTGGTCGGCGGCCGCAGCCACGACCCGGTGAACGGCGACAGCTTCGCCCTGGTCCGCTTCCTGGGTGCCTGACCCGCCTGCGACCGACCGGCTCGGAGACGCACCGAGGGGCGGCGGCCGTCACGGCCGCCGCCCCTCGTCGTGGCGCTTCGAACAGCGCTGAATTCGAACAGTGCTGAAGAGATGCTCAGCGCCGCCGGTCCTCGGCGCAGGGCAGGTCCACGTCCACGGTCTCCGGGTACACGGCCTTGGACGGGTCGAGCACCTGCGGCGGCAGGTTCTTGCGGTGGTCCACCGTCGGCTGCCACTTCTCGATGACGACCAGCGGCTGGCTGTTCGGGTGCTTGGCGTCGACGAACTCGACCGGGCCCGGCGTGCGGTAGGGCGCGTTCTTCGGCGGGAACGAGCTGAGATGGCCGCTGTCCACCTGGATGGTGGCCTTGTTGATCAGCTCGACGTCCGGGAACTTCTCGCACTTGACCTTGACGTTGAAGTTCATCCGCTGGCGCACCGGGAAGAAGAACGCGAGCAGCTCCTCGAAGATCGAGAGCGGGTTCTTCACGAAGTTCCCGATGATGGTCGGCCAGTTGAGCGGGTTCACGATCCGGATGAACTGGCCGATGATCTGCTCGGTGTCGATCGGCAGGATGAAGCTCGGCTCCACCTTGCGGTTGCCGTCGTGGTCAACGGTGATCTTGCCGACCAGCTCGGCGATGCCCATCGAGATGTGCTCGCCCGGGTGCAGGATCACGTTGAAGACCTGCTGGATCAGGTTGTCCTGGCCGCCGCCGATGCCGACGCCGACGCCGCCCTCCATCCGGATGGTCTCGCGCTGCTTGTCGCTCTGCAGGTTGGCGGCCCCCAGGGTGGCGAAGTTCAGCACCGCCTCCGGGGTGATGCACAGGCACCGCTGGAACACGCCGAAGATCCGCTTGAGCGCCTCGGACAGGAACGCGCCGGGCTCGGTGGGCATCGGCAGTTCGGCGAAGCCGTACCCCGGGATGTAGGGCCGGTTGGCCAGCTCCGGGTAGTACTTCACGTACGGGTTGCCGGGAATGGCACCCGCCCAGGTGAAGCCGGTCGGGGCCAGCAGGCCCGAGCCACCGGGCGCCGCGGCCATCGCCGGGGTGGGCGTGAGCCCACCGCCCGCCACCGCGGCGGCACCGGCCGCGCCCGCGGCGGCCGCCCCGGCCAGAAAGCGCCGCCGGTCCGCATGCGGACCGGCGTTTTCCCCACGATTGTCGCCGTCGGGATTTTTGTCCGTATTGGACTTGTCTGTATTGGACATTTTTCTTTCCCTTGCAACTGTGGATCAGCTGAGTTTCATGATCGCTCAGCAAGGGAACGGCGGCCGTGGTGCGAGAGAAAAGCGGTGGCCAGGAGAATTGAAAATCCTGCGCAACTACCCGCGCAACTAGCTGCGCGACTGCCTACGCGACGAACTGCGCGACCACCTGCGCGCTCAGGCCGGGATGTACGCGGCCAGTGCCTGCTCCAGCTCCTCGGGAACGGGCACCGGCACGAGCCGTCCGCCCTCCCGCGTCATGCACGCGATCTCCTGCGTGCCACGGGCGACGAGTTGCGCAGGCCCATTGCCCACGCGGTAATAGGAGAAGTCCATCGCCACCCGGTTGCCCGCCGTCGCCCGCAGGGACATCCGGATCGAGACCCGGTCCAGGGCGTACAGCTCGGACAGGTAGTCGCACGAGCAGGAGACCGTCACCAGCGCCAGGTCGGTGGCCAGCCGGGCGACCACCCCGGGCGCGTGCTCGGCGAGGAAGCGCTCGCGGCAGGCGCCCTGCCAGGTGACGTAGTGCGCGAAGTAGACGTTGCCCACGAGGTTGGTCTCGGCGAACGTGACCATGTGCTCGTAGGTGAAGTGCGGCCTCACCGCCCCTCCACCTCCTCCCCCTCGGCGAGAACGGCGACCGCCACCGGGTCCGTACGGCCCGCGAGCCTGAGCACGCAGGAGGCCGCCGTCGCGTTCCCGACGCGCATCAGCACCCAGCCGTCCTCGTAGACACCCTCGACCGTGAGCGGCACCGACGCCGCGTCCCGGCCCTGCTGGGAGAGGCACTCCTCGACGGTCCGGACGCGGGTGAACGCGTGCTCCTCGGGCTCGCCGGTCAGCCGTACGATCTCACCGGCGACTCCCGGCCAGGGCGACGGTTCCTCGGGCAGGCAGAGCTCGGACTCGACGCGCACGCGCCGCCCCTTGCCGAGCAGGGCTCCCGCGTTGCGCTCCAGGTAGGGGCCCGCGAGAACGGCGGGAAGCCCGCCCGGATGCTCGAGGGGCCCTGCGTCGCGAAGCCTGAGGCCTCGCCACGAAAGCACCGGCCTGCCGTCGGAGGTGGCGGTCACCACGACGTCGTAGGTGTAGTCGGCGCCCTGGTGGTCGCGTTCCACGGCGGTCACACGAAGCTCGCCGCCCGGGTTCTCGTACGGATGGCGGGCGAACGCCTCGCATCCCACGGGCAGCAGGCGACGATGCGGCACGCACCCCTGCAGAACGTGGATCGAGGCGTCGTCGATGGCCAGGCCGTCGCCGCCGCGCAGGATCGCCGCGCACCCCTTGGACTCCAGCCGTTCGTACCGGATCAGCCGCTGGTAGGCGGGACCGTGGAAGAACAGCGATCCGTACAGCTCGGCGCCCTCGTGCGCGGGAGGCGCGGTCTCTGGAGCGGCGACGCCGGGCGGGGTGAGCGGTCCTCCGGCGGTACGGCCTGCGGCGTGGTCGACCTCGAAGCCGGTCTCGTCCGTGCGGACGGCGAGGTCGACGGTGCCGTCCTCGCGGCGCAGGGCGCAGATCCGCAGCGTGCGCGCGCCCTCGTCGGGGACCGTGACCGGCCGGTGCCAGCGCAGGTCCGCGAAACCCGACGGGGCGCGCCCGGTCAGCTCGCGCGCCGCCGAGGCCATCGCCTCCAGCATCACCACGGCCGGCACGACCGTCACCCCGCTGACGCGGTGGTCGGCGAGGAGCGGCGCGGAGGCGGTCAGCTCCCGTTCGGTGACGAGCTCGACTCCGGGCGTGTGGACCCGGTGCGGCCCGGCGACCCCGGCCTCCGCCTCCGCCTCCAAGGCGGGCAGCCTGCCGGTGACCAGCACGGACGGCACGGCCGGGCGGGCCGCGAGCAGCCGCAGCAGCAGTTCGCCGCCGCGTTCGGCGGGCAGCGGGACGACCCCGGCCCGGCCGAGCCCGTCCAGCACGTCGAGCCGGTCGCCCATGCCCGCGCCCGACCAGACCGTCCATTCGACGTTGCAGACCCAGCAGCCGGGCAGCCGCGCGGCGGTCCGCCGGACCAGCTCGCGCATCCGCCCGTTGGCCAGGGCGTAGTGGGCCTCGCCCGCGAGCCCGAACCGTCCGATCACCGACCCGTAGGTGACCACCGCCCGCAGCACTGAGTTGTCGGAGGGGTCGAGGGCGTCGAGGGCGTCCAGCACGTTCGCCAGCCCGCGCACCTTGGGGGCGGCGTGGTCGGCGAAGTCGGCGGCGTCCAGGTCGGCGAACCGCGCGGGCCGGTTGACGCCCGCCGCATGGATCAGCACGCTCACCGGGCCGATCGCCGCGAGCGCCTTCGCGACCGCGTCGGCGTCGGTCACGTCCGCGTTCACGTACCGGACGTCGTCGCCCAGCCCGTGGACGGCGGCGGGATCGAGGTCGGCGGAACGCCCCATCAGGACCAGCCGCACGCCGTGCCGGGCGAGCGCGCGGGCGCTCTCCAGCCCGATCCCCTTGGCGCCGCCGGTGATGAGTGCGACGTCCTGCGGCCCGAACGGGAACTCCGGCTCCCCTGACGCCTCCCCCGAGAAGATCAGCGGCCGGTGGCGGACCGCGTTCCCCGGCACATGGTGAACGGTCAGCTCTGGATGCTCGGCCCGCAGCGTCCCGACGAACCCCGACGCGACGTTGCCGGGGTCGACGACCTCCAGCGGCACCGCGTACGCGAGCGAGTCACGGGCGGCGGCGACGAGCCGTTCCATGTCGTCATCTCCAGGCGCCTCCGGCAGGACGACCCGGACCGCATCGTCGCCCACCACGGGCGCGGGCTCGGGAGCCACGGGCTCGGGCACCAGGATGCGGTGCCACTCACCCACCCCGGCGACCGGCGCGGCGGGATCCGCCGACCCGGCGCGCGGCAGCGCCTCGATCATCTCGATCACCGCGCCGACGGTCGCGTCCGCCAGGGCGGGCGGTGCCGTCGGTGCGGCCCGTCCGCAGTCGGTCGCCGCGCGGCCCGCGAGCTGGGCGACGCGCAGGGAGTTCAGGTGCAGGTCGGCGAGCAGGCGGTCGCCGTCTCCGATCGCGTCCAGCGGCAGTTCGAGCGCCTCGGCCACCAGCCGCCGAACGGTCTCGGCCACCGATCCGTGCCCGGGCCTCGTGTGCCGCGGCACCGGAGCCTGAACGGTCCGCTGCTGCGGGATCCGCACCTCCGGCGCACGCTCGCACGGGCTCTCCAGGAACACCGGATCGCGCCACAGATCGAAAGGCCGGCGGAAGCGCCCGGCGAACAGCGGCGCGGCGTCGCGGATCGCGCCCGCCGCGAACAGTGCGGCCACGCCCCCCGCGTTCAGTGTCACCGCCGGGACGCCGGTCACCGCCTCGGCGAGCCCGGCCAGGCCCCCGGCGGGCCCGACCTCCACGAGCAGCCCGCACTCGCGCGCGAGCCCCGACACCGCCTCCCGGAAGCGCACCGGGGCGGTGACCTGCCGGACCAGCAGCCCGCGCAGGTCCTCGTCGGCCGACAGCCGCACGCCGGTGATCGTCGAGTGGACCGGGCGGCCGGGCACCGAGATCAGCATGCCCGCGAGGAACGCGGCCAGCGGTTCGGCGACGGCGGCCATCGCCGGGGAGTGGTAGGCGTGCCCGACCTCCAGCCGCCGCACGGTGAGCCCCTGGTCCCGGGCCTTCGCCACGACCGCGTCCAGCTCACCGAGGTCGCCCGCGATCACCTGGGCCACGCCGTTGTCGGCCGCGACGACCAGGCGGGTCCCGCGCAGCAGCTCGGCGACGGCGTCCGGCTCGGCGGCGACGGACGCCATCCCGGTGCCCGAACGGCCCTGGGCGGCCATGATCCGGCCGCGCCGTTCCGCGAGCGTCATCGCGTCGTTCTCGGTCAACGCCCCTGCCCAGTGCAGCGCGGCGATCTCGCCGAGGCTGTGCCCGACGGCTCCGGCCGCCCGTACGCCGAGTCTTTCCAGCCGACGCAGCGCCGCGAGCGCGGCGCCGATGATCGCGGGCTGGGCGACCGCCGTGTCCGTGCCACCGTCGACCGCAGTGCCCTTCACGGCAGAGCCCTGGCCGGTGAACAGCAGCCCGATCGGCATGCGCGCCCCGCTGCCCGCGTAGATCCCGGGCCCGGCGGCCAGCCCTCCGCCCGTTTCGAGGCGGGCGGCGAGGCGGGCCCGGCGGGCGAGCCGCCCGGGGTCGGAGGCGACGATCCCGACGCGGAACTCGCCCTCGGTCGGCAGCGTCGCCGCCAGGTCCAGGAGCTCGGCGTGCGACATCGTCTCGGCCCGTACGGCGATCCGGTCGAGCAGGACGTGCAGCTCCTCGCGGGACCAGGCCGCCATCACGAAGACCTGCTCGCCGAGCGGCCCGCGCAGGGTGACCTGCCCGGGAACGTGCTGGGCCGCCTCCAGGACGACATGGGTGTTGATGCCGCCGAACCCCATCGCGCTCACCGCCGCACGCGCCGGGATCGGCCCGTCCGGCCAGGCCTCGGCCTCGCCGACGACGCGCAGCGGCGCGTCCTCCAGCAGCGGATGAGGTGTCTCGCAGCCCGTGGTGGGCGGGAGGACCCGGTGCCGCAGCGCCTGAACGGCCTTGATCAGCCCGGCGACGCCCGCCGCGGCCTTGGTGTGCCCGATGTTGGCCTTCACGGTGCCGAGGGCGGCGGGCGGCCCGTTCCGGCGCGAGCCCTCGTGCGCGGCGATGAGCGCCTCGAGCTCGGCGCGGTCACCGACGGCCGTTCCGGTGCCGTGGCCCTCGAACAGCCCGACGGTCTGCGGCCCGAAGCCCGCCCGGCGGTAGGCGCGGCGCAGCGCCAGCAGCTGCCCGCCCGCCTCGGGCCGGGTGATGCCGCCCTGGCCGTCGGACGAGGTCCCCCAGCCTTGAACGGTCGCCAGCGGCGTGCGGCCCGCGGCGATCGCGTCCTCGGAACGCATGAGCGCGACCATCCCGCAGCCCTCGCCGGGCCAGAAGCCGGTGGGCGCCGCGTCGTACACCCGCATCGCGTCCGTCGCGAGCGCGCCCGTCCGGGCGAACCCGACCAGCTCGAACGGGTCCAGGCTGAGGTCGACGCCGCCCGCGAGCACCAGGTCGGCGTCGCCGGACAGCAGCGCCGAGCACCCGGCGATCACCGACAGGAGCGAGGACGCGCACGCGCCGTCGACGGTGTGGCCGCCGCCGCGCAGGTCGAAGTGGTTGCAGATCCGCCCGGCGATGGTGTTGGCGAGGCCGCCCGCCAGGGACTCGTCGTTCGGCTCGGGGAAGGGCGCCTTGTAGGTCTGCTCCAGCCGGGCGAGGAGCCGCGCCTGCGTCGGGTCGTCCAGTCCCTCCCCGGCGAGCGCGGCGGCGACGGTACGGCGCACGTACGGCCAGCGGAGCCGCAGCTGCGCCGCCCGGCTGACCTCCCCGGCCATCGTGTTGCCGAGAACGACCGAGACCCGGTCGCGGTCCAGCCCCTCGCCGCCCGGGAAACCCGCGTCGGCCAGAGCCTCGGAGGCGACCTCCAGCGCCAGCCAGTGCGCGGGATCGGTCACGCGATGGGCCGGGCCGGGCACCCGGAACCGCGCCCGGTCGAACTCCCAGCCCTCCAGCACGGCGGCGGTCCTGGCGTACGTCCGGTCCGGGTCGCCCGCCTCGCCGACGTAGTCGTCGGGGTTCAGCCGGGTTCGCGGGATGCCGCGGAACGCCCGGCGCCCGGCCAGCACGGTCTCCCACAACCGGTCGGGCCCGTCGGCGTCGGGATAGCGGCACCCCATGCCGACGATCGCGATCGCCCCGGTCATCGCCGCCTCGGTCATGGCGCGACGGCCGGCACCGGTTCGGCGATCTCGGTGGCGGTGCCGCTCGCGGTGCCGGTGGCGACGCGCTGCGGCGGGATCGCCGTGGGCGTGCGCCGCCGCAGGCCCAGCAACGCGAGGCAGGCGCCGCGGCCCGCGCAGACGATGACCAACGCGAAGAACAGCCCGAACGCGATGTGCGCCGTCACCAGCAGCCCGTAGACGATGGCGGTCACGAAGCCGAACGCCGCCTGCCGGGCGGGCTTCACCGGCGTCGTGCCCGGATCGGTGATCATGTAGTTGGTGAAGAGCACGAACGCGGTGCCGCTCATCACCAGCAGCGCGCTCACCGGGCCGGTGCCCTCCAGCACGCCGCGCACGATCGCCTGCAGCGCGAACCCGCCGACCCACGCCGCGATCAGCGGGATCTTCTTGGTGAGCATCGCGTTCAGCATCGTCCCGGCGGCCAGGATCGCCGCCGGGACCAGCCAGTCCAGCGGGCCGCCGATCCGCTCGGTGAACTCGTACGGCGGCGCGATCCCGACCCACGGGAACGCCAGCAGCGTCATCGCGATGCCGAAGTTGGACGGGTTCAGCACGTGCCGGACCTTGCCGCCGACCCGCATCCGGAAGACGTACTTGGACGCGATCGCCACCGTCACCGCGAAGATGACCGGGCCGAGGCGGCTGCTCGCGAACAGCAGCATCGCGCAGGCGAGGCCCGTGATGTGCGCCGGGAGCAGGAAGTCGAGCATGTCCTTGCGGCCGCCGAAGTACTTGGGCAGGCGGCCCCGGCCCAGCGCGTCCAGCGTCTCCAGGGCGAGGTCCAGCGCGTACGCCACCAGCACCGCGACGACCGGGGTGAGGTAGGCCTGCTCGAACCCCAGCACCAGGTGGCCGAGCACCGTCAGCGCGGTGATCGACATCGCGAAGCGGCGGAGCGCGGCGACGCGCGGATCCTTCAACGTCATCGTTCGGCTCCCTTGATCGTGCCGTCGGGCCGCAGGACCAGCTCGTGCCAGCCGCGCGCGACGACGCCGCGCGCGGTGTGGCGGCGCCCGCAGGCGTCCCGCCAGGTCACCGCGATCCGGGCGTCGGGTCCGCGCAGCGCGAAGAGCAGCTCGGGGGACGACACCCCCGCGTGCCCGTTGGCCGGGTAGACCTGGCCGGTGCGCAGCCCGGCCGCGCCGGACTCGACGGTCACCTCGGCGCCGATCGCGGGCGTCTCCGGGCCGCCGTCGTCGCAGCCGGCCGGGCGCACCAGCCGCAGCCCCAGGTACGGGTGGGTGGTCGTGCGGGTGTTGCGGTAGAAGAACGACTGCCGCCACTGCCCGGCGACCGCGTAGTCCAGCCGCCCGTCGTGGTCGACGTCGCCGAGCGCGATGCCCCGGGACACGCCCCGGTCGGCCACGCCGAGCGCGGGCGCGATGTCGGCGAAGCGCCCGTCCGAGCCGGGCGCACGGGCGTAGAAGCGGTCCGGGTCGTGGCCGGACAGGTCGTCGCCGGGCGCGAAGCGCGGCCAGGCGCCGGGCCTCTCCAGCAGGTCGTCGTTGGTCATCGCCAGCTCCTGGAGCTGCGGCCAGCGGTTCACCCGCCCCTTGACGAAACCGGTCGCCTGGAGGATCGCGGGGCTGCCGGTCCCGGCGAAGTCGCCGGTCTTGACATCCCAGCCCCAGCCCGAGCGCGCGAGCCCGAGCGGCTCGCTGTGGTCGTCGTAGTAGGCGGTGCCGTCGCGGCCGAGCACGCGGCGGCGCTCGCTCATCCAGGCGAAGTTGCTCTCCTGGAGGGCGTACGGCTCGGTGATGTTGCTGACGACCATGTCGGGGACCGCGTCACCGTTCAGGTCGGTGAACCCGACGCCCATGCCCTTGAACGAGTCGCTGCCGAGCACGCGCGACTTGGGCGTGCTCGGATGCCGTACGCCGTGCATCTGCTGGAACCGCACGTGCCCGGGCGTGGACAGGTTGCGCAGCAGCCGGTCGGGCCCGAAGTCGTGGGCGAGGTACAGGTCGGGCCGGGCGTCGCCGTCCAGGTCCTGGGAGCCGATCGCCAGCGTCCAGCCTTGCTTCGGAACGGCCTTCAGCGCGTTCGGCACGTCGGTGAAGTCGACCTTCCCGCCGAAGCCGGGGCGGGCGAGGATCACGCGGTCGCTGCCGCCGTTGTAGGCGGCCGACAGGGAGTGCTGCATCCGCAACCGGCTCTGGTGGGCGCTGGGGTCCAGGACCCGGGCGCCGTCGGGGAAGTAGTTGCCGACCACCACGTCGGCGTGACCGTCGGTGTCCACATCGGCCAGCGACACCGCGTTGGTGTTCCAGACCCGGTAGGGCGTCACCAGCTCGCGGGGCCGCAGCCGCTTGGCCCCGGCCTGGTTCATCAAGCCCGGCTGGTTCGTGAGGCCCGGCTGGTTCGTGAGGCCCGGCTGGTTCATGAAGACGACCGGGGAACGGCCCCAGTAGTAGACGAGCACGTCGATGCGGCCGTCCTCGTTGAAGTCGGACGGCACGCACCCCATCGGCGCCATGGTCGCGTTGTAGGGCAGCGGCGCCGGGTCGAGCAGGATCGGCGCGTACCGGTCGCCTGTGCCGGGGACCGGCTTCAGCGTCACCGAGTCGTCACGCGGATCGACCACGCACGAGTCGTCGGGGCGCCCGTTGCCGTCAAAGTCGGTGAGGGCCACCGCGGCGCCGACCGAGGAGATCCACGACCGGATCCGCTCGTAGGCGGGCGCCACCGTGCGCACGGTTCGGTCGCCGGCGGCGCCGTTCAGCGGCTGCCGGGCGAAGGCGAGCCCCTCGGCGGCGCGCCGGACGGCGGCCTCCGACGGCTCGGGGAGGCGCGCGACCTGCCAGGCGCCGACGGCCATCGTCACCGCGGTCGCCGGGGCGGCCACGCGCCACAGGAGTGAGTTCATCCGACCGTCTGCCTCTCGTTCGTCCGCGTCCAGGCGTGGCGGATTCCCCCGCGCCATCCCTCGTAGCCCGCCGGTGAGTCGGGGCCGCCGATGCTCGCGGCGAGCGCGTCGTCGGCCCAGCGGGCGGCGATGCCCGGCCCGACGCCGGTCAGCGCCCGTACGGCCGCCGCCGAGCCGCCCGGCATCTCCCCCGACAGCACGTGCGCCTTCGCCGCGAACACCGCGCCCTGCGCGAGGTGGGCGCGGTGGGCGGCGGCGCGTTCGGCGAGCGCCGCCAGCACGCCCGGTGGCTGCGCGCCGGTGTAGGCGGCGGCCAGCGCGACGCCCGCCCACAGGTCGGGCCTGCGCACGCCGGGGAAACCGTTGATGACGTCGCCGATGCGGTCGGGGTCGGCGCCCGCGTAGAACCACAGGGCCCGGCCCGCGCCCTGGTCGCAGATGCGCCGCACGCGCGGCGGCCCCGGCGCGTGGTCGGCGAAGACCCTGCGGGGCGTGAAGAACGCCCGGTGGAAGCCCCATCCGTCCCAGGCCAGCCAGCGCAGCAGCGGCGAGCCGACGCCCTGCTCATCGGTGCCGGGGCGGACCGTCCACCAGGGGCGCAGGCGCATCCGGGCGTACGCCCAGCCCGCGCCCACGTTGATCAGGTGGGGGTAGCCCGCGCCGGTGCCCTCGCCCAGCTCGTGCAGCCGCCGCCCCCGCGACACCGTCATCAGGTCCAGCAGCGTGCTGCTCATCGCCGCGCCCTCGTAGCCGAAGCCGCGCAGGCCCGCGGGCAGCTCCGCCGGGTCGTACCCGCCGCGCAGCACGGCGTTGTAGCCGTGCGCGAACGCGTCGACGACCTCGTCCAGGCGGCATGCCGCGTCACCGGTCGCGGGCGCGAAGTCGCGCCGCGCCTCCCGCAGCACGCCCGGGGCCAGCGCCAGCCCGCCGCGCAGTCGGTCGCAGATCCCCATGCGGCCTCCCCCAAAGCCTCGCCGATCTCCAGCGAGACTAGGCAGCCGCGGGCCTGCGATCCGGTCGCTGCCTGGGCCGATACCGAAAGCAATGCCGATGCCCGGGCGGATGTTTACGCTGTGGATCAACAGCAGACCCTTCGCCCCCGGGGAGTCCGTCATCGACCACCGCTACCTCGTCATCGGTGGGGGCCCCGCCGGGCTCCAGCTCGCCTACTTCCTGCAGCGCGCCGGCGCGGACCATCTGGTGCTCGAACGCGACGCCGAACCGGGCGCGTTCTTCCGGCGCTTCCCCAGGCACCGGCGCCTGATCTCCCTCAACAAGGTGCACACCGCCAGCGAGGACCCCGAGATCAGGTTGCGCTGGGACTGGAACTCGCTGCTGAACGACTCGCCCGGCCTGCGGTTCCCGAACTACTCGCGCGAGTACCTGCCGCACGCCGACGACCTGGTGCGCTACCTGGGCGACTTCCAGCGCGAGCACGCCCCGAACGTGCGCTACGAGACGGCGGTCGAACGGATCGACAAGGACGAGCGGGGCTTCGTCGTCACCACCGGCGACGGCGAGCTGCGCGCCGAATGCGTGATCGTCGCGACCGGCTGGGGCCGGCCGAACGTGCCCGAGATCCCCGGCATCGAGCTGGCCGTCGGCTACGAGGATATGCCGATCGACCCCGCCGGCTTCGAAGACCAGCGCGTCCTGATCATCGGCAAGGGCAACTCGGCGTTCGAGACCGCCGAGCGGCTGCTCGACCACGCCACGATGGTGCACCTGGCCAGCCCGCGGCCGGTCCGCCTGGCCTGGAACACCAAGCATCCGGGCGACGTGCGCGGCCACTACGGGCGGCTGCTGGACAGCTACCAGTTCAAGACGCTGCACTCGGTGCTGGACTGCGACATCGAGCGGATCTGGCGCGAGGGCGACGCGTACCGGGTCCTGATCACCTACAGCCACGCCGAGGGCGAGCAGGAGACCCTCGACTACGACGCTGTGCTGCGCTGCACGGGCTTCCGCATGGACACCTCGATCTTCGGGGCGGGGTGCGTGCCCGAGGCGGCGCCGAACGGGCGGATCCCGGCGCTGGGGCCTGACTGGCGTTCGGCCAACGTGGACGGCCTCTACTTCGCCGGAACGCTGATGCAGAGCCGCGACTTCAAGCGCGCCTCGTCGGCGTTCATCGACGGGTTCCGCTACAACATCCGGACCCTCGTGCGGCTGCTGCGGGAGCGCTACGAGGGGGTGGAGCTGCCGTACGAGCTGGTGCCGGCCGACCCCGACCGGCTGACGCAGGTGATCCTGGACCGGCTCAACTGGAGTTCGGCGCTGTGGACCCAGTTCGAGTACCTGTGCGACGCGTTCGTCCCCGACCCGGAGACCGGCGGCTTCCGCCACTACCAGGACCTGCCCGAGGACTACGCCGTCGAGCGCTTCGGCGGTCACGACCGGGTCTTCACCGCCGGTCTGCGCTGGGGCCGCGACGACTACGCCGACGTCTTCGCCATCCAGCGTCACCCACGTCCCGAGCGCGCGTCGGAGAGCGCGTTCATCCACCCGGTGATCCGCCGCTACAGCCGCCAGGAGATGACCGCCGAACGGCACCTGCTGGAGGACCTGCTCGCGAACTGGCGGCGGCCTGAACGCCATGTCGAGCCGCTGAGGGCCTTCATGGCCGAACAGCTGGCCTGATCAGGTCTTCAGCCGCCGTAGGGGCCGGGCGGCGGCATGTGCGGGTAGGCGGGCCGGGCGGGCGGCGGCGGGCCCGAGCGGATGGTCCGCTTGGCGTTGCGGCGCCGAACGATGATCACGATGAACGCGATGACCCCGAGGCCGCCGAGGATGCCGCCGACGATCACGGCGATGCCGAGGTAGAAGCTGGAGGTGTCGTCCGGCATGACCACGATCGAGCCGTTCACGCCCTGGCAGGTCACCGTCACGGCGTTGCCGCCGAACGGCGCCTGGAACGTCGAGGCGTAGTGGTAGGACTTGTAGTCCGACGAGGCCCAGTCGTTCTTCTTCGTGAGGTCCAGCGGGATCGCGGCGGTGCCCGGTTTGCGGATCGAGCAGGCCGTCGGGGCGGACGCGCCGTCGCGCACGTACACGAAGTAGGAGTGGCCGGAGACCATCCCGACCGTGACCCCCGTCGCCGCGTTGCCCGCGGCGCTCGGGTCGTCGGATACCCGGGTGTCGTCGAAGTTGACCGCGAGCGTGAGCCCGAAGCTCACGACGGCGCTCAGGATGAGGATGGCGGGCAGCGCGTACCAGCCCGCGCGGGGGCGGACGGGCTGCCGGGGCGCCCAGGGCTGGCCCGGGCCCTGCGGAGGCAGCATCGGCGCGTTCGGTCCGGCCCACATGGTGGCCCACCATATCCGGATTTCCGCATTCGATAGCGTCCTCCTGAGACTGAGGAGGCGCACGTGGCGGCACTGTCGGAACTCGAACCGGGGACGCTGCCCCCGCGGGCGGAGGAGCTGCGCGCCCAGGTGCGCGAGTTCCTGGCGTCCTGGCCGTTCACCCCGCGCTGCGACAGCTGGCTGACCGGCGCCGACCCCGCGTTCAGCAGGGCGCTGGGCGAGCGCGGCTGGCTCGGCATGACGCTGCCGGAGTCCTATGGCGGCCACGGCCGCTCGCCGCTGGAGCGCTTCGTGGTGATCGAGGAACTGCTCGCGGCGGGCGCCCCGGTCGGGGCGCACTGGATCGCCGACCGGCAGACCGGGCCGAGCATCCTCGCGCACGGCACCGAGGAGCAGAGGCGGCGCTTCCTCCCGGCGATCGCGCGCGGCGAGTGCTTCTTCGCGATCGGGATGAGCGAGCCCGACTCCGGCTCGGACCTGGCCTCGGTCCGTACCCGCGCGGAGCGGACCGACGGCGGCTGGCGGCTGAACGGCACCAAGCTCTGGACGAGCGGCGCCCACATCGCGCACGCGATCCTGCTGCTGGCCCGCAGCGCGCCGCGCGAGGACGACCGGCACGCCGGGCTCAGCCAGTTCATCGTGCCGCTGCCGAGCGAGGGCGTCACGATCCGGCCCATCCTCGGGATCTCGGGCGAGCACCACTTCAACGAGGTCGTCTTCGAGGACGTGTTCGTGCCCGACGAGCTGGTCCTGGGCCGGGTCGGGGACGGCTGGCGCCAGGTGACCGCCGAGCTGGCGTACGAGCGCAGCGGCCCCGAACGGCTGCTGAGCACGTTCCTGCTGATCAGGCTGCTGAACGAGCGCGCGACCGATCCGGCGGCCCGCCGCGCGCTCGGCGGGCTCCTCGCCCGGCTGTGGTCGCTGCGGCAGGCCTCGCTGGCGGTCGCGGGCGCGCTGGCGGCGGGCGAGACCCCCGACGTGCAGGCGGCGCTGGTGAAGGACCTGGGGACGCGGTTCGAGAACGAGGTGATCGAGGTCGTCCGGGCACACAGCCCGCTCGAACCCGATCCGGCCTCGGACGATCCGCTGGCGCGGGCGCTCGCCGAGGCGGTCGTGCAGGCGCCCGGCTTCACGCTGCGCGGCGGAACGAACGAGATCCTGCGCGGCATCGTCGCGCGCGGCCTGGGGGTGCGCTGATGGACCGGCTGCTGGAGACGACCGCGCACGACATCCTCGCGACGGACGACCCCTGGCCCGCGCTGATCGAGGCGGGGCTGACGGGCGTCGGCATCCCCGAGGAGGCCGGTGGCAGCGGTGGAACGTTCGCCGAGGCCGCCATGCTGCTGCGGATCGCCGCCCACCACGCGGCCTCGGTCCCGCTGGCCGAGACGATCCTGGCCGGGCGGACGCTGGCCGGCGCCGGGCTGCCGGTGCCCGAGGGCGTCCTGACCGTCGCGTCCGGTGAGCTCGAGGTCGTCCAGGGCGGCGGCGGGCCGCGGTTGACCGGGACCCTGGCGCGCGTTCCGTGGGCGCGTTCCGCGCACCGGCTCGTCGTCCTGACCGGCGGCATGGTCGCCATCATCGACCCCGTACACGCCGAGATCACCGAAGGCGCGAACGTGGCCGGCGAACCCCGCGACGACGTGCGCCTGTCGGCGGCCCCCTGCGAGGCCGCGACAGACCGCGGGGCCGTGGCGCACAGCGGAGCCGTCGCCGGAGTCGTCACCGAAGGCGAGGCCGCCGAGGGCGCGGACGACCTGATGATGCGCGGCGCGCTGGCGCGGGCGGTGCAGCTCACGGCCGCGATGGAACGCGCGCTCGACCTCACCGTGGACTACGCGGGGCGGCGGGAGCAGTTCGGGCGGCCGATCGGGCGGTTCCAGGCCGTTCAGCAGCGGCTCGCCGAGCTGGCCGGGGAGGTGGCGGTCGCCGACGTGGCGGTGCGGGCGGCGGTCCGCGCGCCGGACGACCTCGTCGCCGTGGCGGCGGCCAAGGCCAACGCCTCGCGGGCGGCGGGCAGGGTGGCCGCGATCGCCCACCAGGTGCACGGCGCGATGGGCGTCACGCAGGAGTACCCGCTGCACAGGCGCACCCGGCGCCTCTGGGCGTGGCGCGAGGAGTACGGCTCGGAGTCGTACTGGGCCTCGGTATTGGGTGATATGGGCGACGATCCCTGGTTCCTCCTGACAGGAACGACTACCGTTACTACTGAGTAGCCTTTCCGGCTCCCCGGCACAGGAGAATGCATGGCCCTGAGGGATCGCCTTCCCGCTCCGCCGATCCGTCTCCCCCGCCCGCGTCGGCTCCCCCGCTACACCGTTCAGCGCGACATCCCGGTGACCATGCCGGACGGCGTCACGCTGCTGGCGGACCGCTACGTACCGGCGGGCGCGCGGCGGCCTCCGCCCACGATCCTCGTGCGCACGCCGTACGGGCGGCGCGGACCGGCGGCGGTGGTGAACGGCCTGCAGTTCGTGCCGTTCGGGTTCCAGCTGCTGGTGCAGAGCGCGCGCGGCACGTTCGGCTCGGGCGGCGAGTTCGACCCGCTCACCAACGAGCACGCCGACGGCGTCGCGACGGTGGAGTGGCTGAAGCGGCAGCCATGGTTCTCCGGATCGTTCGGCGTGTACGGGCCGAGCTACCTCGGTTACACCGCGTGGGCACTGGCGGCCGAGGCCGGGCCCGAACTGAAGGCGCTGTCGCTCCAGATCACCACGTCCAGGATCCTGGAGGCCGCCCACGTCGGCGGCTCGTTCGCGCTGGAGTCCACGCTCACCTGGGCCCACCTGACCTCCCGGCAGCAGCAGCGGCTCGGCATGCTGACCGGCCCGCTCACCTCGCGGCGCCGCGCGATCGCCGCCGCCCGTTCGGGCCGCCCGCTCGCCGAGCTGGACGAGGTCGCGGGCGGCGCGCCGATGCGCTTCTACCAGGACCTGATCGCCAACGGGGAGCCCGGCACCGACTTCTGGCGTGACCGGGACTTCAGCGGCACGCTCGGCCAGGTGGAGGCGCCCGTCAACCTGCTGGGCGGCTGGTACGACATCTTCCTGCCGTGGGAGATCAAGGACTACCTGGCGCTGCGGGCCGCCGGTCGCCACCCGTACCTCACGATCGGACCGTGGTGGCACGCCGACGCCCGCCACGCGCTGCCCACGATGCGCGACTCGCTGGCCTGGTTCCGCGCACACCTGCGCGGCGACTTCTCGGGCCTGCGCAGCAACCCCGTGCGGGTGTACGTCACGTCCGCCCGCGAATGGCGCGACTACCGCGACTGGCCGCCACCCGGCATGACACAGGTGCCCTGGCACCTGCACGCGGGCGGCGGCCTGGGCGAGGACGGCCCGCAGGAGGCACCGCCGAGCTCCTACCGCTTCGACCCGGCAGACCCGACGCCCGCGCTCGGCGGCCCGACGCTGCTCGGCAGCTCCCGCCCCGTCGACAACCGGCCGCTGGAGAAGCGGCCGGACGTGCTGGTCTTCACCTCCCCTCCCCTGACCGAGGACCTCGACGTCATCGGCCCCGTCTCCGCCGACCTGTTCGTGCGGTCCAGCCGCGAGCACACCGACTTCGTCGTGCGCCTCTGCGACGTGTCCCCCGACCACACATCACGGAACGTGTGCGAAGGCGGACTGCGCGTTCACCCGGACCTGCCGTCAGCCGAGCCCGTCGGAACCGACGGCGTGCTCAGGCTGGCCGTCGACATGTGGCCGACCGGGCACCGGTTCCGGCGCGGCCACCGCGTCCGGGTGCACGTCACCAGCGGCGCCTACCCCAAGGTCGCGGCGAACCCCGGCACGGGCGAGCCGCTGAACGGCCTCGGCCGGGCGCTGCCCGCCGAGCAGGAGGTCTTCCACGACCCCGACCACCGCTCGGCGATCATGCTCCCGGTCGTGCGCCGCTCTCCCGAGGCGGCCGTGCCCGATCCGGAGGCCGAAGAAGTCTGATTTGCCCGTTCCGGATTCCCGCCTAACCTGAAGCACCTGCCCCCCGGCGTCATTTTGCGGGGGGTGCACCATGTCCAACGGCGTCTTCACGGTCGCCGCGATCGTCGGGATCTCACTGATCCTGACCCGGCTCGTGGCGCATCGCGTCCGAGTCCCAACAACGACTTTGCTCGTCCTGTGCGGGGTCGCGGCCGGAATACTCCTCCCGACCTTGCCTGAGGTCGACCTCGACCCGCACCTCGTGCTGTCCGTCTTCCTACCGCCGCTGATCTACCACCACGCGGCGTTCGGCAGCGCGCCCCGCGAGATCCGCGCCGACCTCGGCCCCATCCTGGTCCTCGGCGTCGGCCTGACCGCCGTCACCACCACGGTCGTCGGCTTCGTCGCCTGGGCACTGCTCTCCGGCGTAGGCGTCGGCCTGGCCCTGGCCCTCGGCGCCGCACTGGCCCCGACCGCCGCCGTCCCCACCTGCGCACTCCTACGCCGCCACCGCGCACCCGCCCGCGTGATCACCATCCTGGAGGGCGAGAGCCTGGTGAACGAGGGCGTGGCGCTGGTCCTGTTCGCCCTAGCCCTCGAATGGAACAACGACCGTTCCCACGTACTGAACGATCTCGTCTCCTCAGCAGGCGAACTGGCGGGCGGCGCCCTGCTGGGCCTGGCGATCGCCTGGCTCCTGATCCGCCTCCGCCGCCGGATCACCGACCCGGGAACGCTGATCCTGATCTCGCTGGCGACCCCGTTCATCGCCCACCACACCGGCGAACTGCTGCACGCGTCCGGCCCGGTCGCGACGGCCGCCGCCGGCATCTACGCCGCCACCCGCACCGGCCCCGACCTGCACACCCCCGGCCGCGTCACCGAACGCCTCACCTGGCGCGTCCTGGTCTTCCTCCTAGGCGGCACCCTCGCCGTCCTCCTAGGCATCCAGCTGCGCGACCTCCCCGAGCCCGGCGTAGTCGTCCTCATCGCGTCCGCCGCGATCATCCTCGTCGTGATCGCCTGCCGAGTGGCCTGGTCGCTCCTGGCAGCCCCCGCCGCCCGCTGGATCCCCGGCGGCAGCCCCGCCGCCGGCCACCTCCCCCGAACCGCCCGCCTGACCGTCGCCCTAGGCGCCACCCAGGGCCCCCTGGCCCTGGCGATCGCCCTAGCGCTCCCGTCCGCAGTGGCCGAACGCGACGCCGTCCTCACCATCGTCGCCATCGCCGCGCTCTTCTCGGGCCTCGTCCAGATCCCGGCCCTGACCCTGCTCGTACGCAGGCTCTTCCCGGCTGTCCCAGGCCCGCCTCAGCACGAGGAAGTCCTAGCCCGTACCGCCGTCTCCGACGCCGCGATCCGCCACCTCGACGAAGCCGCCGAAGACGACCGCTTCGACCGGCAGGTCCTGGCCCTGCAGCGGGCTGCCCTCCGCGTCGACCGAGTCCTGGTCCGCGACGCCGACCAGCGTCGCGCCCTGCACCGCGAGCTGATCCAGACCGAACGCGAGGAGCTGATGCGTCTCTACCGTGCGGGCGAGATCAGCTCGGAGACTCTGCACTCTCTTACCCACGAGCTGGATCTCCAGGATCCTGACGCTTCTCGTGCACCCGAACCCTGATCTCTGGTCTTTTCTCTGGTCTTTCTCTGGTCTTTTCTCTTCTCTTTGAGTGGGGCCCTTTTGCGGCAACGGTCACCCCTTCCGCTGGGGTTGGGCGCCCGTCTGCGGGTTGGTGCTGGTTGAAGGCCGAAAAGCTCAGCGACGAGGAAGGAAGGGGCGGGGCCGGGGGCTGGGTTGTTCGGGTGCGGGTCTCACGGGGCTGGACTACAAGCTTTTGCAGCCGCGCTTCGCGCGGGAAAGCACCATCGAAAGAATCTTCGAATATTTCTATTCGATCATGAAAATGGCGGAGAGTGATGGTAAAATAACGGTATGAGTTCGATCGTGGCGGACCCCGAATCCGCTTCCACCCAACAACTGGTGGAAGCGGCATCCGCCATATTCTCCGAACTCGCTAATAGGGCTGCGCCCGAGTCCGGGGCCGCCTGCATGGAATTGGCTGAAGCGCTCTCCACGGTCACCGACCGGGCTGAGCATGTCTTGGCTGGGCTGATCGCGGTGGTCGACCGGACCGGCGAGATGAAGGCGTGGGGTCTGCCCTCCACGCAGGCCTGGCTGCGGTGCCGGATGGGCATGCGCGAGGGCCGCGCCAAAGAGCGCATTACCTTGGCCCGGCAACTTCACCGGCTCGGCCGTGTCCGCACGGGCCTGGCCGCTGGCGAGTTGTCGTTCGGTTACGCGGCCACCATCGCCGACGCCGTGCAGCGCCTCAATGACGATGACACCGCAGCGGCCGAGGACATCCTCCTGACTGCGGCTGGTGAGGGCCTGTCGGCGGGGAAGGTCGCCAAGCTGGGCGGGAAGATCCACGACCTGGTGCGTGAGCACAACGGCGAGGAAAAGCCGCCCGAAGATGTGCAGCGCGGGTATGAGCGGTCCTGGGTGACCGTCAGCCGGTCGCTGGATGGGGGCTGCTACCTGAAGGGGTGGCTCAACCCTGAGGACACCGCGATCCTGGACGGCACGCTGGCCCCGTTGGCCAAGCCTGCCGGGACTGATGACCGTCGTGATCTAGGTGAGCGGACCGCCGCTGCTCTCACCACTGTGCTGGCTGGTGGCCATGGTGCGACGCGGGTGACCGTCATCGCTGACCTGGAGACGCTGACCGGCGCCGACACCCCCGGGCGACTCCGCGACGGCACCCCGATCCCCGCCGAGCAGGTCCGCCGCCTGGCGTTGACCGCCGGAATCTCACCCCTGATCTTCGGACGCGGACACACCCCCCTCTACCTCGGCCACACCATCCGAATCGCCAGCTCCGGCCAACGCCGCGTGCTCGAGACCCTCTACGACACCTGCGCCGTCCACGGCTGCGAAGTCCCCGGCTTCCTGTGCGAAGTCGACCACGTCGACGGCTGGGCACTGGGAAGCCCCACCGACATCGACAAACTCACCCTCTGCTGCGGCTGGCACAACCGCTGGAAACACACCAACCCCCAGCAGATACAGATCAGCCAGAGCGACGGCCGGTACATCTATCGGACGCTGGCGCCGGACGGGATCGCCAGAGCTCGAAGATCGATCCCCGAACACGACGCCAACCCCTGGCGCGACGATCAACCACTAGCCGCCTGAAACAGGCCCGGAGGCACCACACTCCGGGCCTACAGGCACCAACGCCAACCCAACCACCCACCACCCCCCGCGCGAAGCGCGGCTCAAGGGTCCGAACCCCAGCCCCGTGCCGCCCCGCACCCGAACAACCCACCCCGGCCCCGCCCCCACCTTCCTCGTCGCCGAGCCTTTCGGCCTTCAACCAAGACCCACCCGGCAGCCGGGCAGCAGACCGGCACGGAAGGGGCGACCGCTGCCGCCCAGTCCGCGCGAAGCGCGCTCCCCAAGCACGAACCCCAACCCCGCTCCGGACCTACAGGCACGAACGCCAACCCAGCCACGCACCCGCCATAAGCACAAACCCCAGCCACGTGAAACCCGCACCCGACCAGCACACCCCAGACCCCGCCCCCACCCTCCTCGTCGCCGAGCCTTTCGGCCCTCAACCAACACCCCACCCGCCAGCCGGGCACCCAACCCCCACGGAAGGGGAGACCGCTGCCGTCGAGCACGTCACCCAACGTTCCCGTTCCCTTTGGGGACGAACGACGACGATCGGTTGCGGCCGCGGTGTGGTGCTTGGCGGCCGGATGCGGTGCGGCGAGTGATCAGTGAAGGACGGTGAGCAGGCCCTCGACGCCACGCTGGAACGCGGCGCCGACGCTCTCGACGCCGTCGAGGTGGGCGGCGGTCATGGCGCCGTCGCGCATCATGACGAAATGTCTTGCGGCGTGCTCTGGTCTGCCGCGTCGCGGTGAGTCGCCGAAGACCTGCGCGAACAGCTCCGTGAGCGTGGTCACGTACCAGTCCCGGTGATCGAGGACGACCTGGCGCACCGGGTCGCTGGGGTCGGGGTACTCGTTCGCGGCGTTGAGGAAGGCACACCCGCGGAACTCCGGTCTGGCCAGGTCGTCGGCGACGGCGGTGCCGATCGTGCGCAGCGCGTCGGCCGGCGACGGCGCGGCTTCGATGGCGGCCTGCGTGTCGGCGCGGATGTGGGCGTCGACGCCGCGCAGGTAGGCGAGTACGAGGTCTTCCTTCGAGGGGAAGTGCCGGTAGAACGTCGCTCGCGTGGCCGGGGCCTCGGCGAGGATCCGCTCGACTCCGACCGCACGGATCCCCTCACGGTAGAACAGCGCGCTGGCCGTGGCCAGCAGCCGTTCCCGGGCCTCGGACCGCCCCCGCTTCCCCGAGCTGCCGTGCTGGCCGCCGGGCGCGGAGCGGGTCGGTGTCGCCATGGGCCGATCGTAGCAGAAAGAACGATCGGTCTTGCAAACGCCGATGACGTCTGCCAAGCTCAGGACTGCAAGAGAGAACAGTCTTTCTACCTAAAACATCATGCTGCGACGCGACCAGCATGATCCACCCGAATGAAGGGAATCTGTCATGACCACCGCCACCGCCCCGGCTCCGACCGGTGTCGCACCGACGCTTCGGCGTCTCTACTTCGTGCGGTTCGGGTTCGCCCTCGTCTGGGCGATCCTGCTGTTCCCGACCGCGTCGAGCATCAACCTGGCGACCGCGGCGCTGATCGTGCTGTACCCGGCGTTCGACGTGGCCGCCGCCGTCGTCGATGTCCGCTCCGCGCGGGCCACCATGGCCGACGGCCGCACGAACGGGTCCGTCCAAGGTTTCTACGTCGGTCTCTACGTCAACATCGCGATCAGCATCCTCGCCGCCGTCGGACTCGCCGTCGCCCTCACCTCCGGAATCCCAGCCGTCCTACGGGCCTGGGGGGCGTGGGCCGTCGTGGCCGGCATCGTCCAGCTCGTCGTGGCCGTACGGCGGCGCGGTCTGGGAGGACAGTGGGCGATGATCGCCAGCGGGGCGATCTCCGTGCTGGCCGGCGCGTCGTTCTTCGCCATGGCGTCGAAGGCAGGAGCTTCTCTGACCAGCGTGGCCGGTTACGCCGTGCTCGGCGGCGTCTTCTTCCTCGTCTCCGCGCTGCGCCTCGGACGGAACGCCGGCCAGACCCGCCAGACCCGCCCGCTTGACCTCAACCGAGCTTGAGGAACCAGGCTGTGATCCATGAGCCTCACCGACGAAGAACACGCGTACGTCGAGTCCCAGCCGCTGGGCCGCCTGGCCACGGTCGGACCGAAGGGCGACCCGCAGAACAACCCCGTGGGCGTCTTTTACAACGACGAGACCGGCACCGTGGACATCTACGGGCACGGCCTGGCCGGCTCCCGCAAGTTCCGCAACGTGCAGAAGAACGACCAGGTCGCGATCGTCGTGGACGACCTCGCCTCCACCGACCCGTGGACCGTGCGCGGCATCGAGATCCGGGGGCGCGCCGAGGCGCTCACCGGGATCGACCCGCCGATGCCGGGGTTCAGCCCGGACGTCATCCGGATCCACCCGCGGACGATCTTCTCCTGGGGGATCAACGCCGGTGAGGAGGGGATGGTCAAGCGGACGGTGGGCTGAGCCGCCGTTCGATCGCGCGGGCGAAGCGCTCGGCGGCGCCCGCGCCGTGCTGGAGGAACAGGTTCGGCTCGGCCAGCTCGAGCTCGATGAGCACCGGGCCGCCGTCCGGCCCCGGGACGAGGTCGACGCGGGCGTAGAGCAGGTCGCCGGGGACTGCGGCGAGGATCCGTTCGGCCACCTCGATCTGCTCGGGCGTCGCGTCCACGGGAACGGTCTGGCCGCCGCGCGGGCCGTCCACGACGCCGGTGCCCACCTGAAGGATCGGGGCCTTGCGGGCGGCGTGGCTGTACTCGCGGTCGAAGAACAGCAGCGCGGTCTCGCCGTCGGTGTCGATCGCCGACATGTAGGGCTGGACCATCGTCGTACGGCCCTCGGCGCGCAGCCGCTCCAGATGCGCGCGGGCGGCGCTCTCGTCGCCCGCGCCCGCCGTCCAGCGGGCGGTGTCGCGGGAGCCCGCCGACACCGCGGGCTTGATCACGTACTCCGGCCAGTCGGCGGGGAGGTCGGCCGGGTCCCAGAGCGTGGGGACGACGGGCAGCCCGGCCTCGTCCAGCTCCCGCAGGTAGCGCTTGTCAGTGTTCCAGCGCAGAACGTCCGGCCCGTTCAGCAGGCGCGGGACGCCCTCGGCCCAGGCCAGGAACTCGTCGCGGCGGGTCGTGTAGTCCCAGGTGGAACGGACGACGACGAGCTCGTAGGAGTCCCAGTCCAGGTCCGGGTCGTCCCAGATCACGATCTCGGCCTTGAGGCCCAGGTCGTTCAGCGCGGCCAGCAGGTCCTGCACGTCGGGGACGCCGTCGGGCAGGGCGGAACAGGTGGCGAGGGCGACGCTCATGCGCGCGGCTCCAGGCGCACCGGGTGGCCCGCCGCGGCCAGCACGTCCTTGACCTCGGAGATCTTCAGGTCGCCGAAGTGGAAGACGCTGGCGGCCAGGACCGCGTCGGCGCCCGCGTCCACGGCCGGGGCGAAGTGCTCCAGCGCGCCCGCGCCGCCGCTGGCGATCACGGGCACCGAGACCGCGGCGCGGACCTCGCGCAGCATCTCCAGGTCGAAGCCGTTCTTGGTGCCGTCGGCGTCCATCGAGTTCAGCAGGATCTCGCCGACGCCGAGCTCGGCGCCGCGCCGCGCCCACTCGATCGCGTCGATGCCGGTGCCCTTGCGGCCGCCGTGCGTGGTGACCTCGTAGCCGGAGGCCGTTCCCTCGGCGCGCCGCGCGTCCACCGACAGCACGATGCACTGCGACCCGAAGCGGTGGGCCGCCTCGCGCAGGAACTCGGGCCGGGCGATCGCCGCGGTGTTGATCGAGACCTTGTCGGCGCCCGCGCGCAGCAGCCGGTCGACGTCCTCGACCTCGCGGATGCCGCCGCCGACCGTCAGCGGGATGAAGACCTGCTCGGCGGTGCGCCGCACCACGTCGTAGGTGGTCGAACGGTCGCCGCTGGAGGCGGTGATGTCCAGGAACGTCAGCTCGTCGGCGCCCTCGGCGTCGTAGCGCCGCGCCAGCTCCACCGGGTCCCCGGCGTCGCGCAGGTTCTGGAAGTTGACACCCTTCACCACCCGGCCCGCGTCGACGTCCAGGCAGGGGATGACGCGTACGGCGACGGTCATCGGACCGCTTCCAGGGCCTCTTCGAGGGTGAACGCCTGGGCGTACAGCGCCTTGCCGACGATCGCGCCCTCCACACCGTCGCCCACCAGCCCGGCCAGCACGCGCAGGTCGTCCAGCGAGGACACGCCGCCGGAGGCGATCACCGGCTTGTCCGTACGGGTGCAGACCTCGCGCAGCAGCTCGGTGTTCGGGCCGCGCAGCGTGCCGTCCTTGGTGACGTCGGTGACGACGTAGCGGGGGCAGCCATCCTCCTCCAGGCGGGCCAGCACCTCCCACAGGTCGCCGCCCTCGCGGGTCCAGCCGCGCGCCGCCAGCGTCGTGCCGCGCACGTCCAGGCCGACCGCGATCTGGTCGCCGTACTCGCCGATGATCTTGCGGCACCACTCGGGGTTCTCCAGCGCGGCGGTGCCGATGTTGACCCGGGTGCAGCCGGTCGCCAGCGCCGCCGCCAGCGAGTCGTCGTCGCGGATGCCGCCCGACAGCTCGACCTTGACGTCCAGCCGCCCGGTGACCTCGGCGAGCAGCTCGCGGTTGGAGCCGCGCCCGAACGCGGCGTCCAGGTCGACCAGATGGATCCACTCCGCCCCCGCGTTCTGCCAGGCGAGCGCGGCGTCCAGCGGCGCGCCGTAGGAGGTCTCGGTGCCGGCCTCGCCCTGCACCAGCCGCACGGCCTGGCCGTCGGCGACGTCGACCGCGGGAAGAAGCGTGAGAGTCATGAACAACCTTCTTGGCGAACTTGGCGAACTTGGCGAACTTGGCGAACTTCTAGACGTATGGATCAGTCGACGGTGGACAGCCAGTTGCGCAGCAGCTCGGCACCGGCGTCGCCGGACTTCTCCGGGTGGAACTGGGTCGCGCAGAGCGCCCCGTTCTCCACGGCGGCCACGAACCGGTCGCCGTGCTCGGCCCAGGTGACCAGCGGCGGCCTCAGGTGGCCGAGCGGGTCGGGCTGCAGCTCCCAGCGCCGCACGCCGTAGGAGTGCACGAAGTAGAAGCGGGTGTCGGGCCCGAGGCCGCGGAACAGGACCGTCTCTTCCGGTGCCTCGACGGTGTTCCAGCCCATGTGCGGGACGACCGGGGCCTCCAGGCGTTCCACCGTGCCGGGCCACTCGGCGCAGCCCTCGGTGGTGACGCCGTGCTCGACGCCCTTGGCGAAGAGGATCTGCATGCCGACGCAGATGCCCAGCACCGGGCGGCCGCCCGCCAGGCGGCGGCCGATGATCTGGTCGCCGCGCACCGACCTCAGGCCCGCCATGCAGGCCGAGAACGCGCCGACGCCCGGGACGATCAGGCCGTCGGCGTCCAGCGCCGCGTCCCAGTCGGGCGTCACGGTGACGTCCACGCCGTGGCGCGCCACCGCCCGCTCGGCCGAGCGCAGGTTCCCCGAGCCGTAGTCGAGGATGACGATGTTCTTGGACCCGGCGGCCACGGCTAGAGGGCTCCCTTGGTGGACGGGATCCCGTGCACCTTGGGGTCGAACGCGACGGCGTCGCGCAGCGCCCGGGCGAGCGCCTTGAACTGGCACTCCACGATGTGGTGGGCGTTGCGGCCGTACGGGACGTGGACGTGCAGGCAGATCTGCGCGTTCGCCACGAACGACTCGAAGATGTGCCGGGTCATCGTGGTGTCGTACTCCGGGCCGATCATCGGGGCCATGCCCTCGGGCTCGGTGTGCACCAGGTAGGGGCGGCCCGCGATGTCGACGGTCACCTGCGCGAGCGACTCGTCCAGCGGCACCGAGGCGTTGGCGAACCGGCGGATGCCCGCCTTGTCGCCGAGCGCCTGCTTGAACGCCTGGCCGAGCGCGATCGAGGTGTCCTCGATGGTGTGGTGGCTGTCGATGTACAGGTCACCGGTGGTCTTCACGGTGAGGTCGAACGACCCGTGCTTGCCGAGCTGGGCCAGCATGTGGTCGTAGAAGCCGACGCCGGTGGCGACGTCGACCTCGCCAGTACCGTCCAGGTCGATCTCGACCAGGACCTCCGTCTCCTTGGTCCCCCGCTGAACGCGGCCCTTGCGGCTCACAGACTCTCCCTCTCTCCCGAGGGGGGACGACCCCCCACGCCCCCCGGCCCGGCTTCGCCGACTTCCTTCGAAGCTTCTTTCAGTGCTGTGCGGAAGGCCGCCATCTCCTCTGGGGTGCCGACGCTCACGCGCAGCCACTCCGGCGGTCCCACCTCGCGGATCAGCACGCCCCGGTCCAGCATTCTTTCCCAGACCCCCCGCCGGTCCGCGAACCGGCCGAACAGGACGAAATTGGCGTCGGACTCGGCGACCTCGAGCCCCTCGGCGCGCAGCCACGCGACCACGTCGTCGCGTTCGCGGCGCAGCGCGTTCACCGAGTCCAGCAGCTCGTCGCCGAACGTGATGGCGGTGCGCGCCACGGCCTGGGTGACCGCCGAAAGGTGGTACGGCAGCCGGACCAGCAGCAGCGCGTCGATCACGGCGGGGTCGGCGGCCAGGTAGCCGAGCCGGGTGCCCGCCATGGCGAACGCCTTGGACATGGTCCGGGTGACGATCAGCCGGGGGTTGCCCGGCAGCAGCGTCAGCGCCGACGGCGTGCCCGCCCGCCGGAACTCGGCGTAGGCCTCGTCCACCACGACCATGCCCGGCGCGACCTTGAGGACGGCCTCGATGGCCTCCAGCGGCAGCGCGGTGCCGGTCGGGTTGTTGGGCGAGGTCAGGAAGACCACGTCCGGCCGGTGCTCCTCGACGGCCTTGATGGCGCGCTCGGGATCCAGGCCGAAGTCGGCGTCGCGGTGGGCGTTGATCCACGCGGTGCCGGACACCGAGGTGATGATCGGGTGCATCGAGTAGGACGGCTCGAAGCCGAGCGCGGTGCGCCCGAACCCGCCGAACGCCTGCAGGATCTGCTGGATGATCTCGTTCGACCCGTTGGCGGCCCAGACGTCGCGGCCGGTCAGGCCCGCGCCCGGGGTGTCGCGGTTGAGGAAGGCCGCAAGGTCCTCGCGCAGCTTGACGGCGTCGCGGTCGGGGTAGCGGTTGAGGCTTCCGGCGACGCCCTTGACGGCCTCGCCGATCGCGTTCACCAACGCGGCGGACGGCGGGTAGGGGTTCTCGTTGGTGTTCAGCGCGTAAGGGACGTCCAGCTGGGGTGCCCCGTACGGCTCCCGGCCACGAAGATCGTCGCGGATCGGGAGATCGTTCAGTGAAGTCAAGAGGGAATCTCCCATTTGAAGCGCGCCTTGAGAGCGGCGCCGTGCGCGGGCAGGTCCTCGGCCTCGGCGAGCGCGACCACGCGGGCGGTCGCGTCGGCCAATGCGGCCTCGTCGTAGTCCACGACATGGATGCCGCGCAGGAAGGACTGCACGGACAGGCCCGAGGAGTGGCAGGCGCAGCCGCCGGTCGGCAGCACGTGGTTGGATCCGGCCAGGTAGTCGCCGAGCGACACCGGCGCGTGCGCGCCGATGAAGATCGCGCCCGCGTTGCGGACGCGGGCGGCCACGGCGTGGGCGTCCGCGGTCTGGATCTCCAGGTGCTCGGCGGCGTACGCGTCGACGACCTTCAGGCCGTCCTCGACGCCGTCCACCAGGACGACGCCGGACTGGCGGCCGGCCAGGGCCTCGGTGATCCGCTCGGTGTGCTTGGTCCGCGCCACCTGGGCGGCGAGCTCGGTCTCGACCGCGTCCGCCAGCTCGGTCGAGTCGGTGACCAGCACGGCGGCGGCGAGGGTGTCGTGCTCGGCCTGGCTGATCAGGTCGGCGGCGACGTGCACCGGGTCGGCGGTGCCGTCGGCCAGGATCGCGATCTCGGTCGGACCGGCCTCGGAGTCGATGCCGATCACGCCCTTGAGCAGGCGCTTGGCGGCTGCCACCCAGATGTTGCCGGGGCCGGTCACCATGTCGGCGCGCGGGCACTCCTCGGTGCCGTAGGCGAACATCGCCACGGCCTGGGCGCCGCCCGCCGCGTACACCTCGTCCACCCCGAGCAGGGCGCACGCGGCCAGGATCGTGGGGTGCGGCAGCCCGCCGAAGTCCTTCTGGGCCGGCGAGGTGACCGCGAGCGAGCCCACGCCCGCCTCCTGCGCGGGCACGACGTTCATGACCACGCTGGACGGGTAGACGGCCTTGCCGCCGGGCACGTAGAGGCCCACGCGGCCGACCGGCACCCAGCGCTCGGTGACCGTACCGCCCGGGACGACCTTGGTCGTGGTGTCGACCCGGCGCTGGTCGTGGTGGACCAGGCGCGTCCGGCGGATCGCCTCCTCCAGCGCGTCCCGTACGGCGGGATCGAGATCGGCGAGGGCCCGCTGGATCTCGGCCGCGGGGACCCGGGTGCGCTCGAGCTCGACGCCGTCGAAGGCCTGGGTGTATTCCCGTACCGCGGCGTCGCCCCTATGGCGCACGTCCTCGCAGATCGGCCGCACCTTCTCCAGGGCGGCCTCGACGTCGAGTTCGGCGCGGGGCAGCACGGAGCGCAGGTCGCCCGGGAGCGAGCCGCGCAGGTCGATACGGGAAATCACCCGTCCAGTCTACGGAGAAGCCCCTGTCCCCCGCGCAACGTCTCACTTGCCGAGACGCCACGTCATGATCAAGCCGGATCAGGCCGTGAACTCGCCTTCCAGCACGGTCACGGCGCGGCCGGTCAAGATCACTCTGTCGCCACGGAGGGTGACGCCGACCGTTCCGCCGCGTTCGGAGGCCTGGAAGCCGGTGAGGACGTCCTTGCCGAGCTCCTGCCCCCAGTAGGGGCCGAGGGCGCAGTGCGCCGAGCCGGTGACCGGGTCCTCGCCGTCGCCGAGCAGCAGCCCGCCGCCGAAGAAGCGGGACACGAAGTCGTGCTCCTGGCCGGGATCGGCCTTGGCGGTGACGATCACCCCGCGCGCCTCCACCCCCGACAGGATCGCGTTGTCCGGCTCCAGCTTGCGCACGGCCTCCTCGTCGGCGACCAGCACGAACAGGTCGTTCTGTGCCGTACGGCCGGTCCAGAACGGCGTCGTGCGCAGGGCCTCCCCCAGGTCGTCCGGCGGCTGGACCTCGGCCGGCGGGTTGGCGGGGAAGTCCATGACCAGGCCGCCGTCGGCCTCGCGGGTGACGGTCAGCACGCCGCTGCGCAGGGTCTGGAAGCGGATCGGGCGATCGGCGGGGACCGCGCCCGTGCCGTACAGCGCGTGCGCGCCGGCCAGGGTCGCGTGCCCGCACAGCGCCACCTCGATGACCGGGGTGAACCAGCGGAGCTCGTAGTCGGCGTCCGGGCCCTCGATCGGGCGGACGAACGCGGTCTCGGAGTGCCTCATCTCGGCCGCGACCCGCTGCATCCAGGCGGGGTCGGCGGGCCGTTCCAGCAGGCAGACGCCCGCCGGGTTGCCGGCGAACGGGCGATCGGTGAAGGCGTCGACGACCAGCATCTTCATGACTAAGACGCTAAATCAGCCCCGTCGGATCAAGAACGGCCAATCCCCCAGAAGTGGCCTTGGAGCGTTCGCGCGAGGGGTGTGCGAAGGGTGTGCGAGGGTCAGACTTCGCCGGTCACGCGGGAGAAGGAGGGCAGTTCCTCGCGCGGGACGGTAGGGGGCTCACCGAAGTGGGCGTCCCAGCGGCGGGGGCAGGCGACGATCCAGCCGAGAACGAAGCCGACGGCCAGGCTCGCGGCACTCAAGATGATCAGGTTGAGCCACATTGGGGGTCTCCCATGTCCTGTCCGGGAGGCGCACCTCCCGGGAGTGGCCTGAAACTAGCGGGATATGCGGCGCGACGTGCGCGGATTCGCCGGGCGACCCCCCGCATCTGACCCGTGGTGACCAGGCGCCCATGCCCCGTTCGGGTGACTCCTACCGGCCCGTAGCGGCCGATGACGCGGCGATCACCGACGCCTTCAGACTGTGATAAATCCGGCGCAACACGATCGCGGCAAGATCGTTGCAACGGGAAGTACGCTGGCGCCGAGGGGCGTTCCCCGGACCGCCCCGATCTAGGCATTGTGGGGGGAACACAGTGACCGAGAGGCTCCCACTGTTCCCGTTGGGCACGGTGTTGTTCCCGGGCTTGGTGCTGCCCTTGCACCTGTTCGAGGAGCGCTACCGGATGCTGGTGCACGACCTGCTGGACCAGCCCGAGCCGCGCCGTTTCGGAGTCGTGGGCATCGAACTGGGCCATGAGGTGGGCGAAGGCTCGGCCCACCGCCTGGCCGACGTCGGCTGCCTGGCCGAGCTGCACAGCGTGACCCCGCACCGCGACGGGCGCTTCGACATCGTCACGGTCGGCGGGCAGCGCTTCAGGGTGAAGGAGACCGATACCTCACGGGCCTATCTGCAGGGTGAGGTCGAGCTCCTGCCGGAGGAAGAAGGAACTGACACCGGCGCCGTGGCCCAGCGGGTCCGGGTGCTCTTCCAGCTCTACCGGCACCGGCTTGCCGCCGTCGGCGCCGAGGTGGCCGAGCCCGTCGAGCTGCCCGACGATCCCGTACGGCTCTCGTACCTCATCGCCGCCGCCGTGGTGCTGGACGGGCCCGACAAGCAGCGGCTGCTGGAGGCCGAGGACGCCGCGCTCCGGCTGGAGTACGAGCAGGAGCTGCTCATGCGGGAGAACCGCCTGCTCCAGGTCATGGCCACCGTGCCCGCCGGCCAATTCCTCGACGGCTCGTTCACCCCGAACTAGCCGGCCGCCGGCGCGACTCGACCCGCCGTCGGCACGAGTCGACTCGCCACCCGCGCGACTCGACCCACCATCGGACCCGCCAGCGGCGCGAGTCGACCCGCCACCGGCGCGAATCGATTGGCGGGGGCGCGGCGGGCTCCGCCAGACTGAGCGCCATGAGCTCAGCGAAGTCCAAGGGCGCCTCCAAGGGCGGCGGGAAGGGCACCCCGGCGACGGTGGCCGCGACCAAGGCCAAGGTCGAGTACACCCTGCACACCTACGAGGTGGCGCCGGACGGGGACCTCTCGTACGGCGAGGCGGCCGCGGCGGCGATCGGCGTACCACCCGAACGGCTCTTCAAGACCCTGCTCGCCGAGGTCGACGGCAGGCTCACCGTCGGCGTCGTCCCGGTGTCGGGCAGCCTGGACCTGAAGGCGCTGGCGGCGGCGTCGGGCGGCAAGAAGGCCCAGCTGGCCGACCCGCAGGACGCCGAGCGCGCCACCGGCTACGTCGTGGGCGGGATCAGCCCGCTCGGGCAGCGCAAGCGGCTGCCGACCGTGATCGACGAGTCGGCGTCAGGGTTCCCGACGGTGTACGTCTCCGCCGGTCGGCGCGGCCTGCAGATCGAGCTGGCCCCCGCCGATCTGGCCCGCCTCACCGGGGCCAGGCTGGCCGGCATCGCGCGCGGGTAGCCGCTTCACGATCAGCTCCAGGACCGCGTAAACCCCCACGGCCAGCAGCGGCCAGAACACCAGCACGCCCTTGGCGCGCAGGTCCGCCACGCCGGTGACGGTCTCGCCGTCCTTGGCGTGCTTCACGGTGGCCTGGAAGTCGCTCAGCCCGATGTGGTGCCCGACCTTCCAGGCGAGCAGGGACGCCGCGACGCCGCCGACCACGAGGCCGAGGATGAGCGGGATGTCGTTCCGCCGCCCGCCGGCCAGGTAGGCGACCACTCCGCACAGCAGGCCGGCCACCGCGGTGATCAGGGCGAACCGCCCGTCGATCCCGATCGGGCCCTGCCCCTCGGGGTCGGCCAGCAGCGGTTTGCCCTGCAGGACCACGTATTTCACGTCCGGGCTCACGGCGGACCAGAGCCACCCGGCGAGCGGTCCGAGGACCGCCACGACCACCGCGGTCACGGCCCAGGTACGCAAGGCCTTCCCGGCCGGTCCCCCCACCTCGTACGCTCCCTTGTGAAAGTAGTGCTGTGAAAGTCGTCCGCGATCCGTCCCCGATACGAGAAGCCTAGCCCTCCCTGTTCAACTGATCGACTACTGCCCGGTGTCCGATTCCCGGCCTCGCATGGCCCGATTCCTGAGATAATGTGCCCGACATGTCCGGATTCAGTTCAGCGTTCGAGCGCCTCGGCGCGGCCCTCGCAGCCGTCGTCCTGCAGCAGCAGGAGACGCTTGCCGAGTTCCTGCCGCGTGAGGACTGGAGTGCTGACCTGACCGCGCGCACCTACTCCAGCGGCGGCGTGACGGTCCGGGTGTCCCTTCTCGGCAGCTACGCGGCCCGCGAGCGCACCTGGCTCTGGGGCTGGGCCAACCCGCAGTTCGGCGACGATCACCCCGCGGTGGCCCCGACGCTGGCGATCCGCGCCCTCGGCGAGCGCCTGGAGATCCCCGAGTTCGTCACCCCCGAGGTCGACCTCGGCTGGTACCAGGGCCCGGCCGGGCACGGCGGCGAGCTGATCGCGATGGCCGCCGGCGGCGTGCTCGGCGGTGGCGGCTACATCGGCGCCGGCTACGACGGCGGCTCGGCCTACCTGCACGTGGACGACCCGCAGGCGCCACCGGCGACCTGGGATCCGGTTCCGGTCCCCCGCCTGGTGATGAACGGTGTGAGCCTGTTCCCCCGCGACCCGCGCCTCACTTTGGCCCGCCTCCTCAGCCACCACCGCGTCCCCTACCGGGAGACCGACGGCATGACCGAGGTCCGCCTCCCCGGCGGCGGCACCGCCCGTGCCCACTTCGACGGCCTGGGCCGCTTCACCGACTGGCAGGCCGAGCTCAGCCCCGCCGGCCTCTGAGCCCCGCGAGCCTCTGATGTATGACCTGAGGGTCATAGTTCAATCACTCAGTCCCGCCGCCACCGAGCCCTGCCGCGATGGCCCGTCCGGTCGCCTCGTCGGTGAGGTAGGACCGCATGTCGTTGGCCTTGGCGCCGCCGGTGTCCAGGCGGATCTGCGTGATGCGGTCGCTGAAGAACGGCCTGACGTCCTCCACGACGGCGATCACGTCACCGGCGTCGGTGACGTTCGTCCAGGACTCGACCGAGCCCGGCCACCGCGCCTTCGGGGCGGGCGGGGGCCGCAGCCGGTTGTAGACGATGTGCCGCAGGGCGAGCGGTGAGCCCAGCGTCACCAGGGTCTCGACCGGCCACTCCGGGTGGGCGCACAGGCTCTCGTACGCGACCACCGAGCCGAACGAGTGCGCCACGATGACCCGGGTGTCCTCGTTCACCGCCCCGGCCAGCGCCGCGCGGGCGGCCGAGCGCACGTCGTCGTCGGTGAAGTAGCGCCGGACCTGCTTCAGGAACGAGATGAAGGCCTGTTCGCCGACGCCGCTCCAGAACGCGGACATGGTGAGCGCGTACAGCGCCCGCTGCACCCACGCGGGGCTCCGGAAGAGCGTCTCGGCCTCGGGAGCGACCACCTTCTCGTCGACGTCCGCCGCTCGCTCCCACAGAGCCCTCAGCAGGTCCTGCTCGAAGCCCGGCTCCACGTCGTCGGCGTCGTAGTACGGCTGCGGCGAGAGCATCTCGTCCTTCGGGCGGAAGGTCTTGCCGTAGCTCACGACGACGACGTCCTCCGGACCGATGCCGACACCGGCGCGGGCCAGGCCCTGCCTGAGCGGGGTGAACAGCGTCCGATGCAGCGAGAGATCGCCTTCGAGCCGTTTGGCGACGCCGGGCACCATCACGATCGACATCAGCCCGCCTTCGCCCCAAAAGCCGACAAATCCAAGGGCAACACTCTGGCCGGTGACCGTACCCTCACTCAACGAGGTGGCCGACAGTTGCCAGGGCGGCGTCCGAACCCGGACGGGGGTCCTCGCGTGATTCCGGCGAGAAGTCTCCGACGTCCGAAGGAACACCTGATGCGAACGACCCTGATCGGCACCACGGCCCTCGCGGCGGCGCTCGTTCTCGCCGCCCCGGCACTCGGTTCCACCGCGCCGGCGCAGGCCGCCGGCACCTGGACGGCCTCCACCGCGACCGGCGTGAGCGGCCCGGTGAGCGCGTTCAGTGACGGCGACGCGTGGGCCCTGGGCAACCCCGGCTTCGCGCACTGGAACGGCACCACATGGCAGCAGGTCCCCGCGCCCGCCGATCGCGGCATAGTGCTGGCGATCGGCGACGGCGGCCCGTCCAACGCGTGGGCCGTCGGCAAGGTGACCAGTGGCTACCACGTCTCCAGCCCGCAGATCGAACGATGGAACGGAACCTCCTGGGCCGCCTCGCCGAGCCCGGCGATCTCCGGCCGCAACGCGGCGCTGAGCGGTGTCGCGACCGTCAGCGCGTCCAACGCCTGGGCGGTCGGCACCGACGGCAGCCAGTCCCTTGTCGAGCACTGGGACGGAACGGCCTGGACCCGTGTCTCGGTCCCCTCCCCCACCACGATGCGCACCAAGCTGTCGGCGGTCACGGCACGTTCGGCGACCGACGTCTGGGCCGTCGGCACGTTCGCCAACACCGCGCCCGCCCCCGACTCGCTCTACGCGCTCCACTACGACGGCACCGCCTGGCGGGTGGTGACCATGGCTCAGACCGACAGCCAGACCAACAGCAACCAGCCGGTGGCGGCCTCGATCGCAGCGGTCGGAGCGAACGACGTGTGGATGGTCGGCGACCGGAGCAACTTCGGCACCGGGCTCACGCTGACCGAGCACTGGGACGGCACCAAGTGGTCGATCGTCCCCAGCCCCTACGACCACCTCCCGAACACCCCGAACTCCATCACGAGCGGTGAGCTGAACACCGTCACGGCCCGCGGCCCGAACGAGGTCTGGGCGGGCGGGTTCTTCTTCACGTTCACCGACGGCGACCCCGCGGGGGTCTACCACGCCCTTCTCCTGCGCTGGAACGGCACGAGCTGGACGCAGGACACCGCACCCACCACCGGCGACTACAACGTCATCCAGGGAATCTCTGCGAGCCCGCACGCCATCTGGGCCACCAACGCGGGCACTCCGAGCCTGCTCACCCACCCGTAGTACCTACTGATTCGGCACGAACCCTCACCTCAGTAACGTGACCTGCATGAACCTCGAATTCGGTGTGCAGCTCGCCCCGTCGGTCACGCAGCTGGGAACGGTCGTCGACCTGGCGCGGATCGCCGACCGCGAGGGCCTGGACCTGCTGGGCGTCCAGGATCACCCGTACGCCGCCGAGCTCGCCGACACCTTCGCCGTCCTGACGACGGTGCTGGCGCGGACCGAGCGGCTGCGGGTGTTCCCGGACGTCGCCAGCCTCCCGCTGCGCGGCCCGGCCATGATCGGCAAGCAGGCCGCGACCCTCGACCTCCTCAGTGGCGGCCGCTTCGAACTCGCCCTCGGCGCCGGCGCGTACTGGCCCGCCATCCAGGCGATGGGCGGCCCCACCCGTACCAACCCCGAGGCGCTCCAAGCCCTCGAGGAGGCCACCGAGATCATCCGCGCCATGTGGCGCCCCGGCGAACGCGTCAAGGTCGAGGGCGAGCACTACACGGTCAAGGGCGTCCACGCGGGCCCCGCGCCCGCCCACCCGATCGAGATCTGGTTCGGCAGCGTCGGCCCCCGCGCGAACGCCCTGACAGGCCGCATCGCCGACGGCTGGGCCGCCCCCATCCCCCACTACCTCCCGTACGAGAAGTGGCGCGCCCAACAGGACGTCATCTCCTCAGCCGCCATCGACGCAGGCCGCGACCCGTCGACCATCCGCCGCATGGCCCAGCTGGTCGGCGACATCACCGACACCCCGGCCCCCGTGACCCTCGAAGGCGAGACCCCCATCCGCACCGACGCCGCAGCCTGGGCCCAGATCCTGGCCACCCTCACCACCGAGACAGGCTTCGACACCTTCGTCTACTGGCCCGAAAACCCCACCGAACTCCAGCTCCGCCGCTGGATCAACGACGTAGTCCCCGCCGCCCGAGCCCTCCTGGCCGAGGGCTAAAGAGACATCGGCTCGACGTCGACGTCGACGCGACCGCCCCCGATCAGAAGGCGCACCGTGGGATGGTCTCGCCCGAGCGTCTCGTCAAAGAGCCTGATCGCGCGATACCGCATTTCGGGGGCCTCGCCTTCGTCGCCCAAGGCACGCCGGTCGAAGGCGAGATTGGCCGATGCGGCAAGGGTGTGCACGTGCCGTTCGCCCAAGGTCTCGGAGCTGGCCGCCACCACTTCCTCACCCAGCCGGGCCGCCCTGTCGACCTCGCCCTGCGCGGCGAGGTCGGAGGCGAGGTTGGTCTGGACGGCGAGCGTGAACGGATGCGCGGTCCCGAGGCGCTCGCGCAGTGTGGAGAGCGCCTGCTCGTTGCGCTGCCCGGCCAACTTGGCCATCCCGGCCGCCCGCAGCGTGATCGCGAGGTTGGCAGACGCGGCGCAGGTGTTGGGATGGTCCGGACCCGCGACCGCGTCCCATTCGGCCACGATGTCGTGTCCGAGAGACTCGGCGGACGCGAGATCCCAATTCAGCCGGCGGTCGTGAATCAGGTTGGTCGCGGTGGTCAGCGTCTGCCGGTGGGAGTCGCCCAGCGTCGCGCGATGCCGTTCGAACGACTCCTCGAGACGTTCGCGAGCCTCACGATGATGCCCCGCCCTGCGCAGGCTCAGCCCGAGTTCGGTGAGGCCGTTCAGCCTGTCGGCGTTCCACGGCTCCTCCCTGTCCTCCGTCGCCTCGGTGACGCGGCGGACGATCTCCAGCGCCTGCTCGTACCGCCCCAGCTGGCGCAGATCGCGGGCGACCATCAGGCTGGAGGCCAGCGACCTGCGATCGAGCGGTCCGAGTTCCGCCTCGTACCAGGAGTGGACCCGCTGGTCGACGTCGAGGGCCTGAACGAACCGTCCGAGAGAACGAAGATCCGCAGCGAGGTTGTCGCGGACCACCATCGTCTGACGGTCGTCCGCACCGTAAAGGTGCTCCTGCATCTCGACGAGACGTTCGTCTTCGGCGAGTGCGGCGTCGTACGCCCCGGCGAGTCTCAGGTCGATGTTGTGGCTGGCCCGGCACAGCAGCGTCACCTCGTGCTGCTCCCCCTGAGAACCGAGAAGCCGCTCAAGGGTCTCGGCGTTGAGCCTGCGCGCCTCGTCGCCCTGCCCGCTCACGCGCAGGGCGATGGCCAGCTGGACGCGCAGGTGCAGGATCGACAGGTCATCGGGCCAGTCCTCGTCGCCCCAGCTCGCAAGTGCCTGCCGGCCCAGTTCGACGCTCTGGCGAACGTCTCCCCGTGCGTTCAGACGGGTGAGCTGGTTGATGACCAGAGCCTGGACCCGCGCGTCACGAGACTCCAGGGCACCCGACGGGATCAGATGCCGCCGCGACCATTCGTACCGCCGGTCGCTGTCGTCATCCTCCGGGTGGCCGGGATCGGATGCCGCGAGCAAGACGTGAACGCATCGTCGCAGTTCCTCCGCCAGCTGCGGGTCCTCCTGCTCCAGCCTTCCGCGCGTGACCGCCTGCACGACCCGGTGGACCTCGACCGTGCTGGCCCCCGCGCTGAGCCTGACAAGGGAGAAGCGGGCGAGCTCGTCAAGCGCTCGCCGCAGCTCTGCGCGGTTACTCAACAGGCGATCCACGGGGACTGGAGCCGTATCTGGCCGGATGGCGAGGAGCTCTGCGGGTACCGGGTCGGGTCCGAAGTAGGCCAGGAGCCGAAAGAGCAGCTCGGCATCTTCGGTCACCTTTCCAGGCGGGACACGCCAGGTCGTCGCGACCTGACCGGAGTAGTAGATGTCGACCGGCGTCGCTAGGAGTTCATGGACGTTGTCGCGCCACCTGTCGAGATAGCTCGTCACCGGAAGGCCGGTCGCCGTCAGGAACGCGGCGGTGTACTCGACCGCCAGTGGCAGGTCACCCAGCTCGGTCGCGAGGTCCTCCGGGACGGCCGGACTCTCACGTTCGAGGCCTCGTGTCCGCCGCCGCAGATACTCCATGGTCTCCGGGCGAGTGAATACGCCGACCTCGACGCCGTCCACACGGAGCGCCTGCCGCCACCTCGCGACTCGGGACGTGATGATCGCATGGCCTGGCCCGTCCGGGACGTATTCGCGCAGCATGACCGGATCCTCGACGTTGTCGAAGACCAGCAGCCACCGCCGCGATGGATCCCCGGTGCGCAGAGCGTCCAGGACGGCCTCCACGTCGCCGGTGATGTCCCGTCCCTCCATGGGCAGTTGCAGCAGGCGTCCCAACGAGACGAGCGAAGCACGGATGATCTCCTCGCGCTCGGCGCGCACCCACCAGACCACGTCGTAGTCGTCCGCGAACCGATGTGCATACTCGGCGGCGATCTCTGTCTTCCCCACACCGCCGAGGCCGTAGAGGACCTGCGGGGCGGTCGACTCGGAGACCAGGCGGCCGCGGAGAGCCGCCAGTTCGGTCTCTCGGCCGGTGAAGTCCAGATTGCGGAACGGAATCTCCCTGCCCCAGACCTGGGGCAGGTCCGTCGCGCGAGGGACCTGCGACCAGTCGGCCCTCAGCGGATCCAGGTCAGAGCCCGAGCCCAGCAACTCCGAGGTGCTCACCTCGAAGACCTGAGCCAGTACCGCGATTTCCTCGGCAGTGACAGACTTGCGGGTACCGGATTCAATTTTGGCGATGGTGCTCCGCGTAAGCGACGGGGCTCCTGCACGGATACAGGCCTCGGCCAGCTCACGCGCAGACCAACTGCGTTCGGCACGCAGGCTGCGCACCCGATCGGCGACCCGGCGGGTCACCGACACCTCGTCCATGCGAACCCCATCCTGCGCCGGAGCAAAGCCTTGCTGATTGCTCCATCGTAGAGCAGACTGAACCTCAGCGGAGCATATTGATCGCATTCGCCGGAGCAAATCGATGGATTCCGAGGGTGGGCCACCATGCCACGACTCCGAGCCCTAGGCCGCCCGGCGGCCTGGGTCGCCGGTAGCGGCATCAGCGCGGTCATCACCGCCGTGGCGGCCATGGCCCGATCGGGCGGCGGACTGAGCTCGCCCGCGGCCTGGCTGTTCCTCGGGATCGCGTGCCTGTGCACCCTGGTCATCGTCCTCGACACGGTCTTCGACTTCGTCCTGAAGAGCAAGGCCGCCAAGAGGGAGCGGCTCAGCGAGGAGAAGTACTGGGAGGCGTTCGGCAAGGGAGTGGCCGAGCCCGAGAACTCCGCGCACTTCGGGAGTCTCTCCGACTCGGCCGCGCGATTCTTCTCCGCTTACCGCAACGGCACCGGCCTCACCGACCGGACCCACGGTTCGCTGTACGGCACGCGCTCTTCCCAGACCAAGCCCGACGAATAGCCGACCCCCTCCCTGCCTACTCGCGGACGTAGTAGTGGCCGAGGGAGTCGTCGTAGCGGCCGGTGGGGCGGCAGCAGCGCCTGAAAGCGCCGCCCAGAACCGCAGGGGCATGGGTCGTTGCCGCCGAGCTTCTCGACGAGCTCCTTGTCGACGCCGACCTTGCGGGCGCCGCGCTTGACCTTGGTCTCGCTAGAGGGAACCCCCGGCGGCGCTTGCTGGTCGGCTCAAAAGGACGCCTCGGCGTCGTATTCGCGGTCCATGACTGCCTCCCGGAATCGAGGAACAGCCAGCACCGTACGGGGGTGCCGCTCGGCTGCCAATCGGTTTTCAGGTGTCGCAGGCCGTGCCGTCGCCGTCGCGGTCCAGGTCGTAGATGTCGGAGCCGACCACGCGAACCGGACCCTGTACGTAGGCGGGGCCGTCGCCGCTGCCGCCCGCGCAGTCGACGTCCGAGGCGATCGGCACGCACGCGCCGCTGTAGTTCGGGTCGCACCGGCTCTCCGGCTTGGTGCCGATCGCGACGACTCGGGTGATCGGTTGGCGAGTGATCGTCTGGCGCAGGAGGCGCCTGCCGCTCTCCGCGCCGTCGCTGAGCGTCACCTCGTAGGTGAGCCTCTTGACGCCCTTGACGCCGGGTCGGCGCACCTTGGTCGTGCCTTCGGTGAGTGAGGCGTCCTTGATCTCGGTCGTGCGGTACGGGATCGATGTGGTGGTCGTGACGTGCGCTTCTCGACCTTGGGTGTGGCGGCCACGGCCGCGGTGGTCGTCGGCGATGCGGTGCTCGTCTGCGATGCGGTCGATGGCGTCCCGGCCGCGGCCGTCTTGGTTCCCGTGTCCTGCCCGCAGGCGCCGAGCGTGAGCATGGTGCCTGCCAGGAGCAGGCCGATGAATCCCCGTCGCATTGGTCCCCCTTGCGTGAGGAGGACCAAGTTATGTACGTCTCAACCACACCAAAAGGGACTTCGGTCCTCTCCTGGCGGGACTGTTGCCTGG
>NZ_JAGEOJ010000043.1 GCF_017573505.1 Actinomadura barringtoniae
GGGTGGGTGGTTGAGAGGCGTTGTGGGTGGGGCGGCGGGCGGTTATGGCTCGGAGCCAGGTGTAGAGACGGAGGGCGGGGCGGAGGGTTGTGGCTCGGGGTAGGTCGCGGGGGTGGATGGGGTGGCTGCCGGCGAAGATGAGTAGGGGTTGGAGCCAGAAGAGGAGCAGAGGGATCAGGCCCCAGATCGGGGCTACGCGGATTGCGCCGGCGAAGCCGGCTAGTTCGGTGAATTGGAAGAGCATCGCCACTGGGACGGGGACCTCTAGGGCGCGCAGGCAGGGTTTGCGCCAGCGGGCGTCGACTGGGCAGGCGGCCAGGCGGGGCGCGACCGCGAGTCCGGCGGTTCGGGGGGCGTGGCGCCGCAGGAGGCGTGTGAGCTGGATGAATTCGACGGGGTCTAGGCCGGAGGCGCCGGTGACCTCGGCTCGGCGGGCTAGGCCGCCGTCGACGACGAGCGCGTGGCCTGCGCTGAGGGCGCGGTTCTTGCGAAGGCGGCGCCTGGACACGCGGGCGGCCGGGTCCACGTAGCGGAAGAGCTCTATCGCGCCCTCGGTGTGGAGGTCGCCGGGGACCAGGTCCACCAGTTCGAGGCGGCGGCGCAGTGCGTGGGCGACGGCGGCGCGGCGGGTGTCGGCGTCTACGCGGACGCCCTGTGCACTCATCACCCGCCAGTCTTCGGACTCGGGTGGGCCGGCTGCTTCGAGGACGGGCAGCGCGCGGAGGCGGCGTCTGGTCCGGAGTGTTTTGGTGGCCAGGTCGTACAGCAGCAGCGACGCCAGCCAGGGGAAGGTCACAGCGCCTCTAGCCGGTCGGCGGCGGCGGTGGCCCCGCCCGCGGCGGCGAACGACGCCTGAACGCGCCGGGCGCCCTCCCGGTAGCTCGGCTCGTCGAGGACGGCGGAGATGGCGTCGCGCAGCTCCGGTACGCGGGCCCGCCCGAACCTGACGCGGATGCCGGCCCCGGCGGCCACGACCTGTTCGGCGATGATCGGCTGGTCGTCGCGGATGGGCGCGACTACCAGCGGCAGGGCGTGCGCCAGGGATTCGCAGACGGTGTTGTGCCCGCCGTGCGACACGACCGCGTCGAGGTGGGGCAGTAGGAGCAGCTGCGGGACGTATTCCTGGACGACTACGTGGGGCGGCGCAGGGGCGTCGTCGAGGAGTTCGGGTGGCGCGGCCAGGACGACCTGGACGTCGAGGTCCTGGGTGGCCTCGATCACGGCCGGGTAGAAGCGGGCTCCGGCCTGGCCGTTCAGCGTGCCGAGGGAGACCAGGATGCGGCGGCGGCCGGGGACCAGGCGTTCCCAGGGGAAGTCGGTCTCGGTGGTGGGGCGCGGGCCGAACGCGGGGCCGACGAAGACGTAGTGGTCGGGGAAGTTGCGATCGCCTACCAGGACTGATGTCGAGAAGATGATCACCAGGCGGTCGGAGAAGCGTGGGTCCCAGGCGGGGGCCGGGGTCCGGGCGTATTCGACCAGCAGCTCGCTGATCTGGTCTCGGACCCACTGGTCGATCTTGGGGAAGCCCTCGAAGGGGCGGGTGAATTCGGCGGAGGTGGTGGCGGACGTCGCCCACGGGAGGGCGTGCCGCTGCGCCACGATCGCACCGGCGAGCGCCTGCTGGTCGGCGATGACGACATCGGGGCGGAACGCGTCGACGGCCGCTTCGACGCCCGGGATCATGTCGCGGGCCAGTGGCACCAGCGCCTCTTCCCATAGGAACTTCAGGGCCGCGACGCCGCGCAAATGGCCCCAGCGGAGGTGGAGGGAGCCCAGGTCGCCGTCCTTGCCCGCCTCGTAGATGCGCGAACCGGCGGGCAGCAGCCAGCCGAGCACCTCGCCCGGACCGCACCACGCCACCTCGTGGCCGCGTACGGCGAGTTCCTTGGCGACCGCGATCGTGGGGTTCACGTGCCCGGCCAGCGGCGGGACCACGAACAGGAAGCGGCTCATGGCTGCCCGAGCCAGTCCAGGAGGAGGTCGCGGACCTCGGCGGTCGCCTCGCGCAGAACGGTGTGGGCCAGGCCCGGCAGAACGTGAACGGTGCAGTCGGGGATGTGCAGGCCGAGGTCACGGCCCGCGCCCGCCAGTTCCGAGTGCTCCCCGTACAGCGCCAGCACCGGGCAGCGCACCGACGTCAGCTCGGCCGGGCCGAACGGCGGGGTCGCGGCGAGATCGTCGATGAGCGTCGTGCCGTTCAGGAGCGCGTCGGCGGTGGCGGCCATCCGCGCCTCCTTGCGGGCGCCGAGGCGGCGCAGTTGCTCGGGTACGCGGTCGTGTTCGAGGCCGAGCGCGGCGACGGCGAGGGTGTCGCTCATCCGGTCGATCCAGTCGCCGGTGGCGTGCGCCTCGATGAGCGCGAGCCCGGCGACCAGGTCGGGGCGGTCCAGCGCGGCGCGCAGTGCGATCACGCCGCCGTAGCTGTTGCCGACCAGGTGAACGGGCCGGTCGATGCCGAGCACATCCAGTACGGCGACCAGGTCGGTGACCGCGTCGTGCACGTCGTAGCCGGTGGGCGGGCGCTCGGAACGGCCATGACCGCGCAGGTCGTACAGCACGGCCTCGGCGCCGGTCGCCGCCACCGGGCCCGCGAGCGTGTAGTAGAAGCTCGACAGGTTGTCCAGAACGAGGCCGTGCAGGAAGACGACGGCCGGCCCGTCGCCCGGGATGTGCTGGACATGGAAGCGCGTACCCCCGGCGAGCAGGTCAGGCACGGCTGCCCTCCAACGCGCCGTTCGAAGCCGGGTCCGGGGCCGACGCCGACGCCTGGTCCGGGGCCGACGCCGAGGCCAGGTCCGGGGCCGACGCCGAGGCCAGGTCCGACGCCAGGTCCGGCGCCGGGGCCAGGTCCGGGGCTTGCTCTGGGTCCGGGGCTTGCGCCGGGGCCAGGTCCGGCGCCGGGTCAAGGCCCGGGTCCAGGCTCGCGGCTATGTGGGAGGTCAGGTCGCCGAGCGTCATGCCCATGATCTCGTCGATGTCCATGCCGGCCAGGAACACCATGAAGTCGACGCGCTCGCCGTAGCGGAGCTGGAGGCGTTCGGCGAGCGCGACGAACTCGATGCTCTCCAGCGCCAGGTCGTCGTTGAACGAGGTGTCGTGCGTGAGCTCGCCGATCAGCAGGATCTCCTCGCCGACCACGTCGACGAGCATCTCGGCGATCTCGGCAAGGATGCCGTCGGGTGTCATCAGAGAGCCTCCAGGCCGTTCGGATCGTCCAGGTCGCAGCGGGCGACTGCGAGGTCGTCGTCGGAGCGTTCGAGCCGTACGCGGGCGCCCGCCACCGATAGGTCGTCGGCCACGCGGATCTCGGCGGGGAAGACCGGGCCGTCGCCGCGTGCCCAGCGGGCGTGCCGGACGGCGTCCTTGATCGCCATCCGGCCGAGCAGCCACGACTGCTGGGCGCGGGGCGTCAGCGCCTCGTACTCGGTCCGTTCGGCGGCGCCCAGGTAGCGGCGCATCACCAGTTCGCGGGACGCGGCGTCGGTCCAGCGGCGCTTGACCACGGTGGTCCCGTCCGGCTGCGGTTCGCCGATCGCGTGCGTCTCGGGGGTGAACTTCATGGGCCAGACGCGTTCGTCGGCGGCGAAGCGGCGGTACGCCCAGCCCTCGATCCGCGCCCACAGACGGCCGTTCGGCGCGCTCAGCTCGATGTCGCCGCGCACGATGTCGGCCTTGACCGAACGGATGCGAGCGCTGTGAACGAGGCGCGCGCCAGGCCTCGGATGCGGGCCGTACAGCTGAACGCGGTCGATCGAGACCGGGAAGACGAGCCGGTCGGTCGGGAGGCGCACCTGCATCCAGTGGCCGTAGAGCTGGCCCGCAGCGTCCAGGAGCGCACCGGGCGCCGGCAGCGCCTCCAGCTCGCCGCCGATGCCCTCCTCGGAGATCTCGCGAACGTCCCGTACACCCGCGAAGCCCGGGCCGTGGAACATCCAGCGGTCGTCGTACAGGCCTGCGGCGCTGACGGGCGGCGACTCTGCGCCGGCGAGCGCGGTGTGCCGAGGCTCGGGCGGCACGGGGTACGAGTCGCACAGCAGCACGTCGGCGGAGGCGAAGCCGGTGACGGTCACGCGGACGGTGTCCGGGGCGCGCCGGGTCGCGATGATGTCTGCGGTCGTGGCGGGCGCGACGGGCAGCCACCTCATCGCCCGTACGCCCGCGAAGCCCGCCACCACCTTGCCTGGGACGAGTTCGAGGGCGGCGCCGGCCATGACCTCCAGGAGCGTGGTCATCGGCACGACCGGGAAGCGGTCGGAGTCGTCGGGCCAGTCGTCCGGCTGCAGGTAGACACAGTGGTCGAGGACGTACGGCATCGTCGCCAGCGAGAACTCGCGGCGCGTGCGCGATTCGGCGCGTTCGGGCGCGACCGGCTCCTGCCAGGCGTCGACGACCGTACGGACAGCAGCGCTCATGTCGTCCAGCGCCGCGTCCAGGGACGCGAGCACGGGGTGGTCCCGCCGCACCGGCTGCCTCGGAGCGGCGGCCTGCGGCGTCCGGCCGTTGAGGGAGATGATCGGTGAGCCGAGGGCCAGGCGGACCTCGCGCTGCGGGACGCGGACGTTCATCGCCTCCCAGCGCGGCGAGGCGCCCTCGGTCCACAGGGCCGCCGCGACGCGCGGCAGCCCGGCCGCGTCGTCGGCGGCGACCGTCAGGTGGTCGTGGTCGCGGAGGGTGTCGTCGACGAAGCCGGGCAGGCCGCCGGGCCCGACCTGAACGAACGTCCGGACGCCCTCGGCGTACAGCCGTTCGGTGAGCGCACGGAACCGGACCGGCTCCAGGAGGTGGCGGATCACCAGCGCCCGCACGTCCTCCTCGGCGGCCGGGTAAGGCTCACCGGTGGTCGCCGACCACACCGGTACGGCCGGTGGCCGCAGCGGCAGCCGCGCAAAGGTGGCGCGGACCTGATCCAGGTAGGGCTCCCACATGGGCGTATGGAACCCGGAGCGGAACGGCAGCTCCTGGCCGAGCACCCCCTCGGCGGCAAGGCGCCGCAGCGCCTCGGCGACGTCGGCCGCCGGGCCGCAGATGACCGACTGATGCGGGCAGTTGTCATGCGAGACGACAACGTGCCCCGCGACTGCGGCGGCTTGGGCGGCGCCGCAGCCTACGGCGGCGTAGACGAGGTCGGGGACGTCGAGGGTGCCGGGGCGCAGGGAGTCGAGGAAGGCGTCGATGGCCTCGCGCGGGTACATGCCCGCGACCACCATGGCCGTCCATTCGCCGAGGCTGTGGCCGGCGAGCAGGTCGGGGCGGATGCCGATCCGTTCGAGCGCGGCGGTGAGGGAGCGGCCGGAGCCGATGTCGTCGACGGCCTGGCCCAGCAGTTCGCCGGTCCCCTCCAGCGCCAGGCCGGGGAAGAGGAACGCGGTCCGGCCGCCGAGCGGTTTCGGCGTGAACCACACGTCGCTGCGTCCGCGCCAGGGTTTGGCTCGGGCGACGACCTTGGCGGCCAGTTCCAGGCGGCGCGGCGTGGGGTCGAGGATCGCCAGGCGGCACGGGCCGTCGCCCGGGGTTCGGGAACGGTGCGTGTCGGCTAGGCGTTCGGCGACCTCGGCGGGCGTCTGGCCGGCGATGAGGAGGACGCGCGGCGGCTCGGTGACGCGGACGGCGGGGGTGAACGTCCCGGGCGGCTCCTCCAGCACGGCGTGCGCGTTGATGCCGCCGAATCCGAACGCGTTGACCCCGGCGCGGCGCGGCGTACCGGTGCTCTCCCAGGGTTCAGCGTCGAGGAGAGGCCGCATCCTGGTCGCCGCGAAGCCCTTGTGCGGGTCGTCCACGTGCAGGGTCGGCGGCAGGACGCGGTGGTGAACGGCCAGCGCGGCCTTGATGAGCCCGGCGATCCCGCTGGCCTGCATGGCGTGGCCGATGTTCGACTTGACGGTACCGAGCCCGATGGCCGCCGCGGTGGAGGTACGTGGGCCGAAGACTCGGGCGAGGGTGGCGAGCTCGGCGTCGTCGCCGACCGGGGTGCCGGTGCCGTGTGCCTCCAACAGACCCAGGGCGCCGGGCGCGGTCGGGTCGAGTCCGGCGGCTCGCCAGGCGCGTTCGAGGGCGCGGACCTGGCCGTCAACCAGTGGGCTCATCAGGCTGCTGGCGCGGCCGTCGCTGGCGGTCCCGGTGCCCCGGACCACCGCGTAGATCCGGTCGCCGTCGCGTTCGGCGTCGGCCAGGCGCTTGAGCAGCACCACGCCGGTGCCCTCGGAGATGAGCGTGCCGTCGGCGCGGCGGTCGAACGGGCGGATGCGCTGGCTGGGGCTGAGCGCGCGGAGCTGGGTGAACACCGACCAGAGCGTGGCGATGTGGGTGTGGTGGACCGCGCCCGCGACCATCACGTCGCAGCGGCCCGCGGCGAGTTCGGCGGCGGCCTGTTCGACGGCCAGCAGCGACGTCGCACAGGCCGCGTCGACGGTGTAGGCGGGGCCGCCGAAGTCGAGCCGGTTGGCGATGCGGGCGGCGGTGAAGCTCGGCACCAGCCCGATCGCCGCCTCCGGCCGGTCGGCGCCCAGGCCGTCCTGGAACGCGGCCCGGATCGCGGCGATCTTCTCCTCGCCCAGCTCGGGCGCGACGTCGCGGAGGGTGGCGGCGAGCTGGTGCGCGGTACGGACGCGCTGGTCGAGGCGGGCGGTGGCCACGCCCATGTAGCCGCCGCGGCCGAAGACGACGCCGATGCGGGAACGGTCGCCCGGCAGCCGGTCCTCGCCTCCGGCGTCCGCGATCGCCTCGGCGGTGACGCGCAGTGCCAGGAGCTGGTCGGGCTCGGTGGCGTCGACGACGTTCGGCATGACCCCGAAGCGGATCGGGTCGAACGAGGCGAGGTCGTCGATGAAGCCGCCGCGACGGCAGTAGAACCGGTCGGCTCCGTGCTCCTCGCCGGTGGGCGTGTAGTAGACGCCGGGGTCCCAGCGTTCGGGCGGCACGTCGGCGATCGCGTCCACGCCGTCCTCGACGGAACGCCAGAACTCCGCGGGGCCGGAGGCACGCGGGAAGAGCGCGCCGATGCCGACGATCGCCGCGTCGGTCGGCTTCACCGCTCGCCGTCCTCGGCGGGAGCGGTGATGACGACCTGCCGAGTGCCGAGTCCCGTTCCGGCGCTGAGCCCGGCGCCCAGTTCGGCGAGGAACGCGGCGACGGCGGCGTCCGGGTCCAGGAGCGAGATGCCGCGGCGGGCGTAGGCGCGTTCGAGTTCGGGCGTGACCATGCCGCCGCCCGCGCTGGCCCACGGACCCCAGTCGACGGCGAGGACGCGGCCGTTGAAGCGTCCGGACCAGGCGTGCGCGAAGGTGTCGAGGGCGTCGTTGGCGGCGGCGTAGTCGGCCTGGCCTCGGTTGCCGTAGACCCCGGCGACGCTGCCGAAGAACGCCAGGAACTTGACGTCGGTGCGCAGCGCGTCGGCCAGCGCGAGGGCTCCGTCCACCTTGGTGGAGAAGACCCGTTCGAACGACTCGGCGTCCTTGTCGGCGAGCAGCCGGTCCTCCAGGAGGCCGGCGCCGTGGATCACGCCGTCGAGGCGGCCGTGGCGCGCGTAGACGTCGTCGATGACGGCCCGTACGGCCGCCGCGTCGCGTACGTCGGCTACGTGGTAGGTCGCCCCGGGCAGCTCGGCGAGCGTGGCGCGGATCTCGCGGGCGGCGAGGATCCGCGCGATCGCCGCCTCGATCTCGGCGGGCGCGCGCATGCCCTGCTCGATGAGCGCGGTACGGAGCTCTGCTGCGTCGCCGTCGAGGGCCGGGCCGTCGAGGGCCGGGCCGTCGAGGGCCGCGCCGTCGAGGGCCGGGCCGTCCGGGGTCGGGCCGTCCAGGGTCGGGCCGTCCGGACTCGTACGGCCGACGAGCTCGATCTGGCAGCCGGTGGCGCGGGCGAGGCCGAGGGCGGTCCGTGCGGTGATGCCACGGGCTCCGCCGGTCACGAGCACGACCGATTCCGCGGTCAGCGGCGGCGGTCCGGTGTCTGAGGCCAGGGGCGCCCGAACGGGCTGGAGGGTGATGCGGGCGTTGTCGGCGGTGTGGGCGACGAAGACCGGGCCTTCGGCGTCGCAGAGTTCGGTGAGGAGCTGGCGGGCGGCGCGGTGCGGCTCGTCCTTCGGATCGACCTCGACGGCGCGGACGGCGACGTCGGGATACTCGATCGCCGCCGTACGGGCGAAGCCGCGCATGCCCGCGCCGGGGATCGGGTCGCCCGAGCTCGTGGCCAGGAGCAACTGCGTGACGCCGCCGGTGAGCGCGGCGCGCAGGCCCTCGAAGGCGGCGGGCAGGACGGGCGCCTGGCCGGGGCCGAGGCCGCTGAGGTCGATGAGCCCGTCGGCCGCCTCGACGTCGGTGACCTGAGCTCCGTGTTCCTCCAGGAGAACGGCCAGGTCGAGCGCCACGCCGTGCCCGTCCTCGACGATCGCGAACCGCCGCCCGGTCAGGTCGGCGGCCTCGGCGGCATCGGCGGGCGGGAGCGGAACGGGCTCGATGACGTGCCGGTCGATGGCGCCCGGCGCGTCTTCTCCACCTTCGATCCATTCGACGATGCCGCCGATGGTCTTGATGCGGACGACCTGCTCCACCAGTGACTCGTCCAGCGCGGTACCGGGAGCGGACAGGCCGAGCCGGTCGGCCAGCTCCCCGATGATCTCGACGCGCTTGATCGAGTCGATGGACAGGTCGGCCTCCAGGTCGAGCCCGGGGTCGAGCATGTCGCGCGGATATCCGGTCCGGCCGCCGATGATGTCGAGGACCGCCTCCATCGCGTTCACCGGCACCGGCGCCGACGCCACGGCCCCGTCGGGCTCCTGCTCGGGTTCCAGCTGGTAGACGACGGGGTCCTGGATCGGCGCGGCAGGAGGCACGTTCGTGCCGAGGTAGCCGAGCATGACGTCGCGTTGCGCGGCGGCCATCTCGCGTGAGGCCCGCAGGTATTCGAGGACCGTCGAGTCGCGGTCGGCCGCAACCGCGGCTGGAGCTGCCGCGATCCGGCGCGCGGGGCACAGGCCTCCGGACAGGTACTCGCCGTCGGCCGTACGGACGAGATGGCCGTTCACCAGCCAGCCCGGCCTGCGTTCGGGGATCTCGGCGGCCGGGATGGCGCGGCCCCCGAAGAGCGGCCCGGCGTCGACCGGGAGACCGGCGACGGCCAGCTCGGCGAGGGCGGTGAGCAGCCGCGTCAGCCCGTGCTCGCCGGGCACGTCGCACGCCACCGCCGTGTGCGGGCGGTCGCCGAGGATCTTGCCGACGAGGCCGGTGAGGACCCTGCCGGGCCCTGTCTCGACGAAGACGCGCGTGCCCGCCTCGTACATCGCCTCGATCTGCTCGGCGAAGCGGACCGGCTCGGCCACCTGCCGGGCGAGCAGTTCCCGCAACGCGTCAGGCTCGGCGGGATAGGCGGCGGCCGTGGTGTTGGACCAGACCGGGAACGCCGGGCTGCCGACGTCTGCGGCGTCGAGGCGTTCGCGGAACGTGCCGGACGCGGCGGCGACCACGGTGCTGTGGAACGCGCAGGCGACCGGGATCGGCTCGGCCTGGATTCCGGCGGCGCGCAGGGACTCGACGGCCCGTTCGACCGCGTCCGTCGGGCCTGAGATGACGCACTGCCGAGGCGCGTTGTGGTTGGCGATCACAACGGACGGGTCGTTCAACCGCGCGCGGACGTCGTCGGCGGTGGCCTTGACCGCGGCCATCGTTCCGGGATCGCCGTCGGCGGCGGCGAGGATCGCGTCCGCGCGTTCGGTGCTGAGGCGCAGGAGCGTGGCGGTGTCGAACGTGCCCGCGGCCCAGAGCGCGGCGAGTTCGCCGTAGCTGTGCCCGGCGGCGAGGTCGGGCCGGACGCCGAGCGCGTCGAGGAGCCGGTGCAGCGCGATCCCGGCGACGCCGAGCGCGGGCTGGGCGACGCGGGTGTCGGTGATGGCGTCGCGTTGCGCGACGCGCTGTTCGGGGGTGAACGCGGCGGGCGGGAACATCGCCGCCGCGATCCGTTCATCGACCCGGTCATCGAGCACTGTCCGCAGCCAGGGGAAGGCGATCAGCAGGTCGGCGAGCATGCCGGGCCGCTGGCTGCCCTGCCCCGGGAAGAGGAACGCGACCTTCTCAGGGGCGGACGGCTCAGCGAGCGTGACGGCCGGGAGCCGGGCGGCCAGCTCGTCGAGGTCGGTCGCGACGATGGCCGCACGCGCGGGGCCCGGCGTCCGTTCGCGATGCGCCGCCGCAGCCAGCGAGCGGAGCGGCAACGGGCGCCCCGCCGCGTCGTTCGACCTTATGAGCGCCGCGAGTCGAGCCAGATCGTCATCGGCGCCGAAGAGGAAGAGCTCAGCGGGCCATTCATCCAGACCATGAGCGGGCTCGGGGCCGCCGTCGTAGCCGGTGAGGACGGCGTGGAAGTTCGTACCGCCGAAGCCGAACGCGCTGACTCCGGCGACGCGACCGGCGGCGGGAGCCGTCCAGGGCCGGGCTTCGCCGTCGAAGAAGAACGGGCTGGCGTCCGGCTCCCAGTAGGCGTTCGGCTCGCGCAGGTGCAGGGTCGGCGGCCGTACTCCGGCGTGCACCGCCCGCGCGGCCTTGATCAGCCCGGCCAGGCCCGCGGCGCACTTGGTGTGGCCGATCTGCGACTTCACCGAGCCGAGCGACGCGCTGCCCGGGGCGGCACCGGACTCGCCGAAGACGCCGGTCAGGGTGGCCAGTTCGGTCCGGTCGCCGACGACCGTTCCGGTGCCGTGCGCCTCGACCAGCCCGACCTCGGCAGGGTCGATCGCGGCGCGTTCGTAGGCGCGTTCCAGCGCGAGCCGCTGGCCCTCGGGACGGGGCGCGGTGAGGCCGAGCGAGCGGCCGTCGCTGGAGCCCGCGACGGCCTTGATGACCGCGTAGATCCGGTCGCCGTCGCGTTCGGCGTCCGCGAGCCGCTTCAGCACGACGCACGCGACGCCCTCGCCGAGCGCGATCCCGTCGGCGCCGGAGTCGAACGTCGCGCACCGGCCGCTCGGCGACAGTGCGTGCACCGACGAGAACATCAGGAAGTCGTTGATGCCGTTGTGCACGTCGGCGCCGCCGCACAGCACCATGTCGCTGGACCCGGTGGTCAGCTCCTTGCAGGCCAGGTCGACGGCGGCGAGGGACGCGGCGCAGGCGGCGTCGACGGTGTAGTTCACGCCGCCGAGGTCCAGGCGGTTGGCGATGCGGCCCGCGATCACGTTGGCCAGCACGCCGGGGAAGGAGTCCTCGGTCAGGCTCGGCAGCTGCCGGTCCAGGTCGGCGGGCAGTTCGCCGTGGTAGGCGGGGTAAAGCGAGCGGAACCCGTACGCCCCGGCCAGGTCCGTTCCGGCCTCCGCGCCGAAGATCACCGAGCAGCGGGCGCGGTCGAACGGCCGGGTGGCGTAGCCCGCGTCGCCGAGCGCCTTGGCCGCCACGTCCAGGGCGAGGAGCTGCACCGGTTCGATGCTGGCGAGCGAGGCGGGCGGGATGCCGTACGCGAGGGCGTCGAACGGGATCGGCGGCAGGAACCCGCCCCACTTGGACGGCGTGCGGTCCCCGGCGAGTTCGGGGTCGGGATCGTAGAAGGTGTCGGCGTCCCAGCGCTCGGCCGGAACCTCCCGTACGGCGTCGGTGCCGGAGACGACGTTGCGCCAGAAGCCCGCGAGGTCGGCGGCGTCGGGATAGACGCAGGCCATGCCGACGATGGCGACGTCCAGGGGCTCAGGTCGGTGCTGCGGCCGCGCGGGCTCGAAGTCTTGCGCGCGGGCGGCGAGATGGTCCGCCGAGCCCTGGGTGACCTGGGCGTGCAGATCGGCGATGGTGGTGGTCGTGGCGTGCAGGGAGGCGACGTCGCCGAGCATGAACATGCCCTGCTCGCGCTGCTCTTCCTCTGGCACGCGTTCCAGCACGTTGTCTGGCCCGCGTTCCAGCACGTTGCCGGGGCGGCGCAGACCCTTGCTGGCGATGCGGAGGCGGCCGAGGTTGAGCTGTTCCAGCTCGGCCCACATGTCGCGGCGTTCCGCGCCCTGTTCGGCGAGGCGGTCCCGGGTGTGGGCGAACGTGGTGACGTAGGGGGTGTCGGCGCAGCGGGTGGCGTGGCCGGGCGAGGTTTCCAGCAGGGTGGTCCGGGAGCATTCCAACGCGGCCTGTTGGTAGCCGGGCTGGATGGCGCCTGCCGCGACGGCCTCTTCGGTGAACAGGTAGGCCGTTCCCATGAGCACCCCCACCGAGGCCCCGCGTGCCGCAAGGGGTGCTGCGGCGGCTGCGACCATGGCGGCGGAGCGAGCGTCGTGAACGCCTCCCGCGAAGAGCAGGTCCAGCTCGGCAGGGGCGACTCCCTCGTCCGCAAGGACGCTGAGCTGTGCCTCCCACAAAGGCAGGCTTGCCCGCGGCCCGACGTGCCCTCCGCATTCCATTCCCTCGAAGACGAAGCGTCGCGCGCCCTCCGCGACGAATCGCTTGAGCAGGCCCGGGGACGGCACATGCAGATAGGTGCGGATGCCCGCCTCTTCCAGAGGCGCGGCCTGCGCAGGCCTGCCGCCCGCTATCAGCGCGAACGGAGGCCTTACCCGGGTGATGGCGTCCAGCTGTTCGGCGCGCAGTTCAGCAGGGACGAAGCCGAGAACGCCGACGCCCCAGTCCAGGTCTCCCAGGCGTTCGGCCGTCTCCAGAAGCAGCCGGTGGACCTCATCGCCTCGCATGAGCGCCAGCGCCAGAAAGGGCAGGCCACCCTCCTTCGCCACCTGCTCGGCAAAGGCCGCCTGGTCGCTGACCCGCGTCATCGGCCCCTGGGCCACGTTCAGCCGTACGGCAGGGGCCTCGGCCACACCGGCGAGGATCGCCTCCCGGACGGCCTGGATCACCCCGCCCGTGGTGGCGTACCGGTCGGCGAGCGGCGCGGCGAACGCACCCTCCTGGCCGATCGGCAGCGGCGCGGGCAGACCCGGCCGCGTGAACACCCTGCGGCCATGCGTAAGGCTCGGCTCGCTGCCGTCCATGGCCCGGATCGCTGCGGAGACCGCAGCAGGCAGGACGGAGCGGGACTCGGTGGTGAGGGCGAGCTGTGCGTCGAGGACGACCCCGGCCGCTCCCCCGGCGACGACGCCCGCCGCCGTGTGCGGGCCGATGCCGCCCGCCGCCCAGACCGGCACGCCGGGCTCGGCCGCCAGCACGTGCTGGAGCAGCATGAACGTGGTGAGATCCCCGACGCGCCCGCCGCCCTCGTTCCCCCGCACGATCAGCCCGGCGGCGCCGTCCGCGATCGCCTGGGCGGCCTGCGCGGTGTCCCTGACCTCGACCAGGACCCGTCGCCGCCCGCCGTCCGACCACAGCCCGATCCCCTCGGGAACGGCGACCATCACGGTGTCGACCTCGTCCGGGAGCGCGGACGGCGTCAGCGGGCAGCCGTCGGGGACGCGCACCGCGTACGGGCGGCGCAACCACGCGCCGAGCTCGGCCGCCGCGGACCGCGCGGCACCCTCGTCGCGGCCGAGGTCCAGGACCCCGAGCGCGCCGGCGCGGATCGCCGCCGCCGCCAGCCGGGGGTTCGGCTCGTCGAAGGGGGTGACCGCGATGATGAGCTCGCGGCCGGCCGGCGGAGAGGTCACGGGGGTCCTCCTTAAGCATGCGGCGCACCCCGAGGCGGGAAAAAATTCGGTATCGGCGGGGCGGGACGCACAAATCCGTCACGTCGCGCAGAATCGTCAGGGCTGGATAAAGGGCGTGTCAACAGCCCCTTTCAGCGGCCGGACTGGCGCTGTTGACAGCTGTGACCTGGGGTTTTGTGAGATCTCATGCTCGTGCGGCATGCGCCGGATACCGAGGGGGTCTCGACCGGGGCCCATGTGACCGGCCAGTACGCCCGGTGCAGGATTTCCCGCCCATACCTATTCGGCATGGGACCCATACCAATTCGATCATGTGTCCTCTTCACGGCCTCGTGGAACTGTGAGCATGTGGGGAACGGGCGCCAACGAGTGGTCCAACACCGGTGACAAGCGCTTGCTTGCCGGTTACGTTCCACGCATGACTCTCCAGCAGCTGCGGTATCTCATCGCGGTGGCGGACCACGGGAGCATCACGGCCGCGGCGGCGGCGGTCTTCGTCGCGCAGCCCGCGCTGTCCCGCGCCATCCGGGCCCTGGAGCGCGAGCTGAACGTCGAGCTCCTCGCCCGGGACGGACGCGGCGTCGCCTTCACGTCCGAAGGCACGCGTGTGGCCCGGCTCGCCCGCACGATCCTGGCCACCGTGGACGCCATCGAGGACGTCGGCCGCGCCGGCGGCACCCGCCACCTCGAAGAGCTGCGCCTGGTCACCACCCCGACCCTCGCCATCGACCTCGAGGCCGTCACCATCCCCGCGTTCACCGACGCCCACCCGGGCATCAGCGTGGACGTGCGGCGCTGCGACGGCCGTGAACTGCTCGTCCAGACCCTGTGCAAGGGCCACGCCGAGCTCGGCCTCGTCGACCTTCCGGTCGACGAGCAGCTGAAGGCCCACCGGGTCCAGGACCGCGAGGTGGTCCTGGTCTCACCGCCCGGCACCCCGCTCCCGCCCGAGGTCCCCATGCGGCTGATGGACGGCCTCCCGATGATCCTCGCCAACCGCGGCACCGGCCGCCGCACCGAGCAGGAGGCGATGTTCGCGCTGCTCGGCATCAGGCCGGTCGCCGCGCTGGAGTCCGACCAGCGCATCGCCTGGGTGTCGGCGGTCCTGGAGGGCGTCGGCTCGCTGATCTGGTACCGCGACATGGCCGAGCGCACGTTCGGCACCCGCGTGGAGATCCGCTCGTTCGACCCGCCGCTCATCCGCACGGTCGGCCTGGTCCACCAGCGCGGCACGCTCAGCCGGGCCGCGCGCTCCTTCCTGCTGTACGCCCGCCAGAACACCCCCACCCGCCACCGGCCGCTGGTGCCGGCCCCCCGCTCCCCGCTGAACGGCCCAGGTCGCATGCCGTCGACGACATCACCCCATACCGCCTAGGCATCAAGCGCTTGGTTGGCAGTCGCACCCGGGGCCGCCACATTGGCAGCATGTTCCGAACCCTTCACCCCGCGACCCGCGCGACCTGCCTGACCACCGCCGCCTGCGCCACCGCCAGCGCCGCCGCCCTGGCGGCCGCGGCGTTCACCCCGCCGCCCGCAGGTGCAGCCACCGCGGCCGCGGGTGCGCCTACCGGCACCCGCGCCGCCTGGCCCGCCGCCTTGCCCGCCGCCGCGACGGCCGGTGCGCGCGCTGGAACGCACGCCACCACTCATGCCGCCTTGCCCGCTGGTGCGGCTGTCGCCGCGGCTGCGCCGCCTGAGAAGAAGTTCACGCTGCCGTCGGGGCTGACCGAGATCAGCGGGCTGGCGATGAGCGCGCGGTTCCCCGGTGTCGTCTACGCGCACAACGACAGCGGGAACAGCGCCGACATCTTCGCCATCGACACCGCGACCGGGCAGCTCAAGGCCAAGCTGAGCCTGTCGGGCGCGCCCAACACCGACTGGGAGGCCATCGCCGTCGGCAAGGACGAGACGGGCCGGTCGTCCATCTACGTCGGCGACATCGGCAACAACTTCGGCAACCGCGACCCGATCGTCTACCGGCTGCCCGAGCCGGACACGCTCGCGAACGCGACGCTGCCCGCCACGAAGTTCCAGTTGAAGTTCGCCGACGGCGCCAAGGACGCCGAGTCGATGCCGCTCGACCCGGCGACCGGGCAGCTGTACGTGGCCAGCAAGAACTACACCGGCGACGGCAGGCTCTACACGGCGCCCGACCCGCTGAACGCCGGGCAGACCAACACGCTCACCGACACCGGCAGGCCCGCACCCAAGTTCGCCACCGACGGCGCGTTCTCCCCCGACGGCAAGGCCTACGCGCTGCGCAGCGGCGGCCCGCTCGGCGAGAACTCGGCCTGGTTCTACGACGCGACCGGCAAGCAGCTCGCCAAGGTCGCGCTGCCGAGCCAGGGGCAGGGCGAGGCCATCACCTACTACGACACGGCCTCCGTGCTGGTGGCCTCGGAGAACGAGACGCAGGTCTGGCTCGTTCACCTGCCGCCGGAGGCGATCCCGGGCTCCGGCACCCCGCCGCCGGGCGGCGACGCACCCACGGTCACCGGCCCGGGCGACCAGTCCACCGCGTTCAACAAGGCCGTGAACCTGCAGATCAAGGCGAGCGGCGGCACCGGCGCGCTCACCTACAAGGCCGACGGCCTGCCGTTCGGACTGTCGATGAGCGCGAGCGGCCTCGTCACCGGCAAGCCCTGGCAGGTCGGCACGTTCACCGTGAAGGTCACCGCCACCGACACCACGGGCAAGAGCGGCAGCGTCGGCTTCATGTGGACTGTCAGCTGGTTCTAACGGGTTCTGCTGGTCTGCCGGTCCTACTTCTTCTCAAGACGAGAGCGGGACCTCGGCGCGATGGCCCAGGTCCCGCTCTTGCTCTTGCTCTTGTCTTTCGAACGTTCCTTACGGTCAGAACACGTCACACCCGGTCAGACAGGTCAGACGCCCCAGTCCGGACGGAGGGGCATGTGCGAGGCGCCCTTCTCGTCCAGCTTGACGCCGAGCGTCTGGTGGAGCTGGATCCAGTTCTGCTCGAAGCCGAGGACGCAGCCGGCCATGTAGACCTTCCACACCCGGGCGATGCCGTCCCCGACCTCCTCGACCGCCTCTTCCCAGTGGTCGTCGAGGTTGCGGCACCAGCCGGTCAGCGTGCGGGCATAGTGCTCGCGCAGGTTCTCCTGGTGCCGGATCTCGAAGCCGGCGTCGTTCATCTGCTGCTGAACGTAGCCGGGGCCCTCGAGCTCGCCGTCCGGGAACACGTACCGGTTGATGAAGCCGTCCTGCTTCATCGACGGCGCGAGGTTGTCCGGGCGGGTGATCGTGTGGTTCAGCATCCGGCCGTACGGCTTCAGCTTCCCGTTGAGGAAGGCGAAGTAGGACGGCAGGTTGGCCTTGCCGATGTGCTCGGTGAGCCCGATCGAGCTGATCGCGTCGAAGCCGGTCTCGGTGACGTCCCGGTAGTCCATGTGCCGGACCTCGGCGAGGTCGGTCAGGCCCCGGTCGGCGATGGCCTTCTGCGCCCACTCGGCCTGCTGCTTGGACAGCGTGACCCCGAGGGCCTTCACGCCGTACTCCTTGGCGGCGTGCATGACCATGCCGCCCCAGCCGCAGCCCACGTCCAGAAGCCGCATCCCCGGCTTGAGGCCGATCTTCTTGGCCACCAGGTCGTGCTTGTGGAACTGCGCCTCCTCGAGGGTGGAGTGCTCCTCGGGGTAACAGGCGCAGGTGTAGGCCATGGACGGGCCGAGCACCCACTCGTAGAAGGTGTTGGAAACGTCGTAGTGGTGGGAGATGGCCTTGGCGTCGCGCTTTTTGGAGTGCCGCAGAAACGTCGAGACGCGCGTGACGGGCGCCTCCTGCGGCGGCGGGTCCAGGCGGCGGGTGACCGCGGCGCGCAGCAGCGGGTCGCCCAGCACCGAGCCGACGATCTTGAGCTTGTCGGCCGGCTTCACCTCGCCCATCACCTGCTGCATCGTCTTCAGCGCGGTGTACATGTCGCCGCTGACGTCGATCATGCCGGCGACGTACGCCCGGGCCAGCCCGAGCGCGCCCGGCGAGTGCACCAGGTAGGACACCGCGTACGGCGACCGGACGTCGAAGCGGATGCCGGCGCCGGGAACCCCCGCCCGCGACCCGTCATAGGCCGTGAACTCCACTGGCGCCCCGGCCCCCGCGAGCCGCTCGAAGACTCTGGCCAGTGACATGTTGATCCCTCCTGTCTCTCAGCCCCCGCAGGGGGCCCATGGGGTCACCGTCGGCCCCACCCGGAGCCCTTGCGGGCCCACTCGGGGCCCTCCCCCCGATAGCGGACGCTGGTCAGCGTCCGCCGACGCATTTGTCGTAGAGGTCCAGGAGCCGCTTGGCGGGGTCATAGGCGTCCTTCAGCCGCCGATAGGTTTCCCCGTCGTAGTGGCGCCAGAACTCTTCCCGGCTATAAAAAGAAGTCGAATAGAGGGACTTGTGCCCGTCAAGGGCCGCGACCTTACGTTCGATCAAACGATTGTGATACTCGGGGATCTGGCCCATCGGGATGCGGACCGTCCCCCAGAACCCCACGTTCACGTACGTGCGGCCAGGCTCCAGCGGGTAGAGGGGCCAGTTCTCCTTGGCCCGCAGCGGGCAGAGCCAGATCGGGCTCATACCCACCTTGTCGTGGAAGAACTCCAGGAACTCCGGCAGCCGCTCGACCGGCACCTCGATGTCCTGGATGACGTCCTCGCGCGGCCGCAGCCCCCGCCACCGCTCCACCCGGGCGATGATCTGGAACCGCCGGTCGTAGGCGACCATCTTGCGGTAGACGTCCGAGCGCTTGGCCTTGTCCGGCCACAGCCGCCGCACGGTCGGGTTCTGGACGCCGAACGCGCCCGAGCACCAGAACCAGTCGGTGTCCCAGCGCCAGATGTAGTCCCGCACGGTCAGGAAGTCGACCGACCGCCGCTGGATCGACTTGTAGTAGATCTCCTGGCCGGTGTAGTCGGAGGTGTAGGGGGCCTCGTCGGTGAAGAAGCCCAGCGTGATGTACTGCTCGTTCCCCGAGAAGACCGTGCCGTCCATGAAGTCGACGGTCTCGCCGTCGTAGGTCCCGCGTTCGGTGATCTCGGCCAGGGTCCGCGCGCACTCCCCCGCGTCGTCGAAGCGCAGGTGCCGGACGCGGACGTACGGCTTGACCTCGATCAGCTGGATCTTGAGCCGCAGCGAGTAGCCGAGCGTCCCGTAGGAGTTCGGGAAGCCGAAGAACAGGTCCTTGTGCTCGTTGTCGGGCGTGGCGGTGACGATCTGGCCGTCTCCGGTCAGCACCTCCATCTCCAGCACCGCCTCGTGGGGCAGTCCAAGCCGGAACGAGGTGGACTCGATGCCGAGCCCGGTCACCGCGCCGCCGAGCGTGATGGTCTTCAGCTGCGGCACGACGGACGGCATCAGGCCGTGGGGAAGGGTCGCGTCGACCAGGTCCTCGTAGGTCGTCATCCCCTGGACCTGCGCGGTCCTGGTCTCGGGATCGACGCTCAGGACCTTGTCGAACCCGGAAACGTCCAGGCCAGGCGCCTCGGACGGGTCGCGCCACCGGAACAGGTTGGAGGTCTTCTTCGCCAGCCGCACCGGCGTCCCCTGCGGAATCGCCTCGTACGACCGCCGCAACGCCTCGACCGCCCGCTGATGATCGCCCTTGACCAGAAGCTCCGTCATGCACCCCTCCCGCGCTAAGTAAACCGATCATCCCATGTATCTGCCACATAACTGGGACGAGAGGGTCATCACAGGGAGGGAGGGGAATATCCCGGACCTAGGACACCGGGAGCCTCAGAGGCCTCCAGAAACCTCCACAGAGGCGGTTTGCAGGCGGCCAAAGGTGGTCTGAAGACGGCCGGAGACGGCCGGGGCCCGTCAGCGGCGGTTTGAAGGCCTTCAGAGACAGCTGGAGCCCATCCGCAGATCCCAGGGGCCGGGGATCAGGTCACTTGATCAGGCGGAGGATGAACGGGTAGCGGAACGACCCGCCCGCCAGCGCCACGATGGCCGCCACGGCCGCGACGATCCAGGTCACCGCGTACAGGAAGCCCAGCAGCCCGAACGTCACGATCACCGCCAGCAGCACGGTCAGCTGGAAGTTGACCGCCTCCGCCGCGTGCCTGCGGATGTACGCCGAGCTGCGCCCCTTCCAGAGCATCAGCACCAGCGGCCCCACGAAGACCGTCGGGTAGCCGATCGCGTGCGCGACCGCCGCCCAGACCCGTTCCTCCCCCGTCGGCGCCGCGCCCGTCCACGGACCGTCCCCCACCCCTGTCCAGGGGGCCGGGTTGCCGCCCTTGCGCTTGCCCTCGTACTGAACGGGCTGCAGGTCGAAGAGCACCTTGGAGAGGTCGCCGCGCGTCTTGGCCGTCATGGCCAAGTGCATGCGCATGTCGAACTCGTCATGGTCCAGCCGGCCCTCGGAATAGGCCACCTGAAGCCGTTCGATCACCGGCTCCCGCTCGGCGTCGGAAACGCGCAGATCCCCCGCTGCATGAATGTCCATGCCTCAATCGTGAAGCGGCCGCCGACCACCCACCATCAGGGAAGCCCCTGACTCACCCCTGAGATGAGCACCCCACACGGATGAGCGCCCCACACGGATGAGCACCCCGGACGCGGATGAGCAGCCTGGGGGTCTGGGCGCGGCGTGTGGGGTCAGCGCTTGGTGTACTTCTTGCCCGGGGTGAGCGGGTGGCCGAAGAGCTGGGAGACCGTCACGAAGACGTACCCCTTGGCCGCCAGGCGCTTGAGGATGTTGGGCACCGCCGCGACCGTCGTCGGGTGGATGTCGTGCATCAAGATGATGTAGCCGCGCCGCGCGCCGCCGACCACCCGGCGTTCCACCAGCTTGGAGTTGCGGTCGCGCCAGTCCTTCGGGTCGACCGCCCACAGGATCTGCGCGAGCTTCATCTTGCGGGTGATCGACGCGACGGTCGAGTCGGTCGCACCGCCCGGTGGCCGCATCAGGACGGGCGTGATCCCGGCGGCCTTGTGGATCGCCGACTGCGTCTTGGACAGCTCAGAGCGCACCTTGCTCGCCGAGGCCCGCGCCAGGTCGGCGTGCGTGTAACTGTGGTTGCCGATCTCGTGCCCGGCCGCCAGCTCCTGCCGTACGAGCGAGGGGTGCGCCCTCACGTTCTGCCCGATCAGGAAGAACGTGGCCTTCACCTTGCGCTTGGCCAGGATCTTCAGCAGCTTGGACGTGCTGCTCATCGGCCCGTCGTCGAAGGTCAGCGCGATGCACTTCTGCTTCTTGCAGTCGACCTTGCCGCTGGCCGCCGCCGTCCCAGGGACCGCCTGATCCGTCGGAGCCGCCTGGTCCGTCGGAGCCGCCTGGTCGGCCGGGGCCGCCTGGTCGGCCGGGGGCGCTGGGTTCGCCGCGGGCGCGCTGACGACGGCGAGCGCCTCGTTCGGCCCGGCCTTCGGCAGCGCGGTCGCCGCGGTCGTCGTCGCGGTGGCGGGCGTGAGCGTGCTCAGCCATCCTGAGGCCGCCAGGGCGACCGTAAGAGCAGTCCAACGCCTGTACCGACCGCGCATGAAGGTTCCCTCCGGCTAGATCCCGTCGGTCGGCAGTGTATGAGCATGGACCATCAAAAGGGAGCGCAAAACACGCCCGAGTCGGAACCTTTCCGGACACGCCTCCTGGCCTCTGGACGCGGCCTTCGCCCGGTGTCGGGAACCTAGATCTACCGGACGATCGTTATTGTCTTACTCGCCAAGTGCCCCGGAACGGTTCCAGGGCGGCAGCAGAGGACGGATCAGGCGATGAGGTTCCGGGACCGGTTCGGGATCCGCAGGCACCGTGGCACGACGGTCACCAAGCTCGACCGCGAGGCCACCGATTCCGACATCGAGGCGCTGATCGCGTTCGCGCGCAGCAAGCAGGGTGTCGAGTTCTTCGTGGAGCCGGAGACCTTCGCCACCGACACGACCGCCGTGGCCGTCGCGTTCGACGGCGAATGGACCCGTCGCCGGGTCGGCTCGCCCAAGGTCATCGGCAAGGTGGCCCGCGACCTCGGCCTGCCCATCTACGACGTCCAGATCGTCGGCTACCCACCCCGCATGCGCGCCTGGAACGAGCGCAACCGCGACCGCCGCATAGACCCCGGCTCCCCCGGCGAGGCAGTGTCTTCCTAGCCCTGACTGTCTTCTGAGCCCTGGGAGAAGAGCTGCTCCAGCTGGGCCGTCAGCAGGTCGGCGAGCACTTCTGGATCGGCGTCGGCGAGCGCGCCTAGGCCGTACATCTGCCGCATGACCTGGAAGCCGACGACCGTGGACAGGACCAGGGCGGCGCGTTCGGGGGCGTGCGGACCGTCCATGACCTCGGCCACCTGCCGGTGGTGATGCCGTTCGATCTGCTCCCGGGCGGTACGGGTCGCCACCGGGTTGGACAGTGCCCGCAGCAGGATCAGCAGCCCTTCCGGGGCCGGATCGCCGTACCCGGTCCGCCGCACCAACGCCTCGGCGAGGGCCCGCGGCACGTCCTTGCGTTCGATGAGTTCGGGGCGCAGCACCTCGGGTGAGTTCATGGCGCCGACCACGACCTCCAGGAACAGCTGCTCCTTGGACCCGAAGTAGCGGTTCACCAGCATCGCGGTGACCCCTGCCCCCGCCGCGATCTCGCGTACGCCGACGCCGTCGTACCCCCGGCGGGCGAACGCGTCGCGCGCCGAGTCCAGGATCGCCTGCCGCGTGGCAGCGGCGTCCCGCCGCCGCGACCGCACCTCTTCGTCAGCCACGAGCCCCCTTCCACGACCACCCGCACTCTATGTATACACTCGTAGACAAACAAGTCTACAGTCGTAGACAACTCGTGCAGGGGGCAGACATGTCCAATGAACTCGTGCTGGTGACCGGCGGCACCGGCTATGTGGCGAGCCGATGCGTGGCCGAGCTGCTCCGCCGCGGCTACGACGTGCGCACGACGGTCCGTACGGCCGCCAAGGAGCAGGCCGTCCGGGACGCGGTGGCGACCGAGATGGGCTCCGCGGCGACGGAGGCAGACCCAGCGGCGACCGAGGCTGACCCAGCGGCGACCGAGGCTGACACGCTGGTGACCAAGGCCGACGCTGGGGTGACCGAGGCCGGCGCTGGGGCGGCCGAGGCCGACGCCGGGGCGACCGAGACGGCCTCTGTGGCGGCCGAGACGGCTTCCGGCGACCGGCTCTCGTTCGCCCATGCCGATCTGACCCGCGACGAGGGCTGGAAGGCGGCGATGGACGGCGTGGATTTCGTTCTCCACGTAGCCTCCCCGCTCGGCCTCAGCGGCGCCGGCCCGCAGGCGCTGATCGACACCGCGCGCGGCGGGACGCTCCGCGTGCTCCAGGCCGCCGCGGACTCCGGCGTACGGCGCGTGGTGATGACCTCCGCCGCCAACACCGCGAGCCCGTCCTCGTACGCCGAAGACGGCATCACCGACGAGACGCTCTGGACCGACCCCGACGACCCGACGCTCATCCCGTACCGCCGTTCCAAGACCGTGGCCGAACGCGCCGCCTGGGACTTCGCCGCGGCCCACCCCACCGGCCCGGAGCTCACCACGGTCCTGCCCGGCGCCGTGTTCGGCCCGATCATGTCCACCACCACGCTCGGCTCGGTCGGCATCATCGCCGCGATGCTGAACGGCCAGATGCCCGGCATCCCCCGCGTCGGCCTGGAGGTGGTGGACGTACGGGACCTGGCCGACGCCCACATCCTCGCGATGACCACCCCCGAGGCCGCGGGCGAACGCTTCCTGGCCACCGGCGACTTCATGTGGATGGCCGACATCGCCCAGACCCTCCGCGACGGCCTGGGCGAAGCCGCCGCGAACGTCGCCACCCTCGAGCTCGACGACGAGATCGTTCGCCAGGCGGCCGAGCAGGACACCTCGCTGCAGGAGATCCTCCCCGGCCTGGGCCGCCGCAGCCGCCACAGCATCGACAAGGCCGGCCGGGTCCTGGGCTGGCACCCGCGCCCGGGCCGCGAAGCCGTCCTTGACTGCGCCCACAGCCTCATCGCCCACGGCGTCGCGTGATCACTGGTCGACGGCGGGCTTGAGCACGTCCTCGCACCACTGCCGGAACGAGGTGGGCGTGGTCGATTCGGCGGTACGGGCGACGGCGTTGTCCATGCCCTCGTTCTTGGCGTCGAACATCTCGACCATGCCCTGCGCCATCCCCTCGCTGAACCCGAAGCCCATGAGGCGTTCCTTCAGCGCCGCCCCCGGGACCTGCACGAACGTGACCTCCTTGCCCAGCACCTCGGAGATGATCTGCGCCATCTCCTTGGGCGACAGGTCCTCCGGCCCCAGGCAGGCGACCTCGCCCTGCCCCGACCACGAGTCGTCGAGCAGCAGCCGCGCCGCCGTGGAGGCGATGTCACGGGTGGCGACCGTCGGCACCTTCAGGTCCGGGTCGGCCATCAGGAAGAACTTGCCCTGCTCCTTGATGGACCCCACGTGGTTGAGCAGGTTGTGCATGAACGAGGGGCATACCACGGCCCGATAGGCCACGCCCGAATCGCCGATGAGGTCGTCCATGGCCAGCGAGGCGGTCACCAGCCCCGCCCGCTCGGCCTGCGCCGTACCGCGCCCCAGCGCCGAGATCCCCACGACCCGCTGGACCCCATGCCGCGCGAACGCCTGCGCCGCAGGCCGCGTGAAGTCGACGAAAGCGGCCTCCCCACTGGGCTCGGCCCCGTCGCCCGGCGCCAGCCAGAAAACAGCCTCCGCCCCCTCGAAGGCCCGCGCGATCACGACCGGATCCCCATGCGAGCCCTCCACGACCTCCGCCCGTTCCCGAACGTCCGGCGCCAACCGCGACGCGTCCCGCGTGATCAGCCGCAGCCGCGCCCCGTGCTCGAGCAGGTCGTCCACGAGCAGGCGGCCGATGGTGCTGGTAGGTGCGGTAATGACGATCATCAGAGTCTCCTTCTCCGTCAGGCAGCCGACCGGCCGCCACTCACCAAGCTAGACGCAACGTTGCGTCTTGTCTAGCGCAGCCGCAACGCCGCGTCGCGCTAAGCTGTGCGCCAACGCTCAGACCTGGGAGAACGACTTGGCCACCGACGACGGAACCCGCGCCACCAAGGGCCGTGCACCCCACCGCCGCGACGAGAACGCGCGCCTGGCCGTCCTGCACGCCACCGACGACCTGCTCGTCGAACGCAGCTTCAACGGCCTCACCATCGAAGGCATCGCCGCCCGAGCCGGAGTCGCCAAACAGACGATCTACCGCTGGTGGCCGTCCAAGGTCGACATCCTCCTGGACACCCTGATCGAGGACGCAGGCCGCCAGCTGCCCGTCCCGGAAACAGCCTCCGCACTCGAAAACACCCGCCGCTACCTACGCGCCCTAGCCCGTTTCCTCACCAAGGACCCAGCCGGCATGGTCCTCCTGGCCCTCATCGGCGAGGCCCAACACGACCCCGCCATGGCCAAGACCTTCCACGAGCGCTACCTGGACCCCCAGCGCCAAACAGAACGAGAAATGCTCCAACGAGGCATCGACTCCGGCGAGTTCTCCCCCGCCCTAGACACAGAAGCCGCCCGAGACGCCCTAACCGGCCCCATCATCTACAGAGCCCTGACCGGCGCCAAAATCCCCCGCACCTTCATAGACACCCTCATCACCAACACCCTAGAAAAACACCTCGCCTAACCCCCTGAACCCAACACCCCGAGCCGCCACACAACGCAACAGCGCTCAGCTCATGCAGGCGCGCGATGCCACAGCCCCAGCGCGGACCGCACGGGTAAACGCAGCGCCCCACCCAACGGACCGCCGCGCTCCCCAAGCACGCCATGCGACAGCACGCCATAACCGATGCGCGGAACCACAGCGCCCAGCGCCCGGCGGCTGAGGCTGCGGCTGCGGCTGCGGCTGCGGCTGCGGCTGCGGCTGCGGCTGCGCCATGCAACCGCACGCGCCAGGCGGCCGCGCACGTTGCCGCGGTGCTTCACAACTGCACGCCACACGGCGTGAACGCGAGGCGAGCGCGCGAGGCGAGCGCGCGCTTCTGGCCAAGCGCGATGTCGCAGCCCAGGGGGCGGCGCATACAGATGAACGCAGTGGCCCACGCCCGACGGTCCAACGCGTTCCAAAGCGCCACCATGCGGGTGCGGCCGGTGCCAGTGCGTGCCTTGCAGCTACACGCGACGCGGTACGCGCCCCAGCAACAGCGCGCAGGGGCCCAGCGCACGCTGGGCAGTTGCCTGCGCTGGCGCCCACGATGCCGCAACAGGTGCCGCACCACATGAACCGGCAACGCACGGAGCCGCAGCGCGTCACACAACTGCACGCCACACGGGTGTAGGCGCTGCGACCACCCCTGGCGCAGTGCGCACAGGTGCACGCGACGGCCCGCGCCGGAAGGACCGCCGCGTTCCGAAGGCACGCTTGGCGAGTGCGCGCAATGCCGAAGCACCGCCACGCGACGCGGCTGCGCACATCGTCCAGCCGCGCAGGCCAGCGCGCTTGGCGGCCGCGCACAATGCCGCTGCGCGTGAGCCGCAGCGCCCGAGGCGGCAGCGCATGTGGAAGCGCGCCAGCCAGGCGTACGCGATGCGGGTGCGAGCTAGGCAGTTGCACGCACTGGCTGTAGTAACCCGCAGGTTTGTTGACACGGGTGATGGGTGGTTGGCCGTCTAGGGCGGTGTGGCTGCGTGCCCACACTGGTGCACGCGATGCGGCGGACCCGGCGCGGAAAGGTGAACGCGGCGGTCCGGGCTCACGGACCGCCGCGTTCTTAGGGCGCCATGTGGCTGCTGTACCGGGGGGGTGGGTCAGGCGGCTGGGGTTTCGCGGGGGAAGAAGGGGAGCTCTTCGCGGGGGAAGAAGGGGAGCTCTAGGTAGACGCGGTCGGCGGCGGCGAGGATCTTTGAGGCGTCGTCGACCGGGGGGTGGATGGCCTGGTTGATCTTCCTCTTGATCTCCTTGCCCTCGGCGCCGGAGGCCATGACTCGGCGGTCCCAGCCGCGGGTGAAGATGCCGCCGGCGCCGCCCAGGTCCAGGCAGGTGACGTACGGGCCGGGGGTGAAGTCGCGCAGCGGCTTGTGGAGGAGGTCGGCGGCCGCGTTGTAGCCGGCGACCTTGCCTAGAGGGCTGGCGTGCTGGCAGGCCTGCATGACCGTGTGCTTTTCATCGAACGCGGCTGCGGCGGCGTCTCCGGCGACGAAGACCTCAGGGAGGGCTCGCAGGTGTCGATCTACGGGCACTCGGTCTAGGTGGTCGAGGTCGTCGCTGATGTGGTGGGTTAGCTCGCTTGCCTTGAGGCCTACGGACCACACGACCGCGTCGGCGTCGACCTTGGTGCCGTCTGAGAGGACGGCGTAACCGTCGCCTACTTCGGTGACTGTCGTTTCTAGGCGGCGTTCGATGCCCAGGTTGTCCAGCGCTGCCTCGATCTCTTTGCGGGGACCTTGGCCCAGTTGGTGGCCGACCACCGGTGAACGGTCCACGAGAAGTACCTGACCTCGGGCGGCCAGTTCGGTGGCGGCTTCCAAGCCGACGAATCCGGCTCCCACTACGACGAGGGAGAGGTCGTCCCGCCCGCGTAGGTGGTCGGTTAGGCGCCGGGCGCCAGTGAGGGTGTCGATGTCGAAGAGGCGTTCAGCGCCGATCAGGTTGTGGGGGCGCACCAGCCTGCTGCCCGCGGCCAGTACTAGCCGGTCGTAGCTGATCTCTTCGTCGTTGGCGATCACCACGCTGCGGCTGGGATCGATCGTGCTCACTGAGGCCCGCAGATGGCGGACGTTGATCGGCTCCAGGATTCTGCGGAGTTCTACCTTGGCCAGGTCGGGTTCCGGCTCGTACAGGCGCGGTCGCAGCACCAGGTGCTCGTTCGGCGCGATCAGCGTGATGCGCAGGTCGGCGTCCCCGCGTACCAGCGCCGCCCCGGCCGCGGCCCACACGCCTGCGAAGCCGCCTCCAATGATCACAACGTGTGCCATGGTTCTTGTCCCTCTCAGCCGTTCTCGGGTTTCCGGCAGGGAGACAAGACGCGGGGATCAGATGTGACCGAGCTTCTCCGGATTGGCCAGCCGCCGGAACTCGGTGATCCGCCCGTTCGCGATCTCTACGGTGTCGAGCCAGACCAGTTCGCCGTTGTCGTAGGTCGCGAGCGCCGGCCAGCCGTTCACCTCGACGATCCGGAACGCGGTCGGGCGCCTGAGCTCGATCTGCCTGACCGCCAGGCGCGCGACCCGTTCCGCACCGAGCACCGGCCTGCGGGCGGCCGTCACCTTGCCGCCGCCGTCGGCGACGTAGACGGCTTCGGGGTGCAGGAGTTCGACGAGCTCGGCCATGTCGCCCGCGTCGGCGGCGGCCTTGAACGCCTTGAGCACGCGTTCGGTCTCGGTCTTCGAGGCCCGCGGTTGCTCTTTGACGTCAGCGATGCGGGCTCGTGCGCGCGAGGCGAGTTTCCGGCTGGCGACCGATGTGCTGCCGAGCACTTCGGCGATTCGGTCGAACGGGAAGTCGAAGACGTCGTGCAGGACGAGGGCGACGCGTTCAGCCGGGCTCAGGGCCTCCATGACCACCAGCATCGCGGTGCCCACGGACTCGTCCACGAGCACCTGCGCGGCAGCGTCGGGCCCGGTCAGCAGGGGTTCGGGAAGCCAGTGGCCGACGTAGGACTCGCGGCGGACGCGCGCCGATTTCAGCACGTTGTAGGAAGTACGGGCGGCGAGCGTCACCAGCCAAGCGCGTAGGTCCCGTACATCGGTGAGGTCGGCCGCGTTCGCGCGCAGCCAGACGTCCTGGGCGACATCCTCGGCTTCGGCCACGCTGCCGAGGATCCGGTAGGCCGCCCCGAAGACCGCAGGGCGATGCGCTTCCCAGTCGGCCTCTGCCAACGACCCGGCCGTTCCCATGTGCGGCTACCTCCGATCACCGAACGCCGCCGATTCTAAGCACGTAGCCGCAGCTCTGAACGCACCGCGCAGCTCCAGACCCGCAGCGCAGCCCTGAACCCGCAGCGCGGCCCTGAACCCGCAGCGCGGCCCTGAACCCGCAGCGCAGCCCTGAACCCGCAGCGCAGCCCTGAACCCGCAGCGCAGCCCTGAACCCGCAGCGCAGCCCTGAACCCGCAGCGCAGCCCTAAACCCGCAGCGCAGCCCTAAACCCGCAGCGCAGCCCTAAACCCGCAGCGCAGCCCTAAACGCGCAGCGCAGCCCTAAACGCGCAGCGCAGCCCTGAGCGCGCAGCCACAGCTCTGGGCTCGTGTCCCCAGCCGCAGCCACCGATGGCATCTCGGGGCAGGCAGGCAGCCAGCCCCTACCGCGTGTTGATCACCTGGCGGTCTACGCAGGACCTTCGGCTGGGCTCGAACGCGGCCGACTTCGCCTGATACTGAACGTCAGGCGGGCTGCCACAGCTCGATGCGATTGCCCTCAGGGTCTGTGACCCAGCCGAATCGACCGATGCCATCCATGTCCTGCGTCTCTTCGGCCACGTCCGCGCCCTTGGAACGCAGCTGCGCGAGCATCGCGTCCAGGTCGCGAACCCGGAAGTTGAGCATGGTCTGCTGGGTGTGGGACCCGAAGTAGTCGGTCTTGGGCTCGAACGTCGCGAACACCGTCGGCCCGGCCTCCTGAAGCCACAGGCCGTGCTCGTCGGCGTCCAAGCCCAGGCAGTCGCGATACCAGGCGTTCAAGGCCTCCGGGTCGGTGGCTCGCAGGAAGTAACCGCCGATGCCAAGCACACGTTCCATGCCTGCAATCCTGCCAGGTGACGAGCGGCGAGCAGGGTCAGGTCCGCTTCATCTCCCGAGCGTGATCCGCGAGGGAACTTGCCGCTGCATGGCGACGCGCACCGCATCGCGAACGCACGTGTGGGAGGCCGAACGCACGCGCCATGGCGAACGCGCACGGCATGGCGAACGCACCGCATCGCGAACGCACGTGTGGGAGGCCGAACGCACGCGCCATGGCGAACGCACGCGGCCCATGGCGAACGCGCACGGCATGGCGAACGCGCACGGCATGGCGGCGCGCACCGCATCGCGAACGCACCGCATGGCGAACGCACGCGGCAGCGGTCCCGGCTAGGTGGACGGGGCGTTCTGCCAGCGGGCGGCGTAATACATCAGCTTGTCGTCCTCGCTCACCAGGTGCATTCCCGCAGCGGCCATGACGTGCTGGGACGCGACGTTGTCACGGTCGGTGTCGCCCAGGACCGACGCGATGCCGCGCTCGCGGGCGAACTGGAGCAGTCCGCGAAGCGCCTCGGCGGCGTATCCCTTCCCTCGCGCCGATTCGACCAGGCCGTAGCCGATCGTGACGGCGTTGTCCTCGTTGGGCGTCCCGTGGAATCCGGCGCCGCCGATCGTTCGTCCGTCCGCCCGGACCCGAATCTCGTAGTCACCGAACGGCTGGGGATCACCGGCCGTGGCGCAGGCCTCCAGGTAACGCCGGACTCCTACCAGGTCCATCTCCGTGGGGTACTCGCCCCCTGGGGCGGGCCCGCGCTCCATCAGTTGCTCCGCCTCGGCCACGGACAACGGGTGCAGCAGAAGCCTCTCGGTCACCAGATCGTTCATGATCCAGAGGGTTATCAGGCGATACCCGACAAACGCACCTGAATTTCACCCTGCCTCGGTCACGTCCGTCAGCGGTCGAGAAGGCAGTCGACCAGGGCGTTGATGTACGCGGGCGAGAGCGACTCCATGCCGAAGAGAGTGCGGATGTACATCGGGGCCGGGATGTGGTCGAGGGTCTCCAAGCCGTCCGGCGGGCTTGCACCTCGTTCACGAGCACGGTCGAGCATGGCCTGGAGTTGGCCTCCTCGTTCCCCGGAAAGGCGTCGCGCGCTTGCACGCCGACCTCTCCGGCGTTGGACAAGGCCATCACCAGGCGCAGGACCGCCAGGCCGGCCTCCCCGCCGATGTCGCGGGCGAGACCCGCCACGTACGCGCGCAGATCCGATTCCAGGCTGCTGTTGTCGGGAATCGGGGACGTCGTGGCGAGGCAGGCAATCGCCACGCCCACGAGCAGCGCCTCCAGGTCGCCCAGCGGCGATAGATGCGGTTGTCCGCCACTCCCGCACGGGCGGCGACGTCGCCCACGGTGAAGCTTCCGTACCCCCGTTCTGCGATCAGTACAGTCACGGCCCGCTGCGCTGCCGCACGAACGCGGACACTCCGTCCACCGGGCCGCTTGGCACGCTGCCCTTTCACCCCTCTCGCCTTAAAGCAGCTAGCACTTGCGTTTAGCTCGCTCGAGGTTCTACAGTCCTAACGCAGCCATCAAATGCTTTAGCAGGAGGACGCCATGCCCACCGTGATCGACCAGATCGACCGCGCCCTAGACATGACCGACGCGATCGTCAAAGGCATCACCCAGTTCGAGGCCCCCAGCCTCTGCCCCGGTTGGGACGTCCGTGCCGAGCTCAATCACCTGGTGGGCGGCATGCGGATCTTCGCCGCGGAGCTCACCGGCACCGATGCCGGTGCCCGTCACGAGGACGACTGGCTCTTTGACGACCCTTACGGCGCGTTCACCACCGCCGCCGACCTGGACCGTGCGGCCTGGCACCTCCCCGCTGCTCTCGACACCACCGTCCGCCTGGGATTCGGTGCCGTCCCCGGACATATGGCTGCGCTCATCCACCTCACCGAGGTGCTTGTCCACGGCGCCGACCTTGCGGTCGTCACCGGCCAGGAAGACCTCATCGATCAGGAAGCCTGCGAGCAGTTCCTCAACACCCTGCGCGGCATGGACTTCACTCCGTTCCGCCAGCCCGGCATGTTCGGCCCCGAAGCCCCCGCACCCGCACCCGCCACTCCCCACCAGCAACTCTTGGCCTTCCTAGGCCGAACCCTCCCCCAGCCCAGCCAGCCCACGGCCTAAGTCCCCACCACCGTTCCGCACCCAACGGCTCGCCCTCCATCGCGTTCACCGCCACGGCCGGCAGACGCGAACGGCTGGAGGCGCCCGCCACCAACCGACAGCCGGACCGCGGTCGGGGTGCCGAACGGCTTGCCGACACGGATAGCGACCTGGTCGAGGCAGCCGCCCCAACACGGAGACCGCGTGCCTTCGTGCTGCGTGCTGCGTGCCTTCGTGCTGCGTGCTGCGTGCCTTCGTGCTGCGTGCTGCGTGCTGCGTGCCTTCGTGCTGCGTGCTGCGTGCTGCGTGCTGCGTGCTGCGTGCCTTCGTGCTGCGTGCTGCGTGCTGCGTGCTGCGTGCTGCCCCAGCATCGACTAGCCGCGTCCTGGCCAGCGCGGTGCGGCCGCCTTAGTTCGTGCGTTCGGCAGAGCTGGACCAGCGGAGTTAGACCCCGAGCCAGTCTGCGTCCGCCATCCCGCAGGTGAGGGCGCCCTGCTCGAAGGCTTTCGCGAGTTCTCGCAGGATGTTCCAGGGGTCGCGGTCGGGGAGTTTGTGGATCTCGGTCAGACCGGCCAGCAGCGCGACCTGACCACTGGTGCGGACCAGGTCAAGCCATGCCTCGCTGACCCGGATGCCGACGTCGTTCACGACGGTTGTGGGGCCGAGCGGTGAGTACAGCCCCGAGCGGACTGTGACCCTGGTCTGTCCGGCCTGGTCTCCGGGCATGAACGAGGCCCGCCAGCCGCTCGCGTCGGGCGGCCGGTGCTGCAGGTCGGTGATCGACAAGATCAGGTGCAGCCCCGCCTCCAGCCAGTCGGCGATATGCGCGCTGGACTGGAAGTCGCTGGTCCGAGCCCGGAAGTACGGAGCGATCACCAGGCTGGCGAAGTCGACGTCGCCCATCACCATCGGCAGGACGTGAACCTTCTCCAGTTGCGCCCGCACCGACAGGTCATCGCTGTGCACGAGCGCGGAGCCGGCGCACTCGACGTGGGCGAACATCACGTTCGTCACGCCCGGGTACTTGTACACGATCACATTGGCCGGTTCACGATCCAGATCGACCGGCCGCCCGCAGCTGTCGCATTCCTCGGTCCCCTGGTCAGGGCCCTCGCGTAGCTGCCGCAGGTAGATGGGATCCAAGGCCGTGGCGGCCTCGACGCTGATCCGGATGTCCCGCATCACCAGTCCTGGCCGTCACGCTCGAAGCCGAAGCTCTCCGCCATGTGACGAACCGTACGGCGCCATTCCAGCGGCACGCCAGAGCGCCGAGCGACACTCTGCCGGACCGTCGCCGTGGTGCTCTAGCCAGAGAGACGTGGTCGGGGCAAAGGATCTTGATCCACCCCCGCCAGCTCTCGCTGCCCGGCTCGCCGCAGACCTCGCGAATGCGTCGTGACTCGTTCCGGGAAGCGTGCAGGATCGCACTGATCCGATCACCGACCTCACGTGAGACGCCCAGCTCACCAGTGACAGGGCCGAAGTACACTCCCAAGTTGACGCCGAGCATGCCGTACTTCTCTCTACCCGAGCGCCAGCAGCAGCGCCAGCCGTTGGCACGCGACCGCCGGGGCTACGGGCGGGCGCAGGTGAAGACCACGCCGAGGTGGTCCCCGCCCACGCTCACGCCTCCCATGTGCCGGAACAGGACCGCCCTAGCCGCATGCGTGCCGTCCCTAGTCGCGTTCCGTACGAGATGAGCTACGTGCCCGTGCGCAGGTGCCTCGACCAGCGGCTAACTGGGGCGCCCTTGGAGTGAGCTTTGGCTGGCTGGAGCCCTGACTGAGCGCGCCCCCAACTGGATGCGTCGTGGCTGCGCGCGGCCATGGCCGCGCGCAGCCACGACTGAGGTACCGGCCTGGCTGGGCAGCTCAGGTTGGGCAGCCCGGTGGCTGGACGCGACCATCACTGGACGCAGTCGCAGCCAGACCCGGCCCCGGCGGCGGGCGGCCCCGGCTGGCGACCGTGACGAGACACGACCATCACCGGGCACAGCCGCAGCTAGCACGACCCCGGATGCGGGCGACCGCTGGGCGGCCCCGGCTGGCGACCGGGACCAGACGCGACCATCACTGGGCACAGTCGCAAATAGGCACGACCCCGGCCGCAGGCGGCCCCGACTGGCAGCCATGACCAGGCGCGACCATGACCGGGCGCAGCCGCAGCCAGGCAAAGCCCCGGCTATAGGCGGCCCCGGCTGGCGACCGTGACCAGGCACAACCATCACTGGACGCAGTCGCAGCCAGACCCGGCCCCGGCGGCGGGCGGCCCCGGCTGGCGACCGTGACCAGGCACCACCATCACTGGACGCAGTCACAGCTAGGCACGACCCGGCCATAGGCGACCCCGACCGCGCGACCCCGGCTGGCGACCATGACCAGGCACCACCATCACCGGGCACAGCCGCAGCTAGGCACGACCCGGATATGGGCGACCCGACCGGGCGGCCCGGGATGGCGGCCGTGACGAGACGCGACCATTACTGGGCACAGTCACAGCCAGGCCCGGCCCCGGCTGGGCAGCTCAGGCTGGCGGCCCTGACTAGGCGCGACCGGGACTGGGCGGAGTCGCAACTGGGTGCGGTCGGGGCTGGCTGGGGCGGTCGCGGGTGGGGTGGGGCGGGGGTGGG
>NZ_JAGEOJ010000044.1 GCF_017573505.1 Actinomadura barringtoniae
ATCTCCCAAGCCCTGCGTGACCTGCACGAGGCGGGTTGCGAACTCATCACCATCACCCAATACCTGCGGCCCACCCCCCGCCACCACCCCGTGGAACGCTGGGTCAAGCCCGAAGAGTTCGTCGAACTCTCCGCCGAAGCCGAACAGATCGGCTTCGCCGGCGTCATGTCCGGGCCCCTGGTCCGCTCCAGCTACCGCGCCGGCCGCCTCTACAAGCAGGCCCTGAACAGCAGAACGCAGTAAACACGCCGATCTTGCTCTCAGCGCCCTTTCCAGGGGCGAATAAGGGCGCTGAGAGCAAGATCGGCGTGTTTCCGCGGCTAGGGGGTGGTGGCGGAGGGCGGGCAGAGGTCGACGAAGATCTGGCAGATGTCCAGGCGTTCGCGGCCGACCAGGGTGGCGGGGTGGTAGCCGTTCGGGCCCGGCGCGTTCATCGCGGCGCCGAGGCCGCCGAAGAACCGGTTCAGGCTGTCGATCAGCGTTCCGACCTGCTGGTTCTGCCCGGCCGTCACGTGGGCGACCTTGCCGGCGTCGTCGATCAGGCTCCCGGCGTTGCCGCCGTGGTCGTTCAGCCCGTCGCCGACGGTGGTGGACAGCTGCCCGGCCTGGTCCAGCAGGCGGCTGATCTTGTCCGGTTGCCCGGTGAGGATCGGGGCGACCGTGCCCGCGTCGCGGCTGGCGCCGACGATGGCGTCGCCGCGCCCGCCCAGGGTGCCGCCCAGGCCCGACACGTCGCCGATCATCTGCTGGAGGATCTGCCGGTCGGCGTACGTGCGGTCGACCAGGTTCGCGGAGTTGTCGAGCGTGCGCCGCAGCGTCGGCCCCTGGCCCGACAGGCCCTGCGAGAACGTGTGCACCAGCGTGACGACGTCCTGCGGGTTGAGCGCCTTGCTGAGCTCGTACGCGGGCCGCGCCGTCTCCGAGGGGTCGGAAGGGTCGGTGGTCTTGGCGATGGTCCCGCCGTCCGGAAGGTATGGACCGTTCCCGTCCGGGCCAACGTCGAGCTCGATCTCCTTCGGGCCGAACATCGACACCGGGTCGACCCGCGCCGCCGCCGAGACCGGGACGCGCACGCCCTTGTCGAGCCTCAGCCGCACGTTCACCCGCCCGTCGGGACGCAGCTTCACCGAGTCGACGCTGCCGACCGTGACGCCCCGGACCTTGATATCGGACCTAGCATCAAGCCCCTGACCGGCACGACCGAAACCAGCCGTGTAATACGTCGAACCACTGTGAGAATCGGAGGAGGCGACCAGTACGGTCGCCGCGCCGCCTGCCATCACGGCTGCTCCGAGGGTGGCGAAGAGGACCCGCGAACGGGTCGACAAAGCCGAGTCGGACATGGAGACTTCCCCTTACATGACCGCAAGCGGCCCGCGCCTGTAAGTGTTTGCTTGCATTATTCGGGGTAACCCGGGGCGCTGTGACCACCGGCGACGCGTGATCCTTCTCACGGGCGTGCGCCGCACCGGGACGCGAAGGGGCCGCGCGAACGGTAGCGTTGGGCGACGTGCCCGCCCCAGACCTGCTGTCCCACAGCGACACCCAGATTCCGGACATGGCGACCCTGCTGGCCGCCGCCGTCGAAGCGATCGGAGGGGCGGAGCGCCCGGGACAGGTCGAGATGGCGCAGGCCGTCGAACGTTCGATCGCCGCCAAGGAGCACCTGGCCGCGCAGGCCGGCACCGGCACCGGAAAGTCGCTGGCCTACCTCGTTCCCGCGATCCGGCACGCGGTCGCCGCACGCACCACGGTCGTGGTCTCCACGGCGACGATCGCGCTCCAGCGCCAGCTGGTCGACCGCGACCTGCCGCGCCTGGCCGAGGCGCTCGGGCCGCTGCTCGGCACCGAGCTGAAGTTCGCGATCCTCAAGGGCCGCCGCAACTACCTGTGCCTCAACCGGATCCAGACCGGCGCGCCCGACGACCCCGAGGACGGCTCGGAGTCGCTGTTCGACCCGCAGCAGCTCTCGCAGCTCGGCCGCCAGGTCAAGCGGCTGAACGACTGGGCCGACGAGACCACCACCGGCGACCGGGACGAGCTGGTGCCGGGCGTCAGCGAGCAGGCCTGGCGGCAGGTCGCGGTCACCGCCAAGGAGTGCCTGGGCGCGACGCGCTGCCCGCAGGGCACCGAGTGCTTCGCCGAGCTGGCCCGCGCCGAGGCGGGCGAGGCGCACATCGTCGTCACCAACCACGCCCTGCTGGCCATCGACGCGCTGGAAGAGTTCCAGGTCCTTCCCGAGCACGACCTGGTGATCGTGGACGAGGCGCACGAGCTGGTCGACCGGGTCACCTCGGTCGCGACCGGCGACGTGAGCGCCGCCGCCGTCGAGACCGCCGCGCGCCGCTGCGGCCGCCTCATCGACCAGGGCACCGCCGACCGCCTCAAGGCGTCCGCCGAGGATCTCGGTCTCCTCCTCGAGGAGATGCCCGCGGGCCGCATGGACGTCCTGGCCCCCGCGCTCGGCAACAGCCTCGCGGTCGTACGGGACTCCGCGCACGCCTGCCTCAGTTCACTCGGCCCGGAGAAGAAGGAGAACGACCCGGGCGACGCCGCCGCGCGCAAGGCCGCCCGCTCCGCGCTCGACGACCTGCACGACACCGCCGTACGGCTGATCGAGGCGTTCCGGCCCGAGATCGCCTCGCGCTTCGACGTCGTGTGGCTGGAGAAGCCGTTCGTCCAGGACGGCCGCCCCAAGCGCCCGCCGACACTGCACGTCGCGCCGATCGGGGTCGGCGGCCTGCTCCGCACGACCCTGTTCGAGAAGCGGACCGCGATCCTGACCTCGGCCACGCTCACGCTGGGCGGGTCGTTCGAGCCGCTGGCCCGCCAGTGGGGCCTGCCGCCGCTGGAGGCCCCGGCCGTCCCGGAGGCGCGTACGGCCGCCGAGGGCCTGGCCAAGACCGCCGACGACGAGGCGCCCGAGGACAAGAAGAAGGACGAGGAGATCCGCTGGTCGGGCCTGGACGCCGGGTCGCCGTTCGACCATCCCAAGGCCGGGATCCTCTACGTCGCCCGCCATCTCCCCCAGCCGGGCCGCGACGGGCTCGCCGACGCCTACCTGACCGAGATCACCGAGCTGATCGAGGCGGCGGGCGGCCGGACGCTCGGCCTGTTCTCCTCGATGCGGGCCGCGCGTCAGGCCGCCGACGAGCTGAAGGACCACCTCTCCCACCCGCTGCTGTGCCAGGGCGAGGACTCCACGTCCCAGCTGGTGAAGCAGTTCTCCGAGGACGAACGGACCTGCCTGTTCGGCACCCTGTCCCTCTGGCAGGGCGTGGACGTGCCCGGCAAGTCCCTCCAGCTGGTGATCATGGACCGGATCCCGTTCCCCCGGCCCGACGACCCGGTCTCCTCGGCCCGCCAGCGCGCGGTCGCCGCCCGCGGCGGCAACGGCTTCATGGCCGTGGCCGCCACGCACGCCGCTCTCCTGCTCGCCCAGGGCGCGGGCCGTCTGCTGCGTTCGATGGACGACCGGGGCGTGGTCGCGATCCTCGACCCGCGCCTGGCCACCGCCCGCTACGGCGGGTTCCTCAAGGCCTCGCTGCCGCCTTTCTGGGCCACCACCGACCCGGAGATCGTCCGAGGCGCCCTACGCCGCCTCGATGCCTCCTGACCTGGCCTGACCCGGGGCTGGCCTGGCCCTGAGCGGTACGTACCGAGCGGTCGGTCACCGCACGTAGCATCGTGGGCGATTTGTCCACTTTCGTGCTCATGGAGGTGTCGTGGGCCGCCGTTCCCCCCTCGGCCTGGGCCTCAGCCTCGCCGCGAGCCTCGCCGCCCTGGCGATGCTCACCGGCTGCGTCACCGTCACCGGATCACCCACCGTGACCAACCGCGACTCGAACGGCGGTGCCCGCCCCGGAGCGCCGTCGATCGACGCGGCGGCGATCACCCAGCGCTTCCACGGCCGGCACCTCAGGTGGCGCGGCTGCTCGGGCCACCCCGGCTTCCAGTGCACGACGATCAAGGTGCCGCTGGACTACACCCGGCCGTCCGGACCGACCCTCAAGCTGGCCGTCAACCGGCTCCGCGCCACCGACCGCGAGCACCGGATCGGGTCCCTGATCACCAACCCGGGCGGCCCCGGCGGCTCGGGCCTGGACTACGCCTACGGCGCCAAGAAGTCGATCGACGCCAAGGTCCGCGCCCGCTACGACGTGATCGGCATCGACCCGCGCGGCGTCGGCCAGAGCTCCCCGGTGAAGTGCCTGACCGACAAGGAGCTCGACCGCTACTACGCGATCGACTTCACCCCCGACAACGCCCGGGAGAAGGCCGCCCTCCGCGCCGCCAACAGGCGCTTCGCGCAGGCCTGCCAGCGCCGGTCCGGCAAGATCCTGCCGTACATCGGCTCGGACAACGCCGCCCGCGACATGGACATCGCGCGCGCCGTCCTCGGCGACAAGAAGCTGAACTACCTCGGTGTCTCGTACGGCACTGAGCTCGGCCAGGTGTACGCCGCCGAGTACCCGGCCACCACCGGCCGCCTCGTACTGGACTCGGTGGTGGACGCCAGCGCGGTCAACGACGGCAACGACACCACCCAGGCGGCCGCCGTCCAGCGCACGTTCGACGCGTTCCTCGCCGACTGCGTCAAGCGGTCCGACTGCCCGCTCGGCCGCAGCAAGACCGGTGCGGCCAAGAAGGTCGCCGCCCTGCTCAAGCAGCTCGACAAGAAGCCGATGCGCACCACCGCGGGCCGTCCGGCCACGCAGACCGACGCCCAGACCGCGATGCTGGCGGCCACCTACACCAAGGCCGCCTGGCGCGACCTGCGACTCACCTTCAAGTACGCGCTGCACGGTGACGGCCGGGGCTTCCGCATCATCGCCGACGGCTACAACGGGCGCAGCCGGAGCGGCCACTACGACCCGATGCAGCCTGCCAACATCGCGATCAACTGCCTCGGCACGCCCGCCGCGGTCCGTACCAGTACGGCCGACGACGCCTACGCGGCCAAGGTCGCCAAGGTCGCCCCGTTCTTCGGCGGCGTGTACGCGGCGACCCCCTGCACGAGCTGGACCGCGCCGCCCACCAAGAGCACCGCGCCCATCACCGCCAAGGGCGCGGCCCCGATGCTGCTGCTCAACAACACCGGCGACAACGCCACCCCGATCGAGTGGGCGCACGACGTCATCGGCCGCCTGCGGAACAGGTCGGTGCTGGTCACCAACGACGGCGTGGGCCACGGCGTCTACGGGCGCGGGCCCTGCGTCGGCAAGGCCGTGGACACCTACCTGCTGGCGGGCACGCTCCCGAGCCGCCTCAGCTGTGAGGACGCCTGATCACCCGAGTGCCGTAGTATCCGAGAATGACTTCCGAGAATCGCGGTGCGAAGCCCACGCCGCTGTCCGCCGCCCACTCGGATCTCCTCGACGACTACGCCCGCACGCTGAACGAGGCGTCCCTGGCCGCCGACACCCGGCGCACCTACATCTCCCGCGTCCGGATGTACCTGGCCTGGCTCGACCAGGCCCAGGACTTCGGTCCGGATCCGCTCAGCGACCCCGCCGCCCGCGACCAGGCCGTGCGCGCCTATCGCGATCATCTGCTCCCCCACCGATCGGTGCGCTACAGCGACAACGCCCTCGCCGCGCTGGACCACTTCCACATCCACATGGGCCTGGGCAGGGCCGCGATCGACCGGACCGGCGTTCCGAAGACCGAGCCGAGGCCGCGGCTCGGCGACGACGTCCGGGCCGTGTGGCTGGAGGCGGTCGACGCATGGCCGTCGGCGCGCGATCGGCTGCTGACGCTGGTCCCGCTCCACGCGGGGCTGCGCATCGGTGAGATCGTCGCGCTCGACCACGCGGACGCGGAGACCCTCGCCGCCCATGGAGGCCTGGCCGAGCCGCTGCGCGCATGGCTCAAGGAACGCGAGACCTGGCCGAACACCGACGCCGCACTCTTCCTCAACAGCAGGGGCGGCCGGCTCTCGGTCCGGGGCGCCGCCGCCGTCTTCAATGCCGTGAGCAGTGCCGCGGGCCTGGCCGGCCAGGTCACCGCCGACACCTTCCGTACGACGCCCACGACGCCCACGACGCCGACGCCCGAGCCGCCCAGGGTGGTGCGGCGCGTTCCCGGGGGTGACTCGCTGCCGGGGCGGCAGCAGGAGCGGCGCGACCGGATCGTGGACGCGGCGATCCGGCTGATGGCCGCGGTGGACTACGACCGGATCCAGGTCAGGGACGTCGCGGAACGGGCGGGCGTCGCGCTCGCCACGCTCTACCGCTACTTCGCCTCCAAGGATCACCTGTTCGCGTGCGCGCTGACGCGGTGGGCGTCGGGCTTCGAGGATCGTCTCGCCTATCCCGCCGGGGCGAGCACGGCCGAACGGGTGACCGCCGTCTACCGCCGCGCGGCCCGGGCGTTCGAGGGCGAGCCGCGCGTCTACACGGTCCTGACCCACCTCGAGAGCAGCCGGGACGAGCGCGCGGCGGAGATCTACCAGGCGTTCGTACGCGCGCAGAACCGCGCGTTCGCGACGGCGCTCGCCGACCTTCCGGCGGACGAGCGCGACGACGTCTGCTGGCTGATGGGCGCGGTGCTGTCGGAGGCGCTGCGGGCACGGATGCTCGGGCAGCTGGACATGCCCGGGGTGTACGCCAGGATCGGCCGTTCCGCCGAGCTCTTGCGCGGATGAGACTCTCGTTCTAGTCTCGCGTTCCACTTCTCGAATTCTCGGTCAGGAGCGCGCGCATGCTTCAGGGAAAGACCGTCATCGTGACCGGGGTCGGCGGCGGGCTCGGCCGCGAGTGCGTCGCGGCGGCGCTGCGCGAGGGCGCGAACGTGATCATGGCGGCGCGGACGCAGGCGACGCTCGACGCGGTCGCCGCCGAGCTGGATCCGAGCGGGGAACGGCTGGCCGCGCAGGCCGCCGACATCACCGACGAGGCCGCCTGCGCCGCGGTGGTAGAGCTGGCCACCGAGAAGTTCGGGTCGGTGGACGCGCTGATCCAGGTCGCCGCGTTCGAGATGGCGTTCGGCGGCCTGTGGGACTCGCAGTTCAAGGACTGGCGCACCGCCTACGAGACCAACGTGATCGGCGCGCTGACCCTCATCAGGCCGGTCGCCGAGGCGATGAAGGCCAAGGGTGGCTCGATCGTCCTCATCGGCTCGCAGTCGATGTTCAAGCCGCAGCTGCCGCAGGCCGGGTACGCCGCGTCCAAGGGCGCGCTGCTGTCGACCATGTACTACCTGGCCGACGAGCTGGGGGAATACGACATCCGCTGCAACATGGTCGTCCCGTCGTGGATGTGGGGTCCGCCCGTCCAGCTCTACGTCGACATCCAGTCGCAGCAGAAGAGCATCACCAAGGACGAGGCGCTGCAGGAGATCGTGGCGGACTTCCCGCTGCGCCGGATGACCGAGGACGGCGAGGTCGCCGACGTCGCCATGTTCTTCGCCTCCGACCACGCCAAGGCGGTCACCGGCCAGCACCTGCTGGTCAACTCCGGGGAGATGATGAGCTGATGGCCGGTCCGGAGTCGCCGCGGCGCAAGCGTGTGGTCATCTGGGGAACGGGCTTCGTCGGCAAGCTGGTGATCCCCGAGATCGTCCGGCATCCCGGCTTCGAGCTCGTCGGCGTCGGGGTGAACGATCCGGCCAAGGAGGGCAAGGACGCGGGCGAGATCAGCGGCATCGGCCCGATCGGGGTCGCCGCGACGAGCGACGTCGACGCCCTCGTCGCCCTGCGGCCCGACGCCCTGGTGCACTACGGCCCGACCGCCGCGTACGCCGACGACAACATCCGCGTGATCGGGGCGTTCCTGCGCGCCGGGATCGACGTCTGCTCGACCGCGATGACCCCGTGGGTCTGGCCGTCGATGACGCTGAACCCGCCCGCCTGGGTCGACCCGATCACCGAGGCGTGCGCGGCCGGCGGCGCCTCCTGCTTCACCACCGGCATCGACCCGGGGTTCGCCAACGACCTGTTCCCGATGACGCTGATGGGCCTGTGCGGCGAGGTCCGGTCGGTACGGGCCCTGGAGATCCTCGACTACGTCAACTACGAGGGCGACTACGAGAACGAGATGGGCATCGGCGAGCCGCCCGAGTTCACCCCGCTCCTGCAGCACCCCGACATCCTGGTGATGTCCTGGGGCGCGACCGTGCCGATGATCGCGCACGCGGTCGGCATCGAGCTCGACGAGATCACCACCACCTGGGACAAGTGGACCACCGACAAGCCGATCACCACCGCCAAGGGCGTCATCGAGCCCGGCCGGGTCGCCGCCATCCACTTCACGATCAACGGCGTCTACCGCGGCGAGACCCGCATCCAGCTCGAACACGTCAACCGGCTCGGCCCCGACGCCGCCCCCGGCTGGCCGCGCGGCACGCAGGACGACGTCTACCGGGTCGAGATCGAGGGGTCGCCCTCGATCACCCAGGAGACCGCGTTCCGCTTCACCGACGGCTCGGGGCGCGACGCCTCGACGGCCGGATGCCTGGCGACCGGGCTGCGCGCGCTGAACGCCGTCCCGGCCGTCAACGCGCTGCCGCCCGGCTGGGTCACCCCGCTCGACCTGCCCCTGATCCCCGGCGCCGGCACCATCCGCTAGCGATCGCGAGGAGTCAGCGGCGGCGCGTCTCCAGGAAGTCGGCCATCCGGGCGATGGCCTCTTCCAGGTCGTCGGCGTACTGGAGCGTCACGACCCGGAAGTGGTCGGTGGCGGGCCAGTTGAACCCGGTTCCCTGGACGACGAGGAGCTTCTGCTGCTCCAGCAGGTCGAGGGCGAAGCGCATGTCGTCCTCGATCGGGTAGACCTCGGGGTCCAGGCGCGGGAAGACGTAGAGCGCGCCCTGCGGCTTGACGCAGGAGACGCCTGGGATGTCGTTCAGCAGTTTCCAGGCGCGGTCGCGCTGCTCGCCCAGGCGCCCGGTCGGCAGCACGAGGTCGTCGATGGACTGGTGGCCGCCGAGCGCGGCCTGGATGGCGTGCTGGCCCGGGACGTTCGGGCACAGCCGCATGTTGGCCAGGATGTCCAGGCCCTCGATGTAGGACTCGGCGTGCTGCTTGGGCCCCGACAGGACCATCCAGCCCGAGCGGAAGCCCGCGACGCGGTAGTTCTTGGACAGGCCGCCGAACGTGAGGCAGAGCAGGTCGGGCGCCAGCGCGGCGATCGAGTGGTGCTCCGCGCCGTCGTACAGGATCCGGTCGTAGATCTCGTCGGCGAAGATGATCAGGTTGCGGCGGCGGGCCAGCTCGATGATCTGTTCCAGGACGGCCTGGGGGTAGACCGCGCCGGTCGGGTTGTTGGGGTTGATGATCACGATCGCCCGGGTGCGGTCGGTGATCTTGGCTTCCATGTCGCCGAGGCCGGGCGCCCAGTCCTGCGCCTCGTCGCACAGGTAGTGCACGGGGGTGCCGCCGCCCAGGCAGGTCGCGGCCGTCCAGAGCGGGTAGTCGGGCGCCGGGATGAGGACCTCGTCGCCGTCGTTCAGCAGCGCCTGGAGCGTCATCACGATCAGCTCGGAGACGCCGTTGCCCAGGTAGACGTCCTCCACGTCCAGGCCCGCGAAGCCCTGCTCGGTGTAGCGCTGCACCACGGCGCGACGGGCGGGCAGGATGCCCTTGGAGTCGCTGTAGCCGTGCGCCTCGGGCAGGTTGCGGATCATGTCCTGCACGAGCTCGGGCGGCGCCTCGAAGCCGAACGGGGCCGGGTTGCCGATGTGCAGCTTGAGGATGCGCTGCCCCTCGGCCTCCAGCTGCTTGGCCCGCTTGAGCACCGGGCCGCGGATGTCGTAACAGACGTTGGTGAGCTTCTGCGACTGGGTGACCTGCATGGAGACACATTAATCGAGACTCCTTGATCGCCCTTGCGGGGCGCCTTGATCGTTCTCAGGGGGTGGCGATGGCGGTGAGCGCGGCCAGCCGGGCGGCGCGGCGGGCCGGGCGGATCGCCGCCAGCACCCCGGCCACGGCGCCGACCAGCGCGACCACCGTCATCGGCACGACCGGCGCGGCGAACGGGTTGCCGAGCGCCCGGGTGAGCGCCCAGCCGAGGAACAGCCCGAGCCCGAGCCCGCCCGCGGTGCCGAAGACCGCGACGATCACCGACTCCCAGCGGACCATCGAACGGACCTGGGACCGGGTCGCCCCGACGGCCCGCAGCAGCCCGAGCTCCCGCGTCCGCTCGTGGACCGACAGCGACAGGGTGTTGGCGATGCCCAGCAGCGCGATGATGATCGCCAGCGCGAGCATCGCGTAGACGATGCCGAGGAAGGCGCTCATCTGCTCGGTCTGGGCGGCCACGTAGCCGTCCCGGTCCTGCACGTCGGGCGCGCCGTACGGCTTGACGATCGCCTCCGTAGCCCGCCGCGCGTCCGCCGCAGAGGCGCCCGGCTTCAGGTCGGCGAACACGGCCAGGTCGAGCGGCTGCTTGGTGTGTTCCGCCCATGCCGTACGGGGCAGGACGTAGTCCCCGGCGACATCGCCCTTCCTGTAGATCGCGCCGATGGTGAACGGCTGCCGCGTGCCGTCGGCGAACGTGACCGGCACGGCCGTACCGACCCGCCAGTGGTTGTCGTCGGCGACCTTCTTCGACACGGCCAGACCCGCGCCGCCGCCCGCGCCGCCGCCGACACCCGCCAGGCTGCCCGACCTCACGTCCAGCGCCAGCACCTGGCCCAGCCGTGCCGGGTCGGCGATCCGTACGGTGACCTTGTCCTCGCCGACCTTGGCGTCGCCGCGTCCGAGCCCGGCGGCCGCCGCCACCTGCGGCAGCCGCGCGACCTGGTCGGCGACCGCCGGGCTGAACCCGCCGGAGTCGTTGGTGCCCCCGTTGACGACCAGCGACCCGTGGAACGACCCGGCGACGCCGTCCTCCACCGAGGCCTTCAGCGACCCGGCGAAGACCGTCATCAGCGTGACGACGCCGACCCCGATCATGAGCGCGGCGGCGGCCCCGGCGGTGCGGCGCGGGCTGCGGGCGGCGTTGTCGCGGGCGAGCGCGCCCGCCACCCCGCGCAGCCGCGCGGCCGGCGCGCCAGCGATCGCCGCGGCGGGACGGGCCGCGATCGGGCCGAGCACGATCATGACGGCCAGCGTCATCAGCGCGCCCGCGCCGGTGATCTGCATCGATCCGGTGAGGGCGCCCCAGACGACGCCGCCGACCGACACCGCGGCCAGCACGGCGCCGATGATGATCCGCGACTCCGACGGCCCCTGCCGTTCGGCGGCCACCTCGCGCAGCGCTGCCAGCGGGGCGACCCGGGAGGCCCGTACGGCCGGGGAGAGTGTCGCCAGCAGCGTGACCAGCAGGCCGGTCGGCAGCGCGATCAGCACGGGCGTCGCGGTGAACACCAGACCCTGCTCGTCCAGGCCCATCCCGAAGCCGGCGAACACCAGCTTCAGCAGCGCGGCCATGCCGAGACCGCCCGCCAGCCCGGCCAGCGTCGCGATCACCCCGACGACCACCGCCTCCCCCACGGCCAGCGCGCCGAGCTGCCCGCGCGAGGCGCCGAGCGCGCGCAGCAGCGCCGACTCGCGGGTGCGCTGCGCCAGCGTGATCGCGAACGTGTTGTGGATGCTGAACGCCGCCACCAGCAGCGCCACCACCCCGAACGCCGCGAGGCCGATGCGGAACGCGCGCAGGAACCCGTCGGAGACCTGGTCCACGCCCTCCTTGGTCAGCTTCGCGCCGGTGATCGCCTCGGTCCCGGCGGGCAGCACGCCGCGGACCCGGGCCGCGAGCGCCTCCTGCGAGACGCCGCCGTCGGCGCGGACGGCGACCCCGGTGATCCGGCCGCTGCCCTGCGCGACGTGCCGCCGCGCGCCGTCGGCCGAGAACGCGGTGAACGTGGTCTCGCCGAAGGCGTCCTCGTCCCCGAACCTGCTGATCCCGACGACCGTCACCGGCACCCGCTGCGGCGTGAGGACCGACGTACGGTCACCGACCCGCAGCTTGCCCTGCTCGGCCGCCAGCTCGGTGATCACGATCTCGTCGGGCGCGCTCGGCGCCCGGCCGTTCACCAGGTGATAGGCGTTCAGCTTGGGGTCGGTGATCCAGTTGCCCGCGACGCGCGGGCCCCGCGCGGCCAGGTTCTTGCCGTCCTTGCCCAGCAACTGCCCCGAGCCCTGGATGACCGGCTCGGCGTGGGCCACACCCGGCACCCCGGCGACCGTGTCCAGCACCGAACCGTCGATCTGGCCGCGCAGCTGGCCGGGCGAGTTCGTCACCTGCGTCGCGTTCCGGACGCTCACGTCGGTGTCCGCGTAGGCGTTGGCGAAATAGCGGTCGATGCCCTTGGACATGGTGTCGCCCAGCACCAGCGTTCCGGCGAGGAAGGCGACGCCGAGGAACACCGCGATCAGCGACCCGGCGAGCCGCCGCCGGTGCCCCCACAGCTCCTTGGCCGCGAGCCCGATCATGACAGCTCTCCCATCCGGTCCAGGACGCGGCCGGGCGTGGGCCCGGACATGACGTCGACGACCCGGCCGTCGGCCAGGAAGACCACGGCGTCGGCGTGCGCGGCCGCGACCGGGTCGTGGGTGACCATGGCGACGGTCTGGCCCAGCCCGTCCACCGCGTTCCGCAGCAGCGTCAGCACCTCGGCGCCGGTACGGGAGTCGAGGTTGCCGGTCGGCTCGTCGGCGAAGATGATCTGCGGCCGGGTGACCAGCGCGCGGGCCAGCGCGACCCGCTGCTGCTGCCCGCCCGACAGCTCGGCGGGCCGGTGCCCGAGGCGCTCGCCCATGCCGAGCGTCGCCACCACCGTCGCCAGCCAGTCCTCGTCCGGCCTGGTCCCGGCCAGCGTCAGCGGCAGCGTGATGTTCTCGCGCGCGGTCAGCGTCGGGATCAGGTTGAACGCCTGGAACACGAACCCGATCCGCTCGCGGCGCAGCCGGGTGAGCCGCCGGTCCGACAGCGCGCCGAGCTCCTGGTCGCCCACGTACACCCGGCCGGACGTCGCGGTGTCCAGCCCGGCGACGCAGTGCATCAGCGTCGACTTCCCGGCGCCCGACGGCCCCATGATCGCGGTGAACCGGCCGCCCGGCAGCTCGACGCTCACGTCGTCGAGCGCCCGCACCGCCGTGTCGCCGGCCCCGTACACCTTCCTCAGCCCGACCGTGCGAGCCCCGCCCGCCGTGCGGGCCCCGCCCGCCGCCTGCCCGCCTTCGACCGTCCCGTGTCCGCCCGCCGCCTGCCTGTGTCCGGCCGGCTCGTGCTCGACCGCTCCGGTCTCCTCGGCGATGGACCTTCGTGCCTCTGCTCCGTTTCCCATGCCGGGATGCTCTGCCCGCGGCACCGGGGGCGTCGTCGGGCCAGCGGAGGTATCGGGCCTGCGCCCTGCGGAGCATCCCGCGCCCGGATCGGTACGCCCCACGCCGTACCGACGAATCAGACCGGATGTCCAATTGTGATGCGGACAACATACAAGCAGGCTTGCTTGCTTGTTAGTGCGCTCGTACCGTCGTAGGCGTGTCAGTAAGTAGTCGCCGACGGCATTCGCGCAGGCACGGCAGCTCCGGGAGCCGCCGCCGCACCCAGGAGGAGCGGCGGTCGCAGACCCAGCAGAGGCTGCTGGACGCCACCATGCAGTGCCTGGTCGAGCTCGGCTGGTCCGGTACGTCCACGACCGAGGTGGCGCGCCGGGCCGGGGTCTCGCGCGGCGCGCAGCAGCACCACTACCCGACCAAGATGATCCTGGTCGCCGCCGCGCTGGAGCACCTGCTGGAGCGCCAGCGGCTGGCTTACGAGAGCGCGTTCGCCGTGCTGCCGCCCGAGCGGCGCAACGTCGAGGGCGCGCTGGACCTGCTCTGGGAGGTCTTCCGCGGCAGCCCGGCCCGCGCCCTGATGGAGCTGGCCGTCGCGGCGCGCACCGACGACGAGCTGAAGCCCATCTGCAGCAACCTGAACGAGCGGATCCTGCAGGTCATCCTCGAGACGTTCGAGCGCCTGTTCCCCAAGCCCGACCTGCCCGACGGCTTCGTCCCGACGATGCTGCGCGGCGTGTTCGCGATGTTCGTCGGGCTGTCGCTGCAGAACGCGCTCGACGACGACGCCGAGGGCCACCAGGAGGCCGTGCTGACGCAGGTCAAGAGCGTCGCACGGCTGATCATCCCCGACCCCGGGCCGCCTCCGGCTCCGGAGGCCGTGTTCACCCCGCCGCCCACTCCCGACGCTGACACCGATCCCGACACAGACATCTCCGGCTGAGCCTCAAAGCCGCCCGCACCACCCTAGGGAGCCCCCGAATGACGAAAGCCCCCACCGAACTCGCCGAGGAAGTGCGCGAGCAGGTCAAGGACAAGAAGTCCTACCTGGGCGTCATCGACCGCCTGAACAAGGCCTCGGTGGACAAGCACTGGGAGGCCTACGCCGACATCCCCTGGGACGACCCCGAGCTCCAGGTCGACAAGAACGACCCGCGCTGGATCCTGCCGCCGTTCGACCGGCTCGGCGAGACCGCCTGGTACCAGTCGCAGCCGCCGGAGATCCAGGCGCAGATCGGGCTGTGGCGGGTGGCCACCGCGATGAAGATCGGGCTGCAGTTCGAGAACCTGCTGAAGCGCGGCCTGCTGAACTACGCCTACCGGCTGCCGAACGGCCGGCCGGAGTTCCGGTACGTCTACCACGAGACGACCGAGGAATGTCACCACGGGATGATGTTCCAGGAGTTCGTCAACCGCACCAAGATGCCGATCAAGGGCATGCCGAAGGCGCTCAGCGCCGTCGCGCAGGTGGCGCCGTGGATCCCGCTGGTCAACACCGAGCTGTTCTTCGTGTTCGTGCTCGGCGGCGAGGACCCGATCGACTACGTGCAGCGCAAGTCCCTCAAGGGCGGGCACATCAAGCACCCCCTCGAGGAGACCATCATGAAGATCCACATCGCGGAGGAGGCCCGGCACATCTCGTTCGCCCGGCACTACCTGAAGCACCGGGTGCCGAACATGAACCCGCTGCGCCGCCGGATCCTCGGCGCGGTCACCCCGGTCATCCTCGGCGTGATGGCGCGCATCATGCTCTCCCCACCCGGACCGATGGTGCGGCACTTCAACATCCCGAAGGACGTCGTCCGCGAGGCCTACAGCGACAACCCCGAGGCCAAGGCCGAGATCTGCGCCTCCGTCGGCAAGATCCGCGACCTGATGGCCGAGCTCGGCCTGATCAACCGCCGCAACAAGCAGGTCTGGAAGGCGTTCGGCATCTGGGACACGCCCCAGGTCAAGGGCGCGGCCCGCAACGCCAAGTCCGCGAAGGCCGCCTGAGAATGGCGGCGGTCACTCCCGCTGTGGTCACCCCGGCGGCCGGGCCCGGGCAGGCCTACAAGGTCGTGATCGTCGGGACCGGGTTCTCCGGGCTCGGCATGGCGATCGGGCTGAAGAAGGCCGGGATGCACGACTTCGTGATCCTGGAGAAGGCCGACGAGGTGGGCGGCACCTGGCGGGAGAACACCTATCCCGGGTGCGCCTGCGACATCATGTCGCTGCTCTACTCCTACTCGTTCGAGCCCAAGGCCGACTGGTCGCGGATGTTCCCCCGGCAGGAAGAGCTGCTGGAGTACATCAAGCACTGCGTCGACAAGTACGACCTGGCCCAGCACATCCGGTTCGAGGCCGAGGTGACCGGCGCGGAGTACGACGACGCGACCGACACCTGGCAGGTGGCGGTCTCGGGCGCGGGCACCGAGCCCGGCGAGATCGTACGAGGCCGCGCGCTGGCGGCGGGCATGGGCCCGCTCCACCAGCCGAACATCCCCGACCTGCCCGGCCTGGCCTCGTTCGAGGGCACGACCTTCCACTCCGCCGAGTGGGACCACTCCTACGACCTCACGGGCAAGCGGGTCGCGGTCATCGGCACGGGGGCGTCGGCGATCCAGTTCGTTCCGCAGATCGCCAGGAAGGTGCGGTCGCTGACGCTGTTCCAGCGGACGCCGCCGTGGATCATGCCCAAGCCCGACCGCCGCGTGACCAGGGTCGAGCGGACGCTGTTCAACCGGGTGCCGGGCGTGCAGCGCGGCTACCGCAACGGGATCTACCTGCTGCAGGAGAGCTTCGTCCTCGGCTTCAAGAACCCCGGCCTGCTGAAGGCCGCGAGCAACATCTCCCGGTGGCATCTGCGCCGCCAGGTCGCCGACCCCGAACTGCGCCGCAAGCTCACCCCCGACTACACGATGGGCTGCAAGCGGACGCTGGTGTCCAGCGACTACTACCCGGCGCTCACCAGGCCGAACGTGGAGCTCACGACCGAGGGCATCGCCGAGATCCGCGAGCACTCGATCGTGACGCGCGACGGCCGCGAGCACGAGGTCGACGCGATCATCTTCGGCACCGGCTTTCACGTGACCGACGCGTTCGAGCACGCGCACATCGTGAGCACCGGCGGGCTGAAGATCCAGGACGCGTGGCGGGACGGCATCGAGGCGCATCTGGGCGTCAGCGTGGCCGGCTTCCCGAACCTGTTCCTGCTGCTCGGCCCGAACTCCGGCCTCGGCCACAACTCGATGATCTTCATCATCGAGGCGCAGATCAGGTACGTGCTGCAGTGCCTGGAGATGGTCGACTCGGCGGGCGCCGGGCGGATCTCGGTGCGGTCCTCGGTCCAGGACCGGTTCAACGAGTGGGTGCAGCGCAAGTCCGAGGGCGCGGTCTGGGTGGCCGGCGGCTGCACCAGCTGGTATCTGGACAAGAACGGCGTGAACCGGGCCGCCTGGCCCGCCTCGACCGTCAACTACTGGCTCCGGACCCGGCGCCTGTCCCCCGCCGACTTCCAGGTCGAGGGCGCGGCGGCCAGGCCGGCCGCCAGCACGACCGGCGCCGAATCCGTGGGGGCCTGACAAAAGTCCTTGGCGGTCTGACAAAGCGTTCGGGCGCCTTTGTCATTCGCCCCACAACCTGGGCGGTTGCCATCGCGGTGACCGCTACCGGCCAGTAGACTTCACCCTAATTGAACATCGGATCTAATTAAGCACGCCGCGACCTCCGGGCCGGGGTCACTCCCCCCCGACCCCGGCCCGGGACCCTCGGCGGAACCACAGAACGAGCGGAGAGCGCGCAATGAGCATCGCGATCGTCACCGGCGGCGCATCCGGCATCGGCCGGGCCATCGCCACGTCCCTGGTACGGCGCGGCGACACGGTGATCGTCGCCGACCTCAACGCCGCGGGCGCCGAGCAGGTGGCCGACAAGCTCAACTCGCTCGGCGAGGGCAAGGCGTCGGCGGCCAAGCTGGACGTCACCGACGCCGACGCGGTCGCCGCGCTCTACCAGGGCGTGAAGACCGAGCACGGCTCGCTCGACCTGGTCTTCAACAACGCCGGCATCTCGATCGGCGGCGCGGCCGAGGAGCTCACCCTCGACCACTGGAACCGCGCCATCGACATCAACCTCAAGGGCGTGGTGCACGGCGTGCACGCCGCGTACCCGATCATGCTGGCGCAGGGCGCGGGCCACATCGTCAACACCGCCTCCCTCGCGGGCCTGGTGCCGATGCCGCTCGGCATCCCCTACACCGCGACCAAGCACGCCGTCGTCGGCCTGTCACTCGGCCTGCGCGCCGAGGCCGCGGGCCGCGGCGTCAAGGTCAGCGTGGTCTGCCCGAGCTTCGTCGACACCCCGCTGCTCACCAACGTCAACCCGGACCTGCCGGAGACCTCGATGAGCGGCGACGCCAAGGGCGACATCCAGAAGGCCTCGCCGCGCCTCTACACGGCCGAGAAGCTCGCCCGCGACGTCATGCGCGGCGTCGCCAAGAACCAGGCCCTCATCGTCGCCCCGGCGCACGGCCGCGCCGCCTGGCGCGGAGCCCGCCTCAACCCGGCCGCCGCCGTCAAGGTCGCGGGCATGGCCGTCGGCCGCCTCCGCAAGTCCTGAACAACCCGCCGATCTTGCTCTCAGCGCCCCTTCGCATGCCTGTCGAGGGCGCTGAGAGCAAGATCGGCGTTTTCGCCGGCTGTGGTCTGTCTGGGAACGAGCTGATCGGTTGGCCCGGCGTCGAGCAGCAGCATCGCCGCGTCGTCGTCGAGACGGCCGCCCGCGTGCGCCTTCAGCTGAGTCTCCAGCGCGTCCACCAGGCCACGGGCGTCGTGGCCGTACGAGCCGGACACCCGTTCGGTCAGCGGGAAGAACCGGCCCGCGGCGTCGCGCGCCTCGCTCACCCCGTCGGTGTAGAGCAGCAGCCGTTCGCCCGGCCTGAACGTGATGGTGACGGGCGCCCAGCCACCGTCGCCCATCCCCATCAGGCCGAGCGGCGGGGCCGGGCAGAGCGCCTCCACGTACGACACCGACCCGCCCGCCAGCAGCAGCGCGGGCGGGTGACCGCAGCTGATCAGCTCGGCCCGCCCGCCGGACGCGGGGATCTCGACCAGCAGCGCGGTCACGAAGTCCTCGTCGCCGCCGCGCGCGGCCAGGAACGCGTCCAGCCGCAGCGCCACCCCGGACAGGGACCGCTCGTGGTGGGCCAGTTCGCGGAACGCCCCGAGCACGTCCGCGGCCTTCTCCACCGCCACCAGCCCCTTGCCGCGCGCGTCGCCCATGATCAGCCGCACCCCGTACGGCGTGCTGAGCACGTCGTACAGGTCGCCGCCGACCTGGGCCTGCGCGGTCGCGGCCAGGTAGCGGACCTGGACCGACACCGGCCCGAGCTCCAGCGGCACCGGGCGCAGCAACGCGCGCTGCATCGTCCCGGCCACCGCGCGCAGGTCGGCCTGCGCGGTGTCGCTGTCGCGCTGGCGGCGGCACGCGAGCCACATCATCATCGTGGTGTAGACGATGCCGATCGCGCTGGTGACCACCACGACGGGCTGGCCGGACCAGTGCAGCGCGCCCAGCGGGATCGCGACGGCCGAGGTCAGCCAACCGGCCGCCAGCGCACGGCAGGGCCGTACGGGATCGAGCATGGCCGTCGCCGGCACCGCGGCCAGCAGGGCCATCACGGTCTGGCCGGGTGGGAGCACCCCGTCGAGCAGCACCAGCGCGGACAGCACGAACGCGGTGGCGACGAGCATTGCGATGGGCATCGGGGTGTTGCTTCCGGCCCGGAGCGCACGGACCGAAGGGAGCATGCAGGATCACCGTCCTCGTGGACAAGGTGCCCCGAAGTGGATGACAGTAGCCGATTGTAATCGGGCGGCCACAAGACTGATGAAGGTTACCGGAGAACCACTGCTTGAACACGGAACGTGGTGGACGACGCGCAGTTCCGTCGCCCGACACCTCCCAAGCAGAGCATTTCGGCGGCCCGGGGGCACCCACGCGCAAGTTGCCGCAGCCGGGCCGCCGCTGGACGCCCCGGACCGCCCCGGACCGGCTCAGCCCGGCTCAGCCCGGCTCGCGTCGCTGTGGCTACTCCGGCGAGGGGCGCTTGGCCTCCTCGACCTGCAGTTTCGGATAGTGCAGGTCGAACGCGGGCCGCTCGGAACGGATCCGCGGGATGGAATGGAAGTTGTGGCGCGGCGGCGGGCATGATGTCGCCCATTCGAGGGAGTTGCCGAAGCCCCAGGGGTCATCGACCTCCACGCGCTTGGCGTGCCGGGCGGTCCAGTAGACGTTGTAGATGAAGAACAGCGTCGACACACCGAGGATGAACGCCCCGGCGCTGGACACCCGGTTGAGCGTCACGAACTCCTTCGGATAGTCGGCGTACCGGCGCGGCATGCCCTCGGCGCCGAGGATGTGCTGCACGAAGAACGTGGTGTGGAAGCCGATGAACAGGAACCAGAAGTGCAGCTTCCCGAGCGTCTCGTTCAGCATCTTGCCGGTCATCTTGGGCCACCAGAAATAGAAGCCCGCGAACATCGCGAAGACGACCGTTCCGAAGACGACGTAGTGGAAGTGCGCCACCACGAAGTAAGAGTCCTGGAGGTGGAAGTCCAGCGGAGGCGAGGCCAGGATGATGCCGGTCAGCCCGCCGAACAGGAACGTGACCAGGAAGCCCACCGCGAACAGCATCGGTGTCTCGAAGCTGAGTTTCCCTCGCCACATTGTGCCGACCCAGTTGAAGAACTTCACCCCTGTCGGCACCGCGATGAGGAACGTCATGAAGGAGAAGAACGGCAGGAGCACCCGGCCGGTGGTGAACATGTGGTGCGCCCACACCGCCATCGACAGCCCCGCGATCAGGATCGTCGCGCCCACCATGCCGAAGTAGCCGAACAGCGGCTTGCGGCTGAAGACAGGGATCACTTCTGTGATGATCCCGAAGAAGGGCAAGGCGATGATGTAGACCTCGGGATGGCCGAAGAACCAGAACAGGTGTTGCCAGGTCAGCGCGCCCCCGTTCGCCGCGTCGAAGACGTGCGAGCCGAACCGCCGGTCCGACTCCAGCACCAGCAGCGCCGCCGCCAGAATCGGGAACGCCAGCAGCACGAGCAGGCTGGTCAGGAAGATGTTCCAGGTGAAGATGGGCATCCGGAACATCGTCATGCCCGGCGCGCGCATCCCGATGATCGTGGTGATGAAGTTGACCCCGCCGAGGATCGTGCCGAAGCCCGACAGCGCCAGTCCCATGATCCACATGTCGGCGCCGATCCCCGGCGACCGGACCTGGCTGGTGAGCGGCGAGTACGCGGTCCAGCCGAAGGCCGCCGCGCCGCCCGGCGAGATGAACGAGGCGAACACGATCAGCCCGCCCAGCAGGAACAGCCAGTAGCTGAACATGTTGAGCCGTGGGAACGCCACGTCCGGCGACCCGATCTGCAGCGGCATGATCACGTTCGCGAACCCGACGAACAGCGGCGTCGCGAACAGCAGCAGCATCACCGTGCCGTGAATGGTGAACAGCTGGTTGAACTGCTCGTTGCTCACCAGCTGCAGGCCCGGCTGGGCGAGCTCGCCGCGGATGACCATGGCCATCAGGCCGGCCAGCAGAAAGAACACGAACGACGTCGACAGGTAGAGATAGCCGATCACCTTGTGGTCGGTGGTCGTGATCCAGGAGACAATGACCGAGCCCCGGGGGCGCTTCGGCGCGGGCGGTGCCTCGGGAAGTGAACGGCCGAGCAGGACCATGCCGGCTCCCTGTGCGAGGGGTCCTGTGCGAAGGATCCTTTCAACTATTCGCCAGTGGCCATTGAGACGCAAGACACATCACTCATCCATCCCGAATACCCTTAGGGGCGTGGAACGGATTCTGGTCAGTGCCTGTTTGCTAGGGCGGCCTGTCCGCTATAACGGCGCAGGTAAACGGCTCGGCGACGCGCTTTTCGAACGGTGGCGCGCGGAGGGCCGGCTGGTCTCGTTCTGCCCGGAGGTCTCCGGCGGCCTCCCGGTCCCGCGCCCACCCGCCGAGATCGTCGCCCGCCCCGGAGCAACCGGCGGCGGTGCGGTGCTGGACGGGACCGCGCGCGTCGTCACCAACACCGGCGTGGACGTCACCGAGGCGTTCCTGCGCGGCGCCCGCCTCGCCCTGGAGGCCGCCGAACGCGCGGGCGCCCGGATGGCGGTCCTCAAGGAGGGCAGCCCGTCCTGTGGCGGGCTGCGCGTCCACGACGGCACGTTCTCCGGAACGTCGGTCCCCGGCACCGGCGTGACCACCGCGCTGCTCGAACGCGCCGGCATCCGCGTCTTCGGCGAGGACCGGCTGGACGAGGCCGCCGCGCACCTGGCGACCCTGGAGTGACCTGGCACGTTCCAGCCCCGTTCACGGGATGATCATGAAGGCGATCGATCCTCGAATCGACGTCCGATCGCCCCGAGGAGGGTCCGTGCAGGTCAGCTCCCCCGTCCTACGCCATCCACGCCGCCTGGCCGGCGTGGCCGTCGCCCTGCTCGGCGGCCTCGCGTCCATCGCCGCCACCCAGCCCGCGAGCACCGGGCACGGCTCGCCCGCCGTACGGCTCAACCAGGTCCAGGCGATCGCGACCCACAACAGCTACCACCGCGAGCTCACCAGCGCCGAGAAGGCCGTTCAGGCGACCCGCGACCGCAACTGGTGGAACCTGGAGTACTCGCACGCCTCCCTGCCGGTGCAGTTCGAGGCGCAGCGCGTCCGTTCGATCGAGCTGGACGTGTTCCCCGACCCGCAGGGCGGGCTCTACCGGAACCCGATCGTGCGGAAGGAGGCCGGGCTCGGGCCGAACCCCGACGCCGACCTCGCCAAGCCCGGCTTCAAGGTCATGCACTGGGCCGACCACGACTACGGCACCTCCTGCTCGACGCTGGTGAAGTGCCTGCGGCAGGCCAAGACCTGGTCGGACGCCAACCCGAAGCACGTGCCGATCCCGGTGCTGCTGGAGCTGAAGTCGACCGACCCCGCGTACGAGCAGCTCGGCGGCCCGCGCAGCCCGCGCTGGGACGTCGACCTGATGGACAGGCTGGACGCGGAGATCCGTTCCGTCCTCGGCGACAAGAACATCATCAAGCCCGACGACATCCGCCGCCCCGGCCGCACGCTCGAAGAGTCGGTGCTGAAGTACGGCTGGCCGTCGCTGGAGAAGTCGCGCGGCAAGTTCATGTTCCTCATGGACAACAACGCCACGGAGATCCAATCGCCGTACCTCAACGGGCACCCCAACCTCGAAGGCCGCGTCCTGTTCACCAACGCGGTCCCCGGCCGGCCCGACGCCGCGTTCGTCGAACGCAACGTGCCGACCGGCGAGGACAACCTCGACGCCATCCGCGACCTCGTGCGGCGCGGCTACTTCGTGCGCACTCGCGCGGACGAGCCGTTCAACGAGGCCAGGAGCGGCGACACCTCCCGGCTCCAGGCCGCGCTCGCCAGCGGCGCCCAGGTCGTCAGCACCGATTTCCCGGTCCCCGGCCTCGCCGCCCGCTACGGCAGCGACTACGTCGCCCAGCTCCCCGGCCGGACGGTCGCGCGCTGCAACCCGGTCAACGCTCCCCGCAGCTGCCGTACGCCCCGCCTGGAGCCCGCCACCCGGTGAGGGCGTCTCCTTCACGATGTGCTGACGGCCGCCACCGGCCGATCTACCGCCGAAGATCGGGCAAGGCGGGCGCTTCGTCCTATCGTCCAAAGATGACCGTTTGGTCCGCTCGTTTGGACTCACCGAGGAGGCGCCACGATGAAGGCCGTACTGGCAGATGAGCACGGGAGCGCGGAGGTCCTGCGAGTAGCGGACCTTCCCGTGCCTCAACCGTCCGAGGGGCAGATCCAGGTGCGGGTCGCCGCCGCGGCCCTCAACCCGGCGGACCTGAAGATGCTGGCAGGACCGACGCCGCTCCATTTTCCCCATGTGCCCGGCTCTGACTTCGCGGGAACGGTCAGTGAGATCGGCCCAGGAGTGAACCGCTTTTCGGTGGGCGACGAGGTGTTCGGCTACGCGTTGCCGACTCCCGACGCTGCAGGCTTGGTCTCCGATCCGCCCTCGGTCACCACCGGCACGATGGCCGAGTACGCGGTCTTCGAAGCCGACACCCCAGCCCTTGCGTTCCGCCCGGAAGCCTTGCCCGCCGCACGAGCCGCCGCCTTGCCCACAGCGGGTCTGACCGCTCTACCGGTCATACGAGCCCTTGAGACATCCCGCCGAACCGACTCCCCTGACCGCGGCAAGACCGTAAAGGTGCTGGTGATCGGTGCCGCGGGCGGAGTGGGCAGCGTGCTCGTCCCGCTGCTGGCCGAGGCCGGAGCACACGTGATCGCGACCGCGCTCCTGGAGGACCAGGAATACGTCCGCCGGCTCGGCGCGCGCGAGTTCATCGACTACTGGGCCGTCGACACCATCGACGAGACGCTGAGACGCCACCCCGACGGCGTCGACGCGGTCGTCAACCTGGGACTGCCGGGCGACAGCCTCACCTACGCCGAACGCGCGATCCGCCGCCGAGGCATCCTGCTGAACGTCACCTTCCCCCAACCCGACCCCGCGGACTTCCGCGCCGACCTCACCGTCGAGACCCTCCTAGCGTGGGCGGGGCCCGGCGACCTGGACGCGCTGGCCGAGAAGGCCGCCGAGGGCGTCATGCCCGACACCGCAGGCCGCGTCTTCGCCCTCGGCGAGGGCGCCGAGGCCTACGACGTCCTCCAGAACGAGCACACCCGAGGCAAGATCATCGTCGTGATGCCCGTCGGAGACGGCCGCTAGGCTCGCCCGGTGTCCACACTGAGCCACGAACGCCGCTGCGACGAGATCGTTGCCCAGACCGACCTGCTGCGGTCCACCATCGCCGGAGCGGACCTGACGACGCCCGTCCCCTCCTGCCCGGACTGGAACACCGGCCAGCTGCTACGGCACCTGGGCGGCGGCCAACGCTGGGCCGCGAGGATCGTACGAGACCGAGCACAGGAGCCCATCCCCGACGACCACTTCCGCGACCTGTCGCCCTACGCGAACGAGGAACCCGACGTCGTGGGCCCCTGGTTGTCCGAAGGCGCGGCCATGCTGGCCGATGCTCTCCGTTCCGCCGGGCCGGACGCGGACGTCTGGACCCCTGTACCCAACTCCCGCTCGGCCTTCTACGCGCGTCGCTTCACCCACGAGACCCTCATCCATCGCGCCGACGCCACGCTCGCCCTGGGCGCGGAGTTCGTCGCCGATCCGGAGGTGGCCGAGGACGCCTTCGACGAGTGGCTGGAGCTCGGGGCGCTCCCGGTGATGCTCGAATACAACCCTGGCGTACGCGAGTTGCTCGGCCCCGGCCGGACGCTGCACTTCCACGCCACCGATGGTGATGGAGAGTGGGTCGTCGACCTCACTGGCGACCTCATCACCTGGCGCCGCGGGCACGAGAAGTGCACGGTCGCAGTGCGAGGCCCGCTCACCGAACTGCTCCTCGTCCTCTACCGCCGGCACTCCACCGAAGGCGTAGAGGTCCTGGGCGACGCGAAGCTGCTGGACTTCTACCTGGAACGAGTCTCGTTCGGCTGACCCCTG
>NZ_JAGEOJ010000045.1 GCF_017573505.1 Actinomadura barringtoniae
TGGCTAGTTGGCTAGTTGGTTGCCTAGTTGGCTGGTTTGGCAAGGGTTGGGGCTGAGGGGGCGGCGGTTTGGGCGGACGCGGCTAGGTCGTTGGCGTCGCGGAGTAGGGAACGTAGGGCGTAGCGGATGCCGGAGACCTGCAGGAGGGCGTGCCTGAGCGGGGTGAACTCGTCGGTCTTGACGCCGTCCTCGATCTCGGCGCGGCGTTTGCGGGCGAGCTTGGACAGGTATCTGTCGAGGTCGGCGAACTCGTCGTCCAGGGCGTTGCCGGATGGCGATGAGGCGCTCTCCAGGGCGGCGGCGGCCTCGTCGAGGTGGTCGGCCACGCGGTCGAGGATCTCGGGGATGGGGCCGGTGTCGGTGAGTTCCTCGCGGGACATTCGCCCGACGGCGATGAGGTGGTCGCGCATCCGGTGGGCGTACCGGACGGCGTCGCGGAGGTGCGCGATGCGGTCGGTGTCGGGGACGCGCTCGTTCCCCAGGCGCTTGCGGGCCTCCGAGACGGCCTCGGCGGCCTGTTCGGCGGCGATGATCTGGCTGTGCGGGAGGCGTTCCAGCTCGCCTTCGACGACCGCGGTGGTCGTCCGGACGAGATCGGCGTGGACGCTGAGGAGTTCGTCGAGTTGGGCGGGGAGCCGGTCGGCGTAGCGGGTCGGCCAGAGGACGCGGGCTGCGATCAGGGCGATGGCGCCGCCCGCGATGGTGAGCGCGATGCGTTCGCCGGCCGCGGTCCAGTCGGACGGCGTCGAGAAGTCCATCAGCATCATGGCCAGCGGCGTCCCGAACAGCCCCCAGTACGTGAAGTTCACCGGGCGCAACGTGAAGCCGAGCAGACCGAACGCGAAGAGGACCAGGGCCGCGACGACCTGGGTGGGAGCCAGGGCTAGGAGGATGGCCGCGATCGCCGATCCGGCGGCGGTGCCGCCCACGCGCTGGAAGAGCTTGGTGATCGTCTCGCCGTACGTGCCGCGCACGCTGAGCATGACCGTGATCGTCAGCCAGTGACCGTGCGGGAGATGCAGCCCCGCGGAGATCGCCATCGCGAAGGTGACCGCGAGCGTGACCCGCGTGACCTGCCGGAACTCCGGTGAACGGGTCCGTACGGCGGTCCCGAGCCGTTCCCAGGCCGACATCGGGTGCGCGCCGATCGGGCGGGGCGGGCCGAAGCCGATCCGCACGCCGCTCGCCACGATCCGGCGAGCGGAGTCGATGCTGCCGGCGATGCGGTCGATCGAACGCCGGATCTGGGCGATCAGCGCGGCGGCGACCATGTCCTCGTCGCCTGCGAGGCTGGCCCGCCGGATGTACTCGCTCTGCCTGCCCAGGCGCCGGAGCGCCGCTGATTCCACGCTCCCGAGCGGGGCGTCGCCGGTGGTGCCGACCGCCCCGGCCAGCAGCCGTACGCGGGCCGCCAGCGCGGCGATCGCGACGCGTACCTCCAGCTCCCAGTCGCGGTCGGGCGGACGGCGCCGCGCCGCCTCCACCAGGGCCCGCAGCGCGACGCTCTCGTGCATGATCCTGGCCAGCGCGTCGATCAGCCGCTCGGGCTTGGTGGGCTCGTCCTGGCCGTGGCTCGAACGGTAGAGGCCGTAGGTGGTGCGCGCGGCCGTCAGGGCCTGGGAGGCGGTACGGCGGCGTTCCTCCCAGTCGGGCTTGCGGGCCACCTCGGCCAGATCGGGGTTGGTGAGGTCGACGGCGTCCAGGGCGCTGGCGTCCGGCGCCCCCACGTCCTCCGCGACCGCGTCCAGCGCCTCGGCGACCGCGTCGGCCGCCTCCGACAGCGCCGTACGCAGCGGACGCAGGCGGCGCGCGGGCCACGGCGTGAGAAGCAGCGCCATGACCAGGAACCCGCCGACGAGCTCAAGGAACCCGTTGTAGGTGATGTGGTCGGCGCGCGGCCGGATCGCCGTCATCAGAACGGACAGACCGGCCGTGGGCCCGATCCAGGGAAGGGCGCTGCCGAGCGCCACGATCGGGGGAACGACCGCCACGGCCAGCCAGGTGTGGCCGCTCAGATGCCCGCCGATCGTGGCCCCGATCGCCACGATGATCACGGCGCTCAGGAGGTTGCGGGCCCGTTCCCCGTACGGCCCCTCGGGCGCGCGCAGAGCCACCAGGTAGGCCCCGAGCGCGATCATCGACCCCTGCGTGTCGTGCCCGGTCAGCGCGCCGACGAGCAGCGGCAGCGCGATCCCGAGGGAGGCCGCGAGGCCGTAGAAGGGCGCCGCACGTCCCTCGATCTGGGCGTACGCATCCCGCGCTCCCTTGAGCACGCGCTTCCCTCCGGCCTCGTCAGCTCCCGTCCGTGATCTACCCCCGATCGCCTCCCCCGGACCGTCACCCCGCCCCCCGAACGTTCCCCTGCCCGCCCGCCCACAGCCCTTCCAACGGCCCGCCGCACCCCCGCACGCGATGCCGAGCCCGCACGCGATGCCGAGCTCGCACGCGATGCCGAGCTCGCACGCGATGCCGAGCTCGCACGCGATGCCGAGCCCGCACGCGATGCCGAGCCCGCACGCGATGCCGAGCCCGCACGCGACGCCGAGCCCGCACGCGACGCCGAGCCCGCACACGCGGCAACGAGCCCGCACACGCGGCAACGAGCCGGCGCGGGCATGCGGGGCAGCGCATGTGGAAACGAGACGGCGCTGGCGTGGCCCCTTGGCCCAGGTAGGCAGGAACGAGACGCGAGCACGCGGGTGGCGTGCACGTGGCGACGAGTTGCCGCCTGCACGGTCTTAGACCCGCATGGTCGGGGGTTCAGACCCCTGCCAGGGGACGCACGCGCGCGAGGGCTAAGCGGCTGAGGACGAGCACGCGGGGGCGCGGTGCAAATGGGCCCGAGCGTGTGGGGCGTGGGTGCTCGAGCCTGCAGGGGTGCGGCGTGGGTGGTCGGTCTGAGCCCGCACAGGCGCAGTGTGGTGAGCGCTAACCCACAGGGGCGCGGTGCAGGTGGCCTCTGAGCCGCACAGGCGCGGTGTAGTGGGCGCTAACGCACACAGGCGCGGTGCGGGCGGTCTCTGAGCTCGCAGAGGCGGGGTGTGGTGGGCGCGAACGCGGAGGGGTGCGGTGGGGTGGGCCCTGGCACGTGGGGCGCGGGTGGGCTCTGGCGCGTGGGGTGCGAGTGGGGTTAGGCGGGTGGGGTTGCTGCGTCGGCTGCGTCGGCGGCTTCTACCTCTTCGCGGGAGATGCCCAGGAGGAAGAGGATGGTGTCCAGGTAGGGGACGTTGACGGCGGTGTCGGCGGCCTGGCGTACGACGGGCTTGGCGTTGTAGGCGATGCCGAGGCCGGCGGCCTGGAGCATGTCCAGGTCGTTGGCGCCGTCGCCGATGGCGACCGTCTGGCTGATCGGGACGCCGGCCTCGCGGGCGAACTGCTCCAGGGCCTTGGCCTTGCCGGCGCGGTCGATGACCGGGCCGACGACCTTGCCGGTGAGCTTGCCGTCGGAGACTTCGAGGGTGTTGGCGGAGGAGTAGTCGATGCCGAGCTCGTCGGCCAGGCCGTCGGTGACCTGGGTGAAGCCGCCGCTGACGATGGCGAACTTGTAGTCGAGGCGCTTCAGCGTACGGACGAGGGTGCGGGCGCCGGCGGCCAGCTGGATCTTGCTGCGCACCTCGTCGATGGCCGAGGCGTCGAGGCCGGCGAGGAGGGCCACGCGTTCGCGGAGGGAGCCCTCGAAGTCGAGCTCGCCGCGCATGGCGGCCTCGGTGACCTTGGCGACCTCGTCGAGGCAGCCGGCGTGCTCGGCGAGCAGCTCGATGACCTCGCCCTGGATGAGGGTCGAGTCGACGTCCATGACGATGAGGCGCTTGGCGCGGCGGTGCAGCCCGGCGTGCTGGACGGCGACGTCCACCTGCTGCTCGAACGCCTCGGTGGCGAGCGCGGCGCGCAGGCCCTCGGGGTCGGCGCCGGAGACGTCCATCTCGATGCAGGTGACCGGGTTCTGCGCGAGGCGTTCGATGCGGTCGATGTTGGCGCCGTTCGCCGCGATCCGGCCGCTGATCCCGGCCATCGCGGCGGGCTTCAGCGGCGCGCCGAACACGGTCACGTGCAGGCGGCCGCGGCGGCGCGGCATGCTGGTCACCTTGCCGGTGGACAGCTCGATCTCCATCTCGAGATCGGTGGCGACCTGCTCGGCCGCCGTCCAGATCTGCCCGACGTCGGTGCCCTTCTCGTACGTGATCAGTACGCCGAGGATCAGCCGGCCGCGGATCACGACCTGCTCGACGTCGGCGACGGTCACCGGGAACCGGGTGAGCGTGGTGAACAGGCGCGACGTCACCCCGGGGCGGTCGCGGCCGGTGAGTGTGATGAGCAGCGTGCGCTGTGCTGAGCCGTCCATAGCTGGTCCCCACGGTACCGGGCGGACGGCGCGACCCGATCCACGCGTCCAGCATGTGGACGCGTCATGGATGCGGCATGGTCACGGCAGGAGGAGGTTGAGATCGCCGAACCCGATGGAGTCCCACCCATCGGTCTCGGCGGCGAACACGGCCCCCGACCGGTAGCGAGAAGTCACGCGACCGGTAGCCGTGTTCGCGCTCCATGCGTGCGAACACCACCCCGGGTTGGGGCCCTTAACAAGGGCACCGACCCCCATGTTCGCGAGGTGCTCATGCGCGCGTTGATCGCCATTCGTCTGTCCGTCGAGACCGACGCCACGACGTCCCCCGAGCGTCAGCTAGAGATCTGCCAGTCCTTCGCAGGCGGGCGCGGCTGGACGATCGCGGGGGTAGCTCGGGACCTGGACGTGTCCGCCGTGAAGGTGCGCCCGGAAGAACGTCCCGAACTGGGGAATTGGCTCCGGAACCGATCGCACGAGTTCGACGTGATCGTGTGTTGGAAGCTTGACCGCATCGTCCGATCCGTCGCGGACCTTTCCGACCTGATCAAGGCGGGCGACCGTGACGGGTTCGCGCTGGTCTCCGCGACGCAGCCGTTTGACCTGACGGACATGATGGGCCGCGCCATGGCGCAGATCGTTGCGGTGTTTGCGGAGTTGGAAGCCGCGATGATCGCTGAACGGGTGGCCTCCGCCCGCCGTCACATGCGCGAGACCGGACGCTGGGCAGGAGGACACGTCCCGTTTGGGTACATGGCGGTTCCCCGCGAGGGCGGCGGGCTGACGCTCGTGCCCGATCCTGAGCTTGCCGAGACCATCCGCGAAGCGGCCAAGCGGGCACTCAACGGAGAGTCTTGGTACACCCTCGCGGCATGGCTCACGGAGACGGGTGTTCCAACCCCGCGCGACGCGGACGCCGTGCGGCGCGGGAAGGACCCTAAGCGGCCCGTGTGGCATCCCGAGACGCTCGCGCAAATCATGACGTCGCCCGTGCTGCTCGGGTACGCCATGCACAAGCAGCGGCCCGTGGTCGGTCCGGACGGTCAGACGCTCCCTCCCGCATTCCCGGAGATCCTGAGCGACGACACCCACAGAGCGGTCCTCGCGGAGGCACGCAAGCGGAGGGGGAACCGCTCCGAGCGTCAGAAGGGGGCGGCTCCGTTGCTCGGGATCGCGGTGTGCGATGAGTGCTCGACGCAAGACGAGCACGTACGGCTCTACGGTGATGGCCTCACGCTGGACAAGCCCCGATACAAGTGCACCAAGTACGCTAACCGGCCCGTAGGCGGGTGCGGCATGACCGTGTCCGTCCGGGCGCTGGACCCATGGGTCGAGCGCGAGCTACTCGCCCGCGTCGGCTCGTGGCATCTCATGGAGGCCGTGACGACACCCGGACGGGACGTCGCGGCGGAGTTGGCGGACCTGGACGCCCGGATGGAGGACTTGCGCGCGGACCGTGCGGCGGGGATCTACCGCTCCGATGCCGACGCCGCATGGTTCCGGAGTACGTACGCCGACATGCAAGACGAGCGTGACCGGTTGGCCGCGATACCCGCGAACGACGACGAGAGCCCCGTCTACCGCCCCACCGGCCGCACGGTGGCTGACGAGTGGGAGGCAGCGGACACGGAAGCCCGCCGTCAGCTCATGCTTGATCTAGGCGTCCACGTCCACGTGAAGCGCTCCCCCCGGAAGGGCAAGCTCACTCAGGCCCAGATGGAAGGCCGGTTCCGGATGGAGATCACGAACCCTTCCGCGCTCGCGGTCGAGGACGCCTACGACGCCCTTGCGGTCGAGGACTTCTTGCACAGCCCGGAGGCGGGGGCCGCCCGCGAAGCGTCCGGCGTGCGCGGGCTGAACATCCGCGTCACGGCCGCCTGAGGCGGCCCCTAGCGGCCCCCGAACGGCCCCCGCTGCCATTGACGGTGGGGGCTGTTTCGCGTCTCTGGGCCTCCTGAGGGCTGTACGTCACCCCGGACGCCGGGAGGTCCCGCACGGCCGTACGTCACCCGTACGTGAACCGGGAGACGTACGCGGGCCGCCGGACGTCTGCTCGCGCAGCGCTGCACAGGTCCGGCCGTGGCGTTCGCGGGGATGCGGCCGCGCCGATTCCATGCGTATGCATGTGTGTCCCCTAAAAGGGGACGGGTTGTTTGGGTTTATTGGATTCCCTATAAGAACTCTATAGCTATACAGAGAAACCCAAACAACACGGGGACTTTTAGGGGACACCCTTGTGTGACCTGCGTAGCAGCGTGAACACCCGCGAACGCAGGGGCCCTTAACTTGCGTGACAGCAGGGCGAACACCCACGAACGCCCGTAGCGATAAATCAGGCAGAGGCCCCGGCGTCACCGCGAACACCCGCGAACACCCGCGAACACGGGGACCCTTAACACTGCTGTAGCCACCTGGCGTGCGCCGCTACGTACGCGCCGGTTGCTGGCTGAAAGACCACCACTGAACAAGTGGTAGAGGCCCCGTCCCTGGGGCGGTTCCGAGTGGAGTAGCGGCCACTACGGAGCCCGCCGGGGGCGGGGCTTCTCGTCGTCTGTGCGGGCATCGCCCGACCGCTACCCGAACGGACCTCTAATGGACTTCCTGACGGCCGCGAAGCTTGCCCGCGATGGCAAGACGCGGGACCTGTACCGCGCGACCAATGACGGCATTCTGACGGCCGCACAGCGGGACGCAGTGTTCCTCTGGGAACCGCCGAACAGGTACTGGCGAGACCAGCGCGCCATGCGAACCGAAACAACGGTGGAGGACGCCGTTACGCGGGAGTGGGGTCCTGACGTTTTCGACGGCTGGACGCCGCGAAGACAGGGCGTTCGCGGCGGATACGCGCACCGCCTTCTCGTCGAGCCCGGCACCCGGTGCGGAAGTTGCGGCGGAGAACTCTCCGGCCGTCAGCAGACCTTTTGTTCGCCCCGGTGCCGTACCGCGTTCAAGCGGAACAACGGTGCGCTTTTCAAGGTCCGGAAGTGCATCGCATGTGGAATCGACCTCGACCCAACAGAGCGTGGGACGCGGTGTGAGGACTGCGCCGAAGACCTCATGCGTGCTCGCGATGAGCGCCTGGACGCATTGCTGGACCGTCCATGTGAGGCGCACGGATGTGACGACATCGTGTTTTGGAACGAGTCCGGCCGCCCGCCGAAGTTCTGTAGCTCGACTTGTCGTGAACGTGAGAAGAAGCGCCGTCAGCGTGCCCGCAAGCGTGGGCAGGAGGGAACCCCACAATGATGCGAACCCCCACCGCCTCCGTGTGGAACTGTGACCACTGTGAAGGCTTCCATGGCCTCCACTTGTGCACCGCGTCCAGCATGCGTTTCGCGCACGCAGTGAGCGACGTTCTCCCCTACATTCCGGTGTCCACGCGGGACCGGTTCCTTCGCACTCTCGCCGACCACAATACGGACGTACAGAACGCGCTTGATTCGATGGCGGGCCACGCTTCCCGCTGACTCCCTTTGTGGCCAGTACGGCTATCTGGCCACCTCCGTTTGAAGCTCACGCCCCCTTACCCCTTGGGGCGTGTTGGGTGCGGATTCCCTCCAGGGCTGCATCCTCCATGAAAGCCGGGTCCCGGACCCGTACCCCGCGAGTAGCCGCGCGGAGGTGCGAGCCTGGGGCCCGGCTTTCTGTATTTCACCCTGTTTGACCTGGGCAAACGTCGCCGGCCCGTAGTCGGGCCATTTCGTAGCGTAAGGAACAGCGCATGGAGAAGGACCCGCGAAACAAGACGCTTTCGCCTGATGACTCACGTCGGCCGTCGCGCGTATTCGGAGTCCCCGAGACGCTGCCTCCGGCCGTCAAGGCCAGGATCGCGAAGGGCTACCGCTGGGATGAAGTGCGCGGCGATTTCGTGTGCGTCTGGGGTGCGGTGTGACCGGCTGCAAGTGGCGCGATGCGGACGGCATCGTGTTTGAGATCGAGGGCGTTCCGGTGCGAGCCAAGAGTGATCGGGCTTGGGAGTGCGCCGACCCTGGGTGGATTTTTGGCGTCCACACCGACCACTCCGAGATCGATGCGGAGGGCGACTAGTGCTGTGGACGATATCGCCGGACACGAAGAAGGGTGCGGGCATGGTGCCCGCCGGAGACAAGAAGGAAGAAACCAATGAGCAACAACACGCCGAACGGAATGCATCTGCCGGAGGCCACGCCACCTAAGCTGTCCCGTCACATCCGCGTCGTGGACCGTATGGAGGCGGACCGGTGGGACATGGAACTCCGGTCGCAGTCCATTGCGGGGATCGCGGCGGAGGAGGCCCGTGCCGCGAGCGATGCGTACGAGGAGTACGACACCTACACCTCGGACCATTTCGGGGTTCTGGCCGATGATTGGCTGGAGCGCGCGGTGGAGCGGGAGGCCGCCGCGATCGCCGCGTTCGTGGACGCGGGCACGGAGCCCCCGAAGAACCGCGTCTCCGAGGTCGATAAGGCGTCCAGGGAACGCCCGCTTGCTCTCGCGACCGCGCGGCGGATGAAGGAGCGGGTGTACCAGCTCGACGCGGCGGCCCTCCGCGTGTTCGCCCGTGAGGCCCCTGGCGCGGTGCCTGCTCTCCGCGACGGCGTCCAGGAGGCGCTCGCGGCTGTCGAGCGTGCTCTTGCGGAGGTGGCGCGTACGGCCGCGATCGCCAACGCCGCGTACGGGGAACTGGTCAAGGTGCGGCAGGTGGCCGAGAACCTGCCTCCCTTCATCATGGAGAGGCTCGCGATCCCGCTGATGGACCAGCACGCGAGCACGGTGCGCCTGCACGACGAGTTGCAGGCTGCGCGGCGTCGGGTCGGTGGTCAGGATGACTGAGGCAGCGTGGCCGGTGTCGTACGACGCAGCGCGACGGACCATGGCGGAGCACCGCGAGGCGCGGGAGGCGGAGCGGCGCGCGTCGCTGGACGTGGAGATCGCGGCGGAGCGGTCCCGTATCGACGCTGAGCAGGCGGCGGGTGCTGTGGCGGATGCTGCTGTGTCGGCGCGGATCGCTGAGCTTCGCGCGGAGGGTCTCGGTTGGGGTGAGGTCGCGGAGCGCCTCGCGGGCGAGGAGGTGACGCCGTGACCGTGCCACGACACCTTCGGCCGTACAAGGCTGGGGACACCGTCGTGTACCCGGCGTCGATGTCGGTCCGGCTCTGGGCGAAGCCGTTCGCGAAGAAGATCGATCAGGCGGAAGCCAACCGGCTGAACAAGCTGGAGGGCCGCATCGCGGAGCCGGAGGCGGACGCGTGAGCGCGGACGTCTGCGCGGAGATCCTCCGTCAGTGCGAGGTGCTCCGCGCCACGCTCGCGCGCCTCGCGGTCGCCCTGGGGGCCGATCCTGTGGAGGCGCTCGCTGGCGAGCGGGACCGCGTGAAGTCCCCCGCCCGGTAGCGGGCCGACCGCGATGCGCGAACGCCTCCGAACTCGCGACGCTGAGCGGCTCTAGAACGGCCGGGGCGGTCCGGGGTTGGCCGAGTAAGGGCCCGGATCGTTCCGGCCGTAAGCGGGGGCTTCTCAGCCTCCCCCGCCCCTGCTCTGCCGGGTAGGTACGGCGGGCTGAATCCCGCTGGGGTGGCGGGCCCGGGGTAGGGGGTGGGTGCCTGGCTAGTCCGTTCATGGAGCGTTGTGCGCCGCGAGGTGTGCGCGCTTCCCGTCCGCGATGAGCGAGCGGCGAGTGAGGTAGTCCGGCCGGACTGCACGTGACCATTCACGGGCCGCCGATTTCACCCTTCCCGTCGCCCCTCAGGGGCCCTGCACGCCCCTCAGGGGTCTTGCCTCTATTCGGCCAACGCCTTGCCCTGTTCGTCGCTCACAGAGCAACTGAGCGCCATTCGGAACGTACTCAGGGTTCACGTGCTCTGGCTCCCGCGAAAGGCGACCCGATACCCGGGGGTGCACCCCCTCCCCCGGGAGGGGAGCTTGAACGGTAGGGGTTAGCACCGGAGCGACCGTGCGACGCATCACGGTCTGACTTTTGCCAGAAACCCCAGCTCAGAGAATTGCTAGCTCGCGTCTGTGGCGAGACGCATACGACCGTTGGGAGATTGCACCGTGAGTGACCAGGATGACCGGCCACCGGTCCCTGCGATTGAGCGTCTCGGCTCGCGCGGCACTGTTCTCTGGAACCGCGTAACGGAAACGTGGGACCTCAAACCGGATGAACTTGAACTCCTCTCCGCCGCGTGTCGGACGGTGGATCACATTGCCGCGATGGAGAAGGAATTGGAGGGGCAACCGCTGACCGTTCTCGGCTCACAGCGACAGCCGGTTATCAACCCGCTCGTCTCGGAACTGCGGTTCTACCGCGCCGCACTCGCGTCACATCTGCGCGCGTTGCGGATTCCGGATTCGGAGGACGAAGGCGCGGAGGTGCTTCCGATGGATCGGAAGATGACCCGCTCGGAGTCCGGGCGGGTTGCGGCGCATGCGCGGTGGTCCCGGTGAAACCCCGGAGGCGTCCAGAGCAATTCGCGCCGGTTCCGCCCGACGGTTTCGACGTGGACGCGGCGGTTCTCGCGATGCACGCCGAATTGGTCGGTGCCGACGACGCGAAGGACTGGCGGGCTCGCGCGGAGCTGACGGAGGAATGGGCGACCGCGAATGATGTCGAGCTCCATCCGGAGTGGGGCGGGAAGGTTACAAATCGCTGGGTGTGGGATGCCGACGCGGGCCGCGTCGTGCGTAACCTGTGGCAGTTCACCACACGGTGAGAGTTTCCACTTGCGTTGACGCAGTGAAGACGTTTCCGGAACCGCACACCTCGCGTGTTGACGCTGACGTGGCACCGTTTCCGCCGCGATGTAAACGAGAAGGCCCCGGGTGATGCCGCGCTTTACGCGCGTTGTCGCCCGGGGCCTTTTGTCAGTGACAGGACTTGTGCAGCGCTGCACAAGAACGGGGCACCGTGAGCGGCTCACGGAGGTGGTTCGCAAACAGCTTGCGAACCCCTCGCTTCCCGTGTTGACAACGGAGATCATGGAGTGCTCTCCTGGCCAAACAAGAACGGCCCGAACCGGTGCGCCAACACCGATCCGGGCCTAGGGGATTCACCTGTCTGGAGGTTCCACCCCATGAGGGACGACTTTAGCGTGCCCGCGTCCAGCGACGACAACACGACCGCCTACGACAGTCCGTTGACACTCGGCGCGGAAACGAAGGTCGATGTACTCGCGGAGATTGTCAATGACCTGTTGTCCACGCTCGTCAACGAGGGTCGCATGTCGCTCGCGGAGGAGCGCACTTGGCGGGCCGCGACTGACGCTGTTGTGCTCGACAAGCCGGAACTGAATACACCCGGCGGGCAAGTCGTGGCGGAGGTGGAGACCATTCTCCACGCCGCGTAGAAGCGCAAGCAAACAGCCCCTACCCGATTCCCGGGCAGGGGCTCTTTTGCTGTCTGCGGGCCGCTCAGGGCCGTCCAGGGGCTAGCACTGGCAGTCTTCCCCGCACGCCTGGAGGAGGATGGATGCCGACGCGCGGGTGCCCACTGCGTCCAACTCGTCCGGCGTGCCGAGCGAGACACCGACGAACGGGCCGGACCCCCACTCATACCGGCGACGCTCCGGCGACCATCGCAGGTCCCACGGGCCGGTAGGCGACGCGCAGGGGATGCGGACCGCCACGGTCATGGAAAGCTCCGGCGCGCCATCCTCGCGAGCGTCGCCCGGGGCAACGAGCGTCAGTACCACCTTCGGCTCACGCACCCGCATGCTCGCGAACAGTTCGTCCAGGGGTCCCGGCGTGGCGACCGTGTCCGTGGTCATCTGGAGATCTCCGTTCCTCTCGGGGGTGTGAAGCGAGCTCCGGGGGAGGGGTCGTGCCATCGATCACCCTTCCCCCGGAGCCCGCAACGCCCGCGTGCCCGGCGCGGTTGGCACGTGGACGGGTCTTGGCGCGGGCCCCGGGGCGGTCGTGGAAGTGGACCCAACACCGACAGCCCCGGGGACCGCTCGCACGCGTGAGGGTCGGGGGTTTCACCTCACGCGAGCGGATCTAGGGGGTAGGCATCTGGCCCCGGAGACGCTCCACGCGCGCGTCCGTCTCCTCCAGCACGTCCGCCACGGTCTCCGCGAGAAACCCGTGTTCGCGCATGAGCCGCTCATACGCGGGCCGGAGCTTCTCCCAAGCCACAAGGAGCGCGTCCCATGCCTCGCGCTCGTCCAGGCGCTTGAGGAGCTCGTGTGCCTCTTCCACGGCGTTCATGTGCAGCACGCGGAGGAGCGTGTTCGAGTGCTTGCGCGTGGACCACACATGCCCGAACGCACCCGTCGCGAGCGCGATCATTTCGGCCGGACGCGCGTACAGCCTCGCCGGACGCCGCTCCTGCGCGTCGTAATACCCGTGCTGATAGATCATCGGGTCGTCGCTCATGCCATCGCCCCTCGCACGTACCGGCCCGCGCGGGCAGGATCGGACACGTGCGCGAGGAGCATGCCGGACTGCGACACGATCCACCAATCCCGCTCCGCGTACGCGAGGCTCAGATAGACCCGGCGGCGGGTCGCGCGCTCCACCACGAACAACCACACGTGCCCGTCTTGCGCCACGATCTGCGTGTCCAGCGCGTGCACGTCGGCAAGGCACGCCGCAACGGCCTCCAGCACCGCCAGGCGGTCCGGGGGATCGGGGGCTTCCCCGCGTACCGTCCGGACGTTCGCGGCCGTCTGCGTGCTCCCTGCGGTGCGCTGCCTGCCCGGACCCGCACGTCGCGCGGTCCGCCGTTCACTGCGTGTCGGCTGCGGTCGGCTGTGGGCACCCATGCTCGCTATCACCTCGCGGGACTTGCGTATCTGTGGGGTTGACTCTGTGTCGGGCGTCACGTTTCTACGGACAAGGTTCCTCGCGCCGAGTTACCTTCGGAAGGTTCGCGCAACAGACGCAAGTCCGGAGGGTCACCGATGCCGCGACGCGAGTCACCAAATCCCGGAGACTCCCTATGGAGCCTCATAGCCGTTCAACTGCGCAGACACCGAGATGAGCGCGGACTGTCCGGGGCGGACCTCGCCGAACTCTTCGATCGCGATCGGTCCACAATTTCGCGACTTGAGTCAGGCGAAATCAAGCTCACTGAGGAGCTTGCCCGCATCGCTGATGATGCGTGGAGCACGGGCGATCTCTTCGTGACTCTCGTCCGCTTCGCCAAGGAGGGCCACGACCGCGAGTGGTTCCAGACGCACACTGCGCTCGAAGCGCGGGCATCTGAACAGCGCATTTGGGAAGCGCTGTGGATTCCGGGTCTGCTTCAGACGGAGAGCTACACGCGGGCGCAGGTGACGGCGGCCGGATTCCTGGACATCGACGAGCGAGTTGCTAAGCGGATGAAGCGTCAGGAGAGCCTGAACCGCAACCCACCTCCGCTAATGCGGGTAATCCTGGACGAAGGAGTCATCACGCAGCCTGTCGGTTCGCCCGAGATCATGCACGAGCAACTTGCCCGGCTCCTAGAGCTCGCCGCGCTCCCCAACATCACGATCCGGATCGTCCCCAAATCGACAGGTGCGCACGTCGGGCGGGATGGATCGTTCAAGATCCTCACTGTGGACGGGGAAGACTCGGCATACATCGAAGCGGCCGAAGAGGGGCGGCTTGTCCAAGACGCAACGGATGTACGCTCGTTCCGACTACGGTTCGACCGCATCAGCGATCGAGCTCTGGACGCTGACACGTCCATGCAGCGTATTAGGGAAGTGATGGAGGGTTTTCGGTGACTCCCACATGGCGCAAGTCGAGTCGCAGCGGTAGCAGCGGGAGTGACAGCGACTGCGTCGAGGTTGCGCGGTTCTCACGCAACATCGGAGTGCGTGACTCCAAGGACCCGGACGGCCCCAAGCTCACGCTCTCTCCCGACGCGTGGCGCTCCCTCGTGCACCGCGTCAAGGCGGACGACGAGACCGCCTGACCCGATCGACCTAGCCCCGGCCGCCGCGTGTGGCCGGGGCTTTCTGATGTCCAGGTACGGACGTGGCGGACGTGAGCCGGTCAGTTCCGTGCTACTAGTGGGAAAGCAGAAGGTTCGCGTCACCGAACTCGTGCCAGAGGTAGGACTCGGCGAGGGCCGCTTCGTAGGTTGATTTCAGCAGGTCAGGACCGGCAATGGCGGTCAGCATCATGAGGTGTGAGGACCGTGGTTCGTGGAGTCCGGTGAGGAGTCCGTCGACCGTTCGGACGCCTGCTTCCGGGGTGACGACATGCTCTGTCCACCCATTGGACGCCCGCACGTGGCCGTCATGACCGACGGCGCTCTCCAGGGCCCGTACGGCCGTCGTGCCGACCGCGATCACCCGGTCGCCGCGGGCCCGGACGTGGTTGACCAGATCGGCGGTCGCGGCCGTGACCTCGAAGCGTTCGGCGTACGGCGGCTCGTGCGCTTCGGGCGAGGCGACGCCGGTGTGAAGGGTGATCGGCGCGAAGAGGATCCCGTGCGAGACCAGGCGCGTGACCAGCTCCGGGGTGAACGGCCTGGCTGCGCTGGGCATCTCCGCGCTGCCGGTGCCACGGTCGTAGGCGAACGTGGTCTGGTAGGCGGCGGTGGGCCAGTCGCGGCGCACGTACGAGTAGCGAATCGGCGTTCCGTGGCGGCGCAGATAGGGGACGACCTCGGTGCTGAGGCGGGCTTCCCAGAGGCGTTCGGTGCGACGGCCGATGAGGGTGAGCGTGGCGCCGCCCGGCATGGGGATCCACTCGCCCGGGTTGCCTCCTTGGTAGGGAACGCTCGCCTTCCCCGTTCGGCGCCGCAACTCCACCAGCCAGACCCGATCCGTGCCGGCTTCCTCAGGGAGGTCCACTTCGGGGAGCGCTGCTTCAGGGAGCGCTGCTTCAGGGAGCGCTGCTTCAGGGAGGTCTGCTTCGAGGAGGTCCGCGCCGGCTTCTTGGGGGAGGGGTGTGGAGAAGTGGACGGCGATCTTGTCGAGGCGTACGGCGGCCGGGAGGGTGGCGGAGGTGTTGACCACCAGGAGGTCGCCCGGGCGCAGCAGGGTGGGCAGGTCGCGGAACTCATGGTGAGTCACCTCCCCGGTGTTCCGCTCGCCGACCAGGAGCCGGACGCCGTCGCGGGTACGGCCGCGCGCCTCGGGGGGCTCGTGGGCCTCCAGCGCGGGAGGCAGGGTGAACTCAAGGGTGTCGGCCATGGCTGTTCTCCAGTCGGAACGAGGCGACCACGGCGAGGCCGGCGATCGCGGCGAGGAGGACTCCGGCGACGACCAGGCCCTCCTGGATGTGGCCCGTACCGAAGCCGGTGACGAGGGCGCCCGCCACGCCGACGACCACGGACGAGCCGATGCTGTCGCTGATCTGCAGGGCGGAGGAGTTGGCGCCCTGTTCTTCTTCGGGGGACTGGTCGAGGAGCAGCACGCTGAGGCTGCTGATCGCCAAGCCCATGCCCAGCCCGCCGATCGTCCAGGCGGGCGCCGACCACCAGCCGGGCAGTTGGAGGGTGATCGTCGCCGCGACGACGCCGATCGCGACGAGGACCGAGCCGAGGATGACGAAGAACGAACGGGACCGGCGGGAACGGCCCTGGATCTGGGACGCGGCCGACCAGCCGAGCGCGGCGACGGTCAGGACCACGCCTGCCTCGGTGGGGCTGAAGCCGTGCAGGGTCGTGAGCGCCAGGGGGATGAAGACGTCCATTCCGTAGAACGCTCCGGCGAGCAAGCCTCGGGTGAGGACGACGCTGGGGAGACCGCGGCCCATCCGCAGCGTTCCGGCGGGGAAGAGGCGGATCAGGCCGTACGCAAGGCCTGCGATGCCGATGGCGGCGGTGAGGATCAGGACCGGGCCTGACCGGTCCAGGCCGTACAGCAGGATCCCGGCGCCCGCCGCGACGCCGATGGCGGCGAGGTAGCGGCCGCGGCCTGCCTGCGCGGCCGCAGCCGGTGTGTGCCCGGCCGAGGTCGTCTTGCGGAGGGCGGGAACGAGGATGGCCGCCGCCGGGATCACCAGCGGGATCAGGCCGAGGAAGACCCAGCGCCAGCCCGCGTGGTCGGCGACGATTCCGCCCACGGCCGGTCCGATGAGGGAGGGCAGGACCCAGGCGGTCGCGAGGGCCGCGAACACGCGGGGGCGGAGATCCTCGGGGTAGACGCGAGCGATCAGCACGTAGACGGCGACGATGGCGGCGCCCGTTCCGAGGCCCTGGACCGAACGGCCGAAGACGAAGATCCACATGCTGGGTGCGGTGCCCGCGATGGCCAGCCCGGCGACGAACGTGGTGAGGCCGATCATGAGGGGCTTGGCAGGTCCGGAACGGTCGATCCAGCCGCCCGCGAGGACCGTGGTGAGCAGGCTCGCGATGAGGGTGCTGCTGAAGCCCCACGCGTACAGCGACAGGCCGTTCAGATCGCGGGCCGTCACCGGCATGACCGTCCCCACCGACATCGCCTCGAACGCCAGCAGCGTGATGACCATGACGATGCCGAGCGTCGATGCCCTGTAGCGGGCGCCAAGGAGGCCGCCCTCGGCCGAGCTTTCCGCTGAGCTGTTCGCGCCCTCGCCCGGGAGAGCGCCTGCCTCTGAGGGGGTGAGTTCGGGTGCGGCCTCAGGAAGCTGCACATCCGCAATTGCCTCCTGGGAGGCATGCAGCACAAGCGCGTCCTGGGAGGCCTGCGGGCGGTTCTGCCCGTCTGGAGGGTCCTCCCGTACGGGCTGGGGGGTGAGGGCGGTGGTCATCGGGCTTCCCCGAGGCGCGCGGCGGTGTAGCGGCCGCTGGGGAGACGGTCGGTGATGAGGTGCTTCAAAGCGGCCGCCGACTCTTCGGGCGGCGGGGCGGCGTCGGCGTCCTCGCCAGCCGCGCGCAGCATGTCCGTGCGCATCTCGCCGGGGTCGACCCACCAGACCGCCAGGCCGGGCTCCTCGGCCGCCAGCACGTTGGAGATCTGCTCCAGGGCGGCCTTGGTGGCCCCGTAACCGCCCCAGGTCTCGTACGGCTGGTTGGAGGCGTCAGAGGTGATGTTGAGGATGGCGCCGCCCTGCGCTCCGCCCCGTTCGCGCAACGCGGGCAGCACGGCCTGGATCAGCGCCAGCGGCGCCAGCGTGTTGATTTTGAACGCCTCGGCGAGGTCGTCGATGGGCTGGTCGGCCAGGAGCGGCAGCGGCGTGGTGCCCAGCGTTCCGGCGTTGTTGACCAGCAGCCCGAGCCCGCCGGCCGCCTCGACCTCCCGTACGAGAGCCGCGCGGTGCTCCGGATCGCTGACGTCGCCGGCGACCTGAGTGACCGCGGCCCCGGAGCCCGCGAGCTCCTTGACGGTGGCCTCTAGTGCCTCGGGGCCACGCGCGGTGAGAATGAGATCCCAGCCGTCCCGGGCCAGTTCGAGGGCGAGCGCGCGCCCCAATCCGCGGGAGGCTCCGGTGATGAGTGCCGTCTTCTGCGTCATGCCTTAGACGCTAGAAATGGCTGCTCCGCGCGGCATCGGCCGTCCGGGGCCGATGATGTTGGTCACTTGGACCTAGGACCTCCGGCCACACCTAGGACCCCAGGCTGATTCGGGATGAGACACCCAGAGAGTACGGTCTACACAGGGTGAGCGACGATGGCCTCACCAGGCGAGACCGGGAGCACGGAAAGTTGGGCACCGAGCAGGCAGGCTGCGGAGAGCCGGGAGCGACGCTGCACGCGGTCAGCTCCGCGGTTCTGGCCGTCACGCGCCACCTGTCGGTGCACGAGGTTCTGCAGGTGATCGTACGTGCGGCCGCCCAGCTCCTGGACGCGCGCTACGCCGCGCTGGGGGTGCCCGACGACGAGGGCTCGTTCGCCGAGTTCGTGGTCGAGGGCGTCTCCGAGGAGGAGTGGGACGCGATCGGCCCGCTGCCCCGACAGCACGGCCTGCTCGCCGCGATGCTCCGCGACAACGCGCCCAAGCGGCTGTCGGACATCCGCCGGGAGCCGGAGTTCGTCGGCTGGCCCGCCGCGCACCCCATCCTGAAGGACTTCCTGGGCGTCCCGATCAAAGACGGCGAGGACGTGCTCGGCATCATCTTCCTCGCCAACAAGCAGAACGTTCCGAAGGGCAAGGGCTTCACCGAGGCCGACCAGGACCTCCTCACCCTCTTCGCCGCGCACGCCGCGATCGCGATCACCAACGCCCGCCTGTACGAGCACAACCGCGAGCTGACCGTCGTCGCCGAACGTAACCGGCTCGCCCGGGAGTTGCACGACGCCGTCGCCCAGAAGCTGTTCTCGCTGCGGCTGACGGCCAAGGCGGCCGCGGCCCTCGCCGAACGCGACCCGGCCCGTACGGTGGCCGAGCTCGAACAAGTCGAGGTTCTCGCGGCCGAGGCCCTCGCGGAGCTCCGGGCCGTGATCTTCGAGCTCAGGCCCGCGGACCTGGCCGACGGTCTCGGTGCGTCGCTGCGCAAGCACGTCGAGGTGCTCGACCGCGCCTATGAGACGGCCGTACGGTTCGCTGGAGACGGCGCCGTCGCGCTGCCCGAGGACCAGGAGGCCGTGCTGTTCCGGATCGCCCAGGAGGCCCTCTACAACGCGCTGCGCCACTCCGGCGCCGCTGCCGTGGAGGTACGCCTGCACGCCGACGACGAACGCGTCGTCCTCGAGGTGGCTGACAACGGCTCCGGCTTCGACCTGTCCACCAACCGGTCCACCGCCGGCAACGGAGGCGGCAGCGGAGGCGGGGGCGGTGGCGCCGCCGGCAACGCAGGCGGGGCGGCCGCCGCCGCGGCTGCGGCGTCCAACGGCGGCCTGGGCCTGGCCTCGATGCGCGAACGGGCCCGGTCGGTCGGCGGTTCACTGGAGATCGAGGCCACGCCCGGCGCGGGCACCCTCGTCCGGCTGGAGGTGCCCGCATGATCAAGGTGCTGATCGCCGACGATCATCCGGTGGTCCGTCAGGGCCTGCGGACCTTCCTGGGCATCCAGGAGGACATCGAGGTGGTCGGGGAGGCCGAGGACGGCGTGTCCGCGGTGTCGCTGGCCGAATCGCTGGAGCCCGATATCGTGCTGATGGACCTCAAGATGCCCGGCGCCGACGGTCTGGCCGCGCTGACGGAACTCCGGGCTCGCGGGGTCGGCGCGCGCGTCCTCGTTCTGACCAGTGTCACCGAACGTGGCCACGTGCTGCCGGCAGTACAGGCGGGAGCGGCTGGGTATCTGTACAAGGACGTCGATCCACAGGCGCTCGTTCAGGCGATTCGAGCCGTCCATGACGGGCACGTACTGTTCGCGCCGGACGCCGCCGAGGCCATGGTGCGTGTGGAATCGGCGGCGGGAGACGACCGCGGCCTGGCCGCGCTGACCGAACGGGAACGGGAGGTGCTCGTGCAGATCGCACTGGGCAGGTCCAACCGGGAGATCGCGCGTGCTCTGGTGGTCTCGGAGAAGACGGTCAAGACGCACGTCAGTAATCTGCTCATGAAGCTGGGAGTCCAGGATCGGACACAGGCGGCGTTGTACGCCGTACGCCACGGGCTGGCCGGGGACTGATACAACTCCCATGACAGGATCGTCATCGAAATCGGTATGAACGTAACAATCAGGTACGCAGCAGGCAGCGACATTGGATGCAGCCGCGAGAACAACGAGGACTCGGGCTACGCCGGTGCGCGGTTGATCGCGGTCGCCGACGGCATGGGCGGCTACGCGGGCGGCGAGGTCGCGAGCTCGACCGTCATAGGTTCACTGCGCTCTCTGGACGCCGATGCCCAGCCCGACGATCTCGTCGAGAGCCTCGGGCGCGCCGTCGCCGAGGCCAACGAGAAACTGCGGATCGTTCGTGAGGAACGCCCCGACCTCAGCCGCATGGGCACCACCCTGACCGCCATGCTGTGGTCCGGCACCCGCGTCGCGCTGGCCCACATCGGCGACTCCCGCGGCTACCTCCTGCGCGAGGGCGAGCTCTTCCAGATCACCCAGGACCACACGATGGACCAGCTCCTCAACGCCGAAGCCGGCGAGGGCCAGGTCCCCGACCCCGCCGAGGCCTCCAGGCTCTCCCACGTCCTCTACCGCGTCCTGGACGGCCGCGAGGACCGCGAGCCCGACCTCCGCCTCCGCGAGGCCCGCCTGGGCGACCGCTACCTCCTGTGCTCCGACGGCCTGAGCGGCCCCGTGGACGCCCAGACCATCTACGAGGTCCTCTCCGCCGAGGCCGAACCCTCCTGGGCCATCCAGCGCCTCATCCAGCTGGCCCGCGACGGCGGCGGTCCCGACAACATCACCGCCGTCATCGCCGACGTAGTAGAGGCCGACCACGCCCCAGACCCCGGCGCCCCCGTAACAGTAGGCGCCGCCGCCCAAGCCTGACCCACCCCGCAGAACCCGGCCCAAAGCAGAACCCTGCCGCGCCGGGCCTGCGCGACGAGATGCACCCGCTCGCTCGGGCCGTTCCGTTCCGTTCCGTGCCCGCCCGCGTCGACGCAGTACCCAGACCCCACGCCACTCAGGCTCCCGCCGCTCCCGGTCCGTCACATCGGGCCCGTGCTGCCGGGCCTCCGCCGCTTCCGGGCGTGTGCCTGCGCGGTCACATCCATCGCTCGCTAGCGCCTTGCCCGCCCGCGTCGCCGGCGCGCCCAGGTCCGCGCGCCACTCTGCGCCTCCGCTCCCAGCCCTCGCCGCCGCGCCAGGCCTGAGTCGGGGCCGGTCCAGCATGCCGGGCATCGTCGTCCCGGCCCACGCTGCTCCAAGCCCTGCCAACTACTGACACCGCTCGCGCCGGGTCATTGAGAAGGATCTGCGCGTGACCTCATTCCCTGGCTGGGTGAGGGCACCCACAGCCCGCGCCGCGCCCCCGGCTTGCGCGACTCCTGGCCTGCGACTCCTGGCCCGCGACCACATCGCCGCGACCACATCGCCGCGCGCGCCGCGCCGCGCGCGCCGCGCTGTGCCCGCTCGCGTTACCCCGGGGCGCAGCCACGTTTGCGGGGCCCTGGGCATTCACCCACATTCGCCGTTCGCACGACGCTGACGAAGAGCGCCCACACGTGTCGCGGTACGAGCGTCCAGGTCTGCCACGTTCCCCAAGAGATGTATGTCACCCCACGGTGCGGGGGATAGGTGCGGCCGTTTCGGTGCGTTCACAGGTTGCAACGGGCTGTGAACGGCGTTGGGGCATTGCCTTCGACGGGCTGGTCGTCGGCGGGTTGCCTGTCCCTGTGGGTGGACGTTGGGCATGGGCACGTACGGGTGCTGCGGGTGGCGGCGGGTTTGGGCTTGGGGTTGGTCTGTGCTGCTGGCGTGGGGGTTTGGGGTTGGTGAGTTGGATTCTGAACGGTGGGGTGTAGCTGTCGGGGGGTGGTGGGGGTGCTGTTCCTGGTTTTAGGGGCGCTGCTTCTTTGGGTGGGGTGTGGGTCTGACGCTCGGAAGGCGGGTGGGGAACGGGTTTGTGGGGCTGAAGTGCGGCGTTCTGGCGATCGCAACACGGGAAACTCGGCGCACAGGGGTTGTGGTTTGTCCTACTCTTTCCCCTGAGGTGGTGTCCTGGGTGCCCAGGTAACGGTCCGGTCGCGGATGGTTGCTGGGACTTGACCTACCTCAGGGTGCACCCGATATACGGGTCACTCGGACTCAGTCTTGAGGCGGAGGATTCGTTGGGGGGAGCGCCCGGGTCGGCGGTCGCCGGTGCACCGTCGGGTGCGGCGGCGAATCTCGTCGATCGGACACTCACCGCTGCGCGGCGCGGTCCTGTGGGAGTGCTGCTGCGTGTCGCGGCCATGGCCGGTGCGGCCATGGGAGCGGCATGGATTCATCGTGTCAACGACCCCGGTGTGCTCTGTCCCTTCAGGGCGATCACCGGGATCCCCTGCCCCATGTGCGGCGGTACGACCGTGTTCATCGAGCTGGGATCGGGCCATGTGGCCCAGGCCCCGCTGGCGAACCCGGTCGCGTTCGTCGGCGCGATCGGCCTCGCCGTCGCGCCGTTGGGAGCGGGGAGCCGGTGGTGGGCACTCCAGCCGCGCACCCGTGCCTGGGTGCTCGGCACAGCCCTCGTGGGATCGGAGCTGTGGCAGCTTGTCCGGCTCGGTCTCCTGCGAGTTTGAAGGCCGCCTTCCCACGTCGGTCAGACTTGCGGAGCCCTCCGGGTCCGGCGGGCGTCACATCAACCACAGGGTCAATCTAGAAGGAGCAAGTGTGGGTAACCCCTATGACCCGTACGGGCAGCAGCCGGGCTACGGTCAGCAGCAGCCCGGTTACGGTCAGCCCCCCGCGCAGCCTGGGTACGGCCAGCCCCCCGCGCAGCCGGGTTACGGTCAGCAGCCCGGTTACGGTCAGCCGCCCGCGCAGCCCGGCTACGGGCAGCAGCCCCCGCCCCAGCCCGGGTACAACCCGCCGCCGCCGGCTCAGCCCGGCTACGGCCAGCCGCCCGCGCAGCCTGGATACGGCCAGCCCGCCTACCAGGAGGTGCACCACCACCACTACGGTGCCAGCGGCCAGATGGCCTCGTGGGGCTCCCGGTTCGTGGCCCGTTTCATCGACGGTCTGATCATCGGTCTGCCGTTCGGTGTCCTGTACTTCATCGGCGCGCTCCTGTCGGCCGGCGGCCGCAGCGGCGGCGCGGCCGTGCTGGGCGCCCTGCTGATGCTCGTCGGCGGCGTGGCCTCGCTCGCGGCCGGCCTGTGGATGTGCAACATGGAGGGCACCACCGGCCAGTCCATCGGCAAGCGCCAGATGGGCATCAAGACCGTCGGCGAGCACACCGGCGCCCCGGTCGGGTTCGGCACCTCGTTCGGTCGCCAGGCCTGCCACTACTTCATCGACAGCCTGGTGTGCTACCTCGGGTTCCTCTGGCCGCTCTTCGACGACAAGAGCCAGACCTGGGGCGACAAGATCTGCCACACGCTGGTCGTTCGCGTCTGAGGCGAGTGACTTGATGTACGGGGCGTCCTGGGAGAGGGCGCCCCGTTCGCGTATCCGGGGACCGGCGCCAGTGCTCCGTTCAGCTCAGCCCACGGGTCGGCCCCGGCTTTCGGCGTACGGGCCGTTCAGCGGGCCAGGCATTCGGCGGACCGGGCGTTCAGCGCGTTGGTCGGCTTCAGCGCGGGGAGTTCGGCGGACGAGCCGGCTTGGATGCGCGGTCGCCTCAGCAGGCGGGGCCGCCTTCAGCGCGTAGGCCGCCTTGAGCGTACGGGTCGTTCGGCGGATCCGCGGTCCCCTTCAGCCTGCGGAACGGCCTCAGCCTGCGGAACGGCCTCAGCCTGCG
>NZ_JAGEOJ010000046.1 GCF_017573505.1 Actinomadura barringtoniae
GGGGGGGGGGGGGGGGGGGTGGGGGGGGGGGGGGGGGGGGGGGGGGGGGGGGGGGGGGTGGGGTGGGGGGGGGGGGGGGGGGGGGGGGGGGGGGGGGGGGGGGGGGGGGGGGGTGTGGGGTTGGTGTTGGGGTGTTGGGGGGCCCTCTCGGGCGGTTAGTTGGGCGGGGGTGGTTCTTAGGCGGATGTCGGTGGGTGGGATGCCGGCTCGGATGACCTCTCGGAGGAGGGCGGCGAGGGTGTAGGCGGGGTCGGCGTCGTCGGCTCGGTCTAGGGCGACGTTGGCCAGGGCGCCGTCGCCTGAGGTGTAGGCGGCCAGGGCCAGGAGGCAGGCGGGTGGGGCGGCGTAGGGCTCCTCTATGCGGCAGAGGATGTCGCGCCAGAACTCGATGTCGCGGTGGGGGTTGTCCTGGTCCAGGCGGATCCAGGCCTCGTCGCGGACTCGGAGGCTGGTGAGGTAGACGCCCAGCCAGGCGATGTCCTCGTTGGTGGGGTGTCGGGTGCGGAGGTCGGCCAGGAGGGACAGGCCTGCGGTCAGGAGGCGGGATTGGAGTTGGGCGGGGGTCAGGGAACGCCAGGAGAGGAATTGCTCCTCGGCTCGGTCGGTGGCCTGGCGCATGGCTTGGCGGGCGGAACCGTTGATGGGGGCGACTGAGAGGGCCAGGTGGGAACGGTCTGGGAGGGCTACCTGGCCGGCGAGGGTGGCTTGGGCGGCCACGACCGTGGTGGTGATGTCGTACGGCCTGCCTTCGGGTGGGCAGCAGGTCGGGTCGTCGCAGGTCAGGGTCCACCAGCGGTTGTTCTCTACGCGCAGGGTCTCTGTGACTGCGAGGCCCGCGGAGGTCAGGGCTTGGCTGGTCGCCTTGAGGGTGGGGAGTGCGTCCTCTGTTGAGGCGTAGCCGAGGATCAGGGCTCTTCGGAAGTTGTTCTGGGTGAGCATGGCGGCTACCCGGTCGGCCACATCTGCGGGGTCGGACTGGGGTAAGTCGAGACGCATCGCGCATGTGTCGTGTGGGCCCTCGTAGCCGATGACGACCATGCTTTCGGTCGGGTGGAAGCCGAGGAGGTAGGGGACGGCGGCTATGGCGTCTTGGGGGGAACGGATGGCCAGCGGTGTTTTCCTCATGTTCTGAGGCTGGCGCAATCAATTCCGGGTCAACAGTAGAACGCGTTCCTGTGGATAACCGATGATCGTCGGCATGGGTGATGTGCGGCTGCGGCCGGCGCGGGAAGAGGATCTTGAGGTGCTTGAGGCGCTGACTCAGGATCCGGAGGTGGCTGGAGAGTTCTCCTGGTTCGGGTGGTACGGGATGCTCCGGTTCCGGGAGAAGTGGGCCGAGGATCGGCTGCTGGGGCCGGACGGGGGTGTGCTCATGGCCGAAGAGGAGTCCGTGCTGGGGTTCGTCAACTGGCGGCGGCGGGACCTTACGCCGGCGGTCTACTGCTGGGTGATGGGGATCGCGCTGCTGCCGGAGGCACGGGGGCGGGGGTTTGGAACCACCGTGCACGTTCTTCTCGCGCGGTACCTGTTCGCGCATACGACGGTGCATCGGATCGTGGCCGATACCGAGGTGGAGAACGTCGCGGAGCAGCGGGCGTTGGAGAAGGCCGGGTTCACGCGGGAGGGTGTCATGCGCGGGTGCGGGTGGCGCGATGGCAGTTACCGCGATGGGGTGACGTACAGCTTGCTGCGCACCGACCTACTCGCTGGCGGCGGCGGGGACCTCGTCGCGGGTGCGGACGTTGCCCAGGCGCGCGTGCAGGATCATCTCTAGTTCCAGGCTGCGCCGGGGGTCGAAGAGGTCGTCGCCGAAGAGCTGCTCTAGGCGGCGCAGGCGGTAGCGCACGGTTTGCGGGTGAACGTGCATCTGGTTGCCCGCTTCGGTGGCGTTGAACTTGTTCTCCAGGAGGGAGAGCAGGGTCTCCGAGAGGCGTTCCGCTTGCACGGGTGAGAGTGCGCGGAGGGGGGCCAGGCGTGCTGCGGCGGCGTGCTCGATGAGCTCTTCGGCGCGGAAGATGGCGAGGGTGGGCACGTGGTCCATGCAGCGGACGACTTCCGTGCCGGCGATGACGCCTCGGCCTACGAGTTCCAGGGCTTCCTGTGCCCAGCGCAGGGACTTGACCGTCTGGGTGGGCTGAACGGTGGGGCCGACCACGACGACCCAGTTGCGCAGCAGGGGTTCGAGTATGCGCAGGCGGCCGGGGCCCTCGGGGTCTGGCAGAACGAGGACCGGTGGGTCTGCCAGGACGTCCGGGGGCAGCGCGGGCGGGTGGTGAGCCGTCATGCGGCGGGGCTTCAGGGTCACCGCGGCGACCGTGCGCGGCAGGCGCCATTCGGCGGAACGGGCGGCGTCCGCGATGACGTCCTCGGGAACGGGCGGCTCGGCCAGGAGGAGGGCGAGCAGGCGGGTGCGGCGGCGGTGGAGCGCCTCGGTGGTTCCGGCCGACTCGGTCTCGTACCCCTGGGTGACGAGGGCGGCGACGGCGTCCATGTAGCTGAACTGCGCGTCGGCGATCATTCCTAGGGTGGACCGTTCTATGTCCAGCGAGTCCGCGATCGCGGTGATGGAGTGCCAGGCCGAACGGGCGGTGCGGCACATCAGCATGTGCATCTCGTCGAGGTCCTGGCCGTCGCGGGCCATCTCCCTGCCGAGCTCGACGTAGGTGGGGGCGATGCGCTCCCAGGCGGCGTGGGGGTCCTCGACCAGCGCGTAGAAGTGCTCCAGGCACCGTACGATGCGTTCCTGAACCTTGCGGGTCGCCGGGTCGACGGCGACGGGAACCGCCTCCGGGACCGGGTCGGCCGCCAGGCCCGAGTGGGGGCGCATGCGGCGCGCCAGGTCCCGGGGAATGGCTTCGAACGGACGGACGTCCAACTGCGCTTTCGTCATCGCCGAGACTCCCTGCAGACGAACGGACCACTTGTGACACCCCGAGTCCCACAAGGATGGCGCATGGGTGGTCGTGATGATTGTCACGTTCGTGCGAGCTTTCCGTGAACCTTGTGACCCGTGTTGACAAAACCGCACGTCTGCCTAGGTCAGCGTGCGGATGGAAGTTGAACGGGCGCTACTGGCGACATCCCGCTGTCACATGGGGAAACACCCCAGTCAACCCGGGTGGTGGTTCACAGGGAGTTGCGGGACACCGCGTCCCAGATGATCGAATTGGACCTGAGGAGCAGGTCAGGGCGGGTCCGGTGAACGATTCCAAACGAAACCGAAACCGGGCCCGCCCTGCCGCGGATGATGCGTGAAGCTCTCCGGCGATGTGCGGAGTTGTGGGGTGGTGCGCAAGGCCGTCAGGTGGTGCGCAAGGCCGTCAGGTGGTGCGCAAGGTCCTCAGGTGGTACGCAAGGTCCTCAGGTGATGCGGGGGTGCGTGGAGAAGAACGCCCAGAGCATCTTGCTGCCGTCGACGCCGGCGGTTCCCTTGAGCTGCGGCCACTCGTGCCCGCCGCCGATGATGGTGCAGAGTTCGACCTCGTCGCCATAGTGCCCGCGGCCGGTGCTCATGCAGCCCGTGGCGCCCTTGAAGAGAATGTTCAGGGTCAGCGCGGGCAGGTCCAGCAGGCGCCGCCAGATGTCGGCGACGGTGTTGACCGGCAGGAACGGCACCTTGACGTCATAGTCCATGTTGCCGCCGCCGAAATACGGCACGGAGAAGTCCGCGGTGCCATGGAAGGCCAATATGGACAGGTCCGTCTGTTTGCCGCAGGGTGTCGCCAGAGCGCCCGAGACGACGCCCAGTGCGGCCACCTTGCCGGGCCGGTCGCAGGCGTATTTGTACGCCAATCCCCCGCCATTGGAGAAGCCGGTGAGATAAATGCGCTTGGGGTCGGCCACGCCCTCGTTGACCAGCGTCGAGATGAGCTTGTCGATGAATGACACGTCATCGATGTCGGCGACGCGGGCGAACGAACAGCAGCCGCCGCCGTTCCACGTTCCCATGAAGCCGTCGGGGTAGGCGACCAGGAATCCGTTGGCGTCGGAGACCTGGTCCAGGCCGCTCTGGTTCTCGATGTACTTGCCGTCGTTCAGGCCACCGTGCAGGGCGATGACCAGGGGCGCCCGGGCGCCGGCCTTCCGTTTGGCCGGCACGTGCAGCAGGTACGAGCGGTTCCACGGGTCCTTCACCAGCCAGTTGAACTGGGGCATCGTGAGCGTGCGCGCGTGCGTGCCGGGGGTGAGCGCGGAGGTGGCCGACTGTGCGGCGTTCGCGGGGGTGGCCGTCGCTGAGGTGGCCTGTTGTGCGGCGTTCGCGGGGGTGGGGGCCGCCTGTGCGGCCGTCGCGGGCGGGGGGTGGGCGCTCGCGGCCAGCACCATGGCCGTCACCGCGAGCGCCGCCCGCACGATGGTTCTCATGCGGACGATCTTCACTCGAACGTTACGCTCGCGCTATATCGCCGCCGCCGAATTCGTCGGCGGATTGTGTGCCGAAACGCACGACGATCACGGCTTGGAAGCGGTTCCCGACAGCGTGTCGATGGCGGCGATCCGCCAATGCCCGGCCCTTCGTACGGCGTCCACGGCGAGCATCGCACCGGCATAGGAACTCTTGCCGTCCGAGCCTCGCGTGCTGCGCTGGTCCGCGAAAAGCAGGAGCCGGGCACGGTCGCCTTGGAGCATTTTCACCGCGCCTTCGGTGACCGTCGTGGTGAGCACCAGTTTCTGTCCGGGGCCTTGCTTGCGCACCTCGGCGAACATGCCGTCGTACTGCTGAACGGCCTTGCCGGTGAGCCGCGTTCGCGCCGCGGCGTCGGTCTTGGAGGTGTCGGCGTAGTTGTAGGAGAAGACGGTGTTCACTACGTCGGTGACCTCGCCCTTCACCTGGCTCGTACGAGCGTTGTCGGTCAGCGCGACATTGCGCGCGACAGGGGTGTCGCGCAGTTCGTTCGCCTGCTGGTGGGACCACACGGCCAAGCCGCCCAGCAGGACCGTCGCCGTCGCCAGTACGGCGGGCAGCCGAATCTCCATGTTCATACCTACGAGTTCCTACGAGTTCCTAGGCGTTCCTACGAGTTCCTAGGCGTTGCCTACGGGAGCGGGAGCTACTGCGCTGAGCTTCCAGCCGGCGCGCGTTCTGGTGAGTTCCCCGATGAGGCGGTTCCGCTTGACGACGGAATCGCCCTTGGGCGGTGTCACGGTGACCTCGACGGCCACGATGACGCGCGCTTTGCCGGAACGGTCGTCGAGCTCTGTGACGGCGCCTTCCAGGACCTTGGCGGTGCTCACGGTCTGCGCCTCGCGCATCTTCTGCTCGAAGCCCGCACGGCCCTGTGTGATGTCGCGTTGAAGGTCGCCTGTTGAGGAGTCCACCCAGGTCTGCAGGCTTTTGTCGAGGGAGCGGTAGTCGAGGGTGTTGAGGTTCTGGATGGCCTGTTCGCCGCTCTGAAGCGCCTCGTCCCGTGCGGCCGAGTAGGCGAGGGAGTCATCGTGCTTCGCCCCGTACCACGACCATCCGAACCAGGCCGCCGCCATGGCAGCGACGAGAGTGACCACGATCGCCGTGACGCGTACGGGATCCAGGCGTTCCACCGCGCTGACGCTCACGCGCGCACGAGCCTTGTCCGCCGCACCCTTTGCCGCGGAAGGCGCGGAAGGCGCGGAAGGCTTTGTGTCCGGCTCTGAGGTCTCCGCAGAGGCGTCTTGAGTGTCCTCTGCTTCCTCTGTGCCGGTGTCCTCGGCCGCAGCCTCTACGTCCTCGGCCGCGTCCTCTACATCCTCGGCCGCGTCCTCTACGTCCTCGGCCGCGTCCTCGGCCGCCTCGTCTACGTCCTTGGCGGGCTCTGCGTCCTCTACTTCGACTGCCTCTGCGTCCTCAACGTCGGTGGCCTGCTTGGCCATCGGTGTCACCCCCTTCAGCGGGCTTTGATCTCGGTGATGCGCCACAGGCCGTCCTTCAGGTCGGCCGTCACCGACAGCTGGGCCGCGGCCGGGGTGCCGGACGGCTTGCCGGCGCGGGTGGCGACCTGGTCGAGGAAGACGAGCAGCTGCGCGTGGCCGCCGGTCAGGCTGATCAGCCCGGCCCGTACGACGTGGGTCTTCAGGGTGAGCCGCTGCGCCACCGCCTGCTGCTTCACCTGGCCGAACAGGCGCTGGTAGTCGGTGGCGGCATGCCCGGTGAGGGACTCCGAAGCGGCGCGCTCGGCGGTCGCGGTGTCCTCGGGCCCGTACGTGAAGATGCGGGTCAGCGCGTTGCTGACGTCGCCGATGGCCTTGGTTGTGGCGTCGGTGTCGGTGAGGGCGCGGTTGTCGGCGGCGGGCGAGTCCTCGCTCACGGGACCGCGCGCGAAGAAGAGCCCGGCGCCCACGAGCGCGAGCACCACGGCGAGGCCGAGGACCTTGAACGGGAACCCGCGACGACGCGGCACCGGTTCGATCTCCTCCGCCTCGAGGTCTTCCAGGAGCTGTGCGTTGCGCATCATCGTCCTCTCCTCCGTCCTCTCGTCCGCTCAGCCCAGGCTGACCGGGATCGCGGTGAGCGACTTCAGGCGCCAGCCCTGCGGCGTCCGGGACAGCCCTGCCTCGAAGCGCTGGCGCTGGACGGTGGTCTGGCCTCCCTGGGGCGTGAGCCGGATCTGCACGGTCGCGATCAGCTGCGAGGTGCCCGAACGCGAGTCCAGCGACAGGACGGCGGCGTCGTCGACCGTGGCGACGGCGGTCCGACGGGCCTGAACGATCTTCTGACGGCTGGCGGGGGCCTCGCGCTGGAGTTGGTCGTGCAGCGGCCCGGTCGCGACGTTCGCCCACTGGCGCAGGCCCGCGTCGGCGCGCGTCCAGTCCATGGTGTTGAGGACGGCGACCTGCTGCTTGCCGGTGCGCAGGACGAGGTCGCGGTCCTTGGCGAACGCGGCGTCGTCCGATCCCTGCCAGGCCTGCCAGAGCGACCACGACGACCAGGCGACGAAGGCCGCCGAGGCGAGCAGTGCCACCCAGGCGAACCAGCGGAGCCAGCGCGACCCGGCCCCCTGAGGCCGCCTGGACACGGAACGAGGTGAAGCGACTGCCGCGCTCACTGCCCTGCTCCCGTCAGCTGTCCTGCTCCGGTCAGCTGCCCAGCTCCCGTCAGCTGTCCTGCTCCGGTCAGGCCGAGCAGGTCGCTCATGGTGGACGCGCTCTCCCCGCTCGCCCCGTTTGCCCCGCTTGCCCCGCCCGTTCCGGACGCGAACGCGGACGACAGGGCGGGCAGCCCCAGCGCACCCGGCAGAACGGCACCGGCCGGGCTGTTCAGCAAAGAGCCCGGCCGGGCAGGGCTCGGGACCCCGCCGCTAGGGGCATTGCCCGCGCCGCGCACGTTCACCCCGCTCGACGCGGGCATGGCGCATCGGGCGGCGGTATTCAGCGGCTTGCCGGGCGAGGTGTCCAGTCCGTTGCGGTAGGTCGTGCCGCCGTACCCCTTGGTGCAGGGCAGCGGCTGGAAGAACGTGGTGACCATCGAGAAGTTCAGCTGCCCCTTGTCGTTGATCATGCTGGAGCCCGCCGAGACCGCCTTCGGGACGTTCACCAGCAGCTCCTGCAGCCCGTTCACGCGGGTGAGCAGGAGGTCGGAGGTGGTCAGCAGGTTGGCGAGGACCACGCTGAGGTTCGGGTCGAGGTCGCGGACGAGCCCGGCGAACTGCTCCGAGGCGCCCGGCGCGGCCGCGATCAGGCGGCGGAAGTCGGTGTCGGAGTCCCGCAGTTGCTTGGCCAGCAGCCGCGCGTTGTGGCCGAACGACTTGAGCGCGCCCGCCTCCTCGTTCTGCGTCCGCATGACCACCTCGCCGTCCACGATGAGCTTGGTGGTCGGCTCGGCGTGCTGGTCGGCCTCCTTGGTGAACGCGGCGCCGTTGTCCAGAAGGGTCTGGAGGTTCTGGCCCTGGCCGTTGAACGCGATGCCGAGCTCGTCGACCATCGTCCGCAGGTCGTCGAGCGGCACGGACCCGGCCAGGTCGCTGACCGACTTCAGCACGTCGGTCACCGGCGCGGGCGTGCCGGTCGAGTTCTTGTCGATCCGGGAGCCGGCCGCCAGGTAGGGGCCGCTCGCGGTGTCGGGCCGCAGGTCGATGTACTGCTCGCCGACCGCGGAACGGTTGGCGACCAGCGCCGCGCTGCGCTGCGGGATCTTCGGCGCCGACTTCTTGATGTGCAGCTCGGCGACCACGCCGTCGTTGGTGAGGCGCACGGGCCCGACCCGCCCGACCGAGACGCCCCGATAGGTGACGTCGGAGTACTCCAGAAGCCCGCCCGCCTGCGGCAGCTCGACGTTGACGACGTAGTAGTCGCGGTAGCCCACATAAGTCCCGAGGGCGGCGTACTTGAGCCCGACGAACGTCAGCGTGCAGACGGCGAGGACGAGGAAGGCCCAGACCTTGAACCTCGTGACCATAGTGATCATCAGTTCTGCCCTCCCTGCGCACCGGCGCCGCCATCGCTGGCCGGGAGCGGCAACGGCGGCCCGTCCCCGGCCGCGTTCGCCTGCGTCTTCGACGCAGAGGGCGACGGCGAAGGAGACGGCGACCCGGATCCGCCCTCGGGGATCGACGGGATGATCTGACCCGTCCCGCGAGCGGCGGTGATCTCCAGGTAGACGTTCAGGTAGTCGCCCTTGATGGCCGGCATCACGGCGTCGGTGAACGGATAGGTCAGCAGCACCTGGAGCGACTGCGGCAGGTCCTTGCCGGAGTCCCCCAGCTTGCGCAGGGTCGGCTCCAGCGTCTGCAGGTCGGCCACCATGTCGTCCTTGCTCTTGTTGATGGTGGTCACCGCGACGCCCGACAGCCGGTCCAGCGCCTCCAGCATGCCGACGAGCGCGCCGCGCTGCCGTTCGAGCACCTTCAGCCCGGGTTCCAGGTCGTCCAGAACGGTGTTGATCTGCCCTCGCCGCCCGTTCAGGGTGGCCGACAGCCGGTTCAGGCCGTCGAGCGCGTCGGTGATGCCCTGCCGGTTGCCGTCCAGCGTCGAGGTCAGCTTGGAGACCTGCTCGAGCAGCGAGCGGACCTGTGGCTCGTTGCCGTTCAGGGCGTGGTTGAACTCCTTGGTGATGGTCTGGATCTGGTTCAGCCCGCCGCCGTTCAGCAGCAGTGACAGCGCGCCGAAGACCTCTTCGATCTCGGGGTTGCGGTTGGTCCGCGTCACCGGGATGACGCTGCCGCCTGTGAGCCGCCCGGTCGCCGGGGTGCCTGTGGGCGCGGTCAGCGCGATGTACTTCTCGCCGAGCAGGTTGGACTGCCGCAGCTGCGCGTACGCGTTGGCGGGCAGCTTGACGTCGCCGTTGATGAGCAGCGTCGCCTCGGCCGTCCAGCCGCCGCGCGGCAGGGAGACCTTCTCGACCCTGCCGACCGCGACGTCGTTCACCTTCACGGCGGCCTGCGGGACCAGATTGAGCACGCTGCCGAACTGCACGGTGACCTTGTACGGGTGGTCCCCCACGTCGGCGCCGCCGGGCAGCGGGATGTCCTGCACTCCCCGGATGCCGCCGAACGAGCACCCGGCCAGCGTCACCGCCGCGACCGTCCCGACGACGGCCGCACGCAACACACGAGGCGAGGTGGCCGGAGATTTCACGCGCGCCATCAGTTGCCACCTCCATCGGTCGATGGGAGGGGCAACGGCGGCCCACCCTGGGATGTAGCCCCCGCGGCGCTGCCGGAGCCGGTCAGCTCGTTGAGGTTCTGCCGCCCCATCAGGCTGCCGTTCTTGGCGTCGTAGGCGTTCAGTACGTTGCTCACGTTCAGCGGCTGCACGTCGAGCGCCTCGGCCAGCGAACGGCGCTGGTCGACGAGGACCTGCGTGATGGACGCCAGCTTGTCGACGTTGGCCTTGATGAGCGCCCGGTTGTCCTGGATGAAGACCTTCACCTTGCCGAGCGCGTCCGCGAGCTGCTTCAGCGCCGCCGCCAGGTTCTCGCGGTCGTCGGCCAGGAATCCGGTCACGTCGGCGAGCTGCTGCTCGGCCTGCCGGACCTGGGAGTCGTTGCCCCGCAGCATCGTCGTGAACTTCTGCAGGTTGGTGACGGTGTCGAAGAGGTCCTTCTGCGAGCCCGTCAGCGTCTTGGACGCCTTGCCGAGCTCCTGCAGCGTCTGCCCGAACGCCTGCCCGTTGCCGCCGAAGTTGGCGGCGCCGGTACGGATCGCGTTCGAGATGGCGCCGTTCTGGTTGAGGCCGTTCGGCCCCAGGTCAGAGGCCAGCTTCTTCACCGTCGCGTAGAGAGTGTCGATCTCGACCGGCGTGCCGGTGCGATCGCCCGGGATGACCGTCCCGCCCGCGAGCTTGGCGCCGCCGGTGTACGCCGGGGTCAGCTGGATGTACCGGTCGGCGACCACGCTCGGCGCGATCACCAGCGCGCCCGCCTGGGCGGGAACGTCGACGCCCTGGTCCACCCGCATCGTCACCTTGACCCGGGACGGCTCGGGATGGACGTCGGTGATCGTGCCGACCTTGACGCCGAGCACCCGCACGTCCGACCCGGCGTACACACCGACCGCCTGGGTGAAGTACGCGCTGACCTTGTAGCCCGGCGGGCCGTTCAGCACCACCAGGGCGGTCGCGCCGACCACGACGGCGACGACGCCGGCGGTCACGAGCATCAGAGCGCGCCGCACCGCCCGCGCCCGCCCGCTCCGCAGCCGCGAGGGCGAGGCCGAGGGACGGGGCGAGGGAGGAGGCGAGGGATTCTTGGTCACCGACATCAGCGGCCTCCCTTGGGCGGCATGCATCCGGTCTTCGGGGGCGTGCCGGGAGGCAGGTAGTTCTTCGGGACGACGCCGCACACGTAGCCGTCCATCCACCGCCCGTTCCCGAGCGAGTTGCCGACCAGGCGGGTGTACGGACCGGCGATGGACAGCGCCCGGTCGAGGTCGGCCTTGTTGCGTTCGAGCAGCGTGGTGACCTTCTCCAGGGAACGCAGCGCCGGGGCGAGCTGCCGCTGGTTGTCGTCGACCAGGCCCGTCAGCTGGGTGGACAGCTGCTGCGTGCCGACCAGCAGGCCGTGCACCGCCTCGCGCCGCCGCCGCAGCTCGCCGAGCAGCAGGTTGCCGTCCTTGAGGAGCGTCTCGATCTGCGAGCTCTGGTCGGCCATCGTGCCGGAGAACTTGTTGGCCCCGGCCAGCAGCCGCTTCAGCTCGGTGTCGCGGGACGAGATCACCTTGGCGAGGCCGGTCACGCCGTCCAGCGCCTTGCGCACCGCGGGCGGCGTGCCGGAGAACGTGGCCGACAGCGTCTGCAGGCTCTGCCCGAGCCGCGCCGAGTCCAGGTTCACCAGCGACGTGCTGAGGTCGTTGAACGCCTCGGTCACGTCGTAGGGCGACATCGTCCGGGTGGCCGGGATCGGCGTCTTCGGGCTCTGCGGGCCGGTGCCGAGCGGGTCGACGGCCACGTACTTGTCGCCGAGCACGGTCTTGATGGCGATCGCGGCCGTGCTGGCGTTGCCGACCCAGGTGTCCTTCACCCGGAACTCCACCTTGACCTTGCCGTGGTCGAGCCGGACGCCGGTGACCTTGCCGACCTTGACGCCCGCGACGCGCACCTCGTTGCCCGACCGCAGCCCGGCGGCCTCGCTGAACTCCGCCGAGTAGGTCGTGCCGCCGCCGATGACCGGCAGGTCCGCGGCGCGGAACGACGCGGCGGCCGCGACGATCAGAACGGTCATGCCCACGAAGAAGACCGTGATCGGATTGCGTTCGCGCACCGGCTTGAACAGCGGCCCGCGCGCCGCGCGCTTGCTCTTGCGGCTCTTCGGCCCGCGCTCGGGCAGGCTCGCAGGCCCGCTCCCAGGTAGGCGCGCAGGCCCGCGCTTGGGGCCGGTGGGCCCGTTTCCGGCGTGGCTCATGACTTGCACCTCGCCGCGGTGACGGGGATCCCGGTCGGCGGCGACGGCTTCGCGTCCGGGTACTGCTTGTAGGTGACGCCGTGCAAGTCCGCCTCACACAGGTAGAGGTTCATCCACGAGCCGTACGAGCCGAGCCGGCCGATGGCCTGCATCTTGACCGGGAGCGTGTTGAGGAACTTCTCGACGGTGGACGACTCGTCGGCCAGGTTCTGCGACAGCCGGCCGAGCCGGTCGACGTCCTTCTTCAGCGGCGCGCGGCCGTCCTGGAGGAGACCAGCGGTGCTCTGGGTCAGGTCGTCCAGGGCGCCGATCGCCTCGCCGATCGGCCCGCGGTCCTCGGCGAGGCCGGAGACCAGGCGCCGCAGCGTGGTGACGAGGCCGACGACCTTGTCGCTGCGGCCGTTCAGGTCCTCGATGACGCTGTTGAGGTTGCCGACGACCTGGCCGATCACCTGGTCCTTGCTCGCGAGCGTGCTGGTGAGCGAGCCGACCGTGCTGAGCAGGGTCTCCATCGTGGAGCCCTCGCCCTGGAAGACCTGGATGATCGAGTCGGCGAGCTTGTTGACGTCGCCGGGCGACAGCGCCTGCATCAGCGGCCGGAAACCGTTGAACAGCTCGGTCAGGTCGAGCGCGGGCTTGGTCCGTTCGACCGGGATGGTGGAGCCCGGCCGCAGCTCACCCGCGCCCGCACCACCGCCCCCGCCCGCTCCCCCGCCCGCTCCCGCGCCCGGCACGCCGGCGCCGCGGTCGAGCTCGACGTAGCGCTGCCCGACCAGGTTGACGTACTTGATCGTCGCGGTGACGGTGGCCGGCAGCGTCCGGTCCTTCTCGATGGAGAACGTGACCTTGGCGAGCCGCCGGTCGGTCACGCCGACCTTGTCGACGCGGCCGATCTGCACGCCCGCGATGCGCACGCTGTCGCCCGAGTGCAGCCCGGACGCGTCGGTGAAGCGCGCCGAGTAGGAGTGCGTCGCGCCCACGTTCACCTGCGCGATGCTGACCGCCAGGATCGTGGTGGCGAGTCCGGTGAACGCCACGAAGAGCAGCGACTTGATCAGCGGCCCGGCCAGTTTCCTGTGCCTCATCGGATCGTCACCTCCTGTCCGCGGTAGATCGGGCCGGCCAGCACGCTGCTCCAGTCGGGCAGCGCGCCGGGGACCTCGCCGAGTCCGGGCGCGAGCAGCGCGTTGACGAGCCGGTTCTCCTCGGGAGAGTTCGGCAGGCCGAGCCCGCCGCGGCTGATCTTGACGTCGGTCGCCGCGCTCGTTCCGCCGCCGCCGTACGGGACGGGGTAGCAGTCCGGCCCGCCCTTGTCGTTGTAGACCGGCCTGTCCTTGCCGGGCCGGTACGCGCCGTGCGAGTCCGTCGTCTTGACGTCCACGTGCAGGCCCGGCTGCTTCTTGCCGCTGTCAGGGTCGGTGGTGAGGACCCGGTCCATCCGCGGGATGAAGTCGTTCAGCATCCGCAGCGTGCAGGGCAGCTCCGGCGAGTACTTCGCCAGGACGGCGAGGCTCGGCCTGCTGTGCGACGACAACCGGATGATGTTGCCGGAGTTCTCGTTCAGGAAGTCGGTGAGGTCGCGCGACGACGCGGTCACCGAGGAGTAGACCGTGCTGAGGCCCGCCTGCTGGTCGACCAGCGTGCGGCTGGTGTACGTCGCGTCGTTCAGCGCCTGCAGGATCTCCGGCGTCGCCTCGTCGTAGTTGCGGGTCAGACTGACCAGCTGGGTGATGTCGCGGTTCAGCTCGGGGAGCTTGGGGTTCATCTTCTTCAGGTACGCGTCCAGCTGCACCATCGTCTGGCCGAGCTGCGTGCCTCGCCCGTCCATCGCCTGCGCGATCGCGCCGAGCGTGGTGGCCAGCTTGGACGGCTGTACGGCGGTGAGCAGCGGCATCAGGTTGTCGAGCACCTGCTGCAGCTCGATCGAGTTGGACGAACGGTCCTGGCTGATGACGCTGCCGGCCGTGAGGCGCGCCGGGGACGGCTGCGCGGGCGGGATGAGCGCCACGTACCGCTGCCCGAAGAGCGTGGTGGGGAGCATCTGCGCGGTCACGTTCGCCGGCAGCATCGCCACCTTGTCGGGCTGGATCGCCAGCTTCAGCGTGGCGCCCGAACCGGTGGCGCTGATCTGCCGGACCTCGCCGACCGTCACGCCGCGCAGCTTCACGTCGGCGTACCTGTGCAGCGCGTTGCCGGTGCCGGCGGTCTGCAGCGTGACCATGGAGACCTTGGTGAACTTCTTGTCGTACACCGCGACGCACAGGCCCACCATCAGGATCGGCACCATGAGGAAGACCACGCCCGCCAGGCGGCGCGCCACGGTCTCCTCGGCCGCGGATCTTCTCCTTCTCCGCTTGGTCATCCGGCCACCTTCACCGTCGTCGTGGTCCCCCAGATCGCCAGGCTCATGAAGAAGTCGGTGATGCCGATGAGCAGGATCGACGTGCGGACGGCCTTGCCGACCGCCTGCCCCACCCCGGCCGGGCCGCCGCGCGCGCGGAAGCCGTAGTAGCAGTGCGAGATGATCACCATCACGCTGAACAGGAAGACCTTGAGGAACGACAGCAGCACGTCGATGGGCGACAGGAACAGCCCGAAGTAGTGGTCGTAGGTGCCGGCCGACTGCCCGTTGAACACCGTCGTGACGAGCCGTGCCGAGAAGTAGGAGGCGACCAGGCCCACCCCGTACAGCGGGATGATCGCGACGACGCCCGCCACGATCCGCGTGGTCACCAGGTACGGGAGGCTCGGGATGCCCATGACCTCCAGGGCGTCGACCTCCTCGTTGATCCGCATGGCGCCGAGCTGCGCGGTGAAGCCCGCGCCGACCGTCGCCGACAGCGCCAGGCCCGAGACCATCGGCGCGATCTCGCGGGTGTTGGCGTACGCCGAGGCGAACCCGGTGAACGCCGCCGAGCCGATCTGCTGGAGCGCCGAGTAGCCCTGCATGCCGACGACCACGCCGGTCGCGAGCGTCATCGCGATCATCACGCCGAGCGTGCCGCCGACGACGCCGAGGCCGCCGCTGCCGAACGCGACCTCCGCGAGCAGCCGCTGGACCTCTTTCAGGTAGCGGCGGATGGCGCGCGGCGTCCAGAGCAGCGCCTTGACATAGAAGATGAGCTGGTCACCGGGCTGGTCCAGGAACCTGAACCAGCGGCTCGGATGGCGCAACGCCCGCCGGCCGGGAAGCGGCAGACCCATCGTCATCCTCCCTTCGGGGGAACGACCTGCAGGTAGATCCCGGTGAGGATCATGTTCACGACGAAGAGCACCAGGAACGCGAAGACCACGGACTGGTTCACCGCGTCGCCGACGCCCTTCGGTCCCTTGCCGGGGTTCAGGCCGAGGTAGGAGGCCACGACCCCGGCGATGAAGCCGAAGATCACGGCCTTGAGCTCGCCCACGTACAGGTCGGGGAGCTGGGCCAGGGCGGAGAAGCTGCTGAGGTAGGCGCCGGGCGTGCCGTCCTGCATGAAGACGTTGAACACATAGCCCGCGCCGACGCCGACGACCGAGACCAGGCCGTTCAGCAGGAACGCGACCGCCATGCACGCGACCACGCGCGGCACGACCAGCCGCTCGATGGGCGAGACGCCGAGCACCATCATCGCGTCGATCTCTTCACGGATGGTCCGGGAGCCCATGTCGGCGCACATCGCCGACCCGGCCACGCCCGACACCAGCAGCGCCACCACGATCGGGCTGGCCTGCTGGATGATCACCAGCACGCTCGCCGCGCCGGTGAACGACTCGGCGCCGAGCTGCTGGATCAGCGACCCGACCTGCAGCGAGGTCACCGCGCCGAACGGAACCGCCACCAGCGACGCCGGCAGGATCGTCACGCTCGCGATGAACCAGAACTGTTCGACGAACTCGCCGAACTGGAACTTGTGCGGCCGCCGGATCAGGTAGCCCAGCACGGTGATGCCGAGCTGGAACACCTGCCCGATCGTCCGGATCGCTCCGAGACCGGGAACCGAGAATCCCGGGGCGCTCACGCCGCGCGTCCATTCTTCTCAAGACAACTCAATGGAACCCCAGACTCGTGATGTTCCAGGGATGTTACTCAGCGGTCATTTCCCGAAACAAGGGATGACGCAGTAATTGATAAAGCGCGCAGACGAATTATCGACGGACGCTAAACCGTGTGGTCGAGGGTGCTACATCCCCAGCTCAGAGCGGGTCTTGTGAGTCGACCAACAAATCAGAAAACTTCCTTGTGAGCCGCCGAGCAACGATATTGATCGATCATCTCACCGGTGTCACGATTCAAGGCCATTAACCTCTACCGTGGAGATGAAATTGAACGCGACGAGAAAGTTGATTTCCAGGGCCACCGCCGCGGTGGCCGCCGCATTGCTCACCGGTGGCCTGACGGGTCTCGCGGCGGCCCCGGCCTCCGCGGAGCCCAAGGACACCACGCTCAACCACACGTGCACCTTCCCGCTGATCGGCGGGCAGCCCGTCCCGGCGACCTTCCACACCGACCTTCCGTCACAGATCCTGCTTCACCAGCAGGCGCACGCCTCCCTCGGCGTCTCGGTGACGCTGCCGGGGACGGTGGCCACGGCCCTCCGCCTCCAGCACGCCACCTCGGTCAACGTGAGCGTCTCCGCCGACATGGCGGTCAGGTCCCCCGAAGGCGAGGTCCCTCTCTCGGAGGACGGCGGTGGAGTCAAGCCATTGGACAGCGACGGCGAACCGCTGACCGTTTCCTTCTCACCGCAGGTCCTGCTTCCGGCCTTCACCAAGACGGGTGACGGCTCGATCGTCGTCACGGGCCTGCACCTGTCCCTCGATGCGAAGAAGGCCGACGGGTCTTCTGTCTGGCCGGGCGGCAAGGACGTGGCGTGCACCCGGCCCCTGGGCGCCGACTCGACGATCGCCAGGTTCACGATCATCGGAGACGTCCCCCCGCTGACCCCGCGCCACTTCGCCCTCAAGGGGTCGTCCTCGATCAAGGCGGCCAACGGCACGCTTCCGCTGGACGGCACGCTCGACGCCCTGGTCTCCCCCGTCTCCCCCGGTGAGGTCCAGGCGGACCTGGCCCTGAAGCCGGCCACGGCCGAGCTCAGCCTCCTCGGTTTCCTGCCCGCCAAGGCCGACGTCGTCCTCTCCCCTGTGGGCAAGACCACCGGCACCCTGGCCGGAGGTGTCCTCACCTCCACGTCCAAGGTCCTCATCAAGCTGCCGTCGGTCAGCGTCTTCGGCATCCAGGTCGGAGGCGGGGACTCCTGCCAGACCTCGCAACCCGCCGAGATCACGCTCAAGTCCACTCAGCCGGGCTTCGACCCCGCCAAGGGCGGGCCGATCGCCGGCACCTACGCCCTGTCGGCTCTTGAGAACTGCGGCGACCACACCTCGTTCATCAACTACTTCGTCGCCGGCGACGGCAACACCATCGACGCGAACCTCTCCGCCTGACCTTGCCTGTCAGCGGATGACAAGACCGAACGCCAGCATGCGCACAATCTCAGGAGACCGGAGGCCTGAGGACTCTTAAGGCTGAGCCGGGTGACCATCACTACGCGCACGCCGTTGACCGAGGCCATCGATGATCACCCGGCTCGGGCCTGTATCGAGTACCTGCTGATCGCGAGCGGCCTGGGGGCGATGTTCTTCATCCCGCATCCGACATGGGGCGACGGGACCATCCGCTATGAACAGCTGAACGCGCTGATGGCCTACGGGAAGCTGACCGACACCCAATACTCGTTCGTCGGCCCGATCCTCTCCGCGCCGCTCTGGCTGATCGGCAGGGCCCTCGGCCACGAGGAGTGGTGGACGCTCCACTACAACGCCGTCCTGTTGATGGCCGGGATCGCATTCTGCCATTTCGCATTGCGAGGCAAGGTACCGCCACGGTTGTCGCGGACCTTCCTCCTGTTGCTGGTGTTCGGCTCGATGTTCGCCGCGCATCAGGTGCGTTACTACGGTGAGGTCTTCACCGCCGTCCTGGTGCTGGTCGGGTCGGTCTCGATCGTCGTCTCCAGGGCGCGGGCCGGTGCGGCGGCGGGCTGGGCGGCGATCGCGGTCGGGGTGGCCAACACCCCCGGAACGGTGTTCGCGATGGTGCTGCTCACCGGGCGGCGGATCTGGTCCGGCCGTCGGCTGCGCGTCGGGCTCGCGCTGGTCCTGGTGACCGCCCTGGTGCTGGGCGAGAACTGGATCCGGCGCGGGAACCCGTTCGACCTCGGGTACGACGACGCCACCAATCGCAGCCCGCGAACGCTCATGCCCTACTCGGGGCGACCCGGTTTCAGCTATCCGATCTTCTTCGGGCTGCTCTCGCTGACCCTGTCGTTCGGCAAGGGGCTGCTGTTCTTCGCCCCGGGGATGTTCCTGCCGGTCAGGCAGCGGCTCAGGGACCTGCCCGATGCCTGCGGGCGGCTCTATGCCATGTGGATGACGTTCACGGTCGGGCTGCTGCTGACCTACGCCATGTACTGGTCGTGGCATGGCGCGTGGTTCTACGGCCCGCGGTATCTGCTGTTCGCCTCGGTGCCGGCGGCCTTCGCGCTCGCCGTACGGCTCTACCGGCCGGGGCCGGCAACATTGGCCGACCTCATCACGCTCGCGGCGCTGGCGATGTCGCTGTGGGCGTGCCTGATCGGTGTCGCCATCGGTGATGTGGACGTTCAACAGCAGTGCTACCTGGGCAACACCACCTACAACTTCGCGGAGCCGATCTGCTCGTACACACCGGAGTTCAGCGCGCTCTGGTATCACGTCATCAAGCCGCCGCCGCTCGCCACCTGGCAGGTGGTCTACCTCTGGTACGGGGGCGCGGTGGCCTCCTATCTGATGTGGCCGCCGGTGGCCCGGCTGGTCCGGGCCGCCCTCCCCCACCTCGCCGGGGCCTTCTCCCGCGCGAAGACCGTCCGCTGGTAGGCATGGTGAAGGCCCTCGCCGCTGGATGCGACGAGGGCCTGGGAACTGATCTCCGGCCGCTAGGCCTTCTTCGGCTGGCAGGTCGGGACCTTGTCGAACGCGGTAGCCAGCGCCGGGTTCGCTCGGAGGTCCTGCTGCGGTCCCTGGTATGTGCCGTACTGGGTGAAGGCCTGCTTGACCGGCCCAAGGGCCTGCTCGAGCGACTTGGTGTCGGTCACCTTGGCCATCTGGAGGCGCAGCCTGGCGGTGCTCACCGTGGAGCTGGTCATGCTGAGCTTGCTCATCGTGGCGTTGAACGTCGCCTCGCCGCCCGTCACCGGCGGCGCGCCGAGCCCCTTCAGGTTCATCGACAGGGTCCTCAGCCGCACCGATACGTCGTTGAGGAGCTTGACGATGGACGCCTTGGACTTGGCGGCGTTCGCCAGTTCGAGCTTCGGCACCGGAAGCGACGGGGTCTGGTTGATGACACCGCAGGCCTTGGCGGCCCAGGCGACCTGCTTCTCGGACGCGCCGCCGCTACCGCCGCTGCCGCCGTCGTCCGAGCTCGACCCGCATCCGGCCACCGAGAAGGTGGCCGTCGAGGCCAGCGCGACCCCGACGATTATGCGCCGTACCACCATGGTTCTCTCCTTTGTGACTGACTGTGACTAGCCGCTGCAGTTGGAGGTGGCGGGCTTGCCCGCGAACCGGTCCGCGAGGAAGGCCATGACGTCCGGGGCGGCACGGTTGATCATCGTGATGTGGCTGAGCTTGTCCCAGGTCTTCCAGGTCACCTGGACGCCGAGCTTGCAGTAGGCGTCGTTCAGCTCCTTGTCCTGCTGGAACGCGACGATCTCGTCAGAGGTCGAGTGGTAGTGGAACAGCGGGACCTTGATGGGATCGGAGCCCGGCGTGTTCTCCGCCACCCGGTTCAGCCACGCCTCGTTGGTGTACGGGCTGGGGCTGGCGTAGTCGGCGACCGTCTTCCCCTGGTAGCCCAGGAGGAGCTCCAACGTGCACGCGTTGTTCTTGAAGTCGGCGAACATGGTCCGGCCGGTGTCGTTCAGGTAGGAGTCGAGCTTCAGCTCCGGATAGGCGTTGTCCATCCCGAGCAGGGAGAAGAGCAGGAAGCCGAACGGCTTCTCCCCCTCCAGCGCGGCGCCCACGGCGGCGAGGTCGGACGGCACGCCGCCGCTGGCGATCCCGACCAGGCTCAGCTCCGGTGCGTACTGCGGCTGCTGCTGACCGGCCCATACCGTGGCCGCTCCGCCCTGGGAGTAGCCCCGGAACGCGACCTTGGCGTCCTTGGACAGACCGGTCTCGGTGAGACGCTGCGCGGCACGGACCGAGTCGATGACGTTGTAGCCCATCGACTTGACCACGTAGGTGGTCTTCGGATCCTTGTGGTAGCCCTCGTAGTCGGTCACGGCGACCGCGTAGCCCTTGGTGAGCATCTCGTTGAGTGCGGACTGCTCGTAGAAGGCGCCCTGGTCGATGAACTTCGACGGCGCGCAGCGGAACGCGGGGCCGCTGGTGCCGGGCCCGAAGCCGACGATCGGCGCCTTGGCCCGGTCGACGTTCTTGGGGACCAGGATGATCCCGGTGACCGCGACCGGCTTGTCGAGCGCGTTCGTGGACAGGTACATGACCTGCCAGGCGTCGGCGAGCCCGCGGGCGGTCGGCGGACCGGCCTTGGCCGGGCGGGCCCGGATGACGTCGCCCGGCTTTCCGGCCGGCAGCGGCGACGGCGGCGTGTAGAAGTCGTCCCCGGGCGGGCCGGGGTCGGCGGAGGGCGCGGCGGCGCGGGCGTTGACCGCCGAGACGGCCACCGTTCCCATCGTGACCAGGAGTGCCATCGCCAGCAGGAGCGGGGCGATGAGTCGCTTACGGGAGCTTACGAGTTCAGGCAGCATCATCAGGACCTCGGGGTCAGCGTCAGATTGATGGTGTTGCCCTTGCCGGCGGTGAAGAGGCTGAGGATGCCGGTGAGCGGACCACAGTTATTGATGGACGACAGCTCGTAGTCGCCGCTGATGTCGCCGCCCTTGGCCGGGTCGAAGAACTCGCCCGCCTTGGACTTCAGCGTGATGTCGGACGGCTTGTCGGTCTGGCACTGGTCGCCGCCGCCGATCGGGACGGCGCCGAACGCCTTGAACGAGGTCAGCTTCGTGAGCACCTTGGAGGTGGTGGTCAGCTGGCCGCTCGTGTAGGTGCCGCCCGTACGGCCCTGAGGGACGAGCGCGATGTCGGCGGTCACCGGCAGGAAGCCCAGGATCTGGAAGTTGCCCTTGGTCGGGTCCAGCTTCAGGTCCGCGTCGACGGCGCCCGAGTTCAGGTCCAGGTCCGCGCCGACCGAGCCGGTCAGCGGCGCCTTCCCGTTCGGCGCCTTCACGAACGTCTCGCCCTTCAGCCCGAAGTCGAAGTGCTGCTTGGTGGGCGTGGGGGTCGGAGGCGTGGGGGTCGGCGTGGGCGGAGTCGGCGTCGGGGTGGGAGGCGTCGGGGTCGGCGTGGGCGGAGTCGGGGTCGGCGTCGGAGGGGTGGGCGTCGGGGTCGGCGGAGTGGGCGTCGGGGTCGGCGTCGGGCCGGTGATGTCGAACGTGGCGAGCACGTTGTTCTGTCCCGGGTCCTGGCTGCATTCGGACTCGAAGGTGCCGAGCCCCGACTCGCCGCCGTCGTCCAGCTTCGGCGTCAGGGTCAGCACCAGGTCCCCGACGGTGACCTTGCCCGGACCGGGCTTGGTGAAGACGAGGTCGGGAGACGTGCCGAGCCCGTGGATGGTGAACTCCCCGGAGTCGGGGAGGGTGGTCTTGTCGAGGAGGGAGTCCACATCGACGGGGAGGCCCTCGGGCTCCTCCGGAACGCTGAGGGACGCGGTGGCCAGGGCGTGGCCTTCCAGCGTCTTGGTCAGAACCGCCTTGAGGCCCCGGGTCGAGTCCGCGGACACCGTCGAGGTGGAGTCCACCTTGAAGCCCGCCATGGTCTGGCCGACCGCGACCGTTTTCGGGACGTCCGTGCTGATCTCCACCGCGATCGGCTGCGAGCCGATCAGCGGGAACGTGCAGTGGTAGTTGAGCTTGATCTTGACCGGATCCGCCGACGCCGGGCCCGCGCCGACGATGCCGGCGACGCTGGAGGCGGCTACCGCACCGCCGACGGCCACGGCCAGAACGCCCTTGGCCGTGCCTGCCTTCTTCTTGGATTTCACGTGCTGCCTCTCAGGCTTCCCGGGCTTCCCGGGCGGTCACTGCCGGGCCTTCTAGGACAAGGCCCCCGCCGCACCCCGATGGGGCACGGCGGGGGCCGCCGTTCATCGACGGCTACGCGTCAGCGTGGGAGATCAGGCACCCGGCTTCGGGGTGAGATCCATGCTGATCGTGTTGCCCTTACCGGCGGTGAAGATGCTGAGGATGCCGGTGAGCGGGCCGCAGTTGTCGATCGACGACAGCTCGTAGTCGCCGCTGATGTTGCCGCCCTCGTCCGGGTTGAAGAACTTGCCCGCCTCGGACTTGAGGACGATGTCCGAGACCTTGGTGGTCTGGCACTTGTCGCCGCCACCGATCGGGATGGCGCCGAACACGTTGAACGTGGACAGCTTGGTGGTGATGTGCGACGTGGTCGTCAGCTGGCCGTCCTTGTAGAGGCCGGTCGTCGGAGCCGCGTTCACCAGCTGGATGTCCGCGGTCACCGGGAGGAAGCCGAGGATCTGGAAGTTGCCCTTGGTCTTCGCCAGCTGCAGGTCCACCGCGACGTCGCCGGAGTCGAGGTTCAGGTCCGCGCCCACGGTGCCGGAGAGCGGAGCCTTCCCGTTCGGCGACTTCACGAAGGTCTCACCCTTCA
>NZ_JAGEOJ010000047.1 GCF_017573505.1 Actinomadura barringtoniae
GCCACCAGGGCTGCCCGGCCACGCGAGCGCGACCGCAGGTCTAGCCGAGGAACGAGGCTAGATCGCGAAGCGATGCAGCGCTCGCCAAAGCTCGGTTAGGCCGAGCCGCCAGGCGAGGCCGTGGGCCGGGCTTCATGAAACACAGCCGCCTACGGGTTGAGGTCGTTCTCGGCCTGCAGCGTGGCCAGCTCGTCCGGGTCCCGCAGGATCGCCTCGACCGTGAGCCGGTCCTCCCATCGTTCCGCCGCCCAGGCGAGCCCGCGCGCGAGGCCGCCGGGGCCCGTCGCGTGGATCTCGCCGTCCGCGTACCACCACGGCACCGGCTGGCCGTCGACGATCAGCCGTTCGTGCGCCCGGTAGGTCTGCGGCGCGTCCGGCAGAACGTCCAGCGCCGCGCCGGGGACCGGCCGTTCCTCACCGGCCGACTCGACGACGCCGGGGATCTCCTCGCTCGCCAGGGGCAGATCGAGCAGTTCGGCGAGCGCGTCCGCCCTGCCGGAGGCGGGGATGATCAGCGGCTGGCCGGTCAGCAGCGGCAGCAGGTCCGGGCGGTCCAGCACCAGCGCGTCGGCGGCGCCCGCGACCTCGACCGCGCCGTCCACGACGGCCCGCACCTGCTCGGGCGGGTGCGTCATCGACGCGGGCGCGTCCGCCAGCGCCGTCCACAGGGCGCCGAGCTGGGCGCGGCCGACCCCGCGGTCCGGGTCGCCGAGGCGGTCCAGCAGTTCCTGGGCCCCGGACGGCTCCTCCAGCAGCTCCGCCAGCGAGGTCCGTACGCCCAGGGCCAGCAGGAGTTCGTGATCGAGACCGTCGGGCGCCAGCTCGTACAGGCCCGCCAGCAGCTCGTCCCCCGGGAAGCGGAACTCGCCGGGACGGCGGCCGTCCAGGACCCGCCGCCGGCTCAGCCACCACGCCGTGTAGGACGGGACGGCGGCGCGGCCGCCGGTGTGCAGGGTGACGTGCGCGGGCTCGGTGACGGCGGCGCGCCAGGGCGGCTCGGCGAGCAGCGCGAGCGCGGCGGGCCAGCCGCCGACCAGCTCCAGGTCCCGTACGGCCTGGAACTCGGGGATCTGCGGCGGAAGGTCCTGCATGCCGAGGCGTTCGAGGATCTCCTCGGCCCACTGGTCCTCGGCGTCCAGGTCGAGTGACTCGGCTCCGTCGGCCAGGGCGACGAGGTTGGCGTCCTCGGCGCGCGCGATCGCGAAGCCGTTCAACACCCCGACCGCCTCCAGCGGCCCCGCGCCCCAGCGCTCCACCAGCTCGTCCGCGACGACGCCGAACGGCGCGTCCTCGGCCATGATCTCGCGCAGCGGGCTGGCCGGGAGCAGCAGTTCGCCTGCCGGGTAGAGCTCGCCGTCCTCGCCGGGCAGCGCCAGCTCGGCCAGCCACGGCTCGGTGCCCGGGTCGATGTCGGCGGCGAGGGACAGGACGGCCTCGGCGACCTGATCGGGGTCGTCGGCGTCGAAGGAGTCCTCCACGGCCGCCCGTACGGCCGGATCGGCCAGCACGGCCCGCGGGCCCGCCTCGACCGCGCCGAGCCTGGGCAGCAGCGCATGAACGGCGTCCGGATGAACGAACCGCAGCCCGAGCGAGTCCAGCGCGGCCGGGTCGACTCCGTCGGAGGCGATGAGCAGGCCGCGCGGCCCCCGGACCACGCGGTCGTCGGCGAGCGGCACCGGCAGCGCGCCGAGCGAGTCGGCAGGCGCGCCGGACAGGGACTCGTACAGGCTCCTCCACCAGGCGGGCTCGCGTTCCAGGCCGGACAGCTCGTCGATCACGTCCGCCAGCTCCAGGCGGCGGACGCCGAGGGCGGCGAGCGCCGGGTTGCGGACGGGCCAGCCGGGCGGGAGCAGGCCGGGCATCAGCTCGGCGAGGAGCCCGATGAACGGCGCCGGGCCGTCGATCGCCACCGCGTCGCGCCCCCGGATCGCGGCGGCCCCTTCGGTCATGGTCGGCAGGAGGGGCGTCTCGGGCAGGCGGGCCAGCACCGCGCGGCGGATCTTCGCGTCCAGCTCACCTGCGGCGACCGGGCCCGGCACCCTGTCGAGCAGCGCGGGCTCGGTGGGCAGCCCGGTCAGCAGGCGCGCGTAGGCGTCGGCGGCCCGTTCCACCAGGAAGTCGGTGAGCGGGCCGGGCGCGACGTGGCGGCGGTCGGGCGCGAGCGGGAACGAGGCGATCAGCAGCGCGGGCAGGTCGATGCGTTCGTCGCTCGGCGTCGGGGCGTGCAGCACGCGCGGGGCGCCGGTCTCGCCGGACTCCGGAACGGCCCAGCGGACCTGCCAGGTCGGGCGGGCCCGTTCCTCGGTGGGGCGGTCGGCGAGCAGGCCGGGCGGGATCGCGCCGTGCTCCTCGACGGTGCGCCAGTCGATCCCGTTGATCGTGACCGTGGCGTCGCCGGTGGTGTCCGCGGTGGTGTCGGCGGAGTGGTCGGCGGAGTGGTCGGCGGTCAGGGTCCGTACGTCGCCGTCGATGTCGATCTCGACGCTCCGCAGGGCCGGGAGCGCGAGCATCAGCGCTGGCCCGACCTCCTTCAGCTGCCTGCCGACGAACGCCTCGGCGTCCTTGTCGCGCAGCGGGAGCCGTACGAGCGTGTCGAAGCCGTCAGGGACCTCAGGGGCCTCAAAGCCGTCCAGCGGGAACGGGAGGCGCAGCAGCGGCACGTGGCCCTCGCGGCGTTCCAGCTCCTCGGTGAGGGACGGGACATCGGCGGCCAGCGCGCGGGCGAGGTCGGCCGACCACCGCACGCCTCCTGCGGCGCGGCTGGCGATGGCCGGTTCGTCGGTGACGGCGACGACGGAGGCGAACCCGACACCGAACCGTCCCGCCGTGTCATCGCCGCGCTTGGCGGACGCGCGGAGGGTCGAGAGCGCCTCCACCCCGGCCGCGTCCAGGGGCGCGCCGGTGTTGGCGGCCAGCAGGACCCCGTCGCGCAGGGTCAGCCGCAGCCTGCCGCCGCCGTCGGGGGCGGCGTCGGCGGCGTTCTGGGCCAGCTCGACGACGACGCGGTCGCGGTAGCCGCCGAGCGCGTAGTCCTCCTCGGCGTTGGCGTCCTCGCGGAACCGGGCGGGCGACGCCGCCCAGGCGCGCAGTACCCGGTCCCTGATCGTCTCCGTGCCGAAGGCATCTGTCACAGGGACCACCGTACGGAGTGATCAGCTGTGGCCGAGCTCCCCGTCGGTTTCCGCGGCCTCTTCCTCGGCGGCGAGGCCGCCGGCCATCACGTCATAGCCGAGCTCGTCCACCACCGGCGGATTGTGCTCGGACGCGGCGGGCAGCTCGACCGCTTCGGAATGGGCGCCGCAGCCGTGGTCGGCCGAGACGACCCGGCCGTCGTCGGGGGCGTACTCGTTCGCGCACACCCCGAAGACCTGCCGCAGGTCGCCCGCCAGCAGCACGTAGAACCCGCAGGTCGAGCACTGCGCGGGCGCCGAGGAGGCGATCGGGGCGCGCGGGCCGCCGGCGCCGTCGTACCAGCGCGTCGCGGCGTCGTCGCGGCCCTCCTCCGACAGCACCCGGATCCGGCCGAGGCCGAGCTCCCACTGCATCTCGGTGTCCATGCCGTCGTCCACCTGGGTGAACCCGGGCGCGAGCCGCACGTCGTCGGGGGCCGTCGGCAACAGGTCGCCGGGCCCGAGGTCTCCGGGGCGCAGCCGTTCCAGCCACGGCACCCACGGCGGCGCCAGCAGCGCGTCGTCGCCCGGCAGCAGCACGCACTCGTCCACGGTGACGACCTTGGCGCGGGACGCGCGGGTCACCGTGACGGCCCAGCGCCAGCCCTCGTACGCCGGGTCGAGGCACTCGAAGTAGTGCGTGACCAGCCGGTCGCCCTCGGCCTGCACGCCGAGGTGTTCGCCGACCGGGGTCGGCCGGGACTCCTCCTCCGCGACCCCGCGCGCGAGATCGACGGCCTCAGCGCAGGCGGCGTCGACGGCGGGGGGACGGGACCGGCGGACGGCTCCGGTCGTGGAGCGCGCGGCGGCGGGGCTGGACTGACGGAGTGGGCTCACGCCTCAATTCTCGCTCATGTCATGGCATGACTGCGCACCACATCGCCCTCAAGGTCTCCACAACGCCCTCACACGCGCCCAAGACCTGGTGTCGCGCCCCTGAACTCCCAGGATCAACAGGGAGTCCGGCCCCATCACCACCGATCCTCGGTGAAGATGAAATGGAATGAACGAGGCTCGCGCCGAGGTTGGACGCGGCGGGGAGGGGTTGGATCTAGCCGCATGGGTATCCGGGCAGGCATGGGCAGACTGGGGCGGTCGGTGCGAACCGGCGGCCGCGGCGTGCGCCGGGCCGTCCGGCACACCGGCGCCACCGCGCGCGGCGCGGGCCGGCTCACCCGGCGGGCCACGCACGCCCACGGCGCAGACCGCAGCGGCCTCGGCAGCCTGATCGAGGCCGGCGCGATCAACTCCACCGGCGACGCCCTGGTCGCCGTCGCCCTCGCCGGAACGCTGTTCTTCGGGCTGGACGTCAACCAGGCGCGCGGCCAGGTGGCCCTCTACCTGCTGGTCACGATGGCGCCGTTCGCGCTGGTGGCCCCCCTGATCGGCCCGGCACTGGACAAGATGCGGCACGCCCGCCGGTACGCGATCGCCGGCACGTTCGTGGCGCGCGGCCTGCTGTGCTGGGGCATGGCGGGCGCGGTCCCGCACGGGGACATCGTCACCTTCATGCCCGCGGCGTTCGGGGTGCTGGTGCTCTCCAAGGCGTTCGGCGTGCTGCGGGCGGCCGTGACGCCGCGCGTCCTGCCGGAGCAGATCACCCTGGTCACCGCCAACGCCCGCGCCTCGTTCGCCGGGCTGATCGCCGCCGCGATCGCGGCGCCCCTCGGGGCGGGGTTCGGCGCGCTGGTCGGCGCGGACTGGCTGCTGCGGGTGGCGACGGTGGTGTTCCTGCTCGGAGTGGTCTTCGCGATGCGGCTGCCCAAGCACGTGGACGAGCCCGAGCCCGACCTCGCCTCCGTTCCCGTTGACCTCACCAAGCCCGTCGCCGCCACCTCCTCAGAAACCGCCGCCGCCTTTGCCACCGCCTCCGGCGCCGCCGCCGAGAGCGTCGGCGCGGACCCGGAGAGCGTGGACGGCGAGCCGCGGCGGGGACGCTGGCGGACCATGCACCGCGTCGGCCCGATCGTGGCCGAGGCGATGGAGGCCAACGCCGTGCTGCGGGCCTTCTCTGGCTTCCTGATCCTCTACCTGGCGTTCCTGCTGCGGGAGGAACGGTTCGAACGGGTCTCGCACAACGTCGCGCTCGGCCTGCTGGCGGCCTGCGCGGGCATCGGCGGGCTGGCGGGCACCGCGCTCGGCGCCTGGATGAAGGCCCGCGCCCCCATGCTGATCATCCTGGTGACGCTGGCCCTGGTCACCGCCGTCGCCGCCGTGAGCGCGGTGTTCTTCGGCCTCTGGGCGGCGCTCGCGGTCACGCTGGCGGCCGGACTCGGCCAATCCCTCGGCAAGCTGTCGCTGGACGCGGTCGTCCAGCGGGAGATCGGCGACGAGGTCCGCTCGTCCACGTTCGCGGTGACCGAGACCCTGCACCAGCTGGTCTGGGTGATCGGCGGGCTCGCGGGCCTGGGCATGTCGATCGTCGCGGACGGACGTCCGGCGCTGGCCGTCGTAGCGGCCGCACTGGCGCTGGCGCTGGCCGCCCTGCTGGCCCGCCAGGCGGGCGGCCACCGGCTGGGCCTACGCCGCCGCCGGAGCGCCCCGCCGGGCCTTCAGGAAGACGTCAGAACGAGCTGAGCCGCCGCACGAGCTGAGCCGTCAGAACGAGCTGAGGGCGTCAGGGCGAGCTGAGGTCGTCGGCCACGGCGCGCAGCACGGTCGCGATCTTCTTCGCCTCGGCCGGCGCCGGGTGCTTGCCGCGCCGGTAGGTGTTGGAGATCCCGTCCAGCAGCTTGATCAGATCCTCGGTGATCAGCACCATCTCGTCGGGCTTCTTGCGGCGCTGCTTGGCGATGGTCTTCTCGACCGACGGCAGCGTCTCCAGCACCCGCAGTTGCAGGGCCTGCTGGCCGCGCCGCCCCTCCACCACGCCGAACTCGACCCGCGTGCCGGGCTTCAGCGTCGTCACGCCGCCGGGGAGGGCGGAGGAGTGCACGAAGACCTCACCGCCGTCATCGCGGGTGAGGAAGCCGAACCCCTTGTCGGCGTCGTACCACTTGACCTTGCCAGTCGGCACGGGGGACCTCGTTCGAATCTCGTCTTGAATTGGCCCCAAGATTAGCGCCCGGCCGGGAGGCGGTGAACACACGAGCGACGGCTGAGGACGGCTGCGAGCCAATGGATAGAAGCTACAGCGGCAGGCCACCTGGGGCACCCGGATATCCGGCCACCGGTGATCTTCGCAGGAAGATCGCCCGAAAGACGGCCAGGTCCGGCCGTCCGATCGGCGGTCAAGCCCTCGGGTCAGGACACGGCCGCCGGAGCCGCCGGAAATCCGCCGAGCCAGTCGGGGAACGCCAGCAGATCGGGCAGGACGACGTCGGCACCGTACGCCGCCAGCGCGGCGCTATCGAACGCGCCCGTCGCGACCCCCACGGCGACCGCCGCGGCGGCCCGTGCGGCGTCCACGTCGCCGGTGTGGTCGCCCACGTAGGCGCCGGCGCCGAAGTCGCGCAGCGCGACCCCCTTGTCGGAGCCGAAGACCCCGCCCACCACGGCGTCGACGTCCAGTCCCAGGAAGCCCACGGTCCGTTCGGTGTCGGCCTGGTTCTTGCCGGAGACCACGATCGTGCGACCGCCGCGGTCCCGTACGGCCTGGACGGCGGCGACGGCGCCGGGCATCAGCACGGTCGCCGGCACGGCGATGTCGCGGTAGATCGCCCGGTAGCGCGCGGCCATCGCCGGGACCTCCTCGGGCGGGAACCAGTAACCGATCTCGACCTCCAGCGGCGGCCCGATGCGGGTCACCACGAGGTCGGTGTCGATCGGCACCCCGGTCTCGGCGGCGAGCGCGTCGTAGACGGCGGCGATGCCGCGCCGGGTATCGGCGAGCGTGAGGTCGAGGTCGAACCCGACCATCGGCGCGCCTGCCGCCGTCGCGGCCGCCGTCACAGCGGCGGTGCGGTCGGGTTCGGCGGAACGTTCGGAACCGGTGAAATTCGTCTGATCAAGGTCGGGCACGTTCCACAGGGTAAAACGAGACCATGGCGGCGAAGTCACCGCGGCGGGTCCGGCGGCGTGCACCAAGGGCACGGGGCCTGACCTGCGCACGCACCCGCGCCCTCCCGGTAGTGGCGATGCGACGGGATCCGAGTAGGAGGGCGCGGGAATCTGTGCGCTCACCCACCGTCCGATTCTTACTGACCAGAACTGGTGGCTCCGGTCGACCGTAACGATGGGGTTGTGATCTGGATATACCCCCCGCACACCCCGTAAACCGCGTGACCAGGAAAAACACACGACCCGGAAGGACCATCGTTCCCCCAAGGAGGCGAGGATGGCGGAGCACCAGAAGGTCACCGATCCCACCGAGGGTCCCGTTCGCAGGCGCAAGGTGCCCATCTGGCGCGCCGAAGGCACCACCCTGGCCCGCAAGCGGGCCGTCAACGCCGTCGCGTGGGCCGTTTCCCTGGCGACCACGATCGTCGTGCTGATCCTGGCCGTGCACATCGTGTTCGTGGCGTTCGAGGCCAACGCCTCCAACGACCTGGTGAAGCACGTCGCGGACTGGGCGGACACGCTGGCCTGGCAGTTCAAGGACGTCTTCCAGCCCAGCAACCCCAAGTGGGAGGTCGCGGTCAACTACGGCCTGGCGGCCGTCGTCTACCTGATCGTCGGCCGGATCGTCACATCCCTGATCCGCCGCCTGGCCTGATCCCGTGAGGCCGGGTCAGCTCAGCCCGACCGGAGTCAGCGCGGCCGGCCCGGCTGGCCGATCTACGTCAGTGGGGTTCGGCCGGTGTCAGCGGAGTTCGCGTCCGGGGAACCGGACGGTCTCGAAGGGCCAGCTCGTCACGACCCATTCGCGGACGAACTCCTCCATCTCCTTCTCCAGGGTGGGGTCGTCCTGGTCGGAACGGACCCAGAAGACCACGACGGCGTCCGCGTCGGGCTCGTCGGAGGGGGCGACGTGGATGCGGCCGAGCTGGCGCTCCTCGTCCGGCGTGGTCACCGCGTAGCTGAACGACCGGCGCAGCTGCCCCTCCTTCTGCAGCCAGGCCACGTCGATCAGGGCCTGCTCGAAGGTGAACTGGGGTGCCGGCCAGCCCCACTCGGGCCCGAACCGGTCGCGCAGCGCGTCCATGCTGCCGACGACGGCGTCGTAGTCCTTGACGACGTCGTGGACGGTGAGCGGCCGGATCTGGAACCGCTGCCCGGCGACCAGGCTGGGGATCACGAAGTCCTCGGGGAGGAACGCAGGCATCGTCGACCCTTCCGGCAACGCCCCTACGGCGACGGGGCGCGGAAGAAGGCACTCTATCCGCCGCGGGGGGCCGCACGCCCCGAACGGTGCGAGACAGATCACGAATTCGGGGGTCGGTGGGGCGCGGCACGGACACCCTGGTCGAAGATGCCTTAGTGTTCTTGCGGAGGCACACAGAACCATGACGACATCTACGCGCGAGCGGATCGTGGCCGAGTCGCTCCGACTGTTCGCCGACCGTGGCTACGCCGCGACCTCGGTCGCCGAGATCGAGGCCGCCGCCGGGCTCTCCCCCGGCGCGGGCGGGCTCTACCGGCACTTCCGGTCCAAGGAGGAGGTGCTCGCCTCCGCCATCCGCGAGCACATCGACCGCACCCGGCAGCAGGTCAGCCAGGTGCTGGAGCAGGCCGCCACCTACGAGGACCGCCCCCTCGAGATCCGCCTCAAGATGACCTGCCAGGCCGGTCTGGCCAAGATGCGCGAGGAGCAGGACCTGATCCGCGTCCTCTTCCGCGACCTGGACCAGTTCCCGCACCTGGTGGCCGAGATGCGCGAGGGCATCGTCAACCCCCTCTACGACTCCATCGCCACCTGGCTGAGCACGCAGCCCGAGTTCGAGGGCGCCGACGAGGACTGGCAGGCGATCGCCTCGATCCTGGGCGGCGCGGTGGTGAACTACTGGCTGGCGAACGAGTCGATGTACGAGCCGCCGACGCGCATAGACGAGAAGCGCTTCGTGGCCAGCTGGGCCCGCCTCGGCCTCGGCCTGGTCAACCTGGAACCCGCCACGGCCAACGCCTGAAGCCGTTCCATCGGAGACGTCACCGCCGGACGCGTTCCACCCGACGCGCTCCACCCGACGCGTCACCCACCCGACGCTTTCCGCCCCCGGGTCGACGTCCATTGCCGCGTCACGGTCTGCCAGGCCTGCCTGAACATGCCCCCGAACCGCCCATTACGCGGCTGTGCGCGCAACTCGCGGCGCAGCTTGGCCACCCCCGACGGGGTCCACACCACGTGGCGGGTCGTGCGCCCGTCCCGCCGTACGACCCGCATGGGCGGCCGGGGCGCGGACGACCCTCCGTCGGCGTCCTTGGGCCCGCCGCCGTTCTTCGAGGCGCCGCCGCCTTTCGAGCCCGTTCCATCGCTTCCATCGGTGGCGGCGGAGGCGGAGGCGGAGGCGGAAGCGGAGGAGGCGAGCGCGCCGGACCCCTTCGAGCCGTCCGTGCCCAAGGCGACTTCCCCGTTCAGGGAGGGCGCGCGGGCCTCGTCCAGGCGGCGGCGTTCACGTTCGACCAGGTAGGAGGGGTCACCGAAGCGGGCCAGCACCTGCCGCACGTGACGGGGGTTGTCGCTGCCGCCGCGGTACTCCCCGATGCGGGTCCGGAGGCGGTTGATGAAGTCGAGGCGCTCCTGAGCGCTCAGGCGTCCGTGGGCGACGTCGGCGACTCTGCCCAGATACTCCAGGACCAGCTGATCGGCCGCCTCGCTCATAGCGCCACCTGCCGTGCGTCCGGATAGGTCTGCTCGCCTCCTACGCTGATAGTGCCCGGCAAGTCACGTGCGCACCACACTAAGTTTGGGAGCGGGATGGAGACGTACGCGGACTGGTTGCGCGCACGCGGCGACGACGATCTGCGTGCGCTCCTGTCCGCGCGTCCGGAACTGATCGCCCCGGTGCCCGCCGATCTCGCGGCGCTGGCGGCCCGCGCGGCCACCCCGGCGGCGATCTCGCGGGCGCTCGACCGGCTCGACCGGTTCTCGCTGGCCGCCGTCGAGGCCCTGCTCGTCCTGCCGCGCGGCACGACCACCAGGGCGCTGCGCACGGCGCTGGGCGCCTCGGCGCGGGACACCGAGGCCGCGGTGGAGCTGCTGCGCCGGTACGGGCTGGTCTGGGGCGACGGCGCGCTCAACACCGCTCCGGGCGTACGCCAGGCCCTGCCGCACCCGGCGGGTCTCGGCCCGCCGGTCCAGGAGGTGTTCGCGTCCTACTCGCTCGACCGGCTGACCGCGCTGGTCACCGACTTGCAGGGCGAGGAGCCGCGAGGGTTCGCCGACTCCGGGCGGTTGCTGGCGCGGCTCGCCGAGCTACTCGCCGACCCCGCGCCGCTGATCGCCGACGCCGGTCCAGAGGCACGGGCGGCCCTGGAGCAGCTGGCCTGGGGGCCGCCGGTCGGCCGGGTCGAGAACGCCCGGCGCCCCGTGCGGACCGAGACCGCCTCCACCCCGATCGAACGGTTGCTGGCGCGTGGTCTGCTGGCCGCCGAGGACGACCGTACGGTCACATTGCCGCGCGAGGTCGCCCTGCACCTGCGCGGCGGCCACCTGTTCCGGGACGTCACCGCCGAGCCGCCCACGCTGTCGGGTTCCTCCTGGGGGGACGACCCCCCAGACCCCTCGGCAACAGCAGGGCCGACACCACGCGCTTCGCTCTCGATGTCGGCCGGCACGGCCCGCAGCGAGGACATGGTCGTGCGGGCGGCGGCGGGCGAGGCGTTCACCGCCGTACGGCAGATCGAGGAGCTGCTGGAACGCTGGGGCCTCGAGTCGCCGCCGGTGCTGCGCAGCGGCGGCCTGGCCGTCCGGGACCTGCGGGCCGCGGCGGCGCTGCTGGACGTCGAGGAGTGGCGGGCCGCGCTGCTCATCGAGGTGGCGTACGCGACGGGCCTGCTGACCCGCAGCGGCGAGCTGGACGGCGAGTGGCTGCCGACCCCCGCCTACGACCTGTGGCTGCTGCGCGACACCGCCGGGCGCTGGAGCGAGGTGGCGCGCGGCTGGCTGCGATCCGAACGCGTCGCCGGGCTGGCCGGCGACCGCGACGACCGCGACCGCCTGATCAACGCGCTGAGCGAGGGAATGGTGCGGGGCAGCGCGCCCGCGACCCGGCGGGCGACGCTGGAGGTCCTCGGCGAGGCCAAGGCGGGCACGCCGGCCGACGCGGACGCGATCCGTGCCCGGCTGTCGTGGCTGCGGCCCCGGCGCACCGGGCGGCTGCGCGATCAGGTGGTCGACTGGACGCTGCGCGAGGCGGCGGTGCTCGGCCTCACCGGCTTCGGCGCGCTCGCCCCGTACGCCCGCGAGCTGCTCAAGGGCGCCGACCCCGGCCCGGCGCTGGAGAAGCACCTGCCGAGCCCGGTCGAAGAGATCCTCATCCAGGCCGACCTGACCGCGATCGCGCCGGGCCCGCTGATCACCGAGCTGGCCAGGGAGCTGGCGCTGTGCGCGGACGTGGAGTCGACCGGCGCCGCCACCGTCTACCGCTTCACGCCCGAGTCGATCCGCCGCGCCCTGGACGCGGGCCGTACCGCCGCCGACGTCACCGACCTGCTCACCCGCCACTCCGCGACCCCGCTCCCGCAGCCGCTCACCTACCTGATCGACGACGTCGCGCGCCGCCACGGGCACCTGCGGGTCGGCAGTCTGGCCTCGTACGTGCGCACCGACAACGCCGCCACCCTCGACGAGATCCTCGCCGACCGGCGTTCGGCCTCGCTGCGGCTGTTCCGGCTGGCCCCGACCGTGCTGGCGTCCGCGCTGCCGCGCCAGGAGCTGCTGGAGACGCTGCGGGCGATGGGGCTGGCGCCGGTCGCCGAGACCCCGGGCGGCGGCGTGATCGTCACCCGGCCGGACGCCCACCGCGCCGACCCGCCGCCGAGCGTGGAGATCGTCCGGCTGCGCCCCGAGGAGACCGCCGACGACTCCATGATCGCCGCTGCCGTACGGGCGCTGCGCGCGGGCGACGAGGCCTCCCGGCACGGCGCCGAGCAGGCCCGCCTGCGCGCGGACGCGCCCGCCGGCGATCCGCCGCGTTCCCCGGCCATGGCCACCATCGAGCAGCTCCGCGAGGCCGTCGACCGCGGCGCCCGGGTCTGGATCGGCTACCTCGACCAGCAGGGCCAGGCCTCCAGCCGCATCGTCGAGCCCGTACGCGTCGAGGGCGGCTTCCTCACCGGCTTCGACGCCACCCGCGCGGCCGTCCAGCGCTTCGCCCTGCACCGCATCACCGGCGTCGCCGAAGTCGACCCCTCCGGCGAGACCGGCGCCGCCGCCTCCGAATAGCGTCGCCGCCGAATAAAAGAGTTGAATCGCCACGGATCGATGCGGCACCGTATTACCCGACGCCGAAAACAACTCCGAGACGATTCCGGAGAACGAGCGAAAGGAGGATGCGGTGCGAGTCAGCACTCGAGGCAAGCCACACACGCCCGACAAACCGTGTCGCGTCCTCTTGCCGGGACACGGCGCCAGATAAAGACTTGCGCGCCCGATGCGCAGGCAGTGGTTACTTCCACTCTTCATGGAGAGGTCGCAGGTTCAAATCCTGCTCGCCCGCCTCAGCGGGCGGTAGCTCAGCTCGGTAGAGCGCTACGTCACCGCAGCCGACCTTGATCTCGGGCGCGCTTATTCTCCCTCCCGATGCGCAGACCGGAGTTACTTCGGTGATTATTGGGTTCGATTCCCGCACGGGCTCTCTAATGAGACCCGTTCAATGGTCTTCGGTCGCTTTGATCTCGGGAGGGCCATTTCTTTTACCGGGCTGAGGAAGCCCGTGGAGGCCTACCATGGCAAAGTTCAACCGTTCCCGCGCGTCCGGCGCGGTCAGCGCTATCAAGACGAGGCTCGTGCCGACCGGCCGTACCCACGAGGGCGCCCCCGGCTACGAGCGCGCGGACGCCAAGAGCGAACTGTTCCTGCTCGCGGTCTCGAACATGGTGGGCGAGCAGACCTTCTACGAGAGCGCGAACGACAGGGACGTGCGCTTCCGCACCCTCGTCGGCGAGGTCGCGCTCGCCGACCCCGACTGGCTGGTCCGCATGGTCGGCTGGCTGCGCGACTCGGCGGGCATGCGCTCGGCGAGCGTGGTCGCGGCGGCCGAGGGCGTCATGTCCCGGCTCTGCGGCGAGCAGGCGGGCGGCAACCGGCAGCTGATCGTTGCGGCGCTGCGGCGCGCGGACGAGCCGGGCGAGCTCCTGGCGTACTGGCGCGGCCGGTACGGGCGAGCGCTGCCGCAGCCGGTGAAGCGCGGCGTGGCGGACGCGGTCCGGCGGCTCTACAACGAGCGTTCGATGATCAAGTACGACACCGGCACCGGCGACTACCGGTTCGGTGACGTGCTCGAGCTGACCCACCCGCGCGCGTCGGCGCCGTGGCAGGGCGACCTGTTCCGGCACGCGATCGACCGGCGGCACGGTCGCGGCGAGGAGATCCCGGAGTCGCTGGCCATGCTGGCGGCGCGGGCGGAACTGCTCGCGCTGCCGGTGGACGAGCGCGCCGCGCTGCTGGACCGCCCGGACGCCGAGCGGATCCTGGCGGACGCCGGGATGACCTGGGAGTCGCTGGCCGGCTGGCTGCAGGGCCCGCTGTCGGCGACCTTCTGGGAGAAGATCATCCCGTCCATGGGCTACCTCGCGCTGCTGCGCAACCTGCGCAACTTCGACCAGGCCGGCGTCTCTGACGAGGCCGCCGGGCGGGTCGCGGAGCGGCTGGCCGACCCGGAGCGGGTCACCAAGTCGCGCGTGCTGCCGATGCGGTTCCTGGCGGCCTACCGGGCGGCGCCGTCGCTGCGGTGGTCGTGGCCGCTGCAGCGGGCGCTGGACGCCTCGCTGGCGAACGTCCCGAAGCTCACGGGGCGGACGCTGGTGCTGGTCGACCGGTCCGGCTCGATGTTCGGCGTGATGTCGGCCCGTTCCACCATCACCTCCGCGGACGCGGCGGCGGTGTTCGGCTCGGCGCTGGCGCTGCGGGCCGAGCACGCCGACCTGGTGCAGTTCGGCACCGGCCACGAGGCCGTGCCGTTCCGCCGGAGCGACTCGGCGCTGAAGGTCGTCGAGCGGTTCGGCAGCATGGGCGGCACCAACACCGCGGCGGCGGTACGGGCGCACTTCCGCGGCCACGACCGGGTCGTGATCGTGACCGACGAGCAGGCGTGGGCGGGCTACCACGGCGAGGAGCCGACCCAGGTCGTCCCGCCGAAGGTCCCGGTCTACACCTGGAACCTGGTCGGCTACCGGCACGGGCACGGCCCGTCCGGCAGCGGCACCCGGCACACCTTCGCCGGGCTGTCGGACGCCGCGTTCTCGATGATCCCGCTCATCGAGCGCGGTGCGACCGCCGACTGGCCGTTCTGAACGTGGCGCGTCGTTCCCTGGGGGGTCAGGGAACGACGCGCCCATCGCCACGCGCCCATCGCCAAAGGACCAGGAACCAACGGATAGCCTCCTCAGTCCAATGAAATGTGACACCGGGCGAGTAGCGTTCGTCCTACAGGGGACGCGCCGGGTAGGCCCGGTCCTGAGCGGCGTGGGAGGCGGCGGATGAGCGGGTACGGAGGGCAACCGCCCGGCTGGAACGACCCGTACGGCCAGCAGCAGCCCGGATGGAACGACCCCTACAACCGGCCGCCGCAGTCCAGCTGGGACCCGTACGGGCAGTACGGACAGCAACAGCAGAACCCCTACGGCTACGGCCCTCCCGGGGTCTACGGGCAGCCCGCCAGCCACGGCGCGGCCGTCGGCGCGCTGATCGCCAACATCGTCGCGACCCTGTTCTGCTGCAGCATCCTCGGCATCGCGGGCATCGTGACCTCCGCCATGGCCATGGGCCGCACCCAGTCCAACCCCGAGTCGGCCCGCAAGCTGACCACCTGGAGCTGGGTGATCTTCGGCGTCGGCCTGGTGCTGGGCATCGTGGTGATCATCCTGTACGTCGTGCTCGTGGTGAACTCCAACTCCGACACCAGCAGCGGCTCCAGCGGCGTCTGACCCGGCGGTCGGGAAGAGACGGCGGGGTCGTGCTGTTGGACACGTAGCGGTTCGCGCTCCCGTTCTCCGGTAGCGTGCAGCAGCCGGGCCACGCGGGCGCCAGGCCGGAAGCGGCCAAGCCCCTGCCTGAGCCCCGCCCCGGGCGAGCAGGCCGCGAACGCTCAGCGTCCGCACCAGCTCTTCCCAGCCACGAGTCCTTCCCAGCACCGACGGGGGTTTCATCCGGTGACCGACGGTCCGCTCATCGTCCAGTCCGACAAGACCCTGCTCCTCGAGGTCGACCACGCGATGGCCGACGAGTGCCGCAAGGACATCGCCCCGTTCGCCGAACTGGAGCGCGCCCCCGAGCACGTGCACACCTACCGGGTCACGCCGCTCGCCCTGTGGAACGCCCGCGCGGCGGGCCACGACGCCGAGCAGGTCGTCGACACGCTCCTCAAGTACTCCCGCTACCCCGTGCCGCACGCGCTGCTGGTCGACGTCGCCGACACGATGGCGCGGTACGGGCGGCTGCGCCTGGAGAAGCACCCCTCGTACGGCCTGGTCCTCTCCTCCACCGACCGTTCGGTGCTGGAGGAGGTCCTGCGCGCCAAGAAGATCAAGGGCATGCTCGGCGACCGGGTCGGCGACGATGCCGTCGTCGTTCACCCGAGCGAGCGCGGCGCCCTGAAGCAGGCGCTGCTGAAGCTGGGCTGGCCGGCCGAGGACATGGCCGGGTACGTGGACGGCGAGGCGCACGCGATCTCGCTCGTCGAGGACGGCTGGGAGCTGCGCTCCTACCAGCGCGAGGCCTCCGACGCGTTCTGGCACGGCGGCTCGGGCGTCGTGGTGCTGCCCTGTGGCGCCGGCAAGACCGTGGTCGGCGCGGCCGCGATGGCCAAGGCCGGGGCCACGACGCTGATCCTGGTCACCAACACCGTCTCCGCCCACCAGTGGAAGCAGGAGCTGATCAAGCGGACCTCGCTGACCGAGGACGAGATCGGCGAGTACACGGGCACCAAGAAGGAGATCCGCCCGGTCACGATCGCCACGTACCAGATCATGACCACGCGGCGGAAGGGCGTCTACACGCACCTGGAGCTGTTCGACGCGCGCGACTGGGGCCTGGTCGTCTACGACGAGGTCCACCTGCTGCCCGCGCCGATCTTCCGGATGACCGCGGACCTGCAGGCCCGCCGCCGGCTCGGCCTCACCGCGACGCTCGTGCGCGAGGACAACCGCGAGGGGGACGTGTTCTCCCTCATCGGGCCCAAGCGCTACGACGCGCCCTGGAAGGACATGGAGACGCAGGGTTGGATCGCCCCGGCCGACTGTGTGGAGGTCCGGGTCACCCTCACCGACTCCGAGCGCCTGGCGTACGCGACCGCCGAGCCCGAGGAGCGCTACCGCTTCTGCGCCACGACCGACACCAAGACCAAGCTCGTCCGGGCCCTGGTCGAACGTCACCGCGGCGAGCAGACCCTCGTGATCGGCCAGTACATCGACCAGCTGGACGAGCTGGGCGAGTTCCTGGAGGCCCCGGTCATCAAGGGCGAGACCCGCATCCGCGAGCGCGAACGCCTCTTCGACGCCTTCCGCTCCGGCGAGATCGACGTCCTGGTCGTGTCCAAGGTCGCCAACTTCTCGATCGACCTGCCCGAGGCCACCGTCGCGGTCCAGGTGTCCGGCGCGTACGGGTCGCGGCAGGAAGAGGCACAGCGCCTCGGCCGGCTCCTGCGCCCCAAGGCCTCCGGCCAGGGCGCCCGCTTCTACGCGGTCGTCGCACGCGACACGCTCGACCAGGACTACGCCGCCCACCGGCAGCGCTTCCTGGCCGAACAGGGCTACGCCTACCGCATCGTCGACGCCGACGCCGTCCTCAGCGGCGGGGAAATCTGATTCTCAGGCGACGCCAGAACGGCCCGTCCTGATCACCGACAATGGCCTGAAATGCGAAAGGCCCCGCCATTTCTGGCGGGGCCTTTCGTGTGTATG
>NZ_JAGEOJ010000048.1 GCF_017573505.1 Actinomadura barringtoniae
CCGGCGCCCGGCTGAGATCACACGGGCCCGGCGCCCGGCTGAGATCACACGGGCCCGGCGCCCGCCTGGGGTCACACGGGCCCGGCGCCCGGCTGAGATCACACGGGCCCGGCGCCCGGCTGAGATCACACGGGCCCGGCGCCCGGCTGAGATCACACGGGCCCGGCGCCCGCCTGAGATCACACGGGCCCGGCGCCCGGCTGAGATCACACGGGCTCGGGGCCCGCCTGGGGTTAGACGGGCTCGGCGGGCGGGGGGAGGTCGGGCATGTCGGGGTCGAACGTGGCGCTCAGGGCCTCGGCGAGCGCCGGGACCAGCTCGGGGCCGACCAGGACCTCGTCGTCGGCGTCGTGGCGGCGCAGCCGCAGGGCCGAGTGACGGGTGCCGTCGCGCAGGACGCCGACCACCATGCGCACGTCCTCGCGCTTGGGGTGCTCGGCGGCCCACGTGGCCGCCTCCTCCTCGTCCTCGGGGATCTCCCCCTCGGCCTCGGGCGGCAGCACGACCCGTTCGATCACCAGGGCGCAGCCGGCGACGGTGTCGGGCCAGGCGATGGTGGCCAGGGCGTCCTCGACGCTGCCCTGCTCGGGCAGGGCGGGCTGTTCCAGGGCGGCCAGCGTGTCGGTGTCGGGGGGCAGCCCGAGCTCTTGCGCCAGGTCCGGCTCCGCCTTCCGCAACTCGGCGCTCTGCACGAGCGCGTAGAGCTTCGGCGGCGCGTCCCACCCCTCTTGGGCGGAATGGCGTTCGAGATCCAGCACGACTTCTTCCAGAAGACTCACGCGCCCATCTTTCCCCCATTCGAGAGAAGGAAAGGCTGGAACCCCCCGGCAAGTAGGTAAGTTGCATAGACAGCACCGGCGAGGGGTCCGGTGGGCATGACCTGGAACGGAGAGGCTCTTGACCTTCCGGACTCCCGGAATCGGGCGACGGCTCGGGACAGGCCGGACGCGGCTGGTCCTACCGGCGCTGGTCGCGCTGGCCGCGCTCCTGATCGCCTACTTCGTCTTCGCCCAGATCTGGACCAACCTGCTCTGGTACGAGTCGGTCGACTTCACCTCGGTCTACACGACGCAGCTGTGGGCCAAGCTGGTGCTGTTCTTCGGCTCGGGGCTGCTGATGGCGCTGGTGGTCGGCGCCAACATGGTGATCGCCTACCGGCTGCGGCCCGCGTACCGCCCGCTCTCGGTGGAGCAGCAGGGGCTGGAGCGCTACCGCACGGTGATCGACCCGCGGCGGCGGCTGATCAGCGGCGGGCTGCTCACCCTGCTGGCCCTGCTGACCGGGTCGTCGGTGGCCGGGCAGTGGCCGACGTTCCTGGCGTTCCTGCACCGGACCTCGTTCGGCGTGAAGGACCCGCAGTTCCACAAGGACGTCTCGTTCTACGTCTTCACCTACCCGTTCGTCCGGATGATCCTGGGCGTGGCGTTCGCGACGATCATCCTGTCGATCCTCGCCACGGTCGTCGTGCACTACCTGTACGGCGGGCTGCGCCTCCAGGGGCCCGGCGACAAGGCCAGCGGCCCGGCCCGGGCGCACCTGTCGGTGCTGGTCGGGATCTTCGTGCTGCTGAAGGCGTTCGCCTACTGGTTCGACCGCTACGGCCTGGTGCACAGCGAGCGCGGGGTGGTCACCGGCGCGTCGTACGCCGACGTCAACGCGCTGCTGCCCGCCAAGACGATCCTGGCCCTGATAGCGATCATCTGCGCGGCGCTGTTCTTCGTGAACATCACCCGCCGCGGCATGATGCTGCCCGGCGTGGGCTTCACGCTGCTGGTCGTGTCGGCGATCCTGGTCGGCGGCCTCTACCCGCTGCTGATCCAGCAGTTCCAGGTGAAGCCGGACGAGCAGGCCAAGGAACGCCAGTACATCGCCCGCAACATAGCCATGACCCGCAAGGCCTACGGGGTCGAGGACACCTCGATCACCCAGTACGGCGGCAAGCCCGAGACCGACGCCAAGAAGCTGCAGTCCGCCGCGGACGGGCTGACCGACGTCCGGCTGCTCGACCCGAACGTGATCAGCCCCACGTTCCAGCAACTCCAGCAGAAGCGGCCGTTCTACAAGTTCCCCGACACCCTCGACGTCGACCGCTACAAGATCGGCGACAAGTCGCGGGACGCCATCGTGGCCGTCCGGGAGCTGAGCGGGGCACCGTCCGGCCAGCAGAGCTGGGTCAAGGACCGGATGGTCTACACCCACGGCTACGGGTTCGTGTCCGCCGACGGCGGCCAGATCGGCGAGGGCGGCACGCCGCAGTTCCTGACCAAGGACATGCCCTCCACCGGCGCCGACGGCAAGCCGCCCACGGGGTCGCTGCGGATCGACAAGCCGCAGATCTACTTCGGCGAGCAGTCCAACAACTACTCGGTCGTCGGCGGCGACGACCAGCAGGAACTGGACTACCCGAGCGACAGCGCCTCCGGCCAGGCCGACACGACCTACACCGGCAGCGGCGGCGTCCGGGTCGACTCGTTCCTGCGCAAGTTCCTGTTCGCGACCAAGTTCCAGGACAAGAACCTGCTGCTCTCGGGCGCGATCAAGCCGGGCGCCAAGATCCTCTACAACCGCAACCCGCGCGAGATGGTGCACCGCGCCGCCCCCTGGCTCACCCTGGACGGCAACCTCTACCCGGCCGTGGTCGGCGGGCGCATCCTGTGGATCGTGGACGGCTACACCACGTCCAACAACTACCCGTACTCCGAGAGCATGAGCCTCGGGGACGCGACCCGCGACACCATCACCGACACCCGGTCGGCGGTGGCCAAGCAGGCCAACGACCACATCAACTACATGCGCAACTCCGTCAAGGCCACGGTGGACGCCTACGACGGCACGGTCCGGCTCTACCAGTGGGACGACCAGGACCCGATCACCAAGACCTGGATGAAGGTCTTCCCGCACACCGTGGAGCCGCGGAGCGCGATCGACAAGGTCCCGGGCCTGATGGACCACTTCCGCTACCCGCAGGACATGTTCAAGGTCCAGCGCCGGATCCTGACCAACTACCACGTCACCCAGCCCGACGCGTTCTACGGCGCCCAGGGCTTCTGGCAGGTGCCGCAGGACCCGACGTCGCAGAGCAGGATCCAGCCGCCGTACTACCAGAGCGTGCAGATGCCCGACTCGGAGTCGCCGCAGTTCTCGCTCACCTCGGCGCTGACGCCCAAGGGGAACACCAACCTGGCGGCCTTCATGGCGGTCGACTCCACGCCAGGGCCCACGTACGGCAAGATCCGCGTGCTGGAGCTGCCGCGCAACCAGACGACCGAGGGTCCGTCCCTGGCGCACAACGCGATGACCAGCGACGCCACCGTCGGGCAGCAGCTGTTCCCGCTGAACCAGAACGGCAACAAGACGCTGTTCGGCAACCTGCTGTCGCTGCCCTTCGAGGGCGGGATCCTGTACGTCGAGCCCGTCTACGTCAAACCCGCGAGCTCGACCTATCCGATCCTGCGCAAGGTGCTGGTCCGCTTCGGGGGCAAGAGCGCCATCGGCGACACCCTCCCCGCCGCGCTGACCTCGATCTTCGGCGGTGACGGCACCGCACCCACCCAGGGCACCGGCGACCAGGGCGGCGGCACCGGCCCGCTGAGCTCGGACGTCCAGGCGGCCATCAACAACCTCAACCAGGCCATCAACGACTTCCAGAAGGCCCAGAGCAAGAACGACTACACCGCCATGGGCGAGGCCTGGAAGCGGATCACCGCCGCCCGTGACGCCCTGGAGGAGGCCCAGAAGGCCGCCGCCAAGGCCAAGCCCGCCCCCACGACAACCTCAACCCCGTCAACGACCCCGACCCCGACCCCGTCGACGTCGCCCTCAACCACGCCGACCGGCTGACCCCGCCCCTGTCCACCTCGCCGATCTTGTGCGCAGCCACTGCCACCACGCACGCGAGCGCGTCCGAAGGTCTAGCCGAGGAACGAGGCTAGATCGCGAAGCGATGCAGCGCTCGCCAAAAGCCCGGTTAGACCGAGCCGCCAGGCGAGGCCGTAGGCCGGGATTTCTTAAACACGGCGGCGTTTGCGGGCTCGGCGGATGGCGGCGGCGGCGCCCACGGCGGCGAGGGTCGCGCCGGCGGCGGTCGCCATGGTGGCCTCCTTGCCGCCCACGCGGCGGCCGACGACGGCGTGGCGGCCGGCGGTCTCGTCCATGAGGACGCGCAGGGCGGTCGCGTTGTCGTACAGCGGCTTCCAGCCCGCGTCGCGCAGGCGGGCGCAGTCGACCACCCACGGGTAGGCGACGTAGTGCAGGTCGGTGGCGGGCGCGGGCGTCATGCCGAGGCGGTGCAGGCGCTGGGCCATGCCGAACGTCACCGAGGCGGGCAGCTCGAAGCCGCGCTTGCCGGTGATCTCCATGACCTCCTCGGCGCCCAGCCAGCCCTCGCAGCCGACGCCGACGGGCCCGGCGATGTCCTCGACGATCACCAGTTCCAGGGCGGCGGCGAGGTCGTCGACGTGGCAGAACTGCCAGGCGGGCGTGCTGCCCTTGACCGTCAGCAGGCGCGGCGCCTCGAAATGGCGGGTGACCACGGTGTCGATGCCCGGCCCGACCAGGGCGGCGGGCCGTACGACGGTGATCTCCAGGCCGGGGTGGGTGACCGGCGCGTTGGCGGCCAGGTCCTCGATCTCCAGGTAGTCCCCGGCGATGCTGGTGTTGGCCTCGGCCAGCAGCGGCGCGTCCTCGTTCAGCGGCACCTCGTTGTCGGGGCCCGCGCCGAACACCATCGCGCTGGTGACCAGGATCACCCTGCGCACCCGGGCGGCGGCCGCGGCGGTCACCACGGTCTGCGCGCCGCGGACGTTGTGGGTACGGCGCTCGCGCGGTTCGAGGTCGGGCGAACGCTCCAGATCCAGGTTGACGATCACGTCGACGTCCGACAGCCGGTTGGACAGCAGCGGGTCGCGTACGTCCACCACGCGCCATGTGACACCGGGCACATCGCCGCGGTGCGCGTCGATCGCGACGACCTTCTTCACTTCTTCCCGCTCGGCAAGCCTTCCGGCCAGCAGCCGCCCCGCCCCGGACGACGCGCCGGTGACGGCCACGACCGGGCCCTTGCTACGCCGAGGGCGAACCTTGCCCGTTGCCACGGAGGTGCCCCTCTCCTTGTGTACGCGAGTCCGCCGGGACCGGCTAACGTTGCGGATATGAGCCCATCATGCATCCCAGGGGCAAACCGATGAGTGACACTCCCTTCGGCTTCAACCGTCCGGGAGACGGTGACGACGACAACAAGCCCCAGGATCCATTCAAGGGCATGGGCGGCGACATGCAGCAGTTCGCCGACATGCTGCACCGCTTCGCCGACATGATCGGGACCCAGGGGGCCCCGGGCGAGGGCGGCCCGCTGAACTGGGACCTGGCCAAGAACATCGCCCGCCACCAGGTGGTCGAGCAGGGCGACCCGTCGATCGTGGACGCCGAGCGCCGCCAGGTCGAGGAGGCCTTGCGGCTGGCCGACCTGTGGCTGGACGAGGGCACCACGCTCCCCGCCGGGATCCAGAAGCCGCAGGCCTGGAGCCGGTCGGAATGGATCGAGCAGACGCTGCCAGTGTGGTCCAAGGTCTGCGACCCCATCGCGACCCGCATGGTCGAGTCGATGGGCGGCGCCCTGGGCGGGCCCGGCGAGATCCCGGCCGAGATGCAGGCGATGGCCGGTCCGCTGATCGGCATGGTCAAGCAGATGGCCGGCGCCATGGTCGGCGGCCAGGCGGGGCAGGCGCTCGGCGCGCTGGCCCGCGAGGTGGTCGGCTCGGCCGACGTGGGCCTGCCGCTGGCGCCCGACGGCGTCGGCGCGCTGCTGCCCGCCGGGGTCGACGCGTTCGGCGAGGGCCTGGAGGTCTCCGACGACGAGGTACGGCTCTACCTGGCGCTGCGCGAGGCCGCCCACCAGCGGCTGTTCGCCCACGTGCCGTGGCTGCGCGCCCACATCCTGAGCGCCGTCGAGGACTACGCCCGCGGGATCACCGTGGACCTGTCCGGGATCGAGCAGGCCGTTCAGGGGCTCGACCTGGCCAACCCCGAGGCCATCCAGGAGGCGCTGGGCGGCGAGATCAACCTCCAGCCCGAGGACAGCCCGCAGCAGAAGGCCGCGCTGAACCGCCTGGAGACCACGCTCGCGCTGGTCGAGGGCTGGGTCGACACGGTCGTGAACGAGGTCGCCGAGGGCCGGCTGCCCGGCGCGGTCAAGCTGGCCGAGGCCGTCCGCCGCCGCCGCGCGACCGGCGGTCCCGCCGAACGCACGTTCGCCACGCTGGTCGGCCTGGAGCTGCGCCCGCGCCGCCTCCGCGAGGCCGCCGCGCTGTGGCGCACGCTCACCGAGGTCCGCGGCACCTCCGGCCGGGACGCGGTCTGGGAGCACCCGGACCTGCTGCCGACCGCCGAGGACCTGGACGACCCGGACGGCTTCGTGCACGGCCGCGAGGACGGCCTGTCCGACCTGGACATCTCCGCCCTCACCGACCCCGACAAGGCCAAGGGCCTGGACGACAAGGGCGAGGCCAAGGCCGGGCCGGACGACAAGGGCGAGACCGAGCCCAAGGACGACGGCGAGGGCGACGACGGGAAACCCGAGTCGTGAGCCTCCGCGCGCGTACGCGGCTGAACGGCTGCCTGATCGATCCCGGCTCGGCCGCGCACAGGCGCCGTTCCGCCCGTTCGGCACTGTGCTGGCAGCGCCCGCTCGACCACGAGCGCCGGCGCCGCCACCCCGCCAACTCGCTCTACCCGCGCATCGGCCGCACGTGACCCTGCCCGCCGACCCGGCCCTGCCCGCCGACCCGCTCCACGCCGACGCGATCAAGGTGCTCGAGGCCTACCGGCCCTCGGGCACCGACGCGGGCTTCGCCGCCGCGCAGGCGCGGCTGCGCGAGGAGTTCCTGGGGCATCTGAACGCGCACGCCGACGGGCTCTGGAAGGCGTGCGCACCCGGCCACATCACCGCCAGCGCGCTGGTCCTGGACTCCACCGGCACCCAGGTCCTCCTGACGCTGCACCGCAAGATCAAGATGTGGCTCCAGCTCGGCGGCCACTGCGAACCCGGGGACGCCACCCTCGCCGAGGCCGCCCTGCGCGAGGCCACCGAGGAGTCGGGGATCGAGGACCTGGAGCTGCGGCTGGACCCGATCCAGCTGGACCGCCACAAGGTCTTCTGCCACCCCGAGGGCACGTGGCACCTGGACGTTCAGTACGTCGCCTACGCCCCGCAGAACGCCCGCGCCGAGATCAGCGACGAGTCCGACGACCTCCGCTGGTTCCCGGCCAACGCCCTCCCCGACCTCACCGACGACGCCGTACGCCGACTGGTCGCCCGCGCGACGACCCTGTAGACCAGTCAGGCTTGGCCGCCAAACAGACCCGAAGGTGGCCGGTCGTCAGGCCGGCCGGCCAGATCAGCAAGTGGTCGGCCAGTCAGGCCGGCAGGTGGTCGGCCAGTCGGGCCGGCAGGTGGTCGGCCGGCCGGTTAACGGACGGCCAACCGATCAAGCCAGCGGACGGCCAGCCAGTCAGGGCAGCAGACGGTCCGGCCAGTCAGGCGAGCGGGCGGTCGGCCGACCAGATCAGCAGGGGGTCAGCCGGCCGGTCAGGCGAGGGGGTGGCCCTCTAGTAGGGCGCGGGTGTTTTCCCAGCCCTCTAGGCCCTGGTCGAGGAAGCGGAGGTCCTCGGGGGTACGGAGGCGGTGCCAGCCGGGGCCCTGGGGGATCTGGCCGGGGCGGGGGGCGGCGTCGCGCAGGCGGGTGAGCGCGTCGGGCGCGTTCAGGCCGGTGTCCTTGAGGGCCGTGGCCAGCCAGTCCTCCAGCGGGAGGCGGGCGGCCAGGGCGACCAGTCCCCCGTTCTCCGACTGGCAGGCGGCCGCCGGGGCGTTCCCCAGCGAACGGAAGAGCTTGCCGATCAGCAGCGGCGGCAGGTCGGGCGCGTCGTGGGCGAGGAGGGCGGCCTCGGTGGCGCCCAGGGCGTGCAGTTCGGCGAACGCCTCGGCGGGCGTTCCGGCCTGTACGATCGGCGTGCCCGGCCAGGTGACGGCCTCGGCGTCGGGCTGGTGGGGCGGGTCCAGGACCAGCGCGGGCGTGACCAGCTCAAGGCCCGCCGCGACCTCGTAGGTGTCCTCGAGCAGGGCCAGGCGGAACTCGTCGGGGTCGATGCCGGGCGGGGCCTGCCCGCCGGGGTACGCCAGGACCGCGACGAACCGGGTCATCCAGCGACGCCGTAGTCGTTGGCGTCCGGAGCGTCCGCCGCGTCCTCGTGCGGCAGGTGCTCGGCCGCCGCGACGCCCTCCAGGTAGCCGCGGGCCCGTTCCGTCTTCGGATAGTGGCCGACCAGCTCCCAGAAGTCCGCGCCGTGCCCGGGGATCAGCAGGTGGGCCAGTTCGTGGACCAGCACGTAGTCGACCACCCAGGACGGCATGCCGCGCAGCCGGGTGGACAGCCTGATCGTGCCGTCGTCGGGCGTACAGGAGCCCCAGCGCGTGCGCTGGTTGCTCACCCAGCGGACGCTCGTGGGCACCGCACGGCCGCCGAGATGGCGGCGAGACAGCTCTAGAGCCCGTGCCTCGAGATCGGAGTCACTGGGCCGCCGCCGGCGCTCACGCTCGGCCAGGCGCTCCAGTATGGTCGCGATCCACTGCTCTTCCTCGGCCTTGCTCAGCCTCGACGGAAGCATCACCACGACCTTGTCCCCGTCGCGATACGCGGACACCGTCCGCCGACGTCTGTTGCTGCGGCGGACCTCTACGTTGGGGGGCACCCCAGAACCGTACCCAAAAATTTGCGTCCTCCACAGGGGGTGGGCGGCATCATCCCAGGTCAGCCGAGGTGTTTTTGCCCGTCCCCAGAGAGTTTCCACAGAATCTCCCCCCGCTTTCCACACCAACACCCCGGCGCGTCCCCAGGAGCCTCCACACCCTGTCCACACGGGCCCGTTGACGGCCCCGCGGACCGCTCCTACTGTCGGGCTCCAGGACGGCTCCGGCCGCCGGGCACCCGCTTCGTCAAGGGGAAGGGAGGCGGGCGCCCCGGCGGCCGGAGCTTCTCCTTGTGGTCGATTGGGTACGTACGGTGACAGTCGACTACAGGGGGCACGGTGAGCAAGGCCAGCAAGAACGAGGAGCCCATCGAGGGCGTACCCCTCTCGCCTGAAGAGAGCGCGCAGCGTTCGGCCGCCGCCCGCATCGGCGGAGGCGTCGTCGGCATGATCGCCGGCCGCGTGGCGGGCCGCGCCTTCCGCCCGGTCGCCCGCAAGGTCGCAGGCCGCTTCGGCCTCCCCGCCGCCTCCATCACCCGCGTGATCGAGGTCGCCACCCCGGTGCTCGCCGCCTTGATCGCCGGGCAGCTGGCCAAGCGCAAGGCCCAGAAGCAGTCCGGCCCGCCGCACGACGAGGCCCCGGGCGCCATGTCCCTGGTCCCCCGCCAAGAGTCAGCCCGCCAACACGGCGGCCTCTGACCAGCAGCGTCTCTCAGCGCCGGCGCGGCGCCTGGCGTGCCCTCTGACACGGTCCGCGCTGCGGCTTGCCTCGCCGCTTCGGCCAGCGCGGGATCGGCCGAACGGGTGGCTACTCGCCGGTGAAGGTGGGGCGGCGCTTTTCGCGTTGGGCGGTGATGCCCTCGACCATGTCGCTGGAGGTCATGGTGACGGGCTGGGCCAGGGATTCCCAGCGGAGGGCGGACTCCATGTCGGGGTGGCCGCCGCCGGAGAGGGCGACCTTGGTGAGGCGGGTGGCGATGGGGGCCTGGGCGGCGATCTGCTCGGCGACCTTGAGAGACTCGCCCAGGACCTGCTCGCGCGGGACGGAACGGTTGATCAGGCCGTACGCCTCGGCCTCGGGACCGCTGACGGCGCGGCCGGTGAACAGCAGCTCGCGGGCGATCGGCAGCCCGGCCACCTCGGGGAGCAGCCAGGTGGTGGCCATGCCGGGGTGCAGGCCGAGGGCGGTGAACGGGACGAGCATCTTGGCGTCCGAGGCCGCGTAGCGCAGGTCGCAGGCCAGGGCCAGGGCGAAGCCGGCGCCCACGGCGTGCCCGTTGATCGCGGCGATCGTGGGGACCTCGACGGAACGGATCGTCAGCCAGGTCCGGTAGTACTCCAGCATCCGGTCGCGCAGCGGCGGGACCTTGATCGCGTTGGTGTCCGCGAGCCAGGACAGGTTGCCCCCGGAGGAGAAGGCGCTGCCGGCACCGGTGACCACCAGGCAGCGCAGGGCCGGGTCGGCGCGCAGGCCCGCGATCGCGTCCTTCCATTCGGCGGTCATCTCGTCGGACATCGCGTTGCGCCGGTCGGGATCGTTCAGGGTGAGAACGGCGACTCCGTCGGAACGCTTTTCCAGCAGCAGCACATCGGCCATGGCCCGCACGGTATCGCGCGCCTTCGCAAGGCCCTGGGGCAGAGGGTGAGAAAGCGCACACTTACCGCGTTTACCCAGGTAGGGGCGGTGAGGCCGAGACAAGGACCAAGACTTGTGTCAGTGGTTGTAGCGAGAACGACACGTCATCGCTGAGAATGCAAGCGTGAGCGATCTTCCCCGCCGCGCGGTGACGCGGTCCGCAAAGCTGGCGTCCCTGCCCCTTGGATTCGCCGGGCGCACCGCCCTCGGCGTCGGGAAACGCACGTTCGGCAAGCCGGCCGAGGCCGTGGCCATGGAGATCCAGACGCGCACCGCCGAGCAGCTCTTCCGGGTGCTGGGCGAGCTCAAGGGCGGGGCGATGAAGCTCGGCCAGATGCTGTCGATCTTCGAGGCCGCGCTGCCGCCCGAGATCGCCGGGCCGTACCGCGCCACGCTCACCAAGCTGCAGGAGGCCGCCCCGCCGCTGCCCGCCGCCGCCGTGCACAAGGTGCTGGCCGAGGGGCTCGGCGCGGACTGGCGCGAGGAGTTCGAGTCGTTCGACGACAAGCCGGCCGCGGCCGCCTCGATCGGCCAGGTGCACCGGGCCGTGTGGAAGGACGGCCGTGAGGTCGCCGTCAAGGTCCAGTATCCGGGCGCCGGGAAGGCCCTGATCAGCGACTTCAACCAGCTGGCCCGGCTGGGCAAGCTCTTCGGCATCCTGATGCCCGGCCTGGACGTCAAGTCCATGCTCGCCGAGCTCAAGGAACGGGTGATCGAGGAGCTCGACTACACGATCGAGGCCGCCTCGCAGACCGCGGTCCGCGACGCCTACCCCGCCGACGACCCCGACTTCTACATCCCCGAGGTCGTCGCGCAGGCCGGAAACGTGCTGGTCACCGAGTGGATCGACGGCACCCCCCTGTCGAAGATCATCTCCGGCGGGTCGGAGGACGAGCGCAACCACGCGGCGCTGCTCTACTGCCGGTTCCTGCTGTCGGGCCCGAAGCGTTCGGGCATGCTCCACGGCGACCCGCACCCGGGCAACTTCCGGCTCATGGAGGACGGGCGGCTCGGCGTGCTCGACTTCGGCGCGGTGGACCGGATCCCCGAGGACTTCCAGTACCGGATGGGCCGCCTGCTGCGCATCGGCACGCTCGAGGACATCGACGAGGTCGAGGCGGCGCTGCGCGAGGAGGACTTCATCCGCGAGGGCGTGGACGTCGACACCGAGTCACTCCAGGTCTTCCTCGCCCCGATCACCGAGCCGTTCGTCGAGGACACCTTCAAGTTCAACCGCGAGTGGCTGCGCGACATGGCCGCCAAGGTCACCGACCTGCGGCCGACGAACGTGGTCCGGCAGCTCAACGTGCCGCCCGAGTACGTGATCGTCCACCGCGTCCTGTCGGCCGGCACGGGCGTCCTGTGCCAGCTCGACTGCGAGATCCCGGCCCGCGGCGAGTCGCTCACGTGGATCCCCGGCTTCGCCGACGAGGACGACGATGACGACACCCCGACCGTCGACGAGACCGAACTCGTCGGCTGAACTGGTCGGCTGAACACGTCGGCTGAACTGGTCGGCTGAACTGGTCAGCTGAACGCGTCGGCTGAACGCGTCGTCGGACGGCGAGGGGGCGGGCAGCGGTCCCGCTCCCTCGCCGTCCGGACGCTAGATCACCATGAGTTCCACACGGTGATCAGGAAGGTGACGGCGGCCTTCTTGCCCGCCTGATCGGTGACGCTCACGGTCGTGTTGGACATCCCCCAGGTCGTCGGCGAGCCGGCGATCTGCCCGGACGCCGCGTTGATCGACAGCCCGGCCGGGAGACCCGTCGCGCTCCAGCGGTAGGGGGTGGCTCCGCCGGACGCCTTCAGCTGCACCGAGAACGCCTTGCCGATGTAGGCGTTCTGCCCGCCGGGACTCGTGAGCGTGGGCGCGCCGCCGGTCGCCCCGATGGTCCAGGTGAACGAGGCGGACCCGGTCTTGTTCGCGGCGTCCTTGACCGAGACCGTGGCCTTGAACGAACCGGCCTTCGTCGGCGTACCGCTGATCGTTCCGGTCGAGCCGTCGATCGCGAGCCCGTCCGGAAGCCCGGTGGCCGACCAGCTGTAGGGGGCCGTTCCGCCCGAGACCTTGCCGTCCAGCCGTACGGCCGTACCGACCTGGCCGGACTGGTCGCCGGGCGAGGCCACCGTCGGCCCGCCCGGGTTGGCCGTGGCGGTGACCAGGGTGAGGCCCCACTTGGCGACGGCCTCGTTGATCGGCTGCCCGATCGTGTCCGGGTCGCTCGCGCCGCACGCGTTGCCGCCGCCGGAATGCAGCCCGACGGCCTTGGCGTCGTTCTTGGGCCCGGTGACGTACGATCCGCCCGAGTCGCCCGCGCCCGAGCAGGCGTCGGTCACGAACAGCCCGTCGATGATCACGTTGCCGTAGTCGATGGTCTGGTTGATCTGGGTGACCGTTCCGCACTGGAGCTTGGTGTTGCCGCCCGAGTGGCAGATCGACATCCCGACCGTGGGCTCGGCGGACCCGGTGACGGTGATGTCGCCGCCGCCGTAACCCGACACCGTCGGGGTCAGCTTCCAGGACGCCTCGGTGACGTCCACCAGGCCGAAGTCGCCCTCGCGTGCGTTGATGCTGTGCGTGCCGCCGACGTTGGACGTGCCGAGGCGCGTGCCATCCTTGCCGTACGCGGCCTGGTCGGCGTCGTTGGTGCAGTGCCCGGCGCTCAGCATGTGCCGCGAGCCGCCGGAACCGGTCGCCGAGAAGCCGATCGAGCACGAGCCCTCCGTGCCCGGCTTCCAGTACTCGCCGCCGACCACGTCGCCGCCCTGCTGGTGGAACGTGGTGTCGGAACGGACCACGTTCACCGCCGGCGAGAGGGCTTGCAGCCGTTGGCGGAACGCGGGGTCGGCCGCGCCGGTCACCCGTACGGTCACGCGATCGGCAGGCGCGTCGACACCCCAGGCCGTCACGCCGGGAACGCCCGCGCCGACGAGCCGGGAGACCTGACCGGCGACTCGCACCAGCGCGGCGGGCCCGTAGGGGACGAGCTTGGGCTGTGCGCCGGCGGCGCGGACCTGACGTGCGTGAACATCGTCGACGACGGGAACGACCAGCGTTCCGGCGTGGGCGTCGAACCACATGCCGGCGCCGCCGACCGCGGGCCGCAGCACCTGCGCGGCGCGGCGGGCGCGCGCCTCGTCCGCCCAGCGCTTCTGGACCTGGTGAGTGGAGAGGCCGAGGTCGCGGCGCATCGCCTTGAGCATCGGATCGGCGGGAGCGTTCGGGGACGGGCCTGGCCCGGGGTCTGCCTGCGCGGCGGGCATCGCCGCGATCACCAGCACCGCGGCCGCGCCCGCAGAACAGAGCAGCCGTGCATTCCTGTTCATCGGTGGGGCCTTTCGAGGGGGCTCGGGGGTACGCGCTTCAGGGGGCGCGCTACGGGGGGTGCGCGCTACAGGGGTGCGCGCTACGGGGGTACGGGCCTTGTCCGGACAAGGCCCGTGGCGGGAGGTGGTGCACCCTGACCAGGTGATCGGGATCGCCGATGGGAGAAACGGTAGGTTCGGGGCGCCGCGCCCGAAACGGGGGAATCCCTTGCGTCAGGCCGCGCATCGCGCATCGCGCATCGCGCATCGCGCATCGCGCGTTGCGTCAGGCGCGGAGGGCGGCGATCAGCTGGGTCCGGGAACGGACGCCCCGCTTGCGGTAGATCCGCGTCAGCATCGACTCGACGGTCTTCACGCTGATGGAGAGCGCGACGGCGATCTCCCGGTTGCTGGATCCTCGTGACACGAGCGCGGCCACCCGGGCCTCGGTCCCGGTCAGCGCGACGTCGAGGCCCGTGGTGTTCGGGTCGCCGGAGTCCAGGCGGGCGGCGGCGTCGCGAGCCAGGTGCTGCCAGGGCCGGGCCTCCGCGCCGGTGAAGATCGCGTCGGCGCGGGCCAGCAAAGCCCGGGCCTGCGCCTTGCGGCGCCGGCGCCGGGCGATCTGCGACAGCCCGAGCAGCGCCCGCCCCTGCTCCAGCGGCAAGCCCAGCGCGCCGAATCGTTCGACCGCCGCGTCCAGCGCCTCCTCGGCATCTTCGAGGCGTCCGCTCGCCGCCAGCGTCAGGCCCTCAGCATGATCGAGCGCGGCCAGTACGCCGCCGCGCCCGAGCCGTTCCGCCGTCGGCCTGACCTCTGCCAGCAGCTCGCGCGCCTCGTCCTGCCGACCGGTGGCACCGAGCGCGATCACCAGGTCGCCATGCCAGCGCAGAACGGACGGATCCACAACGCCAGCGGCCCGTTCAAGATCGAGAACGCGGCCCAGCGCCTCCTCAGCCGCGTCCGGATCGCCGGTCATCAGCTCGACCTGGCCGAGCACCGCCAGGCTGCGCGCGAGGAAGATGACGTCGTGCTCTTCCTCCGACGCCTTGGTCGCGTGCAGCGCGAAGGCCCGGGCGCGGTGCGGCCCGCCGCCCGCCGCCTCCGTCAGCGCCATCGTGAACCACGCCGGTCCCGGTGACAGCCCCGCGATCTCGGTCAGTTCGGCGGCACGGCGCGCGTACGCGGCGGCGATCGCACACCAGCCCGAACGCACCTCGACCTCGGCCAGCCCGCGCAGCACGTCCACGATGTCCTCGGCCGCGCCGGAACGTTCGGCGGCGGGAAGCAGATCGAGGAAGGCCGCGCGCGCCTCGTTCAACCGGTCGTCGAAAAGCGCGTGCCGAGCTGCCAGGAAAGGCGCGGAATCGTTCACCGGCCCGGTCGCAGAGCACAGCCCGAGCGCCTCGGCAAGCGTGCGTTCAGCAACAGCGTCCCCTACCAGCCGCTCGGCCCGCGCCCGCATCGTGAGCGCCGCCGCCAGCAGATCGCGATCTCCCGCGACCCGCGCGAGCGCGCAGGCGAGATCCGCCTCGCGCCGGGCCCGCGCCGGATCGCCCTCGGTCAGGTTGGCGCGGACCGCGAGCCGCAGATGAACCTCGGCCTGCAGCGCCGGATCACCCTCGGCGTCGGCGAGCGCGCGGGCGAAAGTGTCGGCGAGGCCGGTGAGCGACTGCCCGGCGGTACGGATCACCGCCAGCCGCGCCCGGGTCCGCTCGGTCGGTGTCCCGATCCGGTCAAGCAGCGCCTCGCCCTGCCGTACGAGATCGGACCGCCCGGCCGCAGCGGCGTCGGCGGTCGCATCGACGATCGTCCGGCGCAGCTCAGGATCGTCCCGGCAGCCAGGCGCGCGTTCGGCGGCGAGAAGCCCCAGCTCAGCCGCAGCCGCCCGGTCCCCCGCCTCCCGGACGATCGCCGCGGCCTCCACCAGTTCGGCCGCCAGCTCCGGATCAAGGTCACGACCAGCCAGAGCCCGATGCCGAACGCGATCGACGTCATCCTCCACCGCACCCGCCAGCCGCCGATGGGCTTCAGCACGCCGCGTCCACCCGGCCTCCTGAACGAGCGTTCCGGCAATCGCCGACCCCGCGAACGCCACCTGCCCAGCAGGATCGATCGCCACCAGACCCGCCGCGATCGCGGCCCGCAGATCCAGATCCGCGTCCGCCCAACCGGCCCGCCGAAGCAGCGCCACGGTCGGCCGCCGAGCCAGCGCCGCAGTCAGCAGCAGTTCCCGCGTACGCCCAGGAAGTTCACTGAGCCGAACGGCAATCAGAGCCCTGACCGCATACGGCACCGAGTCGGCCGAAGCCGCCAGCGCCTTACCGATCTCGACCGCCCAAAGCGGAAACCCACCACTGGCGACGTGCACCGGCCCCGCCAGCCTGCAAGGAAGCCCATGTTCACTAAGCAGATCCGCAATGTCGTCACCGTTCAGCGGACGAACATCCAGGATGCTCCACCCGCCGCCCAACCGAACCGCAGGCGCCGCGACCCGAGTCCGTTCAGCCAGAACGCAGCCCAGCCCCTCAGTCACCCGCCGCAACGCATAAGACAGCGCATCCGCACTCTCCGCATCAATCCACTGAGCATCATCAATCGCCAGCAAACCCCCCGCGCCACCCCAAGCCCGAAGTGCCCCCGCAAGCCCAAACCGCAAAGCCAGAACATCAACGCCCCCGCCCCCCCCGCCGATCTCACCCGCGCCGCCAAGCCCGCCTGTTACGCCAGCCGCGCCAACTCCACCCGCCCCACTCGTTCCACCAGCCTCGCCCGATCCGCCAACCTCACCCGTTCCACCAACCGTGCCGCCCCCGCCAGCCCCGCCCGTTCCACCA
>NZ_JAGEOJ010000049.1 GCF_017573505.1 Actinomadura barringtoniae
CCTTCTTGAGCTGGGCCGACAGGTGCGACTGGAGGGGCTGGCCGACGGCCGCCATCTCGTACACCCAGCCCAGGTCGCGGTGCCCGTCCTTCTCCGGGAACAGCCCGTACATCCGCGTGCCGCCGGTGACCTCCTTGGCCGACTCGGTGCGCGCGACGACGTCGGTGGCCAGGTCGATCCGGTGGAACGCGACGGTGCCGAGGTAGATCTCCACGATCCCCGTCGGGTGCGCCAGCGTCACCTCGACCTTGTTGCCGGGCTGGATCCGCCAGTAGCCGGTCTCGGTCGCCAGCGGCCGCCCCAGCGAGCCGTCCTCCTCGATCTTCCAGCTGCGGCTGGAGTAGATCAGGAACGGCTTCCCGTTGTGCGAGAAGGTGACCTCCTGGCCGAACTGGAACTTCTCGATCGTGGGGTAGTCGCCGACCCCGGCGCCCTCCCACGTGCCCAGCAGGAACTTCAGTGGTTCGAGGTCGGGATGCAGCTCTGGCTCCATGAGCACCGAGCGTAGTGGTTACCGCAGCCGTGACAGCCGTACGACCAGCAGAGCGGCGCCCACCACCACCGCGCCGAGCACCACGACCAGGACCCCCGCGTTCACCATCGCTCCCACGCCGCGAGCCTATCCCGCACGGGGTTAGGGTTCCGGTATGGCGAGATCATTGGTGATCAAGGCGACCGCCGGCGCGGACGGCGCGGAGCGGTGCAACCAGGCCTTCACGGTCGCGGCGGCCGCGGTGGCGAGCGGCGTCGACGTCTCCCTCTGGCTGACCGGCGAGTCCGCCTGGTACGGCCTCCCCGGCCGCGCCAAGGACTTTCGGCTGCCGCACGCGACCCCCCTCGAGGACCTCCTGGAGATCGTGCTCAAGGGCGGCCGTGTGACGGTCTGCACCCAGTGCGCGGCGCGCCGCGACATCGGCCCGGACGACGTCATCGACGGCATCCGCATCGCGGGCGCCCCCACCTTCGTGGAAGAGGCGATCGCGGACGGCGCCCAGGCCCTCGTCTACTGACGACTTCGTTCAGCGGGAGGCGGAGAGGACCGCGTTGAGGCGTTCCTCCCGCAGCCGCCCGGCCCACGAGTCGTCGATCGGGCGGAGTTCGGAGCCGACGGCCCAGCGGAGAAGCAGGTCGGCCAGGCCCGGGTTGCGGACCAGCGCCGGGCCGTGCATGTACGTGCCGAGGATGTGGCCCGCGTAGGCGCCCTCGGTGCCGTCACCGCCGCCGTTGCCGATGCCCGCGACCACGCGGGCGAGCGGGCGGGCGTTCGGGCCGAGCCGGGTCGCGCCCTGGTGGTTCTCGAAGCCGGTGATGCGCGGCACGTTCAGCTCGGTCGCGACGTCGCCGACGATCTCGCCGACGGCGCGCTGCTCGCCGCGGCCGCTGCTGATGTCCAGCAGGCCGAGGCCCGGCACGGGCTGCCCCTCCTCGCCGCCGAACTCGTGGCCGAGGATCTGGTAGCCCGCGCAGACCGCGAAGACGACCGCGCCGCGCTGGGCGGCGGCGGCCAGGCCGCCGTCGCGGCGGAGCCGGTGCGCGGCCAGGATCTGCGGCCGGTCCTCACCGCCGCCGAGCAGGTAGATGTCGCCGTCCGGCGGCACCGGCTCGTCCGAGCGCATGTGCACGGTCTCGGTCGGGATGCCGCGCAGCGCGGCGCGCCGCTCCAGGACGATGGTGTTGCCCTGGTCGCCGTAGGTGGCGAGCAGGTCGGGGTAGATCCAGACGATCTTGATGCGGTCAGACGACACGGCCGTACCTCGTTCGGATGTCCTGGAAGGCGGTGTAGTTGGAGATCACGTCCAGGTGGCCGGGCGGAACGGCCATCACCGCCTGGTCGATGTCGTCCACCACGGTGAACGTCACGTCGGCGGCCTCGAGCCTGGCGGCGAGGTCGACGCGGCGCTCGCCGGTCACCCAGACCGGGCGGCCGCGCAGGATGCGGTAGTCGACGTCCCAGAGCCAGGAGGTGTCGCGGCCGTCGGGGCCCTGCGCGTTGATCGACAGCGCGACCGGGCCGGGCGCGGGCTGCAGGACGTCGAACGCCTCCAGCCAGCCCGCCGGGTTCTTGGACAGCAGCAGCCGGAGCGTGCGGCCCTGGTGCTCGACCGTGGTGTAGCGGCCGGCGACCGACCTGACCTCGGCGAGCAGCGGCAGCGCCTGCTCGGGCGGCACGCCGAACTGCGCGACCACGGCGAGCGCGACGAGGGCGTTGGAACGGTTGGCACGGCCCGGCAGCGCCAGCCCGTTCAGCGGGAAGACGCGACCGTCGGGTCCGGTCACCTGCTCGCCGTGCAGGATCCAGTCCGGGCGGGGCCGGGAGAAGTGGCACTCGCGGCAGCGCCAGTCGCTGTTCTCGTCGGTGTCCTGGCGGTCGAGGGGGCCGCCGCACTTGGGACAGCACCAGGAGTCCTCGCGCCAGTGCTGACCGGCCGCGACCCAGGTCACGCTCTTGGCGGTCTCGGCGCCCCAGGTGACCAGCGGGTCGTCGCAGTTGGCGATGACGTGGCTGGTCGGGGACGCCTCCAGGGCCTTGCGCCACTTGCCGGCCAGCAGCCAGATCTCGGCGGCACGGTCCATCTGGTCGCGGCTGAGGTTCATCAGCGCGACGACGTTCGCGCCGGTCTCCCGCAGGACCATCGGGACGTACTTCTCGTCGCACTCCAGCACGCCGTAGCGGGCGTCCGGGGACGAGGCGAGGGCGGACACGTGCCCGGTCGGCATGTTCGCGCCGAACGCGTTGGTCGCGACCTCGCCGAGCGGCGACATCGCCGAGGTGATGAGCCGGGTCGTGGTCGTCTTGCCGTTGGTGGCGCTGACCAGAACGAGCTTGCGGTCCCTCGCCAGTTTGGTCAGCAGCTCGGGGTCGAGCTTCAGGCCGACCCGGCCGCCGATCACGCTGCCGTCGCCCTTGCCCGCCAGCCGGGACATCTTGGCGGCCGTACGACCGAGCGCGACGGCCAGCTGCGAACGCAGCGGAAGATCGCTCATGGACTCCGTCTTCTCTGTAGTGCATCTGCGGCGCTCAGAAACCGTTGTCGAGCCTAGCCTCATTGAACGACCACCTCGGGAAAACGTGACGAGATCGCCGCGCGGCGTTCCGCAAGAATGAGACCAGGGTCACACACCCCTCAGGTAAACCACCTGGCTCGATCTTGACGTGGCCCGCACACCGTGATTCGGTGCGAGCCCCGGACGATGCGGCAACCACCGGCGACACAAAGAGGTCGCAGATTCCCATCGGCACGCCCGAGAGCGGCCGCACACAGTACTTTGTCGGGGGCCCTGCTGTTTCGTGGGGAAAGCGGCGACAAGGCGAGGTCTGAGCGATGCAGTGTCCGACGTGCGGTTCGAACACGCCCGGGACGCTCGGCAACTGTTCGAACTGCAACGCACCGATCGACCGCGAGGCTCCGCTCGGAGCCCCGGTCGCCGACCCGGCGAACGCTCAGGTCGCGGCCGACAAGACGATGATGGTCCCGCCGCCGATGCCGGCGTGGGCTCCACCGGCGTCCGCCGCCGACCAGGCGCCCGCCATCCCCGGTGACCTGCCCGCCGAGCCGCCGGGCGGCCTGCCCGTCGCGGGCACGGCGTTCCCGCCCGCGTCCGGTTCCCTGCCGCCCGCGCCGTCCGACGCGTTCCCGCCGCTCGGCAACGAGCCGCCCGAGTTCGCCAGCGGCGCCACCACGATGCTGAACGGCTCGCAGTACGGCCTGCCCAACGGCTCGAACGGAACGAACGGATCCCATGGCTCGAACGGGTCCAACGGCTCGATGAACGGCGGCGCGCAGCCGCAGGGCGGCCGGCTCGACCCGGCCTCCCCGCTGCCGCCCGCGGCGCAGGGTTCGCTGCCGCCCGCCGACCCCGAGTCGACCGCGGCGTGGACGTTCGACCCGGACGCCGACGACGAGCCCGCCCAGCCGCAGTCCTTCGAGGCGCCCGCGCCGCCCCCGCCGCCGCCCTCCTGGGCGAACGGGATGAACGCCGGCGCGCCCTCCCCGTACAGCACCGAGCCGCCCGCGGAGTCGATCGTCCCGGACTCGTGGTTCGCGCACCCGCGCCAGCCCGACGAGCAGTCGTGGAACGACCCGCTCGGCGCGCCGACCTCGCTCGACTCGGGCGCGACCATGATGGACCCGGGCGGTGGCCTGGGCGGCGGCATGGGCCAGGGCGTGGGCGGCCCCGGCATGGTCGATCCGAACGCGACGATGATGGACGCCGGCCGTGGCATGAACGGCCACGGCGGGATGCACGACCAGACCATGCTCGATCCCGGCCAGCTGCGTCCCGCCGACGGCGGGCAACACGCGCCGACCCAGGTCGCGCCGGGCATGGCGTTCGACCAGGGCATGCCGTACGAGCCGTACGACCAGGGCCCGTTCGCGCCGAACGGCGGCATGGGCGGTCCCGGCGGCCCGGGCATGCAGGGCGGACCCGGGATGCCCGGCGACCCGAACGGCTACGCCGGCTACCAGCAGCCCGCGCCCTCCTCCGGCGGCAAGGCGGGCAAGCCGCTGCTCATCGGCGTCGGCGCGCTCGTGGCGGTCGCGGTGATCGCCGTCGGCGTGGTGATGTTCACCGGCGACGACAAGAAGGACCCGCCCGCGGCCAAGCCGCCCGCCTCGACGGCGACCAAGCCGCCCAACACCAAGCAGACGGGCAACCAGGCTCCGCTGAAGGGCCCCGCCAAGCAGCAGGCGGCCGACGTCAACGACCTGCTGGACGCCAGCGCGGGCACCAAGCGCCAGCTCGCCGTCGCGCTCGGCAAGACCGGCAAGTGCGACCAGCTGCCCGGGGCCATCAGCGGCTTCCAGAACGTCGCGCAGCGCCGCCAGAACCAGCTCCACCGCACCCAGAACCTCGAGCTCGACAAGCTCCAGCGTGGCGAGGAGATGCGCGCCAGCCTCCGGGAGGCGTTCCAGGCGTCGCTGGAAGTCGACCAGGCGCTGCTGAGCTGGGCGCAACAGCAGCAGAGCAACTGCCACGGCAAGCCCAACCCCGACGCCGCGCACGCGCCGGGCCGCGCGGCGGGCGAGCAGAAGGCCACCGCGGCCAAGCGGAGGTTCGTGAAGCTGTGGGCGCCGGTGGCCAAGGCCGCGGGACAGCCCGCGCGCCGCTGGACCGGGATGTGATCGACTGATCACAACCGGGTTGCGACCGGTCATCGGACGGTCACGGGAACGCGAGCGCGCAGTATCTTGTGACCGATGCACCCCCAAGGGGAGGGCTTGGTATGCGGTGCCCGCGATGTGGTAGCGATACGACTCCGGCGTTGCCTCGCTGCACGCGGTGCAACGCGCCGCTTTCCAGCGTCGCCCCGGGCGCGAACGACCCGACCGCGCAGGACCCCGGCGGCCTTGGCTCCGGCTATGGTCCCGGCTCGCAGCAGCCGCCTCCCACGCCCTGGTCCGAGCCTCCGCCCGACCCGTGGTCGCCGCGCTCGGAGGGCAACGAACCCGCTCCGAGCCCGTGGGAGGCGCGTTCGGACGGCACCGAGCCCGCACCGCCGCCCGGCCCTTCCGGCCAGCCTGGTCCGTGGAGCCCGCAGCCCGAGGAGCCCACGGCCTGGGCGCCGTCCTCCTCGCCGCACGAGCCTCCGCCGTACGAGTCCGCGCACGGCGAGACGTCCATCTCGCTCGGCCGCGAGCCGTGGGACGAGCCGGAGATCTGGCAGCCGCCGCCCCCGAGCAACCAGCGCCGCCGCAGCGCCATGCCGTACGTCGTCATCGGCGGCGGCGTCACGATCCTCGTCCTGGTCGCGCTCCTGATCATCGTCTGGCCGCACGACAAGAACGACAATGCCAACCCGCCGCTCACCCAGCAGGGCAGCAGCGAGACCGAGCAGACGACCACCGACACCGGCACCGCCGAGCCCACCGACACCGAGTCGGGCTCGCCGACGGCGAGCGCGGACGTCACCGCGCAGGCGGGCAAGGTCGACTCGTTGCTGAACGACATGACCTCCACGCGCCGGGAGCTCGGCACGGTCACCGGTGACGGCGACTGCGACAGCGCCGGGCTCACCCGCATCCGCGACCAGCGCCAGTCCGAGCTCGGCACCGCCCAGGGCCTGGACGTCAGCGCGCTGCAGAACGGCTCGGAGATGAAGGACGCGCTGGTCCGCGCCCTCCAGGCCTCGCTGGACTCCAACAAGCACTACCTGAGCGTCGCGCCTGACTGCCCGTCGGAGGCGACCGAGGCCGACCAGCGGGCCACGCAGGCCAAGAGCGAGTTCATCCAGTACTGGGGTCCCGTCGCCGACGAGGCGGGCCTGGCGGCCCGTTCCGCCGACGCGATCTGACCGGACGTCAGAAGCCGGACGCGGCTGGAGACCCAGCGCGACTAGACCGAGCGCGGCTAGAGACCGAGCGCGGCGCCGAGCCGGTGAACGGCCTCCGCCAGTACGGCGACCCCGCTCACCCGGCGGCCGAGGCGCTGCAGGGCGCCCTCCATCCGTTCGGGATCGGGGTCGTCCTCCTCGACCTCCTCGCGGACGTCGGCGAGGTCGCGGCGGGCCCGCTGCGGTTCGGCGAGCTCGCCGGCGTGCTGTTCCAGCAGCCGCGCGACGCGTTCCAGCGCCGCGGCGGCGTCGGCGCTCGGCGCCGCGTTGACCTGCTGGTTCTGGGTGACGTTGTCGCCGGTGGCGATCTGGCCTGAGACGTTGGCGTTGCCGCCGATGTGAACGCCGCGGTCGCCGCGGTCGCCGCCCTGCTGACTCATCACGGATTGATCCCCTGCTTCTGCTCGATGCGCGAACCCCTGCCGCCGACGGCGACCTGCCCGCTGATCGAGCCGCCGGTCATGATGACGCCCTCGTTCATGATGACGCTGGCCTGGTCCCGGTAGGCCGACACGTCGATGCCGCAGTCGCCCGAGAGGTAGTCCAGGACCGCCTCGTTCACCCGCCGCTCGATCAGCCGCGTGTACTTGTCCGCGTCCAGCTCCTGCATGAACGTGTGGAAGTCGGCGTCGGCCGCCAGCTCCCGCACGCTGATCCGCGCGCCGTAGTCGTGGACCATGTCGGCGGCCGGGTCGGAGACGGTCGTCGCCGCGAAGTAGCCGCGCGCCATCCACCACAGCGTGCCGATGACGCGGAACCACGCGAGCACGACCGCGCGCGGCACGCTCTTCCAGCCGATCCGCACGGACCGCCCGAGCAGCCCGGCCGTCCCGAGGGTCGGCAGGACGTCGACGATGCGGAACTCGCGCCGGATCGGCGGCAGCACGGTCGCGACGAACTGCCCGTAGAGCATCCGTCCCTCGACGGCCAGGTAGACGAACGCCGACAGCGCGATGTCCTGGTCCTCGGCGGGTGCCAGCGGCCGGTTGTCGCGCCCGAGGATGGCCTGGCCCTGCGCGCCGACCATGACCCGCTGATAGCAGCGGACGCCGCCCTGCGGGTGCCGCACGATCGCCTCGATCGCCTCCGGGCTGGCGACCGAGAACGGCACGCCCGCCTGCGCGTCGATCAGCGGGTGGCCTTCGAAGTGGTGGCCGCCGGTCGCGTCGAGGGGGCGGCGGCGCTGGGCGCACTCGCCGCGTCCGACCACGTGGACGTCGGTGACCAGGCCCGCGATCCGCTCGTTCGGCGGCAGCCACCGCGAGCGGTCGGGCTCGGCGCCGTCCGGCCCGCGCGGCGGCCATTCGTCGCGCATCTCCTGGAGGCGCGAGCGCACCCGCGCGTGCATCGCGACCGGGTCGACGGGCGAGGCCTTGCCGCCGGTGCCCAGCGGGCCGGACGCGGCGCGGTCGAGCTCCAGCACGATCGACCAGGCGCGCGCCCAGGGCGCCTTGACGTCGCCGGCGCCCATGAACGGGTTCTCGCTCGAATAGAGCGTCACGTTGCCGCGCTGCGCCGAGGCGATCCTGGTCAGCAGGCGCCGTACACGCTCGCTGGGCGAGGCGGGCACGCGGCCGGTCGCGCCGGGCGCCAGGTCGCGCGCCAGCGTGCGCAGCACCATCGCCAGGTGCCCAAGGACGACCGCGCTGAACACCACGAGCAGCAGGATCCCGACGATGAACGGGTGGTGGGCCTGCGCCGCGTAGAAGCCGGGCACGCCACTGCCGTCGTCGCCCGTGCCGGTGCCGGTGCCCGTGCCGGTGCCGGTCGGCTCCTGGTCGAACGTCGTGCTGCCCGAGCCCGAGTTGATCACCGTGGACAGGACCTTGTAGACGAGCCAGATCACCGCGCCCGCCACCGCCAGCACCACCAGAATGACCATCGGCCGCCTGCGGATCAGGTCGAGCAGATAGAGCGCGACGGCCGGGAGCGCCAGCAGGAAGATCCCGCCCGTGATGAGCGGCGCGAAGATCCAGCCGGCGACCCAGACCGCGGCGAGGGCCATGTCCCTGAAGAGGCGCAGCCGGCGGGCGCGCAGCGCGTGCAGGATCACCGGCTCGAGGTCGAAGCCGAACGACGGCACGACCGCGCGATGCTCGTCGTCGACGTACTCCTTGATGACGCTGTCGCAGAAGTGCTTGTCCAGATAGGCCGCGGCCGACAGGTAGCGGGTCGCGTTCTGCTGCGGCTGGTCGTCGCCGCCCGCGCCCGGCGGCGCGTGCGTGAAGAACGGCCCGGCGGCACGGCGTCCCGCGTCGGTGATCGTCATCTGCGGCGCTCCGGTGAGGAGGTCGGGATCCGTCGATGAAGAAATTAACCCGCGTGACGCAGGGGACGGTTAGTCAGCACCCAATCGTGACGAAACCGTCGCCCAGAGGCACCGTCCAAGGGATCAGTCGGCGAAGAGGGGGCCGGACGACTGCTCCTCGTAGGGCTCGATGAAGCGTTCCGGCCAGCTCAGAACCGGGTCGAGCCAGGAGGCGACCCGCATCGTCTCGGCGACGTGTTCGAGCTGCTCCTCCTCGGTCAGGCCGATCCCGACGATCGCCAGGTCGCGGACGAACCCCTCGTGGTGGTCGTCGCCGCCGAGCGCGGTGACGGCGATGGGCCGGTTGCGTTCCAACTCCATCGACAGCGGATGGCGGCGCAGCGCGCGGACCCGGTGCCCGAGCTTGGGATCGGGGGCCTGCTGCTTGAGGCCGGGCAGCTGGTAGTCGAGCGGTGGGGCGGGGTCGTGCTTGTCGGGCGCGCCCTCGCCGAACGGGAACAGCTTGTCCATCTCGTGCAGCCACCGCAGCTGCGGGATCACCCACGTCGGCCCGGGCAGGGCTCCGGCCGTCGCGGGGCCCGTTCCGCCGAGGAGCTGCTGCGCCACGCCCGCCGCGGCGGCGGTCAGCTCGCTGGGCTGGAACCCGGTCCGCAGCGCCCAGGAGCGGCGCGTCACGGCCCGTTCGACCACGGTCGCCAGCGTGCACTCGCGCAGCCTCGGCACCAGCCGCGACCACTGCCGCGCCAGCTCCGGCGGAACGGCGGGCAGCGGCCGGTTGGCCACATGCGCGAGAACGAGCGTGTCGGTCCACAGCCGCAGCCACGCCCACTCGGCGTTCCCGGCCAGCAGGTCCGCCTCGCGGAGCTCGTACAGCGAGCACGCGCGGCCCGACCGGCACTCGCCGCCGCACGCCGCCGACCGGCGCCCGTCCACCGGGGGCGGCGGGCCGGGCAGGACCGCCTCGCGGCCCTCGCCGAGCGGGATGCGGACGCGCAGCGGCCGGTCCATCCCGTCCGCGAACACCGCCGCGACGCCCGGCCGCAGCGAGACCACCTCGCGCGACTGGTCCTGGTCGAGGTTCATCGCCGAGCCGACCTGGTGCCGGTCGTCGAACGCGGGCAGCCGGTGCACGACCTTCAGCGCGGTGTTCTTGATGACATCGGGGACGAGCTTGGTCGGGATCTGCTCGGCGACGACGATGCCCTCGCCGTACGCGCGGATCTCGGCGAGCATCCCGGCGAACAGCTCCACGGCGTGCGAGCTGGTCCGCTCGGGCCCGCGGTTGCGCAGCAGCCGGTGCGCCTCCTCGATCACGATCACGTGCCGCAGCCCCGGGCTGGTGTGCCCGCCGCGCGCCCGCATCCGCAGGTGCTCGACGATGCGGATGATGAGCGTGCCCATGAGGAACGCCTTGTCCTCGTCGTTGGCCACGTCCTCGATGGCGAGCACGATGTTCTCGCGCAGCATCCCGCCGATGTCGGCCGGGTGCCCGCCCTCGAAGAACCGGCCCGCCGACCCGATCCGCAGGCTGCGCAGCCGCACGTCCACGAACCCCTGGACGTCGGCCATCAGCTCGCGGCCGTAGCCGACGTCGCCGATCACCTGGAGCGCCGCGTTCTGCAGCTGCTCCAGCGTCGGCACCGCGGGCTCGATCAGCGACCCGGGCACGCCACCGCCGGTCACCACGTCCCAGCCGTTGGCCTCGTACACCCGCTGCAGCGCCTGCGCCATGATCTGCGGGAACGGCTCCTCGGCGTCGAACGCGGCCTGGAACAGCGCCCGCACCATGTCGATGTGCGCCTGCACCGGATAGCCCGGCTCGGGCGCGAGCGGGTTCACCGACAGCGGCACCGACGCCGGGTCGGACGGGTTGACCACCGTGACCGGCCCGCCGAGGTCGGCGATCCGGCCCGACATCGCCGCGTACTCCGACTTGGCCGGCTCGATCGCCAGCCACGGGATCCCGGCGCGCGTCAGCTGCTCCAGCAGGTGCCGCACGGTCTGCGACTTGCCCGCGCCGGTCGAGCCGGTCACGAACACGTGCCGGTTGATCGTCGAACGCGGGACCGTGAGCCGCCCGACCTCGCGGTCCTGCCCGTCCAGGATCGATCCGAGCTCGATGCGCGGCTCGTTCATCGGCGCCGCGTCGTCGGTCTCGGACGTGACGTCGAAGTAGCCCGCGTCCAGCACCCGCAGCCCCGGCACCTCGCGCCGCGGCAGCCCGGCCAGCGCCGCGAGCGCGCCCGCCGTCGCGACGAACGGGTAGCGCTGCTCGGACTCGGCGGGCCGCGCGGCGGCGGCCGTCGCGGGCGTCGCGGGCGGCCTCAGCACCTCGCTGAACGACCCGCTCCCATGCCCCGAACGCAGCCGGTAGGGGTGGTGGCCGAGCTCCATCGACCCGACCAGCACCGGCGCGATCTGCGACAGCTCGCTCTCGGACGCCGCGCCCGCCAGCACCCGTACCCGCCAGAGCCCGGCCTCGCGGAACGCGTCGAGCTCCGCGAGCCGCTGATCGGCCCGCGCGACCGCCAGCCGCGCCTGCTCGTCCTCGCCGCGCCGCAGCATCCGCAGCTCGTGATGCAGCTCGCGCATCTCGGTGTCGAGCATCCGCTCATCGCACGGGTCGGCGACCACGAACCAGCCGAACGGCCGTTCCATCAACGTGACCAGCGTCGACTCGAAGAGACCCGCGCCATCGTCGGCCGTCTTCACCGCCGGGGCGAGCCGTCCAGGGCAGCGCGTCCACGCCATGCGCTCGGCCTGCCGCAGCCACCCGTCGCCGATCGGCACGCCGCGCGCCCCGTTCGGGAACAGCAGTCCCTGCTGGGCGCGCGGGCCCGGGCTCATCGGCCCGGCGTTGGTGATCAGCTCCAGCGGCGCGCCCGCGCCCGGGGACAGCCACCCCACCACGAACGGCAGCCGGCGCCGCGCCGCCGACAGAGCCGCGGGCAGCACGCTCACGAAATCCCACTCGGCCGAGGAGGTCCGCTCGGGCGCCGGTATCGCCTGGATGCGGTACCACGGCCCGGGCAGCACACCCGCGTCCTGACCCTGCATACCGTGCGCGCCCTGCATGCCGAAGTGCTGTGGCTGCGCCGCGCCTGGGGGTGACGTCACCCCAGCATCCTTACTCCCCCGCCGCCCGCGCCGCTACCTCGGTCGCAGGTAGTCGGCCCGGCCTTCGCCGTCGAGTTCGAACGGTCCCTTGGGCAGGATGCAGAACTCGTTGCCCTCGGGATCCGCCATGACCAGGAAACCGCCCTCGTCGTACTCGTGCAGCCGCCGGCCGCCGAGCGCCTCCACTTTGGCCTGCTCGGCGGCCGGGTCGTCGGATTCGACGTCCAGATGAACGCGGTTCTTCCCGATCTTGGCGGCGTCCGTGCGCTGGAAGCCGACCGTGAGCCCGTTCCGGCGTTCGAGGAAGATGTAGGGTCCCACGCGCGCGCTCACGGACCGGCCGAGCAGCTCGCCCCAGAAGGCCGCCAGGCGGTCCGGATCGGCCGCATCGATGGTCACGCAGTTCACGTCCATGGTCACCACCCTGTCAGCGGGTGGCGGGGAGTGGCCAGAGCCGGGCGGAGTTGTCGCCGCTTCCAGTGGCGAGCATGCGGCCATCGGGGCTGAACGCCAGGCAGAAGATGACCCCGGTGTGGCCCGCGAGCGACGGGCCGATGGATCACATTCGCCGGGGGTCAACCGGGCCGATCGCCCGGCCGTCTCCAGCGCGATCAACGTCATTGGAGGAGAATTGGACACACGAAGCTGCACCTGCGGCTGCCGGAGGCGCTCACGCCTGAAGCGGGCGGGCGTCCTTTTTATGGGGGTGCTTCTCGCGCTCGCCTTGGTGCCCAAGATGGGTACGGGCGGAGCAACGACGAGCACTCTTGC
>NZ_JAGEOJ010000005.1 GCF_017573505.1 Actinomadura barringtoniae
GCCTTGGGAACCCCCACGGGGTAGGCGTACGTTATACGCGTACGCCATACACCTAAGGAGGGTCCATGGGCCTCACCACCGAACGCGACCTCACCGACTTCCTGACCGCGTATCCGCACGACGTGATCCACGCCGAAGAAGGACCGGGCGCGGTGCTGGACCGCTACTTCGTGCCCGACTTCGCATGGCACGCCGACGGCATCGCGCTCGACCGGCAGCGCGTCATCGACCACACCCGCGCCGCACGGAAGAAGGGCACGGCAGCCGAGGTCGAGGTCCACACCGCCCTGGTCTCGGGCGACCGGGTGGCCGCCCACTACACGCTGGTCGCGACGGACAAGAAGACCGTGACCGTCGAGATCTTCATGGTCGGCCACCTGGCCCCCGACGGCCGGCTCGCCCGCGTTCACCAGCTGGGCAAGTTCTCCTAGGCGTCGTCCTCGTCGTTCAGCATCCTGGCGTAGTTGGCCAGGGAGCGGTTGTAGCGGGGCAGGTGACGGGAGAGCGCGCCCAAGGCGAGCGAAAGCCCCTCCCGTTCCCTGCCCGCATCCGCCAACGCGAGCGCCAGGAACGCATCGACCGCATCGTCCAGCTCGTCCGACCCCGCCTCACGCTCCGCGCTGAGCAGCGCGATGCTCTCCTCGATCTGCCCGAGGTTGCGAACCGTGCTCGCCAACTGGATCGTGGCCCGCCGCCGCTTAGCCGCAGGCAGCCCACCGGCGAGGGCCACCCGATAAAGCGGCTCGGCCTGCCCCTCGGTTCCGATGGAGTCGTTCGCCGACGCCAGCTCGAACGCCGCCAGCGGGTCACCCTCCGGCCGCTCCGAGACCAGCGCCTCCATCTTCTTCAGGAAGTCCGCGGGCTCATGCCGGTCGAACACGTCCCAAAGGTCGTCGACCCGGCGCTGCCAGTTCTCATCACTCATGGCGCTCAAGATCCCATCACTCCCGGCCGGAGCGACGATGCCCACCTTCCAGCACCACTTCCCGCTGCTCCTCCTGGAAGCCCGCCCCGACCTGCTCTGCGAGCTGTTAGCCCTGGCCGGAGTCCCCGTACCGGCCCACACGCGTCAACGCGAGGCGTCCCCCGACTTCACGATCGTCTTCTCCAAGTCCGGTCCGACGACCTCAGAGAAGCTGTCGCTCCTGGAACGCCGAGCGGACGGCCACGTCCTGCTGATCGACGGTGACCGCGCGGTGATGTCGGCCGTGGTCGAGGTCCAGCGCACCGACGACGCCGGCAAGCCCGGTGCGATCCCCGTCTACCTCACGGTCGCCCGCGAACGCCACCACTGCCCCACGCTGGTCCTGGTGATCTGCCTCGACCGAGCCGCGGCCCGTCGACTCAAGGAGCCCATCCCCGTCGGCCCATTCAACAGCGTGCAGGCCATCGTTCTCGGGCCCGACGAACTGGACCTGCCCCAGTACCCGTACCACCGGGCCTCGCCAGAGCGAGTGCTGCTCGCCGTGGCCTGCAGCCCCGACCGCATTCACCAACCGGAGGTCCGCGAAACCGTGCACAAGGCGCTCGAGCCCTTGGATACGCAGCGTATCCGTCTATACACTGACTGGCTGGCCGCCCTGGCCTTTGAGGTGGGCGGCCATCCCCTGGAGGAGATCATGGGTCAAGAAGCCCAGGAGTGCTACAGCTCCTACTTCCGCCGCATCTACGGCCAGTACGAGGACAAGGGACACAAGGCGGGCCATGCTGAGGGCCGCACCGAGGGCGTCGCGGTCGGCCTTGCCGAGGCGGTCCTCCAGATCCTGCACCACCGCGATCTGGCCGTCACCAACGCCGACCGGGTTCGCATCCTCGACAGCGACGACCAGCAGGAGCTCAAGACCTGGCTGGACCGCGCACTGACGGTCGAACAGGTCGAGGATCTGTTCGCCTGACGCAGTCGGGCGGTGGGAATGCGGGGAGCCGACCCACGGCACAAGCAAAGCCTCGACCGCCGCCGCAGCGCACGTGACATCGCGACCGAGCAGTTCATTGGTGCTCGAACGGAACTGTCGCCCGACCACGTCGATGCTCTCGCCGACCATCGGCATCCGCTCGGAGTAGACCCTGAGCAGTGGCCCATGCCGTTCCGCGACCCAGCCTTTACTGGACTACTGGAGGGACTTCGATGAGACGCGCTCATTGGCGCAAGAGCAGCTACAGCGGAGGCGGAGGCGGCGACTGCGTAGAGATCGCGTCGTGGCGGAAGAGCAGCCACAGCGGCTCGGACGGCGGAGAGTGCATCGAGGTAGCGCCGCTCTCCCCGCACATCGCGGTGCGTGACTCCAAGGACCCGGACGGTCCGAAGCTGGTCTTCGACGCCGCCGACTGGCGTACGTTCACCCGCCGCATCAAGGCCGGCGCTCAGCCGCTCCCCACGGTCTGACGACCTCAGGCGAACAGCTCGTCGAGCGTCTCGGCGGTCATGGCCCGGTCAAGCCAGGCTTCCAGGACCGCAAGGTCGGTACATTCCATGATCCGATCCCGCGCCGCCTCGGGTACCTGAATATGACGCCGACCGAGTGCCCGCAGCACAGCACGGGCCAACACGGTCTGGGCCTCCGCGCGACCCTCAGCGCGACCTTCTGCGCGGCCCTCGGCGCGGATGGATGAGACGAACGGGCGAGCCTTGGCAGTCAACAGAGCCCTCCATTTCTGACGAGCACGGGTCCTACCGAGCGATCTCTCGGTGAACTCGGCGAGGTGACCGGCGGTCTCGACGTCGATGGTCCCCAACGCGGCGAACAGCGCTTCCAGTATCGCATCCGAGCTGCGAGACCTGCCGTGGATGAGGGCCGCCAGCACCGTGAACACGACGTTCTCGCACGCGGTGGCCAGGTCAGTGATCACTGGCGTGTTGTCCGGGCCGAGCACGAACGCACGAAAGGTGAGACAGGAGTGATCCGGTACACCGATCTCGATCGGCTCGCGAGCCCAGCGCGCCGTGCCCGCCCGCCTTGAGACAACGAGAAGGCTGACCTGGCACCCGTACTTGGTGTGCATGTAGGTCACATAGTGCGGCCAACTGCGACGCTTGTCCTCATCCCGCTTGTCCTGCGATTCGATGATCAAGATGTGTGAGCCCGGCTCACATTCGAGCACGAGCGCGGTGTCGACGCGTCTCTCGATCGGCTGATGGTCGGTCACGTCACTGTTGATGACCGAGACCTTCTCGACGGCCGGGAGTTCCACGCCGAGGACCCGCTGGATGGCGTACGCCGCCAGAGCACCATCTTTCTGGAAGATCTGGTGAAGTCCTTCATGCTGGGAGGTTGGCACGGACGGTGACATTACCCTATGTGACGACCTTGTCACCCCATTACCGAACGTGGGTCTGGACGCACATCGCCAGTCTTGGCCCAGCCTCAGTCAGCCGCACTGACCAACAGACTGCCCTCGCCGAGGCCGAGGACCCGGCTGGTATGGCCGTTCCCCACAGCGCGACGACCTCAGCCGAACAGAAGACCCTCGATCCGTTCAGGCAAAGACCCCGGCGCTGAGAGGTCAACCCGTTACGCTCCGCAGGGATCGGAGGACCACATGTTCATACCGGTCGTCGCCGCGCTCCCTCATGTCCGTGATCTGGAGCGGGTGATGGAACGGCATCTATACAGGACGAGGTCGGGGCGCAGGAACCCGAACGGCAAGACCGACGGCTGGTACGTGGGCGCCGACTTCTGCCGCTATTTCAAGCCGGTCGATCCCAACGCACCTGACCTGATCCAGCCAGGCGAACTCTGCAAGGGCCTGGCCTCAAAGCGCATGCCCGTGCATCCGCGATTGGGTCGATGGCGGCCCCAAGCGGCGTCTCGACCTGACCGGCCAGCGTGAGGTCATGGCCCAACGCATGCAGCAGTGGATCTGCGGCGCTCCAGCGAGTGTGCGCGAGGCAAGCCAGGAGGCGCTCGTCGGACTCGTCACCCTCGAAGGTGAGTTCTGGGGGGTGGACGATGAACCGTTCCTGCGCCATAGGAAGGCCTACCTCGATCAAGCGAACGCCTATCTGGACGCTCTGGATGACGACGCCTGGCTCGTCATCCTCTCGGTTCACTGGTAGCAGGCCGCGGAAGTCAATCGTCATCGCTCCGGCTGTCCGGGCCTCATCGTCAGTTTCGGGTTGGAGTTGTACGGGCCTTGCAGACTGACGGCATCACCGCCGTTGACCAGGCCCGGATCACAGTCCGCGTCGGCCGTGTTCACTACCAGGTCGCCCCCACCCAGGGTGAGGATCCCGGTGATGTTGCTGTACGACAGGTCGATCGTCCCCGCGCCACCGCCGGGCCCGCTGATGGTCGCATCGCATTCGTCGCTTCCATGCAGGGTTGCCTTGACGCCGGTGAACTCGCCTCTGACGCTGTCGCTCGTGGAGTCGTAGCTCGACATCCAGAACCCCCAGGGAACGCTGACGCTGATCGTGAAAGTGATGCCGGCCGGACCTTCGCAGCCGTTGAAGTCAGCACCGTTGATCACGAGGTCATTGCCGGCCTGGCCTCTCAGTACGGATGAGCAGCCGATATCCGAGCCGGTCAGCGCGTCCACCAACGACACTCGCGCGGCGCTGAACGTCACCGGCCCGACCGGCGTGATCTGGAGGTCTTGAGCGGCACTGGCGTTCAGCACGGGCAGGCAAGCGACCAGAGCCGGAACCGCGAGCAGCCCCTTCATCGTGGTCCGCATCGTTTCTCCCTTCGTGGACGGGCGATACGTCAGGGACTGGTGATCGTCTGGCGCGGGGTGATGGGCAGGCTTGTGGAGAAGGAGAACTTGTCGCCGGTGGCGATGGTGTCGGCGGAGCAGGCGAAGTTGGTGAACGTGGCCTGGAGGGTGTCGCCGTTGACGGAGAGGGAGCCGTCGGAGTTGGCGTGGCGGGCGGCGGCGGTGCCAGGGCCTCCGTCGGGAGCGGTGATGTCGGTCTTGCAGCCGTTGCTCGCCTCGGCGGTGAGCTGGACGTAGGTGAGCGCGCCGTTGGTGGTGCCCGCGTCGTAGCCCTCGGCATTGAAGACCCACTGGAAGTCGCTGGCGGGGGTGACCGTGTAGGTGCCGCCCGGGCCGGTGCAGCCTGTGAACGTCACCGTGGGGAAGGTGAGGAGCCACTGGCCCTGCTGGTTCGCACCAGACTCGGCGGAGCCGGTGACGTCCATGGACTGGCACGAGATGGTCCAGCCGCGGGTGACGTTCTTGATGTCGACCGAGGCGGCGGCGGTGAAGGAGCCTCCAGGGGAAACCGTCCAGGTCGGGTCCTGGGCGGTGGGTGACAGGGCTGTTATGGCGGCGGTCATCAAAGAGAGGGTCTTGAGCATCGGGAGCCCCTTCTCAGAGGGGCCGTGTCCTGGGACACGGCCCCCGTCGCGCTGGTTACGGCATCTTGGAGTAGGCCACGCTGCCGATGAACTCCTTGAAGATCATGGTGTTCTTGCCCGCGGCCGAGGGGGTGCCGGCCTGGGAGTTGATGATGGTGTCGAGCAGGCCGCCGTTGATCAGGCCACAGCCGTTCGCGCCCGGGGCCCTGAACGAGTTCTCGACGTGCGTGCCCTGGCGGACCGTCACCGGGCCCTGGGTGCCGACCACGCGGACCTTCTCACCGGTGATCGGGGTGTTGGGCGCGGGCGGGGCGGTGGTGCCGGTGATCAGGTTGAGGTTGATCGCGTCGGAGTTGCTGCCGATGTGGCAGTCCACCGGAAGCACCCTGCCCTGGAGGCGGACCTTCAGGGCGGTGTTGATGGAGAAGTTGGTGCCGGGCGGGGTCTCCCACTTGCCCGCGTATTCGGGCGTGGCATAGACGGCGGTGAGGAGCGGGTCTCCGAAGACGCCCTCGATCAGCATTGGCTCGGCGCGGAGCTTGCCGAACACTGTCTCGGGCCGCTGCGTGGTGTTGTTCCAGAGCGAGGCATAGGTGATCTTGATCGGCTTCTCGATCGCCTTGTCGACCTTGCCGAGCTGGAACTTTCCACCCACGACGACCACGTTGAAGCACTGGGATTGGTTGGGGTCGTAGTTCGCCGAGAGCGTCGGGCAGTCGGAGAAGTCGAACGTGGGGGTGTCGGGCGGCAGTTCCGCCGGCGCCGCCTGCGCGGCGGTCAGCGGCGCCAGCGCCAGCAGGGCGGCAACGCCGGGAATCGCCAGTCTGGTGACCTTCACATGCGATCCTTTCGTGGGGTGGATATCAGGGGATGGATATTTCCTGGTTGGGCGGGAAAGCGAATCCCTTGTCGAACGCGACCGCGTAGCGCCCGATGGGGAAGCCGGGAACCTTTTGACAGCCGGCCGTGGTACCGAACGTCACATACAGCGCCGCATTGGGGAGGACGTTGAGCATGCGCTGCTCAGTGTTGTAGGCCGTGCTCATCAAACCCGGAACTTCAATTGTCCCCGCCGGGGTCGTGTTGTTGTTCTGGCCGAATCGGAGGCGGCATTTGAGACCGTCGAAGTCACCGTCGACACTGAACAGAATGCCTTGGATCGATGAGGTGAGAGTTCCATCCGCTGCCTTTGACGTAAAGCTCAGACTCCAGCCAGAGTCGGTATCGGCAGTGACCGCCACCGGCGACTCGAACGTGCCGTGCCGGTAGCGACAACCGGAGGCTGCGACCTTGGAGATGTCCGCGAACGGATAGCGGCCGAGCCAGTGCCCTGTTGGCAGTTTCATGTTCAGGCTCATCGAGTCGCATCGGATCTCAGCCCCCGCGCCCTTGATCAAAATGCCTTGGGCGGTCACCTGCACCGGGCCGCCGGGCTTCACGGTGACGGTGATCGGCTCGCGCGGTATGTCGCAGCTTCCCGGCCGCACCGTTGAGAACTGGCACCACGGCGCCGCCTCGAGCTGGACCGCATTATCGCTACCCGAGATACTCGCGGTCAGAAGCGGGCTTAGATCCTCTCCAATCCCACAACCGGAGAAGGCCGGCAGGCCGACGTTGGCTGTGACCGTGCTGCCCTGGGTCAGGTCGACGCGCTGTCCCAGCTTTCCGGTGAGCGTATAGATGTTGAGTTGCGTCGGGGAGGTGCCGCAATGCGAACCGAGTTGGACGGGGGTTCCGTTCACCGAAGTCTCTCCGGCTCGGACCGAAACAAATGCCGATCCCCAGGTTTCCTCGGGCCGTCCCTCAGGAAGCGGGGCACCGCCAATGCCTGACGCAATATCACTCCGCAGGTTACCGGTCAGGAGGGAGCCTTTATAAGGCGCTGGAGGCCTCACTTGCTCCATCGTCGCCGTCGCCATTGTCGGCATGAAGCCAAACCCCAGGAGCGTTGCCTTGGAAGGCGTCGTATCCGTGATGAAATAGCCCTGTTGCTGCTGGTAGTTCTCTTTGCGGTTCTGGGGGCTGATATTGACGACTCCCCGCCGCAGGAGAGTCTCCGCACCGATCGGATTGGCGCCGCCAAGTTTTTTTACGTTCGCAAATCCACTGGCCCGAATACAGAACGGGATTCCCCCTCTGACGTTGGCCTGCGGGTCGTTCATTGGGATATTGGGCGGCGGATGCTTCTTTTGGTCGAAGATCTCGTGCAGACGAGCGTCGTCATTGAAGTCGTACCGGGGATCCGTGCTCGTTGCGGGGATCTCCTTGCACTCCCAGCTGCGCTCGGGAGCGGCCGCTCCGGGCTTCGAGGTATCGCCCGGGACCAAGGGCGCCACTGCCTTCTTGGTGCCGCTGCCGCGCACGCCGACCGAACCGACGATCGTCTCGCCCGCAGCCACGCAACGCACCTGGTCGGCTGACACGCCACCGGCTCGCTGCAGGGTGAGCTGCTCTCCGACCAGAGTGAGGGGGCCTGGGGAAGACGGGGTGATGGCCGGTAGCCGGCCCGAGCCCGCGAGGGGCACCTTCTGGCGTGCGCCGTCCGAAGCGTTCGCCCCATTCAGTGCGAACGAGGGCCACGCAATGGCCATGGCCTGGCCGTCCTGGAGCGCGGTGATACCCAGCCGTGCCGTCATGGTCAGGTCGGGTGAAGGGGCGCCGGGCCCCGATGACCCATCTGCACCCGGCGCGGAGGACGATCGGCCGCCCCCCGCCGCTGAGCCTGCGAGGTCTGCTGCCATCTCCGCGGGAAGGACCACGCTCATGCGCAGCCGGCCCAACGAGATGGCCCTGCCGACCGTGCCACGGGTGGGCATGGAGGCCGACAGCCGAAGGCGTATTTCGTGCGTCGCCGAGGATGTGGTGCAGACGTACGGCAGATCCGCCTTGATGTCCGCGATCGCGGGCGGAACGGCGACGACCAGGCCGGTGCCGATGGCTAGTCCGGCCAGGGCCGCAGTCCAGGCGACGTTCCGCCATGTCCACATCGTTCGGGTCTCCTTTGGCGTCGGGTACGGCCGTGTCCCCTCGGGCATCCGTGAGGACACGGCCGGCTGGTCAGACGGCCCAGGTCACGGGCTGGTGATGGTCAGCTTGGGGGTGATCTCGAACTTGCCATCGAGCTCGATCGTGTCGCCCTGGTTGATCAGGTTCGGGTCGCAGAACTCGTTGACGTCCGCGATCGTCAGGTTGCTGGTGGTGACGCCGAGCAGCGCCGGGTCTCCCGCGGTCGCGGGGTTGGTGTAGGTCCCCTCGATCTGCCCGAAGCCGCCGCCGGGCCCGGTGATGTGCGCGACGCAGTCGTCGCTGCCCGTGAGGGTGGCCTTGACATTGGAGAGGTTGCCGCTGGTGACGCCGGTGGCCGAGTTGTACGAGACGGCGTTGAACGCCCAGGGCAGGCCCTGAAGGTCGAGCTTCAGGGTGATGCCCGACGGGCCGAGGCAGGCACCGTCAGGCGTGCTCGAGTCCGTCAGCGACACGCTGGTGAGGGAGCCGAGACCGGCACCGGACAGGCCGGAGCCGTTCTTGACCGTGCCCGTGGCGCTACCGGTGTCACAGCTGGCGGCGGCGCCGGTCTGGACGTCGCGCGCGACGACGGGGAGCTGGTAGTTGGTGCCGCTGATGCTGGTCCCGCCGCTGACGGTGAACGTCACGTCGTCGGCGCGGGCGGAGGTGGTCGTCAGGCTGACGGCGGCGGCCATGACGGCGGCGGCGGCGAGGGTGTTCCTGGTGAGCTTTCGCATGTCAGTTCTTGTTCCCTTTCATGGGGGTGGCATTTTTCTCAATAAGGGATGGCTGACCGTACATGGAATGCGACAGAGAGGTGATTTCCCTTCCCCTCGGAGATACTGTCCAGTAGGAACGTAATTCGCCGATCTGCCCAGCTCAAGGGGGTCAGGGTGGAAATCAAGAAGTTATCTGATAAATGTTTTGAAAATGTGTCGAGAGTTAGTTTTTGATCTTGCCTAATACTCACTCCGAGCGGAAAGTATCGATGTCCTCGATCTTCCACTTGCCGGCGACGTGGATGGCGGTCACGGCGAATACGGCGGCCGAGTAGCTCGTCTGGTTCTTGTCGGTGCGGGTGTTGCGCTGATCGGCGAAGACCAGGAGGCGGGCGCGCGAGGAGGTGAGGCTCTTGACGGCCGAATCGGTGACCGTGGTCGTGAGGATCTGCTTCTGCTGCGGCGCCTGCTGCCGTACGAGCGCGAACATCTGGGCGTACTGCTGCACGGCCTTGCCCGTGAGGACGTCGGCCGCCGCCTTCTCGGTCTTTGCGGTGTCGGCGTAGTTGTAGGAGAAGACCGTGTTCACCGCGCTGGTGACCTGGCCCTTCACCTCGCTCGTCGCGCCGTTGTCGCTGAGGGCCGCGTTCCGGGCCGAGGAGCTTGAGGTGAGGGTGTCGGCGTGGGCAGCCGACCAGGCTGCCGTACCGCCGAGGGCGACGGTCGCGGCGGCCAGGGCGCCTAGGAGCTGGGTGCGTCGGTTCATGAGCCGGAGGTTCCCGTCGGTGCCTGCCCCAGGGCGGACAGCTTCCAGCCCGAGGACGTCTTGGTGAGCTGGCCGGCCAGGCGGCTGATGCGGTTGGTCGACTTGCCGTCCGCGCCTGTGACCGTGATGCGTACAGCGGCCATGACGGCGGCCTTGCCCGCGCGCGTGTCCAGCTCGGTCAGGCCGGATTCGAGGATGCGGGCCGTGGTCGTGGTCTTGTTCTTGGCGACCTCGCGCTCCAGGTCGGCACGGCCCTTCACGATCTGGTCGTAGAGCTCGGACGTGGTGGAGTCCTGCCACAGCCCGAGCCCCGCGGTCACGTTGCGGTAGTCGAGCGTGTTGAGGTTCGCGATCGCCTGGTCGGCGGTACGCAGGACGTCGTCGCGCGTCCGGCCGTACGCGATGGAGTCATCGTGCGAGGTGGAGTAGGCCGACCAGCCGAACCAGCCTGCGACCAGTGCGGCGACCACCGCGAGAGCGATGGCCGCGATCAGCACGTGGTCCCGGCCCTTGGCCGGCGCGGGAGCGGGATCGGGCGGGGTCTTGGGCTTCTCCTCGGCCTCGGCCGGTTCCTTCTTCTCGGCCACCGCGTCCGTCTTGGTCACCTCGTACACCCCTTCATGCCACGGTCAGTTCGCTGATCCGCCAGGCGCGGTCGTGGCGCGCGGTCACGACGAGCTGGGCGGTGGCGGTCTTGCCGGACGGATCTCCCGAACGCGTTGCCTTCTGGTCCAGGAAGACCAGGACCACGGCGGTGTCGCCGGTTCGCTTGACCGTTCCGGCGCGGACGACGCTGGTGGTCAGCGTGAGCTTCTGCTGAGGAGCGAGCCGTACGACCTCGCCGAACAGGCCTCGGTAGTCGCTCGCGGCCCGGCCCGTCAGGACGGCGTCGGCGGCTCGCTGGGTGGCGGCCGGGTCGGCGTAGGAGTACGACAGGACCTTGGTCAGCGCGGACGACACCGCGCTGATCGCCGGATCGGACGGCTGCTTGGCGGGCGCTCCGGCCGGGACCGCGATCAGCGAGGTGACCCGCCAGTCGCCGGCCGGTGTACGGACCATCCCGGCCTGATACCGCTTGCGCTGCTCGCTGCCGTCCAACGCCGCCGCGCTGGTCACGCGAACGCGGACCGCGACCAGCACCGTGGCCTTGCCCGCGTGCAGATCCATGTCGGTGACGGCTAGGCCTGTGACCTGCCCGGACGCCGTCGTTCCCGCCTTGACGAACTTCGCGCGGGCGAACGGGCGGTCGCGCTGGAGCTGGTCGTGCAGCGTTCCGGTGGACGCCTCCAGCCAGCGCGACAGCGAGACGTCCACCTGGCCCGAGTCCATCGAGTTGAGCGCCGCGACCTGGCGGGCGGCCGTGCGGGCGACGAGGTCTCGTTCGGACGCGGCGTCGTTCTTGTGGTCTGAGGGCCACAGGAACCACACCGCCGTCGCCAGGATCGCGGCGGCGAGAGTGATGATCAAGGCCCGGAGCCTCATGAGACGACTCCGCTGAGGCCGAGCATCTTCAGTACGTGGATCAGCTCGTTCCGACCGGCATCACCGGGCTGAACGGCGTCGGGCACGCCACGATGCGGGGCGTTGGCCGAGCCGCGCACGTTCATGCCGCTGCCCGGGCGTTCGGCACAGTGCGCGTTGGTGTTGAGCGGCGGTGCGGGGGTGAGGTTCTCGCCCTTGCGGTACTGCGTGCCGCCGTAGCCGCGCGTGCAGGGCTGCGGGTTGAAGAACGTGTTGACCAGCCCGAGCCGCAGAGATCCGTCCGCGACGATCGACGAACCCATCGCGGCGACCCTGGGCAGGTTGGACAGCAGGTCCTCGATCCCGTCCAGCCGCATGTTGGTCAGCCGGGACGTGGTCAGCAGGTTGGCGAGCAACTGCCCGAAGCCCGGGTCGAGGTTGCGGACCAGGCGGTCCACCTCGCGTGCGGCCGACGGTGTGACGTCGATCAGGCGGCGGAAGTCCGCGTCAGAGTCGCGCAGCCCACGGGCGAACAGCCGGGAGTTGCTCGCGAACGCCTTGAGCGAGGCGGCCTCCTCGTTCTGCGTCCGCAGCACGTCGGTGCCGGTGTAGAGCAGGGCCCGGGTCGTCGGGAAGTTCTGGTCGGAGGTCTGGACGAAGCGTCCACCCGTGTCCAGGAGCTTCTGCAGGTGCGGGCCCTGCCCGGCGAACGCAAGGCCCAGCTCGTTGATGACCGTCTGCAGGTCGGTCAGCGGAACGGACGCGGTCAGGTCGTTGATGCTCTTGAGCGTCTCGGCTACCGGCGTGGGAGTCGTCGTGACGGTGCTCGGGAGCGAGACGCCGTTCGCCAGGAACGGGCCTGTCGCCGAGTCCGGCCGCAGGTCCACGTACTGCTCGCCGACCGCCGAACGATTGGCGACGATCGCCTTCAGGTCCCGGGGGATCTTCGGCGCCGACTTCTTGATGCGCAGGTCGGCGACCACACCGTCATGGGTGAGGGTCAGCTTGCCGACCTTGCCGACGACGATGCCCCGGTACGAGACGGCCGAGCCCTCGAAGAGGCCGCCGGTCGTGCTCAGCCCCAGCTTGACCGTGTAGTAGTCCCGCAGCCCGACATAGCGCCCGAGGTCGGCGTAGCCGGTCCCGATGTAGCCGATCACCAGGACGGAGATGACCAGGAACGCGAGGATCTTGATCCGGGTGGCGACGGTCAGCATGTCAGCTGCCCCCTTCGATCGGCGGGAGCGGCAGGGCGGGCTGGGTCTGCCGGTCGGACGGCGCCTTCCGCGGGCCCTTCTCCGGCGCGTTCGCGGGCGACGGCGACGGCGTCGACTGCGAAGGTGAGGGCGTCGGCGAGGGCGTTCCGTCGTCCGTCGGGCAAGGCTGCGGATTCGGTCCCTGCGGTGGGGACGGCGACGCGGCGAGCGCCCGCATCTGCGCCTGCTTCTTCTGGTCCTTCACTTCGACCGGCGGGATCACGCAGTCGTACCCGGGTGCGGCGATCACGGTCAGGTAGCCGTTCAGGTAGTCGCCCTTGATGCCCTTGCTCACCTCGTCGGTGAACGGGTAGGTGATGAGCACCTGCAGCGACTTCGGCAGATCCCGGCCGGCGTCGGACAGCTTGCGCAGGATCACCGACAGGTCGCGCAGGTCGGCGGCCGTGTTGTCCTTGCTCTGCGCGATGACCTTGGTCGCGACCTTCGACAGCTCGTCCAGGCTCGTCAGCATCTTCACCAGCCGGCCGCGCTGCTCCTCCAGCACCTTCAGACCGGGCGAGAGGTCGTCCAGGACGGTCGCGACCTGGCCTTTGCGGGACGCCACGGTCGACGACAGCCGGTTCAGGCCGTCCAGCGCGTCCACGATGGTCTGCCGGTTGGTGTTGAGCGTGCTGGTCAACGTGTTGAGCCGCTCCAACGCCGACCGGACCTCGGTCTCCCGGCCGCCGAGCGCCTTCTCCAGCTCCCGGTTGATGGTGCGGATCTGCTGGAGACCGCCGCCCGACAGCAGCATCGACAGCGCCCCGAACACCTCCTCGGTGTCGGCGTTCCGCGTCGCACGCGACATCGGGATCACCGCGCCGTTCGCCAAGGGCTGCGGCGAAGGCGAGGAAGTAGGAGCGGCCAGGCGGATGTACTTCTCCCCGAGCAGGCTCGACTGCTCCAGGTTGGCCGTGGCGTTCGCCGGGAGCCGCACCTTGCCGTTCACCACCAGCGTGACCTCGGCGTACCAGGCGTTCTTGGGCAGCGAGACCTTCTTCACCCGCCCGACCGGCACGTCGTTCACCCGCACCGACGCCTGCGGCACGAGGTTGATGGCGTCCGGGAACTGCACCTTCACCGTGTACGGGTGGTCGCCCACGTCCGCCCCGCCCGGCAGCGGGATGTCCTCCACCGACATCGAGCAACCCGCCGAGAGCACCACCACCGACAACGCCGCCGACCACCCGGCGGCCATCCGGGACCAGCGCATCAACGTCCTCCCTCCCCCGCGTACACCGATCCGGCGGGCGGCAGCGGCAGCGCCGGAACCGTCCCGGCCTTGGCGGGCGGAACGGCGGCGAGCCGGTCGTAGTTGAGCTGGTCGCACTGGGTCTTCAGCACGCCGGTGGCCGCCGCGCACACCGGGCTCGGGTCGGCGCCAGAGGCGTCCACGCCAGGCTGGGACGTGCTGCCGAACGCCTTGGTGATCTCCAGGAGGTTGCCGCGGCTCATCAGCGTGCGGGTCTTCGGGTCGTAGGCGTTCAGCGCGTTCTGCAGGAGCAGCGGCGCGTTGTCGAGCGTCTCGGCGAGCGCCGCCCGCTGGTCGACGAGGATCTTGGTGATGTCGGCGAGCTTGTCGATGTTGCCGGTCAGCCGGTCGCGGTTCTCGCGGATGAAGTCGCGGACCTTGACCAGCGCCGTGCCGAGCAGCCGCAGCGCCGCGTCCAGGTCGTCGCGGTCGTCGGCGAGGAAGCCGCTGACGTCGGCGAGCTGCCGTTCGGCCTGCCGGATCTGCCCCTCGTTCGACTTCAGCATCGTGCTGAAGCGGTTGAGGTTGGCGAACGTGGCGTACAGGTCGTCGCTGGAGTCGGCGAGCGTCTGCGACGCCTTGCCGAGGTCCGCGATCGTGGTGTTGATCGCGCGCCCGTTGCCGTTCAGGTTGGCGGCGCCGGTATGGATCACGTCCGACAGGGCGCCGCGCGCGTTCGCGCCGTTCGGCCCGAGGTCGTTCGCGAACCGCCGGACGCTGTCGTAGAGCTGGTCGAGCTCCATCGGCGTCGCGGTCCGGGTGAGGTCGATGTCGGCGCCGTCGGTCATCTTCGCGCCGCCGGTGTAGGCCGGGGCGAGCTGCACGTAGCGGTCCGACACCAGGTTCGGCGCGATGATCACCGCGCGGGCGGCGGCCGGGACGTCCACCGACTTCTTCACCGACATGACGACCTCGACGGTCGAACCCGCCGGCTCGATGGAGTCGATGGAGCCGACCTTCACGCCGAGGATCCGCACGTCCGAGCCCGGATACACGCCGATCGCGGTCGCGAAGTGCGCGGTGACCTTGCGGCCCGGCTCGTGGGTCGCGGCCGGGATCACGACGGCCGCCACCGCCAGCACGACGATCACCAGGAACGCCTCGACGACGCGCACCCGGCGGTCGCGCATCGGCGACAACAGCGAGGGCAGCTTCGTACGGCGCTTGTTCATCGGCGGAACAGGCGAGGTGGTCATGAGCCGCCTCCCGTCAGGTGCGGCGGCTTGCAGCCGGTGGCCGGGCCTTCCCAGCGGCTGATGACGCCGGCGTCCGGGTTGCTCTTGATGTAGTCCTTGGGGACCGTGCCGCACAGGTAGCCGTCGATCCAGCGGCCGTTGCCGGTCGCGTTGCCGATGAGGCGGGTGTACGGGGCGGACACCTTGATGGCCTGTTCCAGGCTCTTCTGGTGGCGCATCAACGTGTCGGTGACACGGTCGAGGGCGTCCAGCATCGGGCCGAGCTGCCCCCTGTTGTCGTCGACGAGGTCCGACAGCGCCCGCGCCATCCGCTGCGTGGCGACCAGCAGCTCGTGGATGGCGTCGCGGCGCCGCCGCAGCTCGGCCAGCAGCAGGTTGCCGTCCTTGAACAGCACCTCGAACTGGGAGTTCTGGTCGGCGAGCGTTCCCGACAGCCGTTTGGTCCCGGCGAGCAGCGACTGCAGCTCGGCGTCGCGCGAGGCGATGGTCCGCGAGAGCTGCGACAGGCCGTTGAACGCCTTGCGCACGTCCGGCGGGGTGTCCTTGAACGTCTGCGAGATCGTCGTCAGGCTCTGCGCGAGGCGCGGGGTGTCGATGTCCTGGAAGGTCCGGCCGAGGTCCTCGAACGCGGTGGTCACGTCGTACGGCGCGACCGTCCGGTCCAGCCCGATCGCCTGCTTCGGGTCCTGCTTGGCGGCGCCCAGCGGATCGAGCGACAGGTACTTCGACCCGAGCAGCGTCTTGATCATGATCATGGCGGTGGAGCGGTCGCCGACCCAGGTGCCCTTGACGCGGAACGACACCTTGACCTTCGCGCCGTCCAGCGAGACGTCGGTGACCTTGCCGACCTTCACCCCGGCCACCCGCACCTCCTGGCCGGACTTCAGTCCGGCGGCCTCGCTGAAGTACGCGTGGTAGGTGACGCCGCCGCCGATGATCGGCAGGTCGTCCGCCCGGTAGGCGGTCATGCCGAAGAGCAGCAGCAACACCAGGCCGATCAGCGCGACCGGGATGGGGTTGCGCTCGCGCAGCGGCTTCCATCGCCGCCTGCGCTTCTTCAGCGGAGGCAGTTTCGCCGCGCCGGGCGTCGCGCCGGAGGGCGCACCGGAAGTGGCACCGGAGGTCGTCATCCGCGACACCGCTTCTCGCCGTCCTCGCTGATGGGCAGGCCGGTGGGCGGCGGCCGATGGTCGACGTCGTCGCCCGCGTAGTGCACGCCGATCAACGTGACCTCGCACTGGTAGAAGTTCGTCCACGACCCGTACGAGGCGAGCCGGCTGATCGTGGTGACCTTGTCCGGGAGGCGCTGCAGGAAGCGATCCACCAGCGGCTCGTCCCGGTTGAGGTTGGTGCTGAGCCGCCCGAGCTGCTGGATGCTCTGCTTGATCGGGTAGCGGTTGACCTGGAGCAGGTCCGCGACCGCGTTGGCCAGGTTGCCGATGCCCACCACGGCCTCGCCGATCGGCTGCCGATCGGCCGCGAGCCCCGAGGTCAGCCGCCGCAACGTCGTGACGAGATCGACGAGCTGCGCGTCGCGGTCGTTGATGGTGCCGACGACCGTGTTGAGGTTGGTGATGACCTGCCCGATGACCTGGTCACGTCCGGCCAGCGTCGTGGTCAGCTCGCCGACGGTCCGCAGCAGGCTCTCGACCGTGCCGCCCTCGCCCTGCAGCACCTTGACGATCGACTCCGAGAGGGTGTTCACGTCGTGTGGCGACAACGCCTGCATCAGCGGCTGGAAACCCTGGAACAGCTGGGTCAGGTTGAGCGGCCCGGTCGTCTGCTCGACCGGAATCGTTCCGCCGTGCCGCAGCGTCTGCCCCGGCGCCCCGGAACCCTGGGCCAGCGCGATGTAGCGGCCGCCGACCAGGTTCAGGTACTTCACCGCCGCCGTGGTCGACCTCGGCAGGTCACGGTCGCGGTCGACCGAGAACTTCACCAGCGCGAGCCGATGGTCGGTGACCTTGATCTTCTCGACGGTGCCGACCCGGACGCCCGCGATCCGCACGCCGTGGCCCGGGTGCAGCCCGGCGACGTCGGTGAACTTGGCGTAGTACGAGACCCGGTCGCCCGACTGGGTGTCGGTGATGCTGGCCGCCAGCAGCGCGGTCGCCAGCACCGTCACCACGATGAAGATGATCGAGTTGAACAGCGGGCCGCCGAGACCCTTCAGTCCCTGCCCGGTGAGCTTCACTTGACCGTCACCTCCGCGCCCCGGTAGAGCGGCCCGAGCAGCACGCTCGACCAGCCGGGCAGGTCCTGCGGCACCTCGTCGAGCGACGGCGCGAGAAGCTGGTTGACCAGGTCGTTCTCGGCGGTGGAGTTGTCCGGGCCGAGCCCGCCGACCGCGACCGCGCCCGGCACCCACACGTCCGGCTTCATCGGCTGCGGACTGCGCCCGCCGCCCGGCACGTACGGGACGCTGTAGCAGCGCGGCCCGCCGCCACCGGTGTAGCGCGGGGTGTCCACGCCTGGCCGGTAGCGCCCCTTGCTCTGCAGCGTCACGACGTTCGCGTGCACGCCGTGCTTGTCAGTGCCCTTGCCGAGGACCTTGTCCATCTTCGGAACGAAGTCGGCGAGCGTGCGGAACGTGCAGGGCGCGGCGGGCGAGTAGCGCCGGAACAGCGCCAGCGAGGGGCGGCCGGACGCCGCGACCGCGATCAGCAGGCCGGAGTTGCGCTTGATGAAGTCGATCATGTCGCCGGACAGCGTCGTCACCGAGGAGTAGACGTCGTCGAGATTGCGCTTCTGCTCGGCGATCGTGCGGCTGGTCACCGTGAAGTCGGTGAACGCCTGCAGTAGATCGGGCGAGGCGTCCGACAGGTTCTGCGAGAATTCGGCCAGCTCGGACAGGTTGCGGTTCAGCTGCGGCAGTTCGGGGTTGAGCTTCTTCAGGTACGCGTCCAGCTCCACCAGGTTGCGGCCGAGCTGGTCGCCGCGCCCCTCCAGCGCCGTCGCCATCGCGGTGAGCGTCGCCGACAGCTTGGACGGCTGCACGGCGTTCAGCAGCCGCATCGTGTTGTTGAGTACCTCCGACAGCTCGACCGCGTTGCGGCTGCGGTCCTCGCCGATGGTCGCGTTGTTCGCGATCGGCTGCCCGCTCGACCCGTTCGGCGGAACGAGCGCCACATAGCGCGCGCCGAAGACCGTCGTCGGCAGCAGCTGCGCCTGCACGTCCGCCGGAACGAGCTTGGCCTGCTCGGGGTTGAGCGCCAGCTCCATCCGGGTGCCGTCGCCGTCGGTGGAGATCTTGCGGACGAAGCCGACCACCACCCCGCGCACCTTCACGTCGGCCTGCTCGTGCATCTCGTGCCCGGCGGTGCCGGCGCGCAGCGTCACGACCGTGAAGTCGGAGAACTTCTTCTGGTAGATCGCCACCGACAGGTACATCAGCAGCGCGGGCACCAGCAGGAACGCGACGCCGAGCACGTACCGTTCGGCCGAGTGGTAGGTCGCCGACTTCACCATGAGAGCCCGCCCATCAGCCCGTCACCTTCACCGTGGTCGTGGCGCCCCAGATCGCCAGGCTGAGGAAGAAGTCGGTGACGCTGATCAGCACGATCGCGGTACGGACCGCGCGGCCGACCGCGACGCCCACCCCGGCCGGGCCGCCGGACGCGCGGTAGCCGTAGTAGCAGTGCGCGAGGATCACCATGACGCTGAAGATCAGCACCTTGACGAACGAGAGCACGACGTCCTGCGGCGACAGGAAGATGTCGAAGTAGTGGTCGTAGGTGCCCGCGGACTGCCCGTTCACCCAGAGCGTCACCATCCGCGAGGCGAGATAGGAGCTGAGCAGCCCGATCCCGTACAGCGGGACGATCGCCACCGTGCCGGCGAAGATCCGGGTGGTCACCAGGTAGGGCAGGGACGGGATGCCCATGCCCTCCAGCGCGTCGATCTCCTCGTTGATCCGCATCGCGCCGAGCTGCGCGGTGAACCCGGCGCCGACCGTGGCCGACAGCGCCAGGCCGCTGACCAGCGGGGCGATCTCGCGGGTGTTGAAGTAGGCCGACACGAAGCCGGTGAACGCCGACGACCCGATCTGGTCGAGCGCCGCGTACCCCTGCAGGCCGACGACGACGCCGGTCGAGACGGTGAGGCCGAACATGACGCCGACCGTCCCGCCGATCACCGCGAGCGCGCCGGAGCCGAACGCGACCTCGCTCAGCAGGCGGAAGATCTCCTTGATGTAGCGGCGCAGCGCGCGCGGCATCCACAGCAGCGCGCGGATGTAGAAGCCCAGCTGGTCGCCGGGCTGCTGCAACCATGAGACGAGCCGCAGCGGGCGCAGCCGGCGGACTCCTGGCAACAGGGCCACAGATCACGCTCCCTTCGGCGGGACGACCTCGAGGTAGATCGCGGTGAGGACGAGGTTGACGAAGAACAGCAGCAGGAACGTGATGACGACCGACTGGTTGACGGCGTCGCCCACGCCCTTCGGGCCGGGCGAGGGGTTCAGGCCGCGGTAGGCGGCGACGACCCCGGCGATGAAGCCGAAGATCAGCGCCTTGAGCTCGGCGACGTACAGGTCGGGGAGCTGCGCGAGCGCGGAGAACGAGGCCAGGTAGGCGCCCGGGGTGCCGTCCTGGAGCATGACGTTGAAGAAGTAGCCGCCCGCGACGCCGACCACCGAGACCAGCCCGTTCAGCAGCACCGCGACGGCCATGCAGGCCAGCACCCGCGGCACGACCAGGCGCTGCACGGGCGAGACGCCCATGACCTCCATCGCGTCCATCTCCTCGCGGATGGTCCGCGAGCCGAGGTCGGCGCAGATCGCCGAGCCGGCGGCGCCGGAGATGAGCAGCGCCACGATCAGCGGGCTGGCCTGCTGCACGACCGCGAGCACGCTGGCCCCGCCGGTCAGCGACTGCGCGCCGAGCTGCTTGGCCAGCGACCCGACCTGCAGCGAGATCACCGCGCCGAACGGGATGGAGACCAGCGCGGTCGGCAGGATGGCGACCGAGGCGATGAACCAGAACTGCTGGATGAGCTCGCGGACCTGGAACGGCCGCCGCGGGATCATCACCAGCACGGTCCCGGCGAGCGCGAACAGCCGCCCGACCTGCCGGAGCGCCGCGGCGCCCGGCACGCTCACCGGTGGTGGTGTCGTCATGCCCGCCCTCCTGCCTGGTCGGTCCTGCCGGTCCTGCCGGTTCCGTTGGTTCCGTTGGTTCCGTTGGCTCTGGGTTCGGCCGCGCTTCCGGAGGCGCGGTCGGTGAAGATGGCCTGCTGCGCGGCGTACGGCAGCGTCGGCAGCAGCTCGTCGACGCGGGCGGCGTGCCGGATCGCGCCCTGGCGGTGCGGCAGGCCAGGCGAGGGCCGCAGCTGCGGAACGATCTCGGGACGGCGCAGCGTCGTGGCGAGCGAGCCCTCGTAGGCCGACCCCTCGCCCGAGGCGATCCGCTGTGCGGCGGCCTGCTCGGCGGCCAGCGTCGCGGCGTCCTTCTCCTCGCTCATCCCGATCGGCCCCTCGCGGGCGCCGCGCAGGAACTGCTCGACCGCCGGCTCCTCGCTGGTCAGCAGCACCTCGCGCGGGCCGAAGCCGACCAGGTCGCGGCGGTAGAGCATGCCGATGTTGTCGGGCACCGTCGCGGCGATCTCCAGGTTGTGCGTGACGATCAGCATCGTGGCGTCGATGCGGGCGTTCAGATCGATCAGGAGCTGGGAGATGTAGGCGGTGCGGACCGGGTCCAGGCCCGAGTCGGGTTCGTCGCACAGGATGATCTGCGGGTCCATCACCAGCGCGCGGGCCAGGCCCGCGCGTTTGCGCATTCCACCGGAGATCTGGCCGGGCAACTTCTTCTCCTCACCCCCCAGTCCCACCATGTCCATGCGTTCCAGCACGATCCTGCGTATCTCGGGTTCTCGCTTTCGCGTGTGCTCGCGCAACGGAAAAGCGATGTTGTCGAACAGATTCATGGACCCGAAAAGCGCGCCGTCTTGGAACATCAGACCGAACAACTTGCGCTTGGCGTAGATCCGATGATCGGAGTCGTTGACCATGTCCACGCCATCGACCAGGACCCGGCCCTGCTCGGGTTTCAGCAGGCCAATGAGTGATTTCAGGAAGACCGTCTTGCCCGTGCCCGACGGTCCGAGCATGACGCTGACCTCTCCGGCGGGCAGCGTCAGCGACACATCGCGCCAGATCACCTGCCGGCCGAAAGACTTGGTCAGCCCTTCGACGACAACCTCAATTCCCACGGCTGAGGACGTTACGTGGCAGTACTAGCCGAGCTCAATAGGGCTGAGCTGGAAATCTCGGGCCTGGGCCGACATTCGTTCCCGGAATTGTTACAAGCTGAGTCCGGCGGCGCCTCGAACTCACCGGAAACGAGTACCCATCGGTAATGCGGCAGAATCCCATCGCGACCGCGGGCGCCGTTATCAGGTATTAGCAAGACCACGGGATTCGACTGTTCGCGCGATAGTACTCGCGGGTAGGGAAACAACATCCCCTTGTCAGCGCGCCTTTTGCGATTTAGGTTCCAGGATGCTCCATATCTCGACTCGGGCGCGAGCTCCCCCGCTCGGCGCGCCCCGGCCCCGGAGGTGTGCTCCCCCATGACGCAGACGCTCGAGCTCCCCGGACACGAGGGCGGCCCCATCCCGCCGCAGCTGGCCCGGCTCATGTGGGCCGAGGTCGACGGTGTCATCGAGGACACCGTCGCCGAGGTCCGCCGCACCATCCCCGACTACGACCGGCCGGAGAACTCGGCGTACGACCAGATCCTGCGCCTCGGCGCGGAGAAGCTGCTCCGGGCCTACATCGAGCACATCTCCGACCCGGACGCGTCGATGGCCGACCGGGACGAGACGTGCCGGGCGCTCGGCCACTTCGAGGCCGTGGAGGGGCGCAGCCTCGACCACCTCCAGGCCGCGTTCCGCACCGCGTTCCAGATCGCCTGGCGCCGCACGTCGGTGGTCGCCGAACGCGAGGAGATCCCGGCGCCGCTGGTGTCCAGCATGGTCGAGTCGATGCTGGTCTACATGGACGAGGCGATCACGCAGGCGCGGCGGGGCCACCGGCAGGCGCTCGAGCACGCCGACCTGCGCCGCCGCGAGCAGCGGCGCGACCTGCTGAACCTCATCCTGCAGCGCCCCGCCGTGGTGCCGGCGGCCGTCGAGGAGCTGGCCAAGGACGCCTCCTGGTGGCCGCTGCCCACCGAGATCACGATGGTGGCGCTGCACCCGGACGCGCCGCGCACGCTGTCGGCGCTCGACAACGACGTGCTGCTGGACATGGACGCGCCCGAGCCGTGCCTGCTGATCCCCGGCGAGCTCGACCGGAGCCGGATGACCATGCTGCACGCCGCGCTCGCCGAGGCGAGCTCGGTCCTCGGCCTCACGGTCTCGCTGGAGAACGCGACGCACTCGCTGCGCTGGGCGCGGCGCGTGCTGGAGCTCGCCGAGCAGGGCATCATCCGCGACGGGTCGCTCATCTCGTGCGAGGAGCACCTGATGACGATGTGGCTGCTGAACGACGTCCCGCTCATCGAGGAACTGGCCCGCCGCCACCTCGCGCCGCTCGCCGACATGACCGACGGCCACCGCCAGAAGCTCACCGAGACGCTCACCGAGTGGGTGACCACGCGCGGCAGCGCGGTGGAGATCGGCGAACGGATGAACGTTCATCCGCAGACCGTCCGCTACCGCCTGCGCCAGCTGGAGTCCTACCTCGGCGACCGGCTCTCCGATCCCGCCACCCGCTTCTCCTACGACGTCACGTTGCGCGCCGCCAGCCTCGACCGGCGGCGTGCGCTCGGCCGCCGCGGCACCCCCGGGAGCCGCTGATTCGGTCTTCCTGACACCCGCTTGTTGACGCGCCGGTTGTCGGCGGCGCACAGTGAACCGTCGGATCCGGGCCGTTTTTTACTCCGGCTTTAACAACAAGGCCACGCGTTCGGATCTACCTTCTAGGTGCTTCCACGCATCACCGCCCGGACGACGCGCAGGGGTCCCCCGCTCGGCGCCCGCCCGGACGGACCGTCCCGCCAACCGAATCGCAGCACGTCACACGGAGCGCACGAGGGCGACCCCGCCCGGACGCGGCCCGGCAGGCGTGCGCGTGCCGGAGGTGTCGACGATGACACGCATCGCCGAGCCCAGGGAGCTCGACCGGTTGATGTCCGGGGTGTCCCGCCAGCTGGTCCCGCTCTTCCGCCCCGAGATCCCCGCCGTGGCAGAGGAGATCTTCACCGCGGTCCGCCGCGCCATCCCCGACTACGACACGCCGCTGGACCGGCCGCGGACGCAGGCGCTGCGGTTCAGCGTGGAGCACGCGGTGCTCCAGTTCGTCACTCGGATGGCCGACCCGTCCCCCGCCGACGACTTCCACGAGGACACCTACCGCAGGCTCGGCCGGTACATGGCCGACGAGGGCCGGGGCCTGGACGACCTGCACACCGCGTACCGGATCGGCACCGACGTGGCCTGGCGCCGCGCGGTCTCGGTCGCCGCCCGCAACGGCGTCCCGCCCGACGTGGTGGCGACGTTCGGGGACGCGCTGTTCGCCTTCCGCGACCGGCTCACCGCGCTGTCGCGCGAGGGTCACCTGAACGTGCGGCCCGGCGAGGCCAGGTCGGGCTTGGAACGTGACGCTCACCGGCGGCTGCTCCTGCGCGCGCTGCTGCGCAGGCCCGCCGCGCCGCCGGACGAGATCGCCCGCCTGGAGGGCCCCGCCCAGTGGAAGGTGCCGGCCGAGGTCACGCCCGTGTCCCTGCCCCCGGGCCGGATCATCACCCTGCCGCCGGGCATGGCCGCGGCGCGCGGCACGATCGCGTCGGCCGCGTGGTCGCTGGACGAGGACGTCCTCGCCGACGTCGCCGGCGAGGACCCGTGCCTGATCGTGCCGGGCCCGGTGGGCGAGGGCCGTTCGCGTGCGCTCGGGGAAGCGCTTCCCGGCATCCCGCTCGCGCTCGGCACCACCATGCCGGTCGCGAACGCGGCGGACTCGATGCGGTGGGCCCGGCGGACGCGCGACCTGGTGGCCGCGGGCGTGATCGAGGCGGGCCCGGACGGCGTGACCCGCGCCGGGGACCACCTGTTCACCCTGTGGCTGCAGGCCGACGGCGCGCTCATGAGGCAGCTCGAGGAACGGCGGCTGGGCAGGCTGAACCGCGTCGAGGGCGGGCTGCGCCGGCGGCTCACCGAGACCCTGTCGTGCTGGCTGCGGACGCGCGGCACCGCCGAACGCGTCGGCCGGGACCTGGACGTTCATCCGCAGACGGTCCGCTACCGGCTGCGGCTGCTGCGCACGGCCGTCGGCATGGAGCTGGACGACCCCGAGGTGCGGTTCTCGGTGGAGGTCGCCCTGCGCGCGGCGGAACTGCGGGGCGCGGAGCTGCGGTCGACGGAACCGGAACCGGAACCGGCTGCGGCGGAACAGCGGGACCGTGCTTCCTGACGACCTCGACGAGCGGCGGCTGCGGCTGCTGAAACTCGTTCTCCGCGGGCCCGCGGTGCCGCGCCGCGCCGTCGCCGAGCTCGCCCGGACCGCGCAGTGGAACGTGCCCGAGACCGCGACGGTGCTCGCGGTCTCGGGCGGGTGCGAACGTTCGGCGCTCGACGGTGACGTGCTCGCCGACCTGACCGGCGAGCCGCACCTGCTCGTGCCCGGGCCGTTCACGCCCGCGCGCCGGTCGATGGTGGTCGCGGCGCTGGCCCGCGCGCGAGGCGGACAACTTGGGCGGGCCGCCGCGGGGCTCACCGTGCCGCTGGAGAACGCGCCCGATTCGCTCCGCTGGGCGCGCCAGCTGATCAAACTCGTGGAATCGCGGGCGCTCGAGGACGTCCCGCTGACGCTGGCGGACGACCATCTCGTCACGCTGCTGCTGCTCGCCGACCCGGCCCTGCTCGACCAGCTCGCGCGCGAGCACCTGGACGGGATGAAGACCTTCCGCGGCGAGCAGCGCCGCCGCCTGTTCGACACCCTGCGGGCCTGGCTGACCACGCGCGGCACCGCCGTCGAGATCGCCGATGAGCTGGACGTTCACCCGCAGACGGTGCGGTACAGGATGCGGCAGATCGACGGCGCGATCGGCGACCGGCTGGACGACGACCAGGCCCGGCTGGCGATCGAGGCGGCGCTGCGGGCGGCGCGGCTGCGCCGCCCGCAGGACGACCCCGAGTGACCAACGGTGACAGCCGCCACCCCGGAATAAGCACCGGATGATAAATCCCAAAATCAATTCCACGGGAAATGTGCACTTGCGCTCAACGTCCATTGTCAACCCTTGATTGCGCGCTTGTGTGCATGTTTACATCTCAATTCAAAGCCATTCAATAATTCGTGCGACCGGGTGGAGGTGCGTGGAGGTGCGCTCACGAGGGACGGGCGGCCCGCTGCTGGCGGGGCTCGGCGCGGCGGCGCTGCTCATGGTGAGCTCGGCCCCCGCGCTCGCGGCCGACCCCACCCCGGGGGCGACCGGCGGGACGAGCGCCGACGACCCCACGCCGACGCCCGACCCGACCACCCCGTCGCCCGATCCGACCCCCACCCCGGACCCGACCCCGACGCCGGATCCGCCGACCGAGTCGCCGGACCCGACGCCCACCCCCGACCCGCCGACCACCTCGCCCGACCCGACGGACGACCCGACGCCGCCCGGCTCGGGCGACCCGGACCCGGGCCACACCGGCAAGCCGACCCCGGGGCAGACCAAGCCCGGGCCCGGCTCACCGGGCGGCGGCCATCACGACCCGTCCGACCCGTCCTCAGCCGTGCTGTCGATCGGCGTATCGGTCTCCAGCATCTCCGTGCGGCCCGGCGGCTCGGTCACGGCCACGGTCCGAGTCGCCGCGGCGGGCGGGACGGCGAGCGGCGCCCTGCTGCGGATGTCGGGATCGTCGGCGTCGGTCAGCCCCGCCGCCCAGGGCCTCGGCAGCGTCGGCAGTTCCGGCCGGTCGGCGTCGGCCACCATCAACGTCTCCTCCGGCACCAGCCCCGGCACGATCTCCCTGACCGCGTCGGTGTCGGCGAGCGGCGCGCGGCCCGCGTCCAAGTCGTTCACGCTCATCGTCACGACGCGGTCCGGCGCCTATCCCCCGGGCATCGGGCCCGGCAGCCTGCCGCCCGGCCTGCCGGACGTGACCGGCGCCCCGTACAACCCGATCAGCAGCGGCGTCCCGCTGCCGCAGGTCGCCCTGCCGCCCGTCGCCTCGCCTCAGGTCGCGCCCGGCGCCGCCCCGGTCGCGGCGGTGACGGCGCTGCGCACGGACCGGCCGTTCGGCAACGATCTGGCGGCACTGCGCGCGGGCCTGCTCGCCGCGCTGGCGACCTCCAGCACGCTGCTGCTCCTCCGGCTGCGGCTGGCCCGCAGGCGCCCCACCCCTGCCCTGCGGGCCGGCCGCGTGCCCAAGGCGTTCCGCGGCAAGCCGCTCACCGCCGCCCGGCTGCGGACGCTGCCGCCGCAGCCCGCGCCGGGCGGCACGCGGACGTGGACGCTGCGCTGGACGCCGTTCCCGGTGAGGACCACGCGTGCCGTCCGGCCTTGACCATCGGACCCGGCCGGTCGAACGTGCTCGCATGAGCGACACGGCCGCGCGCGCCGGGCGGCGCAGACCCGTCACGGTCACCGCCGCCGTCGCGCTGCTCTGCCTGGCGTGGGCCGCGACGGCCGTGCTCGTGATCGCCGTCCTGGCGAGCGGCAGGCACCGCGCCGTGCTGCTGCGGCGCCTCGACGAGGCCATGCCCACCCGGGTGCACGCGGCGCCGCACTACCCGGGGCCGTTGACGCAGGCCGGGCTGTACGTGACGCTGCTGGTCGCGGGCGCGCTGCTGGTGTACGTCGTGCCGGCGCTGCTGCACCGCGAGCCCGGCGCCCGCGCGACCGTCTGGATCGGCGTGCCCCTGCTGACCGCCGAGCCGCTGCGCCGCGCGGTGACCGCGCTGACGCCCGCCGGCGACGGCCACGCGGACGTCACCGTGGTCGTCTGCACCATCGGCATCGCGGCCGCCGCCCTGCTCGCCGCCGCGCTCCTGGCGTTCCCCGCCGCCCGCACCCACCTCACCCGGCACCCCTGAACCCGCCGATCTTGCTCTCAGCGCCCTTACCTCACCCCGCAAAGGGCGCTGAGAGCAAGATCGGCGTATGGGCGGGCCGCGGGGGTGGTTGGGGGGTGGCTGGGGTTAGCGGGTGATGATGTAGTCCTCGGGCTTGGCCTTGCGGGTGCCGGCCCAGAACTCGAAGGTGTGGCCGGGCCACAGGGTGCGGTTGACCCCTGTTTCGTCGAGGTACCAGCTCTGGCAGCCGCCCTCGCTCCACACCGCGCGGCGCAGCCGCTTGTGCATGCGGTCGTTGAACCCGCGCAGCGCCTCGGGCTTCGGCTCGATGGCGTCGCCGCCGGTCTCCTGGAGCAGCCGCAGGCAGCTCAGCACGTGCTGGATCTGGCTCTCGATCATGAAGACGACCGAGTTGTGGCCGAGGCCGGTGTTCGGGCCGAGCAGGTAGAAGTAGTTGGGGAAGCCGGGGACGGTCGTGCCGCGGTAGGCCTCGATGCCGTGCTCCCAGACCTCCTGGATCTTCACGCCGCCGCGGCCGACGATCTGCTGCTCGGCGAGCGCGTCGGTCACCTTGAAGCCGGTGCCGTAGACGATGACGTCGACCTCGTACTCGCGGCCGTCGTTCGTCACGACCGAGTTCTCGCGCACCTCGGCGATGCCGCTGGTCTCCACGTCCACATTCGGGCGGGCGAGCGCCGGGTAGTAGTCGTTGGACAGCAGCACGCGCTTGCAGCCGATCGTGTAGTCCGGCGTCACCTTGGCGCGCAGCTCGGGGTCGGCGATCTGGCGCTTGATGTGCCAGCGCGCGAGCTTCTCCTGCGGCAGCGACAGGCGCGGGTCGATCGTGAAGCCGACCGCGCGGGCCTCCAGCGCCCAGTAGATGCCGTTGCGGAACGCGCGGGTCGCGCCGGGCACCTTCTCGAACGCCTTGCGCAGCGGCGCGGGGAACGTGCGGTCGGGCTTGGGCTGGATCCACGGCGGCGTCCGCTGGAAGAGCACCAGGTGGTCGACCTGCTTGGCGAGCTGCGGAACGAACTGGATCGCCGAGGCGCCGGTGCCGACGACCGCGACGCGCTTGCCGGCGAAGTCGTAGGAGTGGTCCCACTCGGCGGAGTGGAACGCGGTGCCCTGGAACTTCTCCATCCCGGGCAGCTCGGGGAACGAGGGGATGTGCAGCGCGCCGATGCCCGCGACGACGGCCTTCGGCCGGTAGACGGTGCCGTCGGCGAGCGTCACGTTCCAGCGGCGGGTCTCGTCGTCGTACTCCTGCGACTCGACCGTGCTGCCGAAGCGGATGTGCTCGCGCACCCGGTACTTGTCGGCGGTGCGCTCCAGGTAGGAGCGGATCTCCGGCTGCGGCGCGAACATCCGCGTCCAGCCCGGGTTCAGCTCGAACGAGAAGGAGTACATGTGGGACGGCACGTCACAGGCACAGCCGGGATAGGTGTTGTCGTGCCACGTGCCCCCGAGCGCCTGGCTCTTCTCCAGGATCACGAAGTCGTGGAAGCCGTTGCGCTTGAGCTGGATCGCCATCCCGAGCCCGGCGAAGCCGGAGCCGATGATGACGATGCCAGGAGCCGCCGCCTGCTCGCTCATGTCGTCCCTTCCGCTGTAACCTACTCAGAGTAAGTTACCGCCGGTAGGTTACTGACGGTAGGTCCAACAGATAGGGTTTCCGTGTGAGTGACGCCACACCGCGCCGACGCCGGATGTCCCGCGCCGAGCGCGAGCGGCAGATGCTCGAGGTCGCCGAGCAGGTCTTCGGGGAACGCGGCTACCGGAACACCTCGATGGACGAGATCGCCGAGCGCTGCGGCGTCTCCAAGCCGATGCTGTACGAGTACTTCGGCTCCAAGGACGGCCTGGTGATGGCGTCCATGGCCCGTTCGAAGGCCGAGCTGTACGACGCGACCCACAAGGCGATGGCCGGGGCGAGCGACCCCCGCGACATCCTGTGGCGCGGCATGCTCGCCTACTTCGAGTTCATCGACACGCACGAGGCCTCGTTCACCATGCTGGTCGCGCAGCCGCTGGACGTGCCCGCCGAGACCGCGGGGGCGGTCGAGGAGACCCGGCGGCAGCAGAGCGAGCTGATCGCGGGCGTCATCACCACGTTCGCGCCGCAGGCCCCCGCGCCCGCCGTGCTGGCGTTCACCGAGATCATCATCGGCGCGTGCGAGCGGCTGGCGGTCTCGCGCACCCGCAACCGCGAGCTCAGCGTCGAGGACGCCGCCCGCTACATGACCGAGTTCTGCTGGCAGGGACTCAGCCCGTACCTTGCCGAGGAAGCGCCTCCAGAGCACTGATCAGCAGGTCGAGGCCGAACTCGAAGTCGGACTCGGGATCGTGCCGGATCAGGTCCGGCGCGAGCGCGATCACGTGCGGGAAGTCGGCGGGGTCCAGGCTCGCCAGCACGTCGGCCGAGCGCGGGAAGTTGTCCAGGGCCTTGGCTTGGCCGATCTCGCGCATCTGGGCGCCGAGCGCGTACGCCATCAGCGCGCGCATGATGCGCACCGACGTCGGGCCGTCGAACCCGGCCGCGTCGGCGATCGAGAGCGCGCGCTCGGCGGGCCGCAGCTCCCCCGGGAAGTCGACCTTCTGGGTGAGCACGACCGTCATGCAGCGCGGGTAGTCGTGGGCGACCTTGCGGAACGCGCGGACCAGCGCGCGGCCGCGGTCCTGCCACGGCTCGTCCGGGTCGTCGGGCAGGTCCATGCCCGCCATCACGTGCTGCGCGACGCCCTGGAACAGGGCCGCCTTGTTCGGCACGTGGTTGTACAGCGACATCACGGCCACGCCGAGCTCGCCCGCCACTCCGCGCATGGACAGGGCGTCCACGCCGTCCCGCTCGATCAGGTCCACCGCCGCGTGCACGATGCGCTCCCTGGTCAGGACGGGCCGGGTCATCGGCGTGACCGACCTCACCCTGTCTCCCATGGGTCCAACCTCTCCCGGCCGTTGACGCGTGTAAGTGCACCGTGACACGGTACGTACATCGTACGTGAGACGTACATCGTACGTCGCCTCATCGCGGAGGATGGTGCCCGTGTCGACCCACGACCTTTACACCGCGCCCGTCGGGACGTCCACCTGGAACGTGCCGCTGGCCGGCGACGCCCGGTTCACGTGGGAGTACGACGACGGGCGCGACCGCCTGCTGGCCCTGTACCAGAAGGGTAAGGACAAGCAGTGGGACTCGGTGAAGAGGATCGACTGGGACCTCGAGGTCGACCCGTACAACGCGCTCGGCGTGCCGGACCAGTCACTGGCCATCTACGGCACCAAGTACTGGGACCAGCTGACCGAGAAGCAGCGCGGTGAGCTGAGGCAGCACCAGGTGTCGTGGCAGTTCTCCCAGTTCGTGCACGGCGAGCAGGGCGCGATGATCACCGCGGCACGGATCGTGGAGTCGGTGCCCGACATGGACTCCAAGTTCTACTCCGCCACCCAGACCATGGACGAGGCCCGCCACGTCGAGATCTTCTCCCGCTTCCTGCAGGAGAAGATGCAGATGGTCTACCCCATCAACACCAAGCTGCAGGACCTGCTGAACGAGACGCTGACCGACTCGCGCTGGGACATGCCCTACCTCGGCATGCAGGTCCTCATCGAGGGGCTCGCGCTCGCCGCGTTCGGCGTCATCCGCGACATCACCACCCAGCCGCTCCCGAAGCAGATCCTGGCGTACGTGATGCAGGACGAGGCGCGGCACGTCGCGTTCGGCCGCCTCGCGCTGCGCGACTACTACAAGCAGCTGTCGGCGGTCGAGCTCAAGGAGCGCGAGGACTTCGTCATCGAGGGCTGCTACCTCATGCGCGACCGCATCCGCGGCCGGGAGGTCTGGGAGAACTTCGGCATCGACCCGAAGGAGGTCGACGAGATGGTCGAGAACTCCCCGTACATGCGCATGTTCCAGAGCCTGCTGTTCAGCCGCATCGTGCCGTGCGTGAAGGACATCGGGCTGTGGAGCGAGCGCATCCAGCAGACCTACGACGACATGGGCGTGCTCGACATGTCCAAGGCCGACCTGGAGGCCCTCATGAGCCAGGACGAGGACATCGCCGAGAAGCTCGACGCCGAGCGCTTCGCGGTCGAGGAGACCGAGCGCAAGGCCGAGGTCGACGCGGTCATCGCGGCCGAGGCGGCACAGTGATCGCGGCGAGGCCGCGCAATGATCGCGGTCGAGGCGGGGACGTGAGTACCTTTTCCTAAGATCCCCGCGAGTCCCGGAGATCCCCGGAATCCCTTCCCCCGGAGGTGCCCATGCCCATCTCGCAGTTCGACGGAGCGCTCGCCGTCGTCACCGGGGCCGGCAGCGGCTTCGGCCGCGCCACCACGCTGGCCCTGGCCGAACGCGGTGCCCAGGTCGTCGCGGCCGACATCGACCTGGACTCGGCCGAACGCACGGCCGTGCTGGCCAAGTCGCTCGGCGCGGACGTCGTCCCCTACCGGGTGGACGTGGCGGACGCGACCGCCATGGAGGCGTTCGCCGCCGAGGTGCGGTCCGCGCACCGCGTGCCCGACATCGTGGTCAACAACGCCGGCATCGCCGTCGCCGGCCCGTTCCTGGACACCGGCCTGAAGGACTGGGAACGGATCGTCGGCGTCAACCTGTGGGGCGTCATCCACGGCTCGCGGCTGTTCGGCAAGCAGATGGCCGACCGCGTCGCGAACCTGCCCAACAAGCCCGACAAGCCCAACAAGGGCGGCCACATCGTCAACATCGCCTCGGCCGCGGGCTTCGCGCCCTCGCGCGAGCTGCCCGCGTACTGCACGACCAAGGCGGCCGTGGTGATGCTGAGCGAGTGCCTGCGCGCCGAGCTCGCCGCCTCGCGCATCGGCGTCACCGCCGTCTGCCCGGGCTTCGCCGGCACCAACATCGCCAAGAACGCCACGTACGTCGGCCTGAGCGACGAGGAGCAGGAGCGGCAGCGCGAGCGCGGCGACAGGGCCATCAAGGCGCGCCGCTACCCGCCGGAGAAGGTCGCCGAACGGATCGTCGACGCGATCGCCAAGAACAGGCCCCTCGTCCCCATCAACTTCGAAGGCCACCTGCTGCACGCGCTGTCGCGCGTGTCCCCCGCCTCGCTGCGCCTTCTCGCCCGGATACCAGCACCGCTTCGTTAGCGCGCCCCGCGCGCTCGGCCGTAAGGAGCCGGACCGATGACCACCTCCGTCGACGTCAACGATCGTCCCCGCACCTGGACCGCTCGGATCCGCTGCAAGGACGGGGACCACACGCTCGAGCTGACCGACCGCGAGGTGGTCGCCGAACGGCTCCTGCGCACCTCGCGCAAGCACTCGTTCAACCCCGACACCGACGTCGACTGGGATGCCGAGCAGGACCCCGACCGGTTCTATCTGCCGCCGCAGCTGGTGTCGCTGTACGAGACGCCGCTGTGGGACGGGCTGACGCACCGGCAGCGGGTCGAGCTCAGCAAGCGCGAGCTGTGCAGCATCGCCTCGTTCGGCATCTGGGCCGAGATCATGCTGATGCAGGCGCTGATGCAGCACGCGTACCGGCACAAGTACGACTCGGGGCATTTCGCGTACGCGCTGACCGAGATCGCCGACGAGTGCCGGCACTCGACGATGTTCGGGCGGATGGTGAAGACGTGCGGGCTGACCACCAACCGGCCGCACCCGCTGCACTACAACATCGGCAAGTTCGTGGGCGCGGTGTACGACCCGATGCCGATGTTCGCCGGGACGCTCGTGGTGGAGGAGTTCACCGACGCGTTCCAGCGGCTGACCTTCCCGGACGAGCAGATCCAGCCGCTGGTCCGGCAGGTCACCCGGATCCACGTGATCGAGGAGGCGCGGCACATCAAGTACGCGCGGGAGGAGCTGAAGCGGCTCGTCGCCGACGCCCCCGCGCTCCAGCGCAGGGCCGCCGCGTTCGGCCTCGCGCACGCCAGCCGGCTGATCGCGGGGCAGTTCATCCACCCGTCCTGCTACAGCGGCGTCGGCCTGGACCCGAAGCTCGCCCGGCAGGTGGCGGCGCGCAGCCCGCATCGCCGCGCGACCATGGCCTGGTCGTTCCGCAAGCTGACCGCGTTCTTCGACGAGGTCGGCTACCTGGACGGCCGCGCCCGCGACGTCTGGCTCAAGGGCGGCCTCCTCGAAGCCGCGGCCTAAACCACGCCGATCTTGCTCTGAGCGCCCTTCCGCACGCCGTGTGAGGGCGCTGAGAGCAAGATCGGCGTGCTTCTTGGCGCCGGGGACGGCGTGGTCTTAGGGGTTGAGGAGCTCGGCGGCGGGGCGTTCGACGATCTCGACGCCCGCCGGGTGGTCCAGGAGCGCGAGGCAGGCCGCGTAGCCGGTCCCGGGCGCGAGCGTGACCATCGTGATCCGGGCGACAAGCTCGGCTCGGCCGGACCAGTCCAGCAGGCGCGGAGCCTCGGTGGGAGGCGAGACGCGCAGGTCGGTGAGGGGCACGCGCAGCCCGTCGCCGGTCGCCTTGACCAAGGCCTCCTTGCGGGTCCAGTACGCGAGCATGGCGTCGGGGGTCAGCGGCTGGGCATCGCGCTCGTCCTGCGCCAGCAGATGCCCGGCGATGCCCTCGGTGGCGCGGCCGGCGGCCTCCACGTCCACGCCGAGCGGCCCGTACGGCGACACCGCGACCGCGACCCGGTCACCCGAGTGCGAGACCGACACGTGCGGCCCGCCCGCGATCACCGGGCGGCCATGCTGCTCGCCGCAATCGGCGCAGGAACGGTCGATGGCGACGTTCTCCGGAGCGAGCCCGCGCATTGCGCCGACCGCGATCCTGGTGATGGCCGCGCCCAGGGTGAACCGGTGCCTGTCGGGCTCGCGCAGATACCGTTCCCGGCGTCCCCGCTCGACCTCGTTGAGCAGGCCCGCATGGGCCTGACGCACGTCCGACAGCGCCGCCCACCAAACTGCAACCGGTTCCAACTTCGGCTCCATTCCGTCGGCCGCCGAACGTCACATTATGCACTGGCACGAATGTCGGCATTTTCGCAGTGGACCACCGGGAACGCACTACGGGCCGCAGGGTGATGGTCCACCCTGCGACCCGCCATCCGAGAATCACTCCTGAGCTGCGGTTCCTCAGACCCAGGACACTCCAACCGGTTGTGCGGTCACGCCGTCGACCTCCTCCTCGCCGCGTGACGACCGCACCGGTCATCGAGCCGGCATGGCCGGCCGGACCGGTGCGCCCTCCCCTTATACCGGAACACCCTAGGCTCGGTTGACTTGACTTATCGCAGGATCGGCCGATTTTGGTCAAATGGTTTCAACGGAAGGAGCCGAGCACTTCTCGGGCGGCCTGGTTCGCTTTGGCCAGACACGTTTGCTGACGCGAATCGGCGTCATTCTTACTCTCGGCTTCTTCGCTGTAACTGACCGTTATCAGGGTGTTCCGAACGCGCATCGTGATCTGCCCGACGACGGTCTTCTCGCCCTTGTCGACCTTGTACCAGCGGTAGGCCTCGTCGCCCAATCCGCTCTGTTTGGTGAGCGTCACCGTGCGTTCGGTGGCGGGCTTGCGTGCCTGGTCGAAACCGGCGGCGAAGTTGCGCTTGGCGTCGTCCAGCGGCTGCCCGATGCCGGGCGGGTAAAGGTAGGCCTCGACTCGCAGCCACCGGAAGCCGCCGCTTCCCGCGGTGTAGGTGCACGTGGTCAGCGTCTGGTTGGAGTTGTTGCGCTGCTGGGCGGCCGGGATCAGGTCGCGCACGGTGCCAGGCGAGACGGTCGCGCACGCGGGCGGCAGGGTCCCGATCAGCTTGGCGGCGGGCGGTGTCGGCCCGGGTCGCGTACTGGAGGACGGCGATCCCGAGGGCTCGCCGGTGGGCGACGGCCGGGATCCGTCGGGCGAGCCCGCGGACGTGTCGCCGGACGTGTCGCCGGGCGTCGCGGCGGACGTCGAGGCGGATCCGGCCTGGTGGTGGCCGCCGCCCTTCGGCACGAGCAGGAACACCACGGCGGCGGCGACGGCGAAGGAGACCAGCGCGGTCGCCAGTGCGATCACGCGCGGCCTGCGCGCCGGTGCGGGCGGCTCCGGCGCCGAATAGACGCGCTCGAAAGGCTCAGGTGGACGCGGACGTCCCACTCCCCGCTCCTCACTCCCCCGATCGGTGGCCCCTTCGCACGGTAATCGGAGCCCGGCCCCTCTGACCAGAGGCCCCGGTGGAAGCAAATGTCAGACCTGCCGGACACAATGGGAAACGTGCTGCTCGCGGAGATGGCCCGCACGTCCGGCGCGGTGGCCGGGACGTCGGGCCGCAAAGTCAAGGTCGAGCTGCTCGCGGAGTGCCTGCGAGCGGCCGGCCCGGCCGAGGCCGCCCTGGTCGTGGTCCACCTGTCCGGCGACCTCCCCCAGCGGCAGATCGGCGTGGGCTACGCCAGCCTCCGCGACGTGCCGCCGCCCGCCGCCGAGCCGTCCATCACCGTAACCGAGCTCGACGCCGCGTTCACCGAGATCGGCCAGGTCGCCGGCAAGGGCTCGGTCGCCCGCCGCCGCGAGCTGCTGTCCGCGCTGCTGGCCCGCGCCACCCGCCCCGAGCAGGACTTCCTCATCCGGCTGCTGTCCGGCGAGCTGCGCCAGGGCGCGCTGGACGGCGTGATGGCCGAGGCTATCGCCAAGGCCGCCGAGGTCCCGGCCGCCGAGGTGCGCCGGGCCGTCATGCTGCGCGGCGCGCTCGGCCCGGTCGCGACCGTCGCCCTGTCCGAAGGCGTGCCGGGGCTCAAGGCGTTCGGGCTGGAGATCGGCCGCCCCATCAAGCCGATGCTCGCCGCCTCCGCGCCCTCGGTCGAGGAGGCGCTGGACAAGCTGGACGAGGGCGCCGCGGTCGAGTGGAAGATGGACGGCATCCGCGCCCAGATCCACATCCGCGAGGGCGACGTCCGCGTCTTCACCCGCACGCTGGACGAGATCACCGACCGCCTCCCCGAGGTCGTCGCCGTCATGCGCGACCTGCCCCTCAAGGACGCCGTGTTCGACGGCGAGCTCGTCGCGCTGCGCCCGGACGGCAGGCCCCACCCGTTCCAGGTCACCGCCGCCCGCACCGCGACCCGCACGCAGAAGGACGACCCGGTCCCGCTGTCGGTCTTCCTCTTCGACGTTCTCCACCTCGATGGCGAGGACCTGCTCGACGCGCCGGGAGCCGACCGCAACGCCGCCCTCGCCCGCGTCGTACCCGAGGCGCTGCGCATGCCCCGCCTGCTGGTCACGGCCGACGAGCAGGCCGCCGCCGAGACCTTCTTCGCCGAGTCGGTCGAACGCGGCCACGAGGGCGTCGTCATCAAGTCCCTCGACACCCCTTACACCGCGGGCCGCCGCGGCGCGGGCTGGATCAAGGTCAAGCCGCGCCACACGCTCGACCTGGTGGTGCTCGCGGTCGAGTGGGGCCACGGCCGCCGCCGCGGCTACCTGTCCAACCTGCACCTGGGCGCCCGCGACCCGTCCAACGGCGAATTCGTCATGCTCGGCAAGACGTTCAAGGGCCTCACCGACAAGCTGCTCGCCTGGCAGACCGAGAAGCTGCGCGAGCTGGCGGTCGACGAGAACTCCTGGGTCGTCCACGTGCGCCCCGAGCTCGTCGTGGAGATCGCGTTCGACGGCGTCCAGACCAGCCCCCGCTACCCGGGCGGCATCGCGCTCCGCTTCGCCCGCGTGCTGCGCTACCGCCCCGACAAGTCAGCCGCCGAGGCCGACACCATCGACACCGTGAAGGCGATCGCCCCGGTCGTCGACTGATCCCCTTGTGATCATTTTGCCGTGTCGGACCGATGGCGCGTCCGGACCCGACGGGATGATGGCCACTCGGGGAACTCGGGGGTGGCGGTGCGCGGTCGGCTTGTGCGCAATGCGACGGTACGGCTCCCGGTCGCGCTGGCCGGGGTCGCCTTCGGCATGCTCACGATCGCCCAACCCGCCCTGGCGGACGCGCCTATCGACCGTCCCCGCGTTCCGGCCAGGGCCATCGCCAAGGACCCCGAACCCCCTGCCGCCCCCGGCCAGGCCGACGCCAGCGACGCACCGGACGACACCGACACCACGGTCGACGATGCCACGGACGCGCCGGACGACGCCACGGACGCCACCGACGACTCGGCGGACGACCCCACGCCGCCGGACGACGCGACCGACGAGCCGGCGGACGCCACGACCGACGAGCCGGCGGACGCGACCGACGGTCCCGACGCAAACCCGGACGACGAGGCTGACGTTCCCGATGACGCCGACTCCCCGGCGGCACCGGACGGCGAACCCAAGCCCAAGCCGAGCACGGGCGACAAGCCCGATCCGAAGTCGGCCTCCCCGGACGGCAAGCCGAAGCCGCCCGTCGATGTGAAGGTCGACGCGGGCGTGCAGTTCGGGCCGAACCCGAAGATCTACCTGTGTGCCTTCGTCGGCGTGGACGAGGTGACCGTGCAGGTCGGCGTCGCGCTGCTGAACGGCACCTGCGAGCCGTTCAAGAGGCCTCCGGCGCCGTTCGTGCCGACCAAGGTCAAGCCGCTGGTGAAGCCCGAGCCGCCCAAGAAGCCCCAGCCCCCGAAGGAACAGTCCGCGACGGACCAGGCGGGTCCCAAGTCCCCGCGCGGCGCGCATCACGGGCGCCCGGGTCACATCCGGCCCGCGCACGGGCATCCGGGGCACCCCGGCCGTCCAGGACATCCCGGCAGCCCAACGGCGCCCGCCGCGCCGGGCAACGGGAACGGCAACGGGCAGGGATCTGGCGGCGGCGCGGCCTCATCGCCCGGTGGGGGCGGTGGGGGCGGTGGGGGCGGTCAGGGAGGCGCGAGTGCCTCGTCCGGGCAGCAGAGCCCCTCCTCGCACGCTCAGGCGCAGCCGCGTACGCAGGCTCCGGCGCACAAGCCCGGCAGGACCAGGGCTCAGGCGGAGCCGCCGCACTTCATCGGGCGGCCGGTGAAGGCGTCCAGGGAACTGGTCCCCCACCACGTGAGGCCGTTCAAGCACATCCTCATCGTCACCGTGGTGTCGGTCGTGATCGCGGCCATGGCCGGGGCGATCTTCGCCGCCATCCGCTGACCCCGGCGTTCCTCAGTCTCCGGGGATGCCGGCCGCGGCCCGGTCGGCGTCGATCAGATCGGTGAACAGGGCGATCACGGCGGCCGCGAGGTCGGCCGGCGCCTCCTCCGGCGGCTCGGGCTCGTTCTCGAAGGCCCGCCGTACGGTCCGCGCCAGCAGTTCCGCTCGTTCCTCCAGAACGCCGTCGGAGACGTCGGGCTCGGCCTGGAGCGCCTGAAGGAAGCCCTCGAACGTCGCCTGGTAGGCGTAGGCCAGCTCGCCCACGGTCATGTCGTCGCGGAGCAGGCCACGGGCCGCGAGCAGTTCCAGGTAGCCGTGCGAGGTGCCTCCGTGGCGTTCGTCGCGGCCGTCGCGGGAGGCGGCCAGCTTGCCGAGCAGGTCGGGGTCGCCGAGCAGGAACCCGCGCAGCAGCGGGCGCTGCGCGATGGCCAGGAAGTACGTGCGCGCGAAGCGGTGCAGCAGAGCCACCCGGGGGTCCTGCCGCAGCGCCCGCCGCAGCTCCTCGATGGCGCTCAGCACCTCCCGGTCGAAGACCGCGCCGAACAGCTGCTCGCGGGTCTTCCAGTGCAGGTAGACGGTGCCCTTGCCGATGCCCGCCCGGGCGGCGACGTCGTCGATCGTGACCCGCCGGTAGCCGTGTTTGGCCAGCAGCTCGGCCGCCGAGTCGAGGATCCGCGTGGCCCGCTCGGCCCGCTGCCGCGGGTCGCGGACCCGGTCGGTGTTCGCGCTCATGGGACCACGTTATGACCAGATGTGAAATCCAGTCAACTTCAAATTGATAGTTGACCAGATTTCGAATTTGGTCATACAGTCATGCCATCGACCTCCCCGAGAGCGACAGGAGCAGGACATGACCACCATGAGCAGCGAGAACCCCACCGTGCTGATCTCCGGGGCCGGCGTCGGCGGCCCCACGCTCGCCTACTGGCTGGCCGAGCACGGCTTCCGGCCGACCGTCGTCGAGCGCTCGGCCGGGCTGCGTTCCAGCGGCAACCCGGTGGACGTGCGCGGCCCGGCGGTCGCGGTGGCCGAACGGATGGGGATCATGGACCGGCTGCGCGAGGCCGCCACCGAGGTGAGCGCGCTGAGCTTCGTCAACCGCTCCGGCCGCGAGGTCGGCCGGGTCGACATGCGGGCCCTGCAGCAGGCCAGCGGCAGCGGCGAGGCCGAGGTGACCCGCACCGACCTGGCGAAGATCCTCTACGAGGCGAGCCGGGACAAGGCCGAGTACCTCTTCGACGACACCATCACCTCGCTGCGCCAGGACGAGGACGGCGTGGACGTCACGTTCGAGAACGCCGCCCCGCGCCGGTTCGACCTTGTCATCGGCGCCGACGGGCTGCACTCCAACACCCGCCGCCTGGCCTTCGGGCCCGAGTCGGAGTTCGTTCAGCACGCGGGCCTGTACGTGGCAACGACGCAGTGGGACGACCTGGCGGGCAACGCCCAGGACGTGCTGCTGCACAACGTGCCCGGCCGGCTGGTGTCGGTCCACCCCGTGCACGGCAGGTCCGTGGCCGCCTTCATCTTCCGCAGCCCGGCGATCGAGGGCTTCGACCACCGCGACATGGAGCAGCACAAGCGGATCGTGGCCGAGGCCTACGCGGGCGGCGGCTGGCGCGTGCCCGAGTTGCTGGACCGCGTGCGCGACGCCGGCGACCTGTGGCTCGACTCGGTCAGCCGGGTCCGCCTCGACCGCTGGCACGACGGCCGGATCGCGCTGCTCGGGGACGCCGCCTCGTCGGTGTCGCTGTTCGGCGACGGCTCAACGCTGGCCATGGCGGGCGCGTACACCCTCGCCCGGGAACTGGCCGTCTCCCCCGCCGCCCCTCAGGCGGCTTTCACCCGGTACGAGGCCGAGCACCGCACCCTGGTCGACCCCAGGCAGGGCAACGTCGGGGCGGCGGCTGCGCTGATGGTTCCCAAGACCCGTGCCGCCATCGCCGCCCGGAACGCCGCGACGCGCCTGTGGCCCGTCGCGGCCGGGGCGACCCGCCTGCGCAAGCGCTTCGAGCGGGCCGCCTGATCGGCCGCCTGATCAGGGGATTCTGGCTATCTCGTTCAGCGCGTCGGAGAACGCGTCGGCCTTGACCGCGAGAGGACCGGTGAAGACGTGGTTGACGTCGAAGCACAGAAAGATGCTGATGCCGAGCAGCGCGGCCATGATGCCGAGGGCGACCAGCGGCATGCCCTTCGGGCGGGCGCCCACCAGGAACGGGAAGATGATCATGATGATGCCGGTCAGCACGGTGAAGAACAGCACGCCGCCCGGCAGGATCGGGCCGGTGTCGACGGCCCGCTGCCGCCGGGCGCTGTAGACCTCGCGGACGCGCTCCACCGCGTCGTCGCGGGCGGCGTTCACTTGGTCGTCGTCGATCTTGAGGTTGGCGAGCCGGATGCGCAGCTGGTCCAGGCGCTGCCAGGTGTTCGCGGTGAGCGGGTCGCCGCCGTCCTTCAGACGGGGGAACTCGGTGTTCACCGTGTGCTCGAGATAGGCCTTGATCTCGGTACGGACCGCCTGCTTGTCGGCCTGGGCGAGCATCCCCGAGTCCCAGTACGCCTCGACCAGCGCCTGGGCCTCGGCGGCGGTGTTCTTGCGCTCCTCGTCGGCGGCCGCCCAGGGGACGATCAGCGCGATGGCGAAGACCAGCAGGAACAGCGCCGAGAGCATCGCGCCGACGTGCGAGCCCGTCGCGCCGTCGGGCTCATCGTCGGTCTTGCCGTACTTCTTGAAGACGAAGGCCACCGCGGCCACCAGGGCGACCGCGACCAGCGCGGCGAGGATGGACTTGATGAGCACGAGCGCCTCCGTGTCGCTGAGCGTTCAACTGATCACGGGGGGTCGTGCCCTATTCAACCTTGGATCGGTCGCGCCGCGAGTCTGACACACCCTTGCGACGATGGAGCAGTTCGGGCGGGATGAGGTCATGCCGTCCCGCGATGAACTCCTGGAACCAGATCTTGGCGCGGATCAGCGGCCTGCGGAACCGGTCCTCGTGCCAGCGGGCCCGGCGGGCCTTGCGCGAGCCCGGCACGTACCGCCAGCGCGCCCAGGGCGAGCCGGGCCGGGCGATGCGGAACGCGCCGATGATCAGGATGAACGGGACGAACAGCCCGAGCAGGCCGGTCCAGATCTTGCCCTTCAGCAGCGTGACGACCGCCAGCACCAGGTTGATCACCAGCGAGGTGACGTAGATCCCGACGATGACCGTGCGGCCGAGCTCGCCGCCCGGGTCCTGGACCTCGATGTCGAAGCCCGTCGGCTTGGCGCCGAGCAGCAGCAGGCCGGTGATGGCGATCGCGACGAAGACCGCGTCGACCGAGGCGCGGCCCTTCTCGGTCCAGTAGACGTCCTTCAGGTGCAGGATCAGCGCGAACTCGTCCAGCACCAGGGCCGCGCCGACCCCGAAGATCCCCGCGGTCACCACGTACGGGAGCCCGGTCGAGTCGGGCACGGCGATCCCCGAGATCCCGCCGATCAGCATCAGGATCACGCCGAAGACGACATGGTGGATGTGCAGGTCCCCGGCCTTGACGTTCCGGAACCACCAGCGCACATTCGCCCTGATGAGCCTGACGTTCACGCGCGTGAAGACGAAGGTCACGATGAACGCGACGAAGAAGGTGAACAGCGGCAGCCGGCCGGTGTCCACGATCCGTTCTACGAAGACGTCGCGCATGTTCCCCCCATTACCCCCTCATCATGCCCTGTGACGTGCGGAGATATCGTTAAGTGACCATGATCGAGGGGGGAACTCCGATGAGCGGTGTCGTGGACCGGTGCGACCCGGGCGGCCGGGCGTGGATCTCCGAGGCGATCCGCAAGGTCGAGGCCGACAGCAACCGCAGCGCCGACACCCACCTGCACGTGTTCCCCCTGCCCCCGGAGTGGGGCATCGACCTCTACCTCAAGGACGAGTCGGTCCACCCCACCGGTTCACTGAAGCACCGGCTGGCCCGGTCCTTGTTCCTCTACGGGCTGGCGAACGGCTGGATCTGCGAGGGGACCACGATCATCGAGGCCTCCAGCGGCTCCACGGCGGTCAGCGAAGCCTACTTCGCCCGCCTGCTGGGCCTGCCGTTCGTCGCGGTGATGCCCGCCTCCACGAGCCCGGAGAAGGCCCGCCTGATCGAGTTCTACGGCGGCCGGTGCCATCTCGTGGACGAGCCGGCGGCGATCTACGACGAGTCGCGGCGGCTGGCGGCCGAGTGCGGCGGCCACTTCATGGACCAGTTCACCTACGCCGAGCGGGCGACCGACTGGCGCGGCAACAACAACATCGCCGAGTCGATCTTCGAGCAGCTGTCGCTGGAGCGCTTCCCCGAGCCGTCCTGGGTCGTGGTGGGCGCGGGCACCGGCGGCACCTCGGCCACGATCGGGCGGTACGCGCGGTACCGGCGGTTCCAGACCCGCGTCGCGGTGGTCGATCCGGAGGGCTCGGCGTTCTACGGCGCCTATGAGGACCACGATCCGGACCGTACGGCGAGCGGCTCGATGATCGAGGGCATCGGGCGGCCCCGGGTGGAGCCGTCGTTCCTGCCCACGGTGATCGACCGGATGGTGCGGGTGCCCGACGCGGCCTCGATCGCCGCGATGCGCTGGACCACCGAGGTCACCGGGCGCAGCGTGGGCGGCTCGACCGGCACCAACATGTGGGGCGCGGCCGAGTTGATCTCGGAGATGCGCGCCCGCGGTGAGCAGGGCAGCGTGGTCACGCTGATCTGCGACGGCGGCGAGCGCTACGCCCACACCTACGGCTCGGACGACTGGCTGGCCACCAAGGGCTTGAACGTCGGGCCCCACCTGGAGAGCCTGCGCGCGTTCCTCAAGACCGGCGAGATGCCCGTCCGGATGTGACCCGAGACGCCCGTTTGGACGTGACCCGAGATGCCCGTCCGGATGTGACCTGCGGGCGTCAGCCCGGGAACTGGATCGGGTTGACCAGGTCGGCGTAGACCAGGAGCCCGCCCATCACGATCAGCACCACGGCCATCGCGTACGTCAGCGGCAGCGCCTTGGCGACGTCCACGTAGCCGGGGTCGGGGCGCCGCAGGATCTTGGCGAAGCCCTTCTTCACGGCCTCCCACAGCGCGCCGAAGATGTGGCCGCCGTCCAGCGGCAGCAGCGGGATCAGGTTGAACAGGCCGAGCGCCAGGTTGACCGAGCCGAGCAGCCCGATGAACGTGGCGATCTTCTGGGTCTCGGTGAAGTTCTTGGAGGCCGCGATGTCGCCGCCCATCCGGCTGACGCCGACCACGCCGACCGGGCCCTCGGGGTCGCGCTTCTTGTCGGAGAAGGCGGCCTGCCAGACGCCGACCATCTTCTGCGGGAACTTGACCAGCGAGGCGGCCGTGCGGCCGGTCAGGTCGGTGATGGCCGAGACCACCGCGCCCGGCCCCTGGCGCTCGTACGCCTCGGTCGGGGTGATGCCGATGAACCCGACATTGACGGTCTTGTCGGGGTTGTCGAGGTCGGGCATCTGGTTGGAGATCACCGGGATCTGGACCGGGAGCTGCTTCCCGCCGCGCTGGACCACGGTCGGCACGGTCTTGCCGCCGGAGTCGCGGATCAGGCGCTGCAGCTGCGCGTAGTCGTTGATCTTCGTGCCGCCGAACGAGACGATCTTGTCGCCGGGCATCAGGCCCGCCTTGACGGCCGGCGTCGCCGGGGCCGTGGCCGGGCAGGTATCGCCCACCTGCTGGCCCGCCGCGACCACGCACTTGGCCACCGAGGCGATCTTCGGCTGGAGCGTCGGCGAGCCGATGCCCATGATCAGGATCGCGAAGAAGACCACCGCGAGGATCAGGTTCACCGCGGGCCCGCCGAACATGATGATCAGCTTCTGCCACCACTGCTTGGCGTAGAAGACGCGGTCGCCGTCGTTCGGGCCGACCTCCTCCAGCGCCTGGCCGCGGGCCGAGTCGATCAGCCCGCTGAACCGGCCGGTGCTGTAGGGCCGCAACTGCCCGGGGGCGTCGCCCTTGCGCGGCGGGAGCATCCCGATCATGCGGATGTAGCCGCCGACCGGGATCGCCTTCAGGCCGTACTCGGTCTCGCCCTTGCGCTTGGACCAGATGGTCGGGCCGAAGCCGACCATGAACTGGGTGGTGCGCACACCGAAGAGCTTGGCGAAGGAGAAGTGGCCTAGCTCGTGCAGCGCGATGGACACCATCAGCCCCAGGAAGAGGATCACCACTCCCGCCAGCCAGCCCATGCGTCAGGTCCCTTCCTCGCCTCACCGATCGCGCGCCCGCACCCCGCAGGACGTCAAGGGGTGATCCAGGGCAACCGCTTCAGCGTACGCTACGCCCGGCACCGTAATCCGTGCGTGAAATACCGCGCAGCGGTCATATCCGGGTGGCCGTGCGGCTCAGGCGAGGAAGCCCCGCAGGAGGGCAGCCGTGCCCTCCAGATGCTCGGCGACGGCGCGCCGCGCGGCCTCCGGGTCGCCGGCCAGGACGGCGTCGACGATCGCGGCATGCTGGATCGCCGCGTGCTCGATGTTGCGCTGGAGCACCGGGATGGCGTTCAGCAGGTCGGTGACGCGCAGCCGGGCGTCCGCGCAGGCCACCGAGAGCAGCTGAGACCCGGTCAGCTCGGCGATCGTGAGGTGGAAGAGGGTGTCCAGCCGGCGGTAGTCGGCGGCTCCGGCGGTGTTGACGGCGGTCAGGGCCCCTTCGAGGCGGGCCCGCTGCTCGGTGCTCAGCCCGGCGGAGGCCAGGTGCTGCGCGGCCCCGGTCTCGATCACCAGCCGGTAGGTGAGCGCGTCGTCCAGGCCCTCGGCCTGGTCCTCGGCGACGCGGGCGAGGTCGCCGCTGCCCGCGGGCGGCGGCGCGAAGGTGACGAACGTGCCGCCCGCCCGGCCGCGCCGCGACTCCACGTACCCCTCCTGCTGGAGGGCGCGGATCGCCTCGCGCAGCGTGACCCGGCTGACCCCCAGGCGGGGCGCCAGCTCCCGCTCGGGCGGCAGCCGCTCGCCGTTCGCGACGATGCCGAGCTTGATCACCTGGAGGAGCCGCTCGACGGTCTCCTCGAAGGCGTTGCCCGCCCGTACTGGTCGCAGGACGGCAGACTTCGCGAGCGAAGCGAGCGGAGGCTGCCCCGCCGTTGCCGGGGGGTCTGGGGGGTCGTCCCCCCCGGAGGAGCTAGATTCGGCGAGCCGCCTGGGCTCACTTACCTCAGTCAATGCGCCGTCCCTCCGTCGGGCAAAGCGTAGACGGCGGGCCGGGCGGGTGCGCGCTCGCACCCGCCCGGCCCGTCAAGCCCCGCGGTCAGTACGACCTCACGGTCAGGAGGAGCCGACCAGGTCCACGCCGGGGTCGTCGACCTGGCGCACCGGGCCGGTGAACCACTTGCGGGCCGACAGCGCCCACCAGCCGCCGACCAGGATCAGCACCGCGCCGACCGCGAGCGGCGCGTAGTTCACCGCCGTCCAGTCCCAGGCCTTGTTGCCGGGGACGCCTGCTGGCGCCAGCGGCATGATGAAGTAGATCGAGATCACGATGATCTCGATCACCGCGATCCAGCCGAGCACCTTGTACTTGCCGCCCAGCGTCCACGGGCCGGGCCGGAACCTGGCGCCCATCCGCAGCCGCAGGTAGATCGGGATGAGGAACGCCAGGTAGAGGCCGATCACCGCGATCGAGACCACCGCGTAGAACGCGACCGGGGTGCCGGTCGGGCTCTTGTAGAGGGCGGGCAGGGTGAGGACCAGCGCGGCGGTGCAGCCCATGATGATGGCGTTCACCGGGGTGCGGTTCTTGTTGACCTTGGACCACAGCTTCGCGCCGGGGATGCCGCGGTCGCGCGAGAACGCGTACGTCATCCGGGACATGCTCGTCACGCAGCTCATGCCGCAGTAGAACTGCCCGATCACCGAGATCGCGATGACGGTCTTGGCGAGGCCCGGGCTGAGCGCGGTGGTGAAGATCGCCGAGGCCGAGCCGAGCTCCTTGTTGATCTCGGTCACGTCGGTCGCGGCGAACAGGAAGGCCAGCAGCAGGATCCAGCCGCCGATGCCCGAGTAGGCGATCGACTTCCACAGTCCCTGCGCCGCCGTGCGGGCCGCGTCCTTGGTCTCCTCCGACACGTGCGCGCACGCGTCGAAGCCGGTGATCGTGTACTGGGTGAGCAGGAACCCGAGCGGCAGGACGTAGAACCAGTACATCCCGTCGGAGAAGCCCGAGTTGTTGATCCGCTCGGTGAACACGAACGACGCGCTCTGGTGCGAGTCCGGGCCGAAGACCAGGATCAGCACGATGGCCGCGACCCCGAACACGTGCCACCACACCGAGATGTTCTGCAGCACCGCGACCAGGTGGTGCCCGTAGATGTTGATCAGCGCGTGCAGCACGATGATCACCACGAACAGGCCGAACGTGAAGGTGAGCCCGCCGCCCCAGTCCTTGTCGAACATCCCGAGCAGGGTGTTCAGGAACGTCGCGCAGCCGTAGTCGACCGAGGCCGTGACCGCGATGAGGCCGATCAGGTTCAGCCAGCCGGTGAACCAGCCGTGGATCGGCTTGCCCATCGTCGCGGCCCACCAGTAGATGCCGCCCGCCGTCGGGTAGGCCGACACCAGCTCCGACATACAGAAGCCGATGATGAGGATGAAGCCGGCGATGATGGGCCAGCCCCAGGTGATGGCGATCGGCCCGCCGTTGTTCCAGGCCTGCCCGAACGTGGTGAAGCAGCCGGACAGGATCGAGATGATGGAGAACGAGATCGCGAAATTGGAGAAGCCGCTCCAGGAGCGTTCCAGTTCCTGCTTGTAACCGAGCTCGGCGAGCCGTTTGGCATCGTCGTCGAGGTGGGTGGCCATCGAGCCTCCTCGAAGGGGGTCGTCGGGGTTGGCGGGGCCTAGGGGGTTGGCGGGGGCCGGCGGGCCTGGTTGGTTGACAGGAGCTCGGGCCCGAGCGCGTCCAGGACGGCGTCGGGCGGATGGGCCGGTTCGGAGGTCAGGTGCGCGGCGACGCAGCGCATGCCGGCGGAACGCGCCGCCGCGATGCCGAACGGGGAGTCCTCGAAGACCACCACGTCGGCGGGCTCGAGAGGGGACTCGGTGGATGCCTTGAGCAGGTCGTAGGCGCGCAGGAAGCTCTCGGGGTCGGGCTTGCCCCGGCCGACGTCCTCGATCGAGACGATGGCCGCGAACGCGTCCGCGAGACCGGCGGCCGACAGCACGGCCTCGACCTCGGAACGGAGCGCGCCGGTCGCGACGGCCAGCGGGACGCGGCTCGCGGCCAGCGCCTCGATCAGCGCCGCCGTCCCGGACCGTACGGGCGGCGCGCCCGCGATCCGGTCGCGGTAGCGCCGCAGCCGTTCGGCGAGCAGCCGTTCCCTGGCGGCCGCGTCCGCCGCGTCCACCGCGTGAGCACGTTCCAGAAGGGCGTCGACGATCGCGGGATCGCTGCGTCCGGCCAGCTCGGAGAGGTAGTCGGCGAGCGTCAGCTCCACACCGAGCAGTTCGGCGGCGAGCTCGGCGTAGATCTCGTACTGCAGGACCTCGTCGTCGGTGATCGTGCCGTTGAAGTCGAAGATCGCGGCACGCACGCCGTTCAGCCCGGCCACTCTCACCGGCCCCGCTCTCACCGGCCCCTCCGCACGGTGTCGACGAGCGTGCCGAACTCCGGGTCGGCCAGGTCGCGCCGCGCCTGACCCCACTTGTCGGCGGCCTCGGCCGCGTAGTCGAAGTCGGCGTCGGCGGCGTGCTCGGCGAGCAGCCCGCTGTGGATCGAGAACCACAGCGTCCAGGCGTAGTTGGAGGCCAGCAGGTAGAGCCGCACCCTGGCGAGCAGCGCGTCGCTCATCTCGTCGCCGAAGTAGGCCGCGGCGAGCGCCGCCACCCGGTCCGGCCCGTAGTCGCCCTCGGCCGCGATGTCGCCGAGCTCGAACGCCGGGTCGTTCATCCCGGACAGCTGGTAGTCGATGATGCGGATGGACCTGCCGTCGTCCATGAAGTTCTCGGGCAGCAGGTCGTTGTGGCACGGCACGAGCCGCAGCGGCCGGCTCTCCACAGCCCTCTCGACCGCGGTGAGCGCCGGCAGGTGCTCGGCATAGCCGTCGGGGACGTCCAGCCCGTGCCGTACGCATCTGTCCAGTAGTTCCTCCGCCTTGCGGAAGACACTGAACCGGTTCCCGAAGGGTACTCCCGCATGCAGCCGGACGCACGCCTCCGCGATGCGTTGAATCGTGCCTATTTCGCGCACATCGTCCTGGCACAACGTCGCGCCGTCGATGTACTCCAGTTTGATCGCGGGCCGTTCGCCGTCCGCGTCCACGACCTCCAGCACGCGCGGCCCGACCCCTGTGCCGGCCGCGCGCACCGTGTTCTCGATCTCCTGCGCCATCGGGATGCCGAGCCCGGCCTCGCTGACCGCGGGGTCGAGCACGCGCAGGATGTGACTCGGGGCGCCGTCGTCGTCCACGCGGATGATCTGGTGGCTGAGGCCACCCTTCAACACGGTGTACGCGACTGCCATTGGACTGCCCTTAATCCATTGGAAACACCGAGGCCAGTCACCCGACCACACGGCGACGTTCGATGTTCCGGAAGTCTGCGACCGGCACAGTCGAGCGTCAAGAGGGCGTTAACGGATTTTTCTGGTCAACCTTTTCCCCTTTTGGTCAGACCAAATCTGTGTTAGAAAACCGCCCATGACCGACGAGACGGACGACTCACGCCGGAGCCGGGCGTGGGAGGGCGTGGTCGAGGCGATCCGGCAGGGCGGCTACCTGCCCGGCGACCGGCTGCCGCCCGAGCGCGAGCTCGCCGACCGGCTCAACGTGAGCCGGGCGACGCTCCGGCTCGCGCTGCACGACCTGGAACGCGGGGGCGTGGTCGTGCGACGGCCGGGGCGCGGCGGCGGCACGTTCGTCGCCGCGCCCAAGGTCGAACGCGACCTCGGCAGCTTCGCCGGGCTCGGCGAGTACATCCGCCGCCAGGGCCTGGTCGCCGGTGCGCGCGTGCTGTCGGTCAGCCTGAACGTCGCCGAGCCCGCGACCGCCGAGGCGCTGCGCATCGAGGCCGGCGAGGCGGTCATCGCCATCACGCGGGTGCGGCTGGCGGGCGGCGAGCCGATAGCGCTCGAACGGTCCCGCTTCCCGGCCCGCCGCTTCCCCGACCTGGCCGAGCAGGCGCTCGGCGGGTCCCTCTACGACCTGCTGCGTGACAAGTACGGCGAGACGCCCGAGCGCGCGGTCGAGCGGATGGAGCCGGTCGCCGCCGACGACGAGACGGCGGGCCTGCTCGACGTCGCGCCCGGCACCCCGCTGCTCGCGGTCGAACGCGTCGCCTACAACGCGGCGGGCGAGCCGATCGAGCACGCGCACGACCTCTTCCGCGGCGACCGCACCCGCGTCGTCGTCTGGACCACCCCCGAGCACTGAGCCCCCCAGCACTGAGCCCCCCGGCACTGAGCCCCCGAGCACTGAGCCCCCGGAACATCGAGGGAAGGAGCGACGACCGTGGCCAAGAGCCTCCCGGAACGCGCCCGCATCGTCATCATCGGCGGCGGCGTGGGCGGTACGAGTATCGCCTACCACCTGGCCGAGCTGGGCGAACGCGACGTCGTGCTGGTCGACCGCGCCGACCTGACCAGCGGCTCCACGTTCCACTCGGCGGGCCTGGTCGGGCAGTTGCGCGCCGACCCGACGCTGACGCGGATGAACATGTACTCCGTGGAGCTCTACCGCAGGCTCCAGGAGACCGAGACGCCGCCGGGCTTCGTGGAGTGCGGCGGCATCCGGCTGGCCGGGACGCCGGAACGGATGGAGGAGATCCGCCGCCAGATCGGCTGGGCGCAGACCTTCGGGCTGCCGCTGGAGGAGATCTCTGCGGACGAGGCCGAGTCGATGTTCCCGCTGATGAGCACGGACGGGGTGCTCGGCGGCGCGCATCTGGCGACCGACGGCTACGTCGACCCGTCCCAGCTCACCTACTCGCTCGCGGCTGGTGCACGGGCGGGCGGCGTCCAGACGTTCACCCACACGCGGGTGCTCGGGATCGACGTGCGCGAGGGCCGCGTCACCGGCGTGCGGACCGACCGCGGCGACATCGAGGCCGAGATCGTCGTCAACGCCGGCGGCATGTTCGCGGCGGAGATCGGGCGATTGGCCGGGGTACGGATCCCGATCGTTCCGATGTCGCACCAGTACCTGATCACCGAGCCGATGCGCGAACGCGCCGGCGGCGGTGGCGACCGGCTGCCGACCCTGCGCGACCCCGACAACCTCGTCTACTTCCGCGAGGAGGTGGACGGCCTGCTCATGGGCGGGTACGAGCGCGACTCGGCGTCCTGGTCGCTGGCCCACGACGGCGCTTATGACGCGATCCCGCCGGACTTCAACGGGCGGCTGCTCGCCGAGGACTGGGACCGGTTCGAAGAGATCACCGCCAACTCGCAGCTGCGCGTGCCCGCGATGGCCGAGGCCGGGATCCGCAAGCTCATCAACGGGCCCGAGGCGTTCACCCCCGACAACGAGTTCTGCCTCGGCGAGACCGAGGTGGCGGGGTTCTTCGTCGCGGCCGGGTTCTGCGCGCACGGCATCGCGGGCGCGGGCGGCATCGGCAAGGTCATGGCCGAGTGGATCGTGGCGGGCGAGCCGTCCATGGACCTGTGGCACATGGACGTGCGGCGGTTCGGCGCGCACTACCGTTCGCCCGGCTACACGCTCAAGCGCACGGTCGAGAACTACGAGACCTACTACGACATCCCTTACCCGGGCCGCGAGCGCACGGCGGGCCGCCCGCTGCGCGTCTCCCCCGCGTACGGATGGCACGAGGCGAACGGCGCGGTCTTCGGCGAGAAGTCCGGCTGGGAACGGGTGAACTACTACGAGCCGAACGCGGCGGCCGGGGACGGGTCGCTGCGGCCGCGCGGCTGGGCGGGGCGCAACTGGTCACCGGCGGTCGAGGTCGAGCACATGGCCACCCGGACGAGCGCGGGCCTGTTCGACGAGTCGTCGTTCGCCAAGATCGAGGTGACCGGGCCGGGGGCGGCGCGGCTGCTGGAGTGGCTGTGCGACAACGAGGTGGCGCGCGGGGTCGGGGACGTCACCTACACCCAGTGCCTCAACTCGCGCGGCGGCATCGAGTGCGACTTCACGGTGACGCGGACCGCGGGCGACGCGTTCCTCATCGTGACCGGGACCGCGTTCGGGGCGCACGACCTCGGCTGGATCCGCGGGCACGCGCCCCGCGACGGTTCGGTGCGGGTCGCCGACGTGACCGGGCAGTACGCGTGCTTCGCGCTGTGGGGCCCGCGGTCGCGCGAGATCCTGTCCGCACTGACGCCGGACGACCTGGGCAACGACGCGTTCCCGTACATGACCTCGCGGGAGATCACGGTCGGCGACGTGCCGGTGCGGGCGCTGCGCGTGACGTTCGCCGGCGAGCTGGGCTGGGAGCTGTACTGCTCCAGCGAGTACGGCGCGGCGCTGTGGCGGACGCTGGAGGCGACCGGCGCGACGCCCGGCGGCTACCGGGCGATCGACAGCCTGCGGCTGGAGAAGGGCTACCGGGTCTGGGGCGTCGACATCTCCCCCGACCACACGCCCTACGAGGCGGGCCTGGGCTTCTGCGTGAAGCTCGACAAGGCGGGCGGCTTCCTCGGGCGGGACGCTCTGGTAGCCGCCAAGGAGCGAGGGGTCACGCGCCGCCTGCGCTGCCTGATGCTGGACGACCCCCGCGCGATCTGCCTCGGCAACGAGCCCGTACGGGTCGCGGGCGCGGACGGCGAGGTGGTCGGGCGGGTGACGTCGGGCGGCTTCGGCTACGCGGTCCGCTCGTCGATCGCCTACGCCTACCTCCCGGCCGAGCACGCCGCGTTCGGCACCAAGGTCGAGGTGGAGATCTTCGGCGAACGGGTGACGGGCATCGTGGCGCGTGAGCCGCTGTACGACGCGAAGAGCCTCAAGGTCAGATCTTGACACTCGTGAACTGGCGGTAGATAAATGGGATCGAAACAGACCATTAGCCCCCGGGAGAGATCCGTGCCGAACCAAGGTCTGCTCACCCTGGAAGACCTCCGCGTCGAGGCGGCGGACGGCCGGATCGACACCGTCATCATCGCGATCACCGACATGCAGGGCCGCCTGCAGGGCAAGCGGCTGTCCGCCCGGTTCTTCCTGGAGGAGATCGCCGGGCACGGGTCCGAGGGCTGCAACTACCTCCTGGCCGTCGACGTCGACATGAACACCGTCGACGGCTACGAGATGTCGTCCTGGGACCGCGGCTACGGCGACTTCGTGATGCGCCCCGACATGAGCACGCTGCGCCGCATCCCCTGGCAGGAGGGCGCCGCGCTGGTCTTCGCCGACCTCGGCTGGGAGAACGGCGACGACGTGCTCGCCTCGCCCCGGCAGATCCTGCGCCGCCAGCTCGCGCGGCTGGCCGAACGCGGCTGGGGCGCCTACGTCGGCACCGAGCTGGAGTTCATCGTCTACCAGGACTCCTATGAGACCGCCTGGAGCAAGAACTACCGCGACCTGGTCCCGGCCAACCAGTACAACGTCGACTACTCGCTGCTCGGCGGCGCGCGCGTCGAGCCGCTGCTGCGCCGCGTCCGCAACGGGATGGCGGGCGCCGGGATGTACGTGGAGTCGGCCAAGGGCGAGTGCAACCTCGGCCAGCACGAGATCGCCTTCCGCTACGCCGAGGCCCTGGCCACCTGCGACAACCACGTGCTCTACAAGACCGGCTCCAAGGAGATCGCCTCCCAGGAGGGCATGTCCATCACGTTCATGGCCAAGCCGAACGAACGCGAGGGCAACTCCTGCCACATCCACATCTCGCTGCGCGCCGATGACGGAACGCCGGTGATGGCGGGCGACGGGCCGTTCGGGCTGTCCAAGGTGGGCGAGCACTTCATCGCCGGGCAGCAGGCGTGCCTGCGCGACTTCACGCTGATGTACGCGCCGAACATCAACTCCTACAAGCGCTATCAGCCCGGTTCGTTCGCGCCGACCGCCATCAAGTGGGGCGTCGACAATCGCACGTGCGCGCTGCGCCTGGTCGGGCACGGCCCGTCCCTGCGCATCGAGAACCGGGTGCCGGGCGGAGACGTCAACCCTTACCTGGCCGTGTCGGCGCTGATCGCCGCCGGTCTGCACGGCATCGAGAACGAGCTGCCGCTGGAGGAGCCCTACACGGGCAACGCGTACGCGACCGATGCCGAGACCGTCGTGCCCACGCTGCGCGACGCCGCCGTCGACTGGGCGGGCAGTGCCCTCGCCGAGCAGGCGTTCGGCAAGGAGGTCGTCGAGCACTACAGCAACTACGCGCGGGTGGAGCTGGACGCCTACGACCGCGCCATCACCGACTGGGAGCTGCGCCGCGGCTTCGAGCGTCTCTGAGCCCCGGGGAACCCTCATGCGCTTCGATGTGATCAACCCGGCGACCGAGGAGGTCGTCGAGACGGTGGCCCTCGCCTCGGCGGAGGAGACCGACGCGGCGGTGGAACGCGCCAAGCGCGCGTTCGCGTCGTGGCGCGCGGTCGCGCCGGGCGACCGGGCACGGCTGCTGCGCGCGTTCGCCGCCGAGGTGGACGCCCACCTGGAGGAGCTCGCCGCGCTGGAGGTGCTGAACGCCGGCCACCCGATCGGGCAGGCCCGCTGGGAGGCGGGCAACCTCCGCGACGTGCTGCAGTACTACGCGGCCGCGCCCGAACGGCACCTCGGCCGGCAGATCCCGGTGCCGGGCGGCCTGAACGTCACCTTCCACGAGCCGCTCGGCGTCGTCGGCGTCATCGTGCCGTGGAACTTCCCGATGCCGATCCTGGGCTGGGGCGTCGCCCCGGCGCTGGCGGCGGGCAACGCCGTCATCGTCAAGCCCGCCGAGCTCACCCCGCTGACCGCGCGCCGCGTCGGCGAGCTCGCGCTCGCCGCCGGGATACCCGAGGGCGTGCTGCAGATCCTGCCGGGCGAGGGCCCTGTCGCGGGGCGGCGGCTGGTCGACCACCCGGACGTACGGAAGATCGTGTTCACCGGGTCGACGCGGGTCGGCAAGGAGATCATGGCGGCCTGCGCGCCCGGCGTGACACGGCTGACGCTGGAGCTCGGCGGCAAGAGCGCCAACATCGTCTTCGCCGACGCCGATCTGGAGAAGGCCGCCGCGACCGCGCCGTACTCGGTCTTCGAGAACGCGGGCCAGGACTGCTGCGCGCGCTCGCGCATCCTCGTGCAGCGGCCGGTCTACGACCGGTTCATGGAGCTGCTGGAGCCCGCGGTGAAGGGCGTCGTCGTCGGCGACCCGCGCGAGGACACGACCGAGGTCGGACCGCTGATCAGCGCGACCCAGCACGCCCGCGTCGCCTCGTACGTGCCCGCGGAGGCGATCGCCTTCCAGGGCTCCGCGCCGGACGGGCCGGGCTTCTGGTTCACTCCGACCGTGCTCGCCGGGCCCGGCGCCACAGCACTGCCGGCCTGGCGGGACGAGGTCTTCGGCCCGGTGGTGACGGTCGCGCCGTTCGACGACGAGGCCGACGCGATCCGGATCGCCAACGACACCGCCTACGGGCTGTCCGGCTCGATCTGGACCCGCGACATCGGCCGGGCGCTGCGCACCGCACGCGGCGTCGAGGCCGGCAACCTCTCGGTGAACTCGCACTCCTCGGTCCGCTACTGGACCCCGTTCGGCGGGTTCAAGCAGTCCGGGCTCGGCCGCGAGCTCGGCCCCGACGCGCTGGACGCGTTCACCGAGCTCAAGAACGTCTTCATCGCCACCGAGTAGGAGCACACATATGCAGCGTTTGCAGGACCGGGTCGCGGTCGTGACCGGCGGCGCCGGCGGCATCGGGCTGGCCACCGCGCGGCGGTTCGCCCAGGAGGGCGCCAAGGTCGTGGTGGCCGACCTGGACGAGACCGGCGGGCAGGCCGCCGCGCAGGAGGTCGGCGGCCTGTTCGTGAAGGTGGACGTGACGTCGGAGGCCGAGGTCCAGGCGCTGTTCCGCACCGCCAAGGAGACCTACGGCAGCGTCGACATCGCGTTCAACAACGCGGGCATCTCGCCGCCCGACGACGACTCGATCCTGGAGACCGGCCTGGACGCCTGGAAGCGCGTCCAGGAGGTCAACCTCACCAGCGTCTACCTGTGCTGCAAATACGCGCTCCCCTACATGCGCGAGCAGGGCAAGGGCTCCATCATCAACACCGCCTCGTTCGTCGCGGTGATGGGCGCGGCCACCTCGCAGATCTCCTACACCGCGTCCAAGGGCGGGGTGCTGGCGATGTCGCGCGAGCTGGGCGTGCAGTTCGCGCGCGAGGGCATCCGCGTGAACGCGCTCTGTCCCGGGCCGGTGGACACGCCCCTTCTCCGGGAGCTGTTCGCCAAGGACCCCGAACGGGCCGCGCGGCGCCTGGTCCACGTGCCGGTGGGGCGCTTCGCCGAGGCCTCCGAGATCGCCGCCGCCGTGGCGTTCCTGGCCTCAGACGACGCCTCGTTCATCACCGCGTCCGAGTTCCTGGTGGACGGCGGCATCTCCGGCGCCTACGTCACCCCGCTGTAATGGCGGCCATGCGACCTTCCACAACATCGCGTCCGGTCATCGGCATCACCTGTTACGTCGAGCCCGCCCGTTTCACCGTGTGGGACATGAAGGCGGCGCTGCTCCCGTTCTCCTACATCGACCAGGTCGAGCGGGCGGGCGGCCAGCCGGTCATCCTGCCGCCGGTCGGCGACCCCGCCTGCACGCTCGACCGGCTGGACGGGCTGATCCTGGCGGGCGGCGGGGACATGAACCCGGCCGCCTACGGCGAGGCGCCGCACGAGAGCGTCACCCACGTCCGCGACTTCCGCGACGACGCGGAGCTGTCGCTGGTGCGGGCCGCGCTGGACCGGGACCTGCCGTTCCTCGGGATCTGCCGCGGCCTGGAGGTGCTGAACGTCGCGCTCGGCGGCTCGCTCCTCCAGCACCTCCCCGACAAGGTCGGCACGACGGTGCACTCCCCCGCGCCCGGCGAGTACGGCCTGCATCCCGTCCGGGTCGAGCCGGGCACGCGGGTCGCAGCCGCCACGGGCGTCACGGCCACCGGCGTCACCGAGGCCCAGGTCGCTCACTACCACCATCAGTCCATCGACCGGCTCGGCGAGGGAATGGTGGCCACGGCCTGGGCGCCCGACGGTGTCATCGAGGCCGCCGAGCTCCCCGGCCGTCCCTTCGCGCTGGGCGTCCAATGGCATCCCGAGGTCGGCGACGACCCCACCCTGTTCACATCCTTCATCGGCGCCGCGCAACACCTGGCTTGAGGCAGGCGGGCACGGCAATAATCGGAGAATGCCTGGTTCGCGCGAGCGGGCGAAGATCGACATAGTCGCCCTGGTGGCCTCCGCGGGTGGCATGGGCGCCCTGACGGCCGTCCTGCGGAACCTTCCCGTGGGCCTGCCCGTGCCCGTCGTGATCCAGCAGCATCTGGGCGGCAAGGCGACCGTTCTGCCTACGCTGCTCGGACGCCACACCAGCCGCGAGATCGGCTGGGCGATCGACGGCGCGCTCCTCAAGCCGGGCGAGGTGGTGATCTGCCCGGCGGGGATGCGCACGGAGGTGCTGCCGGACGCGACCTGCTCGCTGACCCCGGTGGGCCCGCCGGGCACCCGGGCGCACTCGCACGATCTCCTGCTGTCCTCGCTCGCCGACTCCTTCGGGCCGCGGGCCCTGGCCGTCGTCCTCAGCGGGTCGGGCAATGACGGGGCCGCGGGGACGGCCCGGCTGACCGCGGCCGGTGGGCTCGTGATCGCGCAGAGCGCGAACACCGCCGAGCACGACTCGATGCCGCGCGCCGCGGCGGAGGCCGGGGCCGCCCTGGTCCTGGACCTGCACGAGATCGGCGCCGCCATCGCGGGGATCGTGGACGGCGAGCCGGTCCCGCTGTCCCAGGCCGAGGCCCAGGCGATCGACGAGGCGTTCGGCGGGCCGTCGGTCATGGAACGCGCCGCCCGCGGCCTCGACTGGGCGAACACGCCGCTCGGCCCGGTCGGCTCCTGGGAGCCCGCGCTGCGGACGATGGTGCGCACGGTCATGGCCTCGCCCCGGCAGACCAGCCTGCTGTGGGGCGAACAGCACGTCCTGATCTTCAACGACGCCGAGCTGGCGACCGGCGGCGACGAGCACGCGCGGCGGTTCGCCCTGCCGCTGCTGGACGGGCGGCCGGAGCTACGGCCGTCGATGGAGCCGGTGTTCCGCCGGGTGCTGGACGGGGAGACCGTGGAGCTGTCCACCCTCCTGTGGACGGTGCCCCGGCGCGGCGGGCCCGGGCACGCGTGGTTCGACGTCTCGTTCACGCCCGTGCGCGACGCGCACGGCGAGGTCACCGCGATCCTGCGGGCGTCCACCGAACGCACGACCGAGGTCCTGGCGGCCCGGCGGCTGCGGGCGCTCCAGCGGCTCGCGGCCCTGCCGACCGCGCGGAACGATCGTGAGGCCCTTGAGGGAATCGTCTCCGTGCTCGCCGAGGAGCCCGACGTGCTGTTCGCCGTGGCCTACCTGGTCCAGCCGTCGCAGCCGCGCGCGGACCTGGCCGGGGCCGCCGGCGTCCACGCGAACGGGCCGCTCGCGCGGCGGGAGCTGCGGCTCGCGCCGGGCGACGGCTGGCCGCTGGACCAGGCGCTCACGCGACGCGCTCCGATCGTGGTCGACGACATCGCCGTGCGCTTCCTCAGCGCGCCGGACGCGGTGGACACGGTGGACGCACCCGGGCCCGAGCGCGCCGTCGTCCACCCGCTCGTGGACGAGGCGGCGGACCAGGCCGCCGGCGCGCTGATCCTCGGCACGGACCCTCGGCTGCCGTTCGACGGGCCGTACCGCGAGTTCCTGACGCTCGTCGCGCGGATCGCCGCCGGGCGGCTGGTCGAGGCGCGCTCGTGGCGGCGGATGGAGGAACTGTCGGAGCTGGAACGGGCGCGGGCCGACTTCTTCTCCAACGTGTCGCACGAGTTCGGGACGCCGCTGACGCTGATGCTTGGGCCGCTGGAACAGCTACGGCGCGACCCCGGCCGGCCCGCCGCCGAGCGGATGGCCGACGTGGAGCTGGTCGACCGCAACGCCAGGCGGCTGCTGCGGCTCGTCGCGACGCTGCTGGACCTGTCGCAGGCCGGGCGGCCGAACGCCTCGTTCGTCCGGGTCGACCTGGGCGCGCTGACCGAGGAGATCGTCGCGGCGTTCGGCGGCGCCGCCGAACGCGCCGGCCTGGCGCTGGTCGTCGAGGTTCCCCCGGCGCCCGCGCAGGTCACGGTGGACGTGGAGATGTGGGAGAAGATCGTCTCCCACCTGCTGTCCAACGCGCTCAAGTTCACCTGGAACGGCTCGGTGGAGGTCGCGCTGCGGATCCTGCCGAGGCACGCCGAGCTCACCGTCCGCGACACCGGCGTCGGCATCCCCTCCGCGGAGCTGCCGTACGTCTTCCAGCGCTTCCACCGGGTCCGCGAGACGCGCGGCCGCAGCAACGAGGGCGCCGGGATCGGCCTTTCGCTCGTGCACGAGCTCGTCCGCGTCCACACGGGGCGCATCCGCGTCACGAGCGAGCCGGGCAGCGGGACGACGTTCACCGTCTGGATCCCCAGCGACGCGCCCTTCCGCGACGAACCCGGCGACGCCGCGCCGAAGCCCGTCGGGAGCGTGGCGGCGATGATGGCCGACGAGGCCGACCGCTGGGACCCCGAACGCGAGACCGCGGACCTGGACCATGACCTCGCCGCAGACGCCGGGAACGCCGGCGATCCGGGGCGGCGCGCGCCGGGCGCGCGGATCCTGGTCGTCGACGACAACGCCGACATGCGCGAGTACCTGGCCCGGCTGCTCGGCGCCTCCTGGCAGGTCGTCGAGGCCACCGACGGCGACCGGGCGCTGGAGCTGGCCGTACGGGAGCCGCCCGACCTGCTCCTGGCCGACGTGCGGCTGCCGGGCATGGACGGCTTCACGCTGCTACGCAAGATCCGTTCCGACCCCGCGCTGACGGGGCTGCCGGTCATCCTGCTCACCGCGCGGGCCGGCGAGGAGACCGCGATCGAGGGGCTTCTCGCCGGCGCGGACGACTACGTCGTCAAGCCGTTCACCGCCAGGGAGCTGCTCGCGCGCGTGGGCGCACAGCTGGTGCTCTCGCGCACCCGCCGCGCCGTCGAGGAACGGCTGCTGCTCGTGATGGAGACCGAGAACGTCGGCGTTCTGTACTTCGACCCGACCGGGACCGTGGTCGACGCCAACCAGGCGTTCCTGAAGATGACCGGCTACACCCGCGAACAGGTCGACCGGCGGAAACTCCACTGGCAGGAGATGACGCCGCCGGAGTGGATCGCGGTCAGCGACGCCCAGATGGTCAACCTCGACGCCACCGGCCGGATCGGGCCCTACGAGAAGGAGTACTTCATGGCCGACGGCAGCCGGCGCTGGATGCTCTTCGCCGGCCGCGCCCTCGGGGACGGGACCATCTCGGAGTTCTGCATCGACATCACCGACATCAAGAACCGGGAGTCCCGCAGTTAGGTCGCGCGGTCCTAGGGCACGCCCGCGTGGGTGAGGGTCTCCCAGCCGAGGAAGTAGCTGACACCGGCGGGACGGCCCGCCAGCACGAGCTTCCTGGTGCTGGGCAGCGCGACGGCCATGTGACCGGCGTACTGGTTGTAGCCGACCTCCAGGACCGGGCCGAGACCCTTCTTCAGCTTTCCCTTGCACAGCCACGAGGGAGTGGTCTTGGCCTGCTGGAGCTTGGCGTGGAACTCCAGCGCCTTGGTGAGCCGCTCCTTCTGCTCGCCGTAGAGGTCGAGGCCCTGCAGCCGGGCGGTCTCGGCGGTGTGGACCGCGGCGCCCAGGCCCCAGCCGGTGTGGCCGAAGTCGCGGCAGGTCTCCTGCGCGAGGCCGTCCACGAAGGTCGACTGGCCCTGCCAGTACTTGATCACCTTGGCCCGGGTGTTCATGGCGGCCGGTGCCTTCGGCAGGGCGCCGTCCTTCTTCAGGTAGACGTACATCGGGACGCGTTTGCGCCAGGTGGCCACGGCGCGGTCGAACGAGGCGCGGTCGTCCAGGAAGACGGCGATCGACGACGCGGCGTCGGTCATGATCAGTTCCCAGTTGCCGTTCTTGGTCGCCGCACCCTTGATCACCGTCGGCAGGTAGACGGTGCGGAGCAGGGTGGCGAAGCGCGCCCGGCCGGGCCAGGACACCTTGCCGGTGTGGGCCATGAGCTCGGCGGCGCGGCCGAAGTCGGCGCCCGCCCAGCCGGTCTGGAGCGGCGCGTTGCTGTTGGTGTGCTGCTTCAGCACCTTGGCCCAGGCGTCCATGATCTCGATGGCCTTGCGGGCGTGCCTCTGGTCGCCGTTGATCGCGAAGATCAGCGCGTGCGTGTAGGCGGCCATCGCGTCGTCACGCTCGTCGGAGCAGCCGTGATCGGGATTGGAGCTCGACCCGCACTCGACCACGGCGCGCGGCCGGGGCTTGGCGGTCAGCGAGGCGTACTTGCTGGCCTTGGCCGTGTCGAACGCCTTGGTCCACGGCTGCTTCCTGGCCTTGATCCTGGCCCGGACGTAGGCGAGCTGCTTGCCGCCGACCAGCACGCCAGGGTGGCTGAACTCAGCGGGCGCGGCGGCCTGCGCGACGGCGGCCTGGGCATCCTGGGCGGCGCTCACCGAACGTGCCGTACGGCCGTCCCCGCGGCTCAGGGTGACGGCGAGCGCGGCGGCCAGCGCGGCCACCAGGCCCACCACGATCCATACTCGGTGGCGGCTCAGCGTCATCGCCATCCCCTTAGACCGGGTTCGGGAGCTTGATCATGAATCCGAACATGGAACCGGTATGCGGTGGTCGCGTCAAGGCCGGCGGTGGTCGGGCCGCGTATGCGCTGCTAGCCTGGCTCCCAGCCAATGATCCCGTGCGGGAGAGTGCCCTGGCAGCCGGTCAGGGACGCCGAAGGAGCAACTCCTCCCCGGAACCTCTCAGGCCCACGGACCGCGCGGACCAGGCGACCTCTGGAAAGCGGGGACCTTCACGGTCCCCCGCCGAAGGTGAAAGCCCCGCAGTACGGGCGATGCCCGCGGGGTGAAGCTCTCAGGCGCCGATGACAGAGGGGGAGGCACCGCCGACCCGGTGCGCGAGTGGGACCATTGGATCACGCGCGCCCGCGACCAAGGAGCCGACCCATGTCCGCCGCAGAATCCTCAAGCACGGGGACCGTGAAGAAGACGCCGCTGTACGACGTCCATCAGGACCTCGGCGCCAACCTCGTCGACTTCGCCGGCTACTACATGCCGCTGCGCTACGCGAGCGAGACCGCCGAGCACAAGGCGGTCCGCAGCGGGGCCGGCCTCTTCGACCTCTCCCACATGGGTGAGATCTTCCTGTCCGGGCCGCAGGCCGGGGACGCCCTCGACCACGCCCTGGTCGGCAACCTCTCGCCGATGAAGGTGGGCAAGGCCCGCTACACCATGATCTGCGCGCACGACGGCGGCGTCCTCGACGACCTGATCGTCTACCGGCTCGCCGACGAGGTCTGGATGGTGGTCGCCAACGCCGCCAACGTCCGCGTCGTACGGGAGGCGCTGATCGAGCGCGCCGCCGGGTTCGAGGCCGTCGTCGACGACCGTTCCGACGCGTACGCGCTGATCGCCCTGCAGGGGCCGGACGCCCAGGGGATCCTGACCGGGTTCACCGACGCGCCGCTGGCCGACCTGAAGTACTACGCGATCCTGGCCGGCAGTGTTACCCGAGGGGGGACGACCCCCCACACCCCCCGCGGCGAAGAGGCGGCTTCGCCGGTAGGCGCCGAACGCGTCGCCGGGATCGACGTCCTCATCGCCCGCACCGGCTACACCGGCGAGGACGGCTTCGAGCTGTTCGCCGACGCCGGCGACGCGGTCGCGATCTGGCAGGAGCTGGCCAAGGTCGAGGGCGTCGTGCCGTGCGGGCTCGCCTCGCGCGACTCGCTGCGCCTGGAGGCCGGGATGCCGCTGTACGGCAACGAGCTGACCGCCGAGACCTCCCCGTTCGAGGCGGGCCTCGGCCGGGTCGTGAAGCTGGACAAGCCCGGCGACTTCGTCGGCAAGGCCGCGCTCGCCGCGCAGGCCCAGACCCCGCCCGGCCGGCGCCTGGTCGGGCTGGTCGCGCAGGGCCGCCGGGCGCCGCGCAAGGGGTACGAGGTGGTCACGTCGGACGGCACGCCGTGCGGTGTCGTGACGAGCGGCGCTCCTTCGCCCACACTGGGCAAGCCGATCGCCATGGCCTACGTCGACAGCGCCGTGCTGGACACCGAGCCGGCGGCCGGTCTGGCGGTGGACGTGCGCGGCCGGCGGGAGCCGGTCGACGTCGTGGACCTGCCCTTCTACAAGCGTCAAGCGTCCTGAGAGTTCTGAGAAGACAGCGTTCTGAGAAGACCTGGATCTGGGAGAGAGAACAATCGTGAGCGTTCCGGAGCAGCTCCGTTACAGCGAAGAGCACGAGTGGGTGTCGGGTCTCGAGGGTGAGGGCGGCGGCATCGTCACCGTCGGCATCACCCAGCACGCGGCGGACGCGCTGGGCGAGATCGTCTACCTCGAGCTGACCCCCGGCGAGGGCGACACCGTGGAGGCGGGCGAGACCTGCGGCGAGGTCGAGTCGACCAAGTCGGTCAGCGACCTGTACTCCCCGGTGAGCGGCGAGATCACGGCGATCAACTCGTCGGTGATCGACGAGCCCAAGGTGATCAACGACGACCCGTACGGCGAGGGCTGGATCTTCAAGGTGCGGGTCAGCGACGAGCCCGGCGACCTGCTGGACGCCGAGGCCTACAACAAGCTGATCGAGGAGAGCTGAGCATGACGCTGTTCGACTCCCTGGCCACCGTCGACCCCGAGGTGGCGGAGGCGGTCGGCCAGGAGCTGAACCGCCAGCAGTCCACGCTCGAGATGATCGCCTCGGAGAACTTCGCGCCGGTCTCGGTGCTGGAGGCGCAGGGTTCGGTCCTCACCAACAAGTACGCCGAGGGCTACCCGGGCAGGCGCTACTACGGCGGCTGCGAGTACGTCGACGTCACCGAGCAGCTGGCGATCGACCGGGCCAAGGCGCTGTTCGGCGCCGAGCACGCGAACGTGCAGCCGCACAGCGGCGCGCAGGCCAACACCGCGGTCTACTTCGCCCTGCTCCAGCACGGCGACACGATCCTCGGGCTGGACCTGGCGCACGGCGGGCACCTCACGCACGGCATGCGGCTGAACTACTCCGGCAAGACGCTGAACGTGGTGCCCTACCACGTGCGCGCGGAGGACGGCCTGGTCGACATGGACGAGGTGGCGGCACTGGCGGCCGAGCACCAGCCCAAGATGATCGTGGCGGGCTGGTCGGCGTACCCGCGGCAGCTGGACTTCGCCGCGTTCCGCGAGATCGCCGACTCGGTCGGCGCGCTGCTGATGGTCGACATGGCGCACTTCGCGGGCCTGGTGGCCGCGGGCCTGCACCCGTCGCCCGTGCCGCACGCCGACATCGTGACGACCACGACGCACAAGACGCTCGGCGGTCCGCGCGGCGGCCTGATCCTCGCCCGCGAGGAGTACGGCAAGAAGATCAACTCCGCGGTCTTCCCCGGCATGCAGGGCGGGCCGCTGGAGCACGTGATCGCGGCCAAGGCGGTGGCGCTCAAGGTCGCCGCCTCCGACGAGTTCAAGGACCGCCAGCGGCGCACGATCGACGGCGCCCGGATCCTCGCCGAGCGGCTGCTCGCCGAGGACTCGGCCAAGGCCGGCGTGAAGGTGCTCACCGGCGGCACGGACGTGCATCTGGTCCTGGTCGACCTGGTGGACTCCGAACTCACCGGCCGCGACGCCGAGGACCGGCTGCACTCGGTCGGCATCACGGTGAACCGCAACGCGGTGCCGAACGACCCGCGCCCGCCGATGGTGACGTCGGGGCTGCGGATCGGTACGCCCGCGCTGGCGACCCGCGGGTTCGGCGCCGACGACTTCCGCGAGGTGGCGGACGTCATCGCGCTGGCCCTCCAGCCGTCCTTCGACGCCGAGGCACTGTCGGCTCGGGTCAAGGCGCTGGCGGACAAGCACCCCCTGTACCCCAACCTGTAGTGACGCGGCTCCCCGCCGTTCGCTCGGCGGGGAGCCGGCTACGACGGCGTAGCCAAGCAGTGACGAGGTAGCACCATGGCGATCAGCGTTTTCGACCTCTTCAAGATCGGTATCGGCCCCTCCTCCTCCCACACCGGCGGCCCGATGGCCGCGGCCCACCGCTTCGCCCGCGGCCTCGACCGCGACGGCATCCTGGAGAAGACGGCCACCGTCCAGGCGACCCTCTACGGATCACTCGGCCTCACCGGCAAGGGTCATGGCAGCGACAAGGCCGTCATGCTGGGCCTTGAGGGCGACAAGCCCGAGCAGGTGGACGTCGACACCGCCGACGACCGCGTCGCGGCGATCCGCGAGCGCGGCACCCTCAATCTCTTCGGCCACCACGACATCCCGTTCGTGGTCGGCGAGCACCTGGTCTTCGAGCGCAAGCAGTCGCTGCCGGGCCACCCGAACGGCATGCGCTTCACCGCCCTCTCCCCCGACGGCACCGAGCTGCGTTCCAAGGTCTTCTACTCGGTCGGCGGCGGCTTCATCGTGGACGAGAACGCCACCGGCGCCGACCGCATCAAGCCCGACGACACCGTTCTGCCGCACCGCTTCGACACCGCCGCCGAGTTGCTGGAGCGCTGCCGCGAGACGGGCCTGTCGATCTCCGCGCTGATGATGGAGAACGAGAAGGCGTTCGGCCGCACCGAGGGCGAGATCAAGACGGGCCTGATCGACCTGTGGCACGTCATGCAGGCCTGCGTGGAGCGCGGCTGCACCCGCGAGGGCCTGCTCCCGGGCGGGCTCAAGGTCCGCCGCCGCGCGCCCCAGCTGCACCGGCAGCTGTCCTGCGAGGAGCCCGCCGACCCGCTGCACGCGATGGACTGGGTGACGCTGTTCGCGCTGGCCGTCAACGAGGAGAACGCCGCGGGGGGCCGCATCGTCACGGCCCCCACCAACGGCGCCGCCGGGATCATCCCGGCCGTGCTGCACTACTACGCCAAGTTCGTTCCCGGCGCCTCCGACGAGGGCGCCGTCCGCTTCCTCCTCACCGCCGGAGCCATCGGCGTCCTGTTCAAGCAGAACGCCAGCATCTCCGGCGCCGAGGTCGGCTGCCAGGGCGAGGTCGGCTCGGCCTGCTCGATGGCCGCCGCGGGCCTCACCGAGGTCATGGGCGGCACGCCCGAGCAGGTCGAGAACGCCGCCGAGATCGGCATCGAGCACAACCTCGGCCTCACCTGCGACCCGGTGGGCGGCCTGGTCCAGGTCCCGTGCATCGAACGGAACGCGGTGGGCGCCATCAAGTCGATCAGCGCCACCCGCATATCGCTGCGCGGCGACGGCCGCCACTTCGTCTCCCTCGACCGCGCCATCAAGACGATGCGCGACACCGGCCGGGACATGCTCGACAAGTACAAGGAGACCAGTCGCGGCGGCCTCGCCGTCAACGTCATCGAGTGCTGACCCTCATCCGGCGCTGAACCTCATCGGCCGCTGACGATGCGCGTGGCCTCGTCGGCGAGCTGATCGCCGACGGGGTCCACGTCGATGTCGAGGGTGACCATCAGCCCGGCCAGCATCGTGTAGTAGCCCACGACCAGGACGAGCTCGGTGATCTGCCGCGCCGGGAAGTGCCGCAGCAGTCCGTCGATGTCGGTGACCGGCTGTCTCATCAGCAGCCGGTCGGCCAGCCCGAGGGCGAGCCGGTCCGGTCCGGCGAAGGCGTCCAGGTCCAGGTCCCGTACGGCCCGGATCTGCTCGTCGCCCGCGCCGACCCGCCGCGCGAACGGCTCGTGCTGGATCCACTCGTAGTCCGCGCCGGTCCGCCGCGCCACCCACAGGATGGTGAGCTCCCGGATCCTGGCGTCCAGTTCCAGGGTGGTCAGCAGCGCCCGGCCGAGGCCGATGATCGGCGCCGTGGTGGTCGGCGCGTGCGCCGCCATCGTGAAGATGTTGAGCGGTGCGGGCAGCGCGGCGATCGCCTCTTCGGCCTCGGGCGGCAGCGCCGTGAGGTCGGGGAACGGGATCCGCGCCATCAGAGGGTCCCGAACATCGCGTTGCCCGGGGCGTTCGGGTCGAGGCTCAGGTAGAAGTCCCGGTCGGCCTCGAAGACCTCCTGAACGGTCAGGTAGCCGTCGCCGTCGGTGTCGACGAGCGTGAAGAAGGTGTCGGCCTCCTCGTCGCTGATGCCCATGCCGCGGCCGAGGGCGCGTACCTCGTCGGGCGAGAGCCGCCCGTCGCCGCTGGTGTCGGCGAGCGCGACGACGGCCTTGGTGACGGGCAGGATGGCGCGTTCGAAGCCGCCGTCCCTGTTGAGCACGCCGCCGACCACGGCGTTCTGGAACTCCTCCGGGCTGACCCGGCCGTCGCCGTCGGTGTCGGAGGTCATCGCGAGGGCGCGCCACAGCACCTGGTAGCCGCGCCGCAGGGCGACGGCCCGCTCGGAGCCGGGCGGCTCGTCGAAGATCTGGAGGATCCGGTCGACCAGCTTGTCGTAGTCCTCCCCGGTGATGTAGCCGTCGCCGTCGAAGTCCAGGAGCTGGAACCGCTTGGCGAGCTTGCGCGCGATCAGGGTGTCCACCGCGTGGGCTGTCCTCAATCTTCTTCCTTCCCTCGTGACGCACAGTGAAGATCTGTGTCTCACTTAACGACAGGGAGTGAGATCGGTACAGGGAACCGTTCGTCATGGTCGGAACGGTTCACAGGCCGGGCGTCAGGACGTTCGGGCGCCCCGGCCCTCGGGGTGGCCGCCCTCGCTCGCCGGGCGGCCGCAGTGGCCGCAGACCAGGACGGGGTCGAGGCGTTCGCCGCAGGTGTGGATCCAGCGGACCGGCGGGTCCTCGGGGTTCAGGTGCCGGTCGCCCCACTTCATGAGGACGGCCAGCACGTCGCTCAGCTCGCGGCCGGCGGAGGTCAGGTGGTACTCGTGGCGGGCGGGGTGCTCGCTGTAGAGCTCGCGCCGGATCAGCCCGGCGGCCTCCAGCTTGCGGAGCCGGACGGTGAGGATGTCGCGGGACGCGCCGGTGTTGCGGGCGATGCCGTCGAAGCGGCGCACGCCGTAGATCAGCTCCCGGATGACCAGCAGCGTCCAGCGCTCGCCGACGACCTGGAGTGCGTCGGCGACCGAGCATTCGCGCGGGTCGGCGTCCTTGGGCATAGCGATCAGCATAGGTGGGCGGGCCGGCCGGAACGGCCGGCCCGCGGTGTCCTCCGAGGGGGGACGACCCCCCACACCCCCCGCATCGCTTCGCGGTGTCAGAGGAGCTCGAGAACGGTCGCGTTGGCCAGGCCGCCCGCCTCGCACATGGTCTGGAGTCCGTAGCGGGCGCCGCGGTCCTCCATGGCGTGCACGAGGGTGGTCATGATGCGGGCGCCGCTGGCGCCGAGCGGGTGGCCGATGGCGATCGCGCCGCCGCGCACATTGACCTTGTCCAGGTCGGCGCCGGTCTCGTGCTGCCAGGCCAGCACGACGGGCGAGAACGCCTCGTTCACCTCGAAGAGGCCGATGTCGGCGAGCGAGAGGTTCGCGCGGGCCAGCACCTTCTCGGTGGCGGGGATGATCGCGGTGAGCATCAGCAGCGGGTCGTCGCCCACGACGGCGAACGAGTGGAAGCGGGCGCGCGGGCGCAGGCCGAGGCGGCGGGCGGTCTCGGCCTCCATGGTGAGCAGCGCGGCGGCGCCGTCGTTGATCGGGGAGGCGTTGCCCGCGGTCACCTGCCAGGTGATCTCGGGGAACCGCTCCTCGAACATCGGGTGGTGGTAGGCGGGCTTCAGCCCGGCGAGCGCCTCCAGGGAGGTTCCCGGCCGAATGGTCTCGTCGCGCTGCCCCGTCCAGGCGACCTCGCGGTCGAACTCGCCGCGCTCCCACGCGGCGGCGGCGCGGCGGTGCGACTCCAGCGCGAACGCGTCCAGGTCGGTGCGGTCGAGCTTCCAGCGGGCGGTGATCAGCTCGGCGCTGATGCCCTGGCCGACCAGGCCCTCGGGGTAGCGGCCCGCGAGGTTCTTGCCGAACGGGTCGCTGCCGGGCAGGACGTTGCTGCCCATCGGCACGCGCGACATCGACTCGACGCCGCACGCGATCGCGATGTCGTACGCGCCACTGATCACGCCCTGCGCGGCGAAGTGCGCGGCCTGCTGGGACGAGCCGCACTGGCGGTCGACGGTGGTGGCCGGGACGCTCTCGGGGAAGCCGGCGGCGAGCACGGCCTGGCGGGTGGCGTTGATCGCCTGCTCGCCGACCTGGGTCACGACGCCGCCCACGACGTCGTCGACCTGCGCCGGGTCGATGCCGGCGCGCTCGACCAGCGTCTGGAGCGTGCGGGCCAGCAGGTCGACGGGGTGCTCGCCGTGCAGCGCACCGTTCGGCTTGCCCTTACCCACCGGCGTGCGGACCGCCTCGACGATCACCGCGTCTCTCATGGCCGACCTCCTCAGTCTGGTTTTCCTACTCACTGGTAGTGAGTGTGCGCCTGAGAGTTGGAAAACACAACCGACCGACCGCGTGGCGGCCGTCACACACATGAACAAGGGCCGTGGTGAACGTTCTCACCACGGCCCTCGGCTGGGACGGGCCTCAGTGGAAGGGGCCCGAGTAGTTGTCCGTAGTTGCCCCCTGTGCGTCGAAGGGCTCCGACTTCGAGCCACCGTTTCCTGGAGCATCAAGCAAGCCTGTTCCCCCGTTCCCCTCGACGTAGAGCGGTCACTTCGGACAGTAGCCCAGCAATCCGGAGACTTGGGGATTCATGACCCCAATAACACCCAAAGCCCTCACCAAGGTGTCAGGGTGTGACGGACATGTTGGACAGCACGCGCGAGCCCAGGTCGGCGTCGCCCTCGACCTCGACATCGAAGGCCTGCGGCTCGCACCGGCCCGCCGCCAGTCGCGTGTAGGCCTCCCAGTCCATCCGCAGCGACACCGTCGGGGTGCCCTCCACCTCGTCCGCCAGGCGCCCGCGGCCGTCGTCGCCCACCTTCACGAACGCCGTGAACGGCTGCTCGCGGCCGACGCGGAACTCCACCGACTGACCCGGCTTCGCGCCCGCCCGCTTGGCGACCACGACCGGCAGCCCGGGACGCAGGATCGTCAGCGCGCACGCGGCGGCGGGCGCGTCCAGGTTGCCCGGACGGCCGACGGCCCGGCGGACGTCCTGCTCGTGCACCCAGCAGTCGAACGCGCGGAACACCATGAACATCGAGTACGGCACCTGGCGCCCGGTCGGCGCCGTCGTCAGCCCCTCCGGATCGATCTCCGGCAACCGCGCCATCCGCCGCTCGAGCACGTCGCGCAACTCGGCGAGCACCTCCTCGCCCGGCCTCCCCCGCCGCGCGTCGACGCCGACCTCGAGCATCCGCCCGAAGTCGTTGCGCACGTACGGCAACCCGTCCGGCAGCACGTGGTCGGGAGCGGGATCGCCGAGCAGCGCCGCCTCCACGCTGACCAGGTGCGAGACGACGTCCTTCACGCTCCAGCCCGGGCACTCGGTCGCCAGGTCCCACTCCGCGGTGCCGAACGACTCGCACAGCTCGATCGTGGACCGCAGCGTCTGCTCGAAGGCCGCGACGTTCGCCGACATCTCGGAAGTCATGGCGGCAACACTAGGACAGGCGTGCCTCGCGGTATACAAGGCGGAAGCGGACGACCACGGTGAGATCGTCCATCCCCATCGCCGCGCGGTAGCGCGCGGTGGGACCGAGTTCGAGCCCGCGGTAGACCTCGCCCAGCGGCGCGTCCTCGTCGCACAGCACGGTCATCACCAGCCGCGGCCTGGCCTTCGTCCCGGTGAGGCGGAGCTTCACGTCCTCGACGCCCGGCAGCACGCGGGCGTCCCGCAGCAGGTCGCCGCCCGCCGCACGCGCGAGCATCCGGGTCGGGCCGTCGAGCGCGGGCCGCAGCCGGCGGACGCCGTCGCGGCTCTGCCGCGTCACCCACACCAGCCCGGCGAGCATCACGGCCTCGCCGGCGCCCGCGACGACCGGCCAGAACCAGCCGGTCGTGTCCGCGTACCGCCCGGCCGCCGGATCCAGCACGGGCCGCGCCGCGGGCCCGGGGCCGAACAGGCCCAGCCCCACGCACAGCGCCGCCACGCCCGCGCCCAGCAGCACCAGCCCGGTCACCGCGATCCCGGCTCGCATCCGCCTAGTCCTTCCGCCAGCTGAGCCGTACGACCACGTACCGCTCGTTCATCAGACCCACGCCGCCCATGCGGCCGATCACCGAGGTCCGCACCAGGTCGGCCAGGTTGGCGGGGTTGCGATAGCCGGTGCCCGCCCACACCACGACTCGTCGCCGCCGCTTGGAGCGGCCCCTCAGCCGCACCTTCGCCTTGTCCACCCCGGGAACGTCCAGCGCCGCGTGCATGAGGACCCGCTGCATCGCCGAACGGGCCAGCGCACCCGCGACCCGCGGGTCTCCGCCGCGCAGCGCGATCGGCCGAGGCCTGCCCGGCAGCGCCGCCACCAGCAGCAGGACGCCGGTCAGGACCATGACCCCAGCTGCCAGCAGCACCCAGGGCGAGTTCCAGTCCGTCCGGCGCAGGATGTCCACCAGCCGCTGGACCGCGGGGTTCCACCGGGGCAGGCCGATAGTGAGCGTGAGCGCCTCGGCCGCGACGACGGTCCCGGCCAGCGTGACCGCGAGCCCGGTGACCAGCCCGACCGCCGAACGGCGCGGCCGGAACTCTTGCACGGCAAGGCGCCGGGCGCGCTGGCGGACCTCCGCCTCGCCCATCAAATCCGTGATCAGCGTCTCGCCCATGACCACCCCCGTGAAGCATTCGGCGATTACACGGGCGCCGTTACCCATAGTGAGGCAATGTCACCGTCCGGGCCGGGTAAGCGCGTCGGCGTGTCACCGATTCCCCTTCACGACCTCCAGCCCAAAGCCCGCCCAACCTGCACGAATCGGCGCGCGTCAGCGGCCGAGGGCCTCGATGACCAGGCGGGCGACGGCCGTCGCCGAGGTCCGGCGGATGGCGCAGGGGCTGTCGGTCGGCTATTTCGGCTCGTTCATCGACGTCCTGGACGAGCTCGTCCGCGTCTACAAGGGACGGGACTCCGGCCGCGAAGTGCGGGTCCGCGAGATCCACTGGGCGGACATGCTCGGGCCGCTGCGCCGGGGCGAGGTCGACGTCCAGCTCACCTCCTCGCCCCTCGACCAGCCCGACCTGGTCACCGGCCCGGTCGTCGCCGAGTACCCGCGGGTCCTGGCGATCTCCAGCGCGCATCCGCTGGTCGCCGCGGCGGGGACCTCGCCGGTGACGGTGGAGGATCTCGCGGGGGTGACCATGGTGCGGCCGCACGAGTCGGTGCCCCCGGAGCTGGCCGCGGCCTTCATGCCGCCGCCGGCCACGCCGAGCGGCCGTCCCATCCCCCGCGGCCCGATCGCCCGCAGCCACCACGAGATGCTGAACTTCGTCGCGCGCGGCGACGGCGCCTACCTCACCTGCACGGCCACGACCCTCCACTACGCGTATCCAGGCGTGGCGTTCCTCCCGTTCGCCGGCCTGCCCCCGGCCCGCGCGGTCCTCTACTGGCGCCGCGGGACCGAGACCGACCGGATCCGCGATCTCATCGACGCAGCCGGAGCCAGCCGGTGAGGAGGGCGGTGGCGGTCCAGGCGGCCAGGACGCCTAGGCCCGCCCACGGGCCGATGGGCTGGTCGTGCAGGTCGGTGGTGACCTGAACGGCGAGCCCGGCGCTCATCGGCGCGACCTGCTGGAGCAGGCGCTGCCAGTGCGGGTCGCCGATCGTCCGGGCGATGATCGGGACGAGGTAGAGCAGGCCGAGGACGACCCCGATGCTGGTCGCGGAATCCCGTACGGCGGTGGCGACGCCGAGGCTGAGCAGGGCGATGAGGATCAAGTAGAGGACCGACCCGGCGACCGCACGCGGCGTCGGCTCGTGGGTGATGGGCGGAGCGGGGAGGATGAGCCGTCCGGCGATGAACGCGCCGAGGACCGCGACGGTTCCGGCGGCCGTCACGGCGGCTGTGAGCGTGATGGCCTTGGCCGCCAGGACGTTCATCCGGCGCGGCATCGCCGTGAGCGTGGTCTGGATCATGCCCGAGCCGAACTCGCCGCTGATGACCAGCACGGCCAGGACCGCGACCAGGGCCTGGCCGAGTTCGACGCCGATGAGGCTGAGCCGGGTCGGGTCGTCGGTGTTCGTGACGACCGAGGCCGCTGCGGCGCTGAGGGCCACGGTCGCGACGATGGTGCCGAGCAGCAGCCACGCGGGGGCGGCGACCGTCCGCAGTTTGGTCCACTCGGCGTGCAGGGCGAGCCTCATGCGTCCCTCCTGCGGAGAAGGACGGCCGCTGCGGCCAGGCTGACCGCCGCGTAGGCGGCCAGGACCGCGAAGCCCTCCCAAGGGGCCAGGGGGTAGTAGCCGTTGTAGGGCGAATAGATGCTCGTCACCTGGTGGTATTCGACGAGCGTCTGCTGGAGGGCGAGTGCCGCGGCCGGTGTCACCCGGGTCAGCCAGTCGGAGGCGCTCGCGGGCATGAACGGGATGGCGATCAGGAAGTAGGGCAGCACGACGGCCACGATGACGGTCGCGACCGCGCCGGCGCTGTGGCGGAACGCGGTGCCTGCGGCGAGGGCCATGACCGCGACGGTCGCGAGCAGCGCGGCGGTGCCGAGTTCGACGCGCAGTTCGGTCCACGCCGTCGCCGGGAAGACGACGACGCCGTTGGAGCGGGCGAGGTGTTCGCCGAGCGGCAGCGCGACGGCCGTCCCCACGAACCCGGCGACGAACGTGACGCCTCCCAGCACGAGGGCCTTGGCCACCAGGACTCGGGCCCGATGCGGGCTGGCGGCGAGGGTGACGCGGATCAGGCTCAGCCTGTACTCGGAGGTGACGAACAGCGCTCCGACGACGATCACCGCGATGAGGGCGGGGAACGTGCCGGTGAGGATCTCGCCGAGGGTGCCGCCGGTCGGCAGGCTGTCGCGGACGGCGGGCGCCAGGTCACCGGCCCCGGTCACCGTGAAGCCGCCGGATCCCGCGCCGGATCGGGTGAACGAACCCGACGTGCCCTGCGGGTAGCCGGCGAAGGTCGGAGATGTGGCTCCCACCTGGTCGCCTGTCCAGGCGCCAGGGGCCCAGCCTCCCTGCGTTCGGAGATCCTTGAAGGCGGCGGTGGAGACGCTGGGCACCGTCCCCATGCCTCGTGGGGAGGGCGGCGACGCGACGAAGAGCCCGCCTTGGACGGTCGGGCCGAGCCCGTTCACATGGACGGTGCCCACCTTGGTCCAGTGCGTGCCGTCGGCGGAGGCGTGGCCGGTGACCTCGTCGCCTGAACGATCCAGCCGCAGCCAGCGCGGAGACGCGCCGGGGACGATGCCTGCCGTGTCGTTGACGAAGTCGTTCTGCATCCGGACGCCGTGGCCGCCGGTCAGCATGATCGCCGCGTAGGGCGATCCTTGACGGCTGCTCCCCCTGATGATGAGCCCGGCCTTCGCCCACGGCACGACGCCCGGCTTCATGTGCTCGGGGCCCTGGGGAACGCTGCTCTTGAGCGTGGACACCGAGACGGTGACGCTGCCGTTCCCCGCCAGCGGCCGGTGTACGAAGTAGAAGGTGTCGGTGACCGGCTCACCGCCCGGCCCGACCGGAACGGGCGGTGACCCGCTCTGATCGCTGCTCGCCCCGGCGAGCAGGGCGACCAGGACCACCATCAGCGCGGCGGCCGCCATGCCGAGCACCCATCCGCGCACGGTCCGGAACTTGGTCCATTCCGCACGCACCACCTGCAGAAAGTCTTGTTTCACGGCGTCTCCCGGCCTCGTTCATCGGTCGGGGACCGTTCTACGGCCGGGGCGGTTGCGGCAGCCGAACGCGGCCTGTTATCTCCGTGTCATGCCGGACCGGGCACCCTTGCGGTCATGCGGCTCCATTACTGGCGGCTCATCGTGGCGGCGGGCGCCATCCTGCTGGTGGTCACGGTCGGCCTGTGGCAGAGCGTCTCGACCACCACCCACGTGTCCCGGTCCGACCCGGCCGGGACGGGGTCCGGGTCGGGGTCCGGGTCGGGGTCCGGGTCGGGCGGCGTCACGACCGTGCACGGCTCGAACCTGCAAGGGCTGCTCATCCTGGCGGGCATCGCGATGGCGACGATGGCGGTCGTCTCGATCGTGTTCGGGCGGCTGGTGGCCGCGCGTCTGGAGCGGTCGTTCGAGTTCGAGCGGCGGTTCGTCGCCAACGTGTCGCATGAGCTGCGCACCCCGCTGGCGACCATGCGCGTCTGGCTGGACGTGGCGATGGCCAAGCCCGGTCCGCTGCCGCCGGAGAACGTCGCCCTCGCCGGACGGATCCGCCACGAACTCGACCACATCGACTCTCTCCTGGAGGGCTTCCTCACCCTCGCCCGCACGCGGCAGGTCCCGGCCTCCGACCAGGCCACCGTCTCACTGAGCGGCACGGCCTCCGCCGCGATCGAGCGACGGGCGGAAGCCGCCTCGGACCTGGCGCTCACCATCGACCACGAGCCCGGCCCCGACTCCGGTCCTGAGGCGGTCGTCACGGGGAGCCTCGCGCTGCTGTCCCGCATGATCGAGAACATCATCGACAACGCGATCCGGCACAACGAGCCCGGCGGCTGGGTCCGCGTCCGCACGCAGGCCGAAGGCGGGCACGCCCGGGTCGTCGTAGAGAACGGCGGCGCGGTCCTGGCTCAGGACGACGTCGACCGGCTCGGCAGGCCGTTCCACCGCCTCGGCCAGGAACGCACCAACACCGGCGACGGCAACGGGCTCGGCCTGTCCATCGTGAAGTCGATCGCCGAGGCCCACGGCGGCGGCCTCGGCCTCAAGGCCCTCCCCGGCGGCGGTCTCCGGGTGACGATCACCCTCCCCCGCGCCGCGACGATGGCGGGCCGGTCGTGAAGGTCCTGGTCGTGGAGGACTCCCGTTCACTCGCCGACGGCATCGCCGAAGGGCTGCGGGACCAGGGCATGGCCGTCGACATCGCCTACGACGGGCGCGACGCGGCGGCCAAGCTCGACCTCGCCGCCTACCAGGTCGTCGTCCTCGACCGCGACCTGCCCGGCCTGCACGGCGACCTGCTCTGCCGGATGATCGCCGACCGCGACGATCCCGCGATGGTGCTCATGCTCACCGCTGCGGCCGCTCCCGGCGACCGCGTCACCGGGCTCAGCATCGGCGCGGACGACTACCTGCCCAAGCCGTTCCACTTTCCCGAGCTCGTCCTGCGGGTCCGGGCGCTGGCCCGGCGGCAGCCGACCGTGCGGCCACGGGTGTTCCGCGCGGCGGGCATCGAGCTCGATCCGCTCGGCCACACCGCCACCCGGCACGGGCACCGGCTCGACCTGTCGGCACGGGAGTTCGCCGTTCTGGAGGCGCTCATGCGCGCGCATCCGACCGTGCTCAGCGCCGAGGATCTCCTGGAGAACGTGTGGGACGAGCACATCGACCCGTTCTCCAACATCGTGACGGTGACCATCAGCAGGCTCCGCCGCAAGCTCGGCGATCCGCCCGCCGTCCACACCATCCCCAACGTGGGCTACCGCATCGGGGACTAGCGGAGGATCAACGGAAGACGACGGTGCGCTGGCCGTTCAGCAGAACGCGGTGCTCGGCATGCCAGCGGACCGCGCGCGCAAGGGCCAGGCACTCCATGTCACGGCCGACCGCCATGAGGTCTTCGGCGCTCTGGGAGTGGTCCACGCGCGCCACCTCCTGCTCGATGATCGGGCCCTCGTCCAGGTCGGGCGTGACGTAGTGGGCGGTCGCGCCGATGAGCTTCACGCCCCGGGCGTGCGCCTGGTGGTACGGCTTGGCGCCCTTGAAACTCGGCAGGAACGAGTGGTGGATGTTGATGACCTTGCCCGGCAGCTTGGCGCAGAAGTCGCTGGACAGGATCTGCATGTAGCGGGCCAGGACCACCAGGTCGGCGTTGTAGTGCTCGACCAGGGTGAGGATCTCGGCCTCCTGCGCGGGCTTGCCCTGCGGGGCGACCGGCAGATGGTGGTAGTCGATGCCGTACGACTGGGTCAGCGGCCGCAGGTCGGGGTGGTTGGAGACGACCGCGACGACGTCGATGTCCAGCAGCCCCGAACGGTGGCGGTAGAGAAGGTCGTTCAGGCAGTGGCCCGCCTTGGAGACCATGATGAGCACCCGTGTCCTGGCGGAGTCGAGCTGCCATTCGTGGTCGAGGTCCAGCGCGCCGAAGGCGTTCTCCAGGTCGGTGACGCCGGCCGGGGTGGTGAAGGCGACGCGCATGAAGAAGCGGCCGGTGTCCAGGTCGCTGAACTGCTGGCTCTCGACGATGTTGCAGCCGCGCTCGGCCAGCAGGCCCGAGACCGCCGCGACGATGCCCGGTCGGTCGGGGCAGGAGAGCGTCAGGACGTTCATGTTTTCACCTTCGCCGCGTTCGGGTCGTACGGCGCCCTGAGGTGGACGGTCGCGTCGTAACGCCGGCCGGCCGCCTCGACCTCGTACTTGGCGCCCGTGAGGTGGGCGCGCTCGATGACGTGCTCCGCCTGGACGTAGGCCAGCGCGACCGCCGTGCCGAGAGTGTGGCCGTGGGCGGCCGAGCTGACCGATCCGGAGGGTTCGCCGTCGCGGAGCAGCAGTTCGCCGCCCCACAGCGTCGCCGCCGGGTCGTCCAGGGTGAGTGAGACGAGCCTACGGCGTACGCCCTCCGCGCGCTGGCGCTCGACGGCCTCGCGCCCTCGGTAGAGGGTGTCTTTCTTGCAGGCGAAGGTCAGACCCGCCTCGACAGGGGTCCGGTCGGGGGTCAGCTCGCGTCCCCAGGCCCGGTAGCCCTTCTCGATCCGCATGGCCTCGATCGCGTAGTAACCGGCTTGGGCGGGCTCCTGCGCGAGCAGGGTCTCGTAGACGGTGACGGCGAACTCGGCCGGTACGTACAGCTCCCACCCCAGCTCCCCCACGTACGTCACGCGCGTGGCCCGGACCGTCGCGTAGCCGAGGTCGATGAGGCGGCTGGTGCCGAACGGGAACTCCTCGTTGGACAGGTCCGCCTTCGAGAGCGCCGAGAGCAGGTCGCGGGACCGAGGACCCATGATCCCGAAGACCGCATAGGCGCTCGTCACGTCGACCACGGCGCAACCGGAGTCGGAATCGGTGAGATTGCGTTCCAGGTAGTCGAAGTCGCGGGTGGCCTGCGCCGAGCCGCTGACCAGGAGATATTCGTCGCCGGAGACGCGGGTGACGGTCAGGTCGCTCTCGTAGCCGCCCCGGTCGTTCAGCAGGCCGGTGTAGACGACGCGGCCGGGATCGACGGCGACGTCGTTGGCGCACAACCACTGGAGCGCCTGCTCGGCGCCGCGTCCCTTGACCGTGAACTTGGAGAACGAGGTCTGGTCGAACAGCGCGACGTCCTCGCGGGTGGCGCGGACCTCGGCGCCGACCTGGTCGTGCCAGTTCTGGCGATCGAACGAATAGACCGGCGGCGGGCCGAAGTAGTTGACCCGTTCCCAGCCCATCTTCGTACCGAACGAGGCGCCCGCGTCGCGCAGCAGGTGGTGAACGGGCGAGCGGCGCAGCGGGCGGGCGGTGCCGAGCTCCTTGTTGGGCCAGGCCATCGCGTAGTGCAGCCCGAGCGTCTCCTTGACCCGGTCGTGCAGCCAGGCGTCGTTGTCGGCCCAGCGGGCGAAGCGGCGGATGTCGACCGGCCACAGGTCCATCCCGGGTTCGCCCGCGAGGATCCATTCCGCGAGCGCCCGGCCCGCTCCCCCGGCCGAGGCGATCCCGGCCGAGTTGAAGCCCGCGCCGACGTAGAAGTCGCGCAGCTCTGGAGCCGCGCCGAGAAGGAAGTTGTTGTCCGGGGTGAAGCTTTCGGGGCCGTTGTAGAACTTCTTCACGCCGGTGCGGTCGAGCTCGGGCACCCGCTGGATCGCGTTCTCCATGAGGATCGCGAACTGGTCCCAGTCCTCGTCCAGCAGCTGGAACTCGAACGGGTACGGGATGCCGTCCATCCCCCACGGCTTGGCGTCGGGCTCGAACCCGCCGACGACCAGCCCGCCGACCTCCTCCTTGAAGTAGGTGCAGCCGTCCGGGTCGCGGAGGACGGGCAGGTCGGGATGCACGCCCGCCATGCGCTCGGTGACGATGTAGTAGTGCTCGGCCGAGTGCAGCGGAACGGTCACGCCCGCCATCCGGCCGATCTCCCGCGCCCACTGCCCGGCGCAGTTGACGACGATCTCGCACTCGATGGCGCCGTTGTCCGTGCACACCCTGTGGACCGTGCGGTCGCGGATCTCCATGCCGGTGACCTTGGTACGTTCCACCACGGTCACGCCGCGCTGCGCGGCGCCACGGGCCAGCGCCTGGGTCAGGTCGGACGGGTTGGCCTTCCCATCGCCGGGCAGCCAGACCCCGCCCGCCAGGTCGCCCGTCCGCATGACCGGCCACAGCCCGCCCGCCTCGCGCGCCGAGATCACCTCCGCCTCGACGCCGTACGAGCGGGCCGCGGCGGCGGTACGGCGCAGCTGGGTCATGCGTTCGGGCGTACGGGCCACCGAGACCGAGCCGGTGCGCTTCCAGCCGGTCGCGAACCCGGTCTCGGCCTCCAGCTCGGCGTACAGCTCGGTCGAGTAGCGGATCAGCCGCGTCATGTTCTCGGTGCTGCGCAGTTGCCCGACGAGCCCGGCCGCGTGCCAGGTGGTGCCGCACGACAGCCGCCCCTGTTCCAGCAGGACGACGTCGCGTTCGCCTTCGCGGGCCAGGTGGTAGGCCACGCTGCAGCCGACGATCCCGCCGCCGATGATCACGATCCGGGCGCGCGAGGGCAGCGCCATGACTGGGCCTCCAGGGGAACGGGGGTCAGCGCGCGTGGTCGAGGCGACGACGCGCGGTTTCAGCGCGGTCTCAGCGCGGCGTCGAGGCGACGACGCGCAGGGAACGGCGCGACGGCCACGAGTGGGTGGTCTTGAGGAGCTTGATGAACTCCTGCTCGGCCGGGCCGAGCAGGCGGTCGCGGCGGTGGGCCATCACGATCGGGCGGGGCTCGGGCGCCGGCGTGACGTCCAGGACGGCGAGGCGCCGGTCGGCGAGCTCGGCCTCCACGCAGTGCTCGGACACCAGCGAGATGCCGAGCCCGGCGGCGACCGCCTGCTTGATCGTCTCGGGTCCCCAGATCTCGGCCTGGGAGGCGTCCTCCAGGCCCCAGGACCGCAGTGCCTCCTCCTGCACGCCGCGGGTGGACGAGCCGGGTTCGCGCAGCAGGAACCGTTCATCGGTCAGCCGGTCCGGCGAGATCGCCTTCTCGGCGGCGAGCGGATGGTCGGGCGGCGTGATCAGGACGACCCGGTCCTCCAGGATCGGCTCGCTGTCGAGCTGCGGCGCCTTCGGCACCCCGGCGAAGACCGCGATCCCGACCTCGCCGTCGACCAGCCGCTTCTCCACCTGCTCGGCGTTGCCGACGAAGATCCCCACGTCGATGCCCGGGTGCTCCTGCCGGAAGGCGGCCAGCAGCGGCGGGAGCAGGTACGTTCCGACGGTCGTGGAGCCGCCCGCGACCAGCGTCCCGCTCTGCAGTCCCGACACCTGCCGGATCGCGGTGACCGCCTCGTCTGCCAGCAGGAAGACGCGCTTGGCGTACTCCAGCAGCACCTCGCCCTCGGCGGTGAGCCGGATGCGGGCGCCGCTGCGGTCGATCAGCGTCGTGCGCAGGGCCTGCTCGAGCTGCCTGACCTGGTTGGAGACCGATGGCTGGCTGAGGTAGAGCTTGTTCGCGGCGGCGGAGAACCCGCCCTCCTCCACGACCGTCATGAAGATCCACAACCGGTACAGGTTCAGCTGCAAGGAGCGCTCCAGTCCCTAGATCACGGGTGTATCGATTCGCCGAGCGCCTCTTCGAGACGCTCCAGCCGATGCCAAGGGATCTCCCCCATCGTGCAGATTCGGAAGAAACGGGACGAAAGAGCCCCTTGACCGGCATATATGACGTATCCGCGCTCCTTGAGCCGGTCGTGAAGCCTGTCGTACGGGACGGCATCCGGAAGGTGAAGCATCGTCACCGAGTTGGACCGGGCACCCGGCCTGACCAGGATCTCCAGGCCCAGCCGCTCGAAGCCCGAGCGCACCAGCGCGGCCCGTTCGCGGTAGAGCTTGGTCCGCGCCTGGAAGCCGCCCGCCTCGAAGTACTCGCGCAGCGCCTCGTCCAGCGAGTAGCAGACCTGCACGGCCGGAGTGAACGGCACGTTCCCGTCCCGCTGCCCCTTCAGGTAGGAGGCCGCGTTCAGGTAGAGGCTGCGCGCCGGCACGTCCTGGATCCGCTCGATGCCCTTGTCCGAGCACAGGATGAACGCGACGCCCGGCAGCCCGTGCAGGCCCTTGTTGGCCGTGCCGCAGACGATGTCGGCGCCGACCTCGCCGAGGCTCTGGTCCTCGTTCCCGGTGCCGCTGATCGCGTCGATCACCAAGACGGCGTCCGACTCGGCCACCACCGCGCCGATCTCCCGGATCGGGTTGATCATGCCGGTGGTCGTCTCGTGGTGAACGACCGCGACCGCGTCCACGTCCGGATGCGCGGCGAGCGCCGCCCGGACGGCCTCGGGGTCGATCGGCGTCGTCCAGCGGGTCAGCTCGTCACCGTCGGGCGCTTCCGGCCGCACGGCGTGGGCGGTGATCCCGTTCGCCCGCGCGATCTTCAGCAGCCGGTCGCCGTAGACGCCGTTGTCGACCACCAGGATCGACCGGCCCTCGCGCACCGAGCTGATGACCGCCATCTCCATGGCCGCCGTTCCAGAGCCGGTGACCAGCAGCGCCTCGTGGCCGTCCAGCTCCAGCGCCCGCGGCAGGTCCGCCCGCAGCCCCGCGAGCAGCTCGCCGAACTCCGGCTCCCGATGGCACAGGTCGCCGCGCAGCATCGCGTCCTTGACCCGCCGGGAGGTGCAGGCCGGGCCCGGATTGAGAAGGATCAGTTCATCGTCCACGTCACCGGACGCTAACCAGCCGGAGGCTCCCTGAGTAGAGCCGATTTCCCCATACCGGTCATAGTCGAACCATGAGCGAGGAGATCCAGACCCGGCCCGCCGTTCGCATCATCTGCCTGGACGGGGATGAACGCGTCCTGCTCATGCAGTGGCGCGACACCGAGTCCGGGCGCGTGTTCTGGGAGCCTCCAGGCGGCGGAATCGAGGGCGAGGAGACGCCGATCGAGGCGGCGCGGCGGGAGCTGGACGAGGAGACCGGGCTGGACGCGGCGGCCATCGGCGACCGCTCGATCCCGGTCGAGCGCGACTCCTCCTGGCTGGGGCAGCGCTTCAAGAAGACCGAGCCGTTCTTCCTCGCGCGCTACCAGGGCCGGCCGGAGGTCTCCCCCAACGGCTTCACCCCCGAGGAGAACGAGACGTTCGTCGCGTTCGGCTGGCACAGGCTGGACGAGATCGGGCGGCTCGACGAACTCGAGCCGCCCGATCTCCTGGACGCCATCACGGCACTTCTGCGGGGTGAGCAGGGGCCTGCCTTCGACGGGGGATAACGCGCGGCCTGCCAAAGCGGGGACGGCGCCAGGTTCTATGTGCCCGCTCTAGGCGGGGGTGACTCCCGGTTTGCGGTCCTCCACGACGAAACTGGCCCGGGTGGTGATGGGAGCGCCGGGCTTGCTCACGTACGGGAGGGCGCGGAAGTCGCTCTTCCAGCGTTCACGGTCGACGTTCACGCGCACGTAGCCGCGCTGCGCGCTGTAGAACTTCATGTGCGGGTTGGCCGCCAGGAAGGTCTTGCCGACGGCGTCGATGTCGGCGCCGTCGCCGCCGCTGGTGACCGACGTACCGACGAACTCGGTCGCGACCGTCGGCGAGTTCGGGTCGGCGAAATCGCGCTTCAGGTCCCACGCGTAGGCCTGGTGCCGGTCGCCGGTGATGACGACGAGGTTGCGCACGTGCCGGTCCTGCGCGGCGCCGAGCAGCTTGTTGCGGTCGGCGACGTAGCCGTCCCACGGGTCCACCCACACGTCCTTGCCGGGCCCCGGGTCCCAGTCGGTCTCGCCCATCGGGACCTGGTTGCCGAGGACCTGCCAGCGGGCGCGGGACCGGCTGAAGCCGTCCAGGATCCAGCGCCGCTGCTCGTCGCCGAGGATCGTGCGGCCCGCGTCGAAGCGCTCGTCGCAGTTGGTGGTGCGGCCCGTTCCGTTGCCGTACGAGCAGGCCTGGATGTCGCGCGACTGGCGGGTGTCGATCATCGTGAAGTCGGCGAGGCGGCCGTACGACAGCCGCCGGTGCAGCCGGATGTGCGGGCCGGAGGGGATCTGGGAGCGCCGCAGCGGCAGGTTCTCGTAGAACGCTTGGAACGCTCCCGCCTTGCGCTTGGCGAACTCGACCGGGTCGGGATTGGGGTTGCGGCCCATGAGGACGGTGTCGCCGGCCCAGTCGTTGCACACCTCGTGGTCGTCGAGGGTGTGGATGAACGGGAAGCGGGCGTGCGCCTTCTGCAGCGGCGCCTCCAGCTTGTAGAAGGAGTACTGGAGCCGGTAGCGCGCCAGGTCCTTGGCCTCGGTGCCGAGCTGCGGCGGCGGGGTGGCGCCGCGCTTGTTGTTGGCGGTCAGCTCGTACTCGTAGATGTAGTCGCCCAGGTGGACGACCAGGTCGAGGTCGTCCTCGGCGATGTGGTCGTAGGCGGTGAAGTAGCCGTCCTGCCAGGCCTGGCAGGAGGCGAACGCGAAGTCCAGCGAATGGGGGTTGGAGTTCGCGGCGGGCATGGTCTTGGTGCGGCCGACCGGGGAGATCTCATTGCCGGCGCGGAACCGGTAGAAGTAGTGGCGCGAGGGAGCCAGGCCGCGGATCTCGGGGTGGACCGAGTGCGCCAGCTCGGGGGTCGCGACGGCGGAGCCGCGCCGCACGATGTGCTTGAAGCGCTCGTCGGTCGCCACCTCGTAGTCGACCTTGACGCTCTTGGCGGGCATCCCGCCGAGGCCGTCGGCGGCGATCGGGTCGGGGGCGAGCCGCGTCCACAGGACGAAGCCGTCGGGGGCCGGGTCGCCGGACGCGACGCCGAGCGTGAACAGGCCCGCCTTCTTCAGCGTGTACGCCGAGGCGCTCTCACCGCCGAGCGCGCCGGTGCCGAGCAGGACGGCGGCGGTCCCCGCCCCACCCCACCCGAGGAACCGCCGCCGCGAGAACGAACTGGAATCTTGGGCCATCGAACCCCTCCTGCCTGCGAGCTGCCAGCGAGCAAACGAGGGTCAGCCAACCTCACCAGGCGTGCCGAGTCGATAACCGCACGGTGAACATCACGACTCTCAAAGTGAACATCACAGCAAGCAGCGTGAAATCGCTCTGGAATCTCGTGAGGTCGTGGCGTTCTTAACACCGACTTCACATCAGGCTTCACATCAGGCGAGAACGCCCCGCGCCAGGCGTCCGAGCGCCTCGGCGATCCGCTCCGGCGGGACGCCCAGGTCGCGCTGGTGCGTGTAGACCTCGGCAGCCAGGGGCGCGAGCAGCACGTCGACCAGGGCGTCGGGGTCGGGCACACCCGCTTCCGCGACCAGCGCCCTGACGTGCGCCCGCCAGAAACCGTACGCGCCCGCCGCGAACCGCAGGCGACCGGGCTCGGCTCCCAGCGCGAGAGCCGAGTTTCCTTCGAGCAGCTCCACCATCGCCGTATAGAAGGCCGCGAGGCGTTCGGCGGGCGGGGCGCCGGGACCGAGGGGCGGGGCGCCGCGCATGAGGCGTTCCTGCAGGTCGCGCTCATGCTCGTCCAGCAGCGCCTGCGCAATCGCGGCGGTGTCGGGATAGCGGCGGTAGAGCGTCCCCCGGCCGACGCCCGCCGCCTTGGCGATGTCGTCCATCGTCACCTCGCGCGGGTCGCGGGTGGCGAAGAGGGCGCCGGCGGCGGCCAGGACCTTGGCCCGGTTGCGAGCGGCGTCGGCACGTTCGGGCCGCCCGGAGCGCTCTGAGCCCTCCGCCGACTGCCCGCTGAGCAGGTCCTTTCGGCTCGTCATGACCACGACCCTAGCCGATCTTCGGCGATCTGGACAGAGTGTCCGCTTTACGGGTACAGTCCAGAGCGTTCAAACGGACACAACGTCCACTTAACACAGGAGCCCGTGATGACCTCGTTGTTGCATCTGGACGCCAGCGCCCGGCGCCGTTCCATCAGCCGGGAAGTGGGCGACGCGTTCGCCGCCTCGTGGCACGACGCGCACCCGGACGGGACGTACGTACACCGCGATTTGGCGCTCGACCCCGTCCCGCACATCGGCGAGGCCTGGACCGAGCTGTGCGACTACGTGCTCGGGAACGAGATCACCGACATCGACCGCTACAAGGAGGCCGTCCGTACGCCGGAGCAGGCCGCGGCCTGGGCGGTCGTCGAACCGCTGCTGGCCGAGGTGGTCGCCGCCGACGTCATCCTGATCGCGACGCCGATGTACAACTACTCGATCCCGTCGTCGCTCAAGGCGTGGCTCGACCAGGTGACGTTCCCCAAGATGTCGCTGGCGCCGCGCCGCTTCGTGGTGGCGACCGCGCGCGGCGGCGCCTACACGCCGGGCGCGCCCAAGGCGCCGTTCGACTACCAGGAGCCCTACCTGCGCGCCTTCTTCGCCGGTCACTTCGCCGTCGACGACACCGCGTTCGTCAACGCCGAGCTGGCCAACTCCCGCATCGACCCCGGCCTCGCCCACCTGCGCGGCAAGCACGAGGAGCTGCACGCCGCCGCTCTGCGCGCCGCCCGCGACCTCGGAAAGGACTACTGACGATGAACTGGGTCGTGCTGGGGCTGGCGGGGCTCGTCGAGATCGCCTGGTCGCAGAGCATCAAGCCCACGCAGAACTTCACCCGGCCGCTGCCCACCCTGGTCTGCTTCGTGCTGGCGGCGGTCGCGGTGTGGCTGCTGTCGTACGCGATGCGGACGCTTCCGGTCGGCACCTCGTACGCCATCTTCACCGGCATCGGCGCCGTCGGCGCGATCGCGCTCGGCATCGTCGTCCAGAAGGACCCGCTCACCGTCGGCCGCACCATCGCGCTCGCGCTGATCCTCGGCGGCATCGTGCTCGCCCGCGTCACCAACCCCGAATGACGGGAGCGGGACGTTCGGCCCGCCAGAAGGCACCCGAAAGGCCGGAGCGGCACACGCCGCTCCGGCCTTTCAATGGGTCCAGACGGCCGCCGACCTGGAGGAATCATGGACACCTGGCTCGCACGCCGGCTCGTCGTCCAGACCATCTCCCGCCTCGCGCCGGGCGTGGACCCGGCGTCGCTGGACGGCGGCGCCGACCTGCGCGACGAGCTCGGACTGGACTCGATCGGCTTCCTCCAGCTGGTCGACCTGATGAGCCGCCGCGTCGGCCACCTCATCCAGGAGTGCGACCAGCTGGAGCTGACCACGATCGACGGCTGCGTCCGCTCCCTGCTGGAACAACCGGGCCAAGCGGACCACGCCGCAGTCGCCTAGCGGGGACCGGCGTTGGTCCACTCGGCGGTCTCGTACACGGTGTACGCGACGAGCTCACCGGGCTTGTGGAACCGGTCGGGCATGTCGTTCACCTCGATGCGGGTCATCTTGCCGGAGTCGCGGCGCGTGTACGGTCCATGACCATGCGGCGGCGTCGCCGTCAGGTCGCGGATGGCCAGCACCATGCCCCGCGCCGGGTCGATGATCCACTGCCGGCGGTACGTGCCGAGCTGCCTCGGCGCGGTGGAGAGCCCGAGGGGCGTGGTCGTCACGAGCGGCAGCGAGATCACCGTTCCCTTACGGCCCAGCGGATCGGCCGCCGTCCCCTCGGCCTTGATGCCCGGCAGCGAGGCGAGCAGGCGGAACGCGGCGGCGCGCACCTTCGGCGGAGCCGGGGCCTCCGACAGGAGCGATCCCGCGACGTCGCTGAGCGCCCGCACCTGCTCGGCGCCGTGCACGTCCCGCAACCTTTCCTTGCGTCCGTCGCGGGGAGAGACCGCGCGCCAGTTCGCCTTGACGTTCAGCAGCGCCGCCCTCAGCCCCTCCGGAGTGGTCGGGAGCTGCGTGACCTGCTTCGCCGTGAGGCCGAAGTAGTCCATGTCGTTGATGGGCGGCTGGCCATTCCGCATGTTCCCACCCGACATCAAGAGCTCGCAGTTGTGTTCGGGGCACGGGGCCTTCACCCACTTGGGCGACCCCGCCGCCTGCCATTTGCGGAGACCCTCCGGGCCGACCGGACGGCCGTCCCAGTCGAGATGGAAGCTCTGCTGGCGGCCCGTGGAGTCGACCCAGCTCTCGACGCCCTGCCGCGCATCGATCTGGTAGTGGTCGGCACGGGACTTCCCGACGTCGTTGATCTCCCCCATGATGCGCTTGACGTACCAGTACGCGCCGACCGGCGCCTTCTCGGCGTTGGTGGCCGCCACCAGCAGCGCGTTCCCTCCCCCGAGCGCCACCGTCGGCGGCGTACCGGACTTGCCGGGGGTGGCGGGGCCGCCGTCCGAACCCACCGTGATGACGGCGACGGCGCCTGCGGCCACGGCGGTGGCCGCGGCCAGGCCGATCATCGGGAGCCGCCACGACGAACGCGACCGCCGCGCGGACCGCTCGGCCCGCCAGTTGACCCGCAACGCGAGGCGCTCGGGGCTCTCCTCGACGGTCAGATCGGTGCGCATACCCCGCAGGGCATCCAGCTCATCCATGGTGGGTCTCCTCGGGAAGGGCCTTGCGGAGCTTGGCTCGGGCCCGGTGAATCTTGGCCTTGACGGTGCCGAGCGGCAGGTCGAGCGCCGCCGCGATCTCGGCGTACGAGAGCTCCCCCCAGGCGAGCAGCAGCACGGCGTTGCGGTCTTGGGCGTTCAGGGAGGCGAGCGCCTTCGCCAGCTGCGGGCCGAGCGCCTGGGCGGCGGCGCGTTCGCTCGCCACCTCGGCCAGGCCGTCCTCGGCGGGGTCGACGCCGGTACGGGCGAACGCCCGGAACATGCGCGTCTCCTGGCGGTGGTGCTTGGCGATCAGGTTGCTCGCGATGCCCCACAGCCACGCGCCGAACTCCGCGCGGCCGTCGTAGGTCGCGCGGCGCCGGAACGCGACGGCGAATGCCTCGGACACCAGGTCGTCGGCGAGCGGGGGGCCGAGGCGCCGCTTGATGTAGGCGTGCAGCCGGGGCGCGTGCCGGCGGAAGAGCTCGCCGAACGCCTCGGGGTCGTCCAGTGAGGCTCTGACGATCGACCCGTCGTCGATCGGGCCGTCGACCGCCTCACCGGACCGTTTCACCGGATGCGCCATGGCCATGGGCGAGGGTGTCCCTTCATGGTGATCCTCCGTGTCTAAGGTCCTGACACCCCCTCTCCCCCGAAGTGCCCCCGCCGGTTGCGCAGTGGAATGGTGTGCGTTCTGAGGTGTTGGAACAGATGTGAGCGTTGACCTGAGTCAGACCCGGTTCTCCATCTTGGACCGTTCCCGCACGCGGATGGGCGAAGATCCGTCCATCGCACTGCGGGAGACGGCCACGTTCGCGCGGCAGGCCGAGGAGCTGGGCTATCACCGGTTCTGGGTGTCCGAGCACCACAGCGTCCCGGGCGTCGCCGGTCCCGCGCCGACCGTGCTCGCGGCGGCCGTGGCGGCGGCGACCTCCCGGATCCGGGTGGGAACGGGCGGGGTGATGCTGCCCAACCACCGGCCGCTGGTGGTCGCCGAGCAGTTCGGCGTGCTGGAGGCGCTGTATCCGGGGCGGATCGACATGGGTCTCGGCCGGTCGGTCGGTTTCACGGGCGGCGTACGGCAGGCCCTGGGGCACGGCAAGGATGACGCGGACGACTTCGGCGGCCAGGTGCGGGAGCTGCTGGGCTACTTCACGGGCGAGCAGGACCTTTATCCGGGTGTGCACGCCTGGCCTGCGGAGGGATTGCGGGTCCCCGCGTTCATCCTCGCGACCGGCGCCGGAGCCGACCTGGCGGCCGAGCTCGGGCTGCCCCTGGTGATCGCGGCGGCCCGCGGCGAAGACCGAATGGTCGAAGCGATCGACCGCTACCGCGCCAAGTTCCAGGGTGCCGAGCCGTACGTGATCGTGTCGGGGACGGTCGCGGTCGCGGACACGAACGAGGAGGCGCGGCGGCTGCTCATGCCTGAGGCCTGGTCGAACGCCTACGCCAGGACGCGCGGGGAGTTCCCGCCGCTGTCGCCGGTGGAGGAGATCCTCGCGCTCGACATGACCGACCAGGAACGGCGGATCTTCGACCGTTCGATGACCGGGCACATCCACGGCACCGAGGACGAGGCCGCCGAGCAGCTGGAACGCCTGATCGCGCGGACCGGGGCCGACGAGTACCTCGTGCACACCAGCACCTACGACCGGGAGGCGCGCCTGGAGTCGCACCGGCGCCTCGCCCGGCTGGTCACGGCGCCGGGCCACATCGCCGTCGCGTGAGGGGTTGACAGGTTCTGATTGGTGTATCAATAATGAACCCATGACAGCGAACACGACGGGCCGCAGGCCCACCGCCGAGGAGCGCCGGGACCAGGTGCTCGAGGCGGCCATCCACGAGTTCGCCGAGTACGGGTACCACGCGACCAAGACCGCCGGCATCGCCAAGCGGGCCGGCATCTCTCAGCCCTACATCTACGCACTCTTCGACGACAAGAAGGCTCTGTTCCTGGCCACCCTGGAGCGGGTGCGCGACCAGATCCGGGACGCGTTCTCCGCCGCCTACCGGCCGGCGGACTCCCCCCAGCAGGCCCTGCTCAACATGGGCGCCAACTACCGCAAGTGGCTCGCCAACCCGGCCGCGACGCGCTGCCAGCTCCAGGGGCACGCCGCCTCGGCCGACCCGGAGATCCAGGCGTTCATGCGCACCGGCTACATCGACATGTTCGACTACATCGTCAAGCTCACCGGGGCCGACCGCCCGCAAGTCGCCCAGTTCATGGCCATCGGGAACCTGCTCAACCTGGGCGCCATGCTGGAGCTCCCCGAGGAGTACATCCGCCCCGCCATCAACCTCTGATCTCCGGCCCGCACCCAGGCCCCCTTTTTTTCCGCAGCTATTGATAGGTCTATCAATCAAGACTTGAAGGAGCCCCACCCATGTCCGCCACCACCGAAACCCAGACCCGCACCACCGCCTCCACGAACGCCTCACAGGCCGTTCCCGCCTCACAGGCACCCGCGCCAAGGCCGAGCGAGCCGCCGGATCGGCGCCGCTGGTGGACCCTGGCCGTCCTGTGCCTGTCCCTGCTGGTGATCGTCGTCGACACGACCATCGTGAACGTGGCGATCCCGACCCTGGCCTCCGACCTTCACGTCGGCTCGACCGCGCTGACCTGGATCGTCGACGCCTACACGCTCGTCTTCGCCGCCCTGCTGCTGCCCGCCGGAAGCCTCGGCGACAGGTTCGGCAGGCACCACGCCCTCGCGGGCGGCCTGCTGATCTTCGGCGCCGGATCGCTGGGAGCCGCGCTCTCCACGACCGCGACCGAGCTGATCGTCTGGCGTGGTGTCATGGGGATCGGCGCGGCGTTCGCCATGCCGGCCACGATGGCCGTCCTCACCGCCACGTTCACCGTCCCCGCCGAACGGGCGAAGGCGCTCGGCATCTGGTCGGCCGTCAGCGGCCTCGGCGTCGCGATCGGCCCGACCGCCGGCGGCTGGCTGCTCCAGCACTACTCCTGGTCCGCGATCTTCGCGGTGAACCTGCCCATCATCGCCATCGCCCTGATCGCCGGGCACTTCCTGGTCCCGCCGTCGGTCGCGCCGCACCGGCCGCGCCTCGACCCCGTCGGCGCCGTTCTGGCCACCGCCGGGCTGGGCACGCTGACCTACGCGATCATCCAGGCGTCCGACAGCGGCTGGGGCAGCACCTCGACGCTGGTCCGCTTCGCGGCGGCGGCCGTGCTGCTGGCGGTCTTCGCGGCCTCGCAGCTGCGCAGCGACCACCCGATGCTCGACCTCGGCCTGTTCCGGAACGCCCGGTTCACCTCGGCGGCGGTCGCGGTGATGGTCCTGTTCTTCGGGCTCGGCGGCTACACCTTCGTCCTGACGCAGATCTACCAGTTCATCCTCGGCTACTCGCCGCTCGGCGCCGGCGTCCGCTCGCTGCCCGCCGCCGTCATGATCATGGTCGGGGCGCCGCTCGGAACGCGGGTCGCCGCCCGGTTCGGCAACCGCGCCGCCATCACCACCGGGATGCTGACCGCCGCCGCGGGGCTGGCGTTCTTCGCCCTCGCCTCCGGCGACACCGGCTACGCCCACTACCTGATCGCCTCGGCCGCGACCAGCCTCGGCATCGGCCTCACGATGGCGCCCGCCATCGAGACGGTCATGTCCTCGCTGCCGCCCGCCAAGACCGGCATCGGCTCGGCGGTCAGCAACACCACCCGCAACCTCGGCACCGTCCTCGGCGTCGCGGTCATCGGCAGCATCGCCGCCACCACCTACACCCGCACCATGCCGTCCGGCACCGCCGGCTCGGACTCGATCGGCGCCGCCGCCGCGGTCGCCCACCACCTGCCCGCCCCGGCGGCCCAGGCCCTGCACACCACCGCCTCCGACGCGTTCGTCCACGGCGCCGACCTGGGCGTCATCGCCACCGCCGCGATCGTGCTGATCACCGCGGTCCTCACCTTCCGCCACCTGCCCGGCAAGCACTGACCGAACAAGAAGAGCGGGCCGTACGGAGTCATCACTCCGTACGGCCCGCTCTTGTGCTCTGCCGTTGGCGAGGCCAGCCGGCTCGTCGGCGAGGTCAGTTGGCGAGCTTGTCGAACGCGCCGGCCTCGTACGAGCCGCCCGGCATCTGCAGGATCACGCCGAGCCGGTTGGCGGCGTTGATCATCGCGACCACGTAGACCAGCGCGGCGGTCTGATCGTCGTCGTAGTGCTTGCGCACCTGCTCCCAGGTCTCGTCGGACACCCCGGTGAAGGCGTCGGCGAGCCGGGTGCCCTCCTCGGCGAACGCCAGCGCGGCCCGTTCGGCCTCGGTGAAGACGTTCGACTCGCGCCAGGCGGCGACCAGGTTGATGCGGGTGGCGGACTCGCCGCCATGGGCGAGCTCCTTGGTGTGTGCGTCGACGCAGTAGCCGCAGCCGTTGATCTGGCTGGCCCGCAGCTCCACCATCTCCAGCAGCACCCGCGGCAGCGACGACTGCATGATCGCCACGCTCACGTTCGCGAACCGCTTGCCGATCTTGGCGCCGAGCTCGTTGGACATCAGGTCGAAACGCATGAGCGGTTCCTCTCGTTCGGCCGCCTCGTTCGCGGCGGGGATGCCCAAGAGATGCCGGCGCCCCGGTTCCTGTGACGGGTCGCCGGTGTGACCTAGGCCACCGCGATCGCCTGTCACAAACCCGCGACGGTCGGCGTCTCGTGCGTATGGCAAGGTCAACGTGGATGAACGGGCGGGAGACCGACATGAACGACGAGCGCATGGACACCGCGACCGAGGCGTTCGTCGCCCATCGCAATCTGCTCTTCACCGTCGCCTACGAGATGCTCGGCTCGGCGGCCGACGCCGAGGACGTCCTTCAGGAGACCTGGCTGAAGTGGGCGGACGTCGATCTCGACACGATCCAGAACCAGCGCGCCTACCTGGTCCGGATCACCACCCGCCAGGCCCTCACCCGCCTGCGCACGCTCGGCCGCCGCAAGGAGTCCTACGTCGGACCGTGGCTCCCCGAACCGCTGCTCACGACGCCCGACGTGGCCGAGGACGTCGAGCTGGCCGACAGCGTCTCGATGGCCATGCTGCTGGTCCTGGAGACGCTCAACCCCACCGAACGGGCCGTCTTCGTGCTCCGCGACGTGTTCGCGATGGAGTACGACGAGATCGCCGCGGCCGTCGACAAGTCCCCCGCCGCCGTACGGCAGATCGCCCACCGGGCCCGCGCGCACGTGGCCGAACGCCGCCCCCGCGACGTCGTCTCGCCCGCCGACACCCGGGCCGCGCTCCAGGCGTTCCAGAAGGCGGTCCAGACCGGAGACCTGCAAAGCCTCCTGGACACCCTCGCGCCCGACGTCGTCCTGCTCACCGACGGCGGCGGCGTGGTCCAGGCCGCACTGGAGCCCATCATGGGCGCCGCCACCGTGGCCGGCATCCTGACCAACATCACCGGCGTGGGCACCCTCCACCTGGCGCAGGTCAACGGCCACCCCGCGCTCATGATGCGGGTGAACGGCGAGATCGACGCCGTGATCGCGGTCCGCATCGACGAGGGCCGCATCACCGGCCTCTACGCCGTCCGCAACCCCGAGAAGCTCGCCCGCATCGACCAGGAGACCCCGGTCAGCCGCTAGCCGCCACCCACCGAAAGACTTAAAACTCACCTTTAACTCTTACCTCTGCTACGGTAAGCGTGTAACGCACGCTATGACCCTTACAGGAGGGATGGGCATGAAGATCCGCGTCTCCGGCGGCGAGGTGGCGGCCGACGTCATCGGCGAAGGACCCCCGGTCGTCCTGACCCACGGCGCCCCCGCGTCCTCCTACCTCTGGCGCGAGGTCGCGCGGGACCTCGCGCGCACGCACACCGTGCACGTCTGGGACCTGCTCGGGTACGGCGACTCCCGCGCGACCGAGCTGCCCACGATCGATCTCCAGGCCCGTACGCTCGCCGAGCTGGTCGACCATTGGGGCCTGAAGGACCCGGCGCTGGTCGGGCACGACATCGGCGGCGCCACGACCCTGCGCGCCCACCTCGTTCACCAGGCGCCGGCCCGCCGCCTGGCCCTGCTCGACGCGGCGGTCCTCGATCCGTGGATCACCCCGTTCACCCTCCACATGCAGCGGTACCAGGACGCCTACCGCACGATGCCTCACCACGTCTTCGACGAGATCATCACGACCCGCCTCCGGACCGCCGCCCACAACCCCATGACGCCCGAGACGCTCGCCGCCTACCACGCGCCCTGGTCCGGCGACGACGGGCAGCAACGCTGGATCGACCAGGTCGTGGGCACCACCCCCGACCACACCCGGGACATCGCGGCGCGCCTCACACAGCTCAACGTCCCGACCCTGATCCTGTGGGGCGACAACGACGAGTGGCTGGAGCCCGCGACCGCCGACCGCCTGGCCGCCGCGATCCCCGGCGCCCGCAAGGCCACGATCTCCGGCGCGGGCCACTTCCTCCCCGAGGACAACCCGCACGACACCGCGGCAGCCCTCCGCAGCTTTCTCAACTAGCACCGCGACGCTCCCGCCGGTCGTCCAGAAGTGCGCTGAAACATCCGGCGCACCAGCACCACTACTTGGTGGTGATCGACGACTAGGGAGGAGCCCTGCCGATGAGGCGATGGGCCATGGGAGCCGCCGCGCTCGCCGGAACCACGGCGGTCGTGTCGGTGGTGGCGGCGGTGACGTCGCACGGTGGAGCGACGGCCGGTGGAACGACGGTCGCGCTCGCCGGAGCGACGGCGGACGGGAGCCGTGAGGCGATCGTGACGCTGGTGACCGGCGACCGCGTGCACATCGTGACCGGCCCGGGCGGGCGCCGGCTCGTCCGGACCGAACTCGGCGCAGGGCGGAAGAACGTCGCCTTCTACCGGCAGACCAGGGCGGGGGAGGTATCGGTCATCCCCTCGGACGCCGCACCGTTGATCACGGCGGGACGGGTGGACCCCGCACTGTTCAACGTCACCCGGCTACTGAAAGCGGGCTACGGCGACGCCTCCCGGCGGGACATTCCGCTGATCATCGCCGGTACGCCCGTCCACCGGGCCGCGGCTCCGCCGGGCACGACGGCGACGCGGCCGCTGGCGGCGCTGAACGGCACGGCGGTCACCGCCCGCAAGGACCGTACGGCTTCGATGTGGGCGTCCCTGACCGGGGGCGGACGGACGCTCGCCTCCGGGGGCGGACGGACGCTCGCCTCCGGCGTCGGCCATGTGTGGCTGGACGGCAAGGTGCACACGACCCTTGACAAGAGCGTCACGCGAATCGGCGCTCCAACGGCGTGGAAGGCCGGATACACCGGCAAGGGCGTAACGGTGGGCCTGCTCGACAGCGGCATCGATGCCACCCATCCGGACCTCACCGGCGCTGTGGCGGCGGAGCACGACTTCACCGGCTCCGGGGACGTCAAGGACCACAACGGGCACGGCACCCACGTGGCCTCGATCATCACCGGGGACGGCGTCGCCGACCCGAGGTACCGGGGCGTGGCCCCGGACGCGCGCCTGGTCGTGGGCAAGGTCCTGGACGCCGACGGTCAGGGGAGCTTCTCCACCGTCATCGCGGGCATGGACTGGATCGCGCAGCAGCACGTCGGCGTGGTGAACGCGAGCCTCGGCTCGTGGATCTCCAGCGATGGCACCGACCCGATCTCGGCGGCGGTGGACGCGTTGACCGCGCGCACCGGCACGCTGTTCGTCGTCGGGGCCGGGAACGACGGGCAGGACCGCTCGGTGTCGGTCCCGGGCCTGGCGACCTCGGCGCTGACCGTCGGGGCCGCCGATGCCGAGGACGGCGTCGCGGGCTTCTCCAGCCGGGGCCCGCGCATGGGCGACGGCGCGATCAAACCCGACGTGACCGCACCGGGCGTCGACATCACCGCCGCGCGCGCCGCCGGCACCTCGGCCGGGACGCCGGTCGACGACCACTACACCACCATGAGCGGCACCTCGATGGCCGCGCCACATGCCGCGGGCGCGGCCGCGCTGCTGCTCCAGCAGCATCCGGGCTGGACGCCCGCCCAGGTCAAGTCCGCGCTGATGACGACCGCCGCGCCGAAGCCCGGTGTCTCGGTGTTCGCCCAGGGTGCGGGCCGGATCGACGTGGGCCGGGCCGTGTCCGCGCAGGTCCTGGCCGACCAGGGCAGTGTGTCCTTCGACCTGTCGCGCGGCGCCGCCACCCGGAGCGTGCGGTTCCGCAACGAGGGCGGCACGCCGGTGCGGCTGGACCTCGCGCTGCGGATGCTCGGTCCGGACGGTGCTTCCGCGCCGTCCGGGATGTTCGCCGTCAGTCCGGCCACGCTGGACGTCCCGGCGGGCGGCACCGCCGAGGCCACGGTCACCGCCGATCCGGCGAAGGGGATCACCGGCTCCTACAGCGGCGCGCTGACGGCCTCGCGCGGCGGCGAGGAAACGCTGCACCTGGCCGTCGGAGGTGTCCGGGAGGCCGCGTCACGCGAGATCAGGCTGACCGGCGTCGACCGCGCCGGGAAGCCCGCCGGGACGACCATGGAGACGCTGCCCTGGGCGTCCCTGACCGACCTCGCCACCGGGGAGCAGGTCGAGACGTACACCAGCGGTAACGGCGTCGCCGCGCGGGTGCCCGCCGGGCGGTACTCGCTGAACGCCGTCGTCCCCACCGGGGACGCGGACCTGGCGCTGTTCTCCTACCCGGAGCTGACCGTGGGCGACCACGACGTGACGATCACCGCCGACGCGCGCCGGGCCCGCCGGGTCGGCGCACGGGTGGACAGCCGGACGGCCGTGCGCGCCGGCATCGACGAGATCGGCATCACCGAGCAGGTCGCCGGGACGCCGCTGTCGTTCGGGGTGGCCGTCTCCGGGACGACCGGGCTGTCCGCGCTGCCCACCCCGAAGGTCACCGGGCATCCGTACGGCTTCTATCACGTGGCCAATCTGGCCGAGCCGGAAGGCCGCCGCGCCTACCACCTGCAACGCCTGGTCCAGGAGCGCGTTCCGAGCCGTCTGGACTACCGGGTCAGGGACACGCGGCTCGCGGCCGTGGACTCGGTGTACCACTCCGACCGTCCGCTCACCGGAAGGCGCGAGACCATCGCGCTCGTCCCCGGCGTCGCGTTCGGAGCGGGATACGGCGAGTACCCCGTCCGGCTCCCGGGGCGGCGCACCGAGTTCTACACCGCCTCCCCCACCCTGCGCTGGTATCGGGGACTGGCCGGAAGCAGTGACGGCCAGGGCTTCACCAGCACCGGGACCGCCCCGTCCACCAGCCGGCCGGGCGCCACGACCCACCACTGGAACGTCGCCGCGCTGGGCACGGTCGGCACCGGCATCCGGAAGGCGAAGAACAGCCCTCTCATCTTCGGCGCGCTTCCGTTCGTGACCGCCGACGCCCTGGACGAGGCGAGCGACCCGATGACCGTGCGGACCTCGGTCATGCGCAACGATGAGTCGCTCGGCTCGGCGGATTCCACCCGCGTCGCGGTGACCACACCCCCTGGCGAGGCCCGCTACACCGTGCGCTCGACCGCGGAACGCGCCGCTTCCTGGACCGGCCTCGGGACCCGTTCCTGGACCGAGTGGACGTTCCCCTACACGCCGACGATGGCCGCTCTTGAGGAACCGCCGCTGTTCGCCGCCCGCGTCGATGGAGCCTTCGACCAGAACAACCGCGCCCCGGCCGGGTCCCCGTTCGCGCTGACCCTGCGGATCACCGACGGCCGGGTCCTGAATCCCGGCCCGCTGCCGCATCTCACCCACGCCACCGTCGAGGCGTCCTACGACGACGGCGCGACCTGGCGGCCCGCCAAGGTGACCGCGACCGGCGACGACCGCTGGAAGGCGACACTGATCCACCCGGCAGGCCCCGACGGGTACGTCTCGCTGCGCATCCGCCTGGCCGACGGCGCGGGGACGTCACTGAAGCAGACCGTCATCCGCGCTTACGGGCTCGGCCCCAACTAATTCGATTAATCGCCAATAACGTCGCGCCGCCAGTCGCATCGAAAGCGAATTGGGGTCTTGACAGACGATCTTGGTCGACCGATGATCATCTCACGCAAGACCTCCCCCCGAAAGGAGCCCGAATGCGAATGACGGGCAATCGCGTCCTGTCCATGGCCGCCGCGGCTATCACAGTGGTCGTGGCGCCAGCCGTGATGACCATTCCGAGCGCGTCCGCGAGCGAGCAGGGCCCTGCACTCAAGGCCGCGTGCACGAACTGGACGCCGCACGTCAGGCGCGTCATCGTCGCGAACGCCAAGGTGCACAGCAGCTATTCGGGATCATCGAGCGTCATCGCCACATGGAAGTACAAGCAGCTGTTCCGTATCGACAAGCGCTGCGTCAACAGCGCCGGAAACCTGTGGTGGCACTCGGACTGCTGCACCGGCGTCAAGGGCTATATCTGGAACGACTATACCGAGCTCGCCGAATGGAACTAAAAGGCCTCACATAGCGATCTGTGGCTGCGGCTGCGAGCCGCGGCCACAGATCGTGGGCTCGAGACCGATGAGTTTCGGCCGAGCCGCGAGTCCTCTCTGGTGACGTTGCCCGACATCACGGAGGACACCATGACCAATGGCCGCCCGCCCATCGTCGACCAGGCCGCCTGGCAGAAGGCCCGCGACGAGCTCCTGCTCCGCGAGAAGGCCCACACTCGCGAGGGCGACGCGATCGCCGCCGCCCGCCGCCGGCTCCCGATGGTCGAGTTCGACGGAACGGTCGAGGTCGTCGGCCCCGACGGCCCGGTCCCGTTCATCGACCTGTTCCAGGGCCGCGACGAGCTCGTGGTCTACAAGCACATGTGGCATGACGGCGCGCCGCACCAGGGCCAGTGCGAGGGCTGCACCAACGCCGCGTGGCACCTGCGCGACGCCGTCTACCTGCGCGCCCGAGGCGTCGCGTTCGCCATCGTCACCACCGGCCCATGGGACGAGGTCGCGCCGTTCGTCGAGTTCATGGGCTACACCCAGCCCTGGTACTCGGTGCGCGACGTGACCGGCCCCGCAGGCGGCGACATGGGCTACATCACCTGCTACCTGCGCGACGGCGACCGCGTGTTCCTCACCTACTCCACCACCGGCCGGGGGAACGAGGCGTTCAGCGGCACCTTCGCCCTGCTCGACATGACGCCCTACGGCCGCGGCGAGTCGTGGCAGGACACTCCCGACGACTGGCCCGAGGGCAACCACCAGTGCTGGTACTGGCGTACGGACGCCGACGGCAACGCCGTCTGGGGCGACACCAGCCGCCCGGTCCCCCAGTGGTCCCGCCCCGGCGCCACCCCCGTCACGACCCTGGGCAGGAAAGGCCACCACTAGGTCCTGTCCGGCTCCGGTCCCGAACGGGTGTTACGGGCCGGTGGCGATGCTCATGACGAACGGCACCGTGCCCTCCCTCGGCGTGAACGTGACGAAGCGTGTGTTCACGCCATTGCCCCAAGCTCCGGTGGCGCCGCGGAAGGTGAGATCGATCTCCACGTCCAGGGCAAGGCCGTCGGCTGATCGCGAGGAACTCGTCACTTTGATGACGCGGCCCTTAGCGAGCACGAGCGCGTCGCCCTTATCGGTGACTTGCTCGTCCTCGACGAGATAGGTACGGCTTGCGACGACCAGGCCGTTTCTGCGCCAACTGTCAAGGAATGCCTGGAGCTGCTTGGCCGCCGACGAAGCTGACAGGGTGACGGATGAACGTGTCGGCGTAGGTCGTTGCGACGGAGCGGGCCGAGGAGCCGATCCCGACACCGGCCCCGACACCGACACGTTCGGCGGCGGCGGCGCGTTCGGACCGGTGGCCGACAACGTCAGCGGCACGGCGGCACACGCGGCGGCGATGGCGGCCCCTGCGGCGAGGGGCCGCCAGGCCGGTGTACGGCGGTTCATCCGGGCCTCGGCCCGCTCCCAGGCATCGTCGCTGACGCCGAACGTGCCGCTCTGCGCCTGCAGCATGTCGGTGAGCTGCTCTTCGAGATCGTTCACGGCTGCCTCTCCTTCAGGATGCGATTGAGCGCGTCCAGCCCACGGCTGGTGTGCACCTTGACGGTTCCGGTGCTGACGCCCATGGCGGCGGCGATCTCCTGGACCGACAGGTCCAGCCAGTAGCGGAGCACCAGGGCCTCGCGCTGGCGTACGGCCAGGGTGCCCAGCGCCTCCCACAGCTCGCGGCGGCTCTCGCCCCGGATCGCCGACTCCTCGGCGGCCATGTGATGATCGGGCGGCGGCGGCGCGTTCAGCCGGGCGATCCGCAGGTGCCGGAACCGGTTCCTGGCCAGGTTGCAGACGGTCGATCGCAGGTAGGGCAGTGCCTTGTGCGGATCCTTGAGCATTCCCCGCCGCCGGTGCAGCCGCGCGAAGGCCTCCTGAGCCAGATCCTCAGGATCATCGGCCCCGAGGAGCCCCGCCAGCCGGACCAGCCCCGCATAGTGCGCAGCGAACAGCTCCGCCATGGTCGGCACCACGGCAGGCTCAGCCCCCCGGTTCACAATCACGCTTTTGAGACACTCGTCAGGCGGATCGGTTGACACCATCTCCGGAAAAGTCGCAAGCATCCACGTGGCCTTCGAAGAGCTAAGCCCCCGGAAACCGCCCGATCCGTTCCACGGTCCCGGGCCCGTTCGCATGCACGTGCCCGGTCATCCCCAGCCCCTCCGCCGCTGCGACGTGACCGGCCGTGTCGTCGATGAACAAGGCGTCGCCAGGCCCGGCCCCGACTCGTTCGAGCGCGATCTCGAAGATGCGCGGGTCTGGCTTCGCGCACCCCACCTCGCACGACAGAACGACCTCTGCCCCGACATCGAGCACCCCGGCCGCCCCCATCCACTCCCGCACAGGCGGCCAGGCATTGCTGACAACGCACACCCGTTCGAGCCCCCGCACGCACGAAACCAGCCCCTCGTCCCACCGCCCCCGAATCACGTCCCGCCGCAGTTCCCCCAGCTGCCCCGCGTCAAGCCGCAGCCGCCCCCGCACGATCTCCCACCACGCCTCCTCGCCCATCCGCCCGATGAGGATCGTGTCGTCGCTGCCGCCGTACACGGCGTCCAGGAACGACCGCGGCGTGATCGCCAGACGCTCGGCCCACTCGGCCGCCACCACCTTGATCTCGTCGCGATAGAGCACTCCGCCCAGATCAATGAGAACGGCACGCCGCGTCGAGGGCATGCCGACCGTTATATGGCGTGGGCGGCGCGTGCGGTGGGCTTTGTGTGCACGGGTTGTGAACGGAGGCCTCGCAGGACCGGGCTGTTGATCCGGGTGGGTTCTCCGGCGGGCGCCAGGTCGGGTAGGCGGCGGGCCAGGGCTTCGATGGCCACCCGGCTTTCGATGCGGGCGAGCATGTGGCCGATGCAGAAGTGGATGCCCGTGCCGAAGGCGATGTGGTCCTTGGCGTTCGGGCGGTCCAGGCGGAACTCGTCGGCGTCGGTCCAGTACCCGGGGTCGCGGTTGGCTGACGCGATCAGCGGCAGGACCTTGGCCCGGGCCGGGATCGTCACGCCGCTGAGGGTGACGTCGGTGGTGGTGATGCGGAGCAGGCCCTGTCCGGTGCCGTCGTAGCGCAGCGTCTCTTCCACGACGGCCGCCGCCAGCGTGGGGTCGGCGGTGACCTGCCGCCAGAGGTCGGGGCGGTCGAACATGGCGAGCATGGCGTTGGAGATCAGGTTGGTCGTGGTCTCGTTGCCCGCCACCAGCAGCAGCACACAGAAGTTGATCAGTTCGGGGAGGGTGAGTTTCTGGTCGCCGTCCCCGGTGACCAGCAGGCTGACCAGGTCGTGATCGGCACCTCCCTGCGGCTACCCAAGCCGATCATGGACCTGGTCCGGGAGCGCGCGGCTCAGCACGGCATGCGGCCGACCGCCTATATGCGGCAGGTGATCGAGGCCGCCGTGACCGGCGAGGACATCGCCGTTCCCATGCGTGTCCTGCTCGCGGCGGCGATCGAGTATGAGAGCTCGCGCAAGGAGCGGGTGTCGTAGGGGCGTGGTGGGATGGGGGTGTGAGTCGGGCTGTTGAGGAGTCCAACCGGCGGATGTTGCGGGCGCGGGACGCGATGGACCGCGACTATGCGCAGCCGCTGGACGTGCCGGCGCTGGCGCGGATCGCGCATGTGTCGGAGTCGCACTTCAACCGGACGTTCCGCGCGACCTTCGGCGAGACGCCGCACAGGTATCTGCAGCGGCGGCGGATCGAACGGGCGATGTACCTGTTGCGGGAGACCGGGCGGAGCGTCACCGAGATCAGCTTCGATGTGGGCTTCGTGAGTCCGGGGACGTTCAGCAGGACGTTCCGCGACATCGTGGGGCGGTCGCCGCGGGAGTATCGGAAGGAAGCGGTGGCCGTGGCGGTGCCGGGCTGTTTCTCCAGGGCGTGGTCGCGACCGAGCGGTTTTGGATAAGTCTTCCGCGGGTGTGCTCAGTAGCGTGACGTGCATGTTCAACTCCATCACGCATTCGCAGATCTACGTTCTCGACCAGGACGAGGCCCTCGCGTTCTATGTGGGCAAGCTCGGGCTGGAGGTCACCGCCGACGTCGACATGGGCTTCATGCGCTGGCTGACCGTGGCCGTTCCATCTGATCCGGAACGGCACATCCTGCTGGAGAAGCCGGGGCCGCCGGCGATGTCGGAGGAGACCGCCGCGCAGGTGCGGGAGCTGGTCACCAAGGGTGCGACGGGCGGGACGCTGGTCTTCGGCGTGAGCGACTGCCGCAAGACGTATGAAGAGCTGAAGGAGCGCGGGGTCGAGTTCACCGAGGAGCCGACCGAGCGGCCGTACGGGATCGACGCGGCGCTGCGCGACCCGTTCGGCAACCACATTCGCATGACGCAGCTGGGCGGCTGACCGGGGTGTCGCCGGGCGGACGGCGGCCTCGTGTGATCGCATCGAACGATGCGTCACGCGTTGTACCTGCCGCCGTTCGGCGAACTCGCCGACCCGGGTGTTCTTGGGGAGCTTGCCGTTCAGGCGGAGGAGGCCGGGTTCGAGGGCGTGTTCCTGTGGGATCACGTCGTGCGGCCCAAGCATGCCGGGCTGGAGGTCTGCGATCCGTGGATCGCCCTCGCCGCCATTGCCGAACGCACGGAACGCGTGACCATCGGGACGCGGATCACCCCGCTGTCCCGGCGCAGGCCCCATGACGTGGCCCGGCAGGCGATCGCCCTGGATCGGCTGAGCGGAGGGCGGTTCGTGCTGGGGGTCGGGCTTGGTGGAGATAACGGCGGCGAGCTCTCCAAGCTGGGCGAGGAGACTGACGCCCGCACCCGCGCCGAGATGCTGGACGAGAGCCTGGAGCTGCTCGGTCAGCTGTGGTCTGGGGAGACGGTCACGCACGATGGGCCGCACTATCGGGTGGACGGGCTGCGCTTTGTGTCTGGACCCGTTCGCATTCCGATCTGGGTGGCCGCGCAGTCGGTGAAGCCCGGTCCGCTGCGCCGGGCGGCGCGCTTCGACGGACTATGCCCGGAGACCACGCCGGACGGGCTGCGCGCCATGCTCGCCGAGATCGAACGGCAGCGGGGCTGCCTGGAGCACTACGAGGTCGCGGTGGGCGGCCGTCCGGGCGATGATCCGGAGCCGTTCCGCGAGGCCGGCGCCACGTGGTGGCTCGTGACGCTTCCCGAGATCACGACGGTGAAGGAAGCGATGGACGCCATCAACCGTAGCGGTCCGCCTTCACCTGGTCAATGAAACGCCGCCAGTCGGCCGCTACAAACGCGATGTAGCCATCCTCCGGCGCCTTGCTGTCCCGTACGGCGACGCCACCGGACACCCCGGCCAACTCCACACAGGACTTGTCATTATCGGTAGCGCTGCGGCTACTCTTCCGCCACTCGTGGGTCAAAGCAGAGCCTCCATCGCCCGGTTGATCAGGACCCGCGTATCACTGTCAGACAGCGCCTTTGCGCGGGCTCGATCATAATTTATGCCCAGCCTCCGGACCTCCTTCCCATCCTCCAGTAGCCGACCTCCCAAGTGGGCCTCGGTATAGGCGACCTGGCGATCCTCCTGACCGATGAGCGCCAACGGGCCGTTCAACCCCTTGTACTCGCCTGCCAAGAACGGAACTACCTGGATGCACACACGAGGATGCTGACTCATCTCAAGCAAGTGCTCGAGTTGCTCACGCATCACCTCGGCCCCGCCGACCCTGCGCAGCAAGACCGCCTCGTCCAAGAGCAACCACACGTAGGGTGGCGGCGGGTCAGTCCTCGTCAGAATCGATTGCCGGGACAGACGTTCGGCCACATCGCCGTCCAGATCGCTGAGGTCCTCCGCCAATGACAGCAGGGCCCGCGCATACCGCTCTGTCTGGAGAAGTGCATGAACGACCTGTGCCTCGTACAACTTGAGCGAGTCTGCCCCCGCCTCGTAGCGCAAGTAACTCTTGAGCCAGCCGGAGTCGTGTTCGCGGTGTGCGTGGTGCCGGATGATTTCCAGGCGATGGCGTGTGCCGAGGCGCTTGTCGGCGGAGACCACGTAGTCCTTGCCGGGGCGGCGGGTTTCGTTCTCGTACGCGCTGACGCTGGCGCGCGTGGTGAACAGGTCTCCGGCGAGGGCGTCCTGGGAGAGGCCCGCGTCCTCGCGTGAATGCCTCAGTTCGTAGGCGAGAAACGACGCCAGGCTCTTGAACGGGTCGATCGGTTCGTCGCTCATGGTTGCCCTCCGTCGCTACATCGCGAATGTGGCGGTCGTTCGCCTCCAGAGAGTAATCGCACAGGTGCACGCTTAGCAGCGCAATCATCACCGAACGCGATGGGAAGACCGATGTGCGCTTGCACTACTCCGCATTACGCCCTGGCACTTAAGGCCACCGCGGCCGCCGTGCCGACCGGACGTGAATTGGTCCGGGCGATGCTGGAGGAGTGCGGCCTGGAGCCGCTGACCGACGACGCCACACTCATCACGGCCGAGCTGCTGGGCAACGCGATCCGGCACGGGGAGGACGTCGTTCTCCTGGTGTACGTGGACCGGGAGCGGAAGCTGAACGTTCAGGTGTGGGATCCGGGACCCGGCGAGCCGAGGGTCGGGGCGCCCGAGGAACTCGACGAGGGCGGGCGCGGGCTGATGCTCGTGGAGGCTTTGGCCGATGAGTGGGGTTCTATGCCGGATGTCCTTGGCGGGAAGGTCGTCTGGGCTAGGGTCGGTTAGGTGCGAGGACGATCGCTTGCTCGGTACTGGGGCGCGGTGCTGGAGGCGCCCGACGCTCGTGAGCTCGCTGATTTCTACGTGCGCATGCTCGGGTGGACCATCGAGAAGGACGAGCCCGGATGGGTCGCCGTCTCACCGCCCGATGGCGTCGCCTACATCGCGTTCCAGAGTTCGCCGGAGTACGAGCGGCCGGTGTGGCCGCCGACCAAGGGCGAGCAGCAGATGATGATGCACCTCGACATCGAGGTCGACGACCTGGACGAGGCCGTCGAGGACGCCGTCTCCATGGGCGCGATGCTCGCGGACACCCAGCCGCAGGACGACGTGCGCGTCCTCCTCGATCCGGCCGGGCATCCGTTCTGCCTCTACCTCGGCGACTAGTTCCCGTTCATCATGGCGACCCAGCTGTGGGGCGCGTCGTCGCCGAGCATGAGGTCGTAGACGTCCTCGTCGTCTGCTTCGGCATTGCGCGCGAACATGGCCTGCTCATAGGCGGCTAGCGCGGCCTCGATGCCGTTGGGGTGCGCGGCGATGGCCTGGCCCAGCCCGGCTCCGTCCTGCATGGCCGTGTTGGCGCCTTCGCCGTTCGGGGGCGCGAGGTGGGCGGCGTCGCCGAGCAGGGTGACTCCGGGCGCCCGAGCCCAGCGGTGATCGGCCGGGAGCGTGTGGAGCGGGCGTACGATCGGCGCGGTGTCGCTGTCGGAGATCAGCGCGGTGAGCTCGGGCGCCCAACCGTCGAACTCCGCAAGGACCTGCGCCGAGACGGACTCGTCGTCGACGAACCAGTCCTCGGGCACCTTGAGTTGCACGTAGGCGTGCAGCGTGCCGCCTCGTTCCCGGTGGGCCAGAAGGCCCTTGCCCGGCGCGAGCGCGAACAACGCCCCGGCGCCGACCGCCTTCGCCGTGGCGGGATGACGGGTGTCCGCATCGAACACGAAGTACTCGACGGACGTGAAGCCCACGTACCGCGGGGAAGCGTCCGACAGCAGCGGACGGACCCGCGACCACGCGCCGTCCGCCCCGATCAGGACGTTCGTGAGGACGGTGGCGCCGTCGGTGAAGCGCAGCTCGTGGCGGCCGTCGGTGAGGGGCCGCACGCCGGTGACCTTGTGGCCCCACTGCACGACGCCGTCGGGAAGCGAGTCCAGCAAGAGCTGCCGCAGTTCGCCGCGTGACACCTCGGGGCGCTCGCCCGTGCCGTCGTCGGGCAGGTCGAGCAGGACGTTCCCCGTCTGGTCCAGCACCCGATAGGACTCGCGGCCGGGGAGGACGAGCTTGCGGAACTCCTCGATCAGCCCGGCTGCGGCGAGTGCCTGCTGACCGTTCCAGGGATGGACGTCGAGCAGCCCGCCCTGGGTGCGCGCGGCGGCCGAGTCCTCCGCCTCATAGACCGTGACCGGGATGCCGTTCACGTGCAGGACGCGGGCCAGGACGAGACCGCCGAGTCCGGCCCCGACGACGGTGATCGGTGTGGTCATGCGCTCCTCCGAGTCGACTTTGGATTGCCACTCCAATCAAGCTAACACACGTTTGGAGTGGCAATCCAAACGTGGCAGAATGGGGATCATGGCACCCCGGCGTACGCAGGCGCTGTCCAAGGACGTGATCGTCAAGGCCGCCACCGAGATCCTCGACGCCGAGGGCGAGGACGCCCTGACCTTGAAGGCGCTGACCGTGCGCCTGTCCACGGGTTACGGGGCGATCTATCACCACGTCGCCGACCGGAACGACCTGCTCGCGGCGGCCACCGACGACGTCATCGGCCGCATCGTGACCGGCCCCGCCCCCGAGCCCCGGCAGGGGTTGCGCGGCCTGGCGCTCGGCCTGTTCGACGCGATCGACGCGCATCCGTGGGTCGGCGCGCAGCTCACTCGCGAGCCGTGGCGGCCGGCGGTGCTGGACATCTACGAGAGCGTCAGCCGGCACCTACAGGCGCTCGGCGTGCCCGAACGGGCGATGTCCGACTCGGCCGGCGTACTGGTGCACTACATCCTCGGCGTCGCCGGGCAGAACGCCGCCAACGCCCGTGCGCTCGCCGGCAGCAAGACGGACCGTTCGACGTTCCTCGCGGGCGTCGCCGCGCGATGGGCGGACCTCGACCCGGCCAGATACCCGTCCCTGCACAAGGCCGGAACGGATCTGCGCGAGCACGACGACCGCGAGCAGTTCCTCGCCGGGATCGACCTCATCCTCACCGGCATCGAGACCACGACGGCGTCAGCCGGGGATCGCTGACCTCCAGACGGGGTCGGCGGCCTCCTTCATGAGGGCCTCGACGAAGTCGCGGATCATGAGGGTCTCGCCGTCGTGCAGCCACTGCAGGGCCCAGTCGATGGTGGGCGCGTCGCGGACGGGGACGAACACCACGTCGGAACGTCCATAGAACTCGCCCGCCCGTACCGCCGTCGGGCAGACCCCCTTGCCCGCCCCGACCAGCGAAAGCACCTCCTGCCAGGCGACCGTCGCAGGCCCTCGCGGGATGCGGCGGCCCGAGGGCGTGTAGTGCGGAATGTGGTGGTCGAGGAAGTACGCGGGCGGCCCGGTGATCGTGATCAAGGAGGCGTCCCCGTAGTCCTCAAGGGTCACGAACTCGCGCCCCGCGAAGGGATGGTCGGCGGGGACGAGCAGCGCGCGGGGCTCTCGGAAGATGACCGGGCTGACGGCGATGTCGGGTTCGTAGGCGGGGAGCTCGGTGATCTGGACGTCCAGGTCGTGCGCGCGGAGCCCGCCGAAGCGGTCGTGCAGCGGCACCTCGTACAGCTCGATCTCGCACCCGGGATGGCGCTCCTTGAGCCGGTCGCCCGCCTTCAGGACCAGCTTCGCGGTCCACGCGGCCGCCCAGCCGACCCGCAGCACCCCGGTCAGCCCGTGCCCGCTCGCGGCCGCCCCGGCGAGCGCCTCCCGGATCTGCCGTACGGCGGGGGCGAGCTCGTCGGCCAGCCGCCGCCCGGCCTCGGTGAGGTTCACCTGGCGGCTGCTGCGCTCGAACAGCTCCACGCCAAGGGCGCGTTCCTGCTTCTTGATCGCCTTGCTGACGCGCGCGGGCGTGACGTGGAGCCGCTCGGCGGTCCTGCCGAAGTGCAGTTCCTCCGCCAACGTCAGGAAGATCTCGATGTCCCTGAGCTCCACCGTGCCGCCTCGATTCCAGAACGAACAAGCCGAGACAGTATGCCATGAACTGGTCAAATAACCCTGAGTAAGGGCACCGGTCTGCGCACGCGGACCGATGCCCTGACCGGGGGGCGTCAGGCGAGCTTGCCGAAGAACTCCCGGATGTCGCCGATCAGCAGGTCACTGGCGTCGTGCGCGGCCCAGTGGCCGCCGCGGTCGTAGTCGTTCCAGTGAACGATGTTGCCGTGGTCGCGCTCGGCGAACCTGCGGATGGCCTTGAAGTCGTAGGCGAACGAGGCCAGCCCGATCGGGACCGAGGTCCGGGCGTTCACGCTCTCGCCCTGGTGGGTGGCGAACCAGTCGCGGTTCTCGAAGTAGAACCGGGCCGAGGACGCCGAGGTGTTGGTGAACCAGAACAGCGAGGCGATCGTCAGCAGCTCGTCCGGGTCCACTGAACGGAACGTTCTGTTCCTATCATAGCAGAACGAATCATTCCGTTCCAGATTTCAACAGGCCCCGCACCACCCCAGGCGTGGACCCCAGCTCGTCCCGCATCACCCGGCTGAGGTGCGCCTGATCGCTGAACCCCAACCCCACGGCCAGCCCCGCCAGATCGCGTTCGCCGCCCTCCATCGCCGCCAGCGCCCGGCTTACCCGCACCCGGTTGCGGTAGCGGCTCACGGTCATGCCCACGTGATGCCGGAACGTCCGGCTCAGATGCGACGGCGTGGTCCCGAGCAGCCCCGCCAGCCCCACCAGGTCAGCTCCCTCCCCCGCCACGATCGCCTCCCGCGCCCGTTCCGCCAGCTCAACCCGCCCCGGCCCCGGCACTCGCGCCCCCACCCCCGACCGCACCGCCAGCGTCAACAACCCCAACAGCCCCTCATCGAGACTCCCAACCTCATCGGTGCCCACGGAGCCGGCACCCCGCGCGCAGCCGGCATCCGCCCCGGGCTCGGCGCCACCTGTGCAGGCGGCGGGCGCGGGAGCGGGCTTGCGGCTCGGCGGGGCGGTCTGCTTGAGGAGGAGGCGGTGGGCCAGCTCCAGGCGGGCGTCCACGCGGACGCTGGGTGAGGCTGCGTCGATGGCGGCGCGGAGCCAGGGCTCGGCGGTCAGGACGTCGCCGGTGAACGTGATGGCGGTGCAGACGTCGCCGCCCGCCGGGTGGGCGAAGCGTTCCTCGGTGCCTGGGCCGTGCAGGTAGCCGGTGGTGGGATCGACCATGACCGTGCGGCCCTGCGCGTCCAGGCGGAAGCGGCCGCGGCGGACCAGGACGATCTGGACCGCGTTCGACACCTCGGGCTCGGACCAGCCGGTGTGGTCGTCCGCGCACGCGACCCGGCTGATCGTGTAGTGCGGGCTCGTCACCACGGCCTGCGAGGTCAGCACGGAACGGACACTACGCGCCGCCTCCGACAGTCCGCATATTTCTTCAAGACCAGGTCACCCCGGGCGGCGGATGCTCGACGCATGATCACTCAGACTCGTCCGGGCGGCGCGAGGGCCGTCCGGCAGGGGCCGATGCTGGCGGTGCTGCTCACCGGGCAGGCGATGGCGTCGATGGACGGCTCGATCGTGTCGGTGGCGGCGCAGACGATCCGGGAGGACCTCGGCGCGGGCGGGACGGCGGTCCAGCTCGTGGTGTCGGGGTACCTGCTGACGACCGGGCTGCTGCTGGTCACGTGCGCGCGGCTCGGCGACATCATCGGGCATCGGCGCGCGTTCCTGATCGGGCTCGGCTGGTTCACGGCGGCCTCGCTGGTGTGCGGGCTGGCACCGAACGCGACGTCCCTGGTCCTGGCACGGGTGGCCCAGGCCGTCGGGGCCGCCCTGTTGATGCCGCAGGTCTTCTCGCTCATCCAGTTGCACTGGGACGGCGCCGCGCGCAGGAGGGCGATCGGCCTCTACAGCATGGTGTTGTCGCTCGGTGTGGCGCTCGGCCAGATCCTCGGCGGCCTCATCACGACCGTGAGCTGGCGCCCGGCGTTCCTCATCAACCTGCCCATCGGCGTGGTGCTGCTGGTGGTCGGCTCGCGGACGCTGGTCGAGGGTGAACGGGCCAGCGCGCGGCTCGACCTCGGCGGAGTGGGTCTGCTGACGGGAGCGATGGGTGCGCTGGTAGGCCCGCTCATCTTCGGCAGGGACTACGGCTGGCCGGTGTGGGTTTGGGTCTCACTGGCATGCGGTGCCGTGCTGCTGGTGGCGTTCGTCGCGTACGAGAGACACAAGGGCGAGGCCGCTCTCCTTAACCTGGCGGCGCTTCGGCCTCGCGGCGTAAAGCCGGGCCTTGCCGCGTGCTGGATAGTCATGGGCTGCTACACGGTCTTCCTACTCACGCTGACCCTGCACCTGCAATCGGCGCTCGGCTTCTCTCCGCTGGAGGCCGGGCTTGCCTTCGTTCCGTACGCGCTGGGATTCGGCTCGCTCAGCCTCAGCTGGACCCGCTACCCCCTGCGCCTGCAGAACGTTCTGCCCGTCGCAGGCCCGATCGCCTTCGCCGCATGCGCGACCGGACTCGTCCTACTGGCCAAGCACCAGTGGCCCGTGGCGGCCTCGATTCCGCTCCTCTATATGGCGGGAGCGGGACACGCGGCCGGATACAGCCCGCTGATCGCCCGCCTCACCACGCTGGTGGACGCGAGCCTGGCGTCCGCGTTGTCGGGGCTCAACTCCACCGGCCCGCTGCTGGCGGGCGTCATCTGCGTCGCCGGGCTCGGCAGCGTCTACTTCGCCGCCCCCACCTCGGCCGACGGCCTCCTCCGCGTGACCGCGTCGATCGCCGCGCTGCTCGCGGTGGGGGCTGCCTGCGCTTACAGAGTGCGCGCCTACAGGGTCCGGTCGGCGGGGCCGTCGTAGTGGTCGGGCCCCTGCATCTCCAGCGACAACGGCTGCACCATGTCGGAGTTGTCGGAGGCCCGCCACCCCTTCTCGCGGGTGACCTCCTCGATCGAGTGGGCGCACAGGGACAGCGAACGGCACACGATGAACATGGCCTTCAGCTGCAGCGGCTCGTAGCCCATGTCCAGGCCGACGCAGCCCATCGAGCCCGGGCCGTTCAGCCAGATCCGGCGGCCGAAGACCTCCTCGGTCGCGTCCTCCATCGCCCGCGCGATCGTCACGTACCGGCCCGTGACGCCCAGCTCGTCGGACAGGCCGAGCAGGCGGACGGTGCGCGGGTCGCGGATGTGCTGCGCGTGGTGGAACCCGGGCATCCGCTCGCGCCGTTCCCGCATCTCGCGAACGACCTTGGCGGCGGCCTCGGCGTCCGGCAGGCCGTCGCGTTCAGCCCGTTCGGCGACGCCCAGGAACATCTCGGCGGGCCGGTCGGCGGTGCCGTGCAGCCGACCGATGCCCGCGACGCCGGCCGCGACGGCCGCGTTCAGGTCGGCGCCGCCGGACGTGGCGAACCGGACGGTGGCCGACGACGGGGACATGGCGTGCTCGGCCATGTTCACCATGATCGCGTCGGTCATCCGGCCGGCCTCGGGCGTCGGCAGCTCGCCGCGCAGCACCAGGTGGAAGTGCTCGGCGAAGGAGATGTTGCCGGTCAGCGCGTTCACGTCATAGCCGCGGACGACGATCCGGTCCTTGTTCTTCCAGGCGATGCCCGTCTCCCAGGCGAACGGCTTCTTCACTGGTCGATCCTTTCGGGGAAGTACACACGATCGGGGTCGAGCACCTCGCGCAGGAGCGTCAGCTCCTCGGCGGTGGGCGGCTCGACCGTGGTGAGGTTCCCGGCCGCCTCGACGGCGAAGCCGGTGCCGGCCCGTACGTCCTCCAGCGAGGCGCCGGGCATGAGCGCGGTGACGGTGAGGGCGGAGTCGGCCGCCTCCATCACGCACAGGTCGGTGATGACCTTGACGGCCAGCGGCGGGAGGCCGGCGGCGGCGCGGGCGCCGGGGCCGGTCAGGAACCCGGGGCTGGTGACGTGGTCGCACGCCTCGGGGAAGCGCCGCTTCTCGTGGTCGGTGAGGACGACGACCGTACGGCAGTGGCTGGCGATGTCGTTGGCGCCGCCGCTGCCCGGCAGGCGCTTGCCCGCCACCCACGTCGAGTTGATGTTGGCGTACCGGTCGATCTGCGCGCCGCCGAGGAAGCCGGTGTGCACCATGCCGCGCTGCACGAGCCCGCCGAGCGCCTCGAACAGCGACCCGTGCCGGGACGCGCCGTTCATCAGCTTCGGGTCGACCACCGAGATCGGCGTGGGCAGCACCTTGGGGAACACCACGCCGGACTCGATGACCAGCTTGGCGCCCGGCGCGTGCGTGCGCTGGGCCAGCGTGGCGGCGAGCAGCGGCAGGCCCGTGCCGACGATGACCACATCGCCGTCGCCGATCTGCCGTGCGCCCTCCACCGCGAGAATCTCCCTGGGCAGCGGGGTCACGCGTCACCCCCCAGCACGTTGTCGTTCAGCCAGGCCGCGAACTCCGCGCCGCCCGCGCGGGCGAGACGCTGATAGGCCTTGATCTCGTCCTCGGCGAAGTCGTAGCGCCGGTAGACCGCGGTCGGGTGCGCGCCGCGCGGTGCCTCCACGACCGCCGTCACGTAGGCGCCGGAGATGGTGACCTCCTCCGGGCGCTCGGACAGTGTCGGAACGATCTCCTCGACCGACACGATCGTCGCCTTGGACGCGCGCACCATGTCGACCTCGTGGCTGGTCACACCCTCGATGACGACGTTGCCCGCCAGGTCGGCGCGGTGCGCGTGGATGAGCGAGACGTCCGGGCTCAGCGCCTTCATCAACACGACCGGGTCGCCGTTCCACGGATCCTCGGTCAGCCGTGCGACCCCCTCCTCGGCGAGGCCGGTGAGGAGGTCCGAGCCGAGCAGGCTGCGCGTCGGCATGAACGGAACGCCGTTGGCGGCGGCCGCGAAGCGGGTGGCCATCGCCAGGTGACTGTGGTCGCGGACCTCGATCTCGCCGCGTTCGACCGCGCGTCGCCAGGCGAACAGCGTGCCGTAGCGCTCCAGGTTGCCCGAGCCCTGCTCGGTCCTGGCCACCAGGCCGCAGGCGACGAGGATGTCGAGCGGCAGCGACAGGTTGCAGCCGACGACGGTGAGGTCGCCGATGCGCTGCCGTGCCACCTCGTTCACCAGGGCCATCGGGCAGCGGTTGATGTTCTGGCCGCCCATGCCGATGATTGCGCCTTGCTTCACATACGTGCGGACGGCGTCCGTGATGCTCAGTACGTGATGCACGCGGACCGCCATTCGGTGTAGAAGTCCCAGACCTGCGGGGAGCACTCGGGCGGGCCGAACTGGCTGAGCTTGGCGCCCATGTGGGGCAGGTGCGCGTACGCGCCGACGCCGGGCCGGTTGACGTGCAGCATCCCGGCCTCGAAGCGGTCCAGGGCCTCGAACATCGTCGCCGGGTCCTGCGTGAAGATCGTGCCGGACATCCCGTAGCGGACCGAGTTGGAGATGCGCATCGCGTCGTCGAAGCCGTCGCAGTCGATGACCGACAGGACCGGGCCGAAGATCTCCTCCTGGGCGATCTCGGAGTCCCACGGCACGTCGCGCAGCACGGTCGGCTGAACGTAGTAGCCGTCGGGCAGGCCGTCGGTGGCGCGCGAGCCGCCGACGGCGACCTTGGCACCGGCCTCCTGGGCGTGGGTGATCGCGTTCAGGCAGGCGTTCATGCGCTGCTCGTTCACGACCGGGCAGATGTCGGTGCCGGGCTTCAGCGCGGACACCTCGGCGACGAGCTTGGCGAGGAACGCGTCCTTCACGCGGACGTCGACGATGACGCGCGAGGTGGCGCTGCAACGCTGCCCGGCCTGGCCGAACGCGCCGAAGACGGTCGCCTTCACCGCCTTGTCGAGATCGGCGTCCGCGAGGACCAGCACCGCGTTCTTGCCGCCGAGCTCCAGCTGCGTGCGCAGCAGCCGGGACGCTCCGGCCTCCTGGATCTTCACGCCGACCGGCAGCGAGCCGGTGAAGCTGACCCCGGCGACCGACGGGTTGCCGACGAGCGCCTCACCCGCCGCGATGTCGCCCTGCACGAGGTTGAGCACGCCCGGCGGCAGGCCCGCGTCCGCGAACGCCTCGGTGAGCAGCGCCGCGCTGAGCGGGGTGAACGGCGAGGGCTTGAACACCGCCGTGCACCCGGCGAGCAGCGCCGGGGCCACCTTCCACATCGGGATCGCGAGCGGGAAGTTCCATGGCGTGATGAGCCCGACCACGCCGAGCGGCGCACGGAAGGTGTAGGAGAGCGTGCGCGGCTCCTCGGCCGGGGTCGTGACCCCGTTCAGGCGCCGCGCCTCCCCCGCCGTGAAGTCGATGATGGCCAGCGCGCGCTTGACCTCGCCGCGCGCCTCCTTCAGGAGCTTGCCCTGCTCCCGCGAGATCGCCGCCGCGAAATCCTCGGCGCGCTTCTCGATGAGCCGTTCCACCGTGCGCAGATACTCCGCCCGACGGATCGGGCCCAGCGCCTTCCATTCGGGAAACGCCGCCGCGGCCGCGTCCACCGCGTTGTCGACATCGGGGCCGCCCGACTCGGCGAAGTCGCCGATCCGGTCGGTGATATCGGCGGGGCTGATATTGGGCCGGGTACGCCCGCTCTCGGGCGGCCGCCATTCTCCCCCGATGAAATTGAGCCCATGGGTGGTTGCTGCCATGCGGCCAGCCTGTCCCGCGCCGGACGGCCCCACAATGGCCTCTTGGCGATGGCCCCCATAGAGCGCGGTTATAGGCGAAGCCACAGGTAAAGGCCTGGCGGCCCGAAGGTTACGCCCGGATTGCCGCATATTCATTTCCGCAGGTCAAGAGGGTGCCGATCGGCGCTGCCTATAGCCCCCATAGCCATATGCACGTGGCGGGGCCCACATGCGCGGATTAGACATGGCCGCACATCGACGAACCAGAAGGGTCCGCATCATGAGAACTCCCCGTGGGCTCGCCTCCGCCCTGGCGGTCGCGGCGGCCGGGCTGATCGGCCTGATCGGCCTGGCGGGCTGCGGCGGGTCCGGCAGCGACTACGACTGGAAGGCCGCGCCGGACGACGCGAAGATCGCCGCGCAGGGGAAGGACCTGCCGACGTACGGGCTGGCGCCGGACTGGGCCGACTACGGCGAGGTCGTCAAGGCGTTCTGCGCCCAGCATGGCGGCACGTGCGCCCACAAGGACACCGACATGTCCTCGGCCGACGAGATCCAGCGCTTCGACGCCGAGCAGAAGAACCCGGTCGGCACCGCCAGCGACATCGGCCTGATGTGGGGCCCGGTCGCCGAGGCCAAGGGCGTCGTGCCGCCCTATCTTCCGCCGTCGGCGAGCAAGCTGAAGGACTGGCAGAAGGCCAAGGACGGCGGCTGGATCGCCACGTTCGTCGGCACGCCCGCGTTCGTGGTGAACGTCGACAAGGTGAAGAACCCACCCAAGTCCTGGGCCGACCTCCTCAAGCCCGAGTACAAGGGCCTGATCGCGACCAAGAGCCCCGCGTCCTCGGGCACCGGCCAGGCGATGGTGGTCGCCGCCGCGTACGGCAACGGCGGGTCGATCGACAATCTCGGCCCCGCGTTCGACTACTTCGCCAAGCTGAAGAAGGCGGGCAACCTGTCGGACGCCAAGATGAGCGAGGAGACGCTGGAGAAGGGCGAGGCCCCGATCCAGATCAACTACGACTTCAACGGGATCACGCAGAAGGCCGAGCTGGCGAAGAAGAACGTCAAGCTCGAGGTCATCGTCCCGTCCGACGGCTCGATCTGGGCGCCGTCCGGGCTGATGATCAACAAGTACAACGGCGCCAAGGGCGACTTCCTCAAGGCGTTCATGGACTACGTGCTGTCGGACCAGGCGCAGATCTCGTTCGCCAAGTTCGGCGCGCGGCCGATCCGATTCCTGAACGGCGACCTGCGGTTGCCGGCCGACGCCAAGGCCAACTGGCTGCCGGAGTCCTCCTACGCGGGCGTCAAGGAGGTCCCCTACTCCAAGGTCGACCCCGCCAAGATCGTGAGCGACTGGGAAGCGAAGGTCGTGGCTTGACACCCCACGTGTCCCCGCCGCCGGTGGCCGACGGCGTCCCTGACCAGGGCGCCGCTCGGCCATCGGCCGCGTCACGCCGCGTTCCGCTGCCGACCCGGGTCGGCCGGTCGCTCGCCGGGTGGCTGCCCGCGCTGCCGCTGCTGGTCTTCGCACTGGCGACGCTCGTACTGCCCGCGCTGCGGCTGGTGCACGACACGTTCGCGCTGAGCTCGGGCGGCTACGGCCTGGGCAACGTCCAGAAGGTCATCGACAACCCGGTCGACCGCGAGGCGATCCGCAACTCGCTCGCCCTCGGCGCCCTGCAGGCCACGCTCGCCGCCGCGCTCGGCGCGCCCGCCGCGTGGCTGATCTCGCGGATGCGGCTGGCGGGCCGGGCGACCTGGCTGGCGCTGATGAACGTCGCCGCCAACTTCGCCGGGATCGGGCTCGCGTTCGGCTTCGTCGCGCTGATCGGCACCACCGGGATGCTCACCCACCTGCTGAACGTGACGTTCCCGTCGACCGCCTCGTTCACCGGGATCAACATCGCCTACCTCTACTTCAACGTGCCGATGTTCGTGCTGCTCACGCTGCCCGCGATGAGCGTGCTGCGGGACGACTGGTGGGAGGCCGCGCAGGTCTGCCACGCGAGCCGCGCGCAGTTCTGGCGGCGCATCGGCGTGCCGATCCTGTCGCCGTTCGTGGTGGCGGGCTGGCTGCTCATCTTCACCTGGACGATCGGGATCTACGCGGTGACGTACGCGCTGGCGTCCGGGCCGAACAGCGTCAAGCTCATCACCCTGCAGATCGGCGCGACGCTCGAATCGTCGGTCTTCGGCCTGGAGCGGGCCGCGGTCCTGTCCGTTCTGCTCATGCTGCTGGCCGTGCTGTCCACGCTGCTCTACCGGCTGTCGATCCGCCGCGCGACGAGGTGGTTGTAGATGACCCGGACCCGGATGACCCGGACCCTGATGACCCGGATGAGCAGGCGCCGCATCGGCTCGAAGATCTTCCTGGCGCTCCTGGCCGCCTACTTCCTCCTCCCGTTGCTGGCCGCGTTCCTCTACTCGGTCGCCACCAAGTGGGGCGACACCGCGCTGCCCAGCGGCTACACGTTCAGCCACTGGGCGGACGTCTTCACCCAGCCGGACGTCATCAGCGCGCTCGGCCGCTCGTTCGTCCTGTCGGCGACCTCGCTCGGCATCGATCTCGCCCTGGTCGTGCCCGCCGCGTACTGGGCGGTCGTCCGCAACCCGCGCATCGGAACGGTCGTGCAGACCATGGCCGTCATCCCGTTCGCGATCCCGTGGGTGGTCGTCGGCGCGGGCCTCCAACTCGTCGTGAAGGACACCGCCCCCGAACTCTTCGGCACGTTCTGGCTGCTCGCCGCCGCCACCGCCGCGATCGCGTTCCCGTTCCTGTACTGGGCGGTGGAGAACGCGCTGCTCGCCGCCGACGCCGCCCGGCTCAGCGAGGCCGCCGCGACCTGCGGCGCGCACCCCATGACCACCCTCGTCCGCGTCATCCTCCCGGCGATCAAGGGCGGCATCGTCTCCGGCTCGCTCCTGGTGGTCGCGACCGCGATGAACGAGTTCGCGCTCGCCAAGATCCTGGTCGGCACCCGCTACGAGACGCTGCCGCTCTGGTCGGCCCGCGAGTTCACCTCGCGCACCGGCAACGACCCGAACGCGCTCGCCGTCATCACGATCTTCACGTTCGGGCTGCTGTTCGCCCTCTCGGCCTTCGTCGTCTGGCTCGGCCGGGGCCGGAGCACCGTGGCCCTCACCCCCGCGACCGAGAAAGGCTGAAGCACGATGGCCCACGTCGTCCTCACCGGCGTCACCAAGCGGTTCGGCTCCCACACCGCCCTCGACGCGGTCGACGTCAGCGTCGCCAAGGGCGAGATGCTGGCGCTGCTCGGCCCGTCCGGCTGCGGCAAGACCACCCTGCTCCGCTGCGTCGCCGGGCTCGCCGGCACCGACGCCGGAACGATCTCCATCGGCGGCGCCGACGTCACCCGGATGCCCGTGCGCAAGCGGCCGATCGGGATGGTCTTCCAGTCGTACGCCCTGTTCCCCAACCTCACCGCCGCCGCCAACATCGCGTTCCCCCTCACAGTCCGCCGCCTTCCCAAGCCCGAGATCGCGACCCGCGTCAGCGAACTCCTCACCCTCGTCGGCCTCGACACCTACGGCGACCGCCTCCCCAACCAACTCTCCGGCGGCCAGCAACAACGCGTCGCCCTGGCCCGCGCCCTGGCGCCCGACCCCGAGGTCCTCCTCCTGGACGAACCCCTCTCCGCCCTCGACGCCCAGGTCCGCACCCGCCTCCGCGACGAGGTACGCCGCATCCAGCACCAGGTCGGCATCACGACGATCTTCGTCACGCACGACCAGTCCGAGGCCCTGGCCATCTCAGACCGCGTCGCGGTGATGAACGCGGGCCGGATCGAGCAGTGCGCCCCGCCCCCGGAGATCTACGCCGCGCCGTCCACCCGCTTCACCGCAGGCTTCGTCGGCAACCGCAACACCCTCGAACTCCCCACCTCGAACGGTCGCGTCTCCTGGGGCGGCGCCTTCGAAGTAGAAGCGCCCGCAGCCGAACGAGCGCTCTGCCTCTTCCGCCCCGAGGACGTGGAGATCACCGCCGACGGCCCCGGCCTCCCCGCGACCGTCGACGTCAAGGTCTTCCTCGGCGCCGTCACCCGCGTCTACGCCACCGCCGACGGCGCCACCGTCTTCGCCGACGTCCCCTCCCGCAAGGCGACGACCTTGGAAGAAGGCCAGGAGATCCGCGTCCGGGTGGCCCCCGACCACGTCCAGGTCTTCGCCGCCTGACGCACGCCCTCACGGAAAAGTTCGGCGGTGGCAGGATCCGGCCACACTCCGATCATCGCCGAACTCCGTGATCTCCATCCGCATCAACTATTCACATGAACAACACGACGAAGAATGCACGGGCAGCTCTCAGCAAGGCGGCCGCTTTCGGCCTTATCGGATTCGCCGCACTTGGCCTTTCAGCGTGTCAGTTCAACGCCAGTGGAAATGCAGCCCAAAGCGGCAACAACCAAAATGCCGGCAGCGGCAACGCGACCCACCAGACCCCGTCCACCAGTGGCAACACCCACAACCAGACCTCACCGAGCAAGCACTCCAACTCGCCACAAACACCGAGCCAGGGATCGCCCACCTACGACGGAAATCCCGCAGGAGCCCCCGGAACTTCAGACGTCCTTAAGCTTTCCGAGCCCACCCGCAGCCGACTCTGGACCACGCTCAAGGAACACGTTCACTCCACCGAGATCGCCGTTCCCGCGAACGTCTATTACGGCGTCGCCTACGGCGCGAAGGACTTCACCTACTACGCCGTGGGCCAGACCGGCCGCGACTACTGGGTCTGGCGCCAGGACGGCCGCGACGGCGACTGGAAGGTCGTCGGCGAGTCCTGGCGCAACCGCCTCGTCTGCGACCAGATCCCCCAGGACCTCTTCCGCAAGTGGGGCAACTCCGTAGGCGGCTACACCTACAACGAATGCTTCGCGTAACCGGTCGGTGACGGGGGTGGGGCCAGGGTTCGCTACCAACGAGTAGTTTGCGGTTGGTTCGGGCGGTTAAGTTCGGGCTATGCGGCGAATCCTGCTCCTCTTGCTGGCGGCCTCCCTGGTGGTGGCCGGGTGTACGGGGAAGACCAAGGACAACGGCGGCGGTGGCGGTCAGCCGAGTGGCAAGCGGCCCGCCTCGGTCGACGGGATCCCTACCAGTGCGGGGACCCACAAGCAGAAGCTTGATGTGGGGACGGTGGGGCATCGGGAGTTCCTGCTGCACGTGCCGCCGAAGATGGCCGACGGGAAGTGGCGGGGCGGGAAGCCGGCCAAGGCGATGCCGCTGGTGATCGCGCTGCACGGCGGGCTGGCGAACATGGGGCAGATGGAGAAGCTGACGGGCTTCGACTCGATGTCGGACGACAAGGGGTTCCTGGCCGCCTACCCGGACGGCGTCGCGATGACCTGGAACGCCGGGGGGTGCTGCGGGGTCGCCCAGTGGACCCATATCGATGATGTGGGGTTCCTGAGCAAGATGATCGACAAGCTGACCGGGTCCGGCCTGGTCGATCCGAAGCGGGTGTTCGTGACCGGGTTCTCCAACGGGGCCGGCATGGCGTACCGGCTGGCCTGCGAGAAGCCCGACAAGGTGGCCGGGATCGGGGTCGTCGAGGGGGCCCTGGTGACGGGGTGCGACCCGGGGCGGGGGGTTTCCGCCATGATCTTTCATGGAACCGCCGATCGCGGAGTCCCGTTCAATGGAGGGGGGAACGGCAACAATGGCAAGCCGTTCCCGCCGGTCTCCTACTCGGTGAACTTCTGGCGGAAGGCGGGGAAGCTGCCCGAGCTGCGGCAGCCGGTCAAGGCGGAGGCGGCCGCCGGGACCGAGTGCAGCTCGACCGGCAAGGGGAAGGGCGGCGCCGAGGTGACGTTCTGCAAGATCGCAGGGGGAACGCATCGGTGGCCGCCGGGGGCGAGCACGATGCTCTGGGGCTTCTTCGACGATCATCCCCGCACGTAGACGCTATATATGAAAAACTTTCATATCTAACCGATTCTGTGGCAACCTGGCAGGTATGAACCTCCGGGAGCGCTACGACGCCGCCACCGCCGACCTCGAGGCGCCCCTCGCGATCGTCGATCTCGAGGCGTTCCGCGCCAACGCCGCCGACCTCGTGCGCCGGGCCGCCGGCAAGCCGATCCGGGTCGCGAGCAAGTCGGTGCGCTGCCGGGCGCTCCTGGACGAGGTCCTGGCGATGGACGGGTTCGCCGGGATCATGGCGTTCACCCTGCCCGAGGCGCTGTGGCTCGCCGAGAACGAGGTCTCCGACGACATCCTGGTGGCCTACCCGACGGCCGACCGGACCGCCATGGCCGCGCTGGCCGCCGACGAACGCGCCGCACGGACGATCACGCTGATGGTCGACTCCGTCGAGCACCTGGACATGATCGAGCAGAACGCGTCCGGGCACCCGATCCGGATCTGCGTCGACATCGACGCGGCGTACCGCGCCCTGGGCGGGAAGGTGCGGATCGGGCCGCGCCGCTCGCCGCTGCACTCCCCCGGCGAGGTGCGCGCCTTCGCCGAGCAGGTGCTGAAGCGGCCCGGGCTGCAGCTGGTCGGCCTGATGGCGTACGAGGGACAGATCGCGGGCGTCGGCGACGTCCCGCCCGGCAAGCCCCTCATGGGCCGCGCGATCCGCGAGATGCAGAAGCGTTCCCGGATGGAGCTGGCCCGCCGCCGCGCCGCGATCGTGCGGTCCGTGCGGGAGCTCACCGAGCTGGAGTTCGTGAACGGCGGCGGGACCGGCAGCGTCGAGAAGACCGTCGCCGAGAAGGCCGTCACCGAGGTCGCCGCCGGGTCCGGGCTCTACCAGCCGCACCTGTTCGACTACTACTCCAACTTCTCCGGGCGGCCCGCCGCGCTCTTCGCGCTGCCGGTCGTACGGCGCCCGGCCCCCGGCGTGGTCACCTGCCTGGGCGGCGGCTACCTGGCCTCCGGCCCGGCCGACGCGGTCCGGCTGCCGCAGCCCTACCTGCCGACCGGCCTGTCGTACGACGGGAACGAGGGCGCGGGCGAGGTGCAGACCCCGCTGATCGGGCACGCCGCGGACCGGCTGGAGATCGGCGACCGGGTCTGGTTCCGCCACACCAAGGCCGGCGAGCTGTGCGAGCGCTTCGAATCCCTCCACCTGATCGAGGGCGACCGCCTGGTCAGGACGGTCCCGACGTATCGGGGCGAAGGCCGCACCTTCCTCTGAGCCGCACTCCTTCCGGCGGACACCCCATCCGGGCCCTGTTGGCGGTCCTACCAGGGCGTTTGGATAATTGGACATTCCCTGGACGGACCCTGGACGCCCAGAGCTTGTTCGCGCGCGGCGAAACGGCCGATCATGTTTCCACGGATGTGCTGATCATGACCGAGTCAGTCATGACGCCCCCCTTTTCAGGAGGAAACAATGAAGCGCGCCTACATGGCTCCCGCTCTCGCCATATCCGCCGCCGCCGCGATCACCGCCACCGCCGTTCCGGCGATGGCCGCGCCGACCGCCGCCGCCGCGAAGCTGCCGTCCGTCAACTACGACGCCACCCTGCTGGCGTCCCAGCTCGACCCGGGCCGCCCGGGCACCGGCACCACGTCCGGCGCCAAGGCCTCCGTGCTCCTCGTCGAGAAGGCCCTGTACGCCAAGCACCTGCTCGCCAAGAAGTACGTGGACGGGTCGTTCGGCTCCTCCACGGTCAAGGCGATGACCACCTACCAGAAGAAGCTCGGGTACACCGGCTGCAGCGCCAACGGCATCCCGGGCCCGACGTCGCTCGCCAAGCTCGGCGCCGGCCGGTTCACGGTCACCAACAAGATCTCCGTCGGGTCGACCAACTCCAGCTACGGCGGCAAGCGGGTCAACACCCGCAGCAAGAAGATGCTCGCCGCCGCCGACGCCAAGTACGCCGGCCGCATCACCCTGACCCAGGGCGAATACCACAAGGGCGTCGGCGCCTCCGCCGGCACCCACGACTGCGGCGGCGCGGTCGACATCAACATCAACGGCGTCTCCACCACCAACCGCTGGAAGATGGTGAAGGCGCTGCGCTCGGTCGGCTTCGCCGCCTGGCTGCGCACCCCGGCGCAGGGCTTCGCGTACCACATCCATGCGGTCGCGATCAACGACGCCGACCTGGCTCCGGCCGCCCAGCCGCAGGTCTGGGACTACTACCGCGGCCGGAACGGGCTCGCCAGCCACGGCGCGGACAACACCCCGAAGGCCTACCGGGCGCCGTTCCGCACCTTCGAGCACAAGTGAGCCACGCTCACTCGTAGCCGAGCGACACGCTCGCTCGCAGCCGAGTGAAGGGGCGCCCGCCAACGTCGCCGGGCGCCCCTTACGCGTTTCCGAGCGCCCCTTCCCGCATCTCCAGGTGCCCCTTCCGCGTCTCCAGGCGCCCCTTTCGCGTCTCCAGGCGCCCCTTCCGCGTCTCCAGGCGCCCCTTTCGCGTTTCCGGCGGGTCCGCGGCCCCCGCGAGGAGCCGACGAAAATGTCGGCTGGACCGGTTAAGTTGGCCGGTATGACCGAGGCACCGTTGATCAGCGTGCGGGGCGAGGCCCTCCTTGAGGTCGAGCCGGAGATCGCACGCCTGTCCGTGCACGTTCAGTCCCAGGAGGGCGACCGGCGCCGGGCCCTCGACAAGCTGACCGACAGCAACCGGCGGGCCCTCGACCTGATCAAGTCCTACGGTGACGCCGTGGAGAAGCTGGAGACCGGCGGGGTGTCGATCACCCCCGTGCTGCGGCACAAGCGCCGCGAGGGCGAGGTCCGCGCCTACCAGGGAACGGTCTGGATCAAGATCGTCGTCGTCGACTTCGCCGTGCTGGGCGAGCTGGTCACCAGGCTCGGCGACCTGGAGCGCACGTACGTCCACGGCCCCGACTGGGCCCTGCGGCGCGACAGCGAGGTCTACGACCGGGCCGCCCGCCAGGCCGCGCACGAGGCCGTCGCGCGCGCCCGCAGCTACGCCGAGGCGCTCGGCTCCAGCCTCACCGGCCTGGTCGAGCTGGCCGACGAGGGCCTCACCACCGACACCCGCGGGCACGGCCCCGCCGACGGCATGATGCGCACGATGGCCTTCGGCGGCGCCCCGGGCGGCGCCGAGGAGCCCGAGCCGATCGACCTGGAGCCCGAGACCCAGATCGTCCGCGCCGCCGTCGAGGCCCGCTTCCGCGCCACCGCACCCGACCTGGGCGCCCCGGCCGCCACCGCGACCTCGGCGGGCACCGCGACCTCAGCGGGCACCGCGACCTCAGCGGGCACCGCGACCTCAGCGGGCACTGCAACCCCAGAGGCCCCGGGAGGGTTTGGAGGGCCATGACCGTCTCCGAACGCGGCACTCCGCCCAGCCCCGGCCTCGACGACCCCTGCGCCGAACGCGGCCCCGGAGTCCCCGGGCCCCCCGGGTCCCCCGGCCAGCGCGGCCTGGACGTCTTCCTGACCGGCCAGGTCTTCATGGACATGATCTTCACCGGGCTGCCCGGGCTCCCGCCGCCCGGCACCGAGCTGGTCACCGACGGCCTCGGCTCCGCGCCCGGCGGCATCGCCAACATCGCCATCGCGATGAGCCGCCTCGGGCTGCGCACCGGCCTCGCCGCCCCGTTCGGCGACGACATGTTCGGCAACTACCTGTGGCGCACCCTCGCCGAGCAGGAGGACGTCGACCTGCGCTGGTCCCGCAGGGTCAAGAGCTGGTCCACCCCGGTCACGGTCTCGATGGCCTACGCCTCCGACCGCAGCATGGTCACCTACGCCACGCCGCTCCCGCTGGCCGAGGAGGACGTGGTCGGCGACCCGCCGCCCGCCGCCACCTGCTTCACCGACATCGACCGGGACGTGCCCGCCTGGGCGCTGGCGATGCGCCGCGCGGGCGCGCTGGTCTTCGCCGACCTCGGCTGGGACCCGACCGAGACCTGGTCCACCGACGTCCTCGACCGGCTCCAGCACGTCGACGTCTTCCTGCCGAACGCGGTGGAGGCCATGGCCTACACCCGCACCCGCACGCCCGAGGCCGCCCTGGAGTCCCTGTCCGCCCGGGTCCCGGTCGTCGTGGTCAAGCAGGGCTCCCAAGGCGCGATCGCCATCGACTCCACCACCGGTGAACGCGCCGCCGCCCCCGCCCTGCCCGTTCAGGCCCTCGACCCGACCGGCGCGGGCGACGTCTTCGCGGCCGGCTTCGTCTTCGGCACCCTCGCCGGCTGGACGCTCGCCCAGCGTCTCTCGTTCGCCAACCTGTGCGCGGGCCTGTCGGTCCGCCACTACAGCGGATCGCTCGGCGCGCCCTGCTGGGGCGAGATCGCCGCTTTCGGCGAGTCCGGTGAGGTCCCGCCCGAGGTGCTGGAACGTTACGAGTTCATCGTCCCCTACATCCCCGAGGCCGAGCTCGAAAGCGGCGCCGACTCGGTCACCCGAGCCGAGCCCACCCTCCGCTGAACGCGTTGGGGCCCCATTCCGTACCTTCCATTGTGGACTGCGACTACCGTCTCGACCTGGGGGTCTTCGTCCTCGGGCAGCTGAGCGGGCCTGAGGAGGCCCAGCTCCGTGCGCATCTGTACGCCTGCCCGCCGTGCCGTGCCGAACTGACCGAGCTGCAGAACGTCGCCGACATCCTGGCGCGGGCACGCAAAGGCGCCGGCCGCAGAAAGCGGTCCGGCGCCTCGTTGCTGTGGCTCAGCGGCGCTTGCGCCGCAAGAGGACCAAGGCCGTGAGCGCGACGCCCACACCCACCCCGACCGCGACGGCCTTGGGGTTGATCTTGCCGGGTTCGCCGTCCTTGGGCTCCTCGGTGTACACGAACGCCCGCGCGGCCTTGGCGACCTGATCGGCCTCGGCCTTCATACGTTCGACCCCCCGGTGCGCGACGTTGCGCGGACTGAGCCGATCGGCGAGCTCGTCGATCGTCTGGGCGAGCTCCAGACGAGTGCGCTCTATCTCGCGCTCCAGCGCCTCGGGGTCGCGGGCCCTCTCAGCCATGCCGTGTCCTTCTCGTCCGACGCATGATCCGAACAGTGTGTCAGGTCTTCCCCCCGAACGCCCGCCCCACCCCAGCCGGTACGGTGGACCTGACCAACGCGTGAGTGAAAGGCGGGATCAGGTGTCCGAGCGGCTGCAGCCCGGCGACGTCGCCCCCGAGTTCGAGCTTCCCGACGCCGACGGCAAGCCCGTCAGCCTGGCGTCCTTTCGCGGCAAGCGGGTGATCCTCTACTTCTACCCTGCCGCCATGACCCCGGGATGCACCAAGGAGTCGGTCGACTTCCAGAGCAGCCTGGCCGACCTGGAGGCCGCCGGCGTGGCCGTGGTCGGCCTCTCACCGGACAAGCCCGAGAAGCTCGCCAAGTTCCGCGAGAAGGAGAGCCTCACCTTCCCGCTCCTGTCCGACCCGGAGACGGGCGTTCTCCAGGCGTACGGCGCGTACGGCGAGAAGAAGCTCTACGGCAAGGTCGTCGTCGGGGTGATCCGCTCCACCTTCATCATCGACGCCGACGGCAAGGTCGAGCACGCCTACTACAACGTGAAGGCCACGGGCCACGTAGACCGCCTCCGCCGCGACCTCGGCCTGTAACTCCGGGCCAGTCCCTGGGCATCGATACGTCCCATTTCCTGGGGCAGGCCCACGCGCGCGGTAAGCCGGGGCCGCAGAAGCTCCGGCGGAGATCCTCGTGCTCTGCCCGCCAGAGGCGGGCAGAGCCAAGACGCACATCAGCGGCGACTACTGCGACAACCGCAGGGAGAACCTGCGATTCCTCTGCCCTAACTGCCACGCGCAGACCCCTACCTACGCTGGTAGGGTCAAGATTCGAAGAAATCCAGGGGCCGTAGCCCAACAGGCTAGGAGGCGCCAGCTTTAGGTGCTGGACAGTGTGGGTTCGAATCCCACCGGCCCTACTCTCTTGTTCTGCGAGGTTCCCGCCTGTGATGGCGATCCGCAGGGCGGAACGGCTGGGTCACGCTCCATCATCTGAAAAACGCTCTCGGTGATCATGGCGTCCGCGGATTAGGCTTGTTCAGTCCGTCTCACGGGACGGGCGGTGACGCCGTGATCGTTCGACGCAGGTGGGGAACCGTGAGCCATAGCTTCACCCATCGCGTCCTCCCCTACGACGGGATGGACGAGTTCCTGGCAGGGAGCGTGCCGTTCCTGCGCGCGGGGGTGGAGGCGGGCGACCGGGTGGTCGCGGTCACCGGGCTCGGCAGCGAGCTGGCGCTCCGCGAGGTCCTCGGGGGCTACGGCGACGAGGTGGAGTTCTTCGAGTCCTCCGACTGGTACTCCCATCCCGCGCGGACGCTGGCCGACTGCCTGAGCGACGCCGGGGCGCTGTGCGGGCGCGGGCGGCGGCTGCGGATCCTCGGCGAGCCGGCCTGGACGGCGCGGCCCGACCTGGAGGTCCTGGAGTGGCAGCGGGTCGAGGCGATCGTGAACGTGGCGTTCGCCGACACCGGGGCCGCCATCCTGTGCCCGTACGCCAAGACCCTGCCGCCGGGCGTGGTCGCGGCGGCACGCAGGACCCATCCGGAGACGGTGCGCGGCAATACGGCCGTCCAGAACCCCAGCTACATGAATCCGTGGACCTACAGCGCCCAGTGCGACCGTACGCCCCTCAGCCCGGTGCCCGACCACGCGGAGAAACTGCCCATCGAACGGCCCGACCTGTTCTGGCTGCGCGCCTGGGTCAGCGACTACGCCAAGCGGACGCCGCTCCCCGAGGAGGAGCTCCAGCGGCTCCTGGTCGCGGTCACCGAGGTCGTGACCAACTCGATGAGGCACGGCGCTCCCCCGATCGTGCTGCGGATGTGGATGGAGCCCGCCGAGCTGGTCTGCGAGGTCGTCGACCACGGCGAGTGGGGAGCCGACACCGGCTTCGGGCTGCTGCCGCCGCCCGCCGACGGGCCGGCGCGGTTCGGGCTGTGGGCCGTACGGCTGCTGTGCGCGATCGTGCAGATCCGCACGGGTGGGGGCCGGACGGCGGTGCGGCTGCGGCTGCGGTTGCCGAACGTGCCGACCGGCGTGCCGTTGAGAGCGATCGAAGGCGGAGCCTGAACAGGGGGGTGGGACGCAGCGTGAGCGATTCTGTGCAATGGGCTGTCAAATCCCGTCAGGCGACGTACTCTGAACGAATCCATAGCAACCTCGATGGGCAGGCCATGGACCTCTTCGCCGAACGGCCCGTGCATGCGATCCGGCCGGGCGACCACGCCTGGCTGGCCTTCTCGGGTGAGGAAGAGCGCGAGCACGTCATCGGTGACTTCGTGTACGACGGGCTCGCCCACGACGAGAAGGTCGTCTACGTGACCGACGCCGCGCCCGAGCGCCTTCCCGGCGTACGGCCCCGGCACGGCTACGACCTCTGCGGCTACACCGAGTCCAGGCAGCTGCGCGTCATCCCGCGCGAGCTCGCCTGCCTGAACGGCCGGGGCCGCTTCGACCCCGACCGGATGCTGAAGACGCTCGAGCGCGAGGTCGGCGAGGCCTTCGACCAGGGCTTCCGCGCCGTGCGCCTCACCACGGACTTCAGCTGGGTCCTGCACGAGCCCAGCCGGTCCGACATCACCCAGATGCTGGGCTGCGAGCACCAGGTAGGCGAGGCGGTCTCGCCCAGCACCATGGCGATGGCGATCTGCCAGGTGGACAAGCACGCCTGCCCGCCCGACGAGCTCATCGCACTACGGAACACTCACGAGGTCCTCGTGGAAGTGAACCCCGAATTCGACGACGGAATCCTCCGGATCGTCCGCACCTTCGAGCCGCACGGGCTGCGCGTCGAGGGCGAGCTGGACGCCGCCAGGCACGCCGTGTTCGCCGAGAAGCTCTCGCTGGTGACCACGGAACGGCGGCGGATCCACCTCGACTTCTCACGGCTCGGCTTCATCGACCTCGGTGGCCTCAACCTGCTGGCGCACCACGCCACGGAGCTGCCGGTGGACGAGACGCTCGTGCTGGACAATCTGCCGCCCGATGTGGAGAACGTGATCGAGATGGTGGGCTGGCACCGCCTGCCCGGACTGGCCCGCGGCCAAGACCGGCTCTTCCCCGGCGCGGGAGGAATGGCCTCATGACACTGGAACACGCCGCTTCACCGGAACAGAGCGCGTCACTGGAGCACAGAGCGTTCCTGTACGGGGGCATGGAGGACTTCCTGTCCGTCACCGTGCCCTGGCTGCGCGAGGGAGTGGAGGCCGACGAGGCCGTCATCGTCGTCGTCCAGCGACCCGGTCTCGACGCCCTGCGCGACGCGCTCGCGCCGTACGGCCAGAAGGTCCAGTACGCCGACTCCGCCGAGTTCTACCTGCACCCGGTGCGGACCCTGCGCGACTACCAGGGCATCGTCGAGCAGAGCAAGCCGCGCTCGGTGCGCGCGCTGGCCGAGCCGGTCTGGCGCGGCCAGGACGAGCGCCAGACGCTCGAGTGGGTCCGGTACGAGTCGCTGATCAACGCCGCGTTCGCCCAATCCGGCGCGCGGGCCCTGTGCCCGTACGACCGGACCGCGCTCCCACCCGCCATCGTGGAGCAGGCCCGCCTGACCCACCCGAAGCTCGTCGGCGGCCGCGGCACCACGCACGAGAACGGCTCCTACCTCGACCCGGTGGCGTTCGGCAACGGCTGCGACGCCTCGCTGGCCTTCGACCGGCCGCGTGACGCCGAGTACCTGCCGATCACCGGCGCCGACCTGCACGAGCTCCGCACGTTCGTCGGCGACCGCGCCGCCGCGCACGGCCTGGACACCCAGGCCGCACGCAGCCTGGTGACCGCCGCGAACGAGGTGGCCGCCAACGCGGTCCGGCACGGCATCCCGCCGATGGGCCTGTGGCTCTGGCGGGAACGCGGGGACGTGGTGTGCGAGATCGGCGACAACGGCTACTGGCGCCCCGGCCCGCTGACCGGCTTCATCCCGCCCGACTCGGCGCTCCAGCGCGGGTTCGGCCTGTGGACCGTGCGGCTGCTGGTGGACCTGATGGAGCTGCGCGCCGGGTGGGACGGGACGTTCGTGCGACTGCATGTGCACAGGTGACAACACCTTGTCACCGGACCAAAAATCGGTAAAAGGCGGTAAGCGGACTGCTACTCGCCGTGGCACTCTGGGACGTAACCTGAAGTGGAGAGGCGAGGGCTCCTGGCCCGCGCCACGAGCGATGCTCGTCCGTTGACAGGGCGGATGGGCGGGGGCTGAGGGAAGGCTATGGAGACCTTGGTGTCCGTACGCCGGCCGGTGCGCGAGCTGCGTCCCGGCGACCATTCCCTGCTCGTCTACAACTGCGACGAAGAGCAACGCCATGTCATCGGCGCGTTCGTCGGTGACGGTCTGGCCGCGGGCGACAAGGTGATCTGCCTGGCGGACACCGCGAACACCCCGATACCCGGGCTGCTGGGGCTCCACCCGGAGGGCCTCACCGTCGTCTCGCTCCAGGACGTGCGCCGCGCGGGCCGGTTCGGCCCGCGGGCCGCGATGGAGGCGCTCGCGCGCGAGATCAAGCGCGCCGAGGAGACCGGCTTCCGCGACATCCGCGTCACCGCGGACATGACCTGGGCGCTGCGGCTGCCCGGCGGGCTGCCCGAGCTGCTGGAGAACGAGCGCCATATCGAGGCGACCATCTCGCCGAGCACCTGCGTCATCGCCGTCTGCCAGCTGGACGGCCGCCGGATGCGCCCCGGCGACCTGGAGGCGCTGCGCGGCGCGCACAGCGTCCAGGCCGTCCCGAACCCCGCGTTCGAGGACTCGGTGCTGCGGATCGTGCGCACGTTCAAGCCGACCGGCCTCGCGCTGATCGGCGAGCTGGACGCGTCCCGGCACTCGGTCCTGGACGAGGAGCTGGCGCAGCTCACCCGCAGCGTGAACGGCAACGAGATCCACCTGGACCTGTCCGGGCTCGGCTTCATCGACCTCGGCGCGCTCAACATCTTCGCCGACGTCGCCAAGCGCCGCGCCGGCCACGGGCCGCTGGTCCTCGACCGGATGTCGCCGCAGCTGCGCACCGTCATGGAGACCGTGGGCTGGCACATGCTCCCCGGCCTGTGTCTCGGCGAGTCCGACTGACCGTCCGCCCGGTCGACCCGCCCGACCGCGAGGCGGTCCGGCCGCGAGGCGGTCAGGGGCTCGCGGAACGGTCAGGGACGGGCGGCGGTCAGGGACGGGCGGCGGTCAGGGGCGGGCGGTCGGGAACGTCGAGGGCGTGGGCGGCCGCTTCTTGTGCGGTCCGGGCGACATCGTGGGGTGCGGCGACGGGCCGGCCCAGCTCGGCGTCGCGGTCGGCACCGGCTTCGACGGGGTGGCGGACGGCGGACTCGACGGCACGGCGGGCGTCGGCCGCGCGGGCGGCGTCGCCCCCGGGCTCGGCGGCACCGTGGACGGGACCGGCGTGGGCGGGAAGGTCGGCGTCTCGGTCGACTGCTGAACGGGCTGCGGCCCCAGCGGACGCGGATGCTCGGGCTTCGGCCACAGCAGGACGGCGACCGTGAGCACGACCGCGGCCGTCACCGCGGCGGCCAGCACGGGGAACATCCAGCGCCGCGCCCTGCGTTCGGGCTCGCCGCCCGGGTCGGGCCGTCCGGCGGACGCGAGCCGTTCGACCAGCTCCGGGGTGGCGTGAACGTCGTTGGCCGCGTGCCGGTAGTGGCGGCGCAGCATGATCTCCAGCTCATCGTCCATGTGCCCCGCCCTCCTGTCCCATGTGGGCCCGCAGCGCGGCCATCGCGCGTGCCGTGTGGCTCTTCACCGTTCCCCGGGAGATCCCGAGGGTCTCGGCGATCTCCTGTTCGTTCAGGTCGCACCAGTACCGCAGCACGACGACGGCCCGCTGCTTGGCGGGCAGCGACCGCAGCACCTCGTCGAGCTCCCCGTCCGGCCCGCCGGGGACCGCGGGGGCCCCGGCGGCCCGTTCGACGTCGGTGGGCATGCCGACCGGCATGTCGCCCCGCCGCGCCCGCCGCTTGCGCTCGTCGATCGCCAGGTTGACCAGCACCTTGCGGGTGTAGGCCTCCGGATTGTCGCGCGAGACCCGCTTCCACCGCTTGGCGACCCGTTCATAGGCGACCTGGAGCAGGTCCTCGGCGAGGTGGCGGTCGTAGACCAGGAACACGGCCGTGCGCAGCAGGCGACCCGCGGTGGCGGTGACGAACTCCTCGAACGTCAACTCGGCCCCGCGGATCTCCTGTGCGCTCGGCGTGGTCAGAGGCGGCACCTACTTCCCGTGGCCGTGCCGGGGGCGGCTCGGGCTCGGCGTCGGCGGCAGGTAGGTGGGTGTCGGGACCGGGGCGGCCGTCGGAGGCGCCGACGGGCTCGGCACCGGCGGCTTGGAGGGCCGCGGGCGCGGCTTGGTGCAGTGCGGCGGCACCGGGTGCGGACGCTTGCTCGGGACCGCGGTCGACGGCACCGCGGACGGGACCGGGTGCGGGGCCTTGGTCGGGAACGCCGACGGCACCGGACGCGGGGCCTTCGTCGGGACCTTGGACGGCACCGGACGCGGGGCCTTGGGCGGCGAGGCGGTCGGCTTCGGGTGCGGGAACGGCGGCTTGCTCGGGCGGGGGTGCGGCTTGCCCGGCTTGCACGGAACGGCCGTCGGCGCCGGGGCGGGCGGCTTCGGCACGGGAGCGGCCGTGGGCCGGCCCGGCGTCGGCGTCGCGTGCCCGTTCGCCGACATCGGCGCCACCGACGATCCCGACGCCGCGGACGCCCAGATGACGGCGGCCAGCGCGCCGGTACCGCCTATGCCCGCGATGGCGATCGCCATCGTGCGGGTTCGACCCTTCTCGATCATGTCGCTCCTCCGGGGGAAAGATCCGTACACCCTGCAAACCCCCGGAGAGGGGCTCCCGGTTGTCATGGACCGGGAGAATTTCTCAGCCGGCCGCGGCGAGCGCCTCGGGCAGGATCCCGGCGAGGGCGCGGAAGGCCCGGCCACGGTGGCTGATCGCGTCCTTCTCCTCGGCGGTCAGCTCGGCGGAGGTACGGGTCTCCCCCTCCGGCTGGAAGATCGGGTCGTAGCCGAACCCGCCCTCACCGCGCGGCGCGGCGATGATCGTGCCGTACATCCGGCCCTCGACGCAGTGCTCGACGCCGGTCGGCAGCACCAGCGCGGCCGCCGCGACGAAGTGCGCGCCGCGGTGCCCGGCGGCGACGTCGGCGAGCTGGTCCAGCACCAGGTCGAGGTTGGCACGGTCCTTGTCGCCCGAGGCGTCGCCGAACCGGCCCGACCAGCGGGCCGACAGCACGCCCGGCATGCCGTTCAGCGCGTCCACGCACAGGCCCGAGTCGTCGGCGACCGCGGGCAGCCCGGTGTGGGCGGCGATCGCGCGGGCCTTGAGCAGCGCGTTGCCCTCGAAGGTCAGCTCGGTCTCGGGCACCTCGGGCGCGTCCGGGAACGCGTCCAGCCCGACGACCTCGATCCCGTCCAGGATCCGGTACAGCTCGACGATCTTTCCCTTGTTGCGGGTGGCGAGCACGACGCGGCTCGTCATGAGGCGAGGGCTTCCTTCTGCAGGCGGGTGAGGTCGGCGCAGCCGCCCGCGGCCAGGTCCAGCAGCGCGTCCAGCTCGCTCCGGTCGAACGGCTGGCCCTCGGCGGTGCCCTGCACCTCGACGAACCGGCCGTCGCCGGTGCACACCACGTTCATGTCGGTCTCGGCGGCGACGTCCTCCTCGTAGCAGAGGTCGAGCCGCGGCTGCCCGTCGACGACGCCGACGCTGATGGCGGCGACCGAGGTGATGAACGGGTCGCCCTTCACCCAGCCCTTCTCGCGCATCCACGTGACCGCGTCGGCCAGCGCCACGTACGCGCCGGTGATCGCGGCGGTGCGGGTGCCGCCGTCGGCCTGGAGCACGTCGCAGTCGAGCTGGACGGTGTTCTCGCCGAGGGCCTTGAAGTCGATCGCGGCGCGCAGGGAGCGGCCGATCAGGCGGGAGATCTCGTGCGTACGGCCGCCGAGCCGGCCCTTGACCGACTCGCGGTCGTTGCGGGTGTTGGTGGCCCGCGGCAGCATCGCGTACTCCGCGGTCACCCAGCCGAGGCCGCTGTCGCGCCGCCAGCGCGGGACCGAGTCCTGGACGGAGGCCGCGCACAGCACCCGGGTGCCGCCGAACTCGATCAGCACCGATCCCTCGGCGTGGTCGAGCCAGCCGCGCTGGATGGTGACGGGACGGAGCTGGTCGGTTGCGCGATCGTCAGGGCGAGCCATGGCTCAACCCTAACGGCCCGGCGGCGCCCCCCGTCCCCGTCTCCCGCCCCTACAGCTCGTAGACGGCCCCGACCCGCGCGAGCTCGATCGGGCCGCTGAATCCGCTCGCCTTGGCCTCGGCGAGCGAGGCGTTCGGGTCGTTCCAGGGCTGGAGGTGGGTGAGGACGAGCCTGCCGACACCGGCGCGGGCGGCGTGCTCGCCCGCCTCCCGGCCGGTCAGGTGCAGGTCCTCGGGCAGCTCAGGCCCCTCAAGGAACGAGGCCTCGCACAAGAACAGGTCGGCGCCGCGCGCCAGGTCCACCAGGGCGTCGGACTCGCCTGTGTCCCCCGAGTAGGCGAGTGCGGCGCCGTCGTGCTCGATGCGGAACGCGTAGGCCTCGACCGGGTGCGGCATCAGCGCGGTCGTCACGCGGAACGGTCCCACCTCGAAGGTCTCGAACGACCGGGTCGGCAACTCCCGGAACTCGAACGCCTCGGTCATCCCCGGATCGGGCTCCAGGTCATAGGCGAGCGCCATGCGTTCGGCGGTGATGGCGGGGCCGTACACCGGAATCCGCGGCGCCATCCCCTCGGGCCGGTACCGCCGGGCCACCCAATATCCGCACATGTCATGACAGTGATCGGGATGCAGGTGCGACAGGCAGATCGCATCGATCTCGTACAACGGCTGAAACCGCTGCAACGACCCGAGCGCGCCGCTGCCCAGGTCGAGCAGCATGGAGAAGCCCTCGGCCTGGATCAGATAGCTGGACGCGGGGCTGTCCGGTCCCGGAAAGCTGCCTGAGCAGCCGATCACAGTGACCCGCACGCTCACTCCTCCTCTTGTGTCCCCCGAGGATCAGGTGGTCAGAGCCTTGTTCGAGGTGGTCTCCACCAGTCCGATCTCCGGCCCCAGGAAACGGCGGCCGAGCGCGGCGAACACGGCGGGGTCACCGGTCGCGCGGAACCGGTGTTCGGGCGGGGATGTCGCCTCCGCACGGGCGAGCCCCTGGTCGTACAGCACGCGATAGACGTCCTTGGCGGTCTCATCGGCACTTGAGACCAGTGTGACCCCGTCGCCGACGACATACGAGATGACACCGGCGAGCAATGGATAGTGCGTGCAACCGAGGATGAGGGTGTCGCATCCCCGGTCCACGATCGGCTCGAGGTATTCCCTCGCCGCCGCGATCAATTCCTCGCCCTGGGTCACGCCCGCCTCGACGAACGGCACGAAGCGCGGGCAGGCGACCGAGGTCAGCTCGATGTCGGGGGCCGCGGCGAACGCGTCCTCGTAGGCCCGGCTGGTCACGGTCGCGCTGGTGGCGATCAGCCCCACCCGCCCGTTGCCGGTCGCGCGGGCGGCCCGCCTGGACGCCGGGTTGATCACCTCGATCACCGGCACGTCATAGCGTTCGCGCGCGTCGCGCAGCATCGCCGAGCTGGCGCTGTTGCACGCGATGACCAGCATCTTCACGCCCTCGTCGACCAGCTCGTCCAGCATCTCCAGCGCGAACGCACGGACCTGCGCGATCGGGCGCGGGCCGTACGGCTGGCGGGCCGAGTCGCCGAGGTAGACGACGGGCTCGTCGGGGAGCTGGTCCAGGATCGCGCGGGCCACGGTGAGCCCGCCGAACCCGCTGTCGAAGATCCCGATGGGCGCCTCAGGTCCGGGTGAGGTCAGCCCGGGAGCCGGGGATGGTCGTCCCCCCTCGGAGGGGCCTGACGGGCGCGGTGACATGGTGAACAAGGCTAAGCGAACTCTCGGCGTGGCACGGCGTCATGCGGTGTACATCACATGGTCACATACCTGAAACGCCCCTGGTCACACCGGCACGAGTGACCAAGCGCACGTTTAGGGCGCAGCTCAAGGTCGGCGCCCGTAGCGAGCGGGGCAGCTGACCTTGAGCTGCGCCCCCGTGCTGAGAGTGTCAGGCTCGGCCCACTCGGGCGAGCTGGCGGCTCTGGGCCACCAGACGGCCCGCCGAGTCCCAGATCTCGACCTCCTCGTCGAACCAGCCGCCCGTGACCAGCCGCCCGGAACCGTGCACGGCCAGCCAGCCGGGCGCCGGAACGGCCCGCATGTGCCAGGTCAGCTCGACGGTCGGGGCCCAGCCCTTGGCGCCCATGCTGAGCACGACCGGCGGCAGCGCGTCCACGGCGAGCGCGAGGGCGAACGCGTCGTTCTCGTAGCCGGGAAGCCGGAACCAGGCGCGCGCCTCGGGACGGCCGGACGGGTTGCCGTCCAGCCAGCCCATGGACGCAGGGTCGAACTCCATCTCCACGTTGTCGGCGAAGCCGCGGTCGCCCTTGCCCGAGGCGAACGTGCGGCAGTCCTCGACGGCGGGCATGGCGGGCGGCTTCTCGCCGGTCCAGGTGGGCTCGACGTCGGCGTCCAGGGTGCCGGTGGTGATGAGCGCGTCCACCACCGGGCGGTCGTCCTGAACGAGGGTGACGCGCGACATCGCCGCCGTACGCCCGGTCTTGCGCTCCTCGACGATGAGCTCGGCAGGGCCGGGCTTGGCGACGCGCAGGAAGTTGGTCGCGGTGGAGACCGGATGGGCGTGCGGCGAGGCCTCCACGGCCGCCCGCGCCAGCACGGCCACGAGGTAGCCGCCGTTGATGGCCTCGGCGAAACCGTAGCCCGGGTCGAGGTCGGCCTCGTACCGCCCGTCACCGAGCGGACGCACCGCCGTCGCGTCGCCGAACCTGCTCATCCGCTCTCCTGGGGGGCCGTTTCTAGAATCCCGTTCGAGTAGCACCATACCCAGCCAGGCGGACAGCGCTCACTGTCGGGTCAGGCCCGCGTCAGGCCAGAGCCGGCCCGCGTCAGGCCCAGAGCTGGCCCTCCAGCCTGGCCTCGGCCTCCTCCAGCGTTCCGCCGTACGCACCGGTCGACAGGTACTTCCAGCCGCCGTCGGCGACGACGAACGCGATGTCGGCCCGTTCACCCGCCTTGACGGCCTTGCGCGCCATGCCGATCGCCGCGTGCAGGGCGCCGCCGGTGGAGATGCCCGCGAAGATGCCCTCCTGCTCCAGCAGCTCGCGGGTGCGGCGGAGGGCGTCCGCCGAGCCCACCGAGAAGCGGGTGGTGAGCACCGAGTCGTCGTACAGCTCGGGGATGAAGCCCTCGTCGATGTTGCGCAGCCCGTAGACCAGCTCGCCGTAGCGCGGCTCGGCTGCGACGATCTTGACGTCCGGCGCGTTCTCGCGCAGGTAGCGGCCGACGCCCATCAGGGTGCCGGTGGTGCCGAGCCCGGCGACGAAGTGCGTCACCGTGGGCAGGTCCTCGAGGAGCTCCGGGCCGGTCGTCTCGTAGTGCGCGAGGGCGTTGGCCTCGTTGCCGTACTGGTAGAGCATCACCCAGTCGGGGTTCTCCGCCGCCAGGCCCTTGGCGACGCGCACGGCCTCGTTGGAGCCGCCCGCCGCGGGCGAGGAGATGATCTTCGCGCCCCACATCTCCAGCAGCTGGCGCCGCTCGGCCGAGGTGTTCTCGGGCATGACGCAGATCATGTTGTAGCCGCGCAGCTTGGCGACCATGGCCAGGGAGATGCCGGTGTTGCCGGAGGTCGGCTCCAGGATCGTGCAGCCGGGCGTGAGGAGCCCCTCCTTCTCCGCCTTGGAGATCATCCAGAAGGCGGGCCGGTCCTTGACCGAGCCGGTGGGGTTGCGGTCCTCCAGCTTGGCCCAGAGCCGCACCTCGGGGCTCGGGGACAGCCGGGGCAGGCCGACCAGCGGGGTACGGCCGAGGGATTCCAGCAGCGAGTCGAAACGCATGGGCACGGGTTCCGATGCAGTCGTCTGAGTCGTCGCGGCCGGCGCTCAGCCGCCGGCGACGGCGGGCAGGATGGTGACGTTGTCACCGTCGGAGACCTGGGTCTCCAGGCCGCCCAGGAACCGGACGTCCTCGTCGTTCAGGTAGACGTTGACGAACTTGCGCAGGCCCTTCTCGTCGACCAGCCGGGCCCGCAGGCCGGGGTGGCGGACGTCCAGGTCGGCGAACAGCTCGTCCAGCGAGGCGCCCTTGCCCTCGACGGACTTCGCGCCGTCGGTCAGGTTGCGCAGGATGGTCGGGATCCGGACCTCGATCGCCATGATGATCTCCTTTGGTTCGTACGGGCTGTGTTTTGGGCTTTCGCGGCCTCGGGCCCCTCGCCTGGCGGCTCGGGACCCGAACCGCAAAAGCGGCGAGCGCGACACGGCTTCGCCGTCTTCGCCAGGGGCCTCGCCTTCGGCATCGTCCCCCGGCTCAGGTAGCGCGCTCGCGTGCGGGGCCGGGTTGTTGGCCGTCAGCGACAGTCGTAGACGACTTCGGCGCGCGAGTGCCCGAACAGGAAGCTCTGTACGGGAGAAATGGCGAGGAGACGGCGCCGCCTGGCACCCGTCCGCTGCTCCTCCATCCACATGACCATCAGTTTACCGACCCCTGCGACGGCCGGACTCGTCCGCCTAGGCGTACGCCTCGACGATCTTGACCTCTTCCTCGGTCACCTCGCCGTCCACGATCGAGTACGAGCGGAACTCGGTCTCGTCGTCGTCCCGGGTGGAGACCAGGACGTAGTGGGCGTTCGGCTCGGCCGCGTAGGAGATGTCGGTGCGCGAGGGGTAGGCCTCGGTGGCGGTGTGCGAGTGGTAGATCACCACCGGCTCCTCGTCCCGGTCGTCCATCTCGCGCCAGACCTTGAGCTGTTCGAGCGAGTCGAAGCGGTAGAACGTCGGCGACCGCTCGGCGTTGATCATGGCCACGAACCGGGTGGGCCGGTCGGACCCGGCCGGGCCGGCGATCACGCCACAGGCCTCGTCGGGGTGGTCGGCGCGCGCATGCGCGACGATCTGGTCGACCAGGGCACGCTCGATCGTCAGCATGACTCGAAGGCTACCGCCCGGGGGTCAGCGCAGCTTGAGGTGGATCCGGATCACGGTGCCGCCCGCGCCGGAACGGATCTCGACGATGTGGCACAGCCGGCGGACCGCCCACATGGTGTCGTTGCCCTCGTCGTCGGGCCGCGGCCGCAGGTAGCCGAGGAACCGGTCTTCCAGGGTGCGGCCCGGGTCGCCGACGTCGCAGATCAGCTCGTCGTGCTCGGCCCACAGCCAGACCGTGCCGACGCCGCCGCCCTGCCTTATGACGTTGGTCGCCACCTCGTTCACGGCGAGCACGAACGGGAGCGTCTTCTCGTGCGGCAGCCCGTACCGCGCCGCCTCGTCCTCCAGGAACGCGCGCAGCCCCGGCAGCTCACCGGCCGCGAACCGGCGCCGGGCGGCGTCCAGCGGCGGCGCGGCCAGCGGATGGGCGTTGCACTCGTCGTAGAAGTCGCGCGGGTCGACGAAGCGTTCGCTGGGGAACGGGGTCAGCAGCGGGTTGACGTCCCCGGGCCGTACGAGCGCGCCAGGCGGCTCCGAGCCGGCCGGAGCGGCCGGAGCGGACGGGTCGAACGGGAGGCCGGAGGCGCCGTGCAGGGGCTCGCCGGGATCCACGATCTCGGGGTGGGTGCGGGCGGCGTCGGCGAGGATGTGGCCGGGCAGCGCCATCACGTCGTACGCGCACATGATCGTGCTCGGCGTGCCGGCGAACGCGACGTTGAGGATCGCCTCGTGCCGCTTCCACTCCCAGATCTCCAGCGGGCTGCGGCCCGTCCAGAGCGGCTCGGCCAGCAGCCGCAGCCGCCCGCGCGGCCACCAGTCCCGCTGGGTGCGCTCGTAGTAGGCGGCGAGCGCTGCCACCGGGCTCTGGAACCAGGTCACCGCGTCGAGGAACTCGACCCGCGCGGCGAGCCGTTCACCCAGATGCTCGATCAGCAGCGCGGTGCGCGGCGGCGGAGTGATCACCACGACGGCCTCGTCCGCGCGCAATCCCTCGTGCAGGTACGGCAGGGCCGCCTCGACCAGGTCGCGGACCGACCGGTAGCGCAGCGCCCGGTGCTGGAACAGGTCACCGCCGAGCCGCACGTGCTGCGTGGGGATCACCATGTCGGACCTGCCGTCGGCCGTGTCTTCGAAGGGACCGCCGCCCGAGCCGGGGCCCGCGGGGGGCGTCATCGGGCCGCCTCCTCCACCACGACACCGGGCATGGCTTCCAGCCCGGCGATCCGCATCATCAATTCAAGGTAGCCCGGCACCCCGCGCAGGATCACATGGCGGTCCACGCTGGAGCCGCTGCGCCGCGCCCCGAGCAGCGCGCGCAGCCCCTCCATGTCACAGAAGTCCAGGTCGGAGAGGTCCAGGCACAGGTGCCCGCCGCGGTCGGACCCGCTGATGCGGCGCAGGGCCGCCTCGACGCCGGGCAGCGTGGACTCGTCGAGGTCGCCCGCCAGCCGGAGGCCGGGAGGCATGAACGTGGGGGTGATCCGCAGCACTCCGTTGTCGAAGAGGTCGTCGATCCGTACCCGGCCCGCATGGCAGGCCTCCAGCTCGCGCAGCTGAACGGCGTCGAACCAGCGCCGGTCGTACTGGCAGATCGCCATCGCCCGCGCGTCGCCCGAGGTGCGCAGCATCCCGGCGCAGCGGCGTTCGGACGCGGCGAACCCCTCGCTGCCCGGCCAGCCGCGCAGCGAGAACGCCGTCTCGCCGGTCACCCGCACCCCTTCGTAGCCCTGCATCAGGGCCAGGTCGATCTCCGCGCCGAGCAGCGCCATCTCGTCCTCGGCGCCGCCGCCCGTCTCGCCCGCCTGGTGGATCACCAGCTGGCCCGCGGCCACGGCGGTGGCCAGATCCAGCGGGGCGGCGCCGGGCGCGGCCGACAGCCGTGCGAGCACGCCGTCCAGCTCGTCCCCGCCGCGCCGGCGCTCACGCGCGCCCCGGTCGCCGCCCAGGGCGGTGCCGCCCAAACCGCCGTCGGCGGGGTTGCCGGTCGCGTCCGCCACGTAAATGACCTTGTGCCCGGCGGCCAGGCCGTCGCCGACGTAGGCGATGAGGACGGCGAGGCGTTCCTCCTCGCTCTCGTAGATCAGGCAGAGGTGGTCGCCGAGGAGCATGTCGCCCACCGCGGTCCCGGCCGCCATGGTCACCGGACGGCCCCCTCGATCGACACGCCGGGCTCGCGGTCCAGACCGGCGGCGCGCAGCATCTCCGCGAGCCGCTCGGACACTCCGCGCAGCAGCAGCTGGCGGCCCCGCCCACTTTCGCGGCCCGTGCCGACCAGCATCCGCAGGCCCTCCTCGTCGCACGTGCCGACCGCGGACAGGTCAAGGCAGATGAGTTGGGAACGGAGCGCGACCGCGGCGAGCGCGCCCTCCATCGCGGGCCGCGTGGCGGCGCCGATGTCGCCGGCCAGCTCCGCCCCGGGCGGGCCGAAGATCGGCGTGATGCGCAGCGTTCCGTCGTCGTAGTAGTCGTCGGCGCGCACCCGGCCGCCGGCGTGGTTGGCGACCACCTCGGCCAGCCGGTCCGGGTCGAACCAGCGCAGGTCGAACTGGCAGATCGCCATCGCCTTGATGTCGCTGTCCATCATGACCTCGTCGAGCATCCGCTCGAAGTCGCCGAACCGCTCGGTCCCCGGCCAGCTGCGCAGCGAGAACCGCGCCTCGCCCGCGACCCGGACGCCGTCGTACCCCTGCACGAGGGCCAGGTCGATCTCGGTGGCCATCAGCTCGACGCTCTCCTGCGGGTCGAAGCTGCCGCTGGCGAGGAAGGTCTCCTCGGCCGTACGGACGACGAAGTCGCCCGCGTCCATGGCGGCCGCCAGGTCGACCTCGGCGCGTCCGGCGGCGGACGGTTCGGGCGCGTCCTTGTGCTCGCCGAGCAGCCAGTCGAGCAGGTCCGGCGCGGCCACGCCGTCGGAGATGTAGATGACCTTCTGGTTGGCGCGGACGCCGTCGCGCACGTAGGCCGCCATGATGGCGCGGCGCTCGTCGTCGTTGTCGTACACCAGGCACATGTGGTCGCCGAGTTCGAGCGCGCCGACGGCCTTGCGGCGCTCCTGCGGTGAGGACATGCGGGCCTCCGAAAGAGTCGCGGACCCGCGCGTGAGCGGGCCCTCGATGTCCCCGAGACTCCAACGTAGAACACTGAACGCGGCCGGGTGCCGACATTGCGTAAGGGTCATGGACGACGGCCGCAGCCGGTCATCCGGAACCCCGGCCACGCACGCGAGACCCCGGCCACGCACGCGAGCGCGCTACCTGAGCGGGCGACGAGCCGAAGGCGGAGTCGCCCGCGAAGACGGCGAAGCCGTGTCGCGCTCGCACGCTTGGCGGTTCGGGGTCGAGCCGCCAGGCGAGACCCCGAGGCCGAAAAGCTCCTAAAAAACAGCGCGGACGAGGCTCTCCTGGAGCATGGTGAGCCAGTCGTAGGCAGCGAACATCGCCATCCGCGGATCGTTCGGGTCCATCTCGGCGGCCTGCTCGTACCACTCCTCGGAGATGTCGAGCCGGGTTCCGAGCGCCAGGCGCACGTCGTTCAGCGCCTTCAGCCAGCACTGCGCCTGCTCGTCGTCCAGGACGGTGTCCAGGCCCGCGTCGCTGACGCCCTTCAGGGTGTCCAGCACGGTGTCGGCGGCCTCGCGCTTGCCCTCGCGCAGGCCCATCTCGGTGTAGCGCCGGAACTCGCCCGCCGCCTCGCCGTCGTCGGCGTAGGCGTCGGGGAACAGCCGGGCCAGCACGGGGTCGTCGGACTTGGAGGCGTCGTCGGCGATCCCCAGGGCGGCCAGCTCGTCATCGGGGCCCGGCGGCTCGCCGAGCAGCGACAGCAGCTGCTCCATCAGCGCCCGGACCAGCGCGGCCTCCTCGGGCTCCAGCCGGAGCGTGAGGCCCTTGCGCGTCTTCTTGACGGTGCTCACTCAGTGATCCTCGGCAGTCCGCTCGGTCAGTCGTCGCGTCTCACGGTCGCCCACAGGCCGTAGGAGTGCAGGATCTCGACGTCCCGCTCCATCTCCTCGCGGGTCCCGTTGGCCACGACCGCGCGGCCCTTGTGGTGCACGTCGAGCATCAGCTTCTCGGCCTTGGCCTTGGGATAGGCGAAGACCGTCTGGAACACGTACGTGACATAGGACATCAGGTTGATCGGGTCGTTCCAGACGATCGCCAGCCACGGTCTGTCCGCGCTCGTGCTCTCTTCGGTGTCCGGCCGTTCCAGCTCAACCGGCGCAGGTGAGGTGCTCATCTCGCCGCGTTTTCCCCTTCTCCCCACGGGGGCGTTCCCCGTCAGGTCCGATCCGCCCACCACGTCCGATGCTATTCGCCTCGCCCGGTGGGCGCGCGCCGCCCTGCCCGTCCATGGTGCACACACCGGGCCTTAAGGTTCCACTTGTGGACCTTGGTTACCGCACCGCACTGCTCACCGACCAGTACGAACTGACCATGCTGCAGGCGGCGCTGCGCAGCGGCACGGCCGACCGCAGAGCGGTCTTCGAGGTGTTCGCGCGGCAGCTCCCGGCGGGCCGCCGCTACGGCGTCGTAGCCGGTACGGGACGGCTGCTGGACGCGATCGAGGCGTTCCGGTTCGAGGGGCCGGAGCTGGAGTTCCTGAACGAGCACGGGATCGTGGACGAGCCCACGGCGGAATGGCTGGAAAAGTACCGATTCTCCGGGAACATCTGGGGATACGCCGAGGGCGATTGTTATTTCCCGAACTCGCCGATTCTGGTGGTGGAAGGCACGTTCGCCGAGGCCGTCCTGCTGGAGACCCTCGCCCTGTCGATCCTCAACCACGATTGCGCGATCGCCTCGGCCGCGTCCCGGATGGCCATGGCCGCCGGCGACCGCCCGCTGATCGAGATGGGCTCGCGCCGCGCCCACGAGCAGGCCGCCGTCGCCGCCGCCCGCGCCGCCTACATCTGCGGCTTCGCGACCACCTCCAACCTGGAGGCGGGGCGCAGCTACGGCGTCCCCACCGCGGGCACCAGCGCCCACTCGTTCACCCTGCTGCACGACAGCGAGCGGCACGCCTTCCAGGCCCAGCTCGACTCGCTGGGCGAGAGCACCACGCTGCTGGTGGACACCTACGACGTCGAACGAGCGGTCACGACGGCCGTGGAGCTCGCCGGTCCCGCCCTGGGGGCCGTACGGATCGACAGCGGCGACCTGGGGGTCATGGCGCGCCGCGTACGGGCGCAGCTGGACTCCCTGGGCGCCCACGACACCCGCATCGTGGTGACCGGGGACCTGGACGAGTACGGCATCGCGGCCCTGGCAGCGGCGCCTGTGAACGGCTACGGCGTCGGCACGTCCCTGGTGACCGGCTCCGGGGCGCCCACCGCGTCGCTGGTCTACAAGCTGGTGGCGCGGGCGGACGGCCCCGAGGAGGGCGCGCCCATGCGGCCGGTCGCCAAGCGTTCCACGGGCAAGCCCAGCCGGGGCGGGCGCAAGGCCGCCGTGCGCCGCGTCGACGGCCACGGAACGGCCCACACCGAGGAGGTCACCACGGGCGAGCCCACGCCGGGCAAGCGCGACCGCGTCCTCCAGGTGCCGCTCGTACGGGCCGGAGAGGTCGTGGGGCGGGAGCGGCTGGAGGAGGCCCGGGAACGCCACGTCGCGGCCGTACGGGAGCTTCCTGCGACCGCCCTGCAGCTGTCCAGGGGAGAGCCCGCCATCCCGACCGACTTCGTCAACGGCGGCCCGCGCCGATAGAGCCACCGCCGGTTGGGATAGCGTCGCCCGTGTCTGGGGACATACGGGGGAACCGGATCGAGGAGCGATCATGGGCAAGGCCTTGATCATCGTTGATGTGCAGAACGACTTCTGCGAGGGCGGCTCGCTGGCCGTCGGCGGCGGCGCCGACGTGGCGACGCTGATCTCGGAGTACGTCGACGAGCGCCGTACCGGCTACGACCACATCGTGGCCACCCGGGACTTCCACCTCGACCCGGGCGAGCACTTCTCCGAGACGCCGGACTTCGTGGACACCTGGCCGCCGCACTGCGTGATCGGCACGCCGGGCGCCGACTTCCACGCCAACCTGCGGCTCGCCCCGATCGAGACCGTGTTCAGCAAGGGCCGCGAGACCGCCGCCTACAGCGGCTTCGAGGGCGTGTCCGACGACGACGTCCTGCTCGGCGACTGGCTGCGCGAGCGCGGCGTGGACGCGGTCGACGTCGTCGGCATCGCGACCGACCACTGCGTACGGGCGACCGCGGTGGACGCGGCCCGCCTCGGGCTGCGCACGACCGTCCTGCTGGAGCTGACCGCGGGCGTGGCCAAGGACACCACCGGACGGGCCATGGACGAGCTGCGCGGCGCGGGCGTGCAGCTCTCCGGCGAGCCCGTGGTCCAGCCCTGACGCCGGTGTCCCGCATCCCGGTGTCCCGCATCCCGGTGTCCCGCATCCCGGTGTCCCGCATCCCGGTGTCCTGCGTCCCGGTGTCCTGCATCCCTCCAATGATCGCGGGTAGGTGATCTGCGTGACCGTCATCGTGATCATGGGCGTGTCCGGCAGCGGCAAGACCACGATCGGCGAGCTGCTCGGCCGACGCCTCGGCTGGGAGTACGCCGACGCCGACCATTTCCACCCGAAGGCCAACATCGAGAAGATGGCGGCCGGGCAGCCCCTGACCGACGTCGACCGCGCGCCCTGGCTGGGCGCCATCGCACAGTGGGTCACCGATCACCTGGAGCACGGCACACCCGGCGTGGTGTCGTGCTCGGCGCTGCGCCGCCGCTACCGCGACCAGGTGCTGCTGAACGGCCGTCCCGACGTCAAGGGCGTCTACCTGGACGGCGACCGCGACCTCATCGCCGAGCGGATGCGCATCCGGCCCGGCCACTTCTTCAAGGTCGAGATGCTGGACACCCAGTTCGAGGCGCTGGAGCTGCCCGAGCCCGACGAGCACATCCTGAGCGTCCCGGTGAACGGAACGCCCGAGGAGACCGTCGAGCTCATCCTCAAGGGCCTCGACCTGAACGTCTGACCGCCCGGCCGAGCTTCAGCGGCGGCGCGCCGCCCACTCGCGGATCTTGCCGATCCGCTTCTTGACGTCCTCGGCGGAGGCCTGCGCGATCGGCGGGCCGCCGCAGCTGGCCCGCAGCTCGGTGTGGATGACGCCGTGCGGCTTGCCGGTGCGGTGGTTCCACGCGCCGACCAGGCCGTTCAGCTCCTTGCGCAGCGCCGCGATGTCCTCGGCGGCCGTACGGTCGGCGCGGTCCTCGCGCGGGTCGCCGGTCTTCTTGCGCTTGCGGTCGTTGGCGATCTGCTCGGCCTGCCGCTTGCGCAGCAGCGCGGTCACCTGCTCGGGCTCCAGCAGCCCCGGGATGCCGAGGAACTCCTCCTCCTCGGCGGAGCCGTGCTCGGCCTGCATGCCGAACTCGCCGCCGTCATAGAGCACCCGGTCGAACGTGGCGGACGCCTCGACGGTCTCGAACGGCAGCTCCTCGCCGACGTCCGGATTGTCCTGCCTGCGGTTGGCCTGCTCCAGCAGGTCGTCGTCCAGGCCGTCCTCGCGCACGGGCCGGTCGAGCACGTGGTCGCGCTCGACCTCCATCTCGTTCGCGTGCCCCATCAGCGTCGGCACCGACGGCAGGAACACCGACGCGGTCTCACCGCGCTTGCGCGCACGCACGAAACGGCCGATCGCCTGCGCGAAGAACAGCGGCGTGCTGGTCGAGGTCGCGTACACCCCGACCGCCAGCCGCGGAATGTCGACGCCCTCGGACACCATCCGGACCGCGACCATCCAGCGGTCCTCGGTCTCGCTGAACGTCTTGATCTTCTTGGACGCGGTCGGGTCGTCCGACAGCACAATGGTCGCGCCCTGCCCCGTCACCGCCCGCAGCATCCCCGCGTACGCGCGCGCCGACTCGTGGTCGGTGGCGATCACCAGGCCGCCGGCGTCCGGGATGGCGCGGCGCAACTCGGTGAGGCGCTTGTCGGCCGCGGCCAGCACCTGCTTGATCCAGTTGCCCTTCGGGTCCAGCGCCGCGCGCCAGGCCTGCGCGGTCTGGTCCTGGGTGAGCGGCTCGCCGAGCGTCGCGGCCAGCTCGTCGCCCGCCCGCGTACGCCAGCGCATCTCGCCGGAGTACGCCAAGAAGATCACCGGCCGGACGACGCCGTCGGCGAGCGCCGGGCCGTAGCCGTAGGTGTAGTCGGCGCGGCTGCGGCGGATGCCGTCCGGGCCCTCCTCGTACTCCACGAACGGGATCGGGTTGATGTCGGTGCGGAACGGCGTGCCCGACAGCGCCAGCCGCCGCGTCGCGGGCTCGAACGCCTCGCGCACCGCGTCGCCCCACGACAGCCCGTCGCCCGCGTGATGCACCTCGTCGAAGATGATCAGGGTCTTGCGCGCCTCGGTGCGGTTGCGGTGCAGCGCCGGGCGCGCGGCCACCGTCGCGTACGTCACCGCGACGCCGTCGAAGTCCTTGCCGACCCGGCCCTGCGCGTTCTGGAACTCGGGGTCGATCTTGATGCCGACCCGCGCCGCCGACTCGGCCCACTGCCGCTTCAGGTGCTCGGTCGGGCACACCACCGTCAGGCCCTGGATGATCCGGCGCTCCAGCAGCTCGCGCGCCAGCCGCAGCGCGAACGTGGTCTTGCCGGCGCCCGGCGTCGCGACGGTCAGGAAGTCGCGCGGACCGGGGTCCTCCCCCTTGGGCCCGAAGTAGCCCTCCAGCGCCTGCTGCTGCCAGGCGCGCAGGGATTGCGCGGTGCCCCAGGCGGCCCGCTCGGGGAAGGCTGGGGGCATGCTCGATGCGGCGAAAGTGCTCACGGTCATCGAAGGCTACCGAGCCTCACCGACATAACGCGCCCCGCTGCGCCGGATGTGAGCACGCTCTCCACTCGCCCCGGCGGCCCGATAGGCCGCCCACGTGGCCCTGACGCGCCGCCCCTGACCAGGAGTGAACTCTCGCATGCAGTCGTCCCATCCGTAGTTCATGAAGTTGTGGACCGGGTCCGAACCCGGTTGCGGGCAGGTGTCCTTCAGCCAGGGACAGCCCTCGGCCGGAACCGCCTCGGCGGGGGTGTCGGCCACTCCGTCGCCCGGCTCCTCGCACCCGTTCTCGAACGTGTGGAACAGCCCCAGCCAGTGCCCGATCTCATGCACCGCCGTGTAGCCGAGGTTGAAGTGCCGATAAGGCCCGCCCGGCACGCTCCGGTAGTCGATGACGACACCATCGGTCACCGGCTTCTTCCGATACCACTGCGGGAACGTCGAGAACCCGAGCACATCGGAACCCACCGCCGCACTGTAGAGGTTGAGCGTTCCCGGCCCGCCCCGGCGCAGCGCGTCCTTCATATCCCGCTCGAACTTCTGCGGCGTGTGGAACCAGTCCGCGTTGTCGGTCACGCCATACTTCTGCAGCTCGAAGGTGACGCCGGTGTCCGCGCCGCCGGTCTTGCCGCCGTACGCCGCGTTCAGCGTCGCGATCTGCTGCCGCGCCGCCGCCTCCGACAGCCGCCCGGTGTCCCCGTCCGAGATCACGTGGAACCGCACCGGCACCACGATCCCCCCGGCCCGGCGCTGCCGGGCGTCCAGCAACCTCTCATCGTCGGTCCCGTACCGCTCCCGCAGCCGCCCGCGCAGCTCGTCCAGCATCCGCACGACCTCACTCCGAGTCAGATCATGCGCATCCCGAGTCGCGCCCCCATCCCCCCGAGCCGACCTGGCTACGGACGCGGACGTGGAAACGTTTCCACCTTGCTTGGCGCACGTGGCCTTCGCAGTGGTGGGGTGCTCGGCGGCGGTGTGCTCACGCCGCTTTGCGGTCCCTCCCCCGAAGGCCGTGCCGAAACTCGCCGTACCCGATGCCGTACACACCGTGACCGACAGTGCGCACAGCAGAACCCCGATGCCCCGCCCCATGGCTCCCCGTACGTAGAAACGCGGCGGGCGGCCGCCACCTCGGCGGCCACCCGGCCACGAACAAGATCACGAAAGAGTGGTGCCCAGCCGGCGGGCCGTTATTCGTCCTTGCCGCCCTTGCCGGCCTGCATCGACTCGTAGATCTCCTTGCACTCCGGGCAGACCGGGAACTTCTTCGGGTCCCGGTTGGGCACCCAGACCTTGCCGCACAGCGCCACCACCGGCGAGCCGCTCACGGCGCTCTCGGTGATCTTGGCCTTCTTCACGTAGTGGGCGAACCGCTCATGGTCGCCGTCCCCGTGCGACAGATCCGGGCGTACGTCTGTCTGTGTGTCGCCCTCGGGCAGGATCTTCGTACTCACAGCATCACCTTAGTTCAGCGTCGGGTCGTCGGGGAAAGTGGAGACGAACGCCAGGTCGCCGCCCTGCCTGCGCAGGACCTCCTGCCACAGCCGTTCCGGATCCGCGGCGAAGACGTCGCCCGGCTCGGCCGGCACCAGGTACCACTCGCCCTCTTCGATCTCTGACCGGAGCTGGCCAGCCGACCAGCCCGCGTAGCCGGCGAACACGCGCAGCTGCAGCAGCTCGGCGGCGAGCAGCCCGGGAGGGGCGTCCAGGTCCACCAGGCCCACCCTGGCGACCTCGGAGTCGCCGTCCAGGGCGCGCCAGCCGAGCGGCTCGTCCTCCCCCGGGAGGCGGGCCAGCGCGAGCGCGTTGTCGAGCGCCACCGGGCCGCCCTGGAAGACGACGGACGGGCCGGTCACGAGCTCGGCCCAGGGCGGCAGGACCCGGTCGACGGGAACCTCCGTCGGCCGGTTGAGGACGACGCCCAGGGTCCCTCCCTCGAGGTCGTGCTCGACCACCAGGACCACACTTCGCTTGAAGTTGGGGTCGTCGAGCTGGGGAGTCGCCACGAGAAGCAACCCCACCCTGATGCCGTCTTCCATGCGTTCCATGATGCGTTGCCCAGTCCCCCGGCGGCACGTCCCCCCACTCGTTAACCTGTTACGCATTCCTATCGGTGGGGATATCGGAAGAATAAGGGCCTCGGGGAAAAATGATCTAGGATCGCCAGGCCCGTGCTTGGTGTCGACCGGTGAGCCGGAGGGACCGCGATGCAGTTGCCCAGGGTCGTCATCGCAGCCGTGTTCTTCGTCATCGGAGCGCTGATCGCGATCCCTGCCATCCTGAAGACCACGGGCGGGGAGTCGAAGGCCTCCAGCACGCCCGCGGCTTCCACCACCAGCCCGTCGCCGTCCAAGGGCTCCCCGACGCCGACGGCCACGCACACGACCGCGTCGCCGAAGCCGCTGTCGGCGACCATCGGCGGCGTGAAGTGCCCCGAGCGCACGGTGAAGGTCACGGTCCGCAACTCCGGGTCGGCGACCATCAACTACGCCATCGAGCGCAATGACGGCTCGGCCGCCGAACCGTTCACCGTCGGGCCCGGCGCGACCCGCGAGCACAGCGTGACGCTGCGCGAGGACCACGCCACCCGCATCCAGGTCACCCAGGACAACGAGCCGATCCTGGTGAAGACCCGTACCGCCAACTGCAAGACCACCGCGACGCACAGCCCGACGCATCCGCCGTCGAGCCTGCCGCACACCGGCGCCGACGACACCATGCTGTGGGCGCGCGGCCTCACCGGCGCCGCCGCGATGGTCACCGGCGTGATCATCTTCTGGTACGGAGGCGTCTGGCCGCGCCGCCGCGACCAGATCTTCGCCAAGAAGTCCTCCGACTGACAGGAACAACAACGCCGATCTTGCTCTCAGCGCCCTCCCAGGGGTCTGGAGAGGGCGCTGAGAGCAAGATCGGCGTGGGTGACTACGCCTCGGTGCGGGGGCGGCCTCCTGCGGCCTCGCGGACGGCACCGGCGACGCGCGTGGTGACGTCCGGGTGGAAGACGCTCGGAACGATGTAGTTCGGGCCGAGCTCGCCGTCGGTGACGACCTCGGCGAGGGCCTTGGCGGCGGCCAGCAGCATCGTCTGGTCGACGCCGTCGGCCTGCGCGTCCAGGAGGCCGCGGAAGACGCCGGGGAACGCCAGCACGTTGTTGATCTGGTTCGGGTAGTCGCTGCGGCCGGTGGCGACGACGGCGGCGTGCTCGCGGGCCTCGTCGGGCGAGACCTCGGGCTCGGGGTTGGCGAGCGCGAAAACGATCGCGTCGCCCGCCATCGTCGCGATGTCGTCGCCGTTGAGGATGCCGGGCGCGGAGACGCCGACGAACACGTCGGCGCCCTTCACCGCGCCGCGCAGGTCGCCGGAGTAGCCCTCGGCGTTGGTGTGGTCGGCGATCCAGCGCAGCGAGGAGTCCATGTCCGCGCGGCCCTTGTGAACGGCGCCGTAGAAGTCGCAGACGACGACGTTGCGCGCGCCGGCGTGCAGCAGCAGGCGCAGGATCGCGCTGCCCGCGGCGCCCGCGCCCGACATCGCGATGCGGACCTGGCCGATGTCCTTGCCGACCACGCGCAGCGCGTTGGTCAGCGCGGCGAGCACGCAGATCGCGGTGCCGTGCTGGTCGTCGTGGAACACCGGGATGTCCAGCAGCTCGCGCAGCCGCCGCTCGACCTCGAAGCAGCGCGGCGCGGAGATGTCCTCCAGGTTGATGCCGCCGAACGCGGGCGCCAGGATCTGCACGGTCCGCACGATCTCGTCGGTGTCCTGGGTGTCCAGGCAGATCGGCCAGGCGTCGATGCCCGCGAACCGCTTGAACAGCGCCGCCTTGCCCTCCATGACCGGCAGCGCGGCCTCCGGGCCGATGTTGCCGAGCCCGAGCACCGCCGAGCCGTCGGTCACGACCGCGACGCTGTTGCGCTTGATGGTCAGCCGGCGCACGTCCTCGGGGTTGCGCGCGATCGCCAGCGAGACCCGCGCGACGCCCGGCGTGTAGGCCATCGACAGCTCGTCGCGGTTGCGCAGCGGCACCTTGGACTGCATCTCGATCTTGCCGCCGAGGTGCATGAGGAACGTGCGGTCGCTGACCTTGTGGATGCTGATGTCGTCGATCGTCTCGAGCGCCGCGGCGATCGCCTCGGCGTGCTCGGTGTCGCGGGTGGCGATGGTGACGTCGATGCGCAGCTTCTCGTGGCCGGCGGTGTTGACGTCGAGCGCCGTGACGATGCCTCCGGCGTTCTCGACCACGTGGGTGATCTGGCTGACGGCCTTGCCGCCGGCCGGAACCTCCAGCCGGACGGTGATGGAGTACGAAACGCTGGGCACGCTCGCCACGGTTGGCTCCCTTTTACTACCGGGGGTACGTCCTTGTCCCGCCCACATCGTCCCACGTCAGGGGCGATGGGGCACCGCGGCCGGCCCGGGCTCAGACCGCCCGGGCCGCGGCGACGACGAGCTCCACGACGGCCGCGCCGGGGAGCCTCGTCGAGTCGATGACGAGGTGGTAGAGCCGCGGATCGGCGGGATCGGCCCCGTAGAAGTGCTTCACGTAGGCCGCCCGGGCGCGGTCATTGTCATCGAGCATACGCTTCAGATCACCCTGGGACGTCACTGTCTCCCGCGTTGCCCCTGCGTTTGGAGGTTCCCCCGGACCCGCGCCCGCCTCGGACTCCGCACCCTGGAGATCCGTCCGCGCCCGTTCCAGGCGCCGCTCCCGGTCGCCGTCCAGGCGTACGTGGAGGGCGTGGGGATGGTCGGCGAGCAGGACCGCGCCCGCGCGTCCGAGCAGCACGCCGCCGTCGGCGTCGACGGCCCTGGTGATCACCTGCTCGGTGCGGGTGACGAACTCCTCCTCGGGCAGGATCGTCCGGTCCGGCAGGTAGATGTCCATGCCCGCGAGCGACACGTTCGGCAGCCGCGCCGCGCCCGCCAGGATCCGCCCGATGCCGCTCTCGGTACGCCCGTCGTGGGCGAGCGCCTCCTCCAGCGTGCACCCGATCTCGGCGGCGACGGTGGCGGGCACGGCACGGTCGATGAACGGGAGCCCCAGCCGTTCCGCCACGGCGGGCCCGACCGTACTGCCACCCGCACCGAACGTCGCCGAAATCGTCACCACACGCGCGCTCATACCGCGTTCATGCCCGTGACCAAGCGATAGATGCGCGGGACCGGCGGTCGAGACCGCCGGAAAAGCCCCGGATCGCCGTTAGAACAGCGCGGAGGCCAGGGCCCGGCGGGCCTTGCCTACGCGGGGGTCCTCGGGGGGCAGAAGCTCGAAGAGCTGGAGCAGGCGCTTGCGGACGGCCTCGCGGTCGTCGCCGGCCATGCGCTTCACGGCGCCGACCAGGCGGTCGAACGCGGCCTCGATCTGGCCGGAGACCATCTCGACGTCGGCGGCGTTCAGCTGGGCCGTCACGTCGGCCGGCTTCGCGGCGGCGTCGGTGAGGGCCTGCTGGGCCTCCAGGCCGCGCACGCGCTGGCTGAGCTCGACGAGGGCCAAGCCCTGCTGGGCCTGGTCGTCGTTCGGGTTCTTGTCCAGAACGCGCTGGAACGCGGCCTGGGCGGCGTCCAGATCGCCGGACTGCAGGGCCTCCTCGGCCTCCTGGTACACCGGGTCGACCGCGGGCATCGCCGACTCGGGGGCGTCCTCGCCCGGCGCGCCGGGCTCGCCCTCGGGCAGGATGCCCTCCTGGCGCAGCGCCTCAAAAAGCTGGTCGATGGCCTGGCGGACCTGCGCCTCGGGCGCGGCACCGTTCAGGAACGGCATGAGCTGCCCGGCGACGACCACCGCGACGAACGGGATGCCGCGCACGCCCATCTGCTGCATGTACGCGCCGAGCTGCGGGTTGGCGTCGATGTCGACCTTGGCGAGCACCCACTTGCCGGCCGCCTCGGCCGCCAGCTTCTCCAGGATCGGGCCGAGCTGCTTGCACGGCCCGCACCATTCGGCCCAGAAGTCGACCAGCACCGGGACGGTGCGCGAGCGCTCCACCACGTCGGCGTTGAAGCTCTGGTCGGTGACGTCCAGGACCGCGGGACCAGCCGCACCGGCGCCACCGGCGCCCGCCGCGCCCGCCGGCGCGTTCGCCGCGGCGGCCTGGCGCTCCTGCTGCTTCTTGGCGGCTGCCTGGCGGGCTCCGAGATCGACGGCCCCGTACAACGAAAAGTCCCGAGAAGGCATGGGTCCATCCTGCCCCATCGACGCCCCCGGCCGCTCACCCGTCCGCTCCCAGCGGACGGCCGCCCTGCTTTCGGACACAGCCGACCATTCTCTGAATTCACCCGCCAAGGCGTTTGGCAAAGAATCCGGGGCGCTCCCGGGCGAGAGAAGAAAGAGGGCTGACAGCGATCGCCAAGGCTGGTTATAGTCGCGATGTCGATGCGGAGCGTGATGGCAAAAGCACACTGTGTGACGGGGGGAACTGTCACCGGGCCGCTGCTGGCCTGACGCGCGCATCGCCACAAACACGGGGGGTTAGATTGTGATCGCGGAGCATTCCGCGATCGTGGCCCAAGGGATGGGTGTTCGCCGCGGGGGGCGGTGGCTCCTACGCCCTGTGGACTTGCGGTTCTCGGAGGGCGTGGCCGGCGTGGCCGGCCCGTCCGGCGTCGGCAAGTCCACTCTTCTGGCCACGTTCGCGACCTTGCGCCGACCACATGTCGGCGAGCTTGAGATTCTCGGTGCGGACATCGGGAATGTGTCCGGGCTGCGCTCCGTGCGCGCCCGGATCGGTTATCTGCCGGGCCGCTGCTCGTGGGCCGAGAATCTCTCGGCGAGCGAGTTCGTTTCCTATGCGGCGTACTACAAACGGGTGGGTTCGGAGGCCGCCCGCTCCATCCTCAAACGGCTCGAACTGAACGAGGCCGCCGGCACGGAACTGCGCCTGCTGCCGCCCGACGTCCGGCTGCGCGCCGGGCTCGCGGCGACCTGCGTGCACGAGCCCGAGCTGGTGATCCTGGACGATCCGCTGGAGGACCTGGCCGGCGATCCGGCCACGGTCGCCGAGCTCGTGCCGCTGATCCGCGCGCTCGCGCCGACCGTCGTGGTCTCGGCCTCGGCGGCCGAGACGCTGACCGGCTGGTGCGACCGGGTCACCACGCTGGCGCGCGGCAAGCTGACCGACCTGCCGACCCATCGCCGCCAGACCGCCGCCTACGACGCCGACGGCTCGCCCGCCCTGCCCCGGCAGACCGTACGAGGGGGGGCGTCAGCTTCGTCCCCTCGATCTGAGCTCGCGGCGGCCGGCCCCGCGCCGCGAGCGCGCCACCTGAGCGGAAGGCGAGCCGAAGGCGATGCCTTCCGCGAAGATCGCGAAGCGATGTCGCGCTCGCCGCTTTCGCGGTTCGAGGCCGAGCCGCCAGGCGAGGACTCGAGGCCGCGAGAGCCAAAGAAATACAGTCTTGGTGGGCGCCGTACGCGTGGCCGGGCGGAACGACTGCCCGCGGGAAGCACCGCAGGTGTCTGAGTTTGGGCGGGTCCTCCGGCTGGAGGCCCGCCGCACGGCGCTGCTCGTCGCGGTGCCGCTGCTCACGGCGGTCGGGGCGGCAGTGGCCTGGGTGTCGCTGGCGCCGGTCGCCTACTGGGACAACTCGGTGATCGCGCTGATGAACTCGGTGCGATTGCTGGGGCCGCTCGCGGCCGGGCTCGCGGCCTGGACCGCGGTCCGCGAGCGGCGCCTGGACTACCTGCGCGACCTCACTCCCCGCTCCCCGGCCACCGGGGCGTTCATGGACATGCTGCTGCTCAGCGGGGCGGCGCTGATCGCGTACGCGGCGGTCAGCGCCGTCGTGGTGATCGGCACGTTCCTGCGGGACGAGGCGGGACCGCTGCACCTGACCGGCGTGCTGGCGGGCGCGGCCGCGCTCGTCATGCACGTGGTCGCCGGCTATCTGGCGGGGCGCCTCGTACCGCGCCTCGCCACCGTCGTCGTGGTCGTCGTGGCGACCTGGCTGTGGTCGGCGCTGCGGGTCCCGGCGACGTCCTGGGTGAGTCTGCTGCCCCCGGCGGCGCTCAACCGGGTCGAGCTGTTCACGGGCCTTCGGGTCGGCGTGCTGCTCAGCCAGACGCTCTGGTCGGCCGGGCTGACGGCCGCGATGATCCTGGCGTACGCGTGGTGGACGACGCGGCGGCACCTGCTCGCGGCGGCGCTCGCCGCCGCGCTCGCTCTCGTCGTGTTCGCCACCCTGCGGCTGGAGTCCACCGGCGGGCAGGCCGTCGGCCCGGTGGCGATCGACTCGGCCTGCCGGGAGTGGCCGATCACCGTGTGCGTTCATCCGGCGCTGCGAGACGGGCTGCCGGCGCTGATGAACGCCGCCACCCCGCTCGCGGCCCGGCTGAACGACACTCCGGGCGCGTTCACCAAGGTGGAGCAGCGGCCCGACACCTCCGAGGCCACGCTGGTCCACGGGGTCGCGTCGATCCACCTGCGCGATCTGGAGCCCGGCTACGAGGCCGACGCCGTCCGGCAGATCCGGAACGAGCTCGTGGACCCCGGCGCCTGTTCGGTGCCGAAGCCCGCGGCGGCGCAGTACCGCTCACTGATCGACGCGTGGCTGGTCGGCGCGGAGCCGCCCGCGATCTCCGACCTGCGCGCGGCGCGCGCGTTCGGGCTCTGGACCGAGGAGCAGCGGCGCGGCTGGCTGCGCGTTCACTACCGCGACTACCACCGCTGCGCGCTCAACGCGCGCGACTTCGCCCGCCCCTCGCCCTGACGCGGCGGCCGTTCATCGGCTCGGGTGGGCTTTCAGGTAACCCTCTGCATGACCACGACGGAACCCCCCAGACCCGCCGCGGCCATGCAGAAGCCTTACGCGCGGACCGCTTCGGGCTGAGGCGCCTGCTTCAGCCAGAACCGCTCCACGAAGTACGGGGCGACCGGCAGTACGGCCGCGATGAGCGCGAGAACGGTGCGCTTGATGTCCCAGCCCAGCTGCCCCCGGACCATCAGGACCAGGCCCACGTACGCCAGGAACAGGACGCCGTGGATCGGCCCCATGACCTGAACCGCCTGCGGGGTGTCCGCGCCGTACTTGAGCGGCATTGCCACCAGCAGGAGCAGCAGGAACGAGGTCGCCTCGGCGATCGAGACGTACCTGAGGATGCGCACGATGTCCACGGCTGGCCAACGTACCGGGACCCTGCCGGTGTTTCTGACAGGAGTATGGCTCTGATCACATCGGGTCCCGGCGACGTCGCCGGGACAGGGCAGTGGAACGATCTCGTGACCGCGCGTACCGCCTGGCTCTAAGGTGTCGCCGTGGACTGGAGCCTGCTGACCTGCGCGCGCAAGGGGCACATCACCTACGCGCCCGACGAACCGCCGCTGCGGCACAACCTGCACGTCGACACCCCGGTCGGCGAGGCGTGGCGCTGCCTGCGCTGCGGCACGTACGTGCACGGGGAGCCGCACGGCTCGGGACCCGCGGAGAAGGCCCCGCTGGTGAAGCGCGGCAAGGAGCTGCGGGACGCGTTCATCATGCGGTTCTTCGCCGTCGAGCGCGCCATCCGCGGCATCGTCGTGCTGGTCGCGGCGTACGGGGTGTGGCGGTTCGCCGAGAGCCGCGGCTCGGTCCAGCGGATCTTCGAGAAGGAGATCCCGCTGCTGCGCCCGATCGCCGACCAGGTCGGCTGGGACCTGGACCACTCCAAGGTCGTGGAGTCGATCCGGCACGTCTTCGATCTGAACGCGACGACACTGCGCTGGCTCGCGATCGGGCTGCTGGTGTACGCGGCGATCGAGATCATCGAGGCCGTCGGGCTCTGGATGCTGAAGCGCTGGGGCGAGTACTTCGCGGTGATCGCCACCTCGTTCGGGCTGCCCATCGAGATCTACGAGCTGAGCGAGAAGATCACCGTCGTCCGGATCGGCGCGCTGCTCATCAACATCGGGCTCATCGTCTACATCGTGGTCACCAAGCGCCTCTTCGGCGTCCGCGGTGGCAAGGCGGCGCACGAGGCGCACCTGCGCAGCGAGTCGCTCATCGAGATCGAGCACGCCTCCCAGCAGGCGGACCTCAAGCACACCTCCGGGTGAGGTGAACATGCGCACAAGCGGGGCATGCCACCTACATGGCACGCTCCGAACAGAAGGAACATAAAGACGCCAAGCCCGCGCCCGCCCCGGCTCCCGCACGGCGCCGGGGCTTCGGAACGGGTCTCATCCTGATCGTGGCGACCGTCGCGCTGGTCCTGCTGGCGCAGCAGACGCTCCACTTCCTCCCGCACTGGCTCAACCCGTTCGCCGAGGACACCAAGGACCGCAGCGGCCCGGTCCTGCTGCAGTCCATGCGCGACCTGTCCCGGTACGAGTCGGCCACCGGCAACTACCAGGTCATCGTCGACCTGGAGAAGGACGCCAAGTTCCTGCCGTCGGCCCTGCGCGGCTCGCGCACCCTGTTCGTCGGCCAGGGCTCGGTCGACGCCTACGTCGACTTCGGCAAGCTGAGCTCCGGCGCCATCACGGTCAACAAGGACCGCACCGCCGTGACCGTACGGCTCCCCCGCGCCCAGCTCGAGGCCACCAACCTCGACCCGAAGCAGAGTCACGTCGTCGCCACCCAGCGCGGCATCATCAACCGCTTCGGCGACTTCTTCAGCGGCAACCCCAACAACCAGCAGCAGCTCTACATGCTGGCGAGCCAGAAGATCCAGACGGCCGCGCAGCAGAGCGGCCTCCCCCAGCGCGCCGACCAGAACACCAAGCTCATGCTCCAGAACATGCTCAAGGCGCTGGGCTTCAAGACCATCACCATCCAGCAGCAGAACGCCCAGTAACCACCGACAAGCTCAGCCACCGCGAGCGCGTTACCTGAGCCTGAAGCGAGCCGAAGGCGAAGCTTCAGGCTCAGATCGCGAAGCGATGTCGCGCTCGCCATTACGCGATTGAGCCGCGAGCCGCCAGGCGAGCGGCTCAGGTCGCGGAATGAATGATCAAGGCGTCTCCCTGACCACCGCCGCCGCACAGCCCGGCGGCGCCGGTGCCGCCGCCGCGGCGCTTCAGCTCGTACGCCAGGGTCAGCACGATGCGGGCGCCGGACATGCCGACCGGGTGGCCGAGCGCGATGGCGCCGCCGTTCACGTTGACCTTCTCGGGGCCGACGCCGAGGTCCTTCATCGACTGGAGGCCGACCGAGGCGAACGCCTCGTTGATCTCGATCAGGTCGAGGTCGCCGACCGACAGGCCCGCCTTGCCGAGGGCGTGCTTGATGGCGTTGGAGGGCTGCGACTGCAGCGAGTTGTCCGGGCCCGCGACGTTGCCGTGCGCGCCGATCTCGGCGAGCCAGGTGAGGCCGAGCTCCTGCGCCTTGGCCTTGGACATCACCACGACCGCGGCGGCGCCGTCGGAGATCTGCGAGGCCGAGCCGGCGGTGATCGTGCCCTCCTTGCTGAACGCGGGGCGCAGCCGGGCCAGGGACTCGGTGGTGGTGTCGCCGCGCACGCCCTCGTCGGTGGCGAACACGACCGGGTCGCCCTTGCGCTGCGGGATCTCGACCGGCGCGATCTCGTCCTCGAAGACGCCGTTCTTGATCGCCTCGGCCGCGCGCTGGTGCGAGCGGGCGGAGAACTCGTCCTGCTCGGCGCGGGTGATGCCGAGCCTGGCGTTGTGCCCCTCGGTCGACTCGCCCATCGAGACGCCGTCGAACGCGTCGGTGAGGGCGTCGTGGGCCATGTGGTCCAGGACCTCGACCGAGCCGTACTTGTAACCGCCGCGCGACTTGGGCAGCAGGTGCGGCGCCTGGGTCATCGACTCCATGCCGCCCGCGACGACGATGTCGAACTCGCCCGCGCGGATCAGCTGGTCGGCCAGCGCGATCGCGTCCAGGCCGGACAGGCACACCTTGTTGATGGTGATGGACGGGACCGTCATCGGGATGCCCGCCTTGACGGCGGCCTGCCGGGACGGGATCTGCCCGGCGCCCGCCTGGAGCACCTGGCCCATGATCACGTACTGCACCTGGTCGCCGGAGATCCCGGCACGTTCCAGCGCGGCCTTGATGGCGTGCGCGCCCAGATCGGCTCCGGAGAAGTCCTTGAGCGAGCCGAGCAGGCGGCCGATCGGCGTGCGCGCACCGGCGACGATCACGGATTCGGTCATGACAGGGGGCCTCCATCAAGGTTCCACGGCGACATTTGTCACGATACCCAGCGAGGGACGCCGCTCCGCGCGCCGCCCCGGCCCGGCTTCGACCCACGCACGAGACGGAGAACGCCATGCTCACCCGCATCGACCACATCGGGATCGCCTGCCACGACCTGGACGCGACCGTGGCGTTCTACCGCGAGACCTACGGGTTCACCGACGTGCACATCGAGGTGAACGAGGAGCAGGGCGTCCGGGAGGCCATGCTCAAGATCAACGAGACCGGGGACGGCGCGGCGAGCTACCTGCAGCTGCTGGAGCCGACCCGGGAGGACTCGACCGTGGCCAAGTGGCTGGCCAAGAACGGTGAGGGCGTCCACCACATCGCGTTCGGCACGGACGGGGACGTTCAGGACGAGGCGGACGGAATCGCCGCGAAGGGCGTGCGGGTGCTCTACGACAGCCCGCGGCGCGGCTCGATGGGATCGCGGATCACCTTCCTCCATCCGAAGGACGCGCACGGGGTCCTCACCGAGCTCGTCCAGAAGGCCTGAGGACCGCCCGGACGAGCCTCAAGATCGTCTAGAAGGGCCCAAAACAGACCTTCGGGCGTGTCGCCCAAGATCGTGACGTGTTCGAAATCACAGTGGCTCACGACGACCTCGGAACCCGCCTCTCTGTAGCCGTTCCTGCACGAATGGTGGCTTTGAGGGCCGCATGGCCGCGCACCTGGGGCGTCATCCAGCAAGGTCACAAAAACGACAAAGCACGCAGCGCGTCAAGATGAGCCCCCAACACGGCAGTCGCGGGAGTACGCTTCTTTCGCCGGAAGAGGTCTGGGGCCGAGCGCCCGTCAGCCAGGCGATCAACCGGTCCCCGGATACCACCCGTAGCCCCGTCACATCAGGATTGAGCCACATGCAGTCCGACATCGACGCCCAGCTCAGCAACTTCTTTGAAGACACGCCCCCACGCGAGTTCGACGTGGTGCTTCGCGGCTACGACCGGCACCAGGTCGACGAGCACATCAAGCAGCTCGACAACGAGGTACGCCAGTCGCGCGAGTCGACCCAGGCGCTGCAGCGTGAGCTGTCGGACGCCCATCGGCAGCTGCAGGAGCAGGAACGCCCGACCTACTCAGGTCTCGGCGCCCGCATCGAGCAGCTGCTCCGGCTCGCCGAGGAACAGGCCACCGAGCTCGTCCAGGCCGCCCGTTCCGAGGCCAACGAGATCAAGGCGGCCGCCAAGGTCGACGCCGCCGAGCTCCGCGCCACGGCCGAGAACGAGGCCTCCGAGCTGCGCGCGACCGCGCAGCGCGAGGGCGACGACCTGCGCAACGCCGCCGAGCGTGAGGCCGAGGAGGTGCGCACCTCCGCCCGCCGTGAGTCGGACGAGCTGACCTCCACGACCGAGCGCGAGGTCGCCAAGCTGCGCGCCACCGCCGACCACGAGGTCGCCGAGAAGCGCGCCGCGGCCGAGCGGGAGATCGCCAAGCTCCGCACCACGACCGAGCGCGAGGTCGCCCAGCTGCGCGCCTCGACCAAGCGCGAGCGCGACGAGATCCTCACCACGGCCAAGCGCCAGGCCGACGAGATGCGGGCTCAGGCCCAGCGCATCCTCGAGGAGAGCGAGGCGCAGCGCGCCCAGGCCGAGGCCGAGTTCGAGATCCAGCTGGCCGCCCGCCGCGAGGAGGCCGACCGGCAGGACGCCGAACGGCACGCCGCCGCCCAGGCCGCCACCCAGAAGCTGGTGGCCGAGGCCGAGCAGCGCGCCGCCTCCGCCGAGCAGCGGGCCGCCAAGGCGACCCAGCAGGCCGAGCAGACCCGGCGCGAGGCCGACTCGCACGCCAAGCAGCTCATGGCGAACGCGCGCAAGAACTCCGACCAGGTCATCTCCGAGGCCAAGGGCCAGGCCGAGCAGCTGCTCGCCGAGACCAAGGCCGAGGCCGACCGGGTCCGCACCTCCGCGCAGCGCCAGGTGGACGAGCTCACGCGCCAGCGCGACAGCATCACCAGCCACCTGAACCAGCTCCGCCAGCTGATCGGTGGCATGCAGCCGCCGATGGGCCTCCCGGAAGAGCTCCCCGCGGCCCCCGAGAAGGCGGCCATCGAGAGCAAGCCCGCGCAGGGCGGCGGGCAGCCCAAGCCGCAGCCCGCGGCGGCCAAGGCCGCACCCGCCAAGGGTGGCCAGCAGGGTCAGGGCAACGCTCAGGGCAAGAAGCAGAACGAGGACGACGAGGACTGGTGGCAGGAGTAGTTCCGCCCGTTCGCCACGGAGGCTGCATCCCTGGCTGACTCAATCCGTTCCACTGCGAAAAGCCTAGAAGGAGACATCTCCTCTAGGCTTTTCGCATCTGCGGAGTAAAGAAGTAAAGAGGAGTACGGCGTGCCGGAGGAGACCCCCCAGAAGGACCGGGCGGCGGCCACTGAGGGTCGCCCGGCCGAGGAGAGCCCCGTGCCCTCTGAGGAGAGCCCCGCAACCCCAAAGGAGAGTCCCGCCCCGAAGAAGGGCCCCGCGAGCTCTAAGAAGAGCTCTGAGGCTCCTGAGGCCCCTGAGACAGAGGGCGGCGAGGCTCAGGAGGCCGAGACCGAGGCCGAGACCGAGGCCGGGGCCGAGACCGAGACCGAGGCCGGGGCTGAGGCTGAGGCGGCGGAGGCCGAGGCGCCTGAGTCTGCGGTGGCCAAGGCGAGGAAGAAGCAGGTGCCCTCCCCCGCGCCGCCGCCCGACGACGACGCGCCGGAGCCCCCGGACGCACGCGAGGCGGTCGAGGCACGGCAGGAGGCCGCCGAGAACCGGCTGCCCGCCGTGCGCGAGGACGAGGCGGGCGACCTCGACGACGTCCCCGACCCGGCGCACGATCTGGAGCAGCGCAAGGTCGAGGCGGGCGTGGACCAGCGGTTCCCGTTCGGCCGGCCAGGCGAGCCGATCGGCACCTCGCACCCGTTCAAGTTCGGCTTCATCGCCGCGCTCGGCGTGATCACCGCCTGGATGCTGGTCCAGGCGGCGCAGAACGCCAAGTCGGTGATCGTGATGATCGTCGTGGCGCTGTTCCTGGCGGTCGGACTGAACCCCGCGGTGGAGCGGCTGAAGAAGGTCGGGATGCCGCGCACGCTGGCGGTCGCGACGGTCTTCCTCGGCGTGATCCTGTTCTTCGCCGGCTTCGTCGCCTCGCTGGTGCAGCCGGTCTCCGAGCAGACCGACCAGCTCCGCAAGAACATCCCCCACTACGTGCAGCAGCTCCAGGACAACAAGACGCTGGCCAAGTGGGACAAGCGCTATCACCTGCTGGAGAAGGCCGAGAAGGCCGTCAACAGCAACGGCTTCCAGCAGGGGCTGACCGACACCGCGACCGGCATCGGCAAGGTCGCGCTGAACGGCGTCTTCCAGACGATCACGATCCTGATCCTGACGCTGTACTTCCTCAGCTCGCTGCCGCAGATCAAGACGTTCTTCTACCAGCTCGCCCCGCGCTCACGAAGAGCCCGCGTCGCCCTGCTGGGCGACGAGATCCTGGACCGGATCGGCGGCTACGTGGCGGGCCAGTTCACCATCGCTTTCATCGCGGGCGTCTCGACCTACATCTTCCTGTCGGTCCTCGACGTGAAATACGCGACCGCGCTGGCGCTCATCGTCGCGGTCACCGACCTGATCCCGCTGATCGGCGCGACGATCGGCGCGGTGATCGTCTGTCTCGTCGCGTTCCTCACCGGCGGTGATCACAGCATCACGCACGGGATAGCCTGCATCATCTTCTACGTGATCTACCAGCAGGTGGAGAACTACGTCGTCTACCCGCGCGTGATGAAACGGACGGTGGACGTCCAGCCCGCGGTGACCATCGTGGCGGCGCTGGTCGGCGCGGCCCTGCTCGGGGTCGTCGGCGCGCTGCTGGCGATCCCGACGGCGGCGGCGATCTCGCTGCTGATCCGGGAAGTCGTGATGCCCCGCCAGGAGAACATGTAGCCCTCCCGGCGAGGCATCGTCACGACCCGCAGGTTCTTGCCGTTCTTGCCGTTCTCGCCGGTCCTACTTGGTCCAGATGCCGGCGTAGACGTTGCCGCCGCCGGCGATCTGGATCGGGTGGGCGCCCTGCGTGCGGCCCTTGTTGACGTACGCGGTCAGCTGCGCGGACGTGAGGCCCGTGCGCTCGGCCCAGGCGCCGACCTTGTCGTTGCGCCAGATGGCGCTGTAGGTGTTGCCGGTGCCGACCACCACGTAGGACGTGCGGTAGCCCTTCTTCACCTGCGCCTTGAAGAGCTTGTCGTGCGCGCTGAAGCTCTTGGCCAGCGAGACGCTCCACTTCACCTTGCGCGGGTTGGCGGCCCACACGCCCAGGTAACGCGGCGACTTGGCGGTGCCATAGGCGTCGATGGACACCGGGATGTAGCCGTGGCTCGCCGCGTACTTGTTGTACGAGGCGAGCTTGGCGGCGCTCAGGTCGCCCCAGGAGAAGAACTTGCCGCCCTTCTTCTCGAAGACGCCCGAGTACAGGGCCGACGCGCTCGGGCCGGTGGCCGTGACGACGGTCGGCTGGTAGCCCTTCTTGCGAAGACCGTCGAAGGTCTTCTGGAACTTGGCGCGCGACTGCCCGATGACCTCGGTGAACGCGGGGCCCGACTTCTTCAGCCACACCGCGGCGTACTTGGGGTGCGCCCGGTCGGACACGTTCAGCGAGACGAGGCGGTAGCCGCTCTTGGAGAGCTTCTTGTACTGCCCCACGTGGTAGGCGGCCGTCTTGCCGTGGTACTCCACGAACGGCGTGCCCTTGGCGGCGGCAGCGGTGGCTGCGACGGGCGCGGCCGACTTGGCGGAGTGACCGCCGGTCTGGCTCGCGGCGACGGGAACGGCGACGCCGGCGGCGGCCACGGTGGCCACGCCCGCGATGATGTATTTTTTCACCCAAAAAGATCTACCAGACATGGCACAAACCGGGGATTGGGCCCCCGAAACCGACCTTCCGCGCGTCAGTTCGTCATCCGCGCCAGCGCCGCCGCGAACTCCGCGACCGCCTGGTTGAACAGATCCGGCTGCTCGACCGCGCACAGGTGTCCCGCACGCGGGATGACCAGCAGTTCGGCGTTCGGCAGCGCGTCGACCATGGCGTGCGCGTCCTCCTCGGTGGCGAGGGTGTCCTCGGAGCCGACGATGACCAGCGCGGGCACCTTCAGCTCGCGCAGCGTCTCGAAGCTCTCGGCCCGCGCGGCCATCGCACGCTGCGCCCACGCCGCCGCCCGCGGCGGTGTCGCCTGGACGAGCCCGCGAACCCGCCCGTAGACCAGGGCGCGCTGCCGCAGCGTCGTCGGGCCGACCAGGTCGGGGAGCACCTCGTCCACCAGCACCGCGACCGTGCCGTCGGTCTCCAGCCGTTCGGCCTGGCGGACACGGCCGTCGCGGACCTCATCGGTGTCGGCCGAGGCCCGGGTGTCGGCCAGGACGACGCCCATCACCAGGTCAGGGTGGCGGCGGCACATGGCCATCGCCACGTACCCGCCCATGGACAGCCCGCCGACGACCGCGCGGGTGATGCCCAGCCGGCGGAACAGCCGCGCGACGTCGTCGGCCATCTCCTCGATCGACGGCTCGTCGCCGCCCAGCACCGAGCCGCCGAACCCGCGCAGGTCGGGGGTGATGACCCGGAACCGGGTCGCCAGCCCCTCGCGTTGGTTCAGCCACATCGCCGAGGACAGCGGGAACGCGTGCAGCAGTACGAGTGGCGTGCCAGAGCCGACGTCCCTTGCGTACAACTGCACGGTCATGGTGGAGAGGCCCTCCCCGGCGACGGTCGCGATTACCCACCGTCCATACGGCGGCTAGGCAATCGTCACCCCGATCGCGGGTCAGCGGAGGGGAGTGGCCGTGATCGGTCGCACTCGTTTAGCCGTCCGAAATGTCCCATTCGGTGGGCAGCGGGTACGCGTCCGGGGCGACCCTCTTGACGATCTCGTTCAACACGATCCGGACATACGGCTCACCGACCCACAGATGCTTGGCGCCGTCCACCGCGACCACCTCTGCCTGCGGGATTCTCTTGAAACGTTCCCGTGCCTCAGCGGGCCTCAGATAGTCGTCGAACTCGGGAACGAGGGCCACCACGGGCCGCCCGTCCGGGTCGGCGCCCCACGCGTCCAGGTCGGCGTCGCTCGCGCGATGCAGCGGCGGCGACAACAGGAGCAGGCCCTCGACGCCCGGATCCCGACCCCATGTGAGCGCGAGTTCGGTGCCGAACGACCAGCCCAGCAGCCACGGATGCGGTAGATCGTGATACTCAGCGTATTCAATCGCCGCGGCGACGTCGTAGCGCTCGGTCTCGCCCTCGCCGAACTCGCCCTGGCTGGTGCCTCGCGCCGAGGTCGTGCCCCGCGTGTTGAAGCGCAGCACGGCGAGACCGGCGAGCGCGGGCAGCCGGTAGGAGGCCTTGCGCTGCACGTGGCTGTCCATCATGCCCTCGGCCGTCGGCAGCGGGTGCAGGCAGACCAGGGTCGCGACCGGCGGCCGATCCTCGGGAAGCGCGAGCTCGCCCACGAGCTCCAGCCCGTCGGCGGTGTGCAGCGTGATGTCCTCGCGCCGCGCCGGCAGGACGGTGCCCGCCCGGATCTCCCCCATCGCTTCCCTTCCGTTCAGTAGCGCGGGCCGTTGCGCGAACGCTGGACGTTCGGCGTGCGGCGGCCGCGGGCGTTCCAGCACGGGCGGTGCCAGTGCCGGCGGTCGTCGGTGCCGCCGCGCTCGTCCGCGGGCCAGGCGACGACATGCGGCACCCCGGCGGGGATCAGCTGGTCGCAGCCCGGGCAGCGGTACGGCTTGATCGCGTTCGCCCCGGCGACCGTCCGGACGATCCACTCGCCGTCCGGGCCCTCCTCGGTGCTCTGGCCCCACAGCGAACCGCTCGCGCCCTCCGGCTGCGCGCCGGGCGCGTTGCGGCGGTTCTTCCGAGGGCTCATGACTCCAGGATATGGGCCGCTGGAGTCCCTGGTTTCACACCAATATCGGCGAACCGGTTGAGCGCAAAGATCGGATACCTCTAGGTTCGCGAACGTTCGCGGTGAAGGGTCCCTGCGTGCTCCCCCATGCGGGGACCCTTCCCGTTGAGCGTCGTACGGGCCGGTCAGCGCAGCGTGCGGCGGGCCGTGTAGTACTCCTCCAGCAGCGGTGTCGGCGCCAGGGCCTGCTCGCGGCTCTCGGCGTAGAGGGCCCGCAGGCCGGTGATGACCCGGGCCAGGCCCAGGCGGTCCAGGTCGGTGATCGGCCCGCTCGGGTAGCCGCAGCCCAGCGTCATCGCGGCGTCGATCGAGTCGGCGTCGGCGTAGCCCGCGCCTAGCATCGCCGCCGCGTCGTTCAGGTACGGGAAGCGCAGCGCGTCCACGATGAAGCCGGCGCGGTCCCGGCAGCGCACGGTGGTGATGCCCGTGGCCCTCAGCAGCGCGGCCGCCTTGTCCACGGCGGCGGCGTCGCTGAGGACGGTGGGCGCGACCTCCGCGAACCTCGTGATCCAGGACTCCGGGAAGTTCAGCGCCACGACGTCGCCGGGCCGGCCGGTGGCGGCGGCGAGTCCGGCGGCGGGGGCGGCCGGGGCCACGACGCCGAGGACGGCACCCGGGGCCACGGCGGCGAGCTCCGAGAGCGACGCGGCGTCGCCGCGCACGTCGATGATCAGGTCGGCGTCGGCCAGCCCGGCGCGCCCGTGCGCGCGCCTCACCCTCGCCTCCTTGGTGAGGATCGCCCCCAGGGCGTCCTCCAGGCCCTCGTCGGAGGCGTCGTAGATGACCTCCCTGGCGTCGCCGTGCCAGGCGAGCAGCATGATGATCTCGGCCGCGAGCCGGCCGGAGCCCGCGACGCCCACGACCGGCGCGTCCGCGATGGCGAGGGTGCCGATGGGGTCCGGCTCGGCGGCCGGGGCGGACGTGTCGTAGGAGTAGAAGCCGTGGCCGGTCTTGCGGCCGAGCAGCCCGGCGGTGACGAGCTCGCGCAGCAGCGGCGACGGGGCGTGGCGCCGGTCCCGCGACTCGCGGTAGATGGCCTCCAGCACCTCCAGGCAGGTGTCCAGCCCGATGAGGTCCATGAGCGTGAACGGCCCCATCGGCAGCCCGCCGCCGGCCTTCATCGCCGCGTCGATGTCGTCGCGGGTCGCGTGCCCGGACTCCAGCATCCCGGCGGCCTGGTTGAGGTAGCCGAACAGCAGCCGGTTGGCGACGAACCCGGCGCGGTCGCCGATCGAGACCGGCGTCTTGCCGAGGCTCTTCACCAGGTTCGCGACCCGGCCCGCGGCGCCGTCCTCGGTGAGCACGGTCCCGATCACCTCGACCAGCTTCATCACCGGCGCCGGGTTGAAGAAGTGCACGCCGACGATCTTGGCGGGCCGGTTGGTGGTCACCGCGATGTCGGTCACCGACAGCGAGGAGGTGTTGGTGGCGAGCACGGCGTCGTCCCGGCAGACCCGGTCCAGCTCCTCGAACACCCGGCGCTTCAGGTCCAGGCGCTCCGGCACGGCCTCGATGACCAGGTCGCACTCGGCGAGGGCCGCGAACTCGGTGGACAGCGCGATCCGGTCGAGGATCTCCTGCTTGCCCTCCTCGGTCAGCTTGCCGCGCTTCACCGCGCGCCCGGTCGAGGTCTCCAGGTTGCCGCGCCCGCGGTCGAGCGCCTGCCGGTCGACCTCGATGCCGACCACCTCGACGCCGCCGCGAGCGAGCACCTCGGCGATGCCCGCGCCCATGGTGCCCAGTCCGACGACCCCGACCCTGCTGAACGATCCGCTGCTCATGCCGGGCAGTCTCGCAGAGCCGCTCAGTTACGCCCAAGTTCGGGTACCACTCTCGAGTGCGCTTCGGAATCTTCCTCCTGGCGACCCGTTACCCAGGTCAGTCGGACGCCGACGCCCTCGCCCGTACGGTGGAGGCGGCCGTCGCGGCCGAACGCGCCGGGTTCGATGACGTGTGGCTGGCCGAGCACCACTTCATGTCGTACGGCGTCTGCCCGTCGGCGACGACCCTGGCCGGTCACCTCCTCGCGCTCACGAGCCGCGTCCACGTGGGAACGGCGGTCAGCGTCCTGTCCAACCAGCACCCGGTGGCGCTGGCCGAGCAGGCGGCGCTGCTGACACTGCTGTCCGGCGGCCGTTTCCGCCTGGGCGTGGGGCGCGGCGGGCCGTGGCGGGATCTTGAGGTCTTCGGAACGGGTCTCGCCCGCTATGAGGAGGCGTTCGCCGAGTCGCTCGACCTCCTCCTCGGATGGCTGAATGGGGAGCGGCTCGGCTGGGCGGGCGATCACTTCGCCTTCCGCGAGGTCCCGGTCGTCCCGCACCTGGCAGCTCCACCGCCCGTCGTCGTGGCCTGCACTTCGCTCTCGACTGAAAAGATCACCGCGAGCCGTGGTCTTCCTATGCTGCTGGGCATGCACGTGAGCGACACCGAGAAGCGGGAGGCCGTCTCCCGATACGAAGACCATGGCGGCGGGCACGCGCCGCACGTCTCCGCGCACCTGGCCCAGGTCGCCGACTCCCGTTCGGAGGCGGAAGGGCTGCTGATGCGCGAGATGCCCACCTGGCTCGGCCCCGGGCTCGAGGGGTACGTGGCGGTCGACGACCGGCCGCGTTCACCCCGCGACCCCGCCGCCTACACCCGCCACCTGATCGGCCTGCACCCGGTCGGCTCCCCCGACGACTGCGCCGAGTCGCTCCTGGCGACCGCGGAGAGCACCGGCATCCAGCACCAGATCTTCCTTGTGGAGGCCGCGGGCTCTCGGGAGGCCACGCTCGAGAACATCGCGCGGCTGGGCGCCGAGGTCCTTCCCAAGGTCCGGGCGGCGACGGCATGACCCTGACGAACGCGATCGAACTCCCCGACGGCACCTGGATCAGGGGACGCGGGCTCCGCAACCCGGAGCCGGACGACACCGACGCCCCCGACTACGGCCTCTACCTGGGCTCCCGGCGTCTCCAGCGCCGCCACGACGCCGCGCTCACCTGGCCGCACGACTGGATCGAGTGGCCCGACTTCCTGCTCCCCCGCGACCGGGCCGCCGCCGTGCGCCAGATCCAGAAGCTGCACGAGAAGGCGCGGTCGGGCCGGGCCGAGGTCGCGTGCGGCGGAGGCGTCGGACGCACCGGCACGGTCATCGCCTGCCTCGCCGTGCTCTCCGGCCTGCCGGCGAACGAGGCCGTCGCCTGGACCAGGGCGAACTACAACAAACGTGCGGTGGAAACGCCCTGGCAGCGTCGCTGGGTGGAGAATTACAGAAAGTAGTCGCGCCATCACCGATTCGGACGTATGGTCGTCATCATGCCCGAAAGCGATGTCGCAGAGACACCCGACTACATGGACCTCCTCGACTCGATCAAGGAGCTCATCGACGAATACACCCGAGCGGGCGAACCCGAGCAGGACGAGCAGTCCGGCTCGTGAGTTCGGCCCCGGAACGTGAGAACCGGCCCTCCGCGCGGGAGGGCCGGTTCTCTGTGTGAGGAGGGGTGTCAGCAGTCGCGCAGCTCGGGCGACTGGTTCAGGATCTGCTCACGGGGAGTGACGAAGCGATCGAACGCGGCGGACTCGCCCGCCGGGAAGACCGCGACGCGGTGGCAGTTCTGGAAGGCCAGCCGGACGCCGAAGTAGCGTTCCAGCGTGCCGCGCATGGCATCGCTGGCCAGCACCCGGAGCAGTTGCCCGCGGGCCTTCTCGTCCGGCGGCGGCGTGTGGTTGTCGGCGAACTCGCCACCGTCCACCTGGAGCCTGGCGACCAGGCCGCTGATCATTTCCCAGGCGTACGGGAGCGAGGTCCGGATGCAGTCGACGAAGGCGGCGTCGTCGATCTCGCCCTGCTGTGCCGTCTCAAGGAGTTCGGGAGTCACGTCAAGGGACATGCGGGTTCCTTTCACCCGGCGTGATGAAGACGAACCATCTGTGACGCTAAATCCCGTTTCCGAAGAATTCCAGGTCTTGACAGCGGTCGGCCGAGTATTGACTCAGCGGGCGGTGGCGGGCCGGTGCGCCTGCTGGGCCTTCCGTGAGCGCCGTACGGTCAGCGCGTTCACCACCCGCGACTCCCAGTACTTGCGCGCCTTGCGGACGGCGGCGGCGTCGTGGTCGGCGCGGGCCTCGGCCTGCATGTCCCGAACGCGCTCCTGCATGACCGAGTAGACGATGTCGTTGTGGAACATGGCCCCTCCTAGGCTCCCCGGGCCGATCCCCTCGGCCCGACACCCTCTACGTTCGTTCTAAGGCCCCGGTGCCCACATCGGGACGACGCCTTAGTTCCGCGCGCGAAAGGGACTTAGCCTGCTCAGGGGGACTTAGGACGGGAGGGGGCGGCCCATGATGACGTCGTCCACGTACTGGCCGTCGATGTAGAACTCCCCTGGCATGACGCCCTCCACGGCGAACCCGGCCGCCTCGTACAGCCGCCTGGCGCCCGCGTTCCAGCCCAGCACGCGCAGGGTGATCCGCCGCGCGCCCTGCCGTACGGCCTCGACGCAGGCCGCGTCCACCAGTGCCCGGCCCACGCCGCGCCCGCGCTCGGACGAATCCACGACCAGCCCCTGGATCTGCCGGACATGATCGCCCGACGGGAACGGGATGTCCTGTACGACCCTGACGTAGCCCGTCACGCGGCCTTCGCGCTCAGAGACCAGGTAGTGCTCGGGCGGGTGGCCGCGGTCGAAGAAGGGCCGGTCCGCGGGCGGCCGCGGCGTGATGGCGTGCAGGGTGGACCACTCGCGGTGGTCCAGCTCGGCCAGGGCCGTGCCGTCGGCGGCCCGGGCCACGCGGATCTCGGTGTCGCTCACCCGATCAGTGTCCTCGAATCGGCGCAGCGGGCGCGAGGGGCCGCCGCTCTCACTAAGGTGGTCCATCGTGCGTCTCGTTATCGCCCGCTGCAGCGTCGACTACGCCGGCAAGCTCACCGCCCATCTCCCGCTGGCCCTCCGGCTCATCCTGATCAAGGCCGACGGGTCGGTGAGCGTGCATGCCGACGACCGCGCCTACAAGCCGCTGAACTGGATGAACCCGCCGTGCTCCCTGCGCGAGGAGCCGTTCGTCGAGCCCGACGAGAGCGGCGTGATCGCCCGCTGGACCGTCACGCACAGCAAGTCGGGCGAACGGCTGATCCTCAACGTCCACGAGCTCGTGCACGACTCCAGCCACGAGCTCGGCCTGGACCCCGGCCTCCAGAAGGACGGCGTCGAGGCCCACCTCCAGGAGCTGCTCGCCGAGCACATCACCACCCTCGGCGACGGCTGGACGCTGATCCGCCGCGAGTACCCGACCGCGATCGGCCCGGTCGACATCCTGTGCCGCGACGAGGGCAGCGCGACCGTCGCCGTCGAGATCAAGCGCCGCGGCGAGATCGACGGCGTCGAGCAGCTCACCAGGTACCTGGAACTGCTGAACCGCGACCCGCACCTGGCCCCGGTCCGCGGCATCTTCGCGGCCCAGGAGATCAAGCCGCAGGCCCGCGTCCTCGCCACCGACCGCGGCATCGACTGCGTCACCCTCGACTACGACGCCCTGCGCGGCATCGAGCACGAGGGCACCCTCTTCTAGCCCCGTTCCCCCGCCCTTCTGGCGCCGTCCTCTTGGCGCGTTCCGTGCGCGGCTTGGCATCATGACGTCATGACTCTTCACGCCGCGGGCACCTTCGACATCGACACCTGGGACGCGGAGAAGCCCTACGAGGAGGGCGACGGCCAGAAGCTGACCCGCGTGCACGTGCGCAAGACCTTCCACGGCGACATGGTGGGGACGAGCACCACCGACCTGATCACGGTCGAGACCAAGGCCGGGCCCGCGGCGTACGTGGGGATCGAGACCGTGCGGGCCATCCTGCACGGGCGCGAGGGGACGTTCGTTCTCCAGCACTCGGCGGGCAGCGAGGACGGCACCGCCGAGACGCAGTGGCTGCGGTGGCTGATCGTGCCGACCTCGGGCACCGGCGAGCTCGCGGGCATCAGCGGGCAGGGCACGATCGAGGTCGGCGAGGACGGCGGCCATTCCTGGACGCTCGAGTACGCGCTGGACTGAGCACCCCTTGTAATCTTCAGGCATGTCCCAGGCGACCACCGACACCACGCGCGAACGCATCATCGATGCGGCGGAGAAGTGCTTCGCGCGGTTCGGCCTCGCCAAGACCACGGTCGAGGACATCGCCGCCGCGGCCGGGCTGTCGCGGGCGACGGTCTACCGCAGCATCACCGGCGGGCGGGACGAGCTGATCCTGGCGGTCGTGCTGCGCGACCTGCAGCGGTTCATGGACCGGCTCGCCGAGCGGCTGCGGCGCAAGCAGTCGGTCACCGACGCGGTGATCGAGGGCACCATGGACGCCGTCGAGTTCGTCCGGAACGAGCCGACGGTCGCCGCGTTCCTGGCCCCGGAGGCCGCCGGGCACATGCAGGCGGCGGTGGCGGGCGCGGCCGAGCACGTGCTGGCGCTGTGCTGCGACTACGTCCGGCCCTACTTCGACCTCGCCCAGCGGGAACGGCTGCTGCGGCAGGACATCGAGGTCGAGGGGACCGTGGAGTTCCTGTTCAGGATCATCACCTCACTGATCGTGATGAACCGGAACCGCGACGACACCGGCACACGTTCCTTCCTACGTACGTATGTCGTGCCCGTCATCGTCGGGCCTTGACCCGAGTGATGCCGCCGAGGCGGTAGCGTCTTTGATCAGCTGAGACACCTGGAGAGGGACACGAGCATGGGATCGGTACACAAGATGCGAGGCCGCTCGGCGGTCTCACCGAGCCCCGTGTTCCTGGCGATCGTGGCCGCCACGGTGATCTTCGGGCTGATGACCTGGCGCTATGGCAACACCCTCGGCGACCGCTTCAGCCTGGTGCGGATCTCGGTGTTCGGCTTCGTGCTGTCCGGCTGGGTGCTGTCGCTGTGCGTCCACGAGTTCGGGCACGCCTACCTGGCCTATCGTTCCGGCGACCACAGCGTCGCCACCCGCGGCTACCTCACGCTCAACCCGGCCAAGTACGCCGACATGACGCTGAGCTTCCTCATCCCGGTGCTGTTCATCCTGCTCGGCGGCATCGGCCTGCCGGGCGGCGCGGTCTGGATCGACCGCGGGGTGATCAGGGGCAAGGTCCGGCACAGCCTGATCTCGGCGGCGGGACCGCTGGCGAACGTGTTCTTCGCGATCATCCTGGCCGTGCTCTTCAAGAACTTCGCGCACGCCGACCACACGGTCTTCTGGTCGGCGCTGGCGTTCCTGGCGTTCCTCCAGGTCACCGCCGCGATCCTCAACCTGCTGCCGATCCCGGGCCTGGACGGCTTCGGGATCGTCGAGCCGTACCTGCCCCGGCCCTGGGTGCAACAGGCCAACCAGTACGGCGGCTACATCTTCCTCGGCCTGATCGCCCTGCTGTGGGTCGGGCCGATCAACCGGGCGTTCTTCGACCTGATCTACAACGTGACCGACGCCCTGGGCGTGGGCGACTTCTTCATCCAGCTCGGCCACTACTTCTTCCAGTTCTGGCGCCAGCTGCCGGGCCAGTGATCCGCTAGGCCTCTGTGGGCCCGGCGTCCTCGGCTGTGGGCCCGGCGTCCTTCGCGGCGCCGGTGCCCAGGCGGCGGACGATCCGGCGTACGCCCTCGATGTAGCGCTCGCGGAACTCCGGTGACTCCGGGTCCAGGCCGTAGATCCGCCGGACCGCGTTCGGCAGCACGATCGGGGCCGCGGTGAGGGCGTGCATCATCAGCATGACCGCCGCCGGATCGAGGTCCTCGGCCAGCTCGCCGTCCGCCTGGCGGTCCTCCAGGTTCGAGAGGTCTTCCCGGGGGCCGATCGGGAGGTCCTTGGGGTCCTCGGTCAGGCCGCGCCAGGCCTCCAGCCGGGTGCCGCGCGGGTCGTCCAGCGTGTGCCGCAGGTAGAGCAGCAGCAGCTCGTCGAGCGGCAGGTCGGGGCCGTTGAACCCGGCCTCCTGCGCCATCCACTGGCGGCCGAGTTCGCAGTAGAGCCCCTCCTTGCCGCCGAAGTAGTAGTTGATCAACTGCTTGTTGACCCCGGCGCGGTCGGCGATGTCCTGGACGCGCGCGCCCGCGAAGCCCTTGGCGGCGAACTCGTCCTTGGCGGCCTCGATGAGCAGCCGGCGCGACCGTTCGGCGTCCAGCTTGCGCTCCCCCGGCCCCGGCGACCGGCGAGGCGGCGGCCTCATCTCCTGCGTCACTCGCTCATCGTAACCGCCCTGGTGACGGCGTCATCCATCCACCTGGTTGACGTCTTCATCCATTTGGTTGAAGATGGGCGTCGTCGTCCTGCCGCACCCTTTCCTGGAGACCTTGATGATCTTGATCACCGGCGCCACCGGCAATGTCGGCCGCCACCTCGTCACCGCACTGCTGGACGCCGGGGAGAAGGTGCGCGCACTCACCCGCGACCCCGCCACCGCCAGCCTTCCGGAGGGCGCCGAGGTCGCCCGCACCGACGAGATGCCCATGGACGACGTGGAGGCGGTGTTCTTCAACCCGGCGGCGTCATGGAACGGACCGGGCGAGCTCCTGGAGAAGGCGGCCGCACACGGAGTCCGCCGCGTCGTGATGCTGTCCTCGCTGGCCTGCACCTACGAAGAGGGCCCGGCCAACCCGATCGGCACGCACCATCTGAAGATGGAACGCGAGGTCGAGGCGTCCGGACTGGAATGGACGTTCCTGCGGCCCGGCCTGTTCGCCACCAACAGCCTGGTCTGGGCCGACCAGATCCGGAACGGGGGTGCGGTGCAGGGGGCCTACGCCGAGGCGCAGTTCTCCCCCACCCACGAGCGCGACATCGCGGACGCGGCGGCACAGGCGTTCCTGACCGACGACCACGTGGGGGCCAAGCCGCTCCTCACCGGCCCGGAGTCCCTCACCCACGCCGAGATGGTCGCCACCGTCGGCGAGGCGATCGGGCGGCCGGCGCGGTTCGAGGAGATCGCGCCGGAGGTGGCGCGCGAACGGATGGTCGGCGGCCACATGACCCCGCAGATCGCGGACTCGATTCTGCGGATGCAGGCCGCGGCGGTGGGCGTGCCCGCCCTGATCGCCCCGGACGTCGAGCGCGTCATCGGCCACCCGGCCCGCACGTTCGCCCAGTGGGCGGCCGACCACGCCGCCGACTTCAGCTGACGGCCACCGCCGGCGACGGCGGCCGCGGTTGATCAGGACTCGCGGGTCTTCAGCTCGTTCTCGGCCCACTCGGCCCACTCCCGGCGCATGGCCATGAAGCGGCGCCCGTACTCCATGGCCAGCCGCCCGTAGACCGACAGGTTGTCGTCGCCCCAGTCGATCCGCCCCTGGAGGGCGGCGAGCTCCTCGGCTCGCCGCCCCATGTCCTCGGCTCGCGCGTGCAGATAGGCCTGAGCCTGGTCCGGATCCAGCTGCCCGAGGAAGAAGACGCGCAGCAGCGTCGCGTCCCGGCGGGCCTGCTTGGGCTCCTCCTCCAGCAGCCAGCGCCGCAGCTCCCCACGGCCGGCCTCGGTGACCCCGTACTCCTTGCGACCGCGCGGGCCCTCGGCCGTGACCTCGATGAGCCCGTCGGCCGTGAGCTTGCCCAGCTCCCCGTACACCTGGCTCTGGTTGGCCGACCACACGTTGCCGAGGGAGACCTCGAACATCTTCATCAGGTCGTAGCCGCTGCCGCCGTCGAGCTCGGCGAGCAGGCCCAGCACCGCATGTCGCAGACTCATGCTTCTAACTGTACACGTCGGTGTTGACATGTCACTTCTGAAATGTCTAGATTTGAGAGGTCGGATCGATCGAGGAGCACCAGCGAGATGAGCCGAGATGAGCACTGACACCGACCGCCCGCTCTGGCTGAGCGGCCACATGGCGCCCGTCCCCGACGAGATCGACGCCGTCGGCCTCGAGGTCACGGGAACGCTCCCCGACGAGCTCACCGGCCGCTACTTCCGCAACGGCCCGAACCCGCTGCCCGGCAACGACTCGGGTCACTGGTTCACCGGCCACGGCATGATCCACGGCGTCCGGCTGAACGGGGGCCGCGCCGAGTGGTACCGCAACCGGTGGGTCCGCACGAAGAAGCTGGCCGACAACTCCCCGTTCCTGCGCGACGACCTGACCTTCGACCGCGCCGCCGTGCACGCCAACACGCACGTCATCCCGCACGCGGGCAAGATCCTGGCGCTGGTCGAGGTCGGCTTCCCGTACGAGATGACGCCCGAGCTGGAGACGGTCGGCCCGTGCGACTTCGGCGGCAGGCTGACCACCGGGATGACCGCGCACCCGAAGCAGGACCCGGTCACCGGTGAGCTGCTGTTCTTCGGCTACGGGTTCATGGGGCCCTACCTCACCTACCACCGGCTGTCGGCGGACGGGGAACTGGTCGAGAGCCGCGACATCGACGTTCCCGGGCCGACGATGATGCACGACTTCGCCATCACCGAGAACCACGTGGTCTGGATGGACCTGCCGGTGGTGTTCGACCTGGAGCTGGTGAACGGCAGCATGCCGTTCCGCTGGGACGACGGCTATGGCGCGCGGCTCGGCGTGATGCCCCGGCACGGCGACGGTCCCGTGCGCTGGTTCGACATCGACCCCTGCTACGTCTTCCATGTCGGGAACGCACACGAGGACGAGCAGGGCCGCGTCGTGCTGGACGGCGCTCGCTACAGTCCCGCCGCCTTCACGGCGATCTGGTCCGAGACCGGCGGGCCGGTCTCGGAGGTTCCAGCCGCCGACGCGAAGGACCCCGCGACGGCCGCCGCGTCGACCGGGTCCGCGCGCCTGCACCGCTGGACGCTCGACCCGGCGACCGGCAAGGCCACCGAGGAGGCGCTGGACGACCGCGGCGTGGAGTTCCCCACCCACGACGACACCCGGACCGGCCACCGGCACCGCTACCTCTACACCGAGGCCGACGGCGGCGCGATCGTGAAGTACGACCTGCGCACCGGCTCCTCCACGGCGCTGGAGCTCGGGGCCGACATGGCGCCGGGCGAGGCGGTCTTCGTGCCGGCCGAGGGCGCGCGGGCCGAGGACGAGGGCTGGCTGATGACCATCGTCTCCGACCGGGCGGGCAAGGGCTCGGAGCTGCTGGTGGTGAACGCGGCCGACCTGTCCCGTACGGCGTCGGTACGACTGCCGCGCCGCGTACCGGCCGGATTCCACGGCAGCTGGATCCCGGACGCCTAAGTCAGGGACGCCTAAGTCAGGGACATCACGCTTAACCCAGGGGCATAAGGTGATTTACTAGGCGGTATCTCATGCAAGCGAGTACTTACTGAACCCTCGCCGGGAGGTCCCACATGTCCGTGGCCACGGAGAGCACGTCCACCTTCGAGTCGCTGAATCCGGCGACCGGTGAGGTCGTCGCCGAGCATCCGGTCCAAGACGAGAAGGCCGTGGGCGAGGCCGTCGAGCGGGCGCGCGAGGCCGCCGAGTGGTGGCAGGCGCTCGGCTGGAAGGAGCGGCGCGTCCGGCTGCTCAACTTCAAGGGCTCGCTGACCCGCAACCTCAACCGGATGGCCGAGCTCATCCACGAGGAGACCGGCAAGCCGGTCCAGGACGCCCAGCTCGAGACCATCATGGCGATCACCCACCTGGACTGGGCGGCCAAGAACGCCCAGAAGGTGCTCGGCCCGCGCAGCGTCTTCCCCGGCATGGTCGCCATCAACCAGAAATGCGTGCTGGAGTACCAGTCGCTCGGCGTCGTCGGCGTCATCGGCCCGTGGAACTACCCGATCTTCACCCCGATGGGCTCGATCGCCTACGCGCTCGCCGCCGGCAACGCGGTGGTCTTCAAGCCGTCGGAGTTCACCCCCGGCGTCGGTGTGCTGCTCGCCGAGCTGTTCGCCGCCGTCGTCCCCGAACGCCCCGTCCTGCAGACCGTCACCGGCCTCGGCGCGACCGGCGGCGCGCTCGCCTCGCACCCGGGCATCAACAAGATCGCCTTCACCGGCTCCACCCGTACCGCCAAGAAGGTCATGGCGGCCTGCGCCGAGAACCTCACCCCGATCGTCGCCGAGTGCGGCGGCAAGGACGCCTGCATCGTCGACGCGGACGCCGACCTGGACGCCGCCGCCGACGCCGCACTCTGGGGCGCGATGTCGAACGCGGGCCAGACCTGCATCGGCGTCGAGCGCATCTACGTGGTCGACTCCGCCTACGACGCGTTCCTGTCCAAGCTCACCGACAAGGCCAAGGACCTGCGCCCCGGCTTCGACCGCGAGGCCGCCTACGGCCCGATCACGATGCCCGGCCAGATGGACATCATCGAGCGGCACATCAAGGACGCCCTCGACCAGGGCGCCACCGCCGTCGTCGGCGGCGCCGAGTCGGTCCGCAAGCCCTACGTCGAGCCGGTCGTGCTGACGGGCGTGCCGGACGACTCCTCGGCGGTCTGCGAGGAGACCTTCGGGCCCACCATCACCGTCCACAAGGTGAAGGACCTCGAAGAGGCCCTGGAGAAGACTAACAAGACCAACTACGGCCTGGCCGGCACCATCTTCTCCGGCAACAAGGCCCGCGCGATGGACGTCGCCCGCCGGATGCGCTCGGGCATGACCTCCATCAACGCCTTCGCCGCGTTCGCCCAGGTCGCCGCCCTGCCGTTCGGCGGCGTCGGCGAGTCGGGCTTCGGCCGCATCCACGGCGCCGACGGGCTCCGCGAGTTCACCCGGCCGAAGGCCATCACCCGGCAGCGCTTCGCCGTCCCGATGAACCTCACCTCGTTCTCCCGCACGGAGAAGGAGATGGCGCGCATCCTGCAGATGGTGAACATGCTGCACGCCAAGCACTACAAGCGGTGACCGGCTGAGGCGGACTCAGGCTTCACGCAAGGCGACTTAGGGCGGCTTAGGACCACTAAGCCGCCCTAAGCCTTTCTTATGAGCAGAGATAAGGCTTCGTCCCGATGCCCGGGGTGCCGCCTTAGAACGAACCTTGAACATGTCGGGCCGGGAAGGCCGGCCCGCAGCTCAAGGAGACAGACAATGATGCACCCGGACATCTCCAAGGTCATCGCCGACGACCGCGCCCGCCAGCTGCGGAACGAGGCCAAGCTGCGCCGCCAGGCCGCCAAGGCCAAGGCCCGTCGCCGGTGACCCGGCAGGTCCCCGGTCCGCGAACGCACCCGGCCCCCCGGCAGCCCGCACTGCCAGGCTGCCGCACTGCCAGGCTGCCAGGCTGCCGGACTGCCGCACTGCCAGGCTGCCAGGCTGCCGCACTGCCGGGCTGCCGGATCGAACAGACCAGACGCCCCCGCCCATCTCCCGGGGGCGTCTCGCATTCCTACGCCGATCTTGCTCTGAGCGCCCCATTCCGATGCCGGTAGGGGCGCTGAGAGCAAGATCGGCGTGGTTCAGACCTTCGGGGTGAGCGGGGCACGGCCTCGGATGAGGTCGGCGGCACGCTCGGCGATGGCGATGGTGGGAGCGTTGGTGTTGCCCCGCGGGACCGCCGGCATGACGGAGGCGTCGACGACCCGCAGGCCCTCGACACCGCGCACCCGCAGCTCCGGGTCGCACACCGAGTCCGCGCCGCCGCCCATCGCGCACGTGCTGGTCGGGTGGAACAGCGTGGCGACCTCGCGCCGCACGAACTCGCGCACCGACGCGTCGTCGTCGGCCTGCTCGCCCGGCGCGGTCTCGCCGCCGACCAGCGCGGCCAGGGGGCCGGTGGCGGCGATCTCGCGGGCCTGCCGGACCCCCGCGACCAGGATGTCCAGGTCGGCCTTGTCGGCGAGGTAGGCCGGGTCGATCAGCGGCTTGGCGTACGGGCTGCCCGAACGGAGCGTCAGCGCGCCCCGGCTGGCGACCGCGACCGCCGTGGCGAAGACCGACAGCGCCCGTTCGGTCGACTCCACCAGCCCCTGGTTGACGAACGGCGTGGGCAGCACGTGGTACTGCATGTCGGGCGCGGGCAGGCCCTCGACCGTACGGACGAAGCCCCCCGCCTCGGCGACGTTGGAGGCGTACGGGCCCCGCCCGAACGCCTGCCAGACCGCGAAGTTGCGGGCGTTCGCCAGCTCCCACAGCGGCTTGCTGCGCGGGGTGGCGAACATGACGTTCACGAACGGGTGGTCCTGCAGGCCCTGCCCGACCGGGGAGTCGACCAGCACGTCGATGCCGTGCTCGCGCAGGTGGTCGGCCGGGCCGACGCCCGACAGCATGAGCAGCTGCGGGCTGTTGACCGCGCCGCCCGACAGCAGCACCTCGCGTTCGGCGCGGACCTCGACGGTCTTGCCGCGCGCCTCGTACGCGACGCCGACGGCCCGGCCGTTCTCGATCAGGACCTTGGTGGCCAGGGCGTCGGTCACCACGGTGAGGTTGGTGCGCAGCATCGCCGGGTGGAGGTAGCCGACCGCCGTCGACCAGCGCTTACCGCGCCGGTGGGTGACCTGGTAGAAGCCGACACCGTCCTGCTCGGACCCGTTGAAGTCGTGGTTGGCGGCCAGCCCGTACGCCTTGGCCGACTGCACCCACGCCTGGCTGAGCTTGTGCTTGAAGCGCAGGTCCTCGACGCGGAGCGGTCCATCGATGCCGTGGAAGTCGGACTCTCCTCGCTGCTGGTCCTCGGCCCGCCGGAAGTAGGGCAGCATCTCCTCGAAGCCCCAGCCCGTACAGCCGTAGGAGTCGCGCCAGGTGTCGTAGTCGTACCGGTGCCCGCGGATGTAGATCATCGCGTTGGTGGAGGAGCTGCCGCCGAGGGTCCGGCCGCGCGGCCAGTAGACCTTCCGGCCACCCGCGTGCTCCTGCGGGACGGTGTCGTAGTTCCAGTCGTACGGGCCCTTGATCAGCGCCGCGACGGCCGCCGGGATGTGGATCTCTGGGGCGTCGTCGGGCGGACCGGCCTCCAATAGCAGCACCTTGGTGCCGGGATCCTCGCTCAGCCGGGCGGCCAGCACACAGCCCGCGCTGCCAGCGCCCACGATGATGTAGTCGTACAAGGCCGCCTCCGGAGGTCGCGCCAGGCGAAAGTAAGTAAAACCCTACCGAACATCATTCTGCCCCCTACCTCGGCAGGGGCCCCCGGCAGCCCGGTTAGGGTGACCTCATGGCGAAGAACAGGGAGACCCCCGTCGTGCTGTCCCGGATCTACACCCGTACCGGCGACGACGGCACGACCGCGCTCGGCGACGCGTCCCGTACGGCCAAGACCGACCCCCGGCTCGCCGCCTACGCCGACGTGGAGGAGGCCAACGCCGCGATCGGCGTCGCCATCGCCCTGGGCTCCCTGCCCGAGCCGCTCGCCGCCCTCCTCACCCGCCTGCAGAACGACCTGTTCGACGTGGGCGCCGACCTGTGCGCGCCCGTCGTCGCCGACCCGGAGTACCCGCCGCTGCGCATCGACGAGTCCTATGTGGACTTCCTCGAAGAGGCCTGCGACACCCACAACGCCGAGCTGGAGCCCCTGCGCAGCTTCATCCTCCCCGGCGGCTCTCCCGGCGCCGCGCTGCTCCACGTCGCCCGCACCGTCAGCCGCCGCGCCGAACGCAGCGCCTGGGCGGCGATCGAGGCGCACGGCGTCGCCCCCGAGGCCGACGGCGGCGTGAACCCGCTGACCGCCCGCTACCTGAACCGGCTGTCGGACCTGCTGTTCATCCTCTGCCGGGTCGCCAACGCGGGCCACGGCGACATCCTGTGGAAGCCGGGCGGCGAACGCTGACCGATGGTGGGGTTAGCCCCACCCCGCACACTCCAGGACACCACCTGGCACCGACGGGACCCGCGAGAGATCCTGAAACCGTGAAGACCTTGATGAGCGTGGCGGTGCTGGCCGGGGCGGCGATCGCCCTCGCCGGTTGCCGCGTGGACGTGAACACCGAGACCCACCACGAGGACCGCTCGTACGCCGCCCCGGACGCCAAGTCGATCAAGGTGTCGGGCGCCGGCGGCAAGGTGGAGATCGTCGGCTCCGACTCGCCCGGCATCAAGGTCGAGGAGCGACTGACCTGGACCAGCGAGCACCGCAAGCCCGAGCCGAAGCACGTCATCCAGAACGGCACCCTGTCGCTCTCGGCCACCTGCAAGGGCCACGTGATCGGCTTCAGCAACTGCGGTGTCTCGTACAAGATCCAGGTCCCCCGCGACACCGGCCTGGACCTGCACAACGACGACGGCGCCGTCACCGTCTCCGACGTCCAGGGCGCCATCCGCGTCACGACCGACACCGGCAGCATCGAGGCCAACGCGCTCCGCGCGACCTCCCTCTACGCCAAGACCGGCGACGGAACGGTCCGCGCCTCCGGCGAGGTCGGCTCGGCCGAGTTCCACACCGACACCGGCAGCGTCGCCGCCACCGCCCTGCGCACCGACAAGCTCATCGCCGGCTCGGGCGACGGCACCCTCAGCTTCGGCCTCACCCAGCCCCCGAACTCGGTGAAGCTCACCGCCGACACCGGCGACGTCAAGCTCAAGCTGCCGTTCGCCGACGTCAAGTACGCCCTCGACGCCTCCACCGACACCGGCAACGTCGACAAGAACGGCATCCCCGTCGACTCCGCCTCCCCGCACAAGATCACCATCAAGACCGGCGACGGCAACATCACCATCACCCCCGCCTAGGCACGGGCCCGGGTCAGGTGCGGCGGGCGGGGGCGCCGGCTTCTTGGGTGTCCACTCTGAGGCCTATGACGTGGCGGACCAGGGCTACCAGGACGTTCTTGCCGGACTCGCGGCGGCGGACGTCACAGAGGACCACGGGGACGACGGGGTCCAGGTCGAGTGCCTCGCGGACCTCGTCGCCGCTGTAGTCGAAGCCGTCGGAGAAGACGTTCACGCCGACCAGGAAGGGCAGGCCGCGGCGTTCGAAGTAGTCGATGGCCGGGAAGCAGTCGGCCAGGCGGCGGGTGTCGGCGAGGACGACGGCGCCGAGCGCGCCGGTGGCGAGCTCGTCCCACATGAACCAGAAGCGGTCCTGGCCGGGCGTGCCGAACAGGTAGAGGATCAGGCCGTCCCGGATGGTGATGCGGCCGAAGTCCATCGCGACCGTGGTGGTCGTCTTCTGCTCGACGCCCGCGGTGTCGTCGACGCCGACGCCGCGGTCGGTGAGGAGCTCCTCGGTCTGGAGCGGCCGGATCTCGCTCACGGCGCCGACCAGGGTGGTCTTGCCGACCCCGAAGCCGCCGGCGATGAGGATCTTGACCGGGATCGGGGCCTCGGCGTCGCCTTCAGAGCGCTTCGAGTCCATGCAGCACTTCTCTCAACAGGTCTTCGGTGACGACGCCGTCCTTAGCGTGGAGTCGCGGACGGCGGATGGTGACGAACCCGTGGTCGACGAGGTCGCCGAGCAGCACCCGGACCACCACCAGCGGCAGCCGGAGCCGGGCCGAGACCTCCGCGACCGACAGGGGCTCCAGGCAGAGCTCGATGATCGAGATGTGCTCGGGGCCTATACCCGGGTGCGCGCCCGCGGGCCGGGCCACCGTCGCGACGTTCGCCATCATGGCGAAGTCCTCGCGGCCGGAGTGGCGGGCGCGGCCGCCGGTCATCGCGTACGCCCGCACCAGGGGCCCGGCGTCGTCGTCGAACCACTCGTTCCCAGGACCGGTCATCCCGTTCACGATTCCTCGCCGTCCTCCTGCAGCTCCTCGCGCCCGCGCCGGGTGCCGGTCTGGATGGCCGACATCATCGCCCGCAGGTCCTCGGGCGAGCGTTCGGGCCGGGTCGACGCCGGGTCCGCGGGCGGCGGCGGTGCCTGGTCCTCACGCAACTGCGGGGCGATGTTGGCCTGCCGGACGCGGCGCGGCAGATGCGGCTTGCCGCTCTTGCCGCTCTTGCCTTCGCTGCCGTCGCGCCTGTTCAGCCTGGTGGGCGAGGACGACGGGAAGGGGTCCGGGTCTGCCGGAGCGTTCTGCGGCGCCGAGGGCAGGTCGGACGAGTCGTAGGGCGGAACGGTCCCGCCGTGCCGAGAAGTGGGCTCGTCGTAGGGCGACGGGGGCCCGCCATAACGCGACGCGGGTCCGCCATAGGAAAGCTCGGACTCGTCATAGGTGGGGCCGTACGGCGAAGCGCCGCCGTCGTAGGACAACCTCGGGCTGCCGTAGGGCAAGGAGGGGCTGTCGAACGGCGAGGCCTCGTCGTACTGCGATCCCGGCTGGTCGAACGACACCGGGGGCTGGTCATAGCCTGCCGCCGGACGGTCGAACGGTGACGTGGGCGCGTCATAGGGCGCCGCCGGCTGGTCAAAGGGCGACCTGGGCGGGTCGTACGGAGACTCGCCATACGGAGACTCACCGTACGAAGGCTCGCCCTGCGGGGGCTGCGGAGGTGGCGGCTCTTCTGGGGGCGGGCCCTGCGGGGGCTGCTGGGACGGGGAGTCGGGCGACAGCGGGAGCCGCAGCACCGAGCCGCTCGCCGAGCCGCTCGCCGGGCCCGCCTCCAGCGCGGCGGCGTCGCGGGTGTTGCGGTACGGGTCGCGGAACGATCCAGCGGGCACGAGGGCGTCCTGCGCGCGGCGGGTCATCGCGGCCAGCGGCGCGCCGCCGAGTTCCTGGTCGCCGGAGACGACCAGTTCGTCGGGCAGTAGCACGATCGCGGTCATGCCGCCGAACGGGGACGTGCGCAGCGTGACCTTGATGCCGTGGCGCTGAGCGAGGCGGCCGACGACGAACAGGCCGAGGCGGCTGGTGTCGGACAGGTCGAACTCGGGCGGCTCGGCCAGGCGCCGGTTGGCGGCGGCCAGGCTCTCCTCGTTCATGCTGAGGCCGCGGTCCTCGATCTCCAGGCTGAAGCCGTGCGAGACCGACTGGCCGGTGACCTGAACGGTGGTGTGCGGCGGCGAGAAGGCGGTGGCGTTCTCGATCAGCTCGGCGAGCAGGTGCACGACGTCGGCGACCGCGACGCCGACGATCGCCGACTCGGGCATCGGCGCCACGGTCACGCGGGTGAAGTCCTCGATCTCCGAGGCGGCCGCGCGGGTGACGTCGATGACCTTCACCGGGTTGCGCCAGCCGCGGCCCGGCGCGCGGCCGGACAGGATGATGAGGCCCTCCGCGTGGCGGCGCATGCGGGCGGCCATGTGGTCGACCCGGAACAGGTCCTCCAGGTCGCCGGGGTCGGTGAGGCGCCGTTCCATCGAGTCGAGCAGGGCGAGCTGGCGGTGCAGCAGCGCCTGGCTGCGGCGCGCGAGGTTGACGAACACCTCGCTGACGTTGCGGCGCAGCGCGGCCTCGTCGATGGCGCCCTGGATCGCGGTGCGGCGGGCGGCGTTGAACGCCTCGCCGACCTCGTCGATCTCCCGGGTGCCGAACGACAGCGGCGGCGCCTCGGTGGCCAGGTCGACCTCCTCGCCGCGGCGCAGCCGGCGGATGACCCGCGGCAGCCGTTCGTGCGCGAGGTCGAGCGCGGCGCGGCGCAGGCCCGTGAGGTCGCGGATGACCGAGCGGGCCACCCAGATCGCCAGGATGACCGACGCGACGACCGCGATGAGGCCGACGACGCCGGCGAGCGCGACGCGCAGGATGATGCCGTCGGAGATCGGCTCGGCCCGCTTCTCCGCGCCCGCCGTCATGGCGAGCTCGACGCCGCGCAACCGGGTGAGGTTGGAGTCGGCGGTGGTCTTCCACAGCACGTCGTCGCCGGGGCGCGGCCGGAAACCGCGGTTGGCGGCGGTGAAGCGGTCCTCCAGCGTGCGCAGCCGCGCGTACTCGGGGGTGCCGGTGACGCGCAGGTAGTACGCGCGGTCGGCGTCGCGCAGCTCGGGCGAGGACAGGTGGTAGAGGCTGCGCTGGGCGCCGACGAGCCGGACGAAGTCGGCGTGGTCGGTCGCGGTCATCCGCCCCGCCGCGAGAGCGCCCGCCATGATGGCGTCCTCCTGCGACAGCAGCTCCCGGGCGCGGGTGAAGTTGACCTGGTTGCGGGCGTCCTTGGAGACGTCGGCGTCGTTCAGCGTGGACAGCGCGCCTTGCAACGTTCCCAGGTCGCCCAGAATGTCGGTGAAGTTGGCGAACGCCTGCGTCTGCGTCGTCCGGCCGCGGTCGATCGCGGCCCGCCGGCCGTCGAGGTCGCCGAGGTGGGCGACGATGCGGTCGGCCAGCTTGCGCGCGTCGCCGGGGGCGGCGTCGCGCGCGCCCTTGTCGGCTGCCTGGTCGCGGAACAGGGTCGCCTGCCGGTCGGTGTCGAGCCGCGCGGACTCCATCGCGGCCTGGTCGCCGGGGGTGTGGCTGCCGAGGTAGACCAGCGACAGCCGCCGTTCGGCCTGGAGCGCGCTCCCGAGCGCACCGGCCGGATAGCCGTAGTGGTCGTGGACCGTTTTGACGTTGCGGAGGTTCAGCCCGTCGCCGAGCGTCACGCTCGCCGCGAAGGCCCACAGTGTGCTCAGCGAGACCAGGGACACCAGCACCAGGGCGATGATCTTGAACCGGACCGAACCGGTCCGTCCGGCCCTCGCCCGCCGGTGTCCGTTCCCCGGGCCCGCCGTTCGTCCCGTTGGTCGCACAGCGTGATGTTTCCCGTTCGTGGCGGAATCGATGGACGCCCAGACGTTACTACGCGACGATCGGTCATGTACTAGTTGTTGCCAAATCCCCGGTTCTTGAGGATTTCAGTCCTCAAACCGGACACCACACCCCCTAGACTCCTGCGATCGTGATCATGCCCCGCTTTCCCCAGAGAACGTCTCGCGGCCTGCGCCACGCCGCCGCGACGGCGGCGGCGCTCACTCTGACGGCCGCCTCCGCCACCGCCTGCAGCGGCTCGGGCGACGACGCCACGACGTCGGTCCCGCACCTGAACGCCCAGCAGGAGATCGGGCCCGCCGAGGGCTCGCTCGACCTCGTGGTCTGGGCCGGCTACGCCGAGGACGGCACGAACGACAAGACCGCCGACTGGGTCACCCCGTTCGAGAAGGCCTCGGGGTGCCGGGTCAACGCGAAGATCGCCGACACCTCGGACTCGATGGTCGCGCTGATGAAGACCGGCCGCTACGACGGCGTCTCGGCGTCCGGCGACGCGAGCCTGCGGCTGGTCTACGGCGGCGACGTCGTGCCGGTCAACACCGGCCTGCTCACCGAGTACGGCGACATCGCCGGCTACCTGAAGAACCAGTCCTACAACTCCATCAACGGGCAGATGTACGGCGTCCCGCACGGCTACGGCGCCAACCTGCTGATGTACCGGACCGACATGTTCTCCCAGCCGCCGACCTCGTGGAACGTGGTCTGGGACACCAACTCCCAGGCCGCCGGGCACGTGGCCGCCTACGACTCCCCGATCTACATCGCCGACGCCGCGCTCTACCTGCGCGCGCACAAGCCGAGCCTGAAGATCAAGGATCCGTACGCGCTGAACGACAAGCAGTTCGACGCGGCGGTCGACCTGCTGAAGAAGCAGCGGCCCAACATCAACCAGTACTGGCACAACTACCTGGACGAGGTCCAGTCGTTCAAGAGCGGCGACAACCACGCGGGCACCGCGTGGCAGGTCATCGCGAACGTGGCCAAGTCCGAGCGGGCGCCGGTCGCGACGACGCTGCCCGCCGAGGGCGCGACCGGCTGGTCCGACACCTGGATGCTCTCGTCCAAGGCGCAGCACCCGAACTGCATGTACCGGTGGATGAACTGGATCACCAAGCCGCAGATCCAGGCGCAGGTCGCGCAGTACTTCGGCGAGGCGCCCGCCAACCCCAAGGCCTGCCGCTTCACCGCCAAGGGGTTCTGCGCCGACTTCCACGTGGGCGACGACGCGTTCTACCAACGACTGGCGTTCTGGCGTACGCCGACGGCCGATTGCGGCAAACCCGGAAAATCCGGGTGCGTCGACTACTCGCGCTGGACGCAGGCATGGACTCAAATCAAGGGATGAAGGACGTGAATTCCGCTGATTCCGCGGTGGAGGCCGACAGCGAACCCAAGCCCGAAAACGGGTCCGAGCCCGGAATCGGGCCGGAGTCCGGGGCCGCCTCCGCGAGCGCGGTGCGGCTGAACGGGCTGCGCAAGGAGTTCGGCGACGTCGTCGCGGTGGACGGGATCGACCTGGAGATCGCCGACGGCGAGTTCTTCGCGATGCTCGGCCCGTCCGGCTCCGGTAAGACGACCGTGCTGCGGCTCATCGCCGGGTTCGAGGCGCCGACCGCGGGAGCGGTCCACCTCGGCGGCCAGGACGTGACGAAACGCGCGCCGTTCGAACGCGACGTCAACACCGTCTTCCAGGACTACGCGCTGTTCCCGCACATGAACGTGCTGGCCAACGTGGAGTACGGCCTCAAGGTCAAGAAGGTGGCCAAGGCCGAGCGCCGCGAGCGCGCCCGTGAGGCGCTGCGCACCGTGCGGCTTGAGGACTACGGCGCCCGGCGCCCCCGCGAGCTGTCCGGGGGGCAGCGCCAGCGGGTCGCACTCGCCCGGGCGCTGGTCAACCGGCCGAAGGTGCTGCTGCTGGACGAGCCGCTCGGCGCGCTCGACCGCGGGCTCCGCGAGGAGATGCAGGTCGAGCTGAAGCAGATCCAGCGCGAGGTCGGCATCACGTTCCTGTTCGTGACCCACGACCAGGAGGAGGCGCTCACCATGAGCGACCGGATCGCGGTGTTCAACGCGGGCCGGATCGAGCAGGTGGGCACCCCCGCCGAGGTGTACGAGCGGCCGGCCAGCGCGTTCGTCGCGGGCTTCGTCGGCACCTCCAACCTGATCGAGGGCGAGGCCGCGGAGACCGTTCTCGGGCGTGCCGGGCGCTACAGCGTCCGGCCCGAGCGGATCCGCGTCGGCACCGACCTCGACGCGGACACCCCCGCGGACGAGCGGTCGGCGGCCGGCACCGTCGCCGAGGTCGCCTACGCGGGCGCGGTCACCCGGTTCGTCGTCGACCTCGACGCGGGCGGCCGGCTGCTGGTGGTCCAGCAGAACCTGCACGGCACGTCCGTGGACGTGCTGGAGCTGCGCGGCACGCGAGTCCGGCTCGCCTGGAGCCGCGAACACGAGTTCTCCATCCCTTCCCCCCACTGATCGGAGAAACCACGATGCGCTTCACGCGCCTCACCATGTCCACCGCTCTGGTAGCCGCGGGCCTGCTGGTCGCCGCCGGCTGCGGAGGAGACGACGGAAAGGGCGGCGGTGGCGGCGGTACGGTCGCGGGCTTCAACCCGCCGAAGATCGCCCCGCTCCAGTCGCTCGGCAAGGGCGAGGGCCAGGTCAACCTCGTCGCCTGGGCCGGTTACACCGAGAACGGCAGCAACGACAAGTCGGTCGACTGGGTCCACCCGTTCGAGAAGCAGACCGGCTGCAAGGTGAACGCCAAGACGGCCGGGACCTCCGACGAGATGGTCACGCTGATGAAGACCGGGCAGTACGACGCGGTCTCGGCGTCCGGCGACGCGTCCCTGCGGCTGATCGCCTCCGGCACGGTCGCGCCGGTCAACACCGCGCTGATCCCGAACTACTCCGACATCTTCGACGACCTGAAGCTGAAGCCGTGGAACTCGGTGAAGGGCGTCGCCTACGGCGTCCCGCACGGCCGCGGCGCCAACATGCTGATGTACAACACCGACAAGGTGAAGCCCGCGCCCGACTCGTGGAAGGCCGTGTTCGACCCGGCCTCCCCCTACAAGGGCAAGATCACCGCGTACGACTCGCCCATCTACATCGCCGACGCCGCGCTCTACCTCAAGGCGACCCAGCCCGCGCTCGGCATCAAGGACCCCTACGCGCTCGACCAGAAGCAGTTCGACGCGTCGGTGAACCTGCTGAAGCAGCAGAAGGCCCTGATCGGCGAGTACTGGTCGGACGCCACCAAGTCGGTCCAGTCGTTCAAGAGCGGCGACACCCTGCTCGGCACCACCTGGCAGGTCATCGCCAACATGGCCAAGGACGCCAAGGCGCCCGTCGCGACCGTGCTGCCCAAGGAGGGCGCGACCGGCTGGTCGGACACCTGGATGGTCGCGGCCAAGGCCCAGCACCCCAACTGCGCCTACCAGTGGATGAACTGGATCGTGTCGCCGGAGGCCAACGCGCAGGTCGCCGAGTACTTCGGTGAGGCGCCCTCCAACGCCAAGGCCTGCACGAAGACCACCGACAAGAAGTTCTGCGACACCTACCACGCCGCGGACGACCTGTACTGGACGAACGTGCACTACTGGAACACCCCGATCCCGCAGTGCCTGGACGGCCGGACCAACGTCAAGTGCGTGGACTACTCCGCGTGGACGCGGGCCTGGACGGAGATCAAGGGATGAGTGAGCGGAGCGAGCGATGCGGGGGGTGTGGGGGGTCGTCCCCCCACCAGGAGCAAGGCTGATGACGCTCGCCGACCAGGCGACCGGCACGACCGGCGCGCGCGGCGGCCGGGTGGCCGCCGCGCGCCGCCGGGTGGCCGGGCAGCTGCACCGGCGGCCGCGCGTGCGGCTGTCGGTGCTGCTGTCGGCCCCGCTGCTCTGGCTGGTGGTCGCCTACCTCGGGTCGCTGGCGGCGCTGTTCGCGGCGGCGTTCTGGACCACGAACGTCTTCACCGGCGACGTGGTCAAGACCTACACGACGCAGAACTTCCACGACCTGCTGACGATGGGCGTCTACCGGACGATCACGTTGCGCAGCGTGCTGATCGCGGTGGCGGTCACGGTGGTGGACGTGGTCATCGCGTTCCCGATGGCCTTCTACATGGCCAAGGTCGCCTCGCCGCGGGCCCGCCGCCGGCTGGTCATCGCGATCATGACGCCGCTGTGGGCGGGCTACCTGGTCAAGGCCTACGCGTGGCGGGTGCTGCTGGCGACCGGCGGGCCGATCGACTGGGTGCTGGACCCGTTCGGGCTGCACGGCCCGGGGTACGGGGTGCCCGCGACCGTCATGACGCTGTCCTACTTGTGGCTGCCGTACATGATCCTGCCGATCTACGCGGGGCTTGAGCGGCTGCCCGACTCGCTGCTGGACGCGGCGGGCGACCTCGGCGCACGTTCGTTCCGCACGTTCCGCACGGTCGTCTGGCCGACCGCCTTCCCCGCCGTCGTGGCGGGCTCGATCTTCACCTTCTCGCTCTCGCTGGGCGACTACATCACGGTGAAGCTGGTCGGCGGGAAGAGCCAGATGATCGGGAACGTGGTGTACGACAACGTCGGCGTCGCGGGCAACCTGCCGTTCGCGGCGGCGGTGGCGACCGTGCCGGTCGCCGTGATGGTGGTCTACCTCCTCGCGGTCCGGCGCACCGGCGCATTGGAGAACCTCTGATGTTGTCTAAGAGCGCGCGGATCTGGCTGCGGCTGGCGATGGTCGCGGGCCTGGGCGTGATCTACGTTCCGCTGCTGGTCGTGCTGATCGGCTCGTTCAACTCCAGCACCACCTTCAGCTGGCCGCCGAGCGGGCTCACCGGGCACTGGTGGTCGGTCACGCTCCACAACACCGGCGTACGGTCGGCGTTGTGGACCTCGGTCAAGGCGGGCCTCGCGGCGACGGCCGTCGCGCTGCTGCTCGGCACGATGCTGGCGTTCGCGGTGCAGCGCTACCGCTTCTTCGGGCGCGGCACCGTGTCCCTGCTCGTCGTGCTGCCGATCGCGCTGCCCGGCATCGTCACCGGCATCGCGCTGAACAACGCCTTCCGCACGGTGCTGGACCCGCTCGGGATCAAGCTGGGCCTCTTTACGGTGATCGTGGGACATGCGACGTTCTGCATCGTGGTGGTCTTCAACAACACGCAGGCGCGGCTGCGGCGCCTGGGCGCGAGCATGGAGGAGGCGTCCGCCGACCTCGGCGCCGACACCTTCCAGACCTTCCGGTACGTGACGTTCCCGCTGATGCGGTCGGCGCTGCTGGCCGGCGGGCTCCTGGCCTTCGCGCTCTCCTTCGACGAGATCATCGTGACCACCTTCACCGCCGGGGCCGGGGTCGAGACGCTGCCGATCTGGATCTTCAACAACCTGTTCCGGCCGGGCCAGGCGCCGGTGGTCAACGTGGTCGCCGCCGCGCTGATCGTGCTGTCGATCGTGCCGATCTACCTCGCGCAGCGGCTGTCCGGCGACGACGCCAAGCTGATCTGAAAGGACTTTCATGAGCGACCTCCGGGTGACCCGCAACTTCGTGAACGGAACCTGGACGGACGCGGCCGACGGCCGTACCGCCGAGCTCATCAGCCCGGTCACGGGCGAGGCGACCGGCACCGCGCCCGTCTCAAGCGCAGCCGACGTCGACACCGCCCTTTCCGCCGCGTCCACCGCGTTCGAGACCTGGCGCGACACCACCCCCGGCGAACGCCAGCTGGCCCTCCTGCGGATCGCCGACGCCATCGAGGCGCGAGCCGAGGAACTGGTCGCGGCGGAGTCGGAGAACACCGGCAAGCCGCTGGGCCTCACCATGTCGGAGGAGATCCCGCCGCTCGTCGACCAGATCCGCTTCTTCGCCGGCGCCGCCCGCGTCCTCGAAGGACGCTCCGCAGGCGAGTACATGCCCGGCCACACGTCCATGATCCGGCGCGAGCCCATCGGCGTCTGCGCGCAGGTGACGCCCTGGAACTACCCCATGCTGATGGCCGTCTGGAAGTTCGCCCCGGCGCTGGCGGCGGGCAACACCGTCGTCCTGAAGCCCTCCGACACCACCCCGGTCACCACCACCCTCATGGCCGAGATCGCCGCCGAGTTCCTGCCGCCCGGCGTCTTCAACGTGGTCTGCGGCGACCGCGACACCGGCCGCGCGCTCGTCGAGAACAAGATCCCGCAGCTCGTCTCCATCACCGGCTCGGTCCGCGCGGGCATGGAGGTCGCGGGCTCTGCCGCCCGCGACCTCAAGCGCGTGCACCTTGAGCTGGGCGGCAAGGCCCCGGTCATCGTGTTCGACGACGCCGACGTGGAGGCCGCGGCGGCCGCGATCGCCGAGGCGGGCTACTTCAACGCCGGGCAGGACTGCACCGCCGCGACCCGCGTCCTCGCTGGTCCCGGCGTTCACGACGACTTCGTCTCCGCCCTCGCCGAGCAGGCCGGGCAGACCAAGACCGGCCTGCCCGACGACGAGGACGTCCTGTACGGGCCGCTCAACAACGCCAACCAGCTCGACCGGGTCGCGGGGTTCGTCGACCGGCTGCCCGGCCACGCGAGCGTCCGCGCTGGCGGCTCCCGCGTCGGCTCGCGCGGCTTCTTCTACGAGCCGACCGTCGTGTCCGGCCTGGCGCAGGACGACGAGGCGATCCAGAACGAGATCTTCGGCCCGGTCATCACCGTTCAGCGGTTCTCCGACGAGGCCGAGGCGCTGCGCTGGGCGAACGGCGTGGAGTACGGCCTCGCCTCCTCGGTGTGGACCCGCGACCACGGCCGCGCGATGCGCATGGCCCGCCGCCTCGACTACGGCTGCGTCTGGATCAACACCCACATCCCGCTCGTCGCCGAGATGCCGCACGGCGGCTTCAAGCACTCCGGCTACGGCAAGGACCTGTCGATGTACGGCCTGGAGGACTACACGCGCGTCAAGCACGTGATGTCCAACATCGAGTCCTGAGATCTGGACAATAAGGGCCGGGCTGCGTGCGCAGCCCGGCCCTTATGTCACTGGGGCAGGGTGGCGTAGACCATGCGCCGGTTGGGGTGTTCCGAAGCGGTCCAGATGGTGCCGAGGCTCGGGGTGTCCTCGGTGCCGAACGGCCAGTGAGACAAGGCCTCGGCGCCGATCGCTCCGGGTTGCACCGAGTCCTTGGTGAGTGCTCCGGTGGCGGACGTGACCGGCTTCATCTTGAAGAGCTCACTGAGGTCATCCTGACCGGCCTCGTTGTCGCCATGGGTCTGGGACACGTACCACCTGCCGCTGAACCTGGTGGCTCCGTTGACGTTCGGTACCGACAGGGTGTGGAGGGACTTCGCGTCCCAATAGCCACTGGTGCGCTGTTCCCCGCCCGAGGTGGCGTCGGCGATGTCCCAGGAGGCCACGCGGCCCTTGGTGTAGCCGTCGCAGTACTCACCGGCGAGCAGGCTGTCGGTGCCGGAGCGGTCCAGGCTCGTGTAGGAGAACCTGAGCGGACCCGCCGAGTCGGTGCACGCCGTTCCACCGCTGCCGGCGTGCTCCCACACGGTGACCTCGGGCATCACGTAGCGGTAGCCGTAGCCGTAGAAGACCCCGTCGATCCGGCCGACCTTGCCCTGGTCGGTGACATTGCCCTTATCGCCGGCGGCCTTCAGGTCGTAGATGTGGCGCATGTCGAAGACCCGGAGACCATGGCTGGTGTCGGCCACGTAGAGGAAGTTGCCGTACCAGGTGATCCCGCCCGCGTGCAGAGAGTCTCCCTTCCCCGCGGTCTGGTCGTCCCGGAGGCTCGTGTAGCTCGCGTTCCCCGAGGAGTTCTCGTACGGGTGGGCGAGCAGCACGTGCCGGTACTCGCCGGTGCCCGGATCGATGAAGCTGACCCGGACACCCTTCTGGTCGTTGCCCGCCGGAGCGGCGCCGGCGAAGTACCAGCTGACCAGGACGGGCTGGTTCGAGTCGCCCCACTTCTGGTCCGCCTGTGCGTCGGCCACGGTGGTCACGCCCTGCGGGAACCAGTTCTTGGTGTTGCGGTCGTCCTCGCCGGTCGGGTCGTCCTGCCAGCAGAAGCTCTTGGTCACCGAGACCGCGGGCTTGCTCGGGTCGCGGTCCGCGTCGACCACGGCGGCGGAGTTGCAGGCGGATCCGGAACGCACCGTCCCGGTGCGGTTGGCCTCGGCCATGATGTCCCCGACGCCGACGTTGGGCAGCGCGTCGTCGAGGCCCTGGACGTTCGCCTTCAGGTAGGCCGCGTTGTCCTTGACCTGGAGTCTGGCGTTGGCCAGGTCGAGCGGCGCCGCCGAGGCGGCGGGTGCGTGGACGGCCACCAGTCCGGCGGCCGCCACCATGAGGGTCGTGACGGAAGTGAGCACCTTGTGGCGCCACATCATGTGTCCTCCTCGTGATCGGCACTTGGGCCGCCGGAGGGCACGGGAACGCTGAGGTAGGGACGAGGGCGCCAGGAGGGGACGGCGGCGCCGGGGGCAGCGCGGCGGGGATGCGTAGGGGCGAGCCAAGATCGTCCAATTACGATCAAGGTGTCACAAAGCTCACATTCTGACCATTATGGAAGTTTGTTACATAAGTCACAGCCTGCGCAGGTTGACACCCAAAAAACGCCGATCTTGCTCTCAGCGCCCTTCCGGCGTCGGGTTAGGGGCGCTGAGAGCAAGATCGGCGTGGTTGTGGGACTAGCGGACGATCTGGCCGCCCTTGTAGGTGAGGACGGGGGCGCGGTGCGCGGACTTGGCCTTCAGGGCCTGGCCGTTCACGGGCAGGGTGCTGAGCGCCAGACGCTGGATGACGGCGGCGATGCCGTCGGCGTTGGTGTCCAGCAGATGCCAGTTGATGTTGGTGATGCGGTCGCACTTGGCGTGGTAGCACGCGTCGTACGGCTGACCGGCCGTACCACCGAAGATCTTGGCCTCCTCGGCCGTCTTCAGCTGCTCGGCGCCGGTGTCGACGCCGCCCGCCGGGATGCCGGCCTCAAGGAACGGCCCGTAGTCGGAGCGGCCGTTGAACTCGCTCGGGACGGTCGGCAGCTTCCGCTTGGCGAAGTACTGGTTGAACATCTTCTGGATGGCGGCCGAGCCCGCGGGGGCCGTGGGGTCGGAGCCGTTGTAGACGCCGCGGACGCCGTTCGGCGAGGCCGTCATGTCGAAGTTCAGGTTGAGGGCGATCTTCGCCTTCTGTGCGGCGGTCAGGTGCGTGACGTAGTACTCCGCGCCGACCAGGCCGGACTCCTCGGCGCCCCACCACGCGAAGCGGACCTTGTTCTTCAGGTTCTTCTTGCCCAGCTTGTTGATCTTCTGGGCGGCGGCCAGGATCGTGGACGACCCGGAACCGTTGTCGTTGACGCCGGGACCGGCTTCGACGCTGTCCAGGTGCGCGCCGACCACGACCACGTTGTTCGGGTTGCCGTACTTGGACTCGGCGATCACGTTGGAGATCTGCTTCGGGGTGTTGGTGACCTCGGTCTTCACCCGCACCTTGAGCGTGCCGGCCTTGGCGGAGGCCGCCATCTCGTTGCCGATCTTGTACGTGGTGCCGATGACCGGGACCGGGGACGGCTTGGACAGGCCGTAGACGGCCGGGTCGTCGGTCGGCTGGTCGGCGCCGACGCGCTGGTAGATGATCGTGGCCGAGGCTCCGGCGGCGGCCGCGTTGCTGGCCTTGATGTCAAAGACGCAGCTGCCCCGGCGGATCAGGGCGATCGCGCCCTTGGGGAAGTTCTTGAAGTCGTCGGCCTCGCAGCCGCTGTTGCCCGTGCCGTCCTGCGGGCCGTCCAGGTCGACGGGGACGACCTTGCCGGTCACGTCGCCCTGGCCGGAGTATTCGTAGGTGCCGAACTCGGTGACGGGCTTGTAGGTGGCCTTGTTCGGCTCAAGCTGCTCGAAGGCTCCCGGGCCGTCCTGCTTGAACACCCAGAACGGGAAGTTCTGCAGCTTCGGCTTGAGCCCGGCCTTCTTGAGCTCGTTGTAGACGTACTTCACCGAGATGTCGTAACCGGCGAGGCCCGCCTTGCGGTTGCCGCCGTTGTAGTCGCCGATCTTCTGCAGGTTGAGCAGATGGCGCTTGATGTCCTTGGCGGTGACCAGCTTGGCCAGGTCGGGCTTCGGCTTGGGTTTGGCCGCCGCCTGAGCGGACGGGGCCGCGACCAAGGGCAGAGCCAGGGCGGCAGCGGTGACGCCGATGGCGAACTTGCGCAAAGTGATGCTCCAGACGGAGTGAGAGCGGGGGGACGAAACTGTGGGTAGGACTCGCTAGCCCGCTGGCCCGGTCGGTGACCGGGCCAGCGGATCTGCGGTTCTTCTGGATGGGCGGACGGGTCCTGTTAGCGGACCAGGTGGCCGCCCTTGTACTCGTACGAGGGGGCGCTCAGCGACGGCAGAGCGCGCAGGGCGTGGCCGTTCACCGGGAGGGTGGACAGGGCCAGCGTCTGGACCGCGTGCGCGACACCGTCGGCGTTGGTGTCCAGCAGCTTCCAGTTGATGTTGGTGATGCGGTCGCAGGCCTGGTGGTAGCAGCCGTCGTAGGCCTTGCCCGCGGTACCACCGAAGATCTTCGCCTCTTCGGCGGTCTTGATGCCCTCGGCACCGGTGTCGATGCCGCCGGCCGGGATGCCCGCCTCAAGGAACGGCCCGTAGTCCGAACGCCCGTTGAACTCGCTGGGCGTGGTGGGCAGCTTCCGCTTCGCGAAGTAGTCGTTGAAGATCTTCTGGATCGCCGCCGAACCCGCGGGGGCCGTCGGGTCCGAGCCGTTGTACACGCCGCGCACGCCGTTCGGCGAGGCGGTCATGTCGAAGTTCAGGTTGAGCGCGATCTTGGCCTTCTCGGCGTCGCTCAGCGTGGTGACGTAGTGCTCGGAACCGAGCAGGCCCTCCTCCTCAGCACCCCACCAGGCGAGGCGGACCTTGTTCTTCAGGCCCTTCTTGCCCAGCTTGTTGATGTGCTTGGCGAGCGAGAGCAGCGTCGAGGTGCCCGAGCCGTTGTCGTTGATGCCGGGACCGGCCTGCACGCTGTCCAGGTGCGCGCCGACGACGACCACGTTGTTCGGGTCGCCGTACTTGGACTCGGCGATGACGTTGGAGGCCTGCCGCTTGCCGGCCTCGGTGTCGGTCTTCAGGTGCAGCTTCACGCCGCCCCCGTTCGCGAGCTTGACCAGCTCGTTGCCGATCTTGAACGTGGGGCCGACGACCGGCTGGTCGAACGGGGCGCCGAGCGTGCCGCCGACGGGCGAGTCCTCGACGGTCGGCTTCTGGAAGATGACCGAGCCGACCGCGCCCGCGGCCTTGGCGTTGGCGGCCTTCACGGCGAAGTCACAGCCGCCGCGCTGGATCAGCGCGATCGAGCCCTTCGGGAAGTTCGCGAAGTCGGCGGCCTCACAGCCCGACGTGCCGTCCTCGACCGTGGTCGGAACGTCCACCGGCACGGCCGCGGCCGTCACGTCGCCGGAGCCGGAGTACTGGTAGGTCGAGAAGTCGGTGTCGGGCGTGTAGGTCACCTGGCCGGGGGCGGTCTGGGCGAACACCGCCGGGGACTTCTCGGCCCAGTAGTCGAACTCGAACTTCTGGACCGTCGGGCTGAGCCCGGCCTTCTTCAGCTCGTTGACGACGTACTTCACCGAGATCTCGAAGCCCGGCAGGCCGGCGGCGCGGTTGCCGCCGTTGTAGTCGCCGATCGTCTGGAGATTCTGCAGGTGCTGCTTGATCTCCTTGACGGTCACCAGCTGGGCCAGGTCGGGCTTGGCTGCGGCGTCGGCGGCAGGGGCCGTGACCATGGTCAGGGTCAGGGCCGCTGCGGCTCCTATGGCGAGCTTGCGCAACATTCACTCCTGTAGGGGGGATATGGAGCGGATTGGCAAGATCGTGGCAGCAAACCCCAGGGCCCACAAGACTCACATCAGGCCACAATGTGACAGTTACGTCTCAACACTGGCCAATGTCACCGCCCGCACGAGGAATCCCTACGGCTCGTGCTGCGGCAGGTCGACGGGGAAGCCGGGCGGCGCGGCCTCCAGCCACGCCAGGAAGCCGGTCAGCGCCGACGCGCTCATCGCCAGCTCCACGGTCAGGTCGCCGTCCTTGACCTCGATCACGCTGACGTCGGGGAGCAGCCCGGCGGCCTCCTCCCCCTCGGGCCGGCGCCGTCCGGACACGACGAGGCCCCGGCGGTGAATCACCTGCCGGGGCCTGCGGCGAAAGCCGAACACGCGGTGCCAGTTCAGTACGTCGCCCTTGTAGCGGCCGATACCGAGCCGCCATACGCCGGGCGCGTCATCACGGCCGATCACGCGGAGGCTGGCCTCGACCGTGCCGCCGCCGCGCTCGAACAACCATCGGCGCACGGTCATGGCGACGAAGACGCACGCCACCAGGAGAACGACGAAGGCGAGCACCCCGCCCACGTCCAGTGCCAGGTGCCCGCCCAAGTCCCCCCGCCCGTTCCGGTCTAGGCCTCTTGGCCCGCCGCGCGCAGCCGCGCGCGGGCGCGCCGTTCGGCCGTGGAGTCCTCGCCGCCGCCGGCGAGCACGTCTTCCAGTGCCCGCCGCGCGTCGGCGACGTCGATCTCGGCGCCGAGCTCGGCCTGCTCGGCCAGGACCGACACCTCGTCATCGGCGATGGAGAAGAACCCGCTGCCGACCATCGCGGTGATCCACTCGCCGCCGTCGGCCGGCTCGATCTTCACCACGCTGCCGTCCAGCAGGACGCCCAGCACCGGGGCGTGGCCCGGCATGATGCCGAGCTGCCCCTCGATGGTCTGGGCGACCACCATCTTGGCCTCGCCGGACCAGATCTCGCGCTCCGGCGAGACCAGCCCGACCTTCAGGGTTGCCACGTGTCAATCCTCCGAATACTGGAGCCGATCCGGCGGGGCGCGCGTCGCGGCGCGCCCCGCCGGAGCTGACTACTTCTCCAGCTCCTTGGCCTTCTTCTCGACGTCCTCGATGCCACCGCACATGAAGAACGCCTGCTCGGGGATGTGGTCGTACTTGCCCTCGGTCAGCGCCTTGAAGGAGGCGACCGTCTCGTCCTTGGACACGGTCACGCCCTCCTGGCCGGTGAACTGCTCGGCCACGTACATCGGGTGCGACAGGAAACGCTCGATGCGCCGCGCCCGGTTGACGGTGACCTTGTCCTCTTCGGACAGCTCGTCGATACCGAGGATCGCGATGATGTCCTGCAGCTCCTTGTACTTCTGCAGGATCCGCCGGACCTCCTGGGCGACCTCGTAGTGCTCCCGGCCGAGCACCTGCGGGTCCATGATCCGCGAGGTGGAGTCGAGCGGGTCCACCGCCGGGAAGATGCCCTTCTCGGAGATGGCGCGCGAGAGCACCGTGGTGGCGTCCAGGTGGGCGAACGTGGTGTGCGGCGCCGGGTCGGTGATGTCGTCCGCGGGAACGTAGATCGCCTGCATCGAGGTGATCGAGTGACCGCGGGTCGAGGTGATCCGCTCCTGGAGCACGCCCATCTCGTCGGCCAGCGTGGGCTGGTAGCCCACGGCCGAGGGCATGCGGCCCAGCAGGGTGGAGACCTCGGAACCGGCCTGGGTGAAACGGAAGATGTTGTCGATGAACAACATCACGTCCTGGCCCTGGACGTCCCGGAAGTACTCCGCCATCGTCAGCGCCGACAGCGCCACGCGAAGACGGGTGCCCGGGGGCTCGTCCATCTGGCCGAAGACCAGGGCGGTGTCCTTGAGGACGTCCGCCTCGTCCATCTCCACCCAGAGGTCGTTGCCCTCACGGGTGCGCTCGCCGACGCCGGCGAAGCAGGACGTACCACCGAAGTTGCGGGCGACGCGCCGGATCATCTCCTGGATGAGGACGGTCTTGCCCACACCCGCGCCGCCGAACAGGCCGATCTTGCCGCCCTTGACGTACGGGGACAGCAGGTCGATGACCTTGATGCCGGTCTCCAGCATCTCGGTCTTGGACTCCAGCTGGTCGAACGCCGGAGCCTTGCGGTGGATGCCCCAGCGCTCGCTGACCTCGAGGGAGGCCGTCGGAACGTCCAGGGTCTCGCCGAGGGCGTTCCACACGTGGCCCTTGGTCACGTCGCCGACGGGCACCGAGATCGGGCCGCCGGTGTCGGTGACCGAGGCGCCGCGCACGAGGCCGTCGGTCGGCTGCATGGAGATCGCGCGCACCATGTTGTCGCCCAGGTGCTGGGCGACCTCGAAGGTCAGCGTCCGGGTGTCGTCCCCGAGCGTGACCTCCACGTGCAGCGCGTTGTAGATGTCCGGAATGGAGTCGGCGGGAAATTCCACGTCGACGACCGGGCCGATGACCCGGGCGACTCGCCCGGTGGCGGTCGCCGTCTCTACCTGAGCAGTCATTCTCACTCCCCGCCAGACTCGGCCAGCGCGTTCGCGCCCCCGACGATCTCGCTGATTTCCTGGGTGATCATGGCCTGGCGCGCCTGGTTCATCTGGCGCGTGTAGACCTCGACCAGTTCGTTGGCATTGTCGGTCGCCGACTTCATCGCGCGGCGCCGCGAGGCGTGCTCGGAAGCCGCCGACTGGAGCAGCATGTGGAAGATGCGGCTCTCGATGTAGTTCGGCAGCAGCAGGTCGAGCGCCGCCTGGGCGGAGGGCTCGAACTCGTACGCCGGCAGGACGCCGCGCCCCTCGTCGACCCGCTCCTCGATCTCGAGCGGGATCAGACGGCTGACGTGCACCTGCTGGGTCAGCATCGAGACGAACTCGGTGTAGACCACGTGGATCTCACCGACCCCGCCCTCGTCGTCGGCCTTGAGGAAGTCCTCGGCGAGCCTGCGGCCGATCCGCTCCGCGCTGGCGAAGTCGGGCCGGTCGCTGAACCCGGTCCAGCTGGCCGCCACCTCACGGGCGCGGAACCGGTACCAGGTCAGGCCCTTGTTGCCGACCACGTACGGGATCGGCCGCTTGCCCTGCTCGCGCAGGGCGGTGATCAGCGACTCGGCCTCGCGGATCACGTTGGCGTTGTAGCCGCCGCAGAAGCCGCGGTCGCTGGTCACGATCAGGACGGCCGTGCGGCTGTCCTCGGGCTGCTCGTTCAGCAGCGGGTGATCGATCCCGACGTTGTGGCTGACCAGGGCGGTGAGCGCCTGCGTGATCTGCTCGGCGTACGGCTTGGAGGCCGCGACCGCCTGCTGGGCCTTGACGATGCGCGAGGTCGCGATCATCTCCTGGGCCCGGGTGATCTTCGCGGTGGACTTCACCGACCTGATCTGGTTCCGGAGCTGGCGAAGCTGAGCCATCGCCGATCAGCCCTTCTTCACGCGGGTGATCTTCTCCTGCTCGACGTCCTCGTCATCGATCGCCTCGACCGGCTCGTCCTCGCCGAGGAGCTTGCCGTCGCTGGTCTCGAAGCCCTTCTTGAACTCGGTGATCGAGTCCTTCAGGGAGGTGAGGGCGTCGTCAGAGAGCTGCCCGGTCTCGCGGATGGAGGTCAGCAGCCCGGACTCGTTGCGCTCGACGTAGTCGAGGAACTCGGCTTCGAACCGCTTGACGTCCTCGACCGGGATCTCGTCGAGCTCACCGGTCGTACCGGCCCACACCGACACGACCTGCTGCTCCACCGGGTACGGGCTGAACTGCGGCTGCTTCAGCAGCTCGACCAGGCGTGCACCGCGGTCCAGCTGGGCGCGGGAGGCCGCGTCCAGGTCGGACGCGAAGGCCGCGAAGGCCTCCAGGTCACGGAACTGCGACAGCGCCAGGCGGAGCGTACCGGCGACCTTGCGCATGGCCTTCACCTGCGCGGAGCCGCCGACTCGGGAGACGGAGATACCGACGTTGATCGCAGGGCGGACGCCCTGGTTGAACAGGTCGGTCTCCAGGAAGCACTGGCCGTCGGTGATGGAGATGACGTTGGTCGGGATGAACGCCGACACGTCGTTGCCCTTGGTCTCGATGATCGGCAGACCCGTCATCGAACCGGCGCCCAGGTCGTCCGACAGCTTCGCGCAACGCTCGAGGAGCCGCGAGTGCAGGTAGAAGACGTCACCGGGGTAGGCCTCACGGCCCGGCGGGCGGCGCAGCAGCAGCGAGACCGCGCGGTAGGCCTCGGCCTGCTTCGACAGGTCGTCGAAGACGATCAGGACGTGCTTGCCCTGGTACATCCAGTGCTGGCCGATCGCGGACCCGGTGTAGGGCGCGATGTACTTGTAGCCCGCGGGCTCGGAGGCGGGCGCGGCGACGATCGTGGTGTACTCCAGCGCACCGGCCTCTTCGAGGGTGCGGCGCACGTTGGCGATCGTGGAGCCCTTCTGGCCGACCGCGACGTAGATGCAGCGAACCTGCTTGCTCTCGTCGCCGGAAGCCCAGTTCTCCTTCTGGTTGATGATGGTGTCGATGCAGACCGTGGTCTTGCCGGTCTGCCGGTCACCGATGATCAGCTGCCGCTGGCCACGGCCGATCGGCGTCATCGCGTCGATGGCCTTGATGCCGGTCTGCAGCGGCTCCTTGACCGACTGCCGCTGAACGACCGTCGGGGCCTGCAGTTCGAGCGCGCGGCGCTCGGTCGACTCGATCGCACCCTTGCCGTCGATGGGGTTGCCCAGCGCGTCGACGACGCGGCCGAGGAAGCCGTCGCCGACCGGGGCCGAGAGGACCTCGCCGGTACGGCGGACCTTCTGGCCCTCCTCGATGTTGCTGAAGTCACCCAGGACAACGGCACCGATCTCACGGACGTCCAGGTTCAGAGCCAGGCCACGGGTGCCGTCCTCGAATTCGAGGAGCTCGTTGGCCATCGCCGAGGGCAGGCCCTCGACGTGCGCGATGCCGTCGCCGGAATCGACAACGGTGCCGACCTCTTCGCGCGCGGCGGCCTCGGGCTCGTACGACTGGACGAAGCGCTCCAGCGCGTTCCGGATCTCATCCGGACGGATCGTCAGCTCCGCCATGATTCCTCTCTTACTCCCTCAGGGATCCGCTAGCCGGCGAGCCGCCGGCGGACGTCGTCCAGCCGCCCGGCGATCGTGCCGTCGATGATCTCGTCCCCGATCTGGATGGACAGGCCGCCCAGCGACTCGGGGTCGAGCTCGATGTTCAGGTGTACTTCGTGGCCGTAGGCCGCGGCGAGGACCGCGGCGAGCCGGGTCCGCTGCGCTTCGGTCAGCTCCACCGGGCTGCGCACCAGCGCCACCAGGCGCTGCCGCCGCTGGGCGACGAGCCGGCCGTACTCGGCGAGCCCGCCCTCCAGGCTACGTCCTCGCGGCCGCAGCACCAGCTCGGCGATCAGTTCCAGCGCGGGCGCCGTGACCTTGCCGCCCAGCAGGGCGTCCAGCAGGCCCTGCTTGCGCTCGTCCGGCAGTCCCGCACCGGCGAGCGCGCCGCGCAGCTCGGGCTCGCCCTCGACGACGCGGGAGAACCGGAACAGCTCGTCCTCCAGGTCGTCGATCTGGTTCGCCTGCTCGGCCCGCGCCGACTCGGCGGTGACCGCGAGCGACTCGATCCCGTCCGAGAGCTCCGACGGCTTGGACCAGCGGAGCCGGACCACGTCGGCGACCAGCTCGAGAGCGGCCGGTGAGACCTTGCCCTCGAGCAGTGCCTGGACGAGCTGCGCCTTGTCGGCCCCGTCCCGCGCCGGGTCGGACACCGCGCGCCGCAGCCCGTGCTCGCGGTCGATCAGGTGCAGCACCGCGAACAGGTCGCCGCCGAGCGTGCCGAGGTCGGCCGACGGAATGACCGCCTCCAGCCGCTCCTTGGCCTCCGCCAGCGACGCCCTGCTCACCGCTCCCGTGATGGTCATGATGTGATCTGCTCCTGCGAACGGGCGCGGCCCTCGAGCTCCTCGAGGAACCGGTCGACCACGCGGCTCTGCCGGGCCGGGTCCTCCAGGGACTCGCCGACGACCCGCGAGGCGAGGTCGACCGACAGGGTGCCGACCTCGGCCCGGAGCTGCTGCAGTGCCTGCTGCCGCTCGGCCTCGATCTGCGCCTGCGCCGACTCGACGATGCGCCGCGCCTCGGCCTGCGCCTGCTCGCGCATCTCGGCCACGATCTGCGCGCCCTCTTCGCGAGCCTGCTCGCGAAGCCGGGACGCCTCGTGCCGGGCCTCCTTGAGGTTCGCCTGGTAGTCGTCCAGGGTCGCCTGTGCCTCGGCCTGCGCGGCCTCGGCCCGCTTCAGCCCGCCCTCGATCGCGTCGGTCCGCTCGTCGAGCGTCTTACGGATCTGCGGAACGAGCTTCCAGGCGACCACGAGCAGCACGATGGCGAACGCGATGGTGCCGAAGACGAGCTCGGAAGCCTCGGGAACTACTGGGTTGTCCGAAGCCATAATCATCGGGGTTCCGCCTTCCTCTCAGGAATGTGGAAGGTCAGCGGTTTACTTGTGCACGAAGGGCACGACGAAACCGATGAGGGCGAGCGCCTCGGTGAGCGCGAAGCCCAGCAGCATGTTCTGACGGATGACGTTGGTGAGCTCCGGCTGGCGGGCGATGGCCTGCACGCCCTGACCGAAGATGATGCCCACGCCGATACCGGGGCCGATGGCGGCAAGACCGTACGCGACGGCACCGAGGCTACCGCTGACGGAGTCACTCGCAGCGAGAACGTTGGCGGCTTCAGCGAGCATGTGCTCTTTCCTTTTCACTCGGACCGGTGGGTGCTGCCCCACCGGAGGCTTTTCTGTTGCGGGTGGAGATCGGTCAGTGGTCGGCGTGCAGGGCGCCGCCGATGTAGGAGGCGGCCAGCAGCACGAAGATGAAGGCCTGAAGCGCCTGGATGAACATCTCGAAAGCCGTCATGACGATCGTCATGAGGAAGCCGACGATGCCGACCGGGGCGCCGAGCGGGGTGAGCTTCTCCACCAGGAACCAGTAGGCGACCGACGCGAAGAAGGCCAGCAGAAGGTGGCCTGCGAACATGTTCGCGAAGAGCCGGACCGCGTGGGTGAAGGGTCGCAGGATGATGTTCGAGAGCAGCTCGATGGGGGCCAGGATCACGTACAGGGGCTTGGGCAGTCCCGGCGGGAACATCATGTTCTTGAAGTAGCCGACCAGGCCCTGGTGCTTGATGCTCAGGAAGAGCATGATCACGTAGACGGTCAGCGCGAGCACGATCGGGAACGCGATGTGCGAGTTGACCGGCAGGTAAAGGATCGGAACGACGCCCATCCAGTTCATGAACAGGATGAAGAAGAACGTCGAGAACAGGAAGGGCATCCACGCGTCGCCCTCCTTGCCGATCATCGGCCGGGCGACCTGGTCGCGAACGAAGAGGTAAGCGACCTCTCCGACGTTCTGGATGCCCCGGGGGACGAGCTTCGGACTGCGGAACGCCGCCCACGCGAACCAGATCACCAGCACCGCGCAGATCGCGACGATCAGGGTCGGCTTGGTGAGCCAGCTGGGCGCGCCGTCCCAGAGCGGGCCCCACTGGAAGATTTCGGTGCCGGGGGCCTCGAACTCATCCTTGCCCCCGGAGGCGAGGAGGTGCAGCGCGCTCACGCGGCAGTCCCTTCGTCAGTGACCGGTTGTTCGGTCGTGGCTTGCTTGTGCCTGCCCGAGGGGCGCGGCTTCAGTCTGAAGACTGTGCAGGTCACTGCCGTCACGGGTGCCTTCGGCGGGGTGGCTGTCAGCGTCCGTAGCGGTGGTAGACCAGGTAGAGCGCGAGACCGAGGCCCACCAGGATTCCGATGGGGAACAGCGCCGAGAGACCCAACCAGCGATCCAGCAGCCAGCCGAGGCCGCCGTAGACGGCCATTCCGCTCAGCACATAGCTGGGAATGGACCAGGCGGCGTTGGCGAAACTGCGGTGGTCCATGTCCTCGTCGGACCCCGGATCGGGCTGGTGCCCCTCCTCGCTCATCGCAGGACGGACCATAGCAGGCCACCCCCCTGGTGGTCATATTGGAGTAGTCCAATTGCGCCACGGCAGCCCACGAGATCATCAGGGGCTCCGGTCGGCGGCGGTCTTCGGAGCCTCGGCGGGCTCGACGTAGAGCATCTTGGTCTTCAGCGTGGTCCGGATCTCGGCGCCGATCCACACCAGGGTCAGTGCGATGACCGACCAGGCGAAGGCGCTGGAGTTCCAGGCGGTCACGCCGTCAAGCAGCGCGACCAGCGCGAACATCACGAAGATCTTGGTGATGTAGCTGAAGACGGCTGCGGCGAACATGAGTTGCGCGGAGATCTTGGAGGCGTAGCTGACCGCCACCACGCTGATGCTGAAAAAGACGATCACCACGACGGTCGCGATTGCGGCACCCAGCGCTCCCTTGGCCCCGGCGAGGAGCAGACCGGCCAGAACGGCGGCCACACCCGCGAGGGCGGACGGGATCGCGGCGCCGCGGAGGATCCGGGCGTCGGAAGGCTGCATGTGGGCTCCGGGTGGTCACTTTCAGTGTCCGTGTCTTGTTCGTGAAAGGTATCACAAGCGTCCAGAACGCCCGCAATTACCCTAGAAGTAACGTACTGGGCCTCGTTGAACTGTCACGCTCCCCACACGGACTGTAGCCCAGGGCGCCCCCTGCTTCGGCTGAATCGCGTCCGCGTTGTCGCAGGTGTTCGCCGGTCTTGGACTAGTCCACCGGCACTCGAAGGTGTCGCCCTACCCGGCCCGCGACGTCCTACACGAGCCGGATTTCCTGTTCTGAACGGAAGATCCCGGGTCGAAGCGGAGGAGGATCCGGATCGGTCAGACGGGCTGGTGGGGGCGCTGGGCCGGGGCGGCCGGGCCGGCTGCGTGGCGGGGGGTGCGGCGGCGGACCCGGGGGGCGGCGATCATGACGACGACGCCGAGGACCGCGACCACGAGGGTGACCGATGACACCAGCGGGACCGAGTTGGTGACCGAGAGCCCGACGAGGCTGGAGGCGATCAGGCCGACCCAGAAGTACATGATCAGGACGGCCCGGCGGTGCGAATGGCCCAGTTCCAGGAGCCGGTGGTGCAGGTGCTGCTTGTCCGGCGCGAACGGCGAACGGCCCTGGTTCGTACGGCGCCAGACCGCGAGCAGCATGTCGAGGAACGGGACGAGCGCGACGGCCGGGACCAGCAGGATCGGCATCCAGAACGGGAACTGCGCGTACGAGCCGATGACCGCCGGGTCGAACTGGCCGGTGAGCATGATCGTCGCGGCGCTGAGCAGGAGGCCGATCAGCATCGAGCCGGTGTCGCCCATGAAGATGCGCGCCGGGTTGAAGTTGTGCGGCAGGAACCCCGCGCAGATGCCGACCAGGATGGCGGCGGTGAGGGTCGCGGGGGTCAGCTTGGTCAGGCCGTTGGTGTAGGAGAGCAGGTAGGCGTAGGAGAACAGCGCGCTGGCGGCGATGCCCACGACGCCGGCGGCCAGGCCGTCCAGGCCGTCGATGAAGTTGACCGCGTTGATCGTCGCGACCACCACGAAGACGGTCAGCGGGACGCCATAGGCGGGCGGCAGCGCCAGCGGCTCGCCGTTCGGCATGGGCAGCTGGTAGAGCTGGATGCCCTGCATGATGAAGATCCCGGCCGCCGCGACCTGGCCCGCGAACTTGGTGAGGGCGTCCACGCCCCACCGGTCGTCGGCGATCCCGACGAGGACGATCAGGCCGCCCGACAGCAGCATCGCGCGGCCCACATTGACGTCGCCGGCCGCCAGCACCTTGCGGAACGCGGGCAGCCCCGCGGCGACGATCAGCGCGCCGACCAGGCCGCCGAACATCGCCAATCCGCCGAGGCGGGGGGTCGGGATCGTGTGCACGTCGCGGTCGCGCGGCGCCGCCTGGGCCCCGAACCAGACCGCGAACCGGCGCACCGCCGGAGTCAGCAGGTAGGTGACGAGTGCGGCGACGAGAATGGTGAGCAGGTATTCCCGCACGCCCCGCGCCTCCCTCGCACCCAAGTGCCCCTGTACGGAATCAGATGTCCGTCGCGGCCGATCTGTTCGCCCTACGACGTAACGACCAACTCTAATCGCCCCGGCCCGTGACCGCTGCGCGTTCCCACGCCCGAAATCGGTACGTGCCGAGCGCCGCGGCGCCGATGATCACCAGGGCCAGACCCGCCAGGCAGCCGTCTCCCAGGGAGAACGCCCACAAACCGCGTGCCGCGACGTCATCCACAACGTCCAGGACGACCAGAGCCGTTCCCAACACGATCAGGATCTCACCCACCCGGGGGCGGGGCGTCGGCCGCCTCGCCACAAGGCCCACCGAGCCGAGGGCGAGGACCAGCATCACCGAGCCCGCCCACGAGCCGGTCCAGTGCGGCCGGGCATAGTGCGGCGGGGGTACGACGATCGCGCCCTTGGGCAGCCTGACCTTGATCATCACACCCTCGTGCGGGCGCAGCCCGGTCTGGGTGAAGTCGATGGCGAACGGGCCGTCCCGGTCGCGCAGGCAGCGCGTGTAGGAGGTGGCGGTGCCGGCGAGGCAGCCGACGTGGCGCAGCGGGACCGGCGCCTCCACCCGTACCGCCGCCTCGCCGATCGGCACGTCCCAGTAGGTGCCGATGGCGTTCCACAGGAACTCGTCGCGGTCGGCGTAGGGGGTGATCGCCCAGGCCAGGTCGTACTCGATCACGTACGCCTGGCGGCCGTGCACCCGATGGCCCATGTTGCCGACGGTGATCTGCACGTCGTGCAGCAGCTTCAGCGTGTCGGCCCGCGCGGGCGCGCCGGTCGAGGAGCTCGTGCGCACGTCCCGCACGTCGTACAGCCGGTTGTGGCGCCGGTACGGCACGCTCAGCACGATCCCGTGCTCGCCGCGCACGTCGAAGTCGTAGGTGATCGTCTCGCGGACGTGGACCACCCCGTCCGCTCGGATCGTCATCACCACGTCATAGGTGGGGATGCGTTCCACCGGATCGGCCACCGGATCGGTGACCGCTGCTTCGGTGACCGCTGCTTCGGCGGGCAGCGGGGCGAGCAGAACGGGCAGGGCGAGAAGGGCGATCGCCAGCACCAGCCATACGGCGACCGCCGGGCCCCGGACCAAGCCACGCACCTCTGGCATATTTCCACCGTCGACGCCGCGCCACGGCGTAACGAAGTGATTACTCTATGGAGTCGTCCACCACTCTCCGCTTAGGCTACGCGCCGTGTCCACTGTTGGGCGCGGTCTCCTCGGGGGTGTCGTCGGGACCGTGCTGATCACCGGGTGCGCACGGGGGCCCACGCTGTCGGAATCGTCCGACCGCCTGAACGCCGACACCGCGCACGTCCTTCGGGACGGCGCGCAACGGCTCGGCCCTCCGGGCGGCAAACCCCGCACACTGACCAGCCGCACGGAGCCGTGCACGGGCGGCCGGTCACGCCGCCAGCTGCGCACCGAGCTTCCGCTGCGCCCGGGCCTCGCACCCACCGTCCTGGTCGACCAGGCCACCGGCGTCACCCTGGGACTGATGGGCGACCGCGGCTATCGTCTGACCAATCCGCCGAGCGGCAAGGGCCGCCACCGCTCGTTCACGATGACGCGCGATGTGCCGAGCGTCACGTTCACCGTCCGCTTCCAAAGCGGCCGCCACCCCGCTTTGGTCCTCGACGGCGTCACTCCATGCCTTCCTGAGTGAAGTCCAACCCGCGAGCGGGCTGAAAAGGCGGCAAGTCCGCCATAAGGTCGATTCGTGCGGGTGAACGGGGGTGCACGAATGCACGGGGGTGCTGTGGTGCGCGATGGCGCGAGTGCGCGCGACGGTGCCACGGTGCGCGGTGCCACGATGCGCGGCGACGGCGGTGAGGGCGCGGCTCGGTGGCCGAGCGTCGCCGACATGGCCGTGCCCGCCGTTCTGGCGGTCGCGCAGCTGTCGGTGACCTGGCTGATCGACGAGGACGCCGAGCACAAGCTGTCGCAGGGCGACTGGATGATCGCCACGTCCGCCGTGGTGCTGTCGGCGCTGGCCCTTTTGTGGCGGCGGCGGGCGCCCGTTCCGGTGCTGGTCGTGACCGTGCTGATCGGCGACCTGGCGACGGTGGCGATCGGCCATCACGACACGGTGGTCGGCGGCGTCGCCGACGGGGTCGCGCTCTATTCGCTGGCTGTGCACCGAGGGCGGCGCCAGGCGGTGCTCGGGGCGCTGTTCGCCTACTTCGTGGCCTTCGCCGCCTACGTGCCGCGGCAAAAGGGCGGGCCGGACTTCGTGTCGACCGAAGTGATCGACGTCTTCTTCTACGCGCTCGTGACCACACTCGGGCAGATCCGGCGCCAGCAGAAGGTGCGGCGCCGCGAGCTCATGGAGCGGCTGGACGAGGCCGACCGGGAACGCCGCGCCGCGGCCGAGTCCGAGCGTGAACGGCTCGCCCGCGATCTGCACGACGTCGCCGGTCACCACCTGAGCGCGGTCGTCGTCCACAGCGGCGCCGCCGCGCGCCTGGACTCCCCCGACCTCACCACCGAGGCGCTGCGCACCGCCGCCGACACCGGCCGCGACGTGCTCACCTCGCTCAGCCGGCTGGTCGACGTGGTCGGTCCGCAGGCCGACGACGGCGGGCTGGAGGCGCTGCTGCCGCCGCTGTGCCACGGCCTGTCCAGGCTCGGCATCCCGATCTCGCTGGAGGTCGAAGGCCGCGCCCGGCGGCTGCCGCCGGACGTGGTCACCGCCGCGTACCGGATCGTGCAGGAGTCGCTGACCAACGCCATGCGGTACGCGTCCGGCAGGCCGGTGGCGGTCGAGGTCCGCTACGTTCCGGGCGCGCTGGAGATCAGCGTCGGGAACGAGGCGGCCGAGAACGGCGACGTGGCCCCGCCGCCGCTCGGCACCGGCCGCGGCATCGCCGGGATGACCGAACGCGCGGCCGGGGTCGGCGGCACGCTGGAGGCGGGCCCGGACCCGGCGGGCGGCTGGTCGGTCCAGGCCGTACTGCCGACGTCGCGGCCGCGGCGCGGGCCCGGCTGGCAGGAGGTGCTGGACGCCCTCGCGGTGCTGTTCTGCGCCGTGCTGCCCACGCTGCTGGCGTTCACCCCGCCCGATCAGGCGCTGAAGGACGTCACGTTCGGCGAGGGCGCACTCATCTGCGCGGCCATCGTGCTGCGCGCGCTGCCGCTGTGGTGGCGGCGTCGCTTCCCGTACGCCGTGCTGGCCGTGCTGACCGTGATCGATTCGATCTGGCTGGTCAGCGCCGCGCTCTGGTACCACGAGCTGGCGGCGGTGACGGCGATCGGCGCCGGGGCCTCGATGATCGCCGTCTACTCGGTCGCCGCGTACGCGCGCCCCCGCACGCACACCTGGCCCGCCGCCATCATCGCGGGCCTGCCGTGGGGGCTCATGCTGTCGGTGTCGCTGGTGGTCGACAAGGACCAGTCCGGGCCCGTCGCGCTCAGGATCCTGTACGGGCTGGGCGCCGGCACGCTGTTCGCGACGCTGATCCTGCTGCCGTTCTGGGCGTGGGGAAAGACCATCGCGCGGCGCGGCAGGCGGTGGGAGGCCAGCGCCCTGGAGACGATGGCGGCCCGTACCGGCGAGGCGGTCCTGGCCGAACGGCACCGCGTCGCGATGGGCCTGCGCGGCACCGTCCTGGACCACACCTCCCGGCTGGTCCGTGCCGCCGAGGCGGGCCTGGCCGGAACGGGGTCCGACGCGCAGGCGGCGCTGGACGTGGTGACCACCCAGGCCCGCGCCGCCCTGATCGACATGCGCGAACTGCTCGACGCGATGGAGGAGACGACGTGACGGAGCGGACGACGTGGCCGGAGCGGACGACGTGACGACCCGGGTGCTCGTGGTGGACGACCAGCACATCGTCCGCGCGGGCTTCACCGCGATCATCTCCGGCGAGCCCGACCTGGAGGTCGTCGGCCAGGCCGCCGACGGCGCCGAGGCGCTGCGCGCCGTCCGCGAGCACACGCCCGACGTCGTGCTCATGGACGTCCGGATGCCCGGGATGGACGGCCTCACCGCCACCCAGGAGCTCACCACGGGCGACTCCCCCGCGCGCGTCCTGGTGCTCACCACGTTCCACCGCGACGAGTACGTCTTCGGGGCGCTGCGCGCGGGCGCGTCCGGCTTCCTGCTGAAGGACTGCGACCCGCAGGAGCTCGTGGACGCCATCCGTACGGTCGCGGGCGGCGAGGCCATGCTCGCGCCCGCCGTCACCCGCCGCCTGATCAACGCGTTCGTCACCGGCACCGTCGCTCCGCCGTCCCCGGCCGACGACCGCGTGGGCCTGCTCACCCAGCGGGAACGGGACGTGCTCGTGAAGGTCGCGCAGGGGCTCAGCAACACCGAGGTCGGCACGGCCCTCGGCATCGGCACCGCGACCGTGAAGACGCACGTCAACGCGATCTTCACCAAGCTGCACCTGCGCGACCGCGTGCAGGCGACGATCTTCGCCTACGACACCGGGCTGGTCCGCCCTACAAATGGCCCTTGAGGTGCAGCAGCGCGCAGAACACGCCCGCGCCCACCGCCAGCGTGATCAGCGTCTCGTACGCCCGCCTGCGCACGCCGACCACGATCACCGCGGCGAACCCGATCGCGGACAGGGTCCCGAAGACCACCGTCAGGACCATGCCCCACATGCCGTCGCTGATGTCGTACGAGCACTTGGCGGTCAGCAGGAGCAGGGGCGGCGCCGCCCACAGCCAGTCGGCGACCTCGCCCTCCTCGGCGGCCGGATCTCTCACCGGCGCCCGCTTGTCGGTCATGACTCCAGCGAACCGCGTCGGGACCTCCCGCGCGTCAGCCCTCAGTACGCTTCCGCATCCCTCGTCGGATAGTCCCGCGCATCAACCTTGAGGTGGATGCGTGGCCGATCTCGGACATGGGACGCCCATCGGGCGCGGAACGCCGGGGCGGTCACGCTAATTTGACCGTGATCATCCCTGAAACCCCTGAGTCTGGAGTGATTCATGCGTCGTTCCGCAGCCGTGGCCCTGGCCGCCGGCACCCTGGTGGCCGGCGTGGGCGTCATCGCCACCCCCGCCCAGGCCGCCGCTCCCCTCAAGGGCCGGTACGTGAGCAAGAACGGCTGGAAGACGATCGAGGCGAGCGGCTCGTTCACCCGTACGGGCCGCAGGGTCACGGTCGCGCTCACGCTGAAGGACACGGCCAGGGACGGCCGGACCGCCTGCGTACGGTTCCGCTTCGAGCCGGCCAAGGGCCAGGGCAGGCAGGCCAACGTCCAGACCTTCTTCCTCAAGGACTGGCTCCCCAAGAAGCAGCGCTGGGTCCGCGCGGACCGGCCGATGACCCAGAAGGGCCAGACCTACAGCTACATGACCGGCCACGCCTACGTGCGCGAGTGCTCGATGGACCCGCGCGCCAAGAACAAGCTGCGGCTCGGCCCGGCGCGCAAGCTCTACTGACACGACACGATCGGACCCCGCCGATTCGGCGGGGTCTTTTGTCATCGCGGTGCTAACTTCGGACCGACCGATCGGGCCCCCGCCGAAGGAACGCCATGCGCCGTTTCGTCACCGTGACAGCCGCCACCACGCTCACCGCACTCGCGTTCGGCACTCTCGCCACCACCGCCGACGCAGCGACCACCCGATCATGGTCCACAAAGGGCTACAAGGCCGTCAAAGCAGGCGGCACCTATACGCGCACCTCAAAGTCGGTCACCGTGAAGGGCTGGATCCGCGACTACGCCAAGAACGGCTGGGCCGCCGCCGTCCAATTCAACGCGACCGAACGCGGCAAGAAGGACGCCAAGAGCGACGTCTATTTCTTCCTCACGCGCAAGAACATCCCTGCCGACTACGACTTCGGAACGAACGTCGCCTACGGCAGCCGCTTCTTCTACTCAACGAACACGTCACACCTCTACGCACGCGAATGCGGCGTGACACCCATCAAGTCCATCAAGCACCGCACCACCAAGTGCGCCGCCTGGCACAAGATCTACTGATCACCAGGCGACGTCCTCGGCTCCCCTGAGCCCGGTGACCTGCCGCGGCCGCCCACCCCGCTGCAGGTCCACGATTCCGTCGCCCGACAGCAGATAACGCCCTGACGCCTCACCGTGAAGAATCGCGATGCTCAGGTCATCCGGCACGGTGGTCGATGCCACGCCCTCCAGCGTCGTCGAGCCCGCCGACATCTTGACGATCTGCGCCGAGACGGGTTCGCCCGCGGCTGAGGGGCCCATATATCTATAGTCGCCTCCGCTAGGTGTCGCCGGATCGGACTTGTCGGCCGCCGCCTTGTAGCGGGTCGCGAAGAAATAGTAAGTGCGGCCATCAGGAGCCGGGAAAACAGCATCCAACGAGGTCTGTTCCGGCGCCCGGTAAACCAGGGCACTGTTCTTGATCAGTTCGACCGCGGAAGGGCTGGAAGGGCTGATCCTGCGCAACTGATCAGGGTGGTCCAGCGCGTCGCCGACCAAAAATCCGATGCCCTGACCGTGGGGAAGCCAGTTGACACCTGCGATGGAGCAATCCGAACCGGCCGTCCACTGGGAACGTTTCCGGGAAGCGATATCAAAGACCCCGACGCCGACCTTCGGCAAGGATCGGGGTGTCGCGACCCCCGCTGAATCACCACCGCTTCCGCCATTTCCTCCACCGCTGTCACCGCTTCCAGTGTCCAGAGGGGCGCCACCGCAACCATCGTCGGAGTAGAGATAGGCGATCTTCGTTCGGTCGGGCGAGACCGCGAGGTCTGTGACCCCCCGGTCGTGCATCGTCAGCCCGGTCGGGATGAGCGTCTGGGGGCGTCCGTCCGCGCTCAGCGAGAACCGGTAGAGGTCCGTCCGGCAGCTCTTCTTCCCCGTGACGCCCGCCACCGCGTAGAAGGTGCGGCCGTCACCCGCGCTGACGACCCGCTGAAATTCCGTGTGCGTGCCGGTGACCCGGTGGGTGCCGATGAGGCGGCCGGTTCGGGAGTCGCGGACTTCGAGGCGGGAGGGGGTGGTCTTGGCCTTGGGCATGACGGCCACGACGAACTTGGGCATGCCGGGGATCTTGCGGAGGACGGGCTTGTCCTCGTGGGTGACGTAGCGGAGGCCTACGGCGCCGGCGAGGAGGATCAGGACGGCGATGGCGGCCAGGACGGGGCGTGTCAGTCGCGATCGGGGGGTGGAGCGGGGGCCGGGGAGGGGGCGTTCGACGCGTTCGTCGACGGTGGAGGCCGTCGCGGTGAGGGCATCGCGGAGGCGGTCTTCAAGCGAGCTCATCGGGCCTCCTCCCCCATCTCGCGGGCCAGCGCTGCGAGCGCCCTGGTCATCGTGGACCGCACGGTCCCGGGCCGGATCCCCATGACCTGGGAGACCTCGGCGTCGCTGAAATCTAGGTAGTAGCGCAGGACGAGTGCCTCGCGCTGGCGGCGCGGGAGGCGCTGGAGGGCCCGCATCACCTCGCGGCGGTCCTCGCTGAGGATCGCGGCGGACTCCGCCGACCACACCGGCGGCTGGTGGGGCTCGACCTGGCGCCACATCCGCTTGCGGCGGCGCAGCGACATGCGGCAGCCGTTCAGGACGGCGGCGCGTACGTAGGCCAGCAGCTTGCCGTCGTCGTCGAGCGTCGGCAGCTTGTCCTGCATGCGCAGGAAGACGTCCTGAACGACGTCCTCCGCCGTGGCCTCGTCACCGACCAGCAGGACGGCCATGCGGATGAGCCCCACCTGGTGTTCGCGGTAGAGCTCGGTCAGCGCCGCCATCGTGTCGGCGTCGGCCGTCATCTCCGGCCCGTCGAGCGCCCGCCCACCGGAGCGGCGCCCGCCCGGCATGCGCGCGCCCGCGGTGCGCCGGCCGGTGTACGGCGGGCGGTCGCGAGGGCGGGGATGCTGGCCACGGAGGGATCATAGGGCCATATGACCCCGAACCTGACAGGAGTCGGGATTTCGGGCTGACTCCACGATCAAAGGCCCAGATCGCCGCAGGTCAGGGGCGGATCGCGGCCGTGCCGGGAGTCCAGGCGCGCAGCATGAGAGTCCCCGCGGGTCCCACGGGCGCCCGACAGGACGGTGACACTCAGCGACGGCGGCGACATGCGCGGGCGGTCAGAACGCGAGGCTGGGACGCCGGACCGCGCGGGGCTGCTGACGCCGCGCGGGGCCGGTCGCCTGGGCGCCGATCAGGTCGCGGAACGCCGTGCTCGGCTCCAGGCCCATCTCGCCGGCCAGGAAGTCGCGGTAGCGCGTGTAGACGCGCCACGCGCTGGCCTGGTCGCCGCGCGCGAGGTAGGCGGCGGCGAGGATCCGGTGCGGTGCCTCGCTGAACTCGTCCACGTTCATCGCCCGGCCCGCCACCTCGATGGCCTCCAGAACGTCCCCGGCGGCCAGCAGCCGCTCGGCGAGCCGTTCCAGCGCGAGCAGGCGCAGGCGGTCCCAGCGGTCCTGCTCGTCGTACACGCCCTCGTCGGGCCAGCTGGTGAGCAGTTCCTCGCCCAGCAGACCCCAATCGGCGGGCAGACCGGCCGCGACGCCGTCGATCGCCCGCCGGGCGCACAGCTCGGCGTCCCGCAGATCTACCCCGACCATGTCGGCAAGCCGGACGCACTCGGCGGTCACGTCCAGCAACCGATCGTCGGTCGCCTGGCGGATGCGCCACAGCAGCTGCCTCAGCCGCTTGGACGCGTCGCCGCTGTCGAGGTCGGGCCACATCCGCGCCTGCAGGGCCCTCCGGCTCAGCCCCTCCTTGCGGATCGCGACGGCCACGACCAGGGCGGACATCGCCTCCGAAAGCCGTACCTCACGCCCGCCCAGCCGGAGCCGGACCGCCGGCATCAGCTCCAGGTAGCAGGCATCGTGTTGCGTACTCAACTGTCCAATCGCCATAGCAGCCCCCAGGCCTCTCGCACATCACTTACGAAACATAGATGCACAAGTCTGGCCTTTTGCTGCTTGATCAGACTAGAAACTTTTTCGCGACTTACGAGCCGTCACCCTTATGTAGCGACGGCGTCTCAGCCGAGGACTCGGGAGCCCCCTCGGCGGCGGCCTCCGCGACGGCCTCGGGAGCCGCGTCCGGGGCGGGCTCGCGCCCGTCCTTGACCAGCGACGGCGTCTGCGGCTCGTCCTTGGTGAGGGACGGCGCGCTCGGCTCGTCCTTGGTGAGAGAGGCCGCCGGCTCGTCCTTGGTGAGGGACGGTGTGCTCGGCTCCTCGCCCTTGGTCAGCGAGACTTCCTCGGGCTCTTCGTCGGTCAGGGACGGCGGCTCCAACTCGTCCTCATCGGTGAGCAGGATGCCGACCACCGAACGGATCTTGTCCTCGGAGATGGCGCCGGCGCGCAGCAGGCGCGGGATGGAGCCGGTCAGGTCGACGATCGTGGAGGCCTCGCCCTGGCCCGCGGCGGCGCCGTCGAGGTAGATCTCGACGGAGTCGCCGAGCATCTTCTGGGCCTCGTCGGCGGTGCGGGCGGCGGGCTGGCCGCTCAGGTTGGCGCTGCTCACCGCGAGCGGCCCGGTCTCCTTGAGGAGCTCGACGGCCAGCTCGTGCATGGGCATGCGGACCGCGACGGTGCCCTTGGTCTCGCCCAGGTCCCAGAGCAGGTTCTGGTTGGCGCGGCACACCAGCGTGAGGGCGCCGGGCCAGAACTCGTCGATCAGATCCTGGCCGTACGTGCCGAGGTCCTCGATCAGCGCGGTCGCGGCGCGCACCGAGCCGACGAGCACGGGCGGGGGCATCTCGCGGCCGCGGCCCTTGGCGTCCAGCAGGCCCTGCACGGCCGCGGGGGTGAACGCGTCGGCGCCGATCCCGTAGACGGTGTCCGTCGGCAGCACGATGAGCTCTCCGCGCCGTACGGCCGCAACGGCCTCGGCGATTCCGCGGGTGCGCTCCATCGGCTCGGAGCAGTCATAGCGTCGGCTCACGGTGGTCCCATCTGCGCGGATGCTTGCGGGATCAGACTATCGCTCAGTCCGCACCCAGCTTGGCGGTGACGAATCGATCTCGGTTGGTCAGGTCGCGGCGGTTACGGACGTCCCGCCAGCCGTTCTCCTCGGCGAACACCCAGTAGACGGCGTTCCCCTGCAGGTCGCTGTGCTCGACCGCCACGTAGCCGCCGGGGCGGAGCAGGCGGCGGGCGGTCTGCTCGACCACGCGGATCGCGTCCAGGCCGTCGTCGCCGCCGCCCCACAGGGCGTCGGCGGGGTCGTGGTCGCGGACGTCGCGCGGCACGTACTCCCACTCGCTCATCGGGATGTACGGCGGGTTGCTGACGACCATGTCCACCTTGCCGTCGAACTCGGTGAGGGCGGTGGAGAAGTCGTCCAGGTGGAGCTTCACCTGGCCGCGTTCGTCGAGGTCCTCGATGTTGCGGGTGGCGTGGACGAACGCGGTGGGGTCCTTCTCGACGGCGTGCACGCGGGCGCGGGGCGACTCCTGGGCGATCGACAGGGCGATCGCGGCCGAACCGGTGCCGAGGTCGACGACCAGCGGGTCCTGCACGTCCATGTCGCGCAGCACGTCCAGCGCCCAGCCCGCCACGACCTCGGTCTCGGGCCGCGGCACGAAGACGCCGGGGCCGACCTTCAGCTCCAGGTAGCGGAAGAACGCGCGGCCGGTGATGTGCTGGAGCGGCTCCCCGGCCTCGCGGCGCGCCACGTACTCCCAGAAGCGGGCGTCGAACGCGCCGTCGGAGACCATGTGGAGCTCCGAACGGTTCACGCCGTGGACGGCGGCGGCGAGCTCCTCGGCGTCGGCGCGCGGGGAGGCGGCGCCGGCGTCGGCCAGCCGCGCGGTGGCCCGGGCGATCTCGTCGAGCAGCAGGTTCATGACGGCTGCTGGGCCTCTGATTGCTGCGCCTCGGTGAGCCGGCGCTCCATGTCCGCGTCGACCAGCGCCTGCGTCACGTTCTGCAGGTCGCCGTCGAGGACCTGGTCGAGGTTGTAGGCCTTGTAGCCGACCCGGTGGTCGGAGATCCGGTTCTCCGGATAGTTGTAGGTGCGCACGCGCTCGGAGCGGTCGACCGTACGGACCTGGCTCTTGCGTTCGGCGGACGCGGCGGCCTCGGCCTCCTCCTGCGCCATCGCCAGCAGGCGGGATCGCAGGATGCGCAGGGCCTGCTCCTTGTTCTGGAGCTGGCTCTTCTCGTTCTGGCAGGAGACGACGACGCCGGTCGGCTCGTGCGTGATGCGGACGGCCGAGTCGGTGGTGTTGACGCTCTGCCCGCCGGGGCCGGACGAGCGGTAGACGTCGATGCGCAGGTCGTTCGGGTCGATCTGGACGTCGACCTCCTCGGCCTCGGGGGTGACCAGGACGCCGACCGCGCTGGTGTGGATGCGGCCCTGCGACTCGGTCGCCGGAACGCGCTGCACCCGGTGCACGCCGCCCTCGAACTTCAGCCGCGTCCAGACGCCCTCTTCCTGGGAGGCCTTGGCCTTCACCGCGACCGTGACGTCCTTGTAGCCGCCCAGGTCGGAGGGGTGCGAGTCGATGATCTCGGTCTTCCAGCCGATGCGCTCGGCGTAGCGCAGGTACATGCGCAGCAGGTCGCCGGCGAACAGCGCCGACTCCTCGCCGCCCTCGCCTGCCTTGACCTCGAGGATCACGTCCTTGTCGTCGGACGGGTCGCGCGGGACCAGCAGGTGCCGCAGGCGCTCCTCGAGGTCGCCCTTGCGCTTCTCCAGCACGGTGGCCTCGGCGGCGAACGCCTCGTCCTCGCTCGCCAGCTCGAGGGCGGCGGACAGGTCGTCCTCGGTCGAGCCGAGCTCACGGTAGGTCTCGACGATCGGGCGCAACTCGGCGTAGCGCTTGCCGAGCTTGCGGGCCAGCGCCTGGTCGGCGTGCACGGCCGGGTCGGCCAGCCGGCCCTCGAGGTCGCCGTATTCGCTGATGAGGTCGTCGAGATTCACGTGATCGTCCTGTCTGCTTCGCGCTCTTCGCCGCTCTTTTGTGGGCCGAGCCTGAACTTCGAGCGGCCCGGGGACGCCGCGACTGGTCGCGTCCCCGGGCCGGCGAAAGCAGAGAGGGCTACTTGGCGGCCTTCTTGCCCTTCCCGAAGCGCTGCTCGAAGCGCGCCACGCGGCCACCGGTGTCCAGGATCTTCTGCTTGCCCGTGTAGAACGGGTGGCAGTTGGAGCAGACGTCCGCGTGGATCACGCCGTTCTCGGCGGTGCTGCGGGTCTCAAAGGTGTTGCCGCACGTACACGTCACGGTCGTGACGACGTAGTTCGGGTGGATCTCGGGCTTCATGGGTTCTCCTCGCCGTGGGGCGGTCGCCGGGCGTCTCTACTCACACGGTCTTCGCCGTGGGAGATCTGGGAGACGTGAACCGGTACCGCAGCGGTTGCACTCCAAGTGTGCCAGATACCCGAACGTGCCGAGGTCACCGGGCATTCCCGATCTTGCACGAGAAGACGAGTCTCAGCCGGCTCGCAGGTAGGTGAGGACGGCCATCACGCGGCGGTGATCATCTGAGGTGGGCGGCAGGGTGAGCTTGGCGAAGATGTTGGAGATGTGCTTCTCCACGGCTCCGTCGGAGACGACCAGATCCCTTGCGATGGCGGCGTTCGAGCGTCCCTCGGCCATCAGCCCGAGCACCTCGCGTTCCCGCGGCGTGAGGGCCGCCAGCGGGTCGCCCGCCCTGCGCCGCCCGAGCAGCTGCCCGATCACCTCGGGGTCGATCACCGTTCCGCCGCCCGCGATCCGGCGGACCGCGTCGATGAACTCCTCGACGTCCGACACCCGTTCCTTGAGCAGATAGCCCACGCCCTCGGCGCCGCCGCCGATCAGGTCGGTGGCGTACCGCTCCTCCACGTACTGCGAGAGCACCAGGATCGGCGTTCCGGGGCGGCTCTCCCGTACGGCCAGGGCCGCGCGCAGCCCCTCGTCGGTGAACGAGGGCGGCATCCGCACGTCCACGATCGCCAGGTCGGGCGCATGCTTCTCGACGATCCCGAGCAACCCCGGCCCGTCCCCGACCGTGGCCACCGTCTCGATGTCCGCGTCCGCCAACAGCCGGACGAGCCCCTCCCGCAACAGCACCGAGTCCTCGGCGATCACCACCCGCATCCCCCCATTATCGGGGCCCGTCCACCCGGATGCGCCGCTCTCCTCCCCAGAAAGCCCCCACCCCCACGCCCTGTGCGGGCGTAGGGGCGGGCTGGGACGGGTTACCAGGTGCAGGGGAGGTCGGCGCGGATGATCGTGGGGCCGCCGGGCGGGCTGTCCACGATGAGCATGCCGTCGATGGTGGCGGCGCGGTCGGCCAGGCCCGCCAGGCCGCCGCTCGGCTCGGCGACGGCGCCGCCGACGCCGTTGTCGATCACCTCGACGACGACCCAGGTGTCCTCGCGGGCGACCCGTACCGAGGCCCGCGTGGCCCTGGCGTACTTGGCGATGTTGGCCAGCGACTCGGCCACGATGAAGTACGCGATGCTCTCGACGGCCGCCGGGGGCCGTTCGGGCAGGTCCACCTCGACCTCGACGGGCACCGGGGCGCGGGCCGCCAGGCCCGACAGCGCCGGGTCCAGGCCGCGGTCGGTCAAGATCGCCGGGTAGATGCCCCGGGCCAGGTCGCGGAGCTCGGAGATGGCCTCCTTGGTGCCCGAGTGGGCCTGCTCGATCAGCGCCCGCGCACCCTCGGGGTCGTCCTCCAGCTTGGCCCGCGCGCGGCCGATGTCCATCGCCACCGCCAGCAGGCGCTGCTGGGCGCCGTCGTGCAGATCCCGCTCGATCCGGCGGCGTTCGGCCTCCACCGCGTCCACGCCGCGGGCCCGGCTGGCCTGCAGATGCTCGGTGCGCTCGCGGAGCTGGCGGTTCTCGGCCTGCGCCGAGCTGGGGCCGAGCAGGGCGCGGGCGTACAGCGCGTGCCCGATCGCCATCACGCGCGTCACGTACATCGCCAAGATCAGCAGCAGCACGCCGACCAGGGTCCAGGGCAGCGCGGTCAGCGGGTTGCCCGCCCAGTACGAGAAGAAGCCGAAGTTGACCTCGACGCCCTCGTCCATCGCCAGGAACGGCATGAACAGGAACGTGCCGACCATCGCCCACAGCGTCACCGAGATCACGAACTCGGCCAGCGAGATCGGGAAGAGCAGCGCCAGGTAGGCGAAGTCCTTCCAGGTGGCCGGGTCCGTCGCCATGACCCGCAGCTTGCGCAGCGGGTTGCCGCCCTCGGGCAGCCGCCGGTACGGCGTGGGGATCGACACCCCGAACGCCGCCTTGGCCAGCACCCGTTCCAGCATCGCCCCGCCGCGCCACGCGGTCATCAGCAGCACGGCCAGCGGCACACCCACCCACACGATCAGCAGGCTCACCGACAGCATGGACCCGACCAGCAAGATCACGAACCAGGAGAGCCCGAAGGCCATGCTGATCGCGAGATAGATCGCCGACCGCCACGTGAGGGACGACCGGAACATCGCCGGCGGACTCCACGACCCGTCCGCCACGTTCACCGCGCGACCGCCCGTACCGGCCCTGTCCACCGGCCGGCCACCGATCGCACTGCTGCTCAGCTCGCCCACATCGTCCCTCCGTGCCCTTGCTCCAAGGTACGTCCCCAGCCTGCTCCCCCAGTCCCTGCCAGGCCATACGGTCCACCGCCAAGTCCAGGGTGGGGCTAGCCCTACCAACCCCTCACCGCGCCGATCTTGCTCTCAGGGCCCTTTCACCCGCCGGAACGGGGCCATGAGAGCAAGATCGGCGCGATGGACGGGGCCGCGCTGGAGGGGGGCCGCGCTGGAGGGGGACAAGAAGAACGCCCCGGGAGAGTGCTCCCGGGGCGTTCTTTAGAGTTGGGCAGTCCGGCCGCCTCCGCTGGGGCGGGTCAGGCGCCGCTCATGCTCAGCGGTCGTCGGAGACGGTGGTCTTCTGGACCTGGAGCAGGAACTCGGCGTTGGACTTGGTCTCCTTCATCTTCTCGATGAGGAGCTCCAGCGCCTGCTGGGTGTCGAGGGCGTGCAGGACGCGGCGGAGCTGCCAGACCACGCGCAGCTCCTCGGGCGCCATGAGGATCTCTTCCTTACGGGTGGACGACTGGTCGACGTCCACCGCCGGGAAGATCCGCTTGTCGGCCAGGCCGCGGTTGAGCTTGAGCTCCATGTTGCCGGTGCCCTTGAACTCCTCGAAGATGACCTCGTCCATACGGGATCCGGTCTCGACGAGCGCGGTCGCCAGGATGGTCAGCGAGCCGCCGTTCTCGATGTTGCGGGCCGCGCCGAAGAACCGCTTGGGCGGGTACAGCGCGGTCGAGTCGACACCACCGGACAGGATGCGGCCCGAGGCCGGCGCCGCCAGGTTGTAGGCGCGGCCCAGCCGGGTGATCGAGTCGAGCAGCACGACCACGTCGTGGCCCAGCTCCACCAGCCGCTTGGCGCGCTCGATGGCGAGCTCGGCGACCGTGGTGTGGTCCTCGGCCGGACGGTCGAAGGTCGAGTGGATGACCTCGCCCTTCACCGTCCGCTGCATGTCGGTGACCTCTTCCGGCCGTTCGTCGACCAGAACGACCATCAGGTGGCACTCGGGGTTGTTCTTGGTGATCGCGTTCGCGATCGCCTGCAGCACCATCGTCTTACCGGCCTTCGGCGGCGAGACGATGAGGCCGCGCTGGCCCTTGCCGATCGGCGACACCAGGTCGATGATCCGCGTGGTCAGGATGCCCGGGTCCGACTCCAGCCGCAGCCGCTCCTGCGGGTACAGCGGGGTCAGCTTGGAGAACTCGACGCGGCCCTTGGCCTGGTCGGGCTCCATGCCGTTCACCGTGTCCAGGCGGACCAGCGCGTTGAACTTCTCGCGCCGCTCGCCCTCGCGGGCCTGGCGGACCGCACCGGTGATCACGTCGCCCTTGCGCAGGCCGTTCTTGCGGACCTGGGCGAGCGAGACGTACACGTCGTTCGGGCCCGGCAGGTAGCCGGTGGTGCGCACGAACGCGTAGTTGTCGAGGATGTCGAGGATGCCCGCGACCGGGATGAGGACGTCGTCCTCGCTGATCACCGGCTCCTCGTAACGGTCGCCCCCCCGGCCCTGGCCGCGCCCGCGGTTGCGCTCGCGGAACCGGCGCCCGCGCCGGCCCCTGCCGCCCTCGTCGTCGTCGGACTGTCCGCCGCCGCCCTGGTTCTGGCCCCGCTGGCGGTTGCCCTGACCGCCGCCCTGCTGGTCACGGTCCCCGCGGTCGCCCCGGTCCCCGCGCTCGCCCCGGTCGCCCCGCTCACCGCGGTCGCCCCGCTCGCCGCGGTCACGGCCGTTGCGGCCGCGCTGGCGTCCGCCGTCACGGCCGCCCTGGCCGCCGTCGCGCCCGCCCTGGCCCTCGCCGTCGTCGGAACCGCCGTCGGTCTTGCCGCGCTCGCCCCGGTCCCCGCGCTCGCCGCGCTCGGAGCGGTCGGAACGGTCCGACTGCCGCTCCCCGCGGTCGCCGCGGTCACTACGGTCGCCGCGGTCGGAAGCCTTGTCCTTGCCGTCCTGCCTGGTCTCCTTGGAGCCCTTGCCGGAACCGCCCTGGTCGGTCTTCTCCGCCGGCTCGGCGGTGGTCGTCGCCGCGTCGGCGATGGTGACCTGCCCCTCGGCCGCGTCGCGCTTGGCGGCCGTGGAACGGGTACGCCGCGGACGCTCGGTCTTCGGCGCGGCAGCGGCTCCCTGCTCGCCTCCGGCCGAGCCCTGCCCCGCGCCGCCACCCTGCTTCTCTTGGATGGCCGCGATGAGCTGGCTCTTGCGCATCCCGGTCGTACCGGTGATGCCGAGGCTGGACGCGAGCGCCTTGAGCTCGGGCAACACCATGGCCGAAAGGCCGGTGCCCGTCCGGCGACGCCGGGGGGTGGCACTCGCGCCGGCCTCGGCGGCGTCGGCTGCAGGTGCCGTGCTGGATGCGTCCGTAAGGAGTTCGCTGGATTCGCTCACTAAGGGTCCTTCCCAGGGAGCGGGCGTAGGCCGGCGGTCGGCCAGGCAACCCGATAGTGCGGCTCGGCGGGGGCGCCGAGTCGGGCTCCGCTGATCACGATGGGGCCGCGATCTGCGATTTCTGGGCACAGCCAGATGGTGGTCGGGCCTGCTTGCTCGCGCGTGTCCCCGCTACCGCCACGTCCGAAGTTTCGCTGGAATGCCTGACAACGGGATGTCACGGTGTCGGGAAGCCTAGTACGCGGGACCGACACGGCCGGAGAGCCGAACTGGTGACGCGTGGCTGACGAGCACACGGCCCCGAGCGGGGCACCTGGTGCGGCAATCAGCCTAACATCACCTGGGCACACTGCTATTCCCCAGAGGTCGATGTCTTCGCATTTTACCTAGCTGGATCATTGCACCTGGCCGAAGCACTCCGCCAACTCCCGCTCGACGCGGGAATCGTCAGGGACGCACGAACGAACCGACGGGCTGAACGCAGGCGCCACGGGGGGCAACGTTCAGCGGGTGTATGCACCACCCATTACCCACATCGAGGCCCATCGAATCAACTTGTGATGCGCTTGTGAAGGCCAGGACAGTAGGACCTGCCCCGGAAATCACCGCCGGCACCCCGTTCACGCGCAACCGGGCTACCAGCGCGGCGGATTCGGGCATGGCGGGCGAACGATAGTCCTGGTGCAGCCGGTCTTCCGTCGCGTCCAGAAGTACGTCCTGCGGGAGCCCCTCGTTCAGCGCCGCTATCAGCAGCGCAGCCCTGCCCGCGTTGGCGGCCGCGTCCTTGTGGGGCACGGTCTCCGGAAGCAGGCCGCGCGCCCGTTCGGTGGCCAGGCGCTGGTCCGGAACGAACGCGACGACCTCACGTTCGAGGTCCAGACGTACGAGCCGAGGGCCTTCGTCGGTCGTCCAGGCGATCGTCAGGCCTCCTGCCAGGCAGGGGGCGACGTTGTCGGGGTGGCCCTCGATGTCGGTGGCGAGCCTGAGCGCGCCCTCGTCGTCGAGGAGATGCCCGTACGGATGCAGCCGCCGCGCCGCCACGATCCCCGCCACGATCGCCGCCGAGGACGAACCGAGGCCGCGCGAATGCGGGATCCGATTCGTACAGCGAAGCCTGAGCCCAGGCGGCGCTCCCAGCCTCCCGGCAGCAGCCTGGGCCGCGGCTGCCGCCACTCCTGCGGCGGCTGCGGCCGCGCCGGCGGTGCCCGGCTGCGCGGCGATGCCGACGTGATCCGCCGCCGAGCCGGGCTGGTCGGTGGCCGAGCCGGGCTGGTCGGTGGCCGGGCCGGGGTGACCGGTGGCGGCCAGGTCGTCCAGGAGCTCGAACGTCTGGAGCAGCGTTCGGACGATCAGGTGGCGCTCGCCGCGGTCGGCGACCTCCGCGCCCTCGCCCTCGACCTCGATCGACAGGCCACCGTCGGTCACCTCGACCGTGACGTCGTCGTAGAGCGTCAGTGCCAGGCCCAGCGAGTCGAAGCCGGGCCCGAGGTTGGCGCTGGTCGCGGGCACGCGTACGGTCACCGGCCCGGAGGCCCAGCCGGGGGTCGGGCCAGGGCTCATGTGAGGCCCAGCGCGGAGGCGGCGGCGTGCGCGTCGACCTTGACGGTGGTGGGCGTGGGTGCGCCGGCGATGGCCCAGTCGGGGTCCTTGAGGCCGTTTCCGGTCACCGTGCAGACGACCTTGGAGCCGGGCTGGACGACGCCCTGCTCGTGGGCCTGCAGCAGGCCGGCGACGCTCGCGGCGGAGGCGGGCTCCACGAACACGCCCTCTTCGGAGGCCAGCATCCGGTAGGCGCGCAGGATCTGGCGGTCGGTGACCGAGTCGATGGCGCCGCCGGACTCGTCCCGCGCGGCGATCGCCAGGTCCCAGGAGGCCGGGTTGCCGATGCGGATCGCGGTCGCGATGGTCTGCGGCTTCAGGACAGGCTCGCCCTTGACGAACGGCGCGGCGCCGCTGGCCTGGAAGCCGAGCATCCGGGGGCGCCGGGAGGCGACACCGTCGGTGGCGTACTCCTTGTAGCCCATCCAGTAGGCCGAGATGTTGCCGGCGTTCCCGACCGGCAGGCAGTGCACGTCGGGTGCGTCGCCGAGCGCGTCCACGATCTCGAACGCGGCGGTCTTCTGGCCCTGCAGGCGGTACTTGTTGACCGAGTTGACCAGCGCCACAGGGTAGTCGACCGACAGCTTGCGGGCGAGCTCCAGGCAGTCGTCGAAGTTGCCGTCCACCTGCAGCAGGCGGGCGCCGTGCACGAGGGCCTGCGCCAGCTTGCCCATCGCGATCTTGCCCTGCGGTACGAGGACCGCGCACGTCATCCCGGCCCGTACGGCATAGGCGGCGGCCGACGCCGAGGTGTTGCCGGTGGAGGCGCAGATCACCGCCTTGGCGCCGTCCTCGGCGGCCTTGCTGATCGCCATCGTCATGCCGCGGTCCTTGAACGAACCGGTCGGGTTGGCGCCCTCGACCTTGAGATAGACCTCACAGCCGGTGAGCTGGGAGACCCGGTTGGCGGGCACCAGCGGGGTGCCGCCCTCCAGCAGCGTGACGACCGGCGTCCGCTCCGTCACCGGAAGGCGGTCGCGGTACTCCTCGATCAGCCCGCGCCAGGCGCGGCGGGCGGCGGTCGCGTTCACAGTCGTCTCCTCGATGACCTGCTCGGATGACCTGCGATGGTGCGCAGAATTCTATGACTGAATCGCCCGTCGCCGTTGACGCGCAGGATGATCGTGGCGGCACTGGCCGCCCTTGGCTAGGGCCGCCGTGCCCAGGGCCGTACGGGCTAGGGCTGCTCGTCGCCTTCGACGCGCATCACGCTGGCCACCTCGCGTACGTCCTCCATGCCGCGCAGGCTCTCGACGGTCGCGGCGAGGGCGGCGTCGGGGGCCCGGTGGGTGACCACGACGAGCTGGGCGTCGTCGCCGAAGCCGACCTGCCGTACGGCCTGGATCGACACGTCGTGGCGCGCGAACAGCTCGGCCACCGTGGCCAGCACGCCGGAACGGTCGGCCACGTCGAGCTGGATGTAGTAGCGGGTGGTCGTCTCGCCCATCGGCAGCACGGGCAGCTGGGCGTAGGTGACCTCGACCGGTCCCGGCGTACCGCCGACGAGGTTGCGCGCCACCGCCACCAGGTCGCCGAGGATCGCCGACGCGGTCGGTGCCCCGCCGGCGCCCGCGCCGTAGAACATCAGCGAGCCCGCCGACTCGGCCTCCACGAACACCGCGTTGTAGGCCTCGCGGACGCTGGCCAGCGGGTGCGAACGCGGGATCATCGCCGGGTAGACCCGTACCGACACCCCGCGCCCGTTACGCGCCCCGGGCTCGCCCGCCGCACCGTCACCGGCTGCCGCGCCGTCACCGGCTGCCGCGCCGTCACCGCCGGTCGCGCCGTTGCCGCCGGTCGCGCCGTCACCGCCCGCGCCTGCCTCGCCGTCGCCGCTGCCGGTCGCGGACGGGACGCGCTCGCAGATGGCCAGCAGCTTGACCACGCTGTCCATCGCCTTGGCCCCGGCCACGTCGGCGGCGGTGACCTCGGTGATGCCCTCGCGGTGCACGTCCGCGGCCGTCACATGCGTGTGGAACGCCAGCTGCGCCAGGATCGCCGCCTTGGCCGCCGCGTCGAAGCCCTCGACGTCGGCCGTCGGGTCCGCCTCGGCGTACCCCAGTGCCTGGGCCTCCTCCAGCGCCTCGTTGAACCCGGCGTCGCGCGAGTCCATCTGGTCGAGGATGTAGTTGGTGGTGCCGTTCACGATCCCCAGCACGCGGTGCACGTGGTCGCCGACCAGCGACTCGCGCAGCGGCCGCAGCAGCGGGATGGCCCCCGCCACCGAGGCCTCGTAGTAGAGATCGGCGCCGTACTCGCGGGCCGCGGCGAAGAGCGTCTCGCCATCGGAGGCCAGCAGCGCCTTGTTGGCGGTGATCACCGATTTGCCGGCCTTCATGGCGGCCAGCGTCAGCGTGCGGGCGGGCTCGATGCCGCCGATCACCTCGATGACGATGTCGACGTCCGGGCTCGTGACCAGGCCCTGGGCGTCGGTGGTGAGCAGCGCCGGGTCCACGCCCTCGCGGGCACGGTCCATCCTGCGCACGGCGATCCCGGCCAGCTCCAGCGGTGCTCCGACGCGCGCCGTGAGGTCGTCGGCCTGCTCGCGCAGCAGCCGTACGACCTCCGTGCCGACGACGCCGCACCCGAGCAGCGCCACCCGCAGAGCCCGCTGGTGTTTCACGCGCCCACCTCCGCATCGAGCCGCAGCAGATCGTCGTCGGTCTCCCGGCGGACGATGACCCGCGACCTGCCGTCCCGGACCGCCACCACGGCGGCCTTCGGGACATAGTTGTAGTTACTGGCCATCGATCGACAGTACGCACCGGTCGCCGCCACCGCCACCAGGTCCCCCGCCGCAAGATCTTCGGGCAACCACAGGTCGCGCACGACGATGTCCCCGCTTTCGCAGTGCTTGCCGACAAGTCTGCTGAGCATGGGGGCGGCCTCGGACGTGCGGCTGGCGAGTACGCAGCTGTATTCGGCGCCGTAGAGGGCCGTGCGCAGGTTGTCGCTCATGCCACCGTTCACCGAGACGTAGGTGCGAAGGCCCTCGACGTCCTTGACGGTGCCGACCTCGTACAGGGTAACCCCGCCCGGGCCGACGATCGCGCGGCCCGGTTCCACGGTCAGGCGGGGCATGGAGAGCCCGTACGCCTTGCATTCGCGGCTCACGATGGCCCGCAGCCCGTCCGCGATCGCCTTCGGGTCGTGCGGCTCGTCGCCGGGCACGTAGGCGATCCCGTAGCCGCCGCCGAGGTCCAGCTCGGGCAGCTCGACGCCGTGCTCGTCACGGATGGCCACCAGCAGCTCGGCCAGCCGGTGCGCCGCGACCTCGAAGCCGTCGGTGTCGAAGATCTGCGACCCGATGTGCGAGTGCAGCCCCACCAGCTGAAGCTGATCAAGCTCCAGAACGCGCCGTACCGCCTCCAGGGCGGCGCCCGAGCTCCGCGAGAACCCGAACTTCTGGTCGTCGTGGGCCGTGGCGATGAACTCGTGCGTGTGAGCCTCGACCCCGGTCGTGACCCGGATCATGACCTTGGGCCGGGCGCCGCGCTCCTTGGCCAGATACCCCAGCCGCGCGATCTCCTCGTACGAGTCCAGAACGATCCGCCCGACGCCGGCCTCCAGGGCCCGCTCAAGCTCGCCTACGGACTTGTTGTTCCCATGAAGAGTGATGCGCTCCACCGGAAACCCTGCCGCGAGGGCGACCGCGAGCTCTCCCCCACTACAGACATCAAGCCCGAGCCCCTCTTCGTGAAGCCACTTGGCCACGGCGGTGCACAGAAAGGCCTTGCCCGCATAGTGGACGTCCCCGTCGTCAAAGGCGGCCGCATACTCCCGCGCCCGGGCACGCACGTCGTTCTCGTCGTACACGTACAGCGGCGTCCCGTACTGCTCCGCCAACTCCCGTACGTCGACACCGCCGACCGTCATCACGCCGTCGTCCCGCTTGGCGCTCCGCGGCCAGATCTGCGGGTCCAAAGCGTTCAGATCCGGTGCCGGGGGCAGCGGGTGGTCTTCGGGAAGCACATCGGCGTGCCGGGGCCCGGCCGGGTGAACTCTGCTCATATCCGCTCTCTAGGGGTCTCACCGATCATTTTCATGCCATTACCAAGGGCGATGCCCACGACCGAAGCCAAAGTGACCCTGGCAGCGTGCACCGCCCCAGGTTTCTCGTCCCCCTTGGGAACGGCCGGATACCGTTCGAAAAAGTCGTGGTAGATGTCGCCGAGCCGCACCAGGAACCTCACCAACGGCAAGGCCTGCCGCTCCCTGCGAGCCTGGTCAGCCCGGCCAGGAAGCTCCCCGAGAGCCCCGAGCAACAAGAGCTCCTCGTTGCGTCCCGAAACGTCTCCGCCCCGTACGCCCAGCTCCCGAGCCCATTCCCCGACCCAAAAGCTCCGGGCGAACGCATACCGAACCCGAAATCCCGGATTCTCAAAAGTCCGAGGCCGATCGCTCCACCCGGCGGGACCGACAAACCCCTTGTCCCCATAGGAATTCCCCTCGGCCAAAATCCCCGAGACAACCCCCTCCGGCGCAACCCGCACCGTCAAGAAGGCCCCAGAAACCTCAACCCCGAGAACACCCGCCGCACTCCGCATCCGCTCCGCGACGACCTGCGGCTCTTCCACCACCGCCCCGTACGCGCCCGCGCCAAGAGAGCGCACCTCGACGGGCGCGCCGGCAGCCCGCGCCAGGGCACGGCGAACGTCGGCTGGGGTCACCCTCGTGAGACTATCCGACCACTATCTGGACAGCGGCCGGGCCAGCTTCCGCACGGTCTGGATCAGCTGGTTCGGGTCGAACGGCTTGGTGACATAGGCGTCCACGCCGATCTCATGCCCCCGCCGCACGTCGTGCTCCTGCGCCCGCGCAGTGATCATCACGACCTTGATGTGCTCCGTCGCCGGGTCCTCCCGCAGCCGCACCGCGGTCACCCACCCGTCCAGCCGCGGCATCATCACGTCCAACGTGATCACATCGGGCGCGACGTCCTTCACCCGCTCCAGGCAGTCCTGCCCGTCCACGGCCGTCGCCACCTCGAACCCCTCGAGCTGAAGATTCACCGCGATGAGCTGCCGGATCACCTCGTCGTCGTCGACGACCAGCACGCGTCCCAGTGGCTCGGTCACGGCCACGAAGCTAGCCGACTCCACAGAGCAACGCACGCCGAACGCCCAGGTGCGCGCCGACCCCCGAACCCTGGTAGCCTTCTTCTCGCGCAAGCGGGCCCCCTTAGCTCAGGGGATAGAGCAACGGCCTCCGGAGCCGTGTGCGCAGGTTCGAATCCTGCAGGGGGCACATACATCACATCCGCGTTTTGGTCATCGATCTTGGATCGGTGGCCATTTGTGCTTTCTGGCCCATTCGTTCTGGCCGGCCGGGTGCCGCCTGGCGCCGCGGGGGGCGTCTGACATCGCCTGATGGGGTCTGTCTCGGCTGTTGGGTGAACGGGCCTTGCAGTTACGGTCTTTGAAGTGGGGCAAGGGGCGCAAATGGGGCAGGTGGAACGGCTTTCTCTTTGGTCTGAGTGATGGGGTCTTCTGGTCGGGAAAGGCAGTGGCCGTTGTTGCGATGATGGGACACTGGGGGGCGCGGATGAGTCGATTTCTTGGAGGACGAGGAGTGCACGCCCTTCAGCCGGACGATGACTCTCGGGCGGCGGGGTCTGGCGAGGTGGATGGTCGTCGGCCTGATCCTGCTCGTGGTGGACCTACCGTTCTGCGGATCATGCTGGGTGGGCAACTTCGGCGGCTGCGTGAAGGGCGGGGGATCTCGCGGGACACGGCCGGTCATGCGATTCGGGGGTCCGGGTCCAAGATCAGTCGGCTTGAGCTCGGGCGGGTCAGTTTTAAGGAACGCGATGTGGCCGACCTGCTCACGCTTTACGGCGTGAGTGATGCGGGTGAGCGCGCTGGGCTTCTGGAGCTTGCGCGGCAGGCCAAGGCGCCGGGGTGGTGGCATCAGTACGGGGATGTCCTTCCTCAAGGGTTCGATGCCTACATCGGCCTGGAGGAGGCGGCCTCCGCGGTGCGGATCCATGAGACGCGGGTCGTGCCGGGGCTTTTGCAGACACCGGAGTACGCACGGGCTGTTACTGAGCTCAGCCATCCCACTGCGTCGGCTAGCGAGGTCGAGCGGAGGGTGAGCGTGCTCATGCGGCGGCAAGAGTCGCTTCGAGGGCCTCAGCCTCCGCAGTTGTGGGTGGTGGTGGACGAGGCGGCGCTGCGGCGCCGGGTCGGCGATGTCGACATCATGCGTGCGCAACTTGCTTCGCTGGCGGAGGCCGTTCGGTCGCCGAGGGTCGGGGTGCAGATCGTTCGGCCGCGGCGCAGTGCGATTTCTGCGGTGACCGGGCCGTTCAGCTTGTTGAGGTTCGCCGAGCCGAGCCTCCCCGACATCGTCTACCTGGAGCTGCAGACCAGCGCGCTCTACCTGGACAAGCAGGCCGACCTTTCGGTTTACAAGAGAGCCCTCGATCGGCTGGCGGTCAACGCCGATCCGCCGACGGCGACCGAAGCCACCCTCGCCGAGATCGTTGATGATCTCGGCTGAGCTGTTCACGCACCGTGACCAGGGATAATTGCGTCCTATTGAGAGTCGGTTCAGACTTGTCGCGGTAGCGCCAATACGCAGGGTGAAAGGTGAGCCCGTGACTGATGAGTCGAGCCCGTCCGGAGAATCCTCGGAAATCGAGATCGATACCACGGTCGCGCATCCCGCGCGGGTATGGGATTACTGGCTCGGCGGCAAGGACAATTATCCCGCCGACCAGGAAGTCGGGGACCATCTCAATAAGACCATGCCCGAAGTGGTGATTTGGGCGCGTGCAGATCGCGAGTTCCTTGGTCGTGCCGTTCGTTACATGGTGGCCGAGGCCGGTCTGCGGCAGTTCCTGGACATCGGAACGGGCATTCCCACCGCCGACAACACGCATGAGGTCGCCCAGCGGCTGGAGCCCACGTCTCGTGTGGTGTACGTCGACAACGATCCGATCGTGCTGGCTCACGCCCGCGCGTTGCTCGACAGTGCACCGGGCGGGGCCACCGACTACATCGACGCCGATCTGCACCAGCCGGAGGTCATCCTGAGAGAAGCGCGGCGGACTCTCGATTTCTCCCGGCCGGTGGGGATCACGCTGCTGGGCATCCTGGAATTCGTCACGACGGACGAGGCGTACACCATCGTCGGGACCCTGCTGGACGCCGTGCCTTCGGGCAGCCATCTGGCCATCGCCTGCCCCACGGACGAAGTGAACACCGAGGCCATGCGCGCGGTCGTTCAGAGCTGGAACGACAGCGGCGCCACCCCTGCCGTGCTGCGCGGCGCGGCTGAGCTGGCGCGCTTCTTCGACGGTACTGAGTTGCTGGAACCCGGCTTGGTCTCGCTGCCGCAATGGCGCCCCGACCGCAGCACCCTCTACGCCGACCGAGAGATCGGATTCTTCTGCGGCGTTGGGCGTAAGCCTTAGCAGGGCGTTGGGCGTAAGCCTTAGCAGGGTCATTGGGCTAGGAAGCGGAGGAGCTCGGTGATGACGAACTGAGGGTTCTCCTCGACTAGCCAATGGCCCGCATGAGGGACGTCCGCTGCCCGCACGATGTTGGTCAGGCGCGGCGTCACGGTGGCTCGAACCCCGTTGAGCTGGCCTTGGGCGGTCAGGAGGAGGGTCGGGACACGGAGCCGCGGCGCCGCCACGGTGTCGCGGACGTCCTTGTCGAGGGCGCGGTAGAGCCCGAATCCGCCTGACAGGACCTCGGGCCGGCGGTAGGTCCGCGCGTATTCGTTGATCTCGGCGTCGGTGAACGGGGACCGCTCAGAGGTGCCGCCGAACGCCGTTCCGCCGAACGAGACCTGCGGATAGAACAGGGCCAGGTACTCGCGGACGTCGTCGCCGACGACCGCCTCGGGGACCCTTCGCTGGGAGTGGAAGGCGATGTGCCAGCTCAGCGAACGGTACCTGGATGCGTCGAGCGCGGGCCCGGGCAGTGGCAGGTCGAAGTAGCCGAGGCGCGCGGTGTCATGGGGGAACTGGGCGGCGTACTGGAAGGCCACCGCGGCGCCGAAGTCGTGCCCGACGACGCGGGGGTCGCGTACCCCGAGCCGTTCGGCGATCAGCTTGTGCACGTACCGCGCCAGGGTCGCCTTGTCGTAGCCGGTCGGTGAGCCGGCACTGTCGCCCAGCCCGGGAAGATCGACTGCGTAAACGGTGTGCTTCTTGGCGATCGCAGGCATGATCGGCCACCAGCCGTACCAGCTCTGCGGCCAGCCGTGGATCAGCACGACCGGCGTGCCACGGCCGCCGGTCACGTAGTGCATGCGGACGCCATCGACGTCGGCGAACTCGTGCCGGAAGGCGTTCTTGAAGGCCGGGTCGTTGCGCGTGGCGGCGGCGTAGGCCGGAACGTCGCCGACTGTCGGCGACGAGCAAGCCGCGACACCGATCGCGAGCAGGAGGGCGAGTGCGAAGGCGACCATCGTGCGCGCGGATCGGAGAAGGCGACGCGACGGCCGCCGCGCTGGGGTGATCATGTTTCCTGTCCTGGAGAAGTCAGTGGCCGGCGGCGGATGAGCAGGACGTGGTCGGTGATCTCGGCGGTACGGCCGCCCGGCCCGGTCGCGATCCGGCGGGGCGCGTCGGCCCGTTCGACCGTCCACGTCGCCGCGTCCAGGTCGATGCCTGCGGCGACCTCTCGTGGGCTCGGGTACCGGACGTCGGAGTCGCGGTTCCACGACCAGGGCGCGGTCGAACCGTGGTCGACGACCAGCAGGCGGCCACCTGGGCGAAGCGCGTGTGCGGCCGAACGCAGGACAGTCGCTCTGTCCAGGTCGAACGGCGTGTGCAGGTAGCTGGCGCAGATCAGATCGAACGCGCCTTGCGCACCCTGCGGGAAAGGCCCGCGCAGGTCATGCCGTACGGCGCGGACACGATCGCCCAGGTCGTGCGAGCAGGCGAGACCGGCGAGCCGTTCGACCGCCACGGCCGAGATGTCGACGGCCGTGACCTGCCAGCCCTGGCGGGCGAGCCACAACGCGTCCCCGCCGTTGCCGCAGCCGAGGTCCAGCGCTTCGCCGGGCGGCAGACCTGTGGCCGCCTCGGTCAGGCGAACGTTCGGCCGCGGGTTCGCCGCCCCCGTTCGGGCCGCGTAGATGCCGTCCCAGAATGCAGCGGGGTCGGTGGTGCTCCCGTCCATCAAGACTCCTTCAGTCGGCGCGCGCTCAGTTACACCAGACGGCCCGTCCACCTGGCACGAAACCTTGCCGTTCCAGCAAGACGACCTCGGCGCCAAGCTGGCCGCTCCCCCGGTGACCGCGTGGACGGCGTTGACCGTGTCCGGCCGTACGTCCTGGCCTGAAAGCACGGCCTGGCCTGAAGCACGGCCTGCACGTGGCATTCAGGCAGAGCGATATGCGACGTTGATGGAGTTGGGTTGGGGTTGGATTGGGATTGGGGTTGGCCGTAAGGCGCGGCCCGTTCCATGGACCGCGTGGGGGCCTGGGTGGTGAACGGCGGGCTGATCGGCGGCCACGAGCCGCGCTTCGAGATCCGTTTCTGCGCCGCCGAGAACGGGGTGCGGATCGCCTACGGCACGGTCGGCAGCGGCCCCCTGATGATCGTTCCTCCCGCCTGGATCAGCCACCTGGAACTGTCGTGGCACGACCCGGCCATCCGCGCGTTCCTGACTCCGCTGGCCGCGCGCCGGACGGTGGTGCTGTACGACAAGCCCGGCTGCGGGCTGTCCGACCCCTGGCCAGGCCGCCAGACCATCGACACCAACGTTCAAGTGCTGCAAGCAGTCGCCGACCACCTCCAACACGAGCGTTTCGACCTGCTCGGCATCTCGACGGCCGCAGCGGCATCGCTGGCCTTCGCCGTACGGCATCCGGAACGCGTCGAACGCCTGATCCTGTACGGCGGCTACGCCGACGGCGACCAGGTCGCGTCCCCGCAGGTCCGGGCGGCCGTCCTGGGCATGGTGCGCGCACACTGGGGGCTGGGCTCGGACGTGCTGGCCGACATCTTCATGGCCGACGCCGCCGCCGACACGAAAGCGCATTTCGCACGCTTGCAACGCGGCACCGCCACCGCGGAGTTCGCCTGCGAACTGTTGGAGCAGTGCTACGAGACGTCCGTCGAGGACCAGCTGGACAAGGTGGTCACGCCAACCCTCGTGCTGCACCGGCGCGACGACCGCGCGATCCCGTACCGCCTCGGGCGTGACATGGCTTCGCGCATCCCCGGCGCGCAACTGGTGACGCTCCCCGGCCGCAGCCACTTCGCCTGGGCCGGTGACTCCGCCTCGGTGGTCCGCGCCATCCTCGAGTACCTGGGCGAGAACGCAAGCCCACCCGAACCACACACCGCACGTTCAACAGACGAGGTGCTCACTCCCCGCCAGCTCCAAGTCGCGGCTCTGATCGCGGACGGCCTGAGCAACCGCCAGATCGGCCGTCGCCTCGGAATCGAGGAGCGTTCCGCCGAAGGCCACGTCGAACGGATCCGCCAGCGCCTCGACGTCCGTTCCCGCACGCAGATCGCCGCCTGGTGGGCCCGGCGCGACCGCTGAGGTAGCGCACTCAGGTAGAGCCTGGCGTAGTTCCCCGCCTGACAGTTCACCGTGCGCCATCGGATCCTTCAGGAAACCCACCATTGGCGACATCTCTGTCAAGGAGCGGCACATTGTCGGCGCTGACCCCGAATCCCGTACGCGGACGCCTGAACTCGGTCTTCTTCGCGCTCATGTCCGGCTACATCAACCAGCGGCTGGCCCGCCACAAGCGAAAGATCTTCCCCCGGACCACCGGCGTCGTCGCCGAGATCGGCGCGGGCAACGGCCCCAACCTGCGCTACCTGCCGCCGAAGACGACCGTGCACGCCATCGAGCCCAACCCGTACTTCCACAAGCGGCTGGAACGCGCCGCCGCCCGCCACGACATCGACCTGATCATCCACCCCGTCCCCGGAGAGGCCATCGACCTGCCCGACGCGAGCGTGGACGCGGTCCTGTGCACCTGGGTCCTCTGCACCGTCGACGACCCGGCCCAGGTGCTCCGCGAGATCCACCGCATCCTCCGCCCCGGCGGCCAACTCGCGTTCGTCGAACACGTCGCCGCACCCCACGGCCCCGTACGACGCATCCAACGCCTGGTACGCCGCCCATGGCGATGGGCCTTCGAAGGCTGCCACACCGACCGAGACACCGCCGCCGCCATCCGCGCCACCGGCTTCGCCTCGGTAGACATCACCAACTTCCGCTTCCGCTCCACCTTCGTCCCAGTCCGCACCCAAATAGCCGGCACCGCCCTCCGCTAAGCCCCCAACGCTCCAGGCGCATGGGACGGGACTGTCTGAAAGATCGTGTGGGTGGGGTGGTGATCCGGAAGGCTGGGGCTGACGCCCCGGCTGGGAAGGATCATGTGTGACCCACCACGACGAGGACGAGACGGGCAGCGGGCTGGATGTTCAGCTCGCGGCTGAGCTGATCGAGCGGGCCAAGGCTGAAGGGGTGTCGCTGGTCGGTCCGGATGGGCTGCTGGCCGGGATCACCAAGACCCTGCTGCAGGCTGCCCTTGAGGCCGAGATGGCCGAGCATCTGGGTTATGACAAGGGTGAACGTTCTGCTCAAGCCACAGGTAACCACCGCAATGGCACCTCGCCCAAGACGGTGTCGACCGAGGTCGGGCCGGTGCAGATCCAGGTTCCGCGGGACCGGGCGGGCGGGTTCGAGCCGCAGATCGTGCCCAAGCACGCCCGCCGGGTGAACGGCTTCGACGAGTCGATCATCTCGCTGTATGCCAAAGGCCTGACGACCGGCGAGATCAAGGCGCACCTGGCCGAGATCTACCAGGTCGAGGTGTCCAAAGATCTGATCTCCCGGATCACTGACAAGGTCGTCGAGGAGATGGAGGCCTGGCGGTCTCGGCCGCTGGACGCGGTGTATCCGGTCGTGCTGATCGACGCGTTGTATGTGAAGATCCGCGAAGGCAGCGTCACCAACCGCCCGATCTATGTCGCGCTGGGCATCAACTGCGCCGGTGAACGCGATGTGCTGGGCATGTGGGTCGGCACCGGCGGCGAGGGCGCCAAGCACTGGATGACCGTGCTGGCCGAGCTCAAAAACCGCGGCGTCGCTGATGTGTGCATCGCCTGCTGCGACGGACTCAAAGGCCTGCCCGAGGCGATTGAGGAGATCTGGCCGCAGGTCACCGTCCAGCAGTGTGTGGTGCACCTGGTCCGCTCGTCGCTGCGGTATGCCTCCAAAGCGCACTGGAGCCGGCTCACCCGCGATCTGCGTGAGATCTACACCGCCCCCACCGAGACGGCCGCCGAGCAGAGGTTCGCCGAGTTCGAGAACGATTGGGGCCAGAGGTATCCGGCGGTGATCCGGCTCTGGCGGGACTCCTGGACCACGTTCGTGCCGTTCCTGGCATTCCCGGCCGAGATCCGCAAGGTGATCTATACGACGAACGCGATCGAGTCACTGAACGCCCGATTCCGCCAGGCCACCCGCCGACGCGGGCACTTCCCCACCGAGCAGGCCGCGCTCAAGGTGCTGTATCTGGTCATCCGCAGCCCGGCCAAAGGCCGCACCAACGTCACCGGCACAACCCGCGGCTGGAAAGCCGCCCTGAACGCGCTGTCGCTGCACTACGGCGACCGCATCACTCTCAACTGAAGGCGATCACCGCCCCACCCACGAAGTTTCGGACAGTCCCCATGGGAGTGGGACTGGTTGAGGGGCTCGCGGCTGAATCGGGCCTTGATGTCTGGGGTGGTGGCCTGATTACTGTGTCGGGACGGGTCCCACGATTGGGGAGTGGCTGCGGTGAAGTTTCGGGCTGAGTTGGAAGCTACTGGGAAGACGACTACGGGGTTTCATGTGCCTGAGTCGGTTGTGGAGGGGCTGGGCGGAGGCGGGCATCCGAAGGTTGTCGTGACCGTGAATGGGTTCGTCTTTCGGACGTCGATCGCCAAGATGGGCGGTCGGTATCTGCTGGGCGTCAGCGGTGAACGGCGCAAGGAAGCGGATATCGCTGCGGGGCAGGTCCTCGATGTTGAGGTGGAGCTTGATACGGCTCCTCGGACGCTTGAGGTGCCTGATGATTTTGCCGCTGCGTTGGCGGCGGAGCCTCGGGCCAAGGAGTTCTGGGACACGCTTTCGCACAGTAAGCAGTCCTGGCACGTTCAGCAGGTCACCGGTGCCAAGAAGGCCGAGACGCGGGTTGCTCGGATTGAGAAGTCCGTTGCCATGCTCAGCGAAGGCCGGGCTCGCTGAACAACATGCCGGCGGCCGCTTGGGCGGGGCGGGGTTGTGGTCGAAAGCGGCCATTGGGGGGCGGGACGATCCGGGGTGGTGTTTCGTTGCCCGGACGAGGTCGCCGCCGTACCTGAGGAGGTACGCCATGAAAGCCGTCGTCCAGCATGTCTACGGCTCCGCCGACGTTCTGCGGGTGGAGGAGATCGAACGGCCTGAACCGCGTGACGGGGAGGTGCTGATCCGGGTGCACGCGGCGGGGGCCGGGCCTGATGTGTGGCATCTGATGGCCGGGAAGCCGTACGTCGTCCGCCTGGTCATGGGGGTTCGCAAGCCGCGCAATCCCGTGCGGGGGTGGGACGTGGCGGGGGTCGTGGAGAAGGTCGGGGCGAAGGTGACCCGGTTCAAGCCGGGTGATGAGGTCTTCGGCATCGCGCCCGGGTCGTTCGCGGAGTACACGAGAGGTAAGGAAGGCAAGCTGGCGCTCAAGCCGGAGGGGCTGAGCTTCGAGCAGGCCGCGGCGCTGCCGGTGTCGGGCGAGACCGCGCTCCAGGCGGTCAGGGGCAAGGGGCAGCTGAGGGCCGGGCAGAAGGCTCTGGTCATCGGCGCGTCCGGTGGGGTGGGGTGCTTCGCCGTTCAGCTGGCCGCGCATTTCGGCGCGGAGGTCACGGGGGTCGCCGGGCCGGGCAAGGGCGAGTTCGTACGGTCGCTGGGGGCGAGCGAGTTCCTCGACTACAGCAGCGACGAAATCACGGGGAAGTACGACCTGATCGTGGATACGGCCGGGAACAGGTCTCTTTCCGCGCTGCGGGGTGTGCTTGCGGAGAAGGGCACTCTGGTGATCGTGGGTGGTGAGAACGGCGGGCAGTGGGTCGGCATGGGCAGGAACGTGAGTGCCGCCGCGATGTCGCCGTTCATTGGCCAGCGGCTCATCGGGCTGACGGCGAAGGTGAGCAGCGACGGCCTGCTGACGCTCAAGGAGCTGGTGGAGAAGGGTGATCTCACTCCTGTGATCGACCGCGCCTATCCGCTGGACGAGGCCGCGGACGCCGTACGGCATCTGCGGGACGGCCACCCGCGCGGCAAGATCGTGGTCACCGTCTAGTCCTCAGCGAGGGGCTTCTCGTCCTGGATCATGCTCATCAGGCGGCCGCCTCGGGCGGCGAGGCGGCGGAGCAGTTCCAGGTCGGGCTCGGCGGACAGGCGGGGCGTCGTGTAGTGGACGGACACGATGCCCGCCATCCGGCCGTTGGCCAGCACCAGGGGGACCGAGATCACGGCGTGGCTTCCCTCGCGCAGCATCGCGTCGCGGGCGGACGGGGTGAAGATCGGGCTCCAGACGACGTTCGGCACCAGGACCGCGTCGCCGCGGGCGAGGGCCTCACCGCAGGCGGAACCCCGGGCCTCGACGAGCTCGAAGAAGCGCAGGAACTCCATCGAGTGGTCGCGGTGGACGGCGATGCGCAGGCCTCCGTGGTCCAGCAGTTGCAGGTTTCCACGCTGGGCTCCGGTGAGTTCCAGCGCGGCGTCGAGCATCGTGCGCAGGAGAAAGCGCAGGTCGGTCCCTGCTCCGAGGGTGGGATCGAAGAAGGTGGCCGTGGCCGAGCGAAGCTCGGTCTGGCGCACGCGACTCCTCGGGCGTTGGTCCATGGCGACAGGTCCTCAGGAGAGCTGTTCGCTACCCAGTATGTGGCCCCTAGGCCGGTTCGCGCGGGCTTGGCCAGTTACGGAGGGCCATATCCAGCGCGTCCATAATTCGGAGCCAGGACGCGTCCAAGCCGGGGGCCCGGTGGTTGCCGCCCGTCGTCTCGAGGCTGACGTAGCCGTGGAACGCGCTGTGGAGCAGGCGCACGGCGTGCCGATGATCGGATTCGGGCACGTCGTAGCCGCGCAAGATGGCGTGCGTCATCTCCACGTGGCGGCCGGTGGCCCTCGCGGCGGCGGTCTCGGGGGCGATCTCGATCTGGGTCGCGGCGTAGCGGCCCGGGTGGCGCTTGGCGTACTCGCGGTAGGCGTTGGCGAACGCGACCAGGGCGTCCTTGCCCGAGCGGCCGACGAGCGCGGCGGCGACCTGGTCGGCGAGCTCGGTGAGGGCGAGCAGGGCGACCCTTTCCTTGAGGTCCTGCGCGTTCTTGATGTGGGAGTACAGGCTCGCGTCCTTGACCCCGAACCCGCGCGCGAGCGCCGACACGGTCACGTTCTCGAAGCCGATCTCGTCGGCCAGCTCCGCCGCCGCCCTGGTCAGGCGCTCGGCGGTCAGCCCGGCACGCGCCATCCGCACCCCCTCCGGCTATGGAATTTAATCATTTGCCTAGGACCTCTAGGAAAGCTAGCTTCCATAGTATGAGACCCCTGACCGAACGCGATATCCGCGACTCCTTCGTCAACTGCACCAAGGGCGAGGCCAAGCGCCTCAACCTGCCACGTGACCTGGCCGAACGACCATGGGACGACCTGGACTTCCTCGGCTGGCAAGATCACACCTCGCCCGAACGGTCGTACCTGGTGGTCGAGACCGGCGACGGCCTCATGGGCGTGGCGCTGCGGCGCGCGACGGCCTCGGCGGGGTTCGCACGGCGCAGCATGTGCTCACTGTGCCTGACCAACCACCTGGGCGGCGGCGTCTCGCTGCTGACCGCCCGCAGGGCCGGGAAGACCGGCCAGCAGGGCAACTCCGTGGGCGCCTACATGTGCACCGATCTCGCCTGCTCGCTTTACGTACGCGGCAAGAAGCAGGTCGGCCCCGGCGGCCGCCTCCAGGAGTCGCTCACGATGGAAGAGAAGATCGACCGCACGACGGCCAACCTGACCGACTTCCTGGACAAGGTCGTCGCCTGACCGTGACCGCTCGGTCATCCGGCGGGTCCGGATCGACAACACCTGGTTCACCGGCGACCCGGCGGCGATCTTCGGCTGAATTACCTACTATTCTCACTGGGAATACTGGGTATCATCACCCCGTTGGCTGAACTCGCAGGTCAAGGGGGTCCGGTGATCGCCATCGCAGGTGGAGGCGCCAGCGCGGCGCTGATCGCGGCACAGCTGCCGCCGGACCGGAAGGTCCTGCTGATCGACAAGGACGGGCGGCACGGGCTGGGGCAGGCCTACTCGACCACCGATCCCCATCATCTGCTGAACGCGTGCGTCTCGAAGATGAGCGCGCTGGAGCAGGACCCTGATCATCTCCTGCGCTGGGTCCAGGACCAGGGCCTCGGCGTCGCGGCGACCGACTACATCCCGCGCATGGAGTACGGCCGCTACCTACGGGACGTTCTCGCAGGGACAGGTGCCGAAGAGGTGACCGCCGAGGTCACCTCGGTCACGCCGGACGGGCGCGGCGGCTGGCGGCTCGGGCTGGCGAACGGCACCGGCGGCGCCGTCAGCGCCAGCGGCCATGAACGCGAGATCCACGCCGATGCCGTGGTGCTCGCGACCGGCAACCGGGCGCCGGGGAACCTGCCGGGCGCCCACGGGCCCCGCCATATCGCCGATCCGTGGGCGCCGGGCGCGCTGGACGGGGTCGGGGACGGCTCGCCGGTGATGGTGGTGGGCACCGGGCTGACCATGATCGATCTGGCCGTGACGCTGACCAAGGCGCACCCGGACACGGTCGTGCACGCCGTCTCGCGGCATGGCCTGCTGCCGCGCCGGCATCGATGTCCGGGCGTACCTTTGGCCGAGCTCGAGCTGCCGGACCAGCTGACACTGGCCGGGCTCATGCGGGCCGTACGGAAGACGATCGAGGCCAACGACGGCGAGTGGCGCGGCGTGGTGGACGCCCTGCGGCCCCACGTGCCGGGCATCTGGGAAGCGTTCTCCTTGAAGGACAAGGAGCGCTTCCTTCGTCATGTAGGGCGCCTTTGGGAAGTGCACCGGCACCGGATCCCCCCGGCGACGGCCGAGCGGATCGACCGGCTCCAGGCGTCCGGGCGGCTGCGGATCACGCGCGGCCGGGTGCAGAACGTTGAAACGAACGACGACGACCGCCTGACCGTACGGCTGGACGACGGAAAAGCCCTCCAATCAGGCTGGCTGATCAACGGGACCGGCCCGTCCCACTCCCCCGACCCGTTCTACGCGCGCCTGATCGCGGCCGGGATCGCGCGCCCCGGCCCGCTCGGACTCGGCATCGACGCCGATCTGGACGGCGCCGTACTGGACGAACGCGGCGAGCCGCACCGGACGCTGTTCACGCTCGGCCCGACGCTGCGAGGCCGGCGGTACGAGACCACGGCGATCCCTGAGATCCGCGCGCAGGCGGCGGTCGTCGCCAAACGACTGGACGAATCGGCACTCTCCGGTAGATAGTTAGCTTAGGTAAGCTAACTATCTACCTCGGCAGGGGGCAATGGGGACACCAGGGGCGCGCTTCGACGCCGGGCACCCGCACTACAAATGGGTGGCACTGTCCAACACCACGCTGGGAACGCTGCTGGCGACGATCAACAGCTCGATCGTCCTCATCTCACTCCCCGCGATCTTCAACGGGATCAAGCTGAACCCGCTGGAACCGGGCAATGTCAGCTACCTGCTCTGGATGCTGATGGGCTACATGCTCGTCTCGGCGGTGCTGGTGGTCACGCTCGGGCGGCTGGGCGACATGTGGGGCCGCGTCCGCATCTACAACGCGGGATTCGCCATCTTCACCGTCACCTCGGTGATCCTTTCCCTGGACCCGCTGCACGGCGGCGGGGGCGCCCTCTGGCTGATCGGCTGGCGGGTCGTGCAGGCCATCGGCGGCTCGATGCTGATGGCCAACTCGGCCGCGATCATCACCGACGCGTTCCCGCTGAACAAGCGCGGCATGGCGCTCGGCGTCAACATGGTCGCGGGCATCGCCGGCTCGTTCATCGGCCTGGTCCTCGGCGGGCTGCTCGCCGAGTGGGACTGGCGCAGCATCTTCTGGGTGAACGTGCCGATCGGCATCATCGGCACGATCTGGGCCTACCGTTCCCTGCACGACACCGGGGTGCGCAGGCCCGCGCGCATCGACTGGTGGGGCAACGTCACGTTCGGCGTCGGCCTCACCGCGCTGCTCGCGGCGATCACCTATGGGATCCAGCCGTACGGCGGCCACACCATGGGCTGGACCAACCCGTGGGTGCTCGCCGGGCTGATCGGCGGCGCCGCGCTGCTGGTGATCTTCTGCGTCGTGGAGACCAGGGTCGCCGAGCCGATGTTCCCGCTGAAGCTCTTCCGCAACGCCGTCTTCGCGGGCGGCAACCTGGCCACGCTGCTGGGCTCGATCGCGCGCGGCGGCCTGCAGTTCATGCTGATCATCTGGCTGCAGGGCATCTGGCTCCCGCTGCACGGCTACGACTACGAGGACACCCCGCTGTGGGCGGGCATCTACCTGATCCCGCTGACCATCGGGTTCCTGGCGGGCGGGCCGATCGCGGGCTACCTGTCGGACCGGTTCGGGGCGCGCTACTTCGCCGCCTCCGGGTTCGTGGTCATGGCGGTCTCGTTCGCGGGGCTGCTGATGATCCCGACCGACTTCAACTACGGCTGGTTCGCGTTCCTGGTGTTCCTGAACGGGCTGGGCGGCGCCATGTTCGCGGCGCCCAACACCTCGATCGTGATGTCCAGCGTTCCGCCCGAGGCGCGCGGCGCCGCGTCCGGGATGCGGGCGACGTTCCAGAACGCGGGGATGGTGCTGTCCATCGGCGTGTTCTTCTCGCTGATGGTGATCGGGCTGGCGGGCTCGCTGCCGGACACGCTCAGCTCGGGCCTCACCGCGCAGGGCGTACCGGCGCACGACGCGAACACCATCGCCCAGCTGCCACCGGTCGGCACGCTGTTCGCGGCGTTCCTCGGCTACAACCCGATCCAGTCGCTGCTCGGCTCGGACGTGCTGCACAACCTGCCCCCGGCGAACGCGGCGACGCTCACCGGCCGCGAGTTCTTCCCGCACCTGATCTCCGAGCCGTTCCACAGCGGCCTGATCGTGGTGTTCTCGATGGCGATCGTGATGTCGCTGGTCGCGGGCTGGGCGTGCCTCATCCGCGGCCGCTCGAACACCAAGCCGGCCGAGGAGACGGAGGAGGCCGAGGGGACCGCCGCCGCTCCGGCCACCACGACCGACGCGACCGACGCGACCACCACGACGAGCACGACCAAGACCGGTGCCTGATACGCGTCCCTGACCTTGGAAGAATGGGGCGCATGCCCAAGCGCCCCGCTTCCTCGACTTCCGCCTCGTGCCCCTGTGGGCTGCCCGCCTCGTACGCCGAGTGCTGCGGGCGGTTCCACAGGGGCGAGGCCAAGCCGCCGACCGCCGAGCTGCTGATGCGCTCGCGCTACAGCGCCTTCGCGGTGCAGGACGAGGCGTACCTCCTCAGTAGCTGGCATCCGTCCACGCGGCCGCCCGCCGTCGGCTTCGAGCCGGGGATGCGCTGGGAGGGGCTGACGATCGTCGGCACCACCGGCGGCAGCGCGTTCGACAAGCAGGGCACCGTGGAGTTCCGGGCGCGCTACACGCAGGGCGGGCGCGACGGCGAGATGCACGAGGTCAGCCGGTTCGTGCGCGACGGCGGCGCCTGGTCGTACCTGAACGGCACGGTGGACTGAACGCCGGCCCTGCGGAGGCCGTGGAACGGCTTTGGAACGGATTGGAACGCCTATCGGGTGACAGCCTTTCCGTCCCCTCAGAAAGCAGAGCGGAAATGAGACTTCGTCATGCTGCCTGTGCCGTCACGGTGACCGCGACGGCGCTCCTCTCGGCCGTCGTACCGAACGCCGCCGCCAACGCCGCGACGCCGGCCGCCCCCACTCCCCCGAAGCCCTCCTCCCCCGCCGCCGACCAGGCTCTGGCGAAGCTCGCGACCAGGCTGGAGAAGAACCTGGGCGGCGCCCACAGCGCGGGCTCGTACGTCGACCAGAAGACCGGCAGGCTGGTCGTCAACGTCACCGACGGCTCGGCGGCGCAGAGCGTGCGCGCCGCGGGCGCGACGCCGCGCACGGTCTCCCACAGCCGCGACGACCTTCAGAAGGCGACCGCGCGGCTCGACCGCTCGGCGCGGATTCCGGGCACCGCCTGGTCCCTCGACCCGGCCACCGACCAGGTCGTCGTTCAGGCGGACCAGTCCGTGACGGGGGCCAGGCTCGCCAAGCTCACCTCCGTCACCGGCAAGCTCGGCTCGTCGGCCAGGCTCCAGCGCGTCCCCGGCAGGTTCAGCACGCACGGCCCGACGATGCTGGACGGCACGGCCGTATGGTCGGCCGCCGGACGGTGCACGCTCGGCTTCAACGTGTTCGACGGCTTCGGCAGGCACTACTTCATCACCGCCGGGCACTGCACGCACGCCGCCTCCGACTGGTACGCCGACTCGGGCCTGACCAGCCGCCTCGGAACCAACGCCGGCCACCCGAACGTCTTCGGCCCGGGCGGCGACTACGGCATCGTCGAATACGACACCGCCCAGATCCACGCCTACGGGACGGTGGCCGACAGCGGCAAGTTCATCACCACCTCGGGCGACGCCGTGGTCGGCCTGTCCATCCGGCACGACGGCAGCACCACGCATCTGCGCGGCGGTCACGTCGTCTCGCTGAACAAGACCGTGACCTACGGCGACGGCACCACGGTCACCGGCCTGATCGAGACGGACGCGTGCTCCGAGCCCGGCGACAGCGGCGGCCCGCTGTACGACGGCGGCAGCATCGCGCTCGGGATTCTGTCCGGCGGCAACGGCAGCTGCTCGATTTCGGGCAGCCACACCGTCTACCAGCCCGTCGCGCCCATCCTGCGGGACTTCGCCCTGACGCTGTGGGACGTTCCGAAGCCCTGACCGTCCGCGGCCCCGACCGTCCGTCCGCTCCCCGGGCGGCTCCGGCACCTCCACCGCCGGAGCCGCCCGTTCCATGATCAAGTAAACGTCCGACAGACGGTCCCGCGAGGTCGCGCCCGGGCCGGAGAAGGCTGGTTGAGTCCGCCCCGAGAGGCGGACGCGCGCATGCGCGTCCGCACCATCGACCACGGGGGACTCATGCGTCCGATCGTCATTTCCACCGCTCTCGCCGCGGGGCTCGCGGGCTCCGCGCTGACCGTGCCGGCCGCCGTCGCCGCCTCGCACACTGTCGCCGCCTCGCGCACCGTCGCCTCGCGCACCGTCGCCTCGCACGCCGTCGTCGCGCCCGCGCCGTCGTTCAAGGTGAACGCCAAGTCCGGGCTGAAGGTGCGCTCCGGGCCGGGCAGCAAGTACAAGGAGTCCGGCAGCCTGAGGTTCGGCACGGTCGTCGCCGGGACCGGCAAGACGTCCGGCAGCTGGACGCAGATCCGGATGCCCAAGGGCGGCGTGGCCTGGGCGCCGTCGATGTACCTCACCATGGTCAAGCCCGGCCCGCCGCCGAAGCCGAAGCCGAAGCCCACGGGCGTCGCCGCGTTCAAGGTCACCCGCGCGGGCGTGAACCTGCGCACCGCCCCGAACACCCAGGCCAAGGTCATCAACGTCCTGCGCGCGGGCGGTCTGCTGGCCTCCACCGGGCAGGTCGCCAAGGGCTGGACGCAGGTCTCTGTGTCGGCCGGCGGCGTCGGCTGGGTCGCCGCGCAGTACCTCGCCAAGACCACCAACCCCGTCTATCGCGTCGTCGGTTCGCCCGGCGTCAACGTCCGCGCGGGCGCGGGCGTGAAGTTCAAGCAGATCGCGTTCGTCAAGACCGCGATCCTGCTGCCCGGCACCGGCACGGTGCAGAGCGGCTGGGCCCAGCTGAACCTGTCGAACGGCCTGACCGGCTTCGCGTCCCGCCGCTACCTCTCGCAGACCGTTCAGGACCGCGGGGACGCCGCCGCTCCCGCGCCCGCCGCCACACCTGATCCCGCCTCCACGCCCGATCCCGCCGACTGTCCCGAGGACGCGCCGAACCCGAACGCGCCCGCGGAGGAGCCGCCCGCGCAGCCCGCGACCGAGGTGGCGCCCGGTTCCTGACCCGACGCAGCTGAACGCCGACGAAGGCCGACGAGGGGGACGCGCACGGGCGCGTCCCCCTCATTGATGGGATCCTCGTGGCTCCGGCACCGAACGGAGTCACCCGTGGACGTATCGCTGCACGAGGCCGACGTCGGCCACACCGAGGAGCTGACCCGCCTCTATAGCGAGAACCGCGCCTACCTCAGGAAATGGGAGCCGGAGCGCGACCCGTCCTTCTTCGAACCCGAGACGCAGCGCCGCCTGCTCGCCGAGATCGACCGCCGCCGCCGCGAGGGACGCCAGTGGACCGCCCTCATCCACAACGGCCACGACTACGTCGGCTACATGACGCTCAACCACATCGTCTGGGGCGCGCTGCGCAACTGCCGGATCGGCTACTGGGTCTCGCAGCGCCACGCGGGCCAGGGCATCGCGACCGCCGCCGTGGCCCGCTGCCTCGACATCGCCTTCGGCGAGCTCGGGCTGCATCGCGTCGAGGCCTCCGTACGGACCGACAACCCGGCCTCCATCCGCGTCCTGGAGAACAACGGCTTCCGCCTCATCGGCCTGGCCCGCGCCCACGTCTTCCTTGAGGGCCGCTGGCACGACGAGTGGCTCTACGAGCGCTCGGAGCCCGGCCCGTTCATGTGACCATTTCACCCGGGCAATTGTTATTCGCAATTTATTTTGAGCTGATATGCTTAGGAAAAGCGCCGTTACTTTGCGGGCATGGAGAAAGAAATGCCCAGCCGTACGGCACTGGCGGCGGCCGTCGCGCGCGCCGCGCACCTCGTCGTCGACCGCGAGCCCTTGATCTTCCGGGACGAACTCGCCGCGACGCTGCTCGGCGACCTGGGCGAGGAAATGCTCGGGTATCACCGCGCGCACGGCGACCACATCATCCTCGCCGGCACCAGGACCGTCGTCACGACGCGCGCTCGCTATGCCGAACGGGTCGCCGCCGAGTCGCGGCCGGAGCGCTGCGTGATCCTCGGCGCCGGGCTCGACACGTTCGCGCATCGCGCCGGGCGGGGAGTCCGCGTTCACGAGGTCGACCGACCCGGCACGCAGGCGTGGAAGCTCGCACTGATGGAGAGGGCGGGCGTCGCGGTGCCCGAGTGCCTCGAGTTCGTTCCGGTGGATCTGGAGACCGAGAGCCTTGAGGGACGCTTCGAGCCCGGCCCGAACACGCTGGTGATGTGGTCGGGGGCGAGCTTCTACCTGACCCCCGAGGCCGTCGAACGGACGCTGTCGCAGATCGCGGCGTTCGGCCCAGGCACGGAACTGGTCATGGACTACGCGCTGCCCGAGGAACTGCGGGACGAGAAGGGCGCGGAGTACGCGACGATCGCCGCGCAGGTCGTCTCCGAGAGCGGCGAGCCCTACCGCTCGTTCTGGACACCGGAAGAGATCGCCGAGTCGCTCGGGCGTCTCGGCTTCACGGTCGTGGACGACGCAGGTGTCCGCGAGGCCGTTCCGGAGTGGATCTGGCGGCGCGACGACGCACTCGCCCCGTTCGGACTCTTCAGGATCGTCCGCGCCGCCGCACGCGCGTGACGCCCCCGCACGCTCGTGCGTTCGTGACGCCCTCCGTGCGGGCGTGACGGGCGGCGTGCGCTCGTGACCACTGCACGTGACCGGGACGGCCGTGACACCGGACCAGCCCAGCGTGCGGACCGTACCGGAGCGGGCCCCTGATAACGGTTAAGACTCTTGCGTAATGCACCCCTTGAACTGGTACGGACCAGCTTTTATCTTCATGGCCACGCGCGATTCTGCTCACAGGGCACGCACACCGCGCACAATTTTTCATGCGCGAAAGGGGGCGGCAGCGGCTTCGGCCGCACAGGGACACCACGCCAAAGGCCGCAAACACGGTCTGCCGGGGGGTTGGCGGCACAGCGAACGCACGGGCGCAGGGGTGCGCCTCGTGATCGAAGCCGGAGAAGGCGGGGACAGATGAAACGGCACCTCACAGGCGCCATCGCCGCGGGCCTGACGTTGGCCCTCGGTGTGAGCGGATGCAGCAAGGGCTCGTCGGGCGACAGCGGCTCGGACGGCAAGACGATCAAGTTCGTCGCGGCCATCTACGACGACAACACCAAGGGCTACTGGGACCAGCTGATCAAGGACTTCGAGGCGAAGAACTCGGGGTACAAGGTCAACCTGGAAATGGTCGACTGGACGCAGATGGACGCCAAGGTCAAGACCTACGTCCAGACCAAGCAGGTCCCCGACATCCTCAACTACAACTCCTTCTCCGACTTCGCGCGGGACGGGCTCATCTACAAGGCCTCCGAGGTCGTCTCGCCGCAGACGCTGAGCGACTTCACCCCGACCTTCGTCGAGCAGGCCAAGTACCAGGGCGAGCAGTACGGCCTGCCGTTCATCTCCAGCGCGCGGCTGCTGTTCTACAACAAGGACCTGATCAAGCAGGCCGGCATCTCCGAGCCGCCCAAGACCTGGGCCGACATCAAGACCGACGCGCAGAAGATCAAGTCCAAGACCAAGAAGATCGGTTACGGTCTGCCGCTCGGTCCCGAGGAGTCGCAGGCCGAGTTCTACTCCTGGGCGATGAACAACGGCGGCGGCTGGGTCGACGCGTCCGGCAAGTGGGCGATCAACCAGCAGGCCAACGTCGACACGATGAACTTCCTCAAGGACCTCAACAAGTCCGGCCTCACCCAGCCGAACCCGGAGACCACCGACCGCAAGACGGTGTTCAACCAGTTCGCGCAGGGCGGCGTCGGCATGGCGATCGGCGGCCCGTTCACCCGCGAGGGCTTCATCACCAAGGTCAACCCGAACCTGCAGTTCGGCGTCACCTCGCTGCCGACCAAGAGCGGCGGCCCTTCCAGCACGCTTGGCGTCATGGACGTTCTGGCCGCGTTCAAGAAGAGCGACGGCAAGAACAAGGACGCCATCGGCAAGTTCCTCAACTACTTCTACCAGCAGGACAACACCTCCAAGTTCCTCAAGCTGGAGGGCTTCCTGCCCGTCACCAAGTCCGCCGGTGACGCGCTGAGCGCCGACCCGTACTTCAAGCAGTTCGTCGACGCGCTGCCGACGTCGAAGTTCGCACCGACCACCAACCCCGCCTGGAGCGCGGTCGCCGGTGCGGTCAAGCAGGACCTCGGCTCGGCGGTGGCGAACAAGGACCCGAAGAAGGTCCTGGACGACATCCAGAAGACCGCCGAAAAGAGCGGCTGAGTGCACGACGTGAAGTCCCGTGGTGCCGGGGCGGCGACCGCCCCGGCCCCGCGTCACCGTTCCGGATCTCGGATCGGCCGGGCCCTGGCTCCACTGTTGTGGCTGGGGCCCTCGATCGTGCTCATCGCGGTCGTCGTGCTGTGGCCGGTCGTCGAGATGGTCCGTACCTCCACCCTCAAGATCAGCTCGTCCGGCGTCACGCTCGGCTCGGCCGGTGGGCGCAACTTCAGCGACCTGTTCGACGAGGAGGACTTCCTCCCCGTCGTGTTCCGCACCCTGCTGTGGGTGACGGCCGTCGTCGTCGTGACGATGGTGCTGTCGCTGGCGCTCGGTCAGCTGCTGAACGCCAGGTTCGCCGGTCGTCGCATAGTGCGCTGGGCGGTGATCGTGCCGTGGGCCGCCTCGGTGCTGATGACCGCGCTGATCTGGAAGTGGATGCTGGACAACTACTCCGGCCTGATCAACCGCGTGCTGCTGGACCTGAACGTCATCGACACTCCGGTGAACTGGCTGGCCCATCCGCACCAGGCGATGATCTGGATGATGTGGGTGGCGGTGTTCGTGTCGCTGCCGTTCACCTCGTTCGTCATCCTGGCCGGCCTGCAGACCATCCCCGGCGACGTGTACGAGGCGGCGCGGGTGGACGGGGCCGGTCCGTTCCGGACCTATTTCCAGATCACGCTGCCACTGCTGCGCCCGGCCATCCTGATCGCCGCGATCATCAACGTGATCAACGTGTTCAACTCGTTCCCGATCATCTGGGCGATGACCGGGGGCGGCCCGGGTCACGCCACCGACACCACCACCACGTACATGTACAAGATCGCCTTCTATGACCAGCACGTCGGCGAGTCCGCGGCGATGGCCGTGGTCAACTTCGCGCTGGTCCTGGTGCTGGTGCTGCTCTACCTGCGCGTCACGCGCTGGCGGGAGGAGGTCCGATGACCGCGACCACGCGACGCACCGCGTCCCGCGACGCCGCGCATCACGGCGGACGTACCGGGCGGCGGAACGTCCGGCCGCGCACGGTCATCCTCACCGGCGTCGGCTGGCTGGTGGCACTGCTGTTCCTGCTGCCCTACCTGCAGATGCTGCTGACCGCGCTGAAGCCGGAGAAGGAGCTGACGAAGTCCCCCGGCGCCTACCTCCCGTCCCACTGGCAGTGGTCGAACTTCGTCGACGTCTTCAAGGCCCAGCCGATCTGGACGAACATGCAGGTCTCGCTGATGGTCGCCGGGGCCGCGACGCTCGTCACGCTGGTCTGCGCACTGCCCGCGGCGTATTACACCGCGCGCAACCGGTTCGCGGGACGCAACGCGTTCCTGCTGCTGGTGCTGGTGACGCAGATGTTCGCGCCGACCGCGCTGGTCATCGGCATCTACCGGGAGATGGTCGCGCTCAACCTGACCGACACCCTGCTGGCGCTGATCCTGGTGAACGCGGCGTTCAACCTGCCGTTCTGCGTGTGGATCCTGCACGGCTACTTCTCCAGCATCCCGAAGGAACTGGAGGAGGCCGCGTTCCTGGACGGCGCCGGGCGGGTGAAGGCGCTGACCCGCGTGACCCTGCCCATCTCCATGCCGGGCGTGGTGACGGCGCTCGTCTACACCTTCATCTCGGCGTGGAACGAGTTCATCGTGGCGCTCACGGTGACCTCGTCCAACAACCGCAAGCCGCTGACGGTCGTGATCCCGTCCTTTGTCACGCAGTACCAAGAACACTGGCAGTACCTGTTCGCCGCCTCGTTGATCGCTATCGTGCCCGTGGTGATCCTGTTCATCTTCATCGAGCGCTACCTGATCGGCGGCCTCACGGCCGGCTCGGTCAAGTAGGAGAGGTGGTCGGGTGTTTCGAGGTCTGATCGTGTGCGCGGGAGTCGTCACCGCCGCCACGGCCCTGCAGCTGCCGTCCGCGACGGCATCGACGACCAGCGCAGCGGCCGACGACGCGGCGACGAACAGCGTGAACGGCGCGGCGACGGCGAGCGCGGCGACGAGCAGCGCGGGCGCAGCGGCGGTGAGTGCCGCGGTGGCCAGTGCGGCGAGCGCGCCGTGTCGTGCTCTTGCGCAGGGGCGTACGCGTTATCGGGTGGGCGCCGCCAAGCATGTGCTGTTCGCGGTCGCCGATCGGTACGGCGCGACGCAGGTGTCCATCACCGAGTGCGCCAAGAAGGGCCGCAGCTGGCAGCGGGTCCTGGTGAGCAAGGGCTGGACGGCCCGGAACGGCTTCGCCAAGCCGGGCGCCAAGCGCGAGGGCGACGGTACGGCCCCGACCGGGGCGTACACCCTGACCGAGGCGTTCGGCGAGCGCAATCCCGGCACCAAGCTGCCCTACCGGACCCTGCGCAAGACCGGCGACTGCTGGGGATCCACGATCGGCAGTCCGCTCTACAACCGCTACTACGCGGGCAAGTGCGGATCCGCCGACGAGGACCTGTCGGCGACGATGGCCTCGGGTCCCTACAAGGAGGCGGTCGTCATCAACTACAACCGCCCGCCGGACTCGCGCATCGTCCAGGGCAACGGCTCGGCCATCTTCCTGCACATCAGCATGAACAGGCCGACCGCGGGCTGCATCTCGCTCCCCCGCCCCGCCCTGGAGACCGCGATGAGGTCGTTCCGTCCGTACGACCGCATCGTCATGGGCACCAGCCAGGCCGTCTTCCGCTAAGCCGCACTCCGGTTCCGGTTCCGGTTCCGGCTCCGGCTCCGGCTCCGGCGAAGACATAGAGCCGCCCCAGTCCACTTCGGACTGGGGCGGCTTCCACGTTCCGGCCCTGGCCCGCCCCGCGGGCGGCTGAATGGGGGCGGGTCAGGCGACCGGTTCGAGGATCGGGGTGTCGGTGGCCGGCGGCTCGTCGTCATCAGTCGTGCCGGGGCCGTCGTCCTGCTGATCGAACTGGGTGCGGTAGAGCTCGGTGTAGCGGCCGTCGGCGGCCAGCAGCTCCTCGTGGGTGCCACGTTCGACCACGCGGCCGGACTCGATGACCAGGATCTGGTCGGCGGCCCGGACGGTGGACAGGCGGTGGGCGATCACGATGGCGGTACGGCCGTCCAGCGCCTCGCTCAGCGCCTCCTGGACGGCGGCCTCGGAGGTGGAGTCCAGGTGCGCGGTGGCCTCGTCCAGGATCACCACGCGCGGGCGGGCGAGCAGGAGCCGGGCGATCGTGAGGCGCTGGCGCTCGCCGCCGGACAGGCGGTAGCCGCGCTCGCCGACGATGGTGTCGAGGCCGTCGGGCAGGCTCCTGATGAGGTCGTCGAGACGTGCCCGGCGCAGCACGTCCCACAGGTCGTCCTCGCCGGCCTCGGGACGGGCCAGGACGAGGTTGGAACGGATCGACTCGTGGAAAAGGTGACCGTCCTGGGTGACCATGCCGAGCGTGTCGCGGATCTCCTCGAAGCTGAGGTCCCGGACGTCCACCCCGCCCAGCCGGACCGCGCCCTCGTCGGTGTCGTACAGGCGCGGCAGCAGTTGCGCGATCGTGGACTTGCCGGCGCCCGACGAGCCGACCAGCGCGATCATCTGGCCGGGCTCGGCGCGGAACGAGACGTCGTGCAGCACCTCGACGCCGCCGCGGGTGTCGAGCGTCGCGACCTCCTCCAGGGAGGCGAGGGAGACCTTGTCGGCGGACGGGTAGCTGAAGGTCACCTCGTCGAACTCGACGCCGACCGGCCCCTCGGGAACGGGCTTGGTCTCGGGCTTCTCGGCGACCAGCGGCTTCAGGTCGAGCACCTCGAAGACGCGCTCGAAGCTGACCAGCGCGCTCATCACCTCGACGCGGGCGCTGGCCAGGGCGGTCAGCGGGGCGTACAGGCGGGTGAGCAGCAGGGCCAGGGAGACCACGGCGCCCGCCTCCAGGTGGCCGCGCAGCGAGGACCAGCCGCCCAGGCCGTAGACCAGCGCGAGGGCGAGCGCGGACACGACGGTCAGCGCGGTGATGAAGACGTACTGCACCATCGCGGTCCGCACGCCGATGTCGCGGACGCGGCGGGCGCGGAGCGCGAACTCCTGCGACTCGCGGGCCGGGCGGCCGAACAGCTTGACCAGCGTCGCGCCCGGCGCCGAGAAGCGCTCGGTCATCTGCGTGCCCATCGCCGCGTCGTGCGCGGCGGCCTCGCGCTGCAGCCTGGCCAGGCGGCTGCCCATCCGGCGGGCCGGCAGCACGAAGATCGGCAGCAGGAGCAGCGCCAGCAGGGTGATCTGCCAGGAGATGCCGAGCATCACGACCAGGGTCAGCAGCAGCGTCACCAGGTTGCCGACCACGCCGGACAGGGTGTCGCTGAACGCCCGCTGGGCCCCGATCACGTCGTTGTTGAGGCGGCTGACCAGCGCGCCGGTGCGGGTACGGGTGAAGAACGCGACCGGCATCTTCTGCACGTGGTCGAAGACGGCCGTGCGCAGGTCGAGGATCAGGCCCTCACCGATGCTCGCCGACAGCCAGCGGCTGAGCAGGCCGAGGCCGCCCTCCGCCAGCGCCAGCACCGCGATCACGATGGCCAGCCACACCACCACGCGGGTGTCCTGGCCCTTGACGATCGCGTCGACGACCCGCCCGGCCAGCACCGGGGTGGCCACGGCGAGCACGGCGGTCACCACGCTGAGCAGCAGGAACCACACCACCATCACCCGGTGCGGCCGCGCGAAGCGCGCGATGCGGCCCAGCGTGGCGCGCGAGAACGGACGCTTGTCGTCCTGCGCGTTCATCGCGTGGTGCAAGGACATCCACGCGGTCACTTCCATGTCCATATGCGTCGCTCCGCCGATCGTTAGTGATCATCATCCGGGCCGTGCCGGGGGAGAACGGCCGCTGGAGTCGATCCTGATACCTCAACAATGCTTGAGGTCAAGTCGCCTCGGCCCGCTCACCTTCCCCCACGGGTCTGACAGTTTTCGCCTCGCGCGAGGATATGGACTTGAATGACCACGAAAACTCATCGGGACGTGCAGGGAGGTAGCGGACACCTTGGGAATCGATCTCGACAGAGTGCGGGCCGAGACGCCGGGCTGCCGCAGCGGCGTCGCCCACTTCAACAACGCCGGGTCCGCGCTGCCGCCGCAGGCCGTGATCGACGCGGTGAACGACCAGTTCCGGCTGGAGTCGACCATCGGCGGCTACGAGGCCGCCGAGGTGTCCGCGGACGCCGTCGAACGGTTCTACGACGCGATCGCGGGCCTCATCGGGGCGGGCCGCGACGAGATCGCCTACATCGAGAACGCCACCCGCGCCTGGGACATGGCCTTCTACGCGATCCCCTTCCGTACGGGCGACCGCATCCTGACCACCACCAGCGAGTACGCCAGCAACGCCATCGCCTACATCCAGATCGCCGCCGCGCGAGGCGTCAGCGTCGAGGTCGTCCCGGACGACGAGCACGGGACGATCTCCCTGGAGGCGCTGGAGGCCGAGCTCGCCAAGGGCGGCGTACGGCTGGTCGCGATCAACCACATCCCGACCCACAACGGCCTGGTCAACCCCGCCGCCGAGGTCGGGCGGCTGGCCCGCGCGGCGGGCGCGCTCTACCTGCTGGACGCCTGCCAGTCGGTCGGTCAGCTTCCCGTGGACGTGAACGAGATCGGCTGCGACATGCTGTCGGCGACCGGCCGCAAGTTCCTGCGCGGGCCGCGCGGCACAGGCTTCCTCTACGTGCGGCGCGATGTGCTGCCCGGCCTGAAGCCGCCGTTCCTGGACCTGCTGTCGGCCGAGTGGACCGGCCGCGAGTCGTACGAGCTGCGCGACGACGCCCGCCGGTTCGAGACCTGGGAACGCTACGTCGCCGGGCAGATCGGCCTCGGCGTCGCCGCCGACTACGCCGTCCGGCTCGGGCTCGACGCCGTCCACGACCGCGTCGGCGGCCTGGCCGCCCGGCTGCGGGAGGCGCTGGCCGCCAAGCCCGGCGTCACGCTCCTGGACCGGGGCGCGCACAGGTCCGGTCTCGTCACGTTCACCCTGGCCGGCCACGAGTCGGCCGCGGTCAAGGCGGCGCTGCGCGAACACGGCGTCAACGTGAGCACGACCGACGGCTCCCACCAGCGCTTCGACGCCCACGCCGTGCCGTCGGCCGTCCGGGCCTCGCCGCACTACTACAACACCGAGGAGGAGGTGGAGCGCCTCGTGGCCGCGCTCCCCTCCCCCTGACGTCTCGTCCTCTGGTCGCTTTGTCGACTCTCGCTTTGTCTACTTGTCTTTGCCTACTTGTCTTTGCCTACTTGTCTTTGCCTACGTGTCTTTGCCTACGTGTCTTTGTCTACTTGTCGTTCCGGATCCGGGCGAAGAGAGAGGCGGCCGACGGGGCCAGCGCCAGCCGGTTCGGGTCGGTGGAGTCGGGCTTCACCGGCACGACCGAGTAGCCGACCTGGTCAGGCCCGGTGTGTTCGAGGCTCTTGGCGATGGTCTGCATCGCCTTGAGGTCCAGCCCCTTCCAGGTCCGCACGGCCTCGGAGGTCGCCTTGATGAAGGCGGCCAGGCGCACCGGGTTCCTCAGTTTCAGGTCGTTGGCCTTTCTGACCATCCCCGAGATCAGGTTCTGCTGGCGCCGGACCCGGTCCAGGTCCGAGCCGTCCCCGATCCCGTGCCGCGCGCGGGCGTAGGCGAGCGCGGCGGTGCCGTTGAGGCTGTGACGGCCCACCGTCAGCTTGAGTCCCGGCACGTCCACCGCCTGCGGGACGACCAGTTCGATCCCACCGAGCGCGTTCACCATCTTCGTGAATCCGCCGAAGTCGATCGACAACGCGTGGTCCAGGCGGACATCGGTCATGGACTCGACGCTCTCGGCCGCGCAGGACAGGCCGCCCGTGGCGAACGCGCTGTTGATGATGTCCCGCCGGCCCGGAGCCGCCTTCCCCGACGGGGTCTTGCAGGACGGGACGTCGGTCATCACGTCTCGCGGGATGCTGACGACGTTCACCCGCTTGCGGTCGCCGGACAGGTGCAGCAGGACGATGCTGTCCGAACGGGCCTCGGAGTCGCCCCTGCGGGCATCCGAGCCCAGGACCAGGATGTTGATCGGCTTGCCCGGCTTCATCGGCCCGGGACCCGCGTTCAGCGGCCCGCCGCCCTTGCTCGACCCGCCGGCCTGCAGCAGCACGGTCGGAACGAGGATGAGCGCGGCGGTGACGGCGGCGGCCGTCGCGATCAGGATCCAGCGTCGGGGGCGCCGCCGGGCGCGCCTTCCGGCTCCGTTCGCGGCGTCGGTCAGGAGGTGGCGCTGCCGTACGAGCGACGCGGGCGGCTCGTGCTCCAGGCTCTGCCCGAGGTCGCGGAGCAGGTTCAGGTCGTCCATGTCACTCCTCCTCGTGCATCGGGTTGGTGTCGCCGAGCGCGGCGCGGACCTTGCGGCGGGCCCTGTTGAGGCGTGAACGGACGGTGCCGACGGGGATGTCGAGCGCCCGCGCCACCTCCTCGTACGCCAGATCGCCCCAGGCGACCAGCAGCAGGACGTCCAGGTCGCGTCGCGGCAGGCCCGCCAGCGCCTCGGCCAGCGCCGGGCGGGCGGCCGTCGCGGTCACCCCGGCCGCGACCATGTCGGCGGGGCCCTCGACCGGGCCGTCCACGGGGCTGCGGCGCAGCGCCCGGTAGCGCGCGGCCTCGGCCCGGTGATGCCGGGAGATCAACTTGGTGATGATGCCGAACAGCCAGGGCCTGGCGTCGTGGTGAGCCAGGTCGTAGCGGTCCCGGCGGCTGAAGGCGACCAGGAACGTCTCGCCGACCATGTCCTCGGCCGCCTCGGGGCCGAGCCGCCGCGAGACGTACCGGTAAAGCATCCCCGAGTAGCGGTCGAAGAGCGCCGCGAACACCTCCGGATCGGTCCGCGAACGCCGGATGAGGTCGGCGTCGCCGACCTGCACGTTCGGTCTTTCGCGACCGGCGGGGGCACCCGGGGCTCCTATGGCGGCGCCTGGGGTGCCGGCAGGGGCACCCGGGGCGCCGGCCTGGGGACCGGCGGGGTATGCGGTCATCGGGGACACCATGGCATGAAGACCGGCCTTCTCGTTGGGCGGACTTGTCAGCGATGTATCACCACAAGTCCCCCAATGGGTTCACGGTCACCGCCAGACCCTCCCGACTTGGCAAATTATCGGGCGCGGCGATGATCGGGACCGAGTGCCCCGGGAAGGACCCCAGGCATGAACGGCAACGCCATGGGCAACGGCACGGGCATGAGCGCAGGTGCGGGCGAGGGCGCAGGCATGAGCGCGAGTGCGGGCGCGGGTTCGGGTGATGGCAAGGGGAAGGGCGGCGGGCCGAAGGCGGACGCGCTCGTTCTCTTCGGCATCACCGGCGACCTGGCCAAGAAGATGCTGCTGCCCGCCCTCTACCGGCTGACCGCGCGCGGAGAGCTGAACGTGCCCGTGATCGGTGTGGCCAAGTCGGACTGGGACGACGAGGCGCTGCGTTCCCACGCGCGCGAGGCGATCGCCGATGTCTACGAGGTGGACGACGAGGTCTTCGGGCGGCTGGCGGACAAGCTCAGCATCGAGACCGGCGACTACACCGACGGCGCCACGTTCTCCCGCCTGCGCGACCGGGTCCGCGACCACGGGTTCCTGTCGCACTACCTGGCGATCCCGCCGTCGCTGTTCGCGACCGTGGCCGAGGGGCTGGCGGGCGTCGGGCTGAACGAGAACGCGCGGCTGGTCGTGGAGAAGCCGTTCGGGCACAACCTGGCCTCGGCCCGCGCGCTCAACGCCGAGCTGCAGAAATACTTCGACGAGGACCACCTGCTGCGGGTGGACCACTTCCTCGGCAGCGAGCCGGTCGACGGCCTGATGATCGCCCGCTTCGCCAACACGCTCCTCGAGCCGCTCTGGAACCGTTCCTACATCGACAACGTGCAGATCAGCCTGTCGGAGGACTTCGACGTCGCCGACCGCGGCTCGTTCTACGACTCGGTCGGCGCGCTGCGCGACGTCGTCCAGAACCACCTGCTCCAGGTGCTCGCGTACCTGATCATGGAGCCGCCCTCCTCGCCCGACGCGCAGGCCTGGCTGAACGAGAAGCAGCGCGCGCTCAGCGCCGTCCGCGCCATCGACCCGGCGGACGTGGTGCGCGGGCAGTACGAGGGATACCTCGGCGTCGAGGGCGTGAAGCCGGGCTCCACCACCGAGACGTTCATCGCCCTGAAGCTGCTCATCGACAACTGGCGCTGGGCGGGCGTGCCGTTCTACATCCGTTCCGGCAAGTGCATGTCGGTCTCGTCCACCGAGGTGATCGTCGAGCTGCGCCGCCCGCCGGTCACGCTCTTCAAGACCGCCGAGGGCGAGGCGCCGCCCAACCTGCTGCGGTTCCGGATGGAGCCCAAGGCCGGCATGACGTTCGACCTGCTGGTCGAGCAGCCCGGCAACGAGGACAAGCCCGTTCCGGTGCCGCTGTCGGTGGACTTCTCCACCGTGCTCGGCCCCGGCGAGATGCCCTACGAGCACATCCTGAGCGGCGCGATCTCCGGCAACCCGGAACTGTTCACGCGGTTCGACCTGGTCGAGGAGTCCTGGCGGATCGTCGAGCCGATCCTGGACCCGCCCGAGACGCCCGAGCCGTACGCGGTCGGCACCGACGGGCCCGCCCCCGCCGAGACGCTGCCCGGTTCGAACGGCTGGCACGTCCTGGAGGGCGTCCGCGAGCGATGAGCACGGTCCTCGCGGCCAGCCTGATCCTGTTCGCCTCCGGCGCGGCCGCGGTCCTGCTGGCCCTGCTCTCCGACCGGTTCGTTCCGCTGAGCCTGCGCAGGGACCTCGGGCGGTACGGCGGCATGGTGTCGGTGATCGCGCTCGGTCTGTTCACGCTGACCGTGGCGACGGTCGTGACGTTCGCCTGGCTCGATCTGGCGGCCGGGCAGCGTTCCTCGTCCAGGGAGGCCACCGCGCTGACCGAGGTCTATTGGTACGCGCATTCGGTCGGCGGTAAGGAGGGTCTGGAGCTTCAGGTGCTGCTGCGCGACTACACCACCCAGGTGATCAACGCGGAGTGGCCGTTCATGGCGTCCTCCGGCGAGCTCACCGACCGGGGCTGGAACCTCGCCGACCGGATCCGCCTCGACCTGGAGAAGATCGAACCGAAGCCCGACGGGCCGACAGTGCGCTACTCCGCGGCGCTGCAGAGCGTCTCCGACCTGTTCATCGGCCGCCGCGAACGGGAGGCGCTGGTCGACTCGCGCGCCCCGGCCCTGCTGTGGGTCGCGGTCGTCCTCAGTGCGCTCGTGGTCGTCCTGCTGCCCGTCGTCAGGGGAAATCCGCGACCGGCCACCCGAGCCGTCCTGGCCTTCGTCGCGGCCGCCTCCGTGGCCTTCGTGATCTTCCTGCTCTACCAGCTCAACGGCCCCTTCTCGGGGGCGATCAAGGTAGATCCCACCGCCTTCCGGTGGGCCGCCCAGGGTTACGACGACATCGACGCCCAATGGAAGCCTTGATCACTAATTCATCTCAAAGTGAACCTTCCGACTAAACTGCGCATCCTCAAAGGTGCACGGGGGTTGCCGGCGAGGCCGCTGCGCGTGTCGAGGACATCACGAGGAGGTCGCGCGGTGAACGAGCCGGAGTCCGGCAAGACGACCGACCCCACGGACGACTCCGTGGAGGCCGAAGGCCAGACCCGCACGCCCACCGCGGAGTTCGCGCTCCCGCCCACGGAGAGCGTGTCCGAGGCGCTGAACGGCGCTGCCGAAGCTTCTGAGGACGAGGCCGACACTGAGTCCGCGGCCGGGGCCGGGGCTGAGTCCGGGGCCAGAGCCGGGGCTGAGTCCGGGGCCAGAGCCGGGGCTGAGTCCGGGGCCGGGGCCAGGGCCGGGGCCGGGGCTGAGTCCGGGGTCGGGGCCGGGGCCGACGAGGTTGCGGCCTCTGAGAGCGCCGCGGAGCCCGAAAAGCCCGCAGCCGCCAAGCCTGCGGCGTCCGCAACGCCCGCTGCGCCTGCTTCGCCCGCGGAACCTGCTGCGAAGCCCGCCGCCGAGCCTGTGAAGCCCGCTGGGCCCTCAGCGCCCGCCTGGCCGCCGCCCGCCGACCCACGCTCCGCCTCTCCCGCCGCAGACAAGCCCACCGACTCCGAGGACCAGGCCGAGGCTGAGGAGCCCGAGCCGAAGCCGGAGCCGGCGCCGGAACCCAAGGCGGAAGCCAAGCCCGAGCCGGCGCCACAGCCCGAACCGGAGCCTGAGGCGGAAGCCGAGCCGGAGGCCGAAGCCGCAGCTGAGGTCACTCCCGAGCCGGAACCAGAACCCGAGCCCGAGGCGAAGACCGAACCCGCGCCCGAGCCCGAGCCCACTCCAGAACCGGAGCCCGAGCCCGCACCCGAGCCGGTGGCCCAGGCCGTTCCGAAGCCGGAACCCAAGCCGGAACCTGAGCCGGAGCCCGAACCAGCGCCGAAGCCGGAACCGACGCCGGAGCACGAGGCCCGCCCGCACGCCACGCGCGAAGAGCAGTTGCCCACGGCCACGACCACCGACTGGGGGCAGCCGCCGCAACCGCCGGAGCAGCCACAGCCTCCGCGGCCTGAGCCGCAGCAGCCGTCGCGGAGCGCGCACCCCACGGTCGAGGACACGGTCGTGGATCCGGCCTGGCGGGCCGCGTCGAGCTCGACGGTCGATGATCATGCGCCGCAGTCCCTGGGCCTGCCTCCGGGCTGGTCACCCGAGGTCCAGCACACGGTCGAGGAGCAGCGTCCGCCGTCGTCGACCGGCTCGGGCCAGTGGAGCACGCCCTGGACCGGCGATCAGCAGACCCAGCAGCCGCCGCCTCAGCAATACGAGCAGTACGAACAGCCCCAGCAGTACGAGCAGCCTCAGTACGAGCAGCCTCAGTACGAGCAGCAGCATCAGCAGTACGAGCAACCCCAGCAATATGAGCAGTACGAGCAGCCTCAGCAATACGAGCAGTATGAGCAGTACGAGCACGCGGCCCAGCAGGAGCAGCAGCAGGCGCCCGTACTGCCGCAGCCGACGGCTCAGGTCGAGCCGAAGAAGAAGCGCAAGCGCGGCTGGCTGATCGGCGCCGCGGTCCTCGTCGTCCTCCTGGCGGGGGCCGTCGCGGGCCAGCTTCTGCGGCCCGTACCGGACCCGACCATGCGGCTGACGGTCGCATCGACCCACACGTTCGCCGGGAGCAAGCCCGCCCTGCCGTTCCCCGTGCAGGGGCAGTCGGCCATCTGGGTGGACGGCCTGGGAACCATGGGCTCGTCGGGCCCGACGACGCCGACGCCCACGGCGAGCGTGGCCAAGACGATGACCGCGTACGTCTACCTGCGCAGCCATCCGTTGCAGAACGGCCAGCCGGGCCCCACGCTCACCGTCTCGCCCGAGGGCGTCGCCCAGATCCCCGCGCGGCAGCGGCGAGGAGAGTCTCTGCTGGGCATCACCGCAAACCAGCGTCTCACCGAGCGCAAGGCCCTCGAGGCCCTGATGATCATCTCCGCGAACGACCTGGCGCACGAGCTGGCCAAGTGGGACGCGGGCACCGAGCAGGCGTTCGTCGCGAAGATGAACGCGACGGCCAAGTCCCTCGGCATGAGCAACACCGTCTACACCGACCCGAGCGGCTACGACGCGCGAACCGTCAGCACGGCGGCCGACCAGGTGAAGCTGCTGCGCGCGGCCATGAAGATCCCCGCGTTCGCCGAGACCGTGAACAAGCCCGCGTACATCCCGGACGGTCCCGGCGAGACCAGGCACGGCGGCAACATCCTGCTCGGCCAGCTCGGCGTCGTCGGCGGCAAGACCGGCTACACCGACAAGGCCGGCGGCAACTACATCTTCGCGGCCCGCAAGGCCGTCGGCGGCGTCAACACCCTGATCGTGGGCGCCGTGATGGGCCAGCACTCGCCGAGCGCGGTGGGCGCGATCGACGTGGCCAAGCGGCTGGTCGCGGGCGCCGAAACCGCCCTGCAACCCGTCACCATCGCCAAACCCGGACAGAAGGTCGGCGAGGTCGACGACGGCCTGGGCAAGACCACGGCGGTGACCGTGAAATCGCCCGTGACGGTGATCGGATGGCCCGGTCTCACCGTCCCGGTCAAGGTCATCGGCGACGCCCCACACCAGGCCGCGCAGGGCGAACGAGTCGGCACCGTGAGCACAGGCGCCGGCAAGGTCCCGCTGGTCCTGGAGACCGCCCTAGAGAAGCCCGCGCTCACCGCCAGGCTGATCCGCCTCCAGTAACGCTGGGCTAGCCGGCTCGGCTGATGGGGATGACCTCGGCGGAACGGTCCTCTGCCGGGGCGGTCAGCCACACGGTGAGCACCATCTCCATTTCGAGGCGCGTCTCCGGGTCGTAGAGGCGGTCGCCGAAGAGCTCCTCGAGCTGGTGCAGGCGGTAGCGCACGGTCTGCGGGTGAACGTGCAGCCGGGTCGCGACCTCCGTGGCGTTGAAGCCGCTCTGCAGGCAGGCGAGCAGTGTGCGCGCCAGGCGCTCGCGGTGGCGTGGCCGTACGTTCCGCAGCGGGGCGAGGCGCTGCTCGGCCACGGCCCGCACCAGCTCCTCGTCCTTGAAGACGACGAGGGTCGGCATGTGCTCGGCGCAGCGGATCAGGCGGTCGGACGGCAGGATGCCGCGACGTGCCAGCGGGAGCGCCTCGCGCGCCCAGCGCAGCGACTTGGCGGCGTCCTCGGTCCGTACGGTCGGGCCCATCGCGGCCACCCAGTTGCGCAGCGCCGAGTCCAGGACTCTCCCGCGCCCGGGCCCATCCGGGTCGGGAACGATCAGGCAGGGCTCGCGCCGGTTGACGTCGGCGAGGACGTCCGGCGGCAGCGAGGGGTGGGAGAACGGCTGCTGGCCCCGTTCATAGAGCACGACGGCCGCAACGGTCCTTGGCACGCGCCACTGGGCGAGCCGGGCCAGGTCGGCGATCGCCTGCTGGGACGCGGCGGGCTCGGCGACCAGCATGTCCAGGAGCCGCCGGCGGCGGTGCTCCAGCTCGCCGGCCTCCTGCTCGCGCGCCTTGGTGTAGCCCTCGGTCGCGGCGCGCGCGATCTCGTCGAGGAAGGCGAATATCGCTTCGGCGATGCTGGCGAGCGTACGCCGCGAGACGTTCATCTTCTCCGACTCGGCGGCGAGGCGGCGCCAGGCCACCCGGGCGCCGAGGCGGAGCGTTCCCTGGAGGACGTCGAGGCTGCGCCCCTCGCGCGCCTCGGCGTGGCCGATCTCCCGGTAGACGGCGGCCACCGGCTCCCACGAGGCGTCCGGGTCGACGATCAGGTCGACGAACTGCCGCAGCGCGCCCTCCACGGCCAGCCGCACGAGCCGCGCGTACTCCTCGTCCTGCGGGCGGTCGTACTCGGGGATCCCCGCGAGGATCTCCTCGATCATCTCCTGGGCGAGCTCGCCGAGATGCGGACGGAACAGATCGGACAGTTCGCCGGGGACGCCGGCCCAGGGCTTCAAGGGGGAGCGTTCCTCGATCGACAGGGTCACTTCTCGCACCTCCAGGCCCCGCTTCGTTTACCGAGGCGACTTGAAGGTAACCGGCCCGTGACTCAGAAGACTTCACCGGAAGCGAAGCAATGACCCCGTCCGATTGTCATGCGGCTGACAACCGGCGCGTTCACGCACGGCGGTGGCCGGCGCCCGCGAAGACCGCGACCGCGCCGAGTCCGAGGTAGATGATCCCGGTCGCCTGCGACTGGCGGCGCCGGAACGCGGGCCGCGCCCGCAGCCAGCCCGCGACGCGGTCCGCGGTGAGCGCGTACGCGATGTCGCTGACCACCCCGATCGCGCCGGTGACCAGGCCCATCACCACGATCTGCAGCGGCACGGCGCCCGCCTCACGATCCACGAACTGCGGCAGGAACGCGAGAAAGAAGAGGATCACCTTGGGGTTGAGCACATTGACCAGGACGCCGTCCAGGTAAACACGGCCCAGCGAGGCGGGCTTGGCCTCGATGTCGTCGTCGACGCCCAGGTCACCGCGGCTGCGGAACGCGCGGATCGCCATGTAGACCAGGTAGGCCGCACCCGCGTACCGCACCGCCGAGAACGCGGTCGCCGACGCCGCGATCAGCGCCGACAACCCGGCCGCCGCGAACGCCACATGAACGATCGTGCCGGTCTCGACGCCGAGCGCGGACGCGATCCCGGCCCGGCGCCCCTCGGCGATGCTGCGCGTGATGATGAAAAGGTGGTTCGGCCCGGGTATCGCGATCAGCGTCGCGGCCGCGACCAGGAACAACAGCGGATTAGTCATGCCAGGACGTTAAGGCGCCACCCTGGACCGCGAACAGGGCCAACCCCCGCCCCGTTCCAAAGACCAATCCCGCAGCGAAGCAGCGACGTCAGGCGGTCAGGGGGTGGCGGGCGCCTGGGCGCTCAGGGGGCGGCGGACACCCGGGCGCTCAGGGGGCGGCGGGCTCTTGGGCGGTGAAGGCGCCAGCGAGGACGAGGCGGCCGGAGGTGCGGACCATCGCGACGACCTCTTCGGTCGGGCGGCGCAGCGCGGTCAGGCTGACCAGCGCGGCGAGCAGGATGTGGCCGAGCACGATCTCCACGTCGTCGCGGTCGGGCACCGGGTCGCCGATGGCGGCCGACAGGCGGTCGCGGACGAACAGGAACAGCACCGTGCGGGCGTCGTCCACGCTGGAGTCGTCCGAGGTCACCGCCTGGATGATGGCCGAGGTGAGGGTGAGCTCCTCGGCCGCGACCTCGACGATGCGCACCAGCAGCGCGGTCAGCCGCTGGACCGGGGTGTCGCCGATGGCGAGCGCGTCGATGTCGTTGGTGACGCGGTGCGCCCAGGTCGCGGCGACCTCGGTGAGCAGGTGGTCCTTGGTGGCGAAGTAGCGGTAGACCGTGGCCCTGGCCACGCCCGCGCGGTCGGCGACGTCGTGCATCGTCACGGCCGGGTAGCCGCCTTCGAGCGCGAGCTCGCGCGCCGCCTCGAGGAGCCGTTCGCGCCGGGCCTGCTGGTCCTTGGTCAGCGTCCGCGTGACGGTGATCCGCACATCGCCGCTCAAAGTTGCCGCCTCCTCGTCGTGGACCCCCTTATTCTCTCGCACATTTGTTTCACGCCGGTCGCATATGACGTCCGTTCAGCCGCCGGACTCGAAATCAGGGAGTTCGGGCAGCCGCCCGGCGGCGAGGGCTTCGGCACGCTCGCGCAGACCGGGTGCGTACGAGTCGTGCGTCAGGATCAGGAAACGCTCTGTGAGCACCGCGTCGATCACCGCTTCGGCGACCTTTTCAGGAGGAATGCCATGGGTGACGGTGCGGGAGATGACGTCGTCGATGAATTCCTGGTCCGCCGTTCCCTCCGTCATGAGGGAGGGCGGCCGGTTCCGGCCGGACTCGTGGATGCGAGTGGTGACGCCACCTGGGCAGAGCGCCGAGGCGCGCAGCTTGAGGTGGTTGATGTAGAACTCGTACGCGAGGGCCTCGGTGGCCGCGTACGCCGCGAACTTGGAGACCGAGTAGGGCCCGGAGAACGGGGCGCCGAACAGCCCGTTGACCGAGCAGGTATTGACGACGTGGCCCTCGGTGTCCTGCTCGATCATGCGGGGCACGAACGCGCGGATGCCGTGCAGGACGCCCCACAGGTTCACGCGCAGGGTCCACTCGAAGTCCTTGGCGGGGCGCGTCCACATCTGGCCGCCGGTGAAGACGCCCGCGTTGTTGCACAGCAGGTGCACGGCGCCGAACGTGCCGAAGACGTGATCGGCGAGCGCGTCGACCGACCCCTCGTCGCCGACGTCGGTGACGCGGGTCGTCACCGCGTCCGCCGGCGTTCCGCCGTCGACCATCAGGTCGCGCGTGGCCGCCAGCCCCGGCTCGTCGACGTCGGCCAGCGCGACCCGCATCCCCTCGGCCGCGAACCGCTGCGCCAGGGCCCGCCCGATGCCGCTGCCCGCGCCGGTGACCACCGCGACCCGGTCCTTGAGCTGCTCCACTTGTCGCCCACCTCCCGTGGGGTCAGGATGGCAGAGAGTTCGGCCTACCGCTTGCTTGGGTGAGACGCTAGCCTAGACTTCAGTCTCACACCAGGGAGCGTGGATGACCCCCGAACCCTCGACCGGACTCACGACCGGAGTCATCGTCACCGGCGGCGCCTCGGGCATCGGGGCCGCCAGCGCCCGCGCCCTCGCGGAGGCCGGCCGGCCCGTGGCCCTCTGGGATCTGACCGATCCCGCGGCCGTCGCCAAGGAGATCGCCGAGGCGCACGGCGTCCCCGCCCACCCCGTCACGATCGACGTCACCGACACCGCCGCGTTCCCGGCCGCGGTCGCCGCCACCCGCGAGGCTCTCGGGTCGATCGGCGGCCTCGTGCACGCCGCCGGAACGCCGAGCCCGCATCCGGTCGGGGATCTGACGGAGGAACGCTGGGACTTCGTTCTCGACGTCAATTTGCGGGCGCAGGCCCTGCTCTCCCAGGAGATCCTGGACGACCTCAAGGCGAACCCGGGCTCTGCCATCGTCGGCATCGCTTCCATCGAGGCGTTCCTAGGCCAGGCGTTCATCCCGGCCTATTGCTCTTCCAAAGCAGGACTTCTGGGCCTCACGCGTTCGCTGGCCCACCTGCTCGGCGGGGACGGCGTACGGGTGAACGCGGTGTGCCCCGGCTACATCGACACTCCCATGCTGCGCGGCACAACGCCTGAGGAGATGCTGAAAGGCTTCTCCACCAAGTCCGTCCTTGGCCGACTAGGGGATCCCACTGAGGTCGCCAAGGCGGTCCGCTTCCTGATGAGCAACGAAGCCTCGTTCGTCACAGGGACGCACCTGACCGTGGACGGCGGCACGACCGCGGTGGATCACTGATGTCGTCTCCGAGCGGGACCCCGTTGAGCGGAACCGCGTTGAGCGAAACCGCGTTGAGCGGGACCGCCGCGCTCGTGACGGGCGGCGGCAGCGGCATCGGCCTCGCCTGTGCGCGCCGCCTGGCCGCCGACGGCGCGGTCGTCACGATCTGCGGGCGTACGGAAGAACGGTTGAAGGCCGCAGCCGACCAGATCGGCGCGCGCTATGTCGTCGCGGACGTCACGGACGAGGCACAGGTCATCGAGGCCGTCCGTGCCGCCGCTGAGGCTGCCGAGGGCGCTCCTTTGCGCGCGGTCGTCCACAGCGCGGGCGGATCCACCTCCATCGGACCGCTCCCCAGCCTCGACACCGACTCGTGGCGCGCGACGCTGGAACTGAACGCGACCGGCACCATGCTCACGCTCAAGCACTCGTCGCGCGCGATGGCCCGCGCGGGCGGCGGCGCGTTCGTCGCCATCTCGTCGATCGCCTCGTCCAACACCCACCGCTGGTTCGGCGCGTACGGGGTGTCCAAGGCGGCCGTCGACCATCTGGTCGCGCTCGGAGCCGACGAGCTTGGCGCGGCAGGGATCCGGGTGAACGGCATCAGACCCGGCCTCGTCCGTACCGAACTGGTCGCGGGCATAGCCGACCCCGGGCCGATCCTGGACGACTACATCGCCTGCATGCCCCTGGCCCGCGTCGGCGAGCCCGACGACATCGCCGAGGCCGCCCGCTTCCTCGTCGGCCCCGAATCGTCCTGGATCACAGGCCAGGTCATCAACGTGGACGGCGGCCACCACCTGCGCCGGGGGCCCGACTACAGCGCCATGTTCGAGCCCATGTTCGGCGCCGACGCCCTGAACGGAGCACCACCCGAGGAGGACTGACCTCGATGCAGGACCTCGTCATCAAGGGCGCCCGTGTCGTAGACGGCACAGGCACCGCTCCCTACTCCGCAGACGTCAGCGTCACCGAGGGTCGTATCACCGCGGTAGGGCCCGATGTCGGCCGGGCCCGCCGAACGGTGGACGCCGAGGGCGCCCTCCTCACTCCGGGCTTCGTCGACATCCACACCCACTACGACGGCCAGGCGACGTGGGATCCGGTCCTCACGCCGTCCTCCCTGCACGGCGTCACCACGGTCGTCATGGGCAACTGCGGCGTCGGCTTCGCGCCCGCGGCCCGCGACCGGCACGACTGGCTGATCGGCCTCATGGAAGGGGTCGAGGACATCCCCGGCAGTGCTCTGTCTGCGGGGATCAGCTGGGAGTGGGAGACGTTCCCCGAGTTCCTGGACGCGCTGGATCGGCGCACGTTCACCATGGACCTCGGCACGCAGGTCCCGCACGGCGCCGTCCGCGCGTACGTCATGGGTGAACGCGGCGCCCGCAACCAGCCCGCCACCCCGGACGACATCGCCGCGATGAAGGCCATCGTGAAGGAGGGCGTCGCGGCGGGCGCGCTGGGTTTCTCCACCTCCCGAACGCTGACGCACAAGGCGATAGACGGGGAGTACGTGCCCGGGACGTTCGCCGCCGAAGACGAGCTTTTCGGCATCGGCGAGGCTCTTCAGGAGCTCGGCACGGGTGTCTATGAACTGGCGCCTGCGGGTGCTGCCGGAGAGGACGTCAACGCCCCCGCCAAGGAGATCGCCTGGATGCGGAGGCTCTCCAAGGCCATCGGCCGCCCGGTCTCCTTCGCGCTCCTGCAGATCGACTCCGTTCCAGACCTGTGGCGTGAACTGCTGGAGCTTTCCGCAGCCGACGATGCGCAGCTCTATCCGCAGGTGGCGTCCCGCCCGTTCGGCATGCTCATCTCCCTGGAGTCGCTGCACGCGTTCGGCGACCACCCGAGTTATGTGGAGCTGGCGCTCCTTCCCCTGCCGGAGAGGGTCGCCCGCCTACGCGACCCGGCCGTCAAGGCGCGAATCCTGGCCGAACGCCCGGAGCCCGAGGACATTCTCGCCTCGATGGTGCGGACCTTCCCCGAGCGCCTCTACCCCCTGGCCGCGCATAACCCCGACTACGAACCCGCCCCGGAAACGTCGCTCACCTTTCAGGCCGCCGCGACGGGCCGCGACCCGATGGAGCTGCTGTACGACCTGCTCCTGGAGGACGACGGCCGCAACGTGCTGATGATGCCGTTGCTCAACTACGCGGGGAACAACCTGGACGCGCAGCGCGAAATGCTCACCCACCCCCGCGCGGTCCTCGGTCTGGGAGACGGCGGCGCACACTGCGGCTTCATCTGCGACGCGTCCCTGCCCACCACCATGCTCAGCCACTGGGCACGCGACCGTTCCCGGGGTGAGCGCCTGCCGCTGGAGCACGTCGTACGGATGATGACGCGCGACACCGCCCGCCTCTACAGCCTGGGCGACCGCGGCGTCATCGCCCCCGGCATGCGCGCCGACCTCAACCTCATCGACTTCGACCGGGTGGCCCTGCACCGCCCCGAGATGCTGCACGACCTGCCCGGCGGCGGCCGCCGGCTGGTGCAGCGAGCGGACGGCTACCTCGCCACGTTCGTCCACGGCACGCAGGTCTTCGCCAACGGCGAGCACACCGGCGACCTCCCCGGCCGCCTCATCCGCGGACCCCGCCCATGACCGCACCTGGGACGCCCACGACCATGCGCGAGGGCCGCCCATCACTTCACGCGGGTGCGCGCCGACGACCGCACGCCGAGCACGCCGAGCACGCCGACGATCGCACCCGGAGGAGGCCCCCGACCGCACGAGAAGCACCGCCGTCACCACACGCGGGTGCATGCCCATGACCACACGCGAGGCCCGCCCGCCGATGACCCTGCGCGGAGGACGCTGATGACCGAGCTGCACACCGACCTCAAGATCGACCTGCTGGACGGCGAGATGTACGCGACCGACCCCTGGTCGGTGTACGCCCGCCTGCGCGCCGAGGCCCCGGTCTACCACGACGCGGAGAACGGCCTGTGGGGCATCGCCCGGCACGCCGACATCTTCGCGATCGAGCGCAACGCCAAGCTGTGGAGCAACGCGGGCGGCTACCGGCCCCAGCTCCCCTCCGACCCGTCGATGATCGGCCACGACGACCCCGAGCACATGCACCGGCGCCGCATGGTCTACCAGCGCTTCACGCCGCGCGGCGTCTCGCGGTACGCGGAGAAGATCCGTTCGACCGCCGTGGACTGCATCGAGACCGCCCTGGAGGCGGGCACGGTCGACGCGATCCCCGCACTCGCCGCGCCGCTGCCCGCGCGCGTCATCGGCTGGCTGCTGGGCTTCCCCGAGGAGGCGTGGCCGCAGCTCGTTCACTGGTCGGAGACAGCGGTCTTCGCGGGCGGCGGGCAGCGCTATGTGACCGAGAAGGCGACCGTGGCGGCGGGCGAGTTCGCGCTGGCCGTACTGGAGATGGCCAAGGACCGCCGCGCCTGCCCCTCGCAGGACCTCCTCTCGATCTGGTCGAACGCGGGCCCCGACGATCCGTCCTACGGCGACCAGCACCTGGCGCACGAGGCGCTGTTGCTGCTGGTCGGCGGCGCGGAGACCACCCGTACGGTCATCGCCACCGCCATCGACGCGCTCATCAGCCACCCCGACCAGTGGCGCCTGCTGCGCTCGGACCCGTCCCTCATCGGCGGCGCGGTCGAGGAGTTCGTCCGCTGGACCACCCCGATCCTCAACATGTGCCGCACCCCGAACGTCGACGCCGAGGTGTCGGGCGTGACGATCCCGGCGGGCGAGCAGGTGCTGCTGATGTACGGCTCGGCCAACCGAGACGAGGAGGTCTTCGAGCGTCCGGACGTCCTGGACGTCACGCGCACGCCCGGCGACCACATCGCGTTCGGGCTCGGCCCGCACTTCTGCCTGGGCGCCTCCCTCGCGCGCCTGGAACTCCAGATCTTCTTCGAGGAGTTCGTCGCCCGCGTGGAGGCCGCCGAATGGGCCGACGACGAGGGCCCCCGCATCCTGCGCAACGCCTTCGTACGCGGCGTCACGGAGTTCCCGATCACCCTCACCCGCCGAGCGACCGCATGACGGCCGCCGCGGGCGCGCGCTCGTTCAACCTGGCCGACCTGTACGAGGTCGTCGCGGACGCTTGTCCGTCGCGGCCGGCTCTGGTCGCCGGTTCCGTGCGGCTGACGTACGCCGAGCTGGACGAACGCGCCAACCGCGTCGCCGACCACCTTTCTTCGATCGGCATCGGGCCCGGGGACCACGTGGGCGTGCTGTCCCACAACCGCGCCGAGTGGGTCGAGTCGATGATCGGGTGTTACAAGCTGCGCGCGGCCCCCATCAACGTCAACTACCGCTACGTGGCCGACGAACTCGCCCACCTGCTCGGCGACTCGGACTGCAAGGCGCTGATAGCCGAACGCGACCTGCTTCCCGCCGTCGACATCCCCGTTCTGACCATCGACGGCGACTACGAAGACGCCCTGGCTTCCGCTTCACCTGCACGCCCGCCCGGCCCTCGTTCGTCCGACGACCCGTACGTCCTCTACACGGGCGGGACCACCGGCCTGCCCAAGGGCGTGGTGTGGCGCTGCGAGGACATCTTCATCGCGGCCATGGGCGGCGGCAACTTCGGCGGTACTCCCATCACCTCCCCCGAGGAATTGGCCTCCTGCGCCGACCGCGACCCTCTGCGCGCCCAGGTGCACGCGCCCCTCATGCACGGCGGCGGCCAGTGGATCACCTGGATCACGCTCACCACGGGCGGCACGGTCGTTCTGTGGTCCGAACGCCACTTCAACGCCGCTCGCGCTCTCGAGCTGGCCGTACGAGAGCGTTCGCAGATCCTCATGCTGGTCGGCAACGGCATGGCTCAGCCGATCGCGGACGAACTCGCTGCCAGGCAATGGCCGGGCTTGGAGGTCTTCGCGTTCGGCTCGGGTGGCGCTCCCCTCTCTGCCGACGTGAAGGAACGGCTGACAGCCGCAATCCCCAACGCCTACGTCTCCGACAACCTGGGCGGCTCAGAGACCGGCGCCATGGGAACGTCCATAGGCGATGGCCGTTTCCAGCTCGGCCCCGAGTTCGCCATCCTCCGCGAGGACTTCTCCCCGGCCGCCCCGGGTGAAGAAGGCATCGTCGCCCGTACCGGCCACATCCCCACCGCGTACTGGAACGACCCGGCCAAGTCCGCCGCCACGTTCGTCACCGCCCCGGACGGCCGCCGCTGGGCCCTGCAAGGCGACCACGCCCGCGTAGAGGAGGACGGCACGGTCACCCTCCTGGGCCGCGGCTCCCTGGTCATCAACACCGGCGGCGAGAAGGTCTTCGCCGAAGAGGTGGAGACAGTCCTCCGAACCCACCCCGCCGTCTCCGACGCCATAGTCATCGGCGCACCCGATGACCGCCTGGGCCACCGCGTCACCGCCGTCATAGCGGGCAAGGCAGCCGAGGAGGACCTGAAGACCCACTGCCGCCAATCCCTGGCCGGCTACAAGGTCCCACGCGCCTTCCATTTCGTCGACGCCGTGCAACGCACACCCGTCGGCAAGCCCGATTACGCCTGGGCCCGCTCAATGCTCTAATCGAACAATGACCGGCCGCGTCGGCTATTACCTCTCGTACCGTCTAGGCCTGGCGTTCTGGGACACCTTCGACACCGACCGCGCCCTGGCCGACCTCATCGAAGGGCCCAACGCCCTCAGGCCCGGCCGCGCCCTGGACCTGGGCTGCGGAACGGGCCGCAACTCGGTCTACCTGGCCCAGCACGGCTGGGACGTCACCGGCATAGACCTGGTCGAGACCACCATCGCTCAGGCCCGCCAACGAGCCACCACCGCAGGCGTCCAAGCCCATTTCATCCAAGGCGACATCACCCACCTGGAAGGCTTGGGCGACTTCACCCTCCTCATCGACTTCGGTTGCTTCCACAGCGTCCCCCTCCCCAAGCGGGACGCCTACGCGGCCGCAGTCACCAGAGCCGCCGCCCCAGGCGCAACGCTCTGGATGTGGGGATTAGGCATCAAGCCCCGCTTCGGCCTAGGCGTGACAGAAGCCGAACTCCGCACCCGCTTCAAAGCCTGGTGCCTAGAGACGACCGACCAAGTGCCAGGCCAGGAGCTCCGCGCGATAACCCGCAACATGCCGCTGGTCCAGCGCCCGGCCCGAGCCCTCATGACGAGACGCTGGTTCCCGCACGCCTACCGCTTCCGCCTGACCCGCCGGCCCTAGCGGTCGTGCCCTCGCAGCCAGTCGACATAGTCAGGCACCGCCCGTTCCACATCGAACTCCGGCCGGAACCCGGTGTCCTCCCGCAGCCGAGTGATGTCGAGGTAGTTGTCCGGCGGCCGTTCAGGGTTGCGCCCCTCCGGCAGAACGATCCCCGCCCCCGTAACGGCGTTGATCCGATCCACAACCTCCCCATACTTCACGAGCCGCCCGCTGGAGACGTTGTAGATCCGGTGGTTCAGCTGCTCCGCGACCATGAGCAGCGCAATCGCCCGCCCGCAGTCCTTCACGTAACAAAGGTCCGTCGCGTCCTCGGCGTAAGCCGCCGGCCGAGGCGGAGTCAGATCGGGATCCTCACCCCACACCGCCGCGCTCAACAACCGCGGCAGCGCGAAGAACGGCGAGTCGGGCAGCCCCAGCGGTCCCCAAACAGTCCCGATCCGCAGGCTGAGCGCCTCAAAACCGTCACCGGCCACCGTCGCGAACAACTCCGCGGTCTTCTTGAACGCATGAATCTGATGAGGCGCCACCACCGGCAAAGGAAGGTTCTCACTCCACGGAGAGTTCTCCACCCCCGCGTACACCCCGATGCTGCTGGCAACAGCGGACCGCCGAACGCCCCACACCGACGCCGCTTTAAGAGCGTTCAACAAAGCAACGCTCTCGCCCCGCAGATACTCGACCGGATCCGGCAGGTCGAATCGCCCGGCCGCCAGATGGACGATCCCGTCGACATCATGCCGCTTCCCGATATCCAGAAAAGCAGCCTCATCGGTAGCATCCAGCCGCTCAACAACGACCCGCTCACGTTCAAGGTATTCGGGCAGCTCGGTGGACCGATGGGCAGTGAGCACAACGGACTCACCCAGATCCAGCAGAGCCCGAGCCGTATGCGACCCGATAGACCCCAGGCCACCAGTAACGAGAATCATCCGTACCTCCCCATCTAGCTATCCAGCCTCCAACCACACCCCCGCCACCCAACAGATGCAGATGTCACTAATCAGGGCGCCGGTTTCGTCCACACCAGGGAGTACCGAAACCGCAGATGCCGCCGCCACCGCACCCCCGGAAGCACCTCGGCGGCCAGCCGCCGCACCGTCGCATACCGTTCCGGAGGAGGCCACACGATCGGCGGCCTGGGCATGTCCTCGCTCATGCCCGGCACCGGTCGAACCCGACTGACAATCGCCGCCGCCACCTCACGCGGAATGTCCTTAGGCAGATCAGGCCTGGCCAGCCCTACCACGGCAAGAACGCCCCCAGGCGCCACCAGGTCCCGAAGTCCGACAAGACCAGCCCGCGTATCCATATGGTGCAGCGACGCCATGGAGCTGACCAGATCAAAGCTCCCCGGCTCCAACGCCCCGCCAAGGACATCACCAACTACATACTTGATCCCCGCACCATCCGGGTGAGCCCTGCACCTCTCAATGCAGGCCTCCGAGAGGTCAATCCCCACAACCTCCGGAACACCCCGCCTCCGCAACTCCCGCGTCAGTCCCCCATTGCCACACCCCACATCCACCGCCCGCCCACACCCGCGCGGAATGGCATCAAGCACCACCGACTCGTACCGAGACCCCATCCAGCCGAGTATGCCGCCCAACAGGCGGCGCCTGCGGCACGTACGGGGCGGGAGGCCCCCCCAGCCCCCCAGCCCCCCCGCCATACAAATCCCCCCGCCACCCCTACAAATCCCCCCGTTACCCCTCACCGACAACCCGCCGTTCAGCAGCCCGCTCGATGATGTCCCCCAACACCCGCAACTCCTCCATCTCCTCAGCCGCCAGCCTCGACCCCGCAGAAACCGTCCTGCCCTGGTAGATATTCATAGCCCGGTTGAAAGCGGCCATCGCCCTGGCAAGCTCATGTGCCCGCTCTTCCCTGCCGATCTCCCGTTCAGCCATCGCGCCTCACCCGCGCAACTCCTCTCGAAGCTCCTCAGGGCCGGCAGCCTCAAAGCAAGACTCCCCGTGCTGAACAAGCTCCCCGGCCTTAGGCCCACGCGTAGCCCACCACCGCCCATCCGGCTCGCTCCGAATGATCGACCACCCCGGAAACTCCCTCCGAAGCGCCGCCTTGGCTTCCTCGGCCTCTGCCGTCCGCCGTGTGTGCGTCACAGCTCAAACGATGTCGGCGCCCCGGGCTTCTCGATCCCCCGACGCGTATCTCATCGTGAGATGTACGCTCATCCTGAGATGGACGCATCGGCGTACGGCCCCCTCAACGTCCCTGTTGCCGCATGGCAGCGGCCGAACGTTCGTGACGCGCTGGTCAAGCGCGACATCTCCGAGATCCTGCGCGTCGTTCAGCAGCACACCGGCGTCAGCCAGGCCCGCCTCGGTGCCGCCACCGGCCTCGGCCAGGGCCGCGTCAACGAGATCATCAACAGACGACGAGAAGTGGCGCGCCTCGACGTCTACGAGCGGATCGCAGACGGCTTGCGCATGCCGGACGACGCCCGTGCACTGCTGGGTCTGGCTCCACGCCGTGCCTTCGAAGCGGCGACTCTCGCTGGTCATGCCGAGATCGCACAGGTGTTCCCCAGCCAGCCCGACGCCGCCCAGGACATGCGTGACCAGGTGACCAACGCGGCGTCCGTGGACATTCTCGCCGTCCGCGTCCTCGGTCTCCTGGCGTTGAACGACTCCGTGCTGAGAAAGGCCGTCACCGAGCGCCGAACTTGACCTACAAAGAGCCCGCCGTGGACGAGGCCAGCGGCTCCAAGCCAGAGCACGAGACCAAGGTCGCCGATCTCACCGTCATCGACACGGTCCTGCGGGCCCTCGGCGCTGTGGAGTACGTCCGCCTGACCAAGCACTGTGCGAACTACCGGTTCACCGCCTCAGGTCGGAACATGCTCGCCACCATGGTCACCGTCCCCGAGCTGGACGGCACGTTCATCGAGCTGGAAACACTGGCCGAACCAGATGACCTGGCCTCGGCGCTAGCCGACGTCCGCGCCGTCCTGACCGTGCTCGGCATCGATGAACGCGACCTGACCAGCGAGCAGTACACCGACGCCGTGATCAACGCCCGCTCCTGAGCCACGGCCGGATCGGGTCCGCCACCCCGGATGCCGCCAGGGGAACCAACGCTGGATCAGGCCCTCTGAGGAGCCCGCGTCCAGACGTCAGCCTCTGCCGTCCTCCAACACCCGCTCGGATGCTAGACCCGCCGTTCCTCATACCCGCCCGGAGGTCACCCCCTCCCGCCGCTCACGGAGACCCGCGTGGGACAGACCCCGCCAGTCGCGAAGACCCGCGCGGGAGCGCCGGGGCATTCACTGGGGACTGCCTTGGGCGGGGTAGAGGTCGGGATTCGTTGGCGGGCTGAGGTTGGTTGGCGGGCTGAGGTGGTCTTGGGGGTTGGTGAGGTGGTGGAGGGCGCTTTGGGCGGCGGCGATTCCTACTTCGGAGAGGAGGCCGGGGGCGGCGGACTGGTCCGTGGCCACGGCGAGGGTGGGGGTGCGGCCGATGGCTGGGCGGTCGTGCCATGTTGTTCCGGGCAGGTCCACGGCGCCGGAGCAGTGTGTGCGCAGAGCGCTGCGGTGCCACTGAACGGCATCACGCCAGCCGGGCCAGGAGTGGTCGAGGAGGGCGTGCACTCGGCGTTCGGCGTCGGCTTTTCGTTCTTGGGGAGCGCATGCGGCGCAGATCTGGATGAGTTCGTGGCCGGGCGGGGCCAGGGTGGGGTCGGCTCGGCTGTAGCGGGCGGCGTAGATGCGGTTGTCCAGGTCCATGATGCGGAACCAGTCCGGGCCGCCGTCGGTGCGCAGGCCGAAGTCGAACGTTGCCACGCGGGCGCCGGGCCAGGTGAGTGAGTCGTCGCCGGTCAGCTGGCGTGCTGCGGCGAGGCTGGTGGCCAGGATCGTCGGGCTCGCGGGCAGGGTGGACAGTCGGGTCTGGGTGCGGATGTGCACGCCGAGGTCGGTGGCTCGTTCGATGATGGCGTCGGCCAGGGTGGACCAGCCGCCGGTCACGTAGCGGGCACCGCCGGCGAGTGCCCGGCGGAGGCGTTCGTGGACGAACGCGGCCGAGAGGCGGCCGGGGTCGTGGTCGAACGTGAAGATGAAGGCCAGCCCGACGATGGCCTCGGTCACCTTGGCGTCGACGTGCTTGAGCAGCCATGTGCGGAACGGGTCTTGTGGCGGCGCCTCGGTCGGCAGGGTGGCGATGGCCGCGGTGAGCTCGTCGGGCCATGGGCCGAGCCGGCCTCCCGTTCGGACGAGGCCTCCATCGGGCGGCGCCTTCACTATGGGTGGGGTGAGGTCGCGGCGTTCCAGCCAAGCCCACCATGGGCCGTCCACGTAGACCGCGTGGGGACCGTCGTTGGCCAGGTAGGGACCTTCCAGCGATCGCGCTCGCCCGCCCGGCCGGGAGTGCGCCTCGACAACGGTCACCTGCCAGCCGCGTTCGGCTGCCTCGATGGCGGCGGTGAGGCCGGTGAGCCCCGCGCCGACGATCGTCAGGTCTGATTTCACAAGATCGGCCCTTCTGTGTGATGTCCTCCTGAAAGAAAGGTGGCGAGGAACCGCCGAAAGGTTCCAAGTAATCTTCCTGGCGTGGACCCGGAGATCGTCGAGGCGGCTCAGCGGGGAGACGTGCTCGCGCTGGACCGGCTTCTGGACGAGCTCGCCCCGTACGTCCGCCGGTTGTGCGGCCGGATCGCCCCGGCGACGGCCGACGACGCGACGCAGGAGGCACTGCTGGCCATCTTCCGGGGGCTGGCCTCGCTGGACGCCCCCGAGGCGATCATGACCTGGGTACGGTCGGTCACCGTCCGGACCGCGATCCGGCTCGCCCGCCGGAACGACCTGGAGATCGCCACGGACGAGCCGGTCGTCGTCGACCGTCCCGACCCCTCGTTCGAAGGGCTGGTGGACATCGACGACGCCCTGAGGCGCCTGCCGGTCTCCCAGCGTGCCGTGCTGGTCTTGCGCACTCAGGAAGGCCTGAGTGAAGAGGAGATCGCCACCACTCTGGGGATCCCGGCAGGAACGGTGAAGTCCCGCTTGCATCGAGCCAGGGCCGCGTTCCGGGAGGCGTGGGAATCGTGAACGATCCAGCCATCGACCCGATCGACCGCCTTGAAATCCTCGCGGCCGCCTTGCCCGGCTCCCACGTTCGACAGCGTCGCATAGCCGCGCCGTTCGACGCCGTGTGGCAGGTCGTCGCGGACCTGGAGAACGCCACGCCTCGATACGAGCCCGGGGTCGCCCAGGTGCGCGTCATCGAGCAGGACGGCGAGTTTCTACGTCTGCAGGTGCAGGACACGGCTGGGCGCGAAGAGGAGATGGACGCCAGGCTCCGGTCGGGCTGGTGCCTCATGCAATCCAGCACCATCGTCATCGCGTTCGCCGCCCGCAGCATCGGCAGCGAGACCCTGCTGGCTCATCTTGAACATCGGCGAGTGGCAGCGTCCTCGCCCAGTCCGGACCAGTCACCTGACCACCAAGCCGCCCACGCGAAAATCGACGCGGAGCTCCAGACGATCGAACGACTCGTCACCGACTACAAGTCCTGAGTTCGGACATGGAGCGAGTCGGATTGTCAGTCGGTGGGATTAGTCTCCGTAACTGGGTTCTGCTCTGCTGCGCCTGACCTGGCGGGCGGCCGTTACAGAGCGATGGGGCGGTGGCTCATTGCGGCGTCGGCGATTTGCTCAGGTGAGGCGTCTTGGAGTTCAGCGGGAGGATAGAAGATCAGGTCCGTGATGGCGGGGTGGCTGAGACTGGCGTCCAGGATGCGCAGGTAGTAGTCGGTGCCGGGGTCCGCGGCCATGATGCGCTTGATGAGCTCGGCGACCTCGTCGCGGGTGATGTCGGGGACTCTCGGGTGTGCTGGCCTGGCCGCTTCTAGAGCGAAGTCGGAGAGGCTGCGAGAGGCCCAGTATTCGGCGAAGTCGTGTGGGGCGTAGTGGTGGCCGGTCAGTTTGTTGAAGGCCTCAATCGCCTCGGCGGCCGGCTCGTTGTGCTGGATTCGATCGGAGATTCGGGCGATCTGCTGGCTGAGCGCCTCGAGGTGTTGCTCGTTCACGAGTGGAGGCAGCAACTCTGAGCGCAGATCCATGAGCGGCAGTATGACGGGCGCGAGCGTCAGGCCTGGCGAGGGGTTGGTTGGCTGCACAGGCTGGGCATGTCCGTGACGCGCCAGGCTTACACGATGCCGGGGTGAGGGTGGCCTGTGAGCCCTCGTCAGTCATGGCGGCCGTTCAGTGCGTGGCGGCCTGGCCGTCTTCGGCGAGCTGGTGGTGGAGGGTGACCGCCAGGTCGGGGTAGGTGCGGCGGTGGTTCGCGATCGGCTACATCATCTCGGCCAGCCCTTGCGCGGCGTAGGGGTCGTGGTGGACGACGTGGCGGCGATGGCCCCATCCAGGCGGTCCAGATCGCCGCTGGGGCGTATGTCGAACGCGATGCGGGTGGCGGCCTTGCGGTCTAGGGGCCCGATCGCTCTCCTTTGGCGTGTTTTCTTGTTTGGGTGTCTCGGTTCAGTCGCACGGGGTTTGGGGTGGTTTCGGGGAGGCCTTGTCTGAAGATCACTATGCTCTGGTGCTTCTGCTCCCCTGGAAGGACTTTCTGTGGCTACGCATGCTGAACTCGTTGCGGTCTTTGGCTCGGACGGCGTCATGACGCTGGATCGGGCCGATGTCGAGTCGTATGAGGTCCGGGCGGATGTCGCTGAAGTGCTTTGCTCGGTGGGGATCCCGGTTGCCGCTGACATGCTCTTCTCGATGCAGGTGGACGGGCCGTACGAGGCTCTGACCATGTTTCAGGCCGAGACGCAGGACCGGCCAGCGCGTTTTCTGATCCTGGGAAAGGGCGGGCGGGGAGATGAGGTCGCGGGTGCCGACCAGATCCGCTATGCCGTGGAGTTGGGGAGCGGCAACGTCTTCATGCTCGCGATTGAGGACGGCGAGCTCACCAGTGACATTGAGACCATCAACACGACCTTGGGCTCCTTTGTGGAGTGCCTCTATCGGATCGAGCTTCGGCGCAGGGAGATGGCTGGTGCTTCGGCTGAGGAGGCCCGTCCTTACACCGAGAAGGTGATTGCTGAGCTGAGGGAGTTGGATGAACGGGCGCTGAGTGAAGAAGCATTTTGGGGCGGGGTTTTCGAGGCGCTTCTGAAGTCTGGTGTGCCGAAGATCGGTGAGGGTAGCCGCGGGGCGATTGCTGCTGCAGTGGAGGCTCTTGTGCCTGGGCAGCCGTTGCGGTGGTCGACCGAGACCGCCGTGGGCAAGGGCGTTCAGGAATTGAGCGCGCATGCCGGGGACGGCTACTGGCTGCTGGTCACGTGGGGATTCAGTGACCTGGACGGCCAACTTGAGGCTGTGGCGGGGCTCAGCGGACTCGGGTTCGAACTGACCATGCGGGTGCCTCGTACCGATGATGACGAGATGCCGCCCGGGTGGGCCCTTCAGACGCTGCGCAAGTTGGGCGAGTACGTCTTCGGCGAGGGATACGCGTTCGCCGACGGGCACCGGATGGGCGTCGCCGGGAAGCTTGGGCCGGAGAGCAGTCGACTTGATGCGTTGGCGTTCGTCACCGACCCGGAGCTCGGCGCGATCGACACGCCTGGTGGACGGATCGAGTTCATCACGGCGGTGGGGGTCACTCGGGAAGAACTCGCTGAAGCCAAGGCGACCAGCAACGACGAGGTCCTGGCCCAGTTGTCGGTGATCACCGATGTCAGCCGCTGACCGCGCGTCGCACCGCGTCGTGCCGGCCGGGGCCGCAGCGGACTAGGGACCTAGAGCATCTTGGGCCTGGAGTGCCCAGTGGCCTTGAGACCTGGTGGCCTGGTCGGCTAGTGGCCTGGCCGCCCCGCGGCCTAGGGCCTGACGGGCCTGGTGGGCCTGGTGGCCTGGGCCTAGAGGAGACTTAAGGGCCTCGGGTTTGAGAAGCCTGGTCTTGAAGTGCCAGGCCCGAGGGCCGAGCCCTCAGGCCTGGAGGTCTGGCCTCTGGCCTGGAGGTCTGGCCTGAGATCTGGAGGTCTGGCCTGAGATCTGGAGGTCTGGGGCTTGAAGGTCTGGAGTCTGCCAGGGGCCGGGGCCAGAAGGCCTGAGGCCTCGAGGTCTGGGCCCTATTAAGGGCGAATTGGCGGGGGCAGCACTCCTGGTTCGGCTCCATGGGCCGCGCTATGGCTGTGAGAGACGGGCGCTGTGGCCGTGAGCGGCCGGGGTTGGCCGCTCACGGCTCACTGGTCGGTCAGGCGCCCGTTCTGTTGAGCGTCATCTCGACCTGGGTGGGCTGGTTGAGCGACGAGGTGCCGCAGACCCAGACGGAGCCGGGCAGGTTCGGGTCACCGTTCTGGACGGAGACCTGGAACTGGGCGGTGTGCTCGGAGCGGATGACGGTCGCGGCGGTGAAGAAGCTCGTACCGCCTTGGGAACTGATGAGCTCGCCACGTCGGATGGTCCAGTCGATGGCGACACCGTTCGGGTGGGCGGCGTTGAACGCGAAGCCGTTGGCGGCCAGGAACTCGCCAGTGCCGAGGCGCACGTTGATCGGTCCGGCGCACACGGTGGTCCCGCGAGTGATGGTGCCCTGGGCGGAAGCGGTGTCCGAACCGGTCGCCGCTGAGGAGGCGGTGCTGAGGGCCAGCACGGTCGCCAGCGCGGTGACACCGGCGGAGGCGGTGGCGATGGCGGCCTTGTGCTGGGACAGAGGCGACCGAAGCCGCGCAGGAATGGCAGGACGCATGGATGCGACCCCTTTCACGAAATGAAGCCGGATGAATCAAAGGGGCCGCATCCCCTCGTAGGCTTCACGGAAAGGGCGTGGGCGGGGTTCAATCGCACGAGTGTCCGTATGCGGCCGAACGCGTCCACGTTTGACCCCGCCCACACACCACGCATTCGGTGCAGCGACCTACTCTGGCTTAGCGATGGCCTACCCCGGCCAGAGGAACGCTCTGAACACAGGCAATGGTGGTCATAATTGCCGCGCCCGATGGTTGTTATTGGCCTGCCGAGAGGATCGCACGGACTGCCGCATCGGTGTCGGTCAAGGAATTGAGGACCAACTCGGCACCGGCTTCTTGGAGTTGAGACTTGGTGCTGGAGCCGGTCGCCACGGCTATTACGCGGGCCCCGCCCTGGTGACCTGCAAGGACGTCGTTAGGAGTGTCGCCGATCAGGACGGTCGTGGCGGCGTCGAAGGTCTCGCCGTATTTGCTGGTCGCGCGATCCTGAGCCAGGCGGACGAGGGTCGGGCGTTCGGCGGCGTCTTGGCCGTACGCGCCCACCTCGAAGTCGACGAGGTGGTTCAGATCGAACGCGGTCAGCTTGTATTCGGCGACCGGTTTCATATTGCCGGTGAGGACGGACTGGATCACATCCGTACGGTCTGCCAACGCTTCCAGAACTGCTCGGGCTCCGTCGAGGGCGCGGCCTCGGGCCTTGATCTCGTGCCGGCGTGACGAGAATGCCTCGGCGAGCGCGCCCATGAACGCCTCTATTAGATCGGGGCTAGGAGTGATGCCATGGTGTCGGAGGGTCTCTGCCGTGATGGCCAGGTCAGTTTGACCGGCCATGCTCGCGACCTTCTCCGTTGGGCGGCCGGTGATTTCAGCGAAGACGTCCGCATAGATCTCACGGCTGAGGCCGTCGATGCTGACGAGGGTGTGGTCGATGTCCCAGAGCACGAGCGTTCGCACGGAACGAATTCTGTCGCATGGGCGTGAGAGCCTCGGAGTCAGCAGCCCTTCGGAGGACACCATGGACACCACCACCTCGCAGGACGGCAGCAGGATCGCCTACGAGTCGTTCGGGAACGGGCCGGCCGTCATCCTGATCGGCGGGGCGTTCAACAACCGCGGATCGGTCTCCGCCTTGGCGCAGGCCCTGACGGGGCATCGGGCGATCGTCTACGACCGGCGCGGCCGGGGAGACAGCAACGACAAGGCCACGGGCTTCGACCCTGCCCGGGAGATCGAGGACATCGCCGCCCTGATCGAGGCGGTCGGCGGGCAGGCCAGTCTGTTCGGCCACTCCTCCGGCGCCGTGCTCGCCATCGCCGCCGCGCTGCACGGGCTGCCCGTGACCTCCCTGATGGCGTACGAGCCGCCGTACGCGGTGGACGGCGCCCGGCCGCTCCCCCGCCCGGAGGTCCGCGGGCAGATCGAGGCCCTGGTGGCCAAGTACGATCGCGACGGCGCCGCAGCGCTCTTCCTGGAAGGCCAGGTCGGCGTTCCGGCACAGGTCGTCGCCGAGATGCGCAAGAGCCCCATGTGGGCCGACATGATCACGCTGGCCCACACGCTGCCGTACGACGTCGCGATCTGCGGCCCGGAGCTGGCCCTCCCCGACGGCCTGGGCGATCTCGCCACCCCGACCCTCGCGATCAGCGGAGACCGCACCCAACCCTGGATGACGGTCGCCGCCAAGGCCTTCGCCGCCGCCGTTCCCAACGGCCAGTACGTCTCCATCCCAGGCGAAGACCACAGCGTTCTCCACCGCCCAGAAAACCTCGCCCCTACCCTCAACAACTTCCTCAGCAAGACCTGACCCCCGCGCCACGACGCTGGCAGGCCACCAACACCACGCCCGCAGTGCCCGCAATGCGCGTGGCCCCCGTACGAGCAGCACAGACAGCGGCCGCAGCAACCGCAGTGTGCGTGACGCGCCAGCACGTAGCGCGGGCAGGGCACAGTCCAGGCAGCGTGCAGTGCTGGCAATGCACGGCACGGACAGCGCACGGTCCGGCCAACACGTGGCGCGGGCAACCCATGACGCAGACAGGGCGTGGTGTGGGTAGCAAGCGGCGCGAGCAACGCGCGAGCGAACAGCACATGGCTCGGGGCGCGATGCGGGCAGCGCGTGGCGCGGACAGCGCGTGACCAGGGCGGCGCACGTCCGGGCGCCACATGGCGCCGACAGCAGATCGGGCAGGCAACACGCGGTCCGGGCAGAGCACAGTGCGGCAGCGAACGGCACCAGCAACGCGGGGTGGGGGTGGGCCAGCGCAAGCAGCGCGCGGAGCACGCAGCGCGTAGTGCGGACAGCACGTAGCGCGGACAACGCATGGCGCGAGTAACGCGCGGTGCGGACAGCGCGTGCCAGGGCGGCGCACGTCCGGGCGCCACATGGCGCCGACAGCAGATCGGGCAGGCAACACACGGCGCGGGCAACACGTGTCCGGGCAGCGCGCAATACGGGCAGCCCACAGTACGGCAGCGTGCGGCGCCAGCAATGCGGAGTGCGAGCAGCACATGGCGCGGATTGGGGCGGGACGGGCGGCGCGCAGTGCGGGCAGGGCATGGTGCGGGCCAGCGCATGCAGCGGGCGGCGCGCGCAGTGCGTCGCGCGGGCAGCGCGCGGTGCACGCAACACGTGGCGCGGACAACACGTGGCGCGGACAACGCATGGCGCGGACAACGCATGGCGCGAGTAACGCGCGGTGGGGACAGCGAGTGCCCGGGCGGCGCACGTGCGGGCGCCGCATGGCGCTGGCAGCAGATCGCGTAGGCAACGCGCGGCGCAGGCAACGCGAGTGCGGGTAGTGCGGGGTGCGGGCGGCTCGCGGTGGGTGTGGTTGTTGCTGTGTGGGTTGGGCGTGTGGTTGTGGGGGTTACGGGGATCGGGGGGTTGTGGGGGTCAGCCTTTTACGGCGCCGGCGGTCAGGCCTGTGGTTACTCGGCCTTGGAGGATGAGGAAGATGGCCAGGACGGGGAGCATGAAGAGGGTTGAGGCGGCCATGGTGGCTCCCCAGTCGGTGCCGAAGACGTTTTTGAAGGAGGAGAGCCAGACGGGGAGGGTGCGGTCTTCCTGGTTCTTGATGATGAGCATGTTGGCGAAGGCGAACTCGTTCCAGGCGGTGATGAAGCCAAAGAGGGAGGTGGCCAGGAGGCCGGGCGCCAGGAGGGGGAAGACGACGCGGCGGAAGGCTTGGGCTCGGGAGCAGCCGTCTACTTGGGCGGCCTCTTCTAGGTCGACGGGGATCGCGGCTAGGAAGCTGCGGAGGGTGACGATGGTGAAGGGCAGCGTCATCATGAAGTAGACGAGGCTCAGCATGGCCAGGTGGTCGAGCATGTCGGTGTCGCGGGCGATGATGTAGACGGGGATGAGCAGGGCCTCCCAGGGGGCCATCTGCGCGATGAAGACCATCAGGATGAACGGGCGGCGGCCCTTCCAGCGGAGGCGGGCCACGGCGAAGGCGGAGAAGAGCGCGACTGCCAGGGCCATGAGGACGCCGGAGAGGGTGACGGTCAGGCTGTTGGCCCAGAACGTCCAGAAGCCGTCGACGTGGATCGCCGTGCGGAAGTGGTCGAGGGTGACCGCGGTGGGGATGAAGCGCGGGGTGTCGGACTGGATGTCGCGCGTGGGCTTGAGCGCGGTGATCAGCATCCAGTAGACGGGGAACGCGGCGATGGCGATGGTCAGGAGGGCGGCCACGTTGAGGGCGGCGCGTCTGGTCATGTCTGGGCCTCCTGCCGGTACACCTGGCGGAAGTACGCGATGAGGACGACGGTCAGGATCAGCACGGTGAGCATGGAGATCGCGGCTCCCAGGTCGTACTGACGGAGGGACTGCGCGACCTGGTAGGCGTAGACGGGGAGAGTTGTCGTCGCGCCGTCGGGGCCGCCTCGGCTGATGGCCCAGATCTGGGCGAACGCCTTGAAGACCCAGATGACCTCCAGGGACGTGACCAGGCCGAAGATGGGCCGCAGCATCGGGAAGAGGATCGAGCGGAAGATGCGGGTCGGGCCCGCGCCGTCGATGCGGGCCGATTCCAGGACCTCGCCGGGGACCGTGGTCAGGGCGGCGTAGAGCGTCAGGGCGCCGAACGGGACGGACTGCCACACGATGAGGATCACCAGGACGGAGAAGGTGGCCCAGCCGTGGGCGAACCACGGGTATTCGGAGTAGCCGTCCATGCCGAGTCGGGTGAGCAGCCAGTTGACGACGCCGTAGCGCGAGGCGAAGAGCCACTGGAAGACCGTTGTCGCGGCGATGATGGGCATGGCCCACGTGAGGACCAGGGCGCTCATTACTGCCAGGCGCATTCGTTTGCCCAGGCGGGTCAGCATCAGGGCCACCAGGGTGGACAGCACCATGATGAGGACGACGTTCAGCGCGGTGAAGAGGAACGTGCGCCGAACCACCGTCCAGAAGTCGCCTTCGGAGAGGACCGCGCGGTAGTTGTGCAGGCCTACCCAGGTGGCGTGGCCCCTGATGAGCTCGCCGAAGCGGAAGTGCTGGAAGGAGATGAGGAGGTTGCGGAGGAGGGGGTAGAAGAGCAGGAACGCCGCGCCCGCAACGGTCGGGGCCACCATGAGGTAGGGGCCCCAGACGCGGGGACGCCAGGCGCCGCGCAGCCGCCCGGCCGCGCGGGGGCGAGGCGGCGGCGCGGGCGGGGTGCGGTGTTGCCGGGTCTGAACGGACTGCATCTCAGGAGTTCAGGGCCTTGGTGATGATGTCGTCGGCCTCCCGGGCAGCTGCGGCCGGGTCCCCGCCTGTGAGCACCTTGGTCTCGTACTCCTTGATGGGGTTCTTGGCCTCGACCGCTGCCCAGTCAGGGGAATTGGGGGTGGCCCGGCCGTTGACCGCTGCTGCGGCCATGGCGGCGGTGCCCGGCTGGGAGCTGACCGCGGAGGTGAGGGTGAGCTTGTTGGGCACGTAGCTCATCGCTTGGGCGAGTTCCTTCTGCCAGCGGTCGCCGGTGAGGGACTTGACCACCTCGATGGCCTGCGACTGGTGCTTGGAGGCCATGGGGATGATGAGGTCGGAGCCGCCGGTGAAGACCGTGCCCGGCTTGTCAGCGGTCTTGCCCGGGATGGGGAAGAAGCCCATGCGGTCCTTGAGCTTGGGGTTGGCCTTGGCGACCAGGTTGGCCGCGCCGGGGGTCGCGATGAACTGGGCGACGTCGCCCTTGGCGAAGACGTCGATCTGGTTGGGCTTGGCCTCGTCGGAGTCCTTGGGGCCCTTTCCGAGCGCCTGCAGTTTTTTGTAGAAGTCCATGCCGGCGAGCGCCTGAGGGGTGGAAAGCGCGCCCTTCCACTTGCCGCCCTCCTGAACGGCAAGGTCTCCGCCCTCGTCCCAGACGAAGCCCGACAGGACGTACCAGTTCTGGCCGGGCAGGTAGATGCCCTGCTGCTTACCGGTGTTGAGCTTGCCGGTGTCCTTGAGCCACTCGTCGCGGGTCTTGGGCGGCGCGGTGATGCCCGCCTTGCTGAACTTGCTCTTGTCGTAGATGACGACACGGTTGGCCGCGTAGAACGGGATGCCGTACTGCTTGCCGTCGACCTTGCCCGGCTCGGCGAGGCCGGGCAGCCAGTCCTTGCCGCCCCACTCGGCCGCATGGTCGGACAGGTCGGTCACGCCGCCGCTCGCGGCGTACTGGGCGACCTGGGTGTTGCCCACCTCGATGACATCGGGGGCGTCCTTGCTGGCCAGCGCGCTGCTGATCTTCTCGCCGATGCCGTCCCACTCCTGGATCTGCACGTCCAGGCGGACGCCCGGATGCGCGGCCTCGAAGTCGGACTTGTAGGCCTTGACGAAGTCGTCGCTGGCGGTGTCGCGCATCAGCCACACGGCGAGCGTGGTCGAGCCGGTCTTACCGCCGGACGAGGCGTCGTCTCCGGAGCCGCCGCAGCCGGCCGCGGCCACCGCCACGGTCGCCGCCCACGCCGTCACCCCGATGGCGCGCAGCAATCCCTGCTTCACGGGCCATCCTCCTTGAACTCAACTGGTCCACTCACTGGTCTGCACCAGTGCGCGAACATTGGCATGGACCAGTTCGGCTGTCAAGAGAGGAATGCGAGGCCTGAGGAGCCGCCCAAGGAAGCGCCCGCCGAAGCGGCCCGACGAACGGCTTCGAGGGCGGGGCTCAGAAGGCGGGCTGGACCTCGCCGACCGTCGAGCTCGGCAGGTCACCGCGATAGGCCAGGTCATCGGGCGGAATGCCGGGGTGGTGCTCCCCGGCGGCACCGGCGCGCGGCGCACCCGGTGACCCCTCGGAAGGCGCGCCGCCCGGCTGATCCCCCAGCGTCAGCCGCGACACCGTCCGGTAGCGGTCGCCCCGGTAGATCGAGTGAACGTACTCGACCGGCCGCCCGGTGGTGTCGGTGGTCAGCCGCTCGAACAGCAGCGCCGGCGACAGGTCGGGAACGGCCAGCAGCTCCGACTCCGACTGCTGGGTGACCGTGGCCTCCATCGACTGCACGGCCTCGTGAACGTGCACGCCGTGCCGGTCGCGCAGCCGCTCGTACAGGCAGCCCGACTCCAGGTCGTCCAAGGTCAGGCCGGGGGCGATCGCCTGCGGCAGGTAGAGGTGCTCGATCGCCATCGGTTCGCCGTCCACCAGGCGCAGCCGCGAGATGTAGACCGTCGGCGCGCCGGGCGAGATGTGCAGGCGGCGGCCCACCCGCGGGCCGGCGGGCATGGTCTCGAACGTCAGCACCTGGCTCTCCCACACGCCCTGCGCCTGCGGGAGGGCGAGCGTCCGGTCCTCCGCGACCAGTTCCTGCGTGATCTTCCGTTCGGCGACGAAGGTGCCCCGGCCGTGCTCGCGGACCAGCATGCCCGCCCGCACCAGCTCGTCGATCGCCGAGCGCAGCGTCGGCCTGGCCACCTCGAGCTCGGCGCACAGCACGCGCTCGGACGGGATGGCGTCCCCCGGGGACCGCGACTCGACCAGTTCGAGCAGGAAGTCCCGGACACGTTCGCGCTTGAGCGCGCCCTCCTGCTTGGCCATCGCTCCCCCTCGGTCGCTCGGTCGGCTCGGCACGACCATTTTCCGCCCATTTCCACCGGCGCCCGGCGTACATACCAGCCGTTGCCCGCGTGCGGACCAGTATGCCAGTTCAGGCCACTGGTTAGGTAACCACCTCTTGACGAGCCAACTGGTCTATGCCACTTTCCAGTCTGGCTTTACCAGTTGAGCCGTCGCGAGTCCGCCGTCGCAAGACCGTGTGAGTCCTCAGGAGGCCCGGTGATCGTTCCCCGTCCCGTCAAGCTGGAGGCTCCCGGCGGCGCCTTCGAGCTCGATGCCGCGACCTCCCTGCGGGCGCGTCCAGGTGCCGAACGCGCGGCAGACCTGTTGCGCTCCTCGCTGGCCCCGGCCACAGGCCTACCCCTGCCGCCGTCTCCAACCGGGTCGATCCGTTTTGAGCTGGACGCCACGGATGGCATTGAGCCCGAGGGTTACCGGCTCCGCATCGACGAAGACGGCGTTCACGCACGTGCGGCGACCGAGGCGGGGCTCTTCCACGCCGTTCAGACGATCCGGCAACTGCTCCCCGTCGAGGCACTGAGCCAGAACCCCGCGCCCGCCGGCGTGCCGTGGCGCATCCCGTACGGGCGCATCGACGACGCGCCGCGCTTCGCCTGGCGCGGGTTCATGCTGGACGTCGCCCGCCACTTCCAGCCCATCCCCTACCTGCGCCGCCTCGTGGACGTCCTGGCGTTCCACAAGCTCAACGTGCTGCACCTGCACCTGACCGACGACCAGGGCTGGCGGATCGAGATCGACCGCTACCCGGCGCTCACCGAGGTCGGCGCCTGGCGCACCGAGAGCCTGATCGGACCGGCGGGCACGTCCCACCGCGACGGCACCCCGCACGGCGGCTTCTACACGCGGGCCGAGCTGCGCACCCTCGCCGCCTACGCCGATGAACGCGGCGTACGGCTCGTTCCGGAGTTCAACATGCCGGGACACGCGCGCGCCGCGCTCGCCGCCTACCCCGAGCTCGGCAACCGGCCCGGCGAGCGGCTGCCGGTGTGGTCGGACTGGGGCATCAGCGAGCACGTCTTCGGCGTGCACGACGCCGCGCTCGGCTTCTGCCGGAACGTGCTGGACGAGATCATGGACACCTTCCCCGGCCAGTACGTGCACGTCGGCGGCGACGAATGCCCGACCAGCGAGTGGAAGGCCGACCCCGCCGCGCGCGCCCGCGCCGCCGAACTCGGTCTCGCCGCGCCCGAGGATCTCTACGGGTGGTTCGTCGGCCAGATGACCGGCCACATCCTGCGCGCCGGACGCCTCCCCATCTGCTGGGACGAGGCCGTCGCGGGCGGCACGCTCGACCCGGCCGTCACCGTCATGGCCTGGCGCGACATCTCGTACGGCACGACCGCCGCGCGCCGCGGCCATCCCGTCGTCATGGCGCCCTGGCGGCACACCTACCTGGACTACGCGCAGACCGACGGCCCCGATGAACGCCCTGGCCAGCCCGGACGCACCACCACACTTTCCGACGTCTACGCCTTCGAGCCGATGCACGCGTTCGAGCCGACGAACGACTCCACGAACGGCCCGGCGAACGCCTCCGAGTCAGCGAACGGCTCCGCGAACGGCTTCTCGAACGACTCCACGAACGGCCCGTCGAACGGCTTCAGCGTCCTCGGCACTCAGGCCCAGCTGTGGTCGGAGTTCGCCCGTACGCCCCACGACGTGGACTACCTCACCTTCCCGCGCCTGTGCGCCCTCGCCGAGGTCGCCTGGTCGGCGGTGCCGCGCGATCCCGCCGACTTCCAGGAACGCCTCGCCGGGCACCTGGCACGCCTCGACGCCCTGGACGTCCGTCACGCCATGAGAGCCGTCACGCCATGAGATCTGTCACGCAATGAGAGGAGATCCATCGTGACCTCACCGCCCCGCCCCCGACCGCAACGGAGACCCGGCCGCCCAAGACCAGACCGCAGAACCCTCGGCGCCGCGCTGGCGGCGACGACCGCGACGGCCGCGGCGGGCGTCGCGCTCGTCGCCGCCGCCCTGCTGACCGCCGCGCCCGCGTCCGCCGCCGACGAGATCCACGCGCAGTACCGGACCAGCGCCACCGGGGCCACCGCCGACCAGGCCGAACCCTGGTTCAAGATCGTCAACCACGGGTCGCAGGCCGTTCCCCTCAGCGGCCTGACCCTGCGCTACTACTTCAAGACCGACGCGGGCGCCTCGTACGTGTTCGCCTGTTCGTGGGCCGTGCGCGGCTGCGCCAACGTCCACGGAACGTTCGGCACGCTCAACTCCTCGACCGCCGACCGCTACCTCGAGGTCTCGTTCACCTCCGGCGCCGGGTCCCTCTCCCCCGGCGCCGACACCGGTGACCTGCAGCTGCGCTTCTACCGCAGCAACTGGGCCACGCTCCGGCAGAGCGACGACTACTCGTTCGGCTCCGCCCAGACCTCCTACGCCGACTGGTCCAAGGTGACCGTCTACCGCGACGGCGCCCGCGTCTGGGGTACGCCCCCGGACGGCTCCGACCCGACCGACCCGCCCACCGATCCCCCGACCGACCCGCCGACCGACCCGCCCACGAGCGGTGTGCTGTTCGACGACTTCTCCTACGCCTCCAGCTCCGACGCCCGCATCAGCCAGCGCGGCTGGACGGTCCGCTCGTACTCCGGCGGGCCCGGGGTGCCCGGCGCGACCTGGGACCCGTCCAAGGTCACCTTCCCCACCGTCGGCGGCAACCCCGTGATGCAGCTGGAGAGCTCGACCGACGGCACCGGCGGCGGAACGAGCCAGACCGAGCTCTACCACCAGCGCAAGTTCCGCGAGGGGACCTACGGCGCCCGCGTCTACTTCAGTGACGCGCCCGCGACCGGCGGCCCCGACGGCGACCAGCTCGTCCAGACGTTCTTCACCATCACCCCGCTGAACGCGCCGCTCGATCCCGACTACGGCGAGATGGACTTCGAGTACCTGCCGAACGGCGGCTGGGGCGAGCAGAGCAACATCATCTACATGACCAGCTGGGAGACCTACCAGAACGACCCCTGGCAGGCGATCAACACCCACAACGAGATCCGGCAGAGCTTCGCCGGCTGGCACGACCTGGTCATCCAGGTCGCCGGCGGCCACATGAGGTACTACATCGACGGGCAGCAGGTCGCCGACCACGGCGAGCCGTACTACCCGGAGACCCCGATGTCGATCAACTTCAACCAGTGGTTCATCTCCGGTGGGCTGCAGGGCGCCTCGACGCCGCGCGCCTACCGCGAGCAGGTGGACTGGGTGTTCCACGCCCAGGGCGCCACGCTCACCCCGGCCCAGGTCACCGCCAAGGTCAACGCGTACCGGACGGCGGGCACGACCTGGGTGGACACCGTCCCCCAGCCCTAGTTCCGCAACCGACGACGTGACCCGGCGCCGGTGTCAGTACCGGCGCCGGGTCGGCCGCGAACCGGTCAGGCGACGCCGCCGCTCAGGCGACGTCGAGTTCGCGGCGTCGCTCGGCCCACTGGAGCGAGTGCCGGATCGCGTCCCCGATCGTGTACTCGGGCTTCCAGTGGAGGAGTTCCCAGGCCTTGACCGGGTTGACGAACGCGCCGACGACGTCGCCCGGGCGGGCGGGGGCCTCCTCGGCGCGGAAGCCGTCGCCGACGACCTCCTGGAACGCGGTGACCAGCTCGCGGACCGTGGTCCCGTCGCCGGTTCCGAGGTTGATGACCTCGTACGGCCGCTGCCGTCCGGCGGGCTGCACCGGCGGCAGGATCGCGTCGAACCGGCTCGCGGCCTCGTAGAAGGCGCGGGCGATGTCCCACACGTGGATGTAGTCGCGGATGGCGGTGCCGTCCCGGGTGTCCCACTCCACCCCGGTGATCTTGAACGGCACGCCCAGCTCGTACGACTCGATCATCTTGCCCAGCGCGTGGGTCGGCTTCTTGTTCTGCAGGCCCGTGCGCAGTTGCGGATCGGCCCCGATGGGGTTCAGGTAGCGCAGCGAGATGACCCGCAGGCCATTCGCGGCGGCGAGGTCGGCGAGCATCAGCTCGGCCATCATCTTCGAGCGCGTGTAGGGGTTCTGCGGCGCGAGTTCGGACTCCTCGGTCACCGAGAGATCGGCCTCCGGCAGGTACATGCCGGCCGTGGACGCGAAGATCATCCGGTCGCAGCCGTTGCGGACCAGGTGCCCGGCGAGGTCGAGCGTCTTGGTCACGTTGACCCGGTAGTAGCGGATCGGATCGGTCATGGAGTCGGGCACGACGATGAGCGCCGCGCAGTGGACGGTGACGGTGATGTCGGGGTGGTCTCGGAAGATCTGGTCGACCAGCTCTCCGTCCCCGATGTCGCCCTGGTAGAAGACCTTTCCGTCGATGAATTCCTGCCGGCCTGTGATCAGGTTGTCGAGCACGATCGGGGTGACACCGCGCTCGGCGAACGCCGAGGCGATGGTGCTACCGATGAACCCGGCTCCCCCGGTAATCAGGACCTTCACGGCACATCCCCTGAATCCGTTGAGCTTCCCCTTGGATCTGTACGCACAGGATCAACAGGGGGTTGCGGACGGTCAACGTCGCATCCTGCAACTGACCGAGTGCGGACGGGCGTGAACCCGTGCCCCCGAACGGGCGTCCGCGCGCGATTCGCCCCGGGGACGGACCCGGCGTCCGGTTCGGTCGGGTCCGCCGGCGCGTTCGTGCGGATCCGTTTTCCACCTCGGGGCGCGCCGCGCCGTCGCAGCCCGTGCACGTGGCCTCACCCGGCCCCCGAGATGCGAGTACAGCGTTTGCAGGATCCGCCGCGGCCGCGCACGCGGCATCGTCGGGGCATGCAGCCCATCCGCGTCCTGATCGTGGACGATCACGCCCTGTTCGCCGAGGCGCTGGCGGCCCGGCTCGGGCGGGAGCCCGACCTGGTGATCCTGCCGGTCGCCCCCGACGGCCGCCGCGCGCTCGCGCTCGCCGCGACGGAGGGTCCGGACGTGATCGTCCTGGACATGACGCTGGCGGTGGAGAACGGCCTGGACGTGCTCGACCAGGTCCGCGAGCGGCATCCGGACGTGCGCGTGGTGGTGCTGACCGCGATGAGCGACCTGGACGCGATGGTGCAGGCGCTGCGCCGGGGCGCGATCGGGTGGCTGTCCAAGACCGAGAGCGCCGACCTGGTCGCGCAGGTGATCCGCAGCGCGGCCCGGCGCGGCGGCTGGATCCCGCCGGAGATGCTCGGCGACGTGCTGCGCCGGCTGCTGGACGACCGGCCCGAGCCGGGCGGCGGCGGTCAGGTGCTCGCCGAGCTCACGCCGCGCGAGCGCGAGGTGCTGCAGTGCATGGTGGACGGCCTGAACCGCGCGGAGATCGCGGCGCGCCTCGGCCTGTCGGCCAACACCGTGCGCACCCACACCCAGAACCTGCTGGCCAAGCTCGACATGCACTCCGCGCTCGAGGCCATCACCCTCGCCATGCGAGCGGGCATGCGCCCCAGCATGCGCCCCGGCCACGCCGACTGACCGTGCGGCCTCGCCACCCCGGCTACCCCGACTGACCCGCGGCCTCGCCACCCCGGCTACCCCGACTGACCCGCGGCCTCGCCACCTCGGTCACTGCGGCTGACCGCGTCTCCGGCTGCCCGCGGCCAACGCCCGCCTCAGGCGCCGAATCCTGGCGCGGTGGTGCAAACGTCGTAGCGGTCCATCGTCTCGTTGGGCGATTCGGCCCCTCTGACGGCTTCTTACGCTCGGCGCAACGGAGACCGGAGGGGATTGATCGTGGAGATCGACGAAGTCGCCGCGCGAGTGGTTCGCAGCTACTGGGCGCTCCTGCTGGTCATGACGGTTCTCCCCATGTTGCTCGTGGGATACGTGATGAGCGGGCAGACGCCTCCGTACGCGGGCAAGTCCCGGCTGCAGGCGACCAGCAAGGCCACCGACGCGGCACCCGGGGACGCCGGGGTCAGCATCGTGGTGAGCCAGGTCAAGGCGTTCGCCACCAGCCACAACCTGCTGCAGAACGTGCTGCAGGCGCAGCACGTTGACCGCAACGCCGACAAGGTCGCCAAGCAGATCTCGGTGACCGGCCTCGGCACCTCGACGGTCGTCGAGCTGTCGGTGAAGGACCGCGACGCCACTGTGGCGCGCAAGCTCACCGACGCGATCGGCACCGCCGTGGTGGACGAGATCAACGAGTCCAACCAGGGTTCGATCAACAGCCAGCTGAAGGACATCGACAAGCGCGTCCGCGACCTGGAGAAGCGGCTCGGCCCGCTGGCGCAGAAGGCCGGGCAGGTGCCGGTGCCCGACATCGCGGCGGGCAACGAGCGCGAACGCGTCCAGGCCGAGCTGACCGACCTGCGCGACAGCCGCAGCGAGCTGCGTACCCAGCTGTCGGCGGCCGGCGAGGCCTCGGTCGTGCAGCCGGCGGTGCTGGCACCGCGTACGAACCCGGTCGTGATGATGGCGGCGATCGGCGGCCTGGTCGGGCTGATCGCGGGCATCCTCATCGCGGTCGTGATGGAGATGGTGCGGCCGACCATCCCCGGGCAGGGCCGGGTCGCCAAGCGTCTCGGCGTTCCGCTGCTCGGCTGGGTGGACCGCACCGACGCCGAGCTCGCCGACCTCGGCCGCCGCATCCGGCTGTCGGCCAAGCGCGCGGGCGTCACGCAGGTGACGCTGGTGAACGCGGGCAGGGAACCGCTGCCCGCGGAGCTGATCTCCAAGGTCGCCGCGGCGGTGTACGGCGACGAGACCAAGCTCGTCACCGCCCGCGCGGGCGCCGCGCCCGGGGCGCCGAAAAAGGTCGCGCCGAAGGCCGCCCGCGATGACGACGACGGGAGCGCCGCCGCCGGGGCGAACGGCCAGGTCAAGGCGCCCGGCAAGGACGGCGGGACGCCCAAGGACGGTGGCAGCACGTCGGTCGTACGGGCCGGCAAGGGGTCCTCGGTCATGACCAAGCAGTCGTCCGGCGAGGTCGTGTCGCCGACCGACGTCACCCAGCCCGTGCAGCCGGTCATGCTGCGCGCCCAGTGTCACGTGCACGCCTTCGAGGACATCGACCCGGGCTCCGACGACGAGGTCGGCGTGGTCGCGGTGGCCGGTCCGGTGACCCTGATCTCCGACCTGGAGTCGGTGCAGGACCTGGTCACCGCCGCCGGCTGGCCGCTGCTGGGGGTCGCCGCCGCTTCAAAGAAGATCAAGGGGTAAACAGCGGATGAGCACAACCAACGCCGAAAAGACCGGCGCCGAGCAGACCGGCGGCGACAATGCCTCCGGGCAGCAGGCCCAGAGCACCGTCCCGTTCGCGGTCCCGTCGTTCGCGGGCGAGGTCTCCGACGCCGTCGTCAAGGTGCTGGACTCCGGGTGGGTCACCACAGGTCCGCAGACCGGCGCCTTCGAGCAGGACTTCGCCGACTATCTGGGCGCCGCGCACGTCGTCGCGGTCGCCTCGTGCACCACGGCGCTGGAGCTGTGCCTGCGCGCGATGGAACTGCCGCCCGGTTCGCCGGTGCTCACGCCGAGCCTGACGTTCTGCGGCGCGATCAACGCGATCCTGCACGCGGGGCACCGGCCCGTCCTGGTCGACATCGACGAGGACACGCTCGTTCCGAGCGTCGCGACGACCGCCGCGGCCGCCGCGCGGACCCGGCCCGCAGCGATGATCGTGCAGAACCAGGGCGGCTACCCGGTGGACGTGCCCGCGCTCACCGAGGCCGCCGGGCTCGACCGTACGCGCGTCATCGAGGACGCGGCGCACGGACCGGGCGCGGCACGCGACGGCGTTCCCGTGGGCGCGAACTCCTATGCGGCCTGCTTCAGCTTCTACGCCACCAAGAACATGCCCATCGGTGAAGGCGGCGCGGTCGCGTCCAGCGACCAGGGCCTGGCCGACCGGGTGCGGGCCATGCGGCTGCACGGTATGAGCAAGGACTCCTGGCGCCGGTACCTGCCCGGCGGGAGCTGGCGGTACGACGTGAAGACGGTCGGCCTGAAGGCCAACATGACCGACATCCAGGCGTCCATCGGCCGGGCGCAGCTAGGGGCACTCCCTGGCTGGCAGCAGCTACGCGCGGAGATAGTCGCCCGCTATGACCAGGCTCTGAAAGACCTGCCCGGCCTGGTCCTCCCTCAGCGGAGCCTGGACGGCGTCCAGCACGCCTGGCATCTCTACCAGGTGCGCGTCCAGAACCGTGACGCCCTCATCGCCGACCTCGAGGCGGCGGGCGTCGGCACCTCGGTGCACTTCATCCCCGCCAGCCACATGACCTCCTACCAGGAGATCCTCGGCGCGGACGAGTGCGCGACCGTGCCGGTGACCGACCGGGTCGCCGAGGAACTGCTGTCCCTTCCGCTGTACCCGGGGCTGTCGGTGGACGGCCAGGACCGGGTCATCAGCGCCGTCACCGAGGCTCTGCGGACCCGGAGCTGACCGTGCGCAGGTTCTCGTGGCGCCGCGTGCGCACCACCGCCACCACCGTCCCGGTTCCGGCCGAGACGTCTCCGCTCGCCCGGCTGATGGGCCGGGACGAGGTGGTGCTCGCGGGGCTGCGCGGACGCCGGGCCATCGCGGCGCGGCGGGTGCTGATCACGGGAGCCTGCGGCACGATCGGCTCGGCGCTGAGCCGCCAGGTCGCCAAGCTCGATCCGGCCGCGGTCTGGCTGGTCGACAAGGACGGGCCGAAGCTCAGCGCGCTCGGCGACGAGCTGCGCGAGCTCGACATGAGCCGGATCGACCTCGCCGAGGCGGATGTGTGCGACACCGGGGCCATCCACGACACGCTGCGGACGGCCCGGCCCGAGCTGGTCTTCCACGCGGCCGCGCTGAACGAGCTGGTCAAGGTCGAGTGCGCGCCGTGCCGCGGCGTCACCGACAACGTGCTCGGCACGCGCAACGTCGTGGACGGCTCGGTGCGCCACGGCGTCGACCGGCTCGTCTTCGTCTCCTCCGACAAGGCCGCCGACCCGACGTCGGTGTTCGGCGCGACGATGCGGCTCGGCGAGATGCTGCTGCAGGGCGCGACCGGCGGGCCGACCTGCTTCGCCGCCGTACGGGTGGGCAACGTCATCGGCGAGCCCGGCTCGCTGCTCAGCATCCTCGCGCACCGCATCTCCTCCGGTGAGGTCGTCACCATCACCCATCCCGAGGTCGCGCGCCACTTCATGACCGTGGACGAGGCCGCCGGGCTGCTGCTGGAGGCCGCCGCGCTCGCCGAGGAGGCCGAGACGTTCGTCCTGGACATGGGCAGCCCGGTGCCGGTGATCGAGCTCGTGCACCGGTACGCCGAGCAGCTGCGGCTGCCCGAGGTCACGATCCGCTTCAGCGGCCTCGGCCCCGGCGAGAAGCTCGCCGAGAAGACCTTCTCCGACTCCGAACGCCGGATCCGCACCGCGCACCCCAAGATCTGGGCCACCCGTCCCGCGCCGCCGCCCGCCGGGCTGCCGCAGCTGCTGGACGCCCTGTGCGGCGCGGCCCGCGACGGCGACGAGGACGAGGTGCGGCTGCTGCTGCGCCGGCTGCTCCCCGAATACCACCCCGCACGCCGCCCGCGTCCCCAGCGCGGACCGGGCGACTCCCCCTCGTTCTGCGACGCGGGCTGCAGCCCCGACCCGCCCGGCCTGTGAGGTGCCCGTGAGTACGAACCGCAAGCTCAGAGTGGCCACGGTGATCACCCGCTTCAACGGCGGCGCCGGCCAGGTGGCGCTGAACGGAGCGCTCGCGCTGCCGCCCGGCGACTACGAACGCGCGATCGTCACCGGCGCCGTCGGCATCGACAGCGCCAGCAGCGAGACCGACGCGGACGTTCTCTACGGCGACGAAGCGGTGGCGAACGCGGCGGCCGGCGACATGACGCCGCAGGCGCACGCCGCCGGGATGGAGATCGTTCAGGTCCGGCCGCTGGTCCCGCAGATCTCGCCGCGCGACGACATGGCGGCCCTGAAGACGCTGACCCGGGTGCTGGCCGAGGGCCGGTACGACGTCGTGCACACCCACAGCGCCAAGGGCGGCGTGATCGGCCGGGTCGCGGCGGCGCGCGCCGGGGTGCCGCGGATCGTGCACACCTGGCACGGCTTCCCGTTCAACGAGTTCCAGTCGTGGGCGCGCCGGACCGCCTACATCAGGCTGGAACGGATCGCGGCCAAGCACACCGACGCGTTCCTGGCCATCGGGTCGGAGACGATCACGACGGCGCTGCGGCTCGGCCTCGCGACGCCCGAACGGATCCGGCTGTCGTGGCCCGCGGTCGACATCGGCGCGTACGCCACCGCGCCCGGCTCGCGCGCGCAGGCCCGCCGCAGGCTCGACCTGCCGCTCGGTGTGAAGGTCGTCGGCTCGATCGGGCGCCTCACGTTCCAGAAGGGCCCGGAGATCTTCGCCAGGGCGCTGGCGCGGCTGCCCGACGACGTGTTCGGGCTGTGGGTCGGCGGCGGCGCGATGGCGGACGAGCTCGCCAAGCTGACCGCCAAGCTCGGCATCGAGGACCGGATGCGCTGGCTCGGGCACCGCGACGACGTCGCCGATGTGCTGCCCGCCTTCGACGTCATGGCGATGAGCAGCAGGTGGGAAGGCCTGCCGTGCGTGCTGGTCGAGGCGATCGGCGCGGGCATCCCGCTCGTCGCGACCGCCGTGCCGTCCAACCAGGACCTGGTGCAGGCCGGGGAGACCGGGATGCTCGTGCCGCCCGCCGATCCCGAACAGCTGGCGGGCGCCATCGGCCATCTCCTCGACAACCCGGCCGCGGCTGCGCGGATGGCCGAACGGGCCCGCAACCGCGTCGGCGACTGGTTCTCCCCCGGCTACCTCGGCGGCGTCCTTGACGACACCTACCGGGGCAACTCGCAGCGGCCGTACCGGAAGCAGGCCGGATGACGACGACGGACGTACAGCCACCGGAGCACAGGCCCGCCCCGCCCTCGGCGGGCCTCCCGGGCCCCGCCCGAACGCCGCAGGCTCCGCCGCGGCGGGAGTTGCGGCGGAAGCGGCAGGTCACCACGCTCGTGCTGGTCGGCGGCATCGCCTCGCTGCCGATGCTCCAGCCGTTCGGGATGGGACCGGGCCCGGGCAACACCGGCCTGCCCGACCTGACGCTGGTCATCGTCACGGCGACCATGCTGCTGTGGGCGGGCACGCGGCGGCTGCCGGTGCGCTGGCCGTACCTCATCCCGACCTGCCTCACCATCATCGCGGGCGGCATCGCCGCGATCGTGAACGACGGCGCGGGCGCGCTCACCCTGGTCAAGGATCTGTTCGTGCTGCTGTGGGCGGTCAGCATCGCCAACCTGTGCCGCGATCCGAAGACGCTGAAGTTCGCGATGCGCGCGTGGGTCTGGATCGGCACGTTCTATGCGCTGGTGATGATCGTCGGCTTCGTCCTGGGCATCGAGGCGCTGTCGGGCAAGCAGCTGGACGGCGAGCGCGCGCAGTTCACCTTCGGCGACGCCAACTACGCCTCCAACTGGTTCATCTGCGTCTACTTCATCTCGCGGGCCTCGCACATCCCGGAGAAGACCTGGCAGCGCTGGACGGTGTGCGGGATCCTGCTCGCCGCCGAAGGCCTGACCGGCTCGAACGGCGGCGCGCTCGCGCTCGGCGCCGCGATCTTCCTCGGCTACCTGTTCCGGCTGGTCCGCGAGGGCAAGGCGCACCACGCCATCGCGGTCGGCGCGCTGGCGACGATCGTCGGGGGCGGCGGGATCGCCGTCCTGTCGGTCGTCGACATCCAGCCCTACCTGCAGCAGGCCAGCGACGCCTCGCCGATCCTGCGCGACTCCATCGGCCGCACCACCGGCGAGAGCACCAACTCGCGCAGCACCGTCCTCAGCACCACGGTACGGATGATCAAGGAGCAGACCCATCCGTGGGGCATCGGGCCCGGCCGCACCGAGAAGGACATGCTCTACAACCAGGAGACCTACGTCCGCGAGGCCCACAACGACTACATCGCGGCGGTGCTGGAACGCGGCTTCCTCGGCGGGATCGCGCTGATCGTCCTGCTGTGCACGGTGCTGCTGCAGTGCGTGCGGATCGCGCGGCGGAACGCCCTGAAGCCCGAGTTCGCCGCCGTCGTGCCACGGCCGGAGCTGTTCGGGTGCCTGATCGCGGTCTTCCTCATCTCCGGGCTCTTCTACGAGGTCCTGCACTACCGCCATGGCTGGGCCTTCTTCGGCCTGATAGCGGCGGTCTATCTCTTCGGGCGCAAGGAGACGGAGACCACGCGATGACCGAGACCCAGCGACCCGTAGAGCCCGTAGAGATAGAGGCCCCGGCACAGCGGCGGACGGTCAGCAAGAAGATCGTCGCGTTGATGGCGGGCAACATGGTGGGCCGCGTCGGCGCGCTCGCCTCGCTCGGCCTGGCGACCATCATGGTGGCGCGGATCGGCGGGCCCGAACTGGTCGGCGCGTTCACGCTCGTACGGATCCTGCCGGGCCTGCTCTGCCAGCTGTCGAACGCCGGGCTGCCCGCCGCCGCGCCCTACTTCCTTGCCGACGGCAGCGCCAGCGGCCGGGTCTACGACCAGTCGCGCGTACGGCCGACGCTGGCCTGGCTGACCGTCGTCGGCGCGCTCATCGGCGGGCTGTCGTGGCTGGCGCTCACACCTCTTCTCTACCTCGTCTTCTTCAAGTCGTTCGGGATCTGGGTCACGGTGGCCGCCGCGGTCCCCTCGTTCACCCAGGGGTACGTGTCGGTGGGCAAGGGCCTGCTCCAGGGCACCGAGGACATGCGCGGCGCGAGCATGGCGATCGCCGTCGAGGAGTTCGTCTTCCTGCCCATCTACGGCGTGATCCTCATCGGCTGGTACGGTCCGGGCGCGCTCATCGCCGGGCTGGTCCTCGCCGACGTCGCCGCCGCGGCCTGGATCGCGCGGCGCCTCGCCCGGCGCGGGTTCTTCGCCGGCTGGGGACGCCCCGACCTGCGCCTGGCCCGGACGATCTCCAGTTACGGCTTCCGCGGCTATCTCGGCCAGCTCATCGACCTGCTCCAGCTGCGCTTCGACATGGCGCTGCTCGGCGGCCTGGCCGGGCCGAAGGTGCTGGGCGTCTACACGGTCGCCAGCAAGTTCGCCGAGCTCGTGCAGCTGCCCGGCCTGGCGCTCAACTACGTGCTGTTCCCCGACTTCGCCAAGGACGACAAGGCGGAGGCGACGCGCCGCACGCGCAAGCTGATCCTGCCCGCGTTCGGGGTCTCGGTCGTCGCCGCGCTCCCGCTCGCCGCCATCGCGGGCACCGCCCTGCCCTGGATCTTCGGCGACGTCTTCGACGACGCGGTGGTGCCCACCTACATCCGGCTCGCGGGCGTCGTCACGTTCGGCGTCACCGGGCTGATCATGGCCTACCTGTACGGGGTCGGCCGGCCCGGCGCCGCCTCCACCTGCCAGGGCATCGGTCTCGCCGTCGTCGTCATCGCCGGCGTCATGCTGATCCCGTCGTTCGGCGCCGAGGGCGCCGCGACCGCCACCGCCCTGTCCTTCGTCGCCACCACCGCCGCGCTGCTGGTGTGGTTCTTCCACGTCGAGAGGGCCGAGAGGAACGGCCGGGCCGACCAGGCCGTGAAGGTCGAGAAGGTTGAGAAGAAGGGGTGACCGCCGTGCCCGAGAACCCGTCCGAGAAGGAGCTGGAGACCCGCTCCGTCGACCCGTCCGACGGTGTGCCGCCCTCGGCGGCCCGCCGAGTGCTGGACGTCGCGGGCGCGCTCACCGGCCTGATCCTGCTGTCGATCCCGCTCTTCCTCCTCTATCTCCTCGTACGGCTGTCGAGCTCCGGCCCCGGCGTCTTCAAGCAGACTCGCGTCGGGCAGGGCGGCCGCCCGTTCACCATGTTCAAGTTCCGCACGATGCGGCAGGGCGTCGGCGGCCTCACCGTGACCGCCAACTGCGACCCGCGCCTCACCAAGGTCGGCAAGCTGATGCGCGAGTGGTCGCTGGACGAGCTGCCGCAGCTGGTGAACGTGCTGCGCGGCGACATGACGCTGGTCGGGCCGCGCCCGGAGACCTACGACCTCGCCGTGCACTACGACGCGCACTGCCGCTGGATCTTCGACCACCGGCCCGGGCTCACCGGCGTCTCGGAGGTGCGTTTCCGTGACTTCGATGTGCTCCCGCCCGGCGAGGAGGTCGATCTGGTCAACTACATCGAACGGATCGTGCCCGCCCGCGTCCAGGTGGACGCGGTTTATCTGGCCGACCCTTCGATGGGCGCGACGTTGCGGGCACTATGGGACACGGTGCGGCACATTCTCGGCTTCACCATCCCGCCGCTCGAGGTGACCGCCCACGGCACCGTCACCGAGCGAAGCCCGCACCAGCCCGCCGACGCGCAACGGCCGGCGGAGGAGCCCGGCTCCGCCGCCTGAGCCCCACTTCATCGGGGAGAAAGATGGACATGCGTTTCAAGGTCTCGGCCGTGGTGGCCACGTTCATTCTGGTGGTGGGCTTCCTCTACTTCGTGCAGCGCAGCTCGGACGATCCCTACGAGCCGTACCGCGGACCGCTGGCCAGCCCCGGCACGACGCCGCCCAACCCCGGCGCCACCCGGCACATCGCGCTGAACACCGAGCCGAAGGACTACCCCAAGCTGAAGGAGCTCGGCTACAACCTGCTCGACGTGGACCCCGACGAGGTCGCCTCCATCCCCGAGGGCACGCAGGCGCTGGTGTGGGTCGGCAACTTCCAGTGCGAGAAGTTCGCGACCTCCTACGAGAACTTCACCGCCGCCGTCCAGCGCCTCGGCCACGACCCCAAGGTGTACGGCTGGTACCTGTCCGACGAGCCCGACCCCGGCACCTGCCCCAAGATCGCCGACGAGATCAAGCGCCGCGCCGCCTACGTCCGGCAGCAGGCGCCCCGGCAGATCAGCTTCATCTCCCTCACCGACTTCCCGATGGAGCCGGTCACGCCGAAGAAGGTCGGCGTCGACCTGGTCGGGCTCGACCCGTACCCCTGCAAGGGCTCCGCGCAGGCCCGCGACGAGTGCAACGTCGACGCGATCGACCGCATGGTGCGCATGTCCGACGACGCCGGGATCCCGCGCCGCCTGGTCGTCCCGGTCTTCCAGGCGTTCGGCACCGAGTGCTCCAGGGGCGCCAAGCAGTACTGGATGCCGACCGTGGACCAGTACAAGCAGCTCCTGCGCCGCTGGGACCGCCTCGTGCCGAACCCCCTGATGGACATCTCCTACTCGTGGGGCCACCAGGGCGAATGGGCCTGCCCGACCCTCGCCGACGCCAACGGCCAGAACGGCCGCCCCGACCTGCAGACGCTAATGAAGCGTCACAACGCGAGCAAGATGCCCGGCTGACCAACACGCCGATCTTGCTCTGAGCGCCCTCATTTCCCCCCGGAAAGGGCGCTCAGAGCAAGATCGGCGTGTTGTCGGGGCGGGGTTAGGGGAGTTTGCGGCTCGTGAGGTTGGCGGAACGGGCGTTCACGCACTCGCCGCTGGCGAGGTCGAAGGTGAAGTTGTGCGCCAGGCAGCGCAGGCGGCCGTTGTCGATGACCGCGCCGACCGACAGGTCCTCGCCCGCGTGCGGGCAGTAGCGCGGGATGTCGTAGGAGTGCCCCGCCGAACGGACCGTGATCCGCTCGCGCTCGTCGCGGCCGGTCTCGTACGCCTCGACGGCGTCCAGCGCCATCGCGTTGGCGTGCTTCAGCAGGCCGACGAGGTAGTCGTTGTAGACGTCGGGGTCGCGATAGAGGCTGAGCCGCATCGAGATGAGCAGGTCCTCCCAGGCCAGCTTGCCGGTGAGGACGCCGTCCAGCCAGCGGCCGGCGGTGGTGATGCGGTAGTGCGGGCGCACCGAGGCGCTGGCCTCGCCGACCTTCAGGCCCTCGGGCGAGAAGTCGACGTCCCACGTGCCGCCGTTCGGCCCGGTGATCTCGAACCGGACGATCATGTTGATCTGGCCGCGGAAGTAGTCGCTCAGGCCGCCCAGGAACTCGAAATGGTTGCGGAAGCGGTCGAAGAGCCCCGCGTCCGGGATCGGGTACCCGGCCATCTCGCCCTCGATGAGCTCGGCGCGGTCGGCCGCGTAACGTTCCAGGTAGCCGGGGCGGAACGCGTCGGCGAACGAGAACCGGGCCGACACCGGGTCGCGCGTGACCTCGCCGGTGACCAGGTCGACGGCGTCGCCGGGCTTGAACGACTCCCAGCGCTGGTTCGGCAGGTGCTCGCGCAGCCAGCCGGCGCTGACCTCGGGGTCGCAGAACGCCCCGTCCTCCTGGTCGAGCACCCAGTTGAGGTGGTGCACCTCGGGGTCCAGGAAGCACGGCGGCCCGGCGAACGGGACGGCGAGGTCGGGCTCGGTCTGGCGGACGAGGCGCTGTGCCGCGCGGAGCTTGGCGATGCGCTTGTCCATCGAGACCTTGGCCATCTCCTCCGGCGGGTACTCGTAGCAGATCGGGTGCCAGGAGGCGCCCGAGGTCTGCAGGGCCATCAGGCTCAGCCCACCGGCCAGATGCTTGGCCCGGCGCGCCTGCGCGGCGGTCAGCCTGGCGTCGTTGCAGTGCAGGATGCCGTGCCCGTCGGCGACGACGAGAAATGCGGCGTCATGACACATCGGCGATAGTTCCGGAATCACCGTGATCCATGATCCGCGATTGTCGAGAGGGAATTTCTCCCAGGCCCCTATCTCGATTACCTGACGACTGCCCGCGGCCGCCAGCATCCGTTCCCGGAAGGCGGGGCCCGGATAGCCCGGAATGAGGATTCGGGTGCGCTCGGGAAGCCGCTCGATGACCCAGGGATCGAAGTGATCTAGATGTTCGTGCGACACCGCGACCCAGTCCGCGTCGAGCACCGCGGGAACGCCGAGGTGATCGTTTCTCGGGTACTGGTGCCACGCACCGAGAAACGCGCCTGTTGGAGCGAGCCAAGGGTCCGCTAGCAGGCGGAACGCCGCCCCCTGGACCGCCAGCCCCGCATGTCCGAGAAAAGTGACCGTTGGCATACGGAGACTGTCTCTCCGGGGACTGGCGTTCACACCCATCGGAATGCGCAAGACGGCTACGCCGTAGGCATGAAAGAGCGGATAGGAAAAAATGGCGGGAAGGAAACCGACAATCCTGACTTAGACGCCCCGACAATGGGGGCGGTTTACCACACTTCACCCCTGTCCGCTTCCGGCCATACGCTGGTCGGTTGCGGTCAATTGACTGGACACAAGTGACCTTCGGGGCGACGGTCGAGAGGGTGCTGGTATTAGGGACGGGGGTCTTCCATGAACCACGGGCAGTCTCGGTCTTCGCCGGACGACACGCCCGCTTTTGCCACCACGCTCCCCATGCGGAGCCCTTTGGAACCCGAGCCGGGGGACCCGGGTCTCTGGCGGCGACGGCTGCGGCACGACATCAGGCACGAGCTCGGCACGATCATCATGCTGGCCTCGGCGGTCGTGGTGGCCGACGACATCGGCGCCGGCAGCCGCGAGCGGATCGAGCAGCTGCTCGGTGAGACCCGCTGGCTGGACCATCTGCTGCGCCGCCTCGACGAGGACGACGACCCGCAGCCGCTCCCCTGCCCGGAGCGCATCCGGGTGGACGGGCTGACCGCCGAGGTCGTCACGGGCCTGAGCCTCGCGACTCCGCACGAGGTGTGCTTCCAGGGCTCGGAGGCCTGGGCCCACATGGACGCGGTCGCGCTGTGGCGCGCGCTGCGCAACGTTCTGGACAACGCCTGCCGGGTCGCGGCGGGCCGGGTGAACGTCAACGTCGCGGTCGACCACGGCTGGGTCGTCATCCAGGTCGACGACGACGGCCCCGGCTTCGGCGCGGGACCGGGCACGAGCGCGGGCACGGGCGCGCCGCGCGGCCTGGCCTCTCTCGGCCTCGGCATCGTGCACGACCTCATCTCCGGCTACGGCGGCAGCCTGGAGATCCGCACCTGCGAGATGGGCGGCGCGCGCGTGCGGATGTCGCTGCCCTCGGCGCCCCCGGTGCGGATGAGCCCGGCCGTGAACCCGGCCGCCGTCATCGGCGCCGACGACTGGCGGCCGCATCGATGAGGGTCATCATCTGTGACGACCACGCGGTCTTCGCCGACTCGCTGTCCCTGGTGCTCGGCGACGCCGGCCACATCGTCGCGGGCGTGACCTACTCCCCGCAGGACCTGCTCGCGGTCCTGCGGGGGCGGCGCGCGGACGTCTGCCTGATCGACCTGCACTTCCCGTCCGGCACCGCGCTGGACTGGATGCCGAGGCTGCGCGCCGCCGCTCCCGAGACCATGTTCGTCGTGCTGACCGGCTTCATGGACCAGGAGGTCCTGGACGCCGGGCTGGCGGCGGGCGTGCGCGGCTTCGCGCACAAGGGCCAGCAGGCGCACGACATCCTCACCGTGCTGCGCCGGGTCGCGGCCGGCGACGTGGTCGCCGACCTCGGCGGCCGCGGCGGCGCGCGGCACGGCGGCGCCGCGGCGGGCGCCGGCGGCGACGCGCGGACGCGCAGCCAGGCCCAGAAGGTCGCGCAGTTCCTCACTCCGCGAGAACGCGAGGTCCTGACCAGACTGGCGCGCGGCGAGTCAACCCAGGCCCTGGCCAAGGCGATGGGCGTGACCCGCAGCACCGCCCGCAGCCACGTCCAGAGCGTGCTCAGCAAGCTCGGCGTGCACTCCCAGCGCGAGGCGGTCATCGAGGCGGCACGGCATGGACTGGTGAGCGTGGAGACCGGTGAGTGGCTCGCCGGCTGAGGAGCGTCGAGACCAGCGGAGGACCCGCCGGTCGACGACCGAAGCGGCCACGCGAACCCCGACTCCCGTCAGATCGTCCGGGTTGCAGGCATGCGTAGGCCAAATCCGGACATAGAGGCTTCGGTGCGAACCGGGTTACGTTCCGGGTGAAGAGGAGGTGCCCCCATGCCTCAACGACGAGGCGCGCTGCCCATCTCCGACGCCGAGGTCCTCGGGTGTCCGGACACCTATGTCCGCGGCGTCCCCTACGACAGCCTGGATCGGCTGCGCGCCAAGACCCCGGTGGTGTGGCTTGATGGGCGACTGGCCGACGAGCCCGGCTCGTGGGCCGTCCTGCGGTACGACGACGTACGAAGGGCGCTCTCCCGGCCTGAGCTGTTCACCCCCGTTCTCTATGACGCGCTGCACGGCCCGGTCTACGACGACGACAGGACGCAGGGTCACCCCGACGGTGGCGAGGAAGGCGGCGGCGAGCCGGAGGCCGCGGCGATGCTCATCGACATGGAGCCGCCCGCCCGCGCCATGCTGAGCCGCGTCACGGGCACCACGGTCGACTTCATCCACGACGTGCTCGCCGAGATGCCCGAGACCATGCGCAACACCCTGGCGGGCGGCGTCTACGCCCTGCTGCGCAACCCCGACCAGTACGCCCGGCTCCGCGCCGCGAAGCTGACCGCCGCCCAGCACGAGGGCGACGGCTACCGGGGCGACGGCAACGGTTCCCGAGCGGACGGCGACGGTCATCGGGCCGACGGGGACGCCTACGGGCAGGCGGAGGCCCTGCTCGACAGCGCGGTCGAGGAGATGTTGCGCTGGTGGACGCCGGTGCTGCACGTCCGGCGGCTCGTACGGCGGAACACGGTGATGGGCGGCGTGCCGCTGCTGGCCGGTGAGCACGTCTCGCTGTGGCTCACCGCCGCCAACCACGATGAGGCGGCGTTCGCTCAGCCGACCCGGTTCGTGCCCGAGCGGTTCCTGGAAGGGACAGACCATCACCTGAGTTTCGGTCAGGGCACAAGGGCCTGCCTGGGGGCCCGTCTTGCCCGGGTTCATCTCCGCGCGATGATCAATGCCGTGCTGGAGCGCCCCGGGCGGCTGGAACCGGCCGGCGAGGCCGTCCCCGTCCGCTCGATCGCCCGCCATGGCTTCGAAAGACTCCCCGTGCGCTGGGCGAATGGTCCTGCCTGAGATCAATCTCACGCGCTCGTCACCAGACCAAGCACGGCCGCGGCTGAGACCCCTGAAACAGGGCGCAACCTGCCGGACAAGGACATTCTGAAGACGTTCCGGCGACGCCCCGCGGCTACGATCATGACCGTTGGCTTAACGTTCGCTGGAACTCTCCTGCATGCCAGTTGAGTTGTTCATTGCGCGCCCATGCCGTCGGGGGCAGGGTCGATCGGACGAGGGGTGCCGTCACGTGGGACTGACCAGCGGGGGGCTGATCGCGCTCCTCAGCGTGCTGACGATCGTCGCCCTCGCGGGCACCGTATGGGTGTGGCCTCGCCTCACCACCGGCGGGATCCGCTTCCTGGCGCTGCGCGCGGGCGTGCTGCTCGGCGGGCAGACGCTGATCGTGCTGCTGCTGCTCGTGATCGTGAACGCGTACTACCAGTTCTACGGCAACTGGAACGACCTCATGGGCGCGGCAGGCGGCAAGACCACGATCCACCAGCACCCGCAGACGCGGCCGAACGCGGCGGCGACCACGCAGGTCACCCGTACGATCACCGCCAAGCTCGGCCCCGGCCACGGCGAGCGGCCCTCGCGCGACGGGCAGCTCCAGCACCTGGAGATCCACGGGGTGCGCACCGGGCTGAGCGGCGACGCCTACGTCTACCTGCCGCCGCAGTACTTCAAGAAGGACGCCGCGACCAAGCGCTTCCCGGTCGTGATGCTGATCGCCGGCTACCCGTCGGTCGACCACCTCACCTGGATCGACAAGGGGCACGTCCCCGACGAGGCCGCCAAGCAGCTGAACGCGGGCCAGATCCAGCCGATGATCTACGTGATGATGCGGCCCACGGTGGAGCCCGGCTGGGACACCGAGTGCGCGGACGTGCCCGGCGGGCCCAAGGTCGAGACGTTCTTCGCCCAGGACGTTCCAGAGGCCGTGCAGAGCGCCTACCGCACGGCACAGACCCGCAAGGGCTGGGGCATCGCGGGCTACTCCACCGGCGGCTACTGCGCGACCAAGATCGCGATGCTGCACTCCGACCGGTTCAGCGCCGCGGCGAGCATGGCGGGCCACTTCAACGCCATTCTGGACCGCACCACGCGCAACCTCTACGACGGCAGCGCCGACCTGCGCCGCGACAACAACCTCACCTGGCGGCTGAAGAACCTCCCGCAGCCGCCGATCTCGCTCCTGGTGGCCTCGGCCAGCATCGGCGAGAAGACCTATCCCTCGGCCGTGCAGTTCATGAAACAGGCCAGGCCGCCGCTCATCGTCGACGAGAAGCTGCTGCCGACCGGCGGCCACAACTTCAAGACGTTCCGCAAGTACATCCCGCCGGTCATCCACTGGATGAGCACCCACCTCCAGGGGGAATGACATGCCATTCGCCGACATGCCCCTCACCGCCGGAACGCCCCTCAGCTCAGGCACTCCGCTCGCCGATGCCGGGCCGTTCGAGCCCACCAGCGCGGGCCTGCTCCTCCCGATCTGCCTGCTGGCGGCCGCCGGCTTCGTCCTCACGCTGTGGGCGTGGCGCCGCACGGCGGGCCGCAGCGTCCTCGCCGTGCTGTCGCGAACGGGCCTGCTGCTCACCTGCCAGGTCCTGATGACCGCGACGCTCGTGCTGCTCGCCAACAAGTACTTCGTCTTCTACCAGTCCTGGAACGACCTGTTCGGCAGCGACCGCGTCAACGTGGGCGTCAAGAACGTACAGAACAGCAAGGGCCAGGAGACCAACCCCGCGGACCTGATCAAGCGGACCACGACCGACCTGGCGCCCAAGCGCAAGGGCCGTACGCCCGACCCCGCCAAGGACGGCCGGGTCGACAAGCTGGAGATCCGCGGCGCGCGCAGCGGCCTGGACACCGAGGCCTACGCCTACCTGCCGCCGCAGTACTTCCAGCCGCAGTACGCCAAGAAGCGGCTGCCGGTCACGCTGTTCATGTCGGGAGGGAACGGTCCCTCCGACGACAAGCTCGCCTGGATCAAGCAGGCCAAGCTCGCCGAGGTCTCCCTCAAGGAGGCCGCCGACGGCCGCGCCCAGCCGATGATCTTCATCATGCTGCGCTCGTACGCCGGGCTGAACCCGGCCAAGCAGCCCCCGGCGGGCCCCGAGGCGACCAAGGGCCTGCCGAAGACCCAGCCGGTCGGCGGCGGCCACCCGACGACCTGCCTGGACGTGCCGGGCCTGCGCGGTGCCCAGGCCGAAACGTTCTTCGCCCAGGACCTGCCGGTCTCGCTCGCCGACACCTACCGGCTGCCCCGCACCCGCAAGGGCTGGGGCGCGGTCGGCTACGGCACGAGCGGCCAGTGCGCCGCCCGGCTGGCGATGTTCCACTCCGACAGGTTCGCGGCCGCCGCCAGCATCGACGGCAACTTCGACCTGCCCGACGGCGGCGTCGGCACGACCGCCAGGGGCAGGCACGCCGACCTGTACGGCGGCAGCAAGGCGTTCCGCCAGGACAACGACCTGCTGTGGCGCATGCGCAACCTGCCGCAGCCCCCGATCGCGATGTTGCTCGCCGCCGGGACCGGCAGCGGCAGGCCCGCCCAGCAGGCCACCGAGTTCGCGGGCCTCGCCCGGCCGCCGATGAAGGGCGACAAGATCCTCATCGACGGCGTCCCCAACTCCCTCAAGGCCTGGCACGCCGACCTCCCCGCCATCGTCGACTGGCTCGGCGCCCACCTGCAGAGCGAGACACCGGAAAGCGCCTAACCAGGGCATACGCCTGCGGGAGTACGGGCGATCACTCCTCCCAGCCGACGCAGCCCGGGTGTCCGGGTAGTTAACGTGCAGGAATGAGCGCTCTACTGCCCGTGGGGGGACGACCCCCCACACCCCCCGGCGTGAGGGAGGGGCTTCGCCGATGAGCACTGCCGAGCCGCATCGTCCGCGCTGGCCGCGCCCGTCGCGCTGGCCCGTGTGGGTGGTCCCGCTGCTCCTGCTGCCGTTCCAGATCGGCGGCTCGTTCGGCGCTCAGCACGGCGGCGGACCCGGCGGGCACGGCCCCTGGGACTCCGGCGGGCAGGGCCCCTGGGACTCCGGCCGCCCGGCGGGGAGCCATCGGGATCGCCCGCCCTGCGAGCCCCTGGACGCGTTCGGCGTCCTGCTGCTGATCGCCGGGCCCGCGCTGCTGCTGTTCCGGCGGCGCTACCCCCGGGCGACGCTCGCCGGGGTCGGCGCGGTCACGGTCGTCTACTTCCTGCACGGCTACGTCTACGGGCCGGTCTTCCTGTCGGCGGTGGTGGCCCTGGTCGCCGCTGTCGTGGCCGGACACCGCCTGGCGGCGTGGGCGGGTACCAGTGCCACCATCGCCGTCTATTTGGCCCTCACAGCCCTGTTCGGGCAGAACGTGCGCGGGCACGGCTCGGGGCTGATCCAGGCGGAGAAGCCCGACTGGGGCGGCACGATGATGGTGATCGGGTGGGCGCTGGTCACCCTCACGGCCGCCGAGTTGATCAGGCTGCGGAGCGTCCGGCTGGCCGAGGCGGCGCGGACGCGCGCCGAGGAGGCACGGCGGCAGGCCAGCGAGGAACGGCTGCGGATGGCCCGCGAGCTGCACGACGTGCTGGCGCACAACATCTCCATGATCAACGTGCAGGCGGGGGTCGCGCTGCACCTCATGGACGACGACCCGCAGCAGGCCAGGACGGCGCTCGCGGCGATCAAGGACGCGTCCAAGGAGGCGCTGAGCGAGATGCGGTCGGTGATCGGCGTGCTGCGGTCGGACGGCGAGACCGCGCCGCGTTCGCCGACCGCCGGGCTGGACCGCCTGGAGGAGCTGCTGGAACGGGCCCGTACGGCCGGGTTGCCCGTGGACGCCCAGATCGAGGGCGAACGGCGGCCGATCCCCGCGGGCGCCGACCTGGCCGCCTACCGGATCGTCCAGGAGTCGCTCACCAACGTCACCCGCCACGCCGGGACAGGCCCGGTGACGGCCACCGTGCGGATCGCCTACGGTGATCGGGACATCGCCGTCCAGGTCGACGACGACGGCCGGGGCGTGTCGCTGCTGGACGACCACCCCGAGGGGACCGGAAGCGGGATCCGCGGGATGCGCGAGCGCGCGACGGCGCTGGGCGGCCGGTTCGAGGCCGGACCGCGGCCCGGCGGCGGCTTCCGCGTCACCGCGACCCTGCCGATCGACGGGAGCTCACCATGATCAAGGTCCTGCTGGCCGACGACCAGGTCCTCGTCCGCGCCGGGTTCCGGGCGCTCCTGGACGCCCAGTCCGACATCGAGGTGGTCGGCGAGGCGAGCGACGGCGAGGAGGCGGTCGCCCAGGCGCGGCGGCTGCGCCCGGACGTGATCCTCATGGACATCCGGATGCCCGGCATGGACGGCCTGACCGCGACCCGCCAGATCGCCGCCGACGAACGGCTGGACGGGGTGCGCATCGTCATCCTCACCACGTTCGAGCTGGACGAGTACGTCTTCGAGGCGCTGCGCGGCGGGGCCGGCGGGTTCCTGGTCAAGGACACCGAGCCGGTCGAGCTGATCCACGCGGTCCGTGCCGTCGCCGCCGGGGACGCCCTGCTGTCGCCGAGCGTGACCCGGCGCCTCATCGCCGAGTTCGCCACCCGGGCCAAGGAGCCCGCGCCCTCGCCCCGCCTGAACGCGCTGACCGAACGCGAGCGCGAGGTGATGGCGCTCGTCGGCGAGGGGCTCACCAACGAGGAGATCGCGGCGCGCCTGGTCGTGAGCCCGGCGACGGCCAAGACGCACGTCAGCCGGACGATGGTGAAGCTCGGCGCCCGCGACCGCGCGCAGCTGGTCGTCTTCGCTTATGAGTCGGGGTTGGTCAAACCGGGCTGGCTGTCCTGATTCTCTCACTCTGCGCGGATCCGCTGTCACGCCGCGCGAGGACATGACAGGGTGTAGGGGTAGACGCCCGTGCCGAATCGGGCCGAGGGGAGAGTCGAGGGAGAACGGTGCCGCACGCGACGAAGATCCTCGCCGTCGACGACCGCGAGGAGAACCTCACGGCCCTCGCCGCCGTCCTCGACTCGCTTCCGGTAGACGTCGTCACCGTCACCTCGGGGCGCGACGCCCTGCGCGAGCTGCTCCGCGAGGAGTTCGCGCTGATCCTTCTCGACGTCGTCATGCCGGACATGGACGGCTTCGAGACCGCGGGCCACATTAAGAGCCGCGCCCGCACCCGGGACGTCCCGATCATCTTCCTCACCGCCGCCGGTTCGGCCGGTGACCAGGCGTTCCGCGGTTACGAGGCGGGCGCGGTCGACTACCTGACCAAGCCGTTCGACCCCTGGCTGCTGCGCGCCAAGGTCTCGGTCTTCCTGGAGCTGCACCGCCGCGACCTCCAGGTCCGGCGGCAGGCCGCGGTGCTGCGCGAGGCGATCTCCGACGGCGTCGGCGAGGCCGCCTCCGACCGGGTCCTGAAGTCGCTGCACGACGGCGTGACGCTGATCGAGGACGATCTGGCGGAGCTGCGCGCGCACGCCGCCGGGGCGGCCGCGCTGGACCGGATCGAGGGGCACGTCGCCGAGCTGCGCGCGACGCTCGACACCCTCGCCGAGGGCGGCTGAGCCCCCGATTCCGGCCGTCCAGGGCGGCCGATCCGGCGTTCATCGCCACGCTGCGTAGCCGGATTTCAGACGTCCGAAACTCCCACTATTGACGGCCTGTCGAATATTTCCCCAGGTCAGACGCCCGAGTTTTTACCTTTTGAGGTTGTATTTGGGTTTTGCGCAAGTAAGTACTTGGGGGTAACTTCGCACCAGAACGTCACGTAAGTGACGGGCGTCACCCGTGTCCGGTTTCCCGGGCCACCTCCCCCTGGAGTGCTTCATGACCAACTCTCCCGAGGCCCCCCTCGGCCGCGTCCGCTGGAAGCGGCTGGCCGCCATCGCGGCCCCCGCCGCCCTCGGCGCCGGCGCGCTGATCTTCATGACCGCGTCCGGCACCATCGCCTCGTCCTTCGCGGTCTCGGGCAGCAGTTTCAAGGTCAGCGCCGACTCTCTCGACGGCAAGGGCTTCGTTCAGTACGGGGACGTCGACCAGTCGAAGAACGGCGACAAGCACCCGGTGCAGATCTCCGGCATCCGCTCGGCCACGATCAAGAACATGTGCCAGTCGGTGAAGGTCGGCCCGTTCACCCTGCGGCTCACCGCCGGCACCGGCGGCAAGCCCGTCGAGGCCACCAACCTGGTGCTGGACGTGGAGCAGCTGAACGCCGACGCCACGTTCAAGAACATCCAGATCGGCCAGGACGCCTCCACCCTGTCCAAGGGCCCGAACGGCGTGAAGGGCCAGGCCGGCGGCTTCGGCCAGCAGGCCAACGAGGTCCAGCTCAACAACGTCAAGCAGGTCGCCTGGGCGACCACCGCCGGCACCTTCAAGCTGAGCAACCTCAGCATGAAGCTCGGCGACGAGTGCTTCTAGAGTCCTGAGTTCCGAGGTCTGAGAGACGTATGACATCCGCCGAACCGCACGGGTTCCGCCGCTGGCGGCGGACACGCCCCTTCTGGGGTGGCGTGTTCGCCATCCTCGGTGGCATCGAACTCATCGCCATCCCCATGGCGCCCATGCCCCTGACCATCCACCAGGGCATGGCCGGCATCGCGAGCTGGCTCATCGGAGCGCTGCTCATCGTCGCCGGTGCGCTGTTGTGGTTCCAGCCGGCCCAGCGCAGCTTCTACGGCATCCTCGCCGTGCTGCTGTCGCTGGCCTCGTTCCTCACCTCGAACTTCGGCGGCTTCCTGCTGGGCATGCTGCTCGGCCTCATCGGCGGGACCATGGGCTTCGCGTGGTCGCCCATGGCCCGCCGTACGCCCCCTGAGCCGCCGCAGAACGCCGAGCCCGACTACCTCATCGAGCCCAAGCCCGCCGTGCACGCCGATCCCCTGCCCACCCGCACGGGTCCCCGGCACGGCAAGATGATGGCGTTCGCCGCCCCCGCGATCCTCCCGATCGCGCTCGGCGCGCACTTCTTCTCGCCCTCCCCCACGCCGACGCCCTCCTCGCCGACGGCTCCGGTCACCAGCCCGACGCCGGCCCCGAGCACGTCGACCACTCCGGGTCCGGACGCGACGCCGACGCCCGGCACGAGCGCGACGCCCGGCGCGACGGACGACGCGGCCAAGGCCAAGGAGTGCCCCGAGCTTCCGGCCGACACCTCCGGCCTCTCGCAGGCGCAGGCGGGCATGCTCCTGAACGAGCTGAAGGACGCCAAGAACCCGCAGTCCTGCCTCAAGGACGTCAAGACCAAGTCCGCCGGGTCCGGCTTCCACGCCTACACCGACCTGTCGACGCTGCGCGCGAGCTCGCTCACCATGTCGGGCCTCAGCTACGACGGCGTCGCCGAGCTGGACACCCCGAGCGGCACCGTCCGGGCGCTCAAGTTCTCGATGAGCAAGGCCGTGCTGAAGAACGTCGACCAGACGACCGGGCACGGCGGCGCGAGCAACAGCCTGAAGACCGGCAACCTGACGCTGAACGACGGCGTGACCATGTACACGACCAAGATGTCGTCCAAGCTGATCGGGATCCCGCTCACCTTCACCCCCGACAGCCCGCCGCCGCTGGTCCTGCCCTACATGATCATGACGGACGTGGTGTCGGAGCAGGCCGCGGTCGACGCGGGCGGCGCCCAGATCTCCGGCCTGACCGTCAACGCCTGACCCCTCGCCTCAGGCCGCTCAGCTCACCCTCGGCTCAGGCAGCTCAGCTCACCTTGAAGGTGGCGAAGGCCGTCGTCCTGACCTGCTCCATCTTGGCCCAGTCGGCGGCCGGGGTACGGAAGTAGATCGCCCACTGGACCCCGTTGATCACGACGAACCGGTCCTTGACGTGAATGTCCTGGCCGCCGAGCTCGGTGAAGGTGAACTCCCAGTCGGCGGCCTGATGCCCTTGATAGAGAACCGGTGCCGGTGCGGTGACCGGCTTGTAGTTGCGCCTGATCCGCGGCGAGGTCGGCGCCTGGGCGTTGGACAGCTGGGCCTGCGCCATCGGGTTCGCGGCGACCCAGCTCTTGGAGTCGGCCAGAAGGAACGACTTGCCGTCCGGCGACTGGAGCTGGGGCTTGCCGTCCTTGTTGTTCTTGAAGGCCCAGTCCTTGGGGACCGTGACGCTGTAGCCCACCCCTTGGATGACCTTGGTGGCCTGCGCGCTGCCGGTGATGCCGCCGGGGCCGTTCGAGCCGTTCAGCTTCTGGCGCAGGATGACGGCGCCGACCAGTACCGCCGCGACCACCAGGACGACCGCGAGGACGACGATGAGGACGGTCTTGGTGCGCTCGCGGCGCGGGTTCGGCGCGGGCGTCGGCTGCTGGGTCCACTGGCCGGGCAGCGCCTCCCAGGGCGCCTGCGTCCGGTGCGACTGCTGCGGAGCGGCTCCCCAGTTGCTCTCCAGCAGCGTGCGGGACTCGGGGTCGGCGCTGACGTTCGGGTCCGGCCGCTGGACTCCCGAGGGCGGCGAGGCGGGGCCGCCGTGGGGAGCGTCCTGGCGGGTGGCCGCCTCGATCTCGGTCGAGTCCAGCACGGTCTCACCGGGGAGCTCGGCCGAGGCGGCGATCGGGAACTGCGCCGGCGGCTCGTCCATCATCGTCTCGTCGGTGATCGACAGCGGGCCCTGACCGGCCGGGGCCTTGGGCGCCGGCGCCGGCATCGTGGCGACCTCGGTGAGCAGCGGTGCGGCCTGCGCGGCGTTCATCCGGTTCACCGGCTCGCGCGCCAGCAGCCCCTCCAGCACCCGGTTGAGCGGGCCCGCGTTGCGCGGCGGCGGCACGGGCTCGGCCAGGGCCGCCGCGAGCGAGGCCATCGCGTCCGCCCGCTCGTAGGGCGAACGGCCCTCCAGCGCGGCGTACATGGTGGCGCCGAGCGCCCACAGGTCGGACGCGGGCACGGCCCGCTCGCCCTGAGCCCGTTCCGGCGGGATGTAGGCGGGCGACCCCATCACCAGGCCGGTCTGGGTCAGCGTGGCGTCGCCCTCGACCTGGGCGATGCCGAAGTCGGTCAGCACCACCCGGCCCGCGTCGGTGATCAGCACGTTGCTGGGCTTGATGTCGCGGTGCAGGATGCCCTTCTCGTGGGCGTGCCGGAGCGCCTTCAGCATCTGCAGGCCGATCTCGGCGACCTCGCGGGGCTGGAGCAGCCCCTCCTCGATCATGTCCTGCAGCGACCTGGCCTGGACCAGCTCCATCACGATCCAGGGCCGGCCGGTCTCCTCGACCACGTCGTGCACGACCACCACGCCCGGGTGGTTGAGGCGGGCGGACGCCCGCGCCTCCCGGAAGGTCCGCTCGTAGAGGACGTCCCGCTCGGACGCGCTCAGGCCCGGCGGGAGCACGACCTCCTTGACGGCGACCTCGCGGTCGAGCATGACGTCATAGGCGCGCCACACCGTGCCCATCCCGCCGCGGCCCACCACCGCGTCCAAGCGGTAGCGGTTGCCCAGCAGATGACCCTCTGCCATGACTAAATGGTCCCCCGTAGTACAGGTCGTTGCCTAGACGAGCGCCCCGTGCCCGTCTCAACGGCAACTCTCGTAACTGGGACGCGCCGAGCGGTCGTGGAGTTCATTGGGCGGTCACGGCCGGAAGCCGCCCAGGACATTCTTCACGGTGTCCCGGTACTGGTTCCAGCGCGACGCCGGAGCCACGAACGCCAGCGCGTAGTGGCGGCCGTCGGCGGTGAGGATGCCCCGGTTGACCGCGCGCATCGTCCCCCCGCTCGTCTGGAACGTGTACTCCAGGTCGACGGCCTTGGCTCCCGGCACGGCGGCGGGGCTCGGGCCGCCGATCCGGTTGTAGCCCTTCAGGTCGTTCTTCGCGACGACCGTGTTCTCCCACTCGAGGGCGTGCTCCCTGGGCTCTCCACCCCACGGAGTGAGATCGAACTGGACGTAGGGGATGCCGGAGGTGCCCTCGCTCCAGAAGAAGGCCTGCTTCCTCTTGTAGGTCCGCCAGCCGGCCGGCACCTGGAGCGTGGCTCCGTCCCTGACGGTGCGGGCCATGCCGGGGGCCGTCACCGGCGACGCCGGCGGCGTCGGCCTGCTCCCGTCCGTGGACGTGCCGGCACCGTCCGTGGTCTTGCCGCCCGCGACGGGACTGGAGGACGCGGGGCCGGGCCCGGGCTTGTCGTCGCCCTTGTTGTTGAGCGCGACGAAGACGCCGACCGCGACTCCGGCGATCAGCACGGCCGCCGCCAGCGGGATGAAGACCTTGCGGGCCTTGCCTCCGCCGCCGGGAGTCGCCGGGTAGGTGGGCGGGCCGCCGATCGCGACCTCGGTCAGGTCGGGCGTGGGAACGGGCACCGGCACGGGAATCGAGGCGATGGGCGTGCCCGAGGGCGGCGGCGAGACCACGGGAGAGGCGGCGGTACGGGGCGCCGGGACGTGCTGTCCCCTGGCGACAGAGGCGAGCGCCTCCTCGGCGTCCGCGGCGGTCATCCGTTCCACCGGGTCCTTGGTCAGCAGCCCGGCGAGCACCGGGGCCAGCGGACCGGCCTTGCGCGGCTCGGTGGGCCGCTGGGTCATCACGGCGGCCAGCACGGCCATGGCGTCGCTGCGGTCGAACGGCGGGCGGCCCTCGACGGCCGCGTACAGGGTGGCGCCGAGGCCCCACATGTCGGCGGCCGGGGTGGCGCGCTCGCCGTTGATGCGCTGGGGCGACATGTAGGCCGGCGAGCCCAGCAGGCCCCCGGTCGAGGTCAGCGTCGCGTCCCCGGCGATGTGCGCGATCCCGAAGTCGGTCAGTACGGCCCGGCCGTCGCTCGCCAGCAGCACGTTCGCCGGCTTGACGTCCCGGTGCATGATCCCGATCGCGTGCGCGGCGCTCAGTGCCCCGACCACCTGACGGCCGATCTCGGCGACGCGCTCGGGCGGCAGCGAGCCGTCCGCGTCGATGATCTCCTGCAGGGAACGGGCCGCCACCAGCTCCATGACGATCCAGGGACGGTCGTCCTCGTCCACGACGTCATGTACGGTCACCACGCCCGGGTGGTTCAGCCGGGCCGTCGCCCGCGCCTCCCGCAGCGTCCGCTCGTGCCTGCTCTCGCGCTCGGCGTCGCCCGCGCTGTCGGTCAGCTGCACTTCCTTGATCGCGACGTCCCGGTGCAGCACCTCGTCGACGGCGCGCCAGACGGTCCCCATGCCGCCGCGGCCGACCACCGACACCAGCCGGTAGCGCCCGGCCAGGATCCGTCCGGCCCCCTGAACAGCCTGATCCCCCAATGCCATGGGAGGGGACACTACCGACCTCACCTAACAGAACGGCATACAAGGTCCGGATCGGTATCCCTCGGACCGCCTCGCGCCTGGGTCCCGCCCTCGGTCCCGCCTCGGTCCCCGGCCGCGCCGTACGGTCAGTCAGCGGGTTTGAACTGCTCGTATACGGGGGCCAGGTCCGCGAGGGACTTGTCCCAGCCGCTGTCCTGCGTGACGAGAACGATGGCGTAGCCGATCCCGTTCATCACGAAGCCGCGGTTGAGGCCGTGCATCCGGCCGCCGTCGCCGTCGTAGGTCCACTCCCAGTCGGCGGACTTGGCGCCGGTCGGGTCGCTGATCGGGGACCCCTTGGCCACGGGCGCGATCTTGATCTTCTTGTAGCCGGGGAAGCGGCCGCGGGCGCTGGGCTCGTACTCCTCCCAGTCCTTCAGGGCGCTGGGGTTCGGGTGCGAGGTCTGGTCGACCTGGATGTAGCCGCCGTGCGGGGCATCGAAGAAGACGCTCGACTCGGAGCTGCCGCGCTTCTTCGGCCCCTTCCAGCCGTCCGGGACCAGGATGGAGAAGCCCGTCTTGTCATCGTGCTTGTGGAATCCCGCGGGGACGGACGGGCTGGAGGGCTTGGCCGAGGTGGGCGGGGCGGAGGTCGGGGGCGCGGACGACGCCTTGGTCTGGGTGGCCTTCGTCGAAGGAGACTTCGTGGGGCCGGCGTTCTTCTTGTCGCCGCTGGACATCGCCATCGCGACGCTGACGATCGCGATCAGGAGGATCACGACGATGGCGGCGACGATCAGGATGTTGCGGCCCATCGGGACGACGGGCCGGTGCGGGGCGTGGGTGACCGGCGGGAAGTGGGTGCCCGCGGGCTCGGTCGCCGCGGGGCCCGGCCGGTCGGCCTCGGCCAGGTCGGCGGGCATGGAGCTCACGCGGGTGCGGTTGTCCTCGGCCGGAGGCTCCAGGTAGGCGTCGTCGAACTCGTGCTCACCGAAGGTGCCGAACGAGTCGTCGTAGGCGTCCGACGGCTTGGGCTCCTCGGGCTCGGAACGGCGCTTGACCGGCGCTTCCAGGGGAAGCTCGACCGCGAGGGTACGCTGAGTGTCGACAGTCTCACGGCGGACGATCTCGTCCAGCATGATGCCGGCCTCGATGGCATCCATGCGCTGGTCGGGGTTCTTGCGGAGCAGGCCCTCGATGACCGGGGAGAGCCGGCCGGCGCCCGCCGGGGGCTCGGGGTCCTCGGAGATGATCGCGACGAGGGCCGCCATCGGTTCACTGCGTTCGAACGGGGACTTGCCGTCGACCATCGCGTAGAGCGTGACGCCCAGGGACCACAGGTCCGAGGCCGGTCCCGCGGTGCGCCCGCGCGCCCGCTCGGGGGCGATGTAGGCGGGCGACCCCATCACCAGGCCGGTCTGGGTCAGCGTCGCGTCGCCCGAGGCGGTCGCGATGCCGAAGTCGGTGAGGATCGCGCGGTCGCCGCGGGTGAGCAGCACGTTGCTGGGCTTGACGTCGCGGTGCAGCACGCCCGCGTCGTGGGCGGCGTGCAGGGCGGCGAGCATCTGGCGGCCGATCTCGGCGGCCCGCCGGGACTCCATCGGCCCGTCCTGCTTGATCACCTGGTCCAGGGACCGCGCGTGGATGAGCTCCATGACGATCCAGGGGCGGCCGTCCTCCTCGACGACGTCGTAGACGGTGACGACGCCGGGGTGGCCGAGCCGGGCGGCGGTGCGGGCCTCGCGGAAAGTGCGCTTGTGGTGCACATCCCGCTCCTCATCGGTGAGACCATGCGGCAGGATGACCTCCTTCACCGCAACGTCACGACCGAGGACCTCATCGTGAGCCTGCCAGACCGTGCCCATGCCACCGCGACCGACCTGGGTCACCAGTCGGTAGCGGTGAGCGAGCAACCGCTCGCCGGTGGACTCGTTCGGCATATCCGCGACCATATCGACTTTTGCTGACAATCTTGGACTCGGCCCTCGCGGGCCTCGCCCCCCACTATCCCCCCACCTGTACGACGTCCGGTGTAACCCCCGAGTTCACGCCGGACAATTGACCGACAGAGCGTGATGGACGTGACAACCGGTACAAATAAGAGACCACGACAGCACCGCGACGGGGGGACCATGGCGGAGAAGGGCCAGCGGGCCGGGCACGGCGCTCCGGCAGGTGGTCTGCGCGGAACGTGGCAGAACATGCTCGAGGCGGTCCCGACCGGGTTCTTCTGGTACACGCGGCTCTCGGGGATATTGTCCCTGCTGGCCTGGGTCTCGTACGGCCTGATCGAGGAGATCCTCGACTTCTGGGCGATGCGCTGGATCAAATTCCTGGCGATCTTTCCCAGCGTGCCGATCGGCCTGATGTGGATCCTGCTGTCGATGGGCGTACGGCGGCGCAAGAAGGCCGCCTGGCGGGTGCTCACGCTGCTGTTCGGCCTGTTCGCCGCCCTCAGCACGCTCGGCATGGTCGCCACGCTCTTCGACCCGGGCGAGCCGACCCCGATCCGGTTGATCATCACCACCGCGCTGTACGTCGCCGTCCTGGCCCTGCTCGTCGCCGCGCGCGGACAGTTCACCACGCTGCCCGACCGGGCCAACCGCCGGATGGCCGCGGCCGTCTTCTCGGTACTGCTGATCACCATCGGCGGCGTCGGCACGCTGCTGGTCCGGCTGACCGACAGCAACCCCGAGAGCCGCCACGGGTTCTGGGACCACCCGCTCTACGTGGTCCTGCAGACCGTCCTCGGCCCGCGCGTCGGCGGCAAGCTGACGACCGTCGACGTGCCGATCTGGGTGGACGGCATCCTGTGGATCCTCGGCACCGGGCTGCTGATCGTCACGGTCTGGGCACTGTTCAAGCCGGGCCGCCGCGACCCGGTCCTGTCCCCCGAGGAAGAGCTCCCGGCGCGGGCCCTGCTGGCCGAGTACGGCGACCAGGACTCGCTGGGCTACTTCGCGTTGCGGCGCGACAAGGACTTCATCACCGCGCCGAACGGTAAGGCCGGAATCGCGTACCGGGTAGAGGGTTCGGTCTCCCTGGCCAGCGGCGACCCGCTGGGCGACCCCGAGTCCTGGGACCAGGCCATCGAGGCCTGGCTGGACGAGTGCCGGGCGCACGCCTGGATCCCCGGCGCGGTCAGCGTGAGCGAGCGCGGCGCGCACATCTACCGGCGGCACGGCTTCGACGCGCTGGAGCTCGGCGACGAGGCGATCATCGACCTCACCGACTTCAACCTCGACGGCCGCGAGATGCGGCAGGTCCGCCAGGCCGTCCGCCGCGTCGAGCGGGCCGGCTACACCGTGCGGATCCGCCGGCACTCGCAGATCCCCGACTGGGAGATGGCCAAGCTGATCCGCAACGCCGACGCCTGGCGCGGCGAGAACACCGAGCGCGGGTTCTCCATGGCGCTCGGCCGCCTCGGCGACCCGACCGACGGCCGCTGCGTGATGCTGGAGGCGTTCGACGCCAACGGCGAGCTGCGCGGCCTGCTCAGCTTCGTGCCGTGGGGCCGCGCGGGCCTGTCGCTTGACCTGATGCGGCGCGACCGTTCGGCGGAGAACGGCCTGAACGAGTTCATGGTCGCCAAACTGGCCGAGAAGGCCGCCGCCGTCGGCGCCCAGCAGCTCTCGCTGAACTTCGCGATGCTGCGCTCGGCGTTCGAGCGCGGCTCGCAGATCGGCGCCGGACCGGTCGCCAAGGGCTACTACCGGATGCTGTCGTTCGCCTCCAAGTTCTGGCAGCTGGAGTCGCTGTACGTCTCCAACTCCAAGTACAACCCCGACTGGTTCCCGCGCTTCATCTGCTACACCCAGAGCCGCGATCTGGTCCGCCTCGGCCTCGCCTACGCCCGCGCCGAGGGCTTCCTGCCGAGCTTCAACCGGCCCAAGCTGGAGCGGGTGGCCAACGCCGCGCCCTCACCCGACCTGGTCGCCCGGATCAAGGAGATCGAGGACGCCGCGGACGCCGCCCGCGCGCCGCAGCGCCGGCTGTCGGAGCAGGAACGGGTCCGGCACGCCAAGCTCGACCAGATCCGCGCCCAGGGCATGGAGCCCTACCCGCTCGGCTTCGAGCGCACCGCCTTCGCCGCCGACATCCGCGAGCGCTTCGCCGGCCTGGAGCCGGGCGCCTGCACGGGCGAGCACGCGGCCATCGCGGGCCGGGTCGTGCTGGCCCGCGAGCACGGCAAGCTGATCTTCGTGACGCTGCGGGACGAGACCGCCGACATCCAGGTCATGCTGACCGCCGACGCGCTCGGCGAGGACTCGCTGAACTCCTGGAAGTCGCTCATCGACCTCGGCGACCAGGTCGGCGTCGCCGGTGAGGTCATCGCGTCCAAGAAGGGCGAGCTGTCGCTGCTGGCCGGCGAGTGGAAGCTCACCGCCAAGTGCCTGCGGCCGCTGCCCAACAAGAGCACGGGCCTGTCCGACCCCGAGGCGCGCGTCCGCCAGCGCTACGTCGACTTCATCGTCAACGACGAGTCCCGCAAGATGCTGCGGATGCGCGGCGACGCGGTCGCGGCCGTACGGGACGGGCTGCGCGACCGCGACTACCTCGAGGTCGAGACGCCGATGCTGCAGCCGATCCACGGCGGCGCGACGGCCAGGCCGTTCACCACCCGCATCAACGCCTACAACATGCAGCTCTACTTGCGGATCGCGCCCGAGCTGTACCTGAAGCGGCTGCTGGTCGGCGGCGTCGGCAAGGTCTTCGAGCTGAACCGCAACTTCCGCAACGAGGGCGTCTCGCAGAAGCACAACCCCGAGTTCACGATGCTGGAGGCCTACGAGCCGTACGGCAACTACGACACCATGGCCGCGCTCACCCGCGACCTGGTCCGCGACGCCGCCCGCGCCTCGCTCGGCACGACCGTCGTGGTGCGCGACGGGGTGGAGTACGACCTGGCCGAGCCGTGGCGCGAGATCACCGTCTACGGCTCGGTGTCGGAGGCGCTCGGCGAGGACGTCACCCCGGACACGCCGGTCGCCGCCGTGCGGAGGTTCGCCGAGAAGGCCGGCCTGAACGCGGCGCCCGAATGGGGCCAGGGCAAGATCGTCCAGGAGCTGTTCGAGGCCCTGGTCGAAGAGGAGCTGATGGCGCCGACGTTCGTCCGCGACTACCCCGCCGAGACCTCGCCGCTCACCAGGCCGCACCGCAAGGACCCGCGGCTGGCCGAGAAGTGGGACCTCATCGTCTTCGGCATGGAGCTCGGCACCGCCTACTCCGAGCTGATCGACCCCGTGCTGCAGCGGCAGCGGCTCACCGAGCAGTCGCTGCAGGCCGCGGGCGGCGACCCCGAGGCGATGGAACTGGACGAGGACTTCCTGCGCGCCCTGGAGTACGCCATGCCCCCGGCGGGCGGCATGGGCATGGGCATCGACCGGCTGCTCATCACCCTCACCGGCCGCAGCATTCGCGAGACGATCCCGTTCCCCCTGGTCCGCCCCGGCTACTGACCCTCGCGGACGAGTGCCGCCTCAAGCTCGCGCGGGGCCGCCAGAGCTCGCGGGCTCGCCTTGAGCTTGTGGGCTCTCCTAGAGCTTGTGGGCTCTCCTGGAGCTTGTGGGCTCTTCTAGAGCTCGTGTGGGGCGGAACGGTAGCCGCGCGCGGCCAGCCAGGCGCGGGCGCGGCCACGGGAGGCCTCTTCGGAGTACGGGACGCCCCTCGGCTCGGGCGTGAAGACGAGCCAGCGGTGCGGGTCGTACTCCTGGCTCCGGGCGTCGAACGCGGGGGCGCCGTCCAGCTCGTCGATCGAGAGGACCTCGCCGCGCAGCAGGTCGAGAACGTGCGGCCCGCTGCCCGCGCGGCCGTCGAGCGCGCCCGCGAGATCGCCGAGCGGGACCGGGGCCCGGCGCAGGCCGGTCGAACGCCTGCCCAGGGCCACCGCGAGCTCGGTTGCCAGTTCCTTGTCCCCGGGTTGGCCGCGTTCGGCCAGCTCGCGCAGACAGTCCTCGGCGAGCCGCCCGGCCTCCGGAACGCCCGCCTCGACCGCCACGGCCAGCACGTCGCCCGCGTACTGCAACACCGGTCCCAGCGGCCTGACCTGCAACAGCGCGACGCCCGTCGCGCCGAGACCCCGGTTCGCCGCGCCGCGCAGGGTCGCGAGCGCCTCCTCGTCCCAGCCGATCACGCGTTTCATTGTGTCGATGGTCCTCAGAAATTTCTCGGGCATCGCTGAAACTTTGGGCCACTGCCGGACATTGTCTCTATGTCGTATCTGAGTCGGCGAATGCCGGTCGGACGTTCCGCGCAAAGAAAGCGGGAACGGGACCCAGCTCGCCACTGCGACGTACTCCCCGATCATGCCCGTGCCCCTCCACGGGCGTCGTTCGCGTGCTCGCGCGAACGCTGGAAAACGGAGGACTGTCATCAGCAACAGACGTTTTCGCCTAGGACGTCCGATTGCCATCACGACCGCGGCCGTTTCACTGCTCGCCATGGGCGCCGCACCCGCGGCGCTGGCCGCCACCAAACCCCCGAAACCCAAGCCGACGCTGAGCCTGCTCGCCGCCACCTCCGCGGTGACGCTGGACAAGTACAAGGACGGCGGTGACCGGGTCGGCCTCGACCTGGGCATCCATGTCGGCGCCCCGAACGCGCCCTTCGAGATGCGCGTTCACCGCAAGTCCTACCAGGACCCGATCGTCGCGGAGCAGATCGTCCGGCAGGGCGGCAAGACCCGTACCAAGACCCTCCCGAAGGGCCTGGTGAAGAGCTTCTCGGGGTTCACCAGGTTCCTGCACGTGACGGTCACCGACGCCAAGGGCAAGAAGGTCGCCGACCTCTACCAGAACGTCTGCCCGTCCAGCGAGCAGGCCAGGATCCGGCCGGGTGCACCGAGCACCTCGCCCTATCCCACGTCCTGCTCCGACAACCCGTGGACGCGCGGCTCGGTGTGGGGCATCCAGCGCGGCTGGGCGAGCAAGGTCTCCGGGTGGAACGCTCCCCAGGTCAAGCTGGCCGACGGCAAGTACACCGCGACGGTCGGCGTCACCGCGCCCTACCAGAAGGCCTTCGGGCTCACCGCCGCCACCAAGAAGATCGCCGTCACGGTGCGGACCGTGGACGACGGGCACGGCAGGCCGATGTCGGGGAAGGCGGCTCTCAAGGCCGGGCCGAAGCCGAAGGGTAACGGCAGCGTTCCGAAGGGCCCCAAGCCCGACCTGGCCGCCCTGCCCGCGTGGGGCATCCAGCTGAACCACGGCGAGGACGACATGCCTCCCGGCCCCCCGCCGACCAACCCGCCCGCCCCCGGACCCAAGCGCGACTACCTCGCGTTCAGCGCCACCGTCTGGAACGCCGGGCCGTCCCCGCTCGTCGTGGACGGATTCCGCGTCAAGCCGGGACTGATGGACGCCTACCAGTACTTCTTCGACGGCCATGGCAAGCAGGTCGGCTACGCCAAGACCGGCGGCATGGAATGGGACCCGCGCGAGGGCCACATGCACTGGCACTTCAAGGACTTCGCCAGCTACCGGCTGCTCGGCAAGGACAAGAAGGAAATCGTCCGCAGCCAGAAGGAGGCGTTCTGCCTCGCCAATACCGACGCCATCAACCAGCTGGTGAAGAACGCCAACTGGAATCCCGACAACACAGACCTGCACACCGCCTGCGGCGACCTGTCCTCGCTGTCGGTACGCGAGGTCCTGGACGTCGGCTCCGGTGACACCTACGCCCAGTTCCGTCCCGGCCAGTCGTTCGACGTGACCGACCTGAAGAACGGGACGTACTTCATCCAGGTCATCGCCAACCCGAGCCACCGGCTCTTCGAGGGGACCGCCAAGAACAACATGTCGCTGCGCAAGGTGACCCTGGGCGGCACGCCGGGCCACCGCACGGTGAAGGTCGCGCCGGTCGGCCTGGTCAACGCGCCCTAAGCGGTCCCTGAGGCCTCGGACGGTTCGGAGGCCTCGAACGGTTCGGACGGTTCGGAGGGCTCGCGGAAGGTCTCGACGGCGTAGTGCAGGCGCGCGCTCACCAGCAGCGTCTCGTCGTCGGGGCAGCCGAGGATCTCTCCGGCCCTCTCGACCAGCTGCTCGTCGGACAGGCCGGGCTCGCCCGCGTCGATCCGCCCGATGAGCTCGACCAGCTGGGGCCGCTTGTACGCGACGATCGACCGCCCTCGTTCGATCGTGAGGGCGGGCGGCGGGTCGCCCTGTTCCGGGGCGGCCCGCTGCGGCGCGACGAGCTGCGGCGCGACGAGCTGCGGCTCAGGCTCGGCTGCGACGGCGACCGAGGCGGCCCTCTCCGGCGCGGGTCGTTCTCCCGGGGCGAAGCGGGCGCGGAGGGTCTCGAAGAGCGGGGCGGTCGGCGTGACCGCGCCGTCCAGCACGTCCGCGATGAGGTCGATGGTCCCCTCGGGATGCGGCAGTTCGGGGCCGCCCTCGCCGACGAGGATGACCCGGGGTGCCAGCCACAGCAGGAACAGCGCCTCGGCACCGGCGCCGTGCTCGCCGTCGACGATGACCACGTCGAACGAGTCGGGCACCGCCGGGAGCAGTTCGGGGACGTGCCACAGCGGAGCGATCCAAGCGGGTGCCTCGGAACGGGACAGGCACGCCTCCCATGCCTCCGCCGTGCTCAGTTCGGCGCTCACCTCGGCCTGGCGTTCCTCTGCCTCGGTCAGTGCCTCGCGCAGCCGGTCCTCGGCCGGGGATCCCGGCAGCTCAGCGAGCCGTACGGACGCGTGCGCCCAGGCCCACGCCTCGTCCCAGTGCTCGGGAACGGTCCCTCCGATGAGCGCCTCGGCCAGCTCTGGGTGCACGGCGCGCACCCTGTCCAGCAGCGCCTCGCAGCGCATCTGCAGCCCCCGCTCGTGCCGCGCCTCCAGCAGCGCGGTGAGCGAGCGCGCGTAGCCGTCGGCGTCGCGCGAGTCGATCGCGACGAGGGCGGACAGCAGTTCGGGCGGCTGGCCCTTGTGGTCGGTGCTGATCGAGTCGCGCAGTGCGTTCAGGTCGGCGCTCGCCCGGTTGACGCTGAGCTCGGACAGCGCGCTCTGCAGCCCGACGACGTAGCCGTGCCACTGCAGCGGATGGGTGATCGGGATGCCCAGGCCCGCCAGGTGCCCGGCCGACTCCTCGATCGCGGGCAGCACCTCGCGGATGCGGGCCAGCCGCAGATGGGCCCGGCGGAACGCGGCGACGCGCTGGTCCAGCGGCCCGTCCTCGAACGGCATCCCGGCGGCCTCCCAGACGTACTCCAGCTCCTGGAGCGACATCCGGACCATCAGCACCGAGAAGACGGCGTCCAGCAGCTCGGGCGTGGTCGGCGGCCTGCCGTCGACGCGCGCGCCGGTCAGCAGCGGCTCGGCCTGGCGTTGCGCGACCGAACGGAGCGGGCCGCGCTTCAGCGTGCCGCCCTCGGACAGGTGGTTGCGCAGGTCCTGCGCGGCGCTCGCCAGCCGCCGCAGGTGCAGCTCGCCGGGCGGCAGCTGAACGCGACGTCCCCCGAGGGAGGCGAGTGCGTGCTCGGCCCATTCGGCCTGGGGCGCCATCTCCGCGACGCGGGCCCAGATCGTCGGGCGCCGGCCCGCGAGCGCGTCGCTGAACGCGCGCGCGGCATGATCGGTGGGGTCCCACTCGCTCGGGTGGCCGTCCAGGCCGAGGTCGTGCAGCGCGGCGTCCACGGCACGCGCGGCGGCCTCAAGACGGGCCAGCAACGCGACGTCGAGGTCGCGCAACCGCCGCGACAGATCGGTCTGCGAGCGGGCGGCCCGTTCGACCTCCGCCGCCTCCGCCTCGATCAGCGACCGCACGTAGGGCGCGCTCGGCAGCGACCCGGGATCGACGTCGCGCTGCCAGGTGCGGGCCCGCCGCCCCGGCGTCTCCTCGTCGATCAGCGCGACCAGCTCTGCGACCTCGGACGCGGTGAGCGGCGGATCCGCGGGCATGCCCGTCCGCGGCGTCAGCCACGGATGGCTCTCGGACCGCAGCCTGCGGGTCAGCTCCGCGCGCGTCCCCCGGTAGCCGGGGCCAAGGTCGCAGGCGTCGGTCGCCTCGGTCAGCGCGAGCCGCGCGTCCAGCTCCGACACCTCGCGGTCGGCGGCGTTCTTGCGTTCGGCGAGCTCCTCGACGTACCGGCGGTGGCCGGCCGGGTCGTGCTCGAAGGCGCGGGCGCGCATCCGGTCGACGACCGAGGACTCCTCGGTGAGCGCGCACAGCCCGGCGACGTCCCCGGGCAGCGCGGCCAGGATGCGTTCGGCCTCGGGCGTGGTCACCAGCACCCGGCGCCCGCGCGCCAGCAGCCCGGCGAGCAGGTCGGCGATGGTCTGCGGCGAACGCTCGGCGACCTGCATGAGGCGGGCCGAACGTTCCGGCTCGATCAGGCGGCCGAGACCGCCCGGGACATCATGCATCCGGGCGAGCTGCGCGAGAAGGTCCTCGTAGTGGTCGGCGAGCGCCGCCCGGCCCGGTGGCCGTACGACGAGGGCGGGCGCGAGCCGCAGCTGCGGTACGCCCGGCGAGGCCTGCGCCGGGGTCCAGTCCTCGCGGAACGCGGCGCCGAACTCGGTGAAGGCGATCGAGCACCACTTGCGGAGCACGTCCGACACCGAGGCCCGCAACGCGAAGCCCTGGCCGGCGCGTACGGCGTCCCAGACCCAGTCGGTGCGGGCGGGACGGAACCCGCCGAGCCCGCCGAGCAGGTCCCGGTCGCGCAGCGAGGTGTGCCCGGCGAGGACGACGTCGACCCGTTCGGTCCGTTCGTCCACGACGATGCGGACCGGGGTGGTCAGCAGGTGGTCGTGCACGCCCTCGCCGTCGGGCGGCTGCCAGGTCAGCAGGCCGGTCGCGAGCACGACCTCGGCCCCGGCCAGGTCCCGCAGCGTCCGGTACCAGTGCCGCAGGCCGATCCAGCCGTCGAACTCCTCCAGCACGGTCGGCGGCGACAGCGGGATGACCGGGATGCTGAACAGCACCTCGCCGGGCCCCGCGTCGGTCTCCAGATAGACCTCGGCGGGCAGTTCGGCGAGCCAGCAGACCTGCTCGTAGGCCCCGAGGTCGCGCGCCGGCTCGCGGCGCGCGCCGGCCAGATCCCGCAGGAACCCCAGCAGCCGCGCCGCGGTGGCGTGCACGTCCGCTCCGGGCGCCGGGGCCTGGTCCAGCACGGTCGATTCCTCCCGCCCCTAGCGAAGTCCGTGCACTGATCTAACACTGCCGTTGGCACGGCGCCAAGGGACGGGAGGTGACGAGGGGCGGGCGAAGATGATCTATGGAGGTCAGGGGCCGCGGGCCGAGTGTCAGTAGCCGCGGGCCATGTGGCGGTCCTCGCTCGGGAGCATGACCCACAGCACCAGGTAGACCACGAACTGCGGACCGGGCAGCAGGCAGGACAGCAGGGCAAGGATGCGGACGGTCCAGGCGCTCATGCCGAACCGCCGGGCGAGGCCGGCGCAGACGCCACCGATCATGCGTCCGTTGCGCGGACGGTAAAGGCCGTTCATATCGTTCGTCTCCCCGTTCAGGTCGATCCGTATGTACCCGCGATCTGCGGTTACGTGTTCCACGGTACGAACCGGAGCCCCGGGTACGGATCAGCCGAACGGGCGGTCTTGCGCCCATACTCGCGAATTAGGGGATGCCCCTTAGGGGGTGCTCAGGGGGTGTCCAGGGGCTGGGCATTATGGGCGGCGACCAGCGCCGGAAGGTCGATCAGGTCGTCCAGGACGAAGCGGCACCGCGACAGGGCCTCGTCGTCCTGCTGGATGTGCCCCCACGGGCCGCGCCGCAACAGCGCCATCTGCATGCCGTACGCCAGCCCCGGCCGGATGTCGTTGTCGATCCGGTCCCCCACGTACAGGACGTGCTCGGGCAGGACGTCCGCGAGCTGCGCACACCGTTCGAAGAACTCCATGGACGGCTTGCTGATGCCCCAGACGTCGGAGATCCCGACGACGTCGGCGTCCAGCCGCAGCGCGGCGATCTGCTCGGCCGCCTCGACCGGCTGGTTGCCCGCGACGCCGACGTACAGCCCCAGGTCGCGCAGCCCGGACAGGCAGGCGCGGGCGTCCGGGTAGAGGTCGTCGGCGCCGAAGCCGTTCGGCACCCCGGCGGCGGCCCGCTTCTTCTCCTCCTTGGCCAGGTCGAACCCGGGCCGGAAGTACTCGAAGAGGTCCATGTGCGTGCCGCCGGTCACCAGGATCGCGCCCAGCTTGGTGAGAAAGGTGTGCCGCGGAACGCCGAGCCAGTCGGCCCAGCGGCCGTAGATCTCCCCCTCGTTGATGAGGGTCTCGCCGATGTCGAAGAAGACGGCCTCGATCTTCACGCCGCTCCCGACAGGTCGACCGACTCGCCGGGCTTCAGGCGGCGGAAGTCCTTGCCCGCCTCCTTGGCCGCGTTGCCCACGTGCGTCTCCATGATGCCGAGGCCGAAGTCGTTCAGGAGGCCGTCGTGGATCACGAAGGCCCGTTCGGGCGCCACCTCGCGCACGTAGGTGTACATCTCGGGGACCTTCATCCACGGCGCGTTGCCCGGCAGGCACAGCGTCGGGACCCGCGCCTCCGGAACGGTCAGGGCGTCGCCCGGGTGGAAGACCTCGCCGTCCACCAGGAAGCCGGTGTTGGGGATCGGCGGGATGTCGGGGTGCAGGATCTCGTGGTCCTCGCCGTAGACGTGGACGTCGAAGCCGGCGGCGGTCACCGCGTCGCCGTGCCCCACCTGGTGAACGCGGGATCCCAGGTCGGCGAGGCTCTCGGCGACCACCCGGGACGTCCACACCTCCAGCAGCGCGTCCTCCGCCATGGCCTTGCGGAGCGCGTCGGGCTGGAAATGGTCGGGGTGCTCATGGGTGATCAGCACCGCGTCCGCGCCCACCAAGGCCTCGGCCGCCGCGCTGAACGCGCCCGGGTCGATGACCAGGGTCCGATCGTCCTTCTGGAGCCGTACGCAGGAGTGTCCGAGCTTGGTGAGACGCATGTGGCCGATTTTTCCACGGCGCGCACTCATGCCGAAATGGCGGGGGGCCATAACAAAAGCGAGCGCTTGACCGGGTGTTCACCCCTTGGTAGAACACGTTTCACTTTCTGCTTTTCGAGGCGGCCCCGGCTCGGAGGAGTGCGCATGCCCGTTCCCGACCAACGAGACCCCGAGGTCACCCGCGCCGTTCTCACCACCTGGCTGGACCGGCACCTGCCCGGCGTCCGCATCCCCATGATCGAGACCCCCAAGACCAGCGGCTTCTCCAGCGAGACGCTGATCTTCGACGCGGAGCACGAGGGCGAGCACGAGGCGCTCGTCGCCCGCGTCGCCCCCGCCCACTACCAGATCTTCCCCGAACCCAGGTTCGAGGAGCAGTACCGCCTGATGCGGACTCTGGACGAGCACACCGACATTCCCGTCCCCCCGATCCGCTGGTACGAGCCGTCACCCGACCTGCTCGGCGCGCCCTTCTTCGTGATGGGCCGCATCGACGGCGACGTCCCCACCGACATGCCCCCGTACCACCAGGACGGCTGGGTCACCCAGGTCCCCGACCAGGAACGAACCGAGATGTGGTGGCGCCCCCTGGAGATCCTGGCGCGCCTGCACAAACTCGACGTCGAAGCCCTCGGCCTGGGCTTCCTCGACCAACCGGCCTGGGGCGCCACCGGCCTCGACCAGCGCCTCAACTATTACGAGCACTACCTGCACTGGGCCTACCCGGGCCCGCAGGAGATCGCGCTCAAGGCCCTGGACTGGCTCAAGGCCAACAAGATCGACGAGCCCGACCCGCCCCGCCTTCTGTGGGGCGACGCCCGCATCGGCAACATCATCTTCCAGAAGGGCGAGCCCCGCGCCGTCCTCGACTGGGAGACCGCCATGCTCGGCGCCCCCGAGGAGGACCTGGCCTGGTACATGTTCCTCGACCGCCACCACTCCGAGGGCATCGGCGTCCCGCGCCTCTCGGGCTTCCCCTCCTACGAGGACACCATCGCCCGCTACGAGGAACTGCTCGGCCGGCCCCTCCGCGACATGGCCTATTACGAGATCCTCTCCGGCTTCAAGTTCTCGGTCATCATGGCGCGCATCGGCCAGGCGATGATCGACTTCGAGTGGATCGAGCCCGACAACGACTTCCCCTACAACAACAACTGCACCCAGCTCCTGTCGCGCATCCTCGGAGGAGACCAGTGACGCTCTCGCCGCTCGACGACTACCCGATCCATCAGGCGCCGGAGGTCATGCGGCATCCCGCGACGTCGGACCGGAACTTCTACGACCGCTACTACTTCAACGTGCACGGGTGCTCGGACGAGCTGATGATGCTGATCGGGGTCGGGCAGTACCCGAACCTGGGCGTCACCGACGCGTTCGCGGTGGTGCGGCGCGGCCCGATCCACAAGGTGGTGCGGGCCTCGCGCGAGCTGGGCGCGGACCGGATGGACACCAACGTGGGGCCGTTCCACGTCGAGGTGATCGAGGGCCTGAAGAAGCTGCGGGTGACGCTGGACGAGAGCGAGCACGGGCTGACGTTCGACCTCACGTGGGAGGGCGCGATCCCCGCGCAGCTGGAGCCGCGGCACTACCTGCGGTGGCAGGAACGGCTGATGTTCAACTCGCAGCGGCTCGCGCAGACCGGCTACTGGACGGGCTGGATCGAGATCGACGGCGAGCGGATCGAGGTCACGCCGGACCGCTGGTGGGGCTCGCGGGACCGCTCGTGGGGCATCCGGCCGGTGGGCGAGCCCGAGCCGCCCGGCATCCAGGTCAAGAACGCGGGAACGTTCTACTGGCTGTACGCGCCGATCCAGTTCGCGGACCACTCGATCCTGTGCATCATGCAGGAGGACGAGAAGGGGCGCCGGGTGCTGGAGGAGGCCATCCGGGTCTGGCCCGACGAGTCGCGGGAGCCGGAGTTCCTCGGCCGCCCCGAATATCACCCGGTCTACGTGGAGGGGACGCGCGACGTCTCGACCGCGACGATCGCGTTCAGCCCGCCGGGCGGCAAGCCGTTCGAGGTCCGCGCCACCCCGCTCGTGCCGCTGCACCTGATGGTCGGCACCGGCTACGGCCTGGAGCCCGACTGGAAGCACGGCATGTACCAGGGGCCCGACCTGAAGGTGCAGGGCGTCACCTACGACGCGCGCAAGGAAGAGGACGCGGCGCGGATGTGGGGCATGGTCGACGCGGCGGCGCGCTACGAGTACCTGGACGGCGCCGCGCCCACGGGCGTCGACACCGGCTATGGGCTGTTCGAGTACTGGGCGCTCGGACCCCACCCGAGCTTCGACGGGGGCTGAGTCAGCGAACGGCGAGGACGAAGGCGAGGATCGCCAGGCCGAAGGCCACGGTGGTGAGGATCCCGAAGGCGGCGATCACCACGCAGGCCAGCCCCTTGGGCTGGTCGCGCCACGTGCCGTAGTGATCGCGCACCTGCTGGTCCAGCTCCTCCCGTGACGGCCGGTCGGTGTCGGGCGGCTGGTCGTCCCCGGCATCGGTCACGGGACCAGTTTCGCAGCACGGAGCCGCGGTGCGCTGGGCACCACCACGAATCCAGCGCACCGCGGCCCACGTTTCTCTGGCGGAGCGGCCACTAGCGGATGCGGCCGCTACACGTCGAGTCGTCTCGGCGCCGCGATCAGGTGGCGGCGGGCTGGCCGCCTTCGGCGATGGTGAACGCCACGTCGCCCTGCTGGTCGACCTCGGCGTCCAGGGTCTTGTCGTCGAGCAGCGTGGCGACGTTCGATTCGAGGTAGACGCGGGCGCCCTCCTCCTCGACGATCTGGTCACCGGCCTCGGGGGACGACGCGACCGACAGGCGCAGCGCGTCGGAGCCGTCGTTCCCCGGCTCGATACGGATACCGGTCTCCGGCGGCAGTTCCGGGTTGGCGGTGACGGTACGGATCACCTGGACAGCGCCGCTGGTGAGGGTGAGCACGATCAGCTCCTCCGATGGGTTTCTCGATGTCAGAGCTCGGACCTGCCCCACCCTCCCCGGGAATCACGCATGTAAACATCGACTACAGAACGTTCCAGGCAAGCACCGGCCGTCCCGGGTCAACGCGAGGTAAAGATCACGAGGTGGGGGCGAGGGCGCGGACCGCGTCCAGCGGGGACAGGCCGCCGCCCGGAACGATCGCCAGCACCGGCGTGGTCAGCCCGTTGTCCACGTACTCGCGCACGCGGGCGACGCAGTCCTCGGGCGAGCCGTGCACGATGAGATCGTCGACGACCTCGTCCGGGATGACCTCCAGCGCCTTCTTGCGGTCGCCGGCCGCCCACGCGTCGTTCATCGGCTTGAGGGCCTCGCCGCGGCCGAGCCACTCGTGGAAGGCCCGGTAGACCGGGACGGTCATGTACGCGGCGATCATCCAGCGGCCGATCGCGCGCGCCTCGGCGGCGTCGCCCGTCGGGCAGACGAACAGCCGCGCGATCAGCTCGGGGTCCTCGCCGAGCTCGCCGCGCACGGTACGGACGTCGTGCGGCGCCAGCCAGTTGGTGATCGCGCCGTCGGCCTCGCGCGCCGCCAGCCGCAGCATGCCGGGCCGCAGCGCCGCGAGCACGATCGGGGGCGGGGTCTCGGGCGCCTTCTCCAGCTTGAAGCCCTTGACGGTGAAGGTGTCGTACTCCTGCTTGACCTTCTCGCCGGTGAGCGCGGTCCGCAGGAAGCGCAGGGTGTCGCGTACGCGCTTGTAGGGCTCCTCGAACGGGATGCCGTTCCAGCGTTCGACGATGGTGTCGGAGGAGGTGCCGATGCCCATCACGAACCGGCCGGGGGCCAGGTCGGCCAGCGTCGCGGTCTGCTGGGCGAGCAGGCCCGGGCCGCGCGTGTAGACCGGCACGATCGCAGGGCCGAGGCGCAGGCTCGGCGCCCACTGCGAGGCGAGGGCCAGCGGGGTGAACGCGTCGGTGCCGTTGGTCTCGGCCGACCACGCGTCGGTGTAGCCCAGGTCGGGCAGCTCGGAGATGATCTGCTGGTGCTCGGCCAGCGGAACGCCGGTCAGCGGAATGGTCAGACCCCAGCGGGACATGCGCGCTCTCCTCTTCCTCTTCTGGCTGATGCGGTCAGGCGATGGAGGGACGGATGACGGCGCCGCCGTCGACGACCATGGTCTGCCCGGTCATCCACGAGGCGGTGTCGCCGGCCAGGAAGACGGCGGCGTTGGCGATGTCCTCGGGCTCGCCGATGCGGCCGAGCGGCATGTACTTGCTGATCTGCTCCTCGTTGTTCTCCCACAGGGCGCGGGCGAGGGCGGTCTTCACCAGGCCGGGCGCGATGCAGTTGACCCGCGCCTTCGGCGCGAGCTCCATCGCGAACTGCCGGGTGATGTGGATGACGGCGGCCTTGGTGGCGTTGTAGTAGCCGATGCCGTGCTCGGTGACCAGGCCGCCGACCGAGGCGATGTTGATGATCGAGCCGCCGCGCTCCCGCATGGACTTCTTCCAGGCCAGCTGGGTCCACTGGACGACCGCGAACTGGTTGACCTGCACGGTCTTCTCGGCTGCGGCGGGTTCGATGTCGACCATGGAGCCGAAGTGCGGGCTGGTGCCGGCGTTGTTGATCAGTACGTCCACGCCGCCGAACTCGGCGATCGCGGCGTCGAAGCACGCGGCGGCCTGCTCGGCGTCGCCCACGTGCGCGGCCTTGGCGAGCACGCCGACCTCGGGGTGGGCGGCGCGGAGCTCCGCGGCGACCTCGTCCAGCGCCTCCTGCTTGCGCGAGGACAGCACGACGTTGGCCCCCTCGGCGGCCAGGCCGGCGGCGATCGCCTTGCCGATGCCCCGCGAGCCGCCCGTGATCAAGGCGGTCTTGCCCTGCAGTCCAGTCCGCATTCCCACTCCTCCGCTGTCCGAGATCGCGCCATCAGAATCCGGCTCGGTTTCACTGTATCGAAGTGACTGACGAGTCAGTTATCTCGCTCCCGACATTGCGACCGGCCGACGACGAACCGCCGGAAGGCCTCCACCGCGGGCGGTCTGGTCCGTACGGACACCCAGGTCAGCCCGATCGTGCGGACCGCGCCGCGGTCGGCCAGCGCCACATGGTGAACGCCCGGGACCTCGTCGGCATGATCACCGTGGAGCGGTGCCACCAGCGCGACGCCCAGCCCCGCCGCGACCAGCCCCCGCACGGTCTGCAGCTCCTCCCCCTCGAACGCGATCCGCGGCCGGAACCCGGCCTCGGCCGCCAGCCGCTCCAGGATCGCCCGCAGCCCGCCGCCCTGCCGGATCCCGATGAACGTCTCGTCCGCCAGCTCGTTCACCCTCACCCGCTTCCGCCGCGCCAGCCGGTGGTCGGCGGGCACCGCCAGCTGAAGCCGCTCGGTCACCAGCGGCGCCCACTCCAGCTCGGGGCCCTGCGGGCGCGGGCTGGAGATCGCCAGATCCGCCCGGCCGCTCCGGACGGCCGTCTCGATCAGATCGTTCCCGCCCTGGATCAGCCGGAACGTCACCCGCGGATGGTCGCGCCGGAACGCCCCGAGCAGCTCGGGGACCAGCCCGGCGCCCTGGGTGTGCAGGAACGCCAGCGCGACCTCGCCGCTCTCGGGGTCGGTGGCCTGCGCGAGCGCGCGGCGGGCGGACTCCTCCTCGGCGACCAGGCGGTGGGCGTGCTCGACGAACACCTCGCCGTACCGGCTCAGCCGCACGCCGCGCCCCTCCCGATCGAACAGCGGCACGTCCAGCTCGGCCTCCAGCCGGGCGATCGCGCGCGACAGCCCGGGCTGTGAGATGCGCAGTTCCTCGGCGGCGTTGGTCACATGCCCGAGCTCGGCCACCGCCAGGAACCAGCGCACGGTCTCCAGATCCATGGCTTTCATGCTAGTCACGCATCAGTTTGAGAAAAGAGATTCATTGGACGCATGAGGTGTGGTGGATCGAACCTGGACGTCATGGTCGCCCTCACCCCCGCCCCCGCCCCCGCCACCGAGGCCGAACGCCACCGGCTCGGCTCCCCCGGACTCCGCCGCGTCAACCTCGCGCTCTTCGCCGCCGGGCTGACCACGTTCATCTCGCTCTACTGCGCGCAGGCGCTGCTTCCCGAACTGTCGGGCGACCTCAGCGTCTCGCCGTCGCAGGCCAGCCTGCTGGTCTCGCTGGCCACCGGCGCGCTGGCGCTGGCGATCATCCCGGTGAGCTCGCTGTCGGAACGGTACGGGCGGACCCGCGTGATGCTGGTGTCCTCGTTCGCGTCGGTCGCGGTCGGGCTGCTGCTGCCGCTGTGCCCCACGTTCACCGCGCTGGCGGTCGTCCGGGCCGCGCAGGGCGTGGCGCTGGCCGGGGTGCCGGCGGTCGCGATGGCCTACCTGGCCGAGGAGGTGCACCCCTCGTCGCTGGGCGGCGCGATGGGGCGGTACGTGGCGGGGACGGCGATCGGCGGCGTGCTCGGGCGGGTCATTCCGGCGCTGGTGACCGACGTGGCGGGCTGGCGGTGGGCGTTCGCGGCGACGGGCCTGGTCACGCTCGGGTTCACGGTCCTGTTCTGGGCGCTGCTGCCGCCGTCGCGGTTCTTCGCGCCGGGCCGGGCCGACCACCGGGCGCTGCGCACGCACCTGCGCGAGCCTGGGCTGCGGCGGCTCTACCTGACGGCGCTGGTATTGATGGGCGGCTTCGTGACCGTCTTCAACTTCCTACCGTTCCGGCTGCTGGAGGCGCCGTTCAGCCTGCCGCAGGGCGTGGTCGGGCTGATCGCGGTGACCAACCTGGCGGGATCGTTCTCCTCCGCGCGGGCCGGGATGCTGGCCGACCGGTTCGGGCGGCGGCCGGTGCTGCTCGGCGCGGTCCTGCTGGCGGCGACCGGGCTGGCGCTGATGTTCCCGGCGTCGCTGCCGCTGGTGGCCGCCGGGCTGCTGATGTTCACGTGCGGCTTCATGGCGGCGCACGCGGTGGCCAGCGGCTGGGTCGGGGCGCTCGCCTCCTCCGGCCGCGCCCAGGCCTCGGCGCTCTACCTCTTCTCCTACTACATGGGCAGCAGCGTCGGCGGTTCTATGGGCGGCGTCGCCTACGACCGGACGCACTGGGCCGGTACGGGGCTCTATGTGCTCGCGCTGCTGGCGGTCGCGGTGGTGGCCGCCCTTGATTTGAACGGTCGCTTGGTTGGTAAGCTACGCGGGTGAGCACTCCACGTCGGCCCGCCATCGAGGGCTGGTTCAGGACCGATGACGGCGGGACCCGGCTGCTCGGGACCCGCTGCTCGTCCTGCGGCACCCCTTACTTCCCCCGCAACGAACTGGCCTGCCGCAACCCCGGCTGCACCGGCCCCAAGGATGGCTCGGAGCTGCAGGAGTACGCGTTCTCCAGCCGCGGCACGGTCTGGTCGTACGCCGACGCGCGCTACCAGCCGCCCCCGCCCTACGTCTCCCCCGAACCGTTCGTGCCGTACGCCATCGCGGCGGTGGAGCTGACCGAGGAGCGCATCGTCGTGCTCGGCCAGGCCACGGTCGGCGTCGAGGACCTCGAGGTCGGCATGCCGGTCGAGCTCACCGAGGACACGCTCTACGAGGACGACGAGGCGACCTACACGGTGTGGAAGTGGAGGCCGGTGCAGTGACCGACGACATCGCCGTCCTGGGTGCGGGCATGCACCCGTGGGGCAAGTGGGGCCGCAACTTCGTGGAGTACGGCCTGGCGGCGGCGCGCGCCGCGCTGGCCGACGCGGGCCTGTCCTGGCCGGACGTCCAGTACGTCGCGGGCGCCGACACGATCCGCAACGGCTACCCGGGCTTCATCGCGGGCGCGACGTTCGCCCAGGCGCTCGGCTGGTCGGGCGCCCGCGTCTCCAGCTCGTACGCCGCCTGCGCGTCCGGCGCCCAGGCGATCGGCAACGCCCGCGCGCAGATCCTCGCCGGGCTGTGCGACGTCGCGCTGGTGGTGGGCGCCGACGCCGCGCCCAAGGGGTTCTTCAAGCCGGTCGGCGGCGATCGCCCCGACGACCCGGACTGGCTGCGGTTCCGCCTGCTCGGCGCCACCAACCCGATCTACTTCGCGCTCGCCGCGCGCCGCCGGATGGCGCTGCACGGCGCGACCCTCGACGACTTCGCGGCCGTCAAGGTCAAGAACGCCCGGCACGGCCTGTCCAACCCGAACGCGCGCTACCGCAAGGAGGTCACGGCCGAGGACGTCCGCGAGTCGGCCGTCGTCGCCGACCCGCTGCGGCTGCTGGACATCTGCGCGACCAGCGACGGCGGCGCGGCCATCGTGCTGACCTCGATGGACTTCGCCCGCCGGCACGGCGTCACCGACCCGGTGCGCATCCCGGCGCTGTCCACGGTCACGCCGACGTTCCCCAAGACCGTGATCGACCTGCCCGACTTCGCCACCGACTCGGCGATGACCGTTCCGCCGCCCGACGTGCCGTTCCGTTCGGCGCTGCCGCAGGCGGCGTACGAGGAGGCCGGGATCGGGCCCGAGGACCTGTCGGTGGCCGAGGTCTACGACCTGTCGACCGCGCTCGAACTGGACTGGTACGAGGACATCGGCCTGTGCGAGGTCGGCGGCGCCGAGGACCTGCTCCGCTCGGGCGCGACCGCGATCGGGGGCCGCATCCCGGTCAACCCGTCGGGCGGGCTGGCCTGCTTCGGCGAGGCCATCCCGGCGCAGGCGATCGCGCAGGTCTGCGAACTCACCTGGCAGCTGCGCGGCCAGGCCGAGGGCCGTCAGGTCGAGAACGCCCGTACCGGCATCGCCGTCAACCAGGGCCTGTTCGGCCACGGCTCGGCGATCATCACCGTCCGCTAGCGACCTTCAAGGCCCACGCCACGAGCGGCACCTGCACGGGCAGGCGCGCGTACACCCCTGCCTTGAGCGGCAGCGGCTTGTCGCGCCAGTCCCGTGCCATCTTCACGTTCGCCGGGAAGACCGCGACGAACAGGGCGGCGGTAGCGAGCGCGCCCTTGCGGCGTGTCTTCGGGTTGGCGACCAGGGCGGCGCACGCCAGCTCGGCCACGCCGCTCAGGTAGGTCCACGTGCGCGCCTTGCCGGGCAGCTGCTCGGGAACGATCGCGTCATAGGGCTTGGGCAGCACGAAGTGCGTGACGCCCGCAGATGCCATGAGCACGGCCAGGTTCCGGGCCGCCCGGGACGATTCCGTCATGCGCAGAGTCTGCCATATGAGACCGAAGGTCTAATAGAGCGCCCGACGTGGCGGACCTCACCACCGGGCGCGGTATCGATCCGGGTCATGCGGACGTAAATTTAGACTGACCAGTCAGTCTAAAAATGAGGTCGGAACATGACTGCGGTACGGGTGGAGACCCAGGGGCTCTCGCTGCGCGGGGCCCGCGGATGGGTCTTCCACGACGTCGTGCTGAAGGTGCCCGCGGGCGGCCTGGCGGCGGTGAGCGGCATCGCCGGCTCCGGTCGCACCGCCCTGCTCCTCACCCTGGGCGGCCGGATGAGACCCACCGAGGGCGAGGCGAGCGTCGGCGGGCTGTGGCTCGCCCGCGACCTGCGCGCCGTGCAGCGGGTCGCCGCCCTCGGCGTGGTCGCCGGGGTGAACGAGCTGGAGCCCACGCTGTCGGCGCGCGAGCACCTGAGCGAGGCGCTCGACCTGCGCGAGGGGTTCTTCGGCCGGTGGCGCGGACGCGACGCGCGCATCCGCCGGGCCCTCGAACGCGTCGGCCTCGACATCGACCCGAAGACGCTCGCCCAGGACCTGGCCCCCGACGAAACACAGCTGCTCGGCGCCGCGATCGCCCTGGTCGGCGAGCCCGGGCTGCTCCTGCTGGACGACGTCGACGAGGGCCTGCCCGCCGACATGCAGCGCGCCCTGTGGCAGCGGCTGCACGCCATAGCCGAGTCCGGCGTGACCCTCGTCGCGACCTGCCACGACCCCGCCCCCGCCGAAGATCTCGCCCAGATCGTCCGGCTTCCCGTCGCTGCGAAGGTGACCTCCCGATGAGACTCCCCGCTCTGCACTCAGGCGGGTTGGAGCTGCGCCGCTTCTCCCGCAACCGGCTGACCCGCATCGCGGTGGCAGGCCTCGTGCTGCTGCCGCTGCTGTACGCGGGGCTGTACCTGTGGTCGTTCTGGGACCCGTACGCCCGCCTCCAGCACGTGCCCGTCGCGCTCGTCGTCGACGACCACCCCGCCAAGGCCGGCGGCAGGACCGTTCACGCGGGCGCCGACCTCGCCGACGAGCTGAAGAAGCGCAAGGTCTTCGACTGGAAGACCGTGGACGAGAGCACCGCCGAGGACGGCGTGCGGTCCGGCCGCTACTACATGGCGCTCACGATCCCGTCCGACTTCAGTTCGCACATCGCCTCCCCCAGCGGCTCGGGCTCTCCCACGACGGCGGCGCTGAAGCTGCGGATGAACGACGCCAACAACTACGTCGTCGGCACGCTCGCGCAGGCGGCCTTCAAGGAGGTCAGCACCGCCGCGGGCAGCAAGGCGACGAACGGCTACTTCGACCAGATCTTCGTCTCGTTCGGCAAGCTGCACGGCGAGCTCGGCAAGGCCGCCGACGGTGCGGGGAAGCTCGCGGGCGGCGCGGGCGAGCTCGCCGACGGCAGCGGCAAGGCGCACGACGGCGCGGGCAAGCTGGCGAACGGCCTGGGCCAGGCGCACAGCGCGGGCAAGCAGCTCACGTCCGGCCTTGGAACGCTCCATGACGGCACCGGCCAGCTCTCCGACGGGAGCCGCCAGGTCGCCGACGGCATGCAGCGCCTCACCACCGTGGTCGACCAGGCGAGCGACACCGTCGTCCCGCTCCTGCGCGAGCACGCGCCGGAGATCCGTTCCGCCGCGCTGATCGTCGCCGAGGGCGCCGACAAGCTCGCGGGCGCCGCCAACGAACTGCCCGCCCGCTCCCACGATGCCCTCCGCCAGGCGCGCACCGCGCAGGCCGACCTCGACCGCTACCTGGCCGCACACCCCGAGGTGCCGTCGAACGTGCGGCACGAGCTGACCCGGGCCGCCGCGCAGGTCGTCGACATCGCACGCCAGGTCGACACGTTCATCCAGGCGCACACCGCCGACCTCAAGAAGCTCGCCGCCGACGCCCACAAGGCCGAGACCATCGCCCGCAAGGTCGCCGCCGACGCGCCCCGCCTGGCGGGCAAGGTCGAGGCCGCCCGCCGCGACGTCGACCGCCTGAACGGCGGCGCCCGGCAGGTCGCCACCGGCGCCTCCCGCATCGACGCGGGCACCGGCCAGGCCCTCGCCGGAACGGCCAAGCTGACCGGCGGCCTCGGGCAGCTCTCGGACGGAGCCGTCACCCTCGACACCGCACTCGCGCAGATCTCGACCGGCAGCCAGAAGCTCGCCGACGGCAATGGACAACTCGCGAGCGGCCTGAAGAAGGGCACACGTGAGGTCCCCTCGTACGGCGACCAGGAGCGCGCTGACCGCGCCGACATGATGAGCAGCCCGGTCAAGCTGGCCAGCGCCACCGACAACAAGGCGCCCAACTACGGCACCGGGTTCGCGCCCTTCTTCGTGCCGCTGGCGCTGTGGGTCGGCGGGATGGTCATCTACATGCTGCTGCGGCCGCTCAGCCCGCGCGCGCTCGCGAGCACGGCCCCCGCCTGGCGCGTCGCGCTCGCGGGCTGGCTTCCCGCCGCGGCGATCGGTGTGGCCCAGGTAGGCGTCGTCCTGGCCGTCCTGCACTTCGCCCTCGGACTGCAAGCCGCGCACTGGCTCGGCCTGATCGCGTTCCTGTCCCTCGCCTCGGCCGCGTTCCTGGCCGTCATCCAGTGGGTGAACGCCCGCTTCGGACCGGTCGGCCGCATCATCGCGCTGGCGCTCCTCATGCTCCAGCTGACCTCGGCCGCGGGCACCTACCCGATCGAGACGAGCCCCGGCTTCTTCCAGTCGATCCAGCCGTTCCTGCCGATGCCCTGGGTCGTCACCGCCGTACGGCACCTGATCAGCGGCGGGACGATGACGCCGGTGTGGCAAGGTGGTGCCGTCCTGGCGGCGTTCCTGATCGGTGGGCTGGCGCTCACCGCGCTCGCCGCCCGCAAGAACCGCGTGTGGACGGTCAAGCGTCTGCACCCCGCACTGAAACTCTGAGGCGATGAGCAGGACGACGACGCGCGAGCGGCTGTTCACCTCGGCGATCGAGCTGATCGCCGAGAACGGCTTCACCGCGACCACGGTGGACCAGATCGCCGAGCACGCGGGCGTCGCCAAGGGGACCGTCTACTACAACTTCGGCAGCAAGGCGGCACTGTTCTCGGCGCTGCTGGACTACGGCATCGAACGGCTGGCGACCGCGCTGCGCGAGGCGGCCGAGGGGCGCACGCCGCTGAACGCGCTGGAGGCCGTGGTCGGCGCCGAGCTGGCCTTCATCGGCGAGCACGAGTCGTTCGCCCGCCTGCTGATCGCCGAGGCCTGGCGGTCGGGCGGCGACTGGCGGCACGCCGCCCGGCTCATCCGCGAGCAGGCCGTCGGCGTCATCGCCGACGTGCTGCGCTCGGCCGTCGCGGCCCGCGAGCTGCGCGAGGACCTGGACATCGGGATCGCGGCGTCGGCGGTGTTCGGGATGGTCATCACGGTCGCCCTCGACTGGCGCACCCTCCAGCCCGACCGCCCCCGAACGGAGATCCACGCCACCCTCATGGACCTGCTGAGGGGCCGCCTAGCCGGCTGAACCAACGCCGATCTTGCTCTCAGCGCCCCATTTCGGCGGGTTGAGGGGCGCTGAGAGCAAGATCGGCGTGTTGGGGCCGGCGGGATGAGGTCAGCGGGGGCGGAACTTGGCGCCGGTGATGTCGATGTAGCCGGGCGTCTCGGCGATGCAGCGGTAGACGCGCGAGCCTCGCTCGAACTCGTCCTTGGACGGCGGCAGCACGTCGATCTGCCATTTCCACGACCGGTACTTGACGAAGGGGCCCTGGAGCGAACGCGTCAGGATCTTCCTGGAGCAGACCTTGCGGACGGTCGGGTTCTTGGCGAGCAGGTTCTTGTCCCCGGTCTGGCCGTCCGGCGGCATGGCGGCGATCGCGAACACCTCGCGGCCGTGCTTGCCCCGGCCGGCGCCCAGCACGTCGATGAGCTCGTAGCCGGGGATGTCCATGGTGCTCCTGATACGGGGGGCAGGCAGCACCCTAGTTGATCACGCTAGGCGATCATGGCCCGTCGGACGATCACGGCATCCGGCGAACCTCGTCGATGACCTTGGGCATCAGCGCGTTGTTCTCTTTCATCCAGTCGATCAGCACCTGGACCTTGTCGTCGTCGAGCTTGGCGACCTCGTCGTCGAAGGCCGTCGCGACCGGGCCGAAGTAGCGGCCGAACCGCTCCAGGCTCTCGGGGACCAGCTCGATGATGACGCGCCGCCGGTCGTCGGGGTCGCGGGTGCGCTTGACGTGGCCGGCCTTCTCCAGGCGGTCGATGACGGCCGTGATCGCGCCGCCGGTGGTGATGCCCATGAGCTGCGCGAGCTGGCCCGGGGTCTGCGGGCCGTCCAGGTGGAGCGCGTTGATGCACTGTGCGTCGGTGACGTTCATGCCCGCCTTGGTGGCGGTGGCGTGGTGCAGGAGCACTGTCCACATCGTGCCGCGCTGGATCGCCTCCTCCAGCTCCCGCAGCTTCTGCTCGCGCTCCGGCGTCGTCACTCCAGCACCCCTTTTCAAAATTTCTCTAAAGTAGAGCGACTCTTGTGAAGAGAGTCTAGCTCCTTGCCGTCATGGGAGCCAGCCTGCCCGTGTGGCGAACCAGACACCCGCGGGGCCATCAGTTCGTCCGGACACGACATATCATGGATTTTGTTAGGGCTGCTAACCAGGCTCCCCGACAGGCCCCGCTCCCACAAGGATCCGGGGCCGACCCGCCCGGGAGCTTGTGAAATCTTTCACGAGTCCAGAACGGGGGCTCATCTTGAGCATGCACACGCTCTCCACCGACGCGGTCGCCCTCACGCCCGGCGCCACCGCGACCACCCACTTCAGCCTGGGCGACCTCGTCCCGGGCGAACGCGGCACCGAGACCTTCACGGTCAGGTTCCGCGGCGACGCCGACGCCGCGGTCGCCCTCTACGCGGCCGTCAGCCCCGACGACGGACAGCTCGCCAGGCGCCTGCACATCGGGATCTTCGAGCGGTCCCGCGGGCTGCTGCCCTTCCCGGTCTTCAGCGGCACCCTCGCCGACCTGGCCGGACGCGACCGCTTCGAGCGCGGCATCGGCCGCTGGACGGGCCGCGGGGACGGCACCGACCGCGAGGTCTCCTACGAGGTCAGCTGGCGGCTGCCGAAGGAGGCGACCGGCCTGGACGGCCGGCGCGCCGAGGTCGAACTGACCCTGGAGGCGCACGCGCTCGCGGCGTGACCGAGCTCACCCCGGAGTGTGGATGAATCGTCAAGTAAACACGCGTTATATCTTGTGAACGGATTCACAAGATCCCCCCGCCTCAAGTGCGAACGTCCCGGCCCATCCCCGTGGGGCCGGGGCGTTCCTTGTTTCCCCGGCCCGTTCCGAACGGCCTTCAAGCCTGCTCGGCGATCTCCTTGGCCCACCTGTAGTCGGCCTTGCCCGCCGGCGAACGCTTCATCTCCGGAACGAAGGCGTACGTGCGCGGGACCTTGTAGCCCGACAGCTCCTTGCGGCAGTGCGCGTCCAGGTCCTCGACCGCGGGCGCCTCACCGTTCGGCTGCACGACGGCGGCCACGCGACTGCCCCAGCGCTCGTCCGGGATGCCGGTGACGACCGCGTCGTACACACCGGGATGGCCCTTCAGCACGGCCTCGACCTCTTCGGGGAAGACCTTCTCACCGCCGGTGTTGATGGCCTGCGAGCCCCGCCCGTACACCGCGATCGAACCGTCGGCCTCGACCGTGGCGATGTCGCCGGTGAGCAGCCAGCGCTTGCCCTCCGCCTCCGGGAACGTGCGCGCCGTCTTCTCCGGGTCGTTGTAGTAGCCGCGCGCGATCCAGCCCGAGCGCGCCACCTGGCCGATCACCCCGGACCCCGGCTCGACGACCTTGAGCGCGTCGTCCAGCACGGTCACGTTCTCCACGTCCGGCGCGAACTTCAGGCCCTTCTCCGGGGTCGAGCCCGCGACCGCCGCGGCGGTGGAACCGGACTCGGTCGACCCGAACCTGTCCATGATCATGACGTTCGGCATCGCGGCCGCGAGCCGGTCGCGGATCTTGCCGGTCAGGATCGCGCCGGTCGAGACATAGGCCAGCAGCGACGACAGGTCGTAGGCGCCCGGGTTCTTCTCCAGCGCCTCGACCATCGGGATCGCCATCGCGTCGCCGGTGATCGTCAGCGAGTTGACCTTCTCCCTCTCGATCGTCTTCCAGACCGTGCCGGCCTCGAAGCGCCGCTCGTACACCAGCGTCGCGCCCATGCACCAGGCGATCCAGGTGGCCATCTGCGCGGCGCCGTGCATCAGCGGCGCGATCGGCATCATCACCATCGGCCCGCTGCCCGCCGCCAGGTCGACGACGTCCTGCGGCTTGCCCGGGCGGGGGAACGTCGGGTTCCAGAACGCGAAGAGCAGGCCCTCGGTCCCCCACATCACGCCCTTCGGCATACCGGTCGTTCCGCCGGTGTAGATGATGTAGGTGTCCTCGCCGCTGCGTTCGGGGAAGCCCCGCGTGGGCGGCTGGGCGGCGAGCGCGTCCTCGTACCGCACCGCGCCCGGCACGCTCGACGGGCCGCCGACCGAGATCAGGTGCCGCAGCTTCGGCGCGTCCGGCACCGTCGCCGCCACGCGGTCGTCGAACTCCGGGTCGTACATCAGCACGACGCTGTCGGAGTCCCGGTAGATGTAGAGCAGCTCGCTCTCCACGTACCGGTAGTTCACGTTGATGGGGACGGCCCGGACCTTCAGCGTCGCGAGCAGCCCGGCCGCGTACTCGACGCCGTTGTAGAGCTGGATCGCGACGTGCTGCCCCGGCTCCACCCCCACGCTCAGCAGGTGGTGGGCGAGCCGGTTGGCCTCGGCGTCCAGTTCGGCGTAGGTGAGGCGACGGTCGCCGCAGACCAGCGCGACGCGGTCCCCGATCGCGTCCGCGATCCCCTCGAAAAGGTCGGCGTGGTTGAACTCCATCGGAGGTCCTCCGGAGAGTCGTACGGGGGGTGGTGGGGGTGAAGAGGTGTGGAGCTAGGGCTTGTCGCTGCCGACGATCCACATCGCGTAGAACTGCGCGCCGCCGCCGTAGGCGTGGCCGAGCGCGCGGCGGGCGCCCTCGACCTGGTGCTCTCCGGCCGTGCCGCGCACCTGCATGGCCGCCTCGGCGAAGCGGATCATGCCGGACGCGCCGATCGGGTTGGACGACAGCACGCCGCCCGAGGCGTTCCAGGGGATGTCGCCCTCCATGGACGTCGCGCCGCCCTCGGTGAGCTTCCAGCCCTCGCCCTCGCCGCAGAAGCCGAGGTTCTCCAGCCACATCGGCTCGTACCAGGAGAACGGCACGTAGACCTCGGCGACGTCCAGCTCGCGGCGCGGATCGGAGATGCCGGCCTGCCGGTAGACGTCGGCCGCGGCGTCCTTGCCGCCCTGCGGGTTCACGGTGTCGCGGCCGGCGAAGAAGATCGGCTCGGAGCGCATCGAGGTGCCCTGCACCCAGGCGGGCTTGTGCGGGGCCTTCTTGGCGGCGTCCTCCGAGGCGAGCACCATCGCGCACGCGCCGTCCGAGGACGGGCAGGTCTCCAGGTAGCGGATCGGCTCCCACAGCATGGGCGTCGACTCGACCATCTCGCGGGAGATGTTCGGGATCTTCAGGTGGGCGTACGGGTTCTTCAGCGCGTTCTGCCGGTCCTTGACCGCGACGAGCGTGCCGATGTGGTCGGGCGCGCCGGACCGCCGCATGTACGCGCGGATGTGCGGGGCGAAGTAGCCGCCCGCGCCGACGACCAGCGAGGTGCTGTGCGGGCCGCCGACCGTGAGCGCCCACGTCGCGTTCGACTCCGACTGCTTCTCGAACGCCACGGTGAGCACCCGCTGGTGCACACCGGACTGGATCATGCTCGCGGCGACGATCGCGGTGGAGCCGCCGACCGACCCGGCCGTGTGCACCCGCATCATCGGCTTGCCGGTCGCGCCGAGCGCGTCGGCGAGGTAGGACTCGGGCATCATGACGCCCTCGAACATGTCCGGCGCCTTGCCGATGACGACGGCGTCGATGTCCTTCCAGGTCAGGCCCGCGTCCTCCAGCGCGCGCAGCGCTGCCTCACGGACCAGCCCGGCCATCGAGACGTCCAGCCGCTTGGTCTTGTACGCGGTCTGACCCACGCCGATGATCGCGCACGGGTTACCCATGGTTCTCTCCCGAAAGGACGCAGACGAGGTTCTGCTGGAGGCAGGGGCCGCTGGTCGCGTGGCCGAGCGTCCGGCCCGCCGAGCCGTCGTGGATGCGTGCGGCCGCCTCGCCGAGGCGGATCAGGCCGGTCGCCATCACCGGGTTGGCCGACAGCGGGCCGCCGGACGGGTTGACCGTGACCTCCTCGCCGAGGCCGAGCGCCTCGCGCAGGATCAGCTCCTCGTGGCTGAACTGGGCGTGCAACTCGGCGACCTCGATGCCGGTGGCTCCGGCCCGTTCACCCGCTATGCGCGCGGACGCCGAACGGGACAGGTCGCGGACGCCGAGGGACTGCGGATCGGCGCGATGGTCGATGCCGCGGATCCAGGCGGGACGTTCGCACAGCTCGCGGGCCTTGTCGCCCGCCGCCAGCACGATCACCGCGGCGCCGTCCGCCTCGGCGGCGACGTCGTGGGTCCGCAGCGGTGCGACGTCGTAGGGCGCGTCGGCCGCCGGGTCGTCCAGGTGCAGCGCGAACGGGTTGTCGCGACCGGCCGCGCGGGACCGGGCGGCGATCGCCCGCAGGTCGTCCTCCTTGGCGCCCGAACGGTCGAGGTAGGCGCGGGCCTGCAGCGCGGCCAGCGAGACCGAGTCGGCGCCGAGCGGCACCAGGTAGTACGGGTCGAGCTGCTGGGTCATGACCTCGCGCAGCGAACCCTGGCTGGGCTTGCCGAACCCGTACACCAGCGCGGTGTCGAACTCGCCGTGCTGCATCTTCACCCAGGCCTCGTAGAGGGCCCAGGCGGCGTCCATCTCCACGTGGCTCTCGGAGATCGGCGGCCAGGCGCCGACCGCGTCCAGCGCGGACACGAACGAGAACGGCGCGCCGATCAGGTAGTCGCACGAGCCCGAGCAGGTGAAGTCGAACCGGCTCATGCCGGTCTCGGCCTTGATCTCGCCGAAGATCGGCAGCAGCATCTCGGTCTCGGAGAGCCCCTGGTCGGTCGCGGCGTGGCGGGTCTGCTTGAACGCGACGATCGCTACGTCTCTCACATGTACTCCTGGATGGCCTCGAAGGAGACGTCGTCCTCGCCGGACGGCTCGAACCACCGGATGTTCTGGATGGTGGCGCCCCACTCCTCGCGCGGCTTCCACACCGCCTTGACGCGCATCCCCATCCGCACCTTGTCGGCGTCGATGCCCGCGACCAGCGTCAGCATCGCGATGTCCGCGCCGTCCAGCAGCACGTAGGCGGACACGAACGGGACCTGCGGCGCGCGCGGGTCGGGCAGGTTGTTGACCGCGAAGGTGGTGACGGTGCCGGTGTCGGCGACCTCCACCTCCTGGGAGGTCGGCACGCCGTCCTTCGGGCACAGGCCCTTCATCGGCACGGTGACCTTGCCGCAGATCTCGCACTTGTGGCCGAGGATGCGGCCCTCGGCCATGCCCTCGAAGAAGCGCTCCAGCGCCCGGCCGGGCTTCAGCTCGAACTCCAGCCGGGTCGGCGAGGTGATCATCGTGACCTCGGGCTGGAACGCCTCGATGTCGGCGATCGAGCCGGTGCGCTCGGCGCGGTACTTCGGCCGCACCCGCATGCCGGTCCTCAGGCGCTTCGGCGGCTCGGCGCCGCGCTCGTGCACGCCCACGTCCAGCGCGTGCACGAACGCGGTGTCGGCGCCGTCGGGCTTGATGAGCGCCCAGGCGAACGGGCGGTCCAGCGGATGGCTGCCGAGCGGCTCGGCCACCCACGACCAGCTCTCGACCGTTCCGGCAGGGCCGACCTCGACGAACTCCTCGGTGACCGCGTCGCCGGTGTCCGGGTCGTACTCCAGCGGCGGGAACAGCACCCGGCCCGCCTCGGTGCGGACGCCGACCAGCCGGCCGTCGCGCAGCTCGGTGAGGAAGCGGCCGATGACCGGGCCGACCGACCGCGTGTAGCCGCCCGGGAACTCAAGGACGTGGTTGACCTCAGATGGCACTGTCGCGGTCCTTCCAGTACGGGTCGCGGAGCTTTCTCTTGAGGAGCTTTCCGTTCGGCTCGCGCGGAAGGGTCTCGATGTAGTCGATGGACCGGGGCCACTTCATCTTCGCCAGCCGGCCCTCGAGGAACGCGAAGATCTCGGCGGTCAGCGCCTCGCCGGGCGCGACGCCCGCGGCGGGCTCGACGACGGCCTTGATCTCCTCGCCCCACTCGTCGTTGGGGATCCCGAAGACGGCCACGTCCGCGACCTTGTCGAACAGGATGATCTCGTTCTCGATCTCGGCGGGGTAGATGTTCGCGCCACCCGAGATGATCATGTCCGCCTTGCGGTCGGACAGGAACAGGAACCCGTCGTCGGTGAGGTAGCCGATGTCGCCGACGGTGAAGTAGTCGCGCAGCCGGTCCTTCTCGGTCTTGGCCCGGTCGCCCTTGTACTCGAACTCGGTGCCCGCCATCTTCATGTAGATGGTGCCGGGCGTGCCGTTCGGGACCTCGTTGCCGTCGTTGTCGACGATGAGCAGCTCGCTGATCGGCCACTTGTTGCCGACCGTGCCCGGGTGCGCCAGCCAGTCCTTCGGCGAGGCGATCGTGCCGCCGCCCTCGGTGGCCGCGTAGTACTCCCAGATGCACTCGCCCCACCAGTCGATCATCTGGTGCTTGATCGGGACGGGGCACGGGGCGGCCGCGTGGATCGCCCACTTCATGCTCGACACGTCGTACTTGGAACGCGTCTCCTCCGGCAACGTCAGCATGCGCTTGAAGTGCGTCGGCACCATGTGCGTGCTGCTGATCCGGTGCTTCTCGATCAGCTGGAGGCAGTCCTCGGCCTCCCACTTGTCGACGTACACGATCGTGTGGCCGAGATGCAGGAACGAGCCGCCGAACTGGGTGACGGCCGTGTGATAGTTCGGCGAGGTGATGAGGTGCGCCTCGGCGTTGCCGCCGCCCGGCGCCCCCGGCGTGCAGCCGAAGAAGCTGAGCAGGAACGTCATCAGCTCGGCGCTGTCGTCGGGGTCGATCCCGGCGAGCTTGCGGCGCACGCCCTTCGGCCGCCCGGTCGTGCCGGACGTGTAGTGCATCGTGGCGCCGTTGCTGCGGTCCTCGGGGTTGGTGTCCGGCTGCCCGGCGACCAGTTCCTCGTACGGCCGGAAGCCCTCGACGTCGCCGAACGCGAACCGCCGGTGGGCCTCGATGCCCGACTCCTCCGCGCCGCGCGCGCCCTCGGCGGCGTACCGCTCGTGGACGAAGAACGCCTTGGCGTCGGAGTCGGCGACGATGTAGCCGATCTCGGGCCCGGTGAGGTGCCAGTTGATCGGCGTGTAGTACCAGCCGGCCTGGAGCGCGGCGAGGTAGAGCACGAGGCCCTCCACACCGTTCGGCACCAGCCCGCACAGGCCGTCGCCCTTCTCCAGCCCGAGATCGCGCAGCGCATGGACCAGGCGGTTCGAACGGGCCAGCAGGTCACCCGCCGAATACTGCGTCCCTTCGGGATCGACGGCCGCGATCCACTCCGGATCGGCTTGCGCCAGCCTCCAAAAGCCCAACGAACCCATCGGCTCTCCCTCGACACGGTCGACAGTGAGCGCCGCCACACTCCGGCACCCGGCGAGGAAAGTAGATCACGTTCTCGTTTTGGGAGGCAAGACCTGTTGACGAGCCAACCTCTTCACTAGAATCTGTTCTTGTTTTCCGACCTGGAGGAATGATGGAACGGCTGCCGATCAGCACCGAGCACTGCACCGTCGAGCAGGACGGCCACGTGGTCATCGTCACCATGAACCGCCCCGAGGCCCGTAACGCGCTGAGCTCGGCCATGCTCGTCGGCCTCGCCGACGCCTGGGCCTACATGTCCGAGACCCCCGAGGTCCGCGTGGGCATCCTCACCGGATCCAACGGAACGTTCTGCGCCGGAGCCGACCTCAAGGCGATGGGCACGCCGCCCTCCGACCCCAAGGTCCAGGAGCGGATGCAACAGATCCCCAACTTCCATTGGAAGGGCCTGCTGCGCGAGGGCCAGCCGACCAAGCCCCTCATCTGTGCCATCGAGGGCTACGCCGTGGCCGGCGGCACCGAACTCCTCGTCGGCACGGACCTTCGCGTGGTCGCCGAGGACGCCACCCTGGGCCTGTACGAGGCCAAGCGCGGCCTGTTCCCGATGGGCGGCTGCGCGATCCGGCTCCCCCGCCAGATCGGCTACGCGGCAGCGATGGACATCCTCCTCACCGCCCGCTCTGTCACCCCCCAAGAAGCCCTGGCCATGGGTCTCATCAACAAGGTCGTCCCCTCCGGCACGGCTCTGGATGCCGCCCGCGAACTGGCCGACCAGATCGCCGGGTGCGGGCCCCTCGCCGTCCAGGGCATCCTCCGCACCTACCGCGAGACCCAGCACCTCTCCGAGGAAGAGGCCCTCAAGATCTCCGACGAGATCGGCTGGCCCGTCATCGGCTCCGAGGACGCCAAGGAAGGCTCCAAGGCCTTCAAGGAGAAGCGTCCGCCCGTCTACAAAGGCAAGTAAGCACAGGCCGAGTTGGCATGAGCGGTCCGGCAGACCGGACCGCCATGCGGCGGCTTGGGCCTCGGCTTCGGCTTCGGCTTCGGAGGCTTGGGCGTGGGCGGCTTCGGCTTGGGCGGGGTGTCCTTCTTGGGCCTGTTGTAGATCGTGCAGCTCACGGCGGCGTCGAGCGGGACGTTGACCTTGAAGGCGGTGCCTCCGCTGTTGGTGACGCCGACCTTGGAGCCGTCGTCGAGGTTGACGCAGACGGCGTTCTTGCCGCCCTGGGTGACCAGGGTGTGGCCGGAGTGCTGGGTCTCGCCGACGGTGATGCCGGCGCTCGTCGTCGAGCCCGTGTAGTTCATCTCGAACGAGATCGAGCCGGTGCCGTCGTCGCTGGTCGTGTCCGAGGTGGGCACGCCGGTGACGCCCGGCGTGGTGGTGGTCGCGTTGAACGTCCATCCCGCGCCGGCGTTCTCGGAGCCGCTGACGTTCTCGCCCGTGTTGCCCGCGGGCACGATCTGCTTGATGACCGAGAGCGAGGTGTCGCACTGCTGCAGGATCAGGTTGTGGATCGCGTCGCCGGCGGCCTCGTAGTCGTCGACCTGGAAGTAGTCCGCGGCGCTCAGGTTGCTCCCGCCGAACGCGGTCGGGCCTGAGATGGACCGCAGGTTGAGCGCGGTGAGGCCGGTCGCGCCCTTGCCGATGCCGAGGGCGAGCGTCCGCGTCCCCTTCTTCTTGAGGGCGTTGGCGGAGAAGATGCCGTTCTCCACCTCGGAGATGCGCGTGGTCCCGCCGCTGCCCTCCAGGTCGCCGTAGTAGGTGGGGTTGCCGTCGGTGAGCACGATCGCGAGCTCGTACTTCTGCGACGCCTGGGCGGGCTTCCACAGCGCCTGGTCCCAGTTGGTGCCGCTGCCGAGCGCCCAGCCCGCGTACCGCGCCTTCACCGCGTCCGCGCCCGCCTTGGTCGAGACGGAGCTGAGCGCCGGGTGGTTCTGCGTCCCCGCGCTCGGCGACCCGCGGTCGAAGCTGTAGAGCGCCATCCGCGACGGCGTGCCGACCAGGCCGTCGGTGATCTTGTCGGCGGCCTTCTTCAGGTTCGGCAGGGCGCTGCCCACCGACGACGACAGGTCCAGGACGAGCGCCACGTCGAGCCCGCAGCGGGTCGGCAGCGGCGGGTTGTTCCGCGACTGCTGCCAGATCCCGTCCGAGGCGGTCAGCTGCCCCCTGGTCGTGTCGTACATGAACTCCTTGGTCGAGTGGTAGGTGGTGTCGGGCTGCAGGGCGGGCGTCTGGAAGACGTACGGCTGCTCGGTCGACGAGGAGCCGCTGCCCGGCCCGGTGCGCAGGCTCGGGTTGGTGTACCAGCCCGCGGGCGCGGCGATCTGCTTCACGTAGAAGCGCTTGCCGTTGTTGGCGCCGCCGGTGTCGGGCACGGTGAACGAGCAGTCGCCGTCGCCGTCCGAGGTGCAGACACCCCAGGTGCCGTCGACGGGCGAGGTGTCGCCTTCCGCGGCGTACAGGCCGAGCCGGACCCCGGCCAGCGGCGCGACCGCCCCGATCCCCGTCCGGTCGCCGCCGGTCTTCACCGTGACGACCGAGGTGTCGGCGCTGGGCGGCGGTACGGTCCGGGGCGCCGACCATCCGCCCGTCACGATCGCGGCAGCCACCACTGCCGTCGCCATCGCCGTCGTGAGAACCGTCCGGCGCCGCCCTGCCTCGTGCCTCATCCACCCACCCCGAAATGATCATCGATCCTGAGGCGTGCCTTCCCTGCGAGCCCCGGCGGGCAAACGACCCGGGAGCCGGAATGACCAGCACTTTGCGGTGCCTCAGCTGCGCTCCTCCCGCCACAAACGGACAAACAAGGTCTGATCTACCCTCCGCGACCGGGACCTGATGGCCGAGGTCGGACAGCACGAACACACTCCGTCGCCATTTTCCGCCGCACGAGGCCGACTTCATGATCAATAACCGCCTCGCCTCGCCGGGAATTGCCACTTCCTTGATGGTCTTGACGCACGACCATCTCCCCAGTGAAGGGTCATGAATTGTTCGGAACGATAGTCAGGTCGGCGCATAAGTGACTCTCAGGCCGAATATGGCGTGGCCGCAAACAGTCGGGTCCGGCAGTAAGGGCACCTGCCGGACCCGACTTACTTGATCTTCTTGCCCTCGGCAGGACGGGAACCCGGCGCGCAAACCGGGCGGTATTCGATCACCGAACGACCTCTTGCGCTCCCGATTCCCGGGGGCAATCATGTTGTGCCACGCTCACAGCGCCGGGGGAATCCGGGCCGGCCAGGGGGAATGCACGATGCCGTGCATTCATTTGGGGGCCCTCAATAGGCCACGGCCGGATCAGGTGCCGAGCCGCATTAGGGGAATGGCCGGACTTCAGCATGCCCTTTGGAAGTCCGGACCGGAATGAAAGGCGATGCCGTTGAGCACTCTTTGGCGAAGTCGGCTTACAGGCTCTCGGCCGCGAAGGGGTGAACGATGAGCCCCGCGAAGGCCGAGCCGGACGCCACCACCGCGGACGAGGCCCACGGCAGACCGCACCGCAGGCCGCGGCGCCGCCCGGTGTGGGTCCGCATCGCGGCCCTGCTGGTGGTGCCGCTGCTGTCGCTCGTCGCCATCTGGGCCTTCGCCGCGAACCTCACGCTCGACGCCGCCCTCAGCAAGTCCGCCGCCGAGCGCGCCAACGACAAGATCGGCCTACCGGGGTCCCTGGTCTCGTCGAACCTCCAGGCGGAGCGAGCCTTGTCGGTGGTGTTCCTGACCACCGGCGATCGGGGGCGGGCGCAGCTGGCCGAACAGCGGGCCCGTACCGACACCGCCGAGGCGGCGTTCCGCCGCACCGCGCTCTCCCCCAAGGTGCGCTCCGACGCGGGCGCCGACATCCGGCAGCGGCTGGACGATGTCTCCGCCAAGCTCAGCGAGCTGCGCGGCCTGCGCGCCGCGATCGACGGCCGCTCGATCGACAGGGCCGAGGCGATCAGCCGCTACGACACCCTCCTGGACTCGACGCTGCGCCTGTTCAGCGGCCTGGTCATCATCAAGGACATCGGCATCATCCAGTCCGGCCGCGCGCTCATCAACATCGGCTGGTCGCGCGAGTACATGATGCGCGAGGACTGCCTGATGCTCGCCGCGCAGGCGCAGCACGGCCGGCTGACCGCCGCCGAACGGGGCGACTTCGCGCGCTGGGCGGGCGCGAGCCGGGGGTTCTATCAGGTCGGCACCGTCGACCTGAACAGCCGGCTGTCCCCCACGATGGACACGTTCACCCAGTCCCCCGACTACCGGCGCTACCGCGAGCTCGAGGACGAGATCATCGCCTCGGGCGGCCGTCCGACCGCCGCCCAGCTGACCGAGTGGGCGCAGCTGACCCCGCGGCTGAACGCCGGCTGGGCGCAGGTGGTCAACGCCACGGGCGCCGTCCTCACCGAGCAGGCCAAGCCGATCGGCCAGTCGATCGCCCGCCAGCTCGTCGTGGCCGGCGGGCTCGGCCTGGCCGCGGTGCTGGTGTCGGTCGTCCTGTCGGTGCTGTTCGGCCGCGGCCTCGGCCGGGAGCTGCGCGAGCTGCAGCGGGTCGCCCGGCATCTCGCCGAGGACCGGCTGCCGTCGGTCGTGGCACGGCTGCGCCGCGGTGAACGGGTGGACCTGAGCGCCGAGGCGCCGCCGCTGACGGTCGGGCGCACGGCCGAGGTCGGCCGGGTCGCCGACGCGCTCACCCAGGTGCAGCACACCGCCGTGGCGAGCGCGATCGGCGAGGCGAGCCTCCGCCAGGGCATCAACCGCGTCTTCCTCAACCTCGCGTGGCGCAGCCAGTCGCTCCTGCACCGCCAGCTGCAGCTGCTGGACTCGATGGAGCGCCGTGCCGACTCCGAGGTGCTGGAGGACCTGTTCCGGCTGGACCACCTCACGACCCGCATGCGCCGGCACGCCGAGGGCCTGGTGATCCTCTCGGGCGCGTCGCCCGGACGCGGCTGGAGCCGCCCCCTGCCGATGGTGGACGTGCTGCGCGCCGCGGTGGCCGAGGTGGAGGACTACGCGCGGGTCGAGGTCTCGACGAACGAGGAGATCTCGCTGGTCGGCACCGCCGCCGCGGACATCGTCCACCTGCTGGCCGAGCTGATCGAGAACGCCACCATGTTCTCGCCGCCCAACACCGAGGTGTCGGTGCGCGGCGAGCCGGTCGGCCAGGGCTACGCGATCGAGATCGTTGACCGCGGCATCGGCCTGGACGAGGCCGAACGGGCACGGCTCAACCAGATCCTCGCCCGGCCGCCGGAGTTCGACTTCGCCGACACCGACCGGCTCGGGCTGTTCGTCGTCGGCCGGCTGGCCGCCCGCCGCAAAGTGCGGGTCGGCCTGCAGCCCTCGTTCTACGGCGGGACGACCGCGATCGTCGTGCTGCCGCACGCCCTGGTGGTGAGCGCGCTCGAAGCGGGTCCCGCGCCGGCGTCGCTGCCCGAGGGCGGCCAGGAACTCCCGCCACGGCAGCGCGCGGACGAAGGCGCCCGGGGCCCCGCCGAAGGGGGCCCCGCCGAAGGGGTCCCCGCCGAGGGGCCGCCGCCGGCGTGGCCTCCCGTACCGGGCGATGCGGCGTCGCCGGTCCACGCGAGCCCGGCCTCCGGGACCGCCGACAAGCCCGTGCTCACCCGGCGCAAGCGGATGGAGAACCTCGTACCCCAGTTGCGGGCGAGCGCGCAGGCCCGGGGCGCCTCCCAGGAGCCGGGCCGGTCCTGGGCGGAGGTTCCCGCGGAACGCACGGAACAGGAGGCGACGGACACGCGCGACCTGTGGGGGGCCATCCAGGGCGGATGGGAACGGGGTCGCGACGACGAAACAGAGGCTGCGCCCGACCAGGCGCCGGGGGAAGGAACGGAATGACACAGTCCGACATCGGCGGTGAGCTCGGCTGGATGCTCGACGATCTCGTCGACCGGGTGGGCGAGGTCCGCAAGGCCCTGGTGCTGTCCAGGGACGGCCTGATCATGGGCGCCACGCGCGGGATGACCCGCGAGGACGCCGAGTTCCTGGCCGCGCTCGCCGCGGGGTTCTTCAGCCTGGCCTCCGGCGCCCGCGATCACCTGGACGCGGGCGACGTCCGGCAGGCGGTGATCGAGCTCGACGAGGGCCTGTTCTTCGTCGTGCCCGCCGGGGTCGGCAGCTGCCTGGCCCTGCTCAGCCGCGCGGGCAGCAATGCCGGCCTGGTGAGCTACGAGATGACGATGCTGGTCAAACGGGTCAGCCGGCACCTGGCCGCCAAGCCGCGCAACGCCGGCCTCGGCGCGGAGTGACGGGCGATGAGCGGCCATCGCGAACGATGGCTGGACGATGAGGCCGGCCCCCTCGTCCGCCCGTACGCCATCACCCGTGGCCGGACCCGGGCGCGCGGCGCCCCGCTGGACCTGGTGACCATCCTGGTCGCCTCCGGCGAGGCCGTGCCGCCCAGGTCCCGCCTGTCGCCGGAGCAGCTGCGCCTGCTCTGGCTGTGCCAGATCCCGCACACCGTGGCGGACCTGGCCTCTCGCCTCGAACTGCCGTTGGGAGTCATCCGGGTGCTGGTGGACGAGCTCATCGAGCACCGGCTGCTCCGGGTCGACCTGCCCGCGCCGACCGAGCTCCCCGATCTCGCGACGTTGAGGAGGATCCGTGACCAGCTACGAACGATCTGACGGCGGCACCGCGCCGCGGGCCGCCTACAAGATTCTCGTGGCCGGGGGCTTCGGCGCCGGAAAGACCACGATGGTCGGCGCGGTGAGCGAGATCCGCCCACTGCAGACCGAGGAGGCGCTCACCGAGGCGAGCGTGGGCGTCGACGACCTGAGCGACCTGGAGCGCAAGACCACCACGACCGTCGCCATGGACTTCGGCCGCATCACGCTGCGGGGCGGCCTGTCGGTCTACCTGTTCGGCACGCCCGGGCAGGAGCGGTTCTGGTTCATGTGGGAGGAGCTCGCGCGCGGCGCGCTGGGCGCGGTCGTCATGGTGGACACGCGCCGCATCACCGCGAGCTTCGCCTCCATCGACTACTTCGAGCAGCGCGCGGAGCCGTTCGTCATCGCGGTCAACCGCTTCGACGGGTCCATCGAGTACACCGAGGACGAGATCCGCACCGCCCTGGACGTGGACGCCAGAATCCCGATCATCCTGTTCGACGCGCGCGATCGGGAGTCGGCCAAGTACGTGCTGATCGAGCTTCTGGAGCATGCCATCCGCCAGCCGCGCCCGGCCCCGGCCCGCCTCTGACGGCTCGGTCGGAATGATCCGTTTCTGGCACGGAACGCCGAACGCGGCATAGGTTCATGCCCTCCCTGGTGTCTATGGGAGTGACATCAGGGAGGAGCCGCCGTGAAGCGAGAGGCGCGTGAGAGTTTCGCCGCGTTCGTCGCGGCCCGGTCCGCCGGGCTGATGCGGACGGCGTACGTGCTCACCGGCGACCAGCACGCTGCCGAGGACCTGCTCCAGACGGCCTTGACCAAGACCGCGGCGCGCTGGAAGAACGTGGTCGACAACCCCGAGGCGTACGTCCGCAAGGTCATGTACCACGAGCAGGTCAACCGCTGGAAACGGCGCGGGCGGGAGTCCGCGCTGCCCGCCTCGTGGGAGCAGACCGACCGCGACCGGAGCGGCGACGTCGATCTCCGGCTCTCGCTGCAGCAGGCGCTCCTGGCCCTGCCGCCGCGGAAGCGGGCGGTGCTCGTGTTGCGCTACTTCGAGGACCTGCCCGAGTCGCAGGTCGCCGAGATCCTCGGCTGCTCGGTCGGGACCGTGCGCAGCCAGACCCACCGGGCCATCGCGCGGCTGCGCGAACTGGTGCCCGATCTGACTCTGGAGCTGGAGAGGACGTCATGACCGCCGACATGCTCAAGGAGGCGCTCGAGGCGATCGCCGACCGGGCCGAGCCGGTCGACGGAATGGCCGAACGGGCCCTGCGGCGGGCCACCGGGCGCCGCCGCACACGGGCGATCGCCGGGGCGTCGCTCGCCCTGGCCGCCGCCATCGCCGTCCCGGCCACGGTCGTTCAGGCTCAGGGCGAGAGCGGATCTTCGAGCAAGAAGCCGCAGGTGCTCGCCCCGGCCACCGGCGGCCTGCCGTCCAACACGGCCGCGGAGTTGCAGGCCGCCAAGGCGTGCATGCGCGACGGTCCGCCCACCGGGAACATGGGCGAGGACCGGCCCGATCTGGGGAAGCTGCCCGACTTCCGGCTCGCGGTCAGGCAGCGGGTCGGCGGGCAGGGCGGGCAGTTCGTCGCCGAGGTGGCCAGCGAGAAGGGGTTCGTGCTCTGCTCGGGCAGCTCCAAGGAGGGCAATGCCGAGCCTCCGACCTTCCACCCCTGGGTCGGCAGCGCGGCGAAGGGCGGCCTCTGGGACTTCACCGCCCCGGTGCGGGTCGACGCGATCACCATCGTCTCGGCGATCGGGGAGAACGGCGCGGGTTCCTCCGGGGATCAGTTGCACGCCCTCGTCACCGGCCGCGTCAAGTCGGACGTCGCACGCGTCGTCGTCACCTGGAACTTCGGCCGCACGACGCAGGCCACCCTCCGGAACGGCTTCTTCATCTCCCGCGTGGCCAGCAAGATGATCCCCGACAAGACGGCGACCGGCCCGATGTCCAAAGGGGCGATGACCCAGCAGGACGATCGCCTGCTCTCGGTGTCCGGCTACGGCGCCGACGGCCAGCTCGTGTACATCTTCCGTCCGCAGGGCGAAGATACCGGCCGTTTCGTGCCCGAGGACTGCGCCGACGGCATCACCGGGCCCAAGCCTGCCCTCTGCCAGGACCTCGGCAGCAGGTACTGAGCAGACGACGCAGGGCCCCGGCCATGGAGGTGGCCGGGGCCCTGCGGGGCGCCGTGGGGTCGTGGGGGTCTTGGGGGTCAGGCTTCGGTGATGGTGTTGAGGCGTTCGAGTGCCTCGACGTACTCCTCGATGATGTCGTAGACCACCTGGGCGGCAGGCTTGACCTGGTTCATCGAGCCGACGATCTGGCCGACCGGGAAGGTGACCAGCTCGCCGTCGCCGGAACGGGCGATGCGCGGCAGCGCGTCGGCGACCAGCATGAACTGCATGGGCATCGGGAGGTAGCCGGGCGACTTCTCGCCCTCCCATGCCTCGGTCCAGGCGGTCTTGAGGAAGCGGGCGGGCTTGCCGGTCCAGGCGCGGGAGCGCACGGTGTCGCGCGAGGTCGCCTTGAGCAGCTTGGGGAGGGCGCGTTCGGGGGTGTCGGCCTCGTCGACCGTCAGCCAGATCGAGCCGGTCCACACGCCGTCCGCGCCGAGCGCCATGCCCGCGGCCATCTGGCGGCCGCGGCCGATGCCGCCGGCGGCCAGGACCATGGTGTCCTCGCCGACCGCGTCCACGACCTCGGGGATGAGGACCATGGTGGACACGTCGCCGGTGTGGCCGCCCGCCTCGGTGCCCTGCGCGACGATGATGTCGACGCCGGCCTCGACCTGCTTGCGGGCGTGGCGGGCGTTGGACGCCAGGCCCGCGACCTTGACGCCGTGCCCGTGGGCCTCCTCGACGACGTCGGCGGGCGGCGGGCCGAGCGCGCTCGCCAGCAGCGCGATCGGGTGCTTCAGCGCGATCTCGACCTGGGGCCTGGCCGTCTGGTCGGTCCAGCCGAGCAGGGCCCTGCCGGCCTTCTCGGTGGACGGCTCGACGCCGTGCTCGGCGAGCAGGTCGTCGAGGAACTTGCGATGCTCGGCCGGGATCATCCCCTGGAGCTTGCCGAGCAGTTCCTCGGCGTCGCCCAGGTCGCTGCCCTCGTACTTGGCGGGCATGACCACGTCCACGCCGTACGGCTTGCCGCCGACGTGCTCGTCGATCCACTTGAGCTCGAGCTCGAGCTCCTCGGGTGAGAAGTACAGCGCGCCGAGCACGCCCATGCCGCCGGCGCGGCTCACCGCGGCGACGACGTCGCGGCAGTGACTGAACGCGAAGATCGGGTACTCAATGCCGAATAGTTCGGTGACTCGTGTCCGCACGTTGCGACCATAAGCCCGCCGGGCATCAAACTGCAACAGGTTCTAGTTTCTAATCTGGGCAGCACGAAGCAGAGGCCCGGATGACCTAGAACACGTATCAGAGTTAGCGGGAGGGTCAGGGCTGCTGGGTGGGCAGCTGGACGTCGCCGAACCGCCCGTCGGACTGGCGCACCGGCTTCTTCGGGGCGCGCGCGGCCCGCCGGTTGGCGAGCACGCCGACGATCAGGCCGAGCAGCAGCAGGCTGAGCCCGACGAAGATCGACCCGACCGGGATGTAGCTGCGCACCGCGTTGATCTTGAGGGCGCTGTCGTTGGACAGGTCGATCAGGCCCTTCTGGTCCTTGTCGACCGTGTTGAGATCGGCCTGCGCGACGGTCATCGTGCCCCGCCCGTCCGGCGTCTGGACCGTGCTGTGGATGTTCTGCCTGACCTTCACCGGCACGCCGGTGCGCGGGTCGACCCAGAAGCTGATCTGGGCGGACGAATAGCGGTCGACCTTCTGGTCGGGCGCCTTCGGGTCCATCCCGAGCAGCTTGGCGGGCAGCTTGGTGTCCAGCGCCGCCGTCTTGGTGTTGGGGATCTGCTGGTCGAAGCGGTAGACCTTCAGCCCGTCCACCTTCTCGGTGGCGGCGTAGCGCATCGGCGAGGACTGCCTGGTGGTCATGTCGAAGAACGGGTAGTCCCGCTTCTGTACGTTCGCCAGCGGGAACACCAGCGCGTAACCGGACAGCTTCACCGAGTTGTCGCCGTCGACGTTCACGCCGCAGCACTGCACGAGCTCGGCGGTGCGCCGGTCGAGCGCGATCCGGAAGCCCTGGATCTGGATCGGCTTGTCCGGCTTGGCCTCGTCGAAGATGTTGGTGGTGGAGTCCCACACCGCGATCCGGTTGTCGCCGTTGTTGGCCCGCACGTCCCCGCGGACGGTGTTGTTGGCCATCAGCGTGACGCCGGTCTTGGCCTTCAGCGTCGTCGCGTCGAAGTAGGTCGCGTTGTGCGCCTCGAGGCGGGTGAGCTGGTACCGGTTCAGCGGCAGCAGGACCACCTGGTCGGCCACATAGAACCTGACCAACGGCGCGAGAGCGAGGAAGAACGCTCCGAGGGCGATCAGGACGAGTCCGACCGAACGCCGCATCAACACCTCCCGGGAACTGCCGGAGATTCGCTCACCACGGGTCGAATCCGGCGTGTCCGCGCTACCCTACAGGACCCTCTCCAACCGTCAGTCCAATAGCCGAACTCCCCCAGAAAGGCCATTGTGACCAGGCATTTCCGCCTTCCGGAGCGGCGCTGGGCCGCCCTGCTGGTGGTGCTGGGCGCGGCCTTCATGGACCTGGTGGACGTGACGATCGTGGGGGTGGCGCTCCGCCCGATCCAGAGCGATCTCGGGGCCTCGTACGCCACCGGCCAGTGGATCACCGCCGGCTACGCGCTGGCGTTCGCGCTGCTCCTGGTGACCGGCGGCCGGCTCGGCGACATCCATGGCCGCCGCCGCGTCTTCATGATCGGCGTCGCCGGCTTCACGGTGGCCTCGGCGCTGGCGGCGACCGCCGTCACGCCGGGCATGCTGATCACCGCCCGGATCGCGCAGGGCGCGTTCGGCGGGGTGATGGTGCCACAGGTGATGTCGATCATCGCCACCGAGTTCCCGCTGGGCCGCGGCCGGACGGCGGCGATCAGCCTGTACGGGATCGTGCTCGGCCTCGGCCAGGTCAGCGGCCCGCTGCTCGGCGGCCTGCTCGCGGGCGGCCACGCCACCGGCCACGGCGGGGCCTCCGGGGCGGGCTTCGGCGCGGACCCCGGAACGGGCTTGGGCGGGGGCGTCGGCGGGGGCTTCGATGGGGGCCTCGACGCGGGGTTCGGCGTCGGCTGGCGGGCGATCTTCCTGGTCAACATCCCGATCGGGCTGGCGGCGCTGGCCGGGGCGGCGCGCTGGCTGCGCGAGTCGCGGGCGGACCGGCCCGAACGGCTCGACCTGGCGGGCGTGCTGCTGATCAGCGTGACCTCGTTCCTGCTCGCCTATCCCCTCGTGCAGGGGCGCGAGCAGGGCTGGCCGCCGTGGGCCGTCGCGTCCCTGATCGCGGGCGTTCCGATGGCTGCGGCGTTCACGTTCCACCAGCGGCGCCGCGAACGGGCCGGACGGCCGGTGCTCGTCCCGACGCGGCTGTTCCGGCTGCGCTCGTTCAGCGGCGGGCTGGTACTGCTGCTCGTGCTGTTCTGCGGGGTCTCCGGCTACTTCATCGTGCTCGCCTGGACGCTGCAGTTCGGGCTGGGCTGGACGCCGATGCACGTGGCGCTGACCGGGCTGGCCTGGCCCGCCGGGATCGCCTGTACGGCCCAGCTCACCAACCGTTTCGGGCCGCCGCGCGCCCGCCTCCTCGTACGGATCGGGACACCGATCATGACCCTCGGCACGGCGGGCCTGGCCGCGACCGTCCTCGATCGCGGGAACGCCGTCACCACCTGGGATCTGACGCCCTGGATGTTCGGGGCGGGCGTCGGCATGGGCCTCACCATCCCGATCCTGTCCAACCTGGTGCTGGGCGAGCTTCCCGAGGCGGACGCGGGCGCCGCGTCCGGCCTGCTCAACTCGGTGATCCAGATCGGCAACGCCCTCGGGGTGGCGCTCGGCGGAGTGATCTTCTTCGGCGAGGGTGGGGCGGCCCCGGCCGACTTCCCGGGCGCGGGCGCACGGGCCCTGCTCTGCAGCGCCGCCGCGTTCGCCCTGGCCGCCCTGCTGTCGCCGCTGCTCCCGCGCCGCGTCCCCGGCACCGGGCCCGGCCTCGATGACGAGCGGCCCGCCGACACCTCCCGCCTACTGCGTACCGACAGGTAGGCTCCGTCCAACGTTCCGACCTCCCACCCCCTGAGGTGCCCATGTCCCCAGGGCTCCCCCAGCCCACCGAGCACCGCGCGACGCTGGCCCGCTCGGTACGGCTGCTCAGCGCGTTCCGCCGGGAGCAGACCGACCCGGAGTACTTCTACGGGCTGATGGCCAGGGACACCGTCGCCCAGCTGCGCACCTACATCCGCCTCGACGGCGCGACCGTGATCGACGTGGGCACCGGGACCGGCCTGTTCGCCCGGGAGCTGGCCGCCGCGGGCGCCCGCTGCGCGGGCATCGATCATGAGCTGGCCGAGCTCGTCTCGCTCGGCGAGCCGGGCCGCAACACCCTCGTCGCCAGTGCGCTGGCCCTGCCCTTCCGGTCCGGCTCGGCCGATGTGTGCTTCTCCTCCAACGTGCTGGAGCACGTGCCGAACCCCTGGCAGATGGCCGACGAGATGGTCCGGGTGACCAGGCCCGGCGGGATCGTCTTCCTCTCGTTCACCAACTGGCTCTCGCCCTGGGGCGGCCACGAGACCTCGCCCTGGCACTACCTGGGCGGCGAACGGGCCGCCCGCCGCTATGAGCGCCGCAACGGCAGGCCGCCCAAGAACCTCTTCCGGCAGAGCCTGCACCCGGTGTCGGTCGCCGGCGCGCTGGCCTGGTCGCGCAGCCGCGATGACGTGGAGATCCTCGACGCCGTCCCGCGCTACCACCCGCGCTGGGCGAACGGCATCATCCGCGTTCCCGGGCTGCGCGAGCTGGCCACCTGGAACCTGGTCCTGGTCCTGCGCCGCCTCCCGGCGAACGAACCCCAGGCCAGTGACCCTCAGGATCAGCGGGGATGAGCCCGGCCGGGACCGCGACCGGAGCGGCGCGCAGGCCACGGGCGGCGGCCGCGGCGGGCCATCTCGCCAACCTGGACGGGCTGCGGGCCGTCGCCGCGCTGTCGATCCTGGTGTTCCACGTCGCCAGCACCGGCGGCCAGATCCGGCTCGAAGGCTGGCAGTGGCTGTTCAACGGCGGCCAGATCGGGGTTCCGGTCTTCTTCGTCCTGTCGGGATTCCTGCTCTACCGGCCCTGGGTGCGGTCCTTGCTGGAGGGCCGCCCCAACCCCCGTACGGTCGGCTACCTGATCAAGCGGGCCCTGCGCATCCTGCCCGCGTACTGGCTGGTCATCGCCTGTTACATGGTCACGGCGGGACGCGCGCACGTGGCCGAGCCGCAGGCCTGGATCCCGCTGCTGACGCTGACCCACACCTACGACCCGGCCTCCTGGTACGACAGCTCGCTCGGCCCGGCGCACCTCGGGCAGATGTGGACGCTGGTCGTCGAGGCCGCCTGGTACCTGGTCCTGCCCCTGATCGCGGCGGCGCTGTCGTGGTGGGCCTCCCGCGCCGAGCCCACGCTGAGCGCCTACTGCCGGCGCCTGCTCTGGGGGCTGGCCGCCCTGGCCGCGATCTCACCGCTCTACTCGATCGCGATCTTCGTTCCGGACCGGCACCCGCTGCTCGGCCTCTGGCTGCCGCGCTTCTTCGCCTGGTTCGCGCTCGGCATGGCGCTGGCGGTGCTGGTCGTCTGGGCGCGGCTGGAGCCCGCCGGGACGGTCGCACGCGCCTGCCGTACGGTCTCGGCCTCGTGGGGCGTGTGCTGGCTCGGCGCCGCGATGCTGTTCGCGCTCGGCGCCTCGCCGCTGGCCGGGCCGCTCGACCTGCTCACGCCCGACGCGTTCTGGACCTCAGAGGCGCACATCTTCGTGAACGGCCTGTGCGCGCTGGCACTGGTCGCCCCGGTGGCCCTCGCGCCGCCCGAGGGCCAGCCGGGCCTGGACGCGATCCTGGGCAACCGGGTGATGCGCTTCCTCGGGAAGATCTCCTACGGGATCTTCCTGTGGCAGATGCTGCTGGTCGTCGGCTGGTTCCGCTGGACCGACCGGGCGTTCAACGGCGATCTGCCGATCGATCTCCCGGTGCTGGCGGCGGCGACCATCGCACTGGCGACGGTGAGCCACTACCTGGTGGAACGCCCGTTCCAGCTGCTGGCTCACCGGGAGCGGAAGCCGCGTCGTCCGGCGCCGCCCAGCTGATCCTGATCCGCCCGCCCGTCGGAACGGGCTGATCGGGCCCGTGCCCGGGGCCGTCCCCGTTCGTCCCGCCGCCGTTCTTGACCTTGCGGCCCTTCGGCCGCCACAGCTCGATGACCAGCCGGGCCACGATGACCAGCGCCAGCAGCTGCGGAACGACGTCGCCGAGCAGGCCGCTCGGCGCGGCCGGGTTGTCCAGCAGGTCGAAGCGGACGCCCACGGCCAGGCAGCCGGTGCCCGCGATCATGACACCGGCGATCAGCCAGGGCGACGCCAGGAACCGCAGCGCCCGCGACGTCCGGGTACGGGCCCACGCGAAGAGCACGGCCGCCGCCCCGGTCACGGCCACCCCCGGGATCCCGGCCACCCACAGCCCGGTCACCGCGGCGAGCCCGACCGCCGCCCACACCGGCCAGCCCGTGCCCGCCACGAGCGGCAGCGGACGGCGTTCCCGCCCGTTCCGCATGGGGATCAGGACGACCAGCAGCAGCACGAGCAGCAGGTTGAGCCCGGCCACGACCACGATGCGCTGGGCCCGGTCGGGCGTGTAGGTGAGCTTGACGACGCCGTTCGTGCCCGCCGGGACGACCCAGCCCTGCTTCCAGCCGTCCAGCCGCACCGGGCGCAGTTCGTTGCCGCCGACCGTGGCCTTCCAGCCGGTGTTGAAGTTCTCGTTCACCGTGAGGAACGAGCGCTTGGCCGCGTCGACCGCGACCTCGCGCGACCCTGCCGACCACTTGCGGATCTGGACCGGCTGCGGGCCGTCGTCCGGCCCGGCCGTGTTGCCGACCACCGCGGAGTCGATCCGGTACGGGTCGAACGGCATGGCCGACAGGTGGTTCTGACCGGCCTTCAGCGGCGTCTTCCCGCAGGCGGTGAAGCGCAGCGGCCGACCCTCCAGAAGGTCGCCCATCGTGCCGCTGACCGAGGTGTTCACGGTCGCGCCGCCGACCTTGAGGCGCGGGCCGAAACCGCAGGTGAGCTTGAACGGGAAGTCCCGGTTGTCGGGCAGCGGCTTCACCCCGGGAACGACCAGATCGGTGACCTGGATGGGCTGCAGGCTGCCGCCACGGGCGAACGTCACGGTCAGCCGGTCGGTGTCCAGCGGCGCGAAGACGAGCTTGCCGTCCGCCCCGGCGAGCCCTTCCCGGACATCGCCGCGCACGCCCTCGACGCGCATCCGCAGCGGCCCGCTCGCGCCCGGCGGCCGCTTGACCGTGACGGTGGAGACCTTGGTGGTCTTGCCCCACAGGACCGTGTAGGAGGGGTTGTTGTCCTTGTCGCCGGCGATCCAGGTCGTCTTCGGGTCGCCGTCGAACGCCGATCTCGCCTGGTCGGCCGGGTGCGTGGAGAGCGTGGAGCTCGCCGCGACGACCGGCCCGCCCTTGCCCGCCGCCGTGTACTGGGCGATGAGCCGGGGGTCGGTGAGCACGGTCGTTCCGGAGATCGCCGCGCGGCCCTGCGCGGCCGAGGTGAAGGTGCGGTCGAAGCCGTCGCCCTCTTCGTCGGTGCTTCCGAGCGAGGGGTCGCAGACCCAGCGGTCGCTGCCCTTCATGCACTCCGAGGCGTCCCCCTGCGCGCGGCTGAGGACGTAGGTCGCGTCCTTGCGTCCGGGGTCGGGAAGCATGAACGTCCGGCCCGGCTTGACGCCGCCGATCGCGAGGTCGGCGATCCCGGCCCTGGTGAACGCGGGGACGGCGACCTGGGAGGCCATCGAGACGATGCGGATGCGGAGCCAGCGAGTCGGCCCGGCCGGGGCCTGGAGCGGCTGCGCGGCGGTGCCCGGCTTGACGTTCTGGGTGATCGCGCCGCGTTCGGTCTGCACCTCGACGCGGCCGACCGGCGGGCCGATGTCCTTGTTGTCGACGAACGCGGCGGTGAGCTTCTTCGGGTCGGTCGGCTGCTGGAGGTCGACCCGAAGCCACTGCCCCTCGGGGCCGTTCCAGCCGCCGGTCAGCCAGGAGGTGACCGGGTTGCCGTCCAGCGCGGCGTACGGGGTGGCGCCGGTCTTGCGCGCCTGCGGGATCGCGTCGGCTCCGGCGGCGGAGGTGGACGCGGTGACGTCCTTGATGCCGGTGTAGGCGGCGGTCGTGGCGTAGCGGTTCCAGCCGTCGTCCAGGACGTCGTCGGCCTCGCCGGACTGCCCGATGGACAGGGTCTGGGAGGTCTGATGGAGCTCGCCGAAGTTGCGCGTCAGCGAGCGCTGGGAGTCCGAGACGACCGGGGATCCGCCCAGGTCGGGGGCGTCGTCGTTGACCAGGGCGGGCCGCCCGTTCAGGGCCTTGTCGTCGGCCATGGTCAGCAGCGACTCCGGCCCCCCGTACACGCGCAGCGGGTTGGTCGCGTCGCTGAGGCTGGCGACGTCGTCGGCGCCCTCGACCTCGTACACCTCCAGCGGCGGGTACTTCTGGTCGACCGCCGAGACCGTGTCGTCGCTGAGGGCGCCGCCGACCGGCTGTTCGCCGCCGAACGTGGCGACCTTCTTCAGGCCCGGGGAGGCGTCGAGGGACTGGTGGAGCCGGGCGGGCCAGGCGCCGCGCAGCGTCTCCCTGCTGAGGTCGTTGCGTACGAGGACGTACCGCATGCCCATCCGGCCCAGGAACTCGGCCAGGCCCGGTGAGCTCCGCCCCGACCTGACCTGAAGGTCGATCGCGTCGAGGGCGCGCGTGTAGCCGGGCGAGCCCGCCGGAACGAGCTGCCGTACGCCCCAGCGCGCCGACAGGAGCGGCTGGACGATGTCGTCCATCGGCCGCCCCCACAGGTATTCGCCGAACGAGGCGCCGGGCAGGGCCAGCACGCCCTGTTCCCCCGCCTGGGCGTTCAGCCAGGAGGCGGCGTCGCGCCAGTACTTGGGCACCTGGGCGAAGTCGCCGGGCCCCGACAGCCCGCTGGACAGTGCCGGAGCCGTGATGCCCGCCAGGGCCGCGAACGCCACTGCTTGGAGGCTGATGAGTGAGCGTGCGAGGGTGCGTGAACCGGCCCTCGCGCCCGTCCAGGGCTTGGGCGCCCGCCAGGGTCTCGGGGCGGTGACCAGCAGGTGGGTGAGCCCGAGCGCCAGCGGAAGCCGGACCACCGCGTCGAACTTGTGCAGGTTGCGGAGCGGCGCGAGCGGGCCGTCCAGCAGGTCGCGCGTCTGCGCGGCGAACGGTCCGGGGATGTCGCTGAGGTGCCCGGCCGAGATGATCACGAGTCCGGCGAGCAGCGTGAGCAGCAGGAAGGTCCGTTCGGGCAGCAGGCGGCGCAGCAGCCCGGCCAGGCCGAGCGCGGCCAGCAGGCCCGTGCACATCATCGCGAACGGGCTGAGCGACAGGTCGTGCCCGACCGGCCACCAGACCTGCCCGTCCACCAGCAGGTAGTTCACCCAGCGCTCGGCGCCGCGGAAGGTGTTGATCAGGCCGGTCGGGCCGGTCGTGGTCTCGGCCTTCTCGGTGTAGGTCAGCCAGGAGAAGCCGTACGTGCCCGTGAGCAGCAGCGGCAGCAGCCACCAGGCCGTCGCGGCGCCGGCCGCCAGCGACCACCAGCCCAGCAGGCGGATGCGCGGCGCGCGGCGCGGCCGGGTCACCAGGTAGATGAACGGGACGACCAGCACGGCCACGGTCGCGGTCGCGTTGATGCCGCCGCAGCAGGCGATCGCGAGACCCGACCGGGCCGCCGCCCGCACCCGGCCGCCGCCCTCGATCGCGGTGATCAGCGGCAGCACGATCCATGGCAGCATCGCCAGCGGCAGGTACTCCGAGGAGATCTGCCCGAGCAGCGACAGCCCGCTCGGCGCCAGCGCGTAGGCCAGGCCGCCGACCAGCCGGGTCACCGGTCCGCCGATGCCGAGGCGTTCGGCGAGGCGCCGGGTGCCGAGGAACGCCAGGCACATCAGCAGGGTCAGCCAGAGCCGCTGGGTGATCCACGGCGGCATCCCGATCAGGTTGCCGAGCGCGTGGAACGGGCCCACCGGGAACAGGTAGCCGACCGCCTGGTTCTGCAGCTGGCCGAACTGTTCGGGATCCCACAGGTGCAGGGCGCGGCCGAGGAACCCGTCCGGGTTCACGGCCATGTCGATCTTGGTGTCGGCGAGGATCTTGCCGGGCCGGGTGCCGAACGCCAGAACGGCCAGCGCCAGGCAGCAGACCAGCGCGCGCAAGCGGTCCTGGAGCCGGGGGTCGATCGGATCGGGCTCGGCGGGCTCCGGCCGTTCGGGCGGAGGCGGCTCGGCGGGCTGCGGCTCGCCGGTGCGCCACTCTATGGCAGGGGGCTGGTCGGATCGATGCCGATCCGTCTCTCCCACCGCCATGGTCGCGCCCTCCGCCCCAACGCTCTGCTAATCCGGGCTACTCGTTGTCCGGGCTACTCGGGACGGCCGAGCAACCGCTCCAGCGGGGTCGCGGGGCGCACGGATCCCGCGGCGCCCACTTCGGCCAGCAGCGCGTCGCGGTCGGGGCCTTCCGCCACCCGCGGCTGACCGTCACCGTACCGGTGGACGACGTGTGCGTCGTCATCGGCGGTCGCGGCCGACCCGACCTGGACGGCCGCGCTGATCAGGCGTCCCATCCGTTCCGCGGTGCGCGGCCAGCCGAACTCGCCGGCCCAGCTCCGGCAGGCCTCGCTCAGCTCGGCCCGGCGGGCGGGGTCGTCCAGCTCCTTCAGCGCCCGCTCGACGACCTCGGCCGGCTCGTCGCCGGGATCGGCCAGCCAGCCGGTCCTGCCGTCGCGGACGGCGTCCCGCAGGCCGTCCACGTCGTGGGCCACGGTCGGCACCCCGAGCGCCGCGGCCTCGATCACGCTGAGGCCCCAGCCCTCGCCCTGGGAGGTCGACAGGTGCAGGTCGGCGCGCGCCACCAGGGCGGTCTTGGTGGCCTCGTCGACGAAGCCGTGCAGGATGACGGTCCCGGTCAGGCCGCGTTCCTTGATCTGCGCGGCGAGCGCGGGGGCCTCCGGGCCGTTCCCGACCAGGTGCAGGCGCAGGCCGGGGCGACGCTCGGCCAGACGTTCGGCCATGTCCAGGAGGCGGCCGAGGCGCTTGTGCGGAACGAGCCGGGTCACGCAGACCAGGTCCGGCTCGCCTCGCTCCACCTGGATCTCGGTGGGCTCGGTCTCGATCTGGGTGACGCCGTTGGGGACGACGTAGGCGGGCCCGGTCCAGCGGAGCCTTTCCCTGACGGCCTTGCGGGTGGACGTGGAGACGACCACGAAGGCGTGGCGGCGGTAGGTCCAGCGGGTGACCGGCCCCTCCAGGACCTTGCCGATCCAGGCCAGCCAGCCCGGGAAGTAAAGGCCGAACTGGGCGTCGTGGACGTGGTGGACCACGCAGAAGACCGGAACCCTGCGCGGCAGGACCCAAGGGGTGAAGAACGGGATGCCGTTCTGGCAGTCGATGACGGCGTCGAACGAGCGGCGGTGGCCCAGCGTCCAGGCCAGCACGAGCGGGTAGATCGTGAAGCGGCCACCCAGGCGGACCAGGTCCACGCCCTCGACCGTCTCGCGGCGCGCCTGACCAGGGGCCCGGCACGTGACGTACGTGACCTTGGCACCCTCGGCGGCGTACCGCCGGGCGAGCTCCCACGCGTAGCGCTCGGCGCCGCCCGCTGCGGGATGCCAAGGATCCCGCCAGTTGACGATCGCCAGCCGCAGGCCGCCGACGTTCATGGTCATCCTGGCCCGGCGCCCGACGTCGAGGGGACCGTGCCGTCCGCGCGGACGATGGTGTGGTGGGTGGCGGGCGCCAGGAACGTGCTGCGGGCCCGGATCTGGACGATGTCGCGCAGGCACTGGAACGAGTGCCGCCGCACCGAGTAGGTGCTGCCGGCGCGGTCCTTCCAGACGACCGGGATGTCGGTCACCGCGGCGCCGCGGCGGACGCAGTGCATGAGCAGTTCGACGTCGAACGAGAAGCCCGCCGTCCGCAGGTCGGCGGCGGACGCCCTGGCCAGCGGCCCGGCGAAGAACTTGAAGCCGCACTGGGTGTCGGCGATGCCCCCGGCCAGGTCGCGCACCACCCGGTTGAAGGTGATCGCGCCCAGGCGGCGCAGGGGGTGCCCGTAGGCCTCCACGATCGAGTCGTGATGGCGCCGGGAGCCGACGACGACCGGATGGCCTTCGCGGAGGAGGTCGAGGACATCGTCCAGGGCGGCCAGATCGGTGGCCATGTCGGCGTCGCAGAAGCCGACGTGGGGGGCGCGGGTGGCGAGCAGACCGGCACGTACGGCGGCGCCCTTGCCGCGCTGCGCACAGTGCAGAAGCCGCACCGGAACGGGTCCCTGCCAGTTCCGGACGATGTCGGCCGTGCCGTCGGTGCTGGCGTTGTCGACCACGATCACCTCGGCGCGCACAGGAAGCTCTGCGAGCTTCTTACAGAGCACGGAGAGCCCAACCGGGAGACGTTCGGCCTCGTTGTAGGCCGGTACGACGATCTCCAGGGCGGCGGAGCGGGGGTGGTCGCCCATCAGGCCATCGCGCGGCGCGTCAGCGCGAGCCGTAGTTGTACAGCGGCTTGATGACCGGGTCCTTCTGAGAGGCGTTCGAGATCTGCACCGCGCCGAACGAGGCGCCGGCGGCCAGCAGAACGCCCGCCAGTGCGGCGATGGCAATACGCATCAGGGGGTCCTTCGACGGGAGGAGTTACGGCCGAGTAGCTGGGGGACCAGAGTAGGGCCTGAGGCCAGGAATGACCAGAAAATCACCGCAACCGCGACAATCCAGGCAGTCACCACCGGCGCGACCGGCACTTTCTTCTCCGGGACGGCACTCGTCCCGGAGATCCTGTATAGCACCAGATCACGGCCCCTGTAGGCCTCTTCCGCACCAGGGACGGCAGCATCCCCGGCGTCGACGGCGACGTACCGGATCCCCTCGTGAGCGAGGGCCTCGGCGGTCGGCGCCCTCATGATCGGGTCCAGCGCGACGGCCCGCGGATCCTCCGCAGCGACCGTCGTGGTCCCGACCGTCACCGCGTCGTTGATGATCACTCGGCGGGGCAGGTAGCGCTGCAGCGGGTCCAGGACCCGGCGGCCGTGGTTCCAGGGGTAGCTGCGGTAGGCCGCCCATGGCGCCACGGCCACGTCCCCGGGCACCGAATCGGCCGCGATGATCTTCCGCGCCCGCGCCCAGTCATCCGGGTAGTCGACCGCCCGGAGCGCACCCGCCGCCCCCCAAGCGAGCGTCGGGAGCAGGATCACGGGCACCGCCACGGCACACGCTGCGACAAAGCCGAGCCGGGCCTCGATCAACCGGTCCGCCGCCAGCCCGAGCCCGACGGCGACCAGCACGGCCAGCGGCGCCACGAACTGCTGGCCGTCGCGGACCACCGAGAACCCTGACCAGATGTCGATCAGGCCCTTGAGCAGGCCGGGAACGGTTCCGAGTGCCGCGATCGCGAAGCCCACGGCCGCCGCGATGGGCAACGCCCTGTCCCTGCCGTACTTCCCGTACGCGATCAGGGCGCCGACGACCACCAGGAGCCAGAGCACCGCCACCACCGGCGTCCCGTAGCCGCTCGGCACGGTCTCGCCGTTCCACACGCCGCCCAGTGTGAACAGACTGCCGAGCGCTCCGAACGGGGTGTCGGCCCGGGCGGCGAACGTCTCGACCGCCGCGCCGTCGCCCGGCACTCCGCCCGGCCGCAGGAACGCCGGAACCAGCCAGGGCAGGCTGAGCGCACCGACCGCCCCGATGACCTTGAGAGCGTCCGCCCGCCTGGGCCCGCACAGCGTGATCACCACGGCGGTGAGGCCGGAGACCGCGAGCGCCGCGAACCCTCCGGTGGCGGCCGGGATCAGAGCTATCACCAGTCGCCGGCCGTCGCCCTTCATGGCCGCGGCGACCACCCACGGGAGCGCCGCGTACCCCAGCAGCAACGCCCACTGCCCAAGGAGCAGCCGTTCCGCCACGAACGGGTTCCAGGCGTAGCAGACACCCGCCGCCAGCCTCGGGATCAGCCGCTGCGACGGCACCAGCGAGGCCGCCGCCGAGCACGCCATCACGAAGATCGCCAGCAGGATCAGCTTCTGCGCGAGGTCGGCGGGCATCACCGTGCTCAGCGCGGTCACGAAGGCATCGCTCGGCACGTGCCGCGGCATCACCCCGGTCAGCCCGAAGGTCATCCGGCTGAACGTGGGGTCCGGGACGAAGACCATGTCGTACGACAGCACGAAGCCGGGCGCGAGCCCCGGCCCCACCGCCGCCAGCCCGAGCCCCAGCCCGGTGAGCGCGGCCGCAAGGTGCCGCATACGCCCTGTCATCAGGCGAAAGAGGCTATCCGACTCAGTGCGAGAAGGGCTCCACGCAGGAGCCCTCCATGGTCGGGCCGTCGACCTCGATCAGGACGCGGGTGGGGCGCAGGTCGCCGTACACGCAGGCCCGCTGCCCCACGATCACCCAGAAGCCGACCAGCTGCTGGGTCGTGCCGGCCGTCGTGACCTGGATCTGCTTGGCGGAGACGCGGTCGCGCGGCTGGCCGAGGTCGAGCAGGATCCGTTCGACCGACTTCTCGGAGAAGTCACCGGACTCGCGCAAGGACTGGAGGCGCGGCCGGATGCGGGCCGCCGCCGCGTTCCCCAGGCGCCGGTCGTTCGCGGACAGCTCGGCCCGTTGCTTCCAGCCGTTGTTCTCCTGCTGGTGGGGAGCCATGTCGCCACCGCCGCGGGTTGTGTTCTCGTCGTACGGGCTTGGGGGCGCGCTCGGAGACGCGCTCGGAGACCCGCTCCGGCTGGCCGTCGGCGACGAGTTGACGTGCTGGGTGCCGCAGGCCGCCAGTGCGAGCGAGGCGGCTGCGAACGCGGCGACCGGCACGGCCCGGCGCGAGATCGTCATGGAGCGATTCTCGCGGCGGGCGTGCCGGTCGTACATGAGTACGCGTACTCAATCCGCTCAGTAGACGGGGCGGTAGCTGCCCTTGCCGCACGCCTTGACCTTGAGGACGCCCTTGGACTTGCGGATCAGGCACTCGGCGACCCACAGGTGCTGGGCGTTGCCAAGGGTGATCTTGCGCGGCCAGGTGATCGTGCGGTTGTGGCCGTACGGGCGGGCGTTCGGGCTGGTGTGGACGTCGGTGTGGGTGCCCCTGGTCGTGACGAAGCGGATCATCGCGTAGTTCTTGCCCACGCAGCGGTCCCGGACCTTGGCCATGGTGATGGTGACCGTGCCCTTGCCGCGCACGTAGTTGCCCCAGCCCGAGACGCAGTCGATGGTGTTCTTGGTCTGCCAGTGGCGGGGCTTGGCGGCGGCGGTCGCCGTCACGTCCGCACCCGCGCTCCCCGCCCCGATCGTGCCGAGCACCAGCGCGCCACTCGCGATCACGGTCAAGCCACGTCGCATTCGAGCTCCTCCTCGCTACCGTCGCGGCGGCTCCCTGACCGTCGCCGCCGCCCCCGAAATGCTGGCAGCGGGGCGACGGCGGTTCGTCCTTTCATGTGCAGGAGTGACGTACGCCACTGCGGCGGCACGGTGGTGGCTCTGTGGCGGCGCGGTGTTCGCCGGATGTTGGCCGTACGGTCTTCAGCGGGTGGGGTCGGGGTCGCGGGGCAGGCCCAGGATGCGCTCCCCGATGACGTTGAGGTTGACCTCCGTCGTACCACCGCCGATGGTCATCGCGCGCGAGGCCAGCAGGTAGCGGGTCCACCTGCGGCGCAGGTCCGAACGCCAGCCGCCGGTGAGGGCGCCCTCGTCGCCGAGGAGGGTGAAGCCGAACTCGGTGACCTGCTGCCCGTGCTCCATCGCGACGAGCTTGCGGACGTTGGCGGTGGCGCCCGGGTCGGTGCCCGAGATCTGCTTGAGGGTGGCGCGGAGGCCGAGGAGCGCGAACGCGTGCTCGTCGCAGGCGAGCCGCCCGATGCCGTCGCGGACCAGCGGGTCGTCCGCGACGCCGAGTTCGGTGGCGAGCGCGACCAGCTTGGGCACGTCGCCGCCGAGCTGGAACGAGCTGGTCAGGCCGACGCGTTCGTTGGCGAGGGTGTTGCGGGCGACCCGCCAGCCCTCGTTGACCGGGCCGACCACGCGGTCGTCGGGCACGAAGACGCCGTCCAGGAAGACCTCGTTGAAGACGGCGTCGCCGGTGCACTCGCACAGCGGGCGGATCTCGATGCCCGGGGACGACATGTCGACAAGGAAATACGTGATCCCGTCGTGCTTGGGCCGGTCGGGGTCGGTGCGGGCGATGCAGATGCCCCACTGGGCGTCGCGGGCCAGCGACGTCCAGATCTTCTGGCCGGTGATCGACCAGCCGCCTTCGACGCGTTCGGCCCGCGTGGTGAGGCCCGCCAGGTCCGAGCCGGCACCCGGCTCGGAGAACAGCTGGCACCAGATGATCTCCCCGCGCAGCGTCGGCGGGAGGAAGCGTTCCTGCTGCTCGGGCGTGCCGTACTGGACCAGGGACGGCACCGCCCAGGCCGCGATCATCAGCGGAACGGGCCGTACCTTGGCGGCCTTCAACTCCTGCTGGATCACGATCTGCTCGACCGGGCCCGCGGCCTTGCCCCACGGCTCGGGCAGGTGCGGGGTCACCCAGCCGCCGGCCGCCATCGCGGCCCGCTGCTCGGTGATCTCCATCGCGGCCAGCTCGGCGACCCGCGCGCGGACATCGGAACGCAGGGAGAGGGCCTCGGCCGGGATCTCGATGTCCATGGGCCGCCGTACGCCCGCGACGGCCAGCGCGGCGACCTCGGCTCGGGCGGCGGACGCCTTGCCGAGCAGGGCGCGCAGCGTGAGGGCGCGGCGGTAGAGCAGGTGGGCGTCGTGCTCGAAGGTGTAGCCGATGCCGCCGTGGACCTGAACGTTGCCCTCGGCGCACTCGACCGCGGCGTCGGCGGCGAGCGCGGCGGCCACCCCGACGGCGTAGCCGCGCTGCTCGTCGTCCTCGGTGAGGGCCCGTACGGCATCCCAGACGGCGGCGCGGGCGCGTTCCAGCGCGATCAGCATCCGGCCGCACTTGTGCTTGACACCCTGGAACTGGCCGATCGGCCGCCCGAACTGCTCGCGGAGCTTGGCGTACGCGACCGCCTCGTCCAGCGCGCGGCCCGCGACGCCGCAGGCCTCGGCGCCGAGCAGCACGACCGCGAGCTCGCGCGCGTTCACGCCGGTCAGGATGCGGTCGGCCTCGGCGTCCCGTACGGTCACCGCGCCGAGGGGGCGGGTGAGGTCGAGCGCTTCGAGGTGCTCGACCTCGGCGTGCTCCACGACCGCCCAGCGGCCGTCGGTGAGCGGGAGGACGAACAGGTCGGCGAGCTGCGCACCGAGCACGGGCTGAACAGTTCCCGAGACCCGGCCCTCGGTGTCGACGAGGGCGCCCGCGGTGGGGAGCGCCACGGCGGCGGTACGGGAGCCGTCGGCGAGAGCCGGGAGGACGTCGGCCTTGAGCTTGTCGCTGCCGCCCGCCTGGATGAGAGCCGACGCGAGGACGGTCGGGACGTACGCCCCGGGCGCGATGGTGCGGCCCAGCTCTTCCAGCGCGACGGCCTGTTCGAGCAGGCCGTACCCCTGGCCGCCGTGCTCCTCGGGGAGGTGCAGGCCGAGGAGGCCCTGGGCGGCGAGCGCCTGCCAGAAGCCGGGGTGCGCCGGGGCTTCACCGCGTTCGGCGGACCCGACCGCCTCCCGCACCGACTCGGACGTGACGTGCCGTTCCGCGAACCCGCGTACGGACGCCGCCAGCGCCTCGTGCTCCTCGGTCAAGCCGATCGCCATGACTCGCCACCTCTCCTCGGGGTGAGCCACAGCCTATTAGAACGACATTCGGTCAGGACAGCAGGACGGCGACGAGGACGCCGAACAGCACGACGAGGCAGGCGACGAGGACCGCCGCCGCCGTACGGACGGGATGAGCCTCGGGCTCTGCCGGCCTGACGGACCGTCGTCGGCGCGCGTCCGCGTTGGCGTTCGCGTCCGCGTTCGCCGGTACGAGGCGTTCCCTGGCGATGCTGGGCGCCTCGGGGTCGGGTACGGGGACGGGCATCGTCCCCGGCGGACCGTCGATGATCGGCGGGATCGGGCCCGTGGGAGCGTCATCGGCGTGATCGTCGTTCTCCGGCACGCACGGCAGCGTAAGCGAGAGATCACATTGCGCGCACGGTTCACCGACCAACCGGTATCTCGATCGGGGTGAGTCGAGGGCGGGTCTCTAGCCCGCGACCTTCAGCTGCTGGAAGAACTGCGTCACGTCCGGCCACATCTTGCGGTGGGTGTTCGGCACCGACACGAACGCCACCGCGGGCGTCTTGCGTCCGGTGTCGATGACCGCCGTGCCCACGACCTCGCCGGTGGCCTTCACGCCCGGCCGCTTGTAGGTCAGGTAGGAAACGATCAGCCAGCCCTTGTGGCCGTCGACGTTGAGCTCGGAGAAGGAGTAAGGCGCCTTGTGGTGCGGGAAGCCGTAGTAGTTGGCCTCCAGCCCGCTCGCCGCCAGCGCCGTCACCGTCTTCAGGCTCTCGGGGCCCTTGTAGGCCGACTGCAGCGTCGGGATCAGCGTGCCGGTGAGGGCCTGCCCGTACCAGAGCCGCGCGCCGTGCTTCTCGGTGACGAGGATCTGCTGGCCCGACCAGCCCGCGATGCCGAGCTTGTTCTTCTTGCTCGGCACCTGCCAGGGACCGGCGAACCGCGGGTAGGCCAGCCCGGAGTGAGCGTCGGTGACCCGGCCCAGCATCTTGCCGGGCTTGCCGGCGAACGGCTTGAACGGCTTGACCGGGGGGAGCTGGACCTTCGGCTCCTCCGGCTGCGGCGGCGCGTCCGGCGCGACGGGGCGGTTCTGCTTGCCCTCGGAGGCCGCGGGCGCGCTGTCGTCGCCGTTCTTCATGAAGTAGACGCCGCCGGCCGCGATGATCGCGATCACCAGCAGCCCGACCCCGCCGAACAGGACGAGCCTGGACCGGCTGCCCCCGCCGTCGAACGGGTCGCGGTCATGGCCGCGGTCGTGATCGCGGCCCCGATCCCGGTCGCGTTCGGCGCGGCGCGATGAGGCGGCCTTCTTGCCGGAGTCGCCCAGGTCGTCGGAGGTGCGCCCGCCGAGCTTGGCGTCGGCGCTCTCCTCGTCCTCCATCCACTCGGGCATCCGCCAGTTGCCGCTGCTGGGCTTGCCCGGCTTGGGCGGGGTCGCGGGCCCGATCTGCTCCACGGGAGCGTACTTGCCGTCGGGGTCGCTCTCGGAACCGCCGCTGCCGTCGAACAGCGAGCCCTCCCAGGCCTGCGCGCCGGGAACGTTGCTCCGGGGCGGCAGTTCGGTCTCGCGCTGAACGGGAGGGCTTCCGGCCACCGCGAGATCGTCGTCGCCCGTGGCTCCAGGGGCGTACGGGTCCGCACTGGGCGCATACGGGTCGGACGCCCCAGGCCCGTACGGCTCGGCGCCGGACGCGGCAGGGGCAGCGCCGGGTGCGCCGGACGCGTACGGATCGGCGCCGGATGCGTAGGGGTCGGCACCGGACGCGGCGGGCGCGTACGGGTCGGCACCGGGTGTGGCGGCGTACGGGTCGGCCTCGAGCGCGGAGGCCGCCGCGTACGGGTCGGCCTCCGGGGCCGCCGTTCCGGGGTCGGGCTGCTCGGCCTCGGCGGCCGGGGGCACTGCGGGCGTGGCGTACGGGTCGGTGTCGGCGCCCACCTCAGGGACCGGAGCGACCTTGATGTCGTCGTTCTCGGGGACGCGCGGCTCCTCGGCGGCACCGGCGAGCGGGTCGGACTCGGCGGGCTGGGCCTCGGGCGCGCTCGCGGGCCCGGCGGCGGCCTCGGGCTCGGGCTCGGCGCCGGGCTGCGGGCCCGGGGCCTCGACCTTGCCCCAGACGTCGTGCGGCTCCTCGCCCGAGAAGTCGGTGCGGCCCTCGGGCGCGGGCAGGCGGACCTCGGGCACCTTCGCCTCGGGGAAGGTCATCCGAGGCGTTGCGGCCTCGGCCGCGCCCGGCTCCTGGCCGCCGTCGGGCACGTCATCGCTCATCTCGGTCCAGCGCACGGAGCGCTCCCCCTGATCGGACATGCGGCACACGTTAGTGGAAGATCGCCCATTGCGGACCGGCCAGTAATCACGGCCAGGACACATCTTTCTATCGCATCAGTGATACCGGTGATGATCACCGTCACCCCCCGTGACCAGGGGATCGTCGGCGAGTCGCTCCCTGGCCAGCAGCGTTCCACCCGCCACCGCACCCGGCATGGCGAGCACAGCGCCCAGTGGAATGAGGAAGACCCCGAATACGGCTGCGCCGAAACCGATGGCGAGCAGTCGATTGCGCTTGAGAATCGCGAAGCGCTCCTTGCGACGCAGACCACGCCGTTCGAGCGCGATCGCGGTCAGCTCGCCAGCGAGAAAGTAACCGGAAACACACGCCGCGATGACCGGAACCACGGTCTGGCCCACGACCGGCAGGAACCCGCAGACGAAGAAGACGATCGCGAACAGCACGGCGATCACGCCCAGGAGCGCCGCGTCCTTGATCGCTCGGCCGATCTGCACGAGCAGCGGCGTGTCCGGGTCCGGCGGGGCGCCGCCCTGCGACTCCTCGACCCGTACCGCGATGCTCTCGTAGAACGGGTCGCCGACCGCCAGCGTCAGCGCCGTGAAGGTCAGCACGGCCAGGAACGCCGACGCGCCGAAGATCGCGATCCCGGCGATCACCCGCAGGGTGTCGCGGGCGCTCTCGGACCAGTGGTCGGCGAACGGCGTGACCCAGTCGGCCACGTCGCCGAGGTTCACGGCCAGCGTGATCAGCGCCGCCGCGTACACCACCAGCACGATCAGCGCCGGGATCAGGCCGAACAGCCACTGCCCCGGGTGCCGGAGCATCCAGCCGATGCCGCGGAGGAAGTAGCCGACCCCGGTGAAAAGGTCGCCGACCTTCTGCTTGCGCGCCGGCCGCTGCTGCTGCGCCTGCGGCGGTGGCCACGGGCCCTGGCCTTGGCTCGGGTCCTGACCCTGGCCCTGGTGGTACGGCGAATTCACGCGCCCAACGCTATCGGGCGTTGAGGGCCACAAGCTCCGCAGAACGTTCCCAGACGGCCCGCTGAAGGTCCCGATCCTTGCGCGCGCCGTTCTCCGGCAGGAACCGGGCGCCGGGCGTCGAGGAGTGGAAGCCGCCCGTACGGCCCTCGAAGGCGGGGTCGACCGCCAGCCTGAGCGCCATCCGCGCGCCCTGCTCGGGCCTGCGGAGGAACGGCGTCCGCGAGACGGCCCTGCCGACCGGTCCGCTGCCGGGCACGTCCCTGACCAGGCCGGTCGCGACGAGGCCCGGGCACATGGCGTTCGCGGTGACACCGGTGCCCGACATCCGTTCGGCGAGCTCCTGGGTGAAGAGGATGTTGAGCAGCTTGCTCCGCCCGTAGACACGGAAGGACCCGGGCGGCCCGTAGTCGCCGGGCTCGGCGAACCGTTCTGCGTCCACGCGGCCCGCGTTGCGGTGCGCCTCGGAGGCGACGACCACGACCCGGGTGGGCGCGGACTTCTCCAGCGGGTCGAGGAGCAGGTTGGTCAGCAGGAACGGTCCCAGGTGGTTGGTCGCGACCATGTGGTCGAAGCCGTCCGCGCTCACCGCGGCCCGCATCTCGTGGACCCCGGCGTTGTTGACCAGCACGTCCAGGCGCCCGTAGCGCTCGGCGATCCGTTCGGCGGCCGCGCGCACGTCGGCCTGTACGGACAGGTCGGCCAGGAACGTCTCGACGACCGCGCCGGGAACGCCGCGTTCCAGCTCGGCGACCGTGGCCTCACTCTTGCCGGCGTTCCGGCAGACGATGCCGATCCGGTAGCCCGCGCGGGCCAGCCCCCGGGCGATCTCCTTGCCGATGCCCGAGGTGGCACCGGTCACGATGGCGATCTTGTCGTCCATCCCCCAACCCTCCCGGAGCCGTTGTGCGCCGGGAAGGCCCAAGGAATGTCAGGAATCGTCAGGGCGTGGCGCCGGCGGACGGGCTGGGCACCAGGGCCGGGTTGCGGTCGTGGCACGTGCGCACGCCCGGCAGCCGGTCGTCCAGCAGGAAGTCGTCGACGACCTTGTGGGTGCACGCGCCCATCGGATAAAAGCCGTGGCCGCCTGAGGTGTTGGTCACCAGGACCGAGTCCGCCAGTTGACCGTTCACCCCGCGCGCCCAGGCGATCGGCGTCGCCGCGTCGTTGGTGTTGGCGACCAGCAGGATCGTCGGCGCCCCGTCGGCGCGGATGGCGCGCCCGGCGTTGGTGAGCGACGGCGCGGGCCACTCGGCGCACCTCATCAGCGTCGACTGGACGAACTCGCCGAAGAACGGCGCGACGGTCATCGCCTCCTTGCCGCCCTCCTCGGCGGCCTGCGGCGTCCGTTCGTCCGGCGGGATGTGGCGGCACATGATCGCCTGGAACGACCCGTCCGCCTCGATCGACTCGTCGGGCTCGCCGGTCGCCGCTCCCGAGTCGCCGGGCTCGTCGGTCGCCGTCCCCGAGTCGCCGGGCGACGCCGTCTGGCCGGGCTCCTGCTCCGGCTCGTCACCCTTACCGCCGCCGCCCGAGTCCTCGCCGGACATGGCGCGGATGCCGGTGCCGTCGCCCTTGAACGCCAGGGCCAGCGCCTGCTCGGCGCTGGGCCAGACCGCCTCGCTGTAGGAGGCCTGCGACAGCACGCCGAGCGTCTCCTCCGCGGTGACCGGCGGAATGTCGCCCTTGGCGGGCTCCGGCGCCTTCTTCAGGTGCTCCATGAGGTCGCTGAACTTGTCCATGACCTCGCGCTGCGTCTTGCCCATCGGGCAGTCGGGCCGCTGAACGCAGGTCTGCACCAGCACCTGGAACCCGGTCTCGAACCCCTGCGCCTGCGCGGTGGGATCGGCGGGCCAGCCGTTCGGGTTGGCGACCGAGTCCAGCACCATCCGGCCCACGTGCGAGGGGAACTGGTCGGCGTAGAACTGCCCGAGGACCGTTCCGTACGAGACGCCCATGTAGTTCAGCTTGGGATCGCCGAGCACGCCGCGCACGACGTCCAGATCGCGCGCGGTGTTGTCGGTGCCGACCTCGTTCAGCAGCTTGCCCGACTTGGTCTCGCAGCCGTCCACGAAGAGCTTCGAGGCGGCCTCGGGGTCCTGGGACCGTTCGGCCACCTCGGCCATCCGCTTGGTGATCTCGCAGAGCACCGGGCTGCTCTGCCCGACCCCGCGCGGGTCCATCCCCACGACGTCATAGCGGTCGCGGATGTTCTGGGTGAAGAAGTCCTTGGCCTCGTACGCGAAGTCCAGACCCGAGCCGCCCGGCCCGCCCGGGTTGGTCAGCAGCGAGCCGATCCGCTGGGACTTGTCGGCGGCCGGAAGCCGGTTGACGGCCAGCTCGATCGTCTCGCCGTCCGGTTGGGAGTAGTCGAGCGGCACCTTGATCTTCGCGCACTCGAACCCCGCCTTCGGATCGTCCGAAGGCCCCTCCGAGTCGCCCGGCGCCGCCGAATCACCCGCCGCAGGCGAATCCCCCGCCGCAGGCGAATCCCCCGCCGCGGCCGAGTCACCGGCCGACGCGCACGGGGCCCAGTCCGGCTTCTGCTCGTAGAACTGCCGCAGCCCCGCGGGCGTGCCGGACGTGGACGCGGCCGGTGACGACGCGGCGGCGGACGTGGACGAGGCCGTCGCGGACGGATGCGAGGCGAGCTCGGCCTTGCCGCTGCCCCCGCCCCCGCAACCCGCCGCCGCGGCCACCAGCGCGAACGCGCCGACCGCGGCGGCTCCCAGGCGCATATGACTCGACATCAGTTCCCCCCGAACGGGGAACTACCCACCGAATCACTCCAACCGCCATCAGCAGGGCAAAGAATGGATCATGGCGTCCATCCCGGGTCGCGTCCGGACAGCGCCAGGGCCCGTTCGAACGCCGTGGCGGACCCGGCCACCGGCACCGGCTCGGCGAACCCGTCGTACTGCCGGTAGACCGGGGCGTGCTCCTCGACCACGCTCAGGATGAGCTCGCCCAGCGCGTCCGAGACCCGGAACTCCTGCCCGGTCGCCGCCGCGACGTCCCACCCGTGCACGGTCATCTCCTTCAGAATCAGCTTGGCCACCTCCGGGGCCGCCATCTCCATCCCGGCGATCCCGATCTCGCCCTCCCATGCCGCCGGCTCCGCCCACGCCGCGAGCGCCTGGTCGAGCTGCGCCGCGTACGCCTCGGCGAAGCCCTCCTCCCCCGCGAAGTCGCGTTCCGTCAGCTCCTCGGGAATGTCCCGGCGCTGGGCCCGGCACTCCAGTCCATGCGAGGTGTAGAGCACCCAGTGGTTCACAAGGGTCCGTACGTCGAACTCCTTGCAAGGCGTGGCGCCCGACAGCTGCTCGGCCGAGACCCCACGGGCGACCCGGGCGGCCTCGGCCGCGCCTTCCTTCATGTGCGAGTGAAGTTCGTTCATGACAGAAAGCCTAGGAAGACACCCATCTGTCCCTCTTGAAGAAACGCGCCATTACGCTGGGGCAATGACCCCGCGAGGCGTCCTGCACCCGGACGAGCACGAGCCGATCGTGGACGTCGCCACACACGAGCCCAGCGCGCCGGCCGTGCCCTTCGTCGAGTTCTACTGGCACGTCCGCTGGCACGTGCAGACCCCGTACGACACCAAGGTGCTGGCCCACCCGAACATTCACCTGGTCTTCGAGGAGCCCGAGCCCCTCGTCTACGGAGTGGACCGCGGCCTTTTCGTACGCCGCCTAGAGGAAACCGGGCAGGTCCTGGGCATCAAGTTCCGCCCCGGCGGTTTCCGCCCGTTCACCGACCAGCCCATGTCGGCCCTGGCAGACCGCCGCATCCCGGCCACCGAGTTCTTCGGCGAGGAAATCCTCGCAACCAGCAAGGCAATCCTCTCCAGCAAGGACCTGGCCACCCCCGCAGAGGCCTTCCTCCTGCCCCGCCTACCTAAAACCCCCGACCCAGTGGCCCAAGACGTGGCGACGATGGTCGACCGCATGACCACCGCCCCGAACCTCTTCCGCGTGGACCAGGCGGCCGGAGAGCTCAACGTCTCGGTCCGCACGCTCCAGCGCCTCTTCTCCGAGTACGTGGGCGCCAGCCCCAAATGGGTCCTGCGCCGCGCCCGCCTCCACGAGGCCGCCGCCCGCGCCGACCAGGGAACGACCATCGACTGGGCCGCCCTGGCCGCCGACCTGGGCTACTCCGACCAGGCCCACCTCACCCGAGACTTCACCGCCGCCGTAGGAACGCCCCCGGCGACCTACGCCCGCCGCTGACCGGGAAAGGCCAACGCACGAACCGCGAAACCGTCCGGTCCGTGTTCTCCGCAGACGCAAACGCGACAGAAGCGGAGGTTTCCAATGATCAGAAAGCGCGGGAGCGTCGCGGCGGCGGGCCTGGCCCTGGCAGGGCTCCTGGCGGCGCCCGCGGCTCCGGCCGCCGCCCAGAGCCGAGCCCAGACCAGGTTCGCCGAGGTGGACCTGGTCTCCGACATCCAGGGCCGGGCCAAGCTTCTCGACCCGAAGCTGGTCAACCCCTGGGGCGTCGCACTCGGGCCGGTCTCGGCCGTGTGGGTCGCCGACAACCACACCGACTCCACCACGTTCTACGCGGGCACCGTGGTCAAGATTCCGCTGGACGTGGCGGTCCAGGGCGGAGCCCCCACCGGCGAGGTCTTCAACAGCACAACAGACTTCAAGGTCAAGGGCAGCCCGGCGATGTTCATCCTGGACAGCGAGTCCGGCTTCCTCACCGCCTGGAACCTGGGCACCGGCGCAACCGCGGTGAAGGTCGGCAACGGTGGCCCAGGCGCGTCCTACAAGGGCCTGGCCCTGGCCCACACCGGCCACGGCCCAGTCCTCCTCGCGGCCGACTTCCACAACGCCCGCATCGACGTCTTCGACAAGACCTTCAAGCGAGTGACACCGCCCGGCTCCTTCCGGGATCCCGCCCTCCCGGCCGGCTACTCCCCCTTCAACGTGGCAGTGGTCAACGGGCTGGTCTTCGTCGCGTACGCACAGAAGGAGACCGACGGCGACGACGAGGTGGCCGGCCCCGGCAAGGGCTTCGTCGACGTCTTCACGACCTCTGGCGTGAAGCTCCACCGCTTCGCGAGCCAAGGCGCGCTGAACGCCCCCTGGGCCGTGGTGCAGGCCCCCCGAAGCTTCGGCACGTACGCGGGCGACATCCTCGTGGGCAACTTCGGTGACGGCCGCATCAACGCCTACGACGCGTTCGGCCACCCCAAGGGCCCGCTCATGGACAAGGCGAACAAGCCCATCACCATCGAAGGCCTCTGGGGACTCGCCCAGGGCAACGCCATAGCCGGAGGCTCCGGCAACCTGTGGTTCGCCGCCGGCATAGACGACGAGGAACACGGCCTCATGGGCCTCATCACCCCGGCCAAGTGACCCCGCCGGTCACCCGGTCCCTGATCAGCGCAGCGGCCTGGTCCGCGATCGCGTTGCCAGGTGGCCGGGTGACCAGGTCACTGAGCGCGAACATGTCCAGCACCCACCCCACGTACTCCCAGTCCTCCGGCGCATCCGGCGCCCCATCGGCGAACCCGCTACGACGGCCCGCCACGAACTCAGCCGGATAGTCATCGCCGAACCGAACCATGTTGGCGGCATCCCCATACGGGCACCCGGAGTAGGCGAACTCCCAATCCAGCACAGCATCAACCCGCCACGTCCCACCCGCACGCGTCACCAGGATGTTCTTCGGATTGATGTCCGCATGCACAAGCCGCGCCTGCTCATCGATCCCCCTGAGCGCCGGAGCGTGCGCCACACACAAATCCACCCAGGCCCGCCGCGTCCGAGCGTCCAACCGCGAGGTGGAGGCCATGCACGCCTCGGCGACCTCGGGCAACTGCCGCGACCAGGGCCGTTCCCACCGCGGATCGAGGCTCTCATCGACAAAGAACCCCGGCCGCTCAAAGCTCACCGCCCCGATCTCCGCGACAACCCTTCCCACCTCAACGCCCAGCTCCCCGAGCGCCTCCGCCCACTCCGCCAGAACGTGGCTGAGCAGCGTCCCCTCCACGTACTCCACGACCATCACCGGCCGGCGCCCCGGCCGCCCCACCCACAGCACCTCCGGAACGGGCACACGCCGCCGCCCCGCCGCCATGACAGCCGCCTCAATCTCCGGATCCGGCCCTCCGACCCGGGCCACAACCTGCCCGTCGGCCAAGGAAATCAGGCTCGTCTCATGCGAAAGCCCGCCCGCCAAAGGCGAGACGGCCACCACGTCCTGTCCCATCGCCTCAGCAACGCTCAAAACCTCGTCAGCATGCATTCCCTCAATCCTGCCGAACCCCCACCCGCCCAAAGAGCGGATTCGGGGAGGGCAGCGTGCCGTCACGGGACTCGCACTGGGCGGTCACACGAGCGGCGGCGTCGGGAAGGAAGGGCGCCAGGTAGGCGCCGATCGTTCGGCAGGCCGTTAGTAGCTCAGCCAGAACGGAGTCCAGAGCAGGGTCGTCGCGCTTGGCCAGCTCCCATGGACGCACCTGGTTGATGTAGCGATTGGCCTCGTCCACGATGTCCCAGACCGCGGAGGTTGCCCGCCGGAAGTCGAGGTCGGGCAGCGCGGCGTCGATGACCGCAGGCGCGCGTTGGATCACGTCGGCCAGCGCGCCTGTCCCTCCAACGGGCACCGTTCCGTCGCGGTAGCGGTGGATCATGCTGACGACCCGGTTGACCAGGTTGCCCAGCCCGTTGGCGAGCTCGTCATTGAAGCGGCCAACAAGCCGTTCATCCGTGAAGTCGACCTCGCCGACGCGAGGCGTCTCGCGCAGCAGCCACCAGCGGACGGCGTCGGTTCCGTAGCGTTCGGCGAGCGCGGCCGGGTCGGGCGTCACGCCACCGGACTTGCTGATCTTGCGGCCTCCGACCGTGAGGTAGTCGTGCACGAGAACGTCGGTCGGCGGCTTCTCGCTGGCGGAGAGCAGCATGGCGGGCCAGTAGACGGCGTGGAAGCGGAGCACGCCCTTGCCCACGAGATGGACGCGGCGGTCGGCGTCCGTCCACCAGCGCCGCAGGTCATCGCTGCCGGTGCCGTAGCCGAGGGCGGTGAGGTAGTTGCCCAGGGCGTCCCACCAGACGTAGATCACCTGGCTGGGGTCGCCGGGCACCGGGATGCCCCACCCGCGCGCCCGTTCGGTGGAACGGGAGACCGAGAAGTCCTTCAGGCCGCCCGCGATGAACGAGAGCACCTCGTTCCGGCGTTCGGCGGGCTCGATCCGCAGCTCGCCGGACTCGATCAGCCCGCGCAGCCGGTCGCCGTAGCGGGACAGGCGGAAGAACCAGTTCTCCTCCGAGACCGGCTGGGGTTCGGTGCCGTGCTCGGGACAGCGTCCGCCGGGCAGCTCGGACGGCGTGGAGAACTGCTCGCAGCCGACGCAGTAGAGGCCCTCGTAATGCTTGCGGTAGAGGTCGTCGGCACAGGCTCGCCAGAGGCGCTCCACCCCGGCTCGATGCCGCGGGTCGCGGCTGGTGCGGATGACGTCATCAACGGACAACGCCAGCGGGTCGGCGAGGGCGGTGAACGCGGCGGCGTTGGCGTCCACGAACTCCTGGACGCCCACCCCCGCGGCCTCGGCGGCCAGGACGTTCTTGAGCGAGTTGTCGTCGGTGCCGGCCTGGAAACGGACCTGCTCGCCCCGGCTCCTGTAGTGGCGGGCGAGCACGTCGGCCTGCACGAGTTCGAGCGCGAAGCCCAGATGCGGGCGCGCGTTCACGTACGGGATCGTGGTCGTGATGTAGGTGGTCATCGGAACCTCCGGAAGTCGGGGCTCCGACCCCGGACATGAATCGAGGCCCCGGTGACAGGGCCTCGGAAACGTCCGTGCAGCAGTCAGCGGCCCCGCGAGCGGGGCATCATCGCCTGACGTGCGTTCATGCTCCTCAGAATACGCGCGTAACCGTTCGGCCGCTCGCGATCGCCGCCCGGACTCGCGATCGTTGGCCGGGCGGTCAGGCGGTCGTTCGGCCGCTGGGGGTGGCGGAGGACTGGGCGGCCTCCTCGGCGACGCGGAGGTCGTACTCGTCGCGGGCGGCGGCGATCTCCTGGCGGTGGTCCTCGGTCCAGGTGACCAGGGCCTTGATCGTCGCGTGCAGGCTCGTCCCGAGCGGGGTCAGGTGGTAGTCGACGCGGGGCGGTACGACGGGGTGGACCGTACGGCAGACGAGACCGTCCCGTTCGAGATGCCGGAGCGTGCGGGTGAGCATGCGCTGACTGACACCGTCCACCAGCCGGCGCAGCTCGGTGAAGCGCAGGCTGCGCTCCTCCAGCAGGGCGATCACCAGCAGCGACCATTTGTCGGCGACCCGGTCCAGGATCTGCCGGGTCTCGCAGTCCTCGCGCGCGTCCCAGTGGGTCACGTCGAACGGCTGGTCAGGGGCGGTATCACCGGGGATACCGGGGGACTCCAATGTGCCGTCTTCCATACCGACTGATGGTGCCCGACGATGGGGTCAATTACAAGGGAGAACCGACAGGCCTAACAGTAACCATGCAGGTCCTGGCGGTTCTCACGGGATCGAAAGAGGGGTCGGAACGATGACGTCCACGGGTGTCCGCGCCTGGGCCGCGTTGCTGGTGCTGTGCGGGGCGATCTTCCTGGAGGGCATCGACATCGCGATGCTGAACGTCGCGCTGCCCGCGATCCGTACCGACCTCGGGCTGTCGACGGCGATGCTGAGCGGGGTCGTCAGCGCGTACGTGCTGGGCTACGGCGGGTTCATGCTGGTCGGCGGGCGCGCCGCCGACCTGTTCGGCCGCCGCAGGATGTTCCTGCTCTGGTTGGTGGTCTTCCTGGTGTTCTCCGGCCTCGGCGGGCTGGCGACCGAGGGCTGGATGCTGCTGGCGGCGCGGTTCGTGACCGGCGTCGCGGCCGCCTTCCTGGCGCCCGCCGGCCTCTCGCTGGTCACCGCGGCCTTCCCCGAGGGCCCGGCGCGGACCCGCGCGCTGTCGATCTACGCGGCGACGGGCGCGGGCGGCTTCACGCTCGGCCTGGTCGCGGGCGGCCTGCTCACGCCGCTCGGCTGGCGGTGGGTGTTCTTCGCGCCCGTCGCGATGTCCGCGCTCCTGCTGATCGCCGCCGTTCCGCTGGTCAAGGAGGTCGGCGTCACGGAGCGCGGGCGGCTGGACCTGCCCGGCGGCCTGCTGGTCACCGGCGCGATGTCGGCCCTGGTGTACGGCGTCGTACGGCTGGAGCACCCGTCCGCCTCCCCCGCCCTCACGGCCGCGGTCTTCGCCGCCGGCCTGCTCATGCTCGCGGCGTTCGTCGCGGTGGAACGACGCGTCAAGGAGCCCCTGGTCCGCCTGGGCGTGCTGCGTTCAGCCCCGCTCCTGCGTGCGAACGTGGGCGCGCTCCTCTTCATGGGAGCGTTCGGCGGATTCCAGTTCCTCCTGACGCTCTACCTGCAGGAGCTGCGCGGCTGGTCGGCGCTCCAGACCGGCCTGACGATGCTGGTCGCGGGCGTCGACGTGATCCTCGCCCCGGTCCTCACGCCCCGCCTGGTGACCCGCTACGGCGTCCCGCGCGTGATCCTGGCCGCGATGTTCCTGGCGGCGGCCTGCTACGCGATCTTCCTGCGCGCCTCGATGGACTGGACGTACGCCGCGATGGCCCCGGGCCTCTTCCTGCTCGGCCTCGCGTTCACCCTGGCGTACGGCCCCCTGACCATGGCGGCCACCGAGAACGCCCGCCCGTCCGAGCAAGGCCTGGCCGGCGGCCTCTTCTACACCTCGATCCAGTTCGGCATGGCCCTCGGCATCTCCCTGGTCACGGCTGTCAACGTCGCCGCCCTCTCCACCGACCCCCTGAAGGCCATCCACATCGCCATGCTCGTCCCGCTCGGCGCCGCCCTCCTAGGCGCCACCATCACCGCCACCGGCCTCCGTCGCGCCGCGCGGCCGAGTGCGTCCGACACCCTCGCGAGTGACGCCGCCGCTGCCAACGCCGCCCCTGCCAACGCCGCCCCTGCCAACGCCGCCCCTGCTGACGCCGCCCCTGCCAACGCCGGCGCTGCTGACGCCGGCGCTGCTGACGCCGGTGAGGCCTACGCGGCGACCCGCTAGCCCGACCCGCTAGCCGGCCAGGGCGCGCTGCTGAACGACGTAGTAGCGCGCCCCGGCCGTGAGCAAGATGGCGGCGGGGAGCCAGATGGCCGCGACATGCCAGAACACCTCCTCCGTATGCCCGATGAGCACGAGCAGCAGCGGGGAGAAGAAGCCGGCGAAGAACCAGGCCAGGGCGAGAGCCAAGGTGGCCGCCATGCCCAGCGTGACCGTGCCGCGACTCAGCCGCCAGACGGCCACGGCGATCACGAGCAGGCCGGCCGGGATCGCCATCAGCGCGTAGATGAGGAGCCGCGCGCGCATGTTCGCCGGGGCGGCGCTGGTTCGCTGGGTCTTCCCGTGAGCGGCGATCTCGGTCAGAAGGCCGCGCCAGACGGTGACGGTGACCCGGTCGCCCGTGCGCAGCCGGTCCACGACCGGGCCGTCGTTCGGATACACCGTCTTGCGCACGACACCGTTCTCGCTGGTCAGGAGCGCGTAGGTGTCGTCGTGCCGACTGTTGCTCACATGAGCGCGAGTCACCGTGTACTCGCGCGTCCAGCGGCAGTCGGCGGGGCTCGCCGGGTTCTGCGGGCAGCGCGCCGCCGTCTCGTAGGCGTGCAGGTCGTCGGCTCCGTTCGGCGCGTACTTCGCCAGGACGGCGCCCATGCCCGCCACCACGAGGATCCCGAACAGCAAGGTGAGGACGGCCGCGGCCGTGTGCCGCAGGAGTCTGGTGAACAAGCCGCGAGTCAGCACGCCATAAGTGTGCAGTACGTCCCGTTATGCCCTCCTGGTGGCCTGGCGCAGCGCGGCCTCCAGCCCCAGCGGCTCGCGGGCGATGAGGGTGGCGAGGGTGGGGTCTACGGCGGCGAACTCCTTGGCTCGGGCGGCGGCGAAGATGCCCGTGAACTGGCGGGCCAGGTCGGCGGGGGTTCCGTGGGTGATGAGGTTCTCCTTGAACTGGTCGTCGGGGACCGTGATGCGAGTGATCGCGCGGCCCGTGACCTTGGTGGCGAGGGCGGCAAGGTCGTCGAAGGTGAGCGCCTGGGAGCCGGTCAGCGGCGGGGTGGGGCCCTCGAAGCGGCCCTCGTCGGCCAGGATCGCGGCGGTGGCGTCGGCCAGGTCGGCGTGGGCGGTCCAGGCGACGGGCCCGTCCTCGGGGAGAACGATCTGCCCGGACTCCAGGGTCGGGGCGATGAAGTTGATCGCACTGGAGGCGTAGAAGCCGTTCCGCAGCGAGGTGAACGGGACGCCGGAGGTGCGCAGCATCTCCTCGGTCGCGGCGTGATCGCGGCAGGCCTGGAAGTGGGATGACGCGCTCGAGCCCATCTGGCTGGTGTAGAGGATGCGGCGGGCGCCGGCGGCGACGGCCGCGTCGATGGCGACGCGGTGCTGGCGCGTGACCTCCTCACCCAGCTTGTCGACCGAGACGATCAGCACCTGGGTCGCGTTCTCGAACGCGTCGGCCAGACTCGCCGGGTCGGCGAAGTCGCCGCGGCGGACACGCACTCCCTTGTCGGCGAGCGCCTGTGCCTTCTGCGGGTCGCGGACGCTGACGCCGATCTCGGCGGCGGGCAGGCGCGTCAGCAGGCTGTCGACGATCTGGCCGCCGAGCAGTCCGGTGGCTCCGGTCACGATGATCATGCGGTTCTCCCGTGGTTCCAATGGAAACACTTTGACGTTACCACTGATAATAACCATGGAACCACAGATGCGATATCGTTGATTCATGACGCCGCGTTCGACCGAGGAGACCCGCCTGCGGGTCATCGAGGCCACCATCGACCTGCTCGCGCGCGAGGGCCGGGACGCGGTCACCACGCGCGCGGTCGCGGCCGAGGCGGGGCTGCAGCCGCCGGCCATCTACCGGCTGTTCGGCGACAAGGACGGGCTGCTCGACGCGGTCGCCGAGCACGGCTTCACCACGTTCCTGCGGTCCAAGCACGTCGACCCGGACCCGCCCGACCCCATCGAGGACCTGCGCGCGGGCTGGGACCTGGCGGTCGAGTTCGGCCTCGCCAACCCCGCGCTCTTCACGATCATGTACGTCGCGCCAGCGCGGACCGAGTCGGCGGCCTTCAAGGCCGGCATGGAGATCCTCATGGGCCGGCTCCGGCGCCTCGCCGCCCGGGGTCTGCTGCGCGTCGACGAGACCCTCGCGGCCCAGGTCATCCACGCGACGGCGCGCGGCGCGGTGCTCACCTGGCTGTCCCTGCCGGAGAACGGGCGGGACCCGGCCCTGCTGACCACGCTGCGCGAATCCATGGTCTCGGCCATCACCAACGAACGGCCTGCCGTTCAGGAGCCGGGTCCCGCGGGCGCGGCACGCGCCCTGCGCGCGGCGCTCCCCGATCAGAAAGTCCTCAGCGAGGGCGAGAAGGTCCTGCTGAAGGAGTGGCTGGACCGCATCGCCACCGAGAACGAGTAAGTCAGGAGACGAGTAGGTCAGGAGAGGACCCGGCGCGCCTTGGCTATGGCTGAAGCCGCGCTCGCGCTGACGATGCTCGTGAGATTCATGCCGATCACGCTAGAAATCACGAGCGCGCGGCGCGTCGCTCCCGGCAGCGATCTGCGGCCTCGTCCCCAGGGCGTACACCCCTGGCACACCGCTCAGGGATCACCCGCGCAGGACCCTGACACCGGCGCTATTCGGCGAGGATCCTGGCCTTCTGCGCGGCGAACTCCTCCTCGGTCAGAACGCCCTTGTCCTTCAGCTCGGCCAGCGACTTCAGCCGCTCGATCGGATCGCTCGGCGGCGCCGCCTGGACGGGCTGCGCGGGCTGGGCCGCGGGGGCCGCCTGCTGCTGGTAGCCCGTCTGCTGGTCGTACGCCGCCTGCCTGTCGGCATAGATCTGCGCGTCGCGCCCGGCGAACTTCTCGGCCTGGCGGCGCTGCACGCGCCCGTTCACGGCGGACGCCGTTCCGGCGATGATCGCCGTACGCGCCACTCCCCTCAGCAAGCCTGGCATCGCTCTCCTCCTCAGCCGGCCGCTTCGAGGGCGTCGAGCGCGGCCATCACGTCCGTGGCGGGGATCCGGGCGCTCGCTATGACCTCGCCGCCGCTCTCGCGCGCGGCGGCCACGAACGGAACGGCCCAGGTGTTCTCGTACACGATGAGAGTCGCCACGGTGCCGGTGCGCATCGCGCCGCCGGCCGCCCTGGCGTCGGACTCCCCCAGCAACCCCGACCGCGCTCCGGCCAGGTCGGCGAGCTCGCCCAGCCGCTTGGCCGACGGCTCGGTCAGGTCGACCATGAACAACGTTCCGTCCGCGCCCTTGCCGATCACCATCAGGTCGAGCACGCGGACCACGCCACGGTCGACCAGGTCCATCAGCGCCCGCGTCGCACCGCCGGTGATGCGGTCCTCGGGGAACTCGATGAGAACGAAGTCGATCGGACCATGGACATCTGCCACTGTCATGCCCGCAGATTCCGCCCGGCGGGGTGAACGCGGCATCACCCACCCGGGGTGACCGGCCCGGGAGCGCGGTCCGTGCGCACGATCCGGGCGAGCGATCCGGGGCGGGCGATCCGGCCGAACGGTGACGCTGCGCGGCGGTCTCATCTCGCTCGGTCTCTGATTCATGGTTTCTGATGATCCGTTCGCCACGGAGACGGGCGGCGGCGCGGGCGAGGACCGGCGGGTCGGCGATCGCGCGGCGGGGGTCACAGGCCGTTCGAACGTACGGCGAACGTGTGAACATATTGACCTGTTTGTCGCATTGGCCTGGATGGAAGGAAAGGGACGGTTAGCTGCAGAACACACATGAATGGGAGGGCGTCGCATGTGCGGCATCGTGGGCTGGGTCGACTACGAGCGTGAGCTGGGCCGGGAGCGCGCGACGCTGACGGCGATGACCCGGACGATGTCGCTGCGCGGGCCCGACGACGAAGGGATCTGGCTCGACGGCCACGCGGCGCTCGGGCACCGCAGGCTCGCGGTGATCGACGTCGTCGGCGGCGTCCAGCCCATGTCCCGCGGGCCCGCCACGATCGTCTACAGCGGCGAGACCTACAACTACCGCGAGCTGCGCCGTGACCTCGAGGCGCGCGGGTACCGATTCAGCACCGCGTCCGACACCGAGGTGGTGCTGAACGCCTACCTGGAGTGGGGCGCGGGCCTGGTCGAACGGATGAACGGGATGTTCGCGTTCGCCATCTGGGACCAGCGCTCACAGGAGCTGCTCCTGGCGCGCGACCGGATGGGCATCAAGCCGCTCTATTACGCGCCGACACCCGCGGGTGTGCTCTTCGGCTCGGAACCCAAGGCGATCCTGGCCAATCCCGCCTTCACGGCACGGATCGACGAGGAGGGCCTGTGCGAGGTCCTCAGCTTCTGCAAGACCCCTGGCCATGCGGTCTTCCGGGGGATGTACGAGCTCATCCCCGGCCACACCATCACGGTCTCCCGCCAGGGGCTCGCCGACCGCCGCTACTGGGCGTTGACCGCGCGCGAGCACACCGACGACGTTCCCGCGACCGTGGCCCACGTACGCGAACTGCTGGACGACATCGTCGAGCGGCAGCTCATCTCCGACGTGCCGCTGTGCACGCTGCTGTCGGGCGGGCTGGATTCCAGTGCTCTCACCGCGCTGGCGGACCGTGCGCTTGGAGAGACCGACGTACGTTCCTTCGCGGTCGACTTCGTCGACGAGACGGGCGGCTTCGTTCCCGACGCGATGCGCGATACCCCGGACGGCCCGTTCGTGCACGACGTCGCCAAGCATGTGGGCAGCAACCACAGCGATGTTGTCCTCGCCAACGACCAGCTCGCCTCTCCGGAGGCATCGCACACCGTCTTGCAGGCGAGGGACCTGCCGGGCATGGGTGACATGGACAGCTCGCTCTATCTGCTGTTCGCCGAAATCAGGCGCCAGTCCACGGTCGCCCTCTCAGGAGAGTCCGCCGACGAGGTGTTCGGCGGGTACCGGTGGTTCCACGACCCCGAAGCCATCGCGAAGCCCGATTTCCCCTGGGCCGGCCCGTTCCGTGGTGGCGGGCTGGACCTGCTCGACCAGTCCCTGCGCGACCGCATCAGCGCCTACCAGCGGCAGCGATACCAAGAGGCCATCGAAGAAGTGCCGCACCTTCCCAACGGCAACGGGTCGGTGACTCCACATGAACGCAGGATGCGGGAGGTCTGCTACCTGCACCTCACCCGGATGGTGCAGATGCTGCTGGATCGCAAGGACCGGATGAGCATGGCCGTCGGCCTGGAAGTGCGGGTTCCGTTCTGCGACCACCGGCTCGTGGAGTACGTCTTCAATACGCCCTGGTCGTTCAAGACCTTCGACGGCAGGGAGAAGAGCCTGCTGCGCGGAGCGGTCGCCGACGTCCTCCCGCAGAGTGTGGTGGAACGCCGCAAGGCCCCCTACCCGGCAACGCAGAACCCTGGATACGAACGCATGATCCGGGAACGCCTGGCAGATGTCGCCGCCGACAGTTCATCCCCCGCCCACCCGTACCTCGACCATGCCGCCATAGCGGACACCCTCGCCAAGCCGCTGGGCGGCGTCAGCCTCCAGCAAGACCGCATGTCGCTGGAACGAGCGCTCGCCCTGAACGACTGGCTAGCCGCCTACCACCCCACCGCCAACGGCGCCGCCTGACCCCACACACGCGGCGCTGCAACACGCGGCCTGCCACAACGCGGCACCGCAACGCACGGCACGCGGCACGCGGCACCGCAACGCACGGCACGCGGCACGCGGCACCGCAACGCACGGCACGCGGCGCTGCTAGATGCGGCGCTTGACGACGACGTAGTCGACGAGCATGGGGCGGCCCGAGGCCGTGGCGGCGGTGGGATCGCCGGGGAAGCCGCCGCCGATCGCCACGTTCAGGACCAGGAAGCGGCCCCGGTGCATGGCCATGTTCCACGCCTTGATGCCGGTCTTCTTGGGCGTGAGGGTGAGGTAGCGACGACCGTCGACGTAGTAGCGGATCTGCTCGTTGCGCGTGGAGCGGTCGATCTCGACGGCGTAGGTGTGGAACGCGGCTCCGCATGCCTGGCAGGGCGCATCGGCTCGCAGGCCGCGCTTCTCCCGGCACGGGCCGCCTTCCTTCACGCCGCAGTGCAGCACGCCCAGCGTGGTGCCCTGCCCGTTGCGCGACTCCATGATGTCGACCTCGCCGACCGCGGGCCATGCTGCGCCGCCCGTTCTGGCCTGGTCCCCCAGTGCCCAGAACGCGGGCCAGTAGCCGGCGCCGTTGGCGGTCGTCAGCCTCGGCAGCTTGATGCGGGCCTCGATCCGCAGGAGGCGTCCCTTGCCGCCGATGGCGAAGTCATGCCGTCGCGTCTCCACCCTTCCCGAGGTCCACGCGCCGCTGCCGTCGCGGATCGGGGTGATGGCGAGGTGGCCTTTGCCGTCCGTCGAGACGTTCCGCCGCCGGGCGGTGTAGTTCTGGATCTCGCCGGTCCCCCAGTTGGGGTCCACGCACGGGTTGTAGCAGTGCCCGCGATCGTGGATCCACTTCGCGGTCGACAGCGCCTGGCCCTTCGCCCCCGCGAAGTCGTCCCTGAAGAGGGTCTTCCAGTGCCGCGGCTTCGCGGCGACGGGATCCTTCCGCGCCGCGGTGGAACTGGTCTGCGCTGCTTGAACGCTGGAGTTCTCGGCGACCAAGGCGACGGTGGACGTGGCGACCGCCAGTCCTGCGAGGGCGGTGGTGGCGACGGTCCTGTTCAAGTGCACTCCCGGGCGTTTGGGATTGCTTGGGTTTAGATCCCCGAATGTGCAGACTTTACGCCCGATTGCTCGCCTTAACCAGCCGTCAGTTGTTGGTGAGCCAGGAGAGGAGGCAGGGAATGGACGCCCCCGCGAACCCCCGCGTCCTCTCCTGGAGTCATGGGTCCTACAGCGTGCAGGTCAGCCGCAGGGGGCGGAGAACGGGCCGTCGACCTGGCCGGTGCTCCAGGTAGCCGTGAAGTCGCCCCAGGCGTTCCCGCGGCAGTTGTAGACGGCCGTGACGATGCCCACCCCGTTGCCGCCGCTCCAGACCACTGTCCCGTTGCGCGTGATCCGCACGTTCAGGTTGGCTCCCTCACCGTCGGGCGGGAAGGCCCTGGTGCACTCGCCCTGAGCGACGATGCGCGGTGGCGGGTCGGCGGCGTACCCCGTGTCGTGCTGGGCGGACGTGCACTTGGCGAACGTGGTGGCCTGGGCGGGAGCGCCCTGGGCGGCGGTCAGCGCCGCGGCCGCGGCACCTCCGGCGAGCATCGCCGCGAACGTCCGGCGCCGCGCACGTCCTGACATCGGCGCGATTCGCATCATCCTTCTCCCTTCGCACGGTGTGCTGTCAGGAACGAAGATCGCAGCACGCCGTCCAGCGCGTACGGGACACCGGACGACACCGGACGATGTGAAGGTCATCGGCCGTGGAGAGAGCCCGGTGTCCGGTCACTGCCGGACGGCGCCGGACACCAGTGCGCGCTGGTCGAGCTTCGCCCGGACCCGTGCCGCCTCCGAGTCGGCGAACTCCTCGAAGATGGCGATGGCCTCGCTCCAGGCGGCCTGGGCGGCGGCGACGTCGCCGGTGGCTTGCAGGGCGTCGCCGATGTTGTCCAGCGCGCCCGCCTGACCGGCGAGGTGTCCCGTAGCCCTGAAGAGCTCCAGCGCGCGCCGATGACAACGGGCCGCCTCGCCATGGTCGCGGGCGCCGGCGTGCGCGAGCCCGAGGATCTCCCAGGTGTTGGCCAGGCCGAACGTGTCACCCAGGCGCAGTTGCGGCTCCAGCGCCTGCTCGCACTGCCGGATGGCCTCAACGGGATCGCCCAACTGCACGAGGACCCAGCCGATCGTTCCCAGCGCCCGAGCCTGGCCCGCCAGGCGACCGGTGCCCCGATGCAGGGCAAGCGACTGCCGTGCATGAACGAGCGCGTCTGTGGGGTCGCCTACATGCCAGGCGGCCCACGCGAGGTTCTCCTGCATGACGCCCATGCCGTCGTGGTCGTCCACCTGGCCGAAGAGCTCCAGTGCCGCCTCCATGCCGACGCGGGATTCGTCCAGGCGACCCAGCGACCACAAGGCGTTGGCTATGCCGCGCCAGGCGTGCGCCTGGCCGAGCAGGTCACCGGCCTGCTCGGCAGACGTGAGGGCGACACGATGGCTGGCAATCAGCTCGTGCCAGTGCCCACGCCGATATTGGTAGTTGGTCATCGCCCTGGCCAGCTGCCACGCATGCAGAGCAAACCCGGACTCTGCGGCCTGGTCGATGGCTGCCAGCAACGTCCGGTACTCCTTGCCGAACCAGTCCAACGCGGCTTCGGCCTCACCGAGCTCCTCCGGGGCAACCCCGGACTCCGGCTCGTCAGGGGAATCCCCCACGTAGCGATGGGGGTCCATAAGGACGCCCGCCTGATGCGCGGTGTGCACGTAGTGATCGAGCATCCGATGAACGGCACTCCCCTGCTCATCACCGGCAGCGGCCTGTTCGGCGGCGTAGGCCCGCAACAGGTCGTGAAACTCATAACGACCCGGGCTTCGTTCCGCGACCAGATGCGCCCGGGTCAGTTCGCCCAGTGCGGCGCGCGTCACAGAGGGCGGATCGCCTGCCAGGGATATCGCGACCGCCGCACCGAAGTCCGCGCTCGGGTGCAGGCCGAGCAACCGGAACAGCCGGGCCGCCTCGAGCGAGAGGGAACGGTAGGACCAGGAGAAGACCGCCCGGACGTCCGTAGCGGCGTCCCCTCCCTGGAGCGTGTCCAACGCACCGGCCCGGTCCCGCAGCTCGGCGGCCAACCGGGACAGCGGCAGGTTCGGGTCGGTGGCGGCACGTGCGGCCACGACCGCGAGCGCCAACGGGAGCCGTGCGCAGCGAGCGATGATCTCCTCAACGGAACCATCGTCGGCAAGTGGCCTGCCCAGCCGCCGCTCCAGCAACTCCCTGGCCTCCTCGCCGGAGAGCAGGTCGAGGCTCACCGAGCGGGCGCCCTCAGTCACGACCAGCGGCGTGAGCCGGTTGCGGCTGGTCACCACCACCATGCTGCCGACACCACCGGGCAACAGCGGCCGCACCTGGTCGACGTCACGCGCGTTGTCCAGCACGATCAACATCCGCCGCCCGGCCATCAGGCTCCGGTACAGCCCGATCTGGCCGGTCAGGTCGTCCGGCGTACGTTCGGCCGCTACGCCCAGCGCGTTCAGAAAGCCGCGCAGGGCCTCGGACGGGCCGAGCGCCGCGCCGCCAGGGTCGAACCCGCGCAGGTTCACATATAGCTGCCCGTCAGGAAAGTCGTCGGCGACGCGATGCGCCCAATGCACCGCCAGCGCCGTCTTCCCCACCCCGGCCGTCCCGCCGACGGCCGTGATGAGCACGGCGGGGCCAAGCTCAGCACGTGATGCCAGCAGGTCGTCCAGAACGGCCAGCAGCTCCCGCCGCCCAGCGAAACCCGCCACCGCGGGAGGCAGCATCGCTGGCACGACAGGACTCGCCTGAGCAACGCGTTCCTCTGGCCCGCGTACGGCGGCGTTACCGAACGCGTGCTCCAGCAGGCCGTGGCGCGGGCGCCAATGCTCCTCGACACCCGTGCGCAGCGACAGGCGTTCCGCCCGCCCGTGCTCGGCCGCGTGCCTGTTGATGCACTCGACCAGCGTGCTCACGACCTGCCAGTCCGGCGGGCGCCTGATGCGGCCGTTCAGGATCGCGCCGACCTGGCTCTTGCTGAGCGACAGGTGCCGCTCCAGTGCTCGCAGGCTCGGCCCGCCGGCCTCGACCCACAGCGACCTCAGATCCGCGCAGAACGACCTCAGCAGGTCTAGTTCAGCCTGAGCGGCCAATGGCTTTCCAGACGTGATGTCCAGTCACAATGGATTCACGCGGGCGACCGCTATTTGGTTCATCTCCCGCAAGCGCGAGCTACCGAACTGCCGGGCCGGCGAGCGGCCGGGCCGCTGCGAGGATCCGATAAGCCTGTCCTAATATCGCAGCATCAAAGCGGAGGGATCGGCGTGGAAAACGCAGACAAGCCAATACCGGCCGACATCGATGTCACGGTGCCGCATTCGGCGAGGATCTGGAACTACTGGCTCGGCGGTAAGGACAACTATCCCGTCGACCGGGAGGCCAGCGCTCATTTCGTCGAGATCTATCCCGGCATCATCGACGTCGCGCGCAGCGTCCGCGTCTTCCTGGGCCGCGCCGTACGGCACCTGTCCGAGGACGTCGGGATCCGCCAGTTCCTCGATATCGGCACCGGCCTGCCCACCGTCGACAACACGCACGAGATCGCCCAGCGGGTCGCGCCCGAATCCCGCGTCGTCTACGTCGACAACGATCCGCTGGTGCTGGTCCACGCCCGCGCGCTCCTGACCAGCACGCTCGAGGGCAAGACCGACTACATCGACGCCGACGTCCGCGATCCCGACGCGATCCTGCGCGCCGCCGCCGAGACGCTCGACTTCTCCAAGCCGGTCGCCCTGGTGATGCTGGGGATCATGGGCCACCTGTCCGACGACGAGGACCCCTGGTCACTCGTTCATCACCTGGTGAACGCCCTTCCGTCGGGCAGCTACCTCGTTCTCAGCGACGGCGCCAACACCAGCAAGGCGCGCGAGACGGCCCACGAACGCTACGCCGAGACCGGCGCGGTCCCCTACCACCTGCGCAGTCCGCAGCAGATCGAGCGCTATTTCGAAGGCCTCGAATTCCTGGAGCCGGGCGTCGTCCCCGTCTCGCTCTGGCGCCCCGAGCACAGCCCGTTCGGCACCCCCGCCGCCGTCGACACCTACGGAGGCGTCGCCCACAAGCGCTAGCCGCCCCCTGGTGCGCGGTTAGAGGTGCCGCTGCCGGTCGAGGACCGTACGCGGGGTGAGAACGAAGCCGACGGCCATGCCGAGCGCGATCGCGATCAGCAGCGCGACCATCTGCCCGATGTCGCGGAAGCCGGTGATCGGCTGGCCGCCGACCCAGCTGTCCAGGCCGGTGAGCCCCTTGGAGCCGGGCGTCAGCACGAAGAACGCGGTGAGGAACAGCACGTAGCGGGCCGGGCGGCGCGGTGAGGCGCGGGGGCCTCGGTCTTTCAAACGTCGGCCCCCGCACCCCTGCTCGGCATGAGTCAGGTGCCGGCCACGGCGTCGAGGAAGACGCCGTGCAGGGTCTTGTCCAGCTCAGCGTCCCGGATTCCCGGGAGGGTGGGTGGCGCCGGGACCCGTTCCCAGGACTCGGTCCACGCGTGATGGGCGTTCTGGTACTCGTACAGCCGCGCCACGTCCAGCCGCCGGTGCAGGGCCTCCTTGGTCACCTTGTCCAGCTTGAGCAGCATGGGCCGCTTGGCCGAGCTGAGGATGGTGAAACTGCCGGTGTCGACCTCGGCGGCGGCGTTCGCGAGGATCGCGCCGGCCAGCGCGTACTCGCGGGACATCTCGCTGTGCTCGATGCCACCGCCGTCGGTGCCGAGAACGGTGGGGACGCCGCAGGTCAGCAGCGTGACCAGGGCGTGCTGCTTGAACAGCGGCGCGTTCGGCTGCTGTGCGACGACCGTGGCGGCCTGCTTGATGATGCCCGCCACGTTGCCGGTCTGCGCGCTCAGCGCCTCGGTCTCCTGAACGAACGCCAGCGCGCCCGTCGCCAGGTTGCTGCTCAGGTTGACGTCCGCCCAGATCCCGGCGTCGGCCATCTGCTGGGCCTGGAGGAGCGACGCGTGCGTGACGTGCCCGAACCGCACGCGCACGTAGCGGTCGAAGTCGGTCAGCGCCCGGCCGCCCTCCTCCTTGGCCAGCGCCGAACGGAAGCGCTGCACGGCGTTCAGGATCTGCTGAACGTTGTTCTCCCCGCACAGATAGTGGGCGGGCAGCTTGGTGTCCGGGTCGTACAGAATGCGCAGCCCGGGCTGGTCCTTTCGTTTCATGGCGGCCCGTACGTCCGTCGCATCCGTGTCGACGAAGCCCGGATAGCCCTCGCCGACGTGCACGTGGGCCACGAGCGGACGACGCTGCTCGCGAGCCACCTTGAACAGCATCCGCAGGACCCGCTCGAATAGCAGCGCACCATGCCGCGTGTACCAGGTGCGCTCGGGGCTGGCGATGTCGAACCCGGTCGTGTAGCGGACCTGGTAGCGGACCGCCGCCTCCATCTGGTCGATCCACCCGGCGATCTCCTCGTGCATCGTCGGTTTGGTCCGCTTGGGCCACGGCATCGGCGCGAACTCGGCCCAGCGCCGCGTCCAGTCGTCGTACGGCCCGGCCAGGTGGGTCGACAGGCACTCCAGCGCCGCCCCGGAGGCCCCCGCCGGCCGAACCTCCTTCTCCCGCGCCGCGTCCCGCAGGCGCAGCATCGACCAGCTCGGATCCTCGCGGTACTCGTGACTGTCGCCGACCCAGCCGAGGAACGCGCCCGCCAGCATCGGCAGCCAGCGAACGACGACGCCCTGCTGCTCGGCCTGCTCGACGGCCGTCGCCGCCGCCTCGTTCTCCCGCCACTTGCCGGTCATCGACCACACCGGTACGGACTGTTCGGAGAACTGAATGTTCTGCCGCCGCAACTCACGCATCCCCGCCCCGAGCAGAGCCGGGATGGCGATCGGCAGCAGCCCACGCCCCACGTACGCGCTGTCGTAGTCGTTCTGCGGCGTCGCGGTGAGCGCGTTCTGGCAGACGTGCCGCACCACCTTGGGCAGCCCCTCGTACGCCACCTCGGTCTGCTCGATCGGCACGGTGAGGACCGCCGCCGCCAGCCTCTCCACCGCCGCCTGCTCCGGCCGCTTGCGAGACGTCTCCTTCGCCAGTTCCTTCAGCTCCGCCCGCACCTCGCCCTCGGGCACCGCCGCGGCCACCGCGTCGCACCCGGTACGGATGATCTTGATCAGCGTCCCGGCGTTCTCGGCCAGCCGGGTCTCGTCACCCGCCGAGAGCCCGCCCAGCCCCCAGCCGAGCCCGAGCACCTGCATCAGCAGGAGCCGCGTCTCGAGGTCGTACAGGATCCCCGCGAGCCGCTTCTCGCGTTCCCCGTCCTGCTTGTGCGGCGGCTTCACGTGCACCGGCACCGTCCCGGTCACCGGCGGAATCACGTGCCTGGCCAGGAAGTCCTCGATCACCTCGTTCGACGCCCCGTTGAGCTCCCCCGCGAGCGGCTTGGTCCGCCACTGCTGGATCAGCAGGTCCCCGTCCGGCGTCAGCCTGCCGAGCACCCGGTAGTGCGGGATCCCCGAGAAGTGCGTATGCGGATCGAAGTACCCGCCGTCCCCCTCGGCCGTCCTCTTGATCGTGGGCACGCAGGCCCACCCCCTCCCAAGAAGTGTGATCCAAGTCACACACTCCCGTCATCGCACCACGCACCACCCCCGATCCGCCCGCCCGCAACCGGCCGCCCCCTGCCCGCAACCGGCCACCCCCCACACCCCCCAAATGCGCCGACAACACCCCCCGATCACCCCCACCTGGCCACATCCGGCGTCCCCAGAGATCCCACCGCGAGAGTTCTGAAAGAAATCTCGGCCGGGGTGTCGGGTTGGGGTGGGGGCGTTCGTAGGAGAGGTGAGGCCGCCCGCAAGTGGGCGCCGGACGAGGCGCCGGGCGGTCCAGACTGTGGTGACGAACGTGAGAGAGGATCTTCAGATGCGGTATCTGGTTTCGGTGATCGACGACAAGAGCGATCCCGGCAGCACGGACCGGCAGCCCGCCATCAGCGAGTTCAACGAGCGGCTGATCGCCGAGGGCTACTGGGTCTTCGCGGGCGGGCTCGCGGACACCGACGCGGCCACGGTCGTCGACAACCGGGGCGAGGAGGCGGTGTTCAGCGACGGGCCCTTCGTGGAGTCCAAGGAGTACCTCGCCGGAGTCTGGGTGTGGGAGGCCCCCGATCTGGACGTGGCGCTCAGGCTCGCCACCGAGGCGTCGAAGGTCTGCGATCGCAAGATCGAGGTGCGTCCGTTCCAGTGAGCGACGTCGAGGAGGCGATCACCCAGGCCCACCATGAGGAGTGGGCCCGGGTGGTCGCGGCTCTGACCAGGCGCTTCGGGGACCTCGGTGTCGCCGAGGAGGCCGCAGCGGAGGCGTTCGCGACCGCCGTCGAACGGTGGCCGGCCGACGGCGTACCGCCGAACCCCGGCGCCTGGCTGACCATGACCGCCAACCGCAAGGCCATCGACCGGCTCCGGCGCGAGAGCAAGCGCGACGACAAGCACAAGGAGGCTCTGATGGTGTACGACCGCGAACCGCCCGAGCCTGTCGGCGCGATCGACGACGACCGGCTCCGGCTGATCTTCACCTGCTGCCACCCGGCGCTGGCGATGCAGGCCCGGGTGGCGCTGACGCTGCGCATGGTCGGCGGGCTGACCGTGCCCGAGATCGCCCGCGCCTACCTGGCGCAGGAGACCGCCGTGGAACGGCGCATCACCCGCGCGAAGGGCAAGATCAAGGCCGCGGGAATCCCGTACCGCATGCCGTCCACCGAGGATCTCCCGGCACGCGTCACCGGCGTCCTGGCCGTCCTGTACCTCGTCTTCAACGAGGGCTACCTGGCGACCAGTCCCGACACCGATCCCCTGCGTCGTGATCTGACCGTCGAGGCGATCCGCCTCACCCGCCTGATCCGCGCCCTCCTGCCGAACGACGGGGAGGTCGCCGGGCTGCTGGCCCTGATGCTGCTCACCGAGGCCCGCCACACCGCCCGCGTCTCGGGCGGCGGCGAGCTGGTCCCGCTCGCCGAGCAGGACCGCGGCGCCTGGGACACGACACTGATCGCCGAGGGCCACCGACTCGTACGCGAACGCCTCGCCGCTGCCGCCGCCGGGGTCGCTCCGGGCCGCTACCAGATCCTCGCCGCGATCAACGCCGTGCACACCTCGGCCCGCGACATCCGCGACACCGACTGGTCACAGGTCCTCGCCCTCTACGACCAGCTCGTACGTCTCGACCCTTCACCGATCATCGCCCTCAACCGCGCCATCGCCGTCGCCGAACTCGACGGCCCCGACGTCGCCCTGGCCGAGATCGACCGCCTCCAAGCCAAGCTCGCCGACTATCACGCCTTCCACGCCACCCGAGCCGACCTCCTGCGCCGGCTGGGCCGGAGCCAGGAGTCACGCGAGGCCTACGACAAGGCCATCGAGCTCGCAGGCAACACCGCCGAGACCGCCTACCTGACCCGCCGCCGCGACCAGTTGGGGTAACGCCGGGCGACCTCCCGTGGGTCGCCCCTCTGGGGCCGCGCTCCGGAACGTGAGCGGCCCGCCGGCAAAGCCTGCGGGCCGCTCATCGCGCTCGTGAGGTAACGATGCCTCTCGATGACAAGGCTGCAGGTGGCGCACGATGATCGCGATAAGTTGATCAAGATCGGTTACGGTGAGTACGCGTTCCGAAGGGTACGGAATCGCGGGCGATGATCCGGCGCTGTTCTCCCAGGTGAACGACCCTGGAGCGGCAGTCACCGCCCGCGTTCCGCCCGGGGAGGACGCCAGCACGCATCCCCCGGCGTCATCGAGCCTGTGGCACAGGGGGCACTGCCGGTACCGGGTGCGGAACGTGCGCAGCGGCGCCCGGAGGTTGCCCGTACCTGGACGGTAACGATGCGCACCAAACTGCTCACGCTGACGACCGCACTGGCGTCGGCTCTCACTGCGGGCATCCTGCCCGCAGCCGCCCACGCCTCGGACGTTCCGTTTCTCGAATGCCCGGCCGGAGAGGTCAACGTCAAGGTCTCTCCTGGCCTGACGTTCCTGCCGCAGAACCACGACCTGCACTACTTCCGGCACGAGGTCAGCGGCTGCCGGGTCCTGCGAAGCTGGGGCGTACCGGGCTGGGAGGTCGGCACCGTCCACAACGGCGTCATGGACTACCACGCCGATGGAAGAGGCGGATGCCCGTTCGGCCTCGACAGCATCGTGGACCGTGGCACCGTCGACCTGGCGTGGGATGACGGCCATGTGACCACGCTGTCGGTCCAGCCCTATTCGGCCGGACCGCTCAAGACCGGGCACGTCGACGGCACCGTGGTCAAGGGGCTGGGCAAGGGCGGCCGGTTCGACTCCACCTTCACGCTCGGCAATGCGGTCTCCCAGGCGCCGCTGTGCGTCTTCCCCGGCATCTCCGAGATCAAGGCCACGACCGACTACGTCAAGGTCTGGGACATCCCGACGGCCGCCGCTCCGGCGCAGCCACCCTCGAACGGCTATCCGCCCGAGCAGCCCAACCTCGCCTCGGGGGACGGCACCACGCCCACACGTAAGACCCTGGTCCCGGCCATGAGGCCCTACGGGGTCAGCATCGTCGTCCGCAACAGCGGCCGGACGCAGCTGCAGGACATCACCGCCGTGGACGCCACCGCCAACCCGAACGCCAAGCTGGCGGGTGTCTACTGCCAGGCCCGCGCGCTGGCGCCCGGCCAGATCACCAAGTGCGGCGGCACCGTCACCGTCCCGGCGGGCATCGGCATGAACACCAGCACGTTCGTGGTCAAGGCCACCTCGCCGGAGGGCGTCGCCGTCTCGGTCCAGAAGAACATCTACACCTACACAGGCTGACCGCACCTCAGCCGCGCACGCGAAGGGGACCGGGCCCACCGATGGACCGGGGCCCGCCGATGGACCGGGGCCCACCGATGGACCGGGGCCCGCCGATGGGCCGGACTGCCGATGGACCCGGTCCCCTTCGCACGTCGGCCGGTCCGGCACCGAAGACCGATGCCACGGCTGCCGCACGGCATGAAAATGCCCCTGACCGGATCGCGTTTCCGCAGGTCAAGGGCATAATCTCAGTGGAGGTGGCGGGAATCGAACCCGCGTCCTTCGGTGATGATTCAGGGCTTCTCCGGGTGCAGCCTGCTTAACGTTTTCTCAGCCCCGGCGCTCACGCAGGCGTGTCGCCGACGGGCTCAGTCGCTGTTTGGTGTTCCTACAAGCCCCGCGACCGGGTTCGTAGGTGGAGTCTCCTTACGATGCCAGACCCCGGGTCGGAGACTCTCCCGGGCTGACAGAGTCGCTACTCGCCTCAGGCGGCGAGGGCGAACTCAGACTGCTTCTTGTTGGCAGTTGTGATTCGCTGTCACAGGATTATCGAGGTCACGACAGCCACCCTCGACCCGCTTCCCCTGGCTCGACCTACCGAAGTCGAAGCCGGTCACCCCCATGTTGAGTTGTCAAAACGGGCGTCCCGTAGGACGTCCGAAGTAGACGCTACATGGAGAACGCGGCAGGTGCCAACGAGATTCCCGGCCATTGGATCTCTCGCCACGGGCCGGCATCTGTGCTCAGACAAAGTGACGCCCCGGTGGGCGACGAACTCGTCGTGCCCACCGGGGCCGACCGGCAGGGTCGGGCCGGTCCGGACGGCAGAGCCTCCCCCGAGACGAGGCTCTGGTCTCATCACGGCGACTGAGTCCGCAACCCCCCAAGCGGTGTCTCAGTCACCCATAAAGACGCGTGGGACCCCAGGGAAGGTTGCGACCCGAGCGTAAAGAGATAACAAAGCAGTAACGATGGGTCAGCGGGCCGCTGTAGGGGTGACCCGCGAGGCGGGGGCGCCCAGGAAGCGGGCGGCCAGGGTCGAGGCCGGCACGTCGCCCTCGACGGCGATCGCGAACGCCAGGGTGTCGCGGACGCCGACGAACCACGAGATCGTGCGGGTGCGGCCGCGCTCGGGGTAGTTCACGGTGGCCGCGACGCCGATCACCGAGCCCTTGACGCCCTTGCCCGCGGCCTTGGCGGTGCCCTCGAAGACCGAGCGCTGCATCATCCGGTTCATGCCGGCGGTCGCCGGGGCCGACAGGACCTGCGGCAGCGTGGTCTGCGGGTCTGCCGGGGTCTGGAGCAGGACCGGCGGGCGCCAGAGGCCGGTCTTGGCGCCACCGGCGGCCAGGGCCATCGACAGCGGGCTCACCTGGACCTTGCCCTGGCCGATCATGGTGGTGGCCTTCTCGGCGTCGCTGGTCGGCGTCGGCACCGATCCGGTGAACGCGGGGACGCTCAGCCCCCAGTCCTTGCCGAGGCCGAAGTTGGCGGCCTCCTTGGTCAGCGCCTGCGGGGGCAGGTTGCCGCTCAGCTTGGCCATGGTCGTCGCGCACGAGTAGGCGAAGTTCTTCTCGAGCGTCCGCTTGGCCGTGGTGGCGTACTCGGAGGTGAATGTCTGGCCGCCCACGTTGGCCGTGGCGGGACAGTCCGTGGGCGTGTCCTTCGACGTCCCCGCCTCCAGGAGCGCCTCCCCGGACACGATGCCGAACGTCAGCCCGGGCGGGTAGTGGCCCTCCATGGCGAGGTTCTGCCCGCCCGTGTTGTGGTTGGAGACGGCCAGGACGTTGCCGGTCCCCGCCTGGATGGCGACCAGCGACGCGGGGAAGGGCAGGCCGGCCAGCGTCCGGTCCGCGGCGCCCTGGACCTTGCGGTCGAGGGTCGTCTGAACGGGCTGGGGACCGACGCCGTCCCAGGAGTGCAGTTCCTCGCGGTTCTTGCCGTCCGGGTCCTGCGCGACGACCTTCACCACCGGGATGCCGGCCAGCCTGCGCTGCTGGAGCATCTGCAGGCCGCTGACGCCGATGGTGTCGCCGGGCTGGTAGGGCGCGCCGACCTGCTGGAGCCGGTCGGCGGTGGCCGGGCCGAGGTTGCCGACGACCTCGGGCGCCGCGGCGGCCCCGATCGGCAACTGCCGCTGCTGGACGACCAGCCCGGGGATGCTGGCGAACCGGGCGACGGGGTCACTGGCGGTGGTGCCGCGTTCCAGCGTCAGCAACGGCAGAAACTTGTCCGGGGGCGCCGACCGGACGCGGCCGAGCAGCCGCTCGACGTCGAGCCGGCGGCCACCGTCGATCTTGGTGGCGCGGGCGAGCGACTGGATGGTGCGCTCGGGGTCGCTCAGCCTGCCGGGGTAGACGCCGACGATGGCGGCGTTCACGGGCTTCTGCAGGCTCCGCCCCTGCGCGTCCTTCACCTCGGCGCGCGCCGGCACCTCGGTGATCACCGCGAGGCGCTGACCGGGCTTCAGGCTCGGGTGAACGATCGAGGGGTCCCAGAGGACCTTCCAGTTGCCGCCCTTGCGCTGCAGCTTCATCAGGCCGCTGTAGGTCCAGGGCTGGCCGTTCTCACCGAGGTCGATCCGGACCGAGAAGCGGACGTCGGCGTGGTCGCCCTTCTTGTCGATGCGGCCGAGGCCCAGCTTGAGCGAGGCCGCGTCGAGCTGGCTGCGCACCTGGCCGAGGGCCGCCTGGACCGTCTTCTGGTCGGCGCCGAACGTCTTGTGCGCCGCGGCCTGGTAGTTGCCGACCTGCCAGGCGATCAGGAAGTCGCGCACGGTGGGCATCGCCGACGGCTCGGCGAAGCAGCCCGATGTCAGCCCCGCGACCGCCGTCCCGCACGCCGTGAGGGCGACGGCCCGGCGCCACCTCGCGGTGCCGCGCGTGCCCCGCGCGGCGCCGCGCACGCCCCGTCTCCGGCCTCGGTTGGTCATCGACACCCTTCACCGTCTCCTGAACCGGGCCGCCGCGGCCTTCTGCATCTCCCGGTCGGCTTCCCGTTTAGCGATGGCCTGCCGCTTGTCGTACGACTTCTTACCACGGGCGAGGCCGATTTCGACCTTGGCCTTCCCGTCGCTGAAGTAGAGCGCGAGCGGAATGAGAGTCCAGCCCGGCTCCGACGACTTGGCGATGATGCGCTGGATCTCCCGCTTGTGCAGGAGCAGCTTGCGCGGCCGCTTCTCCGCGTGGTTGGTCCATGTCCCTTGGACGTACTGGGGGATGTGAACGTTCTCCAGCCAGACCTCTCCGTCGCGCACGTGCGCGTAGCCGTCGACGACGTTGGCGCGGCCGGCGCGCAGCGCCTTGACCTCGGTGCCGAGCAGCACCAGGCCCGCTTCCCAGGTGTCGTCGATGTGATAGTCGTAACGGGCACGCTTGTTCTGGGCGATGTTCTTCCGCCCGGTCTCACGTGGCACGTGATCAGCCTCGGTCTCTGTCCATTGCGCCGCCCGAGCCCACCTCCGGCAGCGTCGCGATCAGGCCGCGCAGCACGGTCCTGCCGCGCTGCTCGGCCTCTTCGGGCGGGCGGTCGGCCGAGACCGCCACATCCGGGTCGATCCCGACACCGTCGAGGTTACGGCCGTTCGGGGTGCGATAGCGACCGACGGTGAGCTCGATCGCCGAGCCGTCCTCGAGGCGGACCGGTTCCTGCACCGACCCCTTCCCGTAGGTACGCGATCCTACGATCACCGCGCGGTCCCGGTCGCGCAGGGAGCCCGCCACGACCTCGGCGGCGCTGGCGGTGCCCGCGTCCACGAGGACCACCAGCGGCGTGTCGCCGTCGCCGGGGTGGGTGACGTTCATCCGCTCGGCGGGCCGCCCCTGCCGCTCGTAGGTCACCACCAGCCCGCTCCGCAGGAACGCCGAGGCCGTCTCGACCGCCTCGTCCAGCAGGCCGCCGGGATTGCCGCGCAGGTCGAGCAGGATGCCGCCGCGGTGCCGGTCCGGCGCCTGGTCGACGGCGGCGCGCACCTGGCGGCCGACGCCGCGGGTGAACGCGCCGACCCGTACGAGCTGCATGTCGGGCGGCAGGGCACTCGCCGACACGTCGCCGCTCTGCACCGGGGTGCGGACGAGGGTGAAGCGCTTCTCGTGGTGGTCGCGGTCGACGGCGAGCTCGACGCCGGTGTCGGCCTTGCCGCGCAGGGCCGCCGCGACCTTCGTCACGTCCCAGCCGTCGACGCGTTCGCCGGCCACCCGCGTGACCACGTCTCCGGCGCGTACACCGGCCTTGGCGGCCGCCGAGCCGGGCTGAACGCTGGCCACCCGTACCGGCCCTGGAGCGGCGGTGCCGGGCGTGGCAGAGGCCGACGGCGCAGGCGCGGGCGAGGAGGTGGCGGAGGGCGAGGGCGACTCGGCGGCGGTGGGCTCGTCGCCCTCCGCGGTCGCCGCACGGGCCTGGTCGCGGCCTTGATCGCCGCCCTGGTCCCCGCTCTGATCGCCGCCCTGATCGCCGCCCTGATCGCCGCCCTGATCGCCGCCCTGATCGCCGCCCTGATCGCCGCCCTGATCGCCGCTCTGGTCGCCGCTCGGGGCCTCCGAGGTGCGACCGGCGGCGTTCTGGGGTCCTGAGCCCAGCCAGATGCCCACGCCGCTGTAGCTGCCGTTCAGGCGGCCCTGGAAGTCGTCGAACTCCTCGGCCGAGTAGTAGCGGGCCCACTTGTCGCCGAGGCGCTTCAGCATGCCGTCGATGGCCGCGCGGTCGAGCTCGCCGTGGTCCACGGGCTCGACGGACTCCTGACCGATCTTGGTGGCCGCCTCGTCCAGCAGGGACCGAGGCGAGGGGTCGGGCTGCTTGGCCGCCCCACCGCCGCTGACCACTCCGGCACCGTAGGCGCAGACGATCGCGGCGGCTATGGCGGTCCCCCGCAGCGCACGACCGGTGAACCGGAACATGCGAGCCAGTGTAATTCCCGCTGTTCTCCGGGGTGTGGACGCCCGCCGATCCGTCCCGGTCCGGCCGCCGGCCCGCTAAATCCGCAGGTAGCGGCGCAGGGTGAGGAACGAGGCTATGGCGCAGAGCAGCACGCCGAAGCAGATCGACACGACAATGACCGCGACCACCGTCCCCCAGCCGAGCTGGGTCGCGAACCCGACATTGCCCGCCAATCGGTCAATGAGCAGCATCTTGCTCCCGACCAGCAGGACCGCCGAGAACAGGCCTCCGATCAGGCCCGCGATGGCGCCCTCCATGATGAAGGGCATTTGGATATAGGTGTTCGATGCGCCGACGAGTCTCATGATGCCCGTCTCACGGCGCCGGTTGAACGCCGACAACCGCACCGTGTTGGCCACCAGCAGCACCGCGGCGATCACCTGGATCAGGGCGATCATCAGCGCGGCCCACTGCAGGCCACCGAGGATCTTGAAGAACTTCTTCAGGATCTCGCGTTCGTTGATCACCTGGTCCACGCCCGGCCGGCCCGTGATCGCCTGAATGACCTTCTCGTACTGCGAGGGGTCCTTCAGCTTGATCCGGAACGAGTCGGGAATGTCGCCCGGCTTGGTCGCCGCGACGAACCCGGGCGTGCCGGAGAACCGGTCCTTGAAGCGGTCGAACGCCTCCTGGCGGCTCTCATAGTCGACCTTCGCCACCTGCGGCATGTCCTCAAGGCTCTTCTTGAGGGTGTCGCGCTGCTGCTCGGTCGTGTCACTCCGCTGGCACGCGGGGTTGGAGCTGGTCTTGGCACACAGGTAGACCGACACCTCGACCCGGTCGTACCAGAACCCCTTGGAGGCGTTGACCTGAGCCCGCAGCAGCAGGCCGGTCCCGAAAAGCGCCATGGCGATGGCGACGGTGATGACGAGGGAGATCGTCATCGTCAGGTTCCTGCGGAGACCGATCCAGATCTCCTGGAGAACGAACTGTGCGCGCATGCCTCGCTGTCCTTGATCGCCTGTGCCCGCTGGGGAGCGTGTTCGGTGCGGGCGCGTTCCACTCGTACTTCGTACCGAATGTCATACGCCGGTTTGGACCCGCAGGTTCAGTGCGGTGGTGCCGGGGCGGTCCGCGCCGCCGCCGGCCGCCGACTGCGTGAGCTAGTAGGCCTGGCCGTAGACGCCGCGGGACTGGTCGCGGACGACCCGCCCGTCCTCGAGCTCGACGACGCGCTTGCGGAACGCGTCGACGATCGCGGCGTCGTGGGTGGCCATCACCACGGTGGTGCCGGTCCGGTTGATCCGGTCCAGCACCTTCATGATGCCGATGGACGTCGCCGGGTCGATGTTCCCCGTCGGCTCGTCCGCCAGGAGGATCATCGGCCGGTTGACGAACGCCCGCGCGATGGCGACGCGCTGCTGCTCGCCGCCCGACAGCTCGTCGGGCATCCGGTGCGCCTTGCCTTCGAGCCCGACGAGGTCGATGACCTCGGGCACCACCTTGGCGATGAAGCGCCGCGGCTTGCCGATCACCTCGAGGGCGAACGCGACGTTCTCGAAGACGTTCTTGTTGGGGAGGAGGCGGAAGTCCTGGAAGACGCAGCCGATCCGGCGCCGCAGATGCGGCACCTTCCAGTTGGTCAACCGGCTGAGGTCCTTGCCCGCCACGTGCACGTGACCCTGGCTAGGACGCTCCTCCTTGAGGATCAGTCGCAGGAAGGTCGACTTACCCGAACCCGACGGCCCGACCAGGAACAGGAACTCGCCCTTTTCGATGGCGACGTTCACGTGCTGGAGGGCCGGCCGGCCCTGGTTCTTGTAGACCTTGGTGACGTTGTCGAAATGGATCACGGCTGCATCACGGCGGTTCAGTCTAGGGGTTGGATTACGGAGGAACCTGGAACCCCGAACCTATCCGGGTCTCTGGGCCCTTCCGTTCACCTCCCGGTCGTCCGACCAGGCGGCTTCCGAGCAGTGTAGAGGGGACAGTCAACTGCCTCGGCCCATATGAGGCGGTACGCGGGGAGCGGATCCACCTGGGGCGCGGCGTGTCGGCACCTCCCCGGCCCGTTCGACCGGTTCGTGCCTGAGAGCTCACGGTCTTGCCGGATCGACCATACAGTCCGGCTACGCTGGATGATGGCGAATTGCACGGAGATTGGGGCACACGACATGAGCTGCGAACACCTGATCTGCGCCCGGTGCTCGGGTCCGGTGGCCGAAGGGCGCTGCCCGACCTGCCGGAGCGCACGCGCCGAAATCCACCGCCACGGACCGAACATCCCGCCCGCGCTGGTCCTGGCCGGCCTGGTGGCGCTCCTCTTCCTGGCCCTGGTCCTCCAGCGCGTCTACGGCTGAGAACTCCCGAGTCCGGTGAGGACTTAAGCGGCTAGGACGCCTTCGGGGGCGCGGAGGCCTTGGTGAACGCCCCGTCCTCCCCGAACACCTCGGCCTTGGACTGTTCCTTGGACTTGTCGGTGGACTTGGCCGGATCGAACGCCACGAACTGGAGCGTCTCGGAGGTCTGGATCTGCGGACCCTCCACCCCGTTCTCCAGCAGATGCGCGATCTCCGGCGGCAGCGGCGGGTTCAGCCCCTTGGCCTTGTCCTTGTCCTTCGGCTGGGTGTTGGTGTTGCGCGACAGCGAGTAGAGAACGGTCACACCGCCGTGCTCGGTCCGCAGCGGGAAGAGCGGCCAGGGTGTGGCGACGAACACGGTCTGCAGGATCAGGCCGCGCGACAGCGCCTTCCGGTGGTCCTTGCGGCTCTGGTTGTAGTAGCCGGTCGTGTACGGGCCGTTCTTCATGATGCGGGCGGTCACGCTGTCGGGGCCCTCGAACGCGAGGGTGGCGTGGATGCCCGGCACCTGCTGCGGGCCGATCAGCACCGAGGTGTCGTCGGGCGTGACCCCGGTCGCGTACCCGTCGGGGCCGACCGCGATCTTGGGCATCTTGGCCTTGGGCGCCAGCAGCGTGGACAGGCTCAGGTGCCAGGTGTCGGTCGAGCCCTTGCGGATGAAGCCCATCAGCGCGGTGCGGGTGCTCTTGGGGTCGCCCTTGACGGTCCGCGGCACCTGGGCCACGAACCACTGCGGGAACTCCTCCTTGAGCTTCGGTACGTAGAACTTCGGCGTTCCGTAGTCGAAGCGCTGCACGGGGTCGCCATCGAAGGCGGCCTTGCGGAACTCGGCCGCGGTCAGCATCGCCTGGCCGTCGGAGACCCAGTTCAGCGCCAGGCGCTCGTCCCGGGCCGCGCGGGCCACGTCGTCGTTGCCGACGAACGAGCGGAACTGGCTCTCGGCCAGCTGCGGGGTAAGAGGCTCGGGCGAGGGGGCCACCGTGGTGAGCGCGGCGCGCGGGCGTGCCTTGGACTCCTGGCCCGCGCAGCTCGCGACGGCAGGCGTGACCGCCAGCAGCACGGCGGCACACGCCGCCAGTGTGGTCCTGCGCACCGCCTGCTACCCCCGGCCCTTCCGATGATCCACCCATGATCCCCGATGGATCGCCCCTGCGGACCCGTTTCCGCCACCTGGTGACCTACCGGTCGCCGGCGTGACCGGCCCCGGCCCTGGATTCTGCCATCAGGGAGAGGACCGGGCGAAGCCGGACCTGGCCACCCGAGCTCCGTGACCGCCGGCCACCCGAGCTCCGGACCGCCGGCCACCCGAGCTCAGGACCATCCGTACCGAAGGCCCGGTCACCGGACGCTCGGGCACCCCCCGGACGGCGATAAGCTCGGTCTGTGGCAGGCATCGATCCCGAAGATCAGCTCAAGGAGCTCGGCTCGACCCTCGCGGGCATCGAGCAGGTGCTGGATCTCGACGGCATGCGGCGTGACATCGCCGAGCTGCGGGAGCAGTCGGCCGACCCTGACCTGTGGAGCGACCAGGAGCGCGCCCAGACGGTGACGCGCCGCCTGTCGTACCTGGAGAGCGAGCTCACCAAGGTCGAGGGCCTGCGGCAGCGGCTCGAGGACGTCTCGACGCTCTACGAGATGGCCGCCGAGATGGAGGACGAGGACACCCGCAAGGAGGCCGACGAGGAGCTCCTCGGGCTCCACAAGGCCGTCCAGGCGCTCGAGGTCCGCACCCTCATGTCCGGCGAGTACGACTCGCGCGAGGCGCTGGTCACCATCAACGCCCAGGCGGGCGGGGTGGACGCGGCCGACTGGGCCGAGCAGCTCCAGCGGATGTACCTGCGCTGGGCCGAACGTCACCACTACCCGACCGAGGTCTACGAGACGTCCTTCGCCGAAGAGGCCGGGATCAAGTCGACCACGTTCACCGTCAAGGCGCCGTACGCCTACGGCACGTTGCGCGGCGAGCACGGCACGCACCGGCTGGTCCGGATCTCGCCGTTCGACAACCAGGGCCGCCGCCAGACCTCGTTCGCCGGCCTGGACGTCGTCCCGGTCGTGGAGCAGAGCGACCACGTCGACATCGACGAGAGCGAGCTGCGGATCGACGTCTACCGCTCGTCGGGCCCCGGCGGTCAGGGCGTCAACACCACCGACTCGGCGGTGCGCATCACCCACATCCCGACCGGGATCGTGGTCTCCTGCCAGAACGAGCGCAGCCAGCTGCAGAACAAGGCCACCGCGATGTCGGTGCTCCAGGCCAAGCTGCTGGAGCGCAAGCGGCAGGAGGAGGCGGAGAAGATGTCCGCGCTGCGCGGTGAGGGCACCAGCAGCTGGGGCACGCAGATCCGCAACTACGTGCTGCACCCGTACCAGATCGTCAAGGACCTGCGCACCGGCGTCGAGGCGGGCAACCCGACCGCGGTGCTGGACGGCGACATCGACGAGTTCATCGAGGCCGAGATCCGCTGGATGCGCCAGCAGGAGTCCGGCGCCGAGTCCTGAGCCCGGCCACACCAACCCCTTATCGGGGCATAGCGGACATCTCGGATTCACTGTGTGATCGATCGATTACTCTGTGATGATGTTGGGGAGAGACTGCACCACCGCCTCAATCCCCCGAGGTCCTCAATGCCCCTGCGTACCGCCGCGTCCCTGGCACTCCCCCCGCTGCTGTTGCTGGCGTCCGCCGCCGCGTGCGGCGGAAGCTCGTCGTCCGCCGAGTCGAGCGGGCCGCCGGCGCTGACCAAGACCCAGGCCGAGCAGGTCCTGCAGCGGTTCGTGGCGACGGCCAACCGGGCGAGCCACGACCTGGACGACGAGACGCTCGCCGCGGTCGAGGGCGCACCGCAGCTCACCATGGACGCCGCCGCGTACAAGCTCCGCCGGGCCGCCAAGTACAAGCCCGCGGACGTGCAGGTCGCCAAGCCCACCTTCTACATCCCGCGCCTGAGCGGCTACCCGCACTGGTTCGCCGCCGACGTCATCTCCGGCAGCGGCAAGGAGACCCTGCGGCACGCGATGCTGTTCACGCAGGACAAGGCGGGCGGTCCCTGGCTGCTGACCGGCGACCCGTACCCGACCGACGCCGCGCTGAGCAAGGTCGCGCTGGACGACAAGGGCTACGCGACCGCGGTCTCGCCGACCACGACGAACCTCACGCTGCCCCCCGCCAAGCTCGCCCCGGCGCACGCGGCCCTGCTCAGCGAGGGCCCGAAGGTCCCAGGCGCCGCCGGGCTGGCCGCCGGCCCGAAGACCACCCAGGCCTATGACGCCCTGCGCCAGGCCGAAGATCAGCTCGGCAAGGGCGGCGTCACGCTCACCTCGAAGTTCGCCCCCGAGACCGTTCCCGTCCACGCCCTGCGCACCACCGACGGCGGCGCGCTGGTCTGGTACGTCGTACGCCAGAACGAGGCGTACTCCAGCCCGAAGCGGGGCAGGCTGGCTGTAACCGGTGATCTCATCGGGCTCGCCCCGGCCTCGGCGGCCAAGACTCGCCTGGACACGACCGTCCTCGTGCAGTACCTGGCCACCGTCCCGCCCAAGGGCAAGGGCCCGGCCGCGGTGACCGGCATGTACCGCAAGGCCGTGGAGGCCACGGGTTCCTGATCTCGTCGGGTGCCGGCGCGGTCCCACTCTTCCTGACCGCTGCAGTGGGATCGAGTCCGGCACCCGGCGTGCTTTTTCACCCCCTACACTGACGCGGCAATAGTTCGAGTTATCCGCTGAGGTGTGAAATTGCGCCGTTTTGTGGCCCCGGTGCTAGCCGGGGTGGCCGGGCTGGTCGCTCTCGGGGCCGCCGCGTGCTCGGCCGAGTCGGACGGCGCCACCACCTCGGCGAGCGCCGAGCCGACCGTGAGCCCGGCCGTGGGCACGGACGAGTCGTTCAAGGTGCTCAAGGACTGGGTGGCGCGGCACAACCGGGCGATCACCACGGGCGACGAGAAGCTGTGGCGGGACACCGTCACCGGGTCGCTGGAGGCGCCGGTCAGCGTGCGGGTCCGGACGTACGGCAAGCTGCCCGGGTCGTCGAAGATCAGCCTCTTCAACCCGGTGCTGTACGTGCCGCGGCAGGCGTCCTACCCGAAGTGGTTCGCCGCCGCCGCGCTTTCGGGGGCGGCGGGGCGTGGCCATGGGGGTGAAACACAGCGCTCCGGCGGCAAGGACCAGCAGGTGCTCGCGCTGTTCGTCCGTACGAGCGCCAAGGACGACTGGCGGGCCGCGCACTGGCTCACGTTCAAAGGCAAGCCGCCCGAGTTGGCCTATGACGCGCAGGGTTATGCCATACCGGCGCCGGACCGCGGCCTGCCCGCCGCGCACGGGGCCTTCCTCGCCTCAGGCGACACCTCTGGTTTCTCTCCGGACGCCTACTCGGCCAAGTCCCGGACTCCCACGTACGGCAATTGGCAGACCCCGCCGGGCCGCTACACGCCTGGACCGGGCCCTTCCTATGCGTTGCGCACGAAGGACGGCGGCTCGCTGGTCTGGTACGGCCTTTCCCAGAGCCAGACCTTCACGGGCGGCACGGAATCGACCCTGCCCCAGGAACTGCGCAACTACCTGACCAAGAAGAAGGTCGACGCGGGCTCGACCGTTCAGGCCACGTGGCAGTGGCTGGCCATCGGGTACGCGCCGGTCAGCGGCAAGGGCACGGTCCTCGGCGAGTCCGTGTCCCTTGCCGCTGTGGGCTGATGCCCAGGCCGGCCGATACCTCGGCCGGCTGATACCTAGGCTTCGGTGGACGGCAGGGCGCTGGCGGTGACCAGGGTGCGGATCGAGCCCAGGGCGACCGACAGGGTGGCCAGATCGAAGCTGTCGCTCTCCCAGATCTCGCTGAGCGTCTGCTGGGCGCGCAGCACAGCGGTCTGGTTCTTCTCGGCCCAGTTGGCGAGCCGCTCCTCGGGCTGCGCGCCCGGCGCGCTGGTGATCAGCACGTCCCGGGTGAGCGCCGCGTGCGCCGCGTACAGGTCGTCGCGGAGCGCGGAGCGGGCCATCGAACGCCAGCGGTCGTCGCGCGGCAGCGCGATGATGCGCTCGCGCAGCCGCGACAGCTGGAGCCGGTCGGCGAGGTCGAAGTAGACCTCGGCGACCTCCTCGACCGGGCGGCCGGTGTCGTGCGCGATCGTGACCAGGTCGAACGTGGAGTACGCCGGGACCAGCATCGCGACCTGCTCGGCCAGCTCGTCGGGCACGCCGCGCTCGGTGAAGCTGTCGCGGCGCTGCTCGAACGCCGCCAGGTCCAGGCCCACCAGAAGCTTGGGCAGCTGCGTGCCGAGCGCGACCGCGCCGTCGGCGAAGAAGCCGATCGTCTCCTGGATGTCGAACGGCGGCCGCCGGTTGTGCAGCAGCCAGCGGGCGCCGCGCTCGGTGAGCTTGCGCGCCTCCAGCAGCATCGCGACCTGCGTGGACTCGTCGACCTGGTGCGACAGGTCCTCGACGGTGCGCCAGAAGCGCGGCATGTCGAAGACCTCGCGGGCGACCAGGTAGGCGCGGGCGATGTCCTGCGCGGACGCCCCGGTCTCCTCGTTCAGCCGGAAGTCGAAGGTGATGCCGCTGTTGTTGACCAGGTCGTTCACCACGGCGGTGGTGATGATCTCGCGGCGCAGCGGGTGCCGGTCCATGTAACCCTGGAACCGGTCGCGCAGCGGCGTCGGGAAGTAGTTGACCAGCCACGACTCCAGGTAGGGGTCGTCGGGCAGGTCCGAGGCCACCAGCTGGTCGTCCAGCGTCATCTTGGCGTAGGCCAGCAGCACCGAGAACTCGGGGCTGGTCAGCCCGAGCCCGGACTGGCGGCGTTCGGCCAGGTGCTTGTCGTCGGGCAGGAACTCCAGGCGCCGCTTGAGCTTGCCCTCGCGTTCCAGCTTGCGCAGGTAGCGGGCGTGCACGTGCAGCATCGCCGGGGCCTGCGCGCGCGAGGCGGCCAGCACGACGTTCTGCGCGTAGTTGTCGGGCAGGACCAGGTCGGCGACCTCGTCGGTCATCTCGTACAGCAGCCCGTCGCGCTGCTTGCGGGTGAGCTCGCCGTCCCGCACCACCTGGTCGAGCAGGATCTTGATGTTGACCTCGTGGTCGGAGGTGTCCACGCCGGCGGAGTTGTCGATGAAGTCGGTGTTGACCAGGCCGCCGCCGCGCGCGTACTCGATCCGGCCGAGCTGGGTGAGGCCGAGGTTGCCGCCCTCGCCGACCACCTTGCAGCGCAGCTCCATGCCGTCGACGCGGACCGGGTCGTTGGCCTTGTCGCCGACGTCGGCGTTGTTCTCGACCGCGGCCTTGACGTAGGTGCCGATGCCGCCGTTCCACAGCAGGTCGACGGGCGCGAGCAGCGCGGCGCGGATCAGCTCGAACGGGGTCAGGGCGAGCACGTCGCCCTCGATGCCGAGCGCGGCGCGGATCTCCGGCGTCAGCTTGATCGACTTGGCGGTGCGCGGGAAGATCCCGCCGCCCTTGGACAGCAGCCCGGTGTCGTAGTCGGCCCAGGAGCTGCGCGGCAGCTCGAACATCCGCTTGCGTTCGGTGAACGAGGTCGCCGGGTCCGGATCGGGGTCGATGAAGACGTGCCGGTGGTCGAACGCGCAGACCAGCTTGGTGTGCTCGCTGAGGAGCATCCCGTTGCCGAAGACGTCGCCGCTCATGTCGCCGATGCCGACGACGGTGAAGTCCTCGTTCTGGATGTCCTTGCCGAGCGAGCGGAAGTGGTACTTCACCGACTCCCAGGCGCCGCGCGCGGTGATGCCCATCGCCTTGTGGTCGTAGCCGACCGAGCCGCCGGAGGCGAACGCGTCGCCGAGCCAGAAGCCGTAGGAGGCCGAGACCTCGTTGGCGATGTCGGAGAAGGTGGCGGTGCCCTTGTCGGCCGCGACCACCAGGTAGGTGTCGTCGCTGTCGTGGCGGACCACGTTCGGCGGCGGGACGACCTTGCCGTCCACCAGGTTGTCGGTGACGTCGAGCAGGCCGCTGATGAAGTCCTTGTAGATCGCGATGCCGGCGTTCATGAACGTCTCGCGGTCGGCGGACGGGTCGGGCAGCTGCTTGCCGACGAACCCGCCCTTGGCGCCGGCCGGGACGATCACGGTGTTCTTGACCGCCTGGGCCTTCACCAGGCCGAGGATCTCGGTGCGGAAGTCCTCGCGCCGGTCCGACCAGCGCAGGCCGCCGCGCGCCACCGCGCCGAACCGCAGGTGGACGCCCTCCAGCTTCGGCGAGTAGACGAAGATCTCGTACTTGGGGCGCGGCTGCGGCAGGTCCGGGATGCCCGCCGGGTCGAACTTGATCGAGAGGTAGGGCTTGCCCTGGTAGTGGTTGGTGCGCAGCGTCGCGGTGATCATCGCCAGGTAGGCCCGCAGGATGCGGTCCTCGTCCAGGCTGGCGACCTCGTCGAGCATGCCGCCGACCTCTTCGCCGATCGCCTCGCTGCGCTCGGCCTCGCCGCCCGAGAGCGCCGGGTCCAGGCGGCTCTCCCACAGGCGGATCAGCAGCCGGGTGATGGCGGCGTTGCGGAGCAGCACCTGCTCGATGTAGCGCTTGGAGAACGAGGTGCCGGTCTGGCGCAGGTACATCGCGTACGCGCGCAGCACCATCGTCTGCTTCCAGTTGAGGCCGACGTGGAGCACGAGGGCGTTGAAGCCGTCGTTCTCGATGTCGCCGCGCCACAGCGCCGTGAAGGCGTCCTGGAAGAGCACCTTGCGGTCCTCTTCGGCCACGTCGGCGGGCGGCTCGTACCGCAGGCCGAGGTCGTAGATCCAGTAGCGGCGGGCCGGGTCGCTGGTGCAGATCTCGTACGGGCGCTCGTCGACGACCTCGACGCCCATGTTCTGCAGCAGCGGTAGCACGCGCGACAGCGAGATCGGCGGACCCAGCCGGTAGATCTTCAGACGGCGGTCGCCCGGCTCGGCGGCGTACGGCTCGTACAGGTTGATGGAGATCTCGCCGTCCTCGGAGAGATCGTCCAGGCGGCGCAGGTCGGAGACGGCGGTACGGGCCGGGAAGTCGGCCTTGTAGCCCTCGGGGAACGCGTCGCCGAAGCGGCGGGCCAGGCCCGTGGACTTCTCCTCGCCGCACTGCTCGACGATCGCGTCCGACAGGTCGTCCGCCCACGAACGCGTCGCCGCCGCGAGCCGCGACTCCAGCTCGTCGACGTCCACGTCCGGCAGCGGGCGGCCGCGCTCGGCGCGCACCACCACGTGCAGCCGGGCCAGCATCGACTCGGTCACGTTGGCGCTGTAGTCGACGCTCACGCCGTTGAACGCGCTGCGCAGGATCTCCTGGATGCGCAGCCGGCACTTGGTCGTGTAGCGGTCCCGCGGCAGGTAGACCATGCAGGACATGTAGCGGCCGTACATGTCCTTGCGCAGGAAAAGCTTCAGCTGGCGGCGCTCGCGCAGCCGCAGCACGCCGAGCGCGATCGGCAGCAGGTCCTCGACCGAGATCTGGAACAGCTCGTCGCGCGGGTAGCCCTCCAGTACCTCGATCAGGTCCTGGCCGTCGTAGCTGTCGGCGGTGAACCCGGCGAGCTCGATGACCTCCTCGAGCTTGCGCCGCAGCACCGGGACGTGCGAGAGCGACTCGCTGTAGGCCACGTGCGTGAACAGGCCGAGGAACCGGCGCTCGCCGATCACCTCGCCGTTCGCGTCGAACTTCTTGACGCCGATGTAGTCCAGGTAGGCCGGGCGGTGCACGGTCGAACGCGAGTTGGCCTTGGTGATCACCAGCAGGTGCTTCTCGGTGGCCTTCTCCCGGACCTCGGGGGGCAGCGCCGCGAAGCTGTCGGACTCGCGCTTGTCGCCGCGCAGGATGCCGAGGCCGGTGCCCGGCTCGGGGCGCAGCGCGGTGCCGTCCTCGGTCAGCGTGTAGTCGCGGTAGCCGAGAAAGGTGAAGTGCCCGTCCGACAACCAGTCGAGCAGCTCGACGCCCTCGGCGAGCTCCTTGTCCGGCAGCCCGGGCGGCGTCTCGCGGATCTCCAGCGCGATCTCACCGGCACGCGAGCGCATCTTGGGCTCGTCCTCGACCGAGACCCGCACGTCGTGCAGGACCCGCTGCAGGTCCTTCTCCAGCTGCTCCAGGCGGGCCCGGTCGCTGCACCGGTCGATCTCGATGTGGATCCAGGACTCGTCGATGTCGGTGGGGCTCTCCAGCTTGGGCCGGAACGCCTTGAGGTGGCCCGCCACGTCGCGGTCCACGCCGAGGAGCGGGTGAACGATCAGGTGGGTCGCCAGCTCGTGCCGGCTGAGCTCCATCGTGACGCTGTCGACCAGGAACGGCATGTCGTCGGTGACCACCTGCACGACGGTGTGCCCGGGGTCCCAGCCGTTCTCCTCCAGGGTGGGGGTGAAGACCCGCACCTTCGCGCGCCCCTGCGGCCGGTCCTCACCGAGCAGCCGGTGCGCCATCGCGGGGCCGCAGATGTCGGCGGGGTCGCGGGAGAGAAGGTCCTCGGGGGCCACCTGGCGGTAGTAGAGCCGGAGGTATTCGGTCGCCTCCTCCAGGTCCCCGCCGCGTGCCCCCTGCCCGTGGGCGCACGTCTCGGCCGCCCGCCGGAGTAGATCGTCCTTGGCCTGATCGAGCTTGCCGCCCATCAACACTCCCCTAGAGACCCTCCGCCACATCATTGTGGCGCCGCTCACTGCGCCAGCGTAGCCATGAATCGACCCAAAGCCGACCGGCGGGGCCGCGACTCAAACATGGCTTTAACCGTGCCGCCAACCTTGCCGCCCGAGTGGCGAGTCAGGACGGTGAGTCAAGACTCAGTGATCCGCATCACTACGATTCTCACCGTAGACGCCGCGCACCGTCACCGCAGGAAACGGGCGGATATCCCGCCCGGAACCTCACCCGAACGGCACCCGCACGACCGACCGCGTCAATGGCCGGTCGGCGGTCGCGTCAGCGGCCGGGAGAGCCCGATCCGCCGGCCGTCCAGCCGGCCGTCGTGGCGGTCGCCTAGCCGGTCGTCCAGCCGGCCGTCGTGGCGGTCGCCTAGCCGGTCGTCCAGCCGGCCGTCGTGGCGGTCGCCTAGCCGGTCGTCCAGCCGGTCGTCGTGGCGGTCGCCTAGCCGGTCGTCTTGCCGGTGTCGCCGCCCGTCGGCTTGGTCGGCGGGTCGGTCGGAGGCGGCGTCTTGGTCGGGGGCGGGCTCGTGTCCGGCGGGGAGGTCGGCGGCTTGGTCGGGGAGTCCGACGGGGTCGGCGTGGGCGTGTGCGACGGAGTGGGCGTCGGCGACTCCGACGGGCTCTGCGACGCGGTGTCGGAGGGTGTCGGGGTCGCGGACTCGGTGTGCCGGGGAGCGCGGGTGGGGTAGGTCGGAACGTCCTCGGTCGTCGGGTCCGCGGTCGTCTGCGCCGGCGCGGTGTTGCTCGGGTCGCCGACCCGGGTGCTCGGCTGCGCGCCGCCGTCGCCGCTCAGCGCGAACGCCGCCGAGGCGATCCCGGCCGCGATGAGCAGCGCCGCGGCACCGGCCAGCGCCGCCACGCGCCGCTGCCGACCGCGCGGCGAGCCGGGCCGCTTTCCGCCGCCGCCCGGCAGTGTGTTGTTCTCGAGCCACTCGGCGGGCGTCGGGAGGTTGCGCGCCTCTTCCTCGGAGTACGGGTCGTCGTGGGCCACCTCGTCGGGCAGCGCCCGTACGACCTGCGTTTCGCTGGAAGCCGAGCCGCCGGCGTCATAACCGGCCTCGGCATGCCCACCCGGCGCGTAGACGTCATGGCCGCCCGCGTCGTAATGCGCCGCGTCGCTCACGACCTCATAAGGATCGGTACCGGCGCTGTCGTTCAGGCCCTGAGCCGCGGCGGCACCCAGCCCGGCTCCTGCGGCGCCGCCCGCAGCGGCACCGCTTGCGGCCGCGACACCGGGAGTGGCGAGGTCGTCCTCATCCCCGAGCTCGGCCGCCAGCACGCTGCCGACCGCGAGCATCGCGGTCGCGGCCTCCTCGTCGTGCGCGGCCGGGTCGGTGACGACGGCGGGCGTCGGGCCGGTCTCCTCGTGGCCGAGCAGGCGCATCAGCACCTGGCGGGCCTTCGGACGCGCGGCGGGATCCTTGCTCAGGCAGTCGAGCACCAGCTCGCGCAGCGGCCCGTCCAGGTCGTCGCCGAGCTTGGGCTGCTGGTTCAGGATGCGGTTGATCACGGCCGGGATGCTGTCCTGGCCGAACGGCGAGGACCCGGTCGCCGCGTACACCAGGGTGGCCGCCCAGCAGAACACGTCCGCGGCGGTGCCGATCTCCTCGCCCTGGATCTGCTCGGGCGCCATGTAGGAGGGCGTGCCGATGACCTTGCTGGTCAGCGTCGTGGAACCGCTGATCGCCCGGGCCACGCCGAAGTCGATGACGCGCGGGCCGTCGTTGCCGATCAGCACGTTGTGCGGCTTGAAGTCGCGGTGGATGATCTCGGCCTGGTGGATGGCCGACAGGGCCGTCGCGGTGCCGACCGCGAGCCGTTCCAGCGCGGCGCCGCGCAGCGGACCCTGCTCGCCCACCAGCTGGTGGAGGGACGGGCCGGGCACGTACTCGCTGACGATGTAGGGCCGGTCACCGTCGGCGTCGGCGTCGATGACCTGGGCGGTGCAGAACGGAGCGACCCGCTTGGCGACGTCCAGCTCCCGCAGGAAGCGCGCCCGGGCCTTGTCATCGGAGGTCAGCTCGGAGTGCAGCAGCTTGATGGCGACCCGGCGGCCGTCCTCGCCGGTGCCCAGGAAGACGGTCCCCTGACCGCCCTCGCCGACCCTTCCGATCAGGGCGTACGTACCAAGTCGCTCCGGGTCCCCCGACCGCAGCGCCCCAACCAACATGCGTGGAACAGCCCCTCTCTGGACTTGCTGAACCGATCCACGGACATGATCGGACCAAACGGACCGGTTCTCCCATGTGTGGGACGCCCCAGGCCTGGCAGGCGTTGTCCTGACCCCGCGACCATACGGCGTGATCTGACCCACCGCTTCCCGTTCAGGACAGATTTGCGGCAGAGGGCGATCCTAGTGCGATTCACACCCACGGCGATACCCGCCAACACGCCCCAACTCCGACAAAACCCCAGCTCAGAACGCCATTTCGCTAAGGTTTCAGGCGTGTAATTCGCGCGCGCCGGGTAGAAGGCCGCCTGACGATCTTCGTCGAAGGAGGTAAGACAGGCATGTCCATTCCGTTAAAGGCCGCCTACTGCGCGACCACGGTCGCGCTGGTCATCGCCCCAGGCGTCGCTGAGGCGGCCGATGACTCTCCATCAGCCAAGATCCCTGACGGCACCACCGCGACCAGCAGTGTCCAGGTCGCCGAAACGGTCAGCAGACTGCAGTTCAGTCGCGCCACGAGCCGCCTGCAGATGACCGCGACCTCAAGTCGCCTCTACCTGACCCAGGCCACCGGCTCCCTGCACCGCCGCATCCAGGCGGTGGCCGGGATGCGCACCAGGGCCTCGCGCGCCCACCTCAACGCCCAGCTGCTCGTACGGCTCCAATCCGCCGTACGCCTGCAGCGCGCCCGCATCGAGGCGCAGTGGCGGCACCGCGCCGACCGCGCGATCACCTTCGCGCTCAAGCAGCGCGGCCGCCCCTACGTCTGGGGCGGCACGGGCAAGCGGGGCTACGACTGCTCCGGCCTCACCCAAACGGCCTGGCGCAGCGCCGGCATCCGCATCCCGCGCGTCGCCGCGACCCAGTACCGCCGCATCAAGACCCGGGTGGCCAAGCGTGAACTCCGCGCAGGCGACCTGATCTTCTTCAACAGCCTCGGCCACGTAGGCATGTACCTGGGCAAGGGCAAGTTCATCCACTCGCCCCGCCCGGGCCGCACCGTGAGCGTCGAGCGCCTGAGCGGCTACTACAAGCGGAACTACGTCGGCGCCGCACGCCCGGCCTGGCGCCCGCTCCCGCAAATCCCGCTCAGCCTGGGCTGACGTTCGGCCGCGTCCCGCCCCAGGCGGGACGCGGCCGAAATAATGCCCTCATGACCACTCTCGACGGCCGCCGGGTCCAGACCCGTTCCGAGCTCATGGAGACCTACGACCTCGGCCGCAGCACCCTGGAGAAGTGGTTCCGCGAACGCTCCCAGAACGGCCACCCTGAGCCCGCCGGCACCATAGGCAACCAACTCGCCTGGGACGCCGAAGAATGGGCCCGCTGGTACAAGACCCGTGACACGTCCCCCCAGACACCCTCAGGCCTGGCCACCCGAGACGACCTCATGGCCAAGCACAACCTCACCCGCCACACCCTCAAAAAGCTCTGGGCCGAACGCGACACCAACAACCACCCCGCCCCAGCCCACCAATCCGGCAAGTCCCTCTACTGGAACGAGTCCGCCTGGACCACCTGGTACACCAACTACACCCAGTCCGCTCCCGCCGAATCCCCCGACGACCTGGTCACCCTCGCCGAAGCCGCCCGCATCCTGGGCCTGGCCCAATCAAGCGCCACCGTCTACGCCAAGCGCCCACCCGCAGGCTGGCCCGAACCCGCCGAAGAGGTCCCCCTAGCCGGAGGCCGAGTCCGCCGCCTCTACCGCCGCTCCGACATCGAGACCTACGCCGCCAAGAAACAAGACCCTCGCTAACGCTCGGGAAGAGCAAGGCCCTCGCTCCGCTCAGACAGCCCCATTAGGGCTCCGCCCCAAACCCCGACTGGGGGCAAGCCCCCAGACCCCCACCCCTTAAGTGGTTCAAGCCCTCAGCACGGCCACAGACAAGGTCGGGGCCATGATTCCAAGCTGGGCTCAAGCCTGGATAGCGAGGAGCGCGAAGCACAGGGCGGCCACGGAGGTCCCCGCGACAATGTCACCTTTCTCAACCAGGTCCCGCACCCTGGCGAGCGGCACCCATTCGATCCGCTCAGCCTCCCAGTCCTCGACCGGCGGGCCCAGATGCGTTGCTCCAGCAGCCAGGAAAATGTGGTGCCTGGCATCGGAGATCCCCGGCGTGGGGTGCACGATCGTCAGCAGGCGCATCGGGCCCGGACGCCAACCGGTCTCCTCCTCGACCTCCCGAGCCGCTGCGGCCTCAGGCTCTTCGCCATCCTTGATCCCGCCGACAGGGATCTCCCATGCCCAGGTGTCCGTGATGAATCGATGCCGCCAGATCAGGAGCACGTTCTTCCGCTGCTCGTCGAGCACTACCGCGCCCGCGCCACCGGACCGTGAGCGCATCACCCGATGTTGAAGGTGCCGTCCGCCTGTGATCTCGACGTCAGCAAGGCGGATGTCCAGCCACTCATCTCGATACAGCGGTTCCTCAGAGTGCACGATCCAGCGCATGGTCCCCCTGACGTCGGCGTCGCAGTCTTCATCACCGGTGTCATCCTCTATTGCCTGCTGACCTCAGACGCGTGGTTCACGTCCACGTGTCCGGGCCAGCCGCATTGATGGCCGGTGAGGTGCAGTCAGAGCTTGAGCACCAGCGCATCGTCGATGTCGGCCCCCGGCTGGGACTGCACTTTCGCCACCTCAGTCCATCCCCACCGGTCATACATCGCTCTCGCCGGTGCATCAGGCTGTGCCAGGAGCATCGCGTACTGCTCCGGCCGTCCCTCCAAGAGCTCGTTCAGCAGTCTGCGAGCCAGTCCGCGTCCTCGATGCTCGGCGGCCACCACCAGCTCGATCACCGAGAACTTTGACGCCGACACGACCTCCTCAGGCGGCGTCGAACCCGAGACATCGCGCCACCACCTCCCGGCCCCGAAAGGCAAACCGAAGGAGAAACCGGCGAGTTCGCCCGCATGCGACCGGGCGGCAACCAGAACGAAGCCGTCTCTGTTGGCCTGCCGAGTGGTGCGTTCTACGAAAGCCTCGCGACTGAACATCGGATGTGGCTCATAGGGCGGTTCGGCATAGGCCGGTACGTAAATCTCGGCGACTTCGTCCAGCAGGAGCAGAGCGTCCGATCCGTTCAGTCTGGTCAGCGCGTACTGATTCTCGTCAGGCATGCGAAGGCGCTCCAATCAGGCTGAAGGCCATGCGACAGGTCTGCCTGGCATCGTCGCGAGGGTTGCCTTGAAGTGTGGCGGCGAAGTTCCTGATCTTGCGCGTGATCCGTGCGCTTGTCATCTCGGTCAGCAGCGCGAGGTTGTCGTCGAAGACTCTGATCGCCTCGCCGATCTCTCCGGATAGAGCAAGCGCATCGGCCTGCAGAACGCGGTAGTAGGCGCGATTGCGAGGCTGCATGCTCGCCGTGATGCCACACAGCAGTGCCGCAGAGCGCGCGTAGTGCCCAAGGTAGCCCTGCGCGATCGCTTCCAGACCGAGCACCTCGCTCTCGCCGAAGAACCGGAACCACTCGTCCTGTAGAGGTGAGCTACCGGCCTTTCCGAGCAGATCCCAGGTGGTCCCACGGAACGACTCGTACCGAGCCTCGTCGCCGAGTCGCGCATGGCCGAGGGCGATCCTCATCGCGAGCAGGGCCCTGAGTTGAGGGTCCACCGGCCGTTCAGTGTCGAGCGCACCCTGAGCTATCGCCACGGCCTTTACCGGCTCGTCCTTGGCACGGGCGACCATCGCCATGGTGTCCAGGACTTGGAACCTGAGACCTGCGTCACCTGCACAGTGCGCAGCGTAGAGCCCGTCCTTCAGCCGTTCCTGAGCTCTGTTCAAGTCGCCGTGCTCGTAGGCGAACCAGGCGGCAGCGGCGGTGATCTCGCCGACCACCGCGTAGACGAAAGGTTCATCAGAGGGTTTCAGCGACACCTGCCCGAGCTGTCTGTTGATGCTGGAAAGGCGCGCTTCGGCGAGGTCAACGAGCGCGGCGCCACCGTGGCGCGCGTCCAGGTCGAAGAGATCCGCGACGACATCCGAGGGACGTTCCAGACCATTGATCACGTTCACGTCGCTGTCGGCTGCCCGCCGAGTCCCAGTTCCGCCGAAGAGAGGGATCGCCAGACCGGCGAGCATCAATGTGGTTCCGAACTCGCGGCGCCTCACAGCGGGTTCCGACTGATCTTGCGGGGGGCGAACGTCTGGGTTGGCCGTCCCTGCGAGATGACCGAGTCCCTTGGGCGAGAGCCCGGCCAACAGGCGAGGTGCTCCGAGCCCATCGAGCAACTTGAGCGCGGTCTCGATCGTGCAGCCGGCGGACTTGCCCGCCATGAGCCGCGAGACCGTGGCCTGTGAAAGTCCCGTCTGCTGCGCGATCGTGCTCTGCGTGGCCTGCGCGTGCCGGTGAACTCCGCGAAGCACCGTCGCCCAGTCCCAGATCGACAGTGCGTGGGCGACGGTCTCGGAGAACCAGAATCCGAGCGGCAGGTGGATGAGGCGAGGCGGGGAATCCCTCTGGGCGGTGACACATGGACCACAGACATCACCTGTCGTGTAGCGGCTCAATGGCTGATCGCACCTTGAGCAGAGCCTTCGCGTCTCGCTCATGATCTAGCCCCTCAGACCGGCCACTACACCGATTATTCATCGACGCATGACACGCAGCCGTTTCTCATGCGGTGCTGTTCTGGTCACCGGTCGACTACTCAGCGGATCCTTCTTCACGAGCACGCTTCGTCAGCGCAAGGAAGGACCGTAATGACGCTCGCCGCGATCTCCGGCCGAGACGATCTCACCTATCGACTCATCGTCCCGGCCGATGTGATGACGATCCCTGTACCGCGCAAGCTGGCCGAGATCGCGCTCGAGAACTGGCAACTCACCCATCTCAAAATGGCCGTCGCCACGGTCGTCTCCGAGCTGGTCACCAACGCCTGCAACGAAGTTCCCGGCACCGTGATCCAGACCGCTCTCGGACTCGAGGGCGGTTGGCTGCGGCTGGAGGTCCGCGACTGCTCGCCAGTCATTCCGAAGGTTCCAACAGAGCTGAGGCTGGATGCCATTGGCGGCCGGGGGCTGTGGGTGGCCTCTCACCTGGCCGACAAGTTCGGCATCGACCCACACGCCGATGGCGGCAAGACCATCTGGGCGATGTGGCTGCAAGACCCTCCGGGCGGGCGGTGTTTCCCGAGTGCGTCACAACACCCCGTGAGCCACCCGTCCGGCGGCAAACAGGTGCGGCGACCGGTCGCGCCCAGAGCTTCCGAGGAGGAAGCCGAATGACCATCACAGCCGCTAGGGCGGTGGCGCCGATCGCCGCCAACGATCTAAGGAATCTGGTCTCTTCGGAGTTGTTCGCGCGGCTCGTGCGACGCACTGCCAAGGAGCATGACCTTTCGGAGGAGATGGCGCAGCGCTCGGTGGCCCAGGCCGTCATGATGCTCGGAGCCATTGGGGACAACCCCGGCGTGACGTTCTACCCCTCCGTCGCCGTAGATCACGGCTGGCACACGTTCATCCTCGACACGCAGCACTACCACAAGTTCTGCGAACGAGTCGCAGGCACGTACATCCACCACAACCCGATCGAGGGCGCCACCGATGGCGGCGCGCTCATGAGGCGGACAGCCAATTTCCTGCGGGAACACGGCTACCCGGTGGACGACGACCTGTGGGCGGCGGTTGAGTCGGTCCACTGCTCGGGCGGCGAGAGCTGCGACAACACCATCAGGTGCAGCAGCTAGCCTGCGCCGCGCGGCCTGGTAGGTCCGGCATCCTGGGCCTACCAGGCCAACCCGAGGGAGCGTCAGTGCCTGCCGAACGCATCCACTGGGAAGACCTGCCCTGCGCGGCAAGGCAGCAGGTCGAACAGCACACCGGCCAGGTGGTGGCCGTGCGAACGGTCTCGACAGGACGTAATTCCGCTGTGGCAGCGGTTCTCGAAAGCGAGCGTGGCCGGGTCTTCATCAAGGGGGTGGATCACTCACAGCCACGGCGATGGACCCAAGACATGGAAGAGATGATCAACCCTTACGTCCTGAGCTTCACCCCCCGGCTACTTTGGCGGGTGAACGGTGACTGGGACATCCTCGGATTCGAGTATCTCGACGGCCGTCATGCCGACTACGCGCCGGGTTCCCCCGACGTCGACAAGGTTGTCCTGACCTTCACCGAGCTTGGCAGGCTCCCGTGTCCAGACCTGCCCCTCAAGCGTCCCGAACACCGATGGGGCGCTCACGTGGACGACCCTGCCGACCTGGAGTGGTTCCGCGGCGACCGGCTCCAGCACATCGATCCCACGCCTCCCAACCTGGTGATGGCCGAGGGCAAGGCATCCCTCATCGACTGGGCCTGGCCGACCCGGGGCGCGGCCTGGCTTGATCCCGCCTGCTTGGTCATCCGGCTGATCGAAGCCGGGCACACTCCCGAGCAAGCCGAAGACGTCGTAGGAGCCGTCCCCTCCTGGGGCACGGCTCCACCTGAAGGTCTGCGCGCCTTCGCCCTCGCCAACCTCCGAATGTGGTCCAAGGCCGCCAACGGCCGCCCCTTCGAGATCACGAAGGCCGCTCAAGCGTGGTTCGAGTACCGGACAGTGCAGACGGCCGCTTCCTGAATATCGGCCGGCGACCCGTCCTTGCAGACTCGAGGGCTACGCGGAGTGGTAGTCGCGGTGCGGAACAGCGCGCGCCCAAGCGGACTCAAACGCCGATCGACACTGTTCCACTACATCCGCCTCAGTCCAGAGTTGCTGCTCAGCCCTTCCGTCGTCGCCGTCGAGAACGTTGAAGATGACGACCTCGCCGTCGAGCACAAAGAAGTCGTTGCCGGGCAGGAGAAGGTCAGAGGTCTGTCGACGAGGCAGCCAGCGGGTGTCCTCTCCGGCGTTCACCAAATGCCCGGCCACGTCCAAGGCGTGTCGCATGTACTCCGACGAAGGCTCCGAGAGCACTTTGATCCGCCTGATGCTCACACCGTCCGCGACCTGTGCGGCAATCCGGACGGCGACCGGCTCGACGCACTCACGTACGGCGGCGACATCACCGCGCCGCCAGGCTGCCAGGGCTGCCTCATCGACTGCATAGTGGTCTCTCAGCTCCAGCTCGTGAGGGACAGGTGGAGATGGCTAGCGAAGCTGAGCGGTTGGTGGGGTTTCTGTACGAGGTCGGGCTGCTCAAGCGGTACAAGCGCACGGGGTGGCTGATCGCGGGGGTGAAGGAGCCCGAGAGCATCGCGGACCACTCGATGCGGGCGGCGATCATCGCGAGTGTTCTTGCGGTGATGGAGGGCGCTAGTCCGGAGCGGGCCGCACTGCTCAGTCTCTTTCACGACAGCCAGGAGACTCGTCTTACCGACTTGCCTTATTTGGCCAAGCCGTATGTCTCCAAGGCTTCCAATGAGGAAGTCACGGAGCAGCAGGTGCGCGGGCTGCCTGCTGGGGTGGCGGCGATGATCAGCGGGATTGTTGCAGAGTACGAGGGTGAGGGCAGTCCTGAGGCGGTGTGCGCTCGGGATGCGGACAAGCTGGAGTGCCTTATCCAGGCGATCGAGTATCGCGAGCATGGGAACCAGAACACGCAGGCTTGGATCGATAGCTCGCTGGCCCAGCTTCAGACGGCATCCGCTAAGCGCCTTGCCGAGGAGGCTCAGAGGGCTGGGTCGCTGGACTGGCTGACCCGTGCGCTCGCCGGTGACGACTGAGACGGAAGGCTCGCACCACTTCAAGGCGTGGGGGTCTGGGGGCTTGCCCCCAGCTCGGGGCTTGGGGCGGGAGCCCCGATAAGGCTGTCCGAGCGGAGCGAGGGCCTTTAGGGCTTGTGGGTGAAGTGCTCCAGGACTTCGGGGTTGGCCATGGAGTCTCGGTTGGCGGCCTGGTCTATGGGGGTTCCCAAGAGGATCTTGCGGACGGGGACTTCTAGTTTCTTGCCCGAGAGGGTTCTTGGGATGCCGGGGACCTGGTGGATCTCGTCCGGGACGTGGCGGGGGGAGAGGGACTTGCGGATCTCGGATTTGAGGTTGGTGGTGAGGGACTCGGTCAGGGTTTCGCCCTCTGTCAGGTGGACGTAGAGGATCAGGCGGCCCTCTTGGCCCAGGCGGCCGGTGTCGATGACGAGGCTGTCGGCGATCTCGGGGAAGGCCTCGACGACTCGGTAGAAGTCGGAGGTGCCCATGCGGATGCCGCCGCGGTTGAGGGTGGAGTCGGAACGGCCGTAGATGACGCAGCCGCCGTCGGGGCGGACCTTGATCCAGTCTCCGTGGCGCCAGACGCCCGGGAACATGTCGAAGTAGGACTCGCGGTAGCGGTCGCCGTCGGGGTCGTTCCAGAAGAAGACCGGCATCGAGGGCATGGGCTCGGTGATGACGAGCTCGCCCACCTCATCGATGGTGGGTTTTCCTTCGTCGTCGTAGGACTCGATCCTGGCGCCCAGGCATCGGCATTGGATGACGCCTGCGTGCAGGGGTAGGAGGGGCGAGGGGCCTACGAAGGCGGTGCAGAGGTCTGTGCCGCCGGACATGCTGCCGAGGAGAAGGTCCTTGCCGACGTGGGAGTAGACCCATGTGAAGCCCTCGGGGGGCAGGGGGGAGCCGGTGGAGCCTATGCCTCGGAGGGAGGTCAGGTCGTGGGAGCGGCCGGGGGTCTCACCTGCTTTGAGGCTGGCCATGATGTACGGGGCGCCCACGCCGAAGTAGGTCACGCCGGTGTCGGCGGCCAGCTTCCAGAGGTCGATGGGGGCGCCGTCGTACATGACGATGGTGGAGCCCACCAGAAGGCCGCCGATGAGGTAGTTCCACATCATCCAGCCGGTCGTGGTGTACCAGAAGAAGACGTCGCCGTGGCCGAGGTCCTGGTGGAACGAGAGGGCCTTGAGGTGTTCGAGGACCACGCCTCCGTGGCCGTGGACGATCGGCTTGGGCAGGCCGGTGGTTCCTGAGGAGTAGACCACCCAGAGGGGGTGGTCGAAGGGAACGGGCTCGAAGGCCAGCGGAACGCCCTCGCGAGGCAGCTCGCTGTAGGGGATGCCTACGCGGAGGTCTGTGGGTGAGGCGGCGGGGTCTAGGTAGGGGACGAGAACGGTGGCACGCAGGGTGGGGAGGCTGGCCTCGATCTCTTTGACGGTGTCCTGGCGGTCGAAACGCTTGCCGTTGTAGGCGTAGCCGTCGACGGCGATGAGGACCTTGGGCTCGATCTGCGCGAAGCGGTCGATGACCGAGGACGAGCCGAAGTCCGGGGAGCAGGACGACCAGATGGCGCCCAGGGACGCCGTGGCCAGGAAGCAGATAAGGGCTTCGGGGATGTTGGGCATGTAGGCGGCCACTCGGTCGCCCTTGCCCACGCCTAGGGCGACGAGGCCGGCGCGTACCTCGGCTACGTGGAGGGCCAGCTCGCGGTGGGTGATGATGCGGTGGCCACCGGCTTCGGAACGGAAGATCAGGGCGGTCTCTTCGGGGGCCTCGGAGGCGCGGCGCAGGGCGTTGGCCGCGTAGTTGATCGTCGCGCCGGGGAACCATTCGAGGCCGTCCACAGGGGTGGGGCCGCCGGTCCCTACAGGGCCGTCGCCTCGTTCGCCGACCACCTTGAAGTAGGCCCAGATCGAGTCCCAGAAGGCCTCGACCTCGGTGACCGACCACTTCCACAGCTCGTCATAGGACTCGACCAGGACGCCGCGGTCCCACAGCCAATGCATGTAGTGCGTCACGCGCGCGTTGGCGACGACCTCTGCGGAAGGCTCCCAGAGGGCCACGCCTTCGGCGGTCAGCTCGTCCATGACACCGGCCTCCTCGTCCAGACCCGCGCCACGCTGCGCGGATTTCCAGCATCGTGCGCCATACGGGTGCCGCGCAAATCAGGCGCGGGTCGGCTGTGGGTCAGTTGGGCGGCTCAGCTGTGGGTCAGTTGCGCGACGGCGTTCAGGACGGCCTTGGTGTTGGCCAGCCCGGGAAGCACGACCTCTGCCCCTGCGGAACGGAGCTCCGCCTCGGTGGCGCTGCCGGTGGCCACGGCGACGATCGGCGAACCGGCGATGTGGGCGGCCTGGATGTCGCGGGGGTGGTCGGCGATGTAGACGGTCGTGGACTCGGAGTAGCGGTTGCGGTGCTTCTCCCCCGCGCGCGTACGAGCCACCTCCAGCAGGGCGGCCTTGCTGTAGACGCCGTTCTCGTAGCCGCCCACGTCGAGTTCGAGGCGGTCGGCCAGGCCCAGCTCGGTGACCTTGAGGGTGGCGCTCGCCTGGATGGAGCCGGTCAGGACCGACTGGACGGTCCCGTGCGTGCGCGCGAGGGCGTCCAGCGCCTCGCGGGCGCCGGGCAGGACGCGGCCGTGCACCTTCAGGTCGTGGCGCCGGGCGGCGAACGCCTCGGCCAGGGCGTCCATGAAGGCGGGCAGGTGGTCGTCGGTGGTGACGATGTCGTTGAACGCCAGGGTCTCGAAGATGATCTCGGACTCGGTGCGGCCGGCGGTCGGGGCCAGCCGGACCAGCTGGCGGCCGGTCGTCCGCTGGAACGCCTCGGCGTAGGCCTCGCGGGTGACCCGCCCGACGTCCACCAGCGTGTGATCGATGTTCCACAACACCAGGCGGTTAAGCGCAGCCATCCCGTTCCCATGCACGTCCAGAGGCGCCTGCGGGCGCCGCCCGCGGGGGGCGGGTCAGAACATCGTCGGGCCTGGCGCCTACTTACCGCAAGCGGGGGAACCCTTCAGTGGCGGCCCGGCGGCCCCTCAGGTGGAGGCCCGGCGGCCCCTCAGGTGGAGGCCCGGCGGCCCCTCAGGTGGAGGCCCGGCGGCCCCTCAGGTGGAGGCTCGGGAGCGGGCGGTGCGGAAGATGCCCTTGGTGGCCTGGCGTTCGCCCAGGACGTCGTAGCTGACCTGACCGCCGTTGGCGGGCGCGAACGCCGCCAGGAAGGTGTTCAGGGTGAGCACGTCGCCGGGGTGCCTGGTGGCCTCGGCCTGGCCCTTGACCTTGACCGTACGGCTCTCTCCCGGCCCCATGAGGTCGAACTGGCAGTGCAGCCCGCGCCAGGGGCGGCAGGACGGCTCGCTGACCGACAGGATGCGGAACTGCTCCCCGGCCCGGCCGCCGATGACCTTTTCGGTGTGCACGACCAGCTGCCGTACGGGCGCCGGTCCGGTGTTGGTGACCCGGAACTCGTAGGTGTACTGGCCGCCGGGAACGAGCGAGGGCGACCCGACCGGCGTGACGGCGGGGTCGGTCTCCAGCTCCAGCCAGTCGCGCACCGAGGCGGCGTCCACGGCGCGCTTGGACCCGTCGGGACGGAGCGCGACCGCGGCCGCCGTTGCCACGGCGACCGCGGCCACGATGACCACGACGACAAGCCTGCGGCGCACGACCACTCCCCCGATTGGCGCGTTTTACCTGGTCAGGGAGGATACGTGACATCGGGTGCACTTTCCAAAACGGAACGTTACGCCCCGGTAGGCCCTAGCCCATGTGCGGGTAGCGGTAGTCGGTCGGCGGCGCGAACGTCTCCTTGATCGACCGGGTGTTGACCCAGCGGATCAGGTTGAAGATCGAACCGGCCTTGTCGTTGGTGCCGCTGGCCCGCGCGCCGCCGAACGGCTGCTGGCCGACGACCGCGCCGGTGGGCTTGTCGTTGATGTAGAAGTTGCCGGCCGCGAAGCGCAGCCTCTCGGCCGCCGCGGCGATGGCCCGCCGGTCCTGGGCGATGATCGCGCCGGTGAGCGCGTACTGGGCGATGCCCTCCATCTGGTCGAGCATCGCGTCATAGTTGGCGTCGTCGTAGACGTGCACGCCGAGGATCGGGCCGAAGTACTCGGTGGTGAAGATCTCGTCGGTCGGGTCGGCGGACTCCAGCACGGTCGGGCGCACGAAGTAGCCCTCGGAGTCGTCGAACCCGCCGCCCGCCAGGACCTTGATCGAGTCGGCGGCCTGGGCGCGCTCGATGGCGGCCTTGTGCTTGGCGAACGCCCGTTCGTCGATCACCGCGCCCATGAACGCCGAGAGGTCCTCGGCGACGTTGCCCATGGTGAGCGCCTCGACCTCGTCGCAGAACTCGTCCCGGATCCGGCCCCAGAGCGAGCGCGGGACGTAGGCGCGCGAGGCCGCCGAGCACTTCTGGCCCTGGTACTCGAACGCGCCGCGGACGAGCGCGGTCTTCAGCACGGCCGGGTCGGCGGACGGGTGGGCGACGACGAAGTCCTTGCCGCCGGTCTCGCCGACCAGCCGCGGGTAGGACCGGTAGCCGGCGATGTTCTCGCCGACGGTCCGCCACAGGTGCTGGAACGTCCCGGTGCTGCCGGTGAAGTGGATGCCGGCCAGGTCCGGGTGGGGCAGCGCGACGTTCGACACGGCCTGGCCGTCGCCGGTGACCAGGTTGATCACGCCGGGTGGCAGGCCCGCCTCCTCCAGGATCCGCATGGTGAAGTGCGCCGCGACCTGCTGGGTCGGCGACGGCTTCCAGATCACGGTGTTGCCCATGAGCGCCGGGGCGGTGGGCAGGTTGCCCGCGATCGCGCTGAAGTTGAACGGGGTGATCGCGACGACGAAGCCCTCCAGCGGGCGGTACTCCATCTGGTTCCAGACGCCCGGCGAGGAGGTGGGCTGCTGGGTGAGGACCTGGCGCCCGAAGTCCACGTTGAAGCGCCAGAAGTCGATCAGCTCGCAGGCCGAGTCGATCTCCGCCTGCTGGACCGACTTGGACTGCCCGAGGACCGTGGCGGCGTTCAGCGTCGCGCGCCACGGGCCCGACAGCAGGTCGGCGGCCTTGAGCAGGATCGCGGCGCGGTCGTCGTACGACAGGGCCCGCCAGGCCGGGGCGGCCTCCCGCGCGGCGTCGACGGCGGCGCGGACGTCGTCGTCGGTGGCGTTCTTCAGCTGCCCGAGCACGTGCCGGTGGTTGTGCGGCTCGACGACGTCCACCGGCGCGCCGCCGCCCAGGCGGCTCTCACCGCCGATCGTCATGGTGAGGTCGAGCTGCTCGCCGCCGATCTCCTTGATCTTGGCCTCGAGCGCGGCCCGTTCGCCGCTGCCGGGCGCGTACGTCTTGACCGGCTCGTTCGCCGGTACCGGAACGTTGGTGACGGCATCCATGGTCACTCCCGAAAAGTCCGACTTCGTTGTCGTAGTGCGCGCATCGTCGCGGTGCCCGAACCGAGATCTACCCGCCGAACGCGCGCGCCTAATCAGGAGGCTATGAGATCTTGCCCGAATCGCCCGATTTACACGTATCGAGCGTGATGTCAGAGCAGGTGGGCCGGCTCCTGTTCAGAGCAGGTGGGCCAGCTCCTGCGTGGCGTACCACATGAGCTCGTGGCCCTCCGCGCCGTCCACGGTGAACCGGGCGTCGTCGTCCCCCGCGTCGGCGGCGGTGAGGGCCTCGGCGGCGGCCCGTACGTCGCCCGCGGCGTCGAGATCGTCCACGTGACCGGAGGCGATCTTCTTCCACGGCACCGTGCCGCGGACGGTCACCAGCGCCGGGCTCTCGTCCAGATCGCCGCCGCGCGTCCACCGGACGACGTCGTCTGGCATCTCGACGGCCAGCACGACCCGGCGCGCCGGGGCCTTCGGGTCCGCCGCCAGCCGCCTCAGCGAGGCGCGTGCGGCCGCGGTCATGGCCGCGTACTCCAGCTCCTCCTGGTCGCCGCCCGCGTACCACTCGCGCAGGGCGGGCGTCACCGCGTACGCCGACAGCGGCGCGGGACCCAGCTCGCGGGCCTCAAGGGCGCCGGCGAGTTCGGTGAGCGTGGACGGCAGATAGACGCGCATGACGATCAGCAGTCTGCCAGACCGGCGTCTCAGCCGAGGGCACCGAGGCCGCGAAGGGCGTCGATCGTGGCGGCCGGGTCGGTGTGGTGGATGCCGCGGATGCCGATCGCCTCGGCGGCGGTGATGTTGTGCTCGATGTCGTCGATGAAGACGCAGTCGGCGGGCGCGAGGCCGAGCAGGCCCAGCGCGTGCCGGAAGATCGCCTCATCGGGCTTGCGCAGGCCGACCTCCGCGGAGATCACGACGGCGTCGAAGAGCTCGGCGAACAGGTCGCGCGGGTAGTCGTTGCCCCACGAGTTGGACAGCAGGGCCGTCCGCGTCCCGGCCGCCCGCGCCAGCCGCAGCGCCTCGTACATCGGCTCCACCGGCGCGAACTCGGCGAACATGCGCGCGATCAGGCCGTCGGCGACCACCGGGCCGCCGTCGACCGTGAGCAGCTCGGCGGCCAGCAGCCGCTCGAACTCCTCGCGGGCGAGCGTGCCGTCCTCCAGGCCGTGGATCGGGTTCACGCCGTCGCCGTCGTAGGCCTGGCTCACCCAGCCGCGCATCACGGTCTTGTAGCGCGCGGCGTCGATCCGGTCGGCGGCCAGCCAGGCGGCGACGGCGTCGTTCAGCGGGGAGGTGAGGACCCCGCCCCAGTCGGTGATCACAGCTTTCACGGTCACGTGAGCGATGGTAGGCCACCTGGCCGCCGATAACCGAACGGCGTTCTGCCAGACTGGCGCCCATGGACTTCGAACTCAGCCCGAAGGCGCGCGAATACCAGGCGAAACTGCTGGAGTTCATGGACGAGCACGTGTACCCGGCCGAGCCGGTCTACGCGGCCTGGCGCCGGGAGAACGACCCGCACGCGCTCCCGCCCGTCGTCGAGGAACTGAAGGCCGAGGCCCGCCGCCGCGGCCTGTGGAACCTCTTCCTGCCCGACGTCTCCGGGCTGAGCAACCTGGAGTACGCGACGCTCGCAGAGATCACCGGGCGGTCGCACGAGCTGGCGCCCGAGGCGGTGAACTGCGCGGCGCCCGACACCGGCAACATGGAAGTCCTGCACATGTTCGGCACCGACGAGCAGAAGAAGCGCTGGCTGGAGCCGCTACTGAACGGCGAGATCCGCTCCGCGTTCGCGATGACCGAGCCCGCGGTGGCCTCCTCCGACGCCACCAACATCACCACCTCGATCACCCGCGACGGCGACGGGTACGTGATCAACGGCCGCAAGTGGTTCATCACCGGCGCCGCCGACGAGCGCTGCACGATCTTCATCGTGATGGGCAAGACCGACACCGGCGCCGCCACGCACCGCCAGCAGTCGCAGATCCTGGTCCCCCGCGACACCCCGGGCGTGACCGTGGAGCGCCACCTGCCGATCTTCGGCTACCAGGACCAGCACGGCCACTCGGAGATCCTCTTCGAGGACGTGCGCGTCCCGGCCGCCAACCTGATCGCGGGCGAGGGCGACGGCTTCATGATCGCCCAGGCCCGGCTCGGCCCCGGCCGCATCCACCACTGCATGCGGGCCCTGGGCATGGCCGAACGCGCCCTGGAGCTGATGTGCCGCCGGGCCGTCGACCGCGTCGCGTTCGGTAAGCCCCTCGCCCAGCAGGGCGTCGTGCAGCAGCAGATCGCCGAGTCGCGGATGGCGATCGAGCAGGCGCGGCTGATGACGCTGAAGACCGCCTGGCTGATCGACCGCGAGGGCGCCAAGGGCGCCCGGACCGAGATCGCCGCGATCAAGGTGATCGGCCCGCGCGTCGCCGCCGAGGTGATCGACCGCGCGATCCAGGTGCACGGCGGCGCCGGGGTGTCCGACGACACGCCCCTGGCCGCGATGTACGCCTGGGCACGCGCCATGCGCATCTTCGACGGCCCCGACGAGGTCCACGTCCGTACCGTCGCCCGCCAGGAGCTCAGGCGGTACGAGGCGAAGTGACCCGGTCTCGGTGATCATGCAATCGGTGCGGGGACGACTGCATGATCACCGATCCTCGTTCGACCGGCTAGGCCGATCTCAGGCGTTGCAGCGCCTCGCGGACACCGCCCCTCGATTCCTCCAGCGCGACCGTCGCGCGTTCGGCGGGCACCTCCCCGAGGAGGGAGACCAGCGCCACGCGCGTGTCCCCTCCCGCCTCGGCCAGCGCGGTCTCGCACGTGAGGGTGTCGAGACCGGTGGCTTCGGTGAGGATGCGCACCAGCCGGGCGCGCAGCTTGGCGTTGAGCGCGTTCACGCTGACCATCAGGTTGGAGTAGGTCCTGCCCAGCCTGATCATCAGGGTGGTGGAGAAGGAGTTCAGCACCAGCTTGGTGGCGGTGCCGGCCTTCATCCGGGTGGAGCCGCTGATCACCTCGGGTCCGGTGGCCAGCCCGATGTGCACGTCGACCTCGTCGCCGTACGGCGTGAGCGGGTTGCAGCTGATCAGTGCGGTGCGGGCGCCGGTCGCGGCGGCGGCGCGCAGCGCCCCCACCACGTACGGGGTACGGCCGCTGGCGGCGATCCCGATCGCGACGTCGCCGGGCTGCACCTCGGCGGCGTCCCTGGCGCCCTGTTCGTCGTCGTCCTCGACGCCCGAGACCGCCTGGGTGAGCGCGCGCGGACCACCCGCGTGATGCGCGACCACCCGGCCCCAGATGCCGAACGTGGGCGGAAGCTCGGCCGCGTCCAGCGCGGCCAGCCGGCCCGAGGTGCCGGCGCCGAAGTAGTGCACACGGCCGCCCGCCTGAAGCGCGTCCACGGCCAGATCGACCAGCCGGGCGAGCTCGGGCAGAACGGCCGCCACGACCAGCGGCACGGCGGCGTCCTCGGTGTTGATGCGGCGGAGCACCTCGAGCGTTGGCAACGTGTCGACGTCGAGTGTCCGGGGGTTGCGCCCCTCGGTGGGGAGCTGCTCGCAGTCGATCACCGACGCCTCCGGTCGGGTCGCACGGTCCGTCCACGGACCGCCTCGAACGTGGCCTCCAGGGCCTTACGGGTCGAACCGAACGTGCGCTGCGCCACACCGACGAAGATGCAGTCGATCACCGTCAACTGCGCCAGCCGGCTTGCGGTCGCGCCCGATCGGAACGTGGTCTCCCGTGCGGCCGTCGTCAGGGTCAGGTCTGCGATTTCCGCGATCGGGGACTTGGGGAAATTGGTCAGGGCTACCGTCGTCACCCCCTTGCTCTTGGCAACCTCCAGCGCGTCGATGGTCTCCACCGTCGCGCCCGTGTGCGAGATCCCGATCGCGACGTCCCCGCTGTTCAGCACCGCGGCGCTGGTCAGCATGATGTGGGCGTCCGACCAGGCGGAGCAGACCCTGCCTATGCGATGCAGTTTCTGCTGGAAGTCCGCGGCGACGAAGGCGCTCGCGCCGACACCGTAGACGTCGACCCGGCCGGCGCCGACGACGGCGTCGACCACCTGTTCGAGCGTCTTGATGTCAAGCTGGGCCGCCGTTTCCTCCACGGCCCGTGCGTCGGCGAAGGTCACCTTCTCCACGATCTGTTCGAGCGAGTCGTCGGGACTGATGTCGCTGCCGATGACCCGACCGCCGGAGGCGCTCTGGGCCCTCCCCGCCTCCGTCGCCAGGGTCAGACGCAGCTCTGGATATCCATGAAACCCGATCGCCCTGCAGAACCTGATGACCGTGGTTTCAGAGGTGCCACAGGTCTGGGCGAGTTCGGTGATGGTGGAGTTCGCGACCCCTTCGGGGTCGTCGATGACGCGTTGAGCGACTCTGCGCTCGGCGGGGGGCAACGATGGCAGCAGTGAACGCACCCGGACCACGGTGCTCAGCGGCGTGGATTCCTTGGTCGCCGCCTCGACCTTGGGTGCCCCGGACTCCCCTGTGCCCCCTGGCTCTAGGCCGGTGGGTTTCCTCATGGAAGAAATTTTCTTACTCGCCGGATGTCACGTCAACGGTAGAAAAGGCTACGGTCGCCATGTGTTGACCCATTTGGCCGGTCCTTACGTGATCGGCATCGACGCGGGTGGCACGAAAACCCGCTGTGTCGTACTAACGCTCGGGGGAGCTCTGGCCGGTTCCGGAACCGGTCCCGGAGCCAACCCCAACTCCGGCGGCGATACCGCGGGTGCGCTCACCACCGCCCTGCGGGACGCACTGGGTGACCTGGACCGATCTCACATCCTCACCGGCGTGTTCGGCATCGCCGGGGCCGGTTCGGCCGGCCGTCCCGCCGCGGTCAGCGCGGCCCGGCGGGCCTGGCAGGCCGTCGGCCTGCGCGGTTCGCCCGCCGTTGTGACCGATATCGCCGTCGCCTTCGCCGCGGGGACCAACGAGGCCAAGGGCATCGTTGTGTTCTCGGGCACCGGCGCCGGCGCCGCGGTCATCAGCGACGGCGCGATCGTGCAGCGGGCCGACGGCTACGGCTGGCTGGTCGGGGACGAGGGTTCGGCCGTGTGGCTGGGCCGCGAGGCCGTACGGGCGGCGCTGGCCGCCTACGACGGCCGCGGCTCCCCCACCCTGCTCACCGAGTCGGTCCCGCGCGCGCTGCTCGGCGCGGCGGTGGTCACGGAGATCAATGCGAGCCTCCCCAGGCCACGGCCCGAACGGGCCCTCGCGATGGCCGGCGCGCCCGCCTTCGGCGGTGCCGCGTTCGGGGGGGCGGCATCCGGCGCACCCGCTCCCGGCGCTCACATCCTCGGCGACTCCGGTCCTGGTGGGCCGGGCCTCAACGGATCGGGACCCGACGGCTCGGGTCACGGCGGGTCGCGTCCCGGCGGCCCGGCGACCGGTGGACCGCGTCCCGGCGGCCCGTCCGGTGCTCCAGCGTCCGGAGGCCCGTCCCGCGGTCCGGGGTCCGGATCCCCCTCCGGTGGTCCGGTGTCCGGCGGCCCGTCCCACGGGCCGTCGCACTCCGGCTCCCCGCACGGGGGTCCCGTCTCCGGCGGCCCGTCCCATGGCGGCCCGTCCGGCGGCGCGACGGCGAGCGCGTCCGCGACCGTCACCCGTTCGGGAACGGCAATGCTCGATCCCGGCACATCCCATTCCGCCTTCGCCACCGGCGCCCTGGAGACCATGGCTCCGAACCCGCAATTGGCGCAGGCCATCATCAAGGAGGTGTACGGCCGCCCGCCCGCGGCGCTCGGCCGGCTCGGCCCAGTGGTCGCAGCCGCAGCGGCCGCCGGTGATCCCGTGGCCCGGCGCATCACCGAGGAGGCGGCCCAGTGGCTGCTGCGCGATGTCGACGCGGTGCGGCCCGCGCTCCCCGATCCCTGCGCTCCGGTCGTCATGCACGGCTCGGTGCTCCGCGAGGGGCCCGTGGCCGAGGCCGTCCACAACGGCCTGTGCGACCGGTTCGCCGACGCCCCCCGCCGCGCGGGCGACGGAGCCGTGGGCGCCGCGGGACTCGCCCTGCGGCGGCTCGGGCATCCTCTTCCTTAAGGGCTGTCCTTAATAGGGGTCGCTCTCGCACGGAGTCATGACGTCCTGAGGGGCCGTGCCCCCCTTGGGTCACATGACCACCACGGAGAGCCGTGGCCTCACAAATACCGCAATCCCCTTGCGGCACACCGGTCCACCGTGATTAAGCTGTGATCAACGGTGGAGCCAACGCCGCCGGACGGGCTCGCCTCGCGCGGGCTCAGATCCGGTGGGACCACCGGCCACAGAGTGGCCTGTACCGATTTGGCTGCGTTCTGACGCAGCGTCGTTCGACCTTGCCTTCCGCGACCGCGGGCGTGCCGCCGCATGCGCACGCCCCCGGATCGCCCCCGCGCACTCGAACGACGGCCAACTCCGTACTCCCACTCGATTGAAGGCCGTATGCGTCGCCCCGCGCTCCGTTCCCGAGTCTCCCCTCGCCATCGCCGCTCCTCCTCCCCCAACCGTGCCGCCGCCGAGGCGGCCGCGAGTCCCCCCGGTCAGGCCCCGGCCGCGAGCTCCGCCGAGCCCGCGACCACCGCCCCGCACTCCGCCGAGCACCTGGTCACGACGCGTTCCGCCGAACGCGTGGTGCCCGCACGCTCCTCGGAGGGCGCCGCCGCGCCGCGTTCCGCCGAACGCGGTGCCTCCACGCGCTCCGCCGAGCGCGCGGAGCCCGTACGTCCCGCCGGGCGTACGGGCGGCATGGGCGGAACGGACCAGACCGGGCGCGGGACCTCGCCGCCTCGCGCGAGGCGGCGGTTGGTGCGGCGATGGCGAGGGGTCCCCTTCTTGCTGAAGGGCCTCCTGCGGAGTGCCCGATGGCGCCGGTCCTTCTACGGGCTGGTCGCCGTGATGGTGCTGTTCGTGGCCGGAGTGGTCGTGGCGTACGTACGGACGCCGATTCCCACCGAGCCGCAGAAGGGCGTTACCGACCAGGGCTCCGCGGTCTATTACGCCGATGGCCGGACTCCCGCGTTCAGGCTGGGCGCCAACAGGGAGGTCGTACGGCACGGCCAGATCCCGGACCGGCTGCGCTGGGCGGTACTCGCCGCCGAGGACCGCGGGTTCTACGGCGGGCACGGCATTTCCCTGGAGGGCATGACCCGGGCGTTCCTGAAGACCGCCTCCGGGGGCGAGACCCAGGGCGGCTCCACCATCACCCAGCAGCTCGCCCGCAACTACTTCAAGGGGCTGAGCAAGAAGCGCACCATCGACCGCAAGGCCAAGGAGATCTTCATCTCCGTCAAGCTGGCCCGCAGCCGCAGCAAGGACGCGATCCTCGACCTCTACCTCAACACCGTCTACTTCGGCCGGGACACCTCCGGCGTGCAGGCGGCGGCCCGCGCGTACTTCGACAAGGACGTGTGGCAGCTGTCGGTCGGCGAGAGCGCGCTGCTGGCCGCGATGATCCAGCGGCCGACCTACTTCAAGACCCAGGGCGACGACGCCCCGGCCAGGGCGCTGCGCGCGCGGTGGCAGTACGTCATCGACGGCATGGTCAAGATGGGCGAGCTGTCGCGGGCCGAGGCCGGCCAGACGCGCTTCCCGGCGACGCGGAGCCAGTGGAGCGGCGTGAACGTGTCAGGCCAGACACTCCTGCTGAGGCAGCGGGTGCTGGAAGAGCTGCGGCAGCTCGACATCCCGCCCCAGAGCGTGGTGAACGGTCGCATGAAGATCTACACCGGCATCGATCCACGCTGGATGGCCTACGCCGAGCAGGCCATGAAGGAGCAGCAGGAACCGAACTGGCCCCGCACCGTTCGCAGCGGCCTGATCGCCGTGGACCCGCAGGACGGCGCGGTGAAGGCGTTCTACGGCGGCGACCCGAAGCGCAGCCAGTACGACTCGGTCTTCAATCCGGTGGCCCAAGCGGGCTCCACGTTCAAGCCGTACGTGCTGGCAGCGGCGCTGCGGCGAGGTTTCAATGTGCGATCTCTGGTGAGTGGGAAATCGCCTGTGAAGTTCGCGCCGAACGGAGAGCTCACCCCCATGACCGCACCGGGCTACCTGGTGAACAACGACGAGAAGATCGGCTCGCTCGGGGCGATCGACCTGGTCAAGGCCACCGCCCTGTCGGTCAACACCGGGTACGTGAAGCTCGCCTTCGAGGCCGGCCTGGACAACGTGGTCCGCACCGCCGAGGACCTCGGGGTGCCGGCCTCGGCGCTCAAGCCGTTCCGCGGGCAGGCAGGGATCACGCTCGGGATGGCCAGCATCTCCGCCGTGGACCAGGCGGCGGGGTACGCGGCGTTCGCCAACGGGGGCAACGCCGTGACCCCGCACGTCATCACGAAGATCGTCGACGCGGACGGGCACGAGGTGCCACTGCCCTGGGGGCGGACGCCGCGCAAGGTGCTGACCGACGAGCAGGCCGCGCAGACCACGTACGCGCTCCGGCAGACGGTCGCCGACGGCACCGGTAAGAAGGCCGCCCTGGCCGATCGCGACGCGGCGGGCAAGACCGGGACCACCGATCACAACCATGCGGCGTGGTTCGTGGGCTTCGTGCCGCAACTGTCGACGGCCGTGGTGATGACCAACACGGCCGGCAAGCCGCTCCAGGGCCTGGCCGGACAGCACGGAACGGTCGCCGGGGAGGGAACGCCCTCGACGATCTGGCACTCGTTCATGAGCAAGGTCACAAGCGGCATGCCGTACGAGCCGTTCGCCGAGCCCGTCTTCAGCGGGATCAGGCGCGACTGGGCCACGGGTTTCGAGGTCCCGGGGACGAAGCCGGCCAAGACGCCGGGCACCACGCCGAGCCCGAGAACGACGCCGACGCCGGGGGCCACCACCCCGCCCACGCCGAGCCCGAAGGACAAGGCGGAGCTGGACAGGTTCTGCAAGCTGCCAGAGAACCGCAATACGGCGCGCTGCAAGAAGTCAGGACTCGCCCGCTGAGGGGCTGATCGAGTCGACAGGCCGCTTGAGACCGACTACCGTCGCGCGGGTCAGATCACGATCCAGTAACACTGACCACGTCGGGGGGCCTGGTCTCGTTGCGTGCCAACCGTCCCATCGCCGTCACACGTCCCATCGGCGTCACACGTCGGATCGGCGTCACACGTCGGATCGGCGTCACACGCCCGATCGGCGTCACACGCCCGATCGCGGTCGTCGCGGCGGCGGCCCTCGTGCTGCCCCTCGCGAGTTGCGGCGGCGACCCCGCCAAGGCCGGTTCCAGCGCGAAGCCGAGCGCCTCCAAGCCGGGCAAGGCCTCCGCCGCGCCGGGTACCCGGAAGGCGGACTGGATCCCCGGCTACGTGGCCGACATGAGCCTGCCGGAGAAGGTCGGGCAGCTGTTCGTGCCCACGTTCTCCAGCGAGTCGGCCGCCAAAGAGGCGATCAAGAAGTACCACGTGGGCGGGCTGATCTACTTCCCCGGCAACATGCACAGCCCGAAGCAGACCGCCGAGCAGTCCAACGCGCTGCAGAAGACCTCCAAGGTCCCGCTGCTGCTCGGCGTGGACGAGGAGCAGGGCATCGTCTCGCGCGCCCCGTTCATCACCTCCTTCCCCGGCAACATGGCGCTCGGCGCCACCCACGACCCCGCGCAGGCCCGCGCCGCCGCCCAGGTCACCGGCACCGAGCTGCGCGCCGTCGGGATCAACCAGAACTACGCGCCGGTCGCCGACGTCAACGTGAACCCGCACAACCCGGTGATCGGCGTGCGGTCGTTCGGCTCCGACCCGGCGCAGGTGTCCACAATGCTCGGCGGCGCCATCGCCGGCTACCAGGCCGCGGGCGTCGCGGCCACCGCCAAGCACTTCCCCGGGCACGGCGACACCGGCACCGACAGCCACACCGGCCTGCCGGTGATCAAGCACTCGCGCACGACCTGGGAGCGGCTCGACGCGCCCCCGTTCAAGGCCGCGATCGCCGACGGGGTGGACTCCATCATGTCCGCCCACATCGTCGTCCCCGGGCTGGACAAGTCGGGCGACCCGTCCACGCTGTCGCCGACCGTGCTGACCGGGCTGCTGCGCGGCACACTCGGCTTCCAGGGTGTGATCATCACCGACTCGCTGGAGATGGCGGGCGCGCGCCGCAAGTACCCGGACACGGTGGTCCCGGTCCGCGCGGTGAACGCGGGCGCCGACCAGCTCCTCATGCCGCCGAGCCTGTCCCGCGCCCACGCGGCCGTGGTGAAGGCGGTCCACAGCGGCAAGATCTCCGAGAAACGCCTGGACGACGCCGTCGCGCGGGTCCTGCGACTCAAGGAGAAGCGCGGCCTGTTCTCCGGAACGCACGTCGACCCGGCCCGCGCCGACAAGGTCGTCGGATCGGCCGGCAACAAGGCCACGGTCCGCCAGGTCGCCGAGCACGCGGTCACTCTCGTACGCAACGAGGGCGTTCTGCCGCTCGCCAAGAAGACCGTCTACGTGTCGGGCCCGAAGAGCGCCCCGCTGGCCGCCGCCCTGCGCGAGCACGGCGTGCACACCACGGCGTCCCTGCATTCGGCTGACGCGGCGGTGCTGACCACGCTGAACGCGGGCTCTGCCACCGCCGCCCGGGTCAAGGCCCTCAAGGGCAAGCCGGTCGTGGTGGCCGCGCTGGGCCGCCCGTACGACCTGAACAGCGCAGACCAGGCCAAGGGCGCGCTCGCCACCTACTCCTCCAGTTCGGCGTCGGTCGCCGCGCTGGCCAAGGCTCTGAGCGGCGACCTGAAGCCCACCGGCAAGCTGCCCGTCCCCGCAGGGGGCAAGCCTGCCGGGCACGGCCTTACTTACGGCTAGTCCAAGAATCCATGGACGCGCGGCCCGGGGGCCTGCGAAGATCAGCAGCGCTTTCGCACCTCCGGGAGGTTCCCCCGTGCGTCTTCGCCTGGTCGCCGCCTCGGCCGTCGCCGTCCTGGTAGTCGTTCCCGCTCTCGCGTCCTGTAGCGGTGACTCCGGCTCCAAGCAGCCGCCCGTCACCGAGGAGCCCAACTCCCGGCCGACGGCACCGCCCCTGCCTCCCAAGCAGGCGCGTGCGGCGCGCATGGTGGTCTTCAACTTCCTGCGCGGGGTCGGATCCGGGAACGCCAAGGTCTGTGGCCTGCTGGCCCCGGAGTATCAGCGCATCACGTTCGGAAAGCCCGGCGGTTGCAGCGCTGGCTTCGGCGCGGCCCGCAAGCGCTTCCGTCCCAAGGACCTGACCGCTCTGCGCACGGTCATCGTCCCCACGGGCGAGGCGGGCCCCGGGCTCGGCGACTACACGGTCCGTTTCGAGGACCTGAAGTGGAAGGGCGACCCCGCCCGCCCCGGCGGCGTCCTGGCGGCGGTCTTCACCCTCCACCAGACCGGCAAGACCTGGCGCATCGTCGGCTAGCCCAACCCCACAACACCGCCGATCTTGCTCTCAGCGACCTCCAGAGCGCCTATTGAGGGCGCTGAGAGCAAGATCGGCGCGTTTTAGAGGCCCAGGTCGGGCAGGGCTGGGAGGTGCGGGCGGACGGCGGCCCGGGCGGCTTCGGCCGTACGGGCGGAACGGGCTGCCTCGGCGGCCTGGCGGCACTCGTCCAGGGTGTGGCGTGCCAGCGCGGCGCGCACCAGGGCCAGCGATGGGGCGCTCATGGACAGCGAGGTGACGCCCAGGCCGACCAGGACACAGGCCAGGACCGGGTCGCCCGCGGCCTCGCCGCAGACCCCGCAGCTCTTGCCCGCTTCCCCGGCGGCACTCGCGGAGAGGGCCACCAGGTCCAGGACTGCGGGCTGCCAAGGGTCCTGGAGCGCCGCGAGACCACCGATCTGGCGGTCGGCGGCGCAGGTGTACTGGGTGAGGTCGTTGGTGCCGATGCTGAAGAACTCCACCTCGGCGGCGATGTCTTGGGCGCGCAGCGCGGCGGCGGGCACCTCGATCATGACGCCCGGGTAGTCGATCCCGGCCTCGCGGCACGCGGCGGCGAAGTAGGCCGCCTCGTCGGCGTCGGTCACCATCGGCGCCATGACCTCGAGCTTGGCGGGCAGGCCTGAGGCCGCACGCGCAAGGGCTCCGAGCTGGGCCGACATGAAGTCCGGGTGGTGGCGCATCATCCGGAGCCCTCGTTCACCCAGCGCGGGGTTGGGCTCCTCACCGGGAGGCGGCAGGAAGGCCAGGGGCTTGTCCGCCCCGGCGTCCAGCGTCCGTACGACCACGCGGCCGTCGGGGAACGCCTCCAGGACCTTGCGGTAGGCGTCCTCCTGCTCGGCGTCGGTCGGCGGCGTCGAACGGTCGAGGAAGAGGAACTCGGTGCGGTAGAGGCCCACACCTTCCGCGCCATGCTCCAGCGCCGCCTCAAGGTCCTTGGGTCCGCCGATGTTGGCCAGCAGCGGGACCTTGTGGCCGTCCTTGGTCGCACCCGGGCCCGTGGCGTCCTCAAGCAGCGCGGCGCGGGCGTCGGCGGCCGACTCGGCCTTGGCGATCTCATCCTCGGAAGGGTCGATGCGGACCGTACCGGCCGCGCCGTCCACGAGCACGAGCGTCCCGTCGGCCAGGCCGGTCGCGCCCGGGCAGGCCACCACGGCGGGCACGCCCATCGTGCGGGCCAGGATCGCGGTGTGGCTGGTCGGGCCGCCCTCCTCGGTGACGAACGCGACCACCTGGGCCGGGTCGAGCACGGCCGTGTCGGCGGGCGCCAGATCTCGCGCGACCAGCACGAACGGCTCGTCAGACTCGGGCACGCCGGGCATCGGCAGGCCGAGCAGCCGGGCGATCGTCCGGTCCCGGATGTCGTCCAGGTCGGTCACCCGGGCCGCCAGGTACTCCCCCGCCCCGGCGAGCATCTCCCGGTAGACGCCGAACGCGTCGAAGACGGCCCGCGCCGCGGCGACGCCGTCGTTCACCTTGGCGGTGACGCCGTCGGCCAGGCCCGGGTCGCGGGCCATGAGGGCCTGGGCGTTCAGCACGTCCTGGCCGTCGGTGTTGCCGACCTCGGCGGCCTTGGCGCCGCGCGCCTCCAGGTCCTCGGCCACCGCCGCCAGCGCGGCGAGCGCGGTCGCGCGTTCGGCCTCGGGGTCCCCGGCGGGCTTGGCGTCCGCCGGGGGCTCGGGCACGGCACCGGCGACGGAACGGATCGGACCCGCGCCGACGCCGGGGCTCACGCCCGCGCCGTTCAGCAGGCCCCCGCCGTTCGGCAGGCCCCCGCCCTTCGGCAGGCCCCCGCCCTTCGGCAGGCCGGCGTCGTTCGGCAGGCCCGGCGTCTCAGACGTCCCGCCCGCCATCTCAGGCGTCCTGGGCGAGCAGCGCTTCGAGCTCGTCGAGCAGCGCTTCGTCGGACGCCGAGATCACCACCTCCTCGCCGTGGCGCGCGTCAAGGCCGAGCACCGCCAGGATGCTCTTGGCGTTCACCGGGGAGGCCCCGGGCTTGCCCACCGTGACATCGCCGTCGGCCTTGGCCGCGGCCTGTACGAACAGCGCGGCCGGGCGGGCGTGCAGGCCCACCTTGGACTCGATCTTGACGTTACGCTCGGTCACAACACACTCCTGTCAGCCCCCGAACACCCGCAGTGCGGGGCCCGGCGATACGTCTACTTCGTTCAGATCGGGCACCACGACGTCGGCCTGCGCGAGCGCCTGCGCCGACTGCGTGGTGGCCACCCCGACGCAGGTCATACCCGCGGCCTTGACCGCGGCCACCCCCGCGGGAGCGTCCTCGAAGGCCACCACCGTCTCCGGCGGCACCCCGAGGTGGTCGGCGGCGGCCAGAAAGCCCTCAGGGTCGGGCTTTCCGACGGTCACGTCCTCGGCGGTGACCAGGTGGTCCAGCAGTTCGCGGACGCCCAGCTCGGCGAGCAGGCCCTCCGCGTACGGCCGGAACCCGGACGTGACGACCGCCACCGGCACGCCCGCCTCGCGCAGCGCCCCGACCAGCTCGGCCGCACCGGGAACCGGCGCGACCGGCGGCAGGTCGGGGTCGTTCTCGTACGAGATCGCCTGGAGGAACAGCTCCTCCACGGTGGTGTGGTCGGGGAACAGATGGGTCAGCTCGGCGAGCACCTCGCGGCCGCGCCGCCCCGCGAACGAGGCGATCAGCTCGTCGTCGTACGGGGCGCCGTGCGCCTCGAACAGCCGCGACCACATGACGCGGTTGCGCGGCTCGGTGTCGACGAGCGTCCCGTCCAGGTCGAACACGGCCGCGCGCAGCCGCCACTCCGCGGGATCACGGCGCTCGGCCGGGTCAGGGCGCTCGGCGGGGTCGGGGCACTCGGCGGGGTCGGGGCGCTCGGCGGGGTCGGGGCTCAGCTCCATGTGAAGAGCTCGGCTCCCTTGTCGACCTCGCCGGACTCCACCACGTCCGCGATCGCGTCGGCGCCCGCGTCCAGGGCCACGACCGCGCAGATCGGCGAGCGGCCGCCCGCCTCGATCGCGGCCGGGTTCCAGGAGACCAGGGGCTGGCCCGCGGTCACCGCGTCGCCCTCGGCGGCGAGCAGCTCGAACCCCTCGCCCTTCAGCTGGACGGTGTCGATGCCGAGGTGCACCAGGACGCCGTGGTTCTCGGCGTCCACGACGACGTAGGCGTGCGGGTGCATCTTGACGATCTTGCCGGTCACCGGCGCGATCGCCTGGGCGGGGATCCGCTCGGGGTCGACGGCGGTGCCCGGTCCCACCATGGCCTGGGCGAACACCGGATCCGGCACCCCCGCCAGGCCCACGACGCGCCCGCTGACGGGCGACAGTACTCGGGTCATGGCTCTGAACTCCTTCGTCCGCGTGGAGTCGGTCGGGTCAGTCGAGGATGTCCTCGATGTCGCTGGCGATGGTGTCGGCCTCCGGGCCGACGACGACCTGGACGACGGTGCCGCTGCGCATCACGCCGAACGCGCCGGCGGCCTTCAGGCCCGCCTCGTTGACCTTGCCCGCGTCCTCGACCTCGGTGCGCAGCCGGGTGGCGCACGGCTCGATCTCGATGATGTTGTCGGCGCCGCCCAGGGCGGCGACGATGGCCTCGGCCTTGTCCATGGTCATTCCTGCTTTCGGTGCTCAGGTCTTGGCTGTGGTGGTGCGTGGAACGGTCAGTCGGTCTGGGTGACCTTGTTCAGCCCGCGCGGGACGTCCGGGTCGAGACCGAGCCTGCGGGCCAGGTTCTCGACCAGGATCTGGCCGGGCACGATGAGGCCGAGCGGCGAGACCCACTCGGGCAGCGCGGGGCCGGGCAGTGCGAGCGAGCTGGCCTGCGCCAGCCCGGTGCCGCCGCCGATGCCGTAAGCGCGGGCGCCGGCGCTCTTGACCCGCTGGGCCAGCGCGATCGTCCCCGACAGGGTCGGGCCGGCGTCGGCGGCGACCAGCAGCGCGGGGGTCTGGTCGTCGACCACGGCGATCGGGCCGTGCAGCAGGTCGGCGTACGACAGGCCCATGGCGTGCAGGTAGCACGCCTCCTTCAGCTTGAGCGCGAGTTCCAGCGCCGTACCGAACGCGATGCCGCGGCCGGACACGACGGCGCCGGGCACCTGGGCCAGCTCCTCCACGATCGCGGGCAGCGCCTCGGACGCCTCGGTGAGGGCGATCAGGCGCTCCACCTCGTCCGGCACCCGGCGCAGGTCGCCGAGGTCGACGTCGGCGCCGAGCCCGAGGGCCAGCACCGACAGCGCGGCGAGCTGGGTCGTGTAGGTCTTGGTCGCCGGTACGGCGAGCTCGTCGCCCGCCTCGGTGATGAGCGCGACCTCGGCCGCCTCGGCGAGCGGCGAGCCGGCGCCGTTGGTGATCGCGACGGTACGGGCGCCGGACCTGGTGGCCCAGTCCAGCGTCTCGACGATCTCCTCGGTCTTGCCCGACTGGCTGATCGCGACGGCGAGCACGCCGGACAGGTCCAGCTGCTTCTTGTAGGTCGTCGCGATCGACGGTGCGGCCAGCGTGGCGAGCCGCCCGGTGTGCGACTCGACCAGGTAACGCCCGTACACCGCGGCGTTGTCGGACGAGCCGCGCGCGATGAACAGAACCTGGCGGGTCCCGCGGGCGAGCAGCCCGACGTCGGACATCCGCGGCAGCAGAGCGTCGATCGTGCGGGTCAGAGCCTCGGGCTGCTCGCCGATCTCGATCCGCATCCGGCTGGTGGTCATGATCCCCCTCTGAAGACGTTCTGCCCGTTGATCCACGTCGCATGCGCGCGGAGGTCGTCTCCGAGCCAGACCAGGTCGGCGGCGGCGCCGGGGGCGATGCGGCCGAGGTCCGTCCGTCCGATCAGGTCGGCCGGGACGCGCGTCGCGGCGTCGATGGCGGTGACAAGGTCGATCCCGACGCCGACCGCGTTCGCGATCGCCTCGTCGAGGCGCAGGCCGGAGCCCGCGAGCGTGCCGTCGGCGCGCAGCGGAGGGCCGCCGCCTTCGGGCATCGTGATGGGTTCGCCGCCCAGCTCGTAGGTGCCGGGGGGCATCCCGGCGGAGGCGGCGGCGTCGGTGACCAGCACGACCCGGCCGGGCGCGGTCTGGAAGACCAGGCGCACGACGGCCGGGGCGACGTGGACGAGGTCCACGATCATCCCGGGGTGCAGCCGGTCGTCGGTGAGGGCCTGGACGGCCACGCCCGGGTTGCGGTGGTCGACACCGCTCTGGGCGTTGAAGATGTGGGTCACCTTGCGGGCGCCGGCGTCGGCGGCGAGCTTGGTCTGCTCGGCGGTCGCGTCGCTGTGGCCCACGCTGACCAGGACGCCGTTCTCGGTGAGGGTACGGATCGCGTCCAGTGCTCCATCGCGTTCGGGAGCCAGCGTCACCAGCTTGACCAGGCCGGTCTCCAGCAGCGTGGCGAGCGCCTCGGGGGTCGGGTCGGTGAGGTGGGCGGCGTTGTGCGCGCCCTTGCGCTTCTCTGAGAGGAACGGGCCTTCGAGGTGGACGCCGAGCACGCGCGTGCCCGTTCCGTCCAGGCCGGGCAGCAGGTCGCGCAGGCGGGTCAGCGCGTCGGCCTGCACCCGCACCGGCGCGGTGATGAACGTCGGGAGGAACGAGGTCACGCCCGTCTCGGGGAGGCGGCCGACGACCTCGCGCCAGCCGTCCTCACCGGCGTCGACCATGTCGTGGCCGTAGAAACCGTTCACCTGGATGTCGACCAGGCCGGGCGCGAGGACTCCGTCGGGCAGGTCCACGTCCGGGGTGCCGTCCGGGCGGCCCTCGCCGACCTCGGTGATCACCCCGTTCTCGGCGCGCACGTATCCCGGTGAGAGAACGCGGGTAGGACCACCCGCGACGGGGATGTTGATCACGCTTTTCGCGGTGATGAGAAGTGATGCCATGCGTGCGCACTCTCCGTGACGCTTGAGCCGCTCTTTGCGGTCGGATTGCCACTGGTCTAGTCCGGACTAGACCAGTACGAACCATACTCCACACAACGGTCAGAGCGAAGATGTCGGTCCGAACTTCTGAGATCGGGCCCACTCGGGGGAGGTCATCCGCTCATGAGTTCCACGGCCAGCGTGGCCGGCGGGGGCGGGGGCGGCGCGAGCAGCGCCTGGTCCTCGACGTTCGCGGTCCTGCAACGCATCGGGCGCAGCCTGATGCTCCCGATCGCGGTGCTGCCCGCGGCCGGCATCCTGCTCCGTCTCGGCCAGGCCGACCTGCTCGGCGCGGACGGCCTCGGCTGGGACCGCATCGCCGAGGTCTTCGCCGCGGCGGGCGGCGCCCTGCTGGACAACCTGGCGATCCTGTTCGCCGTCGGTGTCGCGATCGGCTTCGCCAAGAAGGCCGACGGCTCGACCGCGCTGTCGGCCGTCGTCGCCTACCTGGTCTTCGACCGGGTCTCGAAGACGATGTTCTCGCACTCCTCGCAGCTCAAGGGCACCGTCGTCCAGATGGTCCAGCAGGAGGACGGGAGCCTGAAGGAGACCATCGGGTACGGGCTGAAGAACCCGACCCAGGTGCTCGGCGGCATCGTCGTCGGCCTCATGGTCGCCCTGCTCTACCAGCGCTTCTACCGCATCAAGCTGCCGTCGTGGCTGGCGTTCTTCGGCGGGCGCCGCTTCGTGCCCATCATCAGCGCCGCCGCCGCGCTCGTGCTCGGCGTCGTGTTCGGCATCGTGTGGCCGACACTGGGCGGCTGGATCGACGACTTCGGCGACTGGCTGACCGGGCTCGGCGCGGTCGGCGCCGGCATCTACGGCATCTCCAACCGGCTGCTGCTGCCGTTCGGCCTGCACCACATCCTGAACTCGCTGATCTGGTTCGTGTTCGGCACCTACAACGGCCCGGACGGCGCGGTGCACGGCGAGATCAACCGCTACCTGGCGGGCGACCCGCACGCCGGTACGTTCCTGTCGGGCTTCTTCCCGGTGCTGATGTTCGGGCTGCCGGGCGCGGCCATGGCCATCTGGCGCGCGGCGCCTCCGCACAAGCGGGGCGCGGTCGGCGGCCTCATGATCTCGGCGGCGCTGACCGCGTTCGTCTGCGGCGTGACCGAGCCGATCGAGTTCTCGTTCATGTTCGTGGCGCCGGTGCTGTACGCGATCCACGTGGTGCTGACCGGCATCTCGATGTACGTCCTGGCCGCGATCGACGCCCAACTGGGCTTCTCGTTCTCCGCGGGGCTCATCGACATGCTGCTGAACGCGACGAAGAGCAACACCAAGCATCTGTGGGCCATCATCGGCCTCGGCGTGGTCTATTTCTTCCTCTACTTCGGGATCTTCACGTTCGTGATCAAGAAGTTCAACCTGCCGACGCCCGGCCGCGAGCCCGACGACGCCGAGGGCGCCGTCATCGATCCGGCGACCGAAACGTCGAAGTAGTACCGAACATAACGATTTCGCAGGTCACGGAGGGGCCGGGGCGGTGTCCTCACCGCCCCGGCCTCCGCCGTCCGAGAGGTGGGCGGGAGCTGGGCGGACGGCGGGATTTACAGCCCGCTGACCTGCGGAATCCATTGATCTTGGGGCGCCCGTGGCGTGATGCGGCCGTTATTCATTCGTGCATTGACACGGGTTTAATGGCTGTGGTCTAGTCCGGCCTAGACCAGTACTGACCTGACCCGACCAGTACTCCCGACCGGACTCCCCGGCCCTCGAGGACCCCCGTGACAGCCATCGACCCGAACAGCCCCGTACCGAAGTACTTCCAGCTCCGCGCGATCCTGCTCGACCTGATCGAGAACGCGGAGCTGCCGGTGGACGCGCCGATCCCGTCCGAGCGGGAGCTGTGCGCCAAGTACGACCTGTCCCGGATGACCGTGCGCCAGGGAGTCGACCAGCTGGTGACCGAGGGCCGGCTGTACCGGGTGCCTGGCAAGGGGACGTTCGTCGCACGGCCGAAGATCGAGATGCCGCTGCGGCTGGTCTCGTTCACCGAGGACATGCTGGCCCGCGGGCTGCGGCCGGGCGCGGTCGACCTGACCCGCCGCACCGTGCCCGCCGACGCCCGCCTCGCCCGGCTCTTCGAGGTCGAGGCCGGCACCCCGATACACGTCATCGAGCGGCTGCGCACCGCCGACGGCGAGCCGATGGCGCTCGAACGCGCGCACATCCTGGCCTCCCTGGCCCCCGACCTGCTGGACCGCAGGCTGGCCGACCGCTCGCTGTACGGCGTCCTCGAGGCCGTGTACGGGCTGGTCTTCGACGCCGGCGACCAGACCATCGACGCCGCGGTGGCCGACGCGGCCGAAGCCAAGCAACTCCACATCCCGCGGGGCAGCGCCGTGCTGCTCCTCCAACGCCGCTCGTACTCCAACGGCATCTGCGCGGAACTGGGCGTCTCCACCTACCGCGCCGATCGCTACCAGATCCACACCGCCCTAGGAAATCCCCCGAGCAACCAGAACAACCACAACTGATCCGTCCGGGCCGCCCCCGCAAAGGCACCCCGCAGAGGCGCTTCCGCAAAGGCCCGCCCGACTCATTCCGCCCAAGGACCCGCCCGACCCGTTCCGCCCCAAGGCCATCGCCCGGCCTTCCACACCCATGCCGCCAAGGCGCGATCCGCCGCTCTCCGCAGCGATCCGCCGGCCGCGGCCAGACGTCTAGCGCCCCATGCGTCTAGCGCGACCCCCGGTAAGAGGAGGAAACCCCCTGATGAGTTCGACAACAGCCGTGGGAAACATCCCCGGCGGGAGCTCCAAGGCCCTCGCCGTGCTGCAACGCATCGGCCGCAGCCTCATGCTCCCGATCGCCGTCATGCCCGCCGCGGGCCTCCTGCTGCGCCTCGGCCAGCCCGACGTCATCGGCGAGAACAAGGACGCCTGGTTCAACTTCTCCGGCGCCGACCGGGTCGCCGAGATCTTCGCCGCCGCCGGCGGCGCCATCTTCGACTGGCTGCCGCTGCTGTTCGCGGTGGGCGTCGCGATCGGCTTCGCCAAGAAGTCCGACGGCACCACCGCCCTGGCGGCCGTGGTCGGCTACATGGTCTTCCACTACGTCAGCATGACGATGTTCTTCCACACCTTCGACGAGAAGAGCCAGGTCTACAGCAAGATCACCAAGCAGCTCTTCGACCCGGACAACCCGGGCAAGCCGAAGGTCGCGCTCGACCTGGCGGCGGCCAACCCCACCAAGGCGCTGGGCGGCATCCTCATCGGGATCGTCACCGCCCTGCTCTACCAGCGCTTCTACCGGATCAAGCTGCCGACCTGGCTGGCCTTCTTCGGCGGCCGCCGGTTCGTGCCGATCATCACCTCGTTCGCCGCGCTGCTCCTCGGCCTGCTCTTCGGCTGGGTCTGGCCGGTCCTGGGCGACTGGATCGCCAACGCCGGCGAGTGGATGTCGGACAACAGCACGATCGGCGCGGCCGTCTACGGCGTCATCAACCGCGCGCTGCTCCCGCTCGGCCTGCACCACGTCGTCAACAACGTCGTCTGGTTCCAGATCCCCGACTGCACGGTCGGCGGCAAGGTCTACTCCGGCGACCTGAACTGCTACCTGCAGGGCCAGGACGGCGCCGGCTGGACGATGACCGGCTTCTTCCCGGTGCTGATGTTCGGCCTCCCGGCCGCCGCGATCGCCATGTGGCGGGCCGCGCCCAAGCACCGCCGCCCGGCCGTCGGCGGCATCATGATCTCCGCCGCGCTGACCGCGTTCGTCACCGGCATCACCGAGCCGATCGAGTTCGCGTTCGTCTTCATCGCCCCGGTGCTGTACGGCGTGCACGCCATCCTGACCGGCGTCTCCCTGGCCATCGCCGACGCCCTCGGCATGAAGCTCGGCTTCAGCTTCTCGGCGGGCGCCATCGACATGATCATCAACGGCAGCAAGTCCAACACCCACAAGCTGGTCCCGTTGATCATCATGGGGCTGATCTACGCCGCGATCTACTACCTGCTCTTCACGTTCATCATCAGGAAGTTCAACCTCGCCACCCCGGGCCGCGAGCCCGAGGGCGAGGAGTCGATCGCCGTCGACCCGGCGACCAACCCCGAGCTCGGCGGCGGCACCGACACCAAGGGCCGCCGTTCCAAGAAGGACCGCGTTCCGCAGGAGGAACCGGCGAAGTAGATCCACCGGGACCGACAGCCCACCGGTCCCACCCTCCGAGCCCCGTCCCCCTAACGAGGCTCGCACCCGCGGCGGCGGGGCGCCCCCCACACCCAGGCGCCCCGCCGCCGCTTGCTTGTAGGACGTTGAACGCGTTACGCCCGTGCCCGGTGTCGGTCACGGCGTATCGATCTCGGCGGCGCGGCCTCCTGGTCGGTGAATTCACCTGAACCAGGAGGTCGTTGTCATGCGCGAGCGTTTTTCGTACGTCACTGATGGCTCACTCGCTTTGCAGGCGGGGGCGGATGCGGCGTGGCAGGGACCTGGGCCCGTTGAGGCCACGGTGCGACTGGTGGTGGAAGTGATGGCGGGAACGGTGCCCGTACGGCAGCTGGCGCGGCGGGCCACGGCGGAGGTCTGCATGAGCCTGGCCGCCCACCAGGCGCCTTTAGCGAACGGGGCCCGAGTTTCGCCGCCGCGCGTACTGACGTCCTGGATGCAGGAACCGGCCGCCGGGGTGGCCGAGGCGGGGGCGGTGGTCGTACTGAACGGGACCGTGCAGGCGCTCGCATTGCGGCTGGAGTACGGGCGCGGCCGCTGGCGCTGCACGACCATCGAGACCGCCGAACGGATGGGGTCGCGCCTGCGAAAGCTGACCCTCCCCTAGGCGGCCGAGCGGACCCTGCCCTCAGCGCGAGACCAGCCGTTGACCGGCCTCAGCGCCGTCGGCTGAGCATCCTGAATGCGCGAAACGGCCTCCCGGACGGGTCCGGGAGGCCGTTTCAGAGCGTGTTACTTGTTGCTCGGGTCGCCGTGGCAGCGCTTGAACTTCTTGCCCGAGCCGCAGGGGCACGGGTCGTTGCGGTTGACGCCGGCGTACTCGTCGTCCTCTTCGACGTGGTGCTCGACGTCGCCCTCGGCGGTCGGGCCGGAGTAGTCCAGTTTCTTCGGACGCGACGGCTTGTCGTCCAGGCCCTTGGCGTGGATGTGCGGCGCATCGTCGGCGGGAACGTCGTCCACCGGGACGTCGTCGGTGGCGGCCGAGTCCGACACCGCGACCGGGTTGACGCCCACCGTCGGCGCCTGCTCGGCCTGGTCGTCGACCTCGACCTCCAGGTTGAACAGGTAGCCGACCGACTCCTCCTTGATGCCGTCGAGCATCGCGTTGAACATGTCGTAGCCCTCGCGCTGGTACTCGACCAGCGGGTCGCGCTGCGCCATGGCCCGCAGGCCGATGCCCTCCTGGAGGTAGTCCATCTCGTACAGGTGCTCGCGCCACTTGCGGTCGAGCACCGACAGGACCACACGGCGCTCGAGCTCGCGGACGACCTCGCCGCCGAGCTCGTCCTCACGCTTGTCGTACGCGGTCTGGGCGTCCTCGCGGATCTTCTCCGAGAGCGTCTCGGCGTCGAGACCGGAGATGTCGCCGCCGACCTCCTCGGCCAGATCGTCGGTGGTGACCGAGATCGGGTAGAGCTGCTTGAACGCCTTCCACAGCTTGTCGAGGTCCCACTCCTCGGCGAAGCCCTCGGCCGTCGCGCCCGCGACGTAGCCGTTGATGACCTCGTCGATCATGGTGCGGACCTGCTCGTGCAGGTCGGCGCCCTCGAGCACGCTGCGGCGCTCGCCGTAGATGACGGTGCGCTGGCGGTTCAGCACCTCGTCGTACTTCAGGACGTTCTTGCGCATCTCGAAGTTCTGCTGCTCGACCTGGCTCTGCGCCGACTTGATCGCATTGGAGACGATCTTGGACTCGATCGGCACGTCGTCCGGGATGTTCAGCCGCGTCATGATCGACTCGACCCGCGCGGAGTTGAACAGCCGCATCAGGTCGTCCTCGAGGGACAGGTAGAAGCGCGACTCACCCGGGTCGCCCTGACGGCCGGAACGACCGCGGAGCTGGTTGTCGATGCGCCGCGACTCGTGCCGCTCGGTGGCCAGCACGTACAGGCCGCCGGCGTCGACGACCTCCTCGTGCTCGCCCTTCACGGCCTCCTTGGCCTTCTCCAGCTCGTCCGGCCAGGCCGACTCGTACTCGTCCGGGGTCTCCAGCGGCGTGAAGCCGCGCTTGTGCAGCTCCAGGTCGGCGCGGAAGTCGGGGTTGCCGCCGAGCATGATGTCGGTGCCACGACCGGCCATGTTGGTCGCGACGGTGACGGCGCCCTTGCGGCCCGCCTCCGCGATGATCGCCGACTCCTGCTCGTGGTGCTTGGCGTTCAGCACCTGGTGCGGGATGCCGCGCCGCTTCAGCATCTTGCTGAGCCGCTCGGACTTCTCGACCGAGGTGGTGCCGACCAGGACCGGCTGGCCCTTCTCGTGCCGCTCGGCGATGTCCTCGACGCACGCCTCGAACTTGGCCTGCTCGGTCTTGTAGACCACGTCGGCGACGTCCTGGCGGATCATCGGCTTGTTCGTCGGGATCGGCACGACGTTGACCTTGTAGGTCTTGTTGAACTCCGCCGCCTCGGTGTCGGCCGTACCGGTCATGCCGGACAGCTTGGTGTAGAGGCGGAAGTAGTTCTGGAGGGTGATCGTGGCGAGAGTCTGGTTCTCGTCCTTGATCGCCACGCCCTCCTTGGCCTCGATGGCCTGGTGCATGCCCTCGTTGTAGCGCCGGCCGTGCAGGATGCGGCCGGTGAACTCGTCGACGATCAGGACCTCGCCGTTCAGGACGACGTAGTCCTTGTCCTTCTTGTAGAGCTCCTTGGCCTTGAGGGCGTTGTTGAGGAAGCTCACCAGCGGCGTGTTCTCGGGCGCGTAGAGGTTGTCGATGCCGAGCCAGTCCTCGACCTTCTCCACACCGGACTCGGTGATGCCGACCGTGCGCTTCTTCTCGTTGACCTCGTAGTCGCCGGGGCCGTACTCGTCCACCTGGCCCGCGGTGCTGACCAGCTCGGCGCGCTTCAACCGCGGCGTGATCTTGGCGAACTCGCCGAACCACTTGGAGTTCTGCTCGGCCGGGCCGGAGATGATCAGCGGCGTCCTGGCCTCGTCGATCAGGATCGAGTCCACCTCGTCGACGATGGCGAAGTTGTGGCCGCGCTGGACGCACTCCTCCAGGCTCCACGCCATGTTGTCGCGCAGGTAGTCGAACCCGAACTCGTTGTTGGTCCCGTAGGTGATGTCGGCGTTGTAGGCGACGATGCGCTCTTCCGGGGTCATCTGCGGGAGGATGACGCCGACCTCGAGGCCCAGGAACTGGTGAACGCGGCCCATCCACTCGGCGTCACGCTTGGCCAGGTAGTCGTTCACCGTGACGACGTGGACGCCCTTGCCGGAGATCGCGTTCAGGTAGGCGGGGAGCACGCAGGTCAGGGTCTTGCCCTCACCGGTCTTCATCTCGGCGATGTGGCCGAGGTGCAGCGCCGCGCCGCCCATGATCTGGACGTCGTAGTGGCGCTGGCCGAGCACGCGCTTGGCCGCCTCACGGGCGGTCGCGAACGCCTCCGGCAGGAGCTCGTCGAGGGACTCCCTGATGGCGTCCTTCTCGTCCTTGCCCTTGTCGGTCAGCGCGGCGACCCGTTCGGCGTGACGCTCCCGATAGGAATCGGTGAGCTCGCGCAGCTCGGCGTCGCTCATGTCGAGGAAGTCTTCCTCGATCGAGTTGACCTGATCCGCGAGCTTCTTGAGCTTGCGCAGGATTTTGCCTTCGCCCGCACGAAGGATCTTATCGATGACTGGCGGCACTCTCAGAGGCTCCTTGCAGATCGTGGGTCACCGCGACCGGCGGCACGCACACCACACGTACGATGCCATCGTAGGCGAGACCCAGGATGGTCTAGCGCACGCGAAGGCGCAATCCAAGCCCCATTCTGTTTGACCTACCCATCCCGGCGGAAGATCTAGCAATGCACCTGAGGGGGGCGTGAGATGTCAGAAGAGTCCCACGGATCGCATGCGGGCAGGCCCAGTTCCTGGGTCGCCGTCACGATCATCTTCATAGGCTTCGTCCTGGGCGGGGTCGCCCTGGTCATCGGCCCGAACTGGATCCTGTTCTGGGCAGGCGTCGCGGTCGTCGTGGTCGGCGGCATCGTCAGCGCCGCCGTCCACGTCTTCTCCGACGTCGTCGTGGACGCCCCGCGCGTCATCCCGGAGATCGTGGACTATTCCCTGTTCGGCAAGAGCACCGACCGCCGCCGCGGCGGCCTGGCCGGCGAGACCCTGGAAAGTCCCACCAGGACCGACACCCAGCAAATGCCGCACGGCTGACCATCGCCCACGACACACCCAAACCCGCAGTTCCCGAACCGCCCTGCCCACCCGTGGGCAGGGCGAACGCATCCCCGGCCCCTTCCCCAGCGTTCTCCCGGCTCAGGCGGGTGGGGTCAGGTCCAAGCCGCGGCCCATGCCGGATGGGTTGATCCTTTCTACGCGGACCGAGTCGCAGCCGACCCAGGCGGCGGCTCGCCAGAGGGCTGTGCGGAGAGCCTCCAGGGTGGATTCCTGGCGGGCGGGGGTGGTGGCCCAGGGCTCCAGGGTGACCTGGCGGGCGATCAAGGTCGTTGCCTCGCGGGCGGGGTCGACGCGGCCCAGGAGGCGGCCACCGGCCAGCAGGGGCATCGCGAAATAGCCGTGGATCCGCTTGTCCTTGGGGACGTAGGCCTCCAGGCGGTGGTCGAAGCCGAAGACGCGGGAGGCGCGGGCGCGGTCCCAGACCAGGGAGTCGAACGGGGAGAGCAGCGTGGTCACGTGGCGGCCCCGGGGCGGGGTGGCCAGGGCCTCGGGGTCGGCCCAGGCTGGCTGCTTCCAGCCCTCCACCTGGACGGGGACCAGGCCGGTGGCCTCGATCACCGCGTCCACCTGGTCCTGCTTGACGCGGTAGTAGTCCGCGAGGTCGGCCCGGGTGGCGACGGCCAGTGCCTCACCGGCGCGGCGGACCAGGCGAGTCAGGCACGCCGCGTCGTCGAGGTCCTGGTCGAGCAGGTGCGGCGGTACGACGCGTTCGGCCAGGTCATAGACGCGGCGCCAGCCCACGCGGCGGACACAGACCACCTCGCCGATGTCCCACAGCCACTCGATGCCGATCTTGTGGTCGCTCCACTGCCACCAGTCGGCGCCCGCCTTGGCGCCGCCGAGGTCCTTGGTGGTGATCGGGCCGTCGGCCAGGCGGGCCCTGATCTCGTCGCAGACGCCCTCGGGGACCTTGTGCCAGCGCCAGCCCCGTTCGACGAACGCGCGGCGCCGGAACGCGAACGAGGGCCATTCGGAGATCGGCAGGATCGAGGCGGCGTGCGCCCAGTACTCGAAGGCGCGCGGCTTGTCGCCCCAGTAGGCCTTCTCGACCGTGGCGCGCCCGACCGGCCCGAGGCGGGCGTACGGGATCAGCTCGTGGGAGCGGGCGAGCACCGAGATCGTGTCGAGCTGGACGGCGCCCAGGCGTTCGAGCAGGCCCGGGACGCCGCCGTCGCGGCCGCCCGAGCCCAGCAGGCCCTGGGCGCGCAGCTGCATGCGGCGGGCCTCGTCGGCGGTCAGTACGTTCACGCCGCGATCGTAGAACGCGACACCGACAAAACGCCTTCAACGGTTGCCCCGCGTCCGCCAGCGACGGCCAAACGGCCTCCGCGGGCGGGTCGGACGGCCGCCGAAGGCGATCCGGTGATCGCCCGGAGGCGGGCTGGTGATCGCCCGGAGGCGGGCTGGTGATCGCCCGGAGGCGGGCTGGTGATCCGGAGATCCGGGTCAGGTGATCTCGAGGAGTTTCTCTCGGACGGCGTAGACGACGGCTTCCATCCGGGAGTGGAGCTGGAGCTTCTCCAGGATGTTGCGGACGTGGTTCTTCACCGTGTTCTCGGAGATGAACAGCTCCTTGGCGATCTCGCGGTTGCCGAGGCCGCGGGCCACCAGGCGGAGGACTTCCATCTCGCGCTCGGTGAGGCGGGGCGCCGGGACCTGCTGGGTGCGCTCTTCGCTGCGCTTGGCCAGCGAGGCGAACTCGGTGATCAGCTTGGACGCCATGGACGGGCTGATCAGCGACTGGCCGCCGTGCACGGCCCGGACGGCCTGCGGGACCTCGTCGATCGAGATCTCCTTGAGCAGGTAGCCGCTGGCCCCGGCCTTGATGGCCTCGAAGAGGTCCTCCTCCTCGTCGCTGATCGTCAACATCACGATCTTGGCGCTGGGGGCGGCGTCCTTGATGGCCGTACAGGCTTCGATGCCGCTGCGGCGCGGCATCCGGATGTCCATCAGCACGACGTCGGGCAGCAGGTCGCCGGCCATCTCGACCGCCTCGTGACCGTCACCGCCCTCGCCGATCACGTCGATGTCGTCCTCGCCCTGCAGGACCATCTCCAGGCCGCGGCGGAACAGCGCGTGATCGTCGACGATCAGCACCCGGATCGAGTCGGCGGGTGCCTCCCCGTCCCGGCCTCCTGGTCTTGCGGTGTCACCGGCGGCCTGACGGGGAACCGCCGCGGCGCCGCGAGTCTCGGGATTCTCGCTCACCTGAGTCGCGGCGTGGAGGAGACGCCGCTTCCCCCCTTCACAGTCCGTGATCTTGGGTCTCTCGGAGGGTCCCGGGGTCGTTCCCCCGGGGAACGCGTGGGGCCCGGGGTCGCCCCCGGAGAAACCTTGTCGCGGAACGGTGGCCCGAGCGAACCGGCGCGCCGTTCACGCGCTGCCGATCGCCCCGGACCACCGTGTCCACGGCCTTGTGCGTAACGCTTTCTAGATCATGACATGCTCTGGACGGTGACGTGACGCAAGTGCCACATCACTCTTCGACAAGGCGGATGACTCCGTAGTCCCACCCTCTCCTCCGGTATACGACGGAGGGGTGGCCGTTGGCCTTGTCGCGGAAGAGGAAGAAGTCGTGGCCCACCAGCTCCATCTCGAAAAGGGCCTGCTCGATGCCCATCGGTTCGGCCTTGTGGAACTTCTCGCGGACGACGACGGGTCCGTCGCCCTCCATGGCGATAGGGACGAGGTGCTCGTCGAGATCCTCCGACGCGGCACCGTCGTAGCCGTCGTTCTCCGACAGTGTGGTCACCGGTCCGGCGTCCTCGGTCGCCGGTTCGAGCATGACTTCTGGGAGCGGCTCCATGGTGGCCAGCTTGGCCGGAGCCCGGCTGCCGTGATGGACCTTGCGGCGGTCGCAGTCGCGGCGTAGGCGGGATTCGAGCTTGTCGAGCGCCAGGTCGAGCGCTCCATATCGATCGTCGGCCGCGGCCTCCGCCCGGATGACCGGCCCGCGCTGGCGAACGGTCAGCTCGACCCGTTCGCGCGTGTCGGCCTGGCGTGGATTGCGTTCCTGGGAGACCTCCACGTCCACCCGGATGACCTTCTGGTTCAGTCTCTCGATCTTGGCCAGTTTGTTGTCGACGTGCCGCCGGAACCTGTCGTTGACGTCCGTACGGCGGCCCTTCACGATGATGTCCACGCGGGACCCCCCTTCTCCCGGAAATAACGGGCTCCCGATGTTCGGGGTCGCACCCGCCCGGCCGACCTGGTCTTCGTCCCCACATTCGCCTGCCGAGGGGCTCGCGGCGCTATCGCCACTACTGCCCTTCTCCCGGTTCGAGCGATGTCTGATCGCTCGGCGGGGCAGGACTTACTCCTAAGGCGCACCGTGATCGGTCGACGAAAAGTCGCCTTACGTGGGCCGCTTCGCCTGCGCCTGGCATCGGCTTGCCGGACCGCCTGACGTGCTCTCGAAGAGCACGGCGATCCGACGCAACCACGGACCCGGGCGGGTGCCATGTCAGGAACGCTAACCCCTTACGCCACGAATGTCAGGTGGGTGAACGGAGGAAAAACTCACGCACCGTCATCGACGCACCTCTCACCGCCGTCTCATACGGCTCCCGGGCCGCCGCTGGCGTGCCGTGGATCCCCCTGAACGCAGGGGTTCCATCCGGCGGCCTCCACCCAGGTCACCGCGATATGGCCGCTTGGTGAGTTTTGAAAATCCAGACCGCGTCGATGACCGGCCGTGACTGTTGATAACACAACCATCTACCCCATCCCGGACAACTCGCTCCGCCCGCCGTCACGGTTTGTAACTCTCTGCCATCCCGGCCGCCCCGCATGAAGAAAGTCACCATTTCCTTCTCGTCGCCGCCACGGTGGCGATCCCCACCACCTCCGCCCCACCCGCCCTCAGCGCCCGTACGGCCTCAGCCGCCGTCGCCCCGCTCGTGATCACGTCGTCCGCCACCACCACCCGGCGCCCCGCCACCCCCACGGCCTCCATCGCCCCCACCAGGTTGGCCGCACGCTCCCCCGCCGAGAGCCCCGCCTGATCGGCCACCCGCCGCCGGTGCCGCAAGGCGTCCGCCGCCTCGACCCGAACCCCGCCCGCCCGCAACACCCGCGCCGCCTCGACCACCATCCGCCGCGTAGCGTCGTACCCCCGCCGCCGCACCGCCCCCCGAGCCGAAGGCACCCCCACCAACCAAACCCCGCCCTGGGCGCTGGGCCGCTGCCACGTGTCCGCCCCGCGCACAGCAGCCAGCCCGCCGGCCCCGCTCAATTCGAGCCAGGCGCCCGGCCCGCACATGCCGCCCGACCCACGCACGGCACCCGCGCCGCACCCAGCGCCCGGCGTACGCACAGCATCCGGCCCACGCACAGCATCCGGCCCACGCATGGCGTCCGGCCCACGCATGGCGTCCGGCCCACACCCCGCATCCGGCCCGCACACTCCGCTCAACTCGTGCCGGGCGCCCGGCCCACGTGAGTCGACCGGCCCGCGCACGGAACCCAGCCTGCGCACGGCATCAGGGCCGCGCGCCGTGCCAGCGCCGCGCGCCGTCTCAGAGCCCCGCGCCATGTCAGGGCCGTGTGGGCCGGCCGGCCCACGGGGGTTGGCTGGGCTGCGCGGGGTCTGGCGCCCGGCTGGGGCAGGGGGCTCGCAGGGTCTCTGCCCGGGCGCCGGGCTCAGGGGCCGGGAGGGCGGGGGCGCGTGGGTTAAGGCGGCTTGGGTGGAACGGGCCAGAGCGGCCCCTAGAGGGGCTGCCAGGGCGGTCCGGCCTCTTTCCTTGTGGGAGACGATCAACGCGCGTACAGGGCCCTCGTAGGGCGCTATGGACCATGGTGGGGGCAGGGCCGGGGGGCTGGGGGTCGGCCAGGAGAGGGTGGGCGGGCCCGAGAGGTGGGCGGCGCAGGGGGCGCAGAGAAGGGTCGGGGCCTGGCCGCAGCCTGCGCAGCGTTCGGGAAGGACCAGGTCGAGCAGCGAAGCGAATAAGCGCATGACTCGACGATGCGGCCCCGAAACGGCGGGTGGAAGGGGTGCGCGGGATTGTGGATAACTAGCGGGGATAGGTGGGGCCGGAGCCCTTGATGTCGCAGGCCCATTCGCTGAACGGGTCGCGGGCGCTGCGCTGGCGGCAGACCTGGTCGCGGTCGCCGGTACGGGTGCCGACCAGGACCGGGGCGTCGGGGGCGGCGGTGATGGTCCAGGCCTCGCCGGACAGGGTGCCGTTGCCGAGGCCGCTGACGGGGGCGCCGCTGACCGGGACCAGGTACGGGAGGATCTGCGCCTCGCCGTGCTGGCGGCCGAGGACGACGAGGTTGCTGTAGTCGCGCCAGGCCAGGTCGCGGGGGTCCTCGAGCTCGGAGCTCACCGGGAGGAACGAGCCGGCGTCGATCTCGCCCTTGGGGCCGTGCGCGATGCGGCCGACCTGGATCTGGGTCTTGCCGTCGACCTTGACGATGGCGGCGGCCCGGACGCCGTCGCGGGCGATGCGGAAGGCCAGGACCTCGCGGCCGCTCAGGCCCCAGATCTTGGCGCGCTGGGGGGCCGCGCCCCGCTGACGGGTCCACAGCCAGGACTTGTCCTTGGTGGTCTCGACGAACCACAGGACGGTGTTGCGGTCCCAGGTGGGCGCGGTGAACGTGGAGCCCTTGGCCTGGTGGTTCAGGAGCGGCGGGCGGACGAGGCCGCCGGAGGTGAGGTCGGCGGTGAGCACCTGGGTGCGGTCGGGGCTCAGGCCCGCGGCCTCGAGGGTGTCGGGAGCGACGGCGGGAACGGTCATCGGCGTGTTGACCGGGGGCGCGTCGCGGACCGTGGTGCCCTGCAGCGTGCTGAGGTGGCCGTTCAGACCGACCAGGTAGGGGGTCTGCTGGATCCGCGGGTCGTTGTTGCCGTCCGGGTCCTTGTCCGACCAGTCGTGAACGGACTGGGTCGAGTCCCCGTCCTCGGGGGCGACGGTCTTGCCGGCGATCTGCAGCCGCCAGTCCTTGATCTCGGAGATCTGGCGGAGGGTCCAGCTGATCTGGGCGGACATGTCGTCGACGTCGCCCTTGGACGCCTCGCGGCTCAGGTTGACGGTGGCGACGTTCTTGTCCTCGTCGACCGAGACGCCGCCGAGCAGGCGCGTTCCGGCGGGGAACGCGCTGGTCACGGCCTGGCTGAGCCAGGGCGTCGGGCCGCCCAGCAGGGCCTGGACGAGCTGGGTCGACAGGCTCTGCCGGTTGGCGTACGGCATGAAGATGCCGTTGGGCACGAGCGTGTCCTTCTCGGGCCCGAAGAAGTAGAGGTTCACCGGCCGGAACGCCTGGTCGACGTCGCTCTTGGTCAGCAGCAGGCTGGTCTGGGCCTCCTGGGGCAGGGCGGTGATGCGCCAGCCCTGCTGACCCCGGCCGAGCGTGAAGACGGCCTGGATGTGCTTGGGGTCGGCCGCGTACTGCCCGGCGGAGGTGATCGTGCCGAGCTGGTTGCCGTACACCCGGACGGTGGCCTGGTTGCCGTTCGACTTCACGATGTCCACGTCGGGGGTGTTCTGGAAGACGGTGACGGCGGGCCGCCCGCCGGGCGTCCAGACCGAGGGGCCGCCCAGGTACTGGCGGGCGACGCGGTGGTCGTCGTCGAAGCTCGCGGACGCCGACAGGAAGCCGCGGACGATGTCGTCGGCGCCCCAGCCGGGGCGCGGCGGCTTGGGGATCAGCCGTACGGTCGGGTCGTCGACCTGCTCGGCGCGGTCCGCGGACTTGCCCGACACGACGCGGCCGCCGGTCGGCACGCTCGCGCAGCCGGCACAGGCCAGCAGGACGGCCGCGGCTCCGGCCAGGGCGGGACGCAGATCGATCATTCGCCGGCCTCCAGCTCCGCGAAGAGGGTCCGGGAGGTGTTCGCGCCCGGCGGTACGAGGGGCAGCGGCGATCCGCGCAGCTCGGCGCCCGCGACGCGCGGCAGCGACAGCCGGAACTGCGAGCCCATGCCCGGCTCGCCCCACGCCTGGAGCCAGCCGCCGTGCAGCTGGGCGTCCTCGCGGGAGATGGACAGGCCCAGGCCCGTTCCGCCGATGGTGCGGGCGCGCGCGGGGTCGGCGCGCCAGAAGCGGTCGAAGACCATCTGGCCCTCGCCGGGCCTCAGGCCGACGCCGTGATCGCGGACGGCCACGGCGACCGCGTCGCGGTCGGCGGCCGCGGACACGATGATGTCCTCGCCCTCGCCGTGCTCCACGGCGTTGAAGAGCAGGTTGCGCAGGATGCGCTCCACCCGGCGGCGGTCCACCTCGGCCATGCACGGCTCGCCCGGCAGCTGCAGAACGATCTTGCTGCCCTTGCGTTCGGCCAGGTTCTGGGTGTCGCCGACCGCGCGCAGCACCAGGTCGCGCACGTCCACCGACTCGGCGTCCAGGGTCGCGGCGCCGGCGTCGTGGCGGCTGATCTCCAGCAGGTCGGCGAGCAGCGACTCGAACCGCTCCAGCTGGCTCTGCAGCAGCTCGGCGGAACGGCCGACGGACGGGTCCTCGAAGGTGTCGCGGTACTCGTAGAGCATGTCCGCGGCGATCCGGATCGTGGTGAGGGGCGTGCGCAGCTCGTGCGAGACGTCCGACACGAACTGCCGCTGGACCTGCGACAGGTCCTCCAGCTCGCCGATCTTCTCCTGCAGGTTGGCGGCCATGTCGTTGAACGAGGTGGCCAGCCGGGCGAGGTCGTCCTCGCCGCGCACCCGCATCCGTTCCTCCAGCCGCCCGGCGGCCAGCCGCTGGGCGCCCTGGGCGGCGAGCCGTACGGGCGTGACGACCTGCCGGGTGACCAGCGAGGCGATCGCGGCGAGCAGCAGGACCAGCACGACGCCGACGCCGACCAGGGTGCGCTGCACGTCGGTCAGCGTCTTCTGCTCCTGGCCGAGCGAGAAGAGGTAGTAGAGCTCGTACTGGCCGACCCTGCCGCCGGCGATGAGGCCGCGCTGCGTGGGCTTGCCGTCGATGTAGCTGAGCTTGCCGTAGGTGTAGGCGCGGGTCGCGGTACCGCTCTGGATCTCGGTCCGCAGCCGGTCGGGCACGCTCTCGGGTCGCAGCCCGTTGGTGGCGAAGCCGTCCACGAACTTGGAGCTGGTGTCGCGGACGAGGACCTCGTACATGCCGGACGGGCCGCTGCGCCGCCTGAGCTCGTTGGCGACGGTCTTCACGCGGTTCGGCGAGGTGTCGGCCGAGTTGGAGGACGAGCCGGAGGCCGCGCCCGGGCCCGTACCGGGGCCCGAGTCCGAGGAGGACGTGGGCGGGGACGAGACCCCGACGGACTCGCGCTGCAGCAGCGACAGGCCCTCCTCCAGCTGGCCCATCGCCGACTTGGTCTTGGTCTCCATCAGCGCCGAGGTGATCTGCTGCTGGAGGAAGACGCCGAGGATCGCGACCACGACGACCGAGATGAACAGCGTCGAGGTGACCACGCGCACCTGGATGGAGCGCCGCCACCGGGCGTAGACGCGGCGGAACGCACGCTGGACGAACCGGCGCAGCCTGCCCAGGGCACGCCGGACCCGGCGCCTGGCGGCCTTCAGGTTGAGGGCGGCGCGGCCAGGCGCCTTCATGGCCGCCATGCCCGCACGCGCGCCGTCCACCGCATCTTCGTCACCGGGGGTCCGAACCTAAGAGAACACGGGGGGAGCCGGCTCAGGCCGGACCGGCCTTGTAGCCGACGCCGCGCACGGTGACGACGATCTCGGGCCGTTCCGGATCCTTCTCGATCTTGGCGCGCAGCCGCTGCACGTGCACGTTCACCAGGCGGGTGTCGGCGGCGTGCCGGTAGCCCCACACCTGCTCCAGCAGCACCTCGCGGGTGAAGACCTGGCGCGGCTTGCGGGCGAGCGCCACGAGCAGGTCGAACTCCAGTGGGGTGAGCGGGATGTGCTTGTCGCCGCGCTTCACCGAGTGGCCGGCGACGTCGATCGTGATGTCGCCGATCAGCAGGGTCTCGGGCGCGGGCTCGTCGGTACGGCGCAGCCGGGCGCGGACTCGCGCGACGAGCTCCTTCGGCTTGAACGGCTTGACGATGTAGTCGTCGGCGCCGGACTCAAGGCCGAGGACCACGTCGACGGTGTCGCTCTTGGCCGTCAGCATGACGATCGGAATGCCGGACTCGGCGCGGATCTGGCGGCACACGTCGATGCCGTCGGCGCCGGGCAGCATAAGGTCGAGCAGCACGAGGTCGGGCCGGGTCTCCCGGAACGCCTCAAGCGCCTTGTCGCCGTCGTGCACGAACGACGGCTCGAAGCCCTCGCCCCTCAGCACGATGCCGAGCATTTCGGCGAGCGCGAGGTCGTCGTCGACGACCAGTACACGTCCTCTCATGGCCCTCATCGCTACAAAGTCGGGGTTCGGTGATGTGAGGTGAGTTGAGACACACCTTGGCGTGCAAGGTTACCCGCGTTTGCCTTGTACATGACCCTCCTGTCCCCCGCGTGCCCGGCAACGGCCGCCATAGAGGCCCCGTAACGCCGTAAAAGAAGGCCGGGATTGTCAACATGGACTCCTGAAAACGCTGTCCGGTTGACCGTGTCGCGTGCGCGGGTCGCAAAAGACGGAGGAGATACGGCACGGGGATCAGGCGCGGGGATCACAAGACGATCAAGACAGCCGGGTCGACATGCCTCGATCGACAATTCGGGCACCGCCCTCGTGACAGGATGACCTGACCAGTCATCGCTCAGGGAGCCAGGAATGCCGGGACCGAACGGGGCCGACCGCGACGCCGCGGCCCTGCTGGGCGGCGACATCCCGTTCCGGCCGATGTCGATCTCGGAGATGCTGGACGGCGCGGTCGCGGGCATCCGCCGCCATCCGCGCGCGACGCTCGGCCTGTCGGTGACGATCACCACGGTGATCCAGATCGCCGGGTCGCTCACCGCGTTCTTCCTGATCGGCGACCAGTCCAAGCGCGAGGTGTCGCCCCTGCCGCTGCTGCGGTCGGTCGGCACGCAGCTCACGCTGGGCATTCTCGGGCTGGTCCTGTCGGCGTACGGGATCGTGCTGCTGTCGGGGTTCCTCGCACCGGTCCTGGCGCGCGGGATCTTCGAGGATCGGCCGACCTCGCTGCGGCAGGCCTGGCGCGACACCCGGCCCCGGCTCGGCCGGCTGGCGGTCGTGGCGCTGGTGGTCATGGGCGTGGCGCTGCTCGGGCTGCTGGTGCCGATCCTGCCGTTCATCCTGCTGGCCGGGGCGGAGGCGCATCCCGCGCTGATCATCCTGGCCGGGCTGATCGGGTTCCCGATCGGCCTCGGGCTGATGATCTGGCTGTACGTCCTGCTGGTGCTGGCCGCGCCCGCCCTGGTGCTGGAACGGCAGAGCATCGGCGGCGCGCTGAAGCGGGCCAGGACGCTGTCGCGCGGGCGCTGGTGGCGCACCTGCGGGACGCTGCTGCTGGCCCTGCTGATCACGGTCTTCATGGGGTTCTTCGCGCTGCGGATCCCGTTCCTGATCGTCGAGCTGTTCTTCGACCACCCGCAGGGCGGCGAGCTGATCGTCGCACTGACGATCGACACGCTGGGCAGGATCGTCAGCTGGACGGTCGTGCTGCCGTTCGACGCGGGCGTGCTCGTGCTGCTCTACCTGGACCGCCGGATGCGCCGCGAGGGGCTCGACCTGGACCTGCGCACCCGCCCGCAGGCCCCCGCCCCCGCCCCCGCGCCCGCCGCCGAGGACGACGCGGCGCCGGAGGGAACGGCGTCCGAGGGCCCTGACGACGACGGCTTCTTCGACCAGTGGCGGCCCAGTCCCCTGATCGAACGCACCCACTTCGGGGCTCCTTATGATCATTGATCCGATCGGCCGGGACGAGGCCCGCGAGCTGGCCAGGCGCGAGCTGGAGAAGCCGATCTACCAGCGCGACAAGCCGTCCTGGCTGGGCCGGTTCTTCGAACGGCTCTCCGACTGGCTGCGCGGGCTGTTCGACCGGGTGTCCACGCCGAACGCGCACGGCAGCACGCCCGGCTGGATCTCCTGGGCGATCATCATCGTGATCGCGCTGGTCGCGGTCGCCCTGGTCCTGTGGGTGATGCGCGGGCGGCGGCTGGCCCGTTCCCGCGCCGAGGCGCTGCTGGACGAGACCCCGTCGACCGCGCGCGACCACCGTTCGGCCGCCGAGGAGTACGCGGCGGCCGGGCGCTGGCCCGAGGCGATCCGGGAACGGCTCCGCGCGATCGCCCGCGATCTCGAGGAACGCGCCATCCTCGGGCCCCGGCCCGGCCGTACGGCCGACGAGCTGGCGGCCGAGGCGGGCGAGGCGCTGCCCGACCTCGCGGACGACCTCCGCGTGGGCGTACGGATCTTCGACGACGTCTGGTACGGCGACCGTCCCGGCACCGCCGACCAGTACGCCGAGCTCACCCGGCTGGACGAACGGGTCCGCGCGACCCGCCCCCGGCCTCTGGAAAGCGAGACCGGCGACGGTGAGGGCGGCGACCGGGAGCCGTCGGACCCGGGCACCGAGCCCTGGGCACCCCCGGTCACGGCCTCGGCCTCGACCCTGGCGGACGGCGGTGACCAGCGGTGACGAGCACGATCACGCCGCCCGCCTCCGGAACGTCCTCAGGCCCCTCTGGTGGGGCTTCCGGGGGCGAGCCGACCGCGCGCCAAGTGGCGGGGCGCCGCTGGCGCGCCTCCCGCGGCGTCATCGGCACGATCCTCGTCCTGATCCTGGTCACGATCGTGATCGCCGCACTGAAGCCGTCGGGCAAGCCGGACGACCTCGACCCGACCTCGGCCTCCCAGGGCGGTACCCGCGCCCTCGCCGAGACCCTCCGCCAGCACGGCACGCCCGTGTCGGTGGCCCGCAACAGCGAGCAGGCCGTTCAGCAGGCGACCTCGACGACCGTCCTGGTGGTCACCCGCCCGGAACGCCTCACCCGCACCGACGTCGACCGCCTCAAGCGCGCAGGCGGGGACGTGCTGCTCGTCGAGCCCAGCCGTGACCTGCTGGACGCGCTGGCACCCGGCGTCCAGGAGGCCGTTCCGACGTTCGAGGCCGCCGACCAGCCCGACTGCACGCTCCCGGCAGCGGTCATGGCCGGATCGGTGGGCTTCGGCGAGGCCCAGCTGTACGAGGCCCCGCCCGGCGCGACGTCCTGCTACAAGTCCGACGGTCTCGGCCGCCTCGTGCAGATCCAGACGGTCGGCGGCCGTACGGTCACCGTGATCGGTTCGGCCGATCCCCTCACCAACAAGAACCTCGCCGACGACGGCAACGCGGCGCTCGCCATGAACCTGGCCGGCGCCCGTTCCTCCGTCGTCTGGCTCATGCCCGATCTCCCCACCGCGGGCGAGGGCGGCGACCGCTCCTTCATGGACCTGGTCCCGTTCGGGGTGAAGCTGTTCGTCCTGCAGTCGCTCGTCGCGGTCGCCCTGCTCGCGCTGTGGCGGTCGCGGCGGCTCGGCCCGGTGGTCGCCGAGGCGCTGCCGGTGGTCGTCCGGTCCAGCGAAACCGTCGAGGGCCGCTCCCGGCTCTACCGCGCCCACCGCGCCAGGGACCGGGCCGCCGACGCGCTGCGCGCCGGTGCGCGGGAACGGCTCGTACCGCTGCTGGGCCTGCCCCGCAGCGCCGCGCAGGACCCGGCCTCCGCCCAGGAGATCGTCACCGCGATCGCCGCCCGCACCACCCACGACGAGGCGACGATCAACGCGGCCCTGTACGGTCCTGAACCCGGGGACGACGTGCAACTGGTGGGGCTCACCGACTTCCTCGACGACCTGGAAAGGCAGGTTCACGACTCGTGAACAACCCTGTAGAGCTCGCCAAGGACGACGACCCGCCCAAGGCGGAGGACGCCCCGGGGACCGTGGAGGGCGCCGCGAGCGCAGCGGGGGCGGCGGAGGCGCGCGCCGCCCTGGCCGCCCTGCGCGCCGAGGTCGGCAAGACCGTCGTCGGCCAGGACTCGGTGGTCACCGGCCTGGTCATCGCGCTGCTGTGCCGCGGCCACGTGCTGCTGGAGGGCGTCCCGGGAACGGCCAAGACGCTGATGATCCGGACGCTGTCGCAGGCGCTCGACCTGGGCTTCAAGCGCGTCCAGTTCACCCCGGACCTCATGCCAGGCGACGTCACCGGCTCGCTGATCTACGACAACCGGACGGCGGAGTTCGAGTTCCGCGAGGGCCCGGTCTTCACCAACCTGCTCCTCGCCGACGAGATCAACCGGACGCCGCCGAAGACCCAGGCCTCGCTCCTGGAGGCCATGGAGGAACGCCAGGTCTCGGTCGAGGGCTCGCCGCGCATGCTGCCCGACCCGTTCGTCGTCTGCGCCACACAGAACCCGATCGAGTACGAGGGCACCTACCCGCTCCCCGAGGCGCAGCTGGACCGGTTCCTGCTGAAGCTGACCGTTCCGGTGCCGTCCCGCGACGACGAGATCGCGATGCTGCAGCGGCACGCCGCCGGGTTCGACCCGCGCGACCTGTCGCAGGTCAACGCGGTCGCGGGCGCCGCCGAGCTGGCCGCGGGCCGTGCCGCCGTACGGACCGTTCACCTGGACCCGAAGGTCGCCGCCTACGTCGTGGACCTGTGCCGCGCGACCCGCCAGTCGCCGTCGCTCGCGCTCGGCGTCTCCCCGCGCGGCGCGACCGCGCTGCTGGCGACCTCGCGCGCCTGGGCGTGGCTGTCGGGCCGCGACTACGTGACGCCCGACGACGTGAAGGCGCTCGCGCGCCCCACCCTGCGGCACCGCGTCCAGCTGCGGCCCGAGGCCGAGCTGGAGGGCGCGACCGCCGACGGCGTGCTGGAGGGCATCCTCGCCCACGTCCCCGCCCCGCGCTGATGGCGCTGACCGGGCGCCTGGCGCTGCTCGCGGCGCTCTGCGCACTGATCCCGATCGTCGCGCCGAGCTGGTGGACGCTGCTCGCGGTCTGGGGCGTGCTGCTGCTCGGCGTCGTGCTCGACCTCGCGCTCGCGGGGAACGTACGGGCGCTGCGCTTTCACCGCAGCGGCGACAAGAACGTGCGGCTCGGTGAGACCGCGCAGGTCGCGCTGACGGTCGAGAACCTCGGCAGCCGCCGCGTCAAGGCGCGGGTGCGCGACGCCTGGCCGCCGAGCGCGCAGGCCACGCCGCGTTCCGTCACGGTGGACGTGCCCGCCGGGGAACGCCGCCGCGTCGACATGACGCTGGTCCCGTCCCGCCGCGGCGACAGCCAGGCGGTCACGGTCACGGTCCGTTCGGTCGGCCCGCTCGGCCTCGCCGCCCGGCAGCTGTCCCGCTCCGCGCCCTGGACCCTGCGCGTGCTCCCCGCGTTCCCGTCCCGCCGCCACCTGCCCGCCAAGCTGGCGCGGCTGCGCGAGCTGACCGGCCAGCACGTCGCGCTGATCCGCGGGCAGGGCACCGAGTTCGACTCGCTGCGCGAGTACGTGGACGGCGACGACGTCCGCTCGATCGACTGGCGGGCCACCGCGCGCCGCGCCGACGTGGTCGTACGGACCTGGCGGCCCGAGCGCGACCGGCGGATCTACCTCGTCCTGGACACCGGCCGCACCTCCGCCGGCCGCGTCGGCGACATCCCCCGGCTGGACTGCTCGATGGACGCCGCGCTGCTGCTCGGCGCGCTGGCCTCCCGCGCCGGCGACCGGGTCGACCTGCTCGCCTACGACCGCCGCGTGCGCGCCCGCGTCGAGGGCTCCTCGCGTACCGAGGTGCTGCCCGCGATGGTGCAGGCCATGGCGCCGCTGGAGCCCGAGCTGATCGAGCTGGACGCGGCCGGGATGGTCTCCACGCTCATGTCCCGCGTACGGCAGCGCTGCCTGGTCGTCCTGCTCACCGAGCTGAACACCGCCGCGATCGAGGAGGGCCTGCTGCCGCTCCTGCCGCAGCTGACCTCCCGGCACCTGCTCATGATCGCCGCCGTGTCCGACCCGCGCGTGGACGAGATGGCCGCCGCCCGCGGCGACCTGCCCGCCGTCTACGACGCCGCCTCCGCCGAACGCGCCCGCGCCGAACGCCGCCGCCTCACCGCCGAGCTCCGCAAGTACGGCGTCGAGGTCGTCGACGCCCCGCCCGAAGAGATCGCCCCCGCCCTCGCCGACGCCTACCTGGCCCTCAAGTCCGCCGGAAGGCTGTGATTTTGGCATTGCCCTCGGCGTCGGGCGCAGAGCGCCCTCCTTCCACGGGCAACGCGGCGATCGCTGGCATCGCGCCCGGCTCGCCTGGCGGCTCGCTCCGCGATCAGTTCCTCGCAGGCTCGGAACTGCCTTCGGACGCGATCGCAACGCTGGAGGTGGGTGGGTGGTGTCTCTAACCGCTGACGGGGGCGAGGTCGGGCTGGTCGGCGGTGTCGCCTGTCTCGCCCTCGCGTGCGGCGCGGCGGCCGAGCACGATGACGTACGTCAGGAAGGCCGACCAGGCGATCACGCCGATGCCGACCCGGAGCCAGGTCGTGTGCACCCAGCCGGTCACGAAGCCCTCGATCAGGCCGGAGACGAACAGGACGCCGACCAGGCCGATGGCGATGCTGATGGTCGCGCGGCCCTCCTCGGCGAGTGCCTGGCCGCGCGTACGGCCGCCGGGGTCGATGACCGTCCAGCCGAGCCGCATGCCCGCCGCGCACGCCAGGTAGACGCCGGTGAGCTCCAGCAGGCCGTGCGGCAGGATCAGCCCGAAGAAGACGTCGCCCTTGCCGTAGGCGAACATCAGCCCGGCCGACAGGCCCAGGTTGGCCTGGTTGGACAGCAGCGCGAAGACCGCCGGGATGCCGAGCAGGATCCCGAAGATCACCGCCATCGCGGACACCCAGGCGTTGTTGATCCAGACCTGGAACGCGAACGAGGACGCCGAGTGCTCGGTGTAGTAGTTGGCGAAGTCGTGCTCGACCAGCTGGCGGGCCTGGTAGTCGCTGAGCAGCGAGGCCTGCACCTCATGGCTGTGCACCACCCAGATCGCCAGGGCCAGCGCGAACAGGTTGCCGACGACCGCGTTCCCCAGCCACCACCAGCGCATCCGGTACGCCGCCGCCGGGAACGAGCGGGTCAGGAAGCGCGAGGCGTCCCGCCACAGCGGCGCCTGCGCTCCCGCCACGGCGGCGCGGCCCCGGGCGACCAGCTGCGACAGCCGGCCGACCAGCATCGGGTCGGGCGAGCTGGACCGCACCACCGACAGGTGGGTCGCGGCCCGCTGGTACAGCTCGACGAGCTCGTCGACCTCGGCGCCCTGGAGCTTACGGCTGTTGTTGATCAGCTGCTCGAGGCGCAGCCACTCGCCGTTATGGGCGGCCACGTAGGCATCGACGTCCACCCGCCGAGGTTAGCGGTTCGACGGACCGACCGGGCAAAATGGACCCCAGACCCGACCCAGGAGGACGCATGGCCGAGCTAGTCACCGGTGAGGCCGTCGCGCTCGAGATCCGGGTCGCGCGGCTGGCCAGCCGGGGCTGCGCCCTCCTGATCGACGTGATGCTCCAGGTGGTCCTGCTCAACTTCGCGATCTACCTGACCAGCCTCACGGCGCTGGTGGCCGACGAGGCGTGGTCGGTCGGGCTCGCGATCCTGGCCACCGCGGCGGTGCTGGTCGGCTACCCGTGCACGTTCGAGACGCTGTCGCGGGGCCGGACGCTGGGCAAGCTGGCGCTCGGGCTGCGCGTGGTGGCCGACGACGGCGGCCCGATCCGGTTCCGGCAGGCGCTCGTACGGGCGTTCGCCGGGGTGCTGGAGTTCTGGATGCTGTACGGGTCGCCCGCGCTGATCGCCTCGCTGTTCAGCAAGCGCGGCAAGCGGCTCGGCGACCTGTTCGCCGGAACGATCGTCATCCAGGAGCGGGTGCCCGCCTCCTCGATCCTCGGCCCGGTCGCGGTGATGCCGCCGCAACTGGCCGGCTGGGCGCGCACGCTGGAGCTGTCGCAGATCTCCGACGAGCTGGCGATGAACGCCCGGCAGTACTTGGCCCGGTTCTGGGACCTGCTTCCTGAGGTGCGCGACGCGCTGGGGCAGCGGCTGGCCGACCAGGTGACGGCCCGGGTGAGCCCGCCTCCGCCGCCGGGGGTGCGCCCGGAGATCCTGCTGTCCGCCGTGATGGCCGAACGCCGCCAGCGCGAGGAATGGCGCCTGGCCCAGCGCCGGGCCCGCCGGATGCGGATCGCAGGCCAGCCCGTCACCATGTGGCAGCCCACCCCCATGGCTGCGGCCATGGCCGTAGCGGGAGGCCCTCCGCAGCAGATGCAGCCCCAGGGCCCGCCCGCTCCTCCCCCGTTCAGCTCCCCTGCCCCTGGGCAGCCCCGTTTCCTGCCGCCTCCCAACTATGGCTCCGGCCCGTACCAGGAAGTCCTGGGCCCGCCCAGGCCACAGGGCCCCTGGCAGGGCCCACCCCAGGGCCCGCCTCAAGGTCCGCCACAGGGGCCACCTCAAGGCCCGCCGCAGGGACCGCCCGGCCGCCCTGGCCCGCCGTATGGCCAGCCCCCACAAGGCCAGCCATACGGCCCGCCTCAGGGACCGCCGCAAGGTCAGCCTTATGGCCCACCGCAGGGCCCGCCCCCGCAATGGCCTCAGCAAGGACCACCCCCGCAAGGCCAGCCGCCCCAGGGACCGCCCTACGGCCCGCCCCAGGGACCGCCTCCGTACGGGCGCCCCTACGGTGAACCACCGCAGGACCGGCGCTAGGCGCGCTGGCCCTGGCTAGAGCTGACGCCCGCATTCGCACGCGAGCGCGCTACCTTCGCCTGGGGGCGACGCCGAAGGCGAGCCTCCAGGCGAAGACGGCGAAGCCGTGTCGGGCTCGCCGCTTTTGCGGTTCGGGCCCGGAGCCGCCAGGCTCCGGGCCCGAGGCCGGAAAAGAATCAAGCACTGCAGTATTGGGCCTGCTTGCCGATGGCGCGGTACGGGCAGTCCGCGTATTCGGTCAGCGTGAGCAGGGCGTTGCGGTTGTTGCTGACGAGGCTGTCGATCTGCGAGGGCGGCGGGTAGAAGCTGCTGCCCGCGAGCTCGACGGTGAACGAGAAGAGCCGCTGGGTGCCCGAACGCTGCGTTCCCCACGTCCAGTCGTCGGTCGTGCCGTCGGTGATGTACAGGTCACTCGACTGTTCGGGCGTGTAGCCGTTGCTCTGGGCCATCTGCGTTCCGATGGTGCGGTGCGTGGCCTCTTCATCGGAGGTCATCGTTCCGGGGACCGTGTTGGAGTAGGTGTAGCCGAACGGCCAGAGCACCAGCTTGGCGTTGGAGTGGATGTCCAGGAACAGCTTCAGCTGCTGCACGCCGTTGACGATGCGGCTGTTGACGAAGTTCATCATGACGTTGGTCTCGGGCGCCGACGCCGCGCTCGGGCCGCGGTAGGTCTCGCTGGACCCGTTGCCCGACGAGCCTCCGCAGCAGCCCCACTTGTAGGGGAAGTTGCGGTTCAGGTCGGTGCCGATGGAGGTGGAGTTCGGCTGGCGGTTCTTGCGCCACATCCGGCCCGGCTGGGTGTCGCTGGTCATGTCGTAGACCTGGCCGTCCGGGTTCATGATCGGGATGATGTAGATCTCCCGGCTGTTCACGATGTCGGTGATGCGGGCCGTGGAGTTGTACTGCTTGGTCAGGATCCCGATCAGGTCGAGCGCCTGCTCGTCGGTGATCCGCTCGCGCGCGTGAATGTTGGCGATGTAGAGCACCTCGGGCTCGGCCTCGTCGGTGTTCACGTTGTCGCTGATCTTCACGCCGACGATGTCGCGGCCCTGGTAGGACTTGCCGAAGACCACCTTCTTGGCGATCTGCGGGTAGTTGGCGACCGTCTGGTCGATCTCCGCCAGCGTCTCGGCGTAGGTGTGGTACGAGGTGGCGGCCAGCCCCGGCACCGGCTTCTCGGCCGGCAGCGCGCTGAGCTTCAGGCCGAGCCGCTTGATCGCGGCGACCTCGGCGGGGATGGCGCTGACCTCCACCGAGCCGTCGTCGCGTACGCGGTCGATCGACGCGCCGGTGCGGGCGAGGCCGGACCGCTGCTGCGGGGTCTTCGCGCCGGTGACGAGGTAGCGGTGCGAACCGGGGTCGGGGGCGGCCTGGGCGATGGGTTGCATCGCCGTGACCATGACGAGCGCCGCGAGCGCGGCGATGAGCGTCGCGAACCTACGGGGGATCACCATGTGCGGGACGATGAACCGGTTCGGGGGTTTTTACAATGGATTCAGTTCCAATCAAAACCGCATTGAAATTTCAGCGGCGCGAACTGAAAACCTCTTAGGCGAGGGCGAGATTCGGCGGTGACTCGAGCTCGGTGAGCTCGATCCCGGGCGCGTCCAGCACCACGTCCCCGGCAAGGTGCACGAACGTCACCTCACCGGTCGCCAGGTCGGTCACCTCGTACCGTTCCACCGGCAGCGGCGCGGTGTCGGTCTCGTGCGTCTCGGTCCCGGCCAGCCGCCAGCGCCACAGCTCGGTCAGCGCCGAGAGCGGCCCGCTCAGCCGTACGAGCCGTACATCGGCCTGCTCGCCCGCCTCCAGCCGCAACGACCGCGCGATCGCGACCAGGAACCCGGGCGACTCCCCCACGAACCCCGCGGCGCGCTCGCCATGCTCGACGGCCTCATCACCGCCGCCGCGCACCCAGGCCAGATCGTGTCCGGTCACCCCGCCGCGCAGCCACCAGTCCGGCACCCGGACCTCGACGCGGATCTGCCGCCAGCGCCCGTCCACGACGAGATCGACCCGCTGGCCGTCGGCGCGTTCACCCACGTACCGCCATCCACCGGGGCCGGGCGCGCACTGGAAGCGCTCCGCGAGCTCCTCCTCCAGATGCAGGTACGTTCCACGCGGCACGCGAAGGACCCTACAGCAGCGACCTCGTCAACCCTTGCCCTGCGACGGAACCTCCCGTGGGCACAACCTGCAAACGATCTTGAAGCCCATGGGCTTTCCGGCGCCACGGTGTAATGATCTTGGTCACACCTCCCCGCAGCGGAGGAGAGCACGGATGCGCGTACGAGCAGCAGTCGTAACCCTCGGAATCGCCGGCCTGACCCTGGGCACGCTCACCACGCCCGCGCACGCGAGCAGCTGGACGCCCGCCGGCGTCTTCAAGACCAAGTACGCGTGCGTCGACGCCGGTCAGGCCTATGTGCGGGAGGGGTGGAACGAATACTCCTGCACGACGACCAAGCCCCCGTCGACCTATTCGCTCTGGATCCGGTGACCCTCTCCCCCCGAGAGTCACTCACTCTCTGAGAGTCGCTCTCTCCCTGAGATGCGGCGCGGCCTCCACCCCCGGAAGGCCGCGCCGCAGCACGTTCAGGAGCCGATTCGCCAGGAGTGGAGGTATTCCTCCTGGTCGGGGGTGAGGGTGTCGATGCCGATCGCCATGGAGGCGAGCTTGAGCCCGGCCACCTCGGTGTCGATCTCCTTGGGAACGTCGTGCAGGGCCGGTTCGAGGTTCTGGTGTTCCTTGGCCAGCCAGGCGCAGGTGAGGGCCTGGTCGGCGAACGACATGTCCATGACGGCGGCGGGGTGGCCCTCGGCCGCGGTCAGGTTGACCAGGCGCCCCTCGGCCAGCAGGACGAGCCGGCGCCCGTCGGACAGCACGTACTCATCGGCGAGAGGACGGGAGTCGCGGTGCACCTCGACGGCCAGGTCGCCGAGGCCGCGTACGTCGATCTCCACGTCGAAGTGTCCGGAATTGGCGAGGATCGCGCCGTCCTTCATGACCGCGAAGTGCTCGGCGGTCACGACGTCGCGGTTGCCGGTGACGGTGATGAACACGTCGCCGTGCGCGGCGGCCTCGGCCATCGGCTCGACGCCGAAGCCCTGGAGCGCCGCGTCCAGCGCCTTGACCGGGTCGATCTCGGTCACGACCACGCGGGCGCCGAGGCCGCGGGCGCGCTCGGCCAGGCCACGGCCGCAGTAGCCGAAGCCCGCGATCACGACCGTCTTGCCCGCGAGAAGGGTGTTGGTGGCCCGGATGATGCCGTCGAGCGTGGACTGGCCGGTGCCGTAGCGGTTGTCGAACATGTGCTTGGTGTCGGTGTCGTTCACCGCCACCATCGGGAACCGCAGCGCGCCCTCCAGCGCCATCTGGTGCAGCCGGATCACGCCGGTGGTGGTCTCCTCGCAGCCGCCCTTGACCGTTCCGATCAGGTCGCTGCGGTCGGTGTGCAGGGTGTTGACCAGGTCGCAGCCGTCGTCCAGGACCAGGTCGGGGCCGGTCTCCAGCGCCTGGTGGATGTGCCGGTAGTAGCCCTCGCGGTCGATGCCCGAGCGCGCGAATACCTCCGCGCCGTACTCGTGCGCGAGCGCGGCGGCGGTGTCGTCCTGCGTGGACAGCGGGTTGGAGGCGGCCAGCGCGACGCTCGCGCCGCCGGCCTGCAGGGTGCGGATGAGGTTGGCGGTCTCGGTCGTGACGTGCATGCACGCCGCGATCTTCAGCCCGTCCAGCGGCCTGTCGACGGCGAACCGCTCGCGGATCTGCCGCAGCACCGGCATGCTCCGGTCGGCCCACTCGATCCGCTTGGTGCCCTCGTACGCCAGCGAGGCGTCGGCGATGTCGCTCATCTTTCCCTCCAACCGCAAGCCGCCGTACCCCCGGCGCGGGTGGCGCGGGCGTACGGCGGCGGAACGCTAACCGATCTTTATCGGATCACCGGTCAGTAGCGGTAGTGGTCAGGCTTGTACGGGCCCTCGACGTCCACGCCGATGTACTCGGCCTGCTGCTTGCTGAGCGTCGTCAGCTTCACGCCGAGCGCGTCCAGGTGCAGGCGGGCGACCTTCTCGTCCAGGTGCTTCGGCAGCACGTAGACACCGACCGGGTACTCCTCGGTCTTGGTGAAGAGCTCGATCTGCGCGATCACCTGGTTGGTGAACGAGTTGGACATGACGAACGAGGGGTGGCCGGTGGCGCAGCCCAGGTTCATCAGGCGGCCCTCGGCCAGCACGATGATCGTCTTGCCGTCGGGGAAGGTCCAGGTCGCGACCTGCGGCTTGACCTCCTCCTTCACGATGCCGTCGATCTTGGCGAGGCCGGCCATGTCGATCTCGTTGTCGAAGTGCCCGATGTTGGACACGATCGCCTGGTGCTTCATCCGGCCCATGTGGTCGGCCGTGATGATGTTGAAGTTGCCGGTCGTGGTGACGAAGATGTCGACCTTGTCGACGACGTCCTCGAGCGTGGCGACCTGGAAGCCGTCCATGGCGGCCTGCAGCGCGCAGATCGGGTCGATCTCGGTGACGATCACCCGAGCGCCCTGGCCCTTGAGGGCCTCCGCGCAGCCCTTGCCCACGTCGCCGTACCCGGCGACCAGCGCGACCTTGCCGCCGATGAGCACATCCGTCGCGCGGTTAAGCCCGTCGATCACCGAGTGCCGGCAGCCGTACTTGTTGTCGAACTTGGACTTGGTGACCGAGTCGTTGACGTTGATCGCCGGGAAGGCCAGCGTGCCCGCCTTGGCCATCTCGTACAGCCGGTGCACACCGGTCGTGGTCTCCTCGGTCACGCCCTTGATCGCGCCCGCGGTCTCGGTCCACCGCCCGTTCCGCTCACCGATGGTCCGGCGCAGCGTCTCGAGGATGATCCCCCACTCCTCGGGGTCGCTCTCGTCGGCGGTCGGCACGGCGCCCGCCTTCTCGTACTCGGCGCCCTTGTGAACGAGCAGCGTGGCGTCGCCGCCGTCGTCCAGGATCATGTTCGGCGGGGTGCCGTCGGGCCACGAGAGGGCCTGGTCGGTGCACCACCAGTACTCCTCCAGCGTCTCGCCCTTCCAGGCGAACACCGGAACACCCTTCGGGGCCTCCACGGTCCCGTCCGGGCCCACCACGACCGCGGCGGCCGCGTGGTCCTGGGTGGAGAAGATGTTGCAGGACACCCACCGCACGTCCGCGCCCAGCTCGACCAGCGTCTCGATCAGCACGGCGGTCTGGATCGTCATGTGCAGCGAGCCCATGATCTTGGCGCCGCGCAGCGGCTTGGCCTCGGCGTACTCCTTGCGTACGGCCATCAGGCCCGGCATCTCGTGCTCGGCGAGCCGGATCTCCCGGCGGCCGAAGTCGGCGAGCGAAAGGTCGGCGACCTTGTAGTCCATGCTTACGTAGCTCCTTGCAGTCCACGACCGTCGAGGTTGAGTCCGCCCGCGAGTCTAAGGGCGGCCTAACCCGAATCGCACGGCCGGAGGCGACTTTCTAACAGAAATTTGTCAGAATCAGCTCCATGCGCATCACGGAGGCCGCCCGACGGCTAGGCACCTCGCCCCGCATGCTCCGCTACCGCGAGGCTCTGGGCCTGCTCCCCCCGACCCGTGAGCAAAGCGGCCACCGCCGCTTCGGCGACACCGAACTCCGCGCCGTAGCCCTAGCCCTGGCCCTGGAGAAGCGCTACGACGTAGGCCCAGCCGAACTGGCCTTCGGCCTCCGCGTCCTAGCCGAACCCGAAGTCCAAGCCCGAGTCCGCGAACTAGGCGAACGCATAGGCCGCCTGTCCGCACCCCCCACCCGAGCCCTCGACTTCGAAAAGGAAAAGGCCCTACGCCTCCTCCGCCGCCGCCCCTGACAGCAAAATGGTCCCTCGCTACGCTCGGGGCTGCCTCATTGGGGCTCTCGCCCCAAACCCCAAGCTGGGGGCGAGCCCCCAGACCCCACCTCTCAAGTGGTTCAACCCCTCCACCACTGCAAGGGCCGCTGAAGTGGGTCTTGGTCTTCAGTTACTGACGACGATGGCCACGGCGAGATACTTGCTTCCCAATAGCGGGAAGCCCCAGGACAGGTCGGTGCCTCCCTTTAGGGCACCCAGCGCGCAGGCGAACCGGTCTTCTCGGCTGGTGGCGGTGGCCTGCGAGTAAGCCATCTTGGGCGCGTACTGGTCGAAGACCCCTTCGAGCCAGCTCACAGCGTCCTCGGGCGTGCTGGCCTTCCGTTCCAACATGCTCTGTGGCTTCTTCAGCCAGTCGCGGGTCATGACCGGAGGTGTGGCCATGCTGAGGTCACCGCACAGCGAGTCACGCCTGGCGCCCTGGACCGTGGCTGTATCCCCGTGCCAAAGAAAGCAGTGAAAGGCCATCGAGAAGCGTCCTTGGAAGAAGGCAGGCCCCCGGCCAGGGCGGGGCCTGCTCAATAATTGCCGCGCCTAAGAGACGACGGCGGCCAGGGCTGGGGAGTCTGCGGGCAGGTCGAACTCACCCGCCTTCGCTCCTGCGATGAAGTCGCGCCACTCGAAGTGGTCGAACTTGGAGACGTTGCCCGCCTCATCGGTGACGATGACCGCGTCACGGACGATGGCGACGTTCACACACCCACACGTCTCTTGCTGCCCATCGCACTTGCTGGATCTGATGAACATGTGGTCCCCCTCGGGTCGTCGGGCGTTGGAATCGGGTGACCACGGCCGCACACTCAGCTCGGCGTGGCCGGCCGGGATCATTGGGCAGGAGGTTTCCGGCGCGCTCGAAGGCCCCACGCGGCGGTTGGGCGCTGTCCAGATGCCAACGGAGCTACGACGGCGTCGGTGGCGCCAGGCCTAGTTCGGCCCACACGACCTTGCCGCCGTCGGCGGTGGGGTTGCTGCCCCACGTTCGTGTGAAGTGCTCGATCAGGAAGACTCCGCGGCCGCTCTCAGCCAAGGGGTCTGGCTCGTTCTTCGCCGGCTTCTGCTCTACGTCGTCCCACACCTCGACGACCGGGAGCCCACTGTCGCCGATGAAGATCCGCAGGGTGATCTCTTGTCCGACCACCGACGCTTGCAGGGCGTTGGTCACCAGCTCGTTCACTACGAGCTTGCCGTTGTAGACGGTCTGAGCATCGAGGCCCCAGAAGGCCAGCGTTTCTTCCGCCATGCGCCTCGCGCGAAGGCATGCCTCGGGCACAGGAGACAGGGCGAGCGTAAAGATGAACGCATCATCGAATTGCGGCAAAGCGCTCACAGGCTGCCTCTCAGCGACATGGGCGTGGTCACGGTGTCGCCACAGACGGTGACACGGAGCCATGAGGGCTGGCCAGGATGTTTCGATTTGTTTCTCGCATCCCAGGAAGGGACCTGAATCCTGCTAGCTGGGTAGCTCCGTTGCGGCTTCTCGTTCGTCAGGCAGTTCTGCGCGTAGCTCGTCCATGAGGCCCGTGAGGATCGCGCGTGCCTGCGCGCCGTACGAGGCGATCGCGGCGAAGCGGCGGAAGGCAGCGGTGTACGCCTCGATCTCTTGAGGCTGGGCGAGATTCAGCTCGGCAGAAAGCGTCTCGACCTGAACGAGACGATCGTCGAGGATCCAGAAGCCGTGCACGGGGACACGGGTGTAAATGGCGCGAAACCCGATCACGCCGAGGCGCACGTTCGTCAGCGCCGTCGCGGAGATCAGGCGGTCGAGTTGTGCCAGCATCACCTCGGGGGGACACAAGCGATACCTCAGGGCGGCCTCGGTGACGATGATGTGGAATCGCTTGGATTGGTCGTAAAGGATGTGCTGCCGGGACATACGAGCGGCGACGGCGTCGTCGATGTCGTTCGGAACACCCAGGTTGGCGATCGCCTCGGCGAAGATGGCGCGAGCGTAACTCCCGACCTGAAGGAGGCCGGGAACCAGTGACGGCTCGAAGGCTAGGAAGACCCGGGTCCTTGCGTTGACGGCCGCAATGTCGTCCTGGTGACCGCGCGCTCCGCCACGCAACAGCCGGCGCCACTCGGCGTATCTAGCGTCCAACGTGTGCAGCGACGCAAGGAGACCTTCCAACTCCCGCACGCCCTCAGTCCCGCATTCACGGCACCATCCCCGGACATCGGAGTCTGATGGGGTCTGGCGCCCGTTCTCCAGCTTCGAAATCTTGGAATGCGGCCAGCCGAGGCGCTCGGCCAGCGTGGCGCCGGTAAGCCCGGACCTCTTCCGTAGCTCCCGGAGCCGGCCGCCGAGCGCCTCGCGCTCATACTGAACCGACGTCACAGGCAGGTTTCTACCCGAGACGATGAACCTCCGCGAAATGTTCGGGAAGAAGAGCGTGGGAGAACGCTCGGCCGAACGCCGCAGAGAGGTCGCCCAGCGGATCGCCGGTGATGATCTCGGCGCCGAGGAAGCTGCCGCGATCATCGAAAAGCAGCTTGGCCGCGCGAGCCGCCGATGTCCCTACATCGAACAGCCAATAGTCGAAGACGGGAAGGTCGAGGTCGGTGGCCTGCGCGCGGTCCAGGTAGCGGATGTCCTCACCCGCCTCGATGTTGTGCGGTGCGACTCTCATGACACCGCAGCGTTGATACTCGGAGAGAGGTACGGTCACGACTCTCACTCTCCGGAACAGTTTGCCCTCTTCGGTTCGGGCGCGGATCATGTCGAGCCACGGTTTGGACCAGGCCATGTCGTCCGGTTCTCCGGCGACGAATCTCCGCACCACCTCGTCTTCAAGGTCACTGCGGTAGTAGTCGCGCAGCTCGATCCGGTCGGCCGTGGCGGAGAAGGCATCGAAGAGCCGCCCGAACGCCTCGCTGGTGATTCGCGTCAACCGAGCGGCTCCTGCTCGTTCTCGGTGTCGCCCTGCCGTGCCTCGATGTAACGCGGATCGTCGGTCATCGGGTTGTCGGCGAATCGCAGCAGCGCGCGCGGGACCTCGATGTCGATTTCCCTGACTGGAACCCTGCCGAGATCGGCGAGCGCTTGTGGGTCAGTGATCGCGTAGCCGCGGACGACGATCGTGCCCCGATCGGTCTCGTACAGGGTGGGTGACTGCCCGTTGTAAGAGTCGCTGCCCAGGAACCTCACGCGCATCGTCTCGACCTCCGGTCGTGGAGTTTCAGCAACTTTCTCATAAGACCGTCCACTCACGTTGGCGTCAAGAATCCGCATGGCTACGCACTGCTATCCCGAAGTGTTGAACCATTAAGGGGTGGGGGTCTGGGGGCTTGCCCCTAGCTGGGGTTTGGGGCGGAGCCCCAATGAGGCTGTCCGAGCGGAGCGAGGGCCTTTTGGGGTGGGCCCTCGCTCCGCGAGGGGTGGTTAGGAGGGGGTGCCGAACCAGCGGGTGGCTTGGGTGGTTAGGGACTGCTGGTCTTCGCCTACCCAGGCGACGTGGCCGTCGGGGCGTAGGAGGACGGCGGGGGCGCCCAGCTCATCGGTGCGGTCGGGGATGTAGTCGATTCGGTCGGACCAGGCGTCGATTGAGAGGTTGCCGGTTTGGTCTAGGAGGATGCCTCGGCCCTTGTGCATGAGGTCGTAGAGGCGGCCTTGTTTCAGGGCTACGTCGCGTAGGCGCTTGCCTAGGAGGGGGTGGCCTTCGCCAAAGTCGTAACGGATCTCGATACCGGCGATTTTTTTGGCGATTACGTAGCGGTTCACTTCTTCGAAGTCCATCAGCTCGGCTAGGAGGCGGCGGACTGCCTGCGGGCCCGGTTCGGTGGACATCAGCTCCATCTGCGCGCGGGTGTGGTCCAGCACGTCGGCGGCCACCGGGTGGCGTTCGGAGTGGTAGGTGTCCAGGAGGTCCTCGGGGGCCCAGTTGTTCACTGCGGCGGCCAGCTTCCAGCCGAGGTTGAACGCGTCCTGGATGCCTAGGTTGAGGCCCTGTCCACCGGTCGGAGGGTGGATGTGCGCCGCGTCACCGGCTAGGAATACGCGATTGGTTCGGTAGCGGTCGGCTAGGCGGGTGGCGTTGCCGAAGCGGGAGAGCCAGCGGGGCGAGTGGACGCCGAAGTCGGTGCCGGCGACGGCCCGCAACTGCTGCTTGATCTCGTCGAGGGTGGTCGGGGTCGTACGGTCCTCGGCTACTCCGTCGGCGGGGACGACTACGCGGTATACGCCGTCGCCTAGGGGGCCTAGGCCGAAGCGTTTCTGGGTTTCGCGGACCTTGGCGACGATGGCCGCCACCTCTTCGGGCGGTGTCGTGGCCTCCATCTCGCCCAGGAGTGTCTCGATCGTGGACTGCTCGCCGGGGAAGCCGACGCCTAGCAGTTTGCGCACTGTGCTGCGGCCGCCGTCGCAACCGACGAGGTAGCGGGAGCGGAGTTGGGTGCCGTCGGCCAGTTCGGCGGTCACGCCGTCATCGGTTTGGTGCAGGGCGACCAGTTCGGTGCTGCGGCGGATCTCGGCGCCCAGTTCGTTGGCGTGCTCTTCCAGCAGGCGGTCGGTGGTGGTCTGCGGGATGCCCAGGACGTAGGAATGGGCGCTGTCGAGCTCGGGCCATCCCTTGTCGATGCCGGCGACGAAGCCGCCTGCCTGGACCTTCTTACCCAACGCTAGAAACCGATCCAGCAGGCCGCGCTGGGCCATCACCTCGATGCTGCGGACGTGCAGGCCCATGGAGCGGACGAACGGCGGTTGCTCCGGCTCCTTTTCGAGCACGACCACGTTCACGTTGTGCAGACGCAGTTCGGCGGCGAGCATCAGGCCGGTCGGTCCGCCGCCGACCACGATGACATCGAACAAGAAAGCCCCCTCGTGGAAAATCGGGCCAGGCGCGTTTTCGCAGGCACTGGCCTCGGCGGACGATTGTGCGGCATGACGGGGGCCTTGCCGCAAGTCCCCCACTGCGCTATAGATTGAAAATGGAGGGAGGCCTTGCGGCCTCCTTTTTCAATTCAGGCGCTGTTGGCTCCGGGGACTACCAAGCCGGACTCGTACGCGAGCATGACCGCTTGGGCTCGGTCGCGGAGGCCCAGCTTGGTGAAGACGCGGGCCACGTGGGTTTTGACGGTGTGCTCGCTGACCACCAGGCGTGTGGCGATCTCGCTGTTGGACAGGCCGCCGGCGATGAGGACGAGGACCTCGGTCTCGCGGGCGGTGAGCGTGGACAGCTCGGCGGGGGCCTGGGGGCGGTTGCGGCGCTGCTGGGTGAACTCGCGGATCAGGCGGCCGGTGACCTGGGGGGCCAGGAGCGAGTCGCCGCGGGCCACGACGCGTACGGCCGAGACCAGTTCGTCGGCGGTGGCGTCCTTCAGCAGAAAGCCGCTCGCGCCGACCGACAGGGCCTCGTAGACGTACTCGTCCACGTCGAAGGTGGTGAGGACCAGGACGCGGATCGCCTCGGCGCCGGGCTGGGCCAGGATGCGGCGGGTGGCCTCGATGCCGTCCATGCCGGGCATCCGGATGTCCATCACGACGACGTCGGGGCGGTCGGCCTCGGCCAGCCGTACGGCCTCGCGGCCGTCGCCGGCCTCGCCGATCACCGAGATGTCGTCCTGGGCGTCGAGCAGGGCGGCGAAGCCCGCGCGGACGATCGTCTGGTCGTCGACGATCACGACTTTGATCATCGTGACCGCCCGTCAGCGGTGTCCCTCGGGATCACGGGTCGGGTTCCCCTCCCTCGACAGCGGAAGCTCGGCCTCCACCACGAACCCGCCCTGGGTGACAGGGCCGGCGGAGAACCGTCCGCCCAGCATGGTCGCACGCTCGCGCATGCCGACGAGCCCATGTCCGCCGCCGGACATCTCCGCCGGAGCCGGCTCAAGCCGGGTCCTCCCGATCTGACGCTCCCCGGTGGCCCCGGGTTCCCCCGCGATCACGTCTTTATTCAAGATCATGGTCGGCGCGTCGGCGCCGCTGTCTCGTACATGGACGGCGAGACGGTCGGGCAGGTAGGTCAGGTCGACCTGCACCTCGGCGCCCGGCGCGTGCCGGCGCGCGTTCGTGAGGGCCTCCTGAACGATCCGGTACGCCGAGAGCTCGACCGTCGTGGAGAGGAGGCGGGGGTCGCCGTGCACGGCCAGGTCGACCCGGCCGCCGGCGCCACGGTGCTGCTCGATCAGGTCGGGCAGCCGGTCCAGGCGGGGCTGCGGGGCCGTCTGCGACTCCGGCTCGGGCTTGGCGTCGGCGCGCAGCACGCTGAGCAGCCTGCGCATCTCGACCAGCGCGTCCCGCGCGGTCTTGGCGATCTCGGAGTAGCCGGCGCGGGCTTCGGGCGACAGGCCGTCCATCGTGTACGGGGCGGTCTCGGCCTGAACGGCGATCATCGAGACGGAGTGCGCGACGACGTCGTGCAGCTCGCGGGCGATGCGGGCGCGTTCGCGCATGACCGCCTGCTCGCGCTGGACGGCGGTGAGGCGGGTCAGGGTCTCGTTGTTGCGTTCGGCCGCCGCGGCCTCGGTGCGGCCCGCGCTCTCCACCGCGCGGCGCGCGTCGCCCAGGCCGATCGCCGCCAGCACGGCGACCAGGGCGGCGGGCCACGGGATGTCGTCCAGGGTGTTGGTGGCCAGGTAGACCACGCCGACCGTGGCGACGCTGCCGACCGCCAGGACGCCCGCGGACTGGCGCGGCAGCTGCCGGCCCAGCGCGTACAGCGTGTAGAGCGCGGCGAACGTGGTGGTGATCAGCAGGCCCTGGCCGGTCAGCAGGCTCGCGGCGAAGGCGCCGAGGACCACGGCCGCGACCGGGCGCAGGTTGTCCTGGCGCCACACCAGCGGCAGCGTCGTCGCCACCGCGAATCCGCCCGCGATGCTGAGGGGTGACTCGGAGCTGGGCGCGAGCTCGGCCAGCGCGGCGATGGTCAGCGCCAGGCCGGTGATCGGCCCGAAGTACCAGGCCGAGGCGAAGTCGACCCAGGTGTTGATCCAGCGCGGCAGGGGCGCGGTACGGGTCGTCCTGCCGGACGGGGCGTCAGGTGCCGTCTCCCCCGGCCCCGGCATGCCTGGTGGCACGTGCGCGCCGGGCGGGACCGGGCCACCAGGTGGAACGGGCCCGGGGGGCGGAGGCGTGTGGCGGGACTGGCCGTAGAGCTTGCCGCCCAGCCAGGTGCCTATCGGGCGCAGGAGTGCCCCGATGCCGGTCAGGACCCACAACAGCAGCTGGCCTATACCCGCGACGATCCTGCCTGACAGCCGCCAGGCGTGATGTGCGAGGGCAGGGCCGAAGTCCGCCTTTGGTGGCGTGTGGCCGCGCGAACGGTGCGGGGCGTTATCGGTCTGGTTGTCGCTGGTCACCTATCAATAGTGTCCCCTCGACCCTGATGCTCACCTCACCGTGCGGAGTTATGCCCAGGGTCCGTATCCCCCTGGAGGACGACCCGGTTTCCCTCCTTACGGGGGACGTGAGAACGATCCCGGCGAACGTAATGTCTTTTACGTGACCGACGCGGCGGCCCCTCCGACTTAGGGGGTTCGGCGGGACTGCCGCGGTCACGCCAGAACCGTCCGGCTTCAGGGGTCCGGACGGGGAGCATGGGAAGGCGCCCTCGCTGGTCGGCCGGTGGGATGTGTCTCTGCGGAGGCACGACCGGTCTTGCCTGGGCTGGGGTCGACCGGAACGACGGCCGGCCGGCGAGGGGAAGCCGATCCCTGATCTGTACGAGGCGTTTGCCCGCAGGGCGCGCCAGCCCCTTCACACGTTGATAGATCTGCCGGAGAAGGCGACGCTCCGGGGGTCTGATCATGGCTTTTCTCCGCACTGCAGGCGCGTACGGCGTCACGCTCAGTGCCTGCTTCTCCGCATCCGCCGCTCCTCTCGCGGCCGGTCCATCCGTCCCTGACGCGCACGCGGCGCCGTACCCGCAGTTGCGCCCGGCGCCGTACGCGGCGCCCATCGCGCGGGCCGATTGCGTCTGCTGGCGGCTCATCCAGCCGGACGGCACGTTCCCCGACTCCACGCTGGGCGAGGTCACCACGCCCGCCGACGGTACGGGCTGGGCGGCCGGAAGCCGGGGTGAGGCGCCTCTCCTCCTGGGCTGGAACGGGCATCGCTGGCACGAGAGGCGCATCCCCCTCCCCGCTGACACTTTGCTTGAGGGGGTCTCAGCCGTCTCAGGAAAAGAAGCCTGGGCCGTGGGCCTCGGTAAGGACGGCACAGGCCGTACTGCCCATCTGAGCGGCGCCAAGTGGGTCAAGGGCTCCCTCCCTGGCGGGCGGCCGGTCGTGCCGCGTGCCGTAGAGGCCCGTACGCCCAACGAGGCCTGGGTGGTCGGCAGCACAGGCGGAATCGCGGGCAACCGTGCCGCCGCGTGGCGCTGGAACGGCAAGGCCTGGGCGGCCGTCCCCGTCCGTACGGGATCAGGGGGCAACAGCGAACTGATGGCGATCTCGTCCCGTTCCAGCGAAGACGCATGGGCCGTCGGCTCAGCCGCACCCGCCCGCCAGTTGCTCATGCGCTGGAACGGAAAGGCCTGGAAATCAGTGAACGGCCCTGATCTGCATGGAGAGAGCACGCTGGCCGATGTCGTGGCCCTGGAATCGGGAGAGGCCTGGGCGGTCGGCACGGCCTCCCCTGGGCCCGCCGGGTCCGCCTCTGAGGTCCCGCTGGCCGAACGCTGGGATGGCAAGGCCTGGAAGGTCGTCGAGGTCCCCGGCGTGAACGGCCGGTTCTACTCGGTGGCCGCGGACGGCGGCACCGGGATCTGGGCGGCCGGCGAGGACGATGCCGCGCACCCGCTGCTCGCCCACTGGGACGGCATCCGCTGGGACGTCTCGCGCCCCACGCTGCCCCAGGGCGCCGACCAGGGCGAGGTCTGGGCGATCTCGCACATCCCCGGCACGCCCTACCTGCGTGCGGTGGGCTGGTACGCGCGGCCGGGCGACAGGCAGCGGCACGCGGTGACCTGGACCAACTCCCCCAGGCCCCGCTGAAGCCAGACCCGCTGACCCCGGCCCGCTGCCCGGCCCGCTGACCCCGGCCCGCTGCCCGGCCCGCTGACCCCGGCCCGCTGACCCCGGCCCGCTGACCCCGGCCCGCTGACCCCGGGCCTGGCTGACCCCGGGCCTGGCTGACCCCGGGCCCGCTGAAGTTAGGGCTTGTGCGTCAGGAGGAGGCGGACGCCTCGGGCTTGGACTGCGAGACCTCCCGGTCCGGGGCGTCCAGGGCGGGCTCCAGGTAGATCAGCTTGGCGTCCGGGAACTTGGAGCGCACCTGGGCCTCGGCGGCGTCGATGCCCCGGGCGACCTCGGCTGCCGTGTCGTCGTGGTTCACGGCGATCTTGGCGGCGACCAGCATCTCCTCCGGCCCGACGTACTCGGTCCGGATGTGGATCACATGGTCGACCTGCTCGACCGTCTCCAGCTCGGCGATGATCTGGTCCTCGACCTCGGGGCCCGCGCCCTCGCCGATCAGCAGGCTCTTGGTCTCGATGGCGAGGATGGTCGCGACGGCGCCGAGCAGGATGCCGATCGTGACCGAGCCCACGCCGTCCCAGACGCCGTCCTCGGTCACCACCGCGAGCGAGATGCCGCCGAGCGCCAGGATCAGGCCGACCAGCGCCGCCAGGTCCTCCAGGAGGACGACGGGCAGCTCGGGCGCCTTGGCGCGGCGGATGAACTGCCACCAGGAGTTCTCGCCGCGCAGCTGGTTGGACTCCTTGATCGCCGTACGGAACGAGAAGCTCTCCAGCCCGATCGCGATGATCAGGACGGCGAACGCCCAGATCGGCGACTCCACCTTCTCCGGGTGCTGGATCTTGTGGACGCCCTCGTACAGCGAGAACGCGGCGCCGACCGTGAACAGCACGACCGCCACCACGAACGCGTAGAAGAACCGTTCGCGGCCGTAGCCGAACGGGTGCTTGGTGTTACTGGCCCGCAGCGAGCGCTTGCGGCCGAGCAGCAGCAGGCCCTGGTTGCCGGAGTCGGCGACCGAGTGGATGCCTTCGGCGAGCATCGAGGTCGAGCCGGTGAAGCCGAACGCGACGAACTTCGACACCGCGATCCCCAGGTTGGCGCCCAGCGCCGCGATGATCGCCTTCGTCCCGCCCTCAGCACTCATCTCTGGACAATCCTCGCTTTGAGCTCCTGGATGGCCGCTACGGGCGTGGGATCGACGCCGAGCGCGATGGCCATGTAAACCGTCACATAGTCCCCAAGCGCGATCAGCGTAGCGATCCTTTCCAGCGGATGCTCACCCTCGGCTTCGATCTCGGTGACGGCGACGCCGCGGTCGCGGGCCAGCTCGACGGAGACCTCGCGGCGCTTGGCGATCTGCTCGTGCTCCTCGGTGTCGCGGAGAACGACCAGGTGAAGCCCGTGCTCGGACTCCTCGGCGCGGTCACGGAAGAAGTCCTCGGGATCGGACGGATCCGATCCCCCGCTCCCGGCGAAGAATCCGTCGAACGCCATCACCTGATTGTGATCGGCCTCGGGGAGCTCGCCGTAGACGCCGGGGTACTTGGCGTTCTCGTTGAGCTGGCAGCAGAAGCGGTAGGCGGCGGTGCCCGCGAGCGCGGACGAGCCCCAGACCAGCGGCACGTCGCCGGCGATGTCCAGCGCCATCCGCTTGGCCGGGTTGACGAACGGCTCGCTGTCGGGCCGGCAGCGGTGCGCGACGTCCTCCAGGCGCGCCGCGGTGGCCTCCAGAAGCGGGTCCGGAACGTCGGTCAGGCCGAGCGCCCGCGCCGCCATGATCAGCGGAACGGTCAGGCCCCAGATCGTGGCGCGCGGCTGGCCGACCGAGTTCACCGGCACGTAGAGCGCGCGGTTCTGCGCGGCGATCGCCGACAGCGGCGAGTCCGCGCCGCCCACGAAGAGCAGCCGGCAGCCCCGGCGGGCGGCCTCGGCGGCGACCGCGAGGGTCTCCTCCGTACCGCCCGAGCACGACACCGCGATCACCAGGTCGGCGGCGCCGACCCAGCCGGGCAGCCGGTAGCCGCGCACGGTGGTGATCGGGACCGGGCAGCCGATGCCGCAGACCGCGGCCAGCACGTCGCCCGAGATGCCCGAGCCGCCCATCCCGGTGACTACGATCGCCCGCGGCCTGCCCTCCTCGGCCAGCGCATCGAGGCCGGCCTCGGCGGTCAGCCGCGCCGCCTCGCGGATCTGGGCGGCCGACGAGGCGACCTGGCGCAGCATGCCGCCCTGGTCGGCCGCCTCGATCGCCGCGGCGTCGTCGAGGCGCGCGGGATCGAGATCGCTCATGGGGCCGGGGTCCGGGCCTCGTCGACCAGCAGGACCGGGATGTCGTCCCGCACGGGGTAGGCGTAGCCGCAGGAGCCGGTGCAGACCAGCTCGGCGTCCCTGTCGCCCGAGGGGGGCCGACCCCCCGCGCCCCCCGCCCCGGCTTCGCCGGGAACGTTGTCCTCCGGCCGGAGCGCACCGCCGCAGTTCGGGCAGGCGAGGATCTCCAGCAGCCAGGAGTCGAGCTTCACGGTCACTTCCCCCTCACGATCGCGAGGACCTCGTCACGGATCTCCGCGAGGGTCTTGTCGTCGTCCGCCTCCACGTTCAGGCGGAGCAGCGGCTCGGTGTTGGACGGCCGCAGGTTGAACCACCAGGTGTCGGCGCCGACCGTGAGGCCGTCCAGTTCGTCGATCGTAACGCCGGGTCGCCCGGCGAACGCGGAGCGGACCCGTTCGGCGGTGCCCTCCTGGTCGGCGACCTCGCTGTTGATCTCGCCGGAGGCCGGGTAGCGGTCGTACTCGGTCAGCAGCGCCGACAGCGGCCCGTCCTGCTCGCCGAGCGCGGCCAGCACGTGCATCGCGGCCAGCATGCCCGAGTCGGCGAACCAGAAGTCGCGGAAGTAGAAGTGGGCCGAGTGCTCGCCGCCGAAGACGGCGCCGGTCTCGGCCATCTCCTGCTTGATGAACGAGTGGCCGACACGGGTGCGTACCGGCTCGCCGCCGTGCTCGCGAACGATCTCCGGAACGGCCTTGGAGGTGATCAGGTTGTGCACGATCTTGGCGCCGGGGTGCTTGGCCAGCTCCCGTACGGCCACCAGGGCGGTGACCGCGGACGGCGACACGATCTCGCCGCGCTCGTCCACCACGAAGCAGCGGTCGGCGTCGCCGTCGAAGGCCAGGCCGATGTCGGCGCCGGTCTCGCGCACCTTGGCCTGCAGGTCGCGCAGGTTCTCCGGCTCGATCGGGTTGGCCTCGTGGTTCGGGAACGTGCCGTCCAGCTCGAAGTAGAGCGGCACCAGGTCGATCGGCAGGCCCTCGAACACCGAGGGAACGGTGTGGCCGCCCATGCCGTTGCCCGCGTCCACCACGACCTTGAGGCGCCGGATGCCCGACAGGTCGACCAGCGTCTTCAGGTGGTCGGCGTAGCCCTTCAGCAGGTCCCGCTGAGAGACCGTCCCCGGCGTGCCGTCGTAGGCCGGGACGCCCTTCTCGACCAGCTCGCGGATCTCGGTGAGCCCGGTGTCGCGGCCGATCGGCTTGGCGCCCGTACGGCACAGCTTGAGGCCGTTGTAGCGGGCCGGGTTGTGGCTGGCGGTGAACATCGCGCCGGGCAGGTCCAGGCTGCCGCTGGCGTAGTAGAGCAGGTCGGTGGACCCCAGCCCGGCCTCGATCACGTCCGCGCCCTGGCCCGTCGCGCCGCGCGCGAACGCCGTGGCCAACGGGACCGACGAGGGCCGCATGTCGTGGGCGGTGACGACTGAGGTGGCCCCGGTCACCCGGACGAAGGCCGCGCCGATCGCCTCGGCGGTCTCCTCGTCCAGCTCCGCAGGCACCACGCCGCGGATGTCGTACGCCTTGAAGATCTTGGCGAGGTCGGCCACTCCTGCTCCCTGTCCAGATGGCTTGAAAACAAGAGCCTATCGGGATAGCCGACGATCACAGCCCGCTGTGTCTCATTGCCTTTGCGGCCTCGGGCCCTCGCCTGGCGGCTCGGCCCCGAACCGCAAAAGCGGCGAGCGCGACATCGCTTCGCGATCTGACCGGCTGACTTCGCCTACGGCTCGTCACCCGCTCAGGTAGCGCGCTCGCGAGCGCGGCCGGGCTTTGCGCGGCGTCACGCAGCCGGGCTTTGCGCGGCGTCACTCCACGGGGGCTGTGCCGGAGTCGGAGCGGAGCACTCGGAGGTGGCCGCGGCGGCCTACCTCGGTGCCCTGGCCGACCGGCTCCTGGCGCCCGCCGGGGGCGGGCTTGGCGGCCTCCCGGACGGCGTCCGCGAGGGCCTCCAGGTCGTCGTCGCTGGGCTCGGCCTCTTCACCGACGGGCAGCCGGACCAGCTCCCAGCCCATGGGGGCGGTGAGCCGCTCGGAGTGCTCGGCGCACAGGTCGTAGCAGTGCGGCTCGGCGTACGTGGCGAGCGGCCCCAGGACCGCCGTCGAATCACGGTAGACATAGGTGAGCGTGAAGACTGCGGGCGCCTTGCAGGCGGTGCGGGAGCAGATGCGGACGGGGCTCACGATGGCCGACCGTACCCCGGTCCCGTCGCCTCCGCCACCACCCCGCAGCACGTGTCGCCGTTACCGGTCGATTTACCCTCGGAACGCTACATACCGTGCGGTGTCCGGCGCTCAGCGGCGCGGTCCCGGCCGGTGCGGGGCGGTTCCCAGCCAGCACGCGATGGCCGCGCCGCGGGCGCGCACGCCCAGCTTGGCGAAGATCCTGTTCACGTGGTTCTTCACCGTGTACTCGGACACGACGAGCAGGCGGGCGATCTCGCCGTTCGAACGCCCCTGCGCGATGAGATCCATCACCTCGGTCTCCCGCTTCGACAGCCCGAGATCCGCGCATGGCCGTCCTGCCGCGCCCGGCAGCCCCGGCGTGTCCGCCGCGGCGGGCCCGTCCGTCGCGGCGGTCCAGGCCGAGGCGGCCCGGTCCGCTGCGGCCGGCCAGGGCGAGGCGGCCCGGTCCGGTGCGGCCGACCCGTCGGTGGTCGGCCGGTCCGAAGTGGCGGGCCAGGTCGAGGCGGAGGCTGAGCCCGAGGCGGCGGAACGGTCGGGCGAGGCTGGGCGGCCGGATGCGCCGGACCCGCCGGATGCGGCGGAACGGTCGGGACGCGCGAGTCGGCCAGGCGCGGCGGAACGACCGGGTGCGGCGGGACGGTCGGGCCGCGCGAGCCGGCCGGGTGCGGCGGAACGACCGGCTGCGGAGGAGCGGTCGGGCGGGGTCAGGGGGCCGGGGACGGCGGGGGCGGGGGTTTCTCGGATGGCGGCGACCACGGCTCGGCCGGCGGCCGGGGAGAGGGGACAGGCGCGGTCGGCGGCGGTGTCGCGGACGGCCGTGACCAGCTCGTCCACGTCGAACGCGCCGTGCACCAGGTAGCCGGTCGCGCCGTTGCGGATGGCGGCTCCGACGACGTCGGCGTCCGAGTCGTACGACAGCATGAGGACCCGGGCCAGTTCGCTGAGCGGCCGCGCCGCCGCGACGCCGTCCAGGACCGGCATGCGGACGTCGAGCAGGACGACGTCGGGGCGCAGGCGGCCGGCCTCGGCCACGGCCTGCTCGCCGTCGCCCGCCTCGCCGACGACGTCCAGGCCGCCCGCCTCCAGGAGTGATCTGAGGCCCGTGCGGACGACGGGGTTGTCGTCGACGACCAGGACCCGGACCGTTGAACCGCTCATGACGCCTGCCTTTCGGGTGATCCGGTCCTCGGAACGAACGCCGGCGGGCCGGGCACGATCGCCTTGACGGTGGTCCCGGCGCCGGGGGCGGAGCCGACCTCGAGGTCGCCGCCGACCCGGCGGACCCTTTCGCGCATGCCGACCAGGCCGTAGTGACCATCGCGCGTGAACATCGAGAGCTCGTCGTCGGCGGGCGGCTCGAAGCCGCCGCCGTCGTCCCGTACGGTCAGCTCGATCCGGTGGGCCGTGTCGAGCCGCAGCCGCACCTCGACCGACCGCGCACCCGCGTGGCGGGCCACGTTCGACAGCGCCTCCTTCAGGACCGCGACGACCTCGTGCCTGATCAGCAGGGGGACGTCGCGGAGGCCTGGCTCGTCCTCGACCTCGGTCTCCAGCGGAACGCCGTAGGCGCGGCTCCATTCGGCGGCGGTCTGGCCGACGGCCTCCACCAGCGGGCCGATCTCCTCCCGCAGGTCCGCGATGAGCCCACGGGCCTCGCGCGAGGCGATCTGGAGGGCGTCGACGATGTCCCTCGCCGCGTGTTCGGCACGGTCGGGAGAACGGCGGATCCACGTGGGCAGGGCGGTCGCCGACAACGCGATGCCCTGCAAGGTCTTGGCCAGGGAGTCGTGCATCTCGCGGGCCAGGCGCGCGCGTTCCTCGGCCGCCGCGGACTCCGCCTCGGCCCGCCGCCGCGCGGCCTCGGCCTCGGCGTACTGGTCGAAGAGGCGCCGCAGCGCCACCCCCGCGCACGCTGCCAGCGGGTAGAAGCCGGGCAGGGCGACCAGCGTTCCGGCCGTGGCGACGCCGTCGGCCGCCGTCTCGCCCAGGCCGACGGCCGCGTAGTAGAGCAGGATCTGCGCCACGCAGATCGCCAGCATCCAGCGCCAGGGGTACATGACTCCGGCGATGGCCGAGGTCAGCACGGTGAAGGCGAAGCATGGGCCGCTCACCCCGGTCTGGGCGAGGACCGCGACCACCAGCAGCGCGTCCAGCCACCACAGCGCGGGCCACTTGGTCAGGCACGGGAGAACGGTTCGCCAGGCGAACAGGACGAAGGCCGTCTCCAGCGTCAGGACCGCCATCGTCGCCAGCGACGGGCCGTCCAGCCGGTCGGGCGGCAGCTGCGGCACCGCCATGGCCAGCCCGAGCCAGCGGAACAGCAGAAGCAGCCTGAGCGCGACGCCGAGCCGGGCCCAGGCGGGCGCGAGCGGCTCCGGGACGCCGTCACAGCGGATCAGCCTGCGCATAGGACCTCATCGGACATGCGCATGGCGTCCGACCGCTGGAACAGCCCCATGATCTGCCGCGAGTTGTCGATCTTGAACGCGCAGCCGCCGGTCGACTTCGCCACGTCGCGCAGCTCAGGGGCCACCCCGCCGTCGAAGTCCAGCGCGATGACGTTCACCGGGCGGGCCGGGTCGAAGCTCGTCCCGACCTCCTTCAGCGCCTTGGCCTCGCCTGAGTGGCGGTCGCGGCCACCGGCACCGCTCGCGCCGCCCGCGGTCAGCACCAGCACGATGTTGAGCCTGTCCTCGGCGTAGTCACGCTTCATCTGCCGGTACGCCGCCGCGATCGAGGCGTACAGCCCGCCGCCGCCCACCGGCCGCCGCTGCACCTGCCGGAGCGCCTCCTGGAGGCGCAGGCGCTGGCTGACGCCCGCCGCGGAGGTGTCACCGAGCTCGGCCACAGACGCCAGATCGCGGTACGAGCGCCCGCGGCGTCCGGGCGACACCGACCACAGGCCGAACGAGGCGTCGTCGCGCATGGCGGCGAAGCCCGTGGTCAACGCGCTCAGCATGGCCGAGAGCCTGGCGCCCGGGCCGTTGGTCGGGACCGGCGAGGGACCGGAGGCGGCACGCGGCGGGTCGATCAGGACCAGCACGCTGGTGGCCTGCTCGAACTTGAGCCAGGCGTCCCGGATCCGCGCCGCCTCGCCGTCCTGGAGCACGGGCCGCTGCCCGGTGGCGGCGGCGCCGCGGAGGCCGATCTTGCGCAGGTCGCCCGCCGTCCGTGCCGAACGCAGGTCGGCCTGGAACGTGGCGGCGATCCGCTTGGCGTCGGGGTTCGGCGTGAGGACCGTGTAGGGGAAGTCGAGGTCGGGCGAGCGGTGGCTGGACGCAGGCCGGACCACGATCATCTTGCCGGTGGAGGCGGCGCCATTGGAGGCGGCGCCATGGCCGTTCAGCTGCGTCACGGTCTGCTCGGGCAGGACCGCGACCTGGCGGGTGCCCGCGCCGGTCAGGCTCGCCTGAACGTTCGCGCCGCCCTCGCCGGGGTCGAGCACCTTGGCCGCGCGGAGCATCCGGGTGAACGTGCCGAGCTGCCTCGATCCCGTTCCCGACTGCAACCACATCGCCAGCAGCGAGACCATCCCCGCCCCGCTGCGGGCCGGATCCAGCATCCGCAGGCGCAGGCTGTCGGCAGCGCTGTCCGCCGCACCGCCCGCCGCGTTGCCCGCGCCGGCCCCCGCGTGGGCGAGGACGCCGAACCCGTTCCGCCGCAGCCGGTCCAGGTCGGCGCCGAGCGCGCCCGAACGGGCTGCGGGCACGGAGAAGACGAGCGGCGAGGAGGCCACTGAAGGCGTCTGCGCGGCCGGGGGCACCTTCGAGGCGCCGGATCCGCCGCGCGATCCGCCGCGCGCGAGGTTCACCCACAGGGAGGAATCGGGAATCCAGACGTCCGGCCCGGACCTGCCCCCGGCGAGCGCGCCCGCCGTCACCGACGAGGGCGAGGCGGTCACCCGGACCGTCACGCAGTGGCCCGCCCCGCGCTGGGAGGCGTTGAAACGGTCGGCGGCCGCGGTGATCGCCCCGGCCAGGCCGGGATCGGCCACCACGCTCAGTGATCGCGCCCGGCCGCCGCAGCCCGACGCGCCGCGGGCCAGCGCCCACCCTCCGGCCCCGAGCAGCAGGCCCGAGGCCAGCGCCACCGCCGCCACGACGGTCAGCCGGTCCTGGCCTCGGGAGGCACCGGGTGCCGGAGGACCGGGAGTTGAGTACGAGGGACCCACTCAATACGACCCTTCTCGCACTATGGCCCATATAGGACCAAAAAGACCACAAGGATCAGCGGTACACACCCTAGACACTCGGACCACTCAAGATCATAAAAAGCCCGATATCCGGCCTGGCCGGCTACGGGCCGTGCGGGACGCCCGCGCGGCACCCGCGCGACACCCGCGCGACGCCCGCGCGGCACCCGTGAAGGCACCCCGCACCACGTTCCGTGATCACAACGTCACCGTGACGCCGACGGGGATGGCGAGCCCGGAGAGGTAGTCTGGTCGGGTGCGATCCCGTGTGGCAGGCACGCGGCGCCGCGACAGGCACGGTCGCGGCCTCCGTGGCCCTCTGACGCCCCCGCAGGCCCCGGCCTCCCTCACTCGCGCGGAACGCTTCGACGGCATCGTGCGCGACGAGGTACGCCGCCTCGAGCAGCACTGGGGCCGCGAGCTGGCCCAGGTGGAGTTCGCGGTCGAGGACGTGCCCGACCTTCCCGCCGACTTCGACGGGCCCGTTCCGCTCGGCCAGACCGCGCCCGGCATCGCCGGGCGCCCCGTCCGCATCGTGATCTTCCGGCGGCCGACCGAGGCGCGCGGCTCCGGCGACGCCGAGCTGAGCCTGCTCGTGCGCGACCTCCTGGTGAAGGAGATCGCGGACCTGCTCGGCCTCTCCCCCGAATCGGTCGACCCCAGCTACGACTCGCCCGACGACTGAGAGCGGGCCGGGCGAAATGGGCCCCGGCGCATCTGGTGGAAGCCGCCACCGTCCTTCATGATCACCGAGTGACCGTGATCATCCGCGGCACGGTCACTCCGGTGACACATGAAGGACGGCCATGCGACCTCTCCCCCCGTTCCCCCGTGCGGGCAGACCGGCTGCGGCCGGGCTCCTCGCCGCCGCCGCCGCGGCCACCACGATCTCCGCCACCGCCTCCCCCGCCGCCGCGTCGCCCACCAGGCCGGCCGTACGGAGCGCGTCCACGCCCGTCTACTTCCTGCACGGCATCGACTGGAACCACGGTCACGCCGGCGACGCCCAGGTCAACTGCGAGAGCGCGTGGACGGCCGCCAAGACCGCGCTCAAGGACCGCGGCTGGACCGGCGACCTGATCACCTGGGGCTACTACGCCAAGGACACCCGCTGCACGCGGAAGTTCGACGGTGACCTGAACACCCGCATCCAGGAGCTGGGCAGGCAGTTCGCCTGGGACGTCCACGACCACTACACCAAGTACGGGCAGCCCGTGGACGTCGCCGCCCACTCCATGGGAGGCCTGGTCGTACGGGCCGCGATCGAGGGCGTGAGGCGGTACGGCCAGAACAAGGACTGGCCGGACAGCCTGGCCATCCAGGACGTCGTCACGTTCAGCACGCCGCACACCGGCACGAGCTGGGCGACGACCTGCACCGCGCTCAAGGGCTGGAAGCAGTGCAGCGACACCAGGCCGGGCAGCGGCTTCCTGAAGTGGTCGGGGCAGAACCCGCAGGCCGGCGGCGGTACGGACTGGACCCTGATCGGCGCGAGCGACGACGACATGGTCACCTCGGGCTCGGCGACCGGGATGCGGGCCAGGCACAAGACGATCTACGCGTCGGGCCAGGGCCTGGAGCACGGCACGATCAAGAACAAGGGCACCGGGGACACCTGGAAGGCCAAGTACACCGACGACTACGGGACGACCTGGAAGAACCGCACGGGCCCCGGCCCGCTCCGGCTGCTCTACGACGCCCTGTACGACGCGTCCTCCGCCTGAACACGAACTCCGCCTGAACACGAACTCCGCCTGAACGCGAAATGCCTTCGCCCCGACCATGAACGGCATGGTCGGGGCGAAGAGTGCGGGGTGAATCAGGAGGCGGGCAGCTTGGGGGTCGTGATGGTCTGCGTGGCACTGCAGCGCGCCTTCGCGCCCGTGCCCTGGCACACCTTGACGGTGTACTTGGTGATGAACGAACTGGCCGCCGGGTAACCGAAGCCGCGCTCCAGCTTCTTGGTGAACGCGTGGCTCTGGGTGTTGTGCGTTCCGCGCTTGGTGTACGCGGTCACGTAGAAGTACGCCTTGCCGCCGAGCTTGTTATAGGCGGACACCTTGCCGGTCGCGTACTTACCGAACGTGATGGTGCCGTGGGCACGCAGCTTGCGGTTCTTGGCGGTCGAGCACTTCTTGGCCTTGGGGTAACAGACGTCGAAGGGCTTGACCGGCGCGGCGACGGCCGCGGACGTGCCGGCGGCAGAGGCCGAGGACGCGCCGGCGACGGCGGCACCCGCGGAGCCGGTGCCCGCGGCGGCGACGCCGTCGACACCGGCGCCGAGCGCGAGGGAAAGGCCGCCCAGGACGGCGGCGCCGCGAACGCGGCGGGGGGTGGCGGTCTTCATCTATGTGTCCTCTCGGAGGGATCACTGTGACGGCACCGGCGGGGGCGGCACCGCTCATGATCATATTGGCCCGTCCGGGCGCTCCTCCGGTAGAAGCCACGGGGCCCTCGCACTAGTGCCCAGGCACCAGTCGCCGTGCGTCAGTGGATGACGGCGGTCTGCGAGTCGCCCACCGGCGGAAGGGTCACCGTGGTCGCGGCGGGCTCCAGCGGAAGCACCGTGAACAGGGCCTTGTCGCCCTTGCCCGTGGTGAGCGTCCGGGCCGCGTGCACCGGTCCCGAGCCCTCGACCGGGACGACGAGCACGCCGTAGCCGTGTTCACCGCCGCGCGGGCCCGCGATCTTGACCTCGGTGGTCCGGCCCGCGGGGATCTTCACCACCTGCGGGCTGCCCGGTCCCTGGCCGCCGATCGCGGTGATCCGTACGCTCGCGGCGCCCGCCGGGGCGGTCAGCTGGAGCGTGGAGTCGAACCGGTTGTCCGAGATCACCGCGCCGGTAGGGCTGAGCGGCGCGGTCGCCGTACCGAAGCCCACGTCACCGCCGCGCTGCGCGTCGAAGCCCGCGACGATCGGCCGGTCGGAGACCAGCCGTACGGCGGCGGGCTTGCCCGACAGCGCGCGGTCCAGTTCCAGCGGGGTCACGGTCTCGGCGGGGGCGTCCAGCACGTCCTGGCCCTGCGGGGCGAACGCACCGTTCGGCGTGAGCACCTGCACCTTGATCCGGGCGTCCTCGGAGCCGGGAACGCCGACCAGCAGTTGCCGGTTGCCCTCCCCGCTCGGGATGCCCGGCACGACCAGCGTCTTGGCGGGCGCGGGTGACAGCGGCATCCACTCGATGCCCTTCTTCTTGCCGATCCGCACCCGTACCGAGGCGGCGACCCGGCCCGTGGTCGAGTGCACCCGCAGCGCCAGGTCGCGCGCGGTGGCCAGGATGTCGCCGAGCCCCTCCGGCGACTTGCCGAGCGGGATGATCCTGGTGCTGTACGGCTCGACGGGCGTTCCCTGGCCGTCCGGGGTGTCCAGCGGCCCCTCGCCCGACAGCGCCGTGACGTCCACGGAGGCGGGCTGTGCGTCGACGTTGGTCAGGTAGAGATCCAGCTTCTCAGCCGCGATCGGCCCCGGCCCGAGGAACCACAGGTCGGTGCCCGGCCGGGCACAGCGCACGCCCGCCAGCCCGCGGTCGTCGCCGCCGGGCCAGTACGTGGTCCGTTCGGCCTCCAGCCCGGACGCCAGCGCCCCGGACCCGCGAACGGTGTAGGAGTCCTGGCCGTGCGTGATGTCCTTGGCGTAGGACTCGCCCGGGTTGGGGACCGAGGCGACGACCTTGCCGTCGCGGGTCTGCACGATGTCGGCGCGGCCGGACCCGCTCCGCGCGGGCGCCAGCACGCTCACCCGCCCGTCCTCGTGGGCCGGGCAGACCATCATCGTCGAGGTCAGCGCGGCCTCGACGGGTTTGCCCGCCGCCCGCGCGGGAGCGTCGGGACGCGAGAGATCGGCCGCGCCGTACAGAGCGGCGAGCGCGATCAGGACCAGGCCCGCGGTGGCATAGCGCAGCCCGAGAAGCCGGAGGAGCCTGTCCATCAGGAGCGCTCCTCGCTGCCGACCCGGTCGTCCGAAGAGGCCTCCGCCTCATCGCCGGGCGACGACGGCTCCGGAACCTCACCGCGCCACGCGCGCCGCAGCCGCCGAACGCCCCGGAGCCGCCCGGGAGACTCGATCCCGTCCTCCGCCGCGTCGTCCTCGCCCACGCCGCTCTGAACGCCATGAGAGCCGCTGCTACGAGACGGGGTGGTCTCGGAGACCTCCCTCTCGGACCTCTCGGAGCCACTGCCGGAGTCGCCGGCGCGCGGTGTGGCGCGGTGGGAGCCGCTGCTCCGGGACCGACGGCCCGGAGACGACACGGGCTCCTCGGCCGGGAGGTTCTGAGTCGTGGAGGGCTCGGGTTCGGCGGGCTGCTCGTCGAGATCCGGGCCGTCGAGCGACAAGGTGTCGCGGGCTCGGCGGCGGAGTGCCTGGGTGCCCCGGTCGGCGCGGCGCGCGGCCTTGCGGGCCAGCGTGCCGGCGCGGCGGCGGCCCCGGGACTCGGACTCGGCCTCTGCGGCGGGCGCGCCGGGCAGGGCCAGCACGGCGACCGCGATGACGGCGAAGGCCTGGACGGCGATCCAGGTGTGCCGCATCCACATGCCGCGGGTCAGCTCGAACTGGCCGCCGGACGCCGGGATCTCGTAGCCCTGGGCCCAGCCGTCGACCTTCTCGGACTTGAGCGAGTCGCCGTTCAGGCTGGCGTGCCAGCCGCCGTCGGCGGGCTCGGCGAGCAGCAGCGTGCGGGTGCTGTCGCCGGGCGGGATCTGGACGGCGGCGTCGGTGTGACCGGCCTCGAGCGGCGTGATGGTCTGGCCCTCCATGAGCATCAGGCGGCCCGCCGGGGACGGCAGTCCCCACGTTCCGAACGCGTCGCTGCGGGCGAGGCGGGTCAGCTCGGGGTCGGCGTCCAGGACCTCGGTCAGCGGCTCCCTCTCGGGGCGCGGGACCAGGACGTACTGAACGCCCATCCGGGTCAGCGCCCTGCCCTCGCCGCCGCGTCCGCCCGCCAGGCCGGACACCAGGTCGTCGAGGCGGTTGCGGAGCGGACCGGTCACCGGGGTCTCGGCCTCGCCGAGCATCGGCTCGGTGCCGCGCAGCAGCGTGTAGGCGACGCGGCCGGTGGGCTCGCGGTGCAGCACGAGCGTGCGCGGGCCGGTGGAGTCCTGGACGAACGAGGGGATCGTGTCGGAGGACACGCGCCCGACCGGGTCGCCCGCGCCGCGGACGATCCAGGTGCCGGCGGCCAGGGCCGGGACGGTGATGGCGGCCAGCACGATCAGCGCGCCGAACGCCCGGTAGGTCAGGTGGCGTCCGGCGAGGACCTCGGTGCCGCGCTGGACGAGCGCGGTCGCCGCCAGCAGCACGCCCGCCGCCGCGAAGACCAGCGCCACGCCGGGCCAGGCGGGCGCACTGTCGGCGCCCTTGCTCACGGTCGCCGTGCTCACCAGGATCGCGACGAGCGACCCGAAGATGGCCAGCATCCAGCCCGCCAGGACGGCGGTGCGGCGGCCGCGCAGCGGCAGCGCGCACAGCGCGATGGCGAGCAGGCCGTAGGTCGTCCATTGCGCGGGAGCGCCGGGACCGCCCGGGTTGAGCGCGAGCAGCTCGCGCGCGGTCGGGACCGGGGACGTGGTGTGCAGCCCGGCCTCCAGCAGGAACCGGGACGGGTGCACGATCATGCCGAGCGTCCACGGCAGCAGCAGGAGCGGCGGGACGGCCAGCGCGATGACCAGGTTGCGGCGGCCGCGCGGCCCCTGGCGCCCGGCGAACAGCGCCCAGGTGAGGCCGCCCGCGGCCAGCGCCAGCGGCCAGGTCAGCGGCACGAACGCCATCGCGATCGTGAGCAGCAGCGCGACCGCCCAGGACGCGCGCCCGGCCCGCTTGGCCCGGGCGATCGGGTCCGCGTCGGCGGCCGAACGGGGCAGCCCGTACATCCGCGCCACCTGGACGGCGATCAGCGGCAGCAGCACGATCACCACGGCGGCGCCGAGCCGCCCGCCCGCGATCGCGCCGGTGGCGGCGGGCAGCAGCGCGTAGACCGCGGCGAACCAGGCCCGTACGACCGAGGCCGGGATCCGGCGGCGCGCGGCACGGCGGCCCGAACGCGGCGTCTCAGGAACGACCAGGCGCGCGGCCAGGTAGGCGGTGAGCCCGGCGAGCGGAACACTGCCGAGCAGCAGCACCGACACCACGACCCACGGCTTGCCGAACGCGAGCGTGGACAGCACCGCGAGCACGCCCACGTACGGCGGGCTGCCCTCGGCCGAGCCGAGGCCGACCGGATGCCAGCCCGAGACGTACTGGCTCCACAGGTCGCTCGCCCCGCCCCACGCGGGCACGAGCGCGCCGCCGCCCAGCCGGCTCGCGGCGGTGAGCAGCGAGCGCTCGGCGGCGATCGACACGACGGTGAGCGCGATGACCAGGACGATGCCCGGGTGCGCGAGCAGGCGGCGGACCGGGCCCGGTCCCTCGGGGATCGGGATGTCGTCGGGGGCCTCGCGGCGGCTCGCGTCGCTCTGCTCGGCGAAGTGGCTGGTGATGGTGTCGAACGCGTGGCGCGCGGCCACCCAGCGCGGCTGGAAGCGTTTGATGCTGCGGTAGACGTGCCTGCGTCCGTCCGCGCGAGCCGCCCGTGCGCGCCGCAGCCGTCCCGGGGACCTCAGCACGTCGCCGAGCGCGCGCACCTCGTCCCGTGCCGCCTGCGGTTGTTTGACGACCAGCAGGAGGAGCGCGCGGACCAGCGTCGACCACACGTTGCGCGCCAGCGCCCTGAACATCACGCCGAGCGGAAGGTTCGCCAGCAGCGTGTAGAGCGCGTTGCGGCGGTCCCGTCGGCGGGCGCTCTCGGCGGCCATGCCGATCTCCCGCACGCCGCGGCGCGACGCCTCGGCGTGGAAGACGACGGCGTCGCTGACCGCGACCACCCGCTGGCCCGCGGCGTGCGCGCGCCAGCAGAAGTCGATGTCGTCGCGGAAGAGGCCGAACTCCAGGTCGAAGCCGCCGAGCCGTTCCCAGACGTCGCGGCGCACGAGCATGCCCGCACTGCTCACCGCGAGCACGTCCCGGATGCCGTCGTGCTGGCCCTGGTCGAACTCGCGGCGATCGAGGCCCGTCTCGCGGCGGCCCGCGCCGTCCATCGCGACGCCGATCTCCAGCAGCACCCGCCGGTCGGTCCAGTCCCGCAGCTTGGCGCCGAGGACGGTCGCGTTGGGGTCGTTGTCGGCCACCCGCAGCAGCAGCGCGAGCGCGTCGTGCGCCGGCGCGGAGTCGTCGTGCAGCAGCCACACCCATTCGGTGCGCTGTTCGCCCGGGTTGTCCTCGGGGACCGGCAATGAGGCGGCGGCATGCCGCAACGCCTCGGCGACGGCCTCGCCGTAACCGGTGGTCCGGGGCAACGTCAGTACGTTGCCGGCGCCCACCACCTCGGCGAGAACGGCCGGGCCGCGGTCACGGCTTCCGGTGTCCACCGCGACGAGCCGTTGTACGGGCCGCGTCTGGGTCAGCAGTGCCTTCAGCGTCTCGGGCAGCCAGCGCGCACCTTCGTGCGCGACGAGGACGGCCGTGACGACATGGCGATCGGGAGTGGGCGACAAGGTGCGCTCATCTGGGGGTCGACAGTCAGCAGCCGTGCCGGCCGGTGGCCGGCACGGCTGACAACTGTACGCGTGCCCGCGGGGACCCGCCCCGGGATCCCCCCACACATCCGGAACCGCGGTCGTGAGAGCGTCCGCGCGACTCCGGTGGAGGTCCGTCGATCAGACGGCCTGCCGCTTCAGCTTGCGGCGCTCCCGTTCTGACAGACCCCCCCAAATACCGAAACGTTCATCGTGCTGAAGCGCGTACTCCAAGCACTCCGCCCGCACCTCGCATGCCCGGCACACCTTCTTGGCTTCGCGAGTCGAGCCGCCCTTCTCCGGAAAAAAAGCCTCCGGGTCCGTCTGCGCGCACAACGCGCGCTCCTGCCAGCCCATCTCTTCGCCGTCTGTGCCGTGCGCCAGCGGGATCACTACCTCGCTCACAGCGCACCTCCTAGCCCGTGGAGCCCCCTGGTCAATGCCTTCCCTCGAGCTCCATCCCCCGAGAAGGCATAGAACTACACCCACGAAATTACACGCGTGTAGCGCCCGCCCCGTCAAGCGGAACAAGTTTCCGGGGGGACATAGGCGGCTATTTGGGTATGGCTGCGTTCCAGTTTGACCGGCGATCACTTCTGGCCGTTAAATAATCACCGCCGCGGAGGCAGTCTCGGCTGCCGTCCGCGGCGGTGATCTTCGCCGTCTGTGAACGTCGATTGACGCTGGTTGTCGCCGCGCGTTACCGCCGCCGTCACAGCGGCAGGTTAGCGCCCGGCGTTACTGCGGCGGGCGGTTGTCGCGATACCAGTCGCCGCCCTCTTCGGACTGCTGGCCCTGCTGACCCTGCTGCTGGCCGTAGCCGGGCTGCTGGTAGCCGCCGGACTGACCGCCGTACGCGCGGGTCCACTCGCCCTCACCTTCGCCCTCGGCGGCGGCGTCGGCTGCGGGCTGCTGCTGGTAACCCTGCTGCTGGCCGTACTGCTGCTGGCCCTGCTGCTGGCCCTGCTGGTCGTAGCCGGGCTGCGCCTGCTGCTGGTAGCCCTGCTGGCCGTAGCCCTGCTGCTGCCCGTACTGCTGCTGGTCATAGCCCTGCTGGCCGTACTGCTGGCCCTGCTGGCCCTCGGCGCCCTGCTGGTAGCCCTGCTGCCCGTACTGCTGCTGGCCGTAGCCCTGCTGCTGGCCGTACTGGTCCTGGCCGTAGCCCTGCTGGCCCTGCTGGTAGCCGTAGTCGGGGTAGCCCTGACCGACCTGGCCCCCCTGGCCCTGCGGCTTGGACGGCTGCATGCCCTGGAAAACGGTGAAGATGTACCAGCCGCTGACGCCGATCACCGCGATCTTGGCGGCACCGATCAGGAACTCGGCGAACTTCTCCGACGCCGACGGGCCGGTCTTGATCGTCACACCGCTGATGCTGCCGGACTCACCGCCCGCCAGCAGTCCGCCGAACCAAGCGATCACGGTGAAAAGGGCGATGGCGCCGAGCACCCCGAGCGCGCCCATCACGATCAACCGGGCGTTGGGGGTGACGGTGTCGCCCCAGGTGACCAGCAACACGGCGACCACAAGCAGGCCGACCACGGTGATGCCGGTGAAAACGCCCCCGGTGATCTCGTTATAGGCGTGGTACTTGAATCCCCCATCGCCGGAGAAGAGGCTCACGAGTCCTGCGACCAGTTGCAGACCGGCGGCGGCGAGCAATACCCAGGCTGCCGGTTCGCGCAGACGCTGGACGGCTTCCTTGTTCACGACCATCTCTCCAGACGAGGGAATCGGTTTACAACCCAAAGCTTTGCACATCGCGAGCCCCGGCGTCCGCAGGGCAATGATCGTTCCCCGATGTGGTCACCGCCGCAGGCCACAGACCCCCCTCAAAGGCGTACCAACGTGCAGATCGCCCGCCCCGCCGCCCTAGGCTTGCCCGCATGAGGATCGTGACGCTGGCGGGCGGCATCGGCGGGGCCCGCTTCCTGCGCGGACTGCAGGCGGCCGCCCCCGAGGCCGAGATCACCGTCATCGGGAACACGGGCGACGACATCTCCCTCTTCGGCCTGCGCGTCTGTCCCGACCTGGACACCGTGATGTACACCCTCGGCGGCGGCATCAACGAGGACCAGGGCTGGGGACGGCTCGACGAGAGCTTCACGGTCAAGGAGGAGCTGCTGGCGTACGGGGTCGGGCCGGGCTGGTTCGGGCTCGGCGACCGCGACTTCGCCACCCACATCGTCCGCACGCAGATGCTCGCGGCGGGCTACCCCCTCTCGGCGGTCACCGAGGCGCTCTGCGACCGGTGGAAGCCGGGCGTACGGCTGATCCCGATGACCGACGACCAGGTCGAGACGCACGTGGTGGTCGACGACCCCGACCAGGGGCGCCGGGCGATCCACTTCCAGGAGTGGTGGGTGCGGCTGCGCGCCTCCATCCCGGCCCAGTCGATCGCGGCGGTCGGCGCCGAGGAGTCCAAGCCGGCGCCGGGCGTGGTCGAGGCGATCGAGGCCGCGGACGTGGTGATCTTCCCGCCGTCCAACCCGGTGGTCAGCATCGGCACGATCCTGGCGGTGCCGGGCATCCGCGCCGCGGTCGCGACCAAGACCGTGGTCGGCGTCTCCCCGATCATCGGCGACGCGCCGGTGCGCGGGATGGCCGACGCGTGCCTGACCGCGATCGGCGTGGAGACCTCGGCCCAGGCGGTCGGCGAGCTGTACGGTCCCGGCCTGATCGACGGCTGGCTGGTCGACGACGCCGACGCGGCCGTACGGGTGGACGGCGTCGAGGTCCGTTCCCGGCCGCTGCTGATGAGCGACCCGGAAGCGACCGCAGCCATCGCCCAGGCCGCACTGGACCTGGCCCTGGAGCTCAAGGAACTCGACAAGTGAACTTGCAGGTCTTCGGCCTTCCCGGCCTCCCGGAGGTCAAGGAGGGCGACGACATCGCCGCCCTCGTCCCGGCGGACATGCTGGAGGACGGCGACATCCTCGTCGTCACGTCCAAGATCGTGAGCAAGGCGGAGGGGCGCGTCCTGGTCGCCGATGACCGGGAGAAGGCGATCGACGCCGAGACCGTGCGCGTCGTCGCCCGGCGCAAGCACCCCGGCGGCGAGACCCGGATCGTCGAGACCCGGCAGGGCCTGGTGATGGCCGCCGCCGGAGTCGACGCCTCCAACACCGAGCCCGGGACCGTACTGCTGCTGCCCGCCGACCCCGACGCGTCCGCTCGCGAGCTGCGCGCCGCGCTGCGCGAGCGCACCGGCCTGAACGTCGCGGTCATCGTGTCGGACACGCTCGGCCGCCCCTGGCGGATCGGCCTCACCGACGCCGCGATCGGGGTGGCCGGGCTCGCGCCGCTCGACGACTTCCGCGGCCGCGAGGACACCTACGGCAACCGCCTCGAGGCGACCGTCACCGCCGTCGCCGACGAGCTGGCCTCGGCCGCCGAGCTGGTGAAGGGCAAGCTGGACGGCGTCCCTATCGCGGTCGTGCGCGGGATGGGCTCGCTGGTGACCGCGGGCGACGGGCCCGGCGCGCGCGTCATGGTCCGGCCCTCGCAGGACGACATGTTCCGCTACGGCTCGGCCGAGGTGCTGCACGCCCGCCGCACGATCCGCGAGTTCACGCAGGAGCCGGTGGACGGCGAGGCGGTCCGGCGCGCGGTCGCCGCCGCGATCACCGCGCCCGCGCCGCACCACACCACGCCGTGGCGGTTCGTGCTGGTCGAGTCGGCCGAGACCAGGACCAGGCTGCTGGACGCGATGCGCGACGCCTGGGAGGCCGACCTGCGCCGCGACGGCTTCACCGAGGAGTCGATCACCAAGCGGCTGCGGCGCGGCGACGTGCTGCGGCGCGCGCCGTACCTGATCGTGCCGTGCCTGGTGATGGAGGGCTCGCACGACTATCCGGACGAACGCCGCGGCGGCGCCGAACGCGAGATGTTCGTCGTCGCGGTCGGCGCCGGCGTGGAGAACCTGCTGGTCGCGCTGGCCGTCGAGGGTCTCGGCTCCTGCTGGGTGTCGAGCACGATGTTCTGCCGCGACGTCGTACGCGAGGCGCTGGACCTGCCGGACGAGTGGGACCCGATGGGCGCGGTCGGCGTCGGCCACGCCGCCGCCCCGCCCCGCGACCGCCCGCCGCGTTCCCCCGACACCTTCATCGAGGTCCGCTGAACGCACCGATCTTGCTCTCATGGCCCTTTATCGCTGCCCGAGAGGGCTATGAGAGCAAGATCGGCGTATTTCTCAGCTCCAGGATTTGATGGCGTGGGTGACATCGTCCGGGGTCGGCCAGCGCAGCAGGCGCGGCATCGTCTCGGGGATGCCGTTGCGGCGGGCGGCCGACTCCGCCAGCGTTCCGTCGGGGGCGCGGAAACCGAAGCGTTGCAGGCTCTCGCGGGCGGACCGCGACCCGAGCGCGGAGAAGAACGCCGCCGCCGCGTCGCGCCGCAGCGGGTCCGGGGTGGTGATCACGAACGGGTGGTCCAGCGTCAGCGTTCCCTCGCGGGGCGCCAGCGCGACCACGGGGTTCGGGCGGTGCGCGTCGTTGTAGGCGACCACGGCCTGCTCTGAGGTGACGGCGAGCGGCCGGCCGAAGCGTTCCAGCCCGCCGAGATCGGCCAGCGGGGCCGCGGCGCCACCTCCGGACACGTCACCCGGCACGCCCCGGCGCAGGTCACGGACCGTTCCGGCGCCTGGCTCGGCGACCTGGTCCATCGCGATCAGGGCGAGCGTCCCGGTCATGCCGACGCCGGGCGCGGTCGTACGGCGGTTCAGCGTGATCCCGTCGGCGTCCGGCTCGTTCAGCAGCTTCCACGCGGGCTCGACCCCCGCGTCCTTCAGCTCGGCGGCCACCGGCCGGGTCGTCGCCAGCACGATCGGCGAGACCACCAGCGACGGCGCGACCTGCGGCAGCGTGCCGAGACCCGAGCTGCGCGCGACGCCGAGCCACAGCGACGACTCGGGGATCCACGCGTCGGCGCCCTGCCGGGCGGCGGGCTTGCGGACATAGTCGGCCGGCGTGACGGCCGCGATGTCGGCGCGCACGCAATGGCCGCCGACCTCGCGCGACTCGACGTTGAAGCGGGCGGCGGCGTCCCGCAGCGCCGGGGCGAGCTCGGGCTGCGCCGCGACGCGTACCCGCAGCTCCGACCCGCCGCACGACGCGGAGAACGCGCCGAGCGCCCACGCGCCGCCGCCGAGCGCGCCGGCGGCCAGCGCGGCGGCCACCGCGATCACGGGCCAGCGCGGGCGCCTGGCCCCGGTCTCTCTCACCACGCGGATACAGAAGCACATCGGCGGCGGGGACGTCCAAATCGGGCCGACCGATTTGTCCAATTCTCCACTTTGTCCAGGTCATCGCGTGACCCATTCCGCAGCGTGATCACCCCATGGCAAGATCCACGACACCTCATGCCCCCGCGCGGTGCCCGGCCTCCCGGGTACCCGAAAGGATGCAGCTCCCACATGAGATCAAGAGCTCGACTGACGATCGCCTCCGCGATCGCCGTCGTCTGCGGGGCGGCGGCGCTCATCGCCGTCCTCGCCGGCGGCGGTATACACGGCGTCAGCGCCGCGATCACCGGTGCCGACGGCGCCGACGGCCAGGCCGTCCGTTACTTCCCCGCCGGCACCGACCTCGGCGGACGGAAGGTCAAGAACCTCAAGGGCAAGCAGTACAAGCAGTACGTCAAGGGCACCAAGGTCGGCGTGAAGTGCCAGGCCTGGGGCGTCCTCGCGGGCGAGTCCTACATCTGGGACAAGACCACCGACGGCCTGTGGGTGCCCGACTACAACGTGAAGACCGGCACGACGCTGTTCGTCCCGGGCATGCCGCGCTGCGACCGTGACAGGCCGTCCGCGGGTCCGGGCACCGGCAAGCCGATCTTCACCGACCCGCGCTGCGGCACGGCCGGCGCCAAGCACGGCCGCTGGTGGAGCACGACCGAGCCCGCGGTCCGCAAGGCCAAGGGTTCGACGCGCGGCACCTCCAAGGCCAAGGTCGAGCGGGTCATCAAGGCGGCCCTCTCCCAGACCGGCAAGAAGCTCCCCTACTCCTGGGGCGCGGGCGGCCTGGCCGGGCCGAGCTGCGGCGGCGAGAAGAACCACATCCGCGAGAACGTGGACGACTACGACCGCTACGGCTACGACTGCTCCGGGTTCACCGCCTACGCGTTCTGGAAGGGCGCGGGCAAGAACATCGGCGTCGCCACCGGCAGCCAGGTCAAGTCCGGCACGAAGGTCGCCTACAAGAACCTGCGCCGCGGCGACCTGATCTTCTGGGAGTCGCACCCGGGCACGACCGACCACGTCGCCCTCTACCTCGGCAAGGGCAAGATCGTCGAGGCCAAGTGGCCGCGCACGACCACCAGCGTGCACGTCCGCACGTTCAAGCGCTCGAAGGAGGCCGGCCTCTCCCCGTACGCGATCCGCGTCTTCCGCTGACACCCCACCCGCGCGACGCGACCACGCGCCGATCTTGCTCTCACGGCCCTTGGAAACGTTTCCAAAGGGCGCTGAGAGCAAGATCGGCGCATTTGTGCGGCCCAGTGGGTGGCACACTTGCGGTGCGATGTCCGGGGAGATGAAGGGTCTGAGCCGTTTGTGGCGGCCGCCGTACGAGCTCGATGTCCGGCTGACCGTGGGCCTGCACCGGCGCGGCGGCGGCGACCCCGCGTTCCGCTTCGACGGGGACGGCACGATCTGGCGGGCGTCCTGCACGCCCGACGGGCCCGGGACGCTGCGGCTGAACGAGGCGGACGGCGTCATCGAGGCGCGTGCCTGGGGCCCAGGGGCGGCGTGGCTGCTGGAGGGCGTTCCCGATCTGCTGGGGGCGTCGGACTCGACCGAGGGCTTCCGGCCGACGCACGCGATCATCAAGGACACCATGGAGCAGCGACCCGGCCTGCGCCTCAGCAGGAGCGGGCGGGTGTTCGAGGCGCTCGTCCCGGCCGTTCTGGAGCAGAAGGTGCTCGGCGTCGAGGCCTGGCGGGCGTGGCGCTACCTGCTACGCCGCTTCGGCGAGCCGGCGCCGGGCGCCCCGGACATGCGAGTGCCCCCGCCGCCCGAGGTGTGGGCCAGGATCCCGTCGTGGGAGTGGCACCGTTCGGGCGCGGAGGCGGTGCGGGCCCGCACCATCATCGGCGCGGCCCGGGTGGCGGGGCGGCTGGAGGCCGACCCGAGCGAGCGGAAGCTGCGTTCGCTGCCCGGGATCGGGGTGTGGACGGCGGCCGAGATCCGGCAGCGGGCGCTCGGCGACCCCGACGCCGTCTCGGTCGGCGACTACCACCTGCCCGGGATCGTGGGCTGGGCGCTCACCGGCCGCAAGGTCGACGACGACGGGATGCTCGAGCTGCTGGCGCCGTACGCGGGGCACCGGTACCGGGTCACACGCCTGCTGGAACTGTCCGGCGCCCATCCGCCGCGACGCGGCCCCCGCCTTCCCGTGCGTGACTACCGCGGCTTCTGAAAGAGGCCGAGGAGCCCCTTCGCCGCAGCCAGAAGTTGTTCTTGGCCCAGTCGAGGCCGTCACGGGAGTCGGCGCCGAAGATCGGGCCGAAGACGGCGAGGGCGACGAAGAGAGCGAGAACGATCAACATGGGACTGTCCTTTGCGGTGGTGATTGCAGTGGACCCTGGCCGGGGTCCGGGACTATCCCGCGCGGTGTGCCTTTAGTTTGACGTGGTCCAACATTCAGGTCCAGCGACTATTTCTGGAGGGAATGTGTAAGAATCCCTTCACTATGCTGGATCTGGGGCGGTTGCGGGTGCTTCGCGAGCTGAGGGTGCGCGGGACCGTCAGCGCCGTCGCGGACGCCCTGGGTTACACGCCTTCCGCGGTCTCCCAGCAGCTCGCCCAGCTGCAGAAGGACGTCAACGTCAAGCTCGTCGAACGGGTCGGCCGCAGGCTGCGGCTCACCGAGGCGGGCGAGGTCCTCGCCGAGCAGGCCGAGTCCCTGCTCCTCCAGGCGCAGCGGGCCGAGGAGTCCGCCAAGGCGGCGGGCGGACGCGTCGCCGGAACGGTCAAGGCCGTCGGCTTCCAGACCGCGCTCCTGCACGTGCTGGCTCCGGCGCTGTCCAGGCTGAGGGCCGAGTACCCCGACCTGTGCGTCGACCTCCTCGACGAGGAGTTCCACCGCGTACTGCAGGGGCTCGCCCTCCAGGAGATCGACCTGGTCATCACCGACGAGTACTCGCATCTGCCGCGCGCCGTACGCCCCGAGCTCACCGCCGAGACGCTCATCACCGAACGGATGCAGATCGCGCTCCCGGAAGGCCACCGGCTGGCCAAGACCGAGGAGCCCGTTCACCTCGCCGACCTGGCCGACTGCGCGTGGGCGACCGGGCACATCGGCACCAACCACTCCGACCTGCTGGAGCGGACCTGCGTCGACGTCGCCGGGTTCCGGCCGGACGTGCGGCATCGGTCCAACGACCTCATGGTGCTGAACGCGGTGATCGCGCACGGCGGCGCGGTCGCGCTCGTACCGGACCTGGCGCTGTCGCGGTTCGAGTCGGGCATCGTCGCGCGCCCGCTGGCCGAGACGCAGGTGTGGCGGCGGATGGTGCTGTGGACTCGGGTCGGCGCCGAGGAACGCCCGTCGGTCCACGCCGTCGCGCGGGTGGTGCGGGCGACCGCCGACGAGCTGGTCGCCCAGCGTCCCAGCCTGATCCGCGGCGATCTTCAGGATGAGAGCGCCGATCCACAGGGCTAGATGCGGACCGGACCGGCGGGAATAGGCTCGACCTGCGGGCGGCTGGACTTAACAACCTCTTCACCTCGAGGTACCCCAGGGCTCCAGAAACTATGACGCTTGGCATAGAGTGCCGTTCATGGACGCTGGTGTGACGGAGTCCGCGCTCCGCAGGGCCTTGGCCCGGGCACGCGACGGCAAGACACTCGACCTCTCCGAGGCGACCACCCTGCTGCACGCCCGCGGCGCGCAGCTGGGCGACCTCCTGACGTACGCCTCACGCGTGCGCGACTCCGGGCTGGAGGCGGTGGGACGCCCCGGCGTCATCACCTACAGCCGCGGCGTCTTCATCCCGCTGACCCGCTTGTGCCGGGACCGCTGTGGCTACTGCACGTTCGCCACCGTTCCGCACAAGCTGGAGTCGCCCTACCTCAGCCCCGACGAGGTCCTGGACATCGCCCGCAAGGGCGCGGAGATGGGCTGCAAGGAGGCCCTCTTCACGCTCGGCGACAAGCCCGAGGACCGCTGGAAGGCCGCCCGCGACTGGCTCGACGCGCACGGCTACGACGACACGATCTCCTACGTCCGCGCGATGGCCATCCGCGTGCTGGAGGAGACGGGGCTGCTCCCCCACCTCAACCCCGGCGTCATGAACTGGCGCGACTTCCAGCGGCTCAAGCCCGTGTCGGCCTCCATGGGCATGATGCTGGAGACTACGGCGACCCGGCTCTTCAGCGAGAAGGGCGGGGCGCACTTCGGCTCCCCCGACAAGGACCCGGCCGTGCGGCTGCGCGTCCTGGAGGACGCGGGCCGCACCAACACCCCGTTCACCACCGGCATCCTCATCGGCATCGGCGAGACGCTCACCGAACGCGCCGAGTCGATCTTCGCGATCCGCAAGACCATGCGGGAGTACGGCGCGATCCAGGAGATCATCGTCCAGAACTTCCGCGCCAAGCCCGACACCAAGATGCGCGCCACCCCCGACGCGCTCCCCGAGGAACTGGCCGCGACCATCGCGGTGGCCCGCCTGGTGCTCGGCCCGAAGGCCCGCATCCAGGCTCCGCCCAACCTGGTCGGCGGCGAGTTCGAGCTGATGCTGCGCGCCGGGATCGACGACTGGGGCGGCGTCTCGCCGGTCACGATCGACCACGTCAACCCCGAGCGCCCGTGGCCGCAGATCGACGACCTCACCGCCCGTACCGCCGAGCTCGGCTTCACGCTCCGCGAGCGGCTGCCGATCTACCCCGAGTACGTCAAGCGCGGCGAGCCGTGGATCGACCCGCGCATCATGGGCCACATCACCGCCCTCTCCGAGCGTTCGACCGGCCTCGCCGACGACGCCAAGACCCCCGAGGGCCGGCCCTGGCAGGAGCCCGACGGCGGGTTCGAGGCGTTCGGCGGAACGGGCCGCACCGACCTGCACGTGGAGATCGACACCACCGGCCGCACCTCGGACCGGCGCGACGACTTCGACTCGGTGTACGGCGACTGGGACGCGCTCCGCGACCGCATGTCCGCGCCGCAGCGCTTCGACTCCGACATCAAGGCCGCCCTCGCCCACGCCGAGGCCGACCCCGCCGGCCTCTCCGACGACGAGGCCCTGGCCCTCCTGCACGCCGACGGCCCCGAGCTCGACGCGCTCACCAGGATCGCCGACGACCTGCGCCGCGAGACCGTGGGCGACGACGTGACCTACGTCGTCACCCGCAACATCAACTTCACCAACGTCTGTTACACCGGCTGCCGGTTCTGCGCGTTCGCCCAGAGACGCACCGACGCCGACGCCTACACCCTCTCTCTGGAACAAGTCGGGGACCGCGTGGACCAGGCCTGGGAGGCCGGTGCCACCGAGATCTGCATGCAGGGCGGCATCCACCCCGACCTGCCGGGCACCGCCTACTTCGACCTCGCCCGCGAGGTGAAGAAGCGCGCGCCGGAGATCCACCTGCACTCCTACAGCCCGATGGAGGTCATCAACGGCACCGCCCGTACCGACATGTCGCTACGGGAGTGGCTCCAGGAGGCCAAGGCCGCGGGCGTCGACTCGCTCCCCGGCACCGCCGCCGAGATCCTCGACGACGACGTGCGGTGGGTGCTCACCAAGGGCAAGCTCCCGACCGACCAGTGGATCGAGGTCGTCACGACCGCGCACGAGGTCGGCCTCCGCACCACCTCGACGATGATGTACGGCCACGTGGACACCCCGTCGCACTGGGTCGCGCACCTGAAGCTGCTGCGCTCGATCCAGGAGCGCACCGGCGGCTTCACCGAGTTCGTGCTGCTGCCGTTCGTGCACCACAACTCGCCGATCTACCTCGCCGGCCTGGCCCGCCCCGGGCCCACGGTCCGCGAGAACATCGCCGTCCACGCGCTGGCCCGCATCCTGCTGCACGGCGCGATCCCCAACATCCAGACCTCCTGGGTGAAGCTCGGCGACGAGATCGCGACCCGCGTCCTCCAGGGCGGCGTCAACGACCTGGGCGGCACCCTGATGGAGGAGACCATCAGCCGGATGGCGGGCTCGGAGAACGGCTCGTTCAAGACCATCAGCTCCCTGGAGGCCATCGCCGCCGCCGCCGGCCGCCCCGCCGTCCAACGCACCACCGAGTACGGCCGCCCGTCCGCCGAACGCGTCCAAGCCGCCCGCCGCACCGACGGCGTCGGCCACTTCGGAAAGGGCCTCCCGCTGGTCAGCAGCTGACCACACGCGTGAGCCCGCTGCCCGCGCGGCGCCGTAACGCCCCTGGCGCCGCGCGGACAACCGGCCTATGCCATGCGGTCGAGCTGGGCCACGACCCTGGCCAGGATCCTGCCCTGCTCCTCCTGGGTCGCTCGTAGCTTGCCGAACTCACCCATCATGAGATTGAAGCCCGACTTCATGTCTTCCTTGGTGGCGAAGACTTCGTGCAGCGCAGCGAACTCCTGCCGAGTCTCCTCGCGCAGTGCGGCGAGGTCGTCTTTGGTGGCGAGGTTGACGAGGTCCTGCTTGGTCGCCAGGTCGCCCAGGCGGATGTCCTCGACGCGAGGCGTGTCGGTCATGGTCATCTGGACCCTTTCTCTCGGGGGACCATCAGACTACGGAACGTCAACGACGCAATTCGGACTGTCACGCGTCTGTGGAAAACCTGACGGCGGTGGGGGGGAGGGCTATGCCGGGCCAGAGGCGGAGGCCGTCGCGGAGTTCGTTGCCGGGGCCTACGAGGGCGCCGTCGCCGAGGATGACGCCGTCGAGGGTGGCGCCGGGGCCGACGCGGGCGCCGCGGCCCACTACTGAGTCGCGGACGGTGGCGCCTTCGGCGACGAAGGCGCCGTCCTGGAGGACGCTGCCGAGCACGGTGGCGCCGGCCTCGATCTCGGCTCCGCGGCCGACGGTGGTGCCGTCGCGGACGACGGCGCGCGGGGAGACGACGGCGCCGTCCAGGATGAGGCGCTCGCCGGGGTCGCCGGGCATGGCGGCGGAGGCGATCCGGCCGAGCACCAGGTCGCAGGAGCCGCGGACGAAGGCCTGGGGGGTGCCGACGTCGAGCCAGTACCCGGACTCGACGTAGCCCATGACGACGGCGCCGGAGGAGATGAGGCCGGGGAAGGTCTCGCGTTCGACGGAGACGACCTCGTCCTCGGGGATGGTGTCGATCGCGTCGCGGCGGAAGACGTAGCAGCCCGCGTTGATCTGGTCGGTGACCGGGTGGTTGGTCTTCTCCAGGAACGCGGTGACGCGGCCGTCGGCGTCGGTCGGGACGCAGCCGAAGCGGGACGGGTCCTCGACCTCGACGAGGTGGAGGGTGACCGCGGCGCCCGCCTTCTCGTGGACCGACACCTGGGCGGTCACATCGTGGCCGGAGAGGATGTCGCCGTTGAGGATGAGGACGGGCTCGTTGGAGGAGCAGGTGAGCGCCTTGGCGGCGTTGCGGATCGCGCCGGCCGTGCCGAGCGGGCGCCTCTCGCTGACGTAGGCGAGGTCGACGCCGTACGCGTGCGAGCCGAAGGCGGCCTCGAACATCTCCGCGCGGTAGGAGGTGGCGAACACGATGCGGTCCACGCCCGCGGCGTGGGCGCGGGCCAGCTGGTGCGCGAGGAAGGCCACGCCGGCGGTCGGCAGCAGCGGCTTCGGGGTCGAGATCGTCAGCGGTCGCAGCCGGGTTCCCTGTCCCCCGACCAGCAGGATGGCTTCCAACGGCTTCCTTCCTCGTGCAGGCAGGTCGTGCGAGCCTAATGGGGACGGACCTTAGTGGGACGCCGCGTACTGCGTGATGGCCCTCTCAAAAGATTCAAGGTGTGCTTGCGCGGACGCCTCCCAGCTGAACTGCTGGGAACGGGCGTACGCGGCCTCGGCCAGGTCCTGGCGGCGCGCGTCGTCCGACAGCAGGGAGCTGAGGGCACGGCAGATGCCCCACGCGTCGGGCTCGGTGTAGGCGACCGCGTCCCCGCCGACCTCGGGCAGCGGGCCCCGGCGGGTCGTCAGCACGGGAGCACCGCAGGACATGGCCTCAAGGACGGGAAGGCCGAAGCCCTCGCCGCGGCTCGGGAGAGCGACCACGCGGGCGCCACCGAAGAAGCCCGGCAGCGCCGACCAGGGCAGGTAGCCAGGGCGCACCACCTTGAGCTGCAACGGAACGGTCGCCAGTGCCGCGTCCACCTCGTCGTCCCAGCCGCCGCTCCCCGCCAGCACCAGTGCAGGCGGGTCGGGATGGTCCGACACCGCACGCGCCCAGCCTCTGATCAGGTTCGGAACGTTCTTGCGCGGCTCCAGCGCGCCGAGGTAGGCGATGTAGGGCCGGCCGTGCAGGCCGAGCCGGTCCGACACCTTCTTGACCTCGACCTCCGACGGCCGATGGAAGATCTTGTGGTCGACGCCGTGGTAGGCCACGTCGATGTGGGTGGGGTCGGCGTCCAGCAGCGACACCAGCTCGTCCCTGGTGGCCCTGGACGGCGCGATCAGCCGGGTCGCCCGGCGCGCCGCGGTACGGGTCGCGGACTTGATGTAGGTGGACCGGATCGGGTCGTGCCCCTCGGCCTCGCCGAACACGGTCACGTCGTGGATCGTCACGACCGTCGGCAGCCCGGCCCGCATCGGCAGGATGTAGGCGGGCAGATGGATGACGTCCGCCCCGACCTGCTGCGCGACGTACGGCAGGCCGGTCTGTTCCCACGCCAGCCGCGAGGCGCGGTGCGACAGCGCCGCCGGCCCGGCGACGATCCGCGCCCCCGGCGCGATCAGTCCGTACCGTTCCTCGTCGGCGCGCTGGCACGCGACCGCGAGATCCGCGCCCTGCGCGTGCAGAGCGGCCAGCAACCCGTCGATGTAGCGGCACAGCGCCCCACGATCGGCGGGTACGGCAGTGGCGTCGACAAGGATCCGAGGCGCCACGGTGCCCCCTTATGTCCCGGTGAGCGCGAAGTGATGGGGATCACTCCCCACCAGTCCGAGCCTACGCCGATCTCGGGAGCGGTGGGGCGAAGCCACGGGGGCGAAACACGGCCCCGGGTGGAAGTCAGACCCGCTTGCGAGCCCGGATCAACACGATGCTGCCGCGCTCGTTCGGAGCGCGCCGGTCACCGAGCGCGACCAGGGGCGTGAGCGGCGCCGCCGCGTTGAAGCCGATCTTGCCGCCGTACGTGGACAGCGACAGGTAGAGGCGTTCGGCGGCGGCCGTGCGGAACTGGTAGGAGTGCCGCACCAGGTCCAGCCCGCGCTCGTTCATGAGCTTGCCGAGCGTCTCGTGGGTGTAGGTGTGCTGCACGTGGTACTTGCTCTTGTGCGTGTCGCGCAGCTTCGGCCACGTGTCGGCGCGGCTCAGCACGTCGGCGGACATGAAGATCTCGCCGCCCGGCTTCAGCACCCGCGCCATCTCGTCCAGCGACTCGCCGCCGTCGTCGAAGTGCTCGATCGCGCACACCGACAGGATCGAGTCGAACGAGCCGTCCGCGAACGGCAGCCGCAGCGCGTCGCACTCGACCAGCGCCGGCGGGTGGGCCAGGCCCTGCCCGTACAGCATCTTCTTGCGCGCCAGGTCGATGGAGACCGCTTCGGCGCCGCGCTTGCGGGCCTGCCCGGCCCAGTAGCCGTCGCCGCCCGCCACGTCCAGGACCCGCTTGCCGCGCAGATCCCGGCCCATCCAGCCGAGCAGCGTCCCGGCCTCGCGGTACCGGCACACGTGCACCTGGTGCCCCATGAAGGCGACCACATCCGAGAGATTCATCGGGGCCAACTCTAGGACCCCCGCGCCGTGGAAATGGCGAAAGCTCCGAGCGCGGGGCGCGCTGGCCTACCCTGGGCGGGTGATTTCGAAGGCCCTGGTGATGCGTGCGCTGCGCATCCTGCTGGTCGTGCTGGCACTGGCGTTCTGCGCCTACAGCCTTGTCGACCAGTGGGACGCGACCGTGCGGGCGTTCGAGCAGATGTCGGCATGGACCCTGCTCGGCGCGTTCGTGACGGGAATGGCGGGCCTGTTCGCCTGGATGCTGAGCTGGCGGGTCTTCCTTGCCGGGCTCGGCTCCCCCCTGCCGCTCAAGGCGATGTACCGGATCTCCTCCATCTCCCAGCTCGGCAAGTACGTGCCTGGCAAGGTGTGGGCGGTCGTCACGCAGATGGAGATGGCCAAGGAGCACGACGTGCCGCGGGCGCGCAGCTTCGGCTCCACGCTGCTGGCGGTGGCCGCGTCGCAGGCGACCGGGCTGGCCGTGGCGGCGGTCACGCTGCCGCTGGTCTCCGAGGCGGCCAGGGAACGCTACTGGTGGCTGTTCCTGCTGGCCCCGGTCGTGCTGGCCTGCCTGCACCCCAGGATCGTCACCTGGGGCCTGAACCTGCTGCTCAAGCTGGCCCGGCGCCCGCCGCTGGAGCACCCGGTGAGCCTGGCCGAGACCGTGCGCGGCGTGGTCTGGGCCGTGGTCGGCTGGTTCTTCTTCGGCCTGCACATGTGGATGCTGTGCGCGGCGGCCGGCGGCGAGGGCAAGGGCCTGCCGTTCCTGGCGATGGGGGCCTACGCGCTGGCGTTCGTGGCCGGGTTCCTGGTCTTCATCGCGCCCGGCGGCATCGGCGCCCGCGAGGCGGCCATGGTGCTGGTGCTCACCCCCGCGATGCCCGCCGGCGCCCCGATCGTGGTCGCGCTGGTCTCCCGGGTGCTGCTCACGCTGGCCGATCTGGCGAACGCGGGGATCGCCGTCCTCATCGGCGGACGGCCGCCCAAGGCACCGAAGGACGCCTTCGAGGCGGGGAATGAACGCGAACCCGAGACGCTTGTCACGGGTACGCAGCCGACTAAGGAGTGATCCGTGGCATCCCCTATCACCATTACCGACGCCACCTACGAAGAGCAGGTGCTGAAGAGCGACGTCCCGGTCCTGGTGGACTTCTGGGCGGAATGGTGCGGGCCCTGCAAGATGATCGCCCCGATCCTCGAGGAGATCGCGCAGGAGTACGACGGCAAGATCGTGATCGCCAAGCTGAACGCCGACGACTACCCGTCGATCCCGGCCGCGCAGGGCGTCATGGGCCTGCCCACCCTGAACCTCTACAAGAACGGCGAGGTCGTCGAGCAGATCGTCGGCGCCAAGCCGAAGCGCGCGCTGCTCAAGGTCATCGAGCCGCACCTCGGCTGACGGCTCAAGCGACCGGCCTGCCGACGGCCTCGGTCAGCGTCTCCACGTAGGCGGCCCAGAGGGGCTCGTGATCGACGGGGGCGACCCCTTCACGCAGCTTCTCGGGCTCGCCGGGCGCGTAGAACCGCTTCAGCGCGTCCGTGAGCGAGCCGACGTCGTCCGGCTCGCAGATCAGCCCGTCCACGCCGTCGCGGATCTGCGCGGCGAAGCCGCCGACCCGCGTCGCGATCACCGGGATGCCGTGCTCGTACGCCATCCAGACGTTCTGCGAGGCCGTCGCCGACCGGTAGGGCAGCACGAGAGCGTCCGCCCCCGCGAAGAGCCCCGGCACATCCGCCGCCGGCACGTAGCCGGGATGGATCTCGACGCGTTCGGCGATCCCCAGCTCGGAGATCAGCTTCTGCGTGTCGTCCAGACCGCCCCAGAACTCCCCCGCGACCGTCAGCGAGACGTCCGGCGGCCCGGCCGCCAGCGCCCGCAGCAGGACGTCCAGCCCCTTGTAGGGCCGCACGATCCCGAAGAACAGCAGCCGTCGCGTGGTCGCCTCGTGCGGCGTCGCGATCTCCGAGGTCGGCAGGTGCGCGGGCATCTCGGCCACCCGCACCGGCTTGGAGGTCAGCGTCCGCGCGATCTCGGCCTGCGGCTCGGAGTGCACGAGGACCCCGTTCACGCGCCGCAGCAGCCGCTTCATCAGCGGCCGGTCGTACGGCTTGGCCTCGTGCGGAAGGACGTTGTGGCACAGCGCCACCACCGGCGTCCCCCGCCCGATCCCGGCGAGAATCCCCAGGTAGGACGGCACCTGAACGGGGCTCAGCACGGCCAGCACGATCAGGTCGTACGACCGCAGTGACCGCCCGGTGCGCCACCAGCCGTCGGGGCGCCGCCAGTCCAGGTCGTGCCGCGTCGCCGGGAACGGCTCGCCCTCCGGCTCGGAGATCGTCTGCTGCCCCGGGTAGAGGAACGACGGGTACTGCGCGCGCCACGACTCGATCACCACGTCGTGGCCCGCCGCGCTCAGCCGGTGCGCCAGCTCGGTGGTGTGGTGGGCTCCGCCGCCCTTGTAGGGGAACGCGGGCCCGACGACGGCGATCCTCATGTGTCACCGCGCGAGCGGACGATCAGGTCGGCCAGCAGCGCCAAACTCGCGATGATCAGTCCGGTCACGAAGATCATGATGGTGTTGTTGGCGAAGTAGCCGAAGTGCCACACCATGTCGAACACGCCCTTGGCCAGGCCGATGACGATCAGCCACAGCGCGGGCGGCATCAGCACCTTGAGCGGGTTGAAGTACATGACCATCCGCAGCACCTGCAGGATGTAGCGGTAGGCGTCCTTGGTGAAGTGGAACTTGGACTTGCCCGCCCGCTTGAAGTAGTCGATCGGCACGTACCGCACGTCGTGCTGGTTCGACAGGAACGCGATCGTGATCGTGGTGACGCAGGAGAACCCGGGCGGCAGCAGCCGAAGGTAGGGCAGCGACACCTCGCGGCGGAACGCGCGCAGCCCGGAGTTCAGGTCCGGGATCTTGGAGTTGGTCAACCGCTCGGCGACCTTGCGGATGAACCACTTGGCGGGCACCCGCAGCAGCTTGTGCGTGCCCTCCTCGCTGGTCCGCGCGCCGACGACCTGGTCGACCGTGGGGTCGGTGTCCAGGATGTCGACCAGATCGGGGATGCGGTCGTTCGGATAGGTCATGTCGGCGTCGGTCCACACGACGATCTCGCCGCGGGCCTGCTGGGTGCCGATCCTGCGGACCGTTCCCGAGCCGCTGTTGTGGTGGAACGCCATGATCCGCATGTTCGGGAACTGCGGTGCGGCCTCCTCGAGGCGGGCCAGCGTGGCGTCGGTCGAGCAGTCGTCGACGGCGAGCAGCTCATAGGGTTTGCCGCTGTCGTCCATCGCCTTGCAGATGCGTTCGACCTCGTCGATGACGTGATCCTGCTCGTTGTAACAGGGCAGGACGATCGTCACGTGCACGGGCGGCTCGTGGGGCTCGGTACTCACGCAGCGCGAGGATACCCGGCTTACGGGTGAGCGGGCTCGGACATCCACACGTTGAGGTTGAACGTCCAGGTTCCGGAGGGGGCCTTGAGCAGCGTTCGCGGGTCCTGCCGGGTGCGCAGAGCGATCACCTGGGCGGGCGGTCCGTAGGGCGAGACCTGCTGCGGTTCGGCGCCGAGAATGACCGGCCGCCGGCCCGCCGCGTAGATCTTGCCGATCACCCGCTGGACGTCCTGCGGCTTGGCCGTCTCGACCGTACGGGCCGCCGGGAGGCCGCACATGCTGCGCACGACCTGCAGGAACCGGTCGGCGGTGGGACGGTCCACGATCACGATCGACCGCCCGGGGCCGAGCCGGTCGCACATCGACCGGACGGCGGCGACCTCGCCCTGGTCGGACTTGGAGACCATGAACCCGGCCGAGGCGACGGCGATCGGCACGACGAGCACCGCCACGCCGAGGACGGCCGCCGCGCCGGTGACGCGCTTGCCGTACCCGAGTCGTCGCATTCGCCGGAAAACCCACGCGAGCGCCCACACCGCGAAGAGCAGGAGCCCCGGTATGACGACGCCGATGAGCCGCCGGGTGGCCCACGGGTGGTCGGGGGTGATGCCGGGCCGCCACAGCACGGCGACGGTCGTGAACGCGAAGACCGCGTACGGCAGCAGCCATTCCGGGGACTGGCGCCGCAGCAGCCGCCGGACCAGCAGCGCCGCGCCGAACGTCGCCAGCAGCAGCGCGGGCACGCCGATGTACCAGATCACCCAGTAGAGCGAGAGCTCGGAGTACTGCCGGGTGCCGTCGACGGTCAGGTGCTCGATCCGCTGGATGGACTCGATGAACTGGGCGTTCAGCTGGTCGTCGGGGTTGTCGGGGACGCGCCGCACGGTCTGGAAGTACGGCCGGACCGCGAAGCCGATCATCACCAGCACGGTCAGGACGGCCGCGAGCCCGGGCAGCCGCCCGTTCGACACCCAGGCGCCGATCCGCCGCAGCCTCGGCCCGGTGACCTTCCAGCGCAGCGCGCCGACCAGGGCGGCGGTGGCGGCGACCAGCAGCACGGTCATCGCCAGCAGCGGATCGAACGAGGCGTGCAGGTACTTCAGGTAGGGCCGCGACAGCACGAAGCCCTCGATCAGGCCGGCGCCGACGCCGAACGCCAGCCCCATCGCCAGCGGCGTGCCGGTCATGCGGCGGCGCGCGACCAGCAGCCCGGCGATCACCACCACCGGCAGGACGTCGCGCAGCCCGTCGATCCGGACCAGCACGATGAGGCCGAGCGCCATCCCGCCCAGGAACGCCTTGGCCCGCGCGGACTGCGGCAGGCCCTCGCGGGCTTCGGCACGCACGTCGTACATCAGCGCCAGCCCGCCCAGCAGCAGGACGAGCGCGGGCAGCTCGCTCAGCGTCGAGCGCGACACCCACAGCATGGGCAGGGTCAGCGCGAGGAAGAGCGCGCCGGCCGGAGCCCAGCGCGGCCCCACCATGCGGGCGGTGAGCCCGGCGAACGACAGGACGGCGCACGCGCCCAGGACCGGCGCCATGGCGAGCAGGGCGTACGTCCCGCCGATCCAGCCGCCGAGGGCCAGAATCATCGGCAGGCCCGCCATGAACTGCGGCACGATCGAGGTGCCCTGCTCGTAGAACGCGGGGCTGGCGTACCCGAGCGCCCGGTCCCCGCCGCCGAACGCCCAGCGCATCTGCGGGATCGGCAGCGAGCCGTGGTCGTTCAGCCAGGTCGCGAACTGCACGTACGAGGCCGGGTCGCGGCGGACGATGACCTGCTCGGAGCACATGACGATCTGCAGGACCAGGAACGCGATCGTGATCGCCAGGACCGACCCGGTCACCCACCACGGCACCGGCCCGAGGCGTTCGGGCGCGGGCTCGTCAGGGCCGCGCGGCCGGTCCCGCAGGCCCAGCCAGAGAACGATGGCGGCCGCGGGCAGGAACAGCGCGATGGCCGGCCCGGGGCGGAACAGCCCGGCCAGCAGGAGCGGCAGGGACACCATGAGCCAGGCGACGACGAGCAGCGCCGGGGCCACGGTGATCCTGGCGAGCACTCGGCTCGCACTCATCCTTCGCCTCCATGGTCAACCATCGATGCGGAGCGTAGCGGGCTTGACGCCCGGCTTCCGCCCGGCGCCCCGTACGCGCGGGCTCTAGGCTTCGCCCCATGGCTGAACCGTCGTCCGATGTCACACCCGCCGTTCTGCTGCGCCGCCGGGTCGAGAGCGACCCGTCGCGGCCTCTGGTCACCTTCTATGACGACCGGACCGGCGAGCGGGTCGAGCTGTCGGCCAAGACGTTCGACAACTGGGTGGCCAAGACCGCCAACCTGCTCGTGGACGGCCTGGGGGCGGCGCCCGGCGACCGGGTGGTGCCGGCGCTGCCGCCACACTGGCAGACCGCGGTGTGGCTGATGGCCTCCTGGGCGGCCGGGCTCGTCGTCGAGCCGGTCGATCCCGCCGGGCCGTTCGTCCCGGGCGAACCGGTCTCCGCGTCGGGTCCCTACATCCTGGCGGCCGCCGAAGAGGCGCTCGAGGATCTGGCGAACGACCCGGAGGCCGATGAGGTCGTCGGGCTGTCCCTCCACGCGCTCGGCGGGCCGCTGTCGTCCGCCCCGGCGGGGGTCACCGACTATGCGGTGGAGGTACGTGCCTACGGAGACAGGTTCGTCCCAGATACGGGAGTGACGTCCGAGTCGCCCGCCCTTACTGTGACAAACACCACATTCAGTGCGGCCGAGCTCGTCCGTGAGGCCACTGTGGCCGCCGAGAAATGGGGGTTGGACGCGCAGGACAGAGTGCTGGTTGACATGTCGTACACCACACTCGGCGGGTTGCTGACTGGCCTGCTTGCACCACTAGCCTCGGGAGCTTCCGTCATAATCCAACGAAACTTTGACAAAGACTCCCTAGATCGACGAGTGAGCCTGGAGCATGTGACCGCGGTGGGCGGTGTGTCCGGATGGAATGACGAATCCGGGTCCGTCCGCCGGCTTGCCTGACCTAGTCTCTGTTTTCCCGACCCCCTCGAGAACGGGCCTGCCCCCACCCGGAGCCGATGAACAGCAACCCCATGTACATGGAGTACGTCGACGACGCCGACCCGGATCCGGCGTCCCGTCGGCGCGGCTGGCGCATCCTCGGCTGGGTGTCGATCGGCCTGTCGGTCGTGATGGTGGCGTGCAGCCTGGCCGCGTACGGCGTCTACCGCCAGACGCTCGGCAACATGGGCCACGAGGACACCAACTCCCTGGTCGGGCCGAACCGGCCCAAGAAGCTGAACAACGCGATGAACATCCTGCTGCTCGGGTCCGACACCCGCGCGGGATCCAACGCCAAGTACGGCCGGGCCATGAAGAACGAGCCGCCGCGCTCGGACACGATGATCCTGCTGCACCTGTCGCCGGGCGGCGGCCAGGCGATGGGCATCAGCTTCCCGCGTGACCTGATGATCCCGATCCCGTCGTGCAAGACCCAGAGCGGCGGCACGACGACCGCGACGAGCCGCGGGCAGATCAACTCGGCGTTCACCCTCGGCGGCGCGTCCTGCGTGATCAAGACGATCGAGAAGATGTCCAACATCCACGTCGATCACTTCATGCAGGTCGACTTCAACGGGTTCAAGAAGATCACCTCCGCCATCAACGGCGTGCCGGTCTGCCTGACCAAGGACGTCAACGACAAGGACTCCAAGCTCCACCTCAGCAAGGGCAAGCACGTGGTGTCGGGCGAGACGGCCCTGGCGTACGTGCGGGCCCGGCACGGCCTCGGTGACGGCTCCGACACCGACCGGATCAAGCGCCAGCAGAAGTTCATGGGCTCGCTCGCCAACAAGGCCATGAGCGCCGGCGTGCTGACCAACCCCGGCAAGCTCCTCGGCCTACTGCAGGCCGTCAGCAAGTCGCTGACCGTCGACAACGACCTCACCGTCTCCCAGATGATGAAGATCGCCCAGGGCATGCAGGGCATGACCTCGGGCAAGCTGCGCTTCGTCACCGTCCCCTCGGGCCCCGACCCGCAGGACATCAACCGGGTCGCCCTGAAGCCCGAGGCCCAGGCCTTCTTCTCCGCCATCCGCAACGACAAGGCCGTGGCCGCTCCCGCCAAGGGCGGCAGCAAGGTCACCGCGAGCCAGGTCAAGGTCCGCGTCTACAACGCCAGCGGCATCGGCGGCCAGGCGGGCCGGGTGGCCGACGCGCTCAAGGCGCAGGGCATCCAGGTCATGGAGACCGGCAACATGAGCACCACCGCGACGACCAAGGTGCTCTACGGCACCGGCGCCGACCAGCAGGCCGGGTTCCTGGCCAAGCTGATCCCGAGCGGCCCGAAGCCCGCCCCCCGCACCAGCGGGGCCAGCGCGGGCGTGGTCGACCTCGTGGTCGGCAAGGACTGGACCAGCCTCAAGAGCGCCAAGGCCGGGATCCCGACCCAGGAGGGCGAGATCAAGGCGACCGACGACATCTGCAAGGGAGCCTGACCCCTCCCCCTGGGAACCGCGTATGACCTACACCAGCAGGCCCACGGCCTCAGTGCCCCAGCCCTCGCCCCATCAGGACGCCGCAGCCCCGGCGCCCGGGGAACCTGCGGCTCCAGAAGCCGCGGAGACGGCGGCACCGGAACCGGCGCCCAAGCGCAAGCCGCGGGATCCGTTCTTCGACAACGCCAAGTACCTGGCGATCCTGCTGGTGGTGATCGGGCACTCGCTGGCCAACCTGCAGAGCGTGCCGATGGCGGCGGGCCTGTACCTGTTCATCTACATGTTCCACATGCCGCTGTTCATCGTGATCACCGGCTACTTCTCGCGGAACTGGTCGTTCTCCCCGGGCAAGGCGCGCAAGCTCATCACCAACGTGGGCGTGCCGTACGTGGTGTTCGAGTTCGCCTACTCGATCTACGACTGGCTGGCCGGGCGCAACAAGCTCGAGATCAGCCTGCTCGACCCCTACTTCCTGACCTGGTTCCTGCTGGCGCTGTTCCTGTGGCGGCTGTCCACGCCGGTCTGGCAGCAGATCCGCTGGCCGGTCGCGGTGGCGCTCGGCTTCTCGCTGCTGTCGTACATGAGCGACCTCGGCCCGACCTTCGACCTGCACCGGGTGATCGGGCTGCTGCCGTTCTACGTGCTGGGCCTGATGCTGAAACCCGAGCACTTCGAGGTGCTGAAGCAGCCCGCGGCGCGGTACGTGGGCATCGTGGTCCTGCTCTGCGGGGCGGCGGTCGCGTTCATGGCCAAGGGCCACATGAACACCGACTGGGTCTACTGGAAGAACTCCCACCACGGCCTGGGCGTCAACAACGTGACCGGAACGGCGATGCGGCTGGCGATGTTCGCCTGCGCGATCACGCTGGTGGCGGCGTTCCTGACGCTGGTGCCCAGGCGCCGCACCTGGTTCACCGGGCTGGGCGCGACCACGCTCTACGCCTACCTGCTGCACGGGTTCGTGACCCGGCTGCTCCAGTTCACCGACTGGTGGGACGCGGCCTGGATGAACACCATTCCGGGCGTCCTCATCGTCATGGTCGGCGCGGTCATCGTCGGGACGCTGCTGTGCACCCGGCCGGTCGTGCGCTGCATGAGCTGGGCCCTGGAGCCGAAGATGACCTGGGCGTTCACCCCATTGCGGAAGCCGGGGACGAGCCGGGCAACGGCCACGGAGGGTACGAAGATCACCCCGGAGGGTACGAAGATCATCGATAACGGCCCGATCCGGTCGGGTCAGGTCAGATAGTCTCTGAGGAGCCGTCGCGCTTCTCATTAAGCGCAGTCCCCCGGGCCGCCGCTCGGTGCGGGGCCATCACCGAACGCCTGAACCGGGCGGATGCTTTCTGGAGGATCGTGTCCCCGCTGTTGACCGTCGTTGTGCCGTTCTACAACGTCGAGGAGTACCTGGAGGCCTGTCTGGAGTCGGTGCAGCAACAGACGCTGCGCGACATCGAGGTCATCATGGTCGACGACGGGTCGCCCGACGGCAGCACCGCGATCGCCAAGGAGTTCACCCAGCGGGACGAGCGGTTCCACCTCGTCCAGCAGCAGAACCAGGGCCTCGGACCGGCCCGCAACACCGGCGCGAAGCATGCCAAGGGCACCTACATCGCGTTCCTGGACTCCGATGACATCGTCCCCCGCTACGCCTATGAGCTGATGGTGGGGACGCTGAAGGAGACGGGCTCGGACCTGGTCTGCGGCGGCGTCCGGCGGCTCACCTCGGCCGGCCCGCGCAACTCCCCGATGCACACCGAGATCTTCCGGGTCACCGACAAGAGGACCCACATCACCAAGCGGCCCGACCTGCTGGGCGACCGCACCGCGTGGAACAAGGTCTTCCGCCGGGAGTTCTTCGAGGCCAACTCGTTCGAGTTCCCGCCCGGGCTGTACGAGGACGCGCCGGTGACGATGCCGGCGCACTTCCTGGCCTCCTCGGTGGACGTGCTGAACGACGTCGTCTACTACTGGCGCGAGCGCGAGGGCGAGTCCCAGTCGATCACGCAGCGGCGGACCGAGCCGGGCAACCTCGAGGACCGGGTGCGCACCACCCAGACCGTCACCGCGTTCCTCAAGGGCCGTTCCCCGGCGCTGTGGCGGGCGCAGCTCACCAATGTGCTGTCCGGCGAGCTCCCGCTCTACATCGACGTGGCGGGCGACGGCGGCCCCGAGTACCGCGAGCGCCTGCGCACGCTGGTGAACGACGTCGTCGCCGAGGCCGACGAGGCGATGCTGGCCGAGCTCACCGCGCTGAAGCGGCTCAAGTACTTCCTGATCCAGAACGGGATGATCGAGGAGCTGCTGGAGGTCATCAACTACCAGCAGGCCCGGATCTTCACGGCGGGCGTGGTCCGTCAGGGCGACCGCTGGTACGGCGAGTACCCGTTCTTCCGCGACCCGCGGCACCAGGTCCCCGACCGCCTGTACGACGTCACCGCCGAGCTGACCATGCAGGGCCGCGCCGACACCGCCTGGTGGCAGGACGGCAAGCTGCGGATCGCCGGGCACGCCTACATCACGCGCATCCCGATGACCGACCCGAGCACCGACCCCGAGGCCTGCGGGCTGCGGGTCTGGCTGCGGCACGCGAGCCGCGGCACCGAGGTCGAGCTGCCGGTCACCCGCGTGCACCGGCCGGACGTGTCGGCCGACTCGCGGCGCGCCGCCGCCGACTACGACTGGGCCGGGTTCCAGGTCGAGATCGACCCGGCGGTGCTGCGGGTCAGCCGCTACCGGGTGCTGCGCGCCTCCAAGTACCGCATCCTGCAGGCGCTCCGTTCGGCCAACTGGGAGCTGCACGCCGAGGTCATCGCGCCCGGCGGGCTGAAGCGCGAGGCGCCGCTGCGCGGCCCGCGCCGCGCCGACATCCAGTGGGCGGGCGGCCGCGAGGCCGCGCCCGGTGTGGTGATCCGCCCGGTGACCGCGGCGGGCGACCGCTTCACCGTCCAGGTCAAGCAGCTGAACGCGCACCTGACGCACGCGCACGTCGAGGGCCCGCTGCTGGTGCTGTCCGGCCGGATCGGCGACGCCGAGGCCGCCTCGGGCGAGCTGGTGCTGGCCCGCCGGCAGGGCATGGCCGAGGCCCGGCTGCCGCTGACGCTGAACGGCAAGGGCGCGTTCTCCGCTCGCGTGCCGATCGACGTGCTGGTCTCGCACGCCGCCGACACCGCCGCGACCATGCACACCTGGGTCACCGAGGGCCTGGACTGGGACGCCTCGGTCCAGCTGACGGGCCAGAAGAAGCCGGTGCGACTGTCGGTCGGCGACGACGTCGAGGTGCGCCACTCGCTCGGCACCGACGAGATCGTCGTCACCCGGACCAAGTTCGGCAACCTGCGCATCCTGGAGCGGCCGCGCCGCTGCGTGGTCACCGCCACCGAGTGGACCGGCGACGGCCGCCTGATCCTCACCGGCGAGCTCGCGGCCGGCGACCGTCCCGACCATCTGATCGTCCGGCTACGCACCGGCGGCGACGCCCACCCGGTGCCGCTCACCTGGGGCGATGACGGCATGTGGCGGGCCGAGCTCGCGCCGACCCGCATCCCGCTGTTCGGCGAGGAGCTGCCGCTGGCGACCGGGCACTGGGGCTTCTTCGCGCCGATGGCCGACGGCGACATCGCGGTGTCGATGTCGCGCGCGTCGGTCGCCGACATCCACCCGCCGCACCGCGTCGGGCTCACCGAGTTCATCCTGCAGACCTACCAGGGCGACGCGCTGCGGCTGGAGTCGCGGCCCGCGCTGGACGACGAGGAACGCGGCGTCTACGGCCTCAAGCGGATCGCCGAGCGGGACTACCCCGCCTACCTGGCCGAGCCGCTGCGCGACATGGCCATGTTCGAGAGCTTCCGCGGCCGCCAGTACTCCGACAGCCCGCGGGCGATCTACGAGGAGATGGCCCGGCGGCTGCCCGACCTGGAGTACGTCTGGGTCACCAAGGACGGCCAGTTCCAGCCGCCCGAGGGCGTACGCACCGTCGTCTACGGCAGCCGCGAGCACTTCAGGACGCTCGCCCAGGCCAAGTTCCTGGTCGGCAACGACCCGATGCCCGAGTGGCTCCAGAAGCGCGAGGGCCAGTTCTACCTGCAGACCTGGCACGGCACCCCGCTGAAGCGGATCGGCTACGACATCGAGCGGCCCGCGTTCAAGAACGCCCAGGACTACCTGCGGCGCTTCAGCGCGGACGCCGCCCAGTGGGACGCGCTGGTGTCCCCCAACCCGTTCAGCACGCCGATCATGCGGCGCGCGTTCCGGTACGACGGCGAGATGCTGGAGTCCGGCTACCCGCGCAACGACCTGCTGGCGCGGCCCGACGCGGCCCGCGCCACCCGGGTCCGGACGCTGCTCGGCATCCCCGAGGGCAAGCGCGTCGTGCTGTACGCGCCGACCTGGCGCGACGACCAGGCCCGGGCGGGCGGCTACCGGATGGAGCTCCAGCTCGACCTGGACGCCGCCAGGCAGGCGCTCGGCGACGATCACGTGCTGCTGGTGCGCGGCCATTTCAACCTGGGCGGCGGCATCGAGGGCGCCGACGGCGAGTTCACCATCGACGTCAGCCGCTACCCCGACATCGCCGAGCTCTACCTGATCGCCGACGTCATGATCACCGACTACTCGTCGGTCATGTTCGACTATGCGGTGACGGGGCGGCCCCAACTGTTCTTTACCTATGACCTCGAGCGCTATCGCGACCAGCTGCGCGGCTTTTACTTCGATTTCGAAGCCGAGGCCCCGGGGCCGCTGTGTCATACGTCACAGGAGCTGATCGAGGCCATTCGCGACGCCGAGAGCGCCGCGCCGGGCTACGAGGCCCGCTACCAGGCGTTCCGGGAGAAGTTCTGCGCCTGGGACGACGGCCACGCGGCCGCCAGGGCGGTCGACCGGATGCTGCGCGACGCCTGATCATTCGTTCACGAACGATCTCCCGAGTCACGACTCGGCGACAATCAGGAAGACCGCATCTGGACAGCGGATAACATCGATTGCCGACCCCGACCTTTCCGGCGGGGCCGAGGCATGCGGTTCTGGGGCGGGCGCATGCCGGTGAACCGATTTGATCTTGAGGTTCGCGTGACCCGCGACCGGGGAAGCCTCTCTTCACGATGAAAGGACACCTCTCCATGGCGAATTTCACGCTCGAGGACGTTCGGCAACGGACGTACAAGGCGCGTGACGCATGGTGGACGGTACTGCTGGTCGACCCGCTCGCCTCACGTCTGGTCCGGTTCACCGCGAACCGGACCAACATCACGCCGAACCAGCTCACCGTGGGTGCGCTGCTCCTCGGCCTGGGCGCCGGCGCCTCGTTCTACCTGCACTCCTGGCCATGGCTGCTGCTCGGCGCGCTGCTCTACCACCTGTCGTTCACGCTCGACTGCATGGACGGCAAGATCGCGCGGCTGAAGGGCACCGGCTCGATCTTCGGTGCCTGGCTCGACTACATCTTCGACCGCGTCCGGGTGCTGGCCTGCGCGATCCTGCTGATGGGCGGGCAGTACGCGGCGACCGACAACGTGGCCTACATCTGGACCGCGGTCGCGGTGGTCTTCCTGGACATGCTGCGCTACATGGACGCGCTGGAGATCTACAAGGTCCGCGGCCAGATGCGCAAGAAGCTCGACACCGCCAACGAGGAGCTCGCCGGACTCCAGCTGCTCCAGCGCCGCCTGGCGGGCGAGGTCGACCCGGCCGTCGCCGTCGACGAGCCCACCGCCGACAAGGTGCTGGGCGCCGACCCGGACGCCGACATGGAGGACCAGGTCCTCGGCGACAACCCGAACGCCGCCCTGCAGGAGAGCTTCAACAAGAAGTTCTCCTGGTACGCGCGGATCCGCAACGTGCTGAAGGCCGGCCGCATCCGCCCGCACCTGATCAGCGGCATCGAGTTCCAGATGGGCGTGTTCATCGTCGCCCCGCTGGTCGCCGCGGTCATCCCGGGCGCCATCATCCCGGTCGTCGTCCTGTCGGCCCTCGGCATGCTGGCCTTCGAGTTCGTGATCATCTACAAGTTCTGGCTGTCCAGCAAGGACTTCACCCGCCAGATCGCCAAGGTGGACCGGAAGATCGCCGACGTGCGCGACCAGCTCCCGCAGGAGATGCTGGAAGAGCCGCTCGTCCGCAACTGACGTCTCGTTCGAACGGCCCCTGATCAATCTGATCAGGGGCCGTTCGGCTGTCCGGGGCTGTGCCCTGCCGTCTGAGGGCTGCTCAGCCGCGGAACGCGCGGCGCAGCCGGCCGAGGACGCCGAGGACCTCCACCGAGAGGTTGCCCTTGACGGTACGGAACGGCCGTCCGCCGCGGCCGCCCGACAGCGTGGCGCCCTTCGGCGCCGCCGCCCGCAGCTCTCCGGCGGCAGAGCCCTCGCCCACCTCGCACGAGACGTCCCAGGAGCCGGTGGCGGCGCCCTGCAGGGACAGCTCCCCGGAGAACGCCAGGGTGTCGCCGGACGCCTCGACCGCCAGGTCGGCCGTCTTGGTCTCCTTGCTGTCGCGATGCCGCAGCAGCGCCCGCATCGGGACCGTGCCACCCGAAGTCGCCGCGGTGCCCGCCAGGCGCAGCACGCGCGCCTCGACGGTCGCCCGGGTCACCTGGATCAGCGGGTCCTGGCCGGGCGCCTCGCCGCCCGCGTTGAACGCCAGCACCCCGGTGCCCTTGGTGAGGTACGGGGTGACGCAGGGCGTGCCGTTCAGCACCGGGACGATCCGGGTGCCGGGCAGCGCGACCTTGGGCTTGGGGGTCGGGGTGAGCTTGCCCTCGCGAACGATCTTGCCGACCCGCACGACGGCGTACGGGTCCCAGCGCCCGGCGGGCAGCGGCCCGCCGCCCGCCACGGTCGCGAAGTCGATGTCGGCGGTGAGCTCGGCCGTCCCGTCGGGCAGCAGCGGCACGCGGTGCTCGACGTTCTCGTCGCGGAGCCGCAGGATCAGCTCGGCGCGCTGCTCGGCGGGGTCGACCCGGTCGATCCGCGCGGTGATGCTGACGGCCAGCCGCCCGTCGCGCCATTCGACGCCGGTGAGGGCGACGCGCTCGTGGAGCCTGGTGGTCTCGAAGACCTCGTCGGGGACGTCCAGGCCCGCCTCACGGAAGCCGGGATAGGCCACGAAGGCGCGGTCACCGTCCACCACGATCGGCGGCGGGTCCTCGGCGTGCACGTGGGCGGCCCGCTCGACGAGTTCCTCGGGCCCGTTCTTCAGCGCGTGCGCCACCACCCGCATGTACGGCGAGAGCGCCTTCATGATCTGCGGGTTGGCGTACTCGGCGAGGATCTCGCGCGCGGCCGCCTTGGTGTCGGCCCGCTCCCCCTCGTCGAAGTGGACGTAGCGGGGGTCGAAGCGAGAGAAGACCTCGATGGCGAAGTGCCTGCGCAGCAGGCGGTCCCGGGTCTCGCCCGGCTCGGTGTGCGCGGTGACGTACTCCATCAGGTCGGCGATCTGCGGGAAGTAGCCCTTGGCCGGGGCGCCGCCGAGCTGCAGCGCGCTCGTGCCGTCGTCGCGGTCGACCCAGTAGTAGTAGTCGTAGTCCGACAGCACCGAGACGCCCGCGGCCTCGAAGTAGGCGCGGACCGCGAAGATCTGGTCCTCGCCCGACAGCAGGCCCTCGGGGAAGCGGATGCCGGCCTCGTCGAGCATCTTGCGCCGGTAGAGCTTCAGCACGGTGATGCTGCCGTAGAGGTTAGGCACGGCGTCGTAGATGGTGGTGAACGGCACCGTCTTCTTGAACAGGTGCGGGTTCACCTTGCGGCCGACGCCCACGTACTTGGGCACCACCACGTCGGTGCTGTTCTGGTCGGCGGCGACGACCATCCGTTCCAGCGCCTCGGGGCCGAGGTGGTCGTCGGCGTCGAGGAAGAAGACGTACTCGCCCTCGGCGCGGTCCAGGCCCACGTTGCGCGGGCGCCCGGGACCGCCCGACGGCGGCTGGTGGACGACCGACAGCGTCGGGTGCTCGGCCGCGAGCCGGTCCAGCGTCTCGCTGGTCCCGTCGGTCGAGCCGTCGTCCACCGCGATGATCTCGATCAGCTCGGCCGCCAGCGTCTGGTCGACCACCGACCCGATGGCACGGACCACCGATTCACGGCAGTTGTGCACGGGCAGGATCACGCTGACCTTCGGCGCCCCCATGGATCTCCCAAACCAGACAAGTGTCACTTCGTCAAAGATCGAAGACGTACGACCCGGTGCGGAGGTTGACAAATGGGCCGAAAGAAACCGATCTTTCTGGTCAACGAACGTAGACCATCCTGCCGTTCCTCAACGGGCCCGTCAGCCGGTTGCGAACGTCCCGTCACGCTGCGCTGGGAAGAGGCAGGTCAGCGTCCCCACACGGCGGCCACTCCCGTATCCGGCCGCTGTGATGAGTCTCACCGCCACCCGGTCGTCAGGCCCCGCGCACGCGACGGAGACCTTGACCCGGGCCAACGCGTCGCGCACCTGCACGACGCCCGGCTTGCTTCCCTTCGGCGACCGTACCAGCCCGGTGAGGAGCAGGCGGGCGTCAATGGACGAACGTGATACCGGCAGGTTCGTGAGGTAGTGGGTGTTGGGATTGACGGCGTTCACACGCGTCGAGAAGAGCGGAACCGTGCGCATGTAGAGAGGCGGCATCAGGACCGTGCCCGTGCCCCGCGCGGCCCGAACGACGGCGCGCGCCGTGCCGAGTTCGATCGGGTCGGCCTTCCACGACGGACGGCCCTCCAGCCTCGATCCCGCAGCGTGCGACCAGAGCGGAGTCCCCGCCAGGAGCAACGCGACGCCCAGGAGCACGGCGGGCACAGCGGCCGCCAGGCCGACGGCGCGAGCGGGCACGCGAGCCAGCACGCGAGCGGGCACGCGAGCCGGCACGCGAGCGGGCAACGTGGTCAGGGGCGCGAGCGCCCGCCTGACCTGAACCGTGGCCAGGAGCCCGATGAGGACGGGCGCGGGGACGACCCACATCGTGCGCCACATCACCTGCCCGGCATGCGTCGCCGTACCGATGAAGTCCAGCACGCCGTCCACGAGCAGAACGGACGTGACGGCCGCCACCCCGGCGACCATCAGCGCCGGAGCACCACGGCGGGCCAGCCACGGGCCGAGCCAGATGGCGCAGCCCGCGAGCACGCCCATGAGACCCGACATGAAGACCCAGGAGAAGCTGATCGGTGCGTCGGTGAAGATGCCCGACACCTCGTTCCGGCCGCCCGCCAGCGCGACGAGCGCGCCCGCCGCCAGCGGGTAGACCGGCACGGCGGCGACGGCGAGGGCCGCGCGGAACCGGCCGGTGGCGAGCAGCGGCCCGGCGGCCGCGGCGGCGACCATCGGGACGACGAACGCCGCCGAGGAGGTCAGCCCGGTCGCCGCGACGCCCGCCGCGACGGCGAGGCACAGCGCCACGGGTGAACGCCGCTCCGCCCATCGCGTCAGGTACACGTACAGCAGCGGGATCAGGGCCGACACGAACATCGCCTTGCCCTGCCACATTCGCAGCAGGTGGAACGCGCCCAGCGAGGCCGGGCTGAGGCCCGCCCAGAGCAGGTACATCGCGGCGATCGCGAAGCACGCGAGCAGCCGCCTGGGCGCCCATTCGCGAACGAGGCGCCACATCGCCCACACGGCCAGGAAGACGACGAGCGGCAGGAACCCGTACCAGAGCAGCGACGCCGCGGGCACGCCGAGCGGCCGTGCCACCGACCCGACCAGCACCTCGATGGACGACACCGGCGGCTCACCGGCGACCGGTCCCGCCGTGCCCTGGGTGAAGATGACGTCCCGGAACGGGATGCGCCCGTGCGCCGCCGTCCAGACCGAGCGGGACACGAAGTAGGAGTCGTCCGCGTCGGTGTTGACGACGAACAGCGACGCGACCGCGAACCCGGCCGCCGTGAGCGCGGGGATCAGCGTTCCGCCGCGTCCGGCCCGCGCGGGAGCCTCCCCGGCGTCGGCCGTCGCGTATCCGCCCCGCAGGAACGCGACCGCCGTCGCCGCGATGCTGAGCAACCCGAACGTCCAGGCGGGCCACCAAGGAAACCCCGGCCCGTGCAGGCCCGCCGCCGCCCCCGCGACGACCCCGGAGGCCATGGCCAGCGCGGGAAGCGACCAGTCGATGCGCGGTGAGGTTTCGGCTGAGGGCTCAGCCGGGGACTCGACGTTTCCCTGTGGTGCCGCCCAACGGGCGTACAGCACAGCCAGAACGGCGAGGGCCGGCAACCAGGCGGCCAGCAGCACCCACGTCGGCGCCCGCAGCGCCAGCCCCACGTGATAGACGACCGTCCATACGGCGAACGCCACCAGACACAGATCCGTCAGCGCGTCCAGCATGAACGTGACCCGGCCCCGGCCACTCGTGATGATGCCGAGCCCGGCGCGTGTCCGCTCGCTGATCCGGTCTGTCAGCACGAGCCCGTCCCCCCACGCCATCCCACAGAACAGGTACCCGGACCGGGGGCTCACACCGCAGGAGAATTTTCCATGAATTGCTGGCAACGTTCATGGGGGCCTGAAACGTCTCTCTTGTGAGGCTTCTCCGCTCCGCATGGCCGACCGACGGATTAAAGGGAACGCGAACAGAGCTTTCGGACAAGTACGGGACAAGAGCCAGCTGACCGACGAAAGGCGCCGCCATCGTTGAGATAACTGCGGGCCAGGGCACGTACCCCATCGGGCCGTCCCTGACGACGACGCTGATCGTGATCCCGGCCCTGAACGAGGAACGCGCCATCACCGGCGTGCTGCACGAGCTGGCTCTGTGCTGCCCGGACGCCGACGTCCTGGTCGTCGACGACGGCTCGTCCGACGGCACCGGCGCCGCGGCCGAGGCGCTGGGGGTGCCCGTCGTCCGGCTGCCGTTCAATCTCGGCGTCGGCGGCGCGATGCGGGCGGGCTACCGCCACGCCCTGCGCCACCGCTACCGGGCCGTCGTCCAGGTGGACGCGGACGGGCAGCACGACGCCTCCTACATCCCCCGGCTCGTCGCCGAGCTCGGGTCGGCGGACCTGGTGATCGGCGCGCGGTTCGCCGGGGAGGGCCGGTACTCGGCGGGCCGGGGCCCGCGCCGCTGGGCGATGAGCATGCTGGCCGCCGTCCTGTCGCGGCTGGCCGGAACGCGGCTCACCGACACGACCAGCGGGTTCCGCGCCGCCGGTCCGCGCGCCATCGAGGTCTTCGCCGAGCACTACCCGGCCGAGTATCTCGGCGACACGGTCGAGTCCCTGGTGATCGCCGTGCGGTCCGGCTGCACCGTGCGGCAGGTCCCGGTCGCGATGCGGCCGCGCGCCGCCGGCCGGTCCAGCCAGTCGCCGCTCCGGGCGTCGGTCTACCTGCTGCGCGCCTTCGTCGCGCTCGGGCTGGCCCTGGTGCGCCGTTGGACGCCCACGTCCCCGGCGCGCTCCTCATGACCGTCTACCAGCTGGGACTGGCCGGAGCCGCCATCTCGCTGCTGGTGATCTTCGAAATGCTCCGCCGGCGCCGGCTCCGGGAGAAGTACGCGATCACCTGGGTGGTCGTCGCGCTGTTCATCGTGGTGATCGCGGTCTTCCCGGGCGTGCTGACCTGGGCCGCCGAGCTCACCGGCGTGGAGGTCCCGGCCAACCTGCTGTTCTTCGGCGCCAGCCTGGTGCTGCTGGCCCTGAACGTCCAGCTCAGCTCGGAGGTGAGCCGGCTGGAGGACAAGGTCCGCACCCTCGCCGAGGAACTCGGCCTGCAGCGCCTGCTCCTCCAGCAGCTCGAGCAGGCCGCCGCCGAGCGCGAGGACGCCGGCCATGAGAAGGGCACGGGCGGCGAGGTCCACGAGATCAGCGAAGGCCCATGAGGGCGCTGAGGACGGCGCGGGCCACCGCGGGCTCCACCTCGGTGGCCTCGGGAACGCTGACCATCGGCGCGGGCCTGGTGCTGCTCGGGCTGTCGGCCACCGTCTACCTGGTGCTGTCGGCCCGGGCGGTCGGGCCCCGCGAGTTCGCCTCGGTCTCGACCCTGTGGACGCTGGTCTACACCTTCGGCATCGGCGCGTTCCTGCCGTTCGAGCAGGAACTCGGCCGGGCGCTGGCACACCGCACCGAGCTCGGCCAGGGCGGGCGGCCGGTGGTGATCCGCACCGCCCAGGCCGCCGCGGTGACGCTGACGGTCCTGCTGGTCGCCGGTGCGGCGCTCGCACCACAGCTGGTGGACCGGCTGTTCGACGGCCATTGGGCGCTGCTCATCGCGCTGGCGGTCGCGGTCGCGGCGATGGCCGCGCAGTACGTCACGCGCGGGGCGTTCGCCGGCTCGGGCCGCTTCGCCTGGTACTCGGCCCAGCTCGGCATCGAGGGCGGGCTCCGGATCGCCGGCTGCGCCGTTCTGTTCCTGCTGGGGACCGAGACGATCGGGCCCTACGCCTGGATCCTCGCCATTGCGCCGCTGACGTCGGTGCTGCTGACGGCGCCGGGCACCCGCCGAGGCCTGCGGCCCGGCCCGGCCGCGGCCTGGGAGGAGGTCTCGGTCAACCTCGGCTGGCTGCTCGCCGCCGCGATCTGCGCGCAGGGCGTGGCGAACGCCGCCATGGTCGCGATGAAGCTCCTGGACCCCGACGGCGACGCCGCCGGGCAGTTCCTCGCGGCCTTCGTCGTCGCCCGGGTGCCGCTGTTCCTGTTCCAGGCCGTTCAGGCGGCGCTGCTGCCCGGGCTGGCCAGGGCGCTAGCCGCCGGGGACCGGCAGGGGTTCCACCGGGAGCTGCGGCACGTGCTGACCGCCACCGGAGCCGTCGCGGGAGCGGGCGTGCTGGGCTCGGCCGTGCTCGGCCCCCAGGTGCTCGGCCTGGCCTTCGGTTCGGAGTTCTCCCTGGGCCGCCTGGACATCGTGGTGCTGGCGGCCGCCACCGGCCTCTACATGGTCGCCCAGGTGTTCCAGTCGGGGCTGGTGGCGCTCAAGCGCCATCGGGACAACGCCATCGGCTGGTCGTCCTCGCTGGCGGTCTTCGTCCTGGCCTGTCTCGTCCCCGTCTCCGCACTGCACCGGGTCGAGCTGGCCCTGGTGCTCTCCTGTGTCGTCGCCGCGGGCTACATGAGCGCGCGGCTGTTCACCGCCTCGAACGTCCCCGATGGAGTGACCTCTTGATCAGCCGTTGGACCAGCCGCTGGATCGGCACGATTCCCGCCCGCCTACGGCTGCCGCTGCTCGTCTACGCCGTCACCCAGCTGATCCTGCTGGCCTGGTGGGCCTCGTACTACCCGGGGCTGATGAGCTACGACTCCATCTCCTACGTCTGGCACGTCACCACCAACCATTGGATGGCCAACCACTCGGTGGCCTACGACGGGCTGGTGTGGTTGTCGCTGAAGACCGGCGGGGGCCTCGGCCCGCTCACGTTCCTGCAGACCGTGGCCGCGGCCGCGGTCCTGGCGTACACCGCCGACGTGCTGCACGCCCTCGGCGTGCGGGCCCGGTGGGCGGCCACGGCGGCGGTGGCCACGGTCGTCCTGCCCACGCTCGGCACGTTCGTGGTCTTCGTGTGGAAGGACGTCCCGTTCACGCTCTCGGCGGTGCTCGCCTTCGCCGCGACCGGGCGCCTCGTCGCCCGGCGGCGGGCGGGCGCGACCGGCTTCCCGGCGCGAGCGGTCGGGCTGCTGGCGCTGGGCTTCCTCGGGCTGGCGCTGTTCCGCAACAACGGGTTCCTCACCGCGATGATCGCGGCGCCGATCCTGATCGTCGCGCTGTCCGGCCTGCGCCGCGCGATCGCCGTCGCCACCATCGTGCCGATCATCGTCTCGTTCGTCCTGACGGGCTGGGTCTACCCGGCGCTGGGCGTCCAGGGCGCCGAGCCCGCCCTCACCTATGCCTCCGCGTACGCCGACGTCTCGGTCGCCTACGTCCAGCGGCCCGACACCTTCACCAAGGCGGACAAGCGGCTGATGACGCAGGTCGCGCCGCTGGACCACTGGGCCTACGCCGGGAGCAACTGCTACAACTCCGACTGGCTGACCAACAAGCCGGGGTTCAGCAAGTCGGCCGCGAACCGGCTGAACGACCGGCTGCTGGACCTCTGGATGCGCACGATCAAGCGATCCCCCGACGTGGTCGTCGGAGCCCGGATCTGCCGGGGCTCGATCGCCTGGGCGGTCTTTCCCGGCCCCGCCTATCTGGGCGGGCACACCGCCGTCGGTCCCAGCCAGATTCCGAAGGACCGGTTCAGCTGGGCGCTGCCCGGCGGGCGCATGGAAGGCAGCCCGTACCTTTCCGAGCTGAAGATCCGGCCGCTGTCGCAGCCGGTCCACGACGCCGCCGAGTTCACGCGCCGGCTCAGCCTGACCCCGCAGTTCGAGTGGCTCCTGCAGCGCGCGCCGATCTGGTGCTACCTGGGCTATCTGGCCATCGGGCTGTACGCGTGGCGGCGCCGTACCCCGGCGGCCTGGGCGCTCGCGGCCGTGATCGTCGGGGGCCAGCTGGGCGTGCTGGCGGCCAATCCCGCGCAGCTGTTCCGGTACATGACGGCGCCCATGATGCTCGGGATCCTGACGCTGCCGCTGCTGACGACGCCCCGGCGAACGCGGGCCGAGGCTCAGACCGACGAGGAGCGGACGGCCTCTTCCTCTTCGTCCGCCTCGGCCTCTGCCTCCGACTCCAGCCCTTCAGCGTCGTCCTCTTCGCCGGGCTTGACCTCGGGCTCGACCTCGGACTCAGGCTCGGACTCCGACGCCGGGGACGCCGAGGACGCCGCCTCGGGGGCCACCGCCTCCACGGCGAGCGCGGGCCTGCGGGCGCCCGGGACGAGGGCGAGGACGGCGGCCAGCGCGGCGAAGGGGATCGCGGGCGGGATGTAGCGGTAGTCGAAGTCGGCGGTCGCGGCGGGGATCACCAGCAGCGCCGCGGCCATCGACCACGGGAGCAGCACCGAGCCGCCCCAGCGGCTGCGCGGCCTGAGCCTGATCACGATGCCGGCGAGGCCGACGGCCATCAGCCCGCCGAGGACCGGTCCAGGGGTGTACCAGCGGTCCTGGTAACCGCGGATCCAGGCGGCGTCGGGCTCGACGACGCGGATCTCGCCGGTCGTGCCGCCGTACTGCTCGGCGAGCAGCGACTCCTCGTCCGACCATTCCTCGCCGACCGGGAAGCGCAGGTTCTGGTAGGTCCACGGCGTCGGATACGGCTCGCGCTCACCGCCCTTGAACGCGCGGAAGGTGTCGCGGACGACGACGTCGGCGTAGTCGCGCGGCTGGGCCTTCACGGCCTCGTCGGCGAACTCCCCCGCGAGCTTGTTGCCCTGCTCCCCGTAGATCCCGCCGGGGATCCTGGTGAACGGGGAGTCCTGCGTCCACAGCGAGCGGAACGCGGGGGCGAGGGCGGGGTCGCTCGGCGGGTTCTTCGGGCACATCACGGCGAGCTCGGGCCTCGGCTTGATCTTGGCGCAGTCGGCGAACGACATGACCCGGCCGTACATCCAGACGTTGTCGGCCGCCGAGACGGTGAACTTGCCCCAGTGGTCGTCGTACCACTTCATGTAGGCCAGGAACGGCACCGCGAAGACCGCTCCGGCGGCCAGCACCGAGGCGAGGGTGCGCCGCCAGCCGCTCCAGCGCAGCAGCAGCGCGAGCACGATCAGCGCGAGCAGCGGCAGCCCGGCCAGGCGCGTCACGGCCGCGCAGCCGATGAGCCCGCCCGCGAGCGCCCCGGTCCACCAGCTCACCCGGGGCCGCCACAGCACGACCGTCACCGACGCCATGAGCAGGAACGTGAACAGGCTGTCGGCCAGCATCATGTGTTCGAGCTGGATGGTGTTCCCGTCGTACAGCGGCAGGATCGCGGCGGCGGTCGCGGGCACGCCCGGCAGCAGGATCCAGCGCGGGAACGCGGCGCGCACGTGCCGCCAGACCAGCGCGTACACCATCACGCCGACCAGCGCGCCGAGCGCGGCCTGCGCCGCGACGACCATGCCGAAGTCGTGGAACGGCTCCAGCCCGCGCAGGAAGATCGAGTAGCCGCTGGGACGCCCGATGTGCGGCCGGAACGCGATGGCCGCGTGCAGGTAGCCGTAGGAGTCGCCGCCCCACAGCGGAGCCGGGTAGCCGTGCGCGGCGATGACCCTGACCCCGACCGCACCGGCCAGAACGAAGGTGAAGAGAAGATGAGCCGCGACGAAACGTCCGGTTCCCCTGAAAAGACGCGTTAGGGGCCGGGTACTCACTGCATAAGCTTAGCGAGGTTCCGAGGGCTTCCCTTCTCGAAGACACTCGCCACGGGGAAGTAGCTCTCCAGGAAAGCGAACACCACCTGTCCCTGCTCTTCCGGGGAAAGATCGCCGTGGTGGGTGTCGTTCAGGCAGATCACTTCGTACTGCCGCTGCGTGAGGATCTGCGTGAGGCGCGGGTGCTGGGTGGCGTCGCCGACGTTCACGTACGTGGACTTGATCTCCCCCGGCACGCTGCGCCCGGTGAAGAACCCGACGTAGTGGTGCAGCGACGACGGGATCGCGATGTCGGTGTGCGCCCGCACCTGGCTCGCGGCCGTGGTCGCGACCTCCGCCGGGAAGCGTTCGGCGATGTCGGCGAGCACGTCGCGCCGCAGCGCGTGCGGGGTGTGCAGGAACGCGTGCGTCAGCGTGTGGCCGAACGCCTCTTCGATCAGCCTGCGGTTGTTCTTGCCCGCGCTGAAGTTGAAGTCGTCCTCGGGCGAGACCGGGGTGAGCGGGACCGAGGTCGGCGACTGGAAATGCCTGGCCGTTCCGCTGGAGTGGAAGAACCGTTCCGCCGTCACCGGCGAGCCGAGGAAAACGTCGTCGTTGAAGTAGAGGAACTGGTCCGACAGCCCGTCGATGTGGTGCAGCTGCGACTCGATGGCGTGCGAGTTGAACGTCGGCAGCAGGCCCCGATCACCGAAGATCTCCCGATGGTCGACGATCCTGATCTTCGGGTGTGAGGTGTCGAGCCAGGCGGGCACCTGGTCGTCGGTCACGAGGTGGATCGTGCGCACCCAGGGTGCGAACATCTCCAGGCTGCGCAGCGAGTAGCGCAGCTCGTCGCGGGACCGGAAGCGCGCGTCCGATCCCGCGGCGTCGACCGGCGGGCGTCCCATCGCGGCGAACGCCTCGTTCCGGCGGCTCCGCCAGTCCGGGTCGTCGCCGTCGACCCAGGTGTAGACGACGTCCACGGGGAACGCGACGTCGGCGACCAGCGTGGCGTCGAGCGCGGCGACCGACGGGTACTCGCGGTCGCCGATCCGGACGCGGCCCGGCGTCATGGCAGCGGCGGGCACGGTGTCGCCCAGCAGCGTCCGCCTGGTCGGGACCAGGATCCCGACGGAGTCGGCCCGGGGGGTGTGGGGGGTCGGTCCCCCTCGGGTGGTACTGCTCTCGTCGTCATCCTCGGTCCAGAACTCCAGGTCGCAGCCGTAGGCCGGGCCGTAGCTCAGGGTGCGCGACGAGGTCACGACGGGCTGGAAGACCCGCAGGCCCGCGAGGTCGACCGCGTCCTCGATCTCGGCGACGAGCGTTCCGGCCGCCGCTCGCCCACCCGCGCGCAGCGGCTCGGCGTAGACCGCGTCGTCGGCGTACGCGCCGGTCAGCGCCTCGATCGCGGCGGTCCGCTGCCCTGCCCGGACCACGACGCGATGACGCACGCCCTGGTCGCGCAGCAGCTGGTACGCCACCCCGGCACGGTCGAGGGGGCCGGTCACGATCTCCAGGTTGGCGCGGGTGACCTCGGCGGGCATGAGGTCGTCGGTGACCCGGCAGAGCCGCCCGCCGAACCGTACGAGCCCGGCCTGGTCCGACTGCAGCCGGTGCTCGCGCCGCCCGGCCTCCCCGCTGAGCGGCGGAACGGGCGGCGGGACGGCGGGCGCGAAGCCCGATCCGCCGGTCCGTGTCGTCCAGGCGGCCAGCCGGTCGGCCTTGACCGCACCGCGGTCGGCGTCGTCGCGCCCGTCGAGCAGGTCCGCGTAGAGGCGTTCCCAGTCGCCCATGACGCGGTCGATGTCGTACTGCCCGGCCGAGGCCAGCGCGGCGGCGCCGAACTCGCGCAGCATCCTCGGGTCGCCGATCAGCTTGATGAGCGCGGCGGCCAGGCCGTCGATGTCGTCCTGGGCGACCAGGAAGCCGTTCTCGCCGTGCGTGATGATCTCGGCGGGCCCGGTCTGGCAGTCGTAGCTCACCGCGGGCACCCCGGCGGCGAACGCCTCGGTGAGCACCAGCGGGAAGGCCTCGCCGTCGCGGGAGGTGAGCAGCGCGATGCTGGACTTGGCCCACTCCTCGGCCATCCGGCCGGTCGGGCCGAGCAGCTGGACCTGGTCGTGCAGCCCGAGGGCGCTCACCAGGCGGCGCAGCCGGGTCAGCTGCGGGCCGTCGCCGAACACGCGCAGCACCCAGTCCGGATGCACCTCGGCCACCTGGGCGAACGCCCGGATCGCATGGTCGACCTGCTTGTCGGGCACCAGGCGGCGCGCCATCGTGACCGACTTGCCGGTGAGCGACGAGCGCGGCCGGAAGCCCGCCGGAACGGCGTTCACGATGACCTCGAGGCGCGGCGCGCAGTCGGTCAGCGTCTCCTCGAACCACTCCCGCGTCCGTTCGGTCAGCACGACCAGCGCGTCCAGGCGCGGCGCGTACCGGAACAGCGGCTCGCCGGTGCCGCCGCGGATCTGCGACGGGCGGTGCTCCTGGTGAACGGTCAGGACGCGCGCGGGCGGCAGCGTCGTGGTCACCGCCATCAGCGCGGGCGAGGTCGACACCAGCACGTCGGTGTCGAGCGCGCGCAGCTCGCGTTCGATCTCCAGGTCGCTCAGCCGGTTGAACGCCTTCTCCCAGCGCGGGTCGATCAGCCGGCTCGGGCTGCCCGCGAGCGTGCGGCACAGCTCGTCGTCCAGGTCGCAGTCGCGGACCGGGCGCGGCACCGGGCCGGTCTCGTCGACCAGGTAGCGCACCGGCACCCCGCCGCCCACCTCGAAGAAGCGCTCGGCGCTGGTACGGAAGACGCTGACGATCTCCACGTCGTGGTCGGCCGCCAGGTGCTCCGCCTGGGTGTAGATCGCCCGTTCGGTGCCGCCCATGGCGTCCGCCCAGGTGAGCATGAACGTGATCTTCACAGCGGAACCTCCGTGGAGCGGGCGCCGGGCGAGCAGGCCAGGGCCAGGTCGCCGTTGCCGGTGTAGTAGGTCCGGACGCGGACCAGCGTCGCGGCGTCGACCGCGATCGTGCGTTGCGGGACGCGCAGCGTCCGGCGGGGATCGCGCACGTCGTGCAGGTGCCGGCCGACCCGGAGCGGGGCGTGGTCGGGGATCACGGCCATGACGTTCCAGACCACCTCGCCGGCCTGGCCCTCGCGCACCATCTCGGCCAGCGGCACCCGCGCGCCGAAGACGCCGTTCGCGGATGTCGCGGGGACGGTGAACGCCGCGCCGCCGCGAGCTTGGAAGCGCAACGCGGCTTGGGGTGGCGGTGTGACGCCGGCGAAGCGCACCTCGACGTCGAACCGCGACAGGGTGAGCGCGAGCCGCGTCACCTCGGCGGACGGCTCGGGTGCGGCCACGCGGAGCGCCCACAGGCCGGTCGGCGAGATCTCCGGAACGAACCGCGCCCCGGTCTCCGCGCAGGGCGGGGACGTGACGGTCGGCCCGCCGGGGTCGGTGATGGTCGGCGCGTCCGCGAGCAGGCGCAGCCGTCGATCCCCGCCCGCCGTGCCGTAGGAGAGGGCGACCTTCCAGCGGCCCGGGGTGAGCGGGACGCCGCCGTCCAGGTCGGCGCCGAGCACGACGGTCGCGCTCACCGAGCCGTCCGCCGAACGTTCGGCTGCGGCGCGGTGCTCCTGGCCGAGCCGGGTGAAGACGACCTCCACCGGGCCGTTCTGCCCGGGGCCTGGAACGTGCAGGTTGAGCGTCCGGCCGTCGAGGACGGCGAAATAGTCGGCGATCGCGGTGGGGCCGTTGCGGCTCGCGTGGTCGAGGCCTGCTCTCGCGGCTGCCGTACGGACGGCCGCGTCGGCCTCCCTGCGCACACGGCGGCGCGCGCTGACGGCCCTGGTCTCGGCCTCTTCGCGCACGCGCTGCGCGAACCACGTCGGGTCCGTGCGGGCCAGGCGCCAGTATCGCTTCATCCTCAGCTCACCTCCTGCCATCGCCAGGCGGACGATGCGCTGCGGCGGGCGATGTTCAGCCGTCCGTCCACGCCCAGGGCAGCGATGACCGGCTGGCCTTGCGCGTCGAGGGCGATACCTGGCGCGTGTACGAACAGCGGTCCGGAGTGGGTCCACGCGCCCGTGTCGGAGATGGCCACGGTGCCCAGGTCGTCGCGTCCGGCCAGCACTGAGGCGCCTGCGGAGCCGATGGGGCCGTGGCCTCCGGGTCCGGCGAGGTCGGTGGGCACGGCGGTCCAGCTCCCGCCGGGTCGCGAGGCGCGGAACGCGAGGGTGCTCGCCGTTTCGGGGACGCGTGCGAGCAACGTGAGGCCCCCGCCCTTGGTGTCTGTGCTCATGGTGAGCGGGCCGGTGACCGGGCCTGGGGTGGCGGTGTAGGTGCCGCGGCCCATGGGGGCGCCGGGCTCTCGCTGCCGCCAGTGCCACAGGCCCGGAGTGCCGGACGGCCGGTCCCAGCGCCAGCCGACCGGGGTCGCGGCGCCGAACAGCTCGATCCGCCCGGTCGCGTCGGTGCCGGTGGCGAGGCCGTCCTCGATGCGGTGGCCGCCCAGGTCCTGCCATGGGCCGAACGATCCGTCCGCGCGCTGGGTGCGGCCGCTCACTCCCAGCCCGCCGTTGCGGCTGAAGATGGTGATGCGGCCTCGGCCGTCGATGGCGGGGACGGGCGCGCCGACGTCCCGCTGCCGAGCCGTGGCGTGACCGGCCGGATTGCCCAGATCCTGCCATCGCCCGAAGTCGCCGCCTGGTCGCGGCCGGGTCGCGTACAGAATCCGGTAGCGCGGCGCCGTGATCGACGAGCCCGCGGATACGCGGACGCCGAAGACGGCCAGGCGTCCGCCGGGCAGTGCCAGCAGGCTCAGGTCCGAGATGAAGCCGGGGCTTGAGATGGGGCGCCCGGCCCGCCATGCGCCGTTCGGCGCGGTCTCTTCCCAGAACGTCACCCGGCCGGAGACGACGGCGACGGCGGCCATCCGCCCGTCGGCCAGCGGCGCGATCCAGCCGGTGGTGCCCGGGTAGCGCGCGCGGGTGCTCTGCGGCCAGCCGTTGAGATCCCCCGTACGCCCGACCTGGAGATCGGCGTCGCCGTAGGTGCCGATCAGCGCCATCTTGTCGCGCTCGGCGGAGGCGTCGAGGTTGTGCGGCCAGTGGCGGTTGTCGTAGCCGCGGTAGAACTCGGTCACGACCGGGAGGTGCGCCGACGACTCGTACCGCCAGATGGCCCGCCAGGCCAGCTGTGCCGTCGCGGTGTGGTCGGGGTGATCGATCCGGTGGCCCTTGCCCTTGCGGTCGTAGCCGCGTTCCGGGTCGGGGTCCTGCGCGCGTACGACCGTGGGCCGCAAGCGTGCGAGCAGGCCGGCGAGCTGCGCGATGAGTTCGTTCCGCGTGTACGAGAGCCGAGCGGGGGCGAGGCTGCCGCGCGCGGGTCTGGTGTCGAGGGCGCGGACCGAGCCGTCCCACAGGCCTGACAGCCGCTGCATGCCGCCCGGCCGCCGCCAGGTGCCCACGTCGAGAAAGACCAGCCTGACCTGCGGCGCGTCCTGGAGGTGGTCCATCTCTACGGGTCCGGCGGCGGTGGAGATCGTGCTCGCGATCCAGCGGGCCTGCGGCGAGCCGGTGGCCATGCGGGCGTAGGCGCGGCGGACCCCCTCGTGCCGTGCCGCCGAGTACGAGGTGTAGTCGACCGGCGCGGTGCGGCCCTGCCCGCGGCGGGCGTTCCTGCCGTTCGCCTCGGCGGCCTCCACATAGATCGTGGCGACCGGGTCACCGGCCTTGATCGCCTGCTCCACGTCCGGGTTCATGAAGTACAGGTCGTCGTCGGGATGCGCGACGATCTGGACGTGCGAGGCCCGGGGCGCGGCGGTGGGCGTCGTGCGTCCCGCGGCATGGGCCGTACGCGAGGCGACGCCGTGGGACCGGTGCCCGCCGACCCCGACCGCCGCGACGACGGCGAGCAGCGTGGCGGCCCCGGCTCCCGCCCGCAGCCCCCGGCGTCCCACCCCGCGTCCCGCCCCAGGGCCCGCCCCGCTCTGCTCAGCCGAGCTCATATGGGCTCGGCACGGGGAAGTAGGCGGGCAGGAAACGGTCGGTCAGCTCTTTGTGGACGGCCTGGCTCTCGGCGTCGGACTCGGTGTCGTTGACGCAGAAGACGTCGTACTCGCGTTCCGCCAGCACGGCGCGCAACCGGTCCGAGGCGTCCGGGCTGGCCAGGTTGATGTAGCGATACCTCAGGTCGGCCTGGACGGCTCGGCCGGTGGCGAAGCCGTAGAAGTGGTGCAGCGACGACGGGAGCGACACGTCGTCCTGGTGCCGGAACTGGTGGTGCGCGGTCTCGGCGATCTCCGCCGGGAAGCGCTTCTCGATCTCGTTCAGCACGCTGCGGCGGAGCGCGTGCGGGGTGTGCTTCACCCGGTGCGTGATCACGCCGCCGAACGTCTCCTCAATGAGGCGCCGGCTGTTCTTGCCCGCCGCCGTCGCGGGCTCGTCCTTGCCGGAACGGACGCGCAGGTCCACCTGCTTGCTGGACGGGAAGTACTTGGTCGTCCCGTTCGGGTGGAAGAACATGTCCGGCGTGACCGGGCGGCCGAGCAGGACGTCGTCGTTGAAGTAGAGGAAGTGCTCCGACAGCCCGTCGATGCGGTGCAGCTGCGACTCGATGGCGTGCGAGTTGAACGTCGGCAGCACGCCCCTGTCCTGGAAGAGCTCCTTGTGGTCGATGACGGTGATGCCGGGGTGGGTGACGTCCAGCCATGCCGGGACCTGGTCGTCGGTCACGATGTAGACGTGGCGTACCCACGGCGCGAACATCGTCAGGCCGCGCAGGGAGTAGCGCAGCTCGTCGCGGCTGGTGAAGCGGGACTTGTTGATCGCCAGCTCGTGCCGTTCGGCATCGTTCACCGCGCCGAGGGCCGCGTCGCGGCGGTCCTGCCAGGCCGGGTCGTCGCCGTCGACCCAGGTGTAGACGACGTCGATGGGGAAGTCGATGTCGTCCAGCAGCGGCAGGAGGGTCTCCTCGCGCACGGGGAACGTCACCGCTCCGTGCGACTCGGGTCCGGCGAGCGCCGTGAGCCGGTCGGAGGTCACGCGGACGATCGGGCCCTCCAGCGGAAGCTCGCCCACCACGCGGTTCGGACGCGGCGCGACGAGCTCGCCGTCCACCGGCTTCCAGAACTCGACGACGCAGCTCAGCTCCGGCCCGAGCACCAGGTCGCCGTCCGGCGAGCCGAAGCAGCGGGTGATCCGGAACGTCGGGCGGCCGGCCATCGCCTCCCAGGCCTTCGGGCCGATCTCGGCCTTGGTGCCCTCGGGGTCCTTGACCGGGCCCACGTACGCGCCCGCCTCGGTCACGGCGGCCGCGAGCACCTCGATCACCCGGTCCCGGTCGACCTCGGAGACGGCGACGGCCGACTCCAGGCCCGAACGCGGGCGCAGGCAGAAGTGGTGGATCGACGCCGCCTCCAGCGCGCCCGTCACCAGCTGGAGAGTGTCCTCCCAGACCTGGAGCGCGCTGAGCTCGGGCCGCAGTTCGGCCAGGCGGCTGCGCCCGTGGTGCTTCACGACGCCCTGCTCGGCCTCGAAGTGCCGGTGCCGGAGGCGGAACCGGGCGTTCTCCACCCGGTTCCGCACCTCGGGGTACAGCAGCGCCTTCAGGCTTCGGCGCACCGGCGCGGGCACGAACCGGCGGACGCCGGCCGGCCTGGACTTAGCCACCGCGGCTCTCGTTCGCGTGCATGGGGCAGCCTCCTAGCGTGTCAACTGTGACGAAAGTGACCGTCTTTACATCACATAAAGGACACACCGGAGGCCCGATTGGTTGCCTTAATGATCAAAGAACATGATCAGAAAGAAGACCGATCCAAAGCAACGATCTTGAACAGGGCCGCCGAGCCAGGACGAAACAGCAGGTCAGACGGCTGACACCGCCTCGACCGGGGTGCCGGCGAGCAGGGCGGTCCACTGGCGGCAGACCTCGTCCAGCCCGTACGCCGTCGTCACCTGCTCGCGCGCGACGAGGCGCTCGGACTCCCAGCGGCCCTCCCGTACGGTCGCCGCGATCGAGGCCGCCATCGACGCCGGGTCGGCGTGGATCCACCGGGTGTCGTAGATGGTGTCGGCGCCGGGCCAGTTCAGCAGCGCGGGGATCGCCCCGGCCGCCATGCCCTCGGCGGGTGCGAGGTGGAAGCTCTCGTCGTCGCTGGTCGACAGCACGAACCCGATCCGCCGCAGCCAGGCCGCGACATCGCGGCCGTAGGCGTCGAAGACGACCCCGCCCGCCAGCAGCGGCGACCGGCGGATGCGGTGGAACACCTGCTCGTAGTGGGCGCGCTCCTCCTCCTTCTGCCAGATCCACCAGTACTCCCAGGGGAGCTTGGACTTGACGAAGAGGGTGAAGCGCGGGTCCTCGCGGCGCAGTTCCTCCACCACGTCCAGCGCCAGGTCAAGGCGCTTGCGGGACGGCGCGATGCCGATCATCCCGAGGTGGTGCTGGGTGCCGGGGAGCTTGTCGCGGCCCAGCTGGCGGTCGTCCACCCAGTTCGGCACGACGGTGACCTTGGTCGAGGGCCAGCCGGTGATCTCCAGCGTGAGATCGCGGTAGTGCGGGCTCACGCAGATGACCTGGTCGACGGCGTCGATGTCGAGCTTACGCGGCCAGCCCGAGTACAGCTCGAAGCGGTGGAGGCGGACGACCAGGCGCTGCTCGGGCCGCTTGTGCGCGGCGTACCAGAGCGCGTTCGGGCCGCACCACTCGCAGACGATCACGTCGGCCCAGTCGACCAGCTCCTGGCTGCGCTCGGGGTCGTGCACCTTGAGCGCGCGCCAGTGGTCGACGCGGATCTCCATGTCGGGCCGCGACTTCAGGTAGTTCAGCAGCGCGGTGAAGAACTTCAGGTCGTGCCCGGCGACGCCGACGCGCAGCTTGCGCGGCGCGCCGTTTCCGGTGCCCTGCGCGGGCACGCCCAGCAGGCCGTCCAGCCCCCCGGCGGGCGCTGCCGCGGCGGCGAGCACGGCCTCGGACGGCTCGGGGAACGCGTGCGCGAGGTACTCGGTGAGGCGGCCGGCGGCGGCCTCCAGGCTGAACTCGGCCGCGGCGGCGCGGCAGCGCTCCACCGCGAGCGCGTAGCTCTCGGGGTTCTTGCCGATGAGGGCGAGCGCGTCGACGACGTCGTCCTCGGACGCGGCGAACAGCGGGTAGTCCGCGCCGAACAGCCGCTCGTGCATCGGTGTGCGGTTCATGACCACCGGGACGCCGAGCGTGCCGCACTCCAGCACCTTGGTCGACAGCTCCAGGCTGGCGTCCATGTCCGGGGCGCGCCACGACAGGCCCACGTCGCACCCGGCGGTGAGGCGCATCGCCTCGGCGCGCGGGTGGCCGCCGTGCCAGACCACGCTCTGGCCGGTCTCCAGCGCGTTCTTCATACGGGTGGAGTACGTGGGGTCCTCGGGGTCGTCGTGGACCTTGTCGCCGATCATGTGGAGCTCGGCCTCGACGCCGCGCCGGTCCAGGAGCTTCGGCAGCGAGGTCATCTCGAGGGTGTTCCAGCGCGGCGCGAACTTGCCCGTGTAGACCAGCCGGAGCGCCCGGCCCTCGGGCGCGCCGTCCTGGCGCCGCTCCAGCCCGTCCGGCAGCACCACGACCGGCGGGAACAGCACGCTCTTGCCCGCCGTCGCCGGGACCGCGCTCTCCATGAAGGTGCGCAGCTCCTCGGTCTGGCAGAGCAGCACGCGGGAGGCGTCGGCGATGCGCCGCAGCTCGCCCTTGGAAGCACCGTCGAACTCGCCCGCCGACTGCGGGACGTCGGTGAGGTAGGTCCACATCCGCCCGGCGAGCGGGCCGCCGGACAGCTTGCCCGCCAGCCGCTTCCCGCGCACGACGATCAGGTCGAACGGGTCGGCCGCGTCGACCTCGGCCAGGGTGATCGCGGCCTCCTTGGGGGTCATTCCCCGGTCGGCCTCGATCCGGCCCTCGGCGTGCGGGCTGTGCACGGTGACGTCGGACAGGGAGCGCAGCGGGTCGACCAGCCGGCCGGTCCGCACCGGGGCCTTGAGGACCAAGGTCACCGAGCAGCCGGCGCGCGCCAGGGCCTGCACCATCCCCTGGGCCCAGATCGCCGAGCCGTCGATCAGGTTGAGATCGACGTCGCCGTAGACGAGGGCGCGTGGTCGCACAGAAGTTCCTTTCACAGGGCGGCGGGGGCCGGTCACAGGGCCGCAGGGGCCGGGCGGGCTGCCAGGCGGGCGGCCAGATGGTCGGTGAGCTGGGAGAGGCTCGTGGCCTTGGCGTCCCATTCGAGGTCGGCGATCGTCGGCGGCGCGGCCTCGCCCCACAGGACGAGCGGGAGCTCGCGGTTCGCGGCGATCTCGCGGACCTTGTGAAGCGCGCGGTCCCGGTCGTACATCCCGGGCACGCCCAGGTAGGCCCACGGGCCGCCGGGCTCGCCCGCCGCCGCGTCCACCACGACCAGGTCCACGTCGGCCAGCTCCAGCGCGAGCGAGGCGTCGTGCGGGTAGAGCGAGATCACCTTGGCGTGCTCGCCCAGCTCGGCGGTCGCGGCGTGGCCGAGCACCCCCGCGATCACCAGGCCCTCGTACGGCGCGGAGATCAGCAGCCGGTCCTCGGGCCGGTCGGCGCCGTCGAGCTGGACGCGCTCGCTCTCGCGCACGGTCGGGCCGATGCCCGGCACGTGCCGCCCCTTCCACAGCCGGTAGAGCTCGCGCGGCAGCCGCGACCCTCGCCGGCGCGGGTTGCGGGCCGCGCCGGCGACCAGGCGCCCGAACTTCACGCTGGTCGAGGCCTCCAGCGCGATGATGCGCTGCTCCAGCTCCTGGACGCGGGCGTCGCGGTCACGCAACGCGGCGCGGAGGCGTGCGACCTGGCGGGCGGCCTTGGCCGCGTCGTTAGGGCTGCTCAACGAGGAACTCCATGATCACGTCGGCGATGCGGGGACCGGCGGCGCCGTCCCACAGCGGCGGCTTGCGGTCGGCGTCCGGACGCGGCGCTTCCAGGACCTTGCGCGCGGCGGGGACCAGCTCCTCGAAGGTGACGAGCCGGTTGGTGCCATGCGTGATGGTGATCGGCCGCTCGGTGTTCGGCCGCACGGTCAGGCAGGGCACGCCGAGGATCGTGGTCTCCTCCTGCAGGCCGCCGGAGTCGGTGACGATCGCCGCGGCGCCGCGTACGGCCGCGATGAAGTCGATGTAGCCGAGGGGCTCCAGCACGTGCACCCTCGGGTGCTCGTCCAGCCCGGCGGCCATCAGGTTGGCGCGGCCGCGCGGGTGCACGGGGATGACCAGGTCGGCCAGGTCGGCGACGCCGTGCAGGTGCCCGACCAGGGCGGCGGCGGTCTCCGGGGCGTCCACGTTCGCGGGCCGGTGCATCGTCGCCAGCACGTACCGCTCGGGCAGGTCGTGCTCGGCGCGCACCCGCTCGGAGTCGAACTTGGCGAGGTTGGCCAGCAGCGTGTCGATCATCGTGTTGCCGACCAGGTGCGCCTTGTCGACCGAGATCCCCTCGTTGGCCAGGTGGCCGATGCCCTCGGGGCTGGTCACGAAGAGCAGGTCCGACAGCTGGTCGGTCAGCCGCCGGTTGACCTCCTCGGGCATGGTCATGTCGAAGCTGCGCAGCCCGGCCTCCACATGGGCGACCGGGATGTGCAGCTTGGCCGCGACCAGGGCGGCGGCGATCGTCGAGTTCACGTCGCCGTACACGATGACCAGGGCCGGTGAACGGCCGGTGAACTCCTGTTCAAGCCCGACCAGCAGCGACGCGGTCTGGGCGGCGTGGCTGCCCGACCCGACGCCGAGGTTCACGTCCGGCTCGGGAAGCCCGAGCTCGTGGAAGAAGACCTCGGACATCTTCTCGTCGTAGTGCTGGCCCGTGTGAACGACGATCTGCTCGGCGCCGCGCGACGCGAGCGCGTCGATCACCGGGGCCGCCTTGACGAAGTTGGGCCGTGCTCCCAGAACATGCACGATAGGCGCCAACACAATTTCCCTTCTGTTCATCGGGGTTGCCTACGCTCGCCCGCCGTGCTCAAAAGAACCGTCTACCTGCTGGGACTGACCTGGCGGCAGCTGCGCGACGACCCGAGCCGGGCTCCCCGGCTGGCCGTGCGGCTGCTGGCGCGGGTCGCGCCCGGCCCTCTCGGGGCGCGGCTGCGACGCTCCCCCTTCGCGGTCCCCCGGCCGCGTGATCCGCAGCGCGAATCCGCCGACCTGCAGGCCCTGCTTGACTTCACCCCTCGCCGACCTGACAGGTCGACGGTAAGGCCGGAAGGACGCTCGGTCCTCCAGTTCGTGACGAATGCCCTGCCGGTGACCAATGCTGGCTACACGGTACGAACTCACCGCATAGCTCTTGCACAACGCGAGCTCGGCTATAACACGCAGGTCGTGACCCGTCTCGGGTACCCGCTCAGCCAGGGCGTCGGCGACACCCGCGCCCGCGTCGAGGTGGACGGCGTCGCCTACCACCGGCTGCTGCCATGGCTGCCGGCGCGGAGCCCGGTGCGCGACGTCGGCAAGGCCGCCGACCTGGCCGGGCCGCTGGTGGAGGAGCTGCGCCCGGCCGTGCTGCACGCGGTCAGCAACCATCTGAACGCGGCGGTCGCGGTGGAGCTGGGCCGCCGGCACGGCATCCCGGTCGTGTACGAGGTGCGCGGCTTCCTGGAGGACTCCTGGCTGTCGCGCGACCCGGGACACACCGAGGACGCCGACTTCTACCGGCTGACCAGGGCACTGGAGACCCGGCGCATGGCCGAGGCGGACGCGGTGGTCACGCTCGGCGAGGCGATGCGGGCCGAGATCGCCGGCCGCGGCGTCGACCCGGCGAAGATCTTCACGGTGCCGAACGGGGTGGACGAGGCGTTCCTGGAGCCGCTGCCCAACGCGAGCGGCCTGCGGGCCGAACTGGGCATCGGCACCGGCACCCCGGTGATCGGGCTGACCTCGTCGTTCTACGGCTACGAGGGCATCGACACGCTGATCGACGCCGCCGCGCTGCTGCGCGACCGCAGCGTCGAGGCGACGCTGCTGCTGGTCGGCGACGGGCCCGAGCGCGGGGCGCTGGAGCGGCGAGCGGCCGAGCAGGGGGTCGCCGCCGTGTTCACCGGCAGGGTGCCGATGTCGTCCGTCCGTCAGTACCACGCGGTCCTCGATGTGTTCGCGGTCCCCAGACGGGCCGACCGGGTCTGTCAGTTGGTCACACCCCTGAAGCCGATCGAGGCGATGGCCGGGGGAATCCCAGTAATAGCAAGTGATGTCAATGCTCTCCGCGAAATCGTCGAACCGGGCGTGACCGGCACGTTAACTCTTCCGGAAGACGCGGAAGCATGGGCGATTTCTCTTGAGGAGCTCATTTACAGTCCCGATCGACGCCGAAAAATCGGACAGGCAGCCCAGGAATGGGTCAGGACGGAACGCACATGGCGAGCCGTCGCGACTCGCTACCGGGAGGCCTATTCAGGGATATGAACTCTTGAAGGGAGCCACCGGGGTGGATCTGGTGGTCATCGGGCTCGGCTACGTCGGGCTGCCGCTGGTGCGTGAGGCCTGCCGGGCCGGGTTGACGGTGGGCGGGCTGGATCGCGACGAGCGCGTCGTGTCCGGGCTGCAGGCCGGCCGGTCGCACATCGACGACGTGTCGGCCGACGAGGTCGCCGAGATGCTCGAGCAAGGGTTCACGCCCAGCCTGGACGAAGCGGTCCTGGAAGGCGCTCGCGCCGTGGTGATCTGCGTGCCCACGCCGCTGTCACCCGAGGGCGGGCCTGACCTGACCGCGGTGCGCGGCGCCGCCGAGACCGTCGCCTCGCGGATGGCGCCGGGGATGCTGGTGGTCCTGGAGTCCACCACCTACCCCGGCACCACCGACGAGGTGCTGCGGCCGATCCTGGAGAAGTCCGGGCTGACCGCCGGGGAGGACTTCCACCTGGCGTTCTCTCCCGAGCGGATCGACCCTGGCAACCCGGTGTACGGGGTGGCCAACACCCCCAAGATCGTGGGCGGGCTCACCCCCGGATGTGCCCAGGCCGCCTCCGCCCTCTACGGCAAGTTCGTGGAGCGGGTCGTGCAGGCCAAGGGCACGCGCGAGGCGGAGATGGCCAAGTTGCTGGAGAACACCTAC
>NZ_JAGEOJ010000050.1 GCF_017573505.1 Actinomadura barringtoniae
CGCGTTCATGAGCAGCCTGCGCCTGAACGCGCGTCCGATCAGCGCGGGGCTGAGGTGGGGGGTGCGGCAGCTTACGGGGCGGAGCAGCAGGCTCGGCATGGGCAGCCTGGGCTTCCGGGGCAGGACCAGGGGCAGCAGCCGGGGTACGCGGGCGGCCAGTACGGCGGCCAGCATCCTCCTGCGGGGCCGCCACCGGCGGGCATGGCCTATCAGGGCGGTGGCTATCCCTATGGGGCTCCTCATGGTGAGTCGCATACGGACCCATCTGCCGAGGCGCCCACTGGACCGCCGCGTGCGGGGGTAGCGGCGCCTCCGGCGAAGAAGAAGAGCTCACGGCCAGCCGGTCTCCTCGTGGGGAGCCTCATCGTGCTGGCCGTCATGGGCTCGGCCACGGCAGGGGCGTTCCTGCTCAGCGACCACAGCAAGAACAACAAGGCGGGCAACACCAGCGGCGACTCGGGAACGGGAAGCAACAACGCGGCCGCGGCAGGTGGCGCGAGCGGCGGGTTCCCCACGGACGCGATGCTCGTGCGCATCGACACCAAGCCGGGCTGGCCCGCCAAGTGCTACGCCGACATCGGCCTCTACACGCCCGGGGCGGCCAGCGCCCAGACGCTGGTCGGTGGCTCGACGTGCGACGCGCTGCCGGAACGTTCACCGGACCGTACGAAGATCGCGTGGACCCGCAAGGTCGGCGACAAGTCCGAGGCGTGGGTGATGAACGCCGACGGCAGCGACCAGAAGATGGTGACCGACCAGATGGCGGGCGGCCGGGTCACCTGGTCGCCGGACAGCACGCGGCTGGCCTACATGGTCAAGAGCGGCGGCGTCCGGCAGATCTACGCCATCTCGATCAGCGGGTCGAACGCCCAGGCGCTGACCACCGACGGCGCGGACAAGGACGACCCGCAGTGGTCGTCGACGAACCGGATCGCGTTCTGGAGCAAGCGCGACGGCGTGGAGACGATCTACTCGCTCGACGCCGCCAAGCCGACGCAGCCGTGGACCAAGCTCACCAAGGACGGCGTGCGGGCGGTCGACCCCGAGTGGTCGTTCGACGGTTCGCAGATCGCCTACAGCCGCGGCGCCTACCCGTCCGGCGACATCTGGGTGATGGGCGCCGACGGCTCCAACCCGCGCCGCCTGACCACGAGCTCGTCCCACGAGATGGACCCCGCGTGGTCCCGTGACGGCAAGTGGATCTGCTACGTCCGCGGTACGTGGGACCAGCCGCGCATCCGCGCCATCCGCGTGGACGGCACCGGCGACCGCGCGGTCAGCCCCGAGAACAAGGACCTGGGCCACCCCAACTGGTGACCTAGGCCCCAACCGGTGACGTGGGCCCGGACTGGTGACGTGGGCCGCACCGTTCACGGGGAACGGTGCGGCCGCACGACGGTTTACGGGGTCACGGGGGCCGCCTCGTCCTTCTCGGCGGGCAGGTCGACGTGTTCGTGGGTGAGCGAGCTCGGCCACCACATGAACCGGCCGACGTCGAGGTTGAGCGCGGTGACCAGGATGGACCGCACGATGAAGGTGTCCAGCAGGACGCCGAACGCGACGGCGAAGCCCATCTCGGTCACGAAGACCAGGGGCAGCGAGCCGAGCGCCGCGAACGTGCCGGCCAGCACCAGTCCCGCCGAGGTGATGACGCCGCCGGTGGCCGCGAGGCCGATGAGGGCGCCGCGGCGGGTGCCGTGCTGCTTGGCCTCCTCGTGGACGCGGGTCATGAGGAAGATGTTGTAGTCCGTTCCGAGGGCCACCAGGAACACGAAGACCCAGAGCGGGAACGACGGGTCGGACCCGGCGAAGCCGAAGCCCTTGTCGAAGATCACCGCGCTGAACCCGAGCGCCGCGCCGAACGACAGCACGACGGTGGCCACCAGGATCACCGGGGCGACCAGGGCTCGCAGCAGGAGCGCCAGGATGCCCAGGACCACGATCAGGATGATCGGGAAGATCAGGTTCTGGTCGCGCTTGGAGGCCTTGTTGATGTCGTGGGTGACCGCCGCGCCGCCTCCGACCTTGGCGTTCGCGTCCGGTATCGCGTGCAGCGTGGAACGCGCCTTGTCGACGGTCGCGAAGCCCTCGGGCTTGTCGGGTGGGGCGTTGAGGGTTCCGGTCAGGTAGACCAGGCCGTCCTTGGGTTGGCCGACCTGCGTGACGTTGCTGACCCTCGGCACGGTCGCCAGCGCCGTCTTGACCGCGTCCGCCTTGCCGGCGTTCGCGATGACCTCGATCGGGCTTCCGCTGCCCGCCGGGAAATGCTTGACCAGGACCTCCTCACCGGTGACCGAGTCGGGCTTGCCGGCGCTGAACGCGTCCTTGTTGGCCAGGTAGTCGGTCTTGAGGGTGGTGAGGCCGAGCGCCATGATCACCAGCACGAGCGCCGTGACCATCCAGGTGATGCGCGGGCGGACGGCGATCCTGGCGCCGATGCGCGCCCAGACGCCCTGCGCGGTGGGCTCGGCGGAGCCGAACGCGGGGCGCCGCGGCCAGAACATCCAGCGGCCGAAGATGACCAGCAGCGCGGGCAGCAGGGTGACCATGGCGGCCAGGCCGACCGCGACGCCGATCGCCATGACCGGCCCCATGCTCTTGGTGGAGTTGAGCTCGGCCACCAGCAGGCACAGCATGCTCACGGCCACGGTGGTGCCGCTGGCGAGGATCGCGGGCCCGGCGCGATGCAGCGCGACGTTCATCGCGGTGTGCCGGTCCTCGTGGCGGCGCAGCTCCTCGCGATAGCGGGCGATGAGCAGCAGCGCGTAGTCGGTGCCGGCGCCGAAGACGAGCACGGTCAGGATGAACGCCGATTGCCCGTTCACCGTCAGCCCGGCGTTCTTCGCCAGCACGTAGATCACCGCCTGGGCCACGAACAGCGCGACGGAGACGCAGATCAGCGGCACCAGCCACAGGATCGGACTGCGGTAGGTGATGAGCAGGATGATGATGACGATGCCCGCCGTGATGAACAGCAGGGTCTTGTCGAAGTCGGCGAAGACGTGCGCGAAGTCGCCCGCGTAGCCGGCGGGACCGGTCACATGCGCCTTCAGGCCGTTGCCGCCGTTCTGGGCGATGGCACGAAAGTCCTTGTCGGCCGGGGCGAGGGTGTTCCAGCCGTCGGCGCCGACGTGGACGTTGATGATGGTCTGGATCGCCTTGCCATCGCCCGCCTTCTGTGGCGGTACGACGCTCGAGACGATCTGCTTGGGCGCCTTGTCCTTGTTCTTCGGATGGTCGGTCACGGTCTTGAACCGCTGTGCGTCCGCGGCGGCCTTGGCCTCGTCGGCGGCGGTGACCGGTGCCCCGTCGCGGTGGTAGACGACCACGGCGGGGAAGGTGTCGGGCGGCACGAACTTCTGTGACTGCTTGACCACCTGCGTGGAGTCGGCGCTCTTGGGCAGCCAGGAGGAGGCGTCGTTCTTCTGCGCGCCGGTCAGCTTCCCGGCGAGCGGGAACGCGACCATCAGAAGCACGACCCAGACCGCGAGAACGATCCATTTGCTTCTATGGCCGCAGGGCAAGGCAGAGATCCGGTTGGTACCCGTCGTCATCGATTGAACCCCCAGGAAATGGGCCGCCCGCCCCTCACCTGTACGTCGGCCGTCCCGGACCGTCAAGACATATCGCGTTAATTAAAGGTTTCGTAAAACGGACATGGTTGGCGAAGTGCCAGGTCAGAGCCCGTGAGACCGGATCTGGACACCGCCCGGTGATCGTTAGGCCTGCGAATCAGTGGACGTTCCACAGACGGATCAGCGAACGTTCGGCCGACGCATCAGCGGGCGTCGCGCGGACGAGTCAGTGGAAGTTGCGGGAGCGGACCTTGCCTGGAACCGGCAGCCTCCGCAGCCGCGTGGCGCGCACGCTGCTCACCCCGTCCGCGCGTTCCAGCCGCCCGTTGACCAGCAGCGCCTGCGAGTCCACCGCCAGCCCGCGATGGCGCTGGAACACCTGCGGCGGGCACGTCACGTTGATGATCCCGGTCTCGTCCTCCAGCGTCATGAACACGATCCCGCCCGCGGTCGGCGGCCGCTGCCGGTGCGTCACCAGCCCCGCCACCACCACGTTGGACTCCCCAGGCCTGGTGGCCAGGCGTTCCGACGACAGCGCGCCCAGCTCGTCGAGCGCCTCCCGTACGTGCGACATCGGATGCGTGTGCGACACCCCGGTCGCCCACAAGTCGGCCAGCGTCTCCTCGACCGGCGTCATCGGCGGCAGCTCCGGCGCCGTGGCCCCGGGCGCGACCCCTTCCAGCTGCCCCGGGCCCGTTCCCGCCAGTGCTCCCGCAGCCCACAACGCCTCCCGCCGCGAAAGCCCCTGCCCTCGCCCCTGCGTGTGACTGCCCCAGACTCCTATGTTGTCGAACGCACCGGCGGTGGCCAGGGCTTCGAGGGCGGCGGAGGAGAGGGGGATGCGGCGGGCCAGGTCTTCCATGCTGGTGTACGGGCGGCCATCGGCGATGGCCTCGGCCACGTCGTCGCCAAGGTTGCGGATGCCGGTGAGGCCCATGCGGATGGCGGGCTGGGGTTTTCCCGGCGCGTGAGGATGTTTGCTTTCGACGGGAACGAGGTCCTCGAGCGTGGGGTGGGCGCCGCTGGCGTTGATGTCCACGGGCCGCACTTCCACGCCGTGGCGGCGGGCGTCGGCGTAGAGGGACTGGGTGTTGTAGAAACCCATCGGCTGGTTGCGGACGAGCGCGGCGGTGAACGCTGCGGGGTGGTGCCGCTTGAGCCACGAGCTCGCATAAACCAGGTGGGCAAAGCTCTGCGCATGGGACTCGGGAAATCCGAACCCCGTGAAGCCCAGGATCTTCTGGTAGATGTCCTCGGCCACGTCGGCAGGGATGTCGCGTTCCGCCATGCCCTCCAGCAGCCGCTTGCGCAGGCGCTCCACTCGTTCAGGGGCACGCTTGGCGCCCATGGCCTGGCGCAGCTGGTCGGACTCGGCGGCGGAGAAGCCCGCGCAGTCCACGGCCAGCTGCATCATCTGCTCCTGGAAGAGCGGAACCCCGAGCGTGCGGGCGAGGGACTTCTGCATGAGGGGGTGCGGGCAGGTCGGGTCCTCCTTGCCCTTGCGGCGCCGCAGGTACGGGTGGACCGAGCCGCCCTGGATGGGGCCGGGCCGGATCAGCGCGACCTCGACGACCAGGTCGTAGAACTTGCGGGGACGCAGGCGGGGCAGCGTCGCCATCTGCGCGCGGGACTCGACCTGGAAGACGCCCACGGTGTCGGCGTCGCAGAGCATGTCGTAGACCAGCGGGTCCTCATGCGGGATCGACTGCAGGTCGTAGCGTTCGCCGCAGTACTCGGCGACCAGGTCGAACGTGTCGTGCAGCGCGGCGAGCATGCCGAGCCCGAGCAGGTCGAACTTGACCAGCCCGGCCGCCGCGCAGTCGTCCTTGTCCCACTGGAGCACGCTGCGCTTGGGCATCGTGGCCCACTCGATCGGGCAGACCGACCCGACGGGACGGTCTGCGATCACCATCCCGCCCGAGTGGATGCCGAGGTGGCGGGGGAGCTTCAGCATCTGCTCGGCGAGCTCGGTGACCGCCGTCGGGATCTCGGCCTCGGCGCCCACGGGGTCGCGCGGGTCGATGCCCTTGGACCAGGCGTCCTGCTGGCCGGGGGAGAACCCGAGCGCGCGGGCGGAGTCCCGTACGGCCATCCGGGGCCGGTACTGGATCACGTTGGCGACCTGGGCCGTGCACTCGCGACCGTACTTCTCGTAGACGTACTGGATGATCTCCTCGCGGCGGCGATGCTCGATGTCGAGGTCGATGTCGGGCGGCCCGTCGCGGCCGGGGGAGAGGAAGCGCTCGAACAGCAGGCCGTGCTTGACCGCGTCCACGCCCGTGATGCCGAGCGCGTAGCAGACGGCCGAGTTGGCCGCCGAGCCGCGGCCCTGGCAGAGGATGTTGCGCTCTTCGCAGGCCCGGACGATGTCGTGGACGATCAGGAAGTAGCCGGGGAAGTCGAGGCCCTCGATGACGTCGAGTTCCTTGGCGATCTGGGCGTGGGCGCCCGGCGTCTTCTCGTCGTTGGGCGGGCCGTAGCGCTTGAGCGCTCCCTCTCTGACCAGCTGGCGCAGCTGCTCGGCTTCGCTGCGGCCGAGTCCTTGGGGGTCCGGCCAGTCGGGGAGGCTGGGCGCGACGACCTTGAAGTTGAAGATGCAGGAGCGCGCGAGCTCCACGGTCCGTTCGTGAACGCCGGGGAAGCGCGCCAGGCGGGCGGCCATCTCCGCGCCGTCGCGGATGTGCGCGGTGCCGCTCGCGGGCAGCCAGCCGACCATGTCGTCGAGGCTCCGGCGCGATCGTACGGCGGCCAGCGCCTGCGCCAGCCGCGCATCGCCGCCGGGCGAGGCGAAGTGCACGTTGTTGGACGCGACCGTGGCCAGGCCGGTACGGGTGGCGAGCTCGAAGAGGGCGTCGTTGCGGTGGTCGTCGTCGGGCAGGTCATGGTCGACCAGCTCCACGAACACGTTGTCCGCGCCGAACATCTCGACGAGGCGCGTCAGCTCGCGTTCGGCGGCGTCGATGCCCTCTCGTTCGAGCGCTGAGGGGACGGCGCCCTTGCGGCATCCGGTGAGAACGGCCCAGTGGTCGTCGTGGGCGTCCGCCAGCTTCTCCAGGTCGTAGATGGGCCGGCCCTTCTGCCTGCCCGCCAGCTGGGCGCGGGTGATCTCCGTGCAGAGCCGCCCGTAGCCCTCCGCGCCGCGCGCCAGAATCAGCAGATGCTGCCCGGCGGGATCGGGCTCGCCCGTCTGCGGCCCGGGCAGTCCGAGGCTGAGCTCAGCCCCGAAGATCGTGCCGATGTTCCTCTCGGCGGCGGCCTGCGCGAACTGCACCGCCCCGTACATCCCGTCGTGGTCGGTGATCGCCATCGCCTCCACGCCCAGCCGCGCGGCCTCCCGTACGAGCGACGCCGGATCGCTCGCGCCGTCCAGGAAGCTGTAGGACGAGTGAACGTGCAGCTCCGCCCAGGCAGGGGCGTCAGGCCGGCGTTCTTGGCGATCGTCGTCGGGGCGGCGGGCAGCCGAAGGATCACGGCGCGGAGGAGAGAGATCCTGCGGCCGCCCGCCTGGCTCGTTTCCTGATTTCCAGGAGAGCTGCTTCTCGAAGTCCCGCCACGGGATCGGAGGGTTATGCCATCCCACAGCGCGCCTCCTGATCGTCGTGGCCGTCGTGGCCGTCGTGGCGGTCCCGACAGCCCCGGTAGCCCCGGTCGTGGTGGCGGCCGTCGGCCCGTTCAGTCATAGGTGGCCTCCACGTGCCAGAGGCCGTCCTCGACCGCGAGCAGGTAGGCGCAGCCGTCCGCGGTGACGACCTGGAAGCGCGCCCGGCGCCGCGAGTGCTCGTGGTCCCACCAGCGTTCGATCGCGGGCCAGGGACCGGTCCACGACGTCACCGCTGACACCGGACGTCCGTTCACGGCGATCATCGAGGGCGGCGCGGACACCGTGCAGCGCGCCGAGACCACCACCGGCGCGCCGGTCGCGTCCGTGACGTTCACCGGAACGCGTGTGGGCAGCACCACCGAAGGCGCGGGCGCGGGGATCCGGCCGGGCCACGGGCCGTCCGGGATCCCGCCCGGCAGGAGGTCACCGACCGGAACCCTGGTCACCTGCTCACCGGGCCCGCGCCCGCCCGTGAGCACCGGCCGCGTGATGCCACGATGCCCGAGCAGTGCCTGGATGCGGTCCGCCGCCCGTGCGACCCGTTCGGTCACCGACGTCTGACCCCAGATCGCCTGCTGGCGCCCCTGATCCGGTACGAGCTGCTCGGGCGTCAGCTCCAGCCAGACGACCCCGCCCCACACCGCCGCGCCGGCCTCGTCGCCGTCGTCGAGCTCGATCCCGTCCGCGTCCACGCCCGCCTTGGGTCGGTCGCTCCGCCAGGCCGACAGCTGCCAGCGGACCCGTTCGGCCACCGCGAGCGTGGACAGCAGCCCGTCGTGCCGCCACAGCCGCTGCAGCACGTGCCCGTCGGCGAACCCGACCTCGACGTTGAGCCGTACGCAGGTCAGGCCGCCCGCCGCCAGCCCCTCGTGCAGCTCGCCCGCCAGGCGCTTGGCCGTGAAGACCACCTGCTCGGCCTGCGCGGCGGGCGGATCGAACTCCTGCCGTACGGACAGATCGACGGCCGCGTGCGCCGGAGCCAGCGGCCGCGGCTCCTCACCACGCGCCAGCCGCTGCGCCAGCGCCCCGTCAGCCCCGAACCGCCCCGCCACATGCCCGCTCGGCAGCCCCGCGAAGCCGCCGAGGTTCCGGACGCCCAGCCGGTTGAGCAGATCCGCGAGCTCGGGCCGGTCGAGCACGCTGAGCGGGTACGGCGCCAGGAACGACGCCGACTCGCCCGCCGGGACGACCAGCCCGCCCAACTCGGTACGCGCCGCCAGCTCGGCCGCGAACAGCCCGTCGGCGATGCCGGAACCGCAGTCGTACCCGGCCTCGACCACCGCGTCCTGCACCAGCAGGCGCAGCGACTCCTCGCCCCCGTAGAAGCGTGCCGCGCCCTTGGCCGGGACCGCGCACATGCCAGGCCGTACGACCTCCACCTTGGGCGCCAGGGCCGCCACCGCATCGGCCACCCTCTCGAACATCCGCCCCTCGGCGTCGGTGTCCCGCTCACGTACGACCAGCTCAGGGCACCGCCGCTGCGCATCCCGAATCCGCTGCCCGCGCCGTACCCCCTCAGCCCGCGCCGCCGCCGTACAGGCGACCACCTGCCCCTGAACGACCACAGCCCCAGCCGTAGCCGCCTCCACTCCCACCGCAGTCGCAGGCCAGTCCGGACACCAAACAACCAAAACCCGACTCACGCCGCCTCCCGGCCAGGAGACGGCCCGCCATGCGTCCCCTTGGCAGCCTGCGCGAATGCCTTTTGTCCGCTCACGGCCTCCCCGGCAGGGGACGGCCCGCCGCGTTCCCCGGCCAGCGCGGCGCGAACGCCTTCCGCGTGCTCACGCGGCCTCCACACAAGGGACGACTCGCCACGCTTCCCGGCCTGCGCAGCGTGCGTGAGACCGCTTCGCCCGCTCACGCGCCACCTCCAGCGGAGAGCCGATCCACGCCTCCGGTTGCGGCCAGGCAGAGCGGACTTGTTTCGCTCGCTCACGTCGCCGTTCTTGAGGAGGGGTGACTCCCCGCTCCCGGCAAGTGCAGGTCGCGCGGGCCTGCTTCGTTTGCTCACGCGACCACCTCCAGGGTGGGCCGGCCGGTGGGTTCGTAGGGGGTGGCCGGTTCGTAGGGGGTGGCCGCCGGTTCGTAGGGGGTGACGGTGCCGTCGGGGGCGGGCAGCCAGATCCAGGTGGATTCGGGGGCGCCGCGTCGTTCGGCGATCAGGCGGGCGCGGCGGCCCTGAAGGCGGCCGTGGCCGCTGCCGAGCCCTGTCCACTCGGTGTCGGCGAGATGCAGGCGGAGGGCGGTGCCGGGCCAGTCGTGCTCCGCGACGGTGAGGACGCAGCCGTGCTTGCGCGCGAGGGCCGTGAGGCGTCGTACGGCCGCGGTGCCCGGGCGTTCGGGCGGCCGGAGGAGCACCAGGTCGACCGCCTCGATCAGCGCGGCGACGGCGTCCGGCCAGCGTTCGCCGGGGTCGTCCACCAGGAGCAGGCGTTCAGGCTCGGCGCCCATACCGGCGGCCGCGACGACGCCGAACTCCGGCATCCCGACCACCGCGCACCACCCGCCCGCCTCGCTCTCGCCGCCGTGGCGCGACACCCCGGCCACCAGCGCCATGGCCAGGGACCCGGCGCCCTGCCCGTTGAGGCTCACGATCGAGCCCGGCCGGAGTCCGGGGACCACCGGACGGAGCGCGGGCAGGACCGGAACCAGGTCCCGGGGCTGGGAGTCGAGCCGCAGTGCCTCGAGCGCCGCGGCGGTTTCCGCCAACGCCGCCTCCGCCACGGTGCCTCCTTGAACGCCGCCCCGAACACCTCCCTATAATGTCGAACATGAGTTCGAGGTGTGTCAAGTTACTGCAGGTCACAACGTCTGGAAAGACCGACTTCTCCGCCTGGGACTTTGCCCGTCAGGGCCTAGCGGGGTGGGAGTTTGAGGGGCTCGGGGGTGGCGTCGGACGGCGATCAGGGCGGGGGAGAGGCGGTGAAGTTCGTCGCCATGGTCTCGGCGTCGCCGCCACCGGGGAGCGTCATCCAGAGCTCGCTCCAGCAGTGTGATCGCTTGCTGGCGACCCAGACATTGAACGTTGTGTAAGTGTGGCCGCCGCTGCCCGCCGTCTCGTAGCGCCAGCCGCCGGCCGCGCCGGGGACGGTCATCTTCTGAGGCTGCTTGCGGAGGGTGAACGTCTGGAGGCTCTCCTTGGGGTCGATCTGCTTGGAGAAGCTGGAGAGATCCTCGGCCTTGTTCGCATCGCCGCAGCCGGTGAACTGCTGGACGTGCATGCGCCACTGCCCTGCCGGATCGTCATAGACCGTGGCGACGCCGACATCGCCTGACGGCTCGATTTTCCACTCCGGCCGTACGAGATAGCCGTACTTGCCCGCGACGATGGCCTTCCAGCCCGGAGGCGGCGTGGGCAGAGGAGCGGGCGGTCCTTCGTTCGACTTGCTGCCGGACATGTGGTCGAGCACCAGCCCGCACCCGCTCAGGACGGGGAACGCCAACGTCAGTGTGAGCAGGCGTATCCGCATCCGCATGACCGCCACCATGCCGGACGGGCGTCTCCGGGCCAAGGGTCCGCGGCGATTCTCCCTCGCCTACCCGATTTGTATTCTTCTGGTCATGGGAAGTGACGTTCGGGCCGTCGAATGGGCGGATGCGAAGGTGCGGTTGATCGACCAGACCGTACTCCCCGCCAGCCTGGAGTACCTGGACATCGACGACGTCGACGGCCTGGTCGAGGCGATCCAGCGCCTCGCCGTACGCGGGGCGCCCGCGCTGGGCGTCGCGGGCGCGTTCGGCGTCGTCCTCGCCCTCCAGCAGGCCGAACGCGAGCGCTGGAGCGACGCGACCCTCCAGACCATGGTCGATCGCCTCCGCAACGCTCGTCCCACGGCCGTCAACCTGGCCGCCGGCATCGATCGCGTCCGCCCCTTCATCCCCAAGGGCCGAGCCGCCGCCCTCGCTGAGGCCCAAGCCCTCCAGGACGAGGACATAAGAGCCAGCCGAGCCATGGCCGCCCACGGCGCAACCTGGATCCTCACCCACACCCCCACCCGCCCGCAGACTGCCGCGCGCCCTGAGAACGCCGCGCCCCCCGAGAGTGCCACCCGCCCCGAGGGTGCTGCCCGTGCCGAGGGTGCTGCCCGTGCCGAGGGTGCTGCCCGTGCCGAGGGTGC
>NZ_JAGEOJ010000051.1 GCF_017573505.1 Actinomadura barringtoniae
AGGTGATGGCGAGAGGCTTAGGGCTTAGCAACGAATCGGGCGATCCTGGGCCAGATGTCCAAGTGCGGGCCAGCGTCAAGTGGGGGCCTCGAACTCTTGTCGCGTGCCGCGACGGCGCACGGCGGCTCCTACTACCGGCGGCCGCCGAACTCCCAGTCGTGGACCTCGATGACGGCATAGTCGTCCGAGGGCAGGACAGCGCGGGCCTTGTCCGCTTCTGGGGCTTGGAGCAGTACGGCCGTTCCCACGTTGGTGCTGCCGTCATCGGACAGGAGAGGGCCATAGGCGATCAGCTCGTACTGAGTGGGCGGGGGCGGTGTCTTCTCAGCACCAAGGCCCATCACCAGGTAGCGGTTCCCCTCGTCCGAGCCGGTGAAGTCCCACATCTTGCGACCGAGCATGTTCTGCCACCGGCGCAGCAGCACGTCACGATAGGCCCCGGCCTGGTAGTTGGGTTCTTCGAACGCGAACGTACGGGCTGCAACTGGGTCCGGCAGATCGACGATGTGCACGCTCCCGGTGGCCGTATCGCCATCCAGAGTCGGACCTCGGGCGATCATCCCCTCGGCGAACTGATCCATGTAGGACCAGTGCGCTTCCAGCAGTTCGTGTCGCAGCGGCATCGAGCCCGGCCGATCCCGGTGGTAGCAGAAGAACTCCATGACCCATGGTTCTAGCATCAGGGCGTGCCTGTAGGCCCGGGTGGGTACGCCCCGGGCCTGGTCAGGCTGCTAGTTCTTGATCGTCGTACCAAGGGTTGGCGACCCGATCTGGACTGGACCTTCGCGAACGCGTGATCCCGTCCGGCGCCAGCGTCCGATAAACGAATCGGCCATCGTTCCTGCTGATCTGCAGTTGGTCCGGGTTGGCGTGCTTCCACCGGTTGTGCCAGCCGCAGCACAGCGTGAGTTTGTCGATGTCGGTCGGGCTTCCCAGCGCCCACCCGTCGACGTGGTCGACCTCGCACAGGAAACCCGGCACCTCACAGCCATGCACCGCGCACGTGTCATACAGCGTCTCCAGTGCCCGGCGTTGGCCAGCGCTGGCGATCCGAACCGTGTGGCCCAGATACAGGGGCACGTGTCCGCGTCCGAAGATCAGGGGTGAGATACCGGCGGTCAACGCCAACCGGCGGACCTGCTCGGCAGGAATCAACGTGCCATCACGCAGTCGCCCGGGGGTGTCGGCACCGGTCAGCGTCTCCAGGTCAGCGATCACCGTCACCCGCGTCGCACCATGGCCACCGGCCAGAACGGAAGTGAGAGCAGCGGCGGTCCGCTCACCCAGATCACGCCGGTCATCGACCCCGGCGGGCTTGGCCAACGGCGCCAACGTGCCGTCCAGGATCGCGGTGTCCTCAGGGTTGAGCCACCCCTTCAGATAGCAGCCCCCATCCAGCGACCGGCTCACCGTCACCCACGACCGCTCATAACCCCGCTGCACATCCTCGGGCGGCTTCTCCTCACCGTTGTGCTCACGCACCAGGTCATGGATCTTCCCACCCAGCTTGGCGACCTTCCCCGCCGACAAACCCTCACCAGCCGCAGTCAGGAGGATGTCCTCAGCAGCAGCGGTGTCATCGTCATTGAGCCGCTGCACCGCGTCAGCAATGGTGACCGCGTAACCGAACGACAGCTCACCAGCCGCCAGGCCCGTGCCGACACGGCCGAGCCGGTGAAGTTGCCGAGCCAGCGTGATGCGCTCCTTGGCGCGGCCCTCGCGCATGCCCATCCGACACCGCAACCACGCCTGCGTGGACGGCAGGCCCCAGTGCTTCATCTCGCCCGTCCGGTCGACGACCTCGATCAGCCCGGCCAAGACGTGCTCGGCCTGATCGGTCACCGTCGCCAGCGCCTCAGCCAATTCCATGCAGGCGGCCCCGGACTCGGGCGCAGCCCTATTGGCGAGTTCGGAGAATATGACGGATGCCGCTTCCACCAGCTGCCGGGTGGAAGCGGATTCGGTGCCCGCCACGATCGAACTCATACCGTTATTTTACCATCACTCTCCGCCATTTTCATGATCGAACAGAAATATTCGAAGATTCTTTCGATGGTGCCTTCCCGTGCGAAGCGCGGCTGCAAAGGCTTGTAGTTCAGCCCCGTGAGAGCCGCACCCGAACGGCCCACCCCCGGCCCCGTCCCTTCCTTCCTCGTCGCTGAGCTTTTTGGCCTTCAACCAGCACCAACCCGCAGCCGGACAAGGACCGCAACGGAAGGGGTGACCGCTGCCGCATCGCGCGAAGCGCGCTCCCAGCTCAAAACCCCAGCCACGCACCCACCCGCGCCCGAGCAGCAACCCGAACCGCCCGCTCGCCCTCTTCGTCGCCGAGCTTTTCGGCCTTCAACCAGCACCAACCCGCACCCGGGCAAGGACCGCAACGGAAGGGGCGACCGCCGCCGCAATCGGCGCGGACCGCACCCAAGCCGAATCGGCACGGACCGCACCCAAGCCAAGGGTCCCAAGGCCGCACCCACCCGCAGCCGGGCAGCACCTCAGCGAAGAAGCGACCCATGCCGCCACCCGCCATCACCA
>NZ_JAGEOJ010000052.1 GCF_017573505.1 Actinomadura barringtoniae
GAAGCCGCCGCGTGAGCGAGTGGTGGAGGCTGTGGGAGTGAGAATGCAGGCATGAGTAGCGAATCACACGTGAGAAACGTGTGCGCCGGATGACCAAGGGTTCCTGGGGCAGGCTAATCCGCCCAGGGTAAGTCGGGACCTAAGGCGAGGCCGACAGGCGTAGTCGATGGACAACGGGTTGATATTCCCGTACCCGCTGGTATGCGCCAACGCTGAATCCGCTGATGCTAACCGTCTGATCCGGCCTTACCTGCTCCTTCGGGGGTGGGGGGTGTCCGGGGAACACGGGACCCGAGGTGGTAGTAGGTGAGCGATGGGGTGACGCAGGAGGGTAGCTCAGCCCGGGCGATGGTTGTCCCGGGGTAAGCCTGTAGCCCGCACCATAGGTAAATCCGTGGTGCATTTAAGGGTGAGAGGTGATGCCGAGCCGTTTTAGGTGAAGTGAGTGATCCCATGCTGCCGAGAAAAGCCTCTAGTGAGTGTACCGGCGGCCCGTACCCCAAACCGACTCAGGTGGTCAGGTAGAGAATACCAAGGCGATCGGGTGAACTGTGGTTAAGGAACTCGGCAAATTGCCCCCGTAACTTTGGGAGAAGGGGGACCATGCCCGGTGACCGGCTTTACGTCGTGAGCTGGGGGTGGTCGCAGAGGCCAGGGGGAAGCGACTGTTTACTAAAAACACAGGTCCGTGCGAAGTCGTAAGACGCTGTATACGGACTGACGCCTGCCCGGTGCCGGAACGTTAAGAGGACCGGTTAGATCCCGTAAGGGGTCGAAGCTGAGAATCTAAGCGCCGGTAAACGGCGGTGGTAACTATAACCATCCTAAGGTAGCGAAATTCCTTGTCGGGTAAGTTCCGACCTGCACGAATGGCGTAACGACTTCCCCGCTGTCTCAACCACAGGCCCGGCGAAATTGCAGTACGAGTAAAGATGCTCGTTTCGCGCAGCAGGACGGAAAGACCCCGGGACCTTCACTACAGCTTGGCATTGGCGTTTGGAACGGTTTGTGTAGGATAGGTGGGAGACTGTGAAGCATGCACGCCAGTGTGTGTGGAGTCATTGGTGAAATACCACTCTGGTCGTTTTGAGCGTCTAACCCGCACCCGTGGATCCGGGTGGGGGACAGTGCCTGGTGGGTAGTTTAACTGGGGCGGTTGCCTCCCAAAGAGTAACGGAGGCGCCCAAAGGTTCCCTCAGCCTGGTTGGCAATCAGGTGGCGAGTGCAAGGGCACAAGGGAGCTTGACTGTGAGACAGACATGTCGAGCAGGTGCGAAAGCAGGGCCTAGTGATCCGGCACCGACGTGTGGAAGTGGTGTCGCTCAACGGCTAAAAGGTACCCCGGGGATAACAGGCTGATCTTCCCCAAGAGTCCATATCGACGGGATGGTTTGGCACCTCGATGTCGGCTCGTCGCATCCTGGGGCTGGAGTAGGTCCCAAGGGTTGGGCTGTTCGCCCATTAAAGCGGCACGCGAGCTGGGTTTAGAACGTCGCGAGACAGTTCGGTCCCTATCCGCTGCGCGCGTAGGAGAATTGAGAGGATCTGTCCCTAGTACGAGAGGACCGGGACGGACGAACCTCTGGTGTGCCAGTTGTCCCGCCAGGGGCACGGCTGGTTGGCTACGTTCGGCAGGGATAACCGCTGAAAGCATCTAAGCGGGAAGCCTTCCTCAAGATGAGTTCTCCCCACCCTTGTGGTGGTAAGGCCCCCAACAGACTATTGGGTTGATAGGCCGGAGATGGAAGCACGGTAACGTGTGGAGTCGACCGGTACTAATAGGCCGAGTGGCTTGAACACACTGAACGTTCAAACTGATCGAAACAGCTGCGAGAAAGCTTGCGTCCCTGTGTGGTTCCCGAACAACAAACGGGCAACCGCAAACAACAACATACCGAGCCTGACGGTTCGGACGCTGAATTTGCCGACCACCCCTGGTGGTCGCGCGTGAGGCGTTCGGTGGTTATGGCGAGGGGGAAACACCCGGTCCCATCCCGAACCCGGAAGTTAAGCCCTTCAGCGCCGATGGTACTGCACGGGAGACTGTGTGGGAGAGTAGGACACCGCCGGACA
>NZ_JAGEOJ010000054.1 GCF_017573505.1 Actinomadura barringtoniae
AATGTCCGTGCCGGCACCCAGCCTCGACAACAACACCGCCAACCCCGCCTGCAAAAGCATGAACACCGTCACGCCCTCACGACGAGCCACCTCCACCAACGCCTCATGCACGTCCGCCGACACCGAGAACTCCACCGCATGCCCCGCATGCGACGCCGCCACCGGACGAGGACGATCGAAAACCAGCCCGAGCTCGGACGGCAGGTCGGCGAGGGCGTCCCGCCAGAACGCGAGCTGGGCCGATACCAGGGACTCCGGGTCGGAGTCCTCTCCGAGTAGTCGCCGCTGCCACAGAGCGAAGTCCGCGTACTGCACCGGCAGCTCGGTCCAGGCCGGAGCCTGCCCGGCCACCCGGGCGGTGTACGCGAGGGACACGTCCCGGCCCAGCGGCACTCGCGACCACCCGTCCGCCGCCACGTGATGGACCACTACCACCAGGACGTGACGGTCGGAGGCCGTCGAGATCAGTGCCGCCCTGACCGGACGATCCTTTGAGAGGTCGAAGGGGCGCTGCGCGAGGTGTCCCACGAGGGCGGGCAGTTCTTCATCCGTGGCGTCCATGAGCTCCAGGACGGCCCGGACGGGAGCCGGCTGGATGGACTGGTGCGGACCGTCCTCATCCAGGGTGACGAGTGTGCGCAGAGTCTCGTGGCGGGCGATCACGTCGATGAGCGCCAGGTCGAGTGCAGAGGCGTCGACCAGACCCGTGAGCCGGACGACGAAGGGGATGTTGTAGGTGGGGGCGGCGCCTTCGAGCTGGTCCAGGAACCAGAGCCGCCATTGGCCGAACGACAGGGGGACCCGCTCGGGTCGCTCCGCGGCGGTCAGTGCCGGCCGGGCCCGGCCGGTCTCGTCCTGGTCGAGGCGACCGGCCAGCTCCGCTGGTGTGGGGTTCTCGAACAGTGCGCGGACGCTGAGCTCGGCGCCGAAGGCGGAGCGGATCCTGGCGGTGAGACGGGCGGCGAGGAGGGAGTGGCCGCCCAGGGTGAAGAAGTTGTCGTGGGGTCCGGCGATGGTGGGCAGTTCCAGGACGTCGGCGAACAGGTGGCCCAGGATCTCCTCACGCGCGTCGGCCGGGGCCTGGTCGCCGCTGGTCTCGGCCACCGGGTCGGGCAGAGCGTTGGTGTCGAGTTTGCCGTTGATGGTGACCGGCAGTTCGTCCAGGACGACCAACGCCGAGGGAACCATGTAGTCGGGCAGCCGATCGGCCAGATATCCCCGCACTGCCACCACGTCCAGACCGCCCTGCACCGGCACCAGGTAGGCCACCAGCGCATCGTTCCGGACGATCACCACGGCATGATCAACATCAGGGTGGGCACTCAGATGGGCCTGGATCTCGCCGGGCTCAACCCGGAAACCCCGGACCTTGACCTGATCATCAGCCCGCCCATCAAAGACAAGCTCACCATCACCAATCCAATGCGCCCGGTCACCGGTGGCATACATCCGCGAACCGGCCGCGACCGGAGCACCAGAATCCGCCCCAGAAAACGGGCCGGCAACAAAACACGTGGCGGTGAGCCCGGGACGCCGAT
>NZ_JAGEOJ010000055.1 GCF_017573505.1 Actinomadura barringtoniae
TCTCTGTTGCGATTTGTTTGATCGTTTTGTGTGTTCAAGTTTTTAAGGGCATACGGTGGATGCCTTGGCATCAGGAGCCGATGAAGGACGTGGGAGCCTGCGATATGCCTCGGGGAGTCGGCAACCAGACTGTGATCCGGGGATTTCCGAATGGGGAAACCTGGCACCCGTCATGGGGTGTCGCCGCCTGCTGAATGTATAGGCAGGTTGGTGGGAACGCGGGGAAGTGAAACATCTCAGTACCCGCAGGAAGAGAAAACAATAGTGATTCCGTGAGTAGTGGTGAGCGAAAGCGGATTAGCCTAAACCGTGCGCGTGTGATACCTGGTAGGGGTTGCGTGTGCGGGGTTGTGGGACCATCCGGCCGGATCTACCAGTCTGGCGAAGAGTTACAAAACATCGTGATAGTCGAACGGCATGGGAAGGCCGACCGTAGACGGTGAGAGTCCGGTAGACGAAATTGCGGTGTCTCTTGGGTGTGTTCCCGAGTAGCACGGAGCCCGTGAAATTCCGTGTGAATCTGCCAAGACCACTTGGTAAGGCTGAATACTTCCTGATGACCGATAGCGGACCAGTACCGTGAGGGAAAGGTGAAAAGTGCCCCGGTGAGGGGTCGTGAAATAGTACCTGAAACCGTGTGCCTACAAGCCGTCAGAGCCTCCTAGCAGCCTTTCGGGGTTGTTCTGGTGATGGCGTGCCTTTTGAAGAATGAGCCTGCGAGTTATGGTGTGTGGCGAGGTTAACCGGTGGCGGGTAGCCGTAGCGAAAGCGAGTCTGAAGAGGGCGTTTTAGTCGCATGCTGTAGACCCGAAGCGGAGTGATCTAGCCATGGGCAGGGTGAAGCGCCGGTAAGACGGTGTGGAGGCCCGAACCCACCAGGGTTGAAAACCTGGGGGATGACCTGTGGTTAGGGGTGAAAGGCCAATCAAACTCCGTGATAGCTGGTTCTCCCCGAAATGCATTTAGGTGCAGCGTCGCGTGTTTCTTGCCGGAGGTAGAGCTACTGGATGGCTAATGGGCCCTACAAGGTTACTGACGTCAGCCAAACTCCGAATGCCGGTAAGTGAGAGCGTGGCAGTGAGACTGCGGGCGATAAGGTTCGTAGTCGAGAGGGAAACAGCCCAGATCATCGGCTAAGGCCCCTAAGCGTGTGCTAAGTGGGAAAGGATGTGGAGTTGCTGTGACAACCAGGAGGTTGGCTTAGAAGCAGCCACCCTTGAAAGAGTGCGTAATAGCTCACTGGTCAAGTGATTCCGCGCCGACAATGTAGCGGGGCTCAAGCACACCGCCGAAGCCGTGGCAAT
>NZ_JAGEOJ010000056.1 GCF_017573505.1 Actinomadura barringtoniae
GCTAGCTGTACTGACCATGGACGTTGGTAACGGAGACACGGCTGGATGATCTTGAAATGAGGGAGGGCCTCCTGGCGAGGTGTGAGTCACCACAACTTGCACCTTGAACACCAGGAGGCCCTGCATGGTCCACGCTAACGCCAAGCTCACCCCGCGGGGTCGGTTGGAACTGGCGCGTTGTGTGGTGGAGGACGGATGGTCGCTGCGGCGGGCGGCCGAGCGGTTCCAGGTCGCACCCACCACGGCCAAGCGATGGGCCGACCGATACCGCCGGCTCGGAGCGGCGGGCATGGCCGACCGGTCCAGCCGTCCCCATCACAGCCCGGCCCGCACCAGCGAACGCATCGAACGGCGCATCGTCAAAGTGCGGGTCACCCACCGGCTGGGACCAGCCCGGATCGCCGCCCGGCTGGGGCTGGCTGCTTCCACCGTGCACCGGGTCCTGCGACGGTATGGCTGCCCATCGCTGGCGCATCTGGACCGCGCGACCGGCCGGCCGATCCGCCGCTATGAGCACGCCTGCCCCGGCGACCTGATCCACGTCGACGTCAAGAAGCTGGGCAACATCCCCGACGGCGGCGGACACCGTGTCCACGGCCGCCAGACCGGCGGCCGCAACAGCCAGCGCACTCAGACCGCCGAACGCAACGCCTACGGCAACCCCCTGCTGGGCTATGGCTTCCTGCACACCGCCATCGACGACCACTCCCGCCTGGCCTACACCGAGATCCTGCCCGACGAACGCAAAGACACCGCCGCCGCGTTCTGGACCCGCGCACAGGCGTTCTTCACCGCCGCCGGAATCACCGTGCGCCGGGTCCTGACCGACAACGGGTCCTGCTACCGCTCCCGGACCTGGCGCGACACCCTCACCGCCGCCGGCATCACCCACAAACGCACCCGCCCCTACCGGCCCCAAACCAACGGCAAAGTGGAACGCTTCCACCGCACCCTGGCCGACGAATGGGCCTACGCCCGCCCCTACACCTGCGAGACCCAACGCCGCGCCGCACTTGCACCCTGGCTACACATGTACAACCATCACCGCGGCCACACCGCCCTAGGCGGCCTCCCACCAGCCAGCCGCGTTCCCAACCTCACTGGTCAGTACAGCTAGCCCA
>NZ_JAGEOJ010000057.1 GCF_017573505.1 Actinomadura barringtoniae
CTGGAATGACACTGGGGTGGATTTCTCTGGTGTCTCGGTGTTGTCGGGGGTTGTGGGCAGGGCCGCGGCCGAGCCTGATGCTGTGGCTGTGGTTTTTGAGGGTTGTTCGGTTTCTTATGGGGAGTTGGATCGCTGGTCGAATCGGCTGGCTCATTTTCTGATTGGGCGGGGTGCGGGTCCGGGGCGGGTGGTCGCGGTTCGGATGGAGCGTTCGGTTGAGTTGGTGGTGGCGCTTTTGGGGGTGTTGAAATCGGGGGCGGCTTATGTTCCGGTGGATCCGGGATATCCGTCGGGTCGGGTGGAGTATTTGCTGGGGGATGCTGCTCCGGTGCTGGTTGTGGATGAGTTGCCGGAGGTGGCGGAGTTTTCGGGTGAGGCGCCGGATATGGAATATGCGCCGGGGTCGGCTGCGTATGTGATTTATACGTCGGGTTCGACGGGGGTTCCCAAGGGTGCGGTGTTGACGCACGAAGGCTTGGCGAATCGGTTGGCGTGGATGCAGGCGCGGTTTGGTTTGCGTCCGGGGGATCGGGTGGTGCAGAAGACGCCGTTTGTGTTCGACGTTTCGGTGTGGGAGTTTTTCTGGCCGTTGTCGGTGGGGGCGACGGTGGTGGTGGCCGCTCCGGGTGCGCATCGTGATCCGGTGGCGATGGCGGAGTTGATCGTGCGGGAGCAGGTGTCGGTCGCGCATTTCGTGCCGACCATGCTGGCCGCTTTTCTTGCCGAGCCGGGGGCCGGTGATTGTGTGAGTTTGCGGCATGTCGTCGCCAGTGGTGAGGCGTTGCCGGCTGAAACGGTTCGTCGGTTCGGTGAGGTGTTGCCGGGTGCTGGGCTGCACAATCTTTATGGGCCGACCGAGGCGACTGTGGATGTGACGGCGTGGACGGCGCCGGCGGATTTTCAGGGGAGTGTGGTTCCGATCGGGGCGCCGATCGCGAACACGCGGACTTATGTGCTGGATGAGTTCCTACAGCCGGTGCCTCCGGGAGTGGTCGGCGACCTCTATCTCGCCGGGATCCAACTTGCGCGCGGGTATC
>NZ_JAGEOJ010000058.1 GCF_017573505.1 Actinomadura barringtoniae
ACTAGGGCCTGTTTTGAAGTTTGCTGTGTGGCGGTGTGTCGTGGTCTCTAAGCAGAGAGGTCTCCGGTAAGGGGGTTCATCGACCAAGAAGAACCTTCTGAATACCGGAGACCTCGTGGCCACCCTAGCGGTGACGCGGCGGTTCGATCTGACCGAGGAGCAGTGGGCGCGGCTGGAGCCGCTGCTGCCTGTTCCGCGTCGCCAGGGTCGGCCGTCGGTGTGGACTAAACGGCAGCTCATCGATGGGATCCGGTGGCGGGTGCGGGTCGGTGCGCCGTGGCGGGACGTGCCGGAGTGTTATGGCTCGTGGCAGGCGGTGTACGGGTTGTTTCGCCGCTGGCAGCGGGCGGGAGTCTGGCAGCAGATCGTGACCGGTCTGCAAGCCGTGGCTGACGCGCACGGGCTGATCACCTGGGAGGTCGGGGTGGATTCCACGGTCTGCCGGGCGCATCAGCACGCGGCCGGCGCGGCCCGGCGCGCGCAGCTCGAGTCACCCGGCGGGGTGGCCACCGAGCCCGCCGACCACGCGCTGGGACACTCCCGCGGTGGTCTGACGACCAAGCTGCATCTAGCGTGTGAGCAGGGCCAAAGGCTGCTGTCGCTGACCCTGACGGCCGGGCAGCGGCACGACGCCCCGCAGTTCGAGGCGGTCATGGCCGCCATCAGCGTGCCGAGGCTGGGGCCGGGACGGCCCCGCAGCCGCCCCGACATCGTCCGAGCGGACAAGGCCTACTCGTCCCGGGCGATCCGCGCCCATCTGCGGCGCCGCGGTATCCGCTGCACCATTCCCGAACCCGCCGACCGTGTTCAGGGACGGCTACGACGCGGCAGCCACGGTGGCCGCCCACCCACATTCGACCCCGACGACTACCGCAATCGGTACGCCGTGGAATGCGGCATCAACCGCCTCAAACGCCACCGCGCCGTCGCCACCCGCTACGACAAGCTCGCCGCCCGATATGAGGCCACCATCCACATCGCCGCCATCAACGACTGGCTCACCTGACTTCGAAACAGGCCCTAG
>NZ_JAGEOJ010000059.1 GCF_017573505.1 Actinomadura barringtoniae
CTAGGCCGTGTCTGGCAATTCGCGGAGCCAGAGGATGAGGCTGGCCAGCAACAGCCCGGAGCGGTAGCGGCTGGCCAGCTTGTCGAAGCGGGTGGCGATGGCGCGGAACTGCTTGAGGCGGTTGAAGCAGCGTTCGATGAGGTTGCGGCGCTGGTAGAGGACGGGGTCGAAGGCGGGTGGCCGGCCGCCTTTGCTGCCTTTGCGTTTGCGGTGGGCCTGCTGGTCGGCCGGTTGCGGGATGCACGCCTTGATGCCGCGGTCGCGCAGGTAGCAGCGGATGCGGCGGGCGGAGTAGGCCTTGTCGGCCAGCAGCACCTGCGGGGTGGTGCGGGGCCGTCCGCCGCTTGGACGGGGAACGCGAACGGCTTGCATGAGTTGCTCGAACATGACCGAGTCGTGCACGTTCCCGGCGGTGACCAGCATGGCCATCGGCAGGCCACGGCCCTCCACGATCACGTGGGCTTTGGTGGTCAGCCCGCCCCGTGAGCGTCCGATCGCCTGCCCACCCGCCTGCCCATCCGGCTGACCAGCATCCTGACCGGATTGCCTGTCTGATGGATCACCCTGCCTGATCGTCCCTGCCTGGGTCCCCCTTTTGCGCGCCCGCCGCGTGCTGGTGGGTCCGGGCCACGGTGGAGTCGATGGAGAAGGTCCACTCGATGTTGCCGACCGCGTCGTCCTTGACCTGCACCGCCTCCAGCAGCCGGGCCCAGGTGCCGTCCTCGTCCCAGCGTTTCCACCGCTCATAACAGGTCTGCCAGGGCCCGTACCGTTCCGGAACATCCCGCCACGGCGCGCCCGTCCGCAACCGCCACAAGATCCCATTCACCACCTGCCGGTGAGCCCGCCATGGACGCCCCCGCCCGTCGGTCACCGGCAACAACGGCTCGATCGCCGCCCACGCGGCCTCGGTCAACTCACCACGACGCACCACACACCCCATCCAACAAAACACCGCCGCACAGCGGCGGTGTTTTGTCAGACACGGCCTAG
>NZ_JAGEOJ010000006.1 GCF_017573505.1 Actinomadura barringtoniae
CCTCGGGCTCCTCATAGCGGATCAACTGCGGCGCCCACCGGAGCGCTTTGAACGCCTCGTGCCGTTCCTCGATGGGACGCCGCCAGAAGTCCCAGTCCGTCAGATCGATGCTCTCAGCGTCGAGCATGCGCACCCCATCTCCACCCACATCACGACTTTACGGTGAGCGACCGTTCCGATGTTCTCCGGGGATGACCGCCCGGTCGACTTGCCCGGCGGATAGGGTCTTTCACGTGTGGAGGGGGTTGACGGGGCCTTGCGCGACGAGGTCTGGCGGGCGTCCTGACTGGATGCCGACAGTGACGGTTGACGCGGGCGCGGTGAGATGCCGGACCGAAAAGATCGTAGGCTGAAGGTCATGTCCGACGGCCGTCCCCCGTGCAACTGCATCATCGATCACGATTACGGTGATCGGGACCGCATGGACAACTTCGAGCTCCGCACGATCGTGCACATCAGCGAGTACGGGTGGAGTGTCGTGCTGGTCCACGGGGACGACGGCGGGCCCGGCTGGGCGTACACGATCGGGCTGTGGCACAGCCATCGCACCCCCGAGCTCGGCATGTTCGGCGGCGACGTGTACGAGATGGAGGCGATCCTCAACACCCTCGGCAGGCAGGCCGCCGAGGGCGAGGCTCCCGGCGACGGCGACCGGCGCGATGCCGTGGTGCGCGGGCAGGCCGCCGCGTTCCGCACGGTCGACTCGCGCTGGTATCAGGCGATGTTCAAGGGCGCCCTGTCGTTCTACCGCAAGCCGCCGCTCCCTTTTCTTCAGGTCGTCTGGCCCGACCAGCGCGGCCTGTTCCCGTGGCAGCCAGGGACCGAGCTTCCCTTTCGCCACTCCCAGCCCTGGCTGTGGCTCGCGCCCACCCAGCACCCCGACGGAGCCTGGACCCGCCACCTCTAGGGGCTGGCGCACGCGGCTTCAGGGCGTAAGGTCATCGGGTGTTCGGGCCGATCGCGGGAAACATCACCACGCAGCGCCTCCAGCTGGAGCCGCTCGCCGTTCACCATGCCGGTGAGATGGCCGAGGCGCTGAACGATCCGCGGCTGCACGAGTTCATCGGCGGCGAGCCGCTCACCGTCGAGGAGATGCGACGCAGGTACGAGCACCTGGTCGCGGGCCCGGCGCCGTTCCACCAGGAGTGGTGGCTCAACTGGATCATCCGGCGGCGGCGCGACGGGCAGGCCGTGGGGTACGTGCAGGCCACGGTGACGCCGGGCGCGGAGGGGCTGCGGGCCTCGATCGCCTGGGTCGTCGGCATGCCGTACCAGGGGTTCGGGTTCGCGACCGAGGCCGCCCAGGCGATGGCCGGCTGGCTGCGCGCCAACGGGGTGGCCGAGATCGAGGCGGCCATCCACCCTGAGAACTCCGCGTCCGAGGGCGTCGCGCGCAGGTTGCGGCTGCGTCCGACGGACGAGACGTCCGACGGCGAGACGATCTGGCGCATGGATCCCGGATTCCCGGGCACGCCGAATGTCCCCGAAACCAAGGCGTAACAGCACGATCTCGGATTGGGGCATACGGATCGGCTGCGGGTAAGTCAAAATCAACGGGGTCCGAGGACGACTCGGTGGAGGAGTGGGGAAGCATGCCCGAGGTCTGGCCCGGCGAGCCGTACCCGCTGGGCGCCACGTGGGACGGCACGGGCACCAACTTCGCACTGTTCTCCGAGGTCGCGACGCGCGTGGAGCTCTGCCTCTTCGACGCCGACGGCAACGAGGAGCACTACGACCTACCCGAGGTCGACGGCTACCTGTGGCACGGATACCTGCCCGGTATCGGCCCGGGCCAGCGCTACGGCTACCGGGTGCACGGCCCGTACCGGCCCGAGCACGGCCACCGCTGCAACCCGGCCAAGCTGCTGCTGGACCCCTACGGCAAGGCCGTCGAGGGCGAGGTGCGCTGGCACGAGTCGCTGTTCTCCTACCGGTTCGGCGACCCGGACGCGTTCAACGACGACGACAGCGGCCCGTACATGCCGAAGAACGTGGTCATCAACCCGTTCTTCGACTGGGGCGACGACCGGCCGCCGCGCGTCCCGTACCACCAGAGCCTGATCTACGAGGCGCACGTGAAGGGCCTCACCAAGCTGCATCCGGGGATTCCCGAGGAGCAGCGCGGCACGTACGCGGGGCTGGCGCACCCGGTGATGATCGACCACCTGACCGAGCTGGGCGTGACGGCGGTCGAGCTCATGCCGGTGCACCAGCACGTTCCCGAGCACGCGATGGTGGCGCGCGGGCTGACCAACTACTGGGGTTACAACACCATCGGGTTCCTGGCGCCGCACAACCGCTACAGCTCCTCCGGGGAGTACGGCGAGCAGGTGCTGGAGTTCAAGGCGATGGTGCGCGCGCTGCACGAGGCCGGAATCGAGGTGATCCTGGACGTCGTCTACAACCACACCGCCGAGGGCGACCACCTCGGGCCGACCCTCTCGTTCCGCGGCATCGACAACGCCTCGTACTACCGGCTGCGCGACGACGACGCGCGCTACCACCTCGACTACACCGGGTGCGGCAACTCCCTCAACGTGCGCAGCCCGCACTCGCTGCAGCTCATCATGGACTCGCTGCGCTACTGGATCCTGGAGATGCACGTCGACGGGTTCCGCTTCGACCTCGCCTCGGCGCTGGCCCGTGAACTGCACGACGTCGACCGGCTGTCGGCGTTCTTCGACCTCGTTCAACAGGACCCCGTCGTCTCCCAGGTGAAGCTGATCGCCGAGCCCTGGGACGTCGGCGAGGGCGGCTACCAGGTCGGCAACTTCCCGCCGCTGTGGACGGAATGGAACGGCAAGTACCGCGACACCGTCCGCGACTTCTGGCGCGGCCACTACGCGACGCTGCCCGAGTTCGCCTCGCGCCTCACCGGCTCCAGCGACCTCTATGAGCACAGCGCCCGCCGCCCGTTCGCGTCCATCAACTTCGTGACCTGCCACGACGGCTTCACGCTGAACGACCTGGTCTCGTACAACGTCAAGCACAACGACGCCAACCTGGAGGCCAACCGGGACGGCACCGACGACAACCGCTCCTGGAACTGCGGCTACGAGGGCCCGACCGACGATCCCGACATCAACGAGCTGCGCCGGCGCCAGCGCCGCAACTTCCTCGCGACGCTGTTCCTCTCGCAGGGCGTCCCGATGCTCCTGGCGGGCGACGAACTCGGCCGCACCCAGCACGGCAACAACAACGCCTACTGCCAGGACAACGAGATCTCCTGGGTGTCGTGGACGAACTCCCCCGACGACTTCGTCCGGCTCCTGTCAACGCTGCGCCGGGACCATCCGATCTTCCAGCGCCGCCGCTTCTTCACCGGCGAGCCGTCCGACGAGAACCCGGCCGACATCGTCTGGCTGACGCCCGCCGGCGAGGCCATGACCGACGACGACTGGCACGCCGGCTACGCCAAGTCGATCGGCGTGTTCCTGAACGGCGACGCCATCACCGAGCCCGACCCCCGCGGCCGCCCCATCCGCGACGACTCGTTCCTCATGCTGATCTCCGCGCACTCCGAGCCGGTGGTCTTCACCCTCCCCGGCCCCGAGTACGGCGAACGCTGGGAACTCGTCCTGGACACCGCCGACGCCATGACCGGCGAACGCAGCCGTCTCAAGGCCCGCGACGACGTCCAGGTGCACAGCCACGCCCTGATCGTCCTCCGCCGCTCCGTCTAACCCCGGCTGACCTCGATCGCGACCAGAAAAACCAGCACAAACGTCGTTACGGCCACAGCCCCGTGCACCAGCACCGCGACCATGGGGAACACCTGCTCGGCTCCCCGCGCGTGCCGCCCTCCCCGGCTGACCAGCCACCGCGTCAACATCAGGAACCCCTGAAAGATGACCACCCAAAGGGCACCGAACGCGATCCACGCGTACAGCACCTCCCCCGAGACCAAATAGGCGATCCAGACGACCAGCCCCACCACCGCCGACAACGGATGCCCCACCACGACCAGAATCGGAAACCGCGTCACCTTGGTCGCCTGCTCCTTCAGGCCCCCGTTCCGCAGCCACCCCGTCAACAGATAGACCCCCGCGATGGCAGCCCCGACCCACGCCACGAGCGCAGCAAACTCCACCCCCGCTCCTTCCTGTGGTGTCCCTCCCCTGGGCCCAGTGTGACGTGGCCCACGTCCCCACCATGCCCGTTTCGTGAAGATGGCAACACAAACCGTGACTTGGGTCGCTTATCCCCCTCAGGTCCCAGCCACCGCTCCTTGGGTAACGTTCGATCTGTGGAGCAGCTACCAGCGGAGCCCGAACGCCTTCGCGAGGCGTACGCCTATCCCGACGACCGGGTGTGGGTGCGCGCGAACATGGTCGCCAGCGTCGACGGCGCCGCCACCCGCGACGAGCGAAGCGGCGGCTTGGGCAACGCCAACGACCGGCGGTTGTTCGCCACGTTGCGCGGCCTGGCCGACGTGGTCGTCGTGGGTGCGGGCACGGCGCGCGCCGAAGGCTACGGCCCCGCGCAGCCTGGGCCGAGCGGACGCGCCCCTCGCCTGGCGATCGTCTCCCGCCGCCTCGACCTCGACTTCGAAACGCCCCTCTTCACCGATGCCCGGCAACGCACGATCCTGCTCGCCCCGGAGAACGCTCCTGCCAACCGCCTCTGGCGTGCCCGCGAGAACGCGGACGTCATCCTGGCGGGCGAGGACCGCCTCGACCTCGCCGTTGCCATCCAAGAGCTCGCCTCGCATGGCTTCTCGCGCATTCTCTGCGAGGGCGGGCCGAGGATCCTGGCGCAGCTGGTGACGGCCGGGGTGCTGGACGAGCTGTGCCTCACCGTCAGTCCCGTTCTGCTCGCCGGTGACGGCCCGCGCATCGTGAACGGTCCTCCCGCGCTCAAGCCCGCCGAACTCCGCCTCACCCACGCGTTCCGCGACGACGAGGACTTTCTCTTCCTGCGCTACAGCCGCCGATAGCCGTTCAGGGCGTAGCGGAGGAAGAGGACGGACTCGTCTTCGTAGAGGGCGGTCAGGTCCAGGTCCACACGGGATTCCAGGCCGTTGACAAGGCGCGTGTGGCGAGGGCTGCCCAGGAGGGCGGGGGCCAGGTTGAGGCAGATCTCGTCCACCAGGCCCGCGCGGATGAGGGACGTCGCCAGCTCCGGGCCGCCCTCGCAGAGGAGACGGTCGAAGCCCAGGTATTCGCGCAACGTGTCGATGGCGATCGGCAGGCTGCCCGCGTTCACCACCTCAACGGTCTTGGGGACCTGAGGGGCGCGCGGCTGAGGGGTGACGACCACGGTCGGGGCCTCGGCTGAGGTGAAGAGCGGCAGGGACCAGTCCAGGTCCAGGCTGCGGCTGAAGACGACGATGGGAGCGGGCGGCGCGCCCCGGCGTTCGCGAAGGTCGGGACGGAGGCGGGCCGGGCCGACGCGACCCGTGCGCACGGTGGATGCGCCGATCAGGATCGCGTCGGCCAGGGCGCGCAGCGTACGGAAGACCCGGAAGTCCGCCTCGCCGCCCAGACCGTCGGTCCAGCCCTCTTCATCGGTGACCGAGCCGTCGGCGCTCATCACCATGCCCAGGCGCAGGCCCGGAGCGTCGGCATAGGCGTCGTACGGATCGACGTCGGTGACGGGACCCGGCAAGAGACGGCGCATGACCTGCAGATTATCGGTCAGGGCATGACCGAACGGGTGAGCTCCCCCTTCATGGGGGCCGCGAAGCACTTCACGTTCCGTGAGCCCATCTTCCACTCATCCTGGATGGGGTCCGCGTGAACATAGCCGACGTCGACCTTCACGGGGTGCTTGTCGAAGTAGGAGCGCAGCCGGGTCTGGCAGCCCTTCTCAGACTGCCGGCGCACGGTGGCGGAGCCGGGCCAGTCTCCCGCCGGCAGATCGAAGGTGAGCACCAGCTGGGCGTTGTGCCGCTTGGAGCACGGCACCGTTTTGACCGCTGTGCTCTCGCCCTCTCCGTCCTTCTGGATGAGGCAGTCGCCGGGCTTCAGAGCGTTCCAGCTCTTCATGCCCGGTTCGGCCGGGGAGAGATCGAGGCTGCCGGTGAGCTTGGCTCCGGTGCTCGCCCCCAGGCACTGCACCACCCTGTCGCCCAGAGCCCAGCTGGCCCGGGTCGGGTAGAGCAGGTACGGGTTGACCGACGTCCGATACCGGCTGGCGTCGAGCCGTCCGCCGACCCGTGCGTAGCAACCGCTTTCCGCGGACCGGATCACCTCCTGCTGGCCCGGGAATCCGCCCTTCGGCAGGTTGAAGCTCGCCAGCACCTCGCCGTCATGCGGCTGGGCGCACGGGAGGGCGGTGGTGCTCCTGGCCGTCTTGTCGTGGGGAACGCCGTTGAAGCAGTCGCCGACCTTGAGGTCGGCCAGGAGGGCGCGGCCCTTCTGGGTGACGTGGCCCGAGTCGTCGCGGTCGGGGGTGAACGCGGCGCCGATGGCGGCGACCCCGATGATCAGGGCCAGCCAGACCAGGGACAGCGCCATCCCGATGATCGCCATGGCCTTGCCACGGCCGCCGCGGCGGCGGATCTGGACGAGGGCGGCGATGCCGAAGATGATCGACAGCCCGATGCCGCCGATGATCCCGAGGACCAGCGCGGCGATCGAGAAGCCGTTGAACTTGGGCTTGTGATACTGGGCCGGCAGATAGGGCGCGGCGACGGGCTGTGGCGGGAAGGCGCCGGGAGCAGCCTGGGGTCGGGGGCCTAGGTATGGCTGGGGGTCGGGATGCGGCTGGGCCTCGGGGGCCGGTTCGGAGGGAGCGCCGGGAGGGGCCCAGCCGGGCTCCTCCGTGGGGGGTGGCTGCGTCATGAGCCGGAAGAGTATTCACATTTCACGACTAATCGTGCATTTTGGACGTCCTATGTCGGCCGTCACAAGATCGTGACCACCCTGCCGGCGCTGTCAGACGGGTGGGGGAGGATAGGGCCATGGACCTGCCGATCAGTCCGCCGTTGCCGCCGATGCTCGCCAAGGCGGTCAAGGCAATGCCCAAGGGCGACCTTTTGTACGAGCCGAAGTGGGACGGATTCCGTTGCATCGTCTTCCGTGACGGCGACGAGGTGGAACTGTCCAGCCGCGGCGAGAAGCCGCTCACCCGCTACTTCCCCGAGCTCGTCGAGGCCGCCAAGCGAGAGCTCCCCGAGCGCTGCGTGGTGGACGGCGAGATCGTGCTGCGCAAGGGCGCCAAGCTCGAGTTCGACCTGCTCCAGCAGCGCATCCACCCCGCCGCATCCCGGGTGAAGATGCTGTCGGAGGAGATGCCCGCCTCGTTCGTCGCGTTCGACCTGCTGGCGCTCGGCGACGAGTCGCTGATGGAGGTGCCGCTCGGCGAACGGCGGCAGCGGCTGGTCGACACCCTGTCCGGGGTCGAGGCGCCGTTCCACGTGACGCCCGCGAGCGACTCCTACGAGCTGGCCTTGCAGTGGTTCGAGGAGTTCGAGGGCGCGGGCCTGGACGGGGTGATCGCCAAGCCGCGCGACATCGAGTACATGCCCGACAAGCGCGCCCTGTTCAAGGTCAAGCACGAGCGGACCGCCGACTGCGTGGTCGCGGGCTTCCGCTGGCACAAGTCCGGGCCGATCGTGGGCTCGCTGCTGCTCGGCATCTACAACGACCAGGGCCAGCTCCAGCACGTCGGGGTGGCGGCCTCGTTCACCATGAAGCGCCGCGAGGAGCTGGTGGAGGAGCTGAAGCCCTACCTGGCCGAGGACCTGTCCGAGCACCCCTGGGGCGAGTGGGCCAAGCAGAGCGAGGCGACGGTCGACCGGATGCCCGGCGCGGTCTCGCGCTGGACCGGCAAGAAGGACCTCAGCTGGGTCGCGCTGCGGCCCGAGCTGGTCGTCGAGGTGGCCTACGAGGCGATGGAGGGCAACCGGTTCCGCCACACGGCCCGCTTCCGGCGGTGGCGCACCGACCGCACCCCCGAGTCGTGCACCTACGAGCAGCTCGAGGTCCCGGTCGCCTACGACCTGGACGACATCTTCTCGGGCGGCGCCGGCTCCTGACGGGCTCGGCGCCGGCCGCTGAGGGCCTCGGCGTCGGCTCCCGACGGCCTCGGATCAGCTCCCTTGAGGTAAAGGCAGGCCATCGCGGCGCGTGTCGGCCGCGGACGTGACCGGGCGGCGGTCCTACGGTGCGATGCCGTACGCCGTCGTCAGGGTCACGGCCGCGGTCCCCACCGCGGCCCAGGGGGATATCGATGGTCCGTTTCGTGCTGCCCGCGGGCACGCTCGGCGCCGCGGCACCGGTGGGTGCGGCGCTCGTGCTCGCCTTGCAGAACGGTGCGCTCGCCGCACCGTGCCCGTGCGCCAAGATCGAGGTGTACGTCGACTGCGCGGCCAAGGCCGGCGGCACCGGCAAGCAGGACTCGCCGTTCAGCTCGCTCGCCCCGGTCAACGGGCTGAAGCTGAAGGCGGGCGACTCGATCCGGCTGAAGCGCGGCGCGTCCTGCCAGGGCTCGCTGACCGTGCGGGGCGCGGGCGAGGCGGGCAAGCCGATCGTGATCGGGCCGTACGGCGACGGCGGCAAGGCGCCCGTCGTCCAGGCGACCGGCGCCGAGCAGGCGCTCCTGCTGGAGGACGCCCAGTACGTGCAGGTGTCGGGCCTCGAGCTGACCGCGCCCGGTGACGGCACCAGGCCGCGCCGCGGGGTGTACGTGCTGGCCAAGGACTCCGGGACGATGCACGGCATCCAGCTGACCGGCCTCGATGTCCACGACGTGCGCGGCGAGGCCAAGCCGAGCGCCCCGAACGCGGGCGGCGCGGCGGCGTCGGGCGGGATCGTGGTCGAGGCCGCGGGCAGCGCCACCCCGACGACGTTCGACGACCTGAAGATCAACGGAAACCGGGTGCACGCGGTGGACGGCGCGGGGATCTCGGTCTGGTCGTCCTGGTGCCGCCGCCCGGACACGCCGTCGCCCGACGGCTGCTCGCAGGCCTGGACGCCGATCCGGCGCCTGGCGATCAACGGCGACCTGCTCTGGGACGTCGGCGGCACGGGAATCCAGGTCGCGGCCACGCAGGGCGCGTCGATCACCGGCAACCACATCGAGGGCTTCAACGCCCGTTCGGGAACGTTCGGCGCGGGCGTGGCGGTCGCCGGATCGACCGGGACCGGCGTCTCCGGCAACGACGTGTCGGGCGGCAAGACCGGCGGGACCGGCGCGGCGTCCGCGGGTGGCATGGCCTACGACGTCGGAACGGGCACCGAAGGCCTCGCCCTCAAGGCCAATCTCTCCCACGACAACCGCGGCGGCTTCGTCCACCTGTGCGCGGCCAGCGGCTTCACCCTGAGTGGAAACGTTTCCATCGACGACCGGGCCCACGGGTTCCAGGTCTGCGACGCACCCCTCACCGGTGGCACGATCCGTGGCAACACCGTCTACCTCGCCGACGGCGTCGAGCAGCTGGTCGTGGACGCCGACACCGAGCAGAAGCTGGACGTGAAGTTCACCGGCAACCTGGTCGAGCGCGACGGCACCAAGGGCACGGTCGGCTGGAACGTCGCCAGCCCCGCCTGGGTCGTCGACCACAACCTCCTGCACGGCTTCCCGGTCCCGGCGACCGCGACGGCCACGATCAAGGCCGACCCGGGGTTCCTGGCGCCCGGGCTCGCCGATCCGGTCGCGTACCAGCTCATCGCAGGCTCCCCCGCCATCGGCGCGGGCGTCGGTGCGGGCGTCGGTGCGGGCGCGGCCAAGGGCGGGATCGACGGCTTCCCGGTCTCCCCCGCCAAGGTCCCGGCCGCCACACCCAACATCGGCGGTGTCCAGGCTCCCGCCGCGTTCCCGGCCGGGCTGGCCGACTCGTTCAACGCGGCCACGCCCGGGCAGGCACCGGCGGGCTGGCAGGTCACCGGGTCTGCGGCCGCGGCCGCCGACCCGTCGGGCGGGCTCGGCTCCTCGCTCGTCCTCACCGAACGCCCGACCCCGAGCACGGCGGTACGGCTGCTCCCGGTCAGCGGCGGCGTGGTCCGCGTACGCGCCCGGCTGCGTGCGAGCGACACCGGCCACACCGGCTGGCTGAAGGTACTGGACGCCAAGGACGGCACGGTCGCCGCCGTCGGCCTCACGCCGGGCGGCCACGTCGCGTTCACCGACGGCAAGCACGAGGAGCAGTCGGCGGCCGCCTACCCGCCGAACGCGTGGGTCCCGGTCTCGCTGCTGATCCGGCCCGAGGACGGCGCGTACGAGCTGTCGGTGAACGGCGTCCAGCAGGCCAAGGGCGCGCTGGGCGAGGGCGCGGGCCTGGCCGCCAAGATCCAGGCGGCCCTCTCCCCCGGCCCGGACGCCGCGAAGGGCACCGCGACGTTCACCGTCGACGACGTCCTCGTCACGCCGGAGCCCTGCCCGCCGGCCCCCATGCACGACGACCACGCCTGAATCGGGCAGAAAAGTTCGTGGAGCGTGTCGAATCCGGGGTTCGCCGTTCGAGGCATGACTGATCGGGAAAAGGAGCGAGGACGCGTTGGGTCCTCGCCCCCTACTGAAAAGGAATGTCATGCCCCACGTGATTTCGCAGGACGGCACCAGGATCGCCTACACCAAGACCGGCAGCGGGCCCGCCGTGGTCCTGGTCGACGGCGCGTTCGGGCACCGCGGGTTCGGCCCGAACGTGGACCTCGCCCCCGTGCTGGCCGAGAGCCACACGGTCTACGCCTACGACCGCCGGGGCCGGGGGGACAGCGGTGACACCCAGCCGTTCTCCCAGACGCGCGAGATCGAGGATCTGGAAGCGGTCATCGCCGAAGCCGGCGGCACGAGCGACGCAAGTGGGCCGGTGGCCGTGTACGCCATCTCCTCGGGTGCTCCCCTGGCGCTGGACGCGGCGCAGGCGGGCCTGCCCATCTCCAAGCTGGTCGTCTACGAGGCCCCCTTCGTCGTGGACGACTCCCGCAAGCCCATCCCCGACGACTTCCTCGCGCGGCTGAACGCTCTGATCGCGCAGGATCGCCGTTCGGAGGCCATCACGTACTTCATGACCAAGGGCGTCGCGCTTCCCGGCGTCTTCGTCATGCTGATGCGCCTGATGCCCGCCTGGTCGAAGCTGAAGAAGGTCGCCCACACCGTTCCGTACGATGTCGCGGGGCTCGGCGACACCGGCGCGGGCAAGGCGCTGCCGGCCGGCCGCTGGGCGGACGGCAAGGTCCCCACCCTCGTGGTCGCGGGCGGCAAGAGCCCGAAGTGGATGCAGAACGCCATGACGGCCCTCGCCGACGTGCTGCCCGATGCCCGGCACCGCACGCTGGAAGGCCAGATGCACATCGTCAAGGCCAAGGCGATCGCCCCGGTGATCACCGGCTTCGTCGATGACTGATCGGGAGGCCTGAGCGGGAGGGCTGAGCGGGGAGGGCTGGGCGGGGGGCTGAGCGGGAACGCGAATGGCCGGGCTCGTCCTGCGAAAGCGAGCCCGGCCAAGCCGCGAGGGCCTGAACGACCTTACGGGCGCCCGTCCTCGGCGTTGATGGTGTCCTGGATGATCTGCTCGTCGGACTTGGCGGCGAACGTCTTGGGCGCGGCGTAGGGGCGCAGGTAGGTCTGCTTGAGCCCCGGCACGCGGTCCTGGACGACGAAGGTCGCCTTGGTGGAGGCGGGCGCGTCGTGCGTGCGGACCGTCGCCAGCGTCTTGAAGTCGGCCTTCAGCTGCTGCTTGTCGATCCGCGTGATCACGTAGCCGCGCTGGTTGTTGTAGAAGCGCAGGTGCGAGTTGATCTTGAGGTACGGGTGGTCGGCCGGGTTGGAGTCCGCGCCGTCGCCGCCGCTGGTGATCGAGCTGCAGATCAGCTCGGATCCGACGGGCTTGGACGCGGGGTCGTCGTAGTTCAGCTTGAGGTCGCTGGCCCAGTGCGCGTGCACGTCGCCGGTGAGCACGACGGGGTTGCGCACGTGGGCGTCGACGAAGCCCTTGGTGATGCGGTCGCGGGAGGCCACGTAGCCGTCCCAGGCGTCCTGGCTGGTCTTCTTCAGCGGCCCGGCGTCGGCGTCGCGCTGGGCGAAGAAGACCTGCTGGCCGATGACGTCCCAGCGGGCGGTCGAACGGCGGAAGCCGTCGATCAGCCACTTCTCCTGCTCGGCGCCGGTGATCGTACGGTCCGGGTTGTTCGCCTCGGGGCAGACCTTGGTGCCGTCGCCGCAGGCCTGGTCGTCGCGGAACTGCCGGGTGTCGAGCATGTGGAAGTTGGCGAGGCGGCCCCACTTGATCCGCCGGTAGATCTGGATGTCCGGGCCGCTCGGCACGGAGCTTCGGCGCAGCGGCATGTTCTCGTAGTACGCCTGGAACGCGGCGGCGCGGCGCTTGAGGAAGTCGGCGGTGTCCGGGGTGTCCGAGCCCGCCTCGGGAACGTCGCGGGCCCAGTTGTTCTCGACCTCGTGGTCGTCGAAGACCACCAGCCAGGGCGCGACGGCGTGGGCGGCCTGCAGGTCGGGGTCGGCCTTGTACTGGGCGTGCCGCTGCCGGTAGTTGGCGAGCGTGACGGTCTCGGGGCCGTCGTGGTCGCGGACGTTGCCGCCCGGGACGGTGTAGACGCCCTTCTTGTACTCGTACTGGTAGTCGCCCAGGTGCAGGATCAGGTCCGGGTGCTCCTCGGCGAGCCGGCGGTAGGCGGTGAAGTAGCCGTGCTCGTACTGCGAGCAGGACACGAACGCCATCGCCAGCGCCGGGCCGAACGAGTCGCTGCGCGGCGCGGTGCGGGTGAGGCCGACCGGCGACACGTGGTTCTCGACCTTGAAGCGGTACCAGTAGTCGCGTCCGGGGCGCAGGCCGTTCAGCTCGACGTGCACGCTGTGCGCCGCCTCGGCGCGCGCGGTGACGGCGCCCTTGCGGTCGATGCGGCGGAAGTGCTCGTCGCTGGACACCTGCCACTCGACGCGGAAGTTCTTGGCGGGCATCCCGCCGAGGCCGTCGTCGGCATGCGGGTTGAGGGCCAGCCGCGTCCACAGGACGAAGCCGTCGGGGTCGGGGTCGCCGGAGGCGATTCCGAGGGTGAACGGGTCGCTCGGGAGCGTTCCAGCGCCGCGGCGTGCGGCGGGGGAAGCGGCGAGTGCGGTGCCGGGAACACCGGTCACGGCCGCGGCGGTGCCGACGGCCAGACCCGAGGTCACGAGGAAGGATCTCCGGTTGAGCGCGCGCGGAGCGTCAGCCATGGAGGGGAACCTTTCGGGGGGATGTAGGGCAAATCGCCCGACAGCCTCACGAAGATCCGTGACCGCGGAGCACCGCTCAGATGACGCTCAGTCCAACAAAAACGATCTTTTGGACGGATGCGGAGAAAGGTCCCCGGAGAAGCAAAAAAGGCCCGCGCGACGGCGGACCAACACTGGTGGTATCGTGGGTAATTGCGTCACACGGATACAGCACACCAATCCTATGAATGGAAGTGTAGCCACAGACATGGGAATCCGTCAAGTCGAGGATGTCAAGTCCCCAGAGGCCGCTCTTCGCGAGGAGCAGGAGTACGTCACCCGTGTCTACACCCGGCTCGACGCCGAGCGCGACGAGGCCGAGCGGACGGTGCGCGAGGGGCCCGGGGGCACGGGGGGCGGCGGGGCGTTCCAGGCCAGGCTCGAGCGCGCGGTCGCGACCGACGAGGCCGCCCGCCGCCTCGACCGGCTCACCGGCGTCGAACGCGGCCTGTGCTTCGGCCGCATCGACCACCGCCGCGACGACACCGCCCCCGAAGGCGAGGACGCCGATGAGGCCGGACCGCGCGACACGTTCTACATCGGCCGGATCGGGCTGCGCGACGAGCACCGCGAGCCGCTGCTGATCGACTGGCGCGCCGAGGCGGCCCGCCCGTTCTACACCGCGACGCCGACCTCCCCCGGCACCCTCGCGCGCCGCCGCCACCTGCACCTGCGGCTGCGCGAGCTGGTCCGGATCGACGACGAGGTCTTCGACCTCGACGGGCTGAGCACCGCCGACCAGAGCACGATCGTCGGCGAGGCGGCGCTGCTGGCGACCCTGCGGCGCGGCCGTACGGGCCGGATGTCGGACGTCGTCGCGACGATCCAGGAGGAGCAGGACCAGGTCATCCGCGCCGGCCTGCCCGGTGTGCTGGTCGTGCAGGGCGGGCCGGGCACCGGCAAGACCGTCGCCGCGCTGCACCGCGCCGCCTACCTGCTCTACACCCACCGCGAGGTGCTGGAGCGCCGCGGCGTGCTGGTCGTCGGGCCGAACGCGACGTTCATGCGCTACATCGAGCAGGTGCTGCCCGGCCTCGGCGAGAGCGACGTGGCGCTGGCGACGGTCGGCGAGCTCTTCCCGGGCGTGCGGGCGACGGCCGCCGAGACCCCGGAGGTCGCCATCCTCAAGGGCGGGCTGCGGATGGCGGGCATGATCGAGTCGGCCGTACGGGACCGGCAGCGCGCGCCACAGGAGGGCCTGGAGATCGAGAACGACGGGATGGTCCTGCGGGTGGAGCCGGCCCGGCTGCGGGAGATCCGCGACCGCGCCCGCAACCTGCGCGCCTCCCACAACGTCCAGCGCCGCCTCTTCGTGCACGACGTGCTGCAGGCGCTCGCGGTCGACCGGGCCGAGCAGTACGACAAGATGACCGACGAGCCGCTCCAGGAGATCCTCCGGTCCGGCAACGTTCCGCAGTGGCTCCAGGAGCTGCTCGACGAGGCCGAGGACCAGCCGCTGCTGGACGGGACCGACCTCAAGCTCGCCAAGGAGGCGCTCTGGGCCGAGCCGGCCGTACGGCAGCTGATCGACGATCTGTGGCCCGAGCTCACGCCGCAGCAGCTGTTGTCGGAGCTGTTCGCCGACGCCGCGGCGCTGGAACGCGTCGGGGGCGCGGCGGCGCTGACCAAGGCCGAGCGCGCCGACCTGTTCCGCCCGGCGGACGCGGAGTGGACCGTCTCGGACGTTCCGCTGCTGGACGAGGCCGCCGAGCTGCTCGGCGCGCCCGACGACGCCGCCGAACGGGCCCGGCTGCGGGCGGCGCAACGCGAGGTGGAGGCCGAGGAGCAGTACGCGCGCGAGGTCATCGAGTCCACCGGCGTCGAGCAGATCGGCATCCCCGAGATCGACCTGCTGAACGCGGGCGAGCTGGCCGAGCGGCACGTCGAGGACGCGCTGGAGCTGGCCGAACGCCAGCACTACGACGGCCTGCGGCTGACCACCGCGCAGCGCGCCGCCGCCGACCGCGAATGGGCGTACGGGCACGTGATCGTGGACGAGGCGCAGGAGCTGTCGGAGATGGCCTGGCGGGCGGTCATGCGCAAGGTCCCGACGCGTTCGCTCACGGTGGTCGGCGACGTCGCGCAGACCGGCAACCCGGCCGGGGCGCGGTCGTGGGGCGACATGCTCGACCGGTACGTGCACGGCCGCTGGCGCGAGCAGCGGCTCATGGTCAACTACCGCACGCCCGCCGCCATCATGCGGATCGCGGCCGACGTGCTGGCCGAGGTCGCGCCCGAGCAGACCCCGCCCGAGCCCGTACGCGACGACGGCCCGCCGCCCGGCGTGGTGCGGATGGACGCCGAGGGCATCCCCGGCGGCCTCCCGGCGTTGGTCGACGCCGAGCTGATCCAGATCACCACCGACCGGATCGGCGAGGGCCGGCTCGCTGTGATCGCCTCGGCGGCGACGCACCCGGCGGTACGGGCCGCGCTGCCGGACGCCGAGGCCGGGGCGACGCCCGAGGCGCTGGACTCGCCGGTCGTCGTGCTGACGCCCGAGGAGTCCAAGGGCCTGGAGTTCGACTCGGTGATCGTGGTCGACCCGGCCGGGATCATCGACGAGTCACCGCGCGGCGGACACGACCTGTACGTCGCCATCACCCGCGCGACCCGGCGCATGACCCTCGTCCAGGACGGCGACCTGCCGCCCATGCTGTCCGGCGTCAAGGCGCAGGAGGAGATTCAAGGCGAGCCGGGGGCGGCGGGCGTTCAGTCCCAGAGCGGCAGCGCCGACCCGGAGCCGTCCGCCGACGCGGCCCGGTAGAGGGCCTCGGCCGCGGCGACGTCCTGGAGGGCGGTGCCGGTGGAGTCGAACACCACGATCTCCTCCGCGCTCCGCCTTCCGGGACGTTCGCCGATCACGACCTGGCCGAGCTCGGCCGCCGCCTCGACGCCCGGCGCGTGGTGCAGCTCGCCGACCTCGCGGCACTGGTGCAGGACGTCCGCGATCACGGCCGCGCCCTCCAGCAGGTCCAGGTGCAGCTCGCGCTTGTCGGGCGCGTCCGAGCCGACCGCCGCGACGAACGTGCCGCGCTCGACGTCGGCGCGGCGCAGGTAGGGCTCGCGCGACGGCGTGAGGCCGATCACGATCTGGCTCTGGCGAGTGGCGTCGGCGTGGTCGGCGACCGCCGTCGTCTCGATGCCGTACTGCTCCCCTATTTGTGCGGCGAACCGTTCGGCGCGTTCGGGCGTACGGCTCCACACCAGCACGCGCTCGATCGGCCGTACCGCCGCGATCGCCTCGACGTGCGCCGCCGCCTGCGCGCCGACCCCGCACAGCGCGAGGGTCGACGCGTCCGGCAGCGCCAGGTGGCGGGCGGCCACGGCGGTCGCGGCGGCGGTGCGCAGCCGGGTGACCGTGGCCGACTCCATCAGCGCGAGCGGCTGCCCGTTCGTGCCGTCGAACAGCGCGATCACCCCGACGATGCTGGGCAAGCCGAGCGTGGCGGGCCGGTCGTAGAAGCATCCGCCGATCTTCACCGCGACCACCCCGGCGAGGCCGCTCGCCTTGATGTGGAACTCGCCGGGCGGGCTGTCGAGGTGCGCGAGCCGGCTCGGCATCGTCTCGCCGCGCGCGTACCGGGCGAAGACGTCCTCGATCAGGTCGATGTAGTCGGCGGGCGGCAGCAGCCGCTCGATCTCGGACCGGCTCAGCAACAGGGTCGGGGCGATCTTGTTCATGCCTCGTAGGGAAGCAGATCGGAGTTGATGTCGTCCCAGCGACGGCTCAGTTCCTTGAGCAGTTCGGGCTGGTGCAGGGCCAGGTTGGCCTGCTCGCGCGGGTCCGCCGACAGGTCGTAGAGCGCGTCGGCCGCCGCCTTTCCTTCGATCGGGGCGCGCAGGTACTTCCACTTGCCGCGGCGCAGCGCCCGCGAGGTCCTGGTCCGCCAGAACAGGTCGTGCTCGGGCGCGCGGGTGCCTCGGAGGAGGTACGGGGCGAGGCTCGTTCCGTCGAGAGGGTGGCTCGCGGCGGGCTTCACGCCGACGATCTCAAGGATCGTCGCGGTCCAGTCCTGGGAGATGACCGGGACGTGGCTGACCTGGCGCGGGCGGATGCGGGCGGGCCAGCGCAGGATGTTGGGCACGCGGATGCCGCCCTCGTTCAGGCTCGCTTTGGAGCCGGTGAGCGGCCACAGGTACGACCAGCGTTCGCCACCGTTGTCGCTGGAGAACAGGACGATCGTGTCGCGTTCCTGCCCTGTCTCGCGCAGCGCCTTCAGGACTCGCCCGATCCCGGCGTCCATCGCCTCGACCATGCGGCGGTAGGTGTCCAGCGACCCGCCGTCCTGGTGCCAGAGCGCCATCGGGTCACCGGCCTTGGAACGGGCGGTGATCTGCTTGCTCACCTCGCGGTCGCCGGGGGCCTCCCAGGGCCAGTGCGGCGCGGTGAAGTTGAGGTTCAGCAGCCAGGGCTTGTCGTGCTCGCCTCGCTCGTCGTGCCTGCCTCGTACGAAGGACGCGGCCCGGTCGGCGATCGTGTCGGTGTAGTAGCCGAGGTCCTCGGTCGGTACCTCGCCCTCATACAGGTCGACGGTCGTCCCGCTGACCTTGGAGTAATAGTCGACGGCGCCGGACAGGTTGCCGAAGAAGGTGTCCCAGCCGGACTTGAGCGGGCTGTACCAGGGCAGGAAGCCGCAGTGCCACTTGCCGAACATCGCGGTGTCGTAGCCCGCGCCCTTGAGGAGTGAGGCCAGGGTGGGGTGGCCCGCGGGGATGCCGAAGAGCTTGTCGGGGCGGGCGATCGGCTCCTCCAACCCGCCGCGCAGGCGGCCCGGGTAGCGGCCGGTGTAGAGCCCGAAGCGGGTGGGCGAGCAGACGGCCGCCGCCGAGTAAGCGTCGGTGAAGCGCACGCCCTGGCGCGCGAGGCCGTCGAGGTGGGGCGTACGGATGTGCGGCGATCCGTAGCTGCTCAGGTCGGCCCAGCCGAGGTCGTCGCCCAGGATGATGAGCACGTTCGGCCGGCGGGAGGCCTTGGCGCGCGGGTCGGCACGGAACCGCCGTTCCAGCGTCGGCGTCGTTGTCCCGGCCTCGGCGGAACGTTCCGATCCCAGCACAGCGCCGGCCGCGGTGACGGCCGCCGCCGCACCGATCGCCCCGCGCCTGCTCACACCCTCGTTCTCGGACACGCAAACCCTACTTTCCCTACCAATTCGATTAACTCAACCGAGATAGTAGGGAATATGGATGTGCAGGCGCAATGCCCGATCACGACCCCGGGGTTCCGCTGCGAGGTTGACCAAGCGTACGCTTGGTCGTCGAACGACGGGATTTCGGAAGGACGGCGATGACACAGGTCCGGGACTACTCCAACCTGATCGGCGGCGAGCTGCGGCCGGCCTCTGAGGGCGGCACGCTCGACTCGGTCAATCCGGCGACCGGCAAGGTCTGGGCCCGGATCCCGCGTTCCACCGCGGCCGACGCCGAGGCCGCCGTGGAGGCCGCGCGCAAGGCGTTCCCCAAGTGGTCCGGCATGCCCGCCGCCGGGCGCGCGCACTTCCTGCGCAAGGTGGCCCAGGTGTTCGCGGAGAACGCCAAGGAGCTGGCCGAGCTGGAAACTCTCGACAACGGCAGGCTCATCACCGAGACCGCCAAGCGCGACCTGCCCGGCATGACCTACCTGTGGACCAACGCCGCCGCCGAGTGCGCGGCGGCGGTCGAGGGCCGCAGCGTGGACTTCGGCCCTGCGAGCCAGGGCATCACCCGGCGCGAGCCGTACGGCGTGGTGCTCGGCATCATTCCGTGGAACTCCCCCATCTCCACGCTCTCCGCCAAGGCCGCGTTCGCGCTCGCAGCGGGTAACACCGTCATCATCAAGCCCGCCGAGCAGGCGACCGTGTCGTCCCTCCGCGTAGGCGAACTCCTGCGCGAGGTGCTTCCCCCTGGCGTTCTGAACATCGTCTCCGGCCTGGGCGACGAGGTCGGCGACCCGCTGGTGCGCAGCCGGGGCGTCAACAAGGTCAGCCTCACCGGCTCACCCGACACCGCGCGCATCATCACCCGCGCCTCCGCCGACACGCTCAAGCCCCTCGCGCTGGAGCTCGGCGGCAAGTCACCCAACATCGTGTTCGCCGACGCCGACCTCGACAAGGCCGCGCCCGGCGTCACCACACAGGCCATCTTCACCGCCAACGCGGGCCAGATCTGTTACGGCGGCTCGCGCATCCTCATCCAGCGCCCGGTGTACGACGAGATGCTCTCGCGCATGAAGGAGATCACCGCCGGCATCAAGCTCGGCGACACCCTCTCCCCCGACACCACGATGGGCCCGATCGTCTCCCGCGACCAGTACGAGCGCGTCACCTCCTACCTGGAGATCGGCGCCAAGGAGGGCGCCGAGCTGGTCTCCGGCGGCCGCTTCGGCGCCGAGCTCGTGGACGACGTGCACGCCGAGGGCTACTGGGTCGAGCCGACGCTCTTCGCGACCGACGACAACTCGCTGCGCGTCTGCCAGGAGGAGATCTTCGGCCCGGTCGCGGTCGTCCTGCCGTTCGACACCGAGGAAGAAGCGATCAAGCTGGCCAACGACTCGATCTACGGCCTGGCCGCCGGCGTCTGGACCACCAACCTGGGTACCGCGCAGCGCATGTTCCGCCGCCTCGACACCGGAACGGTCTGGGTCAACACCTACCGCAAGGTGATGTTCCCGCTGGAAGGCACCAAGGAGAGCGGCTACGGCAACGACTCGGTGCTGGCTTACACCCGAGAGAAGGCCGGCCTGTTCGAATTCTGAGCCCGTGCCGGCTCGTCACCCCCCGGGCGAGCCGGCACGTTCATTTCCCTGCCAGCGCCTGAACGGCCTTGGAAACCGCGTCGCGCAACTGCTCGGGCGAGAGCTCTCCGCCCAGGACCATGCGCCGGATCTGCGGCACCACAAATCCCCAGTTCACGACACCCAGCGTGAAGAACAGCAGCTCCCGGGCGTCAAGCTCTGAAGCATCAGCCGCCCCCGCCTCTCCGAGAGCGCGCACCTTGTCGCCGTAGTGAGCCGTCCGTACGGCCTCGTCGGGCACCTCGCCCGACCCGAGCTCCAGCGCTTCCCACATGAGCAGCCGCCAATGCTCCGGATGTGCCAGGTGGTAATCGACGAGCCCAGTCGCGTACCCCGCCATGTCCTTGCCATCGACCGGCACCGCCTCGGCGACGACGCGCATCTGCCGTTCCAGAACGGCACCGAACAGCGCCCGCTTGTCGCCGAAGTAGTCGTAGATGGCGCGCTTGTTGGCCTCGGCATCCTTGGCGATCCGATCCACCCGCGCCCCGGCGAAGCCGTACTCGGCGAACTCGGTGGTGGCCGCCTCCAGGATCCGTTCCTTGGTGGCGCTGGAGTCGTACGGCATGCTCACCACCCTAACGAACCAGTTCGTTTGACTGGCCCACGCTCATCAGAGTACCTTCCGAACCATCCAGTTCGTTCGGAAGGAGTCCCGTGGGACGCCGCCTGACCCTCCTGCTCGCGCTCACCTGCGGCGTGAGCGTCTCCACCATCTACTTCCCGCAAGCGATCACCCCGCTCATCGCCACCGGCCTCCACGTAAGCCCGGCAACCGCCGCCCTGGTGGCGACCACCGCCCAGCTCGGCTATGCCGCAGGCGTCTTCTTCCTGGTCCCCCTGGGCGACCGCCTGCCGCACCGCCCCTTGATCATCACGCTCCTGGCCCTCACCGGCCTAGGCCTCATAGCAGCCGGGGCAGCGCCCAACATTCCCGTCCTGGTCACCGCCGGCGCGTTCATCGGAGTGGTCACCGTCGTCCCGCAGGTCATCCTCCCGATGGCCGCCGGCCTGGTCTCCGACGACCGCCGTGGAGCCGTCACCGGCACGCTCCTCAGCGGCCTGATCGGCGGCATCCTCCTGGCCCGCACGTTCGGCGGAACGGTCGGCGCCTGGCTCGGCTGGCGCGCCCCCTACTTGATAGCCGCCGCCCTGCTGCTCCTCTTGGCCGCGACACTGACCGCGTCCATCCCCGCAACGGCCCCTCAGACCCGCGAGCCCTACCGTTCCCTCCTCACCGCAAGCCTCCGCCTGCTTCGCACCGAGCCCGAGCTGCGCCGTTCAGCCCTCTACCAAGCGACCCTCTTCGGTGGCTTCAGCGCAGCCTGGACGAGCCTCGCTCTCCTCGTCACCGGCCCGGCCTACGACCGTGGCCCCCAGACCGTGGGCCTCATCGCCCTGGTCGGCGCCGCGAGCATGTTCTGCACCCCCATCGCAGGCCGTTGGATCGACCGCCGAGGCCCCGATGTCGTCAACCTGACCTGCACCATCGGAGTCATGGCCGCAGCAGCGCTCCTGCTCCCGGGCACGATCGGCGGCATCCCAGGCCTGGTCATCCTCGGCGCGGGGATGCTCCTCCTGGACGTCGCCGTCCAATCCAGCCAAGTGGCGAACCAGTCCCGCATCTTCGCGCTCAACCCCAAGGCCCGCAGCCGCCTGAACACCGCGTACATGACCTGCTCGTTCCTCGGCGGCAGCGCGGGCTCATGGCTCGGCGTACGCGCCTACACCACCTTCGGCTGGCACGGCGTCTGTGCTCTCGTCGCCGTTGCCGCCGCGATAGCCCTCATCCGCCATCTCTTGCACCGCTCACCCATGAAGGAGACCCATGACGTTCCCAGCCATGCCGCAGTCCGTTGACCAGTTCTTCCGCGCCTCCCAAGCAGGCGATGCCCAAGCCTGGGCAGCCGCCTTCGCCGAAGACGCCCAATTCCACGACCCCATCGGCTCCACACCCCTAATCGGCCGCCCCGCCATCCAGTCCTTCATCGAAAGCGTCATCCCCGCCTTCAACCCGTTCCTAGGCCTAACCCCCTTCGAAGCCCACACCACCGGCACCCACGTAGCCGTCACCTGGCGAGGCTCCGCAGTCACCAAGACCGGCCGCCCCATCAACTGGTCCGGCATCAACACCTACGAACTCGACTCCGAAGGCCTGATCCAAGAAGCCAAGGCCTACTTCAACCAAGCAATCTTCCAAGCCCAGCTCGACTAAGCCCGCCCCTCCCGGGGAAGGAAAGGATCTTTGCTTCCCCGGGAGGACGGCATGGAGAAGACAGCCCTGGTCACCGGCGGTTCACGCGGCATAGGCCGAGCAATAGCCCGGAAACTCGCAGCCGACGGCGCCCTGGTCGCCGTGCACTACGGCAGCAACAAGTCCGCCGCAGACGCGACCGTCGCCGACATCCAGCAAGCCGGTGGCCAGGCCTTCGCCCTACAAGCCCAGTTCGGCACTGACAACGCCATCGAGACCCTGTTCTCCACCTTGGAAGCAGGCCTCCGCGACCGAACGGCCAAAACCCACCTGGACATCCTGGTCAACAACGCCTCGATCATCGGCCCAGGCCCAATAGAAGAAGTAACCCCCGAAGCCTTCGACCACGTCTTCGCCATCAACGCCCGGACGCCGTTCTTCATCATCCAGCGCGCCCTCCCCCTCATGGGCGAAGGAGGCCGCATCATCAACATCTCCTCGCCCGTCACCCGTACCGCCCCACCCGAGGTCACCTACGCCATGAGCAAGGCAGCCCTGGACACCATGAGCCGCACCCTCGCCCAAGCCCTGGGCCCGCGAGGCATCACCGTGAACACGGTCCTGCCGGGCCTCACCGAGACCGACATGATGTCCCACCTCCGCGACGACCCCGAGGCCCGCGCCCGCGCCGCCGCAGCCTCCGCCCTCGGCCGAGTGGGCCAACCCGCCGACGTAGCCGACGCCGTGGCCCTCCTGGTCTCCACCGACGCCCGCTGGATCACCGGCCACGCCCTGGACGCCACCGGCGGCCTCCACCTCCGCCCCAGTTGACCCCACCACCCTCGCAAGCCCACCGGGACTGAGCCGTTCACAGATCTCCCCCACCGCACCCCGCACATCCCCGCAAGGCGCGACCAAGCCCCCTGACGAACAGCGAAACCACAGCCCGTCCTGGCCCTCCGCCACGCTTACGCTCTCCCCCACCCCGGGCAACGCCGGATTGACCACCCGCAACAAAGCGGGCGTCTCCCCATACCGAGCCGTCACCACCAGCCCCGCCGCCGCAAGCCCCTCCCCCAGCGCATCCAGGTGAACGCTCACCGCCCCACCCGCCCCAAACGCGACCGGAGCTCCTCAGCGCTGTTCGCATCCACGGCGTCCACCTCGTGAATGCGGTCCATCGGCAGCGGCCCCCGCAGCGCCCACCACCGCCGCCGATCGCTCACAATGATCCGCCACCCGGGAAACTCCGCCCCCAGCTCCGCCTTGACCTGCTCAGGTTCCTCAGTCACGCACCGAGAGTGCACGTGCGGCGACCAGGTGAAGTTTCACGACCGCGTGAAACTCACGGCATGCCGACCCATGAGGCGAACCCGCTCAGCGCCTTGGGTCGGCGCCGCTCCAGGTCCACGAGCATCCGAACGGTCTCGCGCACCATGGGATGGTTGCGCGTCTGCTGAGGGGCGGCCCGCCGCGCGGTCTGCAGCGCCTCCAGGGACTTGGTCCGGTTCCCGTTGTAGAGAAAGCCCCGGGCGAGGTCGATGTAGTAGTGGCCGAGCCGTACCGGCGCGACCGTGTCGGGCAGCCGGATCAGCCCGGCCCGCCGTACGGCCTCGGCACCGTCGTAAAGCTCGACCGCGACCGCCACCTCGTGGATCGCGACGTTGGACGGCCCGAACTCCAACCCGTAGTGGTTGGCGTCCTCTCCAAGGAGGCGAGCGCACTCCCACGCCTCGCCGATGTGCGCCCACGCCCCGGCGGCGTTGGGCGTACGCGCGGCAAAGATGGCCGAACGCAGGTGGGCCGCACCGTAGACGCTCACCGTGGGCGCGTCCATCCGCGCCACGTCCTCACCAAGCTCATGCCTGATGCGCGCGAGCAACCTGCCGCCCTTGTCGTACGACGCGTTGGCGAGGAACAGCGTCGAGCGCTGCCACTGCGTCCGCGCGATGCGCAACGGGTCGTCCGAGGCCCGCGCGGCCCAGTCCACGCGTTCCATCGCCAAGCTGCGCAGATCAAAATAGCCCAGCGTGTAGGCGATGGCCGTGGCCCCGGTGTACGCCTCCGCCAGCAAGGCATAGAGCCGTTCCGGATGATCGGCGCCATGCACCGCAGCGGTGAGCTCCTCCAGCAGCCCCGGCAGCATCTCCCCCAGGCGCCCGTACCGCGCCTGCCGCCCCAGCGCCGACGCCCGCTCCACGTCAGCCGCCAGCGCATCGAACGCCCTCGGCCGGATCTCCTCATCCGGCAGATCCCAGCCGAGCAGCGCCCGCCGGATGTCAGGCACCGCCGCGTGCACGCGATCCGCCCGCCGGCTCTCATCCCCGTACGGCTGCCCGGTCAGCTCCCCCACGCCCACCCGCAGCGCCCGCGCGACGCCCGCCACCAATGCCTGCGTCGCGGGCTTGTGCCCCCGCTCCACCTGAGCGATCAGGCTCTTGGAGCACGGCACTCGTTCTGCGAGCTGCCCCTGCGTGAGCCCGCGCAACTTCCGTGCGCTGGCGATCCGTCCTCCGATCGAGCCTCGTTGATCAGACACAACACCACCTCCAGTGCGCCTAGGCGGGGAGGCCGAGTAGGTGGGCGAACGTGCGGGCTCGGCGGTCGATCATCGGCCCGCCGTGGTCGACGGCGTCGGAGGCGATCTGACGCGCCTCGGGCGAGTAGTGCACCGAGTCGTTGCAGACCGGATAGGCGTGTTCGAGCCAGTCGAGGGCCGCCCCGTAGTCGCGCTGCTGGTGGTACGAGCGGGCGGTCTCCACCATGAGGCGCGCTCGGCGCTCGCGACTCGGGATCGTGTCCGGGTCGATCTGCCGCGCCCTGTCACGTGCCGCCGACGATCGGGAGAGATCGGCGTTCACCGAGACCGCGTGCAGTTCGACGTTGGACCTGCCGAACTGCGTCCAGAGGTGGTGGTATCCGGCCGGAAGGCGCTCGGCCGTGGCCCTGCCCTGGTCGAGATGGCGGAGAGCGTCGCCCTCACGTCCGGCGCGGGCGTGCGTGGTGGCCGCGTGCAGGTGAAGCGCGCCGTACATCGCGCGCAACTCCGCCGGCCCGTCCTCCAGCCCCGGCCGCAGGAGGGTGGCGGCCTCGTCCACCAGAGCGGCCGCTCCCTGATGGTCACCCGTCGTGCGCTGCACGATGGCGAGCGTCCACGCCGCCCCGGCCAGCGCCACCGGCCGGTCGGCCTCCTGCGCGGCGGTCACGCTCCGGTCGGCCACGACCCAAGTCAGCTCGGGCTCGCTCGCCCACACGAGTTCGTGCTGAACGAGCGCGTACAGGTCGGACATCACCGCATGCGCGGTGCGGCGTTCGGCACCATGCGTGAGCCGCACGGCGATGCGGGAGTCGGTCACCAGCGCGGGCAGGACGCGCCCCACATCGGTCCGGTGCGTCGCCGACCCGTGCCACAGCCGCCAAGCCTGCTCCACCCGTCCGGCCAGCGACCTCAGGTCGATCGGGCGCGGTGCGACGCTCAGCAACGGCGCCCGCACCGCGTCGCGGATGGCGGGCACCGCCTCGTGCGGGATGCGCGCGAACGACGCGATGGGGATGGACGCCCCGTCCGCCAGGTTGAGGTCCGTTCCCGCGAGCAGCGCCACGTCGTCCACGCCGAGCGCCTCCGCCAGCCGCACCAGCGCAGGCAGCCGAGGCGGCAGCCGCCGTCCGCTCTCGATCCCCTTCAGCCACTCGGCCGACTTGCCCGCCAGTCCGGCGAGCGTCGGCCGTGACAGCCCCTTGCGCTCACGCAGGATCTTGATGCGCTCGCCAGTCCGCCTGCCCGCCAGGTCATCGCGCATGACGCCACCTCCGCCACGAGCTGTAACTCCAGGTTAGTGGGCGGGGGTGACATTCGGCGCCGGACTAGGGTGACGGCGGTGACCACTCAACGTCCCGATGTGCCGCTGATCGCCGACGAGCGTGCGATGCTCCGGGCGCACCTTGACTACCACCGCGCCACGCTCGCCTGGAAGTGCGACGGCCTCGACGACGACGCCCTGCGTGCGCAGGCTTCGAAGCCTTCGGGGCTCTCCCTGCTCGGGCTGGTCCGCCACATGGCCGAGGTCGAGCGCACCTGGTTCCGCAAGACGGTGAACGGCGAACGCGACCTGCCCAACGTCTGGTCGCACGCCGACGACTACCAGACCGCCTACGACCCTGCGGGCTGCTCCCGCGAGGAGGCCTTCACCGCCTGGCAGGCCGAGGTCGAGCACGCACGCCGTATCGAGCTGGCGGCGCCGTCCCTGGATCTGGTCGCCCACCAGCCGCGTTCGAACCAGGACGTCTCGCTCCGCTTCATCATGCTGCACATGATCCACGAGTACGCGCGGCACAACGGCCACGCCGACCTCATCCGCGAAGCCGTCGACGGCACCGTGGGAGCCTGAGCCCGCGCGTTCACCTTGTGTTAGCCTCCCTCGCTCTCTGTGTCCTCATCTGGCCACGGGGGACCCGCCGTAGGCCTGGACCTGCGGGTTCTGGTGAACGCGACCGCCAGGACGCTTGTGGATCGAGAACCGGGCCGGGGCGCCGTCCGTCAGAGCCGGTATTCGGGGCGGCCCGGCCCAAGTGCCCGGTCAGTTGATCGCCTGTGATGCCCCTCCCCGCCCGTGATGGAGGACCCTCGTGGCCATTCCGCAACAGCGTCCAGGCAGTCTCGGCCCGGTCGTACCGGCGATGCTCGGTGCGATCTGCGGTTCAGTCGTCGTCACGCTGATCACCACCTCGCTGCACCTGTCGCCCACCAGCCGGGTGATCGCCGCCGCGGCGGGTGCGGCCGTCGCACCGATGATCTCCACCGTTGGCCGACTGCACCGGCTCCGCATAGGCGCCGGCCTGCTGATCACGATCGTCGCGCTGGCCATCACCTACGGCGGGTTCACCATCGTCGACCGTGCCACCGGGCGCACCGACCCGCACCTTCCGCTGCCCTCGGTCGGCGGCATCGGCACTCTCGGCACACAGACCGGCAACGACACCCAGACCGGCCTGCACATCAAGACAGATCCCTCATCGCTGGAACTGGACTGCGACGACGCCGGGAAGACATGTGAAGACACGGTGAGCGTGTCCAACAGCGGAACCCTGCCGCTGCGGATCGGCGCGATCGAACTCCTGGGCCCCGGCGCCGCTGCGTACAACCACACCGGCTGCGAACACCAGACCCTTCCCGCCCACAGTGATCCCTGCAAGATCACCGTCACTCGGCAGACGGCCAACGCCGGCACCGCCCGCCTGGTCATCCACCAGAACCTTCGCGGGGCTCCCACCGAGGTCGTCGTGCGCAGCAAGCAGACCGGCGGCGTGGAAGTCACCGGGCCGCCGGAGCTGGCCTCGTGCGGGACCGCGAGCGGTGGCGTGGCCTGCAAGATCACGGGCAGGGGCTTCAAGCCCGGTGAGATCGTCGAGCTGACCTACTCCTGGCCGCAGGGCACGAGCAGCCAGTACCGGCCCACCGCCGCAAGCGACGGAAGCTTCGAGTATCAACTGCTGCGCGCCTCGGCGCCTGGAACGGTCACGGTCAGCGCCACCGGCCAGACATCGGGCCGCAGCGCCACGACGACCTACACCGTTCAGCCTTAGGTGGGACGGGCCGGAGGATCCCGAAGTCGGGCGTGCGCGAAGCCGGGCTCGACGCACTGCGGATCGCGGTGCTCACCCACGCGCGGTCACAGCCGGGTCACAGGCTCGCGCACCGTAGTGTGACCGCACCCTTTCTAGAAATGCCCTCGTGAGTTGTCCCCCACGAAGGCCTAGAAAGGTGATCATGGACTCGGATTCCGTACGTGGTGTCGACCGGCGCCGGCTGCTGGGGTGGGGCGGCGGGCTGGCGGCCACCGGCGTGCTGGCGGCGGGCGCGCCGCTCGTGGGCGCCCGGCCAGGCCAGGCCGACGAGGCCCCGACCGGCCAGATCCCGCCGGACACCCGGCCCGGCGGAGCCTACGACCGATACGTGGCGAAGCTGGCCACCCAGGACAAGTTCTCCGGTGTGGTGCTGTTGTCGCACAAGGGCCGGACGGTGCTGTCACGCAGCTACGGCATGGCCGACAAAGAGAAGGGCATCCGCAACCACGAGGGCGTCGCGGTCGACCTCTCCTCGGGGATCCAGCCGTTCCTCTCGGTGGCCATCCTGCAGTTGGCGCAGCAGGGCAAGGTGAAGCTACCGGACACGGTTGGCACCTACCTGACGGGCTTCGCCAAGGACATCGCCGAGCAGGTGAACGTCCACCATCTGCTCACTACCACCGGCGGGATGAACGCCCCGGAGCTGGACCTGCAACGCATCTTCAGCAGTAAGGAGGAAGTGCACGAGTTCAACCAGCAGTGGACCCGGCAGGCGACGCTGGTAGCGCCCCCGGGCTCAGGCAACCAGGCCCACACCAACGGCGCCGGCGCCGGCCTGTCCATCGCCGCACAGATCGTGGAGGCCGTGACCGGCACCACGTACTGGGACTACGTGCACGAGCACATCTTCAAACGCTGCGGTATGACCGGCACGGCGTTCTACACCAGACCGCAATGGCTCACCGACGAGCACATCGCACGCTCCTACATGCTGCAACCCGACGGCAGCCGGGTCGACGCCGTCCGCAACCTGGACAAGGGCAGCATGAAACAAGGCAAGAACCCGGGCCGACACTTCATCGGCTACGCCACCGACGACGGCTTCGCCACCGCACCGGACCTGGTCCGGTTCGCGCACGCACTGGCCGACGGCACGGTGCTGGACCCGCCCTACGCCGACCTGCTGATCGGAGCCAAGTTCCCCCGGGTGCCCGGCGACGGCTCCGCACCGGCCCACCCGTCGTTCACCGGCTACTCGGGACCGATCAAGATCGTCAGCGGCCAATGGCTGATCGGCCGCGGCGGCAGCACCGGCGGCAGCACCGCCAACTGGAACATCTACCCCGACACCGGCTGGGTCAGCGTCATCCTCAGCAACTACGACGAAATACCCATAGTGGAGATCGCCGAGCAGGAACTGAAAGCCATCACCGGACGATCCTGACAGGCGGCAACGAGCATGACCTTGTCGCCTTGGCGACAAGGTCATGCTGCCGGCGGAACACACCGCCGACGCCGCGAGGCCGGGGATGGGTGGTCCATCGAGCCCGCGAGCGCCTGCTCTCCGTCGCGGGCCGTGCCCCAGTGCCCGGCTTCCTCGGCCAACTGCTTCTTAGCTATCCGGCACGGCAGTCGGCGGGGCGTGGGAGGGGTTCACCGGCGAAGCGGCTGGCCAGCCAATCGACGAAGAGGGGGAAGCCGGTGATGCCGCCCACGCCGTGCTCCAGAGGTAGTTCCTGGAAGCGGGCGTTGGCGCCGCGGGCGCACCAGCGGTGGTAGAGGTCGACGGTTTCGGAGTACGGGATGACCTCGTCGTAGCGGGCGTGAGCCAGGAGGACGGGGGCCTTGGGGGCGATCGCGCCGGTGCGGTTCTGGGCTATCCGCTTCTGCCATTGCGGCAGCCTGAGGACGTCCTGGGTCAGGACAGTGGAACGGCGCAGCCATTGGGGGACGCCGATGATGCCCGCCTTGTAGATGCAGCTGTCGCGCATCTGGGCGGTGAGGTCGCGGCCCTTGGCGTTCAGGTAACTGTCCAGATGCAGGTCTGGGTAGGCGGCGTTCAGGCCGATGGCGGCATAGAGCTGGAGGAAACCCAGCGGGCCGTTGTCGAGGCTGTTGGCGGTGTGCATGAGGTCGGTGGTGCCGTCCCCGGCCGCGCCGCCGACCAGAGGGAGGTCGGGGGCGTAGGAGGGCTGGAGCTGGAGCGCCCACTCGGCGGCCGTTCCGCCCTCGGAGTAGCCGGTGATGGCGAGGGGGCCGTTCGTGGGGAGGCCGGCCTCGGGCAGGCGGCGGGCGGCGCGGACGGAGTCCAGGACGGCCGGCCCTAGCGCGTGGCCGACCACATAGGTGTGGTCGCCGGGCGTTCCTTGGCCTGGATAGTCGGTGACCGCGACCGCCCAGCCTCGGGCGAGTTCGAGAGCGAAGAAGCTGCCCTCGTAGTCCAGGCCGTAGTCCAGGAGGTGCGACGTGGCGCAGCGGTCGGCGATGCCCTGCGTGCCGACCGCGTGCCCGATGATCGGACGCTTGCCGGGGCCCTTCCAGGGGGCCGTCGGTACGAGGACCACGCCCGACACAGCCGTCGGCTTGCCGGTGGCCGTGGTCGATCGGTAGAGGATGCGCCAGGCGCGGGCGGGCAGCGCGACGCCGGGCAGTAGGTTCGCGGTCATCGGCTCAGCACGGATGACATCGCCGGGCCTACCGGCCGGAAGCGGATCGGGCGGCGTGTAGAAACCGGCGGTCGTCCGGGCTTCTGCGGGCTGGGCCGTCAGCGTTGCCGCGACCAGAGCCAGCGCGGCACACAGGGACAAGATCGGTCGCACGACATCTCCTCGCTGCGTCGTCGGCCGTTATAAAAACACGGACGGCTATATATGGGAAGAGCGGCCGCGTGGGAGATTCTGGTGGGGTGAGCGAGCCGATCTTCGATGCCGAGGGCATGTTCGACGACGACTACCTGTACTTCTTCGCCGATGCGCTGAAGGAACGCAGCGACGCCGAGACCGGGGTGGTCTGGGAGCTGCTGGGGCTGGAGCCCGGCCAGGACGTACTCGACCTGTGCTGCGGCCACGGGCGGATCGCCAACCGGCTGGCGGCGCGGGGATGCCGGGTCACCGGGCTGGACGCGACGCCGCTGTTCCTGGAGCGGGCGCGACGGGAGGCTGGCGCCGAGGTCGACTACGTCCTCGGCGACATGCGCGACCTGCCGTACGCCGAACGGTTCGACGCGGTCGTCTGCTGGTTCACCTCGTTCGGCTACTTCGACGACGACGGCAACCGGCGCGTCCTGGAGCAGGTGCACGGCGCGCTCCGGCCGGGCGGGCGGTTCGCGGTCGAGCTGATCAACTACACCGGGCTGCTCGCCAGGTACCAGAACTCGGTCGTGATCGAACGGGGCGAGGACATGGTCGTCGACCAGCACCGGATCGATCCGCTCACCGGGCGCAGCCTGGCGACGCGGACAGTGATCCGGGACGGGAGGATTCGCCGCGTCCCGTTCTTCACACGGCTGTTCACGTTCCCTGAACTGCGCGACTGGCTGATGGGCGCCGGGTTCCGGGACGTCGAGGGGTACGGCGATGGGGGCGGTCCGCTGGTGGCGGGGAGTCGCCGGATGGTCGTGACCGCCCGCCGCTAGCTACTTGTCCCAGGCGACGAGAAACTCGGCCAGGGAGATGCGGCCGTCGATGTCGCCGTCGCGCTGGTCGGCGTTCTTGAAGATGGAGTCCAGCTCGGCCGTGGTGACCTCCTCGCCCCGCGCGTTCAGGGCGGCGGCGAACTCCTCGCGCGTGATGTAGCCGTCGCCGTCGGCGTCGAACTCTTTGAACGTGGCGGTCGGGTCGAGATCGGCCATGGTGGAACGCCTCCGATGTGCGGTGTTTCGAGCACCTAGCATCGAAGCACGATCGAGTGTCCCGGATGGGCGGATTGTCTAAGATCCAGGTCATGGTGTCCGGGGTCACGCGTTCGCCGAGCAGGGACGTCGTGTCCTGGGTCATCGGCGGGCTGGGCGCGTGGTGGGTCGTGTCGCCGCTGTTGTTCTCGCTCGGTTTCGCGCTGGACGGCCGACATCCTGGCGACTGGCTGGTCGTGACGGTGTTCTGGGCGGCGCTGGGCGGTGCGGGGCTCGCACCGTTCGCCGGACTGGTGGTCGCGCTGGTAGCGCGCCGGAGGTGGCCGCTCGCCTACTTCGCCCTGATGTGCGCGGTGACTGTGAGCGGCGTTGCTTTTCTGCTCTACGCGCTCGCTCACGCGTGAGGCTTAGGAGTCCCAGATGAGGGTGCCGCCTGAGTCGGAGGCGTCCTTGGGCGGGCGGAGTTCCCAGAGCTCGTTGTCGTCGGAGCCCGAGTCCCACTGGACCAGGCCCGCACCGGCGTCGGTGGAGGCGCCGTAGACGGCCAGGACCTTGCGGGAGTGCATCGCCACGATCCGGTAGAAGCCGTCGCCGTTGTCCTTGATGTCGAACAGCTGGTTGTCGCCGCCGCCAGGAGACCACTGGAGGACACGAGCACCGTTGTCGGTGGAGGCGGCCTCCACGTCCAGGGACTTGCCCGAGTGCTTGGCGAGGATGTGGAAGTAGCCCTTGCCCGCGGGCTCCAGTGCGAACGTCTGGTTCGGGTCACCGCTGAGGTACCACTGAACGGCGGCCGCGCCGTCGTCGGTCGAGGCGCCTTCGATGTCGATGGCCATCCCGGACTTCTTGGAGATCAGGTGGGCGTGATCGGGGATGCTCACGGGTCCTGCCTTCCTGGCGGGAGGCTGCATCCTCACCCAACAGTGGGCCATTGCCCAGTGAAAGACCGGGAGTCAGGCCGGAAGCGGACCCCCTAGTCGTGCCAGCCGGATTCCAGGAGATCGAAGATCTCGTGCAGGGCGTGGAGGGGGTCGGGCTCCCGGCCGGCCAGATCGGGGACCTCAAGGACGTAGCGGACCAGGGCTCGTACAGCGGGCTCGGAAGGGTCGCGGCCGGACTCGGCCGCGATGGCCTCGGCCAGGACACCCTCTGCCGACTGCCACAGCTTGCGCTGGTAGTCGCCGAGGGCGGGAGTCCCCACGATCAGGTCGCGCAGGCGTTTCAGGTCGGGCGACATGTCGGGGTCGAACGGGCCGCGGCGCACGAAGAACGCGCGGAGGGCCCGGAGGGTCGAGGTGCCGGGGTCGCGATCGCGAACGGCCTTGACCAGGGCTTCGCGGCGTTCCACGCCGTCGTCGAAGATCAGCGCTTCCTTGCCGTCCGGAACGTGCTTGAACAGCGTGGCGATCGAGACGTCGGCCTCGTCGGCGATCTGGGCGACGGTGACGCCGTCGTAGCCGTGCTCCAGGAACAGCTCCCGGGCGGCGTCGGCCAGGGCCTGGCGGGTCTGGGCCTTCTTGCGTTCACGGCGTCCGGTCGGCGGCATGCCATCGATTCTAGCGGAGGGGTGGAATTATTCTGAAGTCAGAGTCATTATAATTTCATAGTGATTCTGACTTTGAGGTGAGGAGGTGGCCGCGATGACCGCCGTGGCAACCACAAGCGCGAGCCCGAAGGCCTCGACCAGGCTGATGTGGGTGATCCTGGGCCTGGTCCTGCTGGCCGACGCCCTGGACATGATCGACTCGACCGTCACCAACATCGCGGCGCCGACGATCGCCCGGGATCTCGGCGGCGGCGAGGGCCTGATCAAGTGGCTCGGAACGTCGTACATGCTGGCCATGGGCGTGCTGCTCGTGGTCGGCGGGCGGCTGGGCGACAAGTTCGGCCAGCGCAGGCTCTTCCTGATCGGCATGACCGGCTTCACGATCGCCTCGGCCGTGGCGGGACTCTCCCCCGACCCCGCGCTGCTGCTGGCGGCCCGGGTCGCGCAGGGCGCGTTCGGCGCGCTGCTGATCCCCCAGGGCATGGCGATCATGACCAAGACGTTCTCGCGCGACATGCTCTCCAAGGCGTTCGGGCTGTTCGGGCCGCTGCTCGGCGTCGCGACGGTGGGCGGGCCGGTGCTCGCCGGGTTCATCATCGACGCCGACCTGTTCGGGCTCGCCTGGCGGCCGATCTTCCTGGTCAACCTGGTGCTCGGCGCGATCGGTCTCGCGCTGGCCGTCAAGGTCCTGCCGCACGACGACGGCGACCGGAGCACGGTCGTGGACGGGCTCGGCTCCGGGCTGCTGGCCGGCGCGATGTTCGGGCTGCTGTACGGGCTGGTCGACGGGTCCGCCAACGGCTGGACCGCCGTTCCGATCGTCTCGATCGCCGCGGGCGTGGTCTTCCTCGGCCTGTTCGCACGCCGCCAGATGACCGCCGCCGACCCGCTGCTCAAGCCGTCGCTGCTCCGCAACAAGGGCTTCACCTCCGGGATGCTGGTCGGCCTCGCCGTCTTCGCGGTGACCACCGGCCTGGTGTACGTGCTGTCGCTGTTCATGCAGGAGGCCCTGCACGCGTCGCCGCGCGGAGCGGCGCTCGGACTGCTGCCGCTGACCCTCGGCATCATCGTCGCGGCGGGCGCGGCGATGGGCGGCCTGGTCGCCAAGCTCGGCCGTACGCTGATCTTCATCGGGCTGGCCGTCGTGCTGGCCGGCTGCGGCTGGGTGCTCGCGCTGGTGGCGTACGGCGACCCCGGCCTGTGGGCCCTCGCCCCGGCGATCTTCGTGATCGGGGTGGGCATGGGCGCCTGCTACTCCACGATCTTCGACGTGGCCCTCGGCGACATCAGCGGCGACGAGGCCGGCAGTGCGAGCGGCTCGCTCAGCTCGATCCAGCAGCTCGCCGCCGGGATCGGCTCGGCCGCCGTGACCTCGATCTTCTTCCAGACCGCGGGCTCGGGCCTGACGCACGCGATGGAGATCAGCCTCATCGTCGTGCTGGCCGTCACCGCGCTCAGCGTCCCGGTCGTCGCGCTGATGCCCAAGCACGCCCCCGAGGAGAGCCACCACTGACCGGACCCGCTCGCGCTCACGTCGAACCGACCGCCTCCCGGCGACGTGGTGAAAGCAGGGGGGTCCGCAACCCGTCGCACCTGACCCACCGAACGCCGTGGCGCAGACGTACCAGCGTCTGCGCCACGGGCATTTTCACGCGGGCTAGGGCTGGGGCGGTAGGACTGCGGCGTCGAAGATGGCGGCCACGTCGGGTCCGAGGAACTCGGCCGGTTCGGCGCCGGTCTGCAGGAGCGCCATCAGCAGGGACATCACGACCGGCACCATGCCCCGCGCGATCTGCTCGGGGTCGATGTCGGCGCGGATCTCGCCCGCCCGCTGAAGCTCGCGCAGGCGGCGGGCGTTCTCGGCGCGCAGCTTGTCGAGCGCGGGGATGCTGAGCAGCCGGACCGTGAACTCCGGCTCCAGGCCCGCGACGATGCGGCGGGCCAGCGGGTGCCGTTCGAGCCCTTCCAGCAGCCCGACGATCAGCGACCCGCGCCAGTGGTCGATGGAGACGTCGCCGGTCAGCGCGGCCAGGCCCTCCTCGATGACGGGGCCCGCGTCGGCGTCGGCGGCGGCGATGAAGAGCTCTTCCTTGTTGGCGAAGTAGGCGTAGGAGGCCGTGCCGCTGAGCCCCGCGTCCCGGGTGATGTCGGCGATCGACGTACGCCGGTACCCGTCTCTGCCGAAGCGGGCGATCGCGGCGTCCAGGAGCGCCTGCCTGGTCCGCTCGCCCTTGGTCGTCGCTGTGGTCATGCTCACAAGCCTAAGACAAATTGAGCGATTGAGTAAATCACTCAATTCCTCTACTTTGAGGAGCACGGCGGCGCACGACACCCGGGGAAGGACCCTCCATGACGACCAACTCGTTGCGCATCGAACGGCTCAACAAGGCCTCGACCCGCAAGTTCATCGAGCCGGACGCCGAGGTCACCGGCGCCTTCACCAAGGACCAGCTCGTTCCGGACGAGCTGCTGTCGGTGGCCGGCCTGGACCTGGACCTGTCCCCCGAGCAGCGCGCACGGCTAGCGCGGGAGGAGCTCGCCTCGATCTTCCATGCCGGGGTGATGTTCGAGCAGACGCTGATCGCCGGGTTCGCCTTCCAGATGGCGCTCGGCGCCGACATCACCGATCCGCGCTTCACCTACGCGCTGCACGAGATCGGCGAGGAGACCCGCCACTCCCGGCTGTTCATCCGCGTCTACCGGCAGCTGGAGCCCGAGCAGCGCAACCCGTTCATCGGCGGGCGGGTGCCGACCCTGCTCAGCAGGTGGGGCCTGCCTCTGCTCATGAAGCGGGCCGCGACGCTGGACGCGTTCGTGCTCGCGGGCGAGGAGATCCCCGACCTGCTGCAGAAGCTCCTCGCCGAGCATCCCGACACCGACCCCTACATCGGCGCGGTCAACCGCTATCACCGTGCCGAGGAGGCGCGGCACATCGCGTTCGCCCGCACGACGCTCGGCGAGCACTACGCCGCCGCGACCTGGAGCGATCGCCTGGCCGTGCGGTGGATCGTGCCGCTGGCGATCGTCGCGATGTTCGACCTGACGATGATCCAGCCGTACGTCTACGAGACCGTCGGCCTGCCGGTCTGGCGCACGTGGCGGCAGGTCCGCCGCCTGCCGCGCCGCGTCGAGCTGCGCCGCCAGTGCGCCCGTACGGTCCTGAAGGCGCTCACCGACGCGGGCGTCTTCCGCGCCGAGTCCACCCTCCCCTACCCCTGGCGCCGCATCACCCGGTAAGTGACTCGTAGGCGGCCATGACGATGCCGAGCCCGCGCGCGTAGCCGTCGTTCCACAGCACCTGGTTCATCACGTACGACACCGTCATCCGGTTGTCGACGTCGACCAGGACCACCGAGCCGCCCCAGCCGCCCCACGAGCACGTTCGGCCTTCGAGGCGGTAGCCCATGCCCCAGTGGATCGGCATGCCCAGAATGCGGTCCTCGCCCGCGTACTGCTCCTCGAAGACGCGCTCGCAGCCCGCCTCCGACAGCAGCCGTACGCCGCCGGCCGCGCCACGGCCCACTCCCCCGCTCGCCAGCATCGACTGAACGGCGGCGACGGAACGGGCGTTGCCGATCCCGCCGATGGCCGCGAGCCCGGCCCGCCGCCAAGCCTCGGTGTTGGCGTCGGACACCCCGACCTGGAAGCCGTCCGGGCGGTCACCCTCGGGCGCGGCGATCAGCGGGGCGACGCGGTGGTCGTGCTCGGCGGGCAGCCCGATGTGGAAGTCGGCGCCGAGCGGCCCGGCGACCTCCTCGGCGAAGAACGCGCCGAGGCTGCGGCCGGTCACGCGGCGGACGACCTCGCCGACCAGGAAGCCGAACGTGATCGAGTGGTAGCCGCCCACGGTGCCCGGTTCCCATTGGGGCGCCTGCGCGGCCAGCAGCGCGGTCATGGCCTGCGCGTCGAGGAGGTCGGTGGCCGTGACCGGCTTGTCCCAGTCCGGCAGGCCCGCGGTGTGCCCGAGCAGGTGCCGGACGAGTACCCCTTCCTTGCCCGCCGCCGCGAACTCGGGCCAGTAGCGCGCGACCGGCGCGTCCAGGTCGAGCTCGCCGCGATCGGCGAGGATCAGCGCGCACAGCGCGGTCATCGTCTTGGTCGTGGACCAGACGCCGGTGATGGTGTCGCGCTCCCATGGAACGCTGCGAGCCTGGTCGGCGTACCCGCCCCAGATGTCGACGACCGGCTCGCCGTCCACGACGACCGACGCCGACGCGCCCACGTCCTCGGTGTCCAGCGAGGCCGCCAGCGCCTCGGCCACCGGCTCGAAGCGGCCCTCGAACGTGCCCCGAATCTCAGCCACGGCCGCAAGGTAACCCGGCCCGAACCGGCCGAGCCACTCAATTTCCGGCAGGCGCGCCCGCCGACAAGATCAGTCGGCGCGGCGGCGTTCCAGGAAGGCCACGTCACGCCACTCGGACGTGCCATTGAAGTCGTGACGGCCCATCCGTTCGCGGACGCCGACCATGCGGAAGCCGAACGCCTCGTGGAGGCGGATGCTCGCGGCGTTCTCGGGGAAGATGCCCGCCTGCAGGGTCCAGACGTCGCCGCGGTCGGTGGAGTCGATCAAGGCGCCGAGCAGCGTGCGGCCGACGCCCCGGCCCTGGGCCTCGGGGTGGATGTAGATCGACACCTCGGCGACGCCGGAGAAGACGGCGCGGTCGGAGATCGGCGAGAGCGCGGCCCAGCCGAGCACGCGCTCGGCGTCGCGGGCAACGAAGCGGTGGCCGGGAAGCTTCCCAGCGTCGAACTTCTCCCAGGCCGGGGCGGCGGTCTCGAACGTCGCGTTCCCGCCGTCGATCCCGGCCTGGAAGATGGCGAGCACCTCGTCGGCGTGCTCGGGCAGCATCGGTGTGATCTCCACGCCCCTACTGTACGGATGGGACGTGTGGGCACAAAAAGGGCACTCCCCCTCGGCACCCTCTCGACTCTCCCTCGGCTTCCCCTCCGCCTCAGCTCAACGACGCCCAGGCGTCCTGATCAAGATCACGGACAGCGCCGCCCCGGTGAGAGCGACCCCGGCCGCCACGAAGAACAGCACGTTCAGCCCGTTCACCACGCCGTGCTCGGCGGCGGAGATCACAGGCCCGCGCAGTCCGGCGGGCAGGTGCGCGGCGACCGCCTTGATCTGCCCACCGGACGCGGCCCCGGCGAGGTCGTGCACCGGGAGGTGCCTGCCCGCCAGGTCCCGTCCCATCGTGTGCGTGACCCGGCGCCCGAGGATCGCGCCGTAGATCGCGATGCCCATCGCCATGGCCGTCTGGCTCACGGTGTTGTTGACGCCCGCCGCCATCCCCAGCCGCGGCCCGTCGGCCACCTCCATGGACAGCGATCCGATCGCCGGCAGGGCCATCCCCAGCCCGAACCCCGCGATGATCATGCCCGGCGCGAGGTGCGTCCAGGACGAGCCGACCGTCAGCCCGTGCATCACCACGAGGCCGGCACCGACCAGCGCCAGCCCGGCGGTCGGCAGCAGCCAGGTGGGCAGCCGGTCCATGAACGCGCCCGCAGCCGGGCCCGCCAGCAGGATCGGGATGTTGACCGCGAGAAAGCACAGGCCGGTCTTGAACGCCGAGTAGTCGAGCTGGTTCTGGAAGTAGAGCGACAGATAGACCAGCAGCGCGAAGAAGCTGCCGTGCGTGGCGACCGTGCTGAGCTGCGTTCCGCTGAACGAGCGGGAGCGGAACAGCGACAGGTCCAGCATCGGCTCCTTGTGCACCGCCTCGACCACGATGAACGCCGCCATGAAGACCACGGCGCCCGCGAACATCGCGATCACCCGCGCACTCGACCAACCGTAGTCCTCGCCCCTCAGCAGCCCGACCATCAGCAGGATCAAGGAAGCCGTCAAAGTGACGAGGCCGCCCACGTCCAGGCTCTTGCCCTGGCGGAGCTCCTCCTCGCGCGGCAGCTTGAGCCAGCCGATCAGCAGCGTGACGATCGCGAACGGGATGTTGACGTAGAAGACCCAGCGCCAGTCGATGCCCGCGACCAGCGCGCCGCCCAGCAGCGGGCCGAGCGCCACGGCGACCCCGGCGGCGGCGCCGCGGACCCCGAACGCCAGGCCCCGCATCCGGCCGTCGTAGACCTGCGCGACGAGGGCGAGCGTCGTCGCGAACATGATCGCGCCCGCGATCCCCTGCGCGGCCCGCGCCCAGATGAGCACCCCGGGACTCTGCGCCAGCCCGCACGCCAGCGACGCCAGCCCGAAGCCCGCGACGCCGATCAGGAACATCAGGCGGCGCCCGACCCGGTCCCCCAGCGACCCGGCGGTCAGCTGGAAGACCGCGGTGGCGAGGGTGAACGAGTTGACCACCCATTGCAGGTCGGTGAGGTCGGCGCCCAGGTCGCGCTGGATGTCCGGGAGCGCCACGGTGACGATCGTGGCGCTCATCATGAGCATCGACACGGCGGTGACGATCGCCACGAGCGGCCACCAGCCGGCCTGCTCACCACCGTTCTCCGCTCCCACCGCGTCCGCGACGGGCTTCTGCACAGTCATCGGTCTCGCCTGACCCTTCGAATCGGGGGCTTCCCTAGCAACGCTAGGCGCAGACTAGCAACGCTAGGGAGCCCTATCAATGCTAGGGTGAGGCCCCATGGCAGACCGTGCGCACCTGTGGCGGGAGGAGCGGGAGGCCGATCCCCGCCTGAGCCGGGCCGAGATCGTGCAGGCCGCCCTCGCCCTCTTCGAGCGGGACGGCTTCGAGTCGTTCAGCATGCGCGGGCTGGCGTCGGAGCTGAACATCAAGTCGCCGTCGCTCTACTGGCACTTCCGCAGCAAAGAAGAGCTGTTCGACCTGGTCGTCGACGCCGTGCTCGGCGAGTGCCGGCTGCCCGCCGACGACGAGGGCGCAGGCGCAGGCGAGTGGACCGAACGGCTGGCCGCCGCCGCCCGCGAGATCCGCCGCGTTCTGCTGGCCAACCCCGCGGCGACCCGGCTACTGAACGGCCGCGTGCCGCTCGGGCCGAACTGGATGCGCCTCGCCGAGTTCGTGATCGGCACGCTGCGGCGCGCGGGCGCGAGCGACGCGTTCGCCAACCGCTGCTACCTGGTGTTCCTCTACTACGCGGTGGGTTATGTGACCCAGGAGATCGCGTTCGGCACCGGCGCCGAGGCCAGGGAACGGCTCGACGAGATCCAGGAGTACGTGCGGGGCCTGCCGCCTGAGCAGTACCCGAACCTCGTCGCCGTCACCGCCGCCGTCACCGACCGCGGCCTGGACGAGCGCTTCGAGCTCGGCCTGCGCGGCATCATCGGCGGCTTCAAGGACGAGCTTTGAGGTAGGCGACGGTGCGGCGCAGTTCCTCCTCGATGGTCGCCGCCGCCCCGGCCGCGTCCCGTGCGCGAATCGCCTCGACCAGGCCGGTGTGCGCGGCGCGGCCGTGGTCCCCCTCGGCGGTCGGGACGTCGATCAGCCTCACCAGATCGAGCAGCCCCTCCCGCAACACCGGTAGGAACTCGCCGAAGAGGTCTCCCAGCAGCGGATTGTGCGCGGCGGCCACGACGGCCACGTGCAAGGCGATGTCGGCGTCGATGAACGGCTCGTCCGGCCCCCCGGCGGCCTCGCCCCTCGCGGCAAGGGCCCGGTCCATCGCGGCCAGGTCCTCGTCCGTACGCCGCGCGGCCGCAAGCTCGGCGGCCCGGACCTCGATCATCATCCGGATCTCGTAGACGTCACCGACCGAGGCCCGCCGGAGCCGCGTCTGGAGGTCCTCCTCCGGCTCGGTCGCGATGACGAAGACGCCCGACCCCTGCCGCGCCTGGAGCAGGCCCGCCCCCGCCAGCGCCCGGATCGCCTCCCGTACGGTCGAACGCCCCACGCCCAGCTGCGCCGCCAGCGTGGTCTCCCCCGGCAGCTTCGTGCCGACCGGCCACTCCCCGCTCGTGATCTGCTCGCGCAGGTGCAGGGCGGCCTGTTCGACCAGCGGGCTGGGGCGGAGCGGACCTAGTGGCATCAACGATCCTAGTCATCAGGTTGTCTGAGGAGCTGAGATGTGGTTAGAGTACCGGATCATGACGCTGTTCGGTCTGCTTCTCGGGCGCCGCGGCGGGGCCTGAAACGACCGGCACCCCGCCGCGGGGTTCGGTGCTGCCGGTCTTCAGACCGACGGCAAGGACACCACCGAACGTGAACAGCTTCCCGACCCTGCGCACGCCCGACGGCCCCGTTCCCGGCGACGCGCCCGCCTGGAATCCGCAGCGCGGCAGCGCGATGCCGTACCACCGCTACCGCCCGGCGCACGAACGAGTAGCGATCCTGAACGAGGACCGCGCATGGCCCGCCCGGCGCATCGAACGGGCGCCGCTGTGGGTGCCGGTCGACCTGCGCGACGGCAACCAGGCCCTGGCCGAGCCGATGGACCCGGCCCGCAAGCGCCGCTTCTTCGACCTCATGGTCACGATGGGCTTCAAGGAGATCGAGGTCGGCTATCCGTCGGCCAGCCAGACCGACTTCGATTTCGTCCGCGACCTGGCCGAGCCCGGCGTGGTGCCCGACGACGTGACGATCGTGGTCTTCACCCCGGCCCGCCGCGACCTCATCGAACGGACCTTCGCCTCCATCGAAGGCGTACCCCGTGCGGTCGTTCACCTCTACACCGCGACCGCGCCGACCTGGCGGAACGTCGTCCTCGGCCGCGACCGCAAGGACCTGCACGCGCTCATCCTGGACGCCGCCACGCACGTGGCCCGCCTGGCGGGCGACCGCCCCGGCGTGCGCTTCGAGTTCTCGCCGGAGGTCTTCAACCTCACCGAGCCCGACTACGTGCTGGAGGTGTGCGACAGCCTGACCGCGCTGTGGGACGCCTCCCCCGACCGGCCCGTGATCCACAACCTGCCCGCCACGGTCGAGATCGCGACGCCGAACGTCTACGCCGACCAGATCGAGTACATGCACCGCCATCTGGCCCGCCGCGACGCGGTCATCCTGTCGGTGCACCCGCACAACGACCGCGGCACCGGCGTCGCGTGCGCCGAGCTGGCGGTGCTGGCCGGGGCGCAGCGCGTGGAGGGCTGCCTGTTCGGCAACGGCGAGCGCACCGGCAACGTCGACCTGGTCACGCTCGCGCTGAACCTGCACGGCCAGGGCGTGGACCCGCGGATCGACTTCTCCGACATCGACGAGATCCGCCGCACCGTCGAGCACTGCAACCGGATCGGCGTGCACGAGCGGCACCCCTACGGCGGCGACCTGGTCTACACCGCGTTCTCCGGAACGCATCAGGACGCGATCCGCAAGGGCATGGCGCACCACGCGCGGCAGGCGGCCGAGCTGGGCGTGCCCGCCGGGCAGGCGCCGTGGAACGTCCCGTACCTGCCGATCGACCCGGCCGACGTCGGGCGCGACTACGAGGCGGTCATCCGGGTCAACAGCCAGTCCGGCAAGGGTGGGATCTCCTACCTGCTGCAGACCGGCTACGGGCTGGACCTGCCGCGCCGCCTGCAGATCGAGTTCGCCCAGATCGTTCAGCGGGCGACCGACGACGGCGGCACGGAAGTGAGCGCCAAGGAGCTGTGGGACCTCTTCCAGGCCGAGTACATCGACCGCGCGGACGAGGGCCCGGTCGTGCTGACCGGCTGGCGCACCGCACACACCGGTCCGCAGCGGCACGACTTCACCGCCGAGCTGCGCATCGACGGCGAGGAGAGCGTGCACGCCGGATCGGGCAACGGCCCGCTGGCCGCGCTGACCGCGGCGCTCGCCGCCGCCGGGATCCCGGTCGAGATCCTGCACCACTCCGAGAACGCCACCGGTCCCGGCTCCGACAGCCGCGCCGCCGCGTACGTGGAGTGCCGCGTCGACGGAACGGTCTCGTGGGGCGTCGGCATCGACACCTCCATCCTCACCGCGTCCGTGCACGCCGTTCTGTCGGCGGCGAACCGTGCGGCTGTGCCGGCGGCGAACCGTGCGGCCAGTACAGGTCGCTGAGATTGTTCTGTGACCTTTGGCGAGGAATGTACGACCTCGTAGAGATCATTTTCGAATCCCCTCGGAGGTGCGGGTTGCTTAGGAGATCCCTGAGACGAACCCCGCAGACGGTCGCGGTCGCCGTGCTCACCGGCACGGCCCTGGCAGGCGTGAGCGGCCTCAGCGCCGCGCACGCCGCAGCCCCACCCAAGATCGTGGTGAAGGACGGGCTGACGCAGCCCGTCTTCTCCTACAAGGACGCGATCCGCGAGCACGTCTACGTCGAAGCCGGCCTCGACACCGACGGCGACGGCAAGCGCGACCGCGTCAACGTCGACATCGTGCGGCCCAAGGAGAGCGACGCGGGCCTCAAGGTGCCGGTCATCATGGACGCCAGCCCGTACTACGACAACCTCGGGCGCGGCAACGAGAGCGAGAAGAAAGTCTACGACGCCGCGGGCAACCCGGTGAAGTTCCCGCTCTTCTACGACAACTACTTCGTGCCGCGCGGCTACGCGTTCCTCGCGGTGGACGCGATCGGCAGCAACAAGTCCGACGGCTGCCCGGGCGTCGGCGAATCCGACGTGCTCGGCACCAAGGCGGTCATCGACTGGCTGAACGGGCGGGCCAAGGCCACCAAGGCCGACGGCACGCCGGTGAAGGCGAGCTGGACCACCGGCCGCACCGGCATGATCGGCAAGTCCTGGGACGGCACGCTGGCCAACGGCGTCGCCTCCACGGGCGTGCGCGGGCTGGAGACCATCGTCCCGATCTCGGCGATCAGCAGCTGGTACGACTACAGCCGCATGAACGGCGTGAAGTACTGGGAGGACGAGCAGCCCTACCTCGCCGACCTGGTCGACACCGACCCACCCGCCAAGTGCGCCTCGGTCGTCGCCGCGCACGACGCCGGCGAGGACGACGCGACCGGCGACTACAACGACTACTGGAACCACCGCAACTACCGGAACGGCACGTTCGGCAACGCCAAGAACGTGCGCGCCAGCGTGTTCTTCTACCACGGCGTGAACGACCTCAACGTCAAGGACAACCACTTCGCCCAGTGGTGGTCCGACCTGGGCAAGAACGGCGTCGTCCGCAAGGTGTGGCTGTCGCAGACCGGCCATGTCGACCCGTTCGACATCCGCCGCGACGACTGGGTGAACACCCTGCACAAGTGGTTCGACCACGAGCTGCAGAAGATCAACAACGACGCGCTGCGCGAGCCGCGCGCCGACATCGAGGTCGGTCCCGACAAGTGGATCACGCAGTCGTCGTGGCCCGCCCGCGACAGTAAGCGCGTGTCGCTGGTGCCCGCCGCGGACGGTTCGCTCGGCACCAAGCCCGCCCCGCACGGCACGACCGGCGCGTTCACCGACGGTCCCGGCACGGACGGCTACGGCCTGCCCGAGGCGGACATGGTCGCCGACCCGACGACCGCCAACCCGAACAGGCTCGCCTACGTGTCCGCGCCGCTACCGGCGACCGGACGGCTGTCCGGCACCCCGGACGCCAAGATCAAGGTGAAGCTCGACAAGCCGGACGCCAACGTGACGGCGCTGCTGGTGGACTACGGCACCGACACGCGGGTGGACTACCTCGGCGCGGGCTCGGGCATCCAGACCCTCACCACCGAGGACTGCCACGGCGAGAGCATCCCGACCGACGACGCCTGCTACAAGCAGACCCGGACCAAGACCGTCACGTCCGACGTCAACGTGGTGGCGCGCGGCTGGATGGACCTGCAGAACCGGTCCTCGCTGAGCAAACCGTCGCCGCTCACCCCGGGCACGTTCTACACGGTCCGCTGGAACACGCTCTCCCAGGAGTACGTGTTCAAGAAGGGCCACCGGGTGGCGCTGGTCCTCTCGGGCGCCGACTACGACTACAACACCGAGAAGGCGACGGGCGCGCAGGTCACGATCGACCTGTCCGGCACGTCCATCACCGTCCCGATCGTCGCGGGCGGCGATGAGGCGAGCACGCTGGTCGCGCCGAACGAGTCCAAGGGCGCGTGGCGCGGTCCGCAGCACGTGAACCTGCCCCGCCAGGAGAAGAAGCTCTACTAACCGATCACCTCGACCTGGCCGTCGTCCCTTCCGGGGGCGGCGGCCTCGTCGCGTCCGGCCGTCCCGTCCGGCCCCCGTCCCGTCCGGCCCCGGCCAGCGGGGCGCTCGCCCGCCGTGCGACAACAGCGAGGACCGCGACAATTGGGGTGAACGACACCAAAGATTATGAAGCACTGACATTTACCGGCTGAGGCCCCAGGCATACGAGTGCGCCGTAGGCGATCGCTTCGATCCCTGGAGGCACTCGATGCCATTCCCCTCACGCGGGCGCGCGGCCTGCGCGGCGTTCACCGCCGCCCTGCTGACGCTCACCGCACTCCGTCCCCTCACAGCCGCGGCCGACCCCGACGAGCCCGACGACGGGCTCGGCCCCGCGGCGCCCGGCGAGTTCAAGGCGCTGCAGGACACCTCCGGCGGGCTCGGCCTGCCCGAACGGGCTCTCGTCCAGGCGGCCGGCCAGGCACGGCGCGTGCACGGGCTGAAGGTCCCCTGGCGTTCGGAAGGCCCCGACAACGTCGGCGGCCGCGTCACCGGCGTCGCCGTCGACCCGCGCCACGCCGGCACCGTCTACGTCGCGGCGGCCAGCGGCGGGCTCTGGAAGAGCACCGACCGCGGCCGTACCCTCGTCGCGACCTGGCCCGAGTCCTACCCGCAGGCCATCGGCGCGGTCGCCACCGCGAGCGACGGCTCGATCTACGTCGGCACGGGCGAGGCCAACCCCGGCGGCGGCTCCATCACCTACGAGGGCGACGGGGTCTACCGTTCCACCGACGGCGGCCGGACCTGGAAGAACGTCGGCCTGGCCCACTCGGCCACGATCTCGCTCATCTCGATCGACCCCGCCGACCCCAAGCGGATCTTCGTCGCGGCGACCGGCTCGCTGTTCCGGCCGGGCGGCGAACGCGGCGTCTACCGCAGCACCGACGCGGGCCGCAGCTGGACCCGCACGCTGAACGGGGCCAACGACACCACCGGCGCCAACGACGTCGTCATCGACCCCAAGAACCCGCGGCGGGTCTGGGCGACGCTGTGGGACCGCCGCCGCGAGCCCGACCTGCGCCGCTACGGCGGAACGGGCTCGGGCCTGTACCGCAGCGGCGACGGCGGCACGACCTGGAAACGGCTGGAGAACGTCACCGCCCCGACGCCCGGCGACGACGTCGGGCTGAAGAGCGACCCGCGACTCGGCCGCATCGGCGTCGGCGTCGCCCCCTCACGGCCCGACCGGGTGTACGTGCAGACCTCCACCTACAGCCAGTTCGGCAACCACCTGGGCTTCTACGTCTCCGACGACGGCGGCGACTCCTTCGCCACCGGGGCCCTGCCCGACGGGGACGTGCCGTACTGGTGGACCGGTCACGTCTGGGTGGACCCGGCCGACCCCGACCACCTCTTCACGCCCTCGGCGTCGCTGCGCGAGTCGGTGAACGGCGGCAAGAGCTGGACGGTCAACGACGGCATGCACCCCGACCACCACGCCATGATCTGGGACCCGAAGGTGCCCGGCCGGATCTACGAGGGCAACGACGGCGGGATCTACCGTTCCGACGACAACGGCAAGAGCGACAGCTGGGTCACAGCGGTCAACCACCCGTTCACCCAGTTCTACGGCCTGACCACCAGTGCGCAGGACGCGACCAGGATCGCCGGCGGCGCGCAGGACAACGGCTCGGTGCGCACCTGGGGCGGGCCGCGCTGGAACGAGTTCAACGGCGGCGACGGCGAGGCCAACATCATCGACCCGGCGAACCAGGAGATCGTCTACAGCTGCTACCAGTTCGGCTCCTGCTCACGTTCGGCCGACGGCGGCGACACCCTGACCGATTTCCGCGGCCTGGCCGACGACGACCGCTACAACTGGTTCAGCCCCGTCGCCCTGCAGCCGGCCGCGACCGGCACGGTCTACCTCGGCAGCGACCGCCTCTACCGTTCGACGAACGGGCTGGACTACGCCCCGATCAGCCCCGACCTCACCGGCGGGCCCGGCCGTGACGAGGTCTACCCGTTCGGTACCCTCACCACGGTCGCGCCGAGCGCCTCGGACCCGGCCACCATCCTGGTCGGCTCCGACGACGGCCGGATCTCGATCACCCGCGACGACGGCAAGACCTGGAACCTGCTGCTCAAGGACCAGCCCTGGGTCACCCGCGTGGCCGTCGACCCGCGCGACGCCCGCCGGGCGTTCGCCACCCTGTCCGGCTACCGGACGCAGGGCACCGGCGGGCACGTCCTGCGCACGGCCGACGGCGGCCGGCACTGGCAGGACGTCACCGGCAACCTGCCGCAGGCGCCGGTGAACGACGTCGTCATCGGCCCGGCCGGCGTCCTGCTGGTCGCCACCGACGTCGGCGTCTTCGCGGGCGCCCCGGCCGGCCGCACATGGGTCCGCCTCGGCGACCTGCCCCTGGCCCCGGTGAACGACATCGAGTACAACGCCCGCTCCGGACGCCTGCTCGCCGCCACCTTCGGCCGCGGCGTCTACAGCACCCAGATCACCCGGGCCGTGACCACGGCCGTCCTGCACTGATCACGCCGCGTGGGCGGCGGCCCCAAGGCCGTCGTCCACGCTGCGCTTCGACGATCAGGAGGATATTTTGGGTGCAAACACTACGAACCAGGAGAAGCCGCCGTGTCCGAAGACGTGAACCCCAAGGTGGACACCACGGTCCCCACCTCGGCCCGGGTGTGGAACTACCTGCTCGGCGGCAAGGACAACTACGACGTGGACCGGGAGGCCGCCGAGCAGTTCCGCGCGCTGTTCCCGCAGATCGTCAACATCGCCCTGGCCGACCGGGCGTTCCTGGGCCGGGCCGTGCGGCACCTGACCGGCGACGTCGGCATCCGGCAGTTCCTGGACATCGGCACCGGCCTGCCGACCATGGACAACACCCACGAGGTCGCCCAGCGCGTCGCCCCCGAGTCCCGCATCGTTTACGTGGACAACGACCCGCTGGTCCTGGTGCACGCCCGCGCGCTGCTGACCAGCACGCCCGAGGGCGTCTGCAACTACATCGACGCCGACCTGAACGAGCCCGGCAAGATCCTTGAGCTGGCGTCCGAGACCCTGGACTTCGACCAGCCGGTCGCGATCATGCTGCTGGGCATCATGCACTTCATCCGCGACCTCGACGAGGCCAAGGGCATCCTGAATCGCCTGATGGACGCCGTCCCGTCCGGGAGTTACCTGGTCATCACCCACGCCACCCTGGACTTCGACGAGGGCCGCACCGCCCAGGCCGAGGCCCAGGAGGACTGGAACGAGAAGTCGGCCAACCCGATGGTCCCCCGCAACCGCGCCCAGGTCACCAGCCTCTTCGACGGCCTGGAGATCCTCGAGCCCGGCGTCGTCTCGATGTCCCGCTGGCGTCCCGCGACCACCGAGTGGGGCGAGCCCGACGAGGTCCCCGGCTACTGCGGCGTAGCCCGCAAGACCTAACTCACCTGCTCAGTCGTCGTCGTGGCGGGCCTTGCTGGGCTGAACGCGCTTGGGCTCGCCGGCCATCTTGGGGTAGTTGGGCGGGTAGGGGGCGTCGCCGAGGCCGTGGTCCTGCTCGTCGCGGTCGGCCATCTCCAGCAGCGGGTCCAGGGAGAACGCCTGGTCGTCGATGGTGGCGTGCAGGTCGCCGAGCTTGGCGAACCGTTCGGGCATCGTCGCGATCGTGAAGTCCTCGGGCTCCACGTCCGCCAGCTCGTCCCAGGTGACCGGGGCCGAGACCGGGGCGTGCGGCAGCGGCCGGACGCTGTAGGCGGAGGCGATCGTGCGGTCGCGGGCGTTCTGGTTGAAGTCGATGAAGACCTGCTCGCCGCGTTCTTCCTTCCACCATTTGGTGGTGACCTCGGCGGGGACGCGGCGTTCGACCTCACGGCCGAAGGCCAGCGCGGCCCTGCGCACCTCGGTGAACGTCCAGCGGGTCTCGATCCGCACGTAGATGTGCAGGCCGCCCTTGCCCGAGGTCTTCACATAGCCGGTGTAGCCCAGCTCGTTCAGCAGGTCGGTGGCGGGCCCGAGCGCGACCCGGACGGCATCCTTGAAGTCGGTGCCGGGCTGCGGGTCGAAGTCGATGCGCAGCTCGTCGGGATGATCGACGTCGTCGGATCGTACGGGCCAGGGGTGGAAGGTCAGCGTGCCCAGGTTGGCCGCCCAGGCGATCACCGCCACCTCGGTCGGGCACACCTCGTCCGCGCTGCGCCCGCTGGGGAACTCGATCCGGGCGGTCTGGACCCAGTCGGGAGCCCCCTTGGGGACGCGCTTCTGGTAGAACGCGTCGGCTTTGCCGGCCCCATGGCCCGCCTGGCCCCGCGCGTAGTCCATCCGGGTGGCCAGCTTGGCGCCCTCGAAGACCCCTCCGGGCCACCGTTCCAGCGTCGTCGGCCGGTTGCGGGTCGCGCGCAGGATCCCCTCCCCGACGGCCAGGTAGTACTCCACGAGCTGCCGCTTGGTGTAGCCGTGCTCGGGGAAGTAGGGCTTGTCGGGATTGGACACCTTGACGAGCCGATCCCCTACCGGGATCTCGATGAACGGCGAGGCCATACCCGCACGTTAACCCACCCGTACGACAAGATCCCAGGCAAGGCCCGCAACGGCCGTCTTACCGGACCCCGCAACGGACCCCGGGACGGCCCACGGGAAGGCCCCCGGGACGGATCTCTTAACGGCCGCTTACGACAGAGGGCGGCGCGCAGGGAATTCGCCCACGCGAGGTAACTTCAAGACATGGCACAGATCCACAAGAGCGACGAAGAGTGGCGGGCTCAGCTCAGCCCTGAGGAGTTCCACGTGCTCCGCGAGGCGGGCACGGAACGGCCGTTCACCGGTGAGTACACCGACACCAAGACGGTCGGCGTCTACCGCTGCCGTGCCTGTGGCGCCGAGCTCTTCCGCTCGGAGACCAAGTTCGACTCGCACTGCGGCTGGCCGAGCTTCTTCGAGCCCGCCAAGTCCGAGTCGGTCGTCCTGATCGAGGACACGTCGCTGGGCATGGTCCGTACGGAGGTGAGGTGCGCCAACTGCAACTCCCACCTGGGCCACGTCTTCCACGGCGAGGGCTACGACACCCCGACCGACGACCGTTTCTGCATCAACAGCATCAGCCTGACCCTGGAGCCGTCCGAGTAGGGAGGACCAGCCCCTAGGGGGTGTCCTCGACGCCGCAGTCGTCCTTGTCGCTCTGCTTGTTGGCGAGGACGACGCTGCCGTTGTCGCTGCTCTTGCCATGGATGAAGACGCGGGGGGCCGAGTCGCCGGAGTCCTCCAGGAACTGCGTGGCCCACTCGCACAGCGACTTGGCGGGCTTGGAGTTCTCGTCGCCCTCGCCGAGGTCGGTGTAGACGCGCAGGAACTCGCCGCTGCGGCGGACGTCCTTCACATGCGAGACGACCTTCTTGTCCGGGTCCTTGGTCTCCATGAACGGGACCGCGTCGGTGACCTCGTCCGGATCGGCGTCGGGGTCGGCCGACTCACTGGCGCTGGCGGACGGCTTGGGCTTCGGCGTGGTGTTGCGCGCCGCGACCTTGGCCCGGGGCGCCTCGTCGGTTCCCGCCGTGGCCGAAATGGCGGTCAGCGCGGCGACTCCGAGCAGCGCGACCGAGGCGGCGCCCGTGCCGACCGCGATCAGCCGGCGCCGATGACGCTCCCCCGGCCTGACCTTCATCATCCGATCCCATTTGACCGAGATCTCGGACGGTGGCTTGGCATGTCTGCCACGGGCGTGCTTCGGGGGAGCATTGGTCACGGCCAGCACTTTACTGGCCTTTTGCCTTTCGTTCGGCCCAGATTGGACAACTTGGACCGAACGAACCATGCACCCGTTCAGGACCAGTCTGCTAAGGGCCACACCAGGCTTCCCAGACGGCTACGGGAGCACCACGGGCAACTCCATGGCGTTACCGGCGGAAATGTCGGCGGCGGCTACGGGAGGTCGGCGACCAGTTCGGAGACCGGCTTGCGGCGGCCGGTGTAGAACGGGATCTCCAGGCGCACGTGGCGGCGGGTCTCCGAGCCGCGCAGGTGACGCATCAGGTCGACGATGCGGTGCAGCTCGTCGGCCTCGAAGGCCAGCATCCACTCGTAGTCGCCCAGGGCGAACGAGGAGACGGTGTTGGCCCGCACGTCGGGGTAGTCGCGCGCCATCATGCCGTGCTCGGCCAGCAGGCGGCGCCGCTCGCCGTCCTCCAGCAGGTACCACTCGTACGAGCGCACGAACGGGTAGACGCAGACGTAGGCCCGCGCCTCCTCCTCGGCCAGGAACGCCGGGATGTGGCCCTTGTTGAACTCGGCCGGGCGGTGCAGCGCCATCTGCGACCACACCGGCTCGCTCGCGCGGCCCACGGCCGTACGGCGGAAGCGGGAGTAGACCTCCTGCAGGTCGTCGGAGGTCGGGGCGTGCCACCAGAACATGTAGTCGGCGTCGGCCCGCAGCCCGGCGACGTCGTAGACGCCGCGGGTGGTCACGTCCTTCTGGGCGGCCTGGTCGAGCAGGTCCTGCACCTCGGCGGCGTCCTGCTCGCGGATCTCACCCGGAGTCCTCACCCTGAAGACCGACCACATCGTGTACCGGATCACCTGGTTGAGGTCGCGTGCCTTCGGCTTGGCCGCCTGACCCGCCGCCTGACCCGCCGCCTGACCCGTCACCTGCTCCGCCGCCTGCGCGATCGCCTGCTCGGTCGCCTTGTCCGTCGCTGCCATGGCTCAATTCTCCCCGACGTTCGAGATGCTCCAGCACCCGGGCCGCCGCAGCGCGCGCCGTGGCGATGCAGGCCGGGATTCCGAGGCCGTCGTAGGCGGCGCCCGCGATGGCCAGGCCCTGCTGGCCGGCAACCGCCGCCCTGATCCGGGCCACCCGGTCGGCGTGGCCCACGTTGTACTGCGGGAGGCCGCCGCCCCAGCGGGTCACCCGCGCCTCCAGCGGCAGCTCGGACACCCCGCAGGTGGTCGCGAGCTCGGTCAGCGCGGCGGCCTTCAGGTCCTCGTCGGAACGCTGGAGGGTGTGCTCTTCGCCGAACCGCCCGATCGAGCAGCGCACGGCGATGACCCCGGGCGCCTTGTCGCGCAGGTGCGGCCATTTCACCGAGCTGAACGTGACGGCCTTCACCTCGCGCCCTTCGACGGCGGGCACCAGGTAGCCGCTGCCGCGCGGCAGGCGGTGGAACGCGGTGGTGGCGTAGGCGAGGGTGACGATGGCCATGCTGGCGTACTCGATGCGGTCCAGCTCGCGGGCCGCGGCGGGCACCTCGTCGGCCAGCAGCCGCCCGGCGGGGGCGGCGGGCACGGCGATCACGACGGCGTCCACGTCCAGGGCCTCGGGGTCGCGGGCCGAACCGAGGGTGAGCCGCCAGCCGTCAGGGCGGCGGCGCAGCTCGCGGACCACGGTGGTCGTACGGACCGTTCCCCCGTCGGCGATGATCGCGTCGGTGAGCAACTTCGGGAGCGAGCCGAGGCCGTCCGGGAGGGTGGCGAAGACCGGCCCGGCGTCCTTGGGCGCGGCGTCGCGTACGCCTCGTACGGCCGAGATCAGCGAGCGGTGGGTGCGGGCGGCCGCGGCGACCGCCGGGAGCGTCGACTCGAACGACAGGCGCTCGATCAGACCCGCGTAGACGCCGCCCAGCAGGGGCTCGACGAGGCGGTCGGCGACCTCGCGGCCCAGGCGGGCGCCGATGAAGTCGGCGACCGACACGTCGGCGTCGCCGCGCGGCGTCTCGGGCAGGACGAGGTCCAGCGGCACGCGGGCCAGCCCGGCCGGGGACAGCACCTGCGAGGCGGCGAGGGCCTTCAGGTCGGACGGAACGCCCATGACCTGCCCGGCGGGCATGCGGCGCAGCGAGCCGTGGCTGAGGATCGCCGCCGAGGTGGTGCCGGGGTTGACCAGGTCGTCGCCGTGGCCGAGGTCGCTCACCAGGTCCAGGCCCTCGGGGCGGCGCGCCAGCATCGACTCGGCGCCCTCGTCCACGGGCAGCCCGGCGATCTCACTGATGCGCAGCTTGCCGCCGACGGCCGGTGAGCCCTCCAGAACGGTCACGCGCACGCCGCCACGGCCACCGCCGTCTCCGGTACTGCCGGTACCGGCAGTACCGATACCGGAGCTGCCGCCGCTGGCCCCGCCTCGGGCGAGGAAGCGCGCGGCCGCGAGGCCCGCGATACCGCCCCCGATGACGGCCACATGGGCCCGTTCGTCCGCCGCGTCGTCCCCTGCGTGGGCTCGTTCCCCAGAGGTCGTCATGACTTCCACCATCCCAGATGCCGGACACCGCTCGGTAACAGGGCGAGCGCTGTCCGGTCCCTCATGGGGACGTCGTGACCTGGGCGCGCCCGCATCGTGCCCTAACCGCGATCACGGCGCCGGAACGGTGATTCACGCCACACCATCGAAGTTCCATGCGGACCGTCAGGAAAGTCGGATACGTGATCTGTGCGCTGGCCGCCCTGCTTCTGGTGGGCGGACTAGTGACCGCCTGCGGAGGCAGCAGCGACAGCGGCGACTCCAGTGCCGCGAGCGCTCCCAAGCAGGCAGCGAGCGCCGCGCCGGGCAACAACGAGGCGGACACCGGCAACGCAGCCGGAGGCTCCGGCTCCGGCTCGCGGGGGTCGGGCGGCGCGGGCAGTGCGGCCAGCCAGGCCAAGCTCGACCCCAACCCGGCGGGCCGGGCCGTCATCTACCAGTCGGACCTGCGGGTCCGGGCCAAGAACGTGGACACGGCGACCGCTCGGGCCAAACAGCTCGTGACGGCGGCAGGCGGGTACGTGGACAACGAGTCCTCCACCTCCGACCCGGTCGGCGCCTCGGTCACGTTCAAGATCCCCGCCGACCGCTACCCGGCCGTGCTGGACCAGTTGTCCGGGCAACTCGGCACCAAGCTCTCGCTGCGCCAGCAGGCCGAGGACGTCACCGGCGAGGTCGCCGACGTGGACAGCCGGGTCCGCTCGGCGCAGGCCACCCTCGACTCGTTCCGCAAGCTCCTCGACCGCGCCAGGACGGTCGGCGAGGTCATGAACGTGGAGCAGGAGATCTCCCAGCGCCAGGCCGATCTGGAGGCGCTGCAGGCCCGTCAGAAGTCCCTCCAGCAGCGCACCCGCTTCGCGACCGTCACGCTGGCGATCGAGCCCAACGGCAAGCCGTCCCCGGCCCACCACGGCAAGCGCCGCGGCTTCATGGGCGGGCTGGAGAACGGCTGGCACGCGTTCACCACGTTCGTCGGCGGCCTGCTGCTGGTGTTCGGCTGGCTGCTGCCGTTCCTGATCCCGCTGGCCCTGATCGGCCTGCCCGCGCTCGCGATCTGGCACCGCATCCGCGACCGCCGTACGGACGCCCCCGGCGCCCCTCCCGCGCAGCCCGACCGCCCGGTCGCGGGCGTAGGAGCAGGGCCCGGACCGCGCTCGGGGTCAGGGTCAGGGTCGGATCAGGAGTAGCGCGTCAGGCGTTGTCGGCGGCCGAGGCCTCGTGGACGAGGTCGGCCAGGCGGGCCAGCACGTCCGGGTCGGTGGGCGGCAGGACGCCGTGGCCGAGGTTGAACACGTGGCCCTCGGCCGTACGGCCCCTGGCCAGGACGTCGCGGGCGCGCCGTTCGACGACCTCCCAGGGGGCGAACAGGACGGCCGGGTCCAGGTTGCCCTGCAGCGCCTTGCCCGGCTCGACGCGGCTGACGGCCTCGTCCAGCGGCACGCGCCAGTCGACGCCGACGACGTCGGCCCCGGCCTCGCCCATCAGACCCAGCAGCTCGCCGGTCCCGACGCCGAAGTGGATGCGCGGCACGCCGTACGACGCGACCGCGTCGAAGATCTTGCGGGTGTACGGCAGCACCGACTCGCGGTAGTCCTGCGGCCCGACGGTGCCCACCCAGGAGTCGAACACCTGGATCGCGCTCACGCCCGCCTCGATCTGGACCTTGAGGTAGTCGATGGTCATGTCGGCCAGCCGGTCCATGAGCTCGGCCCACAGCTCCGGCTCGCCGTACATCATGGCCTTGGTGTGGTCGTGGTTCTTGGACGGCCCGCCCTCGATCAGGTAGGAGCCGAGGGTGAACGGCGCGCCCGCGAACCCGATCAGCGGGGTGTCGCAGAGCTCGCCGACCAGGCCCTGGATGGCCTCGGTGGTGAACGGCACGTCGTCGGGCGTCAGGCGGCGGATCCGCTCCAGCGAGGCCTTGTCGCGGATCGGGTCGGCGATCACCGGGCCGACGCCGGGCTTGATGTCCAGGTCCACGCCGATGGCCTTGAGCGGCACGACGATGTCGCTGAAGAAGATCGCCGCGTCCACCGCGTACCGCCGCACCGGCTGCATCGTGATCTCCACGATCATGTCCGGCCGCGCGCAGGCCTCCAGCATCGGGACGCCCTCGCGTACGCGCAGGTACTCGGGCAGGGAACGTCCCGCCATGCGCATGAACCACACCGGCGTGTGGGGCACCGGCTGCCGGCGGCAGGCCCGCAGGAACGCGCTCTGCTCCAGCCCGGAGGCCCCGTTCACAGCCCCAGAGGCCCCGTCCGCACGCCCCGCGCCCGCTCCCCCAGAGACCCCGTCCGCACGGCCCGACGCCGCACCCGCACGCCCGGTCGCCGCGTCCTCGTGCCCGGGGGCCCCGTTCGATCCATCAACGTTGACAGCCACGCGCCGATCGTCCCACGAACTCACCGCTCAGACGCACCAGGGTGAGGACAACGCCCCGTCTGCGTTCCGCCTCCACCGCGCCGATGCGGCGTTCCTGCGGCGTTCCTATCGAACTTCCGGACACGCCGAGCGAAGTCCCGCATTCTGTCCCCGGCTCATGCGAACGTGACCGGTGTCATAGCCGAGGGAGGTCCCCCTTGTTCTGTTCCACCTGCGGTGATGAACGACTGTTCGAACAGCCTCCGTGCTCCGACGGGCACGGCGAGGACTGTCCCGAGCGGGCCTGCACCGCGTGCGGCACGGCCATACTGATCGGCCTGCCGGTGGCGCCGCCCGCCATCCTCGGGCACGCACCGCCGTCGACCCAGGCGCCACCCGCGGCGTCGTCTCCCCGCCGTACCTCCGACGAGCGAGCCGTCGCCTGACCGGCGCGGCCCACGAACCGAAACCTGTGACGTGTCACCTTCCCCGCCCCCACCTCCCGTCACCACGCCCGGCGTGGCATCCGGGGGGTCACCCGCCCCTGCGACCCACGCTCCTCCCGACACGGCCGGTCCTGGTATGACTCCTCCCGCCTTCCAGCGCGCGCTGGACACCCTTTCCGCCATCCTCGAAGGCCCGGCGCTCCGGCCGGAGCTCGAGCTCGAGGACATGCCCGCGCCCCAGCGGCTCGCCCCGTACGCGGCGGCCATGTCGGGCAGCGTCTACCGCGACGACGACTCCGAGATCGCGATGGGCCGCCTGATCGTGCTGTACGACCCGGAGGGCCGCAGCGGCTGGACCAACGACTTCCGGGTCGTCGCCTACATCAGGGCCGACCTGGAGCCGGAGATCGCCGCCGACGAGCTGATCGGCTCGGTGGCCTGGAGCTGGCTCCTGGAGGCACTGGAGCAGGTCGGCTACGCGGGCGAGTCCGGAACGATCACTCGTGCGGTCTCGGAGAGCTTCGGCGACAAAAAGGATGAACCGTCAACGACCGAGCTCGAACTGCGGGCCTCCTGGTCCCCGACCGGCGAAGATCTCACCGGTCACGTGGCCGCATGGTGCGAGGTGATGTGCACCACGGCGGGCCTTCCGCCCACGGGCGTCAGCGCTCTGCTGGACCGTAGGGGCGGGTCCGCCGGTTGAGCGACGTACGGTAGGGGGCGTGGGTAGCACAGCGTCCGAAACCGAGGCGGCAGGCGAGAGCACGGAGACAGTGGCACCATCCGAGACCCGATCCGGCCAGTCCGCGAGTTCCGGCACCCCTTCTGGGGAGGCCGAAGCCGCAGGCGACGCCGAATCCACCGCCACCTCGGCGGCACCCGAAGGCCAGGCGGCGTCCCGCGGCGAACCCGAGCCCAAGGGCGGACGCGCGCCCCGATCCAAGGCCGTACCCAAACAGGAGGCCGTCCCCGACGAACCCGGCACGGCCGGCGCCGCCCCGGCAGGCGTGGAAGGTGCCAAGCCGAGGGCGAAGGCCGACGCCAAGCCGAGCACCAAGGCGGGCGCGAAGCCCGCCCCCGCAGCCGCCAAGCCGGATCCTGCGGCCGCCAAGCCTGTCGCGAAGGCCGAAGCCGGGCCCAAGCCGAGCGCGAAGGCCGAGCCCAAGGCGGCCGCGGAGGCCGAGCCCAAGGCGAAGGCCGACGGCGAAGCGGACGGCAATGCCAAGGCGGCCGGCAAGGCCGACGCGAAGGCGGACCAGGCCACAACAGGCAACGGCAAGCCGGACAACGCCAAGTCCGGCAACGGCAAGCAGGAACCTCGCGCCAAGGAAGCCGCCAAGGAATCCGAGGACGAGCACCGGTCCGACGCCGTTCCGCTCCTGGAGCCGCGAGACGGGGTGCCCGCCGTCATCGCCACCGAGGAGCAGCTGGCGCGGGTGATCGCCGCGTTCGCCGATGGGACCGGTCCAGTCGCCGTCGACGCCGAGCGCGCCTCCGGCTACCGCTACGGCCAGCGCGCCTACCTGATCCAGCTGCGCCGCCGCGGCGCCGGAACGGCCCTGATCGACCCGATCGAGTGCCCGGACCTGTCGGAGCTGGACTCCGTCCTGGCCGGCACCGAGATGGTCCTGCACGCCGCCAACCAGGACCTGCCCTGCCTTGCCGAGGTCGGCCTCGTTCCGCGGAAGCTGTTCGACACCGAGCTGGCCGGGCGCTTGCTCGGTCACCCCCGCGTCGGGCTCGGCTCCATGGTCGAGAACGTGCTGGGCTTCCTGCTGGAGAAGGGCCACTCGGCCGCCGACTGGTCGACCCGTCCCCTCCCCGAGGACTGGCTGCGGTACGCGGCGCTGGACGTCGAGCTCCTCGTCGAGCTCCGCGACGCCCTCTACGTCGAGCTCACCGAGAGCGGCAAGCTGGAGTGGGCGCTGGAGGAGTTCGCCTCGATCCTGGCCACCCCGCCCAAGCCGCCCCGCGCCGACCCGTGGCGCCGTACGTCCGGCATCCACCGCGTGCGCAACCGGCGCGGCCTGGCCGTCGTACGGGAGGTCTGGGAGACGCGCGACAAGATCGCCCGCGAGCGCGACCTGTCCCCGGGCCGGGTGCTGCAGGACGCCGCGATCATCGAGCTGGCGCTGAACTCGCCCAAGACGCCCGCCGAGCTGCAGGCCCTGTCCACGCTGCGCGGCCGTGGCGCCCGCCGCCACCAGTCGGCGTGGCTGCGCGCGGTGACCAAGGCTCGTGGCCTGCCCGACCGTGGCCTGCCCGACTCCAACCTGCCCGGCGACGGCCCGCCGCCCGCCCACCGCTGGGCCGAACGCGACCCCGAGGCCGCCAAGCGCCTGGCCGCGGCCAAGGCGGTAGTGGCGGCCCTGGCCGACGAGCACACCATGCCCACCGAGAACCTCGTCCAGCCCGACTCCGTACGCCGCCTGTCATGGTCGCCCCCGGCCGACATCACCCCCGAGTCCATCGGGACGTCGCTGGCCGAGCTGGGTGCCCGCCCGTGGCAGATCGGCCTGGTGTCCAAGCCGCTGGCCAAGTCGTTCGTACGCCTGGAGTGCAAGGGCGAGATCTAAGGCCCCCTCCGCACCGCTCTAACCGGCCCCCGTCGCGCCCCAGGACCGCGGGGGGTTAGGTTAGCTTTACCAAAGCGTCCGTCGCATAATGGTGTGGTTTGCCGGTTCGTCCCACTCCGACCCCCTGGAGGAAAGCAGCGATGCTTCTGGGCAATTTCCTCATCGGTCTCCGGGAGGGGCTCGAGGCCGCCCTGGTCGTGAGCATCCTCATCGCCTATCTGGTGAAGACGGGCAACCGGCGAGCGCTCATCCCCGTCTGGACCGGCATCACCGTCGCGGTCATGCTCGCCGTCGGCTTCGGCATCGCACTGAGCGCCGCGTCCGCGGAGATGCAGTTCAAGACCCAGGAGCTGTTCGGCGGCCTGCTGTCGATCCTCGCCGTCGGCCTGGTCACCTGGATGGTCTTCTGGATGCGCAAGGCCGCGCGCTTCATGAAGGCCGAACTGGAAGGCAAGCTGGAAGGCGCCCTGAACGTCGGTCCCATCGCCCTCACCACGGTCGCGTTCCTAGCCGTCGGCCGCGAAGGCCTGGAAACCGCGCTCTTCCTCTGGACCAACATCAGCAACTCGTCCGAGGGCTCCACCCAGCCGATCATCGGCGCCCTGCTGGGCCTCGCCACCGCCGTCGTCCTGGGTTACCTGCTCTACCGCGGCGGCCTCAAGCTCAACCTCAAGCGCTTCTTCACCTGGACCGGCGGCGCCCTCATCGTGGTCGCGGCCGGCGTCTTCGGCTACGGCTTCCACGACCTCCAGGAAGCCGACGTCCTCCCCGGCCTGAACTCCGTCGCGCTCGAGCCGCACCTGTTCTTCTCCAAGTTCGGCACGTTCGGCGACTGGCTGCAGACCGCCTTCCAGGGCGTCCTGAACGTCACCCCGCAGATCACCTGGCTACAGCTGATCATGTGGGCGGCCTACCTGATCCCGGTGATGTACCTCTTCCTGCGCCCCACCCCCGGGACTCCCGCACCGAAGAAGTCCACCAAGGCCACCACCGAGCCCGCCTCCTCGTCCTGACCGTTCACAGATCAGGAAGCGGATCCCGAGGCAGACTGTCGCGCGCGAACACTTCCGCGTCCGCCGCGTTCACCACCGGCACATATTCGTCGTCCAGCTCGAAGAACGCCCCGGCGAACTCGAACTGCGCCCCCGAGTTCGTCTCCACCGGCCCGATCCGCGTCCCGCGCGGGTAGCTGCCCCAAATGCTCTTGGGCTTAGTACGGCTGATCGCACCGGTCGAGATGACGGCGACCTGACTGTCGGTGACCACGAAGATGAACCCCGCACCGCCCCCATAACTGAAGGCGGGGAAGATGTAGCGGATGTCGTCCTCGATGCCGAGAAACTCCCGGCAACGGTCCCGAACCGGGCGTGGAACGGGCATGACGGCGGATGCACCTCCCCGAGGAACGGTCTTCGTAGGCCGTGTCCAATCATGCCCGGAAATCATGCCCCGCGACCATCGGACCGCCCCACCCCACACCCCCTAAAGTCACCCCCCGCACACACCCGCCGCAACCCGCGCCCACATCACCGCGCCCCCCGTCCGCGCATCCCCAAGCCGCCCGCCCGCGCACATCACCGCACCGCGGCCACGCGCATCACCGCACCGCGGCCACGCGCATCACCGCACCGCGGCCACGCGCATCACCGCGCCCACCCGCACATCGCCCACGCAGGCCGCTCACCCAGGACCGCCCGCGTGGCCGCCCGCACCGCCCACCACGGGATGAACGACGACGGCACCAGATCGGGGGACACCCGCGCCGCGTTCGTCAGACCGCTGCCAATGCGGCCGTAGGAGCCAGCCGAGCTGCACGTACCGCCGGATAAAGCCCTGCGACAGCACCGATCGCCAACGTCGCTCCCAAGGCACCGCCCAGCGCCCACATCGGAACCACCGGCGGCCACCCGCGATAGACGGCAAACGCCAAGGTCACCCCGGCACCCAACACAACACCCACGACCCCGCCCAGCGCCGACAGCAACAACGACTCGGCCAGGAACTGAATCCGCACCTGTCCCCGCGTGGCCCCCAGCGACCGCCGCAGCCCGATCTCCCGCCGCCGCTCCAGCACGGAGATGACCATGGTGTTCGCAACCCCCACGCCACCCACCAGCAGCGCGACCGCACCCAGCCCCAGCAGCAGTCCCGTGAACGCGCCTGAGGCCTCCGCCTTAGCCTCCAAGGCATCCGAAGGCCGGCTGACCTCGACCTCCTCGGGCTTCTCCGGGTTGACCGTACGAGCGAGCACACCCCGCACGTCATTCACAGCGGCATCGCTAGACCGCTCGTAGATCATCGTCGGATGCCGGTCGAACCCCAGATACCGTTCAGCCGCGTCCCACCCCACCAGCGCGGACCGATCGATCTCCGGCGCCAGCTCAGCACCGTTCAGAATCCCCACCACGCTGAACCAGCGCCCGCCGATCCACACTTCACCCCCCGCGCGGTCCATCCCCATCCGCCGCGCGGCCTCGGCCCCCAGCACAACTTCCGGATAGTTCCCCGCGTTCAGCCAGGTCCCCGACCGCACCCCCACGCCCAGCGTGCGCAGCAGATCTCCCCCAGCAGCCTGCACCGCGATCCCCGAAGTCACTTCCTTCGGAATCAACCCCGTACGCCGAACCGTCACATCCACATTCCCTGTGGCCGCAACGCCCGTGACCGATCCAACCCGCCCCACCATTTTTGGCGCGCTCTCGGGCAGATCCGCCCCGTCCCCGAAGACCGTGTTCCCTGGCTTGACGGTCAGCAGATTGGTCCCCAGCCGATCGATCCTCCGCAGCAGTTGTTCCTTACTCGACGACGAGATCCCAATCACCGCGACCATCGTCGCGATCCCGATGGCGATCCCCACCGCCGACAGCAACACCCTCGTAGGCCGAGCTCGCAGGCCCGCGAACCCCACCCGTGCGACATCCCGCGGCCCCAACCGAGCGGGCACCAAGCCGGCGTTCACGAGACCCGCACCCTCTCGTCCGCCACCACGAGCCCGTCCCGCAGCCGCACCCGCCGAGGCGCCCACGCCGCGATCTCCGCATCGTGCGTGATGATCGCAACGGTCGTCCCGCCCTCGTTCAGCTCCTCCAGAATCTCGAGCACCTCGCCGCCGGCCGCCGAGTCCAGATTCCCCGTGGGCTCATCGGCCAGCAGCAGCTCCGGCTCCCCCACCACGGCGCGAGCGATCGCCACCCGCTGCCGTTCTCCCCCGGAAAGCTCATGCGGCCGATGCCGAACGCGGTCCCCCAGCCCCACCCGTTCCAAAGCAACGCGCGCCCTGCGCCGCCGCTCCTTCACCGCCACTCCCCCGTACAGCAGCCCATCAGCAACGTTGTCGAGCGCCGAGACACCATCGGCCAGGTGAAACTGCTGAAAAACAAACCCCACGTACTTCGCCCGCAACGCGGACAGCTCCCGATCCGAAAGCCGCTCCACCTCGAACCCCGCGATCCGTACGAGCCCAGCCGTAGGCCGATCCAGCGTCCCGATCATGTGCAGCATCGTCGACTTCCCCGACCCCGAAGGCCCCACGATCGAAACGAGCTCGCCCGCCTCAATCACCAGATCCACGCCCCGCAGAGCAGTAACCCCACCCGCGTACGCCTTACTCACCCCCGCCAGCTCCACAACCCTCATGTCGCCGGCACCCCGACCTTCATCCCCTCCCGAAGCCCGCCCCCGCTGACCTCAACGCGCCCGCTCCCGAACGCCCCTGTAGTCACCGCCACAAGCCTCCTCGCAGCGCCTTCCACCACCTCGACCCCGAACCCGCCCTCCTTCAATCCCAACAAGGCCTCAACCGGCACCGACAGAACACCCCGCCGCCGTTGGCTCTCCAGCTCCACACTCACCGGCGCCTCATCAAGCCGCCCAGTCTTGGCCCCCTTGTCCAGCCCGATATCCACCTCCACCGTCGTCTTGGCGTCCTGCCCCGACCCACTCTGCTTCGCGACGCTCCCCACCTTGGAGATCCGCCCCCGAACACTGCGCCCGCCAGGCAGTTCAACCGTCACCCGTTCCCCCACCACCGCAAGGTCCTGCTTGTCCGCATCCAGATCCACACGAACCATCCGCCGAGTCCCCGTAACACTCAGCGCCACCTGCCCAGCCGCAACCCTCACTCCCTCCGCGGCCTTAACCTCCTTGACCCTCACGGCCCCCGCCATGAAGACAACCTGCGAAGCATCCACAGCCCCGCTCTCGGCCAGCCCCCGATCGTCCTGCCACGCCTTCACCGCATCCGCCGTGGCCGACGTGAACTCCCGATCGACGGTCAGTTCCCCGTACCCGAGCGCCACAAGGTTGCGTTCCAGCTCCTCAACATCGGCCCCCTCGCTCCCCACCCCCAACGCCCGGTACATGGGCACGCCCCCGTACATCAAGGTGACGGGCTTCCCGTCAACCTTCAGAAGCGTCTTCCCCCGCCGAACGACAGCCCCCTCCGCAGGCACCCCCGTAACGGTCCCCGAGAGACCCGCCACCCCCCGCTCGTCCTCGTACGTGAGCGTCCCGTCCACCTTCTCGGTGTCCACCAGGTCGCCCCGCGCAACCGAAGCCACCCCCAAAGGAGCCACCCGAGCCGACGCCTTCTCGTCCCCTCGCGAAAGCCCAAATGCCGCACCGCCCCCAGCCAGCACCACCACCGCACCAGCCACCAGCGCCCGCTTCACCGCTTCCCCAAGTCACCAGGCAGGAAGCTCCTGCAAGCGTCCCGAGCCTTCTCCGCCTTCTCCTGCGAGACCCCAGCCATCCCGCCGACCTTGAACGACCCATCAGGGCCCGGGTCCGGCATATCAACCCCGTGTTCCCGCATGCACTGCGCGAACCGAGTCATCGCGTCCCGCACCTTCGGGTCCTTCAAGTCAGGCATCTTCCCGCCCGCCTGCAGATACCCCTGGCACTTCTTCAAGGCACCCTCGAGCTTCCCCCGGTCCTGCCCCTTCTCCAGCCGCCACCCCGCCTTGTCCCCCGGCTTAGGGTCCGGCACATCAATCCCGTTCGCCCGCATGCACTGCGCGAACTTCACCCCCGCATCCTCAGCACTAAGCGATGCGGACGCCGAAGCCGAAGCCTTCACACCCCCCACACTCGCCACTCCAGATCCCCCACCACCCCCACACCCAGCAACCCCACCCACCAACACCAAACCCGCCGCGAAAACCCCAACCCGCATGACCGACCCCTCTCCCCGAGGCCCTCACCCCGGCGACAGCCATGACACCCACCAAGGGGTTAAACCCGCATTAGCCCCGCACGGTCACCCACAGTCGGAACACCGCGATGCATAGGTCTCCGAGGCCGATCGCGCGCCGTGAACGACGACGCGCCGTGAGTTGTCTACGTCTGTGTTCACACGCGCGCCTGCATGTATGGGCATAGACGAGAGGTGAGCGTGCAGGTCACCGAGATCCTCCAGGTCGGACGCGACAGGCTCTGCGGCCTCATCCGGACTGGAGGCTTTCAGCACATCAGGAACGGCGAGCTTCGCGACTTGCGGATCGGTGCCATGAGTCCTTCGGTTCGCGATGAATTCACGCGTTGTCTTGGATGTCCGAACGCGGGATCGGGATGGCGTCAGTGGGTGGGCTTTGAGGCTCCACCCTGCTGTTCTTCGGCAGCTGTGTCTCTCATGCTGCCAGGGGCAAGGCGGATGGTTCGCCGGGTAGGAGGGTGAAGCTGGCGCGGGTCGGGCGGTGCAGGGGGAACCGGACCAACAGGCTCACCTTGCCGTCGGCGGGGGTGGCCGGCTCCGATCGGCAGTCCGCGCACCGCAGCGACAGCCTGGTCCGGCGAACGATCTGGGGCAGCGCGGAAGGAGGGTGTGAAGGCATGGGTCTCTCTCAGATGGTTGAGCGCGGTCGCGTTGGCGAAGGTCGCCCAGGCTCGATGAGCGCTGAGAGCGGCGCTACTTGTTGTTGATCAGGGCAGCGGCGTCGTACTGAACGGCTAGGAGGTACTTCTTCATCGTGCGCTCCTGAGGGGGGTTAGGCGGACAGGCGGCGGGCGATGGCGGGGATGACGATCACGGCGGCGACCAGGTGGGTCAGCATCAGGAGCAGCTTCGTGGCTGCGGGGGCGTCGGCTAGGGCGTCCGGGACCAGGGACAGCGCGGTGAGCGCGATGGTGGTGCGGACGAACGTCCTGCGGGGGTGGCGGGCGACGCGGGTCTGGATCAGGGCTAGTGCCAGGCCGACCAGGGAGAAGATGGCGGTGAGCACGGCGAAACCGGACGGCGGGATCGGCTTGGCGCTGACGGCGACGTTGATTCCGGCGACGTCGCCTGCGGCGGCCACGGTCGCGGTCGCGGCGGCGGCGATGGCTGCGGCGGTCAGGCCGTTGACGATCAGGGACTTGGTGGGAACGGTGGTCGCGGTGTGAGTGGTGGTGATGGACATTGGCTGCCTCCGGTGAGGGGCGACCGGCCCGTTGCCGGTCTCACCTTGGCTACGAAGCGGATCGACACAACCCGACACTGCTGCGGAAGAATCTTTGAGGCGACTCAGGTGGTGCGGTAGCGGGTGGCCAACTCGGGGCTTTGGCCGTTGAAGGCGGCTCGGTCGGCTTCGAAGAGGGCGTGGAGTAGGGCGTCGCCGTGTAGGCCTGCGGTGACCATGTCGTCGGCGGACATGCGCGGGATCGCGTTGAGGTCCAGGCCTTGGCGTTCGTGGAACTCGGTGGCGACCGCGCCGGGGCATAGGACCATGACGCGGATGCCGGTGTCTTCTAGTTCGGCGCTGAGGGTCTGGGACATGGCGACCAGGTGGGCCAGGGTGCCGGCGTAGACGGCGCGGCGGGGCATGACGGTTTTGGGGGCGGGGCGCTGAACGCGATCATTCCGGCGACGTTGATGATGGCGCCCTGGCCGCGCTGCTGCCTACGGCGGCGCGGGTGATCAAGGTGGGGGCCATGACCTTGACGGTGACCAGTTCGCGGGCCTTGTCGGCGGGCAGGTCGGCCAGCGGCATGTAGTGCGCGACTCCGGCGTTGTCGACCAGGATGTCCAGGGGTTCGATCTCGGCCGCCTGAGCTACCGCGTCGATGCCTTGGTCGGTGGAGAGGTCGGCGGCCAGCGGGCGGATGGTGCTGCCGGGAATTCGTCTGCGAGTCCTTTCAGGCGTTCGGTACGCCTGCCGACCGCGATGACGGCGTGGCCGTCGGCGGGCGAACGCGCGGCCGATGCCCGAGGTGGCTCCGGTGACTAGTGCGAGCTTGGTCATCTTGGTCTCCCCCAGGGCTCAGGCGACTACGAGCACGAGCTTTCCGCGTGCGTGGCCCTGCTCGCTGAGGCGGTGCGCTTCGGCGATCTGGGCCAGCGGGAACGTCTGGGCGACCGGGAGGGAGAAGCGGCCGGACTCGATCAGGTCGCCGATCTCGCTGATGGAGTGGAGGGCGCGGCCGGAGTCGCCGCGGCTGAACCTGACACCGTGCTCCTGGGCTCCGGCGAAGTCGGCGACCGTGATGACGTGATCGGGGCTGCCGGTGAGGTCGATGAGTTCGGGGAGGACGCCGCTTCCGGCTACGTCCAGGGCCAGGTCTACGCCGTTGGGGGCGACAGAGCGGACTCGGTCCAGGAGGCCTTCGCCGTACGCGACGGGCTCGGCGCCCAGGGTGCGGACGTAGTCGTGGTTGGCCGGGCTGGCGGTGCCGATGACGCGGGCGCCGCGTTCGACGGCGAGCTGCACCGCGGCGCTGCCGACGCCTCCGGAGGCGCCGTTGATGAGGGCGGTGGCGCCGTTCTGGACGCCTAGCTGGTCGAGGGCGCGTGTGGCGGTCTCTACGGCGGCCGGGAGGGCGGCAGCGGCGGGGAAATCCAGGGAGGGTGGGATCGGGGCGTAGTAGGAGAGGACGGCTAGCTCGGCCTGGGCGGCGCCTTCGGTGGAGAAGCCGAAGACGCGGTCGCCGACGGCGGTGTCCGTGACGCCTTCGCCCAGCTCGTCGACGACGCCCGCGGCCTCGTAGCCCAGGGTCTGCGGGAGTTCGGGGTCCATCAGGCCCTGGCGCTTCTTCCAGTCGCTCGGGTTGACGCCGGCCGCGCGTACGGCGATCCGGACCTCGCCGGGACCGGGATGCGGATCGGGCAGGTCCACGATCTCCAGGACCTCGGGGCCCCCGAAACGGCTGAAACGGGCTGCCTTCACCATTGGCTCCGATCTCGGCATCAGGGCGGGAGTCGCGCGCCTGCCGCGTACCTGCGTGTGCGGTGTTCGCATGCCCACGCGCGCCTGCTCGTGTACCCGTGTGTGCGATGAACGCTCGTGGATGTGCCACATCATGAGCCACCCCTGAAGATCATTTGAAGGGTGGGCGGTATCGGATGATCTGGCTTGGATGTTGCGGAAGTTGCGTGTTGGGGTGGATGTGTTCCTACGATGATCGCCATGGCATTCAACGTCTTGGGCCGCTCGGCCGCCGCGGGCTCGCGGGGGCGCAGGCTTCGCCGACTTCCGATAGTCGCTCTGACCTTGGTGGTCGCCGCGCAAACGTCAGCTTGCGCGGGGAGTGGGGAGGCGAAGCCTGCGGCCGGTTCCGCGAAGGCCCCGGCGCTCGGGGCGCTGGGGGCCAACTTCAACCAGAACCTGGACGCGGTCGACTACCGGGAGCTGAACGAGGCCGGGGTGAAGTGGCTCCGCGGGTTCTTCCCGATGCCCGCGGCCGATCAGGGCGCGCCGGGCAAGAACGTGGCGATCCGGACCATTCTCGACGCCTCCAAGCGCGGTCACGGCACGATCCTGAGCCTGAAGTTCCCCTACAACAAGACCTCGTTCCCCAAGGCCGGCAGCCCGCAGATGAAGGCGGAGCTTGCCAGGGTGGACAAGGTGCTTCCTCTTGTTCTGGGGAAGGTGGACATCGTTGCCATCGGGAACGAGCCGTTCATCGAGAGTAAGGCGGGTGAGCGGGACAAGAGGCTCAACGCGTTCTACGAAACCGTTGCGAAGCATGTGATCGACGTACGCCGGAAGCGCTGCGGGGCCAACTGCAAGACCTCGCTCTACATGGGCGCGCTGAATCATATTGACCAGCCCTCTCAGCGCACTCCCGCTGTGGAGCGCTGGATGGCCTTTGTACGCAAGACGCCCGCCATCCGGGGTGTGGACATCCACCCGCACGTGGCGGCGCCGCAGAACGCCAAGGCTTACGTGAACTACATCCTGCCCCGGATGCGCAAGGACCAGCGGTTCCTCGTCACCGAGTTCTCGTTGACGCCGTTCTGGCGGAAGCACATGACCGACGTCGCCCCCGCGTCGTTCACCAAGAAGTACGGCTTCGCCAAGGGAACCAAGGTCTGGCAGGTGATTAAGGCCGCCATCAACAAGCCGTTCACCGAGCGCAAGTGGGCCGACTTCCTGGCGGCGTCCCCCTGGTTCGCTAACAATGCGAGCTTCCTGCGCGACCAGATGCGGTTGTATCGCGGTACGGGGCGGCTGGCGGTCGCGACCTACGCGTTCAAGCAGGACGACCTGATGGTGAAGAACTGGGGCCCGAAGAAGGATCCGTGGCTCATCAACAGCGTCTACGCCCGCTACACGGTGCAGTCGCGCGGGCAGCTGTCGGGGCGTAGCCCCTGGTTCCGCGACTTCAAGGCTCTGCAGGCGCACTAGGCCTTGATGAGGGGGACGTCTTGGCTGAACTTGCGGAAGCCGACGCTGTAGTAGAGCCCGCGCGCCCCGGGATGGCCTGGCGCGCCTAGGCAGGCGACCGTCATGTGGGTGGCCCCGGCATCGCGTGCCAGGTGCATGCCGTGCAGGAGCATCGCCCGGCCCAGCCCGCGCCGCCGGTAGTCCGGATGCGTTCCCACCGGCTCGAACTCGGCGGTCTTGTTCACCTCGTCCAGCCACATGATCGTCGAGGCGGCCATCGTCCCGTCCGGGGCCTCGACCAGGACGTGCAGGTCGCCGCGGTACGGCGGGGTCCGCCGGACGCCCTCGTAGCTCTCGGCGGTGTACGGCGACGGGGCCCAGGCGGCCACGTGGGCCTGGACGGCGGCCTGCGGTCCGGCCTCGTCGGCGGTACGGAAGCGGAAGCCGTCCGGCAGCGCGGGCCGTTCAAGGTCGTCGAGGTCGCGTGCGTTGAGCTGGGTCCAGGAGCCGTTGTCGCCCAGCGCGGCCGGATCAGGCTCGTAGCCGTGCGCCGCCCAGCGTTCCAAGCCGAAGTCGTCGGCGGCCTGCGGGATCACCGTGCGCTCGAGACCGGCGGCTGTCGCGTCGTACCAGTCGATGACCTCGTCCAGCAGTTCACGCTGGTCGGGATGGACCTGGTAGGCCAGGTAGGCGCTGGTGACGTCCTTGACCGACCCGTCGTTCCGCCGCACCTGGCGCGGCAACTGGGCCCAGCCCCACGCGACCAGGTCGCCGCCACCAGAGCCGGCTTCGCCGCCTCCGTCGCCGAAGTCGCTGTCGAACCACAACTTGCGCGGCCAGCTCTCGCCGGCGCTTGCGTGGTCCTTGCCCCAGTTCCACGCGAGCTCGCCGAACGAGGCGTCGGTGCCCACCAGGTCGGGGCTGACGGCCGTGACTCGCTGCGCCAAGCCCTGCATGAGCCGCACGTCCGCGGCGGTCACCAGACTCCGGTCGCCCATGGTGCGCCACTGTGCCAGGACGCCGCGAAACCGTCGAACGATTTAATTGAATCGGGCGCAACTGGGCGCTTCTCGGACGTTCATCGCAATGGCCTCGCCGGTATGCTCCAAGGGAGCCCGCGACACACCTCGACCTCTTAAATGATCAATGTTCAGCAATGGCGCAGCCGTTAGGGTGATCTTCCCCATAAGGTTATAGGGGTCGATTTCATGGTCTGAATGCGCAGGTCAATGGGCTTGCCAGTCGATCGCGGAGAGTGGACTGGCAAAGGTTCCATAGGCGTGGTTCCTATTTTGGCAAGAGGTGCACGTGGAGCCGCCGGTCCATTGGCATTACGTTCGTGGCGTTCCGCCCCCCGCCCGTCCGCCCCGCTCTTGGGAATTCCCGTTGTCGAGAGCGGGGCGGACCCCAGACCTCAGGGTCTGCCAAACCACCGGAGGAATGTCATGCGCATGCGTGCAGTGGCCATCGCGACAGCAGTCGTCACCGCATCCGTCGGGACCGGCTTCACCGTCGCGGCGGCGGCGTCCGGGTCCGAGACGCACAAGGCAGGAACGGTCTCGGCCGACAGTGGGCAACGCGGTATCAAGTGGTTCCAGGCCAAGCACCATCTGCACGCCACGGGCAAGGCCGACGCGGCCACGACCAAGGCGCTGCAGAAGGCTCCCGTGTCCGAACTCCGTCAGGCCTTCCGGTCCCCGACCGACCTGGGCCCTGCGGAGAAGGAGAACGCCCGGACGGTGATCGGCGTCGGCAAGGGCGGCAACATCCCGGAGCAGGGCCAGGTCATCGCGCTGATGACGGCCATGCAGGAGTCGAAGTTCGTGAACTACACGACGCCCGTCGACCACGACTCGCTGGGCATCTTCCAGCAGCGTCCCAGCACGGGATGGGGGACGCCGGAGCAGATCACCGACGTTCCGACGTCCACGAAGTCCTTCTACGGGATCGCGCCGTTCGGCAGCAACCCCGGCCTGATCCAGATCCCCAACTGGCAGAACCGGCCTCCGGGTGAGGTCGCGCAGGCCGTTCAGGGTTCCGCCTACCCCGACCGGTACGCCCAGTGGGAGGGCTTCGCCCGCGACTTCCTCGCTCAGGAAGGCCCCTCAGTACCGCCGATCTCCTAGGCGAGACTCCGCAAGTCCCTGAAAGTCCCGGCGAGTTCCTGACTCGCTACAAGGGCGGCTGTCGCACCCGCGACGGCCGCCCTTGGGTTTTCAGAACGAGGCTTTATGAGGGCTTACGAGGCTTCATGAACGCTTGCGGCCTACCAGGTGGAAGACGCGGCTCAGCTGGCGGTACGGGTCCCGGCGGCTGGCTTCCAGCTCTACCGCGGCCGTGGCGGCGACCTGGGTCTTGTCGCTCGCGTCCAGTTCGGCACCGCTGAAGTCCAGCCAGTCGACGAAAAGCCACACGCCGTACCAGCGCACCGCCTCCACGCCACGACGCTGGAGTTGGGCGCTGAGGTCCTCGACGGTGTCGGCTCTCGTGGGCAGGCCCAGGACACCGATCTCGGTAGAGGAGTCGAACGCCGCCAGCGCGTCGTCCCAGCGGCGTTCCAGGGCCGGGCGAACCGCTGAGGCGTTGGCGTTGCCCGCCATGATGGAGACCAGGCCGCCAGGGGCCGCGCATTGGCAGAGCTGGTCCATCAGCGGGTCCGGGTTCTCCAGGTAGCCGAGAACGCCGTGACACAGGACGGCGGCGAACTGCCGGCCATTGACCGCCTCGGCTGCCTTCTCGCCATCGGCCTCCACCAGAGTCACCCTTTGCCGGGTCTCCTCGGGAAGGCGTTGGAGCCGTTTTCTGGCTTTGTCCAGCATGGAGGGCGACGGGTCCAGGAGCGTGACGTCGTAACCGGCCTGGGCCAGAGGGAACGATTGGTGCCCCGCACCGCCGCCCACATCCAGAACGGAAGCCGGGGGCGCGGGCAGATGTTCCAGCAACTGCCGGTGCATTACGTACGTCCGTACCAGGCCCTTTACCGAGGCATACGCTTCGTCGGCGAATTGGTCAGCCAGGTCGGCCCACGTGTCGTCGTCCACTTCTCCAACGTAGTCCGGGGCTGACGATCTCCGCCCCGGGGGTGGGGTCACTCTGTTAGCGTTCGGCGATCAAACCCCCAGAACGCTCTGCAAGGAAACATAAAGTGCATAAGCTCACATACATCGCCGCGGCGCTGGTCGCGGCGGCTCTGACACTGACCGGCTGCAGCGACGACGGCTCCAAGTCCAAGGCCGACCCCAAGTCCCCCTCCGCCAGCGCCTCGAGCCAGGCCATCGCGGTCACGCCGGACGGGGAGAGCTGGGACCGGACGCAGGCCGTCAAAGAGGCCAAGCAGATGGCCCTCGACGAGAAGTCCGGCGGCAACCCGACCGGCGCCAAGGTCTGCGAGACCTTCTACAACGGCGGGCTCCAGAACGGCGGCAAGTTCCCCGCCGGGAAGCAGGCCTGGATCGCCGCCTGCCAGGAGGGCGTGAAGCAGGCAGGCTAAACAGCAGCAAGTCGTACTACACACTGCGGCCACCATCGGATGACGATCCGACGGTGGCCGCACTCGTGTCACGAGGCAGGTTGGGTGGCGCCTATCTCGGCGGCGGTGGTCCAGGGGCCACGGTTTCCGGCCTCGGTCTTGGCTACGAGCTTGAGATAGCGGGCCTGCTTGGCGGCGAAGGCGATGTGCTTGGCTGCCGAGGTATCCGCCAGGGTGCCGGTGGCCACAGGACTCCCGAACGAGGCGGCGTCCTGGGAGACATAGACCTCGTAGGCACCTACACGACCGTTCACACCACCGTCCTGGCGCGGCAGGTAGTCCAGGCCGTCGACGGTGTGGGACGCGCCCATGTCGATGACGATCTCCTGCGGGAGGGCCGCGGGCGGGTCGCTCCACTTGGAGTGCCAGATGGTCGCGGCGTCGTTGTCGATGGCGTTGGCGGCGGCGCCGTTCTCGTTGGTGGTCTCCTGGCTGCTGACGGACTTGATGGTCCAGCCGGTCTTGGGGATCTCGCGCTGGACGGGCGGGTTGCCGGTGGGCGCCGTACCGCTCGGCAGGCCGGCGCCTGAGGCGGTGAGGCTGAACGGCTGGCCAGTGGACTTGGTCCCGGTCTTGACCCGAAGGACGCCGGAGTCGAAGAACCAGCCGGTCGAGGCTGCGTCGTAGGCGGCCCGCGTGGCGTGATGGGTCAGGGCACCGTCGCCGCCCAGCGCGACCGTCGAAGGCGCCGTGGCCACATGCAGCGTCAGCTCGTAGGCGCGGCTGGCCGGCTTGCCGGTGTACGAGCCCTGGGACGCGCCGACGTTGACCGTGATGTCGCCCGTGCCACTGCCGGGAGCGGCAACGTCGATCCTCTGCCGGGCGGACTCCCCGTTGCGGTACTTGCGGGTGACCCCGTCGTCCTCATACAGCGAGAACGTGGAGTTGCCGCGAGGGTAGATGTCCAGCGTCAGGGGGTTGGCCGGCTTCTCCCCCGCATAGTTCATCTTGGGCCACATCGGAACGATGGAGCCGCCCTTGACCAGCAGCGGGAGCGTGTCCAGGGGCGCGTTGTAGCCGTCCAGCCAGCCGGGCCCCGTCCAGGTCTTGCCCGTCCAGTAGTCGGTCCACGTGCCGGGCGGAAGGTAGATGTCGTCGCGGGTGGAGGTGTCGGCCGTAACGGGCGCCACCAGGAACGCGTCACCGGCCATGAACTGCTGAGCCGTCGCGTTCCCCCGGGAGGTCGCGTCGTTGGGGAACTCCAACGCCATCGCCCGCACAGTAGGAACACCGGTCTGCGAAGCGTCGGCGGACTGCGTGTAGAAGTAGGGCGTCAGCCGCATCTTCAGCTGCAGGTACTTGCGGTTGACCGACAGGTACGGGTCGGCGAAGCGCCACGGCTGCTTGTCGTTATAGCCCGAGGAGGGGTTACTGCTGCCCCAGCCGGACATCGTCATGAACGACGGGGTGAACGCCTTCCACTGCAGGTCTCGGGAGAACGTCAACGGAGAACCGCTGTAGATGCCGTCCACGTCACCTGAGGCGTAGTTGAGAGCGGAAAAGCCTGCCCCCGCTATGGAGGGCACGTGCCAGTGCATGTCGGAGAAGTTGCCGTAGGTGTCGCCGGTCCAGACGACCGCGTTGCGATGCGTTCCGGCCCATCCGTCCACGGTCCACACGAAGCGGCGGGCGTCGGAGTTGTCCTCGATGCCGTTGACCGCCGCCTGCACGCCGTCGAACGCGGTCTGGTAGCCGCCGCCCACCCACGCCACGTCGGTCTTCACTCCGCGCGTGCCCGCCTGGCCGACCTCCCAGGCGATGTTGGACAGGCTGCGCTGGGTCCACAGACCGGTCTGGAAGCCCTGCTTCTTCAACTCGGCGACCGTCGAGGGCAGATCCTCGTACTCGCAGCCATAGCCGTCGTTGGGCAGGAACCAGCCGGACGGCATGTCCTTGGCCCGGGCCTCCTTGGCATAGGCCAGGACGTCCGGGGTCTTGAGATGGCCGGGACGGTTCTGCGGCCCCTGGTTCGGATCGGTGTTGTAGGTGGACCAGCAGTCGGCGTTGCCCAGCTCCAGCCCCCACAGAGGCGCCAGGAACGGCTTGCCCGTGACATCTGTGTAGTCGCCCAGGAGGTTCTTGGGGGTGTCCCCTACGAAGAAGAACGCGTCATAACGGTTCTCGTCGTGGCGGGTCGTGACCGGGGAGAGGAAGTCGTACTGGCCCGGCTTCCAGGTGTTGCGCATGACCGCGTAACCGTTGGTGGAGATGTAGAACGGCGCCGGGCTGGCGTGGGTGTTCTCCCGCCAGGTGTTGGACACCTTGATGGGAACGCTCTTGTCCCGCAGGGCCCACTCCCCCAGCCGCAGGCCCGTTCCATAGAACTGCTCGTCGGACCCGCGCGACAGGGTCTGCGTCGCGCTGGTCCCGTTCCAGCTCAAGCCGGCGGTCTCGGCCCACACCAGCGTCTTGTTGTCGGCCTTGTAGAGCGCGAACTTCAGCGGGGACTTGTAGACCCGCAGGTTCAGGGCGCTGGTGCTGATGCGGTAGTGGTCGCCCGCGTCGGTCCAGGTCGGGTTTACTTTGCCGAAGTCGGTGCGGGTGGCGAGCTTGCCGCCGACCGGGTCGGTGAACGTTCCGTCGGGGGCCAGCCAGAGCCGGAAGATGTCGGCGCGCGCGAACACCACGCGCACCTTGGCCTGGCCCGCGCTGACGGTGAAGGTGTCGCCCGACTGGCTGAAGCCGGTGACCGCGCCGATGGTCGTCGCGGACGCCGGTGGGGCGACGGTCAGGATCCGGGCCAGGCAGACGGCGAGGAGCACGGAGAGGAAGGCCGCGGTTCGGCGGTGCCGGGCAGAGCGCCGGGCATGGCAGCGGCGCCGGGCATGGCAGCGGCGCCAGGCATGGCAGCGGCGCCAGGCATGGCAGCGGCGCCAGGCATGGGTTCGGGGCATGGCTGGGCCTCCCTCACAGGGCGGTGAGCTTCCACTGCTGGCTGGTGTCGCCGGTATCGGTCTGCTCGACGATCTTGGCTCCGTCGGCGGTGGAGCTGCCGGTCACGCCGGCGACCTTGCCGGTGGCGACGCTGACGAGCTTCACGTAGCCGCCGTCGGTGGCGACGGTCTTCCACTGCTGGTTGGCGGCGCCGTTGGCGGGCCACTGGATGATCGGGGTGCCGTCGGCGGAGGCGCCGCCCGAGACGTCCATCACCATGCCGGAGTTGACGTTGGTGAGCGTGCTGACGCCGGTCGCGACCGAGCCGAGGAGCCAGCGCTGGTTCGGGCCGTCGTTGCGCGTCCACTGGATCAGCTGGGTGCCCGCGGTGGTGGAGTGGTCGGGCACGTCGAGCGCCTTGCCGCTGCGCCGGTTGGTCAGCACGTAGTCGCTGGTCAGCGTGGACTCGAACGTGATGGACGAGGGCTTGAGCTGGTGCAGGTCCAGCACCAGGACCGTGTTGCCGCCGGTGGTGAGCCAGGACGCGGGGCAGTACAGCCTCCGCTGCGGCCCGATCGACCAGTAGCGCCCGAGGTTGTGGCCGTTCACCCAGACCACGCCCTTGGTCCAGCCGGACATGTCCAGGTAGGTGTCGCCGATCTCGCTGAGGTCCACGGTGGCGCGGAAGAACAGGCCGGGACGCCCCGGGTCGGTGATCTTCGCCTTCAGGTCCTTGACGAACGCCTCGTCGATCGGCAGGCCGTAGGCCTGCCAGTTGGTGAGCGCGCCGTTCAACGGTCCGGCGTTGGTGAGGGTGACCTGCTGGGTGATGCCCTTGCGGTCGACCAGGCCGTGGCCGAAGTTGATGCGGCCCATGCCCTCGACCAGGATGTCCAGCGTCGGGTTCGCTCCCGCCTGCCCCAGCGCCAGGCTCGCCCCAGTGGTCACCTTCAACGGCGTGGCGTACGCGGCGGGCACCGCAGGCCGGGACATGCCGCCCTGATAGACGCCGCCCAGGAAAACGGTCGCGTAGTCATGCACGGCCGTCACGTTGAGGGTCGCCCCTGAATAGCCGGTCAGAACCTTGCGGTAGAGCATGAAGCCCGAGTTCTGCCCGTAGTTCTCCATCGGCTGCGGAGTGACGGTCTTGGCGGGCGGAAGGGCCGCGGGCAGGTTGTCCCACAGGGACGCGTAGGCCGTCGGCTTCACGGCCTGGCTTCCCGTGCGCGTGATGGTGGGAATCGGGTCAGGAACGGCCGGCAGCGGCGTGCTCAGGTAGCCGCCTATCAGCGAGCGGTACGCGGCGTACTTCGGCGCCGGACGTCCCTGCTCGGTAATGGGTGCCGCGTAGTCGTAGCTGGTGATGTCGGGCTGATAGGAGGACCCGTTGTCGGCGGCGTTCGCCCCTGCCCAATAGCCGAAGTTGGTGCCGCCGTGAATCACGTAGATGTTGAACGACAGCTTGCCGTCCATGAGCCCGCGCAGCGTTCCGGAGATGTCGGTGCCCTGCCCGGCGAACGTTCCGTCGCCCCAGTGCGTGAGCCAGCCCGGATACAGCTCGCCGACCATCGAGGGGACCGTGGGGAACGAGCGGCGGCAGCTGGCGATCGACGCCGCGTCGCCGCCGCTCAGCCCGATCGCGCCGCCGGTGACGTTGGTGTGGTTGTTCTGGACCTGCCCCAGGCCGTCCTGGGTGTAGAACGGGCCGCTGATCCCGGCGCTCAGCCACAGCTGGCGCACTTCCTCCATGTAGACGCCGTCATTGCCGTACGAGCCGTACTCGTTCTCGATCTGCACCATCAGGATCGGGCCGCCGGCCGCGACCATCAGCGGCTTCACCAGCGGGGCGATTTTGTTGACGTACCGCGTCACGGCGGCCATGTAGTCGGCGTCGACGCTCCTGCGCACGCGCAGCGCGATCGACGGCTTGGCGAGCAGGTACGGGGGCAGGCCGCCCAGGTCCCACTCCCCGCAGACGTAGGGTCCCGGGCGCAGCAGCACCCACATGCCCTCGGCCTGGCAGAGCTTGATGAACGAGACGAAGTCGCGCCGGTCGGTGGTGAGGTCGAAGTCCCCCGGGCTCTCCTCCAGGTAGTTCCACATGATGTAGAGGGCGATGGTGTTCATCCCCATGGCCTTGGCCATCTGGATGCGGTGGCGCCAGTACTTCACGGGGATGCGGGCGGGGTGCATCTCGCCGCTCCGGATCTGGAACGGCGCGCCGTCGAGGAGGAAGTTCGCGCCGTCCGCGGAGAACGCGAACGTGTGCCCGGCCGCGTCCGCGCGTCCCGGCATGGCGGCGATTCCGGCGAGAGGGGTCAGGGCGGCGACACGCAGCAGGGTGCGTCGGTGCATCGGTACTCCTTGGCGAGGGGAGCGGAGGAGTGAGCAGTCATGCAGGTTTTCGGGGGTTTTCACGCACAATGACTCATACCGGCGCCCTGACTATGAACGCTGCTGCCGCAAAGTTCAAGGGTGAGATCGGAAGAATCTGCAACAAGCTGCTCGCTATGGCGCGTTCCCGAGCACGTTCCTCCAGGTGAGTGCAACCAGCTCGGCCAGCGCCGCGGTGACCGGCTCCAGGCCCGCGACCGGCGGCCCGTTCGGCGAACGGCGCTTGATCTCGACCATGAGCCCGGTGACCTGGGCGGCCTTCCCGTAGTAGGCGGTCGGGACGTAGCAGCCGGAGAACGGCGTGTTCAGCACGACCTCGCAACCCGCGCCCGCACCCGCACCTGCGCCCGCACCCGCACTCGCGGTCGCACCCGCACTCGCGCCCGCGAACGCCTCCTGCGCCGCAGCCACCAGCTCCGGCGGCGTGTGGAAGGCGTCCGTCCCCAGGCAGACCTCGGGACGCGGGCCGTCGGCGTGGAGCTCGTACGGGAGCGGATCGGCCGGGTAGGAGTGCACGTCGATGATGACGGCCCGCCCGGTGACGCGCAGACGGTCGGCCACCAGGTCGCTCATGGCCTGCGCGTACGGGAGGAAGTGAGCCTCGACCAGCCCCAGGTCTTCTGCTTCGCGCAGCGGGCGGCCGTGGGAGGTCCTGGTGTAGACGGCCCCCATGCCCACAGAACGCATCTCCTCGCGTTCGTCCAGAAAGCGTTCCGGGTCCACGACCAGCCGAGACAGCTCATTCTGAAAAATCCAGGGCCTCGGCCTCACCCGCCCGGCAGCCCCCTCCGCGATCTGGTCGGTGTACGCGTCGGTCATATGGTCCAGCTCGGTTTCCAGCTCCGCGTCGCTGAGCAGCAGGCCGCCGCGTACGTGAGCAGGAATATCCCGCGACGCGTGCGGAACATGCAGGATCACAGGCGACGACGCCGCCCCGGCGACAAGCCTCACTGCTTTTCAGCCCTCTTCAGCAGCAGGGCGCGCTCCCGCTCGTTCCGCGTCAAAGAGGCCGCCCGCGCGAACTCGGCACGGGCCTCCTCGTCCCGGCCCAAGCGCTGCAGGAGGTCGCCCCGGACGCTGGGCAGAAGGTGGTAGCCCTTGAGGGGATCCTCCAGGGCGTCCAGCAAAGGCAGTGCCGCGGCAGGCCCTTCCGCCATCGACACCGCGACCACCCTGTTGAGCTCCACCACCGGCGACGGCGAAAGCGTCACCAGGCCCCCGTAGAGGGCGGCGATCGTGGCCCAGTCGGTGTCCTCGTAGCGAACCGCCTGGGCATGGCACCCCGCGATGGCCGCCTGGAGCGAGTAAGGGCCGGTGCCCGCCTTCCCCAGCGCGTCCATACCTCGGCGGATCAGCAGGCGGTTCCATCGCGTTCGGTCCTGGTCGGCCAGCAGGGTCGGCGCCCCGTCGGGACCGGTGCGGGTCGCCATGCGCGAGGTCTGGAATTCCAGGAGCGCGGCCAGGCCGTGCACCTCCGGCTCCTTGGGCATCAGGCCGGACAGTACGCGGGCCAGGCGCAGCGCGTCCTCGCACAGGGCCGGCCGGGTGAGGTCGTCCCCGGCGGTCGCCGAATAGCCCTCGTTGAAGATCAGGTAGATGACCTCCAGCACCGACGACAGCCGTTCCGACCGCGACTCTCCCGACGGCACCTCGAACGGCACGCCCGCCTTGGCCAGGCTCTTCTTGGCCCGCACGATCCGCTGGGCGATCGTCGGCTCGGTGCTCAGGAACGCCCGTGCGATCTCCTCGGTGGTCAGCCCGCCCAGCAGCCGCAGCGTCAGGGCGATCCGCGCGTCGGTGCTCAGCACCGGATGGCACGCCGTGAAGATCAACCGGAGCAGGTCGTCGTCGATCTCGTCGGGATCGGGCAGCTCGGGCTGGGCGTCCTCGACGCCCTCCATCGCCCGGCCGACCTCGGCGAGCTTGCGGGCGTAGGCCTCCTTGCGGCGGACGAGGTCGATCGCGCGGCGGCGCGCCGCGACCATGAGCCAGGCGCCCGGATTGTCCGGGACACCCGACTCAGGCCACTGCTCCAGGGCGGCGACGAGCGCGTCCTGCGCCAGCTCCTCGGCGATGCCGACGTCACGGACGACACGGGCCACCCCGGCGATGATCCGGGGCGAATGCATCCTGAAGACCGTCTCGACCGTCCTGCTCACGTCCACCCATCAGAGGGTATTCACTCCCCGCCCTGGGTGTTCACGGCCGCCCGCGGCGTTCACCGCCCGTCTCACCCCTTGTCCTGCCTCACCCCTTGTCCCGTCTCATCCCTTGTCCTGTCTCACCCCTTGTCGAACTCGGGCGTGGTGTCCTCCTCGATCTCGCGGACTTCGGCGGTGATCGTCCAGCCCACCGGGTGGAGCTGCAGGAACCGGTTGGTCCACTCCAGCGCCTCGGCCTTGTCCTTGGCCTGGATCATCGAGTAGCCCGCCACGACCTCCTTGGTCTCGGTGAACGGGCCGTCGGTGTAGCGGAGCTTGCCACCCTCCCAGGTCACCCGGGTGGCCTGGTCGGTCGGCAGCAGCCCGGCGGTGTCGAGCATGACCCCGGCCTTGGTGATCTCCTCCAGCAGCGCGCCCATGCGCTCGCCGAACTCCGGCCCCGGGTCGGGGAAGTCGGCGTTCTCCTCCAGGCGGATCATGGTCAGGAAACGCGGCATCGTCGATCTCCTCGATTCTTCTCGTTCGGCGAGAGGTCTTCCCCCGCTCACCCCTGTGTCGAACGAGGCGCCGCCGGATCGACAGCCCCTCGGAAATCTCTTGGACGAATTCTGCCGCGCAACCCAACCGGCCCGGAATGCGTCGGATCATCGGAGGTCCGCATCAGCACCCCGGAGCCGCACGTGCGCCTGTCCCTCGGCATCTTCGACGTCTTCACCTACGCCATACCCGGCTCGCTCTACCTGGCGTTCGGCCTCTACGTCGGCGCCCGCATGGACTGGATCGACCCCGGAAAGCTCGACGACGTCCCCACCCTCCTGCTCGCCGGCGGGATCGTGGTGATCAGCTACGTGATCGGCCACCTGACCTACCTGGCCGGAACGATCGTGGACCGCGTCTTCCCGTTCTGGGTGAAGACCTCCGCGCACGCCCGCCGGCGGTTCCTCGACAAGATGCCCCAGGCCGCCGACCGGCCCTTCATGAACGTGTCGGCCACCGTCCTGCTGACCGCGATCGAGCGGTACGACAAGGACGCCGCCCTGGAGGTCCTCCGGCTGCGCGCGGCCGGGCTGATGGTCCGCAACTGCTTCCCGCCGTTCCTGGCCGGGTGCGTGGCGGCGATCGTGGAGGCCGTCGGCGATCATCACCGGCCCACCGCGATCGTCTGCGCCGTGCTGCTCGGGCTCGCCGCGCTGGTCTCCGTCCCGGAGAACCAGAAGCTCCGCGACTGGGCCAATCACAAGACCCTCGAAGCCTGCTTCTGGACGCCGGAGATCGATGAGGTGCTGCGGCCGCCCGAGCCCGCGCCGCGGCCGGTGCGGCAGGGCCTGTGGCGGCGGCTTACCTCGGCTTAACGCCCGCGCGTGCATGCTCTGGCAGGTCAGCAAGGCCTGCCGGCCAGGGGGTGCGGTGATGCGGGTACTGATCGTTGAGGACGAGCGGCTGCTCGCCGACACCATCGCCGACGGGCTGCGCGAGGAGGCGATCGCCGTCGACGTGGTCTATGACGGCGACGTCGCGCTGGAACGCGCCTCCTACACCGACTACGACGTGATCGTGCTCGACCGGGACCTGCCGACCGTGCACGGCGACGACGTGTGCCGCGAGCTGGTCGCCGAGCGCGGGACGGGCAGGATCCTGATGCTGACGGCCGCGGGCGAGGTGGCGGAACGGGTGGACGGGCTGGCGCTGGGCGCCGACGACTACCTGCCCAAGCCGTTCGTGTTCAGCGAGCTGGTCGCGCGGATCCGGGCGCTGTCGCGGCGGTCCGCGCCGCCGCTCCCGCCGGTCCTGGAACGGGCCGGGATCCGCCTGGACCCGTACCGCCGTACGGCCGAACGCGACGGGCGGGAGCTGCGGCTCACCAAGAAGGAGTTCACTGTGCTGGAGGAGCTGCTGCGGGCCGAGGGCGGCGTGGTCAGCGCGGAGCGGCTGCTGGACCGGGCCTGGGACGAGAACATCGATCCGTTCAGCAACATCGTGCGGGTGACGATGGCGACGCTGCGGCGCAAGCTCGGCCCGCCCGGGGTGATCGAGACCGTCACGGGATCGGGGTACCGGCTGTGAACCGGCTGAGTGTGCGGGCGCGGCTGACGCTGATCTACGGGTCGCTCTACCTGGTGTCCTCGGCGGTGCTGGTGGCGGTCACCTACCTGCTGACCGTACGGGCGATGGACGACCGCTTCTCGGGCAAGATGGTCACCGAGCTGCCCAAGCAGAGCAGCACGATCGACGACCTGAACAGCCTGCAGAAGCTGCCGCCGGACCAGCGGGTCACCAAGATCATGCAGATCCGCGACCAGGTCGAGCAGATCATCGCCAGGCAGAAGCACGACGTGCTGACGCAGCTGCTGCAGAGCTCGCTGTTCACGCTCGTTCTGCTGGGGGCGCTGGCCGTGGTGCTCGGCTACCTGGTGGCGGGCCGGACGCTGCGCCCGATCCACACGGTGACCGCGACCGCGCGGCGGTTGTCGGAGAGCAACCTGCACGAGCGGATCGCGCTGGCCGGGCCGCAGGACGAGATCAAGGACCTGGCCGACACCTTCGACCGGATGCTGGACCGGCTGCACCGGGCGTTCGACGCGCAGCGCAGGTTCGTGGCGAACGCCTCGCACGAGCTGCGCACGCCGCTCACGATCAACCGGACGGTGCTGGAGGTCGCGATCGCCAGCCGCAAGAACCCACCCGAGACCAAGGCGCTGGCCGACATCCTGCTCGGCAACACCGCCCGCCACGAGCGGCTGATCGAGGGCCTGCTGCTCCTGGCCCGTTCCGAACGTGAGCTGGAGGCGCCCGTGCCCGCTCCCCTGGAGGACGTGGTGCGCAGCGCGGTCGATCAGCTGGACGACCTGGCCGGGGAGACCGACGTCGACATCACCGTCGAGCTGGCCCCGGCGACCGCGTCCGGCGACCCGGTGCTGCTGGAGCGGTGCGCGGTCAACCTGCTGGAGAACGCGCTGAAGTACAACGTGCCCGGCGGCCAGGTGTGGATCAAGACCGGCCGCCGCGGTCCGCACGCCGTGCTGCGGGTCGAGAACACCGGGCGCCCGGTGCCCTCTTACGAGGTCGCCTCGCTCTACGAGCCGTTCCGCCGCCTGCGGGACGACCGGATAGCCGACCGGGTCGGGTCGGCCGCCGGCGCCGGGCTCGGGCTGTCGATCGTGCGGGCCGTGGTGGCCGCGCACGGCGGGTCGATCGAGACCACCGCCCGTCCGGACGGCGGCCTGGCGATCACCCTCCTGCTGCCGACGCCGCCGAGCCGGGCAGCGGCGGGCCGGGCTGCGGATCGGGCAGCTGCGGCGGACCGGACACCTGCGCCGGGCCGGACACCGGTGGAACGGCCGACGGCGGAGGCGGCCAGGCCGACGGCCAGCTGACCCGGCCCTCGGGAACCTCCACGGGCCGCGGGGCGGTGTCGCCGGTGCGCGCGGCCTCGGCCCGCGCCGCCTCGGTACGGGCGGCGCCCGCCAGCCAGCGGTGCACGATCTTGCCGGTCGCGTTGCGGGGCAGCTCCCGCAGGAAGTGCACGTCGCGCGGCACGGCGAAGCGGGCGACCTGGGTGTGCACGTACGTCCGGACGGCCTCGGCGTCGACCTTCACCCCGGGCATCGGCACGATGTAGGCGGCCAGGCGCTGGCCCCACTCGTCGTCGGGCACGCCGACGACGGCGACCTCGTGCACACCCTGGAGCTTCAGCAGGGCGTCCTCGACGTCGCGCGGGACCACGTTCTCGCCGCCCGACACGACCATGCCGTCCTGGCGCCCGTCGACGAACAGCAGCCCGCGGTGGTCGACATGGCCGAGGTCGCCGGTGGACAGCAGCCCGTCGCGCACCTCCATCGGCTCGCCGCCGGTGTAGCCCTCGAACAGCATCTCGTTGGCGGCGAAGACCCGCCCGATGGTGGAACGCCCGACCGGGCGGTTCTCCTCGTTCAGGATCACCAGCCGGGTGTTGCGGGGCGGGCGGCCGGCGGTGCGCGGGTCCAGGCGCAGGTCCTTGGGGGTGGCGATGGACACCCACGACGCCTCGGTGGAGCCGTAGACGTTGTAGAGGCAGTCGCCGAACTCGTTCATGAACTGGGTCGCCAGCTCGCCGGGCAGCGCGGCCCCGCTGAGCGCCACGATCCGCAGCGAGGTCGTGTCGTACCGGCGCAGCACCTCGGGCGGCAGGTCCATGATCCGCTGCAGCATGACCGGCACGGCGTACAGCACGGCCTCGCGGTGGGTGCTGATGGTGCGCAGCGTCGCCTCGGGGTCGAACCGGCGGTGCAGCACGACCGGGGCGCGCAGCCCCCAGGCCATCTGGAGCGCCGCGTACCCCCAGGTGTGGAACAGCGGCGCCTCGACGATCATCGTCTGCTTGTGCCGCAGCGGGATCCGCGAGGTCATCGACGCCAGCGGCCACAGGCCGGGACGGGGCGGGCGGCGGGCGCCCTTCGGGCGGCCGGTCGTGCCCGAGCTCAGCACGATCGTGCGGCTCTGCACCTGCGGCGGCGACAGCTTGGGCGCGGGGCTGGCGTGGATGATCTGCTCGACCGTGAGCCCGGCCCCGGCCGGGTCGCCCGGGGTGTCCGCCCACACCACCAGGCGGCGCAGCGTGTGCGGGGTGGCGGCCAGCAGCGGCGCGAACTCGGCGTCCGCGACGATCAGATCCATGCGCAGCTCGGTCATCACGGCCCGCAGCTGCCCGGCACCGAACCCGGTGTTGAGCAGCACGACCTCGACGCCGCGCTTGCTGCACGCGACCAGGGTTTCGGCCATCCCCCGGTGGTTTCGGCACAGCACCCCGACACGCGGACGCGGCCCGTCCACCGGCAGCCCGACGGCCAGCCGCGTGGTCCGGTCGTCGAGCTCGGCGAACGTCATGACGCCCTGCTCGTCGATCAGCGCGGGCTTGGTGGGGCTGCGTACGGCCGAGGAGATGACCAGCCCGGCCAGCGTGGTCCCCCACTCACGGAGGGCTCCGATGTGATGGAACGAGCGCTGCGGCGAACCGCTGAACAGCAGCCCGGTGCGGAGCAGCAGGGACATGAGATCGCGGATGTGCCCGATCCGCTGGAGCGGTCCGGGACGGTAGGCGGGCCTGGCGTGCACCACCGCGTCCTCCTCCGGGTCACTTTCGGACACGGTACCTACGCGCCAGTAGCCGAACAAGAGCACCCGTCGACCTGACAGTCAGTCAGTGACTACCCATCAGTAACTTCAGGGTGGCGTGCCGGTGGCATCCGAGCGACCCACGGGTGGTCAGAGCGCCGCATGGAAGCGGATCGCCGACGCCTGACGCCCGGTCAGCCCAGTGAGGCGCTCGCCGTGCGCAGCTCGTTCAGCGCGACGCGGATGTGACCGGCGAGCTCGTCATCGGCGTCGCGGTCGCCCTCGGACCATTCGGCATAGCCCCGCTTGAACGCCAGGACGCCCATCTCGCTCGCGAGGGCCGCGGCCGGATCGGGTACGCCGCGGGCGACCAGCGCGGCTGTCATGGCCGCCGCGAGACTCACGATCTTCAGGGCGTCGCGTTCCTGAAGCTCGGCGCTGGCGGCGACGGCGGCCCGCAGGCGCGGGGCGAGCTCGCGCGTCGCGGGCCCCATCGCGGTCGAGGCGCGTTCGAGACCGGCGGCGACCGCGTCGAGCGGCGTGGCGTCGCCGGGCGCCTCGGCGATCCCCTCGACCAGCAGCCGGCTCAGCGTCTCCTGCCCGGCCACCAGCAGCTCGCGCTTGTCCGGGAAGTGCCGGAAGAACGTGCTCTTGGTGACCCCGGCACGCTCGGCGATCTGCGCGACGGTCGTGGCGTCGTACCCCTGCTCGGTGAACAGGTCGACGGCCGCCATGACAAGGCGTTCACGCGCTCCAGGTTCCCATCGGCCCACGCCGACCATCATAGGTGATGGGACTCTTGTCCCATCACCTGGTAGAGTGACGGGACAAGAGTCCCATCACTATTCGGGAGGATCCCATGCGCGTCTTCGTCACCGGTGGCACCGGTCTGATCGGGTCCGCCGTCGTCGCCGAGCTGCTCGGCAACGGCCACTCCGTGCTCGCGCTCGCCCGTTCCGACGCCTCCGCCCAGGCCGTCGAGGCGGCCGGCGCGGAGCCGCTCCGGGGAGCCCTCGCCGACCTGGACGTCCTGCGTTCCGGCGCCGCCCAGGCCGACGGCGTGATCCACCTGGCGTTCGCCAACGACTTCAGCAGCCCCGAGGCCCTCGCGAACGCCGTCGCCGAGGAGAGCGCCGCGCTCGCGACGCTCGGCGAGGCGCTCACCGGCAGCGACCGCCCGTTCGTCACCGTCTCGGGCACGCCCCGCGCGGAGGGCCGCCCCTCCACCGAGGCCGACCCGCTGCCCACCGACGGACCGGTCGGCGGCCGCGGCATCGCGGTCACCAAGGTCCTGGACCTGGCCTCGCGCGGAGTCCGGAGCTCGGCCGTACGCCTGCCGCGCACCGTTCACAACGAGGGCACGGGCGGTTTCGCCGGCCTGCTGACCAACATCGCGCGCCAGTCCGGAGTGTCCGGCTACCCGGGCGACGGCGCACAGCGCTGGCCCGCCGTGCACGCGCTCGACGCGGCGATCCTCCTCCGGCTCGCCCTGGAGCAGGCGCCCGCCGGAACCGCCTGGCACGCCGTCGCCGACGAGGGAGACCCGGTACGCGACATCGCCGCGGTCATCGGCCGCCGCCTCAACGTGCCGGTCGAGTCGGTCCCGCCGGAGACCTACGGCCCCCTCGGCCCGATCTTCTCGGCCGACCAGCCCTCGTCCAGCACCCACACCCGCCGGGCGCTCGGCTGGGAGCCCAAGCACCCGAGCCTCCTGGAGGACCTGGAGAACATCCAGGCCTGACCGTCCCGGTGACCTTCCCTGGATACTTGCCAGGAGGAAGCGGCACGGGGAGGGAACGATGCTGTTCAGGCGTGAGGTCCTCGAGGGGATCGCGGGCGGGCGGATCGACCGGGTGTTCCGGGTCTGGGCCGTACCGCGGGTCAAGGCGGGCAGCACCCAGCGCACCTGGGCGGGGATCGTCGTCATCGACTCGGTCACGCCCGTCACGCCCGAGGAGATCACCGAGGACGACGCCCGCCACGCGGGCTTCACCAGCCGCGCGGCCCTGCTCACCGCCCTGTCCAAGAGCACCAAGGAGGGCGGCTACCACCGCGTCATGCTCCACCTGGGCGGCCCGAGCCCCGAGGCCGAACTGCGCGAGAACGCCGACCTGAGCGACCAGGAGCTGGCCGAGGTCAAGGCCGCCCTGGACGCCATCGACACCCGCAGCCACCGCGGCCCCTGGACCCGCGACGTCCTGCACCTCATCCAGGAGAATCCCGGTCTGCGCGCCATGGACCTGGCCGAACACCTGGGCCGCGACAAGCTCCCGTTCAAGGCCGACGTCCGCCGCCTCAAGGCCCTGGGCCTCACCGAAAGCCTGGAAACCGGCTACCGCCTCTCCCCCAGAGGCAAAGCAGTCATGACCTACCTGCACCTCTGACCAACGACCACGGTCTAGTTGTTGACGGCGTTGAGGTCGCGCGGCCAGCAGGAAATCAGCGGGGCGGGCCGCAGCAGAAGCCGTTGTCGCACGGGTCGCCGACCTCACTGCCGTAGACCGTGAACTGTTCGATGGGCGCAAGGACCTCGGCCGCTTCGCGCGGAGAGAGCGGTTCACCGCCGGGACTCAGCGGGTGGTCCCAGTGCTCCGGCAGCTCGGTGGTGTCGAACCGCTTGGTGTTGCCATGGATGAACAGCGTCCAGAGCGGATGGTCGGGAAAGTCGTTCAGCCGCATGACCCACCAGATGCCGTCGATGTTGGCGGCCGCCGGGAACACGGGATGACCGGTCGCGTGCCATTGCGGATCGGCCTGGGCTTCGCGTGCCTTCTCCATGCTGCCGCCCATGGTGTCAGGGCACGTTCCAGAGCCGGACGGTCTCGTCGGTGGAGGCGCTGGCGAGCAGCTTGCCGTCCGGGCTGAACGCGACGCCGCTGACGAGCGACTGGCCGTCATGGCCGGAGAACACGACGGGCGGGGTCGCGTTCGCCACATTCCACAGCCTGACGTCGCCATGCCCGCCGACGGTGGCCAGCTTCGTGCCGTCGGGGCTGAAAGTCAGCGCGGCGACGGTGGCGGTGTAGAGGCGGAGCTTGGAGCTGACGGCGGTTCCGAGCGTCCGGGTCTTCTTTCCGGTGGCGAGGTCCCAGAGCTCGGCCGTTCCATTGTCGTTGGTCCTGGCCAGCAGCTTGCCGTCGGGGCTGATGGCCAGTTCGTCGGCGAGGACCGTGGTCTCGGGGCTGGGCAGGACGCGCAGGCTCCGGCCGGACGCGACGTCCCAGACGCGGGTCGTGTTGTCCAGGGCGCTCCGGCCGGCCAGGGTCTTGCCGTCCGGGCTGAACACCACCGCGCCGATGTCCTTCTTGTGGCCCTTCAGCGTACGGATCTTGCGGCCCGTGGCGGCGTCCCAGATCGTGACGTCGTTCCCTTCGGCCCTGGCGACCTTCGTGCCGTCCCTGCTCACCGCGGGATGAACGGTCTCGTGGGCGGGCACGGCGACCCTGGAGCCGCGCGTGGTCAGGTCCCAGCGCCGCACGGGACCCTCGAAGTCGAGGCTGAGCAGGCTCCCGCCGTCCTGCCCGAACGCCAGCCTGGGCGGAATGGTGGCCTTGTGCTTGAGGATCGCGGTGTTCCTGCCGTCTGCCACGTTCCACAACCCGATCGCGCCACCGTCGGCGTTGGTGGCCAGGGTCGTGCCGTCCGGGCTGAACGCCACCGTTCGCGCCGAGGTGCCGGTGTGGATCACGCGCACCGCCTCCCGGACCGGTGGCGAGGTCGTTGCCGAGGCCGACGATCCGGAACGTGGGCCGGGGCTGTGATCGGTCCCGGCCGACCGATGGTCCTTGCCGGACGATCGAACGATGAAGACCGACAGGACGATGACGGCGACGGCGACCGCCGCGGCGAACCCGATCAGGCGCGGGCTCATCGATTGCTGCAGGTGTCCGGCCTGCGCGAGGTCTGCGTTCGGCTGCGGAGGGGGCGGACCGGGAGGCGGCAGCTGAACGAGGGGACGCTGCTGGGCCGGCCGCCCGTCCTCCGCGCGCGTCGCGCCGGGCGATTCCGAAGACGCGGTCGAGGCCGCGGCTGATGACGCGGCCGATGACGGGGTCGAGGCGGCGGTCAGGGCGGCGAGGAGTTCCTGTGTGCGGCCGGCGGACAGGCGTGCCGCCGGGTCCTTGCGGAGCAGGCCGCTGATGACCTCGGCGAGCGGCCCGGCGTGGACGCTCGGCGCGGGGTTCTCGGTGGCGATGGCGACGAAGACCGAGCCGGGGTTCGTACCGCTGAACGGCGGGGCGCCCTCGACGGCGGCGAACAGCGTCGCGCCGAGCGCCCACAGGTCCGACTCCGGGGTGGCGGGACGGCCGCGCACCTGCTCGGGCGCCATGAATGCTGGGGTGCCCAGGATCGCGCCGGAGCTGGTGAGGGTGACGTCGCCCTCGAGAGCGGCGATGCCGAAGTCGGTCAGCACCACCCGCTCGCCTTCCAGCAGCACGTTCGCGGGCTTGATGTCGCGGTGCACGATGCCGTGCTCGTGCGCCAGCCGCAGCGCCGCGAGCATCTGAACGCCGATCTCGGCGACCCGGCGCACCGGCAGCCGTTCCTCGGCGGACAGCAGATCCTGGAGCGAACCGCCGTCGATGTACTCCATGACGATCCACGGGCGGCCGTCCTCGCCCTTGATCCGGTCGTACACCGTGACGATGCCCGGATGCTTCAGGCGGGCGGCGGCGCGGGCCTCGCGTTCCATCCGGGCGTAGAAGAGGCGGCGTTCCTCCTCGCCGACCTCCTCGGGCAGCCGCAGCTCTTTGATCGCGACCGTACGGTCCAGGTCGGTGTCCTCGGCGCGCCAGACCGTGCCCATCCCGCCGCGCCCGATCCGGGCGACGATCCGGTAGCGGTCCGCCGGCATTCGCCCGAGATCATCACCCACAGCCGGAAATGGTAGCCACAACCAGACATGATCGTCTGCCACCCCAAGGGCTCCGCTGCCCTCGCTAAACGGAAACGGCGATCCGCGAGAGGAAGCCGCTGACGGCGTCGCCGAACTCGCGATCATGCGTGAGGTAGAGGTCGTGACCGGCGCCGTCGATGGTCACCAGCTCGGTGCCGGGACGCCGTTCGGCCATCTCCTTCGCGTGGTCCAACGGGACGACGGGGCTGGCGCCGCCACGCACTAGAAGAGCGGGCTGATCGCTTCCGGTCCAGTCCTCCCACCAGTCGCCGATCACGCCCTTCTTCAGCGCGTGGATGGTGTCGGGACGCCAGTGGAAGCCCCAGCCGCGCTCGTCTTCGAAGGCGTTCTCCTGGAAGTGGTCGAGTGACCCGAAGCCCGCGATGTGCTCGCCGATGGCCGCGCGGAGGGCGCGCAGCGTCGGGAACCGTTCGGGGAAGTCGTCGAGCCAGCGGTTGGTGTAGTCGCCGGCCTCGGCGGGGAAGTCGACGGCGACGAAGGCCCGCACCAGGTCGGGGCGGCGGGTGGCGAGCTGGAAGGCGTTGATGGCGCCCAGGGAGTGTCCGACGAGGATCGCGGGGCCGATCCCGAGCACCTCGATGGCGTCGGCGGTGTCGGCGAGGTACGCTTCGCGTCCGTAGTCGCCGGGTTCGTCGGACAGGCCATGACCGCGCTGGTCCAGGCCGATGACGCGCCAGTCCGGGCCGAGGTGGCCGGCGAGGGTCATCCACGCGCGTCCGCGCCCGAACGCGCCGTGCAGGGCGAGGATCGGCTCGCCGGAGCCGCCGCTGTCGACGTAGGCGAGGCGGACGTGATCACGGGTCGAGAGGTAGTTCGTCTCCATGCGGTGCACTCTAATCGAGACACTCGATTAGAGGCAACACTTTTCGAGTTGGGTCGATACGATGGCCCCATGCTGACCCTGAGCATCCTCGGCTTCCTGTACGAGCAGCCGACGCACGCCTACGAGCTCAAGCGGAAGATCTCCGGGCTGTCCGGCCACATCCGCCCGGTCAGCGACGGCGCGCTCTACCCGGCGATCACCAGGCTGGAGAAGGCGGGCCACCTCACCCGCCACCAGGAGCCGGGCAGCGGAGCGACACCCCGGCAGGTCCTCTCCCTCACACCCGCCGGCGAGAAAGAGCTCATGCGCCGCCTCGCCGAGCCCGCCGAAGTGGAGATCACCGACCGCAACTCGTTCCTGACCCTGCTCGCCTTCCTCGGCTTCCTGCCGGACCCGGCCGATCAGGTACGCGTGCTGCGCCGGCGGCTGGAGTTCTACGAGGAGCCCGCCAGCTACTTCTACGACGGAGACCGGCCGATCCGCGCGGTGGAGATGACAGACCGCTTCCGCAAGGCGATGCTCACGCTCGCCGCGACGACCAAGAAGGCCGACATGGAGTGGCTGCGCACCACCATCAAGGACCTCTCCGACACCGCGGACTGAGTCAGGGTTCCTCATCACGACGGGGCCCGACCGCGCCTCCGTTCCGGTCGTTTCCCTCCGCCGCCCCCGGCGACCGGATCGGGCTCCCTCTCAGGGGTGAGCCGCCGGTTCCCCATGCAGGACGATGCGTCGTCGATCATGTGCCGTTCAGGATCTGGGCATGCATTCGGCACAGGGACGGGCCGCGGACGAGCTGCTGCGTCTGCAGGACGTTCACAAGGTGTACGGGCGGTCGCGCAACGCCGTGGCGGCGCTGGCCGGGGTCTCGGTCGGCTTCCGGCGCCACACGTTCACCGCCGTGATGGGCCCGTCCGGCTCGGGCAAGAGCACGTTCCTGCACTGCGCCGCCCTCCTGGACCGGCCGACCTCCGGCAGCGTGTTCCTGGAGGGCCAGGACCTGACGGCGATGAACGAGCGCGCGCTGACCAAGCTGCGCAGGAACCGGATCGGGTTCGTCTTCCAGAACTTCAATCTGCTGCCCGCGCTGAACGTGGTGGACAACGTGACGCTGCCGCTGCGGCTGGCGGGCAGGCGGCCCGACCGCAGGCTGGTGAACGAGGTCATCGAGCGCACCGGTCTCGCGTCCCGCCGCAAGCACCGTCCGGGCGAGCTGTCGGGCGGTCAGCAGCAGCGCGTGGCGATCGCCCGCGCCCTGGTCACCCGGCCCGTGCTGCTGTTCGGGGACGAGCCGACCGGCGCCCTGGACACCCAGACCGCACTGGAGATCCTGGGGCTGCTGCGCGAGGCCGTGGACGGCGGCGAGCAGACCGCGGTGATCGTGACGCACGATCCGGTGGCCGCCTCGCACGCCGACCGCGTGGTGTTCCTGGTGGACGGCCAGGTGAGCGCCGAACTCGAGCGGCCCTCCGCCGAGCAGGTGGCCACGCAGATGACCCGGCTCGGCGCGTGGGCCCGCACGCAGCGGCCCGCGGGGGTTACACCCACGGATGCGGAACGAGTGGGCTGATGCTGCGTCTCGCGCTCAAGACCCTGCGGTTCCGCAAGGGCGGTTTCCTGGCGTCGCTGGTCGCGCTGTTCGTCGGCGCCGTCGTCGTTCAGGCGTGCGGCGGCCTGCTGGAGACCGGCATCCGCTCCGACGTCCGGGCGGAACGGCTGGCCGCGGCGCCCGTCGTGGTGACCGGCAGCCAGAGCTATCCCGGGCAGGCCGTCGGCGACGCGACCGACCCGATGACCGAACGGGTGCTGCTGGACGAGCGCCTCGTGGACGTCGTGGCCAAGGTGCCGGGTGTCGCGGCCGCCGTGCCGGACGTCTCCGTTCCGATCACCGCGCTGGCCGGCCTGCCGGTCTCGGCGTCCGGGCACGGCTGGTCCAGCGCGCCGCTGTCGCCGTACACGCTGGTCGCGGGCGCCGAGCCGGCCGCGTCCGGCGACGTCGTGGTGGACGGCGCGACCGCGCGGAAGCTGGGCGTACGTCCGGGCGCGAAGCTCAAGGCCTTGGTACGCGGCGTACCGCACGCCTTCCGGGTCAGCGGGATCGCCGAGAGCCGGACCGCCACCGGGGCGGCGCTGCTGTTCTCCGACGGCGAGGCCGCCCGGCTGTACGACCGGCCCGGCAAGATCGACGCCATCGGCGTGCTCGCCGCCCCGGGCACCGACCCGGCGGCGCTCGCCAAGGCGATCAGCGCCGCCGTCGCGGGCCATGGCGCCCAGGTGCTCCGGGGCGACGACCGCGGGGTCGCCGAGTTCCCGGACGCGATCAGCGGCAAGCAGAACCTCATCCCGCTCGCGGGCGCGTTCGGAGGCCTGGCCACCCTGGTCGCGATCTTCGTGGTGGGCAGCACCGTGGGCATGCTGGTGCAGCAGCGCCGCCGGGAGATGGCGCTGATGCGCGCGACCGGGGTCACGCCCGGGCAGTTGCGCCGCCTGGTGATGACCGAGACGTTCGTGATCGCGCTGCTCGCCGCCGGGCTGTCACTCGTGCCCGGGCTCGCGTTCGGTCACGTCCTGTACGACGTCCTGGTCGATCAGAACCTGATCCCGGACGAGATGCTCTTCAGGCAGGGGTTCATCCCGCGGCTCGCCGGCTTCGGCGTGACGCTGGTCGCCGCGCTGACCGCCGCGTTCATCGCCTCCTACCGGGTGTCGAAGGTCCGGCCGACCGAGGCCATGGCGGACGCGACGCTGCAGACCCGCTGGGTCAGCCCGATCCGCATGGGCCTGGCGTTCCTCTTCCTGGCCGGTGCGACCGCGCTCGCGATCGTGACGGCGGTGGTGATGACCGGGCCGATCGCGGCGAGCACGGCCGGGCCCGCCGCGATGCTGTGGGCGGTCGGGATCGCCCTGGTGTCCCCCGGCCTGTGCCGCTGGCTGGCGGCCGCCCTGCGCCGGCCGGTCGGCCTGCTCACCGGCCTGTCGGGACAACTGGCGATGATGAACGCCTCGGTGCGCAGGGTCCGGCTGGCCTCGGCGGTCATCCCGATCATGCTGGCGACCGGCCTGGCCACCGCGCTGATCTACCTGCAGACCACTCAGGACGACGCCTCCGACCGCATGTTCAACGACGGTCTCAAGGCCGACGCCGTGGTCGGCTCCCAGAGCGGAGCACTGCCGCCGTCGCTCGTGGACACGTTCTCCCGCCTGCCGCAGGTCGCCGGGGCGTCCGCCTCGGTGTCCAGCGAGGCGCGCCTGGAGACCGTTCTCGGCTCCGGCGGCACCGCGACCGGCCGGGTCAGGCCGAGCCGGATCGACCTGCAAGGAGTCACCGCGTCCGGCGCACGCCAGACGATCGGACACCCGGCGGTGCAGGGCGACTACGGCCGCCTGACCGGCGACAGCATCGTGCTGCCCACGAACGTGCTGCGCGACAGGGGCACGCACGTCGGTGACCGCGTGCGGCTGCGCTGGGGCAACGGAGAGGCGAGCACGATGACGGTCGTCGCGTCGTTCACCCCGCCACGCGGATTCGGCTACGCGATGGTGCCCGCGACCGCGTTGCTACCCCGCACCACGTCCGGCCTGCTGCCGCAGATCCTGGTGAAGGCCAAGCCAGGCGTGTCGCCCGCGGACCTGACCACGGCCGTACGGAACGCGACCGCAGGCATCCCCGGCGTCGTCGTCGCCGACCGCGCCCGGGCACGGGCACAGGCGCACGGCGACCAGACCGGCCGGGTGGCGAGCTTCCTGCTGGCCGCCGTGGTGGTCGGCTACGCGGTGATCGCGCTCATCAACTCGCTGCTCGTGGCGACCGCCGAACGTCGCGGCGAGTTCGCACTGCAGCGGCTGATCGGCACGACCCGCGGCCAGGTGATGTGGATGATGTCGGTCGAGGCGCTGGTGACGGCGCTGGTCGGCATCCTGCTCGGCACCGCGGTCGCCGCCGGTGCGCTGGTCCCGTTCGGGCTGGCGCTGGACGGTTCGGTACTGCCCGGCGGACCGGTCTGGATCTACCCGACGATCGCCGGAACCGCGCTGGCCTTGACGTTCGCGACGATCCTGTTCCCGACGTCGCTCGCCCTACGCGCAAGCCCCGTAGAGGCCACCGTCGCCCCCTGACCACCGTCGCCCCCTAGCCGTCCTCCTTCAGATCACGCGGCGGCCGGTTGATCGACTCCGCGGGCGACACGTGCGAAGGTCACACAAAGGAAGGTCCACTCGGCTACGTAAGGACGCTGCCGTGACCGCTCCCCGCCTGTTGGCCGCCGCGTTCGTCGCCGTGCTCTCGCTCCTGGTAACGCTGACACCGGTGGCCTGGGCCGACGCCCCGTTGCCCTATCCCGAACGCACCGACTACCGGATCAAGTCGCTCCAGCCGGACTTCTGGCCCGACCATGCCGAGATCGCGGGCAACAACACCGGCGGCGTGGCCATGAACCTGGTCTGGTCGCAGTGGGAGCCGACCCGCAAGCAGGCGCCGTGCGCGGCGAACGAGGAGACCTACGACGGTCACTGCTTCCAGGTCCCGGCGCAGCTCGACGCGGACATCGCGGACTGGACGTCGCGTGGCCTGGTGGTGACCGGCGTCGCGTACGGCGTGCCTTCCTGGGCCCGCAGCGGCAAGGCGTGCTCACCGGCGGCGGCCGGCTTCGAGATCTTCTGTACGCCGAACGATGCCGCGGGTTACGGCCGGTTCGCCGGCATGCTCGCGCGCCGCTACGACGGGCGGCACGGTCACGGCAGGGTCGCCGACTTCGTGGTGTTCAACGAGGTCAACAGCAACACCTGGTTCGACATCGGCTGCGGGCAGGGCACACCCTGCGACGTCACCGCCTGGCTGAACGAGATCTCCGCCAACTACAACGCCGCCTACGACCGGATCACCGCCGAGCAGTCCACCGCCAAGGTGCTGATCTCGCTGGACCACCAGTTCGGCTCGGCCCTCCAGCGGCCCGCCGCCTCCGATGCCACCCTCGCGGGCGAAACGGTGCTCGCGTCCCTGGCCGCCAAGGCGGGCGAACGATCCTGGCGCGTGGCGTTCCATCCGTACCCGAAGGACTTGCGGGACCCGACGTCCAGCCCGGACGACTATCCCTACGTCACGTACGGCAATCTCGGTGTGCTGTCCGGATGGCTGCACGCCCGCTACCCGAGCCGTCCGCACGCCTGGGACATCCAGCTGACCGAGAGCGGCCTCAGCTCAGCGGCCCCGTCGACCCCGCAACGCCAGGCGTCCGCCGTCTGCGACTCGTTCCGGAACGTCCTGGGCACCCCCGGCATCAGCAACTACGTCTACCACCGCATGAGCGACAACCCTGACGAGGTGGCCGGGGGCCTCGCTCTGGGGCTGCGCGCCCCCTCGGAAGCCGCCAAGCCTGCCTGGGCGACCTGGGCTTTGGCCAACCGCAACGACCTGTCCCCCGCCCAGCTTTCCTGCGGTTTCGAGTCCCTCCCGTACACCCGCCTGGTCCGGGGCAACAACCCCAGACGCGGGCACTGGGCCTCCTCCCGGCTGCTGCCCCCGGGCTTCACCGCCGAGGCCACCTGGCGCCTGTTCCGCCGCGAAGTGCCCGGCACCGTTCCGTTGTACGAGTGCAAGGTCGGCGGCCACAACCTGCTCACCCGGGACCCCAACTGCGAGGGGCAGTTCCCGCTGGGCCCGGTAGGCAGCATCTACACCCAGCCCGTGTCGGGCGCCCGCCCCCTCTACCGCTGCCTGGTCCCCGGCAACGGCGATCACTTCATCTCCAGCGACTCCCACTGCGAAGGCCAGCGCCTCGAGCAGACCCTCGGCTGGACCCCCGCCTGACTTCTCGACTTCCGCTCATCCCCTCGGGCATGGAGTCACCTATAACCCAGAATGTATTGATTAAGGCCACCTTCGGCCGAGTGTTGGATTCCCGGCTTGTCGCTCGTCGGCTGTCGGCGTGGACTGAGCGAGCGGGGGCTTCCAGCGTCGGTCCGACAGAGAGGGAGGCCCTGACATGACCACGCCCGAGCAGCAGGCCGGCATCGTCATCCGACCGTTCACCGTGCAGATCCCCGAAGAGGCGCTCGACGATCTGCGCCGCCGCCTGGCGACGACGCGCTGGCCGAACCGGGAGCTCGCCGGCGACCGCACGCAGGGCGTCCAGCTCGCCACGATGGAGGCGCTGTGGCAGTACTGGGCGAAGGAATATGAGGAGCGGCGGGTCGAGTCCCGGCTGAACGCACTGCCGCAGTACGTCACCGAGATCGACGGCGTGGACATCCACTTCGTGCACGTCAGGTCCGAGCACGAGGACGCGCTGCCGCTGATCATGACCCACGGCTGGCCCGGCTCGGTCATCGAGATGATCGACTCCGTCGGCCCGCTCACCGACCCCACCAAGCACGGCGGCACCGCCGCGGACGCGTTCCACCTCGTACTGCCGTCGCTCCCCGGCTACGGCTTCTCAGGACTGCCGACCGAGCTCGGCTGGGACCTCGCCCGCACCGCCCGCGCCTGGGCAGAACTCATGCGCCGCCTCGGCTACGACCGCTACGTCGCGCAAGGCGGCGACGTCGGCGCAGGCGTCACCGACACCATGGGACGACAAGGCCCCGAAGGCCTGGCCGGCATCCACACCAACCTGCTCGTCCCCGCACTCAACGACCCGTCCTCCCTACCGGCCACCGGAGAAGCCGAACGCGCCGCCCTCGCCGCACTCAAGACGTTCCAGACCAGCGGGAACGGCTACTTCATCGAGATGGCCACCCGGCCGCAGACCATCGGCTACGCCCTCCTGGACTCCCCGTCCGCCCTCGCCGCCTGGATGATCGACCACGACACCGACTCGTACTACAAGATCGCCAGCGCGTTCGTCGACGGCAGGCCCTCGGGCAACCTCACCCGCGACCACATCCTCGACAACATCACCGCCTACTGGCTGACCGGCACAGGGACCTCAGCCGCCCGCTCCTACTGGGAGGCCTACGGCCCAGACGCACCCGCCGCAGGCAGCAGCCCCCTCCCACCCCCGCGCATCCCAGTCGGCTTCAGCACGTTCCCCGGCGAAATCTGGCGCACCCCCCGCAGCTGGGCCGAGGCCATCTACCCCACCCTCACCCACTTCGGCGAAGCCGCCCGAGGCGGCCACTTCGCCGCCTGGGAGGAACCAGAACTCTTCGCCGCCGAACTCCGAGCCGCCTTCCGCCAACTGCGCTAACACCCCCGAGAACGGCCCTCCGCGCACGACGGGCCACTCTCGCAGGTCAGGCGTGGGTGGTGGTGCTGTAGGAGTGCCACTTGGTCTCACTGCCCTTGACCATCCAGGCGTGCACGCGCACGAGGGCGCCCTCGGCGATGTTCACCGGCTTGCACTTCGTGGCGCCGCTCAGTTGATCGTTGGCCTTGCACGAGGTGATGGCGGCCCACTCGTCCTTGTCCTTGATGTACCTCTGGACCGACGCGGCGACGCCCCACCCACCCTCGGGCGTGTTGTCCTGCACCCACAACTCGTCGCCCTTCGGAAAGAAGGACCCCACGCCGTACCCGACGCCGTCGTGAAAGATCCAGGCGTTCACATCGTCGACCCGGGGCGTTGGCGTTGGTTGGGTGGGTTAGGTGGGTTGTAGGACGGGGGCGTTGGGGGTTAGGGCGTAGGTGGTTAGGGCGTTGTGGACGGCTTGGTGGAGGTCGGCCATTTCGGTGGCGATCCAGCGGCGGGTGTCGAACATGAGCTCTAGGGAGAGTTCTGGGCCGTCGCGGTCGACGCTGAGGAGGGCCATTCCTGGCATGACGGAGTCCAGCATCGCGCGGGACTCTTGGGGGAAGGTGAGCTCTACGCCGTCTAGGGCGTTCTTCAGGCCTAGGCCGTACTTGTCGGCGCGGTACTGGAGGAAGAGGCCGCGGAAACGGTGTTTGTCCAGCCAGCTCGCGGCCTCGGGGCAGCGGGTGGCCACTGCTTCCAGTGGATATTCCTGGTGGACGTAGGTGAGGTAGACGTCGGTGGCGACCGCGGACAGGTGGGCTTGACGGTTTGGGGCCGTGACGCGGCGGCGGAAGGCGATCTCGTTGGTGAGCAGGCCTACGGTGTCGCGGAACTCGGGGCGGCCTCGGCCGTGGACGACGCAGGTGGTGGTGACCTCGGAGCAGCCCGTCAGGGTCGCGACCGCCTCCTCGTACGCGGCTAGGACGACGTGGAAGGTCGAGCAGTGTGCCGAGGCGCATAGTTGGTCCAGCTGGGTTACTAGGCCGCGCTCTAGGCGGGTGTTGAGGAATTTCATGCGGGGGCCGGGCGGCCGGCCGCGGGCGGGGCGGCCGAAGGCGGGGGGTTCGGCGCCGGTCAGGCGGTGGGACCAGAAGTCGACGGCGCGGGCGCCCGCGCCGGTTGGTGACCAGAGGTCCTCGCGTTCCATCAGGTCGGCGCGCCGGCGCTGGTGGTCGGCGAACTGGGCGGGCACGGGTGGCAGGGTGATCGGGCCGCCTGACATCAGGTCGCGGTAGGCCAGGATGAGTTCGCGGACGACGATCTCGATCGAGGCGATGTCGGCGACGGCGTGCGGGACGGCCACGTGCAGGGCCAGCGAACGCTCGGACTCCGCGACGGCCTCCACGCGGAAGACCGGCGGTTCGGCCGGGTCCAGTGGTACGCGCGCCCAGCGGTCCAGGGTCTCGAGGAGGTGGCCCGGTTCGGCGGAACGGCGGTGGAAGGCCACGGTCTCCGGCGTGTACGGGTGGACCCGCTGCTCGTCGGCGTCCAGGTCGACCGTCGTGCGGAGCGCCTCGTGGCGGCGGCCGACCTCGTGGGCGGCCGCCTCGAGACGGTCGAGATCGTAGGCGCCCCGCAGGACGATGGTCGCGTCGGTGACGATGCTCGGGTGGGTGACGGTCCGCTGGCTGATGGGGATCATGGCGCCTGGTCAGACCCGTTCGAAGATGATCCGGGCGAGCCCGAGGTTGCGGCGTTCGAACTGGCGCGCCGACGACTCCAGGTAGTGGAGGTAGTCGGCCACGGTCTGGGCGCCCACGACCGCCTCGGCCTCCTCGCGCCGGGAGGTGAGGGTCTCCGCCCAGAACCGGCAGGTCCGCACGTAGTGGTCGGGGTCGTTGCGGACCGTGACCACGTCGAAGGTGCGTTCGCTGGCCTCGATGATGTCGCTGATCGGCGGCATCACCGACTCGGGGAAGATGCGTTCGATGACGAAGAGCATCTCCTTGACGGTCTGCCGGTCCACCGCCCGGGCCCGGCCCGCCACGTTGGTCTGGAGCGCCAGCCGGCCGCCCGGCGCCAGCCAGTCGCGGCACCGGCCGAAGAACGTCCGGTAGGCCTCGATCCGTTCCTCGCGGCTCATGCCGTGCCGGGCGAAGTGCTCGAACGCTCCCAGCGAGATGATCGCGTCGTAGCGGGTCTCCTCGTGGTCCAGCCAGTTCTGGACGCGGACGTCGTAGCGCTCGTCGGTCCATTCCTTCATCGACTCCAGCTGGGCCGGGCTCAGGGTCAGGCCGACCACGTGCTCGACGTCCTGGACCTCCACCAGGTGCCGCAGCATGCTGCCCCAGCCGCAGCCGATGTCGAGCACGCGCTTGGCGCCGGTCGCGCGGGCCCCAGTCGCCATGTAGGCGAGCTTGCGCTGCTGCGCGCTGTACAGATCGTCGTCCTCGCCTTCCCAGAGCGCGCACGAGTAGGTGCGGCTGCGGTCCAGCCACAGGTAGTAGAACTCGTTCCCCAGGTCGTAGTGGTGCCGGATCGCCTCACCGGAGGCGCCCTTGTAGGGCGACTGCCCTTCGGCTGAGACGTCCGTGGACAGGGTGGTCATCGGGTACTCCTCATGAGGTCAGCCGGTTTCCAGGTCGAGAGTGGCGATGGTCGGCAGTTCGCCGGCGAGCAGGAGCTGGCGGGCGCGGAAGCGCTGGATCTTTCCGCTGGGGGTCTTCGGTACGGTCCCGCGCTGCAGGAACACGCATTCGTCGAGCACGATCCCGGCCTTGGCCTGGGCGATCCCGGCGGCGGCGCGGGCGATCTCGCCGAGGTCGGCGTTCCGGCGCCGCGGCTCGGTCACCAGGACCAGCCGCGCGGTGCGCTCGCCGCCGACGTCCAGGACCGCGGTGCCGCCGTGGTGAACGGAGTCCAGGGCCTCCACCGCCAGCTCGATCTCCCGCAGGTTCACGTTGCGGCCCCCGACGGAGATCACGTCGTCGAGCCGGCTGACGAGGAAGAGCTCGCCGTCCTGGACGAACCCCAGGTCGCCGGTGCGCAGCCCGCGTTCGGTGAAGCGGCTCCCGGTCCGCTCGGGATCCCCGTGGTAGCCGGCGGCCAGGCTGGGCGAACGGACCAGCAGCTCGCTCACGGCGCCCGGCTGTGACTGCGTGACCTCGGTCCCGCGGCAGGGCGAGCCGCAGCCGACGAGCCACGACGCGGCCGGGTCGTCCGGCGCGGCCTCGACGATCCGGGCGTCGGCGAGCGCGGTGCCGTCCACCGCGAGGAACCGCGGCTCGGCGCCGGGCGCGGTCGCGGAGATCGCCAGCGTCGCCTCGGCCATCCCGTAGGCGGGCATGAACCGGTCGAGCGTGAGGCCGCTGCCCTCGAACGCCGCGACGGCCGCGTGCAGGGTCGTCCGTTCCACGCGTTCCGCGCCGATGATCGCCGTCCGCAGGTTCAACGGCTTGGCGAGCGGACGGCCGCGCTGGGCCCGGGCGGCGATGTACAGCGCGGTGTTGGTGCCCGCGGTCATGGTCCCGCCGAACTCGGCGAGGTCCCCGAACCAGCTGCGGCCGCCCATCATGAACCGTTCGGGCGTGGACAACGCGAGCGGCATGTCGTACGCCCAGGGGAACAGCAGGCAGCCGAACATCCCCATGTCGTGGGAGAGCGGCAGCCAGGAGACGACCCGTTCGCGCTGCGGATCGGCGCCGGTCATCTCCAGGATCATCGCGAGCTGTGCGGTGATGGCGCGCGGGGTGAGCATGCAGCCCTTCGGGCTGCCCGTGCTGCCGGACGAGTACTGGATGAACGCGACGTCGTCGTCGGCGGGCGGCTCGGTGAGCGGCCGCCCCCGCCCCACCGACTCCCAGGCCAGGCCGTTGAGGGACGTGCGCGTCTCCTCGGGGAAGGCCGACAGCACCGCGCCGTCGCTGAGCAGCATCGGCGAACCGGTCCGCCCGCAGACGCCGGTGATCTGCTCGATGTACTCCTCGGCGCTCATGCCCCGGGCCGGGACCGGCAGCGACGCGACGGCGCCTCCGGCCAGCCAGACGGCGAGGACCCCGCGTACGGCGAGCGGGCTGTTGGTGAGGATGGCCGCGACGACCGTGCCCGGCCCGACGCCGCGGGCCCGCAGGTCACCGGCCATGCGAGTGGCGTCGGCGGCGACCTCGTCCCAGCCCGCTTCGGCGAACGCCTCCCCGGTCCAGCAGTGCAACCGGCCGCGCCCGGCGTTCAGCAACGACTCCCAGAGCGATTCCACGCAGGACTCCTATTCGATGTCGCCGGCGTCGGCCGCCGACGCGGCGGCCGACCTTGCCCGCCTGCGTTCGGAGAGCGGCGCCGGTGGCTGCGCCGGGACGTGCCGGCCGCCGCCGACGCGCGACAGGCCCGCCGCCCGCGCCTCGATCCGGTCCCGGTCGATCCGTATCGGGTCCCAGGCGAGGCCGGTACGGGTGAGCGCCTTGATGAACAGCGCGCTGAGGTCGGCCTCGTACCAGCGCATGCCGTGGTTCGCCGACCGCGGGAAGGCGTGGTGGTTGTTGTGCCACGAGTCGCCGAACGACGGGATCGCCAGCCAGCCGATGTTGCGGGACTCGTCGGCGGTGCTGAAGCGCCGGCGGCCGGCGAAGTGCCCGATGGAGTTCACCGCGTAGGTGAGGTGGCTGAGCAGGAACAGCCTGACCAGGCCGCCCCACACCAGGCCGGTGAGGGCGCTCATCGGGTCGCCGCCGCTCACGGCGTAGCCGATGCCCGCCGGGACGACCACCAACCCGAGCATCATGATGAGGACGAAGTGCTCGCTGATCCATCGCAGGTGCCGGTCGCGGACCAGGTCCGGGCAGTAGCGGATCGGGTCGGAGGTCAGCTCCTCGTCGAACAGCCAGCCGAGATGGGCGTGCCAGAGCCCCCTCAGCACCGCGATCCTGGTGCGCCCGCCGTAGAGGTACGGGCTGTGCGGGTCGCCGTCCCGGTCGGACATGCGGTGATGGCGGCGGTGGTGGGCGGCCCAGATGATCGCCGGTCCCTGGCCCGCGATGGTCCCGGCGACCGCGAGCGCGTCGGCGATCGGACGGTGGGTCTTGAACGACCTGTGCGCGAGCAGCCGGTGGAAGCCGGTGCTGATGCCGATGCCCGCGATCGTGTACATCACGACGAGGCTGACGAGGTCGCTCACCCCGAAGGCGCGGTTCCACAGCAGCACCATCGCGGCCAGCAGGCCGAGGACGGGCACCACCGACACGGCGGTGATGAAGAGCCGGTGTTGCTTGCCATCCATGAGGACTCCGTTGGCTCAGGCTGGTCGGAATCGGGCTCGGCGGCCGGCACCGGGCTCAGCGGTCAGGTACGGGCTCGGCGGTCGGCACCGGGCCCGGTGGTCAGGTGCCGGGTTCGGCGACGGTCTCCGGGGGCCGCGCCACGCGCGCGGCGCTGAGGTTCGGCACGGCGCCGACGATGACGACGAGGAGCGAGACGCCTCCGCAGAACTCGTAGACGTGCACGTAGTCGGCCACCTCCGCGGTGACGCCCTGCGGAAGGATCGCGGCCAGCGAGGCGACGCCGAGCGCACCGCCCACCTGCCGGGCGGCCGTGTTGAGCCCGATCGCTCCGGCGAACCGCACGGGTTCGACGGCGAGCGCGGCGGCGGTGGCCGAGCCGGTGGCGAGCGCGCCCATGCCGATGCCGACGAGCAGCCCGGTCGGCAGCCAGAACCCGAGGAAGTTCGGTTCCGAGGTCAGCCCGAGATAGATCCACACGGCCGTCAGCACCATGATCCCGGCGCCCACGGTGATCGGCAGCCTGGGCCCGTACTTGCCGAACAGGCGCGGGAACAGCAGCGCGCTCGCCGCCGCTGTGAACGCGCCCGGGCTCTGCGCCAGCCCGGCCTCGAGCTCGGAGTAGTGCCAGACCTCGGTGAGGAACAGCACGCCGACCAGCAGCCAGGGCAGCAAGGCCATCCCGTAGCCGAAGGAGATCACGTTCGCGGCGGCGAACCGGCGGCTTCGCCACAGGGAGGTCTCGACGGCGGGCACCGGGTGGCGCCCCGACCGCCACAGGGCGATCGCGACGGCGGCGGCGCCGACGCCGAGGACGCCGAGAGTGCGCGGGTCGCCCCAGCCCCAGGACTGCCCCTGGGTCAGGCCGAGGACGACGCCGCCGACGCCCAGCGCGAGCATGGCGGTCCCGAGCAGGTCAGGCCACCGTCCGCCGCCGCCCGCGGTCTTCGGCGCGCGCCAGGAGCCGAGCACCAGCAGGAGGCCGAGCGGCAGGTTGATGGCGAACATGGCCCGCCAGCCGAACGCGTCGACCAGCAGCCCGCCGCCGCTCGGCCCGACCGCCGCCGCGACGGCGCTCGACGCGCCCCACAGGCCGATGGCCCGCGGCTGGCGGGCCGGTGGCGTGTGGCGGAGCAGCAGCGCGAGAGAGGCGGGGAGCATGGCGGCGGCGCCGACCCCTTGCACGCCTCTGGCGGCGATGAGGGTGGCGAGGTTCGGAGCGACCGCGCAGAGCAGCGAGGCGAGGGTGAACAGCCCCGTTCCGAACAGGTACACCACGCGGTGGCCCAGCACGTCGGCCATCCGCCCGGCCGGCGCGAGGAACGCCGCGAGCATCACGACGTAGAGGCTGATGACCCAGGTCAGGTCCGCGACCGGTGCGGCGGGATAGTCCTTGGCGAGGTCGGGGATCGCCAGGTTGACGACGGTGGCGTCGAACATGGCGAGGAACGCGGCGCCGACGGCGAGGGCCGCGGCCGGCACCGTCCTGGACTTCATGGGCGAAGTGGGTTCCATGGATCAATCCTCAGCCGCGTCGGCCCGGTGGGCCTCGAAGGCGGCGTCGAGCGTCTCGAACGCCCTGTCCAGTTCCGGTCCGGTCGACACCATCGGCGGCAGCAGCCTGATCGTCTCCGGGGAGCTGAGGCAGGGCGACACGAGAAGGCCCCGGACCGCCAAATCGGCTATGACGGGCGCGGTGGCCCCCGGGATGAGTTCGAGCCCCCACAGCAGGCCAGTGCCGCGTACCTCCGAGACCAGGCCGGGATGGTCCTTGGCGAGGGTGTGCAGCCTCGCGTCCATGACCTCGCCGACCTCGCGGCCACGATCGGCCAGCTCGTCGATGGCCTCGAGCGCCGCCGAGCCCGCCGCGCACGCCAGCGGGTGGCCGCCGAAGGTGGAGGAGTGGAACGCCGGGTTCTCGATGAGCGGCTCGTACAACTCCGTCGTGGCGGCCATCGCCGACAGCGGGACCACTCCCCCGCCGAGAGCCTTGCCGAACAGCAGGGCGTCCGGCTGCCAGCCCTGGGCGAGCGCGACGGAGAAGTCACCGCACCTGCGCAGCCCCACCTGGATCTCGTCGCTGATGACGAACGCCCCCGCCTCCCTCGCGTCCTCGGCCCACCGCCGCAGTACGGACGGGTTCAGCGGCCGTACGCCGCCCTCACCGCGGATCGGCTCGACGATCAGCGCCGAGACGTCACCCCGTTCCGCCTCCCGCGCCACCGCCTCGGCGTCGTCGGCGGGCAGGTGGGTGACCTGGCCCAGCAGCGGTTCGAGCCCTGCGTGGAAGACCGGGGAGTGGGTCAGGGCGAGCGCGCCGAGCGTCTTGCCGTGGAACGCGCCCTCGACCGCGAGGACCCGGGTCCGCTCCGTGACGCGCCGCGCCAGCTTCACCGCGACCTCGACGGCGTCGGCGCCGTCGCTGCCGAGCCACACCCGGTCCAGGCCGCAGCGCCCCAGCAGGTCCGCGGCGAACTTCACGACCGCCGGGTTGGCCAGGGCGCGGGTCGCCGTCGGCATGGTGCGCAGCTGGTCGATCGCGGCGTCCACGACCCGCGGGTGGCGGTGCCCGAGCAGGGTGACGCCGTACGAGCCGAAGTCGACCACGTTCCTGCCGTCGGACAGGGTCACCGTCGCGCCGGACGCGGCCGCCTCGTGCGCGCCGTCGCCGGCGAGCTGGTACGCGATCGCCAGGGACGGCGGCAGGTGCCGGCGCATCGTGCGGAACAGCGAGCCCCGCGGCGCCCGTGGGATCGTCATCAGGCCCAGTCCTCGCCGTTGTCGAGGGCCGTCTGGAACCGCGCGGCGACCGCCCTGCGGTTGATCTTCAGAGTGGTCGTCATGAGGCCGTTCTCCCTGGTGAACTGCTCCCGGGTGAAGACCACCCGGGTGACCCGGTGGGACGGGACCGCATCGCGGTTGAGCTCCTCGATCCGGCGTCGGACCCGTTCGGCCGCGTCGTCGCCGGCATGGTCGCGCAGCACGATCACCGCCCCGACGTAGGGCGGCTCCTCACCGCCCACCATCACCGCCTGGGCCACCGCGGTGTCGGTCAGCACCTGCTGCTCCCAGGGCGAGGGAGCGATCTTGACTCCGCCCCGGGTGATGATCAGGTCCTTCTTACGGCCCACGATGTGCAGGAAGCCGTCGTCGTCGAAGCGCCCGAGATCCCCGGTCGCGATCCAGCCGTCGGGCCGGTAGGTGGCCCGCTCCACCTCCGCCGGCTCGCCCAGGTACCCCGGGCTCTGCGGGCGCGGCCACCGCACCTGGATCTCCCCCTCGGGCGAGATCCGCACCGAGCCGGGGAACACCGGCCGGCCGACCGACCCGATCCGGTTGGCGTCCGGGCGGTTCCAGGAGATGAAGCCGGACTCGGTGAGCCCGTACAGCTGGAACAGCGGCAGCCCGACGGTCGCGAACACCTCGGCGGTGGAACGGCGGAGCGGCGCCGAGCCGCTCAGCATCAGCCGCATGCGTCCGCCGTAGGCGTCGTGCGCCTGGGCGAAGACTCGGCGCAGCGCGGCGTCCCGCAGCGACGCCGGAAGAACGGTCCGGATCGTCGCCGACAGGGCGCGCAGCACGGCCTTGAGCGCGGCCGGCCGGCCGCTGAACCGGCTCTCGAGGATCTCGTAGAACGCCGGAGGACCGCCCATGATGGTGGGCTCGGCCTGCTTCAGCACCGCGAACATCAGCGGCGACGGCTCGACCACGATCGAGTCGAAGCCGTACCAGATCGCGCAGTACATCATGATCCGCTGCTGGAACGTGGACAGCGGCAGGCCGACCAGGATCCGGTCGTCGGGGCTGAAGGCGTGGTGCTCGCCGAACTCGGCGAGGCAGTCCTCGGTGGCGACCCTGCTGAGCTGGATCGCCTTCACCGTTCCGGTCGTGCCGGAGGAGAACACGATCGAGAACACGTCGGGATCCAGCGGCGCCGCGGGTTCGCGCGGCGCGACCACCCGTTCCGCGCCGTCCAGGCCCGCGCCGTCCAGGCCCGCGCCGTCCAGGTTCAGGGGCGCCGCCCACTCGGCGGGCTCGGCACCTTCGGCGGACAGCAGGTCGTTGTCCGCCAGGAGGAGCTCAAGCCCGTACCGTTCCGCGAGGTCGGCGGGGGCGCTGCCCGCGAACTCCGTCACCGGCAACGTCACCGTGACGCATCCGAGGTCGAGCAGAGCCAGCTCATGGACGATCCACGAGTAGGAGTTGGTCCCCCAGACGCCCACGCGGACGCCCACGCCCGCCCCCCAGGACTTGAGGCGCTCCTGCACCCGGCGTACGTCGGCGTGCAACTCCGGGTAGGGCGTCCTGACCAGCCGCGCGCCGTCGAGGTGGAAGAGCGCGGTCTCCTCCAGGCTCAGCAGGCGCGGAACCAGACCCGCGAGAGACAGCGGTCCGGCTGCCGTTCGGCTCTCGTTCAGAGCCATCTCATTCAGTGCCATCGGTCAGGTTCTCCACTGTCCTCACCAGGTCGTCCACGGTGACGATCGACGGGGCCTGCTCGGCGAGCACGACGAGGTCGAGCCCCCATTCCTCGTGGAGCCGTACCGCGAGCGCCACGACCGACAACGAGTCCAGACCGAGGTCCTGCTGCAGCCGCTGCTCCCCGCGCAGCTCGCGGGCGGACAGGTCCGGCCGCGTCTGTGCCAGCAGCGACAGCACCCGGCTCCGGGTGTCCCTGCCGCGGAAGAGCTTCATCGCGTGTCTCCGATTCCATCGACGAGCAGTGCGCGGAACGAACCGAACGCCTCGCGCATCGCGTCGGCGCAGCCCTCGGTCAGCACGGGGAGTTCGAAGGAGCCGTGGATCAGGCCGTCGAACCGGTGGGCGCGGGTCCGTACCCCCGCCGCCGACAGAGCGGCGGCATAGGCCTCCCCCTCGTCCCGGAGCGGGTCGTGTTCCATGGTCACGACCACCGCGGGGGGCAGGCCGTCCAGCCTTCCCCGGATCGGCGAGGCGGTGGGTGTCGCCGGATCCGTTCCGTCCGGCAGGTAGCAGGCGCGGAACCAGCGCATCGCGTCGGCGGTCAGCAGGTAGCCGGTCGCGTACTCCGCCCGGGACGGGTACTGGCCGTCCGCACGCAGGTCCGCCACGGGATAGACGAGAAGCTGGGCGCGCAGTTCCGGACCGCCGGAGTCCCTGCAGAGCTGGGTGACGACGGCGGCCAGGCAGCCGCCCGCGCTGTCTCCGGCGATCGCGAGCCCGCCCGTACGGCCGCCCAGCGCGTCCAGCTCGGCCGCGGCCCAGCGGACGGCGGCGAGGCAGTCGTCGACGGCCGCGGGGAACGGGTGTTCGGGGGCACGCCGATACGCCACGCTGACGACCACGGCGCCCGTCTCGCTGCACAGCCATCGGCAGTGGTTGTCGTGGGTGTCGAGGTCGCCGATGACGAAGCCGCCTCCGTGGAGGAAGACCACGGTCGCGACGGGTAGGGCCGTCTCCGGCCGGTAGATGCGGACGGGCAGGCCGTCCGGGGTCGCGGGGAGGAGGCGATCCTGCGTCGTTCCCACGGGTGCGACCGCGCTCGGCGCTCGGGCGTCGACCGCCAGGGCGCGGAACGCCGCGCGGGCCCGCGCTGGGTCGAACGCCTGGGAGCCCCGGTCGTCGGACCCGCCGCCCGTACCGCCGCCCATGCCGCCGCCGCTCAGCGCGAGGATCGCCCTGAGCGTCGGGTCCAGTCGCGGTCCGGGTCGCGGTCCGGGTCGCACCGGCGCGTCGTGGCCGTTCACGAGCCCGCGTCGCTCAGCCGGACGAAGACCCGGGGCCGGCGCTCGTCCTCGTTGCAGAATCCGAACAGCAGTCCGTCCTCGACTTCGCAGACCCTGATGGTGGTGCGGACGTCGCAGGCGAACTCGTAGCGGTACCAGCCCTGCCAGACCGGTCTCTCGGGCAGGGTGAGCCCGGCGTCGGCGACGGCGTTCTCGGCGCGTTCGACATAGCTCGGGAACGACACGTGATCGTTGGTGACGTCGCACTCGCGCGACGTCCACCGGAATGTCGACGAGGCGAGCGGTTCGGTCATGACCGGCAGCGGATCGACCGGCGGCAGCTCCTCGAGCGGGCAGTCGAGCCCGTCCGGGGCCTGCGCCGCGACCTTCGGCGTCCCGCCGCCGAAGTCGACCCAGACGGTGTTCGCGGTCAGATCGGCGAGGACGACGCCATCGGCGTCTCGGACCACTTCCAGGAAATCGACGAACCCGTACTCGGGATCCCGGTTCGGCCGTGGCCGCCGCCCGTGCCTGATCACATGGTTGACCGTCACCTTGTCGCTCGGCCGGCAGCCGCCCGACAGGATCCGCACGGTCGTGCCACGGGCGACGAGCGCGTGCATGTGCGAGCGCCAGAACTCCTCGCGTGTCATCCCCGACACCGGCAGCCACCACTGCGGTCCGGTGCCCTCCATGAAACGGAACAGCTCGTCCTGCTGCAACGTGCCGCGGGCGGTGATGCCGTAGAAGACAAGGAATTCCGTGGAGGTCAGCGTCCGGGGCGCTCCCGTGCCCGTGCCGGAGGCCGTCCCCGTCCCCGTCCCCGTCCCCGTGCCCGCGCTCATGTGGCGTCTCCGTTCGCGGCCGCGATGGTCGACTCGATCTGCTTGCTCCGGCGGAGCAGTTCCTCCTGCTCGATCTCGCGTGCCCTGGCCTCGTCCGCCGCCGAGATCTCGTCCTGGTCCATCGTCGAGAACCGCAGCAGCCGCAGCTGGTCGAGGCCCTCCTGCATGCGCGGGCCGAACAGGTTGATGCTCTTCAGAGCAGGCACGATCCGGGAGAAAAGCCGGTACCGGAACACCCGCAGCGCCGCGGACTTCCGGGTCAGCTGGATGCACTCCTCGGCCCCGTAGTCGAGGTTGCGCCACAGCTCCTCACCGGCGAAGCGCTCGCTGAGCACATGGCACGCCTCGACCGCGAACTCCTCCCGCTCACGGCGTTCGGCCTCGGTGAGGTCCTGGTAGTACTGGCGCAACGCGATCTGGCCGAACGCGACGTGCCGCGACTCGTCCTCGAGCACGTAGGCGTTGAAGGCCTTGGCCAGCGGATCGGTCATCAGATCCCGCTGGATGCTGAACGAGGCCAGGGCCAGGCCCTCCAGAAGCACCTGCATGCCGAGGTAGGTGAAGTCCCACCTGGCGTCCCGGACGATCGTGTCGAGCAGGCCCTGCAGCGAGTCGGTGATCGGGTACCGGACGCCGATCTTCTCGCGGAGGTAACGGTCGTAGGCCTCCACATGCCGGGCCTCGTCCATCACCTGGGTGGAGGCGTAGAACTTGGCGTCCATGTCCGGCACCATCCGCACCACCTGCGCGGCGCACACGAGCGCGCCCTGCTCGCCGTGCAGGAACTGGGAGTACATCCAGCCGGCGGTGTGCGTCCTGACGACCGACCGCTCCTTCTCCGGCAGGCGGTCCCACAGCTCGGAGTCGGCGATCCAGATCAGCTCGTCCGGCATGCCCAGCGGGTCGCCGGGATCGGTCTCGTGGCTCCAGTCGAGTCTGGTCTCGGCGTCCCACTGCCGCTGCTTGCCCTTGGCGTAGAGGCTGATCAGACGTTCGGACCGCTGGTCGTAGTCCCAGGTGAACAGCGCCTCACCACCCACCGGGACGGCCCAGCTTCCCGCCAGTCCGGCAAGGGCCTCCGGTCCATCGGAGCCGGCCTCGCGCATTACCGTCATCATCCCTTGCCAGTCATGAAGTACTCGTCCATGAAGTGCTCGCCGTCGTCATGAAGTGCTCGCCGTCGTCATGAAGTGCTCGCCGTCGTCATGAAATGCCCGTCGCCCGTTCAGGCCGAGTATTCGGACAGCGCTTCATTGGCCACCTCGACGATTCCACTGATCGTGGTGATTCCCAGCGCCTGGTTCAGGTCGAACTCGAAGTCGTACTTGTCCTCGAGCGAGAACACGATGTCGGCGATCTGAAGGCTGGACAGACCGAGCCGGTCTATTTCCGTATCGGCATTGAGCTCCACGCCGTCGGGAAGCTTGTTGCGGAGCTTTTTCTTGATCATTCCCAGGACTTCTTCCAGAGTGATCAATGTGACCTCTTTCGTCGGCTCGGCCGCCCTGGACAGCCTCGATTCTGCGGACCCGCCGGGCGGGCTGGCAAGCCCTCGGCGATCTGGTGGACCGTCCGTGAACCCTCCGTGGATCGGCCACGAACCGGAAGCGGACCGCGGTGCCGCACCATCGAGACATGGCCAACCGCGAAGGGGCATCTGACTAGGATGGAATTGCTACGTTTCGCATTCGGCGAAGACTGGCTCAGCATCCGGGACATGGAACCGCAGGACATCGAGCCATTCGTGTCCTACTGGCATGACGGCGGGGCGGACCTCGCCTTCCTCGGCATCGACCTGGACAAGCTCGGCGCCAGGGAAGACACCCGGAAGAGATTTCTGGACCTCTGCCGTAGAGGCGAACCGAAAGACCGAGCCGTCGGCTTCACCTTTCACCTGAACGACTCAGTGATCGGCTATACCAATATCAATATTCAGGGCCGCCCCAAGGGATATCTCCACGTCCATCTGACGGATCCGGCGGCGCGGCGGCGCGGCGTCGTGTCCGCGATCCTGTTGCAGAGCCTTCCCGTGCTGGCGGATCACGTGCTCACCGAGTACCCGATCGACGGGCTCGTCCTGGAGACGCGCACCCGCAACGTCGGCATCAACCGTGTCGTGCGGAGCGTCGGGCTGCGCCCGGCCTCGACCGGCCACCTGGAGGACCCGGACGGGCTCGCGGGCCCGGGCGAGTTCAACGTCTACGACCTCGACGCAGCCACCATCAGAGCGCTCGTCGCCCAGCCTGTCGGAGGTTCTTCGTGATCGAAGCCGAACCGGCCGTCCACACGCTCGACTCCGACGTCGAGTATCGGCTCCGCATCATCCGCGACGACGCGTCGCACGACGACCGCGCGGTCGCGCTCGGCCTGCTCGCGACCGGCATCGCCGGCACGCCGGCCGAGACCCCCGCGCTCCTCGACCAGAAGGCCGTCGAGACCGTTCTCGACCAGGCGGGCGAGTGGCGCTCGGCGCTGTACGACCTGTGGTACCGGCTGCGAATCCCGTTCGGGGACGCCCCGCTGGACTCCTGGTACGTGCTCGCGCTCGCCTTCGGCAAGACCGGGGGCGACGTTCCGAAGGCGGTGGAGCTCCACGCCGGCGTCCTGCAGAGGATGGCGGCGGCCGAGGATCCGATCGCCGTCCTCCGCACCGAGTTCGGGCTGACCGGCGAGACGCGCGAGGGCGGCGAGGACGCGTTCGCGGACGCCGTGCTCGCCCGCGCGCCGTTCCGGTCCGCGCTGCCGCGGCCCTGGCACGCCGGCCTGCGCGAACGCGCCCTGGCCCCGTGGACGGACCTGCGCGAGGAGGAACGGCCCGTCCTGCTCCTGGAGCTCAAGCAGCGGATCCAGGGCCTGGAGCAGGTCAGGTTCTTCGTCCGGGGTGAGGTGCTGGAGAACAAGCAGGTCGCCGCGCGGCTCCACGACTGCGCCCGGACCGCGCCCGAGGAGTGGGACGAGGCCACGCTCGCGGTGGCCACGCTCGCCTGGATGTGGCGGGAGTCCGGATTCTGCCTCCAGGAGCTCAACCAGTCGATCCTTTCCCTCCCGCTGGTGATCGACTTCATGGTCCGGCGCATCCGCGACTACGCGGCCTCGGCGGGCGTTGCGGCGGCGGAGCCGCCCGAGTCCCCGATCGAGCTGGCGCGGCAGCTCGGCCGGCTGCGCGTGCGGATCGAACGCGACCACCTGCGCTGCCTGCAGTTCGACGGGAGCAACTGGGAGCGGCGCGAGTTCCTGGTGCCGCGCTCGGCCTGTTCGGCGATCCTGGATCTGCCCGGCGATCTGCGCGAGCAGCTGCAGGACCGGTTCGATGCCGCCCTTCCCGGGGAGGGCCCGCCCGTGTGGGCCGCCGCGATGGACGCCGCGACGGCGGCCGGCGCCACTCCCACGGACGTCATCAAGGAGCTGGCACGCTGGGCGGCCGCCGACACCGCGCTCCCCGTCGACTACGCGATCTTCACGACGCCGATCGGCGTCAAGCTCGACGCCCCCTGGGAGCTCGAGTACGAGGACGTGTTCTGCTACACCGCGTTCCACGAGGGGTTCGACCGGGACGCCGAGGGCGTGCCGTTCGATCACGTCGGCATCCAGAACGCCATCGGCCAGCGGCTTCGCTACAACGTGGTGAAGAAGGCGCAGAACTACACGCTGCTGCGCCGCTTCAAGGCGCAGTCGTTCAACCTGCCCGACATCGCCGTCGCCGAGGACGCCAACCACGGCGGCCACCGCGCGGCCGGCATCAGGCTGAGCTGCCGCATCCCCACCTACATCCACCACGACGGCCTCACCTGGAAAGGGCTGGCCGACGTCAGGCTCAACCGGACCATTTACCGCGAGCACCTGGAGTTCCGGCCGTCCGACGTTCCCCTGGCCTCGCGCCTGGCCACCTGGCTCGGCTGGATCGCCGACGCCGCCTACGCCCGCGGCCTGGAGTTCGACCGCGTCTACGGCAAGAAGCTCACCCGGCCCGGGGAGGAGAAGTGACGGCGTCCCCGGTCCGCCTGTCCGACGGCCGCCTGGTCGTCCGGCACGGTACGAGCGAGTACGAGATCCCCGAGCACTGCCCGCACCTCGGTGCGCCCCTCGACCAGGCCTACCTGAACGGCCCGTTCCTGCGCTGCGCCTGGCACGGGGCCACGTTCGACGTCCGCACCGGTGAGCGGCTGCGCGGACCTGCCTGCCCGAACCTGCCGACACCCGGCCCGAACCTGCCGACACCCGGAAAGTGACCACCGATGGCATTCGTGATCACCCAGCCCTGCGAGAACGTCAAGGACGGCGCCTGCGTCGATGTGTGTCCGGCGGACTGCATCGAGACCACCGAGGCGGCCGACCAGTACTTCATCGACCCGGAACGCTGCATCGACTGCGACGTCTGCGTGACCGTCTGCCCGGTCGACGCGATCTACCGGGACAGCGAGGTCCCCGCCGAGTGGGACTCCTACATCGCCAAGAACGACGCGTTCTTCAACGGCGGGAACGCCTCATGACGACCCCCGTCCGGAAACCGGACCTCAAGATCGTCAACTGGGCCGACTGTGAGATCGGCGCCGACATGACGCGGCTCTCGGTGTCGCACGCGCCCCGGCCCACCACGATGGCCGGAGCGGTGAACGCGACGGGCGAGGCGATGGTCCGTTCCGGGACCGCCGTCGGCGCCGACGTGATCAGGCTGGCCGCCGGCGCGGGCTTCGCCCCGCACACCCACCCGGGCCACCATGTGCTCACCGTGATCGCGGGCACCGGAACGATCACCTATGGCGGCCGGATCCACGAGACGCGCGCGGGACAGGTCTACATCATCGAGGGCGATGTCCCGCACGCCGTCGGCGCCATCACCGACCACCTGATCCTCGCGATCGGGGCGCCGCACAAGCCCGTCGACGCCCACGACCGGATGGAGCTGGTCCCCTACACCGAGGTGCTGGCCCCGGACGGCGACCTCGACTGCCTGATCTGCGGGGTGTCGGCCACCGCGCCGAAGATGCCGCACGATCTCGGCTGCCCGCACTGTCCCTGCGCCTCCTGCACGGGCCTGCGATGAGCACGCTGGAACTCCTCGATCCGCGCACCGGCGCCGTTCGCGGGCGGTCGCCGGACGGCGGCGCTCACGAGGTCGCGGCGGCCGTGGCCGAGGCGAGGACGGCGACCGGCGCGTGGGAAGGGCTCACGGTTCGTGAACGCGCCCGCCGCCTGCTCAGGCTGGCGGACAGGATCGAAGAGCAGGCCGCACTCTATGTCCGCCTCGAACAGGCCGGAACGGGCAAGCCCCGGCAACAGGCCCTCGACGAGGTCGGCCTCGCCGCCGATCTGTTCCGCTTCTACGCCGGAGCGGCACGGGCGGAGACGGGACCCGCGGCCGGGGCGCTGATCGACGGGCACGAGAGCTGGGTCCGCTGGGAGCCCTGCGGGGTGGTGGCGGCGATCGTCCCGTGGAACTACCCGCTCCTCATGGCCGCTTGGCGGTGCGCTCCCGCGCTGGCCGCCGGCAACACGGTGGTGCTCAAGCCGGCCGAGTCGACCCCGGATTCGGCCCGGCGGCTGGCCGAGGACGCCGCGGAGCTCCTGGGCCCCGGGGTGCTGAACGCTCTGACCGGCGGCCGCGAATGCGGGCGGGCGCTGGTCGAGGCCGAGGTCGACGCGATCGCGTTCACCGGCAGCGTGGTCGGCGGCCAGGACGTCTCGCGGCGCGCGGGAGTGCGCCGGGTCAGCCTGGAGCTGGGCGGCAACTGCCCCGTCCTGGTGTTCGCCGACGCCCCTGGCCGAACGTGGGAGGCGCTCGCCGACGCCGTCACCTACAACGCCGGGCAGAGCTGCGCTGGGCCGAGCCGGGTGGTCACCATCGGCGGCGATCACACCGAGGCGGTGGAACGGCTGGCCGCCGCGCTGACGGCCAGGTCGGCCGGCCCCGGCTTCGGCCCGCTCAACAATCCCGCTCAGGCCGAACGCTACGACAGGCTGGTGGGCAAGGCGGAGGCCGGCTTCCGCGCCACCGGGGGCGTCACCGTCACCGAGTCCGAGACGGGCGGCTTCTGGCGGCCGGCGTGCGTGCTGGCCGACCTGCCCGGCGACGATCCGGCGATCCGGGAGGAGGTGTTCGCGCCCGTTCTCACCGTTCAGCATGCCGCCGACGTCGACGCGGCGCTGCGCCTGGCCGCGAGCGTTCCGCAGGCGCTGGCGGCGAGCGTGTGGACCAGGGACATCGACTCGGGCCTGCGGGCCGCGCGGGCGTTGCGCGCCGGGGAGGTGTGGGTGAACTGCCACCTGGCGCAGACCGCCGAGCTGCCGCACGGCGGCCGTGCGGACTCGGGCACCGGTACCGATCTCAGCGTGCTCGCGCTGGCCGAGTACCGGCGTCCGAAGACCGTCACGGTGGACCTGTCGCTCACACGCTGAGCGGCACCGATCACACGCCGAGCGGCACGTCGCCGGTGAGGATCTTGGAATGCAGGCTGCGCAGCTCGCCGCTCGGCTCCAGGCCGATGTTCTCGACGAGGATCGTGCGGAACTCCCGGTAGGCCGACAGCGCCTCGGCCTGCCGGCCGTCCCGGTAGAGGGCGAGCATGAGCAGCCGCCAGAGCCGTTCGCGCAGCGGCTCCCAGCTCAGGGCCATCCGCAGGTGGTCGATCGCCTCATGGTTGCGGCCGAGCAGCAGGGACAGCCCCGCGAGATCCTGGATCGCGACGATCCGTTTCTCGTGCAGCCTGGTCGCGGCATCGCGGAGCGGCCCGCCGTCGGCGGTGAGGTCCTGCATCGCCTCGCCGCGCCACAGCCCAAGGGCCTGCTGGAGGAGCTCGGCGCGCAGCGGCGCGTCATGGTCGCCGCCGAGACCGACGCCGGCCTGGAACAGCTCCTCGAAGCGCAGCACGTCCACGTGGTCGGTCCGCACGGTCAGCTGGTAGCCGCGCGGAACGGTCTCGATCAGCGCCCCGGCCTGGTTCACGACCGGCCGCAGCGCCGACACGTAGGTCTTGATGTTGCCCTTGGCGAAACGCGGCGGATGGAGCGGCCACATCCCGTCGACGAGCTGGTCGATGCACACCGCGTGGTTGGCCCGGAGCAGGAGGAGCCCGAGCAGCTGGCGGTGCTTGGTCCGGCTGAGCCGAATCAGCCGGAGGTCCTCGTCGTAGATCTCGAGGTTGCCGAGCAGAAGGAATCTCATCGTCGACTCCGGTCAATGGCGGCCCGGTGAACGGGCCGCGCGACAGCCGCCCAGGTCAGGTCGAACTGTGGATCTGTCACTGCAATGCCACACCCCGGCCTCGGTAGGTCTGCCAGCGGTCCGCGACGCACTCGCCGTCGATCACCAGGAGCTCGTTGACGCGCTCGCACAGCTCCCCCGCCTTGGCGTGCCGGAAGATCACCAGGTCGCCGACGGCCAGCCCGCGGGCGGCGTCGCCGTGCAGCGGGGTCTGGGCCTCGCCCGCGGACTCGTTCGCGACGAAGCTCAGGCCCTCCGGGTAGGCGATCGTGGGCAGGCGATCGGCTCCCGGTGTGCCGGACGCCACCCATCCCCCGCCCGACACGGTGGCGATGTCGGCGCGGGGTTTGCGGACGACGGGGCAGGCGAAGAACGCGGCAGGGCTCAACGGCAGGTTCCGGTAGCGGGTGAACAGCCCGGGAGCGTAGATCCCCGACCCCGCCGCGATCTCGGTCACGGCGGGGTCGTCGGCGGTGAAGCCGACGCTGCCGGTGCCGCCGCCGTTGACGAACTCGGGCTCGAACACCTCGCGGACGGCCCGGATCGCGGCCGCCCGGCGGGGCCGGAGCTCCCGTTTGGACAGCCGCTGCATCGCCCGGACGGCAACGGCGCGCGGGCTTCGACCCGCGTCGTAGACGCCCGCGACCTGTCCCTCGTAGGCCATGATCCCGACCGGCGCGTAGCCGGGCCGGTCCACGACCTGCCGGGCGAAGTCCCGCAGCTCGGCCGGCCTGAACAGCGGCGACCGGCGCGCGCCGAAGTGCGCGGGCCCGACCCGCAGGCTCGCGTCCAGCTCCAGGCAGGCCCGCAGCACGGGCCGCGAGCGCGGGGGCGCCACGGAGTCGACGAGATCGAGCTGGTCGGGCGAGTCGAACATCAGGGTGATGTTCGTGCAGGCCGCCGCGTTCGCGACGAGCAGGCTCAACGCCTCCCGGTCGGCGGTGGGGTAACCGACGACGACGTCCCGGTAGCCGAGGCGATCGAGCATGAGCGCCTCGCCGAGCGTGAGCGCCAGCACGCCCCGGAACGCGCCCATCGCCAGCAGTTCGTCGAGCACGGGCAGGCAGCGGATCGATTTGGTGGCGACCCTGAGGGGCTTCCCCTTCGCCTGAACGACCAGCTCCTCGGCGTTGGCCCGGAGCGCCTGCAGATCGAGAAAACCGAAGGGCGGCGAACCCAAGGGCCCGCGCTCACCCTGAAGCACGGACTGCAACGACCTCAGCCGTGAGCTGATCGGGCGCTCCTTCCCCCGTACCGCAGTCGCGAAGCAAGGCCTGCGGCGATGACTACTCCCCCGCGGATTCCCTTCGGGCCGATGCTCGAGGCACCGGCCGGCCGGGCAAGTTGGACGAGCCTCCTCCGGCGCCCCGCGCGCCACAGGAGTCGAACCCGGTCACGAACCCCGTTCCAGCGACCACTCTGACCCGAGCGTCCGCCGTGCCACAAGGCTCATACTGACCATTTACAGCAGAGAAAGCGGCGCCGCCCAGACGTCGCCCCCACCCCCGATTGATCATTTGGCAAATAGCGCACGCAATTAATCGGAAATACGCTAAGCCGAGGGCGGATTCCCTGTCAACTAATCACACTGACCAAACGTGACTGCCAGCAATGATTTCCGTCACCGGAATCATGCGACCTGCGCCAAGGGGTGCATTTGATCTTGTGTGACTTACATCACATTCTCACGGGCTGTAATGAGCCACCAGAAGCTCAAGCGTGACGGCACCCCTACACCGCCCCAGTCGGAACAGCCGACGAACACGGGGTTCACGAGGCCCCGGCTTGACACCACAGAAGGCGATGTAAAACCCCCGCGCCCACTTCGTCGCACCGTTCAGGGAAGCCATTCCGGAACGGACGGCCCGAACAGACCTATCCGGCCTGCTCCACCGCGACCCGCCCGGAGCCGGCCCGGACGGCCGCCAGGATCCCGTCCCAGAACGCGAGCCGGGCCTTGAGCGCCGTCCGCGCCGTGTTCGCGCAGTGCCGCCATTTCGCGTCGTCGTCTCCGCACAGGTCGATGAGCATGCGCATCGCCATCGGCGTGTGCTCGTCGGCGTCCACCTCGATGTGACGGCTCAGGTAGTCCTTGAACGACGCCAGCCGGCCGTCGGGGTCGTCGATGCCGACGATGTGCTCGAACATGTCGGGGATGAGGTCCTCCCGGCCGAACGCGAACGCGGCGGCCTGGCAGTAGACGGGAGTCTCGCTGAGAACGTGCCACGTCCTGCTCACGAAGTCGGCGGCGGGCCCGGGAACGGGCGTGCATTCCAGTGCTTCCCAGATGTCGCGTCCCGCCCGCAGTTCGTCGACGAACGCCTCGATCGGCGCGGTGTCGGCCTGGGCCTCCTTCATTCCGCGCAGATAGAGCTCGAAATGACTGGTGAAGCCCCCGCCGAACTCGTCGCTCTCCTCGATGAGCACGATCTCGTTGATCAGACGCCGGCTCGAACTGGGACCGGACGGCACCCACGGCACCTGCACGCAGGTGAGCTCCCGCTGCAGCTTCTTCAGCAGCGACATGAAGTCCCACACGGCGAATACGTGGTGCTCCATGAAGCACGCCACGTCACCGCCCGAGTCCAGGCTCGTATAGATCGGATGACCGACGATGTCGTCCCGTAGCGGAGCGATCGACTCCTGAAGCGACAGCAAACCCGGATGCTCGTGGTCGAAATGGTAGCGAGAGTTCATTGATGAAGCCCTTCGATGGATATACCGCTGAGGATCGAATTTCTGCACTCCGGCGAGAGTAACCTCAAAGCGGGATGGCAAATCAGGCGAAATCAAGCCATTAACGCAGCCAGAACTAACAGCGCGCGCCACCTTCCCGGATTTCAACGGAGAGCTTTCACCCCGCCACCGGGAAGCACGACCAGGCCGAGTGCTTGCTCAGCCTTGACTGACGAGTGTCCGCCCCTTCCACACCTGGGACGAGGCCGTCCGCTGCCTTCAGTCCCTCGAAGCCGAGCAAGTCTCAGCGAACGGAGCCACCGCAACCTGGACCCGGCAGATCAGTAACACGGGGCGGCGGACCAGCCTCGGGGCACTTTGAGCGTTGGCCGCACTCTGCTCTACTTCCGTAGGATGGAACGTTCATCTTTTGGCAGATGAGCACGGAGAGTGAGGTGTGTGTGCCGCCGCGCAAGCAAGGGACGCAGGGCCCGGCCGATGGCCAGGGTCGCTCCAACGACGGCTACCACGTAGGGGCGCTCGCGAAGGGGCTGCGCCTCCTTGAGCTGTTCTCGGAGCAACGCCCGTCGATGAAGCTGACCGACATGGCCGCCGAGACGGGCTTGCCGTTGCCGACTGCGTTCCGGATGGCGGCCACGCTGGCGTCCGAGGGGTTTCTGGAGCAGCTGCCGGACGGGGCGTACCGGCCCGCGCCAAAGGTCCTCACGCTGGGTTTCTCCGCGCTGCGCAGCCTGGACCTGGTCCAGCTCGCGGCCGCCCCGCTGCACCGCCTCGTCGAGGCGACCGGGCAGACGGTGAACCTCGGCGTGCTGTCCGGCGACCAGGTGCTGTATCTGGTCCGGCTGCGCAACAACGACCTTGTGACAGCGAACATCCAGGTCGGGTCGCGGCTCCCGGCCGTGCGGACCTCGATGGGCAAGCTGCTGCTCGCGCACCTGGACGCCGGCGAGCTGGACAAGCTGCTGACCGAGGCGTCGTTCGGCGGGGCGGCGGGGCCCAATGCGGTGCGGTCGCTGGACGAGCTGCGCCCCGCTCTCGCCGAGACGCGCGAACGCGGCTGGGCGGTGCAGGACGAGGAGCTGGCCTACGGCCTGCGGTCGGTGGCCGGGCCCGTGCGAGGCGCCTCCGGGGCGGTCGTGGCCGCGGTGAACGTGGCCGTCCCCGCGACCCAGGTCTCCACGTCCGAGCTCCTGGACGAGGTACGTCCGCTCGTCCAGGAGACGTGTGCGGAGATCTCCCGGCTCCTCGGCGCGCCCTGACCCCGGCCCAGAGCCGGACCCGGGCCCGGCTCTGGGCCGCCGTCCGAGGTCAGGCGTCGGCGGCGGGGACGAATCGCTGGGTGATGCGGCCGACGCCCTCCAGCTCGCTGACCAGGACCTCGCCGGGCCGGATGTCCGGGGTGACCAGCCACGGCCCGGTCGGCCCGAAGTTCGTGAACGACTTCGCCAGGCTGAACTGCGGTTTCGCGCCGGCGAGCTGCGAGGTGCGTTCGGACAGGTCCTGGCCCACGGTGAGGCCCGCGACACGGTCCCAGGCGTCCTCGCGCCGGACGCGCCACGCCTCCCGGGAGATCGCGACGACCGCCTCGACCTCCCAGTCCACGGTGCCGGACGGCAGCTCGACCTCGCAGTCGGGCCCGGCCAGGCAACTGGGGAACTTGGTGAACGTCACGGGCGCCGAGTCCGGCGGGTACCCGGCCTCGCGGGCATGCTCGGCGTAGTTGATGCCGATCGCGAACACCTGGGACGGCCGCGGCACGGGCGGGCCGAGATCCTCGACCGCGAACGGCGTGCCCGCGGGGGTCGGCGAAGCAGCGTCCTGCGACGCGGCCCAGTCGCGGAAGGCGTCCCACTCGGCGAAGACGGCCTGCGGGTCGGCGGGGAAACGGCCGCCGCTGGCCTCGGCCACGTCGACGGCCGTGTCGTCCTCGACCAGGACGAGGCGGCCCTTGAGGTTGGCGATCCTCACCAGTCGACCCGTTCCGGCGCGGGCTCACCGTGGGCGTCCTGCCAGGAGACGACGGGGTTGCGCAGCGTGCCGACGCCGTCGATCTCGGCCTCCACGACGTCGCCGGGACGCAGGTAGAAGTCGAACGGGTTCGGCTGGACGGCGGCGACGCCGGAGACGGTGCCCGTGGTGATGATGTCGCCGGCGCTGTAGGTCTGCGGCGAGTGGTAGGCGACCAGGTGCGGGATCGAGACGCGCATCTGCTTGGTGTGCCCGGTCTGCCGGACCTCGCCGTTGACGCGCAGCCGCATCGCCAGGTCCTGCATGTCGTCGATCTCGTCGGCGGTGACGATCCAGGGGCCGATCGGGCAGAACGTCTCGATCGCCTTGCTGAAGGAGAAGACGCCGGACTCCATCTCGCGCCGCTGGATGTCGCGGGCGGTGATGTCGTTGAAGACCGTGAAGCCCGCGATGTGCTCGACCGCCTCGTCCGGCCCGAAGAACTTGCCGGGCCTGCCGATGATGACGGCCAGCTCCAGCTCGTAGTCCAGCTCCTTGGTGAGGTGCTCGGGGTAGACGATCGGCTCGTCCGGCCCGATGACGGCGTCGACGTTCTGGAAGAACACGATGCCCTTGTGCACCGGGTGCGACCAGTTGACGGCCTGGAGCTCCTCGTGGTGGTCGGCGAAGTTGCCGGCCGTGTGGAAGAACTTCTTCGGCTGGATCGGCGCCCGCAGCCGCACGTCCGCCAGCTTCAACCGTTCGCCGGTCTCCCCGACGCGGCCCTCGCGTTCGAAGTACGCGCGGGTGGACGGGACGTCCAGCTCGATGACGTCGTCGCCGTCCAGCCGGCCGACCCGGCCTTCGTCAAAGGTGATCAGTTTCATTGGTTCCCGTTCCTTGTCTTGCCAGTGGATCAACGGCTCAGAGGCGGTCGGGACGGCCTCTGGAGGCGTGTTTCTCTAGTGCCGAAAGCACGGCGTTGACGGCTGGCGCGCCGACGCAGACGAGCAGCACCATGGCGTCGAGTGGTGCGGCGCCGTGGTTGGTGATCTGCGTCGAGATGAACTCCAGCGGTGCCGTGTCGTGTCCTCACCGAGAGTCGTGTCCCCGCCGGGAGGTGACGCCTTCCGCATGCTGCTGCCGGGGCATCGGCGTCAGGCGCCGACCATGTTGAACCCGCCGTCGGCGAGCATGTAGGCGCCCGTGATGTGCGAGGCGTCGTCGGTGGCCAGGAACAGCGCGGTGCCCGCGACGGCCTCGGGCGGCGGGATCTGGCCCATCGGCGTCTGCGCGATCAGCTTCTCGCGGCGGCCGGACTTCCAGTCCTCGCGTTCCAGCGTGGCGCCGGTCTCCATGAAGCCGGGCGCGAAGGTGTTCACCCGGACGGCGGGCGCGAACGCGGCGGCATAGGACTTGGTGATGCCGAGCAGGCCGTACTTGGCCGCGGCGTACTGCGGAGCCCGCGCGCTGCCACGGACCACGACCGTGGAACCGATGTTGACGATCGCGCCGTGCCCCTGCTCCAGCATCCGCGCGCCGAACTCGTGCGTCATCAGCAGCGTGCCCTTGACGTCCACGTCGATGACGCGGTCGAGGGACTCCTGGGTCAGCGCGCGCCACGACATCTGCTCGGTCGCGACGTCCCCGACGTTGTTGACCAGGACGTCCAGCTCGCCGGCCAGCTCGAACGCCTCGTCGGCCAGATGGCGAATCGCCTCCCATGACGAGATGTCGGCCTGCACGACGAACGCCTCGCCGCCCGCGTCCTGAACCCGCTGGGCGGTGCGTTCGGCACCCTGCTTGGAGCTGTTGTAGTGCACGCCGACCCGGGCGCCCTCCCGCGCGGCGCGGACGGCGATCTCGGCGCCGAACCCGGTGCCGGCGCCCGTCACCAGCACGGTCTTGCCCTCGAAGCGAGGGAAGATCTTGGCTTCCGCGGTGTTGTCCATGTGACTTCTCCCGGTGTGTGCTCAGACGAGCGTGCGGCCGCCGTCGACGTACATGACGTGCCCGGTCATGAACGCGGCGTGCGGTGAGGACAGGAACAGGATCGGGCCGACGACCTCGGCGGTCGTGCCGAGCCGCCCGGCGGGTACCAGCCGGACCAGATCTTCACGTACGCCCGGTTGCTCCAGGTAGTCGGCGGTCAGGGGCGTCTCGACGTAGCCGGGCGCCACCGCGTTCACGGTGACCCCGCGGGAGGCCCATTCGGCCGCCATGACCCGCATCATCTGGTTCATGCCGCCCTTGGACGCGGCGTACGGCGCGTGCTTCCGGTGCGCCAGGTGCCCCGAGACCGACGACAGGAAGACGACGCGTCCGCCACCGGCCTCGATCATGTGGCGGCCGGCCGCCTGCGCCGCGCCGAACGCGGTGAACAGGTTGGTCCGCAGGATCCGCTCCCAGTCCGCCTCGCTGAACTCGAGAACCGGGCGCCTGTCGTTGATGCCGACACAGTGCAGCAGGACGTCCAGCCCACCCATCTTCTCGGCCGCCTCGCGAACCACCGCGGCGCCGGCGCCCTCTTCGGTGAGGTCCGCGGGGATCGTGTGGGGCGCCGAGCCGTTCGGGCCGGCGGGAAGCGCGTCCAGCCGGTCGGCGTCCCGGTCCACGGCGGTGACGACCGCGCCGGCCCCCAGGTAGCCGCGGACGCATTCCGCTCCGATCCCGCCTATCCCCAGCACCAGCACCCGGGCGCCGTGCAGGCCCAGCCACCCGGTGCCCGCGTCCGGCACCTGAGTCCCCTCTGCCACTTGCGAGTCCCCATCCTTCGGATTACTTTCATTCAGTGAAAGTAACTTTCAATATTTGAGGAGTATGGAGTGACCGGGCTCACCACGTCAAGCAACCGAGAGGCCGGCCCCTCGCACGACTCCCGCAGGAATCGCGATGACCTCCTCAGCCGCGTCCAGCGCTGAAGGCTCACGCCGCCACATCGCACCAGCGATATCGCGGCGCTCATGGGCAAGGTCCTGCTCGCCCGGCACCGCCCCGGTGACCGCCACCGACATCACTACGAGACTGAGGACGCGATGACACGCCAGCAGGCCTTTACGCCCGACGAGCTGGACGGAGAACGGCTGGCCGTCTACCGCTCGATCACCGAAGGCCCTCGGGCTCGCGGCCCCAGACTGTTCGAGCTGGTCTCCGAATCGGGGAGCCTCCTCGGCCCCTTCAACGAATTCCTGCTGAGTCCGCGGCTCGGCGACGCCCTCCAAAACCTTGGCGCGGCCATCCGCTACGAGAGCTCCCTCAGCGGCCGCGCGCGCGAGATGGCGATCCTGGTCGTCGCCGCCGCCTGGGACAGCGCGTTCGAACGGTCCGCCCACGAGGCCGTCGGCCGATCCGTCGGGCTCACCGAATCCGAACTGACCGCCATCGCCTCACAGGCACCGCTCGACCTCGACGATCCGCACGAGGCCGCGGTCCTGCGCCTCACCCGCGCGCTCGTGACCGGCGACGTCGACGACGCGACATGGTCGGCCTGCGTCCCCCCGCTCAATCGTGAAACCGTCTTCGAACTGACCACCCTGGTCGGCTACTACGCCACCCTCGCGCTCCAGATGCGAACCTTCCGCATCGCCGACCCGGGCATCCCCGTGCCCGAACGCCGGCCGGATCCCCAAAGGCCCGACGCCCACTGAACCGGGTCGGCCTGCAATGAGGCGACTGGGCGTAAGATAACGTACTAGTTCGTCCATTACTGGGAGGCGGGCCGCCGCATGCGCAAGTCCATCGCCACCGTGTCCCTCAGCGGCTCTCTCGCCGACAAACTGACAGCCGCCCATGCCGCCGGTTTCAGCGGCGTTGAGATCTTCGAGAACGATCTGGTCTCCAGCGCGCCGGCTCCGGAGGACGTGCGGCGCCGCGCCTCCGACCTCGGACTTGAGGTCCTGCTCTACCAGCCGTTCCGCGACTTCGAGGCCGTTCCGCCCGACCGCCTCGCCGCGGGGTTGCGCCGCGCGGAGCACAAGTTCGCCGTGATGGAGCGACTGGGGGTCGAGCAACTGCTCGTGTGCTCCAGCGTCTCGCCGGCGGCGGTGGACGACGATGCGCTCGCCGCGCAACAGCTGCGGATCCTTGCCGAGCGTGCGGCCGAACACGGCATTCGGATCGCCTACGAGGCGCTGGCATGGGGTCGCCACGTCAGCGATTACCTGCACGCTTGGCGGATCGTGCGGATGGCCGATCATCCGAACCTCGGCCTGTGCCTGGACAGCTTCCACATCCTGGCCCGCGAGGTCGCCCCCTACGCCATCGAGACGATCCCCGGCGACAAGATCTTCTTTCTGCAGCTCGCCGACGCGCCCACCCTGCCGATGGACGTCCTGCACTGGAGCCGCCACTATCGCTGCTTCCCTGGTCAAGGTGACCTCGATGTGGCGGGGCTCGTGTGCAACGTTCTGCGGGCAGGCTATGACGGGCCACTGTCCCTGGAGGTGTTCAACGACATCTTCCGGCAGGCGGCAGCCATGCGTACGGCCCAGGACGCGATGCGCTCCCTGATCGCGCTGGAGGAGCAGGTCGGCGCCCGCCTCGGCGATTCGCCACATGCTGCGGGGTTGGCGCTGCCGCCTCCCCCGGTCGTTCCGACCGGATTCGCGTTCGCGGAGCTGGCGACGCCGGACCCCGGCTCGCTGGCCGGGCTGCTGAACGCGCTCGGATTCGTCCGTACCGGAACGCACCGGCACAAGTCCGTCAGCCTGTGGGAGCAAGGCGATGCGCGGATCCTGCTGAACCACGGAAGCCCCGAGAGCCCCGATGGTCCGGCACTCTCCGCGATCGGGCTGGAATCCCCCTCCCCCGCGGCGGCCGTCAAACGCGCCGAGGCGCTCCTGTCCCCGGTCCTGCCGCGCGTCTGGGATCCGCACGACGCGCCGCTGGACGCCGTCGCCGCCCCGGACGGCACCGATCTGTTCTTCTGCCGGACGGGACGGCCGGATCATCCGAGCTGGACCGGCGACTTCTCGGAAGACCGGCAGGACGCGCCGGGCGACCCCGGCGAGATCACTCATATCGACCACGTCGCGCTCACCCAGCCGTGGCACCAGTTCGACGAGGCGTCCCTGTTCTACAAGAGCGTCCTAGGTCTGCGCCCCCACGAGAGCCTCGAGCTGCCCGACCCTTACGGCCTGCTGCGCAGCAGGGCGGTCTCTACCGAGGACTCCGGTGTCCGCATCGCGCTCAACGTCGCCTACATCGGTACGCACGAGACCGATCTCAGCGTGGCCTGGCAGCACATCGCGCTGGCCAGCCGGGACATCATCGCCACCGCCCGCAGGCTCCGCGCCGCCGGGCTCGCCCCGCTGCCCGTTCCGGCGAACTACTACGACGACCTCGAGGCCAGGCACGACCTGCCCCCGGAAAGGCACCGGCTCCTCCGCGAGCTCGGGCTGCTGTACGACCGGGACGACCACGGCGAGTTCCTGCAGTTCTACACCGTCACCGCAGGCCGGGTGTTCTTCGAGATCGTTCAGCGCATCGGGGGCTATGTGGGCTACGGCGCGGTCAACGCGCCCATCCGCTTGGCCGCCCAGCACACGTCGCCCCATCACCGCTCCTCCTGAGCTGCCGGGCCGACCGCTCCCCCGCCGTCGCCGTCCGGCCACGGTCAGGAGCGGTGGACGGCTCTGCTTCCGCCGTAGGATGAGTCGCACTCCGAAACCACCTCGTGGAGTCCCATGTCGCCGCAGTCCACCAGACCCGCCACTGGAGAGCGCCAGCGTGACGCCGACCGGACCCGAGCGGAGATCCTGGACGTGGCGCAGCGCGAGTTCGCCCGGCACGGGTTCGCGGGCGCGCGGGTGGACGACATGGCGGCGCTCATGCGCACGACCAAGCGGATGATCTACTACTACTTCGGGGGCAAGGAGCAGCTGTACGTCGCGGTCCTGGAGAAGGCCTACCGCGAGGTCAGGGAGCTGGAGTCGACGATCGACGTCCAGCATCTGGCTCCGGTGGACGCGATCCGCACGCTGGCCGAGCTGACCTTCGACCATCACGAGGCGCACCCGGACTTCATCAAGCTCGTCAGCATCGAGAACATCCACCAGGCCGAGCACCTGCGCACGTCGCAGGCGCTGGTGAACCTGGGCGCGCCGGTGACCGACCTCATCTGCCAGATCCTCGAGGCCGGCCGTGCCAGCGGTGACTTCGTCGCCGAGGCCGACGCCGTCGACGTGCACATGATGATCAGCTCGTTCTGCTTCTTCCGGATCGCCAATCAGCACACCTTCGGCGCTCTCTTCGGCCGGGACATGACCGCCCCGGAACACCGGGACCGTTATCGCAGGATGGTCGGCGAGATGGTCGTCGCCTACCTGACCGGCGCCGGGAGCAAGGCGGGGGCACACCATCCCGAGTGACCGCCCGCCGTCACCGCGGCATTTCCGCCACGACCGGCGGGCGGTTCAGATCGGGACCGTTCAGGATTCCGACGTGCATCGGCTCTCCGCTTCACTGGACGACGATCTTGCCGGTGCTCTGGGGGAAGACGGGGTCGTTGTAGAAGTACTCCCCGGCCTTGGTGAAGGTGTGCTGGTGCATCTCGCCCGGCTTCAGCCGGCCGGTGGTGAACTCGTGCTCGAAGAACGACGCGGCACCGTGCGTGTGAGCGTTGTCGGCCGGGTTGGCGAAGGTCACCTCGGTGCCCACTGGCACCGTCATGTGCTGAGGTGACATGGCGTTCTGGGCGACGGTGTTCTCCGCGGCTCCGGGGGCGTTCGCCGCGGCGTCCCAGATGCGCCCGAGCGTGATGGTGTTGTGCGCGGCGGATCCCGCGACGGCCGGGGTGCGGATCTGGTTTCGCTTGGACGGCGGGGCCGGGGTGGGCGCGGGGCCGACCTTGCCGCCGAGCTTGAACGCCCAGAGGTGGTCGCCCTTGGGGATGTCGGGATAGGGCAGGCTGTTGCCACCGGCGAGTACGGCGATGTACTGCTCGCCGTCGATCTCGTAGCTGATCGGGCTGGTGTGGACGCCTGCGCCGCACTGCCATTTCCACAGGTCGCGGCCGTCGGTGTCGTCCATGGCGACGAGCACCCCGTCGGGGCCGCCTTGGAACATGACCCGGCCCGCCGTGGTGAGGATCCCGTTGCCGTGGGCGAGCGACCAGTCGCCTTCCTTGCGCCACACGGGCCGGTTGGTGCGCGGGTCGACGGCCACGATGCCGCCGGAGAAGTACTCCCCGAGAGGCCGCGCGGTGTTCACGCGTCCGCCGTTGGTGTTGGAGTAGGACGAGTTGATGAGCCCGTACCCGACGTAGATGAATCCCGTGTGGGGGTTGAAGGAGAGGTACGACCAGTCCGCGCCCCCACCGGCGCCGGGGAACAAGATGGTGGCTTCGTCCCAGAACGGCGTGTAGATCGCCCCGGTCGGGTAGTACGGGACGGGCCTGGTGGTGTCGTGGTAGCTCGGCGCCTGGTGGATGAAGGGCTCGCCGCCCGGGAACGGCTGCGTCGGCCAGGTCTTCTGGCGCGCGTCCTGCGGAACGGGGCGTTCGGTGATGCCGTGGACGGGCTTGCCGTTCTCGCGGTCGAGGATGAAGTACATCCCGCTCTTGCTGCCGTACACCACGACCTTGCGCTTGCGATGGCCGATCTGCAGGTCGGCCAGCACCGGCGCCATGACGTTGTCGAAGTCCCAGATGTCGTGATGCACGGCTTGGAAGTGCCAGCGTCGCTTACCGGTCTTCGCGTCGATGGCGACCAGGCAGTTGGAGAAGAGGTTGGCGCCGCCCCGGGTGGAGCCGTTGGTCCGCGGGTACGGGTTGCCGAACGTCCAGTAGACGAGGCCGAGTTCGGGGTCGATCGCGGGGTGGATCCAGCACACCGCGCCCCCGGTCTTCCAGCTCTCGCCCTCCCAGGTGTCGTTGCCGTACTCGCCCGGCCCCGGCGCGCCCCAGAACGTCCAGACGACCTCGCCCGTCTTGGCGTTCAGGGCATAGGCACGGCCGCGTGCTCCCGCGGTGCTCCCTTCTGTGCCGACGTAGATCAGGCCGTCCCAGTAGACGATCGCACCGGCGAGGCCCCCGCGATTGCCGCCGCACTGGCCGTTCTGCGGGTCACAGCCCGGATCGCCCTCGCCGGGTATGAGCAGCTCCCGCTGCCACACCACGGCACCGGTCTCCTGGTCGAGGGCGTAGACGATGTTGGCGCCCGAGGTGGTGAAGACCAGTCCCTCCCCCAGGCCGACCCCGCGCATGTTGGTCTGTTGTGAGCCGACGTTGGTCTTCCACTTGATCTCGCCGGTGCGGCCGTCGACGGCGAAGACGTTCTGCTGGGCGGACTGGACGTACAGCACGCCGTCCTGGGCGACGATCGTGCTCTGCTGGGCGCGCCCGGTCGTGCTGCCGCCTTCCACGTTGATGTGCCAGGCACCGCCGAGGTGCCGGACGTTGCCGCGGGTGATCGTGCGGAGCGTGGAGTGGTTCTGGTTCCCGTAGTCGCCGCCGACCTTGGGGAAGTTCCGCGCTGCCCGGCCGAGCGCGACGGGCTGGCGCGGCACGGGCAGCGCGAGCCGGGAGCCGGCCCCCTCGGCGGCGGCGGGCTGTTGGCGAAGCGGGTTGAAGGCCACCGTGCCGGCGACCGCAGCGCCGGTCAGGAAGTCCCGTCTCTTCATTCTGCCCTCCGACTCGCAATCCGCTAGATGGACTTCTTAGTCCAACTGTCGGACGTAAACGTAAGACGCAACGATCGCGGTGACAAGAGGCACGTGGCCATCTCTTGGCCCGAATCTCCTGTGCAGAACTATTGCCGGAGGCATCGCGGCATGAGATGTTCAGGCAGCTGCGAACGGTTTGAATGGTCCGCTAGATGGACCTGTGGCCTCAGCTGGAAGGAAGAGCGCATGAAGAGACCCTCGTCCCCTCTGCTCAGCGCGATCGCGGCGTCGGTGACCACTGCGGCCGCGATGGTGTCGCTGACGCTTGTCGGCGGGCTTCCGGCCTCCGCCGGAGGTGCGCAGGCCGCGCCGAAGGGGGGCGGTGCCCAGCAGCTCGGCGACCCGGACTACGGCGTCTGCCGCGGCACCGACGCCCGCTGCCATCACGACTGGGGCAACTTCGATCCCGCGAAGGGCTACAAGATCCTGGTCTACAGCCGTACCGCGGGGCCGCGTCACGCCAACCTCGGCCCCGTTCTCCCCGCCGGGCTCAACCCTCCGCTCACTGATGCCAACGTCGCGCAGAAAGCCCTGGTGAAGCTGGGCGCGGACAACGGGTTCGCGGTCGACTGGACCGAGGACGTCGCCCAGCTGGCGACCCCGCAGAAGCTCTTCGCCTACAACGCCATCGTCTTCATGAGCACGTCCCGGGACACCCTCGACGACGCCGCGCAGACCTCGTTGCGCCAGTACATCCGGGGTGGCGGCGGGTTCGTCGGAGTGCACAACGCGTTCGGCACCGAATACAACTGGCCCTGGTACGAAGGGCTCCTCGGCGGCGCCAACTTCTACGACCACGGCCCGAGTCAGCCGGGGACCGTACAGACGGTGGATCGCAAGGACACGTCCACCGCGGGCCTGCCGAGCCGGTGGGCCTTCACCGACGAGTGGTACAACCTCGTCCCGTTCCCCTCCAGTGTCAGGTTCCTCGCAGCGGTCGACGAGAAGACCCTGACGAAGGGCGTCAGAGGGTCGCAGGGCCATCCGGGTCATGGCTCGTTCCATCCGGTCGCCTGGTGCCAGTACTACGACGGGGGCCGGTCATGGGTCACCACGCTCGGCCACGACGCCAAGGCCTTCACCGACGACGGAACGGGCTTCGCCGGCGCGAAGGAATTCCGCAGTCTTCTCCTCGGCGGTATCGAGTCGGCGATGGGTAAGAAGCCCTTCTGCCGGTAACGACGGCTTGGCCTTTAGAGAGGCGAAAACACTTGCCTCTCTAAAGGCCGAGGTAGATACGTCGAACCTGAACGTCGTCACGTAGTTCACGGGAGGTCCCGGTCATCGCGACCTCACCGTTCTCCATGACCACGCAGGAGCTGGTCGCCTCGAAGGTCAGCTTGGCGTTCTGCTCCACCAGCAGCATGCTCAGACCCTCCTCTCGCAGGCGGACCAGAACCGCGAGGATGTCCTCGATGAGCTTGGGCGACAAGCCCATGGAGGGTTCGTCCAGGAGCATCAGGCGGGGTTTGGCCATCAGCGCCCGGCCGACGGCCAGCATCTGCTGCTGCCCGCCCGACAGCGCCCCTGCCAACCTGGAGCGCATCTCTCCCAGCACCGGAAACAGGTCGTAGACCTCCTCTAGGGTCTCCCTCGTGCCGGGCCCGCGCCAGGAACGCGCGTAAGCGCCGAGCATGAGGTTCTTCTCGACCGTCAGGCCGGGAAAGACGTGCCGCCCCTCGGGGACGTAGCCGATTCCATGCCGGACGATGTCGCGAGCCTTGACCCGTGTCAGGTCGGTGTCGCCGAAGCGGATGCGGCCGCCACTGCGCGGCACCAGGCCCATCAACGCCTTGAGCGTGGAGGTCTTACCGGCACCGTTGGCGCCGATGATGCCCACGGACTGGCCGGGCGCCACCGTGAACCCGATGGACCTGACGGCGCAGACGCCTCCGTAGTGGACCGAAAGGTCCTCCACTGTGAGGGCCGCCGCCTGGCGATCGGCCGGTGCGGTGCGTTCGGTGGTGCCGGTCTTCATGGGCTCACCTCGGTGGTGTTCGGAAGCGGCATGTCGGCCATGGCGGAGTCGCCGAGGTAGGCCTCGATGACGGCGTGGTCGTGAGCGACCTCGGCGGGCGTTCCTTCGGCGATCACCTCGCCGCCGGCCAGGACGGTGACCCGCTCGCACAGCGACATCACCAGGCCCATGTTGTGCTCGATCAGAACGACGGTGACGCCGCTGTCACGGATGGAGCGGACGATCTCCGAGAGCCTCCGGACCTCGTCGCCGTTCAGTCCCGCCGCCGGCTCGTCCAGTAGCAGCAGGCGCGGCTCCCCCGCCATCGCGCGGGCGATCTCGATGCGGCGCTGGATGCCGTACGGCAGCGAGCCGGGCAACGCTCCACCGAACTCGGCCAGCCCGAAGCGTTCGAGCAGCTCGTCGGCCTGCCGGTTGAGCCGGCGTTCTTGACGCAGGATCCCCACCGGCCACAGGACGTACTGCCAGATGGCGTAGGTCCGCGTCCGATCCAGCGCGACGAGCAGGTTGTCGCGTACGGTCAGCTCCCCGAACAGGCGAAGGTTCTGGAACGTGCGGGCCAGGCCGATCCGAGAGAGCCGGTAGGGGCGGCCCCCAGAAATGACTTGCCCGTCCATGAGAACCCGGCCACCCGAGGCCTTGTAGAAGCCGCTGATGACATTGAACAGGGTGGTCTTGCCGGAGCCGTTCGGCCCGACCACCCCGCGGATCTCGCCGCGCTCGACGGTGAGGGAGACGGCCTTGAGCGCCTTCAAGCCCCGAAACTGCTTGGAGACCTCCTCCACGACCAGCATGGGAGGCAGCGTCTCGGTCTTGATCTCGTCGTCGGTCTCGGCGTCCGGCGGGGCGGGCTCGTACGGCTGGAAGGGGCGCAGCGTCGCGCGATCGGCGGAGGTGCCGCGCCGCCGGTCCACGACCGCCTTCGCCCTGGCCGGCACTCCCGCCAGCCCGGTGGGGGCGAAGACCACCATGAGCACGACCACGATGCCGAACCCCAGCTGGGCATAGGTGGGGTAGTCGACCAGCTGCTCGCGGATCAGCGTGAGCCCGACCGCTCCGACGATGCAGCCGACCAGGCTCTGCCGGCCGCCGATCACGACCATGGCCAGCAGCAGGAACATGTTGGAGATGTTGAAGGTGTCCGGCGCCACGTAGCGGATGAGACCCGCGTACAGGACGCCCGCGATGCCGCCGAACACGCTCGACAGCATGAACGCGGTCATCCTCAGCAGCGGGATCTCCGCGCCGACGGCGCCCGCGGCCAGGGGGTCGTCCCGCATCGCCATCATCCGGCGCCCGAGCCCGGTCCGGACGACGAAGAGCCCGAACGCCAGCGCGATCGCGAAGACCACGACCTCCAGGTAGTAGTACAGGTATTCGCTGGACAGATCGATGCCGAACATGGGCGGAACGGGAATGGCCGAGATGCCCTCGGCGCCGCCCGCGATCTTGGCGTTGGTCGTCCAGTTGATGAACCCGAGCGCGATGCCCAGCGTGACGATGCCGAGGTAGTGCGACTGCATGCGCAGCGCCGGAATTCCGACCAGCAGCCCGATCGCCGCGGCGGCCACCATCGCCAGCGCCGCGGCGGGCCAGAAGCCGAGGCCGCTGTGCGTGGTGAGGATCGCGGTCGCGTAGGCGCTCACGCCGAAGAACGCGACCTGGGCGAGGTTGATCTGACCGGCGATGCCCATGGCCAGGCCCATGCCGATCGCCAGCAGCGCGAACACCAGCGAGATGTTCACGACATGGATGGCATAGCCGCTGACCTGGTACGGCAGGATCCAGGCGACGACGACGCAGACCGAGATCACCCCGAACCTGGGGACGCGAGGATTCCTGAGCAGAGCCCTCATGCGCGGCTCACCGTCGTCTCACCGAAGATCCCGGTCGGCCGGATCATGATCGCCACGGTGAACACCAGGAAGACGACCAGCTCGGAGTAGCCCTGGAAGTGCCCCGCGGCGAACGAGTCCAGGACACCGATCGCGAAGCCGCCGACGATCGCGCCGGGAATGTTGCCGCAGCCGCCGAGCATGGCGGCCGCGAACCCCTTGATCCCGATCGCCCCGCCCATCGTCGGGTTCACGTACAGCAACGGGCCGACGAGCCCGCCGGCAAGGGCGGCGAGCCCGGCGCCGATGGCGAACGCGATCGCGTTGCTGCGGCCGACGTGGATGCCGACGGCGGTCGCTGCCTCGTGATCCATGGCCACCGCCTGCATCGCCGCCCCCAGCTTGGTGCGCTGCAGGAAGCCCACCAGCAGGACGACGGCGACCGCCGCGATGAGCAGCACGACCAGGTCGTAGGTGCGGACGCGCAGCCCGAAGAACTCCAGCGGGGCGCCGCCCACCGGAGAGCGGACCGCGCGTCCCGTCGCGCCCCAGATCAGGACGGCAACGGCCTGCAGCACCATCCCGAAGCCGATCGTGCCGATCAGCATCAGGGTGAAGTCCTTGTTCTCCAGTGGCCGCAGGACCCGCTCGATGAACAGGCCGATCAGGCCGGTCACCGCGATCGCCATGGCCATCGAGAGAGCGAACGGCAGCTTGGTCGACATGTAGAACGTCGACGCGGCGTACGCGCCGATCATGAGTACGTCGGCGTGCGCGAAGTTGACCAGGCCCATGGTGCGGTAGACGAGGGAGAACCCCATCGCGACCAGGGCGTAGATCGCTCCGAGGCTCATCCCGCCGATCAGTGTCTGTAGGAAGACCTGCATGTTCTCGGTGTCCTCCGTGCCCTCCGTGTGCTCCGGTCCGCCCTAGGCCTTGACGAGCTTTCCGCCCTTGACGATCCCGATCGTGGTGGCCTTGATGCCGACGCCGGTCTCGTCGTAGGCGAAGTCGCCCAGCAGTCCCTGGTACTTCACGGCTCGGATGGCGTCGGCCAGTTTCTGGCCTGTGCCGACGTTGCTGTTCTTCAGCGCCGTGAGCATGATCTGGGCGCCGTCGTAGGCCTTGGCGCCGTGCAGCTCGGCTTCCTCTCCGTAGGCGGCCTTGTACGCGGCGGCGAACTTCTTGGACGCCTCGCTGATGTCGTTGCTGAGGTAGGGCGAGCTGACGATGGTGCCCTCGGCGTTCTTCACGCCCGCCGTGTCCCGGTACACCGGAGTGCCCTGCGGAGCGGCGCCGGCGAACGGCGCGGTGATGCCGAGGTCGCGGGCCTGCTTGACGATCAGACCGGACTCGACCTCCTCGGCGCCGAGGAAGACGACCTCCGGCGACCGCTGCCTGATCTTGGTCAGCTGCGCGCTGAAGTCCTTCTGGTCGGCGGTGACGACCTCGTCGGCGACCGGCTTGATGCCTCGCGAGGTCAGGGCCTTGAGGAAGGCGTCGTGCTCCCCCTTGCCGTAGGCGCCGTTGTTGCTGATCATCGCGATCTTCTTCAGCTTCTTGGTGTCGACGACGTACTTGGCGAGCGTCTCGTCGTAGGTCGTGCTGGTGGGGCCGTTCAGGAACAGGAACGGACTCTTCAGCGCCACCATCCCCGGCGACTGCCCCGAGGCGATGTTGGGGATCTCGGCCTGCTTCAGCGACGGGGCCATCGCGATCGTGACCGCGCTCTCGGCGGTGCCGAGCATCGCGATGTAGTTCTGGCTGTCGATCTTGCGAGCGATGTTGGTGCCGACGGTCGGGTCGCCCTGGTCGTCGAAGACGTCGAGCTTCACGGTGCGGCCGTTGATCCCGCCGGCCTTGTTCCACTCGTCGATGGCCAGCTTGACGCCTTTGTGCTCCCACTTGCCGAGCGAGCTCAACTGCCCGCTCTGCGCGTCGACTAGAGCGATCTTGATCGGGCCGGATCCACCGGAGCCGGCGTCCTTCGACTTACCGGGGGCTCCGCAGGCGGCGCTGAGGCTTCCGGCCAGTGCCACGACGGTGACCGCGGCCGCGGCGGAGTGGCGGACTCTGGAAGTTGTGTGCATCGATGTCACCTCGGGGGGTGGGGCGTCGGGGCGGCAAGGCGCAGGGCTACGTGCTGGGCAGCTCGCTGTGCGGGCCGTAGACGAAGACCAGCCACAGGGGCTCGCGCCCGGTGTTGACGTGCTGATGCTTGACGCCTTTGGGGATGAACATGAAGGTGTGCGCCTCGAACGCGGTGTGGTGGCCGTCCTCGTCCACCACCTCGCCCGACCCGCGCACGATGTAGTTGATCTCTTCGGAGTCGGGGTGGTCGTGCAGCGAGCTGGCCTCGCCTGGTTCGAAGATGGTGAGGCCGCCGACGAGGAACTCGCTGGTGTTCAGATCTTGATCGACGACCTTGAAGACCTTGCGGCGGTGGCCGGTGTCGTCGAGGCCGAGCCAGGTGGGTCGCGCCTGGGCGAACGGGTCGATCACGCGGATCATCTCTGTACCTCCGCGGGGAATACACCCTGGTAGATGTCGGTGATGTTCCAGTGCCCGGGTGTCGGCACCGGCTCGTTGACCATGGGCACGTCCAGAACGGCGGGCCGCCGCCTGCGGACCGCCGACCGCAGTGCCGACAGCAGGGCCTCGGTCGTGGGAATGCCGTATCCGTCGGCTCCGCACGCCTCGGCGAACGCGGCGAAGTCCGGGCTGTAGGGGCGCCCGTCCGGGTCGCGGAACTCGCAGCCGTACTCGGCGCCGAAGTTGGCCGCCTGCAGGTCAGCGATGGTCCCGTGGGCTCGGTTGTTCATCACCACGAAGATCACCGGAAGGCCCTGTTCGACGGCCATCGGGACGGCCGGGAGCTGGGCGCTCATCCCGCCGTCGCCCACGAGTGCGACGACGACCCGGTCCGGCTGCGCGACCTGGACCCCGACCGCGGCGGCTGGACCAAAGCCCATGGTCGAGGCCCCTCCGGGGGTGATGAAGCGTCCTGTGGCGGGGAGCTCGTAGCACTGGGCCACGCCGTTCTTGTTCCAGCCGACGTCGGTGACCAGGATCGCGTCGTCCGGCAGCGCCTCCCGCAGGTCGGCCAGGATGCGCTCCGGCCGGAACGGGAGAGCGTCGCTCCGGCCTCGCTCGCGGCTGCCGGAGAAGAGAGCGGAACGGGCGCCGCGGATCCGTTCGCGCAAGGCCGGGCGGTTCACCGGATCGGGCCGTACGGCGCGCACCGCCTCGGCGATGGCCTGGACCGCGTGCGTCACATCGGCGACGGCGCCGATCTCGACCGGGTAGTTGCGGCCGATCTCGGCCGCGTCGATGTCGATCTGGATGAGCCGCCCGGGTGAGCCCTCGCCATGACCGCCGAGGTTCCAGGTGTAGCGCGGGTCCCACGAGCTGGCGTCGGTCTCGGCGAACCTGGTCGCCAGAGCCAGCACGACGTCGGCGGTGCGGGTGTAGTCGTTAGTGGTCTCCAGCCCCCAGAACCCCGGCATGCCGAGCAGGAGAGGATGCGTGTCCGGCACGATCCCTTTCCCCATCAGCGAATGCACGATGGGGACGTCAAGGTGCTCGGCGAGCGAGAGCAGGGCGTCGCGGCCCGGCCCCTCGCGCAGACCACCTCCGACGTAGATCAGGGGGCGTTCCGCCTCGGCGAGCAGGAGCGCGATCCGTTCGGCGGTCTCGGCGGGGAGCCCGGGCGCTGACACGATGGCCGGAAGCGGGTGATCGGCCGGCCGGACCGGCCGGGAGAACAGATCCATGGGAACGTCCAGCAGCACCGCCCCGGGTCGTCCGGACAGGGCCGTCCAGAAGGCGCGCTCGGTGAAGCGTCCGAGGTCCTCGGCCCGGTGCACGTGCCAGGCGCGCTTGACGAAGGGCCGGTAGATGGCGGTCTGGTCGGCGTCGGCGTGGAGATTGACCTCCTGGTGCGGATGCCTGCCGTGATAGTAGGAGGGCACGTCACCGGCGATCGCGATGAGCGGCACCGAGTCCAGGGCGGCCGTCGCCACGCCCGTGACGGCGTTCATCATCCCTGGACCGACGTGCAGCAGCAGGACTCCCGGACGGCCGGAGGCGCGGGCGTACCCGTCGGCGGCGTGCGCGGCCGCCTGTTCGTGCCTGGCGATGACGAACTCGATCGGGCTGCGGCTCAGCGCGTCCAGCAAGGCGATGTTGGTGTGACCGCAGGTTCCGAAGACGTATTCGACGCCGTAGCCTTCGAGCTGGCCGACCAGCGCTTCGGCCGCGGTCCTCGCTCCGGCCGCGGTCCTCGTCCCCGCGGGCGCGTCCACGGTCATCGGGCCATCTCCTCGTTTCGGGGCAGGCTGATCCAGGTCTTGCCGGCGATGTCGGCCGCCTGCGCGAACGCCTTGGGTGCCTGCGCCAGGTCGAAGCGCTCGCGCAGCACGCGGCCGGGCCGCAGATCGTGTTCGCCGAGCGTCGCGATCGTGTGCGCGAAGCCGGCGGGGTGGTCGTAAATGAGGCAGCCGCGCACGGTGAGGCGCCGCTGCACCAGCAAGAAGGTGGAAATGCCGGCCGGTCGGGTGCTCTGGCCTACGGCGATCAGCGTCCCGCCGGGGGCGGTGCGTTCCAGAGCATGCTCGAACGCCTCAGGCGCTCCCGAGGTCTCGATCACCGCCGGGAAGGTGGCGTCGGGCGGCAGGACGGCCGGGTCCTGCGCGCCCATCTGGAAGGCCAGCTCGCTGCGGCCCACGTGGGGGTCCACCACGAACGGCACTCCCCCCGCATGAAGGACGGCCAGCAGGACCAGCAGTCCCTGGGAACCGGCTCCCACCACCAGGCAGGTGTCTCCGGCGGTCAGGCCGCTCATGCGGACCGCGTTGAGAGCCACGGTGAACGGCTCGACGCACACCACGTCGGTGACGTCCCATGTCTCGGGCACCGGCCAGGTGAAGCGGGCCGGGACGGCGACGCGTTCGGCGAGCAGTCCGGGTTCGGAGATGCCGACGGCTCTGCGGTTCCTGCATCCGGCCGTGACGCCGGAGCGGCAGAATCCGCAGGCAAGGCAGGGGTAGTTGGGCTCGACGACCACGCGCTGTCCTGGGAAGCGGTGCGCGACGTCGTCGCCGGTGGCGACGATGACGCCGCAGGCCTCATGTCCGAGGACCCAGGGCAAGGCCGGAACCTCGCGATTGCCGGAGACGACCGCCAGGTCGGACCCGCACAGGCCGACGCCCTGGATGGTGACGATGACCTCGTCCGGCCCGCACGACGGCTCCGGCCAGTCGTCCATCACGGCGACGGTCCGCGGCGAGACGAGCGCGACGGCCCTCACCGGTGGTCGCCCCACAGGGAGGTGCCGCGCAGCATCATCGTCTTGATGACGGTGTAGTCGTCGATCATGCAGCGCGGCGATTCCCGTCCGAAGCCGGAGTCCTTGACGCCGCCGAACGGAACATGGTCGAGGCGGAAGTTCGAGGATCCGTTGACGACCAGCCCTCCGACCTCGAGATCTCGCCAGGCGGTGATGATCCGGTCGAAGTCGCGGGTGAACAGTCCGGCCTGCAAGCCGTAGCGGCTCTGGTTACAGCATTCGATCACCTCGGGGAGGTCGTCGAACGGCATGACCGCGACCAACGCCCCGAAGACCTCTTCCACAACGACCGACGCGTCCGCGGGGGGCTCGGCCACGACGGTCGGCATCGCGGTGGCGCCGTCCCTGCGCCCGCCGAGTACGACGCGGGCCCCGGCCGCGGCCGCCTCCGAGCTCCAGCGCACCACTCGTTCGGCCGCGTCCTCGTCGACCATCGAGCCGACGTCGGTGTGCGGGTCGAGCGGGTCGCCGACGGTCAATGACGCGACCTCGTCGGTGAACAGCTCCAGGAACCGGGCGTATCGCGACCGCTGGACGTACACCCGCTGCACCGAGATGCAGCTCTGGCCGGAGTTGCTGTATCCGGTGCGCGCGCAGACACGGGCGGCCTCTGCGATGTCGGCGTCCTCGCACACGATCGTCGCGGCGTTGCCGCCGAGCTCCAGTACCAGGCGCTTGGCCCCGGCGGCTCTGGCGACCGCCGCGCCCGTGGCGGCGCTACCGGTGAAGCTGATGACGTCCACCTCGTCCGCGGCGCACAGGGCGGCGCCGACGGCGCCGTCCCCGTGCAGGAGCTGGACCGCCTCGTAGGGCATCCCCGCGTCGATCAGCAGCGCCACGATGGCGGTCGAGATCGCGGGGGCCTGGGGCGGCGCCTTCACGATCGTGGTGTTGCCTGCGGCAAACGACGCGCCCAGCTTGTGCGCGAGCAGGTTGGCCGGCGCGTTGAAGGGCGTGATGGCCAGCGCCACCCCCGCCGGAGCCCGGTAGGTGAACGCGGTGTTGCCGACGCCGCGGCCCCAGCCGGCGATCGGAAGGGTGTCGCCTCCGATCTGCCGTGCCTCGGCGGCGCACACGGCGAACGTGTCGGCCACGCGATCGATCTCACCGCCGCCGTCCTTGATCGGCTTGCCCAGCTCAAGGGCGAGGAGCCGGGCCAGGTCCTCGCGGTTCTCCGAGGCGGTGAGGGACGCCCGCTCCAGCACGTCCGCACGGGCCGCCGGTGCGAGCCGTGCCATCTGCCGCGCGGAGGCTCGCGCATAGGCCCGGGCAGCGTCGATCTCCGCGGCTCCCGCAACCGGTGCCTGGCTGACCAGCTTCCTCTTGTACGGTCCGATCCGTCCGCTCTGCGGACCTTCCGTTCCCCATTCGCCGCCGACCAGCGCGGCAGCTTGCACGGGCTCATCCTTGGATGCAGCAGCGAGTACCGCTTCTAGCATCGAACCCTCCGAACCGTTAAGTGGACCTCATGTCCCATCGTGCGGACTTCGAGTCAACGTACGGGCCATCCAGACGGCTGACAAGGGGCGGCCGCCCGGAAGTTCCGCCCCGTTCCTAATGTTCGAACCAGTGAGTTAGTTATAAGTGAGCCAGCCCACAAGGGGAAGGGGGAGGTGAGTCTTCTCCGAAAGCGAGCGAGCTAGACCGGCTGACGGTCCACCTAGACCACCATGCGGACTCCGTGTAACGTACGGGCGTCAGCAGCCACCAGGCGGAGATCGGGGAGACGGCGGACCAGTGAGCCCAGCCAAGAAGACCGGAGCCGAGTCACCGGCGGACACGCAGGGCGTTCGCAGCGTCCAGCGCGCCCTCGAGATCATGTCGCTCCTGAGCGAGGAACGCCCGGTCATCTCCATCCGGGAGATCGTGGACGCGACGGGCCTGGCGAAGACGACGGTCATCCGGATCGTTCAGACCCTTGAGCAGAACGGCCTGCTGTGGGCCGCCCCCAACGGCTACCTGCCCGGCCCCGGCCTTTGGCGCTGGGCGCATCTCGCCCGTAGCAGCTGGGAACTGCCGCCCGAGACTCGTGCGTTCATGCGCGACCTCGGGGCACGCCGACGCGAGACCGTGAACCTCTACATGCTCCGCGACATCTACCGTGTCTGCGTCGCCCAGCAGGAGAGCCCGCAACCGCTCCGGCACGTCGTCCACATCGGAGACGAGCTGCCGCTCTGGGCCGGCGCATCGTCCAAGGTCCTCCTGCGCGACGCGCCCGAAGCACTCCTCCGGCGCATCGCGGTCAGCTCGCCCTACGGCGAGGGCCACGTCCACCGGCTGAAGGAATGGATCGACGAGGCGGCACACCGTGGCTGGGCCGCCAGTCACGGTGAGCGGGAGAACGGCCTGTCCGCCGTCGCCGTCCCGGTTCTGGGCCGGTCCGGCACCGTCGTCGCGGCGTTGTCGCTGAGCGGCCCGACCGTCCGCTTCCCCGATGACGTGGTCGAACGGTTCGCCGAGGACCTGAAGCAGGTGGCCAAGGAAATGTCAGAGCGCGGCTTCGATCACCCGCTCAGCCCCACGCACTGACCACTCGCGCGTCCGCCCCATCCACGGGCGCGACATAAGGAGCAAGCGCATGCCAACGCGACCGCTCACCGGCATCCGGGTACTCGATCTGACCAACGTCCTGGCCGGCCCGTACTGCAGCTACCAGCTGATGCTGCTGGGGGCCGAGGTCGTCAAGATCGAAGTGCCCGGCCAGGGAGATCTCGCCAGGCGCCTCGGCCCGGAGGCCGAGCTGAACCGCACCGGGCTGGGCGCGTCCTTCCTGGCGCAGAACGCCGGGAAGAAGTCGGTCGAGATCGACCTCAAGGACGCCGGCGACCGCGCCGACTTCGAGGCGATGGTCCGGGGCGCGGACGTGCTGCTGGAGAACTTCCGGGCCGGCGTGCTCGACCGGCTGGGGTTCGGCTGGACCCGGCTGCACGAGCTCAACCCGCGCCTGGTCTACTGCGCGATCTCCGGGTTCGGCCAGACCGGCCCCATGAGCCAGGCACCCGCCTACGACCAGATCATCCAGGGACTCTCCGGGATGATGAGCATCACCGGCACCGACGAGACCGCCCCGCAGCGGGTGGGGTTCCCGGTATGCGACACCATCGGCGGGCTCACGGCCGCCCTGCACATCTCCGCGGCCCTCGCCGGCCGATCCACCACCGGAAAGGGAACCTTCCTCGACGTCTCCATGCTCGAGGCGGCAGTGTCGGCCATGGGATGGGCGATCTCGAACTACCTGGTCAGCGGGGTCCCGCCCCAGCCGATGGGCACCCAGAACGCCACCGCGGCACCATCGGGCACCTTCGAGGCCGCCGACGGTCCGCTCAACATCGCCGCCAACCGGCAACAACAGTTCGAGACGCTCTGCGACCTCGTGGACCGGCGAGACCTCATCGACGATCCGCGGTTCGCCGACCGCGAGCGACGCAAGCAGCACCGCGACCAGCTCACCACAGAACTGAACGCCGCGCTCCGCCGCCGCACCACCAGGGAATGGGAAGAGATCCTCACTCCCGCAGGCGTACCGGCCGCCAGAGTCGCCGACGTCCCGCAGACCGTCCGGCTCGACCAGCTGGAACACCGCGGCTTCTTCACAGACCTGCCGTTCCCGGACGGCTCCGACCGGATCCTGAAGGTCGCCGGAAGCGGCGTCCTCCACAACGGCGAACCTCTCCGTCCCTCCGCCCCGCCCCCGCTCCTCGGACAGCAGAACGCGGAACGCGACGCCCTCATGGCCCGCTGGAACACTCCTGCCGGAGACGTCATCACCTCATGAACGACACCAACGCTCAGCGCGAGATCGACCCGACGGGCGCCGTCGCCGAATGGTGGGCGACCTCGGTCTCCCGGATGGAGCCGGGCGTCATCGAGCTGCGCGGGCACCCGGTCCAAGACCTGATCGGCACCACCAGCCTGCCCGCGATGATCTGGCTCATGCTGCGCGGGGACCTCCCCACCGCCCGCCAGGCCGCGCTCCTCGAAGCGGCCCAGGTCGCGGCCGTCGACCACGGCCCCCAGGCTCCCTCGATCGCCATCGCCCGCATGGCCGCGACCTGCGGTGTCGGCCTCAACAACGCCGTCGCCAGCGCGGTGAACACCCTCGGCGACTCCCACGGCGGCGCCGGCGAGCAATGCGTCCAGCTGCTCAACGACGTCCTCGACCGCGAGGCCACCGGCCTCGACCTGGAAACGGCAACCGAACGGACAGTCGCAGAGTGGCCCCGCTACCTCCCGGGTTTCGGCCACCGTTTCCACCCGCTCGACCCCCGCCGCGACCCCCTGCTCTCCCTGGTAGAAGAAGCCGTACGCGACGGAGTGGTCCCGGGCGACCACCTCCGCGCCGGCAAGGCGATCGAAGCCTTCCTCGCCCGCGGCCGCAACAAGCCCGTCCCCATGAACATCGACGGCGCCACCGCCATCATCTACGCCGAACTCGGCTTCCCCGCTCCCCTGGCCCGCGGCCTGTTCATCCTCAGCCGCAGCATCGGCATCCTCGCCCACGCATGGGAAGAATCCCAGGGTGGCCAACGCAACAAGGGCCCCATCCCCCGCGCCCTCCTCCCCGCCCACCACACCCCCACTCGAGCGCACCAATAGGTCAGGACCGGCCGGTCATCGGCGGACGGTCACGGTGCAGCCAGGCGGTGCCACGACCTTGTATCGATATACAAGCATCACAACGGCGTCCGAAGATCGTGTGCAGTTGTGTGCAGGTCGCGGACGGGCCGTGTGCAATCTCGCTGCACACGGCTTACGCAAATCCGCGGAGAGCAGCGCATCGTGATGGTCAAATCACGTAACGAAACGGTGGCTAGAACGCCGTCTGGGCTGGTGGGGGCGGGGATTCGGGGTTGCCTGGGCAATGGCGTAGCGGGGTCAGTGGTTACTGACGAGAAACCACTCACGTCGGCACCAACCCCAGCTCAGCGGCGGTCCCTGACAACCCCGTGTGCAGACGCACTGCACACGAGGCCGTAGGTAGTCAGGGGGCAACCGCCATGACTGATACCTACCGAGGGACGATCTACCCTCACCGCGGCGGCCGGTTCCGGGCCCAGGGGCCTGAGCGCGGTCCTGGAACCAGCAAGATCTGCGCCACCTGGAACGAAGCGGTCCGGTTCCTCCGCAGCCTTGAGGCCAAGGATCTCTCGGCGAACGGAGCCACTGAGCCTTGGAGTCGCCTGATCACCGCGTGGCTCGCCGACTACGCCATCAAGGAGACCACCCGCCATCACTACGAAAGCGCGGTAGTACGGTTCGTCTGCACGCACCCTGACGGCGCCCTCCAGGTCAACGAACTCAAGCCGCTGCACGTCGACCGCGCCCTGAACCGCGCCCCGACACCCTCGATGATGCTGCAACTCGCCAAGCCGCTGCACGGGTTCTTCGACTGGTGCGAGGTCAACGACTACACCACCGGCAACCTCTACCGCCGGTCGCAGGCCGAGAAGATGACCAAGCGGGCCGATCTCGAAGCCCGCAACAACCGCCGACCAAAGCAGGTCTGGACGGCCGAGCAGTTCCGCCGGTTTTGGAAAGCCGAGAAAGATCCCGTGCGGCGAGACCTGTGGTGGACCCTCGCCACCACCGCGACACGCGATGGGGAGGGCATCGGGCTCACCTGGCCGAACGTTCAACTGGATCACAACACCGCCAAGGTGGCCGACAACCTCGCCTACGCCGGGAAGGTCCATAACACCGGCTCCCCCAAGAACGGCCTCCACCGAGACATCTACCTCGGCAAACACACAGTCGCCATCCTCCGAGCACGCCAAAAAGAGCAGGAAGCGTACCGAGAGCGGTTCGAGGCCTGGGATCCAGCCGGCTGGGTCTTCGATCGCAGGCGAACCGCCAAAGGACAGGCTAAGCCTGGGATCCACTTGCATCCCAACACCGTCATGAACGCCTTCAACAGGCTCCAGGGACGCCTAGCCCTCCCCTGCCTCGACGGCCCCCACGGCCTTCGACGCACATGGGCCACCCTCGCCGACAGAGAACTCGGCATCCGAGAAGCCGTCCGCCGCAGGTTCCTCGGACAGGCTGCGGACACACACAGCCGGTACACCATCGTGGAAACAGCCGAGCTTCTCACGGCAGCAACCGCAATGGAGGAGCTGCTCCTCAGCAGTTGACCGACAACGTCTCAACGGGACTGCTGCAGAGCCTCAATTCATCACGACCCAGGGATTATGAGTCCCCGGCCCAACCTCGCCTCCGCGAAGCTTCAGATCACCAATAACCGAAGCCGTCACATATACCCCGAAGTTAGCACCGGACCTGCGGCTTTGCCGAGCACAGGAGATTCCCCACGCGCTCTAGGCATGTGCAAGAAGTCTCGGAGTCCCCCAGTCGGCCAACGCCAGAGTCCCCCGGTCTACGAGGTTTGGACCAGCAGTAACCGTCGCCAGCGAAGGCGACGCGTCCGACGTCTCCGACCGTCTCCGGCGGAGAGGCTCTTCCCATGACGCCCTCAACAGCCTGCGTCCGCCACCACCGCCCCCGCCGCATCTCCGCCGTGCTGGCCGCCACCACGGTCTTCCTTCGTGGTCTGGGCCGCGACCGCGCATCTGGACTTGACCATCCACCGGAACGGCACCGTCCAGGAGATCGGCCCGGTCACGGTCGTCATGTCCGCGCTCTTCGCCGACCTGGCCGGCTGGGCCCTCCTGACCCTCCTCGAACGCTTCACCAGCCGCCCCCGCCGCAACCGGACGATCACCGCGACCACGGCCCTCCTCCTGTCACTGACCGGCCCGCTCACCCAAGCCACCAACCTCACCACAACCCCCACCCTGATCTCGATGCACCTGGTCGTGGCCACAGTCCTAATCCCCTCCCTTGCCAGGACATCCCGCAGCTGACCCCGCACGAAAGGCGGTCTCGCGGCGGCGAGCGGATGCTTGCAGCCAGCGACACCGTCCTAGATGGCCTCCGAAATATGGCCGTCGGGTCTGCCCGACCGGCTCTGGGGCAACCCCGACTGTGGCCTGAAGACCGCGCCTCCCCGAGACCGAGGCGTCCCTGCGCAAACTGGTCACCGCGGTACGCAGCCTCCGCGAGAGCCTGGCCTGACCCACGTCGCCTGGCAACGAACGGCCACGGAAAGGGATCGAACCGATCCGGAGGCGGACACGAAAACAGCACGCTCCTACCGATCCGCCGCGCCACCATTGAGTACCACTCGGCGAGCGGGACGCGCGTGGCAGGCGCCGGTGTACGTGAGTTGCCAACGTAGGCACAGATCGGCCAGGTGACGATTTTCGGTTGCGCTGGGGGATCTGTAAGGCTCTCCCGGCTTACGTTCCCGCACCTCACGCTAGGTGGGGCGGGGCGGGCGCAGATGAGTAGCAACGCTCATCCAGGGGCGGGTGACCTACTCAATCCGCTTTCCGACGCACCGGGAGCGACGTTCCTCGAGACCGCGCGGGAACGACACCGCGGCATCAGCCGTGGCCGCCCACGGGTCCGGCACCGCAGGGCAAGTCAGGCGGCCCGTAGGCGTACGATCAGCTCAGCTCTCCGCCGCGCCGTCCCTCCCCTTCGTCGACAGGACCGGACATGAGTGACTCGGACCCCCAGCTTGCTGCACAGCTGAAGTTCGGTGAGCCGCACGCCGCGCGGATATGGAACTACTGGATGGGCGGCAAGGACAACTACGAGTCCGACCGGGCCGCCGGGGACGCCGTCGCCCAGGTGTACCCGGAGATCGTGATCATGGCGCGCGAGTCGCGGCGGTTCCTCATCCAGGCCGTGCGGTTCCTGGCCGCCGAAGTGGGCATCCGGCAGTTCCTGGACGTGGGCACCGGCCTGCCCACCATGCAGAACACTCACGAGGTCGCCCAAGCCATCGCGCCCGAATCACAGGTCGTCTATGTCGACAACGACCCACTGGTGCTCGTGCACGCGCGGGCCCTGCTGGCCAACACCACCGCCGAGGGCACCACGACCTACGTGCACGCCGACTACCACGACCCAGAGAACATCCTCGCCGAGGCCAGCACCGTGCTGGACTTCGACCAGCCCGTCGCGGTGATGTTCATGGGCGTGCTCGGCTACGAACCCGACATGGACGCTGTGCGCTCCATCGTGACCCGGATGCTGGCCGACACGGCATCCGGCAGCCACCTGGTGCTGTGGGACGGCACCAACACCAGCCAAGCCGTCGTCGATGGCGCCAACCGGCTCGCCGAATCCGGCGGCGTCCCCTACATCCTGCGCAGCCCCGACGAACTCGCGACCTGCTTCGCCGGCCTGGAGCTCGTCGAACCAGGCCTCACGCCCATCAACCTCTGGCGCCAGGACGACCCCAACACCAAGGCCATCGACGCCTACGGCGCCGTGGCCCGCAAACCCTGAACCCGGCAATGTCGGGTGCTCAGGCCAGGTCGGCCACATGACTGAGATCGAATAAGCCCCAGCCCCGCGTGAAGGCCCGATGCCGGGGCGAGATGGGGCACACACCGTGCCCGGCACCGGCGTGTCACTCGCGCAGCTGAAAGCGCTGGGAAACGATCACCCCACCCGCGGGAAGTGATCTGTGACACGCCCCGTCACCCCTGGGGCAGGGATGCTCGTGAACACCCCCGAACAGCCCCACCATCCGTGGAAACGGATCTCGCCACGCGGTCAGAGGAACCTGTATCACGCAAGGGCACTGCACATTTCGTGCCGCGCACAGCCACTTCGACCCCGCACGCCCTGACGACCATGCCGTTGCCGGACAGGGCGTAAGCGCTTCGGTCCTCAGCCGACCTGGCCGAGGCGTTCCGGTCAGCCACCGACCTTCTTCCCGCCATCACCGACCCCGACAGCACCTTCGAGGTCTGCCAGGATCCGGCCGGGCGACTGAGGGTCGCCACCCTTCCCGTCCCGACCTTCGGCCGGGTCGGCTCCCTGATCGCCGAGTTCGTCCTCGGTCTGCTCCTGGAGCAGGCCACCGCCGCCCTTGGCCGACCCGTCATCCCCCAGGCCATCAACATCCCCGGAAAGCCACCCAGATCGCACGACTACCTGGTCGAGGCGCTCGGCACCCACAACATTCAGTTCGACGCGCCGGTCTCCTCCATCACCTTCTCCGTCCTGGACTCGACCGGACCGCTCCCCGGCACGGACCCGGCTCTGGTGGCCATCGTCCGCGAGTACGCCGCCTACTCGATCAGCAACGCCCGGCTGGTGCTGGGATGGCTCGACAAGGTCCACGCCGAGATCGCCGCCGCGTTCGCCGATGGATCACCATCGCTGGATCGGGTCGCCCGGCGCCTGGCGACGAGTCCTCGCACCTTCCAGCGCCGGCTCCACCAGGAGGGCACCACCTGGAGCGAAGAGGTGGAACGCGCCCGTCAAGCCGAAGCCACCCGTCTCCTGCGCGGCACCGGCCTCAACCTCGACGCCATCGCCGCCCGCATCGGCTATTCCGACTTACGCGCCCTCCGCAGAGCCGTCCACCGCTGGCACGGCCAAGCCCCCGCCGACCTCCGCCGCCACCTCACCACCGCCTCCCAGCCGTAGCGCGCTCATTGGATCCTCGGGCCAGTCGCCGGTCAGACCCGCGGTGAAGCCGTCACGGCACGGTCATGCTGAGGTTCGCCAGGGCAGGAGCGATCGAGATTGACGCGCTCTTCTCATCGCCCTCCGACGCTGTAGGTGCCGAGCGTGATGACGCCCATGGTCCTCTGCGCGTCGTCGGTTCCGTGCGCGGGGGAGAGGCGGCGTCCGCGGGTTGATGCCGCCTCTCCCGCGCCAGGACGAGCCAGGACCGGTCCCGGACACAGCCCCGAATTGCCCGAGATGTGCTGATAGTGATCCATTTCGACCAGAAGCGTCGGATTTGCGTCTTGCGGCCCGTTGATTGTGGGAGTGGACTGAGCGAGCGGCAGCTTCAGCTGCCCGCGCCGGGTCCAAAGACAGGGAGGTCCTGACATGACCACGCCCGAGCAGCAGGCCGGCATCATCCGACCGTTCACCGTGCAGATCCCCGAAGAGGCGCTCGATGATCTGCGTCGCCGCCTGGCGACGACGCGCTGGCCGAACAGGGAGCGTGTCGGCGACCGCTCGCAGGGCGTGCAGCTGGCCACGATGGAAGCGCTGTGGCAGTACTGGGCGAAGGAGTACGACGAGCGGCGGGTCGAAGCCCGGTTGAACGCGCTGCCGCAGTTCATCACTGAGATTGATGGCGTGGACGTCCACTTCGTGCACGTCAGGTCCGAGCACCAGGACGCGCTGCCGCTGATCATGACTCACGGCTGGCCCGGCTCGGTCATCGAGATGCTCGATTCGGTCGGCCCGCTCACCGACCCCACCGCGCACGGCGGCACCGCCACGGACGCGTTCCACCTCGTGCTGCCGTCGCTGCCCGGATATGGCTTCTCGGCGCAGCCGGCCGAGGTCGGGTGGGACCTGGCCCGGACCGCGCGGGCCTGGTCGGAGCTCATGCGCCGCCTCGGCTACGACCGCTACGTGGCCCAAGGCGGCGACGTCGGTGCCGGCGTCACCGACACGATGGGACGACTGGGCCCTGAGGGGCTGGCCGGAATCCATACCAACCTGCTCGTGCCGGCGCTCAACGACCCGGCGTCGCTGCCGTCCGACGGGGAGGCCGAACGCGCGGCGCTCTCGGCGATCAAGACGTTCCAGACCAGCGGGAACGGCTACTTCGTCGAGATGGCCACACGGCCGCAGACGATCGGGTACGCGCTGCTGGACTCGCCGTCCGCTCTTGCCGCCTGGATGATCGACCACGACACCGACGCCTACTACAAGATCGCCAGCGCGTTCATCGACAGTAAGCCCTCGGGCAACCTCACCCGCGATCACATCCTCGACAACATCACGGCCTACTGGCTGACCGGCACAGGAGCCTCCGCGGCCCGCTCGTACTGGGAGGCCTACGGACCCGACGCGCCCGCCGCGGGCAGCAAGCCGCTCCCGCCGCCGCGGATCCCGGTCGGCTTCAGCACCTTCCCCGGCGAGATCTGGCGCACACCGCGCAGCTGGGCCGAGCAGGCCTACCCCACCCTCACCTACTTCGGCGAAGCCGAACAAGGCGGCCACTTCGCCGCCTGGGAAGAGCCGGAACTGTTCGCAGCCGAGCTACGAGCCGCATTCCGCTCTCTTCGCTGACCCCAGGTTACCGAGCCTCTCGCTAACCGACCGTGGTGCGCCCTGCGTGCCGGCCGCGACGAAGGGCAGAGGGCAGACCGCCGTGCCCGCGCCCTGCTTGCGCGGGGCGCGGGCACGGCGCGTGCGGTGCGGTGCGTGGGCTCAGCCGTTGGCCAGCGCCTGGAGCCGGTCGTAGGCGCCGTAGCGCGGGATCCACAGCGGGTTGATCGCGCCGAAGCCGCTGTAGTTGCCCGTGCAGGTCTCCCACCAACTGGTAGATGTGTAGATCACGGCGTCCCGGCCGGTGCGCGACTTGTAGGTCGCGAACCACCGGCGCATCCAGCTGACCAGGGCGCTGGCGCTCATCGAGTAGCAGGTCCGGCGGTACCAGCCGCCACCGTGGTCGACGAAGTAGTTCGCCTCTACGCCGCTCCGCTGGAGCTGCTGGGGACCGCGAAATGGTACGGCGGCGCCTCACCGGGCGGGTCGGTCTCGTGCTTGGCGATCTCCGACCCGGCCCAATGCTGGTCGGGTCCGTTGGGCGGGGCGGCGGTCGCCGCAGCGGGCGACACGATCGCGGACGCGAAAAGGAGTGCGGTTCGTCTGCATGCGCCCTGACGGCGCCCTCCAGGTCAACGAACTCAGGCCGCCACACATCGACCGCGCCCTGAACCGCGCCCCGACGCCGTCGATGATGCTGCAGCTCGTCAAGCCGTTGCACGGGTCCTTCGACTGGTGCGAAGTCAATGACCACACCACCGGCAACCTCTACGAGGGCCGCATCACCCGGGCGTGGACCAGCACCAGGACCGCGCCCAGCGCGTCGGGATCGCGGGTGAGCGGTGCTGGCCTGAGGTGCCGCGCTCGGCAGTGCGGACGGGCGCTGGCTCGGGGCGGGGGCTACGCGTCCTTCTCGTCCCGCCAGCCGCCGGGTTCGGGATGGTAGCCGTAGGCGGCGGCCCGCACCGTGTCCTCGTCCTCCAGCCCGGAGCCGATCGCGCCGCCGACGGTGGCCAGCGAGCTGATGATCCAGGCCAGCATCAGATAGTCGGTGGGATCGACCGGCCGCTGCAGCGTATCCTCCAGCACCGATGTGTCGATCAGGAGCGCCGCGGCGAGTGCCGTTCCGGCGAACAGCACCAGATAGGACACCGCGGTGGCCAGGGTAAGGGTGAGGACCGTGCCGAGGTTGAACAGCCGGGCCAGCTCAGCCGGGGTCTCCCGGTCCGGCTTCTCCCACAGGTCGTTCGCAATGATCAGCCAGGCCACCAGTGCGGTCAGCCCGAGAAGCATGATCGCGGTGAGACGGAGTCCGCCGAGTGCATCGCCCAGCTTCCAGATGGTGTTGGTGGCGAGCGCGAACGCGGCCGTACCGAAGGCGCCGACCAGCAGTTTGGACAATCCCAGGAAGGCGCGTCCCGGGCGGTTGGCCCGGACCATTCCGGTCACCAGCCGCACCCGGCCGATCAGCCGCGAGGCGACGTAGCGCAGTTCCCCGGCATCGGTCTCGCCGACCATGCGGTGAATGGCGGCAACCCGGCCGTCCATCGGTGCCCCGCCGGCCGGCGGCACCCGCTCCTCGGCAGCGTCGGCGAGCAGCCGGCCCACGAGATCAGGAACGGCTGCGCGGACCGCTCGCAGCTGGCGCAGCCCCAGCGCGGGCAAGGACACCATCGCGGCTGCGCGCCGGACGGACGTCTGCGCGACCAGCGGCACCCGCTCGGTGTGCAGCGGCAGGTCGGTCAGGCAGATCGCGACGTCCCACCGGGCGTCGGCGCGCCGGTCGGCAAGATCGTCCAGTAGCGCCTCAACGCCGCCGTCGCGGCGCGGAGCCACCTCACCCCAGCTTTCCCTGACGGTCCACCGCACGTCCGCGTCCACCCGCTCGGCGAGCAGGTCGGCGAGCTCGGCGGTGAACCGCGCGACCACCTGGGCCGGATAGTCGGGCGGGGTGGCCACGAGTCCGACGACGATCTCCGGCCGACGCTGATCACTGGTGGCCATGGACGCTCCTCACCGGCAGCCGGGAAAGATCACACGACTGACTACCCGCAGTCGCGCGACACATGCGTCATGCACCAGACCATGCTTCGTGTCGAGCCGCCTGCGCCATGGCGCGGAGGACCGCACCACCACGGTGGCCAGTGTGGTCGACCAGGCCCGCGCGGACGCGGCCGCTCACTGCGCCGCACTCTTGGGGCGGTCCGCATCGGGCGGGCCCTCAGTTGGACTGGGCGGGGTCCTGGTGGTCGCTGGGATCGCGCTGCCGGTGGGCGTGTGCGAGGACGGCCGCGTCCACGCTTCGGTAGATGGGGAAGAGCCGGGTCATGCCGGTGATGCGCAGCAGCTTACGGATGCGGTCGTTCAGCCCGACCAGCGTCACGCAGTCCTCCGGCGGGCTGGCGGAGGATGCGGTGAGACGGCCGCTGCGCAGGAGTTTGTGGGTGGCGGTCAGCAGGCTCAGACCGGTGGAGTCCATGAAGGTGACCGCGGACAGATCGAGGATCACAGAGCGGGCGCCGAGACCGAACAGGATCGCGATCCGGTCCCGGAGCTGACCGGTGGTGGTGAGGTCGACCAGGCCGGCCACGGTCACGATCGCCAAACCGGGATAGTCGGGGTGCAGGTGGCCGTCGATCCTCAGCGGCGGGCTCGAACCGGCCCGTCCTGTGCACGAGTCGACAGGGCGCGGCTTGGACATCGCCCGGGACTGGGACGTCGGGGAGGGGGTCGCGGTTGCGGACATCAGTGCTCCGGACCTTCGCGCGGGTCGGTCTGCGGAACGGGTTGCGTGTGGGCCGCCAGGCGGCGGGTGAGTTCGTCGCGTTCGCGGGTCATCTCGGCGAGTTCGTGCTGGAGCTGGAAGATGCGGCGGATGCCGGGCAGGGTCATGCCGTCGTTCATCATCGACACGACTTCCTGGATGCGGCCGATCTCGCGGCGACTGTAGCGGCGCTGCCCACCGGCCGACCGCTGCGGGGTGACGACGTCCTGGTCGTCGATGCGGCGCAGGAAAGCCTGCTGCACGTGCAGCATGTCGGCGACCTGTCCCACGGTGAAAAGGGCCGCGTGCTCATCATCCATCGAAAGCGTCACGGGCACCTTCCAGGCAGGTCGACGGGTCGCCGGTCGGCTGGTGACGGCGACGGCCCGCCATGGCGGTGTGTCCAGCTCGCGCCGACGAGCCACGCGTACAGAGGTGACAGGCGTGGAGAGCGTGCTGATGAGGGTGGGGCCGGACTGGCACGCCCTCCACGCCTGTCACCTCTGTCACGTCTCTGTCACGCCTTGATGGACTTGGCGGTGTCGCCGGTCTGCTGGATGGAGACCTTGCGCGGCTTGGCCTTCTCCAGCACCGGGATCCGCACGGCCAGCACGCCGTTGTTGTAGGCGGCCTCGATCGCTTCGGCATCCAGGTGCTCGGACAGGTAAACGCGGCGGGTGAAGGTCCCCATCGGCCGTTCGCGGACGAACACACGCTCATCCTCGGCGAACTCCTCCTCGCGCCGCGCGCTGACCGACAGCACACCGCGGTCGACGGTCACCTCGATCGAGCCGGGGTCGATGCCGGGCAGGTCGAACCGCAGCACGACGTCGTCGGCGCGGCGGATCCCGTCCATCGGCATGCCCGAACCGCCGGACTGGCTCCTGAGCTGGCGGACCGCCTGGTCGAACTGGCGCTCGAACTCCTGCACGAACGGGTCGATCGACGTCAGCAACATAGTCGCTTCACCTCCGAAGGATCCCCCGGACCTCCAGACCGGGGTCGTTCACCTGAGAGAACCTACGACTCAATTTATAGGTAGCCCCTCCCCATGATGTCAAGCAGTGACTCTAAAGGCACCGGAAGAAGGCTCTGAACAGCAAATACATCTACAAGACTGTTCTTCCTGGACCAACCTGGGGAGCGTCTACCCTGACCGAGAGCAAGATCCCGGTGAGCATGGGATCGGCAACCTGCAGCTGGGGTTGACAGATTTCTGGGGGCATGGGTAGAGGAATTGGGTGTATCGGTCGGACCTGGTGAAGCTGCTCGGTTCGGGAGTGATCGAGATACAGACCTTGACGCCACGGCAGGCAGAGCGCGAGTTCGCAGAGCTGATCTGTGCCGATGACCAGTGGCTGCACGCAGAATTCAACGCCCTGATCACAGCGAACTGCGGCGCGCCGCCCGCCTGGCCCGGGCCGCCTGCCCCGCCCGTCACGCCGCCCGCCGGACGACCGCAGCGATATCCGCTCCCCTCCGCCTGGGGCATCCGCACCCAGACCCGGCGGCAGCGAGACGACCCCGTCCAGCGACCTGCGCAGGCAATACTCACCCCCGCATCCGGCCCGTACATGCCGGTCCGCCACGCCTCTCGCGTGGCGGACCAGCTCTTGAGCCGGAGAGAGGTCTCGGTGTCGTACGGAGGTGTGGCTCTATCGCCCACCATCTGGCGGACATCGGCACGGCGCTCGCTGACCTGTCCAACGATCACGTGAAGTCGCTGTCACTGCGGCGGCGCCTGGGAACCGCAGCCGCCCGCGAATGGGCACGACAGCGGCTCGATCGGCGGCGACGCGGTTCAGGAGTGGAGGGTTCGGCGCGGCGTGCAGCCGTAGCGCTCGCGGTAGGCGACGGCGAACCGGCCGTGATGGTGAAACCCCCACGCGGTCGCGATCGCCGCCACGCTGTCGCCCGCCGTCGGGTCGGCCGCCTGCAGATCCAGATGCGCGCGGTTGAGGCGCACCTCGCGCAAGTACGCGGTCGGGGTCGTGCCCCGGTGCCTGCGGAAGGCCGCCTGGAGCGCACGCGGGCCGACCCGGGCGGCCTCGGCGATCTCGGTCAGGCCGATCTCTCGGTGGGCGTTGTCGTCGATGAACGCGACCGCGCGCCGTACTGCGGCCGGCTCGACGAGGCCGTGCGGCGCGGTGTCGTCCACGGTGACCCGGAAGGTCTCGATCAGGGCGGTCGCGAGCAGGCGGAACAGCTCTGTGCGCAGCAGCGGGCTGGCCATGGCGACCGGATCGGACATGAAGTCGCGGGACACATGTCTGACCACCGACCGCCAGTACCGGGCCCGTCCGGCCGAGACCGGCGGGGCGAGTGGGAAACGGGCACCGTCGCCGATCGTCTCCGCCGCGATCCCGGCGACCGCCTCGGTGTCGAGCCGGACGATGCCCAGCTTGGGGCCCCGCCAGCGCAGGTTCAGCCGGGCGTCGGGTGCGATGAGGAACTCGTCTCCCTCGCCTGCGCACACCTCGTTGCGACGGCTTGCCAATCGGATGTGACCGGCCAGTACATGCGGAACGAGGAGCGCCCGGTAGGGCTCGACGACCGTGTCCAACTCCATCGAGTGCGAGACGAATTCTATGCCGAACCGTTCTTCCTGGACGGTATGGGCCCGGAACTCGAACCGCTCCCGGTCGCCCGAGAGCCGTGCGGCGTGGTCGGCGTATTCAGAGCGCAGGTAGTCGTGCGCCACGTCCGTATCGGTGGTGCTGAATTCGGCACGAACCATCGCCGAGTCTGACGCTGCTGGCATGAGAACCCTCTAAATGCACGTTCGGACTGCATGCCCAGGGTGGCCGGTCGGTGACTCCGCGGTCAACTGTCCATTGCGCGAAGGGACAGTCCGCCCCACGAGGAGGACGCTTGCCTGGCGTCCCGGCTGCTCGTTAACTGGGGCTCCGGGCTTCGAGCGGCTCCCCCGGCCGCTCGAAATCCGGATGGGCGGAGGACATCCTGGGAGGGTTGTGCAGTCCTCGGGAGGGGCGTGCGTGTCCTCCGCCCTACCTAGCTTCCTCTCTTCAATGAGAGCCAACGTTTCGGGTCAGGAACCGTTACGGGACCGGGCGTGCGATTCGGGTGCGAGCCGGGCCAGTTCGACGCGGGAGCCGATGCCGAGCTTGCGGTAGATCTGCCGGAGATGGAACGCGACCGTGTGCACGCTGAGGAACAGCCGGTCAGCGGACTCCTGGTTCGTGAGACCCTCGGCGACCAGCTCGGCCACCTTGGACTCGGTCTCGGTCAGGCTCTCCCAGCCTGTGGCCGGCCGGTCGTCCCGCTTCCAGTGCCGGTGCCGGACGCCGAGCCGCCGGAGTCGGCGTCGCAGCCGGGCGGCGTCACGTTCGGCGCCGACTTCTGTGAAACCGGCTTGCGCGGCCTCCAGGCTCTTGACGGCCCCCGGACCGAATCCGATGAGGACGCCGATGTCCTCCTCCGCGGAGGCCTTGGCCCACGGATCACGATGCCCCGCAGAGGCTCGCCGGAGCGCTTCCATGTCACTGTCCAGAAGACCGCGGGCATGGGTGGCGGTCACGGCCAGCCCGGGAAAACCGAGGTTTCCCTTGGCCAAGCGTTCGGCGACGGCGGCGGCGTGGCCGGCCCGTTGAGCGTCGTCTGCGGCGAGCGCTACGCGTGCGAGCCACGGCGCGGCTGTCACGTCACCGACGAGCAGGCCCTCGTGCTCCTCAAGCCGGTCCCACACGTCGACGTGTTCTGTCAGTGCCTGCGCGGGCCCGTCCTTGGCTTCGGTGGCACGGGCCATGGCGAGCATGGTCTTGGCGCGGGTGAGCGGGAGGCCGGGCCTGAGCTCCAGCGCCGCCCCGTCCAAGTCGCCCATCCGAAGCCCGGCGGTCGCTAGCAGCGGGAGGGCCGCCGCCTCAAGGAGGCGGTTGCCAAGCACTCTGCTACGGGTAACGGCGAGCGTCGCCTCTGCCTTGGCCGGACCAAGGCTGCCTGTAGCCAGGAGCATGCCCGCCTGCAGTAGATGGCGGAACGGCGTCCACAGCCGATGAGCCGACACACCGTCCCCGAACCCGATCGGCGCGGCGTGAGCCTCCTGGACCGGGCCCACCTCGTTCAGCATGATGGCGAGGACCAGCCTCGGCGGGATGGTGCAGTCGTCCGGCGAGGCTTGGCCTGAGACCATGACGGCCTCCTTGGCCTTCGCGAGTCCTTCATCCAGCCGCCCGGCGTTCCAGGCGTCAAGCGCAAGCCTCAGCAGCGCACCGCCGACCAGGCCGTCACCGTACGAGGCGCGGTCGCCGAGGATCTGTTCGGCGCGGATGCCGCCATCCGGATCGGCACCGTCCAAGCCCAGTGTCAGTAGGCACAGCTCGGCCTCGTCGCGAAGTTCCCCGCCGATGTCCGGGTCGGCCAGGACCGCCTCCACCGCTCCTTCCGCCTCCTCAGCGCATCCCGACAGGCTCAGGATCCGTGCCCGCGCGCACCGAAGCCGGGCCGCCGCCGCGACCGGCATCGGCTCGTTCTCCGCCGCGTGGGCGAGGTCGGCGGCGGTGTCCAGGCGCCCGGCGGCGGCGACCGCCTTGGCTGCGGCGAGGACACGTCCCGCCCGCTTCGGCCGCGCGCGCGGGGTGAGCGCCAGTGCTCGCATGGCGAGCTTCGCTCCGGTTCGTGGGGCCGAAATGCTCGCCTGCGCCGCCGCGCGGTCAAGGCCGGCCAAGGCCCGCTCGTTGCCCTGCCGTGCGGCCTCGGCCAGATGCTCGCCCGCCGCCGTGGAATCACCTTGGCTGAGCAACAGCTCACCGATCTGCTGATGCAGCGCCCACCGCGTCGCTGCCGGGACGGCGTCGCAGGCCGCCCACCACATGAGCTCGTATTGGAAGGAGACCTCCTCGCCATCGGCGCTGAGGACCCCCAGATCGCTTGCCTCCTCCAGCGCGGGCAGGAGCGAGCTCGGCGTCTCGCCGACCAGGTCCGCGAAGTCGGCGAAACTAAACGACCGGCCGAACACGGCGGCAACGCTCGTCAACCGGCGGGCGGCCGGCGACAGGTGGTCCAGCACATGCAGCGCCGCGGCGCGTGCCCGAGCCGGCAGGACGTGGGCTCGCACTGGCAAAGCGTGGCCAGTCAGATCGGCACGTCCGGAGTGGACGTCGACCATGTCCTCTTCCATCAGCCCCGCCAGCAGTTCGGTCAGCAGATATGGATTACCTCCTGCGGTGGCGATGAGCTCCCGGAGCCCTTCGCCCGGCTTGGCCCCCAGGGCGTCGACGACCACATCGACCTGTGCCGCCGTCCCCAGCGGGCCGAGCGTGATCCGTTCGCCGCCGCGCCGTTCCAGCGCATCGAACAGGAGAGCGGAGTCGTCGCGGGGGGTGGCGCGGGAGATCACCCAGCTCACGCGGGCGTCCTCAAGGCGTTCGTTCAGCGCCCGCAGCACGGCGAGTGTGAACGGATCGGCCCACTGCAGATCGTCCAGATTGATCAGGACGGGACGGGCCGCGGCACGCTCGGCCAGGTGATCACTGAGCCGCTCGACCAGCCCGGCTTCGTCCCCCGGCTCCGAGACCTCGCCCAGTGCCGTGAGCAACGGCTCCAGCGGGATGAGGTGACCCAGCTCGAACGACCGCCCGGCCGCGACCTGAACCCCACGTTCGTTCGCGGCGCGGACGATCTCGGCGTGAAGGGTCGTCCGGCCCATCCCCCGCCCGCCCTCCACGAGCAGGCTGCCCTGCTCACCCGCGGCGACACGGTCCAGAAAGGCAAGGACCGAACACCATTCGTTTTCGCGGCCGCGCTGACGGTGGCTCGTCGCGGACCGCGTTCCCGGCAGCGGAGCAGTACGCGCCCTTCCCTGAATTCCCGGCATAGCCCCGACAATGCGCTGACCTGGCTCGCTATATCAGGTCATGGCGGGTCCAATCTGGACCTTCGCCCTATCATGGAGCGAGCGGTCACCAATCGAATCTGGTCCCCACAGGACCAATTCGAGTCGAGGTCTGGTCCCGTCGGTACGAGCGTGTCAGGGCGATCGCCGCGGGAAGGGTGATGGGAGACGACCGGAGGAGCTGAGTGCGGTGGCGATGTCGGGGCTGCCCGACCCTGCCTCCAAGGCGGGGCTCCGGGACCAGCTCTCCAAGCTTCGCGCGCTGCTGGCCCTGTCCATGGTCATGACCGAGAGTTCGGACGAGGCCGGCATCGTCGAGCTGGCCTGCACCGCGGTCGGAGCATTAGGTGACTACCGGGTGGCCGGCGTCCACCTCACCGATGGTGGGTGGCAGGAGTGCCGGACCCCCCTGCCCGAGCCCGATTCGCGGGCGGATCTGGAGGCGCAGTTCGCCGTGCTTGGCAGTGCGGGGGGCGTGATCGCCATGGTCGGCGAGGACTGGACCTGGGCCTATCCGCTGCGCAGCCTTGAGGACGACCTGGGGTATCTGATCGTCTCCGCCGACGACGAGCCGCAGGTCGCCCACCAGTTCCTGTTGCGAGTGCTCGCCCAGCAGACCGGGATCGCGGTCAACAACGCCCGGGTGCACGAACGGCAGCGGGCCGGTGCCGAGCAGCTCCGCACCACCAACACCAAGCTCGCCGAGACCGTCACCGCCCTGGAGCGCAGCACCGCGATCCACGACCGGCTGACCCGGGCCGCGGTCGGCGGCGACGGTATGGCGGGGATCGCCGAGGTGCTGCACGACCTGACCGGGTTGCCGGTCGCGGTCGAAGATCGGCGCGGCAACCTGCAGGCCTGGGCCGGGCCCGGTCCCCCTCACCCGTATCCGAAGGAGTCCGCGACGTCCCGCGAGCGGCTCTTCGAGCACATGCACGAGAGACAGACCCCCGTTCGGCACCAGGGTCGGCTGGTCGCCGTGGCCGGGCCGCGCGAGGCCGCGCTCGGCGTGCTGGCGCTCATCGACCCCGACGAGACGGCAGGCGCCCAGGAGCAGGTGGCGCTGGAGCATGCCGCCACCGTCCTGTCGGTCGAGCTGGCCCATCTGCAGAACCTCGCGGAGACGGAGTCGCGCCTCGGCCGCGACCTGGTGGAGGAGCTGCTGTCGGGCGCCGACGAGGCCACCGCCCTCGCCCGCGCCCAAGCCCTCGGCCACGATCTGAACGCCTTCCACCGGGTCGTGGTGATAGACCGCCCGGGAGGCGTGCGAAACATCGACGCGCTCTGCCGGGCCGTCCAGCGCGTGGCCCGTGTCTCGCGCCCCGACCCGCTGCTCGCGGGGCGGGGCCGGGAGGTGGTGCTCCTGGCCGGCGCGGACGAGGACTGGTCGCGGTTCCGCGCTGCCGTCGAGGAGGAGGCGGGCATCGTCGGCTGCCGCGTGGGCGTCGGCGGCTCGTGCGCCCGCCCCGGCGAGATCTCCCGCTCCTACGGGCAAGCCAGGCTGGCGCTGCGCATCCAGACGGCGGCCGGTGGCAGGCCGGTCAGCGAGTTCGACCGGCTGGGGGTCTATCAGCTCCTCGCGGAGAGCGGTGCGCCCGGCGCGATGGAACGCTTTGTCGACGGCTGGCTCGGGTCGTTGCTGGAGTACGACGCCCGACGGAACGCCGATCTGGTCAACACACTTGGCACGTTCCTGGAATCCGGCGGTGGGTACGACCCGACGGCGTCCGCGCTGTCGATCCACCGCAGCACGCTCAAGTACCGGTTGCAGCGCATCAGGGAGATCTCCGGTCATGATCTTTCGGATCCGGACACGCTGTTCAATCTGCAGTTCGCCACGCGCGCCTGGCGCACTCTGGCGGCGCTTCGCCATGGCGATCATTGAGCCCGCCGAGGCCGGCTCGGGACTGTTGCCCGACCCGCGAGCAGAACGTAACGTCGCATCATGACGGCGAGCGTGAGATTCGGGCTGCCGGGAGTGACGATCAGTCCCGGCCATCACGTCTGCGGCCTCTACTCCAAGGACTCCGAGCGGGACCGGATGATGGTCCCCTACTTCCGCGCAGGCCTTCAGGACGGTGACAGCTGCGTCGTCGTCGTGGACGACGAAGACCCCTCCCCCGTCCTCGCCGAAATGGGCACCGGCAGCCAGGTCGCGTCCTGGCGGGCCTCCGGTCGCCTTGACACGCGGACGGCGGTCCCGCCCAGGCGGGGAACGGCGGGCCTCAACGTCGACGAGATGCTCGCACAGTGGGACGAGACCATGGCCGAGGCCCAAGATCCACACGGAGAGGGCTTCATCCGCCTCGGAGGAGAAGCGAGTTGGTGGCTTCCGCAGGCCACCGGCGGGAGCATTGTCGGCTACGAGATCGAGTTGACCCGGCGCATCCCCGAGCGGATCGGGGTGCTGTGCCTGTACGACCTCACCCGGTTCGGCGGCCGCACTCTGGTGAACGCCATCGCCACCCATCCTCTCGTACTGGTCGGCGCCGAGATCATCGAGAACCCCTACTACACGCCACCCGAGCAGATGGCGGAGCGGCTGAAGAGGGGCGAGACCACAGAGGGTCACGCGGACGAGATACGTGACCGCCTTCATCAGGTCTCCCGGCCGTAGAACCGTAGGTGCGCCCGGGGCCGTGCTCGCTTCCTGAGGTGTCCCGGAGGCTCGGCTCATCGCGGAGTGGCGGAGCGGTTCACCGCCGCCTCCACCCAGGCCCGCATGTCGGCCGCCGAGGTCGCGCCCGGGCGGCGGTCCACCACCTCGCCCCGGCGCATGATCATGAGGGTCGGGATGTGCCGGACGGTGAAGCGTTCGGCGAGCCCCTGTGAGTCGTCGACGTTCACCTTGACGAGCTTGATCCGTCCGGCCATCTCGCGGGCGATCTGATCGAGCACCGGGCTGACGAATCTGCACGGCCCGCACCACGGCGCCCAGAAATCCACCAGGACCGGCAGATCCGCCTTCTCCGCGATCTCGGCGAAGTCACCGTCGCCCGCCTCCGCGGGCCACGGCAGCGGCGAATGGCAGTTCCCGCACCGCGGAACGCCGTCCGCCACGGCGGGCACGCGGTTCTTCTTCCCGCAGTTGGTGCACTCCACGATCTGCGCCGACATGGCGTCCTCCTTTCGCCGTGAGGTTCACTCCTCTGGCGGATTGTCGTGGGTGACGACCAGGTCGTCGTTCTGGACCTCCACGCGGACGGTCGCGCCGTCGCGGATCTCGCCCGACAGCAGCGCCCGGCCGATCCGGGTCTCCACCTCGCGGGCGATATGGCGGCGCAAAGGCCGCGCTCCGTAAACCGGGTCGAAGCCCTGGCGGGCGATGAGGGCGCGGGCCTCCGGCGCGACCTCCAGCGTCATCCGCCGCTCGGCCAGCCGCGCCCGGAGGTCGTTGAACATCAGCTCGACGATCCGCTCGATCTGCGGCTCCGTGAGCGGCTTGAACAGCACGATGTCGTCGACCCGGTTGAGGAACTCGGGCCGGAAATGCCGTCGCATCTCGGCCATCACGCTCTCCCGGGCGTCGGGCTTGACCTCGCCCTCGGCGGTCACCCCTTCGAGCAGGTAGGCGGAGCCGATGTTGGAGGTCATGATGACGATCGTGTTGCGGAAGTCCACCGTGCGGCCCTGCGCGTCGGTCAGCCGCCCGTCGTCCAGCACCTGGAGCAACGTGTTGAAGACGTCGGTGTGCGCCTTCTCGATCTCGTCGAACAGCACCACCGAGTAGGGCTTGCGGCGGACAGCCTCGGTGAGCTGGCCGCCCTCCTCGTATCCGACGTATCCAGGCGGCGCGCCCACCAGGCGGCTCACGGTGTGCCGCTCCTGGTACTCGCTCATGTCGATGCGGACCATGTTGTCCTCGGTGTCGAACAACGCCGCCGCGAGCGCCCGGGCCAGCTCGGTCTTGCCGACTCCGGTGGGCCCAAGGAAGATGAACGACCCGATGGGGCGGCGCGGGTCCTTGATACCCGACCGCGCCCGGATGATGGCGTCGGCGACCAGCTGTACGGCCTCGTCCTGGCCGATCACCCGCTCGTGCAGGATCTGGTCGAGCCGCAGAAGCTTGTCCCGCTCGCCCTCCCGGAGCCGGCTGACCGGGATGCCGGTCCAGCGCGAGACGATCTGCGCGATCTCGTCCTCCGTCACCGTCTCGCGCAGCAGCCGGCGGGTTCCCTGCTTGCCCAGCAGGCGCTCCTCTTCGGCCTGGAGCCGCCGCTGCAACTCCGGCAGGGTGCCGTGGCGCAGCTCGGCCGCGCGGTTGAGGTCGTAGTCGCGTTCGGCCTGGTCGGCCTCCCGCTTGACCTGCTCGATCTCCTGCCGCAGCGCCTGCACGGCCTTGAGGGCCTGCCGTTCGGACTCCCATTGCGCCCGCATCGCGTCGGCCTCCGCCCGCAGGTCGGCCAGCTCGCGGCGCAGGTCCTCCAGCCTGGCCTTGCTCGCTTGGTCGTCCTCCTTGGCGAGCGCGGCCTCCTCGATCTCCAGGCGCATGACTCGCCGGGTGAGCCCGTCCAGCTCGGCCGGCATCGAGTCGATCTCGGTGCGCAGCATCGCGCAGGCCTCGTCGACCAGGTCGATGGCCTTGTCGGGCAGGAACCGGTCGGAGATGTAGCGATGGCTCAGCGTGACCGCCCCGATCAGCGCGGCGTCCTGGATCCGGACGCCGTGGAAGACCTCCAGCCGCTCGCGCAGCCCGCGCAGGATCGAGATCGCGTCCTCGACGGTCGGCTCGTCGACCACCACCGGCTGGAACCGGCGCTCCAGCGCGGCGTCCTTCTCGATGTGCTTGCGGTACTCGTCCAGGGTGGTGGCGCCGATCATGTGCAGCTCGCCGCGGGCGAGCATCGGCTTCAGCATGTTGCCCGCGTCCATGGCGCCCTCAGTCGCGCCGGCGCCGACCACGGTGTGCAGCTCGTCGACGAACAGCAGGATCCGGCCCTCGGCGGCCTTGACCTCGTTGAGCACGGCCTTCAGCCGCTCCTCGAACTCGCCGCGGTACTTGGCCCCGGCGACCAGGGCGCTCATGTCGAGGGCGAAGACGACCTTGTCCCGTAGCCCCTCGGGCACGTCGCCGTGATGGATGCGCTGCGCGAGGCCCTCCACGATGGCGGTCTTGCCGACCCCGGGGTCGCCGACCAGCACTGGGTTGTTCTTGGACTTGCGGGACAGGATCTGGATCACTCTGCGGATCTCGGTGTCGCGGCCGATGACCGGGTCGAGCCTGCCCGCCGCAGCGTCGGCCACCAGGTCGCGGCCGTACTTCTCCAGCGCTTCGTAGGCGACCTCGGGCATGGCCGAGGTGACCCGCTGGTTGCCGCGGATCCTGGTGAGCGCTTGCAGGAACGAATCCCTGGTCAGGCCCTGGGCGTGCAGCAGCCGTCCGGCCGAGGTCTGCGAGCCCTCCTCCAGGAGCGCGATGAGCAGATGCTCGACGGAGACGTACTCGTCCTTGAGCCGCTGTGCCTCCCTTTCGGCGGAGTCCAGCAGCCGTGCCAGGCGCTGGGTCACGAACACCTGCCCCGGCTGGGCGCCCGGACCGCCGACCTTGGGCCTGCGGCCGAGCTCGTCCTCCAGGTCCGCGCGCAACCGGTCCGGATCGGCCGACGCCTCCGACAGGAGCCTGGGCGCGAGGCCGTCGGGCTGATCGAGCAGCGCGAGCAGCAGGTGCTCGCCGTCCACCTCCGTGTGCCCGAACCGCAGTGCCTTGGTCTGCGCGTCGTGCAGTGCCTCCTGGGACTTCTGGGTCAGTCGGTTGGCGTCCACCTTCGGCCTCCGGTAGGTCGGTACTGGCTGTTTCGGTCGCGGAGCGCCGCCTCCAGCAGGGCGATGCGGTCGAGCAGATCGGCGACCAGGCCCAGGGCGGCGTAATTAAGGGAGAACGCGGCGCGCAGCCGCTGGAGGCGGGCCATGGCGGCGAGCTGGCCCGGCGGGAAGCGAAGGTTTCCGTACGTGTCGCGTTCGGGGTCCAGAGCGCCGAGCTCGACGAGCCTGCTCACAAGGTCGGGATGCGTGCCGGTGGCCCGGGCGAACGAATCCAGATCGAGTCGCACCGGGCGTGCGACAGGGATCAGCGCGTACGGCATCACGTCCTCCTCGGGTCGAACGTCGAGACCTTGGCCAGCTCCTCGAACAGCCGGCGCTCCTCATCGGTCGGCTTGGGCGGCACCATGATTCGTATCTCCGCGAAGAGATCACCCGGTTTCCCGCGGGGGTTGGGCAGCCCGCGGCCGCGCAGTCGCAGTCGCCGCCCGCTCGACGAACCCGGCGGTACGCGGAGCGTGGCCCGCCCGCCCGGCGTCTCAATCGGCACCGACGTGCCGAGCGCGGCCTCCCACGGGGCCAGCCGCAGCTCGACGGTCAGGTCGCGGCCGTCGACCCGGTAGCGCGGATGCGGCGCGATCCGCACGACCAGATACAGGTCGCCGTCCGAGGCTCCTCCGTCGCCCCGGCCCCCCTGTCCGGCCAGCCTGATGCGCTGGCCGTCGGTGACGCCGGCGGGGATGTCGACCTCCACGGTGCGGCCGCCGCCGGGGCCGTCGAAGGTGAGCGTGCGCCGGCCGCCGCGGTAGGCATCCTCGACGGTGAGCTCCAGTTCGGCCTCCTGGTCCGCGCCGGGGACCGGCCCCCAGCCGCGGCCGCCGCGCCGGCCGCCGAACATGCCGCCGAGCAGATCCTCAAGATCAACGTCGACGCCCTCACCGAAGCGTGTTTCGAAGCCTCCGTCCCGGAACCCCGCGCCCCCCACGCCGCCGTCCCGGAACCCGCTCGCCCCGCCGGACCGGGCTCCACTGCGCGCGCCCGCGCGCTGCCGCGAACGCGCCCACGTCTCGGGGTCCACATCCGGTGGCACCTGCCGGAAGTCCGCGCCGAACGCGTCGTACCGGCGGCGCTGCTCGGGATCGGACAGGATCGCGTACGCCTCCGAGATGTCCTTGAACCTCTCCTCGGCCTCGGGGGCCTTGTTGATATCGGGATGATGCTTGCGGGCGAGTTTGCGGTAGGCGCCTTGGATCTCGTCCTGGCTCGCGGTCCGCGACACGCCCAGCACCTCGTAGGGGTCCCGTACGGCCATCAGCGGTCATCCTTCGCGTCCTCCGAGGCGACCTCGTCTTTCGAGGCGACCGCGACCAGCGCCGGCCTGAGCTGTGCCTCGCCATCGCCATAACCCGGCCGCAGCACCTCCACGACCGTGCCGGGCGCCGCGCCGGTGTCGTCCCGCACGACCACGGCCTCATGGCGGGCGGGGTCGAACGGCGCCCCGATGTCGTCGCGGCGCGGGAAGCCGAGCCGTTCGAGCAGCCTGACGGCCTGGTCCCGGACCGCCTGGACGCCCGCCACGATCGATTCGGGGTCGGAACGGGCATGTTCCAGCGCGCGTTCGAGATCGTCGAGCAGCGGGAGCCACTCAGCCGCCACCCGCGCCCGTTCCCTGCGGCGCTCGCGCTCCAGGTCGCGGGCGAACCGCTTGCGCGCGTTGTCCAGGTCGGCGGCGGTCCGCCGCCACAGGTCCTCCAGCTCGGCGACGCGCTCGTCGGGGCGCCCCTGTGCCGGGTCAGTCGGAGGTGGTGAATTCGGCGTCGATGACATCGTCGTCACCACCTTCCTGGCCGGACTGCGAGGCTCCGGACTGCGAGGACCCCGATTGCGAGGACCCGGACTGCGACTGGCCGGCGACCTGGAGGCCGGCGTACACCTGCTGGAGCTCACCGGTCAGCGACCGCAGCCGGTCGATCGGGGCCTCCTCCTTGATCGCCTGCCGGGCATCGTTGACGAGCATCTCCGCGCGTGCCTTCTCGTGCGTCGGCGCCGCCTCGCCGAGCTCTCCGAGACGCTTCTCGACCTGGTACGCCACCGTGTCGAGTTCGTTGCGAGCGTCGATCGCCTCGCGCAGCCTGGCGTCCTCGCCACGGTGCTCCTCGGCGTCGCGGACCATGCGTTCGATCTCGGAGGTGTCGAGGTTGGCGCTCTCCTGGATGGTGATCCGCTGCTCGGCGCCGGTGTCCTTGTCGCGCGCGGAGACGTTCAAGATGCCGTTCGCGTCGATGTCGAACGTGACCTCGATCTGCGGCTCCCCCCGCGGAGCGGGCCGGATGTTCTCCAGCCGGAAGCGGCCGAGCACCCGGTTGTCGGCGGCGCGCTCACGCTCGCCCTGCAGCACCACGATGTCGACCGCGGACTGGTCGTCCTCGGCGGTGCTGAACGTCTCGGTGCGGCGGGTCGGGATCGTGGTGTTGCGCTCGATCACCTTGGTCATCACGCCGCCGAGCGTCTCCAGGCCGAGCGAGAGCGGCGTGACGTCCAGCAGCAGCACGTCCTTGACCTCGCCCTTCAGCACGGCCGCCTGGACCGCCGCGCCGAGCGCCACGACCTCGTCGGGGTTGACCGACATGTTGGGGTCCTTGCCGCCGGTGAGGCGGCGGACCAGCGCCTGGACGGCCGGGATCCGGGTCGAGCCGCCGACCAGGATGACCTCGTCGATGTCGTTCGCGGTGACCTTGGCGTCGGCCATCGCGCGCTCGGCCGGGCCGGTGCACCGCTCGATCAGGTCGGCGGTGAGCTGCTCGAAGGTGGAACGCATCAGCGTCATGTTGAGGTGCTTGGGACCCGAGGCGTCGGCGGTGATGAACGGCAGGCTGATCTGCGTCTGGGTGACCGACGACAGCTCGACCTTGGCCTTCTCGGCGGCCTCGAACAGCCGCTGCAGCGCCTGCGGGTCGCCGCGCAGGTCGATGCCGTTGTCGCGCTTGAAGTCGTCGGCCAGGTGGTCGACGATCCGGCGGTCGAAGTCGTCGCCGCCGAGGTGCCCGTCTCCGGCGGTGGAGCGGACCTCCACCACGTCGTCGCCGATGGTGAGCAGGCTGACGTCGAACGTGCCGCCGCCGAGGTCGAAGACCAGCACCGTCTCGTTGGCGCGCTTGTCCAGCCCGTAGGCCAGCGCCGCCGCGGTCGGCTCGTTGATGATGCGCAGGACCTCAAGCCCGGCGATCCGTCCGGCGTCCTTGGTGGCCTGCCGCTGAGCGTCGTTGAAGTAGGCGGGCACGGTGATGACCGCCTCGGTGACCTTCTCCCCCAGGTGCTTGCTCGCGTCATCGACGAGCTTGCGGAGCACCTGTGCGGAGATCTCCTCCGGGGCGTACAGCTTGCCCCGCACCTTGAAGCGCACCGCGCCGTCCGGCCCCTCGACGACATCGAAGGAGACCGCGGTCATCTCGCTGGTGACCTCGTCGAACTTGCGGCCGATGAACCGTTTCGCCGAGGTGATGGTGCCCTTGGGGTTGAGGATCGACTGACGCCGTGCCAGCTGGCCGACCATCCGCTCGCCGGTGTCGGTGAACGCGACCACCGAGGGCGTCGTGCGCGACCCCTCCGCGTTCGGGATCACCGTCGGCTTGCCGCCCTCGTTGACGGCGATCACCGAGTTGGTGGTTCCGAGATCGATTCCTACAGCCTTAGCCATGGCTTTGCCTTCCTCTCGTGAGAGCCAGGAGCGTTCCGATGCCGAGCAGGGACACCAAGGCGAGCCCACCGACGGACAGCGCGGTGAACAGGTGCACCTGCTCTTCGGTCGGGTCGGGTACATAACCGGACTCGATGAGCCCGTACTGCCACGAGCTGCCGGTCAGCAGGTAGGTCAGGACGACCGCGATGGAGTTCATGGAGTCCCAGAGCCCGTGCAGGAGGGAGACCCACAGGTAGGCCCCCAGCACGGACCAGGTGTACCGGCCCGCCGCGAAGAGCACCCCGCCGAGAATCGCCGTCCACAGCCCGTGCCCCACCGGGGCGAGCAGGCCGCGCAGCACCTCGGTCTCGACGAGAGCGCGCAGCGAGAGCCCCTTCACGGTCAGCGCCGCGGTGAGGGCGTATCCCGCGCTCTCGAACGCGGCGAAGCCGAAACCCACAGCAGCGCCGAGCAGCATGCCGTCGCGCGCGTGCCTGCGAGTCATGTGACGGGTGACCCAGACCAGAGCGGCGAGCTTGGCCGCTTCCTCGATCAGTCCGACGCCGAGGTAGACGAACGGGGAAGGACCGAGGAGGTAGGTCTCCAGGAGTGACGCGCCGAGAATGCCGAGGACGCCGCCCGCGACGAACGCGGTGACGACGAGCTCCGTCGTGATGTGCTCGTCGCGCCAGCGCTCGAACGCCCAGGCGACGAAAGTGACCGGGATCAGGAAGCTGCCCAGCAGCACCAGCGTCGGCACCAGGTTCGGGTTCCCGGTCAGGAGGGTGACCATGACGCTGATCAGCCAGAGCGTCAGGCCGCCCAGGAACACGCGGGGCCAGTGGCGCGGGCGCCGGGTCCCGGCGGCCGGCGCGACCCCCGGGACCGGGCCGTACGATCTCGGGGGTCCCGGGCGGAAACCTTCGGAGAACATCATCGGTTCCGTCGTCCCTCCCCCGCCTCAGCCCGCATCGGAGCGCCGAGACTCCAGGAGGCGGCGGGCCTCGGCGACATGGTCGGGATGGACCAGGACCTCGTAGCGGCCGGCCTCCAGGCCACTCTGCGAGTAGAAGTCCCGGCGGCCGCTGGTCAGCGCGTACGAGAACAGGCCGAACAGCGCCCCGGCGACCGCGCCCCAGACCAGCCCCCACAGGATCACCCCCAGCGAGTTGCTCAGGTCGGGAGTGAAGATCGCGAAGAACAGGCCGATCAGGAGGCCGAACCAGGCGCCCGTCGCGGCGCCCATCGCCGCCGCCCGCCCGTAGTTGAGCCGCCCCAGCACCCGCTCGACGAGCCGGAGATCGACGCCCACGATCAGGGTGTTCTCCACGGGGAAGTGCCGGTCGGACAGCGCGTCCACGACCTCTTGAGCCTCGGCGTAGGCGGTGAATGCGGCGACCGGTTCGTACCGGGTGATGTCCCGGACCGGTGGCCCGGACTGCGAAATGGTCATTGATGGACCTCCCACATCCTGCGGTGAGTTCCACCGTCGGCGCGGAGGGGTTCCTGCCACATCCCCAAGTCGGGTAGGCCGTCCCGCGCGGCCTTCCCACGCGGCCTTTCCGCGCGGCCTCCCTAGCGGACTCGTCCGCCCAGGTGACGGTGCACGAGCTGTACTGCCATGGCGCCTTCACCGACCGCTGAGGCGACCCGCTTGGTGGATCCGCTGCGCACGTCCCCGGCAGCGAAGACCCCGTCCCAGCTGGTCCCCAGCGGAGTGCGCGGGCCGGTGCGCACGAAACCGGCGCGGTCGAGCTCCACGCTCCCGGCGAGCCAGCCCGTGTGCGGCGACGCGCCGATGAACACGAACATCGCCCGGGCGGGGATCTCGTTCTTCTCCCCGGTCCCGGTGTTCTCGACCGTGACGGACGCGAGCGCGCGGTCGCCGACCACCTCGCGAACCTCGGTGGACCGGCGCACGTCGATCAGCGGCGACCGCTCGATCTGCTCCACGAGGTAGCGCGACATGTTCGCGGTGAGGTCCGGGCCTCGGACGATCAAGGTGACCCGGGCCGCGGACCTGGCGAGGAAGAGTGAGGCCTGACCGGCCGAGTTCCCGCCGCCGACCACGACCACGGGATCGGACCCGCACATCCGGGCCTCGACCATGGTGGCCGCGTAGAAGACGCTCGTGCCCTCGAACCGCTCCAGGCCGGACACGTCGAGGCGGCGGTAGCGCGCTCCGGTGGCGATGACGACGGTACGGGCGAGCAGCGGCTCGCCGCCCTCGACCGCGACCTCGAACAGCCCTTCGCGCCTGCGCAGCCCGGTGACCTCGGCGGGCACGCCGATCCGGGCGCCGAACCTGGCCGCCTGGATCGCCGCGCGCTCGGCGAGTTCGGACCCGGAGACCCCGGCCGGGAAGCCGAGATAGTTCTCGATCCGTGGCGAGGTCCCCGCCTGGCCCCCGGTGGCGACGGCGTCCAGCACGACAGTGGTCAGCCCCTCGGACGCCCCGTAGACGGCGGCGGCGAGTCCCGCCGGTCCCGCGCCGACCACGGCCAGATCGATGTCGGTGTCGGGTGAGACGGCGGGCGCGGGCAGCCCGATCGCCCTGGCCAGCTCGGCGTTGCCGGGGTTGCGCAGCACCGCGGCCTCGCCCATGACCACCACCGGGGTCTCCTCAGGGGTGACGCCGAGGCGGCGCAGCAGAGACTCGGCGGACGGTTCGTCCTCCAGGTCGATCCAGCGGTGCGGCAGCCGGTTGCGGGCGGCGAACTCCAGCAGCCGCTGGGTGTCGGGCGAGAACCGCGACCCCACGATGCGGAACCCGGTGCCGGCGTCGATCAGCATCGCCCGGCGCATCACGTACGCCCGAAGGATCAGGTCGGCGAGCCCGGGATCGCGGCCGAGCAGCTCGCGAAGCCGGGCCACCGGCACGGCCAGCACCTCGCCCGGTTCGTACACCACCGTCGTGAGGAACGACCGCTGGCCGGTGAGCACCCCCAGCTCGCCGAGGAATCGGCGCTCCCCGTGCACCCTGAGCACGACGGGCTCGCCGTTGTCGTCGGACTGCTCGATGACGGCGACCTTGCCCCTGAGGATCACGAAGAAGTCCGGGCACTGGTCGCCCTCGCGGAACAGCACGTCGCCGCGTTCGGTCGTCCGCCTGGTCCCGTGCGCGGCCAGCAGCGCCAGCTGGGCGTCGCTCATTCTGGGGAACGCGCCGTTCAGGTCGGGCGTCTCCTCGAGTTCGACGATCTTGCTCTCGTCCGTCATGGGCTCCCCTCCCAGAAAGCCGCCGGCCGGCCGCTGAGTACGGGACGCGGCCGGCCGGAAGCCATTCGGATCACGCCGAGACTTCGATGTGCCTCGGCTTGGCGGTCTCGGCCTTGGGCAGGTTGAGCGTGAGCACGCCGTCCCTGAGGCGTGCGTCGACCATGTCGGAGTTCACGTCACCGGGCAGGATCGCGCGGAACTCGAAGCGGCCCACGCGGCGGGTCTTGCGGCGGAGCTTGCCCTTCTCGCGCTCCTTTTCCACGATCTCCCCGCCGACGACCAGCTCGCGGTCGTTGAGCTGGATGTCGATGTCGTCCTTGCTGATCCCGGGCAGCTCGATCTCGACGGTGTAGGCGTCCTCCGATTCGGAGATGTCGGCCGGCGGCACCCACGGGAAGTCCTGCCGGGCCTCCTGGCCGGGAGCGCCGAAGGCGAAGTTCAGGAGCTGTCCCATCTGGTCGTACAGATCCTCGAACTGATGGGCCGGGCTGTAGGCGGCCACCTGCCTCCCGGTCCGGCGGACGGGTTGCTGCGCCATCTCAAAGCCTCCTCAGCTGACGTCGGATTACCGATGCTTCGCCGTCCTCCCGCGGCCCACATCCTCAGACCGTGTAGTCGTAGTTCTGTCAAAGCTGAGGATGTGCGTGACACCGGTCCCCATCAGGCTCAGAACATGACAGTCATGGGAGTGGCCCGGTTCGAGCGCTTCTTCCGCGCAGCCGCAGGCCTCAACATCGATAAGAGCGACCTCAAGCGCTACAACGACTTCATCGACCAGAAGCTCTACGACCTACTGCTGATGGGCGCCGCCGTCGCCAAGGCCAACCGGCGGGACGTCCTGGAGCCTCACGACCTGCCGATCACCAAAGGCCTGCAGGAGTGCGTGCACCGCTTCCGCAGGCTCGACGAGGAGGTCGAGGTCGAGCCGTTGCTGGAACGGCTGGCCCGGCGTCCCCCGCTGGACGCGACGCCGAGCGAGGAGACCGAGCACCGGCTCCCGGAGATCGCCGGCGGCCTGTCGGTCGCGCTCGCCGAGGCGTTCAAGATCATCGACCCCAAGCTGAAGAACCCACAGACCCGCCACTGGGAGCACGTCACCAGCCTGTTCGATCTCCTCATCTAGCGCGCCTGGTCGCGTCGACCGTTCGGTGCCGGCAGGGTCAGGTCGCGGTCACCATGTCTGGTCGCTGGCGCGGACCAGCATCTGGTTGACGGCGACCCGTCCCTCCCGCGTGACGACGTAGCCGATGGCGTCCGCGATGTCCTCTGGTCGCAGTGCCTCGATGCCCGCGACCCGGCTGCGGGACAGGTCCCGGACGGTCTCGTTCAGGTGGTCCACCAATTCGGTGTCGACGGTGCCGGGCTCGACCATGCTGACCCGGACCCGTTCACTGAGCAGCTCCTGGCGAAGCGACTCGGTGAAGGCGCCGAGGCCTGATTTGGTCATGCTGTAGACGCTGCTCCCCGGCCGGGCGGCCCGTCCGGCCGCCGCGCCGATGTTCACCAGGTCCGCCACCTGCCGGGGCGAGGTCGACGCCGCGTAGATCAGGTGCGGGACGGCCGCATGCGTGATGTGCAGCAGTCCCGCCACGTTGAGCGAGACCATCCGGTCCCACTCCTCGACGGTGGTGTGCAGGGCCGAGCTGAGCAGCATGATCCCGGCGTTGTTGACGAGGATGTCCAGGCGCCCGAGCCGGTCCAGCGTCTCCTGCACCGCCTCCTCGGCGCGTTCGGGGTCGGTGATGTCGGCCGGCACCGCGACCGCGTGTCCGCCCGACTCCGCGATGCCACTCGCGACCTGGTCCAGGCGGTCGCGGCGGCGGGCGACCAGGGCGACCGCCGCGCCCTCCCGGGCCAGGCGGCGCGCGGTCGCGGCGCCTATCCCGCTGCTGGCGCCGGTGACGAGTGCGATAGCTCCGTCCAGCGGCTGATCGGACATGACGGCCTCATTCCCTTCCCGATCACGGAGTCGGATCCATGATCTGCGCCCGGCTACATGATCAGCCTGGCCGGGATCGCCGCCGGACCGCACCAGGGTGTCTCCCTGGTCGACACGGGCCAGGGACCCTACCGGGGTGTGGAGTCGTCGCGCGGGAGGGCCTCGGGGAGCTGCTTGCGGGAGCTGATCCCGAGCTTGGCGAAGATCTTGCGGAGGTGCCACTCGACGGTGCGCGGGCTCAGGAAGAGCCGGGCCCCGACCTCCGGGTTGGACAGGCCGTCCCGCACGAGCAGAGCGATCTGCCGCTCCTGCGTGGTCAAGTCACCGCTCGCCGGGGTCTCGGTCCTGCGTTTGCGGACGGTCTCGCCGGTGGCGAGGAGCTCGCGCCGGGCGCGCTCGGCGAACGCGTCCATCCCGATCGAGGTGAACATCTCGTAGGCGGACCGCAGGTGGGCCCGCGCCTCGTCCCGCTGCCGGCCCCGCCGCAGCCACTCGCCGTACAGCAGGTGAGCGCGCGCCAGTTCGGGGCGCATGATCGTCCGGCCCAGCCTCTCGATCGCCTCGCGGTAGAGGTCGTCCGCGGCGGCGTCGTCGCTCATCAGGGCCCGGCAGCGTGCCAGGACCCCCTGGGCCCAGTCGGTGTCGCACGGTTCCGCCACGTCCGCCAGGTCTTCGAACGCCTCGTGGGCGGCCGTGTCGTCCCCGGCGCGCGCCGCCGCCTCGACGAACTCGGGCAGCGCCCATTGGGAGACGAGCGCGTTGGCGCTCTCGATGGTGGCCCTGGCCTCCGACAGCGCCCGCTCGTGATTGGCGAGGCCGTTGTGGAGGATCGCGGCCGCCCAGTGCGCCGATGCGACGCCGTTCAGCTGGCCGGCGGCGCCGTCCTCCTCGATCGTGGCGGCGATCAGGGTCACGGCCTCGGCCGCCCGGCCCTGCATCGCCGTCAGCAGGAGCCTGGTGTGCTGGGTCATGCGCCCGCCCGTCGCGGCGGTGACCGCGTCGACCTCCGCGATCATCGCGGCCGCGGTGTCGAAATCGCCGGCCAGCGAGGACGTTATCCCTCGCGAGTGGAGATAAATGGGCAGCTCGTACAGGGCGCCGACCGCGCGTAGCTCCTCGATCACCCTGATGGGCCACTCGGTCGTGGGCCGGTCCTCCCAGACGAGCGCCGGCAGCGCGCCGGCGGCCCAGCTCCACTTCATGAGGTTCTCCGCCGGAGCCTCAATGAGCGCCCGCGCGCCCCTTCGCAGCGTGGGAAGCGCGGCGCTCCGGCCGTCGGTGACCAGCAGCGCGAACCCCTCGAGCGCGAGATCGACGGCGGTCGGCTCGCCGTCGGGGGGAGGAAGTCTCCTGATCGCCCGGGAGATCGCCATGAGGCTGTCCCGGTTCGCGGCCCCGTACGACGCGCTCCCCCAGGCGATGAGGTAGGTCTCCCGCGCCAGGGCCATGTCGAAGGGCTCCAGCCGCTGCGCGGCGGCGAGCAGCATCGGCGGCGCCTGGTTGTTGAAGCCGGCGGCGAAGGTGATGTGGCTGCGGACGAGCTGGGCCCGCACGCGCTGGAACTCGCTCTGGGCGTCCCGGTCGGCGATCTCGGCGAGGTTCTGTCCGACGTCGAGGTCGCCCGCGCGAAGGCTCGCGTCGGCGGCCGCCAGGGCGCGCTCGGCCCGCAGCGAGGCGTCCGCGGTCAGCGCCACCGACCGCTGCAGGAACGCCGCCGCGGTCGCCAGCCCGCCGCGCGCCTGCGCCCGGCCCGCGGACCGCTCCAGTTCCTCGGCGACCGACTCGTCCGGCATGGTCGTCGCGGACGCCAGGTGCCAGGCGCGGCGGTCCGGGTCGGCCTTCGGGTCGGTGACCTCCGCCAGCGCCAGATGCACCGCCCGGCGGTCCTTCTGCTTCGCAGATCTGTACACGGCGGAGCGAACGAGCGGGTGGCGGAAGACGACGCGCGTGTCGAACACCAATAGCCCGTCCGTCCCGCTCGCCAGGGCCGCCGACGGAGAGATCTCAAGCCGTTCCGCGGCCTGCCAGACCAGGGACGGATCGCCGGTCGGCTCTGCGGCGGCGACCAGGAGGAGCAACCGGGTCTGCTCGGGCAGGTCCTCGATCCGGGACAGGAAGCTCTGCTCGATCCGGCCCGGCAGCGTGTCGGCGTGCAGCAGGCCGAATCCGCCCGCCATCTGCGTCATGGTCAGCCCGCGCGGCAGCTCCAGCAGGGCGAGCGGGTTGCCCTGGGCCTCGGCCACGAAGCGCTCACGGATGTGCTGGTCCAGCCGGACGGGCGTCACCGAGTCCAGCAGGGCGTAGGCGTCGGCGTCCTTCAGCCCCGCGACCGCCAGCTCCGGTAGCCCGAGCAGGTCCCGGGGCTGCTCCCGGGATCCGAAGACGAGGGCGACCGACTCGGCCAGCAGCCGGCGGGCGACGAAGCCGAGTACCTGAGCCGAGGCCCGGTCCGTCCACTGCGCGTCGTCGACCACGCACAGCAGAGGGCCCTTCTCGGAGGCCGCCGACAGCAGGCTCAATACCGCCAGCCCGACCATGAAGCGCTCCGGCGGGGCGTCCGCGCGCGTCCCGAACACGACCTCGAGCGCATGGCGCTGCGGCCCCGGCAGATCTCCCAGCCGATCCAGCAGCGGCGCGCACAACTGGTGCAGGGTGGCGAAAGCCAGCTCCATCTCGGACTCGACCCCGCCCGCACGCAGCACCTGCATGCCCGTCGCCGCGCCCTCGGCGTACCTCAGCAGCGCCGACTTCCCGACGCCCGGCGCGCCGTGGAGCGCCAGAACGCGGCTCTGTCCGGTGCGGACGGCCGCGATCGTCCCATCGAGGACGGCGCATTCCGGGCCTCGCCCGAGCAGCTCGGCATTCTCTCCGCGCCAGGCACCGCCTGTCTGTACGCCCACCCGCCACCCGCCCCCATTGCAGCTAATTACTATTGTCTGTGCAATTATGTCCGAAAATGTGGCCGATGCGTGCTCGATGAGGGAGCCGGACCGGGCCGCCGTGCACTCACCTAGGCGTCGAGGCGTGCTCGCTCGGCGGCAGGACGTCGCGCAGCTGCCTGCGCGAGGTGATCGACAGCTTGGCGAAGATCTTGCGCAGGTGCCACTCGACCGTGCGCGGGCTGAGGAAGAGCCGGGTCCCGATCTCCGGGTTGGACAGGCCCTCCCGTACGAGCAGCGCGATCTGCCGTTCCTGCGGCGTCAGCTCCTCGCCGGACGCGGCCTCGACCGCCTGTTTGCGAACGCTCTCGCCCGTGGCCAGCAGCTCGCGGTGGGCCCGCTCGGCGAACGCTTCCATCCCGATCGCCTTGAACATCTCGTAGGCCGTGCGCAGCTGGTCACGCGCCTCGACCCGCTGCCTGCTCCGGCGCAGCCACTCGCCGTACAGCAGATGGGCACGCGCGAGCTCCGGGCGCAGCTCCGTGCGGCCCAGCCGCTCGATCGCCTCGCGATGGAGCTCCGCCGCGGCCGCCCCGTCGCTCAGCAGCGCCCGGGAGCGGGCGAGCACGCCGAGCGCCCAGTCCGTGCCGCACGGCCGCGCCGCCTCGGCCAGGTCCTCGATCGCCGCGCGGGCGACATCGTCCTCACCGGCGCGCACCGCCGCCTCGACCAGTTCGGGGAGCGCCCAGACCGACACCCAGAGCTCGGCCATCCGGGTGCAGACCTGGGCCGCCGACAGCGCCTGCCGGTAGCGGCCGAGGCCGTTGTAGAGGACCGCGGCCGCCCACTGGGCGACCGTGACTCCCATCAGCTGACCGCCGGCGCCGGCCTCCTCGATCGTGGCGGCGATCAGCGCCTCGGCCTCGGCCTCGCGGCCGCGCAGGGCGTTCAGCCGGAGCTCGACGTGCGCGGCGATGGGCACCCCGGTCGCAGCGGAGACGTCCTCGATCTCCGCGATGATCGCGGCGGTGGCGTCGAAGTCCCCAGTCCAGGCGATGGCTATCCCGAGCGAGGTCAGGCAGAACGGGAGCTCGGTCAGGGCGCCGGCGGCGCGCACCCCCTCGACGACCCGGCCGACGAGGACGCGCATCGCCTGGTCGTCCCAGACGGCGGCGCTCACCGCGTTGGCGACCCAGCCCCATTTCAGGACCTCGCGCACCGGCAGGTCCGTGAGCGCGGCCAGCGCTTGCCGCAGCACCGGGACTGCGGCGGCCCGGCTCTCTGTGACGAGCAGTGCGTAGCCCTTGAGTACGAGGTCAAGGGTCTGCGGGGTTCCCGCCGGGGCCGGAAGCGCTTTCATCGCCGCCGAGATCGCCTTGAGGCTGTCGGAATGTGCGGCGAGCAGCGCCGCGGTGCCCCACGCGATCAGGTAGGTCTCGCGCGCGAGGTCCATGTCGAACGGCTCGAGCCGCTGCGCGGCCGTCAGCAGCAGCGGCGGCGCCTCCTGGTTGAGGCCGGCCGCGAAGGTGATCCGGCTCCGGACCAGGTGCGCCCGGACGCGCTGGAACTCGTCCTGGGCGTTGCGGTCGGCGATGTCGGCGAACCGGCGCGCGGCTTCGAGGTCGCCGGCCTGAAGGGTGGCGTCGGCGGCGGCGGCCGCGCGCTCGGCGCGCCGCGACGAGTCGACGGTCAGCGCGACGCATCGCTGCAGGAACGCCGCTGCGGCGGCCAGCCCGCCACGCGCCTGCGCCCGGCCCGCGGACCGCTCGAGTTCCGCGGCGACGGACTCGTCCGGTGCGGCCGCCGCGGACGCCAGGTGCCAGGCCCGGCGGTCCGGGTCGATCTTCGGGTCGGTCACCTCCGCCAGCGCCAGGTGCACCTCCCGGAGGTCCTCCTTCGGCGCCGACCGGTACACGGCCGACCGCACCAGCGGATGACGGAACGTCACGCGCGCTTCCAGCGACAGCCATTCCCGCGTGCCGTCGGCGAGCGCCTCCTCCGGCGTCACACCGAGCCGACCCGCGGCGCCCCAGACCAGAGTGGGGTCGCCGACCGGTTCGGCCGCGGCGATCAGCAGGAGCAGCCGGGACTGTTCGGGCAGGCCGCCGATCCGGGACAGGAAGCTCTCCTCGATCCGGCCCGGCAGCGTGTCCGAGCGCAGGAGACCGAACCCGCCCGCCATCTGGGTCACGGTCAGCCCGCGCGGCAACTCCAGCAGGGCGAGCGGATTGCCCCTGGTCTCGGTCACGATCCGATTGCGGACGTGCTGGTCGAGACGGCCGTAGGTGACCGAGTCCAGCAGGGTGTGGGCGTCGGTGTCCCGGAGGCCGGTGATCTCTAGTTCGGGGAGCCCGAGCAGGCCCTGGGAGCGCTCCCGTGCGCCGAAGAGAAGAACGACCGACTCCGCCAGCAGCCGCCGGGCCACGAAGCTGATCACCTGCAAGGACGCCTGGTCCACCCACTGAGCGTCATCGACCACGCAGAGCAGCGGGCGGTCCTGCGAGGCGTCCGACAGGAGGCTGAGCACCGCCAGCCCGACCAGGAATCGCTCGGGTGGCGTCCCGGCCCGGATCCCGAACACCGTCTCAAGGGCGGCCCGCTGCGGCGCGGGAAGGTGCGGCAGCCGGTCCAGCAGGGGCGCGCACAACTGGTGCAGCGTGGCGAACGGCAGCTCCATCTCCGACTCGACGCCGACCGCGCGCAGCACGTGCATGCCCGTCGCCGCGTTCTCCGCGTACCCGAGCAGCGCCGACTTCCCGACGCCCGGCGCGCCGTGCACCACGAGCACGCGGCTCTCACCCGTATCGACGGCCGCGAGCACCTGATCGACGACGGCGCGCTCCGGTCCCCGCCCGAGCAAGGCGACGTTCTCCCCGTGGCCCGCGCCGTGCCTGCGTTGTTCCACCCTTACCGCCTCCGTCGCACGCCCGGACTGCGGTCGACCTTGTGTCGGGACGGCCCCATCGTGCCCCGAATGATCGCCCGCTCCGAATCCATGATCCCAGAGTCGGCGGCCTCCGTAACAGCCCTGGTGGAAGCCTTTTAGCGGCGCGTTTGTGACAGCGGCCCGCCCGGCGGAGAAACCGCCGGGCGGGCCGGTGAGGAGGGACGATGAGAGGGCTTGGTTCAGCCCTCCCGGCCGCCGACTGCGTCGAGGATGGAGGCGGCCACCGCCTCCGGCTGGGAGGCGGCGATCGCGTGCGAGGCGCCGGCGATCTCGCGGGTCCCCCGCGCAGAGGCCCGTTCGGCCATGTATCGCTGCAGCTCGGCCGGGATGTTGAGGTCCTGATCGCCGAAGACGAACCAGGACGGCTTGGTGCGCCAGGCCGCCTCGTTCGGCTCCAGCCCGTCGGTCAGCGCCTTCTCCGTCACCGGGCGCTGGGTGGCCGCCATCAGGGCGGCCTCACCGGCCTCCAGATCGGCGCAGAACTGGGCGTGGTACCTGTCGTCGGCGATCCGGAACTCGTTGCCGCCGGAAGTGACCGGGTAGGCGGCCAGGGCTCCCCCCAGGGTGCTGCCCTCGAACTTGCCGGACAGCTGCAGGGCGCTCTCGCCGGTCTCGGGGGCGAAGGCGGCGACGTAGACCAGGGACTGGACGGCGGGGTCGCCGGCCGCCGCCTGGGTGATCACCATGCCGCCGTAGGAGTGGCCGACGAGGACGACCGGCTGGCCGATCCCGCTGATCACGTCGCGCAGGTAGGCGGCGTCGCCCGCCACGCTGCGCAGCGGATTGGCCACGGCGACGGCCTCCAGGCCGCGGCCGTGCAGGCGCTCGATGACGCGGTTCCAGCTCGCCGATTCGGCGAACGCTCCGTGGACCAGGACGATGACGGGCTGCTCTGTGGTGTTCAACGGTCTTCCTTTCGGGTGTGCAGGGCGAAGGTGAGGGCGGTGATGGCCTGGGCAGTGGCGGCTCGCGCGGCGCGGGTGCCGCTGACGGGGTTGAGCATCATGAAGTCGTGGAGCGTGCCGTTGTAGCGGACGCTGGTGGTGGGCACTCCGGCCTCGGTGAGGCGGCGGGCGTAGGCCTCGCCCTCGTCGCGCAGCACGTCGTTCTCGTCCACGAGGACGAGGGCGGGCGGCAACCCGGCCAGGTCGTCGAGGGTGGCGCGCAGCGGTGAGGCGGTGATCTCGGCGCGCTCGGCGGGATCGGTGGTGTAGGCGTCCCAGAACCAGGCCATGGCCTTGGCGGTCAGGTAGGGGCCGTCGGCGAACTCGCGATAGCTGCCCGTGTCCTGGGCGGCGTCGGTGACGGGGTAGTAGAGCGACTGGTGGACGAAGATCACATCGCCGCGCCGCTTGGCCAGGATGGTCAGCGCGGCGGTCATGTTCCCGCCGACCGAGTCCCCGGCGACCGCCAGCCGGGAGGCGTCCAGCCCCTCGTCCGCGCCGTGCCGGGTGATCCACTGCGCGGCGGCGTAGGCCTGCTCGATCGCCACCGGATAGCGAGCCTCGGGCGACCGGTCGTACTCGACGAAGGCGACCGCCGCGCCAGTGCCGGCCGCCAGCTCGCGTACCAACCGGTCGTGGGTCCCGGCGTTGCCGAGCACCCAGCCGCCGCCGTGCACGTACAGCACGACCGGCAGGGTCTCACCGGCCGTCCCAGCGGGCCTGACGATGCGGACCCGGACGTCGCCGACCCCGGCCGGCACGGTGATCCACTTCTCGTCGACCTCAGGCTTGCCGATCGGGGCGGACTGGAGGTCGTCCAGGACCTTGCGGGCCCCCTCGGTGCCCAGCTCGTACAGGAACGGGGGCTTGGAGGTGGCGTCGGCGAGCTCCTGCGCCGCCGGCTCTAGAACGTGCTCACTCATCGGTGCTTCCTTTCCGAAACTGTTCTTGATCGTCATTGGCCTCTCCGGGCCGTTGTCCATCACGGTCGCCCGACCGGGGATCCCGGGGCACCCGGGTGGGACCCTGGGCGAGTCCCTGGGGCGGTGGAAATCCCCTGGTGGCCGTACCGCGGCGCCGTCACCGGGGGTCAGTGGAGGTCGTCCAGTGCCGCTTCCACGGCCCGGTGGAAGGTCGGATAGGTGTAGATCATGTGCTTGAGGCGGTCGGTGGGCGTCTCGGTGTGGACGGCGACGTTCAGCCCGTACAGCACCTCGCCTCCCGTGGGACCGGCCGAGGTGGCGCCGACCAGGACACCGCGCCCGGCGTCCTCGACGAGCTTGACGAACCCCTCGTTGCCGGGTCCGTGCACCAGGCCGCGCGAGGACGAGGCGATCGGCACCAGGCCGGTGCGCACGCGCATGCCCCGATCGCGGGCCTGCTGCTCGGTCAGCCCCACGGCCCCGATCTCGGGGTCGGTGAAGGTGACCCGGGGCAGCGCCCGGTAGTCGGCGTCCGGGCCGGGCTGACCGAGGATGTCGCGGACGGCGATCCGTGCCTCGTACATCGAGACGTGGGTGAAGGCGCCGCGGCCGGTTATGTCGCCGATCGCCCATAGCCCTTCCCCCGCTCGCATCTGGCCGTCGGTGTGCACGGCCGGCGCGGTCGGGTCGAGGCCCACCGTGTCGACCGCCAGCGCGCCAAGGTCCGTCCGGCGGCCCGTCGCGACAAGTAGGCGTTCGGCGCGAAGCGGTTCCAGACCGCCTTCGAGCAGGGCTTCGAAGGCGGCGCCGTCGTGCTCGATCTGGACGGCTCGGGCGCCGGTGCGCACGCTGACGCCATCGGCCCGCAGCGCCTTCGCCGCCAGCTCCCCGGCCTCCGGTTCCTCCTGGGCGAGCAGCCGGTCCCCGCCCTCCAGGACGGTGACCGCGCATCCGAAGCGGGCGAAGACCTGGGCGAGTTCCACACCGATCGCGCCGCCGCCGAGCACCAGCATCGAGGCGGGCATCTCCTCGGTCGCGATGGCGTCCCGGTTCGTCCAGTAGGGCGTCTCCGCCAGGCCCGGCACCGGGGGGATGCGTGGGCCGGACCCGGTGGCCACGACGACACCCCGCCCGGCCCGGAACGTGCGGTCGCCCACGATCACCCGGCCCGGGCCCGCGAGCCGCCCCTTCCCTCGGACCAGTCGCACACCCTTGGCCGCCAGGCGGTCGGCGGCCAGCTGGTCGTCCCAACCGCCGGTGGCCTCCCTGCGGACGCGTTCGGCGACTCGGCTCCAGTCGGGCACCGCCTTCGCCTCACCGGCCAGGTCGGGGACGCGGCCGGCCTCGGCGAGCACGTTCCCGGCGCGGATCATCATCTTGCTGGGGATGCATCCCCAGTACGGGCACTCGCCTCCGACGAGCTCCGCCTCCACCCCGACCACGTCCAGTCCCGCCTCGGCCAGCGCGCCCGCGGCGAACTCGCCGCCCGGCCCTAGCCCCAGGACCACCACATCGGCCTGTTCCGTCATGACGTTCTCATCTCCTTGGGTGCCGTTCCGGCCCTGCATTTCCTGATGGCCTCGACCGGCATCCCGTCCGGCAGCGGGGCCCGTCGCGGGGCCCGTGACGGGCCCGACGCGGCCAGGGCGGCGGCGAGCGCCTGCCGCACCGTGGTGTGGACGGGGATGTGGTCGCCCAGCCGCAGCACGTCGAAGACGCGGGTGACCAGCGGGGACGGGGCGGCGACCCGTACGGTCGTACCGTGTTGTTCAGCCGCGAGGTGGGCGTCCACCAGGATCTTGACGCCGCTGGAGTCCAGGAAGGTCACCTCGGTCAGGTCGAGGACGAGGTGCCGTCCGCGGTCGGGCCGGGCGTGCCGCTCGCAGTAGGCGCGCAGTTGCGGCGCGGTGGCGATGTCGATCTCACCGGCGATGGCGATCAGCGTGACGCGGTTCAGCAGGACACGGTGATCGATCCGCAACTCGCCCGGCCGCGGGGCCTCTTCCTCGACGAGTAGACGGGTCATGCGGCATCGGCCTTCCGGGCGCGGGAGTGAGCGGGATCGGTCGCGGGGCCGGGGTTTCTCCGGGCCGCCCGGAGGCGGCGGCGCTCGCCAGGGGTGGTGCCGGCCCAGATACCGTCCGGCTCGCCGGTGGCCAGGGCCCATTCCAGGCAGCGGCTCGCGGCGGGGCAGGCCGCGCAGACCTGGCGGATCGCCTCGATCTGCGTCATGTAGACGGTCTCCCCGGCCACCGGGAAGAACAGGTCGGGATCGAGCGAGCGGCACGACGCCGCCTCATCCCAGTCCAAGGTCGTCTTGGTCATGGCCGTACCCGCGCGGGCAAGAGCCATCGTCCGGCGCGGTCTGTGCCGGTGCCGTCGTCGGTCGTCACTGTCCCTCCAGTCATTGCTTCGTTCTCGGGGCGACATCAACAAAGGTCGTCTGACCAGGTATGGGGTGAGACCCGGGTGAGTCACTGGGCGGGTCCCTGGGCACGTGGCGCTCCCCGGGAGCGCGGGTGCTCCGATGAGAACCAGGCACAAGATCCGCCGACGAGCGTCACAGGCGCGCGCTGTGCGCAGGCGGCTCCAGTACGCCGCCTCCGGATCACGCCACGCGGTCGCCATGCAGGGCGGCCGACCTCATCGCGCCTCTGCCGCGGCTTTTGAACGGGCCGGCGGCGTTAGCGGCGAAGTGGTCCTCAAGGGCGGCGGTGTCCCCTGTCTGGGCGGCGCTGAGGAAGATCTCCACGAGGCGGCGGTGCTCGGCCCTGTCGATCGGCCCACGTCGCGCCGTGGTCAGATGCTTGCGGGCGCGGGTCACGAGCTGGCGGGTGTTGACCGGGCTGACCTGCAGGACCTCCGCGATCTGTGCGTACGGATAGTCGAACGCCTCGCGCAGGATGTAGGCGGCCCGTTCGGTCGGGGTGAGCCGCTGGAGCAACAGCAGGAGCGCGAGTTCGAGCGCCTCGCCCCGTTCGGCTTCGAGGGCGGGGTCGGTGCCGGTGCCGACGCGCTCGGGCAGCCAGGGGCCGATGGAGGTCTCGCGCTGTGATCGGGCGGATTTGGAGATGTTGATGGCCAGCCGCGTGGTGATCAATGCCAGGAAGGCCGTCGGGTTCGCGATGGCCGGGCGGTCGGCGCCCTGCCAGCGCAACCAGGTGTCCTGGACGACGTCCTCGGCTTCGGCGACGCTGCCGAGCACCCGATAGGCGATGCCGAACAGGCGCGGGCGCGTCCGCGTGAAGACGGAGGTGGCCTGTTCGAGCGTCCCGTCCAGCCGCTCGGGTTCCGGCATGTGCTTGGTCATGGGCGGTTGTCCCTTCCGTCCTGCTCCGCGGGTCCCGATCGGCGTCTCGCCGATAGCGATCACGCTCGCCGGGCCAGGCAGGGAAAGGCACCAGGGTCGCTCCCTGGCCGATTCACGGGGGGCTCTCGATCCCTGGGTATGCCGCACCGATCCCCGGGCAAAAGGGCATTCCCCAGAGCACGACACGGGCCGAGTCCCTGGTGCGGCACCAGGGACTCGGCCCGTGTTCGGATCCGCCCTCCGCGGAGGGCGGATGGCTCTCAGCTAACGCGTCTGATCGGTCGGGCGGATGAGGATCTCGTTGACCGCGACATGCTCGGGCTGAGTGACCGCATACACGACGGCGTCGGCGATGTCCCCGGGCTGCAGGGTGCGCATGGACGCGGCCATGTCCCCCGCCGCCGCCCGCATCGTGGGATCGGTGATGTGCCCGGCCAGTTCGGTCGCGACGAAGCCGGGTTCGATGATCACCACGCGTACGCCCTGGGCGGTGACCTCCTGCCGTAGCGCCTCGGAGAAGGCGTTGACGCCGAACTTCGTCGCGGCGTAGACCCCGTTGTAGGCCGATGCGATCCGGCCCGATGTCGAGGAGACCTGCACGACGATGCCCTTGGCCTCCAGCAGATGCGGCAGCGCCGCATGGACCGTGTGCATCGACCCGAGCAGGTTGGTCTCGACCATGCGCGTCCATTCCGTGGTGTCCGCACCGGCGATCGGGCCGCTGAGCATCACCCCGGCGTTGTTCACCAGGACGTCCAGGGCGCCGAAGCGCTCGACGGTCGCGGCGACCGCGGCTCGCACCGACTCCTGATCGGTCACGTCCAGATCGAGGGTCAGGACCTCTCCGGGCGCCTTGCGGGCCAGGGACTCCAACCGGTCGCCGCGCCGGGCCCCGGCCGCGACGCGGGTCCCCTCCGCCGAGAGGGCCAGCACAGTGGCCTCGCCGATGCCCGACGACGCTCCCGTGACGAGGACGACCTTGCCGTTCAATATGTCGTTCATAATGCTGCCTTTCTGGGAGGTCCCAGCGGCTGCCGGGCCACCGCGCCCGGCAGCGGCCTGCTATTCGACGAGCTTTCCGTGGGTGGAGACCTCGCGCATGAGGGCGGCGATCTCGGCGGGGATCGGCGGCAGGGGCTCACGTTCGATCTTGCCGGGCCCCGACCACACCAGGTTGACCCGCAAGGAGGTGTCGGTCTCCGGGTGATCGGAGCGGTTGTGGCAGCCGCGCGTCTCGCGGCGTTCGAGCGCCGCCTCCAGCGTGGCGCGGGCGGCCAGGACGGTGGACTTCAGGTCGAACGCGTGCGCGAGGTCCTGGTAGCCAGCCAGGTCGGGGTGGACGCCCAGGTCGCCCATCCGAGCCTCGACCGCCGCCAGCTCGACCAGTCCCTGGCGCAGCCCCGCCTCATCGCGGACGACGCCGCCGTGCTCGGTCATGATGTCCCGGACCGCGCGCTGCAGTGCCCGGACGTTTTCCGGGCCGTCGCACGCAAGCAGGTCGTCCACCTCCTGGCGGGCCTCGGCGAGCGCGGACCCGCCGCGCCGCTGGGTGTCGCGGGACGCCGCATAGGCGGCCGCGGCCGCCCCTGTGATCCGGCCGTACACCAGCAGCTCGATGAGGGAGTTGCCGCCGAGCCGGTTCGCTCCGTGCAGGCCGCTGGCGGCCTCCCCGATCGCATACAGGCCGTCGACGTCGGTGCCGTGGTCCTCTGGCCGGACCCACACCCCGCCCATCGAGTAGTGCGCGGTCGGGGCGACCTCGATGGGGTCCTTGGTGATGTCGAGCATCTGCAGCTCCAGCAGCGTCTGGTAGACGCGCGGCAACCGGGTCATGATCGTGGCCCGGGGCAGGTGCGAGACGTCCAGCAGGACGCCGCCGGCCGGGGTGCCACGCCCCTCCTTGATCTCGGTGTAGGCGGCCAGCGCGACCCGGTCACGGGTGGACAGCTCCATCCGCTCGGGGTCGTACCGCGCCATGAACCGCTCCCCGAGAGCGTTCAGCAGCCGTCCGCCCTCGCCCCGGGCCGCCTCCGACACCAGCGTCCCCGCCGCGTTCTCGGGCTCGATGAGGCCGGACGGATGGAACTGCACGAGCTCGGGGTCGCGGATGCGGGCGCCCGCGAGGACGGCCAGGCGGAACGAGTCGCCGGTGTTCTCGTCGCGGCGGGACGAGGTGCGGCGCCAGATCCGGGTGTGTCCACCGGTGGCCAGGATGACCGCGTCGGCGTGGATGACGTAGCGGGCGCCGTCGTTCAGATCGAACCCGTAGGCACCGAAGATGACGTTGTCTCGGACCAGCAGGCGGGTGATGCAGACGGTGTCGAGGATCGGCACCTTCAGCTGGGCCGCCCGATTGACGAGGGTGCGCTGGATCTCCAGCCCGGTGTAGTCGCCGCTGAAGGCGGTGCGCCGCCAGGTGTGGGCACCGAAGAAGCGCTGCGAGATCCGCCCGTCGGCCTCGCGTGCGAACGGCATCCCGTAGTGGACGAGGTCGTCGATGCCGCGTGCCGCGTTCTCGGTCACGATGCGCACGATGCGCGGGTCGGCCAGCAGGTAGCTCTCCTGCAGGGTGTCGGCGGCGTGCTGCTGCCAGGTGTCCTGCGGGTCCATCGTCGCCAGTGCCGCGTTGATGCCGCCGGCGGCGAGCGTGGTGTGCGCGTCGCCCTTCGGCCGCTTGCCGATCGCAAGGACGCCCATACCTCGTTCGGCGAGCTCGATCGCGGCACGCAACCCCGCTCCGCCGGTACCGATCACCAGCACCGGCGTCGCGATCCGCCGCTCGGAATCAGGCACGGTCGTGCTCCGTTCCGGAGAGACGGCTGTCGCCCGCGTGCTCTTCACGGAAGTCGATCTTGCGGTGCGTGCCATCGCACAGCGGCTTGCCGGCCGAGTGGCCGCAGCGGCACAGGGTCACTCGGTTGCGGGTCTCCAGCGGCCGGCCGTCCGCACGGTGCACCGGCACGCCGCCGGTGACCCACAGGGCACTGGCCAGTCCGTCCTCCTCCTCCAGGACCGAGATGGCCCGCGGGAGGTCGGCTTCGATCGTCTCGCCCCCGCGTTGGAGGGCGTAGCTGTAGGAGCCGGAGGGGCAGTGATCGATGCGCCCCATGATGTTGGAGCGGACGTCGCTGTCGGCGGTGTCGGCCAGCATCTCGGCGATCGGCCGGGTGCGGCCGATGCAGAACGCGGCGTGGATGCACAGCTCGCCGACGCGCTGCCCGGAGATGCCCACTCCGTCGTGCACGTGCTGCAGTTCCTTGTAGGGCCGGACGTCGGCGTTCTCGGTGCCGTCGAACCCGATCCGGGCGTGCGTCCCGTCGCAGAACGGCTTGGACCCCGACTGGCCGCAGCGGCATAGCGCGTAGGTGGGCTCGGTCTGCAGGGTGTCACCGGTCTGCCAGGTGAGCGCGTTGCCCTCGGCGGAGACGATCTTGCGTTTGCGGCGGAGCGGGACGCCGCCGTGGACGAGGTACGGGCCGTCGGGGAGCACCGTGATGCGCTGCGGCTCGTCGCCGGCGGTCCATCCGCGCTCCGGCGGCGGGACGTACTCGAACGTGGGGCCGGCCGTCGTGCCGTCGCCGTCGGGCGTCCGCATCAGAGCCTGGGCCTGCGCCTTGAGCTTGTGCATGGTGGCGACGGCGACCGCGAGCAGCCGCGGGCTGCCGTTGAACGCCTGCTCCAGCAAGTGCAGGAGGGTGCAGTACGTCCGGTTGAACTCCTCCTGGGCGTTGCGGATCGCGCTGCCCGGGGGGTGGTCGGTGATCTTCGGGTTGGGCCGCATCGGAAGGACGCCGGCGAAGTCCACGCCGAGCGGCTCGCCGGTCGGCCCGGACCGCGGGGTGTCGCCGCGGCGGTAGCGGCGGCCGGCCCTGAGCTCCTGGAAGCGGTAGTAGTGGGCGACCTCGTCCCGGTCGGGATGGTGGACGTCCGGGTCGCCGTCCCAGACCGCGCCGCGGGACGTGCCCTCGCCCTCCTCGACGATCTCCTCCAGCGCGGCCAGCGCCGAGGCCAGATCGGTGACCGCGATCATCCGTCCGGCCGTGTGCCGGAACTGCTCGGCGTGGATCTGGCGGGCCGGATCGCCGCCGAAGACCTCTGCCTCGCCGAGCCGATCACACAGGCCGCGCAGCCCGTCCTCGATCGCTTCGTAGAACTGCCCGATCGTCTCGTAGCGGTCGCCCTCGGCGGGAGCGCCGGGCGGCGCCGGCCGCTCCAGGCGCAAGAACATCTCAAGCGCCTCGTCACCGAACGGAAGCAGCGACAACTCCAGCGACGGATCGCCGTGCGGCAACCGCCGGGGATGCGGCGGCAGCAGTTGCGGCGTGTCCAGCCGCGGGCTACCCCCGACGGCGTTGAGCAGGTTCGCCGCCAGCGTCAGGTGCAGCATCTCCTCGATGAAGACGCCCGCCACCACCTCGACGGCCTCGGGATTGCGTTCGGCGTCGAGCGAGTAGAGCGCGCACAGGTACGGCGGCAGGGTCGCGTGCTCCAGCTCGATCGCCCATTGGAGGTGCTCGCGGAGGTCGTCGATCGTGGCGATCCCCGTCGCCGGAACGGATTCGGGGGCATGCTGCCGCCCGGGTGGGTGGTTCATGGTCTCTCGCTTCGGATCTCGTGAGGTGAGTTCATCGGCGCCGCAGCCGCGGCTGGGTAGGGACCAGGCGCTCGCGTAGGTGCTTGCTCAGGTGCGCGTGCTCAGGCGCCTTCGTCGGCGCAGGGCTTGCGGGGCCGGGAACCGGCTTCCAGTTCCCCAGCCGCGCCGAGAAGGTTGCGGAGCTCGACCTCCTCGCGTTCGACGTCGATCGGATCGAACAGCCACTCCGAGGCCGGGATCTCGGAGGCCCGCTCCTGATCGCCCGACTCGGCCAGGGTCAGTTCGGCCTCGACCTCCGCCTCGAACTCGACCTCGAATTCATCGCCGGTCGACGTGCTCATATGTCCTCCACAAAGAAATTGCTCGGATGACCGCCCGGCCCGGCGTCTGGTCGCATGGATCAGCTGCATGGAGATCTGCCCAGCGGCGAACAGGCGGGTGAAGGTCTCGCCCTGCCGGAGCGCCAGCGCATGAGCGGGGTCGGCCCGGTGCCTGCCGGCGACAGCGGCGACGACCCGCTCGACACGCCGTGTCCACGACAGCGGCGCGTCGCCAGGGCAGCCGACCTGCTCGACCAGGTCGAACCCTGCGCCGTCGAGCAGGTCGGCGAGCCCTCGCCGAGTCGGAAAGCTGTTGCCCTCCGGGGCGAGGGCCCGTGGGTCCCGGGCGACGACGACCAGGAGGCCCAAGGGCGCCCCAGGCGGCAGGACTCGGTGGATCTCGCGCAGAACCGCGGCTTTGTCCTGGACGGTGTCCAGCACTCCCAGGCACCAGGCGGCGTCGACCGACCCCGCCCGCAGCGGGATCCGGTCGCCGTCCGCCGTGACGACCGGCAGCCCGAACAGCCGGGCCGCGGCGCGGCATGCGGCCGGCATCGGTTCCAGCAGGATCGGCCGGACCCCGAACCGCTCGGCCGCCCAGGCGGCCGGCCCGCCGACGCCGGCACCCACGTCCAGCAGGACCGATCCGGCCCTCAGCTCGCATGCCTCCCCCAGCCAGGCCAGCGCGGCCGGATTCGCGCTGCCGCGGCAGGCCGCCGGGATCGCGTACCGCTCCCCGAGTCGTTCGACGGCGTCGGCGGTCCACCCGGCGACGTCGTCGAACTCGGCGACCATCGCCGATGCCGTCATGGTGTATCTCCCCCGTAAGGTCGAGCGCGCCGATGTTCTCGACAGCGCGGTCGTCGTACGCCGGTCAGGAATCCCCGGAAACCCGCAGATGCGCGCGCTGGGCGAGTTCCGCCTCGTCCACCAGGGTCAGCATCGGCTTGCCCGGGTCGCAGAGCATCGTGACGACGAACCGGACCGGCATGTCGTCTCGGTTGTTGCCGTCCTGGTAGTGGATGACGTCGCCGCCCGGCTCCCAGAACGCCTCACCCGCAGGCACGGGCCGAGGCGCCTGCCCTTCGAGCTCCAGCAGCATCTCGCCCTCGAGCACGTACCCGAACGCCGGACCGGGATGCCGGTGCGGCGGCGCGCCGTGGTCACCGGGCGGGTACTCGATGACGACGGTCGTCGCATGCGCTCCGGTCGGGATGAAGGGCGGCTCAGCCTCCTGAATCGTGGTGAGCGCCGTCTGCCACGCGGTCGATCGGGTCTTCGGGCCGGTCGCCGCGGGGTCGGTGACGGACATGGATGTACCTCCTTGGCTTGTGCGGTGCGGGGGCGAAAGGCCGTCAGCGGGCGCCGTTGCTCGCCAGCCAGTCGGCGTACTTGATCTCGCCGAGCGTCGCGGCGCCGTCGTCCGGCACCAGGTCACGCTCGCGCATCTCGGCGCCGAAGTAATGCGCGTGCGGGTCGGTGACCACCTCACGCGGGTCGCCCCACGCGGCCAGTGCCTTGCGAAAGAACTCGTCCATCCGGACCCGCTCGGGGCCGGCGATCTGGATCCGGCCGTTCAGCGGCGCGCCCGCCGCGGTCCTCGCGACCGTCCGGGACACCTCCTCGCCCGCGATGGGCTGGAAGAGCACCGGCGGCATCGGGACCTTGTCCCCGCCTGCGGCCGCCTCGTCGGCGATCCTGCGCCCGAACTCGAAGAACTGCGTCGCGTGCACGAGCGAGAACGGGATCGGCGACTCCTCGATCAGCTTCTCCTGCGCGAGCTTCGCCCGGAAGTAGCCGATGTCGGGCCGCCGGTCGGTGTTCACGATCGTCAGCGCGACGTGGTGGCCCACCCCGGCCTTCTCTTCCGCCTCCAGCAGATTGCCGGTCGAGGTCCGGAAGAAGTCGAGCACCGCCTCGTCCTCGAAGGACGGGGAGTTGGACACGTCGATCACCACCGACGCGCCCTCCAGCACCTCGGTGAGCCCCTCACCGGTGAGCGTATTCACACCGGTGTTCGGCGAGGCCGGCACCGCCTCGTGCCCGTGCTGCCGGAGCATCTCCACGGCCTTCGACCCGATCAGGCCGGTGCCACCGATGACCACGATCTTCATGAGTACCCCTTCAGTTCGCCAGGCCGTCGATCACCGCCCGGTCGCCAGCTAAGACAGGCCACCCGTTCGGGCTGTGACAACTTCGGCGAAATATTCACCGAAAAGGCCAGATCGGGCGCCGGCCGTCACAACCGGGCGCTCTCCCTTGTCTTTGCAGCTGGACGAACCCATGCGACGAGGGGAGCAAGACCGTGCCATCAACAGGTGCCGCCTGCCGGATCCGGGTCCGGATGACCGCCCGCGCGATCGACGAGCCGCACCGCGCCTCAAGCCCTCTCGAACTACTGTTCGATCTCACCTTCGTGGTGGCGGTCGCGGCCGTCACCGCCCAGTTCGCGCACCACATCGCCGACGGACACGCTCTGGCCGGGCTCGTCCCGTTCCTCCAGGTCTTCTTCGCGGTGTGGTGGGCGTGGATGAACTTCACCTGGTTCGCCTCGTCATACGACACCGACGACGTCCCCTACCGGCTGCTGACCATGGTGCAGATGGCGGGCGTCCTGATCCTCGCCGCGGGCGTGCCGGCCGCCGCAGACCACTCCGACTACCGCGCAGTCGCGATCGGCTACCTCGTCATGCGGACCGCACTCGTCGCGCAATGGCTACGAGCCAGCGCCGAGGACCCGGCGGGCCGCCGCACCGCCCACCGGTACGCCCTCGGCATCATCGTCGCGCAGGCGGCCTGGATCCTCTGGCTGGTCTCGGCGGAGGCAGGCGCGCTGCCTTCTGCGGCCCAGGTCCCGTGCTTCGCCGCCCTCGCCGTCCTGGAACTCGCGGTGCCGCGATGGGCGGAGCGGACCAGTCCCACCGCCTGGCACCCGCACCACATCGCCGAACGCTACGGCCTGTTCACGATCATTCTCTTCGGGGAGAGCGTCCTCGCCGCGTCGAACGCGGTCGCCCGAGGGCTGGACGAGGCAGACGTCAGCCGCCGGCTCGTCGTCATCGCCGGTTCCGGCCTCGTCCTGCTGTTCGCCCTCTGGTGGCTCTACTTCCTCGCCCCCGCCGGCTCGGGCCTCAACGACCGCCGACACCTCTCCTACCGCTGGGGCTACGGCCACTACGGCATCTTCGCCAGCCTCGCCGCGCTCGGCGCCGGCCTTGACGTCGCAGTCGAACAGACCGCACACGACCTCAAGGCGTCACCCCTCGCCATCTGCTACGCCGTGGCGATTCCGACCGCGCTTTTCGTCCTGCTGCTCTGGACAGTCCACATGCCCATCCTCGGCACGTCGATCCTGCATCCCGCCGTGGCGCTGTGCGGAACCGCCGCCATCCTCCTCCTGCCCGCGGCGGCCGCCCAGACCGGAGTGGTCACGGTCGTCGCATCGATCACGGCCATCTGCGTCGCGATGACCGCCCTCACCCTCATCCGGAACAGGGACGCATCCCCAGAACGGGACACGCTGGTCGCGGACGCTCCGCAGCTCTCCGCACCACCCACTGCTCAGGGCACCTAGCGAGCGTCTACCTGAGTTCCGCGTGCAGCAGAGGTGGGGATTTCAAAGAACCTGTCACCGATGAGCGAGCTGGCCTGTCTTTTCTAAGGACCGATCACCCGCCCTACGAAGGAGGAAGACGTGCGATCACCCGAAAGCGGCAAGCTCAGCTTCGAGCAAGACATCAAGCCCCTGTTCCGAACGAAGGACCGAGACGCGATGCTGGCCCGCTTCGATCTGTTCGAGCACGCCGATGTCGCCGAGCACGCCGATGCCATCATCGGCTCCCTGCTGAGCGGGCATATGCCCTGCGACGGCGCGTGGCCCGAGGCCCACCTGGAGAAGCTCCAGCGATGGATCGACATGGGCAAGCCCGCCTAAGACGCCGGTTCGCTGGGCGTGATCGATGGCCTTTTCACTGTGCTGATGGCGGACTCCTGGCCCCGCACGGACTGTTCTGTTGGGAGTCACTCCAGCCGGTTGGCCTTTGTGTGCGCGGATGTGTGCGAGAAGTACGAGATCCCATGTGCTGAGTGCTGCCTCCAACGCTGGAAGGCGTGGCTCAAGGTCAATACATGTTGCCTAGCCTGCGTTTGGCCTGGATGGCGCGGTCCTCGGCCAGGTCCTTGCCGTAGCGGTAGGCCATGGCCGGGCCTGACCAGCCCTGGTGGTGGACCAGGTCGTCGATGGAGCCGCCGTTGGCGCGGAAGTCGTGCGCGAAGGTGTGACGGAACATCTTGGGTGTCGCGTGGGCGTCTTAGCCGAGTCGCTTGCAGCGGCGGATCAGCATCAGGCGGATGCCGTTGGCACCGAACGGCAGTGCTGAGCCCTGGCCTAGCCAGAGGTGCTCGGCCAGATGGGATTCGGCGAGCGGATGCTCGGCTCGGACGCGTAGATAGCGCTGGATGGCTTTGACGGTCTCCTGTTCCAGCAGGATCCGCCGGCCGCTGTCGTCGGCGTAGCGCAGCTCGCCCTTCTTCGGCGTCACTCGCAAGATCGGCTCGGTGAGGGCTGGTACGTCTTCGGGCTCGATGTCGGCGACCTCACCGACCCGCATCCCTTCCAGCAGCAGACGAGTGATGGCCTCGTCCCTCGTCCCAGTGAAGGACGTGCTGTCGCACGAGCCCAGGAGTTCTTTGATGAATTCCCGGGCGAGGGTCTGGGGTTTCTGCTCGCGGGCTACGTAGCGGTCGGTGTCCTCGCTGGTGAAGGGGCTGGTAGTGCCCGTCTCCTTCTCCAGCCGCTTGAAGAGGTTGCGCAGCGGAGGTAGCCGTTGATCGTCTCGGGCGCGTATGGGCGGCTGTTCGATGTGCGCAGGTGCTGCTCGTAGTGCTCGATCATCAACGACCGCGACACGGCCTTGGGCGCTCGCTTGCGCCGGGACTGCGGCGCGGGTGTTCCGGTGCGGAACAGCGGCTTGCTCGACATGATCACCCTCCGGGATCCGGACGGCCGGGTGAGCGGTTTGAGTCCCGGACTCCCCTGGTCGTACGGCCCCTTTGGGGGCCTTAGGGCTGGTGATCCGGGGTTTTCCCTGGTGGGAGGGCGGTTTGTAGGGCGGGCGGGACTCGAACCCGCGACCCAGGGATTATGAGTCCCCGGCCCAACCTCGCCTCCGCCAGGCTCCAGATCACCAAGACCCAAAACCCTGACACTTACTCGGAACCTACCATCCGACCTGCAGCTTTGCTGCCCTCAGGGGTCTCCACCACGCGCTCAAGGCGCGTGCAAGAAGTCTCGGAGTCCCTCAGTCACCCGACACCAGAGTCCCCGGGTCTGCGCGGTCGGTCGCCGTTGAAGGGGATACGTCCGACGATTCCCCGACCCCGGTGAGCGGAGGATCAGGTCTTGGTGCAGGGCCCAGGTGATGCCGTCGTCACCTCGGCTTTCCAGGCCCTTGCGGAAGACTGCCTCGTAGGCGGTGTCCCCGGCGATCTGTCTGGCCTGATGCTCCGCAGCTTGGCGTGCGGCGAGGAGTTCGGGGATGCCGAACTGGAGGTGGCGGATGACTTCCCAGGTCTGCTGGCCGATGCCGAGCAACCGGGCTGCTTCCTCACCGTAGTCGGTCGTGGCGATCACAGAGGCCAGCAGGTCGATGGCCGTGGCCATCCCGGTTGTCAACGGCCTGTTATCTCTCCCCGCTGGCGGCCAGATAGTTAGCACGATCTTGGCCAGTTAGCGGTCCCCGACGACGGCCAGATATTTCCCCGTCGTTGGTTGGTGGGTGGATCAGGTGAAGGGCTTCACCCCCTGCCCGGAGGTGGCTTGGGTGAGCCGGAAGCTGTCGCCCTGTGTAACGACGATATGGGCGTGGTGCATGAGCCGGTCGACGGTAGCGGTGGCCAAGGTCTTGGGCATGATCTCGTCGAAGCCCGACGGATGAAGATTTGAGCTGACCGCCAGCGCGCGGCGCTCGTATGCGGCATCGACCAGGCGATAGAAGCCTTCGGCGGCGTCCGGGGAGACCGGCAGCAGCCCGATGTCATCGACGATGATCAGGTCAGAGCGGATGATGCGGGTGAGCGCGCGGGCGATGGAGTCGTCGGCGCGGTGACGGCGGACCAGCGAGCCCAGGTCCTCGATGTTGAACCAGGTGACGGCCAGGCCGGCCTCGACGGCGTTCTGCCCCAGGGCCTCGCTGAAGTGCGACTTGCCGGTCCCGGACGGACCGCAGACGCAAAGGTTCTCGCGGCGGCGGACCCATTCCAGGCTCTTGAGGGCGTCTTGTGTTGGCCGCGGGATCGAGGATGCGGTCTCGTCCCAGTCGCCGAAGGTCTTGCCGGCAGGGAACCCGGCCCTCTTGCGGCGGGTGTGCAGGTTGGCGCGGTCTCGTCCGGCGGCTTCTTCGGCGAGCAGGACGCGGACGACCTCGGCCGGATCCCAGCGCTGGGCCTTGGCAGTGGGGATCAGGTCGGCCAGGGCGCGGCGCATGTGCGGCAGCTTCAGCCGTTTGGTCAGCTCGATGGCCTCGGCGAGCGGGTCGCCAGTGGAGCCGTGAACGGAACGGAGCGGGGTGGCCATCAAGCGTTGTCCTCAACAGAATCGGCGGCGTCATCGGGAGTGGAGTTGGTGACGGGCGGCTGCCCGAAGGAGGCCCAGGCTGAGGTGCCCGGTTGCAGGCTGTGGTCTTCACTGGCCCGGGTGGGCTCGATGGACTCTCGCGCGGCCTGGTAGTCCAGGATCGACATCAGATCGGCCTCGGCGAACCGGCCGGTGATCGCGGCCGTGCCCAGCGCCCGGTCGACCTGCTCGGGCGAATAGAGCTTGGCCAGCGAGACCGCTTGGGCCATCTTGGCCTTCATCCGTCGTGTTCCCGCGTTGGCGGCCTCAACCAGCCAGGACGCGGCGCCAGGTCCGATCATCAAGAACGCCGCTTCTTCGGCCGAGCGGGCCTTGGGCGTGCGGTCGAGTTCCTTATCCTCGCGCGGCGGGTAGTGTGCCTCGTCGATGACCGGTGTCCCCGGCTTGCTGCGAAGGTGGCGGGCGACCTCGACCGCGCCGCCGTCGGCCCCGATCGCGGTCACGATGAGCTCGTCGCCGTGGAACCGGGCCCAGACCCGGGTATCGATCAGCTCGTGCGGGACCGAGTAGCGGACGCCCTCGACCGAGATGGTGGCGTTCCAGTTGACCCGCCTGGTCGTGCCGAACGCGACGGTGAAGGCCTGCTTGGGCAGCAGATGCAGCCGCTGCCGCTCGGTGGCGAGCATCTCGGCGGGCTTGCGCCGGGTCTCGCGATGGACCCGCCCGTTGACCTCGTCGCAGAAATCCCGGCAAGCCGTTTCCAGCTCACCGAAACTCCGGAAGCTGTCGCGCAGATTCACGCTGGTGGGGACCAGGTCGGCCTTGGCGATGCGGACGGTGGCCTCGCTGCCGCCCTTGGACTCGGGATCGGCCGGGACACACGTCTTGATCGTCATTCCGTAATGCCGAGCGACCTCGACGATCTCGGGGTTGCGGACCGCGATCCCAGCGATGTGATCGACCGACACCGTCTTCTCGTTGTCGGTCAGCGCATAGGCCGGAACCCCGCCGATCCGCCGCAACGTCGCGTCCAAGCAGGCCACCACCGTCGGCAGTGTCTTGTCCCAGACCGGGATCACCACCCGGAATCGCGACCACGCCAGCCACGCGCACCACAACGTGGTCTGACGGCCGCCGATCACCGGACCGGTTCCCCAGTCCCACTGCAACCACAGCCCCGGCTCGGTGACCCACGGCCTATAAACACGCCGCTGACCGGCCCGCAGCTGGGCCTTGGCCTCGGCGACAGTGCGGCGGGTGGTGCGCTCCCCGCCGGTGAAGCCCATCGCGACGATTCGCTTGTGCACCACATCGGCGCGGATCTTGCCGTTCGAGCGGACCACCAGCTCTTCGATCTTCGGCAGGAACGCATCGATCGGTCGCTCACGATGCCGGCGAGCCTCCGGGCTCTGCCCAGCCGCCCGCATCTTCACATAACGCGCCACCGTGTGGTGGTCGCACCCGGCCAGCTCCGCCGCGGCCCGGTAACTGCCTGTGAGGTCATACGCCTCAAGAATCTCCATGATCTCCCTGCTGTTCTTCACCCGGACGATCTTTCACATGCGGGTGCTGATGTGAACGAACGGGGAGCTATCCAGCCGTACTCGGGGAATCCCGTGGCCGCCTGTGGGGATCTAAGTGGCCGCCAGCGGGGAGCTTTTCATGGCCGCCGTCACCCGGTGCTGTAGTCGAGCAGGGCCGTGTCTTCCAGGGCGGTGTGGGCGTGCGCTTCCACCTAGTCCAGCCGTCCCCCGGACGCACATCGCCAGCCCCTGCACGTAGTGGGCGTGAGCCCGAATTCAATCGTTCACCGCACTCAACGCATTCCGCACGCAGGTGTCGAGCGCCGTGGCCGCCGCAGCGAGCTCGCCGAGGCTGACGAGGGCGAACGCGCGGAGCGTGTACGCCAGAAACCGCGCCCCGGTGTACTCACCGGCGTCAGTTTGGCCAAGCGGTGCCGAGTCGAACACCGGGAAGGCCTGCGCGCGCGGCCCACCCACCCACCGTGAAGCGCCCGCCCTCAAGGTGGGCGGTGCCGGGCCAAAGGCGCGTGCCCCAAGCGCCGACCGGCCCCAACGACACATTGCCCCCGCCCGTCGTGGACGAACCGTGCCTTTAAGTTGATCGTCGGCCGATCTTGATCCGGTCGCCGAACGGCGAACAGTAGACGATGGGTTCGTGCTGGTCGGCGGAAAATGTATCCCCAAGCCGAGCCACCAGTCTATTGAGTCCGTGGGGTGCGTCGAGGTAGGCGTACGAAGCTTTCGAGGGCGGGTGGGCGCGGCAGCTCGAGCGCCTGTGCCCAAGGAGCCTTGGTGATCTCAGAGGCGTCGGCGGGCACGTCGGGGTAGGTGATGAGGCGAAATCTGATGGGCCCGGCATAGTTCGCCGAGTCGACGGCCAGGGTGAGCTTCAGCTGCTCGCCAGACTGGATCTTGCGGCATCCAAGCTCGGCGGTCTTCCCCTCACGTGAGACTGAGGGCGGGGAATCACCGGAGCCAGGCTCGAACCAAACGCCGTCCTCATCAAGGATCTCCACGCGCACTTGGGTGACAGCCCACTGCGTCGTGAGAGCGAGCCGGAGCGCCAGCTGGGAATCGGCCGACCCGTGGATTGGCAGGAGCTCAGCGTCGAAAATGGGAGTGCGTATGGCGTGAACTTCGCCCTCTGCGGCGTCAGCCTGACGTCGGCTTTCCCGCCGTGCCTGAATCGCCACGATCGTGGCGACCATGGATATGACGATGGCGACGCACGCCGCGCCGAAGGAGAGCCAATCAGCCATGCTGCGAGGCTAGCTGACGACTCAACCGTTGGCCTTGAGTTCTGTGATGGTGGACCGCCAGGTCGAGACCTGCCTGACGATTGTGTCGCCGGGGATCTCGGCGCGCATCGCTTCCCGGACGAACGCGGTCATCTCGTCGAGGGTCATGCCGTACTTGGCGCTGGCGGCTACTACTTTGGCCGTGCGCTCGGTTGCCATCAGCTGTAGCAGAAAGCCTGGACGCCGCTGAACGGGCCAGCGGCGTAGCCATTTTGCAGGGTGATGCGCAGGGAGGACTGTCTGCATCCACGGCGCATGAGCGCGTCTTGTCGCGGTGTATCACAGCCGTGAATTTGGTCGCTTTAGGTCAGGCGATCCGAGATGCTGTGGTGCATGACTGAGGATGTCCCGGAAGTGGATGAGCTGCAGTTGAGACGCATCCCGATCCGATCATTGAGGGGACGGACCGAGGAAGCGACCGCAGCTGTGCGCCAGGGCATCTATCTGGACGAGCTTGAGCGCCAGGCGGTCATCGTTAACAGCAACATCGTTGCTGCCTGGCGTCGAGCGATAGGTGGTTGTTCTCCGACGGATCCGGAAGTATGGGCGGCGTTGCAGGCTGCCTTGTTTGCAGCGATCGTGGTTCAGCGGGTGTTGCGTCCGGGTAGGGTTCGCCGGCACCCACATCATCAGAGTCAGCAAGAATCGCAAGACTTTGCTGACCTCCGTGGGCAGCGTCTTCGAGCGATGCTCGGCGTCAGTGCTGATAGCGCGCTGCTCCGGGTGGGGAGCGTTCGTGACCCATTTGAACATGTGGATGAACGTCTCGATCAGCTCATGACTCCGGATGCTGTCTCGTTGTCTGACTGGTACATCTCGTCGGGTAGGGCGCTCGTCACTCCGGGGGCATCCTCAGACTCGCTGCGGGAGGGCTATGGGCTGCGGGTCTTCTTTCCAGCGGGTGGCGTCCTCTACTTCGGTGATGAAGTCCTTGATCTGTATGCGCTGGATATCGAGATGCTGCGCATTCGGGACGCGATCAATACTGCTCGGCCGGAGTTGCACCGGAAAGCCCCTAGCCGCAACCTCTTCGGTGGTGCCCAGCTGGTGGATCTCCTGCCAGAGACCCATGTTCAGCAGCGTGCGATGGATTGGCTCTCGGACCGAGAACGCCGAGGTCATGGTCTTGGAGTCCGGCTTATTGTGTCGCCTGACGATGACAGTGAGACGACAGAGTCTGCAAGCGACTGAAGCCCTGGGCAGGCCACGAAGGCAGCCACCCAAGGGTGCCTGGCGCCTTCACTCAGCGCAGCGTAGCGCGTAGATCGTCGAGGCCGACTCTGTACGGTCAAGGGCGGCCCGACTCCGCCGCGCTGCGAGAGGCCACACCGCTTGTGGAAGACCCTCGGTGGCACCGGCCACGTTGGGGGCGCGGATCACTTCGTCATCGTCCACCGCCCATCAGCGTGCACCGTGAACAGGAACGCTCCCTCCGGGAGCTGAACCTCACCGTCGTAGGCACCGATCTCGTTGACCATGTTCTCTGTGTCGCCGTCCCGTGTGTACGCGTCCACGATGAAGTTCGACTCTCCCGTATGCCTCAGCTTTGCCGTCGCCAAGCCAGATGACGGCGGGTCAAGGGCGAGCACGTCATCGCCTTTCCCGGTCACTTTCGTTGCTGCCCAGCGGCGCGCTTCGGCGAGCGGCTTCAGCTTCACCGTCCATGCACCGTCCGCCTTGATCTTGAGGGCCTGGGTGGTGGACCCCTGCTCGATGTTGAACAGCATCGTCCCCTTGTACCGGCCAATGGCATTGACCAGCCCCTCACCATCCTCGCCGCCTGGCTGGACCGTATCCACGATGAAGTTCGACGAGCCGGAATGAGTGATGGCGGCAAGCCAGATCTCACCTCCGTCCTTGATGCGCAGCACCCTGTCGCCATGGCCTCGATAGGACTGCGGTTTGGCGGTCGGCTGGGGCGGCGTGGGTTGACCGGCGGCCGGCTGCTCGCTCGGCCCTGGACTGGAGGGCGGAGCCGGAGAAACGGATGGCGGCGTCCGGCCGGTGTTGCTGTCTTCGCAGGCCGCAGCCAGGGCCAGCGCGGGCAGAAGAACGCTGAACACGACAGCGCTGTGAAGGGGGCTGTTCTGGGACATGTGCTACTCCCGGAGGCGAAGGATGAGGCTGCCGGGGCGTGGGCGACGTCGTGAGCAGACCGCGTCGGCCAATGATCCGTCGGCGAGGTAGGACGCCTGAGAGTGACGCGTCGTTCACGCACTGGTGGGAACTGGCATCATCCGGACACACGAGATCGCCTGCGAGGTCGCGGCACGATGAACGCGCAAACAGCAGCAGGTGATGGGTTCTCCTCCCCCCGATGCGGTGGCCCGATCGCCGTTCACCAAGACCGCCACACCGGCCACCGGCGTCGTCCTGGCCAGAGACGCACAGCACGCTCTGGCCGAGGCGTTCACCGCCAAGGCATGGCCGGTCGAGGCCGAGCACGCCGTTGAGGGCGGCATGTACATGCTGTTCCCCGGCCCGTCACACGTCATGATCACCCGGTCGGCGGATCTTCCCTAGCGGACCGGGAGGATCCAGACGACCCCGAGCTGGACCTCACCCGGCCCTGCGCATCGACATGAACGCACTCGCCACGGGTGAGACGTCCTGGACCGAGCTGCCGGCCAGTGAAGGTGCCGCAGCGATGGTCGAGCACGGTGCCCGGTTCCTGGCCGCCGCGCGCGCCGACGCGGTCGCCGTGCTCCGCAACGACCGTGCCTGCGCGATCTGCGATGACCGCTATCCCGCCGGTCATCTGCTCGCCCCGCGCGGGGAGGGAGTCACGGTGTACCCGGCCTGCGCGTTCGACGAGGATCTGGGCGGAGCCGACACCGCCCAGCTCACCTTCTTCGTGGATCGGCTGCTGCACGACGACCTTGCGGCGCCCGCCGGGTGGTCCGCCATCATCGCGTTCCTGGCCTGCGCCAGGCCGGGTCTGGGAGACCAGCTCGAACAGTGGTGGCATGACCGCGGCACCCTCTATGTGCCGCTCGGCTATTGGAATGACCCGGGCAAGATCTGAATCTGGCTGCCGAGCCCCGATGCCCGCCCAGAAGCGCTCAGAGCTTTCGGGCCCGGTGCTCACCTGGCCGCCGTCATCGACGCCATCGATGCCGCCTATCCCGATCTCCGCGACCGCGCTCGGCGGGCCCTCGCCGAGGCCGCGCCCGTCGACTACGAGCTCATGCTTGACGAGGAGAACGCGGGCCAGCGGCTGATCGAGGAGATGTGGCCGGCCGTCATCGCTTACACGGTCGCCTTCACCACCCAGGCTCTGGGCCGGCCAACAGAACGGCACCCACTCACCCCCGTCATGCAGTCGTTGGACGACCTGGACGGTCATTGGGCCGAGCTCGGCAGCACGCTCGATCAAAGCGCCGTCACTGACACCCTCCTCGCCGGTATCGAGGTGACAGCGGCACGCTGTTCGGAGAACATTCCTAAGCCGTCACTAAGCCTCTGGGCCGGGGGTGAGGGAGGCCGCTGATCTTCAAGACCCCCACCACATCACATGCTTCAGAACGGCCGTGCTCTATAGCTTCGAGCGTTCAGTGCAACCATGATCCTTTTGATGGCGATCGCCGCCTTCTACGCGTCTTTGGTACGCAAGAAAGAAGAAGGATCCGAGGAGCAGCCTCAGTAGCCCTACTGAAACACGAAAGCCCTCGGCCTCACGCCCCTCAGTGGGATAGGAGCCGGGGGCTTCGTTGTATCTGGACTACTTGATATTAGCCGTGACGATCTCTCTGCCCAGCGGGTCGGTGAACACGACCTTGGTGAGCGGGGTGGAGATGCGGAAGTCCACGGTGCCCTTCGCGGTGCGGCCGGTGACCAACTCGATGTGCTGAAGCTCTCCGAGCTCGCTGGTGATGTACGACTGCGTCTCGGTGCCGGCGGAGTCCACGGCCTTGAAGAAGCCCGCATTCACGTCCAGCGTCTTGGCCCGGTTGTTGGTGACGGAGACCTTCACCTTGCCCGTACCGGCGTTCGTCGCGGTCAAGGTGACGCCCTGCTCCGCGGACTGGATGGCGGGCTTGGTCGCGCACTCGTTCGTGGCCTGCTGCGTGGCACAGCCGCAGGCTGTCAGCCCGAGGCCCCGGCCAGGGCGATCATGGTGACTGCCATGACGACCTTCTTCAGGTGCTCTCGTCTATGTAAGAAAGAGGCCCCCTCGCCGTGTGCGAGGGGGCCTTCGTCGTTCGATTGATTGTGTGGGTTCCTTACCCCAGGGACATGCTCCCGTCACTCCCGGCCATCGCAACATCCAACGCCCCGTCCCCTGCCGTAAACTTGATGGCAACCCGATCGAGCGACTCGGGCGACGACTAAGGAGAATCGCGGCTAGGCCATCCGGCAACACCCGCGATCACCGGGCAAGATCTGAATTGCCCGAGGGCACGAGCGGGACACGCTCGTTGCAGATCGATTCACAGATCGACAATGCTTTGACCCGAACGACCGTTCCGGATGGCGGTCTCGGCCCAACCAGGATCAAGCCTGGTGGAGCTGAGGCACGCCTCTCTCTCCAGGCTCTATGGCCAGAAATTAAGGAGAAAGAGGCCGTGAGCCGCAAGGATACATTCTTCTACCTGTCCATCAGCGCACTGCTGTTCTTGTGCACCATCGGATGGGCCAGCCCTGGACACCACGTGGGCAAGGGCGATGTCGGTCTGGGGCTCACTGTGGCCGTCTCCTTCCTGGCGGTGGTCAGCTTTGTCTACCAGGGCGCGGCCAAGAGGAAGAAGAAGCGGGCGAAGCCCGCTAGCAGCCGCACACCGTCCCCGTGAGCCGCGCCTTAGGCGCCGCTGATCAGGTGCTCGAAGACTTCACAGGCATGGCGCTTGTTCGGGTAGAACCTCGTCCGCCGCTCCAGCCCTTTGTCGAGCGGACTGGGGCCAGCCGGCGCCCGCACGACGTACCAGCGGCCGCATCGACCTCGGACCTCGTATCCGATGCTCCCCTGTCACGGCTTGGTCCTGGACGCCGTTGTACCAAGGGCCGTCCATCGTGGGCGGGACGTCCTTGAACCAGGTGACGGCGTCGGGCACGTGCTCCTCCTCGATACGCCCGTACTCCAGCTCGATGAGCAGGGTCATGACGCCAGGCAGCCCTCGCGCTGTCCTAGGTTCACGCCCTCGGTTCCCGGCTCGATGTCCTCCCACTTGGAGGTCACTCGGATCCGGTTTCCTCCCCAGATCGGCGTCATGCTCTCCCAGTTCCTTCCGGTAGAAAGCGCATCGCCTCTTTGGGCGTCTCGAACTCGTGCACCTGGAAGGTGTGGATGGTCACGGTTGTGGTCGTCCCGCAGGGCGGCGTAGGCGATGGCCCCGGCGAACCAATTGATCCTCGCGCGGTGGATAGTGCGCCTCGTCGATGATCGGCACGCCGGGCTTGCCGCGGGGATGCCGGGCGACCTCGGCCGCTTCGCCGCCGGCGCCAGGCCGGTCGCGTAGCGTTTGGGGCTCTACCAGCTACAGGTGTTGAGCGAGGTTTCTCCGTGACTGCGCAAAGCAGCCAGCCACCGGCAACGGCAGGTCCCTACATTCGGCCCATCTATCTGCCTGCGGACGACGGTGTCTTTCGCGTGTATGCGGGTGACCTTCTCGCATCCGTGGAGGCGAACACTCAGCAGCTCGCAGGAGACGTTGCCTTCCGACTGACTCCTCGACCTCAGCTCTATGGCCGCATTGCGGGTGGCCAAGCCTGGTTGGCAGAAATGGTGGTGGGTGGACGTCGGCCAACGCTGGCGCTGCCAGCGAACCCCTCATTGAAACCTCCCGTCGCGTCTGCGCTACCGACCCGCACAGATGACTCGCGGCCCTGGATCGATCGCTCGATCCCGATCAACAACATGACTGTTGGCAGCCTCGCAACGGTCGAGCGCTTCGTGATCCATCTCAACGGCCGACTGTCGGACCATCCCTTCCCTCTGTGCGCAACGCAGGTTGAAATGCAGGGGCAACTCCCGTTCGCCCTGCCCGACTGGACTCTTCGTCTGGTTGCAGTCGATGAGTACCGCGAGGGCGAGGACTTTCCGTTCATCATCGAGGCGATCCCGGACGCACTGCCTGTTACCCGTGAGTCGGTTGAGCAGCTGCAGCGTCGGCTGTTCGTCATCCTGGGCTTCGTGGCTGGTCGCGAAGTGGGCCTGGCGCTCACTGCTGGCCTCGACGGCTCGGACGAAGTTATGTGGGCGACGTGGAGCACTCCCCGTATCGGGACTGGGCAGTGGCGTTGGTGTCCTGATCACCTTGTCGACGATGCGCTACCAGACCTGGCCCGCGGTTACGCGCTTCTTACAGCAGATACGACCATGGAGAAGGTCGTCGACCGCGCGATGAACCTATACCTGGTGGCGAATGGCACGCAGCCTGTAGACGCTCGCATCCCGCTTGCGTGTTCCGCGCTTGAACTCTTGGCTTGGGCAGTGCTCCAGAGCCGGCAGTGGATCACCACCGACGCCTACAGCAAGCTCACCGCGGCATCGAGCCTGCGCCTGTTGCTCCAGTGGGCAGGCATCCCTGTAGAGATCCCGAGTGTCTTTACTGCGCTGGACGCACGTCGACGTAGCCATGGGCAGCCTGATTGGGAAGCACCCGACGTGCTCGCCAAGATACGTAACGACCTCGTGCACCCACCGAAGAAGCTGACGCAACTTGAGTGGCCAACCAGCGATGAGATGGCTGAAGCCTGGCGCCTGAGCATGCACTACTTGGAGCTCGTGATCCTGCGCCTCTTGGACTACAAGGGCATGTACCTCCCGCGACTGCAACTCACGTCACGGTGGGTAACGCACACCGAAACGGTGCCTTGGGGCTAGGTCGCCCCTGATCCCCGAGCGTCAGGTTTCCTGGCCGGTCCACACCCGAGCCTCGTTCTTGAAGTAGGGCCACGGACGGTTACCCACGACGTCGCCCCCGATCAAGAGCTCTTTGACGCCTTGAACCCACGTATCTAGGTCGACCACCTCCAGGAGTAGGCGAGCTAGCTCGGAAGGATTCATCTCCACACGACGACCGTTGTAAGCGACCCGAAGAACGGGTTGCCCTGCCTGGAGGATCCCTTCTCTGTCCGCCAGTAGCCATCGCCCGCTTAGGCCGGCGGCCTCCAGCGCTTCAACCAGACGTACGCTCGAAAGCGTCACCGAGAAGAACACGGTATCCGCGGCGAGACCAGCACACATCTCGGACGGAAGAGGGTAGATCGTCCAGGGCGCAAGCATTGGTGATCTTCCAACTTGGTCGCTGCTGTTGCATGTGACGCGGCTACCAACTTGGGTGATGCCCACCCGCCTCAAGGTGCTCGCGAAGGCGGATCCAATCCTTGAAGGTAGCTCTTCTCCGCTCCACAGACTGTTACACCTGAGGAGGCTGGCAGCGAACAGTGCTCTTCCGCCAGGAATCTTCATCCCCTGAACACCTCGTTCGCTAGCGAGTCTGACTGCGTCGCGAAGGCTGTGGAGGTGAGTTTTGTATGGCGTGCGTAGCGGTGTCAGTTGCGCGGTCTCATCGCCCGGCAAGTGACCCTCGCCGTAGAGGGCTGCGGTAGCCAACTGCATGCGTCGCTGCTGGGTACGGCTCTTCCTGCTCGGATCGGTCTTGATCTCGTGCAGAAACACGTCATAAGCGCTGCTGCCTTCCAGTGCTCTGAATTCTGTTGCGTCCCCGATGCGCAGGCACGAGGTGAGGTCGTGCAGCAGAACGAAGCGGCCCTGCTCTTTCCACGCTTGTTCCATAAACGCAAGCTCCGCCAGCAGTCCCTCCTTGTTTGCCATAGGGCCAGGAGGTGCGTTCTGGGAGAGCGCCAGGATCGGGCCGCGGTCGTAGCCAAACGCCTTCCACGCCAAGCCATCGCCGATCGAGCGGAGTTGGCGGGCAACCCGTTCGCAGACATCGCGTTCAAGCTCCCAGGGCTCTGGACCGTTCGTGTCGCCAGAGCTGTGAAGCGCAGGCGAATCCACCGGGACGGCCTTCCCCCTGCACAGCCGCTTGACGACGCGACTACACGCCGCCCGATGGTTCTCAACCTCTAGGATCTTGCTTAGCAGCTCCTGCTGAAACGCATATCTGTCCGCTGGGGTTCTGACCCGACGCAGGTCACCAATCATCTGCACAAGATCGAGGTACGCTTGGCGGTGCAGCGGATGACCCACCAGGAGGTCGGCTCGCTCGGCAGGCATGCTCCCTAGAAGCGGCATACCGCCAGTATGCTCGCGAAGCCCTATCGGCGCCTTGGGTTTTCGGGTCGCTGACCTGGACTGATCCACCGACGATGAAGTGGTACAGGCATGGCGCTTCAGCACGTGTAAACCTTGGTGCTCTAGATTAGATTCCGAGCTGCAGTCTGACGCTGCGCCGCGTCCGCTCATGAAAGGGACCCAGGGGTCTGTCCTCGGGCGGCAGCATATGCGCCGGCTTGAGCACGACATGGCTCAGGTGCTCGACAGGCGTTTCGTCCATCACCAGATTAAGCAGAGCGATCACCCGTGGAAACAAAGCCTCCAGCAGCACACCAGGGTCAGCGTGAAAACCTCGGTGAAGCTGTTCCACTCCCCAGCTTTCCTCTCCACCAAGGGCTGCGAAGGAGGCCCTGAGGATGCTCTCATCATCCCTCGGGATCCCGAAGAGGGTCTTTCGCTCAGCGGAGGAACTTTGTACACGCATACCTCGCAGCGCTTCACCGTGGACAGTGTTGCGCAGAAGTCGCAAGATAGTAAGAGTGCACTGTTCGTCGGTACCGGAAGCGAAAATGGCAGCCAACGCAGGGGCGGACGTCCCCACCTTCGACAGCCACCCCGGGCTCTGCCAACCAGCATCTCTGGTTTTTCCACTAATGCCAAGCACGGTGTGGGCCACACGGGCCGTCGCGTCTACTGCACCCAGAAGAAGGATTAGCGCGACTTCAAAGCTCGACAATGCCGCCTCAAGCGTAACCCCGTCCTGTATTTGGTTCAGGGAGCAATGCACATTGTCGCGATGCTCTAGAGCTCGCTGAACGCGCTGTAGTGCGGAACCCCCCAGGTAGAGCAGACTGTCGTCACCTGCAGCGCTCGCATGCTGGACACAGGCGGTGTACCAGCGCCAGGCAGATGGCAGCAACTCGCGGGCCCCTACCCAAGAGTACAGACCACCTTCCAAGCGGAGGTAGTGCCCGCCAACCGGAGCAAGAGGGATGACCCGTTCGCCCTGCGCACGCAGATAGAGCCCGATGAGCGCCAGGGCTTCTTCTGGCCGGCAGACCGTGAGGTTGCTATAGCTGTGCCGCTTCGATTCGAACAGGTACGGGCGATTCGTGATGAAGATGTCAGCGTGCGCCTGGTCCGCTACCAGGACTGCCAGCGTGTCAGCTTCGCGCTGCTGGGCTGCCGCCTCTGGCGGGAGATTGCTATAGGAAGTCGAGCCAGCATCCCGCCGGGCCGTCTCGACAACGCTGCCGCTAAAGCCCGTGTAGCTGGCGCGATCCTCGTGCGCGTAGATGAACGACCAGCCACCGTCATTGTCACGCTCTGGCGGCATGGCCCAGCCCACAGCGAAGCGCTCTTCTGAACCGGGACCGCAAAGCTGCCAGTCTGCATCTACAGGCGGCCCCTGATCCGCATAGCGGTAGCACCTGATGTAACCGTGCTCGATGACGCCGGACAGTTGCCAGCCAGCCGACAGCTCACCCTCTTGGGACAACACATCGACATCTACCAGTACGACGAGTTTGCGAAGGGGTGGCTCGTGACGACCTCTAAAGAGCGTCGTTGACTGCTGCCGCCGCGCCTCTGGCCACTCAGACGCGAACGAAGAATCCATGGTGCGAACGTTGATGCGCGGTAGCACAGAGCCAGTATCCTGCCTCGCTTGAGCACACGCAAAGGATTTGGTGCCCCCCACCAGGGGTTGGAGCTCCAGAGACACTCGTCAGTCAACTGGGGCCGCTCAGTCGCTACGTTGGGCCACGCCGAACAGATCAGCCGCCACCGGGCCCCACGGCATCCAAGAAGTACTCACCCAGCGTGGCATGAACGTAGTTGATGCGTGTGACCACATCGCTTAGCGCCATGAGTTCAAGCTGGCGGTTGTCCCAGTAGTGATTCTCTGCGTGGAAGACTGAGTTACGAAGACGCCTAAGTGCGTTGTAGAGCTCGTTGATATTCGGATCGAGCCCCGTAAGATCCACCCCCTTCTCCCGGAGGCGCTCCAGGACAGAGAAGAGCAAGCCATACCAGGTGAGCACGAAGATGCCGGCATCGCTCACGTAGAACTGCCCCGGGTCACTCCTCACCGCCTCGTCGGTCTCAGCCAACGCCGAAGTGAAGTAGCTCTTGATTCTGTTCGCTCGCATCCATTGGCGGTGCGCGATGGCAAGAACTTCACTTGAGGTGACAGCTCGCAGTGGATTCGAAGGCTCCATACTTCCTCCTTGCGAGCGATTACAACACGTTCGAACCGGCAGGTCTACGCAAACTTTGAGGCGCACCATCCGACCGCCTTCGGCGGGTCGAGCGCACACCCGTAGGCGTGCTGCTACTTGAAGCACCCATCACGCTTCTTGATAGCGAGTTCGCGACACATTATCTTCGCGAGGTCGGCTTGTAGCGGACTGCCATCCGACGCCGGGAGCGATCAACCACCCTGGTCAACAACCCAGTCGCCTACCTTCGCCACCTCCGGACCGACCTCGCACCTCTGCCACTCGTCGAACGAGTGCGCCTGGCGGTCGCCCATATCACCCCGGGCTGAGCCCCGTACTCGGCCGGCAGACCGCAGGAGGTATCGGCGAGCGCGCCCATCCCCGCAGACCATGACAGTCGGGGCGGCGAGGACGCTGCCCTGGCGCGGATCTGCCGGTACCTGGCTGGTCACCGGACGCTATATTCGCCCAACCTCGTGGACGAGGCTGCGCTTCGGCTCACCGAGATGCAGAAGGTCGCCGCGCTGCGCAACGTTCCCGCACGTTCAGAGGCTGCCAGCTAGCTGGTCCACGCGGCGGCAGAGGCCCATCAGCGCCTGGCACGGCAACGCCGCGACCGCGCTGAGTGTGGAGGAGACGCGGGGAGTTGACGACCGCTCTGGCATAGCAGTGCGCCGAGCTCGGGCTCAACCGGGCCCTGGCCGTGGGGCGCGGGCAAAGCGTCGCGTTGGAATCGGTTCCCGGCGGCCTGGCCTGGGGGCCGCAGCGCGCCGGCCTGTCGGTGTCGATCTACCTGCATTCTGGCTAGCAGCTGGGCGTCAGCGCCGCGCACACACCGGTGATGTGCTCAGGTGGGGCGCCGTTCCCTGCTGCGCAGGCACGCATCGCGCACCGCCTTGACGTCGACCTTCAGCACCTCGGCCAGCTTTCCCAGGACCTCTTCTGGGACCTCCGCGGGGCCACGCCCGAGGTCTAGGCGGTGCACCAGACCTTCATACGAGAGTCCGGCCTTCTCGGCGAGGTCCTTGGCACTCAGGCCCTGCCGCACACGCAGGTCATGCAGGGACGGCGCCTGCGGATCAGCGTCGAAAAGCTCGTACGGGTCGACCTCCAGGACCCTGGCCAACTCGACCAGATTGTGGGGAGTCGGGACCGACCGTCCGTCCTGCCATTGCCATACCTGGGCCCGGCTGACTCCCAGCTGCTCCCCCAGCTGCGCCAGCGACAATCCTCGTTGTTCTCGCAGATCGCGTACCACCGAGGGCCGGAACCCACGCACCGACCTTGGCGGCATCTGTCTCCCCCAACCTGCTGAACGACCGTCCGGCACGACCGTAGCGCTTCACGAGCTGCATGAGGCTCTGCCGGGCCACGCGTCGTCTTGATGACGTGAGTGGTCGAACTGCACGCACAAGATGAGGGGCCGACGCATTGGTCGGCCCCTCAGAAGGGAGAGCTTGGGTCAGTCGTTGACCAGTCCTTCGAACACTTCCCTGGCTTCCTGCTTGTTCGGGTAGAACTTCGTGCGCTGCTTAGGCAGAGCACCCGAAACGGGTTCGCGCACCACGAACCAGCGGCCCGCGTGGCCTCGCAGGGTGTAGCGATACCGGCCGGCCGTCGCCTCGTCTTCGGTGGAGATGTGGTGCGCGGGCGTGCTTGCCGGGATGTCGTCCTTCCAATCGATGGCGTCCATCACGTGCCCACCACCTCGACCTCGTCCTTTTCGAGCATGACGAGTGGATACTTCAGTTCCTCGACAACGATGTAGATGATGCCTTCGGTGAAGAGCGGAAGGCGCTTCTGCGTCACCGTCAGAACCATGTCCTTCCCGGCATAGATGGTGCAGCCCGTCTTCAGCGCGATGGCTGGCTGCTTCATTGTTTGTCCCCTGACTGGTCCTCGTCGCTGGCGGTGAGCGACCTGAGCGGAATGACGCGTGCCTCGATCAAGGCGATCGAGCCGACCTTGGAGAGGTCGAAGCGGGAGTTGTCGAGGGTCTCGTAGATGAGCTTGGCCAAGGCCCTCCCGGCCGCCCTTCGGCTGTCGCCGAAGGCGAACAGATACCGGACCTTCGGATGTCCACCTTCGACTGTGGCTATGAAGCCGCTGCCGTTGAGGGCATCGCGCTTGATGCTCACTCCGACGGGATACAGGTTGTCGGTCATTGCGAACCTCCTGGTTGTGCCGTCCGGCGCCCCTTGCGCCAGACGATTGAGTTCGGAGGAGGGCTGCGCGGGCCTGGCCGAGGCTCTTCATCGGTCCCACACCCGGACATGTTCAGTAGTGCCGCGAATCGGCCGATCTGCTGGGCCGGACAGGTAGGGGCTGATCCAGCGGCGTTCAACTCGGGTACGGCCTGGGCCGCAGTGGTAACGGCGCCAATGTCCGGTGACCCAGCTTCGGTGTTTCCGCGGGCGGCGTTGTCGGTCTCGCTCTTCTGCCGAGGCTCGGCGCTGCGGGGAGCGAACGTGAATGACTCTGACCCCGCCCGTGGGAAGTCCCGCCTTCGCCAATCTCCGGCGCGCGGCCCGCTGCGCGTCCTCGAGCGTCTGGGCGGCACACGGTTGGCTCATCAGCAGCCATGCCGCGCAGACGGTTTGTCCCCACGCCGTGGTTAAGCCCGGTTCCGTGGGCAGTTCCTCTCGCGTGCCGAGCCGCAGGATGAGCTCGTTGTCGGGCATGAACGGGCCGATGCTGCGACGCCATTGGCGATGGCAGTCCGGGTCGTCACCGCAGATCGCCTGAATCGGGCCGAGCGGGTCGCTGTAGAAGGTGAACCAGACCGCGCCATCAGCCCAGTCCCGTCCGACCTCAATGTCTGCCCATCCTGTGTCGACAGTGATGGCCGAGCGCCGAACGCCCCAGCCGACAGCGACGATGTCGACAGCGACGTCCTCGTGGTGGAGGGTGCCGATCGGCTCGGCGAACACCATGAACCCGCTGCGGCTCGGAAGATCGTGTTCGTACAGCTCAAGTTCGGTGAGCTGGCTGCCGGCGTGCTTGGCCAACGCGGTCATCTCGGCCGAGACCCAGTACAGCTCGGCACCCAGGATCCGTTGCCGTTCCTCGCTGGCCAGCCGTTGCGCCGCCACCCGGCGATTCGGCGCCTTCGGGAAGACCTGCTGGCTGCCGCGCAGCGCCATCTCCAAGTAGAAGGCCGGACCGCTGTCTTTTAGCCAGGCGGCCAGCTTGCCGCGTAGTTCGGGGAGTTGGCGCGCCTCGGGTGGACGCCATCGCCCTGCACGGTCTGCGCCGTTCTCTGGATCCTGAGTCTCGGTCATAGCCTCCCCCCAACATCATTGTATAGCTATTATAGCATCACTCTTTCAGGGGTGACGGGACTGCCCTCGCTACGGTGCAAGCGGCACGCGCCGCCGCGTTAAGCGAAGCGTCCGTGCCAGGAGTCGTCGGCCAGTTCGTCGAGCGCCTCGGCTTCTTCCTGGGCGAGGGTCGTGAAGTAGAAGGCGTCCCAGCGGCGGAGCTCGGCGAGCTCGGCATCAGTGGCCGGCTGGACATTGGCGGTCTCGCCGGAACGCAGGTGGAAGACCAGGCCGTCACCGTCCAGGACAGCGTTCGTCCAGGAGAGTGCACGGCGGCGGGCAAGGCTGAGGTTGAAGGCAGTGGTGCCGTCGTCCTCGCGGTAGCTCGCGAGAATGGGACGGACCCAGATGGTGTGGCCGTCTTCGTCGTCGATCCGCCAGTGCCGTGCGAGAGAGGCACGGAAGGATTCGGTGCCGTCCTGGTCGGTGACCACGAGCTGGGCTCCTGCGTCGAGTTCGTCGCCGGTGGCGGTGTGGCCGCCTTCCAACAGGGTTTGGAAGCGCTGAAGCCAGCTGTCAGCTGCGATGTTCATGTGACGATCTCCGTTACGGGTTTCCCTGCCAAATGGGTGATTTCCTTGGCGGCGAAGATGTCCAAGAGCTGCTGGCGTTGGGCCGGCGACGAGCAGACGATGCGGCTGGGTGCCTCTGTGCCGAGCAGGTCGATGCCGTGCTTGAACATGATTTCGTTGCTGGAGCCCTTGAACTGGGCGATCTTGTACGGGTCGCGGGTCTGCCCGGAGGTGCTGTGGCCGCTCTTAGGGTTGAGACAGCCGAAGTGGTCGCTGCCATAGGCGTAGTAGTCGCTGCGGCTCAGAAGGGTCGTGGGGTCATCCCACACCAGCGCGGGCCCCGTTGGGTTGGGGGCTGAGGTGGCGCGCAGGAAGACCGAGTTGGCGCCGCCAGTGCGCTTGTCCGAGCTCTCGCTCATGCCTTTACCAGGCTTGACGCCCATGACGGCACGTCGCTCGGTGGAGGTCAGCACGCCCGCGGTGAGCATGGAAGCTAGGTTGCCCCCACTGACGTGGTGGATAAGGCGCTTGCCGGACCACGCGTGGGTGAGTTTGGCGCTGGAACCGGCGACGTCGAAGCGGCCCCAGGTGAGCCAGCCGCCACTGACTTTGGGGGCAGGGTCGTAGCTAGGGCTTGCGGCGAGTGCCTCGCCGTCAGGGAAGCCGGTTGCGGTGGCCACGGCTGCGCGTAGGAGTTTGACCTTCTTGGGAAGACAGCGGGCGGCGGCTTCGAGTTGGAAGTCGCGAGCCAGACTTTGGAGGGCGGGCTCGTCCAGGCCGACGGCAAGGTGAGCTTGAGTGTGGAAGATCTCTTGTAGTTCGAGCTCCTCCAGATGCTTGGCCTGGGCGACTGCTTTGCTGACGCTGGGGGCGGTCGCGAGGCCTTGTGCGGTGATGTTGTTGTTCAGGTAGGTCCATTCGCCTTCGGCTGCGCTCATGGGCCGGTTCACCAGGTGAAGGTTGCCGAGGTTGCGGACCAGGTGCTTACCGTGGCCCGCGCCAGCCGGCGCGTGGATCTCCAGCTGGCCTCGAAGTGAGTATTCCGCGCCGGACTTTTCGTTGGCGGCGTACGGACGGTAGATGGCGGTGTAACCGTCACCCAGGCCGACGAGATACTCGCTGCCGGTCGCCGTGGTACGAGACGTGCCGTCCCAGGAGGCGACGCCGGTCGTGGGATCGACCTTGGCCCGGATGCGCTGTGCGTCGCGCAGCGTGGTGGGCAGGCCTTGAGCCTCGTCACCGAGTGGGGCGGGGACGTGTTTGGTGATGGTGACCTCGCCGGTGGTCTCGTACGGCGCAATGAAAGGGACCTTGCCAAGTGCGGTATCAGCGATGTGTGACTGGATCAGCTCCAGGCGGTCCCCGTAGTAGGCGGCCATGGCCACCTCGGCGTCGGAGACGTTGGCGTTGCCGCTGACCGCCGTGACGGCGTCGAGCGCGGTGGTGACGTAGTCCTTGGTGTGCTCAGGGATCTCCTTGCCGCTCTTGATCTTGTGGTTCACGCTGATCACGGCCTTCTCGAGCTGTTCGTACAGTTGCTTGTCTTTGTCGAGGGGCAGTCGGCCGGTGACCTGCTCGGTGACCTGGACGGGCACCATGACAGTGGCGGAGACGGCCAGGGCTTCCATCAGCTTGGGTTCGGCGTTCTGCTCCACGGTGGCCAGCAGGACCTCGCGTGGGCCGCTGGGCGAGGCGTAGGAGATGAGCGTCGCCGTGGAGTCGGCCAGGTCCGCACCTCCCACCAGTACCGGCACTCCGACGCCAAGACCCTCGGGTGGAGTCTCGGGGATGGGCGTCAGGGCCTCCGGGCTCGCTCGGCTGACTCCCTTCGGCTCCAACTGAGGACCTGTGCCGGCGGATGACTGGTCTGGAGGCTTCGAGGTAGGGACGGGATCGGTTCCATCCGCCTGCGGGAGATCTCCAGGTTGGTGGTCGTCGTTCTGGCCCTGGTTGATCGCCACGTGGATGGTCGGCCCGATCGTGTACGCGGAGTGGGCGGCGCTGGAGTTGCTGCCCATCACCTACGCTCCGTCCTTCAAGTGCGCCCCGGAGCTCAGGTGCACCTGCTCTGCGAAGAAGTCGGCGAAGGCTTGACGGAGGCCGTGTTTGCGCTCGACGGCATGGTCCAGGAACGCCTCGGCGACCTGTTCGTTGCTCACCTTCTGCGCTGGAATGCCAAGAGATTGAGCCGCATGCTTCCGCATGGCTGGAACCCATGCGACGCCCTGCTTGGCACCGTAATGAGCGGTGTCGTGCAGCATGCGTCGCCACTCGCCGTCGGGGACCGCTTCGAACGCCTTGATCACTGGGTGTGCGGCCGCTGGGTTGATCTTCACGCCCTCGCCGAGCTTGCCTCTCAGCTGAGCGTCGTAGGCGCGTTGATACACCGGGCGCGCCGAGCCGTAGGACTTGTTGGGGTGGTAGTCGAGGGCAAGCCGGTCCTGCCCCCAGAATTTGAAGGCCTGTCCCTGATCGATGGGCACCAAGCCCCCGGACGGAGTCCGCAACACGTTGTCGCTCTTGCCATCGTGGTCACCCACCATCCATGCAGCCACGTGGAAGCGGACCATCGCGTCCACATCGGCCTGCGACCACGATCCCGGAGCGTCCGGCAGCTCATGCGCATTGCTGATCAGCGGTTGAACGGATCCCGTCTTTCCGCCCAACGTCTTCACATACACCGGCACCGAGGGAATCCCGGCCGTGTGGAAAGCGCGGGATGCTGCTGCCTCGGCGTGAGCGCGGGCTCCACCGAAAGACTTGTCGGGTTTGAAGAGCCACGTGGATCCATCGGGGGCCTGGTGAAGGAATTTGGAGTGGCCACCACCCAGATGGGCGGCCTTCCCAGGCCCAAAGGTCCAGGACGCGATCTCGGTGACGGCAGGGCGTGAGGGGACGTCCGCTGCCGTCGCTTTGGCTTGGTTGAGCGCGGCAACCAGCGCCCGATGCTCGGCGATGAATCCGCCCGGTGAGGTCGGCTTGGTCGTCGAGGCCTTGGTGGTCGTGGTGGGTTTGGTCGTGGTTGCGGTCGGTGGCACAGCGTGCCCGGTGGGCGGTCCCCAACCGGAGGAGATCCAGTTCGAGATGTGCGCGCGTGTTGCGGTGCCTGCGTCGGGCATCCCGAGATGAGCGGCGGCCTTGCGGAGATGTGCCAGCTTCTGGGCTGTGGCCCAGCCGTCGAACCCAGCTGTCATTTCGCTGGCGGGAGGATGGCTCAAAGAGCTGATGTTCGGGCTGAGGTGTTTCCAGGCCTCGACGGCGTTGTGAGCGTTCGCGTAGCTGCCCGCGACGTAGGCGTAGCAGCCGAGTTCGTCCCAAGACTCCTTCTTCCCGGTCAGCGGGGGCGGCACGAAGCCGCCGACTGGACTGCCGGTGAAGGAGACCAGATCGGTGTGGCTGAGGATCAAGGCCTTGGCGTCCGCTCCACGTTGAACGGCCGTGTGCTTCAAGGACTCTGCCTCCACGGCGGGTGTGCTGGAGCGGAGGAGGGCCACGGTTTCCATCGGTGAGAGCAGAACGGACTCGTCCAAGGTGAGCTTGCCCGTGGCCTGCTCGGTCTTGGCCAGGTCGTAGACACCGGGCAGCTGAGACTTCAGCAGGGCACCGGTGACCTTCTCCCGTACGTCAGCTTTGATCTGGTCCGCGTCGCTGGGGAGGCCCGGACCCGTCGCGGTGAACACCTTGTTCTCTGCGGCCAGCAGTTGCTCGATCTGCTCAGGCTTGTCAGCGCCAGCTTCTGCTGAATGCTTGAGGCTGTCCGCCTGGGCCAGGGTGTCGGAGCAAGCCGCAGCGAATTCCTGTGGAGTTGCCTGCCATACGCCCTCGGCGGATGCCGCCGCAGCTCCGAAGCGTTCCGCCGCCTTGGCCTGGATCTTGGCCTTGATGTCGGAGTCCGCGGGGACCGCGGGGTTCAGCCAGTACTCCAAAGCCGGATGCCCGTTGAATCCACCGGCAAGCTCGGGGTGTTCGAATCCGTGGGCGGTCGCAAGCTTCTGCAGGTCCTTGTTGTCCAGATTCCAGAGGTAAGCCTCCGCTGTGCTCAGCAGGTCCTGGTAGGCGATGGTCGCGTCGTCCGAGTGCAGCAGGTCGCTGCCCTGAAGGGCTTTGAACTCCGCGCGGGAATCGTTGATCGCTTGGCTGAACGCCGCGTATTGGCCCATCAGGTCATCGGGATCGAGGTCGACGATCGGGGAGCCGTGCGGGTCGTCGGGATCCGCGCCACCCTGGGCAATGATCTTTGCGAGCGCGGTCAGCTTCTTCGCTTCCGCCAGGTGCTCGGAGGCCGTTACCGCGGGAACGGTCACAGCCACCGACGGGGACACCCCGTAGCTGGCGTGCGCGGTCGCCGAGTTGGAACCCATCACTTGGCCCGTCGCTCGTGGAAGACCGGCAGGACCTCGATCAGGAGGCCGTTCAGGAGCGTCTCGACAGTCTCGGCCAGCACGGCTTCGGCGCTCCCCGCCAGCAGCGGAACCTCGGTGAGCTGCCCACGATCCGCCCAGTCTTGGACCAGTTCCTCAGTGATCGGGTTGGCCAGTCTGCGGCGCCAGGACAGGCCGCGTTCGTAGGTCATCGGCACCCAGGAGACGTACGGCTCGCCGAGGACGGCAGCGGCGCCAGCTGTGACCCCGAAGACCCCAACGGGGTACACATAGGCGCCGAACTTCGGTTCCCAGGCCAGCATGACGAAGGCCCGCCAGGTGGTCACGGCGCGCCTCCAGGTAGCAGCGATGCCATGTACCGCACAGTCGCGGCGAAGGCGTCCGGTGTACGCGCGTGGAGGTCTTGCCGTCCGTCCTGGGTCATGACGGCGCCGTGCAGGGCGTACTGCATCGGGTTCTGCGAGATGACCGTCAACCGCGTCCCGAACAGCTCGACAAGACCGGCGATACGGTCGGCGCGCGATAGGCCCGTCACGATGACCGGCAGGGTTGCCGGGAGGTTTTCGGCCAGCCAGGACAGGCCAGGCAGCGACCACGATTCCCAGTTCGAGTTTTCTCGCACGGTCTGCAGGTTGACGGCGATCGCCGGCGGAGTCGCCTCCAGGCTCCAGTCGGCCCATCGACGCAGGTCTTCCAGCCGGAACCAGTACACGTTCGGCACCACCACGGCACCGGCGGCGGCGAACTCGGCGGCCATCATGATCGACCGGCGCATGTTGATCAGATGCTCGATCCGAGGCCAGTTGCCGTAGATGGAGTAGTTCGGCGCGAGCACGACGTCCCAGCCCTGCGCCACGATCCGTTCGACCAGGCGGTCACGGCGCCGGTACGTCCAGAACGCCTCGACCAGCGGGTCTACTCCGTACCCGGCGAGCACCGCCAGCTGGCCGGGCGCCAACCCCAAGACTCTGTGCACGTCGTTGCCCGCAAACCGCGGATAGACCACATGGCTGGCCAACGAGAACACCCGCCGCAGCCCCACGGCATAGGCGGGCCAGCGCAAGCCTCGGTCGAGCTCAGACACCACCGACCCGTCGACCTGCGGGATGAACGACGGCAACTCCGCCGGCAGGCGACCGCCCAGCCGAAGGCCGTCAAAGGTGAGAGTCCCGCCTAGGTCGGCCATCCACTCGGCGATGTCCGACCGGGACGGACAGCGGATCGGGCAACGATCACACGCGCCTTGGGGCGCGGACGCTTCTGCATGAGCGCATCCGCAATACGAACAATCGCTGTTACATCCCGAGCACAAGGGCTCCACCGTGGCCGGCCCGCCGTGCCCGCCGTCGCCCGTCCAGAAGGCGCAGTCACGGCAGGAGCAGGCTCTCCCAGGAAGGGGAACCGGACCAGAAGTCGGCCAGGGAAGCGACACGGCGCTCACGACCCCGCCTCCTCCAGCAAGCGATGCAGGTCAGCCACAAGCAACCGCAGCGATCCAGCCTCGTACCCCTCGGCACGACAGCCGGCCCGCAACTGCTCCGCCAACTCGCCGAGAACCGTGCATGTGCGCTCAACCAGGCTCGAAGCGATCGCCCTCGGCTCCAGATGTCCCTCATCGCCTGCCGGTCGGGACAACTTGGCGGCACGGGAGGTGTTAGCTGACTCATGGAGCTCTTCAGCGGCCTCCACCGCCGCCTCCGCCGACAAGGCCGGATCGCGAGCCGCAGCATGTACGGCAGCGGACAACAGATCAACCCGTCCCCTGCCACGAACCGCCTGCCAAATCTCCGAGGCAGCATCGGCCCTCCCACCCGCCAAGTCCAAGAAGCGCATCCGCGTGGTGAGCGCGATCTCATGGGCGTCCATCTCGGCCGAAAGCTCGCGAGGCAAGGCGCGGAACGCAGCGACCACCGCGCGTGCCTTGCGTGGGGACATCTGCACGCCCACCCGGCGGAGGACATCACTCCATGGCGCCGCGGCCTCGGCGCTACTCCCCCGCAAGCCCTCGAGCTGCCGGAATCTCGCTACAGGGTCCGGTTCCTTCCGTACCGCCTCCGGGATGGAGATGGATGCGGCGGCCAGGCGCTGCGCCAGCAGAGCGCAACGTTCGTACAGCAACGCGGAAGCGAGTTCTCCGGGCTGTAGCCGTTCGCGGGCGAGGTTCTCCACCAGCTGCCAGCGACGCCGTTCCTCCTCCTCAAGCGGACCCGGGCACACCACCGCCGGCAGCGCCTGAAAGTGCGGGTTGTCAGGTGCCGAGGTGGCCCCCCAACGCATCGCCCGCAGCCTGCGCTCGCCGGCGACCAGCAGATGCCGCTCGTCGAGCTGCTCGACCAGAACCGGCTGGAGAAGCCCGATCTCGCTGATCGACGAAATCAGATCAGCGAGCGCGGAGGGAGCGGTCGACTCGCCTGGACCTCGCCCCTGCACATCGGTGAACACCGCCCGCGAGCCGAGCAACGGCAGCTGAACGAGTTTGCGCTGTCGCAACCGCCGGGAGTCCGCCAGCGCAGCGGCCAGCCCGGGGAACTCTGGCTGGGCGGTCATGATGAAGCGTTCCGTTCGGGCTTCCGCTGGCGTGGCACCGCATTCACATGGATGCCGAGGAGAGCCAGAAGCTCAACGGTCGGGACCACATAGCTGCCACCGACCCGGATCACCCTGCACGGAAACTCGCCGCGCTTCGCCAGCTCGTAGGCCTTCGTGCGGCCCATGCCGAGGATCCGCGCAGCGGCAAGAAGATCGAGTGCCGGCGGCAGATCAGCGACCTGCGCCAGAGAGACCGGCCGCTTCATGCCCCGCTCCCCCGGCCCCCGATGCACCGCCGAAAGCTCCGCGGAACGCTGCGGCTGCCTGTCAGGTCGTACAGCAGTCCCGTGGTCTGCTCATCCGGCTTCAGCCCTAGACCGCTCAGCGCCTCCATGCACAGCTCGTACGCGCCGAACAGAGCGCGAGTGTGCCCAGCGACATGAGCAGAACGCATCAGCGCGCGGTACAGCTGCTCGGCGTAAGGGTCCGCCAACAACCCGCGGCAGGCGGCCCACCCTGCGACTACAGGATCCTCGGCTCGCGCGGACAAGCACTCGGCCACTTCCACGATCCGGGAACGCATGTAGGTGACCATTGCCTGGTCGATCCACTCATAGGGGCAGTCCTGCAGCGGCTCCCCACGGACCAAATCCAAGGCCGCCCGCAACTTCTCGACGCCGTCCCTGCCCCTTGCCTGGCCCTTGCCGGCCAGCTCCTGGAACGTCGCCCAATCCAGGCCGACATCAGGATTCAGGTAGTAGGTCTCGCGATCGCGCAGCACCCTGGGACTGCCATCCGCCGCCGCGCCCAGAAACCCACGTGCGCGTGTACAGGTCTGCCGAAAGTAGCCGTTCGCCATCGCACCACTGCCGGAGATGCGCAGCTGCTCACAGATGCGACCTCGGGAAGCCCTGCGAGAACGAGCCAAAGCGAGGAACACGACCAACTCCCTCGCCCGTGCCGCCATGCCCTCCGACGAGCACGCAGGATCTCGGACCACTTCAACCGGACCGAGCACGCGGACCTCGACCGAACTTCCCGCGGCCGGAACCGGCAGATGTGGAACAGACGTCGTGACTGACATCGACATTCACCCTTCATGACTGGTTGGAGCTTTCTGTCATGAAAGGCGCCGAGCGCTAGTCTCCACAAGATCGCTACTGCCCGCCTGCGAGAATTGACCATGCCCGCCCCTGGAAAGGCCTCGTTTCACGCGCCGCGACTTGTGCCCAAATGACGAAGAGTCACGAGCGAACGGAGTCCTGCAGATGCCCTCCCGCCTGCTGTCCACCGTCCAGGTGCTCACCACCACCGGATACGGCATGTTCGGCTTCTACAACGACATCGACGCCGAGCGCCCCGAGCCACCAATTTCTGCAGAAAGCTGGTACTCGGCGTCCCCGGAAATGGTGGAGGTCCGTCCAGCCTGTACGCTCCCCTCACCCGCCATCCGGTTCGAACTGTGGGACAACGAACCATCCGCCTACGTCATTGACGGTGGTGACGACCCGGAAGTGCGGGCCCTGCTGGAGTTCCATGCCAGCCAGGGGTCTATCGGGCTGATGGCGCTCGCAGCCGGGGCCGAACCAGGCGTGTTCGAAGTGCCCGCGGGCTGGTACTGGCTGGACCTGCTCGGCTACCGCCGCAGCATCATGCCCGCGAGAGAGGCCGACCTGTACGAACGGGACATCAGCCCCGGCGACCCCGAGTGGGAACGAGCTGAGGGTACCGAGCTGTACGTCGCGCGACTATGGCCCAAACCCCCGGGCGCCTGAGCCTGTCTCGGGCCTATCGAAGGAGCCAGGCACGAAGCGATCCGCGCATGGGCCAAGGAGCTTCAAATGCGGGTCCAGCTTCGGTTGTTGCTGACGCTGCCAGAGCCAGATCGCCTGGTCCACCTCAGCCGAACCGCTGCACCCTCAGGCAAGCCGATGCCGGCGCGAGGAACGATGTCCTGCACCGGCATCAAGGGCGACAGCTACAAGGCGAGAGCCACGATGTGGCGTTGGCTCAACCCATGTTGGTGTGCTTCTTCGGGAGCTTAAGCCACGGCATCATGCCAGGCGTCCAGCAAATCCCTACAGGCCAGCACCTTGCCGCCGTCTGCGATTCCGCATACCCGGGCCCTGAACTCAAGGTCACGAAGCCACCGGCGACCAGCATGCCGCTGATGAGGATTGAAATGATGCGAGACCGGGCCGTGAGAAGGCGGTTCTGCTTGTTCTTCATGTGAGGAGCACCCCCGAGAGTCGATGAGACCATTCGGTATTCAGGAAACCCGCTAGAGGTGCTTCTCCACTAGGGCTGGACTCGCCAACGGCAACAATCACCAACCCAGCCAAGATCGACAGGTTGACCGTTCCCCCGTATAGGCAAGTAGACAAGGGCTTCTGAGCCCCTGCGGGGCGAGGGTGCGGTCAGGGGTGAGTTCTCACCAATTGGAGACTCTTACTCATTTTGGCGCGGCAGGCTCCAGGTGGGCGAGCAAGAACTCCGCGATGTCGGAGTAGGCCTTGATCTCATTAGTGCGGCTGGTGAAACCATGACCTTCATCGGGATAGATGTCGTACCGAACCTCGTTGCCGTTGGCTCTCAGTTTGCCGACGATCTGGTCGGACTCTTCCTGAGGCACCCGAGGATCTGTGGCTCCTTGAATCACAAAGAGCGGAGCCTTGATCCGGTCGGCATAGGTGATCGGCGACCTGGACCGCAGCAGGTCCGCGTCACGGTCGGGGTTGCCCAGGATCGTGTCGACGAAGCTGCGCCAGATGGGTGGGCACTTCGCCGCTAGCGTCACCAGGTCGGACGGGCCACAGAGCGAGACGCCGGCGGCCCACGGGTAGTCGATCCTTGCCAGGCAGGACAGCGTTGCGAAGCCGCCGTACGATCCGCCGGCGGTCGCGATACGGGCCTTGTCGATCCCTGGCAGGGACCTCAGGTAGTCGAGAGTGGCCTGAAGATCTTCCAGGTCGGGTCCGCCCCAGTTGCGGTAGATGAGTTTCTGGAACGCGATCCCGTAGCCGGTCGAACCGGCGAAGTTCGGGCAGATGACGAGCACGCCCTTGGCAGCCAGGTACTGGAACATGCCGAACCTGCCGTAGTCGGGCCGGACCTGCTCGTGCGGGCCACCGTGGACCCATATCAGCACGGGGCATTGCTCTTGCTCGTGCGGCTCGTACTGAAGCGCGGCCACCGTACGTCCGCCCTGCGATGGGAACGTTACGGTGCGCGGGCTTACCGGTTGGACCATGCGCAGGCCCTCGGGACGGCTGTCCGTCAGATACCGGAGGTCTCCCCGGCGCAGATCGAGCACGGCGATCTCCATCGGGCGCTCTGCCGCGTCCAGTTGCATGACGAGCAGCTCCGCGCCGTCCGACACCCGCATGTCGGTTATGACTGCGTCCGGGGGCGGGGGCAGCTCTATATCTGTGCCATTCCGCTGTGCGTAAAGCGCCGAGTGACCCTCATTGACCGACCAGATGGTCAGGTCATCCGCGACCGCCAGGTGCTCAAGGTCGCCCTCGACTCGCGCCAGTGGCAGCACGGTCGACTCACCCAAATCGAAGAACCCTGCGCCGATCCACTCGCCGTCCCACGTATCGGTCCGAACGTAGAAGCCGGTGGAGTCAGGCGCCCAAACGACAGGTTCGAAGTAGCCGCTCGTCGGGCCCACCTGCCGCGGTTGCGCGTCGGGCGCAGCTAGATCGATCAGGAATGCCTGGGTGTCGACCGCTGATATGAGTCCCCAGCCCAGTAGCCATCGGCCATCAGGTGAGATCTGTATCGGCTCGATGACGACGCCGGCCGGAGGCACGAATCGTTGCTCAGACCCCACAACGAGATCTCGGACCACAATGTCCGGGGTCGCTGGATCACGATCGTTCACGGAGTAGACCAGGCGTCGGCCTGCGGTGTCGAAGGGGAACCTGGCCAGGGCGTGCTGGCACGCCTCCTTCTGAGCGATCGGCTCTGGCTCCCCGCCTTCGGCTTCGACTCGATACAGCTGGGCCTGCTCGTCACCGTCGCGATCGGCCGTGTAGACCAGCCATCGCCCGTCGGGTGACCAAGCCACGTTCCGTACCGCACAGCCGACGTAGCGGGTGAGTTGCCGTGCCGGGCCGCCAGTGACCGGTTGTACCCAAAGGTTGAACTGGCCGGACTGATTGGAGGAGTACGCCACGTGGCCTGCGTCGGGCGCGATGGCCAGGGCCCGTGGCTGGAAGCGCTGCGTCGGTACGAAGTCGCGATAGCTCAGCGTCATTTGATCCACCCCCGCCGCAGCGCCGCCGCCCCCATCGCGAACCGGGTGCCGACGTCCAACTGCCCCTTGATCTCTGTGATGTGCCGCCGCACGGTGTTGACGCTCACGTTCATTCGCCGCGCGATCGTCTCGTCCTGGAGCCCGGCGGCCAACATCTCGAGCACCTTCTGCTTACTCTCGCTGAGCTCGTCGGCCTCGGTCGCCCCGATCGGTGTCGCCTTGGCCCAGAGCATCTCGAAGTGCTGCTTCAGGGCACGCACGATCACCGGCGACCGCAGCACCAATGCCCCCTCCATCCCGGTCGGGGTCAAGGGCAGCATCGCCACCGTCTCGTCGGCGAGCTTCATCTTCATGCCGACGTGCGGCAGCAGCCGTGCCTCTTCGCCGGCCTCCACGCACGCATCGACCAACTTCGCCGTCAGAGGCTGCTCCATGAAGCTCAGCTCGTAGATCGACCGGCACCGCACCATGCCGTCGAACGACGGAGGCGGCGGACATGAACTGGCCTCACTCAGCGGGATCTCGTTCAGCAGGTTCTCCAGCGTCATCCAGTCCCGCCGGGCCTCGTTGATCAGCCCGTACGACCGACGCTTGATCTCCATCGGGTCGCTAACGACCTCGACCAGCAAGTCCTCGATGATGCCGCCCGCTCTCGCGCGGACCTGATGTATCTCGCCCAGGCGCTTATGCCCCGCCAAAACCTGGCGGTGATCTTCCAGGAGCCGCCCCTCCAGCTCGGCCAACGCACCGTGCAAGGCCAGGTCCGGAGTCGAGGGCTCCAACCGGGGTGGAAGGCCGTTCCAGTGATGCGCCATGCCGCGCTGTGTCAGCGCGCGGACTACCTCAGCCCCTCCCAAAAGTGCCTCAGCCTCAGAATCTAGGCACCCGCCGCAGTCCACGAGCTGCAGATACGCCTCCAGGAGCGGCTCAGACACCACGCCTTCAAGTAGCTCCCGGGCGTTCTCACGGCCCCAGCCCTCCATGAGCCCAGAGTATCTGATCTATCACTGTCCGCAACTTTCCGTTGTGTCCACCCTCGATGGCTGGGCAGCTCCTAGTGAGATGGGACGCGGTGCGGCCACCAGCCGGCGCCGAACCCTGCCCCGATGCATAGAAGTGATCAAGCTGCACCTGATCGGCTGGTCACCGCAACTGCCCAGACATCCCACGAGCGACATAGGCAGATCTGGAACCTTGCTGCCAGCGCCTGGCCCGCTGGCCTCATGGGACGAGGAGCGTTCCCGGCGGATTGCTGGTGGCGGTCGTGGTGGAGTGCGGCGGTACCGGCGCAGTGGTCAGGGCTGTATGGGCAGGTCGGCGAGAGTGTTTCCGGCTGAGCTGGCGAGGTGGAGGGTGAACGGGCCGGGTTCGGTCGCCCAGACATGCCCGTTCCAATGCTGGAAGGCTCGTGCGGCGATGGGGATGGTCACGTCGACGCATTCACCGGGTTCGGCGTGCACGGTGGCGTAGCCGGCGAGCCAGCGGGCTGGGCGTTCGATCGCGGAGTCGGGACGGGAGAGGTAGAGCTGGACGACGTGCTTGCCCGGTCGGTTTCCGGTGTTGCAGACCGATATGTGGGCGGTGGTCCCGTCGACCGTGAACTCCTCGTGGTCCCAGTTGGTGTAGCCGACCCCCTCGCCGAACCAGTAGGCGGGGGTGGCTCCGTCGCGGAGGTAGGCGCGGTGTCCGATGTGCAGTCCTTCGGTGTAGGCCAGCGTTCCGTCGGATGGTGTGACGTCGTCGACCGGTACCGAGTCGGCATCGGCGGGCCATGTGGTGGGCAGCCGCCCGCCGGGTTCCACGGCGCCGGACAGCACGTCGGCGAGGGCGTTGCCGAACTCCATGCCGGGGAACCAGCCGAGCAGTACGGCGGCGACGTCATCGCGCCAGGGCATCTCCACCGGGGCGCCGGAGTTGACGACGACCACGGTGCGCGGGTTGGCCTCGGCGACTGCGGCGACCAGCTCGTTCTGGCGCCCGGGCAGTGCGAGGTCGGTGCGGTCGAAGCCCTCGCTCTCGATCGCCTCGGTCGTCCCGATGACCACCACTGCCACGTCGGCCGTGCGGGCGGCCTCGACGGCCCGGGTGAACTCCTCTTCTGCGGGGAGTTCCGGGCGTCGCAGGCCCAGCCGGGCGCGGAACATGGGGAGCTCGGGAGGCCAGGTGTAATGGACGATCACGGTGACCTCTTCACCGGCCTGGAGTTCGATGCTCGTGCTGGCCTGCGGCGGGTCGAAGAACAGTGAGACCAGCGTCCAGGGGTCGGTGACGGTGTGTTCGGCGACGACGGGCCCGTCGTTCAGGCGCAGTTCCAGGTCGCCGACGCCGAAGCCGCCCACCTGCCAGGTACCGGATTCAGATGCGCGGAAGGTCGCCCGCAGTATGCAGGAGGTGCTGCCGGGGGGTGTGGTGGCTTTGCTGCGGAAGACACCGGGAACATTGGTGGGCTCGGTCAGCAGCGCAGACCCGTCGGGCGCCAGCCAGATCACGGCGCCCGAGACGATGTCGCCCTCGGAGGGCCGGCGCAGACCCGAGTGCAGGCGTAGACCGTCGGCCTGCACCAGCCGCTCGCCCCAGACGGCTTGCATGCCCTGCTCGGGCGTCACGATGTACGGGGCGGTGACGGCGGCGCTGCCGCCTCCCTGGGTGCGCGGGTCGCGGGAACCGGGACCGATCAGGGCGACCGTCATGTCGGTGGCGAGGGGCAGCAGGTCGCTTTCGTTGCGGAGCAGGACCATGCCCGCGGCGGTCGCCTCTCGGGCCAGCGCGGCGGCGGGATCCGCGGTGGGGCGTGGACGATCGGCCGGGAAATCCTTGAGGGCTCCGACCCGCTCGGCGAGGAGCAGCAGGTGGCGCACTTTGCGGTCGATCGCCTCCTCGGGCACCGTGCCCGAGCGAACGGCCTCGGCCAGGGCCTCGCACCACAGGGGCTCGGGGCCGGGCATCGCCAGGTCGGTGCCCGCGCGGGCGGACTTCTCGGTGGAGTACACCGCGCCCCAGTCCGACACCACCACGCCGTCGAAACCCCATTCGCTGCGCAGGGGGTCCTCCAGGAGCGCGTTCTCGGTCATGGGGGCGCCGTTGACACCGTTGTAGGCGGCCATGATCGACCACGGTCGACTCTCGCGGACGACGTGTTCGAATGGGGCGAGGTACAGCTCACGCAAGGTGCGCTCGTCGACGCGGGCGTCGACTGTGTTGCGGTCGGTTTCAGAGTCGTTGGCGACGAAGTGCTTGGGGCAGGCCGCGATACCGTGCCGCTGGATGCCGTCGACGTAGGCGGCGGCAAGCCGTCCGGTCAGCAGCGGGTCTTCGGAGAAGCATTCGAAGTGGCGGCCACCGCGCGGGGCACGGTGCAGGTTGATGGTGGGGCCGAGGACGACGTCGACTTCCTTGGTCGCGGCTTCGGCGGCAAGTAGCTCACCGACGCGCCGGAGCAGATCGTCGTCCCAGCTGGCGGCGAGCGCCGTGGGAGAAGGCAGGTTCGCGGAGGTGTTCCGTTCGTTCTCCGACCAGCCGCGGACTCCGACCGGGCCGTCGGACAGGTGCATCGCGCGCAGGCCGATCACAGGTGCCTCGGCTGTGGACCACAGGCCCGTTCCGGTGATGAGCCGCAGTTTGGTGTCCAGGTCGAGGCTGCTCAGCAGGCGGTCGATCATGCGCTTTCGCTCTCCGTTTCGGCGGTTTCGGCGGTCTCGGCGGTGGTGAAGTGGTGGCGGCCCGGGCCGACCAGCTCTGGCGGACGGCCAGGTAGCACGACGTCGGCGGTCGTGCCGGGAGGTATGAGGACGGACAGGCGCAGCACGTCCCGGTCCAGGGACCAGGACGACTCGATGCGCCCGTGCGGAGAATCGTGGGCGGCAGAGGCTGAGGTGAGGCTCCCGCCGGGTACGGGTTCGATCCGGAGATGCCGGTATCCGCCACGGGCTCCCGGACGGATGCCGGCGACGTAGCGGTGGAGGAAGCCGATCACGGCGCCCTTGGAGTAGTGGTTGAGGGAGTCGTGTGGCGTCCCGTCGTCGCGGATTCCGTCCCAGTGCTCCCAGACCGTGGTGGCGCCGCAGTCGATCATGTGGAGCCAGGACGGCGGAGTGTCTTGGAACAGCAGTTCGTAGGCGACGTCGGCGTGGCCGGTGTCGGCGAGAACGGGCAGCAGGTCGGGGGTCGCCAGGAATCCGGTGCCCAGGTGCGTCCCGGCCGCCCGGATCAGCGCCACGAGCTGCGCGGCGACTCGGTCGCGCAGGTCGTCCGGGACCAGACCGAAGCGCAGGGCCCGGACCAGGTTCGCCTGGGTCGCCGGGCGGACGGCTCGGTCGGCGTCCAGGAACTCTGCTCGCCATGCTGCCCGCACCTGCCCGGCCAGAGCGGTGTAGCGATCGGAGTCCTCCGCGAGGCCGAGGATCTCGGCGATGCGGCCCGCCAGGTCGGCTGAGCGGGCGAAGTAGGCGGTGGCGACATCGGATTTGTCGAGGGCGACGAACGCCTCCAGGGAGCCGGTGAGGTCGGCCCCGGGTTCGAGCCACTCGCCCCAGTGGAAGCCGGTGTCCCACACATACCGTTCGTGGGGCCTTGCCGGTCCGGTACGGGAAGGGTGGCGTCCATGCGCTGCCATGCGTTCGGCGCGGTCGAGCCAGCGCACCATGTGCGGCCACATCTCGGTGAGGACGCCGGTGTCGCCGTAGGCGCGGTAGAGCTCCCAAGGGACCAGGACAATCGCGTCGCCCCATCCGGCCGAGCCGTGGATGAACGCGGCGGGGCTGTCCTTGCCGTGAGCGGGGGCCGACGGGGAGATGCTGGTGACGGTGCCGTCCTCCCACTGGTCGACGGCGACGTCGCGCAGCCATTTCAACGAGAATCCCGCGACGTCGTAGAGGAAGGCAGCGGTCGGTGCGAACAGTTGCCAGTCGCCGGTCCAGCCGGCGCGCTCGCGGTGCGGGCAGTCGGTGGGAATGTCGCAGGCGTTGTCGCGGAAGCTCCACACCGCGGCCTCGTGCAGCCGGTTGATCCGGTCGTCGCTGCAGGTGAACCATCCGGTGCGACGCATGTCGGTGTGCACGACGACTCCGGTGACGTCCTCGCGGGAGGGCTCGCCGGGATGGCCTTCGATGCGGACGTACTGGAAGCCGTGGACGGTGTGGCGCGGCTCGAACATCTCGCCGTCGCGGCCGGAAGAAATGATCTGGTCGACCATTCCGGCGGGCAGCGGGTGGGGAACAGACGGTCCTTCGGGGCGCAGGTGGTCGGTGGTGACATCACCCGACGCGTCCAGGGCCTCGCCGTGGACGAGGGTGAGGCGGGTACCTTCGGGGCCGAGGTTCGACAGCCGCACGCGTCCGGTGATGTTCTGGCCGAGGTCGACCAGGTGGCGCCCCTCGCCGAGGCGGGTCACCGCGACCGGCCTCAACTCCTGGGTCACGCGTACGGGCGGCGCCGAGGACACGACGAGACGCTCGTATCCCAGGTCGGAGGTGGCCACGGGCTGCCAGGGGGGCGAGGCGGCCGGTCGGCGGTCCTCACGCTGGCCCTCGATGAGGTCGGCGGCGAGGATGGGCGAGGTACGGCTGAGCCAGGTCGTGTCGGTGCCGGTGATGGTCACGTCGCCGTCGGGATGCTCGATGTGGAGTTGGGCGAGGAACGCTGTTCGAGTGCCCCACTGGTCCTGATCCCGGGTGAGACCGATCTGTCCGCGGAACCACCCATCGCTCAGCAGCACCGTGAAGTCCTGCTCGCCTTCGGCTAGCAACCCCGTGACGTCGTAGGTCTGCACCTGGAGACGCCGTGTGTACTGGGTGAAGCCGGGTGTCAGCTCCAGATCGCCGACCCGGCGGCCGCCGAGGAACGCCTCGTACAGGCCGTGAGCGGTGGCGTACAGCCGGGCGTGAGCCACCGGCCTGTCGAGGACCACGGTGCTAGCCAGCTCATAGGTCGGACGTCCCGGCCCCGGAGGCGGCTCGTTTTCGGCGGGGTGGATCCACCGCGCCGTCCAGTCGGCGGCGTCGAGCAGTCCGGTCTCGAAGGCACACCACGGCGACCATTGCGACTCCCCTCTGTCGGTGCGTGCCTGGACCTGCCACCGCACACGCTCTCGGGACCTGAGCGGGGAGAACGGCCAGGGAACGAGCACGTTGCCGTCACCGTCCCGCCAGCCGGTTTCTCGGCCCGAGTCGAGGCGGATGCGGTAGGCGCGCTGGCCGGTGGCCTCGGGCGGGAGCCGCCAGGACAGGCGCGGCTGCCGGTCACCGATGCCCAGCGGCGCATCGAGATGCTCGACGCGCAGCCCCGAAGGGCCTGGCACGCTCCATCCTTTCCGTCCGGCCGCCTTTGGAGTCACTTCTTCATCTCCTCGTGGGCGATGCTGGAGGGGACGGCGCTGTCGGGGTGTCCGGACTCCGGATCGAACAGGTGGCAGGCCAGCGTCACCCCGTCGTGGACGACCTCGCGGGGCCGACGGCTGCCGCACACGTCCGCCGCGCGCGGGCACCGGGAGGTGAACGGGCAGCTGTCGGGTCGGCCGCCCGGCCGCCGCGCCGCGTCGGCGGGGATCATCGCTGCGGTACGGGCGGCCCGGCGGGTGCGCTGTGCGGCGACGTCGGCGATCGGCGCGGCGGCGTGCAGAGCCTGGGTATAGGGGTGCGCCGGCCTGAGCCCCACCTGGTCGGCTGGGCCGCATTCCATGACACGTCCTTGGTAGAGAACGGCAATGCGGTCGGCGATGTGCCGGACGACCGCGAGGTCATGGCTGATGAACAGGTAGGACAGCTCCTGCTCTCGGCGCAGATCGCTCAGGAGGTTCAGCATCTGAGCCTGGGTGGACAGGTCGAGAGCGCTGGTGGGTTCGTCGCAGACCACCAGTTCCGGCTCAGCGGCCAAGGCGCGGGCGATCGCGATGCGCTGCCGCTGCCCTCCGGAGAACTCGTGGGGGTACCGGGTGGCGGCCACCGCCGGAAGGCCGACGCGTTCCAGCAGCTCGCCGACCGTTTCACGGCGTCGCGCGCGAGACAGGCGGCCCCCGCCGTGCAGTGACTCCGCGACGCTGTCGCCCACGGTGCGGGCCGGGTTCAGCGAGCTGTTGGGATCCTGGAAGACGGTCTGGATGCGGTGAATGAGCCCGGGCCCACGGCGCACGGCGGGCAGATGACCGATCTCCTGCCCGTCGAAGCCGATCCGCCCTCCGGAAACGGGGACGAGACCCAGGACCGCACGGCCCAACGTCGTCTTGCCCGAGCCGGACTCACCGACCAGCCCCAGCGTCTCCCCGCGCCCGACGGTCAGTGAGACCCCATCCACCGACGGCGGACGGCGGGGGTAGGCGACGGTCAGCTCTTCCACATCGAGCAGCCGGTTCACGAGCGTGCCTCCACGAACAGATCGACGGCGCGCACGCACCGTGCGGCGTCCCGCCCGTCGTCGGCTTTCAACGCGACGGGAGATTCGAGGGCGACAGGGGCGGTACGGCAGCGTTCCTGGGCGTGCGGGCACCTGTCGGCGAATCGGCATCCCGTCGGCCAGTCCTTCGGCTGCGGCACCGTGCCGGCAATGGCGCTCAGTCGTCCCGTGTGCGCCGCCGATTCGGGGGTCGAGGCCAGCAACCCACGCGTGTACGGGTGCAGGGGCGCGGCGAGGACGTCCTCGACAGCGCCCTGCTCGACGACTTGCCCGGCGTACATCACCGCCATGTCGTCGCAGATGTCGGCCACCACTCCGAGGTCGTGCGTGACCAGCAGCAGCGCCATACCGCGCTGCTCTTTCAGCTCGCGCAGCAGATCTAGGATCTCGGCCTGCACGGTGACGTCCAGCGCTGTCGTCGGCTCGTCGGCGATGAGCAGCTGCGGCGATCCCGCCAGCGCCATCGCGATCGCCGCCCGCTGAGCCATGCCGCCGGACAGCTGGTGGGGGTAGCTCGCAGCGGTGCGGACCGGGTCGGCGATGCCTGCTTCGGCGAGCAGTTCCAGACACCGTTCGCGGCGCCGACGGCGGGGCACCCCTGCGGTGTGGGCCAGCACCTCGCACAGCTGGCTTCCCACCGTGAACGAGGGGTCCAGGGCCACCATGGGCTCCTGCGAGATCAGCCCGATCCGCGAGCCGCGGAAGCGGTTCAGCTGCCGCTCACCCAGCCCGACCAGCTCTTCGCCGGCGAAGCGGATCGACCCTCCTGTGACCGCTCCCGGCTGCGGGACCAGTCCCGGGATGGCCAGGACACTGATCGACTTGCCGCAGCCCGACTCCCCCACCAGGCCGAGCGCCCGCCCTTCGCGCACCTCGAAGCCGACCCCGTCCACGACGGGCTGAACACCGCCGTCCTGCGCCCCGGGGAATGAAACGGTGAGGCCGCGCACCGACAGCAGCGGCTCATCCTGGGGCGGTGCTGCTTCCTCGGCTCCGACTCCATGCGCCTCGGGCCGGCGGACCACCGAGCGCACAGGCCGCATGCGAGCGCGGGCCCGTGTTCCCCGCGCGGCGCGAGTTCCCGGCGTGAGGTCGCCGAGCGAGCCGCCGATGAAGTTCAGCGCCATCACGGTGAAGATCAGCGCGGCACCGCTGGGCACCATCAGCCAGGGATCCGAGGTCATCTGCTGGCTCGCCTCGTAGATCATCTGACCCCAGCTCGGCTTCTCGGGATTGCCTCCAAGGCCGAGGAACGACAGTGATGCCCCGACGATCACTCCGGCGGAGAGCATGAGCACGGCCTGGACCGTCAGCGGTGCGGTGATCACGGGCAGGATGTGCCGGGTCATGACCCGGCGGCGGGACAGCCCGGCGGTGTACGCGGCGTCCACGAACAGCTCCTCGCGCACCGCCCGGGTGAGGTTACGGGTGAAGCGCAGAACGCCGCCTGCCGAGATCACCCCCAGCGCGCCCATCAGGACCGCGGTGTTTCGCGGGTAGATGACCGCGAGAGCCACGATGACGATGAAGCCGGGCAGTGCGAAGCTCAGATCCGCCAGCCACAGCAGAACCCGGTCGACGGTCTTGCCAGAGAACCCGGCCAGCAGCCCTGCGGACACCCCTATCAGCAACGCGATGACGGTCGCCTCCGCGGCGCCCCATAGCAGCGTCGCGGAGCCGAACATCACCCGCGACAGCTCATCGCGGCCCAACCCGTCAGTGCCGAGCAGGTGCGCTCCGGTCGGGCCCTGGTTCGCGGCCGGTAGATCCTGTGCCAGCGGGTCCTGTGGTGCCAGGACCGAGGCGAACACACTGGTCAGGCAGATCGCGGCCAGCCACAGCAGCGACAGCGCAGCCAGCGGGGACCTGAAGGCGGCGAGCACACGGGTGAAGGTCATGCCCGCTCCCTGGCCCGTGGATTGAGCAATGCCGCTCCCACATCGATCAGCAGGTTGATCAGGACGACGAACACCGCGAACAGCAGCACCGCCCCCTGGACGACGGGCACATCGTGCTGGGTAACGCTGGTGAGCATCACGCCGCCGAGTCCGGGCAGGTTGAACAGCTGCTCGATGAGGACGGCGCCCGCGATGAGGCCGAGCACCTGGAAACCGATCACTGTCACCACCGGCGCCATGCAATTGCGCAGCGCGTGCTTGAACAGAACCGACCGCCGTGGAAGGCCGGCCGCCCGCAGCGACCGGATGTAGTCCTTGGCCAGCACGTCGATCATTGCCCTGCGCACCTGAAGCGCGAGCGCGAAGGCGGGGCCGACGGCCAGGGTGAGCACGGGCAGCGTCAGGGACCGCAGCCATTCCCCAGGCGAGCTCAGCGGCACGTAGCCGGACGCGGGGAACAGGGACAGGTGGACCGCGAACAGCAGCAAGAGCCCGACGCCGAGCCAGAAGTTCGGCACCGCGATCGCCAGGCCCGCGGTCCCCTGCAAGAGGCGGTCGAGCCACCCCGGGCGCAGTGCCGCCCACGTTCCGAGGCCGACCCCTGCCACCACGATGACCACGATGGCCAGCCCGGTCAGCGACAGCGTCACCGGCAGCGCGGCCGCCAGCGTCTCCACCACCGGGGCGCGGTTGATCCACGACGTGCCCAGGTCACCTCGCGCAGCGGCCCCGAGCCAGGTCTGGAACTGGTCGAGCACGGGTCTGTCCAGGCCGAGGGAGGCGTTGAGCTCCGCCACCTGCTCCCCGGACGCACCGCTGCCGAGAATGAAGCTGCCCGGATCGCCCGGCACCAGCTGGACCAGGAAGAACGTCGCGGTGGCCACGATGAGGAGCATCGGCAGCGCCAGAAGCAGGCGTCCCAGCATCGGTCGCAGGGTCGCGCGCATCAGCTCGCCTTCGCGGGACGGAAGGTGTACAGCGGGCAGGTGGTGCGCTGGCCGATGTCGCAGGTCACGCCCTTGCTCGTCACGTACAGGTTCGAGGAGTGGCCGACGATCAGGAACCACGCCTTGTCGTTGACGATCCCGACCAGGTCCTCCATCGCCCGGGTCTGGGCGTCTCCCAGCGGAGCCTGGGTGCGGTCCAGCGCGGCGGAGATCTGGGGGTCGGTCGAGTGGTTGAGATTGCCCAGGCCGTTGGGCGAGAGGATCTCGTTCACCGACTGGGCGGGCGGGGTCATCGTCCAGGCGAACGACGTCGCCGCCCACTTACCGGACCGGACCTCGTTGGTGTAGTCGGCGACGTGTGGCTTGATGTCCATCTTCACGCCCACCTGGCGCAGGTAGCCGGCGACGGCCTGCTCCAGCTTGCTGTCCTGGCCGGCTCCCAGGAACGGCAGGGTGAAGCCGTTGGGGTAGCCGGCCTCGGCCAGCAGCTTCTTGGCCTTGGCGGGATCGTAGGAGTAGGCCTCCTTCACCTTGGCGCCGCTGCCACTCAGACCCTCGGGCATGATGAGGGAGGCGGGCGCGCCGACACCGTAGAAGACCGCCTTCATGACGGCGTCACGATCAACGGCGTAGTTCAGGGCCTGCCGCACCTTCTCCTCGCCCAGCGCCGGCACGATCTTCCCGGCCCTGTCACTCAGCCAGATGCCCTGCAGCGTGGTGGGCTTGGCCTGGTGGATGTTGAGCCCGGCCGTGCGGTCACCGGCGAGGAACTCCGGCCTGCCGAGCCCTCCGTCGATCTGCCCGGTCTTGAGCGCGTTGTCCATGGCCTGGAGCGAGCTGAAGTTCTTCATCTCCAGCTTCTGGTACTGGAACTCGCTCGGGTTCCAGTGGCCCTGACGCCGAGTGAAGACCCAGTCCTGGCCAGGGACGGCCGAGGTCAGCGTGTACGGGCCGCTGCCGGCCGGCTTGGACCTCAGGGACGCCGGGTTCTTCAGCGCCTTGGGATTGACGATGAATCCTCCGCCGGTCGCGAGGTTCGTCAGCAGGTCCGGCTGCGGCGTCCTGGACTCCAGCGTCAGGGTGGTGGGGTCGACGACGGTCGTCGTCAGCGCGGCGATGTAGGGCGTGCGCTGGCCCGCCGGCACCGCCTTCTTCGCGTAGTCGAAGTTGGCCTTCACCGCCTCGGCGTTGACAGGGGTGCCATCGTCGAACTTCGCGTCGTCGCGCAGCTTGAGCGTGACCTTGTTCGAGCCGCTGAGCTGCCACGACGTGGCCAGGCCCGGGGTGATCTTCCCGTCCGGCGCAACGTGCGTCAGGGAGTCGTAGCTGATCTGGTTGAGCAACAGAGAGGCGTTGTCACCGAACGGGGCCAGCCACGGATCGAACGCGATCACCGGCCCAGAAATGGTGCCGAACCTCAGCTCGGTGCGTCCGCCGCCCTTGGAGCTGGCCCCTCCGCCACATGCCGCAGCCGCGAGCAGCACAGCCGCAGCCGTCACGACGAGCCCGCTGATCGGCCGGGTTCTTTTCATCATCACTGTCTCTTTCTGGTCTCGATGCGCCGGCGCCGTCCTAGAGCTGGTCCGGGATGGTGGCGCCGCGCAGGAAAGGCCCAGTGGGGTGGGGAACGGGATGCTGAAGCGAGGGAGCGATGCGTCTGTCGTCTCTGGGCCGCGATCGGCGTGGCGCACCTCGCCGTTTTCGACTCAAGCGCTCCTGGCCAGCCCTCCCAGCCAGGCCAGGGAGGGCTTCGGGGTGCGGGCGAAGGTCGTCGGATCGACGGCGACGAGGCCGTAGGTGGGGGCGTAGTCGCCCCACTCGTAGTTGTCGAGCAGGCTCCAGTGGAAGTAGCCGCGTACGTCGACCCCGTCGGCCATGGCCTCCTGGAGCGAGCGAAGCGCGTCGGAGGTGTAGGCGATGCGCTGGGCGTCGTCGTCGGTGGCGATGCCGTTCTCGGTGACGATGACGGGCAGGCCGGTGCGGGCGGCGGTGAAGCGGACCGCGCCGCCCAGCGCCGACGGGTAGTACTCCCACCCGGTCAGGGTGCGCGCGGCCCCGCCCTCAGCGCGGAGTCTGACCGGCTCGCCCTCCCTGTTGCCGATGCGGATGCGGGTGTAGGTCTGCACGCCGATCCAGTCGTCATCGCGGGCCGCGTTCAGGAAAGGATCAAGCCGCGACCTCACCCACTGCTCGGCCTGGGCGTGGGCGTCCGGAGCCGCCTGGACGTCGATCACCGCGACGCACCAGCCGATCTGGAGGCCCGGAACCTGTTCCCGCAGCAGGACGCCGGCGCGTCCGTGAGCCTCGATCAGAGCGTTCGCGATCACCTCGTCGGGTTCGGGAATTCCGCCCTCGAAGACCGAGACGCCCTCGTTCAGGAGCCGGTCGAAGACGCTGACGACGTTGGGCTCATTGATCGTGCAGACCCGCTCGACCCCGTCGCGGAGAATGGGTGCGACCGCCTCGGCGTACCGCAGGTACCTGTCGACAGCGCCGGGGGCGCCCCAGCCTCCCTGGCGAGCGAACCAGGCCGGCGTCGTGAAGTGGTGCAAAGTGATCAACGGGCGGAGCCCGCGGGCGAGCGCACCGTCGATCATGGCGCGATAGTGGGCGAGCGCCGCCAGTGAGAACTGGCCGTCCACCGGCTCGATGCGCGCCCATTCGATGCTGAACCGGTAGTCGGTGAACCCGGCGGCGGCCAGCAGGTCCATGTCCTCCTCCCAGCGGTGAAAACTGTCGGCGGCGTCTCTGCTGGGTTCCTTCACGAAACTCTCGGGCTCCTGCTCCAACGCCCACCAGTCGCTGGTGGTGTTGTTGCCCTCGGTCTGGTGGGCGGAGGTCGAGGCCCCCCACAGAAAACCGCCGGGGACGTCAAACCCGTCGAGTGGCGTCAAAACGGATTCCTTTCGTGCGGTTCGAGTCCGGCGAACACAGCGGACGAGCACGTCGTCTGCAGGCAAAGGAGCCAGAGACCAGGCGTGTAGGCGGTGTGGTCAGCGCAGAGGCTCTCCCCCACGGAGGCCGTGGACGAAGAACTCGCCGGTTCTGCGACGAGGCGCCGGACGAAGACTTACTTACACGTTTAAGTAGCGGTAGATAGAAACTAGCCCGGCCCGGAGCGAGCGCGCAAGAGGGGTCCCGGGAAGTCGCCCGGGTCAGGCGGAGTCGCGGACCACCAAGATGCTGGCCTCGGTGCTCAACGCGCGGCCGTCCGATAGTCCAAGTCCCCTTAGGACCTGGTGGGTCAGGGTGGCGGCGACGATCCGCATGTCCTGACGGACGGTGGTCAGCGGCGGGGCGGCCAGCTGGGCGAGGGGGATGTCGTCCACGCCGACGACGGCCAGGTCGTCCGGCGCGGCCAGGCCGGCGGCGCGCATGCCGGCCAGGAAGGTGAAGGCGTACTCGTCGTTGAAGGCGCACACTCCGGTGATGCCTGCGGCCTGCCAGGTGCGGGCGATCCGCACCGCCGCGGCGCTGCCGAAAGGCATCTCCCGCACATCGGGAGGGGTCAGCCCGCGCTCGGCACATGCCTGGCGCACACCCTCCAGCCGCGGGCCGGCGAAGTCACGCATCCGGGCGTCGTCTGGGCCGAGGTAGCCCAGGCGCCGGTGGCCGTTCGCCGCGAGGTGGACGGCCTGCAGCCGTCCTATTTCGACCTGGCCCGCGGTGATCGGATCCTGGCCGTTCGCATCGGGCCAGTTGTGCACGATGTGCGCCCCCGCAGTGCTGAGCTGCGCACGGTCCTCCTCGGACACCTCGGTAAAGAAGATCACGGCGGCCGGTGTGAGCTCGCGCCACATCTCAGTGAGGGGGCGGTCTCGCTCCAGCCGCGTGACCAGCGTGAGCTCGTGCCGCCCCAGGGCGTCGGTGAGTTCCTCTACCAGCTCGATGGCGGTGAATCCGAGGGGAATGCCCTTGAGGAGCAGCAGGACGATGTCGCTGCGGCCCCGCCGCAGGTCACGTGCCGCGGCAGACGGGGTGTAGCCGAGCTTGTCGACGGCCGCCATGACCTTGCGGCGCGTCTCTTCGGAGATCCGCTGCCTGGTCACCCTGTTCAGCACATAGCTGACGGTGGCCGGCGACACCCCGGCCTCCCGGGCCACATCGACCGACGTGACCCGCCGCTGCCTGGCTGCCATGCACCAATTCCCCTCATTGGCCCGACACATCGATCGTATCGATCACTTCTGTTGAGGCGGCATCGTCCCTGGTGGGGGCATGATCCTTGCCTGGGCGGGCGGCAGGCGCAGCGAGCCGGACGCGAAGTCCACTCTCATCCCTATTGAGATGCCTGTCGATAGAACCTATAGTCCCGCTCTGAAACGTGTAAGTCAGCATAGGGCAGTACACGCGACAAGCGACGGCGAAAGATCGTGCAGCCGAACCCGGGCTGCTCGGTCCCTCAGCCGACTGCTCGATGCCGTCACCGGTCGGCACCCCGTTCGGGCCCGCTCGCGGCAAACGGGTGGCACGAAACCTGTGCCGCCTCAGATCCGGGCCAGTGCGGTGATTCGTTTCGCCAAGTGGTCTGGAGGGCGCCGACGCACGGCTGCGGCTTCTCCGATCGGCCGTCACCCGCTCCCACTTCCCCCCCCCGCCCCGCCTGATCCCGACGACTTTCAGGAGGTGCCCATGCCGCGCACCGGATCGGACCCGACCGCAGCGCGTGAAGCGCCATCACGAGCCCAGACCGCCGCCGACCGCTGCGTTCACGGCGAGGTCCGGCTCTGGCCACAGGCGGCCCCGGGGAGCGCGGGATGGACACATCGGGAGTCGGCCTTCCACGATCCGGCTGGCGGCCACCGCATTCGCAACGTGGTAGTCCCGACCCTGATCCCATACCTGCCCGAGCTCGGCCGGGCCACGGGCTCGGCCGCCATCGTCGCTCCGGGGGGCGGCTTCGTCATGCTGTCGATGGACAGCGAGGGCACCATGGCCGCCGAGTGGCTGCGCGACCGTGGGATTGCAGCGTTCGTCCTGAAGTACCGCCTGGCCCACAGCGGCGAGACCATGGCCGACTTCGCCGAGCGTGTCGCAGCCGTCTTCGCGCCGGTTCACAATGGCGAATCCGTCGCCGCCGCCATCGCGGACGTGGACCGCGGTGCCGCCGCCCTGGCGCTGGCCGATGCCCAGCGCGCGATCAGCCTGCTACGGTCGCGCGCCGCCGAGTGGGAGATCGATCCCGCCATGATCGGCATGATCGGATTCTCGGCGGGCGGCTTCCTGGCGACCAACGCCACACGCGCCCACGACCCGGCCGAGCGTCCCGACTTCGTCGCCAGTATCTACGGCGGCTATGCACAGGGGCGGCCCGCCCCGGACACGGCACCGCCGCTGTTCACGGTGGTCACGGCCGACGACCAGCTGTGCTTCGAGGAGACGATCAGGCTCGTCCAAGCCTGGCGAGCAGCCGGACGCCCTGTGGAGGCACACATCTACCCCGAGGGCGGCCACGGCTTCGGCCTCACTTCGACCGGCCATGCCGTCGACGGCTGGCCGCACCTCCTAGAGGACTGGCTCACCGCACTCGGCCACCTCGGATGACCACCGCTCCTTCCCTGTCGGCCAGCAGGCAGCGCAGTGAGGAGCCAGCGCGGTCTTGAACCCTCTGGCGCCACGTTCCACATCCCACCCCGCAGCAAGACCGCACAGGAGATGCTCATGACCACCCCCTCCACACACAGCGCTCGGGCGCAGGACGCCTCCGGCAGATCCCGCCTTGGCCGCAGGGACGGCCAACGCTGGCGCGTGCGCACCACGCTCGCCGCAGCGAGCGTCCTTGCACTCACCTTCGCCGCCCCCGCCACTGCCGCCGCCACCGCAAAGGGCGGAGGCCACGTCGACCACCGGACCTACCGAGCCTCGACCGGTACCAACGACTACCTGGTCTACGTGCCGCGCGGCTGGAAGCCCACCGACCGGCTCCCCCTGTACGTGATGGTGCATGGCTGCGGCACGACGGCCACCCAACAGATGGGCGCCAGCCTGCTCAACCCGCTCGCCGACCGCGAACGGTTCATCGTCGCCTACCCCGACAACGGCGGCCAGTGCTGGGGCGCGCTCTTCAACAAGAAGAACACCGTCCGGGGCGGCGGCGATGCCGACATCGTGGCCGGCATCACTCGTGAGGTCATCTCCCACTACCGAGCGAACACCCAGCGGGTCTACCTCGCCGGCATGTCGTCCGGCGCCTTCCAGACGAGCGCGACGGGCGCGGCCTACCCCGATCTGTACGCGGCCATCGGCGTCGCCGCGGGAGGCGGCTACGGAATGGACGTCGGCTGCATCCTCCTGTTCGACTCGGCCGCCCCGTACTACGCGCAGCAGGCCGTCGCGCAGATGGGGCGGCGCGCCCACGTCATGCCCACCTTCACCATCGGAGGAGACCGCGACCCGCTCGGCGACAGGCCCTGGCCCGGAGGATGCACCCGGCTCGCCTACAAGCAGTGGCTGGCTACCAACAACCTCCTGAAGCCGGGCACACGCGGAGACACTTTCCGCCCCAACCCGACCACCACAACGGGCCAGGTTCCAGGCGGCTACACCTGGGCCAAGGAACTGGCCGGGGACCGCAATGGCTGCCAGATCTCCGAGCGCTGGACCGTACACGGCATGAACCACGCCTGGTCCGGCGGGTCGACCGACCCCAAGTACGCCGACTACACCGACCCCAAGGGCCCCAGCGCCTCCCAAGCTTCTTGGCGCTTCTTCCGCAGGTTCACCCTCAGCGGCGGCAACACCACCTGCCGCTGACCGCTCCGAGGTGGATCTGCGCCCGAGCAGCAGCCGCGCCGTGCGTTCGCGTTCAGGCAGCGCGGCCGACAGCGCCCGAGGAGCTGGCCATCGATGATGGTTGGCAGGGCTGGGTCTTCGCCGTCGATGGTGGTCGTGGGCGGGCACCGGAGCGGCCCGCTGCAACCGCTTGACCTCGCCTTGCATCAACGGGAAGGCGGAGGCATAGCGATGCGGATTCGACTAGACCACGGGGATGCCGTAGGGCGCGGCCAGCCTCCGTACAGCATCGGCGTCATGGCCGCGCCATCGGCTAGCCGGGAGCGCACCTGCGGGTGTGACCAGTTCGAGCTCAACGAGCCCGAAGGCTTGCAGCGCCTCTTCGATGGCGAGCGCGGCCGCAGCGGCCAGCGCTGCCCCGTCGTCGACGAGGCTGTCCAGGAGGGCCTGTGCGCGACCGACTGCAGTGGTGGGCGCGCGGAGACTGATCCGCTGATGCGACGGCGTACTGACGATCATCAGCGTGGATTCCGTCAACCCCATGGCATTGAGCATCAGCGGCGAAGAGGTCTGCAGGCAGTCAGGGCTGGCGAGCAGTTGCAGCCTGAGGTTGGCGACACCGGATGCTCCGACTCGGTCCCGGGCGTGGCGGGCCAGCAGTGCCACGGTCCGGATAATGTCGACGGTGAGCTGCTCCAGCTCGATCGGGGCTTGGTCCTGCCCGGCGGTGTCCAAGGCGGCCACGAAGCTGCCAGCGCCGTCGGTGTGCAGCTCCATATAAGTGCCGAGCGGCGGCGCCTGGTGATCGTGCAGGCGGGTGTCGGCGGCGATGAACCTCGCCGAGGCGACCCCGACATCGCCCAGCTGCACATCCTGGCCCCCCGTCAACGCCTGGGTGGCCTCGGCCAGCGCTGCCGGAGTGATCCGCAGATCGCCGGGCTGCTCGGGGACCAGCGAGAGCACCATCAACGGTCGGCTGGTGCGTTGCTGGCCGGTCCGCTGCACGTCCGATTCATACACGGCGGTGACCGCGTCCACCTCGACGTCCTCGGTGCGGGCCGCCCGGTCTGCGATCGCCTGGTCGCGCTGCCGGTAGCGGGTGAAGATCTCCGGTTCACTCATCCACCGGGTCTGCGCGCCGTCCCGCACCGGATACCCCAGCAGGCCGGGTTGGGGCGACTCCGACACCGCATGTGGCGCGCGAGCGCTCCGCGCGACGGCCACCATCAGCACGCCGTGTAGCGACCCTGGACCGTCGGGCAGCGGGTAGAGGTCGAAATCCAGGTACGGCGAGACCTGGCTCTGGGCAGTCTGACGAAGCCGCCGTATCTCCCCGTCGCTGATGTCCACCCCCGGCACACTCTGGGCGGTCGCCGCTCCCGCGTTCTCGGCGACGCCCAGCAGCAGGACGCCACCTTGGTAGTTGGCCATCGCCGCCACGTCCTTGCAGAACTCGGCCTTCTGCGTTGGGTTCTTGGCGTGCACCTGCTGCTTGTAGTCCAGGACCGCGGACTCGGCCGCCACGGTGTTGCCGACCAGTGCCAGCACCTCGGCATGGCTGACCTGGTCGAGGCGGCCGACACCGAACAGTGCCTCAAGCTGCGGATTTCTGAGCATCCCGCCAACATAGCGGCGCTGACCGCGCTTCGCCGTGGCCAGCACGGCGACGGCACGTGAGGCGCCCGGCCTAGGTCGTAGACGCACCAGACTAGGCGGGCGTCCGCATCGTCATGGCCGACAACGGACCGTGCCCGGACTCGTGGCGACGGGGGCTGGCGTGAGTGGAGCTGGACTTGCCTGTACCGACTTGGAGGAAACCCGGTGCCGGGACATCCAGCTGGGCGAGCGCGCGGGCCGCCTAGACCGCTCTGCGCTCCGCGGTCGAGGACGCACTGTCCACAGCGCGGCAGAGCGTACCGGACCGCCCGGCTCCGCCGGGCGCACGGTGAGGGGGGCCCTTCTTACGGCCATACAGAGGAGAGCATGCGAAGAAGATCATCATCGCAACCACAATCGCCCTCGCCGGGCCGGGCGCTGGGCTCCCGCACCGCCCGAGCGAGCGACGGCATTGGCGCCGCCCGGACGATGGCTAGGGGCTACAGGCGGCAGGCTGTGCTGCCACCGTGGAGGGTGAACTTCTGGAAGAAACTCCAGGTGGCTTCGCTGGCGCTTGGGCCCTTGGGGGCGGTCGTTCCGCCGGACCAGTCGTGTCCCATTCCGTCCACGATCCAGCGCTCGCTGACCTGACAGCCACTGGTGTTCCGAGCCATCATCCGGCTCCAGGAGAAACCGCCGGAGACCTGACCGGTCGTGGTGGATGCAGGATCGTCGCGGTAGGTGGCACCGTTGGTACCGGGCTTGAGGAGGTTGTCGGTTGCCAGCCAGGCGAGGTAGGCGCGCCGGGTGCATCCTCCGACGTTGGGGTTCTCGCCGAGGATGTCCCAGGTCCCTCCGAAGGTGATGAAGGGCATGACGTGTGCGTGTGAGCCCATCTGCGCGACGGCCTGTGGTGCATAGCTCGGAGCATTCGAGTCGGTCATGCCCAGACAGGTGAGGGCGTCCATCCCGTAGCCGGCTCCCGCCGACACGCCGATGGCCGCGTACAGGTCGGGGTAGGCCGCGCCTGTGGCGCTGGTCTGAAACGCGCCTGATGAGAAGCCCGCGAGGTACACGCGCTCGGAGTTGATGCGGTAGTTGGCGATGACCTCACGGGTGATACCGGCCACGATGTCGGCGTCCCCGCCGCCGCCTCGCGTGATGCTCGGCTTGTCGTTGGAGACGGCGCGCCAGCACTGCCCGCCATTGTCGGGATAGGCGACCATGAACCGTTCGCGGTCCGCCAGGGGGTTGAGCAGGCTGACGTTCATCTGCTGATCGGCCGTCGAACCGCAGCCGTGCAACATCACATATAGCGGAAGCTTCTCCGCCCCATTCCATCCTTGGGGTACGTAGACGAGATAGCTGTTGTCGCCGGTCGTCGCATGGTAAGTCCGCTGGTCGACCCGGCCTGCACCGCCACCGGGGCCGCTCGGGGCGGCGGAGGCGGGAGGAGCAGTGAGGAACGCGAGGACGCTTGCCATGGCGAGTGTGGTGACGGTGGCACGGTGCCACGCCCGACCGGTACGCCTCCTTAGGGCGTCGGTGAGGAAGCGGAGACCGCGACCGTCTGGTTTGCGCTGGTTCGTTGCGGATGGATGGGACATGGATCCTCCAGGTTGAGCTGTGTAGGGGGTAGAGGGTGCTTTCTTTGAGGAGGCGCGCGGGCAAGGAGACGGCACGGCATGGGCGACTCCGGGCAGGGGTGGGGCGCAGACGGCCGAACGATGTGTGGATGCTGCGGGGTTATGCGGGCCGTCACAAAGCCGGGACCAGCCCGCCGCTGCCGGCCTGTTCCCGCACAGGCCGAAGGTGCCGCCGATAGAGAAAGACGGCATCACGTAGTCCCCGCGCCTCTACCGGGGAGACAGCGGCCTAGGCACCGGAGGTGAAGGAGCTGCTGTCAGAACGCGTAGGTAGCAGCCACGCCGTAGTCGATCCCCGATCGGGGGCAGTTCCGGCCACCCAGCGCGGTCATCGACAGCGCCGGCCGTCAGGCCGGCCATGAGCGCGTCTCGCTGCGGGCATCGGCGATCGAGTGCGCAGGCGCTCTAGCCTCAACCGTCGGCTCTCGCGCACCGTGATGAGCGCGTGCAGGAATGAACGACATTGCTTCTCCTCGGAATCCCGCACACTGCCGGCGAATCGCTCGGCTTGCGGAACGGTCAGGGGTGGGGAGGGAGCGGCCCAGCCACCTTGCGCGGCGCGCGTGGCCAGGTGATGGGGCACCGTGGGCGGTGCCGAACGGCTGCTGAAAGCGTCATGGGTCCCGGCCGCCGGGGGTGGGTCATGGCGGTGGGCGTGGGGTGGGGGACGTTTCCCGCTGCGGCTCGTGACCGCGGGAAATCCAGATCCGGAAGTTCTTACTTACACGTGTCAGCGGAAGGTACTCCGCTCCGGCGCCTGTGACAAGAGGCACTCGAACGCAGGTGGCGTCACGCCCCTCGATCTCCAGGCGAGAAGCTGTCCGACCACTCGAGCCCACACAACCGCGAGTTCACAGCCGCCCGATTCCGGAATCCCAGTCTTTAGGCCTTCAAACGCGCTACTTGCACGTGTAAGTTACCGGCGAGTTGCCATTTCGTTCACGTCTCGTCCTCCTCAGGAGAGGTGACCTCTCATGCTCCGCACCCCGCTGATGACCGCTTCGGCAGCGGTCTCCACCCTCACGGCGGTGGTCCTTGTTCCGGGGACGGCACATGCCTCCCCCGAAACCCGCACGGTCACGATCAGGTCCTTCGACGGGGTCGGGATCATCACCCACTTCTTCCCTGCACCCGGGCTGCGCAAGAACGAGCGGCGACCCGTCGTTCTGCTGGGCCATGGCTGGGGCACACGCGGTGACACCGATCGCACAAAGGGCCAGCTCGCCGACCTCCTCGGCGCCGGATACAACGTCGTCACCTGGAACTCCCGCGGGTTCGGGTCCGGCGGCGCCTCCAACGTGGACGATCCTCGCGTCGAAGGCCGCGACATCCTGAAGATCATCGACTGGACGGCCAAGCAGAGCGAGGTCAAGCTCGACCGCAAGGGCGACCCGCGTATGGGCATGGCAGGCGGCAGTTACGGCGGCGCGATCCAGCTCATCGCCGCCGGGCTGGACCGCAGAGTCGATGTCATCGCCCCAATGGTCACCTTCAACAGCCTCATCAATAGCCTCTACCCCGACCGGATCTACCGGGCGAGCTGGGGCCTCTCCCTATGCCTCGGCGGCGTCATCAACGGAAACCAGCTTGCCCCGATCGTCCGGGACGCCTGCGTCACCGGGCTGGCCCAAGGCACCCTCCCACCGGCCACCGAACGCTGGTTCCGCGCGCATGGTCCCGACTACCTGGTGAAGCGGATCAAGATCCCGACCCTGATCTTCCAGGCGACGGTCGACACCCTGTTCACCCTGCGCCAAGGCATTGCGAACTACCAGACGGTCAAAGCCAACGGGGCGCCGGTCAAGATGGTCTGGACCTGCGAGGGCCACGGCATCTGCAACGACAAGCAAGGCCCCGCCGACCACACGGCCAAGACCACGTTGAAGTGGTTCGCCCGCTACCTGAAGAACCAGAAGGTCGACACCGGCCCCGGATTCGAGTATCTCGACCAGTACGGCGTCTACCGGACTGCATCCGCCTACCCGCCACCCTCCAAGGGCAAGGTCCGTGCCCGCGGCACTGGCCACCTGGCGTTCTCACGCGCCGACATCGTGCCCTACCTGGAAGGGAAGAACACCACCCCGGTCGAGGGTCTGCCGTTCCCCGACTACATGCTGGCCGCCAAGCCCGCCAAGAAGGCCGTGAACGTCCCGATCCACACCCGCTCCGGCAGCCGGACCGTCGGCGTTCCGAAGCTGACCCTGCACTACAAGGGCGTGGCCAAGAAGCCGGGCACGGCCCTGTTCGCCCAGATCGTCGACCAAGCCACCGGTCGGGTCGTCGGCAATCAGGCCACCCCCTTGCCCGTCATCCTCGACGGTAAGTCCCGCACCCTCACCCGCGATCTGGAAGCCCTCTCCTACACCTTCACCAGCCACACCCGTCTCAAGCTTCAGATCATCCCCATCACCGGCCTGTTCGACTGGCAGCGCTCCGCCGGCCAGGTCTCCCTGACCGCAGACGTCACACTTCCTCTGGCCTGAAGGGGCACCTTCGCCGTCTTCACTGCGATCAGCCTGAGCTGTGCACCGCGTCATGTTTGCCGAGCGCGGCTCGCCCCCCACAGAGCCGGTCACCACTGATGGCCGTGCCCCTGCGGCCCCAGGGTTGGGGCACGGCCACAAGGCGCAGGTATCCGGGGGGCTGACACCCGATCATGCGGCGACTTGAATCGGCGCACGATGACCTCTCCACCTCTGACACGGCCCACTTCCAGTGAGCCCGTTCCTCACGATGGATCTTGGTACGGTTGAGCGCGACAACCGACGAGGAGCTGGGCAGATGGCTGCCAGACAACATCGGGTCACATCGGTTGATGTGGCCCGGGAAGCCGGGGTGTCGAGGGCGACGGTCAGTTATGTGCTCAACAAGGTGCCCAATCAGAAGATCTCTGAGGAGACGCGCCTCAAGGTCCTCGCCGCCGTCGAGAGACTTGGCTACACCCCCTCGTCTGCGGCCCGCGACCTGCGGCGGGGCCGTAACGACATCGTCCTGCTCCTTCTCAAGGACATGCCCCTGGGATTCACCGCGCTGGAGCTCGTGGAACAGCTCACCGATTCCCTGGGCAGGCACGAGCTCACATTGGTCACCCGTCTGGAACGCAAACGACCGCTGGCGGAGCTGTGGCGCGAGCTCACTCCGGCCGCCGTCGTCTTTTTCACCAATGTGGCCGAGGACGACCGCGCGCAGTTGAGCACCGCGGGTACGCACATCGTCCACCACTGGTCGGACGCCGCCGACCGGAATTCGATCAACTCCGGGCAAACCGACGTCGGAAGACTTCAGGCCGATCACCTCGCCAGGGCCGGGCACCGCACCCTGGGCTACCTCCTCCCGGACGACCCCCGGTTCCATGACTTCTACGACCTCCGTCTGGAAGGCGTCCGCCAGGGATGCGCCGCGCACGGCCTCAAGGCGCCCGACGTGCGAACGATGCCATTTGGAAGCACAGCCGCGGTGAACATCGCTCGTGCCTGGAAAGCCGCAGGTGTCACGGGCGTCTGCGCGTTCAACGACGAGTTCGCCTTCTCCCTCCTCGCCGGCATGCGGACCGCCGGGCTGACCGCCCCCGATGACCTGGCCGTCGTCGGCGTGGACGACATCCCCCTTGCCCAGTTCGCCGTCCCACCGCTGACCACGGTCCGCCAGGACATGCGCATCGTGGCCGACAACCTCACCCACCAGGTACTCAAAGGCCTGGGACTGGCTGTCGGAGGCGGAACACGCACCAGCTCGATCACCCTGGTCGTCCGCGACTCCGCCTGAGCTCCCGTCGCGCCTGGCGGACCCTTCGTCAGCGGTGGCCGACCTCTCGCCCTTCACGCGAGCGCGCGGGCGGGTGAACGCTGCGCCGATGATCAGCAGGGCTCGCCGTTGCCGGTGCTCGCCGACGCCCGGCCACGCTGACCGTCCTTCAGCTCTGGCGCGGATCGACGTGCACCTTGGGACCGGGACCGGCTCTTGCTGGGCGCTGGCCACCGAGGACCGCAGCGACCTGGTCCAAGCCGACGGTGGCGGCGACGAGCGGCCGCGGATCGACGTCACCGTCCGCGTAGGCGCGGATGGTCGCGTCCAGCCCAGGAGACGCCGATAGGACTCCGACCGCGGTGATGTCCTTCAGAGCCAGCGCTCGGGTGTCGATGGTGCTCGGGGCCCCGGCGAGGCCGATGTAGACGACCCGACCGGCCGGCTCGACCAGGTCGAGGGCCAGAGCAGGCAGGTGAGCGGCGTTCGAGGCGTCGACGAGCGCGTCGAACGGCAGGTCCGGCAGGGTCTGCTCGGTCCAGGTGTGCCCGAATCCGAGAGAGCGTGCGAAGGCTAGCGAGTTGGGTGTGACGCCCATGAGATGGACCTCGGCGCCGGCCGCGCGGGCGAACATCGCGACCAGCAGCCCGATCGTGCCGGGTCCGAGGACGAGAACCCGGTCGTCCGGGTGAAGATCGGCGGCTCGTGCCGCGCGCCAGGCGTTGCCTCCGGGTTCGACCAGCGCGCCGAGCACCGGGTCGACAGTGTCCGGCAGAACGTGCAGTGACGAGACCGGCATCGCCAGTCGCTCGGCCAAGGCGCCGGGTCGGCCGTCACGGATGCCGACCTCCTGCCGGTTCTGGCACACGTGTTGGTGCCCGCGGCGGCAGCGGCGGCACGTGCCGTCGCCGATCATGGTGTCTCCAACGACGCGGCGGCCGATCCAGGCGAGGTCGACCCCGTCTCCGACCTCGGATACCACGCCGGTCCACTCGTGGCCGAGTCGCAGCGGGTAGGACGAGTGGCCCTGTTGGAGGTAGGCCATCTCCCCCGTGAAGAGTTCGACGTCGGTGCCGCAGACGCCGACGCGTTCGACGTCGATGACCGCTTCGCCCGGCGCGGCCACCGGGACCGCAACCTCGTGCACCGAGCACTCGCCGGGCGCGGTGAGGACCAGTGCCCGCATGGTGGCGCTCATTGCGTGGTGGTCATGCGCGACCCGCACCAGGTGGACACCGGAACGCCGGGCACATCGACCCGGATGGTGAACAGCCGTCCCGAATCAGGATGGTCTTGGCGCTGCTGTCGGCTCAGTTCCGCGGTCGCGGTGGTGATGATGAGCGTGCGAAGGTCATCATCGGCGAAAGCGACGCTGGAGGTGTGCGGAGCGGGGATCGCGAGGCGGTCGGTGATGGCGCCGTCGGGTGCGTAGCGGCGGATCTCGCCCGCGCCCCAAATGGCGACCCAGAGGTGGTCGGCGGCGTCGAGGGCGATGCCGTCCGGCAACCCGCCTGCGACTCGCAGATGCACGCGCCGCTCCCCCACCGCACCTGTCGCCACGTCGTAGTCGCGAACGAAGACGGCGCCGCGGGCGGTGTCGACGCTGTACATCCGGTATCCGTCCGAGGACCAGGCGAGCCCGTTGGACAAGGTCAGGTCGCGGTCCAACTCGGTGATCCGGCCGTCGGGCTCAAGCCGGACTAGCGCCTCCCGCTCTGAGGGGCCGTCAAGGGAAAGGGTTCCGACGAGGAAATGGCCAGCGGGGTCGGTGCCGCCATCGTTGAGCCGTCGAGGTTCGCCGGCGGGGATGATCCGTGGCCCGTCCTGCCTGCTGCCGTCGTCCCCAAGAAGGACCAGATGTTCCTGGGCGGCGACGAGCAGGCCTCCGTCGGCGCCGACGGCGACCGCGCCGATCATGCTGTCGAAGGCGTGCCGCCGGACGACCTCGATGTGGCCCTGATCGAGGGCTCCTTCGAGGAGCATGTTGCGCAGGATGTCGACCCATAGCAGGCGCCGCCGGGCTGCGTCCCAGACCGGGCCTTCGGCCAAGTGGAAGGTCTCGGCGGTCGCGGGTGCGGGGGCGAGGCCGCTCACCGTCCGGCCACCCCGAGGTGGCCGAGAGCGCGGCGGATGTCGTCGACCGCGTCGATTAGCGTCTGTGGGGAGGTCCGGTAGGTCAGGGCGCTGACGCTCACCGATCCTGAAGGGACGATCCGGGACGTCGTGTAGACCGGCAGGGCTATGCAGTTGATCCCGATCTCGTTCTCCTGGTCATCGGTGGCGTACCCCCGCCCGCGAATCGTCTGGAACTCAGCGTGCAGGGCCTCGGCGGTGCAGAGGGTCTGCGGCGTTCGGCGTTCTGGCGGAACGTCGCCGATCCACTTCTCAACCGCCTCCAGTGTGTCCAACTGGTAGGCCAGCAGCAGTTTCCCAACGCCTGTTGCGTGCGCCGGGTTACGCCCACCGATGGTGGAGGTCAGCCGTACGGCTCCGGTCGGAGGGTCGACCTTGGCCCGGTACACGACCTCCCGGCCATCGAGCACCGCGTAGTGCGCGGTCTCGCCGAACCGGGCGGCCAGCGTCTCCAGCACCGGGCGCACGCGTACGTGCTCAGGGCGGGCCTCGTGGTGGGTGAAGGCCATACGGAGGAACTCGTCGCCGAGCACGTAGCGCCCCTGGTCATCCTGGTCGGCGAGCCCGGCTCGGCGCAGCGTGCTGAGTGCCCGGTGCACGGTGGGCTTGGGGCTCGCGATGACCCGGGTCATCTCCTCCAGGCCGACGCCGTCGGAGTAGCGAGCCAGCTCCTTGAGCACCGCGAGCACGCGGTCCGCCCCCACGAGGCGGCCCTCTTCACCTCGGTCCGCCTTGCCCTCATCTGGGGCTGTCGCTTCGTCGCTCAGCTGCGTATCCTTCATGGCGTTCCAAACATTAGACCAACGTGTCGATTGTTGGAAGGCGGCCATGAGTGAAGCTCCGCAGTGCGCAGTGGTACGCGGGTGAAGATCGCAACGCCTACATCCACCGAGCATGGATGCGCCGTGGCATACCAGGCGACGCGTTCGCCGGCCGGCCACACATCGCCATCGCCAACACCGCCTCGGACCTGACTCCATGCAACGCGCACCTGGCCGAGGTGGCCCAATCGGTCAAGAACGGCGTCCACGAGGCGGGCGGCGTCCCGCTGGAGCTGCCCGTGGTGTCGCTGGGCGAGACGCAGGTCCGGCCTACCGCAATGCTGTGGCGCAACATGGCCGCCATGGCCACCGAGGAGATGTTGCGGGCCAACCCGATCGACGGCGTCGTCCTGCTCGGCGGATGCGACAAGACGATCCCCGCACTGCTGATGGCCGCGGCCTCGGTCGACCTGCCCGCCGTCGTCGTCCCAGGCGGCCCCATGCTCACCGGCACCTTCCGCGGCGCGCCGCTGGGCTGCGGTACCGACGTCTGGCGGCTGTCAGAAGAGGTCCGGGCAGGCACCTTGTCGCAGGAACAGTTCACCCGGTCGGAGTCGGCGATGATCCGCAGCCGGGGACACTGCAACACGATGGGCACCGCCTCGACCATGGCGTTGGTGGCCGAGGCCCTGGGCACGGTCATGCCCGGCACAGCCGGCATTCCCGCCCCCGACAGCCGTCTGCTGGAGGCCGCACACGGCACCGGACGGCTCGCCGTGGAGATGATTGCTACCGACCGCCGCCCGAGCACCTTCCTGACCAGGGCGTCCTTTCACAACGCGATCGTGACGCTGGCGGCTATCGGCGGCTCCACCAACGCCGTCGTCCATCTGCTGGCCATCGCCGGGCGGCTGGGCGTGGAGCTGACCCTCGACGACTTCGACCGCATCGGTTCGTCCGTGCCTCTGCTGGTGGACCTGCTCCCGGCCGGGCGGTTCCTCATGGAGGACTTCCACCGCGCCGGCGGCCTGCTCGCCGTGCTTAGCGAGGTGCGCGACCTGCTCGCCGCCGACGCGCTGACCGTCACCGGGCAGCCCCTTGGGGACCACCTGGAGGATGCCCCGATCTGGGATCCAGAGGTGATCCGTACGCGTTCGGCACCGCTGGCCGCCGAGGGCGGCATCGCGGTGCTGCGGGGCAGCCTCGCGCCCGGTGGCGCGCTGATCAAACCCGCGGCCGCATCCCTGCATCTCCTGCAGCACCGCGGACGCGCGGTCGTGTTCGACAGCATCGAGGACTTCCACGCCCGCGTCGATGACCCGGATCTCGACGTCGACGCCGACTCAGTGCTGGTGCTGCGCGGCTGCGGCCCCAAGGGCTACCCCGGCATGCCCGAGGTGTCCAACATGCCGCTGCCGAAGAAGCTCCTGGAACAGGGCGTCCGTGACATGGTCCGCGTCTGCGACGGACGCATGAGCGGCACCGCCTACGGCACCGTCGTCCTGCACGTCGTCCCCGAGGCCGCAGCCGACGGACCACTCGCCCGGGTCCAGACGGGCGACATCATCAGCCTCGACGTCGCGAACCGCCGCATCGACGTCGAGGTCCCGGACGAGGAGCTGGCGCGGCGCGCACCGAGTGCGGCGGCCCTCGCAGGATTCGCCCGCCCGGAACGAGGCTGGCAACGGCTCTATGTCGACCACGTACTGCAGGCCGACAGTGGTGCCGACCTGGACTTCCTGGTCGGCTCCAGCGGCTCGGAAGTGATCCGTGAATCGCACTGACCCACGCGTCCGGCCTGAAGGGAGAACAATGCCGGCAAGGGCAGCGCTGGTGACCGGCGGCGCCAGAGGCCTCGGCGCCGCCGCAGCCGAACGGCTGCGCAGGGACGGCCTCGAAGTGACCACCCTCGACCTCGCCGACGCCGACATCTCGGTCGACGTCACCGATGAGAAGGTGCTCCGGCACGTCGCCGACCGCATCGGCCCGGTCGATGTTCTGGTCAACTCGGCTGGCATCGTCGGCCCGAACAAGCCGCTGCTGGAGACCACACCCGAGCAATGGCGCCAGGTGTTCGACGTCAACGTCCTGGGCACCGTCAACACGCTGCGCACGTTCGTCCCTGGCATGTGCGAACGCGGATGGGGCCGCGTCGTCAACCTCGCCAGCATGGCCGGCAAGGACGGCAACCCGAATCTGGCGGCCTACTCGGCGTCGAAGGCCGCCGTCATCGGCTTGACCAAATCCATCGGCAAGGAACTGGCCACGAGCGGCGTGCTGGTCAACGCCATCGCTCCCGCCGTCATCGCGACGCCGATGAACGAGGACACCGCCCCCGAGGTCCTCGCGCACATCACCAGCCTGATCCCGATGGGCCGCATCGGCCGCCCGGAAGAGGTCGCCGAACTCGTCGCCTTCCTCTGCTCCGACCAGGTCAGCTTCTCCACCGGCGCCGTCTACGACATCAGCGGTGGCCGCGCCACCTACTGATCCGCCGCCATCTAGACTTCGCCTCGCCCCCACCCGTGATCACGCAATTTCCGGTGGAATCCATGATCACGAGTGGAGGACGGGTCAACCCGTGACCGCGATGGCCTTGGGGCGGTAATTGCCCCGGACAGGCGCGGCGGTCATCACATCGAGGTGCCGGTAGCCCGGCGCAATCACCCGCTCGCGCCCACTCACGAAGCGGGCGATGGGAAGAGTTCGTCCAGCGGGTGCTCGGCCAGGCTACCGACCAGTTCCCGCACGTCGGTGACCTCCTTGGCCGCCGTTGTGAACGGCGTGCCGTCCTTTGGACTGTGTTCGGGTCGTCGGGCGCACCCACCCGGTCGTAGTTGCGCCAGGTGTAGAGCGCGCCGTTCGGCTGGCCTGAGATCGCCTTCTTCTCCCTAGGCCTGACGACTCTGCCACAGGCCGTAAAGAGCCACCGCGAGCCCGGTCACAGTCACTCCGGCGCTGACTGGCAACCACACGGTCGGAGCCAGCCATACAAGCACTCCCGTCACGATCCCCACGATCATGCAGACACCTGTCACGAGCACGTGCTTAGGCACGAAAACACCAGGGTGGGGCCCTGGATGTGGTCGAGGCGATGTGGGCCGTTGAGTCGCGTGGCTGGGCTGCGACATGGCTGTCAGCTCCTTCGTTCACAGTAGATGGCGGTCCGATCCTGCTGCCGGGGCGACTCGTCCGATAGCGCGCTTGTGCAGGGCAGCAGGTCACCGCTGTGAAAATCCGGATGTCCTAGGACAAGGCTGACGCCGTTGGTCCACAGTTGGTCCCATGAACACGGGGCAGGAGCGCAGGATCGGTAAGCCGGGCCCGCCGCGTAAGCCGCTTCAAGGGCGGTCTACTGCCATCCGGGAGTTGAGCGAGTGGCTGCGGGGCATCGCCGATGATCACGAGATGACGCTCAAGAGGCTCGAAGCGGTCATGCCGTACTCCAAGTCAGTCATCGGCGAGCGGATGAACCCCGTTGACCGGCACGACTGGCGGTTTGTTGCCGCATTCATCGCTGCTTGCGCACCAGCAGATCGGCGGGCCCGCGAGAGCCTGATGTCCACAGCCCGTCAACTGTGGGAAGCAACCGCCCCCGCGCTGGCCCCACCCGACCCGCCATCTCGCCTGGCCAGCGAACTACAGATCAGGGAGTATGAATGGCACCTGGAATTGGCGAGGCGACGACATGAAGATGCCCAGCGAATGGTCGACCAGCACCATCGCTTGATCAACGCCCTGATGTACGTCCTTGGCAATGTGAACACGGCGCACGCCGTCCTGACTAAGGATCGCGACCTGCTGCGGGCCCGGCTTGAGGAGGAGCGAGCGGCCCGGCACGACGCCGAGGAGCAACTGCGCCAGCTCGCCGACGTCGAAAAACGCATGAAGGTGGCAGAGGAGAAGCGTGCTCTCGCCGAGCAGCAGCTCGCTGCGGCCCATCGGCAGCTAGGCCGAGCGCAGCTACTGCGCTCCAAGGCCACGGTGCAGCAGATGGACACCGAGAATTTGCTCAGTGACACCGACCCCCACTCGCAGATGCCGCGCCCTGAGCAGAGTTTGTCGAGGGGTCTCATGGACGACACCGACCAGACTGCAGCCGCCCAGGTTCTCGACAACGTTCAGCACGTCCTGGACGAATCGGCGCAAGACCTCGACCGGCTTGAAGGTCAGATCAACACCGGCCGCGAGGACCGCCAAGGACAGACGACGCTGGCTCGATCTGATCCGCCGGGCATCTCCGACTGGTCCGACAATGATCAGGACAACCCACGGACATTCTCGGACAACCCCACACCCAGCGCCGATACGACGGACAACGTCCCCACGTGGAGTCCACAGCCGGACGGCACGGCGTCGGCGGAGGAGTTTAACCGACTCCCCACCGTCGACGAGCTGCTAGCGAGGTACCAGGCGCGGCACAGAGACAGGAATGCCGAGACCAACCCTTCGTCCGACATCGACGCTGACCATCCCCACAACATCGCCGTCGAACGTAGCCTGGCAGCCACCTACGCTCGTGCGGGCGCCTACGCTCGAGCAGTCTCAATCCTGGAGAAGGCGGCCGCGGACTACGAGCGGCTGCTAGGCCCCGACCATGGCAAGACCCTGGCGACCCTTCTCGAGCTGGGGATCAATTACGAGCAGGCACGTGATTACCAGAAAGCGATCTCCACTCTTGAGAAGGTGGCCGCCGACTACGAACGAACGATGGGCCCCAACCACCCGCTCAGCCTGCAAACGAAGCTGAGCCTTGAGGATCTGCGGCGGAAAGTCGACCTCCTATGGCCGGTCACCATGCCGCAGTTGTGGGAAGAGGGCGACGCCACCGAAGGCATGGTGACCCGATGGCTGAGGCAAGAGGGCGAGTACATCGAAGTCGACGAACCGCTGCTGACCATCTCCATCGAGCCCGTCGGTATGTACGACATCGAGATCCCGTCACCGCTCTCGGGGAAGCTTCACCGGATCTCTGTGCGCGAACGGGGGACGGCTACTCCTGGCGAGGAACTGGCCTCGATCGACACCTCAGCCTCGAGATTCCGCTAGATTCCACCCGCTCATTCGGGCAGACCGAGCAGGCCGTGGAATCTACTGCCGCTGGTCGGAGCATAGTTAGGGCCGGGTAAACGGTTCGTTCGATACCCATGCAGAGCAAGGCCAGGGCAGCATCAGGCGCCTCGAGAGCCCTACGTACGTCAAGCCAGGAGGCTAGGTGATAATGCCGCTTATCCCCCAGCGCCCCTGAGCCCAGGACTCTTCAAACGTAGGCGCCCGCCAGGACCTATTGATGCGGACGTAGGCATGATTGGCCCCGTCTGGCGTAACGGTGAAGTCTTTGGCCTGCATCTGTCGTTTCGCCGTCTCGTCGACGGTGGCGAAGTACTGACGGATCCCATTCTCGCAATCGGATGCCTGATTGTCCGTCGTGACCTTCGTACGCATGGATGCGGACATGAGGCGGCATGCACCGTCGGCGTCGCCGTCCACCACTGCCTCGTACCAGGCCGTGGCGATATCCCGGGCACCGTCCAGACCTGGCTTGGCGACTGGCGCTTCGTTTGATCCGCAGGATGTGATCAGAAGACCTGCCAGGACGGCTAGCAATACGCGCATCGAATGACACCCTTTCTCTCCCTCTCTTCCAAGTGGAGCCCTTCGGTGACGGATTGCCATCTCTCAATACCAATTGTTTACTTGGACTCGAGGAGGAGGTTGAGAGGACGATCGCCGAACTGTGGGTGCGGGATCAGGGGGTGGAAGATCGCCGAGAACGGTCCGGCTGCCTGGATTTCGGCGAGAGTGGTGACAAGAGCGCTGACCGGTTCGGCGCGCTGGACGATGTGTGGGTCTTGGCGCGCGAGGTCGATGAGCATGTGCATTCGGCGTTGGAGCCGCTGCGGGGGTAGTCCGTCCAGGACGATGAGGAGCTTGGGGAAGACCGGGTAGCGGTGCCGCCAGGCCGGTCGTCCTCCGCTGGTGTAGTCGTGCATTTGACCGTAGTTACGGACCCTGCAGGCCAGGCGCTCGACGCTGAGGGTGCCGCGGTCCAACTCGAGGAAGCGAATGAGGCTCAGATGGTCGCCGTTGGCGGCTTGGCTGGCGTAGTAGATCACCGCGTCGGCTATCACCATGTGGTCGGTGCCGGGGTGCTTGGCGGTGCGGTACGGGTGGGCGATCTCGTGGTCCCAATCGAGGGGGCCGAAGTCGTCGTCACGGCGGCGGGCGGCTTCGAGGAGTAGGCAGCCGACCTCGTTGACGGCCAGGGTGTGAGCGGCGATCTGACCTGCCGCGACGGTGGGCTGGACACGGTAGGGCCGGTGCGGGACTTTGGCGAGCTCGGCAACCTGCGCGCCGGCTTCGGTCGCGTACCACACCGCCTCGGTCCACGGGCGAGACTGCTGGGCGGCGGCAAGGCCGCGGCCGCGGAGTTCCGCCAGATGCCCCTGGGTCCCACGCAGGGCCCTGTTGGGAGCGTGCAGGCGGTGGAGTTGCCTGGGCGTGATCAGCCGGTGCTGGTAGATCGATAGCAGAAGGTCCAACTGGATCTCCGACGTGAGCACCATGGGCTTACAGGTGTCGGGTTCGCGCGCCATGGCTGGGCACCTCCTGGGCGGGTCCGCTCTCGGAGCGATGGGTAGGGCGATGCGCGGCGAGATAGGCGCTGATGCGGTCGTCGAGTGTCTCCTGGGCGGCCAGAGTGTCCGCAGCGGACTGTGGCCGCGTTCCTGATGCCCGGTCGAGGCCGTCGATGCAGTCGCCGTGGACAGGGGTGCCGAAGAGTTCCTCGACGGTGAATCCGCGGATCAGGAAGGGTGCGCTGACTGTGCCGTGCAGGGTGACACTGCAGATCGCGGCGTACCGATCCAACGCGCTGATTGCGGCGGGCGTGACCTGGTCGAGGAGCTCGCGCGCGAGGAGCCGTGCGGCGCCGGTCTCGACCGTTCCGGCGATCAGATGGGATCGGTTGTTGAGCAGAGCACCGCGAGTCTCCTCCGAGAGCCGGGTGGGCTGCTGGCAGGCGACGTGGACGCGCAACTTGAACTTGCGGACCTGTTCGAACATCTCCGCCAGGTGGCCGGAGTGGTCCAGGACCTGCGCTTCATCCAGGAAGGCGTGGAACTCACGCCGGCGTTCTTCACCAACGTCCATGCGGGAAAGTGCGGCGGTGAACAGTTCCTGGGCGAACAGCGCGGCCACGAGGCGTTCCTTGGCGCCGGAGCCGCCGAACGAGAGGAGGACGATCCTCCCTTCGTCCATGGCCGTCCGCAGATGGAAGGTCGAGCTCGAGGCGCCCAGGAGCGCGGCCACCGAGTTCGACCGGCGGAGTCTGTCGATCAGGTTGGTGACCGGGGTGACCTCGCGTTCCAGCAGCGGGAAGCGATTCTCAAAGAAGTCTCGGGTGACTGCGTCCAGGTGCGGCAGGGCGGCTTGTCGCCAGTCCTCGTTGGAGAGGATGGTGGCGATCTGGAAGATCGTGGGTTGCGCATCGGCGGGGAGGGTCAGCCCGAGTTGGCAGAGCGACTGCGCAGCCATGGTGAGCAAGGTGAGTGCCCGGTTGTTGCGCTGCGTCCACCCCAGCGTCGCACCCACCGCATCGACGATCGCATCGACCTGCCGCTCAATGTGGGCCACCTGTCGCCCCGACATGTCGAGCGGATTCCAGGTGATCTGCTCACCGCCACGACCATGGGCACGCCCGAGATCGATATCGATCACGCGATCGGCCTGGTCGATCAGGTACGGCCGGATCCGTTGTGCTGCGTCATGAAAGTCCAGGTAGGCCCCGCCAATCCCGGAACGGACCAGGGCGAGGAACCTCCCGATCTCCTGCTCGGTCTTGCCAGCCCCGGCACGGCCGACCGCGAAGGTGAAAAGGGTGTCACTCCTGGGCACGCCCACAGGCTGCGGCCCGTCGGCGGTCTGTATCCAGCCCAGCGGGATCAGCCCGGTCGTGTCGCCGTCCAGGTCGTAGGCGGGGAGGCCTTTGGGCGGCGCCGGGATGGCTGGGAGCCGCAGGACGTTATCGGCGATGCAGTACTTGGTGGGCGGCTTGAGGAGACCGGCGATCTCCGACGATGTCACCCACGGCCCGGCGCGATGCCTGCGGTAGCGGGGCGCGAAGACCCCCCGGTCCATCCGCCGGTCGAACCACCAACGCCAGCCAGGGACATCCGACCCCACGTGGGCGAGCCCGAGGTTCCAGCCAGCCGCCCGCAGATGGTTATCCGCGCCGTTGAATTGGGCGAACGCCGCCGTCACCGAGGAGACGATGGCTGGTGCCTTACCTGCTGCCGACGAGTGCGCTCGGATGAGGACCTGCAGGGCGAACATCGGGTCATCCGAGAGCAGCTTGGCCGCAACTGAACGACGGCTCGCCCGGGCGTCCACCAGGGACAGTCCTCCCCGTGGCTGCCTCCTTCCCCGCGGTGCGGTAGCGCGGTCGGCGTTCAGGAGAATCCGCCACCACGGCTCAGCCGACCCGCGCCCGAGGCGGCCGCCGCGACTCTCTCGACGGGCCAGAGTCGATCGGCGCGACCGTGCTTGTGCCGCCGTCACCGGCAGCAGATCCACCACGACCTCTGCACGCTCGCCTTCACCGACCTGCGCGAGGGCCCGATAGATCGACGTCAGCGGATCGGGCTGCAGCGGCACGTCTTTGAGCGGCAGGAAGTCGTCGCCCGCCAGCACCAACTCCGCCCGCGCCGAGGACCTTCGTCCCTGGGCACCCCCCGAGCCGCCGTCCGGGCAGGCTGGGGGTGGGTCCTCCCCTATAGCTGGGGGAGGGGGTGTCTCCTCCTGTCGGGCGATCTGGACTCCGGCGTATCCCAGTTCTCGCAGCACCGCCTCCGCATGGCAAGGAACCACCAGGTCGTAGGCCACCAGCCCGCCCGGGATCACATGAATCTTGATCCTCAGCGGAAACGCCCGCCGCGGCGCCCACCCGCGCAGAACCGCCGGACGCGCCTTCTGCCACGCGGACGCGACCTTCCGGATGTCCTCCAGGCACGGATCGAACGCCTCGGTCGGCACCAGCCGCAGCACCACCCGATTCCTCAGCGCCCGCGAGCTGAGCTGCCCGCGCACCGCGGAGACCGCGAGCCAGGCGGCCATGAGCACCACAGCGGCCACCACCACTCCTGGAGAGGCGGCAGCCAGGCTCGCTTCAAGGTTCAGTCCGCTCGGCCAGGATCGACCTGGCGGGCGCACCCGCTCGACCGAGCTCCACAGCGGAAGGGTGGCCATTGGTCTGAGGCGGAACCTCGCACCGACAAGTACTTGTCGGCCTCTGGCAAGGGCATCGAATCGTCGTGCAGCTCGACGATTGAGGACCTCGGCCCCACCCTCCTGAACGAAGAAGTGAACGAAGAAGTGAGCGCGGAAGTGCGCGAAGAAGTGCGCGAAAGCAAGACCGCCCGGCACACCAACCATCGCCACCGCCCAGCGCGAACGGTTCACCATGCCCCCAAGAGTCTGTGACGTCTCAGCCAGATACGGCCTGGAAGAGCTCAAGGAGCTCAGGAGCCATGTCCTGGCTGGCTAAGAGAGCTTGTGGGACTGACTCCGCTCTGCGAGTACGGCGTCCAGATACGCCTGTACTCGCCGGGCCTTCGGCTGCCCGATGCTCAGTGCCGCGCGGATCGCGCGAATGCTGGGTCGGTGTCCCGCCGCCAACTCGCCGCCGAATATGTCCTCAGCCTGTGCCAGCAGGTGATCGAACGACCCCAGCGAACCCGAGTCACCCTCCGTACCCGACTCGACAGGTACATCGCTCGCCTCGGATACAGGCCCGGGTACGTCGGCTCCTCGCGTTCCGACGCCTGGAAGCAGCACGGGACGTGCCACCGCTGTCAAGAGCAGCTCGAACACCAAGATCAGAGCGACCGCGGGCCAGCCGGCTACCAGTGCCCCGGCGAGGCCGTGCCCAAGACCATGCGTCACATTGGCGGTGATGCTCGCCGTAACCCCGAGTCCCAGCGCAAACCGAGCCAGGACCGGCGTCTTACCTCCACGCCGCGCCGTTTCCAGAGCCGTGAGCGAAGCCGCGAAGATCAGACCATCCACTGTCAACGGGACCAACGCCGCCGCCGTCGGCTCCTCGCCGTTGGCCAGGACGAGCTCGTAGGCGTGGCGATACGACACGTAGCCGGCCACCACTGCCACCCCGATCACGACGCCCGCGGTGCCGACACGGACCGCTCGACCGCCTGTATCCGGGGGCAGAACACCGGATCTGTGCGATTCGCTGGGTGGATGATGGTCCGTCACAAGGCCTCCGCAACACTGCGCTCACCCTGGATACGGCCTCATCGCATCACCAAGAATCGCCTCGAATGCCTCCGTGAGGAGATAGCGAGCACGCGCGTCTGGTTGGAAGGCTCGCAGGTAAACCCAAGGCTGGAGCGCCGTAGCCCGGTCCTGACAGGACCAGCCCCTGCTCGTGCCAGCGGATCGGTCTCGGGTCCGGCGGCGCGCGGAGAAACCCCGTCACCGCCCCTCCCGTACTGCTCTCGGTGACGGGGTCCCCCCGGGGAGAACGTGGCGGATGTCGGTCCGCACGCCGCCACGCTCCCGGTCTTGCCCTGTGCCCCGCCGACGGATACCACGCGACGGGGCACAGGGGTTCTAAGTGCTGCACCGTGGGCAGGCATTGTGGCCCGCCATCCGGTGCACCCTGCGTAGGGCGGCGCGCAGGTCTTCGAGATCAACCTCTGTGTGCCAGAGGGTCTGGCGAAGCTCGCCGGGGCACGTGCAGGGCTGCTTCCGCGCCGTCGCCCAGTAGATCCGGTTGTGCGGCTGGTACTCGATCCTCCAGCGCCGCCAGTACCGCGCCCGCAGAGGGAGGATCGCCAGGTGCCTGAGGAAGTGCTGAGTGCGTGATCGGGTGGACGCCTGCTTGAGGGGCCCGCTCACCATGTCCTGGTCCTTTCCTGCGGTTCCCGGGGTGCAGGACCCTCCCGGCGCTCAGTGCCCTCCCGCACCGAGAACGCTGGGAGGGTCGTTCGGGACGCGGCCTGCCCATGCGACAGCGCTGTGATGGCTGGACAGGCCGCGCCGGTCTACAGCCCTCCGGCCGGGCCAGGTTTGTTCTCAATCGTTGGGAACACGGGGCCGGACTCCCCTGTCCGGCCGGAGGGGGTCATTGCAGGCGGGCAGGTGCCCGCTGGCGAGGACGAGCAGATGGGCACCGATTTCCAGGAGTTGGGCGACCTGACCCGCTTCGATCGTCGTTTCCTCGATCTGTTCACGGAGTTCAGGCGACGTGCGCACCTCAACGTCGGCGACCAGCGCCTCCAGCGCGGCCCGAAGACCACGCATCGCGTCGGTCGTCAGTTCGAGGAGACCCCCGAACTCGTTGGCACTCATGCTCCCGAGGCCTTCGGCCCGCGCCACGCCTGCGAGGTTGAAGCACTCCTGCCGGGCTAGGAGCGCCGCCGTCAGCAGGGCCGAAGTCTCCTCCTCGGACGCGGCCGGAGTGTTCTCCTCGATCACGATCGTCCTCTCTTGGCGCCACCAGCCGGCGGCGCCTTCGGGGTCGGCAACGGTCAACATCAGGAGCAGGCCGGGCAGCTCGCTTGAGGTCAGCAAGACCGGACCGACCGCACGCCACACGCCCCGCTCGTACTCGAACGTCCACCTGGGGAAGTGCTCGGCGAGAGTGGCCAGGATCTGGGGTTTGGTCATTTCGGCCCCTGAGGCAGCAGCGCCCACACCGCCTTGCCGCCAGACGACAGCGGCTGCGCACCCCAGTCCTTGACAAGCGCCCCGAGCATGGCGAGCCCTCGGCCTTCGACTGCCGTCTCGTCCAGGGGACGTGCGACGGGCAGTACTGGCGAGCCGTCGAGCACCTCGACCACGGTCCCGGAGTCGGCCTGCCCGATACGTATGGTCACGTCGCTCGATGACGTGTGCCGGACAGCGTTGGTGACCAACTCGCTCACCGCGAGCCTGGCTACGTACGAATCGAAGCCCCAGGAATTGAAGCCCCCCACCCAGTCCCGCACCTGCTTGACCGACTCGGCATGCGCGGGGACGGTGATCGACGCAAACACGGGGACGTACCTCCAGGGCTGGGCGAGGCCCCTCCTCTGACGTCGGCGCCGAGCGCAGGAGGGGCCCCGCGTCCTCCGGCCGAGGGAGGTCGTCGCCACAGGCTGCGGCGGTGGGGCGCCTGAGATCCGACTTCACTGACCGGAGAGTGATCGGGTGAATACCCAGTCAATATGTGACGCACGGCATAGGATTGGCTACTGGAAGCACCTGGACACACCCAGCCGGGTTCCAGGTGCTTTCAAGTGTTTCCACGCCACTCCCACGTCACGGAGTCTCCCCATGGCAGCTCGGAAGCCGACACCCCAGACCCGAGCGTTCGGCGAGCAAGTGACTCGGCTACGCACCGAAACGGGCCTAACCCGCCTGGCTCTCGCCGAACAGACCGCAGTCAGCCGAAGCTATGTCGCCCAGGTGGAACGTGGTGTCACGAAATGCCGGAGAGATTACGCCGTGCGCCTGGACTCCGCTCTCAAGAGCGGAACGGTCCTGGCAGACCTCTGGGATCGAAGCCTGGCCCGCAGCAACTACCCGGCGTTCTTCGCCAGCTATCCGCAGGCGGAAGCCACCGCCTCCCTCTTGCGAGCCTGGGAGGCCACCTATGTCTTCGGCCTCGTCCAGACAGAGGACTACATCCGGGCACAGGGCGTGTCGATCAACACCTTCGACGGCCGGATGCGCCGACAGAGCGTCCTCGAACGAGAGACTCCACCCACCATCGCCGTGGTCCTCAGCGCCTCAGTACTACTGAGATGCGTCGGAAGCCCAGAGGTGATGCGAGCGCAGTGTGAGAGCTTGATCGCCTTCTCGGAGCGGGACAACGTCGTCCTCCAAGTGGCACCGGTCGCGTACTACCGGGGCATCTCGGGGTCGTTCAACCTGGCGACTCAGGAGGACGGCAAGGATCTGCTCTTCTTGGAGACCACGGTGGGGGGTGTCACATCCAACGATCCTGCTGAGATCCTCCACATACAGAAGGTGTTCCCGGCCCTTCAAGCAAGGTCTCTGAACCCAGAGGCCAGCCGGGACCACATCAGAAAGGTGATCAGCGAGACATGGACGTGAGCACGACCGTTTGGCGCAAGGCCAGCCGCTCCAACGACACGGGCGGGGCCTGCGTCGAGCTGGCCAGCCTCGGCAAGGCCGTGGCCGTACGAGACAGCAAGGACCCCGAGGGCCCCTACCTCGCATTCGAGCGCTCCGACTTCGGAGCACTCGTGCACAGGCTCAAGAACCTCTGAGCCGCTCCCCACCAGCCAAGAACGCCCCGGCCGGTTGCTGATGTCCCGCCGGGGCGTTCAAATGCCCCTCAGAGCCACGCGAGAGCCTGTGATCGAGACCGGAACCAGGCGCGGAGGCTTGCGGGAGCGCCGCCGTCGCGGTGGTGCGAGAACCCCTCGATCTTTCCCCGCGTTGAGGTCATGGCTCTCCCCGTGACTCTGGCGCATAGAGAGTCCGACCAACGCGCATAACGCTCGTCGCGTCTCCGTCGGTCACTGATCGAGACGCTTAATCTTGCCGCCAGTCCGAGCATACGGTGGTGCTCGTCAGACACGTCCGGCTTTACAAAATAGGCCGCGCCCGGTTCTCATTTTGGGTGGCTTGTCGGCGACTTCCGCGAACTGACGGACAGAGAACGGCCACAGGCCGCTCCCTCCGTTGATGTTCACGCCGTTCTTGTCGTAGTCGTTGAAGTCTAGTTCGAGTTGGCGCTGAGGTTTACCGAAGGAGAGGCAGACCTCGATCAGGGGCCCGTTCTGCTCGCTGGAGATCTCCGCCTGGAGCGGTCCTTGGAGGGGATCGGCGAAATAGCGAACTAGCCACCCGGCACCTTTTTCGGCGTCGGGGCCGCCTCGGTGTCCCCGGTCGTCGATGTCCTGGTGGGCCAGGGCGTCCGTGTCTCGTTGGCGGATCATGGTGATCACCGCTCCGACGCGGGCCTCCAGTTTGTTGTCGTCGAGGCCAGTGATGGTGACTCCGGACGGCGGGGCCTGGGGTTTGTCATCGTCGGAGCATCCGGTCATCATCAGGGCTCCGGCCACGATCACCGAGACCAGTGCCGCCGGCCAACCGCGCCTTCTGCCATTCCTGAATGGGGTCACCGTCTCACCCACACGAAGCCGACGCCGCCCTTGTATTCGCTGTACACCCACCACAGGGGCTTGTAGGTGTCGTAGTGTGCTTTGTGGTTCACGCGATTATGCTGAACCATATACACTCCGTAAACGCTGTTCTTGGTCTTCTTGGACACGGTGGCTGTGTGCGTTATGCCGCCGCCCTTGGTGCGTCTGAAGTAGATCGTGTCACCTCTGCTGATCCACGACCAGTGTGGCTCCCAGGTGCCGCGCGTATTGCCGCTGAACTTGGCCATCGTGAAGTGCTGCATGTTGTTCTCGGCACCAGCCCAGGTCCAGGAATCGCGGGGGGCGTTCTCCCACCATGCTCCCCTGCTCCGGTACCACCCTAGGTATTTGCGAGCGCCGCCGCCTCGGTTGATGGCTTTGGAGACGAAGTTGGTGCAGTTCTCCGAGTACTCCTGTTTGACTTTCGGAGCGTTGCGCACCGCCCAGGCCGCGATGCCCTCTCCATCGACGCCGGAGGCTGCCCGGGCGGTGGCCGTCTTCTGTGTGCCGGGAGGGTCTCCGGAGGGATCGAGGAAGGCGTCCTCGGGTGGCTTGGGGAGTTCTTGTGCCTGCTCGGGAGTGTAGGCGTTGATCTCTGTCGGTGCCGGAGCGTCTTCGGCACCGACAGTGGTCAGGGTCGGCTCCTGTGGCGCGGCGGCCTGCAAGGTCCGGGCGGCTGCCGCGCTGGTCGCGCTGGGGAGGGAGAAGGAGAAGGTGTTTTCCCGGCCGAAGGTGTTGGTGGTGCGTTCCTCGGTGGAGGTGCCGAAGTCGTTGGCGTAGACGGTCTGGCCTTCGACTCTGACGGAGACGGTGATCGTGCTCGTTTCGGCCGAGTACCCGACGAAGATGTCGGGATAGGTGGCTGTCGTGCTGACCTGCGCGGCCTGGGCCGCGGCGGCATTGTCACGCACCTGGAGGAGCGGGTCGGCCTGGGTGGTGAGCAGGTCGTGGAAGGTCGTCCCCTGGGTGCTGGCGTCGGCAGCGGCGTCGGCGGTGTTGAACTTGCGTTCCATGATGCCGTTTTGGCTGTCGATGTATTCCTTGACGGCCGTCACGAACTTGTCTGCGCCGAGCGGGATGGTCTGCGGCGTCACCGGCGTGGTGGTTTCCCATGTCCCGGTGCCTTGGCTGGAACGGGCGCGGACCTGGAAACGATAGGTGGTGCCGTTGGTCAGGTCAGGAATCGTGACCTGAGTGTCGGTAGCGGTGACGGTACGGACGACCTGGCCGCCCGAGCCGAGGACCTGGATTTCGTAATCGGTGATCGGCGAGACCTCGGTGGCGTCCTCATCGTTGGTCACGGTGCTGGCCGCGCCGGGGTCGTTCGGCGGCGCCCATGTGATCTGTGCAGCTCCGTCGCCGCCGGTGCCGACCAGACCTTGAACTGTGCTTGGCGGCCCAGCTGGGACATAGGTGACGGTGGCCGAGACCGAACTCGCAGGAATGGTGATATCGGGAAGGTCTTGGGCCTGGGCACGCAGGAAGACCCCGTCATTCTGGCGAGCGTTCTGCCACAGGACGCCCATATCGCCGAGGTTGAGTTCGACGTTGGACAGGCTGCTGGTCTGGGCGACCGCGTCGGAGAGGACCTTTTCCGAGGCTTCGGCGCCGGTCGGCTGCGCTGACAGGTTCTCGGCCAGGTCGTGCGCCGACAAGGTGACCGTGTCGGGGCAGGTAGAAGCGCACGACGCGGAGCCCAAGCCAAGCGTGACGCTGGTGACGCGAGCGCCTGCGGGCAATGTGGTCAGGTTGACCTTGACCTGCGAGAGCCAGGCGTTGTCCGCCGTTCCGCCCACTCTGACGGTGGTGTCGTCGGTCAGCGGGCATGGCGAGCCGTCGCAGGCCTGGCCGCCCACCTTGGCGGTCCTGACGCTGATCTTGTCGGACCCCAGGGTCAGGGAGCGGGTTTGCGGCGGGGGTGTGGCTGCGGGTGTGGTGAAGGTGGTCAGTGCGGTCTTGGGGGTACAGGCGGAGCCAACGCAGGCGTCCATCTGCCATTTGTAAGTGTGGCCGGGCTGGACCAGATCGTCGGGGACCCGCAAAGTGACGCGCTGCCCACCTTGAGCAGTTCCCTGCCCGAACGGGCTGGCGCCCATCTGCTTGCCGTCAGAGTCGAACAGGTAGAAGCGTCCGGTTACAGGTCCGTTCGAGGGACGGAAAACCGTGCCGGACAGGACGGGCGCTTCAGGGTCGTTGAGGTCCGTGCTCAACGTGGTCGGTACCAGTGGCGCGTCCACGGCGAGCCACTTCCATGCCGACCACAGCGCATCCACGCCATCGTCGGCCTTGACCCGGAACCGCAACGCACCCGGGTTGGTCAACCGGCCCGCCGGGACTGTCCAGGTGGCGGGCTGTCCGCTGGCGACAGCGGTTGTTGTTCCGCTGGCGACGGGGGTGTTCGACAGCGCGGGGGCGACCTCGAAGGTGTAGGTGATCGGTCCGCCGACGCTGGTCGCCGTGGCCGAAAGGGTCGGGGTGGCGTCGTTGACGCGGACGCCCTCGGCCCACTGGTGGTCGAAAGGTGTGGCGGTCAGCTCGGTGAGTGCCACACCTGTCCGGAAGTAGCCGTACGCGTCGATGCTGACGGTCGTGGCGGCGGTGCCGGTGTTGCGGATCAGCACCTTGCCGTCGGCACCGAGCTTAGCGATCGTGGACCCGGTCGCCTGCACGTTCGCGTCGAACCCGACGGTGTGGGTGGTGGGTGCCGTTGTGCCTGAGGGATAGGCGGTCAGGGCACCGGCGATCGTGCTCTTGGCCGTCACGCTCACCGAGATGGCGTCGACGCCGGTCGCGGGCACGCCGCCTTTGCCCAGTGGGGCGAGGGTGTAGGAGGTTCCCGCGGCGATGCTGGCGTTGGTGGTCAGCCGGGTTGGCTGGATCGGCCGCAGCGTTGGGCCGTCGGCCTTGGTCTTGGTGAAGTACCCGGCGACGTCGACCCACACAGTGACGGCTGCGGCGCCCATGTTGTGGATGTTGATCTTTCCGTCGGTGCCGAGTTTGGTGATGGCGAAGTTCTGGAGCGACAGCCCGCTGGCGTAGTCGATCGTCGCATCGCCTGGAAAGACGTCCCCTGCCGCGTATGTGCGAAGAGTCCCGCCCGCGGTCCCCTTGGCTCGCAGGGTGTAGGCCAGCGACTCCACACCTGAGGCGGGAACACCACCCTTGTCCAACGGCACCAGTTCATAGTTGCCGAAGGCAGGAATCGAAACGGCATTGAGGATCCGCGCCGGGGCCAGCGGCACAAAGGTGCTGCCGGCAGTACTGGCGGCCTCGGTGAGGGTGTAACCATGAAGGTCCAGGGTGACCTTGACGGGACCGGCCCCCTTGTTGGCCACCTTGATGTTGCCGTCAGCGCCGACCTTGACCGTCACCAGGTTCGCCGCGTACACCTCAGTTCGGTAACTCATCGCAGTGGCGGCGGTATCCGTACCGTCCGAGGGATAGACGACGACCGAGCCGGTCCCGCTGGAGCCCTTGGCCGCGACGTTCAACGCCACCGACCCGACACCCGACCACGGAACCGCGCCAATACCGATGACGCGGACAATGCTGGTGCCCCCAGCCGCGATTTCGACGTTGTCCAGCGCCCTGCCCCGCGTCGGAAAGAACTGACCGGGAGCGGACTGCGTGTCAGCATTCACGCGACTCCAGCCAAGCCCCGACGGCACCGCCAGCATCGATACGGCCAGTATCAATGCGATCGCCATATGTAGCGCAGGGTGGTTCCGGCGAAATGAGGGGACGTGCATGTTTCCACCCGTCAGTGAGAGTGCGACGCGCAAACACCAACGGGTGTGCACCATTCGGGGCAATCTTGGAGGTGGCCATCACCCCAGGTCAAGGCTGTTTTCGAGAGAGTCACTAACTCTGAGTGACGGTGATGGTAAACGCCGCACTGGCCGGCAAGCTACACTCCCGCCGCCAGATCTTGATCTTGAGATGAACGTCAACCGAAGCCCCGGAAGGTCCTGTAGTGCGATTAGCACGCTCGCTCCCACCTCGGACAAGTCGCGCACATGTCCAAGGGACACGCCTGCTCGCCCACTCCTCTCAACGCAAGCAATCGCGTTCTCAAAGCGCACCCAGTCGTCGGCGATCCTCAGCGGTTGGGCCAGAGTCGCCAAGTCCAGCGGCGAGTCTGCCAGCGGATCGCTCCCGACAATGGTCGTAGCGTGGAACCGTGCGCACGGCGTGCGTTGTTTGTCAACGGCACGTGAATGGGACGACCCGGCTGCGGGGGCACGGTTGCCACGCTCAAACGGCCGAGGATTATCGACCGGCCATCACCGCTCAATGGTAGGCACCGAAGTCGCCCAGAGGTCCGAGGAAGGCTGGTAGTGCTTCACGATTGATTTGCAGACGAACGAGCCTCTATTTCTTGAAGCGTCCGAAACCGACGAGGTCCCCTCGCCTGTAGCTGGAGATGCGGATCGGGCCGCATGCTGTGCAGGCGGCTTCGATCATGCGGTGGTGGGCCGGGTCGATGACGATGCCGACGTGTCCGGGGTTGCTGAAGGTTCCGTCGCTGCCGGCGAAGAAGGCCAGGTCGCCGGGTTGTTCGTGCCCGCGAGGGATCTTGCTGCTCGCGTGGCTTTGGTCGGCTGCGATTCTGGGGATGGTGATGCCTGCGGCTCGGTAGGCCCGTGATGTGAGGCCGGAACAGTCGAATGAGTCGGGGCCTACGGCGCCCCAGACGTAGGGCTTGCCGAGTTGGGCGCGCGCGTAAGTGAGCACTCGACCGCTGGCTGTGTTGCTGGCTGGGGGCCTGGTTGTTCTCGGTTGGCAGTTCGGGTGGTCGAACGAGGGAGCTCGGCCCCGTGCCGCTGTTGCGCTGCGGCGCCTGCCTGGTTTCCAGGAGATGTGAAAGACCCCAGGGCTGGCGTCTCGGCCTGGGTCGGATGGGTTCCATTGATTTTCGCGGCCGAAGAACCATGCGGCTGAGTAGGTGTCGAGGTCGAATTCTCGTCCGGTCCATGCGGCGGGGCCGCGGTCGATCACTTGCAGTGTGGCGGTGCGGCCTTGGTTGCCTGCGGTGACGGTGATCCAGGATCGCAGTGGGAGGGTTCGGTGTGCGACGGAGAACTTCTGCATGGCCATGCCAGAAGCGGGAGCGCCTGTGTCGCCGTACCCGGAATGTCCTGTGTCCCAGAAGGTCGATGCCAGGTCGTGCCGCCAACCGGCCGTGCGGCCGACGCTGCTCACGGTCTCAGCGCCCGCGGACGGTATGCAGGTGGTGGTGTTGCTCCCACCCGTTCCTGTCAGGAGGACCGCGATCACGCCGAGCCCGATCGGAGCGATCATCACCGGGGCGATGCCGAATGCCAGTCCCCACCAGGCGAGAGATTGGCGCTGGGGTTGGGTTGTGCTGCCGCTCATGGGGCGGCTTCTCCGCTGTCGCCAGCGTGGGTTGGTTCGAGACTGGCGACCTTCCATGTGCCGTCGCGGACGACCGTGACCGCGTAGCTCAGGCCGGCGGGCTCGGCAGAGGCCGTTTTTGTTTGGTCGACCCTGGCCACGAACTGGATCGTGGATGGCGCCATCAGGCGGATGGCGAGGGATGCAACCGTGCCGGGCTTGGTCTTGACGCTGTGCTGCCCTGGAAATGCGTGCAGGTCCAGCAATCCCTCAGGGAAGCGTGTGGTGAGCTCTGCGAGGCGATGGACACGCGGGACTTGATCGCCGCGAGTGCTGCCGGCCGGGTAGAGGGTGAAGAACTCGCGTACGACGCTTACGGCTTGGCGTAGCGATCCGGTATCTACCGGTGGAGCGGGATCGGGTGCGAGCACGCTTCGCCCGCGCTGAGGGAACTCGTCCGGCGTGGCGGGCGCGGTGGTCACCTTGGCGACCTGCGCGCCGCACGCGTATTGGGCGAGCACGAGCAGCATGCCGACGGCACCTGCGGCGACGGCGAAATGGAGTCGGCGCATCGTTCAGCCGTCCTGCCTTGGGTCGCCATCGGCGGGAGGCAGGGGCCGGCGTGATGTCTGCTTGACCGTGGGCATCTTCGGCTTTCCCTGCCTTGGCCTGCGACGCTGTCCGGTCTTCGGTGGCTTGTTCGCTGGGCTGGGCTCAGGCGTTTGATGCGCGCCCGATGGAGACAGGGTGATCGCGGCCGGTGGGGTTTTGGTGGTGCGTCCCGAGGTGGGCTGGGCCGCAGGGCGCGGCGTTGAGCGCGTACGTGTGCGCCGGGGGCTTCTGGGTTGTGGTGGCGCCTGCTGCACGATCTTGCTTCGAGATCTTGCCGGGGCTGGCGAGCTCGAGGGCGAGGCTTCTTGGGTGGGGTTGGTCTGGGCGCGACCATTGCGGACCGCGATACGGGCGGCCAGACGGGCTGGGGCGGTGATGTTGCGGCTGTACTCGTGTCCGAAGTTGCGGGCGGTGTCCTTGGCTTGGTTGAGACGCCGTCGGAGGGCCGCGGATTTGGCGGTGGATGCGGCTTTGGCGGTGCGGCTAGCGCGGGGCAGGTAGACGGGCGCGCCCACGGTCGCAGCCAGCACGAGGCCGGTCGTTTTCGCGGCGAGTTTGGCTGTGCGGGCCGTGCGCGTTCGGGCCAGCCTCTGTCGCAGTGGTTGGGAAGCCCGTTGGTCGGGGCCTTTGTTGGCTGTGCGGTGGATGGTTCGGGCCAGGTTGCGGTCGGCCCAATGGCTGCGGGTGACCTGGCGTAGTTCCGAGCGGGCGCGCCTGCCGAGGCTGTGCTGGTGCCCGGTCCCCCATGCTTCGGCGGCTGCCATGGCGGATCCGGCGGGCATCAGACCGCGTCCGTGGTTACCGGCGATGCGGGCTTGTTCGAGGCGGTGGCCGAGGTTGGTGGCCGCTCGTCGTCCGGCTTCCAGGAGTCGCTTGCGGAGCAGGAACGCGACGACCAGGAACACGTCAAGTAGGCCGAGACGCACGATCAGTGGCATGTCGGCGTCGGAGCTCAGGACCGCGGCGGCGAGCATGATGATGACCGATAGCGCGAGCACGCTCATGACTACGCCGGCCAGGGTGCGCAGGCCTGCGGTGGTCCATCGGATGAGGATCTGGCGCCCGGTGCCGGGGAGGATTCCGGCGGCGAGGGCGAGGGGGGCGAAGCAGGCGAGTAGGGCGAGCAGTATCTGTGCGCCGATGACGGTGAAGGCCATCACCACGAGGAGGCAGCAGGCGAGCAGCACGGCGAGTTGGACCATGAGCGCGACGATCAGCCGGTTGGCCGAGCCGTTCTTGTTGAAGTCGGCGAGCTTGCCGCATCCGGCTGCGGTCATTTCGTCGCGTGGTGTGTCGCTCTGGGCCCAGGGGCCGCGGGCCAGCAGGTCTTTGTACTTGGCGACGCAGCGTGGGTCGGCTTTGGAGCCTTCCAGGACTTGGCCCCAATTGAGGACTTGGTGCGGGACGGCGATGAGGGTGTGCTGGAGCTTGGCCTGGAGCGGTGCCGAAATCGGCTGGCCATGGTGGTTGGCGTGGCCGGGGTCCAGGGCGATGTCGGACAGGGCGAGCGACAGATCGCTGGTGCGGCCCAGCATTCCGTCTCTGCCGAGCAGGACGCTGGCAGGGGCGGCGAGCGTTCCGGCGAGCACGGTGGCGATCAGGAACGAAACGGCGGCCTCGCCGACTCCGTGGACGGCTCGGCCTCGCAGAGCATGCCACCCGGCGTAAGCGACGGCCAGGACCAGGAAGACCCAGCCGAGGCCCAGCCGCTCGACGGTCTGTTGGAAGCCTGAGGCGGCTTTGGCAGCGGGTTCGGTGAGGAAGTCGGCGACGCCGAAGGTGAGCGCATAGCTGATGGCCCAGGAGGCGAACGCGGTCATCCATCGGCAGACGGTGAAGACGATGTCGGTGAGCCAGCCCATGATTGCGGACGGGTTGAAAGAGCCAAGCCAGCCGCCGGTGGAGTATCCGACGTCGTAGTGGCTGAGCGGTTGCATCCCGGGCAGGCGTGCCTGTTTGCCCAGCATCGAGTCGATCAGCTGGTCGCCGCGCGGCTTGTTGTCTTGCGGCGCAGGTGGGGCGGCTGGCGTGTTCGCCGGCTGGATCGGCGAAGTCGCCTGGCTCGGCGTGGGCGTTGGTGTCGGCGGTTGTGGCACGGCCTGCGCGGTACTCGGCACGAACACGAGCAGCGCAACGACGGCCACGAGCGTGGCGCCCTGGATGATTCGGGTGATGGCCCGGTGTTCCGGGCGGCATCGGCTGCGCATCGGTTCCCCCCTGAAGTTCCGCGCGGTCACGCCGTGGTCAGTCGGCTGGGCGCTCCGTTTCGCTTTGGGGGGTCGAGTCGCTGAAGTCCGGGGTGGTGCTGAAGACTGCGTCCAGACCCGGGTCGGGCGGGACGAGGAGCACGCGTCCGATACGGCCGTCGACGTCGCGGAGGAGCGCCTGTCCGGTCTGCAGGCGTCGCGCGGTCTCGACCAGGACGGTGTCGGGCTCGACGCCCAGGAACTCCAGTCCGTCGCGGACGTTGACGGTGGCGTCGGTGCGGAACAGCAGCCGGTTGGTGATCAGGCCTCGCAGGTTCTCCTGGGGCAGGTCTTCGACGGTCTGCGCACCGATGAGCGGAGCTGCTCCGTGTTTGCGGGAGTCGCGGACGAACTCATACAGCAGCTGCTGGCCTTCGATGCTGGAGGTCAGGAAGCCGACCTCGTCCAGCCCCGCGACGGCGAACCGGCCGGGGTCGCTGAAGGCGACCGCTCGCATCACCGCGACGACCAGGTAGAGGAGTGCCTGGGCGAGGATCTGCTCGGGGAGGAGACGTTTGGCGAGCTGCTCGTTCTCCAGCTGCACCCGGTCGGGTAGCCGCAGGCCGGGCAGGTGGAAGATGACCGCATCCGCGCCGGTCCCGATGTTGAGCGCTGGCTGGTCCCCAGCGACCAGGCGGGCGAGTTCCTCGCCGAGCAGGTGGGCGAGCTGTCGTGCTGCCAGCCGCGCGGCAGGGTCCTTGCTTCCGCAGCGAGTGAGTTCGTCGACAACTCCGGTAAGGGTGGGCTCGCGGATTCGTGCCGTGGCGGTGACGGCTTCGGCGACGGCCAGGCCCTCCGGGGACCGGGGGTCGTGGCCAAGCAGGATGGTCAGGAACCCCTTGGTGACCCTCACTCGCTCATCGCCGGTGAAGACTCGGAGCGGGTCCAGGGAGATCTCCGCATCGGCCGCCAGCCGCACGACCTGGGTCTTGCCGGGCAGGCTGGCGGAGAAGGTGACGTACTCCCCCGTGTCGGTGCGGTCCAGGAGCACGGCGGCTCCGCCGCGGGTGACCGTGGTCCACACCAGAGACTTGAGCGTGTATGACTTGCCTGCTCCGAGGTCGCCGACCAGGGCGGTGGCGCCGGAGCGATTGGTGCGTGGCCCGTACGACAGGTCGAGCAAGACGGGCTGGACTGCGCCGCAGTCCATCGAGTAGCCGATCAACGCTCCATACGGATCACCGAGCTGGGTGCCGGCGAACGGCATCCCGGCGGCCAGATCCTCGGCCAGGAAGTACTGCGTGTATTGGCGCACGACCGACGGGAGCGGCGCTGCCGGGAGCATCGCGGTGAACAGGCCCCGTTGCCCACCTGTCGGCCGATGCAGGGCGTATTCGTCGGTACCGAGAAGGTCGGCCAATGCGGTGCTGCGGCTCTCGCACTCGTCGAGCTCCTCTGCCCAGACCGAATAGATGAGCGTGGTGTGCAGTTCGGGCTCGCCGCGGTTGGCCTCCAGGCGTGCGAGTTCATCGTCGGCGTCCTCCAGCGCGTCAGCGAGGCCGGCGGGCAGGCCTGCGTGGTCGTCGTCGTGCTGGTCGAACTGGCCGGCGAGTTCGGCGCGGTGGCGTTTGACCTTGGCCTGGGCGGTGCGGTTGTCGACCATGCGGACCCGGGCGCACCAGTCGACCGGAAACGGGACCATGTCGGCGGCGGCGAACCACTCACCTCCGTCCAGGGTGAAGCGACGAGGTAGGTCGGATAGCACGGAGAAGCATTGATATCCGGCGCCTTCGGCTGTCTCGGTCCGCAGATACTGGCGTCGCAGCCACGATCGTTTGTCCGGGCCGGTCTTGCCGCCCTCATCCAGCAGGGCTTCGGTGACCGCGAGCAGGCGGACCGCGCCGTAGGAGTCGGTGTCGCCGTTGATCGGCGGTGATTCGTCAAAGCCACGTCGCGGGGCCCGTTCGTACAGCCACAGGAGTTCGGCACCGGTGGCCGGCCGGATTCCGGGCAGATGCCGGGCAAGGCGCGTGGTCAGCGTTGCGGCCTTGGCCAGAGCCTTGTCGACCTCGGTGCGACGGACCGCCGAGGGAGGCACGCCCAGGAAGCGAACTGCCAGATCGGTGGCGGCAGCGCCGATCAGGTCACGCGTCCGCCCGGTAGGAAGGCGCACGCCGAGGAAAGTCATGCGCCGGTAGAGCTCGATCTCCTCCAGATGATCGAGAGTGGTCTCAACGGCCTGCGCCCAGCGGTCCCGGGAGTCGAGGTCGACGTGACGGATCATCGAATCGGCGATGCCGACCGGATCGAGGCGAGCGGCGACCGAGAGAATCATGGCCTCTCCCCCACCGTCCTGCGCTCCGGTGGAGGTACCTGCGGCGAGCAGCGCCGCACGGGTCGACTCGGCGAGTGCCTGGCGGGCGCGACGGCCCAGGTAGCGGTAGCTGTAGGAAGGAACGAGCCAGAACGCCCACGTCTGGCCTGCCGTCGTCCACACCAGAGGCCCAGTGATCGCTCTAGCGGGAAACTGGATGCGGCTCATCGTCCGGCGCCTTCCGAAGGCATCGGCATTGTGACGCTGGACGGGGCAGTCCCTGTCTCTTCGAAGACCAGCATTGCCCCGTACCTGGCCGGCTTGCCAAAACTCAGCGGGCGACCGTGCAGGATCCCGTTCGACGGGGCGTACAGCAAGGTGACCAGGCCGGTCAGCATCGCGACCGGTGATCGTCCCTCCATTCGCAGATGCCGCAGAGCGACCGCCGCCACGGTCGGCACAATGATCAGAACCAAGGCCTGAACCGGACCCGCCACGTCGAGCCAGAGTGGCCGTGAGTACCACAGCGCCGCGAACAGGCCGAGCCATGTCGCCAGCTGCGGGATCGTGACCGGGTAGGGCAGATCGAGGTTGGCGAGCTTGCGGATGGTCTTGGGATAGGTCCGTGCTCGGCGGTAGGAGCGCAAGATCCGCTCCCCCTCGCCCAGCTCATCGGAGACGCTCACGCCGGTCACCTCCCACTCAGGCCGGTGACCGTGGACCCGATCACGTTCTTGATCGACTCGACGTTCTCCATCCCCCACAGCGCCGCGCCGCCGAGCACCAGGACCGACACGATCGCCATGACGTTGCGGGTCTTCCAGAACGTCGTCAGCAGATGCACCACGACCACCGCGATCATCAGACCGGTCACGGTCACGACCAGCTTGTGACCCAGCCCCTGCAGCAGCCCGAACACGTCCCCGTTCATCGGACTCGGTCTCCCTGCGCGAGCAGCGGTGCGGCGTCCATCGCCGCCACCACCCACTGGCCACCCCGTGTCGCCATGCGCAGCGCATACGCCAGCAGCTGCACGCGCCCACCCGCGTCCACCGCCCGCACCTGCGCCAAGATCGCCTTCGCCTCGCGCGCAACTCCGACACTCGTTGCCGCGGTCACGCGCACGACCTCGGCTCGGATGAACGGCACCGGGACCACCGGCGCCAACCCGGCCTCTGCCGCCACGTAACGCACCAGCTCACCGCGCCCGACCAAGTAGGCATCCAGGAAATGCGCGACCGCATCCACCATCGGATCACCAAGGTCCAGCGGCGGCCCCCCGTACAACGGCGGTGGAAGCGGCACCCGAACCGGAGCCGACACCACCGCAGGAAGATCGGCTGCCGCGAACCCGCCGCCCGCCGCGACCACCCCGACCCGGAAATACCGAGTCCCCAACGCGGCGAATCGACCGCGCTGTTTCGGGCCTTCGAGATCGGCGGCGACCGTCACCGACCAATAGCCGGCCCGCACCTGTTGGGCGTCCACCACCCACGTCCGGACGGAACGCAAGCCATTCGGCCTGGCCTCCAGCTGCGGCGGATCGGCGAGAAACGGCCTCAGCCGATCTTCAGTTCCCTCACCTGCCGACACGTATGTGCTGACGTACGACTCCGCCCATCCGGTAGGCCCGGCCGCCATCCCCGACACGTTCGCATCAGCCAGACGCGCTGCCAGCCGAACCGCGTGCGCTGCCGTGAACAAAGCGGCCACGGCCGACAGCGCGAGCACAATCAAAGCCGCCCACACCCCGGCTCGCACCAGTTGAGCGCGCCCCAGCTGCGTCCCCAAGTCCACACCGCCCGGCAGCACACGACGCAACCGCTCCGCCATTCGCTCTGCCTGCGGCACGAACCATCCTGGCCACGACACCATGACGCCCCCGAGGTGATGAGAGTGAGCTCCTACCTCGGTATGGACCCTCCACGGCTCCCGCGCCGACGCTCTCCGCGATCTCCGGCATCACCCGGCACCGACCGGCGAGCAGCGACAACCAGCGACGCCCGCGCTCGGCGCAGTCGACCTGCCGCCGCTGTCACCGAGATCCCCAGCCGCGCCGCGAGTGCGGTCACCGGTTCACCTTCCAGGTCCGCCCGGACGATCAATTGCGCCTGATCCTGGCTGATCAGCCCATCGGCAACCGCCTCCGCCAGGACCCGCAGGACCTCCACACCCGCGTGCTCTGCCAGCCGCTCCGAAGGGTCCAGAGACCGGCCGCCTGCAGGCTCCGGAACCGCATCTCCAAACGGCTCGACCGTGACCGTCGCAGCGAACCCGCGCGGCGGCCGCACCCTCCCACGCGCCCGGCCCAGCACCTGCGCGCACACCTTGGTCGGCTTCCACGTCGACCGCGGGCTCCGGATCTCCTCCCACACCGCCGCCACCAGAGCCGCCCGCCGCTCGTCCGGGCTCAACGCGGCCACGTACGGATGCCCGAACAGTCTCTTCAGCCCCGGCAACAGCAGCTGCAGGACCACCCGCGCCGCCAAGTCCCCGATCTTGCTCCGCACCCGCGCCTGCCTCAGCAACGCCAACAAGATCTCATCGTGTCGATCCAGATCCTCCACACGCCCCCGAGCCGCCATCACAACCACCAGCTCAGCCAGGTCCGTCAGTTCCCCCAGGACCGGCTCCACACGTTGGATCTCCTCAAAGACCCGGCCGGTCTCCGGATCCTCGCGCAGACGATCCCACTCATCCTCGAGCTCCGAGATGACACTCGAACCAGACATCGTTCCCCCCGTACGGCGCGCATCCGCCGTACGAGCGAGTGTCAATCCCGACCGTTCAACCGACCGTGACACCACCGTTTAACCGAACGCTGTTAGACCACCTCCAACTAGCTTTGCTAAAGGCTGGTCAGCCGGTCGCGAGGCCATGGAGGTCGGCCAGGAGGGCGCGGACGCGTCGTTCGATCTCGTCGCGGATGGATCGGACGTCGGCGGTTTCGAGGCCTTGGAATCGTCGATGGTCCAGTCTTCGTAGCGTTTTGCCGGAGACGATCGGGCAGGCGTCGCCGCAGCTCGTGATGTCTCCAGATGGGTATGAATACCGTCCTGGCCCATTCCGGCATCCAGGTGGCTCCCATGGGCACTCGCCTCGGCATCGTCGTCCGAACCGCGCGCGTCGGCCACGGGTGGACCCAGGCCGAGGCCGCGCGGCGGCTGCACTGCTCTCGCTCCACGCTGTCGCGCATCGAGACCGGTGCCCGCGCAGTGCTGGATGTCGACACGCTTCGGCGACTCGCGGCGGTCCTGGGCATCTCCCCGGCCGATCTCGGCATCACCACTACCGTGACGGGTGAGCCACCAGCGGAGGATGATGTGCGGCGCAGGGAGCTGTTGCAGAGCTTGGCCGTGACGGCGGCTGCCTCCGCCGTCCCCGCCCACGCCGCAGCCACCCGCGCCCACGGCGAGCCGGGCGGCCTCCTGGTGGCTCGGATCCGCGACGCCATGCTCGGCACCGGGCCACGCCCCACCCCGATCTCCCCAGAGCGCTTGCGGGCAGCGCTCACATCAGCAGTTCGCGACTACGACAACGCCCACCTCAGCCGCCTCGCCGAGACCCTGCCACGGCTGTTGGCCAGCGGCGGCGACACCCTCGCCGAGACCTACAACCTGACGACCCGGCTACTCATCAAGCTCGACACCGAACTCGCCTGGATCGCCGCCGACCGCGCCCGCGGCATCGCCGGCTCCACCGGAGACCCGCTGGCTGGCGGCGAGGCCGCCCGCAACCTTGCCGTGCTCGCCCGCCGCGCCGGCTGGTACTCCCAAGCAACCCAAATCGCGCTCGACACCGCCGAGAACGACGCCCTCCAAGGCGCCGACCCGGCACGCACCGCCGAACGCGGCCTGCTCGTCATGTCCGCTGCTTACACCGCCGCGCACGCCGGCGACCAGGCCGGGATGCGGGAACTCACCCGGCAGGCCGAGGCGCTCGCCACGCAACTCCACGGCGCCACCCTGCTGCGCCACCACGGCGGCGGTTTCTCCACTGCCGCCGTACGCCTTCACCTGATCTCCGCCGAATACTCCGCCGGTGATCCCTCCGCAGCGATCACAGCCGCTCGCAGGATCCGGCCGGGGCAGCTGCCCACTCTCGAGCGCCGCGCCCGGTTCTACACCGATGTCGCCCGCGCCTACGGCATGTGGGGGCGTCGCGACGCATGCCTGCACGCGCTGCTGGCCGCTGAACGCGCCGCCCCCGAGGAGACGCGTGCCCGCCCCGCCGTCCGGGAGTTGGTGACCGGGCTCCTTGTCGCGGGCCGCACCACGCCGGACCTGCGCGGCCTGGCGGCCCGCTGCCGCATCAGCTGAACCGGCCCAGCCCTTAACCGGAACACCGCAGCGGCGACAGCGCAAGGGCATGTGCACAGGCCGCACATCCCGTTGCCGCACCTGCACCGCCATCTGGCCTGGTTCCGGGCGCCGGGCGACCGTCGAATCGACAGACCCCACCAGGAGGGAGCTCCCCATGGAGCCCATCACCGCTGCACCAGCCAGCCGTACCGACGTCGCGCTGCGCGACCCCCGCGCCTTCGTCACCGCAGAGATCTGGGACCGCGAAATCCAGCTGCTGGTCCGCGACCACCCCTTCGACACCGTCATGGCCGAACGCATCTTCGGGCAGGCCGTCGCCTACCTGATCACCGCCATGGAGAACCAGGGCGTCCCGCTCGGCGTCGGCCAGCTGGTCGACTACGGCGTCCACGCCCTGATCCTCGACACCAAGATCTACCGCGAGTTCTGCGCGCAGCACTTCGACGGCCGCTTCCTCGATCACATCCCCGAGATCGACCGCAAGGTCGATGGCACCGTGGAACGCACCGCCCGCACCATCGAGGCCGGCGGCTTCGCGGTCGACTGGCCGCTGTGGGCACACGACTTCGCCAAGTGCTCACCGTGCGCGCCCGGGAGCAACCCGCACTAGCCCGAACCAGTTCCGTCCTGCCGAGGCCCCGCGTTAGCGGGGCCTCGGCCTTTCGCATCGTGGACCAAGCGTCTGCCGCTACCTTCATCCCATGAGCCTCAAGGACGTCGGATGGTCTCAGCAGCACCCCACCAAGACCCTGATCGACCCCGACGAGGGCCCAGTAGAGGTCGACCTCGAGATGATCCCGCTCATCGAGGCCATGTGGGCGTCCGGCTACACCACCCTCATGTCCTGCCAGGACATCGGCGAATCCATCCTCACCGGCGGAACTGCGATCCCCGAACCGCTCTGGCCCAGGCACTCCGCCTTCTACATGGGCTCAGCCTGGCTCAAGGTACCGGCCGGCGACGGAACCAGGCTCATGCAGGCGTTCAAGCCGATCCTCCGGCCCGGCGAATGGCTGGCTCAGATCCCGCTGACCGCTGACGGTCCGTGCACCTGGGCGTCGATCCACTTCCCCCGCGAACAGATCAACGAAGCGACCAAGCTGCTCGAACCCTAGGCCCGGCCAGGAAAGGGGTGAAGGGCTGGCGCGACCTGCTGCTGATCTCCTTCGGATACCTCCGCCACCTGGGCGGCCTGGCAGCACCGCGGCTGCCCTCTGTCCCGCGAGCGCTCGCGCGAGCTGACCAGATAGTTGGCGGGGGGGGAGTCAGTCAGTTGGATTCCCGTCCCGCACATACTGTGGTCGCCCCGACGCAAGGGCCTCAATGGCTTGTTTTGTTCGTCGCCATACGTACGGTCGTAGCCGCTCTGCGGCTTGTTCTTCGGTGCAGAACTCGTACGCGCGCAACTCGCCGTCGAGAAGCTGAAAGCCCTGGGCCTGCTCGGCAGTGAGGACGCCACCGTCAAAGATAAACATCAACGAGTCATCCCACGGACCGTGTGGAGACACCCAGTCGACTATCAACAGGCCACCCACATACACTTCCAAGCCGAGCTCTTCATTCAGTTCGCGTCGAACGGTTTCATCTGGCGGCTCGTTGGCCTCGCTCATGCCACCCGGCAAGTCCCAATCGGGCTTGTACTTGGGATCAACGAGCAAGAACCGACCTTGTTCGTCCCGAACCAGTAGGTCAGCAGCTACCCGCTTTCGCGGTTGAGACGCATTTCCTTCCGCAAGGTACGCGGCCCAGGCGGCCGGGTCACGTTCATAAAGCGGCTTATCCGATGTCATGAGAAGCCGTCCGCCGAGAGCCGACGGTAGAGCAGCACCCGTTCACGCAGGACATCATGCAGACGGCGCAGGAACTCTGCAACCACCCGGCTGGCCCGGTACGGCTTCAAGAGATCCTGCACCTCTCGAAGCTGCTCTATCACAAGGTATGAGCTGAGCGATTCAGTGGCGTCCAACACCTCACGCCCGACAGAGCATGCCTCATCCGGCCTGTCCTGAGCGATGAGCACCGTAATGAGAAGGAGCTGCCCAAAGGCGCGACTCCGCGTGTGTGCGCTTGGCCGCAGCGAGATGATCTGCCGCGCCTGGGCCTCCGCCTCACCTAGGGCCCCGACTTGTCGCATGCAGCGGGCTGCCTCGCTGGCGAGAGAGCCTTCATCAAAGTGACTCACCCAGGGTGAACCAGTATAGCTCGCCGCTTTTTCCAACGCCTTCTCTGCATGTAGCAATGCTTTGCTGCATTCCTTTTGTTGCTGCAGAGTGGCGAGACTGCGCGCCTCCATGGCCAACAGTCGGGCACTTAGTCCTGGATTCGGGGGCCCGCTCGCCAAGAGTTGCTGACCTTGGCGAGCTAGGTCGATAGCCGCACTTGGCTTACCGGCATGGATCGAAAGATGACTCATGCTCGCATAAATGTGCGCCCTGAGATGAAAGTCACCGCCGATTGTGGCAAGGTCGAGAGAGCGCCCGAAATGCTGCTGAGCAGCCAAACTCTGGCCAGCATCATGCGCCATCCAGCCAGCCATCTCTGTGAGCGCACTCGCAGCCGTGAACAGGGTTCTATCGTCATCGGTTCCGCCGAACAGGCGTGGCGCAACCGTCGTTTGCAGGTAACTCACCACGGTGGGGTATAGGTGCCCCCCACCGATCTGGCGATCCGCTAGACGAAAGGCTTGCATCACGCTGACATCAGAGTCACCCTCAAATTCAGTGAGGGCATGTCCATTGACATTTGAGGGCATGCGTGACCGTGCGGGATTCTCGAAACGCGCCGCAGAGGTCACCGCGCGAGGCACCGACAGATCATTAGAAGATCTCTCGGTGGGCAACTTAAACCACAATAGAGGTTCGGGGATGCTGAGCGTTTGCGCCCACTTCACCAGTTTGTCGAGATCCCTGGGCGGCGCACCGCTCTCGATGCGGCTCAATTGTGTCTGCGTTACATTCAGCCAGCCAGCCACGATCTCTTGCGGCAACGGACGTGCGCCATGCCACGGGTGGTGGCGATAAGCGCGAATCACTCTGCCCATATGCCACGAAGCCAGGGCATCAGAAACGATGTCTGCGCCCCAGAATCCATCCGGCAATACCGGCGGAGTAAGCGCAAGATCGCGATCCCGGCGTTGGCACGGAGAGCATTGGCTCACGTTGCTGTCAGCCGCGAGACGCGAACCGCATGAACGGCAGTACCGGCTGCTGCCGTGGACTGGCGCTGACATGGCCGAGGGTCGCTCCTCGCGTGAGCTGAGCCTCAAGTCTAGACCCGCTAGTCATCGCGATGTAGCGGCTTATGCACTGCACGCATACGGGCTATGCAAACGGCGCCATGGTGAGGCCGGCCCAGCCATCGGATGCTCGCTTACCGAACACGACGGACAGGAGGTCCTGACCATGGCCAGCCTTGACAGGCCGCGCGAGCCCTCACCCGATGACATCGTCGGCGCCCCCAACGCGGACGATGCGAACGGGCGTCTGGCCGCGCTGGATATGGCCGCCCGAGCGCACGAGTTGCCCAATGAGGTCACGACGGGCGACCACGGACAGAACTACTACGTACGGATGGACCGTGGCCGCCGTGCACCAGTACGGGTGTTCTGCCGTCCTCGGGCTATGGACGGCGGACGTCTGTGGTTCTTCGCCGACAGAGGCACCCCGGTGGCCGAAGCCTCGGACATCCGCGCCGCCCTGGTGTGGCTCAAAGAGCAGGCCGCTCCGGTCGAGAACGACGACGAGGACGAGGGCGCCTACCGCCGTAGCGACCACAGCCACGCCGCGTCCTCCGGTGCCTGCGATGGCACGAAACCCGAGCACGGTCGCGGATAGCCCGCACCGCTCTGATGGCCACCCCCAAGCTCCTGGAAAGGGACAACAGCGATGACGGCCAACGCTCAACGATCTGCGCTCGTGCGGCCTGAGCTGCCTGGGCTGGAGACCCTGCCCGAGCTCTGGGTGCTGCCGGACATGCCGCTCATCACCGCTGGTGAGTTGGAGGGCATTGCCTACATCGAGCTCACTCGGCTACGGGCCACCTACAGTCGGGGCCGGGATGCCTGGGCGATCATCTACATCCCGGCCGCTTGTGACGGGCTCAGCTGGGCCGCGGTGCAGCACGAACGCATCGAAACGGGCCGCACACCCCAGGAGCTTGAGGGCCGCATCCAACCTGACACCCCTCACTCCGCTCCTCCCCGAGCCGGAGGCGTGGCCATTCCCGCTGTCTCCAGCCATGACCTCGCGCCGGTGAGCCTGGAGATCAACACGGCGCGTGTGCCAGTCGATCCGACGACGGGGCCGTTCGCGTCCTTGTATCGCCACTAGACAGCCTGCCCGGCCAGTTGACCCGCTGATCGCCGAGCGCCATACACCGACCCGACACTCCCGACGCCTCCCGAAGGGATACCCCTCCGATGACCGAAAGCGATCAGCCTGGCCAGGCCAAGACCGGATTGACGCTGCTAGACGACAGCACGCTCTACGTGCGCATGACGACGCTGATGGCTGAGCGGGGAGCGGTCGATAGTGAGAAGGCCTCTCGCATCATCGGCCAGGCCGTGGTCCTCGCGCACTACGCACTCACGCACCTCAACGTCGCCCTGTCACCGAGCAGTGACGTTGCCAGGGGTGTGGAGGCCTTCGTGCTCCACAGCGCGGACTGGGAGATCTTCTCCATCCGTTACGGCGGGGGCCGGAACCGGCTCTATCACGTGCCGTGCCTGCCCGGGAAGGTCGACAGGAACGCTCCCAGCGGCGCCACCGTCGTCGGGCCATCGGAATCTCGCCTGGTGCTCAGCTCCGCGGGTTACCTGACTGACCCAGACCTGTGGCCTCTGCATGAGACGACCCCCAGGTCGTACCTGTTCAGCCAGGCATGTTGTAACCACCACGAAGCGCCGTTCACCGAATCGCTCGCGGTCCGGCCGCAGGCTGGCTCCACAAACGAACCGGGTGGTGCGTCCCCAGCACCGGCCGCCTAACGCCGCCCCTGTCTCCCTCCGGGCGGGCTCACGGGGCCAGCGAACACCCCTGCTTTGTTCCCCAGCAAACAAGGTGATCGTCCCGTTGGCGGTTCACAGCTCATGACCGCCGGCACAGCCCCGCAAGAACTCGTGATGCGCGCCCGGAGGGCCCCGACCACCTGCAGAAGCTGACCACGAGGAAGGTACGGAACTGGTGTCTGGTTTTCGGCGCATGATCGAAGGGCTTTGGCCGCCTCAGGTGCCGCTTTGGCTGCGGTGGCGGTTTCGGCGCCGTGTCGCCGAGTGCCGCACTCGGCTGGAGATGGCCCGCGACGAGGCGCTGAACGAGTGGCCGGAGCTGTCCTGCGAGGTGTTCCAAGTGACGCCGCGTCACATGCCGCGGTTGCACGCCTCCGACGGTCCGGGCGGTGGCCTGGCCCTGCTCGGCTATAGCGAGTCGGGATACGTCGGGCCCGGGTGGGGCGGCGCGCCCGGCGACCGGCCGGACAAAGCGGCCCGCTACCTCATCGACACGGTGTGGACGTCCTCGGCGAGAAGGCCGCCCCTACCAGTTGTGGATCCGAAGCAAAACCCACAGTAGGCCCCTCCGGGCGCGCTGGCGTGAGACGTGGATAGCCACGCACCCGCCCCGAACGCACAGAACGATGCGCGGGGCGCATCCCTTTTGTGGCTCGTCTCCGATGCGCGCCGGAGGCCATCACTGGCCCAATCCGGGATACGGAGAAGACGAGAATGAAGACGCTCTGGACGATCCCCGACAAGTTGCGGTTCGGGCACCGGGAGTTGGTCGGCAGGAGCCACCACTATCTGGCCAATGTGCGTCAAGAGATCGAGATGTGGTCCGATCTGGACGTCGTACTCAGCGACGTCGCGCCGGGCGGTCTCTATGTGCTTGTCGCCCGGGACTGGCAGCGCAGCAGTGTCGCACTGCTGGGTTATAGGGAATCCAGCGCCGCCACGGGCGAGTTCTATGGCCAGCATCAGGTGCGGGTGTGTCCAGTGAGCCAGCCTCACGTGGCCGCCCAGTATGTGATCGAACAGGTCGCCGTTCAGGCGGCCAAGGGCGCGCCTGGCCACTGCAGCGGCGGCGGTGGCCCCGCCGTGCGGGGAACGTTGCTGCCCCTCTCCGGCAGGGACACCTTCCCGCTGCCAGCCAAAACCCCAAGGATCATGTCGAGGCCGGGCGCCGGCTGGCTCGCCAAGCTGCGGGCAGCTCGCCGGCGTCACACAATGACTCGTCCAGAGCGTTGATCAGCTGGGCCAGACGAAATGCCTTGGCCGCCAACTCATCGGGCCGCAGGATGCGGATGCTGTCCCAGTGCTCGTAGAGCAGCCGGGCAAGCCCCCGGATCTCGATCAAGGTCTCATCGGTGTTCACGATCTTCACCCCCTTCCAATAGGTCCAGCGCCGCCACATCTGCGTGTCGCGGCAGAGCATCGTTCGGCGCTGTTCGAATGTCGCGCCACCCCAGATCCCGAACCGTTCTCCTGCCGCCAGGGCGTACTCGAGGCACTCGTTCCGGACGGAACACGACCGGCAGATCTGGCGAGCTCGGGCGGTCCCACCCGGACGATGCAGAGAAAAGAAGATCTCCGGATCACATCCGATGCATGCCGCTCGCGACATCCATCCCGGAATCAAGCTCATCCTCATGCCAGATCACTCTTTTATAGCTATAATAGCAGTACCACGCGAGTCGGCCAAAGATCGTGTGCAGTCGTGTGCAGTCCACAGGCGGGCCGTGTGCAATCTCGCTGCACACGGCTTGCACAAATCCACGGAAAGTAGCGCATCGTGACAGTCAAATCACGTAATGGAACGGCAGCCGGAGCGCCGTCTGTGCTGGTGGGGTCAGGGATTCGAGCCTGCTTGGGCAATGACCCGACAGGGCAAGTGGTTACTGACGAGTAGGATGTTGGTTACTAGCGAGTAGCATTGAGCTCGTGGGTACTCGTGCCGCCGTCCGCGAGGGGGCGGCACGGGGCTCAACACCTCATCCGGCGCCCGGTTGCCGGCGCCGGCCCGTAGCCAGCAGGGAGGACGACCCGTGCCACGCACCGCACGCGACGTCGTGTTCGTCGACGGCGTCCGCACGCCGTTCGGCAAGGCGGGCCCGAAGGGCCTGTACGCGGAGACCCGCGCCGACGACCTGGTCGTCCGCGCGATCCGCGAGCTGATCCGCCGCAACCCGTCCCTCCCGCCCGAGCGGGTCGACGAGGTCGCGATCGCCGCCACCACGCAGATCGGCGACCAGGGGCTGACGATCGGCCGGTCGGCGGCCGTGCTGGCCGGGCTGCCGAAGTCGGTGCCGGGCTACGCGATCGACCGGATGTGCGCGGGCGCGATGACCGCCGTGACCACGACGGGCGCGGGCATCGCGTTCGGGTCCTACGACGTGGTCATCGCGGGCGGCGTGGAGCACATGGGGCGCCACCCGATGGGCGAGGGCGTCGACCCGAACCCGCGGTTCCTGGCCGACAAGCTGGTCGACCCGTCCGCGCTGGTGATGGGCTCGACCGCGGAGAACCTGCACGACCGGTTCCCCGAGATCACCAAGGAGCGCGCCGACGCCTACGCGGTGCGCAGCCAGAACAAGCTGGCCGCGGCTTATGAGGCCGGCAGGATTCAGCCGGACCTGGTGCCGACGGCCATCCGGTCGGTGGAGAAGGGCTATGGGCTGGCGACTGAGGATGAGCCGCCTCGGCCGGGCACGACCGTGGAGGACCTGGCGAAGCTGAAGACGCCGTTCCGGGTGCACGGGAACGTGACGGCGGGCAACGCGGCGGGGCTGAACGACGGCGCTACGGCTTGTCTGCTGGCGGCCGAGGACGTCGCAAGGGAGCTCGGGCTCACGCCTCGGATGCGGCTGGTGGACTACTCGTTCGCCGGTGTCGAGCCCGAGGTGATGGGCGTCGGGCCCGTGCCGGCGACGGAGAAGCTGCTGGCGCGGAATTCGATGACGATGGACGACATCGGCCTCATCGAGATCAACGAGGCGTTCGCCGTGCAGGTGCTGGCCTTCCTGGAGCACTTCAAGATCGCCGACGACGACCCGCGCGTGAACCCGTGGGGCGGCGCGATCGCCGTGGGGCACCCGCTCGCGTCGTCGGGTGTACGGCTGATGAACCAGCTGTCTCGCCTGTTCGAGGAGCGCACCGACGTCCGCTACGGCATCACCACGATGTGCGTCGGCATGGGCATGGGCGGCACCGTCCTCTGGGAGAACGTGAACTGGGAGGGTGCCAAGTGAGCACGTCTGACATCAAGGGTCTGTTCTCCGACGAGGTCGTCACCCACGCGCCGGTGCGCGATGTGCAGCTTCCGTACGGGGCCGGAACGCTGGCCCTGATCACGCTGGACAACGGCTTCGACCACACCAAGCCCAACACGTTCGGCCCGAACGGCCTGACCGAGCTCAACGCGGCCATCGACGCCGTCGCGGCTCGCGACGACATCGTGGCCGTGGGCGTGACCGGCAAGCCGTTCATCTTCGCCGTCGGCGCCGACCTCAAGGGCGTGCCGCTGGTCCAGCAGCGCGAGGACGCCCTGGCCATCGGCAAGCTCGGCCACGATGTCTTCCGGCGGCTGGGTGAGCTGGCCGTTCCTTCGTTCGCGTACGTGAACGGCGCGGCGATGGGCGGCGGCGTGGAGATCGCGCTGCACTGCTCCTACCGCACCATCTCCGCCGGGGTCCCGGCGCTGGCGCTGCCCGAGGCGTTCCTCGGCCTGGTGCCCGGCTGGGGCGGCACCTACCTGCTGCCGAACCTCATCGGCGCGGAGAAGGCCCTCAAGGTCGTCATCGACAACCCGCTCGCCCAGAACAAGATGCTCAAGGGCAAGCAGGCCTACGACCTGGGCATCGCCGACGCGATCTTCGAGTCGGCCGACTTCCTCGAGGAGTCGCTCACCTGGACCGCCCGCGTGCTGAAGGGCGAGCTCGAGGTCGAGCGCCCCGAGGTCGACAAGGGCAAGGCCTGGGACGACGCGATCAACATGGCCCGCTGGACCGTGGACGGCAAGCTGCACGGCGCCGCCCCGTCCTACGTACGGGCGCTGGACCTGGTCGCCGCCGCCAAGGACCGCACCCGCGACGAGGGCTTCGCCGCCGAGGACGAGGCACTGGCCGACCTCATCATGAGCGACGAGCTGCGCGCCGGGCTCTACGCGTTCGACCTCACCCAGAAGCGCGCCAAGCGGCCCGCCGGGGCGCCGGACAAGAGCCTGGCGCGCAAGGTCACCAAGGTCGGCGTCGTCGGCGCGGGTCTGATGGCCGGTCAGCTGGCGCTGCTGTTCGCCCGCCGCCTCGAGGTCCCGGTCGTGCTGACCGACCTCGACCAGGCCCGCCTGGACAAGGGCGTCGCCTACACCCACGGCGAGATCGACAAGCTGCTCGCCAGGGGCCGCGTCTCCTCCGACAAGGCCAACCGCCTGAAGTCGCTCATCTCCGGCTCACTGACCAAGGACGCGTTCAACGACGCCGACTTCGTCATCGAGGCCGTGTTCGAGGAGATGTCGGTCAAGCAGAAGGTGTTCGCCGAACTGGAGGAGCACGTCTCCGCCGAGTGCGTCCTGGCGACCAACACCTCCTCGCTGTCGGTCAGCGAGATGGCCTCTGAGCTGAAGCACCCCGAGCGGGTCGTGGGCTTCCACTTCTTCAACCCGGTCGCCGTACTGCCGCTGCTGGAGATCGTGCGCGGCGAACGGACCGACGACGCGGCCCTCGCCACCGCGTTCGCGACCGGCAAGCAGCTGAAGAAGTCCTGCGTGCTGGTCAAGGACGCCCCGGCGTTCGTGGTCAACCGGATCCTGCTGCGCCTGATGGCCGAGATCATCCAGACCGTGGACGAGGGCACCCCGATCGAGGTGGCCGAGCGCGCCGCGGCGCCGCTCGGCCTGCCGATGCCGCCGTTCGTGCTGATGGGCCTGGTCGGCCCGGCGATCGCGCTGCACGTGAACGAGACGCTGCACGGCGCCTTCCCCGAGCGGTTCCCGCTGTCGGAGAAGTTCGCCAAGTTCGTCGCGGCCGGCAAGACGGGCGTCTACCTGCCCGACTTCACCATCGACCCGGAGGCGGCCGAGATCTTCGCGGGCGGCACCAGCCCGTCCACCGAGGAGCAGGTCCTGGAGCGGGCGCTGAACGCGCTCGCCGAGGAGATCGGGCTCATGCTGGACGAGGGCGTCGTGCAGGCCGCGCAGGACATCGACCTGTGCATGATCCTGGGCGCCGGCTGGCCGTTCCACCTGGGCGGCATCACGCCGTTCCTGGACCGCAGCGGCGTGGCCGAGAAGGTCACCGGCAAGCGGTTCCTGGAGCCCGGCGTGGCGAGCCTGCCCGCATAGTGCCTGCCTGCACAGGGCCGGGCTTGCCCGCATAACGAAACCCCACAGAGAGGGGCGTTCCGCGACATGCAGAACGCCCCTCTTTTTGGTGCATTGCGTGACGAGACCGACACACTGGTGTTTCGACCGTGCGAAAACGGCGATGATCTGGCCGTCGTGTCACCCGCGCACGAGGGAGTGCCTGAACCGTGGCGAGCCTGTTCCGCACGAAGTCCGTCGAGCAGTCGATCCGGGACACCGAGGAACCCGGCCACCAGCTACGACGACGATTGTCGGCGCTGGACCTGACGGTGTTCGGTGTCGGTGTGATCGTCGGTACGGGCATCTTCGTGCTGACCGGGCAGGTCGCCAAGGACAAGGCCGGGCCCGCGGTGGCGATCTCGTTCGTGCTGGCGGCCGTCGTCTGCGGGCTCGCGGCGCTCTGCTACGCCGAGTTCGCCTCGACCGTGCCGGTCGCCGGATCGGCCTACACCTTCTCCTATGCCACGCTCGGCGAGTTCCCCGCCTGGATCATCGGCTGGGACCTGATCCTGGAGCTGGCGCTCGGCGCGGCGGTGGTCGCGGTCGGCTGGTCGGGGTACGCGGTCTCGCTGCTGGACGACATCGGGATCACGATCCCGGCGTCGATCAGCAATCCGCCCGGCGAGGGCGGCTCGATCAACATCCCGGCGATCCTGCTGGTGCTGGCCGTGACCGCGCTGCTGGTCGGCGGCATCAAGATCACTTCGCGGGTGAACGCGGTCATCGTCGGGGTCAAGATCGCCATCGTGCTGCTGGTGATCATCGCCGGCCTGTTCTTCGTCAAGGCCGACAACTACAGCCCGTTCATCCCCAAGTCCGTCTCCAACGACTCGGTCAGCGGGATGCAGGCACCGCTCATGCAGGTGCTCTTCGGCATCACGCCGGTGAGCTTCGGCTGGCTCGGCATCTTCGCCGCCGTCGCGCTGGTCTTCTTCGCCTACATCGGGTTCGACATCGTCGCGACCGCGGCGGAAGAGGCCAAGCGCCCGCAGCGCGACATGCCGATCGGCCTGATCGGATCCCTGGCCGTCACGGCCATCCTGTACGCCGCGGTCTCGCTGGTGGTCGTCGGCATGCAGAACTACACCAAGCTCAGTGACGAGGCACCGCTCGCCGACGCCTTCAAGGCCAACGGCCATTCGTCGTTCGCCACCATCATCAGCATCGGCGCCGTCGTCGGCCTCACCAGCGTCGTGCTGATCCTGCTGCTCGGCCAGAGCCGGGTCTTCTTCGCGATGGGCCGCGACGGGCTGCTGCCGTCCTGGCTGTCGGCCGTGCACCCGCGCTTCGGCACCCCGTACCGCTCGACGATCATCATGGGCACGATCGTGGCCGCGCTGGCGGGCTTCATCCCGCTGTCCAAGCTGGCCGAGCTGGTCAACATCGGCACGCTGTTCGCGTTCGTGGTGGTGTCGATCGGCGTGGTGATCCTGCGCCGCACCCGCCCGGAGCTGCCCCGCGCGTTCCGGACGCCGTGGGTGCCGGTGATCCCGATCCTGTCCGTGCTCGCCTGCCTGTTCGTGATGATCAACCTGCCGGTGGAGACGTGGCTGCGGTTCTTCGCCTGGATGGTGATCGGCGTGGTGATCTACTTCGCGTACGGCGCCCGGCACAGCCGCGTCGCGCGGGCGACCGAGGCGCAGCAGGTCAAGAGCTGAGAAGCACGATTCGCACCGGCGGGTGATCGTCCTCACGGTGTCCTTTTGGACGCCGTGTAGGCAGAATGGCGCGCATGGCGACTCCTCCGCAGGTTGCAGTGATCGGTTCCGGCCCGGCCGGGCTGTACGCCGCCGAAGCCCTGGTGAAGCAGACCGACGGCGACGTGCAGGTCGACGTCTTCGACCGGCTGCCGACGCCGTACGGGCTGGTGCGCTACGGGGTCGCGCCCGACCACAAGTCGATCAAGTCGATCGCCCGTTACCTGCAGCGCGTGCTGGAGGGCGCGGGGGTCCGGTTCTTCGGCGAGATGGAGCTCGGCCGCGACCTGAGCCGCGCCGACCTCCTGGAGTGCTATGACGCCGTCATCTACTCCACCGGCGCGATGGTCGACCGCCAGCTCGGCATCCCGGGCGAGAACCTGCCGGGCAGCGTCGCCGCCACCGACTTCGTCAACTGGTACTGCGGCCACCCCGACGCCGCCCACCACGACTTCGACCTGACGGCACGCGAGGTCGCGGTCATCGGCGTCGGCAACGTCGCCGTCGACGTCGTCCGGATCCTGGCCAAGACGCCCGAGGAGCTCCGCGACACCGACGTTCCCGAGCAGGTGCTGGAGAAGCTGGCGCAGAGCCGGGTGGAGCGCATCCACATGATCGGGCGGCGCGGCCCGGCGCAGGCCAAGTTCACCACCAAGGAGGCCCGCGAGCTCGGCGAGCTCCCGAACGCCTCCATCCACGTCCTGCCGCAGGACATGGACCTGGACCCCGCCAGCGCGACGGTCGCCGAGAACGACCGGCACGTGCGCGGCAACGTCAAGGTGCTGAACGGCTGGACCGGTGAGCCCGCCGCGGCGCCGCGCCGCATCGACGTGCGCTTCTGGCTGGCCCCCGAGGAAATCCTCGGCACCGCCCAGGTCGAGGGCCTGAAGCTCGAGCGGACGCGGCTGGACGACAGCGGCCGGGTGGCCGGCACCGGGGAGTACGAGACGCTCCCGGTCGGCATGGTGCTGCGCTCGGTCGGTTACCAGAGCGTCCCGCTCGACGGCGTCCCGTTCGACGAGCGCTACCACGTGGTGCCGAACGAGGGCGGCCGGATCCTCGACTCCGACGGCACGCAGGTCCTCCGCGAGTACGTCGCCGGCTGGATCAAGCGCGGCCCGACCGGCGTGGTCGGCACCAACAAGTCCGACGCGGCCGAGACCGTCAAGAACCTCCTCGCCGACCTCAAGGACGACCGCGAGCGCCCCTCACGCACGATCGAGGAGCTGCTGGAATCGCGTGGGCTGCCGGTGGTGACCTACTCCGACTGGCTCAACCTGGACGCCGCGGAGATCGCCCTGGCTCGTTCCCTCAACCGTGGCGAACGCGTGAAACTGGCTCACTGGGAGGCCATGCGGAACGCCATCCGGCCCTCTTGAACACCGCTCGGTAGCCCCTCGAACCACCGAAGAGTCGGCGTTCCGACCCAACCCCTTCCGAATCGCACGACCATCCGGGCCAATCACGGCAAAGCTCCGGCCTGCGAAGACATGCCGTGAGGGAAACAGTGACGCGAGTGTGATCGGGGCGCTACGGTGCGCGTGTGACCGGTGGTCCAGAGCTGTACGGATTCCCCCCGCCCGGCGCGCTGCCCGACCTGAGGTGGCTCGGCCCGGACTACGTTTCCGTACTCGTGTACGACCTGACGCAGGGCCTGCTGCGCCAGGACACGGGCACGTGCGTGATGGGGGTGCGGTGTGAGGGCGAGCCCGAGATGAAGGCCGCCGTCGACCCCGCCGGGGTGATCCGTGCCCACGACGCGTGCTTCCCGCTCCAGGTCTTCGTCCAGGACGGCGCGGGCCGTCCCTGGCGCCTCAGCGGCCTGTGGACCTACTCGGGCCGCGACCTCGGCACCCCCGCCGCCTCGATCACGCATTTCTGGCAGCTGGTCGCCGCCGAAGGCGTCTGAACCGACGGCCCGTCCCCCAAAACCCCACTCGACGATAAAGGGCATTCGTCTTAACGAAGTTCGTTTTCTCCGGCGGCGCCCGGTTGACCCGCTCACGGGCCCGGAGAGACGTTGTCGAGTATGTCCGAGTTCCGATTTTCCTTGAATCTCTTCGGTATCAGTTTGAAGGACGGCGACGTCTTCAAAGAAAAGTGCCGCGAGGCGGAACGACAAGGGTTCGACGCCGTCTACGCGCCCGACCATCTCGGGGAGGTCGCGCCGTTCCCGGCCCTGGTCGCCGCCGCGGCGGCGACCGAACGGCTCCGGGTGGGCACGCTGGTGCTCAACTCGGCGTTCTGGAACCCGCACCTGCTCGCCCGCGAGGTGGCCACCACCGACCTGCTCACCGGCGGCCGGCTGGAGGTCGGCATCGGCGCCGGCTACTCCAAGTGGGAGTTCGACGAGGCGAGCATCGGGTTCGAGCCGTTCGGCAAGCGGGTCGACCGCCTCACCGAGACCCTCACCGTGATGGAGAAGCTGTTCGGCGGCGAGGGCTATGAGGCGCGCCGCCCGCTGCGCGAGAACATGGGCCTGCCAGACATCGCGCCGGTCCAGCGCCAGGGCTTCGGCGGCTACGGCCCGCCGCTGCTCGTCGGCGGTACGGGCGACCGGATGATGCGGCTGGCCGCCGAGCACGCCGACATCGTCGGCATCACCGGCCTGTTCCAGGTGAAGGGGCGGCCGCCCGGCACGCTGCAGATCGGCACCGCCGCCGACGCCGACGACCGGGTGCGCTTCGTACGCGAGCACGCCGGTGACCGCGTCGACCGGATCGAGTGGAACATCCTCGTCGCGGCCGTGGTCGTGACCGGCGACCGCCGCGCAGGCGCGGAACAGGTCAAGGCGCAGTTCGGGCTCGATCTGAGCGTCGACGACATCCTGGAGACGCCGTTCGTGCTCATCGGGACCGTCGACCAGATCGCCGAGAACGTGCGCGCCAACCGGGAGCGGTTCGGCTTCACGCATCTGACCGTCAACGGCCTGTTCAGCGATTCCTTCGTCCCGGTGATCGAGGCTTTGCGCTGATGCGGTACACGCTGCTCGGAAAGACCGGGGTGCGCGTTTCCGAAATCGCCTTGGGCACGATGACGTTCGGCGAGGACTGGGGATGGGGCGCGTCCAAGGAAACGTGCGCGCGCCTGCTCGACGTTTACGCCGAGGCCGGCGGCAATCTCGTCGACACGGCCAACAACTACACCAACGGCAGCGCCGAATCGATTCTGGGCGAACTGCTGGAGGGCCGCCGGGACCGGTTCATCGTCTCGACCAAGTACACGCTGCAGACCCGGCCCGGCGACATCAACTCCGCCGGCAACCACCGCAAGAACCTGGTCTGCTCGCTGGAGCGGAGCCTGCGCAGGCTCCGCACCGACCACATCGACGTGCTGTGGGTGCACGCCCGCGACACCCTCACCCCGATCCCCGAAGTCATGCGCGCGCTCGACGACCAGGTCCGCGCCGGCAAGCTGCTGTACGTCGGCGTCTCGGACTGGCCGGCCTGGGAGGTCGCGCAGGCCAACACGCTGGCGGACCTGCGCGGCTGGTCGCCGTTCGCCGGGCTGCAGATCCGCTACAACCTCCTGGACCGCAGCCCCGAACGCGACCTGCTGCCGATGGCACGCGGCTTCGACCTGCCGGTACTGGCGTTCGGTCCGCTCGCCGAGGGCCGCCTCACCGGCAAGTACCTGAACGGCAACGGGAGCGGTCATGGCAACGGGAGCGGCGAGACCGGGCGGCTCACGCCCGGAATGTGGCCGCAGACCCAGACCGGCAGCGACGACATCGTGCACGAGGTGCTCAAGGTCGCGCGCGACGGTGGCTGGAGCCCCGCCCAGGTCGCGCTGGCCTGGCTGCGCACCCGGCCCGGCACCGTGATCCCCCTGATCGGCGCCACCAGCGAGGCCCAGCTGCGCGACTGCCTGGGCAGCGCCGAGATCACCCTGGCGGACGAGCACCTGGCCCGCCTGGACGAGGTCAGCCGGATCCCGCTCGGGTTCCCGCACGACTTCCTGCGCCTGAGCTTCAACACCGAGGCCATCTACGGCGAGCAGTGGCGCCAGGTCGACGACCGCCGCACCACCGTTCGCCGGGTCCCGAACGACGCCCTCTGACCCCGTTCCCCAGTCACAACGCTGCCGCGCGACTCCTCCCGTCGCGCGGCAGCTTTCGTATGCGCACAAGCATTCGTACGAGCACCGCCCGAAACAAGCGCACAGCACAGCTCCCCCATGAACAGCACAGCGCGCCCGCGGCGGCGGCCGCGGACGCGCTCCCTGGTACGTGGGCCGGGTACCAGGCTGTTGCGGTCAGAGATGGATCCCCTCGGGACCGGCGATCATCACGTCCAGCAGGACGGGGCCGTCGACGGTGAAGGAGCGCTTGAGCGCCTCCTGCAGCTGGCTCGCGGTCTCGACGCGTTCGGCCGGGCAGCCGAAGCCCTGCGCGATCGCGGCGGTGTCAACGCCGGTCAGGTCCCAGCCGCTCCGCCACTTCTCCTGCTCCATGATGCTGATCTTGAGCGAGACGTAGCCGGCGTTGTCGGGGATGACGAACGTGACGGGCAGGTTGTGCTTGGCGGCCGTCCACAGCGCGTGCAGCGTGTACTGGGCCGATCCCTCGCCGACGACCGCCACGGTGCGCCGGTCGGGCCTGGCCATCGCGTAACCCACCGCGCCGGCGAACGGGAAGCCCAGCGCGCCGGTGGTGGAGGCGAAGTAGTCGTTGCCCGGGCCCAGGTGGATCTGCTCGTGGAAGTACGTCCGGTCGATCGGCAGCTCCTCGAACACGGCGGCGTCCGGCGGAAGCTCCTGCGCCAGCGTGTGGAACAGGTAGGCCTGGGTGAGCGGCTCGGTCGCCTCCGGAACGGGGATCTCCTCGCGGGCCACCGGCTCGGCGGCCTCTCCCCTGGGCTCGATCAGCGGGACGAGCCCGCGGACCGCCGCGCCGGGCGGGCACACGTAGGTGGTCGAGGCGATCGACCACGAGGCCTGCTCGGGGTCGTCGGTCACGTGCAGGATCGTGGTGCCCTCGGGGAGCGCGTCCCAGACGACCTTGGAGTCCAGGTCGGCGGGGTGCGTCGCGAACAGGTCCATCGAGGTGATCAGCGTGAACGCGGGCCCGCCGAGCACCGCGACGACGTCGTGCCCGCTGAGGATCTCGCTGATCATCGCCGGGATCGGCGGCAGGTGGCGGCCGAAGCGCGGGTGCGTCTCGGGGAAGCTGGCGCGCGGCCAGGCGGGGCTGCCGTAGACCGTGGCGTTCAGCCGTTCGGCCAGCGCGACCAGGTCCTGCCGCGCGCCCTGGGTCTCGACGGCGGGCCCGGCGACCAGCGCGGGCCGTTCGGCCGCGTTGAGCGCCGCCGCCAGCTCGGTCAGCGCCTCCTGGTCGGGGCTGACGGCGTTGCGGACCCTGCGGGGAACGACCGGCACCTCGGCGGCGGGCCGCACCCAGTCGTCCTCGGGGATGGAGACGAAGACCGGGCCCTTCGGGGCCTGGTTGGCGATGTGGAACGCCTTCAGCAGCAGCTCAGGCACGTCCTGCGGCCGCGCGGGCTCGCCGGTCCACTTCACGTACGGCTGCGGCAGCAGCGTCGCGTCGCGCGCCTTCAGGAACGGCTCGCCCAGCATCATCCGCCGGCCCTGCTGACCACCGATGATCACCATCGGGGTGTGCGCGCCGGAGGCGTTGTAGACCGACCCCATCGCGTTCCCCAGGCCCGCGCCGCCGTTCACGATGACCAGCGGCGAGACGCCGGTCGCCTGCGCGTAGCCGTCGGCCATCGCGACGACGGTCGCCTCCTGCAGGCCCATCACGAAGCGGATGTCGTCGGGCCAGTTCTCGAACAGCTTCATCTCGGTGAGGCTGGGGTTGCTGAAGACGGTCGTCATGCCGAGCTCGCGCAGCAGCTGCATGGTGGCGGCGCGAACGGTCCCGTCGCCCGCCGTGGGTGTCGTCATCGGTAAGCACTCTCCTTCAGGTTCAGAGTCGCGGTGCCGCCATCAGACGTCACGGTTTCCGATGCTTGTTCCAGCTCAGAAAATGCGGGCGCCGGGGTCAATGTCCGCCCGCTTCACGACGCGCACTCGGGCAAGTCGCGGTGATGACTGCGACAGGTCGCTGATCATGATGAAAGCCGTTCGCCGCCGCTCACGAGGACTTGCCAGAATGCGCCGGTCGCGTTCCCGCATCCTTCACAGTTCCGCAGCGGTCGCATTACCGTGCAATCAAACGGCCGACGATGCGCCGACACCATCCAGGAAATGCGGCGCTGCCGGGAGGTGACACTGCCATGCCGCTCAGTGATTCGACCATCAGAACGCTCGCGAACGAATGGTTCGAGGCGCTGGACCGCCACGCACCACTAGAGGAGGTCACGCGGTTCCTCAGTGACGACGACGAATTCGAGATGCGCCTGCCCGAAGGCGTGCTGCGCGGAAGCTCGGGATTCGCCGACTGGTACGGAATGGCGACGACCAGGTTCTTCGACCAGCGGCAGACCATCACGGGCCTCGCCACCGACGCCGACGGCGACGAGAGGGGCGAGGAGGTGTCGGTCGACATCGACGTCAACTGGCAGGCGCGCACGCGCGACCCGTCCGGGCCGACGAGCCAGTGGATCGGCTTCGACGTGAAGCAGACCTGGGTCGTCGTTCCCGGCGCCGACGGAACGGGAGCCAGGATCAAGACCTACAGCATCAACGGCCTGACGCCGATGCCCGGCTCCGCGTCGCTCTAGGAGAGCCCTCGGGGAGGTTGATGAATGACCACGACCAAAAGCACATCCGCCGTTCGTGACGACGCACCAAGAAAGAGAAACCGGCCAGGGTGGTGGCGGTCCCTGTGGATCGTGCCCCTGGCCGGTTACTGTCTCTATTTCTCCGGCTACGCCTGGTACCACTACATCAGGTTCGACCCCGACTACGTGAGCGCCTCGATCCGGGACACGCGCTACCATTTCCTGCTCTTCGCGCTGCACGTGAACCTGGGCGGCGTCGCGGTGGCCACGGCCTGGATGCAGGTATGGCAGTGGCTGCGCAACAACCATCCGAAGGTGCACCGGATCACCGGGCGCTTCTACTTCTTCCTCGGCGTCTTTCCCGCCGGCCTGCTCGCCATTCCGAACGCGATGCTCTCCTTCTCCAGAGTGGCGGGCTTCGCGCTCTTCGTGCTGGCCCTGCTGTGGCTCGGCAGCGGCGTGGCGGGCCTGCGGGCGACGCTCCAGCACCGCTACGAGGACCACCACCGCTGGATGGTCCGCAACATCGCCATGACCACGGCGATCGTGAGCATGCGCGTCATCAACGAGCCGATCGAGTGGTTCATGAGGACGTTCATGCCCGACAGTCCCCCGCTGTCGCCGCTCGAGGTGTACGGGGCCGCCGCGTGGACCGCCATCATCACGCACCTGCTCGTCGCCGAGTGGTTCGTGCTGCGCCCGCGCCACCACCGGCGCTCCGGCGGCCGGCCGCCCCAGCGCCCCGCGCACGCCACCGCGAACGCGTGACGAACCGAACAGGAGATCCAGATGGAAGGCATGCAACAGACCACCCAGGCCGTCCGGGTGTGCACGGTCGCCGAGCTCTCCGACGGTGAGGCCGTGCGGGTCCCGCCCGAGGAGACCGGCACCGGCGCCATATCGGTCTTCAACGACGGCGGCGAGTTCTACGCCCTGGACGACGCCTGTACCCACGTCGGCGCCTCGCTCGCCGAGGGCTACATCGAGGACGGCGAGGTCGTCTGCCCCTGGCACGGCTCCCGGTTCTGCCTGCTCAACGGCGAGTTGGAGGAGGGCCCGGCCACCGAGGACCTCCGCTCCTACGGCGTAGAGGTCCGTGACGGCTCGGTCTGGCTGCTGCTGGAGGACACGACCGGCCGCTGACCTCACCACACGAGGACCGCCGGGCGCCCAGCGCCCGGCGGTCCTCCTTCGTGCCCTCACCTGCACGCCTCCTGGACATGGTCGTGCGGCCGCCGTCACGGCTGGGTGCCGTGGCGGCGGCCGCACGGTGCGGGAGGGTCAGCTCTCGGTCCCCTGGCGCGCGCGGTGGTGGCCGGGGAGGTGGAAGCCGGGGCAGCTGCCCTGGGTCGAGCCGTCCTCCCCGGCGTTCGCGCTGGGGGAACGGACGAGGGCGAGGATCGACACGATCGCGAGCACCGTGATGCCCGCCGCGACGATGAAGCCCCGCTGGAAGCCGACCGTGAGCGCGTGGTCGGTCATCGCCTTGGTCGGCGCCGCGGCGCCGGCCGCAGCGACCTGGTTGCGGACGCTGTTGGCGACCACCGACCAGACGACCGAGCCCAGCGTGGCCAGGCCGATCGCGATGCCGATCTGCTGGCTGGTGTTGAGGAGGCTGGCGGCGACGCCCGCGTCCTCGGGGTCGACGTCGGAGGTGCCGGTGAGCGTCATCGGAACGAAGATCACCCCGAAGCCGACGGCGGTCAGCACCATCGGCCCGAGGATGCCGTTGACGTAGGTGGAGCTCTCGTCGATCTGGGCGTACCAGAGCGTGCCGATGAACGTGAGCACGCCGCCCGCGAGCATCAGCACGCGCGGGCCGGTCCGCCCGACGATCCGGGAGACGACCTCCGACACCCCGACCGTGAGGACGGCGTACGGCAGGAAGGCCAGCCCGGACTGGATCGGGGTGTAGCCCAGCACGTTCTGCAGGAACAGCGTCATGAAGAAGAACACCCCGGACGCGCCCGTGACCAGGCACAGCAGGGCCAGGTAGGTGCCGCCGCGGGTGCAGTGCAGCAGGATGCGGATCGGCAGCAGCGGCTGCGCCGACCGCAGCTCGACCACGACGAACGCGGCGAGCAGAGCCGCGGCGGCGACGAGGGAGACCAGTACGCGGGTGTCGCCCCAGTGGTTCACGCCGTTCTGGTCGGTGGCGGCGCTGGTCAGCCCGTACACCAGGGCGGCCACGCCGAGCGTGCCGGTGACCGCCCCGGGCAGGTCGAAGCGGCCCCGGTTGCGCGGGGTCTCGGGCAGCACGCGGGGCGCGAGCAGCGCGGTGATCAGGCCGATCGGGACGTTCACGAACATCACCCAGCGCCAGGAGGCGTAGGTGGTGAGCAGCCCGCCGACGAGCACGCCGACCGCCGCGCCGCTGCCCGAGGCGGCGGCGTAGACGCCCATCGCCCGGTTCAGCTGCGGGCCCGGCGCGAACGTGGTGCTGATCAGTGCCAGCGCGGTCGGCGCGATCATCGCCGCGCCGGCGCCCTGCACCGCGCGCGTGGCGATCAGCGTCTCGGAGGTCTGCGCGAGCCCGCCGACCAGCGAGGCGACGCTGAACAGCAGCAGGCCCGCGATGAACACCCGCTTGCGGCCGAGCAGGTCGCCGGCGCGGCCGCCGAGCAGCATCAGCCCGCCGAACGTGATCGAGTAGCCGGTGACCGCCCATTGCAGGCCGGTCCCGCTGAAGTCGAGCGCTTGCTGGATGCGTGGAAGCGCGGTGGTGACGATCGTCGCGTCGAGCACCACCATCAGCTGGGCCATCACGATCACCAGCAGCGCCAGCAGCGGTGTCTGTGCGCTCTGCCGGTCCGCGGACCGGGCATGCGCTGAAGAAGTGACGGTTGAGTCTGTCATGGACATGGTCCAATCGGATGCAGGGGGAATCCTTCGGCTCCCGGGGGTGCAGACGCCGGCCCGGACTGAATACAAGTCCAATGCCGCATAACCGGCCGCGCAATGCTGTACCGGTATCCGGGGCGCACTACGTCAAGTCGTCGAAAGACCCCGTCAACTCATTTGATTACCGCTCCGCGAACCTCACGTAGCCTGCCGCTCCGCATGGCGATTTGTTGCCTCTTGTCCGCCTATATGGCGTAGTCGTAAAACAGCGGCCGAACGCATATCGCCGCGGTCACGAAGTTGGCATCAGAAACGGCTAGTGAGAGGAACACAAGCCATGGCCGACGATGTCCGGAAAGAGAACATGGCGCTGGTCGAGCGGATGTACGAGTGCTTCAACCGGGGGGACCTGCAGACCATCAAGGAGGAGGTCTTCTCCTCGGACCTGGTCTGGCGGCTCCCCGGCCGGCACCCGCTCGGCGGCGTGAAGAACGGTCCTGACGAGGTTCTGGCGTTCTTCGGCAAGCTCGGCGAGGCCGACATCAAGGTCGACCTGATCGGGGTCGACACCTTCGGCGACGACACCGTGGTCGAGGTGCACCGCGGCCAGGGCCAGCGCGGCGACGCCGTCCTGGACGCGCTGAACTGCACGCACTACCGGATCCGCGACGGCCGGATCGCCGAGGTCCAGGTCTACATGAGCGACCAGTACGCCGCCGACAACTTCTTCTGGGAGGTCTTCGGCCTCGCTCCCATCCCCGCGCGGCTGGGCGCCTGAGGCCCGCCTCGCCGCCGCCCGATCACTAGGAGCACACACATGCCAGTCATCCGTACCACCGTCATCGAGGGCTTCACGGACCGGGCCCTGCGCGAGGAGATCAGCCGCGGCCTGTCCGACGCCCTCCTGAACATCATGGGCGAGGTGAGCCGCCCCTGGATCTACTCGATGGTCGAGGAGATGAAGCCCGGGGCGTGGTACTTCTCCTCGTTCGGCGACGTCATGCCGGACGAGAACACCGTCGCCGACGGCCGCGCGCAGATCGAGCACCACCACCGCACGCGGCTGAACGAGGAACGGGTCCGCGCCGCCTACGCCGCCCTGGCCGGCGGCGACCAGGACCAGGTCGAGCAGTACTGGCACGAGGACATGACCTGGCTCGTGCCCGGCGACAACCCGATCTCCGGCATGAAGAAGGGCCGGGACGAGTTCATGGACTTCATGGCGACCGTCGGCGAACTCTCCGGCAATTCCTTCAACATGGACTTCACGGCCGTCTTCACCGGCGGCGACCCGGCCGTCATCGGCGGGGACACCAGCGTCGACCTCAGTCACAACACCGGGCACCGGGCAGGCGACGAGTCGCGGCGCCTCGAAATCGACGTCGCCCACGTTCTGAAGTGGAACGAGGGACGCGTCGTCGAGGGACGCGGCGCGATTTTCGGTAACGGCACCGCCGAATACGACGCCTTCTGGTCGTAACCGGCCGACGAGTCTGGGTACCGGCGCCTTTCGGCCCGGTGCCCAGACTTTCCAGTCGGAAAGGAGCGTGGAAATGCGCGCACTGGCAGTGAGCAGGACGGGCGACTCGCCGCGGCTGCTGGACCTCCCCCGGCCCCGTCCGGGCCCGGGCGAGGTCCTGGTGAGGCTGGAGGCGGCGTCGGTCAACCCGATGGACTGGAAGATCGCCGAGGGTGCGCTCACCGAGGTGCTCCCGCACACCTACCCGCTCGTGCTCGGTGCCGACGGCGCGGGCCGGGTCGAGGCGGTCGGCGAGGGCGTGCGGCGCTTCTCGCCGGGCGACGCCGTCTACGGGCAGTTCTTCGTCGTCCCGGTCGGCTCGCAGGGCTCGTTCGCCGAGTACGCGGTGGTCCCCGAGGAGTCGCCGACCAGCGTGATCGCGCCGGCGCCCGCCGGGATCAGCGTCGCGGACGCGGCGGCGGTGCCGACCGCGGCGATGACCGCGCTCGGCGCGCTGGACGCCCTCGGGCTGAAGGCCGGGCAGGCGATCGTGATCGTCGGCGCGACCGGCGGCATCGGCAGCTTCGCCGTGCAGCTGGCCGCCGGGCTCGGCGCGCACGTCATCGCGACGGCCCGGCCGGACGCGCGGGCGTGGATCACCGGGCTCGGCGCGGCCGAGACGGCCGGCTACGCGCCCGACGAGATCGTGGCGCGGGCGCGCGCCGCCCGCCCGGACGGCGTGGACGCGCTGCTCGACCTGGTGGGTGACCGGTCCGTGTTCGACGCATGTCTGGCGGGCGTACGGGTCGGCGGCACCGCCATGTCGGTGAACTCCGGCGCGCCCGCCGAGCCGCCCCGGCACTCCGTCGTCAGCACGTCCAACTACGTCCTCATGGACGGCAAGGCGGACCTGCTGGGGCGCATCACCGAGGAGATCTCCGCGGGCCGGGTCGTCGTCCCGGTCCAGGAGCGGGTCCCGCTGGACGCGGCCGCCGGCGCGCTCGCCCGCAGCAAGGCGGGCGGAGCACGCGGCAAGACGGTCGTCCGAATCCAGGACGCCGGCAACTAGGCAGAACGCACAAGCGGTGGCGCGGGCCTTCCAGCCCGCGCCACCGGCCTGTTTCCCCGGTCGGGTCTCCTAGTCGTGGTAGCCCTCGCTCACCTCGACGACCACGCCGTCCGGGTCGGTGAACCACACGGTCCGCCAGCCGGGGATGACGTCGTCGAAGGTCAGCGGGCCGAGCGATCGCGGGACCTCGTCGCCGACCTTGTCCAGGAACGCCTCAAGGTCGTCGGTCTGGAACGCCAGGTGCCTGGCCACGCCGGGCTGCTGCGGCCCGTCGTTCTCCACGCCCTCCAGCGCCCGGGCGGTCGAGCTGAACAGTTCGAGGTACACACCGTCCCGCCGCAGGAACACGATCTGGTCGCCGTCGCCGATCGGCACCGCACGCGCGCGCTCGAAGCCGAACCACGTGCGATAGAAGTCCTCGGTGACGGCGGGGTCCTGGCAGTTCAACCCGACGTGCGACCAGCGCAGCTCCATCGTCGTCCACTCCTTGATCAGGTCCGCTTGATCAGATCCGCGGCCCGTTCGGCGACCGCGGTGATGGCCGTGTGACAGTTGCCGGACGGCACGCTCGGCAGGACGCTGGCGTCCACGACCCGGACGCCCGTCACGCCGCGCACGCGCAGCAGGGGGTCGACCACGGCCAGGTCGTCGATCCCCATCCGGCACGAGCCGACCTGGTGGTGGTAGCTGTCGGCGCGCTCGCGCACGAACCGTTCGAGATCGGCATCGGTCGTCACGTCGGGTCCCGGCATCAGCTCGCCCCTCAGCACGCTCCGGAACGAGGGGGCGGCGAAGATCTCCCGGGACAGCTTGACGGCGGCGACGAGCCGTTCGAGATCGGAACGGTCCGCGAGGTAGTTCGGGTTGACCAGCGGGGCGGCGAACGGGTCGGCGCTCGCCAGCCTGACCCAGCCGCGCGACTGCGGGCGGACGACGCCCGGCAGGATGCTGACCGCGTTCGGGTGCTGCTGCCCGACGATGATGTCGAACGGCACGTGCACGAACGCGATCTGCAGGTCCGGCGCGACCATCCCCGGCTGCGAGGTGGTGAACAGTGCCGACTCCGACAGGTTCTGACGGCCCTGCTCGACCGGGTCCACGGTCTCGGCGATCAGGCCGGCCAGGACATGGTTGTGGAAGTTCTCCCCCACCCCGGGCACCTGGGCCACGAGCGGGATGCCGAACTCGCGGAGCCGGTCGGCGTCGCCGATCCCCGACAGCTGCAGGAGCCGCGGCGACTCGATCGCGCCCGCGCACAGGATGACCTCGCGGGCCGCGCGGAGCGTCCGCATCCCCGGCTCGACCACGTCGTCGGCGGGCACGGCGCGGCCTTCCCCGTCGGGACGTACGGCAGCGCCGCCGTCGCCCTGCTGGTACTGGACGCCGACGCACCGGTCCCCCTCGAAGACCAGCCGCATCACCTGCGCGTCGGTCCGCAGCGTCAGGTTGGGGCGGCCCAGCGCGGGCTCCAGGTAGGAGACCAGGGCGCCCTGCCGCGTGCCGTCCTTCACGTCCAGGTGGTGCCAGCCCGCGCCGATCATCGACGGGCCGTTGAAGTCGTCGACCTTCGGGTAGCCGAGCTCGGCGCAGGCGTCGATGAACGTCCGCGACATCGGGTTCGGGCCGTGGTCGCGCGCGTTCGTCACGGTCTGCGGCCCGCCGGTGCCGGTGCCGGGACCGCTCGGGTCCTCCTGGGCCTCCAGCTTGGTGAAATACGGGAGCAGGTCCTGGTACGACCAGCCCGCCGCGCCCTGGTAGGCCCAGTTGTCGAAGTCGGAGGGATGCCCCCGGACGTGCATCATGATGTAGAGGTTGCTGGTGCCGCCGGGCGCCTTCCCGCGCGGCTCGTAGGTGACGCGGCCGCCGAGGCCGGGCTGCGGAACGCTCTGGTAGCCCCAGTCGATGGGCGAGCCGAGCAACGTGAACCACAGCGGCGCGGTGTCGACGGCGGCGGGGATCCAGTTGCCGCCGGCCTCCAGCACCAGGACCCGTGCGCCGGGGTCCTCGCTGAGCCGGTTGGCGATGACCGAGCCCGCCGTCCCGGCACCGATGACGATGTAGTCGAACTCCTCCATGCCCCTCACCGGCCGCCGGTCAGGACGCCGCGAGCGGCGCGAACGGGACGGTGTCGTGGTAGTTGGCCATGTAGACGATCTCGCCGTCCACGACGCGGAAGTAATTGACCACGTCGGCCTCGATCGGAACGCCCTTGACGGTCTCCGCGGAAATGTGCGAGATGACCGCGGCCTCGTCGCCCTCGACCACCACCGTCTTCGGGGAGTTCTGGAACGCCGCGTACATTCCGGGGAAGCCGCGCATCATCTCGCGGAGCTTCTCCCGGCCTTCGACATGGCCCGCCAGTTGCTCGTCCATGACCTGATCCGGCGCGAACAAGTCGGTCCAGGCGTCCCAGTCACCGGCGTTGGCCAGTTCGTAGTAGCGCGACACAACGGATCTGATTTCCACAGTTCCTCCGAGGGTAGAGGGGTCCGCCCGACGGCATGGCCCGCCGAATATCAGTGAACGCGCCCGACGCGTTCAAGAACAAGAAGAGGAAGCGAGACCGGGCGTACTTCAGCAGTTCCGTGTTCACACTTGAATGAACTTGACGGAGTGCACGTGAGCACAACAGGAAGTGGCCGCTGATGCCCCTCGACGGCTGGCGGCCGAACGCACCCGGAGGTTCAATTTCCGCATGACTAGCAGTGTTTCGGAAACCACCGTCGAGCAGATTCAGCAATTCGTCGCGGACTGGTATGTCGCACTGGACCGGCACGTTCCCTACGCCGAGGTCGTGCGGTACCTGGACGAGGACGGCATCCGCTTCGTCTTCCCGGAGACGACCGTGAGCACGGTCGACGGCCTGAAGCAGTGGTACGACACGGTGACCAACCGCTTCTTCGACGAGGCCCACCGCGTCGACCGCGCCGACGTCCGGTTCGCCGGTGACGTCACCGGCGAGGCCGCCGCCGACGTGCACGTCGTCGTCAACTGGCAGACCAGCGTGTGGAACCCGCCCGAGCCGCGGAGCGCCCGCCTGGAGTACGAGTCGGACCAGAGCTGGCAGGTGTCCATCGGCGCCGACGGACGGCCCAGGATCCGCTCGTACACCGTCAACAACCTGGTCCCGCAGGGAGACACCCCTGAGCTGTTCTAGCGCCGCCGCGAGGATCACCGTGAAGGGAGGTCCGGATGCCCGGCACCCGGGCGCTGATCGTCGGTGAGACCGGCGGGGCGGCGGACGAGGTGGGCCACGCGCTCAGCTCCGACGGCATCGAGGTCGCCCACTGCACCCCCATCGAGCTGGCGGCCCGCCGCGAGCCGCGGTTCCAGCCCGACCTGCTGCTCATCGCGGCCTCGGTCGGGCTGCGCCAGCTCGCGCGGGTCAGCCAGCGGTTCGAGAGCACCGGCGAGCCGCCCACGACCGTCGTGTTCTCCGACGGCGACCTGGCCGCGCTCGAGGCGTGCGTACGGGCGGGCTTCGACTACGTGGTGCCGCCCTACCTGCCGAGCCTGATGCGCACCCGGGTGAGCTCGTGCTGGGAACGCCGGGAGCTCGCCTCGACCGTCGAGGAGATGACGGCCGCGGCGAGCCTGCGCGAGTACGAGCGTGAACTGAGCATCGCGCACGAGATCCAGGCCGGGTTCCTGCCGGAGGAGCTGCCGGCGCCGCCCGGCTGGGAGGTCGCCGCCAGGTTCGAGCCGGCCCAGTCGGTCGGCGGCGACTTCTACGACGTCTTCGAGCTGCTGGACGGGCGGCGGCTGGCCTTCGTGGTCGCCGACGTCTGCGACAAGGGCGTCGGCGCGGCGCTGTTCATGGCGCTGATCCGTACCCTCGTACGGCACACCGCCGAGCACACCGGGCGCCAGAGCCTGTTCATCGGCGACATGGAGGCCGCGGCCCGCAGCCTCACGGCGGGAGACATCCTCGCCGCCGGGAACGACCTGGCCGCCTCCCCGACGCTGTCGGTGGCGGCGCAGCCGCTGGTCCAGGCCGTGGTCGGAACCAACCAGTACCTGGCCCGCAACCACCTCCGGCAGGGCTACTTCGCCACGATGTTCTTCGGCGTCCTCGACCCCGAGTCCGGCACGCTGCTCTACATCAACGGAGGCCACAACCCGCCGCTCCTGCTGCGCAAGCGCGGCGGGCACATCATGCTGCAGCCGACCGGGCCCGCCGTGGGCATGGTCCCCGACAGCGAATTCATGCTCGCGCACACCACGATGGAGCCGGGCGACACCCTGTTCGCCTACACCGACGGTGTCGTGGAGGCCCGCGACACCGCGGGCGAGATGTTCGGCACCGACCGCATGATCGAGGTGGTGACCGCGCCCGGCAGTTCGGCGGAGGAGCTCCTCACCGGCGCCGACGCCTCGCTCCAGCACCACATGGGCACGGCCGACCAGTGGGACGACATCACCATGCTGGCCCTGCACTGGAAAGACTGAATCCGCATCGCACGAATCCACGCACACAGCGAACCGGCTGGAGCGGGTGACCCGGGACCCTAGTTCGGATCACCCGCTCCAGCCGGTCCTGGTCTAACCGGACCTGAACTGGCCCCCTGTCTACGCCGGGCGGATGGACAGCGCGTGGTGGAAGGTGTCGAGCGGGTCGTACGCCCGCTTCACCTGCTGGAGGCGGCGGTAGTTCGCCTTGTAGTAGAGCTGCGACCAGGGGACTCCGGAGGTGTTCCAGGCCGGGTCGGCGAGGTCGATGTCGGGATAGTTGATGTACGCGCCGTCCGCGCGTTCGTTGGAGACCGGAACGCCGCCGGTGGTGGAGAAGAGCTCTCGGTAGAGGCCGCGCACCCAGCCCAGCTGCGCCGCGTCTTCGGAGGCGTCGTTCCAGGAGACCGCGTACTGGGCCTTGATGACCGAGTCCCGCTGCGGCACCGCACGGGCCGCCGGATCGGTCGCGTTGATCTGGCCGCCGTAGCTCGCCAGCAGGATGCCGGCGCCGCCGCCGTTGAAGTCCGCCTGCGTCAGGTACTTGTGGATCGTGGCGAGCTGCGCGTCGGTGTAGGTGCGCCGCACGTAGGACGACTTCTCCTTCGTACGCAGGCCCAGGCTCGCCCCGTAGCCGGGGATGCTCAGGTACTTCCAGCCGACCCCCCAGGGCAGCGACCTGTGCAGCAACGGGGTGGGCTTGACGCTCACGCCTTCGTTGACCGCGGCGAGGAAGTCGGCGAGCAGCGACTCGGCGTTGCCCTGCGTCTCGTCGATCTGCGCGGTCAGCGTCAGGTTGCCCGCCTTCACGTGCATCAGCCACAGCGTGGCGAACAGCCGGGTGGCCGCCGATCCGGGCGCGCTGTTGGTCTCGTGCCAGCGGATGTAGTTGTTGACGATCCTGCTGTGGGCGGCCTCGTCCAGGTCGTTCCACGGCCACATGACCCGGTGGATCAGCAGCGACTTCGGCGGCCTGGGCAGCAGCGCCCGCGGGTCCGCCGAGGCGCCCGCAGCCGCCGAGACGCCCGGCGAGCGGAGCCAGTAGCGGCTGATGACGCCGAAGTTGCCGCCGCCCCCGCCGGTGTGGGCCCACCACAGGTCATGGTCGCGCGAGGACGGCGAGGAGGTCGCGACCACCGTGCGCGGCGTCCCCTTCTCGTCGACCACCACGACCTCGACCGCCACCACGTGGTCGGCGACCAGGCCGAAGCGCCGCGACAGAGCCCCGTAGCCGCCGCCGCTGAAGTGCCCGCCCACGCCGACCTGCGGGCAGATCCCGCCCGGCACGGTGGTGTCCCATCGTTTGTAGAGCGTGTCGTAGACCTTGCCGAGGGTCGCGCCCGCCTGTACGGCGATGGCGCCGCGTTCGGCGTCGAACGAGATGTCGTCGTACTGCGACAGATCCAGGACCACCTTGACCTCGGGGTCGGTCACGAACCCCTCGATGCAGTGGCCGCCGCCGCGGACCGCGAGCCGCTTCTTCGACCGCAGGGCCCGCTGCACGGCCTCCTCGATCTGGCCGGCGGAGTCGATCACGCGGACGTAGTCGGGCGAGCCCACGAACCGGTAGTTGTTGCCCCGGACGAGGTCGCCGTAGCGGGGGTCGTCCGGCCCCACCGTCGCGGCGCCGGGCCCCGCCGAGACCGCCGCCCTGGCCAGGGCGGCGGGGCCGGCGTACGGGATCGAAAGGGTCGCTGCCGCGCCGAGCCCCAGAAAGCCTCGGCGGGTTGTTCCAGACATGGAACCTCCTCAGTTCCGGTCGTGGACTTGAGGAGTGTATGGCGGCGAAAAGGCGCCTCGGAAGGCCATTGGAACGCACCGAACCTCAATTAGTTAAGTCCGTCTCATTACGTTGAATGCACGTAATGGAGGCCAGCTTCTGCAGCGCTCTTCAGCTGAAAGCATGTGCTGGTTAACGTCCGCCGGGTGACCCTTCAACTTTCTGTCGTCCGCCGGGTGGTGACCGGGCTGCGGAACGGCACGTCGGTGATCGTCTCGGACGAACCGGTCGCGCCGATCTCGGTGGCCGCCCTGCCCGGCACGGAGTTCACCCTGCTCTGGGGCGTCGACGGCGTCCCGGTCGTCGGCTCCGAGACCGGCGCCGATGAGCCGGCGTTCGACCCGTACTTCCCCGAGCGCGGCGGCACCCGGCTGGTGCTGGTGCGCTGGCCACCGGACACGACCCCGCCGCCGGAAGGCGACCCGCAGGCGCTGGCCGCCGAAGCCGAGAAGCGCCTGCCCGGCTCGTTCAGCGCGATCGGCGACGCCCATGGCCTGCACCTGACCGACACCGTCGACTGGTGCCTGGTCCTGGACGGCGAGATGTGGCTGACGCTCGACGACGGCTCGGAGACGCGGCTGACCACCGGTTCCTGCCTCGTTCAGCGGGGCACCCGGCACGCGTGGCACAACCGCACGGACCGGGACGTGCTCCTGCTCTTCGTCCTGCTCGGCGCCGACCGCGTCCCCTGACGCCGCGCATCGACTGACACGGCACGACTCAACTGCCGGCGCGGTAGCGGTGGATGAGGGCGGTGGCCATCGCGCCCTCCCCCACACCCGCGGCGATGCGCTTCATCGAGCCTGCGCGGACGTCGCCCGCGGCGAACACCCCCGGCACGCTCGTCTCCAGCAGGAGCGGCTCGCGGGGCAGGTCCCAGCCGGGCAGCCCGGGCGCCGGGCCGAGGTCAGGCCCGGTCAGGATGAAGCCGTGCCGGTCCCGGCGTACCGCGTCACCCAGCCAGTCGGTACGCGGGGAGGCGCCGATGAAGACGAACACGAACTCGGCATCCGCCACGGTCACCTCACCGGTGGCCAGGTCCCGGAGCTTGATCCGCCGCAGCCGCCCGTCGCCCTCCACCGCGACCAGGCCGGTGCCCGAGCACACGTCGATGTTCTCCGCGGCCTCGATCTCCTCGACCAGGTAGTGCGACATCGTCTCGCCCAGCGAGCCCGCCCGGACCAGCACCGTGACCTGCTTGGCATGGCGGGCCAGGTGCAGCGCCGCCTGTCCCGCCGAGTTGCCGCCGCCGACGATCCACACGTGCCGCCCGGCGCAGGTGCTGGTCTCGGCGACGGCCGCGCCGTAGTAGATCCCGGCGCCCTCGAAGGCGGCCGCGCCCTCGGCGTCCAGGCGGCGGTAGGACAGGCCGGTCGCGACCAGCACGGCACCGGCGATCACCTCGCGGCCGTCGCTGAGGGCGATCGCCCTGGCGCGGCCCGCCCGGCGCAGCGACACCGCCGACACCGGGGACAGCAGCGCCGCCCCGAAGCGGCGCGCCTGCGCGACCGCGCGGTGGGTGAGCTCCGAGCCCGAGAGGCCGCCGGGAAACCCCAGGTAGTTCTCGATCCGGCTGGACATCCCGGCCTGCCCGCCCGGCGCGTACTCGTCCAGCAGCAGCGTCGACAGGCCCTCGGACGAGCTGTAGACGGCGGCGGCCAACCCGGCGGGCCCGCCGCCCACGATCACCACGTCGTAGTACGGCTGCCGCTCGCTCTCCCCGCTCAGCCGCAGCACCTCGGCCAGCTCGGCCGGGCCTGGCCGCGACAGCCGGGTGCCGTCCGGCAGCACGACCGTCGGCAGCGTCAACGGGTCGGCGTCCGCCTCTGCGTCGACGAACCGGAACGGCTGCTGGTGCCGGGTGAGGAAGTCGCGCAGCCGGTGGGTCGCGGGCGCGAATCGCTGCCCGACGATCTGGATTCCGTCGTACGGGGGCCGATGCGTGAGACGCCAGTCCTCCAGCAGGCCGTCCAGTACCGGGTAGAGCCGTTCCTCCGGCGGCTCCCACGGCTTGACCAGGTAGTAGTCGAGCCGCACCGCGTTGATGGCGTCGATCGCCACCTGGGTGTCGGCGTAGGCGGTGAGCAGCACGCGGCGGGCGGACGGGAAGCGGGTGAGCGACTCCTTGAGCAGCTCGACGCCCGTCATCCCGGGCATCCGCTGGTCGACCAGGAACAGAGCCGGCTCCTCGGCCCGCTCCTTCAGCTCGTCCATGAGCCGCAGCGCCTCGTCCGGTGACGTCGAGGCGAGCACCCGGTAGCGGTCCCGGTAGGCGCGGTTCAGATCGCGCCGGACGGCGCGCAGCACCTGGGGATCGTCGTCCACGGCCAGCACGACCGGGCGGTAGAGCGCAGGCATGGCCCTCGCCCCTTTCTCACGCGCACGCGAAATCGCGCCGGTGGGGGGTGATCTGTCGCACTGTGCCACACGTTCACGCCGATGGGCATCGGGAGTTGACGTAGTGGGCCACGCACATCCGTTCCACCAATTCGGACCTGTCGAAGTACGCGCACACAGGCGGCCGATCCTTGCCGCCGTCCACGGCCGATGGTTTGACTTTCTTAGACCGGCCTATACAGGACGGAAAGGGGCATCAGTAATGGCACGGAAGATTCTTGTCGTCCTTTCCGAGTACGGCTACTGGGGCGAGGAACTCCTCGGTCCCGTGACCGCGTTCGACCGCCAGGGATATGAGACCCACTTCGCGACCCCGAGCGGGAAGCGGCCGGTCGCGCTGCCGCCCAGCCTCGACCCGGCGTACGTCGACCCGCCGCTCGGCCGCTCGGTGACCACCCCCGAGGTGGCCCTGCGCGCCAGGGAACTGGACGAGAGCGACCGCCTGGACGATCCGATCAGCATCGCGGACCTGGTCCCCGAGCGGCCCTACAACAGCGCGCCCGACTTCCTGCGCAAGGCGGAGGCCTACTACCGCGAGATCGCCAGGCTGGACGAGACGGTCGTCGCGACCTACGACGCCCTGGTCATCGTGGGCGGCAGCGGGCCCATCGTGGACCTGGCCAACAACGAGCGGCTGCACGAGCTGATCCTGGCGTTCGCCCGCACGGGCAAGCCGGTCACCGCCGAGTGCTACGGAGTCGCCTGCCTGGCCTTCGCCCGCGACTGGGAGGACCGCGCCAGCATCATCTGGGGCAAGCACGTCACCGGGCACTGCAAGGAGTACGACTACAAGGACGGCACCGGCTTCGTGGGCGTCGACTTCAACATGGGCCCGCCGCCGTACCCGCTGGAGTACATCCTGCGCGACGCCACCGGGCCCGACGGCCGCTACCACGGCAACGTCGGCAAGGAGACCTCGGTGATCGTCGACCACCCGTTCATCACCGCGCGCTCCACCCCCGACTCCTTCCTGGCCGGCGAGAAGACGGTCGAGGCGCTGGAGTCGGGTCTGCGCCGGTACGGCTGGTGAGGCTCCTGTGAACGCCACGCCCACGAACGGCGCCCCCAGACCCGGCAAGCAGGCCATCTTCGAGCAGTTCGCCGCCGACGGCTTCACCCGGATGTTCGGCAACCCTGGAACCGTGGAGCAGGGGTTCCTGGACGAGCTGCGGAACGCCACCGGGATGGAGTACGTCCTGGCGCTGCAGGAGGCCGTGGCGGTCGGCATCGCCGACGGGTACGCCCGCGCGAGCGGCGGTCCCGCCCTCGTCCAGCTCCACACCGGGGTGGGGCTGGGCAACGGCGTGGGCATGCTCTACCAGGCCATGCGCGGCCACTCGCCGCTCGTCGTGATCGCCGGCGACGCGGGCGTCCGCTACGACGCCATGGACGGGCAGATGGCGGCGGACCTGGTCGGCATGGCGCGCCCGGTCACCAAGTGGGCCACCAGGGTCACCCACCCCGACTCGGTGCTGCGCGTGCTGCGGCGGGCGGTGAAGACGGCGATGACCCCGCCGCGCGGGCCGGTGTTCGTCGCGCTGCCGATGGACGTGCTGGACGACGACACCGCCGAGCCTGCCGTTCCGTCGACGCTGCCGAGCCGCGCGGTACTGCCCGTTCCGGCCGAGCTGACCCGCGCGGCCGCGCTGCTGCGCGACGCCGAGAACCCGATCGTGCTCATGGGCGACGGCGTCTCGGTGTCGGGCGCGCAGGCCGAGTTGGCCCGGGTGGCCGAACTGCTCGGCGCGCCGGTGTGGGGCGTGAACTCCTCCGAGCTCAACATGGACACCACCCACCCGCTGTACCGGGGCGAGACCGGCCACATGTTCGGCGAGGTCAGTGCCCGGATCGTCGGCGACGCGGACGCGGTCCTGATCGTCGGGACCGCCGTGTTCCCCGAGGTCTTCCCGCTGCGCGACAGCCCGTTCCGCCAGGGCTCGCGCATCGTGCACATCGACCTGGACGACTACGAGATCGCCAAGAACTTCCCGGTGGACGTCGCGCTCGTCGCTGATCCCAAGCCGACGCTGCGCGCGCTGGCCGACCGGATCTCGGGCCGCGGGCGGCGCGTTCCCGCGCCGAGCCGCTACGGCGACAGCGCCGAGTGGACGCGCCCTGAGCCCGGGCCGGACGGCCGGTTGATCGAGCACTTCGCCGCCGAGCTCGGCGAGCACGCGCCGGAGTCGCTGATCGTCTTCGAGGAGGCGCTGACCTGCTCCCCGCCGCTGCTGCGGCAGATCCCGCCGCGGCGTACGGGCCAGTTCTTCCAGACCCGCGGCGGCTCGCTCGGCATCGGCCTCCCGGGCGCGATCGGCGCCAAGTTCGCACGGCCGGACGCCGAAGTGGTCGGCTTCGCGGGCGACGGCGGCAGCATGTACACGCCGCAGGCGCTCTGGACCGCCGCCCGCTACGGCGTCGCCGCCAAGTTCGTCATCTGCAACAACCACCGCTACAAGCTGCTCGACCTGAACATCGAGCAGTACTGGCACGAGCGGGGCATCGACCGGCACGAGCCGCCGGACGGCTTCGACCTGTCCCACCCCGAGATCGACTTCGCCGCCCTCGCCCGCAGCCTCGGCGTCGAGGCGCTGCGGGTGGACAAGCCGGCCCAGGTGCAGGACGCGGTCCGCCGCATGCTGGCGGCCCGCGCACCGTTCCTCATCGACCTCGTCACCGAGTGAGCCAGTGAGCCGCGAAGGAGCACCATGAACGACATCAACCGGCGCCCCGAGGGGCGGCTGGCCGGGCACACCGTCGCGATCCTCATGGAGTCCGACTACGTCGAGCCCGAGGTCGCCTACTACCACCGCCGCTTCGCCGAGGAGGGCGCCCGGGTCGAGTTCCTGACCCGGTTGTGGGGCCAGCCCTCGCTGACCTTCCACGGGCACGAGTACCAGCAGCCGTTCTCGGTGGACGGGGACCTGGAGGCGATCGACGACGAGCGGCTGGCGGGCATCGACGCGCTGATCGTGCCGTCCGGGATGGTCTCCGACCGGCTGCGCTACAGCGAGGACGTGCGCGAGCCGGCGCCCGCCGTACGGCTGCTGGAACGCGCGTTCGCCCGCCCGGACCTGCTGAAGGGCATCATCTGCCACGGCATGTGGCTGGTCGCGCCGATCCCCGAGACCGTCCGCGGCCGCCGGGTGACCTGCCACAACAACCTGGTCTCCGACATCGCCAACATGGGCGCCGCCTACACCGACCAGGACGTCGTGGTCGACCGGGACCTGGTCACCGCGCGCAGCGCCGACCACTGCCACCTGTTCGCCCGCATGATCATCGACCTGCTGGTGGCCAAGACGGAGCCGCGCGTCCTCGTGCCGCCGCCCCGCCAGGAGGCGACACCCGTCGCGCGGCGAGCACCGGAGGCACCCGTACCGCAGAACGTGGCCGAGCCACCGAGGAACGAGACACCGGCGAACGCCGAGGCACCGGCATCAGCCGAGGCACCCGCGCGGGCCGAGCGGGCCGAGCGGCCGTCGATCGCGGGTTACCGGCCCGACTTCGTCTTCTCCGACCTGGTGGCGGGGTATGTGACCGCGTTCGACGCCGGGCGCGGGCTCATCGACCTGCGCACCAGCGACGGGCGCCCGATGCTGGCCCGGCTCACGCCGACGACCTCGGCCGAGTTCCTGCGCAACCTCGGCGACCCGTACGTGGACGCGTCCGGCCACCTGCCCGAGCTGCTGACGCCGGGCCGGCACCTGTTCCTGCACGGGATCTACTACCCGGAGAACGGCGGCTACGTCTTCGAGGCCAAGCGCCTGACGTTCCTCGGCCGCGACACCGGCGAGTACAACTTCGAGGAGCCGGACTGGTGGATCCGGCAGATCCGCGAGCTCGGCCGGTTCTACCGGCGGGCCGAGTTCGGGTCCGGGCCGATCGAGTTCAGCGACTACCGCACCAACCTGCGGCTGTCGGGCGAGAAGGCCGGCGAGGGCGTCCAGGAGACCGACACGATCTCGCGGATGGTGTACGGGATGTCCTCGGCGTTCATGCTGACCGGCGAGGAGGACTTCCTCGAGGTCGCCGACCGGGGCGTGGAGTACCTGCGCGAGCACATGCGGTTCGTGGACCGCGACGAGGACGTCGTCTACTGGTACCACGGCGTCGACGTGCGCGACGGCACCGAGCACAAGCTGTTCACCTCCGAGTTCGGCGACGACTACGACGCCATCCCGATGTACGAGCAGATCTACGCGCTGGCCGGCCCGACGCAGCTGTACCGGCTGACCGGCGACCCGCGGATCCGCAGCGACATCGAGGGCACGCTCCGGCTGTTCCGCCGGTTCTTCTTCGATCCGGGGCAGGGCGGCTACTTCTCCCACATCGACCCGATCCTGCTGAGCCCGCACCACGAGTCGCTCGGCGCGAACCGTTCGCGCAAGAACTGGAACTCGGTCGGCGACCACGCTCCCGCGTACCTGTTCAACCTGTTCCTGGCGACCGGCGACGCCCAGCACGCGGCGATGCTGGAGGAGAACTTCGACCTCATCGTGCAGCACATGCCCGAGGACGAGAGCCCGTTCGTGCAGGAGCGCTTCCACGCCGACTGGGCGCCCGACCGCGCGTGGGGCTGGCAGCAGAACCGCGCGGTGGTCGGCCACAACCTCAAGATCGCCTGGAACCTGATCCGGATGATGGGGCTGCGGCCCAAGGACGAGTACCTGAAGCTGGCCCGCCACCTCGGCGAGACCATGCCGGGGTTCGGCGGCGACCGGCAGCGCGGCGGCTGGTACGACGTGATGGAACGCGCGCTGAGCGACGGCGAGCACCTGCACCGCTTCACCTGGCACGACCGCAAGGCCTGGTGGCAGCAGGAGCAGGCGATCCTGGCCTACCAGGTGCTGACGGGCGCGACGGGCGACGCCGGGTTCCGCAAGCAGGCCCGCGAGTCCGCGGCGTTCTACAACACCTTCTTCCTCGACCACGACGAGGGCGGCGTCTTCTTCAACGTGCTCGCCGACGGCACCCCCTACCTGCTCGGAACGGAACGTTTCAAGGGCAGCCACTCGATGAGCATGTGCCACGCCGCCGAGCTGTGCTTCCTGGCCGCGGTGTACCAGCGGCTGCTGCTCGACCAGGAGCCGCTCACGCTGTGGTTCCGGCCGCGCCCGGACGGGTTCTCCGACGGGGGCGAACGTGTCCTGCGGGTAGCGCCGGACGTGCTGCCGCCCGGTCGCGTCCGGCTGGACTGGGTGGAGATCGACGGCCGCCCGTACGCGGAGTTCGACGCCGCGTCCCTGTCGGTCCGGCTGCCCGACTCCGCGTCGCCCGTGACCGTGCGCGCGCACCTCGCACCGACCGACCCGACCGACGACTAGCGACCGGCGCGACGACCGGCGACCGGCACGACGACCAGGCGCTCCGCGGAACCACGCAGAACTACGGGGAAGAAGGCAGGCCATCATGCAACTCGAGAAGTACATGCGAGGCGAGGTCACCGTCATCGTCCTGGACGGCAGCCTGGACAGCGGCACCGCGCCGGCCGTCCAGGAGGACCTCAGGGAGCTGATCCCCGAGCGCGGCCGGGTGCTGCTGGACCTCAGCCGCATGTCGTACATGTCCAGCGCGGGCCTGCGGGTGCTGCTGCTGACCTACCGGCAGGCACGGGGGAACGGGGCGCGGGTGGCGCTGGCGGGGATACCGCCCGAGGTGCACTCGGTCATGGCGGCCACCGGCTTCCTGGACTTCTTCACGGTGACCGACGCCGTGGACGACGGCGTCGAGGCCCTCTCGGCATGACCGAGATGGCCGAGACGGCCGAGACGATGGTGATGCCCGAGCGGATCGACGCCTATCCGACGCACCGGATCGGGGGGTTCGCGGTCGGCGCGGGCCGCACGCTCCCCTTCGGGGCGACCAGGGTGCCTCGCGGGATCAACTTCTCGGTGTTCTCCAACCACGCGGCGTCCCTGGTCCTGGTGCTGTTCCAGCGGGGGGCGGACCGGCCGATGGCCGAGATCCCGATCCCGCCGGAGTTCCGCATCGGCGGGGTGCACGCGATGACGGTCTTCGGGCTGGACCCCGAGACGATCGAGTACTGCTACCGGGCCGACGGGCCGTACGAGCCGGGGCGCGGCCACCGGTTCGAGCCCGACCGGCTGCTCATCGACCCGTACGCCAAGGCACTGAGCGGCCGCGAGGCGTGGGGCAGGCCGGACCGCCGCCCGTTCCGCGGGCGCGTCCTCGACGAGGACTTCGACTGGGAGGAGGACCGGCCGCTCGGCCTGGCCCCCGAGGACCTGGTGATCTACGAGCTGCACGTGCGCGGGTTCACCCGGCATCCCTCCGCCGGGGTCACCGCGCCCGGCACCTACGCCGGCCTCGTGCAGAAGATCCCCTACCTGCGCGAGCTCGGCGTCAACTGCGTCGAGCTCCTGCCGGTGTTCGAGTTCGACGAGCTGGACAACCCGCACTCCGATCCGGCGGGCGGGCGGCGCCTCTACAACTACTGGGGCTACAACACCGTCGGGTTCTTCGCCCCCAAGGCGGGCTACGCGGCCTCCGGCTCGCACGGGATGGAGGCCGACGAGTTCAAGAACCTGGTGAAGCAGCTCCACCGGGCGGGCATCGAGGTCATCCTCGACGTCGTCTTCAACCACACGGCCGAGGGCGACGAGCGCGGCCCCACCCTGTCCTTCCGCGGCCTGGACAACAGGACGTACTACATGCTCACGCGGGACGGCCACTACTACAACTTCAGCGGCACCGGTAACACCTTCAACTGCAACCACCCCGTCGTGCGCGCGTTCGTCCTGGACTGCCTGCGCTACTGGGCGGCGGAGTTCCACATCGACGGTTTCCGCTTCGACCTGGCCTCGATCCTCGGCCGGGCCCCCGACGGCACGCCGCTGAACAACCCACCGCTGATCGAGTCCCTGGCGCTCGACCCGGTCCTGCGCGACTGCAAGCTCATCGCCGAAGCCTGGGACGCCGCCGGACTGTGGCAGGTCGGCAGCTTCTCCAGCCACCGCCGCTGGTCGGAGTGGAACGGTCGATACCGCGACACGCTGCGGCGCTTCATCAAGGGCGACCCGGGCATGGCCGGCGAGCTGGCCGCCTGCCTGGTCGGCTCCCCCGACCTGTACGGCGCGCGCGGCCCCGCCGCCTCGGTCAACTTCGTCACCGCGCACGACGGCTTCACCCTCCACGACCTGGTCGCCTACGACCGCAAGCACAACGAGGCCAACGGCGAGGGCGGGCGGGACGGCGACAACGCCAACAACTCGTGGAACCACGGTCACGAGGGCCCCACCGACGACCCCGAGATCACCGCGCTGCGCGACCGCCAGGTCCGCAACGCCGTCCTGCTCCTGCTGCTGAGCCACGGGATCCCGATGCTGGTCGCCGGCGACGAGGCGGGCCGCACCCAGCACGGCAACAACAACGCCTACTGCCACGACGAGCCGCTGTCCTGGTTCGACTGGACGCTCGCCGAGGACAACGCCGACCTGATCCGCTTCGTCCGGCACGCCATCGCGTTCCGCATGGCCCACCGCTGCGTGCGCCGCCGCCTCGACGACGAGCCGCGCCGTCCGGCCGGCGACTCGCGCCGCGCCCCCGACGACTCGCGCCGCGCCGATGACGACTCGCGCCGCCCGTTCCCCTGGGTGAGCTGGCACGGCGTCCGGGCGTGGGAACCCGACTGGGCGCCGCACAACCGCCTGCTGGCGATGATGCTGTGCGCGAACGAGGAGGCCGACTGCGTCTACCTGGCCGCCAACGCCTACTGGGAGAGCCAGGACCTGGAGCTCCCGGCGCTGCCGGGCGACCTGGCCTGGCACCTGTTCGCGGACACGGCCGCCGCACCACCGCAAGACATCCATGAGCCCGGCCACGAGCCGCCGCTCCCCGACGGCGCCCGCGTGCGGATCGGACCGCGCAGCGTGCTGGCCCTGGTGGCCCGCCCTTCGAACGGCAAGGTGAGTAGCACATGAATCTCAAGGCGAACATGACCATCGACGACGGCGTCGCGACCATCCGGCTGGTGGGCGAGCTCGACCGCAACTCGGCGCCGCGGCTGAACGACCTCATCATCGAGGCCGCCGACCACACCGTGGAGCGGCTCGTGCTGCTCATGGCCGAATGCACCTACATGTCCTCCGCGGGCCTGCGCTGCCTGGTCTTCGCGCACCAGAAGCTGCCCCACGGGGTGGAGATCCTGCTGATCGGCACCCGGCCCGAGGTGGCCGAGACGATCCGGCTGACGGGCTTTGACCGCAGCATCGTCATGCAGGAGACCGTGGAGGGATAGATGATCACCTGCCGCCTCCGGCTCGACTGCGGGGGCATGGTCTCCGACGTGGTGGCCGAGCTGGCCCGTTCGCTCGCCGAACAGGGCGGCCTCACACCGTCGCAGGCCTACGGCCTGCGCCTCGCGCTCGACGAGATCACCACCAACATCGCCCAGCACGGTTACGCCGGAGCCGGCGGGATCGTGGACCTGCTGGCCGGGGTGGAGCCGGGCGAGGTCTGGGTGCGCGTCGAGGACGACGCGCCGCCCTTCGACCCTCGCGACCACGACCCGGCACCCCGGCTCGCCGCCCATCCGCACCTGCGCCCGGAAGGGGGATACGGCCTCTTCCTGGCGCTCGACAAACTCGACGATTTCGCCTACGACCACGTCGGCGGCCGCAACCGCAACACCCTGATCATGCACCGCCCCGTGGCCGACCAGGAAGCAGGCTGACGATGACCGGAACGAACGCCCTGATCATCGCCGACCCGAGCGCCACCGCCGACGAACTCGCAGCGACCCTGCGCGGCGACGGCTTCGAGGTGCGGCACGGCACGGCGGCCGACGTCCCCGAGCTGGCCCAGGGGTCCGCACTCCCCGACATGCTGCTGGCCTCCGCCGCGCTCGGTCCGCAGGGGCTGACCCGGGTCAGCGAGTGGTTCACCGGCGACGGCCGAACGCCGAGCGTGGTCGTCTTCCCCGAGGACGACCTCGCCGCGCTGGAGACCTGCGTCCGGGCCGGCTTCGACTACGTCACTCCCCCGTTCCGGCCCAGCCTGCTGCGCAACCGGATGGCCTCGTGCTGGGAGCGCGGGCAGCTCACCACGGCCGTCGAGGACATGGCGACCTCGGCGAGCCTGCGCGAGTACGAGCGCGAGCTGAGCATCGCCCACGACATCCAGGCCGGGTTCTTCCCCGAGGAGCTGCCCACCCCGGCCGGCTGGGAGGTGGCGGCCAGGTTCCAGCCCGCCAAGCAGGTCGGCGGTGACTTCTACGACGTCTTCGAGCTGGTGAACGGGCGCCGCCTGGGCCTGGTCATGGCCGACGTGTGCGACAAGGGGATCGGCGCCGCGCTGTTCATGGCGCTGATCCGCACCCTCATCCGGCACACCGCCGAGCACACCGGCTCGCTGCACACCGCCGAGCAGGTCACGGTGGCCGCGGGCCCGGCGGGTCTGGAGACGGCGGTCCCGCCGCTCCTGTCGGTCGGCGCGGGCCCCCTCGTTCAGGCGGTCACCGGCACCAACCGTTACATGGCCCGCAACCATCTGCGGCAGGGCTACTTCGCCACGCTCTTCTTCGGTGTCCTCGACCCGGGCTCGGGCGCCATGATCTACATCAACAGCGGCCACAACCCGCCGGTGCTGGCCCGCCGCGACGGCGAGCACACGCTCCTGTACCCCACCGGCCCGGCGGTCGGCATGATGCCGAACAGCACGTTCTCCCTCGGCCATGCCACCCTCGGGCCCGGCGACAGCCTGTTCATCTACACCGACGGCGTCAGCGAGGCCCGTGCGGTCGACGGCGAGCGCTTCGGCAACGAGCGCCTGCTGAACGTCGTCAACGCGCCCGAACGCGGGGCTCACGCGATGCTCGACGCGATGGACGCGTCCGTCCGCTCCCATGTCGGCGCCGCCGAGCAGTTCGACGACATCACCATGCTCGCCGTGCACCGGACGCCGTAGAGGGGCCCCTGGCGGCCTACTCCGTGTCGGGCGGGTCCAGGGCGTAGGGGTTCCTGCGTGCGTCCGGGACCGCGCCGCGCCACCACGCCTCGAACTCCTCGGGGGTCAGCGCGGCCCAGTCGGGTGTCTCCAGCACCCGGTCACGGCCGAGCCGACGCCCCAGGTCGGTGAGGGCGTTCCCCGCGGTCCGGCGCTCGGCGTCGTAGGCCGCGAGGGCGTCCTCCCAGGTGTCGTACGTGCGGCACGCGGCCTCCAGCGCCATCGCGTCCTGCAGCGCCTTCACCGCACCGGCCCCGGTGTGGGGCCGGGCGAGCGCCCCGGCGTCACCGGCCAGCAGCGCCCGGCCCGAGGCGTACGCGGCGACCTTGACGTCATAGATCAGCTGGATGGACAGGTCGCCGCGCGGGGTGCGGCGGATCACCTCGGCCCAGTACGGCGGGAACGACTCGAGCAGGCTTTCGAGGTCGGCGACCATGGCGTCGTCCACCCGCCCGCGCGGCATCGACCCGGGCTTCTCGGCGCGCAGCCCGGACGGGGCCGGGCCGTACACCGCCCAGTTCATCCGGTTCCCGCCGCCCTCCAGGCCGGGAATCAGGTAGAAGCCGCCGTGCCCGCTGGGAAAGCCGACCATCACCCCGCCGCCCGTGAGCAGCGACGGGCGCGGATCCGGAAGGAGATCCTCGGGGTAGTCGCCCCTCCACAGGATGTATCCCGCGTCGACCAGGCCCGCCTCGGCGTCGACCTTGCCGCGCAGCATCGAACGGTAGCCGTCCGCGCCGACGACCACGTCGAAGCGTTCCCGGCGGCCCTCGACCTCGATGACCGCGTCCTCACCGGCCGCGTTCGCGTCCACGACCGGGGTGCCCAGGTGGTAGATCTCGTCGGGAACGCGCCGTCGCAGCTCCCGCCACAGGACACCCCAGTTCGTGTAGTACGCCGAGAAGGGCTGAACGCCGATCACCCTGCCGGTCGGGTCCTCACCGTCTCGCACCGTGAAGACCAGTCTCCGGCAGGGCAGGACGGGCATCGCCGCGTCGATGTAGCCTACGGCGATGGCCTCGTCCCGCAGGGACGCCGGCATCGCGATGCCGGCGCCTCTGGCCCGCAGGCCCGAACCGCTCCGTTCGTACACCTCGGGCATGCACCCCGCCCGGCGCAACGCGACGGCGGCCGCGCAGCCGGCGATGCTTCCGCCGACCACCGCGGCCCGCCGCTGGTCTCGCATCATCAGTGACGGCCGCCGGCCATCGCGACCTCTCCCTGCATCCGGCTCTCTATCCGTTGCGTGAGCTCGGCCAGGGAGGCGGCGCCGAGCAGTTCGCGCGCCGGCACCAGGATGTCGAGGTCACGCTCCAGCCGCTTGCGGAGCCGCAGCGCGAGCAGTGAGTCCAGCCCGTGCACGGTGAGCGGGACGTCGGGCTCCAGATCGCCGGGTGCGACGCCGAGGATCTCGGCCGCCTGGTCGCGCAGGAGACCCGCCAGATCGTCGGCGACCTGGACCTGGATCGGTTCGGCGTCCGCGGCACGTTCCACGAGCTGCAGACCGTGGTCCGGCTCCTCCGGTGGTGTCACCCAGAACCTCTCGCGCTGCCATGGATAGTGCGGGAGGTCGACGAAGCCGCCGCCCTCGTTCACCCGATCCCATCGTGGCGCGCACCCGTGCACGTACGCCAGACCCAGACCGGTCAGCATCGACCGCGTCTCCGGCTCGCCGCGGCTCAACGACCCGATGGCCGCGACCTCCGTCCCGCACGACTCGGCGATGTCCTCGATCGCCCACAGCAGCGTGGGATGCGGGCTGATCTCGATGAAGACCGTGTCCCGGCCGTCCTCGATCAGCGCGCGGGCCGCCGAGGCGAACCGCACCGGCAGCCGCAGGTTCCGCATCCAGTACTCGGCCCCGAGCTCGGTGCCGTCGGCGACGCGGTCGAGCGTGGTCGAATGCAGCGAGACCCGGCCGGGTGCGGGGCGCAGCCCGTCGAGCGCGTCGAGCAGGGCCGGCCGCAGCGGTTCGACCTGCGGGGCGTGCGAGGCGTAGTCCACCCGTACCTGCCGGCAGTACACCCCCTGGGCCCGCAGCTCCTCGACCACGGCGGTGAGCGCGTGCCGATCACCGGAGAGCACGGTCGAGGAGGCGCTGTTGATCACGCCGACGCAGACCTTGTCGCCGCGCGCCCCGATCGCCCGCCGCGCGGCGTCCGGGCCGAGCTGCACGGCCCACATCGCGCCGCCGACGCCCGTCCCGTTCAGCAGCGCGCTCCGGCGGCAGATCACCGACGCCGCCTGGCGAACGGTGAGCGCCCCGCAGACGGTCGCCGCGGCGACCTCGCCCATGCTGTGCCCGAGGACCAGGTCGGGCTCGATCCCCCAGTGCCGCCACTGGGCCGCGAGCGCGACCTGGACGGCCCACAGAACGGGCTGGACCTCGTCCACCCGCTCCAGGGGCTCGTCGCCGAGCAGCCTCTCGATCACCGACCAGCCGAACTCCTCGCGCACCGCGCGATCGCACTCGGCCATCCGGCTCGCGAACGCCGGAGACTCCTCCAGCAGCTCCCGGGCCATGCCCGTCCACTGCGCCCCCTGACCGGGGAACACGAAGACGACCCTGGGCCGCCCGGCCCCCGCGTTGCGGTGCCGCCGCAGCACGCCGTCGCCGGGCGTCCCGGCCGCGACCGACCTCAGCGCCCCGGCGAGCTCGCGCCCGCCGGAGGCCACCACGGCCACCCGGTGCTCGTGATGGGTCCGGCGGGCCCCGGCGCTGAAGCAGACGTTCAGCGGATCGCCCGCCTCACCGCCGGTGTCGAGCAGGTCCGCGTAGCGCCCGGCCAGCGTGTCGAGCGCGCCGGCCTGGCGGGCCGACAGGGGAAGCAGATGGTCGGAACGCCGGCGCGTTCCGAGGGGAGCTGAGGCGGGAGCGGTGCGCGGAACCGGGACCGGCGCGACGCGGGCGCGCAGCGGAACGGGAACCGGAACGCGGGCGGGAGCAGGGAGCCGTGGTGCCTCGGTGAGCACGGCATGGGCGTTCACCCCGGAGAGGCCGAAGGAGTTCACGCCGACGATCATCGGCTTGGGGTCCCGTTCGTCCTCCTCCCAGCGCGTGGCGCGGGTGGCGAGCTCCAGCGGGCTGCCGGGCGCGTCGAACGCCGCGTGCTGCTCCTGCACGTGCAGGGTCGGCGGGATCGTGCGATTGCGGAGCACCAGCGCGGCCTTCAGCAGGCCCACCAGCCCCGCGGTGATCTCCGAGTGCCCCACGTTCGACTTGACCGAGCCGACCCGGCAGCGGCGGCGGCCGGGCTCGCGTCCCGTCCCGAGGACGCGGCTCAGCGCGGTCAGCTCGACCTTGTCGCCGGCCGGGGTGCCCGGCCCGTGGGCCTCCAGGTAGTCGACCTCGGCGGGCGACACCCCCGCGTCCCGGTAGGCGCCGCGCAGCATCGCCTCCTGGCCCTCAAGGCCCGGCATCTGCCACGTTCCCCCGCTCTTGCCGTCGCTGGTCGTGGCGCTGCCGAGGATCGTCGCGTAGATCTTGTCCCCGTCGGCGACCGCCCGCGAGACCGGCTTGAGGATCACGCTGACGACCGCCTCGCTGCGCACGTAGCCGTCGGCTGAGGTGTCGCCGAACCTGCACTTCCCCGTCGGCGACAGCATCCCCGCCTCGGACAGGCTGAGGTAGAGGTCGGGCGTGAGCAGCAGGTTGGACGAGGTGACGATCGCCATGTCCGCGTCGCCCGACCACAGTCCCTGGCAGGCGAGATGGACCGCGAGCAACGATGTCGCGCAGGTCGCCTCGATGCCGATGGCCGGCCCCCGCAGGTCCAGGTGATAGCCGATGCGCCCGGCCCCGGCGCCGCCGCTGTTGGACGCCGCGATGGCGTGCAGGTCGTACTGGCCGTTGCGGCGCAGCAGATCCCAGTACGTGCCCGCCGAACAGCCCGCGTAGACCGAGGTGCGGCTGCCCGCCAGGCCCTCGGCCGTCTGACCGGCGTCCTCCAGCGCCTCCCAGGTGCTCTCCAGCAGGAGCCGCTGCTGCACATCGATCAGTGCCGCCTCGCTCCGGGAGATGCCGAAGAACGCGGGGTCGAACTTGTCGACCTCGCCGATGAATCCCCCCGATCGGGTGACAATGCGTCCCGCGGTGCGCGGGACAGGGTCGTACCAGTGGTCGATGTCGAACCGTTCCCGCGGTATCTCGCCAATGGCGTCACGGCCCTCGGCGAGCAGTTCCCAGAACGCGTCGACATCGGGCGCCCCCGGCAGCCGGCAGGCCGCCCCGATAATGGCCACCGGATCCCGTTCCACTCGCGAGCTCATGTCCGAGCCCCTCTCGCAACCCACATTTCCATGAGGGTCACCCCGCTTCCACGAAGTGGCAGAGATTATCTCCGCCGCTCACTGCAGAGTGAACATTCTCCGGTCGAGGAGGGTCAATCGCAATTTAACGAAACCCGGACCTACGCACTCTTCGGTGCATCGGATTCATTTACGGGCAGGTGGAAAACGACTCCGGACGGGGTGAATTCGGGAGAGGTCATAGGAACGATGAGCATGACGCGGACGCCGAGCTCGGGATGGCGCAGCCGCCGAATCTTGCTGCGGTGTTCCTGAACGTTCTGATCCGACCACCAGGTCGCGAACTCAGGGCTGATGCCGGACAGTTTCTCTATTCGCTCGCGAAAACCGGCGTCCAGCGGCCACTTGGCGGCTTCCGCCCGCCACCTGGCGACCGCGTCGCGGGTGTCGCTCTCCCAGTCCACCAGGCGCTCGCGCGCCGCGGGAGCGGTCAGCATCCAGCGCAGGATGTTGCGCTCCCCGGGCCGGAGCGCGTCCCAGTCGTCGTACCACTCGAGGGCCTGCCGGTTCCACGCGATGAGGTCCCCGTAACGGTCGGCGGCGTACACCGGGTAGGGCGAGGGCTCGGTCGTGGCGACGATCCGGCGCAGCAGGTCCCCTGCCGAGGCCTCGGGCTCCAGCGCCTGCGCGCTGATCGCCTCGCCGTGGACCAGGGCGTGCAGGTAGCGGCGCTCGTCCTCCGACAGGCGCAGCACCTGGGCGAGGCTGTCGAGCACCTGTGGGGACGGCTGGATCTTCCGCCCCTGTTCGAGGTAGGTGTACCAGGTCGGGCTGAGCCCGGCGAGCACGGCCACCTCCTCGCGGCGCAGCCCGGCCGACCTGCGCCGCGGCCCGACGGGCAGGCCGAGGTCGCGCGGATCGATGCGCGACCTTCGGCTGCGCAGGAATTCCGCGAGTTCCCGCCGTCTTTGGGCATCGCCCGGCACGGGGCCTCCCCCTGACCAATCTGCGGCGCGATCGCCCACCGCGATGCTCCCACTCTCCCACGAGATCACGGCGCGCTACATGCGCCAACCATTCTGACCACAATTGGTAGTCGAAGACTATCGCTAGAAAAACCCTGAGCATTGGCCCCCTCAACCACAACAAATAACGGCGGCTTCCCCGGATCACTCGGCCCTCGCCATCTCGGGTGCGGGCGCCGGCGCTTCGCGGCGGCGGCTCGGACCCGAGAGCGCGACCGCGACCTCCCAGGCCGCGGAGTGCTCACCTCCGTGAAAGCCGGTGGTGGCCGTTGTCGCCTCGCTCGTCCTGCCCGCCATCAGCAGCGCGTCGATCAGCCGCGCGGTGAGATAGGGCGGCATCCACGGCACCGAATCGCGGAGTCTGTCGGTGGTGGCGAGCGCACGCCGGTAATGGAAGACCGCCTCGCCGTAGCGGTGTTCGGCGAAAGCGAGCGCCGCCCTGGTCCCGTGCACGAACAACGCCGCTTCCCGGTCTCCGTCCCGCAATCCGACGCGCTGCAGGACCTCGGCCGCGGCGCCTGTCCGTTCGGTGGCGGCACCGGTCCGTTCGGTGGCAGTGCCAGTTCGTTCGGTGGAGGCGAGGATCCAGGCGCGATAAGCCAGAAGGCGGCTCATCGGGCATCCGGGGCCGCGCGTCGCCGCCGTCCGCAGGAAGGCGGCCGCCGCGTCCGGCCGTCCCAGCCCGAACGCCAGGCTCATCGCCTTGGCGAGCGCCAGCTCCGACGAGCCCTCGATGCGCCCCGGCCGCAGCGAGTCCAGGAACGCCAGCCCCCGATCGGCACGCCCGCGCAGCAGGAGCAGGTTCGCCCACACGCCGGCGAGCGGCTCGCCCACGCCGTGCCACATGGCCAGCTTGCAGAGCTCACCGGCACGGTCCAAGGCCAGGTCCCGCCACGCCGCGCGGGCGGCCGCGACCATCCGCCGCGGATCGCCCGCCGTCATGACCGTGCCGACGGCGAGCGGCTCGGCGAGGCGGCGGGTCCCCTCGATCCGCACCATCCGTTCGCCGAGCCGGTCCCCCACCACCAGATCGTGCAACGACCGCGGGTTACCGCCCGTCAGCGCCTGCAGCGCCTGCGCGGTGGCCGGGCTCAGCCGCCCGCCGACCGCCTCGGCCGTCACCGCGGCGACCTCGTCCAGGCTGAGCGGCTCCAGCCGAACGGTCTTGACTCCGCGTTCGTAGCGCAGCAGTTCGGTCGGGTCCGGCCCGGCGGCCGGCCCGGTCATCTCGGCTCTCGTGACGAGAAGGAACGCCGCTCCGCTCCGGCTGAGAAGACGCAGCGTCAGCAGGCTCGCGTGATCGGCCAGATGAGCGTCGTCCACCATCACGACCGCGCGGCGGCCACCCGCCCACGCCGTCATCGCCGCCACCGCGATGCCGACCAGATCGTCGAACTGGCCGTGGCACGGGAAGTCGTCCGGCAGCCAGGGCCGCAGCGCCGAGAAGTGGTCGGGGCCCGCGGGCTTCACCCACAGCGCCGCGTCCTTCTCGCCGTCCACCTGCTCGCACACCCGGCGCAGCAGCGACGTCCGCCCGGCGCCCGGACCGCCCGTGATGATCACGGGCCCGGGCGCGCCGCCGGCCAGCAGCCGGCGAATGGCGTCCAGCCGGTCACCGCACCCCACCAGGCCCCAAACCATTCCCTGCCACCTCGCTTCTCGAATCGCCATTGATCCGTTAACCATCGGCGGCGGCCGCTGGGCGGGTCAATCCAGAGTTGACGGAATGTTCTGCATGTTCGAAGGATCCACTCGAATATGCGACTCGACGAAATGCCTGGGAAACCCCGCCACCCGCATGATGACCACTCGAAATGACCACAGTCCGTACCGGGGGTGCGACAGACGGCGAATATGCGATCGATGTTCCAACACCTCGTGATTTCGCCACCACGCAGCGAATTCCGGACTAAGGTTGTGGAATTCATTGACACGCATTTGCAAAGCCGGGTCACCGGGCCACAGCACCGACTGGACCCGCCACCGCGCGGCCACCTCGCGGGCGGTCCGCTCCCAGTCCACGAGCCGTTCCCGAGCCTCGGGCGCGGTCAGCATCCAGCGCAGCAGGTTGCGCTCGGAGACCGGCAGCTTCCCGAAGTCGGCGTACCACTCGGTCGCCGCCCGGTTCCAGGCCAGCAGGTCACCGCGGTGATCGGTGGCGTAGCTCGGGTAAAGGTAAGCCGAGCCGCGCTCCACCAACTGGCGTAACACCGCTTCCGCCGCCGGGGCGTCATCGGGCCGCCGAGGCCACTCGTCATCCCCGTTCGCCAGCCGGTGGAGATAGCGCCGTTCGTCCTCAGAGAGCCGCAGCACCTGCGCGAGGCTCTCCAGCACCTGCGGTGACGGCTGTATCTTGCGCCCCTGTTCGAGATAGGCGTACCAGGTCGGACCGAGCCCGGCGAGCATCGCGACCTCCTCCCGCCGCAGTCCGGGAGTGCGCCGGCGCGAGCCGACGGGCAGCCCGAACGTGCGCGGATCGATCCGCTCCCTGCGACTTCTGAGAAATCTCGCGAGCTCCAGCCTGCTCCAGGAATCGTTCGGCACGCGGTACCTCGGCCATAGGTTGACGTGTCATCTGACAACGATCACCCCCGCCTCATGATCATCACTTCTCTGTTCCGGCGGAAGCGTCTGGCCACAATCGGCGAAAACGCACCCGGAACCCAGTGCTGGCATTCGGAGTACCAGCACAAGCGCGTTCTGTTCACCGGCGGTCGGAACCCGGATGCTCGGTGACCAGGAGCTGAGGGGAGGCGAATCGTGCTCTGGCACTGGATCTTCGCGGTCATCGGGGTCGCCGTCGTCGTGACCACCTGGCTCAGCGTGCTGCGCACCGTCTTCACGCCGAGGTTCAGGAGCTCGCTGGTGGCGCGCAAGGGCCTGGCGCTCACCTCGCTCGTCTTCCTGACGGTGGCCCGGGGGTTCTCCGGGCCGAGGCGTGAACGGCTGCTCGACCTGTGCGCCCCGGTGACGCTCTTCCTGATGGCGGCGTTCTGGCTCGCCTCGGCGGAGGCCGGGTTCGTGATCCTGGACCGCGCGACGGGCTCCTCCGCCCCGGTGGAAGGCCTGGCATGGGGCTCGGTCGCGCTGATGCTGACCGCGTTCACCTGCCACCTGGTGCGCTTCACCGACGCCTACAGCCGGCGCGAGCGCATGGTCGCCATGCTCGACGGCGAGGTGGCCAAGCCCAGCGACGCCGAGGAAGTGCTCGCCGCCAACCTGCGCACCGGCTCCCGCGGGCAGCTGAACGACAGCTTCGCCGAGTGGGCGGGCTGGATCTCCGACATCCGCTGCACGCACATCGGCTACCCGGCCCTGATCTACATGCGCAAGACCAGCAAGCTGTCGTGGATCAGGGCGGCGGTCATCGCGCTCGACGCCGCGGCGCTCACCCTGGCGCTGGCGCCCGACTGGGCACCGCCGCAGACCAGGGCGTTCCTCAACACCGGCATCCGCTGCATGCGCGAGCTGTGCCGCGAACTCGGCGTCGTCCCGCTGCGCGCCGTCGCCAGCCTCCAGGGACGCGAGGAGATCGGGTTCGACGAGACCGTACGGCTCGCGCAGGACGCCGGGCTCCCCACCCAGGCAGGCGACAGGGAGGCCTGGGAGGCGTTCCAGCAGTTCCGTGCCCAGTACGCCCCGCATGCGACGTGGCTTGCGGAGCGGTTGCTCTACGAGAACCACTACCCCGCATTTCTGGACGACGAGGTCGAGAACACCGTCACGGAAGGTCCGCCGACTTGGAGACTTAGATGACCATTTACAGCCAGACAAGCTCGATCGACATGTCGCTCCACACCGACCTGTCGCGGTTCTGCCAGGACCTGTTCTGCACCTTTGCCCGCTCCGACCAGCGACGCTGGGGCGAGGTGTACGTACGGGGCCTGACCGACGTACGAGGTCGCAAGTCGGTGCGCCGCATTTCCGAGCACGTGCTCGGCGAGCGCGCCGACCAGAACCTCCAGCAGTTCGTGAACCAGAGCCCGTGGGAGTGGGGGCCCGTCCGGAGCCGGCTCGCCCAGCATGTGTCCGCGATGTTGCGGCCGCGTCTGTGGGTGGCCAAGGAGGTCATCTTTCCCAAGAACGGGGCCAGTTCGGTCGGGGTGGCCAAGCAGTACGTGGACACCTGGGGCCGGACGCTCAACTGCCAGGTGGGCCTCGCCCTCTTCGTCGCCGGCGACCTCGGCAGCTGCCCGGTGAACTGGAAGCTGCAGCTGCCCAGGTCGTGGAACGACGACCTGGAACGGCGCAAACGCACGCACCTGCCCGACGAGGAACGGCACCGGCCGCGCTGGTCGCACCTGCTCGACGCCGTCGACGAGATGGCGCTCGACTGGGACCTCACGCCGCCGCCGATCCTGGTCGACGCGCGGCACGAGCGGAACACCGAGCCGCTGCTCGCGGGGCTGGAGGAGCGCGGCCTGCACTACCTGGTCAGGGTCAAGGACGGCACGCCCCTGGTCGCCCGGCGCGGCGGGCCCGCGCTGGCCTGGCACAAGGGCCGTGCCGAGATGCCGGGCCGGGCCCGGTTCGTGCTGGCGCCGCTGGCCCCGGCGCGCACCCCGGTGAACCGGCCCCCGCGGCCGCATCCGGGACCGCGACGCGTGCTCGCCGAATGGCCGAGCTCGCAACCGAGCCCCACCGACCTGTGGCTCACCAACCTGAACCCATCGCGACTGCAGAGCCTGACCGATCTGATCAGGCTCAGCCGGCGGACGAGCACCGACCTCACGGTCATGAAGGAAGAGCTCGGTCTGCAGCACTTCGAGGGCCGGTCGTTCCGCGGCTGGCACCACCACGTGACGCTCGTGTCCGTGGCCCACGGCCACCGGCTCCTGCAAGGGCTCGCCGAAGACGCCCTCGCGGAACGGCGACGGCCGCGCTCCGCCTGAGAACCGGGCCGGTTCGCGCATTTCGATGGAACGCTCCGCACGAGGAAGAGTCGCCATGACGACGGCGAGGACGACGGCTTTGACGACGGCTAGGACGACGGCTATGACGACCGCTCCCGGAAGGCTTCGCGAGATCGAGTTGTTCGCCGGTCTGGGCGACGAGCAGCTCGCCTGGGTGGCGCGGGTGGGCCGGCCGGTCCGCCTCACCGACCGCCAGGTGCTGTTCGAGGACGGCGAGCCGGCCCGGCATTTCTACGTCCTGCTCACCGGCGAACTGCTGATCACCAAGGTGATCGACGGCCGGGAGCAGGTCGTCGCCCGGCACCGGGCCGATCCGCCCGACGGGCCGCGCGACGGCAAGCCCCGCGCCGCCGACCAGTACACCGGTGAGCTCCCGCTGCTCACCGGCGAGGGGTACCTGGCCAAGGCCACGGCCGTCGGCCGGGTGGAATTGCTCGCCTACGACCGGCCCTGCTTCCTGGACATGCTGGCCCGCTGCCCGCAGATCGGCGCGGTGCTCTTCCCCGTGCTCGCCTGGCGCATCCACAGCTACGAGGTACAGGCCAGCCGCGTCGCGCTGTTGTCAGGGCTCGGCGGGCTGGCGGCGGGACTGGCGCACGAACTGAACAACCCGGCCGCCGCGGCGGTGCGCGCGGCCGGCGAACTGCGGCGCGCGGTGCCGGAGCTCGCCGCCTGGTCGGTGCGCTGGGGCCTGGTGTCCTGCGACGGTGAACGGCGCGCGCTGGGCCGGGTGATCGACGCCCTGTCGAGCGACCTGCTGGGGACCTCGCACGCCGCCATGGGGGTGGCGGGCATGGGCGCGGCGGGCGTGACCGTGGCGCGCGTGAGCGTGGGTGCAGGGGCGCTCGCGGACGCGGACGCCGCCGACCAGATCGTCGACTGGCTGACCGTCCGCGGCCTGGACGAGTCGGGCGAACTCGGCGCCGTGCTGACCGACCAGGCGGTCCCGATGGCCGCGCTCACCGAGGTCGAGGAACGGATCCGGCCCGAGGCGCTCGGCGCGGCGGTCGGCTGCCTGGCCCTGTCCCTGCACGTAAGGGCGCTGTCGGCGGAGGTCTCCGAGGCCGGGCAGCGCATCCAGGACCTGGTCGACTCCGCCAAGTCGTACACCAACCTCGACCGGGCGCCCGAACGCGAGGTCGACGTCCGCGAGGGCGTGGAGGCCACGCTCGCGATGCTGGCGCCGCGGCTGGGCGGCATCAAGGTCCACCACGACCACGCGGCGCTGCCCATGCTCGCCGGCTATCCGGGCGACCTCAACCAGGTGTGGACCAACCTGATCAACAACGCCGTGGACGCCATGGGCGGCTCCGGCGAGCTGCGGATCAGCACCCGCATGGAGGGCGGCTCGGTGGTCGTGGAGTTCCGCGACGACGGCGCGGGCATCCCGCCCGAGGCGCTGTCCCGGGTGTTCCAGCCGTTCTTCACCACCAAGGACATCGGCCGGGGCACCGGCCTCGGGCTACACCTCAGCCGCGAGATCGTGACGCAGCGCCACAACGGCTCGATCGAGGTGACCTCCGAGCCCGGCGACACCCGGTTCACGGTCCGGCTGCCGCTCCGCCCGGCGGCCGTGTCCGCGATCGGCGCGGCGGGGCTCTAGGCCCCGCCCCGCCCCGCCTCAGCTCGGCTCGGCTCGGCTCGCGCCTAGTCGGTCGTCGCGGGGTGGCCGACTCCCCTGTTGGCGACCCGGGTGACGGCCTCGGTGAGGTCGCGGGCCAGGTCCTGCGGGGTGAGGCGCAGGTCGGCCAGGATCTCACCGCGTGAGGCGTGGTCGATGAACTCCTGCGGGATGCCGAACGTGCGTACCGGCGTGTCCACCGCCGCGTCGCGCAGCAGCCGGGCGACCGCGTCGCCGGTCGCGCCGGTACGGCCGTTGTCCTCGACCACCGCGACCAGGCTGTGGTCGACGGCGAGGCCCACCAGGGCCGGGTCCAGGGGCTTCACCCAGCGCGGGTCGACCACCGTGACACCGATGCCGTGCGCGGCGATCCGTTCGGCGGCCTCGATCGCGGTGTGGGCCATCGAGCCGACGGCGACCAGCAGCACGCGGACGCCGTTGGAGCCCTCGTGCCGGGCCAGCACGTCCATCCCGCCGGCGGTGTCGACGGCGGTGAGGTCCTCGGCGGCCGGGCCCTTCGGGTAGCGGATCGCGGTCGGCCCGTCCTCCACCGCCACGCACTCGCGCAGCAGCTCGCGGACCCGTGCGCCGTCGCGCGGGACGGCGACGCGCAGGCCCGGGATCAGCTGCATGAGCGACAGGTCCCACATGCCGTGGTGGCTGGCGCCATCGGGCCCGGTCACGCCGGACCGGTCCAGCGCGAACGTCACCGGCAGCTCGTGCAGCGCGACGTCCATCAGCAGCTGGTCGAAGGCGCGGTTGAGGAACGTGGCGTACAGCGCGACGACCGGGTGCAGCCCGCCCATCGCCAGGCCCGCGGCCGAGGTGACCGCGTGCTGCTCGGCGATGCCGACGTCGTAGATGCGGTCCGGGAACGCCTCGGCGAACGGGGCCAGCCCGACCGGGTGCAGCATCGCGGCGGTGATCGCGACCACGTCGCGGCGCTCGGCGCCGATCGACACCATCTCCTGGCCGAACAGCTTGCCCCAGCCGGGGGCGCCGCCCTTGGCCTTTAGCTCGCCGGTGACCGGGTCGAACGCGCCGGGCCCGTGGAAGCAGTCCTCTTCGTGGTTCTCGGCGGGCGCGTAGCCGTGGCCCTTCTGGGTGATCGTGTGCACGATCACCGGGGCGCCGAACCGGCGGGCCTTGCGCAGCGCGTGCTCGACGGCGTCCTCGTCGTGGCCGTCGATCGGGCCGACGTACTTCATGCCGAGGTCCTCGAACATCGCTTGCGGCTGCAGGACGTCCTTGAGGCCCTTCTTGATGCCGTGCAGCGCCTCGTAGGCGACGTGGCCGACCAGCGGCGTGCGCGGCACGGTCTTCTTGATCAGGTCGAGCGCGTGCTCGTAGCTCTGGGTGACCCGCAGGTCGGCCAGGTGGCTGGCCAGGCCCCCGATGGTCGGGGAGTACGAGCGTCCGTTGTCGTTCACGACGATGATCACCGGACGGTCCCTGCCCGCCGCGATGTTGTTCAGCGCCTCCCAGCACATGCCGCCGGTGAGGGCGCCGTCGCCGACCACCGCGATGACCGCGCGCTCGTCCTCGCCGCGCAGCTGGAACGCCTTGGCCAGGCCGTCGGCGTAGGACAGCGCGGTGGAGGCGTGCGAGTTCTCCACCAGGTCGTGCTCGGACTCGGCGCGGTTCGGGTAGCCCGACAGGCCGCCGCGCTGGCGCAGCAGGCTCCAGTCGTGCCGGCCGGTCAGCATCTTGTGCACGTAGGCCTGGTGCCCCGTGTCGAACAGGATCTTGTCGCGCGGCGAGTCGAAGACCCGGTGCAGAGCGATGGTGAGCTCGACCACCCCCAGGCTGGGACCCAGGTGCCCGCCGGTCTTGGAGACCGCGTCGACCATGAACTCCCTGATCTCGCCCGCCAGCTGCGGCAACTGCTCTGCGTCCAGTCGCTTGAGGTCCTCCGGACCCTTGATCGACTCAAGCAGCACGTGCTTCAACTCCTCCATTAGGGACTCCCCCGTCCCCCGGGTCCTGGGCGGTTCCGAGTTTAATCCCGGTTTGCGGGCGGCGTGCCCCCGGCATGCCCCTGCGAGAATTCCTTCACAGAACCTCCACGGCCCGGATTGCGGTATGAAGAGAGGCATGGGTGTCGAGGAGATCGTGCTGCTCAACGTGGCGGACGAAGCGGTGGGTACCGCTCCGAAAGCGGAGAGTCACCACCATCAGACCCCGTATCACCTGGCCTTTTCCTGTTATCTGGTCGATCCGGAAGGCCGGGTCCTCATCACCAGGCGGGCCCTGGACAAGCGCACGTTCCCGGGCGTCTGGACGGGCAGCTGCTGCGGCCACCCCGGCCCCGGCGAGGGCCTGCGCGACGCCGTGCTGCGGCGCCTGGAGCACGAGCTCGGTGTGATCGCCGACACCCTCGTCCCGGTCCTGCCCGCGTTCCGCTACCGTGCCGAGGCCGCCGACGGCGTCGTGGAGTACGAGCGCTGCCCGGTCGTCCGGGCGACGACCGCCTCCGGCGCGCTGCGGCCGAACCCCGACGAGGTCGCCGCCGCCGACTGGCGAACGTGGGACGACTGCCTGAAGCTGGTCGACGACCCCGCCTCCTCCCCCTGGTACCGCCTTCAGCTCGCCGAGCTCACCCCTCTGGGCGCCCCGCTCGACTGGCCCGACGCCGGCGTCGAAGGACTCCCGCCCGCACTGTCCTGGTGACCCTTTGAGGCCACGCCTGGCGGCTACTTGAGGCCCGGCCCTGAGGACTCCCAAGGCCATGCCCTGGGAACTCCTGAGGCTTTGCTCCGACGGCCTTTTGGGGCGTTATAACCGTTCTGCGCTTTCCGGTGTAACCGGAAGATTGCGTTTTCTTCACCGGCATTGACCGTCCGACCATCCGAACGGACGCTTGTTCTTCGGGGTAACCGAAGGGACGGACGATGCGTGGACGTGCGGCCAGTCTCAGGGCCGGGTTGGGCTGGAAGGCGCTCGCCGCTGTCGCGGTCAGCGGCGCGCTGGCTGTTTCCGGGTGCGGCGGCAACAGCAGCGACAAGGGCAAGAACGACAAGTCCAAGGTGGAGGTCTTCTCCTGGTGGACCGGCCCCGGCGAGGCCGACGGCCTGAACGCCATGAAGGCCGACTTCGAGAAGAAGAATCCCGGGACGCAGTTCATCAACGCCGCCATCGCCGGCGGTTCGGGCACCCAGGCGCAGGCCGTACTGGCGAGCCGCCTGCAGAACCGCAAGCCGCCGGACTCGTTCCAGGGCCACGCGGGCGCCGAGCTCCTCGACTACATCAAGCAGGGCCAGATCGAGCCGCTGGACTCCTTCTACGACCAGAACAACCTGAAGTCGGTCTACCCGCAGCAGCTCCTCGACCAGATCTCCTACCAGGGCCACATCTACTCGGTGCCGGTGAACATCCACCGCTCGAACATGCTCTGGTACAACCCGGCCATCCTGAAGGACGCGGGCATCACCGACGCGCCGAAGTCGGTGGCCGAGTTCATCACCGACCTGAAGGCCGTCAAGTCCAAGACCAAGAAGGTGCCGCTGGCGCTCGGCGCGCAGTGGACCGCCGACCACCTGCTGGAGAGCGTGCTGCTCGGCGACCTCGGCACCGACGGCTACAACGCCCTGTGGAAGCCCGGCGCCGACTGGGGCAGCGCGGCCGTCACCAAGGCGCTGACCGACTACGCCGAGATCATCAAGTACACGACGACCGAGGCCGCCTCCACCGACTGGCAGGGCGCCGCCAAGGACGTCGTGGACGGCAAGGCCGCGTTCAACATCATGGGCGACTGGGCGTACGGCTACTTCACCGGACCTTCCCCGAACGGCCTGGGCAAGAAGGACGGCACCGACTTCAAGTACGCGCCGTCCCCCGGCACCGACGGCACCTACCTGTGGCTGTCGGACAGCTTCACCCTCCCCAAGGGCGCACCGCACCGCGAAGGCGCGCTCGCGTGGCTGAAGGAGGCCTCCAGCAAGGAGGGCCAGGACCTCTTCAACCCGAAGAAGGGTTCGGTGCCCGCGCGTAAGGACGCCGACAAGGCCCTCTACACCGGTTACCTGGAGTACGCGTTCGCCCAGTGGAACAACCCCAGCACCAAGCTGGCCGGTTCGTTCTGGCACGGCGTGAACGCGAACAAGCGCTGGCACAACGACATCGACACCACGGTCGGCCTGTTCCTGCAGAACAAGGATGTGGCCAAGCTCCAGAGCGGCCTGGTGAGCGCGGCCAAGAACGACGCTCAGTGACCGCGACCTCCACGAAGCCCGTACGGACGCCGAGCGTCCCGCGGCGACGGTGGCGTCAGCGCGCACCCCGGTGGCTGCCGGGGCTGCTGCTGATGTCACCGTCGATCGTGGCGATCGGGCTGTTCGTCTACGGGCTGATCTTCTGGAACACCAAGGTCGCCGTCAGCGGCAAGCACGACCAGGTCTCACCGTCCGGCTTCGACAAGGGCAAGAACTTCGTCAAGGTGTGGGACATCCCGACCTGGCCCACCGCCGTACGGCACGCCCTGATCTTCACCGCGGTGTTCGTCATCGGGGCGCTGATCCTCGGTTTCTTCCTGGCCTTCCTCATGGAGAAGGGCCTGAAGGGCGAGTCCGGGTTCCGCGTGGTCTTCCTGTTCCCGATGGCGATCTCGTTCATCGCCAGCGGGGTCGTGTGGCGCTGGCTGATGAACCCGGCGCCGGCCGAACGCGCCGTCGGCCTGAACCAGCTGTTCGACAAGATCGGGCTCTCGGGCCTGTCGAACGACTGGTGGCAGAACGAGCGCTGGGGCATGGCGGCGATGGCGCTGCCGGCGATGTGGCAGATGTCCGGTTACGTGATGGCGCTGTACCTGGCGGGCTTCCGCGGCGTCTCCGAGGACCTGCGCGAGGCCGCGCGCGTCGACGGCGCCTCGGAGTTCCAGGTCTACCGGCACGTGGTGCTGCCGCAGCTGCGCCCGGTGACGCTGTCGGCGCTCATCATCCTCGGGCACATCTCGCTGAAGGTCTTCGACCTCATCATGGCGATCGCCGGGCCGCAGGTCATCACCTACGTGCCGGCGGTGGCGATGTTCCAGCAGGTCTTCGAGCGGGGCGACCCGGCCAACGGCGCGACCATGGCGACCTATCTGCTCGTCGCGGTGGCGGTGCTGGTGGTGCCCTATCTCGTCTGGTCGGTACGAACGGAGCGCAAGAGTTGACCGCGACCATGACGGCCCCGGGCAAGCCCGCCAAGCCCGGCACCCGGGGCGGCAGGGCGCGCGGCGCGCGGATCGCCCGGTACGCGATCCTCCTCGCGTTCGTCGTCGTCTTCCTGATGCCGGTGTACGTGCTGGTGGTCACCAGCTTCAAGTCGCTGCAGGAGGCCGACCCGTCCCAGGCCTGGAACCTGCCCAAGCACTGGAGCACCTACGGGTGGCGCACCGCCTGGACCACGCTGAAGCCCGGACTGGAGAACAGCTTCAAGATCGCCGTCCCGGGCGCGCTGATCTCGGCGGTCCTCGGCTCGCTGAACGGCTTCGTACTGTCGCGCTGGCGCTTTCCGGGCGCGGACGTGGTGTTCACGCTGTTCCTGTTCGGGATGTTCATCCCGTACCAGGCGGTGATGATCCCGCTGCAGTCGCTGCTCATCAACATCGAGCTGTCGGGCAGCATCCGCGGCCTTGTCCTCGCGCACGTCGTGTACGGCATCCCGATCTGCACGCTCATCTTCCGGAACTACTACGTGACGATTCCGGAGGACCTGATCGAGGCGGCCCGCGTCGACGGCGCGGGGATGCTGCGCACGTACTGGTCGATCGTCGCGCCGGTGTCGGGCCCCGCGTTCGCGGTGGTGCTGATCTGGCAGTTCACCTCGATGTGGAACGACTTCCTCTTCGCGGTCTTCCTCGGGTCGCAGGAGAGCTGGCCGGTCACCGTGCTGCTGCAGAACACCTCGGGGTCGGGCGCGACGGCCGTTCCGTACAACGTGCAGATGGCGTCGGCGCTGCTGGCGTCGCTCCCGACGCTGCTGGTCTATCTGCTCCTCGGCCGGTTCTTCATGCGCGGTCTGATGGCGGGTGCCTTGAAGGGGTAATGGTCCTCAGAAATTCGGGAAAGTCGGCGGAAATCGCGATCGATACTTGATCGCTGACAACCGTGGGCGGGCGTGGCGCGTCCTCAGCCACATGGGCATCACACGACTTGCCGCCGCGACCGCGGCCGTCGGAGGCGTGGCACTGTTCGGCGTCGCCGTGCCCGCCTCCGCGGCGCCCGCTCCCCCCGCCGCTCCCGACATCACCGTCAAGCCCGATCCGTTCAAGCCCGGCGCGAAGGTCACCCTCAACGTCACCGGCTGCACGAGCGAACCGAAGGTCTCCGCCGACACCAACGGGATCTTCGTGAAGGGCGAGCCCAGTTCGTTCGGCAAGGGCACGGCCGACGGCGCCTGGACCACTGTCGTCGCCACCAAGTCCGACCTGAAGCCCGAGCAGACGTACGTGACCCAGTTCGGCTGCACGACCACCGACGGGTCGGCGATCTTCCAGCTGCGGACGACGATCCCCAAGACGCCGGACTTCACGTTCGGCTTCGACAAGGTGAAGCTGTCCACCCGCACGGTCACCGCCGGCGGGAAGCTGGGCATGACGGTCACCTGCCCGACCACGGTGACGGCCGCGTCCGCGTCGTTCACCGCGACGCCGAAGTTCACCAAGGACGGCGACGTCTCCAAGGCGACCGCGACGTTCAAGGACCACCTGCCCTCGGTCGTCCGCGTCAAGATCACGTGCGCGGACCACGGCTCGGTCAGCTACAGCACCAAGCCGGGCGAGCGCGACGTGAAGCCCGGCGACGGAAAGATCCCCAAGGGCTCCCCGCAGACCGGTGACGGCACGATGGCCGCGCGCGGCGATGGTGGTTTCAACGGCCCGACCGTCGCCGGTTCCGCCGCGCTGCTGGCGGGCGCCGGGCTGGGCGGCGGCCTGATGGTGCGCCGGCGTCGCAATGCCGGTAAGGAGAGCGCCTGAACGTGCTCGCTCCCGTCGTTCGACCGATGACTCAGGCGCGGCGCGTGCAGGCGCGGCGCGCGGTGGCGCAGCGCGTGCAGGCGCGGCGCGCGGTGGCGCAGCGCGTGCAGGCGCGGCGCGTGGTGGCGTGCGGTGCTCTGCTGGGTCTGCTGCTGGGTGCGTCGGCGTGCGGGAGCGATGACGGCGGGCCCGAACGGGTGAACCCCGGGCTCGCCGTCGGCGGCGGTCCCAGCGCGTCCGCGAGCGCGGGCTCGAGTGCCGCCCCGTCCGCGGCGCCGGCGAGCTACGCGGCACCACTGCCGCGTTCGGAGCCGACCGGCATCAAGATTCCGCGGCTGAACGTGTCGGCCCCGATGAGCGAGCTCGGCCTCAAGCCCGACGGCACCATCGAGGAGCCTCCGCTCAGCAAGCCGAACCTCGCGGGCTGGTGGAAGGACGGGCCGACGCCCGGCGAGGGCGGCCCCTCGGTCATCCTCGGGCACGTGGACGCAAACCGGCACGCGGCGGTCTTCTACCGGCTCAAGGAGCTGCGGCCCGGCGACCGGGTCCAGGTGACGCGCCAGGACGGCCGTACGGCGACGTTCGCGGTACAGAGCGTGGAGCAGGTGCCGAAGTCCTCGTTCCCCGGCCAGAAGGTCTATGCGGAGGATCTGGACTACTCCGCGCTGCGCCTTGTCACGTGCGGCGGCACGTTCGACTCCTCGACCGGGCATTATGTGGACAACGTCATCGCCTACACGCGGCTCGTGACAGGCTGAACCCGGTCCGCCCGCGCGGCGCGCTGATTTGCATTTGGGCTCAAATCATGAGAAATCAGACTTGAACCGTGGGCGCGGCGGGTCCGTGCTCTCAACGTTTCACTCTTCACCTGTCTCCACCGACACGAATGCCTGGCGTACCGGTGGGGATCTGTCCACCGGAGTCGGGTACACGACACCAAAACGGGCAGCGGGCGGCGCGCCGTCCGGTCAAGATGGAGATCAGGCGAGCACGGAGGTGACCGCGTGCGGGCGATCAGCGTTCAGCAGCCCTGGGCATTCGCCATTGCGCGAGGCGGCAAGGCCGTCTTCAACCAGAGTCTGCCGACCGCGTATCGCGGCCCGCTGCTGGTGCACGCCTCGATGCGGGTCGACCTCAAGGCGTGCGACTCGCCGCTCATCCAGGCCGCCGGCTGGAACCCGGCCGACCCGCTGGCGGCCATCGGCGCGGTCATCGCGACCGCCGAGCTGACCGACGTCTGCCCCGGCGCCCCGTGCGAGTGCGGCCCGTGGGCCGAGCCCGACGCCTACCACTGGCAGCTGGCCGACGTACGGTCCCTCCCCCGCCCGATCGTGGCGCTGGGCCGCACCGACCTGTGGGAGCCCAAGCCGTCGCTCGTCACCGAGGTCAACGCCATGGTCGCCGCCGCGGCCATCAACCACTCCTGAACTCGGCGCTCGAACGCGGCGCTCGCTAGACGCGGTCGGCGCGCTCGCGGAGGCGGGCGAACTCGGCGGCGATCCGATCGAGCTGCCAGCTGGCGTTCAACCCGCTCGGGTTGGGCAGGATCCACAGCCCCGCGGGCCCGATCTTCTCGTCCTGCGGCCCGATCTGCGCCTTCGGCCGGCCGAACGCCGTGCGATAAGCGGTCACGCCCGCGATCGCCACGTACGCCGGACGATAGGTCTCGGCCAGCTCCACCAGATGCTCGCCGCCCTCGCGCAGCTCCTCGTCGCTCAGCTCATCGGCCCGTGCCGTCGCACGCGGTGCCACATTGCTGATGCCAAGCCCCAGCGGAGGCAACAGTCCCTGCTCGGAAGGCGAGAGCTGCCGTTCGGTGAAACCAGAGCGATGCAGCGCAGGCCAGAACCGATTGCCCGGTCTCGCGAAGTGAAGACCGGTCGCGGCCGAGTACAGCCCCGGGTTGATGCCGGTGAACAGCACGCGCAGCGTCGCGCCCTCCGCGGGGAGAACGTCAGGGATCAGAAGATCGCGGGCCGCCTCGAGCTCGACCTTGGCAGGGCGCATCAGATCAGGCTACGCACGATCAGGCTGACCGCCGAGATGCCGACCACGACGAGGATCCCGACGCGCATCCGCCCGTCGTCCAGGAAGCGGCGCAGCGGCCCCGACAGCAGGAACCCCACGAACACGAACGGCGTCAGCTCCAGCCCCGCCGCCAGCTGTCTTGGCGGCATGTGCCCCGCAGCCGCCAGCATCACCAGCGACAGTACGGCCCCGACCGTGAAGAACACCGCGAGCGTGGCCCGCACCGTAGGCCCGTTCTCACGCTGATAAAGCAGCGCCAGCGGCGGCCCGCCGATCGACGACGCCGTCCCGGTCGCCCCCGCGACCAACCCCGCCGTCGTCAGCGTGGCCGGATTACGCGGCACCGACGCCGACCAGGCCGTAATGGCCAGCGCGGCGAGCACCACCCCACCCACGAGCACGCCCAGCGCCCGCGCGGGCACGGTGGCCACCACCCACACCCCGGCCGCGGTCCCGACCACCCGCCCGCCGAACGCCCAGCCAAGCCCGCGCGTGTCCACGTGCCGGATCTCCTGCGCGAGCGTCGCCAACGGCAGCAGAGCAGCGACAACAAGGATCGCGCCCGGCATCAAAGACGGAAACGCCAAGGTGACCACAGGCGCGGCAACAAGCCCCACACCCAGCCCGACGCTGCCCTGCACGACCGCGCCGATCATCGCCGCGATCCCGCCGATCAGGAGAAATTCAAGGTCAGGCATATCGCCTGGAAGGCTACCTTTCCCCCTGAAGCGCCCCTCCGGCGCCTCCTACCCCTCGCCGTCCCTACGCTCGCCGTCCCTACGCTCGCCGTCCCTACGCTCGCCGTCCCCAAGCTCGCCGTCCCTACGTTCGGTGGCCTGGTCGCGGGCGGCCCGGATCAGCGCCTGCGCGGACCAGCGCAGCGTCGCCACGACCTCGTCCGGCTCGAGTTCGCACACGTCGCGCGCGCTGATGACCGCCTCCGCACCGAAGACCAGGGCCACCGCCGAGATGAGCCGTTCGTGCAGATCGGGCGGCAGCTCGTCCGCCAGCCCGGCGAGCGCCTCGCGGGTCATGGTGATGCGCCGGTCGCCGCGGATGGGGATGCGTTCGTCCTCGGGGACGTCCTGCTGCGCGAACCAGCGGTCCATGATGGAGCGCACCACCGCACGCCACAGGGCCTCGTCGCCGAGCTGCAGTTCGGCGGTCGTCCGCACCACATGATCCATCCGGCCGGCGGGGTCGGCCGGGGCGCCCGCCATGACCGAGGCGACGCTCAGCTCCCGCCGGCCGTCCTTGGCCACCTCGACCCACAGCGACTGCGGGTTGGGGAAGTAGCGGTAGGCGGTCGCCGTCGAGACCAGAGCCGCCTCGGCGACCTCCGCGATCGACAGCGGGCGGCCCTCCCGGGCCATCTGGATCGCGGCCTCGACGATCGCCTGCCTGGTCCGCAGCTTCTGGTTCACCCGTCCCGCGGCGTGACCGTCCTCTTCTGCGACGTCCATCTCATGATGATAGAAGCCTCTCGCCTCCTAACTGATCCCGTTCCGGCGCCGAGCGCTCAGGCGCGCGTCGATGCTGCGGCCCGTCCTCATCACCGCCTGGGTGAGCGACGCCATCCGTGGTCCCGGCGCGACCAGGGCCGAGAGCACCGCCACCGTGGCTCCTCCCGGAGCACGTACCGGAACGGCCACGCAGCACACGCCCTCAATCAGCTCCTGGTGATCCAGGGCCGCACCCCGCTCCCGTATCGCCGCCGCCTCCCGTGCCCAGCCGCGCGGGATCGGGTCCAGTGGAACGCGCGGACCCGATCCCGCCACGAGCACCTTCCCGGCGGCGGTCGACCATGGCCACGTCGCGCCCGGCCGCATGGACGCTAGTTCGTCCAGTTCACCGGGCACGCCGTCGACCACCAGGGCCCGGCCCTGCGAGAGCACGCAAATGCCCACCGTCGCACCCGTCGCCCTTGCCAGAGCACGGCTAGGCCCTGCCGCCGCAGCCTTCAGGCCCGGGTGAGGCTGGAAGCCCTGGCCGAGCCGGAAGATGCGGGGGCCGATCCGGTAACCGCGCCCGGATCGTTCCACCGCCCCCAGCTCGACCAGTTGTTCCAGCAGGCGGTACGCGGTCGTCTTCGGCAGGCCGCATTCGACCGCCAACGCCGTCAGCCCGGCCTCACCGCCACACCGCGCGACCGCATCCAGCAGGCTGAACGCGCCCTCCAGAACACCTCGTCCGGCCTGCGGCGGCTGCTCAGCCTGAACCTGCCGGCGCGCCTGCGCTTGCGCTTGCGCCCGCGCCCGCGCTTGCTGGAGCGGCTGAACGTGACCGCGCGCGCCTGCTTGGTCGGCGTGGGTCACGCCGCAGCGGGGAACGCGCCTAGCTGGGCGAGGATGGCGATCGCGTCCATCCACACGTTCTCCCGGCTCATCTTGCCGTCGCGGAACTCGCACACGTGCAGCAGCCGGAACGAGACCGTGCGGCCCTCCCCCGGTATGCCGAGCATGATCCCGTCCACCCGCCCTGTGATCACGCATTCGTCGACGACGAACCCGTCGCCGTGATACCGGCGGACCGGCTCGACCTTGTCGTCGACCAGTCCCTCGAACAGCTCGACGTAACGCTCCCGGATCGCCTCGTGGTCGTTCAGCACCGCCACCGGGAAGCCCACCGCGTCGTGCTCGGCGTCCTCGGTCAGCGTGGCGAGCACCCCGTCGAGGTCCTTGGCGGCCTCGGCCCTGAAGTGGGCGTCGAGCACCGCGTCCATCTCGTCCCGCGTCATCATGCGGTCCCCCTTTTGTTGTTGGATGCTCGAATCATTATGAGAAACGTCTCTCATGTCAATGGATTCTTTTCGCACCGTTCCGATAGTTCCGCTGAGCGGACCAATGCCGTCCGTGAGACGCCCGTGAGACGACGCTGAAACGGCGGGCCCGCAGGCTGGTGGGCACGTACGGGGACCGCGGACATCAGGGGGAACGACGATGACAAGCCGACGAGTATGGGCGCGCCCGGTCTGGGTGGCGGGTCTGGCAGTGGCCTTGGCCTGCACGCAGTCGGGCTGCGATTTCCGGAAGAAGACGTCGTCCGGCGGAACGAGCGCGGCGGGCTCAACGCCCGCGGCGTCGAATCCGACCGCCCCGCAGGGCGCCGGCAGCCCGGCGGGCGGCGGGGTCACGGCCGGGCCAGTTTCGACGGCGTACCGCATCGAGGGGCACGACATGCGGCTCGTGCGTTCCGGGGATCAGGAGCTGGCGCTGCAGTTCGAGCTGTTCAACGGGACGAGCGCGCCGGTCGACGTGAGCGGGCTCGGCCTGGATCCGCGCGAGCAACTGGTCGGGCTCGTGGACCTGTCGCGCGGGACCGCGTACGGCCTCCTCGGAGCCTCCGGCACGAACGGCAGGATCGGGAGCGGCGACGAGGACACCATCGCCCCCGGCAAGAACGTCACGGTGACGGCGATGTTCGCGGCGCCGCCTCAGGAGGCGGACAGCATGCTGGTCGTGGTGAACGGGCTGCTCCCCGTTCAGGTGCCGATCCAGCCGCAGGACTCCAAGGCGCTCCGCCCCGACCCGGTGCTGACCGGCTCCCACGATCGGCGTCCCGTCAGTCCGCTCACCTGCACGACGACCGGTGGCTCGGCCGAGGCCTCGCTGTCCGGATCGGGCCTCCAGTGGAACGTGGCCGGCGTCCGCCGTACCGGCCGCTACGCGCTCGCCCAGGTCACCGTCGACAACCCCACCTCGGGCGCGCTCCCGCTGGACTTCCAGAACCACTTCACGCCGAAGCAGGTCACGGCCGGCCAGCTGACACTGGGCACCGGCATCGCACGGCGTCAGGCGTGCGGCTTCACCGACCCGGTGTATTACGACTTCGTCGGCAACCTCGGCCAGAGCTTCACACCCGGCCCGCTGGGCTCCGTCCCCGCAGGCGCGAAAATCACGCTCTGGGGACTGTTCGCGGCGCCCGAGGGCGGAACGGTCGACGTAGGCGTCGGCGGTTTCGGCGGCCCGCGTTCCGCACAGGTCACGACCGGCTGACGAACGGACCGCGTTCACCGGGGCCGAGTTCACCGGGGCCGAGTTCGACGCGGCCGAGTTCGACGCCGAGTTCGACGCGGCCGAGTTCGCGTTCACCTGACCTTGCATAACACTACAATTCCGGCATGCTGACCGCCTGCCTGACCTTCGCCGTCGTCGCCGCGCTGGTCACGATCACGCCCGGCCTGGACACCATGCTGGTGCTGCGCACGACCGTCTCCGCCGGCCGCCGGGTCGGCTACCTGAGCGCGGTCGGCGTCTCCGCCGGGTGCCTGGCCTGGGCCGTCGCCAGCGCGGCGGGCCTCACCGCGCTGCTGGCCGCCTCCCACCTGGCCTTCCAGGCCGTACGCGTGGCCGGCGCCTGCTACCTGCTGTGGCTCGGCGCCCAGGCCCTGTGGCACTCCCGCCGCGCGACCACGCCCGAGGCCCTCGACGAGGCGATCTCCTCGGGCGCCGCGTTCCGCACAGGTCTGGTCACCAACCTGCTCAACCCGAAGATCGGCGTCTTCTACATGAGCCTGCTCCCCCAGTTCGTGCCGCACGAGGCCTCGATGTTCTGGACGAGCCTGCTCTTCGCCGTGATCCACGACGCCGAGGGCCTGCTCTGGTTCGCGTTCATCGTGTTCGCCGCCGGTGGCGCCCGCCGCTTCCTCACCCGCCCCGGCGTCAAGCGCCGCCTCCAGCAGGTCACCGGCCTGGCGTTCATCGGCTTCGGCCTGCGCGTCGCCACCGAGCACTGACACCGCGGCGCCATTCCCCGCACCACCGACGATCACCTCCCCCCGCAGGAGCTTCGCCCATGCCCGATGACCTCCCCGCGACCGGCCCCGCCGTGGACGCCCCGGACGAGCACATCAGCCCCGCCCGTCTCCAGGCGTTCAGCGACGGGGTCTTCGCCATCGCGGCCACCCTGCTCGTCCTTGAGGTGAAGGCCCCGGTCACCGGTCAGCCCGTCTGGAGCACGCTGCGCCACGAGTGGGCCGCCCTGGACGCCTACGCCGTCACCTTCCTGGTCATCGGCATCGCGTGGGTCCACCATCACAACCTCTTCCACCAGGTCCTCAAGGTCGACCGCGGCCTGCTCTTCCTCAACCTTGGCCTGCTGGGCACGATCTCGTTCCTGCCGCTGCCCACCGCGACCCTCGGCAACCACCTCAGCGGGCACGACGCCGTCGCGGCCGCGGTGTTCTACGCGGTCTCGATGGCCGTCTCGTCGGTGTGGTTCACGTTCTTCTGGCACCACCTGTCCGCCAAACCCCACCTGGTGCGCCCCTCCGCCAGGAGCCAGACCACCCTGAGGCGGCGCCAGTCCCTGCTGGGCCCCCTCGGCTACCTGGCGGCGGCGGCGATCGCCCCGCTGAGCCCCGTGGGCTCCCTGGCGGTGAGCGCCGCGATCGTCATCTACTTCATCCTCGGCCGCCGCTCTCCCGCCGCCCGCACCCGCCTACCCCAGCCCTGACGCCGTACAGCGCCGCCCGCTTTCCGCACCGCCACCGAACACTGAGCCTGCGTCAGGTGGGGCCCGTCCACCAGTTCCGGCACGCGGCGCTTCAAGAGAGGCTTGCGGGCTCGTCAGGCCGTAATCGGACAGCCTGACCCGGCGGTACCTGGAGATCGGCGGGCGCCCGGATCCGGCCGTTGCGGAGCCCTTGATCCTCGCGGTCGTGCGCGGACATGTTGGCGTTCGGCCCTCCCCGCGTACGGAGCTTTCATGCTGACCCGCATCGCCGCGTCCGCCGTCATTGTGATCGGACTCGCCACGCCGATCACCGCCTCCTCCTCCGCCTCCGCCTCCTCCGCCTCCGCCTCCTCCGCCGCGCAGGCGACGTCCACTGGCCAACGGGCGGCGCCTGGATGGCACGGCGTGCCCACGCCCACGTTGCAGCCGGGCGCCGCGCTCTATCAGGTGGCGCCGGCCAACCGCAGGCTCGCCTGGGCCGTCGGTGCGCAGAACGACAGCAAGGCCTCGGTTCTTCTGCGCTGGAACGGCCGGGCCTGGAAGGAGCAGATGCTGCCCGATACGCCTGGCGCGGGTCTGTCCAGCGTTGCCGTGGCCGGCCCCAATCGTGCCTGGGCGGGCGGAGGGAAGAGTCCCGATGGCAAGGGGTACGCCATCCATTGGAACGGCAGGGCATGGCGCCGGGTGGATGTCCCTGACGGTCTGCGGATTACGAAGATCGCGGCCTCGCGTGGTGGGGCCGCCTGGGCGTTGGCCTCGGACTCGATGAGCACGTCGGTGCTGCGCTATGAGAAGCATCAATGGGTACGCGCGGACGTTCCTCTTCCCGCGCATGCGTATCCGTGGGCGATCGCGGTCCGCAACGCCCGCGACGTCTGGATCACCGGCAGCGCCTCGGACCTTCCGTTCGCCCTGCACTGGGACGGTACGCAGTGGCAGAACGTGGCAGTGCCCGGCGGCTACTACCAGGTCATCGCGCAGATCCTCCCCCTCGGCCCTGACAACGTGTGGGCGTACTCGGACGACACCTACATGAACGTGTCCGCGACGTTGCTGCACTGGGACGGCACGACCTGGACCGCGGCCAAGCCCGGAGTGCAGCTCGGCTCCTCGTCACAGCTGGCCGAGGACGGCGAGGGCGGTTTCTGGCTGTCGTACTACGGCGGCCTGGGCCACTCCCGCTACCTGCACTACCAGTCCGGCCAGTTCACTGACGCGCAAGGTCCCGACCGTACCGACGTCTACGTGGACACCCTCAACATCGCCCGCGTCCCCGGCAGCCGCCTGATCTGGTCCGTGGGGCGCGGCCGTGACTACTCCGGCGCCAACGGACCCGACCAGGCCGTCATCGAACGCTTCAACTGACCCGACACCTGTCGCCCCGGCACCCCGCCCATATTGCTCAGTCCGGACTTATCAGTCTAGCCTGAGCATTATGGACACGGAAGCGGAGCGGGTGGCGTCCGCCTTGATGGTGGGGATCCGGCTGCTGGTGCGCCGGATCAGGCAGACGCAGACCGAGGACGACCTGACCCTGCCCGAGAGCTCGGCGCTCGCGCGGCTCGACCGCGGTGGCCCGTCCACCGCGGCCGAGCTGGCCAGGCGGGAGCAGATCAGCCCGCAGTCGATCAGCGCGACGCTCGGCAGGCTCGAGGGCCGCGGGCTCGTCGAACGGCGGACCGACCCGTCCGACGGCCGGCGCGTCGTGCTGTCGGTCAGCCCCGCCGGCGCGGAGGCGCTCAACAACCGCCGGAACGCCCGCACCCAACTGCTGACGGAGGCACTGTCCGAGGGCTTCTCACCCGAGGAACTGGAAAGCCTCCTCGCGGCGGCACCGCTGATCGAACGCCTGGCGCAGAAGATCTGATGACAGAGGTCCTGGTCCCCAAGAACCTCCACTACAAATGGGTCGCGCTCGCCAACACAACGGCGGCGGTCTTCATGGCCGCGCTCGACGGCTCCATCGTGCTCATCGCGCTGCCCGCCATCTTCCGCGGCATCGGACTCAACCCGCTCGCCCCAGGCAACATCGGCTACCTGCTCTGGATGATCATGGGCTACCGGCTCGTCCAGGCGGTGTTCGTGGTGCCGCTCGGCAGGCTCGGCGACATGTTCGGGCGGGTGCGGATCTACAACGCCGGGTTCGCCGTCTTCACGCTCGCCTCGATCCTGCTGTCCTTCGACCCGTTCCACGGCGGCGGCGGGGCGATCTGGCTGATCGGCTGGCGGATGCTCCAGGCGGTCGGCGGGTCGATGCTGATGGCCAACTCCGCCGCGATCCTCACCGACGCGTTCCCCGACGACCAGCGCGGCTTCGCGCTCGGCATCAACCAGGTCGCGGGCCTCGGCGGCCAGTTCATCGGGCTGGTCGCGGGCGGCATCCTGGCGATCTGGGACTGGCGCGCGGTCTTCTGGGTGAACGTGCCGGTCGGCATCTTCGGCACCATCTGGGCGTACCGCAACCTGCGCGAGTCCGGACGGCGCCGCCGCCGCGCCCGTTTCGACTGGTGGGGCAACCTCACGTTCGCCGCCGGGCTGAGCCTGCTGCTGATCGGCATCACGAACGGCATCCATCCCTACCGCGACCACGCGATGGGCTGGACGAACCCGTCGGTGGTCGTTCAGCTCGGCCTCGGCATCGCCCTGCTCATCGCCTTCGCCTTCATCGAACGCCAAGCCACCGAGCCGATGTTCTCGCTCGAACTCCTGCGAATCAGAGCGTTCACCGCGGGCAACCTCGCCGGGTTCGCGGCGCGGCTCGGGCAGGGCGGACTGCAGTTCGTCCTCATCATCTGGCTGCAGGGGATCTGGCTGCCCCTGCACGGCTACGACTACGCCGACACACCACTCTGGGCGGGCATTTTCATGCTGCCGCTGACCGCCGGGTTCCTGGTCGCGGGGCCGGTGTCGGGCCATCTGTCCGACCGCTTCGGCGCGCGCGGGCTCGCGACCAGCGGCATGCTCCTGTACGCGGCGAGCTTCATCGGCCTGCTCGCCCTCCCGATCGACTTCCCGTACTGGGCGTTCGCGGTCATGATCGCGGCGAACGGCGTAGGCATGGGCATGTTCAGCTCGCCCAACTCGTCCTCGATCATGAGCAGCGTCCCACCCGAGCACCGCGGCGTGGCCTCCGGCATGCGCGCGACGTTCCAGAACTCCGGAACGGCCCTCTCCATCGGCGTGTTCTTCTCCCTGATGATCAGCGGCCTGGCGAGCTCGCTCCCCGCCTCCCTCTCCTCCGGTCTGCAAGCCCACGGCGTCCCAGCCGACGCCGCCGCCCAGGCCGCCGGCCTGCCCCCGGTCTCGTCCCTGTTCGCCGCGATCCTCGGCGTCAACCCCATTGGAACGATCCTCGCCCCCAGCGGCGTCCTCCCCACCCTCTCCGAAGCCGACCGCCAAACCCTCACCGGCCGCGAGTTCTTCCCCCACCTCATCTCAGCCCCGTTCCACGACGGCCTGGTAGTCGTCTTCGCAGTCTCCGCCGCCCTAGGCGTCCTCGCCGCCCTAGCCTCCCTCCTCCGAGAACGCCGCTAACCAGCCGCAAAAGCCTCCCGTGCATGCGAACGGGCCGCCCCCCTGAGGGAGACGGCCCGTTGGCTGGCGTGCTGCTTACTTGCGGAGCAGGTTGCGCAGGACGTACTGCATGATGCCGCCGTTGCGGTAGTAGTCCGCCTCACCCGGGGTGTCGATGCGGACGACGGCCTGGAACTCCTTGCCGTCGGCCTTCACGGTGACCTCGGAGGGGATGCCGCCCTCGTTGAGCTTCTCCACACCGGTGATGTCGAACGTCTCGGTGCCGGTGAGGCCGAGGGAGTCGGCCGACTCGCCGTCCTTGAACTGCAGGGGCAGGACGCCCATGCCGATCAGGTTGGAGCGGTGGATGCGCTCGTAGGACTCGGCGATGACGGCGCGGACGCCGAGGAGGGCGGTGCCCTTGGCGGCCCAGTCGCGCGAGGAACCCGAGCCGTACTCCTTGCCCGCGATGACCACGAGCGGGGTGCCCTGCGCGGCGTAGTTCTGCGCGGCGTCGTAGATGAACGACTGCGGCGAGCTGTCCTTGGTGAAGTCGCGGGTGTAGCCGCCCTCGACGTCGTCCAGGAGCTGGTTGCGCAGGCGGATGTTGGCGAACGTGCCGCGGATCATGACCTCGTGGTTGCCGCGGCGCGAGCCGTAGCTGTTGAAGTCCTTGATCGCGACGCCGTGCTCCTCCAGGTACTGCGCGGCGGGCGTGCCGCGCTTGATGGAGCCGGCCGGGGAGATGTGGTCGGTGGTGACCGAGTCGCCCAGCTTGGCCAGCACCCGGGCGCCGTGCACGTCGGTGACCGGGGCGGGCTCCATCTCCATGCCGTCGAAGTACGGCGCCTTGCGCACGTAGGTGGAGGACGGGTCCCACTCGAACGTGCCGCCGGTCGGGATGTCCAGGCCGCGCCAGCGCTCGTCGCCCTTGAAGACGTCGGCGTAGTTCTTGGTGAACATCTCCTGGCCGATGGAGGACTGCACGATCGAGGCGACCTCGTCCGGCGAGGGCCAGATGTCCTTGAGGTAGACCGGGCCGTCGGTGCCCTCGGCGATCGGGTCGTTCAGGATGTCGATGTCCATCGTGCCGGCGAGCGCGTACGCGATGACCAGCGGCGGCGAGGCCAGGTAGTTCATCTTCACGTCGGGGCTGATGCGGCCCTCGAAGTTGCGGTTGCCCGACAGGACGGCGGTGACGGCCAGGTCGTTGTCGTTCACCGCCTTGGAGATCTCGGGCTGCAGCGGGCCGGTGTTGCCGATGCAGGTCGTGCAGCCGTAGCCGACCAGGTTGTAGCCGATCTTGTCGAGGTACGGGGTGAGGCCCGCGCGCTCGAGGTAGTCGGTGACGGCCTGGGAGCCGGGCGCCAGCGAGGTCTTCACCCAGGGCTTGCGGGTGAGGCCCTTCTCCACCGCGTTCTTGGCGAGCAGGCCCGCGCCGACCATGACGTACGGGTTGGAGGTGTTGGTGCAGGAGGTGATGGCGGCGACCGCGACGTGACCGTGGTCGATGTCGAACTGGCTGCCGTCCTCCATGACCACGTGCGAGACGCGGTGCGGGCGGTCGCCGTTGGTCGGGGTCTGCGCCGGGGAGTCGGAGGCGGGAAAGCTCTCCTTGCCCGGCTCGTCGCCGTCCTTGACGTAGTTCTGGACGTCGCGGCGCCAGGTGGTCTTGGCGTCGGAGAGGGAGATGCGGTCCTGCGGGCGCTTCGGGCCGGCGAGCGACGGGACGACCGTCGACAGGTCCAGTTCGAGGTACTCGGAGAAGTCGGGCTCGACGCTCGGGTCGAGCCACATGCCCTGTTCCTTGGCATACGCCTCGACCAGCGCGATCTGCTCCTCGCTGCGGCCGGTGAGGCGCAGGTACGAGAGGGTCTCGTCGTCGATCGGGAAGATGGCGCAGGTGGAGCCGAACTCGGGGCTCATGTTGCCGATGGTGGCGCGGTTGGCGAGCGGCAGCGCGTGCACGCCCTCGCCGTAGAACTCGACGAACTTGCCGACGACGCCGTGCTTGCGCAGCATCTCGGTGATCGTCAGCACCAGGTCGGTGGCGGTGGTGCCTGCGGGCAGTTCGCCGGTCAGCTTGAAGCCGACGACCCGCGGGATGAGCATCGAGATCGGCTGGCCGAGCATGGCCGCCTCGGCCTCGATGCCGCCGACGCCCCAGCCGAGGACGCCGATGCCGTTCTCCATCGTGGTGTGGGAGTCGGTGCCGACGCACGAGTCGGGGTAGGCGACGCCGTCGCGGTCGAAGACGACCCGCGCCAGGTGCTCGATGTTGACCTGGTGGACGATGCCGGTGCCGGGCGGCACGACCTTGAACTGGTCGAACGCGGTCTGGCCCCAGCGCAGGAACTGGTAGCGCTCCTTGTTGCGCTCGTACTCGACCTGCACGTTGCGCTCGAACGCGTCGGGCGAGCCGAAGTAGTCGACGATCACCGAGTGGTCGATGACCATCTCGGCGGGCGCCAGCGGGTTGATCCGGGTCGGGTCGCCGCCGAGGTCGCGGACGGCCTCGCGCATGGTCGCCAGGTCCACCACGCACGGCACGCCGGTGAAGTCCTGCATGATCACGCGGGCCGGGGTGAACTGGATCTCGTGGCTGGGCTGGGCGTTCTGGTCCCAGCCGGCGAGCGTACGGATGTGGTCGGCGGTGACGTTCGCGCCGTCCTCGGTGCGCAGGAGGTTCTCCAGCAGCACCTTCAGGCTGTACGGGAGTCGCGCCGCGCCCTCGACGGCGTCCAGCCGGTAGATCTCATATGACTTCTCGCCTACCTGCAGCGTATTGCGGCTACCGAAGCTGTTCGCGGACACGGTACTTCCTCCACAGACTGTCGATCCTGATCCCTATGAATCCTGCCCTAGTCCCGTCCCTGCTCGGGAATCAGGGCCGCCTAACTTCGTCAGTATTTCTCTTGACGTCAAGCTATCTCCGATTTATCTCGATATCAAGCTACCGGCGGGTAACTCAAAATCCCGGGAACCGCCTGGCCCGCTCGACCGTTTCCGATATATCGTTGTCGTATCGCGAGAGATCTAAGAACGATCTCGGAAGCAGGGGGAAGAACATGGGCTCACACCACCACGGCGGCCCCGATCTCCGCTGGGCCTTGGCGGCGGCCGCGCTGGGCGCCAAGGCGGCACACGCCGCGTCCCGCCACCACGGTGGGCACGGATGCGGCCCCGGGGGCGGCGCCAGGTTCGAGGGACCCGGCTTCGGCTGGATGTTCGGGGGCGGGCCGGGCGGTGGACCCGGTCCTTGGGGTCCGCCTCCCGGTCCCTGGGGCCGGGGCCCGTGGGCACGCGGCGGAGGCCCCTGGGGACGCGGGCCGAAGGCGCGCAAGGGCAACGTCCGCGCCGCGATCCTGGCCCTCCTCGCCGAGAACCCGCTGAACGGCTACCAGATCATCCAGGAGATCAACGAGCGCAGCGGCGGCGGCTGGAAGCCCAGCCCCGGCGCCGTCTACCCCGCCCTCCAGCAGCTCGCCGACGAGGGCCTCATCCGCGGCGAGGAAGGTGAAGGCCGCAAGACCTTCCACCTCACCGACGAGGGCCGCGCCTACGTCGAGGAGCACGCCGACGAGCTCTCCGAGCCCTGGGCCGAGATGACGCCCGACTTCGGCGAGGGCGTCCCCGACCTCTTCAAGCAGGTCGCCCAGACCGGCGCCGCCGTGATGCAGGTCGTCCACTCCGGTTCGCCCGAGCAGGTCGCCCAGGCCAAGGATGTCCTCGCCGAGGCCCGCCGCAAGCTCTACCTGATCCTGGCCGAGACCGACGACACCCCCGACGCCGCCGAGGAGTAAAGGTGTCCCCCGACGAGATCCGCATCGGCGACACCGAGCGTGACGCGGTGACCGCCGCCCTCCACGACCACTTCGCCGAGGGCCGCCTGACCAGCTCCGAGCTGGACGAACGGCTGGAGGCCACCCTCACCGCCAAAACCACGGGCGACCTGCGCACGATCGTGCGCGACCTCCCAGGCGACAGCGGCCTCAAGCCCGCCCACCAGCCCGAACGAGGCGACCACCCTCTCTGGGGCCAGCACCCCTACGCTGCCTGGCAGGGCCCGCGCCACCACATGGAAAGGCGAGGCCACCCGGTAGGCCCCTGGGGCCACCACCACCTCGCCCGGGGCCATCGCCGGGGCTTCCCCGGCTTCCCCATCGTCCTGGCGGTCTTCCTCATCGTCGGCTTCACGGCAGGCTTCCCAACAGCCCTGTTCACCGTCTTCCAGGTAGCCCTCCTGATCTGGATCGTCAAGGCCATAGTCCTGTCCGCCCGTCTACGCCGCTCGCACCACCGCTAGGCCCGGCTGCGCTCACACCACCGCTAGGCCCAGCTGCGCTCGCACCACCGCTAGGCCCGGCTGCGGGACCGCGTCCCCCGAACGCGGCCCCGCAGCCGCCCACCTCACCACGCCCAACGCCCAGGCCAGGCCGGACCCTGTCCGTCCCCGGGCCCGCTCCCGGCACGGACACCAGCAGGCCGCAACAGCTCCCGAGCGCCGCCCAGCACGTGCCCAACCCGCCGCGCACATGCCCAGCTCGCACGCGCCCGGCCAGTCCTGCTCTGTGACCGTCACCCTGCTGACGAGTGCATCGGCAGGTGAGGTGGCGGGGGTGTCAGGTTCCGAGGCCTGCTTCGTAGGCGACGAGGCCCGCTTGGGTGCGGTTGGCGCAGCCGAGTTTCTCGAGCAGGCGTGAGACGTAGCCCTTGACGGTCGCTTCGCTCAGGTACAGGCGGCCTGCGATCTGGGCGTTCGACAGGCCCTCGCCCAGGCAGGCGAGCACCTCGGTTTCGCGTTCGGTCAGCTCCTCGATCAGCGCGCGGTTCTGGTCGCGTTCGGAGGTACGTTCGGCAGCCGAGGAGACCAGGCGGCGGGTCGCGGCGGCCGACATCACGGTGTGGCCGTCGGCTGCCACCCGCACGAGTTCGACCAGGTCCTCCGGGGGCGTCGACTTGAGCAGGAACCCGCCCGCGCCGAGCCGCAGCGCCCGGATGACGTAGTGGTCGGCGTCGAAGGTCGTCAGCGCGACGATCACGGGCGGGGCCTGAAGCGCGGCGATGCGTTCGATGGCGGTCAGGCCGTCCACGCCCGGCATCCGCAGGTCCATCAGTACGAGGTCCGGCCGGTGGCGCAGCACCGCTTCCACCGCCGCGGCTCCGTCGTACGCCTCGTCGACGACCTCGATGTCGCCCGCGGATCCGAGGATCGTCCGCAGGTGCGCGCAGACCATCCGCTCGTCGTCGACCAGCACCACCCTGATCACGCCACCTCCTCGCCTGACGGCTCGGACTGACCTGACCGTGGCCCCACGGCGTTCACGGGCACCTTCTCTGGTGCGGACGTGGGGACGTAGGCGGGGAGCGAGGCCTCGACGCTGAAGCCGCCGTCGGGCGCGGGACCCGAGTGGAACGTCCCGCCGATCAGTTCGACGCGCTGCTGCAATCCCACCAGGCCCGTGCCCGAGCCGCTGGCGGCCAGGTCGGCGTCGGCAGGCAAGGCCGGTGGGGTGTTGCGGACAGCGAGCCGCACGCCGTCGGTCCGGTAGCTCACGTCCACGCGCACCCGCGCGCCGGGCGCGTGCTTGCGCACGTTGGTCAGCGCCTCCTGCACGATCCGGAACGCCGTCCGGCCGACGACGGGCGAGGCGAGCGGCGGGTCGCCCTCCTCGACCAACTCGACCGGCACTCCCACCGAGTCGGACTCGGCGATCAGCGCGGACAGGTCGGGCAGCGGGCCGTGCGCGCCGGCCTCCTCGTCCGGCCCCTCGGTCGTACGGCGCAGCAGCCCGATCACGTCGCGCAGCTCGTCCAGGGCCTGGCAGCCGGTGCTGCGCAGTTCCTCGGCGGCCGCGCGGGTGCCGTCGTCGGGCGCCTGTACGCGCAGCGCGCCCGCCTGAAGCACCATCAGCGTCACGCGATGTGCCACGACGTCGTGCATCTCCGCCGCGAGCCGGGCCCGCTCCTCGGCCCGCGCCTGCTCGGCCAGCAGGTGCTGCTCGCGCTCGGCCCGCTCGGCCCGGTCGCGCAGGCCCCGGACGACACCGCGCCGTGCCGAGACGTACAGCCCGATCAACGCTCCCACGACCGGGAACAGCACCGACCGGTAGATCAGTGCGGCGGACGCGTCGGTCTCCTGGCCGCGAATCGGCTGGACCACCGCGTCGGGCATCACCCGCGTGGTGAGGATGACCGCGACGACCAGCACGACCACCGGGATGCCGCGCACCCACGGCGGACGACCGCCCTTGTCGAACGACATCACCGCGTAGGCGGCGAACGGCGCGGTCGGCGGCCACCAGATCAGCGGCTCCACGCTGATGTCGCCGCTCGTGTGCAGCAGCGTCCCGGGTGCGACGTACTCGACGACCAGCAGCACGACCGTCAGGCCCGTGGTGAGCCACGCGACCGTCATCGGCGCCCGCCGGCGGAACACCAAGGACGCCCCGACCAGCGCCAGGACCGTGACCGTGACCCCGTCGAGCGGCCGGAACATCGCGCGATGCTGGGTCGCGGTCTGCACGCTCAGCAGCACGCCGAGGACCACCACGACGACGTCGGAGAAGACGTCGAGACCGGGGCGGTCGCGAATGCCCGGGAGGCGGCGAAGGCGGCTGAGATTGCACACAAGGACACGGTACGCATCCGGGCGCTCGCCGGGACCCTACGAAAGTAGGGACCCGACCCGACGTGCGTCGGTGCAGGTCCATCCGTTGCGCGCTGCCGCCACGCCGACGCCGTCGGCTCGAATCGAGCCATGATGCTACGGCTCACTCTCCGCAGCCTGATCGCGCACCGGACCAGGCTGCTCCTCACGGCGATCGCGGTGGTCGCCGGGGTCGCCTTCGTCGCGGGCACCCTGATCTTCTCGGCCACCCTGGACCACACGTTCGACCGCGCCTTCGACGAGCTCGGCCAGGGCACCGACGCCGTCGCGCGCTCGCACAAGGCGTTCGACGACGAGCTCGGCTCGCGCGACACCGACCGGCCGCTGCCGGCCTCGGCCCTGGCCGCGGTACGGCGCGCGGACGGGGTCGCCAAGGCGCACGGCGTGGTCAACGGGTTCGCCGCGGTGGTGGACGGCAAGGGCAGGATCGTCGGGGGCGAGCCGCAGGTCGGCACGGACTGGTACGGCGATCCCGACCTGTCACTGATGCGCCTCCGGTCGGGGGCGCCGCCCGCCGCGCCGGACGAGATCGCCATCGACGAGAACACCGCCAAGGCCTCCGGCTACGAGCTCGGCGACCAGGTCCCGATCGCGCTGGCCTCCGGTCGCCGGACGTTCCGTCTGGTGGGCGTCTTCCGCTACGGCAGCACGATCTCCGGGCAGCTCACCGTGACGGCGTTCGAGCCCGCGACGGCTCAGCGCCTCCTGATGGAACGGCCCGGTTACTCGCAGATCACCGTGCACGCCGAGAAGGGCTACAGCCAGGAGCAGGTACGCACGTCCGTCGCCGCCGCGCTCCCGAGCGGGTACGAGGCGATCACCGGGCAACAGGCCATCGACGAGGTGGCCGCGCCGCTCAAGGACGTCCTCAAGGCCCTGCGAACGATTCTGCTGGCGTTCGCGGTGATCGCGGTGTTCGTCGGATCGTTCATCATCTTCAACACGTTCTCGATGCTGGTCGCGCAGCGCACCCGCGAGATGGCCCTGCTGCGCGCGGTCGGCGTCTCGCGCGCGCAGGTCACCCGGGCGGTGCTCGGCGAAGCGGTGGGCGTCGGGCTCCTCGGCTCGACGCTCGGCCTGGTCGCGGGCGGCGGCCTGGCGATCGGCCTGGCCCGGCTGATGTCGGCGGTCGCGGGCGAGGACCTGCCGTTCGAAGGCCTGGTGGTGCCGCCGGCGGCGGTGATCGGTTCGTACGCGGTGGGCCTGCTCGTCACGGCGGCCGCCGCCTACGTCCCGGCGCGCCGCGCCGCGCGCGTCCCACCGGTCGCCGCGCTGCGCGACGACGCGACGCTGGCGGCCCGTTCGCTGCGCCTGCGCGCGGTCACGGGCGGCATCGCGCTGGCGGCCGGCTGCGCCGCGATGATCGCCGGCCTGAACGGGAGCGGGAAGCCCGCGCTCACTCTCGCGGGCGGCGGCGCGATGACGTTCTTCATCGGCGTCACGACGCTGAGCCCGCTGATCAGCAAGCCGCTGACCTGGCTGATCGGGTGGCCGTTCGCCCGGTTCGGCGGCGCGGTGGGCACGCTCAGCCGCCGCAACGCGCTGCGCGACCCGCGGCAGACCGCGGCGACCGCGTCCGCCCTGATGATCGGCCTGGCGCTGATCGGCACGGTGTCGGTGATCACCCAGTCCATGTCGGTCACGGTGAACCGCCAGCTCGACGCGGGCCTCACCGCCGACTACCGGATCACCGGTCGCAGCCAGGTCACCCCGGTCGGGCCGGAGACCCTCGCCGCCGTGCGGAAGGTGCCGGGCGCGCGGGACGTGGTCGCGATGCGCACTGCGCGCTTCCGGATGGGCGGCAAGGTCCAGGCGGCGACGGCGGGCTCCCCCGCCCGCCTCGTGGCGCACTACCGCCTGCGCATGAGGGCGGGGCAGGCCGCGGTGCGCGGGACGGACGTGCTGGTCAGCGGCACGACGGCGGACGCCGAGCACTGGCGCGTCGGCACCGTCCTGCCGGGCGCGTTCCAGGACGGCGCGGCGACCACGTTCCGCGTCGCCGGGATCTACGACACGGCCAAGACCCTCTCCGACGTCGCACCCGGCATGATCATCGACGATGCGGCGTACGGCCCGCACGCGGCCGACCGGGCGATCGACCGCATCGAGGTGACCGGCGCGAGCTGGGGCGCGCTGGAGGCGGCGCTCGCGCCCTGGCCGAATGTCAAGCTCCAGGACCGGTCGCAGATCAAGAAGGCGGCGGCGGGCGGCATCGACCTGTTCCTCAACCTGGTGCTGGCCCTGCTGGTGCTGTCGGTCGTCATCGCGGCGCTGGGCATCGTCAACACGCTCGCGCTGTCGGTGGTCGAACGCACCCGCGAGATCGGGCTGCTGCGCGCGGTCGGGCTGGACCGCCGCCGGCTGCGCCGGATGATCCGGTACGAGGCGGTCATCATCTCGGTCTTCGGCGCGGTGCTGGGCCTGGGAATCGGCGTGGTCTTCGGCGTCACCGTGCAGAACGCGATGGCCGAGGACGGGGTGACGACGCTCGCCGTTCCATACGGGCGCCTTGGTCTCTACGTCGTGGCGGCGGCGTGCGTCGGCGTGCTCGCCGCGGTCTGGCCCGCCCGGCGCGCAGCCCGGCTGAACGTCCTCGACGCGATCACCGCCACCTAGTGCGATCACGGCAGCCGGTGCGCCGGGTCGGCGTCCAGCGCCGCACGCACCGCCGCGACGCCCTGCCCCGGCGCCACCTAGTTCGCCGCGCAGGTCCGAGATCCCATGGGGCTGGTGAGGAACCGGACTCAGGGCGGGAATCCAGTCGAAACGCGGGCGCAACACTCCTCAGATCTCATTAGCTCGGCTAATGAAGAGGAGTCACATGCGCAACACTCATTACAGGCGAGGTGCAGCCGCTCTCTCCTTCGGGGCGCTGATGGCGACCGTGCCGTCGGTCCCTGCGGCGCACGCGGACGCGCTTCCCGATGTCACCAATGTCGGCGTGGCGCAGCTCAGCCGGTGGCTGGCAGGAGGCAAGGTCACCTCGGCTCAGCTCGTGCGGGCGTACGAGGCGCGGATCAGGGCCTACGACGACCGGGGACCCCGGATCAACGCGGTGATCAGTGTCAACGCGGGTGCGTTGAAGGAGGCCGCACGGCTGGACGCCGAGCGCCGTAGCGGCAGAGTGCGTGGGCCACTGCACGGAATCCCGATCCTGCTCAAGGACAACTACGACACCGCCGAGATGCCCACCACCAACGCCTCGATGGCGCTGAAGGGCATGCGCCCGGCCGACGACGCCACACAGGTCGCGCGGCTGCGGAAGGCAGGCGCCATCGTGCTGGGGAAGACCAACCTGCACGAGTACGCCTACGGGATCACCACGATCAGCTCCCTGGGCGGTCAGACCCTCAACCCGTACGGGCTGAACCGCGATCCGGGCGGGTCCAGTGGCGGTACCGGCGCGGGAATCGCGGCGAGCTTCGCGCCGATCGGGATGGGCACCGACACCTGCGGCTCCATCCGCATCCCGTCCTCGCACAACGCCCTGGTCGGGCTGCGGCCCACGCTGGGCCTGTCGAGCCGCGACGGAATCATCCCGATGTCCCAGACCCAGGACACCGGAGGCCCGCTGGGCACCTCGGTCCGCGACGTCGCGCTCGTCCTGGACGCCACGGCCGGGTACGACCGGAAGGACCCGATCACCAAGGCGAGCATCGGCAAGACCCCGCGCAGCTACCTGAGCGGCCTGTCCTCCCACGCTCTCCAGGGCCGCAGGATCGGCGTGATGAACGGGCTGTTCCTGGCCAAGGGCGACCAGAAGGAGACCAGCCGGCTCGTCCGTGCGGCAGCCGGGGACCTCAAGGCTCAGGGCGCCACCCTGGTGAACCTCGGGGCCCAGACCGAGCTGCTGACGACGATGGACGCGGCGAGCGTTGTCGCCTCCGAGTTCGAGCGGGACCTGAACGCCTACCTGGCCTCGCCCGGCCTGCGTTTCCCCAAAGGCCTGGCTAGCCAGACCGCCCCGTACGACAAGGTGACCCTGGCCGACATCGTCGCCACCGGCAAGGTCACCCCCTCCGTACTCAAGCTCATCAAGCCGCTGGTGGGCACCACTCCCAAGCCCGGCACCAAGCGGCAGGCGGCCTACCGTACGGCCCTGGCCAACCGCGCCAAGCTCCGCGCGGGCCTGACCGACCTCTATCGCGCCAAGCACCTGGACGCCATCGTCTACCCCACGATCACCCAGCAGGCACAGCCGATCGGGCAGGACCCGGCCAAGGACCCCAACCGCAACTGCCAACTGTCCGCGCACACGGGCTTCCCGGCGCTGAGCCTCCCGGCCGGCTTCACACCACAAGGAATGCCGGTCGGCATGGAGCTCCTCGGCACCCCGTTCAGCGAGCCGAAGCTCCTGGGCATGGGCTACGACTTCGAGCAGGCGACGCGGCACCGCCGCCCGCCGGCCTCGGCGCCGCCCCTGGAGTAGCCGTCGCCCACGTGAGCCGGCCGGCCGGCGCGCCAGGTCCAGGCGCCTCAGATGGCTCCGAGGGTGCCGTCGCGTGCGACGACTCGACCGGCCTTGATGACCAGTTCGCGAGGCGGGCGCGCGACGACGGCCTCGGCCGGTGTCTCCGCCGACACGACCACGATGTCGGCGGGGGCACCGGGGTTCAGGCCGTAGGAGGCCAGGCCGAGGGCGCGGGCTCCGCCGTGGGTGGCGGCCTCCAGGGCGAGCTCGATGTCCTCGTCCCGGCGGAAGGTGTTGCGGTAGGCCAGGTGCATGGCGCGCTCCAGCATGTCGCCGGTGCCGAACGGGCCCCACAGGTCGCGGATGCCGTCGTGCCCGCAGGCTACGTTGGCCCCGGCTGCGCGCAGCTGCTTGACCGGCGCCACGGGGAAGTCGTAGACGGCGCACGTCACCATCGTCACGCCCGCCTCGGCCAGCCTGTCGACCAGCGCGGCCCGCTGTCCCTCGGCGATCTGCGGCAGGGCGTACCCGTGGCTGATCGCGACCTTGCCGCCGAGGCCGGCGGCGAGCGTGCGTTCGATGATCAGCTCGAACTCGAACGCGCCGAGCGTGCCGCCGTCGTGCAGATGGATGTCGACGCCCGCGCCGTAGCGCTCGGCCAGGCCGAAGATCAGGTCGAGCTGGCGAACGGGGTCGCGGTCGAACCCGGCGGGGTCGATGCCGCCGATCGTCTCGACACCGTTCTTCAGTGCTTCTTCCAGGAGTTCGGCCGTGCCCGGGTTGACCAGGACGCCGTGCTGCGGGAACGCGACCTGCTCGATGGCGATCCTGCCGTTAAGACGTTCCGCTGCCGCCCGCACCGCCTCGACGCCGCGCAGCCCGACCTCGGGGTCGACGTCGGTGTGCGAACGGACGTAGGTGGTGCCCGCCACGACCATCCGCTCCAGGAGGGCGGTGATCCGGTCGACGTCCGGGATGCCTAGCTCGCCGCGCCGGTTACGGTCGTTGGAGATGCGTTCGGCGAGCGGCTCACCCGCCGAGTGCGGGACCCACGGCCCGCCGTACAGCGTCTTGTCGAGATGACAGTGCGCCTCGACCAGGCCCGGCAACAGCAGCCGCCCTGGCACGTCGATGACCTCGGCGGACGTGGCCGTGACGGCGCCGGCGGACGTGGCCGTGACGGCGCCGATCTCGGCGATCACACCGTTCCGGATCAGGACGTCCGCGGTCTGGACCGCCTCACCCGGCGTCCGCCAGACCCGCCCGCCGCGCAGCAGCACCTCGGCCATGCACCCCACCTCCGTGGCGACATTATGCGGGAGATCAGTCGGCGTGGGGCAGATCAGGCGGCCACGGCCGGGCTCCCGTCGATCACGTCCTGGAGGGCGCGCACACCCATGGCGATCACCGGGTGCTCGCGGCTGCCGCGGCGCACACAGGTGAGGAGCCTGCGGGTCGGCCGGGACTCGCCGGTCAGCGGAACGCGGACCACGCCCGGCAGCTGGAGGCCGTCGATGAGCCTCGGGATGAGCGAGACGCCCATGCCGTTGGCGACCAGCGACCAGATCACCGTCCAGGTGGTCGCCTCGTGCTCGATCCGGGGCGTGAAGCCCGCGGCGGAGCAGTGGACCATGAGCTGGCGCTTGTGGTCGCAGCCGTCGGGGTCGGACACGATCCAGGCCTCGTCCGCCACGTCCTCCAGGGTCACGGCGCCGCTGCCGGCCAAGGGGTGGCCGGCGGGGACGGCGAGGTCCAGCGGCTCGTGCAGCAGCGGGCGCTGGTCGAAGCGGGGGTCGCCTGGGGGCGGCGCCTCCTCGGTGGGCTCGATGATCGCCAGGTCGGCCTCGCCCGCCAGGAGGAGTTCGAGGCTGACGTCGGTGTCGCATTCGCGGACCAGGACGCGCAGGTCGGGGTGGGTTGTCTTGAGGCGTCCCGCCGCCGGGGCCAGGAGACCGGCGGCCGCCGTGGTGAAACCGGCCATGCGCAGCGGGCCGGTCTCGCCGGCCCGGTGCGAGTCCAGGTCTGCGAGGGTCTGCTCCCATTGGGAGAGCAGGGTGTCCGCGTGACCGAGCAGGACGTGCGCCGCCTGGGTGAGCCTGACGCGGCGGCCCTGGGGTTCGAGGAGCGGGATCTTGAGCTCGCGGGAGAGTTCGCGCATGTGGTGGGAGACCGCGGACGGGGTGAGGTGCAGGACCTCGGCCGCGGCGGTGATCGTCCCTTGCCGGTGGACGACGCGGAGCATGTGGAGTCGGCGCAGGTCGATCATGAAACCATTGTGCACATATTCAGCGGAAAACGTGAAATAGACCGCAACGGTTGGGCGGGGTGAGACTACTGGCATGAGCCAGAACACGATCATCTCCCGGCACACCACCAGCCAAGGCGTCGTCACCTGGAGCCGTTGTGTCTGTGGCCGCCTGCAGATGAACATGACGTCGTACGACGGCAAGACGCTCACCGCGGGCGGCCACGCTCACTGCTCGTCCAGGATCAGCTCGTAGTGCAGGGTCTTGTAGCCCTTGAGCTTGTGGACCAGCGGGACCATGACGCCCTGCTGGACGGGGTGCTTGCGGGCCAGCAGGCGCCGGACGGGCTTGGCCTCGGCATCGTTCAGTAGCCGGGTGGTGCCCTTGCGGGCCGCGCTGGTGACCTTGCCCTTGTAGGTGCTGTGGGCGACCTCTACCTCAGGGTTGTTGCGCAGCCGCCTGGCCTTCCACGCCTTGTCGTAGGTGCGGAAGAACGCGTGGCCGTCCTGGACGACGACGTTCACCGGAGTACCGACCGGGGTGCCGTCCTTCTTGAAGGTCGTCAGGAGAACGGTCTTTTGCGTGGCCAGGCTTTCCAGGGTCGGGACGCTGTTCGGGGTGCTCGTGTTCATTGCGGGCCTCCTCTTGGGTGTCTTGCAACCCCGGAGACGCGAGCGCTCCCGCAAACGTGACATGCCTGGAAAAGAAACAGAGAAATATTGCAGCGAGCCGGTCCTCCGGGCGCCACCTTCGGGCCGGCTCGCTGCAAGTCCTTATGGGCGGAGGGCGGAGGCCTCCTTGGCCAGGGATTCGATGCGGTCCCAGTCCCCTGCTCGTACGGCATCGGCGGGGGTCAGCCAGGAGCCGCCTACGCAGCCGACGTTGCCCAGCGCCAGGTAGGTGGGTGCGCTCTCCGGCGTGATGCCGCCGGTGGGGCAGAACCGGACCTGCGGCAGCGGCCCGCCCAGCGACTTCAGGTAGGGAACGCCACCCGCCGCCTCGGCAGGGAAGAACTTCATCGTCGTGACGTCGTGCTCCAGCAGCGCGATGGCTTCGGAGGCGGAGGAAACGCCCGGTAGGAAGGGCAGTCCGGTCGCGTTCATCGCCTCGCGCAGCGCGGGCGTGCAGCCGGGGCTGACCAGGAAGCGCGATCCGGCGGCCTTGGAGCGCTCGGCGTCGGCGGCCCGTACGACCGTTCCGGCGCCCACCACCGCGTCCGGCACGTCGGCGGCGATGCGTTCGATCGCCTCCAGCGCGGCGGCCGTGCGGAGCGTGACCTCGATGACCGGCAGGCCGCCCGCGACGAGCGCGCGGGCCAGCGGCACGGCGGCGCCCGGGTCGTCGAGCACCACGACCGGGATCACCGGGGCCAGGTCGAGCAGTTCTTCGGCGTTCACACGAGCTCCATGGCGGTCGGGGACGAGGTCTGGGCGAGCCGGGCGGCGGCGCCGACCAGCGCGGGGCCGGAGTGCATGATGATCGCGGTCGGGATCGCGCGGATGTACTCCTCGACCCGCGGCTTGGCCTCAAACCTACGTCTGAAGTCGCTCTTCTCGAGAACGTCGGTGATCCGCGGCAGGATCCCGCCGCCGAGGAAGACGCCGCCGCGGGCGCCGAGCGTGAGCGCGGCGTTGCCGGCGAACGCGCCCAGCAGCGCGCAGAACATCTCGAGGGTCTCGGCGCTCAGCGGGTCGCGGCGTTCGCAGATCTCGGCGGCGGTGCGGGCCTCGGCCTGGATGCCGTGGATCATGCTGAGGAAGCGGTGGAGCCTGGTGAGGCCGTCGCCCGACAGCAGGTACTCGGCGTTCGCCGCGCCCTGCTCGGCGCGCAGCAGCCGCATGACCTCGACCTCGGCGTCGGTCCCGGCGGGGATGTCGACCTGGCCGCCCTCGCCGGGGTTGGGGATCCAGCCGCTCGGCGTGGGGATCAGCGCCGCCACGCCCAGGCCGGTGCCCGGGCCGAGCACCGCGAGCGGCGCCGTTCCGTCGCCGCCGGGCAGGGCGTCGCCGCCGACCGCGTGCAGGTCGGCCGGCGCCAGGTTGGGCAGCGCGTACGCGAGGGCCTCGAAGTCGTTGATCACGTCGACGTGCGCGAGACCGAGGCTCGCCCGCACGTTCTCGGCGGTGTCGGGCTCCCAGTGCGCGTTGGTCAGGCGGTACGCGCCGTTCACGACCGGGCCGGCGATCGCCAGGCACGCGGCTCCGGGCGTGACGTCGGAGGCGTATTCGGCCAGGTAGGCCGCAGCGGCCTCGGCCATCCCGGCGTGGTCGCGGGTCGGCAACGTGTACACGCGGGTCGGCGCGGCGCCGGGCCCCTCGATCAGCGCGAAGCGCGCGTTGGTGCCGCCGATGTCGGCGACGAGCCACGGATAACTGGCGCTCATCCGAACACCCCCGTTCCTGCAGAACCATTGGCCGTAGTGGTCGCACCGACAGGGGCGGCTGCGGAGGCGGCTGCGGGAGTGCTGAACGTTCCGGCGGTGCCGAAGACGCCCGCGCCTTGCTCGGCGGGGCCCACGGCTCGGCGGAACGCGTGGAACAGTTCGCGGCCGGTGCCCGACCACTCGTCACCGGGCGCGCGCCCGGTCGCTTCGCGGGCGGCGAACTCCTCGTCCGGCACCAGTACCTCCAGCAGTCCCTTGTCGGCGTCCAGCCTGATCATGTCACCGTCGCGGACCCGGGCGAGAGGGCCTCCGGCGGCCGCTTCGGGCGACACGTGGATCGCGGCGGGAACGGCGCCGGACGCGCCGGACATGCGGCCGTCGGTGACCAGGGCGACGCGGTGGCCGCGGTCCTGGAGAACGGCCATCGGCGGGGTGAGGCGGTGCAGCTCGGGCATGCCGTTGGCGTGCGGGCCCTGGTAGCGGACGACAGCGACCATGTCGTGGTCCAGCTCGCCCGCGGAGAAGGCTGCCTGCAGCTCCTCCTGCGAGTCGAAGACGCGGGCGGGCGCCTCGATCAGCCGGTGTTCCTCCCGTACGGCCGAGACCTTGACCACCGCACGGCCGAGGTTGCCGCTGACGGTGTGCAGGCCGCCATGCTCGTCGAACGGGTCGGACACCGGCCGCAGCACGGAACGGTCACCGGACTCGGCCGGAACAGGCCGCCAGGTGAGACGTTCGCCAGCGCCAGCGGCGCTGTTCTCGGCCGTGGCCGAGGCGGCCGAGGGGGCCGAGGGGGCCGAGGGGGCGCTGCCGTTGGGGGCGGGCTCGGGGGGCAGGGTGGGGGTCTCGCGGTAGGCGGACAGGTTGGTGCCGCCGACCGTACGGGCGTCCTCGTGGAGGAGGCCGGCGTCCAGGAGTTCGCCGATCAGGTAGGCGGTGCCGCCGGCGGCGTGGAAGTGGTTCACGTCGGCGGTGCCGTTGGGGTAGAGGCGGGTGAGCAGCGGGGTGATCTTGGACAGCTCGTCGAAGTCGTCCCATGTCAGCTCGAGGCCCGCGGCGGCGGCCATGGCGACCAGATGCAGGGTGTGGTTGGTGGAGCCGCCGGTCGCCAGGAGCGCGACGACGCCGTTCACGAACGCCTTCTCGTCCAGCATCTCGCCGACCGGCGTGTACGCGTCGCCGGCCAGGTCGGTGATCTCCAGGACGCGGCGGCCCGCCTGAGCGGTGAGGGCCGCACGCAGCTCCGTTCCCGGCGGAACGAAGCTGGCCCCCGGCAGGTGCAGGCCCATCACCTCCATCAGCAGCTGGTTGGAGTTGGCCGTTCCATAGAACGTGCAGGTGCCCGCGGAGTGGTAGGACGCGGACTCGGCCTCCAGCAGCTCCTCACGCCCGATCTCCCCGGCGGCGTAGCGCTTGCGGATCTTGGCCTTCTCGGCGTTCGGCAGCCCGGAGGACATCGGCCCGGCGGGCACCAGGATCGCGGGCAGGTGGCCGAACGACAGGGCACCGATCACCAGCCCCGGAACGATCTTGTCGCAGACCCCGAGGAGCAGCGCGCCGTCGAACATGTCGTGCGAGAGCGCCACGGCCGTGGCCATCGCCACCACGTCTCGGCTGAACAGCGAGAGCTCCATCCCGGCCCGGCCCTGGGTGATCCCGTCGCACATGGCGGGCACTCCCCCGGCCACCTGCGCGGTGCCGCCCGCCGCGGAGATCGCGGCCTTGAGCACGTCCGGGTAGTCCTTGAGCGGCTGGTGCGCCGAGAGCATGTCGTTGTACGAGGTCACGATGGCGACGTTCGGCGTCACCTCGCCCCGCAGCTGCAGCTTCTCCAGCGGCCCGCAGGCGGCGAACCCGTGCGCGAGGTTGGCGCATCCCAGCCCGGAGCGCGCGGGTCCCTGCGTCCGTGCGGCGGCGATGCGGTCGAGGTAGGCGGCGCGCGGCCCGGCACTGCGGTCGGCGATACGCCGCGTGACCTGGGCCACGACGGGATGAATGCTCATGATTCGGAAAACTATCGACACTTCGGCATGTGAGGCAACCCACTTATGAACGGTTTATTACCAAAGTCTCTCATCTTGGTCGGGTCGACATACCGAAGACACCCGTGCTTCACTGAGCGGATGCGACGCCCGTCCACCAGTGGCGACGTGTTGCGCCTGATCCGCGAGGAGGGCGTGGACACCCGCGCCGAGCTCGCCCGGATCACCGGCCTGTCCCGGCCCGCGGTGACGTTGCGCGTGACCGACCTGATCGCGCGCGGCCTGGTGGTCGAACGCGCCGACGGCACCTCCACGGGCGGCCGTCCGCCCCAACGCCTGGAGTTCAACGCCGAAGGCGGCGCCGTCCTGGTCGCCAACCTCGGCAAGTCCCGCGGCCAGGTCGCGGTCTGTGATCTTGCGGGGAACGTTCTCGCCGAGGCTGACACGCACCTGCCCGCCGCGCCCGCCCGCGCCCTCGACTACCTCCTGGATTCCTGGGAGAAGCTGCTCGGCCAGGCCGAACTCGCCCCCTCCGCCGTACGGGGGGCGGGCATCGGCATCCCCGGCATGGTCGAGTTCGCCTCGGCCGAATGGGACGGCACCCCCATCAGGCCCGCGATCGCCGCCCGTTTCGGCGTCCCCGCGTACCTGGACAATGAGGCCAACATCGCCGCGCTGGGCGAGCACCGCGCCGCCTACTCCGACCTGGACGACCTCCTGTTCGTGAAGGTCTCCACCGGCATCGGCGCGGGCCTGATCTCCGGCGGCCGGATCCAGCGCGGCGCCCTGGGCGCGGCCGGCGAGATCGGGCACGTCCCGGTCCAGGACGGCGGCGGCGTGATGTGCCGGTGCGGCAACCTCGACTGCGTCGAGGCCGTCGCCGGCGGCACCGCCCTCCTGGCCCGTTCGAACGCCCCCGACCTCGCCACGTTCGCCGCGCTGGCCCGCGAGGGCGACCCCGAGGCCGTCGCCCTCGTCCGCCAGGCGGGCCGCCGCATCGGCGAGGTGATCGCGACCGCGGTCAACCTCCTCAACCCGGCCGTCGTCGTCCTCGGCGGCGACCTCACCGGCGCGTACGAAACGCTGATCGCCGGCGTCCGCGAGGTCGTCTACAGCCGCGCCACCGCCCTCGCCACCCGCCGCCTGCGCATCGAGCCCAGCCGCCTCGGCGACCGCGCGGGCCTGGTCGGCTGCGCCGTCATGGTCCTCGACCACATCCTCGCCCCCGAGGCCGTCGACGCCCCTTAGAGCCTTCGTTAGTGCCTGTCGGAGCGGTTGAAGACGGCCTCTCGACGCAGCGGGAGATTGAGAGCTTGGATGCCTTCGATCACCTCGGCGGCGGTCAGAGCGTGCTCGGGGTCGGTCATCCACTGCACCATCAGCCCGGTGACCAGCGCCAGCTGGACGGCGCCGACAGTACGGGCCTGGCTGTTCGCCACCATCATGGTGATCAACACACTGGTCGCAGCCACCACCGGCCGCCGCCAGAACCGCCTCATCGGCGCGACCCCCGGCAGGTACTGCAGATGGTCGCCGGCGAGGCGCCGGTACTGGCGGCCACCGGCGTCCTGGCCGGCACACTCGCCTCCCTCGTCACCATCATCCCGTTCAGCATCGCCCGCTCCGGCTCACCCATCCCCCACGGCAACGTTCTGCTCTACCTCGCGGTCGTCACCATCGCCGCCGTACTCGCCCTGGCCACCAGCCTGACAGCAGCCCGCCGCACACTACGCACACCGGCCATCGACGCAGTGACCGCCTGACTCCCCCTGATCGAGTCCACGAACTCGCGGCAGCGGACCGGCTCCGCGGCCTGATGGGCATGGTCGATCTGACGCACGCACCGGACTCACCCCGATGTCCTTGCGCTCAGTCTGAGGGGACCCTCTTAGGGGAGATACCTGGTGTGGGTGAACGTCCCCTTCGTGAACGCCAGGATCTTGGTGGTCTTGACCGCGTAGACGAGGGCGGCGCCCTGCTCGTGGACGAAGCCCCCGTCGGTCACCTCGTACTGCCACTGGCCGTTCCACTTACCGGCCCAGGAGGCGGCGAGGCGTTCCAGCGTGGCCCGATCGGTGACGCGCTCGGCCTCACCCTCGACCATCACGTCCAGGCCCCGATCCCAATCATTGGCACCTGTGGTCAGCACGACCTGGGGGTTCGCCCTGAGATTGACCGCCTTCTGCTCCTCGGGGCCGGTGCAGAAGTGCAGGCGGCCATCGACCCACACCGCCACCAGTGGCGTGACGTGCGGGCGCCCGTCGGAACGTACGGTCGTGATCCAGAACAGCTGTGCCGTCTCCAGCGCCTCGCGCGTCGTCTCCCACGGCGTAGCCTGCGCGCCGGGTTCGCTGAAGCGTTCGTCGAGCTGGGCCTTCAGTCCGTCCGATGTACTCATGGGGATATAGACCAGGGACCCCCGCCGAACTCATCGGTCGGGCCGTCACGATCCTTGACCGCGTCCCCCAAGACGATCGACACCGCCCTCTGATCGGCCGGTGCGCACGGCCAGTCGCTCTGTGCGATGGGGTCGCCTGACATCGTGGACCAGAGGATGGTTTCCCGAGCAGCCGAACGGAGGGAGCCCAGCATTGTCCGTTCCGGAGATACGACCGCATCCAGGAAACCTGCGCGCCGTCGCCGAACAGATCGAGCAGGCCACCGGGCTGCGCGTTGAGGTCCTGGGAGGAAAACTCGTGATGTCTCCGACGTCACGTGGCAAGCAAGCGGGAACGATCCGGCGCATCCGCCTGCAGCTCGAGCCTCGGCTGCCCGCAGGGCTGGCCACATATGAGGTCTCCTCCGTCGCGCTTCCCGACGATGTCGACGACTACTGCACTCCCGACCTCGTGGTGCTCCCCGAGGACTGGGACGAGGACGATGCTTGGCTGGCCAATCCGGGCGACGTGGAGCTGGCCCTCGAGGTGATCTCCAAGTCCGAGCGTGCCAAGGAAGTCACCGACAAGAACGATTGGTACGCGGCCGCCGGAGTGCGCACACTGCTCGCAGTGGATCCGCGTGTCGGCGCCTGGTCCTTGCTCACCTACCCGCGCGAGGGCAGCTACCAGGGCGTGCTTCACGGCAAGTACGGCGAGGAGATTCCACTCCCCACGCCGTTCGGATTCGCACTGGCCACAGGCGACCTGCCGCGCTACGCCGACCCGACTTGACCGCGCTGGGCTGATCGGCCGGAGAGAAGCTCGTCGAACCCGAGGGACAGCACCACGGAATGTTCCAGCGTGAGGGGTCCTGGGCTACCCACGCGGCGCCAGCCTGGTTCGTACCACCAGGTCGTGGAGGGCCGGGCGGGCGCTCGGTCGTTCGGGAAGTACGGAGCGGGCCCGCTCATCTTCGAGCCGGACGGTCAGGGCCGTGACGTCGGCGAGGAGACGATCCCGGTCGGGGGCGTCCGCCGGGAGGGCGCCGTGCTCGGCGGCGCGTTTGGCCTCGATGAGGTCCGGAACGTACACAGGCCCGTAGTCAGGGGTGAGGCTGCCTAGATCGGCCACCACCTCGCCGGTGCGCATGAGGTGGATGCCCGTCATCAGGACGCGGAATGTGTAGAGCAGCGGCTTCAGCTCCTCGCTCTTCTCGAAGAGGCGCCACTGATTGCGGGCGAAGCCAAGGTAGTGGTGGGCGTGGTTGCTGGTGAGCAGGCCGGAAACCTGCGCGAGCAGCTCCTCGTGCACCGGCGACGTCGCCACGACCAGCGGCGAGACGAGCTGCTCCAGCACATAGCCGTTGCGATTCAGGAGCAGACGGCAGAACTTGGCGAGATCGTGAGTGACCAGGTCGGCTTCCACGCCCGCCTGGTCCCAGGTCCAGGTGATGGTCTCCGCGCCCGTGTCGAGCCCGACGATCTCGTCCAGCGGGAGCAGGTGGACGCCGCGCAGATCCACGTCGGAATCCTGTGACGGGAAGCCGTACAGGTGGGCGCCGCTCACGGTCACGAACGCGCGAGGGTAGGGGTGGCCCGCCTCCATGCTCTTGACCATGCCGGGCGGAACTTCGTGCAGGTCACGGGGATCGCGCATGGCCGCACGCTACCCGCGGCGAGGCGGCTTGAGTAGCCGATTATCCGTCGAGCTCGCCGCGCTTGACCCGTGTCACGAGTTCAGCGAAGCCTCCGCGCCCGAACTCCAGCCGACCGCCATCAGGGTCCTTGGAGTCCCGAACGCCAACTCCTCCGGACAGCCGGGCCACTTCGACACACACGTCGTCGTTTCCACTGCCGCTGTACGAACTCTTGCGCCACTCGATCACTGGTACGCCCTCATCGTCTGGCCGATCATTTCTCTTGAGGCGGCCCGAGACAGGGCAAGCGCCCCAATCTGATCAAACCGTATCCCGAGCCTGGCGACCTCGTCACCAGACTCGATCAGCCTTCCACCGATCTGGGCGCCAGCGTAGGCCAAGTCTCTGGAGCCGATCTTCAAGATCTGGAAGTGTCCGTCGTGTCCTGGATGCCAGCCGACCGACCTGGCGACCACCCTGATCGAGATGCACGGGTGTTCGTCGAGCTCCAGGAGACGCGCCAGCTGCGCACGCATGACCTCCGGGCCACCCACGGGGCACTCCAGCACTTCCTGGTCGAGCAGGATCCATAGGTAGGGCGGGTCGTCCCGGGTGAGGTTCTCCTGCCGCTTCAGCCGCGCCCTGCTCTCCACCTCCACCTCTCGAACGCGACCGGCCGCCCACAGAATCGCCTGAGCGTAGGCCTCGGTCTGGACGAGGAGTGGGATCCACTTTCCGTCATGGACCCTGATGACGTCGGCCGCAGCCTCGTACTGGATGTACTGCTTGAACCAGTCCGGATCGTGGCCGGTCCGCGCATACCAGAGCAGTCGCTCGAAATGACCGCCGGTGTGCCACGCCTCGTCGAGGCGGATCATGTGTTCTTCCTTCGGCCGCAGTCGCCCCGCCTCCCAGTTCGATACGGTGCCGCGCGCGACCTTGACTATCTGCCCCATCTGAGCCAAGGACAGGTCTCGCTTGGTCCTGTGAAACCACAGGTCAAAGGCCAGCCAGGCCCAGTGCGAGGCTTTTGGATCTATCGACTCTCTGACGCTCATCGCTCACCCACAGGTGTATCGGAGTTATCCGAATACGAGGCAAGTTACCTTGCGTCGATCAATCCTGACCCTAAGTTCACAAAACTCAGGACGGCGGCGATGAACGAAGACCCCGAGATCCGTATGACTCTGCTCGCCGAGCCATCCTCGGCGGTCCTCGCACGCGAGCTGGTCCGGTACGCCCTCACCACGTGGGGCTTCGCTCGGCCGCTCGTTCTGGACTCGATGCTGGTCATGAGCGAGATGGTGACCAACGCCGTCAACGCCGCACGCGGGCAGGAGATCCGCGCGCGCATCACCGTCCAGCAGGATGCGCCTCTACTGGAGTGCTGGGACCCCTCCCCCGGGCTCCCTCGGCCCCGTCCTGCTTTGGTCGACTCCGAGTCCGGTCGGGGTCTCCTCATCATCGCCGGTCACGCCAAGGAATACGGCGTTCGTCCTTCGGCCATCGACCGGGGCAAAGTGGTGTGGGCTCTTATGCCCATCTGACTGACGGCCGCGGCATCTGGGCGATGCCGCGGCCGGTCGGGGTCGGTCAGAAGGTCGGGTAGATGTCGGTGGTCTGGCCGGCGGTGGTCGTGAAGTTGGCGCCGGTGGACCAGGTGGTGTCGTTGATCAGTGGCTTGTATTCCAGTGAGGTGCCGGACGGGATGCCGTCGATGGTGCACTTCCAGAGGGCGGCGGACTGGTTGACACAGTCCTTGCCCGTGCTCCAGGACAGCGGGGCGACGCTGCCTCGGATGGTGATGCGGTTGCCCCAGCCGACGTCCTTGTGAACGTAGACCGTGGTCGTGGTGGTCGGAGGCGGGGTGGTGCCGCCTCCGGTGGTGGTGGCGTTGACGTGCAGGGCGACGGCGCTCTTGGCGGGGACGGTGACGGTGGCCTGGCCGCCGGAGACCGTGACCTTGGTGCCGGTGCAGCCGCTGGTCGTCGCCGTGCCGGTGACGACGTCGCAGTATCCGCCGTCGGGCAGGCCGGTGGTGTAGGTCGCCGTTGAGGGAGAGGCTGAGTTGTTGATGGCCAGCCAGCCCTTGGCGCCGCGGCTGAAGGCGATCACGTTCGAGGCGGGTGATGACCAGTTCGCGACGGGCGCGGTGCCGGCGGTGTTGCGCCAGCCGACCAGGCCGACGACGCCTTGGTCACGGTGCACGCATTGCCAGGATGAGCAGTTGGCGTCGGTGACCTTGCCGCTGGAGTCGGCGGGCGGGGAGGCGTCGTTGTTGGAGAAGGTGAAGCCGTCGTAGACCTGCGGGACGCCGTGCGGCCAGGCGAGCATGAAGTAGGTCGCCGGCTTGTAGGAGGCGTCCTTGTAGGTGAGGGTGCTGCCGTTGCGCTCCAGGTCGTGGTTGGTGATCATCGCGTACGACTTGTCGGACGGCTCGATGCCCCATGACGTGCCGAACGTCTTGAGGTTCGCGATGTCGCCGTTGAACTGCTCCTTCATCTTGTAGGCGTAGACGAAGTCGAGCAGGCTGCCGTTCTCCTCGAAGGCGGAGGGGGCGAGGACGCCGGAGCCGCCCGGCATGACCTCCTGGGCGACGTACGGGCGGGTGTGCTGCCAGGTGGTGCTGCCGACCTTGGCAAGGATGGCGGCGAAGTCGGCCTGCGGAACGTGCTTGGCGGCGTCCACGCGGAAGCCGTCCACGCCGAGGGAGACCAGGTCGTTGAGGTACGTGGCGATCTTGGCGCGGACCTCGTCCTTCTGGGTGTAGAGGTCGGACAGGCTGACCAGCTCGCAGTTCTGGACCTGCGTCGCGTCGTTCCAGTCGTTGATGCCGCCGCTGGAGGTCGGGCAGCCGTCGCCGGGGTGGTGGAAGTCGGAACGGGTGTAGGGGACGGCCGGGTAGGCGTAGCCGGAGGGATCGAAGGTGGAGCCCGCGTAGCCGCTGGTCACGGTGTTGTTGGAGCCCGCCATGTGGTTGACGACGGTGTCGGCGATGACGCGTACACCGGCGTTGTGGCAGGCGGTGGCCATCGCGGCGAACTCGGCGCGCGTGCCGAAGCGGCTTTCCAGCTTGTACGAGACGGGCTGGTAGACCTCCCACCACGGATGGCCCTTGTCCGGGATGGACACGGACTCGGCAGGTGGGGCGACCTGGACGCCGCCGAAACCCGCCGGGCCGAGACGGTCGGTGCACTCGGAGGTGACTGAACGCCAGTTCCATTCCCAGAGGTTGGCGACCGCGTCCCCATTCGGCTGGGTGGCTACGGCCGTGGCGGTACGAACTGCGGCGGTTGCGGGGGTGGGGGCAGCGGCGAGGGTTGCCAGGGCCAGGGCGGCGATGGGGAGCAGGGTGTGGGCGCGTGGACGTCGCATGGCGGCGGCTCCAGAGGACAGGGTTCGGGGTGGGTCCCGACCGTCCCGCCAGCACTCGGGGGGTCGCGCAGAGCCGAGCATCACCCGCCGATCGGCGGCCGTCAAGAGATTTCAGAAAAGTTGCTGCAAGTCTGCACGGAAAGTGAAAGCGGGCCCGGAGGCGTCCCGGTGCTGGACGGGACGGGCCTCCGGGCCCACGACTGGGCGGGAACGTATCACCGACGCGCGCGTGACGCAGGTAACAGTCGGGCCACGATCCTGCTGAAACTTTCTGCAAGCTCTGTACGGACTTGCAAGGCGTTGCTAGCGTCCACGCTCCAAGAAGCCCTGAAACCGGACATGCGGGGCGGAGATGGGGACCCCGGCGCGCGGCCGGGGCCCCGACCGAGGAGGACTCATGCGGCGCACACCCCTGGCCGGCGTTGCCGCCGGACTCGCGCTCGCGTTGGCGGCGGCCGGATGCGGCGGCGGCGATGACGGCAAGAAGTCCGGCAGCGGCAACGCGGCGGGCGCCGGGCAGCTCACCGGGCGCGGGCCCATCACGCTGGTGAGCGGCAAGGACCGTTCGGGCAACATGCAGAAGATGGTGGACGCGTGGAACGCGGCCCACCCGAGCGAGCAGGCCAAGATCGTCGAGCTACCGGACGAGCCGAACGACCAGCGCCAGCAGATGATCCAGAACGCGACCACCCGTTCGGACGCCTACACCGTCCTCAACCTCGACGTCGTGTGGACCGCCGAGTTCGCCGCCAACCGCTGGCTCGCCGAGCTGCCGAAGGCCCAGCTGGACACCGGCAAGCTGCTGCCCGCGACCGTGACCACGGGCGAGTACCGCGGCCGCCTGTTCGCGATGCCGCTGACCTCCGACTCCGGCCTGCTCTTCTACCGCACCGACCTGCTGAAGAAGGCGGGCATCGACCAGGCGCCGACGACGTGGGCCGAGATGTGGTCGGACTGCGACAAGGTCAAGGCGCTGCCCGAGGGCAAGGGCGTCGACTGCTTCCTCACCGAGGTCGGCAAGACCGAGGGGCTCACGGTGTCGGCGGCCGAGGCGATCAACAGCGCGGGCGGCACCATCGTGGACGCCGAGGGCAAGCCGTCGGTCGGCACGCCGCAGGCCAAGGCGGGCCTGGACTTCCTGGTGAACGCCATCAAGGACGGCCGGATGCCCAAGGCCGCGCTGACGCTGGACGGTGAGGGCGGGCGCCGCCAGTTCCAGGCGGGCAAGCTGCTCTTCCACCGTCAGTGGCCCTACCAGTACGACCTGGCCAACGCCGACGACGGCTCCTCCAAGGTGGCGGGCAAGTTCGCGGTCGCGCCGATCCCCGGGCCGAACGGTCCCGGCGCCGCCAACCTCGGCGGCCACAACTACGCCATCTCCGCGTTCGCCAAGAACAAGGCGAGCGCGCTCGACTTCATCAAGTTCATGGCCGACGTGAAGCAGCAGAAGGCCAACGCGCTCGCCACCTCGCAGGCGCCGACCGTGGCCTCGCTCTACACCGACCCGGACATGATCAAGAAGTACCCGTTCCTGCCGACGCTGCAGAAGGCGATCGAGAACGCCAAGTCGCGGCCGGTCGTGGTGAAGTACGGCGACGTCACCGCCGCGATCCAGGGGTCGGTGTACGACGCGCTCGGCGGCAAGACCGCGCCCGACAAGGCGCTGACCGACCTGCAGTCCAAGCTCACCCAGCTGACCACGCCGTAACCGATGACCACCACGTACTCCAAGAGCGGCGGCGCCACCGAGGCGCCGCCGCCCGGCGCGCGGCGCGGACTCCTGCCGCGCCGGTCCAAGGGTTCCAAGGGCCCCGAGGACTCCAAGGGCGATCCGCAGGGCTCGCGCCGGATGGCCGCGATCATGCTGTCGCCGACGCTGCTCGTGCTGGCGCTGGTCGTCGGCTACCCGGTGATCGCCGGGTTCCGCGAGTCGCTCTACACGCGCGGGCAGGCGCTGGACGCCGACGGCTTCGTGGTCGAGGGCGAACGGTTCGTCGGCCTCGACAACTACACCGCGATCTTCTCCGGGGACCGCGCGGACGCGTTCTGGAACGCCTTCTGGAACACCACGTTCTTCACGCTGACCACGGTCGTGCTGGAGACGGTCATCGGCGTCGCGATGGCGCTGGTGATGCAGCAGGCGTTCCGCGGCCGCGGGTTCCTGCGGGCCAGCGTGCTGGTGCCGTGGGCGATCCCGACCGCGATCTCCGGTCTGCTGTGGCGGTGGATCTTCCAGGCGGACGGCGCGTTCAACGCCGTGATCCAGCACCAGGTGCTGTGGACCGCCGACGGCTTCCCGTCCAAGCTCGCGGTGATCATCGCCGAGGTGTGGAAGACCTCGCCGTTCATCGGGCTGCTGGTGCTGGCCGGGCTGCAGATGATCCCGCGCGACGTGTACGAGGCGGCGCGCTGCGACGGCGCCGGGCCGCTGCAGCAGTTCTTCCGGATCACGCTGCCGCTGGTCAAGCCGTCGCTGCTGGTCGCGGTGCTGTTCCGGATGCTGGACGTGCTGCGCATGTTCGACCTGCCCGCCGTCCTCATCGGGGTCAACAAGAAGTCGGTGGAGACGCTGACGATGATCTCGTGGTTCGAGTCGAACAACCTGCGGTACGGGTCGGCGGCGGCCTACGCGACGATCCTGTTCGTTTACATCGCGCTGATCTCCTACCTGTTCGTCAAGCTGCTCGGCGCCGACATCATCGGCCAGGCGCGACAAGTCAGGAAGAAGGGCAAGGCATGACGGCCGTACCCGTCGCGCGGCGTGCTCGCCGCGTCCTGCTGTACGCGGGCGTCGTGCTCGTGGTCGTCTACTGCCTCGCGCCGTTCTACTGGATGGTCGCGTCGGCGTTCCGGCGCCCGCAGGACCAGTTCGAGAACTCGATCATCCCGACGCGCTGGTCGGTGGAGAACTTCACCGCGGTGTTCGGCGGGCACAACGGCTTCGAGCGCGCGCTGCTGAACAGCCTCGTCGTCGCCGGAACGACCACGCTCCTGACACTGGTCATCGGCATGGCGACCGCCTACGCCCTCGCCCGGCTGTCGTTCCCCGGCAAGAACCTTTTCCTCGGGCTGATCATCGCGACCACGATGTTCCCGGGCATCTCGCAGATCGTGCCGCTGCTGAAGCTGTTCACCGACATCAAGTGGATCAACACCTACCAGGCGATGATCGTGCCGAGCCTGGGCTTCGCGCTGCCGCTCAGCATCTGGCTGCTCACCACGTTCTTCCGCCAGCTGCCGTTCGAGCTGGAGCAGGCGGCGATGGTGGACGGCTGCACGCGGGGCCAGGCGTTCCGCAAGGTGATCGTGCCGCTGGCCGCGCCGGGGGTCTTCACCACGGCGATCATCACGTTCATGACGGCCTGGAACGAGTACATCATCGCGCTGTCCATGACCACCGAGAAGGACATGCAGACCGCCACCGTCGCGATCTCCAAGTTCACCGGGGTGAGCGGCCAGGACCAGCCGTTCGGCACCCAGATGGCGGCCGGGGTCGTCGTCACCGTGCCGCTGATCATCGTCGTGCTGGTCTTCCAGCGCCGTATCGTCGCCGGGCTCACCGCCGGCGGCGTCAAGTAGAGCGACAACAGGGGGACTCATGACGCACAACGCCGCGCCGACCCTTCCGGGGCCTTCTGGCCGTCCGGGACTTGCGGGCAGTCCGGGACCTTCAGGCGGTCCGGACGCTGAACGGCCCGCCGGCACGCGGTGGTGGCGGGACGCGGTCATCTACCAGGTGTACGTCCGCAGCTTCGCCGACAGCGACGGCGACGGCATCGGCGACCTGCCGGGCATCCGCAGCCGGCTGCCCTACCTGGCGGACCTGGGCGTGGACGCGCTCTGGATCACCCCGTTCTACACCTCGCCGATGGCCGACTTCGGGTACGACGTCGCCGACTACCGCGACGTCGACCCGATCTTCGGAACGCTGGAGGACGCGCGCGCCCTCGTGCGCGAGGCCCACGACCACGGGCTGCGCGTCATCGTGGACGTGGTGCCGAACCACACCTCCGACCGGCACCTGTGGTTCCAGGAGGCGCTCGACGCCGAGCCCGGCTCGGCCGCCCGCGCCCACGCGCGTGCCCGCTACATCTTCCGCGACGGCCGCGGGCCGGACGGCGCCGAGCCGCCGAACGACTGGGAGTCGGTCTTCGGCGGCTCCGCCTGGACCCGTGTACCGGACGGCCAGTGGTACCTGCACCTTTTCGCACCCGAACAGCCCGACCTCGACTGGGACAACCCCGAGGTGCACGCCGAGTTCCAGGACATCCTGCGCTTCTGGCTGGACATCGGCGTGGACGGCTTCCGCGTCGACGTCGCGCACGGGATGGTCAAGGCGCCGGGCCTCCCGGACGCGGGCCGCACCGACCAGATCCGGATGCTCGGCACGGACGTGCTGCCCTACTTCGACCAGGACGGCGTGCACGAGATCCACCGCGCCTGGCGTCGCCTGCTCGACTCCTATGGCGGGGAACGGATCGCCGTGGCCGAGGCGTGGGCGTCCTCTCACGAACGCCTTTCCGCCTACGTGCGCCCGGACGAACTGCACCAGGCGTTCAACTTCCCCTACGTGGCAGCGGACTGGGACGCCCGCGCCAAGCGGGAGGTCATCGAAGAGTCGATGCGCACGAACGAGCTGGTCGGCGCCGCTCCCACCTGGGTGCTGTCCAACCACGACGTGAAGCGCCATGTGACCCGATATGGCGACGGCGAGTTGGGCGTACGCCGGGCACGCGCGGCCGCCCTGCTCATGCTGGCTCTTCCCGGCTCGGCCTACATCTATCAAGGGGAAGAGCTGGGCCTTGCCGAGGTGCTCGACCTGCCTGCCGAATACCTCCAGGACCCGCAGCGAGCCCGCGATCCCGAATCGGGCCGTGACGGCTGCCGCGTACCGCTCCCCTGGTCGGGCGAAGAACCCCCGTTCAATTTCAGCGCGTCCAAGAGCTGGCTCCCCATCCCGGACCGCTGGCAGGGCCTCACCGTGGAAAAGCAGTCGTCCGACCCCGAATCGATGCTCTCCCTCTACCGCGCCGCACTCCGCATGCGCCGCGAGCACCCCGCCCTGGGCGACGGTACTTTGCACTGGCTGGTAGGCCCTCCCGGCACCCTGGTCTTCGCCCGCAGCGCGACCCCTGAAGACGAGACTCCTGAAGATGATGGCCCCCGCATCACGTGCGCGGTGAACCTCAGCGACAAGACCGTTCGCATCCCCACCTACGGCCGCCCCTTGCTCGCGAGCGCTCCCATTCGCCCGGACGGGGAATGCCTGGTCCTCCCACCCGACACCGCCGTGTGGTGCGCGACCACCACCGGCCCTAACGACCATGGGGTGGAAAGGTAAATTGAGCCCCGTGACAATGCGCTTGGCCGACATCGCGGCCCATGCGGGCGTCAGCGAGGCGACCGTGAGCCGAGTGCTCAACGGCAAGCCGGGCGTGGCAACCTCGACCCGTCAGGCCGTCCTGACGGCCCTGGACGTCCTCGGCTACGAGCGCCCGCCTCGCCTCCGCCAGCAGCGCGCGGGCCTGATCGGCCTCATCGTCCCCGAGCTGAGCAACCCGATCTTCCCCGCGTTCGCCCAGATCATCGAGAACACCCTCGCCCAGGCCGGCTACGCCGCCGTCCTGTGCACGATGACCGCCGGCGGCATCCGCGAGGACGACTACACCGAGCTCCTGCTGGAGCGCGGCGTGGCGGGCATCATCCTGGTGAACGGGGAGCACGCCGACTCCCAGTCCGACCCGGCGCGCTACATCCGCCTCACCGACCGCGGCCTGCCGATCGTCCTGATCAACGGGTTCCGCCCCGACATCCCGGCGCCGTTCATCTCCAACGACGACACCGCCTCCCTGGAGATGGCCGTCGCGCACCTGGCCGCGCTGGGCCACCAGCGCATCGGCCTGGCCGTCGGGCAGGAACGCTTCGTGCCCTCCATCCGCAAGACCGAGGGCTTCCGCCGCGGCATGAAGGAGCACCTGAACGCCACCGACGTGGACGACCTCATCGTCAACACCCTCTTCACCGTCGAAGGCGGACAAGCCGCTGCCCAGCAACTCCTCGACAGCGGCGCCACCGCCATCTGCTGCGGCAGCGACATCATCGCCATCGGCGCCATACGAGGAGTCCGCCAGCGCGGCCTTCGCGTTCCCGAGGACGTCTCCGTCGTGGGCTTCGACGACTCCCCCATGACCGCCTACCTGGACCCGCCGCTCACCACGGTCCGCCAGCCCGTACGGGAGATGAGCCTGGCCGCCGTAGAGAACCTCCTGGAAGAGTTGGGCGGAGCCAAGGTCCCCCGTACCGAGCTGCTCTACCGCCCCGAGTTGGTCGTACGCCGTTCCACCGCCCCCCGAAAGGCCTGAGGAAGCCACCACACCACCAGGAGAGACGCATGAGCCCGCAGGAGCGGTACGGCACGCAGTTCGGTCCCGACATCACCTTTCTCGGCGTACCGCGCTGCACCTGGTCGGACCCGTCCACGTACGCCGACGCGGACGTGGTCATCATGGGCGCACCGTTCGACGGCGGAACGTCACACCGGCCCGGCACCCGCTTCGGCCCGCAGTACATCCGGCAGACCGACTACCTGCCGCACGACGGTTCACGCCCGTCCCTGGCACTGCGCGTGGACGGTCTGCGCGACGACCTGACCGTCTACGACGCCGGGGACGTACAGATGTACTCCGGCGACGCGGAACGTTCCGTTCGCGACCTCCAGGAAGCGGTCTACACCGTCACCGCGAACAACGCCATCCCGCTGATCCTGGGCGGCGACCACACCATCGCCTGGCCGGACGCCGCAGGCGTCGCGCAGCACCTCGGCCAGGGCCGCGTATCGATGATTCACTTCGACGCGCACGCCGACACCGGGAACATCGAGTTCGGCTCCCTGATCGGGCACGGCCAGCCGATGCGCCGCCTGATCGAGTCTGGCGCGCTGCGCGGCGACCGGTTCCTGCAGATCGGCCTGCGCGGCTACTGGCCGGGCCCCGAGACCCTCGACTGGATGGCCGGGCAGGGCATGCGCTCGTACGAGATGACCGAGATCGTCGCCCGTGGCCTGGAGGAGTGCCTCACCGAGGCGTTCTCCATCGCCACCGACGACTGCGACGGCGTCTTCCTCTCCGTCGACATCGACGTGTGCGACCCCGGCCACGCCCCCGGCACGGGCACACCCGAACCTGGCGGCCTGACCGCCCGCCAGCTCCTGGACTCCGTCCGCCGCATCGCCTACGAACTCCCCCTGGTCGGCATCGACGTAGTCGAAGTCTCCCCGCCCTACGACCACGCGGACATAACCTCCGCCCTGGCCAACCGCGTAGTCCTCGAGGCCCTCTCAGGCATCGCCCGCCGCCGCAACGGCACCCCCTGGGACCCGAGGCGACCCCTCCTCGACAGGTAAAAGGGTGGGGTTAACTCCACCATGCCCCCTGGGTCCAGCCTCCTGCCACTGACGGGTTGGGCCCAATGTCTTTGTCGTAGCCCCGCGCGAGAGTTGATCTCGTCACAGAACACGGCGAGAGGACGGGGTCATGGCAATCGAGGCAATCCACACACCACGCCTGGGACGGCTGCGCCCCCTGGCGACCGAAGTGAGCCTCCTGGTCGTCCTCTTCGCCATCTACAAGTGGGGCCGGACGCTCATCGAGGGAAGCGTCGCCCACGCGACGTCCAACGCCCACTGGATCTGGCACCTGGAACGCGCCCTCCCTTTTCCGAGCGAGAAAACGGTCCAGCACTTCTTCCTCCAGTGGGACCACACCGCGTTCCTGGCCAATCTCTACTACGTAGGGGTCCATTTCCCCGGCACAGCGGCGTTCCTCATCTGGCTGTACGTGCGCCACCGCGACCATTACAAGCGCGTCCGCACCCAACTGGTCATCCTGACCGCCGCAGGCCTGGCCGTGCACATGTTCTTCCCCCTCTCACCGCCCCGCCTAAGCGGTTTCGGAATGGTCGACACCATGCTCACCGTCGGCCCCTCCGCCTACCCCGCCCAAGCCAACGGAATCGCCAACCAGTACGCCGCGATGCCCTCACTCCACTTCGGCTGGGCCCTTCTGGTGGCGATCGCGGTCATCCGAGTCTCCACGAGCAAGTGGCGCTGGCTGGTGGCCCTCCACGCCCCGCTCACCCTCTTCGTCATCGTCGTCACCGCCAACCACTACTGGGCCGACTGCGCCGTGGCCACCGCCCTCCTGGCGATCGCCATGCTCACCGTTCACCTGGCCACCCGCCGCAACCGCAAGCCGACCCGCCCCATCCCGCCGGCCCCCACCACCCACGAGGCGATCCCCCTCCCCACCGAGCCCGCCGAAGACCGCACCCGCGAACTGGTCGGCGCCGCCTAACCCGCAGAATCAAGAAATCCGCAAATGGTTTCGGCGATGGCCGGATAGTCCTCCCCGAACCAAACGAAATGACTGGACGCCCGGCTGATGACCAGCCGGGCGTTCGGCAATACATCCGCGAGTGCCTCACCATGAGCGAACGGCACCGCTCCGTCCTGAGGACTGGCGATCACCAAAGCGGCCTGACCAACCCCCGCCGCGATCTCCCGATAGCCCGCGACATCCCTGAAGTCACGCAGATCAGCGGCAAAACCACTCCCCGAACGCATCCGCTCGAACAACCCCGCGACGAGGGCCCGATTCACCTCGTCCAGAACCACACCGACCGGCTCGACACTCAAATCACGCAACAGCAGCCGCAACCCCGCTCCCGGCCATCGCCGCACCAACGAGTGCAGCAACCCCCAGGTCAGACGCTCGGTACGCGGACCGAACGCGACCCCGCTCCCCAGCCGCGTCCATCGGCCAGGCCAAGCCAACGGGCCGACCGCACTCTGCAAAATGAGCCGCTCCACCAAATCCGGACACCGTGCAGCCATGCTGACCGCGCTCAACCCGCCTGCCGACTGCCCCACCGCCGCGGCCACAGACCCGATCCCAAGCCGTTCACACAGCTCAGCGACGACCTCTGAAAACCCGGCAACGCCAACAGGCGTCCGGCCATACCCAGGCCGCGACGGCGCGAGCACCGTGAATCCCGCCTCCGCGAACACCTCCTCCCCCAAAGGAAGCGAAGCCCGCATATGCCCGCCGTGCATCATCAGGACAACCCGCGGACCGCGCCGCTCCAGCCGGTACTCGACCACCCCGCGAGACAGCTCGACGACCTCGGTAGGACGCTCCACGACCGCCACCATGCCCAGACCGTACGTCGCCCCGGCTCCCATCGGCGGACGGGCCAGTGCGGAAACTGGCGAGGCACGCGGGTCTTGGTCTCGTCGCGGAAGTTCTCGATGATCGACTCGATCTGCCTGGTCTGGCGGGTCGCCTCGAGTCGGTCCAGGTACAGGTTGTGGCGGGCCAGGGCATCGAGCCGAAGCCGAGGGAGGTCACGAGTTTCGTCGGAACGTCGATCCCGTGAACGGCCGCGAGGCTGGCCATGTCCTCGACGACCATGACCGCGTCCGGCGCGTGGAGCCTTCGGTCATCCGGCAGGCAGCGGTACACGGTCACGTCGGGGCGGCGGAAATTGAGCGGCACGTCGCTGAATCTCACATCGACGTCGGTCTCGACCATGAGGCACGGTTCGGGCTTGCGTCCCGCCTCAAGGGCCGCCGCCAGCCTCCGCACCACACGGTTGTGCGGCCGGGAGGCGCTCTCGCATTTGACGATGTGCCCGTCGATCACCTCGATCGTCTGGCAGAAATCCTCGGGCAGCGACTCGTACTCCTGGGCCGTGATCTGCGCCGGAATCCGGCGGTACCAGTCTTCTGGCCGACGGATCGTCATGTCGTCAGCCTATCGATCCATCGTCGGATAACGGTTGCGTTGCGGCGGGTTGACAGTGAAGCAGGTCACGGTCTTAGCTTCGTGGGAGCGCTCCCACACCTGGATCGAGTGAGAGGGGTCCGCCATGAGACGCGGGCTTGGAATCGGGCTGACGGCCGTGCTGGTCGCGGCCCTGGCGGGCTGCGGCGGAGGGGATGACAAGAAGTCGTCGGGGCCGGTCACGCTGACCGTCGACGTGTTCGGCGAGTTCGGCTACGACCAGCTCTACAAGAGCTACGAGGCGTCCCACCCGGGCATCAAGATCAAGCAGCGGAAGGTCGACACGCTCGACAACTACAAGCCGCGGATCCAGCAGTGGATCGCCACGGGGAGCGGCGCCGGAGACGTGGTCGCCCTGGAGGAGGGGATCCTGCCGCTGTACATGCAGCAGCGGAGCAAGTTCCTCAACCTGTTCGACTACGGGGGCAAGAGCCTGCAGGGCAACTTCCTGCCGTGGAAGTGGCAGATGGGCGTCAGCTCTGACGGGTCGCAGCTCGTCGGGCTCGGCACCGACATCGGGCCGCTCGGCATGTGTTACCGCAAGGACCTCTTCAAGAAGGCGGGCCTGCCGACCGAGCGGGACGCGGTGTCCAAGCTCTGGCCGAACTGGGACTCCTACATGCAGACCGGGCAGAAGTTCCAGGGCAAGGTCAGCGGGACGAAGTGGCTGGACGGGCCGACGGCGATCTTCCGGGCGACCGTGCTGCAGAACGCGGGGGCCGGCCCGGGCTACAGCTTCTTCGACAAGAGCAACAACCTGGTCTTCGACACCAACCCGGCCGTCAAGACCGCCTTCGACACCTCGCTGAAGTTCGAGGCCGCGAAGATGTCCTCGGACATGTCGATCTTCACTCCGCCGTGGCAGACCGCGCTGAAGCGCGACACGTTCGCCACGATCCCGTGCCCGTCGTGGATGCTCGGCGGCATCGAGGAGTTCTCCGGCGGGTTCGGCAAGGGCAAGTGGGACGTCGCGGCGGTGCCGGGCGGCTCGGGCTACTGGGGCGGGTCGTGGCTCGCGGTGCCCAAGCAGACCAAGCACCCGAAGGAGGCCGCCGCGCTGGCGGAGTTCCTGACCAACCCGCAGGGCCAGACGGCCGCCTACAAGGACAAGAACGTCTTCCCGTCCTCGCCGCAGGCGGCGCAGGACCCGGCGGTCGCCAGTGCCACCAGCGCCTACTTCGGCGAGGCCCCGGTCGGCAAGATCTTCGGCGACATGGCCGCCCAGGTGAAGCCCGTGTACCTCGGCCCGAAGAACGAGGACGTGCGGCAGGCGGTCGAGAACGTCCTGATCGCGGTCGGCCAGGGCAAGGTCAAGCCCGAGGAGGCCTGGTCCAAGGCGGTGGACGCGGCCAAGAAGGCCGCCAGGTAGTCCACCGGGGCGGCGGCGTGACCGCGCCGCGCCGCCGCCCGCCCGCGGCAGACCGCCCGCCCGCGGCAGAACGCGGGGGCCGCCCATCGCGGCCGGCCCGACGCGGTCGCCGCCCCGCCGATCGGAAAGGAGGACGCATGAGCCTCGATGTGCGTCCCGTACGGAACGGGTCCGGCCCCGTCGCGACCGTGCCACGGCGCGGCCTGCGGGCGCGGCTCGCCAAGCTCGACATGAAGGCCTCGCCCTACCTGTTCATCTCGCCGTTCTACCTGGTGTTCCTGGTGTTCGGCGCGTTCCCGCTGGTCTACACGCTCTGGGTCTCGCTGCACGACTGGGGCCTGGCCTCGGGCACGCGCAAGTGGGTCGGCCTGGACAACTACAGCTACCTGCTGGGCGACGAGGACTTCTGGCACGCGGTCGTCAACACGATCGGGATCTTCGTGCTGTCCACCGTTCCGCAGCTGCTGATCGCGCTGCTCATCGCGAACGCGCTGAACCGGCGGATGCGGATGCCGACGGTGTTCCGCATCGGGATGGTCGCGCCGCTGGTCACCTCGACGGCGGCGGTGGCGATCGTGTTCACGCAGCTGTTCGACCGCGACTACGGCTTCGTGAACTGGGGCCTGCATCTGGTCGGGGTGAGCCCGATCGACTGGCAGGCGAGCCGCGGCTGGTCGTGGGCGGCGATCGCGATGATGGTCAACTGGCGGTGGATCGGCTACAACGCGCTGATCTACCTGGCCGCGATGCAGGCCATCCCGAAGGACCTGTACGAGGCGGCGGCGATCGACGGGGCGTCCAGGTTCCGGCAGTTCTGGCAGATCACCGTGCCGCTGCTGCGGCCGACGATCCTGTTCACGGTCATCATCTCCACCATCGGCGGGCTGCAGCTGTTCACCGAGCCGGTGCTGTTCAGCGTCGGCACGCCGAACCGGATGGACGGCGGCCCGGTGCACCAGTTCCAGACCGTGACGATGTACATGTTCGACAACGCCTTCGGCCATGACCGGTACGGCTACGGCGCCACCGTCGCGTGGGCACTGTTCGTGATCATCATCATCTTCTCGCTGATCAACTTCGTGTTCGTGCGGCGCACGGGAGGCACCAAGTGACCACCATCCCGGGCATCCGGCGCCGGCGAAGCCACGGCCGCCGACCGGACAAGGCGGGCAGGCTGCGCAGCCTGTGGGACGCCAGCCCGCTCACCTACCTGACGCTCGTCGTCGCGCTGGCGCTGTCGGTCTTCCCCATCTACTGGATGATCGTCGTGGCGACCCGGACCAACGACGTCGTCGCCGACGTGCCGCCGCCGGTGCTGCCGGGCGGGCGCTTCGGAACGAACGTCCACCGGTTGTTCTCCACCCAGGACGTCTACTTCGCCAAGGGCCTGGTGAACTCCTTCATCGCCTCCGGCGCGGTGACGATCTCGACGGTGTTCTTCGCCTCGCTGGCCGGGTTCGCGTTCGCCAAGCTGCGCTTCCGCGGCAAGAACGCGCTGCTCCTCACCATCATCGCCACGATGATGATCCCGGTGCAGATGGGCATCGTCCCGCTCTACATGATCATGGTGAAGCTGGGGTGGCAGAACCATCTGCAGGCGGTCATCGTGCCGTTCCTGGTCACCGGCTTCGGCGTGTTCATGATGCGCCAGTACGCCGACCAGGCGATCCCGGACGAGCTCATCGAGGCCGCCCGCGTCGACGGCTGCACCACGTTCGGCATCTACTGGCGGGTCGTGCTGCCCGCGCTGCGCCCCGCCGCCGGGGTCCTCGGGCTGTTCACGTTCATGCAGACCTGGAACGAGTTCATGTGGCCGCTGGCGGTGCTGACCCCCGACAACCCGACCGTGCAGCTGTCGATCAACAACCTGGCGAACGCCTATTTCAAGGACTACACGCTGATGTTCGCCGGGACCACCATCGCCGTCCTGCCGCTCCTCATCGTGTTCATCGTGTTCGGCCGCCAGATCATCGGCGGAATCATGGAAGGTGCGATCAAGGCGTGACCTCCGTACAGCAGAGCAACGGCGCCGAGGGCAAGAGCAGCAGCGCCGACAGCGACCGGGCGCCGGCCGCCGCCTTCCCCGTGGGCTTCACCTGGGGCGCGGCCACCGCCGCGTACCAGATCGAGGGGGCGGCGGCCGAGGACGGGCGCGGGCCGTCGATCTGGGACACCTTCTGCCGCACGCCGGGCAAGGTGCTGAACGGCGAGAACGGCGACGTCGCGATCGACCACTACCACCGCTTCCGCGAGGACGTCGCGCTGATGGTGGACCTCGGGCTGACGGCGTACCGGTTCTCCATCTCCTGGCCGCGCGTTCAGCCGTCCGGCGCGGGCCCGGTCAACCAGGCCGGGCTCGACTTCTACCGCCGGCTGGTGGACGCGCTGCAGGAGGCGGGCATCGAGCCGTGGCCGACGCTCTACCACTGGGACCTGCCGCAGCCGCTGGAGGACGCGGGCGGCTGGCCGGAACGCGACGTCGCCTACCGCTTCGCCGACTACGCCTCGCAGGTGCACGCCGCGCTGGACGTACGGCGCTGGACGACCATCAACGAGCCCTGGTGCGCGGCGTTCCTCGGGTACGCCTCGGGCGAGCACGCGCCCGGCCGCCTCGAACCGGCCGCCTCGCTGCGCGCCGCGCACCACCTGATGCTGGGGCACGGCCTGGCGACCGAGGCGATGTGCGCGCGCCGTCCCGACGACCACTACGGCGCGGCCGTCAACCTGTACGCGGTCTCCCCCGCCGACCCGGCCAATCCGGCCGACGTCGACGCCGCCCGGCGCATCGACGGCCTGCAGAACCGCCTCTTCCTCGACCCGCTCCTGCGCGGCAGCTACCCGGCGGACGTGCTGGCCGACCTTGAGGGCCTCGGGTTCGACTCGTGCATCAAGGACGGCGACCTGGCGGCCATCAACCAGCCGCTCGACCACGTGGGCATCAATTACTACACCCGCCACACCGTGTCCGGCGTCCCCGGCGAGGCCACCCAGGCCGTCTCCTCCCCGTTCTCCTCGCACTCGCCGTGGGTGGGCAGCGACTTCGTGCGGTTCGTTCCGGCTGGACGGCCGGTCACCGGCATGGGCTGGGAGATCGACGAGATGGGCCTGTACGAGGTGCTCACCCGCGTCCATCGCGACTACGCCCCGGTCCCCCTCTACATCACCGAGAACGGCGCGGGCTACGACGAGACGCTGACCGACCCGTCTCCAGCCGACGGGCCGGCCGCCAACGGTTCCACGGTCCACGACACGGGCCGGATCTCCTATCTGGACCTCCATTTGCGCGCCTGCCACAAGGCGATCTCCGACGGAGTGCCGTTGCGGGGCTACTTCACGTGGTCTCTGCTGGATAATTTCGAATGGGCCTGGGGCTATTCCAAGCGCTTCGGCCTGGTCCACGTCGACTACGCGACGCAGCGCCGTACGCCCAAGGACAGCGCCCGCTGGTACTCGAACGTGATCCGCCACGGCGGACTGGGGGACCGAGGCGGGCTAGCGGAAGGGGCGCGATGAAGAGCACCGGGCGGCCGACCCTGGAGGAGGTCGCGGCCAGAGCGGGAGTGGGCCGCGGCACGGTATCGCGCGTGATCAACGGCTCGCCGCGGGTGAGCCCGCAGGCGCGCGACTCGGTCCTCAAGGCGATCGACGAGCTCGGCTACGTACCGAACCGTGCGGCGCGGACACTGGTCACCCACCGGACCGACACCGTGGCGCTGGTGGTGTCCGAGTCCGACCAGCGCCTGTTCGCGGAGCCCTACTTCGCGGGCATCATCCGGGGCATCTCGGCCGCCCTGGGCGACACCGGTCTCCAGCTGCTGCTCGCCCTGGCGCGCAACCCGGAGGAGTACGCGCGCCTGGAGCACTACCTCACCCCCCAGCACGTCGACGGCGTCCTGCTGACCTCCCTGCACGCCGAGGACCCGCTCCCCGGCAAGCTGGAGGCCGGCGGCGTCCCGACCGTGCTGGGCGGGCGTCCTCCCGGCGTCTCGGCCGTCAGCTACGTGGACGTCGACAACCGCCTCGGCGCACGCGAGGCGGTCGACCATCTCATCGCCCGGGGCCGGCGGCGGATCGCCACCATCGCCGGTCCCCAGGACATGGGCGTGGGCATAGACCGCCTCACCGGTTACCGCGACGCGCTCGCCGCCGAGGGCCTGCCCGAGCTGGTCGCGTACGGGGACTTCAGTGAGGCCAGCGGGATCGCCGCGACCAAGGAGCTGCTCCAACGCGATCCCGATCTGGACGCCGTCTTCGCCGCCGACGACCCGATGGCCCTGGGCGCGCTGCGCGTCCTGCGAGCCAAGGGCCGCGCCGTCCCGGGCGACGTCTCGGTGATCGGCTTCGACGACTCGGCCGCCGCGCCGCTGGCCGAGCCGCCGCTCACCACCGTTCACCAGTCGGCCGAGGAGATGGGCAGCGAGATGGCCCGCCTGCTCATCTCCCGGATCCGCGGCGAGGACCTGACCGACCCGGTGGTCATACTGCGTCCGCATCTGGTCCTGCGGGACTCCGCCTGACGCCGCCTTAAGCCTCCGCCGCACGTTGTCGCATATCTCGTCGCGCACGGTTTCGTTTGCGGCCGGGCGGTGCTTATTTTCGGCATTGGACCAGATCGTCGCACTGATTTACGCTGTTCGTAGATCCGACGGCGATTAGCGAATCACGGTGATTCACCATGGCCGCCGTGGAGGCTCCCCAGGTGGTCAGCAGGGAGGCGCCATGCGCGCCCCCGCGATGACCGGCCTGATCCACAAGGCACTGATGTACGAGTCCGAGCCCGAGTTCGTCGCGGCCGCGGTGAACTTCATCCAGGACGGCGAAGCGCTGGGCGAACCGACCATGGCCGTGGTCTCCCGGCGCAAAATCGAGATGCTGCGAGCAGCGACGACGGCCACTGTGGAGTACATCGACGCCGAAGGCTGGTACACCTCCCCCGGTGCCACGCTCGGCGCCTATTACCGGCGTGTCCAGCAACACCGCGGCCCGGGGCGGCTGCGGCTGGTCGGCGAACCGATCTGGACCGGCCGCAGTCCCCTGCAGGTCCGCGAATGGAAACGGTACGAGGCGGTCGCCAACCTGACGTTCGCCTCCTGCCCTGCCTGGATCCTGTGCCCGTACGACACCGGTGCCCTGCCCGACGACATCGTCGCGGCGGCGTCGTGCACCCATCCCGACGTGGTGGTCGGCGGCGTCAGCCACCGCAGCGCCGCCTACCAGGACCCCGCCGAGTTCGCGCGGTCCTGCGACCGGACGCCGCTGGCGCCGCCCGGCGCGGACGTGGCGGCGCTGCCGATCATCCCCGGAGGGCTGACCCGCGTCCGCGGATTCCTGGCCGCCGAGTCCACCCTGCGCGGGCTCGGCGGCGACCGCATGGAGGACCTGGTGATCGCGGCGAACGAGGCGGCGACCAACGTGGTCGAGCACGGCGGGCGGCGCGGCCGGGTGCGGATCTGGACCGACCACGGCGACCTGGTCTGCGACGTCGTGGACGAGGGCGGACGGCTGGACGACCCGCTCGCCGGGCACCTGCCGCCTCCCCCGCGCGCGACCAGCGGGCACGGGCTGTGGCTGATCCGGCAGCTGTGCGATCTGGTCGAGATCCGCGACGAGCCGGGCGGCGTCATCGTACGAATGCGCATGCATCTCAGCTAAAACCGATCATCCGATCCCTCCCGGGAACCGCCCGCACTAAAATGATCAGCCGGCGGCCCCCGCGACGGAGAGGACGGGCCATGTCGGACCAGACGAGTGGCTCGAACGACCCGGGCGACGGCGAGAACGTCCGCGACGGCGGCGCTCAGGGCGGCGGCGAGGGCGACAACACTCCCGAGCTGGATCTGGCCCGCCTGCGGGTCGACGTCCCGCATTCCGCCCGCATTTACGATTACATCCTCGGCGGCAAGGACAACTTCGAGGCCGACCGTGCCGCCGCGGCCGAGATCGTGAAGTACCAGCCGACGATCCCGCGGTCCATGCGCGGCAACCGGGCGTTCATGGCCCGGATGACCCGCCACCTGGTCACCGAGTTCGGCATCACGCAGTTCCTGGACGTCGGCACCGGCCTGCCCACCTCGCCCAACCTGCACGAGGCCGCGCAGCAGGTCGACCCCACCTGCCGGATCCTGTACGTCGACAACGATCCGATCGTCCTCGTGCACGCCCGCGCGCTGCTGCGCAGCAACCCCGCGGGCCGGACCTCCTACCTCGACGCCGACCTGCGCGACCCCGCCGGGATCCTGGACTCCGACCAGTTCCACGAGACGCTGGACCTGAAGCGGCCGATCGCGCTCACGCTCATCGCCATCATGCAGATGTTCGAGGACGACGAGGAGGCCCACGGCCTGGTGCGCCGCCTCGTGGAGCCGTTGGCGCCGGGCAGCACGCTGTCGATGACGATCGTGCCCGACGACCCGGAGGTCGAGGCCGGGTCGGCGATCTACCGCGCCCGCGGCCTGCCGATGCGCACGCGCAGCAAGGCCGAGGCGGAACGGTTCTTCGACGGCCTCGAACTGATCGACCCGGGCGTCACCCGTTCCACGCACTGGCATCCCGAGGGCGTACCGGAGACCGGCGAGAACCACATGTACGCCGGCGTCGCCATCAAACGCTGAGCTCCCGAACGGCGAGAAGCCGGGCCGGTGTGGCGTTCCGGCCCGGCTTCTCGCGGTGCGACCCCGGTTTCGTCCTGTGGGGCTAGCTGTCGCGGGAGGCGCGCGCGAGGGCGCCGGCGGTCGAGGTGAACGCGGGCAGGTAGCCGCTGGCATGCCCGAGCGCGGTCGGGTGGTAGGAGTTGCCGATCGGCAGCGTGACCGAGTTGAGCCAGTCGTCGCCCGAGCAGAGCTCGTGGCCGGAGAACTCGTCACGGACGTCGGAGAAGGTGAAGCCCGCGCGGGACGCACCCTGCGAGACGCTGGTGTCGAGGACGTCGGAGCCCTCGTTCAGCTTGTTCCGCTTGGTGTTGCTCAGCCCCACGCAGAAGCTCGTGATCTTGTAGAGGTGCGGGTAGCCGAGCACGACCACATGCGCGGACGGCGCCTTGGACTTGATCGTGGAGAAGAGCGAGTCCAGGCTTCCTGGCAGCGTGTTCTGGGCGCTGGCCTCGGCGTTGTTCACGGCGGAGACGCAGGTGGAGTCCGAGCCGGTGACGCAGGTCGACATCACGTTGGAGAAGCCGATGTCGTTGCCGCCGACGCTGATGCTCACAAGCGTGGTCGAGGAGCTGAGGGAGCCGAGCTGCCCGCTGTTCACGCTGCTGGTCGTCGCCCCGGAGCAGGCGACGAAGCTGAACGAGGCGGGGGCGTGCGCGGCGGCCCACAACTGCGGGTAGGCCTTGGTGCTGCGCTTGCAGTCGCCGCTCCCCGAGTCGTAGCTGCCAGCACCGACACCGGAGGAGTACGAGTCGCCCAGGGCGACGTAACGGGCACCGGCGGCCGAGGCCGTTCCGGTGGCGGCGAGCGAGCCTGCGAGAAATGCGAATGCGCCGGCGGAAAGCGCAAGGGAGCGGGGAAAGCGCATGGACCCTCCTGAGGGGAAAAGGGCGCTCGTTGATCACTTCCCTTATACTCCTGATCCCTTTTCATGACTTCCCAAGAAAGGTGGATCCCCTGGTCACCCTTGACTCTTGACGGAACGGTTTTCACATGGAATACCTGAACACCTAGCCCAGGGAGCAGTTCCCGCCGTTCAGACTGAAGGCGGTGGGTACGGCATTGATACCGGAGTGGGTGGCGTTGAAGCCGATGGTGGTTGAGGCGCCTGCGGCGAGGGTTCCGTTCCACGAGGCGTTCTTGGCCGCCACCGCCGCGCCGGTCTGTGACCATTCGGCGCTCCAGCCCTGGGTGACCTTCTGGTCGCCGGGGAAGGAGAACGCGAGACTCCAGCCGTTGATCGCGGCACTTCCGGTGTTGGTGACGGTGACCGATCCAGTGAAACCGGTGTTCCACTGGCTGACCACCTTGTAGCTCACCTTGCAGGAGAGGCCGGGGTCCGGTGGCGTGGTGCCGCCGCCGAGAGCCGTGCGGAGCGCCGCGTAGGCGGGCTTGGGCGCGAGGTTCTCGTCGTACGGGAGAGCGGCGCCCTGGCCGGGGAAGACACCCGGGATCCAGGAGTACTTGTCGGTGTAGTCCCAGACCGTGATCCCGACGCACCGGGACACCGCCAGGCACGCCTTGGTGACGTCGGAATACCAGGCGGCCTGGGTGCTGAGCTTGGCGGAGTCCGCGGGCAGGACCATGCGGATGTCCAGCTCGGTGATGGCCACGTCCACACCGAGATCGGCGAACCGCTGCAGGTTCTGCTGCACCTGGGAGGGAAGGCCGTACTGCAGCGCCAGATGTCCCTGGAAGCCGACGCCGTCGATGGGCACGCCCTGGGACTTCAGCGACTTGACCAGGTTGTACATCGCGTCGCTCTTCGCACCGATCCCGTCGGTGTTGTAGTCGTTGATGTAGAGCTTGGCCCCGGGGTCGGCGGCGCGCGCGGCGCGCAGGGCGTCGGCGATGTAGCTCTGGCCCAGCGTGCTGTAGAAGACCGAGTCGCGGAACGTCCCGTCGTCGTTGAACGGCTCGTTGACCACGTCCCAGTGCATCACCTGGCCCTTGTAGTGCGACGCGACCGTGGTGACGTGGTTCTGCAGGATCGACCGGAGCTCGGCCGCGGGGAAGCCGCCGTTCGACACCCAGCTCGGCAGCTGGCTGTGCCAGACGAGCGTGTGCCCGCGGACCTTCTGCCCGTTCTTCTGGGCGAGCGCGACGATCTCGTCGCCCTTGGCGAAGCTGAACTGCCCTCGCTGCGGCTCGGTGGCGTCCCACTTCATCGCGTTGCCGGGCGTGATCGCGTTGAACTCCCGACCCAGCGTCGCGACGTACGGGGCGTCGGACAGTTCCGGGTTGTCGGTGGCCGAGCCGAAGTAGCGCCCCTTGGCGGCGGCGAGCTCGCCCAGGGTCGGCTCGGCGGCGTGGGCGGGAACCGGCACGAACACGGCGGCGACGATCAGGGCGGCCGACAGTCTCGAGCCGAGGGCGAGTGGGAGGAGCGTCATGGGTCAGCCCTTCGTGGCACCGGCGGTGAGGCCGCCGATGAGCTGGCGTTCGGCGACGGAGTAGAAGGCCAGCGCGGGCACCATCGCGAGCACGATGTAGGCGAGGACCCGGGCGTAGTCGGTGTTGTACTGGCCCTGGAACTGCTGGACCCCGACCGGGATGGTCTGCCATTTGGGGTTGGTCAGGACCAGCAAGGGCAGGAAGAAGTTGTTCCAGCTCGCCACGATGGCCAGCACCGACACGGTGCCGAGCGCGGGCCGGGCCATGGGCAGCAGGATCCGCCAGAAGAAGCCGAACCGGCTGCAGCCGTCGAGGATGGCGGCCTCCTCCAGTTCGGCGGGGATGGTGCGGAAGAAGCTGCGCAGGATGATGATCGTCATGGGCAGGCCGAAGCCCGCCTGCGGCAGGATCAGCCCGATCGGGTTGTCGAGCAGGTCGAAGGTCCGCAGCAGCACGAACAGCGGCAGCACCGCCACCGCGAACGGGAACATCAGCCCGATCGTGAACAGCGTGTAGAACAGCTCCCGGCCGCGGAAGGCGTACCGGGCGAACACGAACGCCGCCATCGCCGACACCGAGACGGTGAGGAGCGTGGTCGCCACCGCGACCCCGGTGCTGTTGGCGACCTGCCTCCAGAACGAGCCCGACGACAGGACGCCGCTGTAGTTGGACAGCTTCCACGGCGACGGCAGCCCCAGGGGGTTGTCGGTCAGCTGGTCGGTGCTCTTGAAACCGGACAGCACGGCGTACAGCAGCGGGACGACGACGAACGCCCCGATCAGCCAGACGACCGAGTGCCTGGACAGGCTCCGGAGCATCACGCGCCTCCCCTGACGGTGACGGCCCCCTGCAGATCGCGGCGCAGCGCGAAGCGCTGGTAGAGCAGGGAGAACACGATGCTGATGAGGAACATCACGACGCTGATCGCGCTGGCGTAGCCCATCTGGAACCGTTTGAAGCCGAACTGGAACATCGAGACCGCCATCGTCTCCGACGCGTGCGTGGGCCCGCCGCGGCTGATCACCCAGACCAGGTCGAACAGCTGGAGCGAGCCGATGACCGACAGGAAGACGCTGATCCGGATCGTCGGCCCGAGCAGCGGCAGCGTGACGTGCCGGAACCGTTCCCAGGCGCCCGCGCCGTCGATCGCCGCGGCCTCCAGCAACTCCTTCGGGATGCCCTGCAGCCCGGCCAGGTAGAGCATCATGTGGAAGCCGAAGTACTTCCAGGTCATGACCAGGAAGATGGTCGGCAGGACCGTGCCGGGATCGGAGAACCACTTCCCGGCGAGGTCGCCCAGCACCGGCAGGTCCCCGACCAGGTGGTCGGCCATCCCGTCCTCCGGCAGGAAGATCATGCCGAAGAGCACCCCGGTGACGACCTCGGACAGGATGAACGGGGCGAAGAAGATCATCCTGTAGACGGCCCGGCCGCGGAGCCGCTGATTGAGCACGACGGCGGTGCCGAGCGAGAACGGCAGCTGGATCGCCAGGGACAGCACGATCAGGACGAGGCCGCGCCACAGGTCGCCCCGGAAGACCGGGTCGTCGGCCACCTTCCGGAAGTTGTCGGTGCCGACGAAGTCCTCGGGCCTGCCGAACCCGCCCCAGTGGAACATGCTGAGGTAGACGGCGACGACGATCGGCACCAGGACGAACAGGCCGAACAGCACCAGCGCCGGGACCAGGAACCACGTGATCGCCGTCCAGCCGCGCAGCCGCCGGAGCACGCCGGGCCGAGAGCGGCGGTACCCCGGCGGAGCAGCGGCGGCCGCCCTGCCCGTGGACGCGGTGGACGCGGTGGACGCGGTGGACGCGGTGGACGCGGTGGACGCGGTGGACGCGGTGGACGCGGTGGACGCGGTGGACGCGATCATCGTCACTGGCTCTTGGCCGTCTTGGTGATCTGCTGCGTGACCTGCTCGGGTGTCTTCTTGCCTGCGATGAGGTCGATGACGCTGTCGTTGACCTCCTGCCCGACGGCGGGAGGGAAGGCCTGGTCGAGGAAGAGCTGGAAGCCGGTCGCGCCCGCCACCGTACTGGCCACGATCTTGCGGTTCGGGTCGGTGATCTGGCTCTCGGTGCCCTTGACGACCGGCAGGTACCCGTTGGAGGCGATGAGCTTGTGCTCGTTCTCGGCGTTGACGAAGAACTTGAGGAAGTCGATGGCCGCGTCGGGCGCCCCCTTGCGGAGCGCGTGGCCGCCTCCGCCGCCGAACACCTCGGTCACCTTGCCCTGGCCGCCCTCCACCGCGGGGAACGGGAAGAAGCCCAGGTCGGAACCGATGCCCTTACCCGCGGCCTTCTCCACCTCCGGTCCCCATTGGCCCATGAGCTCCATGCCCGCCTTGCCGCTGCCCATGGTGGCGGCTTGGCCCCCGGGCGCGTCGTAGGCGGCGCCCTGGTAGCCCTGCTGGAACGGGGCGAGGTCGGAGAGTTCCTTGAGGTGCTGCCCCGCCTGGACGAACGCGGGCCCGGTGAAGTCGTTGCTCGACTGCGCCTGCTGGAGCGCGGGCAGGCCGCCGACGCGCAGGGCCAGGTAGGCCCAGTAGTACATGCCGGGCCACTTGTCCTTGCCCGCCAGGGCGATCGGCGTGACACCGGCGGCCTTGAGCTTCTTGACGGCGTCGATGTACGCCGACCAGGTGGCCGGAGGCGCGGTGATGCCCGCCTTAGCGAAGAGCTTTTTGTTGTACCAGAAGCCGACCATCCCGATGTCGAACGGGATCGCGTAGAGCTTGCCGTCGAACTGGTAGGGGTTGAGCGAGGTGGCCGACAGCGTGCTGGTGGCCCACGACGACGCCTTCGCGGTGAGGTCCTGGACCAGGCCCGCGTCGATCTGCTGCTTGAGAACGCCGCCGCCCCAGGTGTGGAAGATGTCGGGCAGCTTCCCCGAGGAGGTCTGCGCGGTCATCTTGGCCTTGAAGGCCTCGTTCTCCAGCACGGTGGTCTTGATCGTCACGTTCGGGTTGGCGGCCATGAACGCGCTGGCGATCTGCGGGAAGAGCGACTTGCCCGGCTCGGTGGTGGCGATGTTCCACCACTCGAGGGTGACCTTCTTCGATGAGCCGGCCGAGCCTCCTGAGCCACCCGGGTCCGAGTCGTCCGAGCCGCCGCCGCAGGCGCCGAGCAGGGGGACGGACAGGCCGGTCAGCCCGGCGGCGGCGAGGAACGAGCGGCGGGAGAGCGGTTCGGTGCCCATCGGGCCTCCGATCGTCGAAAATATTTCGAAACTTGTCGGAAACTTTGTTGTGGCCCGGACTCTAGAAAAGCGCTCTCCATCGGTCAAGACTCCAATACTGTCCAGCCATGGCCTGATATGCGCCGTCGAAAAGTTGCGATACTGTTCGCTCTCATCAGCCAGATCGGTCAGGGGGAGACGATGAGCGAACGGGCGCGCCCGACCCTCGCGGTGATCGCCGAGGAGGCGGGGGTCTCCCCCGCCACGGTGTCCAAGGTGCTGAACGGGCGGACCGACGTCGCGCCGTCGACCCGCGAGCGGGTCGAGGGGCTGCTCCACGAGCACAACTACCCCAGGCCCGGGCACGGCCGGCGCGCCCGCCGCTCCGGCCTGGTCGACCTGGTGCTGGCCGGTCTCGACAGCCCGTGGGCGATGGAGATCCTGCGCGGCGTGGAGGCCGAGTGCACGCTGCACGGGATCGGCGCGGTCGTCTCCCAGGTCCGCGAGGACGACGCCCGCCCGCCGAGCTGGCAGAACCTCCCGGCCCTGCACCACAGCGACGGCGTGATCCTGGTGACCTCCCGGATGACCGAGCGGCAGCGCGAGCAGCTCGAACGCGCGGGCGTGGCCCTGGTGCTCATCGACCCGGTCAACCTCCCCGACTCGGGCATCGCCAGCGTCGGCGCGACCAACTGGGCGGGCGGCATGGCGGCCACCGAGCATCTGCTGTCCCTCGGCCACCGCCGGATCGCGATGATCGGCGGGCCCGCCGACATCCTGTGCACCCAGGCGCGCGTGGACGGCTACCGCACCGCCCTGGACCGCGCCGGCGTCGAGGCCGACCGGGAGCTGATCCGCTACGGCGACTTCCACCACGAGGGCGGCTTCGCCCGCGCACGCGAGCTGCTGGCGCTGCCCGCCGGGCGCCGCCCGACGGCGATCTTCGCGGGCAGCGACCAGCAGGCCATGGGCGCCTACGAGGCCGCCCGCCAGGCCGGCCTGCGCGTGCCCGAGGACCTCAGCGTGGTCGGCTTCGACGACCTGCCGCTGTGCGAGTGGCTGTCACCGCCGCTGACCACCGTCCGCCAGCCGCTGGAGGAGATGGGCCGGATCGCCGCGCGCACGCTTCTCCAGCTCCTGGACGGCCAGCCCCTCCTCACGCCCCGGATCGAGCTCTCCACCCAGTTGCGCGTGCGCCATTCCACCGCCCCGCCCCCACCGGAGGGACCATGACCGAAGCCTGGCGCCACCCCCGCCTGCCGGTGGAGGACCGTGTCGCCGATCTGCTGGCCCGGATGACCCTGGAGGAGAAGGCGGGGCAGCTCGCGTCGTTCTGGGCGGTGCCCGAGGGCCCGAACGCGCCGGTCGCGCCGTCGGACGAGGACACCGGCGAGGAACCACCCGGCCTGGACGAGCTCGCCAAGCACGGCCTGGGCCAGCTCACCCGCGTGTTCGGCACGGTCCCCCTCTCCCCCGCCGACGGCGTCGCCCGGCTGCGCGACCTTCAGGAGCGGGTCGCGGGCGCGGGACGGTTCGGGCTGCCCGCGATCGCGCACGAGGAGTGCCTGACCGGCCTGATGGCCTGGCAGGCGACCGTCTTCCCTACCCCCTTGGCCTGGGGCGCGTCGTTCGACGAGGGCCTGGTCGAGGAGATGGCGGCGGCCGTCGGCGCGAGCATGCGGCGGCTCGGCGTTCACCAGGGACTGGCGCCGGTGCTCGACGTCGTCCGGGATCCGCGCTGGGGACGTACGGAGGAGTGCATCGGCGCGGACCCCTGCCTGGTCGGGGTGCTCGGCACGGCCTACGCACGCGGGCTGGAGGGCGCGGGCATCGTGGCCACCCTCAAGCACTTTGCGGGCTACTCCTCCTCGCGGAACGCCCGCAACATGGCGCCAGCGGCGGTGGGCCCCCGGGAGTTCGCCGACATCATCGTGGAGCCGTTCGTGCTGGCGCTGCGCGAGGGCCACGCCCGGGCCGTCATGCACTCCTACACCGACACCGACGGAATACCCGCCGCCGCCGACGAGCGGCTGCTCACCGGCCTGCTCCGGGAGGAGCTGGGCTTCACCGGGCTGGTCGTCGCCGACTACTACGGCATCTCCTTCCTGGAGACGCGGCACCGCGTCGCCGGCTCGCGCGGCGAGGCGGCCGCGGCGGCTCTGCACGCCGGACTGGACGTCGAACTCCCCACCGCTCGCTGCTACGGCGAACCGCTCGTCACCCAGGTCCGGGACGGCGCGGTGCCCGAGGAGCTCATCGACCGTTCGGCCGCCCGGGTCCTCACGCTGAAGGCCGAGCTCGGACTTCTCGACGAGGACTGGCGCAAGGAACTGGACGAGGCGGAGGCCGTACCGGCGCTCCTCGACCCGCCCGAGCACCGCGATCTCGCGCGCCGCCTGGCGGAGGAGTCGATCGTCCTGCTCGCCAACGTCGGGACCCTTCCCCTGGCGACCGGCCAGGCCGCTCGGATCGCCCTTGCCGGGCCGCTGGCCGACGATCCGCTGGGCATGACGGGCTGCTACTCGTTCCCCAACCACGTGGGCGCGCAGCACCCGGACGTGCCGCCCGGCGTGGCCATCGCCTCGCTGGCCGACGCCCTCCGCACCGAGCTGCCGTCGGCCTCGATCGAGGTCGCGCCCGCCGACGTGCCGGTGACGCGGGACTCCGACATCGCCGCGGCCGTCGCGGCCGCGCGCCGCTCCGAGATCTGCGTGCTCGCCCTGGGCGACCGCGCGGGCCTGTTCGGCCGGGGCACCTCCGGGGAGGGCTGCGACGTCGCGTCCCTCGCGTTGCCCGGGCGCCAGCGGGAACTCGCCGAGGCGGTGCTCGGCACCGGCACGCCCACCGTGATCGTGGTGGTGTCCGGCCGCCCGTACGCGCTCGGCGGCCTCGCGGAACGGGCGGCGGCCGTCGTCCAGGCGTTCTTCCCCGGGCAGGAGGGCGGCGCCGCGATCGCCGGCGTCCTGTCCGGCCGTGTCGACCCGTCCGGACGGCTCCCGGTCGACGTGCCACGCGGCGCGGACGATCCGCCCGGCGGGCACCTGCGCTCCCGCCTGGACGGCCCGCACGAGTGGAGCACGGTGGACTCGACGCCGCTCTACCCGTTCGGGCACGGCCTGACCTGGACCCGCTTCTCCTACGCCGGCCTCCACGTGGACCCCGCCGCGCCGACCGACGGCGCCGTCCACGTCGCCGCGACCGTCACCAACACCGGTGAACGGGCGGGCACCGAAGTGGTGCAGCTCTACCTGTCCGATCCGGTGGCCTCGGTCGTACGGCCCGCACGCCGGCTCGCGGGCTGGGCACGGGTGACGCTCGGGCCGGGCGGATCGGCCAGGGTCGAGTTCACCGTGCACGCCGACTGCGTCTCGTTCACCGGTCCGGGGCTGCGCCGCATCGTGGAGCCCGGGGTGATCGAGGTGGCGGTCGGCGCCTCCAGCGCGGACGGGGATCTGCCCCTGCGCGGCTCGTTCACCCTCGAAGGCCCGGTGCGCGAGCCGGGCGCGAACCGGGTCCTCACCGTCCCCGTCCACGTCAGCGAGCTGTGATGACGACCGTCCGCGATCCGAACCTCCCGGCCTTCCGCAATCCGATCCTTTCTGGCTTCCACCCGGACCCGTCGATCTGCCGCGTGGAGGACGACTACTACCTGGTGACATCGTCGTTCGAATGGTTCCCCGGCCTCCCGATCTTCCACAGCCGGGACCTTGTGCACTGGCGGCCGCTAGGCCATGTCCTGGACCATCCCTCGCAGCTGCCGCTGGACGGTGTGAAGGCGTCGAAGGGGCTCTACGCGCCGACGATCCGCTTCCACGACGGCACGTTCTACGTGGTGTGCACGCTGGTGGACGGCACGAGCTGGTCGGGGCACTTCGTGGTCACCGCCACCGATCCCGCCGGCCCCTGGTCGGAGCCGCACCCGCTGGAGGGCGGGGACATCGATCCGTCGCTGTTCTTCGACGACGACGGGCGCGCCTGGCTGACCGCGACCCGGCAGGTGTCCGGCCGGCACGAGGGCGCGACCGAGGTCTGGCTGCGCGAGTTCGACCCCGCGAAACTGCGGCTCACCGGCCCGGAGCACGTGATCTGGGACGGGGCCGTCAAGGGCGCCGTCTGGCCCGAGGGACCGCACCTCTACAAGATCGACGGGAGGTATCACCTGATCACCGCCGAGGGAGGCACGGCGCACGACCACGCGGTCGTGTCGGCCCGCGCCGACCGGGTCACCGGACCGTACGAGGGATGCCCCCGCAACCCCGTGCTGACCCACCGCCACCTCGGTCTCGACCACCCGATCACCGCGGTCGGGCACGCCGACCTCGTGCGGACGCCCGGCGGTGACTGGTGGATGACGCTGCTGGCCATGCGCCCGTACGGCGGATACTTCAGCAATCTGGGGCGCGAGACGTTCCTGGTCCCGGTCCGCTGGGAGGACGGCTGGCCGGTCGCCGGGCCGGTCGAGCCGTCCGCCGCCGCTCCCCGGCTGCCGGAGCATCCCTGGCCCGCCGAGCCCGCCTGCGACCACTTCGACGCGGCCGAGCTCGGCCCGTACTGGAACGTGCTGCGCACCCCGCGCGAGCGCTGGTGGAGCCTCACCGACCGCCCGGGCCACCTGCGGCTGCGGGTACGGCCGGAGAGCCTGGCGGGCGACGGGAACCCCTCGTTCGTGGCGCGCCGCCAGCAGCACCGGGACTTCGCCGCCTTCACCGCCCTCGACTTCACTCCGGGCGGCGAGAACGAGTGCGCGGGGCTGGCGCTGATCCAGAACCCGGGCTTCCACGTCCTGTTCGTGCTCACCACCGGCGGTCTCCGGCTCGTCCGCCGCGAGGGCGGCACCGACACGACCCTCGCCGAACACCCCGTTCCGCCGGGACCGCTGTATCTGGGCGTCGAGGCGCGCGGCCAGTCGTACGAGATGCGCTTCGCGGTCCAGCCAGGCCGCTGGCAGCGGCTGGGCGACCCCGTCGACGGCCGGCTGCTCAGCCCCGAGGTCGCGGGCGGGTTCACCGGCGCCTGTATCGGCATGTACGCCAGTTCCCTCGGCCGGCCGAGCATGAGCGTCGCCGACTTCGACTGGTTCGAGTACTCGGGGATCCAGCTCTAGGGCGACACGCATCGGCCGGGCGAAGTTCGTGGACTCCACGAACCCCGCCCGGCCATCGGTCATGTCTTGCTCGTTACGCGGGCGGGTTGGCGTTCTTGAGCAGCTCCTGGAACTGCGCGGAGAACCAGTGACCCGACAGCGGCGCGTTGGGCAGAGCGCCGCTCATGTGGTTGTTGTTACGCGGGTTGCCGGTGTACGTGGGGTCGCACATCCGGTCGAAGCCCTTGCCCTCGTCGTTCGGGATCTCGGTGCTGGAGCCGTCGGACTCGCCCGGAGGCTTGATCCAGACGTAGGCGTCGATGCCCGCCTGGGGCGCGGCCTTCGGGCGCTCGCCGAGCCCGGCACCGGCCTGGTTGCACCAGTTGCCGAGGTGGATGCGGCGGTCGGTGCGGCCGCCGTCGACGTAGGTGTCCACGTCGGTCTTCGCGCCGGGACCGGTCGGGCGGCCGGCGCCGCCCCAGCCGTTGCGGCTGGTGTCGATCAGCATGCCGATGCCGGAGTCGAAGCCGGCCTGAATGAGGCGCTGCCGCATGCCGAGCGCGTACGAGGTCTCGTCGACGTAGCGGTTCCAGTCGACCCACTTGGACTGGCGCACCGAGGTGCCGTTCACCGTGTCGTCGATCGTGAAGTACGGCTCCTTGGTCGCGCCGTAGTTGGCGGTGTTGGTGATGAAGCCGTGCACGTTCGCCATCGAGCCGGAGTCCTTGGCCACCTGGGCGAGCAGGTCGGCGGACGCGCCGAGGTTGTCGTCCCAGCCGAGCCAGCCGTGGTGCCCGACGTCGAGGTAGTTGTAGACGTTCGGGATCGCACCGAGCTTGTTCAGCGCGTAGGCGATGCCCTTCTGGTAGTTGCCGTTGGCCTTCATCGTGTTGCAGTTGGGCGTCGCGGTCGGCCGCGGGTCCACGTTGGTCACCAGGTTGGGCAGCGAGTCGATCTCGTCGACCGTCACGATCCGCAGCGAGGCGTACTTGGAGTCCGCGAGGATCGCGGCGATCGGGTCGATGAAGCTGGTCTTGTACTTGTCGAGGTCGGTCGCGCCGAGCTCACCGTTGGAGGCCAGCGCGGCACAGTCACGGCCGGGCAGGTCGTAGACGACGAGCTGGATCACCCCGGCGCCCTGGGCGAGCGCCTTGTCCAGGTGGGCGCGCAGGCCCATCGCGCCGCCCGTGCCCGCGATGGCCGCGATGCGGTCGAGCCACACGCCGGTCGGCTGGTTGGAGACGGCGCCGCCGCCCGGCTCGGCCGCCGCCTTGGCCGACCACTCCGGGTTCACGTACGCCTTGACCCCCGCGTACGGGTTGTCCACGCGGTTACCGGGAGGCGGGCTGGTGGGCGGGGTCGGGTCGGTCGGGCCCGTGGACCCGGTGCACAGCGTGCCGTTCAGCTTGAACTCGGTCGGCGCGGTGTTGGTCCCGGAGTAGGAGGCGTTGAAGCCCGGGGTCGCGGTCGCGCCGGTGGCGAGGGTGCCGCCCCACGAGGGGTTCTTCACGGTCACGTGCTTGCCGGACTGGCTGAACTCGCCGCTCCAGCCCTGGGTGACCTGCTGGTTGCCCGCGAAGTCCCATTCCAGGGTCCAGCCGTTCAGCGTGTCACCGAGGTTGGTGACCGACAGGTTGGCGGTGAAGCCGGTGTTCCATTGGTTGACGGAGTAGGTGACCTTGCAGCCGGCGGCGGCGCTGGCCTGGCTGCCTACCAAGGCGACCAGGCCGCCGGCGAGCAGGGCCGCGGCGGCACCGGCGGCCGCGCCACGGCGTGCGGAATTGAATCTCATCAGGGGGCAACCTTTCGGGGTGGGTGGGGCGACTACAGAGCACAGGTCAGAAAGCCGGGGCTGACGTAGTGGGAGCCGCAAGGTCCCGGAACACGCTGGCCGGTGGCCCGCCCGGCGCCCTGCCGGGCGGGCCACGGGTGCTGCCCCCGCGCACCCGGTGACCGCCGATCGGAGCCGGCCACCGAGGGGGGCCGATCAACTGCCGAGGAGGTGGGCACGGAGCCCGGCACCGTACGCGGTGGGCGTGCCGTCGTACGAGCTGATCAGCGAGGGCCCGCTGGAGCAGTCCCAGGTGTTCCAGGTCCAGCCCAGGTACGAGGCGCCGTGCGCGTCGAGCCAGGCCATCAGCGTGTCGGTGTAGGAGTGGCCGCAGGAGTTCTCGCCGATCTCGCCCGCGACCAGCGGAACCTGCGCGGCGACCGGGGCGAGTTGCTGGTCCCAGCAGCCGGAGTCCTTGCAGTAGTTGAAGTTGTAGGAGTGCCAGGCCGCGGCCAGATTCCCGGTCGGGTCGGACGGCTTGTTCGCGAGCCACTGGCTGAGGTCGTTGCTGTAGCTGTTGCCGCCCGCGATGACCACGTTGGCGGCGCCGGTGCCGCGGACGGCGTCGAGCATGTCCTGCATCCCGGCCGCCTCGTAGGTGAGGCCGGTGCAGTCCGCGCCGCCGTCCCGCCAGCACTTCCAGGACTGGTTGTAGTCCATGACCTGCAGGTTGTTGGGGTAGGGCTCGTTGAACAGATCGAACACCACGCCCGTGTCGCCCTTGAACGCGGTGGCGACCTGCTTCCAGAACTCGGGCGTGTACTGGGCGTCGGGCATCGGCTTCTGGCACTCGGCGTCGGCGGTCTGGCAGTGGCTGTCGTTGCCGGTCCACAGGCCGTGCGTCCAGTGCAGGTCCAGGATCGGCGTGAGACCGTTGTCCAGCAGCAGGCCGACGTACGCCCTGACGGCGTTCTGGTAGGCCGTTCCCCGGTAGGCGGCGGGAACGTTGGACAGGCCGAGCCAGCAGTCGGAATTCAGCGGGACCCGAACGGCATTGACCTTCCAGCTCTTGATGGCCGTGATGGAGGCGGCGTCCATCGGGCCGTCCCAGAAACCGTTCCCCTGGACGCAGGCGAATTCGCCGCCTGACCGATTCACGCCGCGCAAGGTCACGGTCTTGCCGCCCGCGTCGACGAGCTTGTTGCCCGACACCTTGAGCGCCGGTGCGGGCCCGGTCGGCGGGTCGGTCGGACCGCCGCCGCCGTTGCAGGCGACGCCGTTGACGCTGAACGCGGTGGGGTCGTCGTTCTTGCCGCTGTAGGTGAAGTTGGCGCCGATCTGGACGGCGGCGCCGGTCGCCAGCGAGCCGTTCCAGCTCTCGTTGGTGACCGTCACGGCCGTGCCGGACTGCGCCCACTTCCCGTTCCAGCCGCTGCTCAGCCGCTGGTTTCCGGTGTAGGAGTAGGCGAGCTTCCAGCCGTTCAGCGGGTCGCCCTGGTTGGTGATGGTGACCGAGGCGGTGAAGCCCGTGCCCCAGTCGTTCTTGGTGTAGGCGACCTTGCAGCCGACCGCGGCGCGGGCGACGCCGGTGCCGAGGTTTCCGGCCCCGGTCCCGGTGGCGACCGACCCCACCAGGCAGAGCGCGCCGGTGAGGGTGCCGGTCACGGCGACGGCCGCTGCGGTACGGGGGGACAGCGATCTCATTGGACCTCCTGCGACTCACCTTGGGAGCGCTCCCATTACTCGAGGCGAGGTTGACGGTAAAACGCGAAAGCCGGGCGAAGAAAGGGTTCTTCCACGGTGTTTTCACGGCTTTCATCCGCCTCTTGACACTCAACTCCCCCCGAACAGATCCTTGGGAGCGCTCCCACTACGCCCCGCCCCGCCCGGCCGGACACCCCACGGCCGGGTCTCCCGAAGGAGTGGAAGCGTGACGATCCTCACCGCCGCCGCAGGCACCCCGAACCCCGCCAACCGCGCACCGACCCTCGCCCACGTCGCCAAGCTCGCCGGGGTCTCCCCCGCGACCGCATCCCGCGTGCTGAGCGGCTCCGCCCGGGTCAGCCGCGCCGCGCGGCTCCAGGTCGAGGAGGCGGTCGAACGCCTCGGCTACGTGCGGCGCGGGTCGGCCACGCGCACGAGCGCCTCCACGGGCGCGATCGCGGCGGTGCTCTGCGCGGACAGCACGCGGGTCTTCGCCGACCCGTTCTACGCGGCCCTGCTGTGGGGCATGCGGCGCGAGCTCGACGGCGGCGCCCAGCTGGTGATCCTCATGGTCGGCAAGCACCGCGAGTGGCGGGTGGCCGCCGACTACCTGCGCGGAGAGCACCTGGCCGGCGTGCTGCTGGTCGGCGCGCGCCAGGACGACCCGACCGCGCTGGTGCACGCCGCCGCCGGCGTTCCCGTGTTGCTGGCGGGCCGCCCGCTGACCGACGTGCCGCTGCCGTACGTCGACGTCGACAACCGCGGCGGCGCGCAGGCCGCCGTCCGCCACCTGTTCGCCGCCGGGCGCCGCACCATCGCCACCATCGCGGGCCCCGCCGACCTCGGCGCGGGCGTCGACCGGCTGGCGGGCTACCGCCTGGCCGCCGCCGAGGCGGGCCTGAACGTCACGGGCCTGATCGCGCACGGCGACTTCGGCCGCCCGTCGGGCGAGCACGCGATGGCCCGGCTGCTCGCGCGGCGGCCGGACCTGGACGCGGTGCTCGCCGCCTCCGACCCGATGGCGCTCGGCGCCCTGGAGGCCCTGCGCAGGGCGGGCCGCCGGGTGCCCGACGACGTCGCGGTGATCGGCTTCGACGACGCCCCGATCGCCCAGCGGGTGCGCCCCCGGCTCACCACCGTGCGGCAGCCCGTCGAGGACTTCGGCGCCCGGCTGATCCGCGAGCTGCGCGCCCTCATCGCGGGCCGCCCGATCACAGACCGCGGCGTGGTCCTCAAGACCAAGTTGATCGTCCGCGACTCCGCCTGACCCCTGGTAAGTCCATCAGAAGGGAAGGACCCCGTGCGAAGACGCCATCGATGGCGCGCGCTCACCGCGGTGAGCACGACGCTGACCCTGCTCTGCGGCGGCCTGGCCGCCGTCGCGGCCCCCGCCCAGGCCGCGATCGGGTGCAAGGTCGCCTACACCAAGAACGACTGGGGCTCCGGCTTCACCACGAGCATCGACCTGACGATCCTGTCCGAGCCGGTGACCGGCTGGACGCTGAAGTACTCCTACGCCGGGAACCAGAAGCTGGTGAACGGCTGGAGCGGCAAGTGGTCGCAGTCCGGCCAGGACGTCACCGTCACCAACGAGTCCTGGAACGGGAACGTGGCGGCGGGAGCCACGGTCAACATCGGCGGCCAGTTCACCTACAGCGGCACCAACACCGACCCGACCGCGTTCACCGTCAACGGCGTCCGCTGCAACCAGAGCACCTCCCCGCCGACCGTCGCTCTGACCAGCCCGGCGGCGGGCTCCACCTCTTCGGTGGGCGGGACCGTGCCGCTGGCCGCGACGGCCGCCGCAGGCTCGGGCGCGACCGTCAGCAAGGTCGAGTTCTATGACCAGGACGGGCTGCTGGCCGCCGGTGACACCACCGCGCCCTACAGCCTGAACTGGTCGCCGACCAAGGCCGGCTCGTACTCCCTGTACGCCAAGGTGACCGACAGCATGGGCTCGACCGCCGAGTCCGCGCCCGTCGGCATCACGGTCGTGGCGGGCGCGAGCGTCGTCGCGGGCCCGACGGCCCTCACCGTCGCGCAGGGTGCCAAGGCCACGTACGGGATCAAGCTGTCGGAGGCCCCGGCCGCGAACGTGACCGTGACGACCACGCGCACGTCCGGCAACACCGGCCTCTCGATCACCGGCGGCGGCTCGCTCACCTTCACCCCGTCGAACTGGTCGACCGCGCAGAACGTCGAGGTCACCGCCGACAAGGCCGGGACCGGCAGCGCCACCTTCACCTCCGCGGCGACCGGCTACACCTCGGCCGCCGTGACCGTGAACGAGGTCGCGACCGGGTCGAGCGTCTACGAGCAGCGCTTCCTCGACCAGTACAACAAGATCAAGGACCCGGCGAACGGGTACTTCAGCCCCGAGGGCATCCCCTACCACTCGGTCGAGACCTTCATGGTCGAGGCGCCCGACCACGGCCACGAGACGACCTCGGAGGCCTACAGCTACCTGGTGTGGCTGGAGGCCATGTACGGCAAGGTCACCAAGGACTGGGCACCGTTCAACGCCTCGTGGGCGCTGCTCGAGAAGTACATGATCCCGACCCACGCCGACCAGCCCACCAACTCGTTCTACAACGCCTCCAAGCCCGCCACCTACGCGGCCGAGCACCCGCTGCCGAGCGACTACCCCTCACAGATCGACCCGAGCGTTCCGGCGGGCCAGGACCCGATCGCGGGCGAGCTGAAGTCCGCGTACGGGACCGACGACATCTACGGCATGCACTGGCTGGAGGACGTCGACAACGTCTACGGCTACGGCAACACCCCCGGCGGCGGCTGCGAGAACGGCCCGACCGCCAAGGGCCCCTCGTACATCAACTCCTACCAGCGCGGCTCCCAGGAGTCGGTCTTCGAGACCATCCCCCAGCCGACCTGTGACAAGTTCGCCTACGGCGGCACCAACGGCTATCTGGACCTGTTCATCAAGGACTCCAGCTACGCCAAGCAGTGGAAGTACACCGACGCACCCGACGCCGACGCGCGGGCCGTCCAGGCCGCCTATTGGGCGAGCGTCTGGGCGGGCGAGCAGAGCAAGTCGAGCGACGTCTCCGCCACGGTCGCCAAAGCCGGGAAGATGGGCGACTACCTGCGCTACTCGTTCTTCGACAAGTACTTCAAGAAGATCGGCAACTGCTACCCGGCCTCGTCCTGCCCGGCCGGCTCGGGCAAGGACAGCGAGCACTACCTGCTGTCCTGGTACTACGCCTGGGGCGGCGCCACCGACAGCAGCGCGGGCTGGTCCTGGCGCATCGGCGACGGCGCCGCGCACGCCGGCTACCAGAACCCGCTCGCCGCGTACGCGATGGTCAACGACACCGCGCTGTCGCCCAAGGGCGCGACCGCCAAGACCGACTGGCAGACCAGCCTCACCCGGCAACTGCAGTTCTACAAGTGGCTGCAGTCCGCCGAGGGCGGCATCGCAGGCGGCGCGACCAACAGCTGGGAGGGCAGCTACAGCACGCCGCCCTCGGGCCTGACCAAGTTCTTCGGGATGGCCTACGACTGGCAGCCGGTCTACCACGACCCGCCGAGCAACCAGTGGTTCGGGTTCCAGGCGTGGTCGATGGAACGCGTGGCCGAGTACTACCAGGTCACCGGCAACGCCGACGCCAAGGCCATCCTCGACAAGTGGGTCGCCTGGGCGCTCGCGCAGACCACCGCCGATCCCTCGACCGGCACCATCAAGATCCCGTCCACGCTGACCTGGACCGGCCAGCCCGACGCCGACTGGTCCGCCGCGAGCGGCATGCCCGCGGCCAACACCGGCCTGCACGTCACCGTCGCCGACTACACCGACGACGTGGGCGTCACCGCGGCGCTCGCCAAGACCCTCACCTACTACGCCGCCAAGTCCGGCGACACCAAGGCCAAGTCGGCCGCCAAGAACCTCCTCGACGCGCTCTGGAAGCACCAGGACACCAAGGGCGTCGCGATCCCGGAGACCAGGGCCGACTACAAGCGCGTCAAGGACGCCGTCTACGTCCCGTCCGGCTGGACCGGCAAGATGCCGAACGGCGACCCGATCAACTCCTCCTCCACCTTCATGTCCATCCGGTCCTTCCTGCAGAAGGACCCCGACTATGACCGCGTGATGGCCTACGCCAACGGCACCAGCAGCACGGCGCCGGTGTTCACTTACCACCGCTTCTGGGCTCAGGCCGACGTCGCCCTGGCCATGGCCGACTACGGCCGCCTCTTCAACGAGTAACCCGCACAGCCGCATGGCCGGGCGGAGGAGACTCCGCCCGGCCTTTCGGCTCTAAGGACTGACGCCGCCCAGGTGATTGGCGACGATCCGCAGGCTCGGCGGACTGAGCTTGGCGTCGTTCTCGGCTACGACCGCGAGGGCAAGGGTGTTGCGGCCGCGCTCCTTCAGGAGTCCGGCCGGTAGCGCGAAGTCCTGCTGGACTTCACCGTTGATGTACTGGCCGAGGTTCCAGCCGTTCACGAAGAGCAGGACGCGGTACTTGCCGTCGCCCTTGGCGAAGTGGAGCGTCAGGGGGACGTCCTGTTTCTTGGGCAGATTCAGGCCGAACGCGGTCCGGTACCAGTTCACGCCGGGCGTGACCGATCCCGGTGCGCTCGCTTTCCAGCCGCCGTCACCGAAGCCCGGCAGGTGCCAGCCGGTGCGCTCGCCGTAGAGGCCGCCGTTGTTGAACGGGCCGCGCGCCTTGTCGGTGAGGTCCTCGCCGCCCTTGGCCCCCTGGATCCGCCAGGAGATCTGGCCCGCCGAGCCTGTGATGGACGCGCCGACCAGGCCCCGCGGCTGTTTGTGCCGGATCTCCTCGGCGGTCCAGTCGTCGTTGTGGCCCATGTTCTCCACGAGAACGGACAGGACTGCGGGCTCTCCCTTCTTCAGCAGTCCGGACGGGATCGAGAAGCTCCCTGGGCCGGGATCGGGGTTGGGCGGCGTGGTGGTGCCCTCGCCCGCGTCGGCCTGGACACCGCCCGCTGCCGAGCCGAGGTAACGGCCGTTCAGCCAGACCTGGTAGATGCCGTTCTTGCCGGTGATCGCGTTCGTCTTCACCGTGGTCTCGGCCCCGGTGGCGGTGAAGCGGCCCCGGTACCAGACATGGCCGTTGTGGAAGCCGTAGTCGTCGGCGTGGGTGGTGTGGTCGGCGACGGTCCACGAGGAGTCGTCGAAGGCCGTGGCGGCCTCGGGCGCCTCCGAGTGGGTGCGCCAGCCGGTGAGGGCGGGGACCGTCGCGGGCCGTGGTCCCGGTACGCGGCCGGCAAGCGAGCCGCTCGCGGTGCCGTGGACCGGGATCGCGGTGTCGTTGACGGCGACCTTCCGGCCGGGGCCGAAGACCTCGATGTCTCCGGCTGCGGCCGTGTCGGCCCGCAGGTCGAGGGTGCCGCCGCGCATTTGGGCGGACCTGAGGAGAGACGTGCCACGGACGAGCACGGGCCCGGCCGAGGTGTCGGCCCGCCAGAACTTGGCCGCCTCCTCGTCCGTGCCGAGCAGGAGCAGCAGCGGGCGCCGCCCGCCGCCGCTGATCTGCACGCGGGCCAGGCCGCGATGGGTGTAGTCGAGCGTGAGGTCTCCGTTCGCGTATGAGGCGCGCACACCGCCGTCGCCGGGCAGGACCTTGACGGTCGGTGCGCCGCTGTAGCGGAGCACGGTGCGGCCCGCCTCGCCGTCCCGCCCGTACAGCAGCGCGACGTCGCGGCCACCGATCTCGGCATGCGTCATGATCTCCGAACTGGAGACGGCGAGTCGTTGGCCTCCCATGTCGTAGCCGCCCACGAGCACCTTGGCGTCGCGGCCGTTCAGCCGGACGGGCAGCGTGTAGCGGCCGTCACGCGTCGTCCAGTCCAGCGTTGTGGAGTCGTCGGTGGTCGCGGCCCGGTCGGTGTGCCGGAGCAGCACGAACTGCGTGCCGCTTGAGGGGTTGGCGCGCGCGACCGTCTGAAGCGCGGAGTTGTCGTGCGCGGGCGCGGTGGCCGGGTCGGTTTCGGTGAGGGGACCGGCCGCCGCTCCCAGGAAGTAGTTCTGGCGCTTGAATTCGTCGTACTTGTCGGTGAGCTGCCGGTTCTCGGTGATCTGCGAGCCGTAGTCGTAGGAGGTGCCGACGTCGTTGGGCTGCGGCAGCCAGCCCCAGTTCGTTCCGCCGAAGCCCATGTAATAACTGAACAGCGTCGCGCCGCTCTGGATCAGGTTGTTCTTGTAGAAGTACTTCATGTACTTCACGCCGGTGAGCTGCCGGCACTTGTCGAAGCCGACGCCCTGCGCGTCGATGGACCCGGCCTGGTATTCGGCGGCGAAGACCGGAGACTTGTCGCTCAGCCGCTCGGTGACGCCCTCGCCCCAGGGGCCCCAGGGAGTGTCGGGCTCGCGGCATTCGAAGCTCTGCGGGTAGTCGTCGACACCGGCGATGTCCACGGCGCCCAGGCCGGTGGACCAGTCGGTCGTCCACGACGCGGCATCGCAGCACTGGTTGTGGGTGATGGGCACGTCGATGCCGTCCGCCCGGGCCTTGGCCTGGAGGTCGGCCATGTACTGCCGGTCGGTGTTGGCGGCGTACTCGTTCTCGGCGTTGTAGAGGACGACCGACCCGCCCCGCGTCACCTGATGCTCGGCGAGGTAGGGGTCGATGTGCCCGAGCCAGTCCTGGTAGGCGGCGGTGTAGCCGGGGTCGCTGGAACGGGCACGTCCCGGCACGTTCTTCAGCCAGGCGGGCAGTCCCCCACCGGTCGTCTCGGCGTTGATGTACGGGCCCGGCCGCGCGATGACGTACAGGCCCACCTCCTCGGCGGTCCGCAGCAGCCGGTCCACGTCGCGCACGCCGGTGAAGTCGTACACGCCCGGCTTGGGCGAGTGGTAGCCCCAGTGGAAGTAGATCGAGACGGCGTTGAAGCCCTCGGCCTTGTACTTCTCCAGCACGTCCCGCCAGAGGCCGGGGCTAGGCAGCCGGAAGTAGTGGAACTCTCCCGCCCGCAGCAGCACCCGCTTGCCGTCGATCTTCAACGAATACTTGTCGTAGGTGACCTGATGGACCTGATGGACTTGATGGAGCTGATGGACTTGATGGAGCTGATTGGACGCCTTGGCGGGCGGGGCGTGGAGGGCTGTGGAGATCAGCGCCAGCGCCGCCGCGAGCGCGAGCATCGTGCGGGAACGGCGTCTCATGCTCACCGCCCGCTAGTGAAGGAGAACGAGGCCAGCCGCGCGTCGCCGCCGAACACGAGGTAGACGTCCTGCCGCCCGGTGGCGCCGGAGAGTGCTGCGGTGACGTCCTGGTAGGCGTACTTGTCGCCGGTGGACGGAACGGTCACCGTGCCGACCAGCCGTCCGGTCGGGCCGCCGAGGCGGACCTGGATCGTGGTGTCGCCGCCGCCCGCCCTGGCCACTCGGGCCTTGACTCCCGTGAGGCCGGAGCCGAGCTGCGCGCCCGCGTACTTCACCCAGGCACCGGCAGCGCCGCCGACCGCCGTGCCGCTCACCTTCGACTCGTCGACCAGCTTCACACCGGAGTAGTCGTCGAAGCTTTCCGCGCGGGTGGTCGCCGTCAGGTCGCGGGCGGGGATCGTCTCGCCGCGTACCGGTACCGACGTCCGCTGGCGGATGTCAGCGGACGAGGCGCCGACGAGCAGGTCGTACGTGGACGACTCGACGACGGACTTGCCGCGTGTGACGTCCCAGTGCGCCAGGTCGGCGGTCTTGAACGTGAGCCGCACCGTTCGGGTCTGACCGGCGCCCAGGCTGACCTTCTCGAAGGCGCGCAACTGCTTCAGCGGCTGCTTGTCCCGGGAGGTGCGCTGGTGGGTGTAGAGCTGGACGACGTCCGAGCCCGCGCTCTTGCCTGTGTTGGTGACCGCGACGCTCGCGGTGATCGTTCCGCCCGCGCTGGAGACCTTCGGCACGCCGTAGCGGAAGCTCGTGTACGACAGGCCGTGCCCGAACGGGTAGAGCGGCTTGCCCTGGTAGTAGAGGTAGGTGCGGTTCGACTTGATGATGTCGTAGTCGAAGATGCTCGGCAGTTCGGAGTCGGACCGGTACCAGGTCTGGGTCAGGTGGCCGGACGGGTTCACGTCGCCGAACAGCACGTCGGCGAGGGCGTTGCCGGTCTCGGCGCCCGCGTGCGAGGTCCACAGGATCGCCGGGACGTGCTCCTGCTCCCAGGTGATCGCGGTCGGGTAGCTGTTCTCCAGGACCAGGGTCGTCTTCGGGTTGTTCTTGAGCGCGGCCCGGACGATCGCGCGCTGCCCGGCGGGCAGGTCGGTGGACGGCCGGTCGTAGGCTTCGCGTCCGTTCACCGAGGGGTTGCTGCCCGCCATGACCACGACCTGGTCGGCGCCCTTCACCGCCTTGGCGACGGCCGCCGCTCCGTCGACCAGGGTGTCCTGGGCGAAGACGGAGGCGTCTTCCTTCCTGCCGAGGGTGAGCTTGCCGTCGTCGCCGACGCGTACGTAATTGCCCGAGCTGAACCAGGTCTCGTGGGTCTCGTAGCCCGCGTACCGCAGCTTGACGTTGCCGTCGGGCTGCTTCTCCAGCGCGAACTGCTGCTGAACGAACCAGCCGCTCGGCTCCGCCTGGTCGTTGACGAAGTTCGACCAGTTCCAGCCGACGTACTTGCCGTTCGCGGCGTTCCGCAACGTGACGATGCCGTCGCCCCAGTCGGTGACGTCGAACTGCGAGGCGGCGGCGGGCGCGGTGTCGCTCACCGACAGTGCGGCGCCCGCGTCGCCGCTCCCGCCCGTGACGTACTTGCCGGTCTTGACGTCCTTGAGCGCGATCCGGTCGTCGCCGCGTTCGGCGGTGACGCTCGCGCCCGCCCCGAGCTTGGCGCGGATGCCGTCGACGGGCGTGACCTTGTACGGCGACTTGCCGGAGTACCAGTCGGTGTAGACGACGTCGGCGAGCGGCCCGACGACCGCGACCTTCTTCGCTGAGGCTTTGGCGAGCGGCAGCGCCCGCCGGTCGTTCTTGAGCAGCACCATCGCCTCGGCGGCGGTGCGCCGGTTGAGCCGCTTGTTCGCGTCGGTGTTGAGCACCGAGGCGTCGATCTTCCCGTACGGGCCGCCGTCCGGGTCGAACTCGCCGAGCCGGACCCGCAGCGACAGCGCGTGCCCCACGGCGGTGTCGATGTCGGCGGCCTTGATCAGCCCCTTGGCCAGCGCGTCCTTGATGGCGTTGACCGTGATGGAGGCGTTGAGGTTGTCGGCGGTGAAGCTGTCGTTGCCCGCCTTGAGGATCGCCGCGTCGCCCTGGGTGAAGTCGGGGTAGTAGTTGGTGTTCCAGCGCGGGTCGGTGCCGGAGCCGGAGAGGCTGTCGGCCAGCCCGGCGTCGGTCACGTTGAACAGGTCCTTCTTGGTCCACGACCGGACGACCCCGGCGAGGTCGGGGTTCACTCCGTTCGGCCGCCCGTTGACCATGTTGTAGGCCGACATGACGCCGGTCGCGCCGCCGGCGGCGATGATCGGCTTGAACGCCTGGCGGTCGTACTCGTTCAGCACCCGCTGCGGCAGTTGCACGTCGGTGGTCGAACGGTTGGTCTCGTTGTTGTTGGCCAGGTAGTGCTTGAGGGTCGGCGCGGTCAGCAGGTACTTGGCGTTGTCGCCCTGCATGCCCTTGCCGTACGCACTGGCGATGGCGGCGGTGAGGGTGGTGTCCTCCGAATAGCCCTCCTCGTTGCGTCCCCAGCGCGGGTCGCGGAGGAGGTTGGTGACCGGGGCCCAGAGGTTGAGGCCCCAGACCATGCGCTCGTCGTTGGTGGAGTGGTAGCCGCGCGCCTCGGTGCCGGTGACGTGCCCGACCTGCCGGATCAGGTCGGGGTCCCAGGTGCTGGCGAGCCCGACACCCTGCGGGAAGACCGTGCCCTTGTCCGCGATGATCTGCTGGTCGCCGTAGCTGGTCCAGGCGACGCCGTGCACGGCCTCGGTCCCGGTCTTGAACGCCTTGAGCCCGAGCCGCGGGACGGCGGGCTGGTACTGGTGCAGCAGCGAGATCTTCTCGTCGAGCGTCAGCCGTCCGAGCAGGTCGCTGACGCGCGCGTCGACCGACAGGCCCGGATTCTGGAACGGGTAGGTCGCACGGGCGGCGGCCGCGGTGACCGGGACGGCCACGCCGAGCGAGGCGGCGAGTGCGAGGGACAGGACGGGAATCAGCGGCCGGCGGAACCGGCCGGGTGAGCGAGTGCGAGCCACAACGATTCTCTCCTCTGGTCGTATCCCCGATGAGTCGAAGCGCTTCGATTCAGCCCCTGGGAGGCCCTGCCTCCTCTCTCTTCGCAGGGATCAGCCGGCCGCGGCGGGCGCGGTGCTCGCGCGTGCGGTCAGCCGGGGCGGCAGCAGCGTGGCGGCGGGAACGTCCTTGCCATCGAGCTTGTCCATGAGCAGTTCAACGGCACCGCGGCCGACCTCTTCGGCTGGTATCGCGACCGACGTCAGCGGAAGCTCGGCATGCTCGGCCAGTTCGTCCGGGCAGATGGCGACCACCGACAGGTCCTCGGGAACCCGCCGACCGGCCGCCTGGAACGCCTTCACGACCGCATCCAGAACGGGCTCGTTGTGGACGACCACGCCAGTGAGGTCCGGATGCTCGTCCAGCAGCCGTTCCACCAACGCGCGGGCAGCATCAGCGGTCGCCTCGCACGGATGCACGGACGCGTCCACCCCGTGCTCACCCGCCGCGGCCAGGAAGCCCTCGGTCGTACGCTCGGCGAACCCGGTCCCGCGCTCGTACACCTCGGGCGGTGAGCCGATCAGCCCCACCACGCGATGCCCGAGCCCGGCCAGGTGCCCCAGGCACGCCTCGCCCGCCGCACGGAAGTCAAGGTCGATACAGGTCAAGCCCTCGGTCTCGGCCGGGAACCCGATCAGAACCGACGGCCGGTCCAGCGTACGCAGCATCGGCAGCCGCTCGTCGCGCAGCTGAACGTCCATCACGATCAGCGCGTCCACCAGGGCACTGTCGGCCACCCGCCGCAGCCCCTCGTCGCCCTCCTCCTGGGTGAGCAGCAGCACGTCGTGGTCGTGCCGGCGCGCGGTCGTGACGACCGACACCGCGAACTGCATGACGACCGGCACGTGGATGCCCGTGCGCAGCGGCACGACCAGCGCGAGGACGTTGGACCGGCTGCTCGCCAGCGCGCGGGCGCCGGCGTGCGGCCGGTAGCCGAGCTCGCTGATGCTGTCCTGCACCCGGCGGCGGGTCTCCTCGGAGATCGAGCGCTTGCCGCTCAGCACATAGGAGACCGTGCTCGGAGACACCCCGGCGTGGCGCGCCACGTCACTGATCTTGACCACGAACCGTCCTCAAGAAGTCCCGGTACCAGGCGGCGCTGTCCTTCCACGTCCGCCGCCCCGTCGCATAGTCGACATGGATCACCCCGAACCGCCTGGAGTAACCGTACGACCATTCGAAGTTGTCCAGGAGCGACCAGACGAAGTAGCCGCGCAGGTCCGCGCCCGCCGCCGCGGCGCGCGCCGCGGCGGCGGTGTGCTCTTGCAGGTAGGCGATCCGGCGTTCGTCGGCGACCCGGCCGCCCACCAGCTCGTCATCGAACGCGGCGCCGTTCTCGGTCACCATCAGCGGCGTCCCGGGGTACTCCCGGTGGAGCCGCAGCAGCAGTTCCTCGAGCCCGGACGCGTCGACGACCCAGCCCATCGCCGTGTGCTCGCCCTCCTGCGGAAGGAACGCGATGTCCTCGCAGCCGGGGAACGACGAGCCCTCGCCCGCCGCGTGCCCGTCCGCGCCCGGCGTTCCGTCGCCCGGCACCACCAGGCTCGGCTGGTAGTAGTTCACCCCGAGGAAGTCGATCGGCGCGGCGATGAGGTCCTCGTCGCCCTCCCGGACGAACGACCAGCCGGTGATGGCGGCGGTGTCGGCGAACAGGTCCGCGGGGTAGCCGCCGCCGAGCATCGGCCCGAGGAAGATCCGGTTGGCGACCGCGTCCACGCGCCGTACGGCCTCGGGCTCACCGCGCAGGTGGTGCAGGTTGAGCGTGACCGACATCTGCGCGGACGGCGCCACGACCTCGCGCAGCGCGCGCACCGCCAGGCCGTGCCCGAGGTTCAGATGGTGGGCGGCGGCCAGCGAGTCGGCGCGGTCGGTGCGGCCCGGCGCGTGCACGCCGGAGCCGTAGCCGAGGAACGCCGCGCACCACGGCTCGTTCAGCGTGGTCCAGGTGTGCACGCGGTCGCCGAGCTCCGCGCCGATCGCGGCGGCGTAGTCGGCGAACCGGAACGCGATGTCGCGCTCCGGCCAGCCGCCCGCGTCCTCCAGCGCCTGCGGCAGGTCCCAGTGGTAGAGCGTGGCGACCGGCGCGATCCCGCTCTCCAGCAGCTCGTCGACGAGGCGCGAGTAGAAGTCGACGCCCTTGCGGTTGAGCTCGCCGCCCGGCAGGACGCGCGACCAGGAGATCGAGAACCGGTAGGCGTCGATGCCCAGCTCGGCCATGGCGGCGACGTCCTCGCGCCACCGGTGGTAGTGGTCGCACGCCACGTCGCCGGTGTCGCCGTTCAGCGTCTTGCCGGGCGTGTGGCTGAACGTGTCCCAGATCGACGGCGCCCGGCCGTCCTCACTGGCGGCACCCTCGATCTGGTACGCGGCCGTGGCCGTTCCCCAGAGAAAACCCATCAATGTTCCTCCCCCAAAGTGATCAGAACCTCCGACTCGCCGGCCCGGATCAGGGTTCCCTGCTCGTGCCGTTCGGTGCGGCCGCCCGTCACCTCGGCGACCGGCCGGGCACCGACCAGCAGAACGTTCCAATCGCCGTCGTCCCGGTTCGCTGCGACACGGATCGCCGCCCCCTCCCGGGAGGTGACGAACGACGCGTCGCCGATCTCGGTCGTGACGCGGGCACCGTCGGCCGGCTCGTACAGCCGCAGTGTCACGCCGCGCGCGTGGTCGTAGTCGGGCCGGTCCGCGACCGCGCCCTCCGGGATGACCGCGCCGGGCCGTACGAGCAGGGGCACGCTGTCGAAACCGTGCCGCTCCCGCACCCACCGGCCGCCCTGGACCCGCTCGCCCGTGAGGTAGTGCGTCCACACGCCCTCGGGCACGTAGTACGAGACCTCTTCGCCGGCCGAGAAGACGGGAGCCACGAGAAGATCGTCGCCCAGCATGTACTGGCGTTCCAGATGCGTGCAGGCCGGGTCTTCAGGGAATTCCAGGACCATCGCGCGCATCATCGGCAGGCCGTCCTCGTGCGCCTGCCGCGCGGCCCCCGCCAGGTAGGGCATGAGCCGCATCTTCAGCCGAGTGAAGCTGCGCAGCACGTCTACCGACTCCTCGTCGAAGAGCCACGGCACCCGGTAGGAGTGGCTGCCGTGCAGGCGGCTGTGCGAGGACAGCAGCCCGAACGCGATCCACCGCTTGAACAGCGCCGGATCGGGCGTGCCCTCGAAGCCGCCGATGTCGTGACTCCAGTAGCCGAAGCCCGACAGCCCGAGCGACAGTCCGCCGCGCAGGCTCTCGCCCATCGCCTCGAACGTCGACTCGCAGTCGCCGCCCCAGTGCACCGGAAAGCGCTGGCTGCCCACCGTCGCCGACCGAGCGAAGACCACCGCCTCCGCCTCACCCCGCCGCTTGGTGAGCAGCTCGAACACCGTCCGGTTGAACAGATACGTGTAGTAGTTGTGCGCCCGCTCCGGATCCGAGCCGTCGAAGTAGACGACATCAGTAGGGATGCGCTCCCCGAAATCGGTCTTGAAGCAATCAACACCCATATCAAGCAGAGCATCAAGCTTGCCCGCGTACCACTCCCGCGCCTCGGGATTGGTGAAGTCGACGACAGCAAGACCCGGCTGCCACTTGTCCCACTGCCACACGTCCCCGTTCGGCCGCGTGAGCAGGTAACCCCGCGCCTTGCCCTCACCAAAAAGAGGTGACCGCTGCGCGATGTACGGGTTGATCCACAGGCAGATCTTCAGCCCGCGCTCCTTGAGCCTGCGCAGCATCCCCGGCGGATCAGGAAAGACCCGCGGATCCCACTCGAAGTCACACCAGTTGAACTCGCGCATCCAGAAGCAGTCGAAATGAAAGACGCTCAGCGGCAGGTCCCGCTCGGCCATCCCATCGATGAACGACCCGACCGTCTCCTCGTCATAAGACGTGGTGAACGAGGTAGACAGCCACAGCCCGTACGACCAGTCCGGCAGCCGCGCAGGCCGCCCGGTCAGCGCCGTGTACTTGCGCAAGATCTCCTTAGGCGTCGGCCCATAGATAAGGAAATAACGCAGCGACTGCCCCTCCACACTGAACTGCGTCCGCGTCACCACCTCCGACGCCACCTCGAACGAGACCCGCCCCGGATGGTCGACGAAGACCCCATAGCCCCCGTTGGTCAGAAAGAAAGGAACATTCTTATAAGCCTGGTCACTGTTCGTGCCGCCGTCGGCGTTCCAGATGTCCACGGCCTGGCCGTTCTTGACAAGCGGCCCGAACCGTTCCCCCAGCCCGTAGACGCAATGGTCCACGCCCAGATCGAGCTGCTCGCGCACATAGTGCCCGCCGTCATCCGTCTCGATGATCGCCGTCGCCTTCGCGCCCCCACCCGTCAGCCGGCGCCCCTCGGCGAAGAAGTCGACGCCCCACCCCTCGCCCCGCCGCACCCGTACCGACAGCGCGCCCGAAGTGAGCGTCGCCGCGTCCTCACCCACGTCCACGGTCACGTCGGTCGCGGGATCCGCCGCCACCTCGAAGTCGGGACCGCGGTGCCGCTGCCCCGCGAAGTGCGTGATGGTCACCCCGATGACGTCCGCCATGGGCGAGGCGTACTCCAGCGTGACCACCGGCCCCTTGAGCAGGTCACCGCGGTGCCGGATCCGCTCGGCCGGCGCGTGCACCACGAGGGAGCCCGCTCCGGCCGTGCAGTCGAGGGCCTCCACCGGATAGGCGGCGCGCACGCCCTCGCGCATCAACCAATAGCCGTCACTGAACTTCATCTGCACCTCGGTGGAGACTCTGTCCGTCACCTTGCAGTGACGGCGAGCAGTTGTGTCGGTGGGTAGCGGTACGGTCACGACCGTGAAGGTCGTTGTCCAGGTGAAGCTGTTGCCGACCGCCGAACAGGCGGTGGCTCTCACAGCGACCCTTGATGCGGTCAACCGGGCGGCGAACTACGACTCGGCCGTGGCGTACGACCGGTTCGCCGTGAAAGCGCGGCAGGTGCCGTTGCACCGTGTGGTGTACCGAGACCTGCGAGACCGAGGCCTGGGCTCGCAGGGCGCCGTCCGGGTGATCCAACGGGTCGTGGACGCCTACGCCACCCTGCGTGGTCTGATCAAAGCTGGGCGGCTCGGGGTCGAAGGCTCCCGTGGCCGGGTGCTGGCCGAGTCCGAACCGATCGTGTTCCGGCCGGATGGTGCGCACCCGTTCGACGACCGAAACCTGTCGTGGCAGTACGACGCGCGGACGGTGTCGATCTGGACGGTCCACGGCCGGATGAGGAACCTGGCCTACACAGGGCACCCGGGCCAGCTGAAGAGCCTGGCCGACATCCCTATTCCCCAAAGGTATGAGCCGCGGGATTGGGTCGGGGTGGATCGGGGCATCGCCAACCTGGCCACCACCTCCGACGGGGTGAATCATCAGGGCCGGGGGCTGGAGCGCTATCGGCTCCGAATGGCGCGGGTTCGGGCGGAGTTGCAGGCCAAGGGCACCAAGTCCGCCAAACGCAAGCTGAAAAGGCGGGCCGGCCGGGAAGCCCGGCACGCCACCCACATCAACCACACCATCGCCAAGAGCGTGGTGGCCGATGCCGAACGCACCGGACGCGGAATCGCCCTGGAAGACCTCCAAGGCATCCGCGACCGGACAAGGGTTCCACGGCACCAGCGGGCCACCCACTCCTCCTGGCCGTTCCACCAACTCGAACGCCACATCGCCTACAAGGCCGAGCGAGCCGGGGTCCCGTTCCTGACGGTGGACGCGCACTACACCTCCCAACGCTGCCCGCGGTGCGGGCATGTCTCCCGCCGCAACCGGCGGACCAGAGACCACTTCTGCTGTGTCGTGTGCGGGCTCGCCGGCCCGGCCGATCACATCGCCGCCGTGAACGTCGCTAGACGTGCACGAACGGCGTGGGTGCTTGCCAACGCGCCCCATCTGGCCGTGTCACCGTCCTCTCGTCAGGGACTGTCACGAGCTGCAAGCCCGGTTTTTGAAGCCGGGTAGATGGCTTACTTGATTGCTCCTGCCGTGAGGCCGCGGGACAGCGTGCGCTGGAAGACGAGGAAGAACAGGACGGTTGGCACGAGCCCGAGCAGCGCGGCGGCGCTGGACATGGTGGCGTCCATCATGCGCTGGCCCTGCAGGACGCCGAGTGCCACCGAGACCGTCTGGTTGTCCTGGGAGATCAGGAAGACCAGCGGGATGAGGAACTCGTTCCAGGTCCAGATGAAGAAGAAGACCAGCAGGATCGACAGCGTCGGCCGCACCACCGGGACGACGACCCGCCACAGGACCTGCCAGCGGTTCGCGCCGTCGATCCGTGCCGCTTCGAGGAGGGGGCGGGGGAACGTGCTGAGCACCGACGACAGCAGGTAGGTGCCGAACGCGCTCTGGATGACGGTGTAGACGATGATCACGCTGAGCCTGGTGTCGTACAGGCCGACCTTCTTGGCCATGAAGTACAGCGGGTAGACCAGGGACTCCTGCGGCAGCGTGTTGGCCAAAAGCAGCACCGCCAGCACCCACATGCGGCCCTTGATGCGGCCGATGCCCAGGGCGTAGGCGTTCAGGATCGACAGCAGCACGGCCAGCACCGCGACCGAGCCGCTGATGAGGGCGCTGTTGAACAGGACCCGGCCGAAGTTCACCCGGTCCCAGAAGTCCTGGATGCCCTCCAGGTGAAGGCCTCCGGGCGCCGACAGCGGGCCGTGGTCGGTGTACTCCTGCGGGGTCTTGAACGCGTTGAGCAGCACGACGCCGAACGGGATCAGCATGACGCCGGCGAGTGCGATCAGCGCTACGAGGACGACGTAGGCGGAGGGGCCGCGGCGGCGGTGTCGTTTGGGCGCCTTGCCCGTTCGGGAGGCCGGCTTGGCTGCGGACGTGGACTTGGTGAGGGTCACGGTCATCGTTCCTCACCCAGGTCGCTGCCCTGAACGCGGAGGAACACGACGGTCAGCGCGACGATGATGAGCGTCAGCACGGTCGCGATCGCCGAGCCGTAGCCGACGTCGGTCTTCTCGAAGAAGTTCTGGTACGAGTAGTACGACGGGACGTTGGTCGCGCCGCCTGGGCCGCCCTTGGTGAGCACGTAGATGGGGGCGAACGCCTTGAGCGCGGCGATCGTGGTCCACAGCAGGACGACGAAGATCTCCGGCCGGATCTGCGGCACGGTGACGTGCCAGAAGCGCCGCGCCCACGAGGCGCCGTCGATCTCGGCCGCCTCGTAGAGGGACGGGTCCACGCGTTGCAGGCCCGACATGAAGACCACGAGAGGGAAGCCGATCTGGATCCAGACCATGACGCCGAGGACGCTCCAGAGCGCCGTGCTCGGGTCGCCCAGCCAGTCGTGGGCGAGTGAGCCGAGTCCGAGTGCGGTGAGCAGTTTGTTGACCGCGCCGTTCTCAGGGGCGAGCAGCCAGCTCCAGACGACTCCGGCGATGACGATCGGCAGTACTTGGGGCATGTAGATGCAGGCGCGCAACGTGCTGGCGGTGCGCGAGCCGAAGTGCCGGTCGATCAGGTCGGTGAGCAGCGCCGCCAGCACCAGCCCGATCACGGTCGGCACGATCGCCATCCCGACGATCACCAGGCCGTTGTGCCGGAACGAGGCCCAGAACTCGCCGTCCTTGGCCAGCTCCCGGTAGTTGTCCAGGCCGACCCAGGTGGGGCTGCCCGTACCCGACCACTCCGTGAGGCTGGTGCCGATGTTCATCACGAACGGGACGCCGATGACCCCGATGAACAGCACCAGCCCCGGGAGCAGATAGGGCAGGTAGGGAAGCCGCTTCACTTGGGCAGACCACCGTCGTAGGCCTTCTGGACGTCGCCCATGACCTTGTCCGGGGAGCCGTTGCCGTTCATGAGCTTCTGGGTCTCCGACACCCACGTGTCATAGAAGCCCGGCACCGGCCAGTCGGGGTAGTAGGCCAGGGCGTTGCCCTGCGTGAGGCCGTTGAAGTCGGCGATGAGCTTCTTGGCCTTGGCGTCGGTGATGGCCGCCGGATCCGCCGCGACCGGAATGCCGCCGGCGTTGCCGAGGGTGTTCTGCACGCCCTTCTTCATGGTGATGTCGATGAAGTCGTAGGCGAGGTCCTTGTGCTTGGAGCCCTTGGGGACCACCCAGTGGTTGCCGCCCGAACCGGGGGTCAGCTTTGCGCCGGGCCACACCGAGGTCTCCCAGTCGAACTTGGCGTTCTTGGCGACGCGGCCGAACCACCAGCTGCCCGAGAACATCATCGGGAATTTGCCGCTGATGAACGCCACGCCCGCGTCCTCGGCCTTGAGACTCACCGAGTTCTTGGCGATGTAGCCCTTCTTCACCCAGTCGGAGAAGGTGCTCGCGCCGTACATCCAGGCCGGGTCGTTGAAGTTGGCCTTGGCGGTGTAGCGCTGGAAGGCGTTCACCCAGGTGGCGTCGGCCTTGTCGAGGGCGAGCTGGTAGAGGAACTGGTGCGCCATGTATTCGGCGCCCGCGTTGGTCAGCGGCGTGACGCCCTTCTTCACGAACGCGTCCATCGCGGCGGTCAGTTCGGCGAAGTTCGTGGGGACCTTGACACCGTTCTTTTTGAACAGGTCCTTGTTGTAGTAGACCTGCAGGTATTCGGCGTAGTTGGGGACGCCGAACCATTTGTCGCCGCCCATGATGCCCTTGGCGTCGTACTTGGCGGTGACCTGCACGTTGGGGCTGATGAGCTTGTCCCAGCCGCGCTTGGTCACCTCGGAGGACAGGTCGGTGAGCAGGCCCTGCTTGGACAGCAGGCCGGTGGTGGCGTTGCCCTTGTTGTACTCCATGACGTCGGGCGCGTCCTTGGAGTTGAGGACCATCGGCGCGGTCTTCTGGATCTGCTCGAAGCCCTTCTCCTCGAACTTCACCTTCACGCCGGGATGGGTGGACTCGAACTCCTTGATCGCCTGGTTCCAGGCGACGGCCATGGCGCTGTCAGGGCCTTCGTAGTGCCAGAGCCGCAGCTCCTTGGCTCCCGACGAGCCGCCGTCGTCGCCACCGCCGCAGGCGGCGAGCGCCAGAGACGCCGCGGCGAGCACGGCGAGCCCGACCCCGCTTCTGCGCGCTCTCATCATGGTTTCCTCCCGGGGTGGGGTCGAAGCGGGCAGTCGAAGCGCTTCGATTGCCGGGATCGTAAGCCCCGGGTGAGATGGGACACAATAGGGTCGTCCACCCCAAAACGCGATCAGCCCGCTTACCTGGGCGTACTTCTTGGGAGCGCTCCCAATGCCGACCGGGCCACACTCCGACGCGGCCGACGCCGACGCCAACGCCGACCCGTCCACCCCGTCTGACCGGGCCGAGTTCCGCCGGTTCTTCGAACGGCATCACCGCGAGCTGGCGCGGCTGGCGTACCTGATGCTCGGGGATCCCGACGCCGCCGACGACCTGACCGCCGACGCCCTCGTCGCCGCCTGGCGCCAGTGGGACCGCGTCCGTGCCGCCGACCAGCCGCTGGCCTACGTGCGGCGCGTGCTGATGAACCTGTGCAGCAGCCGGATCCGCACGCTGGTGCGCGAACGCGGCAAGCTCGCGATCCTGGCGACGACGTTCGAGCCCCACACCGACGGTCCCGACGTGCCCGCCGTGGTCGACGTACGGGCCGCCCTGCGATGCCTGCCGACGCGCAAGCGCGCCTGCGTCGTGCTCCGCTTCGCCTTCGACCTGTCCGAGCAGGAGACGGCCGAGGTGCTCGGGGTGTCGGTCGGCACGGTGAAGAGCCAGACCTCCAAGGGCATGGCGCAGCTCGAACAGCTACTCGGCGGGTCCGTCCTGATGCCGGAGGTGCGGAACTGATGGAACGTCATGAGATCCGCGAACAGCTGCGTTCTGTGGCAGGCGAAGGTCGTCCCGACCGGGACCGCATCTGGGCCCGCATCGAGGCGGGCATGGCGGAGACCGTCCCCGCGCCGCAGAGCCGGACGCGAGCCTGGCCGCGCATGGCGATGGCCGCGCTCGCAACGGTGGCGGTGATGGTCCTGGCGAGCGGGGTGGCCTGGCAGCTGACCGGACGGAACGAGGCGCCACCGGCCGCTCCGGCATCGACCTCGACGTCGACCCCGTCCTCGCCGGCAAGCGCACCGCCACGCGCTCCGGTGAATCGCTCCTGGGCGGTCACGGCGTCCGTCGACCCGAACAGCAACGCCTACTGGGCACAGAACACCCTGGTCCTGAAGGTGAAGCACAAGCTCACCGGCCTCGCCGTGACGATCCGCGTCGCTCGCACCGCGAACGTGGCCGCCACCGCCTCGTGGCTGTCGTTGCCCGCGAGCGATTTCCGCATCTCCACCGACACGACCGCGAGCGAGGTCATCTACCGCTGGACGCTGCTGCCCGGGAGGACGATCCGGCCGGGCTCGTACACCCTGGCCGCCCAGTACAACCGGGGTGCGGGCCACGATCCGCGCCAGGACGCCTACTCGGTCCGCTCGGACGGCGACCTGTCCGCGGGAGGTCACTTCTGATCGTCCTCTCGAAATGTTCGCGCTACCACATGTCCGATCTGAGGCATTGACACCGTGAAGAGTTAGCGCAAACATTCGGATCAGCATCCAGATGTGAAGGGGGTCACGTGACCGCGGCCACACCTCCGTCCCGCGCGGCGACCATGGACGACGTCGCGACGCTCGCGGGCGTCTCGGCGATGACCGTGTCGCGCGTGCTGAACACCCCGGAGAAGGTGGCGGCCGCGACGCGCACCCGGGTGCTGGCGGCGGTGCGCGAACTGGACTACCGCCCCAACTCGGCGGCGCGGATGCTGGTCACCGGCCGGTCCGGGGTGCTCGGCGTGGTCAGCTTCGACACCACGCTGTACGGCCCCGCCTCCACGCTCTACGGCATCGAGCAGGCGGCGCGCGACGAGGGCTACACCGTCAGCATCGTGAGCCTGGGCGGTCTGACCAGGTCCGCGATCGAGGACGGCGTGGAACGGCTGCGCGCCCAGGCCGTGGACGGCGTCATCATCATCGCGCCGCACCGGTCGGCCGCCGACGGGCTGCGCGGGCTGCCGCCCGCCTTCCCGGTCGCGGTGGTCGGCGTCGGCGACGACCTGCCCGTCCCGGTGGCCGCCGTGGACAACCGCGCCGGCGGCGAACGGGTCACCCGCCACCTGCTCAGCCTCGGCCACGAGACCGTGCACCACATCGCCGGGCCGTCGGACTGGATCGACGCGAGCGAACGCGTCGAGGGCTGGCGCGCGGCGCTGGAGGCGGCGGGGCGGCCCGTGCCGCCGCCGCTGACCGGCGACTGGAGCGCCCGTTCGGGCTACGAGCAGGGCAAGCTGCTGGCCGCCGACCCCGAGGTGACCGCGGTGTTCGCCGCCAACGACCCGATGGCGCTCGGCCTGATGCGCGCGCTGCGCGAGGCCGGCCGGAGCGTCCCCGGGGAGGTGAGCGTGGTGGGCTTCGACGACGTCCCCGAGGCCCCCTACTTCGCACCCCCGCTGACCAGCGTCCGGCAGCCGTTCGGCGAGGTCGGGCGGCACGCGTTCGGCCTGCTGCTGGACCGCATCGCCGACCCCGAGTCCCTGGCCGCCGCCAACCGGCCGCGCCGCACCGTCGAGCCCGAACTGGTCGTCCGCGAGAGCACCGCGGCCCGAGCCCGCTGACCCGCCCACCCCACCAGGAGCCCCGTGAACGCGCCTCGATGTTAGCGCTAACACAAGCAATCGCTAGCTATCACTCACCCACCGGACCCCATCGGAGGAGGCCCGCCGTGCGCATCACCAAGATCGGCACCCATGTCGTGGGGACCCCCTGGCGGAACCTCACGCTCGTGACCGTCCACACCGACGAGGGCCTCACCGGCGTCGGCGAGGCCCGGATGCTCGGGCACACCGACGCCCTGCTCGGCTACCTCGCCGAGGCCGAGCGGCGGCACGTGCGCGGCACCGACCCGTTCGACATCGAGGACCTCGTCCAGCGGATGAAGTACGGCGACTACGGCCGCGCCGGCGAGATCGTCATGTCCGGCATCGCCTGCGTCGAGATGGCCTGCTGGGACATCGTCGGCAAGGCGCTCGGCCAGCCGGTCTGGCGCCTCATGGGCGGCCGGGTCCGCGACCGCGTGAAGGCCTACGCCAACGGCTGGTACACCGTCGACCGGACGCCCGAGGAGTTCCACGAGGCCGCCAAGCGCGTCGTCGACCGCGGCTACCACGCGCTGAAGCTCGACCCGTTCGGCGCGGGACGGCTGGAGCTGGACCACGACGAGACGATGCGCTCGATCGGCCTGGTGGAGGCGGTACGCGACGCCATCGGCCCCGACCGCGAGCTGCTGGTGGAGATGCACGGCCGCTTCTCCCCCGCCACCGCGATCCGGCTGGCCGGGCTGCTGGAGCCGTACGCGCCGAGCTGGCTCGAGGAGCCCTGCCCGCCCGAGAACCTGAAGGCCCTGGCCAAGGTCTCCGCGCACACCGGCCTGCCCATCGCGACCGGCGAGCGCATCCACGACCGGTTCGAGTTCCGCGAGCTGCTGGAACTGCAGGCCGCCGACATCATCCAGCCCGACGTTGGGCACCTGGGCGGCATCGGCGAGGTCCGCAAGCTCGCGGCCGCCGCCGAGGCGCACTACGTGCTGGTCGCCCCGCACAACGTCGGCGGCCCCGTGCTCACCGCCGCGACACTCCAGCTGGGCGTCTGTGTGCCCAACTTCAAGATCCTGGAGCACTTCAACGACTTCGCCGACGCCCCCGTCAAGAGCGTCGCGCGCGGCCTCCCCGAGGTCGTCGACGGCCACTTCGCCATGCCCACGGCGGCCGGGCTCGGCGTGGAGCTCGACCTGGACGCGGTGGCCGAGTTTCCGCGCCAGGACGCCGACTTCGACCTGTTCGAAGAGGACTGGCACCTGCGCAGGGGGAAGAGCCGGTGAGCCGATCGGTGGTGGTCGACCGGCCCGGCCGCTCGCACCTGGACGAGGCCGAGCCGCCCGCGCCCGGACCGGGCGAGGCGCTGGTCCGGGTCACCGCGGCGGGCCTGTGCGGCAGCGACCGGGAGCTGTTCGACGGCACCCGCCCGGCGGGCTTCGTCGCCTACCCGATCACGCCGGGCCACGAGTGGTCCGGAACGGTCACCGCACTCGGCGAGCAGGCCGACCCCGCGCTGCTCGGCGCGCAGGTGGTGGGCGAGGGCTTCCGCGGCTGCATGGCGTGCGCGCCGTGCCGCAACGGCTCCCCCAACCTGTGCCTGAACGGCTACGACGAGACGGGGTTCACCCGGCCCGGCGCGTTCGCCGACCAGCTCGTCCTGCCCACCCGGCTGCTGCACGTGCTGCACCCCGGCGCCGACCTGAGGGCCGCCGCGCTCCTGGAACCGGCCGCGGTGGTCGCCTCGGCGGTCCGCCACGCGGGGCTGCGCCCCGGGGACACGGCGGCGGTGGTCGGCGCGGGCACGCTCGGCGTCCTGGCCCTGCAACTGCTCGCCGCCGCCTCCCCCGCCGCACTCGCCGCGATCGACCTGCGCCCGGAACGCGCGGAGACGGCGATCGCGGCCGGAGCCACCACGTTCCTGCACCCCGACGAGGTCACCGAGGCGGCCTTCGACGTGGTGGTCGAGACGGCGGGCGCCCTGCGCACCGCGCACACGGCTGTCGCGCTGGCGCGGCGCGGCGGCCGTGTGGTCCTCACCGGCATCCCCGGCGACGCCTCCGACACCGTGCCGACCTCGCTCCTGGTCACCCGCGCCCTCACCCTGCACACCGTCTTCGGCGCGGGCCCCGCCGACTGGGCGTACGCGGTCCGCGCGTTCGACAGCGGCGTGCTGCGCCCCGCCGCCCTGATCACCCACGAGCTCCCGCTGACCGAATTCGAGAAGGCCCTGGCCCTCAGCGCCTCGCCCGGTGCGGGCAAGGTCCTGCTCCGCCCCGACCTGGACTAGGAGAACGATGAACGGCACCCCCCGCCGGCCCGGCGAGCACGCCCTGCGCGAACTGGGCTTCCCCGAGCGTCCGGCCCCGGCGCCGACCTCGTCCGCGGCGTTCCCCGACGGAGGCCTGTGGCGCACCGAGCTGCCCTCCTGCGAGGGACCGGCGGTTCTTGAGGCCGTGCTGGCCGAGAGCGAGCGCCTGGAGGTCCCGCTCCACCGCATCAGCCAGGGCAGCGGCGTCTGGATGCTCACCGACGCCGAGATCTCCGAGATGGTCAAGGGCTGCGCCGAGCACGGCATCGAGCTGTGCCTGTTCCTCGGCCCGCGCGGCAGCTGGGAACCCGGAGCGGGCGGCCGCGACTACCCCTCGTCCGGTCCGCGCGCCCGCGGCCGCGACCAGCTCGCCCAGTGCGTCGAGGACGCCGAACGCGCCGTCGAGCTCGGCGTGCGCTGCCTGCTGGTCGCCGACGAGGGCGTGCTGTGGACCCTGGACAGCCTGCGCGAGGCGGGCCGCCTGCCCGCCGAGACCGCGTTCAAGGTGTCCGCGCTGGTCGGCCCGGTCAACCCCGCCTCGTACGGCGTCTGGGAACGGCTCGGCGCCGACTCCATCAACGTGCCCAGTGACCTCACCATCGCCCAGCTCGCCGAGATCCGCGCGGTGAGCGAGACGCCGATGGACTTCTACGTCGAGGCCCCCGACGACCTCGGCGGCTTCGTCCGGATGTACGACGCCGCGGAGCTGATCCGCTGCGGCGCGCCCATCTATCTCAAGTTCGGGCTCCGCAACGCGCCCGGCATCTACCCCGTCGGCCGCCACCTCGCCTCCGCCGCCGTCGACAGCGGCCGGGAGCGGGTACGGCGCGGCCGGCTCGTTCTGGACACCCTCGCCCGGCTCGGGGCGGACGGCGGGATGTCTCCGATCACCACCCACCCCTGAAGGAGAACGTCATGAGACTCGGGCGTTTCACCACCGTCGTGTCCGCCGCGTCCGCCCTCGCCCTGACCCTCACCATGTCGGCGTGCGGCTCGTCGGAGAAGAACATCGACAAGGCGCCGAAGCCCGGCGCCGCCAAGGGCGCGCTGATCGGCGTGACCATGCCGACCAAGTCGTCCGAACGCTGGATCCGCGACGGCAACGCCCTGCGGTCCACCCTGGAGAAGCTCGGCTACAAGGTGGACCTGCAGTACGCCGAGGACGACATCCCGACGCAGGTCAGCCAGGTCGAGAACCAGATCACCAAGGGCGCCAAGGCGCTCATCATCGCCTCGATCGACGGCAAGGCGCTGACCAGCCAGCTGCAGCAGGCCGGGGACGCCCACATCCCGGTCATCTCCTACGACCGGCTGATCCTGCGCAGCCCGAACGTCGACTACTACGCCACGTTCGACAACTTCAAGGTCGGCGTGCAGCAGGCGACGTCGCTGCTCATCGGCCTGAAGCTGAAGAACGCCGACGGCTCGGACGGCAGCGCCAAGGGCCCGTTCAACGTCGAGCTGTTCGCGGGCTCGCCGGACGACAACAACGCGCCCTTCTTCTTCAACGGCGCCATGTCCGTCCTGAAGCCCTACATCGACAAGGGGACCATCAAGGTCAAGAGCGGCCAGACCGACTTCAAGACCGTCGCCATCCTGCGCTGGAAGCCCGAGGTCGCGCAGAAGCGGATGGAGGACCTGCTGACCAAGACCTACCGCAGCGGCGCGAAGGTGGACGGCGTGCTGTCGCCCTACGACGGGCTGTCCATCGGCATCCTGTCGGCGCTGAAGAGCAACGGCTACGGCACCGGCAGCCAGCCCTACCCGGTCGTCACCGGGCAGGACGCCGAGGTCGCCTCGGTCAAGTCGATCATGGCCGGTGAGCAGTACTCCACCATCTTCAAGGACACCCGGCTGCTGGCCACCGAGGCCGCCAAGATGGCCGACACCGTCCTCAAGGGCGGCAAGCCGCAGGTGAACAACACCAAGGACTACGACAACGGCGACAAGGTCGTGCCGACGCAGATGCTGCAGCCGGTCATCGTCGAGAAGTCCAACATCCAGACGTCACTGGTCGCCAGCGGCTACTACACGCAGGCGCAGCTGGGCTGACCATGGCCGACGACGCGATTCTGCGCATGCAGAACATCACCAAGTCGTTCCCCGGCGTGAAGGCGCTGCAGGACGTCGACCTCACCGTCGCGGGCGGCGAGATCCACGCGGTCTGCGGCGAGAACGGCGCCGGGAAGTCGACGCTGATGAAGGTGCTGTCGGGCGTCTACCCGCACGGCTCGTACGACGGGGAGATCCTCTTCGCCGGCGAGCCGTGCCGGTTCGGCGGCATCCGCGACAGCGAGTCCTGCGGGATCGTCATCATCCACCAGGAGCTGGCGCTCTGCCCGCAGCTGTCCATCGCCGAGAACATCTTCCTCGGCAACGAGCAGGCGCCGCGCGGGCTGGTGGACTGGAACCGCACCAACCACGAGGCGGGCCGGCTGCTGGAACGGGTCGGGCTGCCGGAGAACCCGGTGACCCCGATCGCCGAGCTCGGCGTCGGCAAGCAGCAGCTCGTCGAGATCGCCAAGGCGCTGTCCAAGCGGGTGCGGCTGCTGATCCTGGACGAGCCGACCGCCGCGCTGAACGACGAGGACTCCGCGCACCTGCTGGACCTGGTGCGCGGGCTGCGCGACGACGGCATCACCTGCGTGATCATCTCGCACAAGCTGAACGAGGTGCTGTCGATCGCCGACCGGGTCAGCATCCTGCGCGACGGCCGGATGATCGAGACGCTGGACCCCGCCGCCGGGGAGGTGACCGAGGACCGGATCATCTCCGGGATGGTCGGCCGCGACCTGGAGCATCGCTTCCCGCCGCGCGAGCCTGACATCGGCGAGGAGGTGCTGCGCATCGAGGACTGGACGGTGCACAGTACGGCCCAGCCGGACCGGGCCGTCGTGTCGGGCGCGAACCTGAACCTGCGCCGGGGCGAGATCGTCGGCCTCGCGGGCCTCATGGGCGCGGGCCGGACCGAGCTCGCCATGAGCGTCTTCGGCCGCTCGTACGGGACCGGCATCTCCGGGCGCCTCTTCAAGGACGGCGAGCCGATCCAGGCGCGTTCGGTGGGCGAGGCCATCAAGCACGGCCTCGCGTACGCCACCGAGGACCGCAAGCGCTACGGGCTGAACCTCATCCAGGACATCAAGCGCAACGTGTCGGCCGCCCGGCTGGGCAAGCTGGCGCGCCGCGGCTGGGTGAACGACAACGAGGAGTACCGGGTCGCCGAGGAATACCGGAAGAGCATGAACATCAAGGCGCCCAGCGTGCTGAGCCTCACCGGGCAGCTGAGCGGCGGCAACCAGCAGAAGGTCGTGCTGTCCAAATGGATCTTCACCGATCCGGACGTGCTGATCCTCGACGAGCCGACCCGCGGCATCGACGTGGGCGCCAAGTACGAGATCTATTCGATCGTCGGGCGGCTCGCGGCCGAGGGCAAGGCGATCCTGCTCATCTCCTCCGAGCTGCCCGAGCTGCTCGGCATGTGCGACCGGATCTACACGATGGCCGCCGGGCGGATCACCGGTGAGGTGCCCCGCGCCGAGGCCACCCAGGAGCGCCTCATGTACTTCATGACACAGGAAAGGGGGCAGGTCGCATGAGTCACACCGCGCCCGCGAAGGCCGGCGACGCCACGGCCGAGGCCGGTCCACCGCCCCGGGACGGCCGGTCGCGCACCCGGCTGACGTTCAACATCAGGCAGAGCGGCATCTACGTCGCGTTCGCGCTGATCGTGGTGCTGTTCACGCTGCTGACGGGCGGCGACCTGCTGCAGCCGCAGAACATCTCCAACATCATCGTGCAGAACTCCTACATCCTGATCCTGGCGATCGGGATGATCCTGATCATCATCTCCGGGCACATCGACCTGTCGGTCGGCTCGCTGGTCGGGGTCAGCGGCGCGATCGCGGCCTGGCTGATGGTCGAGCACAACGTCTTCTGGCCGCTGGCGCTGGTCCTCACGCTGATCGCCGGCGGGGTGATCGGGGCGTGGCAGGGCTACTGGATCGCCTACTTCGGCATCCCGTCGTTCATCGTCACGCTCGCCGGGATGCTGCTGTTCCGCGCGCTCACGATGACGGTCCTGGGCAACCAGGGGCTCGGTCCGTTCCCCGACCAGGTCCGCACGCTGTCGAACGGGTTCACCGAGGGCTACCTCGGCAACATCGGGCTCGGCATGCTGGGCGGCGCGGACCTGTTCAGCCTGCTGGCCGGCGTCGCGTCGGTGGTCGCGCTGGGCGTCGCGCAGTGGCGTTCGCGGGCGGCGCGGATCGGCTACCAGCAGACCGTCGACCCGATGCCGGTGTTCGTCGCCAAGTTCGTCCTCACCGGCGCGCTGATCATGGCGGTGACCGTGCAGCTCGCGCGGTTCCACAACCTGCCGTGGGTGCTGGTGCTGCTGGCCGCGCTGGCGCTCGGCTACTCGCTGCTGACCCGGCGGGCGGTGTTCGGCCGGCACATCTACGCGGTCGGCGGCAACCTGCAGGCCGCGGTGCTGTCGGGCGTCAAGGCCAAGTCGGTGGTGTTCTGGCTGTTCGTCAACATGGGCGTGCTGTCGGCGCTGGCGGGGGTCATCTTCGCGGGCCGGCTCAACCAGGCGGGGCCGACCGCGGGCAACACCTTCGAGCTGGACGCGATCGCCGCCGCGTTCATCGGCGGGGCGGCGGTGCAGGGCGGCGTCGGCAAGGTCGTCGGCGCGATCACCGGCGGCCTCATCATGGGTGTGATCAACAACGGCATGTCCCTGATGGGCGCGCCCAGCGAACGGGTGATGCTCGTCAAGGGCCTGGTCCTGCTCGCCGCCGTCGCGTTCGACGTCTGGACCAAGCGGCGCGCCGGCACCCCGCTGCTGCGATGACCGGCATCGAGGTCGCCCTCCCCGCGCGCGCCGCGCTCGGGGAGGGACCGACCTGGGACACCGCGACCGGCGAGCTGATCTGGGTCGACATCCTCGGCTCCGAGGTGCACCGGTACGACCCGGCGACCGGCGCCGACACCGTTCTGCCGACCGGGCAGCACGTCGGCGCCGCCAAGCCGTGCGCGGGCGGCGGGCTGGTGGTCAACCTCCGCGACGGCGTCGGACTGTACGAGGCGGACGGCTCGTTCGGCTGGCTCGCGCGGACGCCGCTGGAGGGCGTGCGCGGCAACGACGCGGCGGTCGGGCCCGACGGCGCGCTGTGGGCGGGAACGATGCGCTACGACGAGGCGCCCGGTGGCGGCGAGCTGCGGCGCGTCGGGCCGGACGGCACGGTCTCGGTCCTTCTCGACGACGTGACGGTCAGCAACGGCATCGGCTGGGACCCGCCGGGGCGCCTCATGTACTACGTGGACACCCCGACGCGGCGCATCGACGTCTTCGACTTCGACGCCGAGCACGGCGCGACCGGGCGCCGCGCGTTCACCGCGGTCCCCGGCCTGCCGGACGGGCTGACCGTGGACGCGGGCGGCTTCGTCTGGGTCGCGGTGTGGAGCGGCGGCCGGGTGCTGCGCTACTCCCCCGCCGGTGACCTCGACCGGATCATCGAGGTTCCGACGCCGCAGACCACCGCCTGCGCGTTCGGCGGCCCGGGTCTGCGCGACCTTTACGTCACGACCGCCAGGACGGGAGCGCCGCCCGACGACCCGCTGGCCGGCGCCCTGTTCGTCCTCCAGGACGCCGGCCTCGGGATCGCGTCGGCCGCCTTCGGTCAGCGCACCCCGTAGAGGTGCTCGAGGGCGAGCTGGTCGAGCCGCTCGAACGCCGCGCCGCGCGTCGCCAGCGCCTCGACGTCCGGCGTGAAGTCGCGGACGGCTCGCCAGTCCTCGCCCTCGCCGAGCGTCGGGACGGCCAGCTCGTCCACGCGCGCTGCGCGTAGCGCCTCGGCCACCTCCGGGTCGGCGCGGAACGCACGGACCTTGGCCCGCAGGATCAGCCAGTTGCGCATGCAGGCGGCCGCCGACTCCCACACGCCCTCGTCGTCCTCGGTGCGCGGCGGCTTGAAGTCGAAGTGCACCGGGCCGTCGTAGTCGCTGCCGTCGATCAGGTCGACCACCCAGAACGCGCCGCGCGCGTTGCCCGCGCCGAACCGCAGGTCCTGGTCGTAGCGGGGGCCGTGCTGCCCGTTCAGGTCGATGTGGAAGAGCTTGCCCTGCCATAGCGCCTGCGCCAGCCCGTGCGCGTAGTTGAGGCCCGCCATCTCCTCGTGCCCGACCTCGGGGTTGACGCCGACCGTCTCGGGCCGTTCCAGCGTCTCGATGAACGCCAGCGCGTGCCCGACCGTCGGCAGCAGGATGTCGCCGCGCGGCTCGTTCGGCTTGGGCTCGATCGCGAACCGCAGGTCGTAGCCCTGGTCGGCGACGTACTGCCCGAGGACGTCGAACCCCTCCTTGTAACGATCCAAAGCGACCCGGATGTCCTTGGACCCGCCCGACTCGGCGCCCTCCCGCCCGCCCCAGCAGACGTAGACCTTGGCGCCCAGCTCGGCGGCGAGGTCGATGTTGTCCATCACCTTGCGCAGCGCGAAGCGCCGCACGTCGCGGTCGTTGGAGGTGAACGCGCCGTCCTTGAAGATCGGGTGCGAGAACAGGTTGGTGGTGGCCGTGGTGACCGCCAGCCCGGTCTCCTCCAGCGCCTTGCGGAACGCGCCGATCCGTTCGTCGCGTTCGGCGGCCGTCGCCTCGAACGCGAACACGTCGTTGTCGTGGAAGTTGACCCCGTACGCGCCGAGTTCGGCCAGCTTGTGCACGGCCCGTTCGGCGGGCATCGGGGCCCGGGTCGCGGGCCCGAAGACGTCCACGCCCTGCCAGCCCACGGTCCAGATCCCGAACGAGAACCGGTCCTCGGGCCTCGGGGTGAGGTCGCTCATGTCTCCTCCTTGGCGGTCCAGCCTGCGGTGGCGTCGCGCAGCTCCGCGTAGCGGGCCCGGACACCGGATCGGGGGGCGGCGTCGTCGCCGGCCACGGTGTGCTCGGTCGCGGGCGGGGCGGGCCACGCGGGCGGCTCCGGCGTCCCCGCCAGGACCCAGGCGGCCTGGCGCGCGGCGCCGAGCGCGACGTACTCCTCGGGTTCGGGGACGGTCACCGGCGTGCCGAGGATCGCCGGTGCCAGCGCCCGTACGGCCGCCGAACGCGCGCCGCCGCCGACCAGCAGCGTCCGCCGCGGCCGCACGCCCTGGGCCGCGAGGTGGTCGACGGCGTCGGCGAGCGAGCACAGCAGTCCCTCGACCGCCGCGCGCGCGAGGTTCTCGCGGGTCGAGTTGGCGGTCGTGATCCCGGTCAGCACGCCGGTGGCGTCCGGCCGGTCCGGGGTGCGCTCGCCGTCCAGATAGGGCAGCAGCGTGATCCCGCCCGCGCCAGGTTCGGCGGCGAGCGCCAGCTCCGACAGCTCGTCCAGGCTCGCGCCGGTCATGCGCGCGGCCGACTCCAGCACCCGCGCGGCGTTCAGCGTGCAGACCAGCGGCAGGAAGCGGCCGGTCGCGTCGGCGAACCCGGCCACCAGCCCGGACGCGTCGGCGGCGGGCTCGCCCGCCACCGCGAACGCCGTCCCGGAGGTCCCGATCGACACCACGACGTCGCCCTCGCGCAGCCCGAGGCCGAGCGCGGCGCCCATGTTGTCGCCGGTCCCGGGCGCGAGCCGCGCGCCCCAGCCGGTCTCCCCCACGGCCTCGGCGGGCGCGGCGACGCGCGGGAAGTCGAGCTCGTGACCGAGCGCCATTGCCGCGATCTCGGGCAGGTAGCGTCCCTCGCGCGGCGACCAGTAGCCCGTGCCCGAGGCGTCACCGCGGTCGGTGACCATCGCGTCGGCGCCGAGTTTCCAGGTCAGCCAGTCGTGCGGGAGCAGCACGGCGGCGGTGCGGCGCGCGTTCTCCGGCTCGTGCTCGGCCATCCAGCGCAGCTTGGTGACGGTGAACGAGGCGAGGGGCACGCTCCCGGTCCGCGCGGCCCACTCCTGCGGGCCGCCGAGCTCCTTGACCAGCGCTCGCGCCTGCGGTGCCGAACGGACGTCGTTCCACAGCAGCGCGCGGCGCACGACCTCGCCCGCCTCGTCCAGCGCGACCATGCCGTGCTGCTGCGCGGCGACCGCGACGGCGTCGGCGCGTCCGAGCAGTTCGCGGGCCGGGCCGAGTGCCGACCACCAGTGCCGCGGGTCGATCTCGGTCCCGTCCGGATGGGCGGCGGAGGCCCGCGCGACCACGGCGCCGTCCTCAGCCTGGCACAGCACGACCTTGGTGGACTGGGTGGAGGAATCGACCCCGGCGACGAGCATCCCGGCCCCTCTCGCATGACGGCTCGCGATCATTCTGGACCGTCGAAGCGCTTCGACTCTAGACCGGTATGACCTGCGGCACAACGCGCTCGTTATACGGGTAAGCGAAACCCTCGCCCGGAGCGTGTACGAGGTGTGAATCAGCTGGAGTTCCAGGAGTTCTACGCGGCCAGCCGGGACGCCTGCCTGCGCGCGGTCCTCGCCGCCGTGGGCGACCGGCAGCTGGCCGAGGATCTGGTCGCCGAGGCGTTCACCCGGGCCTGGACGTCGTGGCCCACCGTGCGCCGCCATCCGGCACCGCCCGCGTGGATCGTGCGGACGGCGCTCAACACCCGGGTCTCGTGGTGGCGCCGGCGCCGCCGCGAGGTGGCGCTGGAGGACGGCGACCAGACGCCGGACGCCCCGGCCGCCGAGTCCGTGTCCGGCACCGGCCTGGACCCCGCGCTGCTCGCGCTGCTGCGGCGGCTGCCGGAGCGGCAGCGGGAGGTGATCGCGTTCCGGGTCTTCCTGGATCTCGACACCAAGACCACGGCCGAGGTCCTCGGCATCGCGCCGGGGACCGTCACCGCCCATCTGTCCCGCGCGGTGAGCACACTGCGCGACCACCTCGTATTGGAGCAGGGATCGTGAACGAATCAGACGTACTGGACGCCCTGAAGAGCTCGATGGACGGCGTCACCATGGCGACCCCGGTCGAGGAGATCGTCGCCACGGCGCGCAGGCGCCGCGCCCGCCGCCGCATCGTCGCGACGGCCGGGGTGGCCACGGCCGGGCTGGCGCTCGGCGTGCCCGCCCTCACCCTCATCAACCCGGCCACCGCCCCACCCGGCGACGACTCCACCCTCAACACCACAACGGGCTCGATCCACATCCGTACGGCGGGCTTCACGCTGGACAGCCTGGCCAACGGCAACGTGCAGGTGAAGTGGACCAAGCAGGCCTACTTCAAGGACCCCGCCGGTCTGGAGGCGGCGCTGCGCAAGGCGGGCTTCCCGGTCCTCGTCAAGGTCGGCACGTTCTGCAAGGGACCCGGGGACGACGCGACCCTCAGCCCGGCCGGTCAGGGCCCCGGGGTGAAGGCGGTCATGGACGGTGAGCAGGCGGGCGGCGGCAAGGACGTCGTCCTGGTCTTCAAGCGCTCGGCCCTGCCGCCCGGAAAGCAGCTGTTCATCGGCTACCTCAACAAGGAGCAGCTCGCGGTGACGGGCGGCAACCCGGGCTCGGTCGAACGGATCGTCCCGGCGAGCGGCAAGCTCGACTGCGACACCCAGGCTCCGCCGCCGCACCAGTACCCGGACAAGGCCGGGGTGAAGCCGGTGCCCCCGGACGGCGGCGCCAAGCCGAAGTAGCCGTAATCTGGGGATCATGATCTCCGAGACCGACCTGAACCACCTCCGGCGCTGCGTGGAACTGGCCGGCGAGGCCCTCGCCGACGGCGACGACCCGTTCGGGTCGGTGCTGGCCTCGGCGGACGGCGCCTCGCTGGCCGAGGGCCGCAACCGGGAGACCACCTCGGGCGACCCGACCGCGCACCCGGAGTTCGAGCTGGCCCGCTGGGCCGCGCTCAACCTGCCGGCCGCCGAGCGCGCGGGGGCGACCCTCTACACCTCGGGCGAGCACTGCCCGATGTGCTCGGCGGCCCAGGGCTGGTGCGGGGTGGGGCGCGTGGTCTACGTGGCCTCCTCCGCCCAGCTCACCGCGTGGCTGGACGAGCTCGGCGCCGGGCCCTCGCCCGTACGGCCGATCCCCGTCCAGGAGGTCGCCCCCGGCATCACGGTCGAGGGACCGGCACCGGAGCTGGAGGAGCAGATCCACGACCTGCACCGCCAGAACTACCTCAAGCGGAACCGGAGCAACTGACCCGGGCGGGCCTGCGCGGCCCGCCCGACGTCCGCCGACCGCACCACCGCGATCACCGGGTAGCCGCCGGTCAGCGGGTGGTCGGCGAGGAACAGCACGGGCATGCCCGACGGCGGGACCTGCAGCGCGCCGGTGACCATGCCCTCGCTGGCCAGCTCGCCCGTGCGGACCCGCTCCAGCACGGGGCCCGTCAGGCGCATGCCGACCCGGTCGATCTCGCTGGTCACCTCGTACGGCTCGGACAGCAGCGTCCGCATCGCGGCCTCGCTGAACCAGTCGTCGCGCGGGCCCGGCAGGACCCTCAACTCCACCTCTCCTCCGGGCGGCGGCGCGACCGGCAATGCGTCCACCATGATCCGCCCCTCGGACCTGCCGATCGGCAGGACGGCACCGGGCTTGAGCGTGCCGGGGCCGAGCCCCGCGAGCGTGTCGGTGGAACGCGAGCCGAGCACGGGCTCCACGTCGATCCCGCCGCGTACGGTCAGGTAGCTGCGGAGCCCCGTGGGCGGAGCGCCGAGCCGCACCACCGCACCGTCCGGCACATGGAAGACCGAGTAGGGCGCCTCGGCCCGGTCATCGACGCTGATGGGCGCGGGCGCGCCGGTCACCGCCGCGAACGCGCCGCCGTGAAAGCGCAGCACGAGCCCGCCCAGGGTCGCCTCGATTCCGGCCATGCCCTCGGCGTTCCCGAGCACGCGGTTGCCCAGCCGCAGCGCGTCGCGGTCGGCCGCGCCCGACGTTCCGACGCCGAGCGAGGCCCGGCCGGGCCGCCCGAGATCCTGAACGGTGGCGAAGAACCCGGTCTCCACCACCTCAAGCCACCTCCTCACTCGGCGATCGACCTCACCAGAGTCCGGAGGTAGCGCGGAAGAGCACGTGCACGCCGGGGCGCAGCACGGCGGGCGGGTCGCGTTCGAGATCCCACAGGGGCATGTCGGTGCGGCCGATGAGCTGCCAGCCGCCGGGCGAGCTCACCGGATAGAGGCCGCTGAACTCGTCGGCCAGCGCCACCGAGCCCGCGGGCACCCGTACGCGCGGCACCTGCCGGCGCGGCACGCGCAGCCGCGGGTCGCCGCCGACCAGGTAGCCGAAACCGGGCGCGAACCCGACGAAGGCCACTCGCCAGGGCGTGCCGGTGTGGGCCGCCACCACCTCGCCCGCAGTGAGACCGGTCAGCTTGGCCACCTCGTCGAGGTCGGCCCCGTCGTAGACGACGGGGATCTCCACGGCCTCGGGCCCCGAGGACGCCGCCCCCGGGGGACGTCCTCGGGCCTGTTCGGCCGCGCCGTGAACGGCGATCGTCACCACGGCGGGATCCGATCCCGGCTCCAGCACGAGGGTCACCGTGCGGGCCGCCGGGATCATGTCCGCGACGCCGGGGGGCGGATCGGCCTCCAGCGTCGCGTAGAGCGCGAGCATCTCATCGAGGTCTGACAGTTCGACGAGAACGGCCGCGTCACCGTTCGGCAGGACGCGCATCGTCACACCGTCGTCGCGGTGAAGGGGGCGAGCGCGACGCCCGCCTCTTCGAGCGCGTCGCGGACGGTCCGGGCGATCTTCACCGCCCCGGGGGTGTCGCCGTGCACGCAGATCGACGCCGCCTTCACCGTGATGACGCTGCCGTCGATGGCGACGATCTCGCCCTTGGTCGCCATCCGCACGCAGCGTTCGGCGACCTCGCGCGGGTCGTGCAGCACGGCGCCGGGGTCGCGGCGCGGCACGAGGGTGCCCTCGGGCGTGTAGGCGCGGTCGGCGAACACCTCGTGGACCACCGGCAGGCCCGCCTCCTCGGCCAGCCTCAGCCAGGCCGACCCCGGCAGGCCCAGCACCGGCAGGCCGGGGTCGAACGCCGTGACGGCGTCGACCACGGCCCGCGCCTGCTCCTCGTGGTGAACGATGGCGTTGTAGAGCGCGCCGTGCGGCTTGATGTAGGCCACCCGCGACCCGGCCAGCTCGGCGAACTGGCGGATCGCGCCGAGCTGGTAGAGCACGTCGTTGGTCAGCTCGGCGCGCGGCACGTCGACGAAGCGGCGGCCGAACCCCGCCAGGTCGCGGTAGCCGGTGTGCGCGCCGATGGCCACGCCCCGCCGCGCCGCCTCGGCGCAGGTGCGGCGGAGCACGGTCGGGTCGCCCGCGTGGAAGCCGCACGCGACGTTGGCGCTGGTGACCACGGACAGCAGGGCGTCGTCGTCGCCGAGTTCCCAGCGACCGAAGCCTTCCCCGAGGTCGCTGTTCAGATCGATGCGCACGATTCTCCTTTCGGGTCCGGTTCTCGTCAGTGCCAGAGCTTGGGGATGTCGGTCAGCGCGCGGTAGCTGACGTACAGCGATACCGCCCAGGCTATGACGCCGAGCGCGAGGAGCCAGGCCGGATAGCGATAGCCGCCGAGCAGGTCGCGGCGGCGCCCGGCGACCCACAGCAGCAGCCCGAGCCCGACCGGCAGGATCAGCCCGTTCAGCGCGCCCGCCAAGATCAGCAGGTTGACCGGGGCCTTGCCGATCCACAGGTAGATGACCGTGGACACGGCGATGAACGCGACCACCAGCCAGTTGCGTTGCCGCTCGATCCAGCCCGAGAACGAGACCAGGAACGAGATCGAGGTGTAGGAGGCGCCGATCACCGAGGTGATCGCGGCCGACCACATGATGAGGCCGAAGACGCGCAGCCCGGCCTCGCCCGCGGCGTGCTGGAACGCCGACGGCGCGGGGTTCTTGGCGTTCAGCGTGACACCGCCCGCGACCACGCCCAGCACCGCCAGGAACAGCAGGATCCGCATGACGGCGGTGATGAGGATGCCGCTGATCGAGCTGCGGGTGATCTGCCCGGCGTTCTCGGCGCCGGTGACCCCGGACTCGATCATGCGGTGCGCGCCCGCGTAGACGATGTAGCCGCCGACCGTGCCGCCGATGAGGGTGGTGATGACCAGGAAGTCGACGTCGTCGGGGAACACCGACTGCTTGAGCGCGTCCCCGACCGGCGGCCCGGAGACCACGACCACGTAGAGGGTCATAAGGATCATGACCAGGCCGAGCACGATGACGATCCGGTCCATCGCCACGCCGGCCTTGCGGATCAGGAAGATGCCGATCGCGATGGCGGCGGAGACGATGCCGCCGATCTTGACATCCAGGTCGAACATGGCGTTCATGCCGAGCGCGCAGCCCGCCACGTTGCCGATGTTGAAGATCAGCCCGCCGAACAGGTCCAGCGCGGCCAGCAGGTAGCCGGCGCCCGGCACGACCCGGTTGCCGAGATCTTGGGCGCGGCGTCCCGAGACGCCGACCACCCTCCAGACGTTCATCTGGATCGCGATGTCGATCAGGACCGACACCAGGATCGCGAACGCCATCGCGGCGCCGAGCTTGGCGGTGAAGACGGTGGTCTGGGTGATGAACCCAGGGCCGATGGCGCTGGTCGCCATCAGGAACATGGCTCCGAGGAGCGCGGCGCGATGCGATCGGGCCGGTGCGGGCTTGACCTTCTCCTGCGTGATGCCGTCCGTCATGGGGGGCTCCCTCATGAAGAGAGGTGCGGACCTTTCCAGCAGAGTAAGGATTGTTCAACAATCCAGCAATACCCTCTTTGATGCGAAGTCGGTGGCGCCGGGTCTACGCTGGCGGAATGACCGCCGCACCCGAGTCACCGTCGTGGCTCGGTGACATCAAGGCGTCGCGCCACGAACTCGACCGCTCCAGCACCGCGGCCAAGGTCGCCGTGCTGCTCCGGCAGCAGATCATCACCGGCCGCCTGGTCCCCGGCACGCAGCTCCCCGAGAAGGAGCTCGCCGAGGCCGCCGACGTGTCCCGCAACACGCTGCGCGAGGCGTTCCGGCTGCTGGTGCAGGAACGGCTGCTGGTGCACGAGTTCAACCGGGGCGTCTTCGTCCGCACGCTCTCGGCCGCCGACATCGGCGACATCTACCGGGCCCGGCGGATCCTGGAGATCGAGGGCGTACGGAACGCGTCCGCCGCCACCGCCGCCGACCTCGCCCACGTGGAGGCCGCGGTCAGGGAGGGCGAACAGGCCACGGCCGAGGAGCGCTTCCCCGACGTCGGCACCGCCGACCTGCACTTCCACCAGGCCGTGGTCGGCCTGTGCGGCAGCCCGCGCCTGAACGAGATGATGGGCCTGCTGCTGGCCGAGCTGCGGCTGGCGTTCCACCACATGGGGTCGCCGGGCGCATTCCACGGGCCCTACCTGACCCGCAACCGCCGCCTGGCCGATCTCATCCAGGCCGGCGACATCGAGGCCGCCGAACGCGAGCTGCGCGACTATCTGGACAACGCCGAGGCCCAGCTCACTGCCGCCTCCGGGTGAGCCGCCGCGCTCACGGAGCGTAGTTCATGACGTGGTCGTGCAGCATGCGCGGCGCGGCCGGGTCGGCGCGGCGGAACGCCTCGATCAGCTGGGCGTGCTCGGCGGACTTGGAGTAGATCTCGGTCTTGTGGAGCCGCAGCGACAGCGTGGTCCACAGCTCGATGCCGAGCGACTCCCAGACCGAGATCAGCAGCCGGTTGCCGGCCGCCTCGACGATCTCGCGGTGGAAGTCGATCGACAGCCGCATCTGGGCGGCCAGGTCGCCGGTCTCGGCGGCGTCGGCGAGCCGCCGGTTCTGGGCCTCCAGGGCGTCCAGCCGGTCACCCAGGCGCGGCAGCGCCAGCTCCACCGCGGTGCGCTCCAGGCCCGCCCGGACCGGGAAGATCTCGACCATGTCCTGCTCGGTGAACGCGCGGACGCGGGCGCCGCGGTTCGGCAGCGACTCGATCAGGCGGAGCGCCTCCAGCTGACGCAGCGCCTCCCGTACGGGGCCCTGGCTCACCCCGAGCTCGGTGGCGATCCGGCGCTCGACGATCCGCTCCCCCGGCCCGAAGCGGCCCGTGGTGATCCCCTCCACGATGAACTCGCGGATCTGATGGGCCAGCCCGGTGCGCAGCAGCGGAGCGTCGTCGGTCGCGTTCACGATGGACATCGTAGAGGTAGGCACCGTAAGTGACCCTTGACACGCTGGGGTTTCGGCATATGATCGATCATTGATCAATGATGATCGATGAGTGATCTGCGGCGGATCCCGTGGACACGCGCCCCACGCACGGAAGAAGAACCGATGGCTGAGACCACCAAGGCCAGGCCGGCCAGCTCCCGTACGGCTCGCACGACCTCCGCGACCGGGACGAAGAGCACCGCCAAGCGGGCCCCCCGCACGTCGGCCGCCGCCAAGGCGACCACGAAGGCACCCGCGGCCGCGCCCGCGCAGCCGGGCGCCGACGCGGAGACCCTCGTCGCCTACTACCGGCAGATGCTGCTGGTCCGCCGCTTCGAGGAACGCGCGGGACGGGCCTACACCGAGGCCAAGATCGGTGGTTACTGCCACCTGAACCTGGGCGAGGAGGCGACCGTCGTCGGCCTGATGGCCGCGCTGCGTCCCAGCGACTACCTCTTCACCAACTACCGCGAGCACGGTTACGCGCTGGCCAAGGGCATCGAGGCCCCGCGTGTGATGGCCGAGCTGTACGGCCGTTCGACCGGCGTCTCCAAGGGGTGGGGCGGGTCGATGCACATGTTCGACGCCAAGGCGCGCCTGCTCGGCGGCTACGGCATCGTCGGCGGGCAGCTCCCGCTCGCCACCGGCGCCGCGCTCGCCGTGAACTACAAGGGCGGCGACGAGGTCGTGATGTGCCACATGGGCGACGGAACGACCGCCATCGGCGCCTTCCACGAGTCGCTCAACATGGCCGCCCTCTGGGACCTGCCGGTCGTGTTCGTCGTGGTCAACAACGGCCTGGGCATGGGCACCACGATCGAGAACTCCGCCGCCGAGCCCGAGCTGTGGCGCCGCGGCGCCGCGTACCGGATGGAGAGCGCCCGCGTGGACGGCACGGACGTCGTCGCGGTCCAGAAGGCCGCGAAGATCGCCGTGGACCGCGCCCGCGCCGAGAGCAAGCCGTACCTGCTGGAGACCACCAGCCCCCGGCTGAAGGGCCACTCGGTCGTCGACCCCGCGCGCTACCGCTCCAAGGAGGAGAAGGACGCGCTGAAGGCCGCCGACCCGCTCGCCCGCTTCGCGCTGGAGCTGGAGGAGACCGGCATCCTGTCGCACGACGACCGCGACAGGATCGACGCCGAGATCACCGCCGAGGTCGAGGCCGCCGCCGCGTTCGCCGACGAGAGCCCGCACCCCGACGTGTCGACGCTGTTCGACTACACCTACGCGACCCCGGTCGCGACCGAGCAGCGCCGGCTGCCCGCCGACGCCGTGTTCCCGCAGGTCTGAGGAGGAGACCCATGGCACTCATGACCTACCGCCAGGCCCTCCGGGACACCCTGCGCGCCGAGATGCTCCGCGACGAGAACGTCTTCCTCATGGGCGAGGAGATCGGCGTCTTCGAGGGCTCGTACAAGATCACCGAAGGGCTGCTGAAGGAGTTCGGCCCGCGCCGCGTGCGCGACACCCCGATCGCCGAGGAGGGCTTCGTCGGCGCCGCGATCGGCGCCGCCATGCTCGGCCTCCGCCCGGTCGTCGAGATCATGACGATCAACTTCTCGCTGCTGGCTCTCGACCAGATCGTCAACCACGCCGCCAAGATCTACGGCATGTTCGGCGGCCAGGCCAGCGTGCCGATGGTCATCCGCACGCCGGGCGGCGGCGGCCAGCAGCTCGGCGCCACCCACTCGCAGAACGTGGAGCTGTTCTACTCGTTCATCCCCGGCCTGAAGGTGCTCGCGCCGAGCACGCCGGCCGAGGCGTCGGCGATGCTGAAGGCCGCGATCCGCGACGACGACCCGGTCCTGTTCCTGGAGAACCTCGCCCTCTACAACACCAAGGGTGAGATGCCGGTCGAGCCCGCCGACGTCCAGCCGACCGAGATCGGCAAGGCCGCCGTGACCCGTCCCGGCACCGACATCACGATCGTCGCCTACTCGCGGATGGCGCACGTCGCCGCCGAGGTCGCCGAGACCCTGACCGCGGGCGGCATCTCCGCCGAGGTCGTGGACCTGCGCAGCCTGCGCCCGCTGGACCGGCAGACCGTCGTCGACTCGGTCCGCAAGACCGGCTGCGCGGTCGTCGCCGAGGACGACTGGCTGACGTACGGCATCGGCGCCGAGATCGCCGCCAGCATCCAGGAGGGCGCGTTCGACTGGCTGGACGCGCCGGTGCGCCGGGTGGCGATGGCGGAGGTGCCGCTGCCCTACGCCAAGCCGCTGGAGCTGGCCGCGCTGCCCTCCGCCGACTCACTGATCACCGCCGTGCGCGAGACCCTGGCCGCGCGCGGCCGCCGCCTGGAGACCGTCCGATGACGTGTTCAATGCCGCGCCTCCGGCACGGCGGGTCATGGGGCATCAACTCCTGGCCTTCCCTCGTCGCTCCAGTCGCTGCGCTCCCTCCGCTCCTCAGTCCAGGCCAGGAGACCCCATGACCGAGATCCTCATGCCCCGCCTCTCCGACACGATGGAGGAGGGCGTCGTCAGCGCGTGGCAGAAGCAGCCGGGCGACGAGATCGCCGTCGGCGACGTCCTGGTCGACATCGAGACCGACAAGGCCGTCATGGAGTACGAGGCCTACGAGGCCGGCGTGCTGGAGAAGATCCTGGTCGGCGACGGCGAGACGGCCGCCATCGGCGCCCCCATCGCCGTCATCGCCCCCAAGGGTGCCGCGGCCGCCGCCCCGGCGGCCGCGCCCGCGCCCGCGCAGCCCAAGCCTGAGCCCGAGCCCGCTCCGGCCCCTGCTCCTGCCCCGGCGCCCGAGCCGGTCACGGTCGCCGAGAAGCCCGCTCCCGCGCCTGCTCCGGTGGCAGCCGTTCCGGCGTCGAACGGGTCGGGCCGTCCCGCGTCGCGCCCGCCGTCGTCTCCGCTGGCGCGCCGCCTGGCCCGCGACCACGGTCTGGACCTGGCGACGATCACCGGCACCGGTCCGGGCGGACGGATCGTCCGCGCCGACATCGAGGCCGCGATCCGTTCCGAACCCACGGCCGCACCGGCTCCGGCGACGGCCCCTCCGGTCTCTGCGCCCGCTCCGCAGCAGCCGGTCGGGGACGACGTGGAGGTCGTGCCGCTCAACCGGTTCCGGAAGGTGGCCGCGCGCCGCCTCACCGAGAGCAAGCGGAACGCGCCGCACTTCTACCTCACCCGGGACGTGGACGCCGAGGCCCTGGTGGCCTTCCGGGCGACCATGAACGAGGCGCTCGCCCCCGCCAAGATCAGCGTGAACGACCTGATCGTCAAGGCCTGCGCGACCGCGCTGCGCGAGCACCCCGAGATCAACGTCTCGTTCACCGAGGACAACCTGCTCGTCCACAAGAAGATCAACGTGGGTGTGGCGGTCGCGGTCGAGGACGGCCTGCTGGTGCCGGTCATCCGCGACGCCGACCGCAAGGGCGTCGCCGAGATCGGCGCCGAGACCCGCGCGCTGGCCGCCAAGGCCCGCGACGGCAAGCTCGGCCCGAACGAGATGAGCGGCGGCACGTTCAGCGTCAGCAACCTGGGCATGTTCGGCATCGACACCTTCTCGGCGGTCATCAACCCGCCGGAGTCGGCGATCCTGGCCGTCGGCGCGGTGCGGGACGAGCCGGTCGTCAAGGACGGCGAGATCGTGCCCGGCAAGCGCATGTCGGTGACGGCCTCGTTCGACCACCGCGCCATTGACGGCGCGACCGGCGCCAAGTTCCTGGCCCGGCTGGCCGAGCTCCTGGAGAAGCCGCTCCTGATCGTCTCCTGACCCAGCGCCGATGCGCCCGCCGTCCCGGACGGCGGGCGCATTGTGCTCTACCGAGATGATCATGGCTGCTAGGCTCCCGGGCCACCAGTCGATCTTTCCCGCATCGGCGAAGGAGCTCCCCCGTGCCGATTTCCCGCCGGTTCATCCCTCTCCTGACTCTCACCGCCGCCGTCGCTCTGACCGGCGCCTGCTCGTCCACCGACCACTCGGCCGGACGCGTCGCCGCCACGAGCGCCGAGAAGGGCGCCGAGAAGGGCGCCGCCAACAGCCAGGCGGCGACCGACCTCTACGTGGACCCGGACTCCAACCCGGCGCGCTGGGCGCGCGACAACGCCGGTGACGGCCGCGCCGCGCGCATCAAGGCGGCCATCGCCGACAAGCCGATCGCCCGCTGGTTCGGCGACTGGGACAACGACATCGCGGGCGCCGTCTCCGGCTACGTGGGCGCGGCCCAGACAGCCGGGAAGACCCCCGTCCTCGTCGCCTACAACGTGCCCGGCCGCGACTGCAACGGCCACTCCGACGGCGGTGCCGGTGACGCCGCGGCCTACCGTACGTGGATCGACAAGTTCGCCGGCGGCATCGGCGACCGGCCCGCGATCGTGGTCGTCGAGCCCGACGCCGTCGCCCAGCTCGACTGCATCCCCGAGGGCGAGCGGCAGCTGCGCCTGGACCTGATGAAGTACGCGGTCGACCAGCTCAAGGCCAAGGCGTCGAACGCCTGGACCTACCTGGACGGCGGCAACGCCAAGTGGATCGCCGCCGCGACGATGGCCCAGCGCCTCAAGGACGCGGGCATCACCAACGCCCGCGGCTTCTCGGTGAACGTGTCGAACTACTACACGACCGCCGAGTCCGACGCCTACGCCAACGACGTGAACAACGCCCTCGGCACCGCCAAGAAGTACGTGATCGACACCAGCCGCAACGGCAACGGTTCCAACGGCGAGTGGTGCAACCCGGCGGGCCGCAAGCTCGGCGCCGCGCCCCAGCCCGGCACCGGTGGTGCCGAGCTGGAGCTGTGGGTCAAGGTCCCCGGCGACTCCGACGGTCCCTGCGGCATCGGCCCGAACGTCCCGGCCGGGCAGTTCAGCCCCGACCTGGCCGTTCACCTGATCGACGGCAACTAGGCCGCAGAGCGCTCCGGCGGGGCGGTCAGAAGCCGCCTCGCCGGATGACGTCGCGGTACCAGAGCGCGCTGCGCTTGGGCACGCGGCGCTGCGTCTTGTAGTCGACGTAGACGATGCCGAAGCGCATCGAGTAGCCCTGGTTCCACTCGAAGTTGTCCATGAGCGACCAGGCGAAGTAACCCTGGAGCGGCACGCCCTTGGCCATCGCGCGGTGCGCGGCCGCAAGGTGGTCGTGCATGAACTTCACGCGCTGCTTGTCCTCGATGCGCTTGTGCTTGCCCAGGTACTCCTTGGTGGCGATCCCGTTCTCGGTCACCACCAGAGGCGTCCTCGGGTAGTCGCGGTGCAGGCGCACGAGCAGGTCTTCCAGCCCCTGCGGGTAGATCTGCTGCCAGCTGGCGGCCGAACGCGGATGTTTGACGACGGCGTTGTTGTGCCGGTCCCGGTAGGCGGGCGAGTAGTACTGCACGCCCAGGACGTCGATGGGCGACCCGATGATGGCCATGTCGCCCGAACGGATCTTCTTGGGCATCGGGCTGTGCTTGGCGATCCAGTTGTAGGGCCCGGAGGGGTAGTGGCCGTGCAGGACCGGCTCCAGATAGAGCCGGTTGGAGAAGTCGTCGAACCAGTTGGCGGCCTTCTTCGCCCCGGATGAACGGTCGGACGGGTAGACCGGCGACATGTTGAGCGCGATCCCGATCTTCCCGCCCGCGCCGCTGGCACGGTGCGCCTGGACGGCCATGCCGTGCCCGAGCATGAGGTGATGCAGGACGACGAAGGCGCGGGCGTCGCTCTTGACGCCGGGCGCGTGGACGTTCCAGCGGTAGCCGTTCTGCACGAAGGTCTTCGGCTCGTTCAGCGTCATCCAGGTGTCGACCTGGTCGCCGAGCGCCTCGAACATCAGTTGCGCGTAGTCGGCGAACCGCTTGGCCGTGTCGCGCGACTCCCAGCCGCCGTGGTTCTGCAGCGCCTGCGGCAGGTCCCAGTGGAAGAGCGTGGCCATGGGCTTGATGCCGCGGGCGCGCAGCCCGTCGACGAGCCGCTTGTAGAAGTCCATCCCCTTGTGGTTGACGGCGCCCTTCCCGGTGGGCTGGATCCGCGACCAGGCGATCGAGAACCGGTAGCCGCGCAGCCCGAGCCACTTCATCAGGTCCAGGTCGGCCTTCATCCGGTGGTAGTGGTCGTCGGCGACGTCGCCGGTGTCGCCGTGCAGGATCCGTCCGCGCTGGTGGCTGAAGGTGTCCCAGATGGTCTTGCCCCGGCCGTCGGCGTGCACCGCGCCCTCGATCTGGTACGCGGCGGTGGCCGTCCCGAAGACGAAGCCCGGCGGGAAGCTCGTTCCGACCAGCTCCCGCATCGGCTCGGCCATGGGGTGCGGCAGCGGCGGCCCGGCGGGATCGGCGAGCGCGCCGAGCGGGACGGCCAGGGCGTCCATCGAGGCCGCGGAGGCCGAGACCGTTCCGGTCATGCCTGCGGCGGCGGCGCCGAGCAGCAGGGTCCGTCGGGAAAGCGGGTCGGGCACAGTGACTCCTCTCGTGCCCCCGATACCGGCTCTGACCTCATAGAACGTCAGGTGACTCGCCAGTACCAGGAGCGCGAGAGGAAGACCTATGTCATCTCCGAATCACGGAATCGTTCCTGAGCCGGTGACGGGCCTGATCAGCACCGAGTACGCGTAGTCCTGATCCGGGTGGACTTGGTATTGCGGCTGCACAGGGTTGGGTGTGTCGCCCATGCCGGTGACCGCGTGGTCGACGTGCAGGGTGTTCCAGCCCGGGTTGCGGACGCGTGCGAACGGGTACAGCGCCCGGTCCAGATCGTCGTACGGGGTGGCCGAGACCTCCAGGTCGCCGCTCACCAGAAGTCCGACCTTTCCGTCGGTGAGCGTCGCCCATCGGACGTCGTCGTGGTTGGCGTGATCCTGCGGCCGGTAGTACGACTCGTAGAGATCGTCGACCGCCGACGACCAGACGCCCATCTTCACGCCGTCCTTGCGATCGACGTAGTTGCCGACCGGTCCGCGCCCGTACCAGGCGAGCTTCGTGAACGCGTCGGGCATCTTGATCGTGAAGCCGACACGCGCGAGGTAGGGCAGGGTGCGGACGCCGCCCTGCGGGCTGACCTTGTGGCTGAGCTCGATCTGTCCCGAGCCGTCCACCACGTACGTCGCCGTCTGGTCGAACCACGCGGACGCGTAGCCGGGCGCGGAGACCTTGCTCGGAATCGAGATCGACACCTTGCCGTCGCCGCCCGGCGTCACCGTGATCGCGCCGGGGGTGGTGACCAGCCGGTCGAGCCCGGCCTTACGCCAGTCCTCACCCTCGGCCCTCCCCCACGTGTAGGTCTCGTTGCTGGTCGGCGGGCGCCACACGTCCAGCTCGGGTCCGGTCTTCACCAGCTCGGTGCCCTTGTAGCGCATCGAGGTCAGCGTGCCCTTGGCCTTGTCGAAGACGTAGCGGAAGTCCTGGCCGGACACGACCACGTCCTTGTCGCCCTGCTCGGTCCTCACCGTTCCGGTGGCCGGCCATCGGACGCCCGGCACGTCGGTCCCGCCGACGGAGAACTGGCCGAAGCCGACGACGTGCCCGGAGGACTTCTGGACCGCGTCCACGCTCAGCCAGCGTTCGGCGCCGTGCGGGTTGGCGGGCGGCGCCGGGACCGCCGGGTTCACGCTGCCGCCCGGCGCCACGTTCAGCGGCAGGGTGCCCGACCGCAGCGTCCGGCCGCCCTCGGTGTAGCGCCAGCGCAGCTCCAGGTCGCCGGTTCCGGCGAACGCACGCTCGCTGGAGACGGTGACCTGCCCGCCGTCGCGGTCGACGCGGATCGGCGAGTGCACCCACGCCAGCTGCGCCAGTTCGGGCTGCTCGTAGCGGTCCGAGCCCACGAGCCCGTCGTCGCCGGACCAGCTCTCGCCGTTGGACAGGAACGTGCCCTTGGTCGTGAACTTGTCGAAGTTCAGGGCCAGCAGGGCGTCCTTCTTCGGGTCTGCGCCCGCGGCCATCTCGGTCGGCGTCAGCGCCCGCCCGTAGATCCGTACGTCGTCGACGGACCCGTGCGCCATGCGGCCCTTGAGGGCGTCCTGCATGGATTCGGAGTTGCGGCCCACGTTGACGTCCCACGACGACCAGTCGATGTTGCCCGAGTAGGCGACCCGCCCGGCCTCCTTGCCGTCCACGTAGACCACCAGGGCCGAGCCGTCGTAGGCACCGGTCACGCGGTGCCAGGTGTCGTACCAGTCGGCCGGAACGGGCGCCCATGCGGTCCGCCACTTGCCGGCGCTGTAGATGAAGAACTCCAGGGTGTTCTGATCGTGCATCTTCAGGCCGTACTGGTGGTTGCCCTTGGTGACGATGGTGAAATCGCCGGTCCAGGGCTGCGCGGGCTTCACCCACGCGTCCAGGCTCACCTGGTTGCCGGTGAGGTCCAGCTTGCGATCCCGATAGACCTCAACGAAGTCGTCGAGCCCTGAAAAGTAGAGGCCCTTCCCTCGATGACCGTCGGCCCTCTTGGGAAGGCCCTGCAACCAGCTCTTGATGTGGTTGGACGAGCCGTCGGGCGTGGTCGTGAGCGGCTGGCGAAGGTTGGCCTCGGCCCAGTCCCAGATGAAGCCTCCCTGCAGTTGCGGATGCTTGCGGACGGCCTCCCAGAACTCCCGGAAGTTGCCGAGGCTGTTGCCCATGGCGTGCGCGTACTCGCCCATGATGAGCGGCCGCGTCGTGGTGGCCGCCATCGCGTCCAGCTGCTGCGGTGTCGGGTAGCGCGGCCCGTAGACGTTGGCGTACGGGGCGTCGCCGTTCGGGGTGTTGGACTGGTGGTAGAGCGGCCGCGTGGGCTCGTTGGCCTTGGCGTAGTCGGCCATCTTGTAGTGCGCCGCGCCCAGGCCCGCCTCGTTGCCGGTGTCCCACATCAGCACGCTCGGGTGGTTCTTGTCGCGCGCGATCATCGCGGCGAAGCGGTCCGCGAACGCCTTCTGGTATTCGGGACGGTCGGCCGGGCAGTCGGTCGGGCCGGGCGGCTGGGTGCAGTCCTGGTGGTTGTGGGTCTCGATGTCGACCTCGTCGTCGATCCACAGCCCCTTCCGGTCCGCCAGGTCGTACAGGTAGGGGTCGGACGGGTAATGCGCGGTACGCAGTGCGTTGATGTTGAGCTTCTTCATCAGCGCGACGTCGGACTCCTGCCGCTCACGGGTCTGGTGGCGGCCGGTGTCGGGGTCGGTCTCGGGCCGGTTCACCCCCTTGATCAGGATGCGCTTGCCGTTGACGAGGAGCTGCTTGTCCCTGATCTCGATCTTGCGGAAGCCGATGGTCTCCGACGTCCGGTGCACGACGTGCCCGCCCGGATCGACCAGGTCCAGCGCCACCGTGTAGAGGTTCGGCGTCTCGTCCGACCATTTCAGGGGGTCGCTGACGGCGGCCGACAGCGTGACCGGTGTGCTCTCGCCGTTCACCTCGGCCTTGTTCTCGAACGTCTGGACCGGCCTGCCGCGCGGATCGATCAGCGTCGCCTTGGCCGTGTAGGTGCCCTGGGCTCCGCCCTTATTGCCCACGGTCAGCGTGGCGTTCAGGGTGGCGTCGCGGTACGAGCCGTCCAGATCAGTGGTGAAGTAGGCGTCGCGCACGTAGGCCTTGGGCGTGGAGTAGGCCCATACCGAACGGAAGATGCCGCTGTAACGCCACTGGTCATAGTCCTCGAGATACGAACCCGAGCTCCACCGGTGCACCTGGACCGCGACCGTATTGGCGCCGGTGTGAACGTCATCGGAGATGTCGAACTCGGCCGGACTGTAACCGCCCTGGTCATATCCGGCGTACTTCCCGTTCACCCATACGAAGTAGGCGCTCGTCACGCCTTCAAACCGCAGGAACGTACGACGCCCGCCCCAGTCCTTCGGCACATCGAGCCGCTTGACATAGGCGCCCGTCGGATTGATGTCGCGCGGCGTCTTGGGCGGGTCGTCCGGCCACACCTCGGTCGGAATGTTGCGGAACACCGGATGGTCGAGCCGGTCGCTCTGCCAGGTGTGCGGGACCTTGGCGCTCGGCCACTTCGAGACGTCGTAGCCCTGCTGGTAGAAGCCCGCGGGCACCTGGTCCGGCCGTTCGACGACCTTGAGCCGCCAGTCCCCGTCCAGCGGCCGCGACCACGCCTGCTCGCGGGGGCGCAGCATCGCGTGCGGCGGTTCCTGGCCCTCCGACACCATCTGCGGATCGTCGAGATAGGTGTACGGATCGCTCGGCGCCACAACGGCTCGCCGGGGAGCCTTGGGGCTTTTGGGAGAGGTGGCCGTCGCCTTTCCCGGCAGGAATGCCATGACGACCAGGATGGAGACGAGAAAGGCGATAAGAGAACGGGAGCGAGAGGGCATTGGGGGGTGGCGCCTCCTCAACAGGCGAGCTGCCCCCGATCAGCACGCGGGTTACGCCTGGGACGCTAAACGCGCTCCGCCACCCCGTCAATATCGAACGTCGGATGTCTCACCCGAGGGGCGTTCAACCCGTCGATGTTCGCCCGCCGATGTTCACTCGCGGATGTCTCACTCGACGTGGAAGAGGCGCTCGTCGATTCGGTCAAGGGCGAGCCGTACGGCGCCGAGGCCGACCGCCGCGTCCCCGAGCGAGGACATCTCGATGCGGGTCGGGCTGAAGCAGAGCGGCCGGACGTGCCGGCTCAGCTCGGCGACCAGCCGTTCACCGGCCAGCGCCCCGCCGACCACCACCATCTCCGGGTCCAGCGCGAGCACCATGGCGGCCACGCCCTTGGACATGCCCTCGGCCAGCCGGTCGACCATCTCGACGGCGTCCGGGTCGCCTTGGCCCGCCGCGACGAGCACGCGTTCGGCGGCGCGGCCGGAGCCCAGCGCGGGCCGGCCGCCGCCGATCAGCCGCGCCGTGGTGTCGATCCAGCCGAGTTCGGGCAGCATGCCGACCTCGCCCGCGGCGCCCCACCGGCCGCGGTGCAGCCGCCCGCCGACGATCACGCCGGCGCCGGTGTGCAGACCCGCCTGGACGGCCACCACGTCGTCGACGGCCTGGGCCGCGCCGCGCCACCGCTCGGCCATGGCGGCCAGGTTCGCGTCGTTCTCCACGTGGACCTTGCAGGGGAACGAACGGCCCAGCTCGCGGGCCAGGTTCAGGCCGTGCCAGCCCGGCACGACCGTGCACAGCGCCACCGTGCCGTCCGGGTCGATCACGCCCGGGGTGCCCGCGCCGACGGCCCACAGCGATGAGCGTTCCACCTCGGCCTCGGCCAGGCAGATCCGGACCGCCGCCCGGACCGCGGCCAGCCGCTCGGCGGGCTCCCATCCCACGTCCAGGTCGACCCGGTGGCGGGCCACGACCTCGCCGCTGAGGTCGGCGAGGAAGAGCTGGGTCCAGTGCGCGTCGATCTCGATGCCCAGCGCGTAGCCGGCCTCGGCGCGGAACCGGTAGCGCCGGGCGGGCCGCCCGAGTCCGGAGCCGGAGCGCGGGGCCACCTCGGAGACCAGGCCGCGCTCGGTCAGCTCGGCCAGCACGCCCTCGCACGTGGGCCGGGACAGCCCGACCTGCTTGGCCAGCTCACTGAGGGTCGGCTCGCCGCCGCCGCGCAGCGCCCGCAGGGTGGCGGCTGAGTTCAGCCGGCGCAGCACCGAGGGGTCCCCGCCGTGCAGGGCCCCGTGCAGGGAGATTTCGGACACAGTACCTCTTGACAGGGATCGTGGGACCGGCGACATTATTGCCAACTTACTTACGAAACTGCCTTTCGTAAAGAACTTCGCAGGTCAGCCCTGTCCAAGGGGGGACGACCCCCCACACCCCCCGGGCCGACTGCGTCGGGATCAGAGGAGAGCGCCCTTGACGGAGACTACCCGGCCCACGCTCGCCGTGGCAGGAGCGGGGATGCGGGGATCGACCTATGCCCGCCGGGCGCTGGCGACCCGGAGGGCGAAGGTCGTCGCCGTCGCCGAGCCGGATCCGGTGCGCCGCGAACGCTTCGCCGAGGAGCACGGTATCCCGCCCGAGCATGTCTTCGCCGACTGGCGGGACCTGGCCGCGGCCGGGAAGCTCGCCGACGGCATGATCATCGCGACCCAGGACGCCGAGCACGCCGAGCCAGCGGTCGCCTTCGCCGGCCTCGGCTACCACCTCCTGCTGGAGAAGCCGATGGCCACCACCGAGGCGGACGCGGCCGGAATCGTCGAGGCCGTCGAACGCGCCGGGGTCATGCTCGCCGTCTGCCACGTGCTCCGCTACACCCCCTACACCCGGATGCTGAAGGAGCTGATCGAGTCCGGCCGGATCGGCACCCCGATCAGCATCCAGCACCTGGAGCCGGTCGGCTGGTGGCACTTCGCCCACTCCTACGTACGCGGCAACTGGCGCCGCGAGGCCGAATCCGGCCCGGTGCTGATGAGCAAGTCGGTCCACGACATCGACTGGATCATCCACGTGATGGGCGAGCTCCCGGCCCGGATCGGCTCGTTCGGGCGGCTGTCGCACTTCCGCCCCGAGAACAAGCCCGCCGGCGCGAGCGACCGGTGCCTGACCTGCCCGGTCGAGAAGACCTGCGCCTACTCGGCCAAGCGGCTCTACCTGTCCTGCCTCGGCGACCCCGACCTGGAGGCCTGGCCGCTCGGCGCGGTCACCCCCGACCGCACCGAGGACGGCGTGCTGGCGGCGCTGCGGGACGGCCCGTACGGGCGCTGCGTCTACAGCGGCGACAACGACGTGGTGGACCACCAGGTCGTGAACATGGAGTTCCCCTCCGGCGCCACCGGCTCGTTCACCATGACCGCCTTCTCCCCCTACGCCCAGCGGCAGACCCGGATCTTCGGGTCGACCGGGTGCGTCGAGGGCGACGGCATCCAGCTCCAGGTGCGCGACTTCGTCACCGGCGAGCTGGAGACCTTCTCGACGTCCGACGCCCACAAGGCACAGGACGGGCGGCACGACGAGGGCGACGCCGCCCTCGCCGACGCCTTCATCGCGGCGATCGCCACCGGCGACCCGTCCGCGCTGAGCACCGACGGCGAGGAGAGCCTCGCCTCGCACCGCGTGGTCTGGGCCGCCGAACGCGCCCGCCACGCCGGCACGATCAACGACGTCCCCCACGACCACGCATCCGACTCCGCATCACACCCCGCATCACACCCCGAGAGCCATACCCCCGCGAAAGGCACGGCCACCCGATGACGACCAGGACACTCTGGGGCGGCGCCGCCACAGCGCTGACCCTCGCGCTCGCCCTCAGCGGCTGCGGCGGCGACGACAAGAAGACCTCGTCCGCCCCCGCGACGAACGAGGGCCGCGGGCCGATCACGTTCGCCACCGGCAAGGACCTCACCGGCACCATCCAGAAGCTCATCGGCAAGTGGAACACCGCCCACCCGAAGGAGCAGGTCCGGCTGGTCGAGCTGCCCGAGGACGGCGACCAGACCCGGCAGCAGCTCGTGCAGAACGCGCAGATCAAGTCCAGCGCGTACGACGTGATCCGGCTGGACGCGGTCTGGACCGCCGAGTTCGCCGCGCGACGCTGGGTGCTGCCGCTGGACGAGTCCAAGCTGGATCCGTCCACGTTCGTGCCGGCGGCGCTGGAGACCGGTAAGTACCGCGGCAAGTTGTACGCGGCGCCGTGGCTGACCGGCACCGGCATCCTCTACTACCGCAAGGACCTGCTGAAGGACGCGGGCGTCAACGAGCCGCCCAAGACCTGGGCCGACCTCACCGCCGACTGCGACAAGGTGAAGAAGACCTCGGCGGGCAAGGGCGTCGACTGCTTCGCGGGCCAGTACGACAAGTACGAGGGCCTGACGGTCAACTACTCCGAGGCGGTGCAGTCCGCGGGCGGCCAGGTGTTCGACGCCTCCGGCAAGCCGCAGGTCACCTCCCCGCAGGCCAAGGCCGGGATGCAGTTCCTGGTGGACGGCTTCAAGAAGGGGACCATCCCCGCCAAGGGCGTCACCCTCAAGGAAGAGGAGGGCCGCCGCGCCTTCCAGGAGGGCAAGCTCGTCTTCCATCGCAACTGGGCCTACGTCTACGCGATGGCCGAGGCCACCGACGGCTCGTCCAAGGTGAACGGCAAGTTCGATGTCGCTCCCCTGCCCGGCAAGGACGGCCTCGGCTCGGGCACGCTCGGCGGCAACAACCTGTCGGTCTCGGCGTTCTCCAAGCACCAGGCCACCGCGCGCGCCTTCATCACCTACATCGTGAGCCTGGACGTGGAGAAGGAGTACGGCACCGAGCAGTCCTTCCCGCTGTCGCGCTCGGCGCTCTACGACGACGCCGCGATGATCAAGAAGTACCCGTACCTGCCCGTCTTGAAGAAGAGCCTGGACGCGGCCAAGGGCCGTCCGGTCGCGGTCAAGTACAGCGAGGTCAGCGCCGCGATCCAGGACAACGTCACCGCCGCGATCACCGGCAAGAAGTCGGTCGACCAGGCCTCTGCCGACCTGCAGACCGCCCTCTCGGGGTTGACGGACTGACGATGAGCCAACCGTCCGCCGGAACCGGTCAACTCCTCCAGACCGGTTCGTCGGCAGCGTCCCCGGCCGGGCCGCCCTCCCAAGGCCACGAGCGGCCCGGCCGCGGACGCCGGCGTACGCGGGGCGACGGACAGGGTCGGCTCGCCGCCGCCCTGCTGTCCCCCACGTTCCTGGTGCTCGGCGTCGTCATCGCCTTCCCGGTCGTCGCGGCCGTCTGGGACTCGCTGCACCGCACGAGCGAGGGCCTGGACGCCGACGGCCTGGTCGTCCAGGCCGACTCGTTCAGCGGGCTGAAGAACTACACCGCGCTGATCGGCAACGACCGGTTCACCACGGCGCTGTGGAACACCACGTTCTTCACCGTGGTCACGGTCACGATCGAGACGGTGCTCGGCCTCGGCATGGCGCTGCTCATGCACCGGGCGTTCCGCGGCCGGGCGCTGTTCCGCGCCAGCGTGCTGGTGCCGTGGGCGATCCCGACGGCCATCTCCGCGCTGCTGTGGCGGTGGATCTTCGCGGCGGACGGCGTCGCGAACGCGGTGCTCGGGCACGAGGTGCTGTGGACCGCCGACGGCCAGGCCGCCCGCTGGGCGGTCATCATCGCCGACACCTGGAAGACCGCGCCGTTCGTCGCGCTGCTGGTGCTCGCCGGGCTGCAGGTCATCCCGGACGAGGTCTACGAGGCCGCCAAGGTCGACGGGGCGAGCGCCTGGCAGCGGCTGATCTCCATCACGTTGCCGCTGGTCAAGCCCACACTGCTGGTCGCGGTGATGTTCCGGATGATGGACGCGCTGCGGATGTTCGACCTGCCGCAGGTCCTCATCGGCACCCGCAAACCATCGGTCGAGACGCTCTCCCAGCTCGCCTGGGACGACGCGATGAACCTGCGGTACGGGCCCGCCGCGGCCACCGCGGTGGTGCTGTTCCTCTACATCGCGCTGGCCGCCTACGTCTTCGTACGGCTGCTCGGCGCGGACATCATCGGGGAGGACGACTGATGAGGCGCGTGGCCGACCGGCTCTCACCCGTTCTCGCGGCGGTCTTCTGCCTGCTGCCGTTCTACTGGATGGTCGTCTCCAGCCTGCGCCGCACCAACGACATGTTCGACATGTCGGTGTGGCCGAACCCGATGTCGCTGGAGAACTACCGCGCCGTCTTCAAGCCCGGGCACGGCTTCGTCCGGTCCCTGGGCAACAGCCTCATCGTGGCCGGGTCGACGACCGTGCTGACCCTGATCATCGGGGTGTCGGCGGCGTACGCGCTGGCCCGGCTGCGGTTCCGCTTCAAGCGCGCCGTCCTCGCCCTCGTCGTGTCGACGTCGATGTTCCCCGGCAGCCTGCTGATCGTCCCGCTACTCAAGCTGTTCACCGACATCGGCTGGATCAACACCTACCAGGCGATGGTCGTGCCGAGCCTGTCGTTCGCGCTGCCGCTCGCGGTCTGGAACCTCACCGCGTTCTTCCGGCGGCTGCCGTTCGAGCTGGAGCAGGCCGCCATGGTCGACGGCTGCACGGCCGGCCAGGCGTTCCGCAAGATCATCCTCCCGCTGGCCGCGCCGGGCGTCTTCACCACCGCGATCATCACGTTCGTCATCGCGTGGAACGAGTACCTGATCGCGGTGAGCATGGTCAACGACCAGAAGATGAAGACCGCCAACGTCATCGTCTCCCAGTTCACCGGCCAGACCGGCTACGACCAGCCGTTCGGCACCCAGATGGCGGCCGGGGTGGTGGTGACCGTCCCCCTCGTCGTGGTGGTCCTGCTGTTCCAGCGCCGGATCGTCGCGGGCCTCACATCCGGCGGCCTCAAGTGATTCACCCCCGTAAGTGATCATCCGCGTCAGCCCCCGCTCGCGTCAGCCCCCGTTCGCCCTAATCCCCGCTCGCCTTAATCCCGCTCGCCTTAATCCCCGCTCGCGTTGATCCCCTCTCGCGTCAGTCCCCTCCCCTCCTTGGAGTACCGCGCATGAGATCACCCCTGCCTCCGATCGGCCGCAGGTCGTTCCTCACGATGACCGGCGTGAGCGCCGCCGCGTTCGCGCTCGGCACCGGAGCCGAGACCGGCACGGCGCACGCCGACGCGCTGACCGCCGGCTCCGGCAAGGTGCCGTCCGACCCGTTCAAGCTCGGCATCGCCTCGGGCGACCCGCTGCCCGACGGCTTCGTCCTGTGGACCCGGCTGGCGCCCGAGCCGCTGGCGGTCGACGGCCACGGCGGGATGCCCCGCCGCGCCTACACCGTGCGGTACGAGGTGGCCGAGGACGAGACGTTCAAGAAGATCGTGCGGCGCGGCCAGGCCGTCGCGACGCCCGAGCTGGCGCACTCGGTGCACGCCGAGGTGCATGGCCTGCGCCCCGGCCGCGACTACTTCTACCGCTTTCGCGCGGGCGACGCGCTGAGCCCGGTCGGCCGTACGAAGACCGCCCCGGACCCGCGCACGACCCCCGCCTCGTTCCGCTTCAGCACCGCGTCCTGCGCCGCCTGGTACCACGGCCACTTCACCGCCTACCAGCACATGGCGCAGGAGGACCTCGACCTGGTCCTGTTCCTGGGCGACTACATCTACGAATACGGGATCACCAAGGCGAACTGGCTGCGCACCGAGCCCCTGCCGGTCGGCCCCGAGCACGGCGTCGAGATCAACACGCTCGAGCAGCACCGCCTGCGCTACTCGCTCTTCAAGACCGACCCGAACCTGCAGGCCACGCACGCCGCGTTCCCCTGGATGTTCACCTCCGACGACCACGAGGTGCAGAACAACTACGCCAACGCCTGGTCGGAGACCGGGATCGCGCCGGCGGACTTCCTGCGCCGCCGCGCCGTCGCCTACCGCGCGTTCTACGAGAACCTCCCGCTCCGCAGCGTTCAGCTCCCCAAGGGTCCGGACCTCGCGCTCTACCAGCGCAGGCACTGGGGACGGCTGGCCCAGCTCGACATCCTCGACAACCGCCAGTACCGCGACACCTACCCGGCGGGGCAGGTCGTCGACAACTCCCCCGAACGCCACGATCCCAAGCGCACGATCCTCGGCGCCCGCCAGGAGAAGTGGCTGTACGACGGCCTCGCGAAGTCCCGCGCCACCTGGAACCTCCTCGGCACCGGCACGGTCATGGCCCAGATCGACCGCGACACCGGCCCCGGTGAGCTCTACAGCAACGACATGTGGGACGGCTTCCCCGCCAACCGCGACCGCCTCTGGCAGGCGTTCGACCGCAGCAAGATCGCCAACCCGGTCGTCCTGTCCGGCGACATCCACCGCGCCGTCGCCGCCGAGCTCAAGGCCGACTGGAGGGACCCCGCCTCGCGCACGATCGGCACCGAGCTGGTCTGCAGCTCGATCGGCTCCGACGGCGACGGCGGCGAGACCGACGCCTCCGCCAAGATCTGGCTGGGCAACCCGCACGTGAAGCTCTACAACGCCCGCCGCGGCTACGTCAGCTGCACCCTCACCCCCGGCACGCTGACCTCCGAGTTCAAGTCCGTCGCGTACGTCAGCAGTCCAGGCGCCCCGGTGACCACCGCCGCCCGCTTCGTGACCGAGGCCGGCAAGCCCGGCCTGAACCGAGAGGCCTGAGCCGATGAGCCCACAGCCCGTACGCAAGATCAAGGCGGCCCCGGAGATCGGCCGCATCCGCCTGACCTGGGAGGGCGAGGCCTACCGGCCCCTGGTCGACCACTACGCCGTCTACGGCTCACAGCAGCGCGGATTCAAGCCCGGCCCCGACACGCTCCTCACCAAGACCGTCTACGCCTCGTTCGCCCACGACCGCATGGGCGGCCGACGCCAGGACTGGTACTACCGCATCGTGACCGTGGACGCCTCGGGCGACAGCAGCCGCCCCACCTCGGAGATCGCCGGCCACAGCGCCGACTCGGTCACCGTCTCCGGCAAGCCGATCGCCACGGTCGGCACGTTCGACGGCAAGAGCCTGGAGCTGGCGCTGGCGCCCGCCGGATACGCGCAGGTGACCAAGCAGTTCCCGAACGGCGTGGACTACACCTACGGCAAGAGCGTCCCGAACACCGACTGGGCCTACATCCAGCCAGGCCCGGCGGACTCGTGGGCGGGCAGCAAGCCGAGCCGCACCACGTTCCGCTTCCCCTTGGAGTCGGTCCCGTCCGCCGAGGTCGTCCTGGCGATCTGGCTCATCGACACCCACGCCTCCAACCCCGGCGTGATCAACCTCGCCCTCAACGACACCCCGGTCAAGGACATCAAGCTGGAGAACGGCGCCACGAGAGGTTCCCTAGAAGGCGACACGACCGTCCCCGGCACCACCCTCAAGCCGTCCTACGTAGAGCTGCCCCTCCCCGCCTCCTCCTTGAAGGCCGGCGAGAACGTCCTCACCCTCGACAAGAAGATCGGCTCATGGCACGCCTACGACGCGCTGGGCGTCTTCCAGCGCTGACGATAAGCGGTCGGAGTCACGCCCACCCGGCGGACCAGGTGCTGCCGTAGCGAATCGGCGCTGCCGAGCCCGCTGCGGAACGCCACCTGGTCCATCGGGAGGGACGTGGTCTCCAGCAGCTCGCGGGCCCGTTCGACGCGCCGCTCCAGCAGCCACTGGATCGGGCTCACCCCGTTCTCGGCCTGGAACCGGCGCGTGAACGTCCGCGTGCTCACACACGCATGCGCGGCCAGGTCGTGGAGCGTGATCGCCTCGTCCAGCCGCCGCAGCGCCCACTCCCTGGTGGCCGCCAGCGATTCGTCCGGCGTGACGGGCAGAGGCATCTGAACGACCTGCGCCTGCTCCCCGGGCCGAGGCGGCGCCACGATCGCCAGCCGTCCGGCCGCTGCCGCCGCAGCAGCCCCAAAGTCCGTCCGCACCAGGTGCAGGCACAGCTCCACACACGCCGCCGCACCAGCCGAGGTGAGGATCAGCCCGTCCTCCACGAACACCTCGGACACCACCTCGATGCCCGGATGCCGCCGAGCCAACTCCTCCGTCAGCCCCCAATGCGTCGTGGCACGCCGCCCGTCCAGCACCCCCGCCTGCGCCAACACGAACGCCCCCGTGCAGAACGAGGCGACCCGCTTCCCACTCTCAACAGCGTCCCGAACGAGATCCAGCACGCGCGGGTCGACGTCCTCCCGGCCTCCCCCACCGAGCACGATCACGGTGTCGGCGTCCGAGGCCGCCTCAAGCCCCTCCTCGACCATCAGGTCCGTACCGCCAAGGGCCTCCACCCGCCCAGGCTCCGCAGTAGTCACCACCAGCTCGTAGCCCTGGGCGGAGTCCAGCACCATCTGCGAGATGGCGAGGTCGAACGCGTACACCGGCGGGACGGCGACGAACGCGATCCGATGCATGTGGCCAGAACCTCCGGATGGTTGGCTCCGCGGCCCCTGCTCGTCTCTCGCCCGGCGCCGCACAGTGAGATCAAGCGCCCACCGGGGCGCGATGTTCCCATTAAGGAGAGTCATGCCGTTCCATGTCATCGTCGGCCGCGGCGCCACCGCCCACAACCTGGCCAAGCTGCTCACCGACGCGGGCGACCGCGTCACGATGGTGAGCCGCAGCGGCGAGGGTCCTGGCAACGTCGAACGGGTCGCCCTGGACGCCGGGGAGACCGACCGCCTCACCGACCTCGCCCAGGGCGCGGACACCCTCTTCAACTTGGCGATGCCCGCGTACCACACCTGGCCCGAAACGGTCCCGCCCCTCTTCGGCTCCATCCAAACAGCCGCCGAACGCACCGACGCCACCTACGTCATGCTGAGCAACCTCTACGGCTACGGCCCCGTGGAAGGAACGCTGACCGAGGACCACCCGCTCGCCGCCACCGGCCCCAAGGGCAAGGTCCGCGCCCAGATGTGGCTGAACGCCAAGGCCGCCCACGACGCGGGCCGCATCCGCGTCACCGAGATCCGAGCGGGTCAGTTCATCGGTGCCGGCGCGTTCTCCATCTTCAACGCCATGGTCCAGCCCAAGGTCCTAGCAGGCCTACTAGCGCTCGTCCCCGCTGCCGTGGACGTCCCGCACTCATTCACCTCAGTAGACGACGCCGCCGCAGCCCTCTACGCGGTCGCCCACGACGAGCGAGCCCTGGGCCAGGCCTGGCACGCCCCCATGGTCGTCCACTCCGTACGAGAGATGGCCGAACGCCTGGCCGATCTGGCCGACGCACCTCCGCCCCGCGTCGAGGAGATGAGCGACCGCGAGCTGACCCTGCTCGGCAACACCGCCCCCATCTGGGAGGAACTGTGGGAGACCCACCACATGTCGCACCGCCCCTTCGTCGTCGACTCCACCCGAATCACCGACACCTTCGGGGTGAAGCCGACCCCGCTAGACGAGACCCTCAAGGCCTCCCTCACGGGGACAGACGACACCCGCGCCCTGACCAACGCCTGATCACCGACCGGCCTAACTGATGATCGGTTGCCAATGGTGGAGGGCGGCGACTGTGACGCCAGGGGTGGAGTAGTAGGGGTCGCTTTGGATGATCTCTCGCATGCCGCGCTCGTCGGTGTCGAACAGCAGGAGGGCACCGGAGTCGTCCGACCAGGGGCCTGCCATGACGAGCCTGCCCTGGTCATGAAGCTGGGAGAGGTACTGGCGGTGTGCGGGGCGGGCGGCCAGGCGTTCGTCGGTCTGCTCGAAGGTCAGCTCCAGTGCGTACATGAACCGAGCGTATGGGTGGCCTGGTGGCGGGCGCTGTATCGCGTGATACTCGCCGGATGACGGCCCTGTTGTTGAGGGCCGTGCCGCTGTTCGCTTCGCTGGACGCGGCGCGGCTACGGAAGGTGGTCGAACGCTCGATCTCGCGGACGGTCGAGGCGGGGACCGTCGTCGCCGTTCGCGGGCAGGCGGCGGCACGGCTCATCGTGGTCGAGGACGGCTCCCTGACGGGCGTTCACGAGACCGAGCAGGGGCGGCGGCTGCGGCTGGGCGAATTCGCGGCGCCCTGCGCGGTCGACAAGGCGGCGGTGCTCGGCGCGGGCACCTATACCGCGACATGGACGGCGACGGTGCCGAGCAGGCTCCGGCTGATCGGTGCGGATGAGCTCTTCGCGCTCGTTGACGAGGTCCCCGATGTCCGCAGGCACGTCATGAGGTATCTCGCGGAGCAGGTCGGGGAACGGCAGGACGACCTGGTCCGCGTGGCGTTCGACGACGCTGCCACGCGTGTCGCCGAATGGCTGGCGCGGGCGATGCGGTGTGGTGCGCGGGTTGTTCTGCCGGGTGCTCAGGAAGGGCTCGCGGAGACCGTCGGCTCCACCAGGGTGTCGGTTAATCGGGCGCTTCAGGCTCTGGCCCGTGAGGGCCTGATCAGGATCGAGCCTGGTGCCGTCGTTGTGCTGGACGCCGGCGGCCTCCTCGGCTGGGTGCCGAGGAAGCCCACTGAGTGATCGCTTAGTCGGCCTGGACGGCGTTGTGGACGTTGATGGCGTTGTCGCCGAGCTGGGGGCCGAAGGTGTAGCCGGGGTTGCTCGGGTTGACCCAGCTCTGGTTCGTGACGATGTAGCCCCAGCCGCGGGACAGCGGCATGTCGTAGATGGTGGGGCCGCCGCTCGCGCCGTGGCCCATGTCGCAGTGGAGCTTGCGCCAGAACTCCAAGGTGGAACTGCCCACGCAGAAGCGCAGGTCGGCGCCGTTGGAGTCGATGCCGGAGCGGGCGGGGAAGGTGTCGACCGGGTAGCCGAACGAGCGGGAGTCGGTGAAGGCCTGGGTGGAGCCGAACTTGTAGCCCTGCCAGCCGACCACGTCGCCGACGCGGCGGCCCGAGGAGGTGTTCAGGGCGACCGCGCCCATGTCATGGACCTTGTTCTTGCCGTGGTGGTAGCCCTCGGGGACGGCCCAGGACTTGGCGGCCCAGTGCCCGTAGGGCCACTGGCCGTCGTGGTAGTCGGGGGCGAACAGGATGTTCTTGTACCAGTGGCCGTTGCCGTCGCTCAGGCAGTGCGCGGCGGTCCACACGGTGTTGTGGTTGGCCGAGGAGATGACCGTCGCGGTGCACCAGTTCCGGGCACCGTCCTTGTCGAAGTAGAGCTTGCCGATGGTGCGGGCCGGGGCGGCGCCGTGGCCCGCCCAGGCCTTGGACTGCCAGAAGTAGGTGAGGCTGTCCGCACCGAAGGTGGCCGCCTGCGCGGGGGCGCTTCCGTCCGCGGACTCGGTCTGGGTGGACGGGGCGCTCGGCACGTCGCCCGAGGGGGCTTCGAGGGCGTCGAGCGGGGTGGCCGCGGCCATGTTCTCGGGCGTCCAGAAGGCGTTGGCCGCGGAGGACATGGCAGCGGTCGCCCGTCCTACGGTGGCCGAGCTCTGGTCGTCGGCATGCGCCGTGTCCACGGTCACGCCGAACGACAGCGCGACGGCCGAAGCCGTCGCAAGAAGCTGGAGTCTCACACGTGCTCCATTCGCGGGGAGGGGGCTCCCAGCAAAGTGGATCTTGGTGACTCCAGGGTGGCCGGAGGATGATCGTTTAGGCGCGGAGCAGGGTGATCGTCCTGCCGCTCGGGGACCGGGCCTCGGTGATGGTGGTGCGCTCGGGCAGCGGCGGGGCGTCCGGACGCCGGTCGAAGATGACCAGCGCACCGGTCTCCAAACCGAGCCTGTCCAGGTAACCGTCAAGCTGGGTGAGCCCGTCGGGAAGCGGATCGGGGCGGCCGGGATGGTGCACCTTCAACTCGACCGCCTCCCACTGCCAGGCGCGTTCGCCGTGAGGGCCGGCGTAGGGCTTGCGGACCAGAAGGTCGATGCGGCCGCGACCTGCGGCGTACTCGCGGTCGATGTAGCCGCCTCCGTTGACGATGCGGTGGAGAAAGCCCATGAAGACCAGTTGGCATGCGGCCTCGTGGTAGATCTCATGGCTCGTCAGGATCTCCCCGTTCAGCTTCCAGAACGCGGCGAACTCCTCCAGCAGACGGTCGAAGTCCAGGCGCCCGTCAGAGGTGAGAAAGCTCTTGGGCTCGGCATGGACGAGGCTCTCCGTGCGTTCCGCGAGCACCCGGAGGATGACCTCCTGGTAGATCGGATTGGACACCTGGAGCGGGTGGGTCCGCGTGACCAATCCCAGATCACGTATGTAGGCCAGATCGTCGTTGAACGCCGAGTCGACGGGGATCTGGTCGCCGACGATCACCGGTTCGATGATGCGCTGGATGCGTGGCTCGGCGAGGCGTGCCACCAGTGAGTCCAGATGGGTGGCGCGCGCGACGATCAGCCGCTCGATCGCCTCCTCCATGTGCTCATCGGTGATCGGCTCTGGCGGGAGAATCCGCATGTTGCGGATGACCTCACTGGCCAGCGCGTTGACGAGCCAGGGCTGTCCCTGGCTGGCCTCGAAGGCCCGTTGCAGCGCATGCTCGGTGAACTTCTGCCCGGTCTCGGTGGTGTGCTGGCCGTACAGGTCGGCCATCTGGTCGAAGGAGAAGTTCTCAAGGCGCAGCGAGGCCGCCTTGATGTTGAACGGACTCGAACTGGCCAAGCGAGTCGGGTCGCCGCCGGAGGCCGCCTTGTAGTCACGGACATCCCGCATCCCACAGAGCACCACCGAATGCGCGAACGGGGTAGGGGCGTTGTGGCCGGCGCGCAACTGCCGCAGCACGCTGGTCAGGTGGTCACCGACCAGAGAGTCGATCTCATCGAGGAGCAGGACCAGCGGCAAGGGAGACGCGGCGGCCCATGCGGTGAGTCCCCGGAAGAGGCGGTGTCCGGACGGTGCCGCTGGCCACGGATCCGGTGGGCGGCAGGCGTCAGGGAGCCCGGAGTATCCCGCTCCGTCTGATATCGCCGCGAGAATGAGCTCTTCCGGGGTCGCGTTCCCCTGTGCACGGGCGGAAGCGCCCTCGCAGGACAGATAGACCACCGCGTACCGGCCGGACGTCGTGAGCTCCTGGGCCAACGCCTGAAGCGTCGTGGTCTTCCCCGTCTGCCGGGGGGCGTGAACGACGAAGTACTGCCCGTGCTCGATCAGCTCATGTGCCTGCGGGAGACGGGGCTGGGGCGGCAGCATGTAGTGCCGTTCCGGCCGACAGGGGCCCGCCACGTTGAAAATCCTCACACTCACGCTCCGTACGGTATCGGCTACGCGATCGCCGCGAACGTGACTCGACGGACTGCCCATAACAGACCCGTCCGAGGCCCCGACCAAGGGTCAGGCGCGCAGGCCGGAGCGCCTTAGGAACCTCCTATGCCCCCTGCTGCAGTTTCGTCTTTGTTCTCCGTTCTTTTGCGGCCGTAGCTTGAGACAGGTCGAAAAAGCGATTGAAGGGGATGTTGGAATGAGCAGGAATGGGTCTGGAACACTGGAGCTCGCAGGGAAGCGGGCGCTCGTCACTGGTGGCTCTCGCGGAATCGGGGCGGCTGTCGTACGGCAGTTCCTGGACGCGGGTGCCGATGTGCTGACCACTGCCAGGGCGGCGGGGACGGTGCCGGAGGGGGCCTCGTTTGTGGAGGCTGACGTGCGGACGCGGGCTGGAGCACAGGCGATCGCGGTGGCTGCGGAGGAGAGGCTCGGCGGGGTGGACATCATCGTTCACAACGCGGGCGGAGCGCGACCGTATGAGAACTCTTCCGCCATTACCGATGAAGAATGGCAGAACGCGCTGGACTTGAACTTCCTGGCGTCGGTACGACTGGACTCGTTGCTGGCGGAGGGGATGCGGGAACGGCGTTCGGGGGTCATTGTGCATGTCTCGTCGGCGGCGGTCACCACTCCGGTGGGGCAGTTCCTGCACTACACGGCGGCGAAGGCGGCGCTGGAGAACTACAGCCGGGGGCTGGCCTCTGAGTTGGCCCCGTTCGGGGTCCGGGTCAACACCGTGACGCCCGGCCGGACCGCTACCCCTGGCGGTGCGGCGACGCGGGAGGAGTGGGCGCGGCTGAACGCGGCGCCGGGGCAGACCAATGCCGGCGACACTCCACCGCTGGGGCGGGACGGTGAGCCGGACGACATCGCCCACGCGGTGATGTTCCTGGTGTCCGACAAGGCGAGTTGGCTGACCGGGAGCAATCTCGTGGTGGACGGGGGCGAGTTTCCCAGGGGGTGACCGCGCGCCTTAGGAGACCTGAGAGAGGGGTTCGGACCAGGTCTGCTGGCGGAGGAGGTCGAGCAAGGCCTTCTCCGCCGGGCCCGCGCCCTGCCGGAGGACGGCGATGACGGGCTGGGACACGGCCGGGAAGATCGGGCGGGCGAGGTGCTCGTGGTCGGCAGGCACCGCGGACGCTGGGACGAGCGTTGCTCCGAGTCCGTGGGCGGCCCAGCGTACGGCGGTGGCGGTTTGGGACACGCGGGCTGCCGTGGCGGGGGTCAGGTCGTTGTCGCGCAGCACGTTCAGCAGTACGCCGTCGAGCGCGCTGTCGCGGTCGAACCTGACCCACGGCTCGCCCTTCAGCTCGTGGAGGGAGATCTGGTCCGCGGCGAGGCTCGGATGCCCGGCGCCCAGGACGACGGCGAACTCCTCGTCGCCGAGGTGGTGGGCGTCGGCGGGGGTTCGTTCGCAGGCGGCCATCAGGGCGAGGTCCAGTACGCCTCGGCGGCACAGCCGGTCCAGCTCGGCGGAGCTCGGCTCCTCGAAGACGGTGACCTCCAGCCTCGGGAAGCGGCGGCGGAGGGTGGCGAGTGCGCCCGGGAGCTGGCGCGTGCCGAAGCCCAGCTGTGCCGCGACGACCAGTTCGCCCACCAGCTCGTCGGCTGCGGCCCGCGCCGTCGCCCTCGCCCGCCGCGCCGCGTTCACCGCGACCTGCGCCTCCCGCAGGAACGCCAGGCCGACCGCGGTGGGCACCAGTCCGGTCGGCGTACGGTCGAACAGCTCCACGCCGAGCTCTCGTTCCAGGCCGCGGATCTGCTGCGACATGGATGGTTGGGCGACGTGCAGCCGTTCGGCCGCCGCCGTCACCGAGCCCTCCTCCGCCACGGCCAAGGCGTACTCGAACTGGCGAAGGCTCATCGGCTCCTGTTTCCTTCAGGCGGCAGGGCGGTCCACGTGGCCAACCTGGTTCGGCGGGCGGGGATTCCCATGGGCCGAGGGCGGCTTTCTTAAGCGGACGTTAGATCTGGGGGCTCGCGCTTGTCGGTGGTTCCTTACGTCGGTGAAGCTTCGGTGACTTGCGGTGACGCAGGTCACTCCCCCCGTTTCACCGAGCTTGAGGAGGCGCCCGCATGACGGCCTCAACGTCCCGAAGTCCCTGGAAGGCGCTGGTCGGCGGCTCGATCGGCAATCTGGTCGAGTGGTACGACTGGTTCATCTACTCCAGCTTCGCCGTGTACTTCGCCTCGGCGTTCTTCCCCAAGGGGAACGACACCGCGCAGCTGCTCAACACGATGGGGATCTTCGCCGTCGGGTTCTTCATGCGGCCGGTCGGCGGCTGGCTGCTCGGGCGGCTGGGCGACCGGAAGGGCCGCAAGGCGGCGCTGACGACCACGGTCACACTGATGTCGGTGAGCGCGCTGCTGATCGCGGTCGCGCCGACGTACGACCAGGTCGGCTATTTCGGCGCGCTGGTGCTGCTGGTGGCGCGGCTGCTGCAGGGGCTGTCGGTCGGCGGTGAGTACGCGGCGAGCGCGACCTACCTGACCGAGGCGTCGGCTCCGGGGAAGCGCGGGTTCTCGTCGAGTTTCCAGTACGTGTCGATGACGATGGGGCAGCTGTGCGGGCTCGGGCTGCAGATCATCCTGCAGCACACGATGTCGTCGGACACGCTGCACTCGTGGGGCTGGCGCATCCCGTTCGTGGTCGGCGCCGTGGGGGCGGCGGTGATCTTCTACCTGCGGCGGAACCTGCTGGAGACCGAGGCGTACGAGGAGGAGGCCGGCGTCGAGCGGGGCACGCTGCGCGGGCTGCTCGCGCACAAGCGGGAGTTCGCGCTGGTCATCGCCCTGACGATGGGCGGCACGGTCGCGTACTACACCTACACGACCTACCTGACGAAGTACCTGTCGAACACGGCCGGGATGAGCAAGAACGACGCGGCGCTGGTGAGCTTCTGCGCGTTGACGATCTTCATGCTGCTGCAGCCGCTGGCGGGCGCGCTGTCGGACCGGATCGGGCGGCGGCCGCTTCTGATCACGTTCGGGATCGGGTCGATGCTCGGCACCGTGCCGATCATGACGGCGCTGGGGAACGTGTCGGGCTTCGTCCCGGCGCTGCTGCTGATGACCGGCGGACTGGTGATCGTGACCGGCTACACCTCGATCAACGCGGTGGTGAAGGCCGAACTGTTCCCGACGCACGTGCGGGCGCTGGGCGTGGCCCTGCCGTACGCGATCGCCAACGCGCTGTTCGGCGGCACGGCCGAGTACGTGGCGCTGTGGTTCAAGAAGGGCGGCATCGAGTCCGGCTTCTACTGGTACGTCTCGGCGTGCGCGGCGGTGTCGCTGGTGGTCTACCTGACCATGCGCGAGACCCGGCACACGGCTCTGACCGGGGCGGAGAAGGATGCCGCCCCGGCCGGGACGGGCGAGGCGGGCGAGCGGCTCACCGCTCGCGCATGACGGGCTGGGACCTACTCTTGACGCGGAGTGGGTCCCAGTGAGGCAGGTCTGCATGCGGGTGCTTCTGGTCGAGGACGACGATCGGCTCGCCGACGCCCTCACCACGGCCCTCACCGAGCGCGGCCACCGGGTGGACCGGGTCACGCGCGCCGACGAGGGGCTGCGGCTGAAGGACGGCGCCGACTTCGTGCTGCTCGACCTGCTGCTGCCCGACATGCACGGGCTGGAGATGCTCCGCCGGCTGCGGCGGGTGTCGGCGGTCCCGGTGATCGTGCTGACCGCGCTGACCGAGGACCGGACGGTGCTGCAGGGGCTGCGCGCCGGGGCCGACGACTACCTCACCAAGCCGTTCAAGATCATGGAGCTGCTCGCCCGGATGGACGCCGTCGCCCGCCGCGTCCCCCGTGGCGGCGGGAACGGCGGTTCGTCCCCGGCCACCAGCGTGGTGGCCGGGGACGTCACCATCGACCTGCCGGCCCGCGAGGTCTGCGTGGCCGGCAGGTCGATCGCGCTGACGCGGCGGGAGTTCGACGTGCTGGCGCTGCTGGCGCGCGAGCCCGGCGTGGTCCGCAGCCGCGAGGAGATCCTGGACGCGGTGTGGGGCGACGCGTTCCTGGCGGCCTCGCGGTCGCTGGACGTGCACATCCGCGGGATCCGCGCCAAGACCGGCCGCCCGGACCTGATCCGCACGCTGCGCGGCGCCGGCTACCGCTTGGGCGTGGACTGATGAACGCCCGGCTGATGACGGGTGCGGGCTGATGCGGCGGCGGATGCTGATCACGTACCTGACGCTGATCGGCGGGCTGGTGCTGGCGCTGGCCATTCCGCTCGGGCTGGCGTACGCGCAGAAGCGCACGAGCGAGCTGCTGCTGGACCGGCGCGCGGACGCGACCCGGTTGGCCGAGCTGACCGACCAGGCCGTACGGGAGGGCGACGACTCGCTGCTGGCCGCGGAGGTGCAGCGCTACTCGACGCTGTACGGGGCGGCGGTGGAGGTGCGGAACGGCGCCAAGACCGTGATGATCCCGCCCGACGAGCCGATCACGAACGAGGGTCCGGCCCTGCGCCGAGCCTTGGCGGGCCGGACGACCGAGAAGCTGCCGCTGATCACCCCGTTCGGTCCCCGGCACGCCGTGGTGGCCGAGCCCGCGGGCCGGGACGCGCAGGTCGTCGGAACGGTCCTGATCTCCGCGCCGACCGACGATGCCCGCCGCGACATCGCGCTCATCTGGCTGGCGCTGGCGTTCGGGGCTCTGGCCGTCTTCACCCTCGCGATCGTGGTGGCGCGGCGGCTCACGCGGTGGGCGCTGCGCCCGGTGGCGGAGCTGGACGCGGCCACCGAGGCGATCGCCGCCGGGCGGATGACCGCGCGGGCCGCCGTCACCGGGCCCGGGCCGTCGGAGCTGCGGCGGCTGGAGGAACGCTTCAACGCGATGGCCGACGCGGTCGCGGCCGCCCTGGACAAGCAGCGGGCCTTCGTGGCTGATGCTTCACACGAGCTGCGCACGCCGCTGGCCGTTCTGTCGTTGCGGCTGGAGAACCTGCACCCGCATCTCACCGATTCGGGTGCAGGTGAACACGAGCGCGCCATGGAGGAGATGGACCGCCTGGGCGCGCTGCTGGAGGACCTGCTGGCCCTGGCCCGCGTGGAGGCGGGGACCTCGGTCGCCGAGCCGGTCGATCTGGTCGAGGAGCTCAAGCCCCGCCTGTCGGCGTGGGAGGAGGTCGCCGGGGCGGCGGGCATCGAGCTGCGGTCGGAGCTGCCGGGCGCGCTCATCGCGACCTGCCCGCCCGACACCGCGGGCCGCATCGCCGACATCGCGATCGACAACGCCATCAAGTTCACGTCGTCGTCCGGCGGGGTGGTGCGGGTCGAGCTGAGCGAGGACGCCGACGAGGCCGTTCTGCGGGTGGCGGACGACGGGCCCGGGCTGGAGGCGGACGAGCTGGAGGCGGCGCGCAACCGGTTCTGGCGTTCGGCGCGGCACGGGAACGTCGAGGGCAGCGGGTTGGGGCTGGCGATCGCCGACGAGCTCGCGCGAACGGGCGGCGGAACGCTGGCGTTGGCAGCCGCCGAGCCGCACGGCCTGGTCGTCGAGCTGCGGCTACCTCTCGTTCAGCCCTGAAGCCACACCTCAGCCGTAGACGGAGCGGTAGTAGCGGACCGCGCCCGGGTGCAGCGGCACGGTCCCGGTGCCGATCGCGTAGCGCTCGTCCAGGTAGCTGCCCGGGCTCTCGGGACCGGGAAGCCGATCCCGGTACTGGAACATCGCGCGGGTCACCTCGTACGCCACGTCATTGGGCAGGGCGGCCCGCGCCATCAGGTAGCTCGGCACGCCGACCGTCGGCACCTCGGCGAGCTGCCGGTAGGTGGACGCGGGCACCGAAACGCCCACGTACGTCGGGCCGTTCGCCTTCCGCAGCGGCCGGGCCAGGCCGTCCAGCGGGATCAGCCTGATCGGCTCGCGCCCGGCGAGGGCCGCGATGGCCGCCGTGGGCACGCCCCCGGACCAGAAGAACGCGTCGATCTCCTTCGCCTCGAGCGCCGCGACCGACTCGTCGAGCCCCAGCTTCACGGGCCGCACGGGCCGGGCGAGACCTGCCACGGCCAGAACGCGTTCGCCGATGACGGCCGTCCCGGAGCCCGCGGCGCCCAGCGAAACGCGCCGGCCCGCCAGGTCGGCGACCTTCCGGATCGGCGACCCGCCGAGGACGACCAGGTGGGTGTAGTTGAGGTAGACGCGGGCGAGCGCGGTGACCGGCAGACGCCCGCCACTGAACGGCCCGAGCCCGACCACCGCGTCGGCGGCGCTGTCGCCCAGCGACATGGCGAGGTCGGCGCCGCCGCTGCCGAGCATGTGCAGGTTCTCCACGCTCGCAGAGGTCAGCACGACCCGTACCGACAGCTTGTCGTCGCGCCGGTGCACCGCCTCGGCCAGCCGCTGCCCGAAGATCGCGTACGGGCCGCCCGCCGGTCCGCTGGCCAGCGTGAGGCGGCGGCGCGGCGAGCCGCCGGAGCAGCCCGCCGCCGCCAGCCCCAACACCGGGACGGCGGCGGCGAGCAGCCCTCGGCGGCTCAGATGCGTAGCCACGGCCATGCGCCCACAGTAGGCGCCTACTTGCGGTGATAGGTCAGGCCGTAGCCGAACGGGAACAGCGGCTTCTGGCCGTCACCGCGGTTGATCGGCTGCTGGTCGACGCTGTTCATCCAGGTGTCCGGCAGCTTCCCGGTGGGCCGGTGCAGGCCGAAGAGCACGTCGGCCACTCCCCTGCCCTCGGTGCCGGGCAGCCAGGCCTCCATCAGGGCGTTCCACTTGGGCAGCTCGGCCGAGATGTCCAGCGGACGACCCGAGACCAGGACCACGATCACCGGCACGCCGGAGGCGCGCAGCTTCTCGATGGTCGCCAGGTCGGTCGGGTCCAGGCTCATCCCGTCCGGCCGGTCGCCCATGAACTCGGCGTACGGAAGCTCTCCCACAACGGCGACCGCCGCCTTGTAGGAGTGATCGATCCCGGTGCCGTCCTTGCTGTAGGTCACCGTGGTGCGCTTGCCGGCGTTCTGCTCGATGCCTTGCAGGATCGTGGTCCCCGGCGTGACGTTGCCGGTCTGCCCCTGCCAGGTGATCGTCCATCCGCCGGTCTGCGTGCCGATGTCGTCCGCGCTCTTGCCCGCGACGAAGATCTTGTTGTCGTCCCTGCGCAGCGGCAGCACGTTCTTGTCGTTCTTGAGCAGCACCTGCGACTCCGCGACGGCCTGCCGCGCCAGCGCCCGGTGCTGCGCGCTGCCGACGGTCTTCAGGTACGACCGGTCGGCCAGCGGCCGCTCGAACAGCCCCAGCTCGAACTTCTTGGTCAGGATCCGCCGGTTGGCGTCGTCGATGCGGGCCATGGAAACGTGCCCGTTCTGCACCTCGCCGCGCAGCGTGTCGATGAACTTCTTCCAGTCCCACGGGACCATGACCATGTCGATCCCGGCGTTGATCGCCGTCGTCACCTCGGCCGGCGTGAACCCCGCCTGCCCGTCGATCTGGTCGATCCCGTTGTAGTCCGACACCACGAACCCGCTGAAGCCGAGCTCCTTCTTCAGCACGTCCGTGATCAGGTACTGCTGCCCGTGCATCTTCACGCCGTTCCACGAGCTGTAGGAGATCATCACCGATCCCACGCCCCGCTGGACGGCCGCACGGAACGGCGGCAGGTGGACGGCCCGCAGCTCGGCCTCCGACACCTGCGTGTTCCCCTGGTCGACGCCCCCGGTCGTCCCGCCGTCACCCACATAGTGCTTGGCCGTGGCCAGCACGGACGCGGGCCCGCCCAGCTTCCGCCCCTGGAAGCCCGTCACGATCGACGTCATCATCGACGGCAGCTCAGGCACCTCGCCGAACGACTCGTACGTACGCCCCCACCGATCGTTGCGCGCCACGCACAGACACGGCGCGAAGCTCCAGTCGGGCCCGGTTCCCGTGACCTCCTCGGCCGTGGCCCGGCCGATCTTCTCCACCAGCCTCGGGTCCCGCGTCGCCCCCAGCCCGATGTTGTGCGGGAATATCGTCGCGCCGACCACGTTGTTGTGCCCGTGAACGGCGTCGACCCCGTAGATCAGCGGAATCTTCAGGGGCGTGGCCAGCGCCTGCTTCTGGAAGCCGTCGGTCATGTCCGCCCAGGCCTCGGGCGTGTTGGGCGTCGGCGTCGACCCGCCGCCCGACAGCAGCGACCCGATCCGGTAGCGGGTGATGTCGTCGCCGGTGACCGCCTGCCGTTCCGGCTGGGTCATCTGGCCGAGCTTCTCGTCCAGGCTCATCTGCTTCAGAAGCGCCTCGACGCGGTCCTTCACCGGCTTGCGCGAGTCGAGATAGACCCCCGCGTTCACCTGCGTCGCCGCACTCGCGGGAGCCGCCAACGCGACCGCCAGAGCGGACGCGACTCCCAGGGCAAGGGTTCGGGGTGGGCTACGGTGCATGATCGCCTCCACATGAGGGGTGGGTGGGTGGCGTATGTTCCCGTCAACAACAAACCTCACCGCCGAACGTAAGTCGATCTGCACGCCCTGACAACCCCTCGGCGCGAGCGACTCGGTGCTCCCGGCAGGACCGACCCGGTGTCTCCGGCAGGACTTGAACCTGCGGCCTCCGGGTTCGCAACCCGGCGCGCTTTCCACTGCGCCACGGAGACGCGGAGGGTGTGAGAATCGAACTCACGCGGGTGACCCCGACGACGCCTTAGCAGGACGCTGCCTTACCGCTCGGCCAACCCTCCGAAAACAAGAAACCGCCCGTACGGACTCCGGGTCCGCGGGCGGTGGGCACGCACGTAGGTCAGCTACGTCGGCTGCTCCCGAGACCGGAGAGGGCGCTGCTACTACGTCGCATCGTGCGTCTCCTCTCCTGGTGCTCAGTGGCTTCGACGTTGACTCTGCCAGAACGGTTCCGGCCCGCGCAAAGGGTTTTCGCGCGAGCCGGTGCGGGCCGGTGGACGTCAGAGGTCGGTGCCTCGGGAGACCTTCTCCCAGGCGGTCAGTTCGTCGCGGGCCTGGTCGAGGCTGCCGGTGATGGCGTCGGCGGCGTCGTTGCCCAGGACGAGGCGGAGCGGGGTGTTATCGGCCTCCAGGGCGTCGATGATGGCGGCGGCGGCCTTGGCGGGGTCGCCGGGCTGCTTGCCGTCGAAGTCGGCCTGCTGGGCGCGGGACGGGCCGACGATGTCGTCGTAGGCGGGGTTGGCGGCGGTCATGCGCATGCCGCCGCCGTGCAGGCCGGTGCGGAACGCGCCGGGCTCCACGATCAGGGTCTTGATGCCGAACGGGGCGACCTCCTGGGCCAGGGCCTCGGAGAATCCCTCCAGGGCGAACTTGGTCGCCGAGTAGGCGCCCACGCCGGGGAACGACATCCGGCCGCCCATGCTCGTGATCTGCACGATGGCGCCCGATTCCTGGCGGCGCATGTACGGCAGGACGGCCCGGGTGAGTGCGGCGGGGCCGAAGAAGTGCACCTCCATCAGGTCGCGCAGCTCGCGGTCGGAGGTCTCCTCGATCGCCCCGATCAGGGCCATGCCCGCGCTGTTGACCAGCACGTCGATCCGTCCGTACCACAGCGCCACCTCGGCGACGACGGCGCTGATCCGCGCCGGGTCGGTGACGTCCAGCTCGACCGCGCGCAGGCGGTCGGGGTGGGCCTCCACCAGGTCGTCGAGGGCGGCGGGGCGGCGTCCGGCGGCCACCACGGTGTCGCCCGCCGCGAGGACCGCCTCGGTGATCGCCCGTCCGAAGCCCGATGTCGCGCCCGTGATCAACCAGACCTTGCTCATCTCTTCCTCCACATCAGCGGTGACACGCTCAGTTATGGCAGCCGGGGCGTACGGGCGTCCAAGACAGAAGATCGCTCGCTTCATAAAGAGGACTTATGATGCCTGCGTGGAGCTCCGTCAGCTGCGGTATCTGGTCGCGATCGCCGACGAGGGCAACCTCGGCCGGGCCGCCGAGACGCTCTTCGTGAGCCAGCCCGCGCTGTCGTACGCGCTGCGCAACCTGGAGGCGGAGTTGGGCGTACGGATCTTCGACCGGCACGCGGGCGGGGTCCGGCCGACGGCCGCGGGGCGGGACGTCATCGCGGAGGCCCGGCGCACGCTGCTGCAGGCCGACCGGATCGTCGCTGCCGCCGACCGGCACCGGCGGGGCGAGACCGGCGTGCTGCGCGTGGGGTTCGAGGCCAGCGGGGCCGGGGAGCTCACCACCCGCGCCCGGTCGGAGTTCGCTCGTCGCAATCCGGGCGTGCGCGTCGAGCCCAAGCGCTACGACTGGGGCGGCGAGGTCGGGGCGCTGCGGGACGGTCTGGTGGACGTCGCGTTCGTCTGGCTGCCGACGGACCTGAGCGGCCTGCACTGGGAGATCGTGCACACCGAGCAGCGGCTGGTCGGGCTGCCGGCGGGCCATCCGCTGGCCTCGCGCGAGGCGGTCTCGGTGATGGAGGTCAACGACGAGCCGCTGATGTGGACCGAACGGGCGCCGCGCGAGTGGGTCGACTGGTGGGCGATCAACCCGCGTCCCGACGGCTCCGAGCCGCGCTGGGGCCCGACCAACGACAACGTCGAGGAGATGCTCGAACAGGTCGCCGACGGCGCCGCCATTTGCTTCGTGCCGTCCAGCATGGCGCTCTACTACAACCGCCCCGACCTGGTGTGGGTCCCGCTGACCGGCGCCGAGCCGCTCCGGGTCGCACTTGCCTGGGTCGAGGGCGCCGACGGCCCGCTCGTCCGGACGTTCGCCCGCATCGTCCGCGAGCTGTCCGCGAACGGCCAGGACCGTCCCCGCGGCTAGGCGGGCCAGTGTCCGCAAACGGGTAAAGCGGCTGTCCGCAGTTGCTAGGAGAGTGCCTTTCGGATGTCCTCGTCGTCGGGAGCCAGCTCCTGCGCACGCAGGAGGTCGTCGCGCGCCTCGTTCTCCCGCCCGAGCGAACGGAGCACGACGGCGCGGTTGAACAGCAGCGGCGCGTCCTCGCTCAGCACGACGGCCTCGGTGAGGTCGGCGACCGCGCCGGCGGCGTCGCCGGTGTCGAACGCGAGCATGCCGCGGCTGGCCCACGCCTCCGCCAGCGCCGGGTCCCGTTCGAGCGCGCGGTCGAACGCGTCGCGCGCCTGGGTGTGCCGGCCGGCCGCCGCCTCGACCTGCCCGAGGACGCACAGCAGGTAGGGGTCGTCGGGCGTGAGGCGCAGGCCGGCCTCGCAGTCCGCGCGGGCCTCGGCGTGGCGCTCGAGCGCCACCAGCAGCCCGGCCCGGTTGGGATAGGCCTCGGTGAAGCCCGGGTCGAGTTCGAGCGCGCGGTCCAGGTCGGCGAGCGCGCCGCCGGTGTCGCCGAGGTCGTAGCGCACCTGCGAGCGGTTGAAGTACGGCTCGGAGAACGGCGGGCCCGCGCTCATCGCGGCCTCGTAGTCGGCGATGGCCTCGTCGAACATGCCGAGGCGGTGCCGGAGGTTGCCGCGGTCGATGTAGTAGTCGGGATAGGCGGGATCGGCGGTGATCACGTCGTCCCAGTCGAGCAGGGCCTCCTTGGTCCGCCCCAGCCGGTCGTACACCTGGGCGCGGTTGGCGAGCAGCACCATCCGGTGCACCCGCTGGGCGCCTGGAGACAGGTCGCGGTCGGCGAGGTCGATGGCCTCCTGAACGAGCCGGAGCGCCTCGTCCAGGTCGCCCAGGCGGCTCACGACCAGGGCCTTGCCGTTCAGGTCGAAGCCGAGCTTGACCGCGCGTTCGGCCGGGTCGGGCAGTAGCCCGCACAGCGCGATGGCGTTGTTGATCCACCCGTACGCCGCGTCCAGATCGCGCGCCGCCGGATCGTGGTGGCGCGTGGTCAGCATCGCCAGCGAGTAACAGATCGTGGAGTGCCAGACCGCCGAGGTCGTGCCGCGCCGCGCCCGGTGCAGCAGCCGTTCGGCGTCCTGCTCGCGTTCGAGCGCGCCGAGCGCCATCGCGGCCCGGTGGATCAGCTCCCACCAGACCCGCGACCCCGGATCGGCGAACGCCAGGCCGCGCTCGCCGAGCTCGGCCGCCGCGTCGTGACAGCCGTGGTCGAGGCACCAGTAGACGGCGAACAGGTGGTCCTCTGCCGCCTTACGCCGGTCGGTGCCCCGCGCGCGGTGGTACGGGACGGCGCCGAGCCGCACCGCCGTGGATCCCTCTGCGGTCAGCGCGTCCGCACGCGCGTCATGCTCCTCAGGTGTCAGATCCTCCAGCGGCCCCCCGCCAGGATCATCGTCCAGTTCGACGTTCAGCGCGCTCACCCGCCGCTCCAACACCGCCAGCAGCTCGCGGTCGGCCTGATCGGCCTGCTCGATCCCGGTCAGGTGAACGGTCAGCACACCATCGGACTCCAGCCGCGCCCTGACGAACTCGGCGACGCCGTTGGCCAGCCGCAGCGTGTGCTGGGGAGCCGGAACGAGAATGCGCTCGGACCGGTCCACGCGGGCGGTCAGCGGGCTGCGCCGTTCGGGCACGTCGAGATCTGGAGCCATGGCGCGCAGTTCGATGTCGTACGCGGCCGTCAGCTCGGCGGGCGCCCCGGGGAGCAAGGTGGCGACCAGGGCGCCGCCGAACGTGTAAGGGCCGCGAATCCGCCGGTCAGCGGTGGCCCTCAGGACTCTCGTCAACCCTCATGCTTGGCGCTGGCGGGCCCGCGGAGCCCCACGGTCCCTTTCCTGTGCACGACGATCTTTTTCATCGGTCCCCTCCTGATGGTGAATGATCAACCGATGCCCACCTTCCACGGTGAATACGACCGATCACAATGCGCAGGGGGCAAGCTGACCGGATCCGGACAATACGTCAGGAGACTTGTCGGACACACGTCATTGGCGTAGTGGACAGTTCATGTACCCAATGCGTTGTGGAGGGCCCGAAGTGCGTGATAAACGCGCACCTTGACCTCCCCGACGGGGAGCCCGAGCGACACCGCGGCCTCGTTCACCGACCGGTCACGGAAGACGGTCTCGGTGAGGATCTCGCGATGCGCCGGCTGGAGTGAGCGGAACGCCCGTGCCACGGAGGCCGGACGAGGGGTCGCGGGGGCGTACGGATTGCGGGGTGCCACGCCTCGAACCTCGCAGGCGCGGGGCGTCCGTGGCAGGCCCTTAGGCCAGCCTTAAGGTGAGGCTCAGGAGCGCTTATCCACGGGAGGTGAGCGCGCGTCCACGGGAGGTGTGCGGGCTTGCGCGAGGCCCTTGATGTCGCAGTCGTCCAGCCTGTGTGCGTCTCGTTCGACGTCGAGACGAACGCGCGGACGCACGCGTCGTTCGTGCGAGCGGCGGAGACGCGGCTGGTCGTGTTTCCGGAGCTGTCGCTCACGGGGTACGAGCTCGACGCACCGGCCATCGGCGTCGACGACGCGCGGCTGGCCCCGATCGTTCAGGCGTGCAGGGAGACGGGCGCGATCGCCCTCGTCGGCGCGCCCGTGCAGGGTGAACGCGGAGCCGCGCATATCGGCATGCTGGCCATCGGTGGCGATCGCGATGGCGACGTCGCTCGCGATGGGCATGGCCATGCCGATGGCGTGCGGCTCGCGTACAGCAAGATGTGGCTCGGCGGCCTGGAGCCGCAGCGGTTCGTGCCCGGCGCGAAGCCGGAGGTCCTCGAGGTCGACGGCTGGCGGCTGGGCCTGGCGATCTGCAAGGACACCGGGATGCCGCAGCACGCCTCCGACACCACGGCCCTGGGCGTCGACGGCAATGTGGCGAGCGTCTGCGAGACCGAGGCGGACGCGCAGGTGCCCGACGAGAGAGCCCGGCGCGTGGCCGGTGACCACGGCGTGTGGGTCGCGATGGCGAGCTTCGCGGGAACGACAGGCGGCGAATACGCGCCCGCAGCGGGCCGCTCCGGGTTCTGGGCGGCGGACGGCAGGGTGATCGAACGGGCCGGACCCGAGACCGGCGCGATCGTCCGCGCGAGATTCGCTTGAAAAAACTTCGGGACGCCTGTCGAATCGATCCCTTCCCGATCGAGGCGTAGGCAAGAAAGCGAAGATCCACGAAGGGAAACCCGATGCGTTACCTCACTCTGCTCCAGGACAACCGCCCCGACTCCCCTCCCCCGCCGGAGCTGATGGAGGCGATCATGAAGCTCGGCGAGGAGGCCACCAAGGCGGGCGCGCTGCTGGACCAGGGCGGCCTGGCGCCGAGCGCGATGGGCGCCAGCGTGCAGGTCTCCGGCGGGAAGCTGACCGTCACCGACGGGCCGTTCGCCGAGTCCAAGGAAATGATCAGCTACGCCGTGTACCAGGTGCGGTCGAAGGAGGAGGCGGTCGAGTGGTCCTCGCGCTTCCTCCAGCTGCACAAGGACCTGTGGCCCGGCTGGGAGGGTGAGGTGCAGGTGCTGCAGATCTTCACCCCGGAGGACTTCCAGCAGGGATAGCGCGGTCGGAAGGTGGTTGAATCGGTGGCCGTGGCGGCCACCGATTCTTCCTTTCCGGCCCTCGAAGCGGTCTGGCGGATCGAGTCCGCGCGGATCATCGCCGGGCTCACCCGGATGGTCGGCGACGTCGGGCTGGCCGAGGAGCTCGCCCAGGACGCGCTGGTCATCGCGCTGGAGCAGTGGCCGGCCGAGGGCGTCCCGCCGAACCCCGGCGGCTGGCTGATGTCGACGGCCAAGCACCGCGCGATCGACCTGGTCCGGCGGCGTGCCACCTACGAGCGCAAGCTCCAGGAGGTGGGCCGGGAGACGGCCGGCCACGAGGAGCCGGACTGGGACGCCGACCTCGACGACCACATCGGCGACGACGTGCTCCGGCTCATCTTCATGACCTGCCATCCCGTGCTGTCGCCGGAGGCGCGGGCGGCGCTCACGCTGCGGCTGCTCGGCGGGCTCACGACCGACGAGATCGCCCGCGCGTTCCTGACCGCCGAGCCCACCGTCGGCCAGCGGATCTTCCGCGCCAAGCGGACGCTGGCCAAGCAGGACGTGCGGTTCGAGATGCCCGCCCCGGCCGAGCTGCCCGCCCGGCTGACGTCGGTGCTGGGGGTGCTCTACCTCGTCTTCAACGAGGGGTACTCGGCGACGGCGGGCGAGGAGTGGATGCGGCCGTCGCTGTGCGAGGAGGCGATGCGGCTCGGCCGGATCCTGGCCGGGCTGCTGCCCGAGGAGCCGGAGGTCCACGGGCTGATCGCGTTGATGGAGTTGCAGGCGTCGCGGATCCCGGCGCGGACCGGGGCCGACGGAAAGCCCGTTCTGCTGCTGGAGCAGAACCGCGCGCTGTGGGACCGGCTCCTCATCAGGCGTGGGCTCGAGGCGCTCGCGGTCACGCGGCGGCTCGGCAAGCCGGTCGGCCCGTACACACTGCAGGCGGCGATCGCCTCCTGCCATGCTCTCTCGTGGACCGCGGAGGAGACCGACTGGGCGCAGATCGCCTCGCTGTACGGCGTACTGACGCAGCTGGCGCCGAACCCCGTCGTCGAGCTGAACCGCGGCATCGCCGTCGGCATGGCGCACGGTCCCGCGGCGGGGCTGGAGATCCTGGACGGGCTGGAGATCGACGACTACCCGCAACTGCCCGCCGCGCGCGGCGATCTGCTGGAACGGCTCGGGCGCGGCGAGGAGGCGCGGGCGGCGTTCGAACGCGCGGCGAAGATCACGCGCAACGAGCGCGAGCGGGACGTCTTCCTCCGCCGGGCACGATCTGTGAGCGGACCCGTCAGCGGAGGTGCAGGCGACCCGGAATCTGGTCCTCGATGATGTCGACCAGCCAGTCGAAGACCGTCGCGCCGCGTCCGGCCCGCGCGTCCGCCAGTTCGGCGCGCACGGTCTCGTCGTTGGACGGGTGGCAGCGGGTCAGCCTGATCTCCAGCTGGCGAACGGTCTCCGGGTAGCCGAGGTTGCGGCGCGACAGCTCGTGGTCGCGCCACTCGATCCGCCAGTCGCCGTCGTCCGGGGTGCCGTAGTCGCCGCGCAGGCAGTCGTTGAACGCGTCGAGGTTGCCGCCGAAATAGCCGCCCGGCCCGTTCACCGCCTCGCCGACCACCCGCCAGAAGTCCTCCAGCGTCCCGACCCGCGCACCCTCGACAACGTAGGTAACCGTCACGAACCGGAGGATACGGCGTCGCTCAGCTCTGCTTCGAGGCCCCGGCGCGCCAGGATTCCAGGCCGTCGAGGATGCGGGCGACGCCGAACCGGAACGCCTCCTCGGGATAGCACTCGGGATCGAGGTCGCGGTGGGACTGGAACCACTTGGTGTAGTGCGGGAACTCGTCGCCGAAGCGTTCGACGTAGGGCTCCATGGTGTCGGCCACCTCGCGGGCGCTCCCGCCGGTGCGTTCGATGAGGGAGCTGGAGGCGACCTGGAGCGTGGCCCCGCCGAACACGTGCGACATCAGCAGCGAGCTCGCGTGCGCCACGCCCATGCCCTCGAACCCCGCCGAGGTCAGCATGTGCACGAGCCGGTCGCTCATCCGCATGGCCTTCGGGCCGATGGCGGGCCGGACGCCGAGCAGGCCCAGCATCCACGGGTGACGCACGATCACCTCCCGGTAGCTCCGCATGAACGCGGCCGCCGACGCGCGCCAGTCACCACCCTCGCCCTGGTCGGCATGGTCGGCGTGGTCGGGCACGTCGTCGATCTCGATCTCTCCCATGACCTCGTCGAGGCACAGCTCCAGCAACTCGTCCTTGTGCGCCACGTAGAAGTAGAGCGAGGTCGCCCCCGCCCCGATCGTGGCGCCGAGGCGGCGCATGCTGAGCCCGTCGAGCCCGTCCGCGTCGAGCAGCTCGATGGCCGCGCTCACGATCTCCTCGCGGCTGAGCTGCGGCCGTCCGCGCCGTGACTTGCTCGGACGCATCCAGACCGAGTCGGCGACGGGATCGGACTTACGCGGCATCGGGCGTCCTCCGCACGGGGTCGGGGCGCCGGCCCTCGATCGGACCGGGTCGCTGGCTCCAGCTTAATGGCTTTCGCACACTGTTCTAAGCTTGGTACGGTGTGCGAAAATTCGTGCACTGTTCTAAGGGAGCGCCATTGTCCGCCCCGTCCCCCGCCCCCGGCTCCCCGGCGACCGACGCCGACGCGCGCGATCCGCGCCGCTGGTGGATCCTCGGCGTGCTCTGCCTGAGCCTGCTCGTCGTGGTGATCGACAACACCGTCCTGAACGTCGCCATCCCCAAGCTGATCACCGACCTGCACGCCAGCAGCTCCGACATCCAGTGGATCCTGGACGCCTACATGCTGGTGTTCGCGGGGCTGCTGCTCACCGCGGGCTCCCTGTCGGACCGCTTCGGGCGCCGCAAGGGCCTGATCATCGGCCTGATCATGTTCGGCGGCGCGTCGGTGCCCGCCGTGCTCGCCGACTCCCCCGGCCAGCTCATCGCCGCGCGGGCGCTGATGGGCGTCGGCGGCGCGTTCCTCATGCCGGGAACGCTGTCCATCCTCACCACGGTCTTCGACGACAAGGAACGCAAGAAGGCCATCGCGATCTGGAGCTCGGTGCTGATGCTGGGCGCGCTCGGCGGCCCGGTCTTCGGCGGCTTCCTGCTCCAGCACTTCTGGTGGGGATCGGTGTTCCTCATCAACGTGCCGATCGCCGCCCTCGGCGTGCTCGCCGCGCTCCTGATCATCCCCGAGTCGCGCGGCCCGGCGACCCGCCCCGACCTGGTCGGCGCGGTCCTGTCGACGGCCGGGATGACGGCGATGGTCTGGGCGGTCATCTCGGTCGCGCGGGACGGCTGGGAGTCGCGTTCGGTCCTGCTCGGCTTCGCGGTCGCGGTCGTGGCGCTGGTGGCGTTCGCGGTCTGGGAACGGCGCTGCCCCGAGCCGATGCTGCCGATGAAGCTGTTCCGCGACCGCAACTTCAGCGGCGCGAGCCTGTCCATCGTGCTGCTGTCGTTCTCCGCGGGCGGGCTGATGCTCGCGCTCACGCAGTACCTGCAGTTCGTGCTGGGCTACAGCCCGATGAAGACGGGCCTGGCGTTCATGCCGCTCATCGTCACCGCGATGGCGTTCAACGGGATCGGCGTCGCGGTCGACAAGAAGCTCGGCGCCCGCCTCACGCTCGCGATCGGCCTCGGGCTGCTGGCGGCCGGGTTCGGCATCCTGGCCACCCTCTCCCCCGGCGACGGCTACCCGTGGCTGGTCTTCGCGCTCGTCATCATGGGCGCCGGCAGCGGTACTGCCGGGCCCGCCGCGTACGGCACGCTCCTCGGCGCGCTGCCGCCCGAACGGGCCGGGGTCGGCTCGGCGGTCAACGACACCGTCCAGCAGGTCGGCCAGGCGCTCAGCGTCGCGATCATGGGCAGCGTCCTCACCGCCGCGTACTCCAGCTCGATGCCGGACTCGGTCACCGGCCCGGCGCACCACTCGATCGGCGAGGCGCTGGCGATCGCCGCGGCCAAGCACGACCTGGCGCTCGCACAGACGGCGAAGGACGCGTTCGTGGACGCGCTGTCGGTCACCTCGATCGTGGGCCTGTTCGGCGGCATCGCGGCCGTGATCGTCGCCCTCTCGATCCTGCGTCCGAAGCCCGCCGCTGCCGATGCGGAGGGCGTCGCGGTCGTCCCGCCCGGCGAGGACGACCCCACTGCCGGCGAGGCTACGGCGGCCACGCCGTCAGGCTCGGCCGGGGCCTGACGCACAAGCCAGGGCCTCACGCACAAGCCGGGCTTGACGCAGGAGCCGGGGCTTCACGCACCAGAGGGTCAACTCCGATCAGGGGTTGACCCTTGTGGCGGGCCGTGCGATAACGACGTTATCGGCGAAAAACGTTGTTACTGAGCGAGCGGGACGGTGGCCATGACACTGAGCGCGTTCGAGCAGGCCCGGCTGCATGGCGAGCAGGCGATCCGCACCACGCTGCTGGACGCCGCGAGCCACCTGCTGGCCACGGAGGGCGTCCAGGCACTGGCGCTGCGGCGGATCGCCGCCGAGGTCGGCTGCTCGACCACCGTGCTCTACCGGCTGTTCGGCAACAAGGCCGGCCTGCTGGAGGCGCTCTACGCCGAGGGCTTCGAACGCTTCCAGCGACGGCTCGCCGCGGTCCCCAAGGACCCCGATCCCCTGGTCCACCTGGTCGGCCTGAGCCGCGCCTACCGGGAGAACGCGCTGGCCGAGCGCAACTACTACAAGCTGATGTTCGGCGATCCGATCCCCGGCTTCCAACCCGGCGAAGAGGCGATCCTCCAGGCCGCGCCGACGTTCACGATCCTGCAAGAGGCGGTCGCCGACTGCGCCGCCGCGGACCTCCTGATCGACGCCGAGCCACGGCACATCGCGGCCGCGCTGTGGGCCGCCATGCACGGCTTCGTCTCGCTGGAGCTGGCGGGCCACCTCCCCGAGCCCGAAGCGGTCCTGGACACCATGCACCGCACGATCGCCGGCCAATTCCTGCGCTGAGGAGCACGGACATGTCGATCCCCTGGACCACCGTCGACCAGCCCGATGCGGGACCGAAGGCCGTCGTGCTGGTGACCTGGTTCGAGCTCGCCAGCCGCCTCCGGGTCCCCTCGTTCATGCGGTACGGGCCGCCCCTGTGGTGGCAGGCGCGGCACTCGCCGGGACTGCTCGGCGTGGCCTTCCGCTCCGAGCCGTTCAAGGGCACGTTCTGGACCCTGTCGGCCTGGACCGACCGCAAGTCGCTGGCGTCCTACACGCGCACCGACCCGCACGGTGCGGCGATGGAAAAGATCCGGCCGTGGATGCAGGACTTCGTCCGCTCCTCGTGGGAGGTGCCCGTGGCGGACCTGCCCGCCCGCCTCCGCGACGTCCGCCCGCTGTGGGCCGAGGCCGAACGACGCGTTGCCGACGAACTTGTCCTACATCGGGCAGAACGCAGCATCCGGGGCCGTACCCCTTGCTAGTCCGCCGATGCAGGCGGACACTCGAAGAGCTGGAGAGGGCCAGGGTTTCCTCATGCAGGCCCTTCAAGCCGGTCCGCCGCGCCATGCCCCCGTTGGCGCGGCGGACCTCTTAATTTCCCCGGTCACCTTCCTTGACGAAGGCCAACTGGACCACATCGCTCACAGGGCGGTAGCCGAGCTGCTGGTAAATGCTGTTGCTCGTGGGGTTGGCCAGGTCGGTGAACAGCACGACGTTGCCCGCCCCCGCGTCCAGTGCGGCCTGGCTGATGAGGGCCGTCGCGGCGGACGCGTAGCCGTGGCGGCGATGTTCGCGAGGCGTGAAGACCGGCCCGACCCGGGCCATGTCCGCCACCACCCGGGTACGACCGGCGAACGAGACCAGGGCCCCGGCGTTCTCCCAGAGGCCGTAACCCTGGTAGCCGATACGGTCGCCGACCAATTGCGGGTTGGCGCCCACCTGTTCACCGGTGTCGTCCTCGAACGCCTTGCTCATGGTCACCAGCGTGTCGATGTCGTCGGAGGAAGCGAAGCGACCCGAGCCGGGTGGGAGGGGTTCGGGCAGGGTCAGCTTGTCGAGGCGATAGAGGCGCTGGCGCATGCGGACGGTCGCGGTCTCGCCCGTACGGTGCCGCCATTCCTCGGCGAACGTCGCCGCGAGGGCGTTGGTGCCGTTGACCCCGATCACCTCGCGTTCCGTCTCCGCGATGACGCCCGTGAGGTCTCGCGCGGCCGGTTCGGGCATGGCGCTCAACAGCAGCGGATAGCCGCGGGTGTGCAGGAAGGTGCCTTCGATGTCACCCGATGGCGAGGTCCACCAGCCGAGGAGCACGGCACCCGGGCCATAGACCTCCCGGCCCGTCGCCCTGAGCATCTCGACCACGGTGAGCGGCACGGTGTTGTGGACGGAGTCCGCGCGCAGAAAGCCGCCGGCTCGTGCCACGAAGGTCTCTAGGTCGTCCGTCACGTTCCAGCCCATGGCCATAGCCCAGCATGAGGCGGCGCGCGGCCCGTCCGCACCTTGTTTTCAGCGCCGCTTCAGCACTCCGTCAGCGCCGCTTCAGAGACGTCCAGTGCCGCTTCAGCGCTGTGGGTGGCCGCCCGGGGTGACGAGCCTGCTCTCGTACGCGACGACGATGGCCTGCGCACGATCGCGGAGGTCGAGCTTGGACAGGATGCGGGTGACGTGCGTCTTCACCGTCGTCTCGCTCAGGTGCAGGGTCTCGGCCAGCTCGGCGTTGCTCAGCCCCCGGGCGAGCAGCTGGAGGACTTCGAGCTCGCGCGGCGTGAGCGCGGACAGGTCGCGGTGCAGGATCGCGGCCTGCTCGTCGCGGGGCGCGAAGCGTTCGACGAGGCGGCGGGTGATGGACGGGGCGAGCAGCGCGTCGCCGGAACGCACGAGGCGGACGGCGGCGACCAGATGCTCGGGCGAGACGTCCTTGAGCAGGAACCCGCTGGCCCCGGCCGCCAGCGCCGCGTACACGTACCGGTCGAGGTCGTAGGTGGTGAGGATGATGATGCGCGGAGCGGCGCCGGAGTCGTCCGGCTTGACCGACGACAGGATGCGGCGGGTGGCCTCCAGGCCGTCGATCTCGGGCATCCGGATGTCCATCAGCACGACGTCGGGCCGCGTTCGCCGGACCGCGTCGATGGCCTGCGCGCCGTCCGCCACCTCCGCGACCACCTCGATGCCGTCCGCCGCCAGGATCATCGAGAAGCCGGTCCGTACGAGCGCCTGGTCGTCGGCGATCACCACGCGCGGCGGCGTCGCGGGACCGGACCCGCCGGTCACGAGGCCGGGGTCGGCGGTCACACGTCGGCCAGCGGGATCTGCGCGCGCACGCGGTAGCCGCCGAGCGGACGGTCGCCCGCCTCCAGCGTGCCGCCGTAGACGGCGAGCCGCTGCTGCATGCCGATCAGGCCGCGCCCGTTGCCCGAACGGGCCGTCGCCGCCGGGACGCCGCCCGTGTCGGTCACCTCGAGGCGCAGCGCGTGCGGGCCGTGGTCGATGGCGATCTCCACGCGGGCGCCCGAGGCGTGCTTGACGGTGTTGGTCAGCGCCTCCTGCAGCACGCGGTACGCCGCGAGGTCCATGCCCGGCGGCAGCGGAACGGGGGTGCCGGTCACGGTCAGTTCCACGGCCATGCCGGTCTCGCGCACCCGTTCGGCCAGCGCCTCCACCTGCCCGAGGCCGGGCGGCGGGGTGAGGTCCTCGTCCTGGAGCTGCAGCGGGTCGTCGCCGTTCATCGTGAGCAGGCCCATGACGTGCCGCAGCTCGGTCAGCGCGGCGCGTCCACCGGACTCGACGGCCAGCAGTGCCTGCTCGGCCCGGTCCGGCGCGGCCGCCATCACCTTCCGCGCGGCGCCCGTCTGCACGACCATCATGCTCACGTTGTGGGTGACGACGTCGTGCAGTTCCTGCGCGATCCGGGAGCGTTCACGCTCGACCGCGCGCTGCGTGGCGGCCTCCTGCTGCGCCTCCAACCTGCGCAGGCGCTGCCGCCAGTTGTGGAGTGTGTTGGCGCCGAACACGACCAGCATCAGGGCGGGCAGCGTCGCGATCCCCGGCCCGATGGTGGGCACGTTCGCCTTGCCGTCCGCCACCAGCGCGGCGCCGCCCAGCACCAGGCTCGCCAGCGCGGCCACCTGGTGCGGGCTGTAGACGGCGGCGCTGTAGGCGGCGATCACGCAGGCGGTGAAGGTGAACGCGGCGTCGTAGCCGGGGGTGTCGTGGTAGAGGAGCGTCGCGGCGATCACGACCCAGAACACCGCGAGCGGATACCGCCTGCGCGCCACCAGCGGCAGCGCGGTCATGGCCGCCAGGACCACCATCCACCAGTGGAACCCGCCGTAGTACTGCGCGACCGGCTCGAAGCCGTGCGCGTGCGGCGGAACGGGCGGCTCCAGAGGCTGTGGCGGCTGCGGCGGTTCCGGCGGCGTCGGCGGCACGGGCATGCCGGGCGGAAGCGGGCGGTCGCCGATCGGCGGCCGGAACGGGAGGTCGTCGCCGGGCCGGCCCAGGGACCCCTGGATCGCGCCCACCGCCAGCGCGATCGCGAGCACGGCGTCGGCCGTCCATGACCAGCGGGTGAGGCCGGTCGGCGAAACGGCGGTGCCGCGCATGACCCGCCACGGTGCGGTGAATCCGGCGTTCCAGCGCCCCGGCCACGTGCTGCTCACCGGCACAGTGTCGCAAACCGGCAGGTGTCTGACATCCCTCTGGGAGACCAGCGGGCCTACTACCTCCGCGTACATCGCAAGGAGGACCCGCCGCGCCCTCGTCCCGGCGGAGTGCCGGAATTCGTCATCGCGTGCGACGCGTGCGAGGGCCGGCCGTTTCTAGCGTCGTGGCCATCGACATTCACCTCTGTTTCGTCCCCTCCTGGAGGTCCCATGGGCTCGCCGATCATCGAGATGCGCGATGCGAGCAAGAGATACGACGCGGGAACACCGGCGCTGGCCGGCGTCGACCTGAGCGTCGGCCAGGGCGAGGCGCTCGCCGTGCTCGGCCCGTCCGGCAGCGGCAAGTCGACCCTGCTGAACCTCATCGCGGGCCTGGACCGGCCGAGCCAGGGCACCGTCACCGTCGCCGGGCTGCGCATCGACGAGCTGAGCGAGGCCGCCTCCGCCAGGTATCGGCGGGAACGGATCGGCATGGTCTTCCAGTTCTTCAACCTGCTGGACGACCTGACCGTGGACGAGAACGTGATCCTCCCGGCCCGCCTCGCCGGGATGTCGCGCGACAAGGCCCGTGCCCGCGCCGACGAGCTCCTGGACTACCTCGGCTTGGACAAGCGACATGCCCGCGCGTACCCCGGCACGCTGTCGGGCGGCGAACGCCAGCGCGTCGCGATCGCCCGCGCGCTCATCAACCGGCCCGCGCTCCTGCTGGCCGACGAGCCCACCGGCGCCCTCGACACGGCCTCGGCCGCAGGCGTCACCGACCTGCTGACCGGCCTCAACCGCGACGGCCAGACCATCCTCCTGGTCACCCACGACACCGCCCTGGCCGCCGCCTGCGCCGGCAGAACGATCGAGCTGGTCGACGGCCGGATCGCCCGCGACGTCAGGGCGGTGGCCCGATGACCGCGCGGGGTGGTGGAGGGGCGCTTGGGCGGGTCGTGCGCGCCGGGGTCGGGAGGCGGCGCGTTCAGACGGTGGTGATGGCGCTGACGATGATGATGGCCGTCACCGCGTCCGTGCTGGCCGCAGGGCTCGTGGTGGCGTCCCAGGGCCCGTTCGACCATGCGTTCGGCCGCCAGAACGGCGCGCACCTGACCGCGGGCTTCGACGGCGCGAAGGTCACCGACGCTGAGCTGAAGTCCACCTCGAGCCTGCCCGGCGTGACCGCCACGGCCGGTCCCTACCCCGTACTGACCCTGCGTCCGGTCATCGAGGACGACCGCGGCGGTCCCCCGCTCCTGGACGACGGCGGCGGCCCGCCGATGACGATCGTGGGCCGTACGGGACCGGGCGGGGCCGTCGACCGCGTCGACCTCACCGACGGGCACTGGGCCACCGGCAAGGGCCAGGTCGTGCTCAACGCGGGAGACATGCGCATCCCGCCGGGCTCGAAGCTGACGTTCCCCGACCTGCCCGGCCGCCCGACCCTCGCCGTGGTGGGGACGGCCAAGTCGGTCAGCGAGAGCGCGGACGCCTGGGTGTCGCCCGAGCAGCTCGAGGCGCTGGCCAAGCCGGGCACGGCGCCCGGCCGCCAGATGCTCTACCGGTTCCGCGCGGCCTCCACCGAAGCCCAGCTGAACGCCGCCCGCGCGTCCGTGGCCGCCGCCGTGCCGCCGGGCGCGCTGACCGACGCCGCGTCGTACCTGAAGGTCAAGGTGGCCGCCCAGCGGACGTCGGGCACGTTCGTCCCGTTCGTGGTCGCCTTCGGGCTGCTCGGCATGGTCATGTCCGTGCTGATCATCGGCGTGGTGGTGAGCGGGGCGGTCGGTGCCGCGACGCGGCGGATCGGCATCCTGAAGGCGCTCGGCTTCACCCCGTCGCAGGTCGTGCGCGCGTACGTCGGCCAGGCGCTGCTGCCCGCCTTGGTCGGCACGCTGCTTGGGGTCGTGCTGGCCAATCTGCTGGCGATCCCGGTGATGCACGAGGCGGAGGACGCCTACGGCACCGGCTCCATGAGCATCGCGCCCTGGATCAGCATCGCCGTGCCTCTTGCCGCTCTGGTCGCCGTCGCCGCCACCGCGTTCGTCCCCGCCCTGCGCGCCGGGCGCCTGCGCACCGCTCAGGCGATCGCCGTCGGCCGTACGACCCGTACCGGCCGGGGACGGTCCGTTCGCCATCTGCTGGGCCGCCTGCCCGGGCCGCGCCCGCTCAGCCTGGGCCTGGCCGACCCGTTCGCCCGGCCCGCGCGTTCGGCCACGATGGCGGTCGCCGTCATCCTCGGCACGGTCGGCGTGACGTTCTGCGCGGGCCTCGCTCTGTCGCTGAACGGCATCCAGAACGGCATGGACCGGCGTTCGCCAGGTGCGGTCATCGTCCATTCGATCCCGCCGCCGGGCGCGGCCGACCCGAAGCCCGCGGACCCTGCGGCGGTCGCCGCCAAGATCTCGGCGCTGCCCGGGACGCGGAGGTTCTTCAGCGTCGGCCAGCTTGAGCTCGGCGCGGCAGGGCTGGCACGGCGCGTCCACGTGAACGCCTACTCGGGCGCCCCGTCGTGGGGCTCGTACCAGATGATTTCCGGCCGGTGGTTCCGCGGTCCTGGCGAGGCGGTCGTGCCGACCGGTTTTCTCAACAACACGGGCACCCACGTAGGCGACACCATCACGCTCACCAACGAGGGCCGTCGTGTCCCCGTACGTGTGGTCGGAGAGGCGTTCGACCTCAGCGGCGAGGGCATGACGGTCCTCACCCCCGCCTCGTCCCTCAACGGGCTGAACGCCAAGGTTCTCCCGGGTTCGGAGGAGTTCAACATCGACCTCAAGCCCGGTTACAAGACCGCCGCTTACGTGGACTCTCTCAACCAGGCGCTGCAGCCCCTGGGCATCAACGCGCAAGCCAACTCCGGCGAAATCAGCAGCACTCTCATCGCGATGGACTCGCTGGCCGGGATCCTCACGGTGATGCTGGTCTCCGTGGCGGGGATGGGCGTCCTGAACACGGTCGTCCTGGACACCCGCGAACGCGTGCACGACCTAGGCGTCTTCAAAGCTTTGGGCATGTCCCCCAGGCAGACCATCCTCATGGTCATCACCTCGGTCACCGGCATCGGCCTAGTCGCCGGAGCCATCGGGGTCCCAATTGGCATGGCGCTCCACGGCGAGGTCCTGCCCGCGATGGGCGACGCCGCCGACATCACGATTCCCCCTGCCGACCTGGCCGTCTACGACCCGCCCGTACTCATCCCCCTGCTGCTGGGCGGTCTGGTCATAGCCACCGCGGGCGCCCTCCTGCCCGCGACCTGGACAGCCCGCATCCGCACCGCCACCGCCCTTCGCACCGAATAACCCTTAGGGAGGACAGTCGCCGGCCGGCGACTGTTAGTTGGTTCCTCGCCTGCCTGATCGTTAGTCGGCCAGGCGGGCGGGGAAGCCGCCCGTGGCGATGGGGCCCCAGCGGTCGATGGTGATGCGGATGAGCGACTTGCCCTGGCGCTTCATGGCGTCGCGGTACTCGTCCCAGTCGGGGTGCTCACCGGAGATGCAGCGGAAGTACTCGACCAGGCCGTCCAGGGCGTCGGGCATGTCGAGGACCTCGGCGGTGCCGTCGACCTGGACGTACGGCCCGTTCCAGTCGTCGGACAGCACGCACATGGACACGCGGTCGTCGCGGCGTGCGTTGCGGGCCTTGGCACGTTCCGGATAGGTCGAGACGACGATGCGGCCGTCGGAGTCCACGCCGCAGGTGACCGGCGACAGCTGCGGCCGCCCGTCGGTCCGTACCGTCGACAGCAGCCCGTGGTGCCGGGGCCGCAGGAAATCCAGCAGCTCCGGAAGCTCGGGCTTGTGCGCGGTCGCGATGGTCGGCATGGGCGATCCCTTCGTGTCGTTGTTCCTGCTCTCCACGTTCCTGCCCACCACGATCACAGATGTCCGAGGTCCCAGGGAGGGCGGGTCACACCCTGGCTCCCGTCGTTGACGTCTGTACCTACTAGTATGTACATTGCGATCACTCCCCTGAACCCCCACGTCATGGAGGTTTCGCGTGACCGCTCCCGCCCTTGCGAAGACCCCTCCGGCCACTGCCGGAGGCCGCCGGACCGCTGCCTGGGCGCTCGCCGCCGTCTGTCTCGGCCACTTCATGGTCCTGCTGGACGGGAGCGCGCTGAACGTCGCGCTCCCCGCCATCGGACGCGACATGCACGGCTCGATCACCGCGCTGCAATGGGTGGTGAACGTCTACACGATCCCGCTGGCCAGCGTTCTGCTGACCGCCGGCGCGCTCGCCGACAGATGGGGCGCGCGGCGGCTGTTCATGATGGCGCTGGGCGCGTTCACCGCCACGTCCCTGCTGTGCGCGGCCGGCCCGACCCTCGGCACGCTGATCGGCGCACGCTTCCTGCAGGGATTGGCGGCCGGCGGCCTGCTGCCCACCACTCTCACGATCATCGCCCGTTCCTACGAGGATCCGATGGAACGCGCCAAGGCCATCACCGCCTGGGGCGCCACCGGCGGCCTCGCCCTCGTCGCCGGACCGCTGGGCGGGGGCCTGCTGACCGACCTGTGGGGCTGGCGGTCCATCTTCGTGATCAACGTTCCGGTCGGCCTCGCCACCCTCTATCTGGCGCGCCGCCACGTTCGGGAGACGCCGCGCCGTGCGGCCCGTGCCGACCTGCCCGGGCAGGTCGCGGGGGTCGTCGCGCTCTCGGCCGTCACCGCGTGGCTGATCGAGGGCGGTCCGCTCGGCTGGACGTCGACGCTCGCCATCACACTGCCGGTCGTGACGCTGCTCGCGGCCGCCGTGTTCGTGCTGATCGAACGGCGCAGCGCGCATCCGATGCTGCCGCTCGGGGTCTTCCGCAGCGCCGCGTTCTCGGCGTCCGTCACGGCCGGGTTCGCCTTCCAGTTCGCGGGCTACGGCATGCAGTTCATGCTCGCCATCTACCTGCAGCAGCGGTGGGGCCTGGACGCGCTGGAGACCGGGGCGCTGTTCGTCCCGTTCTCCCTCGCCTGGATCTTCGGCACCCTCGTCATCAACCGCCGCCTCGTCGGGCGCGGCCCGCGCGTCCTGCTCTCGTCCGGCGCGCTGACCGCCACCGTGGGCGCCCTGCTGCTCCTTGGGGTCGATGGCCGCGCGACCACCCCGCTTCTCCTGCTGGCGACCGGCCTCACCGGGCTCGGCTGCGGTGTCCTCTCCCCCAGCCTGAACGCGGCCGCCATGCAGTCCATCGACCCCGCGTACGCGGGAATCGGCTCCGGCGTCCTCAACACCGCCCGCCAGGCCGGAATGGCCATGGGCGTCGCCCTCCTCGGCACGTTCATCGTCATGAACGACGGCCTCCGCATCGGCGCCGCCCTGGTCACCGCCTGCTTCGCCGCCATCGCCGTGCTCGCCCTGCGTAGCCTCCGATGAGTTTCGATCGAACGGCAGGTCTCATCCCCCAACGAGCACCACCACTGAGGCGCGCCAGGCGCTTCGACCACCTCGGGTACCTCGACCACCTCGGGCTCTAAGGAGCAGGGCAATGACCAAGGTCATCATGGGCGCGTCCATGTCGCTGGACGGCTACATCGCCGGTCCGAACGAGTCGGGCTTCGATCACCTCTTCGCCTGGCACAACAACGGCGAGGTGGAGATCCCTGCGGCGCACGAGCAATGGACGTTCCGCCCCGGCAGGGCGAGCGAGCCCGTCGTACGCGAGTATCTGCAGGTCGGCGCGATCGTGTGCGGCCGCCGCCTGTTCGATCTCACGCAGGGCTGGGGCGGTCACCACCCTCTCGGCGCCCCGGTCTTCGTGGTCACGCACAACGTTCCGACGGACTGGCCGCACCCCGACGCCCCGTTCACGTTCGTCACCGACGGGGTGGAGAGCGCCGTCCGCCAAGCCCAGAAGGCCGCCGGCGACAGCTACGTGTCGATCGCGGCGGGCAACGTCGGCCGGCAGGCGCTCGAGGCCGGGCTGGTCGACGAGGTCCGCGTCGAACTGGTCCCCGTCTTCCTCGGCGGCGGCACCCGCTTCGCCGACGACATCGCCGGCGCCCCTGTCGCCCTGGGCAACCCACGCGTGATCGAAGGCGACCGGGTCACCCACCTGCAGTACCCCGTGATCCCTCAGTCCTGAAGCTCCCCGAGGCTTGCCTGCCTGATGGTCCCCGGGAAGCCCGGGGACCATCAGGGAGCAGGTCAGCTGAAAGCAGGTCAGCTGAAGGGCCGTGGCTGCGGGTCGTTCTTGATCGGCAGGAGCATCAGGCCCACCGAGTTGGAACTGCGCATCCAGGCACCCGTGACCCGCCGCTCACCTGCGGGCCGCCAGTTCGGGGGCGCATCCCATGCCTGGCCCGAGCCGTCCGGCTTGAACGTGCCGAACATGAAGGCCACCGAGAACCCGCGGCGGCGCAGATCCTTGAGCGCCTGCGCCGCCGTACGGCCTGTCAGGTGCAGGCTCTTCGGGCGGTCCCCCGTAGTCCCCATGACGTTCCAGTAGAGCTCGCCGGGACGAGCCTTGCGGCCGATGATGATGTCGGCTCCCTCCCGGAGGAACATCTCACCGCCAAGCCGTACCTTGAGCGGGCAGGCCCCTTCCTCACCGGGCGGGCATTTCATGATCGAGGTGGACGTGCCGGAGAGTCCTCCCGGGGGCATGCCGCCCTTCGGCTCGTGCAGCGTGTTCTCCTGGAGGACGGTCCGTTCGGCCCCCGGCGGTGCCGGAACGATGCGCAACCGCGCGTCCAGGCCGACCTTGGCGAACGCCTCGGCGAACTTCCGCTGGTCGGCGTAGGCGTCCTTGACCTCCACCTCATACGTGCGCCCCGTGGCATGAACGGACACCGCAGCATTCGCATAACTGCGCAGCGGCCCCGAATCAGAACCCCCCATCCCAACGACCACCGCCGCCGCGGCCCCCGCAACCGCAACGGCCCCCACCAACACCCGAGGCGCGCGCCTGCGCCCACCCAGCAATCCGCCACCGGCGGTGGTCGGTGTGGGCGCGGGAGTCGGTGCGGGGGCGGCGGTGATGGCGGTGAGCAGGGCCTTGCCGCCTGAGCCGAGGGGCTCGCTGGTGATGTCGTCGTCGCGTACGGAGGCCAGGTCGGCGACCAGGCCGTCGATTCGGGAGGTCATGTCAGCTCCCCTTGGAGGGCGGAACGGGTCTGGGCTGCCGAACGGTCGACGCCCGCGGAGCGGAGGGCGCGCGCGAAGCGTTTGCGGGCGCGGTGGAGGCGGATGCTGACCGCGTTCGCCGAGCATCCGAGCACGACGGCGATCTCCGGGTTGGTCAGGCCCTCCCAGGCCACGAACGCGAGCAGCTCACGGTCGCTTTCGGACAGGCCCTGGAAGACCTCGGCGACGCGCGACTCGTTCGGCGGCGAGGTCCGGGCGGGCAGCTCCGCGCGGAGGGCCGCCGTCTTGATCATGTGACGTCGTTCGCCGCGGCGGTGGTTGGCCAGCACGCGGCGCGCCACCCCGTACAGCCAGAGGCGGGCCTCCGCGCCCGCGGGCATCTCGTCGGCGCGGCGCCAGGCGACCGTGAACGTCTCGGCGACGACGTCGGCGGCGTCCTCGGGCGAGCCGCAGCGGCGCAGGGCATAGCCGAGCAGGGGTTTGTAGGTGGCGGCGTACACCGCCGTGAACTCTTCTTCATCCATCCGGGGTCCTCGGCATGTGGCCTCCTGGGTCGTTGGTCACCTGCACATGTCCAGGACGTCCTCGGATCTTTCGCGGCTCCTCAGCGGATGCAGAACTCGTTCCCCTCGGGGTCCATCATCGTGATCGCGTAGAAGCCGTTCCCTCCGTACGTCTCGTCCATCACGCGGACGACCGACGCGCCGAGGGCGGTCAGCCGGACGGCCTCCGCGTCCAGTTGCTCCTTGCGGCCCGGGAGTGGTGTGGAGCGGCCCCCGGTCACGTCCAGGTCGAGGTGGAGGCGGTTCTTGACCACCTTGCCCTCGGGGACCTTCTGGAACCGCAGCCGCGGACCGCCGCCGCCCGGATCCACGATCCGGTCATTGCCGATGCTCTCATCCACCTCCTCTTCGGGCAGGCCGAGGATGCGCCAGTAATCGGTCCAGCTCGCGTACCCGCCCGGCGGCCGCTCCAGCTCGTACTGGAGTGCCTCCATCCAGAACAGCGCCAGCCGATCGGGGTCCGCGCAGTCGATGGACACCTGGAATCTCCTCGCCATGAACCGATGATGCCCTTTACCTCTGACACGCGTGGTGACCACAGAAAATGGGGCAGTCCGGGTGAGCTGGGCGGGGTACGGTCCTGGCATGTCGCGATCAAGCAAGCGTGAACCGGTCACCGCTGACGATGTCGACTTGGCCGTACGGCTGGCGGTGGCGGCGCTGCGCAGTGCGCCTGTAGACAGGTGGTACGGCAACGCTGGAACGCTTGTGTGGACGTGCTGGGAAACGGTCGAGCACCTCAGCGACGACCTCTTCGCGTACGCGGCGCAGCTCGGGCCCTCACCGGCGCCGCTTGACCGGGAGGTGCCGTTCATCTGGGAGAGCCGTCGGCCGGGTGGCCCCGCGAACGCCATCCATGCGGATCCGCACGCAGGCATAGCAGGGTTGCTGCAGGTGCTGGAATCGTGCGGCGCCCTCCTCACGGCGATGGTGCGCACTACCTCCCCTGACGTTCGCTCCCACCACGTCTTCGGACTCTCGGACGCTGAGGGCTTCGGGGCGATGGGAGTGGTGGAGACCCTCGTTCACACCCATGACCTGGCCGGTGGGCTCGGATTCGTATGGGAGCCGCCCGCGGACCTGTGCGCGCGGGTGCTGGGGCGGCTGTTCCCGAACGCTCCGGAGGACACAGAGCCCTGGGCGACCATGCTCTGGGCCACGGGGCGAGGAGACTTGCCCGGCCACACCCGCCTCACCACCTGGCAATGGGACGGCACCGTCCGCGACTAGTGCGCGTCGCGCCGTCGGAGTGGGTCGTACGGCCGGAATGGGGCGCCGACCTCCTGTGTTGTCAGCCGTGCTGGAATTGAGCGGAGACAAGAGGTGGTCACGATGGCAGGCGCATTCAAGATCAGGTACGCAGGCGGGCCCACGGCGGTCATCGAGATCGGCGGGCTGCGGCTGGTGGTCGACCCGACGTTCGACCAGCCCAAGGCGTATCAGGTCGGCAGCGGCCTGACCAAGATCACCGGACCCGCCTTCGGCGCCGCCGACATCGGCCCCGTGGACGCGGTGCTGCTCTCTCACGACCAGCACCCGGACAACATGGACGACCTCGGGAGCGAGTACGTGAAGGCCGCTCCCCTGGTGCTCTCAACGGCCTCCGCGCGGGAACGGATCGGCGACCCCGTTCGCGCCCTGCCCAACTGGGAGACGGTCGAGCTGCCCGGCGCGGGCGGCCTGCGGGTCACCGGCGTTCCGGCGCAGCACGGGCCGGACGGGACCGAACACCTGACGGGCGAGGTCACCGGTTTCGTTCTGTCCGGCGAGGGGCTGCCGACGGTTTACGTGAGCGGCGACAACGCCTCCCTGGACGTCGTACGAGCCATCGCCGAACGGTTCGACGACGTGGACATCGCCGTGCTCTTCGCGGGCGGCGCGCAGACCAAGCTCCTCGGCGACGCTCTGCTCACGCTGTCCAGTGAGGCTGCGGCAGAGGCCGCCGCTCTTCTCGGCGCGCGCCATGTCGTACCGCTGCATTTCGAGCACTGGGCTCACTTCAGCCAGGGCCCCGACACGCTGGTGGCCGCGTTCGACAAGGCCGGGCTGGCCGACCGACTGCACCTACCGCAGCCGGGTGACGTCATCGAGCTGTGAGTGCCCTTTGAATGTCTCTGGATGCGCCGATGATTTCCGGGGGACCCGGCAGTCTTCATACCTATGAGCGAACCATTGATCGTCGAGCGCCCCGAGCAGCCGTACGTCGCGGTCCGGCGGCGGGTCACCCTGCAGCGGTTCCACGAGATCGCCGACCGGATGCCGGGGCTGTTCGGGTGGCTGGGGCAGCGCGGCGTGGCGCCCGCAGGTGCCCCGTTCTTCCGGTACGTCACCGTGGGCGATGACGGCCAGATGGAGGTGGAGGCGGGCGTCCCGGTAGCGACCGCTGTCGCGGTCGAGGGCGACATCGTCGCGGGCACCCTGCCCGCCGGCCGCTACGCGTCCGTCACCCACGTGGGCCACCCGGACAAGTTGTTCGACGTCACCAAGCAGCTCCTCAATTGGGCCGCCGGCCAGGGCCACACCTGGGACATGAGCGAATCCGACGACGGCGAACACTGGGCCGCCCGCCTGGAGATCCTCAAGACCAACCCGGCCGAACAGCCCGACCCCGAAACCTGGGAAACCGAGGTCGCCTTCAAACTCGCCGCCCCCTAACCGCAACCCGCGCCCCGGGCCGCCCCAACCCCCACCGCACTCATGCACCAGCCCCAGCAGCGCACCAGCCCCAGCAGCGCGGCAGCGCAGGCAGCGCGGCAGTACGGGCAGCGCGGCAGCGCAGGCAGCGCGGCAGCGCAGGCAGCGCGGCAGCGCAGGCAGTACGGGCAGCGCGGCAGCGCAGGCAGTGCGGGCAGCGCGGGCGAGCTGCCGCTGAGGCGGACCTGTCGCGGGGACTGCGGCCGACTCGTCAGGTGACCACCAACTGCCCTGATTGCCGTTCTGGAGCCGAAGCGCCGGGGCCCGCGCCAGGTGGCGCGGGCCTTTGGCTTGCCATGCGGCGCGTACGCCACGTACGGCCGGAAAACTAGGCGGGGCCAGCCAGCCGGCCGGGCGGTCACTCGGAGGGCTTGACCGGCAGGAGGTCGCGTTCGCCGAAGACCTTCTTGGCCACGAGGGTGGCGTTGATGGAGCGGGGCATGCCGGCGTAGACCGCCGTGTGAAGCAGAGCCTCTGAGATCTCGGCGGGCGTGAGGCCCACGTTCAGGGCTGCGTTGATGTGCACGTCGAGCTCGATCTCGCAGCCGCCCAGCGCCGTCAGTACGCCAAGGGTGACCAGCTGCCGGTCGCGGGGCGACAGGTCCGGACGGGCGTACATGTCGCCGAAGGCCCAGGCGACCACCTGGTGGCCGAGCTCGGGCGACACGTCGGCAAGGGAGTCCACGACCCTCTGCCCGGCCTCGCCGTCAACGTCCGACAGGACCTTCATGCCGTGCTCGTAGCGCTCTTCGCGGCTCATTTTCGCTATCTCCTCGTTCAGATTCGTTCGGGGTGTCAGGCGGAGGCCAGGACCGGCCGGCGGCCCAGGTGGATGCCGGCCAGACCGAGCGAGTCCTCAAAGATCTGGTAGGCGCGGATCCGGCCGTCGCCGGCGGCTTCGAAGAACGCCTTGACGGTCTGGACGGGGCTCCGTTCGGTCATGACTCCACTGTGGCCCACACTCCACCAAGATCTGTCCATGAGGCATGCATAGCTATACTTTCTATGCCTTGGAGGTATAGATGGAGCTTCGTCTGCTCGGCTACGTCGTCGCGATCGCCCAGGAGGGAACGATCAGCGGCGCGGCCCGGCGGCTGCACCTGACACAGCCGACCTTGAGCCGCCAGCTCCGTGATCTGGAGCGGCGCCTCGGCGTGGAACTGTTCACCCGCAAGGGCCGCGGCCTGGTCCCCACCGTGGCCGGGCAGGCGCTCGTACGGCGCGCGACCACAGTGCTCGCGGAGGCGGAGGCCGCCCTGGACGACGTACGGCTCGCCGCCCAGGGCATGACCGGCCGCCTCACCGTCACGTTCGCCGGCTCGGGCATCAACGGCCCGCTCTGCGACACCCTGGGCCGGGTCCGCACGGAACTCCCCCTCGTAGACCTGCGCCTGGAAGAGAGCTTCAACGACGCGGAGATGTCGCAGGGCGTCCTGGACGGCCGCTATGACCTGGCCGTTCAGCGGCTCCCCATGCAGGACGCCCGCCTGACCGCCAAAGTGTGGTGGCGCGAGCCGCTGACCCTCTTCCTGCCCGGCGGTCACCCGCTCGCCCGCACCACCGAACCGGTCCCGGTCTCAGCCCTGGGCCAGATCCCCCTGGTCCTGTGGCCGCGCGACGTCTCGACCAGGTCGTACGACGAGATCATCGCCCTGTGCCACCAGGCCGGGATCGCCCCGCGCGTCGGCGCGGAGGGCCGCAGCGCCCAAACCCTCCTCGCCCTGGTGGCCGCCGGCTTCGGCGCCGCCGTGATCTCCGACTCGCACCGCGCCCTCCGCCGCGTCGGCGTGGTCCCCCGCCCCATCATCGACACCTCGACCACCCAGCACCTCGTCTGGCGTACCGACGACCCCAACCCTCTGGTCGCCCGCTTCCGCACCCTCGCCGACCTCACCTAGCCACCCCGCCCCCGCACCACTGCGGACACAGCAACGCCCCCGCACCACTGCGGACACAGCAAAGTGCGCCGCACCACGCGTTGTGGTGCGGCGCACTGTGAGCCCTCGCGCCGTCGGCCCCGACGAGGTCAGCCCGCAAGGGAACGGCCGTGCTGGATGAGCGCCCAGATGAAGCAGCCGAACGCACCGGTCGAGGCGATCGTGCGGACGATGTTCCAGGTCACCCACTTGGCCTCGAACTGCGCACGCACAGCGGCCAGATCAGAGATCTTGCTGACGTCGCCCGCGGCGACGAGTTGATTGTTGAGCGGCACGTTCACGGCCGACGTGATGATGAACATCACCAGGTAGAGCACCAGGCCAGCGATGATCCACGGCAGAGCGGGCCGCCCGTCACCGCGGAAGTGCAGCACCGCCGCCAGCCCGGCGAACGCGATCGCGCCCATGAAGCAGAGCATGAACCAGCCATTGATGATGGCCACGTTGATCCCCTGCATGGACTGGATGAACGACCGGTCGTCGGCCCGCGAGAGGCCTGGCATCACGGCGTAGGAGAACGCGGCGAACAGCCCGGCCATGAGACCGGTGGTAAGCGTCGCGGCGATAAGAGATGCGGTCTGGAACCAAGACATGTGGGACTTCCTTCTGGTCGGCTTGATGGGCGAGGCAGGAACATCAGCGGCACAGGCCGCCCGCACTACGTCAGACCGTTGAGCGGCCCGCATCGCCCCCGTCGCGGACACCGCGCCAGGCACGCGAAGGCGGTCGGGCATCCGAGCGATCTGTGGCGTGGCAGGCACGTCTCCTACGCCCGGCACAGCAGGCGCGCTGCCCGTGTGAGACGGGACAGGTGCGCTCGCGGCGTGAAGCGTGGCGGGGTTGTGGGCGACGTACGAGGGCCGGGCCGCCGCGTGCGGCGCGTTGCCGGTGTTCTGCCTGTATGCGGCGGGGTTCTCGTACGTCTGCGTCATGTCCTCTATGCAACCGTCGGGGGCTGTCGCACGACATGGCTCAGAGACGTGGCCGCATATGCGAGCGTCCACGGAACGCTGTTGAGTATGTCAATATTAAGAGGAATTCGATTGAGAGGAGTCGGCCGTGAGCGACGCGGTGGACGCGGTGATCGCCCAGTGGGGGCGCGAACGGCCCGACCTCGATGTGTGGCCGATGGCGATCATCGGGCGCCTCTCCCGGCTGTCCCGCATGCTCGACCGCGGCCTGCGGGAGTTCTTCGCCGAGCACGGCCTGGAGCGCTTCGAGTTCGACGTGCTGGCCACGCTCCGTCGCTCTGGCGAGCCGTACGAGCTGACCGCCGGAGCGCTGCTCAAGGCGTCCATGGTGACCTCGGGCGCGATCACCAACCGGATCGACCGCATGGAGGCCAAGGGCCTGGTCGAACGCATCCGTGACACCGGCGACCGCCGTTCGGTGCGGATCCGGCTCACCCCGGCCGGGCTTGAGCTGATCGACAAGCTGGTCGGGCTGCACGTGGCGAACGAGGCGCGCATGCTGGCCGGCCTGGACCCCGCCGACAGGGATCAATTGGAAGGCCTCCTGCGCAACCTCCTCGAGTCCATGGGCGACACCTCACTCGACTGAGGAAGCCACCCAACTACTCGTCGCGCCGGGTCCGATCCCGTCGACCAGGCCGACCTCGCAGGCGACCAACCAGGCCGGCCTCGTAAGCGACGATCGACAGCCCCGATCACGATCACGGCCACGAGCTCGGGCACGGCCACGGACAGGGGCGCGGGCAGGGGCGCGGGCAGGGGCGCGGGCAGGGGCGCGGGCAGGGGCGCGGGCAGGGCCACGGCCACAGGCACGGCCACGGACAGAGCCACGGCCACGGCCACGGCCACGGCCACCGACAACGCAATGACGCCCGAGCACAACCCCCTCCATCGAACGCCGAACGCCGAACGCCGCGAAGCCCTAATGACCTTCGTGCAGTATCAACAGCGTGTAGGCGGCGACCGACGAGTCGTCGGTGATCACGCCGTCGCGCACATAACGCTTGAACTCGGCGCGGCTGATGAAGCCCTGCCGCATGTCCTGTTCCTCGATCTCCCGGTTGGCCTCCCCCGGCTCGAGGTCCGTCGCGAGGAAGATATGAAAGCCCTGCGTGCTGCTGCCATGCGAGCCGTACAGATATCCGAGCCGCGTCAACGTTCCGGCCCGGAATCCCGTCTCCTCGGCCAGCTCGTGCCGCGCCAGCTCCTCGGGATCGCCGTCCATCCCTTTCGGGAACCCGCCCTGCGGGAAGTTCCAGCTCCGCCGGCCGATCGGGTAGCGGAACTCCTCGACCATATGGAATCCATCGTTCTCGGCCGGTATCACCAGCGCGAAGTCGCGCTTCTCGATCACGCCGTAGATGCCGCGCGACCCGTCGAGCCGTTCGACCTCGTCCTCGCGAACCCTCATCCAGCTGTTCTCGTACACCAGCCGGGACGACACCTGCTTGATCGCCTGCTCGTCAGCCATACCCGCGAACCTAGTCGTGGTCGGCCAGCCGTCCGAGCAGCCCCACCGCCTCCGCCAGCCTCTCCCGTTCGGCCTCCGACAGCTCGGCGGTGATCGCCTCGGCCAGCCAGTCGGCCCGCCGCTCGCGCTGCGCCTCGATCACCTCGCGCCCCGCGTCCGTCAGAACGATCAGGCTCTTGCGCCCGTCCTGCGGATGCGGCCGGCGTTCCACGAGCCCCATGTCCTCGAGCTGTCCGACCGTACGGGCCATCGACTGGTGCCGAACGCGCTGCAACTGCGCCAGCTCACTGGTCGACATCGACCCGTCCCGGTCGAGATAGCCGATCACCGCCACCTGAGAGGACGGCAGGTCCTCCCGCCCCCGTGCCCGACGTACGAGCCGTCCCACGACGAGCCTCAGCTCCCGTGCGGTCTCCGCGACATCAACCTGCCCCACACCGCACACTCTACAGCCCGCCTGTATAATTTGTGTAGCAAGGCTGTACAACTATTCAGGAGGACCAATGCGGCTCACCAAGCTCGGGCACGCCTGCGTACGGCTGGAGAAGGACGGAACCACCCTGGTCATCGACCCCGGCGGCCTCACCGAGCCCACCGCGTACGAAGGCGCCGGCGCCATCCTCATCACCCACGAGCACTTCGACCATTTCGACGAGCCCGCCCTCCGCCAGGCGCTGGAGGCCGACCCAGCTCTCGAGGTCTGGACGAACGGCTCGACCGCCGCCAAGCTCACCGGCCTCGGCCCCCGCGTCCACACCGTCGGCCACGGCGACACGTTCACCGTCGGCGGCATCGACGTCGAGGTCCACGGCGAGTGGCACGCGGTCATCCACCCCGACATCCCCCGCATCGGCAACGTCGGCTTCCTCGTGGACGGCGCCCTCTTCCACCCCGGCGACGCCTTCACCGTCCCCAGCCGCCCCGTCGAGAACCTCATGGTCCCCATCAGCGGCCCCTGGCAGAAGGCCGGTGAGGTCATCGACTACATCCGCGAGGTCAAGCCCGCCCACGCCTACTCGGTCCACGACTCCGTCCTCAGCGACGTCGGCAAGATGGTCCTCAACAACCTCCTCAGCGAGAACGGCCCCGGAGTCAACGCCCCGTACAGCCCCCTAACCCCAGGCGAAACCCGCGACCTCTGACCCCCCAACCCGTCCCGGCCGAAGCCCGCCGCGCCTCAATCCCCCAACACGGTCCGGCACATGGTGGCGAGCCGCCACCTCGACGGCCCACCCCCGGAACGGCCGACTCCCGGCCGGCGGGCCTCCGTTCGTCAGCGCGGACGGGTCGCAGACCCACTCGCCAATGCGTTCAAGCTCACGGCCATGAGCCGACTCCCGACGAGCGGCGTCCGGCGCCGC
>NZ_JAGEOJ010000060.1 GCF_017573505.1 Actinomadura barringtoniae
TTCGATCCGGACCCTAGCGAACTCTTGCTCGATCGGGCACGCGTGGCGCGGTACGCGCTGGTCCATCAGGATCGTGCGGGCCGCGTCGCGGACCTTCACCAGTGCGTCGGCCGCGTCCACACACTCCCCATCGACCATGTCCACCACGTGCTGCCACCGGCGCGCGGTCGCGCGCATCGCGACCACCTCGACAAGGGCGGCCGGGTCGATCGAGTCACCGTTCTCCAGCTCGTGGATCATCTTGCCCTCGGCGGAACCGAGTTCGTCCAGGGCCTCGTCACGGCACGCGCGGATGTAATCGTCAAACACAGGCATGGACCTACCTCCTGATGATGTGCGGATGGTGCGGTGCGGGCGCCTCGTCCGGCCGGACCCTCCGGCCGGGCGAGGTAGGGGCGGAACCGGGCTGACCGGTCCCGCCCCCGGGCCTGTCAGGCCGCCGCGTCGGTGGCGGGCGCCTCGCCGGTGGCCGCGTCGGTTACGGACCCGTCGCTGGCGTCCGTAGCGTCCGGGGCGTCCGGGGTGGTGGCGGGGGTGGTGTCCGGGCCGGTGGCCTCGTCAGTGGCGGGCGCGGTGGCGGTGGCGTTGGTGGCGAGGGTGTAT
>NZ_JAGEOJ010000061.1 GCF_017573505.1 Actinomadura barringtoniae
AGTTGACGGCGACCGTCGCCTCGTTCTCACCGGCGTGCAGGCGCACCAGGTACTCGATCGTCGCGACGATGTCGTCCTCGGTGAGCGTGCCCTGGTCGGTCTCCAGGTCCAGGCCGAGCTTCTTGTTGATCTTGTAGCGGCCGACCTTGGCGACGTCGTAGCGCTTGGGGTTGAAGTAGAGGTTCTCCAACAGGGTCTGCGCCGACTCCTTGGTCGGCGGCTCGCCCGGGCGTAGCTTGCGGTAGATGTCGATCAGGGCTTCGTCCTGCCCCTGGGTGTGGTCCTTCTCCAGGGTGACGTTGATCGACTCGTAGCCGCCGAAACGTTCCCGGATGCGGGCCTCGTCCCAGCCGAGCGCCTTCAGGAGCACGGTGACCGGCTGCTTGCGCTTGCGGTCGATGCGCACACCGACGTTGTCGCGCTTGTCGACCTCGAACTCCAGCCAGGCACCACGGGACGGGATCACCCGGCAGCCGTAGATGTCCTTGTCGGAGGCCTTGTCGAGGGCGCGGTCGAAGTAGACGCCCGGGGAACGGACCAGCTGCGAGACGACGACGCGCTCGGTGCCGTTCACGATGAAGGTGCCCTTGGAG
>NZ_JAGEOJ010000062.1 GCF_017573505.1 Actinomadura barringtoniae
GCCCAAGGGCACCTTCATCATCAACGGCACCGAGCGAGTGGTCGTCTCGCAGCTGGTGCGCTCTCCCGGTGTGTACTTCGACCGTGCTCTGGACAAGGCCTCCGACAAGGACATCTACGGCTGCCGGGTCATTCCGAGCCGTGGCGCCTGGCTCGAGTTCGAGATCGACAAGCGTGACAACGTCGGTGTGCGCATCGACCGCAAGCGCAAGCAGCCGGTCACCGTGCTCCTGAAGGCCCTGGGCTGGGACGAGGCCCGTATCCGCGAGCACTTCGGCGGCTACGAGTCGATCAACGTGACGCTGGAGAAGGACCACACCTCCGGCCAGGACGACGCGCTGCTGGACATCTACCGCAAGCTCCGTCCGGGCGAGCCGCCGACCAAGGAGTCGGCGCAGACGCTGCTGGAGAACCTCTACTTCAACCCCAAGCGCTACGACGTCGCCAAGGTCGGCCGCTACAAGGTCAACAAGAAGCTCGGTCTCGACCTGGAGATGAACCAGGGCACCCTGACCGAGGACGACATCGTCGGCACCATCGAGTACCTCGTCCGGCTGCACGCCGGCGAGGACGAGGCGACCGTCGGGTCGCGTC
>NZ_JAGEOJ010000063.1 GCF_017573505.1 Actinomadura barringtoniae
CTCGATCCGGACCCGTGCGAACTCTTGCTCGATCGGGCATGCGTGACGCGGTACCCGCTGGTCCATCAGGATCGTGCGGGCCGCGTCGCGGACCTTCACCAGTGCGTCGGCCGGGTCGACGCACTCCCCGTCGACCATGTCCACGACGTACTGCCACCGGCGTGCGGTCGCGCGCATCGCGACGACCGCGACGAGGGCGGCCGGGTCGATCGAGTCGCCGTTCTCCAGATCGTGGATCATCTTGCCTTCGGCGGAACCGAGCTCGTCCAGGGCCTCGTCACGGCACGCGCGGATGTAATCGTCAAACACAGGCATGGACCTACCTCCTGATGATGTGCGAGTGGGGCGGTGCGGGGCCTGGTCCGGCCGGACACTCCGGCCGGACCAAGCCGGGTGGGGGTAGGACCGGACTGACCGATCCCACCCCCAAGGGCCGTCAGGCCGCTGCGTCGGTGGCGTCCGTAGCGGCGGGCGTGGTGGCGGGGGTGTCGGGCCCGGTGGCCTCATCGGTAGCCGTGGCGGTGGGGGCGAGGGTGTAG
>NZ_JAGEOJ010000064.1 GCF_017573505.1 Actinomadura barringtoniae
AGCGCCAGGCCGACGATCACGATCGCGTAGATCAGGTGGTCGTCCATGAACAGGTTGTTGGCCGGGGGCAGGACGACCGACCACATCATGACCAGCAGCAGCGCACCCGCGGCCGCGGCGATCCGCATCCCGATGCCCAGCAACAGCGCGGCGCCGATCCCGGCCAGGCCGAGCATGAACAGCCAGTCGACCCAGGCCAGTCCGGCCAGGTCATGGTAGAAGCCCGCGAACGGGCCCTTGGGCGTGTTCTTAAGGAACCCCTCGGTCGGGCTGCCGCCGTCGATCCACGCCTTGGCACTGGGGGTCTCATGCCCCAGCCCGAACGTCTTGTCCAAGAACGCCCACACAAACACCCACGCCAGCGAGATCCGTGCGACCGCCCAGACATAGCGGGCGGCGACCGACTCGGTGAACGCGGCGGGGACGGACACGTGCATCCGCTGCAGCGTCCGGTGGCTCCGGGCAGCGGGGCGATCGGTGATGCTCATCGTGCATCTCGCTCTCTCCAGATCACCGTGATCCGGACACCAC
>NZ_JAGEOJ010000065.1 GCF_017573505.1 Actinomadura barringtoniae
GCCGTCGACGACCTTGCGGTAGGGCGTCTCGACGAAACCGAACGGGTTGACCCGCCCGAACGCCGCCAGCGAACCGATCAGACCGATGTTCGGCCCTTCCGGCGTCTCGATCGGACACATCCGCCCGTAGTGCGACGGGTGAACGTCACGGACCTCCATGCCCGCGCGCTCACGCGACAGACCACCCGGGCCCAGCGCCGACAGGCGGCGCTTGTGGGTCAGGCCCGCGAGGGGGTTGGTCTGGTCCATGAACTGCGAGAGCTGGCTGGTGCCGAAGAACTCCTTGATGGAGGCCACGACCGGCCGGATGTTGATCAGCGTCTGCGGCGTGATCGCCTCGACGTCCTGCGTCGTCATCCGCTCACGGACCACGCGCTCCATCCGCGCCAGGCCCAGCCGGACCTGGTTCTGGATCAGCTCGCCCACCGTGCGCAGCCGCCGGTTGCCGAAGTGGTCGATGTCATCGGTCTCGATCGGCACCG
>NZ_JAGEOJ010000066.1 GCF_017573505.1 Actinomadura barringtoniae
ATTACGCAGGATGTCGAAGCGTTCGGGATCGGTGAAGACCATCTCGTCGCGGTTGGCCGACCAGTAGTAGAGAACGAGCTTGTCGCCCGCCTTGATCACATGGTCGTTCAGCGTCGTGTCGCAGGTGGCGGTGCGGCGCATCCAGATCACCGGCGAGGCGTACCGGACGACCTCCTCGACCGCCCCCGCGATGCGCCCCTCGAAGTCCTCGGCGAGCAGGGCCCGCTGCTCGGGATGGCGGGTGAACAGGTCTAGCGAGTGCGCGATGGCGTTGCGGGTGGTCTCGTTGCCCGCCACCACCAGCAGGATGAAGAACGAGCCGAGCTCCTGGTCGGTCAGGGACTCACCGTCGATGTTCGCGGTGACCAGAGCCGTGGTCAGGTCGTCGGCCGGGTCCTCACGGCGCTGCCGCCCCAGGTCCTCGACCAGGTCCTTGAGCGTCTGGCCGGCGTTGAAGAGGGCCAGT
>NZ_JAGEOJ010000067.1 GCF_017573505.1 Actinomadura barringtoniae
GTCGCGCAGGATGTCGAAGCGTTCGGGATCGGTGAAGACCATCTCGTCGCGGTTGGCCGACCAGTAGTAGAGAACGAGTTTGTCGCCCGCCTTGATCTCGTGGTCGTTCAGCGTCGTGTCGCAGGTGGCGGTGCGGCGCATCCAGATCACCGGCGAGGCGTACCGGACGACCTCCTCGACCGCCCCCGCGATGCGCCCCTCGAAGTTCTCGGCGAGCAGGGCCCGCTGCTCGGGATGGCGGGTGAACAGGTCGAGCGAGTGCGCGATGGCGTTGCGGGTGGTCTCGTTGCCCGCCACCACCAGCAGGATGAAGAACGAGCCGAGCTCCTGGTCGGTGAGGGACTCGCCGTCGATGTTCGCGGTGACCAGGGCCGTCGTCAGGTCGTCGCGGGGATGCGCGCGGCGGTCGCGGGCGAGGTCCTCGACCAGGCCCTTGAGCGTCTGGCCCGCGTTCAGCAGCGCGAGC
>NZ_JAGEOJ010000068.1 GCF_017573505.1 Actinomadura barringtoniae
TCGTCATCGCGCCGCAGGGGCCGGGCTATTACGCGTTGACGCGGTACGCGGACGTCGTCGAGGCGTCGCGCCGGCCGCAGGACTTCTGTTCGGGGCAGGGTGCGATCAGCATTCCGGACGTTCCGGGTGATCTGAACGAGTTCTTCGGTTCGATGATCAGCATGGACGACCCGCGGCACGCCAAGATCCGCCGGATCGTCTCCCGGGCGTTTTCGCCGCGCATGATCCAGCGGTTCGAGGACAAGGTCGAAGCCGTGGCGGGCCAGATCGTCGCCGAGGTCGCGACCGGCGGCGGGACCGGTGACTTCGTCCAGGACGTCGCCGCCCGGCTGCCCCTGAAGATCATCTGCGACATGATGGGCGTGGGTGAGGAGCACTACCGCACGGTTCTGGACGCCTCGAACGTGATCCTGGCCGGCAACGACGCCGAGTTCGTCCCGGTCGACGACGGCGAGCAGATGGC
>NZ_JAGEOJ010000069.1 GCF_017573505.1 Actinomadura barringtoniae
CGGCATGTGAACATCGCGTTGGTGAACGAGATGGCGGTGTTCTGCAACGAGCTGGGCATCGATCTGTGGGACGCGATCGACTGTGCGGCGACCAAGCCGTTCGGGTTCCAGGCGTTCCGGCCCGGGCCCGGGGTGGGTGGGCATTGCATCCCGATCGACCCGAACTACCTGTCCTACAAGGTGCGTTCGCTGGGGTATCCGTTCCGGTTCGTGGAGCTGGCGCAGGAGATCAACGATCGGATGCCCCGGTACGTGGTGGAGCGTGCGCAGCAGCTGCTCAACCGTGAGGGGCGGGCGTTGAAGGGCGCGAAGGTGTTGTTGCTGGGGGTGACCTACAAGGCCGACATCGCCGACCAGCGCGAATCCCCGGCCCGCCCGGTCGCCCGCCGCCTGGCCCGCCTGGGCGCCGAGCTGTCCTTCCACGACCCGCACGTCAGCACCTGGCACGTCGACGACACCG
>NZ_JAGEOJ010000007.1 GCF_017573505.1 Actinomadura barringtoniae
TCCGCCACCATCTGAGCGACCTCGTGTCGGGTGGTCAGGGTGGAGGGATGGTCGGCGCCCAGCACCCGTTCTTCGTCGGCCAGGACCTGGCGGTAGAGGATTTCGGCTTCGGCCGTATTTCCCTGGTCCGCCACCATCCGGGCGACCTCGTATCGGGTGTTCAGGACGGAGGGGTGGTCGGCGCCCAGCACCTGCTCCTCTGTTCGGAGAATCGCACGGTACTGCTGCTCGGCTTTGGCGTGATTTCCGAGATAGTTGTGACCGCTTGCTACTCGGAACCGCAGCCTGAGCATGACAATATGATCTGAATCGAGGCGTTGCATGGAGCTTAGGGCGTCTTCTGCCAAGCTCAACGCGGCGCTGTAGGCGCCGGCCCAAATGAGCGCTCGTGAGGCCTCGACGGCAGTCTCCGCGAGGGCAGCGAGCATCGCCCTATCTAGCAGAGTTGTGGCGTGGCTGAGGAGTTCGTTTAGGTGAGGCAGCCAGGCAGCCCAGATCGGCCAATCGGCAGGGCGTTCCGCATCCAACTCGCCAGTTGCCGCCTCCACCGTCTGCACGGCCAGAGATGCCGACTGCCCCGCTCCCTTGTTGCTGGTGCTCAGCCGATGCCGAGTGGTCTCCGAGACGAGCGGATGGACGATCACCGCATTCATGTCGCCTGATTTCGCTGGTACACCGTTGTACGAGACGAGTCGGGCCTCCAGCAATCCGACCGATAGCAGCCCTTCCAAACCCTCACCCACCGCACGGTCGTCGCAGACCTGTCCGAGCACCCGGTGATCGAGTCCGCTGATCGGGATCGGGACCGCGCCAGCGAACCACGCCAACACCTCCAGCAACGGCCGCGCTTGTGGTGTCCCCGCATCAGTCAACTGGGCGAGTGACAGTTCCCAGGTTCGGGTTACTACCATCCGATCATCGACCGCATGGCGTGTTTCCACCATCGCGTGGAATCCGTCCTGCCACGCCTGCTGATACCCGGTGAAGGTGCGTTCTTGGGCGAACGGAGAACTCAGTTGCGAGCCTGCATGATGCAGCGCCAACGCCAACCCGCCCAACCGAGTCGAGAGCGCCTGTGCCTGACTTTGCGAACCGGCTTGCGGGGCCAGATCCAGCAGCACCTGGCCGCCTTCCTCATCGGTGAGCCACCCCACCGGGTGCAGTTCCACCGCACGGCCCCACTGCCGCATGTCACCGTTGCGGCTGGTCACCAGCACGAGACCTGCGCGCGAGCCGCGCACCCACGCGTTGCCATCATTCACTCGATGTCCGGACGCCTCTAGCACCCGCAGATCATCAGCGTTATCGATCACCAATACCCAGCCTTGATGCACCTCCAGCCGACCCCACAGCACATCACTTGGATCAGCCCGGCCTACCCGCGCCGCCTCCGCCCGTGCGGGGTCGGCGCCCAACTCCAGTGCCAACCCCAACAACTGGGACGCCACCACCTCCGGGTCGGTAGCTGCCACCCACCACACTGGCCGCCGCTGGGCCAGAGCCACCTCGGCGACCGACAGCGCCACCGTGGATTTACCTAGACCTCCCAACCCGGTGAGTGCGTGGGCCCGACCATCCGGCGCCTCTACCAGCCTGGTCAACCGATCCATTAGCAGGTCACGGCCACGCACCCGCTCAGGTAGACGCCCCAGCGGAGGCCACAGCAAGCCTCGCCCACCTCGCCGACCCGTGTCAGCGTCCGTGGCGTTGACGTTAATGTTCAGATCCCTGCCCGCGGTGAACGCATCCCGGTCAGCACGGGCCGCCTGGCTCGCCTCCCAGTTTGCGGGCTCACGCGGTTTGCTCATCGGATCGGCTACTCCACCATGTCGGGCCGCTGGTTGACCGTCATGTCCCTGCCCGCGGCGTAGGCGTCGCGGCCTGCCCGCACGTTCTGCACGACAGACCCAGCAGGCATGTACTCGTCCGCCCACCCAGCCAAATCGCTGGCAAACTCCTCATCGCGCTGGGCATACCAGGCCAGCGCCGCCGTCAGTTCCCGCATGCGGCCCTCATCAGAGGGCTCCCGCACCGCCTGCTCCAACACATCGACCGACCGCGTATCTGAGCCGAACACTGCCCGGACCCGCTGCCGCATCCGCTCCACCACCCCCAGCGCCGCGCTCTCGCTCAGCCCCGACACCGCACCGGTAGCGGCCATCAACGCCACTGCCTCCGACATCGCCGTCACATCCACCGCGCCCATCACCCCGTCCACTCACTCGAATACCTACCGGAGTCGACCTCACAACGATTGTCACCGATCAACAAGACAAACCCGTGCGCATCCATGAGACGGCCACATCTGGTAATCAGCTCATCCGGCGCAGCCAACATCACCGACGCCTCGATGGTGGGGACTTGGAGCCCAAGGCTGCTAACGCGAGTGCTAACAACGGTCACGGATGATGCTGGACGCGGGTGGAACCGCAGAGCACTGACTGCGGTTTTCGAGCAGGTCGGCAGACGGGCCTGGACGGATGTGGATCTTGTTCTTTGGACTTGCACGAAGAGGTTCGGGCATCGGCTTCTAGGCCGTCGACGCCGTGGGCTGGGTTCCAGTGCCCTGCTGGGCTGGAATGGTGATCACCGTTGAGGCTCACGCCGCTGCTGGGTCGACGGCTTGCCCTGGGTGCGACAAGCGCGGCGCGCCCGGCTGCTCGGGTTAGAACTATCGAAGGGATCCTCGCGGGTTCGGCTAAGGCGACAAAGCGACGGTCGCGTTCGGCGTTGCTAACGCAGGTGCTAACAACGGCCCTGGATGACCTTGGACAGACGTGGAACTGAGGAGCACAGGAGAGGACTTCTCAGCAGGTCAGCGGACTGATCTGGATGCGTGTGGACGCTGCCGATCTTCCTACGGATCAGATGGTTTCACCGATCGGCGCCATGACGCCCGTTGCAGACCATGGCGTCGGCTGTACACCGCAGGAGTACAGCAGCGGGCCCCCTTCATTCCTGCACACACAGCCTCACAGCGCCCCACGTCACTGCGTGGGCGGAGCGCTAAAGACCGAGGGTTGCCGATAGATCGGGGTGAAGTGGTGCTCGAGATCGTTAACGAAGCTAGGCCAAGCCCTGGCTGTCGAGTTGATTCCACCGGTACACCAGGTTGCGGCAGGCGATCAGGGTGCTGGGGTGGTCCGGCCCCAAGACCCGCAGACAGTCGGTGACCAGGTCCAGGAGCGTGGCCACCGCGCCCGCAGTGTCCCCCGCGTCGCCCTGCCAGACTGCCAGGTTGAGGCGAGTGGTCAGTGTTAGGGGGTGATCGGGCCCCAAGACGCGCAGGTAGTCGGTGACCAGGTCCTGAAGGGCGGCTACTGCACCCGCAGCATCCCCCGCCCGGCCCCGCGAGAGCCCCAACATGTTGCGGGCGCCCAAGGTTTTTGGGTGGTCGGGCCCCAAGACCCGCAGGTAGTCGGTGACCAGGCCCTGGATCATGGCCGCCGTGCCCGCAGCATCCCCCGCCATGTCCCGCCAGAACGCCTGGCTGCTGCGGGTGAGCAAGGTTTGGGGGTGGTCAGGCCCCAAACCCCGCAGGCAGTCGGTGAGCAGGTCTTGGAAGGCAGTTGCCGCGCCCGTATCGTCCCCCGTCGCGCCTCTCCACTGCGCCAGGTTGTAGCGGGTGGTCAGTGTGGCGAGGTGATCGGGGCCCAAGACCCGCAGGCAGTCGGTGAGCAGGTCTTGGAAGGCAGCCACCGCGCCCGCTTCGTCCCCCGCTTGGCCTCGCCAGTGGGCCAGACCGCTGCGGGCTCTCAGGGTGTTTTCGTGGTCGGGGCCCAGGTTGTGCAGGCAGAGGCTGTGCAGTTCGGTGACGGCGGCGGTGGCTGCGGCGACCTTTCCGATTTCTCCCAAGCTGTTCGCCGCTTTGAACAGCACCTTGTGGGCATCGCCCGTTGAGGGGCACAAAGCGTTGCCGGTGGCGTGGTGGAGGGCGGTGGTGTTGGCTCGCAAGATCTGCCCGAGTTGGTCGCGTTCGGGGTCTGGCCATACGTGCAGCAGGGCGTCGGCGGCGGCGTTAGCCATTACGGCCGTGCGGTCGGGGTCGGCTGGCTGGTCCGGGCCGTGATGTTCTCGGGTGGCGCGTTGAATGAGCTGGTGGACGCGCACTTCTCGATCGGCGGCGGCCGGGTTGTGGGTGATCAGGCTGAACCGGTCCAGCACTCGCAGGCCCTGGCGCACCCGGTCGCCCTCTGTGATCCCGAGGAAGGCCAGAGCGGACGGGCTTGTGAGCACGGCCTGGGGGATGCCGTTGGGATCCAGCACCGACACCAGTTCCAGTAGCTGCCCGGCCAATCCTTCGGGGCGGGTGGCGTTCGCCCGTGCTACTGACAGCGCCCAGGTTGCGGCGACGATCTGGGGATGCTGATCGGGCAGGCTGTCGGGTGCGAGATCGGCCAGAGTGCGGTCCTGATCGGCCAGCAGTGCCCGGTACTGGGCACAGGTCATGCTGGCATCCAGCATGTAGGCGGCGGCCTGGGATAGCGCCAGCGGCAGATGCCCCAGCTCCGCAGCCAATCCTTCCAACTCGGTGGCCGGCTCGGACGGACCTACGAGGGCCAGCCGGTCGGTCAGATAGGAGTGTGCCTCGGCCGGGGTATAGACGTCGATCGGGATGATCTGGCGGCCGTGCCCTGACAAGGCGGCATCACGACGCCGGGTGGTCGCCAACACTCTGCCCGCGGCGTCAGCGGGCGGCCACCAGTCCTTCACATCCCCCGGATCCTGGATGTCATCCAGCACCACCAGCCACTCCCGGCTCGTCCTCGCGGTCCAGGCCAGGAACCGGCCGGCATCCCCCTCGGCATCACGGCCCTCGCACCCCTCCACGCCCAACCCCGCCGCAGCCTCCGCGTAAGCATCGATCACCGCCTGACCAGATGCCGCCGTCACCCACACCACCACCCCGACGCACCGTGCCAGCGCCCGGCGAGCGTAGGCGGCCGCGAGCTGGGTCTTGCCCACCCCACCCATCCCCGACAACACGCCCGACCCCAGCACCCCGCCCCCGGTCAGTACTGCGGTACCGCTACCAGCCAGGGACTGCTCCAGCCGAGCGGCGGCCTCCCGCTCTTGGAAACTCTCCGCCGCCAGCGGCATCACACCCACCAACAACGACTCATCGCCATCGGCTGGGGCGCGCCGTCTGCACAAGTGGAAATGGACCTCGCCTATGTCACGGGCCTGGACCGTCTGGCCCGACAGCAGCGCTTCGCCGCTGATCACGTTCTGGGGGTGCTCGGCATCATCCGGCATACCCCCATCATCACCGGCCCAGCCCCACCATGACAGCCAAACCACCACCCACCCGGAAGTGCCGTCAGACAACTCGCTACCAGCCGATCCGTAACCGAGCGGACAGCCCATGGGCAGCCAGGCGAGTGAGGGCAATCTTGACGGCAACGACGGCTACCAACCGGCACCATGGGCGTACGTCGGGCACCGTCTGACCTCGCTGGACGGCTTGGCCTCAGGGTGGTTGCTACTCCTGAAAAGCGGAAGGTCGGCGGTTCGACCCCGCCCCTGCCCACCTCTCTAAACAGCAAAAACGGCCCCTGACCAGCGCGTACGCGGTCAGGGGCCGTTCTTGTCCGTCCGGCTGTGTCCGGCTGTCACCGGTGGCTTGCGGCTGGCTGTGCCGAATACGTGCGGAACTCGGTCGCCTCGTACGACCAACTCAGCGCGCTGTTCATGTCCTCAATCCATGGGTGCGAGATCTTGAAGTGGCACTGAGCGCGCTCGGTTGAACTCGCGCTGCTCGCGGCGCATCCGGTGACAGGCCGAGGGCCAGCGGCTCTGCTCGGCGGCATCGCCACCGCGGTCGCGGACCAGCCCGACCACGTACTCCAGCCACAGCGGCACCCGCGGGTCAGCGGCGATCAGCTTCGCCGTGGCATGAGAACGCCCCACCCGGCCGTGGCCCGTACTCGCCGGCCCACTCCCAAACTCCGCAGCGGCGCCAGCGCGGAGATGGTGGATGTCGACCAGGTCGCGGCAGAGCCGAAACAGGGTGAGGGTGTCCCCGGGGTGCGCGGTCGCGGCGACGCGGGGCGTTCCGGCGAAGATCAGCCGAGCGTGAACGTCCTGGCGCGGATATGGCGCCGGCTGGGAGTGTGGGCCTCATGGAGGACTTGAGAGACGCCGAGCGCCGACTCCAGGCCGCGCAGCTCGCTGGAGATGTCGAGGCGCTGGATCGGCTGCTGGATGATCGGCTGATCTTCACCTTCGGTGGGAACGTTCAGTCCAAGGCGGACGACCTGGAGGTGCACCGCACTCGGGCGCAGGTGGTGACGAAGCTGGCCGAGGAGGAGTTGACCGTGCTCGCCGATGGGCCAACCGGGGTGACGTGGTTTCTCGGCACCATCGAAGGGACCGTCTCCGGGGCGCCGTTCGCGGCCCGGATGCGCTACACCCGCACTTGGCTGCACAACGAGACGCACGGCTGGCGAATCATCGCCGTGCACGCCAGCACGGCCGATTGATACGTTGCGGGGCGAACCACCGCCCAAGCAACTCAGACTCACCAAACCGATGCGGGAAGGGTGGGCTCGGTACGCCCTGAAACTGTTGATGGGTGTGGGCTAGCTTCGCTGGTCGTTTCCGGTTGACGGAAGATTCCAGACACGCAGGGTGCCGTCCCGGCCGCAGGTGATGGCGACGGGGCGGGCGTTGAACTCGGCGAACCGGACGGCGAACACTTCGCTGGGGGCGTCTGGATGCGGCCCCGCCCCGTGCGCGGTGTTCGGCTCTGCCAGCAGGCGGCGGTCCGCCATGTCCCAGATGCAGAACGTGCCGTCCCCACCGCCGGTCGCCGCAACCGCGCGACCGTTCACGACGGTGGCATCAAGGCATGCGATGTCTCCGCCTGGCACGGTGATCGGCTCGGCCCACTCGGGCGCGTCGGGGTCGCTGAGGTCGCATGCCGCGAGGACTCGTTCCCCCGCCGCAATCAGGAACGCCTGGTCTTTCACGGTGGCCAGCGCAAAATGGCCAAGGGCCGCGTCGTCGATGCCATCGAATTCGAGCTCGTCGGTCTCGGTCCAGAAGGAGTCGTGTTCGTCTTCCTCGTCAAGACCGTCCTTGGCCGGGCTCTGCACTGCTATGGCCGGACCCGTATAGCCGGTCACAAAGAGGGTCCGTCCGCCGAGTGTCACCGCGCGAGCCGAACTCACGCCCCCACCGTCGGCGCCCTCCACCACCGTGCCGGTTTCCAGGTCCCACTGCGCGAAGTCCTGGTGGTCCCCGCCACCGCCGACCACGATTCGCCCGCCTACGGCCGCCGCACAGATTGCGGTGAGCTCGACGTGGGGGAACGGGCGTTGGTGGGGTTAGGGGATTTTGTAGGTGGGGCCCAGGTTGCCTGCCTTGTCTACGGGCTGGATGGTGGCCGGGCCGGGTGGGAGGGGGAGGTCGGGGGTGGCGGGGACTGTGGTGGTTTGGCCGTTTGAGGTTATGCGGTACGAGGTGACCTTGCCGGTGTAGCCGTCGTCGCCGGGGGCGGTGAAGTGGAGGGTGTTGCCCTGCCGGGTGACGTTGCGCAGGGGCCCGGGGGGACGGGTGTCGACGCCGTAGCGGCCGGTGCGGTGTTCGTCGTGGTGGTAGGTCCACCATTCGGTGTTGGCGGAGGCCTTGCCTGCGGTCTTCCAGGCGAACAGGTAGCCCTCGCGGGTTGTGGTGACGAGGTCGGTCAGGCCGTCGTTGTCCAGGTCGCCGGCGGTTGGGGACCAGAGGGTCCAGCCGCTGGTGAAGTGGGGGAAGCCGGAGGTGGCGGGGAAGGCGTGCATGGTGGAGGTGTCGCCGCCGTCGATGACCTCGGCCCGGCCGTCGCCGGTGACGTCGGCGATGATCGGGGCGCTGAGGAAGCCCAGACCCGTGCGGGTTTGCGGGTAGCCGAGCACTGGGAGCGAGGTGGCGGCGTCGTAGCCGCGCTGGTAGTTGGCGATGGCGTGGCCGCTGCCTGGGAAGAGGAGCGAGGCGATCAGGGAGGCGGCGCCTGAGCCGGATTCGGTATAGCCGAGGCGGTTCAGTAGGCCGAAGCGGCCGAACGCTCCGGTGGTGGTGAACGAGAGGGGTGCGTCTGCTGGGAGTGCGCCTTGCAGGACTGAGAGGGGTGAGAGGGCGGGGTTTTCCAGCGCTCCGTAGTTCTTGATGATCTTGCCGGTGCCGGAGATCAGGTAGGTGGGGGCGAACGATGGGCCGGTGGCCACCTCGTCCTTGCCGTCGCCGTCGACGTCCGCGACCGTGGGCTGGCTGACCCCCTCGGTGATGAACTCCTGGGCGCTGCCGTAGAAGGTCATCGTGGAGGGCATGCGTACGGGCCAGCCGCTGACGGGCTTGCCGTCGTGGTGGTAGGCGAACGCGTAGTTGGCCCCGTAGAACTGCTCGCCGGCGCCCTTGCTCTCCGAACGCTGGGACCGTACGACGATCTCCGGCTTGCCGTCACCGTCGAGGTCGGCCACGGCCGGAGTCGCGGGCAGCTTGTGGTCGTCGATCCGGATGTAGCCCTCGTCCGGGTCGCGGTCGAGGGTCACCTCGAGCGGCCAGCCCGGCAGGTCGGAGCCGTCGGGGCGCCAGGCGTGCAGCCTCCCGTCCCAGCCCGCCTGAACGATGTCCAGCCGGCCGTCGCCGTCGAGATCCACGAGGACTGGGGAGGCGGTCGCGCCGCGAACGGGGAGGCGTGTGTATTTGAGTGCGGGACGCGGGATGGGCGGCTTGGTCACCCCGGCGTCGAGGGTCTTGGGCCAGCCGGGGAGCAGGGTGCCCTTCGCGTCGAACACGTAGGTGCGGCCGGTGGTGGTGGTGACGATCACCTGCTGGGTTCCGTTGTGGGAGAGGTCGCCGATCGCGACCGGCGCGACGATCGGCTCGTGGCCTGGGTCGATGCCCTCATAGTCGTGCTGCGGGTTCGTCTTCTGGGTGGTGACCGGCCAGCCGGGCAGCTCGGAGCCGGTCACGCCGTCGCGGGCGTGCACGCGGCCGTCGCCGTCGCCGTAGATGATCGCCTGGTGGCCCGTTCCCTGGAGGTCGGCGAGTGCGGGCTGGCTCTCGTTGCCGATGCCGAGCTTCATCGGGAAGCCCTCGCGTGCGGCCGGGTCGTGGTGAACGGCGATGGCGCGGCGTTCCTCGCTCACCCGGCCGGCGTCGTCGGTCACGCGGAGCCGCAGGGTCACCGTGTACTGCTCGCTGGCCGAGAGGGCCTTGTCGTCGGATAGGCGGTAGGCCTTCTCCCAGACCGACTTCGGTATCTGTGAGAGGTCGAGCGTTCCGATCTCTCCGTCGTACGGATCGGAGCCCGAGCCCGAACCGGCCTTGTGGAAGTCACCGGAGGCGGGCTCGATGCCGGGTGCCCATTCCAGTTCGTAGCGGTAGGACTTGGCGCGTGGGGCCGCCACATGGCCGGTGACCTTGACCTGCTTGGTCGTGGTCGGGTCGTAGAGGGAATACCAATCGGGGCTCGTGATCGAACCGACCGGGGGCACATCGCCATCCTTGATCGCTTTCAATGCCTTGGCGACGTTCGGGCGCCCGTAGCCGTACTGCCGGTCCCAGCCCGGCTTGCCCGCCCAGGGCAGCGACGGGTCGGCGATGTCGGAGGCGGTGGCCCGCAGCACCTGCACGGCCTCCTCGTTGCTGAGCGGCTTCCCGATCTGCAGCCCGTACGAGAGGAGGAGGCCGAAGACGCCGCCGGTCGTCGGGGTGGACTCGGAGGTGGAGCCGCCCTGCGTGGACACCGAGAACATCGCCTTGGCGCCGAACGAGGTCTGTCCCGAGCGCGCCCGGTAGGTCGAGGTCAGCGGGTTGGTCAGCGGGTCCGGTACGCCGACCGTGTTGGCGACCAGGCCGTTCCCGGGAATCACGTGCGGCCAGAACATGCCGCCCTGGTGGTCGGTGGAGTCGAAGTCGTTGCTCGACTCGACCATGACGACGCCCTGCCGCCACAGCTTCTCCACCGTCTGCCTCATGTAGGAGGAATAGCCGAGGTCAGCGGTGGTGCTCACGATGACCTTCGCGCCCATGTGCGCCGCGTACAGCCAGGCCTGCGCGAGGTCGTCGGTACGGTCCAGCGCCTCCTGCCCGGCGCGGATCGGCAGGACCCGGCAGCGCGGGCAGATCCCGGCGCCCTCGACGCCGTTGTCGGTCTGCGCGGCCAGCGTCTTCATCTGCCCGTTGGCGTGGCCGTACGTCGAGTCGTAGGTGGCCGGGTCGTTCTGCGCCTCGTAGAAGTCCCAGCCGGAGATGTCGTCGACGAAGCCGTTGCCGTCGTCGTCGCGGCCGTCGGAGAACGCCGCGATCAGGTCCTCCGGATCGATCGCCTTGTTGCCGTTGGCGTCCTTGACCCGTGGATCGTCGGCGTAGTCGGCGGCGGTGACCACGCCGTCGCCGTCGCGGTCGTACGAGGGTGATCCCTGCGGCTTGGGCAGTTCGCCGGTGTTCAGGTAGACCTTGTCGGCCAGCTCGGCGGTATCGCCGTTGTGCCAGTTGATGCCGCCCTCGACGTAGGCGATCGTGACGTCGGGCGAGCCCGTGGTGTAGTCACGCCAGGCGGTGTCGACGGACATGCCTGAGGCGTTCTCGGGGTCCTTGGCGTTCGGCGTGCAACGCGGCATGAACGAGTAGAGGCCGTGCTGCTCGCCGCCCACGACCTTGACGCACTGCCCGGGCTGCTCGGCGCGGGCGTAGCCGGGATCGTTCGGCGGCGTCTGGGGGAAACCCGCACCCGCCGAGGCCGCCGGGCCCCAGAACGCGAGGACCAGAACCAGCAACCCGCTCGTCCAACGAGACCGCATCCGCATCTCCTTCTCGCCGAAGCAGATACGAATATTTCTCACCTCTGGGTCGAGAGATACCCCCTGAGAGATAGAGAAATGGAACCCAAATGCGCACCCTGTTTAGGTTTGGGTGGATTGTTCAGGAGAGGCCGAGGTGGGTGGCGATGCGGTCCCAGTGATGGTCGCCGTCACCGAAGGTCAGCGCGGAGGCCGTGGCGTGCTGGGTGAACAGGTGCAGATCGTGCTCGCGGGTGAACCCGATCGCGCCGTGCACCTGGTGGCCGAGGGCGCACACGCGTTCGTACGCCTCGCTCACCCAAGCCTTGGCCATCGACACCTCGGCCGTCGCGTCCAGGCCCGCCGACAACCGCCAGATCGCCTCGTACGCGATGAAGCGCGAGCTCAGCACGTCGATCGCCATGTCGGCGCAGTGATGCTGAACGGCTTGGAAGGAGCCGACCGCACGCCCGAACTGCTCGCGTTCCTTGGCGTACTCGACCGTCATGTCGAGCACACGCTGGGCGCCGCCGACCATCTCCGCGCACGCCGCGGCCGCACCGAACGCGGCGACCGACTCGGCCGCCGCCCTGCCCAACGCGCGGTTGGGCGGAACGGGCGTCGACTCGAAGGTCACCCGGTAGGTCGGATCGGGTCCGACAACGTCGAGCTCCGCGATGTCGAGCCCCGCATTGCCAGGCGAAGCGTTGCGCTCTGTGGTGCCGGACGCGGCATTGCTTACCAGGAACGCGGCTGGCTCGTCTCCTAGTTGAGCGACGACCAGCAGGTCCTGCGCTGCACGGGCGTACGGGACGAACGGCGCGACGCCGTCGAGGATGAAGACGCCGTCGCGTTCGGTCGCTCGCACAGCCTTACCGACGCGGCCCCAGCCGCCGTAGGCGTAGCTCAGCACATGGCCTTGGGCGATGGCGCCGAGCCATTCGGCGCGCTGCTCCTCGGTGGCATGCCGCGCGATCGGCATGCCGCAGCACGCGACCGACGCCGCGAACGGACTCGGGATCCGGAACCGGCCCAGCTCCTCGATCAGCAGGCACGCCTCCAAGAAGCCCGCGCCCACTCCCCCGTACGCCTCCGGTACTGCCAAGCCGGTCCAGCCGAGCTCGACCATCTCCTTCCACAGCGACGCCGAATATCCGGCCGGTTCGCCGGCCACGGCGCGGTCGCCCGCGGTCGCGGCACGCTCCTGGAGGAGTTCACGCGCGGTCGAACGGATCAGCTCCTGGTCCTCGGTGAGCGTGAGGTCCATCAGGCGTCCGGCGGGATCTTGTCCGACCGCACCCACACGCCGGGACGTTCCTCCCAGAAGAGCTGAACGAGCACGCCACCCGTGTGCTTGGGATGGATGAACGTGTCCCGCCAGGCCGCGCCGTCGGTGCTGCCCTCGTTCTCACCGAACGTGGGGGTGTCGTGGTGCGCGCACGCCTCCATCGCGGCGTCCCAGTCGGCGACCTCGAACGTCACGTGGTGCGCGGCGGCGCCGTTGCGGTCCCAGAACCGTTCGATGAACGAGTCCTCGCCGCGCGGCATGATGACCTCCCAGCACACCGACGAGCCCGGGATGTTGAGCACGAGGTCGGCCATGTCCGGATGCTCGTCCTCCGGGGTGCGCCAGACCTGCACGAACCCGGCCAGGTCCGCGTACCAGCGGGCCAGCTCGTCCCGGTCGGGGAACGCCTGGCACACGTGGTCGAGGGCGACGATCCCGAGCGAGGGTCCGAGCGCGGACCGCGCGACCGCTGCGTCGCTCGCGTCGTCTCCGCACATGCCGAGGTTGCCGGGACCGCGCAGCCGGAACAGCACGCCGGGCCCGCGCTCCGGCGGCGACAGTGACGCCTCGATCCAGCGCCCGGGAACGCCACCGGTCGGCTTGATCCCCCGGCTCTCCAGTGCGGAACGGGCGGCCTCCAGGTCCGGCACCTCAGCGGCGACATGGTGCAGGCCAGGCCGTCCACCGTGATCGTCCAGGTAGGCCTGGATCGGGGAGTCGTCACCGGACGGCGCGAGCACCTCCCACGCGTGCCCCCAGCTCCCGGGGACCGCGAGCCGTACGCCACGGCAGCCCCCGGCCGGGTCGTCCCAGCTCCGGATCGGCCGGAACCCGAACAGCCGCTCCAGCAGCTCCACCTGCGATTCGAGGTCGGACGTCACCTGGCCGATGTGATCGATGCGGTAGATCCGCACGGGCATTCCTCCTAGGTGGGGAGCGGTTCGCTGGCGGGGATGTAGCTCGCTGGCGGGTTGCGGCTCGCTGGCGGGAATGCGGTTCGCTTGGCGGCCGGGGGGGCGGTTCGCTGGCTAGCTGGGGTGCGGCTCGATCCAGTCGTACTCGTTGTCCACCAGTTCCTTGACCAGGCGGAGGTTGTAGCGGTTCATGGCCGCGATCCGTTCGGCCAGCTCGCCGACCCGCTTGTCGAACTCGTCGTCGGGGTACACGTCGTTCACCAGGCCGAGCGCCAGCGCGCGGTGCGCGTCGATCCGGGCGCCGGTGAACAGCAGTTCCTTGGCCCGGGCCTTGCCGATCCGCCGCGGCAGCCGTTTCACGCCGCCCCAGCCGGGCGCGGATCCGCCGAATTCCGGCTGGTCCGGGTCGCCGTCCTCGGTCATCTTCGGCCGGTACGGGGGACGCGCGGAGAGAGTGATCTCGACCAGGCCCATCTTGGCGTTCTCCGAGGCCACGATGAAGTCGGCGGCGAGCGCCAGCTCCAGCCCGCCGCCCACCGCGTAGCCGTGCACGGCCGCGATCACCGGGACCGACAGCCGCTCCAGCATGGAGAACGTCTTCTCGCCCAGCCGCCCCTGCTCGACCCGTTCCCGCTTGGTGAGCTGCTCGGACCAGGCGAGGTCCATCCCCGCGCAGAAGGCCCGTTCACCCGCACCGCGCAGCACGACGGCGCAGATGTCCTCGTCGTCGTCGGCCTCCGTACAGAAGCGCCGCAGCTCGTGCATCGTCTCGGGGGTGAGCGCGTTCAGCTTGTCCGGCCGATTGAGGGTCAGCCACGCCACCCGCTCCTCGATCTTCACGTCGAGGGTTTCGTTCATGAACGCGTTCTCCTTATTCTCTCGGCAGTCCCAGGCCTCGGGTCGCGATGACGTTCCGCTGGATCTCGGTGGTGCCCCCGAGGAAGGTGGCGGCGACCGAATCCATTCGCATGTGCGTGAAGTCGGCGTTCATCGGCGAGCCGTCGCGCTGCCACAGCCGCGCCGCCTCGCCGAAGGTCTTGGCGCCCGTACGTGCCAGACGCTGGTGGAGTTCGGCGCCGAAGAGCTGGTTGACCGACGCCTCGTAGCCGGGCTCCTCGCGGGAAGCGGTGTAGCGCGCGAGGTTGTAGAGCACGCGGATCTCGGTGTACCGGCGAGCGATCTCCCGCCGCAACGACACGTCTTCACGCCCCAAGGACACGTCCCCGCGCGGCAGGGGCGAGCCCTCGCGCCCCAGAGACGATGAGGCCTGCTGCGGGTCGTCCGACAGGCAGCCGATCAGCTCGGCGAGCGCCTGCTCGTACTTGATGGTCGCGCCGATGCCGGCCCGTTCGAAGCCCAGCGCGGCCATCGCGACGTACCAGCCTTGGTTCTCCTCGCCGACGCGGTTGGCGACCGGCACGCGCACCCCGTCGAAGAAGATCTCGCAGAACGGCGCCGCGCCGCGGATGTCCTCGATCGGCCGGATGGTGACCCCGCTACTGGCCGCGTCGATGAGCAGGAACGTGATGCCGCGATGCTTGCGCGCGTCCGGATCGGTGCGGACCAGGACGAACAGCCAGTCGGCGTACTGCCCGAGCGACGTCCACACCTTCTGCCCGTCCACGACGTACTCGTCGCCGTCGCGGACGGCCCGGGTGCGGAGCGAGGCCAGGTCCGAGCCCGCGCCCGGCTCCGAGAAACCCTGTGCCCACGTCACCTCGCCGCGCGCGATCCGGGGCAGATGCTCGGCGCGCTGCTCGTCGCTGCCGTGCGCGAGGATGGTCGGGCCGATGAGGAACGCCCCGATGCCGTTCACCGTCGGCACGCGGGCCCGCATCATCTCTTCCTGGAGGATGAACTCCTGCATGGCGGTCAGGCCGGCGCCGCCGTACTCGACCGGCCAGTGCGGCGCGATCCAGCCGCGTTCCGCCAGAACGGAGGCCCAGCGGCGCGCGCCTTCGCGGCGTTGGGGATCATCGGACACGCGGTCCACCGGCCAGTTGTAGCCGCGCACATCCTCGGGTTCCAGACTCTGCTCGGCGTCCGGGTCGGGCCTGTATCCGGACGGGAAGCGGTCGCGCACGAACGTGCGCACCTCCTCGCGGAACGCGGCCTCCTCGGGGGTGTCCTCCCAGTTCAAGCCGGATCCGCCTCCCGTTCCACCAGACCCGCATCCCGACCGGCCTGGCCGGTCCCCCGGCCCGCCTGACCCGCCTGGTCCGCCTGACCCGCCTCCCGATCCCAGGTCGCCTGGGTGATGCCCGCCTCGCCCTCGGCGCGCAACCGGTACTTGGCGACCTTGTCGGTGGGCGTACGGGGGAGGCCGTCGACGAACTCCACGTACCGCGGGACCATCGACCGCGGCAGGCGCTCCTGGCAGAAGGCCACCAGTTCCTCGGGCGCCAGACCCGCGCCGGGCTGAAGCACGACCGACAGCTTGATGTCCTCGTCCTCGAGCTCGGAGGGAACGCCGATGGCCGCGCTCTCCAGCACCGATGGGTGCAAGTTGACCTCACATTCGAGATCGAACGCGGAGATGTTCTCGCCGCGCCGCCGGATGGCGTCCTTCATGCGGTCCAGGAAGTAGAAATATCCGTCGTCATCGCGCCATACCCGGTCACCGGTGTGGAACCACATGTTCCGGAAGCATTCGACCGTCGCCTCGGGAGTGCCGTAGTAGCCGGTCGTGATCACGAACGGCTGCTTGGGCCGCAGCACGAGCTCGCCGGGCTCGCCGTCGCCGACCTCGCGATCCCATTCGTCCACCACGGCCACCTCGAAGCGCTCCTCGTGCGCGGTGCCGCAGGAGCCGAGCCGCCATTCGCCGTACGGGCTGGCGGTGGCGATGCCCGCCTCGGTGCTGGTGTAGGTCTCCGCCGAACGCACCCCGAACCGTTCCCGCAACGGCTCGTCGAGGACCGACTTGCCCATGTAGAACGTCTCCAGCGGATGATCCTTGTCGTGCGGTGTGGGCGGCTGGTTCAGCAGGATCGGGATCATCGAGAACACGCTCATGCACACCTGCGCGTCGAAGCGGCGCACATCGTCCCAGAACCGCGACGCGCTGAACCGTTCGACGACGGCGATCGCCCCGCCGCCCAGCAGCGCCGACATCATGCCGTCCCACAGCCCGGCCGCGTGGAACAGCGGCAGCGGGCAGTAGATCGTCTTGCCCCAGCGGTCGAGGAAGTCGAGCGAGTCCAGCGCGCAGGTCAGCGCCAGCCCGTGCGGGACCATCGCACCCTTGGAAGGCCCGGTCGTCCCCGACGTGTACATGATCGCCTGCAGGTCCGCGAACCCGACCTCGACCGTCAGCGCCTCGTCCCCGTGGTCGAGCAGCGCGGACATCGCCATCGCCGACCGGCCCAGCAGATGCAGCGGAACGCCGTCGGGCCCGCCGGTCCGTACGATCACCCGGCCGAGCCCGGGCAGGCGCTGCATCACCTCGGGCAGCCGTTCGGCGTACGGCCCGTCGACGATCAGCGTCGTGCTGTCAGAGCTGTCCAGCACGTGCCGGAGCAGCTCGCCGCGATAGTCCACGTTGATCGGCACGGCGACCGCGCCGAGCCGCGCCAGCGCGAAGATCAGGTAGACGATGTCGGGGCAGTTGGGGAGCATCACCGCGACGTGGTCACCGGGAGCGACGCCGGTCTCGGCCAGGCCGCGGGCCATCCGGTCGGCCATCGCGTCCACCTCGCCGTAGGTGATGTCGCCGTCCCGGAACTTCAGAAAGGTCATCGCCCGATGGGTTTCGGCCCGCGCCCGGAGAACGTCGCCCAGGACGAAGCTCTCCAGCGTCTCCTTGCGCATCCATACCTCCGCGGTGGCTCCGGCGTGGCGTCCGATTACAGGCAAGACAGAACGCCCATATCGGAACACACCAGAAGAGACTGATCAATACCGGACACGGCCCCGCCACCGCCCCCAGCGACGCCCCTCGCCACATCGCCCCAGGTCACAGGCCCCAGAAAACCGCAGCCCTCAATCCCGCCACCGTTCTGTACGGCAACAGCCACGGAGAAGTCCACGTTTTGGACACCGATTCGATCGGCGTGCGGGTGGAGTTCAGCTGTCGGAGATGAGCTCAGGTTTGAGGGTGTTGGGGGGTGGTGGCTTGGGTTAGGGCTCTGAGGACTGCGGTTACGGCTGGGGGGTCGGGTGGGTCGCCGTAGGTGGCGGCTCGGATCTGGCGGCGGTGGGCGGCCAGTTCGGTGGTGTGGATGTCGGGGTGGCGGTGGGCTTGCAGGGCGTAGCCGGGGAGGGTGGCCACGCCTACGCCGGCGGCTACCAGGGATTGGACGACGACCATGTCGTCGCTGTAGGAGGCGATGCGGGGGGTGAAGCCCTCGTGGCGGCAGATGGCGTTCAGCTCCTCTAGGCAGCGGGCGCAACCGCCGATCCAGGCGGAGTCGTGATGGTTCGCGAGGCTGTCGTCAGGTTGCAGGCTGAGGAGATAGATCGAGTCGGTGCCCAGGTGGAGGAAGCGTCCTTCTTCTTCGATCGGGGCGTCGGCGTAGCGGAAGACCAGGGCCACGTCGATTTCGCCGTGGCGCAGCATTTGCAGGGCCTCGACCGGGTGGCGCTCGTAGAGGGCCAGTTGGAGACCGGGGTGCGACTGGGCCAGGGCCGCTGCGGCTTTGGGGACGATCGTGCTCAGGGTGGAGGCGTTGGCTGCGAGGCGGACCAGGCCGGATTGCAGGCCCACTTGGGTGGCCAGCTCATTGGTCGCCGCGTCGACTCTTCCGAGGATCTCGGCGGCGCGGTTGGCTAGCAGCTGACCTTCGGGGGTCAGGCGGATTCCGCGGCCGATGCGCTGGATGAGTTTGACACTGGTGGCGGCCTCCAGACGTGAGAGGTGGTGGCTCACCGAAGACTGGGAGTAGTGGAGGTCTTTTGCCGCCTCGGTCACCGAACCGTGCCGGGCCACGGCGGCCAAGACCTTGAGGTGGACCAGATTGAGCATTCATCGAGGATATCGATGGGTGTATTGGAAATCTGCCATTAGACGTCATGTCCATGGTCGTTCATGCTGGTGCGAAGCCCACCGCGAGGAGGACGACATGAAGGTGACCTGCGATCTCTCGATATCGGCCGACGGGTACTCGGCCGGGCTCAACCAGACCGAGGAACGGCCGTTCGGCGACGACGGCGGCGACGGGTGGGGCGACAAGCTCCACGCCTGGATGGAAGATCCGGAAGAGGCTCGGCTTCAGCTCGAATGGCTGGCGGAGTCCAAGGCGTTCATCATGGGGCGCAACATGTTCGGCCCGGTGCGCGGCGAGTGGGACCGGCAGTGGAAAGGCTGGTGGGGGGACAATCCGCCGTACCACGGGCCGGTCTTCGTGCTCACGCATTACCCGCGCGAGCCGCAGCCCATGGAGGGCGGGACGACGTTCCATTTCGTGACCGATGGAATCAAGGCCGCTTTCGAGCGGGCGCGAGAGGCCGCCGGGGACGGCAATATCTCCATTCACGGTGGAGCCACGACCATCAATCAATACCTCGCGGCGGGGCTGATCGATGAAGTGCGGCTGCGCGTCATGCCGTTCACGCTCGGCGCCGGTACGCGGCTGTTCGACGGCGTTCCAGGCCTGAACCTCGAGCAGGTGGAGTCGCGCGCGGCCGGTCCGATCACGCACCTGACCTATCGCGTACTGCACTGAGAGGGGTGGTCACCGTGGATGGCGCGCTGCAGGCCTTCATCGACGACGTGGAGTCGGTCGTCGGCAGTACAGAGGACGAGCACGAGATCACCAAGCGGGTCGCGGAGTTGTTGTCCGCCCTTTTGGGGAGCGATTATCGGCTCCCAGACGAGTTGACGCGGCCATCGGACGAGCACCATGTCAATTACCCGCTCTACATCGCTCCCGGCAGCGGCTGGTCATTGGCCGCCGTTGTGTGGAACGTGGGGCAGCGGACGCCGGTGCACGGGCACGAGACGTGGGGCGTGGCCGGCATTTATTCGGGGGCCGAACGGGAGTTCCGCTACGCCAAACCGATGGCCGGGGAATCGGGGAGGCCGCTCACACGGGTTGGTGAGAATGTGTGGGAGCCCGGGCAGGTCACCGTGTGCTGCACGACCGATGACGACGTTCACAGCGTCGCGGCCGTCGGCGATGTGCCGACCGTCGGGATTCACGTTTATGGAGCCGACATCGGTGCCATTGATCGGCGATCGTACGACCCGGAGACCGGCGCGGTGCGCTGGTTCGTCTCCGGGTGGAACACCCCGGCAGCAGCCGGCTAGGACGTCTGCGGCTGCTAGGCGGGCGGTATACGGGCGATATACGAGCGGCATACGCAGAACGGCGATGGCCCCGGGCGAGTACCCGGAACCATCGCCGTCCTGACCGACTCGCTCCTGAGGAAGCGAGAGCCAGGGCCGGTCAGCGGCGCAGGTATTCCTCCCAGGTGCGGATGGTCACCTTGGGGCCGTCGTCCTTGCCGCGGTTGGCGAGACCGTTCTTGCCCAGGTAGTAGTCACCCACCTGGTGCTGAGCCTGGCCGGACAGGTCGGTGTCGTTGATGGCGGTGGCGTGGATGTGCCACGGCCAGTCACCCTGCTTGGGGTTGCGCACCCAGGCCGCGAAACCGACGGTACGGAGCGCCCGGGCCACCTTGGTACGGGTGGCGGCGTTCATCCCCTTCACCGAGATGTCGACGACGCCCCCGCCGTCGTGGGTGCCTGCGGAGGTGGGGTCACCGCCGGGGTTGTACGAACCCTGCTGCAGAACGAGCTTGCGGCCGCCGAGCACCTTCCTCGCCGCGGCCAGCATCTTCTGGGTACGGGTGTTGATGACGAACTTGCCCGTGTGAACGCGAGCGCCGGGGCCGATGCTGTGGGTCACCTTGAAGCGGCCGGTGCCGAGCTTGGTCAGCGAGGCCTTGCCCGGCAGGCCACTGGCAGCCAGGCCCTTGTAACCGAGCGACTTCTGGTACTTGGCGAACGCGGTGATCGTCGTACTGCCGAAGTAGCCGTCCACCCACTTGGCCGCGAGCAGGTGCTTGTCGCGCAGCGCCTGCTCGACCAGGAGCACGCTGGCCTTGGCACCCGGCGTCAGCTTGGTGTCGGCCCGACGCGGGTCGATCTGGGCCGCCTTGACGGTCGCTTCCATGTTCACGCTCGGAAGAGGCTTGGCCGCCTCGGCCGCCGCCGTCGGCGCGGCCGAATGCTCGGACGCCGCGGCCAGTCCGGTCAGGGAAGCGATCAGGCCAGCGCCCACGAGGGCGGTGGCATATATGGGGAGCTGCTTCATCGTTTCTCCGGGTCGAAGGAACTTGAGGGCGATGCCCACAGCGAGTTCATCTGATCGATGATCGCTACGCAAGAAGATCGACCATTGTCCAGGCAGGTCCGGACGAATCGGGGAGACGTCCGGCCGGTTTCGGATAATTCCGCAGGCTGACGGCCTGCGAAGACGCCCACGGACGTGTCGTGGGTCTCATCATGTGGGCGCGCCGCCAGAGCGCGCCGCTATGGCGTGGTCGGGCGCGCTATGGCGTGGTCGGGCGCGCTACGGCATGGTCGGGCGCGCTGTGGCATGGTCGGGCGCGCTGTGGCATGGTCGGGCGCGCTGTGGCATGGTCGGGCGCGCTGTGGCATGGTCGGGCGCGCTGTGGCATGGTCCGCCGCGCTACGGCGTGGCTCGGCGGCTCACGATCTCGGTGATCCAGGTGGGCGCGAACGGGGAGGTGCAGCCCGGCGAGGTCGGATAGTCCTTGAGCACCTGCAGCCGTTCGCCGATGTCGATCGCGCGGGCGCGGTGCTCGGGATGGTCGATCCCGATCTGGGCCAGGCAGGCGTTCATCGCCCATTGGAGGCGGTCGGGCGCGTCCTTCATCTTGGCCTCGATGACGTCGAGGAGCCCGGCGAGGTCGAGACCGTCGGGCTTCTTCGCGACGCGTTCGGTCGTCAGCGCCCACCCGGCACTCGCGACCACCGGGTCCGGGTCGGCGGTCCAGGCGAGGCGCAGGTCTTCGGCGCTCGGGTTCTTCTTCACCACGTAGTTCACGAGCCAGTCGTGCACCTTGGGCGCGCGGGCCTGGCGCAGCATGGCGTCCAGCTCGTCGCGGTCGAACGCCTTGGGACGGCAGATCAGGAGCGCCAGCAGTCTGGCGGCCGTGTCGCCGGTGTCCCAGAGTTGGCGCGCGAGTTCTTGCTGGGTCTTCAGCCGCTTCGCGATCGCGCGCAGCTTGCTGAGGTTCACGCCGTGGTCGTCGCCGTGCCGCTCGTTCACCGCGCGCGCCTTGGGGTCCTCGAGCGCGGCCAGCTCAGCCATCACCTCGGCCGGCGTCGTCTCGGACACCTCAACCTCCCGACCGTCCTCCCGACCGTCACCTGGGACGTCCAACCTACCGGCGTGGGCGCTGCCAGTTTGCGGTGATCTTGCCGTGGCGCATCTTGCCTGCCAGGCGGACGTGGAGGGTCTCGGGGGTGGCGTCTTCCGCGTTCCGGTTGATCTCCAGCCGGCTGTGGCGCGTGGAGAGGTCGTTGGCGTCCAGCGTCATGCCTGGCGCCAGGAGCAGCTGTACGTTGCCGCCGCCGACTCGCAGGTCGATGAGCAGTTCGGGCGCGGCCTGGATCGCGGTGGTCAGGTCCAGCAGGACGTCGCACCAGGCGGTACGGACGGCCAGGCGGTGCGGGAGCACCCATCGGCCCTCGCGGCGTACGACGCCGTGCTTCTCCTTGATGGTGAGGCGCTCGGCCGGTGGCGTGGCAGGGAACGAAGTGAGGGCGTGCGCCCCCGGGATGACGGCCCGTGCCCCCGAGGCGAGGGCGTGCGTTCCGATCAGGTCGGTGGTCAGCGGGGTCAGGGCGTCGAGGGTACGGGCGGTCAGCGCGGCGTCCAGCCGTTCGTCGAACTCGGCCTGGTCGAGGCGGCCGTCGGCGATGGCGGCGTGCAGCAGTTCGATGGCGCGGTCGCGGTCCGCGTCGGAGGCGCGCAGCGCGGGTGAGCCCGGTGACGTGGTCATTCGCAGAACACCCGCACCTTGCTGCCGGGGTCGTCGACGTCGACGATGACGTCGCCGAGCTGGTCGATGATCTCCTCGAGGTCCTGCGGCTTGAGCTCGGCGAGGTCGAGCGGCACACCCGACTTCTCGAGCTCTGTGTTGATCTTGGTGAGCGCGAGAGGGGGGATGAGGCTGGTGAGCCGGACGCCGGCGCGGAGCAGCTGGAGCGGGACGCGGATGTTGATCCGGCCCGGCCCTTCGCCGGTGGCCTCCTCGTCCCAGCTCACCAGTACGCGCAGGTACTTGGGCCGGGCGTTCTTGCGGGTGTCCACCGCCGGCGGCGGCTCGGGCTCGGCTCGTTCGAGAGCGCTGATCAGCCGCTCGGCCTCATCCGCGGTGATCTTGCCGTCGGACAGCATCTGCAGGATCTGGCGGCGCTGCTCGTTCATCGCTGCTCTTTCCTTTGACTCATCTGACGCTTACCAGCAGGGCCGTCCGGCCCTCCTCGTACTCGAAGCGGGTGCCGGGAAGCGCCCACAGCAGCCGCCCGGCGCCGCGCAGCGCGCCCAGCGGGCTGACCTTGAAGATCAGGCACGCGACCAGTCCGCCCGCCACGGCGACCAGGAGGAGCGGTGACAGGATCAGCGCGACCGGCACGACGGGGATGTACAGCCGAAGCCGGCGGCCACTGCTACCGCGGTGGCGTACGGTCACCAGCTGCGGAATCATCAGGATCTCTCCAGCTCGGCCAGCGCGTCCTCGACGCTGATCTCTCCGCGTTGCAGGCGTTCGACGACCTCGGCGCCGGTGGTCGCGGGCGGTTCGGGGTCGACGTCGACGAAGTCGAGGGACGCGGAGATCCGGTTCAGCCGGGACTTGATCGTCGGGTAGCTGACCCCGAAGATCCGCTCCATCTCCTTGATCGAGCCGTGCGCCCGTACGAACGCGGCGACGAACACCTGGTCGTTGACGCTGAGCTGAGCCAGCTGCGGCGGCTCGAACTGCCCCTCGACCACGACGCCGCTGCCACTGCCGCCGCCGGTCAGGCGGACCCGCTCGACCACGAACGGACGGCCCTGCGTCAGGTCGGTCAGTTCCTGCCAGTCCACCCTCGGTCCCCTCACGCTCTCGACAACGTGCGCATAGTTCAGTTGTATCTTGACTTTCTTAAGGTATCAACTCAGATATCTTGATTTTCTTAAGTCGATCTTCAATGCTCGACGGACAGGGGCGCGGGCGTGCGACCCGGCGCGGCATGCCCGGCCAAGAGCGTTAACCGTCAGTCTATTGCAATGATCAGAGCTTCTTGTTGCGTTACTTCTCAAGGTAGTTGCAATACTTTTCTAGCTCTGACCTGCATAGATAGGGTTCTCGTGCAACGGAGATGTTGCAGGAACTCGAAATGCAACGTAGCTTTTCCATTGTTCGAAACAACGAGCAACACGGACACAGGAGCTCACGATGCAGACCTTCGCCACCACCGCCCCGATCACCGCCGTTCTGGACGTCCCCGCCGGCCGCGTCCAGGTCATCGCCTCCGACCAGGCCGAGGCCTCGGTCGAGGTCCAGCCCGCGGACGCCTCCAAGGGCCGCGACGTGAAGGCGGCCGAGCAGACCACGGTCGACTTCGCCGACGGCGTCCTGCGGGTCCAGACCGAGGTCAAGAACAAGCACCTCGGCTCGAACGGATCCGTCGAGGTCACGGTCACGCTGCCCGCCGGCTCCAAGGTCGAGGGCACGTCGGCCGCCACCGAACTCCGCGTGGTCGGCCGCCTCGGCGACCTGGCGTACGACGGCGCGTACCGGAACATCAAGATCGACGAAGCCGCGAGCCTCCGCCTCACCGCGACCGACGGCGACGTCGAGGTCGGCCGCCTCAACGGTTCCGCCGACATCAGCACGCAGCGCGGCGACATCCGGATCACCGAGGCCACCGGCGGCAAGGTCGTCCTGAAGACCCAGTCCGGCGACATCACGGTCGGCGCGGCCGCCGGCGTCTCAGCCTCACTGAACGCCGGCACCACCCACGGCCGGGTCAGCAACGCGCTCAAGAACGACGGCGCCGCCGACCTCGACATCCACGCCACCACCTCCAACGGCGACATCACCGCCAGCAGCCTCTGATCCCGCTGACCAACCCCAAGAGACCCCGCGACACAACCCAATGCCCCCGACACAACCTCAAGGCTCCCGATCCGGCGGCGTTCCCCCCGCGCCGCCGGCCCGTACCTCCCAAGGAGAAACGCCATGACCAGCCTGGCCATCGCAGCGAACGGGCTGCGCAAGTCCTACCCCGGAAAGGACGGCGACAAGGTCGTGCTCGACGGCATCGACCTGGCCGTTCCCGAAGGAACGATCTTCTCCCTCCTCGGCCCGAACGGGGCCGGCAAGACCACCACCGTCCAGATTCTGTCCACCCTGATCCGCGCCGACGGCGGCACCGTTCAGGTCGCGGGATACGACCTGAACGACCAGGCCGACGACGTGCGCGGCGCGATCGGCGTCACCGGGCAGTACTCGGCGGTCGACAAGCTGCTCACCGGCGAGGAGAACCTGCTGCTCATGGCGGACCTCCGGCACCTGTCCCGCAAGGAGGGCAAGCGCAAGGCCGCCGAGCTGCTGGAACGCTTCGACCTGGTGGACGCGGCCCGCAAGACCGCCGGCACGTACTCCGGCGGCATGCAGCGGCGGCTCGACCTGGCGATGACCCTGGTCGGCGACCCGCGGCTGATCTTCCTGGACGAGCCGACCACCGGCCTCGACCCGCGCAGCCGCCGCGCGATGTACGGCATCGTCCGCGACCTGGTCGCCGACGGCGTCACCATCTTCCTCACCACGCAGTACCTGGAGGAGGCGGACGAGCTCGCCGACCGGATCGCGCTGCTCGACCACGGGCGGCTGATCGCCGAGGGCACCGCCGACGAGCTCAAGCGGCTCATCCCCGGCGGCCACGTGTCCCTCACGTTCACCGACGACGACGCGCTCAAGAACGCGCTGAGCGCCCTCGACCGCGGCTTCGTGGACCCGGCCGACGACGACCGCCTCACCCTGCAGGTCCCCTCCGACGGCGACGTCGCCTCGCTGCGCGAGCTGCTCGCCCGGCTGGACACGGCCGGCGTCGAGCCGACCGGCCTCAGCATCCACACCCCCGACCTCGACGACGTCTTCCTCACCCTCACTGGCCAGAGCACCGACGAGAACGCCGCCCAGAACACCACCCAGAACAGCGACCAGAACTCGGAGGCCCTCCGATGAGCACCCTCACCCTCGCCGCCCGCGACTCCTCGACCATGGTCCGGCGCCAGCTGAAGCGCCTGATCCGCTACCCGTCGATGACCGTGCAGCTGATCGTCACGCCCGTGATCCTCCTGCTGCTGTTCGTGTACGTCTTCGGCGGCACGCTCGGCGCCGGCATCGGCGGCGACCGCGACGCCTACGTCAACTACGTCGTCCCCGGCATCCTGCTCATGGCGGCCACCATGGCCGCCACCGGGACCGCCGTCATGGTCGCCACCGACATGACCGAGGGGATCATCGCCCGCTTCCGTACGATGCGGATCTCCCGGGCCTCGGTCCTCACCGGCCACGTCGTCGCCAGCGTCATCCAGCAGCTGCTCGGCATGGCGGTCGTCGTCGGCGCCGCCCTGGCGATCGGCTTCCGGCCCAACGCCAGCCCCGTCGAGTGGCTCGCCGCCGCCGGCCTGCTCACCCTCTTCGTCGTGGCGATCACCTGGCTGTCGGTCGCGCTCGGCCTGAAGTCCCCGACCCCCGAGGCCGCCAGCAACGCCCCGATGCCGCTGGTCTTCCTGCCCTTCCTCGGCAGCGGCTTCGTCCCCACCGACTCCATGCCGACCGTCCTGCGCTGGTTCGCCGAGTACCAGCCGTTCACCCCGATCATGCAGACCGTCCGGGGCCTCCTCCTCGGCACCCCGATCGGCAACAACGCCGCCATCGCCATCGCCTGGTCCGCAGGGATCGGCGTCGTCTCCTACCTCTGGGCCAAGCGCACCTACAACAAGGCCTGACCGTGAAGAGGCCGAACAGGGCCGTCAGACCACAAGGGTCTGACGGCCCTGAGCCTTTTCAAGAACAGCTACTCGCTCCAGGCGCCCGCACCATGAAGACGTCCACCGGATCCTCCCTTTCCAGAACGAATCCGTACCGCTCGTACAGCCGCCTGGCCGCACTGCCCTGCAGAACGTTCAGCCGCACCGGGACACCATCGCGATCGCACCACTCAAGGAGCTTTCGCAGCACCCCGGACCCGACCCCACAGCCCTGCGCATGCGGGGCAAGGTAGAAATGCTCCAGCCAACGGGCGTCCTCGGCAGGCCGCAACGCCACGCACCCGGCAAGCTCGCCGCTCACCTCGATCACCCACGTGTGCGCCGGTTCGAACCCGTCCCGCAGCCGCTGCCGCACCCGCTGCCCGTCGTACCGCCCGAGCCGCTCCAGGTCCTCCCGCATCGCCACGGCCCGCAGCTCGGTCAGCTCCTCAAGGTCGCCCATCGAAGCCGCCCGAAACTCCCACTCCAACACGCCCGCAAGGCTACCCAGCCCACCCCGGCATGGTGATCAAGGCTCCGGGCGGGCGGGTCAGTTGCGGGATTTGTGGATGGCGTCTCGGGCTCGGTCGACGACTGCGGCTATGGGGCCGGCGGTCAGGTTCTTGGCGACTGATTCGGTGCCGGGGTGGGGGTGGGTCGGGGCTACGGCCTCGGCGGCGCGGAAGGCGGTGACCATTCCGCGGAGCTGTTCGGGGGTGGCCTCCTTGGCGATGCGGGGGAACTCGTCGCGTTCCTCCTTCATGGCGTGGGTGTCGAGGTCCTTGTGGAACTCGTTGAAGAGGGCGCTGAAGCCGGGGCCGTCGGGGCCGATCTTCTCCAGTTCCTGGAGCATGAGCTTGGCCTGGTTCTCTTCGTCCAGGCGGCCGTCGATGACCTTGTTGCCGAGGGCACGGCGGGCGAACGGGTGGACGATCTCTTCCTCGGCGGTCTCATGGACGGCCAGCAGGTGTCGGAGACGGTCGAAGGCGTCCTTGCGGACCTGGCCGGTGTTCTCCTCGACGATCGAGGCCAGGCGGCGGATCTCCTCGTGCTGTTCCAGAAGCAGGTCGATGACGTTCATGAATACCTCCTGTCGGATGGGGCGTCGGAGGCTCGTCTACCCGATTGAGGGCGTTCAATCAGGAGGGCACCGGGTAGGCGAACGGCATGTCCGTAACTAAGTCGGCCGCCCTTTTCGATGTGGACGGGACGCTGGTCGACAGCAATTACCTGCACGCCGTCACGTGGTGGGAGGCGTTCCGGCAGGCCGGGCACCAGGTGCCCATGGCGCGGGTGCACCGGGCCATCGGGATGGGGTCGGACCTGCTGCTCGACCACCTGTTGCCGGAGGAACGTGATCAAGAGGCTGATGACGGGATCCGCACCGCGCATGCGGCTTTGTATGCGACCTACTGGTCGCGGCTGGCGCCGCTGCCGGGGGCTGCGGAGCTGCTGAAGGCCGTTGCCGAACGGGGGTTGCGGGTGGTGCTGGCCAGTTCGGCGGCTGAACGGGAGCTGGGGGTGATGCGCGAGGTGCTGGACGCCGAGTCGGCCATCCTGGCTGCGACGTCGTCGTCTTCGGTTGAACGGAGCAAACCCGCGCCTGACCTGGTGCAGGCCGCGTTGGAGAAGGCGGAGGTCGAGCCTGACCAGGCCGTCTTCGTCGGGGATACGAGGTGGGACGTGCAGGCCGCGCAGCGGGCGAAGGTGCCGTGCGTGGGGCTGCTGAGCGGAGGCATCGGCGAGAACGAGCTGGCCGGGGCCGTGGCGATCTACCGGGACGCCGCTCATCTGCTGGAAGAGCTCGACGACTCGCCGCTTCTGAGCTGAGGGCGCTCATAGCGATTGGCTATGACGGCAGGTATTGGACGGCCGAATACTGCGTGGTTCACGATCTGCGGTGTGGAACTTAAGAAGCACTCGGAGGGCTCGCTGTGAACATCGCCGTATTGGGAACCGGAGAAGTCGGCCAGAGTCTGGCGACCGGTCTGGTGAAGGCCGGGCACACGGTCACGCTGGGCTCTCGTACCGCCGACAACGCCGCGGCGGCGGCGTGGGCCGCGGACACCGGGGGGCGGCACGGGACGTTCGCCGACGCGGCCTCGTCGGCCGAGCTGATCGTGAACGCGACCTCGGGGCTGGTCTCGGTGGAGGCGCTCACTGCGGCGGGGGCCGAGAATCTGGCGGACAAGGTCGTGGTGGACGTCGCCAACCCGCTCGACTTCTCGGACGGCTACCCGCCGAAGGTCGCGACGTTCGAGGAAGGGATCAGCCTGGCCGAGCACATCCAGCGGACCTTCCCCGACGCGCACGTGGTCAAGACGCTCTGCACGGTGAACAACGCCGTCATGGTCGACCCCGGCCGGGTTCCGGGCGACCACAACATCTTCGTCAGCGGGGACGACCGCGACGCCAAGAAGGTCGCGAGCGGGCTGCTCGGCGACCTCGGCTGGACGTCCGACCAGATCATCGACCTCGGCGGCCTGCCGACCGCCCGGCCGATCGAGCAGAACATCTTGCTATGGCTCGTGCTGTCGCAGGCGCTGGGCACCTACGACTTCAACATCAGCGTGCAGCGAGCCGGCTGAAACCCGGGTTCAGTCCTCGGCGCCCAGCTCGGGGAGGTTCTCCGCGAGGGGCACGAACTCGGTCACCGACAGGTAGCCGTTCTTGTCGGTGTCGTACTCGGCGAACAGCGCCTTGACGATCCCCGACAGGTCGCCGACCTCGGCCGCGGGGAACATCCCCGCGATCGCCGCGGTCACCTCCTCCACGGTGAGCTGCCCGTCCCCGTCGGTGTCGTACTGGGCGAACACCGCTTCATACTGATCCGACATGGTTCCCTTCCTCACAAGCAACAATGGCCCCCGATCGTAACGTGGTCGCGCGGACGAGGAGGGTGACCGCCAGGGAGAGGCCTCCTCGTCGTGTGCGAGGAGGCCCCTCCTGTCAGGCCTGCCGAAGAAGCTCCGAGGTTGGGAAACCCTGCTACGCGTACAGGCGCCATAGGGCGCCGGTGGACCAGGAGTTGTTCGTGGGCCTGACCTCGCCAACGGCCCAGAGGGACTTCGTTCCAGGGATGTGGCTGAACTGCCTGATGCTCGCCGTTCGGCCGGCGACGCGCAGAGGGGCTGCCGTCCACTTGCCGCTGCGCGAGCGATGCTGGATGAGGCTGCCGCCACGGCCCTCGCGACCGGCCCAGCCGTCGATCCACAGGCCGCCCGCGCCATCGGAGTCGATCTTCCGCCAGCCGATCAGCCAGTTCGCCGGGACGCCGACCCGCCGCCAGGCCTTGCCGTTCCAGTTGAGGAGGAACGACGTGGTCTTGTAGTGGTCCTTGCCGTCGTCGTCGGAGATCCTGCCCGTGACCCACACCTGGCTCGCGGAAAAGGCACGGACCGCACTGAAATCGATCGTCCGTGACGGCTTGCCCTCGTGGTGGGGGATGGCCGGGGGCAGGAGCTTGCCGAGCGACACTCGGGACCACTTGGACCCGTTGTAGCGGGCCAGCAGGCCCTCGCGTCCGGTGGCCCACATGAGCCGGGCAGAGGCGGCGCTGGCAGACGCGAGCTCGTTGTTGCCGAACGGCCGCACCCTGGTCCACGTCTTGCCGTTGAAATGCCAGGTGCCGGCACCTGTGTCGGCACCGCCCACGCCGAAGACCCAGACGTTGGTGGGACTGATGACGGTGACCGAGCTGACGCCGTCCTTCCATTTCTTGGCCACGGCCCACTTCTTGCCGTTCCAGCGCATCGCGTAGCTTCCGGGGCCGTTGTTGCCCTTCAGGTCGCTGCCGCCGACCGCCCACACATTGGTGGGAGAAGACCGTTGGACCGAGAAGACGCCTCCCCAGAGCCCCTTGGGCAGCGCGACACCGCGCCAGGTCTTGCCGTTCCAATGCTCGGCCCTCGGCTTGGGAAGCCGCTTGCCCTCGTACAGGTCGGCCGAGAACGCCCACGCATCCTTGCCGCCGAAGGCCTCCACCGCGGTGGCCGAGGCATAGCCGTTCTTCACCGACGACTTGTAGGTCTTGGCGAGCTTCCAATGCGGAACGGAGGCCTCGGCGTTGACCGCCGGGGTGATGCCGATCGCGAGAACCGCGACAACCGTTCCTGCCTGCACAACGCGCTTCATCGAACTCCTTGCGGGGGTGGTGTGGCGGAATCAAACCAGATCGCCCCAGGTAGATCGATGGGCAGGTGTGCCGCCTGCCCAGAGATCGGGCAGGCGGCGCCGGTTGGTTCTAAGAGGTGAGGATGGCCAGCTGCTGGGTGGCTCTTGTCATTGCTACGTAGCGGTCCACGGCGCCTTCGATGGACGTGCCGAAGGAGTGAGGGTTGACGAGGAGGACCAGGTCGAACTCCAGGCCCTTGGCTAGTTGGGGGGTTAGGGAGCGGACTCGGGGGCGTTCGTTGAAGGTGGGGTCGCCGATGACGCAGGCGATGCCTTCGGGGTGGTCGGCCAGCCAGGAGTCGAGGATGGCGTTCAGGCGGGAGAACGGCTCGTGGAGGACGGGGATGCCGCTCTGGCGGATGGACGTGGGGACGTTGGCGTCGGGGAGGGCGGCGCGGATGACGGGCTCGGCCTCGGTCATGACCTCTTCGGGCGTGCGGTAGTTGATGCGGAGAGAGGCGAGGGTGATCTCGTCGAAGCCGACGCGTTCGAGGCGTTCCTGCCAGGACTCGGTGAAGCCGTGACGGGCCTGGGCACGGTCGCCCACGACGGTGAAGCTGCGGGACGGGCAGCGCTGGAGGAGCATCTGCCATTCGGCGTCGGTGAGCTCCTGGGCCTCGTCGACGACGATGTGGGCGAACGGGCCGGCCAGGGCGTCCGGGGGCGGGGTCTCCAGTTCGGACTCGTCCACGAGGGTGTTCTTGGCGTCGACCACCTTCAGCATCTTGACCAGGCCCAGCTCGCTGTCGTCGGCCTCGATGAGGTTGTCGACGACCTGATCCATGCGCTCGCGTTGGGCGGCGAGGGTCGCCTCCTGGCGGCGGCGCCGGCGGGAGGTCTCCGGGTCGCCGAGGCGCTGGCGGGCGGCGTCCAGGAGTGGCAGGTCGGAGGTCGTCCAGGCGTGGGCGTTCTCGCGTTGGAGGCTGGAGATCTCGGCCTGGGTCAGCCACGGGGCGCACATGCGCAGGTAGGCGGGTACGGACCAGAGGTCGCCGACCAGGTCGGTGGGCCCCAGGAGCGGCCAGGCGCGGTTGAGGGCCATGAGCAGTTCGCGGTCGCGCGTCACTGATCGGCGGAGGAGGTCGGCCGAGATGTCGTCCTTGGACTTGTCGATCAGGATCGCGCAGATCTCGTCGAGGATCTGGTCGCGGGCCTCGTTGTGCGGGGTGCCGGGGTCGGGTGCGCGGAACGCCTCGGCCCATTCGTCGGCGCTCAGTCAGATGTCGTTCCAGGGGGTCGTGACGGTCATGCCCTTGCTGGGCGGGCGCTCGTAGAAGGCGACCGCCTTCTCGATCGCCTTGACCATGTCGGCTGTGGATTTGAGGCGGGCTACGGCGGGGTCCTCCTCGTCCGGGGCCGTTGCGCCTTCGGGGAGGAGGTCGCGGAGGGTGCAGGTCTGCACGCCGTCCTCGCCGAGGCTGGGCAGAACGTCGGAGACGTAGGCCAGGTAAGGCTGGTGCGGGCCGACGAACAGCACTCCGCCCTTGTTGTGGCCCAGGCGCGGGTCGGAATACTGCAGGTAGGCGGAACGGTGCAGGGCGACGACCGTCTTGCCGGTGCCGGGGCCTCCGTCGACGATCAGGGCGCCGCGGGATCCGGCGCGGATGATCGCGTCCTGGTCGGCCTGGATGGTGCCGAGCACGTCGCGCATGCGGGCCGAACGGTGACCGCCGAGGCTGGCGATGAACGCGGACTGGTCGTCCAGGGCGGCGTTTCCTTCGAGGCCGTCGGCCGTGAACACCTCGTCCCAGTAGTCGCTGACCCGGCCCTTGGACCAGCGGTAGCGGCGACGGCTCGCCAGGCCCATCGGGTTGGCGTGGGTCGCGCCGAAGAACGGCTCGGCGGCGGGCGAACGCCAGTCCAGGAGCAGGCGGTCGCCCGCGCCGTCGGTGAGGCCGATGCGTCCGATGTAGACGGGCCCGGAGTCCTCGCCGACGATGCGGCCCAGGCAGAGGTCCAGGCCGTACCGGCGCAGGAGGCGCAGGCGCCCGGCCAGCCGCTGGATCTCGAAGTCCCGTTCCAGCGCCGCCTGGCCGCTGCCGCCGGGCGCCTTGCGCGCGGTGTCGAGGCGTTCGGACAGGTCCGCGATCGCCTGATCGAGGCTTTCGGTGATGGCCGCGAAATGCTTCTCGTCGGCACCGATCAGGTCCGGGCTCGCCTTGGCGGCGATGTTGTCCGGCAGGTTGAACGCACCGGTGGTCAAAGGCGCGCTCGATTCATTCGCAGGCATGGCTGATCCCCCCGTTTGCGCAGGCCGTTGGGCCTCGGCCGCTGATTGTGCGGCATGACCGGGGGCTTGTGGCAAGCCCCCCTGTGCGCTATAGGTTGAAAATGGAAGGGAGTGTCGTCGCCTTCCTGCACCCGTCCTATCTGGACATTCCCCGGGCTAATTCGCGCTAACGCTGAGCGTTCAGCCAGGCCGGGAGAGGCTCGCGGAGCTCCAGCCACTCGGGTGGAATGCCGTCGGTCCCGGTACGGGCGGCGATGATGCCGCCGACGATCGCGGCGGTGGTGTCCATGTCGCCGCCGACCGCGACGCAGACGCGGATCCCGGGCTCGTAGTCGTTCAGGTACCGCAGGGCCACCCAGATCGTGAACGGCACGGTGTCCTGCGCGGTGATCCGGGAGCCGTTGCCCAGCACCTCCGCGGCCCGGAAGGGTGTCGCCCGGGCCAGCCCGCCTAGACGCCGCAGCCCCTTCCCCACGTAGGTTCCGGCGGTGTGATCAAGGACCGCCTCGTAGACGAGCTCCGGGGTCTCGGCGATCAGTGAGGCGGCCACCGCCACGGCGACAGCGCCCGCCAAGCCTTCCTCGTGAGCGTGGGTGATCTCGGCCTGGCGGGCGGCCTCGGCGGCGGCACGGGCCGGATCGCCCGCGTAGTAGGCGCCCAGGGGCGCGACGCGCATGGCGGCGCCGTTGCCATAGGAACCGTTGCCGCCGAACGACTCGACCGAAGCCTCGCGCCACGGGTCGCCGCGGCGGACGCGTTCGAGGAGCTCCAGAGCGCCGACGCCGTAGCGGCGGCCGGTGTTCATGCGGGTGGCGAACGCGTCGGCCAGGGCGTCCTGGTCGATGGCGCCGTGCGTGTGCAGGCAGTCGACGACCGAGCAGGCCATCTCGGTGTCGTCGCTCCACTCCCACGGCGCCGGGGGAACGTCCGCCGAGGTCAGATGGCGGTTGGCGTGCATGAAGAACTGATCGCCGAACGCGTCGCCGACCGAGAGCCCCACGAGGGAAGCGTGCATGCGCGCCAGACGCGCGGGGTCTCGATGATCGTCGGTGACGTGATCGTCCATGGCGGGATCATCCCGTATCCGGCGGCCTGCGGCAGCGCATCAGACCGCGCCGATGAACTGGTGGTCGGTACGGATCTTGCCGTCGTCGTCGATCGCCAGAACGTCCATGCCACCGCCGACGACTCCCCCGTCGGCCGTCACCATCGACCAGCCCACCGCGACCACGTTGGCCAGCAGGATCGACACCTCACCGGCGGGCACGAAGGAGTGACCCGGCTCGATGAACATCTCGTACGCGCGGGTGACGCGGGCCTCCATCGCGTCGTGGCCGCGGACCTCCAGCGGCGGCACGGGGAAGGACAGATTCGCGGCGGCCTCGCGGATCTCCTCGGGCGGGTCGACCAGGACCTGGATGCCGTCGACCGCCCACAGGTCGCGGATCAGCTTGCTGCGCGTGGCGGCGTCGGGCTCGTTCCACTGGGCCATGTAGCGGTCCGTCAGCTCTTTTACGTCGAATTCGTTGCTCATGCCGTGAAGTCTGCGGTCGCGGGTGGCCGCTCCGCGATTCCCTGCAAGGAATCGCGCGACGGCGCCCGTCGAGTAGTAATGGGGCCATGACGGTTGCGGTAGAAGCCGACCATTTCGCCCGCGAGCTGCGGCGCTGGCGAACGTTGCGCAGGTTGAGCCAGCTCGACCTGGCGATCAGGGCCGACACGACGCAGCGGCATCTGAGCTTCCTGGAGCAGGGCCGCTCGCGGCCCGGCCGCACCATGGTCGTACGGCTGTCTGAGACCCTGGGGCTCTCCTTGCGCGAACGGAACGACCTCCTGCTTTCCGCGGGCTTTGCCCCGGTCTATTCGGAGTCCAGGCTCGACGCCCCCGAGCTCGGCCCGGTCCGCGAGGCGCTCGGCCGCATCCTGGAAGGCCACCAGCCCTACCCGGCGGTCGTCGTCAGGCCGCACGGCGAGCTGGTCGCGGCGAACGCGGCGTTCAGCCTGCTCACCGAGGGCGTGGCGCCCGGCCTGCTGGAGCCGCCGCTGAACGTGCTGCGCATCGCCCTCCATCCGGACGGGATGGCCCGCCGGGTCGTGAACCTGGCCGAGTGGGGGCGCCACATCACCGGCAGCCTGCGCAATCAGGCCTGGCAGAGCCCAGACGCCGGGCTGGACGAGTTCATCGCCGAGCTCGAGGGCTATCTGCCCGCAGTAGAGGCCCCGGCCGAGCACCTCGGATTCGCCGTACCGCTGCGGCTCCGGGTGCCGGAAGGGGAGCTCCGGCTGATCACCACGCTCACCTCGTTCGCCACGGCCGTGGACGTCACGCTCGCCGAGCTGCGCCTGGAGGCGTTCCTGCCCGCGGACGAGGAGACCGCCACGATCCTCAGAAGACGCGGCCAGGCCGGCTAGATCAGCGTGAACTCGCACTTGCCACCTCCCAGAGCCACATATCCGTGCCCTTGCTAGGCAATGACCGTCATGAGGCTTGCTTATGCGTAATGCCTACCTAGGGTGGAACAGGAAGGATCGTGGCTGGCTGCAAAGGAGCGCCGGGTGGTGGATCAGGTCGGGCCGGCCGGAATCGACGCGAGCGGCATGGTGCGCCTCGGCGGCGAGGTGCTCGCTCCGTGCCGGCTGGGGATGAACGAGCTCCGCGCCCTGCCGCAGCACGAACGGGAGATCACGTTCACCTGCCGTAAGAGCGGCGCGCGCCGGCACCGGTTCAGCGGTCCGCTGCTCCTCGAGGTCCTGTCGCTCGCCGGTCCGCTGTTCATCCCGGGGGAACGCAAGGACCGCCTGCGCTTCCTGATCTCGCTCCAGGCCGCCGACGGCCACCGGGTGATCCTGTCCTGGGCGGAGATCGACCCCGAGTTCGCCAACCGGCCGGTCCTGCTCGGCGTCAGCCGCGACGGCACCGGCCTGGACGGCGAGGGACCGCAGCTCGTCATGCCCGACGACGTGTGCGGCGCACGCAACCTGAGCGGGGTCACCGACCTCCGCGTCTTCTCGGCACTCGATAAAAGATCTTGAAGTTTTGTTTCTCCGATCGGTCACACACCCCGGGCGGGGTCCGTCAGTGCTGTGGCAACGAAGACCGAAACGGAGGAACCGACCATGAACGCTTCCCAGACCCCCATCGCGACCCCGACCCCGCGGCTCTCCGACCCGACCGTTCTGATCCCGGAGATGCCCGAGCTGACCAAGGCGCTGTACCAGGTCACCGGCAACGGCTCGATCCCGCGCAACACCATCGGGCTGATCCAGCTGCGCGCGGGCCAGATCGTCGGCAACACCTACCTGACCGTTCTGCACACCGGCATCCTGCGCAACACCGGTGAGACCGAGGAGCGGATCACCGCCGTGGCGACCTGGCGGGACGCGCCCTATTTCACGCCGGCCGAACGCGCCGCGTTCGCGCTGACCGACGCCGTCCTCGAGGCGGCGGCGCACAGCGAGCGGGTCCCCGACGAGCTGTACGCCCAGGTGGCCGAGCACTACGACGAGAAGGCGATCGCCACCCTGGCGATGGCGATCGGGCAGGTCAACTTCTTCGTCCCGCTCGCGACCATCGGCAAGCCCCGCCCCGGCACCTCGCCCTCCAAGCAGTGGAAAGCCGCCGACCCCGCGTGAAACCGTGGCGGCGATGGAGTGGCTTGGACGGCAGAACGTTCGGAACGGGGTCGTCGAGAGGTCCTTCCGGCTCGATCGAGCCTCGGGCCCTGGCCCCGTTCCGGGCGTGCTGTGGTCTCCGCCGACCTTCGACGCTCCGCCGCCGGTGGTCCTGCTGGGACATGGCCGGATTCAGCGGCGGGCATGGGGAGACCAAACCCGAGGCCATCGCGCTGTGGCGTGAGTACGTCGCACGCCATCTGGGCTGATCATTCTGGAAATGGGCCTTGCCAGATGTGGGTTCGCGCGTTTACATACAGTCGCGACGGTATGTGCCACCCCACCCCGAGGAGCATGCCCATGAGGACCAACTGGACGAGGCGGCTGCTCGGCGCCATGAGCACGGTCGTGCTCGGCGTCGGCGCGTTGTCGCCGGTCGCGAGGGCGGCCACGACGACCGAGGCCACCGCGGCGAAGGCGCCCGCGACGCAGGCGGCCACGACGCAGGCGCCTGCGACGGCCGAGGACGATCCGTTCTATGCGGCGCCCGCCGGGATGGCGGACGCGAAGCCGGGCACGGTCCTGCGGTCCCGGCCGGTGCAGCTGGCGGCGTTCTCCGCGCTGCCGCAGAAGGTCTCCGCCTGGCAGCTGCTCTACCGGACGACCGGGTGGGACGGGTCGGCGCAGGCGATGGTCACCACGGTGCTCCTTCCGGCGGGGAGGCCGGCGGGCGACAAGCGGGCGCTGCTCTCCTATCAAGTCGCGCAGGACTCCTCCACGGCGCGCTGCGCTCCCTCGAAGGTGCTGCGGCAGGGCGCCGGGCTGGAGGGGCTGATCAACCAGGCCGAGATCCTGCTCGTCGACGCGGCGGCGGCCAAGGGCTGGGCGGTGTCGATCCCCGACTACGAGGGGCCGAACGGAGAGTTCGGCGCGGCCCGGCAGCCCGGGTACGCGGCGCTCGACGGAGTGCGGGCGGCGCAGAACTTCAAGCCGCTCGGCCTGGACGGCGCCCGGACGCCGGTCGGGATGTGGGGCTACTCGGGCGGCTCGCTCGCGACCGGTTGGGCCGCCGAGATGCAGCCCTCGTACGCCCCCGAACTCAACGTCAAGGGGGTCGCGGCCGGGGGCTTCGCGACCGACCTGCGGGCGGCGCTCGAGAAGATCAACGGCGGGTTCGCGGCCGGGCTGATCCCGAGCGCGCTGCCCGGGATCATGCACGCGTTCCCCAAGACCGGCGCGGTGGTGAACGCCGCGCTGAACGCCAAGGGAAAGCAGATCCTGGCGAAGGCGGCCGGCAAGTGCGTGACCGAGAACGTGCTGAGCAACCCGTTCCTCAACGTCAACGACATGACCACCAGGCCGCTGCCGCAGATCCTCGACGACCCGCAGGTCGCCGCCGATCTGAAGGAGGCCGGGCTCGGGCAGCGCACCCCGGCCGCGCCGCTGTACATCTACCACGCGATCAACGACGAGCTGATCCCGGTCGCCGGGGCGGACAAGACGGTGGCGGGCTACTGCGCGCGCGGAACGTCGGTCACGTACGAGCGGGACATGCTGAGCGAGCACGGATCGCTGGCGGTCACCGGCGCCCCGGCCGCGCTGCACTGGCTGCAGAACCAGATCGAGGGGACGCCCGCACCCAAGGGCTGTAGGCGTGCCGATGTGGTGTCGACACTGGCGACGCCTGAGGCACTCCAGCAGTTCGGGGCCCTGCTGCTGGCCGATCTCCAGGCGCTGGCCGGGCTGCCCATCGGCACCTCGCGCTGGTAACCCACCTCGCGAGAACGGGACGGGCCCCCGCGGGGTGGGCCCGTCCCGTTCTCATGCCCCGTCAAGCAGCGGGGACCTTGTCGAGGAAGCCGAGCACCTGGGCGATCGTGCCGTCGTCGCCGAGGGCCGCGACGTCGAAGCCGATCACCACCGGCTCGGCCGCTCCAGGCCGGCCGAGGTGCCAGGTGAACCGGGCGATGTGGTGGTGGGCGTCGACCGCGCCGCCGAGACTGAACGTGAGGCCCGCGAACTGGCCCTGCGCGGCGGCGATCACGGCGTCCAGCGCGTCGCGGCCGCGGACCGACACCAGCGGGTCGGTGTACTCGGCGTCCTCGGCGAAGACGGTGTCGATCAGCGCCCGGCGGGCGGCCGGGTCGGTCTCGTTCCAGGCGGCGATGTAGGTCTCGACCAGCTCGTTCATGTCGCTCATGGCCTTGTCTCCTTAACGTGTCGCTTGCTGTGATCACCAAGTTAGGGAGGGCTCGGAGACGAGGAATCCGTAGCACTTAGGTAATTTCGGACAGGTGACTGAACTTCGGGGGCGCGACGCGGAGACCCGCACGATCTCCGGCCTGCTGGACGGTGCCCGCTCGGGCACCAGCGGCGCGCTGGTCCTGCGGGGCGAAGCGGGGATCGGCAAGAGCGCCCTCCTCGACCATGCCGCCCGCGCGGCCGGTGCGGGCAGTGCGGCCGGTGCGGGCAGTGCGGCCGGTGACGCCCGTGCGGCCCGCGCGGCCGGTGACGTACGGCTGCTGCGCGGAACGGGGATCGAGGGCGAGGCCGAGCTGCCGTTCGCCGGCCTTCAGCTGCTGCTCCGGCCCGCGCTGGGATGCCTGGAAGCGCTGCCGGCGCCGCAGCGTACGGCCCTGGAAGCCGCGCTCGGGCTGGGTGAGGGGAGCGGTAGCGGTCGCGATCCGATGCTGGTCGGGCTGGCCGTGCTGTCGCTGCTCACCGAGTACGCCGACGGCGGGCTGGTCTGCCTGGTCGACGACGCGCAATGGCTGGACCGGGCCTCGCGGGACGCGCTGCTGTTCGCCGCCCGCCGCCTCCAGGCCGAGGGCGTGGTCATCATCTTCGCCGTACGCGACGGCGAAGGTTCGTTCCCGGACACGACCGCGGGCCTGACCGAAATGAGGCTCGGCGGCCTGTCCCCCGAGGCGTCGGCGGCGCTGCTGGACGAGCAGAGCCTCGCACCGGCCGTGCGCTACCGGCTGCTCGCGGAGGCGCAGGGCAATCCGCTGGCCCTCCTCGAACTGGCCGCCGCCGTCGGGTCCGAACGGCACGGCGACTTCGCACCCGGCGCGATCCCGCTGACCGGGCGGCTGCAGCTGGCGTTCCACGGCCAGGTCAGCCGCATGCCCGAGACCACCCAGGCCCTGCTGCTGGTCGTCGCGGCGGACGAGACCGGCGAGCTGCCGGTCGTTCTGCGCGCCGCCGAAGCCGTTAACGCGGGCGTCGACGATCTGGTGGCCGCCGAGGAGGCCGACCTCATCCGTCGAGGCGGCGGGGAGTCGACGATCGGCTTCCGACACCCGTTGATCCGCGCCGCCGTCTACCAGCGGGCCCCGCTCGGACAACGGCTGGCCGTACATCGCGCGCTGGCCGCCGCCCTCGACACCCCCGAGCACGCCGACCGCCGCGCCTGGCATCTGGCCGCCGCCGCGACCGGCCCGGACGAGGAGGCAGCCGAGGCCCTGGAGCGTACGGCGGCACGGGCACGCGAACGCAGCGGTCACGAGGCGGCAGCGGCGGCCTACGAACGCGCGGCCCGCCTCAGCGTCACGCCCGAGGCGAGGGCGCACCGCGAGGCGCTGGCGGCCGAGGCCGCCTTGGAGTCGGGCGATCTGGATCGTGCCAGGGACCTGGCCTCCCGCGCCTCTCGCCGCGTCGAGGGCGCGCCCGCCGTACGGGCCAGGCTCGCGCACGTCCAGGCCCTCGCCGACTTCTGGCAGGGGTCGTTCCCGGCCGCGCACCGCCTGCTGCTCGAAGGCGCGGAGCTCATCACGGGCGACGACCCCGACCAGGCCGCCGCGATGCTGATCCAGGCGCTCCACACCGGCTGGTACCTGGGCGAACGCCAGCTGCGCGAGGTCCTGGACCGGCTGGCGAACGTACCGCTGGCGGGCGAGGACCCGCTCATCCCCGCCGCCGCGTTCCTCTCCCGGCTGCTGGATCGCGGCCGTGCCGCCGAGGCGCCGCCCGTGCTGGCCGACGCGTTCGAGGAGACGCGGCGGCGCGGCCGGGCCCCCGACCAGGTGCTGATGATGATGTGCGGCGCGGCGCTGGCACGCGGCCAGGACGCCGACGCCCACGAGCTGGCGAACGCGATCGCCGCCGACCACCGCCAGGCGGGCGCCGCCGGTGTGCTGCCGACCGCGCTGTTCTTCGTGGCCGAGGGCGAGGTCTTCACCGGACGCCACCGCGACGCGCTCACCACCGCGACCGAGGCGCTCGGCCTCGCCCGCGACACCGGGCAGCAGCAGTGGTTCGGGCAGTTCAGCAGCGTTCTGGCCTACCTGCACGCCGCCGAGGGCGACGAGGAGGCGTGCAGGCGCCAGGCGGACGCGGGCATGGCCGGTGCGACGGCCGGGTCGATCGCGCCCGGGGCGCCGTGGGCGCACTGGTCGCTCGGCCTGCTGGAGCTCGGCCTGGGCCGCGCCGAGGCCGCCCTGTCGCGCTTCGAACGCCTCACCCGCGAGCCCATGCGCCACCACATCTGCGCGACCCGTTCCACACCCGACCTGGTCGAGGCGGCCGTACGGGTCGGAGCCGCCGAACGCACCGGCGACGCGATGAAGCACTTCGAGGAGTGGGCGGCGTCCGTCCGGCGGCCCTGGGCGGACGCGCTCGTACTCCGCTGCAGGGCCCTGCTGGGCGGCGACGACGAGGCCGAACGGCTCTACGCGGACGCGCTGAAGGCACACGACCGTGACGGCCGCCCGCTGGAGTACGCGAGGACCGCACTTCTCTACGGCGAGTGGCTGCGGCGCGCCCAGCGCAAAGCCGAGGCGCGCGTTCAGCTGAACGACGCGCTGGAGACGTTCGACCGGCTCGGCATGCGGCCGTGGGCGGAACGGGCGCGCGGCGAGCTCACCGCCACAGGCGCACCCGACGCACGGGCTAAGGCCACGCAGGGGGCCGCAGCAGGCCTCACGCCGCAGGAACTCCAGATCGTGCGCCTCGCCTCGCAGGGCCTGTCCAACCGCGACATCGCCGCGCAGCTGTTCCTCAGCCATCGCACGGTCGCCTACCACCTCTACAAGGCGTATCCCAAGCTCGGCATCACCTCGCGCCGGGAGCTCAAGGAACTCGCCACCCGGATGGAAATCTGAAACCCAGGAAGGCCGATCCCATGACGACTCCTCGGCAAGTGCTGCCCGGACAGACCCTCCCCGTCGACATCGACGACATCCCCGCCGAGGACCTGGCTCCGGGCATCCACGTGCGCATGCTCCCCGGCATGGAGGGCATCCGTACGTGGGTCATCGACCTTGACCCGGGCGCCGAGTGGCCGGACGTCGACGTGCACGAGACCTACGGCGAGGCGTACTTCGTCGTGAGCGGCGAGATCATCGAGGGCGACCGCACGTACGGCCCCGGCACCTACGTCGCGATGGGAGCCGAGACCAGCCACCGCCCGCGCACCGAGACCGGCGTCCGCGCCTTCGGCTTCAACTACGACGTCTAGAAACGCCATGGCCTCGGTGACCGTGACGGTCACCGAGGCCATGGCCGAACGTTCAGCCGTTCACCCGCGCCTTCGGCAGCAGCTGCACCAGCGCCGCGGCGACGACGCAGAGCGCGGCCAGCGGCAGCAGGCTCCACACGAACGCCGTCCCGAAGGTGTCCGCCGCCGGGTGCCCGCCGAGCCGGTCGTAGAAGACGATCCCGACCGCGGCGATCCCCAGCGCCCCGCCGACCTGGTTGGCGGTGGCCAGCACCCCGCCCGCCGAGGCCGCGTGCTTCGGCCCGACCCCGGCCAGCACGGTCCCGGGCATCGGCACCAGGGCGAGGCCCATTCCGGCGCCCGCGACGACCATGCCGGGGATCATCCACAGCACGCTCCCGCCGGTGCCGATCAGCTCGACGGTCCCGGCGATCATCGCGTACCCCGCGGCCTGGACCAGCGTGCCCACCGTGATGACCTGGCGGCCGATCCTGGCCGCGACCTTCTCCGAAAGCTTCGAGGCCACCAGGTATCCGCCGCCGAGCGCGATGAACAGCAGACCCGAGCCGAGCGCGGTCATGCCGTGCCCCTGCTGCAGGTAGAGCGCCAGGAAGAGGAAGAACGAGCCCATCACCATGTTGTAGACCAGCGCCAGCGACACCCCGGCCGCGAAAGCCCGACCGCGGAACAACACCGGGTCCATCAGCGGCGCAGCCCCACGCCGAGCCAACCACCGCTGGTAGGCCGCGAACAGTCCGAGCAGCATCGGTGCGGCGGCCAGCGACAGCCAGGTCCACAGCGGCCAGCCCTGCTCACGGCCCTGGATCAGCGGCAGCACGACCGCGACGAGCCCGGCCACGATCAGGTCCATACCGATGAAGTCGAGCTTGGTGCCGCCGGCGCCGCGCGACTCGGGGACCAGCCGGCGCAGCAGGACCAGCGCGGCGATGCCCACCGGGACGTTGATCCAGAAGATGCTGCGCCAGCCCAGCCCGAACAGGTCGGCCTTGATGAGCACACCACCGATCAGCTGCCCGAACACCGCCGCCAGCCCCATGGCCAGCCCGTACGCGGCGAACGCCTTAGCCTGCTTCGCCCCGGTGAACACCACGCTGATGATGCCCAGGACCTGCGGCATCAGCAGCGCCATGCCCATCCCCTGAACGACCCGCGCCACGATCAACGTGCCCGCGCCCTCCGCGACCGCGCAGCCCACCGACGCCAACGTGAACAGCGCCAGCCCCAGCCCGTACATGCGGCGCCGCCCGTACAGATCCCCGAGCCGCCCACCGGTGATCAGCCCCGCCGCGACCGCCAGCCCGTACCCCGCGACGACCCACTGGATCGCCGCGGTGCTCGCCCCCAGATCCCGCTGCGTGTCGGGGATGGCGACGTTGACGATGAAGAAGTCGAGCGTCGCCATGAAGATCCCGGCCAGCAGGACCAGCAGAGTCCCCCAGGACCCCTGCGCCCGCTCGGCCTTCCGCGCCGCCCGCCCACCCGGTACGGCTTCGACCAACGTGTTCGATGACATGACCTGCGATCCCTTCAACCGAGTTCCAGTGATCTCGAAATTAGGGAGATCGCTCAGCCGAGGAATCCGTCGTACTTAAGTACTTCGCTCTTAAGTACTTCGCTCAGCACATGCGGCAGGCACGCGGAGGCCCCGGACCGCCGTTGGTCCGGGGCCTCCGGGCAAGGGTCAGGCGGCGCCGGTGACCGCGGGGGTGTAGTGGGAGGCGTCGTCGCCTTCGACGATGTAGCTTTCGTGGCCGTCTACGCCTACCGGGACGTCCCCGGTGTGCACCGCCCAGAGCCGGTCGGCGAGTTCGCGCAGCTCGGTGGGCGGGTCCTGGTGCTGGTCGAGCGCCGGTTCACCCGCTGGCGGCCGCCGACGTCCCGGTAAGAGAGTTTCGCAAGACTGTCACTATCTTGCGCAATCCCGCCGCAACGGCCGAGAGCCGGGGCGGCGGGATTGCCTTCCCTGCGTGCTCCCTGCGCATGCCCAGCGTGAACCCGTTCCAGGCCACGGCATCGCGCCCCGGACACGCGCCGTAACAAGGTCACGTTTCTCCAGATCACGCGCGCAACACCTTCAATCCGCGCGCGATGTCTGCTTTTTGCGCATGTTCATTCATGTATTGCAATGTGATGTTCGTCTCTATATGTTCCTCGCAATCATGCCGCTCCTCCCAGGCAGGTGTCCCACCCCGCATCACCCGACAAGGGAGCAGAACCAGCGATGAGACAGACTCCCCTCCGCATCCTGCTGGTAGCGGCGCTGGCCGCGATCGGGCTGACGGGCCTGGTCGCGTCCCCCGCCGGCGCCCACGCCCAACCCCGCGTACGCGCGGCGGCCGCGACGAACCTGGCAGCGGGCAAGCCCGTCTCCGCCAGCACCTCGAACGGCCAGTACACGGCGGCGAACGTCAACGACGGCAACCAGGCCACCTACTGGGAGAGCGCCAACAACGCGTTCCCGCAATGGATCCAGGTCGACCTCGGCGCCTCGGTCGACACCAACAAGGTCGTGCTGAAGCTGCCGGTCGCCAACTGGGCCGCCCGCACGCAGACCCTGTCCGTTCAGGGCAGCACGAACGGCACCGGCTACAGCGACCTGGTCGGCTCGGCAGGACGCGTCTTCGACCCGGCGAGCAACAACACCGTGACGCTGACGTACGACAGCAAGCCGACCCGCTACCTGCGCGTGCTCATCACGGCCAACACCGGCTGGCCCGCCGGGCAGCTTTCTGAGCTCGAGGTCTACGGGCCGACGACCGGCGACCAGACCCCGCCGACCGCACCCTCCAACCTCGCCTACACCGAACCTGCGAGCGGGCAGATCAAGCTGACCTGGAACGCCTCGTCCGACGCGGTGGGCGTGACCGGCTACGACGTCTACGCCAACAACGCGCTGCGCGGCAGCGTCGCGGGCAACGTCCTCACCTACACCGACAACCAGCCCGACTCCGCGACCGTGTCCTACTTCGTGCGGGCCAAGGACGCGGCGGGGAACGTCTCGCCCGACAGCAACGTGGTAACCCGCCAGGGCCGGGGCGGCGGCGGCACCAACCTCGCCGCGGGCAAGCCGATCACCGCGTCGTCGCACGTGTTCGACTTCGTCGAGACCAACGCCAACGACAACAACCTCGCGACCTACTGGGAGTCGGGGTCCGGCGCCTACCCGGCGACGCTCACCGTGAGCCTGGGCGCGAAGGCCGACATCAGCTCCGTCGTGGTGAAGCTCAACCCCGACGCCGCCTGGTCCACCCGTACGCAGAACATCGAGGTGCAGGGCCGCAGCAGTACGAGCGGCTCGTTCACCACGCTCAAGGCCGCCGCGGACTACACGTTCAACCCGTCCACCGGTAACAGCGCGACGATCCCGGTGAGCGGCAACGCGGCCGAGGTACGGCTCAAGTTCGCGAGCAACACCGGCGCGCCCGGCGCGCAGGCGGCAGAGTTCCAGGTCATCGGCACCCCGGCGCCGACGCCCGACCTGACCGTCACCGACGTGTCCTGGACGCCGTCCTCCCCCATCGAGACCGACGACATCACGCTCAAGGCGACGGTCAAGAACGCCGGAACGGGCGCCGCCGACGCGAGCGGCCTCGACTTCCTGGTCGGCGGGCAGAAGACCAAGTCGGCCTCGGTCGGCGCGCTCGCCGCAGGTGCCTCGCAGACCGTGTCGGCCTCGATCGGCACGCGCGACGCCGGCTCGTACACCGTCGGCGCCACCGCCGACGCCAATGACGACAACATCGAGCTGAACGAGACCAACAACACCACGACGGCGGCGAACAAGCTGACCGTCGGGCCGGTGCCGAGCTCCGACCTGGTGGCGCAGGCCGTCACGTGGAGCCCGGGCAACCCGCAGAACGGCGACACCGTCACGTTCTCCGTCCAGCTCCGCAACGACGGGACGCTCGCCACCGCGAGCGGCGCGCACGCCATCACGCTGTCGGTGCTGAACAGCAGCGACACCGTGGTGAAGACGCTGACCGGCAGCTACAACGGATCGCTCGCGCCGGGCGCGTCCGCCGCGCCGATCAACCTCGGCACGTGGACGGCGGCCAACGGGCGCTACACGGTCCAGACCGTCATCGCCGACGACGCCAACGAGGTGCCCGTCAAGCGCGCCAACAACACCAGCAAGCTGTCGCTGTTCGTCGGCCGCGGCGCGAACATGCCGTACGACACCTACGAGGCCGAGGACGGCGCGCTCGGCGGCGGCGCGGCGGTCGTCGGGCCCAACCGGAAGATCGGCGACCTGGCGGGCGAGGCCTCCGGGCGGCGCGCGGTCACACTCAACTCGACCGGCGCCAGCGTGGAGTTCACCACCCGGGCGGCCACCAACACCCTGGTGACCCGCTACTCCATCCCGGACTCCTCCGGTGGCGGCGGCCAGAACTCGACGCTGAACGTGTACGTGGACGGGACGTTCCTCAAGGCCATCGACCTCACCTCCCGCTACACCTGGGTGTACGGGGCCGAGGCGAGCCCGAGCAACTCGCCGGGATCGGGCGACCCGCGCCACATCTACGACGAGGCCAACCTGATGCTCGGCACGACCGTTCCGGCCGGGCACAAGATCAAGCTGCAGAAGGACGCGGCGAACGGCACCACCTACGCCATCGACTTCATCAACACCGAGCAGGCGGCGGCGCAGGCCAACCCCGACCCCGCGCACTACGCGGTCCCGGCCGGGTTCACGCACCAGGACGTGCAGAACGCGCTCGACAAGGTGCGCCAGGACACGAGCCTCACCGGCGTCTACCTGCCCGCCGGCGACTACGACACCGCGCAGAAGTTCCAGGTCTACGGCAAGGGCGTGAAGGTCGTCGGTGCGGGCCCGTGGTTCACCAGGTTCCGTACGCCGCAGGGCCAGGAGAACACCGACGCCGGGTTCCGTACGGAGGCCTCCTCCAACGGATCGACGTTCTCGGGGTTCTCGTTCTTCGGCAACTACACCTCGCGCATCGACGGTCCCGGCAAGGTCTTCGACTTCAACAACGTCAAGAACATGACGATCGACAACGTCTGGATCGAGCACACCGTCTGCATGTTCTGGGGCAGCAACGTCGACGGCTCCACCATCAAGAACGCGCGGATCCGCGACACCTGGGCCGACGGGATCAACCTCACCAACGGCAGCAGCGACAACTCGGTCAGCAACACCGAGACCCGCACCACCGGCGACGACTCGTTCGCGCTCTTCCCGGCGACCGACAACACCAACGAACAGGAGACCGGCAACACCTTCGAGAACCTGACCTCGCTGCTCACCTGGCGGGCCGCGGGCATGGCGGTGTACGGAGGCGGCGGCAACACCTTCCGCAACATCCACATCGCCGACACGCTCACCTACCCCGGCCTCACCATCGCGACGCTGCAGTTCGGAGGCATCCCGGCGCGCGGCTTCGAGTCCGACCCGAAGACCACGTTCCAGAACATCTCGCTGGTGCGGGACGGCGGCCACTTCTGGGGCCAGCAGGCCTTCCCCGCACTGTGGATCTTCTCCGGGGAGTTCCCGTTCCAGGGCATCCGGATCAGTGACGTCGACATCGTCGACCCGACCTACTCCGGGATCATGTTCCAGACCAAGTACACCGGCGGGCAGGCCCTCAAGCCCATCGCCGACACCGTGCTGACCAACGTGACGATCTCGGGCGCGCACAAGAGCGGTGACGCGTTCGACGCCAAGTCCGGCTTCGGGATCTGGGTGAACGAACTGCCCGAGCCCGGTCAGGGCCCGGCGGTCGGGTCGGCCACGTTCAACGGCCTGCACTTCCGCGACAACTTCCAGGACATCAAGAACACCACGTCCACCTTCACGATCGTCCAGAACCCCTAGCGGCAGAGCCTCTAGCGGCAGAGCCCCTGACAGGGAAGCCGGAGCCACGGGTGTTGGGAGGCGCCCGTGGCTCCGGCCTTTGCCTTTCGCTCAGGACGGCTGGTCGGGACGGCCTGCCACGAGGTCCTGAACGCGGACCTTGAAGCGTTCGAGCGGCGCGCGCAACCGCCGGTCCCTGCGCTGGGCACGCGCCAGCTTCCGGGAACCCTCGCGGTAGCGCCATCGCGCCCACGGCGCGCCGGGGCGGGCGAGCCGGATCGCGCCGACGAAGCCCAGCAGCGGGATGAACATGCCGAAGAGGCCGGTCCATATCTTGCCCTTGAGCAGGGTGATCAGCGCGAGGGCAAGGTTCGTGGCCGCGAGGATCACGACCGCCCAGACCGGTGACTGCTCGCCGTCGGGTCCGGGTGTGAGGGCCGCGCCGATGTCGAGCGGGCCGAAGCCGAGCAGCGCGAGGCCGCTGAGCGCGATCGCGACGAAGATCGCGTCGACCGACAGCCGGCCCTGTTCCTTCCAGTAGACGTCGTCCAGCCGCAGCACCAGCGCGAACTCGTCCAAGACCAGGCCGGTGCCGATGCCGAACACGGCCGCTCCGAGCGCCGCCCACCCCGAGCGCGACTCCTCGACGGCCAGCCCGCCGATGCCGCCCACGCACATGAAGACCAGGCCGAAGACGACGTGGTGAATGTGCACTCCGCCGGGCGTGACATTTCCCGGCCACCATTTCACCTGCGCCCGGATCATCCGGGTACTGAAGCGAATGAACGCGAATGCGCCGATCATGAAGACGAAGAAGACGAACAGGCGCAACCGCCCGCCGTCCACGATCTGGTGGTCGAACCAGGCGCTCATGGAATGACTGCTTGGGTGGCGCCCGGGACGTCTTCACCGGACGCCACCCGTGTCGTTCGGGGGATTATCGGGACTGTGGGGATTGCCTTCACCTGCCGTGCCAGGGGCGACCTAGATGTCGCCGATGAGGGCCTCGTCGATGCTCGCGCGGTACTCCTTCAGGCCGCCGACGGCGCAGCCCGCGCCGAGCTCGATGAGGTTGCTGATCGTACGGCCGTTGCCGCGCGCGGTGCCGCCCGTGAACGGACCGCTGGAGACGCGGCCGCCCTCGAAGCTCCAGGACGTGCCGTCACCGCGGAAGGTCGACTGGTTGACGATGGCCCGCGAGCCGTCGTTGAACGAGACCGACACCTTGGCGTAGCCGGGACCCACCGGACCAGGGCACTTGCCCTGCAGCGACGCCTCGGCGCGGATGGTGCCGCCGGTGATCTTCGGGTGCTCGTCGGACTGGCAGACGCCGAGGTCGCCGGACGCGGTGAGGCGGACGGTGCCCGTGGCGAACGTGACGCCCGGGTCGAACTGGACGTTGAACTGCCCGCCGCGGCACACGATCGAGCCGACGTCGGCGTGCGTCGCGGCCGAGGCCGGGGCGAACGGGGCGAAGGCGAGCGCGGCACCGAGCACGCCCGCGCCTGCGAGAACCGACTTCATTCCCATATTGATTCCCTTTCCGAGTGCTGAGGTCAAAGCGATCCCCCGAGGGATCACGACACCCTGACCATAGATCTCCGGGGAATGTGCCCTGCCGTTGATTTCACCAATGGGAAGCACATGAATTGGTAGCGGAATCCCAGCGTTCGGCCCGGTCGTTCACGCGCGGGGAAATTCGCGCGCGTGAACGACCGGGCCGTTCAGCCGCCCAAAGGGCCGGCTGCCACCGGATCGCCGCTACTGGATCGCCAGCTCGTCGATGCTGGCGCGGTACTCCTTCAGGCCGCCGATGCCGCAGCCCGCACCGAGCTCGATGAGGTTGCTGATCGTGCGGCCGTTGGCGTGCGCGGTGGTGCCCTTGAAGGCGCCCTCCGCGACCCGGCCGCCCTCGAACAGCCACGACACAGCGTCGGCGCGGAAGCTCGACTGGGTGATGGTCGACCGCGTGCCGTCGTTCCACGAGATCGTCACCCGCGCGTAGCCGGGCCCGACCGGTCCGGGGCATTTGCCCTGGAGCACGGCCTCGGCGCGCACCGTGCCACCGGTGATCTTCGGGTGCGCCTCGGACTGGCACAGCCCGAGGTCGCCCGACGCGGTGAGCCGCACGGTCCCGTTGAAGAAGGTGAGCCCCGGGTCGATCTGCACGTGGAACTGGCCGCCCCGGCAGATGATGTCGTCGGCGCCCTCGGCCTGCGTGCCGCCCTCGACCTGGACGGTCGCCGTCGGCGAGGTGTCGTTGCCCGGGTCGGAGTCGCCCGGTGTCTTCACCGTGCTGCCGCTCATCTCCAGCTGACCGGCGGTCCCGGTCGGCACGGAGTAGGTGGTCGTGATCGGCGGGAACGACCGGCCGGGCTCCAGCTTGTCCGGCCGGGTGCAGGTGGCCAGCTTCGCGTCGCCCGCGATGGTGCAGGTCCAGCCGTCGCCCTTGCTCGCTGTGATGGTCGTTCCGGGCGGCGCCGGAATCTTCACCGTGGTGGCGCCGGTCGCCGGGCCCGCGCCCGGCGCGTTGGTCACGACCGTGGTGCTGGTCCCGGTCCCGCCGGCCTTGAACGGCCCGTCGGGCGTGGTCCGCACCGACAGGTCGGGGCTCGGCGCGGTCGCGGTGCCCTCGATCGGCACGGTCACCGGCGGCGAGGTGTTGTCCTCGGGCTTGTGCTCCAGCGGCGTACCGACGACCGCCTGCGCGCTGACCTGCTGCGGCGCGCCCGTCGGCACGTCCACCAGCACCTTGACCGGCGGGTAGGCGGCGCCCGGCCGCAGCACGTCGGCGCCGGCGCCCGGCCGCGTGCAGGTGACCTTCTGCCCGCTCGCCTGGCAGGTCCAGCCGTCGCCGCTCGCCGACCTGTAGGTCAGCCCCTCGGGCACGGTGAACGTGGTGGACACCGGGCCGGTGGTCGGGCCCGCGACCGGGCCGTTGGCGACGGTCACGTCGAACTCGCCCGTACCGCCGCGCTTGAACGGACCGGCGGGCGCGACCTTGACGTTCAGGTCGGGGTCGAGCGTGGTGACCTTGAAGTTCTGCAGCTCGTGGTAGTTGGTGGACTTCCCGGTCGAGGCCGCGAAGCCCAGCATCACGGTGTCGGGCAGTTTGGCCTGACCCGGGATCGCGTCCAGGTTGAGCTTGTCGATCAGCTTCTGGCGGCCCTTGCCGTCGTGGAAGTCGACGTTGACGCTCATCACGTTCTGCGTGGAGACGTCGACCGACACCGACCGGCGGGCCTTGTCGCGCGTCGTCACGTGGTCGACGGCCAGCGGTGCGGGCGCCGGAACGCCGCGCACGTACTGGTAGCCCGACGACTGCGAGCCGCGGATCACGACGCTGTTCGGCTTGAGTCCCGGCCCCTTGTCCTTGGCGCCCCAGAGCTCGGGGTTGGAGAAGTTGCCGTACTGGTCGAAGCCGACGCCGACGAACGCGCCCTTCAGGTTGTGATAGCCGAGTGAGCCGCCGCTGTCGCCGATGTTGGGCGCGGCGGTCTTGCCGTCCACCAGGAAGAACGAGAGGCCGTCGGCGCCCTTGGCGGTGGAGGTGTTGTACTGGAACTGGTCGAACTGGATGTGCAGCCCCGACCCCGCCTTGATCGGCCGGTTGAGTATCACGCCGCCCGCGTCCTGGTTCGAGTTGTCGGTGAGCTGGAAGGCCCCCTCGCCCTCGGGGTCGGCCTTGCCCTTCCCGTCCCGTACGGCGTTGCACCAGGCCAGCGAGCCGTCCGGGGGCCGCGTGGCGGCCGCCGTCAGGCACGGCGTGTGATCGCCCTTCGGGCTGGGCGCGATCCACGTGCCCGGCGAGGTCGACCCGTTCTTGAAGCTCTCCGACAGCAGTTCCAGCGCCTGCGCCGACTGCTCGGACACCGCCGACAGGCCGGACAGTGCGAGTACCGCCGCGGCGCCGGTCAGCGCCGCCCGGTTGAGGCGCCTGCGCGCGCCGATTGAGATTGGGCTCACCGATCCCCCTGAGATCCGAGTTGATGATCAAGGGGGTCGGTGAGTTTGTAGCCCGGCGGCCACTGTCCGAAACATCGCCCGTTATCCGGACCAACTACCCCAGTTTCGGCACCCGCGTCAGCGCGCGACCGCGTAGGTGACCGAGAGGCTGCCGCTCGGAAAGGCCTCGGTGGCCACGCGCTCGAAGCCCAACGGCCGGTCCTCGAAGAGCCGCGCCCCGGTCCCGGTGACGACCGGATCGATCAACAGCCGGAGCTCGTCGAGCAGGCCGTTCCGCAGCAGCGCCCGCACGAGCGTCGGGCTGCCGGTGATCAGGATCGGCCCGTCGCCCGGCGCCTCCTTCAGGTTCGCCACCTCGTCGAACGTGGTAATGAGGCTGGTGTTCTTCCATTTCGGCGCGGTGAGCGTCGTGGACAGGACCACCTTGGGCAGGCCGTTCATCAGGTCGGCCATGGAGCCGGTCGCCGCAGGCCAGTAGCCCGCGTGCTCCTCGTAGGTCCGGCGGCCCAGCAGCATGGTGTCCGCGGCGGCCATGCCCGCCTCGATCGCGCGGTCCATCTCCGGGTCGTGGAAGGGCGAGTGCCACTTCCCGGGCTCGGCGACGACGCCGTCGAGCGTCATGAACAGCTCAGAGACGATCTTCTTCACGCGACTTCTCCTTGGGCGACGAACGTTGCGGCCTCGGCCTCGGCCTCGGGAACGGGGGTGGGGGCGGGGGCTTCCGTCTGGCGTCCGACGGCGGGCAGATCGCGCAGCGCGGCGGCGATGAGGACGGCCAGGCCGAGCATCACGGCGGCGCAGACGGCCGAGACGACCTGCAACTCGGTGGTGAAGGCGTGGCGCGCGGCGTCCATCACCGCGGCGCCCGCGTGCTGGGGCAGCCGGGCGGCCACGTCGGCGGCGCCGGCCAGGCTGTCGTGCGCCGGACCGGGACCCGCGGCGGGGCCGCCCGCGGTGTGCCGGTAGACGGCCGTCCCCAGGCTGCCGAGGACGGCGATGCCGAGCGCGTAGCCCAGCTCGTTGCCGGTCTGCGCGATCGCCGCCGCCGATCCGGCCTGCGCGGGCGGCGCGGCGCCGACGACCACGTTCGTGCCGATGCTGACCAGCGGACCGGCGCCCAGGCAGGAGACCGCGAAACCGGCGACGAGGCCGCCCGTGCCGTCCGCCTGCGCGATGATCAGCATGCCGGTCACCGTGAGGGCGAGGCCGAGGGGAATGAGCGGGACCGGCGGGATCCGGCGGCCCAGCAGCGGCGCCACCTGGAAGCTGACCATCGCGGCGATCATCCCCGGCACCATGGCGAGGCCCGCGTTCAGCGGGGACAGCCGGTCGACCAGCTGAAGGTGCTGGGCGACCAGGTTCATGGTGCCGCCCGACAGCATCGCGTTCGCCAGCAGGCCGACCAGCACGATCGAGAAGGCGCGGCGGCGGAACAGCGACAGATCCAGGAGCGGATCGGCCAGCCGCCGCTGACGCGCCACGAAGACCGCGCCGAGCGCCAGCCCGGCCGCCAGCGCGGCGACGGGCAACGGGTGCCAGCCGTTCCGCGCGGTCTCCTTGAGCCCGTAGATGAACGAGAGGATCGCGCCGAGGGAGAGCACGACGCTGGGCAGGTCGAGGCGGCCCGCCGACGTGTCGCGGTGCTCGGGCAGCAGCAGCGGGCCGAGGACCAGCAACGCCGCCATGGCGGGAACGCCGAGCAGGAACACCGAGCCCCACCAGAAGTGCTCGAGCATCACGCCGCCGACGAGCGGCCCGACGATGGCGCCGAGGGTGAAACAGCCCGCCCAGATCCCGACCGCGCTGGCCCGCTGCCGCGGATCGTGGAACAGCGTCATGATCATCGCGAGGGTGGACGGGGTGAGCGCGGCGCCCGCGACACCGAGCAGGGCACGGGCAGCGATCAGCATCTCCGGGGTCGTGCTGAACGCCGCCAGCACCGAGGCGGTGCCGAACGCCGCGGCGCCGAGCAGCAGCAGCCTGCGCCGGCCGATCCGGTCGCCGAGCGTGCCCATCGTGATCAGGAGGCCCGCGACCATGAAGCCGTAGACGTCCATGATCCAGAGCTGCTGGGTGCTGCCCGCGCCCAGCTCGGCGCTGAGCCGCGGCAGCGCCATCACCATCACGAACAGGTCGAGCGATACCAGCAGGGCCGGCAGCGCGAGCACGGCGAGCGCGATCCATTCGCGTCGCCCCGCCCGGGGAGGGACGGTCATGTCGAAGTCCTTTCGTCGGTCATGCATGGGGTTTCGCCTGTGACGAGCTCGACCTCAGGCCAGCCCTCGTCCCGCGCCTGGAGCGCGACGGCGACCGCGATCACGGCGCCCTCGCCCGCACCGGCGACGAGCAGGCGGGCCGGGTCGGCACCGAGCTCGGAACCGTGATCGGCGGCCCAGCCCAGCACCGCCGCCGCGTCCCGGAGCGCCGTCTCGTACGGCGGATCCAGGCACACGTCCAGCACCACGGCGTCGGGCCGGGCCGTATCGCGGTTCGAAGGACCGAGGTGGAAATAGACGAGCAGCGCCGGATTGCGAACCTCCGGCCATTGCACGCGGCCACGCACCGGGCCCGCGAAGCCCCGGAGGTGAACGACGGCTGAGGTGGTCATGCGGAAACCGTCGCAGCGGCGAAGCCCTCAAGGGAAAGGCCGTTCGTGCATCACGGTCGTGCATGAACGGCATGACCACACTCAGCCCGCGCGGGCGATAATCCCGGTATGGCCGAGCAAGGCGAACAGGCACGCGTCCTGCCGCTCCCCCAGGCGCCCGACGCGATCGAGCTGCGCCATCTGCGCGCGTTCGTCGCGGTGGCGGAGGAGCTCAACTTCGGGCGGGCGGCGTCCCGGCTCTACCTGTCGCAGCCCGCGCTGAGCCGCCAGATCCGCGGGCTGGAACGGCTGATCGGCTGCGACCTGCTGAGCCGCTCGACGCACCGGGTGGAGCTCACGCTCGCCGGGGAATCCCTCGTGGGGAGGGCGCGCGAGATCCTCGCCGGGCTCGACGACGCGGTCTCCACCACGCGTTCGGTCGGCGGCGAGCTCACCAGCCGCGCCGCGCAGCTGTGGAAGCCGGTGTGGGAGCGGAACGACTCCGACGACGAGGGGCACGAGCTGGCCGCCGCCTTCGAGGCGCTGCTGGCCAAGTTCGACCCGCCGCCCGAGGTCCAGATCCGGCCCGTCAGAGCGGGAGGGGTTCCCGCCCTCCGCCTGGCTCCGGAGAAGCCGGGCCCCGGCGCCGTGCTCTATCTGCACGGCGGCGGCTTCGTCATGGGGTCGGCGTACGGTTATCGCCCGCTCGTAGGGGCTCTGTCCGCCGCCTCCGACACGACCTTCCTGGTGCCCGACTACGCGCTCGCCCCCGAGTCCCCCTATCCGGCCGCCCTTGAGGACTCCGTACGGGCCTACCTGTGGCTCCTCGACCAGGGCGTCGAACCTGACCATGTCGTCATCGCCGGGGACTCCTCAGGAGCGAGCCTCGTTCTGTCGGTCCTGGTCCACATCGCCGAGCACGATCTGCCCCGGCCCGGTGGCGGCCTGCTGCTCTGCCCTTGGGTCGATCTCGCGTACCTGCTGCCGCAGATCACCCCGACCGACCCCCAGTTCCTGGTGCACGCGCGGATGATGCGGCGCTCCGTCGACGTCTACCTGGCCGGGCAGTCCCTGGACGACCCGATCGTCAACCCGCTCGGGCATCCCGAGGTACTCGCGGGACTCCCCAGGATGCTCATCCAGGCCGGTACCGGCGACCACCTCCTCAACCAGGCCCAGGCACTCGCCGAACGGGCCGGGGACCAGGGAGCAGAGGTGAAGCTCTCGCTCTATCCGGTCGCCACTCACGACTTCCATCTCTTCTGGCCGTTCCTCCCCGAGGCCATGAAGGCGCTCCAGGAGGCGGGCCGGTTCATCCGGAAGACCACCACTTAGGCACCGGCGGCACCCCTTGACAGCTGAGCGACCGGCCGTACGATTCCAGAGTGGCTGAGTGGATCAGCCACTGATCCACTCAGGAGGAACTGTGGTGCGGAGCAAGGGCGAGGAGTTCCGGCGGAGCGGGCTGACCTTGGGCGATGCGGCCCGGCTGTTCATGAGCTATCCGAACGCCAAGGTGCTGCTGCCCGTCACGGGCGCGGCCGTCGCGGCGCGGCTGGCGATGGGGCGGTTCGGCAAGAAGGACGCGGCGGTGATCGCGGCGACGGTCGCGATCGAGCCGTTCGTCGAATGGCTGATCCACGTGAACGTCCTGCACCTCGGCCCGAAGCGGCTGCGCGGCCGTACGGTCGAGCTGCCGTCCTCACGCAAGCACCGCGAGCACCACAGGGACCCGCGCAACCCCGACATCCTCTTCGTGCCCGCGCTCGTTCCGACGATGGCCGGGATCGCCGGGATCAACGTCGCGCTGCTGCGCAAGCCGCGCCCGGCGCTCACGGGCGTCGCGGCCTCGTTCGCGTTCCTGACCGCCTACGAGTGGACGCACTTCCTGATCCACTCGTCGTACAAGCCCAAGACGGCGCTCTACAAGACGCTGCGCCGCACGCACCAGCTGCACCACTTCCGCAACGAGAAGTACTGGTTCGGCATCATCACGCCGGTCTCGGACAAGGTCCTCGGCACCTACCCGGCCAAGGAGGACGTCCCGCCCTCGCCGACCGTCAAGACCCTGGGCGTGACCGAGGCCGCCTAGCCTCCCGGAGGAGACAGGCGGCCTCGGGCCCCTTGGAGTTAGAAGCGGATGCGCGGTGGCGTGCGCGGGATGGACGTGGTCTGGCCGGACTTCAGGGTCTTGGCCTTGGCGGCCGCGGCCGTCGGGTCCGGGTCGGGCAGCGGGGCGCAGATCTTGTCGGCGCCGTAGCCGGCCTTGCCGGTCCGCTTCGGCAGCGTCCCGTTCAGCAGGTAGTCCGCGATCGTGTTGTCGACGCACTCGTCACCGAAGAGCGAGTCGGCGTGGGTCGCGCCGCCCGGCTCGGCCAGCAGGACCGAGTTCGGGTACAGCTTGCGGACCTGCAGGCTGCCCTCGTACGGGGTCGCCGCGTCGTTGGTCTCGTCGATCAGCAGCGCGGGCGCCACCTTGCGGCCGTCGATCTTCACCGGGTGCCCGGCCTTGGCCGGCCAGGTGAGGCACGGCGCGTTGAACCAGGCGTTGCCCCAGGTGAGGAACGGGTACTTGCGGTAGAGCGACCAGTTGTCGCGCTGCCACTTGCGCCAGCTGAGCGGCCACTGCACGTCGGTGCACTGGACGGCGCTGTAGCCGACGAAGCCGTTGTCGGTCGCGGCCCGGTCCTCCGGGGTGGCGTTGCCGTACAGGTCGGCGATGCCGGCCGCGTCACCCTTGTTGACCAAGGCCGACAGGGCGTTGCCGATGTCGATCCAGCCGAACCGGTAGTACGCGGCGCCCTGCACGACGTCGGTGAGCTCGTCCGGGCCGACCGTGCCGTTCGGCGCCTTGGTCAGCTTGTCCAGCTGGCCGTAGTAGGCCTTCTGCACGGCGCGCTCGGTGGTGCCGAGGTGGAACACCGAGTCGTACTTGGCCAGCCAGGCGAAGTAGATCTTGGAGTTCTTGTCGAACGCCACGTCCTGGGCGAGGTTGGCGTCGTACCAGACGCCGCGCGGGTCGACGTTGCTGTCCAGCACCATCCGCCGCACGTTCTTCGGGTGCAGCGAGGAGTAGACCTGGCCGAGGTAGGTGCCGTACGAGAAGCCGTAGAAGTTGATCTGCTTCTGGCCGAGCGCGGTGCGGATGCTCTCCATGTCGGCGACCGAGTCGGTCGTCTTGTCATGGTTCAGCAGCCCGATCTTGTCGTTCTTGGCGCACGCGGCCGAGTAGCCCGCGGACTTGCCGAGCCAGGTCCGCTCGATCTGCCTGGTCTTCGGCACGTACGGGGTGCGCGGGCCCTTGAAGTAGTCCGGGTCGCACTGCAGCGCCGGCACGCTGGAGCCGATGCCGCGCGGGTCGAAGCCGATCCAGTCGTAGCCGCCCGCCGCGTCGTTCGGCACGTAGTAGCGCAGGACCGACAGGGTGAGGCCGCTCGCACCCGGACCGCCCGGGTTGGTGAGCATGATGCCCTGGTAGGCCTTCTTCGGGTCGTGCTTGATCATCGAGACCGCGAGCTTGATCTGCGTACCGCCCGGGTGCCGGTAGTCCAGCGGCACGGACAGGAAGCCGCAGACCGCGTGGTACGTCGAGCCGAACGTACCCGGGCACTGCTTCCAGTCGATGCTCTGGACGGCGCCCGTGGACGGCGCCGCGGGAGCCGCTCCGGCGGAGGGTGCTACGGCAGCGAGTCCGGTCAGGCTGAGACCGGCGGCCGCGGCTGTGGCGATGAGCCTCTTCACGGTGCTCCTTCGCTGGCCCAGGCAAGACGCGTGGGCCGCTGTCGAGGGGATAACAGCCGTCAAGAACTCTGCGCACGTTGTCCGTGTTTGTGGAGATGCTGGGGGTTTGGATGCCGAATTGTTACCCGAGCTAACTAAGCCCGCGACGTCCCGGTCTCCTGGTCCAGATCATCAACCGCCCGCACTCGCCCGGCGCCTCCGGCGTCCGTTCGTCCACCCGGTCGAGGCTGTAGCCGAGCCGCCGGGGCACGCCCGCACTCGCGACGTTGGCCTCGTCGCAGCGGATCTCCACACGTTCGGTGCCGGGCACGGCGAGCGCGATGTCGGTGAGCGCCCCTGCGGCGGCCGTGGCGATGCCTCGGCGGGTGTAGGAGGTGCGGACCCAGTAGCCGATGTCCCAGGCGTTCGGGCCGACGCGGCGGTGGAGGCCGATCGTTCCGGCGAGCGTGCCGTCGGCGCCGAAGATGCCGTACTCGTACGCCTCGCCGGTGTCCCAGCGGTAGCGCGAGACGGCCATGTGCTCGCGTTCGGCGGCGAGCGTCGGCGCCTGCGTCATCCACGGCATCCAGAGCCTCAGCTCCGGTGCCGACTCGGTCACCGCCGCGAACAGCGCACGATCATCCTCGTCCGCCCAACGCCGGAGGAACCACCCCGACGCCACCATCTCCTCCGGAAGCCCACTCACACCTCTCATTCTGAACGGAACCATGATCTTAAGCAGCTCGATATTCGCCGGGTCTAGCCCTGCAAGACTCCCAGGTCGAGGGCGGCGAGGCGGGCGGGATCGGTCACAACGTCGACCTCGGTGACGTGGTCGCCGTCGACGGTGAGCCTGATGGCGACGGCCAGGCGGCCGTTCGGGGCGACGAGGATGCCCGCGACGCCGTCGACGAGGGCCAGGCGGGCGAAGCGGGCCCGGGCCACGTTGGTACGGGTCTCCTCGGCGACGTTCCGGGCGCCGCGCAGGTCCGGGCGGGCGTCGGAACGGCGGACGACGTCGGGGGCGAGCACCGACACCAGGCCGTCGAGATCGCCGGCACGGGACGCGGCGAGGAAGGCCTCCACCACCGCGCGCTGCCGGTCCAGGTCGGGGGGTGGCAGCGCGGGCGTTCCGTCGATGCGGGCGCGGGCGCGGCTGGCGAGCTTCTTGGTGGCGACCTCGGTCTTGCCCACGATGCCGGCGATCTCGGCGAACGGCACCGAGAACATGTCGTGCAGAACGAAGGCGACGCGTTCGTCGGGGCCGAGGGCGTCCAGGACCACCAGCAGGGCGAGACCTACTGAGTCGGCCAGCACCGCCTCGCCCTCGGGGTCGTCGTTTGCTGCCAGGTCCAGTTCGGCCATGTCGGCGAGGGTCTCGCTTCGGCGGCGGCGAGCGCGCAGCATGTCCAGGCAGATCCGGCTGATGATCGTGGTCAGCCAGCCGGGGAGGTTGACCACGCCCGAGGCGCCGTCACGGGAGGCGCGCAGCCAGGTCTCCTGGACCGCGTCGTCGGCCTCGTCGGCCGAGCCGAGCATCCGGAACGCGACCCCGCGCAGATGGCGGCGGGCCTCGTCGAAGCGCACGGCCAGCTCGGCCTGGTCCATCGATCAGCCTTCCAGGTGCGGTCCGGCCATCGCGGCCAGCTCGGTGCGGTTGGTGACTCCGAGCTTGGCGTACACGTGCGACAGATGCGTCTTGACGGTGCTGCGGCTCATGAAGAGCCGGGATCCGATCTCGGGGTTGCTGAGGCCCTCTACCGTCAGCCGCACGACGCTCTGCTCGGTAGGGGTGAGGCTTGCCCAGCCGGAGGACGGCCTGCCGCGCTTGCCTCGGGCCCTGCGCGCGTAGTCGACGGCATCGCGCAGGCTGAGAACGGTGCCTTCGTAGGGCTGTTGGGCGGCTGCCGGGGTTAGGCGGGGTGCGCCCATTTCTTGTCTTGCGTGGTTGCAGGCTGCTTGGAGACGTGCGGCTTCGGTTGTTCCGGGGGCTAGGTCGGCCAGGGCTTCCAGACTGTCGACGCATGGCAGCCACAGGCCGTGCTCGACGCGCAGGGCGAGTGCCTCGTGGTGGAGCTCTTCGGCGCGTTCGGGCTCTGGGGTGAGGAAGGCGGACTGTTCGAGGGCATCGGCCTCCACACTGGGCATTCCGATCTTGCGGGCCAGGGTGAGAGCGCGTTCGCAGGCTTGGGCGGCGGCCTCGGTGTCGCCGGTGGCCCGGTGCGCGGCGGCGAGGCCGGTCAGCGTCTGCGGGGCCAGGTAGAGGTCCACGCCCTCGGGCAGCCAGGCGGTCTCGCGGCCGAACCAGGCGACCGCCTCGGCGGGCCGTCCCGACCACAGGTGCAGGTTGGCGACGGCGCGCGCGAAGCCGGGGATGAACGGCGATGGATCGGTGGCCTCGACCAGCCTGATCACCGGATTGAGGGCGGCCCACGCCGCGTCCACGTCGCCTGCGGTCGCCTCCACGATGGCCACGGCCGCGGCGGCCGATCCGACCCGGTGGTGATCGGCGAGGGGGCGGGCGACGGCCGCGCCCTCGGCGGCCAGTTCGCGGGCGCGGGCGACATCGCCGGTGATCAGCGCGCTCCCGGCCAGGTAGCCGAGCGCGGTGGACGCGACGCCGCGGTCCCCGCGCCTGACCAGGCCGTCGACCGCCTCCTGGAGGTGCTTCACCGCCTCCGCGTGCTCGTCGCGCAGGTGCAGAACGATCCCCATCAGCGCGGTGGCGCCGTCGATCACGAAGCCCTCGCCGATCTCGCGGGCCCGCGCACGTGCCTGCTTCGCCTCCGACCAGCCGGTGTCCAAGTCCAGGGCGAACACCGCGACCGCGCCGAGGAGCCGGGCCATGGAGGCGGTCGCCGCGTCGCCGGTCTCGGTCGCGATCTCCATCGCGGCCTGCGCGGCGTCGTACTCCAGCCCGTCGGGACGCGTGGTGTCGGCGACCAGGGACAGCCCGGTGAGGAGGCGGGCCTGCAGCCCGGTCCGTTCACCCGCTCCAAGGTCGACGGCGCGTTGGAGCAGGTCGAGGCCCTCGCGACCCCGGTCGTTCAGGTGCCAGAGCCAGGGCAGGCCCGCCGCGAGCCGCCGGCCGCGCTCGGGGTCGTCCCGCGACAGGCCCCAGTCGATGGCCGCCCGCAGGTTCTCCTGCTCGGCGCCGATCGTGGCGCGCCAGGCGTCCTTGTCGCGGCCGAGCAGCGGCGCGGCCTCCTCGGTGAGGGCGAGGAACGCGTCCAGATGGCGGTCGCGGATGCCGTCCCGTTCACCGGAGGCCTCGAGCCTGGCCACCGCGTACTGGCGGATCGTCTCCAGCATGCGGTAGCGGGCGACCTCACCCCGGGTGTCGGCGATGACCAGCGACTTGTCGACAAGGCGACGCAGCCCGGCGACGACCTCGCCGTCACAGACCGCGCGGGCCGCCGCGAGCGTGAACCCGCCCTGGAAGACGCCCAGCCGCCGGAACAGCACGCGATCGGCCTCGTCCAGCAGGTCGTGGCTCCACGCCATCGACGCCGCCAGCGTCTGATGCCGCGCCGCCACCCCGCGCGGGCCCCGCACCAGCAGCGCGAACCGGTCGTCCAGGCCCTGGAGGATCTCGCGCTCCGACAGCGTGTCCGACCAGGCCGCGGCCAGCTCGATCGCCAGCGGGATGCCGTCCAGCCGGATGCACGCGGTCCGTACCGCCTCCGACCGGGCCGTACGCCCCGCCCGTTCCTCGAACAGCGCGAGCGCGTCGGCGCCGCTGAGCGGCGGCACCCGCCAGACGACCTCGCCCGCGACGCCCAGCGGCTCGCGGCTGGTGGCGAGAACGGTCACGCCCGGGCACGCGGTGATCAACTCGACCACCAGGTCCGCCGCCGCGCCGATGACGTGCTCGCAGTTGTCCAGGCACAGCAGCAGCGGCCGGTCGCCGATCTGCTCCGCGAGGGCGCCGGCCGAGGACGGCAGGACCCCGGCGGCGGCCGCCACGAGTTCGGGGACCAGGCGCGGCTCCGCGGTGGTCGTCAGGTCGACCCAGCGGGCGTCGGTACGGGCCGCCGCGGCCTGGAGCGCCAGGCGGGTCTTGCCGCAGCCGCCCGGCCCGACGAGGGTCACCAGCCGCGCCTCGTCCAGCGCGGCGGCGACCGCGTCGAGCTCGGCCGTACGGCCCACGAACGTGGTCAGCGGCCTCGGCACGGCTGCCGCGGGCGTCTCAGTACTTCCCGAGGGGGGTCGACCCCCCACACCCCCCGGGCCGACTTCGTCGGAGTCAGTGGTCATCGCCGTCCAGTCTCCCAGGGCGGATCTCAACCAGGCCGATGCCCGGGCATCGGCCAGGTGGCCGATGTTCCGATCGGCCTGAAACGGCAGCGTAGAGCGTGTTCGAAGACATCACCGCCACACCGCAGGGAGAACACGATGAGCAAGGTCATCGCCAACATGTCCATGTCCCTCGACGGCTTCATCGCCGACCCGGCCGACGGCATCGACCGGCTCTTCGGCTGGATGGGCAGCGGCGACGTCGAGGTGCCGACCGCCGTGGAGTGGGCGACGTTCCGGATGTCGCCCGCCAGCGCCGAGTACATGCGCACGTCCATGGAGAGCGTCGGCGCGCTGATCACCGGCCGCCACCTGTTCGACATCACCCAGGGCTGGGGCGGCACCCACCCGCTGGGCGTGCCGATCGTGGTCGTCACCCACCGCGAGGCCCCCGCCGACTGGCCGCACACCGAGACGTTCACCTTCACCGGCGGCGTCGAGGAGGCGGTCGAGGCCGCCACGAAGGCCGCCGGGGACAAGGACGTCGTGGTCGCCAGCGCCAAGATCGCCCAGCAGTGCCTGGACGCGGGCCTGCTGGACGCCGTCCACATCGACCTGGTGCCGGTGCTGCTCGGGTCGGGCGTCCGCTGGTTCGAGAACCTCGGCAAGTCCCCGGTGCAGTTCGGCGACCCGACCGTCATCGAGGGCAACGGCGTGACCCACCTCGCCTACGAGGTCACCAAGCGAGCGTGACCCGCCACCGATCCGGTCTGGTCAGCCGCCCGACTCGACCAGCCCGCTCTGGTACGCCGAAGCCACGGCCTGCGCGCGATCGCGCAGGCCGAGCTTCATGAGGACCCGGGTGAAGTGCGTCTTCACCGTCGCCTCGCTGATCACCAGGCGGGCGGCGATCTCCGCGTTCGACAGGCCCCGCGCGACCTCCTTGAGGATCTGGAGCTCGCGCGGGGTCAGTCCGCGCAGCCGTTCCGGCGGCACCGACGCGGGCTGTGAACGCGTCGTGAGCTCGCGCACCAGCCGCCCCGTCACCACCGGATCGAGCCACCCGTGCCCCGCCGCCACCGCGCGCACGGCGAGCACCAGCTCGGCCGGGCCGGTGAACTTCAGCAGGAACCCGGCGGCGCCCGAACGCAGCGCGTCGATCACCAGGTCGTCGGCGTCGTACGTCGTGAGGATGAGGACGCGGACCGGCGGATCGGGCCCGTCCGCGACGCCGGCGCGGGACGCGACGCCCGCGCGGGCAGCGTCCGCGACGATGGCGCGGGTCGCCTCCACGCCGTCCATGCCGGGCATCCGCACGTCCATGACCACGACCTGCGGGCCCAGCAGGCGGGCCGCCTCGACGGCCGCCGCGCCGTCGCCGACCTGGCCCACCACCTCGATGTCCGGCTCGGCGTCCAGCAGCATGGCGAGCCCCGCCCGCATCACCGGCTGGTCGTCGGCCAGCAGCACTCGGATCATCGAAACCCCCGTGGGGCCACCGCGTCTGAGAGCCGGCGCGGCGCCCCTACGTCCATGAAACACCGCGGCCTCCCGCCGGGAAACCGGATACTTCAACGGTCTTAGGCCCGCGCCGGACTACGCGCCTGGGTGCAGGGCAAGTCCACCGCACCGGTGGACGATTCCGGCCACGGACCGCGTCACCATGGCGCGATGGCCAGACTGCGCCCGGACGACCCCCAGCGCCTCGGGACCTACTACGTGATCAAGCGCCTCGGCGAGGGCGGCCAGGGCGTCGTCTTCCTCGCCCGCGACCTCGCCGGAACGAGCGTGGCGATCAAGCTGCTGCACGCCGACCTGACCGCGACCGCGCGGCGCCACTTCACGCACGAGGTCGGGGCGGCGCGGAAGGTCGCCAAGTTCTGCACGGCGCAGGTGCTGGCGGCCGATGTGGAGGGCGGCCGTCCCTACATCGTCAGCGAGTACGTGCCGGGACCGTCGCTCGCGCACGAGGTCGACGACATCGGGCCCCTGCGCGGCGGCGTCCTGGACCGGCTCGCGATCGGCACCGCCACCGCGCTGGTCGCCATCCACCAGGCCGGCATCGTGCACCGCGACCTCAAACCGGCGAACGTGATCCTCGGCCCGGACGGCCCGCGCGTGATCGACTTCGGGCTGGCACGCGCGCTGGACGCGACCGTCACCGACGGCCGTGCGACGGCCGGGACCCCCGCGTACATGTCACCGGAGCAGTTCACCGGCAAGGGCATCAGCCGGGCCACGGACGTTTTCGCCTGGGCTGCCACGATCGCCTACGCCTCGACAGGCTCACCGGTCTTCGGCTCCGGCACTCTCGCGGTCCTGATGTATCGCGTTCTCCACGACGAGCCGAGCCTGGACGGAGTGCCCAGCCACCTCCGCGGCCTGATCCTGCGCTGCCTGGCCAAGGAACCCGCGCAACGCCCAACCGCCCAGCGCGTCCTCACCGAGTTGCTCGGCATGGAAGCCGACTCCACACCCTCCGAGCTTCCAGCCGCCGTTCTCACCCAGGGCGTGGTCCGCGCCGACGCACGCAGAAGACCCCGAGCCACGCCCCTAGTCCGGCGCATCAGCCTCACCGCCATCGCCGCGTCCATCGCAGCGACGGCCGCCGTCGGCTACGCGGCGGCCGGGCGGACCACCGAGCACCCACAGCCCCCACGCACCCCCGCGCCGTCCACCACCCTGTCCACATCAGCAGAGGAACGCCCTCCGGACACCACGATCGAGGTGCCGGGCCCGACCTCCACCGTCACCGTGACGACCACCCCCGAGCCCGACATCATCTGGCCCCCAGCCAACCCACCGGTATCTCCGACGCCGACCCTTCCGGAGACGACACCGACGCCAACGCCGACGGCGTCTCCGACGGAAACCCCGTCAGAGACGCCCAAGGCCAAGGTGCGGGTCAGCGAGAGACCGTTCGGCCCGTCTAGCCCGTCGGACGGAAATGGCGGAAGTTGACTGAGACGCGGTTCGGGGCGACGTCCAGGACGTGCATCGTCGTGCCGTCTGAGCGCGGGAGGAACGTCAGGCCTTCGACTTCGGTGCCTGAGGGCACTGGGAGGTCTAGGGCCTTGGTGACGGCGCCGCTGTCCAGGTCGACCTCGTAGACGGCCTTGGTGCCACTGTCGGAGGTGGCGTAGAGGTGGCCTTGGTAGACGTGCGCGCCTTGGAGGTGCGGGATGGTCTGGCTGAGCGGGATGCGCTTGACCAGCTGGCCGTTGGCCAGGCTGTAGGCGTTGATGGCGGTCGCGTCGTACTCGGAGGACAGGATGAAGCCGCGTTCGGCGTCGACCGCGGTCCAGGGGACGCCGTCGCGCTGGATCTCCTGCGGAAGCGCGTAGGCGGTGCCCGTGTAGGAGAGGTTGGAGGCGTTGTAGAGGGCGATGTAGGGGTGCTGGTAGGCGTCCCCGTCCTCGATCGGCGCGTAGATCTTGCCGTTGTAGTAGTCGATCCCGCCGATGTGGTTGGAGCCCTTCAGCGCGAACGCCGCCGGGATCGCCAGGGTGTTGTTCGACAGCGTCTTCTTGCCGTCCAGCGAGACGCGGCTCAGCCCGTACTGCCAGGAGAAGTACCAGGCCTGCCCGTCGCTGGTGACGCCCTGCGAACGCTGGAGCGCGTCGGTCAGGTAGAACGTGTCGCTGGAGGTCTGCTGCCAGCCGGTCGCGGTGGTCATGGCCGCCGCGAGCGAGACGGCCAGAATGCCGTTGAGCATCACGTACTCCCGTTCAGGAGGCGGGCGGCGGTCAGGAGGCCAGCAGGCGCGACTTGAGCGCGGCGATGGTGGCGTCGGACAGGCCGAGGCCCTTGTGCACGTACGCGTCGAAGCTGCCGTACGAGCGGTTCACCTCGGCGAACGCGGCGTCGAGCCAGTTCGCGCGGACGCTGTCGCCGCCGTAGTAGGTGTTGCTCGCCAGGAAGTCGTTGTAGACGGTGGTGCGGTCGACGCCGAGGATCGTCAGCAGGACGGCGGCGCCCCAGCCGGTGCGGTCCTTGCCTGCGGTGCAGTGGAAGACGGCCGACGCGGGCTGCGAGGCCAGGGCGTTCATCAGGTCGCGGTAGGCGATGCGGGCGCTCGGGGCGTTCACCATCAGCCGGTAGCCGAGGTTCTGCTCGGCGTCCTTGGACGACTTCAGCAGGAACGGCAGGGCCAGCAGCAGCGCGAGCGTCAGGTCGGGTCCGGTCGGCAGGCCCTTGGTGATGTCGATCAGGTCGGCGACCTGGTACGTGGCGCCCGCCGGGATCTTGTCGGGATCGTCGCTGCGCTCCGAGCCGTTCCGCAGGTCCACGACCAGCTTCACGTTGTCGGCGGTGAGGCTGTTCAGCTCGTTCTGGTCGAGCTCGGACAGCTTGTTGGAGCGGTAGAACGCGCCCATCCGCACCCAGTGGCCGTCGGCGGTCCGGTAGCCGCCGACGTCGCGGAAGTTGCGGGCGTGCGCCAGGTGCAGCGAACGGTCCGCGACCACCAGCGGGGTGCCGTGCGCGGGAACCAGCCGGAAGTACCAGCGCGGTGCGGCGGGCAGGGCGGGGACCGTGAGTGAGCCCGTCGCGCCGCCGGAGCCGACGGCCGTTCCGGCGCCGCCGCCCGAGGCGTCGGTGGTGGCGGTGACCGCGACGGTCCCCGCGTCGGGCGCCTGCCAGCCGACCGTGTAGCTGCCGTCGGCGGCCTGGGTGACCGTGGCGGCGGTGAAGACCGAGCCGGTGGCCGCCTGCGCGGACGTCGCGACGGCCGGTGTCACGGGTGCCAGAAGGACGAGTGCGGAGGTCATCGCGATGGCGACGCGCATGGGAGTCTGCTCCTCAAGAGGGGGCTGCGGGAGAGAGTTGTCAGCCTTGCGGGGGGATCGTGCAGGGCGCTCCCGCACAGGTGTCGATCAACTGTCCGGTGCGCAAAAACTCGGCGAGCTGCGACATCGCCTCGGCGGAGCCGCGGGTCGAGCCGTGCGGATCGTCGCCGGCGGTGTTGGGGGTGTTGGTCAGCGGCGGAGCGGGCGTGCCGGCGTCCCAGATGACCAGCGACGAGCCGTCGTACGGGTAACCGGGCACCGCCGACAGGTCCCAGAACGGGGTCACGTCGGGCTTGCGGCCGGGCGCCATCGCGGGCTGCCGGACCCGCACGTCGCCCATCGTGCGGGCCATCACCTCGGTGGCGATGTTGGCCACCTGGTGGTCGCCGAACGCCTCGTGGACCAGGACCTTGTGCGCGGGCGTGCCCGGCAGCGGGTCGCGGGTGACGTGCGCGGCGTAGCCGTCGCCCTCGCCGCGGTCCCACAGCATCTGGATGAGGTTGAGGACGAGCTGCTGCTCCATCTTGTCCGGGTAGCTGATGTTGAGGATCTGCTCGTACTCGGAGAAGTCGACGCTGCGGTTCAGCATGGTGCTGTAGTTGATGCCGGGGACGATCAGCGCCGACCGGGTGAAGTCCTTGGCGAGCGCGGTGAGCGCCACGCCCTGGATGCCGCCCTGGCTGGCGCCCGCGTAGGCGAGGCCGCCGCCGATGAACGACTTTCCGGCGGGCGTCTGGAACGCGGTGGAGCTCGCGAAGCCCTGCGGGTGGATCAGGTCGCGGCCGAGGAACTGGAAGTCCAGGTAGCTTTGCTGCTGCCGGTCCGGAACGGTGTTGAACCGCGAGATGTTGAGCAGCACGCTCGCCACGTTCGGCACGTCGCCGGTGGCCATCCCGATCCAGTCGGTCGCGCAGATCAGGATGTTGTGGTCCTGCGAGGCCTTGCGCAGCTTCTCGCTGTCGATCTCGCTCGCGCTGCCGAGCAGTCCGTGCCCGTACATCACCGGTTGCGCGGGCTCGTTGAGCGCGCTGCGCGGGACGTTGCAGCGGAAGTTGGCCTTCTGCACGTTGCCGGGCAACTGCTCGGGGAGGCCGTTCTTGCCGTAGTGCAGCGAAGACCCGGCCGGGCCGCCGGGCAGGTCGAGGTAGCTGGGCACGTCCACGGTGCCCTCGACCCGCCGCGCCAGGTAGGGATCCTGGTCGGTCGTGAAGTCGGTGACCTTGTCGACCTTGAACGTGGGCGCCTTGCCGCCGAGCTTGCCGAACGCGTCGTCGCGCATGTGGATCGCGCGCTCGGTCAGGCTGCGGGTGGAGGCGACCGTGAAGTCCCAGGCCAGGTACAGCCCGTCAGTGGAGACGTGGTGGCCGTTCAGCTCACTGACGGTGCGGCGCAGCGCGTCGCCGCGGGCCTTCTCCGTGCCGCCGATCGTCTTGCCCGACAGCATCCGCTGCACGGCGTCCGTCGGCTTGATCGCGTTCCCGCTCGCGTCCTTCAGGTTGCGCAGCAACACCAGGTAGCGGTGCCCCTCGCGGAAGTTGCGGGCGGGGCGAACGAGCAGCAGCCGCCGCGACTCGGACGCGTTCGCGTCCAGCTCTGCGAAATAGGGCCAGCGCTCACCGGTGGCGGCGTCCACCAGCGCGATCGGGGCGTCCGGCGCCAGCGACCGCGCCATGTCGGTGATCGGCGCCGCGCCGGTCTTGGCCAGGTCGAGGCCCGGCACCCTGGTCAGCATCGCCGACCCCGGAGAGAAGCCGTCGCTGCGGTTCCACTCCTTGGGGTCGATCGGGACCGCACCGACCGCGCGCGGCGTCGCCAGCGGCGACAGGTTCACCCGCCGCCCGGTCGCCGTACCGGAGTCGGCGACCGTGAACCAGTTGTTCGGGAACGGCAGCATGCACGCGGCCGTGTCGGCGGGATCGCAGACGTGATCCGCGGCCGACGCGCCCGCCGCCGCGGAGGCCTGCACGGCCTGGGCGGCGGGCGGCGCGACGAGCGCGGCTGCGATCAGTGCGGCGGCGGTGACCAGAGGCCGGAGCAGCTTCATCGGATGCCTACAGCGTGGAGACCTCGCCTTTGATGGCGGAGAGGAAGCGCGGCGCAAAACGGCAAAGTGATCCCCCTTCCCGGGATGGTTCGCATTGAGTGGTCTTGTCGGTGCCGTCGGTTACCGTGCGGGGCGTGAAGCCGGTGGTGCAGGTGAAGTTGCTGCCGTCGCCCGAGGAGGCGGCGGCGCTGGCGGCGAGCCTGCAGGCCTGCAACCAGGCCGCCGACCATGCGTCGGCATGCCCCATGCGGCCGTGTCATCGTCCTCTCGTCCAGGGCTGTCACGAGTTGCAAGCTTGGTCCCTTCAGGGCCGGGCAGTTGACCGATCAGCTCCGGAGGGTGGACGAGATGATGCGGGCGTAGTTCTCCTCGCCACGCTGATTGGGGTGGAGCGGCGCGGCAAGACTGGTCGGCACATAACCTTCGAGCCACTTGGCCGACGGCGACTGGCAGGCGTCGTGGCCGGCGCTCGGGGTGACCAGGTCGATGTAGGTCATGCCGTGGCCTGACGCCTGGCGCGCGATGACGCCGTTCATCCGGTTGACGCTGCCCTGCAGCCAGTTGGCGTCGCCGGCGGTGACCGGGACGGCGGGCCAGCAGCCGTTCTGCCTGATGTAGAGGCCGTAGCCGGTGACGACGACGCGCGCCTGCGGCGACTTGGCGCGGATCCCGTCCAGCACCGCCGACAGCTTCGGCTCGAACGCGTCGATCCGCTGGGCGACGGTGTCGACGCCGCCCTGGGTGTACTGGTCCTTGCAGGGGGTGCCGCTCGGCGACGAGGTCGTGCAGTCCTGCGCGACCCCGACGAGCCCGGCGTCGTTGCCGCCGATGGTGAGCGTGACCAGCTTGGTGCCGGCGGTCAGCGCGTCGAACTGCGGCGGCACGGTGCCCGTCGGGACACCCGCGACGCTGGTGTCCTGCGACTGGGTCATGTGCTTGGTCGAGGCGCCGCTGCACGTCACGTCGTTCAGGCCCGCGACGTTCAGCGTGGAGGCGAGGTAGTGCGCGTAGTTGTGCGTCGAACGCCCGCAGCCCACATTGCCGGTGATGTTGGGGATCAGCGGGCCGGACGCCATCGAGTCGCCGAGCGCGACGTACTCGGGGGCGGCGGCCTGCGCGGCGGGCGAGAGGCTGAGGGCGGCGAGGGCGGTGACCGCGGGGACGAAGGTGGCGACGGACCGTCTGAACGCGGGGCGGGACGTGAGCGGCACGGGGTCCTCCTTGGGTGGCTGTGCAATGATCCGGCCGCTCGACCCGATGATTCTCAGTGAAATATCCAGAAATGGGCGGAGGGTCCTGTGATGGCGACCAAACCGGCCGGTAGCCTCGCGCCGACCATCGGCGGCATCGCGGCCGACACCCTGCTGGCGGCGCAGGTCCCGGGCCTGGCACGGGAGATGGTGGCGACGTTCACCGACCGCTTCCCGACCTATTCGGCCCTCCCCAAAGAGGAGCTCGCCGGGGACATCACGCGGGTCGTCGAGGACAACCTGCGCACGTTCGTCCGTACGCTGCGCACCGGCAGGCTGCCGACCGCCGAGGATCTGGTCGAGATGACGCGGTCGGCGACGCGGCGCGCGGAGGAGGGCGTGCCGCTCGGCGCGGTGCTGTCGGCCTATCACCTCGGCTGGCGGATGGGCCTGGACGCGCTGCTGTCGAAGGCTACGCCCGCCGACCTCGACGCGGTGATCCAGGTCGAGCGGCATCTCCTGGACGTGCTGCAGCTGGTGTCGGCGGCGGTCGCGGACGCGTACGTGGAGGAGCATCAAGCGCTGCACGGGCAGGATCAGGCGGCACGGCACGAGGTGCTGTCGGCGCTGCTCGAAGGGCAGGACCCGCACGAGGCGGCGCGGCGCGCGGGCATCCGTCCCGCGCCCGCCTACGCCGTGCTCACGTTCGCGCTGGGCGACCATCCGGACGAGACCGACAGCGACGTCACCAGCAGCGTCGCCGCCCGCCGCAAGCTGCGCCGCATCCAGGCCGAGATCGACCACCACGGCCGCGCCCAGGCCCTGCACGCACTCAACCCACAAGGCGGGCTCGCGCTGCTGCCGGTCGAGGATCCGGAGGTGGCGCTCACCGGCGACTGGGAGCGGCTGACCGGTCTCGTCGTACGGATCGGAGACCGTTCAGGCGCGACCGTGCACGCGGGCGTGGCCGCGACGGCGGCGGCCGGGATCGCCGAGGCGGCACGGCAGTCCGCCGACATCCTGGAGATCGTCCGGGTGACGGGCCGCCCGCCCGGGGTCTATCGCGTGACGGACGTGCTGCTGGACTACCAGCTGTCGCGGCCGGGCGCCGCACGCGAGCACCTCGCGGGGCTGCTCGCCGGGCTCGAGCGGCATCCGGTCCTGCTGGAGACCTTGCGGGCGTACGTGGCCGGGGAGTTCAGCAGGCGGCGCGCGGCGGGGCTGCTGCACGTTCACCCGAACACCGTCGACTACCGGTTGCGCCGCGTCGCCGTGCTGACCGGCCTCGACCCGACCTGCCCGGGCGACCTTCCCCAGCTCAGGGCGGCGCTTGTCGCCTACGACCTCGGCGCGTAACAAGGCCTGGCCAGGGTCCGCCTGCGGATACGGTTGTCAGATCATGAGTGCGACGATCGTGGCGAAGGACCTGGCCGCCGGGCACGGCGACCGGATGCTGTTCGAGGGGCTCGACCTGGTCGTCGCGCCGGGCGATGTGATCGGCCTGGTCGGCCCGAACGGGGCGGGCAAGTCGACGTTGATGGCGGCGCTCGCGGGGCTGGTGACGCCCGAGCACGGGGTCGTTCAGCTGACGCCCGCGACCGCGACCGTCGGCTACCTGCCGCAGGAGCCCGACCGCCGCCCCGGCGAGACCGTCGCGGCGTTCCTGGCCCGGCGGACCGGCGTCGCGCAGGCGCAGAAGGACTTCGACGAGGCCACCGCCAGGCTGGGCGAGGGCGCGCCGGGCGCGGACGACGAGTACGCGGTCGCGCTGGAGCGCTGGCTCGCGCTCGGCGGCGCCGACCTGGACGAACGGTCCGACGAGGTCGCGGCCGAGCTCGGCCTGGACGTCAGCCTGGATCAGGAGATGACCACGCTGTCGGGCGGGCAGGCGGCCCGGGCGGGCCTGGCGTCGCTGCTGCTCAGCCGCTACGACGTGTTCCTGCTCGACGAGCCGACCAACGACCTGGACCTCGCCGGGCTCGACCGGCTGGAGAAGTTCGTTCAAGGGCTGCGGGTGGCGACGATGCTGGTCAGCCACGACCGCGAGTTCCTGGTCCGTACGGTCAACCGGATCGTCGAGCTCGACCGGCCGCAGCAGCAGATCAACCTCTACGGCGGCGGCTACGAGGCCTACCTGGCCGAACGCCAGATCGCCCGCGATCACGCGCGCGCCGAGTACGAGGAGTACGCCGACAAGCTCTCCGACCTCAAGGAGCGGGCCCGCACGCAGCGCGGCTGGATGGAGAAGGGCGTCAAGAACGCCCTCCGCAAGGCCCCCGACAACGACAAGATCCTGCGCAAGGCCCGCGCCGAGTCCAGCGAGAAGCAGGCCGCCAAGGCGCGCCAGACCGAGAAGGCCATCGAACGGCTGGACAAGGTCGAGGAGCCGCGCAAGGAGTGGGAGCTGCGGATGGAGATCGCCGCCGCCCCGCGTTCCGGGGCGGTCAGCGCGACCATGCGCGAGGCGGTGGTCCGGCGCGGCGGCTTCACGCTCGGCCCGGTCAACCTGGAGATCGGCTGGGCGGAACGCGTCGCCCTCACCGGCGCCAACGGGTCTGGGAAGTCGACGCTGCTCGGCGCGATGCTCGGCCGGATCCCGCTCGACGAGGGCGCGGCCTCGCTCGGCCCGGGCGTGGTCGTCGGCGAGGTCGACCAGGCCCGCCGCCTCTTCGAGGGCGACGAGGACCTGCTGACCGCGTTCCGCGCGCACGTGCCCGACCTGGCGCCCGCCGAGATCCGCACGCTGCTCGCCAAGTTCGGCCACCGGGCCGACCACGTGCTGCGGCCCGCCTCGACGCTCTCGCCGGGCGAACGGACCCGTGCCGCGCTCGCGCTGCTGCAGGCCAGGGGCGTCAACCTGCTGGTGCTGGACGAGCCGACCAACCACCTGGACCTGCCCGCGATCGAGCAGCTGGAGTCGGCGCTGGACTCCTACGCCGGGACGCTCCTGCTGGTCACGCACGACCGCCGCATGCTGGACGCCGTCCACATCACGCGCCGCCTGGTGGCCGACAACGGCCAGATCACCGAGGCCTGACCGAAACCCGCCCAACGGCCGGTCCCTCGACGACCCTCCAACCGGGCCGGCCCGGCCCGCGTCCAAACCCGGTGAGAGCGGCCGCGCACACACGGTGATCTTCGACGCCGGGCGGGCCGCCGGGGGAGGTCAGCATGAACGCGGCCAAGGAGTTCAAGCCCCAGCCGGCCGGGCTGAGGATCATCCGCTACCTGCTCGCCTTCGGCTCCTTCGTCTTCCTGTTCCTCGCCATCACCCGGCTGCTCGGCGACCCTCCCAAGGTCTGGGAGGCGCTGAGCCTCGGCGGCGCCTGGATCAGCGTGATGGCCCTGCTGTCCGAGCGCCGCTACCGCTCCCGCCTGAAGCAGTCGCGCCAGCCCTGAACCCCGCCGATCTTGCTCTCAGCGCCCTCCGGAGGGCCATATGAGGGCGCTGAGAGCAAGATCGGCGTGTTGTGGGGGCGTGGGTGGGGTTAGGGGAGGTGGGTGAGGAGTTGGTGGCGGGCTCGGGTGAGGTGGAGGTCTAAGGCCTGCTCGGCGCGGGGCGGATCGCCTGCGGTGATCGCGTCGAGGATCGCCTGGTGCTCGTCCGCTATCTCCGAGACGCGCAGGAGTTCGTGCGCTTGGACTTGAGCCATGCACAGGCGCATCTCGGCCATCATCGCCTCGTGGATCCGGCTGAGCCGGGGGCTCTCCAGCGCGTCCACGAGCGTGCGGTGGAAGCGCACGTCCGGCTCGACGATCGCGGTCGTGGACGCGGCGCTCTCGCCCAGCCGGCGGATCTCGTCCTGGGCGCTGTACGCGGCGGCCGGGACCAGGCTGATGCGGCTCAGCTCGCGGACGACCTGGCGTTCCAGCAGGCTCCGGGCGAAGTAGAGGTCGGCGACGTCGTCGGCCTCGAAGACCGGGACGCGGGCGCTCTTGTGCGCGTCCCGGCGCAGCAGGCCCTCGCTCACCAGGCGCTCGATGGCGGCCTTGGCAGTGGGCCTGGCGACCTCGTACTCCCCGGCGACCTCGGTCTCGGTGAGGGCCGTGCCGCCGGGCAGCCGCCCGTCCAGCATCCGGTCGCGCAGCTCGGCGACCAGCGCGTCCACCAGTGACGTTGCCCGCAGCCGCATCGCCATGACTCCTCTTGACGGCTCTTGACTGTCCTGCACACTTGTCTTACAAGTATACCGTGATTGTGATCTGCTCTCCGGACAAGCTGCGCGGCGCGGTCGACGCCGTGCAGGCCGCCGCCGCCCTGGCCGAAGGGGTCCGCGCGGCGGGCGCCACGGCCGTCGAACACCCGCTGGCCGACGGCGGCGAGGGCTCGCGCGTCACCGTGCAGGCCGCCCGCGGCGGCACGGTGGTGGACGTCGCGACGGTCGACGCGTTCGGCCGCGCCTGGACCGCGCACATCGGCCTCCTGGACGACGGGACCGCGCTCGTCGAGGCCGCCGAGGCGGTCGGCTGGGGCGCGCTGAAGGACGGCGAGAAGGACCCGCTGCGCGCCTCCTCCGCCGGGCTCGCCGAGCCGCTCAAGGCGGCCGTCCGCGCCGGGGCGCGGCGGATCGTCGTCTTCGTCGGCGGCACCGCGACCATGGACGGCGGTACGGGCCTGCTCGCAGCGCTCGGCGCCGAGATCCGGGACTCGGGCGGCGAGCTCCTCGCGGGCAGCGGCGCCGATCTCGCCCGCGTCGCCTCGGTCGACCTGGCCCCGGCCCGCGAGCTGCTGGCCGGCGTGGAGCTGACGATGGCGGCCGACGTGGTCAGCCCGTTGCACGGCCCGGACGGCGCCGCGCACGTCTTCGGCCCGCAGAAGGGCGCCGACCCCGAGACCGTCGAGCTCCTCGACGACGGGCTGCGGCGGCTCGAACCGTTCCTCGGCGTGGGCGACGCCCAGGGCGGCGGCGCGGCGGGCGGCCTCGGCGCCGCACTGCTCGCGCTCGGCGCCGAGATGGTGCAGGGCTCCGGGCTGATCCGCGAGATCAGCCGCTTCGACGACCTGCTCGCGGACGCCGACCTGTGCCTGACGGCCGAGGGCAAGGTGGACGCCAGTACCGACGCGGGCAAGACCATCCGCGCCGTCGTGGACGCCTGCGCCGCCGCGGGCGTGCCCTGCGTGGTGCTCGGCGGCACGGTCACCGAGGACGCGCGGCGCCTCTACGACCGGGGCGCCACGGCCGTTCTGTCCATCGGCCCAGGCCCGCGCGATCTCGACACCGCGCTGCGGAACGCCGCCGCCGACCTCGCCGCCACCGCGTACGCGGTCTGCCGGATCCACCAGAGCGCCGCCTTGTCATCTGAGTGACAAGACCGGACGAAAGTATGCAGGCAACTCCATAGCGCGATCACACGGCGGGGTCGATCGTAGGTCCCCTTATCCCTCCGGTGAGCGTGGAGGCGGCGCGCATGGCGGACATGGCGGACACGGCGGACACGGCGGCGAGCAAGGCGGCAGGCAACACCGGCTTCGACTACGACGTGGTCGTCGTCGGTTCGGGCTTCGGCGGCAGCGTGGCGGCGCTGCGCCTGGTCGAGAAGGGCTATCGGGTCGCGGTGATCGAGGCGGGTCGCCGCTTCGAAGACGACACCCTGCCGAAGACGTCCTGGCGCCTGCGCAAATACGTCTGGGCACCGCGCCTGGGGATGCGCGGCATCCAGCGGATGCACCTGATCCGCGGCGAGGCCGGCGTGCTGGTCCTGGCGGGCGCGGGCGTCGGCGGCGGGTCGCTGGTGTACGCCAACACGCTCTACCAGCCGCCCGAGCCGTTCTTCAAGGACCGCCAGTGGGGCCACATCACCGACTGGCAGCAGGAGCTCACGCCGTTCTACGAGCAGGCCAGGCGGATGCTCGGCGTCGAGACCAACCGGTTCATGACCCCCGCCGACGAGGCGGTCAGGACGATCGCGGAGCGGATGGGCGTCGGCGACACCTTCCACCTCACCCCCGTCGGGGTGTTCTTCGGCGACGACGAGACCAAGGCCGGCGAGGAGACCGAGGACCCCTACTTCGGCGGCGAGGGCCCGCGCCGCACCGCCTGCACGGCCTGCGGGGCGTGCATGGTCGGCTGCAAGGTCGGCGCCAAGAACACGCTGGTCAAGAACTACCTCTACCTCGCCGAGAAGGCGGGCGTGGAGGTGCTGCCCGACACCACGGTCAACTCCGTCGTTCCCCGGGAGGGCGGCGGTTACGACGTGCGGGTCGGGCGGACCGGAGGGCTGCTGCGGCGCAAACGCCGGACCATCAGTACGGAGCAGGTCGTCTTCGCGGCCGGAACGTACGGCACGCAGCAGCTTCTCCACCGCATGCGCCTGGGCGGCCAGCTCCCGCACATCTCCCCCCGGCTGGGCGAGCTGACCCGCACCAACTCCGAGGCCCTGCTCGGCGTGGAACGGATGACCGGCTGGCACCGCAAGGACGACGTCGACCACAGCACCGGACTCGCGATCACCTCCTCGTTCCACCCCGACGAGAACACCCACATCGAGCCGACCCGCTACGGCGCCGGCGACAACCTGATGGGCCTCATCCGCACGCTGCTGATCGACGGCGGCGGCCGGGCGCCGCGCTGGGCCAAGTTCTTCGTCGAGGCGGCCAGGAAGCCGGGCACCATCCTGCGCGGACTCTCGGTGAAGGACTGGTCACAGCGCACGATCATCGCGCTGGTCATGCAGACCAAGGACAACTCGGTGACGGTGAAGGAGAAGCGCGGGCTGCTGCGGCGCAGGCTGATCGCCCGGTACGGCGAGGGCGAGCCGAACCCGACCTGGATCCCGATCGCGCACGACGCCGTCCGCATGATGGGCGAGGAGATGAACGCGACGCCCGGCGGCACCTGGTTCGACCTGTTCAACATCCCGACCACGGCCCACTTCATCGGCGGCTGCGTGATCGGCGAGAGCCCCGAGGCCGGCGTGGTCGACCCGTACCACCGCGTCTACGGCCACCCGGGCCTGCACATCGTGGACGGGTCCTCGGTGACGGCCAACCTCGGCGTCAACCCGTCCCTGACGATCACCGCCCAGGCCGAGCGCGCCATGGCGCTTTGGCCCAACCGCGGCGAGGAGGACGCCCGTCCGGAATTGGGCAAGCCGTACGAGCGGATCACCCCCGTGGCGGCGCACGCTCCGGCCGTTCCGGCGAGTGCTCCGGCGGCGACCCGCTGGTAGCGGGCCCGCATCGAGCCTGATCGTGGCCCGATCCAGGAAACGTGGCCACTTCGTGATCCTCAAGCCCGAACCTCAGGAGACCCACGAACGTCATATTTGGTCGAACGCATAAGTTGTGTCGCCGGTCTGTTCCAAGGCAGCATCTCCGGGAATAGGGCCGTTGCGTAGGCGTTCTTCGTTGCCGAAGCGTGGTTTCGCGTCGGCGGGTTTTGTGAGGGAGAGCGGTGCGAGGTAAGGCCTTGGCAGTGGTGGCCCTGGTGGCGGGTCTCGCGACTGCGTGCGCTGGTAGCGATGACGGCGGTAAGACGACCACTACGGGCGGCGAGGAAGGCACTCCCAAGCTGACCATCGCGCCGGCGAACGGGAGCGGCAAGGCGCGCCCCGACCAGGGCGTGACGGTGACGGCCGCGGGCGGCACCCTCAGCCAGGTCGTGGTGAAGCTCAAGGGCAAGGACGTGCCCGGGGCGCTGTCGGCCGACAAGACCAGCTGGAAGTCGACCTGGACGCTGGTCCCGGGCGCCAAGTACGACGTGACGGCGACGGCCGCGTCTCCCAAGGGGAAGACGACGCAGGCGACGAGCTCGTTCAAGACGGTGTCCGACACCGCCGCGACGAAGATCAACAACGTGGTCCCGGACGCGAACGAGACGGTCGGCACCGGCATGCCGATCCTGATCCAGTTCACCAAGTCCGTGCCGGCCAAGGCCAGGCCCGCCGTCGAGAAGGCCATCGAGATCTCCTCGAGCACCCCGACCAAGGGCGCCTGGCGCTGGCTGGACTCGGGCGAGTCGTTCAACGGCCTGCCGTCGGTGGTGTTCCGCCCCGAGCACCCGTGGAAGGCGCACCAGAAGGTCTCGGTCACCATCCACTACGCCGGGATCAAGATCGGTGACAACGTCTTCGGCGACAAGGACCTGACCCGCAAGTTCAAGATCGGTGACTCGCACACGATCTCGGTCAACTCCCACACCGACCGCCTGGTGGTCAAGAAGAACGGCAAGGTCGTCCGCAGCTGGGGCGTCAGCCTCGGCACCGGCGGCGAGGTGCAGAGCGACGGCATCGACCACCTGAAGACCACCAGCGGGATGCACCTGACGATGGCGCACAGCCGGGTCGAGCGGATGGTGGCGCCGGGCAAGAAGAAGGGCGACCCGGGCTACTACGACGAGAAGGTCCCGTTCGCCACCCGCATCTCCAACAGCGGCGAGTACATCCACCAGAACATGGACGACCCGAGCTGCCTGGGCAACCGCAACTGCAGCCACGGCTGCGTGCGCTCGCCGGGCGGGGACGCCCAGTGGTTCTACGGCTGGTCGTACCGCGGCGACATGGTGAGCATCACCGGGACGGGCCGCAATCTGGAGTACTGGAACGGCTGGGGCTACTGGCAGATGTCGTTCTCCAAGTGGCAGGACGGCAGCACCCTGAAGCGGTCGGTGACCACCGCGCCGCTGACCGCCACCCCGCCGCCGGCCACTCCGGGCACGACGCCCACGACCCCTGGCCAGGGCAACACCCCGGCCGCCGCGAACACCCCGTAGTACTTGCGTGAAGGCCCTCTCCGGAGGGCCGCCCGCACCATTTTGCACTGATCGATCCAAAACGTGCTACGGTGCCGGTATGGCACGACCGAGACAGTTCGACGAAGAGGCGGCGGTCGAGAGGGCGATGCTCGCCTTCTGGACCGCCGGCTACGAGGCGACCTCGACGCAGGACCTGTGCGAGGCCACCGGGCTGGGGCGGAGCAGCATCTACAACACCTTCAAGAGCAAGCACGACCTGTTCGAGAGGGCGCTGGACCGCTACATGGCGAGCAAGAACGCGTCGGCGTTCGAGGTGCTCGAGGGCGACCGGCCGGTCAAGGAGAAGGTCCGGGTCCTGCTCCAGCGGATCATCGATGCCGAGGCGGGCGATCCGGCCGGCTGCCTGGTGGTCAACTCCATGGTCGAGCTGGCGCCGCGCGATCCCGAGATCGCCGACCGGCTCGAACGGGACCGTGACCTGCGGTTCCATGCCCTGCGGGACGCGATCGAGGCGGGCCGGCGGGCCGGCGAGATCGCGACGGACAGGGACGCCGGCGCCCTTGCCCACTTCGTCACCGCGACGATCAGCGGCATGCGGGTCGCGTCGCGCGCGGGCGCCGACCGGGCGACCCTGCAGGCCATCGCGGACACCGCGCTGACCGCGATCTGAGCACGCCACGCACGGGCGGCACCCTGTCGCCCTCTTCTTTCGCCCTCATTTTGAACTGATCGATCCAATACAGAATCGATCCACTGCGGAATCGATCCACTGCGGAAGGGTCCACCGATGAGAACACGCATGCCCCTGGCCGTGTACATCCTGGGGTTGTCGATCTTCGCCCAGGGCACCTCGGAGCTGATGCTCGCCGGGCTGCTCCCCGAGATGGCGGGCGACCTGGGCGTCTCGGTCCCCCGGGCGGGCCTGCTGATCTCCGCGTTCGCCATCGGGATGCTGGCCGGCGCCCCGATCCTCGCCGTCCTCACGCTGCGCTGGCCGCGCCGGACCACGCTGCTGACCTTCATCGCGGTGTTCGTCGCCACGCACGTCGTCGGCGCGCTGGCGCCCGGCTACTGGACGCTGTTCGCGACCCGGGTGGTGGGCGCGTTCGTCTACGCGGGCTTCTGGGCGATCGCCGCGACGACCGCGATCGGGCTCGTTCCGCCGAACGCGCGGGCCAGGGCGCTCAGCGTCGTCGCGGGCGGCCTCACCGTGGCCTCCATCGCCGGTCTCCCCGCCGGAACGATCATCGGCCAGCACCTCGGCTGGCGCGCGGCGTTCTGGACGGTCGCGGTGATGTCGGCGATCGCGATGGCGGGCATCGTCGCCACGATCCCCGGCGGCCGCGCCTCCGCCTCGGCTGGAAGCGCGCCGAAGCTGCGGAACGAGCTGCGCGCCATGATCGAGCCGCGGCTGTGGCTCGCGTACGGCACCACCGCGCTGTCGACCGGCGCGCTGCTCGTCACGTTCAGCTACCTCGGCGCGCTGCTGACCGACACCACCGGCCTGGGCGAGGGCTGGGTCCCGGCCGTGCTCGCGCTGTACGGGCTGGGCGCGCTCGCCGGCATCACGATCGGCGGCCGCACCTCCGACGCGCACCCGTTCCGCACCCTCTACGTCGGACTGACGGGCCTCATCGTGATCTCGGTGGCGCTGGCGCTGACCGCGTCCGCGCCGATCCCCACGATCGCGCTGATCCTGCTGCTCGGCATGGTCGGCTTCGGGACCAACCCCGCGCTCAACGCCCGCGTCTTCACGGTGGCGGGCGACGCTCCGACGCTCGCCGCGGCGTTCAACGTCTCCTCGTTCAACGTGGGCATCACCGTGGGCCCGTGGCTCGGCGGCCTGGCGATCGGGGCGGGCTGGGGCTACCCGTCGGTGGCGTGGATCGGGGCGGTGCTCGGCGTGGTCGCGCTCGGCAGCGTCGCGCTCGGCGCCGCGCTCCGGCGGCGTCCGGCCGAGGCCGTGCCGGAACGGCGGCCGACCACCGCCGCGACCACCTAGGGACGGCAGAAATGCCGTTGTACGATTCGACACGAGCCGCACGCGGACCGTAGTCGGTGGTGACACATGGGCAGTCCCGTCCAACGTCGAGGCAACGTGCCGGTGGAGGCCGCGAGCTTCGTCGGCCGCACCGGCGAGCTGGCCGAGATCCAGCAGCTGCTGGAGGCCGCCCGGCACGTGACGATCACCGGCGCGGGCGGGGTCGGCAAGACCCGCACCGCGCTGGAGGTCGCGCGCCACCTGCACGACCGCTTCCCCGACGGGATCTGGCTGGTGCGGCTCTCGGAGCTGCGCGACGGCGCGCTGCTGCCGCACACGATCGCGCGCGAGCTGGAGCTCCAGGACCAGACGTTCCGGCCGATGATGGACGTGCTGGCCGACTACCTGGCCGAACGGCGCTGCCTGCTCATCCTGGACACCTGCGAGCACCTGCTCGACACGTGCGCGCTGCTGGTTCCGGCGCTGCTGAAGGGCGCGCCGGAACTGCACGTCATCACGACCAGCCGCCAGCCTCTGCACGCGCAGGGCGAGAACGCGTTCACGATCGCGCCGCTGGCGGTGCCCGGCGACGACGTTCCGGCGGCGGACACTCGCGACTGCGACGCGGTCCGGCTGTTCGCCGACCGGGCGCGCGCCGCCGCCCCCGCGTTCCGGCTGACCGAGGGCGACCTCGCGATGGTGGCGCGGCTGTGCCGGCTGCTCGACGGGCTGCCGCTCGCCCTGGAGCTGGCGGCGGCGCAGCTGCGGACCCTGGAGCTCGAAGAGATCGCGGTGCGGCTGGACGACCGGTTCGCCGTTCTCAACCAGACCTCGCCCTCGGTGCCGCTCCGGCACGAGACGCTGCGCGCGGCGATCGGCTGGAGTCACGAGCTGTGCACGCCGCAGGAACGGCTGCTGTGGGCGCGCGCCTCGGTCTTCGCCGGGAGCTTCACGCTGGAGGCGGCCCGGCAGGTGTGCGCGGGCGACCCGATCGACGTCACCGACGTTCCCGAGATCATCGCCGCGCTGGTCGACAAGTCGATCGTGCTGCGGGAGGGCAGCCGCTACCGGCTGCTGGACACCATTCGTGAGTACGGCGCGTACTGGCTGGCCGAGCTCGGCGAAGAGCACCGGATGTGGGAGCGGCACCGCGACCACTACCTGACGATGGCCCGGCAGGCGTTCCCGCAGTGGGCCCGGTCCGGCCAGGTCATCTGGTACCACCGCATCGCCGACGACCACACCGAGATCCGCGTCGCGCTGGAGACCTGCCTCGCCGAGGCCGATCCGACCGCCCTGGAGATGGCCGGCGCGCTGTGGTTCTTCTGGTTCACCTGCGGCTTCCAGCGCGAGGGCCGTTCCTATCTCGAACGGGCGCTGGCCCTGCCGACCGCGCAGGGCGATCCCTTCCGTGTCCGGGCCCTATGGGCGCACGGCTGCGTCGTTCTGGCGCAGGGCGATCTGGCCGCCGCCGACCAGAGCATCGACGCGTGCCGCCTCATCGGCACGCCCGAGGCGGAGCAGGCCGCCGACTACCTGGAGGGAACGAGCTGCTCCATCCGCGCCCAGCCCGACGAGGCGCTGCGGCTGCTGCTCGGGCTGAACCCGGTCCTCGAACGCGGCGGCGTCGACGAGGCGATCTGGATGCTGCGGCAGGCCGCCCTGGCGTTCACCCGGGTCGTGCGCGGCGAGCTGGGCGAGGCGTCCGCGCTGGCCCAGGCGATCCGCACCGAGGGGCTGCGGCGCGGCGAGTGCAAGTTCCTGTCGTTCGGCCACTACATCCAGGCCCTCGCCGACCTGGGCTTCGGCGACTTCGAGGGCTCGCTCCGGCACGCCCGCGAGGCGCTCGACGGCAACCGGCGGCTCGGCGACAGCTGGGGCATGGCGCTCGCCCTGGACGCCCTCGCGATGGCCACCGCCGCCTCCGGCGATCCCGCGCGCGGGGCGCTGTTCCTCGGCATCGGCGAACAGCTGTGGCGGCGTACGTACGGGCGCTCGCAGTTCGGGTCGCCCGAGCTGACCGCCGCGCGCCAGGGCTGCGAGGCGCAGATCCGTGCCGCGATCGGCGACGCCGCGACCGACGCCGCCCTCGCGACAGGCATGCGGACCGACCCCGTGGAAGCGCTCGCCTAGGAGTCCTTCCGGCTGTAGCGCAGCATCACGGTCTTGCCGTCGAACGCCCGCGTCTCGACGAGCTCCAGGTTGATCCGGTCCTTGGTGCCGGCGAACAGCTGCTGCCCGCCGCCGAGCACGACCGGGTGGACGACGACGCGGATGTCGTCGATCAGGCCCAGCTCGGTCAGGGCCGCCGCGGCGCTCGCGCCGCCCGTCAGCAGGATGTCCCCGCCCTCCCGGCTCTTCAGCTCGGTGATCTCCGCGGCGAGGTCCCCGCCCTCCTTGCCGATCACCGTGGCGCCCCAGCCGGGGTTCTCCAGGCTCCTGGAGATCACGGCCTTGGGGGTCTCCCGCCAGAACGGTGCGAAGCGCTTGACGTGCGGGTCGTCGAGCTTCTCGTCGGCTGTCGGCCAGAACTCCGCCATGACCTCCCAGACGACCCGCCCGTACAGGAGGAGGTCGACGCCCTCGTTGATCTCGTCGGAGTGGCCGAACAGCTCCGGCCCGACGGCCGGCCAGTCGAACTCACCGTTCGGGCCCGAGACGAAGCCGTCGGCCGAGGTGTGCACCCAGTAGATGATCTTCCGCATGATCCTGCTCCTTCGCTGTGGCCGCGCCCCCGTGGGCGCCGCTCGCATGATGGTCGGAGCGGGCCCCGCGCTCTCGACATGCTCGCGGAAGAAAGTTTGAAAAGTTGTCCTAACTCGTCGTGCCGCCCTTCGCCTCCTCCTCGGCGATGCGGCGCTCGACCTCCTCGTAGGTGATGGGCAGCTCGCTGACCTGCGCGTTCCAGAAGACGAACGTCGAGTCCTTCATCACCTTGTGGAGGCGCTTCATGGTCGACTTGTGCGGCTCGGCGCCCGCGTAGGCGTACAGGGCCTTCTTGTCGCTCCAGGCCGAGACGGTCCAGAACGTGCGCTTGAGCAGCTGGGCCCGGAGGGACAGGCCCCAGGCGCCGTCCGACCGGCGGGCCTGGCGCCACAGCTTGATGGAGGCGAAGAAGAAGCCCGGGACCTGGCGCAGCGACTTCACCTCCAGCCTGGACGCCATGACGGTCGCCTCGGCCTCGGGGTCGGCGGCGTTCGGGGTGATCCACGGCAGGGTCGGCATGACGGTCCTTTCCGAGCAAATCTTGTCAGTGCCTAGATTGCCTCGGCCTCGCGAACTTGTCAATGACAAGATAGGGTCGGTCCCGTGAACCAGCCGAGCTATCACCACGGCAACCTGCGGCGGACGGTCCTCGACGCGGCCATCGAGGCGATCGAGGAGTCGGGCCCGGCCGGCTGGAGCCTGCGCGAGCTGGCCCGCCGCGCCGGGGTCTCCCACGCCGCCCCCGCGCACCACTTCGGCGACAAGACCGGGCTGCTCACCGCGATCGCCACCGAGGGCTACACGCTCTTCGCCGACACCCTGGAACGCACCACCGACGACTTCCTGGAGACCGGCCTGGCGTACGTGCGCTTCGCCATCGACCACAAGGCCTACTTCGAGGTGATGTTCCGGCCCGAGCTCTACCGGGCCGGCGATCCCGAGGTGACCGCGGCCGCCCAGCGCGCGAACGAGGTCCTGGTACAGGGGGCCGCCCGCTACTCGCCGGACCGTTCGACGGCCATCGCCGCCTGGTCGATCGTGCATGGCTTCGCGAGCCTGTGGCTGAGCGGCGCCCTCCCGCCCGACCTGGGCGACTCCCCGGAGGACGCCGCCCGCCCCGTCCTGCGCGCCCTGCTGGACGACCCGCCCTAGGGGGTTTCCAGGCCCAGCCGTCCGAGCTCGGCTCGCGAGGAGACGCCCAGCTTGGGGAAGGCGTTGTAGAGGTGCTGGCCGACCGTCCGGGGGCTGATCAGCAGCTGTGCGGCGATCTCCCGGTTGGTGGCGCCGGTCGCCGCGAGCCGTACGACCTGCTGCTCCTGCGGGGTCAGCTCGGACGCAGCGTCGTTCTTGGCGCGCTTGCGCACGGCTCGTTCACCGGCCGCCCTCAGCTCGGTACGGGCGCGGTCGGCCCAGACGGTCGCGCCGAGCCGTTCGAAGCTCTCCAGCGCGTTGCGCAGCGGCCCGCGCGCCTCCTTGCGGCGGCGGGTGCGGCGCAGCCATTCGCCGTACGCGAGCCAGGTGCGGGCCTGCTCGTAGGGCTGCTCGCTCTCCTCGTGCAGGCGCAGCGCCTGGGCGAACAGCTCCTCGGCCGCGGTGTCGTCGGCCAGCAGCGCGCGGCAGCGAACGAGGATCGCGCGGGCCCACGGGTCGGCGCCGCCCGGCGTCCACTCCTCCACCTCGGCCACGGCCGCCCGTGCTCGGTCGGCCTTCCCCACGTGCACGGCGGCCTCGACGAGGTCGGCGACGCTGCGGTTGGCGATGTACGTCCAGCCGCGCCAGTTGCCGGCCATCCGTTCGTAGGCCTCGATGTGCCTGCCCATGCCGAGGTCGAGCAGGGCGAGCGCCCAGTGGCCGCTGATGGCGCTGTGGGGACTGTGGTGCTCCTCCGCGTAACGGATGGCGTCCCCGGCCAGGTCGCGGCAGCGCTGCTCGTCGCCTTGCTGGGCGACGAGCCAGGCGAGCACGCTGCTCAGGTGGGCGGCGAGCGGCCGCTGCCCGGTGACGCGCGCCAGCTCCAGCCCCTCGGTCGCGCTGGCCGCCGCGACGCCGTGCCGTCCGAGCAGGATCTGCGCGTACGCCAGGTGATGCAGGGCCCCGGTGAGGTGCCCGGCCTGGCCGCGGCTCCGGCCCATGAGGGTCATCGTGGAGGCCAGCTCGTGCGCGAGCACGGGCGCGTGACCGGCGACCAGCAGCAGTTGCGCGGTGTACTGGCGCAGCCAGGTCGTACGGGGCGTCAGGTCGCGCGCCACCAGCGCGAACGCGCGCAGCAGCGGGTCGGCGGACGCCGCGTCGTCGGCGGCCAGATGCCCGAGCGCCACGGTCACGTCGACGAACGCCGCGATCGGGTCGTCCGGCGGCACGCGCACCTCGCGCAGCCACTTGACGCCCTCGGCGACCATCAGCCGGTCGCCGCCGTGCCAGGCGTTGTGGACGCCGATCACCAGCAGGTAGGCGGCGTCGACCGGGCGTTCGGCGGTGATGCGCAGCGCGCCGTCGATCATCACCCGGCCGGCCTCGCGCGGCCAGCCGCGCTCGAACTCCACCAGCCCGCGGATCAGCGAGAGCATGGCGAGGTCGGCGGGCTGGGCGGCGGTGTGCGCGCCGAGCTCGCTCAGCTCGGCGGCGCGGTCCAGCAGGCCCGCGTCGGTGGCGGCGAGCGCGGCGGCGACCGATCGGCGACCGGCCGCGGAGGGCTTGCTGCTGAGCTGCGCGGAACGCTCGTACGCGGCGACGACGGCGGCGTGCCCGTTGCGGTCGGCGGCCCGCTTGGCGGTCCGTTCCAGCAGGTCGGCGACCTCGTCGTCGGGGCCGGTCGCGGCGGCGGCGAGCTGCCAGGCGCGCCGGTCGGCGTCGGAGTCCTCGTGCCAGGCCTGGGCGAGCGCGCGGTGGGCGGCGCGTCGTTCGGCGGCCACCGCGCCCTGGTAGGCGGCCGAGCGCACCAGCGGATGGCGGAACCGCAGGACGCCGCGGACCACGTTCACCAGGCCGGCCCGTTCGGCGGGCTCGATCGCGCCGGACGGGATGGCCAGCGTCTTGGCGGCGCGCATGATGACGCCGAGCTCGCCGGAGTCGTCGGCGGCGGCGAGCGCGAGCAGGTTGCGGGCACGGGCGGGCAGGCGTTCGATCTGGGCGGCGAACGCGCGCTGCACCCGGTCGCCGATCGGCACCGGGCCCATCGGCGGCCACCCCTCGGCGCCGACGGCCTTGGGCAGCTCGATCAGGGCCAGCGGGTTGCCCTCCGACTCCGACAGCACGCGGGCGCGCACCGGCGCCGGCAGATCGGGCGCGACCGAGGCGAGCAGGCTCGCGGCGTCCTCGGCGGTGAGCGGTTCGAGGCGGACCTCGGGAATGCCGAGCAGCGACGGCATGCCGGGCTCGTCGCGGGCCGCGAACAGCAGAACGACGCCCTCCGAGCGCAGCCGCCGGGCGGCGAACAGCAGCGCCTCCAGCGACGCCCGGTCGAGCCACTGCGCGTCGTCGACGACGCAGGCGATCGGCCCGTCCTCGGCGAGGTCGGACAGCAGCGTCAGGGTGGCGAGCCCGATGAGGAAGCGGTCCTCGCCCGCCACCGGCGTACCGCCGAGCGCGCCGTGCAGCGCCGCCGCCTGCGACAGGTTGAGCGCGCGGATGTGCGCGTCCAGGTCGCCCTCGTAGGAGGTCAGCAGCAGGTGGAGCCCGGCGAAGGGCAGCTCGGCCTCGGTCTCGGTCCCGACCGCGCTCAGCACCCGGATCCCGGCCGACTCGGCGGCCCGCGCGGCATGCTCGAAGAGCGCGGACTTGCCGATCCCCGCCTCGCCGTGAACGTAGAGCGCGCCGCTCCTGCCCCGGCGCGCGTCGGCGAGCAGACGGCCGATCCGGTCGACCTCCGCGCTCCTGCCAAACAGCCGCACACCGCCCAAGGACGAAACCTCCAGCACGATCAACACAGGCCGCAAGTGAGGCTACGCTCTCGAGCCCGGAAATATCACCAGTTCACGGGTCTCCATCTATTGGAATAGAGCATTCCGTTCTGCTAAGCTGGGGACATAACGAGAGCAAAGGGGTAGCGAAGATGACCGAGAACACCACCACCGACTGGACCGTCCTGGCCGAGGCGCACGAGGCGCTGCGCACCGCGGTCCGGGGGCTCGGCGCCGAGGACCTGACCAAGCCCACCCCTTGCAGCGAGTGGAACGTCGCCCAGGTGATCCAGCACGCCGTCGGCGACCAGATCGCCTACGCCGCGTTCATCACCGGCGGCCCCGGCCCCGAGGACGACCCGTTCTCCCCCTCGGGCAGCCTGGCCGAGTCCCCCGAGGCGATGGTCGAGCGCGCCACCGCCGCCTCGGCCGCGGCCTGGGCGACCGTCGCCCCGGACGCCCAGGAGGTCGCCGTCCCGATGCCGCCGAACAAGATGACGGCCGAGATCGGCGCGGGCGCCTGCGCGGTCGACGCCCTGGTGCACGCCTGGGACATCGCCCTCGCCACCGGCCGGCCGTCCCCGATCACGCCCGAGCTCGCCCGGACGCTGCTGCCGGTCGCACACGCCATCGTCATCGAGCCGCTCCGCCAGTACGGCGCGTTCGCCCAGCCGATCGAGGACGCCCCCGGCGACACCGACGTCGCGGCCCTCCTCCACTTCCTCGGCCGCAACCCCTCCTGGAGCGCCTGACCCACACGCCGATCTTGCTCTCAGCGCCCTCCCGGAGCCCGATTGGGGGCGCTGAGAGCAAGATCGGCGTATTTACGGGCGGGGGATGTTGCGCAGGTTGCTGCGGGCGAGCTCGACCATCTTGCCGACCCCGCCGGACATGACGGTCTTGCCCGCCGCCAGCGCGAAGCCCCGCACCTGCTGGCCGGTGATCCGCGGCGGGATGGACAGGGCGTTCGGGTCGGTCACCATGTCGACCAGGAACGGGCCGGGCGACTGCAGGGCGCGTGTCAGTGCTGCTCGGACGTCGCCTGGCTTCTCGACCCGGACCGACTCGATCCCGGCGCCCTGCGCGATCGCCGCGAAGTCGACCGGGCGGTGGTCGGTCTCGTAGTCGGGCAGGCCGTCCACCAGCATCTCCAGCTTGACCATGCCGAGCGAGGAGTTGTTGAAGACGATGATCTTCACGGGCAGGTCGTGCAGCCGCACCGTGAGCAACTCGCCCATCAGCATGCCGAGCCCGCCGTCGCCCGACATCGAGATGATCTGCCGGCCGGGCTGGGCGCACTGCGCGCCGATCGCGTGCGGCAGCGCGTTGGCCATCGTGCCGTGCAGGAACGAGCCGATCACGCGGCGGCGGCCGTTCGGCGTGAGGTAGCGGGCCGCCCACACGTTGCACATGCCGGTGTCGACGGTGAAGACCGCGTCATCGGCGGCCAGGTCGTCCAGCACGTCCGCGACGTACTCGGGGTGGATCGGGGTGTGCTTCTCGATGTCGCGCGTGTAGGCGCTGACCACGCCCTCCAGGGCCCTGGTGTGCTTGCGCAGCATCGTGTCGAGGTAGGTCCGGTCGCTCTTCTGGCCGACCTTGGGAAGCGCGGCCCGCAACGTCGTTCCGACATCGCCGTGCACGGCCAGATCCAGCGGGGTGCGGCGGCCGATCCGGCTTGCGTCGTGGTCGATCTGCACGGTCTGCTTGCCCGGCAGGAACTGGTCGTACGGGAAGTCGGTGCCGAGCAGGACGACCAGATCCGCCTCCTGCGTCGCCTCGTAACAGGCTCCGTAGCCCAGCAGCCCGCTCATCCCGACGTCGAACGGGTTGTCGTACTGGATCCACTCCTTGCCGCGCAGCGCATGCCCGACCGGGGAGTGCACGCGCCCGGCCAGCTCCATGACCTCCTGATGCGCGTCACGTACGCCCGCGCCGCAGAACAGCATGACCTTCTCCGCCGCGTTCAGCGCGTGCGCCAGCTGCTCGACCTGGTCGGCGGGCGGATGCACGATGCCCTGCTGAACGAGGAAATCGTGCTTGCCGGTCGGGTTCGGCGCGTTCAGGTGCGCGACGTCGCCGGGCATCACGACCACCGAGACGCCGCGCCGGGCCAGCGCGGTCTGGACGGCGATGCGCAGCACGCGCGGCATCTGCTCGGCCACCTGGATCTGCTCGCAGAAGTCGCTGCAGTCCTCGAAGATCCGTTCCGGGTGCGTCTCCTGGAAGAACCCGGTGCCGATCTGCTCGCTCGGGATGTGGGAGGCCAGCGCCAGCACGGGCGCGCCGGACCGGTGCGCGTCGTACAGGCCCTGGATGAGGTGGGTGTTGCCGGGTCCGCAGCTGCCCGCGCACACCGCGAGCCGCCCGGTCACCTGCGCCTCGGCCGCGGCGGCGAACGCCCCGGCCTCCTCGTTGCGCACGTGCACCCACTCGATGCCGCCGGTTCGCCGGATCGCGTCCACGATCGGGTTCAGGCTGTCGCCCACCACCCCGTAGATCCGCTCGACCCCCGCCTGCCGCAGGACCTGGATGAACTGCTCGGCGACCGTGGCCATGAGGCCCCCTCTCCTCGACACCCCATTACAAGATCACCCTAATCAGGGGACTCAACCCCAAGTTCCCACAAAGGAACAATCCGCCCAGGGCCAACCGCGAATCGGTGCGGGTAACCTCGCTGAGCGAAGGACCGGACCGAGTCGGAGGAGGTGAGCGCACATGTCGAGGACCCTGATGGTCCAGCGCGACGGCGCGCCTCCAAGTCGTCCCCACCCGACTCGCTGACGCACCGTCCCTGATTCCAGGCGCTTCCACGCGCTTCCCACGCGTTTTCGCGTGCGCTGACGCGTGCGTCGGCCAAGCCCCCGAAAGGAGCTTGGCGATGTCCACCTTTTCGTATGCGCTCAACCGTTCGCGTTCGCGGCAATGGCTGATCGACGGCCTCGTTCTCGCGGCCTTCGTGGCGCTGGCGGCCGGGGTCGTGTTCCTCGTACGGGACATGACCGCGCCCGCCGCTGACGTGGGCCCGACCGTCTCGACCGACCCCGCGAACCTGCCCTACTACGCGGCGCGTTCGCTGCTGCGGATGTTCGTCGCGCTCGGGCTGTCCCTCGCGTTCACCTTCCTGGTGGGCACGTGGGCGGCGCGCTCGCGGCGGGCGGAGAAGGTCCTGCTCCCGGCGATCGACATCCTGCAGTCGGTGCCGGTGCTGGGCTTCCTCACCGTCATCACGCCGTTCTTCATGGCGGTCTTCCCCGGCTCCACGATGGGCCTGGAGTTCGCCGCGATCTTCGCGGTGTTCACCGGCCAGGTCTGGAACATCACGCTGGCGTTCTACCAGTCGCTGATCACCCAGCCGCGCGACCTGGACGAGGCCGCGCGCAGCCTGCGGCTCGGCCGCTGGCGGCGGTTCTGGCGGCTGGACGTGCCGGGCTCGATGAGCCCGCTGGTGTGGAACGGGATGATGAGCTTCGGCGGCGGCTGGTTCTTCCTGGCCAACTCCGAGGCGATCACCACGGCCGGGCACACCTACGCGCTGCCGGGCGTCGGCAGCTACGTCGCCACCGCCGTCAGGGAGGCGCAGACGGGCCGGCTCGTGCCGGCCATCGCCCTGATGGCCGTCATGGTCGTCGGCGTCAACCTCCTGTTCTGGCGGCCGCTCACCGCGTGGGCCGAACGGTTCCGCGTCGAGGAGTCCGACCCGGCGCACAAGCACCGCAGCGTCGTGCTCAACGTGCTGCGCGACTCGACGGTGCCGGTCGCGGCCGGGCGGATGCTCCGTCCTGCGGGCCGTGGCCTGGACTGTGCGGGCGGGCTTCTCGGCCGTACGGGAAGCGGCCGCGCGGAGACGCCCAACCAGCGGCTCGTGCGTGACGTGCTGCTGGTCGTGGCGGGCGTGCTGGCGGTCGTGTGGATCGCCGACCGGGCGATCGTCTACCTGCACGAGAGCGGCGCCTTGCACTACCTGCCCACCGTGATCGGCATGGGCCTGGTGACGCTCGGCCGGGTGCTGGTCGTGGTGGCCGCGGCGACGCTGGTCTTCGTCCCGCTGGGCGTGTGGATCGGCATGAACCCGCGCGTCGCACGGCTGGCGCAGCCGGTCGTGCAGGTGCTGGCGAGCTTCCCGGCCAACTTCCTCTACCCGTTCTTCATCGGGCTGTTCGCGGCGGGCGGGATCGGGCTCGGCTGGGGCGCGATCGCGCTGATGGCCCTCGGCTCGGGCTGGTACATCCTGTTCAACGTCATCGCAGGGGCGTCCGCGATCCCCACCGATCTGCGGGAGATGAGCGCCGACCTCGGGCTGGGCCGGGCGGCGCGCTGGCGGAGCCTGATCCTGCCCGCGATCGTCCCGACGCTGATCACCGGCGTGCTCACCGCGGCGGGCGGCGCGTGGAACGCCTCGATCGTCGCCGAGTTCGTCCCGTACGGGCACCAGACCCTGACCACGACCGGGCTCGGCGCCTACATCGCCCAGGCGGCGAACGACCCCGACGGCGCCCCGCGCGTGCTGCTCGGCGTGATCGTGATGAGCGCGTTCGTCGTCGTGCTCAACCGCCTCGTGTGGCACCGCCTCTACCGCCGCGCCCAGTCCCGCTTCTCACTCTGAAGGAGGTCACCATGACCGCTGTAACTCTTCCCACCACCGCGTACGGGCCGCTCAACCGGGGCCGCGCGCCGCTCATCTCCATGAACGAGGTGTCCCAGACGTTCCGGGGCGGCCAGGGCGTGCCGCTGACCGTGCTGGACGGCGTCTCGTTCACCCTGTACGACGGCGAGATCGTCGCGCTGCTCGGCCGCAGCGGCTGCGGCAAGTCGACGCTGCTGCGCGTCATGGCCGGGCTCATCGAGCCGACCGGCGGAAGCGTGGAGTACCGGGGCGAGCCGGTGCGCGGCGCCACCCCGGGCGTCGCGATGGTCTTCCAGAGCTTCGCGCTGCTGCCGTGGCTCACCGTCATGGGCAACGTCGAGCTCGGGCTGGAGGGCGTGGCCGACCAGGAGCGGCGGCGCCGCGCGCTGGACGCCATCGACGTCGTCGGCCTGGACGGCTTCGAGACCGCCTACCCGAAGGAGCTGTCGGGCGGCATGCGGCAGCGCGCCGGGTTCGCCCGCGCGCTGGTGCGCGAGCCGGACGTGCTGCTGATGGACGAGCCGTTCTCCGCGCTGGACGTCCTCACCGCCGAGAACCTGCGCACCGAACTGCTGGAGCTGTGGTCGGCGGGCTCGTTCGCCACCCGCGCCATGGCGATCGTCACCCACAACATCGAGGAGGCCGTGCTGCTCGCCGACCGCATCCTGGTGCTCGGCGACGGCGGCATCAAGGGCGAGCTGCAGGTCCGCCGGCCGCGCCCGCGCGACCGGCACGCCCCCGCGTTCCATGGCCTGATGGACGCGGCGTACCGCATCCTGACCGGCGACAAGGTGACCGGCGACGAGGACGACCCCGGCTCGCCGCTGGTGAACGCGCTGCCGATGGCGCCCGTCGGCGCGATCGCCGGGCTGGCCGACTGGGTCGAGGCGCGCGGCCGCGCCGCCGACCTGTCCGACCTCGCGCTGGAGCTGGGGTTCGAGGCCGACGACCTGCTGCCGATCGTCGACGCGGCCGTGCTGCTGGGCCTGGCCCGGCTGGTCGACTCGACGATCGTGCTGACCCGGCAGGGCGTGAACTGGACGCGCGGCGGCATCCAGCCCGGGAAGGCGATCTTCGCGCGGCTGGCCACCGAGAACGCGCCGCTCGTCCGGACGATCCTTCGGGCGCTCGGCGGCAGCCGCGACGGGCGGCTGAGCGACGACTTCTTCCTGGCCGTGCTGCGGCGCGGCTTCACCGAGGAGGAGGCGCGCCGCCAGCTCGACACCGCGATCGACTGGGGCCGCTACGGGGAGCTGCTGGAGTACGACGCCAAGAACGGCGACCTCGTCCTTGCTTCCTAAATGGTCCCGGTCAGGTCCTCGGGGACGTTCGGGAGAACGTTCTCGAAGTAGTCGCGGGCGGCCGAGGTCGTGCCGATGTCGCGGCCGGTCGTCTCCGACAGGAACCAGCGGTGTTCCAGCACCTCGTGGAACACCTCGACCTCGTCCAGGCGGCCCCGGAGCTTGTCCGGGATCGCCTGGACGACCGGCTCGTACACCTCGGCCAGCCACCGGTTGGCGGCCACGACCTCCGGGACGGCGCGGCCCTCCTTGCGTTCGAGATAGCCGCGGAACGAGGCGACGTCGTTCAGCAGCCGTCGGGCCTGGTTCTCCTGGGCGCCGAGACCGGTACGGGTGTAGAGGATCTGGCGATGGTGGCCGGGCTCGGCGACCCGCGTCCTGATCCGCATCCGGCTGCCGCCGCCCTCGACGTCGGCGGCGTCCTCCAGCTCGACCTCGTCGACGTCGAAACCGAGCTCGTTGATGCGGCGCAGCCGTTCGGTGATCCGGTAGACCTGCTCGTCCGGCGGCAGGACCTCCTCGCGGGTCAGCTCGTCCCACAGGCCCTCGTAACGGCGGACCATGTCGTCGCCGACCTCGACCGGATCCACGTCGGGCGGCAGCAGCCCGCCCGCGAACAGATCGAACAGCTCGCCCGCGATGCGTTCCCTGGCGAGGTCGACGTCGTAGTGCCGCTGGCCCTCGCTGAGCGAGGGATGCAGCTCGGCGGTCTCGGCGTCGACGAGGTAGGCGGCGAACGCGCCCGCGTCGAACAGGAACAACGTGTTGGACAGCGAGCAGTCGCCCCACATGAAGCCCGCCAGATGCAGCCGTACGAGCAGCTCCACCAGGGCGTCCAGCAACCGGTCGGTCGGATGCCCGCCGCCGCGCGGGTTGGCGAACAGCGCACGGTAGGACGAGGCGTGGTCGAGGTAGCGCGTCACCAGGATCGCGTCGATCTGCTCGCCCCGGTCGACGACCACGCCGGTGACCTCGACCGCGGGCAGGCCGAGCTCGCGCAGGCGGCGCAGCAGCCGGTACTCGCGCCGCGCCAGCCGCTCGTCCAGCTCCTTCAGCGCGTAGACGTGCCCGCCCTCGGCGACGAACCGCACGACGTGCCGGGACAGACCGCGCGACCGGATCTCCACGATCCGGTCGTCGGTCCACTCCTCCAGCGGCCGGTGCCACGGGAGGTCGAGCAGGCCCGCCGCGGCCGTCCCCGGCGGGCTGAACACGAAGTGCATCCCGGAGGCCCGGACGTCAGTCGGGGTTGGTTCCGGGCTCGGCGGACGCGGAGCCCGGTTCCTCTGTCCTCTCCTCTGCCTTGGCCTCTCCGTTGCCGCTCGCGGCGCCGTTCTGGCCGCGGCGCTGTGCCTGGCGCGCCTGCTCGGCGCGGCGGGCCAGCTCGGTGACGCGGTCCTCGTCGCGGGTGAGGTTCTCGCCGGTCGCCGGGTCGAAGAGCTGGATACGGCCGGTGTCGATCCACAGCTCCGCCTGCTGCCCCTCGGTGATGAGGCTGGCCGGGTCGAGCGCGACGACGGCCTGGGTGCGCATCTGGTCGCTGTCCAGCTCGCGCGACAGGTCGCGCAGCTTGTCGGCCAGATCGGCGGGCGCCTCGTACGGAACGTAGGCGTACAGCTCGTTGCCGAGCCATTCGGTCACGTCCACGTGCGCACGCACCACCGCGCCCCGCGCCCGCTTCTCGTCGCTGACCAGCGTCGCGTCCTCGAAGTGCTCGGGCCGCACGCCGACCAGCACGACGCTGCGGTCGCCCGACGCCGCCGCGTGCCCCTTCTCGGGCATGGGGAAGCGGCCGAGCGGGGTGTCCAGGTGCGTGCCGTCCGCCGCCTTCTCGATCGTCGCGGGCAGGAAGTTCATCGACGGCGAGCCGATGAACCCGGCCACGAACAGGTTCGACGGCTCCTCGTACAGCTCGCGCGGGCTGCCGACCTGCTGGAGCACGCCCTTGCGCAGCACCGCGACCCGGTCGCCGAGCGTCATCGCCTCGGTCTGGTCGTGCGTGACGTACACCGTCGTGACGCCGAGGCGGCGCTGCAGCCGCGAGATCTCCGCGCGCATCTGGCCGCGCAGCTTGGCGTCCAGGTTGGACAGCGGCTCGTCGAACAGGAACGCGTCGGCCTGCCGGACGATCGCGCGGCCCATCGCGACCCGCTGCCGCTGCCCGCCGGACAGGTTGGCGGGCTTGCGCTCCAGGTGCTCGGTGAGCTCCAGCAGCTCGGCGGTCTCGTTCACCCGGCGGCGCACCTCGTCGTCGGGCTTCTTGGCCAGCCGGAGCGGGAACGCGATGTTCTCGAACACGGTGAGGTGCGGGTAGAGCGCGTAGTTCTGGAAGACCATCGACAGGTTCCGCTGCCGCGGCGCGATCGTGTTGACGACCTTGCCGCCGATCTTCATCTCGCCGGAGGTGATGTCCTCCAGCCCGACGATCATCCGCAGCAGCGTGGACTTCCCGCAGCCGGACGGGCCGACCAGGATCATGAACTCGCCGTCCTGCACGTCCAGGGTGACGTCGTTCACGGCCGGGAACCCGTCGCCGTACTTCTTGACGATGTTCTTCATCTCGATGTCGGCCATGACGGACTATCCCTTCACTGCGCCGGAGGTCAGGCCGGCGACGATTCGGCGCTGGAACAGCAGGACGATGACGACGACGGGGATGGTCACCACGACGGCCGCGGCGCAGATGGCCGTCGTGGGCTGCTCGAACTGCGAGGCGCCGGTGAAGAACGCCAGCGCCGCCGGCACCGGCCGGGCGTTGTCGGTCGAGGTGAGCGAGATGCCGAAGACGAAGTCGTTCCAGCAGAAGAAGAACGTCAGGATCGCCGCGGTGAACACGCCGGGCGCGGCCAGCGGCACGATCACCTTGCGGAACGCCTGCCAGGTGGTGGCGCCGTCCACCTGCGCGGCCTGCTCCATCTCCCACGGGATCTCGCGGAAGAACGCCGACAGCGTCCAGATCGCCAGCGGCAGCGCGAACGAGATGTAGGGGATGATCAGGCCCGGCCAGGTGTCGTACAGGCCGATGTTGCGCCACAGGTTGAACAGCGGCCCGACCAGCGAGACCACCGGGAACATCGCGATCGCCAGGGCGAACGACAGGATCAGCGTCTTGCCGGGGAAGTCCAGCCGGGCGATCGCGTACGCCACGAACGTCGCGAACACCACGCCGACCACCGTCGCGATCAGCGAGATGCCGATCGAGTTGATCAGCGCCGAGGTGAACAGGTCGGTGTTGAAGACCGTCCGGTAGTTGTCCCAGGTCCAGGTGTGCGGCAGGAAGCCCTTCTGGTTGCCGACCTCGCCGGGCTTCTTGAACGACAGCGAGAGTATCCACAGGGTGGGGAGAAGCGTCCAGATCAGGATCAGCAGCGAGCCGCCGATCCACATCCACTTGGAGCGTGCGGTCTCCATCAGCGTTCTCCCCTCGCCTGCGCCAGGTCCACCCTGAAGCCCTTGATGAATATGAACGCGATGAGGACGACCGACAGGAACAGCAGCACGCCGACCGCGTCACCGAGACCGATCGCGGTCCGGGTGATCGTCTGCCGGTAGGTGAGGAACGACAGGCTCTCGGTCTTGTTCTGGCCCGAGGTCATCACGAAGATGCTGTCGAAGATCCGCCAGGCGTCGAGGGTGCGGAACAGCACCGCGACCAGGATGGCCGCCTTCATGTTGGGGATGGTCACCCGCCACAGCCGCTGCCAGGCGGTCGCGCCGTCCACCGTCGCCGCCTCGCCCAGGTCGTTCGGCACCTGCGCGAGCCCGGCGAGCAGCAGCAGCGACACGAACGGCGTGGTCTTCCACACCTCGCTGAGGATGATGACGAACATCGACGACCAGCGCCCGGAGAACCAGGCGTAGTCGCCGAGGCCGAACCACTGGTCCACGAAGCCCGACTGCACGTCGAAGGCGTACTTCCAGGCGAACGCGGAGATCACGGTGACGATGCCGTACGGGATCAGGATCGAGGTCCGCACCGTGCGGCGGCCGAAGATCGCCTTGTGCATCACCATCGCGAACGCGAAGCCGAGCACGACCTCGACCGCGACGGTCACCGCGGTGATGAAGAACGTGGTCAGCACGTCCTGCCAGAACAGCGCGTCGGTGAGGGCCGTCACGTAGTTGCCGAACCACACGAACGTCTTGTCGTCCGGCGAGGTGAGCCGGTAGCGGAACAGCGACAGGTACAGCGCGTTGATCAGCGGGTAGCCGGTCACCAGCAGCATGACGATGACGGCCGGGGCGGAGAGCAGCAGCCCGAGGCGGCGCTCGGCGCGCGCCCGGTCGGAGACCTCCGGGCGGGCGGTCGCGGGCCGGTCCACGGCGATGGTCATGACGCGCGCTCCTCTCTCACAGCAACCTCTGATCGCGCAGGACCTTGGGCACGAACTCGTCGGTGACCCGCGGGGTGGTCGAGGGGTTCACCGACGCGGGCGGGTGCCACTTGCTCTGGATCCCGCCGGACACGTCCGGGTAGTACGGCGTGATGGGCCGCGGCTCGGCCGAGTTGATGGAGTCCCTGATCAGCGCCGCCATCGGGAACTTCTTGACGACGTCGGCGTCGTCGAAGATCGCGGGCCGGGCACCGGGGTTGCCCTCGCTGAGCATGTACTCCTTCATGTGCGGCTCGCTGGTGATGCACTGCGCGGCCGCGACGGCCTCGGCGTCGTGCTTGGTGAAGGCGCCGATGCCGAGCTCGATCCCGCCGAACGGCGGTTTGCTCGGCTGCCCGGCGACCACCTGCGGGTACTTGGCCCAGCCGATGTCGGCGGGCACGCTCTTCGGGATGACGCCCGACTCGGCGTCGCCGAGGTCGGCGGCGTAGATGTAGGGCCAGTTGACCATGAAGCCGCCGTTGGAGGCGTTGAACTCGTTGCGGGCCTGGTCCTCGATGTCGGTGGACAGCGTCGGGCTCGCGGCCTTGGAGGTGGCGAGCTTGCGGATGATCCGCGCCGCCTGCTGACCGGCCGGGTTGTCGAGGGTGACCTTGGCGTCGGCCCCCTTCTGCGGGTCGGTGAGGACCGTGCCGCCCGCGGATGCGACGAGGGCGTTGATCCACACCATGTAGCCCTCGTACTTGTTACCGGTCATCGCGACCGTGGTGCCGCTCTTCACCGCGCCGTCGATCATCTGGTCCCAGGTGAAGTTCGCCGCGGTCGGGTCGACGCCGGCCTTCTGCGCGGCGGACTTGCGGTACCAGAGCAGCTGGGTGTTGGCCCAGAACGGCGCCGCGTAGAGCTTGCCGTTCCACTTGGCGCTCTCCACCGCGGCGGGGAAGACGCCGCTGGTGAGCTGCGCGGCCTCGGCGTCGGTGAACTGCCTGAGGAACCCGGCGTTCGCGGCCTCGGCGACGAACACCGGGTCCAGGCTCATGAGGTCGAGCCCGGAGTCCTTGGCGGCCAGGCGGCGGACGAGTTGCTCGCGCTGGTCGGTGGCGCCGTTCGGCAGGATCGAGGTCTTGATCTTGTACTTGCCGCCGGAGGCCTGCGTGCACTCGGACGCGAGCTTGGCCTGGCCGCCGTTGTCGGGGTTGATGTACCAGGTCAGGGTCGGCGGCCCGCCACTGCTGCCGCACCCCGTGAGAGTCCCGGCGAGAAGGCCGAGCGCCGCCGCGCCCCTGAGCCAAGGGCTCCCCCGCCTGCCACCGGGCAGGGGGCTGCCCCGCCCGATGTTCGCTCGTCCGCTCCTTCGTCGTGCGATGTCGGCCATCGGGCCTCCCGAAGCTCGGGCGCGTTGCTGGCGGGTTGTACCGGTCCCATTACGCGGCGGGACCGTGCATTCACTGAAACACCGCGCTCCGGGGCTGTCGAGACGCCAACTTCTTGGTGATCAAATCGCAACACACAGGAAACGCGAAACCTGGCGGTAACACATCGGCATCAAGGTCGAAACGGGCATCGATGATCCTCAACCGGACACTTGGCCCCCCTCCTGGGAGACGACGTGCCCGAGAAGATCGACGCCGGTGCGACCGCCTGGCTGCTGGCGAGCACCGCGCTCGTGCTGCTGATGACCCCCGGACTCGCGCTGTTCTACGGCGGGATGGTCCGGGCCAAGAGCACGCTCAACATGATCATGATGAGCTTCGTGTCGATCGCGCTGGTCACCGTCGTGTGGCTGGTGGCCGGGTACAGCCTGGCGTTCGGCGACGACATCGGCGGCGGGCTGCTCGGCGGCTTGGACCACGCGGGGTTCTCGGGGATCACGCCGGAGACCGCGCACGGCAAGGTGCCCGAGCTGCTGTTCGCCACGTTCCAGCTCACCTTCGCGATCATCACGGCCGCGCTGATCAGCGGCGCCGTCGCCGACCGGGCCAAGTTCTCGGCATGGCTGGTGTTCGTGCCGGTGTGGACGCTGCTGGTGTACGTCCCGATCGCGCACTGGGTGTGGGGTCCCGGCGGCTGGATCGCCGAGCTCGGGACGCTGGACTACGCGGGCGGGCTGGTCGTCGAGATCGCCTCGGGCGCGTCCGCGCTGGCGATGGCGCTGGTGCTCGGGCCGCGCATCGGTTTCAAGAAGGAGGCCATGCGGCCGCACAACCTGCCGATGGTGCTGCTCGGCGTCGGGCTGCTGTGGTTCGGGTGGTTCGGCTTCAACGCGGGCTCGGCACTGTCGGCGGACGGGATCGCGGCGGGCGTCTTCCTCAACACGCTGGTCGCGGGCTGTACGGGCCTGCTGGGGTGGCTGTTCGTGGAGCAGCGGCGGGACGGGCACCCGACCACGTTCGGCGCCGCGTCCGGGGTGGTCGCCGGGCTGGTCGCGATCACGCCCTCGTGCGGATCGGTGAACGTGCTGGGCGCCCTGGCGGTCGGGCTGGCGGCGGGCGTGGTCTGCTCGTACGCGGTGGGCTGGAAGTTCCGCCTCGGCTACGACGACTCGCTCGACGTGGTCGGCGTGCACGGGGTCGGAGGCATCATCGGCACGCTGCTCATCGGGCTGCTGGCCTCCCGCATGATGACCGGCGGCAAGGAGGGACTGCTGCTCGGCGGCGGCGCGAGCCAGCTCGGCAAGCAGGCGATCGCCGTCCCGGCCGTCGCGGCCTTCGCGTTCACCGCCACCTACGTCATCGCCAAGGTGATCGACAAGGCGATGGGCTTCCGGGTGAGCGAAGAGGACGAGACCTCCGGCGTGGACCTCGCACTGCACGCCGAGACCGCGTACGAGCACGGCGTCCTCGGCCACGCGACGCCCCTCGGCCCTGTTTCTGAGCTTTCGCGGCCTCGGCCCGCTCGCCTGGCGGCTCGCGAACCGAACCGCTAAAGAGGCGAGCGCGACATCGCTTCGCGATCTGACCTGCGGGTCCTCGCCTCCGGCTTCGGACCCGCAGGTCAGGTAGCGCGCTCGCGTGCGTGGCTGAGGCCCCCCGGCCCGACTTCGTCGGGATCAGTAGCCACCTCCGTAGCCGCCCGAGTCGGAGCCAATGCCGGAGCCCGAACCGGAGCCGCTCCCGTTCCCGTAGCCGCCGTCGCCGCCGTCACCCCGCGCTCGGCGCGGTCGTGATCTTCTTGCCGGTCGGCGAGACGAGCCACCAGACGTTCCCCACGGCCTGGCCGTTGGTGTCGCCGGGGGTGGTGTCCTTCTCGTAGTAGTACATGGGCCAGCCGTTGATGGTGAGCTGGCACTTGCCGTCGTCCTTGCGCTCGATGAAGTTCACGTCCTTGCGCTCGATGCCCTCGAGCTTGAGCTTCTTCCAGCCGTTGAAGGTCACCGGCGGCCAGGCCTTCTTGCACGCGCCGAAGCAGGTGGAGTCCTTGGGCTTGTCCTTGTCGTAGCGGTACATGACGCGGCCCTTGCCGTCGGTCACGATCGCGCCGTACTTGGCGTCCTGCTTGACCTTGATGCTCGTCCAGCCGGCCCAGCGCCCGCCCTGCTGGGTGGGCTGCGCGGCGACGTTCGCGGCGGCCTTCTTGCCGTCCGGAGCCGCGGCGTACCAGGTCTTGCCGACGCCCTGGCCCTTGGCGTCACCGGGACTCTGGTCCTTGGCGTAGGTGTAGAGCGGCCAGCCGTTCAAGGTCACCTGCCACTTGCCGTCGGGCCGCTTCACCTTGCCGACCAGGCTCTCGTCCACGCCCTTCACCTGCGGGTCCTCGTTGGAGGCCCACACCGGCGGCCACGCCTTGGCGCACGCGCCCATGCACGTCGACGCCGGCGGCCGCGCGGTGTCCTTGTCGAAGCGGTAAAGCGTCTTGCCCTCGCCGTTCGTCACGACCTTGCCGATCTTGCTGACGCTGGCCACCTCCAGCGTGGTCGGCTCCGCCACCTGTTGAGCCGTGTCCTGCTGTGGTTTGGCCTGCGCGCCCGCCGACAGGTTCTTCTTGTTGTTCGCCTGCTCGGTGCCGCACGCGGTCAGCACCAGTCCCGTCGCGGTCAGGGCGGCCGCCGCAGGGATCGCCCACTTCGGGAAGTCCATCTCGTTCCTCCAGTCAGTCACGTTCACTCGAAGCGGAGCAGCCGCGCCGCTCTCCCCGGGATCGCCTCGCAGTACGGGGACCGGTGGGGAACGGGTTCAATCGCTTGCGTGACGCCGGACACGCGAACCGCAATGGCTCTTGGCCCGTCCAAGAGCCAGGAGGTGCGGGCGATGGTGATGGACGACGACAGGGTCGACCTGTTCAAACCCGTTGCGCCGCCGCCCGATCCGCCGCCCGCCGGACCCGGCTGGATCGTCGTTCCGGCCCGCGCCATCGCCCTGGTGGTCGTGCTGCCGTTCCGCCTCGTTCACGACCTGTTCATGCTGATCGGCCGGGGAATTCGTGGCCTGATGCGGACAGTGGGCCAGGCGCTCTACGCGTGGCTCCTGCGCCCCGTGGGGCGCCTCTTCGCCGCCATCGGCCACGGCATCGCGGCGGCCTTCGACTTCCTGCTCGTCCGGCCGTTGCGCTGGCTGGTCGTCGTGGTCATCCTCGGATTCCTGCGCCTGTTCGGGCGGGGAACGGGCCGCCTGGGCCGCTGGTTCTACCGGATGCTCCTCGCCCCGATCGGCCGCTTCTTCGCCTGGATCGGCCGCGGCATGGCCACCGGCTTCACTCGGCTGTGGCGAGGCCTGCTCTGGCTGCTGAACGTCCTCATCGTCCTACCGCTCACCCTCGTCGGCAGGGGCCTGGCCTGGCTCTTCAGAGGCATCGCCACCGCGGCGGGCGCCGTGGCGATGGCCATCGCCTGGGTCTTCGCCACGGTCGTCGTGCTCCCGCTGGCCCTCCTGTGGCGCCACATCCTGCGCCCGCCGCTGCAAGGCCTGTGGTGGCTGCTCCGCAAGATCGGCTCCGGCCTCGCCTACATCGGCCACGGCATCGCCGCGATCGGCCGCGCGATCGGAGCCGGCCTGGCAGCGGTCGCCCGAGTGATCGGCGCCGGGCTCGCGTACATCGGCCGTGGGATCGCAGCCGTCTTCCGTGCGATCGGGTCGGGGATCGCGGCGGTCTGGCGCGTGATCGCCGCCGCTTTCGCGTGGGCCTGGCGGACGGCGAGCATGATCCTTCGCCGGCTGGGCCGGGTCCTCATCGTGATCCCGGCGCTCGCGATCTACCGGTACGTCCTGCGGCCGATCGGCCTGGGCGTCACGTGGGTCTGGCGGACGTTCGTCGTCCTGCCCGCCCGCTGGATCGGGAGCGTCGTCCGCACCGTGTGGCACGTCACCGTGCGCGCACCGCTGCGCTGGATCAACCAGAGCCTCGTGCTCCCGGTCCGCGTGGCCGCCCGCGACATCCGGCTCCAGCTCAGGCGCGCGTTCCGAGGCTGAACGGAGAAGGGCCCGGCCGTGGTGGCCGGGCCCTTCAACGGTTACTCGTTCTCTTCGTTCGAGTTCTCTTCGCTGGTGTCGGTCTGCTGCTGCGAGCGCTCACGGAGCTTGCGCAGCAGTTCCCGCTTCTGGGCGAGCGGATCGTTGCTCTCGGGAAGCGACGAACCCGGCTTGCCGGCGAGCGACTTGCGCGAGAGCTTCTTGCGCTGGCCGCCTACGCCGAGCAGGCCGTCTCGGCCACGGTTCTTGGACATGGTGGTCTCCCGTAGGACAGGCGTGCTGGATTTCGTGCACCCATGTCCGGCCTGCGCGGGAGATCGCGGGAGCGGCCGCTGATCGCGTCTAGGCCGGACCAGCCGCCAGGCGCTCGCGAACCACACGCAACGGGGTCGGCCACCATGCGGTGGCGTACGCATTGATCAGCATGTTCCCCACCCTGCCAAGGGGGCGGGATGGCGCTCAACAGGTTTTCGCCTGAGACAATCGATCGCGATGTACAGACTTCTGTTCAACCAGGTCATTGCCCGCTTCATGGACGCCGAGGGCGTCCATCACGCGACCATGCGGGCGCTGAGGGTCATCCAGGCCGCTCCGCCGGCGGCTCCGCTGGTCAAGCGGGTGCTCGGGCCGCGTGATCCGGCGCTGGCGGTGCGGGCGTTTGGGCTGGAGTTCCCGGGGCCGCTGGGGCTCGCGGCCGGGTTCGACAAGGACGCGGTGGCGTACGAGGCGCTGGCGGCGTTCGGGTTCGGGCACGTGGAGATCGGCACGGTCACCGGGCAGGCGCAGCCGGGCAATCCGAAGCCGCGGCTGTGGCGGCTGGTGCCGGACCGGGCGGTCATCAACCGGATGGGCTTCAACAACCAGGGCTCGGAGGCGGCGGCGCGGCGGCTGCGGGCGCGGCGGCCGGGCACCGTGGTCGGGGTCAACATCGGCAAGACCAAGGTCGTTCCGGAGGCCGAGGCCGCCGGGGACTACGTGGCGAGCGCCGAGCGGCTGGCCCCGTACGCCGACTACCTGGTGGTGAACGTGAGCTCGCCCAACACCCCTGGGCTGCGCAACCTCCAGGCGGTCGAACACCTGCGGCCGCTGCTGTCGGCGGTACGGGAGGCGGCCGACCGGGCTACCGAGAAGCGTGTGCCGCTGCTGGTGAAGATCGCGCCGGATCTGGCCGACGATGATGTGGACGCGGTCGCGGATCTGGCGCTCGAACTGGGGCTGGACGGCATCATCGCCACGAACACCACGATCGGGCGGGACGGGCTGGCGAGCGACCCGGCGCTGGTGAAGGAGACCGGCGGGCTGTCGGGTGCGCCTCTGAAGGCGCGTTCGGTGGAGGTGCTGCGGCGGCTCAAGGCGCGGGTCGGCGACCAGCTGGTCCTGGTCTCGGTCGGTGGTGTCGAGAACGCCGACGATGTGTGGGAGCGGCTGCGGGCGGGCGCGACCCTGGTCCAGGGCTACACCGGCATGATCTACGGCGGGCCGCTCTGGGCGTACAAGATCAACCGGGAGCTGGCGCGGCGGCTGCGCGGCAGCTCCTACCGGACGCTGGGCGAGGTCTCCGCCGGTCACTGATCGGGAAATTTGCCGGGCGCGAACGGGCACATTGGTGTCGGCAGACCCGCCTGACGGCACTGTGCAGGCATGTCCGTTCAGACGATCTCGCGTGGAACCCTGGCGGCCCGGGTCGCCGCCACCCTGGTCATCGCCCTGCCCGCGGTCGTGCTGCGGGTGGCGGGGGTCCACCCGAGCCCGGTGGCCGGGATGATCGTCTTCGGTGCGGGCGTGCTCGGCGCGGCCGTCCTGCTGATGTGGGCGGCCGAGACCGCCCGTGCCGACATGTCCGGCGCGCTCGCGCTGGCGCTGCTCGCGCTGATCGCCGTCCTGCCCGAGTACGCGGTGGACCTCTACTACGCCTACGCGGCGGGCTCCAAGCCCGAATACACCTCGTACGCCGCCGCCAACATGACCGGCGCGAACCGGCTGCTGGTCGGCGTCGGCTGGGCGCTGGTCGTGCTCGCGTTCACGCTCGGGGCCCGGCAGCGCGCCAAGCATCCGCACCGGCGGACCGCCGGGAGCGCGAGCGAGGCCGACCTGACCCGGCGGGACGTGCACCTGACCGAGCATCACCGGATCGAGCTGGGCTTCCTCGCGATCGCCGCGGTCGTGGCGTTCGTCCTGCCGCTCACGGGCGAGATCGGCTGGTACGCCTCGATCGTGCTGATCCTGATCTACATCGCGTACGTCGTGCGGATCATCCGGTGCGGCGGCGACGACGTGGAGGAACTGGTCGGCGTGCCGAAGGTGCTCGTCGCGCTGCCGAAGGGGCCGCGGCGGCTGGTGACCTGGGGCGGGTTCCTGGTCGGCGCGCTGATCATCTTCGCGTCGGCCGAGCCGTTCGCCGAGTCGCTGGTGAAGGCCGGGTCGAGGCTCGGCATCGACGAGTTCCTGCTGGTGCAGTGGCTCGCGCCGCTGGCCTCGGAGGCGCCCGAGCTGATCGTCGCGGTGGTCTTCGCGTGGCGCCTGCGCGACAACGACGCGATCGGCGCGCTGCTGTCCAGCAAGGTCAACCAGTGGACGCTGCTGGTCGGCACGCTGCCGCTGGCCTACAAGCTGGGCGGCGGCGGCTGGTCGCTGCCGCTGGACTCCCGGCAGGTCGAAGAGGTGCTGCTGACGGCCGCGCAGACCGTGCTCGGCCTGGCCCTGCTGATCGACCTCTACTTCAAGCGCTGGGAGGCGGCGCTGCTGTTCGGGCTGTTCGCCGTCCAGTTCGTGCTGCCCGGCGAGACCGCGCGGATGTGGCTGTCGCTGGTCTACCTGGCGATCGGCTTCTCGGTGCTGATCGCCCGCCGCCGCGATCTGGGGCGGTCGTTCCAGATGGCCGTGCGCAACCTGCCGCACGCCGACTGAGACCCGTCAGCCGGCTGATCAGGGAAGCTCGAAGAAGCCGTCCGCGATCAGTTCCGGGAGGACGGTCTCGGCGTGCGCGCGCACCTGGTCGGCGTCGAGCGCCATCAGCTGGGCGATGGCGTCCAGCAGCGGATCGAGCGGGAGCGTGCCGTCGCAGACGCCCGCCAGGGCCGCCTCGACGGTGCCGACCCCGGCCGCGCGGCGCAGGCGGCCGGTCTGGCGGAGGACGATGCGTTCGGGATCCTCGGCGCCGGGCGGGCCGATCTGCTCCTGAACGACCGGGGTCGTGGCGAGCGGGAGATCTCCACAGCCTGTGGAAAACTTCGCGCCGTCCACGAGCCCGTCCAGGACCTGGCCGACATAGGCGCCGACGGGCTGCTCGACGGCGTGCCGGAGCTCCTCGACCCGTACGGCCGGCGCGGCGGGTGCGGCGGCGGTCGAGTCGGCGGAGGTGCGCCGCAGCGTGATCCAGCCGAAACCGATCCCGGTCACCCGCCGGCTCTCGAAGTAGTCGAGCCAGGCGTCGTAACGCGCCGTGTAGGCGGGCGTTCCGGTCTCGACCGAGTCGCGCAACCACAGCTCTGCGTACTCCGCCGGATCCTGGACGTCGCGCTGGACCGCCCAGGCGTCGCAGCCGGTCTCGCGGAGCCAGGAGCCGACCCGTTCCTCCCACGGGACACCGTCGATATGCAGCCAGTTCGCCAGCAGCTGGCAGGTCCCGCCCTCAGTGAGGAGCGCGGGCGCACCGGTCACCAGGCGGCGGCAGAACTCGTCGCCGTGCAGGCCCGATTCGCGGTAGACCAGGGCGGCATCGGGCGGCCCGATGACGAACGGCGGGTTGGAGACGATCAGGTCGAAGGTCCGATCCCGTACGGGTTCGTGGAGCGAGCCTTCGAGCGTCTCGACGTCCTCCAGGCCCGACAGCGCGAAGCTCATCCGGGCCAGCCGCAGGGCGCGGGGATTGACGTCGGTGGCGGTGATCGAGCCCGGCGCGGGGCGTACGGAGGCGTCGGCCAGGTGGACGGCCTGGACGCCGCATCCGGTGCCGAGATCGAGGGCGTTGTCCACAGGCCTGTGGACAACCAGGCGGGCGAGATTGGCCGACGCGCCGCCCGTACCCACGACGTGATCGGGCTTCAGCTCCACCCCGGAACCCGGGCGGGCCTTCAGATCGGAGACCACATGACCCGCGTGGCCCTCGCCGCTCACCGACTCCAGCGGCTCAACGTGGAGGAGGGCACGGAGCTCGTCGCCCGATCGTTCGGCGAGACCGGTCGCGACCAGAACGTCGGCGATCTCCCGCAGCGGCGCCTCGTTCACCGGCACCTGGAGCCAGAACAGGCGGGCGAACGCCTCCAGCGGCGAGCCGCCGCGCGTCACACGCAGCGCGGGCACGATCTCGTCGCGGGCCAGCGCGCCGCCGGCGGTCGCGCCGAGCAGGTCCCTCACCCCGGCGACGGTGTAGCCCGCCTGGTCGAAGGCGGCACGTACGGAGACGAGGAGCTCAGAGCGATCGGACACTCGATCCATCATTCCGCGTCGGCGGGGATCAGGCGAAGTACGCCTCGAAGCCCTTGGCGAACGCCTCGGCGATGCGCTGCCGGTCGGCCGGGTTGGTGAACTTGGCCGCGTCGCCGGAGTTGCGCATGTTGCCGCACTCCACGAAGACCTTCGGCACCGTGGACAGGTTCAGGCCGCCCAGGTCGTCGCGCTGGTCGAGCGCCTTGGAGCCGATGTAGTTGGAGTACGGGATGCCCGTACCGGCCTTGAAGGCGTCCCGGAGCGCGTGGCCCAGCTTGACCGAGGCCGGGACGATCTTGGTGTTGAAGCCCTTGACCGGCAGCGGCTCGATCACGTGGAAGCCGTGGCCGCTCGCCGGGGCGCCGTCGGCGTGGATCGACAGGGCCGCGTCCGCGTGCGCGCGGTTGCCGATGCCCGCCCGTTCGGTGACGCACGGGCCGACGCCGGTGTCGCTGTCGCGGGTCAGCACGACCTTGGCGCCCTGCGCCTTCAGCAGCTTGACCAGGCGCTTGGAGACGTCCCAGGTGAAGGCGGACTCGTTGTAACCGGAGTTGGTCGAGGTGCCGGTGGTGTCGCACTCCTTGTGACCGTTGCCGACGTTCACCTGCTTGGCGATCGCCGACGGGTGCTCGGAGTTGCCGCCGTTGTGGCCCGGGTCGATCGCGATGACCTTGCCCTTGAGGGAGCCGGACCCCGAACCGGAGTCGCCGTCGCCCTTGGACTGGCCGTCGGGCTTGCCGGTCGCGCCCGCGGGCGTCGTACCGCCGCCGGTCGCCACCGGGGGCTGCGCGCCCTCGCCGTTCTGGTTCGCCGAGCTCTTTCCGTCACCGCCGCATGCCGTGAGCGTGACCAGGCACAACGCCAGGCCGCCCGCCGCCATGGCGCCGCGTCGGTGGATTCGCAAAGGCCCGTCCCCCTGTGATGACTTCGTTATCGACCCCTGCCAGTTTGCACACAGGCTGGAGTTCGTCAAACGAAGTCGCAAGAATCCACCCGAAACTCCTAGGTACGAGACCGCCGCACTCCGTACATGAAGCGGCCGCGGCTCCGTCCCCCGGAACCGCGGCGCTCATCACATGAAGCGGCCGCGGCCGTGCCCTCCCCTAGGAGGTCGGCACGGCCGCGGCCACGTCCCCAATCAGCCCGAACGGGTCAGCGGAGCGCGTCCTCCTTGCAGAGGAGCGCCGCGAGGGCTCTCGCCTCGTCCGCGTCGAGGCCCAACACCACGCGGGGTCGTCCCCACGGGTGATCGATCGAGTGGGCCACGTAGCTGGCGACGGACTCCGAGACCTGTTCGGCCAGTCCGCGCGCGTGTCGCCATTCCGACCACGCGCGCTCCAACTCACTTGCCGCGCGCTGAGCGCACGACACCAATTCCGGATCACGCACGAATTGAACCCCCCTGGGTGAACATGATCCTTACTCCGTGTCCACTCGGCGGAGTCCCCTGTGCCGGGCCGTCTCCCCCGAGGCGACCCGAACGCGCGGTTCCCCCGACCCGCCGAACGGTGGATCCATTAACTCCCCGCGGACGGCCCGTGGCCCGCCAATTGCGGCAGGCTTGGCCAGCCTCTTACTCGTTAGGGAGATTGATCGACCTCGCCACTACCGATCACAGAGACCGATCACAAGGCCGGGCCCCCAGGGGCCGGCCCAGCACAAGGCGCGGGCGGGTCAGCACAAGCCGGGGCCGGCGGGCCGGCAGAAGCCGGGGGCCGGACTGGCGCAGGGCGCGGGCGGGGTCGGTACAAGCCGGGGCCGAACCGGCACAAGCCGGGGGCGGGCCGGCATGAGGCGGGGCCGAACCGGCACAAGCCGGGGGCGGGCCGGCATGAGGCGGGGGGCGGGCCGATCACTGAACGGGGCTTGATCGGTCACACAGCGGAGCCTGGAGCGCTCACGCGGAAGGGGCCCTGTACGGTCACCCAGCGAACTCCTGGGCGGTCGTACGGCGAGCCAGGCGGTCACACGACAGCGTGGGCCGCGGACTCGGACGGCGGACCTGAACGGGCCTGAACGGCCCGGGCCGTCAGACGGCCGGGACCGGGCCTGTGGTCGAGCGGACCACCAGATGGGGCACCACCAGGTTTTGGCGGGCCACCCGCGCGGGGTCGTCGATCCGCGCGGTCAGCATCTCGGCGGCGACGCGGCCCATGTCCCGCCGGGGTTGGTCGACGCTGGTGAGCGAGATGTGCCGGATCGCGGCCAGGTGGGTGTTGTCGTAGCCGACGATCGAGAGGTTCTCCGGAACGGTCAGCTCCAGCTCGTCGGCGGCCGAGAGCGCGCCGGTGGCGACCAGGTCGTTCGGCGCGAAGATCGCGGTCGGCCGGTGCGAGCGCGACAGCAGCACGCGCGCGGCCCGGTAGCCGCCCTCCTCGGTGAAGTCGCCGGGCTCGACCACGATCTCCTCGGCCAGCCCGTGCCGTTCCATGGCCTTCTCGTAGCCCGCGCGCCGGTAGCGGGCGGTCGTCGACGGTGCCCCCTCGATGTGCGCGATCCGCCGGTGGCCGAGCTCGACCAGGTGGTCGACGGCCAGGCTCGCGCCGAGCTCGTCGTCGTCCACCACGATGTCCACCCCCACGACATCGCGTTCGCCGACCACGACGACCGGGACGCTCGCGGCGGCCTCCTTCAGCGAGTCGGGCACCACGCTGAGCAGCACCAGCCCGTCGACCCGCATCTCCAGGAAGGCCTCGACCGCCTCGGCCTCGAACAGCGGGTCCCAGCGGCCGCTGCCGACCAGCATCCGCAGGCCCTCGCCGTGCAGGCTCTCCTGGAGGCCGTCCAGGAACTCGGCGAAGAACGGGTTGTGAAGGTCGGCGACGATCGCCCCGATCAGCCGGGTCCTCCCCTCGACCAGGCTGCGCGCGACCGCGTTCGGCCGGTAGCCGAGCTCTCTGGCAGCCTGCAACACCGCTTGTCGCCTGCGTTCGCTCACATGGGGCGAGCCGCGCATGACCAACGAGACCAGCGATTTGGAAACGCCGGCCCGTTCGGCGACATTACGGATCGTGGGCTTGGGGGGCCTTACATCACCAGCTGACATGGCTCTCCGTCCGGGGGGGACCTGCCGCCAAGGCGCTCCTCAGGGCTGGAACGCCCTCCTCGCTTGGGAGGAGATGCCATGATGCCTCGCCTTCACCCCATATCGTCGCAACAGTGAGTAACGGGCAGCCAGCAATGGCAGTTCGGGCCTGTGGTGTCGTGGATCACAGGTAGGAAAACCCGGCCCGCCCGCCCGCTCTGCACACCGTTCCGCTCGCCAAGCTCAGATACGCTGCCCACGTGGGAGATCGTGCAGTGGCCGCAGGAAAGGCGCGAGGCAGGCGCAGGCTGAGCGTCGACGAACGCCGGGACGAGCTGATCGAGGCCGCCCTGGAGCTGTTCAGCACCCGTTCACCCGAGGAAGTCTCGATCGACGACGTCGCGGCGGCGGCCGGGGCGTCGCGCGCCCTCGTCTACCACTACTTCGGCGGGAAGTACGAGCTCTACATCGCGGCGCTGGGCTCGGCCGCCAAGCAACTGTCGGTGCTGCTGGAGCCGCCCACCGAGGGCACCCCGATCGACCGCCTGCGCATCTCGCTCGAGCGCTACTTCGACTTCGTGGAGAGCCACGCGCCGGGCTTCACGGCCCTGCTGCGCGGCGGCCCGGCCGACCGTTCGGGCGAGGTCGGCGAGATAGTCGACGGCATCCGCCAGCTCCTGCTGGGCCGCATCCTGCACGCCATGGAGGTCGAGACGCCCTCCCCGGTGCTGCGCATCACGCTGCGCTCCTGGATGGCCTCGGTCGAGACCGCCGGCCTGGACTGGCTGGAGAACCGGGACGTCTCCCGTTCCGAGCTGGAGCGCCTCCTGGTCGACCACCTGGTCGTCCTGCTGCACGTGGCGGGCCAGCACGAGCCCGGCACCGCCGCCCTCTTCGACCGCCTGGCCCAAGAAGAGCTGACCCCCGAGTCCTGACCGGACGTCCCAGGGCCCTCAACCGAATGAGGGGCCGCCGTGGCGGCCCCTGCTCTCGGGTGCTTCTGGCTTCAGGTCTCCCCAGACCTGAGCCCCGCCGTCCACGAGTGGACCGCGGGGTTCGCCATGCCGAATGTCCCGCCCACGGGTGTGAACGGGACATCCGGTTCGTACGGTGAGTAGCTCACGAGCTGCGATTCTCGGTCGATCACAGTCGTGAACCTCCGCCCAGGAAAACTCTGAACAGCGGCCCGTCCAAGCTCAGGTCCGGGGTTGTTCAGGGCAGTCCTGGCCGCCCCCCAATTCTTGACAGTGCAGGTCCGGCGGGATTCCGCCGGTCGGAGCTTGTTACTCCGAGCGCTGCTGCGGAATACCCGCCAGCAGCGCCCGCACCTCAGCTTCGCGGTAGCGGCGGTGCCCCCCCAGGGTGCGGATGGACGTGAGCTTCCCGGCCTTCGCCCACCGCGTGACGGTCTTGGGGTCGACGCGGAACATCGTCGCCACCTCTGCCGGCGTCAGCAGGGGCTCAGCCTCTGGCGTACGTGCTGACATGTGTGCGGCCTCTCCTCCGTGGACCGATGACAGCGATCCTGCGATTGATCCTCGCGCGGTCACTGATGTCCCCTATGGCCCGAAAGAGCCACTATGACATCACAACGTGTAACCTTGCCACCACTCAACGCAACAAGCAAGTCCCTGACTGTAGTTGCGTGTTCAGTGGCGACTGGGTCACGCTGCGTGATTCTAGCGACACGTATAGTCGTATCGCGCGCGGATTCGGGAAATTTGTTCAGTTCGCCGATTCAAGAGCCCGTACAGGGCGCCAGCGGGCAAGGAGACGCTTGTACATCGCGACGGCCAACTCGACCTCGCCACGTTCCATCGCGGCGAGGGCGACACTGACCTCGTGCACCGACTCGTCGGCGCTCAGCGTCCGGTCGTCCAGCAGATGGACGAGTCCCCCGTAATCCAGCTCGACCAGTGCCTGCGGGTGAAACTCCGCGAGCCACCTGGCCAGCGACTCCACCTGGCCGGGGGCCAGGGCCGCTTCGTCGTCGAGGTTGGCGCGTACGGTCCGCAGCGCTCCGGTGACCCGGCGGCGCGCGGCGGCCATCCCCGTGACGTAGATGAGGGTACGCGCAGGGATGGCGGCCGCAGGGCCTCGACCAGGGTTTTCCTCAGAACCGGCCATGGCTTTACGTTTCGCGCGCACCTGGGCGCCCAGAAGCAGGCAACGCTCGGTGGGGGCGAACGCCACGAACCAGGCCAGCGGCACGTGCCACGTACTGGAGAGGATGTGCGGCCGGAGCGAGCGCCCGGCCTCCTGCCAGCGCTGGAACTCGTACGACGCCTGGTCGGCGACCTCGGTGGGCACGAAGGCGTCCGCCACCCCGGCGGGCAGGGTCGCACGGAACTCGTCGAACGCCAGCCAGGACCGCAGCCGCGTCTCCCACGGGCAGACGTAGATCATCTCGGCCGTACGGCGGACGTAGGCGTGCCGGCTCTCGCGCGCGGGCACGGGCTCGGGCGGCGCCGCGGTGAAGCGGCGCGCGGCCTCCAGGTGCTCGGCGCCCAGCGCGTGAACGCGCCGCGGCCGCCGCCGGGAGTCGGCGTAGGCCGTCCACAGGGTCCGTGCGGGTTCCGGAAACGCGGTCACCGGCTCATAAACCCGTAGGTACGCGGCGTACGGAAGCACCCTCGCATCGTGACATGGGGCCAGGTCCCGCGAGGGTGCGACGACGGCACCGAGACGACCGCGTTACCTGGAGAGGCGGCGCCCGAGACAAGCCGGTCATAGTCTGATCTAGAGACAGAGAGGAGGGCACTACCGTGCCTAATGTCTTCGGGTCGCCCCACAAGGGCTCAGAACCCCGACACGAGCAGGTCGTCTTCTGCCAAGACGAGGCCAGCGGCCTGCGCGCGATCATCGCGATCTACTCCACCGCGCTCGGCCCGGCACTGGGCGGCACCCGCTTCTACCCGTACGGGTCGGAGGAGGAGGCGCTCACCGACGTCCTGAACCTGTCCCGCGGCATGGCGTACAAGAACGCCCTGGCGGGGCTGGACCACGGCGGCGGCAAGGCCGTGATCATCGGCGATCCCACGACCGACAAGTCCGAGGCGCTGCTGCGCGCCTACGGCCGGTTCGTGGAGTCGCTGAACGGCCGCTACTACACCGCCTGCGACGTGGGCACCTTCAGCGAGGACATGGACCTGGTCGCGCGCGAGTGCGGCTACGTGACCGGCCGTACGGTCGCGCACGGCGGCGCCGGCGACTCGTCGATCCTGACCTCCTACGGCGTCTTCCAGGGCATGCGCGCCGCGGCCGAGGCGACCTGGGGCAGCCCCACGCTCCGCGGCCGCCGCGTCGGGGTCGAGGGCGTCGGCAAGGTCGGTCACCGGCTGGTCGACCTGCTCCGCGAGGACGGCGCCGAGGTCGTGATCTGCGACGTCAGCGAGGCCGCGGTGGCGCGGGTCAAGGCCCGCCACCCCGAGGTCGAGATCGTCGCCGACAACGCGGCGCTGGTCCGTTCCCCGCTGGACGTCTACGCCCCCTGCGCGCTCGGCGGTTCGCTGGACGACGAGACCGTGCCCGTCCTCTCCGCCAAGATCGTCTGTGGCGCCGCCAACAACCAGCTCGCCCACCCCGGCATCGAGAAGCAGCTGGCCGACCGCGGCGTCCTGTACGCCCCCGACTACGTGGTCAACTCCGGCGGCGTGATCCAGGTCGCCGACGAGATCGGCGGCTTCAGCTTCGACCGGGCCAAGACCCGCGCCTCGGGGATCCTCGACACCACCCGGCGGATCTTCGCCCTGGCCGCCGAGGAAGGCGTTCCCCCGGCGGTCGCCGCGGACCGGATGGCCGAGCAGCGGATGTCCGAGGTCGGGCGCCTGCGCGGCATCTGGCTCGGGGGCCACTGATCCCGGCCGGATCCCGGCCGGCGACCCGGGCTCGATCCTGGCCGGCACGCCACTGATCACTGCCATGAGCGACCGCTAGGTCACACCTGAAATTGTGATCTAGCGGTCGCGGCTTTCCCTGCTGAGGCGTGTCGCCCCACGTCAGTGAACTCGCCCATCAGCCGATACACTGTGGTTCTCCGCAACGAGCGTGCCGCCACCGTACTGACGATGTACCGAGCCGGGCGCAAAACGGGTACGGTTGTACCCGTGACTGAACCATGGCTCATCAGGCACCGGTTCGTGTGGTGGACGCGCGCGTTGATGGGCCCACGAAAGCCCTGACCATCGAGGGGGTCGAGCCAATGGGTCGCGGCCGAGCCAAGGCCAAGCAGGTGAAGGTTGCCCGCCAGCTCAAATACAACAGCGGCGGCACGGACCTCGACCGCCTGAAGAGTGAGCTTGGAGTCAGCTCCACGGACACGTCGCCGGAAGACGACGCGTACGACGAGCTTGCCGACAAGTACGCGGACTACGCGGATGATTACGGCACCGAGGACGACCGCAAAGACGGCACCTCCGGTCGCTGATCAAATTCCCTGGTGGGCCGCCCGCAGGCTCAGCGCTTGCGGGCGGTTTACTTTGCCCCTCACGGCTCCGCACGGCCTCTCACGGCCCCTCCGAGCGCCTTTATAACAGGGTCCCGTCACAGGACCTCTGAACAGGCCGGAGATCGCCGGTGAAAGGTCAGGGGCTCGCCAGGGCCGTTTTGACGCCGGGCTCCACCCGGCCGCCGACCTTCGGGTCGCGGTGGGTCGTGAGGTCGGTGAGGGCCTTGAGCATGGCGAGGGGTTCGCGGGCGTAGCCGTTGGCGGTGGCGTCCTCGCGGCCCGGCCCCCAGCTGTCGTCGCCCACGCCCCAGGCGTCCAGGCCGGCGGCACGGCAGAGGGCGACGGCGCGCGGCAGGTGGAACTTCTGGGTGACGACGGTGAGGCTGTCGACCTGGAAGATCTTCTTGGCCCGTACGCAGGAGTCCCAGGTGTCGAGCCCGGCGAAGTCACGGACGATCTTGTTCTCCGGAACGCCGTGGGCGACCAGGTACTTCTGCATGGTCGTGGGCTCGTCATAGCCCTTGACCCGGTTGTCGCCCGAGACCAGCAGCACCTTCACCTTGCCCCGGTGATAGAGGTCGGCGGCCAGGTCGAGGCGGCGGGCCAGCAGCGGCGACGGGTGGTCACCCCAGATGCCCGCGCCCAGGACGAGGGCCACGGGCGTCGCGGGAACGTCTGCGGGCGTCCGCCGGTAGTCGGCCGTGTCGGCGTACGCCCAGCCCAGCGGGGCCGCCACGGCGTACGCCAGCAGGCCCCCGAGGACCGTCAGCGGCAGCGCGCAGCGGCGAGCCAGCGCCGTCCAGCGGCGTGCCGGCGCCAGCCAGCGGCGTGCCGGGGCCAGCCAGCGGCGTGCCAGGGCGAGCAGCGCTCGCGAACGGGGAACGATCACACCTGTTGAGACGCCGAGGCGGTGGAACGAGTTCAGGCGAAGGTGGCCTGGCCGGTGCCCTCGATGATCTCGCCGAGGGTCCAGGCCGTGACGCCGCGGGCGTTCAGGAGCTTGAGCGCCTCGTCGGCGGCCTCCGGAGCCACGATGGCGACCATGCCGACGCCCAGGTTGAACGTCTTGTCCATCTCGGCCTGGGGCACCTTGCCGTACGACTCCAGGACCTGGAAGAGCGACGGGACCTCCCAGGAGGAACGGCTCAGCACCGCGTCCACCGTGTTGGGCAGCGAACGCGCCAGATTGGCCGTAAGCCCTCCACCGGTGATGTGGGAGAACGCCCGTACCGCCCCCGTCCGGGTCAGCGCCAGGCAGTCCTGGGCGTAGATCCGGGTCGGGGTGAGCAGTTCCTCACCCAGCGGCCGGGACAGATCCGAGACGGTCGCCTCAAGCGTGAGCTCAGTCGTCGCCAGGATGTGCCGGACCAGCGAGTACCCGTTGGAGTGGATCCCCGACGAGGCCATCGCGATCACCGCGTCACCGGCTCGCACACGCTCGGCACCGAGCAGCTCGTCGGCCTCCACGACGCCGGTCCCCGCGCCGGCGATATCGAACTCGTCCGGCTCCAGCAGCCCCGGGTGCTCGGCGGTCTCGCCCCCCACCAGAGCGCAGCCGGCAAGGGCGCAGGCGTCCGCGATGCCGCCCACGATGTCGGCGATCCGTTCGGGAACGACCTTGCCGCAGGCGATGTAGTCGGTCATGAACAGCGGCTCGGCGCCGCAGACGGCCAGGTCGTCGATCACCATGCCGACCAGGTCGTGCCCGACGGTGTCGTAGATTCCCAGGCGCCGCGCCAGGTCGACCTTCGTGCCCACACCGTCGGTGGAGGTCGCCAGCAGCGGCCGCCGGTACTTCAGGAACGCCGAGGCGTCGAAGAGCCCCGCGAACCCGCTGGCGTCGTCCACCACCTCGGGCCGCCGGGCGCGCGCCACGCGGGACTTCATCAGCTCCACGGCGCGCTCGCCCGCGGCGATGTCCACGCCGGCGGCCTCGTACGAGGTCACTTAAGGGCTCCTTCGAGCAGGTGCTTGCCGCGCGAGTCCTCCTCGACCGGGATCGGGTAGACCCCGTCGAAGCAGGCCCGGCACAACCGATCCTTGGCGATCTGGGAGGCGGCGATGAGCTCGTCCAGCGAGATGAAGCCCAGGCTGTCGGCGCCGATCGAGTTCCGGATGCCCTCGACGTCGAGATTCCCGGCGATCAATTCGGCCCGGCTGGCGAAGTCGATGCCGTAAAAGCAGGGCCAGGCAACAGGCGGGCTGGAAATCCGCACATGCACCTCGGCAGCGCCCGCGTCCCGCAGCATGCCCACGATGGCCCGCTGGGTGTTCCCGCGCACGATCGAGTCGTCGACGACGACCAGGCGCTTGCCCTCGATCGCCTCCCGCAGCGGGTTCAGCTTCAGCCGAATGCCCAGCTGCCGGATGGTCTGGGAGGGCTGGATGAACGTACGCCCCACGTAGGAGTTCTTCACCAACCCCTGCCCGTAAGGGATCCCCGAGGCCTCGGCATAGCCGATCGCCGCAGGCGTCCCCGACTCAGGCGTCGGAATCACCAGCTCAGCCTCAACGGGATGCTCCCGGGCAAGCCTGCGCCCAACTTCCACCCGAGTCGCCTGAACGCTCCGCCCGGCGATGGTCGTGTCCGGCCGCGCCAGATACACGTACTCAAAAAGACAGCCCTTGGGCCGAGGCTCAGCGAACCGCTCGGACCGGACCCCGTCGCCATCGATGGCGATCAGCTCGCCGGGCTCGATCTCGCGGATGAACCGGGCACCCACGATGTCCAGCCCCGCGGTCTCCGAGGCGACGACCCACCCGTGCTCTTCGAGCTGGCCGAGCACCAGCGGCCGGATGCCCTCAGGGTCCCGGGCCGCATAGAGCGTTCCCTCGTCCATGAAGACCAGCGAGTAGGCACCCCGCGTCACCGGCAGGATCTCTCTCGCCGCGGCCAGCGGCCCGCCATCCCGCGTCGCCAGAAGCGCCGTGAGCACCTCGGTGTCACTGGTGGCGGTCAAAATCCCCGCCGGCAGCTTGCCGGCCAGCTCAGGCGTATTGATCAGGTTGCCGTTATGGGTCAGCGCGAGCCCACCCGTCCCGGTGGACCGGAACGTGGGCTGCGCGTTCTCCCACGTGGGCGACCCGGTGGTCGAGTAGCGGCAGTGGCCCACCGCGATATGCCCACGCAACGTGTTCAGCACGGACTCGTCGAAGACCTGCGCGACCAGGCCCATGTCCTTGAAAACGACGATCCGCGACCCGTCGCTCACCGCGATCCCGGCCGATTCCTGGCCGCGGTGCTGCAACGCGTACAAACCGTAATAAGTGAGCTTGCTCACTTCGGCGCGGGCCGCGTCGCCCGGAGGCACCCAGACGCCGAATACCCCGCAGGCATCCTGCGGGGAGCGGTCAGAGGGGTCGATGTCGTGGCTCAGACGTCCATCACCGAGAGGCACGCCCGCCAGTCTAGATGCCATCCTCACCTGCTCCGATCAGCGCATCTCCTTAACCGACCTCTAAGGGGACAGACACACCCCTAGGTCCCCGCCACGTCCGCCTGAGTCGCGAGAGGCCGATCCGGGAGCCGCCCACCTGCACCAACCCCGAGAGGCCAGCCAGGCCCGAGTCCGAGGCAGTCAGCCCACGTCGATCTAGATCGACAGACACTGGCTCCCGCCTCAGGCTCCCCTGGCTCCCTCCCGCAGAAGGGAGGCCCCACATGGCAATCAAGATCACAGAAACAGCCCGCGTCGATGGAGTCCAGCACGAGACCCCGTACCCCCGCCCCACCGCCAACAACCGAACGATCAGTGCTCACCTAGGGAAGTCGTCCCATGGCTGACCACCTCACGCGGATCACCACAGCACTCGCCGTCGCCCTAGTCGCCGCAACCATCTCGTACCAGCACGCACAGGGGTTGGTCCGTCCTCACCCACCGCGATGGCGCCTCTATCGATCGCAGGCGACGACCGCATTTGGGCCTTATCGATGGCGCGGCCTAGACCACGGCCCCATCGGCGCTCTAATCAGCGTGTGGACGGGCCGGCACCTAGGAACCCATGCTGATACCCACTCGGACTACATCCACTGAGCTTAAAGAACGTCCATGCCGCCTATGTTCCTGTATCCCTGCGGCCTCGCCAGGGCGGTGAAGATGGCCTTATAGATCACTCGATCAACGAACTCAGAAGCAACCAATAACCATTAATCAGAGTCATTGACAGACACACGCTCCCAGCCAGCCTCCTGCGACCCCGACGCAGGCCCTCACCGATATACGAAGCTAAGAACGAAGTACCACCACACTCTCACGGAGGTGATCCGCATCAGTTGCCCTACGACGCAGCAGGCGCGCGACGCGAATTTCCTCTACCCGCCATCCCGCAAGTTCGGCAAGTCGCGCGAGTATCAGGTCCGCGGCGATGACAAAGCGTTGCGTACCTGTGCCGTGAATCGAATTTCCGACGACGATTGCGCAATAGGAGCCCACCGCCGCGACATTCCTGAGGCCACAGAGAACTTTAAGCATATCATCAGCATAGCCGGAAATAACTTGACGCCTACCCCGCTGATATCGATCATCCGGAACTGAATCGAGAATTGGAGAGATCAGCGACACAACAGGGTTCTTGAAGTCATTCTGCATAAACGCGTAGTCATCGGAGAACCGAAGGCTTGGATGGCTCCGAATGGTGCGTAGACGTTGATTTTTGAGCTCGTCTACGTCAGCGTATAGCTCCAAAGCCCAAGCTTCCATTTTATACACTTCGGTATAATCAATGTTGTTTGGGTAAGGCGGAGAGAAAACTATCAGGTTCGCGTCGAAGCCGGCTGCAATGGCACCGACCCCTCTAGCATCATCTTGCAGGACTTCCGCCGTAGCATGACGTGACGGGTCCGGAAGGCATGAAATGTCATTAACGCACTTCGCCAGCCGTTCCTTGAATGCCGCCTGGGGATCCACGACTCGCTTCTTGCTCATATACCTGAGAGCACGTCCGTCCCGCCTCACCCGGCCGGCAGGCTCAACTACTGCAGCAACGCACGCCTGAAAGATTGCCCTAACATCTACCTCATCAATAACTCTGGAAGCCCTGCCCAAGGCCAGCAAAGAATGCACGTGATTTGCATCAAAGTAGTCGAGGTTATTAAGGGTCGTCGAAGATGTCGAAAGATCTTGTCGTCGCCGAATAAGTCGCTTGTATTCTTTCCAAAATGCATTCTCCGCACTGGAAATCGCCTCCAACAAAGACACCCCTTTAAGGGCAGCATTGACTTTGGCGACGGCTATCGCATAGATCGCTGGATTCCTTTCAATGCCAAGACCCCTTACAGAGAACCCTTCCTCCCTTCCAAGCATCAATGAACTGACCAATGTGGTACCGCTCCCAAGAAAGGGGTCCAAGATGGCCAGCTGATCACGGGGGAGAGATGGGCTATCCTTAAGAAGCCGAGGAATTAGTGCCCACGAGTAACCCTCTTTAAAATGAAACCAGCGGTGAATCGGCTCGTTGGAGTTACCTGAAGGAGTGACCAAATGAGAATAGTCTGCGATGCGATCCGTGAGTATCCACCGCTCGGCGAGTGCGTCATAGTGCGCGTTGAGGTCGTCCCCTTCAGTAGCCAAATCGATCCCAGTCACTATGTAGGTTCTCTATTCTCAGTTAGATGCCGGCGATACGCTTCGGATGAAGGAAAAAGATACCATGACCTAAGTTCGACCACGAGTTGCTCTGCCAACTCCTTTACGGGCTCGAAACAGTCATCAGCTGTTGCGAGCCGCATGTCGAAGCAGCAGAGGGCAGCGAGTCGCGAACCACGTTCATCTCGATAGGCGGATGCCTGTTCAACGCCCTTACGAACCCAATCTTGCACGACTGATGCGGATACGGAGTTACCGCGAGAGTTTTTACTGCGAAGTACCTTTAGTTCCAAGATCGCATGTCGAACGATTTGACTCCGATCACTGACGAGAGGCTCCTCTATCTCCACATCAAGGCGGCCCGTTGCTTGTGATTGCTCGATCCTGATCGTACAAGTGGGGAAGAACCCAATCAGCCCGCAATGGACAACATGCTGAATTTGATCTTCAGCATCGTCAGCAACCCAGCTCTTTGAAGCATCAGCCCAGAGCTTCCCCGCCCGACTCTGAGCATCGGGAGTACACAGCTTGCTTTCGTATAGCCGGTCTATACTCTCAAATATCTGGTCAAATGTGAGCGCAGTTTCCTCCAGGCGAACTACCTGAAATGTATCTGTCTTGAGGAGTCCATATGGATAGAAACGCGCTTCGACCGGCACAGTACGCGTCTCAAAAACAACTGCTGGAAAAGTGCCGGCATTGAGTGTGTTAGTAGCAAGGTCGAAGATTGCCTCGTCGTCCTCCTCGGGCATCAATTCGATATAGGATCCGTCACTTGCAATTTGATTGACGAACCAGAGCTTTCCTGAAATAGCGTGCACTCCGTTATCCAGCATTGGCACACGCTTCATGCTTCTACTTGGCACCTCGTTCGGGCGCTGCGGGTGCAGAAAAAACAGGGCGGGCCGCTGTTCAGATGCTTCGAGCTCGCCTTCGCGAATCCTTTTCTGCAAGAGGCGCGCAACGTTAGCTAGAAACCGAAGTTCATCAGGAAGATCAACATCGGAGCCCACGCCGAAGTAGTCCATCAACGTCTGTCGGACTGCCTCGTCGCTCCAAGGTCCTTGCAGATCAGGCATCGCCGCTGGCCCCCAATTGTGCGTAAAGATGCCTAACATAGAGGTGAGTGAGTTCAGAGTCTGTGAGGTCTCGCGTTCCAGCCATTAGAGTTGCGAACCGCTCTGTCACCTGGGCCGTCCGCGTAGGAATGGCGCTCTCCGGTGCCAGGTCCACTACATTACCCGTATCAAGAAGCGGGTCCGAGTAGGTTGCATCTACGAGGACCGCGCCTGCGATTCCGTAGGTTCCAAGGCCGGCTAGGGCCAATGTAACCTCTCTGGCAAGGAGCAACTCACGGCTCCACCCCTCATCGACGCTCATGGCATCTATGATGCGACTACTGAAAATTGAATTCAAAGAGTACTCTGCATCTAGGCGCCACCCATCTCCGGTCTGTATATGCTGGATCTGAGTAGGAATAAGCACTGCCATGCCGACAAGTTCATCGATGTCTCGCTGCAGCTCGGGGTTTAGTGGCAAAATAGCTCGCTTTAGTACCTGAGCCTCAACGACCGGAATATTCCAAATGGGAGCAAGCGCGTCGGCGAAGTATGCAATGGCGTGGAGTGCGGGGAGCGGCACTGCTGCCATTCCAGCCTGTTCACACGCCTTTACGATCGCCACCAGTCGCGCCAGAGCGCGAACTTCGTGAGGGTCGGTGATTGGACGCATGCTCACGAAGCTTCTCTAGTAAAAAGTTCCGATATTGCTTGCTCGTATTCATCACGATGCGCTCTAAGGGCAGCCGTAGGGGATGCGATGCGCGTAAGGTCAACAATTCGAGGGTTTGTACGGTCGGTGATACCCGCGCGGGAAAGTAGAGTGGGGACCAGTTGACCTTCAACAAGATTTGAAGTCAAAATAACACGATTTCCCAATCCCGGATCACCAAAACGGGTCAACACATCGGCGGCCCTCGGGGCGAACACAGCGTCAAGTGATGCCTCTGGGGCATCCATCACAAGGGTTCCCAGGCCTTCTTCACCCGCGACCTCAACGAGCGCCATCCTAAAGGCTAGATCGATGAATTCTCGCTGGCTCTCCGAGACCTCGTCAGCAGACGACCTACGAACCGGCGAGTCAAAGTCGGTACCAGTCATGTCAATCTTGAATACAGAGAACTCCACGGGTGATCCCGTTTGTCCGACTTTAACTTTATGGCTGGTCCAAGTCAGTACACATGACTCCAGTAGGAATTCGGTAGCGTATCTATCAAACGCCGCTTTGATCGCCTCTCTCTGTTCGGCGATCTTTACGTTGACTCTACTGATGTACCGGGAGTGGCTAGCCTTTGCCTCGACAAGTTCCTCTTCCATGATCCGCAACCGAGAGCGAAGCTGGTTATATTCGGAACGCCTTGCACGAATTTCCTTCTCACCATCGGGCAATTGCTCTGCAAGCCTGTCAAGTTCGACGTTCCGCTCTGCAGTTGATGCTTCAAGTCCTCGCAGCCGAATCATTGCCTCCTGATACCGTTCTTCGGCTGCCACCCGAGACGACTTAGTCGCTTCGAGGCGTACATCAGCCGCTTTCAGCCTCCCTTTGGCCGAGTCAATGTCTTCCTGCGTAACTGATGCGGTGTCTTCTGGAGAAATTGGCGAGTCACAAACTAGGCAGCGCATCTGGTCAATGCGACTTCGCAATTCGGCCGCGATAGCAGGAACGTTAGAGTCACAGACTAGACAGTGGTCCCCAGCCATCAGCTGGCTGAGAATATAAGCGGCACTTTCCTGCGGACCAGGAAAGGCGGCCTTGATGGTCAAAAGGCGCTGATGTTCAACTGCGCGATATGCCGACTCTCTCGCGTCCTCTGCCTGGAGCGCTGCCAGTCTTGCGGTCTGCCGATCAGCATCCATCTGGTTGAGCTGACCTTGCAGTTCTTCGAGCTGCTGCTCCTCATTGGCTTGGAATCTCGTCAATTCCCTGATACTTGTTTCTAGGTCCGATCGAGACGTCACAGCCAATTCGTCCTGCTTAAGCTCTCGCTCTTGCCGAGAAAGTGTGGCCCTCAGGTTTCTAAAAGTAGTGTCTCTTTGCAAGACTTCACTCTCGAGCGTCACATACTTCTGCGTTTCCTTCTTCGAAAGGAAGAGCAGGCGTAGTATATGACGCTGTGCATCAGGATCCCAAACCAGAGATCCCCTATCATCGGAGTAGAAAACTAGATACCTAAGTATAAGGATCCAGTCAGCAAAATTCTGTATTCCTGCGGCAGTCACAATTGCGTTTTGGAACTCCTCTTCTGTTGGCCGTCGTTCCTCTCCATTAATGGATAGTGAAACTAGACCGAAGGTTCGTAGCTCGCGCGCCAGACTAAATTGGACGCCGGCAATCCGGAAGGTAAGCGTCGAGACGGCATCTTTGGCGCTGTCGTTAACTCTCGCTGCAAAGGTTCGGCGTTCCCGCGGGCTAATCACGCTGATATCGACCTGTCGCGACCCGAAGGGCCCGCCAGCCAAGCCCGCAATATCTGCAAGCCCAGTGCACATTCGATACATCAGATGCACCAGCGTGCTTTTGCCTAGGCCGTTTGCGCCCAGCACAAGCGTAAGGCCGGGCAGAAAGCGCGTTTCTAGCCCCGGTTTTCTGGGGGTACCTGGGTAAAGCCCGTACCCATCAATTGACAGGGACTCGAGGATTGGAAACCTAATCATAGTTCTCCATCGGCCTCAGGCTTGTTGCTCAGTATTGTTTATCGGTTTTGTTTACTTAGTGCCAGTTTTCGAATTTTACTCCATACATGCGGTTTGAGGCACTAGGTGTACATGGCCTACATCGGACTGTTATCGCGGTATCCCGCGTCACCTAGTTCTGTTGCTCGTTCGCATCAGACTGAGGCAAGGTGCGAAGGCCGCCGTACTCACCGAATGCCTGACGCTCCCGGGTGGTCCGGGCCGCTCGTCGATCTCATCTTCTATTGCCCACGGAATGCCTCGGCGGTCGACGACTGCGGGGCAACTCGCTGACCGTCTTCCTGGGCACTGCCAGGTTCGCGCGCAACCTGACGGTTCTATCCAGGCGAAAGAACTGTTACCTGAGGAGCACCGAGCGGTGGTGCCAGGCGAGGGTTAGGCAGGCTGCGCCGCTGGGGGCGATCGGCTCGTTCTCCAGGAGATGGGTGATCGTCTGCTCGTCGAAGGCGAAGTGTTCGCGGTTGTTGCCGGAGCTGGCTACGGAGCCCTCTTCGTTGTCTTCGACCAGGTCTCGGAAGATGTCGTCGAAGACGTCGGCGTCGAAGACGGCCACGGTGAAGACGTCGCCGACCATGTTGAGGGCGTCGATGCCTACGCCCAGGCAGAGGGTGCGGATCTTTCCGGCGTCGCGAGCACGGTTGAGGGAGCGGAAGGGCTCTTGGTTGTCGTAGTCGATGGGGTCGCCGCTGCCATCGTGTTCGGGGTTGCCTAGGAACTCTTCGCTGTACTCGCGCATCATGTTGTTCCACAGGTTGAGGTCCTGGTACGGATCTCCCGGGAGTAGCGATGCGGGTTGGAAGACGCCTGTCGGCATGACGCTGAGCATGCCGCCGGCGATGGCTACTCGTTCCACTCCGCGGCGCAGCATGACGAAGGTGTCGCCTGCGTTGCTACGGCGAATCGTCATGGTGCTGATGGAGATCAGTAGCGGGTAGTTCTGGAGCGCGAAGGGGTCGCGGACCAGCCTGCGGAACGGGAGATTGGCCCATGTGGCGCGGTGGGGCGTGAGGTTGTCGCGGCCGACGGCTACTGACGCCAGTTCGTGCGCCAGGGATTCTCCTACGTCGATCATGTCGAAGTAGCGCATCAGGCCTAGGGAGAGTTGTCCCTCGCCTGCGCTCTGTTCGAAGTCCAGGAGCCGGTAACAGACGCGGTTCTCAAACAGGCGTGGGCTCGCTAGGTCGCGCATCGCGCGGTGGTAGGAGTCGTAGCGCTTGCCTGTGGAGACGAGGGGGCGGAGAGGGTTGGTCTCGCCTTGTTTTCCGGTTACTGGGGGGTGGGGAGTGGTGTCGGCTAGGGAGAGTTTGAGGGCGTCTAGCTCGATCGGTTCTTCGGGGCGCCATCCGTCGGCCATGAGGATGGCCGTACCTTCTAGGCGGGCGTTTGAGGGGTAGAGGTCCCTTGCGAGCCGGGTCAGGTCTGAGCGGTGCTCGTTGAGGCGGCTGCGTGTATGGAGCCATTCGCCCTGGCTGGTTGCTACGTCGGCGGGAAGGCTCTTTTCGCGGCTGGCGTGGTCTACCCAGTTGGGCTCGTTGACGGGAGCCAGGCCGAGCGCTCGGCGCAGGTTAGTCGGCATTCCCAGGCCTGCGGCCATCGACTCGAAGGTCGTGTGCGCGGTGGGTATGCGCTTGCCGTTCTTGTACTCGCTGAGGCGGCCCTGGGCGATGCCGGTGAGGACGGAGATGCTTCCCTGGCTGACCCCGTACTTGTTGAGAACGCGGATGACCGCACCAAGGTCTCGACGCTCGCAGGCCTCTTCCATCTCCGGACGAGCGAAGACTCCTTCGAGGAGTTCCCTCAGAGCGGCCTCATCCAGGGGCATCGTGCGCGATCCCGTTCCGTGTCGCAGCGGGGGCGGTTGCTGATCGAGTGACGCCAGTCCATCACATCGTGCGATATCACGATGAGATTTGCCAAGGTTGAGGCGCCTGCGAGCCTCCCGCGTGACCCCCTTTACGGTGAGCGACGGGAGCGTGACAGGTCATGTCAGACCGGCGTCCATGGGAGCCGCAGGCCCTCTACTCGTGGGACGTCCTGTTCCCCGACTCTGCTGAGGCGGAGAGCGCCGCGCACGGCGTGGGTGGGGTGACCGATGACCGGTCGGAAGCGATCACCGTTGTGCGTGACGAGCTCTCTCGCGCGGGTGCGGGTGCGCATGGAAGCGTCCGGAAGGTCACGCCTAGCCGGACGGGGAACCTGGAGTACGTCGATCTTGGGTTGGTCGGTGTGGGGTACCGCGACGACCACGGCGTTCGGTGGCTGGAGTGACGGAGCCTGCGGGTGTCCTAGATGGCCGTGTGTCCGTCAGCCGTACTGCTCCACATGCCGAGATGGAGGGGTGTGTGGGGCGGCATCTGTCGCCGCCTGGGGCTCGTGCGGAGGCACTGCATTGGACCAGGGCCCATCGTCCCGAGACGGTTCGGGTCTATGAGCACACCTGCGCCAAGTGCCGGGATCGTTGGTACGAGTTCTGCATGCTCGGCGGCGCGTTCTTCATTCGCCGTACCGATGTGAGCGCGGCGCATCCCGCCGTGCACGAGACCCCGCATGTTCGGCAGAGACTTGCCTATGAGTGGTGGTGCCGACTCGTGTACGGGCAGGCAATCTAATCGCCGCTGTGCTCATCGCACGCTGATATGGCACGGCGATATATATCGCCGCAGTATTACTCCGTGGGATGGGACCACCCCTTTCACCAGACCTACTTTCTTATTCGTAGGTTCCAAACTGGTGAAAGGGAGTGATCATCATGATCCTCGTTCTCGCAGCAATCATCGCCGTTTTCCTGGCCGGAACGGTCTGCGGAATCTTCGCGATGCTGGTGATCGGCATCCACGCCGAAGAACACCGGACCGGAAGCACCTCGACCGCAGGCAGCGCCTCACGGCGCCTTCTGCGCTCGGAGACGTGCGACGACCTTCCCGCCCGCAACAAGGCCGGGAGGTGATCTGGGTGGGCAACGTGCGGATGCCTCGCGTCATCACCGGATTTCAGTGCGCATGCGGTGCACGGATCGAGCCTGGTAGCCGGCGCTGCCGCAAGTGCCGGTCCCGCGCTCGCTGGCTGCGCCGCAAGCAGGGGTCTCGCTATCCCGATCTCTGGTTCTGAGGGGGTGAGTTTCCACTGTGACTGTGTCGGTCCCGTTGGTCGCTGTCCTGGCAGCCGTGGTTTGGGTCGCGTGGCGGTATATGGGTTTGCGCGTCTGGCAAGCGCTGGCATGCCTGTTGTTCGGCTTCTTCCTCGCCGCCACGTCCGCCGCTCCGGACATTCGCCGGATCGTCGCCGCCATCCTCCAAGCGCTGCCCAAAACGCATTCGTGACCGTCCGAGCGAAGGAGGCGATGCCTAGTGCCAAACACTCCGCACCCCGCCCGCAATGACCTCCAGGAGGCCAAGGCCAAGAACCGCACTGCACGCGAAACGCTCGCCGCAATTGCCGAGTCCATCGCCCCTCTGTCGGAACAGTGGGAACGCATCAACGCCACGCTGACCGACACTCCCGCCCTCATCTCAGAAATCCGGCACCTGCGCGCCGAGATCGAAGCCCTCCGACTCAACCTCGCCAATCTCGCCGCTGCCGCTCGCGCCACCCTGGCCGCTTACCGCGACGCTGAGTCCGACCCGTGCTCGTATCTGCGTGACGAGTTGAGCGCGCAAGGGTGGGCCGACGGGGACCGCCCATGAAGACCGAACACATGCGGCCCAGGCAGATGCGCCGCAACGCTCGCCGAATGCGCCGCTACGGCATGCAGCCCATGGTGGTCATCAACTCTGGTGACTCACTGCCGGATGTCTTCGCGGTTTTGTTCGGCCGGTGGCTATGGCGCTACCGCTCCGAGCTGGCCCCGTTCACCCTCGCGATGGTGACCGTGCTCGTCTCGCTGGTTCTACATCTCACACACCCGCAGTGGTGGCCCTGGCTCCTGGCAAGCGCAACTGTCGTCGCGTCGTCGCTCGTGGGGCTTGGTCAGCGCATGGGCCTCGTGCGACGTAGCGAGCGTGTCTACGCGGCCACGGTCGCCATGGCGGTCGGGGCATGGCTTGCGGCAGGGACGGCTCTCGGACCGTCCTTCCGTCCGCTGCCTCAACTGCTGCTGTACGGGGGCGTAGTGCTGGCCGTTCCCTGGTGGGCACACCGTCGCCGGCGCGCCCGTGTGCGCGTAGAGCGCAAGCTTGCCGCGTGGCCGGAGATCTCCGCTGCGATCGGGCTCAACGGCTCGCGCGTCATGTCCGCAGTCGTGGACGTGTGGGGATGGCGTGCCCGCTTCGGCCTGGCTCGCGGTCAGACCATCCAGGACGTGACCGCGAAGATCCCGGCTCTGGAATCGGCGCTCGGGACCTTCAGGGGCGCCGTCCGCGTCCACCCCACTCCCGATGACAAGGCCAACCGCTTCGAGCTGCGCGTGCTGGACATCGACCCGCATGCCGACGCGATCCCGTGGCCGGGACCATCAGTCTCCTCCATCACCGAACCGATCGACCTGGGGCCGTTCGAGGACGCCACCCCTGCGCAGGTCCACCTCAAGCGTCGTCACGGGCTGATCGGCGGAGCGACGGGATCGGGCAAGAGCGGCGTGATCAACGTCCTCATGGGCAACCTCTCGGCCTGCACGGACGCCGTGATCTGGGCGATCGACCTCAAGCGCGGGATGGAGCTCCAACCCTGGTCGGCCTGTATCGATCGCCTCGCCACCAATCCCGAACAGGCAAGCGCGCTCCTACGCGACGCCGTGACCATCCTGGAGGGGCGCGCTGAATGGCTCGCCGCACACGGACAACGCGTGTGGGAGCCGACATCCGATATGCCCGCCCTCGTGATCCTCATCGATGAGTACGCCGAACTCGCCGACGAGGCGCCCGACGCGATCAGTGATGCCGACTCGATCGGCCGTCGCGGACGTGCCGTCGCGGTGCAACTGATCGCCGCCACACAACGCCCGACACAGAAGGCGATGGGCAGGGGCGCTCTCCGTTCCCAGATGGACGTACGGCTCAGCTTCCGAGTGCGTGAGCGCAGAGACGTCGACCTCATCCTGGGGCAAGGAATGCTCAGCGCCGGATGGCACGCACACACGCTCAATGCGCCCGGCAAGTTCCTCATCTCCGCACCCGAACACGACACCCCGCGCCGCGCACGCGCGTACCTCCTCACCGACGAGGCCGTGAGCGCGACGGCCAGCCAGCACACCGTCTGGCGTCCGCCACTCGATGAGGTGTCACGGCGTGCGCTCCAAGCCGAGCGAGACCAGCCACGCAGCCAACGCGCTGAGCCGCCCGTAGACGCCTCACCCGGTGCCGGTGAACGGCAGGGACAGGGTGGCGACGACAAGGCCCCTGAGGGCGTCCTGTGGTCGATGCTGGCCGGTGCTCCGGACGAGGGAGTCCCCATCGCCCATCTCATGACGGCGACGGGCATGGGCCGCTCGTGGGTCTACTACCGCCTCCAGGAACTCGCCGCCGAGCGGCGTGCCTGCCAGGTCAGCCGGGGACGCTGGCGCGCCACTCAACCCACCGAGCCGTGACCGTCCGTGATTGTCCACGTCCACGTCCGCACGCGCGTGTCTGCACGTAAGGGACGGAGATAGAGCGTGGACATGGACGTGGACGAATACGCAACGTCACCACCGAGAGGAGAACGCGACGCCCCGACAAGACCCGAGCATGACTCGGGAGGCAAGGAGGTGAACGTGCAGGCTTACACCGTCGAACAGGTCGCCGAGACCCTCCAGATCGGACGCGACAAGGTCTACTTCCTGCTCCGCACTGGCCAGCTTCACAGCATCAAGATCGGAAAGCTTCGCCGCATCACGGACCGGCACCTGGCCGAGTTCATCGCCTCACTGGAATCCGCCGACGAGAAAAGCTGACGCTTGTAGCACACGTTGCTACGGTGTTCTACATGGCCCCGGGACTCGTCCCGAAGGAAAGGTCCCGGGGTTCCGCTTCTTGATAACTCCATCGACGCGAGTGCGCTCTCACCTCGGCAAGCACATGAACATCCCGAACGAGAGGAGTCACTCACATGGCCGAAGACAAGACGACGACCCTGCCTCCGGCGCGCGTGGACGCGGAACTCAAGAACCGCCTCGTCGCGTACGCCGAATCGCAGGAACGCCCCGTGTCGTGGGTCATCAGGAAAGCGATCAAGGAGTACCTCGACCGACACGAGGAGGGATCCCTTGGCAAAGATCCTGATCGGTAAGTACGAAGGCAGCATCTATCGAGAGGGCGACGGCTACACCGGCGCCCTGTCTCTCGGCTTCAAGCCGAACGGCAAGCGCAACAGGCTCAAGCGGAAGGGCAAGAACAGGACCGAAGTCCGAGACAAGCTCATCAAGGCCGTCAGGGAGTTGGAGACGGGCGCCAAGCCCGCACCCAACTACCGCGTTGAGAACGCGGTGAACGACTTCCTAGCGGCGTTCGCGACGACGGACCGGTCGGACTCCAGCAAGAAGACGTACCGGACGCTCGTCGATGGGCAGATCATCCCCCTGATCGGCCGCATCCCGCTCACCGATCTCTCAGCCGACGACGTTGAGAAGTGGCTGAACGGGCGGACGAAACACCTCGCCACGTCCACCCTGAACATCGTTCACAACCTGCTCGTGCGCTCCATCAAGCGCGCGATGCGGCATGACAAGGTCGGCCGGAACGTGGCGGAACTCGTCGACACCCCTGTCGGCAAGGACGGTCGGCCATCGAAGTCGCTCAGCTTGGAACAGGCAGACGCCCTCCTGACGGAGGCGACCAAGCCAGAGCACAGGCTCGGCGCGTACGTGATCCTCGCGGTCACGTCCGGGCTGCGTACCGAGGAACTACGCCCGCTCAAATGGAGCGACGTGGATCTCGACTCGGCGACCGTCTACGTACTGCGCGCTGACCGCCACAAGGGCGAGACCAAGACACTCCTGAGCCGTCGCGGCCTGGGGCTCGCCGATATGGCCGTCGAAGCGCTCCGCGCTCTCCGCACGAGGCAGGCAGCCGAACGCCTTCAGGCCGGAGAGACCTACCAAGATCACGATCTGGTGTTCTGCCACGAGGACGGAACCCCGTACACGGGGAACTCGATCCGCTACTTCTTCAGGAAGGTCCTGAACGCCGCCGGACTCGTCGGCGACGAGTGGTGTCCGCGTGAGCTTCGCCACACCTTCGTGTCGCTCATGAGCGATCACGGCGTCTCGATCGAGACGATCAGCAAGCTCGTCGGACACAAGTCGACGAAGATCACCGAAGAGGTCTACCGCCATCAACTCAAGCCGGAGATCCGGGATGGCGTCGAGCACATGAACCTCATCTTCAAGAGCAAGGCCCCGAAGTCCGCCTAGAAGTCCACCTAAGTGTGGGCGTGCTCCCGGATTGGCCCCTGCTCGCCCCAGGTCAGGACGTGACCGGGTCTGTTTCTTCAACCGACCTTTACCCCGTGCGTCGGCGGGGCAGTGGGGTGGCACGGGACTCTGAGGGGGCGACTTGGGGGAGGAACGCATGACGATGCCGGGGTACCAGACCTACTCGCCGCCCGCGGCCCCCGAGCGGAAGGGGCTGGCGGTCGCGTCCCTGGTGCTCGGGATCGTCGGGTTGCCCGCGCTGGCGCTGTGCGGAGCGGGGATGGTGGTGGCGCTCGTCGGGTTCGTGCTCGGGGTCGTGTCCGCCGTACGGGGGCAAGCCCGGAGCATGGCGATCGCGGGGGTCGTCTGCTCGGCGGCGACCTTGGTGATCGGGGGTGTCGCCATTTTCTTCTTGCTGAACAAGGCGGCGGAGTGTGCCGACAGGCACAAGTACCCCGATGACACGGCCAGGAGGCAGTGTGTGGAACGGGAGTTTCCGTTCGCCGACAATGCTTCTACGCGGTGACCAGGGCGCGTACGGCCTCTTCGTTCAGGGGCGAGGAGTAGACGCGGAAGTCGTCCAGTTCCCCGGTGAGGCCTGGTTTGCCGGGCTCTGCGCCTAGGGAGATGGGGCCCGCGGGGGTCACCACGGCGTGTTCCAGGGGGACGGCGACGTCGAGGTTGCCGTTGACGTAGAGGAACATGCCGTCGGTGTCGACGACGAACGCGATGTGCGTCCATTCGTTCAGGTGGAGGCGGGCCCTGCTGTCGATGTACTCGGGGCCCTTGATGGTGAAGAGCTGGGCCCGCAGGCGCAGGGCGTCGGGGTAGAGCCATAGGCCGACGGCCCTGGCGTCGTGGTCTATCGCCACGGATTTGTAGACCAGGCCGCGCCATTCGCCGGTGGGCTCGCCGGTGACCTTGACGAAGAAGGTCAGGCTGAAGCCGAAGATCTGGCTCAGGACCAGCTGGGGTGCGGCGGCGACCGTGGCCTGGGCGTTGCCGTCGAAGGACAGGACCTCGCCGTCCCGGCCGGGGACGATCTCGGCGTGTTCGTCGAGCTCGGCGGCCAGGCCGCCGCCGCTCGCGTCCTTCACCTTGCGGCCGTCGATGTCGCTGACGTCGAACGTCCAGTGCGCGATGAGCATGGCATCTCCGTGCGCCCCGATCTCGGTGCCCCCACCGTCGCAGCGCGAGGGAGCCGAGTAAAGACCCGAATCTCAGTTCGGGGGCAGCGGCAGGTAGGCCGACAGGTCGGCGCGGGAGCCGCTGGCACGGACGCGGTTCTCGGCGATCGCCTCGGGCCAGGTCAAGCGGCCCGTGGCGAGCCGAATCCAGGTGGTAGCGTCCATCTCCACCACATTCGGGGGGGTTCCGCGAGTATGGTGCGGGCCGTCGATGCATTGGACGGCCGCGTGTGGAGGGACGCGGACCTCCACGGACTTGCCGGGCGCCAGCTCGGCGAGACGGTCGAGCAGGTGGCGTACGGCTCCCCTGACCACCGGCCCGGCCGGCTCCGCGCCCGCCTCGTGGGCGGCGAGCACCGTGTCGAGCGAGGCTCGGCGCAGCGCGGCGGGCTCGTCCTCTCCGGCGTACGGCGGGAGGCCCAGCGCGGCCCGCTGCTCGTCCAGAACGGCGCGGGAGAGGCGTGTACGGGGCATCGGCACCGAGGCTACCGCGTGACCGGAGGGTGGCCTTCCGTCCGTCTCAGGCACCAAAACCGGGCTTCACCCGGTAAAAAGGACCCCGGTGCCGACATGGGGGCGGAAAAGTGATCGGGGGGCCGGCCGGGGCGACCGACCCGGCGGGACGACACGGAGGTTCGTTTAGATGGCCGAGGCTTTGCCCCTGCAGCCCGGTGATCCGCATCGCCTCGGCGGTTACGAGATCACGGGCCGGCTCGGCGTGGGCGAACAGGGCGCCGTCTTCCGCGGCAACAGCCCCGCCGGTGGTTCGGTCGCGGTGAAGCTCCTGCACCTGCGCCTGAGCGGCGAGCCCGCCGCCCGGTCGCGGTTCGCGGCGGCTTTCGACGCGGCGCGGAAGGTCTCGGGCTTCTGTACGGCCGGGATCGTGGACGCGGACGTGGAGAGCGACCGCCCGTACGTGGTCACCGAGTTCGTCGACGGCCCCTCGCTGCAGCAGCTTGTTTTGGAAGAGGGCCCACGCGGTCCCGCGGTGACCGAACGGCTGGCCGTCGGCATCGCGATCGCTCTGGCCGCCATTCATCGCGCCGGGGCCGTTCACCATGACTTCAAGCCCGGCAACGTGCTGCTCGGCCGCAGCGGACCCCGGGTCACCGACTTCGGCGTCGCGCACGCCCTGGACGAGGTCTCGGCCGCGCCGACCGGCCGGGTTTCCGACGACCCCGCTTACAAGGCTCCCGAACAGCTTCGCGGGGTGGACATCGGTCCTGCCGCGGATGTGTTCGCCTGGGGCGCCACGGTGTTGTTCGCCGCGACAGGGGAAGCGCCCTTCGGGGACGACAGCCCCTCGGAGGTCATGCAGCGGATCGTTTACGACGACCCGGACCTGACCCCGGTGCCCGACAGCCTGCGCGAGGTGGTCTCGGACGCCCTGGCCAAGGAACCCGGCGACCGCCCGACCTCCGCCGAGCTTCTTGAACGCCTCCTGGACGAGGACGCGCCGCTGGCCTCCCAGCTGCCGAAGTCCATGGTCGATGAGGGCCGCGCCCTCGCCACGGGCACCGCACCCGCCGCACCCGTCATTCTTCCAAAGGCGCCTCAGCCGATGGTCGAGGACGTACAGGCTCCCCCTGCTCCCGAGGCTCCCGCTCCCACCCTGGCCCCAGATCCCGCCCCGGCTCCCGAGACCCCGGTCGGCCCGCGGAACTCCCTCGCTCTTCCCCCAGCGCCTGTGGACGAGTCGGCTCAGTCCACTCAGATGCTTTCCGCACCCCCGATCACCGCGCCGTCCAACGGCGTACGGCCGCAGAGCCGGCCGTTCCAGCCAGGCCCCCAAGGGCCGCAGGGGCCGCAGGGGCCCAACGGGCCGCAGGGGCCCAACGGGCCGCTCGGACCGCCGCCCGGCCCGCCCCGCCCGAACGGGCCGCAAGGGCCGCAGGGACCTCAGGGGCCGGGATCCGCCGGGCCGTTCGGTCCTCCGGGATCGCGCCGGGCCATCGAGCCGCCGCAGCCGGCCGAGCGCAACGACGGTGAACGCCGGCCGCATCTGATCCCCGGCATGGACACCGGGGCGCAGCGGCACCTCCAGGACGACGGACAGGGACACGGGCAGGGATACGGGCAGGGACGAGGCCAGGACCACGGCCACACGGCGATCCTGTCGGTGCCGAAGACGTCCCGGATCCCGTGGCCGTCGGGGATCAAGAGGCCCGACAACCACGTGCTGGGCGTCGCGGCGTCGGTGGTCATCGGCGTGCTGGTCGGCGTCGCGATCATCGCGCTGGTGCTCGGCCCGCAGCTCAAGGGCGGTTCGGACGACTCCTCCAAGCCGCCGGGGCCCTCCACGCCGCCGAACAACTCGCCGGTGACGGCGATCCCCGAGACGTTCGCGGGCACCTGGCGGGGCACGGCGGTGAACGCCAAGAACCACGCCTCGTTCCCGATCGAGGTCACCTTCCAGGTGGGGAGCAAGGTCGCCCAGGCCCGCTACCCGCAGAACAACTGCGTCGGCAACCTCGCGCTGAACAGCGGCACGACCCAGAAGCTCCAGATGTCGCTGACGATCGGGCAGCCGTGCCACAGCGGGACGGTCCAGGTCGTCAAGCAGCCGGACGGGTCGCTCAACTACGCGTGGACGGCTCCCAGCAATCCGGCGGGCTACCAGGGCAAGCTCGTGAAGGGCTGACCAAAGCCGGGGGCCGGGTCCAGCCCGACCTTGCCCGGTCAAGTCCGAATTGCCGGGCCTAGCTGCGGATATCAGGACAGATCCACTAAGGTGCCTCTCTGTCGGTTCCCTGGATCTTCTCCCCTCAGGTCCACCGGCGCGACCGTAAGGAGTCCCTCCGTGCGGGCTGCCCCCCGAAAGCTGCTGATGGCCGGCTCGATCGCCGCGTGCCTCGGCGCCGCCGCCGCACTGCCCGTCCTCGCCGACGGCCCGGACCCGTCGCTGGTCCAGGTCACCGCGGCCGAGGGCACGCCGATCGCCGGGCAGTACATCGTGACGCTCAAGGACGGCGCCTCCACGTCGGCGGCCGCCGCGCAGGTCAAAGCCTCCGCGGTCCAGCAGTTCGACGGCGTGCTGAACGGCTTCGCGGCCAAGCTGACCTCCGACCAGCTGTCCAAGCTGCAGCGCAACAAGCAGGTCGCGGCGATCGAGCAGGACCAGATCGTCAAGGTCGCGGGCACCCAGATCGGGCCGACCTGGGGTCTGGACCGGATCGACCAGCGCAAGCTGCCGCTGAACAAGCGCTACAACTACAAGGCGCTCGGCCGCGGCGTGAACGCCTACGTCATCGACACCGGCCTGGACACCAAGCACAAGGACTTCGGCGGCCGCGCCTCCATCGCCTGGAAGGCCCCGGGCTACAAGGACGGCAACGACTGCAACGGCCACGGCACGCACGTGGCGGGCATCCTGGGCTCCAAGACCTACGGCGTGGCCAAGGACGTCAAGCTCCGCGCGCTGCGCGTGCTCGGCTGCGACGGCACCGGCCCGATGTCGAACGTGGTCGCCGCGGTCCGCTGGCTGCACAAGAACGCCGCCAAGCCCGCCGTCGCCAACATCTCGGTCGGCGGCCCGAAGTCACAGGCCCTCGACATCGCCGTCTCGAACCTGTCGCGTTCGGGCGTGTTCGTGTCCGTCGCGGCCGGCAACGAGGGCGCGCCCGCCTGCAACAGCTCTCCCGCGGGCGCGAACGTGGTCATGACCGTGGGCGCCACCACCAAGACCGACTCGCGCCCCACGTTCTCCAACTACGGCAAGTGCGTGGACATCAACGCCCCGGGCCACGCCGTGGTCTCCACCTGGCCGGGCAACCGCACCGCCAGGCTCGACGGAACGTCGATGGCCACCCCGTACGTCAGCGGCGTCGCGGCCCTCTACCTGGCCGGGCACCGCAAGGCGAGCTTCGCCCAGGTCGAGAAGTGGCTGAAGACCAACGCCACCAAGAACCGCATCACGCACCTGCCCAAGGGCACCCCGAACCTGCTCCTCTACAAGGGCACCCTGTGACGATGGCCACATGAGACGGCCCGGCTCCCTGCAGGGGGCCGGGCTTCTCTGGCCTACCAGCCGCTTCGCCGGCCACCACGGTTTACTCTTGGCGAGGTAACGAGCGGTTCTTTACAGTTCAATGGCATTCGGTCAATGACTCGCTCCGGCGCCGCCGGGCAGTCTGGCCGGACAGCCGAATCCCGCGAATGCCGCGCGGGAACCGGGGACCCATTCAACGAACGGCCCCATGCCGTACGTACCAGGGGTGAATCCGCAGCGCACCCAGCGGTCGCGGTAGGGCAGACTCCCGGCCCGAACCCGTCAGCTAACCCGGTAGGCGATCGAGGAGAAGGAGACACGTGGAGACCCCCACCTCCACCCGATGGCGCCGTGCCCGGCTCGCCCTCGTGGGCTTCGCCGCGGCCGCGCCCCTGCTCGCGAGCGCGACGCCCTCCGCCCAGGCCGACCCCGGCGACAGCGGCCGCGTCAGCAAGCTGAACGCCCAGATCGAGAGGCTCGACAAGGCGTACGGGGGCGACCTCGCCAAGCTCAAGGACACTCAGTTCGCCGTCAAGCAGGCGCTGAAGAAGTCGCAGGACCTGAAGCAGGACCTCACCGCCGCCCGCGCCCTGGTCGCGCAGATGGCGGCCTCCCAGTACATGAGCAACGGCGCGGACCCGTCGGTCACGGCCCTGTCCAGCGACGACCCGTCCACTGTGCTGAACAACGCCTCGCTCGTCAGCCACGTCGCGCAGAACCAGGCCGGCAAGGTCAAGCAGATCCAGGTGCTGGTCGCCTCGCAGGAGCAGGCCCGCCGCGACGCCGAGAAGAAGATCGACGAGCTCGAGGGCGAGATCAAGGACCTGGTGAAGCAGAAGGCCCGGGTCAAGGCCCTGCTGAAGAAGTACAAGCCCGAGTCGCCCAGCGTCGGCATGGGCGGCATCACGGCCCGTATGAAGAAGGTCCACGACATCGTGGACCAGGAGATGGGACCGTTCCCCACGATCGGCTGCTTCCGCAGCACCGGTGACCCGCAGGACCACGGCACCGGCCACGCCTGCGACTTCATGGTCACCACCGGCGGAACGATGGCCGCCGGGGCCGCCAAGGACCTGGGCGACCGTACCGCCGCGTTCGCGATCTCCAACGCGAGCAAGCTCGGCATCAAGTACATCATCTGGCGGCAGCGCATCTACGACATGCGCAGCCCCGGCTGGCGCGCCATGGAGAACCGCGGCGGCGTGACCGCCAACCACTACGACCACGTCCACATCTCGGTCTTCTAAGGTCGCAGCCGTCTTCTCAGGGCCTCAGGGGGCTCTCAGAGCCCTCTGGCGGACAGCGAAGCGCCCGATCACCTTCCCTAGTGATCGGGCGCTCGGCGCTTTCTGGGGCTCGTCAGCCCGCGTCGCTCAGCGCACGCGGCTCAGCCCGCGTAGCTGGGGAGCGTGCGCTCGTGGGCCTCGCGGAGCTCGGCGAGGGGGATGGAGAACAGCTCCTGCTGGTCGCCCTCGGGGCCGCGGCCGGTGATGGCGAGAGAGTCACCGCCGGTGACGCCCAGCTGGCTGACGGGCACGCCCGCCTGCTCGCAGAGCGCCTGGAGGCGGGCCTCCGCGCCCGGCCGTACGGCCACGACGGCGCGCGCGACCGACTCGCTGAACAGCGAGACGAACGGGTCGCCGGGCAGCGTGATCTTGGCGCCGAGGCCGCCGCGCAGACAGGACTCGACGAGCGCCTGGGAAAGGCCTCCGTCGGACACGTCGTGCGCGGCGGTGACCAAGCCCTCGCGGGCGGCCGTCACCAGGACGGTGGCGAGCGCCTTCTCGGCGGCCAGGTCGACCAGCGGCGGCAGGCCGCCCAGGTGGTCGTAGACCACGTGGGCCCATTCGGAGCCGCCGAACTCCTCGCGGGTCTCGCCGAGCAGCGCGATCACGTTGCCCTCGGAGGAGAACGACATGTTCACCCGGCGGCGGACGTCGTCGTGGACGCCCAGCACGCCGATGACCGGCGTCGGGTTGATCGGCGTGCTGCCGGTCTGGTTGTAGAACGAGACGTTCCCGCCGGTGACCGGCGTGCCCAGATACTGGCAGGCGTCGGCCAGGCCCTCGACCGCGCGCGCGAACTGCCACATGACCCCGGGGTCCTCGGGGGACCCGAAGTTGAGGCAGTTGGTGACGGCCAGCGGGCGGGCGCCGGTGGCGGCGACGTTGCGGAACGCCTCGGAGAGGGCGAGCTGGGCCCCGGCGTACGGGTCAAGCCGGGTGTAGCGGCCGTTGCCGTCCAGCGACAGCGCGATGCCCAGGCCGCTCTCGTCGTCGATGCGGACGACGCCCGCGTTCTCGGGCATCGCCAGCACGGTGTTGCCGAGCACGTAGCGGTCGTACTGCGAGGTCACCCAGGTCTTGCTCGCCAGGTTCGGCGACCCGGCCAGCCACAGGACCGTGTTGCGCAGGTCGTCGGCGTTGGCCGGGCGGGTGAGGCGGCCCGGGGTGTCGGACTGCAGCGCGCCCAGGTCGGCCGGCGGCTCGTACGGCCGCTCGTAGACCGGGCCCTCGTCTGCCGCGGTGCCCGGCGGGATGTCGACGATGGTCTCGCCGCGCCAGGTCATCACCAAGCGGCCGGAGTCGGTCACGGCGCCGATCACGGTCGCCGGGATCTCCCACCGGCCGCAGATCTCCATGAACCGGTCGACCTTCTCCGGCTCGACCACGGCCATCATGCGCTCCTGCGACTCGCTCATGAGGATCTCCTCAGGGCGAAGGGTCGCGTCCCGCAGCGGCACCGAGTCCAGCTCCACGTGCATGCCGCCGGTGCCGGCCGCGGCCAGCTCGGTCGTCGCGCACGAGACCCCGGCCGCGCCGAGGTCCTGGATGCCGACCACCAGGTCCTCCTGGAACAACTCCAGGCAGCACTCGATGAGCAGCTTCTCCATGAACGGGTCGCCGACCTGAACACTCGGCCGCTTCTGCTGCGACTCGTCGTCGAAGGTCGCCGAGGCCAGCACGGACGCGCCGCCGATCCCGTCGGGGCCGGTGCCGGCGCCGAACAGGATGACCCGGTTGCCCGGGCCGGGGGCGATCGCGCGCTGGATGTCGTCGTGCTTCAGCACGCCCACGCACAGGGCGTTGACCAGCGGGTTCTGCGCGTAGCAGGCGTCGAAGACGGTCTCGCCGCCGATGTTGGGCAGGCCGAGCGAGTTGCCGTAGCCGCCCACGCCCGCGACCACGCCGGGCAGCACGCGCTGGGTGTCGGCCGCGTCGGCGGGCCCGAACCGCAGCGAGTCCATGACCGCTACCGGACGCGCGCCCATCGACATGATGTCGCGGACGATGCCGCCGACCCCGGTCGCCGCGCCCTGGTAGGGCTCGACGTAGGAGGGGTGGTTGTGCGACTCGACCTTGAAGGTGACCGCCCAGCCCTGGCCGACGTCGACCACGCCCGCGTTCTCGCCCATCCCGACCAGCAGCGCGTCGGTCTTGGGCGCCTTGTCGCCGAACTGGCGCAGGTGCACCTTGGAGCTCTTGTACGAGCAGTGCTCGCTCCACATCACCGAGTAGATCGCCAGCTCGGCGGCGGTCGGACGGCGGCCGAGGATGTCGCGGACGCGCTGGTACTCCTCGTCCTTCATGCCGAGCTCGGCGTACGGCTGCTGCCGGTCCGGCGTGACCTTGGCGGCCGCGACCGTGTCGGTCTCGTGCACCACCGGAGGCGTCATCGCGGACGGCGCCAGCGGCGCCGGCTCCCGCTCGCCGGACTCGTCCGCGGGCGCGGGCGGCTCGGCCTCGGTCGCAGCCGGAACGGGAGCGGTCTCGGCCTCGGGGGCCGGGGGCGCCTCGGCGGCGTGCGCGGGCTCGGGCTCTCCAGCGGGCTCGGGCTCGGGAACGTCGGCGGGGTCGCCGCCGGCCTTGAGCTGAGCGCCGAGCTCGGGGTCCACGGCCAGGTCGGTGAGAACGTTCAGCGCCTGGCTCGTGGTCGCGGCGGCCTCGTCGGGCGAGCCCTCCTCCACGCGCTCGGCTCGTTCGGCGGACCCAGCGGGCGCAGCGGGCGCAGCGGCCCCAGCGGATCCAGAAGCTCCGGCGGAAGCGGCGGACGAGCCGGACGCGCCGGGCTCCGCTCGCTCGGCGGCGATGGCCTGCGCGAACGCGTCGGCGGCCGCGGGCGTCGGAACGATCTCGCCGGGCACGGCCGGGATGGCGATGCCGGCGGCCTCCTCCTTGTCGCCCTCCTCGATGATGGCCTCGAAGGCCTGGGTCACCGCGGGGTCGACGGGCTGGAGCTCGGGGTCGTCGGCGTCGCTCTTCAGGTCGGCGAACCACTCCAGGGTCGGCTCGTGCTCGCCGGGGCGGCGACCCCCCTCGGGGGCGCCGGAGTCGGGTGGCTGCTCGCTCATGCTCTGTTGTCCGTTCGCTTGCGCGGCGCCCTTTGGCGCCGCCTTCCCTCGTCGCTGCGCTCCTCAGTCCAGGCGGCGCCGCGCCGCTCCAGCTCGCTCATGCGTTGACCAGTCTCTTGACGATCGAGGTGAAGAAGCCGAGCCCGTCGGTGGAGGGCCCGGTGAGGGACTCCACGGCGTGCTCGGGGTGCGGCATCAGGCCGACGACGTTGCCGGCCTCGTTGCAGATGCCGGCGATGTCGTTCAGGGAGCCGTTCGGGTTGAGGTCGAGGTAGCGGGCGACGACGCGGCCGCTGTCCTCGAGCTCGGTGACGACCTTCGGGTCGGCGGTGAAGCGGCCGTCCCTGTTCTTGATCGGGACGACCAGTTCCTGGCTCTCGCGGTAGTCCGACGTCCAGGCGGTGCCGGCGTTGTCGATGCGCAGTCGCTGGTCCCGGCAGACGAAGTGCAGGCCCGCGTTCGGCAGCAGCGCGCCCGGCAGCAGGTGCGACTCGCACAGCACCTGGAAGCCGTTGCAGATGCCGAGCACTGGCAGGCCGTCGCCCGCGGCGGCGACCAGCTCCGTCATGATCGGCGCGAAGCGCGAGATCGCCCCGGCCCGCAGGTAGTCGCCGTACGAGAACCCACCGGGCAGGACGACCGCGTCCACGCCCTGCAGGTCGTGGTCGGCATGCCAGAGCGCGACCGGCTCCGCGCCGGCCAGGCGCACGGCACGTGCCGCGTCACGATCGTCCAGAGAACCAGGGAAGGTGATGACCCCCACCCGGGCAGCGTCCATCTCTACAGTTCCTCCGAAATGAGGGCGGCCGGAATCGACGGTCCGTAGTCCGTCGCTCACCGATGCGCGCCAGATCCCCCCGCGCGCGTCCCAATCTACCCGGCGCTGTGCATGAGCTGGCGTTCGAGGCGCCGAATCAGGGCCTCATCGCGCCAGGTCAGGCGCTTCCTGAGGTGGACCACCGTGCCCCGGTCGGGGGTGGAGTCGATGCTGAGGTCGTCCACCAACGCCCGCATGATCTTAAGCCCGCGGCCCGATTCCCTCAAAGTTCCCAGGTCATCGGCGGACGTCGCGCGGCGCAGCCCGCGACCCCAATCCATGATCTTCAATACGCAGACGTCGTCGTCGACCAGGCCGACCACTTCGTAATTGCCGCCCGAGCGAGCGTGCTGGATCACATTGGTGCACGCCTCCGAAGTGGCGACGAGGATATCCGCGACGCAGTCCTCATTGACCCCTAGTCCGCGCAGCGCGTCCCCCAGAACGCGGCGGATCACCGGGACGCTCAGCGCCTCGTGGGGCAGCGCTAGCGAGAGCTTCAGATCCACCGGCCACCTCGTGTCATTGCCTGGCACCCCGGTCGGGCCGCGACCCTGGACGACTCGTGGCTCGACGAAGCTAAGACTTCCCCGGCGATAACTGGCGTAATCGCTACAGTTGCTGGTTCTTTCATGAACCCTGCATGTCGGCGTGCCAAGTGACGCACAGATAGCGCGTAAAAAGATTAGCCCCACGAACAATGGCAGGATTGGCGGCCGATTGGAACGCGCCAATTGTGGCGCCCATCACATGGCCCATCCGTCCCGCTATTTCCCACGCTTCATTCGCGGGATCGGGATCGCATTGTTCCCCGGAGAATCCGTACCCGGGCCTAGAGGACGTGAACCTCGTAGGTCTCGATGACCGGGTTGGCCAGCAGGGTGTCGGCGATCTTGCGGGCCTGCTCCAGCGCCGCCTCGTCGGCGGGCCCGTCCAGCTCCAGCTCGAACCGCTTGCCCTGGCGGACCGCCGAAACGCCCTCGAAGCCCATCTGCGGCAGCTTCCGGGCGATCGCCTGACCCTGGGGGTCGAGAATCTCCGGCTTGAGCATGACGTCGACGACGACGCGCGCCACGATCGCCCCCTCACTGATCAGCACTTTTCCCTTACGGTCTTGAAGCGTACGGCACCATAACCTGTTGCAGCTCCACCCCAGGCCCGGCCCGGCCCGGCACCCCCTGTTCCAGCCCGGCCCGGCACCTCCTGCTCCAGCCCACTCCCCCGGAGTCGATTCGATGAACATCGAGGAACTGTCGCCACCGGAGCGCCGCCTGTGGGAGGCGTTCCCCAGCGGTGAGGCCGTCGACCTGTCCAGCCCCGACCCGGGCCAGACCGACCCGGCGTTCGCCGAGCGGTGGAGCGAGGACCGGGTGGTCCGCGCCGAGGTGCTCGTCGCGCTGCTGGCCGGGGCAGTCGAGCGCACGCCGGGCGAGGTCGCGGCGCTGCGGCTCACCGGCGCCCGCATCACCGGGGCGCTCAACCTGGGCCACGCCGAGGTGACAGTCCCGCTCGCCCTCACCAGGTGCTCCTTCGATGAGGCCCCGCACCTGTACTGGGCGACGATGAACAGCGTCCACCTGATGCACTGCCGCCTGCCCGGCCTGGTCGCGTCCGGCACGCGCATAGACGGCCACCTGTGGCTGGAGGGCAGCCGGGTCTCGGGCGGGCTGTGGCTGGACGGGGCGCACATCACCGGCATCCTCAACATGTCCGGCGTCCACCTGGTCAACCAGGGCGGGGACGCGCTGCTGGCCGACCGGCTGACGGTCGACGCCAACGTCTACTGCGATCAGGGCTTCGTGGCGAACGGCGAGGTGCGGCTGCCGGGCGCCCGCGTGGGCGGACAGCTGATCTTCCGGCAGGCCCGGCTGCACAACCCCTCCGGTTCCGCCCTGTACGCCAGCCGCCTGGACGTGGCCGCGAACGTGTTCTGCGACGGCGGGTTCTCGGCGCAGGGCGAGATCCGGCTGCGCGGCGCGCGGGTCGGCGGATACCTGTCGTTCGTCGGCGCCGACCTGTCCCACCCCGAGCGGACCGCGCTGAACGCCGACGACCTGGCGGTGGAGACCGACGTCTACTGCTCCGACGGGTTCAGCGCCGCCGGGGCGGTGAGCTTCGCCGGGGCCCGCATCACCGGCCAGCTCAGCCTGCGCGGGGCCCGGCTCCACAACAAGTCCGGAACGGCCCTGAACCTGCAGCGCATCCAGGCCGAGGAGGTGCTGCTGCGCCCGGCCGAGCAGATCGACGGCCTGGCCGACCTCTCGTACGCCAAGATCAACCTGCTCCGCGACGACCAGAACACCTGGCCGACGCGGCTCCAGCTGGACGGGCTGCAGTACGAGACGCTCGACCCTCCGATGCCGGCCAAGCAGCGCCTGGCGTGGCTGCATCTGGACACCGACAACACCGGCTACGCGCCGCAGCCCTACGAGCGGCTGGCCCAGACGTACCGCACGCTGGGCCTGGACGCCGACGGCCGCACGGTCCTGCTGGCCAAGGCCCGCGACCGGCGCAGCAACCAGGGCCCGGCCCGCAAGATCGTCGGATACGCGCAGGACCTCCTGATCGGTTACGGCTACCGGCCGTTCCGCGCCGCGAGCTGGCTGTTCGGGCTGCTGGCCTTCGGCACGATCGTCTTCTCGATCCACAAGCCCGGCGTCCTGGACGACGGGCATCACCCGCACTTCAACGCGTTCCTCTACACGCTCGACCTGCTCCTGCCCATCGGCAGCCTCGGGCAGGAGGCCGAGTACGCGCCGTCCGGCGTCTATCAATGGATCGCGAACGTGCTCGTCGTCGCGGGCTTCATCCTCGGCCTGACCGTCGCCGCCGGCGCCACCCGCGCCCTCTCCCGCGAGTAGGCGCCCCCGCGCCCTCTCCCGCGAACAGGCGCTACCCGCGCCCTCTCCCGCGAACAGGCGCCACCCGCGCCCTCTCCCGTGAGCAGGCGCCACCCGCGCTCTCTCCCACGAGTGAGGGAGCCGGCGTACGGGCCCATGGCGCGGCCCGTACGCCGGAACGGGTGCTAGATGGCGGCTATCGGCTTCGTGGGGGCACGTTCGGCGCGGCTGAGCGCCCGGATGACGTCGGTCGCCCCGTGGCGCCGTACGGCCAGCTGAGCGAGCAGCGCCACGACCGTGTCGACCGCGCCGTCCGGCAGTTCGGGGGTGGGCAGGCCCACGCTGACGGCGAGGTCGTCGGTGTGGATCACCAGCTCGAACAGCCGGGTGGTGAGGAAGTCGTCGAACGTGAGCGACCAGTCGTGCCAGTTCGGGAGCCGTACGTTGCGGGGCGGCAGGTCGGGGAGCGCGGTGCGCAGCTGCCCGACCGCCCAGGCGGCCCGTTCCGACAGGGACTGGGGACCGGCCGCCGCCAGTTCCTGCGAGGCGGCGCGGATGCGCACGTTGGCGGGCGAGTCCAGGCCCGGCTCGTTCAGCCAGCTCACCCGGCTGTAGTAGTCCAGCAGCGGGATCGGCTCCTCCTTCGGCGGCGGCTCCTGCAGCACCCTGCCGATGAAGAAGATCTGCCCTGCGTAGTGCCCGGCCAGGCCGCCGACGGTGTACTCGGCCAGCGCGCTGTGCTCCTCCCAGGCGGCGGCCACGGCGGGTTCGGTGAGGAGGGCCGCCGCCACGTCGGCGACGTCCAGGTAGTCGTTCCGAAGCTCCAGGGGGTCCATTCCTCACATCCCAGCACGGCGACGCGGCCCTCGTCCTCGTGATCGACGACGAACAGTGACGCACTTCACTCGGGGTCGCCGAGGCGCTGTGTGGCCTGGGCGCGGTGCGCCGAGGCCGGCACGGGGTAGGGAACCCCCAAGGGAAGACTTGCGTCCTTAGGTGTGATGTCTGCCACGATGTCATTAGTGGCATTTCGTCCCCTTACCTGGGGGCGGCTGCCACCGATGTCGGCCGGTCCCCGCGGCGATCCCGCGACCCGGCCCCGAACGAGGAGGGTCATCGATGACGATCGACTCCGTGCGCGGCGCGCCCGACACCCCAGAGCTGTCGCCGTCCGACGGGACCGAGCTCATCCAGCTGCTCACCCCCGAGGGCGAGCGAATCGAGCATCCGGACTATCCGCTGGAGCTCACCACCGACGAGATCCGCGGGCTCTACCGCGACCTGGTGATCGTCCGCAAGATCGACATGGAGGCCGTCGCGCTCACCCGGCAGGGCGAGCTCGGACTCTGGGCCTCGCTGCTCGGCCAGGAGGCCGCGCAGATCGGCTCCGGCCGGGCGATGACCGATAACGACATGGTGTTCCCGACCTACCGGGAGCACGGCGTCGCCTACTGCCGCAACGTCGAGCCGATCAACCTGCTCGGCCTGTTCCGCGGCGTCAACCACGGCGGCTGGGACCCCGCCGAGCACGGGTTCCACCTCTACACGATCGTGATCGGCTCCCAGACGCTCCACGCGACCGGCTACGCCATGGGCATCCAGCGCGACGGCGTGCTGGGCACCGACAAGGCCGGCGCCACGATCGCCTACTTCGGCGACGGGGCCACCTCCCAGGGCGACGTGAACGAGTCGTTCGTGTTCGCCTCGGTCTTCAACGCCCCCGTGGTCTTCTTCTGCCAGAACAACCAGTGGGCCATCTCCGAGCCCCTGGAGAAGCAGTCCCGGATCCCGCTCTACAAGCGCGCCGAGGGCTACGGCTTCCCGGGTCTGCGGGTCGACGGCAACGACGTCTTCGCCTGCCTCGCGGTGACCCGCAAGGCGCTGGAGAACGCCCGTACCGGCCAGGGCCCGACCCTCATCGAGGCCTACACGTACCGGATGGGCGCCCACACCACCACCGACGACCCCACCCGCTACCGGCTGAAGGCCGAAGAGGAGTCCTGGAAGCTGAAGGACCCGATCGAGCGGGTCAAGGCCTACCTCGTCCGCAACGACCTGGCCGACACCGCGTTCTTCGACGAGATCGACGCCGAGGCCAAGCAGGTCGCCGCCGGCCTGCGCAAGGCGTGCCTGGCGCTCCCCGATCCCCAGCCCCTTGAGATCTTCGAGCACGTCTACGCGGACAAGCACCCGCTGATGACCGAAGAGCAGGAGCAGTTCGCCGCCTACCTGGCTTCCTTCGAGGAGGTGTCGTCATGACCCAGTCAACGGAGACTCAGTCCGCCGCACCCCTGCCCCTGGGCAAGGCCATCAACGCCGGCCTGCGCAAGGCCATGGAGAACGACCCCAAGGTCCTGGTCATGGGCGAGGACGTCGGCAAGCTCGGCGGCGTCTTCCGCGTGACCGACGAGCTCCAGAAGGACTTCGGCGAGGAGCGGGTCATCGACACCCCGCTCGCCGAGTCGGGCATCGTCGGCACCGCCATCGGGCTCGCGCTGCGCGGCTACCGCCCGGTCGTGGAGATCCAGTTCGACGGCTTCGTGTTCCCGGCCGCCGACCAGATCATCACCCAGCTCGCCAAGATGCACATGCGCTCGCTCGGCAAGCTGAACCTGCCCGTCGTGATCCGCATCCCGTGCGGCGGCGGCATCGGCGCCGTCGAGCACCACTCGGAGTCGCCGGAGAACTACTTCACCCACACCGCGGGCCTGCGCGTGGTGGCGTGCTCCAACGCCTCCGACGCGTACACGATGATCCAGCAGTCGATCTCCTCTCCCGACCCGGTGATCTTCTTCGAGCCCAAGCGGCGCTACTGGGACAAGGCCGAGGTCGACCGCGAGTCGTCCCCCGACTCCTGGACCCCGCTGCACAAGGCCCGGATCGTCCAGCCCGGCGAGCACGTCACCGTCCTGGCGTACGGGCCCGCCGTGAAGACCTGCCTGGAGGCCGCGGGCGCGGCCGCCGACGACGGCCGCTCGCTGGAGGTCATCGACCTGCGCTCGCTGAGCCCGCTCGACATCGACACCGTCACCGAGTCGGTCGACCGCACCGGCCGCTGCGTGGTCGTCCACGAGGCCCCGGTCTTCTCCGGCTACGGCGCCGAGCTCGCCGCGCGGATCACCGAACGGTGCTTCTACCGGCTGGAGTCCCCGGTGCTGCGGGTCGGCGGCTTCTCCACGCCGTACCCGCCGTCCCGCCTGGAAGACCACTACCTGCCCGACCTCGATCGCATCCTGGACGCGGTCGACCGGACCTTCGCCTGGTGACCGGGGGACGACGCTGATGAGTGAAACGAAGCAGTTCAAGCTGCCCGACGTCGGTGAGGGCCTGACCGAGGCCGAGATCGTCAAGTGGCACGTCCAGCCCGGCGACCAGGTCGAGGTCAACCAGACGATCGTCGAGATCGAGACCGCCAAGGCCATCGTGGAGCTCCCCTGCCCGTTCGAGGGAACGGTCTCGGAGCTGCTGGTGGAGGAGGGCGTCACGGTCGACGTCGGCATCCCGATCATCTCGGTGAACGTCGAGGGTGAGGGCGGCGACGCGGCCCCCGCCGCCGCCGACGCTGCTGCTGCGGCGCCCGTTCAGGAGGCCGTGCCCCGGGTCGAGGAGCCCGGCATGGTGTCTCCCGAGGAGCCCAAGCGGCAGCCCGTTCTGGTGGGGTACGGGGTCAAGCCGGGCGCCACCAAGCGCCGGGCCCGCAAGTCCGAAGCCCCTGCGGCTCCGGCTGCGCCCGCCGCTGCGGTCGCGACTCCCGTTCCCGCTCCGGCTCCGGCTCCGGCGGCCCCCACTCCGTCCGCTTATCCACAGCCTGTGGACAAGCGGACGCTGGCCAAGCCGCCCGTGCGCAAGATGGCCAAGGACCTGGGCGTCGACCTGACGGCCCTGACCGGTTCCGGCCCGCGCGGCTCCATCACCCGCGAGGACGTCCAGGCGGCCCTCAGTGCGCCCGCGACTCAGGCCGCCGCGCCCGCCGTCCCCGTTCGGGCGGGAGAACGCGAGGAGCGGATCCCGGTCAAGGGCGTCCGGAAGGCGACCGCCGCGGCCATGACGCAGTCGGCCTACACGGCGCCGCACGTGACCGAGTTCCTTCAGATCGACGTCACGCGCACGATGGAGACCGTACGACGGCTCCGCGAGCTTCCCGAGTTCGGCGAGGTAAAGGTCTCGCCGCTGCTGCTGGTCGCCAAGGCCCTGCTCACGGCGCTCCGCCGCAACCCGATGGCCAACGCCTCGTGGGCTGAGAAGGGGGCAGGGGAGGTGGGCGGGGGGTCGAACGGCTCCGGCGCCGAGATCGTGGTCAAGAACTACGTGAACCTCGGCATCGCGGCCGCCACCCCGCGCGGGCTGCTCGTCCCCAACATCAAGGACGCGCACGCCATGTCCCTGCCGGGGCTGGCGAAGGCCCTCGGCGAGCTGATCGAGACGGCCCGTTCCGGCAAGGCGACCCCCGCCGACCTCACCGGCGGAACGGTCACGATCACCAACGTGGGCGTGTTCGGCGTCGACACCGGCACCCCGATCCTGACCCCCGGCGAGGCCGCCATCCTGGCGTTCGGGCAGATCAGGGACATGCCGTGGGTCCACGAGGGCGAGCTGGCGATCCGCAAGGTGACCACGCTCGCGCTGTCGTTCGACCACCGCATCGTCGACGGCGAGCTGGGCTCGAAGGTCCTGCGCGACATCGGCGACATGCTCGAGGACCCGCTCCGCATGCTCGCCTGGAACTAGGAGCAATCCCCCCAGAAGGCCGCCCCGCTCCCACCCCGGGGCGGCCTTCGCATGTCCGGCGTTCCTGTTTCTCGTTCAGAAGCGGCGGATCGTGAACATGTCCGAGGTCGAGCCGTGGAACAGCACGTCCAGGCGGCCGCTCAGCACGTAGGCGCCGACGCCGGGCACATAGGCCGCTCCCGTGGGGGCAGGATCGGGCCAGGCCTGGTGCTCGGCCACGCCGGCCGACGACCAGTCCGCTGCCGGACGGAGGCTGAAGACCGCGTCGGCGCCGCTGGAGGCGACCTTGTTCGTGACCACGACCAGGGAGCCGTCGGGGCGCAGGGTGAAGCCGTCCGCGCCGGGCAGCGGGCCGCCGGCCAGCTTCACCTCGTCCACAGCCTGTGGATGAACGACCGGGATCCGGTAGATCCGGCCCGTGCTGTAGTTGCCGACCACGAGCCGTCCGGCCTGCTGGACGATGCCGTTCGCGCCGAACCCGTGCCTGGCTCCGGCCAGCCCCGCGTACCGCGTGAAGACAGAGGGCTTGCCGACGAGCGGGACGCGGTAGACGACCGGGTCGAACGAGTCGGTCACGTAGGCGGTCCCGTCGGACGCGATCGCCATGTCGTTGCCGAAGTGCTCACCGCCGTCGCCCGCCACGGCCGCCAGATCGACGTAGCCGATCCGGCGTCCCGAGGTCAGGTCGTATATCCCCAGCCCGGCCACGCGGCGTTTCGTCGAGGCCGAGGACTTCACGCTCACGCCCGCGTCGCCGTTGGCGACCAGCAGGCGGTTGCGCGCCTGGTCGATCTTGATTCCGGCGGCCGAGATCAACTCGGGGTCGTCGACGAGCGGGCTCACCGTGCCGTCCGGCCGCACGACCGAGACCGTGCCGTGCCGCAGCGACCCCACCAGGAAGGCGTGCCGCGCCGTGTCGTACGCGGCGCTCTCGGGGTGCAGGCTCGGCGCCGTTCCGTGCACGACGGGCGGCGGCGCCGGCGCTGAGGCTTGAGCGGCCGGTGAAGCCTCAGCGTCGGCTGAGGCCCGCGCGGCCGCTGAGGCTTGAGCGGCCGTGCCGGAGGTCAGCGCGGTGAGCGCGACGGCCAGGAGGCGGATCGACTTGCTGGTCACGTCAGGGATCATCGGGCATGCGCGACGACTGCGTTACCGTGCGACGCACCGCGCCGACCAATTCGTTGCGCACCCGGCGCGACCGGGTGACCTCGCCCGGAGGTCAGACGGGCGGCGGGTTGTTGTCGCCGTTATAGAGGCGGTCGCGGCCCGAGTTGTCGATGCCGTTGGAGGGCCCCCCGCCGCCGCGTTGCTGCATCCGGCTCATCATCAGCAACTGGAGCGCGAACGTGGCGCCGCCCACGATGATCAGGATGACCCCGATCACGTGGATGTCGACCGGATCCTTCATGGCGTCCGGCTTGATCGCGAACTTGAGGATCAGCCCGAGGGTAATGGTGAACACACTGACGCCGAGACCCATGCGCGTGACCTCCGCCGGACGAACCGTTGCCGTGCTCTTTAAGTATCCGCTCGGCTCGGTCGTCACACCCGTACGAGTGTGGATTACTGCACGGGGACGTTGTTCGTCTTGCCGAAAGGACCGCCGTCGAAGGTCACGGTCGTCGGATTGCCGGGCGGGGCGGGGATGTAGGCGAAGCCCCGGTTGGGCTCGTTCTCGCCCGTACGGAACGTCGCGGCGCCCGGGTCGACGTAGGACGCGGCGCCGTCGGCGGCCGGCTGGCCGACGCGGACCGCGCGGTAGACGTCCTTGCCGTTCGGGCTGACGATCGAGAACGAGGTGAACGCGCCGCCCACGTAGTCCTTGTGCGGGTAGGCGGCCTGCGGCGGGATCGGGCCGGGCCCCTCGTCCACGATGTTGAAGACGGCGACGATGTAGGCGCCGTCACGGTAGAAGGGCAGCACGTCCAGGCGCCGCTTCTGCTGGCCGACCCGGGCGTAGCGGCTGGCGACCTTCTGGCCGTCCTGGCCGTGGAAGTCGGCCGGCTTGACGGTCTCGCCGCGGCCGTCGGCGGCGGCGGTCGAGGCGGAGGTCACGCCGGGCGCCTGCTGCCGTACGACGTAGGAGATCTCGACGCGGCGGTTGCGGGCGCGGGCCTTGGCGTCGTCCGGGCCGCCCTCCTTGGCGATCAGCTCGGACTCGCCCTTGCCGTGCGGCGAGTACTTGAACTGGTTGCCGAGCCGGGCCTGCAGCTGCTTGGTGACCGCCTCGGCGCGCTCCCGGGAGAGCTTGAGGTTGAACTGGTCGCTGCCCTTGCTGTCGGTGTGCCCGTCGATGGTCAGCGGCCGCTTGGTGGGGTCGGCCTTGGCCTTGATCTCCTGCGCGGCCTCGTCCAGGACCGACTTGGCGCGGCCCGAGAGCTTGGCGGAGCCGAAGTCGAACAGCACGTCGGTGCGCAGGTTCATCTTCACGTCCGAGCCGCTGGACGTGACGTCCTTGATCTCGCCCTCGGTGATGTCGTAGAGGTCGAGCGGGTTGCCGTTGCCCTGGTCGCCGCCGTCGGCGCCGGCCGCGGGCGAGTCACCGGTGCCGGTCACCGGGATGCCGGTGAACTCCCCGGCCGTGCCGGGCGTGATCGCGGTGACCTTCTCGACGCCTTGCGGGATCGCCGGGTACTCGACGGTCTGGTCCTGGGTCGCGTTCGGCTGGAACGCCCCGGCGGGCGCCGCGGTGATCGGCTTGTAGAGCTTGCGGCCCACCGGGTCCAGCAGCGGGATCGACAGCGCCAGCGACTTGGCCGCCGGGTCCATCGAGGTCACGCTGTAGGTGAGCACCGTCTTGGCACCCTGGCGCTGGACGCCCTTGATCTCCATCCGGGCGTGCAGGCCGGGCGCGGCGCCGAACCAGCCCTCCTTGGTGAACTGGCCGAGCACCTCCACCTTCGACGGGGAGGCGTTGCCCTGGGTCTTCGGCGGAGCGGACTTGTCGGTCGCCTTGGAGTCCGAGCAGCCCGCGCTCGCGATGAGGACCCCGACGAGCGGGAGGGCGAGGGGGACGGTCAGCCTGCGGGCCGGCATGGGAGCTCCGGGAGATGGTGGGGGCCAGAGACGAATGCCGCACCAGACTACTGATGCCCCACAAAACACGCAGCGGCCCCCGTCACCTCACAAAGCGTGACGAGGGCCGATGTGTCCGCGGAGGCTTAGCGCGGGCGGCTAGAAGGCCTCCTCCGGGAGCTCCATCACGTCGAGCGTGGTGGTCTCGGCGACGACCCGCTCGGCGGCCAGCCTCGGCAGGACGGTCTGCGCGAAGAACTGCGCCGAGGTCACCTTGCCGGTGTAGAAGGCCTTGTCGGCGTCGGAGACGTCGCCGCCGCCGAGCTTGGCCAGGGCGATCTCGGCCTGGCGGAGCAGCAGCCAGCCGACGACCAGGTCGCCGAGGCCGAGCAGGAAGCGGCTGGAGTTCAGGCCGACCTTGTAGAGCTCCTTCGGGTCCTCCATGGAGCCGAGGGCCCACCCGATCATCGGGTTGAGGATGCCCTGCAGGTCCTCCAGGCCCTTGGCCAGCAGCGCGCGCTCGTTCTTGAGGCGGCCGTTGCCCGCGTCGCTCTGGGCGAACGCCTGGATCTCGCCGGCCAGCACCTTCAGCGCCTCGCCGTTGTCCCGCAGGATCTTGCGGAAGAACAGGTCCAGGCCCTGGATCGCGGTGGTGCCCTCGTAGAGGGTGTCGATCTTGGAGTCCCGGATGTACTGCTCGATCGGGTACTCCTGCAGGAAGCCCGAGCCGCCCAGGGTCTGCAGCGACTCGCTGCCGAGCAGCGCGTAGGCCCGCTCGGAGCCGAAGCCCTTCACGATCGGCAGCAGCAGGTCGTTGATCTTCTCGGCGAGCTCGTCCTTGCGGCCCTCGTGCTCGGCGATCTGCACCGCGTCCTGGTAGGAGGCGGTGAGCAGGACCAGCGCCCGCATGCCCTCGGCGTAGGCCTTCTGGGTGAGCAGGCTGCGCCGCACGTCCGGGTGGTGGGTGATGGTGACCCGGGGAGCGGTCTTGTCGGTCATCTGGGTGAGGTCGGCGCCCTGCACGCGCTCCTTGGCGTACTCGAGGGCGTTGAGGTAGCCGGTGGAGAGGGTGGCGATGGCCTTGGTGCCGACCATCATCCGGGCGTACTCGATGACCATGAACATCTGCTTGATGCCCTCGTGGACGTCGCCCACCAGGTAGCCGACGGCCGGGTGCTTCTCGCCGAAGGTGAGCTCGCAGGTCGTGGAGACCTTGAGGCCCATCTTCTTCTCGACGTTGGTCACGTAGGCGCCGTTGCGCTCGCCCAGCTCGCCGGTCTCGAGGTCGACCGTGTACTTGGGCACCAGGAACATCGACAGGCCCTTGGTGCCGGGGCCGGCGCCCTCGGGGCGGGCCAGCACCAGGTGGAAGATGTTCTCGGCCATGTCGTGCTCGGCCGAGGTGATGAAGCGCTTGACGCCCTCGATGTGCCAGGTGCCGTCGGCCTGCTGGACGGCCTTGGCCCGGCCGGCGCCGACGTCGGAGCCGGCGTCCGGCTCGGTCAGCACCATCGTGGCGCCCCACTGGCGCTCAAGGGCCAGCTCGGCGAACTTCTTCTGCTCGGCGGTGCCGATGTGCCAGAGGATCTGGGCGAAGCCGGGACCCGAGGAGAACATGTAGACGGCCGGGTTGGCGCCCAGGACCTGCTCAGCGACGGCCCAGGTCAGCGAGCGGGGAGCGCCGCTGCCGCCGAACTCGGGGGCCAGGTCGAGGCGGTACCACTCGGCGTCCATCCAAGCCTTGTAGGACTTCTTGAAGCTCTCGGGCATGGCGACGTCGCCGGTCGCGGGGTCGAACTTCGGAGGGTTGCGGTCGGCGTCCTCGAAGGACTCGGCGATCGGTCCCTCGGCAAGGCGGTTCACCTCCTCGAGGATGCTGCGCACGGTGTCCTCGTCCAGCTCCGCGTACGGACCGCTGCCGAGCAGGTCCTGGCGGTTGAACACCTCGAAGAGGTTGAACTCCAGGTCCCGGAGGTTGCTCTTGTAGTGCCCCATCGAACACTCCGTTTAGATCGGCGGCGGCTCAGCGGCCCCGCGTCGTGTACTGGTCAGTAACTCACCATCATGCTACCCGCTGGTAACCAGTGACAACCCCTGCAGGGACGGGCCGATTGCACTGCCGTAAGTCACACCGCAGGGTTCTGACCCCGGAGAAAGTGACACAACTCACAGCAACCGCGCGAGCGCCTCAAACGACCCCTTACGGGGCGCGTCAAAACCTCTGAATCGGTCATTCAGGGATGAAAAGGGTGGTCTCCCTGACCGGCGCGTTTCCGGAGCGTGACGCGGGCCAGTCCAGCCCGTTTCCAGCACATCGATCCGGAAACGATCGATCGTTTCCGCTTGACGGCAAATCCCCCAAACGGTAGTGAGCTGCCCCTTCCGGGACGCCGATGACCGGATCTGGCAAAAGTGAACCAATTGCTGATCTGCTCACTCTTACTTGTGGTGGCACGGGGTTGCTAGGGGACGCAGGGGTGCGAAATCCCTCCCGGGGCCATACGGAGGGAGGACCGTTTTGTCGTCTGTCACGGGGTGGCTCAGTAACGCCTGGGAGTCGATCCAGGGCGCGACCGCCGATGGTGACTGGCGGAAGTTCGTGCCGCTGGGTCTTGCGGGGCTGCTGGTGTGGTCGCTCTGGATCTATCGAGTGATCTTGTCGCGCATGGACAAGCCGGTGGTCAACAACTTCCGCACCACGGTCTCGGTCGTGGTGCCGTCCTACCGCGAGGACCCCGACATCCAGATCAAGGCGCTGGAGACCTGGCTCGCGCAGAACCCGAGCGAGATCATCATGGTCGTCGACGTCGGCGACCACGAGGTCCAGCGACGGCTCGCGCAGGTCACCGACCCGCGCCTGCACGTGCTGGTCTACGAGCACTCGGGCAAGCGCTCGGCCCTGGGCGTCGGCATCCGCGCCGCCCGCGGCGAGATCATCGTCTTCGCCGACTCCGACACGCTGTGGACCCCGGGGCTGCTCGACGCGGTGCAGATGCCGTTCGAGGACCCGCAGGTCGGCGGCGTCGGAACGCAGCAGAACGTCTACCAGCGCGAGACCAGCGTCTGGCGGCGCATCGCCGACTGGCTGGTCAACCTGCGCTACTACGACTACGTGCCCGCGATGGGCAGCAAGGGCGGGGTCGCGTGCCTGTCGGGCCGTACCGCCGCCTACCGCCGCTCGGTGATCCTGCCGGTCGTGGAGAACCTCGAGAACGAGTTCTTCATGGGCCGCCGCTGCATCGCCGGCGACGACGGCCGGCTCACCTGGCTGACGATCTCGCAGGGCTACAAGACCGTGCACCAGTCGTCGGCCAAGGCGATCTCGATGTTCCCCTCCAGCTTCAGCGCGTTCGTCAAGCAGCGCATCCGCTGGAGCCGCAACTCCTACCGCTGCTACCTGACCGCGCTGTGGAAGGGCTGGCTCTGGAAGACGCCGTTCGTCACCAAGGTCACCGTGCTGCAGATCCTGCTCACCCCGGTCACCATGGGCGTCACCCTCGGCTACCTGGTCTTCAGCCGGATCATGGACAACCTGCACCCGCTCGGCATCACCCTGGCGCTCGGCTGGGTGCTGCTCGGCCGCGGCGTGCGCGGCTGGTCGCACCTGAAGCGCCACCCCGGAGAGATCCTGCTGCTCCCGCTCACCGCCCTGATCATCATCATGGTCTCGCTCCCCATCAAGCTGTACGCCTTCGTCACCATGAACAAGCAGGGCTGGATCACCCGGACCTCCGACCAGGTCGGCGGCGCCGGCCAGAGCGCCTCCTCCCTGCAGGGAGTGGGCTGACGTGACCCTCGCGATTCGGCGAAGCTCGCTGGGTCTCGTTCTCTCCCTCGGCTTCGCGCTCCCCGTCGCGGCGATCCCGGCGTTCGGCTCCGGCCAGGCGTTCGGTGCGACCACCCCGGCGAACGGATCGGCGGGCACGGTGCCGGCGGGCACGGTGAACGGATCGGCCGTCCCCGGCAACGGCGCCCGGGGCAGGCTCGATCCGCTGGCCGACGCCCAGCGGCAGGCGACCCTCGTCGACCAGGAGGACCAGCGGGTCCTGCAGACCCGGTCGACGCTGGCGGCGATCCTGCAGATCGGCGGCGCCGCGACCGCGCAGTGGAAGCGGCCGCAGATCTTCACCTCGGCGCACGGCAAGACGCTGGTCCTGCCCGCGGTCAACAACGGCAAGCCCTACACGGTCGCCGACCTGGTGAAGTACGGCGGCCGCTACTTCAGCAAGCTCCCCGACGGCTCCTACCTGCTGAGCATTCACGTCTTCGTCTCCGACGGGGCCAAGCTCGTCCTGCAGAACCCCTCTGGGGCGCTCAACATCAAGATGGCCAGCGGGCCGAACGGCTTCTCCTCGATCGTGAGCTTCGGCGGCAGCATCAAGATCGAGGGAACGGCGCAGAACCCCGTCCAGATCGCCAGCTGGACGCCGCAGAGCCGCGGCCCCGACAACGTGGTCGCCGACGGGCGGGCCTACATCCGCGCGGTCGGCGGCGACTTCAAGATGAAGTACGCGCGGGTCTCGTCCCTGGGCTTCTGGTCCGGCCGTACGGGTGGCATCGCGATGACCGGCACCGACCGGCCCGCGAGCGCCGTCAAGCACCTCAACAAGGAGCAGCGCCACCAGGCCAAGCAGGACCGCCTCAAGAAGAACAAGCAGCAGGGCAAGAGCGGCGGCGGTCCCGGTGACATCGAGACCGAGGCGCCCGGCGGCACCGCCACGCACGTTCCGGCGGCCGACCTGGTCACCGGCGCGATCGACAACAGCACGCTCGCGGGCAACGCGTTCGGGCTGTTCGTGTCCGGCTCCAACCAGACCCAGATCACCAACGACCGGTTCGAGAACAGCCTGGTCGACGGGCTGGTCCTGCACCGGTTCACCAAGAACGCCAACGTGCAGAACACCACGGTGCTCGGCAGCGGCGGCGACGGCTTCGTGTTGTCACGTGCCACCGAGAAGGTGCGGGTCAGCAACTGCACCTCCGAGCGCAACAAGGGCAACGGCTTCACGCTGAACGGCCAGGCCCTGGCGGTCGGCCCGTCGGCCTCCGGCGAGTCCCTGCAGAGCTTCGGCGACAGCTCGGTCAACAACAGCGTGGCCAAGGACAACGGCCACTACGGGCTGGAGCTCATGGGCGGCGACAAGCTGGCCGTGCAGAACAGCAAGGTCATCGGCGGTGACATGGGCATCGTGGTCCGCGCCGGTGCCTCGTCCGTGCAGATCTCCGGCAACCAGCTGACCAAGCAGGTCCGGCAGGGTATCGCGCTGCGCGACGGCGTGACCGACGCCAGCCTGGCGGGCAACACCGTGGTCGGCGCCCGTACCGGCATCTACATGCGCAACGCCAGCGGAACGCTGGTGGGCAACGTGATCCAGGGCGCGACCGCGCACGGCATCTCGGTCACCGGGAAGGCGGGCGGGTCGGAGATCCGCAACAACTCCCTCAGCGGCCGCGGCACCAGCGCGGTGAGCACGTCCCGTGCGCACGGCCGGGTGACCAAGGAGGACAACAACACCGACGGCTGGACCGACACGGCCTCGCTGTGGATGAAGGCCCAGCGCTACATGACGCCGCTGAACCTCATCTGGGCCGCGGTCTTCTCGATGGTGTTCTTCGCGATGGCACGCTCCCGTGGCCGTGGCGGTTCGCGCATCGGCCGGATCGGCGTTCACCCGTACGAGCTCCAGCAGCCGATGGAGCGGCGGCAGGTGTGGAGCCTGCCGCGCCGCGCGATGGGCGCCGCCCAGTCGGCGGCCCAGGCGGTCGGCCGGCGCATGCCCGCCCAGCCGGGCAGGCCCGCGCCCGCGATGGCCGGTGCCGGTGCTCCCGGTGTGCCGGTCGCGGGACCTGGCGTTCCGGTCGCGGGGCCCGGTGTTCCGGTGGCCGGGCCCGGCGTTCCCGTCGGCGGCCCGGGTACGCCCGGACGCCCTGCCGTTCCCGCACGCGGACCTGCCGCTCCGCCCCAGCCGGGCGGTGGCGCACAGCGTCCCGGCGGCGGTCAGCGTCCCAGCGACGCGCCGCCGTGGGGTGCGCAGCCGCAGCCGAAGCCCGTCTCGGCACCGTCGCCGGGACAGCCGGGCTCGGCGGGCGGAGCGCCGGCACCGCGTCCGGTGACGCCGCCGCAGCCCGCGCCGCCCGCGCCTCCCACGGTGCCGCGGTCGGCCTCGCCTCAGCCGGGTGGAGCTCCCCGCCCGGTCCAGCCCAACCACGCGACGCCCCACCAGGGCGTCCCGCGGCCCAAGCGGAAGGGGGGTTGACGTGGGATCGCACTCCGAAGGGGCTCCCCCGAAGGGCAAGGGTCGCACCAAGAAGATCGTGACGACCGTGCTGGTGCTCGGCCTGGCCGGCGGTGGCACGTACGCCTACCGCACCTACATGGACCAGGGCGCGGGCGCGCCCGGCGTCAACGACGTCTCGGCGGACTCGGCGCGCCAGCAGGCGACGCTGGTGGACGCCGAGGACCTGCGCGTCATGCAGATCCGCGCCAAGCAGGAGTCGGACCTGGCGGGCGGCGGCGCGGCCGCCGCCCAGGCGCGCGCGCCGCGGGTGCTCAGCTCGGCCAACGGCCGGACGCTGATGCTGCCGCAGCGCCGCGAGCCCTACTACGTCCAGGACCTGGAGAAGCTGGCCGGGCAGGACTTCCAGAAGCAGAACGACGGCTCCTACCTGCTCAGCGTCAACATCTTCGTCGCCGACGGCGGCAAGCTGGTCCTGCAGAGCGCGTCCGGCCCGCTCACGATCCGCATGCGCAGCGTGCCGGGGCAGTTCACCACGATCGTCAGCGGCGGCGGCAGCGTCAAGTTCAACGGCTCGGCACAGAACCCGGTCCGCTTCACCAGCTGGAACAACGACACCCGCAAGCCCGACACGACGGTGGCCGACGGCCGCGCCTACATCCGCGCGATCGGCGGTGAGTTCGCCATGAAGTACACCCAGGTCTCCAACCTGGGCTTCTGGAGCGGGCGCACCGGCGGGGTGGCGCTGACCGGCTCGGACCGGCCCGACTCCTCGGCCGAACAGACCGCGACCCCGACCGGCACCAAGGACGAGGTCACCGTCTCGGCGGCGCCGAGCGAGGGCAAGGGCGGCGCCAGCTTCACCGTCCCGGCCGCCGACCTGGTCTCCGGCCAGATCGACCACACCACCATCGACGGCGACGCCTACGGGCTGTTCGTCACCGCCTCCAACCAGGCGCAGATCACCAACGTCACGATCCGCAACAGCCTGGTCCACGGCGTGCTGCTGCACCGGTTCGCCAAGAACGCGGTCATCGAGAACACCTCGGTGAGCGGTGGCCGCGGCGACGGGTTCGTGCTGTCGCGCGGTACGGAGGGCGTGCGGATCAGCAACTGCACGTCGGAGGGCAACGGCGGCAACGGCTTCACGCTGAACGGGCAGCCGCTCGCCGACGGCCCTTCGGCCTCCGGCGAGGCGATCCAGGCGTTCGGCAACAACTGGGTGAGCGGCGCGACCATCAAGAACAACCGCCGCTACGGCGTCGAGGTCCTCGGCGGCAACGCGGTGTCGGTGCAGAACAGCCGGATCAGCGGCGGCGACATGGGGATCGTGGTGCGCGAGAAGGCCACCCACGTCCAGCTCGCCGGCAACCAGGTGAAGGAGCCCGCACGGCAGGGCATCGTCCTGCGCGACGGCGTCAGCGGCGCCACCGTGTCCGGCAACGTGGTCACCGGCACGCAGACCGCGCTCTACCTGCGCGACGCCGCCAGCGTCGTCACCGGCAACACCGTCGAGTCCGCGCACAAGCACGGCATCACGCTGAAGGGCAACGTCGCCGGGACGCAGATCACCGGCAACACGCTGAGCGGCGCGGGCACGAGCGTCATGGACGTGGACCTGTCGCGCGGCTCCTACTCCAACGTGAACAACAACGTGAAGGGCTGGCACAAGACCGCCGGCTTCTGGACGTGGATGAAGCGCGTGTTCAAGCCGATGAACGTGATCTGGGCCAGCGTCTTCCTGCTGGTCGGCATCTCGATGTACCGCTCCCGGTCGACCGGGCTGCGGATCGGCCGCCGCGGGGCGCACCCGTACGAGCATCAGGACAAGCTCGAGGAGCGTCCCGTCCGGCTGCTGCGGCGCGCGGGCGCGACCGTTCCGGCGCCGCCGGGCGCGGCACCGGCCACCAGACCGGGAAGCGCGGCCCCCCGGATCGCCGCGGGCAGCCCGGGTCGCCACGGGGCCCCCGGAGGCCCTGGAGGCGCCGGAGCCCCGGGGGCCAGGCGATGACCTGGCGCTCTGGAGCCGGGAGATGACTGAGCGGTAGGGTCACGGGCTCGTCCCGCGAGGCAAGGCGAGATCTCTAGCTACGCGAAGTCGCCAGCATGATCGGTCAGGAGAGGAAGTAGTTCAGTTATGAAGTCCAAGATCGACCTGAAGTTCGTCATCGGACTGGTGGTCGGTGCACTGGTCATGGGCGGCGTGGCGTTCCTTGTCATCGGTCTCACCGGCGGTGACGACGGTGACAAGACCAAGAACACCTCTGCCAACGGCAACAACCCCGGGACGGCGCCGACCTCCGACGTGAACGGGGACGACGAGGGCGGCGACGGCGGTGACGACGGCGGCAAGGGCGGCGGCGCGCAGCCCGGCCAGCCGCTGGCGCTGCCGGTCCCCGAGGGCGCCGGCAAGATCAACTGCCCGAACCCCACCAAGACCGTCACCGACGCCAAGTCGCTGGAGCAGGCCGTGAACGGCGCCAAGCCGGGCGACGTGATCAAGATGAACGCGGGCACCTACTCGGGCAAGTTCGTGGCGCAGGCCTCCGGGACCGCGCAGCAGCCGATCTTCCTGTGCGGCGACCAGGGCGCGATCATCGACGGCGGCGGCCCGAAGAAGGGCTACGCGTTCCACCTGAACAAGGCCAACTTCTGGCGGCTGATCGGGTTCACCGTGCAGAACAGCCAGAAGGGCGTGATGGCCGACACCAGCAACGGGTCGATCATCCAGGGCCTCACCGTGCACGACATCGGTGACGAGGCGATCCACCTGCGCAACTTCTCGACCGGGAACACCGTCCAGTACAACAAGATCTACAACACCGGGCTGCGGCGCGAGAAGTTCGGCGAGGGCGTCTACCTCGGCACCGCGCAGTCCAACTGGAAGAAGTTCTCCGGCGGCAGGATCGACAACAGCGACAACAACGTCGTGCGCGGCAACGTGATCCGCGCGACCGCCGAGGCGATCGACATCAAGGAGGGCACCACCGGCGGCAAGATCATCGGGAACGTCTTCGACGGCTCGGTGACCGGTGGCGACAAGCACAACGACTCCTGGGTCGACGTCAAGGGCAACAACTACGTCCTTGAGGGCAACAAGGGCACCAAGACCCCCGCCGACGGCTTCCAGGTGCACAAGATCCTCGACGGCTGGGGCAAGGGCAACGTCTTCCGCGGCAACACCATCGACCTGGCCGGCGGCAAGGGCGTCGGGATCAACGACACCGTCGGCGGCAACACCATCGCCTGCGACAACAAGGTGACCGGTGGCCAGCTCGTGGCGAAGGGCCAGTGCTCCGGCTGAGCCCTCCGGGGACTCAGGCGGGAACTGACGCGGGGGCGTACGGGGACATGCGGGACACACGGGGGCTACGGGGCCGAGGTGACGAGACGTTGACGACGGTGAAGCAGTGAAGATCGACATCAAGTTCGCCGGGATTCTGCTGGCGGGTGCGGTGGCCACGAGCGGGATCGTGCTGGTGGCCACCAGCGGAGGGGACGACAAGCCGAAGGACCCGGCCGCGGGCTCGGACCCGTTCCCCGGTGCCGGGGGCGCCGGCAACGGGCCGTCGGCCGGGGCGACTGTGCCGGGGGCCGCCAACCCTGGCGCCGGTTCGGGCGGGGGAACGCCGCCGCCGCAGAACCTGCCGCTTCCCGAACCCGCCAAGCAGGAGCCCTGCCCGTCGGCGACGGTCACGGTCCACGACGCGGTGTCGCTCCAGCAGCAGCTGAACGAGGCCAAGGCCGGCGACGTGATCCAGCTGGCCCCGGGCGTCTACAAGGGGCAGTACCGGACCGAGCAGTCCGGCCTGGCCGACAAGCCGATCTACCTGTGCGGCACCGCCAAGGCGGTCCTGGACGGCGGCAACGCCGACAAGGGCTACGGGCTGCAACTGGAGGGCGCCGCGTACTGGCGCCTCATCGGCTTCACCGTCCGCAACAGCCAGAAGGGCGTGATGCTCGATGGCAGCAGCGGCTCGGTCGTGCAGGGCCTGACCGTTCGCGACACCGGCGACGAGGGCATCCACCTGCGCAAGTTCAGCACCGGCAACACCGTCTCCTACAACAACATCTTCAACACCGGCACCCGCAACCCGCGCTTCGGCGAGGGCGTCTACCTGGGCACGGCCCACAAGAACTGGGGCGAGCTGACGCAGGGACAGCCGGACAAGAGCGACAACAACCTGGTGGCCGGCAACAAGATCCGGGCGACCGCCGAGGCGGTCGACATCAAGGAGGGGACCACCGGAGGGCGTGTCTACGCGAACGTCTTCGACGGTTCCAAGCTCTCCGGCGACCAGGTGAACGACTCCTGGGTCGACGCCAAGGGGAACAACTACGTTCTCGACGCCAACCGCGGCAGCAAGACGGTCGCCGACGGCTTCCAGACCCACGAGGAATACCAGGGCTGGGGCACCGGCAACATCTTCCGCGGCAACGTCATCGACCTGGGCGGCGGTAAGGGCGTGGGCATCAACCTCAATTCCGACGGGAACGAGGTCGCCTGCGACAACAAGATCATGGGCGGCGGAAAGCTGCTCAACAAGGGCAATTGCTCCTGAGGGCCTCTGCGGGAGCGCCAGATCCGTCATGAGAGAACAAGGAGAAGCTATGAGCACGACGGAGTCCCCGAGGCTCACCGTCATCGGCACCGGATACCTCGGTGCCACCCACGCGATCTGCATGGCCGTACTCGGCTTCGACGTCCTCGGCGTGGACGTCGACGAGCGCAAGGTCGCCAGGCTGGCGGCGGGAGAGGTGCCGTTCTTCGAGCCCGGCCTGCCCGAGCTGCTCACCAAGGCGCTGGAGTCGGGCCGGCTGCGCTTCACGACCTCCTTCGAGGAGGCCGGCGAGTTCGGCGACGTGCACTTCGTCTGCGTCGGCACCCCGCAGCGCCCCGGCTCCGACGCCGCCGACCTCACCTACGTCGACGCGGCCGTTCGGTCCCTCGCCCCGCACCTGACGCGGCGCGCGCTGGTCGTCGGCAAGTCGACGGTGCCGGTCGGCACGGCCGGCCGGCTCACGAGCCTGCTGAACGAGCTGGCGCCCGCCGGTGACGAGGTCGAGCTCGCCTGGAACCCCGAGTTCCTGCGCGAGGGCTTCGCCGTCGACGACACCATGCGGCCCGACCGCCTGGTGTTCGGCGTCGCCTCCGAGTGGGCCGACGAACGGCTGCGCGCCGCGTTCGCCCCGATCCTGGAGCTCGGCACCCCGGTCGTGAAGACCGACCTCGCCACCGCCGAGCTGGTCAAGGTCGCGGCCAACTCCTTCCTCGCCACCAAGATCTCCTACATCAACGCGATGGCCGAGGTCTGCGAGGCCGTCGGCGCGGACATCAAGGACCTGGCCGACTCGCTCGCGCTGGACGACCGGATCGGCGGCAAGTTCCTCAAGCCGGGCCTGGGCTTCGGCGGCGGCTGCCTCCCGAAGGACATCCGGGCGTTCGCCCACCGCGCCGAGGAGCTCGGCGTCGGCCAGGCCGTCGCGTTCCTGCGCGAGGTCGACGACATCAACCGGCGCCGCCGGGCCCGTACGGTCGACCTGGTGCGCGAGCTGCTCGGCGGCCAGATCTCCGGCGCCCGCATCGCCTGCTGGGGCGCGGCGTTCAAGCCCAACTCCGACGACATCCGCGACGCTCCCGCGCTGGACGTGGCTCGCACGATGCACGGCCTGGGCGGCCACGTGCGCGTCTTCGACCCGGCGGCGCTGGACAACGCGCGGCGCGCCTTCCCGGAGCTGCGCTACGGCGACAGCGCGCTGGACGTCGCCGAGGACGCCGACGTGGTCGTGCTGCTCACCGAGTGGGCCGACTTCCGCCAGGTCGACCCCGAGGCCCTCTCCACGGTCGTCAAGCACAAGCGCATCGTCGACGGCCGGCACGCCCTGGACGCCGCCCAGTGGCGCGGCGCCGGCTGGGAGTACCGAGCCCTCGGCCGCAACTGACGTCTCTTGGCCCGCAGTTTGGCCCGCAGTTTGGCCCGCCCTTTTTGGCCCGCCCCCGCCGGTGACCTTGGAATAGGCACCGGCCGGGGCGGGTTAGAGTGGAGTAGAGGGACCCGTGGGGCCCTTCCGGACGAGGAGTACGCGCCGTACCCGGCATGCAAAGACGACGCGTGGCAAGTGCAGGCACGCACGCACGCGATCGTTCCGGGAGTGAAAGACCATGGCGTGGATCCTCGTCGTCATCGCCGGCCTCTTCGAAGTGGCCATGGCGCTCAGCCTCAAGGCCAGCAACGGCTTCTCACAGCCCCTGCCCACGGCCGGCTTCCTGCTCTTCGCGGTCATCAGCTTCGCGCTGCTGAACCTCGCCCTGAAGACCCTCGACGTGGGCACCGCGTACGCGGTCTGGGTGGGCATCGGCGCGGTCGGCACGGCCGCCCTCGGCATGATCGCGATGGGCGACCAGGCCTCCCCACTCAAGATCGCCGCCCTCGCGATGATCATCATCGGCGTGATCGGCCTCAACCTGGCCGGAAGTGGCGCCCACTAGGGCATTTGAAGTACCGCCACGGCGCAGAGTTGGAACGTAACCTCCCGTATGGGCGTCTACTGGACGAGGGCGTCGGGAGCGCCCCTTCACGGGAGGACTGACAGGACTTGGTGTTCAAGAAGCTCATGCAGGCGGTGGGCGTCGGCGGCCCTTCGGTCGAGACGATCCTGCACAACTCGGGCACCACGCCCGGCGGCGTGGTCACCGGCGAGGTGACCATCCAGGGCGGGTCGCACGACTCGGAGATCCTGGGCGTCAACCTGGCCCTGAAGACCCGCGTCGAGGTCGAGTCAGGCGACAACGAGTACACCTCCAACCTGGAGTACGCCAAGCTGCCGATCGCGGGCGCGTTCCACCTTGAGGACGGCGCGCGGCACACGGTGCCGTTCCAGTTCCCCATCCCGTGGGAGGCGCCGCTCACGCACATGTACGGGCGGCCGCTGCACGGCACGACCGTCGGGATCTCCACCGAGCTGGAGGTGGCGCGGGCGATCGACGCGACCGACCTGGACCCGATCGCGGTGCACCCGCTGCCCGCGCAGGAGCGCCTGCTCGCGGCGTTCTCCAACCTCGGCTTCCAGTTCCGCAACGCCGACTGCGAGAAGGGCCGCATCTGGGGCGTTCACCAGGAGCTGCCGTTCTACCAGGAGATCGAGTTCCACCCGCCGCACCAGTACGCGGGCGGCATCAAGCAGCTCGAGGTCACCTTCGTCTCCTATCCGCAGTCGATGGAGGTCGTGCTGGAGCTCGACAAGCGCGGCGGGGTGTTCACCGAGGGCCACGACGCGTTCAGCCGGTTCACGGTCGACTTCGCCACGTTCGAGCACACCGACTGGGAGCACCAGCTCGACGGCTTCCTGCAGCAGGCGGGCCGCCGCCGGGGCTTCTTCTAGGCCGCTCCTATTGATCGTCTGGGGGGTTGGCGCATAGAAAGGGTCCCCGTGGCCGAACCCCCCGGACTGAGCGCCGCCGAACGGCGGCTGTGGCACGCGTTCCCGACCGGCACGATGGTCCGCCTCGGCGAGGATCGGCCCTCCGGTCCCCACCCGGACCGGATCGTGCGCGCCGAGGTGATCGCTCAGCTGCTGCTGGGCGGGTGCGAGACCCGCAACGGCTTCGTCGCGGCGGTGCGGCTGCGCGGCGCGTACATCGTCGGCCGCCTCGACGTGACCGGCGGCACGGTCGAGCACGAGCTGCGGCTGGAGCACTGCCGGCTGCTCGAGGCGCCCAAGTTCGCCAACGCCCACACCCGGCAGTTGCGGCTGTCGGACTGCTGGATGCCCGGCTTCGACGGCGGCGGGCTGCGCGCCGACGGCTACCTGAGCCTGTCCGGCTCGACGGTCGAGGGCTCGGTGCGGCTGCCGCGCGCCCAGCTGCTCGGCGGCTTCCGGATGAACGGGACGACCGTCACCGCGACCGCGGAGGAGCAGTGGGCGGTGTTCAGCGGCGCCATGGTCGTCGAGGTCGGCATGTTCGCCCGCAACGCGGTCGTCACCGGCGGGATGCGCCTGGTCGGGGCGCGCCTGAACGGCGGGCTGTTCATGCAGGGCGCCACGCTCACCAATCCGGGCCGCATCGCCCTGGACGGGCAGAACATGGTCGTCGAGGACTCGGCCGAGTTCAGCGGCGGGTTCGCCTCCCACGGCACCATCCGGCTCCGCAGCGCCCGCATCAACGGCATCCTGTCGTTCTCCAAGGGCGTGCTCGACTCGACCGACCCGGACCGGCTGGCACTGCACGCCAGCCACATGTACGCCGACGAGCTCATCCTGTGGCCGGAACGCAGGATCCAGGGCCGCGTCTCGCTCTCGTACTCCACCATCAACCTGATCATGGACGACCCGTCGATCTGGCCGGACCAGCTGTATCTGAACGGCCTGACCTACAGCACGCTGCGGGGCGGCGAGTTCAAGGACCGGCTGCGCTGGGTGAACCGCGATCGGATGTTCCATCTGCAGCCGTACGAGCAGCTCGCGGCCTGGTACCACGGCATCGGCCACGACGACCTGGCCCGGAAGGTCCAGCTCGCCAAGCTGCGCGCCCGCCGCAAGACGCTGAACCCCGTCGGGCGGGCGTGGAACGTGCTGCTCGACTGGACGGTCGGCTTCGGCTACCGCCCCTGGCTGGCGTTCATGTGGTTCGCGATCCTGCTGGCCGTCGGCACCACGGTCTTCTCGATCGACCATCCCCATCCGATCAAGGAGAGGGTCGAGCAGCCGCACTTCCACGCGCTCGTCTACTCGCTCGACCTGCTGATCCCGATCGACACGTTCGGGCAGCAGTCGGCGTTCGACCCCGGCGGCTGGTCCCGGTGGGTCGCCTACTCGCTCGTCGCGGTCGGCTGGGTCCTGGCCACCGCCCTCATCGCCGGCGTCACCCGAGTCCTGAGACCGAACTGAACGGCCAGAGCCCCGGGTCCGGACGGCCAGAGCCCCGGCACCGGACGACCAGAGCCCCGAGAGGGAGCGAACAATCGGCGCCCGGCACGCGTCGATCAAGATGACCGGGTCTTTTCCCCCCGAGATCCAGGAGAATGAGCCTCCATGGGCACCTACCTCATCACCGGCGCGACCGGCGGCATCGGCAAGGCGGTCGCCGAACTCCTCCGCGAGCGCGGCCACGACCTGATCCTCACCGGCCGTTCCGCCGAACGCCTCGCGACGCTGACCAAGGACCTCGGCACCGGCGCGCACGCCCGCACGCAGGTGTTCATGATGGATCAGAACGGCGAGGCCGGCGCGGTCCGTACGACCAACGCGCCGCGCGCCTCGGTCTCCACCCTCACGCTGGACCTCATGGAGCCGCGCCGCCTGGAGGCCGCGCTGGCCGAGACGGGCCTGCCCACCACCCTCGACGGCGTGATCCACGCGGCGGGCATCGTCGATCTCGGCCCCGTCGCCGAGCAGGACGCCGACCACTGGATCGACCAGCTGATGGTCAACCTCGTCTCGGCCGCCGAGCTGACCCGCATCCTGCTGCCCGCCCTGCGCGGCGCCCGCGGCCACATCGTCTTCGTGAACTCGACCGCCGGTCTGCAGGCCAACCCCAACTGGTCGGCGTACGCGGCCAGCAAGTTCGGCCTGCGCGCTCTGGCCGACTCGCTGCGCGCCGAGGAGCTCGAACTGCGCGTCACGACGGTCTACCCGGGCCGTACGGCCACCGAGATGCAGCGCAAGGTCCGCGCCCAGGAGGGCCAGCCGTACGACCCGAGCGACTTCGCCGACCCGGTCACCGTGGCCCGCGTCCTGGTAGGCACCCTGGAGACCCCCAGCGACGCCGTGGTGGCCGACGTAACCGTCCGCCCCCACTAGCTCGCGCTGGCCCCCACTGGCCCGCGCCAGTCCGCGCTGGCCCCCACTAGCCCGCGCCGGCCCGCGCTAGTCCGAGATGTCCGCGCGCTAGTCGGAGATGTAGGCGATCAGCCAGTGGCCGTTGTCGCCCTTGCGCAGGGTGAGGGTGGAGCTGACGAGCGTGCCGTACGCGGGGTCCCGCAGCGCGATGACCACGCGCGCCTCCTGCTCCGCCTTGGACCGCACGCTGATCTTCGCCTTCCGCATGGCGGCCCGCTTCTCCCCGGTGACCCCTTCCTGGGAGAGCGCCGCGATTCCCGCGTCGGAGTCGCAGTGGCTGAGAAGGCGCAGCTGGTCCGAGAGGTACGAGCAGGCCTCGCGGTAGTCGTTGTCCGCGACCGCATTGGCGTACGACCGCACAACGCTCTCAGGGGTGTCGTCGTCGCCTGAGGTAAGCGAGTAGAGGAGCACCCCGGCCGCCGCGACCAGAACGACCACCCCCGCTACGACCGCGGCCTTGACCTCCCGGGCAAGCCCCTTCCTTGCCCTGGGCGGCACTGCGGCCCCTGGCGGCTCACCGGGCGGCTGTCCGGCGTTCAGCTGCGTGCCCTCAAGAGCCCGCGTGACCATGTGGAGTTCATGCGCGAGCCCTGCGTCCGCATCCAGCTTCTCCGCCAGGTCGTTCGCCACCTGATGTTGCAGGGCGGGATCCTGCGGATCGTTCTGGAGCGCGTTCACGACCTTGTCGCCGAGCACCCGCCGCGCGATCGAGACGAGCGCGTCCGCGGGGGAGCCGCCCCCGCCGCGTTCGCCGCGTTCGCCACCCTCCGCCGCCGCTGTCGCCGCCATCGCCGCCGCCGTCGCCGACGGGTCGGTGAAGCGGTTGACCAGCGCCGTGGTGACAGCGGCCGCGAGGTTGGGATGCGCCATGAACCGCACTATGTATCAGCGCGACGAAAACGGGGTCAACAAACGGTCGACCCTTATCGGCCCGGCGGGCGGTATCGGTCAGGTGCCTTCCATCGCGCGGCGGCGCAGGAACCAGGAGGCGATCACACCGCCGATGAGCCCGAACAGGTGCCCCTGCCAGGAGATGCCCGGGTCGTTCGGCACCACGCCGACGATGATCCCGCCGTACAGCACCACGACGACCAGGGCGATCACGATGTCGAGGATGCGCCGCTCGAAGATCCCCCGCCCCAGCAGGTAGCCGAAGTACCCGAAGATCAGGATGCTCGACCCCAGCGTGTTGGCCGAGCTGGTGAACCAGACGCCCAGCCCGCCCACCACGATGATGATCAGCGTGGCGGCCAGGAACTTGGCGATCCCCCGGGCCGCCGCGAGGAAGCCCAGGATGAGGAACGGGATCGTGTTGCCCATCAGGTGGTCGAACCCGGCGTGCATGAACGGCGCGGTGAAGATGTCGGGCAGGTCGTTCACGTCGTGCGGCTGGATGCCGTAGGAGTCCAGCCGCCCGTTCAGCCCGTAGTCGATGAACTCGAGCATCCACATGATCGCGGTCATCGAGCCGACCAGCGCGAACGCCGAGACGGCGCGCATGCCGTGCTCGGCCAGTCCTTCGGACCGCTGCTTCTTCTCGGGGACCAAGGGGTCGTAGCTCATGACGCCACCGTATGTGTGGGGGACCCTGCCGTCACCAGGTTGAACGTCCAGGATCCCGGCCAGGTGCCCGGTCGCGCCCGTCACACTGGCGAATCCCATTCGGTTTCGGCCATATTGGGCCACATGCGTGCAGTGGTGTGTGAGGAACTCGGGTCAGTAGCGGTACGAGACGTCAAGCCGGTGGAGGCAGGCCCCGGCCAAGTCGTCATCACGGTGGAAGCGGCAGGCGTCAACTACGTGGACGGCCTCTTCGTCCAAGGCAAGTACCAGATCAAGCCCCCGCTCCCCTTCGTTCCGGGCTACGAGGTCGCAGGCACGATCGCCTCCACCGGAGAACGAGTCCTAGCCACCTGCGGCCTGGGCGGCTTCGCCAGCCAAGTAGTAGTCCCCGAACACGCTGCGGTCCCCATCCCGGACCAACTGGACGCCGTCAGGGCCGCCACGTTCACCCAGAGCTACTCCACAGGCCTCTTCGCCCTCCGCAACCGAGGCGACCTCCAGCCCGGCGAAACGGTCCTGGTCCTGGGCGCAGGCGGCGGCGTAGGCCTGGCAGCCGTCCAAACAGCCAAGGCCCTAGGAGCCAGAGTCCTGGCAGCCGCCTCATCTCTCCCCAAACGCGAAGCAGCCCTAGCAGCCGGCGCAGACTTCGCCTTGGACACCGCAGAAGACATCAAAACCGCCGCCCGCGAATGGTCGGACGGCGGCGTGGACGTGGTCTACGACCCCATCGGCGGCGCCCTGGCAGACCCAGCCCTCAGGGCCCTCCGCGAATTCGGTCGCTACCTGGTCATCGGCTTCGCCTCGGGCACGATTCCCTCCCTGCCCCTCAACCAGGTCCTGCTGCGCAACAGAACCGTGGTCGGCGTCGACTGGGGCGCATGGTCAATGTCACACCCCCTGGACCAACGAGCCCTTCTAGAGGAACTCCTGGCCCTGGTGGCCACCGGCAAACTCAACCCGATAGCCCCTCGCACCGAACCCCTGGAAGCAGCCGCCCAAGTAATGGACGACCTGCTCAACCGCCGGGTCGTGGGCAAGGTGGCCCTGATCCCCTAAGCGGCCGAAGCGGTCTCGTGCTCGTCCCGTACCGAAATAACAGGCAGACGGTGCCGCACAGGAGCCTCCGGCGAACGACGCAGGTGGCGGCGCTCCTCAGGAGTCGTTCCACCCCAGACACCATCCGGCTCCCCGACCCGCAACGCCCAAGTGAGGCAGTCAGAGACAACCGGACAATTCGCACAGATGGCCTTGGCCTCCGCCTGCTGCTCCTGCAGCAGCTCGGCCGAGTAACCAATAGGGAAGAACAGATCAGGATCGGCGCCACGGCAGATGGCGTGGTCGGTCCAGTGCTCTTCGGTGTTGAACATGGCATCTCCCTGCGGGGACGCAGAGCGTCGAACGGGGGCGGGATGTTGTCCACTCAACGTAGTACTACAACCCGTAGTACTACAAGCCGATGTGACTTATAAGACCGAACGTCCGGATAGCCTGTGCGCGTGCGCCCAGCTCAAGACGTCACGTTCCGCCCAGCGACGCGGAACGACCTGCCCGAAATCGTCCGCATGTTGGCGGACGATCCCCTAGGCGTGACCCGCGAGACCCCCGGCGAGGTCATCCCCGACGCCTACTGGCGGGCCTTCGAGGCGATCGAGAACGACCCCAACAACGCCGTCATCGTCGCCGTGATCGACGGCAAGATCGCCGGCACCCTCCAGCTCACCTACATCCCCGGCCTCACCTACACCGGCGGCGAACGAGCCCAGATCGAGGGCGTCCGCGTAACTTCCGACCGCCGCGGCCACGGCATCGGCCAGGCAATGATCAACTGGGCCGTCGAACAGGCCCAGTCCCGAGGCTGCCGCGTCGTCCAGCTCACCACCGACCGCCAACGCCCCGAGTCGATCCGCTTCTACCAAAAGATCGGCTTCCGCCCCTCCCACATGGGCATGAAGTACCACCTCAAAGCCGACTGACACCGCTCAGGCGCCGCCATCCGCGCGGCAAAGCTCACGGTAGGCCTCACGCAACCCGGCCGCCTCGGGGACGTTCAACGCCTCCACAGCGTTGATGACCTCTGTCGCACGCCAGTAGTTCGACGGCACAAGACGGCCGCTCGTCACGGCCTCCAACGCCGTGTGGGCTGCCTCATCCGGCTGATCGGCAGCCACCAACGCCAGAGCCAGATCGAGCCGCGCCGAGGCGGCCCTCCGCGGCCGCGCCGGCCCACTGACCGGCCGTTCCAACCTCGCCAGCAGGCCCCGCGCGTACGGCTCAGCAGCAGGATCACCAACCCACGAGAGCGTGGTCGCGGTATAGGCATCGCTCTTGGCCGGGTCATAGCGGAAGTGATGCTCAGGCCGGTCGGGCGTTTCGAGCGGCTCGACCAGCCTCTCCACACGCCCCAGAGCGTCGCGAGTCTCGCGGCCCGCGCCCAGCCTGGCCCATGCCCTCCCCTCCTGCGCCGTGGCCTGGATGTGCGCAGACCCGTTCTTTGGCGCGACCGTCTGCGCCCCCCGCGAGAGCGTGATCGCACGCTTGTGGTCGCCGTCCGTCACCAGCTGCCACGCCTGCGTTTCCAACGTCCAGGCGAGGATCTCCAAGTGCCCGGCGTGCTCGGCCAACTGCGCGGCCGTCTTCAGGCGCGCAGCGGCAGCAGAACGCCGCCCAAGATCGACATCACATGTGGCGGCCAACAAGGACAGCCACCCGCCAACGACCGTCAACCGCCGCCGCTCGGCCGACGTCATCCGCACGTCCATGAGCCGGGCGACGTACGCCAGGTGCCCACGGGTGCGGGCCAGCAGTTCCGCCGGTGCCGAACGCGGATAAGCCGAGGCCAGATCGTCCACCGCCGCCTCAAGCGCGGCCATCGTCTCCTCACCCACGTCGCTCGCCGCGACCCGGCGCGCCAGCTCCACGGCCTCCAACTCCTCGCTCGGCGCCAACTCTCCACCTTGCGCCATCCGGCCGTCCGGCGACCGTCTCAGCAGGACGAGAGCCCCCTCCGCCCCGAGAAGCCCATCGAGCCGTTCAGCAAGCCGGGCCGAGGGGTTCTTCAGACCATTACAGATCTTGCTCAGGTGACCCGCATCGCAGGGGACCATCTCGGCCAGCCCACGCAGGCTCACACCACGCTCGCCCATCAACGACCGAAGCTTCTCGCCGAACGTCATCGCCCACCCACTTCTCCCGGTCTGTCCCGGTCTGAGCGTTGCCCACACCTTGTGGACAACAAGGCAACGCTTCAACCGTAGTCGTCACTGCGCTGGTCTGGAGTTGTCAATGTTTCGACACACATTGGAGGCCACGGGTGCAGACCACCGCGCAGATAAAGGAGGAACTCCGGCGCGAGTTCCCCGGGTGGTCCATCATTCGGAGCGTGCCGGTGGGCAGGTGGTGGGCGACGCGCGGGCCGAAAGGCGACGCGCTTGTGCAGCCCGGCACGTCCTGCCTCGAAGCGGACACCCCCGAAGAGCTGCGAGCCCAGCTACGCCAGGTGGCCGGGTGAACGGTCCCCGCGACTGGCAGATCGACGTCTACGGCGACGGCGACAGCTACATCGCCGTAGACCACGAAAGCGGCGACACGGTCGGCGCCTTCGTCAACGAGGGCGGCGGCTGGTGGCGGGTCCGCATGCCCTCAGGCACCGTCCGAGGAATGTGGGTCCGCCCCGGCACCGACGAGCCCTGGCGCGAAATCGTCCACCGCATGATCGGCGCCTAAGGACCTGGAGCAGGTGCGCGGGCGGCGCCCAATGCCGTCCTCACCGCACGATGCGGTCTGAGCCCATCAGCCCTGAGGAAATGTACCGAACGTAAAGCCGGTCGAGATCGCTCCTGGCATCGTCGTGTACTCCAGCGATCACGACCCCTATGAACGCCCCATCCCCGCTGCCCTGGTCTCTCTGGTCATCGAGGTTGTGTCGCCGTCCACCAAGCGCAAGGACCGCCGAACGCAGCCGGCTCTCTACGCAGATGCCGGAATCCGGCACTAGACGGACCAGTCCGCGCCGGCGTTCGCCGTCCGCGAGCGCTGACAGCCCCGCAGCAAGGGCACGTTTAGAGTCAGGTCCGTGTGCACCGCACGCAACCCGCCTAGCCTCGCTCAGCGCGCTTCCTTCAGCCCATCTTCGACCGCATTGTCGATGGCGCGACCCTGAGAGTTGGGCGTTCGACGATGCCTTGTGGCAGCGAGGAGCGAGCGGCGTAGCCGCCGCTTGGCCAAGGTTCGGAAGCTGCTGCCGAAGTAGCGGTTCTGGCTTCGGGTCATGATCGTGCGGTCGGCTAGGACCAGGAGGAGGCCTAGGGCGCTTAGGGCGGTCATGGCTACTGCGAGCATGTGCAGGTGGTGGTCGGTGACGCGGGTGTGGAACGCGGCGGAGATGAGGGCGGACGAGGCGATCGAGCCTAGGAAGCCGAACGTGCGGAACAGGCCTGACGCGGTGCCTAGCTGGTCGGCCTGGGTGTAGAGCGCGGTCTGGTTCGCGCTGGTGGTGGTGCCCAGCGTGATGCCGAAGACCACGGTGATGGCGACGATCCAGATGGTTGGTGCGCCGGTTGTGAGCATCAGAACGCTGGCTGAGCCGGCCAGGCAGGTGATGGCTGAGATCAGGAGCGGGCCGCGGATCAGGTTGCGCTTGGAGATGGGGCGGGCGATCACGGCTGAGACTGCGCTCATGGGCAGTAGGAGCAGGCCTGCTTCCTTGGCTGACATGCCGCGCGCCACTTGGAGCCACTGGGTGAGGCCGTACAGGACCGTGTAGATGCACACGCAGGCCACGGCGAACCGCAGGTAGGTGCGCATGAGTGGCGGGTTGGTGCGCGGCAGGCGGATCTTGAGTTCCAGGCGTGTTCTTGCGGGGTCGGCTGGGATCCAGCTGTGGACCATGGCCAGGGTCGCGAGGGCGACGGGGACGTTGATGAGGAACGTCGTGCGCCAGCCCCAGGCGTCGACCAGGACGCCGCCGATCGGGAGGCCCAGGGCCGCGGTGGCGGCACCGGCGATCATGAGGCCGCCGAGGACTCCGCCTGGTGGCGCGTCCAGGCCAGCGGTTTTGGCGCGACGGCGGACGAGGAGCATCGCTGAGGGGTAGACCGCCGAGCTTCCCGTTCCGATAAGGACGCGCGCCACGATCAGGGTGGTCAGATTCTGGCTCAGCCCGCCGACGAGGCCGCCGACCAGGACGATCCACAGACCGGTGATGAAGACACGACGGGGCCCGAACGCCTCCGCCAGCTTGCCGGCTGTCGGCTGGGCGATCGCGCAGGCCACGTAAAGGGCCGTCACCAGGATCGCTGCCTGGCCGACTGAGACGTGGACCGCGGCCGCGATCGGCACCAGGGCTGTCGCGATGAGCGAGGTGTTGACCGCGTTGATCGCCGAGCCGGTGAGCAGCGGGATGACGAAGCGCCGGGGGAACGCCTTCACAGGTTCTCGGCCAGCCGTTCCACGAGTGGCACCGCCGCCATCAGGGTCTTCAACTCGGCCGACGTGAACCCGCCGACGACGAGCGCCTTCTCCAGCTGCTCGGCACGGGCGGTACGCCGTTCCGCCAGTGCACGGGCGCCTTCGGCCGTCAGCGACATCACGATCCGGCGGCCGTCGGAAGGGTCAGGGGCACGCTCCACCAGGTCCCGCTTCTCGAGGCTCGCGAGCGTCAGCCCCATCGCCTGCGGCGTGATCTGCTCGGCCCTCGCCAGGTCGCTCGTGGTGGACGAGCCCGCGCGATCAAGACGGGAGAGCGCCGACACCTCGGGCAGCGTGAGCTCGCCCGTGAGCGGCTGCCTGAGCCTCCGTACGAACAGCCCCAGGCTCGCCTGCAGTTGGGATGCGACCGCCCCCACGTCAAGGTCATCAGGCATGATGAGAAAGCTAGCTTTAACAAGTCAGCTTTTCAAGCCAGCTTTCATAGTTGGCCGAGAGATCGGGCTGATCCAGTGGGGAGGCTCTGGCCTCCGACTGGATGCCAGACATGACCGCATTGCAGGTGGCATCCCAACTGCCCGACATCGCCACGCTCCGCGACGTCTGCCGTCCCATGCGCAACGGGTCCGGCGACGAGTACTCGATCGTCTTCTCTAAGGCCAATCGTCTTCTCTAAGGCCAATCGTCTTCTCTAAGGCCAGCGGCATCATCCCGGGGGTGCGAGGCGGGGGCTTGGGCAGAGCTTGAGGGGTTTGTTGCCGGGGCGTGGGGCGGGGCTGCATAGCGTGGGCCGGATGTGGGGGGTCTGCTGTGCCTGAAGTGAATGGACATGCTCCCGGGTGGCCGTCGTGGGCGGAGCTCGCCAGTCCCGACTTTGAGGCGTCCGATAGCTTCTATTGCGGATTGTTCGGGTGGTACGCGTACACGCTGACGGTGGCCGGCATGGGCGACTACAGGGTGTTCACGCTCGGCGATGTTCAGGGCCCCGAGGTGGCCGGGATGCAGGCCCTTGCCGATGATGCCCAGCGGCCCTCATGGGCGTGCTATTTCCGGACGGATGACGTTCAGGGGACCGTTGATCTGATCAAGGCCGAGGGCGGGCACGAGCTCGTTCCGGTCACCGATGTCTCGGATCTGGGTCAGATGGCGTTGTGCGCGGACGCCCAGGGCGCGGAGTTCGCCTTGTGGAAGCCGGGCAACATGGGCGGCGCAGGGGTCGTCGACGAGCCCGCGGCGATGTGCTGGGTCGAGTTGGCCTGCCGCGACGTGGAGGAGGCACGGCGCTTCTACGGGAAGGTCTTCGGGTGGACGGCCGTGGGCCGGAATTACCACTCGTCGCTGTACACGAACTTCAAAGTCGGCGACTGGTCGGTGGCGGGCATGGTCCTCATGGACGAGCGGTGGCCGCCCCACTATCCGGCGCACTGGATCCCCTACTTCTGGGTCGAGGATTGCGATGCCTCGGCCGAAAGGGCCGTTGAGCTCGGGGGCAAGCTTCGGATTCCGCCTACGGACATCCAGCCTGGGCGGTACGCGATGATGACCGACCCGACCGGAGCCCGCCTGGCGATCATTTCTCCGGCTCCGGGTGAGGGCAGGGCCCGGCCTCCGCTGTGAAGGCGCCAATGGTGGTCTGAACCACTGGCTACAGGATGAAGGCGACCAGTAGCCACCAGCGCAGGAAGAACATCCCGATCATCCCGGCCGCGATCAGCAGCCAGGCGCGTAGAGAGACCCGCCTACGGGTCACGAATACTGCGATCACGGCGGCGATCACGCCGAGTTCGGGCATCAGCAGCGTCAGCGACAGCACCAGCAGGGCCACGCTCGCCGTCCGCCGGCGGGCCGAGCCTGCGCCTGAACGGCGCTGGGTCTCGTTCTGCGTGGGATTCAATGGCGTCCTGTCATTGGGACCTCGGGCAGGATCAGGTGCCGTCAGCGTGTGCTTGGAGATGCGGCTGCGGGCATTGATCGTGGCGGCACCGCAGCCAGCAGAGATTAGCCGACATGAAGACATGAACCGGACACCGCCGGATGGGGGCCTTGGAAGTCTCGGGTGGCACGGTCCAGTTGAGGTCCATCTGGGATGACTTCGTTCTGTAAGGACGTCTTTGTCGCGTCTGTTGTTGTTCACCTGGCCGTGCGATGCTGGCCACCAAAGCGTGCTCTCCCCGAGATCTGAGGAGTCCGCATCGTGGCCATGAACCACCTTGAGATCGAGCGCAAATACGATGCCGACGCCGACTTCGCGGTGCCTGAGATGGACGGGCTGCCGGGAGTGGCTGAGACGGAGCCCCCCAAGGTGCATCGGTTGTCGGCTACCTACTTCGACACGGAGGATCAACGGCTGGCCTCGTACGGGATCACGCTGCGACGGAGACGGGGCGGGGAAGACGCCGGGTGGCATCTGAAGATTCCTGCTGGGCCCGACTCGAGGAATGAGCTGCGGGCTCCCTTGGGGCGGGCTCAGGTCGTACCGGCGAAGTTGGCCGGGCTGGTGGCGGCGTATGTGAGGGGTGCGTCTCTGCGGCCTATTGCGGTGCTGGAGACGGTGCGGACCGAGATCCGGCTGCTCGATGATCGCGGGGTGCCGCTGGCCGAGCTGGCGGACGACCTGGTGACCGGGCGGGTCATGGGGCAGGACGGCGAGAGCTCCTGGCGCGAGGTCGAGGTCGAGCTGGGGGAGGCGGGGGGCCTGGATTTTCTTAAGGCTGCCGAGAAGCGGCTTAAGAAGGCCGGGGCTCGGCCTGCCTCATCGGGTTCCAAGCTCGGGCGGCTGCTGGGGCGGGAGCCTGACGAGGTGCGGAAGGGCGGTGACACTGCCGGGGATGCTGTCGTCGGGTATCTGGCTGAGCAGGTGGCCGCGCTTTTGCGGTACGACCCTCGGGCTCGGCTGGCGGAGTTCGATGCCGTCCATCGGATGCGGGTGGCCACGCGGAGGATCCGGAGTGCGCTGCAGAGCTATCGGGCGATCGTCGATCGCAAGCACACCGATGAGGTGCGGGCGGAGCTGAAGTGGCTCGCGGAGGAGCTCGGGGCCGTACGGGACCTTGAGGTCCTGCGGATGCACTTCACGGCTCGCCTGGAGGAAGTTGGGGAGCCAGCGGAGCAGGACTGGCTGAAGAGCATCGGGCGCCATGAGGAGGCCGCTTACCGGCGGCTGAACGTGGTTCTCAAGGAGCCGCGGTACTTCGCCTTGCTGGATGCCCTGGATGCGCTCGTGGCGGAGCCTCCGTTGACTGAGCGGGCGGAGAAGGGGGCGACCGTGGAGTTGCCCAAGCTCGTGAAGCGGTCGTGGAAGCGGCTGGTGAAAGCGCATCGGGCCGTCGCGAACGCCGAGCATGTGGAAGAAGCGCGTCATGAGATGCGCAAGTCGGCCAAGAAGGCTCGGTACGCGGCTGAGCTGGCCGTTCCTGTGCTGGGCCAGGCCGCCAAGGACGTGGCCAAGAATGCCAAGCGGGTGCAGGAGGTCCTGGGGGATTACCAGGACGGGGTGATCGCCATGGATCACCTGCGGGACGCCGCCACGAGGGTGACGGAACGGTCTGAGGCGTTCACGATCGGCGTGCTGTACGGGGTGGAGCGCTGTGAGGCGCTTCGGTCCATCAGCAAGCTGGAGGCGACCTGGGAGGAGACCTCTCCGCCGTCGTTCTAGCGGGCGTGGGTCGTTCTAGCGGGCGTGGGATGAGTGGCGTTCCAGGGCGGCGATCGTAGAGGTGTCCTCGGCTATGTGGGCTACCCAGAAGGCGCCCTTGCGGAGGCTGGGGTCGTCGGGGACCTTTTCGCCCAGGCGGCGGCAGAGGCCGGCTACCAGGTCCGAGACGATCTCGCCGTGGGTGCAGACGACGGCGGGTTCGCCCTCTTCGACCAGGCGCAGCAGGAGGTCGGTGGCGCGCTCGGGGTCGGCGTCGCCGACGGTGATGGAGCGGTCGGTGGTGATGTCGGCGCCGGTGGCTCGGGCGTACGGGAGGAGCGTCTCGATGCAGCGGGCGGTGGCTGAGGCGATCAGGCGGGTCGGGCCGTACGAGCTCAGGAGGCCGGCCAGGAGGGTCGCCTCGTTGCGGCCGCGCTCGTCCAGGGGGCGGAGCTCGTCCGGGTCCTCCCACTGGCGCTTCTCCCCCGCCGAGCCGTGCCGCAGGATGATCAGCGGCCAGGTGCGGAGGGGGCCCGCCTCGAACTCGCGCAGCAGGTCGACGTCGTGGGAGTACGAGAGGCGCCGGGCGGCGGCCGGGACGGTCAGCCACTCCAGGCGGTCGACCTCGTCGTTCGGCTCGAACGGGACGGAGTCGCCGCGGGCCGCCCAGTAGTCGACGCGCTTGGTGCCGCCCTCGCGGGCGGGGTAGGAGCTGGTCGGGAGGCGGCGGCCGAGGCGGGGCAGGACGCCGGTCTCCTCCTCGACCTCGCGTACGGCGGCGCGGAGCACGTGCTCGCCCACCTTCAGCTTGCCCTTGGGGAACGACCAGTCGTCGTACTTGGGCCGGTGGATCAGCGCGACCTGCGGCCCCGCGGTCCCCGGCTCGTCGCCGTCCCGCCACAGGACTGCGCCCGCGGCCCTCACATCGGCGTCGCCCCGCGAGGGGTCAGCCATCGACGGTCCTCCAACGGCGGCTCTTGACCAGGTGGGTCTGGATGTCCAGCAGCGGCTCGTCGGTCATGTGGGAACGGCGCGTCCACAGGCCGTCCTCGCCGGCCAGCCACCAGGCCTGGGTGCCGTCGTCCATGGCCTTGTCCATCAGCTGGATCAGGTCGGCGCGGTGGGCCCGCTCGCGGACCCTGACGAGGGCCTCCACGCGGCGGTCGAGGTTGCGGTGCATGAGGTCGGCGCTGCCGATCCACACCTCGGGCTCGCCGGCGTTCTCGAACGCGAAGACCCGCGAGTGCTCCAGGAAACGGCCGAGGACGCTGCGGACGCGGATCGTCTCGGAGAGGCCGGGAACGCCGGGGCGGAGCGCGCAGATGCCGCGTACCCAGATGTCCACGGGCACACCGGCGCGCGAGGCCTGGTAGAGGGCGTCGATGACGACCTCGTCGACCAGCGAGTTGCACTTGATGCGGATCCGGGCCGGGCGGCCGGCGCGCTGGTTCTCGATCTCGCGCTCGATGCGCAGGACGAGGCCGGAGCGCAGGCTGTGCGGGGCGACCAGAAGACGGCTGTAGGAGTTCTGCCGGGAGTAGCCGGTCAGGTGGTTGAACAGGACGCTGACGTCCTCGCCGACGTCGGGGTCGGCGGTGAAAAGCCCGAAGTCCTCGTACAGGCGCGCGGTCTTCGGGTGGTAGTTGCCGGTGCCGATGTGGCAGTAGCGGCGCAGGGTGCCGTCGCGTTCCTGCCGTACGACCAGGGCGAGCTTGCAGTGCGTCTTCAGGCCCACGAAGCCGTAGACGACGTGGCAGCCGGCCTTCTCCAGCTCGCGCGCCCAGGCGATGTTGGCGCGCTCGTCGAACCTGGCCTTCAGCTCGACCACGACGACGACCTGCTTGCCCTCCTCGGCCGCGTTGATCAGCGCGGTCACGATCGGCGAGTCGCCGCTCGTCCGGTAGAGGGTCTGCTTGATCGCCAGCACGCGCGGGTCGACCGCCGCGTCCTCGATGAAGCGCTGGACGGTCGTGGTGAACGAGTCGTAGGGGTGGTGGACGAGGACGTCCCGCTCACGGATGGCCGCGAAGATGTTCGCGTCCTCCGGGAGCGCCTCCTTGGAGGGAACGAAAGGGGAGTACTTGAGCTCCGGGCGGTCCAGGTCGGCGATGGCCGACAGGCCCGCCAGGTCCAGGGGGCCGTCGACCTTGTAGATCTGGCCCTCGTCGATGTTGAGCTCGGTGGTGAGCAGGTCCAGCACCTCGCCGGAGATCGAGCCCTCGACCTCCAGCCGGACGACCGGGCCGAAGCGGCGGCGCAGCAGCTCGCGTTCCAGCGCCTGCAGCAGGCCCTCGCTGATGTCGTCGTCGATCTCCAGGTCCTGGTTGCGGGTGACCCGGAACGCGTGGTGCTCCACGACCTCCATGCCGACGAACAGCTGGCCGAGGTGGGCGGCGATGACGTCCTCGAGCGGGGTGAAGCGGTTGGGCGAGGCCGGGATGAACCGCGGCAGCACCGGCGGCACCTTGACGCGGGCGAACATCGTGGCGTCGGTCTCGGGGTCGCGCACTATCACCGCGAGGTTGAGCGAGAGCCCCGAGATGTAGGGGAACGGGTGCGCGGAGTCCACGACCAGCGGGGTCAGCACCGGGTAGATCCGGTCGCGGAACAGGCGGCGCATCTCCGCCTGCTCGGTGTCGGCGAGCTGGTCCCAGCGGAGGATCTCGATGCCCTCCTTGTCGAGCGCCGGGAGGACGTCGTCGCGGAAGGAGGCGGCGTGCCTCAGCATGAGCTCGCGGGCGACGGTGGCGGTGCGTTCCAGAACCTCGCGGGGCTGGCGGCCGCTGGCGGACTGAACGGCGAGGCCGGTCGCCATGCGGCGGGTCAGCCCGGCGACCCGCACCATGAAGAACTCGTCGAGGTTGCTCGCGAAGATCGACAGGAACCTGACGCGCTCCAGCAGCGGCAGCTTCGGGTCCTCTGCGAGTTCCAGGACACGCTGGTTGAAACGGAGCCAGCTCTCCTCGCGGTCCAGGAAGCGGTCGTCGGGCAGCGGCTCCTCATTGAGGGGGATATGTCCTGGATTGACGCTCATGGTGGTAATAGTCCCTGGCCAAGATGAACAGCAGTCGAACGGGCATGTTTCGATCTCTGTCAGATGAACCGATCATGCCCAGCAGTGCCGAAGATCATTCGGCGGCCTCGCGCGTCGGAACAGTCCCATTCTCCCCCATCATCCGGGACCTCACTCACCCCCGTCGTTAGGCATCGCGAACAGCGGGCATGGGAGATGTTTCACAAGAAGTCCCACACGACGCAGGGGCGGAGGAGGACCGATGACCGAGCGACTCTCCGGCGATCTCGCCGGCGCGCCGACGTCGGAGCTCGTCAAGCAACTGAGCGAACAGAGCGCACGGCTGGTGCGCGAGGAGATGCGCCTCGCCCAGCTGGAGCTGAAGCAGAAGGGCGGCCGTGCCGCCAAGGGGGCCAAGCTGTACGGCGGGGCCGGAGTGACCGCGCTGTACGGCGGGGGCGCCCTGGTGGCGGCGATCGTCGCCGCGCTGGCCCTGGCCCTGCCCACCTGGGCCGCCGCGATCATCGTGAGCGCCGTGCTCTTCGTGGTGGCGGCCGTACTGGCTCAGCGGGGCAAGAAGGAGATGGCCCTGGCCACGCCGCCCAAGCCCGAGCAGTCGGCCGAGAGCGTGCGCGCCGACGTTCAGGAGATCAAGGAAGAAGTGAAGTCCAAGGGCGGCAGCACCAAGGCCAAGGACGGGGTCAAGGACGAGGCCACAGCGAAGGCCAAGGGCGGGAGCGTGCGGTGACCAGCGAGGACAGGGAGATCCGGGCCCAGGAGGAACGGATCGAGCAGGCGCGCGAGGAACTGGGCGAGACCGTCGCCGAGCTGTCCTCGCGCGCCGACATCAAGGCCCGGGCCAAGGAGAAGACCACCGAGATCGGTGAACGGGCGCGGGACGCGACCCCCGACGTCGCGATCAAGGCGGCTCAGGAGGCGCGCCGGCGGCCGAGAGTGGTCGCCGGGTTCGCGGCCGCCGCGGCGGGACTGATGGCCGGCCGTTACATTCTGCGACGGAAACAAGCCAGAAAGTAACAGTTGTCCGACCGGGAGGGACTCACGACCGGGGCGACACCGGGGTACAACCAGAGCGTGACCCCTCGCCAGCACCTCAGCAGCCAGCATCACAGGCCGACCCTCATCGAAGTGTCGTGGCCGCGCTGCTCGGTCGTGTACGGATGCACGGGCCGGGCGATGGAGCCCTTCAAGGGCTGCGCCGCCCACCTGCGCCCCGAGGAGCTGAGCCGGGTCACCCGGGCCCTGCGGCCGGGCGCCGACCTGGACCTGCGCGGCGTCACCGTCCCGGCCGACCTGCTCGCCGCCCTGCTGGACGCGGTCACCGGCCCCGACCGGCGCCCCCACCTGGGCCGTACGCGCTTCGACGGGGCCGTCCTGCCGCCGAAATCCTCACTGCGCGGGGCATGCTTCGAGGGCGACTCCTCGTTCGACGGAACGTGCTTCATGGGCAGCGTCTCGTTCTTCGACGTGCGGTTCCTCGGCCACGTCTCGTTCCGCGGGGTGCGCTTCGCGGGCAACGCCTCCTTCCACGGGGCGCGCTTCCAGCGGCACGCGTCCCTGGACGAGACCGTCTTCGCGGGTGACGCGCTGTTCAGCGAGGCCCGCTGGGGCGCGGACGCCTCGTTCGCCCGCGCGGTGTTCTTCGGTGCCGCCGCTTTCGATCGTGCCGACTTCGGCCGCGACGCCGAGCTGCAGGCCGCCTGTTTCGGCGGCGCGGTGTCGTTCCGGCGGGTGCGGGTCTCGCGCCATGCCCGGTTCGAACGCGCACGCTTCCGGCACGACCTGTGGCTGGGCCCGATGGCGGTCGGCGGGCGGCTCTGCCTGACCGACGTCGTCGCGCACGGCGGGCTGCGCGTCCACGCGGCGGCGCGCCACGTGACCGCCCGCGGCGCGACCGTACGGGGTGCGGCCGAGTTCCGGCTGCGCCGCGCCGAGCTCGATCTGGAGGGACTCGAGGTCGAGGGGCCGATGACCATCCGCACCCTCGCCCAGCCGATCCCGGGCGTACGCGAGCCCGAGACCACTGACGGCGAGGCCACCACGGTACGGCTGGTGTCGCTCCACCACACGACCGCCGCGTCGCTGGAGCTGGAGGACGTGGACCTCACCCGCTGCCGCTTCCTCGGCCTGGAGCTGCGCCAGGCCGACCGGCTGAGGCTCAGCGGCTGCTGTACGTTCTCCACCTCGGCCGGTAGCCGCTGGCGCCGCGGCGGGCGCGGCGGGCGGGCGATCCTCGCCGAGGACGCCGAGGACGCCGAGGATGTGGCCCCCGGGAGCGACGACCGGGAGCGGGCCCGCGAGCTCGCGGTGCTCTACCAGCGGCTGGCGTTCGCGACCGACGGCGGCCTGAGCAGGGACTTCCGCTACTGCGCGCTGGAGATCCGGCGCCGCACCGAAGAAGACCAGTGGCGTCGCCTGCTCCTCCAGCTCGCCTGGTTGACCTGCGGCTACGGGCAGCGCGCGGGCCGTACGGTCGCCTCGATGGCCGTCCTGGCCGTGATCGTGGGCGGCTTGATCGTCTACGGCGGGGTGTCGCTGCCCGGCCGCATGCACCGGCCGGTGACCGTTCATCCGCACGGCCGCCAGCACCGCGCGGCCAACCGCCATCCCGGCAGCCCGAACCCCACGCCGTCCCACGGCCACGAGCGGTAACGAGCGGCCGCGGTCAGGGATCACCGGCGGTCACCAGGGACCTACGCGTACCGTCGCGTACTTTTGTGACGAAGGTGACAACCGGGTCCCCGGAAACTGTCCGAAGTTCTCTTCAGGGTCACAGGGCGCCGGAGGAATCCTGAACCGTCGCGTCCGGCCGCCGGAGCCGGATGCCACAGGGAGGTCCGCGTGGGCGAGCCGACCGTATCGGCCATCATGAACCGGCCACTCGCCGACGTACCGGCGGAACTGGCCGACCCGCTCCGTCCCCACCTCGAGAAGGTCGCGGCCGAGATGGTCCGCGAGATCAAGGCGCTGGTCCCCGAGTACGCCAGGCCCACCGACAGCCCGTACGGCCAGCGGATGCAGTGGGCGGTCGAGCAGACCGTGACGCACTTCGTGGCGGCGTTCGGGCGCACGGACATGGAGTGGGGCACGGTCACAGAGATCTTCGAGGGCATCGGCAGCTACGAGGCGCGCAAGGGGCGCAGCCTGGACGGGCTGCAGACCGCGATCCGGGTGAGCGGCCAGGTCGCCTGCCGCCGGTTCATCAAGTCGGCCCAGAAAGAAGAATGGTCGCTGCAGACGCTCGGCCAGATCACCGAGTCGCTGTTCGTCTTCCTGGAGAAGATCGCGGGAGCCGCGGCGCGCGGCTTCGCGTCCGCGCAGGAGCGCCTGGCCACCGAGCGCGAACGGTTCCGCTGGCGGCTGCGCGACCTGCTCGTCGAGGACCCGCCCGCCAGCCACGAGGCGATCGTCGACCTGGCCCGTTCGGCCCGCTGGGAGCCGCCGCGCACGATGGCGGTCGTCGCCGTGCGGCCGCCCGAGGACCACGGCGCCCCGGTGCTGCCGCCCGCCGTGCTGGCCGACTGGCACGGTCCCGTCCCCTACCTGATCGTCCCCGACCCCGAGGGACCCGGCCGGGACGGGCTGATCGCCTCGCTCGTGCGCAACTGCAAGGCGGCGGTCGGGCCGACCGTACCGATGACCCGCGGGGCGCTGTCGCTGCGCTGGGCGGCCCGTGCGCTCTCGTTGGTCGAACGCGGCGTGCTCCCGGCCAAGGAGCCGGTCCGCTGCCTGGACCAGCTGCCCACGCTGGTGTCGGCGATGAGCGAGGAACTGATCGACGTCGCGCTGCGCGGCCGGCTGGCGCCGCTGATGGACCTGCCGCCGCACCGCCGCGAGCCGCTCGCCCGCACGCTCCTCACCTACATGGAGTCGCGCGACAACGCGGTAGCGGCGGCCGACCGGCTGCTGGTCCACGAGCAGACCGTGCGCTACCGGATCCGCCGCCTGGAGGAACTGCTCGGAGACGTGCTGTACGACCCCGAACACCGCATCGAGTTGTTGCTCATGCTGCACACCTGGGTCAATTTCGATCAGCTCTCGGAGGCCTCCGAACGGTGAGTCAATGATCCGTTCAAGGGGCAGCAGGTCTCAAATGTCAGACCTGTGGGTAATCATTCGCGGTATGAGCAGAGACAACCATTCGGGGTTGCGTTGCCCGCACTGCCAGGCGGCTCTCACGCTCGTTCCTGCCGCCCCCGGCAAGGCCTCCACGGCCACCGCCCCCGCGCCGATATCGCTCGTTCTGCGTGACGAGCAGTCGCCTCCGCCCGTCGCCGAGGTCCTGGCCGACTACGCGAGCCGCGTCCGCGACGGCACGACCGCTGCACGCGGCGCCGCCAAGGTCCGCGCCAGCCTCGACCGCGCCCGCCAGAAGGAGACCACGCGCCGCGCCACCCAGCGCGCCGCCCGCCAAGGCTTCCGCACCGCCTGACGCTCCGTCCCCTGCCCCTCAACCCCACGCCTGACCCTCAATCAGGGGGGCTACCAGCTGACCCAGCGGATCTCGTAGGGGCCCAGGTCCAGCGGGGTGCCGTTGATGGTGGAACGGGCGGGCTCGGCGCTGGTGTTGACGGCGAGCAGCTGCTGCTTCTGTGCGAGGGTCAGTACGGCCGGGTCGGACGATGTCGCCTGCACGAGGGGTGTTCCGGGCGGGAACCAGCGGGTGAAGTTCTGCAGCATCGTGAGCGTGGGCGTGCCGTTGTTCCCGGCCGCCGTCCCCGACCACAGGCAGCCGACGCAGTCCGCCTGGGTCGTGCTCTGCGGGCTCCAGTAGAACGCCGCCGAGGCCCCTGAACGGATGAACTGGATCAGGGCGGCGGCCTGCACGGCTCCCAGGCGCTGATCGGTCCAGGTGACGCCTTCCGGCTGGACGTACCACTCCGCCCACCAGATGGGCAGCTTGCTCTGCGTGCGCAGCCATTGCGTGACCGCGCCGAACTTGGCGAGCGCGGAGAACTCGTTCAGCTTCACGCCCGTCTGGTCCGGCAGTGAGCTGCCGTCCACCACCAGGAAGTCCGCGCCGACCTTGTTCTTGAGCCAGTACTCCACCGAGGAGAGGGCGCGGGGATCGACACTTCCCCAGGTTCCGCTGACCTGGCTGGTGGGACCTTGGCCGACGGCGTTACTGCTCATCGGAACGTACGGGCCGCCCACCTGGGCGCGCGGGTTGGCCTTCTTCACCGCCGTGTAGACCTTGTTGTAGAGGGTCGTGTAGGCGGTGTAGTCCCAGCGGCCCTGGTCGAAGAAGCCCTTGAACTCGTTCCAGACCATGAAGTAGCGCACGTCCGGGTAGCGGCGGGCGACCTGCGCCGAGAGGGCCGCGAAGTCGTCGTAGTGGGCGGCCGTGGGAGCGGTCTCGATCTTGGCCCAGTCGGTGGTCCCGGTGCCCCCGCCCTTCATCCAGTCGGGCGCGCAGCACAGCGTGATGACCGGGACGCCCTTGGTCTGGCGGATCAGCTGGACGCGCTTGTCGAGCGTGCCGAAGTCATAGCGGCCGGGCGCGGGCTCGGGATTGTCGGCGCCCCAGCCCATGATCGCCTGGTTCTGCGCGACCGGCTGGGCCGCGACGGCCGCCCGTTGCGCGGCGGCGCCCGAGGAGTCGGGAACGGTGTTCTGCGTGTGCGTGAAGCCCCAGGCAGGGCCGCTTCCGCCGCCCCCGACCGCGGCTCCGGCGCCCTTGGTGCCCGTCGTCGGGGACGAGCTGGAGTCGGAGCCGGCGAACGTGACGACGGCCGGAACGGCGATCAGGACCAGGCCTATGGCGACCGCAATGGCCACCAGCAGCCTTTTACGGCCCCCGCCGCCAGTCGGGACGCCTGGCCTACCGCCTGTCGTGACGTTCGGCGTGACGCCCGCTGAGAACGGCTGCGCACGCTTTTCTTCGATACCCACGAAGACCCCCTGTGACGCCACGGAGAGTGCCGGGGCGACATTTGCAGAGTGAACAGCGGGTCTGGCATGGCGATGGGGCAGCCCTGGGATTTTCCCGGCAGATTTTGGAACGAGCCATCAAGCCGTGAAGGGCTCACCCTCCGAAGCGGAATCGGGAATCGTCACCCGTACGGTCGTTCCGGCGCCCGGCTCGGAGAGAAGGTCGGCCCGTCCGCCGTGCGCGGCGGCGATCGCCGCGACGATCGGAAGTCCGAGGCCCGCCCCGCTCTCGCGGTTGTCACCGCGATGGAAGCGTTCGAAGGCCTGAGCGGCGTCCTGCGGGCCCATGCCCGGCCCGCGGTCGGTCACCTCGATCACCACGCCCTGCGGGGCGCGTGCGACCCGTACGCGGGCCGCCGTGCCCGCCGGGGTGTGGACGCGGACGTTGGCGAGCAGGTTGGCCAGCACCTGCCGGATCCGCGCCTCGTCCACGACCGCGACCAGCGTCTCGGGGGCTTCCAGCTCCCACGGGCGGTCGGGCTCGACGGCCATGGCGTCGGCCACCGCGTCGCGGGCGAGCGCGGCCAGGTCGGCCGAGGCGGGCTCCAGCGCGGAGCCGCGGTCCAGCCGGGCCAGCTCCAGCAGGTCGCCGACGATCCGGCTCATCCGCTGCGCCTCGTCCTCGATGCGGCGCATCGCGTCCGGCAGCTCGTCGGGGCCGAGTGCGCCGTGCCGGTAGAGCTCGGCGTAGCCCTGGATGGTGGTGAGCGGGGTGCGCAGCTCGTGCGAGGCGTCCGCGGCGAACTCCCGTACCCGCGCCTCGGACCGGCTGCGCGCCCAGAACGCCTGCTCGATCCGGTCCAGCATCACGTTGATCGCGGCGGCCAGCCGCGGCACCTCACCGCGCCGCCCAGGTTCGGGCATGCGCGCCCGCAGGTCGCCGCCGGTCGCGATCGACTGGGCGGTCGCCGCCATGTGGCTGAGCGGCCGCAGCCCGCTCTGGATCAGTTTGCGGCCGAGCAGCGCCAGCAGGGCGATCAGCGCCGCCGCGGTGGCGAGCTCGGCGATGACCAGGTTGCGGACCTCGGAGTTGATCTCGTTCAGCGGGGTGGCGACCACGACCACGCCGCCGTTGCGGGTGCGCCCGTACCGCGCCACCGCACGCTGCCCCGCCAGGGTGAACGGCTTGGAGTTGGCCGCGCGCTCCTGGAGGCCGGCGAGCCCGAGCGCCTTGACGGCGGCGACCGCCCGCCTCGGGTCGGGCTGGTCGTCGCTGCGTACCCGCACCTGACCGTCGGGGGTCACCTGGAGGACGATGAACGCCACGGGGGCGATCCCCTCCGCCGGGGTGCCGGGCTGCTGGGTCAGCCTGATGACGGCGCGATCCCGGCCGGCGACCAGCTGGGCGTCCACCCGGTCCATGAGGTAGTTGTGCAGGAAGAACGCGCTCACCAGGCCGGTGATCACCAGCCCGGCGAGCGTCACCGCCAGCAGCCCGGTCATGAGCCGGGCGTTCAGCGTCATCCTGGGCCCCCGCGGGAACGGGGGTTGCTGCGAGGGGTCCTGCGGAGCTGCCTGGTGAGGCGAACTCATGCCCGGAGCGCGCTCATGCTCGGAGCGCGTAGCCCACGCCGCGCCGGGTGTGGATGAGCGGCGGCCCGAGCGGATCGAGCTTGCGCCGCAGGTAACTGATGTAGGTCTCCACCACCTGGCCGTTGCCGTGGTGCTCCCAGCCCCACACGCTCTCCAGCAGCTGGGCGCGCGTGAGCACCCGGCCCGCGTTGCGCATGAGGTAGGCCAGCAGCCGGAACTCGGTGGGCGACAGCTCCACCTCGACGCCCGCGCGCCGTACCGTCCAGCGTTCCTCGTCCAGCTCCAGGTCGGCGACCCGCAGCACCCCGTCGGACCCGGCCGCCGCGCCCGCCGGGGCCGACGAGCGCGGCTCGATCCGGCGCAGCACGGCGCGGACGCGGGCCACCAGGGCGTCGATGGAGAACGGCTTGGTCACGTAGTCGTCGCCGCCCAGCGTGAGGCCGGTGACGGTGTCGGACGGGGTGTCCCGCGCGGTCAGGAAGATCACCGGGACCTCGTCGCCGGAGGCGCGGAGCCGCCGGCAGACCTCGAAGCCGTCCAGGTCGGGCAGCATCACGTCGAGCAGGATCAGCTCGGGGCGGCGCTCCCTGGCCTCGCGCAGCGCCTCGGCACCGGTGGCCGCGAGGACCGGTTCGAAGCCGTGGAAGCGCAGCGCCACCTCGATGAGGTCGCGAATATTGGCCTCGTCGTCGACGACGAGTACCCGCCGCACATCCTGGCTCATCGGCTCCTCGCCGGGTCCGTAATCCTCTGCGGACTCGACGTTACTGTAACCGCCCGTAGAGGTCTGCCACCCCGAGCCGGATTCGATCAGCTCCGCCTCGCTCAGCTGTGACTCGGGGTGGGCGTCGCCTTCGGCCGCTGCTTCTGCCGGTTCGGGTCGGGGACCCTGACCAGCTTGGCCGTGCGGGTGGCCCCACTCTGCTCGCCCCACACCATCACCTTGTCCCCGTTCGCCAGGTCCGTCGTCGCCGACTTGGCACGGTTCTTGCGCACCTTGGTGTCACCCGTGGTGGTCCACTGCCAGGTGGCGCCGTCCTCGCTGCGCACGGTCAGGACGTTGCCCGAACGCCCGGTGACCTGGCCGCGCTGCCACGCTACCTGCAGAAACTTGCCGTTGCGCTGCACGGTCATCTCGCCGTGCAGGCCGCGGGCCGAGCCGCGCAGGCCGTGCCGCCAGCCGTGCCCGCCCTTGTTTCCCTTGTCGCCCTTGCCGTGCGGCGAGGCCGTCGAGGAGCTGGACGGGCTGGGCGACGGATTGGCCGCCGCGGGAACCGCTATGTACAGGCCGAGGCCCGCCAGACCGGCGACGCCGACCGCGGCCACTCCCGTCTTCGCGTTGAGTTTCATGGCGTACAGCAAACTCCGCGCCGCTGGCAATCCACCCGGCTCACACTGGGAGAACACTGGGAAGGCCCTGAGCCGGCGAGCGGTTCAGTCATCGCCGCGCAGGTTCCGGTTGAGCTCGTCGCGGAAGCTCAGGAACTCGTCCTCGCTGTCGGTGAACCGCGTGATCCGGTGCTTCGGGTCGGTCGCGACGAACCACAGCCAGTCGCCGTGCGCGGGCTTCATGGCGGCCCGCAGGGCGGGCAGGCCGGGGTTGGCAATCGGCCCGGCCGGCAGCCCCGCGACCCGGTAGGTGTTGTACGGCGAGGCGACCTTGGTGTCGTTCTCGGTGACGTGCAGCGTGCGGCGGCCCTGCGCGTACAGGACGGTCGTGTCCAGCTCCAGGCGCTTGTGCTCGGTCAGCCGGTTGTCGATCACGCGGGCGATCTTCGGGTAGTCGGAGTCCCGGCCGCCCTCGGCCTGCGCCAGGCTCGCGAGCACCACGGTGTCGCGCGCCCTGGGCGACTTGGGCAGCCCGATCCCGGCGGCGACCTGGCGGAACTTGATCACCATCGCGTCCAGCAGCGAATGCGCGGTGGCACCCGGCTCGATGTCGTAGGTGGCGGGGAAGAGGAACCCCTCCAGCGTCCCGGCGGCGTACGGCGGCAGCCGCAACTGCTCGGGATGCGCGGCGACGGCGCGGAAGTCGGCGAGCGGGATCTTGGTCTTGCGGGCCAGCAGGGCCAGCGTCTCGTCCAGCCGCAGCCCCTCGGGAACCGTGACCCTGGACTGGATCTTGTTCTTGGGGTCGAGCAGCAGGCCCATGGCGTCGGCGGCGGGCAGTTGCTTGCGGAGCCGGTACGAGCCGGGGTGCAGCACCTTGCCCTTGGGCCCGTCGGCGGCGTCCACGAACGCGTCGACGCTGGCCACCACGCCGCCGCGGCGCAGCGTCTCGCCGATCTCGGTGAGCGACGACCCGGCCGTGATCTTGACGACGGTGGCCGAGCCGCCCGAGCCGGAGTAGTCGTTCGGCGTCAGCAGGATCTTCGCGCCGCCCGCCAGCAGCAGCACCCACACGCCCGCGACGCCGCCGATCAGCAGCTTGCGCGGCACCCTCGCGGTGAGCCGCGACACCCATCCCTCGGACACCGGCGTCTCCTCCGCCCAGGTCACACCCAGGTCCGCCAGGCTCGCGGTGACCTCCGCGGGCGCCGCCGGGCCTGCCTGGGGCACGGTCTCGGGGGGCGTTGGTGATTCGCCGGGGGCAGCGGTGGCCGCGACGTTCGCTGAACGCGGCTTCATCGTCCAGCGGGCGGCGACGCCGAAGGCGAGCAGCGCGACCAGCAGCGACCCCGCGTACAGCGTGGCCATGCCGTCCGGCAGGCGCAGCATGACCAGCAGCACCGACAGCGCGGCCCCGATGCCGATCAGCACGAGCGGTCGCGGGATCCGCACACGCACTCTCGGAACGGAAATCCGCGGTTTGGTGACCGCCGCGACCGGCTGCGGCGTCGCAGGCACGGGCTCCGGAGCGGGCGCGGGGGCCGGTCGGTCGGCGGCTCCGATCGGCACGCTCTTCAGCAGCGGATCCGGCGCGTCCGGAACGAGCCGGACCATCGCCTCGGGCCAGGCCTGCTGCGCGTCGTTCAGCACCTCGCCGGGCGGCGCGGAGATCGTCTCGACGCCCGTCAGGCCGCGCGCCTTGAGGTCTTCGAAGAAGGAACGCTGGTCCTCGACCGCGGTGATGCCGAGCACGCGCCGTTCCCCCTCCTCGCCGACGCCCGCCGTGATCAGGACGCGGTCGTTGTCGCGCGACACCGACCTAGCGACGACGAGCGTGGGAAAGGCCGGCTCCGGCCCGGTCTCACGCCGGTGGAACTCCTCGGCGTAGGTGCGCAGCGCCGACGCTACGACCGCCAGGTGCTCGCCGGACGCGACGCCGGCACCCAGCGAATCGACGAGATCACGGATGTCGTCGGCATCGGGAGCGTTCACCAGCGCCGCCGCCGACGCGGCCGCGATCAGCCGCCCGCCCTTCAGGCCCGACTCCAGCCAGGCGGGCTCGTAGGCGCTCTTGCGCAGCTTGGGCGCGCGCAGCTTGATGCGATGCAGACCCGAGTCCCATGTCACGGTGCGATGGCCGTTGCGGTGGTCCTTGCGGTCGGGGCTGCGGCGGCCGAACGAGGCGCCGCACAGTTCGTCGGCCTCGGCGGACATCAGCGCCTCGGCGAGAACCCGCATCCCGGACGCGAGCAGTGCGGGCTCGCCGACGTCGACGCGCCGCGCGAGCCACCAGTCCGAGTCCGTCATGAACAGCGGTTTCTCCAAGCCGAAAGATCTCAACGAGGGAAGAGGTACCCGGATCGGCGCGCTCCGCGCAGGAAGATCATTTCAAGTAAGGGTCAAGAACCGTGAACGCCCGGCACCGGACACGCGACGGGGCACGCGGACGCTCCCGCGTGCCCCGCTTCGATACGCGACCGGCTCGACTCAGTGCTGCTGCCAGTCCTGGCCCTGCTCGCGGGCCTGGTCGCCCTGCTCACGGGCCTGGTCACCCATGTTCTCGCCCGACTCGCGCGCCTGGTCGGCCATTTCCTCGCCGCTCTCGCGCGCCTGGTCGGAGCCGCCGCTCAGCCGCTCGCGCGCCTGGTCGACGGTGTCCGACGCCTTCTCCTTGGCCTGGTTGGCGGCGTCGCCCGCCTTGTCCTTGGCCTGGTCGAAGATGCCCATGATCGATGTTCCCCCTCATACATCGGTACATCGGTACGCCATGTGGTGCACCAGCACGGATGTGCCAAAAGGTGTCCTACCCGGCGTCACCTTGTTTCCAGGCCTATGAACCGAAGATCTTGCTATGCGGTTGTTTGGGGTCTGTTTGGCCGATGTGGCGGGTGCTGTTCGAGCAGCTCGAGGGCCGTTTCGATGGCCTTCTCCAGCTGCGTGTCATGCCCCGCGGCGTAGTCCTGCGGCGCGATGTCGACCTCGATGTCGGGGTCGGTCCCGTAGTTCTCCAGCCGCCAGCCGACGTCGTCGAACGCGAAGGAGAACTCCGGCTGCGTGGTCAGCGTCAGGTCGGCGAGCCGGTGCCGCGGCAGGATCCCGACCACCCCGCCCCACGTGCGCCGGCCGATGAGCGGGCCGAGCTTCAGCCGCTTGAACGAGTGGGCGAAGACGTCGCCGTCCGAGCCCGTGAACTCATTGATGAGCCCGACCAGCGGCCCGGCGGGCGACTGCGGCAGGTAGGGCGTCGGCACGCCCCAGCGCGGATGGTCGAAGCCGAGCCTGGGCCGTGCGAGCTTCTCCAGCAGCAGGCTCGACACGTGCCCGCCGCCGTTGAACCGCGCGTCCACGATGAGCGCGTCGCAGTCGTACTGCGTAAGGTAGCCGCGGTGGAACTCGGCGAACCCGGTGGCCTTCATGTCGGGGATGTGCAGGTAGCCGACCCGCCCGCCGGTCCGTTCGCACACCAGCCGCCGGTTGCCGCTCACCCAGTCGCGGTAGCGCCCCGGCCGTTCGTTGCGTACGGCCCGGACGGTGACGCGCGTCGGCGCGCGGTCGCCTCGCTGCAACGTGAGCTCGACCTCCTGCCCGACCTGGTTGACCAGGTGCTCCTGCGGATCGGAGAGCCCGAGCCCGACCGGCTGGCCGTTCACCGCGAGCACCGCGTCGCCGGGCAGCACGTCGATGCCGGGAACGTTCAGCGGTGAGGTCGCGAGCGCGTCCCACGGGTCCCCGTGCACGATGCTCTCGATCACGTAGCGACCGGTCTCCAGGTCGATCGACCAGTCCACGCCGAGGTGCGCCTGCGGGTAGATGGTCTGCGGCCGGTACGCGCCGCCGCGCTCGTACGCGTGCGAGGTGCCCAGCTCACCCTGCATCTCCCACAGCAGGTCGGAGAACTCGCTGCGGGTGCTGACCCGGTCGACCAGCGGCAGATAGCGCTCATACACCCCGTGCCAGTCCAGCCCGGACATGTCCTCGCTCCAGAAGTGCTCCAGCTGCAGCCGCCAGGCCTCCCGGAACATCTGCCGCCACTCGCTCTCCGGGCTGATCGACACCTTCACCCGGGACAGGTCGATCCAGCCGCTCGCCCGACCCGGCCGGTCGCCGTCCGGCAGGTCCTTGCCGGCCGCCGCGACCCGGATCCTGCGGTCCGCGCGGTAGACCAGCGTCGTCTCGTCCCGCGCCAGCCAGAAGTCGTTGATGTTGCTGGCCAGCTGCTTGTGCTTCTGGTCCTTGAAGTCGTACGCGAGCAGCGCGCTGCTCAGCAGGGTCTCGCCGCGCACGCCCTCGATCGGCTGGTACGACAGCAGCACCCGGGCGGTCCCGCGCACCCCGGCGACCCGCGCGTACCGCGCCTCCGGAACGGGGAACGCGACCACCCGCCGGTCGATCCCGTTGAACTCGATCTCCACCGTGGTCGTCTCGCCCCGATCGACGTCCTTGCCCTCGGGCGGGGCGAGGAACGGCGAGGGCACATCGGCCCGGAGTGCGACCGCGTACGGGAGCGTGCCGAGCGGGAAGCCCATCTCGAACTGCAGCGAGTCGGAGATCGGATTGAAGACCCGGGCGCCGATGAAATAGAGCAGCTCGCCGTTCGGGTCGAAGGACGGCCGCCGGTCGCGCAGCACCGGCTCCAGCAGGATCCGCGACTCGCGCGTCGCGACCCGGCACACCTTGATGGCGGTCGTCTGCGCGGTGTCGGGACAGGTGTAGGCGAGCCAGCGGCCGTCCGGTGACCAGGCCGGGTCCTCGATGGCGCCGAACGGGCTGGCGTCCAGCCGGATCGCGGGCGCGGCGGGGTCGGCGGCGTGCACCAGGAGCAGCTCGTTGCGGTGGTTGGTCAGCGCCACCTGGTCGCTGGTGCCGGGCGCGACGGCGAGTGAGGTGACGCGGCCCGTGTCGGCCTCGAACTCGGCCGGCGCCCGTTCGCCGTCGGCGGTGAGCAGCACGAGCCGTTCGCGCGCGCCGTCGTCGCTCGCCGCGGCGATCAGGCGGCACCGGTCGTTCAGCCAGGTGAGCAGCCGGTAGCGGACGCCGGTCGGGGCGCCGTGCCGCCGCACGGGACCGGCCCAGTTCCCGAACGTGAAGGCCTTGCCCCGCGTGGTGATCGCGAGCCCGGTGCCGTCGGGGCTCGGCGTCACGCTGTCGAGGTATTCGGCGGCGTCGGCGAACCGCCTGTGCCGCTGCGCCCGCGACGATCCCAGCCGGATGTCGATCCGGCGGGATCCGGCCGAGGCGTCGTCCGAGGCGCCGTCCGCCGGGTCGAGCAGGAAGATGTCGCCGCCCGCGTGGTAGACCAGCCGCCGCCCGTCGCTCGCCAGGTTGCGCGCGTAGAAGTCCTCGTGGTCGGTGTGCCGTCGCAGGTCCTCGCCGCCGACCGTGCACGAGTAGACGTTGCCGACGCCCTCGTGGTCGGAGAGGAAGAAGATCCGGTCGCCGATCCAGCAGGGCGCCGCGATGTTGCCGTCCAGGCGCGGCAGCCGCTCGAAGCTGCCCTCCCCGCTGCGGTCGATCCACAGGTAGCCGGTCGTGCCGCCGCGGTAGCGCTTCCATCGGGCCGGGTCGGCGGTGTTGCGGCCTAGCACGACGCCGCCGTCCGGGCCGTACGAGACGGAGTTGGCCGGGCCGTACGGCAGCCGTTCGGGCGGCGCGTGCCCCTCCGCGCCGACCCGGTGCAGCCAGCGCATGGTGGCGAACGGCTGCCCGGCGTCGCCCGCGTAGACGACCATGCCGTCCGGGTCCCAGCCGACGACGCGGCATCCGGCGCCCTGGTAGGTGAGACGCCGCGCGGCGCCGCCCGACAGCGGCATCACGTAGACCTCGTCCGGGCCCTCTTCGCTGCCGACGAACGCCACCTGGGACGCGTCCGGGGAGATCCGCGGATGCCCGACCTCGGCCGGGGTGGCGGTCAGCCGCCAGGCGCGCCCGCCCTCGACCGGGACGAGCCAGAGATCGTCGTCGGAGACGAAGACCACGAGCTCGTCCAAGATCGCCGGATACCGCATGTACTCAGGCACATGAGGAGTTCTTCCCCGGTCGCGGCCAGTAATCGCCCCTGGTCAGACCCAAGAACGGTCGAGGAAATCGGCGATCAGCGGTGCGATCTCGGCGAGGTTCTCCTCCAGGGCGAAGTGGCCGGTGGGAAACACGTGCAGCTCAGCGTCCGGAAGGTCGCGCAGGTAGGCGCGGGCACCTGGCTCGGGGAAGAACAGGTCGTTACTCCCCCAGGTGATCAGCGTCGGCGGCGCGTACTCGCGCAGCCAGGCCTGCCACTTGCCGTACTGCCCAACGTTGGAGTGGTAGTCGAACGCCAGGTCCACCTGGGCCTCCTTGCGTCCAGGGAGGTCGAGGAAGTGCTGGTCGAGCGTCCATCCGTCCGGCGCGATGGTCTCCGGGTCGCTCGTTCCGCCCTCGTACTGGCCGCGCGTGCCCTGCAGGGTGAGCAGGCCGCGGATGGTGTCCTCGGCGCCCGGGTGCTCTTGACGCAGGGCCACGAAGTCCCGCGCACCCTGCGAAAGGCCTTCCTCGTAGGCGTTTCCGTTCTGCACGACCAGGCCCGCGATCCACTCGGGGTGCCGCAGCGCCAGCCGGAAGCCCACCGGCGCGCCGAAGTCGAAGAGGTAGGCGACGAACCGTTCCACGCCGAGTTCGCGCACGAATCCCTCGGTGATGTCGGCGAGCCGGTCGAACGAGTAGGTGAAGCCCTCGGGCGCCTCGGTGTGCCCGAAGCCGGGGTAGTCGGGGGCGATCAGCCGGTAGCGGGCGCCCAGCACGTCGATCAGCCGCCGGAACTGGTGCGACGCGGACGGGAAGCCGTGCAGGAGCAGCAGGACCGGGGCCTCGTCCACCACCGGCACCGACTCGCGATAGAAGACCCGCACCCCGTCGACCTCGACGAAGCGATGAACGGTGCGTGCGACCAGGGGGAACGTCATCTTCACATGCCTTTCAACGGCTTTGATGCATTAGTTCTAGCGTTCGCATCCTAATGCGTCAACCCAGTGAGTTAGAATTAGTTCCATGAGCGAACCGCTGATCGGCGAGCCCCTGGCCCTCGACCTGGTCAACACCCGCCACGCCGAGGGCGACCATCTCGACACCCCAGCGGCCCTGCGTTCCTGGCTCCAGCTCCAGGCCGAACGCCTCCCCGAGCCCGTCCCCGGCTCGCTCACCGACGCCGATCTAGAGGCCGTGCAAGCCGTACGGCAGCACACCGCGACCGCCCTCGGCCACGCCCGCAACGGTGAAGCGCCACCCGCCGCCGCGCTCCGCGCGCTCGCCGAAGCACAGGCCGCCGCACCCGCCGTACGCGAGCTGACCTGGGACGGCGCGAAGGTCGCCGCCGCGCCGCGCAGGTCAGGCCCGTACGGCAGCCGCCTGGCCGCGCACCTCGCGGAGGCCGCCGCCGACCTGCTCACCGACCCGAGGCTCGGCCAGGTCCGCGCCTGCGAGGCCGACGACTGCGTGATGCTCTTCCTGCCCGCGCACCCCCGCCGCCGCTGGTGCTCGGCCGCCCGCTGCGGCAACCGCGCCCGCGTCGCCCGCTACTACGAACGCCACAAGGACTCTTGACGATCACGCCGTCTCAGGGAGACTGGTCCGGTGGTCAAGACCCTGCACCCCCGCAGCTACAACGACGTGTTCTACGTCGGGCACTTCTTCCGCAGGGGCATCGCGGTGCTGATGGACCTCTCCGAGATGAGCGACAAGGACGCGACGCCCCTGGTGGACTTCGCCGCCGGCCTCATCATCGGGCGGGGCGGCGCGATGGAACGCGTGACGCCCAAGGTCTTCCTGCTGATCCCCGAGGCCAGTTGAGCGGTTACGCCCGGAGCGCCGAGGACCTTCCTCCCCGGATCGCGCGCGGCATGCTGTGGACCGCGCTCGGCCTGCTGCTCCTCGTCCGCCTGCTCGTCTGGACGGACGACGGGGTGCCCCCGGAGTCGATGGCGCTCACGGCGGCGCCCTATCCGCCGCTGATCCTCATCCTGATGCGGCGGTGGCGCGCCCGTCCCCGGGTCCGGTACGGGGCGCTGGTCGCGCTGGCGGCGCTGTCGTTGCTGCCGTTCGCCGTGATCGGGACGGGCTGGGAGTGGCTGCCTTGGCCGGTCGCGGCGGGGGTGCTGTGCGTGCTCCCGATCCGGGCGGCGTTGCCCCTGTTCACGGCGATCCTCATCGCCACGGGTGCCGGGGGCGTCCTGGCGGGTGAGGCGGCCGACGCCTGGCACTGGCGGGTGTCGGCCACCGGGATCGACTCACTGATCGTCTTCAGCCTGTACGCGCTCGCCGCGATGGTGACCGACCTGCACGCCGCCCACGATGAGCAGGCCCGGCTGGCGACGCTCCGGGAACGGCTGCGGGTGGACGGCGAACTGCGCGCGACGGTGGACGCCGACCTGCGGGACATCGCCGGTACGCTACGGCGCGCCGCGCAGCGGGCCGCGAGCGCCGAGCCGGGCCTCGCACGCGACGGCCTTCGCGAGGCCACCGCCACCGCCCGCCGGGCCCTCGCCGGCATCCGCGCCACGGCGAGCGGCTACCGGGCCGCCGTGCCGCTCGCGTCGACGCCGATCCGATCGCCCCGGCTCGCGCGCCTGATCCTGCTCGCCGTGCTGCTCCTGCAGGCGGAGAAGGCCGTGACGCGCGTCTGGGTCGTCCCCCGCGACCGCCCGCTGCTGTTTCTCGTGATCCCGGCCCTGACCGGCGCGATCGTGCTGTTCATGCGGCCACCATCGCCATGGCGCGTCGCGCTGATCGCGCTGCTGGTCGTGCCGCTCGCATGGCCCGGCGCCGTGCTCGCCGAGCCACTGGCCGGGGTGTACCAGTTCTGGGGCTTCCTGATCGGTGCCGCGCTGGTCGGGATGCGCCCGCCGTGGTCCTGGGCGGTCGTGGCGGGCGTGTTCGGCCTGACCATCCTGTTGTTCTTCTTCCCGCCCCCCGTACCGAGCCTGCCGGGAGCCGCGGCGAACCTGATCTCCGAGATCATCCTGGCGTGGGTGGTGTACACCCTGACCCGGCTGGCGGACCTGGTGGTGCTGCTCCGGCGTGCCCGGGACGACCTGGCGCGGGCGGCGGTGACCGCCGAACGCACCCGGATCGGCCGCGACCTGCACGACGTGCTCGGGTTCAGCCTGTCGGCGGTCGCGCTGCGGGGCGAACTCGCCGCCACACTGGTGGAGCACGATCCGGAGCGAGCGCGGAGCGAGGTCGCCACGCTCATCGAGCTGGTGGAACGTTCCCGATCCGAGCTCGGCTCGATCACCAGCGGCCGGATCCGCTTGCTGCTGAGCCGCGAGGTCGACTCGGCGCTGGAGGTGCTGGCAGCGGCGGGCGTCGACGCGGACGCGCGGGTGGAGACCGGTGCGCTCCCGGTCGCCGTCGACACCGCGCTGGCGGCCATGCTGCGGGAGAGCGTGACCAACGTGCTGCGGCACAGCGACGCGCGGACCTGCGCCATCACGATCACCCGCGGGCCCGGCGGGGTCGTACGGCTGTCGGTGGTGAACGATGGTGCCGCCTCGGCGGGGGTTCCCCGGCTCGGATCGGGGCTGAAGGGGCTCGCGGAACGGAGTGGCGGGCGGCTCAGCGCCGGGCCGCGGCCGGGTGGGCGCTTCGAGGTGGTGGCGGAGTTCGACGGGCCCGCCTCAGATCCAGCCGGCCTCGGTGGCGATGCGGATGGCGTCGACCCGGTTGCGGGCGTCCAGCTTGGTGACCGCTGACGCGAGGTAGTTGCGGACGGTCCCGTACGTCAGGAAGAGCCGTTCGGCCACCTCCAGCGGCTGCGCGCCGGTGGCCGACAGCCGCAGCACCTCGGTCTCGCGCTGGGTGAGCGGGCTCGGCGGCGCCTGGAGCGCGGTCAGCGCGAGGGCAGGGTCGACCACCTGGCCGCCGCCCGCGACCGTGCGGATGGCCTCGACCAGGTCGGCAGGCCGGATGTCCTTCGGCACGAACCCCGCGACCCCCGCGTCCAGCGCCCGCCTCAGCTGCCCCGGCTTGCTCAGCGCGGTGAGGATGAGGACGCGGCACGACGGCAGCCGCTCGCGCAGCGCGCCGGCCGCCGTGATCCCGTCCAGCTCGGGCAGGTCAATGTCGATCACCGCGACGTCGGGGCGTTCGCGTTCGGCGGCGGGCACGATCTGGGCGCCGGACGCGACCTGCGCGACGACCTCGATGCCGTCCTCCAGGCTCAGCAGCTCGACCAGCGCCTCGCGCAGGAGGTGCATGTCCTCCGCGATCAGCACCCTGGTCATGGACCTCATGATCGCTCACGGATGTGCGAAATGCATATGACGCTCATGACAGCGGCACTGTGAGGCCGCGCCCCGGACCATCGATGATCTTCATATGACTCAGGGTGTGCGGGCGACGGCGACCACGGCGTCGGTGAGCGCGGCGGCGTACGCGTCGGTGAGCTTGCTCGTGTCCAGCAGCAGCGCGTACCACATCGGGCCGAAGACCAGGTCTATCAGCAGGTCGTCGCTCGGGTGGGACACCTCGCCGCGTTCGCGCGCGTGGCCGAGGATCTCGCGGACGGCGTCGCGGCGGTGGCTGATGAGGCGTTCGTTCAGCAGCGCCGTGAAGCTCTCGTCCTGGAGTGCCTCGGCCGCCAGGGCACGGTTCAGCACGCCGTTGATGCCGCGCTGGCCGGCGAAGGTCTCCTCGAGGAGGGCGAGGAGGTCTTCGCGCAGGTCGCCGGTGTCGGGTGTCGGCAGCCTGGTCTTGGCGAACGTCGCCAGGGCGTCCAGGATCACCTCGCCCTTGCCTGCGTAGCGGCGGTAGATCGCCTGCTTGGAGACGCCGCTGCGCGCGGCGATGCCCTCCATGCTCACGCCCTTGTAACCCTGCTCCTCGATCAGCTGGAGCGTGGCCTGGCGGATCGCGTCGTCGACGGCGGGATCGCGGGGTCGTCCGGTCATGCGACAGCAGACTACTTGACATACGCACCGTTCCGTATTGTAATTGCAATACGCACCGCACCGTATTGGAAGGAGGATGTCGTGCGAACCTCGTCCACTCCCGCGCTCCTGGCGCTGTCGCTCGGCTACTTCAGCCTGGGCACCGCGTCGCTGGCCGTCATCGGGCTGAGCGCGCCGATCGGCGCCGACCTGCATGTTCAAGCGGCCACGGTCGGCACGCTGGTCACCGTCTTCGCGCTGGTCTTCGCGATCGCCGCGCCGGTCGCCGCGATCGCGCTCGGCCGGATGTGCCGCAAGCGGCTGCTGCTCCTCGGGCTCGCGCTGATGATCGTCGGCGGGGTCGGTAGCGCCGTCGCGCCGAGCTTCGGGCTCCTCACCGCGGCCCGCGTCGTGGCCGGGCTCGGCGCGGCGATCTACGGGCCGGCCGCCTCGGCCGCCGGGTCGCTGATCGTTCCGCCCGAACGGCGGCCGCGGGCACTCGCCACGGTCTTCGCCGGGATGACCGCCGCGACCGTGCTCGGCGTCCCGGTGGCATCCTCGGTCGGCGGCGCGGTCGGCTGGCGCTGGGCGATGGCCGGTGTCGTCGCCCTCACGGCGGTCGCGATGGGGATGCTGGCCTGGCTGCTGCCGCCCATCGAGCCGGGCCCCGCGCCGACCGCCCGCGTCTTCCGCGACGTGCTGCGCACCCCGGGCACGCTGCCGATGGTGTCGACCACGCTGCTGGTGCTCGCCGCGCAGTTCACCGTGTACGGCGTCGCCGGCGCCTACCTGGCCGAACGGTTCGGTGCGTCGCAGACGATGGTGTCGCTCGTGCTGTTCGTCTTCGGCGCCATCGGGATGGCGGGCAACGCCACCAGCGCCCGGATGTTCGAGCGGCTCGGCGGCGCCCGCACCATCCTCATCACGCTGGCCGGGCTCGCCGTGACGTTCGCCGCGCTGACCGCCACGCCCGGAACGCTCGGGCTCGGCATCGCGATCTTCGCCTTCTGGGCGTTCTTCAGCGCGACGTTCATGTCGCCGCAGCAGGCGCGACTGGTCGAACTGCTCCCCGAGCAGCGCGGCATCCTGCTGGCGCTGAACGCCTCGGCCCTCTACCTGGGCATGAGCCTCGGCAGCCTGATCGGCAGCGGCCTGCTCCCCGGCCTCGGCGCCCGCTGGCTCTCCGCCCTCGCGTTCATCCCCCTCGCGCTCGCCTTCGCGGCGCACGCGGCCTCCGACCGGCACGGCCGCCGGTCCGCCGAGACCGCGCCCCAAGTCCCCGCACTCACCACCAACTGAGCTGAAAGGCCCTTTGACATGTCACAGCTGATCCGCGACTACATCGAGACCGTCTGGAACCAGGGCCGCACGCAGGAGGCGGGCCGCTTCCTCGCCGAGAACCTGATCCAGCACAACCCGAACCTGCCGGACGGCCGCAAGCCGCTCGTCGAGTTCATCGACGGCTTCCGTGTGCAGCTTCCCGAGGCCCGCTTCGAGATCCGCAGGCTCGCCGCCGACGGCGACCTGGTCTTCATCCACAGCCTGTTCACGGCGCAGCCCGGGCACCGGGGCGTCGCGGTGGTCGACATCTTCCGCATCGAGGACGGTCTGATCGCCGAGCACTGGGACCTGCGCGAGGACGTTCCCGAGTCCACCGCCAGCGGCAACGAGGTGGTCTGACATGGTCATGGCTCTTGAGGGCAAGGTCGCCATCGTCACCGGCGCCGCCACCGGGCTCGGCGCGGCCATCGCGGTCGAGCTGGCGGCACGGGGAGCCTCGGTCGTCGTCAACCACCTCCCCGAGCAGGCCGAGCAGGCCGCCGAGGTCGTCGCCCGCGCCAACGAGGCGAGCGGCGGCGGCAAGGCGGTCGCGGCCGTCGCCGACATCGGTGACACCGAGCAGCTCGGCTCGCTCTTCGAAACGGCGACGGCGCGGTTCGGCGGCGTGGACATCCTCGTCAACAACGCCGTGCTGCCCGTGCTGAAGCCGATGGCCGAGGTCACCGAGGAGGAGTTCGACCGCAGCTTCCGGGTGAACGCCCGGGCACCGTTCTTCGCGATGCAGCTCGCCGCGCGGCACCTGCGCGACGGCGGCCGCGTCGTCAACATCTCCTCGCACACGACCGGGCTGTTCTTCCCGCGCTACGGCCTGTACGACGGCGCCAAGGGCGCGCTGGAGCAGTTCTCCCGGGTCTTCTCCAAGGAGATCGGCGAGCGCGGCATCACGGTCAACGTCGTGTCGCCCGGCCCGACCGACACCCCCGAGTTCCGCACGCGCCCGGCGGACTTCATCGCGAGCCTGGAGAAGATGACCGCGATGGGGCGCATCGGGCAGCCGGAAGAAATCGTCAAGGTGGTCGCCTTCCTCGCCTCCCCGGAGGCGAGCTGGGTGACCGGCCAGAACATCCGCGTCAACGGAGGCGTCGTATGACCCCTGCTCCGACCCCTGTTTCCGAGCAGACCATCCTCATCACCGGCGCGACCGACGGGCTCGGGCGCGGTCTGGCCAGGACGCTGGCCGCGCAGGGTGCGGCACTGATCCTGCACGGCCGGAACGAGGCCAAGGGCGCGGCGCTGCTCGCCGAGTTGCGGGACGAGACCGGCAACGACCGGCTGTCGTTCGAGCGGGCCGACTTCGCCTCGCTCGCCGAGATCCGCGACCTGGGCGAACGCGTCGCGGCGCGCGACCGGCTCGACGTGCTGGTCAACAACGCCGGCATGGGCGTCGAGCTGGCCAGGCAGGACAGCGCGGACGGGCTGGAGCTGACGTTCCAGGTCGACTACCTGGCCACCTACGTCCTGAGCGGCATGCTCACCCCGCTGCTCGCCCGGTCCGCGCCGGCGCGCGTGGTCAACGTCAGCTCCGCCGGGCAGGCGCCGCTGGACTTCGACGACGTGATGCTGGAGCGCGGCTGGGACGGCGTGCAGGCGTACTGCCAGGCCAAGCTCGCGCAGATCATGCTCACCGTGGAGCACGCCGAGGTGCTGCGCGGCGCGGGCGTCACGGTGAACGCGCTGCACCCGGCGTCGTACATGCCCACCAAGATCGTCACGCAGCTCTTCTCGGTGCAGAGCACGCTGGAGGAGGGCGTGGAGAACACCGCGCGGCTGGTGACCGATCCCGGCCTGGCCGGCGTCACCGGCGTGTACTTCAACCGGTCGCGGGAGGCACGCGCGAACAACCAGGCCTACGACGCCAAGGCCCGCGCCCGCCTGCTGGAGCTCAGCGAACGCCTCACCGGCGTCGCGTTCCCGCGCGGCTCCTTGACCGCCGGGTAAACGGAAAGTTTCCTCCGCGTTCCATGGTGTTCCGGAGAGGATTGAACGATCATTGGTGAGGCCTGGCATGGACGGGCCTCACCAATGGTGCGGGGGCGGACGGAAGGACACCGCGTGAGCGCCGACGACCGCGACCCGTTGCCGGAGATCACGCTGCCGAGCGGCGACACCATGCGGGCCGCCTCCCGCTACGCCGACGTGCGGCAGGTGCTCGCCGACCCGCGCTTCAGCCGTCGGCTGCGTCGCTCGGACCCGCGGATGGCGCGCGGCGCCGACGTCAGCGACGACCAGTACTCCCTGCTCAACATGGACCCGCCGCGGCACACCCGGCTCCGCAGGATCGCGGCGGCGGCGTTCACCCCGCGCCGGGTCGAGAGCTGGCGGCCGCGCGTCGCCGCCATCGCCGCGGAGCTCGCGGCGGACATGGCGGCTGCGGGACCGTCCGCGGATCTGGTCGGCGCGTTCGCGTTCCCGTTGCCGGTCCGCGTCATCTGCGAGCTGCTCGGCGTGCCCGAACGCGATCGCGAGCAGTTCCGGCGCTGGTCGGACGCCGCGCTCACGATCTCCACCGCCGACGGTGCCCAGCGGCTGGCGGCGGCCCGCGAGTTCCGGCAGTACGTGACCGCGCTGCTCGCCGCGCGGCGGGCGGCGCCGGGCGACGCGCTGATCGACGCCCTGCTGGACGCGCAGGACGAGGACGGCGCGGTGTTCAGCAAGGACGAGCTGGTCAGCCTGACCGTCACGCTGATCGCCGCCGGGCACGAGACGACCGCGAACCTGATCGGCGCGGGCGTGTTCACACTGCTCAGCGAGAATTCGGCAGGCTCGTCACCCGCGCCCATGAGCGACGGCGTGGTCGAGGAGCTCCTGCGCCACGACAATCCGGCCACGTACGCGATGCCGCGTGTGGCGACCGAGGACGTCGATCTGCCGTCAGGGCGGGTCCGGGCGGGCGAAACCGTACTGCCGCTGCTGACCGCCGCGAACCGCGACCCGGACGCCTACCCGGCGCCCGACCGCTTCGATCCCGCGCGTGCCGGGGCCGTGCCGCATCTCTCGTTCGGCCATGGCCCGCACTTCTGCCTGGGCGCCGGGCTCGCGCGCCTGGAGGCGGGGGTCGCGCTGACCGCGCTCTTCACCGCGATGCCCGGCCTGGAGCTGGCCGTCGCACCCGAGGACGTGCCGTGGCGCAGCGGCGGGCTGATCGCCGGGCCGAAGAGCCTGCCCGTGCGCTGGTAGATCCGCGGAACGAATGCGAAACGGGCCGGTGGAGGTCTCCACCGGCCCGTTCCAGGGTCGTTCAGTCGTTCAGCCGGTGACCGGCAGGTTGCTCTTCACCGGGACCGGCGCGGGCGCCTCGACGGCGGAACCGGCCGCCGCCGCGGGCTTGCCGCAGGTCGCGGACGCGACCCGGATCGCCTCGGTCTTGCCGGCGAGCGGCAGGTCGACCGCCAGGGCCGTCACCCGCAGCCGCCCGTCGGGCAGGCGCTCCTGCTTGTTGAGCGTCACCGCGACGGTCCCGAGGCCGCCGGGCAGGCGGACCGGGATCGAGCTGTTCGGCGCCGGGGAGGCGTCCAGGGCGGTGCCGGCGATGGCCGCGCCCGCGAGGCGGGCGGTGCCGGTCGCGCCGGTGCAGGTCGCCGAGATCGCCTCGGCGGCCAGCGCGGCCTCGGGAACGCGCAGCCTGGCGATGTGCGAGTGCGCCTGGTCGGCGGCGGCCTTGACGTCCAGCGCGGACGCCGTCAGCAGGCCGGTGCTGCCCTCGCGCAGCAGGCTCTTGCTGACCGGGGCCGTGGACGACGAGGCGACCGCGGGCACTGGCGAGATCGCGACCGGGCCGATGACGGCGAGGCCGAACGCCGAGCCGATCGGGTCGGCGGCCTTGGCGGTCGCGGGCCTCGGGGCCGCGCTGGCGGAGCCCGCGGGCATGATCGCGGCGGGCAGGAGACCGGCCGCGACGGCGATCAGGCACGCCCTTCTCGCCGCGCCTCCGGTGAGCCTCTTGTTGCGCATGTGTGTCTCCGTTCGCTTATGGGCGGCTGAGCTGAGTCAGCCGGTGATGAGCACCAGGGACCCCAAGGGCACCCTGGCCAGTTGCTTGAGCGCCCCCTCCGGCACCCGCACGCAGCCGTGGGTGACGGCCTTCCCGAAGACCGAACGGTCCGGCCAGCCGTGCAGGGCGACCGTGCCCGGACCCCCGCCGAAGCTGTCGAGCGTCGCCGAGTGCGTGCCGAGCGGCAGGACCAGCCGCCCGCCGTCCTGCTTGAGCATGGCGAGCACGAACGTGCGCCCGGCAGGCGTCGGCGTCTTCGGGCCGCCGACCGCCACCTTCCAATGGCCGACGGGACGGCCCGCGTGCAGCAGCGTGAGCATCCGCCTGCCGACGTCGACCTTGACCAGGTACGACGTGTGCGCCCGCTGAAGGCCCTTGCTCTTGGTCGAGATCCAGCCGCTCGCGGCGTTCGGGCGGCTCGGGAGCAGCACGTGCGCCCAGTCACCGCTTTCGGCCACCACCGGAACCCAGGTCGCGCCCCCCAATTGGCTTGTGGGCAAGGTCGCGAACGCCTTGCCGCCCGGGCGGTCCAGAACCGGCACCGGCGCGGCGGGATGGACGACCAGCCCGCCGTTGTCCCCCGCCGGCCCTTGGTCGGCCGGCGCGCCTTTGACGGTCGTGAAGGTGGTGGAATCGGAAAGCCGGTCCGCTGGCCTGGAAACGGCGGCATGACCGCTCGCCCCCTGCGAACAGGCGGCCATCAGCGGCGATGCCATGGAGAGTGCCGCGGGCAGGGCCAGGGACAAAAGGGCCTTGCCCTTACGCACTGAAGCCTCCAGGGGTGCATGCAGTTCCCTTTTTTGAGAGCAGGGGAACGGCATTTACGGTCACCATGCGCAGGATGCTAGCCACAGAACACTGGGCACGTGGCCATACTCGGTAAATGACGAAGATTCTTTGCCGCATGACAAGTATCCATCACGGGCAATGTCCATTATTTGTTGTATTGATGGGATATTAAGAATGCCTCTACCGTTTTCCCGGCGGGTGAGAGGCCGAGTCCGGTCGTCGCGCCGCTGATCGCGCGGTCGCCGGTCTGGGGTCCGGCGAGGGCGCCCCCACCTGCGCGTTCGACGTACCCTGGGCAATTCGGAGGGTTACATTTGCCGTACGGCAACCAGCGTTGACGGGAGCGGGATTGGCGTCGACGACGGAGGCTTTGCCCCGGCCGGGGCGAGGGATGGCCTCAGGCGGGGAGAGAGAACGGGTTGTCGGGCGCCTCCGCGCCGGCGCCCGCGTCCGCGCCGCCCGGCGAGGCCGCCTCGCCGAACTGGCTGAGCCCCCACAACAGGGCCGCCTGCGCCGGGGCCGACATCGACTCCAGCACCTGCGCCAGGTCCTGGCGGCGGCGCACCTTGAGCCGGTCGAGCAGCGACTGCCCGTCCGGGGACAGGCGGATCGTGACCTCGCGCCGGTCCTTGCCCGGGTCGCGCAGCAGCAGGCCCGCCGCCTCCAGCCGGTCGCAGAGGCGGCTCGCCGAGGAGACCAGCGCCCCCATCTCGGCCGCCAGGTGGCTGACGTTCATCGGGCCGCGCTCGAGGATGAACAACACCCGAAGCTGGGTAGCGGGCACCGGAACGTCCGAACCGTTGTGCGCACGCGACCAGACCTCGACCAGGCGCTCGGCCACCTCGTCAAGGGCAGCAGCCGATTCCGCAGCTCCTTGCCCCGGCGTCACGCCCATGAGTCCAACTGTTACACACCGCGTTCGCTCAGGCATCCGAGCCCCCCGGACAGATGGGACCCCCGTTGACCGCCGACCCCCTCCAGGAGCTGGAGCACGCCATCTGGAACGCCCAGCCGCACGAGCTGATCCAGACGGCCACCGACCACGTCAAGGACGCGCTGGACGTGGTCGACGTCGAGATCCTCCTCGCCGACTACCGCCAGGCCTACCTGGTGCCGGTGCGCCAGGAGGTCGAGCCCGTACGGCTGGACAACACCCCCGTAGGGCACGCGTTCGCCGCCCAGCAGGACGTGCACGAGCGGCAGCCGCCGCGCCTCGGCGGCGACTTCCACCTGCTGCACGTGCCGCTCACGGTGCACGGCGACCGGCTCGGCGTGCTGACCGTTCAGCTGGACGCGGCGCCGACCACGCGGCAGCGCACCGGCCTCGCCACGGCGGCGAACGTGCTGAGCCGCGCCCTGAAGATCGCCGACCAGCACACCGACCTCTACCGCCAGGTCCGCCGCCGCTCGCGCCTCACACTCGCCGCCGAGATGCAGTGGGAGCTGCTGCCCGGCCGCGCCTGCTCCACCGACGAGTTCCACCTCGCCGGGCAGCTGGAGCCCGCGTACGCCGTGTGGGGCGACAACTTCGACTGGTCGGTGTCGGCCGACCGCCTCACGCTGACGGTGACGAACGGGATGGGCACCGGCACCGAGGCCGCCTCGCTCACGCACCTGGCGATCAGCGCGATCCGCAACGCCCGCCGTTCGGGCGCCGACATCGTCGACCAGGCGGCGCTCGCCGACCAGACCGTCTACGCCCACCACCGCGGCACCAGGCACCTGGCCACCCTGCTGCTGGAGTTCGACCTGGCGACCGGGCGCGTACGGACGGTCGACGCCGGATCGCCGCACATGTACCGGATGCGCGGCAACGTCACCGAGATGGTCGCCTTCGAGGCGCAGCTGCCGCTCGGGATGTTCGGGGACGCCCGCTACACGACCGAGGAGTTCCAGGTCGAGCCCGGCGACCGCCTGGTGGTCGTGAGCGACGGCGTCCACACCGCGGAGTCGCCGGTCGGCGAGGTCTACGGCGCCGTCGCCCTGCTGCAGACGCTGCGCGAGACCCGCCTGCAGAACCCCTCCGAGGCGGTGCGCACGTTCATCCGCCACTTCATCGACTACCACGAGGGCGGCGAGCCGCTCGACGACGCCGTGGTGGTCTGCCTGGACTGGACCGGCAAGCGACCGCCGCTCAGCGAGGAAGCTTGACGACGGTCACGAAGAAGTCGTCGATCTGCCGCACCACCTGGATGAACTGGTCGAAGTCGACGGGCTTGGTGACGTAGGCGTTCGCGTGCAGGTTGTAGCTGCGCAGGATGTCCTCGTCGGCCTCGGAGGTGGTGAGGACGACGACCGGGACGCTGCGCAGCTCCGCGTCGCCCTTGATCTCCTCCAGCACCTCCCTGCCGTCCTTGCGGGGCAGGTTGAGGTCCAGCAGGATCAGGTCGGGCCGCGGGCTGTCGGCGTACTTGTCCTCGCGGCGCAGAAACGCCATCGCCTGCTCGCCGTCGTTGACGACGTGCAGGTTGTTCTTCACCTTGTTGTGCTCGAACGCCTCGGTGGTGAGGAGCACGTCGCCCGGGTCGTCCTCGACCAGCAGGACCTCGATGGGGCGGGGGGTCTCAATCATCGGCGTTCTCTCCTGCCGGAATCGTCCAGCGTACGGTCGTGCCGTTCTCGGTGGCCTTGCCTGTGTCCGCGTCCGTTTCCGTGCCCGTGTCCAGCCAGATGGTTCCTCCGTGGTGTTCGACGATCTTTCTGCAGAGCGCGAGCCCGATCCCGGTGCCGCCGTACTCGTCGCGCGGGTGCAGGCGCTGGAAGATCAGGAAGACGCGGTCGGCGTGCCGGGGCTCGATCCCGATGCCGTTGTCGGCACAGGAGAACTCCCAGGTGTTCTCCACCCGCCGGACGCCGATGTGGATGCGGGGCGCCTCGTCCTCGCGGCGGAACTTCATGGCGTTGCCGACGAGGTTCTGGAAGAGCTGGGTCAGCTGGGTACGGTCGCCCGCGACGGTCGGCAGCTCGTCGGCCGTCACCTGCGCGCCGGTCTCCTCGGCGCGCGCCGAGAGGTTGTCGAGGGCCTGGTCCAGTACGGAGCGCAGGTCGATCGCCTCCTCCGGGCGCGACATCCGGCCGACGCGGGAGAAGCTGAGCAGGTCGTTGATCAGCGCCTGCATCCGCTTGGCGCCGTCGACCGCGAAGTCGATGTACTGCTTGCCGCGCTCGTCGAGCTGGTCGCCGTAGCGGCGTTCGAGCATCTGGCAGAAGCTCGCCACCTTGCGCAGCGGCTCCTGCAGGTCGTGGCTGGCGACGTAGGCGAACTGCTCAAGCTCGGCGTTCGAGCGGCGCAGCTCGCCCGCCTGCTCGTCCAGCAGCCGGATGGCCTCCGAGCTGGTCTGCCACTCCGCGAGGATGCGCTCGCGCATCGCGTCGATGATGGCCGCGAGCTCCACTATCTCGGCGGCGCCGGTGACCTGGAGCGGATGGTCGAAGTCGCCCTGCGACACCGCGCGGACGCTGTCGGACAGCTCGCCGACGGGCCGCACCACCGTGCGGCGGAACAGCACGACCAGCGCTATCGCGGCGAGGACCACGGCGGCCAGGGCCAGCCCGACCGACCAGTAGGTGTCGATCGCCCGCTGCTTGAGGTCGCGTGAGAACTTCCCGTGGAGCGTGACGAGCTGACCGCGCAGCGCGGAGCTGGCCGTCCAGGAGTCGGCGAGCAGGCGGTCTCCCTGCTGCTCCATGGCCGGATCGATCGTGCCGTTCTCCGGCCGGTCCGTCACGAGCCGTTCGGCGAAGCCCGCCCGCCAGGCCTGCGAGGCGCCCTCGAAGCGGTTCAGCTGGTCCAGGGCCGGCCGCGAGCCGGGAACGTCGTTCAGCAGGTCGCGCAGGCCCTCGACCGACGACGCCTGCTGCCGTACGGCGGCACGGTAGCGGGCGAGGTCGGCCGCGTCGCCGGTGGTGGCGTACGCGCGCGCCGCGGTGTCCTCGCCGCGCAGCGCCTCACCGAACTGGTAGTGGCGCAGGATCGCCGGATCGACCCGGTCGACGAGCGTCTGCCGCGCGGTCCCGGTCCGCATGAGGGCCGTCGTGGCCTGCACGATCGCGCCCGCCAGGACCAGCGCCAGCACGACCGCGCCCACCCGGTAGATCTGGCCGAGCCGCAGCCGCGCCAGGCCCGAGGCCTTCGGACGGTCCTTCCCGAGGACCAGGGCGGGCGGGGTCTCGGTCTCGGCCGTCGCCCCCTTCGAACTCAACGGCCGTCGCCCCGGCTCATCAGCAGGACGGCCAAGTCGTCCGACAAGACCCCGCCGTTCAGCCGTTCGGCCTCCGAGATCAGCCCGTCGATCAGCCCGAAGCCGTGGTCGCCGCGTCCCCGCGCCACCTCCGCCAGGCTCACCAGTCCCTCCAGGTCCAGCCTCTCGTTCCCGTCGCCGATACATCCCTCGATCAATCCGTCGGTGTAGAGCATCAACGCCCAGGACTCGCCGAGCTCGATGCGGCACGTCGGCCACTCGCACTCGGGCAGCAGCCCGAGCCCCGGGCCGCTCGGCTCGTCCGGGAACACGTGCACCCCGGACGAGTCGAAGAACAGCGGCCGCGGATGGCCGGCGCGGTAGACCTCGGCGCTGCGCCGGTCGGGGGCGATGGTCAGCATGCAGAGCGTCGTGAAGATCTCCTCCGACCATCGTTCGTGCCGCAGCACCGCGTCCAGCGTGCCGAGCAGCGTCTCGCCGCCCAGCCCCGCCAGGACCAGCGTGCGCCACGCCATGCGCAGCCGTACGCCGAGCGACGCCTCGTCGGCGCCGTGCCCGCTGACGTCGCCGATCACCATGTGGACCGAGCCGTCGCCGGTCTCCACCGTGTCGTAGAAGTCGCCGCCCAGCAACGCGCGAGCCCGGCCCGGCCGGTAGCGCGCGTGGTGGCGCAACGTCACGTCGTTCAGGATCGGCACGGGCAGCAGGCCGCGTTCGAGGCGGGAGTTCTCGCGGCTGACGGCGCGCGCCTCGACGAGCTGCTTCTCCGACTCGTCCGCGCGCTTGCGCTCGATCGCGTACCGGATCGCGCGGGTGAGCAGGGCACCGTCGACGTCCTGCTTGACCAGGTAGTCCTGCGCTCCGGCGCTGACCACCGCGACGCCCAGCTGAACGTCGGAGAGACCGGTCAGCACCAGCACGGCGGTGCCGGGAGCCTTCGCCAGGACCTGCCGCAGCGTGTCCAGCCCCTGGGCGTCCGGCAGCGCGAGGTCCACCAGGATGCACTGCACCTTGGCGTCGAAGAGCTCCAGCGCCTCGCGCAGGGTCCGGGCCAGCGTGATGCTGACAGCCGGCTCGGACTCCCTGAGCAGTTCCTCGACGAGGAACGCGTCGCCGGGATCGTCCTCGACCAGGAGCACCCGCAGGGGCTCGGTCCCGACCAGCCCGCCGTGGCTGTTGACCGCGGTCACCGCGTCGCCGCTCTCATCCGCGAAAACTGGTCCATACGTTGCTTGTCATGGGGCAAATATTAGAGCGGGAGAGCGATTACAGGCAGTGACTCCGGGAACGAGATCGGTGAGCGAAGGGGGCACGCCGAAATGCGCACAGAAGCGTTCCGAACCGAACCCGAAGCCGACGGCTCCGAGCAGTGGCAGGTCGTCGAGATGGCCGGCGAGCTCGACATCGCCCAGGCCGGCAGCCTGCGCCGCACCATCGACTCGTCCCTGACCCGCCAGGCCCGGCCGCGGCTCGCGCTGGACCTCGGCGACGTCACGTTCTGCGACTCCTACGGCCTGTCCGTCCTGGTCTACACGGCCAAGAAGGTGCGCGAACGCGACGGCGACATCGTCCTCGCCGCGACCTCCCGCCAGGTCCGCTCGCTCATCAAGCGCTGCGGCCTGGAGTCCCTGCTACCGCTCCCCATCTGACCCAAGGAGCACTCATGCAGACCCTGCGTGCAGGCGCGAGCGGCCCGCTCTGGCGACGGCGCCGCGAGGCCGACGACCTCTACCAGGCGTGGGAGATCCGGCTGTGGAGCCGCGTGCTGCTCGTCGTCGCCGGCGTCGGCACGTCCATCCTGCTCGTGGACGTCTTCGTCGACTACCTGTCCGGGAGCGCCTTCGCCTTCACCTCGCTCCTGGTCGTGCTGCTCTACATCACCGCGATGTTCAACCACACGTGGGCGCGGCAGGAGCAGCTCGCGCACAGCCAGGACAAGCTGCAGACGATGTTCATGGCCTTCGTCGGCCCTGAAGAGCAGCAGCTCCCGGACTGAGTCTCGCGCGTCTAGCTCTCGCGCGCGGCGCGGCGCCGCAGGTGCAGCAGCGTGGCCAGCCACAGCAAGGTCGCCTGCCCGCCGAGGAACACCCCGAGCGCCGCGAGCCAGCTGGGCGAGTGATCCGTATCCGCCTCAACGTCCTCGGCGGGCCGCAGCATCGTCCCGGGCGTCCACGCCGGAGCCGGTGCCTGCGCGGGCGGTGGGGCGACCGGCACTGACCCTGGCGACATGGGCACCGACGTCGGTACGGGCGGCATCGGAGCCTGAGGACTCGGCGCCATGGGCGAGGGCTGTGCGGGCGCGGAGGGCGTCATCGCGGGCCGGGTGGCGGTGGGCACCGGCCAGGGCTCACTACGCGCGTACGCCCAGGGCACGCCAAGGACCGGCACCAGCCCCACCATGGCCAGCGCGAACGGCTTCCCCAGCCCGATCCCCCGCACCCCGCCACGAGATCACGGATCACCACCCGACTTCAAAGACTCCACCCAAGGGTGATTCGCCCCGCTGACCGATACTTGTCGGTTCCTGTAAACGGCAGATGGGGCCGAAATCCGTCGTTACCGTGTGCCTCAGGCTCGAAGGCCACAGTGGCATCCCCGAGGCACGGAGGCGGCGGGCCGATGGACATTGACGGCGCGCGGGCGGTGACCGTCCGCGGCGGTGACGGTACGGCCGGGTCCGGTTTTCTTGTCGCGCACCGGCTGGTCTTGACCGCGTCCCGGCTGTGCCGGACGGGTGTGCCCGCGCCCGTCGTCTTCGCGCAGGAGGGCTCCGCGGTTCCCTATGCCTGCGAGATGATCTGGGCCGGGGGCGACGACGGCGCGGCGCTGTTGTGGGTGAACGATCAGGCGTGGCCGCTGGCCGTTCCGCGGACCGCTCGCTGGGGGCGGGCGACCGGGCATGGCGGGGGCTTGGCGTGCCGGGTTCTTCTGCCCGGCTCTGTCGTCGAGGTGAGGCTCAGCCCGTTCCGGGCTGCCGGCGGCAAGGTACTGCGGGCGGTGCTTGAGGACGTGGACGAGGTGGAGGCGACGGGCGGCGTCGTGCTGCTGGACGACCTGGTCGTCGGGGTCGTGGTCGGTACGGGACCGGACCACGTGCTGCAGGTCGTGGCCGCCGGGGATCTCATCGAGGACGAGTCGTTCGGTCGTTGTGTGCAGCGGGCGAGCCGGCTGCGTCCCGTTGGTGAGTCCGTGGAGCTCGCGGCCGTGCTGCAGCCTTGGGGCGCGCTCCTGCCTCCGCGTACGCCGGGCGATCTTCTGCATCCCGAGCACGAGGTGGTCGGATTCCAAGGGCGGGGCGAGCAGCTCGACGAGCTTGTGGCCTGGTGCGATACGCCTGCTCCTGCGGCCGCGCGGCTCGTGGTCGGCGGGCGCGGGGAAGGGAAGACGCGGTTCGGGCGTGAGCTCGTCGCGCGGATGCGCGGGCGAGGGTGGCTCGGCGGATTCGTCGCCGACATGGATGTGGGTGCGTGGGCCGAGGCGTTGGCCTCGGTCGCTCATCCGGTGGTGCTGGTCGTCGACGATGCCGAGGTACGGGACGGACTGGGCGAGCTGGTCGACCTGGTCATGACCCGGCCACCGGGGTCGCCCGTACGGCTGCTGCTGCTCGCGGGGAGCCAGGGGTTGTGGTGGGAACGGCTCGTGGATCACTCGCCGGAGACGGCGGCGGCGTTCGAGGAGCCCATTCTGGAGCTGCCCGCGCCGGACGACGACCTCGCCGCACGGGCCGTCGTGGATCTCGGGACCGCGCTCGATCGGCTGCCGAGCCTCCCGGAGTCGGTGCTGCCCGCGCTCCTGGCGGGGAAGGCCGAGGCCGAGACCGTTCTGCAGTACGAACGTGCCCGCTGGGATCAGGGGGCGGAGGTGTGCGGGGTCGCGGCCGACCTGGTGAGCGCGGCCGTCGCGATCACGCATCTGTGCGCGCCGACGTCCACGCGCGCCGAGGCCGTCCTGTCATGCCTGCCCGGTCTCGCCGAGGCGGAGAACCTGCCCGCGCGGCAGCGGCTCGTTCATTGGCTGGACGAGGTCTCCACCCAACCCGGACCGGGCTGGGGGCGCGCGGCCTGGGGACGGATCCTGCCGAACCACCTGGCCGATCACCTCGTGGCCCGGCTGCTGGCAGAGGACGTCCTGGACGGAACGGTGCTGAGCGAGCTGGCGCGGGTTCTCCGGCCCGGCGAGGCACCTCGGGCGTTCGCGATCCTGCGTGAGGCGGCTGCGGACCACCTCGATCGGATCGCCGGGATGATCACGGCCAGGCCTGCGCTGTTCGGACCGATCGCGGGTGACGCGGCGCTGGGCGAGGTGGCGAACGCGCCGGAGCTGGACTTCGCGGTGGTGTCGGAGCTCGCGCGGTCCGTTCCGCTGTCGCCGGGTCGAGGCGGGGAGCTCGCCGCCGCGCTGCACGGGCGGGTGGTCTCCGAACTGAGAAATTCGGGCGAGCAGGAGGATCCGGCGGCCGAGGGCGGGCTCGCGGACGCGCTCGTCGGGCGGGCGCGCAGCCTCGCCGCCATCGGTCAGCTGGGCCGGGCCATCGAGTGCGCGACCGAGGCGGCGGCCCTCTACCGGCGGCGTGCCGAAGAGGGACCGGTGCCCAGCCTGCTCCTGCGGGTGGCCGTGCTGCTCGACCTGGCGCACTGGCAGAACGGGGCGGACGCGACCGCGGCGGCCCGCGAGGCGGCCGGGATCCTGCGGGCCGAGAGCGCCGCGAACCCGCAGGTCCATTTGCCCAAGCTCGCCGAGGCGTTGCTGCGGCTGGCCGCGTGTGAGGGTCCGGAACGTTCACAGGACGCCGTCACGGCCGCGAAGGACGCGGTCGAGATCTACCAGGGGCTCTGCACGCGGGACGCGGGCACGTTCCTTCCCGACCTCGTCGCCGCGCAGGAAGCGCTGATGCGCCACCTCGACCGCGCCATGCTGCCGGACAGGGCGCTGGCGGCGGCCGAGGAGGTCGTTCGGGGCCTTGAAGCCCTGGAACGGACTCGGCCGGTCGCGTTCCGAGCTCGATATGCAGCTGAGCTTGACGCGTTGGCCGAACGGCACGCACGTCTCGGGCGGTTCGGGAAGGCCCTCGCCGCCAGCCAGTCGGCGCTCGACGTTCACCGGCAGCTGGCGGCCGACCATCCGGCGACCCGCCTGACGCATCTGGTCGACGCGCTCCAGCGGCTGAGCGACCGGCTGGCCGACGCGGGCCTGTTCGACCAGGCGCAGCGTGCCGCCGCCGAGGCCGTGGACTGGTGCCGGGTCGCGACGGGCCTGGACGACCTGCTGCGGCAGGCGCGGCTGGCGCACGCGCTGGACTCGCTGGCGGTCTGCCTGGACGGGTTCGGGCGCCGGGCGCTCGCGCGTCCCGCGGCTGAGGAGGCCGTGGCGATCTACCGGGAGCTGGCCGAAAGCGATCCCGCGTACCGTGCCGGGCTCGCCGCCGCCCTGACCAACCTCGGGACGAGCCTCGGCGTCGGCGAGGAGACCCTCGCCGTGTCGGAGGAGGCCGCGCGCCTCTTCCATGAGCTGGCCAGCCGCGATCCCGCGTACCGGGCCGATCTCGGGGTCGCGCTGGTCAACCTCGCGGTCGGCCTGGGCGAGTACGGCAGCCACTCCCGCGCCATGCCCACCGCCGAGGCCGCGATCACCCACCTGACCGGGCTCACCGACCCGCTCCCGCTGTCGGCGGCCTACCTCGTTCTGGCACGTCAATGCCTGGCGCTGGAGCTGCGCGGCAAGGCCCTCACCGCGGCGACCGAGTCCGTCCGGCTGCTCGACCCGAACCCGACCCCCTCACCGGCTCTCGCGGCGACCCTGTCCTGCCACGCAGAGTGCCTCGCCACGAACGGGCATCTGGAAGAGGCGCGCATGGAGGCCGCGCGCGCCGTGAAACTCCTCCGGCGGCTGGTCGAGTCGCGTACACCCGGGCAACACCGCGCCGCGCTGGCGGACACGTTGATCACCCTCGCCGACTGCGAGGCCCGCCAGGGGATGGCCGAACGGGCGGTCGCGATGGTGGAGGAGGCGGTCTCGATCCGGCGCGAGCAGGCCTGGGAGGACCCGGGCGCTCACCAGGGTCCGCTCGCCGTCACTCTCGTCAGGCTGGCGCTGCACCACGAGGACGCCGGGCACATGGAACAGGCCGACGCGGTGGCGGCCGACGCGACCGCGCACGCCAACGGCCTGAACGGGCCACGGGCGGCCGACGATCGGCGCAAGGTCGCGGAGGGGCTGGGCGAGTACGCGCTGGGCCTGGCCAGGGACGGCTACGACCAGGCCCTGCAGTACGCCGAGAACGCGGTTCAGCTGCTGTCCGGCCCGCAGGCCGGTTCTCCACTCGATCGGGCGGAGGCGCGCATGAATCTGATCGAGTGCCTGTACGACCTGCGCCGCAGACCGGAGATCCGGCGGCACGGGATCGAGCTGGTCGCCCACTGCGCGGACGCCGCCGAGGACGAGGCCGTACCGGATCGCCTCGCCCTCGCCCGCCGGCTCGGTGCGCTGTCGCTTCGCCTGCACGAGGTGCGCGCCCACGACGCGTGCTCCAAGGTCGCGACGCTGGCGATCAAGGCGTACAACGACCTGACCGACCGCGAACGCGAGCGTGACTCGGCGTACCTGGACCTGGCCGAGACCTTGCGCGTGGCCGCCGTCGCGCTGGCCAAACGCAATCACACCAGGGAGAGCGTCATCCGGAGCGAGGAGATGGTGTCGGCGTACGAGGCGCTCATCCAGCTCCAGGGCGAACACCACCGCCCCCGCCTGGTCGCCGCCCTGGAAGAAGTCGCGAACGCCCAGGTCATGGGGCCGTCCAAGCTGAGGCTCCGCAGGCAGGCGCGCGCCCTCCAGACGGGTGCACTCCAGGCGGGCGCGACCAACGGAGCGGCCGCCGCGCCTACCGAGACGGCTACGGAGACGTCTACAGGGACGGCTACGGGGACAGGGTCTGCTCCGCGTTCACCAGCAGGTCCTCGTACGTGATGATCTCGATGCGGGACAGGTGGCTGTTGTAGGTGCGGAACGTCTCCGCGATGAGCCCGGCCACCTTCATCCCGCGTCCGGCCGCCGCGTCCTTGAGCGCGGCGCTCACCTCGCGGCCCAGATGGCGGGGGTGGCCGATCACGATGGTGGTGAACGCGCGGTGGCAGTCGATCGTGAGCCTGCGTGACACCTCGGTGCCGGTCCGGTCGAGCTCGCGCAGCGTGTCCGCCGCTACCGCGACGGCGTCCTGCACCTCGGCGCCGACCCTGACCTGCCGGTCGTTCACCAGGACGAGGTCGGGAACGTTCGCCTCGCACAGCTTCACGATATGCAGCACGTTGTCGTAGCGCCGCACCGGAAGGTCGAGCGCGTGGAACCGGGCCCGCAACTCCGGCACCACGTACCGGCCACCGAAGACCCACCACTCCTCGTACAGCAGGTCGTAGAGGTCCTCGGCCCGCACGTCGGGCTCCTTGAGCCGGCGTTCCAGCCGCATCAGCCCGTCCCGCCGGCGCCGCTGCTCGATGAGGCTGGAGAGCTCCCCGGCCTCCTTGAGGTCGGCCAGCGCGTCCACGATGTCGGGAACGTTGCGCAGCGCCGCGAAGACGGTCCGCAGCGTTCCGGGGTCGCCTTCGCCGAGGCCTGCGAGCAGGGGTTCCAAGGGGTCCTGGCCACCGCTGCCGGGGGTCCGCCGTGTCGTGCTCTGCCGGCGCAGCGCCGCGTCCAGCCGTGCGATCTCGGCGGCCTCGGCCGACCAGGCAGGCCTGCCATAGGCGACCGGCGGCCGGGCACCGCTGCCGAGCGAGATACCTCGCTCGGACTTCACTCCGGGCCGGATCGTCAGCCGTCCTGAGCCCGCCCATCGGAACCGACTCTGTTCCACACCGCGCAGGCTAGCCCTTTGCCCTGGTCTGCACCCCTTTGTTGCATGTACGGGCCTAGGACGTCCTCGGTCTGCTCCCGTGCCTGAGTCGGCAGGGCCACCTGCCCGACCGGCGAATCGCCTCGCAGGCGGCGGAGTTCGGCGCGGATCTCCTCCAGCTCGCCGAGCAGCCGCGCCTCGGCCTGGTCGGTCGCCGAGATCCGCGCGGTGAGCCAGGACACCACGTTCGCCGTGACCACACCGATCAGCACCAGGCCGCCGACCATGAGCGCGGAGGCGACGAGCCGCCCGGTGCCCGTGGTCGGGTAGCGATCGCCGTAACCGACCGTCGTGATCGTGGCGACCGCCCACCACAGGGCGTCGCCGTAGCCGTGGATGTTGGCCGTCGGGCTGCGGCGTTCGGCGTCCAGCATCGCCAGCGCGCAGATGCCGAGCAGCGCGGAGACCAGGACGGTGACGCACGCGGCGAAGTGCCCTTGCAGCCGTCCCTCCGTACGGGCGATGACGAAGAAGACGCGCATCGCGCGGAGCGGGCGCAGCATCGGCACCGCGACCATGACCAGCTCGAACCAGCGGTCGCGGACGAACCGCCGGCGGTGCTCGGCCAGGCACAGGCGGCCCGCGTAGTCGGCGGCGAACAGCAGCCAGGTCGCGCGGTCGACCAGCATGCAGACCGTCCGCCAGTCCGCGGCCAGGCGCGGGTCGAGGATCGGCCAGGCGTAGGCGACCAGGAAGAGCAGCGCGGCCACGACCAGGGGGATTTCGGTCCGCCTTTCCCAGGCGTCCAGGCGAGCTTGGTTGCGCACAGTGACAGATTATGGACCTGTCCACTACTCACCGTAGTGAGAATTCCATGGCCTGGGTCAGAGGAGTTTGCGGCGGCGCAGGTAGGCGGCGAGGTCGTCGTACTGGCCGTCGCCGTTGGCGAACATCGCCACGTTGCGCGCGGTCTCCAGCCACGGGCCGGTGGACGGGCGCAGCTCGCCGAGCGCCTTGGTGAAGTCCTTCTGCTCCATCATGCGGACGGTGCCCGAGGTGATCGAGTCGTGCATCGCGTACTCGGCGGCGCTCTCGCACAGGTGCTCCAGGTCAGCGCCGGACCAGTGCTCGGTCGCGGCCACCAGGGCGTCGAGGTCGATGCGCGCGATCGGGCGTTCGCGCAGGTGGTACTGCAGGATCGAGGCGCGGGCCGGGGCGTCGGGCGGCAGCACGAGCATGGTCCGGTCCAGGCGTCCCGGGCGCTGCAGCGCCGGATCGACGTCCCAGGGCGCGTTGGTGGCGGCGAGCACGAAGATGCCGTCGTTGTCGCCCTCCATGCCGTCCAGCTCGGCCAGCAGCTGGTTGATCGCGGTGCGCATGCCGGTGGAGGTGGTCTTGGAACGCTTGAGCGCGAGGGCGTCCACCTCGTCGAGGAAGACCACGCACGGAGCGTTGCGCCGCGCGGTCAGGAACAGCTCGTGCAGGTTGCGTTCGGTGCCGCCGACCCACATGTCCAGGACGTCGGCGAGCGAGACCGACAGGAACTTGGCCTCCAGCTCACCGGCGACCGCGCGGGCGAGGAACGTCTTCCCGCATCCGGGCGGACCGTAAAGCAGGAGGCCGCCGCGCAGGCTCTTGCCGTAGAGGCCGCGCAGCTCCGGGTTGCGGAGGGGCGCCAGGAACGCCAGGTCGAGGCGCTTCTTCACGTCGACCATGCCGCCCACGTCCGCGAGCTTCACCTTCGGGCGTTCGACGTCGAAGATCCGGTCGTCCTCGCCGGCGACCGGCTCGGGTCGTTCGTCCGCCGGGACGGTGAAGCGCGGCGGGACGATGTCCGACAGCTCCTCCTCGTACGCGGCCAGCGGGTCGGCCGGAGTGAGCGCGCTCGTCATGAGCCGGCGGGCCGAGGCGTTGTCCGGCTCCCGCTGCAGCGCGGCGGCGATCTGCGTCACGGCCTCGTCCGTACGGCCCGCGTTCACGAGCAGCTGGGCCAGGTGCAGGCGCAGCGGTACGTCGTCGGGCTGCGCCTCGACGGCCTTGGCCAGGCTCGCGATCACGGCGTCGTCGGTCATGCGCTTCCTCTCACCCGCCGCACCACGCGGAAGATCGTCCACCAGAGCTGGAGCGGCACGAAGAACATCACCGCCACGATCGGGACCGCCACGGCATCGTCCAGCACGCCCGACGACGGCGAGATCGCGAACAGCAGCACGTAGCCGCCGCACACCAGCGCGCCCACGGCGCACAGCCGCGAGCCGTACTCGGGGAAGCGCTGCCAGAGCTCGCCGAGCGGGTTGGACCGGCGCCGCAGCACGTACCGCCCGTACGCCACCAGCGCCGCGAAGGCCGGCAGGCCGATCAGGGCCCGCTCGCCCCAGCCGACCGTGTCCGGCTCGATCGCCGGGATGAACACGACCACGAAGGCCAGCACGGCGGCGCGGTACAGCCAGAACTGCACGAGCTTGGTCCAGCCGGTCTGCGCGCTCGGGTCGGCCTGGTCGATCGGCGCGCTCGGACGGCCGGGCCGCCGGGCGGCCCGCCATTCCACGATCTTGATGACGACGACCCCCACCAGCAGGGACGCGAACGGCGCGGAGAAGATCGTCACTGCGGGCCTGGGCGGCATCGCCCCGTGCCGCGGCAGCAAGGCCGCGGACCCGATGCCGCATCCCAAGGCCACCAGCAGGAACACGCCGGTCATCCACACCCGTACGGCGAAGCGCGGGCGGCTGCGCAACCAGTCGAGCGCGACGGGCTGCAGGGCCGGGGGCAGCGCCCGCCAGGCCCGCCACAGCCACCAGCCACCGACCGCGACCACCGCCGCCGCCGCGATGGGCCAGGCGGCCACGAACGTCCCGAACATGAGGACGATCGCGGAGATGAGGACCGACAGCATCGTGAGGTTCAGGGCGCCGAACATCACGCGTTCGGCGTGATCCATGCCGGCGACGCCGGTGGGGTCGGCCGCGGCCGCCGCGCGGAAGTGGCGCAGCGCGCTGACCGGCCTGTCGGCTCGCATGTGGATGCGGCCGAGGTTCTCCAGCGCGCCGGAGTGCTGCGGGTCGATGCGGAGCGCGTGGCGGTACGACAGCTGCGCGCCGATCGTGTTGCCCTTGGCCTGGCGCAGGATGCCCTGGATGTAGTGCGGCTCGGCGTTGTCCGGAGCGAGCGCGATGGCCAGCTTGCAGGCCGCGAAGGCCGCCTTGCGCTGGCCCGGCTCGCCGATCAGGGCGATCGCGAGCGCGATCTGCCCCTGCCAGGTGTCGGGCGCCAGCCGTACTGCCTCCCGTGCCGCCTCGGCGGCCTCCTTGCCGCGTTCCGCCCGTACGAGCGCCAGGGCGCGCAGCCGGTGCGCGTGCTCGCAGTCGGGATCGGCCGCGACCGCCCTGTCGGCGGCGGCGAGCATGGACTCGTGATCGCCCAGCCGGCTGAGGCATTCGGCCAGCAGGCAGAGGGCGTCCGCGTCCGCCGGGTCGTCGGCCACGATCGCGGCGGCCAGCTCACTGGCCCGGTCCGTACGGCCGACCTCCAGCAACGTCCGCGCGCGGCGCAGCCGACCGTCGATCTCCACGCCGGAACCATATAGGCAGGTCATGACGAATGGTCATGGTTGGCGAACGTTAACGAACGCCTATCCCGCCGTCCGAGTGAACGATCGTTCCGGTGATGCCGCGGGCGCGTTCGGAGGCGAGGAAGACGTAGCTTCCGGCATGGTCGTCGCCGGTGAGGGCGACGTGCAGGGGCGTGCGGTTCTTGAGGTCTTCTGCGCGGTTAGGGGTGTCGCCTAGGTGCTGGTCGTTCAGGCCTAGGCTCGACGGGCCCGTGAGTTCGGTGCCGAGGGTTCCGCCGGGGGCGACCCCGTTCACCCTTACGTGGGGAGCGAGTTCGTGGGCGAGCGAGACGACGCAGCCGCGCACGGCGAATTTCGAGGCGACGTAGAGGATTCCGCCGCGTCCGGGATAGAAGCCTGAGGTGGAGACGGTCAGGACTACCGATCCCTGTGCTCGGCGCAGTTCGGGGAGTGCGGCCTTGACGGTCGTCAGCTGGCTCAGGACGTTGACGCGGAACGTCTCGTCGAACGCGTCGTTCATGGTGGCCGGGTCGAGGGCGTCCAGACCCCGGTAGAAGTCGAAGATCCCGACGCAGTTGATGAGGATGTCGAGGCCGCCGTAGGCGTCACGGGTCGTGGCGACGGCGGCCTCGGCGATGGCCAGGTCCGTGGCGTCGCCTTGGGTGAACGGGACGTCGTCGGGGAGGCGTTCGCATTTGGCGGCGTCCAGCTCAAGCGCCGCGACCTGTGCACCCTCTGCTTTGAAGGCGTCCAGGACGGCGCGGCCGATGCCCGAGCCCGCGCCGACGACCAGTGCGCGCTTGCCGTCTAGCCAGCCCATCAATCGTTGCCGTGGGGGTCGGTGAGCAGGCGGGAGAACAGGTCGTGGTCCTGCCAGGTGAGGGCCTCCAACTCCAGGGGGCACAGGAGGATCTCGCGGCCGGAGCGGGGCGCGCGGATGCGGAGGCGGACGCCGTTGCGGGTCTGGACGCGTTCGACCTCGACCTCAGCGAACTCGTTCGCGATGGTGATGGTCATAGGAACACCGCCAAGTTCTGAGTGCGGAGTACGGACTCGTCCACCGTGATCTCACGGCGGGCCAGGAGGTGGCCGTTGCGGCCGTTCGCGGTGCGGCGCAGGAGGTCGGAACGGCCCGCCGACACCAGGCTGGGCTCGCGGGTGTCGCCGCGGCTGCGGAAGAGCAGGATGTACGACTCGACGCGAAGCTCTTCGGCGTTCTCGCGGAACGTACGGACGTTGGAGATGTGGCGGCGCGTCCGGGAGGGCGGGTCCTCGGTCCAGGCGTGCTCGGTCGCGAAGCGCTCGACCCGCTTGCGCAGGGAGTAAAGGTCCTCGTCGAAGTGGCCCATGTCGGCGAGGGAGTCGAAACCCGCTCCGCGCGCGGTCGTCACCCGCACGGGCATGACATAGCGGATGTCGTCGGCGAGAAGGCCCAGCCAGCCGTCGAAGTCCTGGTCGTCCAGGAGGGCTGCCTCCTCGACCAGGAATTGATGCGCGGCCTGATGGTCGGGGTCGGTGTAGGGAAGCGTCACAGCAGCACTTCCTTAGAAGCGATCGCGTCGCTCCACATCGACAGCCAGTGGCGCTGGTTGAACTCGCCGAACCCCTGGTAGGCGACACCGGGGCCGGAGAAGTCCGCCAGCGGCGGCTTGAGGGGCTTGTCGGAGGAGGTCAGGCCCATCCGGCTGTTGAGGTTGAGGCGCCGCGCCATGGTCCCGGCCGCCATGTCGGTGATCGACACCCAGTTCTCGACGTCGTCCTGCTCGAACATCCCGGAGCTGCCGAAGCACATGATGTAGGCCTTGTAGGAGTCGCGCTTGAACGACTCGGGCGCGGCGGCGTCGACCGCGAACCACGACAGCACCTCGGTCTCGTTCGCCGACACCGGCTGCCACTGCCGCAGTGAGATGAACGGGACGACCGTTCCGGCATCGTCGATCTTCGGCCAGTTGTGCACGAGGCTGAGGTTGGGGAAGAGCGTCGCCGCCGACACCATGAAGCCGTCGTCCTCGACGAGCGCGTGCTGCGCCGGCGTCCAGCGGGCCCGCATCCGTTCGATCATCTCGGCGGGATAGCCGACGTAGGCGAGCTTGCCGTCGAGGTCTCCCGGCGGGAGTTTGTAGGTGGTTCCGGCGCCCGGACCGGCGGTGTAGAGCGCGCCCTCTTTGCGCTTGCTGGCCTTGGGCTCGCGGAACAGCCCGATGTCGACGACGCTCGCGTGGGTGTGAGGCGTGTGGTAGCTGTCCCCGGCGAAGTTCTCCGCGCCGATCTTCCAGTTCGCCTTGACCCGCCAGCGCTGCGGGCCGCGCAACTCCAGCCCGGCCTCGCTCTGGTTGGCGTAGAGGTCGAGGTAGAAGGCGAAGTCGCCGAGGTAGTCGCGGAGCGGGGGCGCGTCCGGGTCGAGGCTGACGAAGATGAGGCCCTGGTGGATGCCCAGGGAGGGCGCCGGGAGCAAGGTCTGGCCCTGCTTGGCGAAGCCGTCCTCGCCTCCGTAGGCGTCCATGTGGAACGGCAGGCCGACCAGCGTCCCGTCGTTGCGGTAGGTCCAGGCGTGGTACGGGCAGCGGAAGTGCGAGGCGTTGCCCATCTCCGCCCGGCAGACCTGCATGCCGCGGTGCAGGCACATGTTGAACATCGCGCGCACCTGCCCGTCCTCGTCGCGGGCCACGATGAACGAGTCGGCGAGTACCCGGCGGACCACGTAGTCGCCGGGCTCGGGGATCTCCGACTCGTGCGCGAGGAAGACCCACGACCGGGCGAACAGCCGGTCCCGTTCCAGGGCGAAGATCTCCGGGTCGTTGTAGACGTGCGCGGGGATCATTCCGCGCCTGACGTCGGCGACGAGCGCGGTCAGCTCGGCGGGATCCATGCCCGGAGTCTGTCCTACAGAAATCATTTCTGCAATGATGCGATTTCAGCCGGGCGAAAGGGGCAAAACGGATGCAGAGCTGGATCCATGTGCTCGAGTGGCGAGCGACCGTGCACCCCGACGTGCCCGCTCTGATCGACGACCGCGGCACCCGGCTCACCTACCGCGAGCTGCTGGAGACCCTGGAGCGACGGGCCGGCGGCTGGCATGAGCGCGGCGTACGCCCCGGCGATGTGGTGGCCCTGGTCGGCAAGAACAGCGCCGACTTCCTGGTGAACGCGTTCGCCCTCATGAGGGCCGGAGCGATCCCCGCGTTCATCAACTGGCGCCTCGCACCCCGCGAGGTGACCGAGCTCTTCGCCCTCCTGGAGCCGGTGGCCGTGGCCGCCGACGCCGAGTTCGTCCCGTTGCTGGACGAGGCGGCCCCGGGCCTGCAGCCCCGCGTTCTCCTGGCCGCCGACGACGTCGGCGCGGCGGGCCCGGCGAACATGGCCAGCGCGACGAGGTGGGTCGGCGCGCTGGAGGCCGAGCCGCCGGAACGGCCCGAACTGCCGGGCGACGCGGTGATGACGCTCGTGCACACCAGCGGCACGACCGGGCGGCCGAAGGCGATCCCGCTGCGGCACGGGGCGCTGATCCAGAGCGTCGCCGCGTTCGCCATCGAGATCGGCGACCAGGTGGCCGGGTCGCGGCACCTGCAGATCATGCCGCTCTTCCACCTGGGCGGGTTCGGGCAGGCGATGCAGGTGATGCTGACCGCCGGTTCGCTGTACGTGCACACCTCGTTCGGCCCGAGCGACGTGGTGGACGCGATCGAGCGCGACCGGCTGGAGTTCTTCACCGCCGGGCCTTCGCTGGTGGACATGCTGGTCGCCGAGGTGCGGCGCCGGGGCGGCGGCGCGGACCTGAGCAGCCTGGTGGAGATCGCGTACGGCTCGGCTCCGATCACCCCGGCGTCGCTGCGGCGGGCGCTGGAGACGTTCGAGGGCTGCCGGTTCCGGCAGATCTACGGCAACACCGAGAGCCAGAGCATGATCAGCCTGCTGGCGCCCGAGGACCACCGGCCCGAGCTGCCCGAGCTGGCGAGCGCGGGGCGCGTCGCGTTCGGCTGGGAGGTCAAGATCGTCGACGCCAAGGGCGAGGAGGTGGCCGTCGGAGAGCCCGGCGAGCTGCTGATCCGCGGGGAGTGCCTGTTCTCCGGCTACTGGCGCGACGAGGAGGCGACCCGCGAGGCGTTCGCGGACGGCGGCTGGTACCGCACCGGCGACATCGCCCGGCTGACCCCGGGCCGCTACCTCTATATCCTCGACCGCGCCAAGGACATGATCATCAGCGGCGGGGAGAACATCTACCCGGCCGAGGTCGAGGCCGTGCTCGCCGCCCATCCCTCGGTCCGGGACGTCGCGGTGATCGGGCGGCCGGACGCGACGTGGGGCGAGGCCGTGCACGCCGTGATCATCCCGGCGGAGGCCGACGAGGCCGACGCCGCGGAGATCACGAGCTGGTGCCGCGAACGGCTGGCCGGGTTCAAGATCCCTAAGAGCTTCGAGTTCGTCGAGGCGCTGCCGCGCACGACCACCGGCAAGGTCCTCAAGCGCGAGCTGCGCGCGCGGGCGAGGGCGTGATGAGCGGCGCGGCGAGCGGTCCGCTCGGGCTGTCGATCGCCTCGCACAGCGGCCTGCCGCCCGCGCGCATCGGTGAGCTGGCAGGGATGGCCGAACGGGCCGGGTTCTCGACGGTGTTCGTGGCCGAGGGGCACGGCGACGCGCTCGCGCTCTGCCCTCCGGTGATCGCGGCGACCTCGCGCGTCGAGGTGGGCACGGCCATCGTGAACGCGGCGCTCCGCCCTCCCGTCCTGGCGGCCAAGACCGCGGCCGTCCTCGACGACGCGTCCGGCGGCCGGTTCGCGCTCGGCCTCGGCGTCGGCAACACCGTCATGAACGACCGTTTCGGCCTCACCCCTCCGCCGCCGCTCGCCGCCACCGAGGACTACGTCGCCGTCGTCCGCGCCGTTCTGGCGGGCGAGGAGCACAAGGGCGAGATCTTCCGGTCGGCGCGGATCCCGCTCGACCGGCCGCCCGTACGGCCCGACATGCCGATCCACCTCGCCGCGCTAGGCCCGCGCATGCTGGCGCTGGCCGGGCGGATCGCCGACGGCGTGATCCTCAACCTTATGTCGCCGGCCCAGGCCGCGGAGGCCACCGCCATCGTGCGCGCGGCCGCCGCCGAGGCCGGGCGCAGGGATACCCCTCGCATCCTCTGCGTCGTCCACTGCTGCTTGTCCGAGGACGAGGAGGCCGCCGCCGAGGCCGCGCGGGCCGTCGTGCCCCGTTACGTCATGCATCCCGCCACCGACCGTCTCTTCAATGCGGACCTCGGCGAGGCACGGAGCGCGGTGCTCGCCGGGGACCGCACGGCCGCAGCCCGCCACGTACCGCAGAAGGTCGCCGATGCCTTCGTCGCCCGAGGTGACGCCGCCGCCTGCTCGGCCCGCATCGCCGAGTACCGCGCGGCCGGCGTCGACCTGCCCGTCGTCTTCCCGATGCCGGTCTCCGGCACCTGGGACATCCCCCGCTCGATTTCCGGACTCGCCTGATCCTCCCGGGAGAGATTCACATGCACGACCAGCTCATCGACCGTTTCTTCGCCGCGCTCGAGGCCGGCGACATCGACACCGTCCGTTCCATCTACGCCCCCGACGCCGTCATCTGGCACAACGACGACCTGGTCGAGCAGGCCGTCGAGGACAACCTGAAGGTGCTCACCGGCCTGCACCGCGTCGTGTCCGGCCTGCACTACGAGGTCGTCCGCCGCGCGCCGCTGGACGACGGCGTGCTCCAGCAGCACGTCCTGCACGGCGTCCTGCCGAACGGGAAGGAGATCGAGCTGCACTGTGCGATGTACGTCCAGGTGCGCGGCGACCACATCACCCGGATCGACGAATACCTGGACTCCGCGCAGCGCACCGCCATCCGCACCGCCCGGGAGGCCGTCCAGACCTGAGCCGACAAGCCGGGGCGCAGACCAGAGCTGCGCAGGCCCGAGCTGTGCAGACCTGACAAGCTGGGCTTATGTCACGTCATGGGGAGAAGGTCGGGGTGCTGGGGGCGGCGTTCCGCTGCGCCGAGTGCGGCGAGATCGCCGGCGTGCTGAGACTCACCCCGGCCGGGCAGCCGGTCGACATGGGCCCTCCCCTGGGACGCACGACCCACGAGGCCGACGGCGTCTCGCTCGACCTCTTCGGCGGTACTTCCTGGCACCGCCTGGAGGGCGAGGCGTTCGGGCGCCTGCGGGCCCTGATCGAGACGGACGCGCCGGACGGGCCGGACGCGCTCGAGATCCGGCGCGTCCACTGGGAGCTCGCGCCGTTCCTGTGCCGCGAGTGCGGTGACGTCTACTGCTGGACGGACTGGAAACCGTCCGTGACCTTCGACGACGGGTTCTACGACGAGACCAGGGGGACCTGCCCGCGCGGCCACCGGCAGACCATCGACGATTGACCGGTAACGATGGCCGCCTCCGGACCACTTCCTGGTGACGGAAGAGCACGGGACGGAACGGAGGTGCGGGCGATGGCCGACGAGGCCGGGGAGTCCGAGGACGCGCGCCGCTTCACGGCGATCTATGACGCCTGCCGGCAGCGGGTGTGGGCCTATGCGGTCAGCAGGGCCGGGCGTCAGGTCGCCGACGAGGTGGTGAGCGAGACCTTCGCGGTGGCCTGGCGGCGGCTCGGCGATGTGCCCGACCCCGCGTTGCCGTGGCTGCTCGGGGTCGCCCGCAACGTGTTGCGCGACAACTTCCGGGCCGAGGCCCGGCGCGAGTCGTTCGCCGCCGAGCTGCGCCGCTGGGGCCAGCGCTCCGAGCGCGACGTGGCCGAGGACGTGGCCGAACGTCTCGCGGTGCTGCGCGCGATGGCCGCCCTGGACGAGGACGACCGGGAGATCCTGATCCTGGTCGCCTGGCAGGGCCTGGCCCCGCGCGACGCCGCCAAGGTGGTCGGCTGCAGCCCCGCGGCCCTCCGCGTACGGCTGCACCGCGCCCGCAAACGCCTGGTCCGCGCCGTGGAAGAGGACGGTGGCGCGGCAGGGGACGTGGTGGACGGTTCCGGTGCCGTTCGGGCTCGTGTGGGGATCAGCGCTAAGGAGATGTCATGAACGGCGATGTGCTGCGTACGGTCGCGGAGGCCAGGCCGGACGAGCTCGACCCGGGCGTTCCGGTGGACGCGGCCACGCGGGAGCGGGAACTCACGCGGGCGATGGCAGGCGCGCCACGGGCAGCGGGTGCTGCGGGCTTGGTGCGTGGTCCGGCCCGGCGGCGGCGCGTTGGGCCGGCTTGGGGCATGAGCCTCGGCCTGCTGGGCGCCGCGGCCGCGGTCGCCGTCGGAGTGGCGACGACCTCGGGCGGCGGGGACGGGTCGGGTCATGGCAAGCGGCCCGTTCCGCCGAGCGCGGGCGGCGAGATCCAGGCGCAGCCGATGAGCGCCCGTACGGTCCTGCTGTCGGCCGCCACCAGCGCGGAGAAGCAGTCGAACGCGGTGGGCGGCGCGTTCTGGCACCAGACGACCGTCCAGCGCGACTACTCGCCGGTGGGCAAGGGCCCGGGCGCGTACGTGATCGTGAGCACGCAGCGGGCCGAGGGATGGGCGCCGGCCACGACCGGCCCCAAGGCCAGGCAGTGGTCGCGCCAGCAGAATCTCGGCTCCGGTCCGGCGACCGCCAAGGACAAGGCCGCCTGGGCACGGGCGGGCTCGCCGTCGAAGTTCGAGGTCTCGTTCCCCTCCTCTCCCAAGGGCGGGAAGCTGAAGAACGCGACGCTCAACGCGGCCCCGGGCAAGGTGGAGATCAGCAGCAGCGCGTTGCCGGACGGCGACAAGATCTTCTGGCTGGGCCGGAACGTGACCATGAAGGACCTGCGGGGGCTGCCGACCACGCCGAAGCAGCTGAAGGCGTCCCTGCTGAAGTGGTACGGCGGGCACGACACCGAGTCCGACAGCATCCCGATGGCCTCCGACGACTGGCTGCAGCGGGTGGCCGGCGGGATGATCACCGACATGCCGATCACGCCGCAGGTGCGGGCCGCCGCGTTCCGGATGCTGGCGGGCCTGGACTCGGTCAAGGCGGTCGGGCCGGTGAAGGACGCGGAGGGCCGGACCGGCACCGCGCTGGTCTCGGTCGAGAAGACCCGGAACGGCGTGCTGGAGCACCGGCTGATCATCGACGAGGCCAAGGGCGTGGCGCTCGGCAGCGAGGTGGTGATCCTCAAGCCGGGCGGCGTGAACGCGCTGCTCCCGGCCGGGACGCGGCTGCAGTCGACCTCGATCGTCGGCACGGACTGGACCGACGCGCCGCCGAACTAGCGGCGCCGATGTAACTGCGCCGATGTAACTGCGGCCTTGTGACCAGGGCGTTCCCTTCGGGGGGCGCCCTGGTCGGCGTTGGCGGTTCCCGTGGTTGAGCGCGAGGTGTGGCGGGCATCGCTCTGCGTATATGTGACGCATAAGCTACTGCCGAGTAGTATTCGGGCCCCGGATGAAGTGCGGTCTGTCGCGAGCCCTACTCTGACAGCCAACGCCCGTACCAGGAGGACGGCACAGTGTTCTTGATCACGTTGTTGGTTGGGCTCGCCGGAGCGGCGGTCGCGTTGGCGCTCGCCGGCCGGCGAGTGCTGTTCCTGTGGAATCTCTTCAAGAGCGGCCAGCCCGACCCGGACCGGGTCCTGCAGGTCAAGCGCGACCCGAAGGCCGACGTCGAAGGCCAGGTCGTCGAGGTCATGGGGCAGAAGAAGCTGCTCAAGTGGACCGTCGCCGGACTCGCGCACGCCGCCGTCATGTGGGCGTTCATCCTGCTCGCCACCGTCTACCTGGAGGCGGCGGTCGCGCTGCTCTTCGGGCTCGACAAGCACATCCCGGGCCTCCAGACGTGGGGGCCGATCGGGTTCGTCCAGGACACCATCGCGATCCTGTGCTTCCTCGGCCTCATCGTCTTCTCGGTCATCCGGATCAAGAACTCGCCGAAGAAGCTCGACCGCAAGTCGCGGTTCAAGGGCTCGCACACCGGCGGCGCCTGGCTGATCCTCTTCATGATCTTCAACGTCATCTGGACGATGTTCTTCTTCCGGGGCGTCGAATGGGCCAGCGGCAACCTCGACTACGGCAAGGGCGCGTACTTCTCCTACCTGGTCGGCCAGCTCTTCAAGGGCATGAGCCACGACACCCTCGAGGTGCTGGAGTCGATCGGCCTGCTGCTGCACATCGGTGTGGCGCTGGCCTTCCTGGTGATCGTCGTCAACTCCAAGCACCTGCACATCTTCATCGCGCCGCTGAACGTCATGTTCAAGCGCCGCCCGGACGGCCTGGGCGCCGCCCAGCCGATGATGAGCAACGGCAAGCCCCTCGACTTCGAGGAGGCCGACCCGGACGAGGACACCTTCGGCCGCGGCAAGATCGAGGACTTCACCTGGAAGGGCCTCCTCGACATGGCCACCTGCACCGAGTGCGGGCGTTGCCAGTCGCAGTGCCCCGCCTGGAACACCGGCAAGCCGCTGTCGCCGAAGATGGTCATCCTGGAGCTGCGCGACCACGCGTTCCACAAGGCGCCCTACATCCTGGCTTCCGAGGAGGAGCGCGAGAAGTTCACCGACGAGCAGAAGCTCGCCATGGAGGTGGACAAGGAGCTCGTCGGCGAGAACGGCGTCATCCACCCCGACGTGCTCTGGTCGTGCACCAACTGCGGCGCCTGCGTCGAGCAGTGCCCGGTCGACATCGAGCACATCGACCACATCCTCGACATGCGCCGCTTCCAGGTGATGATCGAGTCCTCGTTCCCGAGCGAGGCCGGCGTCATGCTGAAGAACCTCGAGAACAAGGGCAACCCGTGGGGCATGTCCGAGATGAAGCGCCTCGAGTGGATCGCGGAGCTCGACTTCGAGGTCGAGGTCGTCGACGAGAAGATGCCCGAGGACATGGAGTACCTCTTCTGGGTCGGCTGCGCCGGCGCCCTGGAGGACCGGGCCAAGAAGACCACCAAGGCGGTCGCGGAGCTCCTCCACATCGCGGGCGTGAAGTTCGGCGTGCTCGGCCCGATGGAGGCCTGCACCGGTGACCCGGCGCGGCGCCTCGGCATGGAGTTCGTCTTCCAGATGCTCGGCCAGCAGAACGTCGAGACGCTGAACGACGCGGGCGTGAAGAAGATCGTGGCGACCTGCCCGCACTGCTTCAACACGCTGGCGAACGAGTACCCGCAGATCGGCGGCCAGTACGAGGTCGTTCACCACACGCAGCTGCTGGCGCACCTGGTCGACGAGGGCAAGCTCACCCCGGTCACCCCGATCGAGGAGAACATCACCTACCACGACCCGTGCTTCCTGGGCCGCCACAACAAGGTCTACAAGCAGCCCCGCGACATCATGGCCAAGGTGCCCGGCGTGAAGACGCAGGAGATGCACCGGCACAAGGACCGCGGCTTCTGCTGTGGCGCCGGTGGCGCGCGGATGTGGATGGAAGAGCGCATCGGCAAGCGCATCAACACCGAGCGCGTGGACGAGGCGCTGGAGACCAACCCCGACACCGTCTCCACCGCGTGCCCGTTCTGCCTGGTGATGCTGGGCGACGCCATCAACGAGAAGAAGAACTCGGGCGAGGCCAAGGAGACGCTGGAAGTCGTGGACGTCTCCCAGCTGCTCATCCGTTCCATCAAGGGCGACGGGTCCACGGGGACCGAGCCCGAGAAGGAGCCGGTCGCCGCTGAGTAGGGCGCATTAGCCAAGGGGAACGCCCCGGGTCGGTCGTGATGACCGCCCGGGGCGTTCTTTTGGTCGGGGGTTGCGGGGCTACTTCACCCAGCCCGCCCAGGGCTTCCAGCTGTCGTCGTCCTTGTTGACCATCGAGAACGTGCCGCCGTCGGAGTACTCCCACCAGGAGTAGCCCAGGCCCTTGGACTTGTAGAGGGCGACCTTGTCCTTGATGTAGGCGTCGTGGCCTGACGCCCCGCCGCCGATGCCGAACTCACCGATCCATACGGGGAGCTTCACGGCCTTGGCCATGTCCAGGTGGACCTGGAGGTGCTTGGCCATGTTGGCCTTACCGGAGGAGGCGGTGTAGCCGGTGTCCCCGTCCGAGGGGTTCGGGGAGGTGCCGATGCCGTTGGAGTCGAAGCCCAGCCCCTTGTTGCCGCTGTAGTAGTCGTGGATGGACCACAGCAGGTTGGTGCGCTTGGTGGGCTTGAACGAGGAGGTGAAGGCGCTCGCCGGGACCTTCGCGTCTCCATAGGTCGGCTCGATGGCGATGTTGGTCGAGGCGTCCTTGGCCCGGATCGCGTTCACGATTTTGGTGTAGTCGGCCAGGACGCTCTTGTGGTTGACCGGCCAGCGGTACGGCTCGTTCACCGGGTCGTACGCGGCCAGGGCCGGGTTCTTGCCGAAGCGGGTCGCGAGCTGCTGGAGGAACGGAAGGCCGTTCTTGGCGACCGCGCCCATGCCGTCGGTGGTCTGCGCCCACTTGGGAACGCGGCCCTGCCCCTCGGGCTGTCCGTAGAGGTGCACGCAGTCGAGGACGACGTACAGTCCTGCGGACTTGGCGCGGGCGAGGGCGGTGGAGAGGGTCTTGAAGGCCGTCTCGTTCCACTTGCCCTTGCTCGGCTCGAAGTCGTCCCAGAAGAGGACCATCCGTATGCCGGTGAAGCCCTTGGCCTTGATTGCCGTGTACGTGGCCTGGCCCCAGGTGTCGGAGCTGCCTGCGTCCCAGACCGGCTGCAGGTTGGGGCCGTTCAGCTTGAGCGCCTTGCCGTCGGAACGGACGAACGCCTCGGTGGTCGTGGCGTGCAGCTTCGTGAGCGCCGCGGCGGCGGCCTTCTGCTGAGCGGTGCTGTGGGCGGTGCTCTGGGCGGTGCTCTGGGCGCCGCTGAGGGAGCCGCTGGAGGACGTTCCGCAGGCCGTGACGGCTCCGGCGGAACCGGCGAGAAGCGCCGTCGCTATAAAGGTTCTGGCCATTCGATGCATGGGGGTTGGTCCCTTCGAGGCCTCTGTTTTCAAGATCGCGAAGTGGGACGCTACTCGGATGATCAAGGGGTGGGTGGAGCGGGTCGAGAGGATCGTTATCGCTTCGTTGCACGGAGGTCCGGCGGCGCGCCGACACGCCCCCTTGGGGCGAATGTGGGGGTGCGCTGCCCGCTCACCTGGTAGGACCTGATCATGGCCGTGGTCCTCGCAGTGGTGTCGTGCGTGATGACGCTGGTCGGCGGCGTCGTCGCGATGCGCGTGCGCGACCGCCGCCACCTCGTGCTGGGCCTGGTCGGCGGGCTGATCCTCGGCATCGCCGCGTTCGACCTCGTTCCGGAGTCGCTGGAGCTGTCGTCCGCGCATCTGCTGGGCGTGCCCGCGCCGATGGTCGGCTTCGCGCTGGGGTTCCTGCTGCTGCACGTGATCGAGCAGGCCACCGCGATCCACCAGGCGCACGAGGCGGAGTACGGCCCGCATGAGCACCCGCACAGCCCCGGCCACCACCATCACGGTCACGGCACCGCCGAGCAGGGCAAGGTCGGCATCGTCGCCGCGTCCGCGCTGGTCGGGCACAGCTTCATCGACGGGCTGAGCATCGGGCTCGGCTTCCAGTCGGGCACGACCGTCGGCGTCTTCGTGGCGATGGCCGTGATCGCGCACGACTTCGCGGACGGCTTCAACACGTTCACCGCCGCGTCTTTGGACCGTACCGACCGCGCGCCCGCCGTCATGCTCGCCGCCGACGCCCTGGCCCCGATCGCCGGAGCGCTGGTCACGCTGTTCGTGGCGGTACCGCAGGCGGCGCTCGGTCCCTACCTGGGCTTCTTCGCGGGCGTACTGCTCTACCTGGCGGCGGCCGAGATCCTGCCCGAGGCGCACAGCCGCCACCCCCGCGTACTGACGCTGTGCGCGACCGGCTTCGGCGTCATCGCCGTCATGCTCATCGTCGGCGCCTCCGGATAGCTCCGCGCGTCCACCTCCGCGCGTCCACCTCCGCGCGTCCACCTCCGCGCGTCTACCTCCGCGCACGTCCGGATGGGTAACGAAGAGGGCCGCCCCGGCGTTATGCGGGACGGCCCTCGACGACAGGGCGAGCGATCAGGCGGTCGGCCGGATCAGCCCGTGATCTTCTTGAGGTAGTCGGGGTTCGCCTTGACCCACTCGTCGACGCCCTTCTCCTCGTTGCCCTTGTACTTGTTCATGACCAGGTCCTCGAGCGGGAAGAGCTGCTGGTCGGTCATCGAGAACTTCGACAGCCACTTGGTGACCTCGGGGAAGTCCTTCTTGAACCCCTTGCGGCCGAGCATGTCGAGCTTCTCGTTCGCCCCGAAGGCGCCCTTCGGGTCGGCGAGCGGCTTGATCGGGTACTTGGTGTAGGCCCAGTGCGGCTTCCACAGCGCGACCACGACCGGCTGCTTGGTCTGCGTGGCGCGGTTGATGGAGGCCAGCATCGTCGCCGTGCTGCTGGTGACGTGCTTCCAGCCGCCGTCCTTCAGCCCGTAGTCGGGCATCACCTTGTCATTGATGATCTTGGTCTCGCCGGCGCCCGGCTCGATCCCGGTGATCTGCTTCTTGTAGCGGTCGGGGTCCTTCATCAGGTCCTCGACCGAGTTCGCCGGGTCGTCCTTGAGCACGGCCAGCTGCATGCTGGTCTTGTCGTACCAGTAGCCGAGCCGCTCAAGGTCGCTCTTGTACTTGTTGTAGTACTGGGCGTGCGTGACCGGGAGCCAGGCGTCCAGGAACAGGTCGACGTTGCCGCCGCCCAGGCCCGCGAACAGCGGCCCCGGGTCCACCTGCTGGAGGTTCACCTTGTAGCCCTTGTCCTCCAGGGCCCTCTTCCACAGGAACGTGGCGGCGACGTCCTCGTCCCAGTTGATGTAGCCGATCGTGATCGGCTTGCCCTTGCCGCCGCTGCCGCCGTCGTTGACGTTGATCGCGCCCGTGACGATGGCGAGGATCGCCAGCACTCCCACGGCGGGGAACGCCAGCGCCCGCTGCGGACGCCAGCTGAGCACCGCGGACGCGCCTTCACCCGCGGCGTTCTGCTCGGCGCGGCGACGCGCGGCCGGGGCGAACCGCTGCCCGAGGGCACCGGTCATCCGGTCCAGGATGATCGCCATGATGACCACGGCCAGGCCGGACACCACGCCCTCACCGGTCTGCGCGTTGCTGATCGCCGCGTAGACCTCCTGGCCGAGGCCGGGGGCGCCGACCATGCCCGCGATGACGACCATCGAGAGCGACAGCATGATGACCTGGTTGACACCGGTCATGATCGTGGGGAGCGCGAGCGGGAGCTGCACGCCGGTCAGGACCCGGCGCGGGGGCGTGCCGAACGCCTCGGCGGCCTCCACCATCTCGGTGTCGACCTGCTGGATGCCGTGCTGGGTCATCCGTACGCCGGGCGGGAGCGAGAAGATCAGCGTGGCGATCACGCCGGGCGTGACGCCGACCGCGAAGAACGTGACGGCCGGGACCAGGTAGACGAAGGCGGGCATCGTCTGCATGAAGTCCAGCACCGGCCGGATCACGGCGGCGAACCTCGGCCGTCTGGCCGCCGCCACCCCCGTGGGAATGGCGATCGCCAGCGCGACCACCGCCGACACCAGGACCAGCGCCAGGCTGATCATGGTGTTCTCCCACTGACCGAGCGAGTCGATCAGCAGCAGCCCGGCGAACGTCAGCACGCCGGCCGCGAGGCCGCGCAGCCACCAGCACAGGACGGCGATCAGGATCGCCATCACGATCATCGGCGGCGCGGCCAGCCAGTCGCTCAGGTGACCGACGACCGAGTTGATGATCGTCTTGATGAACGAGAAGAACGGATCCCAATGCTTGGTCATCCAGTTGACCGCGGAATCCACCCATTTGGCGAGGGGAATCTCAGGCATCGGCCAGCACCTCCTCGTCGTCGATGGGCGGGTTCTCGCCGGTGGTGCCCGACCCGTTCCCCAGCGCCGCCAGCAGCGTGACCCGGGGGATCACGCCGAGCATGCGCCCGGACTCGTCGGCCACCACGACCGGCAGCGGGCTCTCGGCGACCGGCGTGAACAGGTCGGCCACGAGCGTGTCGGGGCTGACCGGCTCCAGGTCGGTCATCAGCAGCCCGTCCAGTGACGTGGCTCCGTCCCGTACCGCCTTGGCCGCCGCATCAGCGGACACGGCGCCCAGCAGCTTGCGATCGCGCGAGACCACGAAAGCCCCGGACGTCTGAGCCTCCCGCATGACCTTCACGGCGGCCCGCGGGCCGCCCGTCGCCTCGACGACCGACGTCGCCTTCTCCATGACCGAGCTCGCCGTCAGCACCCTGGAACGATCCACGTCGGCCACGAACTCGGCCACGTAGTCGTTCGCCGGGTCCATCAGGATCTCTTCGGCCGTGCCGATCTGCATGATCCGGCCGTCCCGGAGCATCGCGATCCGGTCGCCCAGCCGCATCGCCTCGTTGAGGTCGTGCGTGATGAAGACGATCGTCTTGCCCAGATCGTTCTGGAGCTCCAGCAACAGCTCCTGCATCTCCCGCCGGATGAGCGGGTCCAAGGCGCTGAACGCCTCGTCCATCAGCAGGATGTCGGTGCCGGCCACAAGCGCGCGGGCAATGCCCACCCGCTGCTGCATGCCGCCCGACAGTTCGCTCGGGAAACGTTCTTCCCAGCCCTCAAGTCCCACGAGCTTCAGGAACTCACGGGCCTTGGTCAGCCGTTCCTCCTTCGGAACGTCCTGAATCTCAAGTGCATATGCGGCGTTGTCCAGCACGGTCCGGTGCGGGAACAACGCGAAGTGCTGGAACACCATGCTGACCTTCTGCTGGCGAACCTCCAGCAGGGCCTTGCCGCTCAGCTTCGTGATATCGGTGCCGTCCAGCTCGATCGAGCCCGAGGTGGGCTCGAGCAGGCCGTTCAGCATGCGAATCAACGTCGACTTACCAGACCCCGAGAGGCCCATCACGACGAAGATCTCACCCTGCTCGACCTCGAACGACACATCGACGACCGCCGGCATGACCCCGATGGCCCGCACTTCCTTGGCCGACGCACCGGCCTGAAGTTTTCGCTGAGCCTCGCCCGTCTTCCGGCCGAACAACTTGTAGACGCTTTGCGCGCGCAGTATGGACACGGTCTCCTTTCGGGTTCCACGTACACAACGTGCGCGCGGAAACATCGTCGGTCCCTGTCCACGTTCAGCAGTGACGTACTTCACCTAAAGAAGCCGTCAACCAAACGCAAACGGTCTGCGTCAGCCGAAGTTACCTGCGTTCACCAGATGTTTCATCTTTTGGTGATCCGCGTCACTCACCGTGATCACAGAGCCCGACGCCGAATACCCGCAGTCACACCTTCGTGCGATGGAAGTTCAGGAAAGACCTCGACGGCGTAGGTCCACGCTGGTCCTGATACCGCGACCCGTACTTCGCCGACCCGTACGGGTACTCCGCCGGCGAGCTGGTCCGGAACAGGCACATCTGCCCGATCTTCATCCCCGGCCACAGCTTGATCGGCAAGGTGGCGACGTTGGAAAGCTCCAGCGTTACGTGCCCGTTGAACCCCGGGTCGATCCACCCCGCCGTCGAGTGCGTGAGCAGCCCCAGCCGCCCCAGCGAACTCTTCCCTTCCAACCTCGCCGCCAAATCATCGGGCAGCGCGAACACCTCATAAGTAGAGGCCAGCACGAACTCCCCGGGATGCAGCACGAACGCCTCGTCCGCCTCCACCTCCACCAGCCGCGTCAGATCGCTCTGCTCGACAGCAGGATCGATGTGCGGATACTTGTGGTTCTCGAAGACCCGGAAGTACCGGTCAAGCCTCACGTCCACACTGGACGGCTGGACCATGCTCGGCTCGAGCGGGTCGATCTTCACCCGCCCGGACTCGAGCTCGGACCTGATGTCGCGATCGGAGAGCAGCACGTCAGAAACGCTACCGCCTCCCCACCCACCCCGCGTCCCGCCCACGCGGTAACGCCGATCCGGTACGATGTCCGAACGACCGCTCAGAGCGGCCGCGCGAGTGTAGTTCAATGGCAGAACTCCAGCTTCCCAAGCTGGTAGCGCGGGTTCGATTCCCGTCACTCGCTCCACCAAGAAGGCCAGGCCAGGGACAAGCCCCCCAACCTGGGCCGTTTTCGTTCTCAGCGTCTCTACCCCCGCGTGCAATGAGACGGCCAGAACCCGTCCGTCGCTAAGTGCAGGTCTCGTCGGGGCCGGGGGAAGAACAAGCGGCTACGCGGCTAGCCGGACGACCATGGATACTGAGCCGCATGGTGAAGGACACGGCCACCGATGCGAGTCTGCCGCACACCAGATGGGCTCTGGTCAGCTACCGCGACTCCGATGAGTTCCTGAACGACGAGACGCCCATCACCAGGGAGCAGCTCACCCAGGTCTGGACCTTTTTCGATCATGGTGACGATGAGTGGATGCAGCGTGGCTGCTACCCGGTCACCTCAGGCAACTGGCCCCGTCTGCAAGAAATCCTGCGCTGCGGCCCGCCCCAGCCTGGACTCAGCTACTTCGTCGAGGCCTTCGCCGCCGGCTAACCAATGCAGGCCCCGGCACACCAATCAGCTCAACCGCGTACTTCGAGGGCGGGCTACTACTTGGAAGTCAAGGGTTCGTAGTCGTCCAAGGACAGGTGGAACTCAGCACCGCGTTGCGAGGGCTGCCACCCTCTGCTCAGCCCGAGGTCGATCGCAGCTGCCACCGTACGCGGGAGAACTTTGCCAGCGGGCTCGTGGAGCAGGTTGCCCGGGTGAGCACAAGGAAGGGTGACCACAAGCCGAGCCCCTGATGGTTCGACGCGTTCCACCACGAAGGTCAGTGGAGTCCAGCCCATGCTCTGACAGTACGTCGGGCGACCACGCACCTTCCATCGGTACTCGATCGAATCGACCGTGATCCGTCGTGTCCCCTTCTTGGCCAGCGTCAACGGGTCTCCAGCACCTCTTCGATTCCTTCCCCTTACCGTACGCGGCTCGGCCCTCAACCGTCCTGGGGGGCTCGTGGCGGGATCTGCCCACCGAGGGTGGGCATGTCCATGAACAGGGTCGCGACCGCTAGGAGATTGATCAATGAACCCGTCGCTCGGCCACGCAGACCTCGGTGACGGGCCAGTCGCAGCGTGGTCACTGCCGCCGGGGCGACGGTGGTCAGGGCACTGGCGACTCCGGGAGAGTATTCGCGCCAGCGCACCACCGGGAGCAGTAGGGCCGCGTGGGAGGCCAGGTAGAAACGGTGGGTGGTCGTACCACCGAAGCGATCTGAAGCCCACTGGGGAAAGCGCGGGAACTCCTCCACGCAGTGCAGCCACACGGCAGCGGTGAGGGGAAGATAGCGGCGGTCGCGGCACATGGACGTACCTCCTCGCGAGGGCGGATCAGCCAGATAGCGATGGCGCGGAGCCCGATGAGTTTCGAGGGGACCGGCGGTCTGAACGTGTGTGAGTGACCGACCACTGAGCACGAATGGTGGACGCGGGCTTACGGCTGTGCCGGGGGCGTCCCGGCGCGTGAGGAAGCACACGGAGGCATAGGATGCGGAAGCTGATTCTGGGGTTTTACGTCTCGCTGGACGGTAAGAGCGCGGACGGGGACAACGGCATCCGGGACGTCATGATGAGCATCGACGACCCGGAGCAGGAGAAGTACTTCGTCGAGCGGCTGTGGGACGCCGGGGAGTTCATCATGGGCCGCAACACCTGGGAGATCCTGGCCGGGTTCTGGCCGACCTCCGACCACCCGTCGGCCAAGGCGATGAACGAGATCCCCAAGGTGGTGTTCTCCCGCACGCTCAAGAGCGCCGATGAGTGGCCCGAGACCCGCATCGCAGGTGGCGACACGGCAGAGGAGATCGCCAAGCTCAAGGCCGAGCCCGGCAAGGCCCTCTGTGCCGTGGGCGGCACCGCGTTCATGCACTCGCTGATCAAGCTCGGCGTGGTCGACGAGTACCGGCTGTGGGTGCTGCCCGCCGTCACCGGCAAGGGCGCGCCGCTGTTCCCCGAGCTGGACCAGGCCGTGAACCTGCGCCTGGTGAAGAGCACGGCCTTCCCGTCCGGGATCCTCGAACTGATCTACGAGCCGGCCGGCAGGTAGAACGCACCGGGCCCGTTCGGGAGTCAGGCCTTGGCGCGCTGCTCTTTGAGGCGGAGCTCCTCTTTGCGGACTTCGGCCTGGATGGCTTGCTCGCGTTCCAGCCAGTCGGGGTTTTCGGCCTTCAGGGACTCGATCTCGGCCGTGGTGAGGGGGCCCGTGATGCCGGCGCGGGCCAGGCCTGAGGCGGAGACGCGGAGCTTGGCGGCGATGATCTGGCGGGGGTGCGGGCCCTCGCGGCGCAGGTCGGCGAGCCACGCGGGCGGGTTGGCCTGGAGCGCGTTCAGCTCGTCGCGGGAGACCGGGCCCTCCTGGAACTCGGCGGGCGCTGCCGACAGCAGGATCCCCAGCTTCTTGGCCGCGGTCACGGGCTTCATGGTCTGCGGGGTCTTGCCCTTGGACGAGCTCATGACCTCAAGGGTAGCTAGGAACCGGCCATGGCTAGGCTGAGGAGGTGACCAATGGTGAGTTCCGGCTGGCCTACGTACCAGGGGTAACGCCCGGGAAATGGGCTGGGGTGTGGGCCGAGCGAGTGCGGGAAGTGCCGCTTCAGCTGGTGCAGACGCCCGCCGCCGAGGTCGTTCCCCTGCTGCGGGACGGCGGTGTGGACGCGGCGTTCGTACGCCTGCCCGTCGACCGCGAGGCCCTCCACGTGATCCCGCTGTACGTGGAGGCGACCGTGGTGGTCGTGCCGAAGGATCATGTGGTCGCCGCAGCGGAGGAGATCGAGCTCGCCGACCTCGCCGACGAGGACGTGTTCGAGCCGTTCGACGAGGTCCTGGTCTGGGACGCCCGCCCCGGACAGCCTGCCTTCACTCGCCCTGAGGACACCGCCGCCGCGATCGAGCTGGTGGCGTCGGGGACCGGTGTCCTCCTGCTCCCGCAGTCTCTGGCCCGCCTGCACCACCGCACAGACCTCACCTATCGCGCTGTGACCGACGCCCCTCAATCGCAGATCGGCCTGGCCTGGCTCGACGTCGAGACGACCGACCTCATGGAGGAACTGATCGGCATCGTCCGCGGCCGTACACCCAACAGCACCCGCGGCCGCAACCCCCAGCAACAGCCCGCCCGCAAAAAGCCACAGCAACAGCGCCCCACCCCCAAACGCCGCCGCCAACCCCGCCGCCGCCCCTGACATGGGAAGCGACGCCGCGCGTAGCCGTTTCCAGGTCACGTTGAGGCGGACTGATCTGCCCCCGGCAGGCGTACGCGAGGTCGTCCCTAGTGATGCCCCCGCCCTGGGCCCGCTCATGTGGAATGCCTACCGAGGGACCCCAGACGAGGAGGACGCAGGTAGCCCCGAAGGTGCCGCACGCGAGGTACTACTCACGCTGAACGGCGAGTACGGGACCTTTCTGCCTGACGCGTCGTTCCTCATCGAGGACGGCGGCCGCCCCGTGGCCGCGGCGCTGGTCACGATCGACCGCGGTCTTCCACTCCTCGCGTTCCTCTTCACCGCGCAGTCGCATGGAGGGCGAGGGCTCGGGCGCACGCTGGTCGAGGCGGTCATGCACGCGCTGGCCCTTCAGGGACACGACACGCTGACCCTCGCAGTGACCCGGCGCAATCACCGTGCGCGGCATCTCTACAAGAGCCTCGGCTTCACCGAGGCTCCCGTGCCTGACAGCACGTGATCAGCCTTTCGTCCGTCGGCTAGCCCTTGGGGAGGGGCTTCCAGTCCTGAGCCAAGAGCCCTAGCACCACCTCGTCAAGGAATTCGCCCAACACCCAAGCCGAGGAGCGCAGGACGCCCTCGCGGACGAAGCCGTTGCGCTCGGCGGAACGCAGCATCGCGTAGTTGTCCGCGAGCGTCTCGATCTGCAGACGCTGCAATCCGCGTACGACAAAGCCGTAGTGGCACAGGACCGCGACCACATCGGTGCCGTAGCCCTTGCCACGGCAGGACGGCAGCAGCCCCAGGCCGATGTGCGCGGCCCGGTTGTGGTTGTCGATGCCCCACAACGTCGCGGTCCCCACCAGCGCGCCGCCGTCCAGCTCGACCACGGAGAACGGGACCTTGCCCTCCGCCGAGTCGTCCACCACGAGCCGCGAGTCCTTCGAGCCCGGCGAGATCGGCCGCCAGGGACCGCCTTCGGCGCGCGAGGAGTTCACCACGTCGTCGTAGAGCTCGGTCCGCAGGACCGGAATGTCTTCCTCATGCCGAGCCCTCAGCGCGACTTTGCTGCCTGTAAGCATGCGAAATTCCTATCCGACCCTCCTGGCCTGCGCCAACCGAGATACCGAGTGGTCCCAATGGGGCTCGGTGCTCAGCGGCGGGCGGTGAACATGGCGTAGATGGTGGCGCCTACTGCTACGGGGCCGGTCAGGAGGTAGGCGATCCCGCTGACTAGGGCGAGTCTTTGTGCGACCGCCAGGAGAGACACCAAGGCGAAGGGCGCCACGGCCAAGGCCACGTTCTTGTGGCCCGTGAAGCCCAGCATTAGCGGCGCAGAGGCCAGGGCCAGGCCGGATGCCAGGGCTACTACGCGGCCCACGGCCTGGCCGTGCAGGGCCTCGTGGGTCGGCTCGAAGACCAGGGCTACGTTGAGCCCGCCTATGAGCAGGTAGGTACCGGCGACCATGACCACGGTGAACGCCGCGACGGTGACCGGGATGATCGGCGTTCCTGGGACGAGGACCGCGCGTACGGCCACTGCTGTGGCGACCGGGACCAGGATCACGCAGGGATAGAGGGCCACGTCGCGGGCGTAGGTTCCCGGCAGGACCAGCAGTACGGGGATCAGGGCCGTAGCGAGGATGGCGAGGGCGGGGCCGCGTTCACCTGCCAGCTGGAGCAGCAGCGCGCCGACGGCCACGACCAGGCAGCCCAGGTAGACGACCACGCGGTCAGACTGCAGGGGATGCGCGGCGGTCGGGCCGGGCTGACTGAACCAGCCGTACGTGCCGACAAGGAACATCCCGCCGCCCACCAGCACGGCGACACAGGCGAGGACGGTCATCGAGCGCTTCGCTGTCGTCTGCACATCCCGGCTTCCTGGTGGGCGACCGGTGTTCGGGCTGGGCTTCTTGTCAGTGTGAGTGACGGTTCTGCGGGTGGCTAGGCTCCCGCCGGTCAGGCGGGGAGGAGGCCTAGGGCGGCTTTGGCTTGTTGGACTTTGGTGGTGGCCAGGTTGCGGGCTTGGGCGGCGCCGGATTGAAGGGCTGCTTGGACTTGGGCGGGGTTGGCTGCCAGGTGGAGGTAGCGGGTTCGTACGGGGGTGAGGGTGGCTATTACGGCGTCGGACACTGCGGTTTTCAGGTCTGAGTAGCGGGTGAAGCGGGGGGCTAGGTCTTGGGGCTTGTCGCCGGTGCAGGCGGCGAGGATGTCCAGGAGGTTGGAGACTCCGGGCTTGGTGGTGGGGTCGTAGGCCACTTCGGTGCCGGCGTCGGTTACGGCGCGCATTACCTTGCGGCGGAGGACGTCGGGCTCGTCCAGGAGGCGGAGGGTGCCGGCGGGGGACGCGGCGGACTTGCTCATCTTGGAGTGGGGGTTCGTCAGGTCCATGATGCGGGCGGCTACGGGTGGGTTGACGGCGCGGGGGATGGTGAAGGTTTCGCCGTAGCGGGTGTTGAAACGCTGGGCGATGGTGCGGGCGAGTTCTACGTGTTGGGTTTGGTCTTCGCCGACCGGGATTTCGGAGGCGTCGTAGAGGAGGATGTCGGCGGCCATGAGGATGGGGTAGGTCAGGAGGGACATCCGGACTTGTTGCTGGCGGCCGGACTTCTCCTTGAACTGGATCATGCGCTGCGCTTCGCCGTAGCCGGTGGCGCATTCGAGGAGGTAGTGGAGTTCGGTGTGCTCGGGAACGTGGGACTGGACCAGGAAGAGACATCGGTCCGGGTCGACGCCCGCGGCCAGGAGGAGGGTCGCGAATTCGAGGGTTCGGCGGCGTACGTCGGCGGGGTCGTGGTGCAGGGTGAGGGCGTGCAGGTCGGAGATGAACGCCACGGTGTCGGTCTGGTCGCTGACGATCGGGGCGATCGCGCCCACGTAGTTGCCCAGGTGCAGGTCACCGGACGGGGTGAAGCCTGTGAGTCGGCGTGCCATGGTCGGCTCCTTCGGAGGGTCGGGGGCCGCCCTCGGAGATGCCGGTTCACACGCGAAACGGCCGCCCTGAGGGGGCGGCCGCGGGTGTCGTGAGACGCGGATGAACGGTGCCGCCCGTTAGGGGCGCCACCAGCTTGAAGAGGTCATCCGCATGTCTTCGAATGTAGCACTTAGAGCCAGTTACGGCGTTTGAAGATCAGATAGAGCGTTCCGCAGACCAGGGCCATGAGCAGCACGGCGAACGGGTAGCCGGCCATCCAGTGGAGCTCGGGCATGTGGTCGAAGTTCATGCCGTAGATCGTGCCGATGAGGGTCGGGGCGAAGAGGATGGCGGCCCAGGCGGAGATCTTCTTGACCTCTTCGTTCTGGGCGTTGCTGGCCTGGGCGAGATTCTTCATCTCCTCGTTCTGCGCCTGGCCGACCAGGGTGGCGTTGACCGTGAGGATGTCCTGGAGGTTCTGCCGGAAGCCGTCGACGCGTTCGACGACGATGGTGGCGTGGTCGGCGACGTCGCGCAGGTAGCGGCGGAGCTCGTCGTCGATGCCGTACTTCTCGAAGCCGGCGAACAGGCCCTCGACCGTGGTCGCGAGGGGGCGGGTGGCGCGCTGGAAGTCGATCACTTCGCGGGACAGCTCGTAGATCCGGCGCGAGACCTTGGGCTCGCCGCGGAACACCTCGATCTCGATCTCGTCGATGTCGTTCTGCAGGCCCGCGACGACTGGCGCGTAGCCGTCCACGACCGCGTCCATGATCGCGTAGAGGACTGCCTCGGGGCCGCGCGAGAGCAGTTCGGGTGACGCTTCCAGGCGGCGGCGTACGCGCGACAAGTCGGGCGCCTCGCTGTGCCGTACGGTCAGCACGAAGTCCTTGCCGACGAAGACGTGCAGCTCGCCGAACTCGACCTCCTCGATCTCGTCCACGTAGCGGGCCGCGCGCAAGACGACGAAGAGGGTGTCCCCGTAGCGTTCGAGCTTCGGGCGCTGGTGGGCGACGATCGCGTCCTCCAGCGCCAGTTCGTGCAGCCCGAACTCGTCCGCCAGCGACATCAGCTGGGTTTCCGAGGGCCGGTAGAGGCCGATCCACGCCATGCCGCCGGGCGTCTCGCGCAGGGTCTGGAACGTCTCGGCCAGGGTCGCCGGAGAGCCCTGCCGAACGCCCTTCACGTAGACGGCGGCGTCCACCACGCTCTCGCCCACCGGCCGTTCGACTTCCTCGGCCCGCGGGTCCATGGAACGTTCCGGAGCCTCCTCGTCAACCCGGTTGGACCGCCCCGATACCCGCTTCAGCGGACGCAGTGCACGCCCACGCAAATCCGCCATCGGTCACCTCCCAGGCCTCCAAGCAGCACTTTCTGGTCATCTTCCCCCTGAATCTTGACCCACCCCTCATTCGCCAACCTGAACTCGGGATGCATATGCGGCTAGATCTGGGCGGCGAAGGGCCTGATTGCGGGTTCCCTAAGGTTGCGCGAGTGGCTGATTCGACTGATCGCGAACGACTGAGGGTGACCTTCAACGAGGCGGCCGAGCTTTATGACCGGGCGCGGCCTGGCTATCCGGCCGAGATGTTCGATGACCTGGCGTCGCTGGCCGGGGCCGGCCCGGGGTGCCGGGTGCTGGAGCTCGGTCCCGGGACGGGGCAGGCGACGGTGCCGTTGGCCGAACGCGGCTGCCACATCACGGCGGTCGAGCTCGGGGCCGAAATGGCACGGGTCGCCCGCCGCAACCTCGCGCGGTTCGAGCACGTGGAGGTGGTGACGTCGGCGTTCGAGGACTGGACGCTGCCCGCCGAGCCGTTCGACGTGGTGGTGTCGGCGACCGCGTTCAACTGGATCGATCCGGTCGTACGGGTGACCAAGGCCGCCGATGCGCTGCGGGACGGCGGCGTTCTGGCGACCATCGCCACGCACCACGCCGCAGGTGGCAGCGAAGCGCTCTTCGCCGAGATCCAGGAGTGTTACGAACGGTTCGATCCGTCGACCCCGCCGGGATTGCGGCTGCGGCCGGCGGCGCAGATCCCGCAGGACGCCGAGGAGATCGACCGCTCAAGCCGCTTCGGACCTGCGGTTTTCCGCCGGTACGAGCGGGACCTGGCCTACTCGACCGCGGACTACCTGGACGTTCTGCGCACCTACTCCAACCACCGGCTGATGACGCCGGAGGCCCTCGACGGCCTGCTGGGATGCATCAGCGGCTTGATCGATCGGCGGAACGGCGGCCGGATCGTCAAGCGCTACCTCACCGAGCTACGCCTCGCCCACCGCATCGCCTGACGAAGACTCCAAAGGCTCCCCCGCGTGGAGGTGCTGGTGGAGGGTGGTCAGGATGTCGTCCAGCGCCGCGAGCTGCTCGTCGCTGAGCGGGGCGGCGAAGTGGTCCCTGATCGCGCGGGCGTGCGGGGCGGTCGCGGTGCGGAAGGCCGCGGCGCCCTGCGAGGTGAGGACGACCTCGGCGCCGCGGTTGTCGTTCGGCGGGTTCTCACGGCCGACCAGACCGCGCTTGTCCATGCGGCCGATGTGGTGGGACAGGCGGCTGCGTTCCCAGTCCATGGCCGCCGCGAGCGCGGACGAGCGCAGGCGGCGGCCCGGAGCCTCCCACAGGGTCAGCAGAACGCGATAGTCGGCAGGCGAGAGCCCGGTGTCCTCGGCAAGCCGCGCTCCCAGCAGGCGTTTCAGCTCGTCGGTGGTGTCGACCAGCGAACGCCAGACCGCCAGCTGCGCCGACGTCAGCCGCGCCCGCTCGGCCACCGCACGCCCGCGCTCGGCCTCCGCACGCCCGCGCTGGGCCTCCGCACGCCCCGCGTCCGGCTGCCTCGGCTCCGGATGTCCTGTTTCGGCGTTCATTGTGATCACCCCCCGCCATGAAATCTGTTCGCGATCGGGCGGGGATCCGGAATCGATCAGTTCGCGGACGCGGCGAAGGCCGACGCGGGAAGGTCACTGCGAAGGTGGAAGCGATCTGGGCAGGTCGAACCAGGGCAGCATGTCGTTGTCGAAGCGGGTCATCGCGCTGATGCGGTCGCCGGCCAGGGTGATGACGATGAGGCCGGTGCCGTGGCGGATGCCGGTCGGCGTGCGCACGTACGTGCCGAACGCGGGCTGGCCGTTAGCTCGCGTGCGGGTCAGGGTGTACGTGCGGCCCGCGCCGAACAGGCCGGCGCAGAAGCGGGCGACGAGGTCGCGGCCCACGTACTCCAGCGCGATCGGCGGCATCGACATGAAGACGTCGTCGGTCAGGAGGGCCACCACCGCGTCGATGTCGCCGCCCTCGTACGCCCGGACGAAGCTCTCGACGAGAGCGTCTTCGGTAGGCGATCCAGGGGAAGGCGGCGCGAGGTGCTCGGTGCCGGTACCGGTGCCGGTGCGTTGCAGGCTGGAACGGGCGCGCTTGAGGGCGCTGTTCACCGAGTCGAGCGTCGTGCCGAGCATGTCGGCCACCTCGGCGGCGTGGAAGCCGAGCACGTCGCGCAGCACGAGCACCGCGATCTGGCGCGGCGGCAGGAGCTGAAGGGCCGTGATGAACGCCAGCGAAATTGACTCGGTCTGCTCATAACGCGCCTCAGGACTTAGCGGCGCAACGAGCGAATCCGGAATGGGCTCAAGCCAGGCCACTTCGCCAAGGCGAGTGGGCTCTGGCGGTACGACGTTGGGGATGTCCCACTCTTTGGCGGGGCGACGGGCGGCCGTGCGCAGGGCGTTAAGGCATCTGTTGGTGGCGATGCGGTAGAGCCACGTCCTGATAGAGGCGCGTTCCTGGAAGCCGCCCAACCCCTGCCAGGCAGCCAACATGGTGTCCTGGAGGGCGTCCTCCGCGTCTTGGACGGAGCCGAGCATGCGGTAGCAGTGCACCTGCAGCTCGCGACGGTACGGCTCGGTCAGTTGCTGGAACGCATCGCCGTCCCCGGCCCGCGCCCGGGACATCAGGTCACCGGTCATCATCACCTTCGCCTCACCCCTCTCCACGCAGCTCCATCGTGTACGGACACCGGCCTCCCCTGGAACTGGGCGGTCGACGAACGCCCAGTTTCACAACGCCGCGGTCTCTACCTCAGCGACATCCGCTCGAGAGGAGAGACGGCCATGGGAAAGCTCATCATCAGCGAGAACGTCACGCTCGATGGGGTCACGCAGGATCCGACCGGTGAGGAGGGGCTCGGGCACGGCAGCTGGTTCTTCGACATCAGCGACAAGGACCGCGAGGCGTGGACGAAGGTCGAGCTCGCGGAGGCGATGGCCGCCGAGGCACTGCTGCTGGGCCGCCGTACGGACGAATGGTTCGCCACGCGATGGCTGGCCCGGACCGGCGAGTGGGCGGACAGGCTGAACGGCATGCCCAAGTACGTCGTGTCCTCGACGATCGACGAGCCCAGGTGGGGCCACGGAACGGTCATCAGCGGCGACGTGGCCAAGGAGGTCTCCAAGCTGAAGGAACAGCTGGACGGCGACCTGGTCGTCTATGCCAGCCTGCCGCTCGTCCACACGCTGATGGAGAACGACCTCGTCGACGAGCTGCGGCTCACGGTCTACCCGGTCGTGCTCGGCTCAGGCAACCGCCTCTTCGGGGAAGCCGGCCGCAAGGCGACGATGCGCCTGACCAACACCCAGCCCCTCGGGGACAGCCTCGTCCACCTCACCTACAAGACCGTTCCGAACGCATAGGAGCGCATTGGGGAACGTCTGCGACGGGAGGGCCCACGTTGTCCTAGGTTGTTTCGCATGGTCGATGGCCCTCCCCTCGCAGACCTCGCAGAGCTCATCCAGAAAGACCGCCTCGAACCTGCGGAGCCCGCACGCATAGGCAAGTACGACGTGCTGATCGAGCACAACTTCGTCGGCGTCTTCGTGTACCAGATCCGCGGGGACCGGGTGCTGATGTTCCACGCGGGCAAGGGCTACCGCGAGGACGTCGCGGTAGCCCTTCTGGACGCGGTGGACGACATCGCGGACACCGACGACCTGGGTTCGATCGTCCGGCTGCGCCCCATCGACGTCCCGGGTTTCGCGCTGGACAGGGCGGCCCTGCTCGGCCCGGGGCACACCGGCTTCTTCAAGGACTCGCCCCTGAAAGAGCGGGGATTGCAGGTCATCCCGGTGCATCGTTCCGAGGCCATCGACGGTGAGGAGTACGAGGCGTTCTGGCCCGGCATCATCGGCAAGAACCTCGCGCTCCGGCACCACCACTGGGATCGTGAGCCGACGCCCAGGGCCGATGTAAGGCGCCTGGACGGCGGCATGGGCGGCCTGTACAGGAAGAACAGCCGCAGCCGCAGAAGCTCGAAGCCCGCCCTGGCAAAGGCGCGGAGCGTCCTGGAACGGGATCTGCCGGGCATGCCGAACGGCGTCCGCGTGTCGGTGAAGGACATGCGCGGCCACGACCTGCACCTGAACCGCGAATTTGATCGTCTCCGCGGCACCCTCACCCTTCAGGTTCAAGGCAAGCCGGCCGAGCCCCTCAAGGTGGACATCCCCCGGCATTCGGCCTGGGCGGTGTTCGGACCCCTCTTCAGGGGTGAAGACTTCGACCCTGACGCCCTGAATGCGCAGTGGCCGCCCGAGCACATGCTGATGATGCGTGTGGGCGACAAGGAGCGCCGACGCTACGACAGCGACGAGCGCCCGGCCTCACTGGAGGAATGCCTGCGCTGGCTGGACGCCCTCGCTCCCACCGACGGCAACTACCTGGTCTTCGTAGGACGTTCGGAGGGCGTCGTACAGATGCGCTGGGAAGGCCCGGACAAGCCCAAGCTCTGGTTGGAAACTCCTGAGCCCGCCCACCGGCACTCCCGGGGCCGGTACGTGACGACCGACGAGGCCGCGACGATGATCCGGACCCTGGCGCGCGAGAACCGCGTGGCCGTGGACGACCTGGGCGACCTGGAGACCACTCCATGGAACGCCGATTCCGAGGAGGAGTAGCCGGTTGGACTGGGCGGCGTTCGAGGACGAGCTGGTGGCGGGCGTCGTCGCGAAGGTGACGGAACGCGCGGGCCAAGCCAGCGGCCTGTACGCCGCCGTGCTGGGCGAGATCTACGCCGAGACCGACGGCTTGATCCGGCTGCCGATGCTCGGCGCCAACTCCGAGGAGGAGCTGGCGGGCGACGAAGACCTGCGCTGGAGCCTGCCCGACTGGGACACCGTCTGGGAGTCATGGCTCCCTGAGGACCGCTGGTCGCAGTGGGAGCGGGCGCTGACCGACGAGGCGGGGCGAAGCACGACGCGACACTGGGAGCGCACGTTCACCAAGTACCTGAACGTGCTCACCCGGGTGTGCAAGCGCGCCCGCAAGGACCTGCGGACGACCGGCGTGACCGACCGAGAATTCGTCGTGGTCGTGCTGACCAACGACCAGGACGAAGAGAGGCTCCTGCGCCGCGTGCTGGGCGTCCGAGAGCTGTACCGGCTGTTTCCGGCCTACGACCGGGCGGCGGCCTGGATCGCCGAGGTCGAGGCCCAGGCGCCCGCGGACCGCGCACCCATCTACGTGCGGGCGCTCGACGACTGGGACGGCCCGCTCGGTCGCGAGAACGCCCAGAAAGCATTGCGCGAGCTCGGCCCGGCCGCGCTCCCGGCCCTCACCGAGCTGCTGTCGCAGGGCCCGGACCGCTGGCGGGCGGCGAAACTGATCGCTGACATCGGCTGCGCCTCCGACGAGGTGATCGAGGCGCTCACCCGCGCGCTGAAGGACACCACCGGGCCCGACGAGTCCTGGGTCGCGGTCGCCCTGTCCCGCCTGGGCCGCCTCGATGTGGTGCTGGCCGACTCCGCGCTCTCCGGCGGAACGGTCGTCTCGGCCGTGGCCGCGCCGTACCGAAGCTTCCGCGATCACGCGGCCGCGCCGCCGCCGCTGGACTACGGCCCGCTGGAACGGTTCCTGACCGGCCACCCGCGGCAGAACGACGCCGTGGCCGAGGAGCTGCGCCCGGGTTCCGGCTACTGCACGATCCGCGCCGAGGAGGTCGGGGCGGCGATCGACGCACTGCGTTCGCCGCATCCGGTGACCCGCCGGCACGCCGCGAGCGTTCTCGGTGAACGCTCGCTCGGCAAAGCCGTGGGCCGGCAGGTCACTCCGCACCTCTCCACGACCGCCGTCGACGACCCGGACGCCACGGTTCGGCGCCTGGCGATTCTGTCCTTGCAGTACTGGAAACAGGACGCCCGGCACTGCGCCGACGCCGGCCGCCGCGCGCTCCACGATCCAGAGCCCGACGTACGCGCCGCCGCACAACGCTGGCTGGACTCCCTGAGCACTTAAGAGCGGTCGGGCGTGAGCCCTGCTCGCAGCGCCAGACGTTCGGCCTCCTCATGGAGATGGGCCGCGACCGCCTGGACTCGTTCGGCGGGAAGGCGGGAGAGGGGAGCCGAGACCGCCAGCGCCGCCACCGGACGCCCGCGCAGGCCCGGGACCGCGACCGCCACCGACGCCACACCGTCCTCGCTCTCCTCCTCGTTGACGGCGTAGCCGCGTTCGCGAACGCGGTCCAGCTCGGCCAGCAGGGCCGCAGGATCGGTGATCGAACGTTCCGTCTCGCCCGGCAGCGGGCGGTCCGCCGGGAAGAGGGCCTCCACCTCACTCCGCGACAGCGCCGCGAGCAGCGCCTTGCCCGAGGCTGTGCAGTTGGCCGCGAGCGTCGTTCCCGTACGAGCGGCGACCCTCAGCGACTTGGGGCTCTCCACCGCGTCCAGATACCGGACGGACGCGCCCTCCAGGCCGACCAGGTGGACGGTCTCCCCGGCCCACTCCGCCAGTTCCTCCAGCACGGGACGGGCGTGCAGCCGGATGTCCATGTTGCGTACGGCCGCGAGCCCGATCTCCACGAGCATCGGGCCGGCAACGTAGACCTTGGAGTCCGGTTCCTGCCGTACGAAGCCGTGATAGGCGAGCATCGCCAGCAGCCGGTGCGCGGTCGAGTGGGCCACGCCCAGGAACTCGCGCGCGTCCGAGAGCCGCACCTTCTCGTGCTCGCGGAAGAGCGTCAGCAAGCGGAGGGCGTTGTCCACAGACGCGATCGGATACGCGGGTTCTTTCTGCACACCAGAACAATAGGGCTCAACGCCTCGCCGCCAGCGCGGCCGAGACCCACGGTTCAAGAAGAGCGCTCAACTCCTCGGCCGCCCGTTCGCCGTCCGAGCACGGCGCCAGCCACGATCCGGTGGAGGAGATGAAGACCCGCTGCGATGGGCCGCGCACCACCATCACCGACTCTCCGAGCCAGGTCAGGTGCTCGGAGTAGATGCGAAGCAGGGGCGGATTCTGCCCGTACCGCCGCTCGGTGCACCAGCCGTCGCGCCGCAGCACGCGCCCGAGCCGGTTCAACTGGTGACGGGCGACCAGGACGTCCCAACGCGAGTCGAGCGGCGCGATCATCGCCGCCCCTTCTGCCTGAGGAGCGCCGCGCGCAGCTGCTGGGAGCTGTCGGCGTCGAGCGCGTCCACCTCATGGATCTTGTCCATCGGCAACGGGCCGCGCAGCGCCCACCAGCGCCGCCGATCACTGACGATGAACCGCCAGCCCTGGAAGTCGGCCCGGAGCCGTTCCAGGTCATGAGCATCCGCATCCATGTGAATACCGTCACAGGCGAGGACTACGCTCAGAAAGCGCCCCATCGCGCCCCGCAACGCACCCAATTCAAGATCGACCGAACCTCTCGATCAGGTACGACCCCGGGAGCCCCCATGCCCGCACGTTCCGAGCCCTATGACGCCCCCGCGATCATCACGTTCGCCAAGGAACTGACGGCATGGCGGGAGAACGTGGGCCTGAGCAAGAAGGAGCTCGGCGACGCGCTCGGCTACGCCGACTCCTACATCGGCCAGATCGAGCACTGCAAGAACATCCCCTCAGAGGAGTTCGCAGAGGCCCTCGACACCTTCTTCAAGACCAACGGCCTGTTCCACCGCCTCTGGCAACGCATCGTCGAGACCCGCCACGCAGTCTCCCTGCCACCTGGCTTCCCAGAGTTCCTGAAGCGCGAGAAGCGCGCCATCTTCAGCAAGTACTTCTGCCTGACGCTGGTGAGTGGCATGTTCCAGACGGAGGACTATGCGCGAGCGGTTATGGAAGCGAGAGACAAGCACAGCGCAGATGAATTCATCGCTAAGCGGATGGAGCGTCAGTCCATTCTTACTAGCGACAGCCCTCCTCAGGTCCTTCTGACGCTCGATGAACGGGTCCTGCGCGAGGTGATCGGGAGCCGGGACGTCCAGCGAAGGCAGCTCCAATCCCTGTTGGAGGCAAGCGAGCTGCCGAACGTCGCAATTGACGTGGTGCCGCAGGGCCGGGGTTACTACCCAGGTTTGACCGGCAGTCTCACGATCCTGAGTTTCAGCGATGGCGCGAATGTCGCCTACACCGAGTCACAAGGCGTGGGGACTCTCATCGAACTGCCCTCCCTTGTGACGGGTTACATCATGCGTTATGAACTGATCAAGGGCTGCGCGCATCCCGTCAGTGACTCGCGGACTGTTATCAGGGCCGTGATGGAGGAGCTATGAGCAGGTTGGACCTGTCCGCTGTTGAGTGGCGCAAGAGCAGCCACAGCGGCGATGAAGGTGGCGAGTGCGTTGAGGTCTCCGCTGCCGAGTGGCGCAAGAGCAGTCGCAGTGACGACCATGGCGGCGAGTGTGTTGAGGTCGCCGATCTGGCTTCTGTCGTCGCGCTGCGGGACTCCAAGGATCCGGGCGGGGCGATGCTGATCGTGGGGGCTGCGGGTTGGAGGGAGCTCGTTCGGGCAGTTAAGGCCAGGGAGTACGAGGCCTGACTGATCAGTCGGCACGGGTTAGGTTCAACGAGTAGGTCTTGTCGGCACCGGGGTGGGAGATGTTGACCCAAGGCGAGGCCACCACGGTGGTGGCGCTGCTGGAAGGGCTCGCCGCGCATCATCCGGAGGACGCCCTGAGTTCGGCGGCTCTGCGGGTCGCGGCTGCCTTGCGGGAACGGACGGGGTGGGAAGTGGATCCGGAGTCCGGCCGGTTCCCCGGCATCGATCCCGGCTCTGAGCCCGAGGCCGGTGTGCTCACCGCGGCCGCGGTCCGGCGCGAGGACGGTGACGCCCGCGACCTTGCCGCCGAGGAGCGCGACCGCGCCGCCGAGCAGCGCGACGCACATGCCGAGACGCGGGACGCTCAGGCGTCGGAGGTGGCAAGGCTCACCGACGAGGCCGGTGAACGGGCGTTCGAGCTGCTGCGCCTGGCCGAGCTGCGCGATGAGGCCGCAGCCGACTCCGACTCCGACTCCGACGAAAGGCAAGCACGGAACGGAAGGCAGGACCGCGAAAGCAACGCCGAGGATCGCGCGGCGCTGCGGGAGTTCCTGGCGGCGACGCGGGGCGAGCGGGCGGCGACGCGGCAGGATCGGGACGCCGGCACCAGGGATCGGGCGGCTGCGGCCCGCGACCGGGACGCCGCGGAGCAGGACCGGGAGTACGCGCAGGCCGACCTTGACCAGGGCGTCATCGACATCGAGGAGCTGACCGCGCGGCTGCGTCGGGCCAAGGAGCGCGGCGCGCAGGTCATCGCGCAGTCCGAGCAGCGGATACGGCAGGCCGAGGAGGTCATCGCACGGTCTCTGCATCGCGTTCGGTCCGCGGACCCGGACCAGCGTTGAGCGCCCCGCCGGGCGGCCGCTGGTGAACGTCCTTTCGCGTCGCTGTCGATTCCGCGAGTGCTCCTTCGTGTAGGGGGTGAGTGGGCCGCATCAGGGCGGCCCGAACGAAGGGAGCGGGTCGATGCGTTCGATCACGGCCACGATGTTCGTCACCCTCGATGGAGTCGTTCAGGGGCTCGGCCGCCCGGACGAGGACACCAGCGGCGGCTTCACCCACGGGGGCTGGGGGCCGCGGTACACCGACGAGGTGCTGGGCCGCGAGATGGCCAAGGGGATGGCCAAGCCGGGCGACATGCTGTTCGGCCGCCGGACCTGGGAGGACTTCATCGGAGCGTGGGCGCACGCGACCGACGGCAACCCGTTCACCGCGCACATGAACGCGGCGACGAAGTACGTCGTGTCGAGGACGCTGAAGGACGCGGACGCCTGGCAGAACTCGATCCTGCTGGGCGGCGACGCCGAGGAGCAGGTCGCCGAGCTCAAGGCGCAGCCGGGCGGCGACCTGTCGATCAACGGCAGCGCGTCGCTGGTCAACAGCCTGCACGCGGCCGGGCTGATCGACCGCTACACGCTGCTGATCCACCCGCTGACCCTGGGCGGCGGCAAGCGGCTGTTCGAGGGCCCCGCCTCGCTCACCGAGTTCGACCTCACCGGGAGCGTCACCACCCCCAAGGGCGTGATCATCGCCCACTACTCCCGCCGCTGAGGGAGGGCCGATCTCAGGTGCTGGCCGGCCGGTCCGGCCAGCACCGCCATCGCCGCCTCCTGGCGGCGGTGCAGGGCCTCGACCTGCACGCGCAGACGGCGAACGCGCGCACGCATGCGCAGACGACCCGCCCAGGGATGCCAGAGCGCCTGGAGGAGGAGCTGCGTGGCCGCCTCGCGGTAGTCGTCGCACGCCGCCATGAGCGCGTCGCGGTCCGCCTCGTCCAGGACACCGCCGAGCCGCCGGTCGACGCGGACGATGACCTCGCACTGAAGCGCGCGTTCCTCGCCGCCTCCGGCGAAGTCCAGGGCCCTGCGCGGCACCCCGGCCGACAGCGCCGCCACGGTCAGTCCCTCGAACGCCTCACGCAGCGCGCGTTCGGCGTCGGTGCCGTCCTCCAGCAGCGCCGCGACGCCGAACTCGCCCGTGGCGCGCAGCCGCCTGCCGCCGAGGTAGGAGATGGAGCGCTCGTCCGCGACCGCGATGTCGCGCACTCCGTCCCGTGCCGCCGCGACGCGATGAAGCTGCTGATGAACGTCGGCGCGCAGGCGGCGCCGCTCATGGCTCCGTGACAGGTAGGCGGTCACCGCGGCGCCGATGACACCGCCGGCGGTCGTGTAGGCCAGGCCGAGCAACGCGGGCATTCGGTGCACCCTCCGGGGGGAAAGATCACGCCAGCCTACGATCGCGGGCGGCCGGAACGGGGAACATCGTGATCATGGCGACTGGGGAGACCGATCTCGGGCGGCTGCTGGCCGGGCTCGATCCGGAGCTGCACGACGGCGAGTACGTCTTCGCGACCCTGCGGGCGCGGACGCTGCCCGTGGGCGTGGAGCCGGTGATGACGTTCGAGGAGGACGAGGGGCGCACCCTGGTCCTGCCGCGCGAGCAGGCCGAACGGGCCGGGCTCGACGCCACCTTTTCCTCGGCGTGGATCACGTTGCGGATCCACTCGTCGCTGGAGGCGGTCGGGATGATGGCGGCCATCGCCACGGCCCTGGCGAACGCCGGGATCAGCTGCAACGCGATCTCGGCGTTCTACCACGACCACATCTTCGTTCCGTGCGAGCGGGCGGACGAGGCCGTCGCCCTGCTGCGCGGCCTCACGGAGAAGTGAGGGGCTCCTCGCCGTAGGCGCGGTGGAACAGGTCCACGAACTCGGGCGCGTCCGGAAGCGGCTCGGTGGCGATGCGGCTGACCGCGATGCCCGGGGTCCAGGAGTTGAGGACCACGGCGCCCGAGAGCGCGGGCAGGTCGGCGATCGTGACCTTGCGAACGGTCTGCGGAACGCCCAGGCGGTCGAGTCGGCGGCGCACGATCTGCTGGGTGACGCCGTCCAGCATCTCGGCCTCGGGCCACACGACCTGGGAGCCGTCCCAGAACGCCAGGTTCCAGATCGACGCCTCGCTCAGCCTGCCCCGGCGGTCGAGGAAGGCCGCGTCGTCGAAGCCCTGCGCCACGGCCTCACGCAGGTAGTACGTCTTGGCCACCTCGCCGACGTGCTTCACCGCCGGGACGACCCGTTCGTACTCGACGGCCGCCAGCGCGAGCGGGCCCTGCGGGCCGGACGCGGGCGGCCGGGTGCGGACCAGGACGCTGAGCTCGGCGCCCTTGTCGGCGGTGAACTCGCCGATCGGGGAGAAGATCGTGGCCGTCAGCGAGGCGTCGGCCGGGGCCGGCTCCAGGGCCGTACGGAGGTAAGAGCGCACCTGGTCGTCGGGCAGCGCGACGCCGAAGAGCTTCAGGGAGGCCACTCGGAGACGTTCCAGGTGCAGGTCCAGGCCGCGGACCCGGCCGCCGCGCACCTGCATCGCGGTGAAGTGCGCGTAGCCCGCGAACGCGAGCGGCGCCAGATCCCCGGCGGTCGCGGCGTCGCCGTTCAGCTGAGCGACGAAAGACGTCTCGGTGTCCATGGAAGCCCCCCATATACAAAGCGTGCGCCATCAAGCCGCACGAGCAATAGTTGCATATGCAATATTGCCGCATGCATTCATTTCGGGCAAGTGCGAGGTCAGGGCGCCACGCGTTCGAAGACGGCGGCCAAGCCCTGGCCTCCCCCGATGCACATCGTCTCCAGGCCATAGCGGGCCTCGCGGCGGTCCATCTCCCGGGCGAGCGTGGCCAGGATGCGGCCGCCGGTGGCGCCGACCGGGTGGCCCAGGGAGATGCCGGAACCGTTGACGTTCGTACGGTCCCAGTCGGCGTCCTTGAAGCTCCACTCCCGGGTGACGGCTAGCGCCTGGGCGGCGAAGGCCTCGTTCAGCTCGATGAGGTCGATGTCCGACAGGTCCAGCCCGGCTGCCTGCAGAGCGCGGGCGGTGGCCGGAACGGGGCCGATGCCCATCGTGCGAGGCGGAACGCCTGCGCGCGCCCACGAGACCAGCCGTACGAGCGGACGCAGGCCCAGCTCGGCGGCACGTTCGGGAGTCGTCACCGCGCACACCGCGGCGGCGTCGTTCTGGCCGCTGGCGTTCCCGGCCGTCACGGTCGCCTCGGGGTCGCCCTTGCCGAGCACGGGCTTCAGCTTGGCGAGGCCTTCGAGCGTGGTGTCGGGGCGCGGGTGCTCGTCGGTGTCCACGACGGTGTCGCCCTTACGGGACCGCACGGTGACGGGAACGATCTCGTCGGCGAAGCGGCCCTCGCGCTGGGCGGCCACGGCCCGCAGGTGCGACCGCACGGCGAGCTCGTCCTGCTCGACGCGGCCGATGCCGTACTCGCGGCGCAGGTTCTCGGCGGTCTCCAGCATGCCGCCGGGCACCGGGTGCCGGAAGCCGCCCGCGGTCACGCGGCCGCGGGCGAGCGCGTCGTGCAGCTCCAGCCCGGCGCCGCGAATCCCCCAGCGCGCCTCGGTCGTGTAGAACGGCGCGGAGCTCATGCTTTCCACGCCGCCCGCGAGGATCAGATCGCTCACCTCGGTCTGGATCTGCATCGCCGCGTCGAGCACGGCCTGAAGACCCGAGCCGCAGCGCCGGTCGACCTGGACGCCGCCGACCTCGACCGGGAGCCCGGCGTCCAGCGCGGCGACCCGGCCGATCGCGGGGGCGTCGGAGTTGGGGTTGCACTGGCCGAGGATCACCTCGTCGATCGCCTCGCCGGGCAGCCCGGTGCGTTCCACCAGGGCCTTGATCACTCCGGCGGCCAGGTCCACCGGCGGCACCGCCTTGAACACGCCGCCGAACCGGCCGATCGGGGTGCGCAACGGCTCACAGATCACGGCTTCCCGCAGACCAGGCACTGGCTGACTCCTCACGCTCGCAGGCTACGTTCGCTATACGACCACATCACGGCATGAATATATTTCTAGAACGACCTTCTAGAATGAGTGAGAACGAGAGGACGGCCATGGAGCGCTGGGCGGAGCGGGTCCATACGGTGCGGGTGATCGGGACCGGCGTGATGGGGCGCGGGATCGCCCAGCTCGCGGCGGCCGCCGGGATCACCGTGGAGCTGGCCGACGCCCGGCCCGAGGCGATCGACCAGGCGATCGACTACATCGGCGGAATGTACGACAAGCTCGCCTCCAAGGGCCGGATGACGGCCGAGGACGCGACCGCCGCCAAGGGGCGGCTCCGGCCGCTGGCCGACCCGCTGGCCCCGGCCGCCGGCGTCGACCTGGTGATCGAGGCCGTACGCGAGGACCTGGAGACCAAGCGCGAGCTGTTCACCGCGTTGGAGAAGGTCGTCGGCGCGGACACCGTGCTGGCGACCAACACCAGCTCGCTGTCGGTCACCTCGATCGGCGCCACGCTCGCCGACCCGAGCCGCCTCGCCGGGCTGCACTTCTTCAACCCCGTCCCGCTGATGCGGCTGGTCGAGGTGATCGCCGGAGCGCGCACCACGCCGTGGATCCCGGACGCGCTGATCGACCTCGTACGGCGGCTCGGGCATCAGCCGGTGCGCGCGCCCGACACTCCCGGCTTCCTGGTCAACCACGCCGGGCGCGGCCTGCCGACCGAGGCGCTGCAGATCCTGGCCGAGGGCATCGCCGAGCCGGTCGACATCGACCGCATCGCGCGCGACGTCCTCGGCCTCAAGATGGGCCCGTTCGAGCTGATGGACCTGACCGGGCTGGACGTGTCGCACCCCGTCCTCGAAACGGTCTGGTCCGGCTTCTACGACGAGCCGCGCCTGCGCCCCTCCCACATCACCCGCACCCGCATGGAGGCCGGGCTTCTCGGCCGCAAGACCGGCGCGGGCTTCTACAGCTACACCGGCGGCGCCAAGCAAGAGCCGCCCGAGCCCGAAGCGCCCGCCGCCGAACCCCGCCCGATCTGGGTGGACGTCAACGCCCAGCCCGACGTCCGCGACTCCCTCTACGGCCTGCTCGAAGCGAGCGGCGTCGAGGTCGAGCGCGACACCTGGCCGTCCGACCAGGCCATCGTGCTGGTCGCCGCGTACGGCACGGCGGTCGTCGCGCACGCGGGCGCCTACGCGCTCCCCCTGGAGCGCACATTCGGCATCGACCCGCTCGGCGGCTTCGCGTCCCGCCTCACCCTCGCCGTGCATCCCGGCGCCGACCCCGGTGCGGGCCGTGCAGCCCTCGCCGCCCTCGCCCGAACGGGCCGCCCGGTGACCGTCGTGCGCGACGCCCCGGGAACGGTCGCGCAGCGGCTCCTCGCCTCGATCGTCAACGTCTCGTGCGGCATCGCCGAGCAGCACCTCGCCCGCCCCGAGGACATCGACACCGCCGTACGGCTCGGGCTCGGCTACCCGCGCGGCCCGCTGGAGTGGGGCGACCACGCCGGGGCGACGACCGTGCTGACCATCCTGTCCGGACTGGCCGACGCCACCGGCGACCCGCGCTACCGGCCGAGCCAGTGGCTGGCCGAACGGGCCGAGCTCGGCCTCCCGCTGACCGCCACCGGCACCACGCCCGCCGCCCTCTACCGCTAAGGAACGGACCCGTCATGGATCTGGAACTGAACGAGACGCAGACCGCCTTCATGAAGATGGCGGCGGAGTTCGTCGACGCGGAGATCGTGCCGAACGTGCGCGACTGGGACCGCCGCGAGGAGGTCGACCTCGGCATCGTGCGACGGCTCGGCGAGCTGGGCTTCCTCGCGCTCGGCATCCCCGAGGAGTACGGCGGCGTCGAGTGCGACATGATCGGCTACACCACCGTGATCGAGGAGCTGGGGCGCGGCGACTCGTCGGTGCGCGGAATCGTGTCGGTGTCGCTCGGGCTGGTGTCCAAGTCGATCGCCGCGTACGGCACGGAGGAGCAGAAGCGGCACTGGCTCCCGCGGCTGACCGCCGGTGAGGCGCTCGCCTGCTTCGCGCTCACCGAGCCGGGGACGGGGTCGGACGCCGGTTCGCTCATCACGCGCGCGCGCCGCGACGGCGACGACTGGGTGATCAGCGGTCAGAAGATGTTCATCACCAACGGCACCTGGGCGAAGGTCGCGCTGGTCTTCGCCCGTACGAGCGACGACGGCGGCCGCGGCGTCACCGCGTTCCTGGTGCCGACCGACGCGCCCGGCTTCACCGCCAACACCATCCACGGCAAGCTCGGCCTGCGCGGCCAGGCCACCGCCGAGCTGGTGCTGGAGGACGTCCGCGTGCCCGACTCGGCGCGGCTCGGCGAGATCGGCAAGGGCCTGGGCATCGCGCTCGGCGCGCTCACCAAGGGCCGCATCTCGGTGGCCGCCGGCGCGACCGGGCTCGCGCAGGGCGCGCTGAACGCCGCCGTGAAGTACGCGGGCGAACGCGAGCAGTTCGGCCGCCCGATCGCCGCGTTCCAGCTCGTCCAGGAACTGCTCGCCGACTCGGCCGTCGAGGTCGAGGCGGCGCGGCTGCTCACCTGGCGGGCCGCGTCGATGGCCGACCGCGGCGCGCCCCGGCAGGAACTCGCCACCGCCGCCTCGATGGCCAAGTACCACGCCAGCGAGACGGCGGTGAAGGTGTCCAACAACGCGCTGCAGGTCTTCGGCGGCTACGGCTACACCGACGAGACCCCGGTCGGGAAGTACGTGCGCGACGCCCGCGTGCTCACCCTCTACGAGGGCACCAGCCAGATGCAGAAGCTCATCATCGGCCGCGCGCTCACGGGCGTCGACGCACTCACCCCGGACCGTTAACCCAGCGCTAGCCGACCTTGCCGAGCTTGTAGCGGGGGACGGTGTCGGTCCAGCCGCGTGAGATGACCGCCGTGTAGTAGGTCACGTCTCCGGGCTTGCCGCCCCGCAGCCACGCCTTGCCCGGCTGAACGAGGACGTCGCGTTCGGCGAGCAGCCGCCCGGTCGCCGGGTCGAGCACGAGCTGCTCGTCGTGCACGTGGCCGCTCTCGGCGGTGACGCGGTGGGCGATCGCGGTGCCCTTGCGGCCGAGCGGGTCGGTGACCGTTCCGGCGACGCGCAGCTTCGGGTCGGTGGCGAGGACCCGGTACAGCGCGCCGAGGACCTTCGGGGAGACCGGAGCCGAGCCGAGCTTCTGCGCATTGGAGAAGAGCCATTCCACCGAGTCGATCGGCCCTCCCGTCCGCGCCTGCGCCTGCCGCAGCTTCTGGTCGAAGAAGCGGCGCAACGCGTCCGGGGTGTCGGGGAGCTCGCGGACGTTGATGGCGGGCACGCCTTCCCAGTCCGCGAGCCGGAACGCCTCGCCGCCCTTCACCTTGACCTTCGTCCAGGGGGTGGGACCACGGTCCCCGGGCGGTGTCGTCGCGGGACGTCCGTTCCTGTCGAAGGACTTCGGGCCGTCCTTGGGGGCCGGACCGAGGTCCTTGCTGCGGACGCGGCGCTCGGCGATCCACGCGTGCTTGCCCGGCCCCTCGTCCCAGAGCCCGGTCTCGTTGATCGTTTCGAAGGCCCGGTCACCGACGCCCATGTTCATGCGTTCCTGGGTCACGACCGACCAGTACCTGCCGTGCGTCGCGGGCGCCTGCTCGATCCTCGTCGCGGCCGACAGCAGGACCGAACGCGCGCTCACGGGCTGCGCCGCCTGATGATCGGGCGCGCGGGGCGTCGTGCCGGACGACATCGCGACGGCGACCGCGGTCACGGCGGCGACCGAGCCCGCGGCCAGCACGGGCGCGGTGATGCTCCAGCGCGGGATCGAGAACCTGCGCGTGCGCCGCCCGCTTTCGATCTCGCGTTCCAGGCGCGCGCGGCCTTCCGCCACCGAACATTCCGACGGCCGCTCGTCGAGCAGCGTGCCGATCATCCGCATCTCGTCCATCAGTCAGTCCAGTCCTTCGGTGTCGAGGGCGGCGCGCAGCTTGCGGCGCGCGCGGTTGAGGCGGGAGCCGACCGTGCCGTACGGGATGTCCAGAGCGACGGCGATCTCCTCGTGGCCGAGGTCGCCGAGCGCCACGAGCAGCACGACGTCGCGTTCCTTGGCCGACAGCCCGGCGAGGGCGCGGGCCAGCTGGGGCTGCATCCCTTCGGCGGTCACCCAGGTCACGACGCGTTCCTCATGGCCCGCGTCGGAACGGTCGGCGCCGACGCGGGCGAGCGCCTGGTAGCGGCGCGTCTCGGCGCGGCGGTGCTGCGCGACGAGCTTGGTGGCGATGCCGAAGAGCCACGGACGCAGCTCGCCGCGTTCGGGATCGAAGCGTCCGCGCCGCCGGAACGCGACCAGGAAGGTCTCGGCGGTCACGTCGTCGGCCGGCTGCGGGCCGAGCCGACCGGCCACGTAGCGGTAGACGGCCGCGTGGTAGCGGTCGTAGACCTCGGTGAAGCGGTCGGGGTCGCGTATGGACGCCGCGATGAGCCGCTTGCCGTCGTCCGCCGCGTTGTCGGCGGCGGCGGGCGGCGGCGCATCCGCGAGGTGGGTCATGGCGGAAACCCTCCAGGGTGGGGTGACCTGCTGTCACCTCCTACTCCGCCGCAACCTCCGTCTCCTTTCGCTCTGACGGCACATCGTTCTGCGCGGGCGGGCGGTAGTGGCGGAAGAAGAGGGCCGCGAAGCCCGCGACCGCGAACGTCACGGCGGCGATGCTGAACGAGGCGAGCGACATGGCGTGCACGAAGGAGTCGCGGGCGGCGTGCGCGAGCCCCGCGTCGCCGAGCCCGAGCGCCTCGCCGAGCGAGTGGCGTGCGGCGGCGGGAGCGCCGTCCGGGAGGTCGCGCGCGTAGAGGGCCGACAGGACGCTGCCGACGACCGCGACGCCGAGCGCGTTCCCGAGCTCCTGGCCCGAGTCGTTCACGGCCGAGCCGATGCCCGCGTCCTCGCGCGGCACCGCGCCCATCAGCATGTTGTACGCGGGGAGCGTGCCGAGACCCGCGCCGAACGCGAGCACGACCAGGCCGCCGACGACCGTGAGGTAGCCGTCGCCCGGTTCGACGACGCCGATCAGCGCGAACCCGGCGGCGGTGACGGCGGTGCCGAGCGCGATCGTCCAGCGGCTGCCGATCCTGGCGTCCACCTTTACGCACAGCCCGTTGCCCACCCCGGCGGCCACGGCGACCGGGAGCATCGCCAGCCCGGCCTCCAGCGGGTTGAAGCCGAGGACCAGCTGAAGGAATTGGGTGAGCATGAACAGCACCCCGGCGAGCGTGAAGTTGGACAGCGCGATCACGACGGCGGCGCCGCCGAACGCGCGCTTGCGGAGCAGCCCCAGGTCGAGCATCGGCTCGGGGTTGCGGTGCTGCCAGGCGACGAACGAGCCGAGCGCGGCGGCGGCGACCGTCAGCCCGCCGAGCGTGCGTACGCCGGTCCAGCCGTGCTCGGGGCCGGAGATGATCGACCAGATCAGCGCGGACATGCCGAGCGTGGACAGCAGCGCGCCGAGCAGGTCGGGGCGGCGGCGCGGCCCGCGCGACTCGGGGACCAGCGTGATGAGGCCGATCACCGCGACGGCGGCGACGGGCACGTTCACCAGGAATGCCGAGCCCCACCAGAAGTGCTGGAGCAGGAAGCCGCCGATCGTGGGCCCGGCGGCGATCGCGACGATCGATGCGGTGCCCCAGATCGCGAACGCCTTGGCCCGTTCCTCCGGGGCGAAGACCTGAGCCATGATCGACAGCGTTCCGGGCATGAGCAGGGCGCCGCCGATGCCCATCACCGCGCGCATCGCGGCGAGCATGCCGGGGCCGTCGGCGAACGCGGCCAGCAGCGAGCCGCCGCCGAAGAGCGCGAAGCCGATCAGCATCGCGCGGCGCCGCCCGTACCGGTCGCCGAGGCTGCCGGCGGTGAGCAGCAGGCCCGCGAACAGCAGCGAGTAGGCGTCGATCACCCACTGGACGTCGGACGTGCTCGCGTTCAGGTCCTTCAGCAGCGACGGGATCGCGACGTTGAGGATCGTGTTGTCCATCACGACCACGAACACGCTGAGGCTGAGCACGGCGAGGATCTGCCAGCGGCGTGGATGGCCTTGCGGCCGGGGTTCGGGGGATTCCATCGGAGATCACTCCTCGTACAGTGTTCGAGCTATCTCGCACACTGTACGAGCCAAATCGCACGGTGTTCAAGTCCCGGTACTCTGTACGACATGGCACAACGAGCGGCGTCGGTATGGACCAGGCCCCCGCGGGCCAAGCGCGAGCAGCCCACGCTCGACCGCGACCAGATCGTCGACGCGGCCATGGAACTCCTGGACGCCGAGGGCCTCGACGGGCTCAGCATGCGGCGCCTCGGCACCAAGCTGAACTCGGGCGCCACCACGGTCTACTGGCACGTGGCGAACAAGGACGAACTGCTGGAGCTGGCCCTGGACCGGGCGATGGCCGAGGTGACCGTGCCCGCGCCGGACGAGGAGGGCTGGCGGGCCGCCGCCACCGGCTTCGCGCACAGCCTCCGCACGATGATCCACCGCCACCCGTGGACGGTCACGCTGTTCGGCAGCGCCCCGATGATCGGCCCGAACTCGACGCGGATGGTCGACCGGCTGCTCACGCTCTTCGGACCGGCGGGCGCGGGCGCGGGCTTCTCGGGGCTCGGCCTGGAGTACGCGTGGTCGCTGCTGAACGACTGGGTCGTCGGCGCCGCCGGCAGCGAGGCCATCTGGAAGCAGGCCAACCCGGACTTCACCTGGGAGGAGTGGGTCGAGGCGTCCGCGTCCTACATGGAGCAGACCACCAGGACCAACCCGCAGGTCGTCGAGCACCAGCGCGAGGTGTGGGCGTCCAGCAACTGGGAGCAGGTCCTGGACGAGAAGTTCGCGTTCGGCCTGGACTGCCTCCTGGACGGCCTCGCCGCCCGCCTCCCCGGGAGGTAGTGGGGAGACGGGCGGCGGCCTCGTGGATGGCTGAGGTCAGTCGTGGTGCGGGGTCTCGTTCGTCCAGCCCGCGCTCAGCACGATGTCCTGGTTGAGGATGTTGCCCGGCTTCATGCCCTTCATCGAGCCACCGGCGCGGACGACGACCTCCTGGCCCGCGAGGATCCGGTACGTGCCGGGCTCCAGGATCAGCTGGTAGTCGAAGACCGTCCCGCTGCCCTCCTGCATCGTGCCTTGGGCGGCGAGACCGATGCCCGTACGGCCGCTGGCGTCCTTCACCGTGCCGATCGACCGTACGTCCGGCATCTTGGCGAGCAGGCGGAAGACCGTCGCCCGCGCCTGCGGGGAGGCCGGCTGCTCGGTGAGGAAGTCGAAGCCGCTCATCAGATCGTTGGCTGCGCCGAGCGGCTTCCTGCCCTTGGGGCTGTTGGGGAACAGCAGCTTCTTCATCCCCTCCGGATCGTTGGCGAGCTTCTCCCGCTCCTCCCACGTGAGCTCCGCGAACGAGCACTTGCCGGTCGCGCCGACGGGCGCCTTGGGGTCGGCGCACATCTTCGCGATCTCGGCGGCCGCCTTCCGCTTCTTCGCCGGCGTGGTCGTCTCGCTCTGCCAGCCCCCGGGACCCACCCCGTAGGTGCCGCCCGACTTGGTGCTGAGCGTCGCCCAGTGATCGTTCGACCAGGCCCTGAACGTGGTCGGCGACCCGTCCTTGCGCCACGCGGCGACGTCCGCCGGAGTGAGCGGCCGCGCGCCACGGTCGCGCGCGTACAGAACGTCCGGGTCCTTGTCCGAGCGCGACTTCCAGTCGTCCCAGAAGTCGCTGTAGCCGAGCACGCTGTAGCTGCCGCCGCCCTTGCGCGCCTTGACCTGGTACGCCTGGCCGTCGTACCGCTTGACCCGCCAGAACCGGCCCACCGGCTCCTTGGCCGCGTGCTCGGCGGCGGCGAGCAGGATCCGTTCCGCGGGCAGCTCGGTGGCCCGCGGGTTCGCGCCGGGCGGAGACTTGACCGCGCCGCCGCCTCCCCCGACCGTGGCGATCGCGACCGCCGCTGCGGCCGCGGCGGCGACCATGCCGAGGCCGATTCCGATCCGCAGCCGCGGCAGGCCTCTCCGCTCGCGCTTCGCGCGCCGGGCGGCCATCTCGTCGCCGTTCATCAGGCGGTCCAGCCCGGCGCGGCCGGCCTGGGTCACCTCCGCCGACGGCCCGCCTTCGTCGAGCAGCTCGGCGGCCATCATGACCTCATCCATGGGACTTCCCCTCGTGCGCATGTGTGGGATCGGTCCCGCCCAATGCCTCCCGCAGCTTCTTTCGAGCCCGGTTCATCCGGGATCCGACGGTGCCGCCGGGGATCTCCAGCGCCTGCGCGACCTCGGTGTAGCCCAGGCCGCCCAGCGCGACGAGCAGGAGAACGTCGCGGTCGCCGTCGGGGAGCGCGGCAAGCGCGCCGGCCAGCTGCGGCCGGATGCCCTCCGCGGTCACCTTGGCGGCGACGACGTCCTCGTGCCCGCCCGCCGGGCCGTCGGCGCCGACGCGGGAGAGCGCCGCGTACCGGCGGCTCTCGTCGCGCCGGTGCTGACCGACCAGGTTCGTGGCGATCCCGTACAGCCACGGCCGCACCGCGCCGCGCGCCGGGTCGAACCGGTCGCGCCTGCGGAACGCGGCGTAGAACGTCTCGGCCGCGATGTCGTCGGCGACGTCGCGGCCGAGACGCGCGGCCACATAGCGGTAGATCTCGGCGAAGTACCTGTCGTAGATCTCGGCGAATCGATCGGGCTCATGCCAGGAACGCTCGATCACCGCGGCGTCGTCGTCGTGCGTGGAGACGACGCCGGGGGGAGCGGTCATCCGTGGCTCCATGTCATGTCCGGCCCTTCTGAGGCGAATGGCGGTCACCTCTACTCAGTCCGGGCGCCCGATCTTCTTCACGGACCGATCATCGAACCAGATACGCCCTGATGATCCGCTGGTCGATCGCGCTGCCGCCCGCGTCCTGGGCGGCGACGCGCACGGACACGTACTGCCCCTTCACCGGAGCCGGCATCGGCGCCGAGAAGCGGCCGCCGCCGAGGGCCTTGACCGCCACGGCACCCCAGGTCTTGCCGTCGTCCACGGACGTCCACAACCTGAGCCCGGTGACCTTGGCCGTGCCGCTGCCCGCCACGCGCGCGACCGAGAAGACCGCGGGCTTGCCGGACGGCTGGTTGCGCAGGTCGAGGCCGAGGTCGTAGTCCACCGACAGCAGCGGGACCGGCGTCGCGCCGAGGCCCGCCGGGGCGGGCGTACGGAACGACCACGTGGTCGAGCTCCGCACCGACGTCGAGGTGAACTTCGAGGCGTCCACGTCGTACTTCAGCCGGAACGTCCTGGCCTTCTGCGGAACGTTGAAACGCCAGGTCGGCCGGACGCCGGAACCGACCTGCTTGCCGTCGGCCGTGAGGACGACCTTTCGGCTGAGCAGGTCGTCGCTGGTGTCGTTGAAGTAGCCGCAGTCGAACCCGTCCGTGCGCGCCTGCAGATCGACGATGCTGTACTGCAGCACGCCGCGGCTGCGGGTGGTCGGCAGCGGCTGGCAGCCGCTCGGCGAGGACGCCTTGACCGAGTACGGGCCGGGCCGGAGCACCTGCCGTCCCCAGGTCTGCGTGACGGTCTTGCCCGCCTTGTAGTCGACGAACGGCAGCTGGTCGACCCAGGGAGCGAGCGCCTTGGGGAACGCCTCATCCAGCCACATGACGCCCTTGTGCGCCGACAGGTAGTCGGTGCGCACCGACCCCGCCGGGACATCGGGAGCCGACGACTCGTAGTCGAACATGCCGTCCGGAGTGACCGCGTACTTCTTCTCGCCGACAGCCTTGGTCGTGTCGCCGTTGAACGCCGCGAACCGCTGCTGGATGCGGGCGAACTTCGCGCGGTCCGCAGGGGTCACCGTGTGCACGGGATTCGCCGGGAGGCGGTCGCCCAGCGGCTCGACCAGGTTGTACAGCTCGCCCGGCGCGGACAGCTCGAAGAGCCCGTACGGGTGGAACGCACCCGTCGTCGCGGGCCCGCTCGGCTGGACGTAGACCTTCTCCTTGCCGGGGTTCCAGGTGTAGACGCCCTCACCCCAGATCGCCTGGCGGTTGAGGCGCGCGTAGTCGACACCGGCCATGAGCGTCGTCGCCTTCCGGTCGGCGACCCTGGCCCCGGCCTCCTTGGCGTTGGCCGCGTCGAGCGTCACCGTCGTGTCCTTGTCGACCACGACCTCGGGAGAGCCGGTCAGCGCCGAACGGCGCGCGTCCGGGTTGTCGTCGTAGACCGTGCCGAGGACGCTGTAGCGCCCGGCGGGCACGCGAATCGTGCCGGGAGCGTCCACAGCCTGTGCATAGACGGCGACGTCGGAAAGGTTGACCACAGTCGCGGACGCGCTCATCTTCCCGTCGGCCGTACCTGGCAACGGCGTCGCCTTGAGCGTGAGGTCGAAGCTGGGCGGCTCGACGTAGAACGACACGGGCGTACGCGAGGTCGCCCTGCCCGCCTTGGCGACCACCTCGGCCGTGTAGAGCCCGGGCTTGGACGCGAGCTTGGCCGCGTCCACCTTCAGGGCGGTGGAAACGTTTCCGCCCGCCGGGACGGTCAGCTGCGAGGCCGACAGTGCCGCGGCCCCCGCCGTCGTACGCCCCTGCCGGTCGATGACCCGCACCGACAGCGCCAGCTTCACGGCCGTCTTGGAAGACGTTCCCCAGCCGAGCCTGGTCGTCAGCGGCGCGTATTTCGGATAGGAGGCCGTCCCGAGATGGGGCGCGGCCTGATGCGAGATCACCGTTCCCTTGATGGCCGCCGCGACGTCCAGACGGCCCGCCCCCACCTCGAACGCGTCACCCTTCACCCGGGCCGCCGAGCCGACGATCGCGGCCTTGAGCTGCGGCCCCTTCCACGCCGGATGCTGCTGCGCGAGCAGCGCGACCGCGCCCGCGACGTGCGGCGTGGCCATCGACGTGCCCGACGCCGCCGTGTAGCGCGCGTTCACCGGGTCGCCCATCTGGGTGCCCTTGGCCCGCGCCGCGACGATGTTCACCCCGGGCGCGACGATCTCGGGCTTGGCCGCGTACCGTCCGGCTCGCGGCCCCCGGCTGGAGAAGCCGGCCAGCCGATCCTGCCCGTCCACAGCCCCGACCGTCAGGGCCGCGTCCGCCGAACCCGGCGAGTCGATCGACGAGATCGCCCCGTCGTTGCCCGCCGCCGTCACGAACAGCGTGCCGTGCTGCGCCGAGAGCTTGTTCAGCGCCGTCGACAGCGGATCGGTCCCATCGCTCGGCATCCCGCCGAGGCTCATGTTGACGACCCTGGCCCGCGTCGCCGCCCACTCCATGCCCGCGATCACACTGGAGTCGTCGCCCTCACCGTTGTCGTCGAGCACCTTCCCGACCAGCAGATTCGCACCAGGCGCGACACCCTTTCTTTCTCCACCCGCCGCAGCCCCGGTCCCCGCGATCGTCGCGGCGACATGCGTCCCATGCCCGAACCGATCGACGACGTCCTTAGCCTTCGAGAAGTTCTTGGTCTCCCCGATCCGCCCCTTCAGATCCGGATGAGTCGCGTCGACCCCGGTGTCCAGCACCGCGACCTTGACGCCCTTGCCCGTCACCCCGGCCCGCCAGGCCGCCGGAGCCCCGATCTGCCCCAGATTCCGATCCAGCTTCACCGCGGTCGCCTTGACCTTGCGATCCAGCCACACGTGCCGCACGCCCCGCTGCCCGAGCACCGACGCGAGCCGTACGGCCTGCCCCCGAGGCTGCCGCGCCGCGACCGCACCGATGCTCGGCAGGTCACGCGTCTCCCGCACCGTCGCGGCCAGCGCCCGCGCGCCCGCCTCCCGCTGAACGATCAGCGGCAGCTCCTTCGCGTGCGCGTCGTCGTACCCCTGCGAGATCAGCGTCGTCACATCGAACAGAGCCGGGTCAATGATCTTCCCGACCCGCGACGCCATGTCCGCCGGCGTCACCACCACGTGCCCGTCCGGCCGGATCGCCTTGCTGAAGAGCTTGTTCGACCGCCCCTTCCCCGGCGTGACCGACACCAGCGGCGGCCGCCCCTTCACCGTCCGCACCTTCACCACGTCGCCGGTCAGCAACGTCACCGTCCACGACCTGCCGACCGGCAACCCCGCCGCAGCCGTGGCCGCCCCCGCCACCTGCGACGGAATCGCGACCACGCCTCCGGCAACGACCAGCCCGAGCAACGCCCGGCCCGTTCTCCCACGTCTCATTCGGACTCCTCTGCTTTCACTGCCGCCACTAGTGATCACCCGCAACAGCGATTCGCCTTCACGCAGAGAACTCCAAGATCACCCCGCCTTCTTACAGCCGGCCTCAGGAGGCGGCGGGAACGCGGGGCCGCTCGTCGGTCCAGCCGACCTCCAGATAGACGTTCGAGTAGTAGGTCCTGCCCCTCGCGTCTCTCGCCGTTTCGCTGAGGAGCTGCGAGGTCGCCGGATCGACCACGACCCGGTTCTGCCCGGCCTTGCCGAATCGCAGCTCGTTGCCCTCCCTGCCTCGCTCGTCCCGGACGACGCCGCCGCTCTTGACACCGGGCCTGGACGCCAGGGCACGGAAGGCGGCGGCACGCGCCGCGGGCGGAGCGGGCGCCTGGGCCAGCATCTGGGTCAGGAGGCCGTCGGTGAAGGACTGGACATCGGTCTCACGCCACTTGGGAGAGATCTTGGAAGCGATCCCGTGCGCCCACGTCACGATGCCCCGCGGGGTCGTCGGGAGGGACCGCAGCTCGGCGAGCGTGAAGCCCTGGTCGGAGATCTCGAACGGCCGGGGGGACCGGAGCGGCCCGGAGAGCCACGCCTGGCCCGCCGCGCTGCCGGTCAGATTCCTCATCCCCTGCCGGTAGACGCCGTCCTTTCCGTACCAGCTGACGTTGAGCTGGGCGCCCGCGATGTTGGTGCGGATCGCGCTCACCCGCCAGTAGGCGCCGTCGGTGGCCGGACGCCGTTCGGCGGAGGTCGCGGCCGCCAGCAGCACCTGCCGCGCCGTCGCGTACGCGATCGGCTGCGGACCGGCCGACGGAGCGCCCGTACGCGGACTCGGATGGCCGGGCTCTTCGGGGGTGACGGGACCGGCCTGGGTGAAGACCATGACGGCTGCGGCGCCCATGGCGGCGACGCCGACGACCGGGCCAAGGCGGAGGCGCAGGTGGGGGCGGCGGCGGGGTGGTGGTGCGTCCTCGGTCAGGCGGGCGCGGGCTGCGGCTACTGCGTGCGGGGTCGGGGCGGGTGGGTCGCCGAAGAGGTCGCGGAGTTCGGTCAGTTCGTTCATCGGGCCAGCTCCTCTGCGGTCAGGGGGTTGGTCCCGCCCAGTGCCTCGCGCAGCTTCTTGCGAGCCCGGTTGAACCGCGAGCAGACCGTGCCGTAAGGGAGGTCCAGGGCCTGGGCGACCTCGTCATAGGTCAGCTCGCCCAGGACCACCAGCAGGAGTACGTCGCGCTGCTTGGCAGGGAGGGCTGCGACTGCTTGTGCCAGCGGGCCCCTGACCTCCTGCTGGGCACTCACCCGCGTGGCGATCCGGTCCTGGTCGTCCTCGGGGCCGCCATCGGCAGGCAGGCGGCCGAGCGCGCGGAACCTGCGCATCTCGTCGCGGCGGTGGCGGCCGATCAGGTTGGTGGCGATGCCGTACAGCCAGGGACGCGCGTTCTCACGGGTCAGGTCGTAGCTCCGGCGGCGCCGGAACGCGATGTGGAACGTCTCGGCGGCGAGGTCGTCGGCGACGTGGGTGTCGAGGCGGCGGGCCACGTAGCGGTGGATCTCCGTGAAGTAGGCGTCGAAGATCGCACCGAACCGTTCGGGCTCATGCCAGGACCGTTCGATGACCGAGGCGTCGCGCGCGGCGACGTCGGGGGGAGCGGTCACGCGTGGCTCCTTCAAAGAGGCCTCATCCATCGGCGTGGACAGATTTCACCCCTTGTTGCCCGCATGCCGCTCCCCCCTTCCCTTTCGATCAGGGGGCCTGGGGGATGTGCGGCTTCTCGTTCGTCCAGCCCACGTCGAGGTAGGTCATCGTGCTCGACTTGTCGCCCGTGGTGGTCTCCTCCAGGAGCACCGACGTGGCGGGGTCGACGAGGTAGCGCATGCCTCCGAACTGGATCTCGCGGCCGGAACGGCCCCTCGAGTCCTTGCGCACGCCTCCGAGCTTGACGTCCGGGCGCTCCGCCAGGGCCCGGAACGCGGCGGCACGGGTCTTCGGCTGGGCGGGCGCCTCGACGAGGAGGCTGAGCAGAAGCCCGCCGGCGAAGGCATCGACGTCCTTCGACCGCCCGCTCTCGATGACGCCCTTGGCGACACCGTCGGCCCACTTCTTCAACCCGGCGGGATCTTGAGGCAGGCTGCGGAGCTGCGCCAGGGTGAAGGTCTGGTCCTCGATCTCGAACGGCCGGGACATCTTCTCGGGCTTGCCGAGGAACGCCCGGCCCGTCTTGGCCCCGGCCAGGTACCGAGACCCCGACTGGTACGTGCCGTCCTTGCCGTACCAGTTGACCGTGAGCTGGCTGATGATGCGGCTGCCGGGCACCTTGATCACATGGATCTCGCTGACCCTCCAGTAGCCGCCATCGGTGAGCGGCCGTCGTTCGGCGGAGGTCGCGGCGGCCAGCAGCACCTGCCGGGCCGTCGAGTAGGCGGCCGGCTGGGGGCCGGTCGGCGAGCCGCTCGCGCCCGGCCGGTCGGGCCCCTTCTCCGGGCCGACGACGCCGCCGTAGGCGAAGGCGACCGCGGCGGCCGTGCCCAGGGCGGCGGTCACGAGGAGCTGGGGGCGGCCGACGATCCGGCGGCGGCTGCGTCGTCCGGGGGAGGCGGCCAGGGCACGGATCAGGTCGCGTTCACGGCGGGACGGGTCGGGCTCGGGGTCCAGGGTGCTCGGGCGGGCGCTCGCGAGCCGGTCCATGACGTCGCGGGTCATCGGGTGACCTTTCGTTCTGCACGCGCACGCGAGGGCGGCGCCGGGGGCTGGGTGGACAGGGCGTGGGCGAGGCGGCGGCGGGCCCGGTGCAGGCGTACGAAGAACGTGGCCTTGGAGCAGCCGAGGACCTTGGCGGCCTCGCCGGGCGACAGGCCCTGCCAGGCGATCAAGGTGAGGACCTCGCGGTCGTTGTCGGAGAGCTGGGCGAGGGCGCCGAGCATCTCGGCGCGGTCGGCGACGTCGTCGCCCACGTCGCCGGTCGCGGTGGTGGTCCAGGTGCGCAGCTCGGCGGCGAGGGACTCGCGGCGGACCTGGGCGCGGTAGGACTCGCGGACGATGTTGCGGGCGATGCCGAGCAGCCAGGGCAGCGGCTCGTCCGGCAGGTCGCGGATGCGCAGCCAGGCGACGCAGAACGTCTCGCTGGCGACCTCCTCGGCGAGCTGCCCGCCCGCCCGGCTCACGGCGTAGGCGTACACGCGCGGGTAGTGCGCGTCGTACACCTCCGTGAACCGGGCCATGTGATCGGGATCAGTCACGAACCGAACCCTTTCGTCTGGGGGGTTGGGCCTTCATCTGAGGAGTGATCGCCGGGTCCCTGTTCTTACACCCCCGGCTCCGACTTGGGGCGGAAGAGATCGCCCGGAGGCTCCTCCCTGAGATCGAAAACGGCCCTGAGAAGAGGCCAGGAGGGAACGGGAATGCTCCGCTCATTCGTCCTGTTGTAGAGGGCAGCAGCAAAGTTGAGTCGGGTACGCTCAAGTCATTTGACAACTTGATCCGCCCAAGGCAACCTTGCTTGAACGAGACTCAGCCGGCCCGCCCTGCAGGGGGCTGACAGCGGCGGGCCGGGTCGCCGATAGAAGAACAGCCAAGGCAAGACGGAGGACGAGAGACATGGCACGAGCGGTCGGCATCGACCTCGGGACGACCAACTCGGTCGTCGCGATCCTTGAGGGTGGCGAGCCCACCGTCATCGCCAACGCGGAGGGGTCGCGGACCACGCCGTCCGTCGTCGCCTTCGCCAAGAACGGCGAGGTCCTGGTCGGCGAGGTGGCCAAGCGCCAGGCGGTGACCAACGTCGACCGGACGATCCGTTCGGTCAAGCGCGAGATGGGCACCGACTGGAAGACCACCGTCGACGGCAAGGACTTCACCCCGCAGCAGATCAGCGCGTTCGTGCTGCAGAAGCTGAAGAGGGACGCCGAGTCCTACCTGGGCGAGACGGTGACCGACGCGGTCATCACCGTTCCGGCCTACTTCTCCGACCACCAGCGCCAGGCCACCAAGGAGGCCGGACAGATCGCGGGCCTGAACGTCCTGCGCATCATCAACGAGCCGACCTCGGCGGCGCTGGCCTACCACCTGGAGAAGGAGAACGAGGCCACCATCCTGGTCTTCGACCTGGGTGGCGGTACGTTCGACGTCTCCCTGCTGGAGGTGGGCGACGGCGTGGTCGAGGTGAAGGCCACCAGCGGTGACAACCACCTGGGCGGCGACGACTGGGACCAGAAGGTCGTCGACTGGCTGGTCGAGAAGTTCAAGAACGCCAACGGCGTGGACCTCTCCAAGGACAAGATGGCCCTCCAGCGCCTGCGCGAGGCCGCGGAGAAGGCCAAGATCGAGCTGTCCAGCTCGTCCGAGACGCAGATCAACCTGCCCTACATCACGGCGTCGTCCGAGGGCCCGCTGCACCTTGACGAGAAGCTCACCCGCTCGGAGTTCCAGCGGCTCACCGCCGACCTCCTCGAGCGCACCAAGGCTCCGTTCCACAACGTCCTCAAGGACGCCGGCATCGGCGTGAGCGGCATCGACCAGGTCGTCCTGGTCGGCGGCTCGACCCGCATGCCCGCCGTCTCCGAGCTCGTCAAGGAGCTGACCGACGGCAAGGAGCCCAACAAGGGCGTCAACCCCGACGAGGTCGTCGCGATCGGCGCCTCGCTGCAGGCCGGTGTCCTGAAGGGCGAGGTCAAGGACGTCCTCCTGCTGGACGTGACCCCGCTGAGCCTGGGCATCGAGACCAAGGGCGGCATCTTCACCAAGATCATCGAGCGCAACACCACGATCCCGACCAAGCGGTCGGAGACCTTCACGACGGCCGACGACAACCAGCCGTCGGTGGAGATCCAGGTCTACCAGGGTGAGCGCGAGATCGCCGCGTACAACAAGAAGCTCGGCACCTTCCAGCTGACCGGCCTCCCGCCGGCGCCGCGCGGCGTGCCGCAGATCGAGGTCACCTTCGACATCGACGCCAACGGCATCGTCAACGTCAGTGCCAAGGACCAGGGCACCGGCAAGGAGCAGTCGATGGTCATCACGGGCGGGTCGGCCCTGCCCAAGGACGACATCGACAAGATGATGCGCGAGGCCGAGGAGTACGCCGAGGACGACCGCAAGCGCAAGGAGGAGGCCGAGGTCCGCAACCAGGCCGACACCCTCGCCTACTCCACCGAGAAGTTCCTGCGGGAGAACGACGAGAAGATCCCCGCGGAGCTGAAGACCGAGGTCCAGGAAGCGCTCGACGAGGTCAAGAAGAACCTCGAGGGCACCGACGTGGACGCGATCAAGGGCAGCGCCGAGAAGCTGGCCCAGGTCAGCCAGAAGATGGGCGCCGCGATGTACGCCCAGAACCCGGAAGGCGCCGCGGGCGCCGACGGTGACGCCGGCCCGACGGCCGACGCCCAGGGCGGCGACCAGGCGCAGGACGACGAAGTCGTCGACGCCGAGATCGTGGACGACGACAAGCCGAAGGGCGGTGCCGCGTGAGTCGTCCCAACGAGGGCGAGGAGCGCGACGGTCCGGTGATCCGGGACAACCGGCGGATCGACCCCAAGACGGGCGAGGTCCGGTCCCCTGCCGCGGGCGCGGCGGGGGCCGGGGCCGCCGGCAAGGCGGGGGCCGCGGGCGCCGAGTCCGCGGCGGAAGAGACGCCGGCGATGGACGAGGAGGCCGTGGCGCTGAAGACCCAGCTCGCCGAACGGACCGCGGACCTGCAGCGGCTGCAGGCCGAGTACGCCAACTACCGCAAGCGGGTGGAGCGCGATAAGGGCACCATTCGCGAGCACGCGGTCGGCGGCGTCCTCAACGAGCTGCTGCCGATCCTCGACGACATCGGCCGGGCGCGCGACCACGACGAGCTGACCGGCGGCTTCAAGTCGGTCGGCGAGGCCCTGGAGGCCACCGTGGGCAAGCTCGGCCTGGAGAAGTACGGGGAGAAGGGCGAGCCCTTCGACCCGACCGTGCACGAGGCGCTCATGCACTCGTACTCGCCGGATGTGAGCGAGACGAGCGTGGTGGACGTCCTCCAGCCCGGCTACCGCATCGGGGAGCGGGTCCTGCGGCCCGCCCGCGTCGCGGTCGCCGAACCCGGCCCGGACGCCGACGAGAGCGGCGACGGTCAGGGCGACGAGAACGAGTGATCCCGGTCCGGGTGGTCCCGGCCACCCCGCCGGGATCACCCGGACCAGTGAAGCGTTGACTTGGTCAGAAGAGTCGTCGACTTGTTTGCAAGAGTCGTCAGAGCCGTGACAGCACAGAACGTGGCATCAGCAGAGAGCGGGGCGCCGTGAGCACCAAGGACTACCTGGAGAAGGACTACTACAAGGTCCTCGGTGTCTCTAAGACCGCCTCGCAGGATGAGATCAAGAAGTCGTACCGGAAGCTGGCGCGCAAGTACCACCCGGACGCCAACCCCAACGACCGCGACGCCGAGGACCGCTTCAAGGAGGTCTCCGAGGCCTACGACGTCCTCGCCGACGACAAGCGGCGCAAGGAGTACGACACCATGCGGTCGATGCCCGGCGGGTTCCGCGGGCAGCAGGGCGGCGGCTTCGGCTTCGACCTGGGCGACCTGTTCGGCCAGGGCGGCACCGCCGGCGGCGGGACCGCGGGCGGCGCCGGCGAGAAGATCGGCGACATCTTCGGCGGCCTGTTCAACCGCGGCGGCGGCACCCGTACGACCGGCACCCGGCGCGCGCGGCGCGGCTCCGACGTCGAGACCGATGTGACGCTGTCGTTCGGCCGCGCGATGAACGGCGTGACCGTGCCGATCAAGCTGACCAGCGAGGCGGCCTGTCCGAGCTGCCGCGGCACCGGCGCCAAGGCCGGTACCGTGCCGCGCGTCTGCCCCAACTGCGAGGGCACCGGGCACGAGACCCGCAACCTGGGCAACTTCGGCTTCCAGGAGCCGTGCCACGAGTGCCACGGCCGCGGGCTCGTCGTCGACGACCCGTGCCCCACCTGCCACGGCAGCGGCCGCGCGACCGGCACCCGGACCATTCAGGCCCGGATCCCGGCGGGCGTCGCCGACGGGCAGAAGATCCGCCTCAAGGGCAAGGGCGCGCCCGGCGAGAACGGCGGCCCCTCCGGCGACCTCTACGTCAACATCAAGGTGCTCCCGCACAAGGTGTTCGGGCGCAGCGGCGACAACCTCACGCTGAACGTGCCGGTCACCTTCCCCGAGGCCGCGCTCGGCGGCGAGATCCGGGTGCCGACCTTCCAGGGGCAGCCGGTGACGCTGCGCCTGCCCGAGGGCACGCCGAACGGCCGGACGCTGCGCGTCAAGGGCCGCGGCGCGACCCGGCGCGACGGCTCCAAGGGGGACATGCTCGTCACCATCGAGGTGCAGGTCCCGCAGAAGCTCGACGACACCACGCGCGAGGCGCTCGAGGCGATGCGCACCGCGGGCGGCGGCGACGACCTGCGCAGCGAACTGCTCCAGCAGGCGAGAGAGGAATGAGGTCATGGACCCGTTCGGCGACGACACCCCGGTCTATGTGATCTCGGTGGCGGCGCAGCTGTCCGGCCTTCACCCGCAGACCCTGCGCACCTACGACCGGATGGGGCTGGTCTCCCCCGGCCGCACCGCCGGGCGGGGCCGCCGCTACTCGATGCGCGACATCGTGCTGCTGCGCGAGATCCAGCGGCTCTCCCAGGAGGAGGGCATCAACCTCACCGGCATCAAGCACATCCTGGAATTGCAGCGCGACAACGTACGGCTGCGCGACGAGGTGGCCAAGGCGCACGCGGCGCTGGAGGACCTGGCGAACGAGCTGGAGTCGACCCGCGCCGTCGCGGCGCGCCTCGCCCAGCAGCGGCGGCGCGGCGAGCCGAGCGGCACGCCCGGCGCCGACCTGGTCCCGATCCGGCAGACCGGCGTGGTGATCTGGCACGAGCGCCACACCTCCGACTGACACACCCAAAAGACGACTGACATCACCCAGAGAACGAGACTTACCGGCACCCGCCCAGTGGACTGAGACTTGAGGGGGCGAAAGAACGTGGACAACAAGCTGACCTTGAAGAGCAGGGAAGCCCTGACCGTCGCGATCCGGCAGGCCGCGGCCGAAGGCAATCCCCAGGTCGAGACGGCCCACCTGCTGGCGGCGCTGCTGGACATTCCCGAAGGCACCGCGGTGCCGCTGCTGAAGACCGTCGGCGCCAACCCGAAGACGATCAAGAACGCGGTCGAGGAGCAGCTGGAGCGGCTGCCCAAGGCCACCGGGTCGACGGTGCCCGAGCCGCGGCTGTCCGGCCAGCTGCAGCGCGTGATCAACACCGCGCAGCACCGGGCCGAGGAGCTGGAGGACGAGTACGTCTCGACCGAGCACCTGCTGGTGGGCCTCGCGGCCGACGGCGGGCCGGTCACCGACCTGCTCAAGAACGCGGGCGCGAGCCCCGAGGCCCTGCTCGCGGCGTTCAAGGAGGTGCGCGGCAGCTCCCGGATCACCAGCGAGACGCCCGAGGACACCTTCCGGGCGCTGGAGAAGTACGGCGTCGACCTGACCGCGGCGGCGCGGGAGGACAAGCTCGATCCCGTGGTCGGGCGCGACGACGAGATCCGCCGCGTGATCCAGGTGCTGGCCCGGCGCACCAAGAACAACCCGGTGCTGATCGGTGAGCCCGGCGTCGGTAAGACCGCCATCGTCGAGGGACTCGCCCGCCGGATCGCCGGGGCCGACGTGCCCGAGTCCCTGCTGGGCAAGCGGCTCATCTCGCTCGACCTCGGCTCCATGGTGGCGGGCGCGAAGTACCGCGGCGAGTTCGAAGAGCGCCTGAAGGCCGTGCTCAAGGAGATCAAGGAGAGCGACGGCCAGATCATCACGTTCATCGACGAGCTGCACACCGTCGTCGGGGCGGGCGCGGGCGAGGGCGCGATGGACGCCGGCAACATGCTGAAGCCCATGCTGGCCCGCGGCGAGCTGCGCATGATCGGCGCCACCACGCTGGACGAGTACCGCGAGCGCATCGAGAAGGACGCCGCGCTGGAGCGGCGCTTCCAGCAGGTGTACATCAGCGAGCCCAGCGTCGAGCAGACCGTCGCCATCCTGCGCGGGCTGAAGAGCCGCTACCAGGCGCACCACAAGGTGCAGATCGCCGACAGTGCGCTGATCACGGCGGCCACGCTGTCCGACCGCTACATCACCGCCCGGTTCCTGCCGGACAAGGCCATCGACCTGATGGACGAGGCGGCGTCGCGGCGCCGGATGGAGATCGACTCCCGGCCCACCGTGGTCGACGACCTGCAGCGCGAGGTCGACCGGCTCCGGACCGAGGAGATCCAGCTGGAGGCCGAGAAGGACGACGAGTCGCAGCGCCGCCTGGAGGCCCTCCACAAGGAGAAGGCCGACAAGGAGGAGCGGCTGAACGCCCTGGTCGGCCGCTGGCGGCAGGAGAAGGCCGGCCTCAACCTGGTCGGTGAGCTGACCGGGCAGCTCGACCGGTTGCGCGACGAGTCCGAACGGGCGCAGCGCGAGGGCGACCTGGAGACTTCGGCCAGGCTCACCTACGGCGAGATCCCCGCGCTGGAGAAGGAGATCGCGGAGGCGTCCGAGCGTGCCGAGGAACGCGAGGCCATGATCAAGGAGAAGGTCGGCCCGGACGACGTCGCCGAGGTCGTCGCGTCCTGGACCGGCATCCCGGCCGGACGCCTGCTCGAGGGTGAGACCGCCAAGCTGCTGCGCATGGAGGAGGAGCTCGGCAAGCGGCTGATCGGCCAGCAGACCGCGGTCGGCATCGTGTCCGACGCCGTCCGCCGCGCCCGCGCCGGGGTCTCCGACCCGGACCGGCCGACCGGCTCGTTCATGTTCCTCGGCCCGACCGGCGTCGGCAAGACCGAGCTGGCCAAGGCGCTGGCGGACTTCCTGTTCGACGACGAGCGCGCGATCACCCGCATCGACATGAGCGAGTACTCCGAGAAGCACTCGGTGGCCCGCCTGGTCGGCGCGCCTCCCGGCTACGTCGGCTACGAGGAGGGCGGCCAGCTCACCGAGGCCGTGCGGCGCCGTCCCTACTCGGTCGTGCTGCTGGACGAGGTGGAGAAGGCCCATCCCGAGGTCTTCGACATCCTGCTCCAGGTCCTCGACGACGGGCGGCTCACCGACGGCCAGGGCCGCACGGTCGACTTCCGCAACACGATCCTGATCCTGACCTCCAACATCGGTTCGCAGTTCCTCGTCGACCCGACGCTGGAGAACGGGGCCAAGCGGACGGCGGTCATGGAGGCGGTGCGGACCTCGTTCAAGCCCGAGTTCCTGAACCGGCTCGACGACGTGATCCTTTTCGACGCGCTCACGACCGACGAGCTCACCCGGATCGTCGATCTGCAGGTCGACAAGCTGGCCGAGCGGCTCGCCGACCGGCGGCTCACGCTGGAGGTCACCGAGGCCGCGCGCGAATGGCTCGCGCTCACCGGCTACGACCCGCTGTACGGGGCGCGGCCGCTGCGCCGCCTGGTGCAGACCGCGATCGGCGACCAGCTCGCGCGCGAGCTGCTGTCGGGCGAGATCCGCGACGGAGACGCCGTGGTCGTCGAGCTCGACGAGGCGTCCGACTCGCTCACCGTCGGCACCGGCAAGGGCCTGACGCTCACCAAGTAGTCCTTCGATCGGAGAACGTGCCGGGGCACTCCGCCCCGGCACGTTTTCGTATGCCCTGTAAGAAGGGGTGGCGATCTCGGGGTTACCGGGTGACGAGTTCATCAAGGGACCCGAGAGGAGGTGGTGGCGTGCGCGGCGAGAACAGCGAGCCGGAAGACGACGTCGAACGCTTCACGGCCATCTACCGGCGCCACCACGGCAAAGTGCTCGGCTACGCACTGACCCATGACCGGCGGGGCGCGGCCGAGGACATCGTGAACGAGACGTTCCTGACCGCCTGGCGCAAGCTCGACCAGGTACCGGCGGACGACGCACTGCCGTGGCTGCTGGCGACGGCGCGGCGGCACCGGCTCAAGCAGCGCGACGCCGGGCGGCGGCACGAGTCGATCGCCTCGCGGCTCGCCGAGTTGGGCGACGAGGGCGCGGCGCGGGTCCGCGACACCGGTGACGTGGTGGCGGAACGGGACGCGGGACTCGCCGCGTTCGCCACGCTGTCCGAACGCGACGCCGAACTACTGGTGCTGAGCGCCTGGTACGGGCTCACGGCGAACCAGGCCGCGACCGTTCTCGGCTGTTCGAGCGCCACCTATTTCGTACGGCTGCACCGGGCGCGCAAGCGCCTCGAACGTGCCCTGCGGGGCGGCGGTTCGGGCGGCTCGGCTCCCGCGTTCCACGCGGCCACTCTGGAAGGACAGCACGGATGAGCACCACCACCGACCGCGCGATGGCGGCGCTCAAGCCCGCCGCGCTGGACGACCTCGACCAGGCCCCGCCGGACGAGGCGATGGACGCGCAGATCAGCCGGATCGTCGCCACCCCGCGTACCGGCGGCCGATCCCGGCGGCGCGGCGTCCCGCGGATGCCGCTGCTGCTCACGGCAGGTCTGGCCACCGCCGCGGCCGCCGCCGTGGTGATCCCGCAGGTCGTCAACGGCAGCGGCGGCGCGACGCACCCCCGGCCGTCGAACCCCCCGGCCGCCGCGCCCATGGAGGCGCGCAAGGTCCTGCTCGCGGGCGCGCAGTCGGCCGAACGGGCTCAGGGCCCGGCCGACGGGAAGTACTGGCACCTGAAGACGCGCAGGTGCGCCCCCGGTGGTTACGGGCAGGTCCCGTACCACTACACGGTCTGCACCACGCAGGACTCCTGGACGTCCAAGACCGGCTTCGACCGCAACCTGCTCGGCATCGACCAGAAGATCGTCTTCGCGACGCCGGGCGACAAGGCGAAGTGGCAGTCCGCGGGCTCGCCCAAGCTCACCGAGTCCCGCGCCTACACCGAGCACCGGTTCCCGGTGTTCCACTACTGGGGCCTGGACGGCAACCGCAAGTCCCTCGACGAGCTGCGGCGCCTGCCGTCCGACCCGAGCGCGCTGCGGAAGATGGTCGCCAAGACCTACCGGGGCACCCCGAAGACCTCGGCCGACCTCGACGACCACATCTGGCTCATGGCGCCCGAGCTGTTCAACCAGCCGATCACGCCGGCGACGCGCGCCGGGCTGTACCGGATGCTCGCCCAGATCAAGGGCGTCCGGAACACCGGGATCACCAAGGACGTCGAAGGGCGGGACGCGATCGTGCTGCAGTACGGGGACACCCGGCTGGCGTTCCGGGCGGACACGCACGAGTTCCTGAGCGACGACTTCCAGGGTGGCGGCACGTTCAGCAACGCGCAGCTGCAGGCGGAGTGGACCAACGTCATGGGCGCCAGGCAAGGCGAGCGCGGCTACAGCTGATCGCGTGCACGAACGGCCCGCTTCCCGGTGACGGGACGCGGGCCGTTGGGCGTTGATGCTCGCCCGGCTAGGCGGCCAGCAGGACGCCGGTGAGGATGACGAACGCCACGGACGAGGCGACCGTGCGGACGTGGTTCCACGCCACCCACTTCGCCTCGTTGAAGTCCGCGCGCGCCTTGGCGACGTCGATCTGCGCGGGGTCGCCCGCCGCCTTGAGGGCATCGTTCATCGGAACGTTGACCGCGATCGTGAGGATGACGGTGAGCAGGTAGAGCACGAAGGCCGCGATCAGCCACCCGAGCCGGGCGCGCTCGTCGGATCCGAGGTGCATCACCCCGGCGACGCCGATCAGGAAGACGGGTCCGAGGAAGGTGACCATGAACCAGGGGTTGATGATGGCCCGGTCGAGCGCCTGGAACGCGCCGACGAACGTGCGGTCGTCGGTCTTCTTCAGGCCGGGCATGATCGTGTGCGCGTAGAGCGCGAAGACCCCCGAGACCAGCCCGGTCAGAACGGTGGCGGCGATCAGCACGATGTCGCTGAACACTGTGGTTTCCTCCCCTGCGCCAGGTATATATTCAATGCAGTACACCTGACTTCATGTCATGAGGATTCCACCGAATGTCTGAGAAGGTCAACCCCCCACGGCGGTACGACTCCAGCCGGCGGCGCGCCCAGGCGGCGCGGACCAGGCAGGACATCCTGGACGCGGCACGCGACTCCTTCGTCGAGCGAGGCTTCGGCGGCACCACACTGTCCGGCGTCGCCAAGGCGGCCGGGGTGGCGGTCGAGACGATCTACCGGTCCTTCGACGGGAAGGCGGGGCTGTTCTGCGAGGTGGTCGAGGACGCGTCGCTGACCCGGCTGCGGCCGGAGTACGAGGCGATCCTCGACGAGCCCGACCCGCGCCGCCGGCTGGCGATCTACGCGGCAGCCCAGCCCGCGGTCCAGGCCCGGATCGGCCCGCTGATCCGGGTCCTGAACGAGGCGTCGGCGGCCGACACGGAGATCCAGAAGATCTCCGACGACCTCCAGCAGCAGCGGCTGGCGGGCATGGAACGCCTCGCCCGGCTCCTCGACGAGGCGGGCGTGCTGCGTGCGGGCCTGACCGTCGAGGACGCCCGCGACGTCCTCTGGACGATCACCTCCAACGCCACCCACGACCTGCTGGTGACCCGCCGCGGCTGGACCGGCGAGCACTACGGCGCATGGCTCGGCGACACCCTCGCCCGCCTCCTCCTGACCGACTGACCGGCCCCGCGCCCCAAGGCCGGTCCGGGCTCGCGCGCTTAGAGGGGCGTGCCGTTCACGACGAGGGCGACGTCGATGTTGCCGCGCGTGGCGTTGGAGTACGGGCACACCTGGTGGGCGGCGCGGACCAGCTCGGCGGCACGGTCGCCGGCCTCGATCGAGGGCAGCGTGACGTCGAGCTCGGCGCTCAGCCGGAACGTCCCGTCGCCGTTCGGCACGAGGCCGACCCGCGCGTCGATCTCCGCGTCGTCGCTCTCCAGCCCCTTCGCCTTGCCGATCATCGACAGCACCGTTCCGAAACAGGCCGCGTAGCCGACGGCGAACAGCTGCTCGGGGTTGGTGCCGTCGCCGTTGCCGCCCATCTCTTTCGGCATGCGCAGCTTCAGGTCCAGGTGGCCGTCGGCGGTCGTGCCCCGCCCCTGCGCGCGCCCGCCCGTCACGCGCGCCTCGGCCGTGTACAGCGCCTTGGTGATGTCCGTCGCCATGTCCGTCTCCTCGGTCCAGTTTCTTGATTTGGAAGCTAGTACTTCAAAAACAGGAAGTAAAGATCTACGCTGACGGCATGACGGAACAACTTCAGGTCGGCTTCCTGCTGCCGACCCGGGACCGGATCGTCCTCGGCGACCACGACGTGGGCCCCCTGATCCGGCTGGCGCGGCGCGCCGAGGAGCTCGGGTTCGACTCGGTGTGGGCGGGCGACAGCCCGGTGACCAGGCAGCGCGCGGACGTGCTGACGCTCCTGCCCGCCATCGCCGCGGTCACCGAACGGGTCACGCTCGGCACGGCGGTGCTGCTGCCCGCGCTCCGCCACCCGATCCCCCTCGCGCACCAGCTCGCCACGATCGACCGGATCGCGGACGGGCGACTGATCGCGGGCATGGGCGGCGGCTTCCCCAACCCGGCCACCGCGGCCCAGTTCGAGGCGATCGGCGTCGACTTCAGGACGCGGGTGAGCCGCCTGGAGGAGTCGATCGAGGCGATGCGGCGGCTGTGGACCGAGGACGCGGTCACGTTCGAGGGCCGCCACTTCCGCTTCGAGGACATCACCGTCGCGCCCAAGCCCGTTCAGCAGGGCGGCCCGCCGGTCTGGCTCGCGGGCGGCGGCGAACGGGCGATGCGGAGGGTCGGCCGGATCGCCGACGGCTGGCTCCCCTACCCGCCGCGGTGGGAGACCTATGTCGAGGAGCGGGCCGTCCTGCCGCCGAACGTCACGCCCGCGTTGTACGCGACGGTCTGTCTCGACGACGATCCCGAACGCGGGCGGAAGCGGCTCCGGACCAGCATCGAGCGCTACTACAACAACCCGCTGGAGGTCATCGAGTCGATCCAGGCGATGTACGCGGGGCCGCCCGAGGGCGTGCGGGAGTGGCTTGGTCGCTATGTCGACTCGGGTGCGCGGCACGTGGTCATCCGGCTTGCGGTCGACGACCACGAGGCGGCCCTCGGCGAGTTCGCCGAACGGGTCCTGCCTCTCGTCCGGGAAGGTGTGCGCTCATGACGTTCGTACTGGTGCACGGCGCCTGGCATGGGGCGTGGACGTGGGACCGCGTCGTTCCGCTGCTCGGGTCCGAGGCGGTCACCCCGGAGCTGAGGCTGAGCGGCGGCCTGGAGGACGACGTCAAGGACGTCCTGGCCGCCCTGGACGAGGTGGACGGCGAGGTGATCCTGGTCGGCCACAGCTACGGCGGCATGGTCGTACGGCAGGCCGCCGATCAGCGCCCCGAGAAGGTCGGGCACATCGTCCTGGTCGAGGGCTGGGCCGGACCCGACGGCTCGGCGCTCTTCGACCTGGCTCCCGAGTGGTTCGTGGACGGACTGCGATCGCTGGCCGGGGAGGACGGGGTGATCCCGGCGCTGCCCCCGCAGATGGTCGGCGTCGAGGACCCCGGCGACGTCAGGTGGCTGGAGGGGCTCCTCTGCCCGCAGCCGCTCAGGTCGTTCACCGAACCGACGCGGCTCACCGGCGCCGTCGACCGCATCCCCGGAACGGCCATCTTCGGCCGGGCCCAGACCCTGCCGTTCGCCGACCTCGGCCGGGCACTCGGCTACGAGGCGATCGCGATGGACGGACCGCACGACATGATGATCACTCACCCCGAGGCCCTCGCCGCGCACCTGCGCGGGATCGGGGACCGGCGGGCCGCGACCCTAGAATGACGACGTGGAACAGCGGTCGTACAACCAGTTCTGCGCCACCGCGCGCACCCTCGACATCGTCGGGGAACGCTGGACGCTGCTCCTCATCCGCGAGCTGCTGACCGGCCCGAAGCGCTTCGGCGACCTGCAGAAGAGCCTGCGCGGCCTCGGCACCGGCCTGCTTTCCGCGCGGCTCAAGCAGCTCGAACGCGACGGCCTCGCCCGCAAGATCACGCTGCCGGCCCCGGCCCGTACCCCTGCCTACGCCCTCACCGAGGCGGGCGAGGAGCTCGGGCCGGCGGTCATGGCGCTCGCCGGCTGGGGCATGAAGTGGGCGATGGGGGAGCGCCGCGAGAGCGAGACGTTCAACCCCGGATGGTCGGTGCTCGGGCTGCGGGCCTGCTTCGTCCCCGAGGCGTCCGCCGGGCTGCGCGCGACGTACGAGTTCCGGGTCGGCGACGAGATCTTCCACGCCGACATCGACGACGGCACGGTCGAGACCCTGCACGGACCGGCCCAGCATCCCGACGTCGTCATCGAGACCACCGAGGACGTTCTGGTCGACATGGCGGCGGGCACGGCGGGCCTGGGAGAGGCGCTGAAGAACGGCGCCGCCACCGCCGAGGGCGATACCGAACTCATCAAGCAGCTGGGCAATCTGTTCGTCTGGCCCGCCACGAAAGAACGGCATTGAAAAAGTCCCAGAAAAGGGGTTGACGGATCCGGGGCGTCGGTAGGTATTATCTCCGGCATGGAGTCCTGATTCCTTCGGTTGAGCACAGTCGCCGCTCCGCGCGACCCGCTCCCATCTCGCAGCCCTAGGGCACACCCGTATCGCTTCGTGAGCACACCCATGCGCTGAGCTTGGGCTCGTGCCGCGTTTCGGGCCGCCTCGGGCCCTGTCACCCTTTTCTTCGGTTCGCCGCGAGCTCTACACGTTCTTCACTTGAGCTCTATTCGGCGACCATTCCTGCCTGACCGGAGGTGGTTTCTTCATGCGTGCCAATGACCACAACGACGCCCTCGCCAAACTGGTGCAGAAGAAGGGCAAGAAGCGCAATTTCGAGCAGAAGTCCGCGGCGTTCAACCGCGGGGCGGGCCGCCGCAACGCACGGCAGATGCCCACCCGCCAGCTGAACCGAGGCCGCTGACCGCAGGCCTCCCGCGGCGACCGAACGGGGCCCGGCTCACTCCCCGAGCCGGGCCCCGTCCCCATGCCGTCCTGACGCGGAGGTCAGGGCGACTCGGACGCGTGGGTGGTCTTGGTGCCCGTCAGGTTCGACAGCGGGCTTTCGGGCGCCGGGATCGCGGCCCCCGCCGCGACCATGCCGAGCAGGAGCGTCACCAGGACGAGCCGCCGCCGCGTTCGCCCCCGGCCGGCCTCACCTGCGCCGTGGGTGTGTGCGTCGTGCCCGTTCATCGCCGGCCTCCTGCCCGATCGTTCTTTCCGTGTAGGCCTTCAAACTACGGAACGGCGGGCCTCCCTCACTACCGGTTCAGCACCCCAAGTGAGGGTGGGGTTACCCCCACCCCGATTGAGCTGCGATGCTCTTGCGCGTGCCGATTCCCAGAGCCGTCGCCGTGGTCGTCGACGGCCCCCGAGTCTTGATCATGAAGCGCTTTCGCGTCCGGGAGTCCCCGGCGGACTGCGCCTTCTGCACCAGCACGGATGCGGTCTGTCCCGGCCACCACTACGCGATCCTGCCCGGCGGTCACGTCGAGGAGGGCGAGACCGCCGAGGAGGCGGCCGTACGCGAGCTGACCGAGGAGACCACCCTCGAAGGGCGGATCGACCGCCTCTGGTGGACGGGCCGCCACAACGAACGGCCCGCCTCGTACTTCCTCATGACCGAGGTGACCGGCACCCCGTCGCTGTCGGGTCCGGAAGCCGTCGCGAACGGCCCGGGGAACACCTTCGAGCTGATGTGGGCGGAGGCGGGCGACTTCGAGGCGGTCAACCTCTTCCCCGTCGACATCCGCGAACCGCTCGCCCGCCTGCTGGAGGTGTAGCGGGCTACACCATCGTTTGGGGAGCACGCCCCGATGAGGGCGAAGGCCTTGGTCGACCAGGCTGGAGCCATCGCTTCAACCCCGCTTCAACCCCCAACGATGGAGACAGCCATGAAGAACCTGCTCTGGGTCGTGCTCGCCGGATGCCTCGCCGTGAACGCGTTCGTCAGCACCACGTCCGGCGGGGCCACGCAGCTCGTCATCAGCATCATCACCGGCGTGGGCGTGATCCTGTCCGGCGTGGGCCTGTGGATGCTCCGCACCCGCCGCTCCTAACACCTGCCGCTCTTAACGTTCAACGCTCTTAAGAAGCTCTTACGGGGCCGCCCCAGAGTGCGGGGATGGTTCGTACGAGATTCCTCAAGAGCACGGCGGGGGCGGCGGCGCTCGCCGGCCTGGCGTCGGCGTGCAACGCCTCGACGATCGCGAACGCCGCCAACGAGAGCAAGGTCAAGGTGGCGGGCCGCCAGGTCGTGGTCCCGCTGGCGAACGGCGAGGCCCGGGTCGACGTCGGAACGCTCGGCGTGACCGCGCGCACCAAGGACGGCCGCGGCACGGTTCTGTCGGATCCGGCGAACGGCCTAGGCGCCCCGGGCACGGTGTCGGAGAAGGACGGGACCGCCAGCTGGTCGTACCCGCAGAAGGGCCTCACGGTCACCGCCCGGTCGGAGCGAGGACGGCTGCTGATGGACGTGCGGTCGTCCCAGAACGGCGATCTCACCTGGCCGACCACCGGGACGGACAAGGCCACCTCGCGCCTGGCCGTGCCGACCTCCGAGGGGCTCGGAATCCCGGTGAACGATCCGTTCTGGAACTCTTCCAAGGGCAAGCTCGCGGGCGAGGACATCGCCATGGCGGGCGGGCTGACGATGCCGTTCTGGGGCTACAACCTCGGCTCGTACGGGGTGAGCTACATCGTCCCGACCGACATCGGAACGAACCTGAAGTTCCTCTCCCAGGGCGGGCGGCTGCACGGCCAGACCACCCACACGTTCGCCAAGGGAAACTCCACGCAGGCCTACACCGTCGCCTTCTCCCTCACCGACGCCTCGCCCGTCGCGTCCGCCACCGACTACCGCCGCTGGATGTCCGAGCACGGCCAACTCGGGTCGTTGCAGCGCAAGATGAAGCAGAACCCCGAGGTGGGCAAGCTGGCAGGGGCGTTCCACGCCTACCTGTGGGGAGACGCGCTCACGGCCAAGGGCGTGCAGGAAATGAAGCGCCTGGGCCTGAATCGCATGTGGCTCGGCTACGACGCCAACGACAACCCCATGAAGGCCGACGCCGTCGCAGCGGCCAAGAAGGCGGGCTACCTGGTCGGTCCTTACGACTCGTTCGCCAATGCCCAGGATCCGAAGACCGCCGACAACCCGTCCTCCAAGTGGCCCGACAAGGTCTACCCGGACGGCTGCGTCATCGACTACACGGGCAAGCCCAAGCCCGGCTTCGGAGGGCGAGGCTGCTACCTCAGCTCCGAATACCTTGCTCAGCAGGAGTCCGAGCATCACTACATGGCCGACCGTACGAAGGCCTTCACCGGCAACGGCGCCAACAGCTACTTCCTGGACGTGGACGCCGCCGGGGAGCTGTGGCGGGACTTCAGCAAGACGCACCCCATGACCGAGGCGAAGGACCGCGCCAACCGCGTCGCGCGCATGAAGAAGCTGTCCGATCGCTTCGTTCTGGGTTCGGAGAACGCGGGTGCCTGGGCCAACCAGGACATCGCCTTCGACCACGGTGCCCTCACCGAGTCGACCAACTACCTCTGGCCGCTGCAGAAGGACAAGGAGTACTGGGGCGCCTACTACCCCGACAACGCACCCAAGTTCTTCTTCAAGCCGATCACTCTGCCTGCGGACGCGACCAAGGGCATGTACGACCCCGCCTACCGCCTGCCGCTGTACGAGACGGTCCTGCACGACTCGGTGGTCAACCTGGACCGCTGGGAGCTGTCGTACTACAAGCTCGCCAACGTGCAGAAGACGAGGGCCCTGCTCGGGATGCTCTACAACACCCCGCTCAACTTCAACCTGGACGGCCCGACGTTGAAGCAGCACGGCGCTGAGATCGCCAAGCTGCAGCACTTCTTCGAGCCCCTGCACAAGGCCGCCGCCACCAAGCCGATGACCGGCTTCCAGTGGCTGACTCCCGACCGCCTCGTGCAACGCACGACGTTCGGCGGCGACGCGCTCACCGTGACCGCCAACTTCGGCAAGACCGCCTACCAGGGCCTGCCCGGCGGCTGCGTACAAGCGAACCTGCCCGGCAAGGCCCCGCAGCGCCTCTGCCCCTAGGCGGTCTTGATGACCCCGCCGTCGATGATGTGATCGGAGCCGTTCGTGCTCGCCGCGAGCGGGGAGGCCAGGTAGGCGATGAGCGTGGCGACCTCGTCGGGCTCGATGAGCCGCCCCGTGGTCATCCCCATCGTGGCGGGCAGGGCGGCCACCAGCTGCTCCCGTTCCATGCCCATGGACGCGGCGAGCCCGGCGCCGTAACCGTCGGACGACTCCCACATCGCGGTCCGCACGGGGCCGGGCGACACGGTGTTGACCCGGACCCCCTGCGGCCCGAACTCCTCCGCCAGGGCCTTGCCCAGCGCCGTCAGCGCGGCCTTGGCGGTGGTGTAGGGAACGGGACCCGCCTTCGGGAGCCGCGCCCCGATCGACGACACGTTCACGACGGCGCCGCCGCTCTCCAGCAGGCTCGGCATCGCGGCACGCGTCATCCGGACGGCGGCGAAGAGGTTGAGCCCGTAGATCTCCTCCCACTGCTCATCCTCGAAGGCGAGGAAGCCGCCGGCCGCGGCCCCGTCACCGCCGCCCACGTTGTTGACCAGCACGTCGAGGCCGCCGAGCTCGGCCAGGGCCGTCTCGGTCAGCGTGCGGACTCCGTCCGGGGAGCCGAGATCGGCCGACACCGTGATCGCGCCGGTCTCCTTCAGCTCGGGCGGGGTGCTGCGCGCCGCGGCGACCACCCGTACGCCCTCCGCCGTGAGCGTCCGCACGGTGGCCAGGCCGATGCCCTTGCTCGCGCCGGTCACCACGGCGCGCTTGCCGTTCAGCTGCAGATCCATGCTTCCTCCTGCGTCACTCAAGATGCGGCAACGCTATTACTTGCAACACTAATGACGCAAGTACGACTGAACAGGTGACTCTGCTGTACTGTTTTGGGGTGACGAACCAGCAGGTGCGCAAGCCTCTCCGCGCGGACGCCGAACGGACGGTCCGCACGATCCTGGACGCCGCCGAACGGGTCCTCTCCCGCGATCCCGCCGCCACCATGGAGCAGATCGCCGAGGCCGCGGGGGTCGCCCGCACCACCGTTCACCGGCGGTTCGCCACCCGCGAGGCCCTCATGGAGGCGCTGAACGCCTGGGCGACCGAGCAGTTCGGCGCGGCCATCGACGACGCGTTCTCCGAGACCGCTCCGCCGCTGGTCGTCCTGCACCGGGCGACCGCCAACGTCCTGCGCGTCAAGCTCGACTGGGGCTTCGCCATGAACCGGGCCGCTGCCTCGTCCGACCCGGAGATCGCCCGCGTGCACGCCGACGTCCAGGACAAGTGCGGCCGGGTATTCATCCGTGCTCGCGAGGAGGGCCTGCTACGGCCGGACGTCGACGTGGAGTGGGCGCGCCGCTGCTATTACGCCCTCATCCACGAGGTCACCCAGACCGGCTCGCCGGGAGACGACGTCGACGCCCTCACCACGCTGATCGTCGACACCCTGCTGAACGGCCTGGGCAAGGCCGCCTAGCTCTCACGCCGCTCGCGCCGCTCAGCTCTCACACCGCTGGGCGCTGGACTTGGCGGACCATGGTCACGATCGCCGCGACGAAGCTGCTCGCCATGAGCGTTCCGACGCAGACCATGGTGGCGCCGACCGCCCACAGGCCGGTGTCGTCGTCCGACCAGTCGTACGAGACGGCGAGGGTCAGGCCCGCGGTCACGCCGATGACCACCATCGCCGGATACCAGCGCCAGGCGGCGTAGGCCCCGCCCACGAGCAACACGATGACGAGCCCGATGACCTGCCACGCCTCGTAGGGGCCGGTTTCGCTTCCGTCGGGATGGACGGTGCGCTTCTGGTCCCAGCCGAGCCAGGCGGCGTAGTTCGCGACGGCGGCGGCAAAGGTCAGCAGGAGCGTCACGAGTCGTTTCATGCTTCCGAGTCTCGGCCCCGCTCCTGGCAGCGAGCATGAGCGCGCGTACTCAACTCGAGCTGAGTAGGAAGATTCTGATTGAAGCTGCAACCACATCGTCGTGGCCGGGGTTCCTGTCGTCGAGAGCCCACCGAACGGGTGGGCGCTACTGGATGAGAGACACATGGACCTGCAGCTTTCCGGCCGCGTCGCCATCGTCACCGGTGCGTCCAAGGGGATGGGACTGGCCATCACCCGCACTCTCCTCGAGGAGGGCGCGCGCGTCGTGGCCGTCTCGCGCCGGGGCACCCCGGAGCTGGACGCGCTCGCCGGCCCGGCGCTGGTGCACGCGACCGAGGACCTGATGGACCCCGAGGCCCCGGCCCGGGTCGTGCGGCGCGCCGTGGAGGCGTTCGGCGGCCTGGACATCCTGGTGAACAACGCCGGCGGCCCGCCGCCCGGCGTGACACTGCCGCGCTTCGGGTTCCTGACGCCGAACGACGACGACTGGCGCACGATGTTCGAGTTCAACCTGTTCGCGGTCGTGCGCGCGGTCCGCGCGGCGATCCCGGCGATGCTGGAGCGGGGCGGCGGCTCGATCGTCAACATCTCCTCCGGCAACGCCCGTCACCCCGGCCCGATGAACTTCGACTACAACGCCGCCAAGGCGGGGCTGAACAACCTCACCAAGGGGCTGTCGGAGGAGTTCGGGCCGCAGGGGATCCGCTTCAACACCGTCTCGCCCGGCCCGGTCCGTACGGCCTGGTGGACCGAGGAGGGCGGCGCGGCCGACGTGCTCGCGCAGGCGACCGGCGCCGACCGCCAGGCCGTCATGGACAAGGTCGCGCCGGAGATGATGAACCTGACGACCGGCCGGCTCGTCGAGCCGCAGGAGGTCGCGGACGCGGTCGTGCTGCTCGCGTCGCCGCGTTCGGCCAGCACCACCGGCTCGGAGTACGCGGTCGACGGGGGCTTCCTCAAGCAGGTCTGACCCTAAGCACGCGGGGCCTTGATCGAGGCGAAGCCCTCGGTCAAGGCATCCAGCGCGAGGTCGAACCGGGCCTGATGGTCGGCCGGGGTCCCGAGGCCGTCCGCGATCGCGGCCGCGACGTTGGGAAACTCCTCGGAGTCCAGCTCGGGCGCGGCCCCCGGCTCGACTCCGGGCGGGTCGACTTCGGCGAGGCAGTGCCCGGTGGTGAACATGGCGACCGTGTTGAGGACGTGGAACGACTCGCGCAGCCCGAACCCCGCCTCCCTCAGGACCGCCACGGCCGCTTCCAGGGTCCTCAGCGCGCCGGGCGTCGCCACCGGCCTGGTCGCGACGAGCTGCAGAACGCCGGGATGGCGGCGCAGCTCGTTCCGGAACGAGGTGGCGAAGTCGCGCAGCAGCGCCCGCCAGCCCGCCTGCGGGTCGACCGTGAACGTGCCCGTCATGACCCGTTCGACCAGTCCGTCCAGCACGGCGTCCTTGTTGGGCACGTAGTAGTAGATCGTCATCGCCTCGACGCCGAGCGCGGCGCCCAGTTTGCGCATCGACAGGCCCGCGACGCCCACTTCGTCGGCCAGCACCAGCGCGGCGTCCAGCACCCGCTCTCGCGACATCTTCCCGCGCGCCAAGAATCTCCCCTCACGGCTTGACTTTCTTACGCCGTAAGATACACCATGAGATCGTTCTTACAGCGTAAGAGGAGAGGTCATGAAGCCCATCGTGCAGGAGTTCTTCACCGCGATCAACGAGCGCCGCCCGGACGACCTCGGCGCCTCCATGGCCGCCGGCGTGATCGACCACAACAAGATCATTCACGGCGAGCCGGACGAGCCCGGCGCGGCCTTCGAAGGCATAAGAGCCCAGCTCGCGGCGTTCGACCCGTTCCACATCGAGGCCGAGGAGCTGATCGCCGAGGGCGACCGCGTGGTGGCCCGCGTGACGATGTCGGGCACCCATTCCGGCACCCATGTCCGCATGCCCGAGCCCACGGGCCGCAGCTTCCAGAACGAAGCGATCTTCATCTTCACGCTGCGGGACGGCAAGATCTCCGAAATCCGCGGCGTCAGCGACCGTCTCGGGCTCTTCTTCCAGCTCCGCTGGGACTGGCCCACCGTGGACTGACCCATGGAGCGACCTTTGCCCGCTCCCACGATTGCCCGTCCCCTGACTCCGGGCACAATCTTGCCCGTGCCCCTCTCGAGGGGGCCGGAAGCGTCGGCTGCTGACCCGGCGGGCCGGCGGGGGTCCCGAAGACCGCCGCACGCCCCCGGGTCGGGGCCGACCAAAAGCTAACCTTCCAGCGCCCGCCGGACCGCGGCGCCGATCCGATCGACGTCCCCGCGTTCGGCCTCGGGAAGCGGAGCACCGACCGACTCCCTCAGAGCCGTTGCCTCATCGAGCAGCCGCGCCGCCTCCGCCGCCTCGCCCGCCACGACCCTCGCCCCCGCCATGCCCTCGTACGCGAGCGCCACGGCAGCGGATCGCCGATCTTGCGAGCCGACGCGAGTCCCGCCTCGTGCAGCGCGAGCGCCCGCACCGCGTCGCCCTGGTCGGTGCGATCAGCGGCTACAACGACACCGAGCCCGCGCCCGGCCCGCGCAACCTCTTCCGCGCCGCCGCCCAGCGCCTCACCATCCGGGGCACGCTCGTCAACGATCACCTGCACTTCTTCCCGGAGTACATCGGCAAGGCCTCCGCATGGCTCGCGGACGGAACCCTGCGCACCACCGAGACCGTGACCGAAGGCCTGGAGAACGCCCCCACCGCGTTCCTCGGCATGATGCGCGGCGCCAACACCGGCAAGATGCTCGTCCGCCTCTAAAAGAACAGCCGCCCCGTCGGCTCCCCATCGCCCTCGTGCCAGTAGTCGCGTACCTCCGCCACCAGCCCGTCAGTGCCGAACCGCACGAACGCGCACCCCGCCAGCGTCGAGCCCTCACCCACCACCCGGAACTCCACCACGGCCCGATCCCCGTCCACGATCGGCGTCCCGAACCGCACATCGACAGCGCGATCCTCGGCGAAGCTCTCCCGCAGATACTCGATCAGTGCGGCCCGCCCCACATGCAGCGGCCGGAAAGGCATCGACCGATGAACGCAGTCCTCCGCATAAAGCGCGGCGATCGACTCCACATCCCCCCGCACCCAACCCGCTTCCCAAACCCGAGCAAACCGTTCAGCAGCCTCACGCCCATCCACACCCCCGATGCTGCCACGAGGATCAACTCCCCGACCCACCACCGGCATGAGCGAGCAGGGCGAGCACGCCCACAGCGAGGACGCTGACGGCCGACCAGATCGCCCAGTTCTTGGCCCTGCGCGAGTAGTCGTAGGCGCCCTGCTGATCGCCTGCCTGCCATTTCGACTCGACCTGCGCGGCGTAGACGATCGAGACGACGCCGAACGGGAGGCAGCAGAAGAGGGTGGTGAGGATTCCCCAGACGAGATGAGTCGGCGGAGGACCGCCGTAGGAATAGGAACTCATGACGCGTGCACACCTCCGAGGTGCGGGGAGAACGTCGGGTGTATTGACGCACCCCCGCGCCGCACGGTTCACGCGTGACTGTCATCGGCGCTCGACAGGTCACGGGTGAGGGCGACCAGGGCGGCGTCGAGGTCGTGGGCCGGTGCGATCGTCTGGCCGTCATCTGCCCGGCAGAGCCACCACTCGCAGTCGATGAAGTCGCATCCGATGTGCGCCGACCGGCGTTCCTTCCCGAGGTCGACCCGCACGACGAACAGCAGCCTGGCCCCGCGCGACTCGACGAAGCCGCCCTCAAGGTGCCGGCACGCGCACACGGCCGCGAGGAGTGCGGCGAGGTGCTCGTTCCTGCGGTTGGGCAATTCCAACATTGCTGTGTGCCTGGCCCTGTCGAGGCTCACGCGCTCACCTCTCATCGTGCGCGTGACGTTCAAGCGCTGCGTGCAACTCGGCAGGGCTGTTGGCGTCGAGCGCGTCGACCTCGTGTATTTGGTCGGGCGGCAATGGGCCTCGCAGCGCCCACCAAACGAAGATCACGCCGATCGGCTTGATCGGCACTTCAATCTCAATGGGCATTTCGGCCGTCTTGTTTGATATGCCCGAACAGCGCACGATCCTGATTGGTTCGCCGAGTACGCCAAGCACGAGGCGAAGGCGCTAGAGATCCGGTTCTTCCGGCTCTCGCTGATTCCAGGTCTCATTCAGACCCCCGAGTACGCGCGTGCGCTCTTCACGGGGGCGCGAATGGTCGAAAGCCTCCTCTACCGGCCGGTCGGCGGGCCCGAGGTCATGCGAGGACAGCTCGAAATGCTCCTGAAGGCCGCCGACCTGCGGTCCGTGACGATGCAGGTCATCCCACAGTCCGCCGGCTTCTACCGTGGGCTCTACGGTTCTTTCAACGGGCTGACCATGGAGAGGGGAGACCTCGCGTTCGTCGAGGCACCCGGCGGCAGGCTGATCCAGGGCAGCACGGAGGTTCGCGACTTCGGAGTACTTTGGGCCCATATCGGAGCTAGCGCCCTACCCCGGAACTCCTCCCGGGATCTCCCAGAGAAAGCACTGCAGCGGTACGCATGATCAACTGGCGGAAGTCCAGCCACAGCGGCTGGACGACGGGCTGTCGGTGACGAAGATCGTCGGCCTGTCGGTCATGGAGCCGACCGTAGCGACGGGGTCTGACAGCCGTCGCGAGCGATGAGTTTGGGGCGGGGGCCTGGTCGTTCTCTCTGACTGCCGATGAGACGGAGGCTCAGGGATGCGGGATCTGGTCGTCACCGAGAACATCACGCTGGACGGGGTCATCGACGCTTCGGAGGGGTGGTTCGACGTTGCCGGGGAGGGCGTCGACCAGTCCGATGTGGTCGAGGCTCTTCGGGAGCAGAGCGCGGCCGCTGATGCGGTTGTCTTCGGGCGGCAGACGTTCGAGGACATGCGGAGCTACTGGCCCAAGCAGACCGATGACACCTCGGGCGTGACGGACTATCTCAACTCGGTGGCGAAGTACGTGGTGTCCAGCACCATGGACGATCCCGAGTGGGAGAACAGCACCGTGCTCAGGACGTTGGAGGACGTGGGGGCGCTCAAGGAGACGACGGGGACGGACATCGTCGTCACGGGCAGCGTGACGCTGGTGCGCGGGCTCGTGGCCTCGGGGATGGTCGATGAGTACCGGCTGTTCGTCTACCCGGTCGTGCTGGGGCAGGGTGCGCGGTTGTTCGAGGACGCGAGTATGCCTGTGTTGCGGTTGGTGGAGACTCGGCCGTTCAGGGCGGGGATCGTGCTGCTGCGGTATCGGGTCACCTGAGCCGGTAGGTGACGTAGGCGCCGATCAGGGCGCCTGTGACGTAGAGGAGCCAGACGAGGCCTAGGACGCTCTTTTGGGGTTCGTTGTTGGTCACACGGCTGAAGAGGGAGGCGAGGGTGCCGGTGACCACGGTGGTGGTCACGCCTGGGACGCCCAGCCTGACCGCGTGAACGCTCTGGATTCCCATGGCGATCGCGGCGAGGGCGATCTGTGCCATGCGGGGGCCGGGGAGGAGCAGGGCCGCTAGGAGGAGTGCCGCTTCAGTTATGAGGCGGGACTTCTCGTTGTTGAGCGGGCCTGCCGCCAGCGCTCCTAGGCAGAACGCCAGGAGTGAGACGAGAGGGCCTGTCACGGCGCCGGATGGGTCACCGGTGTCCAGCCAGTGGGCCAGGCCCACTGCGAGCAGCACGCAGTTGCCGGTTTGGTTGGCGACGAAGACCCCTCCCAGGCCGACGAAGACGGCTGCGTCGACCAGGCCCGCCAAGAGGGTGAGGGCCAGCGGCTGCTTCATGCGACAAGCCTCGGGGGTGGCGCGCTGAGGTGCGGGTTCGCCACACCGGTCAGTCGGCCATGCGCTCCATGAGAGCGGCGGCGAGCTTGAGGACTTCGCGTTCGGTGGGGGTGAACGCGGCCATGGCCTCGGCCAGCCAGGCGTCGCGGACCGCCATGTCCTCGGCGAGGGCGCGGAACCCCTCTTGGGTGATGGCCAGGAGGGACCTTCGGCGGTCGGTCTCGTCGGACGTGCGGGTGATCAGGCCGTCGCGTTCCAGCTCGGCGAAGACGCGGGTGAGGGTCTGAGGGCGGTGATGCTCGGTCTCGGCGATCTCGCCGGCCGGGCTGGGGCCGCGGCGGTGGAGATGGCCCAGTACGGCGATCTTGGTGGGGCTGAGGGCGTCGTCGGGGCGTTCGGCGCGGAGGCGGCGGGCAAGCCGAACCACGCCCCGGCGGACGCTCGCCACGTCCTCGTCCGGCCAATAATCGCTGGGCATATTACTACGCTATCACTTACTATTCTGGAGGGCGGACGGTAGCGATTGGGCTGATATGAACGCTGGATCGTACGCAATGAGGATTAAATCTCTGGATCCCAGGCTGGTCGAGCTGCGGGGGGCCGTGGTCGCCGCCGTGGCGATGCTGAGCAGCTTCGGCACGGCCGTGTGGCTCAGGGAGACCGCCCAGCTGAGCGTGAACGTGGTGGTGCTGTCGGTCGTGCTGTCGGTGAGCCTGGCGCGGACACAGCAGGGCGCGGACAGGCGGGCCCGGTGGACGGGACTGGTCGTGCTGCCCGTCGTGGCGGTCGGGGCCGGAGTCGTCGGCGCACTCCTGCACGACCGGCCGGGCGTGGGGGACGCGCTGTTCGTGGTGGGCGTCTCGGCGACCATCTGGGTTCGCCGGTTCGGGGCCCGCGCAGGCAAGGCCGGGACTGTGGCGGCCATGCCGTTCCTGGCGGTTCTGATGACGCCGCTCCCCAAGGTGCCGGGCCCCTCGATGCTCTGGTGGGGCGCGCTGGTGGCGGTCATAGCGTTCGGCTGGGCGTGGGCCTGGGAGGCGCTGGCGATCCGGGTCGGGTTCCTGCCCAGCAAGGAGTCGGCGCACGAAAAGCCCGATCCGCCTAAGCCAGGCGTGAGCACGCGCATGGCCCTGCAGATGGGGGTCGCCCTGGCAGGGGCCTTCGTGGTGGGGCGGCTGGTCTTCGCGCCCCACTGGTCGTGGACCGTGCTCACCGCGTTCATCGTGTGCAGCGGCAACCGGGGGCGCGGGGACGTGGTCTACAAGAGCGGGCTGCGGGTCGCGGGCGCCGTCGCGGGAACGGTCGCGGCCACGGTCCTGGCGGGGGCGTTCGCGCCAGGCGCGCCCGCGTCGGTGGCGGCGATCCTCGCGATCCTGGCCGTGGCGACCTGGCTGAGGGCCGTGCTCGGGTACGCCTACTGGGCCTGTTGCGTCACCGCCGTCCTCGCTCTGTTGTACGGGTATTTCGGTCAGTCCGGAACTGCGGTGCTCGTGCCGAGACTGGGCGGGATCCTGACCGGCGCGGCCCTCGGGATCGCCGCCTCGTGGTTCATCCTGCCGATCAAGACAGAGCACGTTCTGCGCGGACGGATCAATGAGGCGCGGAAGGCGCTCATCGACCTCGTCGCCGCCGTACGGGAGGAAGGGACCGAGCGGGGCGCGGAGGGATTCCACCGGGCACTGGAGCGGCTGGACCAGATCACCAAGCCGGTCGAGGCCCACCGGTTCGTCCACAGGCGGACGCGGGGCAAGGACGCCAAGCCGCATCCGGCCGACATGATCGACGCCGTGCGGCGCTGCCGCGAGCCCGTACGGGAGGCGCTGGACGGCTCGGCCGAGGCGCTCGCCGACCTGGAGGGGACCGCCCGGACCCTGGGGCGTTACCTGGTGAGCACACGCACCTCCGGGTGAACGTGAGTGGTCACACGGAGGCCGAACCATGGAAACCATGGACGTGGCCGCCCGCATTCCGCTAAGGATGCGGAGTATGACCGCTTTGGTTCTCGGCCCCCTGCTCAGATTTGTCGGCGAACGCACCGCGACGGTGTGGGTGGAGGTCGATCACCCCGGCGAGGTACGCGTCTTCGACGACGAGCACGGCCTCGACGCGGCCGCGCGGACGTTCACGGTGCACGGGCACCACTACGCGATCGTGGAGATCGACGGGCTCGAGCCGGGCTCGGAGACCCCCTACTCGGTGGCGGTCGGCGACGAGATCGTATGGCCCGACCCGAAGACCCGCTTCCCGGCGAGCCGTATCCGCACGCTGGACCCCGAGCACCGGGTGAAGCTCTCGTTCGGCTCCTGCCGCCGTTCCCCCGACTCGACCAACCAGCACGGCCTGGACGCGCTCGCCGCGTACGCCCACCGCCTGGCCGACGCCGCCGCGGCCGGGTCGGACGAGCACTGGCCGAACGTGCTGCTCATGGTCGGCGACCAGGTGTACGCCGACGAGCTCAGCGACGAGATGCGCGCGTTCATCAGGAGCCGCAGGGACCCGGACGAGCCGCCCGTCGGTGAGCTCGCCGACTTCGAGGACTACACCCACCTCTACCAGCTGGCCTGGCGCGAGGACCCGGCCGTGCGGTGGCTGCTGTCCACGGTCCCGACGCTCACGATCTTCGACGACCACGACATCCGCGACGACTGGAACACCTCGCACAGCTGGCGCCAGGAGATGTGGTCGCAGTCCTGGTGGCGGGCCCGGATCGTCGGCGGCATCGGGTCGTACTGGATCTACCAGCACCTGGGGAACCTGTCCGCGCGGGAACGCGCCGCCGACCCGATCTACAAGGCCGTGCGCGAGGCGTCCGACAGCGGCGGGGACGCCGGCAAGATCCTGGACGAGTTCGCCGAGCAGGCCGACAAGGAACCGGCCACCACGCGGTGGAGCTACGCGCACGACCTGAACGGCAGCCGCCTGGTCGTGGTCGACAGCCGCTGCTCGCGGCTGCTGACGCCCGAACGGCGCGGCATGCTGGACGACCTGGAGTTCCAGTGGCTGGACGAGCAGTGCCAGGGCGACGTCGACCACCTGCTGATCGCCAGCTCGCTGCCCTACCTGCTGCCGCGCGCCATCCACCACGCCGAGGCGTGGAACGAGGCGATGGCCGAGGGCGCCTGGGGGCCGCGCGCCGCCCGGCTGGGCGAGAAGATACGGCAGGCCGCCGACCTGGAGCACTGGGCGGCGTTCGAGAAGTCCTTCCGCGCCGTCGCCGAGGACGTGGTGGCCGTCGGGCGCGGTGAACGCGGCCGGCCGCCGGCGACGATCTCGTTCCTGTCCGGCGACATCCACTACTCCTACCTCGCCAGGGTCACCGAGCCGCGCACGCAGTCAGTGATCTCCCAGATCGTCTGCTCGCCCCTGCGCAACCCCCTCATCGGCAAGTTCCGCATGGCGAACGTCGTGGCGGGCAGCCACGCGACGGGCTGGCCGTTCCGGCTGCTGGCCAAGATGTCCAAGGTCCCCAAGCCGCCGCTGAAGTGGCACCGCACCAAGGGCCCGTGGTTCGACAACGCCATCTGCACGGTGGAGCTGTCCGGCCGCGACTGCCACGTCCGCTGGGAGTCCCCGTCCAGCGAGACCGCCCTCACCGAGCTGGGCCGCGCCGACATCCGCTGACGCCGCCCGAGTAGGCCCTTGCAGGCCGGGTGCCCGTTCCGCCCCCTCGCCGGAACGGGCACCCGCCTGTGCACCCAGCGCTGCCGCGCCCCGCTCGTCGCGGCGGCTGGGAGGGAACCATCGGCGCCGGACCCCCGCCCCCTCGCCGGGGGAGCGCGACGCCGATGGCGTTTTCGGGCATTCCGGCTACCGGCCGCGCCCCTGTTCAAGCGGCCGGTGTCCGGGCGGCCCGGGATGGGTCGTGTTTCACATGAGCTATTCGCTGTCCGGACGGTCTTGGATCGATCGCCGGACGCCGATTCGGCTCACGGGCGGCGACCCGTCAACGCGCTAACACCTCCAGCAGGGCTTGGGCCTCCTCGAGGTCGTCCGGCAGCCGTTCGACCCAGACCAGGACGCCGCCCGGACCTGACTCGCCGTGACCGTCCGGATGGTCGGGCGTGAGTGTCTGGGTGAGGAGCCGGCGCAGCGCGGCGATGTTGAACACCAGCCGCGGGCTCACCGGGACCAGGGCGGCGGCCCGGCCCGTGCCGACCAGCGTCAGCGTCTCGCCGCCGTCGAAGACCGCGCGCAGGTCGTGCGCGACGACGACGGCGCGCGCCAGCCGCCGCCAGGGCTCGGAACCGTCCGACAGATCCACCATGACCAGGCAGTGGGTGTCGCCGACCGCCGTCTCGGGCGCCCCGCCGAGCGCCGCCGCCGCGCGGTAGATCTCGCTGAGGCGGCTGCGCAGGTACGACAGGGTCATCAGGCCGGTGAGCGGGTCCTCGCAGGTCTTTCCCGCCAGGTCCATGAGCCCGGAGTCCACCCAGCCCTCGGCCGCGCACCGCACCAGCGACAGCGGCGGATCGGGCCAGCTCAGTACCGAGAACAGCGCGCCCAGGTCGTCCAGCGTCTCCCCGATCCCGACGCCGGCCCGGCCGCGCGCCTGGCCGAGGCGGGCGCACGCGACCGCCATCCCGTGTCCGGCGTGCACGGCGGTCACGACCGCCTCCACGGCCGGGCTCCACCAGTCCGAGGGCAGGGACCAGCCCTCCTCCATGCTGCGCGAACGCCAGCGATCCCGCAGCTCGTCGGTGCCGGGGCCGCTCGCCCGGTCCCCCGGGAGCGCGCCGCTCCAGAGGTATGCCATCCCGCCTCCGCTCGCCGAGTCGATCAAGCCGCGGGGTTCCCCCGCGGTTCGTCCTCTCAGACCTATGACGGCGAGTCGGTTTAGTCATGACGCGGTTTGCGGAATCATCTCCCGCGACGTTGTGTGGTCAAGAGATCACAATCAGTTGCCCAAGGGAGGGTCGCGTGAGCGAGACCGCGTCGAATCTGGCTCTGGCCGAGTCCAGTGACGCGGTGCTCATAGCCCGCATCCGGGGCGGCGACGTCGCGGCGTACGGGTTGCTCTACGAGCGGCACCTGGGCTCGGCGCGCAAGCTCGCCCGCAGCCTGGTGGACGGCGACCGCGCCGAGGACGCCGTCCAGGACACCTTCACCAAGATCCTGGACGTGCTGCGCCGTGGCGGCGGGCCGCAGGCCGGGTTCCGCCCGTACCTGCTGACCGCGGTCCGCCGTACGGTCTACGACCGCTACCGCAGCGAGAAGCGACTGCAGCCGACCGACCAGATCGAGCTGTACGACCCGGGCGAGCCGTTCGTCGACCCGGCGCTGGAAGGGCTCGAACGGTCGATGATCGTGCGGGCCTACCGGTCGCTGCCCGAACGCTGGCAGGCCGTCCTGTGGCACACCGAGATCGAGGGGGCCAAGCCCGCCGACGTCGCGCCGCTGCTCGGTCTGACCGCCAACGGCGTCGCCGCGCTCGCCTACCGTGCCCGCGAGGGACTGCGGCAGGCCTATCTCCAGATGCATCTCGCCGGAGCCACGACGGGCGAGATCCCCGAGGCCGCCACTGCCGCAGGTGCCGCCGCTGCCGTCGGCGCCGCTGCGGCGCCGATCACCGATGAACGTTGCCGTGCCGCTCTCGACAAGCTCGGCGCGTACGTGCGGGGCGGCCTGGCCAAGCGCGAGACCAAGGCGGTCGAGAAGCACCTCGACGACTGCGAACGCTGCAAGGCCATTTATCTGGAGCTGGCGGACGTCAACACCGCGCTGCGCGAGGCTCTGGGCCCGATCATCCTGGGCAGCGCGGTCGCCGCCTACCTCGCGGCCGCGAAGGGCGGTGCGGCGGCGGGCGGCATCATCACCTGGTTCCGTCACCTGCCGAAGCGCCAGCAACAGGTGCTCAGCGGAGGCATGGCCGCCGTCGCCGCAGCGGCCGTGCTCGGGCTGCTGCTGGTCTCCCACAAGGAGCCGATCAAGCGCGTTCACAAGCCGCCGACGGCCGCCGAGCCCGCCACACCACCCAAGCCGAAGCCCAGGCCCCGCGCGCCGAAGCCGCCTCCGCCGCCCGCGCCGAAGCCGAAGCCCAAGCCCGCACCCAAGAAGCCCAAGCCGAAGCCGCCTCCCCCGGCCGCGCCCGCGCCGCCGCCCCACCTCACGGCCCGCATCGGCACGGTCGGGACGCTGCTGCGCGACCAGCCGGGCATCGTCGCCATGTCCGTGAACAACGGTGGCGGCGGCCCGTCCCGCGATCTGACCGCCGACGTGGACCTCCCGCCGGGCGTGACGTACGCGGGCGGTCCCACAGGCCGCAACTCGGCGATCTTCAAGCCCGCGGTCGCGCCAGGCGACGACTGGAGCTGCCGCCCCATCACCGGCGGCGCCAAGCCTGCGGATCCCGGGCTGCGGCTGCGCTGCACGCACGAGCCCCTGAAGTCGGGTGCGGCGACGTCCGCTTATCTACATGTGAACGTCGGCACCACCGCTCCCTATGGAACGCCGCCCCAGGTCACCCTGCGTTCCGGCGACCAGCAGGCGGCGACGGCCAAGGCTCAGGACGGCGTCGCCCAGGCGGGTCTGCCCGCGCGGTTCGCGGTCGACGGCCACGTCCGTACGGTCGCGACCGGCAACGCGCTGCTCAGCTGCGACGCCAAGCAGGAGCACGGCTGCGCCAAGGCACAGAAGCGCCAGGGCGACCACCGCGACAACGACTTCTGGGACATGGCGCCGCTCGATCTGGACCACGACGCCTCCACGAAGAGCTCCAGCTCGGCGCGCCTTGATGTTCCTTCCGGCTCCAAGGTGCTGTGGGCGGGCCTCTACTGGTCCGGCGTGGCCGGCGACGGGTGCGGTCCGGTGACCGCGAAGATCCGTCCGCCCGGCGGCACGTACACCTCGATCCGTTCGTCGCGGGCGGAGTGCGGGCGGCTGCCTGACTTCTCGGCCTACCAGGCGTTCGCCGACGTCACCGACCTGGTGCGCAGCAACGGCGGCGGCGAGTGGTGGGGCGCGGACGTCCCGACGCGCGCCGGCACGTCGCACTACGCGGGCTGGAGCCTGGTGGTGGTCGTGAACGACCCGAAGGCGCCGTACCAGCAGGCCATGGTGCTCGACGGCGCGCGTGCGCTCGGGCCGGACGCCGCCGAACGCGTGGACGTTCCGGTGAACGGGCTGCTCGCGACGGCCCAGCAGGCCCGGATCGGGGTGGTCGCGTGGGAGGGCGACGCGGACCTGAAGGGCGACCGGGTGCTGCTGGACGGGCGTCCGCTGCAGCCCGCGGCGGGCGGTGGAATCCGTTCGGCGGACAACGCGCTGGACAGTTCGGCGGCCGGTGCGATCGGCCCGGCCCTTACCTTCGGGGTAGATGTCGGTTACTTTGCTGCCACGCTGGACAGCGGGAAGACCCTCAGCCTCACCAGCAAGCAAGACGCCTACCTCGCGGGGGTCGTGACCGTCACCGCACCCATGCGCAGTTGAAGCGCGGGTAGCGGGCTGGCTACGGCTTGACCCGGTAACCGATTCTTCCCGTAAAGATCATGAGGAAGCATTATGGACAGACCGGAACGGCTGGTAGCGTCCGCGCTGGCGATCGTGCCGACCTCCGCGCTCTGACATCGGGCCGCATGGCTCTGACTTCAGGGTTACGCGTAGCTAACGCTCGTGAAAGAGTGGCGAATCGCCGTATTGGCCTACGGGGCTTAGGGGCTTCACTACGCTATAGGGGCCCGGGGTCATTCGTCGGCCCACGTCCCCGAGAGCAGGAAGGGCAGGCCACCCGACTGATGGTCCCCCTGATCGTGGTGTGGGCAACCCAAAAGCTCCCGTGCATGAGGAAGGGCGGTGTCGCATGGATCGCTGCGCGCTGTTCGTAGACGCCGGCTACCTGCTGGCGGACGGCGCCATGGCGGTGCATGGCACGCGCCATAGAGAAACGGTCTCCTGGGATTTCGGCGGACTGCTGCAACTGCTGAGCAACCTGTCCCGCGAACGCACCGGACTGCCGCTGCTGCGCTGTTACTGGTACGAGGCGACCGTCGAGGGCCGCCGCTCCCCCGAGCACGACGCGCTCGCCGACCTGCCGGGGCTGAAGCTGCGCCTCGGCCGGATCCGCCCCGGGCGGCGCGAGGGCGTCGACACCGAGATCCACCGTGACCTGATGGCGCTGGCGCGCAACGGCGCGCTCGCCGACGCGGTCGTCGTGAGCGGCGACGAGGACCTCGCGCAGGTCGTCGCCGACGCCCAGGACCTCGGCGTCCGCGTGACGGTCGTGCACGTGGCCGTCGACGGCAACTGGACCATCTCTCGGGTGCTGCGCCAGGAGTGCGACGACCTGATCGAGATCGGCACCGGGCACCTGCGGCCGTTCGTCAACCTGCTGGCCGGCTACGACACCGGCACGTCGGCGCTGCCCGGCATCCCGAGCCCGCTGTCGAACGGGCACGGCACCTCGACCACCGGCTCGCTCGGCCAGTTGCAGTCCGGCCCGCACGCCGCCCCGCCGCCGTCCTCGCCGATCACCGGCCAGCCGCAGCTGCCCTCGGGCACGCCGGCCGGTTCGGGCATCGGCTCCGGGATGGGCGCCGGTACGGGCGTCACCGGCGCCTCGGGCCTCGGTGGCGCCTCCGGCATGACCGGCAACCCCGGGATGACCGGCTCGGGCATGACCGGCTCGGGTCTGACGGGCGCCTCGGGGATGAATTCCGGCTCAGGGATGACCGGCAACTCCGGCATGGGCACCGGATCGGGCATGGGCCAGGGCTTGGGCAGCGGTTCGGGCATGGGCGCGGGCTCCGGCCTCGGCGGCACCTCCGGGATCTCCGGCCTGACCGGGCTCGGCTCCAGCTCCGGCCTGGGCCAGTCGCCCGGCTCGAACGGGCCGTCGACGTCCTCGTCCAACTCGATCCACGCCGCGCCGACGCCGAGCGCCACCCCGCCGAGCACGCCGATCACCGGGCCGCAGTACTCGACGCCGTCCCCGACGCCCGCGCCGCCGCCGAGCCCGCCGCACGGCCCCTACACCGGGCCGCAGCAGATCGCGCCGCTCCCCGTTCAGCAGCAGAACGCGCCCACCCTGTCGGACGCGGTCAAGGCCGCCCACCAGGAGGGCCAGGACTTCGGCGAGTCCGTCGCCCGCGACGCCCCCGCGCTGTGGCTGGAGGCCGTTCTCGCGCGCAAGCCGCGGATGCCCTCCGATCTTGAGGCCCGGCTGCTCCAGGGCTCCTCGCTGCCGATCGACTTCCTGCTGCACGACGAGGTACGGCACGCGCTGCGCCGCGGTTTCTGGGACGCGCTCGAACGTTCTCGCCGGTGACAACGTTCCCTCACCCGAGTGACAGTCCTGTACCCGCAGGTGAGAGCGCTGATCCGCACGTTTACGTGTAGGTAATTCACGATCATCCTCGATTCGCCCGCTTCGGTCGGCGAGCGGCGGGTAGCGTTGAAGCGTGACGCATGTGACGGAAGACGATCTCGACGATCTGGAGTTCGACACCCTGCGCACCGGCGATCACATCTCGGCGGCCCGGCGGCTCTCCGAGCTCGCCGAGTCGGTGTCCGGAGGGGTGTCACGCGCCAACGTGCTGCTGCGCGCGGGTGAGCAGTGGCAGCACGCCGGCGATCACGATCGCGCGGCCGAGCTGTACCGCAAGGCCATCGAGGACGGCGGCGAGACCTACGGGGACCCGCGCGCCTACCTCGCCGACGCGCTCTTCGAGACCGGCGAGGGCGATGCCGCCCGCCGCCTGGTCGAGGAGATCCGCGCCGACGCCCCTCGCGACCCCGAGGTCTACCGCGCCGTTGCGGAGGTCCTCTACGCCCAGGGCGACGCCACCGGCGCGCACGAATGGGCCACTACCGGAGCCGACGTGATCCTCGCCCTGCGCGACCGTGCGGTGGGCACGGGCGCGGGTGTGGACGCGGGCGAACCCGGCGACGTACCCGAGTCCTTCTCGCCCGGCCCGGACGACGTGGCGCTGGCGGAGGACAGCCTGGAGGCGCTACTGCGGCTGCGCTACCGGGCCCGCATCGATCTGGGCCGCGACGAGGACGACTACGACGCCCTCCTCGACGACCTGCTCAAGAACGCATAGCCCATAACGCGCTCGCGGGCCCCCGCTAAAGCGTCGTGATCAGTTCGCTGAGGGACTGGGCGACGGCGATCGGGGGCTCGTGCTCGGCGACGGGCCAGCCGCGCAGGCGGGCCTGCCTGATCTCCTGGGCGCGTTCGTCCAGGTCGGTCGCCAGGTAGGCGCAGGGCGCGTCCGGCCAGTCGGCGGGCCCGGCGACCTCGCGCTCATCGGGGCCCGGGTCGCCGTCGTGGTCGTGGTCGTGCGAGTCCGGACGGGCCGGGCGGGGCAGCTCGGCGTCCACGAAGACATAGCCGCCGACCTTGCGGTGCGCGGCCTGCTGGGCGACGGCGATCCCCGGCAGGATCGGCCCGGCGGCGCCGTGGCCGACCAGCACGAGGGGCGCGGAGGGCGCCGTCGCGGCGATGATCAGGGAGGCCCGGGCCACGTAGCGGGGGCCCGCGGCGTCGGCCACGTCGGGCGCGATGACGTCCATGCCGTACGAGCGGAGCATCTCGGGAAGGTCGCCCCAGGAGGTGGCGGCGGCGTACGGGGCGTGCAGCAGGACGATGGTGCCGGGCGTCACCTCTGGGACCTTCCTGCCGTTCGAACGTCCACGCAACCGTACCCGGCAACGCCGGTCCGCTCGCCATGACTAGGGTTCTTGGTGTGAGCGATCGTGATGACCTGCTGAAAGAGATCAAGGACAAGGCCGTCGTGCACGGCGACTTCGTCCTGTCGTCGGGCAAGCGCGCGTCCTGGTACGTGGACCTGCGCCGGGTGACCCTGGACGGCGCGGTGGCGCCGCTGGTCGGGCGGGTGATGCTCGAGGCGACCGCCGACCTGGACTACGAGGCCGTCGGCGGGCTCACGCTGGGCGCCGACCCGGTCGCGACGGCGATGCTGCACGCGGCCGCGGCCCAGGGCCGCAAGCTGGACGCGTTCGTCGTACGGAAGGCCGACAAGCAGCACGGCCTCCAGCGCCGCATCGAGGGCCCGGACGTCGCCGGCCGTCGCGTGCTGGCCGTGGAGGACACCTCGACCACCGGCGGCTCGGTCATGACCGCCGTGGAGGCGCTGCGCGAGGCGGGCGCGGAGGTCGTCGCCGTGGCCACGATCCTGGAACGCGGCGCCGCCGAGCGGATCGCGGCCGAGGGCCTGGATTACCGGCACCCGTACGCCGTTCCCGACCTCGGCCTCGGCTGACACAACGGCTCGGCTGACGGGGCGCGGGCAGACCAAAGCGACGGGGGCGCCCGATCCGGCTTCTCGGCCGATCGGGCGCCCCCGCCCTGTTGTCACGCTCTCGTGCTCACTTCTTCGGCACGAGCCACTCCTGCCGCTGTCCCGCGGCGCCTCGCTGCTGCAGCTCGCCGTAGATGGTGACCTCGACCGAGCCGGCGTCGGACACGACCACGTTCAGCGGGGCCTTGTCGTACTGCTCGGCCTCGCCGGTGTTCAGCACCCCGCGGCGCAGCACCTCGCCGGTGCCGGGCACGGTCACGACGACGGTGGTCGGCGCACCGACCACGCGGATCACCAGGGGCATCGCAGCACTGGCGCTGGCGGACGCACCCTTGGACGGCGCCGTGGCGGAATGGGGGGTACCGCCCGAAGCCGTCGCGGTCCCCGTGGGACCTGGTTGATCGCCACCGTCGGAGGTCAGCGCGTTCACCAACGCCATCCCGCCCACGACGAGTAGCGCTAATGCCAGCACCACGGCAATGGCCGCGATCAGTATGCGCGCGAGACCCCGAGGGTCCGACCGATGACGTCCCACATGGGGAGGTTAGCGATAACTGTCACCGCTGAGCGACGGACGTGACTCTTCAGAGCCATTCTTATTCGGACCGTTGCCTTGACCCCCGCGTCCCTTCAGGATCTCCCGGACGATTGGGATGAGGGACAGGATGAGGATGACGGCGACGCCCGGCAGGATGTAGCGCTCGATGTTCGGGACGCTGGTGCCGAGGAAGTGGCCGAGCAGGAACAGCATGTCGGTCCAGATCACACCGCCCACGACGTTCCAGACGAAGAACTTGCGGGCGTCCATGCCGAGCATCCCGGCGAGCGGGTTCAGGAACGTCCGCACGATGGGGATGAAGCGCGCCAGCACCACCGCGCGGGCCGGGCCGAAGCGGTTGAAGTAGTGCTCGGCCTTCTCCACCCATTCCTGCCGGAAGATCTTGGAATCGGGGCGGTCGAAGAGCTTGCGCCCGTACCTGGCCCCGAGCCAGTGGCCCAGTTGGGCGCCGGCGATCGCGGCGATCGGCCCGCCGATCAGCAGCCACGGCAGCGACAGCGGCTGGAAGTCGTGGCCGTCGACGGTGGTGACCGCGGTGAGGATCCCCGCAGTGAAGAGCAGGGAGTCGCCGGGCAGGATGCATCCGATGAGCAGACCGGTCTCCGCGAAGATGATGGCGATCACGCCGATGGTCGCGAAGGTGCCGAACAGCTCCAGCCATGCGGTGGGGTGCAGCCACTCGGTGACGTTGAGGGAAATGAGCGTGAGATCCACACCGCGAGCGTACCTGCCGTAGCGTCCCGAATACCTGAGAAGCCGGTCCTGAGCGGCCCAGGAACCCCCATTCTGAACGGGTTTCCGACGCGGCCCGGCACCCCCTCCGCTGGCCTGGGCCCCGAAATTCGAGATACTGGCCGGGAAGCGACATCCATGGCCCCGGAGCACTGACCTGCGCGGCAGACGACGCGGCGGACATCCGGGGAAGCGCCCGGCCAGGCATGCACCCACGCGTACGAAAGGACAGTGCCAAATGCCCATCGCGACCCCTGAGGTCTACGCGGAGATGCTCGACCGTGCGAAGCAGGACGGTTTCGCCTACCCCGCCATCAACGTGACGTCCAGCCAGACGCTGAACGCCGCACTGCGCGGCTTCGCCGAGGCTGAGAGCGACGGGATCGTCCAGGTGTCCACCGGCGGCGCCGACTACCTGTCCGGGTCCACGGTGAAGGACATGGTGACCGGGTCGACCGCGCTCGCCGAGTACGCCCGCGTGGTGGCCGCCAAGTACCCGGTGAACATCGCGCTGCACACCGACCACTGCCCGAAGGACAAGCTGGACGGCTTCATGCGGCCGCTGGTCAAGATCTCCCAGGAGCGGGTGGCGCGCGGCGAGGAGCCGCTGTTCCAGTCGCACATGTGGGACGGCTCGGCCGTGCCGCTGGAGGAGAACCTGCAGATCGCCGCCGAGCTGATCGAGCAGTGCGCGCAGGCCCGCGTGATCATGGAGATGGAGATCGGCGTCGTCGGCGGCGAGGAGGACGGCGTCGTCGGCGAGATCAACGAGAAGCTCTACACCACCACCGATGACGCCCTGGCGACCGTCGAGGCCGTCGGGCTGGGCGAGAAGGGCCGCTACATCCTGGCGGCGACGTTCGGCAACGTGCACGGCGTCTACAAGCCGGGCCACGTGAAGCTGCGCCCCGAGGTGCTGAAGGAGATCCAGGACGCGGTCGGCGCCAAGTACAACAAGGTGAAGCCGTTCGACCTGGTCTTCCACGGCGGCTCCGGCTCCACGCTCGAGGAGATCCGCGAGGCGCTGTCGTACGGCGTCGTCAAGATGAACATCGACACCGACACCCAGTACGCCTTCACCCGGCCGGTGGCCGAGCACATGTTCCGCAACTACGACGGCGTGCTGAAGGTCGACGGCGAGGTCGGCAACAAGAAGCAGTACGACCCGCGTTCGTGGGGCAAGGCCGCCGAGACCAACATGGCCGCCCGCATCGTCGAGGCCTGCGAGAACCTCCTCTCCGCGGGCAAGAAGATCAAGTAGCGGCGAGCGCACGTCCAGGCGCCTGCCGCGGCCTTCCGGCCGCGGCGGGCGCCTGTTTTTCGCCAGTAGGTTCTTTGAGACAACTTAGGTAGTGTCGTAGCTGTGCTGCCCCGCACCTACGACAACCAGAACTGCTCGATCGCCCGTGCGCTCGAGATCGTCGGCGACCGGTGGACGATGCTGGTCATCCGCAGCGCCTTCGAGGGCGTACGGCGCTTCGACGACTTCCAGGACGAGCTCGGCGTCGCCCGCAACGTGCTGACCGACCGGCTGGCCCGCCTCTGCGAGGAGGGCCTGATGCGCAAGGTCCCCTACCAGGAACGGCCTGAGCGCTACGAGTACCGGCTGACGCGCAAGGGCGTCGAGCTGTGGCCGGCGATGATGACCCTGCTGATGTGGGGTGACCGCCACTACGCCCCCGAGGGGCCGCCGGTGCTGGTGGGGCACAAGGGGTGCTCCGGAGCGCTGACCGAGCAGCTCACGTGCGACGCGTGCGGGGTCCACCTCGGCCCCCGGGACGTCGAGCAGCGGCCCGGTCCGGGCGCCTAGGGCCCGTTCAGGGCCTAGAGGCCTGCGTACGCCCGACATAGGCCCGCCTATGCCTGATATCGGCCCGCGTACGCCTGATACGGGCCTGCGTCCGCCTGGTTTCGTTTCCTGAGATTCATCGCGTGACACGGCCTGAGGGTTGCTTCACGAAACTCGATGCGCTCCAATGGGTTTTATGAAGCAACTCGCCGCGGGCAGCGTCGCCCGCATGGACGACGTGCGCATCCGGCCGTACGGGATGACCGACGACGAGCGGATCCGCCGGATGTCGGACCGGCTGTCGACCGGCAGCCTCTACACGCGCTTCTTCTCCGGGACGCCGCGGCTCCCGGACGCCTACCTGCGCTCGCTGCTGATGCTCGACCACTGGGACCGGGAGGCCATGGTGGCGCTGCTCGACGGCGAGATCGTCGGGATCGCCGAGTACGTGCGCGACCGCAAGGAGCCCTGGCGGGCCGAGCTCGCCGTCCTGGTCGCCGACCCGTGGCAGCGTCGCGGCCTCGGCCGCCGCATGGTGGCGTTCCTGGCCGAGCTCGCCGAACGCCGCGGCATCAGCGAGTTCGACGCCGACGTGGTGCTGGAGAACCGGATCGCCATGTCCGCCATCCGCGGCACCTGGCCCTCCGTACGCCCGTGCAGCGACGACGGGTCAGTGCACTACCGGCTGCCGCTCCCGCTGCCCGCCGAGCCACTGAACGCGGCATGAAAGTGGCATAGCGGACGATCTGCGATCCCGGGGTGATGGTCGCCCCCGGTTGCCACTTACGATGACCGGCATGACCCAGAACCTGCTCGGCGGCGTGCCTCCGACCGAACTGCCGGACAACGTCGAGGCCCGCGAGGCCTTGGAGAAGGGCGTCGACCCGTTCGAGGTGGCCGCGCGCCACCCGGACTACCCCGGCGTGTGGGCCGAACTGGCCGACCGCGCGTTCGCCCGGGGCGGCGTCATCGACTCCTACGCCTTCGCGCGCACCGGCTACCACCGCGGGCTCGACCAGCTCCGCCGGGCAGGCTGGAAGGGCCAGGGGCCGGTCCCCTGGGAGCACGAGGCCAACCGCGGCTTCCTGCGGGCCCTGCACGCCCTGGGACGCGCCGCCGCGGCCATCGGCGAGGACGCCGAGGCCGAGCGCTGCAAGACGTTCCTGCGCGACAGCAGCCCCACCGCCGCCGACGCCCTGAACGCCTGAGCGAGCGTCGTGAACGCCTGAGCGGACGAGCTTTCGAGTGGGCCCGGCCGCCTGACGCGGCCGGGCCTCACTTGTCCCTCCAGGCGCAGTGATCACGGCCTGCGGTTTCTTCGGCCCCCCGGGACGGGTACGATTTGATCGCAAGAGGCCCCTTCGCGCTTGCGATCAGGGGCCTTCGTCGTGGGAAGGAAACAGCGGCATGCCGGCCATCGTTCTTGTCGGAGCCCAATGGGGAGATGAGGGCAAGGGCAAGGCCACCGACCTGCTCGGCGGAGACGTCGACTACGTCGTCCGCTACCAGGGTGGCAACAACGCGGGCCACACCGTGGTCATCGGCGACAAGAGCTACGCCCTGCACCTGCTCCCGTCCGGCGTGCTGTCGCCCGACGTGGTCCCGGTGATCGGCAACGGCGTGGTGATCGACCCGGGCGTGCTGCTGCAGGAGATCGACGGCCTGCGGGACCGCGGCATCAGCTGCGAACGCCTGCTGATCTCGGCCGACGCGCACCTGATCATGCCCCACCACCGTGCCCTCGACAAGGTCACCGAGCGCTACCTCGGCAAGGCCCGCATCGGCACCACCGGCCGCGGCATCGGCCCGGCGTACGCCGACAAGATCAACCGGATGGGGATCCGGGTCCAGGACCTGTTCGACCCGAACATCCTCACCCAGAAGCTGGACCTCTCGCTCCGCGAGAAGAACCAGGTGCTCACCAAGGTCTACAACCGGCGCCGGATCGAGACCGGCCCGATCGTGCAGGAGTACCTGGAGTACGGCGAGCGCCTGAAGCCGTTCGTCGCCGACACCACGCTGGTGATCAACAAGGCGCTGGACGAGGACAAGGTCGTGCTGCTGGAGGGCGCCCAGGGCACGCTCCTGGACATCGACCACGGCACCTACCCGTTCGTCACCTCCTCCAGCCCGACCGCGGGCGGCGCCTGCGCCGGCTCCGGCGTCGGCCCCACCAAGATCAACCGCGTGATCGGGATCCTGAAGGCCTACACCACCCGTGTGGGCTCGGGGCCGTTCCCCACCGAACTGCTGGACGAGCAGGGCGAGTACCTGCGCAAGACCGGCGGCGAGTACGGGGTCACCACCGGCCGCGACCGCCGCTGCGGCTGGTTCGACGCGGTGATCGCGCGCTACGCCGCGCGGGTGAACGGCATCACCGACTTCTTCCTCACCAAGCTCGACGTGCTGTCGGGCCTGGAGCGGGTCCCGGTCTGCGTCGCCTACGACATCGACGGCGTCCGGCACGACGAGATGCCCCCGTCGCAGACCGAGTTCCACCACGCCAAGCCGATCCTGGAGTACCTGGACGGCTGGCAGGAGGACATCTCCGGCGCCAAGACGTTCGACGACCTCCCGAAGAACGCGCAGGACTACGTGCACGCGCTCGAGGAGATGTCGGGCGCGCAGATCTCCGCGATCGGCGTCGGCCCGGGCCGCGACCAGACCCTGCAGCTCCGCTCCCTGGTCTGACCGCCCGTCACGACACGCTCATAGCACGCGGGGCGCGCACGCGCCCCGCGTCCCTCATCCGTTCAGCGGTTTATCACCGGTCGGCCACCCGTTGATCGGTCACTCCTTGTAGCGTTCCACCCGTGACTTCGTTCGGGGGTGCCGTCGAGCTCCACGGCCACCGCGGCGCCCGGGGACTGCGACCGGAGAACACGCTGCCGGGCCTGGCCTTCGCCCTCGAGCTCGGCGTCGACGCCATCGAGTTCGACGTGGGGCTGACCGCCGACGAGGTCGTGGTGCTGAACCACGACCAGGCGTTCTCGCCCGTCAACGTCGCCGACACCGGCCCCGCGAACCCCGGCGACCCCGGCTTCCCCTACGTCGGCAGGCCGATCAGGGAGCTCAGGCTCGACCAGGTGAAAACCCTGGACGCGGGCATCCGGCGCCGCTCCGACGACGACCCGTTCAAGCTCACGCACCAGCCGCTGCCCGGCACGCCCGTCCCCACGCTCGCCGAGGCGTGCGCGCTGCTGTCCCGCGCGCCCGGGGTCGACCTCGCCGTCGAGCTGAAGACCGACCCGTCCTGGCCCGACGCGGACGTGGCGCTGTTCACCGCGGCCGTCGCGCAGGTGCTGTCGGCGTTCGACCTGCTCGGCCGGAGCCGCCTGCTGGCGTTCGACTGGCGGGTGCTGCTGGAGGCGCGCCGGTACGCCCCGCGGGCCGCCCGGGTGGCGCTCATCGAGGCCAAGACGCTCGTTCCCGGCACCACGTGGCTGGCGGGCATGGAGCCCGACGATCCGGCCCGTGCGGCGCTGGACATCGGCGCGACCGTGCTGTCCCCCGAGCACGTGCTCGCCGACCTCGACCTGGTCGGCGCGGCGCACTCGCTCGCGCTCCCGGTGGTGGTCTGGACGGTGAACGAGCCGGACGAGATGGCCCGCTTCATCGGCTACGGCGTGGACGCGATCGTGACCGACTACCCCGACCGGCTGCGGAACGTGCTGAAGCAGCACGGCCTCCCGGTCCCGCGCCCCCTCCGCACCCAGCCGCTCGGCTGAGCCGGCCGAACCGCTATAGCCAGCCGTTACGGCGGAAGCCGCGGTAGAGGGACATGCAGATGGTCGCGATGACGCCGATGATCAGCGCGTAGCCGTACTTCCACTTGAGCTCGGGCATGTAGTCGAAGTTCATCCCGTAGACCCCCGCTATCGCGGTCGGCACCATCGCTATGGCGCCCCACGCGGAGATCTTGCGCATGTCCTGGTTGTCGGCGACCGTCACCTGGGTCATGTGCGCCTGCAGGATCGGGTTGAGGAGCTCGTCGTAGGACTCGACCTGCTCGCGGACGCGGGTGAGGTGGTCCTCGACGTCGCGCAGGTACTCCTTGATCTCGCTCGGTACGAACCGGCGGTTGGTCAGGTTGCGGAGCGGGCCGGCGAGCGGGCCGACGGCGCGCTTCAGCTGAATCACCTCGCGCTTGAGGCGATAGATGCGCCGCGACTCGTCGGTGCGCTCGGGCGAGAAGACGGCCTCCTCGACCTCGTCGATGTCCTCCATGACGGCGTCGGCGACGTTCACGTAGCCGTCCACCACCCGGTCGGCGACCGCGTGCAGCACGGCGCTCGGGCCGAGGCTGAGGCGCTCGGGGTCCTTCTCCAGCTCGTTGCGGACGCAGCCGAGCTCGCAGTGCGTGCCGTGCCGCACGGTGACGACGAAGTCGGGGCCACAGAAGATCATCACTTCGCCGGTCTCGACGACCTCGGGGCCTGCCGGGTCGCGGCTGACGTAGCCGACCGTCTTCATCACCAAGAACTGCACGTCGTCGTAGCGCTCGAGCTTGGGGCGCTGATGGGCGTTGATGGCGTCCTCGACGGCCAGCGGGTGGAGGCCGAAGACCTCGGCGAGCTCGGTCAGCTCCTCGGCGGACGGCTCATGCAGCCCGACCCAGACGAAGCCGGCGCTCTCCTCCGCCCCCATGGCTTCGCCCCGCCGCCCCCGATGTTCCGCCCCCATGGCTTCGCCGCGCGGCCCCCGATCGCCGGCCTTGTCGAGGCGGCCGTCGCGGATCATCCGTACGGCGTCGTCGATGGTGTCGGTCGAGATGCGGTTGCCGTCGATGTAGGCGGCCCAATCGATGACCGCCGAATCACGGTGCGCGGACTGCGCCGGGACGGCGTGGGGGCGGCCACGCGTCTTGAAGATCGACATGGTCGCGCGGCCAGGGCGGACTCGTGTCATGGCCATGGGGTGCTCCTAACCCTCCGGCCACACGCGCGAAGCGCGCTCAACCCGCTGTGTCAGAACGAGGAGCGCGCGGAGGCTGGGGCCGGACGCCTGGTAGAGGCGGACGGAAGATCAGTCCAGCTCGGACTGTGAGGGGACTCCGCGGTACTGCAAGGATCACCAGGACTCATCCCGACCACCTCCCTTCACTCCTAGGCGTCAAGGCCACAAGCTTTTGAAGCTTACCAGCCGACATATATGACGTTGCGGTCATCGTTCAAGTTGCCCTGGGGACGCCGTGGCGCTGGTCACACCGTCCGCGGGGCGGCGGGTCCCGGGGGCCACTAGGATCCGGACGTGCGAGTACTCCTCCTTGGATCCGGCGGCCGCGAGCATGCTCTCGCCCGCGCCCTGCATCGCGACCCCGCCGTAACGGCGCTTCACTGCGCGCCCGGAAATCCGGGGACCGCGGAGATCGCCGACAATCACGCGCTCGACCCGACCGACCCGCAGGCGGTGGTGGAGCTGGCGGGACGGCTCGGCGTCTCGCTGGTCGTGATCGGCCCCGAGGCCCCGCTGATGGCCGGGGTCGGCGACGCGCTGAGGCTCACCGGGATCCCGTGCTTCGGCCCGGACGAGGAGGCCGCCCGGATCGAGGGCTCCAAGGCGTTCGCCAAGGAGATCATGGCGGCGGCGAACGTGCCGACCGCGGCGGCGCGGGTCTGCGAGACGACCGCGCAGGCCGAGGACGCGCTGGACGAGTTCGGCCCGCCGTACGTGGTGAAGGACGACGGGCTGGCCGCCGGCAAGGGCGTCGTCGTCACCGAGGACCGCGCCGCGGCCCTGGAGCACGCGGCCGCCTGCGAGCGCGTGGTGATCGAGGAGTTCCTGGACGGGCCCGAGGTGTCGCTGTTCGCGCTGTGCGACGGCGAGAACGCGGTGCCGCTGCTGCCCGCGCAGGACTTCAAGCGGGCCTACGACGCCGACGCCGGGCCGAACACCGGCGGCATGGGCGCCTACACGCCGCTGCCCTGGGCGCCCGCCGGCCTGGTGAACGAGGTCATGGCCACGGTCGTCCAGCCCGCGATCGACGAGCTGCGCAGCCGCGAGACCCCCTACGTCGGCGTGCTGTACGCGGGGCTCGCGCTGACCGCCAAGGGCGTGCGGGTGGTGGAGTTCAACGCCCGCTTCGGCGACCCGGAGACCCAGGTCGTGCTGGACCGGCTGGCGACCCCGCTGGCGGGCCTGCTGCAAGCCTGCGCGATCGGCGGCCTGAACCCCGAGACCACCCGCCTGGAGTGGTACCAGGGCGCCGCCGTCACGGTCGTCGTCGCGGCGGAGAACTACCCGGCCGACCCGGTCAAGGGCGACGAGATCACCGGCCTGGACGCGGCGAACGCGGTCGAGGGCGCGTACGTGCTGCAGGCGGGCACCAAGCTCGACGAGAACGGCCGCCTGGTCGCCGGCGGCGGGCGGGTGCTCAGCGTGGTCGGCACCGGCGCGGACCTCGGCGCCGCCCGTGCGGCCGCGTACGAGGCCGTCACCAAGATCGGCCTGCGTGGGTCGCATCACCGCACCGACATCGCGCTCAAGGCCGCCGAGCCCGCGGGTGCCGAAACGGCCTGAGGCCCGGGCGCCGAAACGGCCTGAGGTCACCGTCGGGCTACATCTTGGGCCGATCCGCTAACACCACCATTCGTCACCGTCGATAGCCATCTGAGCACGCTCAGTGACATGACGGGATGAGGCGATGGTGCGGCGCAAACGACGGCTGGTACGGCGAACTCTGCGGGCGCCGAGGACCTGGGCCTACCGCAGGTTCGGGGCCTCGGGCGCCTGGCGCGCGTACGTGGAGGCGCGCGCCGTACAGCTGCTCGCGGACGCCAGGCGCGCCGTCGCCCACTCAGGCGCCCTGCACTTCACCCCTGCCGGCCGGGCCCGCCCCACGCGCGAGCACGCCACGAGACCCGCCACAGTGCCCGCCACGAGGCCCGCCGCGGGGCATGACGTACGCGGCGCGCTCGTCGGCGGTGCCGCCGCTCCGGCGGCGGAGAGCCGTCCGTGGGAGGGCGACGAGATCGCGGCGAGCTACGACGCGATCCTGCGCCACGTCGTCCTCGCGCGCTACTACGCGGCGAGCCGCCGGAAGCTGCGCGACTGGGTCTCGGGGCGCGCGGTGGACGGCGCCTGGTTCAACATCAACACCGGCTCCGTGCAGCTGCTGGCGCTCCAGCCGGTCGAGCAGGTCGCCGGGCGCGTCCCGGAGGTGCTGGCGCTCGTACGGGCTTACCTGTCGACCGAGGACCCGCGCCGGGTCGCGCTGGAGCGGCGCTTCGGCACGGCGCAGTCGCTGGACCCCGAGCACCTGACGCCCGCCGACCGGCACATGCTGGTCGCCTCGGCGCAGGGCGCCTACTTCCAGCAGGCCGTGGAGAACGGGCGGGTGCGCCGGTTCCGCAACGTGCTCATCGGAACGTTCGTGATGCTCCTGCTGCTCGTCGGCGGGTTCGTGGCCGCCGGGGCCTACTGGCCCGAGGCCGTGCCGCTCTGTTTCAACGACAAGGCCGCCGGAGCGCTGATGTGCCCGAGCGGTCCGCATCACGCCCCGCGCGGCGGCGACGTGCCGCTGGTCGCGCTCCTGGGCCTGCTGGGCGCGGCGCTGTCGGCGGCGCGCTCGCTCAGCACGAGCGACGAACTGCCCACCCGGCACTCGCTGGCCGTACCGCTCGCCCTGCTGAAGGCGCCGACCGGCGCGGCGACCGCGATCGTCGGGCTGTTCGGGCTCGCGTCGGGCTTCCTGCCGGGCCTGTCCGACATCACGTCCCAGCCGGCGCTGCTGTTCTGGGCGCTCGCCCTGGGGTACGGGCAGCAGTTGCTCACCGGCCTGCTGGACCAGCGCGCGGGAACGCTGCTGCGGTCAGCCTCGCCCGCGATCCCGGCCGGGCACGACCGGACCTGACGCCCGACCAGGGACGACGCCGGGGCCGGGGTATTGACAGCGGGCGAATTGATTACATAATTACGCTGCCGCCCCGGCGCCCGTTCCCCCTGCTTGTGAGGCAGTCATGTCGTCGTCCGCCCCTCCCTCCCCGTCCGCCCCTGCGACCCCGGCCGCTCCGGACGAGGGCGAGGAGGTCTACCGCGTCACCACGCTGGAGCTCTTCTTCGACCTGGTGTTCGTGTTCGCGATCACCCAGCTGACCGGGGTGTTCGTCAAGGAGCCCAACCCGCTGGGGCTGCTGCAGGTGGTGCTGATGTTCGGCGTCCTGTGGTGGATGTACGGCGGGTACGCCTGGCTGACCAACATGATGTCCCCGACCGCCAACGTCCGGCGCCTGCTGCTCCTGGTGGGCATGGTCGGCTTCTTCCTGACCGCGCTCGCGACCCCCACCGCGTTCAAGGGCGGCGGCGTGATGTGGGGGTTCGGCTACCTGGTGCTGGTGATCGCGCACGTCAGCCTCTTCGCCCAGGCCAACCCCAACATCCTGCGCGTGCTGCCCGCCAACCTGCTGGCCGCCGTGCTGATCATCTTCGCCGGGCTGCTGGACCACGGCCCGGCGGTGTACGCGCTGTGGATCGTCGCGCTGGTGGTGCCGATCATCCAGCCGTACATCGTCCCGGCGGGCGGCCGGTTCACCATCCAGGCCTCGCACATCGTGGAGCGGCACGGGCTGCTGGTCATCGTGACGCTGGGCGAGTCGGTCATCGCCGTCGGGATCGGCGCGGCCGACCAGAAGCTGGACGCGGGGCTCGTCGTCGCGGTGACCCTGGGCCTGGCCCTCGCCGCCGCGATCTGGTGGACCTACTTCGTCGGCGACGACGAGCGCGCCGAGGAGTCGCTGGCCGGGGCCGACGACGTCGCCCGGACCCAGATGACCATGTTCGGCTACTTCTACGCGCACATCCCGATCATCGTCGGCGTGATCGTGACCGCGGCGGGCCTGAAGAAGTCGGTCGGGCACGCCTGGGAGGGACTGCACGCGGCTCCGGCGATCTCGCTGGCGGGCGGCCTGGCGCTCTACCTGCTCGGGGACGCCGCGTACCGGCGGATCGTGGGCATCGGGCCGTCCCGGATCCGGCTGACCGCCGCGGTGGCGGCCCTCGCGGTGATCCCGCTGGGCCTGTGGATAGCCGCCGCCGAACTGGTCGCGCTGATCGTGATCGTGGCCGTCGCGCTGGCGCTGGAGCACCGTACGCGCACCGCCCGCGCCGCCACCGCACACGAGCCCGCACCGGCCGCCGTCGCTTCGTGAGGCGGCGGGCCGGCGCCCCGGAGCCCCCGAAATGCCCGGGCCGCCGGCCCGCCACCCTAGGGATCAACGCCCGCCACCTCGGGCGTCTTCCCAGCTCACGGCCGGTGCCGAACGAAGCATAGGGCACTGGCGGACCAACAGATAACAAACCTTTCTATTCGTTCCGTCACAGCCCCGGTGGTCACCCGGTGGTCAAGGGCACTCGGCCCGACCTGGGAGAATCGACCTTGTGATTGAGCGCTACACCCTTCCGGAGATGGGGCGCGTCTGGAGTGACGCGCACAAGTACGAGCTGTGGTGCCAGGTCGAGACCCTCGTGGTCGAGGCCCACGCCGAGGCCGGCACGATCCCGGCGGAGGTGGTGGAGCCCGTGCGGAACGCGGCGCCGCCGACGCCCGAGGCCGTGCACGAGATCGAGGCGGTCACCCAGCACGACGTGATCGCGTTCCTGTCGGCGTGGGCGGACAACACCACGCCGCGCGAGGCCGCGCGCTACGTCCACTTCGGCATGACCTCGTCGGACCTGCTCGACACCGCGCTCGCGCTGCAGCTGGTCGAGGCCACCGACATCCTGCTGGCCAAGGCGGACACGCTGGTCGCGACGCTGCGCGACCACGCCCTGGAGCACCGCGCCACGCTGCGCGTCGGCCGCACGCACGGCATCCACGGCGAGCCCGACGTCTGGGGCCACCGGGTCGCCGACTTCGCGTTCGCCATGGCCCGTTCGCGCGACCGGCTGAAGAGCGCGCGCGAGGCGGTCGGCGTGATGGCCATCTCGGGCGCCGTCGGCACGTACTCCAACATCGACCCGGAGATCGAGCGGCACGTCGCGCGCCGGCTCGGCCTGAAGTCCGCCGATGTGTCCACCCAGGTGGTCATCCGCGACGGCATCAGCGAGTGGGTCTCCAGCCTGGCGATCATGGCGACGGTGTGCGAGGCGATCGCGCTCGAGGTGCGGCACGGCCAGCGCACCGAGGTCCGCGAGCTCTGGGAGCCGTTCGGCAAGGGCCAGAAGGGCTCCTCGGCCATGCCGCACAAGAAGAACCCGATCATCTCCGAGCGGCTCGCCGGGATGGCCAGGATCGTGCGCGCCCAGATCGTTCCGGTGATGGAGGGCATCCCGCTCTGGCACGAGCGCGACATCTCGCACTCCTCCACCGAGCGCATCGCGCTGCCGGACGCCTCGATCGCGCTCGACTACATGCTGAACCTCAGCAACCGGCTGATGTCCGGCCTGGTCGTGGACGCCGAGCGGATGCGGGTCAACCTCGACTCGACCGGCGGCCTGATCTACACCTCGACCGTGCTGCTGGAGCTGGTCGAGGCGGGCATGTCGCGCGACGACGAGGCCTACCCGCTCGTGCAGAAGGCCGCCATGGAGACCTGGCAGACCGGCGTGCCGTTCAGGGAGACTCTGCGCAAGCACGCGGCCGAGGCCGGCCTCACGCTCGATGAGGAGCGGCTGGACGCGGTCTGCCGGCCTGAGCGGTTCGTGGAACGGCTCGGGCCGATGTTCGACCGGCTCGCGGCGCTCGTCTGACGATCCGTCTGGAAGGGGTCCCGATTGGGCGTCCTGACCGAACTCAACGTCTACCCACTGAAGAGCGGCGGCGGCACGCCGCTGCGCAGCGCCGAGCTCGGCGCGACGGGGCTCCCCTTCGACCGGGAGTTCATGCTGACCAACGCCGAGGGCCGGTTCCTGTCGCAGCGCGAGTACGCGCGCATGGCGCTGCTGCGGCCGGTGTACGACGGGGAGATCCTCACCGTCGACGTCGCCGACCCGGCCCTCGCGTTCAGCACACTTGTCCACAAGGCTGTGGACAACGGTCCGGTCCGCGACGTCACCGTCCACAGGTCCGAGTGCCAGGGCGTCGACCAGGGCGACGAGGCGGCGGACTGGTTCTCGGCCCTGCTGAACGCCGACGTTCGGCTGATGCGCTTCACCGGGCACCGGCCGACCTCGCGGGGCGGCGGCGAGGTCGCGTTCGCCGACGGCTACCCGCTGCTGGTGATCTCCGAGGAGTCGCTGGCCGACCTCAACGCGCGACTCGCCGAACGCGATGCGGACCCGCTGCCGATGAACCGGTTCCGGCCCAACCTGGTGCTCTCGGGGCTCGGCGCGTACGCCGAGGACGCGGTGCGGCGGCTGCGCATCGGCGGCGCCGAGATCGAGATGGTCAAGCCGTGCGCGCGCTGCGTCATCACCACGACCGACCAGGACACAGGCGAGCGCGGCCGCGAGCCGCTGCGCACCCTGGCGACCTACCGGATGATCGACCGCGGCCTGCGCTTCGGCCACAACGCCGTGCCCCGCGTTCTGGGAACCCTTATGGTCGGCGATACCGTTGAGATCTTGGAAGAGGCCTGACGCGTCCTGTTTCCGCACAGCCTTCGGCACCGCCGGATCAGGTCGCTTTGACATGTGGACTAAGGGTGAAGCGCGGCTCACACTCGGGTGACGCGCAAGGGAGCGAACCTTCTCGCGGTGCAAGCTGTCTAACCAGGCAGGCCAACGCCACGGACGTGTGTACCGGACGCCTCATCCCCACCGCGATGGTTTACTGGGGAACGTTTGGCGCACGGGACACCGTTCGACGCTCTCGGCCCCTGTGACCCGCCGTTCTCATAGTGAACGGGTGGGCGGGCAGTCCCATTTGTTTCGTTAGGCGCACCCCGCAACGAAGGAGTTAAGCGGCATGAGCTTGGGCCACGAGGTTCGTTACCGCGTGCGTGGAGGCCAGTCCCTGCAAGGCACGGTGTTCATCCAGGGCGCGAAGAACGCGGTCCTGCCGATGATCGGCGCCTCGCTGATGGCCTCCAAGGGCCGTACCGTCCTCCGCAACGTCCCGATCATCGAGGACGTTCGCCGCGCCGTGGAGCTCGCGCGGGCCGTCGGCGCCAAGGCCGAGCTGCACGAGGCCGAGCGCACCCTGGTCATCGACGCCTCCACGCTCACCAGCCCGGTGCTGCCGGCCGACATCGCGTCCCGCTTCCGCGGTTCGTTCCTGTTCGTCCCGGCCCTGCTGCACCGGCTCGGCGAGGCGGTCATCGAGGGCGTCGGCGGCTGCAACCTCGGCAGCCGGAACCTCGACTTCCACTACAACGGCTTCAAGCGGATGGGCGCCACGGTCACCGAGCAGGTGGCCGACAACGGCGACGGCATCATCCACATCAAGGCCGGCGACCTGCGCGGCGCGACGCTCTACTGCGACACGCCCTCGCACACCGGCACCGAGAACCTCATCATGGCCGCGGTCATGGCCAAGGGCACCACGCTGATCAAGAACGCGGCGCTGGAGCCCGAGGTGCTGGACAACATCCAGATCCTGCAGCGGATGGGCGCGCGGATCAGCGGCGGCGGCACCGGCTTCATCACCGTCGAGGGCGTCGGCGAGCTCACCGCGGTCGAGCACACCGTGATGCCGGACCGGATCGACGCCGGCGTGTTCGTGATGGCGGCGGCGATCACCGGCGGCGACCTGAACCTGGTGGGCGCCTCGCTGGAGCACCTGGGCGTCGCGGGCGACAAGCTCGAGCAGATGGGCGTGGAGTTCCACCAGCAGGGCGCGGTGCTACAGGTGCGGCGCGACCGCACGCTGCGGCCGATCAACGTCATCACCGACGAGTACCCGGGCTTCGCCACCGACCTGCAGTCGCCGATCATGGCGCTGTCGTGCCTGGCGGACGGCCCGTCCTACGTCTACGAGCGGATCTTCGACGGACGCTTCAAGCTGGCCGGCGAGCTGGCCAAGATGGGCGCCGACATCGAGGTGGACGGCAACCGCGCCAAGGTGAACGGGCCGCGGGGGCTGCGCGGCGCGACCGTCGAGGCGCACGACCTGCGCTGCGGCAGCGCGCTGGTGCTGGCCGGCCTGGCCGCCGAGGGCGAGACGACGATCACCTCGGCGTACTACCTCGACCGGGGTCACGCGCACACCGCGGAGCGGCTCTCGCAGCTCGGAGCGGAGATCGTGCGCGAGGCTGATTGATCTTCTTTCCGGTCTGCTCGTTCTTTTCCGGCCACGCTGTGCGGGGCGGTCGAATTTCGGGCACCACGTAAACCAAACGGACGCCGCAGGGGTCTCTTGAGTGCGCATCAGCGCCATGAGGGGCCCCTTGCGGCGTTTTCGGGTCTTGTTTTTCATCTTCGGACGACCGAAGATACGAGATCGAGACTGACCGAATGGTGACAAATTACTGACCAAGGGGTCGCGTAGGTTACTTTTTCGCCGCACTCTTGATTCGATTTCGCGTCTGGGCGTCACACATCGTCGCCCTGACCCGATCTGCCCACTGAGGAACGAATCGCACGGGAACTGCGGTGCAGGGTCAGAAGGCAGGGGCGACAAGCCATGAGTCAACCGTTGGGCGAAGCGTGCGCGAACGCATTTCCGGAGCCGCCGGGCCTCCGGCCTCGGGACTGGCGGGGCGTAGCCAAGGGGGCGGAACACTGGGCAGACCGGGAAGCGAGCGAGCGCTGATGACGGCCGCGAGGACGGGTTCGGTGACCCCCGACCTGACAATAGGCGTCGTGGGCCCGCATGACCTGGTGGAACGGGTCATGCTGATGGGCCACGGACCGACGCCGGTGCCGAGCCGCCTCGTCGCGGCCGCGTACCGCGACGAGCAAGAGGCGGCCGACAAGGTCGTGCGCCTCGGCTCGGGCGTGGACGTGTGCCTCTTCGCGAGCCCGGTGCCCTACGACTTCGCGCGGAAGGCCGGCGTCCTCACGATGCCGGCGACCTACGTGCCCCTGAACGGAGCGGCACTCCAAGGGGCGCTGCTGCGCGCCTCCCTCGACGACCGCTTCGATCCCTCGCGGGTGAGCATCGACGTGCTCGGCCGCGCCGAGGTCGAGGAGGCCTACGCCGAGATCAACCTGCCCACCGACCAGGTGCACCTGCGTGAGGAGGCGGCCGGTCCGGGAACGCTGGCGGCCTTCCACGAGCGCCTGTGGCGGCGGGGCGCGACCACGGTCGCGATGACGTGCGTGCACGCCACCGCCGAACGCATGGAGATGGCGGGCGTGCCCACCATCCGGGTGCGGCCGACGGGCGCGGCGATCCGCAGCTCGCTGCAGACCGCGGCGCTGCTCGGCGCGCACCACCGGCTGGAGGAGTCGCAGCTGGTCGTCGTGCTGGTGGACGTACCGACGCTGCGCGAGACGCCGCGCCGGGTCACGCCGCGTTACTGGCGGGACGAGCTGAAGCTGGCGCTCCACCGCGTCCTCCTGCAGGAGGCGCACCGGATGAACGCCTCGGTGTGGCCGCTCGACGATCACAGCTACCTGGTGATCGCCACGCGTGGCTCGGTCACCGCGTCGACCGAGGGGTTCCGGACGCCGCCGTTCGTCGAACGGGTCCGCGAGGAGCTCGGCCTGGCCATCGAGGTCGGCATCGGCATGGGCCGTACGGCGCACGAGGCCGAGACGCACGCACGGGCGGCCCTGGCGCGCTCTCAGAGCTCTCAGCGGGCGCAGGGCTTCGCGCTGGACCGCGACGGCCGGGCGCTGGTGCCCGCGCCGCGTACGCCGCCTCGGGCGCAGCCTCAGGCCAAGCCCAAGGGCCTGGAGATCCTGGCCCGCCTGGCCGACAAGCTCGGCGACCAGGACCAGCCGCTCATCGTGGACGCCGAGAACGCGGGCAAGATGCTGGGCGTCACCCCGCGTACCGCCCGGCGCCTGCTGCGGACCCTGGTCGAGGAGGGCCTGGCGTGGCCGCTGCCGCCCAACCGGACGCCGCAACCGGGCCGTCCGCGGCAGCTCTACCGGCTGATCGTCGAGAAGCTCGGCCCCAAGGCCGCTACTTGAGGCCCACAGCTGGCATCTGAGCATTCCGCACGGTATGAACGCGGCCCGGGCAACCCGGCCACATGATCCGGCGTCCCCCTTGCGAGGGACGGTGAAAGGACGCCGGATCGTGTGGTCGGAAGAGGCCGCAGCCGGTCAGACCGACCGCCGCTCCCTCGGCGTACATTCGAAATGAACCGGTCAATTCTGACCGGCTGGGCCCGGGGGACAGGCCATGAACGACGTGACGTCAAACGACCGTCCAAAGCTCGCTTTCAGGGACAGGCCGCCGCATGAACGGGCCCGGATAGCGATGGCGGCGGGGGCCGCGGTCGTCGTCCTGGGCAGCGGGGTGCTCGCCTCCGCAATGCTGGGCTACGAGCCCATCCGCAAGGGGATTCCGGCCGTTCTGGAGCTGTCGCCCTCGCCCGCGCCGGCCGAGAGCGCCACGCCCAAGGCCGACCGGACCGGCACCCCGGACGGTGGCGGCGGGGCCCCGGCGCCGGGGATCTCCCCCAACATGTCCCCGCACACCACGATCAAGCCGACCACGCCGGCGCCGTCGACGAGCAAGGCCAAGCCGTCGACCAGGCCGTCCACCAGTAAGCCGCCCGCGACCAAGCCGCCCGCGTCGAACCCGCCGGCGACCAAGCCACCGGCGACGCAGCCTCCGGACACCCCGCCCGCCACGCAACCGCCCGACACCCCGCCGCCGACCACCCCGTCCGGCGGCGACACCGGCTCTGGCGGTTCGGGCGGCTCTGACGGCGGTACGGGCGGCACGACGGGCGCGACGGACACCGGAGGCGGCTCAGGCGGCCTCCTGGGCTAGCCGGGCTAGCTCCTGCGCGGTTTCGGACCCGGATTCAGGGCCGGTTTCAGGGCCGGATTCAGAGCCGGATTCAGAGCCGGTGCGGGAAGTCGTGAGCGACCGCGAGGAAGGCGTCGTTCTCCTCGGGCGAGCCGATCGAGATGCGGGCGCCCTCACCGGCGAACGGCCGGACGCTGACGCCCTGGGCGTCGCAGGCGGCCGAGAAGTCCATGGTGTGGTCGCCCAGCCGCAGCCAGACGAAGTTGGCCTCGGTCTGCGGGACGGTCCAGCCGTCGGCGATCAGGGCGTTCCGGACCCGCTCGCGCTCCTTGACGGTGTTCTCCACGCGTTCGAGAAGCTCGTCGGTGGCGGCCAGCGAGGCGATCGCGGCGGCCTGCACCACGGCGTTCACGCTGAACGGCAGGAACGTCTTGCGCACCGACTCGGCGACCGCCGGGTGCCCGACCATGAAGCCGATGCGCAGGCCCGCCAGCCCGTAGGCCTTGGAGAAGGTCCGCAGCACGACCAGGTTGGGGCGGCTCGGGTAGAGGGTCAGCCCGTCGGGGACCTCGTCGTCGCGGATGTACTCGCGGTAGGCCTCGTCCAGCACCACCAGGCAGTCGGCCGGGACGCGGTCGAGGAAGGCCTCGAGTTCGGGGCCGCGCACGATCGTGCCGGTCGGGTTGTTGGGGTTGCAGACGAAGATCAGCCGCGTCTCGGGCGTGATGGCGTCGGCGATCGCGTCCAGGTCGTGGGTCTCGTCCTTGAGCTCGACCTGCACGGACGTGGCGCCCGACAGCGACACCAGGAGCGGGTAGGCCTCGAACGACCGCCAGGCGTAGATCACCTCGGCGCCGGGCTCGGCCACCGCCTCCAGCAGCATCTGAGTCACGCCGACCGAGCCGCAGCCGACCGCGATGTGCGAGGTGGGCACGCCGTACTTGGCGGAGATCGCCTCGATCAGGCCGGTGCAGTTGTTGTCGGGGTAGCGGTTGACCGTCAGCGCCGCCTCGGTGATCGCCTTGACCACCGAAGGGAGCGGTCCGTGCGGCGACTCGTTGGAGGAGAGCTTGAAGGACCGCCCGTCGGGCGACGTGACAACCTTGCCGGGCTTGTAGGCCACGAAGCGGTCGAGCACCGAGCGGAAGCGAGGGGTGGTTGGCTCGGACACCGTTGTCCTCCAGGTTGATGCAGGGGTCGTGCGCATAGCCTACGGATAGGCCGAATCGCCCTAGAAGGCGGTCTGCCGCATCATCCAGCAGACCGCGACGATCCGGACGAACTCCCAGTCGCGGGTGCTGTCGGGCCACCAGCCCCGCCGGAACGCGTCCTCGGCGAAGACGTGGAGGTAGTCCATCAGCACGTCCGGGTGGGGGTGGACCCCGATGTCGTCGCGCAGCGCCGCCACATGCTGGTCAACGGCCGCCGCGAGCCCCGGCGTGGTGGTCATTTCCGCGACTCCGGCGTCCCCGATGTCGCGGACGAGAAGGCCAAGCTCCTCGGACATATCGCCATCCATGGGACAAAAAGCTAGCAATGGCTTCGTCATGCCCGGTGCATCTCACGGAATTCTTTACCCGGCGGGACCACCGGAAACCTCTGCGGCCCCGCCGACCACCTCCGCCTAACGCACGTCCACGTAGTCGTCCTTACCGAACGACTTCAGGAAGTTCGCCTCCCCCGCGAAATACACCCGCCACGTCCCGTCCCGCTTGGCGACGAACTGCCGCTTGAACTCGCCCATGGAGTCGGTGACGTCGCTGCCGAGGTAGCTCCACTTCTTGGTCTTGGCATCGCGGAAGTAGAACCTCACTTTCCGCTTGCTCAGCCCGGGCATCAGCGGGTTTCCGGGCTTCACGTACGCCAGCGCCCCGGACAACGTGATCTTCCGCCCCTTCCGCACCGGCTCCGGAGCCGCGTTGAACCACACCATCCGCGTCGCATACCGGGCGTCCACGTAGTCGGTCCCGCTCGTGCTGGGCATGCTCTCGGCGGTGGACAGGACGCGTGCCTGCCAATCGCCGTCACCCGGCACGCGCACCCAGGCGTCGGCGTAGCCACGGCTGTCGGACGTCGCCCCGCTCTTCGTGCGGATCCAGGTCTTGGAACCCTTGGGCCGGAAGAACAGCACGGCCTGGTGGGACGGATAGCCCTGCCAGGTAGCGCCCTTGCGCAGGATCTGCATCCTGAAATGCGCGTAACCACCGAGCGGCGCGGGCTCGGTCGTGACGTCGAACCCCTTGATCGCGGTCGGGTAGCGGACGTCGATGTCCTGCCTGCCCGACGCGACCTGCTGGTAGAACTCGTGGAACGACGGGCCGCCGCTCAGCGCGGACCACGTTCCCCACGCGTACACCTTCGCGGAGATCGCGAACCGGCCGTCGGCGCCGGTGTAGCCGGACTCCTGGCGGACCGAGGTGCAGTTCGCGTCAAGGCACTGCTGAATCCACACACGGGTCTGCGCGGCAGGATGCCAGCCGTCCGAGCCCTGCCACTCCAGGCCGCCGGTGAACGTCTGCGCCGAGCCCGCGTCCACCCGGGCGGGCTTGCGGTCCAGGGAGATCCGCGCGGGCAGCTGGTGAACGCCGAGGTTCACGCCCGCCAGGCTGTTGGAAAACTGATCGTCGCCCGCGAACTGGGCGAGGTAAGGCCCGCCCGCCGTGACATCCGCGGCCACCTCGAAATGCCCGGTGGCGTCAGTCGTCGTGCGGGCGACCAGCGCGCTGCCGCGGGAGATCCTGACGGCGGCGTTCGGGACGGCCGCGCCACCGTCGGTGACCGCCAGGCGGCCGCTGAACGTCACGTGGCGGTGCTCGGCGTCGACCTCGGTGCGGTCGGTGGTGAACCCGGTGATCGAGGTCGCGATCTTGGCCGCGACGGCCGGTGAGGCGTCCGCCCAGGCGGCCGGGGTGGCGGTGGGGAGGGTCAGGGCGGCGGCCAGGAGGGTTGCGGGCACGCCGAAGAGGGTTCTGCGCAAGGGATCACGTTTTTCCGCGGGGGGAGTGGAAAAGTAGCGTGATCTTAGCCGGGTGACGGCCCGGAGTGCCAGGTCAGGCGGGCTGGTGGTCGGGGCGGGGGCGGAGCATGGGTGGCCGGAGTTGTTCGGCGTCGCCTCGGGAGTAGAGGCGGGCGGGGCGACCGCCGTCCCGGGTGGTGGTGCGGCCGGTGGGGACGAGGAAGCCGTCGGCGCCGGTGACCTTGCGGTGGAAGTTCCGGGGGTCGAGGGGGGTGCCCCAGACGATCTCGTAGACGCGGCGGAGCTCGGCGACGGTGAACTCGGGCGGGCAGAACGCGGCGGCGAGGGAGGTGTACTCCAGCTTGGCGCGGGCTCGTTCCATGCCGTCGCAGAGGATGCGGCGGTGGTCGAACGCGGCGCTGTCGTGGTGAACGAGGTCGTCGACGGGCTTCCAGAGGACCTGCGCGCGACTGGAGGCGGGCAGGTCGGGCGCGAGGCCGAGATAGGCCACGCTGACCACGCGCTGGCGCGGGTCACGGTCCGGGTAGCCGTAGGTCGCCAGCTGCTCCAGGTGCAGGCCCGCCACGTCCGCGAGCCCGGCCCGTTCGGCCATCAGGCGGGCGGCGGCGGCCGGGAGGTCCTCGTCGAGCTGGATGAAGCCGCCGGGCAGGGACCAGCACCCGTCATAAGGTGCCCGGTCGCGCCGCCACACCAGCGCCGAGAGCCGCTGCTCACGGACGGTGAGGACGACAAGGTCGACGGTGACGGCGAGCCGGGGCACGGACATGCCTTGAACGTTAGCCGTCCCGGGGCCCCGATAAGGCCACACCCGCCTGTCCGCCGGGCGAGCCGCGGCGGACAGGCGGGTGTTGGGTCAGGCCTTACTCGGAGGCCTCGGGGGCCGGCGGGGCCGGGGCCTCGACGGCGGGGGCGGGGGCAGGGGCGTGGCCGTTGGCCGTGTTGCCCGTGCCGTTCATGTTGCTGAGGAGGTTGCGCGCCAGGCCGAGCCCGGTGCCACCGAGCGTGAGGGCCTTGGCCAGCATCTCCTCCATGCCCTGGGCGCCGTTCAGCACGACCATGTTGTCGACGTTGCCGAACACGCCGGCGCCCGCCTCGACGATCTGCGGCCAGTTCTCGGCGAGCTGCTGGGCGATGACCGCCTCCTGGTTCTCGGCCAGGGCGGCGGCGCGCGCCTTGATCGCCTCGGCCTCGGCCAGACCCTTCTGGCGGATCGCGTCGGCGTTGGCCTCACCGATCAGGCGGGTCGCCTCGGCCTCGCGGGAGGCCCTCAGCTGAACCTCCTGCGCGGCGGCCTGGGCGTAGGCGATGCGCTCCTCGCGCTCGGCCTCGGCCAGCTTCACCTGCTCGTACGCGCGGGCGTCGGCGGGCTTGCGGATCTCGCTCTCCAGGCGCTTCTCGGTGCGCTCGGCCTCCAGCTCGGCGTTGCGGGTCTCCTTGAGGATGACCTCCTGCCGGGCCTGCGCGGCGGCCTGGTCGACGTGACCCTTGTACTCGGCCTGCTTGATCTGGGTGTCGCGCATGACCGCCGCGTTCTGCCGCGCGGCCTCCTGCTCGGCGACGGTGGCCTCCTGGTTGCGGGCGGCCTCGGCGATGCGCGCCTTGGCGGCGACCGCGGCGGCGTCCGGGCGGCCGAGCGCCTCGATGTAGCCGCTCTCGTCCTCGATCTCCTGGATCTGCAGCGAGTCCACGACGAGGCCGAGCTTGCTCATCTCGGTGGCCGAGGAGGTGCGGACCTGGTTGGTGAGTTCCTCACGGTTGTGGATCAGGTCCTCGATGGTGAGGTGACCGATGATCGATCGCAGATGACCGGCGAACAGCTGGTGGGTCTTGTCGTCCATCAGCTTCTGCTGGTCCAGGAAGCGCCGGGCGGCGTTGGCGATCGACACGAAGTCGTCGCCGACCTTGTAGATGGCGACGCCGCGCACATGCACCTTGATGCCCTGACGGGTGACGCAGGCGACCTCGAGGTCGGAAGCGCGCGTGTCGAGGGAGAGCCGCCGGCAGGTCTGGAAGCCCGGGAGCACCGAGACGCCCTTCCCCGTGACGATCTTGAAGCCGAGGCTCTCGGCGGTGTCCCGATTGTGCGCCTTGGCGCCCAGTCCGGAAATGATGAGGGCTTCGTTCGGCTCCGCGACCCGCCAGATCAACTTGAAGATGATGACCAGAACGATCACTGCGACGACGCCGCCCACCGCCAGCGCGATAATTGGCACCGCTCCTCCTTGGGGAGTGTCTTTGGTCCGGCGGCCGTATGGTCACCGGCATCCAATAGACGCAAAGCAGGCGCGTGCGGTTCGCACCGGGATCACCCTCGTTTCACGAGGGATTCGGGAAGGTCGGCCGAGCGCGTGAGCGCGACGTCAGGCGAGGGCTCGGGGGTGACGTCAGGCGAGGGCGTGCGCGACGTACACGGTGCGCGGCGGATGGTACTCGACGACCACGACGATGGCGCCGACCGGGATCTCCTCGCGCGGGTCGACCGGGTGGGCGTAGAACGCCTCCGCGCCGCCCCGGATCGCGATCATCACCTCGCCGACGAGTCCCGGTCCGATCTTGCCGGTGACCCGGCCCTCCTTGCCGATCAAGGGCTCTCCCGCTCGCTCAGGCGCGTGCGCGCGCACGCGTAGTCCGAACGGTATCCCGTCGTGGGCGCCGGTGGGGCCGGGGTGATCAGGGCAGGATCTTCTCGGCCTGGTCGTAGGCCTGGCGGGCCAGCTGCTCGGCCTCGTCGCGGGTCGCGTTCGGGCCGTACAGCGCGAGCGTGGCCAGGTAGCGCTGCCCGCGCAGGACCACATACCAGGCCTTGGTGTGCGAACTCCCGGCCACGGTCGTGACGCCGACGGTGCGCGAGCCCTGGCCGATGGTGCCCGGCGGCGCCTCGACGATCTCGTGCTCGGACCACTGCGCGCCGACTCTCGTACGGAACGTGCTGCAGCCGACCGGCACCTGCGTCTTCACCTGGCGTTCGGCGGCGTCGCCGGACAGCGACACCAGCGTCTCGGTCGCGGTCTGGCCGCTGCCGCGGGAGAACGTGGTGGTGGCCGCGGGCAGGCTCTTGTCCTGCAACCCGCCCGCGCGGGCCGCCGACGCGCAGCGCGGCTTGTCCAGCTTGACCTGCTGCTGCAGCTGGGCCGTGCTCTGGATCGGCTTCAGCGCGCCGTACTCGCCCGAGTCGGGCTCCCCCGCCTGCTGGTAGCCGGGAAGATCGTTCAGCAGCGCCTGTTCGAGCTGGTCGGAGGTGTAGCCGGTGCCGGCCGCCACCCCGCCGGTCGCCCGCACCGGTCGCGTGCGCTCGCCGCCCCCGCCGCACGCGGCGGCCGTGGCCGCCGCCGTGATGAGGACCGCGATCGGAAGGAGCCTGTGCGCCATGTCGGCTGACCCTAAGCGCACGCGGCGCGGGCGGCCGCGGATGACACGCGCTTCGGACAAGCCGACCGTAAGACGACACACCGCGATCATGCGGTGATCATGACTGAGGTCGCGGCAGTGGCCGCGGTCGTGGTCGCGGTCGCGGTCGTGGTCGCGGCAGTGGCCGCGGTCGTGGTTGTGGTTGTGGTTGTGGTTGTGGTTGTGGCCGTGGTTGTGATCATGTCGCGCGGGGCTGGGTAGATCTCCTGGGACGCCCGGTGCACACGGGGCGCCGCATGAATCGGGGGATTCAGGAAGATGTTCCGCAAACTCGTCGTGCTGCCCATGCTCCTGGTGGCGCTGGTCTTCGCCGGGGCCGCGGCCTGCGGCGACAAGGAGAAGAACGCGGTCTCGGCCGGGGGCTCGGCCACGCCGAACGCGACCACCTCGGACGGCTGCCCGGCCTCGGCCACCAAGAAGTTCGCCAAGACCCGCTTCGCCGCCGACGCCGCCATCGCCTTCGGCGCGTTCCACCGCTACATCTGGAAGCCGTACAAGGACCAGGCCTTCAAGACCGGCGACTCGATCAACAAGGGCGCCGTGGTGAAGGCGGGCGTCGCCGCGGCGGTCGCGGTGAACCGGCTGAACTCGGCGCGCAAGCTCGTCACCGCCGACCCGACCCTGTGCAAGGCGCTCAAGCAGCCCGTCGACAAGCTGAGCGCCTCACTGTCGGGCCTGGTCGGCAAGCTGAAGTCGGGCGACTTCAACCCGGGCGAGATCGACTCGGTCAAGTCGGCCATCGACTCGGTCAAATCGGAGGCGGCGGGCAAGGCCGGCACCACGATCAAGTGAGTGGAGATGCCGGTCAGGGTCAGGGGGCCTCGGAGGAGTTGGCGCGCTCGTTGTAGACGCCGGTGTACTCCTGGCCGGACAGCTTCTGGATCATCTGGACGATCTCGTCGGTGATGGCACGCCTGGCCTTGGCCGGCGGCAGGTCCTTGTAGTGCGAGAAGTCCATCGGCTCGCCGATCCGCACGGTCGGGCGCGGGCCGAAGACGCGCGGCCGGGAGGAGCCGATCGGCTGGATCTTCTCGGTGCCGGCCAGGCCGACCGGCAGCACGCGCGCGCCCGAGGCCAGCACGAGCCAGCCGGCGCCGGTCCGGCCGCGGTAGAGGCGGCCGTCGGGCGAACGGGTGCCCTCGGGGTAGATCGCGAACGCGCCGCTGTTGTCGAGGATGTCGACGGCCTGCTCCAGGGCGCCCATCGCGGCCCGCTGGGCGCCGCGCTTCACCGGCACGTGGCCGAGGTTGGTGAGGAACCAGCGGACGAACCGGCCCTTGAAGCCCTTGCCGGCGAAGTAGTCGGCCTTGGCGATGTAGGTGACCGGCCGCGGGACTGCCAGCGGGATGATGAAGCTGTCGATGAACGACAGGTGGTTGCTGGCCACGATGATCGGACCGTAGTCCGGGACGTTCTCGCCGCCCTCGACCCTCGGCCGGAAGACCAGCCAGAGGATCGGACGGACCACGCGGGTCATGAACGTGTAGAACACCCAGCCTCCTGAATTCGGCACCGATACTGTAACGCCAGCTTCGATCGGTGACGGTTCCAGATCGGCCGGTTTCTGTGGCCGCGGACCGCACTAATGGCTTCCCCGCAGGTCAGCAGGTCGTTCTGAGATATTTCCCACCACAACGACCCATCGTGAATTGCCGCCCAACATTGGATCACGCGTCCAATCCAGCCCGCCATTTCCTACCCATTAGTAAGTTTCTGGGCCGTAGGTTTCCGGAGCGTAGGTTTTCCGGCCGCGGGGTCGTGACGCGGCTCACACCTCAGCCGTATCCTGGGTCCCGCTGGATGCCCGGTCCAATAAGCGTTCCGCCCACCCCCGGAGGCGACGATGGCCCCTCGACGGCACCCGCGCCGCACGATCACGCTCACCGCCACGGCCGCGCTGCTCCTCGGCACGAGCGTCGCCGCTGCGTCATCGGCGTCGGCATCGGCCGCGGTTGCATCGGCGGCGGCATCGGCGGTATCGGCGGCATCGGCCGGAGGCGGGCCCGCGCCCGGGACGCCCGCGTACAAGGAACGCGACGCCCGCAACCAGCAGGACGCGTGGGGCCGGATCTTCGGGCCCGGCGGCCAGCTGCGCAGTCCGGCCTACCTGGCCGCGCTCGCCACGCAGGTCGGCCCGAAGGCGATCGCCGACTGGGCGGACCAGGCGCGGCGGCTCAACCGGCCCAGCGTGACGCTCGGCATGCTCTTCCCACCGGCCAACATCGGCAACCCGCTCCGCGAGGGCTGGTCGGGGCGGCGCGGCCAGGCCGTCCCCGTCTCCTACACCAACCGCTACGGCGCGCTCATCAAGGGCACCGTGTACGCCCCGTTTCCCGGGGCCCGCGACCCGTACACCGGCAAGAAGCTAAAAGGGCCGTTCCCAGGCGTCGTCATCACCACCGGGTCGGTTCAGGGCACCGAGCGGATGTACACCTGGCTGGCCCAGGATCTGGCCGAACGCGGCTACATCGTCCTCACCTATGACGTGCAAGGCCAGGGGCGCAGCGAGACCCTTCCCCACCAAGGGCCGGTCGCGGACCTCCCGTTCTGCGACCCGACTGCCAAGCCGTTGCCGGGCGAGCAAGGCGGTTGCCCGGGAGTGATTTCACAGCAGGGCGCGAACTTCCTCTATGGCACGCAGGACGCGTTGAGCTTCTTCCAGTCGAGCCCTTCCCATCGATGGCGCAACCCTGCCGCCGGGTCGGCCAAGGTCAACGCGTTCAACCCGTTCTGGAAGCTCTACGACCGCAGCCCCGACCGGCGAACGGTGACTCCTGGACGCACGAGCCGCATCGCCATCATCGGTCACTCTTACGGCGCGGCCGCGGTGAGTTACCTGCAGGGCGTTGACCCGCGCGTGCAGACCGTCGTCGCACTCGACAAGCTCTCCAACCGCACGGACCCGGCTTGGCCCGCCCCGCGTCCCGTGGTGCCCGCGCTGGGTCTGCAAGCCGACTACGGCTTCGTGCCCACGGCGTACGACTCGTGCCAGGGCTGCTCCCCGGACAAGGCGCCCGACCCCTATCGCGAGCGCAAGTCCGGCTACGACACGTGGACGGCTTCGGGGGTGGACAGCATGGTCGTCGTGCCCCGGGCGGCAACGCACCTGGACTACACCGACGTTCCCCTGGTGCTGCCCGCGTCCCGCTACGGGCAGGCGCTCGCCAGCGCGTACGCCCAGGCATGGCTTGCCAAGTACCTCAAGCACGACCCGGCCGCGGACAAGGCCCTGCTCGCCCCCTCGCTCCGCTACCTGGAGCCGGTCGCCATCGGGAAGTGGGCGCCGGTGACGTTGAAGCGGCAGGACAGCCTGTCGTTCTACTACTGCTCGGCCTACCGCTTCCGTACGTCCGCAGGGACTCTCGCCGCGAATCCCGACATCACCAAGGTCGGCTGCGCGCGCTGAGCGCCTAAGAAACGTTCACTAAGCAACGTTCAACGGAAACGGGCGAGCCCGGGCGCGGGGTGCTGCAGCACCCGCTCGCGCCCGGGCTCATCCCATGAGGGCCTGAAGATCAGCGGCGAACGCCGAGGGCCCGGGTGATCGTGCTGAACAGGTCGGTCTGGTCGGTGACGCCCGTGACGTTCGCGGCCTGCGGGCCACGCGCCGCGATGCGCACCTCGGTACCGGTGTGCTCCTGCGACTCACCGGCCGGCATGGTCGCGTAGTTCATCTTCATCTGCGCGCCGTCGGCGGTGATCAGCGTGGCGGTCTGGCCGGGGCTCTTGGCCTCCAGCGGGATGATCTGGCTGGTGTGACCGTGGTCGGCCGTGGTCACCACGAGGGTGTCGGGGTTGCGGCGGGCGAAGTCCAGCGCGGCCTTCACGGCCTTGTCGAACTCGACCGTCTCGCCGATCTGGCCGCACGGGTCGGCGGCGTGGTCGCGCTTGTCGATCGAGGCGCCCTCGATCTGCAGGAAGAAGCCCTTCTTGCCGTGCCGGGACTGGCCGTCCAGCACGTTGATCGCCTTGGTGGCCATCTGCGACAGGTGCGGGCCGCTGAACTGCTGGTTCGGCGTGCACTTGGAGGGGTCGGTGCCGCCGGTCCTGGCGAGCGGGCCGGTCCACTCCTGCGGCATGTTGACGTCGGCGAACAGGCCGAGCAGCTTGCCGTTGCGCGACGGCTTGGCGGCGGCGAGCCCGGCGGCGTCGGTGACGACGTTGTAGCCGGAGTTCTTGGCCTGGTCGATGACGGTCTTGCCCTTGTACTTGCCGGCCTTGACGGTCTGGTCCCAGCGGGCCTTGCCGCCGCCCAGGTACAGGTCGGCGCCCGTCTGGACCTGCTGCTCGACGATCGAGCCGGCGCCGCCGTTCTCCTTGGCGTTGGCCGGGCAGGACTTCATGTCCGCCGGGCCCTGGCAGGAACGGTCGACCACGTGCGAGGCCAGGACGGCCGGGGTGGCGTCGGACAGCTCGGCCGTGGTGACGTCACCGGTACGGAACCCTGCCGACTTGGCCAGCTCCAGGATGGTCTTCTTCGGCTTGCCGTCCGGGGTCACCGAGATCGCGCCGTTGTAGCTCTTGTGGCCGGTCGCCCAGCCGGTGCCGCTCGCCGCCGAGTCGGTCACGTACTCGGGCAGCTTCGGGTTCGCCTTCTGCAGGGCGTACGTGGTGTACGCGCCGGTCAGCGGGAACCGGTCCATGTTCAGGCGGCCGGCGGCGCCGACCGAGTAGTTGCGGGCGGCGGTGATCTCCGAGTCGCCCATCCCGTCACCGATCAGCAGGATGACGTTGCGCGCCTTCCCGCCCTTGACGGCGGCCCGGACGTCCTTGGTCCGGTCGCCGTTCGACGCGCCCGCGAGCCCGGCGCCCAGCGCGCCCACCGCGACCCCCGACGCGAGCACGACCGCGGCGGTACGCCGCATCCTTCCAGCCGAAGACACCGGCTGACCTCCCCATTTATCGGTTCTCTCTGAGCAGGGACAGAGAAGCGAGCGAAGGTGATCGTTTGACCGGTGACGGATGTCCAGGACGTGAACGCTGTCCCAATCCGTGACTCTTGGTGCCCAGTGGGCGTCCGGAAGCCCATAAGTGGGTTGAACGCCGCATCTGCGGGTTATGGGCCCGGTATGCCACCGGACCACCTGGACCTTTTCCCTGGAAGCGCTTGGAATGCGAGCACGGGTGCGCAATCCTGAGGGTCACCGGGCAGGGTCGCGGGCGCTCTCCACCAGGGACGTGAGGTTGCCCATGGACTTCGAAATACACCTGATGCACCACGACCGCTGCACCCTCGTACGGGTGCAGGGCGAGATCGACGTCGTCTCCAGACCGCAGTTCGAGAAGGCGATGTTCGACGTCATCGACACCGGCTCGCCCATGGTCGTGGACATGCGCGAGGTCACGTTCTGTGACTCGACCGGCCTGAACGCCATCGTGGCGGCCAACCGCCGCGCGACCGAACGCGGCACCATCATCGCCCTGATCGCGCTCCCCGAACGCGTGCAGCGGGTGTTCCGCATCACCGGCATCGACAAGTTCGTTCCGGTCTTCGACACCCTCCGCGACGCCGTCGCCGCGCTGCCGTCCGGCGCGGGCTCCCAGCCCGGCTCCTAACGAGCCTCAGCATCAGCGCTCCCCGACGTCAGCGCTCCCCGACGTCGGCACTCCCTGGCGTCGGCACTCCCTGGCGTCAGGTGCAGCCCTCGAACTGCGGGACGCTGTTGACGAGCTTCAGCCCCGACTTGCCGAACCACTTGTTGAGGAACCGCCCCGCCGAGCCGTCCTGATACATCTGCGTGAGCGCGCGGTTGACCGCCTCGCATCCGGCGAGATCGCCCTTCTTCAGACCGACGCCGTACTTCTCGTCGGTGAACGGGGCGTTGACGATCTTCACCTTGCCGGGCGGCTGGGTCACCGCGAAGCCGGCCAGGATGAGGTCGTCGGTGGAGACCGCGTCGAGCTGGCCCGCGAGCAGCTTGGGCACGCACTCGCCGTACGTCGGGCTCGGCACCGCGGTGGCGGCGATCTTGCGCTCCTCCTGCACCCGCTTGAACGAGTTCGAGCCGGTCACCGCGCACAGCCGCTTGCCCTTGAGGTTGCGCACGTTGGTGATCGACTGGTCGCCGGCGCGGACCAGCGTGTCCTGGTGCGCGACGTAGTAGGGCCCGGCGAAGGTGACCTTGGTCTTGCGGGACGGCGTGATGGAGTACGTCGCGAAGATCAGGTCGACGTCGCCGTCGGCGAGCGCCTTCTCCCGGATCGACGACGGGGTGGTGCGGAAGGTGATCCGCTTGGCGGGCACGCCGAGCTTGCCCGCCACGTACCTGGCGACGTCGACGTCGAACCCCTGGTAGGTCCCGTCCTTCAGCTTCAGGCCGAGGCTCGGCTGGTCGGCCTTGACCCCGATGACCAGCGAGCGCTTGTGCAGGATCGTGTCGTTGCCGTCGTCGCCGATGCTCCCGCAGGCGACCAGGCCCGCCGAGGCGATCAGCAGCGCCGCGGCGACCGCGGTCCGCCGAACGGCGGCGACCCGCAGGGGGCGGCGGAGGGTGGCTGGCTGGCGCATGGCTCTGTGGTCTCCTCCGGTCATCGGAACTCGGCCAGCCTCGGCCGTGCCCCGGCAAGGATCAGCACCGCGATCACCACGGCGCCCGCCACCGGGATCACCGTCCAGCCGCTCAGCCCGCCGTCGGCGTCCTTGATGGCGCGGTCGAAGGCGCCCTGGTGCGCCTCGTTCAGCCGCATCAGCGCGGTGTCGTAGTCGTCGAAGTCCTTGATGGCGCCGGTGTCGCGGCCCATCCGCAGTTTGAGCGCCTCGTCGGGCTTGCCGCCGGTCGCCAGCGCGCGCATCCGCCGGTCGTCGTCGATGACCTTCCGGTACGCGCCCAGCGTGCTGACCAGCGCGCTCATCTCCACGCCCGGCCGCACCCGGTCGGCCTCCTCACCGAAGAACCCCAGGAACACGCCCCTGTCCCGGGCCGGGTCGTAAGTGCTCAGGACCGCGGGCAGCCGCGCGTAGTAGGTCTCCAGGTTCGCGGGCTGTGTCTTCGGGTCGATGAAGAGCACCGACTGCGACTTGTCGAGGTAGGTCTGCTCGTAGGTGTCGGCGCGGCTCGGATCCAGCAGGTAGCGGGCCTCGTCGGCGAACGCGCTGTGGCTGATCGCGCGGGCCCGCGACAGCGCGAGGATCGAGTCGAACCCGTCCTCCTTGGCCTTCTTGATGTGCGAGCCCTGCGCCGACAGCATCCCTATCCCGACGGCGACGAGGATGAACGTCACCGCGGTCGCCAGCGCGAGCGCCGGGTTGACCAGGCGGCGGAACGTGGCGGCGAGGTAGAGCTGCGTCAGGATCAGCACGGCCAGCAGCAGCCCGCCCGTGATCGCCAGCCACAGGCGGCCCGAGTTGACGTCCGAGCGCTTGCTCTCGTACGACTGCCGGACGGTCGCGCCGCTGTCCAGCGTCAGGTTGTACGCCTTGGGGAGCAGTTCGAGGCGCATCAGCTCCGACGCCTGGTTGTAGGTGTCGACGACCTGCTTGGGCACCTGACCGGCGGCGTGGTTGGACTGCTTGTCGAGCAGCATCGCCTCGCCGACCAGCCGCTCGTAACGGCCCAGCCCGTCGATGACCTCGCGCACGGTCGCCTGCATGTTGGAGTCGTCGCCCGCGAGCTGCGCCGCCTGCACGGCCGCCTGGCCCGCCTCCGCGCGGCGCTGCTCGTAGCGCCGCAGCGACTCGTCATAGCCGATGCCCAGGTCGTGCTGGCGCCCGATCAGCAGCACGTTCGCGACCTGCGCGTCCATGTTGGAGAGCGAGAAGAACAGCGACCCGGTCGCCACGACCTGCGGGCCCGCGTCGTGCCCGATCGTCTTGACGCCGTCCCGCGCGTTCCCGATCGCCACGCTGAGCACCACCAGCATGACGATCAGCACGGCCAGCGCCGCCGCGACGGCCGCGCGGATCCGGCCCGGGATGGTCTTCAGCCACCGCGCCCGCAGGAACGTCCGCAGCCGCCCCTGCCTTCGGTCCGCGTTCGCCGCCGGGGGCGGTGCGGTCTCCGGCAGCGGCGGGCCGACCTCGGTCGTGGTCATCGGGTGCCCTCCCCGTGGAGCGTGATGGTGGTCCAGGCGCCGACGTGGATGCGGTCCCCGTCGCCCACCGGAACCGGCACGTTGGCGTCGAGCGGAGTCGTCCCACCGTTCAGCGTGGTGCCGTTCGTCGATCCCGGGTCGACCAGCAGCCACGACCCGTCCGGCTGCGCGAGCAGCAGCGCGTGCTCGTGCGAGACCCCCGGGTCCCCGGGCGCCACCCCGAGGTCGATCTCGGGGAACAGCGCCCGCGTCATGCTGCGCCGCCCGATCCGGATGCGGTCCCCGATCAGCGGGACGCGCCGTTCCGGGCAGTACGGCGGGAACGCCAGCCCGTCCGCGTCCGGCCCTTCCATCTCCATCACCGACGCGTAGTAGTCGCGATCGGCGACGATCGTCACCGACCAGCCACTGATCCGCCGCGCCGGGCTTGGCGGCGCCGCCGGCGTCTGAGCCGCCGACGGCCCGGAGGCCGGGGCCTGCGCCGGGGTCTCCTCGGGCACGTCAGTGCGCGCCTGGACGGGCGCCGCCGGTGACGCCGGTGGTGCCGGTGACGGCTCGGAGGGCGTCGGCGCAGAAGGCGGAGGCGCAGGAGGCGTGGGCACAGGAGGCGGAGGCACAGGCGCAGGGGGCGGAGGCGCCGCGGTGGGTGGAGGGGGCGGAGGCGGTGGTGGGGACGCCTGCTGCATGGATTGCTGGTCGAGGTACGCGGTCTGGACGGGGCTGCCTTCAGGGGCGGCGACCCGGGGCATGGAACCGGCCTCGAAGTCGTAGCCGTCGTCCTCGCAGAAGCGGCCGTTGCGCGGCATGCCGCAGTACGGGCAGGTCTCGACGGGACCCGCCGACTCCTTGACCGACGCGCTGCCGTTCTCCTGCAACGAGAAGCGGGCGGGCGCCGCGCCCGTCATGAGATCGCCGCACACGTCGCAGTAGTCCGTGGCGGCCGAGGTGTGCCCGCGTGGGCAGGTCGGCATCGCGTTCACCCTCCAGCCGGATGCTCGCCGGTCCCGCCCTGGCGGGTACGGACGGTGCGTACCGAACGCGTGTCGAGCGACATCTCGTCGGCCTTGGACACGTTCGACTTCAGCCGTACGGTCCCGGACTCCTCGTCGACGACGTCCACCACGCGGTCCAGCAGGCCGGAGATCTGGTCGTTCCCCACCTTCTTGGCCAGCGCGACGGCGCGGCCGAGGCGGGCGGTCGCGGTCTCCTCGTCGCCACTGCGGCGCGCCTCCAGGCCCTCCTGGATCGCGTCGGCGAGCTCGGACTGCCCGGTGTGGTGCGCGACGCGGCCGTTGATGCGGGTGGACTTGGCCTCGTCGTCGGTCCACTCCGCCAGCACGTTCCCCGAGGCGAGGACCTGCTCGGCCGGGTCGGAGCCGGAGCCGGGGACGACGAGCTTCACCCACGCGGCGCGCATCTGCCGGCCGACGTCGCCGGGGTCGACGTCGATGCGCAGGTGGTACTCGCGGTCCTCGGTGCCCCACGCGCCGATCGGGTAGTCGCCGGTCTGCGGGCCGGACGCGATCCGCTTGGCGGACAGGTCCTCGACGGTCGGGATCATCTGCTTCACGAACATCAGCCGCGCGTGCTGCGGCGTCCACACGCGCAGCATGACGTCGGCGACCTCCTTGCCCATGGCCGTCTTGGTCATCTCGAGGAAGTCGCGCTCCAGGTCCTTGGGGTCGGGAACGTCGAGGAACGTCCCCAGCAGCGCCGAGGCGATCTTGCGGAGCTCGGCGACCTCCCAGTCGGTTCCGACGCCGCGCGCGTCGCAGACGAAGCTGCCCGCGCACTTGGCGAGCGCCGAGTCGAGCTCCTCGTCGCTCTCGTGCTGGTTCTTGCCGTCGGTCAGCAGGATGGCGTGCCGTACGGCGTCGCGGTGCGCGTCGAACAGCCGGTCGGCGAGGCGCAGCCACGACCCGATCGCGGTGCCGCCCGCCGCGTCCAGCCGTGCCACCGCCTGCTGCGCGTCGTGGCGGGTGCGGTCGCTCACCTGCACCAGCCGCTCGCCCATCGGGTAGATCATGCGCGGCTGGTTCGCGCCGGCGACGACCGCGAAGTGCACCCCGTCGCGCAGCACGTTCAGCGCCGCCTTGGCCGCCCGCTTGGCCGCCGCCATCTTCCCGGAGTACGACATCGACCCGGAGGTGTCGATGATGATGATCTCCGCCGCCTCCGCCGCCCCGGATCCGGGCATGCCCGGTGAGGCTCCGGCCGTCCCGGTCGCGCCTGTCGCGCCGGTCGCCTCGACGGTGACGACCGCGTGCATCTCCCTGCCGCCCGCGGGCAGGTAGGGGTTCTGGTCGACTTTGATGGTGAACTCGGGAAGGTCGCTCATCTGCGGTTCTCCCTGGAGTGTTCGGCCGTTGCGTTCGCCTGCGATGAGTCCGTCGGGGGGAACGGGATCAGCGCCACCGTGACGTTGTCGTGCCCGCCGCCGTCGAGGGCCGCCTGGACCAGGCGGCGCGCGGCGCCGAGCGGATCACCCTCGCCGCTCGCCGCGGCGGTGAGGGCGGGCGGGTCGGGCAGGTAGTTCCAGAGGCCGTCGCTGCAGGCCAGGACGAGCCCCGGGCCGGCGGGCACGAACGTCCGCACGTGCGCCTCGACATGCCCCGCGTCGGCGCCGAGCCAGCCGGTCAGCAGGTGGGCGCGCGGGTCGGCCAGCGCCTCGTCCGTGCTCAGCTCCCCCCGCGCGATCTTCTGGACGGCCCACGAGTCGTCCTCGGTCAGCAGCGCCGACGACCCGTTCGCGAGCCAGTAGGCGCGGCTGTCGCCCACCCACCCGACGGTGACGGTGTCGGCGTCGACGACCAGCGAGACGTACGTGCAGGCGGGGGAGTTGTGGTCGGCGCCGCCCAGTCCGGCCACCGCGCGTGCGGCACGGCCGGCCGCGGAACGGGTGGCGCTGTCGGCGGGCGCGCCCGCGGTCAACCTGCGGGCCAGGAACGACACCCCGGTCTCGGCCGCGAGCTGCGCGGCCTCCTCCGATCCGGGCGCGGTGGCCACGCCGTCGCAGACGACCGCGCAGACGACGCGTCCGGGAAGGCTCACCAGCGCGAGGGCGTCCTCGTTGCGGCTGCGCCGCAGTCCGCGGTCGCTGATCCCGGCGGCCGGGACCCGGTTCCGCTCCCCCTCCAGCGCGATCTCGATGTGCTCACGCCCGTTCGGCTGCCGCATGCCGCACTGCTCGCAGTAGCCGTCCGGGCTGACCGCCGCCGCGCCGCAGTCGGTGCAGGCGGGCGCGGCGGCCTTGAACGCGGCGCCTGCGACGACGAGGTCGCTGGGCCGTCCGCATTCCTCGCAGAAGCGGTCGCGCGCCTGGACGAGCTCGCCGCAGTCCGGGCAGATCGTGGCGCCGTTCCCGCTCACCATGCGAGAGGCGCCTGCGGTGGATGCGGCGTCCGCGGCGCCCGCCGGACGGAACTCGCCGATCGCGCGCCAGTCATCGTCCGGGCGCCGTGCCTCGCCTGCGCCCGGACGCGGATCGCCTTCTCTGTAGTGGCCGCCGCCCCTGTCCATGATCAGAACAGCGTCCTCGGTCGTACGGAGTTGGCCCGTTTCACCATCTCGTGGCGGTCGTCGGAACGGTCGGCGAGCCGGGCGAGGAGGCGGTAGGTCGCCTCCAGCTTGCGCCGGAGCGCGGTCTCGGTGACCGGAGCGCCGAGCAGCGAGACCTGAGGTGCCGCCGCGCCGGGTGGTGCCGTACGCACCCAGGCCAGCGCCGCCTCCAGGACCTCGGCGGCGAAGCGCGCGTAGCGTTCGGTGTCGAGCCTGAGCGTCTCCAGGCGCTGACCTGCCTCGACCAGCGCGTTCGCGTTCAGCTCGCCCGGACCTCGGCCTCGTACGACCGTCGCCACGGCGGCCAGTTGCGCGGCCAGGTAGTGGCTGGAGATCGGCGGCACGGAGTCGAGCACCTGCTCGGCGCCCGCCCGGTCACCCGCGGCGAGGCGCACTCGGACCAGCCCGAACGCGGCGCTCACGTAGGTCGGGTCGGTGCGCCAGACGATCTCGTAGGAGTGCGCGGCCGCCTCGGCGGCGCCACGGCACTCGTGCACGAAGGCGAGGGCGAGCTTGGGCGACATCTCCCCCGGCATGAGGTCGTACAGGTCGTCGAAGATCCGGATGGCCTCGTCGAAGCGGCGGCCGCGCAGGGCCGCGACGCCCCGGTACCAGTCGACACGCCAGTCGTCGGGGTGCTCGGCGGCGATGCCTTCGAGGAGGCGCGCGGCGTCGGACTGGTCGCCCAGCTCGATCCGTACGCGGGCCAGGGCGAGGCTGACCTCGACGGACGGGACGACCGGGTTGACCAGCGCGACGGCCAGGGCTCCGGGGTCGCGCGCGGTGAGCCCGGCCAGGAAGCCCGCCGCCGGGTCCGCGTCGTTCACCAGCGGAACGGGCAGAGCCGCGGCCGCCTCGGCCGGGTTCAGGGGAGCCAGGACCCGGGTCTTGCCGTTCGATGTTGCGCTGGAGGCGGGTCGTCCTGCGTTGAGGGGAGCGGGAGCGGGGTTTTGGGCGGGTGGGGTGGAGCCGTTGGGGGCGGGGTCGGAGGGCTCGGTGGCCACGTCGGTGATCTCGGTGCCGGCGGCGTAGCGCTCGGGGCCGAAGAGGGTCGACGGCGCGGGGCGGGGGAGCCCGTCCTCGGACGAGAGAACCTCGCGCAGGACACCGGTGAGCTGCTCGGCCATCTCCGGCGCGCTCTGGAAGCGCAGCGCGGGGTCGGGGTGGGTGGCGCGGCGCAGGAGGCGGTAGTACGACTCGTGCTGCTCCAGCAGCGGTACCTCAAGGCGCGGCGGGAGGCTGCGCAGGTGGCGGCCGGTGTAGCCGCGGAACGGGAAGCTCAGCACGGCGAGCGTACGGCCGACCGTGTAGAGGTCGGAGGTGACCGACGGGCCGCGGTCGGCGATCTCGGGGGCCTGGTAGCCGGGCGTTCCGAAGATCGGGCTGTTGGCGTCGAACGCGCGGCGGACGCCACCGAGGTCGATGAGCTTCAGCTGCTCCTCGGACTGGATGGCGTTGTCGGGCTTGAAGTCGCAGTAGAGCAGCCCCACGCCGTGCAGGTAGCCGAGGGCGCGCAGCACCTCCAGGCCGTACGCGATGACCTGGCCGAGGGGCAGCGAGCCTTCCTCGCCGGCCTCCTTGCGGCGCAGCAGGAGGATGTCCTTGAGCGACTGGCCGCCGACGTACTCCATGACGATGTAGCCGGTGCCGCCGTGCTGCACGAAGTTGTAGATCTTGACGATGTTGGGGTGCTCGACCTCGGCCAGGAACGCGCGTTCGGCGGTCGCGGCGGCGAGCGAGTCGGCGTCGCCGGTGTCCAGCAGGCCCTTCAGCACCACCCAGCGGTCGCTGACGTTGTGGTCGCGGGCCAGGTAGATCCAGCCGAGCCCGCCGTGCGCCAGGCAGCCCAGCACCTCGTACTGGCCGCCGATCAGCTCGCCCTTCTGGAGCTTGGGCGTGAACGAGAAGCGGTTGCCGCAGCTGCGGCAGAAGCCCTCCGTACGGCCGGGACGGCCCTCGCGGCTGCGGCCGACCGGCTCGTCGCAGCGGCTGCAGTAGCGGCGGTTCTCCGGCACCTCGGGCCGTTCCATGATCGCCGAGGCGGGGTCGCGGTAGGGCACGGGCGGGACGTCGACGAGCCCGGCGCCGAGCATGCCCCGGCGTGCGGCGCCGGTCGAGCCCGTTCCGTACGTTCGCCAGGAACCGCGCGAGGCGGTGCGGCCCGAGCCCGAGCTGCCGCCGGAAGGCTGCGAGCCCGCTGAGCCCGCCGATCCGCCCGTTCCCCCGGACTCAGGTGACGGGATCACCGAGCCTGCGGCCACCGAGTAGGGCTTGGCGGGAACGGCGGACGCGATCGTCGGCGGGGCCGGGTGCGGCACGCCCCCAGCGCCCGCGGCTCCGTTGGCGACGGAGGGCTGGACGGTGGTGGGCGGCGCGGGCTCGTGCGCGACGGGCGGGGCCATGCCGCAGAGATCGCAGAAGCCGTCCGCCTGGACGGTGCCCGTGCAGCCGGGCTGGGTGCATGGCGTCATCAAGCCCTCCGCGTCTCCTTCTCGCACGCCCTGAGCGCGCGCTGGTACTCCGCCACCGCGGCGGTGGCCCTGCGCAGATCGCAGGGCGCCGTCCACAGCAGCTCGCGAGCCTCCCCGTGGAGCCGGGTCAGCAGTTCGTCCTCGGCGAATCCGAGCCGTCCGGCCTTCGCCCGGTAAGCCTCCAGACGGCCGCGCAGCTCCCCTCTGCGGTCGAGCAGCCCGGTACTGAGACGCACGCTGTGGCCGGCCTGTTCCAGTGCCTGCGCGGCGGCGCGGTCGAGCTCCTCGGTGTGGCGGGCCAGCTCGGACCAGCGGCACTCCTCGCGGAGCGCGTCGAGCGCGGCGAGGCGTTCGCGCAGGGCGGTCCCCTGCGCGGGCGGCTCCGGCACGGTCGCGTTCTCGATCTTCACGAGCGCGGTCTCACGGGCATCGCGCGCCTCTCGTTCGACGGCCTCGACACGTTCAATCGTCGCCCGCAGACCGGCCGCGCGCTGGGGAAACCCGTCACGCAGGCCGGCCAGTTCGGCGAACTCGGCGCGCAGGCCGTCCAGGGCGGCGCGCACCCGGTCCAGGCGCGAGGTGTCGGGCCGGCCGTCGCGGACGAGCGACAGCGGGTCGGTGCGGACGAGCCGGCCGAGGGCGGTGAGCTCGCGGCCGAGCCGGTCGAGCTCGGGGTGCCGGACGTCATCGAGCGACTGGCCGATCCTGGCCGTCTCGCGCCAGCTCTCCTCCGCCGCCTCCAGCGGAACGAGCAGGGCGCTCCACGCGGCGTCGGCCGCCGCGATCACGTCGGCGGCCCTGTCGTACGCCGTGGACATCATGTCGACGGCCTCGTCGAGCGTCGCCCGTTCCTTGGCCGGGCCGAGCAGCGTCCGCTTCTCCAGCGGGACCTCGCCGCCGGGCAGCTCCACCGACGGACCCGTGAGCAACCAGGTGAGCCGGCGCAGCGCGTCATGATCGGCACGCCGTCCGATGCGTTCACGCTGCTGCGCCGCCGCGTCCAGGACCCGCTGGTAGGCGTCGAAGAGCCGCCACAGCAGGGCGATGCGCGTCTGCGCCTCGTCCCAGCGGCGCCAGGTGTCCCCGGCCAGGCGGGCGCCGTGCAGCAGCCGGTAACCGTGATGACTGTCGAGATCGAGAAGGGACGTGGAGATCCGCTGCTGCTCCTCGCGCAGCCCGACGAGGGCGTGGTCGACCCCTTCACGACTCATGGGCGCGGCCGCCGCCCCAGGCCCGCTCTCATTCACCTTGACCCCGCGTTCGGTGCCTTCCTTGCGTTTCCGTCCCCGTATCCCTGTAGACGTCCACCTGTCCCCGTAAGGCGTATAAGGCGCGTTTGGCGTCGTAAGGCGTCGTTGCCAGAGCGGCCTGGAAGCTCCGGCCACACCAGGTTCGGGCACACCCTTTCCGAATAGTGTGATCGGTGACACTTTTCTGGACAAGCGCCCGTTGTACGAGGATGAGGCCCCTGTTCCGAACGTGAAACGGAACCGCTACTGTGATTCGCCCTCCTCGCCCCGGAATGCCCCTTCGCGCTGGGTAGTTGAGGGGATCATCACGCCGCGTCTCCTTGTGCTGCGGGAACGACCTGGTGTGGGGTGACGTTTGCGCATAGTGAGACGCATCAGTGACGTCGAAACCGATCGAGAGGGAGTTGAGAGTCCGCAGTGTCGGACCCCAGTCATAGACCCGGTGCATCGTGCTGACCGCCGCACTCGGCGTCCTCGCCGTCCTGTTGCTGACGGCGGCCACCGGATACTTCGTCGCTCAGGAATTCGCGTTCGTCGCCGCCGACCGGCTGCGGCTCAAGCAGGCCGCCGAGCAGGGTGACCCCGGGGCCGCCCGGGCCCTCAAGGTCATCGGCCGCCTCTCGTTCATGCTCTCGGGCGCCCAGCTGGGCATCACGATGACGACCCTGGTCGTGGGCTTCATCGCCAAGCCCGCCCTCGCCGAGCTGATCGAGCCGCTGCTGGACCTGGCCCGCGTCCCGTCCGGCGCGGTCGACGCGATCGCGCTCGCCACCGGGTTCGTGCTGGCCACGCTGATCCAGATGCTGCTGGGCGAGCTGTTCCCCAAGAACCTCGCGCTCGCCCGTGCCGAGTCGCTGGCTCGCTGGCTGGCCCGGTCCACGCTGATCTACCTGACGGTCGCCGGGCCGCTGGTCCGGATGTTCGACCGTACGGCCGAACGCCTGCTGCGGCTGGTCGGCGTCGAGCCGGTCGAGGAGCTGCACAGCGGCGCCACGCTGGAGGAGCTCGCCGAGATCATCGGCCGTTCGCAGCGCGAGGGCCACCTGCCCGCCGACCTGTCCGGGCTGCTGGAACGCGCCCTGTCGTTCGGCGACCTCACCGCCGACGAGGTCATGGTCCCGCGCCCGCAGGTCGACGCCCTGCCCGCCGACGCGACCGTGGCCGAGCTGATCGAGCTGATCCGCGACACCGGCCACACCGCCTACCCCGTGTACGGCACCGAGGTCGACGACATCGTCGGCGTCGCCGGGGTGCGCGAGGTCGCCGACGACACTGTCGACCCCACGACCCCGATCGGCCGACTGGCCCGCCCGGCCCTGCTGGTCCCCGGCAGCCAGCCGCTGTACGGGGTGATCGAGCACATGCGCGACTCCGGCGAGGAGTTCGCGTGCGTGGTCGACGAGTACGGCGGCCTGGCCGGCATCCTCACCTTCGAGGACATCGCCGAGGAACTCGTCGGCGAGATCACCGACGAGACCGACGCCCGCGACGCCGCCCCGTGCACCGAGGCCGACGGCTCCTGGCTGGTCGACGCCGGCATGCGCATCGACGAGATCGCCCGCATGACCCGCCTCGACCTCCCCGAGAGCGACGCCTACGACACCCTCGGCGGCCTGGTCATGGCAGAGCTCCGCCGCCTTCCCTCCCCCGGCGACCGCGTCGTCGTGGACCTCGACGCCGACGCCGCCGCGGCCGGCCGGGTCGAGCTGGAGGTCGTCACCGTCGTCCGCCGCGTCGCCCACCAGGTCCGCCTGCGCCCCCTGACGAACGAGGAGCAACCCGTCCTCCCCGCCTGCGATCCCATCGAAGGCGCACCCGTCCCCATCGACGGCGCACCCGTCCCCGCCTCACCTGTGGGGATCGGGGCGACGGTCGCCGAGACGCTGCCTCCGGCTGTGCCGATCGCTTCGCCGCCGCCTGACTCGGCGGTGGCGCCGGGGCCGGTGACCGCGCTCAACGCCGCACCCCTGGTCTCCGAGGCCGATGGTCAGGAGGCGTCGTGGACCCGTTGACCTCGCTGCTGATCACCGTTCTGCTGCTGATCGGGAACGGGTTCTTCGTCGCCGCGGAGTTCGCGCTGGTGGCGGCCAACCGTCCCCAGCTCGAACGGACCGCGGCCCGTGGCAGCCGCGCCGCCGGGGCGGCCGTGTCCGGGATCCGGGAACTGTCCCTGATGCTGGCCGGCGCGCAGTTCGGCATCACCATGTGCTCGCTGGGCCTGGCCATCGTGACCGAGCCCGCGTTCGAGCACTTCATGGAGCCGCCCCTGCACGCCGTCGGCGTTCCGGAGGCGGGCACCAAGGCCATCGCGCTCGCCACCGCGCTGGCGGTCATCACGTTCCTCCACATGGTCGTGGGGGAGATGGCGCCCAAGTCGTGGGCGATCGCGCATCCCGAACGGTCCGCGATGATCCTCGCGCTGCCGTTCCGGGCGTTCGCGAAGGTCTCCCGCCCAGTTCTGGCGTTCCTGAACGGCACCACCAACGGCCTGCTGAGGCTCATAAGGGTCACCCCGCGCGACGAGCTCGACAGCCATGCCGACGCGCAGCGCCTCACCCACCTGCTGGGCGAGTCGCGGCGCCTCGGCCTCATCGACCGCCGCGACCACGAGCTGCTCGGCCGCGCGATCTCGGCCCGCGAGATCACCGTCGACCACCTGGTCGTTCCGGCGGCCCGCGTCACCGTCATCGACGCGGACGCCACGGCCGCGCAGGTCCGCCGTACCGCCAACGCGCGCGGCCACAGCCGCCTGGTCGTCCGCGACCCGGGCGGCGCGGTCGTCGGCATCGTGCACGTGCGCGCGGCCATCACGGCGCCGGACGCCACCCGCAGCGCCGCCGACCTGGCCACCCCGGCGCCCGCGCTCACGTCCGGCACCACCGTTCTGGACGCGGTCACCCGGCTCCGCCGCGACCGCGCCCAGCTGGCCGTGGTGACGGGTCCGAACGCCGAGTTCAGCGGGATCGTGACGCTCGACGACCTGCTCGCGGAGCTGCTCGCCACCAACCCCCACTAAATGCGGCCCTGTCGCGCCTGCGGCGGGTGCGTTGTTGTCGAGATGCTGCAATCCGATCTCTGAGTCATCGTTGGCTTTATGAGCGAGCACAAGCACCGGTTGACGCACCTACGACCGCACTCGCACGAGGCCGCGGACAAGGTCGACTCGGCGCTCGAATCGAGCACCGAAGGCATGCGGGCCCTGTGGATCTCGCTCGCCGGACTCGGGGCGACGACGCTCGTCCAGGCGGTCGTCGTCGCCCTCTCCGGCTCCGTCGCGCTCCTGGGCGACACCCTGCACAACGGCGCGGACGCGCTGACCGCCGTACCGCTCGGCATCGCGTTCATGCTCGCCAAACGCCCGCCGACCCGCCGCTACACCTACGGCTACGGCCGCGCCGAGGATCTGGCGGGCGTCGCCATCGTGCTGGCCATCGCCGCCTCCTCCCTGGCCGCCGGGTACGCGGCGATCCAGCGCCTGGCCGACCCGCAGCCGATCTCCCACCTCCCGGCCGTCGCCCTGGCGGCCCTGGTCGGCTTCGCGGGCAATGAACTGGTCGCCCGCTACCGCATCCGAGTAGGCCGCCGCATCGGCTCCGCCGCCCTGGTCGCCGACGGCCTCCACGCCCGTACCGACGGCTTCACCTCACTGGCCGTCCTCCTGGGCATCGCAGGTGTCGCGATCGGCTGGACATGGGCCGACCCCGTAGTCGGCCTCCTCATCACCGTCGCCATCCTGCTCGTCCTGCGCCAGGCGGCCCGCGAGGTCTGGCGCCGCCTCATGGACGCCGTCGACCCCGCCCTCGTTGACCAGGCCGAACACGCCCTCGCCCACACCGCCGGCGTCCTGGCCGTCGGCCGCGTACGCCTCCGCTGGATCGGCCACCGCCTCCGCGCCGAGTGCGACGTCGTCGTGGACCCCGCCACGACCGTCGTCGAGGCCCATAGGGTCGCGGTGGAGGCCGAACACAACCTGCTCCACGCCCTACCCCGCCTGACCGGCGCGATCGTCCACCCCGACCCCGAGGATCACGATGGCATCGATCACCACGCGATGCTCGCGGGCCACCGATGATCGAAAACCTGTGAGACGTTAGTCCGGAGCAGGAGGGGAACACTGCCCACGAGGCGATCACGAAACGGGGGAAGGCCACGTGCGAGAGCCGAACGAAGGCCGCCCGGAGCCCGGCAGCAACGGCACCTTCGAATGGCCGAAGGTCACCGACCCACCGACGTCCCCCGGCGAAGAGCCCACCCAGGCACTCCCCACCCTCCCCGAAGACCAAGAACCCCCCACCCCACCCGACCCAACCCCCGCACTCCCCGAGCCGGCAGGCACGGACGAGCCCGCTCCGCCCATGACCGTGCCGCCCGAGCCCGAACGCGGTCCCACCGGGACCGCGCCCGAGCCGCCGGCCGTGGGCGACGCCGCCTTGGACGCTGCCGTGCTCGAGTGGCAGGAGCCGCCCGGCCAAGGCGCGACCGAGCCCGCTGCCACGGATGAGCCCGCGTCGAGCTGGGGGCCGCGCACCCCTCAGCCCGCCCCGGCCGCCGGACTAGGCGAGTCTGTGGGTGAGCCTGCGGAAGCGCCTGAAGCCACGCCGAGTGAGGCGCCCGCCTCTGCGTCCGGCCAGTTCGTGGAAGAGCCTGTGACTCCGGCGGAAGGCGAGCCGCCGACGGCAGGTGACCTTGCGCCGAGCGGGGCGCTGCCCGGCGGGCACGCGGCGCCCGGCGGGCACGCGGCCGAGCCCGCTGCCACGGACGAGCCCGCGCCTGCGAGCGAATCCGAGCCGGAGACGGTGGGGGATTTCGCGGCGATGAGGGAGGGCGGGCTCGGCGAGGCTGAGCCACCGACCGTGGGGGACCTCGCGGTCGGCGAGGCTGCGGAGGGCGTGCCGGGTGAGGCGTCCGGGGCGGAGCCCGTTACGCCGGTGGAAGGCGTGCCGGTTGCGGATGAGTCGCCGACGGTGAGTGATCTGACTCCCCTGGGCGAGCCTGCGGTGTCGGCTGAGGAGCTGCGGGGGCTGGTCAGGGATGCGTACGGGCCGCTGACGGAGATCTACGAGCAGCTGGAGGTTCGGCTGCGGGAGCAGGACGGGCACGCGGTCGGCTGGGCTGGGCATCTGGAGGCGTTGCGGGCCCTGCGGGAGGAACGCGTCGCCGGGGATTGGGAGGAGCTCGCCCGGCTGCTGGTCGCGCCTGCTTCTGCCACGCGGGCGCAGGTGGTCACGGGTGAGGGGTTCGCGGAGGCCGTACGGGAGGCTGTCGCGGAGGCCGAGGGCCGGGTGCTGGTGTTCGCGCCGACGATGGAGCAGGTCGAGGAGGCCCTGGAGGCCTGCCCGGAGGCCTTCGCGGTACGGGTCGACCCCGTTCAGCCTGAGAGCGCGGCGGACGGACAGGCGCCGGAGGAGCTGGTGTCGGGGGCGCTGGCCAGGCCGGTCGGTGATGCGTGGCGTAAGGCGTGGCGGGCCGAGGCCAAGGAGTTCCAGCGCGAGATGTTGTGGCTGGAGCAGTGGCCCAGGGACGCCGGGACGCTCGCGACGCTGCGTACCGAGCATGAACGCGGGCAGACCCAGGCGGCGGCCGAGATCAACCAGCTGGAAGGCCAGGTCGAGGAGCTCCGGGCACAGATCAGCATTGCCGAGCAGGCGGTCGAGGAGGCCGAGGAAGAGCGCAAGCGCCTCGCCGAGGAGGAGAAGCCGCTCGCCAAGGCCGTTCAGGGGCCGCGTGCCGAAGCCGACCGGCTGCAGCAGTTGGCCGAACGGGCGGCGGTCGCGGCCCGGGAGGACACGCGTTCGGCGGACGTGGCGTACGCGAAGTGCGCAGAGATCGACCAGCAGGCCGGCCACGCCCAGGCCGAGCTGACCGCCGCGCAGCAGCGCGAGCAGTCCCTCACCGCCGACCTGGCGCGGGCGCGTGAGGATCTGCCTCGCGCCACCGAAGAGGCCGAACGGCTGGCGGCCGAGGCGGCGGAATCCGCGGCAGACGGGCACGCCCGCTATTACAGGCTCGTGTCAGCGGAATCGGCCCTGTCCGCGCAACGCCGCAAGCGGACGCTCACGCAGCGCCTGCACGTGGCCTCAGCGCCGCCGGAGCTGGAGCAGTTGCGGGCCGAGGTGAAGGCCCGTGCGCGCGAGGCGGACGAGGCCGCCGTACGTGCGCGCCAGTCCAATGAGGCCGCCGAGCAGGCCGAGATGCACCGGGCCGGGCTGGACGGGTTCGTGTCGGGCGGCGCAGCCCAGCTCACGGCGACGCGTGCGGCGCAGGAGAAGCTGACCGCCGATCTCACCCGCCTCGCGGCCGAACGCGAGACGGCCGACATGGAGCACCAGGAGCTGGCGCGGAGTGCGGCCGAGGCCGTCGACCTGGCCACCCAGGCGAGCACGCAGGCCCGGCACGCCGAGCAGCACGCCCGGCACGCCGAAGAACGCCTGGCCGCGGCCAAACAGGCGCATCAGGAGGCGTTGAGCGCGGCTGAGCAGGCCCGGCTGGAGTCGGTGGCCGCCATTGAACGCGTCCAGGCCGCGTCCGCCGAGCTTGAGCGGCTGCGCGCGGAGGCCGAGTCAGAACGTGCCGCGCGCGAGGCGGAGATCGAGGCCGCGACTCAAGCGGAGGCCCGTTCCCGCGATAACGTCCGGCAGATCTCCGGACTGGAGCCCTCGGCGGCCCCGCCGGACCTGCTCGCCTCCCACCAGAACCGCGCCATGCAGCAGATCGACCTGCTGTCCGGCTATCTGGAGTCGCCCGATCCGCTCGTTCCGGTGCGTGATCTGCTGGCCAGGGCGGACCTGATCTGCGGAACGCCCGTGGCGATCGCCGCCGCGCCGTTCGCGGACGTGGACTTCGAGGCGCTGGTCGTACTGGACGCCGGGCGCCTGACCGACGCCGACTTCCTCATCGGCGCCGTACGGGCGCGCGACTGGCTGCTGATCGGCGACCCCGGCCACCGCCCGCCCGCGTACACCGACGAGCGGCTGATGAACGGTCCGTTCGTACGGGCACTGGGCCCATGACGGGCCTATGACGGCCGACGAGGCCCGGGCGGGGAGGATCGCGCCGGGCCTCGTACGGGTCTTTGCGTCGGGCGTCAGTCGTCGTCGTCGCTGTCGAGCACCAGGCTGAGAACCCAGCCCACGAGCCCGACGACGATGGCGCCCCAGAAGGCGGGCCAGAACCCGTCCACGTGGAAGGGGAGCTCGAGCCGCTCGGCCAGATTGCTGGTGAGCAGCAGCAGGAGGGCGTTCACCACCAGCCCGATCAACCCCAGCGTGAGCACGTAGAACGCGCACCCCAGGGTCTTCACGATGGGCTTGATGATGGCGTTGATCAGGCCGAAGATCACCGCCACGCCGACCAGCGTCAGCGCGCGCTTGGCCCCGGTCTGACCGGAGACCGTGATCCCGTGGATCAGCGCGGTGGCCGCCCACAAGGCCACGGCGGTGATGCCTATCTTGAGGAGTATCCGCACACCACGATCATGGTGTGCCCCTATGCCCCCCGCCATCCCCCTGCGCGGCGATATCGCCCCGCCCCCAACTCATCTCCAAGAACCATCCCCCACCAAGCCCACGGAGGACCCGCCCCCCATTCCCCCAGGCCAGAGGCCTGGAGCGGGGAGACCCGGGCGACGAAGATCCGCACGGCGGGCGGGCCGGAGCGGCAGACAGCCCTGGGCTGGGGCGCGAATTGAGGGCGCGGGCGACCCCAGGCGGGGCGCCTGGGGCAGAGGGGCGCCCAGATCGGTGAGCGGCCGAGGGGAGACGGGCGGCTCGGAAATGGGCGGCCCCGAAGGGCAGTCGGCCTGGGTCGGCCGGCGCCCGGGGCAGCTGGGCTGGGACGGTCGGGCCGGGGTGGCTGGCCGGGGCTGCGGGTGCCCGGCGCGGGAGCGGCCCGGGCGACAGGGTGCGTGGGCGGACGCGGCCCGGGCGACAGGGTGCCGGGGCGGACGCGGCCCGGGCGACAGGGTGCCGGGGCGGACGCGGCCCGAGCGACGGGGTGCCGCGGCGGAACGGGCGGGTGGCTAGTCGGCGCGGTCGAAGAAGGTGGAGGCCGCGGAGATCTGGGAGCGGGAGCCGGAACGGGCGGGAGCGGCGGCGGGGGCCGGGGCGGGTGCGGGAGCAGGGGCCTGACGGGCGGGGCCGGGGCGGGCCGCCGAGCCGCCGGCCTGGCGGAAGCGGGCGAGTTCGCGCTGGAGCTGGCGCTTCTCCATCTCCAGGGTGGTGAGCGACTCCTCGTGCTCCTCGCGCAGGTAGCGGAGGTCGCGGCGGGTGCGCATCATGCGGCCCATGCCGGCGAACGTGACCATGAGGCCGAGCATGAAGACGACGGCAAGGCCGGCGCCCGCGAAGAACACCTGCCACTGGCTCGTGATGCCGGGTATGGATTCTCCGTAGACGGTCAGATCCGCGCTTCCAGCGTTCTCCATGGCAACGCCGACACCGGCGCCGACGGCCGCCACGACCAGGACGAGTCCAAGGAACACCATGCCAAGTCTCCTCTCCAGAAACTCCGGAGGCAGGGGTTGGAGCGCCTCCACCTTGCCAGAGAGATGGCCCGTTATGCCTCTTTTGTCGGATAACAGCTGGTCAGGGCGGGGTATGAGGGATCTGTGGGGTCCAAGTGACGGGGTTCCGGCGGGCCCGACCGGGTACTGATCACAGCCGGAGGAGGGAGAACCATGTCCGTGAGAGCCGTCGTGTTCGACCTGGACGGGGTGCTGATCGACTCCGAACCGGTATGGGAGGAGGTGCGCCGCGCCTTCGTCGCCGACCACGGCGGGCAGTGGCGCCCCGACACCCAGGACCGGCTGATGGGCATGAGCACCGAGGAGTGGGCCGATTACCTCGGCAGCGACCTGATCGGCGACCTGAGCACCGAGTACGTGGCGTACGAGGTGATCGACCGCATGAGCCGCCGCTACGCCGAGGAGCTGCCGCTGATGCCCGGCGCGACCGAGGCGGTACGGCGGATGGCCGAGGACTGGTCCCTCGGGCTGAGCAGTTCGTCGCCGCGCGCCCTCATCGACCTGGTGCTCGGCCGGATCGGGGTGGCGAGCCTCTTCAAGGCCACCGTGTCGACCGAGGAGGTCGACCGTGGCAAGCCCGAGCCCGACGGCTATCTCGCCGTGGCCAGGCAGCTCGAGGTGCCGCCGGAGCTCTGCGCCGCGATCGAGGACTCCAGCAATGGCCTGCGTTCCGCATCGGCAGCGGGCATGCGCGTGATCGCCGTCCCGCACCCCCGCTATCCGCCCGCCTCCGACGCGCTGGCCCTGGCCGCCTACGTGGCGACCAGCCTGGACGACGTCACCCCCGCCGTAATCTCCGGCCTGGACGCGCCCGTCTAACCACCTGACCTGGACGCCTTCGCCGAACGGGTCGGCCGTACTGGGGCGGCTGCTCGATTGGTGGGGTTTGCGCGGGATGGTTACGCGGATCGCGGGCGCGGGTTGTCATTAGGATGGCTCGGTGGCTTCCCCCGAGACCGGACCCGGCCCGAACGATCCGTACGAGGCAGGCCTGCCTCCGGAGCCCGATCCCGATCCGTACGATCTGCCGCCGGAGCCGTACGACGAGTACGAGGCCTACGAGGCGCCCGCGGAGGCGCCGCCCGTTCAGGCGCGCGAGGTCGGTAGCGCCCTGGAGGCGCTGCAGCGCGTCTTCGGGTACGACTCGTTCCGCGGCGACCAGCAGGAGATCATCGATCACCTCGTCGAGGGGAACGACGCGCTGGTCCTGATGCCGACCGGCGGCGGCAAGTCGCTCTGCTACCAGATCCCCGCGCTCGTCCGTAAGGGCGTCGGCGTCGTGATCTCGCCGCTGATCGCGCTCATGCAGGACCAGGTGGACGCGCTGCAGGCGCTCGGCGTGCGCGCCGGGTTCCTCAACTCCACGCAGGACATGGACGAGCGGCGCGTGGTCGAGGCGCAGTTCGTCGCGGGCGATCTCGATCTGCTCTACCTGGCGCCCGAGCGGCTGCGGGTGGAGTCGACCGTACGGCTGCTGGAGCGCGGCACGGTCTCGCTGTTCGCGATCGACGAGGCGCACTGCGTGTCCCAGTGGGGGCATGACTTCCGGCCCGACTACCTGATGCTTTCCGGGCTGCACGAACGCTGGCCGGACGTTCCGCGGATCGCACTCACCGCGACTGCCACCCAGGCCACCCGCGAGGAGATCGCGACCCGGCTGGACCTGGAGAAGGCACGTCACTTCGTGGCGAGCTTCGACCGGCCCAACATCCAGTACCGCATCGAACCCAAGAGCGACCCGAAGCGCCAGCTGCTGTCCCTGCTCCGCAGCGAGCACGCCGGGGACGCGGGCATCGTCTACTGCCTGTCGCGCGCTTCCGTGGAAAAGACCGCCGACTGGCTCGTGGAGAACGGAATCGAGGCCGTTCCCTACCACGCGGGTCTGGACGCGCGCGTACGCGCCACCAACCAGTCGAGGTTCCTGCGCGAGGACGGCCTCGTCGTGGTCGCCACCATCGCGTTCGGCATGGGCATCGACAAGCCCGACGTCCGCTTCGTCGCGCATCTCGACCTGCCTAAATCAGTAGAGGGCTACTACCAGGAGACCGGCCGCGCCGGTCGCGACGGCCTGCCTTCGACCGCCTGGCTGGCGTACGGGCTGCAGGACGTGGTCAACCTCCGCAAAATGATCGACACGTCCGAGGGCACCGACGACCACCGCCGCCGCATGCGCACCCACCTCGACGCGATGCTCGCGCTATGCGAGACCGTCGAATGCCGCCGCGTGCAGCTGCTCAACTACTTCGGCCAGACCGGTGAGCCCTGCGGCAACTGCGACACCTGCCTCACCCCACCCGAGTCCTGGGACGGAACGGTCGCCGCGCAAAAGGTCCTCTCTGCGATCTGGCGGCTGCAGAACGAGCGCCGCCAGAAGTTCGGCGCCGGCCACATCGTCGACATCCTGCTCGGTAAGAAGAACGCCAAGGTCATCCAGTTCGACCACGACAACCTCAGCGTCTTCGGCATCGGCACCGAACTGTCCGCGAACGAATGGCGCGGCGTCGTCCGCCAGCTCCTCGCCCAAGGCCTGATGGCCGTCGAGAGCAACTACGGCGCTCTCGTCCTGACCGACACCAGCGGCGACGTACTGGGCGGCCGCCGCAAGGTCAGCCTGCGCCGCGAGCCCGAACGCGCCGCACCCAAGGCCGGCAAGTCGTCGTCGTCCTCCCGCAAGGCCGCCGCCGACATGCCCGCCGAGGCCGCCCCCTTCTTCGAACGCCTCCGCGCCTGGCGAGCCGCCACGGCCAAGGAACAGGGCGTCCCCGCGTACGTCATCTTCCACGACGCAACGCTCCGCGAAATCGCCACCGCCCTCCCATCCTCCCTGGCCCAGCTAGGCAAGATCAGCGGCGTAGGCGAGAACAAACTCGCCAAGTACGGCGAACAAGTCCTAGAAACCCTCGCCTCCACCGACTAACCACTTAAAGGCAGCGGCAACCTCAAGTTGCCGCTGCCTGTCGTTCGTCGATTTCGACGGGCGGACCATCAGGCCGTAGCTAACCGCCACCCCGCCTCATTGCCACAGGGGTCAGGGGGTCAGGTCTGCGGTTTCGCCTGGGCCGAGGATGCGGACTCGGGTGTCGGGGGAGGCCTCGCTTACGCGGCGGGCGAATTCCTGCTCGGGGCCTAGGAACAGCTGTGGGCGGACCTTGTCCAGGCCTACTGGCCAGAGGGTGCCGTAGTGGATGGGGATGGCTACTTCGGGGGCGCTGCGGCGGACTGCTTCGGCAGCGCGTTCGGGGTCCAGGTGGCCTGGTCCTAGGGTCGGTCCCCAGCCGCCTATGGGAAGCAGGGCGGCGTCTAGGCGGCCTAGGTTTGCCATGCCGTCGAAGAGGTCGGTGTCCCCCGCGAACCAGGTGACGCGTTTGTTGCCTGTGACCACGTAGCCGAGGGTGGGTGCGCTGTGGCGTGACCAGGGGTGGCGGCGGCCGCTGTGCTTGGCGGGTACGGCTCTTACGCCGACTCCGAAGACTTCGGTTTCCTTGCCTTGTTCTAGCTCGACGCAGCGTTCTGCCAGGTCGTCCGGCAGGAGCGCGCGGCTGCCGCTTGGGGCGACCAGCACGGTGGTCTCCGGCAGCATCCGTAGGGATGGGATGTGCAGGTGGTCGGCGTGCATGTGCGAAATCAGCGCCGCGTCCGCCGCGCGTGCCTCAAGCCTTGGCAAGGGCCCGCGGCGTCTGTAGAGGTGCCCGACCCGGCTGGTGAGCAGGGGATCGGTGAGCAATCGCACGCCGTCGTAATCGACAGTGGCGCAACTATGGCCCCACCAGGTAATGCCCGAACTCATTGCAGTCCTTTGCGGTGACCCAACCGTTCCAACCAGCCTACGAACAACCGGTGCACCGCCTCCGCGCCGACCAGCGGTTCAGCGGGCACCGGCCAGTCTGCGGGGTGAACGAGCATCGCCTCGGTCTGCCAGCCGCCCAGTCCCCCGTGGCAGCCGACCAGCTCCTCGAACGCCGCCACCTCGCCCGTCGCCTCGTCCACCATGCTGTTGAGGTAGATGTCAGGCGCATGGTCGAGCCGGGTCACCCGCAGCATGTCGGCGGCCGCGTTGGCAGGGAAGTCCGCAAGCGGATCGGAGCCGTCGACCGTGCCGTCGACCAGATGGTGGATGCCGTCCCGGCCCACCGCGATCGGCCCGCCTGTTTCTGATTCCACTACGGCGAACGCGATTCCCGGATGGTTGGCCAACGCCCCGACCATGCCCGGCCAGAGACGTTCGATCTGCTCGTAGGTAAGCCTGCCGGGCTCGCGGGGAAAGTAGACCAACCCCAAGTTGCCCGAGGCCGCGACCACAACCTCAGGGCGTTCCTGCTGCACGGCAGGTGTCTCGTTGCCGCGTACGGCAGGTGTCTCGTTGCCGCGTACGGCAGGTGCGGTCTGGGCGGCGGATTGCTCATGCGCGCGTACGGAAGGCGCCTCGTCGGCACGGGCGGCGGGCGCGTCACCGTCATGTGCGGCGGGCGGTTCGTTCTGGCGTATGGCGGAACGGCCGTCGCCTGCTAGGGGCTGAGCGGCGTTCTCATCATCGAGGGCTACAACGGCCTGCGCGGTGCGCGGCTTTGCTTGTGCTCTGCCGTCCGTCCCGTGGGTGGGGCCCAGGCCGGTGCGGGCGCGGTCTCGGAGGACGCGGCGGGCTATGCCGGCGCTGACGCTTTCCTGTTCGGTCAGCTGGCTGAGGAAGGTGTTGACCGGTCCCCACTCCTCGAACGTGCCTGTGGCGGTTTGCATCTGGGCCGTGCCGCCCATGAGGTCGCGGACCAGGTCCTCCAGGGGCAGGCCGTAGCGTTGCCGGAAGGTGGCGCCCTGGCTTTGACCGTGGTCGGACACGACCACGAAAGCGTACGGGCGGGGAGCCTGGGCCGCGACACGTTCGAGCTGACCGAGGACCTCGTCGAGACCTTCGAGAGCGCGCAGGGATTCGGCGCGGACCGGTCCGGCGTGGTGGGCGATCTCGTCGTAGTCGACGAAGTCCACGTAGACGGAACGGGTTCCGCGCATGAGCTGCTCTACGACGAGGGCCACGTTGAGGTCGCGGAGCATCACGTTCGTCACACCGCGCAGGAGGACGTACGAGCCGCCGCGGCGGATGCGGGGTTCGATGCCGAGGTTGCGCTGGCGGCGGGCCTGGTAGAGCTCCTTGGCCATTTCGCCGACGGTCAGGATGAGCGCACGGCTGAAGCCGAACGGGTGCGTGAAGAACGAGGCGTAGGAGGACGACGGTCCTAGGGCGTCGCGGCGGCGGCCGGACGCGCCGCTCATGGAGAGCAGGCTCACGGCGGCGTCGCCGGAGAACAGGTTGCTGATGCTCGCGCCGTCGTCGGCGAGCAGGCCGCGGCCGTCGGAGATCCGGGACTCGATCTCGGCGGCGTCGGCGGGCCGGTTGGCGACGAGCATCCGCCCGGCGTCCTTCTCGTACCAGCGGAACGCGGGGATGCCCTCGGTCGAGCCGTGCAGCAGGCCGGCCTGCGAGACCGGCGTGGTCGAGGGGACGCGCGCCGTCCAGCCCCGTACGACATGCTCGCCGGAACGGACCCAGCGCGACAGGTTGGGGAGGTTCCCCGCGTTCAGCGCCCAGTCGAGGACCGGCCGCGGAACGCCGTCCAGCTGCACGAACACCACGCCGGGCATGTCACTGGGTTCGATCACGCCGCGGCCGCGCGTGGCCTGGCGGACGCAGTGGCCGATGAACGCGTCGTCGGCGTCGACGGCGAGGAGCCAGCTGAGGATCGTGGCGAACAGCGCGTACAGCCACGCGGCACCGATCGCGTCCCAGAACGAGTTGACGTCGATGCCCGGCGCGAGGGTCAGGCCGACGTAGCCGACGATCGCCTGGGTGAACAGCCCGATCGCGAACACCCCGAACCACGAGAGCGCCACCGCGAGGGCGGTGAGGACGGGCCGCAGCACGGCGTCCACGATGGCGATGATCAGTACGGCGGCCACGACGCTCGCCGGGGTGCGGGCCGATATCCCGCCGTGGATCGCGATGATGGCGGACAGCACGAGGACGCCCAGGAACCAGGCCCACAGCAGATTCACGACCTGCCGCCAGCGGGGCCGCCAGCCGCTCAGCAGCCAGCGGGCGAGCCGATTCCGCCTGCTCTGCCTGCGCTGCGCAGGCACCTCGACCATGAGCCGATCAGAACAGATGACCCCGGGCATGTAAAGCAAGGGGTCACCCTGACCTGCACAAATACCGATAATGTGCGACTCGTTCGAGGACAGGTTCGTGGCCTCGGTCTGGCGGGCATATGGCTGACCGGGGACGATGATGATCGGGGGAGCATGCCGGACGACGAGGAAAAGGCGATCGAGATCGGTGAGGCCCTGGCGGGCATGCGGCTCGTGCCGCTACCGACCGGCTGGACGGCGCTCGCCGCGGTCGTGCTGGTCAAATGCCTCGACGAGGAGGGCCGCGCGTCATGGGCGTTCCGGACGACGGACGGCCTGAACGACGAGGAACTGCTCGGTGCCCTTGTCGTACGGACGGACCTGCTCAGGCGGGAACTGCTCGACGCCTACGAGGGCGAGGACGACGACTGAACGACCAGCATTTCGGTCGCGCCGCGCTGGAATTCGTACTGCACTGGCCGCAGCTCGGCTCGCAGGACGTTGTGGCGGCTCGGGCCGTTCAGATCGTTGTGGCTCGGGCCGTTCAGGTCGTTCACGGCGCTCGGGCCGTTCAGGTCGTTCGAGGCGCTCGGGTCGTTCGAGGCGCTCGGGTCGTTCGAGGCGTTCAGGGCGTTCAGCAGCGGGTTGAGGAAGGCGACCGGGTCGCCTGGGCCGCGGCGTACGAGCGGATAGACGCGTACCTCGCGTCGCGCGACCCTGGCCATCTCCAGCAGCGCCGCCTTGTGCCAGGCCTGGTCGAACGGGTCGGCCCACGTGAACAGCAGGTGCGACGACAGCACGAGGTCCACGCTGTTGTCGCGGAGCGGGAGGGTCGGCAGGCTGCCCGCTATGTAGCGGCCGGGTCGTTCTTGCACATCGTTCAAGAAACGCTGTGCGGCGGCGGCCCGGACGTCCAGGAAGGCTTCGGGCGAGCCGTACCAGTCCCAGGTGAAGCTCTCCTGCGCGTCCAGACGCATCGCGCCCAGGTGAACGCTGTCCTCCGCGATCCGTTCCGCCAAGCTCGCGGCCTGGGCGTACAGCGGATCAACGGCGAGGCCGCGACCCCCTGCCGCGCCGAGTTCGGCGGTGAAGCTGGACGCTCCCCCAGCACAATCCAGGACAAACCCTTCCAGATCAGCCTGTGAGAGCGAGAACATCGCCACATATTCGGCGAACGAGCGCGAACTGAGCAGCACGCAAGGCAGCTTACGAGGAGGCCGTGATGGAGCCGATCCGATGGGGGATCTTGGGCACGGGCACGATCGCCCGCGTGTTCACCGAGGACCTGTTGCGCCTGCCCGACCATGCCGTCGTGGCGGTCGGCTCGCGTTCCAAGGACACCGCGGAGGCCTTCGCCGACCGCCATTCCGTGACCCGCGCGTACGGCTCCTATGCCGAGCTGGCCGCGGACGACGAGGTGGACGTCGTTTACATCGCCACACCCCATAACCTGCACGCTTCCAACGCTCGGCTATGCCTGGAGGCCGGACGCGCTGTTCTCGTAGAGAAGCCGTTCACCGTGACCGCCGCCGAGGCGACCGAGACCGTTGCCCTTGCCCGGGAACGCGGCCTCTTTGCATTGGAGGCGATGTGGACCCGTTTCAACCCGGTCATCGACCACCTACGGACTCTGGTCTCTTCAGGGGCGATCGGTGAAATCCAGGCCATCTACGCCGACTTCAGCGCCGCGTTCCCGTACGACCCGGAACACCGCGCATGGGCACCCGCCTTGGCCGGCGGCGCACTCCTCGACCTGGGGATCTACCCCTTGTCGTTCACCTGGATGCTGATGGGCCAGCCCGACCGGGTCAACGTCATCTCCACCCCGGCCCCTACCGGCGTGGACGCCAATACCGCAATCACGCTCGGTTTCCCTAGCGGCGCCGTGGCTCTGCTTCATTGCGGGCTTTTGGCGGACTCTCCCCAGTCGGCCACCATCGTGGGAACGGCCGGGCATATCCACATCCCCGATTTCTGGCACCCGAACTCGCTGACCCTTCACCGTCCAGGCTCGGAGCCCGAGACGTACAGCGTCACCCTGAACGGCCAGGGCTACACCTACCAGGCCATAGAGGTCGCCCGCTGCCTCCGTGCCGGCCTCCTCGAATCCCCCAAGATGCCCCTGGACGAGACCATCGCCATCCTCAAGGTCATGGACACCCTCAGAACCCAAGCCGCAGCACCCCAGGCCTAGCCTCAGACCCCACGCCTAGTCCCAGGGCCCCAGGCCGCCCGCCGCTTAGCCCCATCCCTGGACGGCGGCGCTCCTGCGGGTACTTTTGTCTGCATGATCCCTGAAAGCCATGAGGACCTGCTGATCCGCCCGCTGTTCGTTCATCTTGCGACGATCGGTCCCAACGGGGCGCCGCAGGTGCAGCCCATCTGGCAGATCTGGGACGGTGAGGTGCTGCGCTTCACCACGACCACCGATCGCCAGAAGCACCGCAACGTGGTCGCCGACCCGCACGTGTCGATCTCGGTGAACGACCCGGACAAGCCGTACCGCTACCTGGAGATCCGCGGCCTCGTCGAGTCGATCGAGCAGGACCCCGAGGGCAACTTCTTCGACGTCCTCGCCCAGCGCTACGGCCTCGAGTACCAGCGCCCCGTCGGCGACAAGGACAGCCGCGTCATCCTGGTCGTTCGTCCGGTCAAGACCACCAGCCAGTAACCCTGACGGCCGCTGGCGACTGCACCGCGACCTGGACATGGCGCGACCGTGGCGCTCACCGACACCAATCTGGGCGGTGAGCTGTCGCTGCCGTTCTACGAGGACAAGATGGGATATCGCAGACAGGCTGTGATCTTGCGCAAGCACCTGGACCAAGGAGCCCCGATGATCGCCAGAGTCTGGCGCGCGACCGCCACCCCCGACGGAGCGGACGCCTACCGGGAGCACTTCACCGGCTCCGTCCTGCCCGCGCTCCGCAGCCTGAACGGCCATCGAGGCGCGTACCTCCTCCGCCAAGACGCGGAAGGCCAGGTGGAGCTGGAGGTCATCACCCTCTGGGAGTCCTTCGAGGCCATCCACGCCTTCGCCGGCGCCGACGCGACATCGGCGGTCGTGGAGCCGGAGGCCCAGGCCGTTCTCCTCAACTTCGACAAAACGGTCAGCCACCGTACGGTCGTGGTCGACACCGTGACCGACCAGACCTGACCCCCAGCGCCTGCGCTAGCCTCGAATCTTGGGTTGCACGGACCCCCGGAACAGGAGGGTTCCATGTCCAACCTGCCCGAGTACTACCAAGAGCGCGCCGGCGAATACGACGCCATCTACGCCAAGCCCGAACGCCAGAACGACCTGGCTCGCCTCCACGCGGCCTTGCCCCGCCTGGTCGAAGGCCGCCGCGTACTGGAGATCGCCGCAGGCACCGGCTACTGGACCCGAACGCTGGCGACGTCCGCCGCGACCGTCACCGCCACCGACCTCAACGATCAGCCGCTAGAGGTGGCCCGCGCCCGGCAGTACGGCCCGGCCCAGGTCACCTTCCAGACCGCCGACGCCTACGCCCTCACCGAGGTCCCGGGAGACTTCGACGCCGTCTTCATCGGCTTCTTCTGGTCCCACATTCTCCGCGAGGACGTCCCGCGCTTCCTGGAAGGCCTGCGATCCCGCCTCAACCCCGGAACGGCCATGATCGCCCTGGACAACCGCTACGTCCCAGGGAGCAGCACCCCCATCTCCCGTACGACCGCCGCCGGCGACACCTACCAGGAGCGCACCCTCACCGACGGGCGCACGTACGAGATCCTCAAGAACTTCCCCACCGAAGCCCAGTTCCGTACGGACATCGGGACCGACCTCAGCTGGACCGAGCTCCCGTACTACTGGCTTGCCACTTGCGACCTCAATCCATAGACACGCGATTACAGTGAATCCATGCCCGGCGAATTGGTGCCCGATCGCGGCAAACTCCGTGCCTCTCACGAGGACCGGGACCGGGCCGTGGAACGCCTCCGCATCGCCGCCGGCGACGGCCGCCTGAACGCCGACGAGCTGGACGAACGCCTAGAAGCCGCCCTCACGGCCCGTACCTACGGCGAACTCGAGGCCCTCCTCACCGACCTCCCGGCCGAAGCCGAGCCAGCCACCACCACCACCAAGGACATCTCGCGCATCGCGGTCAACAGCGCGACAGCCCGACGCGAAGGCCCCTGGACGGTCCCGCAGCGCCTGGAGATCCAGTGCGCCAGCGGTTCCGTCCACCTCGACTTCACCACCGCCGTGATCACGCTGCCCACCCTCGAGATCGACGCCTCAGTCCACAGCGGCTCCGTAACCCTCGTGGTCCCGCCAGACGTCCACGTCGACCTGGACGACGTCTCGGTAAGCAGCGCCAGCGTAAAGAACCGCGCCCGAGCCACCACCCCACAAGTCCGGCTCCGCGTTCACGTAACCGGCGAGGCCCACCAGAGCTCCATCACGGTCAGGCACCCCCGCCGCACCTTCTGGCAATGGCTCCTCCGCCGCCCCATCCCCGCCGCTAGCCAACTCGCCTGATCACCCCGCCTACCCGGCGCCCCTGAGCGAGCAAGGCAAACACCCTCCTCAACGCGAGGTCCATCAGCCTGCCCAAAACCCGTTGTCAGCTTCCGCATCAGCGACCAAGGAGCACGCACCAGTGAGCACGACCCAAAAGCCCAACCCAACCGACAAACCCGTACGCCCCCACCGGTACGTACTGACCGGGGCGCCGGGCGTAGGCAAGACCACGATCGCCCACCGCTTGAGGGCCCGCGGACTCACAGTCGTCGACGAGGCCGCCACCGACGTCATCGCCGACAGGCAGGCCCGCGGTGAGCAAGAGCCCTGGAACGGCCCCGGATTCCTAGAAGAGGTCCTCCAGACCCAACAAGAACGCCAGCAGAACGCCCCTGACACCGTTATCCAGATCTATGACCGTTCCCCGCTATGCACCCTGGCCCTGGCCCATTACCTGCAGCGCACAGTCCCAACAGCGCTGAAGGCGGCAATCGACCGCATAGAGCGCGAGAACGTCTACCAACGGCAGGTCTTCCTGATCCACCCGATCGGCTTCGTCACCCCCACCGCAGCCCGCCGAATCACGCTCGAGGAATCCCTAACCTTCGCCCGCATACACGAGCAGGTGTACCGATCCCACGGCTACGAGCTGATCGACGTCCCACCCGCCCCCATCGAACAACGCGCGTCAGCCATCGAAACCCACATCCGCCAGTGACCTGCGGACGGACAACCCAACCCACCTGCCCGGCAGCCCCAGCACCGCCTGGCGACGCCGTCGGTGAGGTGAGACGATCGCCGGAGGCCGTACGGGTGGAAGGGAGCCGTCGTGATCGAGATGCTGGCCGGAGCGCTGATCTTCGGAACCGGCCTGGCAATCGGTCGCCTCCTGCCCCGGCGCAAGCAAGACCAGAAGGCCGTCGAACGCGGGCCGTTGTGCCAGTGCGGCCACGGCGCCTCGTTCCACGACGTCGAGGGCCGCTGCCGTGCAGGCGTCGAACGCCCAACGTGGAACAACGGTGCATGGACGGGCAACGAGATGCAGCCGTGTGAATGCCAGAAGTACACCGGCCCCGAGCCCCTTCCATCCTTCTACGCTCCAGAACTACCCGAGTAACGAGACGCACGACCTCCAAGCTCGTTCAGCGACCGAGCCGGAGACCGTGAGTTGCGACACCCGGGCGCCTCACAGAGGCGTTGCCGCAGGTGGTCTCGGCGATCTCGGGGCGCGCGAGCATCACGATCACCGAGGACGTAGGGCCCCTTCGAGGGCTGAAGTCCGGCGGCTCCCAGGGAATGCAAAAGGCCCCTCCGCAGTGATCGCGAGGGGCCTTTGAGCTGGCGCAGCCGGAGGGATTCGAACCCCCAACCTTCTGATCCGTAGTCAGATGCTCTATCCATTGAGCTACGGCTGCTCAACCGGAGACAACTGTACCGGCTGTCTGGACCTAACCGCGAATCGGTTCCCCAGAACGCGCGTCCGGGGGTGGGGCCGTCGATCCGGGCCAGTGACCTGGGTCATGGGAACCGATCGGGGGGTAGCGGGGTCAAAGGGGTAATCGAGACGCAGGTGACCCGTGGGGTTTACCCTCGTCCGAGCCAAATCCCCCCGTTCAAGGAGAAATCCCATGCGCATGTCTGCCACGAAGCTGGTGGGTGTGATCGCCGTCGGTGGCGCCCTGCTGGCGTCGTCCGCCTGTGGCCCGCTGGACTCGGTCACCGGCGGCGGCGACAAGAAGGCCGCGTGCGACAACATCAAGTCGGCGGCGGAGAAGCTGTCCAGCACCTCCGTGGCGCCCGACCCCAACAACCCGCAGGCCAGTGTGGCGGCCAGCACGCAGAAGCTCACCGACTTCGCGTCGACGGTGCGCAGCGAGGGGCAGAAGGCCGGGGGTGACGTCGAGTCGTCCGCCTCCAAGTTCGCGAGTGACATCGACGCCGCTGCCGCGTCCCTGCGCCAGATGGCCAGCAACCCGCTCGGCGGGACCAGCGGGCTGAGCAGCATCAACAACATGAAGACCAGCGGCGAGGCGCTGTCCAAGGCGTGCGGCTTCAGCGGTGGGTTCCGGATCGGCATGTGACCTGCACGGCCGTCTCCCGCGCCCTGCGGGAGACGGCCGGCCGGGCTATGCTGGTGGCTCGCTTTGCCGGGGGTGGCAAACACCCGGTAACCTGTTCTCGGCCTGCTGGCCTCCTGGAGGATTCGCCTAGTCCGGTCTATGGCGCCGCACTGCTAATGCGGTTTGGGTGCAAGCCCATCCGGGGTTCAAATCCCCGATCCTCCGCTCTTCTTTACGCCCCGCCGAGGGTTCTCCCTCGGCGGGGCGTTTTGCTTTCTGGGAGGACGGCCAGGGGCGGCTGCGGCGTAGGTCGTGAGCCGGGCGGCTCGGTCAGGGGCGGGGGATGGCTACGGCGGTGTACGGGGTGTCGGGGGTCGGGGTTGTGTTGAAGCGGGCATTGGGCAGGTAGAGGCGGTTGCCGAACGGCGCCATGGTCGCGGGTACGTCGAAGCGTGGGTCGGTGACGCGGCGTACTACGCGGGCTTCGGTTCCGGAGGAATTCAGGTGGAGGACGGCCACGGTGTTAAGGCGGTTCTGGACGGCGTAGAGCGTTCGGCCGCGGAGGAGGAGGCCGTCGCCCTCGGGGAGGGAATCGCCATGGAGGTTGACCTGGTGGGTCACGCCGGAGAGGTCGGTGCGGAACAGGCGGCCGCTGTTCGACTGAACGATGAGTAGTGCCTTGCCGTCCGGGGTTGGTGTGATGCCGTTGGCGTTGAAGCCTTCGCCGTAGGTGATGTCTCCGGTGAGCGGGATCCGGGTTGCGGCGGCGGGGAGGCGGTTGCGGCGCAGGGGCAGCTTGTAGAGAACGGGGTTGGTCGAGTCCGTGATCCAGGCCGCGCCTTGGGTGAGGGCGATGTCGTTCACAAAAGCCGGGCCGGTGGTTAGGCGGTAGGACGCCAACTGGCGGCCGGTACGGATGTCTATGACGCGGGCGTCGCCGCCCGTGCCTCCGGCGACGAAAAGGCGGCCGGAGCGGTCGATCTGCATGCCGAGGGACGGGGTGCCCGGGCCGCGGCTGAAAATCGCGCCGCGGCCGGTGCGCAGGTCGGTGCGGTAGATCGAGCCATCGGCCATGGAGCTGAAGTAGGCGAACGGGCCGGGTCCTGTGGCGACGCCCTCGGGTTGGAAGCCGTTCGGGAGCTGGATCGTGCTCGGGTACGGCGGAGCGGATGCCTGGGCGGGGGCGGTCGTGCCGGCTGCCAGGGCTAGCGCCAGAAGGGCGGGCAGGTACTTGCGACGCATGATGTTGCCTCCATCGAGAGTCTCAACATTGAGACAACACCATGGGATTATTCTTTACGTCAAGTAGATCAATGTTGAGATAATTGAGCACAGGCCGGTGCTCGAGGATGGGCCTGGAGGCATGAGGAGGGGTCAGACGCGGATGACCTCGGGGCCGGTGGCGGCGATCTCGGCGGCGGACTCGGTACTGAGGCCGGTGTCGGTGATCAGCACGTCGATCTCGGACAGCTCACCGAAGCGCACCAGGTAGTCGTTGCCGATCTTGGTGTGGTCGGCGAGCAGGACGCGGCGGCGGGAGGAGGCGAGCATGGCCTTCTTCACGGCGGCCTCGGCCTGGTAGGAGGTCGTGAGACCGCGGGCCGCCGAACATCCGTTGGTCGCCATGAACGCCACGTCCACCCACAGGTCGGCCAGCGGGCGCAGGGCCCAGTCGTCGACGGTGGCCAGCGTACGGCCGCGCACCCGGCCGCCCAGCATGATGACGTTCAGGTTGGGGCGGGTGGCGAGGGCCGTGGCGTGCGGCGGGCTGTTCACGACGACGGTCAGCTCGCGGTCGGACGGGAGCAGCTGAACGAGGCGGGCGGTGGTCGTGCCGGCGTCGATGATGATCGAACCGTCGGCGGGAACCTCGGTCAGGGCGGCCTTGGCGATCCGTTCCTTCTCCTCGTTGAGGACCGCGTCGCGCGCCGAGAGGGCGGGCTCGAATCCGAGGCGTTCAACGGGGATGGCGCCGCCATGGACCCGGCGCAGCGTACCGACGCGTTCGAGGGCGGTGAGGTCACGCCGGATCGTCTCGGTGGTCACCCCGAACTCCTCGGCGAGCGCCACCACATCGACCCTGCCCTTAGAGCGGGCCCGGTCGAGTATCGCCTGCTGACGCTCTTCGGCGTACATGCTTCTCCGCCCCAGGTCGTGTCCGTGTGCCGCCATTGTCGTCCATGGCGGGGGCGGACTGCGATCGAGACGCGGCGGGCGGCGATCGAGGGCGCGGTCAAGGGGCGATCTTGTGCACGGTCACGCTGGCACCCTCCCGGCATCCGCGCGGCAGGCGCTTGAACATCACGTTCCCCTTCTTGTCGGCATGTGCGGCCTTCAGGGTCTTCACACAGGAGTGGTCGGCGAGGGCCGCCATGATCACGAAGATGCTCCCGACATCCCTCGCGCCCGCACCCAGCCTGGGGATCGACAGCGCCCACCGGCCGTTCACCACGGGGATCGGGCCACCGCTCGCGGCGTAGTAGCGGCCGTCCTGCGCGAAGATGAAGACCTGCAGAGAGTTGCCGCGGAGCTGACCGGCCGTGCCGGAGAGGCGTACCCCGGTCTTGCCCACGACGTCGGCGCGCTGGCCGGGCACTGCGATCGTGACCGCGGGCGGCGGATCCACCGGCGGCGGAACGGTGGACGAGGCGCTCGGCGTGATCGGCGACGTCGGAGTGATCGACATGGGCCGCCGGTCGTCGGCGGGCGCCCGGAGGCTGCTCGTTCCCGCGTCCCTGCGTGCGCCCGCGCTCGAGGACGGATCGCCGCCGCCCAGCGACTTCGCCACAGCCTGCGCGATGAGCAACGTGCCGCAGATGGAGATCACGGTCCAGCTGACGATGTAGCGAGTCTTCATGCGGCGCTTGGGCCCCTTCGGGCGCTCGTGAGCAGGCCCCTCGTGGTCCGCCTCCACCTCGACGCGCCGGTGACGCGGGCGCGGCCCGTCCTCAGGCGAACGCGCTGCTCTCCCGAGCCGACGTGGCGCCCGCTCGGCCGGACGGGCTGCGCGTTCGGTCGAACGGGAGGCTCGTTCAGCTGAGTGAGCACCACGCTCAGACGAGTGGACGGCATGCTCAGCTGGACGGGCTGCATGCTCCGGTGCACGCTCGGGCGCACTAGCGGCTCGCGTAAGCGGATGGGCTGCTAGCCCCGTCGCGTGGGCGGCCCGCTCGGGTGGACGCGCGTCCCGCTCCGCCGGGCGGGCGGCTTGCTCGGGCGGACGGAAAGCCCGCTCCGTCCGGCCGACTGCTCCCTCAGCCGAACGGGCGCCCTGCCCAGGCGGACGCGGGGCTTGCTCGGGCACGTAGGCGGCTTGCTCAGATGCACGGGCGGCATGCTCCGCCTGGCGAACGGCCTGCTCGGGCGCGCGGGCGGCACGCTCACCCGAACTAGAGGCCTGCTTAGACGTACGAGCCCCCTGCTCAGGTGTACGCGGAGCTCGCTCGGGCGCGACGTTGGCTTGCTCGGATGGGCGGGCGGCTTGCACACCCGGAGAGGCGGCTTGCTCGGGCGCGTGGGCGGCTTGCTCAGGCGGGCGCGCCGCTCGTTCACCCGAGCTGGCGGCTTGCTCAGGCGGGCGAGCGGCCTGCTCAGGTGGGTGCGCCGCTCGCTCACCTGGACGGGCGGCTTGCTCGGGCGGGCGTGCTCCTCGCTCGGGTCGGCGCGCCCCCTGCTCAAGTGGCCGAACGGCTTGCTCACTCGGAGGGGCGGTCTGCTCGGGCGGGCGGCTGGCCTGCTCGGGCGGGTGGGTTGGTTGCTTGGGCGGGGGGGGGGGGTGGGTTGGGGGGTGTTGGGCGGTCTCGGGGACTTTCGCTATTGGTTCGGTTTCGTGGGTGGGGCCGCCTCGGCCTAGGGAGCTCGGCGGGGTGGCTGGGCGGGGCGGACTTACGGGGGTGGGGGCGCTGAGGGGGGTGCGGTTGTGGCGTTGGGATCGGGTGGGTGGCTTGGCTGGGGGCCTGGGGCGGAACGGGTCGCCGGGGGATGCGCGGTGGGAGCCTCGTGAGCTCGATCGGTAGGAGGCGACCAGGCGGTCGGGTGGGTCGGACGACAGGGGGACGCTTCCGTGGGCGGGGACCTTCGGGTAGCCGCCGCTGCTCTGGGCGGGGTCGGGGTTCATTGCGGGACCTCCAACTTGATCCCTACGCCCCGTACCGTGTGCAGGTAGCGGGGGGCGGACGCCGTTTCGCCGAGCTTGCGGCGCAGCCAGGAAAGGTGAACGTCAACGGTCTGGTCGTTGCCGTACGGCTGGCGCCAGACCTCGGCGCGCAGCTCGGAGCGCGAGACCACCTCGCCGGGGCGGGCGGCCAGGTAGGCGAGCAGGTCGAACTCGCGGCGGGACAGGTCGATCGCCTGGTCGTTCATGAACGCCTCGTGCCGGACCAGGTCGATCCGCAGGCCGCCGACGGTGAAGACGGTGGACTCGCCTCCGCCGCCTTGCGCGCGGCGCAGGACGGCGCCCAGGCGGGCCTCGAGTTCTTCGACTGAGAACGGCTTGACCAGGTAGTCGTCGGCTCCGGCGTTCAGGAGGCGGACGATGTCGCGTTCGCCGTCGCGGGCCGTGACGACCAGGACGGGGATGGTCGATATTCCTCGCAGCATTTTCAGCAGTTCGAAGCCGTCCAGGTCAGGTAGGCCGAGGTCGAGGATGACGGCTTCGGGCGGGTTCTCGGAGACCTCGCGCAGGGCCGTCCAGGCCTCGCCGACGCTGCGGACCGAATGGTGGCGGTCGGTGAGGTCGCGTACGAGCGCGGTGCGGACTTCTAGGTCGTCCTCCACTACAAGAATGCGAGCCATGCCTGTTCGCGGTTCCCTTCATCGTCCTCGCCGGGGAAGGGCCCGCCAGACCGCGGCGGCCATGGACATGAGGGTGAACGCGGCGACGCCGATCCAGACGGCCTGCCAGCCCAGGAACGGCATGCCGGCCACGCTCGTCGCTCCGCACGCGCTCGGCGCCAATCCCCCTGCGGGGAACCGGTGATACATGGGCTACCACTTCCTTTCGGTGTGCAGAGCGGCCTCGCAAAAGGCTCTGAGCTGGACGGCCTGAAGGAACACGTCGAACGCCATTTCCACGAGCAGCAGCGCCGCGATGCACATCTGCGCAAAGCCGCGGGCCCGCACGGTGACCGCTCGTTCGATCGCGAAGACCCCGGTCACGCCTATCCAGAAGGGGCTGAGCGGGATGCTGCCGGTGGTGGTGAGGGTGGTCGCGATGGAGGCGAGATAAATGCCGATGACCGCGAGGCCGGTGAGGGCCAGCAACTGGCGTCCCCAATAACGGCGGGTCACGGGTGTCCAGCCATAGTCGATCAGATTTTCCAGCGCGCCTCTTTTCCAGCGGAGTCGCTGCCGGAAAAGGTCTCCCCACGTTGGCATGACCTCGGTCGCCAGAGTGCATTCGATGGGGCAGAGAATGCGCATCCGAAGGTGCAGGATCGCGAGGGTCAGCTCGTTGTCCTCGGTGAGGACGCGGACGTCGTACACATGCGGTGCGCCCGGCAACCGCCCCTCGCTACGCGCGTGAACGATCTCGCGCAGCGTCTCGGCCCGAAAGAGCGTGGCCGTTCCGCTGAGCACGAGCGCCTTGCCGTTAAGGCGCCGGACGTCACGCGCGTAGCGGGCGTATTCGTTGCGCTGGAACATGCCGACCAGGCCACCGCCGGGCTTGCCCTCGAACGTGCCGCCCACCGCCGCGTACCTGCCGGTGGCGAGGTAGGCGAGAGCGTGCACGATGAAGCCCGGATGAAGCGTGGAGTCGGCGTCCATCACCAGGATGGCGTCGTCCGGTCCGCAGTCCGGCAGGACGCGGTCCAGCACCTGGTTGAGCGCCCCGGCCTTGCGGTGCGCATTGTCGCGGGTCTCGACGATGTCGGCGCCGCAGAGATGGGCGAACGCGGCGGTCTCGTCGGTGCAGTTGTCGGCGATCACGATGATGCGGTCGGGCCGCCGTTCCTGAACGCGCAGGGAGGCGAGCGTATCGGCGATCTGACCGGTCTCGTCGCGGGCCGGAATGAGCGTGATCACCCGGGCCGACGCGGGCTTCATGGCCGGGAGACTCTGCTTTCCGTCCATCGCGTGGCGACGTCGCTCGAGCAGCTGCGCCATGACAACTCCCTTTGCATTCAGACCTGAAGTCCAATGCCATTTAATGCGACCGGGATATGAGGATGCGCTTATCCGACCTATAAGCAACTCCTAAGAAATCTTAAGTGTCTTATGGTTCGAGGGTTCGCCCCCGGGAACGCTCGCGTTGCTCGCGGTAGGAGGCCGTGGTCCGCAGCCACAGCCCGACGTGCGCGCCGCCCATCACCGAGCGGTCGATCTTCATTTCGCCGCCGGTGGACTCGGCCAGCCGCCGCGCGATGTCCAGGCCGAGCCCGGTGGAGCCGCCGCCGCTGCGGCCGCGTTCGCTCATCGTCTCGGGCTCGGGGATCCCCGGTCCGGCGTCGGAGATCAGGATGCCCGCGCGGTCCCGGCCGGACTGCACGGTGACGGCGAACGCGACGCCCTCGGGCGTGTGGTGGAAGACGTTCCCGAGCACCGCGTCCAGGGCCGCCGAGAGTTCGCCGCGCCCGACCGGCACCGAGACGCTGTGCTCCGGGCAGGTGAGATGCCATCGCCGGCCCTGGTCGTCGGCCAGCGCCGACCAGTATTCGACGCGTTCGCGCACCACCTCGGCGGCGTCGCACATCGCGGTGTCGGACTCGTCCTCCGAACGCCGCGTCATGCGGATCACCTGGTCGATCTCCTGCTCCAGGCGGGAGAGCGCGAGCCGGGTGGGCGCCGTCGCCTCGTCCACGCCGAGCCGGTCGACGTTCAGCCGCAGCACGGTGAGTGGGGTGCGCAGCCGGTGCGACAGGTCGGCGGCCATCTCGCGTTCGGTGGCAATCTGCCAGCTCACGCGTTCGGCGACGGTGTTGAACGCGATAGCGGTGTCCTGCAGTTCGGGCGGGCCCTCCGGCTCGATCCGCACGCGCATGTCGCCGGCGCCGAGCCGCGCCGCCGCCTCGCCGAGCCGCTGCGCCGCCCCGACCACCCGCGCGCCGAGCCGGTCGGCGGTGAACATCGAGAACGCGACCAGCAGCAGGCTGACCATGCCCATCACCGCCCACGCGGCGACCACTCCGGGCGGGAGGGCGTCGCCGGGCAGGCTGACCTGCACGATCGCGCCGCTCGGCGTGGCCTGCAGTACGACGCGCCGCCCGGACGAACGGGTCTCCATCGCCAGGCTCCGGCCGCGCGCCGACACCAGCACGGTCGACGGGACCAGCGAGCCGCCGCCGATCGTCGACCCGTCCGGGAACACCACCACCGACGCCCCGCCCGTCTCGGTGTTGACCACCGCGACGGCGTGCTCGATCGTCGCCCGGTCCGGGGAGCCCGACACCACCGACACCAGCACGCTCAACCGGCGCTGCGCCTCGATGACGGCCCGGTCCCGGGCCAGCTCCCGGGCGAGCAGCGCGCTGGGAACGAGCGTTCCCAGCGCGATCATCGACGTCACGGCCAGGGACACCAGCGCTAGCGTCCGGCGCATCCTCGCGTCAGCCTCCCCGCCGAGTGTCCGCGTTCACCGAGACCGCCGCGGCCTCGGTTGGTGAGCCGACAGGTGCCGGCGGTGCTGACGGTGGCGGCGAGCCGGTCTGCGGCGGCGTGCCGGGCTGCGGCGGCGTGCCGGGCGGTGGCAGCGGGCCGGGCTGCGGAACGGCTGGTCGGTTCACCGCCCCACGGGCTACTGCGGCACGGGCTACTGCCGCACGGGCTTGCGCGGCGTCGGCGGCGGCCAGCGCACGTTCGGCCATGCGTTCGCAGTCGGCCAGGTCGTGGGACGACAGGGCCTCGCGTACGGCGGGCAGGCTGCGCGCCGACATCGACAGGCGGGTGACACCCAGGCCGACCAGAATCGGTGCGAGCAGCGGATCGGCGGCGGCCTCGCCGCAGACGCTCACGCTCTTGCCGGCTTCCCGGCCGGCGCGCGTGCACATCGCGATGAGCTCCAGCAGCGCGGGCTGCCACGGATCGAGCAGGTCGGGCAGGTCGCCGCTCTGCCGATCGACGGCCAGCGTGTACTGGCTCAGGTCGTTCGTACCGATGCTCAGAAAGCCCGCGACCTGGAGAAGCGCGGACGCGCGGAGGGCGGCGGCCGGGACCTCGACCATGACGCCCGCGTTCGCCAGCCCGTGCCGTCCGGCACGTTCGGCGAAGTCCGCGGCCTCGGTCGCCGTGGAGATCATCGGTGCCATCACGCGGACGGTCGCGCGGGTCGAGGTCGCGGCGGCGGCGATGGCCCTGAGCTGGGTGTCGAGGACCTCGGGACGCCACCGTGCCGTGCGGAAGCCGCGGACGCCGAGCGCCGGGTTGGGCTCGTCGGCGAGGCCGAGGAACGGCAGCGGCTTGTCGGCGCCCGCGTCCAGGGTCCGGACGATCACCGTACGGTCGCCGACCGCGTCGAAGACCTCGCGGTAGGCGCTCACCTGCTCGTCGAAGCCGGGTTCCGTGCGGCGTTCGAGGAAGAGGAACTCGGTGCGGAAGAGGCCGACGCCCGCGACGCCGGTCAGGTCCGCGCTCGCCAGATCCGCCGCCGAGCCGATGTTGACCATCAGGTCGACGCGATGGCCGTCCGCCGTGCTGCCGGGTTGCCGGCTCGCGTTGGCGAGCCGGGCCTTCAGGTGTTCGCCGCGCTGCTGGTGGGAGGCGACCTCGTCGTCGCCGACTCCGATCCGTACCTCACCGGTCGTGCCGTCCACGGTCGCGCGGAGATCCGACGTCTCCGCGGACACGGCGGTCAGCGAGGCCAGCAGGCCGCCGCACCCGACGACGGCCGGGAGACCGAGCGAACGGGCGAGGATCGCGGTGTGGCTGGTCGGCCCGCCGCGTTCGGTGACCAGCGCCAGCACGGTGGCGGGGTCGAGCGTCGCGGTGTCGGCGGGCGCCAGGTCGTCCGCGATCAGGATGAACGGGTGACCGGGCGCGGGCACCCCCGGCATCGGCTCGCCCAGCGCGACCGCGATCGCGCGCTGGGCGATGTCGGCCAGGTCGGTGGCGCGTTCGGCCAGGTGCGCGCCGGCCTCCAGCAGCACGCGCCGGTACTCGTCGAACGTGCCGTGCAGCGCGTGGACCGCGTCCTCGCCGCGTTCGGTACGGACGCCGAGGTCGCTCTCCAGCATCGGGTCGGCCGCGATCGCCGCCTGCGCCTCGAGAACGTCGCGGGCGTCCTTGGTGGGGGCGTTCCTGGCACGTTCGGCCAGGTCGGCGCGGACCGCTTCCAGCGCGTTGACGGCGGTGGCGAGCTCGTAGCGGGGGTCGGTCGCCGCCAGCGGGGGCGGCAGCTCGGGCGGCCGTCCCATCGGCAGCACGGGACCCGCCGCGAGCCCGGGACTCACGCCGAGGCCGCGCAGCGGCTCAGGCGGATTCGGCATGATCGGGCTCCTCCGCGTCGAGGTCGCGGGCGAGCAGGTCGGCCAGCTCGTCGAGCGAGGCGTCGGCTCCCTCACCCTCGGCGTGCAGGGCCACCTCGGCCCCCTGCACGGCGCCGAGCGTCAGCAGGCCGAGCAGGCTGGCCGCCGGAACGGGCCCCTTCTCGCCAGAGCTGATGGTCACGCCGACCGGCTGCCGGGCGGCCGCCTCGGCGAAGATCTTCGCGGTACGGGCGTGCAGGCCCTGGGCGGAGCCCACGGTCACGATGCGTTCGGGCACTGGATCCTCCGTTGTCGAAGCGGCTGGGGCTGGACGGCCGGGGTTGGGGAGGGCCGGGGTTGGGGAGGGCCGGGGTTGAGGAGGGCTGGGCAGACTCGGCGGTTCGGGCTGGGACGGCTCCCGCGCGCGGCCGGTCGCTGGATCTCGCGAGGCCGCGAGGCGGTGGCGTGCCTCGCGAGGTCGGCCTGCGCGCGGGAGCCGAGTACATGGGGTGGACTCCGGGGTCGTCAGGGCTCGATGGTCACCTTGATGGCCTCGCCGCGCGCGACGAGATCGAGGGCCTCGTGGATGGACGCGAGCGGCAGGCGGTGCGTGATGAGGTCGTCCACCGGCACCGCGCCGGAGCCGATCATCGCCAGGGCGCGCGCGTTGTGGGACGGGCTGGAACCGTTCGCCCCGACCAGGCTCAGCTCGCGGTAGTGCACCTTGTTGGAGTCGACCGAGATGATCGGGTCGTCCTTGGGCAGCCCGCCGAAGAAGCTGATCCGGGCGCCCGGCGCGGCCATCTCCATCGCCTGGACCTGCGCGACGCCGGACGCGGCGGCGGTGATCGCCACGTCGACGCCGCGGCCCTCGGTGAGGTCGCGGATCGCCTCGGGAACGTCCAGGTCGGGCGTCGCCCACACGGCACCGTCGGGCTTGACCAGCGCGGCGGCCTGTTCGAGCCGGTCGCGGTTGACGTCGATCAGGAACACGCGGCCGGCGCCGTTCGCGCGGGCCACGCGCACGTGCAGGCAGCCGACCGGTCCCGAGCCGAAGACGACGACGTCGTCGCCGTCGGACACGCCCGCGATCTCCTGGCCGTTCATCACGCAGGCGAGCGGCTCGGCGACGGAGGCCTCGGCGAACGAGACGCCGTCGGGGATCCGGTTCACGCCCTGCACCGCGAGCACCTTGGCGGGGATGACCATGTACTCGGCGAACGCGCCGTCGTAGTGGTAGCCCATCGACTCCTGGTTGACGCAGACCGTCATCCGGCCGCGCCGGCACTCCGAGCAGTGCCCGCAGGGGATCGCCGCGATCACCTGGACGCGGTCGCCGGGCGCCCAGCCGGGCGCGTCGCCGCCGACCACCTCGCCGGCGATCTCGTGGCCCATCACGCGCGGCGGCACGATGTGGTGGTGCCCGAAGCGGGAGATCTTGACGTCCGTGCCGCAGGTCGAGCAGTTGCGTACGCGGATCTTCAGCTCCCCGGGCCCGGGCTCCGGCTCGGGGGCGTCCTCCAGGCGGATGTCTCCGGGAGCGTAGAAGCGAGCGACTTTCATCGTGTCCGTTCCTGTTCGCTGGGTTTCGGGTGAGCCGTGCGGTGACGTCGGTCGGTTCGATTCGGTCCGAACCGGGTCGGTTCGAACCGTTTTGTGACGCGAGTTGCCTCGCGGGTCGTTGCGTCGGCCGTTACGCGGGTTGCCGCGCGGGGCGTGACGTCGGTCGTGACGTCGGTCGTTACGTCGGTCGTTACGTGGGTTGGTCGCTGGGCTGGAGGAGGCGCATGACGTCCTCGGCGGTGCCCGCCTCGCGGAGCCGGCGTGCCTGGTCGGGGTCCATCAGGACCTCGGCGAGTTCGGCGAGGATCGCCATGTGCCCGTCGCCCTTGGCCGCGATCGCGATGCAGACGGTGACCGTGTGGCCGTTCCAGTCCACGCCGTCGGGGAACCGCAGCACGGCCAGCGCGTCGTGGAGCACTTCGTCCTTGCCGCTCGCGGTGCCGTGCGGGATCGCCACGCCCTCGCCGAGGTAGGTGGAGATCGAGCGCTCGCGTTCGAGCATGCTCTCGGCGTACGCGGCGCTCACCGCACGCGCCTCGGCCAGCGCGCGGCCGCACTGCCGGATGGCGTCGTCGCGGTCGGCGGCCTGGACGTTCAGCCGGATGGCGCGCGGGTCCAGGAGCCGCGCGGTCGACTCAGGCACCCACCACACCGCCGTTCTTGATCGCGGTGACGACCTGGTTGACCGCCGGGTCGCCGATGTAGACCTCGAACGACACGATCACGACGTCCGGCGCCGCGCGGCGGGCACGGGCGGCGAGGCCCGAGTGGCAGACGACGACGTCGGCGTCGCCGGGGATGGAGTCGACGGGGGTGTGCTCCACCGTCACCGGCTCCTTCTTCAGCGTCCTGCGCAGCTGGCCGGCGAGCATGACACTGCTGCCCATGCCCGCGTCGCACGCGATGACGAGCTTCTTGATGTCCTTGCCGTCGATGCTGGTGACCATGATCGAACTCCGGTTCGTGGAGGGGGTCGGGATGCCGCGCTAGTGGGCGGCGGGCTGCTGGGAGGTGCCGTCGGTACCGGCCTTCTCCGTCGCGGGCTGCTCGTCGGACGACTTCGTCTCGCCCGAGGCCTCCGCCGACGCCGACGCCGACGCCGACGCAGGCTCGGGCGCTTCGGCCTCTTCCGAGGCCTCCGGGGTTTCGGCTCCTTCGGCCCCGTCCGCCGCCGCGGGCTCGGCGAGCTTGCCGAAGCCGAGGAGGAGTGCGCCGACGAAGAACGAGACGGCCGCCGAGGCCGCGATCCCGGTGTAGATGCCGATCCAGTTGTTCACGCCCTTCGGCGTCTGGGCGAAGTAGGCGAAGATGCTGCCCGGCGCGGGCGTGGCGACCAGGCCGGTGTGGAAGATCAGGAAGATCGAGACGCCGGTCGCGCCGCCCGCGATGGTGGCGAGGATCATCCGCGGCTTCATGAGGATGTACGGGAAGTAGATCTCGTGGATGCCGCCGAGGAACTGGATGATGATCGCGGCGGGCACGGTCGGGCGGAGCCGGCGCGGGCCGAAGAAGAAATAGGCCAGCAGCACGCCGAGGCCCGGGCCGGGGTTGGACTCCAGCGTGAACAGGATCGACTTGCCGTGCTCGGCCGCCTGCTGCACCCCGAGCGGGCCGAGGACGCCGTGGTTGATCGCGTTGTTGAGGAACAGCACCTTGGCCGGCTCGATCAGCACGGACGCCGCGGGCAGCACGTCGTGGTCGACCAGCCAGTTGACCGAATCGCCCGCCCAGGTGGTGAGGTGGTGCATGACCGGCCCGATGACGGTGCGGCCGAGCACCGCCATGGCCGCGCCGATGATGCCGGCCGAGAAGTTGTCGACGAGCATCTCGAACCCGGGCCGCACGCGGTCCTCGACGAGGCCGTCGAACAGCTTGAGCACGTACGCCGTCAGCGGACCGATGATCATCGCGCCGAGGAACATCGGCTGGTCGGCGCCGACGACGACCCCGATCGTGCCGACCGCGCCGACGACCGCGCCGCGCTGGCCGTGCACCATCCGGCCGCCGGTGTAACCGATCAGGATCGGCAGCAGGAACTTGATCGTCGGGTCGACGAGCTCGCCGAGCTCCTTGTCGGGCAGCCAGCCGGTCGGGATGAACAGCGCGGTGATGAGGCCCCACGCGATGAACGCGCCGATGTTGGGCATCACCATCCCGGCCAGATAACCGCCCACCTTCTGGACCCGCGCGCGGATCCCGGTGCCGGTTACTTCGGGGGTGTACGCAGTGGCCATGACGGCCTCCTGTCGATCGGGGGGTCGAATTCGAACGTCGTCGTTGCTCTTGTCGTCGTGTCTCTGTCGATGTCGGCGGGCAGGTCAGGTGAGGAGGGCTCGGTCCAGGTCGGGGCGGGGGTGGAGGCGTACCAGGTCGCGGCGGATGTCGTTCGGGCCGGGCATGCGGCTGGCGGGCTGGCCGACCGCGGCGGCGCCCCAGGCGAGGCCCTCGCGGAGGGCGGCGGGGCCCTGCGCGCCGGCGGAGAGGAAACCGGCGAGGAGCGCGTCACCTGCGCCGACCGTGCTGTTGGGGTTCTCGACCGGCGCGGAACCGGCCGTGATCCCTTCGTCGTCGACGAGCACGGCGCCGTCCGCGCCGAGGCTCACCAGGACGGTTCGGGCGCCGCGGGCGCGCAGGGCCCGCGCCGCCTCGATCACGTCGCTGAGCCGGTCGACCGGGCCCCCGACGGCCTCCGCGAGTTCCTCGCGGTTGGGCTTGATCAGGTCGGGTCCGGCCGCGACGGCGGCGAGCAGCGCGGGCCCGCTGGTGTCCACGGCCACCCGGATGCCCGCCGGGACGAACGCCTTGCACAGCTCGGCGTAGATCGTCTCCGGGACGCCGGGCGGGATGCTGCCGCAGCCGACCACCCAGCTCGCCGAGTCGGCCTCGGTGGCGACGACCTTGGCCACCGCGTCGAGCTCGCCGCGCGACAGCGGTCCGCCCGGCTCGTTCAACTTGGTGACCAGGCCGCCGGGCTCGGCGATCGTCACGTTGGAACGGGTGTGCCCGGCGGACGGCACCGCGCGCACCTTCATGCCCTCGGCCTCCAGCATCCGGCGGAGCTGGTCGCCGTCGGGTCCGCCGACCGGGACCACCGCGGTCGAGTCGATGCCGTTGGCCAGCAGCGCCCGCGACACGTTCACGCCCTTGCCGCCGGGGTCCAGGCGTGCCGAACGGGTCCGGATCACGGCGCCGCGGGTCAGCGAGTCGACCTCGATCGTGCGGTCCAGGCTCGGGTTCAGGGTCACGGTGACGATCACGCGAGGACCATCCGGATGCCCGCCTGCTCGAACCCGTCGGCGAGCTCCTGGTCGAGCGCGTCGTCGGTGATCAGGGTGTCGATGTCGGCGAGGTCGGCGAACCGGGCGAGGTAGTCGATGCCGACCTTGGTGTGGTCGGCGAGGATCACCGACCGCCGGGCCGCGCCGATCATCGCCCGCTTCATGGCGCCCTCCGCGGGGTCGGGCGTGGTGAAGCCCCGCTCGAGGGACACCCCGTTGGTGCCCATGAAGGCAACGTCGGCGTACAAATGTTCCAGCATGTGCAGGCTCCCGTCGTCGACGGTGGCGAGCGTCCGGCGCCGTACCCGGCCGCCCAGCATGATCACGGTGAGGTTGGGGCGGGCGGCGAGGGTGGCCGCGAGCGGCGGGGAGTTGACCACGACCGTCAGCTCCCGGTCCACCGGCAGTGCCTCGGCGAGCCGTTCGGACGTGGACCCGGCATCGATGATCACCGAGCCCTCGTCCGGCAGCTCGGCCAGCGCCGCCTTGGCGATGCGCTCCTTCTCGGCGGTCATCACCGAGTTGCGCGCCGACAGCGCCGGCTCGAACCCGAGCCGTTCCACCGGGATGGCCCCGCCGTGCACCCGCCGGACGACACCGGCGCGCTCCAGCACGGTCAGGTCCCTGCGGATGGTCTCGCCGGTCACCGACAGGGTCTCCGCCAGCCCGACGACATCGACGCGCCCACCCGAACGGGCCCGCCGAAGGATCTCGGCCCGCCTCTCCTCCGCGTACATGTTGATTCGCTCCTGGTTATGTTGGTTCTTCTGTGTTTAGCCCTCCATCCCACGCGCGGTCAACCCCCGAACGCCAACGATTTGTGACCGCGATCACCCCGGCGCCGCCCGGCGACCACCCCGAGGGCGGGCGCCGGCAGCCGCCTCACGTACGCGCACATGAACGTGCGTGCGGACGAGCGCGCGAACGTGCGTGCGCGAAATTGCGCGCGAAATAAGCCGCGATCCATTTAACGAATGAACCCTAAGATTCCTTACAAGACACTTAACGCGACGCTAAAAGCGGAGCGCGAAAACGTTGATATGAACGCATTATCTGGAAGCTCCCGACGCGAGAGGGAAGATCAATGCGTGTCATCCGAAAAAAGGTTCTGGTCGGCGCGACCGCCCTGGCGACCGGGGCGGCCGCACTCACCGGAGCGGTGGCGCTCTCCTCGGGCTCAGCGAGCGCCAAGAACAACGTCGATCTCTCGGACCTCAAGATGATCGACACCTGCCCGCAGATGGAAACGCAGACCAGGTACAAGGCCGATCGGTGCCAGTTCGAGCCGACGAGCTACGAGTCCTACCAGAGCAAGTTCTACATTCCAGACGGCGACATGAACGCCTGGAACTGCGGTTCGGAGGTCGCCGACCACCAGTGGCAGCTCACCGTCGTCGAGCAGCAGACCAACAGCCTCGGGATCGACTTCCACGTGGGCGTCGAGCTCTTCAAGATCGTGGAAGCGTCGGTCACGCTCAAGTACGGCCATGAGTGGATGCACGGCACCTGGCAGTGGACCGGCAACACCGAGCACATCGCCCCGGGCAAGGTCGGTTGGATGGAGATGTCCACCGAGATGCTCAAGGTCAACGGCAACTGGAAGATGAACTTCGGTGACCCCGTCGCCTTCGACCCGAAGGGCGACCCCGGCGGCTACCACTACGAGTGGACCCTGTTCGGCTACTCCCAGACAGCGCAGAAGAAGGAAGGCAACCGCAGCGTCGTCTTCAAGGACCGCGACATGACCCCGGAGGAGAAGGAGCGGGTCTGCGGCAGCAAGGGCCTCGGCCCGGGTGAGCCGCCCCCCGGCACCCAGAACAAGGCCGTCGTGAACAACCCCGGCCTGGTACTCACTCCGCTCGACCCGACCCAGCCCGACATGTAGCCGACCCGTCCGGTCCCGATCCGTCCGTCCCTCGACCCCGTCCGTCCCTCGACCAGCCCCACCTCTGCGCACCTGAGTCACCTCTTGCACCCCGGTCGAAGCCCTCACCCCGGCCGGGGTGCCAACGCGCGCTCAAAGCGGGCGGTGGTCTCAGTGGCCTTGCTGGGCGTGCTTGGGGAGGAGGCCGACCAGGAGCAGGGTGACCAGGAAGAGGGCGGCGGCCAGGCCGGTGATGAGTTCGCCGGCGTCGAAGAAGCCGCCGTGCGCGGCCTGGGCGAAGAAGGCGGTGCCCAGGGCGGCGGCGCCGGTGGCGTTGGCGAACTGCTGGGCGGCGTTGAGCATGCCGGAGCCGGTGCCGACCTCGTCGGAGGTCGCGTCGCCGAGGACGTAGTCGAAGATCGGAATGAAGACCAGGCCGGAGCCGAAGCCGGTGATCAGCAGCGCGGGCGCGAGGGTCCAGGAGGTCAGCGAGTCCTGGGTGTACGCGACGGTCACGCCGAGGACGACCAGGCCGGCGGCGGCGATGCCGAGACCGAGGTGCAGGGTGGCGCGGCCGAGCCGTTCGGCCAGGAAGGCACCGGCGAGGCCGACGGCGACCGCACTGCCCAGAGCCCAGGGGATCAGGGTCAGGCCGGTGTGCAGAGGCGTCCAGTGCGCGCCCAGCTGGAGCATCAGGTTGAGCGCGAGCTGGAAGCCGGTGAGCCCGGCGTAGAAGCCGCCGACGATCACGAGGCCGACGATGAAGCTGCGCTTGCGGAAGAGGGTCGGGGCGATCACCGGGTGGGCGCTGCGGCGTTCGGACCAGGCGAACAGCGCGAGGACCGGGACCGAGGCGGCCATCATGGCGTACGTCCAGAGCGGCCAGCCGAGCTCGCGGCCCTGCACCAGGGGGATGATCAGCAGCGCCGAGGCCAGGGTGAGCAGGCCGACGCCGCGCAGGTCCAGGCGTGCGGTGGTGTCCTCACCGGCGTTGCGGGGCAGGAAGAGCGCGCCCAGAAGCAGGGCGGCGACGCCGATCGGGACGTTGATCAGGAAGATCGAGCGCCACTCGCTGCCGAAGAGGTTCAGGTGCAGCAGCCAGCCCGCCAGGATCGGGCCGGCCACGGTGGCCAGGCCCATGATCGGGCCGAACGGGATGAGCGCCCGGCGCAGGTGCTGCGGCAGGAAGACGATCTTCACGAGCGCGAAGCCCTGCGGGATCATCACCGATCCGCACAGGCCCTGCAGAACGCGGGCGCCGATCAGGAACCAGACGCCCGGCGCGAGGCCGCAGGCCAGTGAGGCGAGGGTGAATCCGGCCAGGCCCGCCAGGAACAGCCGGCGGCGGCCGACCAGGTCGCCGAGCCGGCCCGAGGTGACCAGGCCGAGGGCGAACGCCGCGGTGTAGGCGGCCGGCACCCACTGCACGGTGGAGTCGGCGCCGCCCAGGTCGGCGCGGATCGAGGGGCCGGCGAGGTTGGCGACGGTCGAGTCGAGCACGTCCATGATGTCGGCGACGACCACGACCGCGAGGACCAGCCAGGCCCGGCGCAGAGGCAGGACGGGGGACTCGACGGCGGGCGACCGTGCCACTGGAGAACTAAGTTCAGTAGTCATGAACTAAGTTCTATGTGGCGAACTTAGTTCTTGTCAACGGTAAGGTGAGGGCATGGCCCCAGATCCGAAAGCCCGCCGCGCCGCCCGTCACCTCCAGGCGAGCGACCAGACCGGTGACCGCAAGGGCGACGCCTCGGTGCGGCCCGCGCCGCGCCGCGAGCCCCTCACGGTCGACCGCATCGTCGACGCGGCGCTGCGCGTGGTCGCGACCCAGGGCTATGACGCGCTGACGATCCGCGCCATCACCGGCGAGCTGGGCACCAGCCCGTCCTCGGTGTACGCGCACGTGGTCAACAAGGCCGACATCGACGACCTGATCATCGGGCGGCTCAGCTCCGAGCTCGTTCTGCCCGAGCCCGACGCGGAGCGGTGGCGGGAGCAGCTCCTGCACGTGTACGGCCAGATCCGCGATCAGTACCTGCGTTATCCCGGCATCTCACGCGCCGCGCTGGCGACCGTCTCCACCAACCTGGAGACCCTGCGGGTCGGCGAGGCCATCCTGGCGATCCTGCTCGCGGGCGGGGTCGAGCCCCAGACCGCCGCCTGGGCACGGGACTCGCTGTCCCTGTACGTCGCCGCGTACACCATGGAGATCGCGCTGGTCCGCGCGCGTCAGACCGATCATGACCAGGAGTGGGTCGTCGATCGCGACGAGCTGATGGGCCGCCTCCGCGCCCTGCCCCAAGACCAGTTCCCGCAGACCAGAGCCCATGCCGCCGAGCTGACCTCCGGCAGCGGCCACCAGCGATTCGACTTCACGCTCAATCTGATGCTCGACGGCCTCACCTGACGGCGGCGTTTCGATCACCAGCTCGTTTTGAGAACGTTCACCTTGGCCTTCGCGGTGCACCCCGGCGGGAGCTGCGTAAAGGAGATGTTGCCGGTCCGGTCGCGGTGGCTTCGGTCGAGCAGTTTGCGGCAATCGCTGTCCACGGTCGCGACGAAAACGGTGAACACCCTCCCGATATCTCGCTTGCCGTCGCCAATGGGCTTCAGAAGGAAACGCCATTCGCGGTTCGGCGCGATCACGGGGCCGTTGTCGATGAGGTAATACTGCCCGTTGTAGGCGAGCACGAAGAGGCGCAGAACGGAGTCGTGCAGGTCACCGGCATGGCCCTGGACCAGCACGCCTTGCCGGCCGTTCACTTTCGTCAGCTCGCGCGGCGCCTCGATGGTCACCTGCTGTCCTTGCGACGGCTTGGACGACGTCGAGGTCAGCGGTTGTGGCACCGGCGGGGGAACGTCGTTGCTGGTCTCGTTGCCGCCGGCGTACAGCCCCTGCGTACCGGCGAACGACACCAGAACGGCCGAGACTGTCCCAACAAGCCAAAAGAAGAGGTATTTCCGCTGGAAACCACGGGGGGCGGGCCGCGAACCATGGCTCATGACCGGGCTCCTCATCGCGCCCGGAGCTCTGCGCGATCTTGGTTATCTTCCGGGTTAAGTTTGTTTCCTTTGTTTTTAGCGGCGAATGTGTGGGCAGTCAAGGGCCCTAGACCGACCCCTGGGCTGACCCCTGGGCCGCCCCCTGAAGCGACCCCTGGCGGCGGCGCCGGGTCAACGAGAGGAGGTCCCTGGCGGGGCCTGCGGGGCGCTGCCCCTGAGGCCACACCGCGCGAAGCGGACGGCTGAGGTCCAACTCGGGCACGGGCACCGAAACCAGGCGCCCGTCTGCCAGTTCCTCGGCCACCGCGAGCTCACTGACCGCCGCAGGACCGGCGCCCGACACGGCGGCGGCCTTGATGGCGGTGGTCGAGCTGAGCTGAAGGAGCGGACGGGCCGGGCCGTCGTACTTCAGGAGAGACCGATCGATGACCTCTCGCGTACCGGAGCCCTCCTCGCGGAGCACGAGCGGCGTGGCGGCCAGCTCCGCTGCGGTCACCTCGCTGCGGCGGGCCCACGGGTGGCCGGGCGCGACCACGACGACCAGGCGGTCCTCGCTGATGACCGTTCCGCCAAGGCCCGCCGGGGACGTGCGGCCCTCAACGAAGCCGAGGTCGGCCTCGCCCGCCAGGACCTGCTCGGCCACCGTGGTCGAGTTGGCCGCGCTCAAGGTGACGGCCGTGTCCGGATGCGTCTGGCGCAGGGCCAGCAGCCAGCCCGGGACGAGGTACTCGGCGATGGTCATGCTCGCGGCGATGCGCAGGCGGCCGTCGCGCCCCGCACGCAACGCCTCGATGCCCGCGTCCAGCGCGTGCGCGGCGTCGATCACCTGCTGGGCCCACTCGGCGACCAGGGACCCGGCCTCGGTGGGCCGCGAGCCGCGCGGTGAACGTTCCAGGAGAGCCACGCCGAGCTGCTGCTCCATCGACTTGATCCGGCCGCTCGCGGCGGGCTGGGTGATGCCCAGCTCCTCGGCGGCGCGGCCCAGGCTGCCCAGCCGTACGACGGCCAGCAGCAGCTCCAGCGCGCTCAGCTCGGGAACGCGATGTGACAACGGCATGATCCCAGTCTAGGCAGAGCTCATAAGTCGAGCTTATGTACTCATAGGAACGCGCCCCCTACTGAGCTGCGGTGATCCGGCCGAGAGTGGAGGCATGACCGCAACCGCCACCCGGGCGACGCTGCCCGGATCGTTCGTCCGCACGGAGCGGCTCCGCCAGCTGGGGCCCAACTGGTACGCCTGCGTCATGGGCACGGCGATCATCGCCACCGGCGCCTACGCGCTGCCGGTGTCCGTGCCCGGGCAGCACTCCTTCGCGGTCGTCATGTGGGCCGTCTCGTTCGCCATGCTGATCGTGCTGAGCGCCGCGCGCGGCCTGCACCTGCTGCGGCACCGCGACCAGGCCCGCTTCCAGCTCCTGGAGAACCCGGCCACGGCCGTCTTCTACGGCTGCCCGCCGATGGCGTTCCTCGCGGTCGGCTTCGGAACGCTGGTGCTCGGGCAGGACGTGCTCGGCGCCGAGGCGGCGGTACGGATCGACGCGGTGCTCTGGACCGCCGGAACGATCTACTCGCTGGCCGTCGCGTTCGGCATCCCGTACCTGATGATGACCCGCCACGACGTCGGCCACGGCACCGCCAACCCGACGTGGCTGCTGCCGGTCGTCGCGCCGATGGTGGCCGCGGCGCTCGGCCCCGCGCTGATCCCGCACCTGCCGGCGGGCGAGCCGCGGAGCCTGATGCTGTACGGCTGCTACGCGCTCTTCGGCGGCAGCCTGCTCGCGACGCTGATCATCCTTCCGGGCGTGTGGACGCGGCTGATGCACGATCCGCTGCCGCTCGCGATGGTGCCGACGCTGTTCCTGGTCCTCGGGCCGCTCGGCCAGTCCACGACCGCGGTCAACCAGATCGCCTCCGCCGCCCCTTCCGTGGCGCCGGCGTACGCGGGAGCGATGTCCGCCTTCGCCGTGCTGTACGGGGCGTCGGTGATGGGCTTCGCGCTGCTGTGGCTGGCCCTGTCGATCACCGCGACCGTACGGGCGCTGCGCTCGGGCATGCCGTTCGCGATGACCTGGTGGGCCTACACCTTCCCCCTCGGCACGTGCGTGACCGGCGTCTCCGCCCTGGCCAAGCGCATGGACCTGAACGCCATGACGGTGCTCGCGGTCGGCCTCTACTTCCTCCTGGTCGCCGCATGGACCATCGCCGCGACCCGCACCCTGCGCGGCATCGTCTCCGGCAGCCTCTTCCAGCCGCCCACCCCGGCGCCGGCGCCCGCTCCGGCATCCGCTCCGGCATCCGCTCCGGCATCCGCTCCGGCATCCGCGCCCGCCCTGGCATCCGCGCCCGCACCCGCTCCGGCGTCCGCGCCCGCTCCGGCACGCGGTCCGGCACCCGTCGGCGCGGCTGCACACGCTTCTGGCCTCGGCGGACGCTGAAGATCACAGACCGGTCTCGACTGGTCAAGGGCGGTCAACCCGGAGATCAGGTGGCACGTCTCTCCATCGCGCGATTGATCTTTTCGCGCGATGGAATCTGAGTAGGTGACCATTTGAGACGAACCACGCTGGGAATCGCCGGCGCGCTGACGCTGACCCTCGCGTCCGCCGCGATCTCCGCCCCTCCCGCGTTCGCCGCAGCCGACAAGGCCAAGGTGACCATCACCGTCCAGTCCGACCGGCAGACGGTCGACGCCGAGCACCCCTCCGCGACCATCACCGGTCAGGTGATGTCGCAGAAGGACGGCGAGGACGCCAAGCCGCTGGCCGGCGTCAAGGTCGATCTGACCGTTCCGGACCAGACGAACGTCGACGACCCGACGACCGACGCCGACGGCAAGTTCTCCGTCGCCTACACCTCGTCCGGCAACGCCAACGCCGTGCACGCTGCGGTCGCGGCCACCGACGAGCTCGAGGCCGCCGAGGCGAGCACGCCGGTCATCCAGGTCAGCAAGGCGCAGACCCGGGTGAACGTCGTCGCCGACAAGCCCAAGCACGACTTCGGCAACGCGTTCACGCTGACCGGCACCGCCGAGTGGGAGTCCAGCACGGGCTGGCGCCCGCTGGCGAACACCGCCGTCGCCGTTCACGCAGACAACTCCAGCTGCAGCACGGGTGCGCAGAGCGCCAACGCCACCACCGACGCCGCCGGGCACTACTCGGTGCAGGTCAAGCCGCAGTGCGACACCTCCGTCTGGGCCGACGTCAAGCCCGGCGGGTTCTACCAGGACTCCTCGAACACGCAGTCCCGGTGGCTGCTCGTGCGCGCGCAGACCTACGTCGACAGCTTCTCCGCGAGCATGGACCCCTACGGGTGGTTCAAGGCCTCCGGGCACGTGTCCTCGCGGCGCGTTTACCACAACCTCGCGGGCCTGGTGCAGGTGCAGTACGCCTACCCCGGGAGCGACCGCTGGAAGACCGTGAAGACGGTCAAGGTCAACAGCGGCTCGTTCAGCACGGCCTTCCGCGTCAACACCTCCGGCAACTGGCGCGCCCAGTTCCTCGGCACCGCCGACGGCATGCCGTCGACCGGCCCGGTCCGCAAGGTCTGGCGCTGGGGCACCCGGATGGGCAAGATCAAGGTCTCCCCCGGCAAGGTTCGCAAGAACCGGTACGTGACCACGTCGGGCACGCTCACCCGCTACTGGAAGCTGACGCAACGGACGCCGACCGCGTTCGGCGGGCAGCGCGTCCGGATCATCTTCCGGTTCAAGGGCAAGAAGACCTGGTACCACCTCGCCTGGGCCACGACCGACCGCAAGGGCCGGTTCAGCAAGAAGGTCAAGGCGTACGGCGACGGCTACTACGCGGCCGAGTTCGAGGGCACCAGGGACACCTGGGCCGTCGGCTCGTCCAACACCCCGTACGTGAACACCTACGGCGTGAGCGGCCCCGGCTCGTCCGGCGGCCTGGCCGGGATCCAGTCGCTGGCGACGCCGTTCGCCCAGCTGCTGACCCTCAACGGCACGGGCGGCGCGGGCTCTCCCGCGGCACGTCCGTAACCGGCATCACCTGAACGACCGGACAGAGGCGGGGCCGCTCGGAATCCGAGCGGCCCCGCCGCACGTCTACAGCCCGGCCGCCTCAGTCCCGATCGCTCCCCTTGGCCGACCGATCGCCCGGCCTGGTGGAACGGCCTGCGCGGCGCAGGACTCGGGGGCGGACCCGGCCCAGGCCCTGGAGGGGGCGCGGGCGCAGGGACGAGATGTCGTACGCGGCGGAGCCGTTGAGCTCGGTGGCCATGCCGCCGTCGATGAGGACCGTTCCGGGGTGGGCGGTGGCGGTGAGGCGGGCGGCCAGGTTGACCGGGGTGCCGAAAACGTCGCCCAGCCGCATGACCACCTCGCCGTACGCCAGGCCCACGCGGACGCGGGGGAACTCGGGGTCCTCCTCGCAGCGTTCGGCGATGTCCAGGCCGATGTCGGCCGCGGCGGACGCGCCGGTCGCGACGAACAGCACCTCGTCGCCGAGGGTCTTCACCAGGCGGCCGCCGCGGTCGGCGACGAGCCGGCTGGCCGACGACTCGAACCGTTCCACGAACTCGGCGAGGCTCGCGCCGTCCATGCGGCGGCTCATCCGGGTGAACGAGACGACGTCGGCGAAGCCCACGGCCAGCGGGGTGATCCCGACCGACGGGTCGGCGCGGACGGCGGTCGTGCTGGCGGCGGCGCGCAGTCCGGCCGCGGCCATCTGGCGCCGCCACCCGTGCAGCATGAGGCGTTCGAACGGGTGGCGCAGCTCCTCGGTGACCGCCAGGACGTTCATCACCAGGTCGGGCGTGAGCGGCTCGTCGGGCGGGAGCTGGTCGCTCAGCCGTCGCAGCCAGACGTCGCCGAGCCAGCTCGCCAGGCGGCCCATGGTCTGGCCGACGGCGCGGGACAGCTCCACGACCATGGCCTCGTCGATCAGGTCGTTGCCGAGCAGCTCCTTGATCTCGCGGAGCGCCTCCAGGTCGCCGTCGGTGAAGGCGACCTCGTCGTCGGGGGGCGCGGGGAAGCCCAGCGCCTGCCAGATGCGTCGGGCCGAGTCCTCGTCGATGCCCGAGAGCGTCTCCAGCTCTTTCCGGGTGTAGCGCACGGGACCACCGAGCAGCGACGCCTCAAGGTCCTCAGGAAGCCTGTGGTCCACCACGGCCCACCTCATTATGTGTCATTGACCGATGTAACAATAGTGCCGAGTAAGATCAGGGCGGTCAAGGAGAACGAGTCCGGCGGACCGCCGAGCACGGCTTGCCCCCTGGGCGCGGGGGCGGCGGTGCGGGGGTTGCGGGGAGGCGGGGACATGGCCGAGTACCGAATCGACGACCTGGCCCACGCGGCGGGGAGCACGGTGCGGAACATCCGCGCCTACCAGGATCGCGGGCTGCTGCCGCCGCCCCGGCTCGAGGGCCGGGTGGGCCTGTACGACGACACCCATCTCGCCCGGCTGCGCCTCATCGGCAAGCTCCTCGGCCGCGGCTACACCTTCGCCATCATCAAGGACCTGATCGGCGCGTGGGAGACCGGCAAGGACGTGAGCGAGGTCCTCGGGCTGGAGAAGGTCCTCACCGATCCCTGGTCGGACGAGATCCCCGGAACGGTGACGCTCGAGGAACTGGTCGCCACGTTCAACCCGAACGCGGACGAGGAGACCGTCGTCCGCAACCTGGAGCGCACGATCGAGCTCGGCCTGATCGAGCCCGAGGGCGACCACTACCGGGTGCCGAGCCCGCGGCTGCTGCACGTGGGCGCCGAGCTCGTCGCGGCGGGCATCCCGACCGACTCGGTGCTGACCATCGCCGCGCAGATCCGCGACGACTGCGACGTGATCGCGGGGCGGTTCGTGAACCTGGTGTACGACCACGTCTTCACCCGCCTGAACACCGAGGCCGCCCCGACCAGCGACGAGGTCTCGGAGATCGCCGCCGTCGTGCGCCGGATGCGGCCGCTGGTCAAGATGGTCGTCGACCCGTTCATCGCCCGCGCCATGGAGGTCCGCGTCCAGGCCGCCCTCGGCACGCAGCTGGAGACCATCCGCGACCATCTCGTCGCCGAGGCCGAAGCCGAGGCCGCCGGAGCCTGAGGCCGGGCGAGGACCGGGGTGGTCAGCCGAGGGAGATGCCCCAGGTGACGGTCACGTCCTGCCGCTGGCCCTGGGCGTTGATGAACGTGAGCGTGCTCTGACCCGGCAGGTTGATCAGCGCGGTCTGCAGGGTGATGGTCACCTCGGTCGAACCGCCCTTGGCGAGGCTGCCCTGTGCCGGAACGACCGTCAGCTGCTTGCTCCCGGACTGAGAGCTCCAGAAGACCGGACCGCGCTGCGCGCTCACGTGGATCCGGGCGGTCTTGGTCCCGTACAGCTCCACCTTCGCGGTGTCGACGGCCATCACGCCGGGCGGTTCGGGCTGGCTGGGCGGCTTGGAGCTCGGGCTCGGCACGGGATTCGGGGGATTGTGCTCGTCCAGCTGGGGCCGCGGCGGAGCGGCGCCCGCACCGCCGCCGCCCGGCCTGCCGTCGTTGCCGGGCGCCCCGGCCTGCGGATTCTGGGACTGCCCGCCCGAGCCGCGCTTGCCCTGATGGTCGGTGATGGACGGCTGCGGATGGGTGTGCAGCGGCGGCCACGTCAGCATCGACGAGGGCAGGTCGCCGCCCATGAACAGCGTCGCGAGGACGGCGGTCACGACCGCGCCCGCCATGCCTCCCCCGGCGAACAGCCAGCGCCTGGTGTACGGCGAGGGGATGTCGGGCTGGCTGGGCATTCCGCCGGGCGTCAGGTTGCCGCCGCGCGCCGCGATGTCGGTCCGGTAGCCGGCGAGCTCGGGATCGGTGGCGGTGTGGATGACGCGGTGCCGGAGCGCGGCGGGCAGCACGGGCGCGGGCGGCATCACCAGCAGCGCCGCCGCCGGGACCTGGCGCCGCTGCCGGCAGTCCCGGCACGTGGCGAGGTGACGCTCCAGGCGTACGTCGTCGGGCTGCGCGGGCGCGGCGGTGGGGGAGAACAGCCGGTCGGCGAGCGAGACCTCGGTCTCGGCCTCGGAACGGCGACCGCGGCGCGAGGTTGACCCGGGCCTTGACCGGTCCTTCCGTACGGTCGCGGGCATGCGCAGCGTCAGCCGGGCCGGGCGGCGCGTGGGCGGCCGTACGGCGACCTCGGGCGGCGGGACCCGGCGGGGTGGAGGCCGCTTGCCCGGCGCCGGAGCGTCCTCGTCGGCAGAGGCGCCGGCCGCCGCAGCGCCCGACCCCCCGCTACTCGACCCTCCTGAGCCAGGTCCTCCACTGCCTGGTCCTCCACTGCCCGGTCCTCCGCTGGCGCCGCCGTTCTGTGCGGAGGCCTGCAGAACGACCTCGGAACGCCGCGCACCCTCGTCGAGGGCCTCGGTGTGACCGGCGAGCTCGCGTTCGGCGTCGGCGGCCTTCAGCGCGCGCACGGGCTCCCTGCCGTCGGCGCAGCGGGCCGCGAGGCTGAGCAGCTCCGCGTCCACCGCCGCCTTCAGCCGCCGCTGCGCCCGTACGGTACGGGCGGCGGCGCGGCGCGAGGACAGGCTCAGCGCGGCGCTGAGCTCGGCGGGACGCAGACCGTGCCGGACGACCAGCAGCAACGTCTCCTGATCGGCGAAGTCCAGGCGGGCCAGCGCGCCCTCGAGCAGCTCGCGCCATTCCGCTGTGAACGGCCCGAGCACCTCCTCACCGACCCGGTCGATGGCGGCGGGATCCTGCTCCCAGCTGAGCCCCCGCGTTCTCCCCCGCTGCAGGCAGCGCCGCCGCGCCGCGCCGTACAGCCACGACCGCAGCCGCAGCTGGTCGCGCATGCGCGGCGCCCGGCGGGCGGCGTCGATGAACGTGTCGTGAACGATGTCGGCGGCGATCCGATACTCGCCCGACATTGTCAGACAGTAGTCGTACAAACGCTCGGCGTAATCGTCGTACAACGCGGCGAGCGACGCCTTGTCACCTTCTTTGAGGCCGTACACCAACGTTCGGTCGGCGGCGGCGTCGAAGGAGGACCACCTCGGCATACGCTCTCCCGGGCTCCAGCGTGGGAGTCACCCCCGGAGGTCGGGGGACATCTGGACATTTGAGCCCAACCTGCTTACACCCCTGTGCCCCATCTGCACCACATGATCCCCTGAAATGGCGATGAAGGGTGACCCCGGGGTGAGCTCTACGTTCCCTCCCGTTCGCCCGCCGCCGGACGCCCGCCGGACGCCCCGCGGGCGCACGCCGGGCGCACGCCGGGCGCACGCGGGTCCGCCCGCGCAGCCTCAGTCGATCCTGTGGACGTCCAGCTCGCCGTCGGCGTAGCGGCGCCGCAGGACCTTCTTGTCGAACTTGCCCACGGAGGTCTTCGGGACCTCGGCGATGAACGTCCAGCGCTCGGGGACCTGCCACTTGGCGATCCGGTCGGCCATGAACGCCTTGAGCTGGTCGGCGGTGACCGCGGCGCCCTCGCGTACGACCACCGAGGCGAGCGGGCGCTCCTGCCAGCGGTCGTCGGGGACGCCGACCACGGCGGCCTCGATGATGTCGGGGTGGGCCATGAGGTGGTTCTCCAGCTCGACCGAGGAGATCCACTCGCCGCCGGACTTGATCACGTCCTTGGCGCGGTCGGTGAGGACGAGGTAGCCGTCGGAGCTGAGCGTGCCGACGTCGCCGGTGCGCAGCCAGCCGTCGTGGAACTTCAGCGGGTCCTCGTCCTGGTAGTACGCGCCGGTGATCCACGGGCCGCGGATCTCGACCTCGCCGACCGCGGTGCCGTCGTTCGCCAGCACCGAGTCGTCGTCGCCGACGATGCGGACCTCAAGCCCGGCGAGGATCCGGCCCTGCGTCTGGCGGTGCACCCACGCGGAGTCCGAGTCGGGCTCGACCCCGGCGGGCGCGTGCGCGACGGTGGCGACGGGCGAGGTCTCGGTCATCCCCCACGCCTGAACGATCCGTACGCCGATCTCGTCGAAGCCCTTCATCAGCGCGGCGGGCACCGCCGAACCGCCGCACGGCACGAGCCGCAGCGAGCTGAGGTCCGAGCCGTGCTCCTTGGTGTGGCGCAGGACGTCGGACCAGATGGTCGGGACCGCGCCCGCGATCGTCGGGCGCTCGGTCTCGATGAGCCTGACGAGCGGCTCGGCCTGCAGGAACCGGTCCGGCATGATCAGGTCGGCGCCCGCCATGAGCGCGGCGTACGGCAGGCCCCAGGCGTTCGCGTGGAACATCGGGACGACCGGCAGGACGCGGTCGGTGGCGTTCAGGGTCATCGCGTTGCCCGTGCAGACCGCCATGGAGTGCAGGTACGCGGACCGGTGCGAGTAGACGACGCCCTTGGGGTTGCCGGTGGTGCCGCTGGTGTAGCACATGGCGGCGGCCTGGCGTTCGTCGATCTCGGGCCAGTCGAACGTCGGGGGAGCGGCGGCGAGGAGCTCCTCGTAGGAGTGCACGGCCTTGCCCGCCTCGGCGAGGGCGGCGGTGTCGCCCGCGCCGACCACGACCACGTGCTTGATGGTCTTGAGCTGGTCCAGGACCGGGGCGAGCAGCGGGATCAGCGTGCCGTCGACGATGACGACCTGGTCCTCGGCGTGGTTGGCGATGTAGACGAGCTGGTCGGGGAAGAGCCGCAGGTTGAGCGTGTGCAGGACCGCGCCCATCGAGGGGATGGCCAGGTAGGCCTCGAGGTGCTCGGTGTTGTTCCACATGAACGTGGCGACGCGCTGGTCGGAGTCGATCCCGAGCGCGCGCAGCGCTCCGGCGAGGCGCGCGGCCCGCTCCCCGACCTCGGCGTACGTGCGGCGGCGGGCTCCGTCACCCGTCCAGGTCGCGACCTCGCCGGCGCCGAAGACACCGGACCCGTAGCGCATGATCGAGGTGATGGTCAGCGGGAAATCCTGCATCGTGCTCCACACGGCGCGCCTCCAGCTCGGCGGGATTCCAGAACCGGATTCTTGCCGGTGGAAGCCCGGATTGTCAGCACTTGCGGTGCACGTTTTCGTCAAGCCTGGGGCGGTATGTCGGGGAAATCGTCCCCGAGGCCCGCGTCGTCACGGAGCCTGGCCATCGCCCTCGAAACCGTGCTCTTGACTGTGCCGACGCTGACGCCGAGCACCTCGGCGATCTCCGCTTCGGGCATGTCCTCGTAATAGCGCAGCATCACCGCGAGCCGTTGCCTCGTGGGCAGCCGATCGAGCGCGCGGCCGAGCGCGTCGTGCATCTCGCTGCGCCGGGTGTGGTCGTCGACCGGCTGGTCGGGAAGCTCGTCGGTCGGGTAGATCTCCAGCTTTCTCCGCCGCCACCAAGAGATCTGCGTGTTGACCATGGCGCGGCGCACATAGCCGTCGACCGATGCGCGATCATTGATGCGATCCCACGCGAGGTAGGTCTTCGCCAGCGCGGCCTGGAGCAGGTCCTCGGCCTCGGCCCGGTCGCTGGTCAGCTGCGTCGCCGCGCGCAGCAGCGCCGGCCCCCGGGCCGCGACGTACTCGCGGAACTCCTCGTGCCGCGTCGTGTTCACAGCACCACCGACTTCAAAGCACCACCGACCCAGGGGTTATGGGGAATTCAGCGGTGATCTTGAGTGCCAAGATCCCGATGTTCATGACGATGGCACGAAGATCGTAATTCCGGGCCAACAAAAAAGACATATTCGGGTCAACCAGTGTAGGAATACTCCCCCAGGTGTGAAGGACCTCAACCCGGTGCATGACTTATCGGATAAATCCGTCGACAGAGGGGTGACCGCGCGTGACTCTTGACTCACTGTCCTAACAGCAGTGGCCACGAGTCAAAGACCCCGATGCCGGAGTAACGCCATGCCGCTTCCCCGCTTGCATGGAGCCAGGCGTCGACGTCACCGGGAGGCCGTTCTGGGCGCGCCGAGGCGCCCGGGCTCCCCTGACGCTCGCCGAGCACCGCTCCCCGCCCTGACCGGCACGATTCTCGACGCCAGCCCGCACCTCCTGGTGCTGCAGACGGCCGGCGGCGAGCGACGCCTGCCGATGACGCAGGCCACCCGGGTCTGGCACGGCGGGCGCGGGGGCCTCGCCGTCCTGCGCCCGGGCCGCGACGTGATCGTGCGCCCGACCCCCGACGGCCTCGGGGCGGACCGCGTCTGGGTCGAGATCGGCCGGGTGACCGGCACCATCCTGGCGTGCGGGCGGGACACCGTGGAGGTGGACATGGGCCCTCACCGCGGGCAAGCCCATGTGGTGATCCCCCCGCACGCCCTCGGCCAGATCCTCGTGCGCCACCCGCGCCTGGAGCCCGGCTACCTCATCGACGTCATCTGCGTCCGCTCCCCCAACGGTCCCCAAGCCGTTCGCCCCGGCACGTCCCAGCCGGGCCACCGAGCCGACACCCCACCATCGCCCGATCCCCACGCGCCCGCGGCCGACCCCCTGCAGGGCACCTGCACCTGGTTCGGCGGTGCGGCCTACACGCCGCCCCCGGGCATCCAGACCTGGGCCGCGCACCTGAACGAGGCCGGCCCGTCGCACAAGCTCCACCCGGGCCTGCGGACGCCGTCCCATGGGAGCGCACACACGGCCGCGGACGAACACGCCGCCCTGACGCTCCCCGACATGCGCCCCTCGCCCCCGAGCGCCTACAAGCGGCCTGCGGACGACGGGACGCTGACCGTGCCGGACATGCGCGCGGTGAACCCGGAGGACATGCGAGCGGCGCACGCGGAGGGCCCGGGGGCGGCGCACGCGGAGGGCCCGGGGGCGGCGCACGCGGAAGACTTGCGAGCGACGCACGCGGAAGACCTGGGGGTTCGGGGCGGGGGGAGTGTGCTGACCGTTCATGCGCGGGAGGAGGGGAGCGCGTATGCCGGGCAGGCGTGGGGGAGCAGTGGAGGAGGTCCGGCCCGGGCCGCCGAGGAGGCGGCGGTCCCGGGCTGGGCCGGGACGCTGGCCGACACGTACGACCTGCTCGGCAGGAGCTCGGTGGGGGTCGCGCGGGCCAGGCGTGGATCGGTAGGCGATGCCTATCGGCTCGTGGGGGCGAGCTATCCGGCCGTGGACCCCGAGGGCGAGGGCGGCGGATGTGCTGACGCGCCAACGGGTTGTGTGGCGCTCCCCTACCTGTCGCTGGGCAGCGAGCTGATCGTCCACAACGAGTGCACCGGGCGTAGCGGCGTGATCCCGGTGGTGGAGTGCGGCTGCGTGGCGGCGCGGTACTGCGACCGCTGCGTGGAGTGCGAGACGTCGCCTCGGGGACGGCTCGTCGAGCTCACCCCGGCGGCGTTCGTCGGCCTGGGCGGCGACCTTGAGGCCGGGTGCTTCAACGTGACGCTGCGGCATCAAGCGCCAGGGAGGGCCTAGCCATGGTCGCGGTCTTCCAGAACACACAAGTGCTGTTGCTGGCCTCGGTGTTGCTGATCGCCTGCCTGGCCAAGCTGACCATACGCGAGCCGGTGAGTCCCTCTCATGTGCATGGGGTGCCGTTGCCGAAGCGGACCAGCCTCTTGCGGCAGAGCCGTCCGGTCAGTGTCGGCCTGGGGCTCACCGAGGGCGGGCTGGGGTTGGCACTGCTGCTCACCTCGCATGTGTCCGTACGGCTGGCCACCACGGTCGCCTTCGCCGTGGCGACGTGGGCGGTCGGGGAGCTGAAGGTGCGGCGGCCCGACATCGGGTGCGGCTGCTTCGGGGGACTGAGCACCAAGCGGGTCGACCGGCGGAGCGTCGTACGGGCGAGCCTGTTCACCGTGGCGGCGCTGGCCTCGATCACCGCGCCGCACGCGGGCGTGGAGGTGCTGCGGAACGGCACGACGCAGGTCGGGCTGGTGCTGGCGGTGGAGCTGGCCGTCTTCGCGGCGCTGTCGCCGGAGCTGTCGGTGCTGTTGCAGCGGCACGGGCTGCGGCACCGGCCGCAGGAGCCGTGCGAGCGGCGGCGCAGCACGCTGGAGGAGACCTACGCGACGCTGCACGAGAGCCGGGTGTGGGCCGAGCACGAGGACGAGGTCGTCAGCGCGACGCCGCTGGACGTGTGGCGCGAGGGGTGCTGGCGGTTCCTGGTCTTCCCGGCGCGGGTGGACGACCAGGCCATGGAGCTGGTGTTCGCGGTGTCCACGGCCGAGCGGGAACGGGACGTGCGCATGGTGCTGGTGCCCGCCTCTGCGCTCGTATAAGCGATTCTGGGCAGGACTCTAGAAAGCCCTATAGAACGGCAGACGGCATCGCTTGACGAATCTACGGCTTTCTAGGGCCTGCTTTAGAGAGCCGTAGATTCTTATGAAGAGCGATGTCGATGCAGGCTTATAAGAGCTTCTAGCTTTGACGCTAGAAACCCGTAGAGAGATATAGCGGGGGTCGTCGGGTCAGGCGGGCTGGGATCTGAGGAACTTGCCGAAGTGCGGCACGGTGAACGCGACCAGGCCGCGCTCGGCGCTGTAGACGAGGCCCTTCTTGATGAGGCCGTCGCGGGCGGGCGAGAGGCTGGAGGGCTTGCGGCCCAGTTCGTCGGCCACCGCGGCGGTCGCAACGGGCTCGTCACCGAGGACGGCCATCGCGCGCATGTAGTCGCGTTCGGCCGGGGTGGCACGCTCGTAGCGGCTGCCGAAGAAGCCGACCGCGAGCTCGCTCTCCGCCTCGGGCGCGGCGACCTTGATGTCGTCGGCGGTGATCGGGGTGTCGGGCGCGACGTCCCAGACGACCTTGGCGTACGCCTGGACGAAGTAGGGGTAGCCGTCGGCCGCGACGTAGAGCGCGTCGAGCGCCTCCTCGGTGAAGGTGACGTCCTCGCGTTCGGCCGGGGCCATCAGCGCGTAGTCGGCGGACTCGCGGTCGAGCCGGTCGATGCGCGCGTAGCGGAACAGGCGCTCGGAGTAGGACTTGCTCGCCGACAGGACGGCGGGCAGGTGAGGCAGGCCGGCGCCCACGACGATCAGCGGGCCGCCGTTCTGGGACAGCTCGTGGCAGGCGGCGCAGAGCGCGGACACGTCGTCGGCGGGGATGTCCTGCATCTCGTCGACGAACAGCGCGATGCCGACGCCCACGTCCGTGGCCACCGACGCGGCGTCCACGAACAGCTCGGTGAGGTCGATCTCCAGGTCGCCCGAGTCGGCGCGGCCGCGCGCGGCGGGCACGTCGATGCCGGGCTGCCAGCGGTGCACGCGGGCCTTGGACTTGCCCGTGGGCTCCTCGCCGGCCTGGGCGAACGCCTTGAGCACGCCGAGGAACTCCTCGATGCGGTCCGGCGCGCGGTGGCGCGGCGCGAGCTCGCGGATCGCCATGTGGAGCGCGGAGGCGACCGGGCGGCGGATGGACTGGTCGGGACGCGCCTCGATCTTGCCGGTCCCCCACAGCCGCTGGATCGCCATGGAACGGAAGGAGTTCAGCAGGACGGTCTTGCCCACCCCGCGCAGCCCGGTGATGATCATGCTGCGCTCGGGTCGCCCGCGGGCCACCCGTTCGAGCACCACCTCGAACTGCTGGAGCTCGCGGTCGCGACCGGCGAGCTCTGGGGGGCGCTGCCCTGCGCCCGGGGCATAGGGATTGCGCACGGGGTCCACGCTCTCGGACTCTATGAGGCGATATAGCTGCGGCCGTAGATTTGCGTAGAAACTCGTACGGCGTGTCGCGTTCGGGCGTGCCGCCCTGCAGCGCGCCACAGCGGAGCCGCGTGAGCGGTCCAGGCCGCCGACCCCGTCGAGGCCGCAGTCGACCGGGGCCCCCGCCGCCGGACGACCCGCGGTCATCGTCGCCACCATTGCCGCCTCCCCGGGCGAGCGCGTTCGAACATGCAGGTCGAACTTCTGTTCGACTATTCGAACACACTAGCGCATGGACTCCACCCCCGTCACGCGGGTCCCGCTAATCCGTTCGATGATGTTGGCAGCCGCCTACGACACTTCCGTTCACCCGGCAAAACTCGCCCTTTTCGCAGGTCGGGGCATATGCGAACGACCCGGCGCCGCGAGGCGGTGCCGGGTCGTTCACGCGGGCCGTACGGGCAGATCGGACGAGCAGGTCCAGGCAGGTCGGGCAGGCGCGTCGTAGGTCAGGTCGGACGGCCGGATCAGCCGTGAGGTCGGACGGCCGGATCAGCCCTCGGCGGCAGCGTCGGCGCGGCCGCGCTTGAGGGCCTCGCCGATCTCGATCGTCCGGCGGGTCTGGAACTCCATCGCGGTGAGCGCGATCTCGTCCGGCGGGATCTCGCCGTTGGCCGAGACGTGGCTCGTGCCGTACGGGTTGCCCATCTGGAACTGGATCGGGTCCGCGTAACCGGGCGGCACGATGATGGCGCCCCAGTGGTAGAAGGTGTTGTTCAGCGCGAGGATCGTCGACTCCTGGCCGCCGTGCGGGGTGGCCGAGGCGGTGAACGACGACATCACCTTGTTGACCAGCAGGCCTTGGCCCCACAGCGGGCCCGTGGTGTCGATGAACTGCTTGAGCTGGGCGGCCGGCATCCCGTACCGGGTCGGCGCGCCCATCAGGATGACGTCGGCCCATTCGAGGTCGTCCAGCGTCGCCTCGACCACGTGCTGGGTGGCCTCGGCATGGTCGGCCCAGCCCTGGTTGGAGGCGATCGCCTCGTCGGGGGCCAGCTCCCTGACCTTGCGCAGGCGCACCTCGGCGCCGGTCTTCTCCGCCGCGGTGGCGGCGGTCTTGGCGAGCTTGAAGATCGTTCCGGTCGCGGAGTAGTAGATGATGGCGACCCGGAGCGGAGCGTCGAGCGACATATCTTTTCCCTTGTCTTTGTCTTCTGAGTGAAGCGCGGACGAGGTGTCGGTCAGTCCAAGGCCTCGTCGGCGGCGGAGAGGTGCGGGACCTTCTCAGCAGGGATCGTTCCCATCCGCCCGGCTTGGAAGTCCTCGAACGCCTGGATGATCTCGTCGCGGGTGTTCATGACGAACGGTCCGTACCGCGCGATGGGCTCGCGGATCGGCAGCCCGCCGAGGATCAGGATCTCCCAGCCGTGCTTGTTCGCGAGCGCCTGACTGTCCGCGGCGCGCACGACCAGGCCGTCGGTGTCGCCCTTGTGGTGCGAGCCGCCGAAGACCGCGAGCCGGCCGTCGCCGACGGCGACCTCCTCGACCCCGGCGGTGCCGCGGCCGGCCAGCGAGTAGACCAGCGCGTTGAAGTCCTGCGGCCAGGGCAGCTTGAGCTGCGCGCCGGGCGCGACGGTCGCGTGCAGGTAGGTGATCGGTGTGTACGTGACGCCGGGCCCCTCGTAGCCCGCGACCGAACCGGCGATCACCCGTACGAGCGAGGCGCCGTCCTCGGCCGCCAGCAGCTTCACGTCGCGCGCCTCGATGTCCTGATAGCGCGGCGGAACCCACTTCTGCGAACGCGGCAGGTTGACCCACAGCTGCACGCCGTGGAACAGGCCGCCCTTGGTGACGAGCTCGGGCGGCGGCTGCTCGATGTGCTGGATCCCGGCACCGGCGGTCATCCACTGGGTGGCGCCGTCGGCGATCACGCCGCCGCCACCGGTGGTGTCCTGGTGCTGAAACGTGCCCTCGAGCATGTAGGTGACGGTCTCGAAGCCCCGGTGCGGGTGCCAGGGCGTGCCCTTGGCCTCGCCCGGCGCGTACTCCACCTCGCCCATCTGGTCGAGGAGCAGGAACGGGTCGGCGAGCGGCAGGTCCACGCCCGGGAACGGGCGGCGGACCTGGAAGCCCTCGCCCTCGAGGTGGCGCTGGGCGGTGACGACCTTGGCGACCCGGCGCCATCCGGTGCCGGTCTCGGGCAGGTGCGGCAGGCGGGGCAGCGTGAGCGGATCCGCCATCACGGCAGGCATCTCGGCTCCTTCTTCCTGGGTTGGTCGGTCGCCTCGGAGAACGTAGTTGAAACGTAAACTATTCCGTCGCACGGGGCAAGTAGTTGAATCTTCAACACGCGCATATACTGTCGGGCATGAGCGAACCACGCTGGCTCGACGCCTCACAACAGCGTGACTGGCGGTCCTTCATCGAGGGCAGTATCCGCCTGAACGATCTCCTGGACCGTGACCTCAAGGCCAAGCACGGCCTGTCGATGTCGGAGTACGAGATCCTGGTGCGGCTGTCCGAGGCCCCGGACCGCCGCCTGCGGATGGCCGAACTGGCCGAGCACGCGAGCCAGTCACGAAGCCGCCTGTCCCATACCTGTTCCCGCCTGGAGTCCAAGGACCTGGTGTTCCGCGGCGGCTGCCCCAACGACAAGCGAGGCGTCTACGCGCACCTCACCGAGAAGGGCTACGCCGCCCTCGAACGCGCCGCGCGAGACCACGTCGAGACCGTACGGGACTTCTTCGTGGACATCATCCAGCCCGAGGACCTCGAGGCCGTAGGCCGCGCCTTCGGCGCCGTCAACAAACGCGTCACCGAAGCCGGCTGACACCCACCTCCGGCCGCCAGGCCCGCCGTCATTCGGCGGCCCGCCCAGTTCAGCCACCCCGCTGGTCGGCCCCACCGCCGGTCGGTCTGTCGTCGCTCGGCGCCGCCCCTGGTGGGCCTGCCGTCGCTCGGCGCCGCCCCTGGTCGGTCTGCCGCCGCCCGGGCGCCACCGCTGGTCGGGCCGCTATCGGTCGGCGGTCTGCTGATTCGGCCACCCCTCGGTCGGGTCTGCGGTCAGAAGGGGAGGCCGGTGAGGCCGGTGAGGAAGCCGACCGAGATCAGGGTGAGGAAGCACCAGCCGGCCATCATGCCGTAGCCGAACGGGCGCCACGTTCCGCCGACCTTCCAGATCAGCAGGCTGCCGAGGCCGAACGCGAACACGATCAGCGTGACCATCTGGGGCAGCAGGCTGGGCCGGCGGCTCATCATGAGCGGGGCCGACATCATCACCAGGTCGACGAACAGGAACGTGCCGAAGCCGGCTCCGGCGGCTCGCAGGAAGCTCGCGCTCGGGGCGTCACTGCGTTCCCACCGCCGGACCTTCAGTCGTGGCGCGGCCTCCTGCGGTGACTCCATCTCGACGTTGGAGGCCACCGAGAAGATCTCGTCCTCAAGGCTGGGCCCGCCTTGCGCGTTCGGAACATTTGAGACATGCGGAAGATCCGTCTCCTCAGGATCCGCCATGCCGGCTCCCTCGGCCGGGGGACGCCGGGCGGGGGCCCGGCGGGGGGTGAAGTCGCCAGTTCTCGGCGCGCCCGCCCCCGTCCCCATGTACGACGGACGCGCTCCTAGACGCACCGTAGCGAACCGAAGGTCCAACACGAAGGTGCTCTGGCATGCCATCCTGCAGAAGTGCCAGGCAGAAGGGTGTTCCGTACCGCAGCGTTCATGACCGCGTTCGTCTCCGTCACCTCGGCGGCGGCCGGATGCGGCGGTGACGGCTCCGATTCCAAGGGCGGGAGCTCGGCTTCACCTCCCACTGCGGCCTCCCCTTCCGCGTCCACCCCGGCACCACAGTCGCCCTCGCCATCCCCGAGCAAGAGCGCCGAGCCTGAGCGGTTCCAGTCGGCCGTCAAGAAGGTCTCGGCCGACGATCTCCCGCACTCCTGGCACAAGGGCTGCCCCGTCTCGCCGTCCGGTCTGCGGATGATCGAGATGACGTACTGGGGCATGGACCACAAGCCGCACGCGGGCGGGAAGCTCGTCGTCAACGCCGAGGCCGCCGACAAGCTGGTCGGGGTGTTCCACAAGCTCTTCGAGGAGCGCTACCCGATCCACCGCATGGAGCCCGTGGACGTCTTCAAGGGCAGCGACTTCGACTCGATCGAGGCCGACAACACCTCGGCGTTCAACTGCCGGAACGCGACCGGATCGAGCAACTGGTCGCAGCACGCCTACGGGCTCGCGGTCGACCTCAACCCCTGCGAGAACCCGTACGTCACCGCGAGCGGGCACGTCGAGCACAAGGACTGTGTGAAGTTCGCGGACCGCTCCAGAAAGGATCCCGGGGTCATCCACAAGGGTGACAAGACCGTCCGGGCGTTCGCCTCGATCGACTGGGGCTGGGGCGGCAGCTGGGACGGAACCCGCGACTACCAGCACTTCTCCAGCAGCGGCCGCTGATCGCCGAGCGGCCGGTTCGGTACGGACGGCCCAGCGAACCAAGGGCCGAGCGGGCCGAAGACCAAGCGTCCCAACGCCGAGCGGGCCGAAGCGGGCCGATCAGGGCCGCGTGCGCCCGCCGACGGGGTTCCACTGCTCCGTGGACGGCGGGACTGGACGGACCGACGGGGACTCGAGCGGGGCCCCCGCCCGGGTCATCCGATCGCGACGAGCGCGATCACCAGGATCGCGACGACGGCCACCACCGCGACGATGCCGATGATCAGGCCCATGTTCGGCCCCGACTTCTCGGACTGTCCTTGCTGGAAACGCTGGAACTGCTGAGTGGTTCCAGCCGGATCTTGCGGATTCTGAGACATGGCGAAGAGGGTAACGGATGATTTCTCCGTCTTTCATGCCGTTTAGCCCTATCGACCTGCAAACACTGCCTTGGTCTCGACCGCGAGCTCGTCCCCCTCGGGCGACAACTCCAACGTCGCAGTGGCCGAGGACAACTCTCCCAAGCGCCTCACATGCGTTCCCCCGCAGGGGATGGAGACCTCTCCATCAGGGAGTGAACAGTGCCACTCCCGCCTCGCGGTGAGCTCCGGCGACGGCACCTCGATCCGTACGGGCGCGTCGCTCGCGAGCCACTCGGCCAGCAGCCCGTTGATCTCCTCGGTGAGCGCGGGCAGATCGTCCGCGAGGCCTTCGGCGGTGAACCCCTTCTTGCGGAGCGACTTCCCCAGCCGGTAGGTGTCCAGGCTGCCGCCCTCCACGATCCGCGACGAAGTGATCGCGAGCGAGTCGAAATCGGGGCGGCCGAGGCCGTCGTTCCGTGCCTCCTTGCGCCAGCGTGGGGCCAGCGCCGCGTTCAGCGCCAGCGCCATCAGGTGGCAGGCGGTGTGCCCGGCCGACAGCGCCCGCCGGCGGTCGGGATCCACCTCGAGATCGGCCGGTTCACCGACGGCGACCTCCCGTTCGACCACGTGGACCACGAGCCAGTCCCAGCCCTCGTCGCCGCGCCGTACGGGGATCTCCGTGCCCAGCAGCAGCGCGCCGGAGCCCGCCTCCTCCATCGCGCCCGTCAGGCAGTCGACGACCCGGTGACGCACCTCGTCGACGACGATCAGGCCGGTGTCGGCGGGCTGGTCGGGCCAGGTGTGGTCGAGGGGATGGAACGGCGTCTCCCGGGTCACGACGCCGAATCCGCCGCCGTCCAGCCCGATCGCGGCGAGCACCTCGGACCGCCCGGAGACCGCTCCGGCGGGAAAGGTCACCTGCGTCGATTGTCCGCTGTTCCCCACGTTCACCGACGCTACCAGCAGTCACCGACACCTCTACAGGCCGTCACCACATGGAAACGCCCCCGCGGGCTCGGTGCCCGCGAGGGCGTCTGGTGATGCGCTTCTTATTGCGTCGTAGGGCGTTACCTACTGCGTTCGTGCCGCGTTCGGTGATGCGGAGGGTGTGGGATTCGAACCCACGACGACTGTCCCCAGCCGTGGTCGCTTTCAAGGCGACTGCACTAGTCCACTATGCGAACCCTCCAGGCCTGCAGGCCGCAGACCACGATAGCGGCCGGACGGACCTCCCATCGACCCGATATGCCGCCTGGGCCTGCACGGGCTAGGTCGGCGGGGGGACCTTGTAGCCCGGGATGGACGGCCAGCGCACGGTCATGACGACGGAGTCCTCCTCGGCGTACCAGGAGTGGTCGACGCCCCGGGCCCACACCACGTACTCCCCCTGGGCGGCCAGGACCACGTCCCCGTCCGGGAACTCCATCCGGAAGCGCCCGCTGATGAGGACGAGGAGGGCGGTCCGCTTCTCGCCGGTGGCCCACTGCGCACGCCGCTCACCGCGCGGATGAACGCCCCACTTGATCTCGACCTCGTCGCTGTGCCGGATGTCGCCCTCCGGCTTGAAATGCCCGAGCAACCAGCCGCTGTCGGCCGCCGCGTCGGCGGCCGCCTTCCCCACGTACACCCCATCCATCACGAGGCGCGAGGCTAGCGCAGCACACCGGAAAAGAAATTCTTGGCGAGCATGTCGAGCGGCGCGCTTCGGCTCCGACCACCTGGCATCAGCATGATGACGAACCCAAGGAGTCACTGGCCATGCGAAAGATCATCTACTTCGTCCACACCTCGCTCGACGGCTTCATCGAGGGCCCGAACGGCGAGTTCGACTGGCCGCGGATGGAGGACGAGCTGTCGGCCTTCTCGTTCGAGCTGTCCGACCGCGCCGACACCGTCATGTACGGGCGGGTCGTGTGGGAGATGATGTCCGGCTACTGGCCGAACGTCGAGTCGATCAGCGACCACCCGCACGACCTGAAGTACGCCCCGATCTGGCGCGCCACCCCGAAGATCGTCTTCTCCCGGACGATGGAGAGCGCCGAGCACGGCGCCCGGGTGATCGGGAAGAACCTGGTCGAGGAGGTCACGGCGCTGAAGAACCAGCCCGGCAAGGACCTGCTGCTCATGGGCGGCTCGGCCCTGCCCGGCGCGCTCACCGAGCTCGGCCTGATCGACGAGTACAACATCGTGGTGCACCCGGTCGTCCTCGGCGGCGGCCTCCCGGTGCTGGGGCACCCGGCCCACAGGGTCGGCCTGGAGCTGGCCGAGACTCGCACGTTCGACGGCCAGACCGTGCTGTTGCGCTACGCCTCCGCTTCCGCCTCCGCCGCTTCCCCCTCCACCTCCGCGTGAACGCCGAAGGCCGCCCCGACTGGCGGGGCGGCCTTCGTTGACGCGGATTCACCGGCGTTTGCGCGCTTACTCGGCCTGGGGGCGCTGGTAGGCGAAGCCGTCGCCGACGACCGCGGCAAGGAGCAGGTAGGCCTCGCGCGTGGCGGGAGCGAGCTGCTCCAGCTCCACCTCGGCACCCTCCTCCAGGTGGTCGTCGTACGGGATGCGCACCACGGCGCGGCAGCGGCTCTCGAAGTGAGCCTGGAGCTTGTCCAGGTCCACCTGGCTGCGCGTACGGTTGCGCACCATCGACAGCACGACCACGCCGTTGCGGACCAGGTGCCCGTGGTCGTGGGCCTCCAGCCAGTCGAGCGTCGCGCTGGCCGAACGGGCGCCGTCCACCGACGGCGAGCTGACCAGGACGAGCTGGTCGGCCATCGCCAGAACGCCGGCCATGGCCGAGTGGAGCAGGCCGGTGCCGCAGTCGGTGATGCAGATCGAATAGAACTGCTCCAGGACGATCGCGACCTCGGTGTAGTCCTCCGCGCTGAACGCCTCGCTGATGGCGGGGTCGCGGTCGGAGGCGAGCACCTCCAGGCGGGCCTCGTTCTGCGAGGTGAACGTCCGGACGTCGGCGTACCGGTGGATCTTGTCCTTGTCGTTCAGCAGGTCGCGCACGGTCGCGGCCGTCTCCAGCCGCACCTTGTCCGAGAGCGTGCCGCGGTCGGGGTTGGCGTCCACGGCGATCACGCGGTCGCCGCGCATCGACGACAGCATCGAGCCGAGGCCGGTCGTGGTGGTCGTCTTGCCGACGCCGCCCTTGAGCGACATCACCGCGACGCGGTGGTGGCCGCCCGCGACGGGCGTACGGGTGCGCCCGACCAGGTCCTTGCGGCGGACCTCACCCTGCGACTCGCCCGGGTGGATGTTGCCGCCACTGGCCTTGTAGACCGCGCGGCGCCAGCCGGCGGACGGCGCGATGCGGCGCTCGCCGAGAAGGTTCTCGGAGCTCAGGCTCTCGGGGCCCTGCTGCTCTTGCGGCTGCTGCGGGTATCCCTGGCCGGGCCCAGGCTGACCTGGCTGCCCCGGCTGACCCGGGTATCCGGGCTGCCCCGGGTATCCGGGAGGAGGCCCCTGGTAGGGACCGCCCTGCGGACCACCCTGCCCGGGCGGCGGGTAGCCGACCGGCGGACCCTGAGGCGGGCCCTGTTGCGGCCCGGGAGCGTACCCCTCGGCCGGGCCGGGAGCGCCGGGACCGTACGGGCCGGGAGGCATCTGGCCGGAGCCCGGACCGTAGGGCGGCATGCCCTCGCCACCGGGCGGGGGCGGCGGGCCCTGCTGCGGCGGAGGATCGCCGTACGGGTACTGCTGCGGCCCACCCGGCTGCTGCTCGGGCCCACCGAACTGCTGCTGGTCCGGTCCACCGAACTGCTGCTGCTCAGGACCGCCGAACTGCTGCTGGTCGGGCGCACCGAACTGCTCGGGCGGGTAAGGCGGAAGCGGCTCTAGAGGAGGCGCACCCTGGCCGTTGGGTCCCTGCGGGCCATAGCCGCCGTCGAAGGGCTGCTGGTCGTACGCCGGGCCACCTTCATATGGCCCCTGCGGACCATCGAACTGGCCGCCCTGCGGTCCCGGACCCTGCGGCGGGCCATCGAACTGCTCCTGCTGCAAGGGACCGCCATCGAAGGGAGGCTGATGCCCCCGCTGGTTGGGGTCGTCATACGGCTGGTGCTCACCCGGACCGCCCTCGAACGGGGGCTGAGGAGGCTGCGGGCCCTGCGGGCCACCGTAGGGAGGCGGCGCCTGGGGGCCGCCCGGACCGGGCTGGCCCTCGAAGGGCGGCATCTGGGACGGGTCGTAGGGCGGGAAACCGCCGCCGTAGGGAGGCGGCAGCATGCCGCCATCGAAAGGCTGAGGCATGGGGCTGCCGTCGTACGGCTGCTGATGCCCGGGGCCAGGACCGCCCTGACCGCCAGGGCCCTCGAACGGCGGAGGGGCCGGGAGCTCCCCGTACGGCGGGAAACCAGGAGGCGGAGGCATCGCGCCCTGCTCGCCCCCAGGCGGAACCGGGGGCGGGCCGAAGCCGCCCTGCGCCGGGTCATGGAAGGGGGGAGGTGCCGCGAGCCACGGGTTCTGCTCGTCCTCAGGCGGCATCGGCCCAGGACCGCCCTGCTCCATGCCAGGGCCGGGACCACCGGGACCAGGCCCAAAGCCACCCGGGCCAGGGCCAGGCCCGCCGGGGCCGGGACCGGGACCGCCGGGGCCGGGACCGCCGGGGCCGGGACCGCCGGGGCCGGGACCGCCGGGGCCAGGGCCGCCGGGGCCAGGGCCACCAGCGCCGGGGCCAGGGCCACCAGCGCCGGGGCCGGGAGCACCGAAATCGGCGCCGGAGTCACCCGGGCCAAGCCCGCCAGGGCCCGTGTCACCAGGGCCAGGGGCGCCGGGAGCCCCAGGGCCGCCAGGGCCCGAGCCGGGCTGGGTGGTCTCGGGGTTCGGGCTCGGCGACCGCCTGACCTTGCGGGTCGCGGTGTCCTCGTACTCCTCCGCGATGGTCTGCTCGACGTCGTCCTGAGGCACGTCGTCCACGTCGTCGGAAGGCGGCGGCGAGGAGGGTTTGTCGGTGGCGGCGGGCGGCGCGTCGTCAGCGGGACCGCCGGCCTCGCTGTTCATCGCGTCGAGGGAGGCCAGGCGCTCCTCCAACGAACGCCCGTCGTGATCGTGCTTTGCCACCGGTGTCTCCCCTCGGCAATGCCTGAGATAGATCATTTGCGGAGTTAGAACGGCATTAGCCTCAGGACAGGGTACCCGTGGTCTAATACCATGCATCCCCAGACGTAAAGCCGCTTCCCCCCTGTTTCGCGACATTTCTCCTGCGCCCGGGGAGGCGCTTCGGGTCCCACCGTCCCCGGTAGCGTGAGCTGTATGCATGCGATCGTTATCCGCGAGCCCGGAGACGCCGGCGTACTGGAGTGGACCGAGGTCCCCGACCCCGTTCCGGCGCCCGGAGAAGTGCTGATCGACGTCGCCGCGAGCGCCGTCAACCGCGCCGACACCATGCAACGGATGGGGTTCTATCCGCCCCCACCCGGGGCACCCGAATATCTGGGTCTGGAAGCCTCAGGCACAATCTCGGCGCTCGGCGAGGGAGTGACCGGCTGGCAGGTCGGCGACGAGGTCTGCGCACTGCTCGGCGGCGGTGGTTATGCCGAACGAGTGGCCGTGCCCGCGGGCCAGGTCCTGCCGGTGCCGAAGGGCGTCGGGCTGGTCGAGGCGGCCGCGCTGCCCGAGGTCGTGTGCACGGTCTGGTCGAACGTCTTCATGATCGCGAAGCTGGCCGCCGGGGAGACCTTCCTCGTGCACGGCGGGGGCAGCGGCATCGGGACGATCGCGATCCAGCTGGCCAGGGCGACCGGCGCCCGCGTCCTCTGCACCGTGGGCAGCGAGGCCAAGGCGGCCCGCTGCCGCGAGCTGGGCGCCGAGGTGGCGATCAACTACCGCGAGGACGACTTCGCCTCGTACGGGCCGTACGACGTGATCCTCGACCACATGGGCGCCAAATATCTGGCCGCCAATCTCGACTCTCTCGCGACCGGCGGCAGGCTCATGATCATCGGGGCGATGGGCGGCACCCGGACCGAGATCGATCTGAGCAGGCTCCTGGGCAAGCGGGCCTCCATCCACGGCACTGGCCTGCGGTCCCGTCCGTTGGACGAGAAGGCCGCGATCGTGGCCTCCGTACGCCAGAACGTGTGGCCGCTGATCGAGTCGGGGGACGTCACGCCGGTCGTGGACCGGACGCTGCCCATGCGGGACGCGTCCGAGGCCCACCGGCTCCTCGAGGACAGCGCCCACACCGGAAAGATCTTGCTGACCGTGTGAAACTGGAGACATCATGAATGAGCCTTCGAACAACCAGTCTGAGCAGGAGCCACAGGTTCTCGTGGTCGGCCCGAACGGCATCGCCCTGGAGGGCGGCGGCGAGGACGGCGAAGAGAAGTCGATCACCGACATGGTTGAACAGCCCGCCAAGGTGATGCGGATCGGCGGCATGATCCGGCAGCTCCTCGAGGAGGTCAAGGCGGCCCCTCTCGACGAGGCCAGCCGGGCCCGCCTCCGTGAGATCCACAAGTCGTCGATCAAGGAGCTCGAGGACGGTCTCGCCCCCGAGCTGGTCGAGGAGCTCGAACGGCTGTCCCTGCCGTTCACCGAGGGCGTCGTCCCGAGCGAGTCGGAACTGCGCATCGCCCAGGCCCAGCTGGTCGGCTGGCTGGAGGGCCTGTTCCACGGGATACAGACCACCCTGTTCGCCCAGCAGATGGCGGCCCGCGCCCAGCTCGAGCAGATGCGCCGCGCCCTGCCCGCCGGCATGGTCCCGCCCGGGGCCTCCGACGACCAGCACGGCGGCGGCCACTCCGGCCCCTACCTGTAGGTCATCCCGCCGAGGGGCCGAGGCACGCGCCGTTCACCACCCGCGTGCCTCCCCCTCCCAGGCACGAGTTCGAGGGTTACGGGAAGAGGCGTTCCAGGATCTGGGCCACGCCGTCGTCGTCGTTCGAGGCGGTCGTGCCGGTGACGGTGGCGAGGACCTCGGCATGCGCGTTGGCCACGCCGAACGAGGTGCCCGCCCAGGTCAGCATCGGCAGGTCGTTGGGCATGTCGCCGAACGCGACGACCTCGTCGGCCGTGATGCCCTTCTCCGCGCACATCTCCGCCAGGGCGCTGGCCTTGGTGACGCCTTGGGCGCTCATCTCCAGCAGGCCCCGGCCGGACGAGTGGGTGACCGTGACCAGGTCGCCGACCGCCTTCTCCGCCTTCTCGGCGAGCCAGTCGGGATCGGCGCTCGGGTGGAACGCCAGCAGCTTGGTGCCGGGCCGGTCGACCAGCGCCTCGCCGTCCACCGGGCGGCCGCCCACGGCCTCGGCGTCCCAGTCACCCAGGTTGTAGCGGGCCTCGAAGACGAAGCCGGTCGGGTACTCCACGGCGAACCGCAGCTCGGGCACGGCGGTGCGGAGCCGTTCCACCGCCTTGGCGATCACGTCGGGCTGGATCATCGTCGCGCGCACCACGGACTCGGTGTGCAGGTCGTAGACCACGGCCCCGTTGGCGCAGATCGCGACGCCGTGATGCGCGACCGCGTTCGCGATCTCGTGCATCCAGCGCGGCGGACGGCCGGTGACCATGACGAGATAGGCCCCGCCGCGTTCGACGCGGGCCAGGGCGGCGACCGTACGGGCCGAGATGGAGCCGTCGGTGCGCACGATCGTTCCGTCGAGGTCGGTGGCGACCAGACGCGGCGTGAGATCAGACATTTCACCTACCAGTCTCGCCGCATTGTGATCTTCCCCGCATCCCCTCGGCGGAAAAGCTCGCACCCATGTCACCGGGGCGGCCCGAGAACCAGCCTAAGTGACACTTACGACACATAGCTCACACAAGACCCTTTTCTCCACCCCCGCCCCACGTCTACGGTGTGCTCACCGGGCGGCCATCTCCCGGACGACCGAATCTGAAAACTTCTTCACGTTCATCGCACTGTGTGGAAGGTCGTTACGGATGACCCCGAAGTCCCCCCGGCTGGTCACGGCCGCCCTGACCGGCACGCTCGCCCTCGCCCCGCCGACGCTCGCCGCCCCCGCATCCGCCGCCGAGACCCCGGCCAAGGCCACCACCGCCGCCGCCGCATCCGCCTCCCGCGCATCCGCCTCCCGCGCATCCACCGCCCGTGCGTCCACCGCCCGTGCGTCCACCGCCCGTGCGGCCGGCGTGCGCGCGGCCGGCGTGCGCGCGGCCGGCGTGCGCGCGGCCGGCGTGCGCGTGATCAGGGTGAACGGCGCGAACAACGTGCGCGACCTGGGCGGCTACACGGCGGGCAACGGCAGGCACGTCCGCTACGGCCTGGTCTACCGGTCGGCCTCGCTCAGCAAGGTCACCCCGGCCGGTGTCGCCGCGCTCGGCCGCCTCCGCCTGAGCGCCGCCGTCGACTTCCGTTCCCAGGGCGAGGTCAGCGGCGACGGCACCGACCGCCTCCCCAAGGGCGTCACCCCGGTCGCCGCGCCCATCAACCCGGCCTCGACCACGCTGCTGAGCCTGCCCGCCGACCTGCTCAAAGCGCTCCTCGCCGAGAACAAGGCCGCCGGGTTCATGGAGCTCTCGTACCGCGGCTTCATCCACGACCCGGCCTCGCGCAAGCAGTTCGCGGGCGCACTGCGCCGCATCGCCGCCGGTAAGGGCGCGGTGCTCTACCACTGCACCGCCGGCAAGGACCGTACGGGCACGATGTCCGCGATCCTGCTGACCACGCTCGGCGTGAACAAGAAGCAGGTGTACGCCGACTACCTGCGTTCCAACAGGGAGCTGGCCGCGAGCAACGCCGCCCAGCTGGCCAAGCTCAAGAAGTACGGCATCGACCCGGCCCTGGTCTCGCCGCTCCTCACCGTCCAGGCCTCTTATCTCGACGCCGCGTTCGACCAGATCAAGCGGGACTACGGCACGTTCGACGCGTTCCTCGGCAAGGGGCTCGGCATCGACGCCGCCACCAAGGCCAAGCTCCGCCACCGCCTGCTCAAGTAGCGAGTAGCGAGCAGCCTCAACGCGAAGGCCCCGCGGTCAGCACTCGACCGGCGGGGCCTTGGCGATGCGTTCAGCGCTTGACCGGCTCCAGGACCTCCAGGCCCAGGTACTTCTGCAGGGCCTCGGGCACCCGCACCGACCCGTCGGCCTGCTGGTGGTTCTCCAGGATGGCGACGATCCAGCGGGTCGTGGCCAGCGTGCCGTTCAGCGTCGCGACCGGCCGCGTCTTGCCGCCCTCGTCACGGTGCCGCACGGCCAGCCGCCGCGCCTGGAACTCGGTGCAGTTCGAGGTCGAGGTGACCTCGCGGTAGGCGTTCTGCGTCGGCACCCACGCCTCGCAGTCGAACTTGCGCGCGGCGCTGGCGCCCAGGTCGCCCGCCGCGACGTCGATGACGCGGTACGGCAGCTCGACCTTGGCCAGCATCTCCTTCTCCCAGCCGAGCAGCCGCTGGTGCTCCTCGTGCGCGTCCTCGGGGTCGCAGTAGGAGAACATCTCGACCTTGTCGAACTGGTGCACCCGGATGATGCCGCGGGTGTCCTTGCCGTACGAGCCGGCCTCGCGCCGGAAGCACGACGACCAGCCCACGTAGCGCCGCGGGAGCTCGTCGATGATCTCGTTCATGTGGTACGCCGCGAGGGGCACCTCCGACGTTCCGACCAGGTACAGGTCGTCGGCGGGCAGCTGGTAGACCTCGGCGGCGTGTGCGCCCAGGAACCCGGTGCCCTCCATGGCCTCCGGCTTCACCAGCACCGGCGGGTACATCGGCACGAAGCCCGACTGGACGGCCTGGTCCATGGCCATGTTGAGCAGCGCGAGCTGGAGCCGCGCGCCCACACCGGTCATGTAGTAGAACCGCGCGCCCGACACCTTGGCGCCGCGTTCCATGTCGATGGCGCCCAGGCTCTCGCCCAGCTCCAGGTGGTCCTTGGGCTCGAAGTCGAACGTCGGGATCGCGCCGACGTGCTCGAGCGTGACGAAGTCCTGCTCGCCGCCCGCCGGAGCGCCCTCCTCGATGAGGTTGGGCACGCCCTTCAGCAGCGCGTCGAGCTCGCCGCCGAGCCGGTCCGCCTCGGCCTCGGCCTCCTTGACCTGCTGCGCCAGCTCCTTGGCGCGGGCCAGCAGCGCCTGCCGCTCGTCGCCCTGGGCCTTGGAGACGGACTTGCCGAAACTCTTCTGCTCGGCGCGCAGCGACTCGAAGCCGGACAGCGCGGAACGGCGCCGCTCGTCCAGGTCGAGAAGCGTGTCGACGACGGCCACATCCTCGCCGCGGGCGCGCTGGGACACGCGCAGCCGCTCGGGATCCTCGCGAAGAGCTCGAAGGTCAATCACAGTTCTGAGGCTACCGGCACGCACCCCCGCTCCGCGCCCGAGTATCAGCGCGCGGCAAGCTCGGTGTCATGGACGATCTGGAGTTCGCTCTCGCCCTGGCCGACCGGGCCGACGAGATCACGCTGGGTCATTTCGCCCGTACCGGCGACCTGACCGTTCAGTCCAAGCCCGACCGTTCACTGGTCACCGAGGCCGACACCGCCACGGAGCAGGCCCTGCGCGCCGACATCCGCCGGGCGCACCCCACCGACGCCGTCCTGGGCGAGGAGCAGGGCAGCAGCCCCTCCGCCTCGCACCGCCGCTGGATCATCGACCCGGTCGACCACACCAACAACTTCGTGCGCGGACACCCCGTCTACGCGACCCTGATCGCCCTGGAGGAGGACGCCGAGATCACCGTCGGCGTCGTCTCGGCGCCCGCCCTGGGTCGCCGATGGTGGGCCGCCCGGGGCCAGGGCGCGTACGCCGACGGCGAGCGCATCGCGGTGTCCCGCGTCAGCGCCCTGTCAGACGCCCACGTGTCCATCGCCGCCCTGCACCGCTGGAACCGCCGCGGCCTCGTCCCGGCGATCACCGAGATCGCGACCACGGCCCTGTACGAGTGGGGCTCCGGCGGCTTCTGGGCCAGATGCTCGTCGCCGAAGGGCGCCTGGACGTCTCGCTCGACCCCTGGGGCCAGATCTGGGACCTGGCCGCCTCCAAGGTGATCGTCGAGGAGGCCGGCGGCCGGCTGACCGACCTCACCGGCGCACCCCGCATCGATCAGGGCTGCGCCGTCGTCACCAACGGCCTGCTCCACGACCAGGTCATTTCGTTCCTTTAGCCAGCAGGGCATGGGCGGGCAGGGCCACGGTCCCCTCGCCCTTCGTATAGCCGCCGACGATGAGGTCGTAGGCGCCCTTGATCCGCGCCACGGTCTCGTCGTCCTGGCGCCCCACGATCACGCCGTTCGTCCCCACCCTCGACAGGGCGCCGGTCTCCCACCACTCCTCGGGGTCGACCAGGTGGTCCCAGGTGATCTCGACGACCTCGGCCTTGAAGCCCGCCCCGGCCACCAGTGCCTGGAACGGCCCCACCTCGCCGTACTCCAGGAAGGGCGTGTTGGGGATGTCGTCCGGCCAGGCGACCCCCACCTGCTCGATCGCGTCCCGCACGATCGCCAGGGCGCCGCTTCCGGGCATCTTCCAGCACGTCAGGGCGAGCCGCCCGCCCGGCCGCAGCACCCGCCGCAGTTCCTTGAGCGCCACATCCGGCTCGCCCACGTGGTTGATCACGAAGTTGCCGACGACCGCGTCGAACTCCTCGTCCTCGAAGGGGACCTCCGGCAGGATCGCCTCCTGCACCTCGATCCCCGCGTTCCGGGTGGCGGTCTCGACCATGTCCGGGTCGGCGTCGACGGCCGACACCTCGGCTCCCCGCCGCACGGCCGCCAGCGAGACGAACCCCGGGCCCGTCCCCACGTCCAGCATCCGCGTCCCCCGCCCCACGCCGCCCGCGTCCAGCAACGGATCGATGGTGTACGAGGTCAGCCGCGCGAACCCGCGCTCGTAGGCCGAGGCGCGCCCGGCCCACAGTTCGCGCTCGTATTCGTCGAAGTCCATAGCCACCCAAGAAGAGTAACCCCCTGACTAGGGTCAACCAAAGCCAGAGGGGCCCACCGAACCGGAGACGCCCCTCCGGCCCGATGGGCCCTAGACGACCGGCCGGACTTCAGCTCCCAGGTGAACGGAACTCCCCTGGCAGGAATCCGACCGGCCGCCGGTCAGCGAACGTCAACGTAGTCGCCGACGCTACTGGCGCCACGATAGGTGCTGCTGCCCGCATAGGTCGCCAGCCACGTACCGTCCTTGGACGCCTTGAACTTCCACAGGAACCAGCCACTGGCCCCCGTCTTCACCACGGCCACCCGCGCCCACCTCGCAGAATCCTTCGCCTTGAAGTAGACGTCCACGGTCGCCCCGCTCCCCGGCTTCCACGTGCCGACGAGCCGCTCGAGGCGCCCCTGGACGGCCAGCGTCCGCCCTTTCCGCACGGGCTCCGGAGAGGCGTTGAACGACGCGATCCGCGTGTAGAAACGCACCTTGACGTAGTCCGCCGGGCTGACGCTCGGCGCGTCATCGGTATAGGGCGATGCGTTGCCGGACCCCCCGCCGCGGTAGACGGCCCGCCACTGACCGTCCGTGGACGCGGACGCCGACAACGTGAACGTGAACCAGCCATGCGGTCCGCTGGTGCTCTGCACCACGTCGCGCCAGGTCTTGCCGTCCGGTGAGAACTGCAGCGCGATGGGAGCACCCGCCACGACAGCCTGCGGACCGGTCGCCCCACTGCGGAGCACCTGCCCGCGTGCCGTCATCTTCGAGCCGGCCATGATCGGCTCCGGCCCGGCGTCGAAGCCGTTGATCACCGTGGTGTACAGCAGATTCCGGCGATCGGTGTTGGCGTAGGCCGCCTCGTAGTCGCCGGCAGGGCCGAAGTTCGCCTGCCACCAGCCCGCCCCAAGGGCCGCGACCTCGGCGGTGAACCGGCCGTCCGCCCTGGTCTCCACCGTCATCACTCTACGGCTGGTGACCATGCCTGCCATCTGCAGGAAGTTGATCGCGACCTGAGCGTTGGCGAGGCCCCTCCAGCCGGTGTCGTCCTGCCGTTCCAGGAGGCCGGTCAGGACCACCCGGTCACCCACGCGCTGAGCGGGGGTGTCACTCACGGTGATCCGGGTGGCGTACCGAGGCCTGGTGACGCTGATGGTCTTCATGGTCGCCGGGGCGTACGGGCCGGTCGGATCGGAGGTCAGTCGCAGCTGACCCGTCTCGGTCGTCCGCCACACCAGGGAGAACCGGCCGTCGGCGTCGGTCTGGGCGCTCAGGCCCACGCCACCGTTGTACTCGTAGACGCGCACGCCGACGAGCGGCTGCGCCTCCCCGCCGGCGTCCAGATGCACCAGCCGGCCGGTGATGGTGACCGTGTCGTGTTCGTCGTCGACCTTGGTCCGGTCCTGCGTGACCTCCGCCAACTGGGTGGGGAGGCGCTTGCGGACGAGGCCGGAGCGGCCCTCGTGCTGGTCGCCGCCCTCGTCCCAGGCCGTGACCACGATCTCGTAGTCGCCGACCGGTGGATCCCAGAGCTCGTCGGTCGTGTAGACCGCCCTCCGGTCGTCGACCGAGCGAGCGGTCAGCTTGTCGCTGGTCGAGACCAGGTCGTTCGTGCCCGCCTTGTAGAGGCGAGCCTGGACGCGCTTGATCGGCAGATCATGGGTGACGCTCGCCTTCGCTCCGAACGGGCGCTCGTAGTAACTCATGAAGTTGCCGTTGGCGGTGACCGCCGTGACCTGGACGACCTGCAGATCGGCGGCGGGGCCCGCCAGCGCTCGTCCCGGTTGCAGCACGGCCAGCACCACGACGAGCGAGGCCAGGGCCGCCAGAAATCTACGCAAAGCACTCCTCCGCGTGTTGATCAGCACGAAGGAGACGGTTGGGCGTGAAGGGCGGTTGTCCGCAGAACAGGAAACAAAGGTTGCGGTTTGATCAACCGTTTGTCAGGGGGTCAGGCGTGGCCGGAGCGGATGGAGGTGAGCCAGGCGGCGGCCTCGGTGAAGTCGGTGTCGTGGGTGCCGCGGCGGATCTCGGGGCGGACCTGGTCGGCCCGGGCGTAGGAGCCCAGGTAGCGGACGTCGGCGACGACGCGGCGGAGGCCCATGAGGGCCTCGCCGACGCGGGCGTCCTGGACGTGGCCCTCGAAGTCCATCCAGAAGAGGTAGGAGCCCAGGCCGGCGCCGGTGGGGCGGGACTGGATGAGGGTCAGGTTGATGCCGCGCATGGAGAACTCGTTGAGGATCTCCAGGAGGGCGCCCGGGTGGTCCTCGCCGATGAAGGCGACCACGGTGGTGCGGTCCATGCCGGTCGGGGGAGGCGGGGCGCAGGGGCGGCGGAGCTCGATGAAGCGGGTGACGGCGTCGGCGACGTCGTGGATGTCCTCGGCGAGGACGTCCAGGCCGTAGCGGGCCGCGGCGAACGAGCCGGCGAGGGCGGCGTCGTAGTGGCCGTCGGCGACGTGCTGGGCGGCCTCGGCGTTGGAGGTCGCGGCGCGCCACTCGGCGTCGGGGACGTGCTCGGCGAGCCAGCGGCGGCACTGGGGCTGCGCGATCGGGTGCGAGGAGACCGTCTTGATGTCGCCGAAGCTCGTTCCGGGGCGGACCAGGAGAGCGAACGAGACGGGGATGTGGATCTCGGCGACGATCTGGAGCTGGTCGCCGGTCGCCAGCTCGTCGAGGGTGGTCGGGACCGAGCCCTCGACGGAGTTCTCCAGGGCCACGACGGCGCCGTCGACCTTGTCGCTGCGCAGGGCGTCCAGGACCGCGGGAACGGTCGAGAGGGGCACGTGCTCGGCCTCGGCGGCGCCCGGGATGGTGCGGAGCGCGGCCTCGGTGAACGTGCCCTGCGGTCCCAGGTAGGCGTATCGCATGAAAGGTCTACTCCGTGAGCACGGCGGGTTGTGAGGAACGAGTGTACGTGCCGTGCCGGTGGGAGATCAGGCGCGGGCCGAGGAGGCGCCGAAGTCGGGCAGCGGGTCGTCCATCGTGACGACCGGGCCCTTGCCGAGACGCGCGGCCCGCAGGGCTTGGTTCTCCTCGGGGGACAGCGTCTCGAGGGCGTGCCCGTCCCGGACGACCTTGGCGTACGTGCGGGTCTCGGTGCGCCCGTTGATCGAGCTCACGACGACACCGTCGCCCGTCGCGTTGATCAGGGCGAGCGAGAACGATCGGTGGCCCGACATCTCCTTCAGCGCGTCGTAGTGCACGATGGCGAGATCACGGAGCGCCTGATTGTCGACGGCCCCGCTGGCGACCTGAAGTTGCCGCCGGAGCACTTCCGCGCACTCCTCGACGACCTGGTTCACCCTGTTGTGGGCCACCACCGCGATGGACAGTCCGGCCACCCCGGCAACCAAACCGGCGACGGCCACCGCTACCAGCATCACGGGGCGAGCGTACCGACCCGGGGCTCACTCGGAGAAGGATCCGGCCGATCCGGGCCGCTCACCAGCCTGTCCACCAGCCATCTTCCCAGTACGATGATCAAGATCACAGCGGCGAGGCCGAAGGCGTCCTGGATGATCCGGCCGAAGAAACGCGTGATGAGAAGGTGGTTGCGGCCCGACATCGCGGCACCCCACCAGGGCAGCGGGAAGAGGAAGTAGACCCAGAGCGCGGCGGCGATCAGACATCTTCGCGTGTCCCGTCCGTCACCGGCCAAAGCCCCGAGAACCGCGATCATCCAAACGAGGTGGTGCATCCAGCCCACCGGGGACAGCAGGACCGACAGCAGGCCGGTGATCGCGATGGCGGCGAGCAGGGCGCTGTAGGCGGCCGGTCCGGCGGCGCGGTCGGCGGGCGGCAGGAGGTCGGTGCCGTTGAACGGGCCGAACGGTCCTGGCCCGGCGAGGCGGTCGGCGACCATGGAGGCGCGGCGGGCGTACCGGAAGCCGATGTAGGCGACCGCGAGCGCCAGCACGAGCCACAGCAGGGAACGGACCGGTCCCTCGGGGATCAGCCTGGACACCATGCCGTTGACCGCCTGGTTGGTGGTGGCGGTGATCGATCCGGTCCGGTCGCCGCCCTCCAGGAGTGCGCCGAACCAGTAGTCCTTGGAGTCGGCGGGCAGCAGCGCGAACGTGCCGAGGGTGGCCGCGGCGGCGGTCAGCACGGCGTTCTTCAGCGCGTCGCGGCGGCCGGTGATGAGGAAGTAGATGAGGAAGACGCCCGGCACGAGCTTGATCGCGATGGCGAGGCCGACCAGCATGCCGCGCGGCCAGCGGGCCGTCCGGGCGGCGCAGTCGGCCAGGCAGAGCGCCATCAGGAAGAACCCGACCTGCCCGAACCGCATCTGGTCGAAGCTCGGCCACATCCATCCGGCCGCGCCGACCAGCGCGCCGGCGGCGACCGGCGCCCAGCGGCCGGCGCGGGCGATGAGGTCGCGGAACGCGTAGCAGACGATGATCGCCAGCGCCGCGTACATCAGAACGGTCCACGCCCACTGGTCGCCCTGCCAGGACATCCAGGTGAACGGGACGGCCAGGATCGCGGCGAACGGCGGGTAGGTGAACGGCAGCAGCTGCGGCGGCTGGGTGAGGACGTCGTAGAGGGGCGCGCCGCGGCGGACCGCGTTCCCGCCGTCCAGGTAGACCTCGAGGTCGACGAGCCGCTGGTCGGGCGGGTTCGTCAGCCAGTGCGCGACGATCGGCGCGATCACCGCGACCGCGACGGCGATCCCGGCCGCCAGGATCAGCAGATCCTGCGGGCTCCGGGGCCTCCCCCACCGCCGAGCGGGCCGCGATCCCTTGATCGCCTCGCGGCCGTCGTTGCCTGCACGCATGTTCCCATCCTGGCGTAAGCCGCCCACTAACCTTGACGCATGGGGCAACGGGGGCTGGTATCGGGCACTCCGGCGCGCACGCACGGGGCCGTCTTGATCAAGACGGTGGTCGGCGTCGCCGCGCTGGGCGTGCTCAGCTTGTTGATCTCGCTGCGTCCCGCCGCGGCCCACGCCGACCGGGTCCCGGCCGCCACGGCCGCGTCCACAGCCGCAGCCGCGCCCGCGCCCGCGCCCACGGTGGTCATCGGGATTCCGGGGCTGATGTGGAGCGACCTCGGCGAGCACCGGACACCGACGCTGTGGCGGCTGACCGGTGAGGGCGGCGCGGGCGGGCTCAGTGTCCGTACGACGCGCCCCAGCACCTGCCCGATGGACGGCTGGCTGACGCTGTCGGCGGGCCAGCGGGCCCGGATGGCGAACGGGAACTGCGGACTACCCTCGGCCCCCGTTCTGCCTGGTCAGCCCGTTTCCGGTGGGGTCGCGCCCCCCGAGGGCGGCGCCGTCGCCCCCGGCTGGCAGATGATCAAGAACGACAACGCCCACACCTCGTACCACGCGCAGGTGGGCCTGCTCGGCGACGCCGTCCACAAGGCCCGGATGTGCACCACGGCGGTCGGGCCGGGCGCGGTCTTCGGGCTCGCGGACGGCTCCGGCAAGGTCGATCACTACGTCGCCTCTCCGGACAAGGCCACGGCGGCCGACTGGACGCGCTGCGGGCTCACCGCGGTCGAGATCGACGGCCTCTTCCGCACGTTCGTCAGCGCGGGCGTCGACCCCAAGGGCGACCAGGTCCCGGTCCCGCGCAAGAAGCGGCTGGCGGCGGCGGCCGCGGCGGACCAGCAGGTCGCCAAGGTCCTGGCCGGGCTGCCCTCGAACGCCGTCGTCCTCATCGCGGGCCTCTCCGACGTCAAGCCCCAGGCCCACCTCCGCGTCGCGATCGCCAAGGGAACCCCGTTCAAGCCGGGCTACCTGACCTCCAGCGCCACCCGCCAGGACGGGCTGGTCACCCTCACCGACCTGACCGCGACCGCGCTGCAGCTGCTGAACCTCCCGCAGCCCGAGCAGGCCGTCGGCTCACCGTGGGACGCCAAGGCCAGTGACGCGAGCACCGCGGACAAGGTCGAGACGCTCCGCGAGCAGGACGTCGCCGCGCAGGCGGTCCGCCGCGTCCAGGGGTCGTTCTTCCTGGTCCTGGGCAGCACGCAGCTCGTCCTGTACGGGATCGCGGCGCTGGCACTGCGGCGGCGCTGGAAGGGCCAGGGCACCCGCCTGCGGATCCTGAACGGCACGCGTTTCGTCGCTCTGTTCTGGGGCGCGATCCCGTGCGCGTCGTTCCTCGCCGGGCTGGTGCCCTGGTGGCAGGTCCCGCATCCCATCCCGGTCCTGATCGTCACGGTCCTGGGCTTCGGCGCGCTGATCGCCTCGGTCTCGCTCGCCGGTCCCTGGCGGGGATCGGTGACCACGCCCGGCCTGGTGATCGCCGCCATCACGGCGACCGTGCTCGCGCTGGACGTGATGACCGGCTCGAACCTGCAGATCAACACGCTGCTGGGCTACACGGCGATCGTCGCGGGCCGCTTCTACGGCTTCGGCAATCAGGCGTTCGCGCTGTTCGCGGTGGCGGCGATCCTGACGGCGGCCTGGCTGGCCGAATACCCGCTGCGGCAGGGCCGTAAGGACCTCGCCATCGCGCTCGTCGCCGTGATCGGCGTGGCCGCGGTCGCGATCGACGGCCTGCCCGCCTGGGGCGCCGACTTCGGCGGCGTGCTGGCCCTGGTACCGACGTTCGCCATGCTCGGCCTGATGATCTCCGGTCGCCGGGTGTCGCTGGTCAAGGTCGGGCTGTTCGGCCTGGCCGGCGTGGTGCTGGTGCTGGCGATCTCGTACTGGAACGCGCGGAGCGCCCACCCGACGCACCTCGGCCGGTTCTGGCAGGACCTGGTGAACGGGGACGCCTGGGGCACCGTCACCCGCAAGTTCGACTCGATGATCGGCAGCCTCGGGTTCTGGCCGTTCACGGTGCCGCTGGCGGGCGCGATCATCTTCCTCTACTTCGTGCTGATGCGGCCGACGCGCTGGCGGGCCTCGCTGCTGGACCGGGCGTACGCGCACAGCGACACGACGCGGCCCGCGCTGGTCTGCTCCCTCACCGTCGGAATCATCGGCACGCTGGTGAACGACTCGGGCGTGGTGATCCTCGCGGTCGCGTTCAGCCTCGCGATCCCGCTGGTGCTCGCGGCGACCGTCCGGGCGCTGGAGCTGGACGCTCCGGGCGGCGGCACGCCAGGATCAGCGCGACCAGAACCCCGGTCAGCGCCAACGGGATGACCACCGGCCGGACCGCGGTGAACAGCCAGGACAGCCCGTCCGGCAGCCGGATCAGCTTGGGATCGCGGGCGGGCAGGTAGGCCAGGCTGAGCGCCCCGGTGTGCGCGAGCAGGATCGCGTCGAAGCGCGACCAGGGGAGCAGCGCGATCACCGCCCAGCCGAACCCGTCGTACCAGGGCAGCTCGTACGGCGCCGCGAACAGCCAGGCGATCACCAGCGCGGCGGCGATCCGGCGGCTCTGCCCGGCGGGCTCGTCCCGTTCACCGGGCAGGGCGCGGGCCAGCAGCACGACCAGCACGACCATCAGCGCCAGCCAGCCGATCTTGATGATGGTGCGCTGCCCGCCGCGGCCGAGCAGGGTGTCGACCAGATGCCAGGGCGTGGCGAACGAGACCATGTTGCTGGCGTTCCGCACCTGGTCGAACGCGTGCGAACCGGCGGCGGTGAACGCGATCAACGCGACCAGCCCGGCGCCGCCGAACAGCGCGACCAGCCCCCACCAGGCGCGACGATCCCGTTCGGAGAACGCGCGCCGCGGCAGGACCCAGGCCGGTCCGCCTCCGACCAGCGCGGCCGGAAGCTTGATCGCCACGCCCGCGCCGACCAGTGCGCCCGTCGCCAGCGTTCGCCACAGGCCCGCGCGTTTCGCCGCCGAGAAGAGAGCGACCGAGGCGACCATCGGCGCGATCGCGAGCACGTCGTTGTGCGCGCCCGCGACCAGGTGGAACAGCAGCAGCGGGTTGCACGTCCACAGCAGCACGCCGCGCAGCCGCCCGGGCTCGCCGCCCGCGCTCCGGTAGAGCACCAGCGCCGTGATCACGAACGCCAGCGCGTTGGTGACCGACAGCACGAAGACGGTGAGCCGCATCGACTCGCCGCCGATCCACGAGGCGAACGCCTCCTGCGCGGTGGCGATCGGCCCGTACACCGACGGCGTGGTCCGCCACTCCTCGACCGCGCCGATCACCGGGTCGCCGGGCACGTCCACCGAGCGCGTGACGTACGGGTCGTGGCCGGTGACCGCCATCCGCCCGTACGCCGCGTAGTTGAGATGGTCACCGGAGCCGATCGGCGGCATGAACGAGAACGCCGCCGTGACCAGCAATCCGGCGATGAGCAGCGGGAACGGCCGAGGCCGCCAGCCCCGCCGTACGGCCGGCATGCACAGCCCGAGCCCGGCCACCCCGGCCAGGATCCCTGCCGCGACAAGGCCGATCACCAGGTACGGGGAGGGATGGACGGTCAGAGAGTAGGGAGGCTGACCGGACTTTCCGGGGAGAGCGGGCTGCATCGCCGACGGGCCGAGCAACGCCGTGACCAGGAAACACGCGACGCTGCCCCCGACGAGGCCGAGTCCCGCACCTCCCAGCCGCCGGCCGCCGGCCGCGTCGGCAGAGGTCACGGGCGACGGCCGCGAAGCCGGGCCAGGCGCCGCGTCACGGCGGGGTCGCGCGTCGCGAGGGCACGGGCCACGTCGCGGAACTGCCGGCCGCGGTGCACCTGAGCGCGCCAGTCGGTGCCGGTGGCGCGGTGGGCCAGCGGCACCTCGACCTCCTCGACCCGGAAGCCCTTGCGGAGCAGGTCGATGGTCAGCGCGGTCTCGACCCCGAACCCGGCGGCCAGCGGACGCGCGGCCTCGAACGCGGCGCGGGTCAGGCAGCGCTGGCCGTTCAGCGGCTGGGTGGCCTCGAAACCGGTGGCGCGCTTGATGCCGTCGCGCGACAGCCGGACGACGAAGCCGTGCCCGCCGAGCTTCACCGTCGACGAGAACACCGCGATCGTCATGTCGGCCTCGCCGCGCCGCACCGGCTCGGCGAGCGGCGCCGCCTCGCGCGCGGTCTCGGCCAGGTCGGCGTCCAGGAACAGCAGGTGGCGGGGCTGGTCACGGCCGTCGTCCAGCAGCCGTACGGCCTCGGCGCCGCTCTCCATCGCCGCGCCCTTGCCCCGGTTGCGGCTGTGCCGCACGACGCGGGCGCCGGCCGACTCGGCCACCCGGCCCGTTCCGTCGGACGAGCCGTCGTCGACCACGACCACCAGATCGGCGCCGGGCAGCTCCAGGGCCGCCTTCACGGTCGCCGCGATCCGGTCCGCCTCGTCCTTGGCCGGGATGATCACCGCTACATCCTGCATACCGGCGATCGTAGCGACGACGGGCGCCCGCACAGGGCGGTCGCCACGCGACGGGCCGCATCCCGGGCGGGCGTCCGGGCATAAGGACGACCCGCAGGGCGTGGCCCCGCGGGTCGTTGACGGTTATGGACGGGTCAGGACGCGGGCGGTCAGCCGGCGTCCATCGCGGGGACCGCGTCGGTCACGGAGAACACCGTGTCAAGCCCGGTGACCTGCAGGATCCGCTTCACCGCCGGGCGCGGCGCGGCCAACTCGAGCATGCCGCCCTGCTCCTTCAGCCGCTTCATGGCGGCGAGCAGCACGTTCATGCCGGTCGAGTCACAGAACTCGACACCGCTCAGGTCGACCACGATGCGGTCGACCTGCTGTTCGCGCAGCAGCCCGGCAAGGGCCGTCTGCAGGCGAGGCGCGGTGTACAGGTCGAGTTCGCCGGTCGCTGTGACGACGGCGTGACCTCCCTGAGACGCAGTCGAGACGTTTAGCTCCACGCCCGGCACACTATCGGGCCGACGGCCGGCGAGCCAGGGAGTTCGGTAAGTCCCGTGTCGTTTGGGCGTGTCAGGGGGGTTCGGCACCGTGACAAGCCCCCATGATTCACCGAATACACGGCCATTCGGCGCGTCGGCCGCCGCATTCCTCGCCGCGGTCGCCTACATGATCACGATTCGCCGGTGTCCTGCCCGGACCGCCACCTGGCCGTCACCGGACCCGGTGAACTGGCCGATTCGCCCTTCACGCGCGCGCCGAGTGAGGGAGGCTGAGCAGGTGGAACAGCGGAAGTGCCAGACGGCCACCGCCCCGCACCGGGGGATGAGCCGCAGATGAAGGCCGAGCGAAGCGTCGATCCGCGCGAGGTCCGGCTGCGCGAACGGCTGCAGGCCATCCGGGCCCGCTCGGAGAAATCCAACTCGTGGAGATCCTCCACGCAGTACCTGTCCCGCCTGATCAACAAGTCGGGCTTCGTGCCCATCCGGACCCGCCTGTCGCGCGAGGACCTGACCTTCATCGCCGGGGCACGGGATGAAGTGATCACGTTCGCCGAGCTCGGCATCCGGCTGCTCGACCTGCACCGCCCCCAGGACGCGGGCGGCATCACCAGCGACCCCGACAGCCCGATCCGCCGCTGCCGCGCCTGCATGTGGCGCTGGCCCTGCCCGACGTTCCGCGCCATCGACGAGGCCATCGAGCGCTGAGCCGTCAAGGCTGCTGCCCCGCTCCCCAAGGCCGCGGCGGCCCCCGCGAACGCCGCGACCATGGAGAGTCGTTCTCAGTCGGCTAGACGAACCGCTGTCAGTCGGCCAGGCGACCCGTTCTCAGTCGCCCAGGCGACCCGCTGTCAGTCGCCCAGGCGGAGGCCGAGCTGCGCGCCCTTGCCGCTCACCTTGAAGGTGCCGGGCCCGAACGCGAACGCGCCCGCGATCGGCAGGACGCCCGACGCGCGGCCCTTGATGAGGGTCACCGAACCGTCGCCGCGGTTCTCCCCCGGAGCGCCGATCGTCAGGTCGGCGCGGCCGTCACGGTTGTTGTCCCCCAGGGCGACCTGAGCGCCGAACGCGTCGCCGCGCTCCGCACCGCCCGGCACACCCGCGGTGTCCTGCGACATCCACTGCGCGCCCGTGCCGGTCAGCCCGTTCGCCCGCCCGAAGAGCAGGTACGCGCCGCCCGCGCCACCGGCGGAGCCGACCTTGACGCCCGGGGCGCCGACCGCGAGGTCGGCCTTGCCGTCGTGGTTGACGTCGCCCACCGACAGGTCGGCGCCGAAGCGGTTGCCGGCGGTGCTCGCGCCGGGGATCCCGGCGGTGTTCTGGCTGAACGAGGTCTGGGCCCACTGGTGGACGCCGTTCACCGAGCCCGCGAAGACGGTCACCCGGCCGCCGGTGTGGCCGCCGTCGCCCGGCTGGCCGATCGCCACGTCGGCGCGCCGGTCACCGTTGAAGTCGCCGACCGCGATCGGGCCGACCTCGGCGGAGACGTTCGACTTCATGGTGAGCTCGTCCCGGTTCTTGGCCGACCAGATGCTGACGTCGTTGCGGTACTGCGTGGACTTGGGGTCCCGCCAGGCGAGCACGATCTGCGGGTAGCCCAGGCCGAGGATGTCGCCGCTGTAGACCATGGCGGTGACGGGGCTCAACGCGGTGGACCGCGCACCCGGAACGGCCAGCCTGTGCTGAACGGCCCGCGCCGACCTCGCGCCCGGGTCGTAGGCGAACCAGCCCCAGCCGTAAGTGCCGGAGTAGGCGAAGTCGGCGTGGCCTCCGTGGTTGAAGTCTCCAGCCGTCAGGGAGAGCCCGACCCGCTCGTTGGCTGAGGAACCGGAAACGCCTGAGCTGTAGGCATGGGTGGAGAGCCCCGACTTGGTCCCGTAGAAGACCGTGAAGCTGCCGACGTTCTTCTTGGAGGAGTCCTCGTCGGGGGAACTGACGACCAGGTCCGCGCGACCGTCCCGGTTGAAGTCGGCGGAGGTCACGGCGTAACCGAAGTGGTCGCCCGCCTCGGCCGCGCCGGGGACGCCCTTGGTGTCCTGGGTGAGGACCTGGCGCTTGCCGGTGTTGAGGCCGCCGCGCGAGCCGTAGGTCACGGTGACGAAGCCGGCGCCGGCCTTGCCGCTCACCTTGCCGTTCGGGCTGCCGATCGCCAGGTCGCGGTAGCCGTCGCCGTTGAAGTCGTACGGCTTGGCGGGCGAGGCGGCTGAGGCGGCGGGCGCCAGGGCGGTGAGGCCGAGGGCGCCGACGCAGCCCGTGACGGCGACACCGGCGACCAGCCGGGGGAGGACACGCTTGCGCAACTGAACGGACCTTCCGGAACGAGCACGTCTGTATGACGCGCGATACAGAAGTGACGTGTGTCCAGAATGCGCGGTTTACCCACCCGGAAAACTTTCCTTACTAATCCGGAGTTCAGCCGATCTCATCGCTGGTTCAGTGGCCCAGCCGGTTGCCAAGATGCGCTCCCTTGCCCCGTACACCGAGGGCACCGGCGCCCACGACCGCCGCGCCTCGCGTCGTCAGACCGCCCTTGCCGCCGCGCACGAACGTGACCCCGCCGTTGCCCCGATCCTCGTCGGGCGCACCGGCCGTAAGGTCCGCGGCGCCGTCCCCGTCGTGGTCGAGGAGCCCGACCTGCGTGCCGAAGTTCTCGTACGCCGCGGCGGTGCCGGGCACGCCCTTGGTGTTCTCCGTGATCGCCTGCGCGCCACGGCCGGTGAGCCCGCCCGGCGCACCGAACAGCACGTACGCGCGGCCGACGTTGAACGTCCGCCCGATGTCGACCCGGGGCGCACCGACCGCGAGGTCGGCGCGGCCGTCGCGATTGACGTCGCCCACGGCGAGTGAGTAGCCGAACAGGTCCTCGTTGATCCCCGCGCCCGGCACGCCCGGCGTGGCCTGGTCGATGCCGTACGAGCCGCCGAGGCCGAACATCGAGCCCCGGTAGACGGTCACCCGGCCGCCGACGGAAGGCTTGTCGTAGGTGTCCCCGACCGCGACGTCCGCGCGCCGGTCACCGTCGAAGTCCCCGACCGCGAGCGCGTGAACGGTCGTGTAGACCGTGCGGCCCGTGCTGAACCGCCCGTTCGCGCCGCCGTAGAAGACCGTGAAGCCGCGCCGCTGCGAGACCTCGCCGCCGTCGTAGTCGTACCAGCCGTAGACCACGTCGCCGCGCCCGTCACCGTTGATGTCACCGGCCGCCACCCACGACCTGTCCACGTCCGCACGCCCCGCTGCTGACGCCGTCCCCGGCTTCGACGCCGTGGTCCGGGTGTTGAAGTAGATCCAGGTGAACGTGCTGGTGCCGGGAACGGTGACGATGAGCTCGGGGGAGCCGTCGCCCTGGATGTCGGTGACGGTCAGCTCCTCGCCGAACCGGTGCAGGGCGCCTGCCGTACGCGCTTCCCCGTAGGCGCTGCCCTTGCCCAGTCCCTTCCGGGAGCCCCACAGGATCGTCACGCCGCCCGCATTGGTCTTGCCGCCCGCGTCCTCCTCGGGGGCACCGATGGCGAGGTCGGCGTAGCCGTCCCGGTCGAAGTCGGCCGAGGCCAGCGAGGAACCGAAGTGGTCGCCCGCCTCGGGAGCGCCTGGGACACCCGCCGTGGCCTGGCTGATCACCTTCTTGCGCGCGCCGTTCAGGCCCTTGCGCGACCCGTAGAGCACGCTCACGAGCCCGGCGCCGCGCCTGCCCGCCACGGTGGCGCTGGGGCTGCCGATCGCCAGGTCGCGGTAGCCGTCGCCGTTGAAGTCGTACGGCCTGCCCGCCGCACGCGCCGCCGCCGCCGCAGAGGCGGAGGCTAGGACTGAGGCAGGGACAGCGAGCCCCAGGATCAGGCTCGCCGCGAGGCCGGCCGCCGCCACTCCACTACGCACAAAGTCTCCCGAGGCATGAGCAACCGGTTATAAACGCGGTGTCCAATAACTCCAGGAACGCTACTCCCTGTAAGCAATCCCTTATCTGATGTGACGCGACCCACAACGGGACATCTGGGGGCTCGATGGCTTTGCAAGTAATGCCTGGTCAATGACCAGATCATCAGTTGCCTCGGACGCCGTTGCGGAGCCCGGACGAGCCCGGCGCGTGGGTCCACGATGAGCTAGATCACCGATGAGGCGCTGATCACAGACTCCGTCGCGACCACGGAGAGCGACCTATCGATTTGTCGACAAATCGACTCTCGGAGAGTTCTTACGGTTCGCGTACGTGACCGGCCGGGCCCGCCCCACCTCGCCGCCGCAGGATTAGCGTGCGAAGCATGCAGGTGCTCATCACCGGATCCGCCGGATTCATCGGATCGCACATCGCCGAGGAACTCCTCCGGCGCGGCCACGACGTACGCGGCCTTGACCTGACCGACGGCGGCGCTGACGGCAACGGCGGCGACGTGCGCGATGCCGCGACCGTGGCCCGCCATCTGGCCGGGGTCGACGTCGTCTGCCATCAGGCCGCGATGGTCGGGCTGGGCGTGGACATCATGGACCTTCCGGGGTACGTGTCCACCAACGACCTCGGCACCGCCGTGCTGCTGGCCGAGATGGCGCGCGCACGCGTGACCGGCCTCGTGCTGGCCTCGTCGATGGTCGTGTACGGCGAGGGCGCGTACGAGTGCGCCGAGCACGGACCGGCCAGGCCCCTGCCCCGTACGGCCGAAGCACTCGACGCGGGCCGGTTCGAACCGTTGTGCACAGCCTGTGGACAACCACTCGCGCCCGGGACCGTCACCGAGTCCGCCGCGCTCGATCCGCGCAACGTCTACGCCGACACCAAGGTCGCGCAGGAGCACCTGACGGCCTCATGGGCCCGTACGACCGGCGGCCGCGCGATCGCCCTGCGCTACCACAACGTCTACGGGCCGAGGATGCCGCGCGACACCCCGTACGCCGGAGTCGCCGCCATCTTCCGCTCCCACCTGGCCAACGGCCGCGCTCCCCAGGTCTTCGAGGACGGCGCCCAGCGCCGCGACTTCGTTCACGTCCGTGACGTCGCCGTCGCGAACGCCCTGGCCGTCGAGGCCGTCGCCGAGCGCCCGGCGGGCGGGCTGCGGCCCTACAACGTCGCCAGCGGGCACCCCCACACCGTCGGCGAGATGGCGCACGCCCTCGCGCGTGCGTGCGGCGGTCCCGAGCCGGTGGTCACAGGGGCCCACCGGCTCGGCGACGTTCGCCACATCGTCGCCTCCCCCGGCCGCGCCGCCGCCGAGCTCGGCTTCCGCGCACAGATCGCGTTCGAGGACGGCATGGCCGAGTTCGCCGCCGAGAGCGAACTGGTCTCCTAGCTGCCGATAGGCCGCCTAAAGGCCGCCTAGCCGCCCAGGGGGAGCCGGACGACGAAGCGGCAGCCGTCGCCCGCGTTCACCACGCCGATCTCCCCCGCGTGCGCCTCGACGATGCCGCGCGCGATGGCCAGGCCGAGTCCCGCGCCGCCGCCCGGTGTCCGGGCGGTCTCGCCGCGGAACGCGACGTCGAACACGCGCGGCAGATCCTCCTCGGGGATGCCGCCGCACGCGTCCGCCACGGTCACGCAGGCGGCGCCGTCGCGTTCCTCGCCCGTGATCTCGATCGTTCCGTCGCTCGGGGTGTGGCGGATCGCGTTCACCACCAGGTTGCGCAGCGCGCGGCCGAGCTCACCGGCGTCGGCCTCCACGGGCAGGCCCGGCTGCACCGCGCCCTGCAGCCGCACGCCCTTGGCCCGGGCGAGCGCCTCCGCGCTCGCCAGCGCCTCGGCGACCAGGTCGTCCAGGCCGATCCGGCTGCGCGACAGGCGCAGCGCGCCCGCGTGGATGCGCGACAGCTCGAAGAGGTCGTCGACCATCTCGGTCAAGCGGTCGGACTCGACCCTGATGCGCCGGTGGTAGCGGGCGACCGTGCCCGGATCGGCTACCACCTCGTCCTCCAGCGCCTCGGCCATCGCGCGCAGCCCGGCCAGGGGAGTGCGCAGGTCATGGCTCACCCAGGCGACCAGCTCCCGGCGGCTCGCCTCCAGCGCCTGCTCGCGCCGGTGGGCGGCGGCGAGGCGTTCGTACGCGGCGTCCAGCTCGCGGGACAGCTCGGCCAGCTCGGCGGGCAGCCGGGCCGCCGGGATCTCGTACGGCTCGGACCGCACGGCGTTCACCAGCACGCGGTTGGCGGCCACCAGGCGGCGTCCGAGCAGGACCGACACCGCGACCGCCACCACGCCCGCGGCGGTCACCACGGTCAGCACGACCTTGAGGTCATGGTCGTTGATCATCATCATCAGTGAGATCACGACGATCCCCGACAGCGTGGCGAGGACGGTCGAGACGCCGACGACGGTCAGCTGGATCGCGACCGAGCTGCCGCGCAGCGCGTGCAGCAGCGCGAGGCCGACGCCCGCCACGATCGCCGCGGCGAGCGCCGAGTACCAGGCGACCCACAGCAGGTCCTGGAGAGGGATCATCATGAGCCGGCCTCCGTCTCCGTCGGCTCGTAGCGATAGCCGACCCCCCACACGGTGACGATCCGGGCCGGGACGGTGGGGTCGGGCTCGATCTTCTCCCGCAGCCGCCGCACGTGGACGGTGACCGTGGAGGAGTCGCCGAACGACCAGCCCCACACCTGCTGCAACAGCTGGTCGCGGGCGAACGCCTGGCGCGGGTTGCGCATCAGGAAGACCAGCAGGTCGAACTCGCGGGCGGTGAGCGCCAGCTCCTCGCCGCCCCGGCTCGCCTCGTGCGCGCTGACGTCGACGACCAGGTCGCCGTCGCGCAGCACGCCCGTTCCGCCGGGGACGAGCGCCCCGCGTGCGCGGCGCAGCACCGACTTCACGCGCAGGGCCAGCTCGCGCGGGCTGAACGGCTTGGTCACGTAGTCGTCGGCGCCGGTCTCCAGCCCCACCAGCCGGTCGGTCTCCTCACCGAGCGCGGTGAGCATGACGATCGGAACGGGGGAGGTCTCGCGCAGGCGCCGGCACACTTCCAGGCCGCCCATCCCGGGCAGCATCAGATCGAGCACGATCAGGTCGGGCGGGTCGCTTTGGGCGCGGCGCAGGGCCTCGACGCCGTCGGCCACGCACTCCACCTGGTGCCCATCGCGCTGCAGGTAGCGGGCGACGACCTCGGCCACGGTCGGGTCGTCGTCCACGACCAGGATGCGGCCGGCGACGTCGGCGGGGGTCACCACGAGGCCGCCTGGCACGGCCCGGACGGCCCGGACGGCTCGCACGGCCCCGGTGCCCGGAAGGATGTACTGATCACGGTTCTCACGCTACGGCTGACCTGGCCCGATCCGCAGTTCACGTCATCACTCCGTAAGAGTTGAATGAGCCTCGCGGGCCTAGCGTCACCAGTGTGATCGATGTCGTGCTCCCCTGTCTCAACGAGGCCGCCGCACTGCCGTGGGTGCTGGACCGGATGCCGGACGGCCACCGCCCGATCGTCGTCGACAACGGCTCGACGGACGGTTCCGCCGGGATCGCCGCCGCGCACGGCGCGCTGGTGGTCCACGAGCCGCGCCGCGGGTTCGGCGCCGCCTGCCACGCGGGCCTGGCCGCCGCGACGGCCGAGGTCGTGTGCTTCATGGACGCGGACGCCTCGCTCGATCCGGGGGAACTGCCGAGGGTGGTGGACGGGCTGGCCACGGCCGACCTCGTCCTCGGGCGGAGGCGTCCGACCTCGCTCGCCGCCTGGCCGGTCCACGCCAGGCTCGGGAACGCCGTTCTGGCGCGTTCACTCAACCGGCGGGCCGGAACGCGGCTGCACGACCTCGGCCCGATGCGTGCCATGCGGCGCGAGGCGCTGGAGGATCTCGCGCTGACCGACATGCGCTTCGGCTATCCGCTGGAGATGGTTCTGCGCGCGGCCGGGGCGGGCTGGCGGATCAACGAGCTGGACGTCGCGTACCACCCGCGCGAGGGCCGTTCCAAGGTCACCGGGACTGTCCGCGGCACGATGCGAGCCGTACGGGACATGCGCCGCGTACTGGCCGAGCACGACGTCCCGGTGAAGACGGTCGTGGGGGCGCACCGATGAGCCGGGGCGAGCGGGCGGTGGCCGACCTCATCGTGATCGCCAAGGAGCCGATCCCCGGGCGGGTCAAGACGCGGCTGACGCCGCCGTGCACGCCGGAGGAGGGCGCCGCGCTGGCCGAGGCGGCGCTGGCAGACACCCTCACCGCGGTCGCCGAGACACCGGCCGGCCGGCGGACTCTCGCTCTCGCCGGCCGGCCGGGCCACTGGCTCCCGTACGGCATGACCGTGATCCCGCAGCGCGGCGCGGGCCTGGACGAACGGCTCGGCCACGCCTTCGCCGACGCTTACGCCGGACGGCCACTCGTTCTGATCGGCATGGACACACCGCAGGTCACTCCCGGCCTGCTGACCGAGGCCGCGGAGGCGCTGCGCACGCACGACGCGGTCTTCGGCCCGGCGTCCGACGGAGGCTTCTGGCTGCTCGGGCTCCGCCGACCCGATCCCGATCTCATTCGCGGCGTTCCGATGAGCGAGCCGCACACCGGGGCCGCTCAGCTCGCCCGGCTGCGCGGCGCGGGACTCTCGATCGCGACGTCGCCCGAGCTCACCGATGTCGACACCGCAGCAGACGCCCTGCACGTCGCGAGCCTGTGTCGCCCCGGAGGCCGCTTCCCCGCCGCCGTCCAGGCGCTCGGCTCGACGCTCCGCCCCGTGGCGGCCACGTGATCGGGGACCTGTACGAGAGTTCGCTGGCGGGGACCGGCGCCGCCGAGATCGAGCACGCCGACGGGCGCCGTACGCCGCTGCGGGTCGAGGAGTGGATGGGCGCGCGCCCCGGCGACGACGGGCTGCTCGACCGGTGCTCGGGCCCGACGCTCGACATCGGTTCGGGACCCGGGCGGCTGACCACGGCGCTCGGCGAACGGGGGATCCCGTCGCTCGGCATCGACATCACCCCGTACGCGGTCGCGCTCACCCAGGCGGCGGGCGGCCTCGCGCTCTGCCGGAGCATCTTCGACCGCGTGCCGGGGACGGGCCGCTGGCAGACGCTCCTGCTCGCGGACGGCAACATCGGCATCGACGGCGACCCGGCCGCGCTGCTGCGCCGTTCCGCGGAACTGCTGCGGCGCGGGGGACTCCTGCTGGTGGAGGTCGAGCCGCCCGGCGTTCCCAGCCGTGCCGAATGGGTGCGGCTGCGCACGCCCGCCCGCACCGGCGACTGGTTCCGGTGGGCCCACCTGTCGATCGACGACACCGGGCCGCTCGCGGCAGCCTGCGGGCTCGCCCTCGCAGATGAGTGGACGGAGGCGGGCCGCTGGTTCGCCGCGCTCACCAAACGAACCAATGCCGTACGAACCGGTGCCGTACGACCCAGTGACCGGGGTGGACCAGAGCCGCTTTAATGGCCGGATGCTCCCCCCGGCCCGAACGTCACAGTCCCGGCCCCCTTCCAGCCCGGTCGCGGTGTTCATCGCGGTCATGGTGGGCGGCGCGTTCGCGACGGCCGTCAGCGCCGTCCTCACGTGCATCCTCGACTACGCGCTGGGCGGCGGCATCGCGGCCACCGGCGGGCTGCCCATGAGCCTGACCACCTACCGCCTGGTCGGCGCCGTGCTGAGCATCATCACCGGCGTCGTCGTCGGGGCCGCGGTCCTGCCGCTGCGCCCGCAGGGGCCGCTCGCCCCGATCCTCGCCGCCCCGGCGGCACTGGTCGCCGACCGCGTCGGCAGCCTGCTCGGGTTCCTCGCGTACGCGATCGTGAGCGGCGACACCATCCCCGTCGACCGCATCGACCTGGACTTCTGCATCCACTTCATGACCCAGATCGAGGGCGTCTGGGGCGTGATCTTCATCATCCTGCCGCTGGCGGCCGGCGGTGGCGTGGCGTTCCTGCGGGTCATGAGCGCGTCCAAGAACTCGGCACCGCGCGGCGCCGCAGTCGCCTTCGGCACACCTGGGGCCCCTGGCGCACCCGGCCAGCCGGTACCCGGCATGCAGGCGCCCGGGCCGTACGGCCAACCGCAGTACCCGGGCCAGCCGCAGCACCCGGGCCAACCGCAGCACCCGGGCCAGCCGCAGTACCCCGGCGCGCCGCCGCCCCCCGGTCAACCCGCCCCCGGTCAGCCGCCGTACGGCGGGCACGGGCAGCCAGGGTTTCCCCCGGCCGGGCCTCAGGGTCCGCCTCCGCCGCCCGGCGGGCCGTGGCCGCCCCAGGATCGTCCCGGAGGGTGATGACGGAGATCGGGCCGGCGCATACCTTGGGGGCATGGGTCGGACAATTCTCACGATTGTGGGCGTCATTCTCGCCGTGTGGCTGCTCTTCACGGTGGTCGGCGCGATCATGTCGATGCTCAAGATGTTCTTCTTCATCGGCTTCGTCGCCGTGCTGGTCGTACTGGCGGTGACGCTGGTCTCCAAGCTTTCCCGAAGCCGGTAGCGCACGGGGGCCGCAGCCCCTTGCCCCACGCCGCGCGGTGACCGCATGATGCGCAGACGAACATGCGGTCACCGGCGAGAGGGGCCCCCGTGCCAGGACTGACCGAGGTGTTGCGCGAGCGTGCGCGGCAGCACCCAGACCGTCTCGCGCTCATCGCGGGCGACGAGCAGATTACCTACGCGGACTTCGACCGGCGGGTCGACCAGACGGCGGCGGCGCTCCAGGCCGCCGGTGTCTGGCATGACGACCGGGTCGCCGTCCTCGACAAGAACTCGATCGAATACGCCGAGCTGCTCTTCGGCGCCGCCCGCCTCGGCGCGGTCCAGGTCCCGGTCAACTACCGGCTCGCGCCCGACGAGGTCGCGTACGTCGTCAACAACGCGCAGGCGAAGGTCTTCGTCATCGGACCCGAGTTCCTGCCCGTCCTCGACGCGATCGCCGGGAAGCTCGAGCACACCACGCATCTGGTGGTCATCGGCGGCTCCGGCCATCCCCACCTCGACTACGAGACGTGGGTCGGTGCGTACGAGGCCACCCCGCCCGCGCACCAGGTCGACACCTCGGACGTGTTCGTCCAGCTCTACTCGTCGGGCACCACCGGGCTGCCCAAGGGCGTGATGCTGACGCACGACAACTACACCGCTCTGCTCCCCCTCACCAACGATCTGTGGGGGATCGGCTCGGACGCCGTCCTCATGGTCGCGATGCCGATGTACCACGTGGCGGGCAACGGGCTGACGATCTGCGCGATCTTCGACGGCATCACCGGCGTGATCGTCCGCGAGCCCGACCCGGTCGTCATCGCCAGGGAGATCGAGCGCAACCGCGTCACGCACGTCTTCCTCGTTCCGGTCCTGCTCCAGTTCATGCAGCTCATGCCCGAGGTCGCCGAGACCGACCTGTCCACGCTCCAGCTCGTGCTGTACGGCGCGTCCCCGATCAGCGAGGACGTCCTGCGCGGCGCGATGGCGATGCTTCCGAACGCGCACTTCATGCAGGTGTACGGCCTGACCGAGACCACCGGGGCCATCACCGCGCTGCCCGCCGAGGACCACGACCTGGACGGCCCCGACCCGGCCCGCCTGCGCAGCGCCGGCCTGCCCAACCCCGAGTGCGAGCTGAAGATCGTCGATCCGGCCAGCCTCGACGAGGTGCCGCTCGGCCAGGTGGGCGAGATCCTCTGCCGTACGCCCCAGAACATGAAGGGCTACTGGGGCCTGCCCGACGCCACCACGGCGGCCCTGCTCCCCGACGGCTTCTTCCGTACGGGCGACGCGGGCTACCTGGACGCCGACGGCTACCTCTACATCCACGACCGCGTGAAGGACATGATCATCTCCGGCGGTGAGAACATCTACCCCGCCGAGGTGGAGAACGTCCTGATGGGCCACCCCGAGGTCGACGACTGCGCGGTGATCGGCGTTCCCGACGACAAGTGGGGCGAGACCCCGCGCGCCATCGTGGTCCTCTCCGGCGACGCGACCGAGGCCGACCTGATCGCCTACTGCCGCGAGCGCCTCGCCCATTTCAAGTGCCCGACCTCCGTCGAGGCCCGCGAGGCCATCCCCCGCAACCCCACCGGCAAGATCCTCAAGCGCGAGCTCCGCGCCCCCTACTGGGAGGGCCAGGACCGAGCCGTTCACTGATCCGGCACTGCTCAGATACCTAAATTTGGAAATCTGTAGTCACGGCGTGACTCCGTGTGGATCCTGAGACTGTGAACGAGACCGGGGTCCGCACCATCGCGCCGAGCCACCGCAGCCTCAACCTGACCAGCCGCCATTTGAGGAACCTGGAGCGTACTCGCACCCGGGTCGACCAGGCATGTCTCCGGCTGGAGAAGATCCGGCGGGGGGCCGGTCGGGCTCTGATCGGCCTGGCCGAAGCGCACGAACGAACCGCCGCCGCGATGGAGCGGCGCGCTGCCCGCAGGCCCGAAGCGGCCGACCGCTACTGGGAATCGGCCACCTATCACCGCTTGCAGGCCGCCCTCATCCGTACGCTCGCACTCCCGAACCCGTGGGACGAGAGCGTGATCTGACGGCGTCAGCGGAGGGTGGCGGCGTCAGCGGAGGGTGATGGCGGCGATCACCGGGCGGTGGTCGGAGGAACGGACCACCGAGTTGGGAACGTCGCAGGAGACCGTGGCGGTCTTGCCGGTGAAGATGTAGTCGAGCTTCTCCCAGGCCTTGCCCTTGGCGTTCTGGTGGGTGCTCTCGCCGCCGTGGGTGACGCCGGTGCCCTGGTCGCACTCGCGGTAGGCGCCGTAGAGGACGTCCAGCGCGGGCTTGGTGGGCTGGTCGTTGAAGTCGCCGCCGAGGACGACGCGGCCGGTGCCGGCGCCGACGAGGCTCTTCAGCCTCGCGGTCTGAACCTTGCGGTAAGCGCCCGTCGGATCGTCGGCCTTCATGCCGGAGCTCAGGTGCGCGGTGCACAGGCGCGCGGACCAGCTGGCGACGTTGGCGCAGACGGCGACGCGGCCTTCGAACTTGGGCGACTTCAGGTAGGTCCTGGTCACGTTGCCGAGCTTCTGCGCGCTGCCGAGCGCGACACCGAACTGGCCCTGGCCGTTCGCGCAGGTCTTCGGCTTGCCGTCGGCCTGCTTGGCGGGGGCGAACGCCCAGCTCCACGACCTCAGCCAGCCGTAACCGCCGAGCCTCTTCACGTGGCCGGAGCAGACCTCCTGCAGGAACACCACGTTCGCCCTGGCCTTGGTGCCGTCGACGGTGGCGTTCTGCGCGGTGTAGGAGATCGTCGCCGCGAGCTTGGCCGGGTCGGCGCCGAGCGGGCAGTGCGCGGACTTGTTCCCGCAGACGTTCCAGGTGAGCACGTTCACCGGGACGGCGGGCCTGCTCGCGGTGTCGGCCGCGGAGGCCGGGCCGGAGTGGCCGCTGGATCCTCCCTTGATGGCGGCGCCGGCACCGGCGGTGACGACCACGACGGTCGCGCCGGTCACGGCGAGCAGGGGGACGACAGCGCGGGGGGCTCGCACACAGTCTCCATAGGGGAATCAAGCGGGGGCGATCACGTTGCATCCCACCACAAAGAGCAACATTTGCGCCACCGACTCGGGTAAAACCCGGCGCCTCGAGCGTACGTGAAGAACCACCCCGCACCCGCCGTTTTCCGATGGGTGCGAGGTGGTCCTCGCGTTCGCCGGCAGAGCGGCCGGTGACGCCGAACGGCGGTCTAGTCGAGAAGCTCGACGACCGTTCCGGCGCCGACCGTACGGCCGCCCTCACGGATCGCGAAGCCGAGGCCCTCGGCCATCGCGACCGGCTTGCCGAGCTCGACCGCCATCTCGACGGAGTCGCCCGGCAGCGCCATGCTGCCGTCGCCGCCCAGGTCCACGCCGCCGACCACGTCGGTCGTACGGAAGTGGAACTGCGGCCGGTAGCCGTGGAAGAACGGCCTGCTCCGGCCGCCCTCGGCGGCGGTCAGCACCCGCACCCGGGCCCGGAACCGGCTGTGCGGCCGGATCGAGCCGGGAGCGGCGACGACCTGGCCGCGCCGGATCTGGTCCCGCTTGATGCCGCGCAGCAGCATCGCGGTGTTGTCGCCCGCCTCGGCGTGGTCCATCGACTGGCCGAACGTCTCCAGCCCGGTCGCTACCGAGCCGAACGTCTCGCCCAGCCCGACCACCTCGACCTGGTCGCCGACGCGGATCGCGCCCTGCGCCACCACCCCGGTCACGACGGTGCCGCGGCCGGTGATGGTGAGGACGTTCTCCACCGGCATCAGGAACGGCCGGTCGAGCACCCGCTCGGGGATCGGCACGTAGGCGTCGATCGCGTCGAGCAGGTCGACGACGCGGGCGGTCCAGTACGGGTCGCCCTCCAGCGCGCGGAGGCCGGACACCCGGACGATGGGGATCTCCTCGCCCGGGAAGCCGTACTCCGAGAGCAGGTCGCGCACCTCCAGCTCGACCAGGTCGAGGAGCTCGGCGTCCTCCACCGTGTCGGACTTGTTGAGCGCCACGACGATGTGCCGGACGCCGACCTGCCGGGCCAGCACGATGTGCTCGCGCGTCTGCGGCATCGCGCCGTCCTGCGCCGAGACCACCAGCACCGCCCCGTCGATCTGGGCCGCACCCGTGATCATGTTCTTCACGTAGTCGGCGTGGCCCGGCATGTCGACGTGGGCGTAATGCCGCGTCGCGGTCTCGTAGTGGACGTGCGCGATGTTGATGGTGATGCCGCGGTCGCGCTCCTCGGGCGCACGGTCGATGCCGTCGAACGGGACGGCGGACGCCAGCCCGCGCTCGGCGAGCACCTTGGTGATCGCGGCGGTCAGCGTGGTCTTGCCGTGGTCGACGTGCCCCATCGTGCCGATGTTCAGATGCGGCTTGCCGCGCTCGTAGAGCTGCTTGGCCATGGTCCTTCTGTCCTCACGTGTGAAGTCGAACGCGAGAACCACCCGGGCGCGACGCCCGGGAGCGGTGACCACCCCCCTCCGCTGGTTCTCCGGAGGTGGGACGGAGAGGGGTCAGCTTCGCGCGCCGTCGACGACGACTGCGCCTGCTGCCGCTGCTCCCGTGGTGAGGAAGGCAGCCGGCACCGCGCTCAGCAGACCGAGGTCTGCGAGCGTGCGAGTGCCGGCTGCGAAGAACATGCCTTGAGGGTACGAGCCGCCAGGTCGGCAAGTCGATTGATTATTCGGCCCCTGCCCGGGCCCTTGGCGGGCTGGGGCAGCGGAGGCGCTGCGGAGGCGTGGGAGGTGCTGCGGAGGTGTGCGGAGGCCCGTGGACGCCAAAGTGCGGCGTGCAGACCGTCCCGCGCCGGGCAGCCTCGCACGCCGCACCTTTTGGGGATAACGGCGGTCCATCACCCTGAGAAGGCAGGGCGGGACTTATGAGTCTGGATCAGTTTCCAGCTGCTTGCCTATTTATGAGAGCCGGACGCCTTTCGCGGGTCCGGTGAAAACGATGACCTGTTGATGAATGCCGCCCAAGCCGTTCGGCGACATCGCCCGACCAACACCGCCCCGGTCATCGTGAGAATGGCGGGTGTTCGGGCACATGGGAACGATTACCTTCCAAGTTTTACGAGAGGGTCATCCCTGAGCGGGGATCTATGGTGATCCGCACGCAGGGCCCTAAGCGGGGATCTGGGCCCTGTGCGAGGAGTTCTGGACCGGACTGTGGTGCCCCGGCCTTGCTGCGTCACCAACGTTGGCATGCGGCCGGGGCGGGCACCAGGACTTCTCGTCCAAGCGCCGTACAGCGCTGACTGGACAAATGAAGTCGCAGGTCAGAGATGCCCCACTTGGACATAGAGGAAGATGGGGCGCTTGGTCGGCATGAGGATGCGGCCGGCGGAGTCGGCCATCTTGAAGAAGATCTTGCACTTGGTCGGCCGGTTCGCCGCCTTCACCCGGACCCGCACGTCGACCATGTGGCCGGGCGAGGTCTCGGGAATCGGCACGCTCTTCGGCGCGAAGCACGGGCTGTCGCCGATCTGGATCAGCTTCCGGTTGCTCCATTGGACGCTGCCGGAATTGCGCAGCCGCCACACCTTCTCGAACGTGCTGCCCGCCTTGACGAGCGTCCCGTCCGGGTAGGTGATGTCCTTGATGAACGTGGAGTCGTCCTTGGGCTTGGGCATCGGGACAACCGAGGCGTGCACCGGCGGCTGCTTGGGCTCGCCGTCCGCCGACGGCCAGGCGATGTAGACACCGCCGCCGATGACGATCATGGCGACCGCGGCGGCGGCGAAGATCCAGACCGGGAAGCGGCGCTGCTTCTTCGGCGGCGCGGTGGGAGCGTGCGGCGGCGGAGTGCCGGGGCCGGGGTCGGTCGGCGGGCCGCCGTCGTCCCCGTCGAAGCCGTGCGAGGCGTTCCAGCCCTGGGAGCTCTCACCGCCGGGCCAGGCTCCGGCGGGCCAAGCGGTGTTATCGCCGCCCGGACCCGGGGCGCCCGGCATGCCCGGGGCTCCCGGCGCACCTGCGCCCGGCCCGTACGGGGAGCCGACACCCTGGCCGCCCATCGGAACGCCCTCGGGGCCGAGGGTTCCAGGGGCTCCGGAAGGTCCGGGAGGTCCGGCTTCGAACGCCGCCGCGGCGCCCGGACCGGCGCCAGGCATGCCAGGCGCGGCCGGACCACCGGGTCCACCAGGTAGGCCGGGACCGCCAGGAGTGCCGAGGTCGGTCGCGCCGCCGGCTGCGGCCGTGGCGGCGTCCGCCATGGGGTCGACCGAGAAGCCGGCATGCGGGCCCTGCGGCACCGCCCCGGGCTCGACCTCGCCCCATTCCTCGGCGTCCTCCGCCGCGGTCATGGCGTCGCGGGCCTTCTGCCAGTGGGCGCGCCACTCGCGTTCGGTCTCCACCGGGTCCAGGCCAAGCCGGTCGACCGCGAGCACGCGCACGAACTCCCAGGTCGTGCCCCAGCTCGGGAGCGAACGACCCTGAGCCGCTGCCGCCAGGGACGACTTGGAGGCGGCGGCGCCCATCGCGGCCATCTCCGCGTACGAGGGATCGCCGGCAGACTTCTTCAGCCGCCACAGGAGCTCGGCCAATGCCGCGACCGGCCCCGACGCCGGATCCGGCCGTCGCGACCTGCGGCCCCGCCTGCCGCCTTCCTGTCCCTGACCAACCGAGGTATCCACACCTGCTCCCTTTCGTAACTCCAAGGAGCTGCCTCACCACAGATCATGTCCAGACCCTTGACGATACCGGCCGAGATGCGTCCGAAAGGACAGACCGAGGATGAAAACGGTGATGACCAAGGGGACGGTGTCCTTACTCAGATCTGTGCCAGATCTGTGCCTACGCCCTCGACCTGGGACGATGCAGGATCCAGGCGCCGAGGAGGGCCCCGGTGAACTGGAAGGATGCGATGGCGATCACCAAGCCGACGACCCCGATCGCGTCGGCGAAGGCGCCCGTGAGGGCCGCCCCCACCGCCGAGGCGGCGATCTTGAGGCTGCCCCCGGTGGTGTTGACCTGACCGAGCCGATCGGGTGGCGATTCGCGCTGGCGGAGCATCAGGGTCGAGGCGAACACCGGCCCCTCACTCACGCCCGCGAGCAGGAAGAACACCATCGCCCAGCCCAGGGACGGCGCGAGCGCCAGGCAGCCCAGGGCGATCCCGAACGCCACCAGCCCGGCCGGCATCACCGTCTCGGCCCATTTCAGCGTGAGCCACCGTGCCGAGGCCAGTGATCCGGCCAAGGAGCCGCAGGTCAGGGCCACCAGCAGCAGCCCGCCGGCGCTCGGCGGTGCCCCGAGGCGCTGCGCCAGCAGAACGGTGGTGACGGCGACCCCGCCGAAGCCCAGCCAGGCCAGCGTCGTGGCCACGGTGAGCCCTCTCAGCACCCGGTTGGCCCACAGGAGCACGAGACCGCCGATTGCCACGGAGCGAAACGACGACGCACCCCCCGTATCAACCTGCGGAGGTCTGAAAGGGATAAGAGGAAGGCCGAAAAGAGCCAGGGCCGCACAGCACACGATCGGTGCCCCGGCGAGGCTCCCGCCGACCGCCGCCGCGAAGGCGGCTCCGAGGCCCGGACCCGCGATCCCCGCGACGTTGTAGCTCGACGCCTCCAGCCCGTACGCGCGCGTGAGCCGTTCCTCGGGCACGAACCGCGGCAGCAGGCTCGTCAGCGCCACCACGATCGGCTCCGTACAGCCCACCAGGACGGCCGCGGCGAGCGCGACGACGAGCATCACGCGGCCCGCCAGCAGCAACAGCAGCCCGGACGCCAGCACGTAGATGATCATCAGTCCGGCGGCGACCACCCGGGGCCGGGCCGTCCGGTCGAACGCGTGCCCGATCAGTGGCCCGCTCAGCACGTACGGCAGCGTCAGGCCGGTCTGCAGGAAACCGGCGGTCGCGGCGTGCCCGGTACGTGCCTGGACCGTGAGGACCAGGGCGGTGCCCATCCCCTCGGCCGAGACCCGCAGCAAGGTGGCCGCGCCGAGATAAACCGGCAGGCCACCGGCACGGGCGCTCACCGCTGGATCGTGACATACGCGATGACCACGTGAAAACCACGCCAGAACCGGACCTTAGACTGCCGATGTGGCAGACAAGCACCAGCACCGGGTAACCAGCGAGGTAGGACGGCTGCGCACCGTACTGCTGCACCGTCCGGGCGCCGAACTGAAGCGGCTGACCCCGCGCAACAGCGACAAGCTGTTGTTCGACGCGATCCCGTGGGTGGGGCGGGCCCAGGAGGAGCACGACGGCTTCGCCCAGGCCCTGCGGGAGCGGGGCGTGGAGGTCCTCTACCTGACCGAACTGCTCCAGGACGCCCTGGAGTACGAGGCGGCCCGCGAGCAGGCGATCTCCTACGTTCTGGACGACAAGCGCCTCGGCGACCAGCTCCGCCGCGTGGTGAAGGGCTATCTGGACGGCCTGGACCCCGAGGATCTCTCCCACACCCTGATCGCGGGCCTGGCCCACGAGGAGCTGAAGGCGGGCCACGGCCTGGTCTACCGCCTGATGGACCGGCACGACTTCGTGATCGACCCGCTCCCCGGCCTGCTGTTCACCCGCGACAACAGCGCCTGGATCGGCGATCGCGTCGCCGTCACGAGCCTGGCGATGCCCGCCCGCCACGGCGAGTCGGCGATCACCGGCCTGATCTACGCCCACCACCCGCGTTTCGCGGGCCTGGAGCCGGTGTACGACCCGTCCCTGGAGCACCTGGAGGGCGGCGACATCCTGCTCCTGTCGCCCGGCGTGCTGGCCGTCGGCACCGGCGAACGCACCACGCCCGCCGGGGTGGAGCGCCTGGCCCGGCAGGTGTTCGACGCGGGTCTGGCCCACACCGTGCTGGCCGTTCCGATCGCTCAGGAACGCGCGACCATGCATCTGGACACCGTCTGCACCATGGTCGACGTCGACACGGTCGTGATGTACCCGCCGGTCGCGCACTCCCTGCAGGCCTTCACGGTCACCTCGGCGAACGGCGACCTGCGCGTCTCCGAGCCCCGCCAGTTCCTGGAGGCCGCCGCCGAGGCGATGGGCCTGGACCGCCTCAAGGTGATCGACACCGGCCTGGACCCGGTCACCGCCGAACGCGAGCAGTGGGACGACGGCAACAACACCCTCGCCGTCGCGCCCCGCCTGGCCGTGGCGTACGAGCGCAACATCGAGACCAACGCCCAGCTGGAGGCGGCCGGCATCGAGGTCATCCGCATCAGCGGCAGCGAGCTGGGCAGCGGCCGGGGCGGCCCGCGCTGCATGTCCTGCCCGATCCTGCGCGACGCGCCGCCGCCCGCGCCCTGATCATCGGCACCTGATCGCCTGCACCTGATCACTGGTAAACGAAAAAGCCCCCGGCCGTGGCCGGGGGCTTTTCTCACGTTGGAGGCTCGGGCGGTGTCGACGGGGGCACGACAGCGCCCGAGCTTGTTGAGGACCATACAAGATTGAACGAAGGTCCGGCTAGGTGGGGGTATGCCCCTTTGAACACCAGTCCGGCTACGGCCGCCCGGCTAAGCCCGTTAAGCCGGGTACGCCCGGCCGGTGATGACGCCGTGGCGGGCCCCGTTCACGGCCTTGCCGTTGGGGCGATCCTGCGGGTCGGGCAGCTCGGAGAGCTCAGGGGCGACCGCGTGGGCCGCGCGATGCGGGGTCGAGCCGTTGGCGGAGACCGTGTGGGGCGCGTTGATCCGCGCCCAGACCGTGGTGGCGCCGTCCTCATGACGTACGCCCCAGCCCTCGGTGAGCGCCTCGACGATGCCGAGGCCGCGACCGCCCAGCGACGAGAGAGTCCCAGGTCCTCGGCGTGGCTCGGTCATGGCGCCGCCGTCGCTGACCGCGACCTCCAGGCAGTCGCCCTTCTGCGACCAGGTGACCCTGACCTGTCCTGACGGCAGCGGGCGCGCGTGGCGCAGGGCGTTGCTGAGCAGCTCGCTGAGGATGACGCAGGCGTCGTCCACGACCGACTCGTAGACCCCGGAGGCGTTCAACTCGGAACTGAGCCGCTTACGGGCGACCGCGACGCTGGACGGCGCATGTGGCAGCAGTACGACGCTCGACGCCCTCACCTCTCGCTCGTCCTCTCCGCTCCGCCTGTTCCGGTACGACCGAAATGCCCAATTGGTGATGGCCGGAAACATGTGCACCCCGTCTCACCACTCGCCCAACGAGCGACTGACCATCCGGTCACGGCCATCACCCCCGTACGCGGTGCTCGAACGGAACCCCGTGGCCAACGGAACACCAACTAAAGATCTATCCAGCCGCCGGCGGATTACTCCTCGCACGCGCGTTTCGTCCGTCACACTGCCGCCACACTGCACTTTCCACCAGGCTCACCGCGCATGCCCTGTCAAGATCACGGCAAGATCCGGCCAACACCTCCACCATCGCTTCGGCTGGCCGGTATAGGCCGCCCCCGTCCGGCCGCCCCAAGGTCCAATTTCTCGCCCCCGATCCCGCGAAATGACCGAGCCAAAGTGGCCACCCCGCCATTCCCACCCTGCCCACCTCTCAGAGAGTCGGGGGCGTGGCGGCGCCCAGTTCCAGGCGCATGCAGGTGCCGGCGCCGGGGTTGGGGAGGGCGGCGATGGTTCCGCCCTGGGCCTCGGTGAGGCGCTTGACGATGTAGAGGCCCAGGCCGATGCCGCCGAAGCGGCGGCGGTCGCCCGCCTCGCCCTGCACGAAGCGCTCGAAGATGCGGTCGTGATCACCGGGGGCGATGCCGATGCCCTCGTCGGCGACCGTGATCACCAGGCGGTCGCCCTCCGGGCGGGCGTGGACGCTCACCGTGCCGCCGTCGGGCGAGTACTTGAAGGCGTTCTCCAGCAGCTGGCCCAGCACGATGTCGGTGGCCATCACGTCGCCCAGGGCCTGCGGGAGGCCGGGAGCGATCTCCAGCCGGACGTCGTGGACGCCCGACAGGGACTGGAAGCCCGCGACCACGCCGGTCAGCACGCGGACCAGGTCGAACGACTCGTTGGTCACGGTGAGCTCGTCGGCGCCGGCCCGGGAGCCCAGCAGCAGGTGCTCGACCAGGCGCCCGAGGGACTGGGCCCGTTCGGCGATCGTGGCGACGGCGGAACGCCGGTCGGTGTCGGCCAGCTCGTCCCAGCGGTTCACCAGCGTGCTCGCGAAGCCCTGCACCACGGTGATCGGGGTGCGCAGCTCGTGGCTGGTCGTGGCCAGGAACAGGTCCTTGGCCTCCTCCAGCGCCTTGGCCTCGCTGACGTCGCGGAAGTCGACGACCAGCCCGCCCGTCTCCTCGATCTCCGCCGACAGCACGTTCAGCCAGACGCCCGACTCCAGCGGGAAGGTCAGCATCTCGCCCGGCGCGGGCTTCTCGAAGGGCAGCTCACGGCCGATCACCTCGTCGCCGGACAGCCCGGTCAGCACGTGGGCGGCCGGGTTCCACTGCCGGACGAGGCCGTGCCGGTCCAGCACCGCGATCCCGTCCGCGCTGGAGTCGATCACCGCGCGTTCGTGCGCGCGCTGGCGGACGACCTCGGCGTAGGCGACCGCGTTGCCGACCGCGACCCCGGCGTGCCCGGCGAGCAGTTCGAGCAGCTCCAGCTCGGTGTGGCCGATCTTGCGGCCCGAGAACAGTGCGTAGAGCGCGCCGTACGGCTTGTTCTGGAGGAACGAGAGGCCGAGCGCGATCGTGTGGAGGCCGGGCAGCTCGGACCAGATCAGATCGCCGAGCCGCCGCTCGCCTGTGGCGAGCATCACGGTCTTGCCCGACCGCAGCAGCTCCCCGACCAGGCTCGGGCGCAGCTCGGCGGTGGACCCGCGCAGCTGGTCGGGCAGCCCGTACATGCTGACCAGCCGCAGCCGCTCGTCGTCGATCCGCACGAACCCGCCCGCGTCCGCGCCGGTCAGCTCGATCAGCGCGGCGGTGATCCGGTCGAGGACGACGCCCAGGTCCAGCTCGGCGTTCAGGTCGGCGACGATGTCGTTCAGCCGCCGTACGAGCCGGGCCCGCTCGGCCATGTGGTGCTGGGCGACCTCGTCCTCCTCGACCGGGTGGTAGACCTCCACCCAGCCGAGCAGGTCGCCCGCGCGGTCCTGCAGCACGCTGGTGTCGATGCGGACGTCGATCAGGCGGCCGTCCCGGTGGAATCGCCGGGTCGCGATGGAGATCTGGCCGGTGTCGCTCTCGCCCGCCCGCCGCGTCAGCAGCCGTTCCAGAACGGCGTTGTGCTCGGCCTTGAGCTCGCCGGGCACGATCGGCGGCACCCGGCCGATGACCTCGTGCGCGGCCCAGCCGAACATCCGCTCGGCCGCCGGATTCCACACCGTGACGCGCGATCGCCGGTCGACGGCCACGATCGCATCGGCCGCGCACTGGATGACGGCGCGGGCGATCGGGTCATGGACGTCGGGCGACACGCCTGTCATCGTGCCACCGGATCTCGCGTCGGCGCCGGGCAACCACCGCCGAAACGTTTCCACCGGACGTCCCATTCGTCCGCAAGACTTCACCGAAAACCGGAACATCGCCCGTCACACCGGGGTCGCATCGGCCTCTCCGGCCGCACCGGAAGCACCGGGCGCGCCGCCCGCACCGGCCGCCGCGCGGTCGCCGCCCCCGATCCGGCCGATCAGGATCGCGGCCAGGCCGGCCACCAGGAACGACAGCAGCGAGGCGCTCATCCAGCTCTGCGGGGTGAAGCTCAGCGCGCTCTGCACGTCGCCCCAGAAGTCGGCCCACCAGCTCACGCCGCCCGGGTTGATCAGCTGGTAGACGGCGAAGCCGACCACCCAGGCCGCGATCATGCCCCAGCGGGACGGCGCCGCCAGCGTGGTGTCCCAGCCGCGGCGGCGGCCCCGGCCGAGGAAGAAGTCGGCGGCCAGCACACCGAGCAGCGGCACGAACACCGACCCGATCAGCGACAGGAAGCTTGCGTAGTCGCCGATGTCCAGCAGCAGCGCCAGCGCGGTGATCAGTACGCCCAGCCCGACCGACAGCACGCGGCGGTCGGCCTTCGGCACCAGGTTCTGGATCGAGACGGCGGTCGAGTAGACGTTCGCGAAGGACTGGTCGGCCTCCCGCAGCACGAAGATCGCGAAGAAGACCACGCCCAGCGACGCGTTCAGGAACGGGTCGTAGATCTTGCTCGTGTCGCCCGCCACCAGCGCGAGGGCCAGCAGGCCGAGGACGTAGGCGACGATCTGCGTCACCGAGTAGCCGATCGCCGCCGCGCCGAACGCCCCGCGGGCGCTGCGCGCGTGCCGGGTGTAGTCGGCCGCGACCGGCACCCAGGAGATCGACACGGCCAGGGCGGCGTCGGCGCCGAGCCAGAAGCCGCCCCACGAGCCCTGCGTCAGGTCCGGCAGCGGCTCGCGCAGCAGCTGGACGTAGAAGTAGACCAGCGAGATCATCACGGCGGCCGTCACGTACCGGCGCAGCATCCGCACCGAGCCGAGCGGCCAGATCGTCAGCACGGTGGTGAGCACGCCGGCCGCGACCACGTACGTCCAGCGCGGCACCCCGTCCCACAGCGCCCGTGCCGCGTCGGCGATCACGATCAGCTCGAACGTGCCCCAGCCGACCAGCTGGGCGATGTTGAGCACGGTCGGCACGTACGACAGCCGGGCGCCGAACAGCCCGCGCAGCAGCACCATCGCCGGACGCCCGGTGATCGCGCCCGGGGCGGCCGACAGGCCGAGCATCAGCCCGCCGATCGCGGTCCCGACGATCATCGCGACGATGCCCGCCACGATCGACAGCGTCGGCTTGCCCGCCGCGTCCGGCGCCAGCACGGTGTACGCGCCGGAGAAGGCGAAGAGGCTGACGCCGAGGTTGGCCCAGAAGGCGCTCTGGTCCCAGAAGCTGAGGACCTTCGGCGCGGGCTCGTCGAGGGTGTAGGGGACCTCGTCGCGCGGGGCCTCGTGTATGGAGTCGACGGCAGACGTCATCGTGCACGCTCCCTACGCCGGCATTACCCGGACAGGTTCATGCGGTCGGCGGCGCCTGCGTGTGTGCCGCCCTCTCAGCCCGGTCGGCCCGAGCTCCCGCGGTGGGTGGTTTTAGGACTGGACAAATCGTACATGCGCACGACGTGATCGCGGCGCGATCGCAGCGCGTCGATGGGCATGGTCGATCTCGGCGAGCAAGGTCACGCTCACCTCGGAGAAAGCCGGACGTGCGGTCAGGCCACGTAGGGCGGGCCCTCCTCGGCGCCCTCCATCGGGCGCCCGGACTCGGCCCAGCGCTTCATGCCCCCGTCGACGTTCTTGGCCAGCCAGCCCGCCTGGTTGAGCGCGACCGTCACCTGGGCGGACCGCACCCCCGACCGGCAGACTACGTAGATGTCCTGGTCACGCGGGATCTCTCCCGCCCGGTCGCTCAGTTCGGCCATCGCGATGTGGACGGCCGCCGGCGCGTGCCCGGCGTCCCACTCGTACTGCTCGCGCACGTCGAGCAGGTACGCGTCCTGCGGAACGTCGGCCGCGTCCACGGCCGCGACGTCGTCCCCGAAAATCATCACTCCTCCATGGAACCGCGCGGAACCGGTCCGCGTCGAATCACGCATGCGGTATCGGACGCTCCTTTTCATGACGCCCGGCCTAGCCATGATCATGTCACTGGCGGCCTGCGGCTCCGAACAGGCCTCGAGCGGCTCCGGGAAAACCTCGCCGACCGCCTCGGGCACGACCTCCGTCTCCCCCGCCACGGGCGCGGGCGACGGCGACAAGATCACCGTCAACGTCAAGGCCTCCGCACAGGCACCCGCCAAGACCTGGACCCTCTCCTGCGGTCCCGCCGGGGGCGATCATCCCAAGGCCGGCCAGGCCTGCGCCAGTCTCGCCAAGGTCAAGGAGCCGTTCAAGGCTCCACCGAAGGACCAGATGTGCACCAAGATCTACGGCGGCCCCGAGGTCGCCACGGTCAAGGGCACCTGGGCGGGCAAGCCGGTGGACGCCAAGTTCACCCGCACCGACGGCTGTGAGCTCAGCCGCTGGAACAAGCTGTCGCCGCTGTTCGGCGATGTCCCCAAGGTCCGCTGAGTTGGATTCTTTCGCGGCCTCGAAGGCCTCGCCTGGCGGCTCGGCCTCCGAACCGCAAAAGCGGCGAGCGCGACACGGCTTCGCCGTCTTCGCCCGACGCTCGCTACGCTCGCGCCGGGCTCAGGTAACGCGCTCGCGTGCGGGCGAGGTATTTGATCACACCCCCAAGGTCCGCTGACGAATCCTCCCCGCTCGGATTTCGTCGGCGACAAAGGGCCCCGGTCGGCGCGCGACCGGGGCCCTTTGGTGTGTCCTGGGGCTAGAGATGTGTCCGGAGGCTAGAGATCGGCGCCGCCGGTGGCGTCGATGATCGTGCCGGTGATGAACGAGGCGGCGTCGGAGGCGAGGAAGGTCACGGCGCCGGAGATGTCGTGGGGCACGCCCACGCGGGCGACGGCGGCCCGGGAGGCGGCGTAGGCCTGGCCCTCGGGGTTGCCGCGCAGCCAATCGGCGTTCACGTCGGTGTCGATGAAGCCAGGGGCGACGTTGTTGACGGTGATCCCGCGCGGGCCGACGTGCTTGGCCAGGGCGAGGGTGAACGTGTCGACCGCGCCCTTGGTCATGGCGTACGAGATGCCCTCGGGGAAGGCGATCCGGGTGACACCCGAGGTGACGTTGATGATGCGGCCGCCGTCGGGCATCCGGGTGAGGGCCTCCCGGGTGATGAAGAACAGCGCTCGCGTGTTGACGGCGAAGACCTGGTCGTAGAGGTCCGGTGTGACCTCCTCGATGGTGGCCTTGGCTCCGATGCCCGCGTTGTTGACCAGGATGTCGAGAGGCGGCTCCGCGCCCAGCTCGCGCAGTCCCGCGTCGAACGCCGTGAACAGGGATTCGACGTCGCCGTCGGTGCCGAGCTCGGCCTTGACGGCGAAGGCGCGCCCGCCCGCCTCGGTGATGGCCGCCACGACCTCCTTGGCGGCCACCTCGTCCCGCGCGTAGTTGACCGCGACGAGGGCGCCGTCGGCGGCGAGCCGTTCGGCGACCGCCCGCCCGATGCCCCGGCTCGCGCCCGTCACCAGCGCCGTCTTGCCCCGCAGATCCGTCGACTCGCCGCTCATCTCATCGCTCCAAATATGTAGTGGTCGATACAGATGTGACGGTAGCAGTTATTTGTAGTGGTCGCTACATATCGTTCGGGCGGCTCAGCAGCTCAGGCAGTGAGGGTGAAGGGCGCCGTCCGGACCGTTCCGGCGTGCTTGAAGTCGAGGAACAGCCGGTAGATGCCGGGCCCGGGAACGGCCGCGTGGAAGGTGATGTCGGGGCCGGGCGCGGTCACGCCGTCGCCGGGCTCGCCGTTCGGGTGAACGTGGACATAGGCGAGGTCACCCGCCCGCAGGACGACGAGGTGGCCGTACGCCGCGAGGTAGGGCTGCAGGTCGGTGACCGGCGCGCCGTCCTTGTGAACGGTGAGCGTGAGCAGGCCACCGAGCTCGCCGTCCAGCGTCACCTCGTAGCCGCCGTCCAGGACCGCTGTACGAGTGGTCGCGGGCGCCGGCTGCGGGTCGTACGCCCCGGCCACCGCCAGGTCGGCGCCGAGCGTGATCGTACGGCCGAGGTCGCGCGGCGAGATGTCGGTGAAGACGCGGTAGGCGCCCGCCTCGGGCAGGTTCAGCCGGACCGACCAGGTCCCGTCGGCCGCGCGCTCGGGGTGAACGTGCCAGAAGCCGGTCAGCTCCCGCTGGACGACGATCAGGTGCAGTTCCTTGTCGTGGATGGGGCTGAACGCGGTGACCGGGCGGCCGTCCGGCCCGAGGATCCGGAAGCGGAAGTCGAGCTCGCCGGGGCGGACGATCGCGTCGGCCAGGTCGAGCGTGTAGCCGTCCTGAGTGATCTGAAGCCCGCCGGGAACCGAGCCGTGAGCCGCGTCGTGGACTGCGTGGTGCGCGTGCGCTGTGGTGTTCATGATGCAGAACTTATACCCTTAGGGGGTATCTGAACAGCCCGAACGTGTGTGATCTGGGCCATCCGGGAGGACCATTACCAACGGTCGAGATTCCATTACACAGCGTGAGGATAAGTTTCTCTGTGTGACCAGGACGGCGGCGCGAGCACTCGGGCTCGCACTGATCATCTTCATGTCCGGGCTCGTCGGGCTTCCGGCGAGCGCCGAGCCGTCCTGCCTCGTCTCGACCACCTCGATCGCCGCGTCATCGTCCGGCGTCGAGGAACGCCAGCAGGAGGACCGCTACGCCGAGTCCGCCGCCTGCCCGCGTTCAGTCATACGGGCGTTCCGAGGCTCCATCGGCCTCCTCACCAAGGCCGCGCGGCCCATCGCGGTGTCCGCGGCGGCGCTCGTCGAGGCCTTCAGGCGCGCCGGCCACGGCGGCCGTTCGCCGGGCGCCCAGCTCCTCGTCACATTGAGCGTCTCGCGTACCTGAGCGATCCCCGCGCGGTCTCTCCGCGCTTTCGCGTACTTGCCGACCTCATCGCAGGAGCGGGGATTCTTCATGCGTACAAGAGAGATACACGTGCTGGCCGAGACCTGGCGCTTCTACTGCCTGGACTGCCTGATGCCATACCAGGCGCTGTACGAGGCGAGGCACGCCGACGACGGGCACGGCGGCGACGCGGTCGCCTGGCGCCGCGACGGCATCGCGAGCCAGCCGCCGTGGACCGAGCCGACCTGCCCGGAGTGCCTGGGCCTGCACGTGAAGGTGCTCCCGGCCGGTTCGTTCGTGCCGCAGCAGCGCTGACGCCGAGCACGCACGGCGGCGCCGGGACGCGAGCAAACGCGCTGAGGGCCGCCACCCGCGGGGGGTGGCGGCCCTCAGCCATGCCGTACAGCGGCCGACCGTCGGGCCGCCGCTAGGCCGTCGGGCGGCCGGGCGGCCGGGCGGTCAGGCGGCCGGGACGGCCGGGACTGCGGGGCGGCCAGGTGGCCGGGACTGCGGGGCGCTTGGCCGGCTCCTGCGGCGTGACGGTCGGGTCCACGTCGCCGTTCAGCGCCTTGAAGCGGCGCAGCCGCAGGCTGTTGCTCACCACGAAGACCGAGGAGAACGCCATCGCGCCACCGGCGATCATCGGGTTGAGCAGACCCGCCGCTGCCAGCGGCAGGGCGGCCACGTTGTAGGCGAAGGCCCAGAACAGGTTGCCCTTGATCGTGCGGAGCGTGCGGCGCGAGAGCCGGATGGCGTCGGCCGCGGCCCGCAGGTCGCCGCGCACCAGGGTGAGGTCGGAGGCCTCGATGGCCGCGTCCGTTCCGGTGCCCATCGCCAGCCCGAGGTCGGCCTGGGCGAGCGCGGCGGCGTCGTTGACCCCGTCGCCGACCATCGCGACCGTGCGCCCCTCGGACTGCAGGCGCTTGACCACCGCCACCTTGTCCTGCGGCAGGACCTCGGCGATGACCTCCTCGATCCCGACCGAGTCGGCGACCGTACGGGCGACGGCCTCGTTGTCGCCGGTGAGCAGGACCGGGCGCAGGCCGAGGGCCTTCAGCTGCTCGATCGCCTCGGCGGAGGTCGGCTTGACCTGGTCCGCGACGGTGATCACGGCGCGCGCCGAGCCGTCCCAGCCGACCGCGACCGCGGTGTGGCCGAGCGCCTGGGCCGCGCTCATCGCGCGTTCCAGCTCGGGCGTGAGGTGCTGCGACCATTCGGCCAGGAGCTGCGGGCGGCCGACCAGTACGGCGTGGCCGTCCACGATGCCCTGGACGCCCAGGCCCTCGATGTTGGCGAAGTCCTCGACCGAGCCGAGGTCGGCGACGGGCACTCCGGCGCGTTCGGCGGCGCCGCGGGCGATGGCCTGCGCGATCGGGTGCTCGGAGGCGTTCTCCAGCGCGCCCGCCAGCCGCAGGACCTCGGTCTCGTCCGCGCCGGGGGCGGTGACGACGTCGACCAGGGCCATCTTGCCGGTGGTGACGGTGCCGGTCTTGTCCAAGACGACGGTGTCGATCGCCCGCGTGGACTCCAGCACCTCGGGGCCCTTGATCAGGATGCCGAGCTGCGCGCCGCGGCCGGTGCCGACCATGAGGGCGGTCGGGGTGGCCAGGCCCAGGGCGCACGGGCAGGCGATGATCAGCACGGCCACGGTGGCGGTGAAGGCCGCGGCGATCCCGCCGCCGGTACCGATCCAGAAGCCGAGGGTGGCGACCGCGAGCGCGATCACGATCGGGACGAAGACGCCGGCGATCTGGTCGGCGAGGCGCTGCACGCGGGCCTTGCCGGTCTGCGCCTCCTCGACGAGCCGCGCCATCTGGGCGAGCTGGGTGTCCGAGCCGACCCGGGTGGCCCTGACCAGCAGCCGGCCGCCCGCGTTCACGGTCGCGCCGACCACGGCGTCGCCGGACCCGACCTCGACCGGAACCGACTCGCCGGTCAGCATCGAGGCGTCGACCGCCGAGGAGCCCTCCTCGACCACACCGTCGGTGGCGATCTTCTCGCCGGGGCGGACGACGAACAGGTCGCCCGTCTGCAGCAGGTCGGTCGCGATCCGCTCCTCGCGCCCGTTCCGTACGACCGAGACCTCCTTGGCGCCCAGCTCCAGCAGCGCCCGGAGCGCGGAGCCCGCGCGGCGCTTGGAGCGCGCCTCGAAGTAGCGCCCGGCGAGGATGAACGCGATCACGCCGGCGGCGACCTCGAAGTAGATGTTCCCCGAGCCGTCCGAGCGCTCGATCGTGAGCTCGAAGCCGTGCCGCATGCCGTTCTCGCCGGCCGTGCCGAAGAACAGCGCCCACAGCGACCAGCCGAACGCGGCCAGCGTGCCGAGCGAGACCAGGGTGTCCATGGTCGCGGCGCCGTGCCGCAGGTTGGTCCAGGCGGCCTTGTGGAACGGCCAGCCCGCGTACGTCACGACGGGCGCGGCCAGGGTCAGCGACAGCCACTGCCAGTTGTCGAACTGCAGCCTCGGGACCATGGCCATGGCGATCACGGGGATCGCCAGGACGACCGCGGTCGTGAGGCGCTGGCGCAGCGGCGTCAGGCCGTCGTCCTCGTCGCGGTCGCCCACCTCGGAGTCGCCGGTGGACGTGGACCTGGGCGGCGGGGGGAGCTCGGCGGTGTAGCCGGCCTTCTCGACAGAGGCGATCAGTTCCTCCGGGGATACCCCTTCGGGGAACTCGACCTTGGCCTTCTCGGTCGCGTAGTTGACCGTCGCGGTCACGCCTTCGATCTTGTTGAGCTTCTTCTCGATGCGGGCCGCGCACGAGGCGCAGGTCATTCCGCCGATCGCCAGCTCGATCTGCGAGCCGCTGGACGCGGTCCCGGAAGTCATCGCTCTCCTCCTCCGTGAAGGTCGTGTGGTCTGCGGTCGATGCTCAGTGAGTGTGGCCGTCGGAGCCGTGCCCGCCGCCGGTCTCGTCCTGCGGCTGCTGCGGCTGCTGTGGCGGCGTCCCGGTCGCGTTCCCCGCGAGCGCGGTGAACTCGGCGGTGCGGACCTTGCCCGCGTGCTGGAAGTCCAGGTAGAGACGGTACGCGCCGGAACTCGGCACCTCGGCGTAGAACGTGATGTCGGGGCCGGGCTTGGTCTTGCCGTCGCCGGGCTCGCCGTCCGGGTGAACGTGCAGGTAGGCGAGGTCGCCGCTGCGGAGCGCGACCAGGTGCCCGTACGCCTCCAGGTAGGGCTGCAGGTCGGTGACCGGCCGGCCGTCCTTGCTCACCGAGAGCGTGAGCTTGCTGGACCGGCCCGGTACGAGGGTGCCGTTCAGCTTGACCTCGTAGCCGTCGACCTTGGCGACCTGCTCGGCCCTGGGCAGCGCCGCCGGCTCGTAGTCGCCGGTCGCGACGACGTCCGCGCCGAGCGTGAGCTGCTTCTCGGCGCCCTTGGGCTGGATGTCGGTGAAGAAGCGGTAGGCGCCCGGCTTGGGCAGGACGACCGCCGCGGCCCACACGCCGCCGCCGACCTCGCTCGGGTGCAGGTGCTGGAAGCCGGACAGGTCGCGCCGGGCGATGATCAGGTGGAGCTTCTTGCCGTGGAGCGGCGTGTAGCCGGTGACGGGCTTGCCGTCGGGGCCGTTCACGGTGAAGCGGAAGTCGGTCAGGTTTCCCGGCTTGAACGTGGTCGTGCGCGGAGCGAGCGTGTAGCCGTCCTGGGAGATCTGGAGCCCGCCGGGAACGACGGCCGTGCCGGACGCCGTGGAGGCCTCGTGCTCCATCCCGTTCATCCCGCCGTGGCTCTCGGTCTGCGCGGTGGCGCCGACGGGGCCGACGATGGTGCCGGCCCCGAGGGCGCCGCCGAAGACCGCGGCCAGGCCCAGGACGAACGCTCCCAGCTTGGTCGCGTTGTTCATCAGGAATGCGCCGCCAACTCGTATCCGGCCTCGTCGACGGCGTCCTTGATCAGGGCCTCGTCCACGGGGTTCTGGCTGGTCACCGTCAGGCGACCGGACTCCAGGTCGACGTCCACGCCGGTGACCCCGGCGACCTGCCCGACCTCTTCCTTGACCGAGCCGACGCAGTGGCCGCAGGTCATTCCCTTGACGGTGTAGGTGGTGGTGCTCATCGCGGCAGCTCCCCTGTCATCTCCGGATCAGTTACCCCTAGGGGGTATCTCGTGAACCTCACTGTGACATAACGTCCCGATGTCCGCAACCCCTAGGGGGTATGGGTTATCGCGAGACGATCGTCACACCGGCGATCGGCGCCGCCGCGGGCGCCCGGCCCGAAAGTTATCCACACGGCCACAGCTCGGTGATTTGCCCGCATCTGTCGAGTTATCTGCCATGGAATCCCCGTCAGTACGAGTTTCACACGCCCTTGTCCACAGGTATCCACAGGCCTGTGGACATGATTCGTCACGGATACTGGAGTCATGCCTGAGCTACCTGAGGTGGAGGCACTTGCCACCTTTCTGCGGGAGCGCGCGGTCGGCCACGCCATCGCCCGCGTCGATGTTCTCGCCATCTCCGCGCTCAAGACGTACGACCCGCCGATCACCTCGCTCGGCGGGCTGAGCGTCACCGGGGTCGCCCGGCACGGCAAGTTCCTCGACCTCGACATCGACGGACTGCACCTGGTCATCCACCTGGCCCGCGCGGGCTGGCTGCGCTGGCGGGACGAGATCCCGACCAAGCCGGTACGCCCCGGGGGTAAGAACCCGCTCGCCCTGCGCGTCCAGCTGGACGACGGCTCCGGGTTCGACCTGACCGAGGCCGGCACCAAGAAGGGCCTGGCGGTCTACCTGGTCCGCGACCCCGCCGACGTCCCCGGCGTGGCCTCGCTGGGCCCCGATCCGCTGGCCGAGTCGTTCACCACCGACTCGCTGGCCGCGATCCTCAACGGCCGCCGCACCCAGATCAAGGGCCTCCTGCGCGACCAGAAGATCATCGCGGGCATCGGCAACGCCTACTCCGACGAGGTCCTGCACGTCGCCAAGATGTCCCCGTTCAAGATCGCCTCCTCCTTCACCGAGGAGGACGTCACGACCCTCTACACCGCGATCCAGACCACCCTCAAGGACGCCGTCGAACGCTCGCGCGGCCTGGAGGCGCAGGACCTGAAGGGCGAGAAGAAGACCGGCCTGCGCGTCCACGGCCGCACGGGCCAGAAGTGCCCGGTCTGCGGCGACACCATCCGCGAGGTCTCGTTCGCCGACTCCTCGCTCCAGTACTGCCCCACCTGCCAGACCGGCGGCAAGCCCCTGGCCGACCGCCGAATGTCCCGCCTCCTCAAGTAATTCCGCCTCCTCAGGCGGGGGTGAGCATGGAGCGGAGGGCGGTCACTAGCGGGGCGACTCGGGGGTCGGCGGCGGACTCGTCGAGGGCCTCGGTGAGCGTTCCGTAGTAGGTGGGGGCGGCGGTGTCCTGGACGGCACGGCCCTCGTCGGTGATGACGGTATAGACGCCGCGGCGGTCGCGCGGGCACAGGTCGCGGCGGCTCAGGCCCGCCGATTCGAGGCGGGCGACCAGGCGGCTGACCGAGCTCTGGTTGAGGCCGATCAGGTCCGCGAGCTCCTGCATGCGCAGTTCGCCGTCGTCGGCCTTGGAGAGGCGGCACAGGGCGCGGTACTCGGAGAGGCCGATGCCGTGGCGCCGCTGCAGTTCCTTGCCCAGCCGGTGCTCCACGCGGCCGTGCAGCGTCACGACCTGGTTCCAGATCTCCGCGTCCATGGCTGATCCCGCCTTCCGTTGACAACAGATTACATGCAGTGCCAATATCTGCATGTACATACAACACATGCACGTACATGCATATTCTCGATAGGAGAGGTTCGATGGAGCAGATCGCGACGACGCCTGACTGGTACGAGCCGTACCGGATCTCGCAGGCCATCCGCGCGGCCGGCCTGATCTACGTGTCGGGCCAGGCGGGCTTCGACGAGAGCGGCCGTACGGTCTCCGAGGACTTCCTTGAGCAGGGGCGCCAGGCGTTCAAGAACATCGAGCGGGTGCTGGCCGAGGCGGGCGCCGACCTGTCCGACGTGGTCAAGGTCGGCATCTTCGTACGCGACATGGCGGCCAACCTCGACAACGTGATCCGGCTGCGTGAGGAGTTCCTCCACAAGCCCTACCCGGCCGACACCCTCCTCGAGGTCTCGTCGCTGGCTCAGCCTGACTGGCAGATCGAGGTCGAGGTCACCGCTCTGGAGAGGGGCCGGAACGTTGCCTGAGCTCAACCCGCTGCTGCTTCCGTACGAGGCGCTGGGCCTCGGCAACCGCATCGTCATGGCGCCCATGACGCGGGGCCGCGCCGACGACGCGACCGGCGTGCCCACCCCTTTGGCCAAGGACTATTACGCGCAGCGGGCGAGCGCCGGGTTGATCGTCACCGAGGGCCTGTACGTGAACGCCCTGGCCAAGGGCGGTCCGGGGATTCCCGGGCTGGTGAACGAGGCGCACGTCGCCGGCTGGCGGGAGGTGACCGATGCCGTGCACGCGGCGGGCGGGCGCATCTTCGCCCAGCTGTGGCACGTCGGCCGGATGACCCACCCGGCCGTTCTGCCGGAGGGTGAGCTGCCGGTCGCGCCGTCCGCCGTACGGATCGAGGGCCAGCGGATCTACATGGGCGACGCCGGGCTCGTGGAGCACGTGACCCCGAGGGCACTGAGCTGCCCGGAGATCGAGACCACGGTCGCCGACTTCGCCGCGGAGGCCCGCAACGCGATCGCGGCCGGGTTCGACGGCGTGGAGGTGCACGGCGCGAACGGCTACCTCTTCTCGCAGTTCCTCGCCGACAACAGCAACCTGCGCACCGACGGCTATGGCGGGTCGCTGGCCGGGCGGCTGCGGTTCGTGGTCGAGGTCGTGGAGGCGGTGGCGGCGGAGGTCGGCGCCGAACGGGTCGGGCTCAGGCTGTCGCCCGACAACCCGGAGAACGAGCTGATCGAGAAGGACCCGCAGACGACCCACCGGGCGCTGGTGGACGCCCTCGACCCGCTTGGCCTCGCGTACCTGCACGTCGTCGAGCGCGGGCGGTACGGAGCGCTCGCCGATCTACGGCCGCGCTGGTCCGGCACGTTGATCGCCAACTTCAACGGCCCCGAGCCGACCTCGCAGCGGGCCGGCGAGCAGGTGGTCGGCTCCGGGCTGGCCGATCTGTTCTCGTTCGGCCGGCACTTCATCGCCAACCCGGACCTACCCGCGCGGTTCGCCGCGGGCGCGCCGCTCGCCCGGCACGTGCCGCAGCTGGTGTACGGCGGGGACGCCCGCGGCTACACCGACTACCCGGCTCTGTTCAAGGCTTTCGCGGCCTCGGGGTCAGAGCCTGGCGGCTCGGACCCCGAACCGCGAAAGCGGCGAGCGCGACATCGCTCCGCGATCTGAGCGGGCGACTTCGCCTACGGCTCACCGTCCTCCAGCCCCCACCCGCCACCATTAACGGACGAGCTTCGCTCGGCTGGTCACCCGCTCAGGTAACGCGCTCGCGTGCCTGGCTGGGTTGCAGGTCTTAGTAGTCGAGCAGGCTGCCGCCGAAGTCGTGCTGCTCACGGTCGGTGATGCCGAGCTGGGTGGAGCCGAGGCGCTGGCGTCCCTGCAGCGTGACGCCCCCGGGCGTTCCGCGGAGCACGAAGACCAGGCCGAGGTTCGGCTTCCCGCCCGTGCCGACGCGCGGGAAGCCGAGCAGCAGGTCGGCGCGCTTGTCGCCGGTGAGGTCGGCGAGCTCGAGACCGTCGGCGAAGGTGTCGCTGTTGAACGTGGGCATCTCCGCGAAGCCGAACGTCTTGCGCGTGTAGCTCGGGCCGCTCTTCGGGCTGAGGCCCGTGGCGGTGCCCGCCCGGACGCTGACGCTCACGTTCTTGAAGTTGCCGTCCTTGTCGGGGTGCTTGTCGACCCCCACGACATCGGCCTTGCCGTCGCCGTTGACGTCCCCGACGGCGCGCGGGATCCAGGCGCCGTTGGTCGGCTCCGGCACGCCCAGCCCGCCCTTGGTGCCGAGGAGCACGTTGTAGCCGGAGGTCCTGCTGTCGTCGATGGACGCCCGCTCCACGACCAGGTCGGCCTTGTGGTCGCCGTTGATGTCGCCGACCAGGCCGAGGTTCCAGCCCGCCCAGCCGTTGCCGAACTGCCGCTTCGCGCCGAGGCCCTTCTTCGTGCCGAGCCGCAGTTCGGCCCACATGGCGATCGGGTCGTCGTCCCCGCCCTCGGCGTCGACGAACGCGACGAGGTCGGAGCGCTTGTCGCCGTTGAAGTCGCCGGCCGCCGTCTTGATCGAACGGTAGGCGCCCGGCCCCTTCACCGCGGTGTACACGCCGGTGACCGCGCGCTTGCCGACGTTCCTGAACGTGACGAAGCCGCTGCCGGACGGCGTGACGACGTCGGTCACGCCGTTCCCGTCGAAGTCGCCGAGGGTGACCTGGCTGCCGAACCACCCGGCCTTCTTGGCCTTGAGGAAGATCGTGCGGCTCGAAAGCCCCTTCGCGCCGCCGTAGATGATCACAATGCCGTTCAGGCCGTTGATGCTGGCGGCGAGGTCGGCGTAGCCGTCGTGGTCGAAGTCGGTGGAGGCGACGGCCATGCCGAACAGGTCGCCCGCCTTGCCCGACACGGGCTTGGCGGTGCCGGGGACGCCCGGGCTGTTCTCGGAGATGATCTGCTTCTTCGCCGGGTTGAGGCCCTTCGGACCGCCGTAGACGACCGTGATGAAGCCGGCCTGCGCCTGCTTGTTGACCATGCCCTCCGGGCTGGGGGCGGCGAGGTCGCGGCGGCCGTCGCCGTTGAAGTCGCCGGACATCGCGGGCCTCTTCGGCTTGGCGGCGGCGCCGGGCGCCGCGGGCGCGGCCTGGGCGCCGGTGGCGGTGAGGGCGGAGAGCGCGCCGGCCGCGGTGATCGCGGCCACCGCCGTGGCGAGGGGCTTATATGAGATCTTCACGGATACTCCGATGATCGGGACCGGGAACGTCATCCGGATGACGCTCCTAGATCACCACCGGTTTACCGGAATGGCCCCAAATGGTCCGGGAGATTGCACCAATTGGCGGTCAGGGAACGTCCCAAAAAGCGATCTCGTGCCGCATGCCCTGCAGGAACAGCCGCTCCGCGCGTTCGGGATCCGCGCCCGCCTCATCGATCATCTGGGCGCAGCGCCCGGTCAGCTCGGCGAACCCTGGATCGGCGTAGGTGTCCACCCAGCGGCGGTAGCGGGGCTCGGCGGGCGGGTCGGCGATCAGCCGGGCGCCGAGCGTCGAGTAGCCCCACATGCAGGGGTAGAGCGCCGCGAGGCCCTCGCCGTACGTGGCGGCGCTGTCCAGCAGGAAGCTCGTGTACGCCGCGCAGGCCGGGCCCTTGCGCGCCCCCTCCAGGTCGGCGCCGAACTCGGCGGCCAGCGAACGATGCAGGGCCAGCTCGTCATGGAACGTCGCGTGCGCGAGATCGACCAGGTCGCCCAGATGGGCGGCGGGCGCCTGCCAGGCCAGCCGCGAGAACACCCGCACGTAGTCGAGCAGGAAGAGATAGTCCTGCTCCAGCCAGGAACGGAACACCGCCTCATCGAGATCGCCTCGCGCGATCCCCTCGACCGTCGGGTGCTTCAGCTGCTCCTCGACCAGCGGAAGGCCGAGTTGTTCCAGATGCGCCGCAAGACTCATGTCCAAATAGTCGCAAACGCCACGCCCACGCGAACGCCAGGCCCTCGCCACCCACACGCCCCCGGCAACGACAAGGCCCCGCCGGGAGTTGCTCCCGGCGGGGCCGCAGTCTGGGTCGATGTGCGGGTCGCCTCTCGGCGAAAGGCACAACGCGGCTCCAGCCGAACGGTAATCCGCGAAGGCAATAGGTAGGGCCCGGGGACTCCAGGCACACCGACCATCACATGTAACGGAGCCGGCCCCCAAGTCATTCCCGCCCGGCCACCCGTTCTGGCACCGACCCCGCCACGGCCCGCTCCCACCACGGCCCGCTCCCACCACGGCCCGCTCCCA
>NZ_JAGEOJ010000070.1 GCF_017573505.1 Actinomadura barringtoniae
CTCGTCGCGGGTTTCGCCCATGCCCAGGATGAGGTTGGACTTGGTGACCAGTCCGTCGGCGCGGGCCTGGGTGATGACGTCCAGGGAACGCTCGTAGCGGAAGCCGGGCCGGATGCGCTTGAAGATGCGCGGGACGGTCTCGACGTTGTGCGCCAGAACTTCAGGGCGGGAGCCGAAGACTTCGGCGAGCTGGGTGGGGTCGGCGTTGAAGTCGGGGATGAGGAGTTCGACGCCGCAGCCGGGGATGGCGGCGTGGATCTGCCGGACGGTCTCGGCGTACAGCCAGGCGCCGCCGTCGTCCAGGTCGTCGCGGGCGACGCCGGTGACGGTGGCGTATTTGAGTCCCATCTGGGTGACTGATTCGGCGACGCGGCGGGGTTCGTCGCGGTCCAGGGCGGCGGGTTTGCCGGTGTCGATCTGGCAGAAGTCACACCGCCGGGTGCACTGGTCACCACCGAT
>NZ_JAGEOJ010000071.1 GCF_017573505.1 Actinomadura barringtoniae
GCGTCGCGGACGATCGCGGCTGTTGTACACGGCGAGGCCAGGATCGGCTCGGCGGCGGTCACGACCGCCCGCGCTGCGGCGATCAGCCGGTCCGTCGCCTGATCGAAGGAGATCGAGTCAGTGTCGGGGTCGGTGGCGTCCAAGACCGCCAGCGCCTCGCGCACTCGCGTCAGCCGACCGACCACCGAGTCGTCACGGACCGGCCGCTTTCCTAGCCGCGCACCCGGCTGATCGGCCTGCCGTGCGTTGGGGGTTGGGCCCGTGCGGGGCGTGCGGGCCGTCATGAGTTCTCCAGCGACGCGGTGCGGGACCGTGGCCCGGCGGTTCTGGTGGTGGCGTGAACGGCGCTACCGGCCCCGGGGGTGGGGTTGCCGGTGGCGAGGTCGAGGACGGTGAGGGCGTCTACGTGCGCGGTGGCGCGGTAGAAGTCGCGGGCGGC
>NZ_JAGEOJ010000072.1 GCF_017573505.1 Actinomadura barringtoniae
GGCCGATTTGGTAAATCGCGCTGGATCTGATGAAATGGCAACACCCGCTCGCAAGAGCGGAAATCAGAAAAGCCCGGAAATTGACAAGCCGAGCGGATCTGATAAAGTAAATGAGTCGCCCCGGGGTGAGAGACGCGAAAGCGGATCGAACGCGGTGGGTGTCCGTTTCTTGAGAACTCAACAGCGTGTTAAAAGCCAGTGCCTTTATAGGCCAGGCCATGGTGCCTGGTCTCCCCGTGGCCCTGTTCTTCGGATCAGGGTTGGGGATTTCTTTGAGGCAAGCAGTCTTTCGGGATTGCATTGCTGGGATTTTCTCTGAGGTTTGGCGGTTGT
>NZ_JAGEOJ010000073.1 GCF_017573505.1 Actinomadura barringtoniae
GCTCCAGAACACGGGTGGTGCCACCCTCACCCTTCCCGGTGTCGAGAGCGAAACCGAGTCCGGAACAGCAACATCGGCCCGGCTCCAGCCGGTCGCGGCCGCCAAGTTCGACCTTGACCTCACCGTTACCGAGCACTTCGCGGAAAGCGGAGAATCGCAAGGACTCTCCGGCACCGTGATCGCTGCCGCCGACCTGTTCGACCCCGGCACGGTCGCAGCCCTCGCCGAACGCTTCGTCCGAGTGCTGGAGACCGTCGCGGCGGATGCCGACCTGCACCTCTCCGAAATCGGCATCGTGTCCGAGAAAGAGCGTCGCGAAGTCGTGACGGG
>NZ_JAGEOJ010000074.1 GCF_017573505.1 Actinomadura barringtoniae
TCGTGGACCACGTTCCGGTGTTCATCCGCGGAGATCACGTCCAGTGCGCGGATCCGGCGTCGAGGGTCCTCGACGGCCTTGGTGAGCACCTGCACGAAACGCTCGGCGATGCGGTCGACGGTCGCGGGGGCGAACAAGTCCATTGCACCGGTGAGCACGCCCCGCAGGCCGGCGGGCCGCCCGTCGTCCTCTATTTCGGTGATCGAGAAGTCCAGGTCGAACCGGGCGGCGGCGACACGGGTAAGGCCGTCGACCGCCGAGACGTCAAGTGCCGGGAGGGCGAGGGTGGCCGGAGCGGTGTTCTGGAGT
>NZ_JAGEOJ010000075.1 GCF_017573505.1 Actinomadura barringtoniae
CCGATCGGTACACCGGTGGCCGGCCGTCCGGATGAGGTTCTGGACGATCTGGTCGGGTTCTTCGTGAACACTTTGGTGCTGCGGACGGATCTGTCGGGGGATCCCACGTTCGGGGAGTTGCTGGCGCGGGTCCGGGAGGCGGATCTGGACGCGTATGCCCATCAGGATGTGCCGTTCGAGCATCTGGTGGAGGTGCTGGCTCCTGAGCGCTCACTGGCCCGGCACCCGCTGTTCCAGATCATGCTGAC
>NZ_JAGEOJ010000076.1 GCF_017573505.1 Actinomadura barringtoniae
GTCATGAGCGGGAAGTCGCCCATGAACACCGTCTGGCTCTTGATCTCACCGGTGGTGTTGTTGATGAACTCCGCCGTGACGAACATCGGGGCGGAGTAGGTCATGTCCTTGTCCTTGCACTCCTCGACGGAGTACTTGGGCGGCTCGAACCGGTGATCACGGAACGAGAGCGACATGGTTCCGGAGAAGTCCTCGATGGGACTGATCTCCTCAAAGATCTCTTCCAGGCCCGACTG
>NZ_JAGEOJ010000008.1 GCF_017573505.1 Actinomadura barringtoniae
CGGCGCAGGACGAACACGGCGCAGGACGAACACGGCGCAGGACGAACGCGGCGCAGGACGAACGCGGCGGGGCCAGCCCTCCTAGCGATCTGGGTAGCGGAGGTGCGGCCGGCCGTCGTCCTTGCGGCGTAGCGAGATGGGCAGGCCCGGCTTGGCATGTACTCCGCGGAGCTTGGGTGCGTGGCCTCTGCAGGCTCGGCGGAGGGCTTGCTGTGACGGGTTCGAGAGGCGTGGGCAGGGGCGGCCTTGGTCGGGCCGCCCCTGCCAGCGGTGGTTACGGTTGGTTAGGTTGCGCGGGTGTTAGTTCGCGCGATGGTGGGCGGCTCGGAGGGCCAGCCTGTCTTGCAGGAGGTCGATTGCCTCGGTGAGGTCGGGGGCGGCGGCCTGGGCTCGGAGGCGGCGGCCGTCGAGCTCCACCACGGCCTGGGCTAGCGCCGGCCGGGGTAGGGAGGGGTCCGCGATGACGCTGAGCGTCGCGCGGACGGACTTCACGTTGGCCTGGGCTCCGGAGAGGGCCGCGCGGACGGCACGTTGGGTCGCCTCGCGCTGGTCGTCGGTGACGTCGCCCGACGTCAGGAAGCGGATTTCAGGCAGGTCATAGATGGTCGCGTTCATGGATCCCCCAAGGGTTGCGGCGGTCTTCGGTCACACCGCGGCCGCACGGATTCGCGGCTCCTTATTAGGAGACCTCAAGGAGAGGGGGTTTGATCGCCGGAAGGGACGAGACGTTCATCACCGAAGGAGTGCCCAGGGGACTGACGCAGCTCACGAATAGGCGTAACGTAGCGGACGCGAACAGAGGCGATCCGTCCTGGGCGGACGTATACCATGGATGTGGGCGGATGCCGAGAGTGATTATTTCATTCTTCCCAAAATCACGTCCTGATCCTCTAGGATGAGCGGGTGCCGTTCCGCCTGCGGGCGGGCCCATCGACTGGCTGGTGACCCCCTTTGCCCCAGGATGCAGCTGTCAACATCCCTCCGGCCGAGGGCGACTCAGAATCCGGACTGTTGATCGACTATCCCCGCCGTGGCGGTCCCACAGTTCTCCGCATCCTCCTCGGCTCGCAGCTCAGGCGGTTGCGTGAGGCACGCGGCATCTCCACCGAAGAGGCCGGCTACGAGATCCGCGGATCGCACTCCAAGATCAGCCGGATGGAGCTCGGCAGGGTCGGGTTCAAGGAACGTGACATCGCCGACCTGTTGACGCTCTACGGCGTCGACGACCCCGCGGAGCGGGAACCCCTGCTGGAGCTGGCCAAGGAGGCCAACACTCCCGGTTGGTGGCACCGGTACGGCGACATCCTGCCGAGCTGGTTCGAGGTGTACCTCGGGCTGGAGGAGGCGGCCTCGCTGATCCGGGCGTACGAGGTGCAGTTCGTGCCCGGGCTGATGCAGACCGCCGAGTACACGCGGGCGGTCGTACGGCTGGGCTTCCCCGACTCGTCGGATGACGACGTCGAGCGGCGTGTGCGCGTTCGGACGATGCGGCAGGCGCGCTTCACCGCGCCGGGCGCGCCGACGCTGTGGGCGGTCCTGGACGAGGCCGTGCTGCGGCGTCCGCTGGGTGGGCGCGAGGTGATGCGCGGCCAGCTCGAGCACCTCATCACGATGGCCGAGCTGCCCAACGTGACCCTGCAGGTGGTGCCGTTCTCGGCCGGTGGGCACGCCGCCGCGGGCGGACCGTTCACAATCCTTCGGTTCGCGGAGCCGGCGCTGTCGGACGTCGTTTACCTCGAGCAGCTCACGAGCGCTCTGTATCTCGACAAGCCGGCCGACGTCGACACCTACATGCAGGCCATGAACAACACCTGCATCACGGCCGCCCGGCCGGACGACACCGTCACCATCCTGAACGACATCCTCCAGCAGACCTGATCTGGACCTGGGAGCGGCCGTTCCGCACGGGCTGGGCCTGGCTTGAGGCCTGGACGTGAGGTGAGTCGGCATCGGCGTCCAGGCTGAGTTCGCTTGAGGTTGCTGCGGTGGTCGCACGCACTGAGTGTTGGGTGACGGGGCGGGGTGGCTTGCCAGGAAAGGGCCGGTCGGGGTGCCGGGCCTATTGGGTGGTGCTGCGTTCTCGGGTTGCGGCTTGGCGGGCTCGGTGGTTGGCGACGTTGACTCGGTTGCCGCAGAGGCCGGGCATGCAGTAGCGGCGGCGGCCTGGGCGGGTCGTGTCGATGAACGCTCCTCGGCAGGTGGGTGAGCCGCAGGGGCGGAATCGCTGCTCGCCGAGAGTGTGGACGACCCCGAGGATGCCGATGCCGCAGACCAACGAGAGGGCGTCGGCGACGGTGGCCTTCTCGTTGAGGGGGGCGGCCCATCGGGTGCGGTCATGGTGAGCCGGGTCGGGGACGAGGGTGGCTCCTAGGGCGGGCGCTGTGAGGGTGGTGGCGCCGGCGATGAGTTGGTCGCGAGTGGGGTGGTCGATCAGGTCGCGGACGGTCGTTCGGAGCGCGTGGACGGCTTGGAGGTCGGCCTTGCTTGCGCGGCGTGCCAGGTCGGAGAGCGCGGTTCTGTTTCCGGGCTGATCACCGTGTTGGTCGGTGAACTCGACCAGGGCTGCCAGATCGGGTAGGTGGTCGGCGCCGTGCCAGACCTCGGCGGTGGTGTTGACCAGCTCGGTCGCGACCCCGGCCGCCCAGACGTAATCGTCAAAAGCGACTTGCATGCCTTACACGCCTCCGTTACTTTTCCTCTAACGGTCATTTTAACCCTTACATGCGCTGGGGTGCGACCCGATCTGGATCAGCTGTGTGGGTGTGGGCTGATCTTGAGGGGATGCCCAAGCGGCTTGGAGGTCTTGCCCATGTCAGATCTGGAGATCGATGCGGTTGTCTTCGACGTGCTCGGCACGCTTGTCGATGAGCCTTCCGGGATTCGGGCCGGGCTTCGATTGCTGGGGCGCTCGTTCGAGGACTCTGAGGTGGAGAAGCTCAGATTGTTGTGGGAGCAACATGTGGAGGGCGAGCAGCGGCGCATCGTTGGCGGGGGCCGGGCCTACGCGCCCAGCGACGTTCTTGATCTGGAAGCTGCCCAGGTTGTGGCAGAGAGCGCTGGAGTTGAGGATGCGAGGGCTGTTGCGGCGCTTGCTTCGGCTGGGCGGCGACTTTCGCCTTGGCCCGACAGTGTGGCAGGGCTTGCTCGGCTCGCTGAACGGTTCCCGCTGATCGGGCTGTCGAATGCGAGCCGGACCGCGTTGCTGGAACTCAACGCGCACGCTGGGCTGCGTTGGCATCAGGCGTTGTCCGCGGAGGATGCCCAGACGTACAAGCCAGATCCAGCGGTCTATGAGCTGGCTGTCCGGGCCTCGGGGCGGCCGCCGGAGCGGCTGTTGATGGTCGCCACGCATTCTTGGGACCTGCGGGCGGCACAGAAGGTTGGCATGCGTACTGCCTACGTTGCCCGCCCGGTTGGCGACCCGCCGGTTCCGTCGGATCAGTTCGATCTGCATGCGGCTGGGCTTGCCGACCTCGCTGAGCAATTGTCGGGCTGATAGGGCGAGCAGGGTCAGTTCAGATGAACGGCCTGTGGTGATATTCGCCTGGCGGGGTCTTCAGGGGTCCTGGATGTGCATGCTCCTGAATTAGCCGGACGGTTGAACGCTCTGAGACTTTGGATGAGGGCCTTCGGCTCGCGCCGCCCTGACCGGTCGGGGTCTTGTGACGGATGTGCTGGCCTAACGGATGTGCTGGCCTAGGAGAGGGCCGCCCGATCGGTGTCCGTGGCATCGCAGGCGTTCACGGGATGGGCTTGCTGTCTGAAAGCATCGAGGGCCTTAGGCCGGGGCTCTTGTCACCAGCGGCGGCCGTGGTGAGGGCGAGTACCTGGAAGTCGGCCGTGCTTGAGCGGCGTGCCAGGTCGGATAGCGCGGTGGTGCTTCCGGGCTGATCGCCGTGCAGGTCGGTGAACGCACCAGGGCCACCAGGTCGGGTAGGAGATCGTCTGGATCCGGCAGGTGGAGATTGGTGCTGATCACGCGGTTAGCCGGACGGCAGGCATTCGGGGGTGGGGCGCCGGACGACGAACGCGTCGAGGCGCAGGTGGTGCCCAGGGGCTGCGGGGCGAGGTCGCCGGGGGCGCGCCCAGACCATGTGCATCCCGACCGGCGCCGCCGAGATCATCGGACGGGTCGACGCCGCCATCGCCGAGTTGTCGGCCATGGTGGGGCCTGCGGACTGAGCGGGTGTGGCCGTCGATCGTCCGTGACAGGGCGAGGCCGTCCAGCCGGGACTGGGGCTGCGCTATTCGGTGTCTTCGGCGATGACGCGGTCGCGGAGGCTGCGGCTGCTTCCGCGGAATTCGGCGATGACGGACTCGTCCTCCACGCGGCGTACGGTGACGTCGTAGATGCCGTTGCGGCCGTAGCGGGTGCGTTCGGCAGCGTGCGCCTCGAGCAGGTCGCCCGTATGCGCGGGAGCCACGAAGACCACCTCGGCCGCAGCCGCTACGGCCACCGTGTCGTAGCTGTTGCAGGCGTAGGCGAAAGCGGTGTCGGCCAGGAGGAACAGGTAGCCGCCGTGGGCGACGTCATGGCCGTTGACCATCTCGGGGGCGATGGTCATGCGAGCCCTTGCCAGGCCAGGGCCTATATCGGTGATCTCGATGCCCAGATGGCGCACTGCCAGGTCCCGTTCGTACATCGCCTCGGCGCATCGGCGCGCCAGCTCAGCCGCGTCACTCACCCGCCCAGCGTATTGATCCTCTCGGGAGTGGGAAGGTCTTTCCGGGCAGCCGATTTCCGGTACGGCGTCGCACCGTACCGCCTAAAGATGAAGGACACACCGATGCTGTTCGGGCAAGAGCACGTAAAGCGCTACCAGGAGACCGACGGTGCCGAGGGTCACGACTGGAACGGGACGGTCACCCTGCTCCTGACGACGACCGGGCGCCGCAGTGGCCAGGCTCGGACCCTGCCGCTGATCTACCAGCAGGAGGGCGACGACTACCTCGTGGTGGCGTCGAACGGTGGCGCGCCCACGCCTCCCGCCTGGTATCTCAACCTTGAGGCGGACCCGAACGTCGAGGTCCAGGTGATGGACGACAAGTTCTCGGCGCGGGCCCGTACGGCCACGCCCGAGGAGAAGCCCGCCCTGTGGGCCAAGATGGCCGCGACGTGGCCTGACTACGACTCGTACCAGAAGAAGACCGACCGGGAGATCCCGGTCGTCGTCCTTGAGCGCGCCTGACGAGCATGTAGACCGCCCCCGGATGAGACGCATTCGGGGGCGCTGATCCAAGAGTGGCGGCAGGCTTGGGTTCGCCCTTACAGAACGGCCTGGCGCCGAGCAGCCGCTGAGATCTGGCCCGCCACGTGGCTCTCAGCTTAGGCTGCGAACGGATCGGGTCTGAGATGCACGTTGACCCTGCAAGTCGGCCGAACGCACACGCGTTGAGGTTCGTTGAGGTTCTTGGCGCGTGAGTGCTAAGAATCCTGACCTGGGCAAGGGCCGGAGGACGAGCCTGGCAACGTGCCTCCAGGACACTCGCCGCTGGCCTCGCGGTAGGAGGCCAGCGGGTACGGCCTCGGCGGTGGCCGAGATGCCGGGGGCCTACCGACAGGATCGCCCTGAGCAGGATCGCCCTGAGCTGGTGCGGTTCCGCCACCAGATCCAAGGCTTCCTGCTCCCTGACGGCAGGCGCCGGTGCTGGAGACCGGTTTGGGGGCTTGCGTGGGCCAACCCGGCCGGACTTGAGCTGGGCTAGGGCGTGGCGGTGCCTAGCGGGGGTTTGGTGAAGAGGGCCCGGCGTTAGGTATCGGCGCGTGGCGCCTTCCGCGTGAAGAGGCTTGGTAGGGAGCGGCCGGCGTTGGTGTCGGGGGTGTTGGGCCTTCGCGCGGAGAGGCTCGGCGCGGAGTCGCTGGGGAGCGCGACTCGGCGAAGTGGTGGTTCTGCTTTCGCACTGCGGGCTCGTACGTGTAGCGTCGGCATGTGAACATTCGTTCGATCAGCCGTTGACTCGAGGTGCTGAGGTGCCGACGTCTCAGAACGATTCCGACACCGAATCGCTCCCGCCGCGGCTGTTGCGGCGGTGGGAGATCGGCGAGCCGGGCGTGCCGATGCCACTGGGGCGCGGGTGCTGGCGGGTCGATACCGGGGACGGTTCGTACTTCCTGCGGGAGTACGAGGGTTACGACCGGCGGCGCATGCTGTTCCGGCATTCGGTGACCACCGCGCTGGACGCGGCTGGCCTGCCCGTGCTCGCCCCCATGCCCGCTCGCGGCGGCAGGACACTGGTCGTCGCGGGCGGGCGCGGGTACGTGCTGCAGCCGTGGGTCTCCGGGCGGCAGCGCGGCGGGTTGGAGCTGACGTTCGGCCAGTGCGAACTGCTCGGCGAGCTGCTCGGGCGCCTGCACGCCGAGCTTGACCGTCTGACCGCCCAGGTTCAGCAGAGCATTCTCATCCCGACGCCGCGCGCTCGCGATGCGGTCAAGCTCATCGATCGGATGCTGGACGCTCTGCCGGGCGAGGGGAACGACTTCGACGCGCTGACCGAGCGGCGCCTGCGTGAACGGCGCGATCTGCTGACCGAGTTCGCCGACCATCAGCCGCCTGAGCTGGAGGTAAGCACGGTCGGCCATCTGCACGGTTCGTTCCACGCGGGCAACCTGCGGTATGGCGGCGCGGGCAATGTAACGGCTGTTCTGGACTGGGAGGGCCTCACCACCGGCCCGATCGCGGGCGAGGTCGTACGGGCTGCGGCGCTGCTCTTTGCCTGCGACGATGACCGGGGCCTGGACATTGATCGCGTGCAGGCGTTCATCCGCGGCCACCGCACCGCCTATCCCCTGGACGCGGGGCAGATTCAGGGGGCCGTTCACCGCGAATGGTGGGAACGGCTTTGCGACGTCTCGCCGCTGCGCAGCCGCTACATGGATCACGACGACGATCGCGAAGAGCACGAGCCTGGGCTGCTGCCGGGAGTCGTCGTCTGGTGGTCCACCCACCTCGACGGGACGCTCGACGCGTTCGCCGCTCCCTACACGGAGATCCCCGCCGAGAGCCCCGCGTACGGCTAGGGCAGACGGACGGTTAGGCGCCCTGCGCTGCGATGAGTGCATTTCCCGCTGCGAACGAAAGTTGGCGGGCAACCGCAGGCTGTGAACGTTGGGCGCTCCCACGCGTTCGGCCGATTCCTCAGGGACGAGCAGCAGCGGGCGCATGATTCCAGGCGCGAACGATGCCAGGGGCGTCTCACCCGATCGAGCCGACCCGGACTCGCCGTTATTTGGCAGACGCCGCAAAGGCCGCGGCTGGTCGCGACCGAGCTCGCCGACGATGCCGTGCCGCCGCACAAGGCGCCCCCTGGACGGCGACATGTGCCTGGCCGTCGGCGGCGAGGACCGCGGCTGCTCGGCCGCGAGGTGCCGCATCTGAGGTCTCGTCGGTCGTCGGTCGTCGTTCGTCGTTCGTCGTTCGTCGTTCGTCGGGCCAGTGCAACCTCAGCTTCGCGTGCAAGGTCCGCGAGCCTGTACTTCAGCTAACTTGACTGATCGTTACAGTAATGGCTAGCGTCGAGGGCATGGGACGGACGCGGGAGTTCGATACCGACGTGGTGGTGGCCGGGGCGATGGAGGTCTTCTGGCGCCGCGGCTACGAGGCGACCTCCATTCAGGACCTGGTCGAGGCCACCGGGATCGGGCGCGGATCGCTGTACGCGGCGTTCGGCAGCAAGGACGGCCTCTACGAGGAGGCCCTCCGCCGCTACGCCGGGCAGTCCACCGCCGGCCTGATCGCGCAACTGGATCGAGATGAGCCCGTGCGGGAGGTCCTTCGGGATCTGCTGATGGGCCTGGTGGACGACACCCTCGCAGATCCCGGACGCAAGGGCTGCCTGATGACGAACACGGCGGTCGAACGTCTCCCCCGAGACGCGGTGGCCGGCCGGATCGTCGGCGGCGCGTTCGACACGATCGCCGAGGCGGTCACGGTGACGCTGCGGCGGGCCCGCGACAAGGGCGAACTGCCACAGGACGCCGACGTGACGGCGCTGGCGGACTTCATCGTGGCGACGATCCAGGGCCTGCGCGTGCACGGGAAGACCGGGGCGGACAGGCGCCGGCTCGGTTCGATCGTCGACGTCGCCCTGCAAGCCCTGCCGCTGAGCGGGTAGGGGCAAGAGGAGCGATGTGACGCTCCACTCATACTTGAACGACCGATCAAGAAAGGGCTTACGATCATGACCGTTGTCGCACTGCTGGGAACCGGGCTCATGGGAGCGCCGATGGCCCGCAACCTCCTCAAGGCGAACCTGGAGGTGAGGGTCTGGAACCGTACGGCCGCCAAGGCCGAGGCCCTCAAGCAGGACGGCGCGACCGTGGCCGGCTCCCCCGCCGAGGCGGTCGAGGGCGCCGACGTCATCATCACGATGCTGAACGACGGGGACGCGGTGCTGTCGGCCATCTCCGCCGCCGAGCCCGCGCTCCGCTCCGGGCAGGTCTGGGCGCAGATGAGCACGGTCGGACTGTCTGCCCTGCAGCCCCTCGCCGCGTTCGCCGCCGGTCACGGCCTCACGTTCGTCGACGCGCCCGTTCAGGGCACCAAGCAGCCCGCCGAACAGGGCCAGCTGGTCATCCTGGCGGCCGGTCCCGAAGCCGTCCGGGCGAGCCTGGAGCCCGCGTTCAACGCGGTCGGCAAGAAGACGCTCTGGCTGGACGAGGACGGCGCGAGCGGCGCCGCCACCCGGCTCAAGCTGGCCGCGGTGAGCTACGGGATCTCCATGACCTCGATCGTCGCCGAGTCACTGGCCCTGGCGAAGGGGCTCGGCATCGATCCCGCCCTCTTCGGCGAGGTCGTCACCGGCGGCCCCATGGACAGCCCCTACCTGCAGGCGAAGATGAAGGCCATCCTTGCGAGCGACTTCGAGCCCAGCTTCGCCGTACGGAACGCCGAGAAGGACACCCGCCTCATCACCGAAGCGGCTGCCAAGGCGGGCATCCGCCTGGACATGGCGGAGGGCGCCGGGGAACGCTTCCGCAGGGCCCTCGCCCTCGGCCACGGCGACGAGGACATGGCCGCGACCTACTTCGCCAGCTTCTGCCCCTGACGTACAGCGCGGCAGGGCGCGTGCGGCCGCAGGTAGGCCGCGTCCGGATGCAAGTAGGCGCGTCGGGCACAGGAACGGGCATGCGGGCGCAGGTAGGCGCACCCGGATGCAGGTAAGCGACCAGCACCTCGATGATCCCGCCGGACAGCGCCAGCGCGCCCATGCGGAGCCACCTGGCCTCGATCCCCAGGCGGCCCTCCGCGAGCTCGCGTTGAAATGGGCGAACTCGTGGATCGCGAATGCGTGCGCAGGTACGCGTCCAGGAGCAGGAACGCGCATCCGAGCGCAAGCGCGTCGCATCGCAATGTAGCTACGAGCGTCCGAGCGCAGGTAGACGCATCCGGGTGCAGGTGCACGCGTCCGAGTGCATGTCGCCGGGGCCAGGTGCAGGTACGCGCATCCGGTTGCGAGTAGGCGTTCAGCGTGGGCACGCGCATCCTGGAACAGGGGCGCACGCCTCAGGGTGCGGGTGGGCGGGGTCGGGTGCGTGGGGCGTCAGGCGGTGCGGGTTGTGGGGTCTGGTGCTGGCGAGGTGGTCTGAACGGGGGCCAGGTGGGCGATCGAGCTGCCGAGGAAGCGAAGGCCCTGGGCAGCGCGACGAAGGCCTAGGGCACTGGCGTTCGGGATCTCGCAGGTGTCGACGAAGCGCCGGAAGGCGCGCATGTCCTGCCCGTCAGGGTCGGTGATCCCGGTGAACATCGACCACAGCACGGCCCGCATGAACAAAGCGTGCGTGAAGACGACGATCGCGCCCTCATCCTGACGTTCGGCGATCCGCTCCGCGCACGCGTGAGCGCGGGCGACCAGGGTGTGGAAGGACTCGCCGTCGCCGTTGACGTACGCGGGGTCGGAGCGCTGCCAGTAGGCCTCCATGTACGGCCTGCGTTCCTCCGCGGTGGTGTTCGGGCCGTGCAGCTCGCCCAGGTAGGTGAACTCCTGAACGGGCCACTCTTCGTATGGCACATCAGGAAAGCGCGCGAGCGTGGGTGCGGCGGTCTCGCGGGCGCGCGCGAACGGAGAGCTGACGATGAGCGCGGGCGTGCCGCTGAACGACGCCGCGACGCGTTCGGCCTGGTCACGACCCAACGCCGTCAGCGGCGACCCTCCAGGTCCGTTGGTCGGCAGGCCCGCGTTCGACTCGCTCTCCCCGTGTCGGATCAGCCATGCCCGTGCCTGCGCCAGTTCGATCATGCCGCCAGGCTGGCATGCCCTCCCCCTGGCTCGGAAGAGCCGGGGCAGGGGTGTGAGGATGGCGGTGGGAGGTACGACGATGGAGGTACTGAGCAGCCGGATCCTGCTGCGGCCCGCCGACCTCGCGGCCAGCCGGAGCTTCTACCGCGACACGCTGGGACTGGCCGTCTACCGCGAGTTCGGGCCGCCGGACGACCCGGGCATGGTGTTCTTCCTGGGGCCGGGCTTCTTGGAGGTGTCCGGGCACTCCCCCGGCGGGGCCGCCGCCTCGCCGATGATCTGGCTGCAGGTCCGCGACGTACGGGCCGAGCATGAACGTCTCGCGGCCGCCGACGTCACCATCACGCGCGAGCCCCGCCAGGAGCCCTGGGGCCTCATCGAGATGTGGATCACCGACCCGGACGGCGTGAAGATCGTGATCGTCGAGGTGCCCGCGGACCATCCCCTCCGTCGCGACCAACGCCAGTAGCCACCCCCGCACCCCGCACCCCGCACGCCGCACGCCGCACGCCGCACCCGCCGCCGATCAATTCACGCTCTCCAGATCACCCAACCCCTGCAGACCCTGCGTGGCGGGGGCTTGGCGCGGCCCTGGAGCGATTAGCCTCGGTACGTCGGCTATGGGAGGAGGTCGCCGTAATGGCCCGTCCGGCGTCACGATCGCGGCCCGACGAATACTGGAACCACAACACGCACTATCACGGGCTGGTGCTCGCCTCGGTGCCGCGCGGGTGCGGGGAAGCGCTCGACGTGGGCTGCGGGGACGGGTTTCTGGCGCGAAAGCTCGCCGCCAGGGCCGTGCACGTCACCGGGATCGACAAGTCTGCGGACATGGTCGAGGAGGCACGACGGCAGAGCGAGGGCGTGCCGAACGTGGACTTCGTCGAGGCAGATCTGCTGTCGTACGACCTGAAGCCCGAGAGCTACGACTTCGTGTGCAGCGTCGCCAGCATTCATCACATGGACTTCGCGGCGGCCGTCACCGCGATGCGGGACGCGCTGAGCCCTGGCGGCAGCCTGATCATCATCAGCCTGGCCAAAGACGACGGCCTCAAGGATCGCCTCGTCGGCGTGGGCGGCCTCGGCGCGCACCACTTCCATCGGCTCCGCAACCTGCGCCGCGCCGGCCACCCGGCGGCGCCGACCCTCGACCCGGACATGACGTGGGCCGAGGTTCGCGCCGAAGCCCAGCAACTGCTGCCGGGCGCCGTCTTCCGCCGACACATGCTGTGGCGCTACTCGATCGCCTGGCGCAAGCCCCGCACCTGACCCACCCACGCAGCTAAGCCCGAAACCGTACGGAGCCGCCGCCCCCGCGTAGCCACGCCCGGAGCCACCCACGCGGCCGTGCACACAGCCATGCGCGGAACGCCCGCAGACGCGCGTCGCCGCTCATGCGGACCCGCCCGCACAGCCGTACGCAGCCGCGCACGCGGTCACACTCCGAGCCGCGCATGCGGAGCCGCCCCGCGCAGCCCCACCCGGCCCCGCGCAGCCCCACCCGCGCAGCCCCGCCCGCGCAGCCGCGTGCGGAGCCGTGCATGCAGCCGCCCGCGCAGTGGCCCGCGCAGTGGCCCGCGCAGTCGCAAGCGGCCGCCCACGTAGCCAACACAGAGCCGCGCATGCGGTCACGCCCGGAGGCGCACATTCGGAGCTGACCACGCAGTTGCGTTCAGAGCCACCCGCGCGGCCGTACATACAGCCGCCTGCGTTGTTGTCCGCGCAGCCGCGCGGAGCCGCGTGAGGCCACCTGCGTAGCCGCCACGGGGCCGCCACGGACGCCTGCGTAGCCGCTGCGGAGCCTCGCATGCGGTCACGTGCGGAGCCGCGCATGCGGAGCCGTCCGCGCAGCCGTGCACGGAGCCGCCGTCCGCGCAGCTGCGGACGCGGCGGTGCCTGGAACGCCCGGGAGGGCGGAGGGAGTCAGTGGGCGTTGCGGCCTGGGGCGTAGACGTTCTCCACGAAGCGGGCCAGCTGGTCGTCGGGCAGGTGCTGGGCGAGGTCGGCTTCGCTGATCATGCCGACGAGGCGGCGGTCCTCGATGACCGGGACGCGGCGGATCTGGTGGCGTTCCATCATCCGTACGACGGCGTCGGCGTCGTCGGTGGCGCTGACCAGGTGGAGCTGGTCCTGGGCGAACTCGCCCGCCTTGACCTGCGCCGGGTCGCTTCCGTCGGCGCAGCAGCGGACGACGATGTCACGGTCGGTGATGATGCCGCGGAGCCGGTCGTCGTTGCCGCAGATGGGCAGCGAGCCGACGTCGAGGTCGCGCATCTTCTGGGCCGCCGCGAGCAGCGTCTCGTCCTCGTTGATGCACTCGGCGCCCAGGTGCATGATGTCGCGTGCCATGGCCATGCTTCCCCCTTGATAGAGATCATCCGCAAGTCCCACGATCGCCCACATCCGGGAGCACTGGGGCAAAGGGATCTCCTCCGGCAGGCAAATCCTGAAATCGCCCGATTCGGGGATGCGGCGGACACTTCGGTACGCTCCTCCGCCGGGGCCGCGGCCCGTTCTGGCGTTTCGCGGCTGCCATTCCCGGCGCGGCGTCAGGGGCGGGCTGTACGGTCGAACGCGCCGCGCGCAACGGTGGCGGCGCAAGTGACGGAGACGACCATCGATGACGAACGACACGGCCATGGAACGGCTGCGCGCCGGGGCTCCCCCGCGCAACCATGACGCCCGTACGATCGCGGCGCTCACCGCCAACCCCGGGTGCGCGCGGCGCGGGGTCATGGACGCGGCCGGGATCGACAAGGACGCCGTCGCCCGCAGCCTGGGGTTCCCCGCGCCGTTCGGCCAGTCGCAGTTCGCCATTACGCGCGGGAACGCGTTCGAGGCGCAGGTGAAGGCGGACGGCTGCGCCGAGCTGCTGGAGCTCCTGCGCGAACGCCTCGGCCTGGACGTGCCCGCGGCAGACTATGACGATCTTGAACGTAGCGCGGGCGACGAGAGCCGGGAGGGGCGCCATGCCCGGACCCGGAGGATGGTCGAACGGGCCCTGGACACCGGCGAGGGCACGCTGTTCGACCATCCGCTGCTGCGCCTGGACATCGCCGGGCAGCCCGCCTACCTCGAACCGGACGTGATCGCGTTCCAGCTGGAGGGCCGCTTCCACATCATCGAGATCAAGTCGTTCGCCGTCATCGACGGGCAGGCCGAGCCCGAACAGGTAGCGGCGGCGGCTCGCCAGTCCGCGGTGTACGTGCTGGCGATGCGGCGCCTGGTGGCCGAGCTGGGCGGCGATCCCGGGCGGGTGTCGCACGAGGTCTTCCTGGTCTGTCCGGAGAACTTCTCCAACCGCCCCACCGCGACGCCGATGGACGTACGCCCGCAGCTGGCCGTCCTGGAACGCCAGCTCGCCCGGCTCACCCGCGTGAGCGACCTCATCGAGACTCTGCCGGACGACCTCACGTTCGCTCTCGACGACGAGCGCCTGCCAGGCTCAGTCGGCGCCGTCGAGGCCCGGTACGCGCCCGAATGCATGTCGAGCTGCGAGATGGCCTTCTTCTGCCGCCGTGAGGCGCGCGACTGCGGTTCCACCGGCACGCTGGGCCGCGCGATCCGCGACGACCTCGGCGGCATCGACTCGATCGGCACCGCCCTCGCCCTCGCCGACGGGTCCCTGAACCCGTCCGGCGATCTGGCCGAGACCGCCGCCCGCCTCCGTACCGCCGCCCGCCTCCGCCACGAGGCCCTCGCCACCGCCTCCCCAGGACCCGCATGACCACGGCGAACGGCATGGGGACAACGAGCCCGACGATGGCGGCTCGCGGTGAACGGACCGCGAGCGGCAGCGGCGCGGCCAGCGGCAATGGCGCGGCGAGTCGCATGACGTACGCGAGCCGCGTGAGGAACGCGAGCCGCATGACGTACGCGAGCCGCGTGAGGAACGCGAGCGGTGTCAGGGTGGCGAGCGGCGTGAGGGTGGCGGTTGCGCGGGTGCGGGTGGGGGGCTCGGGGTGAGCGTGCTGGGGTCGCTTGCGCAGTTGGAGGCGGTCGCGGCTCGGCGGGCGCAGCCGCTGGCCACCGTGAGGCACTGTCATCTGGCCGAGGCGCCGCTGGTCATCGTGCCGTTGAAGCTGGCGGGTGAGGCGGCGGCGCCGCTGGCGGTGATGCTGGGGACCGTACGGGACGAGCCGACGCTGCTGGCCGTTCCGCAGCCGCGCAACCGTGACCTGCGGTTCGCGTTCGCGGCCGACCTGGCCAAGGCCGTTCTGGCGCACATCGAGGCGGCCGGGAGCAGCGCGGTCGAGGAGCTGGCGCCCAGTAAGGACGGCGAGGAACGGATTCGGTACGCGGAGGCCCCGCAGTTGCTGGTGCCGAACCGCGCCGGGGTCGGGTTCCTGCGCATGCTCGGGCGATCGACGCGTTTCAGGCGTACGGACGGGCCGTACGCGGTGGACCCCTCGGTGCCGGTGCTCGGGCGGTGGCTGACGTGGTTCGCCGACCGCAACGATCATCCGGGCGCGGGGCTGCTGATGACGATGACCGAGGCGCTGCGCCTGCACTGGGCGACCGGGCAGAGCTCTCTGGAGGACGGCAACCTCGGGGCGTTGCTCGGCTGGATCGACCCGCCCGAGGGTCTCGACGGGCCTGCGGCGGCGGCGCTGGCCGAGGATCCGGCGGTCTGCCCGCCGGCCGGGCCGACCACTGACCCCGCGTTCGACAACGACGTGCTGGCGTCCGCGATCACCGCGTACGACGCGACCGGCGAGGATGAACGCGTCCGCAAGGCGGTCGGCAGCCAGCTCACGCCCACCTGGGACCTGATGTGGCGGGCGATCGACCTGCTCCGCGCGCTGCCGGAGGGCGCCAGCGTCGCCCGGCGGTGGGAGCGCGAACGGGACGCCTTCACCTGGCATCACTCGACGTTCGACGAGGGCCACCCGCAGGCTCGCCGCGACCCAGCCGTACGGGCCGCGCGGCGCCTGCACGACCTGGAGCGGGCGCAGGACTCCTACGACGCGCAGCGTGCGTTCGACGACCCGCTGGTCATGGCCGAGCACCGGCTGTCCGGCCAGGCGTTCGGCGGCATCGTCACCGAGTCCGACCCGACCCGCCTCGACGAGACCGGCAAGCGGCCGAAGCTCCGCCCGTACGTGCGTGTTCAGACCGAGGATCCCGTTCAGCTGGAGGCCGGCGCCACGGTCTGCCTCGCCGCCCGGCCCGCACTCAAGGGAAAGATCATCGAGCTCGCCGCGCCCGGCCCCGCACAGGGGATCTTGATCGAGCTGACGGGCGGGATGGGACGCAAGCTCGTTCCCGAGCCCGGTGTCGTGCCCGAGGCCGGGGAACGGGTGTGCTTCACCTCGCTGACGGACGGGTCGTTCGGCGCGGCCAAGTTCCCCGAACGCGAGGACACCCCCTGGACGCACGGCGGCCCGCCCGAGGACTACGTGCCCACCGACAACGACGCCGCGGAGGAGTGGTCATGACCGAGCCGTCGGCTCCGCCGAACAACATCATCGACTTCGCATCCGCCACCTCCCGCACGCCCGGTACATCGCGCGCGCCCGCCGCACCACGCGCCTCCGGCGCCTCGGGAACGTCTGCCTCATCGCGCACGCCGGGCACACCGCGGACGCCCGCCACGTCCGCCACGTCCGCGACGTCGGGCACGCCCGGCACGCCCGCCGCGCCGCGTACGCCCGGCCCGTCCGGCGCGTCCGCCGCATCCCGGGCGTCCGGGCAGGGCGCCGACGCGGCGGGTGGGCCTCCGGCGCCGCGGGTGGCGCCGGAAGGTGCCGTTGACCTGCAGATGAGCCTGGACATCGCGGTGGAACTGCCGGAGGAGGTCGCCGACCCGGGGACGGCCGCGAACGAGGTCGTGGACGCCGTGCTGGCCGACCTGGACGGCGATCATCGCGGCGTGGTGGTCGACTCGCCGCCCGGTGCGGGCAAGTCCACGTTGGTGGTGCGGGCGGCCGCGCATCTGGCCGCGGCCGGTGAACGGCTCATGATCGTGGCGCAGACCAACGAGCAGGTGGACGACCTCATCGACCGGATCGCGGGCAAGCACCCCGACATCACGCTCGGACGGCTGTCGGCCGCCTCCTACGTTCCCGCCGCTCGCGTGACCGCGCACGCTTCCGTACGCGTCGCCACCAAGGGCGACGATCTGGCCGAACGGACCGTGGTGATCGCCACCGCGGCCAAGTGGGCGACGCTCTCGGACGGTTCGTGGCCGTGGGCGATCGTCGACGAGGCGTACCAGATGCGCTCGGACATGCTGCTGCGCATCGCCGGGCGCTTCGAGCGGGCCCTGTTCGTGGGCGACCCGGGGCAGCTCGACCCGTTCTCCACCGTCGAGGTCGAACGGTGGGCGGGCCTGTCGTGGGACCCGATGCGCAGCGCGGTCTCGGTGCTCCTCGCGCACAATCCCGACCTGCCCGTTCACCGGCTGCCGGTGTCGTGGCGCCTGCCGGCCTCCGCCGCGCCGGTGGTGTCGGCCGCGTTCTACCCGTTCACCGGATTCCGGTCGGGCACCGGGCCGGGCGACCGCAGGCTGGAGTACTCGGCCGGCGGCATGGGCACGACCTACGACCGCGCGCTGGACGAGGCCGCGGCCTCGGGCTGGGCGCTGTACGAGCTGCCCGCGCGGCACGCGCTCCGTACCGACGCCGAGGCCGTTCAGGCGACCGCCGCCCTTGCCGTACGGCTGCTCCAGCGCGGTGCGGTGGCCCACTCCGAACACGGCTCGGCCCCGGTCGGCGCCGACCGCATCGCGATCGGCGCCGCGCACCGCGACCAGGTCACCGCGATCCGAGCCGCGCTCGGCCCGCACGGCGAAGGCATCACGGTCGACACCGCCAACCGGCTCCAGGGCCGAGAGTACGACGTCACCGTGGTCCTGCACCCGCTGTCGGGCCGCCGCGACGCCACCGCGTTCCACCTGGAGTCCGGGCGCCTGTGCGTGCTCACCTCACGCCACCGGCACGCCTGCATCGTGGTCGCGCGCGCCGGGATCCCCGAGCTCCTGGACGCCCACCCGTCCACCGAGCCCGTCCACCTCGGCGTCCCGATCAAGTTCCCGGACGGTTGGGAGGCCAACCAGTCCGTCCTGGCCCACCTGGCCGCCCACACCATCCGTTCCGACAGCTAACTCACCCCCGCCCGGCCCAGGCTCAACTCGCGCCAGACCCGCACCCCGGGATCGGCGCACGGCCGCGCTGGCCTGCAACCGGTGCCGGTGCCGTTTGCCCAGCCTGCGCCTCGCCCACATCGGGCCCCACGCTCAGTCCCCACCCGACCCAATGCCTCGACCCACGCCCCGGCCGGGCGGGCGCCTGTTCGTGCTTGGGGTTAGGCGGGGGCGGCGGTGGCGGCCCAGCGGCCGTGGTTGCGGACGATGGCGACCGGGTGGTCGAAGCAGGCGCTCACCAGGTCGGTCGTGAGGACCTCGTCCGCCGGGCCTGCGGCCAACACGCGGCCCTCGCGCAGGAGGAGGGCATGGCTGGTGGTGGCGGGGAGCTCTTCCAGGTGGTGGGTGACCAGGACCGTGGTGAGCTCGGGTTGCCTGGCGCGGATCTCGTCGAGGGCTGCCAGCAGGCGTTCGCGGGCGGCCAGGTCCAGGCCGGTGGCGGGCTCGTCCAGGAGCAGGAGAAGGGGCTCGGGCATCAGGGCCCGCGCGATCAGGGTGCGGCCGCGTTCGCCCTGGGAGAGCGCGGGCCAGCGAGACTCGGCGATGCGGTCCAGGCCCATGAGCTCGATCAGCTCGTCGGCGCGGCGGAGCTGTTCTTCGGTCGGGGTCCAGCGGGGAACGAGCTCGATGGTGCCGGTCGCTCCGGTGAGGACGATCTCGCGGACCGTACGGGCCGACTCCAGCGGGTGGCGCGGGTTGACCTGGCCGATCAGCGGGCGCAGGGCGTGCACGTCCACCCGGCCCATGCGGTGGCCGAGGATCTCGGCGGTGCCGCGGGTCGGGTGATTGTAGGCGCCCAGGATGCCGAGGAGCGTGCTCTTGCCCGCGCCGTTCGGGCCGAGCAGGGCCCAGTGCTCGCCGGTGAGGACGGTCATCGAGACCTGGTCGAGCAGGAGCCGCCGCTCGCGTACGAGATCCACCTTGTCGGCGTTGAGCACGATGTCGGAACGGATCGCTGGGACGAGGGACATGGAGCACCTCCTGTTCGCGGCTCGTCGGCACGGGGCTCGCGCGGGATGGGCGGCGGCCGTGGCGGCGGGAGATGACGGAGGCCGACCGGGATCGCCGGGGCGCGGGCGTCAAGGGGACGATCTTCACCGTAGCGGAGCCGGAACGGTGCCTCGCACCCGGGTGTACCAGGCGATCTACGCCGATTGAGGGGTTCACAGGGCTGACACGCGGGTCCATACTCCGTTCACCCCAAGCCGAGGAGGCCGGTATGCGCGCTCGTTCGACGGTCGTCGCGGGTTTTGCCGCACTTGGCCTGGTCGCCGCCCTCGCGTCCCCGGCCGCGGCCACCGGCGCCCGCTATTACGTGTCGCTGGGCGACTCGCTGTCGACGGGTTACCAGCCTGGTCAGGGCAATACCGACCAGGGATACGTGGACGTTCTCTATGCGTCCCTGAAGGCGAAGGATCCCGCGCTCAAGCTGGTGAAACTGGGGTGTGCGGGCGAGGACTCCACCACCATGATCAAGGGCGGGCACTGCCCGTACGACGGCGCGTCGAGCCAGCTCGACGCCGCGCAGAAGTTCCTGCGGGCCCATCGCGGCGCGGTCCGCTACCTGACGATCGACATCGGCGGGAACGATGTGGACGGCTGCGCGGTGGGCGGCGGCATCGACACCACCTGTGTGCTGCGCGGCCTCACCACGCTCGCCGGGAACCTGACGCAGATCACCTCGTCACTGCGCGCGGCGGCCGGGCCGGGCGTCCGGACCAAGCTGCTCGGCATGAATTACTACGACCCGTTCCTGGCCGCCTGGCTGACCGGGTCGAGCGGCCAGAGCGTCGCGGGGCTGTCGGTGCTGCTGAGCAACGCCCTGAACGGGCTCGAGACCTCGATCTACACCGGCGCGGGCTTCCGTGTGGCCGACGTGGCCACACGGTTCGCCACCAACGACTTCGTTCACCAGGAGACGCTCCCCGGCGTCGGTCAGGTCCCGCGGAACGTGTTCCGCATCTGCACCTGGACGTACATGTGCACGCGGAACGACATCCACGCCAACCCGACCGGCTACCAGGAGATCGCCAAGGCGTTCCTGCCCCTCACACACTGAGCATGCGAGACCGCGCCACGCCCAGGCGCGTCAGCGCACGCCCAGGCGCGTCAGCGCACGCCCAGGCTGAAGCGTCTGCTCACGCCCGGGCCCAGGCGCTAGCTCACGCCCACTGCCCCGGGGTCAGCTGACGCCCAGCAGTTGCGGGACGAGGGTTCGGAGTGTCTGCTGATCTTGCTCGTTCTCCGGCTGGTACTCGGTGATGCCCAGGCCCACGAGGGTGAAGCGGGCCGTGAGCGCCTGAACGGCCGCGAGCAGCTCATCGGGCGTGATGCCGTCCGGCTCCGGGTAGCTCAGCGAGGCGAACGCGCCCGGGTCCAGAACGTCGAGATCAATGTGCACGTAGACGCTGGTCGCGCCGGTCTCGGCGACCGCGTCGACCGCCTGAGCAGGGAGAACGTGACGCATCCCGCTGCGTTCGACGAACTCGCGTTCACTGTCGTCGAGAACACGTCCGCCCGCGAGGACCACCTGTTCGGGCCGCAGCGGCCGGGCGGGGAGGAGTTCCTTGGGCCCCTCCCCCACCAGCGTGCGCAGCACCATGCCGTGGAAGGCGTGCGAGGGCGACGCCTCCGGGGTGTTGAGGTCACCGTGTGCGTCGAACCACACGACGGCCAGGGAATCGCCGTACCGCGCCGACGCCGCAGCCACGGGCTCCAACTCGACGCCGCAGTCACCGCCGGCCGTCACCACGAGGTCATCGCCCGCCTCCGCCAGGCACGCCCGCGCACTCGCCGCGATCGCGGTCAGGGTCTCCAGCCCCTCCACCCCGTTCCGCAGCGGCGCCCGCTCATCCGGCACCTCCGCGACGAGGTGCCGACCGGCGGGAACGGTCCCGGCCAGCAGTCCCGCGCCCTTGCTCAACTCCCGCGCCCGGGCGACCCCCGAGCCCTGCCACTGGGGCACTTCAAGCACCGTAATGTCCGTCATGCCCAACATTTACCAGGTAGGCGAGGGCTTCCCGTAGACCAACGCTCCGTGGTGCTGGCTACGCCTGAGGGCCGTTGGCGGATACTGTGAGAGCCGGTGCCAGAGCGATCACCGGAGGGGGCATGGAGGAGATCGGCTTCATGTGCGCCCGCTGCGGCGGCGAGGTGCACGACGTCACACACAATCGCGAGGGCACGCTGGACGGGGTGGGATACCGCCACAACCAGCGGGTGGAGCCCTGGGACCACGAACTGGAGCTGGCCGTGGGAGAGGCCGCTCCGCAGGCCCAGTCCTGCGACTTCTGCGGGACCTCGGGCCCGAGCTGGCTCTACTACCCGACCCTCGACCCCGAAGACACCGACATGTTCGAGGTCGAGCTCGACACCACACAGCTGTCCGACGACGACACGGCCGTCGCCGTGCTGAACATGCTCTACCCCTGGTACTCCTGCGACACGTGCTCGGTCCTGGTGGCCGACCGCAACATCGACGTGCTGATCGAGCGCGCCCTGGAGCGCACGCCGGTCCCCGCGGACGGCCCGGTCGACGAGGAGACCGTACGGGCCCGCCTCAAGGGCTCGCTGTCGGTCTTCTTCACCACCCGGCCAGGCCGGCCCCAGCCGTCCCGCGCCCTCTGACCTGCCGATTCCGACCAGCTGACCGGCTGATACCGACCAGTTCGGGCGAGAAACCATGGGGCGGGCCACTCATGCCGGATTGTGACCCCGCGCGGAAGAATGTCCGACGTCCTCATTAAGCTCTACCCCGTTTGTGATGGATCGGGGGTAGTGATGATCATCGACGCGCGCTACTGCGGGCCTGATGGATCGGGGAACGGCGGATACGTCGCGGGGCTGCTGTCCAAGGAGCTGACGGCCCACACGGTGACCGTGACGCTGCGGCAGCCGCCGCCGCTGGCGCACGAGCTGCGACTGGACCGCGACGAGAGCGGCAACGGGGTCCGGCTCTTCGACGGGGAACGGCTGATCGCCGAGGCGTTCACCGGTGCGATCGTGGTGCCGCAGGTGCCCGCCGTGCCGTACGAGGTGGCCCTCGAAGGGGCGGAGAAATACCGGGCGGCCGAAAGCCACCCGTTCCCCCGCTGCTTCGTCTGCGGTCCCGAACGGGAGGACGGCATGGGCGGCATGGGGCTGGAGCCGGGGCCCGTGGGCGAGGGGCTGGTGGCCAGCCCGTGGACGGCCGAGAGCCCGTCGCACGAGCTGCTGTGGGCGGCCCTGGACTGCCCCGGCGGATGGTCCTGCTTCCAGCCCGAGCGCCCGGCGCTGCTCGGCACCATGACCGCACAGGTCGTCGAGCTGCCGCGGGACGGCGAGCGATGCGTGGTGATGGGCTTGGCGCGGAGCCGCGAGGGACGCAAGCTGCACGCCGCGACGGCCGCGTACGGGGCGGACGGGAGGCTGCTGGGCCGCGCCGAACAGATCTGGATCCAGTCCCGCTGACGGCGGGACCCTCGGCCCGCGTCCGTGGGGACCTCCGTCCCGTTCTTGGATGGAATGTTGAAAAATGTGTCGCCTGACACGGCCGGTCGGGTGCACTATGCGGTCAAATCTGAGCACCCCGCGACCAACGGAGGTCGGGCCAGATATGAGCGGAAGCGGATTCCTCATTCTTGGCGTGGCGGCGCTCGCGGCCTACATGGGTAGCTCGTGGGAGCGGGCCCGGCGCGCGTTCTTCGACGTGAAGGTCGGACGCCAGCGCGTCTCGAACCTCAAGCAGGCGGCGGCCAGGGAGCGGCTGCACGCCATCATCATCGTCGGCATCGCGATCCTGGTGATCTTCCTCATTGCCCGGCACGGCTGAAACGCCGGGCGCACACCACACCGAAATCACCCCACCGGCCAGGTCCGGCCAGGTCCGGTCAGGTACGGCCGATCGGCCAAGTCCGATCGGCCGCCCCCGGCAACGCCCAACCCGCCCCACACCTGATCACCCACGGCCGGCCGTGGGCCGTGGGCCGTGGGCCGTGGGCCGTGGGCCGTTCAACCTTGTGCAGGGGCTGCGGTTAGGGGCCGGTGAAGAGGGGGTCTTCTCGGTCCATGCCGTTCAGGGAACTGGGGCCCGGGAGGGGGCCTGTGCCGGACGGGATGGACGGGGAGGGGCCGGTGCCGGTGGGGCTGATGGGGGGCATGGGGCCTGATGAGGTGGAGCTCATCGGCATGGGGCCGGAGGCGCCCATGGGAGAGGAGGGCGGCGTCACCGGCGACGGGCCTGATGAGGACGGGTTGGGGAGCGTGTAGCCGCCGTGCAGGGAGCGGCCGTTCGGCGGCGGCGGTGCGCCCAGGGGCGACGACGGCTGCTGTGCGGGCATGCTCTGGCTGGGCGACAGGTTCGACGACAGCGTGTTGTGCGTGAACTGGTCTATCTGGCGGCGGGCCCGGTCGGCCTCGGCGCGGGCCGCGTCGCGTTCCTCGGCGAGGGCGGTGAGGGCGGCCTGCTGCTCGGCGACCGACTGGGAGAGCTGGCGCAACTGGATCGCCTGGTCGTTGACCTTGGCCGACAGCTCCTCGCGTTCGGAGACGGCGGCCTGCGCGGAGGCCTGCGCGGCGTCGCGGTCCTTCACGGCCTCCTCGGCGCGCGCGACGGCGCGGGCCGCCTCGGACTCGGCCTCGGACTTGGCGCGGACGGCGGTGGTGCGCTCGGCCTCGGCCTTGCTCGCCGACTGCATGGCGCGCTGGCGCTGCACCTCGGTGTCGCGCATGGCGGTACGGAGGTCCTCGGCGCCCTGGCGGGCGACGGCGGCCTCGACGCGCTGCGACTCGACGGCGCCCTCGGTCTCGGCGATCTTGGCGTGCAGGGTGACCAGCTCGGCGCGGGCGCCCTCGAGGGCGGCCAGCAGCTCGGTCTCGCGGGCCGCGATGCGGTCGCGCTCGCTCTCGGCGGCGAGCTTGGCCGACACCGACTGCTGCGCGATCTGGTGGGCCTCTTCCCAGGCCTGCTGGGCGGCGTCGCGCTTGGCGGTGGCGAGCTTGGACTCCTCGCGGGCGCGGGTCGCCTCCTTCTCGGCCGCGTCGACGCGCTGGCGGGCGGAGGTGGCCTCCTGCCGCGCCTCCTCGGCCTTGCGCTGGGAGGCGTCGCGCTCGGTCTGCGCGGTGGACAGCTCGCGGGCGGCCTCGGCGCGCACCTCGGCGACGCGCTTCTCCACGCCCGCGACGCTGAGCTCGGAGGCCAGCGACTCGGCGAGCAGGTCGGCGGTCTTCTCCAGGCGCTCGACCATCTCCCATGTGGAGGCGACCTGGCCGGTGAGGCCGGGCGCGTCCCGGCCGCGCTCGCGGCGGTCGCGCGCGTCGCGGGCGCAGGCTCCGTCGTTGTCCTGGCAGTAGCGGATGGCGCGGACGGCACCGACGGGCTGCGGCACCGGGCGGCCGCAGTTGGCGCACGGCCAGACGGTGACGGGGTCCCCCAGCCGGGCGACGGCGGCCTCGGTCTTCGGCTCGGGCGTCATGGCTCCGAACGCGGTGCTCGGACCGGGACCCGGCCCCGTTCCAGGCCTGCGTTCGTGCTGTGCATCACCCTGCGGAACCGCGGCATCGGCGCCGGTGGCCTTCTCCTCAGGGCCGCCATTGTCGCGCTCATCGCTGTTAGGCATGGGATGCACCTTACGCACTCTTTGGCGGTACTGCAGAGACTTGGGGGGTATATGAGACCACCCTCTCCCGCAACACCGGCCGTTACGCGGTGTCCGCCACCCGGTTACGCCGTGTCCGCGGCGTTCAGCGTTCTGCGGGGCCTTCGCGGAGGATCTGGGCGTGAGGGCCGTCGCTCAGCGGGTCGATCTTTCCGTCGCGTACGCCGGCGAGGTGGTCCTGCCAGCGTTCGCGCATGTCGGCGAGCTCCTTGCGCAGGTAGGCGTAGTACTCCATCGCCACGGCGAGGCGCTGGGCCGCCTGCCCGTCGCCGCCCACGGCGACGATGCCCTCGTTCATGCCCTGCTCCCACAGCTTGAGCATCTGGCCGCGGTTGGTGATGGCGTCCTGCCACTCGTCGTCGCGCACCCGGAAGACGTCGCGGCGCGATCCGGGCTCGCGTTCGCGCACGGCCAGGTGAACGCGGGTCAGGTAGCGCACCGCCCCCGACACCGCGGCGGGGCTGACCTGCAGTCGCTCGGCGAGTTCGGCGGCGGTGAGCGCACCGGACTCGGTGACCATCAGCGCCATCATCACCCGGGCGGCCATGCGCGGCATGCCCGCGTCGGTCAGCAGGGACGCGAAGCGCTCGACGAAACGCGAGACGGCCTCGTCGCGAACGGGAGGGGCAAGGTCGGTCACTCGGCATCATCTCCTCAGGTCAGCCGGTGTATCACTTTAACGGATTCATTAGATTCACACTTTCGTGAAACTAGTGTAGGTTATGAAGCATGAACACCGCCATCTCTGTGCGCGGCCTCGTGAAGACGTTCGGCCGCACGCGTGCGCTCGATGAGCTCGACCTCACCGTCACCACCGGGGAGGTGCACGGCTTCCTCGGCCCGAACGGCGCGGGCAAGTCGACGACCATCCGCGTCCTGCTGGGACTCCTCCGCGCCGACGGCGGCACCGCCGAACTGCTCGGCGGCGATCCGTGGCGGCAGGCGACCGAGCTCCACAAGCGCCTGGCGTACGTGCCGGGCGACGTGACGCTCTGGCCGAACCTGACCGGCGGCGAGGTCATCGACCTGCTCGGCCGGCTGCGCGGCGGGATGAACCGCAAGCGCCGCGACGAGCTGATCGAACGGTTCGAGCTCGACCCGAAGAAGAAGGGCCGCGCCTACTCCAAGGGCAACCGGCAGAAGGTCGGCCTGATCGCCGCGCTGGCCTCCGACGTCGAGCTGCTGATCCTGGACGAGCCCACCTCGGGCCTGGACCCCTTGATGGAGGAGGTCTTCCAGGAGTGCATCCAGGACGAGCGGCACAACGGCCGTACCGTCCTGCTCTCCAGCCACATCCTCAGCGAGGTCGAGAAGCTCTGCGAGCGCGTCACGATCATCCGCAAGGGACGCGCGGTCGAGTCGGGCACGCTCACCGAGCTGCGACACCTGACCCGCACCTCGATCGAGGCGGTGCTGGCCAGTTCGCCGAACGGCCTGTCGAACCTGCCGGGCGTGCACGACATCGAGATCGACGGCAACAAGGTCAAGTTCGACGTGGACACCGTCAGGCTCGACGAGGCGCTGCAGCAGCTGGTGAAGTCGGGCGTCGTCACGCTCACGAGCCAGCCGCCGACGCTGGAGGAGCTGTTCCTGCGCCACTACCAGGACGACCTGGAGCCCGCCGGTGCCGGCGCGGGCGCCGGTGCAAGCAGTGCGACGAACGCCTCGGAGGGCTCGCGATGAGCGCGTTCACGGGCACCGGGGGCCTGGTGCGGCTGGCACTGCGCCGGGACCGGATCCTGCTGCCGGTGTGGACGGTCATCTTCCTGCTGACCGCGTCCTCCACGGCGTCCTCGACCAAGAGCCTCTACCCCACCGTCAAGGACCGCGTGGAGCTGGCTTCCAGCACCAACGACAACACCTCGCTGGTGGCGATCTACGGCCGGGTGTACGACACGACCTCGCTCGGCGGCGCGACGCTGCTGAAGCTGATGATCCTCGGCTCGATCATGGCCGCGATCCTGTCGATCATCATCGTGGTCCGGCACACCCGTACCGAGGAGGAGAGCGGGCGGCTGGAGCTGGTCGGCTCCACCGCGATCGGCCGCCGCGCGCCGCTCACCGCCGCGCTGGTCATCATGGTCGCCACCAACCTGGTCATCGGCCTGTTCGCCGCGCTCGGGCTGGTCGGCGCCGGGCTGTCGGCAGGCGGTTCGTTCGCCTCGGGCCTCGCCTGGGCCAGCGTCGGCATCGCGTTCGGCGCGATCGCCGCGGTGGTCGCGCAGCTCACCGAGACCGGGCGCGCCGCCATCGGCTACTCCTCGGCGGTGCTCGGCGGCTTCTTCCTGGTCCGCGCGATCGGCGACACCTCCAGCGAGGACGGGCCGCGCTGGCTGTCCTGGCTGTCCCCGTTCGGCTGGGCGCAGCAGTTCCGCCCGTTCGCCGGCGACCGCTGGTGGGTCGCCCTGATCGCGCTGGCCTTCGCCGCCGTGGCCGCGGCCGGCGCGTACGTCCTGGTCGCCCGGCGCGACCTCGGCGCGGGCATCCTGCCGGACCGGCCGGGCCGCGCGACCGCCTCGGCCTCGCTGAGCGGCCCGCTCGGGCTGGCGTGGCGGCTGAACCGCGGCGTGGTCATCGGCTGGACGATCGCCGCGTTCGTCGGCGGGCTGCTGTTCGGCGGCATCGCCAGCAACGTCGGCGACCTGGCGGGCAGTTCACAGTCGCGCGACTTCATCACCAAGCTGGGCGGCGCCTCCGGGCTCACCGACGCCTTCCTCGGGACCGAGCTGGGCTTCGTGGGCGTGTTCTCGTCGATCCTCGGGGTGTCGGTCGCGATGCGGATGCGCACCGAGGAGACGACCGGGCGGGCCGAGCCCGTCCTGGCGACCGCGGTGAGCCGCCTGCGCTGGGCCTCCGGCTTCCTGACCGTCGCGCTCGCGGGCATCGTGCTCATCCTGCTCGCCGTCGGCCTGGGCGCGGGCCTGACGTTCGGCGGCGCGCAGCACGACGTGGGCGGCCAGGTCGGACGGCTGCTCGGGGCCGCGCTGGTCCAGATCCCGGCCGCGTGGGTCATCGTCTCGATCGTGGTCCTGGCGTTCGGGTTCGTGCCCCGGTTCGTCGTCGCGGGCTGGGCGTTCCTGGTCGCGTTCCTGCTGCTCGGCGAGCTCGGCCCGGCGTTCGACCTGCCGCAGGGCGTGATGGACGTCTCGCCGTTCGCGCACACGCCGCGGCTGCCCGGCGCTGAGATGACCTACACGCCGATCATCTGGCTGCTGGTCGTCGCGCTCGGCCTCGGCGCGGTGGGGCTGTACGGCTTCCGCCGCCGCGACATCACCTCATAGCCCACAGACTCCGGTGCCTACCGCCGCCGCCCTGGCACCGGAACGCATGGCCCGGGCATCGCGCCCATTTCCCCCCGGAGCGCGATGCCCGGGCCATCGCGTCTGAAGCCAAGCCCGCGCGAGCGCGGCCGAAGGTCTAGCCGAGGAACGAGGCTAGATCGCGAAGCGATGCAGCGCTCGCCAAAGCACGGTTAGGGCCGAGCCGCTAGGCGAGGGCCGTAGGCCGGGCTTAAAAACTAGCCAGAGCCTTGCGGATGCGCTTGTCCGAAACCGGGTAGCGGGTGCCGATCTGCTGCGCGAACAGGCTCACCCGGTACTCCTCCAGCATCCAGCGGATCTGCCGTACGGCCTCGTCGCTACGACGAGCCGGAGGCAGCCTGCGCAGCAGCTGGTCGTACTCCTGCTCCAGCACCACGGCCTGGTGGGAGAGCTGGCGGTCGCGGTTCGGGTTCTCGGGGAGCTTGTCGAGCCGCACCTGAAGCGCCCGCAGGTAGCGCGGCAGATCGGGCAGGCGGTGCCAGCCGGTCGCCGTCACGAAGCCCTTCGGGAGCAGCCCCGCGAGCCGGTCGCGGATCTCGGTGAGCGACGGTACGAGGGTCAGGCTGGCCGTGCCGCGCACCCGGCGGTCGATCTCGTGGGACTCGGCCAGGATCCGTTCCACCTGCGTCACGATCGCGGCCGTGGTGTCGTACAGCTCGGCGCGCACGTGGTCGAACAGCCGCGTGAAGCCCGCCTCGTCCCACGCCGGTCCCCCGACGTCGGCGATGAGCTTGTCGGCCGCCGCCGTCACGCAGTCGTCGAAGAGCGCGCCGATGGAGCCGTCGGGGTTGCTGCTGAGCGCGAGCTTGCCGCGGTTGCTGAGGTTCTTCTGGATCTGGTTGGCCGGGGACTGCACGTTCAGCAGAACGAGGCGCCGGGTGCCCAGCCACATGGCGTGGCGCTGCTCGGCCTCGGTCTCGTACATCCGCACCGCGACGGTGTCGCCCTCGTCGGTCAGTGCGGGGAACGCCTTGACGTCGTAGCCCGACTGCTTGCGCTCGTAGGTGCGCGGCAGCTCGCCGATGCTCCACTCGCGCAGGCCCTCGCGTTCGACTCCCCCGGCGGAGGCCGCCTGGGACAGCGTTCCGCGCACCTTGCCCTTGAGCTTGCGCTTCAGCGCGTCCAAGTCGGGGTCTTCGGCGAGCGTGCGCTTGCGGTCGTCCAGCACGCGGAACGTGATGTGCAGGTGGGAGGGCAGGCGGTCCAGGTCCCAGGCCTCGCGCGCGATCTGCACCCCGGCCGTGGCGGTCATGGTGGGCAGCTCGCGTTCGAGCGCGTCCAGCAGCGGTTCGGTACGGGGCGAGATGCGCTCCAGCACGCGCCGCGCGTAGTCGGGCGCCGGAACGAAGTTGACCCGCAGTTGCTTGGGCAGCGAGCGGATCAGCTCGGTCACCAGCTCGGTGCGCAGCCCCGGCACCAGCCATTCGAACCCGTCGGCCCGGACCTGGTTGAGCACCTGCACCGGGATGTGCACGGTCACGCCGTCGGCGTCGCTGCCCGGCTCGAACTGGTAGGTCAGGCGGAGCCGCAGCGGGCCCTGCTGCCACACGTCGGGGTAGTCGGCCTCGCTGACGTCGTCGGCGCTCTCGTTGATGAGCATCGACTTCTCGAAGTTCAGCAGGTCGGGCTCGGTGTGGCGGGCCTTCTTCCACCAGCCGTCGAAGTGGCGGCCCGACACGACGTCGTCGGGCACCCGCTCGTCGTAGAACTCGAACAGCGTCTCGTCGTCGACGAGGATGTCGCGGCGCCGCGCCCGGTGCTCCAGCTCCTCGACCTCGTCCAGCAGGTCGCGGTTCTCCTTGAAGAAGCGGTGGTGGGTCTCCCAGTCGCCCTCGACCAGCGCGTGCCGGATGAACAGCTCGCGGGCCAGCTCGGGGTCGATGCCGCCGTAGTTGACGTTGCGCTGCGCGACGATCGGCACGCCGTAGAGCGTGACCTTCTCGTACGCCATGACGGCGGCCTGCTTCTTGGACCAGTGCGGCTCGCTGTAGGAGCGTTTGACCAGGTGATCGGCGAGCGGCTCGATCCACTCGGGCTCGATCCTGGCGTTGATGCGGCCCCACAGCCGGGACGTCTCGACCAGCTCGGCGGCCATCACCCAGCGGGGCGGCTTCTTGAACAGCGCCGAGCCGGGGAAGACTGCGAACTTGGCGCCGCGTGCGCCGAGGTATTCCACGCCGCGCCGGCGCGGGTTCGCGTCCTTCTTCCCCGCGTCCTTCTTCTCGGACTTGTCGGTGTCCATGAGCCCGATGTGCGACAGCAGTCCCGACAGCAGCGAGAGGTGCACGCGGTCGGGCTCGGCGTCGGTGCTGCCGGGGGCCACGCCGAGCGTCTTGGCGACCTGCCGCAGTTGCGAGTGCAGGTCCTGCCATTCGCGTACGCGCAGGAAATGCAGGAACTCGTTCTTGCACATCCGGCGGAACTGGCTGCCCGACAGCTCGCGCTGCTTCTCGCGCAGGTAGTTCCACAGGTTGAGGTAGGCGAGGAAGTCGGAGGTGGGGTCGGCGAAGCGGGCGTGCTTCTCGTCGGCCGCCTGCTGGTGATCGGCAGGGCGTTCGCGCGGGTCCTGGATGGACAGCGCGGCGGCGATGATCAGCACCTCGCGTACGCAGCCGTTCTTCTCCGCCTCCAGGACCATCCGGCCCAGGCGCGGGTCGACCGGCAGCTGGGCGAGGCGGCGGCCGAGCTCGGTGAGGCGCTTGCGCGGGTCCTGCTCGGCCGGGTCGATCGCGCCGAGCTCGTGCAGCAAGTCGACGCCCGCCTTGACGTTGCGGCGGTCCGGCGGCTCGACGAACGGGAACGCGGCGATGTCGCCGAGGCCGAGCGAGGTCATCTGCAGGATGACCGAGGCGAGGTTGGTGCGCAGGATCTCGGGGTCGGTGAACTCGGGCCGGGACTCGAAGTCCTCCTCCGAGTAGAGCCGGATGCACACGCCCTCCGAGACGCGGCCGCAGCGGCCCTTGCGCTGGTTGGCGGACGCCTGCGAGACGGGCTCGATCGGCAGCCGCTGCACCTTGAGGCGGGTGCTGTAGCGGGAGATGCGGGCGGTGCCGGGGTCGATGACGTACTTGATGCCCGGAACGGTCAGCGAGGTCTCGGCGACGTTGGTGGCCAGCACGATCCGGCGGCCCCGGTGCGGCTGGAAGACGCGGTGCTGCTCGGCGGCCGACAGGCGCGCGTAGAGGGGCAGCACCTCGGTCGTTCCGCCGCGACGGCCCTGGAAGTGCTTCTGCAGGGCGTCGGCGGTGTCGCGGATCTCCCGTTCACCGCTGAGGAAGACCAGCACGTCCCCGGGCGCCTCGAGCGCCAGCTCGTCGACCGCGTCCAGGATCGCCTGGACCTGGTCGCGGTCCGGGTCGGCCTCGGGGTCCTCCGGGTCGACGACCGGCCGGTAGCGCACCTCGACCGGGTACGTACGTCCGGAGACCTCGACGATCGGAGCGTTCCCGCTCTGCCCATCGGGGGACGATCCCCCGAACCCCCTGAAATGCTCGGAGAACCGCTCGGGGTCGATGGTCGCCGAGGTGATGATCACCTTGAGGTCGGGGCGGCGGGGCAGGATCTCCCTGAGATAGCCCAGCAGGAAGTCGATGTTGAGGCTGCGCTCGTGCGCCTCGTCGATGATCAGCGTGTCGTACTGCCTTAGCAGCCGGTCGGTCTGGATCTCGGCGAGCAGGATGCCGTCGGTCATCAGCTTAACGAGCGTGTCGTCGCTGGAGTGGTCGGTGAAGCGGACCTTGTAGCCGACCGCCTGGCCGACCTCGGTCTTCAGCTCCTCGGCGATCCGGTCGGCGACCGTGCGGGCGGCCAGCCGGCGCGGCTGGGTGTGCCCGATCGACCCGGCGACCCCGCGCCCGAGCTCCAGGCAGATCTTGGGCAGCTGGGTGGTCTTGCCCGAGCCGGTCTCGCCCGCGACGATCACGACCTGGTGGTCGCGGATCGCGGCCAGGATGTCCTCGCGCTTCTGGCTGACCGGAAGCTCGGCCGGATAGGTGATCTTCGGCACGGCGGCGCGCCGCCCGGCGATCCGGCGCTCGGCCGCCTCGACGTCGGCGGCGATCTCGCCAGTGATCTTGTCCCGCCGGCGGGCGTCCCGCATCTTCTGGATGCCGTCGATACGGCGGCGGAGCCGATGCTGATCACGCAGCATCAGCTCGGGCAGGCGCGCGCGCAGGTCGGCGAGCGGCGATTTCACTGGCGTCCTCATACAGTCGCTAAGAATAGGGTTCCGGGGTGACGGGCCTGGTCGTCGCCCGGTGGTCGGGCAGCGGTCAGCCGGTGATCATCCGGCACGATCTCCCCAACCTTCGAACCGTAGCCGCCGCCCTCCGCCGTAAGCGATCCATTTTTTACCCGGCGGTTCGCCCAGGTCCCCGGCCACGGGAGCCACGTCGCCCCTCCGTGCAACATCCCAGTCCCGCTGGGCATTTCCGCCCCCGCCGACATCCCGTGACGGCCCCGGTACGCAGCGCCCCAGGCCTTACTGACCCGCTGGTCACAGCGGTGATGGCGGCAAAGGGTCTCCCGGAACCCGATCTCATCAACCATCATGGGCGACCATGGAGACTCCCCCCGCCGCAGGTCGCTACCGGATCGACCGGATGCTCGGCACGGGCGGGTTCGCCACGGTCTGGCTGGGCCACGACGACGAGCTCGACTCACCGGTCGCGATCAAGATCCTGGCCGACCACTGGGCGCAGCGCTCGGACGTGCGCGAACGGTTCGTGCAGGAGGCCCGGCTGCTCCGCCAGGTCGACTCCCACCAGCTCGTCCAGGTGTTCGACATCGGCGAGCTGGACGACGGCCGCCCGTACTTCGTGATGAGCTACGCCGACCGGGGCACGCTGGAGGAGCGCCTGGCGGCGGGGCCGCTGCCGCTGAGCGAGGCGCTCGGCGCGGCACAGGCCATCGCGCGCGGCGTCCAGGCCCTGCACAGCCGCGACATCGTGCACCGCGACCTGAAGCCGTCGAACGTGCTGATCCGTTCCACCGCCGGGGGCGAGCGGTTCATGATCTCCGACCTGGGCATCGCCCGGACCGGCGACCGCATCTCCAGCCTGACGATGCCCGCCGGGTCACCCGGCTACATGGCGCCCGAGCAGGCCCAGATCGACGGCGCCCCGGACGCGCGGGCGGACGTGTTCGGGCTCGGCGCCCTGACGTACCACATGCTCACCGGCGAGCCGCCCGGCACGCCCGCGCGGCCGCCCAGCGAGCTGCAGAACACCGTTCCGCACACCATCGACGCGGTCGTGCTGCGGGCGCTGGACCAGGACCGGGAACGCCGCTGGCCGACGGCCTCGGAGTTCGCCGGGGCGCTGTCGCAGACGCTCGGCCGCACCGACACCGACCCGGTGTTCCCGCCGGCCAAGCCGACGGTGTCCGACCAGAAGGCGAGCGGCAAGCGCCGCCGCAAGGTCTGGCTGTACGCGGGGGCGGGCGTCGCCGTGCTCGCGCTCGCCGGCGGCGGCACCGCCATGGCCCTGCAGGGCGGCGACGACGGCGCGAACGGCATCCCGGCCAACGGCGACCCGCACGGGCGGCTGCTGCGCACCAACACCGACATCCCGAAGAAGTACCGCTCCCTCATCATCGAGGCGGGCAGCTGGTGCGACCAGAAGGGCATGAGCCCGGCCCTCATCGCCGCCATGCTCAAGGCCGAGAGCGGCTTCAACCCCACCCTGGCCGACCCGCAGAAGGACGAGTACGGGATCGCCCGGTGGACCCCCAAGATCCTGGTCTTCTGGCAGCCCGGCGGCCTCAACAACCCCGAGCCGACGCCCGCCCAGATCACGCCGGAGCTGTCGATTCCGGCGATGGGCAGGTACATGTGCTACTGGGGCAAGGACCTCAAGGGTGTCCCCGGTGACCCGGCCCTCAACCTCGCGGCCACCTACCGGAGCTCGTCGAAGAAGGTCGTGCAGGCCCACGGCGTTCCGGCCAAGTGGAAGGCCTACACCGACAAGGTCCACCAGTACATCGAGGACTACCAGCCTTGAGGCCCTAGCTTCGGGCTTCCTTGGGCACCCGCGAGACCAGGCGCAGCGCCAGTCCCGGGCACATCGCGACGGCCTTGCGCGCCGCGGTCTCCATCGTCGTGGGGATCGGCTCGGCGGGGATCACCGGGTAGTTGTACTCGTCCATCCGCACGGTGCCGCGCATGATGTCGGCGCACAGCCCGTGCCCGTCGCAGCGGCTCCAGTCGACCTCCATGCGCAGCTGCGCGTCGGTCTCGGCGGGCAGCACGCCCAGCACGGGCCGTCCGCAGCCGCCGCTCGCCACGTGCAGGGCGGCGTCGTCGGCGAACACCTCCAGCGCCGACAGCACGAAGCGCGAGACCCCGTCCGGGTGGGCGCACGCGCCTCGGCCGACCACCATCCGCGAGACGCGCCGCAGGTTGTCCAGCGCCGCGGCAGGATCCTTCCCGCCCGCCAGCGCCGCGAGCGACCCGGCAAGGTCGGGCAGGCCCAGGCGGCACGGCCCGCACTGCCCGGCCGACTCGGCGGCCATGTAGCGCGCGACCCGGGCGACCTCGCCGAGCGGGCAGGTGCCACGGCCGAGCGGCATCACGATGCCCGCGCCGAGCGTTCCCCCGGCCGCCTTCAGGCTCTCGCGCGACACCTGCGTACGGGTCGCGACCTCGCCGCTCAGCCACGCGCCGTGGTAGCCGCCGACCAGCACGCCCTCACCCGCCCGGCTCCCGCACAGGTCGAGCAGATGGGCCAGCGGCGCGCCTGCCGGAGTCTCCACGACGGCCGGGAAGCGCGCCGACCCGGTCACGGTCAGCAGTACGGTCCCGGGCTCCTCAGGCGTGCCGACCTTCCGATAACGGCGCGGTCCGAGCGCCGCGAGCACGGCCAGTTGCGCGTACGTCTCAGCGTTCGACAGCAGCGTGGGCAGGCCGTCGACGCCGCGCGTGGAGGCGTGCCCCTTGCGGCCCGGCGGGATGGGGCGCCGCCCGTTGATGCCCCGGATGAGCGCCCCGCTCTCGCCCGTGATGAACCGCTCCGGCAGCCGTACGACCCGCGCCCGCGACCCCAGCTCGCGTTCGTGGATGGCCAGCTCCATCGACTGCGCCGCGTCCTCGTCGGTCACCCCGATCACGATCTCCAGGGCGCCGAGCGCCGTCGCCGCCAGCGCGGCGCCGTCCAGGATCAGGTGCGGCGTACGGCTCAGCAGCACCTTGTCCTTGGCGCTGCCGGGCTCCCCCTCCGTCCCGTTCACCACCACGATCGTGCGCTTCTTGCGCCGTACGGCACTGTCGACCACGGCCCGGACCTTGCGCGCGAATGGGAAGCCCGCACCGCCCCGCCCGCACAGCCGCCCCTCCTCCGCCAGCGCGATCAGCTGATCCGCCTTGAGAGCATGCGGGTCGGGGTGAAGCTCGCGATGCGCCTTCCAGTCGACGCGCCCCGCCCCCTCCAGCCCCCGGGTCAGCCGGGCCGGGCCGATCTGGCGTACGGCGATCGCGGTCATGGCGTTCCCCTCCCCCGCAGGAACGGACGCGCGAGCAGCGCCAAGACGACGGCGGCGAAGCACAGCGCATAACTCGCCGTGACCCACGTCTTCGGATGGCGGCCCGCGGTCAGCCCATGCCAGATCCCCAGTGGCCAGGCCGCGTACGCGGTCAGGTGCAGGGCCCGCCACACCCACGGCCGGTCCGTGAGCGCGAACCGGCCCCGCGCGATCCCGCTCGCGACCGCCACGATCATCGAATAGCAGGCCAGCGTGCCGAAGCCCACGGCCGCGGCGCCCGAGCCGAACGGCACGAGCGCCCCGGCCAGCCCCACCCGGTGCTCCACCACCTGGGAGGTCACGTGCACCACCAGCATCGACACGGCCAGGAAGGCCAGCGCGCGGTGGATCGACTGGGCGTGGATGCGATGCCGGGGGCTGAGGATCGCGCGATCGGTCGCCAGCAGCCCGATCATGACCGCCAGCGACAGCGGCACCAGCGTGAAGACTCCCCCGTAGAAGTCCAGGAAGTGCCCGACGGCCGTTCCGGCGGGGCCGATCCAGCCCATCGAGATCGACATGCCGACCAGGACGCCGAGCCCGCCCACCGTCACGCACCCCGCGAGCAACCGCACGGGCACGCGCACCCGCCGGGCCGTCGCGCGCCGGGCCGCCGTGCGCCGCCGCAGCGGCAGGCGCGAGGACCCGGTGCCCACGCCGAAACCCCTGGTCCCCTCGTGTGCGAGCCTCCGCCTCCCTTGGTCCCGCTCGTAGGCGGAGGACTCTGGGGACGAACGACGGTCGGGAGCCATCTTCCGCCTGCACCGGCCTCTCGGATCGTTAGTACGAACCTGTGGCCTTTACGACGCGTCCCGTCACCGGTCAGTTCGGCTACACGGCCCTCCCCTTTACGCCTGCCATATGACTTGTCGCCTACGTCCCGGTCAAGGCCGCTTTCCACGGTAGGCAAAACCGTCCATGACCGGCACGAATGGCCGCTGTCGGCCTCACCTCGAGCCCGATCCGGCCGGGGCCAGGAGGGCGGGCCGGTCCTGGACGAGGAGGTCGGAGAGAGATGCGGGACGACGCCCTGTCAGGCGTTCGGCCGCGTGGGTCACCACGTCGAACCAGCCGTTCCGGCGAACGATCCCGGCGCCCGTCCAGGCCTCGGCGAGCGGCGCGGGCATCCCCTGGGCGATCAGCAGAGACGGCATCTCCGCGTCGGTGGCCGGGCGGTGCCGGACGGGCCGTCCGGTCGCGTCGGCGAGCACGTCCGCGAGCTCGGCGTCGGTCACCGCGGCGGGGCCGGTGACCTCCAGGAACTGCCCCTCGGACCCGCCCTCGGCCAGGACCGCCGCGGCCACCGCGGCGCTGTCGTCCCTGCCGATGTAACCGACGCCTCCCGCGCCCGAGTTGCTGGGCAGCTCGCCGGAGGCCACGACCCGCTGGGCGACGCCGAGATAGGTGAGCATCTCGGGCCAGACGTTGAAGCGCAGCGAGGTGAACCGCAGGCCCGACCCGGCCAGGAGCCGTTCGGTCTCCCGGTGGTCGTGGGCGACTCCGCTCGGGTTGCCCGGGTCCCCGGCCCGGACCGTCGAGGTGTAGACGACGTGCTCGACGCCGGCCTGGGCCGCCGCCTCGACCGCGTTCGCGTGCAGCGGCACGCGGCCGGTCACGGCGTCGACGCTGATCAGCAGCAGCCGCTCCACGCCCTCGAAGGCCCGTACGAGCCCGGCCGGGTCACCGAAGTCGGCGGCCCGGGCCGCCACCGGCGCGGTCACCCGGCCGGGCGTACGGGACAGGGCGAGGACGCGGTCGGCGTCAACGCGGTCGAGCAGGTGGCGCAGGGTGCGGCCGCCCAGGTTTCCGGAGGCCCCGCAGACAGCGATCATGAGCCGGCTCCTTCGTCGTGGTCATTGCGTACGCTGATCCTGCGCGGAGCCGATCAGCCGCCGGAAGAAGGCACTTTGATGTCCACTGACGAGGGCCTGGCCGCCCCGGTGTCCGTCGCCGAGCACGCGATGTGCCCCGCGACGGACGTGATGCGGCGGGTGGGTGAGAAGTGGAGCGTGCTGGTGCTCTCGCTCCTGGCCGCCCGGCCGTACGGGTTCAACGAGCTGGACCGGGCCGTCGAGGGCCTCAGCCGCCGCGTCCTCACCCGTACGCTGCGCACGCTCGAACGCGACGGCCTGATCAGCCGGACCGCCCTGCCGGGGCGGGCGGCGCGGGTGGAGTACGCGCTCACCGACCTCGGCCGTTCGCTGCGCGGGCCGCTGCTCGCGCTCGGCCGGTGGGCGGTCGAGCACGACGCGGCCATCCGCGCGGCGCGCGACGTCTACGACCAGACGCCCGAGGCCGCGGCCTCCTTGGCGTAGTCGGCGAACGGGCGGGGCTCGCGGCCGAGCACGCGCCGGACGCCGTCGCTCAGGTGAGCGCCCGCGTCGTCCCGGATGTTGGCGAACAGCTCGCCCATCACCTCGACCAGCTCGGCGGGCAGGCCTTGCCCGGTGAGGGCGGTGGCGAACTCGGACGGTTCGAGCGAGGCGTAGCCGATCTCCTTGCCGCTCGCCTCGGAGATGATCGCGGCGGTTTCGGCGAACGTGAGGGCTTCGGGTCCGGACAGCTCGTAGACCTGGCCCGCGTGACCGTCCTGCGTCAGGGCGGCCACGGCCACGTCGGCGATGTCGCCCGCGTCGATGAACGCCTCGCGACCGTCTCCTGCGGGCAGGGCCAGAACGCCCGACCTGATCGGGTCCAGCAGGAAGTCCTCGCTGAAGTTCTGCGCGAACCAGGACGGGCGCAGGATCGTCCAGTCGGCTCCCGAGGCGCGGACGGCGTTCTCACCGGCCGTCTGGAACGGCGACGGCTCCCCGCCTGTCCCCCTCGCCGACAGCAGCACCAGGCGGCGCGCGCCCAGCTCGACGGCCCGGCGGGCGAAGCCCGAGATCACGGACTGGTCGACGTATTCGTTCATCGGGACCAGGTAGACGGCGTCGACGCCTTCCAGGACGGCGTCCCAGGTGGCGGGGCCGGCGAGGTCGAAGCCGGTGGTGCGCGAGGCCGCCAGGACGGGACGGCCGAGGTCGCTCAGGCGGTCGGCGACGCGGCGGCCGGTCTTGCCGCGGGCGCCGAGGACGAGAATCGGTGCATCGGTCATGTGGATCATCTGACCAACCCGCGGCGAGACGATCCATGGTCGCGCATCTCATTCGCATGTGAGATCGTCTCACCCATGGACCTGCTCGATGATCTGCTGTCCGGCGTCCGGGCGCGCGGCGCGACGTTCTGCCGGTCGGTGGCCGAGCCGCCCTGGGCGGTCCGCTTCGCCTCCGACACGCCCCTGGTGCTGGGCGCGATGCTGCAGGGCGACGCGTGGATCACGCCGGACGGCGCGGAGCCCGTACGGGCGCGCGAGGGCGACATCGTGCTGGTACGGGGGCACCGGTCGTTCGTGGTCGGCGATCGTCCCGAGACCGAGGCGCAGATCGTGGTCGAGGGCGCGGACCGGTGCTGGCTGACCGCCGAGGGGCCCGACAGCGACGGGTGCGACTTCCTGCTGGGCCCGCGCACGTACGGGCTGACGTCCAAGGGCTCGGACCTGCTGGTGACCGCCGAGTACGCGATGCGCGGCGACGTCTGCGAACGGCTCCTGCGCGCACTGCCCGAGCTGGTCGTCGTGCCGGCCCAACCGGCGTTCACGCCTCTGCTCGACCTGCTCTCCACCGAGATCGCCCTCGAAGACCCGGGCCAGCAGGTCATCCTCGACCGGCTACTCGACATGCTCCTGGTCCGGGTGGTCCGGGCCTGGTTCGCCCGCCCGGACGTCGAACCGCCCGCCGGCTACCGTGCGCTCGGCGACCCGCAGATCGGCAGGGCGCTGCGGCTGCTGCACGACGAGCCCGCGCGGCCGTGGACGGTCGCCGGACTGGCCGCCGAGACCGGGATGTCGCGCGCGGTCTTCGCCCGCAGGTTCACCGAACTCGTCGGCCGGCCGCCGCTGGCCTACCTGACCGAGTGGCGGATGGCCGTGGCCGCCGACCTGCTGCGCGAGGACGGCGCGAGCGTCACCTCGGTGGCACGCAAGGTCGGCTACTCCGACGGCTTCGCCTTCAGCAACGCGTTCAAGCGCGTACGCGGCGAGCCCCCCAGCACCATCCTGCGCGCGAGCGCAGGCGGCGCGGCGGCGGGCGTGCGTCAGCCGGCGCCGTAGACCGGCTCGGGGTTCCCTGCCTCTTCGAGGAGGCCGGTGATGACGGGGGTGAGTTCTGCGGGGTCCCAGCGGGCACCCTTGTCGGCGGTGGGGCCATGGCGGAAGGCGTCCATCACGCAGATCTTGCCGCCCTCGGCCTCGAAGACCCGGCCGGTGATGCCCTTGGACTGGGTCGAGCCGAGCCAGGCGACCAGGGGCGAGACGTTCTCGGGGGCCATGGCGTCGAACTCGCCCTCGGCGGGGGCCGCCATGGTCTGGGCGAAGACCTCTTCGGTCATGCGGGTGCGGGCCGCTGGGGCGATGGCGTTGACCGTGACGTTGTAGCGGCCCATTTCGGCTGAGGCGACGAGGGTGAGGCCGACGATGCCCGCCTTGGCGGCGGAGTAGTTGCCCTGGCCGACGCTGCCGAGCAGGCCCGCACCGGACGAGGTGTTGATGACGCGGGCGTCGACGGGGCGGCCCGCCTTGCTCTCGGCGCGCCAGTACTGGCCCGCGTGCTTGAGCGGGAGGAAGTGGCCCTTCAGGTGAACGCGCATGACGGCGTCCCACTCGTCCTCGGACAGGTTGATCAGCATGCGGTCGCGCAGGAAGCCGGCGTTGTTGACCAGCACGTCCAGGCGGCCGAACGTCTCGACGGCGAGGGCGATGAGGGCCGCGGCGCCGTCGTCGGTGGCGATGTCGTGGGGGCTGGCGACGGCCTGCCCGCCGAGCTGCTCGATCTCCTTGACGACGTCGTGCGCGGGGCCCTCGGTGGCCTCGCCGGTGCCGTCGCGCGCTACGCCGAGGTCGTTGACGACGACCTTGGCGCCCTGGCGGGCGAACTCCAGCGCGTGGGCGCGGCCCAGGCCGCGGCCCGCTCCGGTGACGACGACAACGCGGTCCTTGCAGATCATTGGTCCTCCTTGTTGACGTTGGCGGCGTCCAGGAAGGCGGGGCGTTCTCCCCCGCCGTGCAGCAGCAGCGACGAGCCGGTGATGTAGGCCGAGAGGTCGGAGGCCAGGAACGCGCAGGCGGCGCCGACCTCGTACGGGTCGGCGAGGCGGCCGAGCGGGACGGTGTGAGAAACCGCCGCGATGCCCTCCTCGTCGCCGTAGTGCAGGTGCGCCTGCTCGGTGCGGACCATGCCGAGGGTGAGGGTGTTGACGCGGACGCGCGGCGCCAGTTCGACGGCGAGCGAGGTGGCGAGGTTGTCCAGCCCGGCCTTGGCGGCGCCGTAGGCGGCCGACCCTGGCGAGGGGCGCACGCCGCTGACGCTGCCGATCATGATGATCGAGCCGCCCTCGTCCTGCTTCTGCATGCGGGCGTTGGCGGCGCGGGACATGATCAGCGCGGCCGTCAGGTTGAGCTCGATGATCTTGATGTGGGTGCGCAGCTCGCCCTCGGCCAGCGGCAGGAACGGAGCACCACCGGCGTTGTTGACCAGCACGTCCACCCGGTCGAGTCCGTCGAAGAAGGCCTGCACGGCGTCCGGATCGCGTACGTCCAGTGAGGCGAAGCGGGCCGTCCGGCCGCCGGCGGAGGGCAGCTCTGCGGACTCGCGGCGGGCCACCGCGACCACGTCCGCGCCCGCCTCCAGGAGGGCGCGGCTGATGCCGAGGCCGACCCCGCGCACGCCCCCGGTGACCACGGCCAGGCGGCCGCTCAAATCCAGCGAAAGAGGCATCGGCCCTCCCTCATCGGCTCTGCTACGGTCTGTTCTAACAAATGTTTGGTGGAAAGGTAGCGCATGGGAATCTCCACCACGACCCATGAGGGCGGGGTCGCCGAGGTCGTCGTCGACGCGCCCCCGGTCAACGCGCTGACCGTCCAGGGCTGGTACGACCTGGCGGACGCGCTGCTGGCGGCCGGACGCGACCCGAAGGTCGGGGCCGTCGTGCTCCGTTCCGAAGGGCGCGGCTTCAACGCGGGCGTCGACATCAAGGAGATGCAGAACACCGAGGGCCACACCGCGCTGGTCGGCGCCAACCGCGGCTGCTACGCCGCGTTCGCCGCCGTCTACGAGTGCGAGGTCCCGGTCGTCGCCGCGGTGAACGGCTTCTGCCTGGGCGGCGGCATCGGCCTGGTCGGCAACGCCGACATCGTCATCGCCGCCGAGGACGCCTACTTCGGGCTCCCGGAGGTCGACCGGGGCGCGCTCGGCGCCGCCACGCACCTGGCCCGGCTCGTGCCGCAGCACCTCATGCGCGCGATGGTCTACACGTGCCGCAACGTCAGCGCCGAGGAGCTGCACCGGCACGGCTCGGTGCTGGAGGTCGTCCCGCCCGGCCAGTTGCGCGCCAAGGCGTTCGAGGTCGCGGAGAACATCGCCGCCAAGGACCCGTACGTGATCCGGCGCGCCAAGGAGTCGCTGAACGGCATCGACCCGATCGACGTCAAGCGCAGCTACCGCTTCGAGCAGGGCTTCACCTTCGAGCTCAACCTGGTCGGCGCCGGTGACGCGCACCGCGACGCCTTCGTGCGGAAGGACGGCCAATGAGCAAGGTCACCACGATCGAGGAGATCGTCGGCTCGCTGGAGAGCGGGATGACGATCGGGATCGGCGGCTGGGGGTCGCGGCGCAAGCCCATGGCCCTGGTCCGTGCGATCTGCAACTCGCCGCTCACCGATCTCACGGTCGTCACCTACGGCGGGCCCGACGTCGGCCTGCTCTGCGCGGCGGGCAAGGTACGGCGGCTGGTCACCGCGTTCGTCACCATGGACTCGATCCCGCTGGAGCCGCACTTCCGGCAGGCCCGCCAGAACGGCGAGATCGAGCTGACCGAGTACGACGAGGGCATGTTCATGTTCGGGCTGTACGCGGCGGCGCACCGGCTGCCGTTCCTCCCGACTCCCGCCGGGCTCGGCTCGGACGTCCTCAAGGTCAACCCCCACCTCAAGACGATCCGTTCTCCCTACGAGGACGGCGAGGAGCTCGTCGCGGTCCCGGCGCTGACGATGGACGTGGCGCTGGTGCACATGAACCGCGCCGACGCCCGCGGCAACGCGCAGTACCTCGGCCCCGACCCGTACATGGACGACCTGTACGCCAAGGCCGCGGGCCGCACCTACGTCTCGTGCGAACGCCTCGTCGACACCGGCGACCTGCTCAAGGAGGGCCCGCTGCAGTCGCTGCTGATCAGCCGCGCCCACGTGGCCGGGGTGGTCGAGACGCCGAACGGCGCCCACTTCACCGCGTGCGAGCCCGACCACGACCGCGACGAGGCGTTCCAGAAGCTCTACGCCAAGGCGGCCGCCGATCCCGACGACTGGGCGGCGTTCCGCGAGCGGTTCCTGTCCGGTGACGAGGCCGCCTACCAGGGCGCGGTGCGCACGTGGCGCGAGGAGGAGGCCAAATGAGCACCCCCACCACCACTTCGGCGACGCGCGCTGAGATCTGCGCGGTCGCGTGCGCCGAGCTGTTCCGGGGCGACGGCGAGATCGTCGCGGCGGCGGTCGCGGGCTTCGTGCCGATGCTGGGCGCGCGCCTGGCCCGCGCCACGTTCGAGCCGGACCTGCTCACCACCGACGGCGGGCCGGCGCTGAGCGCCGAGCCGATGCCGCTCGGCCGCCCGGCGACCGAGGTCGAGGGCTGGCTGCCGTTCCGCGACCACCTCTGGCTGGTGCTGAACGGTCGGCGCCACGTCTTCATGGGGCCGGTGCAGATCGACCCGTACGGCAACACCAACATCTCCTGCATCGGCGACTGGGAACGGCCCAAGCGCCAGCTCCTCGGCGTGCGCGGCGGGCCCGGCAACACCCGGCTCAACACCACGAGCTACTGGGTGCCCAAGCACTCGACCCGCGTCTTCACCGACTCGGTCGACTTCGTGGGCGGCGTCGGGCACGACCGGGGCGCGCACGAGATCCGCGCGGTCGTCTCCAACCTCGCCGTGCTCGACTTCGCCACCCCCGCCCGCCGGATGCGGCTGCGTTCGGTGCATCCGGGCGTCACGATCGCCGACGTCGTCGAGGCGACCGGTTTCGACCTGGAGGTTCCGGCGCAGGTCCCCGAGACCCGCCTGCCCACCGAGGACGAGCTGCGCATCATGCGCGAGGTGCTCGACCCGAAGGGCCTGCGCGAACGCGAGGTCCCGTCGTGAGCGAGCCGGAGGCGCGCGGCGCGCGCTGGACCGAGGAGCCTGCGACGAGGGAAGCGCGCGCCAAAGGGCGCGCCGGAGGCGAGCGGGGGACACAGTGATCGACCAGGTGCTCGACACGCCGCTGACGCGCCTCGCCGGTGTGCGCCATCCCGTCGTGCAGACCGGCATGGGCTGGGTGGCGGGGCCGCGCCTGGTCTCGGCCGTGGCGAACGCCGGCGGGCTCGGCGTCCTCGCCTCGGCGACGATGACGCTGGAACAGCTCACCGAGGCGATCCACGAGGTCAAGGACCGTACGGAGGCCCCGTTCGGCGTCAACCTGCGCGCGGACGCCGGGGACGCGGGCGACCGCATCGACCTGCTCATCAAGGAGCAGGTGAAGGTCGCCTCGTTCGCGCTCGCGCCCAAGCAGGAGCTCATCGCCAAGCTCAAGGACGCGGGCGTCGTCGTCATCCCGTCGGTCGGCGCGCGGCGCCACGCCGAGAAGGTCGCCGCCTGGGGAGCCGACGCGGTGCTGGTGCAGGGCGGTGAGGGCGGCGGCCACACCGGCGCCGTCGCCACCACGCTGCTGCTCCCCCAGGTCGTGGACGCGGTCGACATCCCCGTGATCGCGGCGGGCGGCTTCTTCGACGGCCGCGGTCTGGCCGCCGCGCTCGCCTACGGAGCGGGGGGCGTGGCCATGGGCACGCGCTTCCTGCTGACCGCCGACAGCTCGGTGCCCGAGGACGTCAAGAAGGTCTACCTGGGCACCAAGGAGACCGTCGTCACCCGGCAGGTGGACGGCATGCCGCACCGGGTGCTGCGCAGCGAGCTGGTCGACGAACTCGAACGGGCCGGACGGCTCTCCGGCCTGGTCCGGGCGTTGCGCAACGGCGCCCGCTTCAAGAAGATCTCCGGCATGTCGTGGCGGGAGATGATCGCCGACGGCAAGGCGATGAAGCACGGCAAGGACCTGTCCTGGTCGCAGGTGCTCATGGCCGCCAACACCCCGATGCTGCTGAAGGCCGCGATGGTCGACGGCCGCCCCGACCTCGGCGTGATGGCCTCCGGCCAGGTCGTCGCGCTCATCGACGCCCTCCCCACCTGCGAGGACCTCATCGACGGCATCGTCACCACCGCCGCCGCACGCATCAAGGCCGGGCAGTCCTTCCTGGCCTAGCCCGTCGACTGGGATTCGATCCCGTCCAGCAGCAGCGCGAGGCCGCCGCGGAACTCGGTCTCGGGGTCGACGCCGCGGGCGGACGCGGCGGTCTCGGCCATGCCGGGGAACTCGTCGCGCGGGAGGGAGGCGATCACGTTCGTGCCCTCGCCCGAGAGCGGGCCGAGGTGTTCGAGCTGCAGCGCGCCGATGACGTAGGAGAGCATCCCGCGCAGGGCGATGACGCGGCGTTCGCCCTCGATGCCGCCCTCGGTGAGCAGGCCGACGACGGTCTCCGACCAGCGCAGCAGGCTGAGTGAGCCGTGCCGGTGAACGGCGGTGAGGGGAACCACCTCGGGATGGGCGGCGAGCGCGTCGCGCATGCGCAGCACCATCGTCTCGAGGCGCTCGCGCCAGGACGGGCCGGGCGGGGGCCGCTCGGGATCCACGGCGCTGAGGACCAGCTCGACGACCAGTCCTTCCAGCTCGCGGCGGTCCTCCACGTAGCGGTAGAGGGCCATCGTGCTCATCCCGAGCTCTTTGGCGACCGCGCGCATGGACGTGCCGGCGAGGCCGTCGCGGTCGATGACGGTGAGCGCGGCGGCGGCCAGCTGGTCGTGGCTGATGGATCGTCTGCGTGGCATGGCGGTTGACAGCGTACGGCATACGCCTAAAACTGTAAGCGTATGACGTACACCTACGAAGGAGATCCGCCATGCGTCTCGAACCCGGCGCCGTGATCGAGGCCCGCGAGCTCGCCCCCGTCATCGGCCGCCTGGTCGCCGTGCCCGGCCGCGACCGGCTCGTCCATCTGCAGTTCCGCAGGTTCGCGGGCTGCCCGGTGTGCAACCTGCACCTGCGCTCGATCGTGCGCCGCCATGACGAGATCGAGGCGGCGGGCATCCGGGAGGTGGTGGTCTTCCACTCCTCCCCCGACGAGCTGCGCGAGCACACCGCCGACCTGCCGTTCGCGATCATCGCCGACCCGGGCAAGCGCCTCTACCGGGAGTTCGGCGTGGAGGCCTCGCGCCGCGCCCTGCTCCACCCGCGCGTGTGGGGCACGATCGTGCGCGCCGTCGGCCGCCAGACCTGGGGGATCATCCGCCGGCGCGAGCGCGGCCCGGCGACGTTCCCCGACGGCGGGCGGTACGGCCTGCCCGGCGACTTCCTGATCGGCACCGACGGCCATGTCATCGCCACCAAGTACGGCGAGCACGCCTACGACCAGTGGTCGGTCGACGAGCTGCTGGAGCTGGCCGCGAAGACCCCGGCGGTGACCCGATGACCGTCGTGGACCGCGGCAGCGACGCCGAACGCTACGAGGTCGTCAGCGGCGGGTTCAACATGCACCTGTTCGCGGCGGCGGCCATCCGGCCCGCGCACAAGGTGCTGGACGTCGGCTGCGGCTACGGCGGAACGACGCGGCTGGCGGCCGTCCGGGCGCCGGACGGGCACGTGGTCGGGAACGACATCGCCGAGCCGCTGCTGGCGCACGCGAAGGCCGCTGCGCAGGCCCAAGGGCTGCGCAACATCACGTTCGAGGAGGGCGACGCCCAGACCCATCCGTTCCCGGCGGGCGGCTTCGACGTGGCGATCAGCCGGTTCGGGGTGATGTTCTTCGCCGATCCGGTGGCCGCGTTCGCCAACCTCGGGCGGGCCCTGCGGCCGCGCGGGCGGCTGGTCTTCACCACGATCGGGCCGCCGGAGACCAACGACCTGCCGACGATCGTCTCGGCGGTCGCGCCCGCGGCGGGGGTCGTGCACTCGCTCTCCGACCCGGACCGCGTTCGCGAGGTGCTCGGCGACGCCGGGTTCGTCAACGTGCAGATCAGGGCCGTGGAGACGGCGATCGAGCTGGGGGCGAGCGCCGAGGAGGCCGGGGACTTCATCGCGCGGTGGGGCGCGTTCGGCGACCCGGACGCGCGAGCGGCACTGACGGAGGCGGCGCGCCCCTACGAGAGGGAGGGCGCGGTCCGCCTCCGCAGCACCGCTTGGCTGGTCACCGGCGTCAGGCTCTGAGCACTCAGACCTTGAGGACCAGCTTGCCGGTGGTGGAGCCGGACTCGATGCGGCGGTGGGCGTCGGCGGCCCGCGTCAGCGCCAGCTCCTCGACCTGGACCTTGAGGTCGCCCGCCGCGGCGGCCCCGACGGCGCGGCGGAGCGCGCGGCCCGCGTCGGCCGGGAACGCACCGGAGAACGCGGCCAGGTTGAACCCGGACACGGTCTTGTTGGTGAACCACAGCTCGTTCGCCGGGAGGCCGACGTCATCGGCGCCCGAGGCGTTGCCCATGACGACCATGCGGCCCATCGGGGCGAGGGCGTCCAGGCTCGTGCGGCGGGCGGGGCCTCCGACCATGTCCACGACGACGTCGAACTCGCCCTGCGCGGCGAACTCGTCGCGCAGGATGACCTCGTCGAACCCGAACTCCTTGGCGGCCTGGACCTTGGCCGGGCTCCCGACCGTTCCGGCGATCCGGCCGGCGCCGAGGAGGCGGGCGGCCTGGCCGAGCTGGCTGCCCACTCCCCCGGCGGCGGCGTGCACCAGCACGCTCTCGCCCGGCTCGATGCGCGCCACCCGGTCCAGGACCAGGAACGCGGTGGTGCTGTTGGACGGAACGGCGGCCGCCACGTTCAGGCCGAGCCCGGCCTCGATCGGGGCGACCAGCTCGGCGGCGGTCACGACGACGTCGGCGTAGCCGCCGCTGTCGACGATGGTGAGTGCGGCGACCGGCTGGCCGACGCTCAGCCCCTCGACGTCGGGGCCGACGGCGCGGACGCGGCCGGAGACCTCGATGCCGGGGACGAACGGCAGCGGCACGTCCACGACGCCCTGCCGGTAGAGGACCTCGGCGAAGTTGGCGCCCGCGTACGCGACGTCGATGGACACCTGGCCGGGGCCCGGCTCGGGCGTCGTGACCTCGTCGAGCCGCAGGACGTCCGCCGCGCCGAACTCGGGAATGGTGACGGCCTTCATCAGTATCGGCTCCCCACCGGGGCGGGTACGGAGTCGAGCTCGGCCACGTCGGCCGCGGTGAGCTCGATGCCGTCGGCGCCGGCGTTCTCGTTCAGGTACTTGGACTTCTTGGTGCCCGGGATCGGGATGACGTGGTCGCCCTGGGCGAGCGTCCAGGCGATCGCGATCTGCGCCGGGGTGGCGCCGTGCCGTTCGGCGACGGCCTTGACCACGTCCACGATCTTGAGGTTGGCCTGGAGCGCCTCGTCCTGGAAGCGCGGGTTGCCGCCGCGGAAGTCGCTGTCCTCGAAGTCGGCGCTGGTGATCGCGCCGGTGAGGAAGCCGCGGCCGAGCGGCGAGTACGGCACGAACGCCGCGCCGTTGGCCGCGCACCAGCCGACGACGTCGCCGACCCCGTCAGCGGTCACGCCCATCGGGTCCCTGGTCCACAGCGACAGCTCGGACTGGATCGCCGCGACCGGGTGGACGGCGTGCGCCTCGGCGGCCTGGGCGACGGTCGCCTCGGACAGGCCGAGGTGGCGGACCTTGCCCTCGGCGACCAGCTCGGCCATCGCGCCCCACGTCTCGGCCAGCGGGACGTCCGGGTCGATCCGGTGCAGGTAGTAGAGGTCGATCACGTCGGTGCCGAGGCGGCGCAGACTGTCGTCGGCCTTGCTTTTCACGTTCGCGGGCGAGCCGTCACGGGTGTTCTTGTAGGTCACCGGGTCGACGGTGATGCCGGTCTTGGTGGCCAGCACGACCTCGTCGCGGCGGTCCTTGAGGGCCCTGCCGACGAGCGTCTCGTTGTGCCCGTCGCCGTAGACCTGAGCGGTGTCGAGGAAGGTGACGCCGAGGTCGATGGCCTCGTGGATGAGGGCCACCGAGGCGTCGTCGTTCCGGTCGGCCACGCTGTAGCCCCAGCTCATGCCCATGCAGCCGAGACCGATGGCGCCGACCTGCGTGCCTGCGAAAGTACGGGTCTTCATGTTCAGTTCCCTCCCGGAATGGCGGCCACCAGGCCACCGTCGATGATCAGGTCTTGCCCGTTGATGTAGGAGGCCTCGTCCGAGGCCAGGAAGGCCACCGCGTCGGCGATGTCCTCCGAGGTGCCCAGCCGCCCGCTGACGACCTGGCTCGCGTACGCGTCGCGCTCCTCGTCGGAGGGAGCGGCGCCCTGGAACATCGGGGTGTCGATGAAGCCCGGGCTGACCGAGTTGACCCGGATGCCCGCGGGGCCGAACTCGGCGGCGAACGTGCGGGACAGGTTGTGCGCCGCGGCCTTGGACGCGGAGTAGACCGAGCCGATCGGCAGCCCGCGGTTCAGCGTCCAGGACGCGTTGATCACGATCGAGCCGCCCGCCTTCATCAGCGGCAGGCTCTTCTGGACCGTGAAGAACACGCCCTTGAAGTTGACGCCCACGATGTGGTCGAAGTCGTCCTCGGTGACCTCGGCCGCTGAGCTGAAGACACCGACGCCCGCGTTGGCGAAGACCACGTCCAGGCGGCCGTACCGCTCCTTGATCGTGGCCGCCACCGCGTCCAGGTCGTTCAGGTCGGCCGCGTCGGCACGCACGGCCAGCACCCGGTCGCCGGCGTCCAGCTCCTTGACGGCGGCGTCCAGCCGGGCCTGGTCACGGCCCGTGATGATCACGTGGGCGCCCTCGCTCAGCAGCCGGGCGGCGGCCGCCAGGCCCATGCCGCTGGACCCGCCCGTGATCAAGGCGATCCTGTCCTCGAAACGGCCGGTCAGCGCGGTGTTCTTCAGTGCGTTCGTCATGTGAACGATCGTGCTGCACCCGCCGGCGGCCAAACAGTGCCCCTCTAACCTGGGTCTGCCACCACCACCCTGGGAGGCCGAAATGATCAGCCCGCCTCGGCCAGGCGGATGGTCATCAGACGCTCCAGCCGGGCCTCGGTCCCGGTGTCCGGACGGGGGTTGTGCAAGATCAGGTGGTGTCCGGGGCGGTCCGGCAGCGGCAGCGCCGTCGAGTCGAAGATCAGCTCGCCGACCTCGGGATGCCGCACGGCCTTGACCGCCTGCGTGTGCTCGATCACGTCGTGCCTGGCCCACAGCTCGGCGAACTCGGGGCTGACCTCGCACAGGTCGTCCGCGAGCCGCCCGAACTCCGGGTCGTCGGGGAACCGCGCCGCGTCGCCGCGGAAGCCCGCCGCCACGTCCGGCGCCGCCGCCTCCCACTCGCCGTGCATCGCGCGGTAGCGGGCGTTGGTGAAGAACGAGACCAGGCAGTTGTGGTCGGTGTCGCCGTAGCCGAACACCGCCCGCGCCGCGTCGTTGATCGCGATGAAGTTCCAGTAGCGGTCCCGCACGTAGGCGGGCCGCGGCGCCCAGGCGTCCAGGATCCGCTGCATCTCGGGCGTCACCGGGATCGCGGGCGCGACCTCGGCCCGCGGCGGGTTGAGCCCGGCCAGCAGGTAGAGGTGGGCGCGTTCGGGATCGTCCAGCCGCAGCGCCCGGCCGATCGCGTCCAGGACCTCCTCGGACACCTTGATGTCGCGGCCCTGCTCCAGCCAGGTGTACCAGGACACCCCGACCCCGGCGAGCACGGCGACCTCCTCGCGCCGCAGCCCCGGCGTCCGGCGCCGCCCGGCCTCGGGCATCCCCACGTCCTTGGGCGTGAGGCGCGCTCGCCGGGTGCGCAGGAAGTCGCGCAGTTCCTCGCGGCGGCGGTCGTTGCGGGCGGACGGGGTCGGACTGGCCATATCGCCAGGATATCGGCCGACCCCAAGCCCCAAGATCAGCAGGTCGGGACCGCCCCATAGGCTGGCCGGGTGCAGATCACGCGGCTGGTGCGGGGCGGGTTCCTCGCGGCCGTCTGCACGCTCCTCGCCCTCGCGGGACACGCGCTGGGCGGCGCCTGCTGCCTGCCGCCGATCTCCGCCGTGCTGGCGACCGGTGCCGTCGTGGGCCTGCTCTGCGTGGCGCTCGCGAGCCGGATGCTCTCGTTCTGGAAGATCCTGGTCGTGGTCGGCTGGGCCCAGGTGGCCTTCCACGTGGCGTTCACGATGGCGGCCCCGGGACCGGCCGGGGCCCACCACATGAGCGCGGCGCCCGTGCCCTCGCCCGGCGTCCGCTCCGGCATGGGCCTGTCCATGCTGGCGGGCCACGCGGCCGCCGCGGTCGCCGCCGCGCTGCTGCTCGCGGGTGCCGAACGGGCCCTGTGGTGGCTGCTGGGCGCCGTCTTCGCGATCGCGTTCACCCGCCTGGTGCTGAGGCCGGTCGAGATCCACCGGCCGCCGTGGGCGGTGATCGTCGCCGACGACGCGCCGCCGCGCCTGGGTGTCCTGCTGGCCCGTGCCGTCCGGCGGCGCGGCCCTCCGATGGAACGGCTTCACGCCGTCTGATCTCTCACTCCATCGGAAGCAAGGAACCCCCATGTTCACACGCAGTTTCGTGCTGCCCTCAATCGCGGCGCTCGCCCTCACCGCCGCCGCGTGCGGTACGTCCGCGAACGGCACCTCCAGCACCGCCCCGGCCACCCCCGCCAAGACCGCCTATCCCCTCACGATCAGCAACTGCGGCCAGAAGGTCACCTTCAAGGAGCCGCCGAAGCGAGTCCTCATCCTCAACGGAACGTCGGTCGCCGAGGTCGAGAGCTTCGTCGTGCTCGGCCTGCAGCGCCACGTCCTCGCCAACGCCCAGTCGTACGGGGTGTCCGACGATCCCGCCATGGTCGCCGCGATCAAGGCGATGCCCACCGGCGGGCTGAAGATGAACAAGAACTTCGAGGTGCCCGCCGAGCAGGTCCTGGCCGCCAAGCCCGACCTGGTGGTGTCGTACTGGTCGGGCGGCTTCGACCCCAAGAAGGGCCTGGCGACCCGCGGGCAACTGGCCGCCGCGGGCATCAACACCCTGGTCAACCCCGTGAACTGCGCGTTCGGCAAGCCGGAGGCCTCACCGGCCGAGAAGCGGGCGTACGCGAACGTGTCGATCGCGTCCTCGCAGGAGTTCATCCGGCTGCTCGGCCAGATCTTCGACGTCCAGCACAAGGCCGCGCAGGTCGCCGGTGACCTGCGGCGCAGGCTCGACGCCGTACGGGCCCGCACGGCCGGCAGGCCGCCGAAGAAGGTGCTGATCGCCTACCCGGGCATGTCGATGATGAACGCCAACGGCCTGCCCGCCGTCTGGACCGGCCGCGTCGCCGACGAGGTCGTCGAGGCGGCCGGCGGGACCAACTCGTTCGGCGGGCAGCCCTCCGAGGCGGTCAGCAGCATCAACAAGGAGCAGCTGGCCGCCGCCCAGGTGGACGTGCTGGTGGTCGGCGCGTTCCAGCCGTCGGAGAACCCCGCCGAGCAGGCCCGCAAGCTCTTCGCCGAGTACCCGCAGTGGAAGGCGTCCAGGACCGGGACCTACACGACGGTCGCCGACGGGGTCTTCCTCGGCCCGCTGAACGCGGTCGCCGCCGAGAAGCTCGCCAAGGTGGTGCAGCCCGGTGCCTGAGCTCCGTACCGTCGCACTCGTCGCGGGCCTGGCCGTGGCGCTGGTCGTGGCCTCGGCCGTGTCGATCTCGATCGGCTCGGTGAACCTGCCGCTCGCCTCGGTCTGGAAGGTGATCGGCGCCCGGCTCACCGGCTCCGGCCCCGGCGACCCGCTGCGCGACCAGGTGATCTGGGACATCCGCACGCCGCGCGTCCTGGTCGCCGCCCTCGTCGGCGCCGGGCTGAGCGTCGCGGGCGTGGCGCTGCAGGCGCTGGTCCGCAACCCGCTCGCCGACCCCTACATCCTCGGGATCTCCTCGGGCGCCTCGCTCGGCGCGGTCCTGGTCGTCTCGTTCGGCGCCACCGCGCTCGGCGGCCTCGGCGTGACCGGCGCGGCGTTCGCGACCGCCGTGCTGACCGTGCTGCTGGTGTACGTGCTGGCGCAGCGCGGCGGGCGGCTGCTGGACTCGCGGCTGGTGCTGGCCGGGGTCGCCGTCGGCTACCTGTGCTCGGCCGCGACCAGCTACATCCAGCTCCAGGTGAGCCCGACCGAGCTGCACGCGCTGATGTTCTGGCTGATGGGCAGCGTCGCGGGCGCCACCTGGTCCGACCTGGGCGTCCCGGCGGCGGTCATCGCGGTGTGCATGGCGTTCCTGCTGCTCCAGGGCCGGAGCCTGAACGCCCTGATGGCCGGTGAGGACGCGGCGGCCTCGCTCGGCGTCCCGGTGCAGGCGCTCCGCGTCGCCCTTCTGATGATCGCCTCGCTGCTGACCGCGACAGCGGTCAGCGTGGTCGGCGGCATCGGGTTCGTCGGCCTGATGGTGCCGCACGCGGCGCGGTTCCTGGTCGGCGCCGACCACCGGCGGCTGCTGCCGGTGGCGGCGCTGCTCGGCGCGGTCTTCCTGGTGCTGGTGGATCTCGCCACGCGCACGGTCGACCGGCCGAACGAGCTGCCGGTCGGCATCTTCACCACCGCGCTCGGCGTCCCGTTCTTCCTGTGGCTCCTGCGGCGCCGAGCGGCCGGGAGCGCCTGATGCGGCTGACCATCGAGGGTCTCACCGCCGAGATCGAGTCCACGCCGATCGTGTCCGGCGTCGACCTGGTCGCCGAACCGGGCGAGTTCGTCGGCCTGATCGGCCCGAACGGCAGCGGGAAGTCGACACTGCTGCGGACCGTCTACCGTTCGCTGCGGCCCGCCGCCGGCATCGTCTCGCTGAACGGGGACGACCTGTGGCGCATGCCCGCCCGCCGCGCGGCGCTGCGCCGGGCCGTGGTGACCCAGCACGGCGACGTGACCGCAGAGTTCACCGTCCGCGAGGTCGTCGCGATGGGCCGCGCGCCGCACAAGGGCCTGCTCGAACGCGAGGACACCGCCGACCGCGCGGTGATCGCCGACGCGCTCAAGCGGGTGGACATGCTGCCCGCCGCCGACCGCCTGTTCTCAACTCTGTCCGGCGGTGAACGCCAGCGAGTCCTGGTCGCTCGGGCCCTGGCCCAGGAGGCGCCGCTGCTGGTGCTGGACGAGCCGACCAACCACCTCGACGTGCGGGCCAAGCTCGGCCTGCTCGACCTGATCCGGTCACTCGGCCTGACGCTCCTGGCCGCCCTCCACGACCTCGACCACGCGGCCGCCTACTGCGATCGCGTGGTCGTCCTCAAGGACGGCCGGGTCAAGGCCGCCGGGCCACCGCTTGAAGTGCTCACACCCGCCTTCGTCGCGGACGTCTTCGGGGTCCGAGCCCACATAGGCGAGCACCCCATCACCGGCCGTCCGCACATCGCCGTGGCCTCCCTGGAGTGACCGAACGTGGCCACGCGGCAGCGAACCGTCAGCTCCGCCTGCCCGCGAGGACAGCGCAGACTGGCGTGATCGCGCTTGTTGCCGCGTGGCCACCCGAATTCGAATGAACCTCCCAAACCCGGCAACCTTGGGGAGGCGGCCATGGCGCAGAAGAAGGGCCCGACCGAGCAGCACCTGAAGGCGGCACTGCAGTTCGTCGCCGAGAGCGAGCTCACGGTCGCCAAGATCACTCCGCTCGTCACCAAGCCGTTCGACGAGCAGATCGCCGCACTGCCCGAACCGTGGAGATCGCTGGTCAAGGCCGAGGCCCAGGCCAACGCCGCCGCCCTGACGCCCAAGCTCCGGGCCAAGGCGCCGGATGTCGCCACCGAAGCGATCAAGGACGTGATGAACGGCTATGTGTATCCGACCCTCCAGATGACCGATGCGGAGGTCGTCGACCTGGTGTCGCAGAACGTCACGGTGGCGGGATTCCTCAAGACCGACCTCGGAAAGCACTACGCCGGCCTCTTCACCAACTTCGTGAAGGTCACGGCCGACTGGAAGTGGTGCGGCGCGCGGGTGCAGGACGCGCAGAAGGAGGTGGAGGCGCTCGTCGCCAAGGCGAAGGAGCTGAACACGGCGGCGGACCTCGTCCTCACGACGATGCTCAACGCGGGCAAGTCCGCGCCCGGCACCATCGCCGACACGCGCCAGCAACTCGTGCTGGTGGGCAAGGACGCTCTGTTCGGCCAGTGCGTCGGACCGCTCCTCAGCGAGCTGAACTCCTCGATCGACGAGATCGAGGTACGGCTGAAGGGCTGCACACCGGCGGCGTTCACCACCTGCCTCCTCAAGCTCCAGGGCCGGACGCTCAGCAAGATCACGGCCGATGACATCCGCCTGGTCTGCGGCCCGGTGACGCAGCTCAGCACGCTCTGCGAGCTCGACGCCAAGAGCATCCAGGCCTGGATGTCGGACGGGACGCTCAACGCGCTGAGGCCCGCGTTCACCAAGAACCACCACCCCGCCGGCTTCCTGAAGCTGCTGACCGTCTACGGCTTCCAGGGCTGGGTCGCGGTGTGCTCGCTCAAGAGCCCGGACAAGAAGGCCAAGGTCATCACCCTGTGGCCCGACATCCAGCAGGAGTTCGTCAACCAGGTGCCGGCCAGGTCGTCGTCCCCGCTCATCGTCAGGTTCATGGAGCTCGCCTGCACGGGCACCGACGTCAAGGACTCCTGCATCAAGATCATCCAGGGCCCGAAGAACGCGATCACGGTGGCCAAGGAGGTGACGCCGTTCGGCTGGCAGCTCATCGGGGACGTCCGCTTCCCGCGCGCCTTCAGCAAGGGAACGGTCTCGACCGACGACGCCTGCATCAAGCACGTCGCTGAGGAGGTCGGGCCCGGCGCCACGGCCGCCAAGCTCCAGAAGTACTTCGAGGAGATGGTCGTGGCCTGTGTCGAGGCGGGGAAGCTCTTCACCCAGGGCGGCCAGGTTCCGATGTCGGCCTACACGATCGAGTGCGCGGTGGGGGTCTGGAACATCATGATCGGGACCTCGGGGCAGAAGAAGATCTTCCACATCGACAGCGGCTATGAGAAGTCGAACTGGGTGAAGGCCTAGGCGACCGTTCCCGAGGCGCGGAGGCGGGCGACGGCCTCTGAGGTCCGGCCCAGCTCGGCCAGCAGGGTGTCGGTGTGCTGGCCGAGCTCGGGGATCGGGTCCATGCGGGCCTCCGCGTCCGCGAACGTGATCGGGGGCAGGATCGCGCGCAGATCACCGACCGGGGAGCCGACGTCGCGCCAGCGATCTCGGTCGGCGAGTTGCGGGTGGGCGACGAGAGCGTGCACGTCGTTCAGGGAGGCGTTGGGGACACCGGCCTCGTCGAGGCGGCGGACCAGTTCGGGCCGGGGCATCGCGGCGGTGACGCCCGCGATGAGGGCGTCGAGCTCGTCGCGGTTGCGGACGCGGGCCTGGTTGGTGGCGTAGCCGGGGTCGGAGGCGAGGGCGCCCAGGTTCAGGACGCGGGTGGCGAGGGCGACCCACTGGCGGTCGTTCTGCACGCCGATGACGACGTCCTCGCCATGCGCGGTCGGGTAGGCGTCGTACGGGGCGATGACGGGGTGGCCGAGGGTGGAACGGCGGGGCGGCCGGCCGGTGTAGAGCGTGGAGTAGAGGGCCTGGCCCATCCACTCGGAGACCGCGTCGAACATCGTGACCTCGATCGCCGCGCCCTCGCCGGTGGTGCCGCGCCGCACCAGCGCGGCCAGGGCGCCGGAGAACGCGTACATCCCGGCGGCGATGTCGGCGAGCGGCGACCCGGCCTTGACCGGCGTCTCGGGGGTGCCGGTCACCGAGATCAGCCCGGCCTCGGCCTGGACGAGCATGTCGTAGGCGCGCTTGTCCCGGTACGGGCCGCGCGAGCCGTAGCCGGACATGTCGATCACGATCAGGCGGGGGTGGCGGGTGCGGAGGGAGTCCGCGCCGAAGCCGAGGCGGGCGGCGGCGCCGGGCGCGAGGTTCTGCAGGAAGACGTCGGCGCCGGCGACCAGCTCGGCGAGGATCGCGCGGCCCTCGTCCTGCTTGAGGTCGAGCGCGATCGACTCCTTGGAGCGGTTGAGCCAGGCGAAGTGGGTGCCGAGACCGCCGCGCACGCCGCTGTCGTAGGCGCGCGCGAAGTCGCCGCCGTCGACGCGTTCCACCTTGATGACGCGGGCGCCGAGGTCGGCGAGCTGGCGGCTGGCGAACGGCGCGGCGACGGCCTGTTCCAGCGCGACGACCGTGATGCCATCCAGCGGCAGCATCAGGCCTCGTCGAGGAGCCGGCGACCGATGATCATCTTCTGGATGTCGGCGGTGCCCTCGCCGATCAGCAGCATCGGCGCCTCCCGGTAGAGGCGTTCGATCTCGTACTCCCTGGAGTAGGCGTAGCCGCCGTGGATGCGGAACGAGGCCTCGACGACCTCCTTGCAGTACTCGCTGGCCAGGTACTTCGCCATCCCGGCCTCCAGGTCGTTGCGTTCGCCGGAGTCCTTGCGGCGGGCGGCCATCACCATCATCTGGTGCGCGGCCTCGACCTTGGTCGCCATCTCGGCCAGCCGGAACATCACGGCCTGGTGTTCGGCGATGGGCTTGCCGAACGTCTCGCGCTGGCGGGCGTAGTCCAGGCCCAGCTCGTACGCGCGCCGCGCCACCCCGCACCCGCGCGCGGCGACGTTGACGCGTCCCACCTCGACGCCGTCCATCATCTGGTAGAAGCCGCGGCCGGGCTCGCCGCCGAGGATCTGCCCGGAGGGGATGCGGTAGGAGTCGAAGAGCAACTCGGTGGTGTCGACGCCCTTGTAGCCCATCTTCTCGATCTTGCCCGGGACGGTCAGGCCGGGCGCGACCTCACCGAAGCCCGGCTCCTTGTCGACCAGGAACGTGGTCATCCCGCGATGCCCGGCTTCAGGATCGGTCTTCACCAGCGTCGCGACGAGGTTGGCGGTGGCGCCGTTGGTCAGCCACATCTTCTGGCCGGTGATGACGTAGGAGTCGCCGTCGGGGACCGCGCGGGTCTGGATCGCCGAGACGTCGGACCCGCAGCCGGGCTCGGACATCGAGAACGCGCCCCGGATCTCGCCGGTCGCCATCCTCGGCAGGTAGTGCGCCTTCTGCGCCTCGGTGCCGTAGTGGGAGATCATCCAGGCCACGATGAAGTGGGTGTTGACGATCCCCGACACGCTCATCCAGCCGCGCGACAGCTCCTCCACGACCAGCGCGTAGGTCAGCAGCGACTCGCCGAGCCCGCCGTGCCCCTCGTCGATCATCAGGCCGAACAGGCCCAGCCCGCGCATCCCGTCCACGATCGCCTGAGGGTAGGCGTCGGCGTGTTCCAGCTCGGTGGCGACCGGGAGGATCTCCTTGTCCACGAAGGACCGTACGGTCGCCAGGATCTCCCGCTGCTCGTCCGATAGCCCGTGCGTCTGCTGCAGTCTGCCCACCTCTATACGGTATTAGAACCACGTTCTGGAAAGGAGCCCGGCCCGGTGTTCAGGCTGAACGACGAGGAACGCGCCATCGTCGAGGTCGTCGCCGACTTCGTCGACAGGGAGGTCCGGCCGGTGGCCCGCGACCTGGAGCACACCGACACCTATCCGGAACGGCTGATCGAGCGCATGAAGGAGCTCGGCGTCTACGGCCTGGCCGTGCCCGAGCCGTACGGCGAGACCGCCGTCTCCAAGCGCTGCTACGCCCTGGTGACCGAGGAACTGGCGCGCGGCTGGATGTCGCTGGCCGGAGCGTTCGGCGGCCACACGGTCGTCTCGCACCTGATCGCCACCTTCGGCACCGAGGACCAGAAGGAGCGCTACCTGCCGAGGATGGCGACCGGCGAGCTGCGCGCCACGATGGCGCTCACCGAGCCGTCGGGCGGCTCGGATCTGCAGGCGATGACGACCGCCGCGCGCCGCGAGGGCGACCGCTACGTGATCGACGGCGCCAAGATGTGGATCACGAACGCGCGCAGGTCCGGCCTCATCGCGCTCATGTGCAAGACCGATCCCGCCGCCGAGCCGCGCCATCGCGGGATCAGCATCCTGCTGGTGGAGAAGGGGCCGGGCCTGACGGTCTCGCGCGACCTGCCCAAGCTCGGCTACAAGGGCGTGGAGAGCTGCGAGCTGTCGTTCAGCGGCTACGAGACCCCACTGGAGGCCGTGCTGGGCGGCGAGGAGGGGCGCGGCTTCGCGCAGATGATGCGCGGGCTCGAGGTCGGGCGCATCCAGGTGGCGTCCCGCGCGCTCGGCGTCGGCCGCGCCGCGCTGGAGGACTCGCTGCGCTACGCGCAGGAGCGCGAGGCGTTCGGCAAGCCGATCTGGCAGCACCAGTCGGTCGGCAACTACCTCGCCGACATGGCCACGAAGCTGAGCGCCGCGCGCCTGCTCACCCTCGACGCCGCCGACCGCCTCGACGCGGGCGAACGCTGCGACATGGAGGCGGGCATGGCCAAGCTGTACGCCTCGGAGGCCGCGATGGAGATCGCGCTGAACGCCGTCCGCATCCACGGCGCCGCGGGCTACTCCACGGAGTTCGACGTCGAGCGCTACTTCCGCGACGCGCCGCTGATGATCGTCGGCGAGGGCACGAACGAGATCCAGCGCAACGTCATCGTCCGCCAGCTGATCGAGCGCAACCGGATCTGATCCCCGTTCCCGCCGGAGGTCTGGACTTCTCCGCGCGCCCGCTATTTAATTAACGGAACCGTACCGTAAATAAAAAGGGGCGGACATGGACGACGTGATGGTGGTGGGGGCCGGACCGACCGGGCTGGTGACGGCCTGCGCCCTGCTCGGGCAGGGGGTCCCGGTGCGGGTGGTGGACCGGGCGGACGGGCCCGCGACGACCTCCCGGGCGCTGATCTTGCACGCGCGGGGCGTCCAGGTGCTCGACCGGCTCGGCGCGCTGGGCGACCTGCCCGACCGGGTGATCCGGGTCCAGGGCGTCGCGGTGTACGCCAACGGAGCCCGCGTGGCGAAGGTGGCGCTCGATCAGGCCCGCGCGTCCACCCCGATGATCGTGTCGCAGGCCGAGGTCGAGGCGGCGCTGCGCCGCAGGCTGGCCGAGCTCGGCGGCGAGATCGAGTGGAACACCGAGGTCACCGGCGCCACCCAGGACGAGGACGGCGTCACGGTCGGCCTCGACGACGTCGAGCGGACCCGGGCCGGGTGGCTGGTCGGCTGCGACGGCGCGCACAGCCGGGTGCGCGCGCTGGCGCGCGTGCCCTTCCCCGGCGTTCCGCTGGGCGAACGGTTCCTGCTGGCCGACGTGCACGCCAAGTGGGACGCCGACCGGCACACGACGGCCGCGTGGCTGCACCGCGACGGGCTGCTGCTGGCCTTCCCGCTGCCGGGCGCCTCGGACCTGTGGCGGCTGATCGCCGGTCTCCAGCCCGGCACCGACGACGTTCCGGACGTGACGGCGGCGTTCACCCAGATCTTCCGGGACCGGACGGGCGGCGCCGGGCCCGCGATCCGCGCGACCGAGTGGACGTCGGTCTTCCGCATCCACCGGCGGCTGGCGGGCGACTACCGGAACGGGCGGATGCTCCTGGCCGGGGACGCGGCCCACATCAACTCGCCGATCGGCGGCCAGGGCATGAACATCGGCATCGCGGACGCCGAGAACCTGGCGTGGCGGCTCGCGCTCGTGATCGGCGGCCAGGCCGACTCCGCGCTGCTGGACACCTACCGGGACGAACGCCGGCCCGCCGCCGCCGGCGCGCTCACCGGCACGACCGCGGTGACCCGCCTGCTGCTCGGCGCCAACCCGATCGTCCGCACGGTGCGCGACCGGCTGGCCTCGGCCGCCGGGGTGCCCGCCGTGCACCGGCTCGCGCTGGACAAGGCGTCCCAGCTGGGCCTGTCCTACCGTTCCGGCCCGCTCTCCCCCGGCGGCGTGCTGCGACGGCACGCACCGCGCGCGTGGGGCGGGCGGCGCGGGCGGCGCGGGCTGCAGCCGGGCGACCGCGTTCCGGACCGGGCCTGCCTGCGCGCCGACGGCAGCCGCACCCGCCTGTACGCGGAACTGGGCCGCGGTTTCGTACTGCTCGGCGAGCCCGACCCCCGCGTGCGCGAGCTGCTGGGCGACCGCGTGTCGGTCCTGTCTCCGCTGAACGGGCACGGACACGGCATGCTGGTACGCCCGGACGGCCATCTGGCCTACCGCGAGGGGCTGGCGGACATGCTGCGAAAGGGACGCGTGCGTTGACACAGAGCAGGGGCCGCGGGCGCCCGCGCGATCCGCAGGTGGACGAGGCGATCCTCGAAGCCGCGCTGGAGCTGTTCATCGAGAAGGGCGCCGAGGCCACCAGCATCGAGCAGATCGCCAGGCGCGCCGGCGTCGGCAAGCTGTCGCTCTACCGGCGGTGGGAGACCAAGGAGGAGCTGCTCGCCGCCGCGATCGAGAACGCCCGCAGCCACATGCCGGACGTCGAGCTCTGGGACAGCGGCGAGAAGCTCGCCATCGACATCGTGCTCGACGCGGTGTCGGCGACCCTGGCCGATCCCCGGGCCCGCGGGCTGCTGGCGCAGCTGATCGGCTCGAGCCAGACCCATCCGTCGCTGCTGGCCACCTACTGGAAGCACTATCTGGGGCCGCGCCGCGAGCTGGGCGGCGCGCTCCTGCGGGGCGACGACGACCGCGACGTGACCATGGACATGCTGATCGGCACGGCCTTCTACCGGGTGCTGGTGCATCCGGACGAGCTGACGCCCGCCGAGATCCGCGCCTACCTGGTGCATCTGGTGGACCGGATGGGCGTCGAGATCTGACCGGGCGGATCAGGAGGCGTTCACGGCAGCGCGAAGCCCGCGTTCATGGCGAGGCTGATGTCGTGTTCGGTGAGCCGCTCCCCCTCCAGCTCCGAGGTGATGCGGCCGTGCTGGAAGACAAGGACGCGGTGGCTGAGCGCGACCAGCTCGAGGAGGTCGGTCGAGGCGATCAGCACGACCTTGCCGTCGGCGGCGAGCCCCTGGATGAGATCGTGCACCTCCAGGCGGGCTCGGACGTCGACGCCGCGCGTCGGGTCGTCCAGGACCACGACGGACGGATCGGCGTCCAGCCACTTGGCGAGGACGGCCTTCTGCTGGTTGCCTCCGGACAGGGACGAGGCGGGGCTGTGCACGTTCCCGCGTATGCGCAGCCGCTCGGCCAGCGCGGCGGCGCGTTCGGCCAGCTTGCGCTGCGAGGGCAGCACGCCGTCGCGGCCGAGGGCGACGCTCTGCACGGCGGTGATGTTCTCCCAGAGCCGCTGCCGCAGCATCAACCCGCGGCCCTGGCGGTCGCCCGACACGTAGGCCACCCCGGCGCCGACCGCGTGGCGGAGCGAACGCGGCGTCACCCCGTTCGGCAGCAGGACCCGTCCGGAGGAGGGGCGGACGCGCCCGCACGTCACGTCCAGAACGCCGAGGTGACCCGCGCCCTGCAGACCGGCGACGCCGACGATCTCCCCGCCTTCGACGTTGCACAGGACGTCGCGCAGGACGCCGGGCACGGTCACGTGGTCCAGCGTGAGGGTCCGTCCCTTGCGGAGCGTCGGTGCCGGAGCCTTCGCCGTCGCCTCCGGGGCTGCCTCACCGAGCATGGCCGCGACCAGTGAGTCCAGGCTGACCCGGGAGACGTCCTCCCCCGCCAGGACCGTACGGCCGCCGCGCAGGACGCTCACCCGCTGGGCGATGCGCAGCACGTCCTCCAGGTAATGCGAGATGTACAGGACGGCCAGGCCGCGCTCGGCGAGCCGCCGGGTGGTCTCCTCGACCCGTTCGACCGCGGCGCGCGGCAGGGCGCTGGTCGGCTCGTCGAGGATCAGCACGCGCGGCTCGGTGAGCAGGGCCCGGCAGATCTCCAGCAGCTGCTGGTCGGCGAGCGACAGCGCACCGGCCCGCTCGTACGGGGAGACCTCCAGGCCGAGCTCGGCGAGGACCGGCGCCGCGCGCCGCGCCATCGCGCGGCGGTCGGCCAGCCCCGCACGGCCGGGGCCGCCGTGCGGGAACAGGTTCTCCACGACGGTGAGATCCCGGAAGATCATCAGCTCCTGCGACACGATCGCGATCGGACCGGCCTCCAGCTCGACCGTCCCGGCGTCCTGCCGCACGATGCCGCAGAGGATCTTGACCAGGGTGGACTTGCCCGCGCCGTTCTCCCCCACCAGGCCGTGCACCTGGCCGCGCTCCAGCGCGATGCCCGCGCCGTTCAGCGCGTGCACCCCGCCGAAGCGCTTCACGAGTCCGGTCGCGGTCAGCATCTCAGCGGGCCTCCTTCAGCGGCTTGATCCCGGCCTGCACGTTGGCCAGCAGCTTGTCGATCTGCGGCTTGTACCAGGTGTACGCGGCCTCCGGCGAGGTCTCACGCTGGATGATCTGGTCCACGTTGGCGGAGGTCACCGCGAGGCCCGGCATGACGAACCAGCCCTCCGGCAGCTTGCCGCCCTCCCGGACGGTCTTGCCGAGCACGGCCTGGGCGACGTAGCCCTTGAGGAAGTGCTCGGGGTCGATGCCGACGAAGTTGGTGCCCTTCTTGACCGCGTCCAGCGACTTCGGGTCGACGTCGAACGCGGCGGTCAGGTACTTCCCCTTCTCCTGTTCCTTGATCTTGGCGAGGTCGTAGCTGTCGGCGTCGCCCACACCGAGGAAGGCCAGCGCACCCGGGTTGGCGTGCACGAGCGATTGCCAGGCGCCGTAGTTCTGCGCGGGATCGCTGTAGGTCTGGAACGGGCCGACCACCTTGATCCCGGGGGCCTGCTGCGCGAGTGTCTCCTTGATGCCGCGCGCACGGCTGTCCAGGACCGGCGTGCCGGGGTTGGGCACGCCGACCACCACGGTCCCCTTGGCGTCCTTGCCGAGCTTCTTCACCGTCTCGGACGCCAGCAGCGCGCCCAGCGCGTAGTTGTCGTTGCCGACGTAGAACTCCACCTTGCTGCCGTCGGTCGGCGCGGTGTCCAGCGCCACGATCGGGGTGCCCTTGTCGACGGCCTGCGCGGCCGGGCGGGTGAACAGCGGCGGCGCGAGGTTCTCCAGCACGACGCCGTCGGGATGGGTCACGGTGAGGTTCTGGAACAGCTGGACCTCGGCGGGCCCGTCGGTGTTGGGCGGGCCGACGACCTTGTAGTCGATGTTGCCCGCGTGCTGCGCCGCGGTCTGCGCGCCCTGGTACATCGAGCGCGCGAAGTTGAGGCTGTAGTTGGCGACCGCGATGCCCATCTTGAGCTTCTCGTTCTTCTTCCCCGACCCCGAGGAGTCGCCGCACGCGGCCGTTGCGGCGAGGGTCAGGGCGAGCGCGGCCGACAACGCGGCTCGCGGGCGACGGCGGAACATCGGGACCTCCCGTGACGTCTGGGCCGTTCACCCCGCACGGCCGGAAGTGAAGCCTCATCCGCCGCGCAGGCGGCGGACGGTGGAGCCGACGGCGACCGCGATGAGGATCACGGCGCCGGCGGCGAAGGTCGTCCAGTTGATGGGGACCTCGAAGAACACGAGCGCGGAGGCGACCACGTTGAAGATCAGCGTGCCGACGGCCGCGCCGATCACCGAGCCGCGCCCGCCCGAGAGCGGGGTGCCGCCGATGATGCAGGCGGCGATCGCGGTCAGCTCGTAGCCCTGGCCGATCGTCGGGTCGCCCGCGGTGAAGAAGGACAGCGCCAGGACGGCGGCCACCCCCGCCATGAGCCCCGACAGCGCCAGCGCCGCGATCCGGGTACGGGTCATCGGCAGGCCGGTGAACTCGGCCGCCTCCGGGTTGGAGCCGATGGCGCGCACGCGCGCGCCGAACCGGCCCCGGGTGAGCACCACGGTCAGCACCACGACCGCCACGGCGAAGACCCACACGGCGGTGGGCACGCCGTACAGGTCCCCGCCGACCTTCACGAACAGCGCGTGTTCGGCGGGCAGCCCGCCGACCTGCTTGCCGTCCGCGAGCGCGAGCCCGATGCCGCGGAACAGCATCGAGGTCGCGAGGGTGACGATGAACGACGGCAGCCGCATCACGGTGGTGACGGCGCCGTTCACGGCGCCGAGCGCCAGCGACATCACCAGGATGACCACGACGGCCAGCCACGGGTCCATCCCGTGGGTGATCAGCACCGCGCCGGTGACGACCCCCATCGCGAAGAGCCCGCCGACCGACAGGTCCACCTCGCGCATGGCCAGCGGGAACACCATCCCGCAGGCCATGAGCCCGACGTAGACCGCGTTGTGCGCGGTCGACAGCAGGTTGCCGCTGCGCAGGAACTCCGGGTGCGCGAGCCCCACCCCGAAGACGAGCGCGAGCAGGACGACGATCACCACCGTCTCGTCCCGGGCGAGGACGCGCAGACCGCCGCGCCCGCCGCTCAGCAGGCGGGCGCCCGGGCCTTCGCGGCTCGTGGTGGCGGGCGGGGTGACCGTCCCCGACGTAGTCGGCCCGGGGGGTGTGGGGGGTCGGCCCCCCTCGGGCGATGCTGACATGGTGGCGAGCATGAGACGGCTGTCTACAGGCGGACAAGCGAGTCGTTTCACTCAGCGGAATGGCCGCCTTGCCCGTGGCCGCGCGGCGGCACAGGCTGCCGCGCATGGAGCGCATCGCGATCGTCACCGGCTCCGCGCGCGGGCTCGGTCAGGAGTTCGCCCTCGCGCTGGCCGGCCGCGGTCATCTCGTCGCCGGGTTCGACGTCGCCGACCAGGCCGAGACGTCGCGGCGCGTCGGCGGCGACCGGTTCCACCCGGTGGAGGTGGACGTCACCGATCCCGTCGCGGTCGGCAAGGCGGTCGCGGAGGTCGCCGGGTACTTCGGCGGCCTGCACATCGTGGTGAACAACGCCGGGATCTACCCGCCGATCCCGTTCGAGGAGACCACGCTCGAGGACTGGCGCCGCATCATGCGGCTGAACCTGGAGGGCCCGTTCCTGGTGACGCAGGCGGCGCTGCCGCACCTGCGGGCCGCGCGCTGGGGCCGGATCGTCAACATCGTCTCGGCCGTCGTCTTCCTCGGCCCGCCCGACCTGGTGGCGTACACGACGTCCAAGGCCGGCCTGGTCGGCTTCACGCGGGCGCTGGCGAGCGAGGTCGGCGGCGAGGGCATCACGGTGAACGCGATCTCGCCCGGCCTCACCCGGACCGAGACCGCCGCGCGCAGCACCGGCGCGGACGGCGGGTTCGAGCGCGTACGGGAGCTGCAGGCGGTGCCCGCGCAGGAGATGCCCGGCGACCTGGTCTCGACGCTGCTGTACGTGTGCGACGAGGGCAGCGGGTTCCTGACCGGCCAGACCATCAACGTCGACGGCGGATCGGCCAAGCACTGAGGATTCGGGGAGCGTGATGCGGAGCGTACTCAGCCCGGCGGAGGCCGCGGTGCTCGCCGACCTGTGCGAACTGGTGGTGCCCGGCTCCTCGGCGATCGGCCCCGAGCTCTACATCGAGCTGGCGATCGCGGGCATGCCGCAGCGGACCGAGGACGACCTGCACGCCGCGATCGGGCTGCTCGCCTCGATCACGCGGCCCGAGGCCCTGGCGCCGCTCACCGCGACGGCGGCGTTCGGGCTGGTGCGGCGGCTGGCGATCGAGGCCTATTACGGCGGGTTCGCGGCGCCCGACCACAGCGGGCCGACCGGCTGGGACGAGATCGACTTCAATGCCCCGCAGGCCCGCAGGCTGGCGAGGGACTGGTCGTTCCTGGCCGAGCCCGAGCCCGCCTCCGATCCGCTACCTGACACGGTCGGCACCGTGGTCGTCGGGTCGGGTGCGGGCGGCGGGCTGGTCGCGGCCGAGCTGGGCAAGAACGGCCACGACGTGCTGGTCATCGAGGCGGGCGGCCTGCACCAGGCCTCCGAGCACACGCGGTTCGAGCTGGAGGCGCGGCATCGGCTGTGGTGGCCGGCCCGCTTCGCCGACACCGGCGAGGACGACGAACCGGTCGCGCTGCTGGCCGGGCGCTGCGTGGGCGGGTCGACGGTCATCAACACCAAGGTCGCGATGCGGGCGGCGCCGTCCGACCTCGCGCGGTTCCGGGCACAGACGGGCCTCGCCGAGGATCTCGACCCCTGGTACGGGCTGGTCGAACGGTGGCTCGGCGTGCGGGAACGCGCCGACTGGACGCCCAGCGTTCACCGGCTGCGCGAAGGCCTGCGCACGCTCGGCGCCTCCCTGGAGCCGGTGCGGTCCTACACCGACCACAACTGCACGCGCTGCGGGTCGTGCCTGCAGGGCTGCCCGACCAACGCCGGCAAGTCGGCGCTCAACACGTTCATCACCCCGGCGCTCGGCCGCGGCGAGATCCGCCTCGCCACCCGGGTCACCGCCGAGAGCCTGCTCATCGAGGACGGCGCGGTCACGGGCGTGGTCTGCCGCACCTCGCGCGGACGCGAGACCGTGCGGACGCGGACGGTCGTGCTGGCGGCGGGAACGCTGAACACCCCGCGGATCCTGCTGTCCAGCCCCGGCTTCGACCGCCCGGTGGGCCGCACGCTCGGCCTGCATCCCGCACGCCTGGTGTACGGGCGGTTCGACGAGCCGCAGGACTGCCACCGCGTCTACCCGATCACCGCGCACTGCCTGGACCGACAGGAGGACTTCGTGCTGGAAGGGACCACCATCCAGGATCCCGTCTCGTTCGCCGAGAGCCTGGTCGACGAGGCCGGGCGGCCGCTGTGGGGCGAGCGGCTGGCCGCGGCGGCGCGGGCGTACCGGCACTGGGCGGGCGTGCTGGTGATGGCCGGCGACGAGAACACCGGCGTGATCGAGCCCGCACTGGACGGCGGCTCGATCGTCACCAAGCGCTTCAGCCGCGCCGAACGCGACCGGATGGACGAGGGGCTCGCCTTCGCCTCGGCGGCGCTGCGCGCGGCCGGGGCGCGCGAGGTGATCTGGACCGGGCTCAGCACGACGCACATGCAGGGCAGCGTCCCGATGGGCGAGGACACGGTGCGGTCGGCGGTCGACTCGTGGGGCCGCAGCCACGACGTGGCCGGGCTGCACGTCGCCGACGGCTCGGTGATCCCCGCGTCGATGTCGGTGAACCCGTCGCTCACGATCATGGCGCTGGCCGCCCGCGTCGCCGCCGGGCTCGTCCGCGAACACGCCGAGGCGAGCCGCACGGGGGTGCGGCGATGAGGCCGGCGGAGGCGCTGCTGGAGATCCTGCGCAGCGAGGGCGTGACGCGGATCTTCGGCAACCCGGGCACGACCGAGCTGCCGCTGCTGGAGGCGCTGGGCGACGCCACCGATCTGACGTACGTCCTCGGCCTGCACGAGGGACCTGTCGTCGCGATGGCCGACGGGTACGCCCGCGCCACCCGGCGGCCCGCGTTCGTCAACCTGCACATCGCGGCGGGCGTCGCCAACGGGCTGATCGGGATGCTGAACGCCCGCCGCTCGCGCACCCCGATGGTGATCACGGCCGGGCAGCAGGACCGGCGGCACCTGCTCCAGGACCCGATGCTCGGCGGCGACGTCGCCGCGATCGGCGCGGCCGGGGTGAAGACGGCGATGGAGGTCCGGCACGCCTACGACCTGCCGCTGGTCATGCGCCGGGCGTTCGCCGAGGCGGTGCGGCCGCCCGCCGGCCCGGTGCTGGTGGTGATCCCGATGGACGTGCTGGAGGAGGACGGTGCGGTGACCGTGCCCGACCGTTCACCCGTACCGGTCCACGGGCGCGCGCCCGCCTCGGAGGTCGGGCGGGCGGCGGCGCTGCTGGCGGCGGCGCGGCGCCCGGTGATCGTCGCCGGTGACGGGATCGGGCGGGCGGCGGCGAACGGCGAGCTGGTCGAGGTCGCCGAACGGCTCGGCTCGACGGTCTTCCAGCAGCCGATGTTCGACGGCGTCAACTTCCCCGGCACGCATCCGCTGAACGAGGGCATGCTCGCGCCGCGCAACACCGTGGTCCGCGAGGCGCTCGCGCCCCACGACGTGCTGCTGCTGGCCGGGTGCCAGGGCTTCAACCCGCACCACTACACGCCGGGGCTCCCGGTGCCCGACGGCCTGGCGATCGTGCAGGTCGACGCCGATCCCGCCGACATCGGCCGCCACTTCCCGATCGACGTCGGCCTGGTCGGCGACGTCGGCGTCAACCTGCGCGCGGTCGTGGCCGCGCTCGGCGAACAGCCGCCCGAGGCGAAGGCACGGCTCGAACGCGCCGCCCAGGCCACACGGGACCGCGTCGCCGCGCTCGACCGGCAGGCCCGCGCCGCCTACGGCGACGCGCCGCTGGATCCGCTGGCCGCCGCGCACGCCATCGCCACCGGGCTGCCCGCCGACGCGGTCGTGGTGGAGGAGGCGATCACGGTCGGCGTGAAGCTCCGCTCGGTGCTGCGGCAGGACCGTCCCGGCTCCTACGTCCACACGGTCGGCGCCGGGCTCGGCTGGGGCATCGGCGCCGCCGTCGGCACGTCCCTGGCCGACCGTTCACGGCCGGTGGTGGCGGTGCTCGGCGACGGGTCGGCGATGTTCGGACTGCAGGGCCTCTGGACGGCGGCGCGCCACCGGCTGCCCGTGCTGTTCCTGGTCATGAACAACGGCGAGTACCGCACCCTGAAGGACACGATGGACGAACGCAAGCGAACGGGCGTCTACACCGGTCTCGACCTGGGGCCACCGGGACTCGACTGGCTCGCCGCCGCCGAGCTGTTCGGCCTGGAGGGGCGCCGCGTACAGGACGCCGGAGGCCTGCACGCGCTCGTCGCGGGCGCCGCCGATCTGGGCGGCCCGCTGCTGGTGGAGGTGCCGGTGACGGCACACGGCCGATGACGGGGCTTGATCCCGGCGAGGAGTCCGGGGACCATCCGGAGATGAGCGTCCCACGGTCGGTTCTGGCGCGCGGCCTGATGCTGCTGGACGCCTTCACCCCCGCCGATGTCGAGCTGTCCCTGTCGGAGCTGGCGACGCGGACGGGCCTGCCCAAGACGACCGCGTACCGGCTGCTCGGCGAGCTGGTGACGTGGGGCGCGCTGGAACGCACGCCGTCCGGTTACCGGCTCGGCATGCGACTGTTCATGCTCGGCCAGCGCGTCTCCCGGTCGCGCGGGCTGCGCGAGGCGGCGCTGCCCTACCTGGAGGATCTGTACGAGGCGACGCACGAGAACATCCATCTCTGCGTTCCCGACGGCGTGCACACGCTGTTCCTGGAGAAGGTCAGCGGGCGCCGCTCGACGCCGATCATCTCCCGTGTCGGCGGGCGGCTCCCCGCGTACTGCACGGCGACGGGCAAGCTGTTCCTGGCGTTCGGCCCGCCGGACGGGCTGCGCAGCGTGCTGGCCGCCGGGCTGACCCGGCACACCTCGCACACGATCGCCATGCCCGGCCTACTCCGCCAGGAGCTGGAGCGCACGCTCGAACGGGGCTACGGCATCAACCGCGAGGAGTCGGAGGCGGGTGTCTCGGCGGTCGCCGCGCCGGTCTACGACCATCGGCGCCGGGTCATCGCCGCCGTCTCGATCACCGGCCAGTCGGCCCGGCTGGACCTGCCCCGGCTGGCTCCGGCGGTCCGTACGGCCGCGCTCGGAGTCTCCCGCGAGCTGGTGCACGCGGCGGCGGTCGGGACGCTCGTCCTGCCGAACTAGAGGCGAAACCGGGGCGAAACCGAACTAGATTCGGTTATCGTGGCGAACGTGGACATCCTCGATGATCTCGCCGCCGAATACGCCGCCCTGGATTCGGTGCTCTCCGGCCTCACCCCGGACCTGTGGGCCCGCCCCTCCCTCGCCGACGGCTGGTCGGTCGCCGATGTGATCCTGCACCTGGCCCAGTCCGAGGAACTCGTGCTGGCCTCGGTCTCCTCACAGGCACAGCACAACTTCCGTGACGGTGACAACGACCTCGACGACGTCATGGACCGCGCGGTGGCCTCCGAACGCGGCGCGTCCGGCGCCGACATACTCGCGCGCTGGCGCAAGGCCTCCAGCGAGGTGCACGCGACGCTGAGCGCCTGCCCTCCCGGCGAGAAGATCGCCTGGGCGACCGTTCCGCTCCCGCCCCGCACGCTCGCGACGACCCGGCTGGCCGAGCACTGGGCGCACGCGCTGGACGTCACGGTGCCACTGGGCATCGACTACCCCGACACCGCGCGGCTGTGGCACATCGCGCGCCTCGGCCAGCGCACGCTGCCGTACGCGTTCACGGTGGCGGGCGAGGAGGGCGGCCCGGTGCACTGCAAGCTCACCGGTCCGGACGGCGAGGAGTGGGAGTTCGGCGACGCGGACGCGCCGTCGGTCATCAGCGGCCCCGCGGGCGAGTTCTGCCGGGTCGGCGCGCGCCGCGTCGCCCCCGAGGACACCACGCTCAGCGCGATCGGCCCGCACGCGGCCACCGCGCTGCGCGTGCTGCGCAACTACGCGGTCTGACGACCGCGCGTCACGTGACTTTGTCGTCACTGACGGTAATATTCGATCATGAGCAAAGTGCTGACCTGCGCCGCGGCGGCGGCGATCGCCTGCCTGACGGTGGCGTCCGCGACGGCGGCCGCCACCGCGGCCGGGACGCCGCGCGGAGACCTGCAACTGTGGGCCTCGCGCGGGGAGTCGTTCAGCGAGAACACCGCCACGGTCATGCTGCAGTGCTCGCCTGACTCGGGCGACCACCCGAAGGCCAGGGACGCCTGTGCGGCGATCACGAAGGCGGGCGGCGAGTTCGAGGCGATGAACGGGAGCGGGATCTGCACCCGGGAGTACGCCCCGATCACGGTCGCGGCGCTGGGCACCTGGGACGGCCGGCAGGTCAGCTTCTCCAAGAGCTACGCCAACCGCTGCGAGATGCGGAACGCGACCGGCGCCGTCTTCGCCTTCGGCCCCGGAGCTTGAGGTCTAGGAGCCTGAACGCTTAGGAGAACGTCGCCGTCATCGCGGTGACGCCGCCCGGAGCCTCGATGGCCAGCGTTCCCCCGGCGGATCCGGCGGATCCGGCGGCGATGATCGGCTGGCGGGCGTAGACGGGCCTGCTCGCGCGGAACGACAACTCGCGTACGGCATGCCCGGCCCGGCGCGGCAGCTCCAGGCACAGGATCGCCAGCAGCGGGCCGTGGACCACCAGGCCCGCGTGCCCCTCGATCTGGGTCGCGTACGCCTCGTCGTAGTGAATGCGGTGGGCGTTGTAGGTGAGCGCGCTGAAGCGGAAGAGTGACACCGGATCGGCCGTGAACGACAGCTGCCAGTCAGCGGTCGTCGTCTCTGGCGTCTCGTAGGAGACCTCGGGCGGTTTGGAGGCGGCGTCCCCGCTCCGGTAGACGAGGTCCTGCTCCTCCTGCGCGATCGCCGTTCCGTCGCGCAGGAACGTGTGCCGTACGGTCACGAACAGCATCTCGCCGCTGCGTCCCTGCTTGACGGTGGTGGCGGCCAGCTCGTCGCGGCGCGTCACCGTGTCGCCGAAGCGGATCGGCTCGTGCAGGGTGAAGCGCCCACCGGCGAACATGCGGCGGCGGTCCGGGATGGGCGGCAGGAAGCGGCCCCCACGCGGGTGCCCGTCGGGTCCGAGCTCGTTCTGCGGAACGCGGTCCAGGAAGTGCAGCCACTGCCACAGCGGCGGCAGCGCACCGTCCGGCGGTGTCACGTCCAGCACGCCCGCGAGCGCGGCGGCCGGAGCGGCGTCGATCATCTCGGTGGTCTCGACCGGCTCGGGCGCCCAGCCCTCGATGTCGATCACGCCACCACACCCCTGGCCCGCAGCTCGTCGGCGTCCATGCCCAGCGAGGCCAGGACCGCGTCGGTGTGCTCGCCGAGCTCCGGTGCCGGGACGGCGGTCCGTTCACCGGTGTTCAGCGGGATGGCGGGTGCGCGGACGCGGCCCACGCCCGGCTGGTCGATCTCGTTCATGAGCGGGCTGCCCTCCAGGTCGAGCTCGGAGAAGCGCTTGTAGGGCGCCCAGAGGACCGAGGTCCCGGCGAGGGCCTTCTCCACGTCGGCAAGCGTGCGGCACTCGAACCAGGGGGCGAGCAGCGCGGCGAGGGCTTCGCGGTGCCGGTAGCGGTCACCGTCGACGGAGAAGTCGGCGCGCAGCATCCGTCCGAGCTCAGCGACCGTCTCGGCGACGCCCGTCACCTCGCACAGGTCGGTGAAGTGCCGGGTCGTGAGGGCGACGACCATCACCCGCCCGTCGCCGACGGCGAAGTCGCGGCCGAACCCGCCGTAGAGGTAGTTGCCGATCCGAGGCCGTTCCTCCCCCAGCTGCGCCTCGGCGAGGAAGCCCAGGTTGCCCGCGGTCGCGAGCGCCACGTCGTACAGCGGCAGCTTGATCTGCGCGCCCTCGCCCCTCCGGGCCCGGCGCCGTTCGGCGGCCAGCAGCCCGACCGCCGCGTACAACCCGCAGGCCACGTCCCACGCGGGCAGCACGTGCGAGACCGGCCCGGCGTGATCGACCGGGCCGGTGACCAGCGGGAAGCCGATCTCGGCGTTGACGGTGTAGTCGACGGCCGCGCTCCCGTCCGGGCGGCCCTCGATCTGCAGGTGGATGAGGTCGGGACGTACGGCCGACAGCGCCTCGTAGCCCAGCCAGCCGCGCCCGACCGCGTTGGTGAGGACGATGCCCGCGTCCGCCGCGAGGCGCGTCACGACCTCGCGGCCCTCGGGCGAACGGAAGTCGACGGTCACCGACCGCTTGCCCTTGTTCATCCCGGTCCACAGCAGGCTGGTGCCGGACGGGGCGAGGGGCCAGCGGGAGGTGTCGGCGGCGCCGCCGAGCGGATCGACGCGGATCACGTCCGCGCCGAGCTGGGCGAGGGTCATCCCGCCCAGCGGCGCGGCGACGAAACTGGAGACTTCGACGATCCGCAGGCCTTCGAGCATGCCAAGCATGCCCTGATCGTGTCAGACCCTCCCGAGGGGGGGACGACCCCCCACCCGACTTCGTCGGATTCAGAGCCGCTCAAGGATCGTGACGTTGGCCTGCCCGCCGCCCTCGCACATGGTCTGGAGGCCGTACCGGCCGCCGGTGCGCTCCAGCTCGTGCAGCAGCGTGGTCATGAGCCGGGCGCCGGTCGCGCCGAGCGGGTGGCCGAGCGCGATCGCGCCGCCGTTCGGGTTGGTGATCGCCGGGTCGGCGCCGGTCTCCTTGAGCCAGGCGAGCACGACCGAGGCGAACGCCTCGTTGATCTCGACGGCGTCGATGTCGTCGATCTTCATGCCGGTCTTCTTGAACGCGTAGGCCGTCGCCGGGATCGGCGCGGACAGCATCCGGATCGGGTCCTCGCCTCGCGCGGAGACGTGGTGGATCCGGGCGCGCGGGGTCAGGTCGTGGTCCTTGACGGCCTGCTCGGACGCGATCAGCAGCGCGGCGGCGCCGTCGGAGATCTGCGAGGACAGCGCGGCGGTGAGGCGGCCGCCCTCGATCAGGGTCTTCAGCCCGGCCATCTTCTCCAGGGTGGTGTCGCGGCGCGGCCCCTCGTCGGTGGTGACGCCCTCGTACGGGGCGATCTCGCGTTCGAACCGGCCCTCGTCGATCGCGCGGACGGCGCGCTGGTGCGACTCGTAGGCGAACGCCTCCATCTCCTCCCGGGAGATGTCCCAGTCACGCGCGATCATCTCGGCGCCCGCGAACTGCGAGACCTCGCCCTCGCCGTACCGCCGCACCCAGCCCTTGGACCCGGCGAACGGGCCCTTGTCGAAGCCGAGCGGCTCGGCGGCGGTCATCGCGTACGCGATCGGGATCTGCGACATGTTCTGCACGCCGCCCGCGACGACCAGGTCCGAGGTCCCCGACAGCACGGCCTGCGCGGCGAAGTGCACGGCCTGCTGGGACGAGCCGCACTGGCGGTCGACGGTCACGCCCGGCACCTCCTCGGGCAGCCCGGCGGCCAGCCAGCAGGTGCGGGCGATGTCGCCGGCCTGCGGGCCCACGTTGTCGACGCAGCCGAACACCACGTCCTCGACCGCCGCCGGGTCGGCCTGCGAGCGCCGCATCAGCTCGGCCAGGACGTGCGCGCCCAGGTCCGCCGGGTGGGCACCGGCGAGCCCGCCGCCGCGCCGCCCGACGGGCGCGCGGACCGCTTCGACGATGTAGGCCTCGGCCATGGTGTGTCTCCTTACGCGGGGGGAGGGCTCGCCTGGATCCCTTCCAGGACCATGGCGAGGTACTGCTTGGCGATCTCTTCGGCGGACAGCCGGCCGCCGTGCTGGTACCAGTTGGCGGCGACCCAGACGGTGTCGCGGATGAACCGGTAGACCAGGACGCGGTCGAGGTCGGGGCGGAACGCGCCCTCCTCGACGCCCCGGTCCAGCAGCGCCGTCCACATCTCCTCGAACCGCCGCTGCGAGTCCAGGAGGTAGTGGAAGCGTTCGCTGATGGCCAGGTGCTTGGACTCGTTCTGGTAGATCACGACGGCCGGGCGGTGCCGGTCGATCGAGCGGAACGACTCGACGACGAAGGCCTCGAGGGTCTCGCGCGCGGGCAGCTCCGCGGCGACCACGCGGTCGTAGGCGGCCCACAGCTCGTCGAGGAACGTCGAGAGGATCTCGTCGGCCATCGACTCCTTGGAGTCGAAGTGGTAATACAGGCTGCCGCCGAGGATCCCGGCCGCGTCGGCGACCTTCCGCACGGTGGTGGCGGCGTACCCCTGGGAGGCGAACACCTCGGCGGCGGTGGCGAGCAGCTCGGCCCGCCGTTCCGCGCGGGCGGCGGCGGTGCCTTCGGCGTCACGCCGTCGTGGACTCATCTGTGTGTCAGGCCTTCTGAGAGGAGACGGAGACGACCTCGCCGGTCATGTACGACGAGTAGTCGCTGGCCAGGAAGACGATAACGTTGGCCACCTCCCACGGCTCGGCGTAGCGGCCGAACGCCTCGCGGCGCGTCAGCTCGTCCAGCAGGTCCTCCGAGGTGACCTTCACCAGGTGCGGGTGCATGGCGAGCGAGGGCGACACCGCGTTGATCCGTACACCGTGCTCGGCGGCCTCCAGCGCGGCGCAGCGGGTGAGCGCCATGACCCCGGCCTTGGCGGCGGCGTAGTGCGACTGGCCCTTCTGCGCCCGCCAGCCGATCACCGAGGCGTTGTTGACGATCACGCCCGCGCCCTCCTGGCCCCGCATGATGCGCAGGGCGGCGCGGGTGCAGCGCATGGTGCCGTTGAGGGTGATGTCCAGGACGCGGTTCCAGGCGTCGTCGGCCATGTCGACCAGGTCGGCCGTGCCGCCGAGACCCGCGTTGTTCACCGCGACGTCGAGGCGGCCGAAGCGCTGCACGCCCAGGTCGTAGAGGGCCTGGACCTGCTCCTCGGAGGTGACGTCGCAGGGCAGCGCGGCGACCCGGTCGGCGCCGAACTCCTTCTCCAGCGCGGCCTGGGACTCGCCGAGGCGCCGTTCGTGGGCGTCGGAGATGAGGACCTTGGCGCCCTCCTCCAGACAGCGCCGCGCGGTGGCGCCGCCGATCCCGGCCCCGGCCGCGGCCGTGATCACGACGGCCTTGTCCTTGAGCAGGTCGTGGCCGGTCACGTATTCGGGGGGCGGGGTCATGGGCGGGGCTCCCTGGGCAAGCCGAGGACGCGCTCGGCGATGATGTTGCGCTGGATCTCGTTCGACCCGGCGTAGATGGTGTCGGAACGGGAGAACAGGAACAGCCGCTGCCAGTCGTTCAGGTCGTAGGGCTCTCCGTCGGCGACCAGCCCGGCCGCACCGAGCACGTCCATGGCCAGCTCGCCGAGGTCGCGGTGCCACTGGCCCCAGACCAGCTTGGAGATCGACGACTCGGGGCCCGGCGCTCCCGCCGCGACGCCCGCCATCGTGCGGGTCGCGTTCAGGCGCATGATCTCCAGGCCCATCCACGCGCGGGTGAGGCGGTCGCGCAGCAGCGGGTCGTCGATGGCGCCGGTACGGCGGGCGAGGTCGATGACCGCCTGCAGCTCGCGCCGGAACCCGACCTGCTGGCCGAGCGTGGCGACGCCGCGTTCGAAGCCGAGCGTGGCCATGGCGATCTTCCAGCCCTCGCCGGGCGCGCCCACGATGTTGGCGGCGTCGGTGCGGGCGTCGTCGAAGAAGACCTCGTTGAACTCCGAGGTGCCGGTCAGCTGCACGATCGGGCGGATGTCGACGCCGTCCTGCTTCATCGGGACCAGCAGGTAGGACAGGCCGCTGTGACGGGCGGAGCCGGGCTCGGTGCGGCAGACGGCGAAGCACCAGTCCGACTCGACCGCGAGCGACGTCCAGACCTTCTGCCCGTCGATGCGCCACTGGGCGCCGTCGCCCGTGAGGGCGGCCCGGGTCTGCACGTTGGCAAGGTCAGAGCCGGCGTTCGGCTCGGAGTAGCCCTGGCACCACAGCTCCTCGACGCGGACGATCGGCGGCAGGAACCGCTCGCGCTGCGCGTCGGTGCCGAACGCGATGATCGTGGGCCCGAGGAGGTTCTCCCCGATGTGGCCGACCCGGGCGGGGGCGCCCGCGAGCGCGTACTCCTCGTTGAAGATCACCTGCTGCTCGACGGAGGCGGCGCGCCCGCCGTACTCCTTCGGCCACCCGACGCAGGTCCAGCCCGCCGCGGCCATGTGCCGCTCCCAGCCGAGCCGCTCCTCGAACGCCTCGTGCTCGCGGCCGGGGCCGCCCAGCCCGCGGGCGTGCGCGAAGTCGCCCGACAGGTTGGCCTCGAGCCAGTCGCGGACCTCGGCACGGAAGGCCCGGTCCTCGGGGGTCTCGTTCTCGGTCACACCGGGGACTCTACCAAACAGTTGTTAGAAAGAATCAGCCGCCGACTCTGAAGGCGAACAGGGTGGTGTCGTCGGCGAAGCGGTCGTGCCCCATGCGTTGCAGCACGTCGTCCAGCATCCGGTGCAGGTTGTCGCCGTGGCCCTCGACCATCCCGGCCAGCTTGTCGATCTGCGCGTCCAGGTCGGCGCCCCGCCGCTCCACCAGGCCGTCGGTGTAGAGGACGACGACGTCCCCGTCCCGCAGCGGCGTCGCGTTGGTGGCGTACTCCATGCCGGGGAACGCGCCGAGCAGCGGGTCGGGGTCGCCGGCCGCCGCCAGCCGTTCGGCCCGGCCGTCGCGGACCAGGATGGGCGGCGGATGCCCGGCGCTCGACCAGGTCAGCTGCCGGGTCTCGGGGTCGAAGTGGGCCACCACGGCCGTGCCGGTGGTGGCCGGGCCGAGGCCGTCGGTCATGTCGTTCAGCCAGCCGAGCAGCCGCCCGGAGCACTCGCCGGTGTAGGCGAGGCCGAGCAGCCCGTGCCGCATCCGCGCCATGTCGGCGGTCGCGGCCAGGCCGTGCCCGCTGGCGTCGCCGATCGCCAGCAGCGACCGGCCGCTGGGCAGCACGCGGGTGACGTACCAGTCGCCGCCGATGCGTGCCGGGTTCTCGGCCGGGATGCTGCGGACGGCCGCACTGAGGCCCGGGGCGCCCGCGAGGACCTGGTCGGGCGGCAGGATCGCGCGCCGCAGCGTCAGGGCCACCTGCCGTTCGCGGGCGCTCTCGCCCTGCAGGCGCAGCAGGTCGCGGCGGGTCTCGGCGAGCGCGCCCTCGATGGAACGGCGGCGGGTGACGTCCTGGGTGATGGCACTGATCCCGGTCAGCCGGCCCGCCCGGTCCAGCATCGGCTCGGCGTTCAGCCACAGGTGCCGGTCCGAGCCGCCGGGCGTACGGATCCGGTACTCGACCTGGACCGGCTCGCGGCGGCTGAACAGCACGTGCATGGCCTGCTCGAACAGCGGCAGGTCCTCCGGGGCGATGATCTTGGGGAAGTCGTCGGCGCCGACCGGCTCGTCGCTCGGGCCGCGCCCGTAGTTGGCGAGCATCTGCGGCGACCAGACCGTCTCGTCGGCGGCCAGGTCCCACTCGCCGAAGCCGATGCTGGCGAGGCGTTCGGACCGGTCGAGGCGGCGGCGGACCCGATCGTCGTCATCGTGGTGGCGCCAGGTCAGGCAGATGCCGGTGGGCACCTGGACGCACCTGATGCTCAGCCTGGCCGAACGGGAGGTCCCGTGGTGGACGGTCGAGTAGTCGATCGGGCCGCAGGCGAACGGCTCACCGGTCTCCAGGACCTTCACGTACTCGGGGAACAGGCCGTTCAGCAGCGCGCCCGGGTCGATGCGCAGCATGCGGCGGCCGAGCAGTTCCTCGGGCGGGCGGCCGAAGATGTCCTCGGCGGCCTCCCCGAAGGCGCGGTGCAGGAAGTCGACCACGTGGCCGTCGTCGGCCCGGACCGGGATCAGGTGGCTCGACGAGCCGAGCGCCGAGTCCAGCACCGCCTGCGCCGCCGGGTCGTTGGGCGCCGCGGCCAGGCGTTCCTGGTCCGCGCGTTCGTCCTCGTCGGTCAGGCCGCCGAGCAGCGCCTCGACCTCCTCGGCGCGGTCGGCGATCCCGGCGGGTCCGGCCGGATCGGTGGGATCGTCCGCGCGGGAACGGATGTGGCGGATGGCCTCGTCGACATCGCCGACCGTGAGCCGCGGCGACCCGTTCACCGCGGTCTGCGGCTGGGTGTTGGCGGCATCCTCGGTCACCAGCAGGGCCGCCGTCTCCTCCAGCTCGGTGCCCAGGTCCCGGGCGAGCCAGATCAGGTGCTGGAGGGCCTCGTCCTCATGGCAGCCGAGGCGATCGGCCAGCACCACGCGCGCCTCCGCCACGACGGCCCGCTCGCGCATGGCCGCGCGCAGATCCTCCAGGCCCGGCAAATTAAGCCCGGCACCTCCAGGTCCCAGCGTCGTCCCGTCCATCCCAGAAATATATGGGCACGTGTCGGACTACTGTTCCCAGCGACGACCTTTGGCCGCACCGAGCTACAAACCCACGCGTGTTTCCTTAAATGGACGGTCAAGAGTCAACCTTGACATTCACCGGAGTTCGCGCCGTTTCGGTTTCGACCGGCATCGCAGGCAAGGTGGATGGAAATTCGTCGGCGGAGCTGTCCCGGTGCAGAAGCGAGAAAAGCCGTTCCCATCGGTCCAGCACGGTGTCGGGATGGAAGCGCAGCACGGAGTTGCGGGCCGCGGCCCCCATGCTGCGGCGCAGCGCGGCGTCCCCCATGAGACGGTCAAGTGCCTCGGCGAAGCCGAAAATGTCCCCGCGCTCGACCAGGAGACCGTTCTCCTCCTCGTTCAGCAGTTCCCGGACGCCCGGCGCGCAGTCGAACGCGACGGTCGGCAGCCCGTAGGCCATCGACTCCAGGACCGACATCGGAAATCCCTCGTCGCGGGACGGCAGCGCGAAGATCGACGCCTCGGTCAGCGCCGCCTCGATGTCGTCGGTCACGCCCTTGAATTCGACCGAGCCGGATAGCCCGGCGGAATGGGCCTGGTCGCGCAGATCAGGCCCGGCGGGGCCGTCGCCGTAGATGTGCAGCCGCCATTCCGGGTGCTCGGGCGCGACCCGCTCCCACGCCTCCAGGAGCATGTCCACGCCCTTCTCGTACGAGAGCCGCCCGACGCAGGCGACGACCGGCTCGGCGAGCGTGGGAAAGCCGTTGGGCGAGACGTGCAGCGGGTTGGGCATGTGGTCGGCGTTGGTCATGCCGTCCCTGGCCCAGGCGTCGGCGTCCTCGGCCGTAAGGGCCAGGAAGCGGTCGGTGCCGGCGTAGAACTCCTTGACCCGGCGGTAGCGGGACGAGCGGCGGGTGGCGCCGTAGGACTCGTGGCTCATCCCGATGACCTTCATGCCGTGGGTGTCGGCGCGCGCGACCCACTCCATCGCCCAGACCTGCGCCCCGATGATCACGCCGCCGGGGCGGCGCGCCGACGCGAAGATCGCCGAGAGCTGCTCGACGCCCTTGCGCATCTCGGCCGTACGCCACAGGTCGCGGCCCCAGGCGGCGGCGTTCAGCCGCTGGGAGAGCCTGCGCGGCCGGTGCGCCAGCGAGGGCGGGCGCCAGTCGTAGTGCAGCACGCGCACGTCGTACGACTCGTCCGAGCGGTAGAGTTGCGGCTCGGCCGCGTAGGTCACGCCGATGAGGGTGACGCGGTGCCCGCGCCCGACCAGCAGGCGGGCCAGGTGGTGCGCCCACCGTTGCACGCCGCCCATCGCGTCGGTGTTGTTGCAGACGATGAAGACGTCACGCGGCTCAGCCACGCCGGCTCCCCTCCTTGAAGTCACGGTCCTTGAAGTAGCGGTCGACGACGGCTTTGGCTGCGTCGCCGTGGTCGTGCTCCCCGAAGCGGCGGGCGAACGCCCTGCGCCGTTCGGTGTAGGCGGGCTGGTGCGGGAGCGCGACCAGGGCGGCGAGGAGCTCGTCCTCGGTCCGCGTGATCGGCCCGGGCGCCTCCTCGATCAGGTCGAAGTAGCCGCGGCCCAGCCGCTGCTCGTCGGGGAGGTGGAAGACCATCGGCCGGTCGAGCAGGGCGTAGTCGAACATGATCGAGGAATGGTCGGTGACGAGCGTGTCCGCGAGCAGGAGCAGCAGCGTGACGTCCTGCACGTTCCCGACCTCGATGATCGAGCGGCGGCGGCCGTCGCCCTGCGGCGGGAGGGCGAGCGTGCAGAAGTAGTGCGGGCGGACCAGGAGCACGATGTCGTCGCCGAGCTCGCGGGCGAAGCGGTCCAGGTCGATCGGCGGATCGATGCGGCGCACCGGGCGGCCGTCGGGGCCCTTGCGGAACGTCGGCGCGTAGAGGACCACGCGGCGCTTGTCGTGCTTGAGGCCGAGTTTGGCGCGGAGGGCGGCGACATCGCGTTCCAGGTCGGGATCGGGCGTGACGAGCGGGTCGTTGCGCGGGTAACCGGTGGTCAGCAGCTCTGACTGCACACCGAGGCCCTTGGCCAGGGTGTCGACGTCGTGCTGGGAACGGACCAGGAAACCGTCATAGCGTTCCACCATCCGCTTCAGGCGTTTGCGTTCGGCGAGCGTGCCGCTCTTCAGCTGCGGCTGGTCCACCCCCATCAGCTTCAGGGCCGAACCGTGCCAGGTCTGGATGTAGGTCGTCTCGGGCCTCTTACGGAGACCGTCGGGGAAACCCTGGTTGTCCACCCAGAACTGCGCGCGCGCAAGCTTGAGGAAGTACGCCCAGGAACCGCGTTGCACGAGGTCCGCCTCGGCCGGGAAGCCCCGGGAAGACGACGCGTACGACCACGTGGCGTGGACCGGCAGGCGGGCGCGGCGCAACTCGCGGTAGATGTATTTGGGATTGTCGCTGTATTGCTTGCCGAGGTGGCTTTCGAACACCACGCTGCCCTTGCGGACCGGGAGCCTGGTGAGGACGCGGTTGAAGACGGCGACCTTGGTCTTGCGCGACCCGGCCTTGCGTTTCACAGCGCGTTCGACGCTCCTGATCCGCCTCCAGGCGCGGCGGCCGGTCGAGGTGGCGGCGGCGCGGTGGACCAGGCCGCGGGAGAGGCGGGTGAGGCGGCCCTCGCCGTCCAGCCTGAACGCCACGTGGCCCGCCGAGGTGACGTACGAGCGCATCCGGTCAGCGGCCAGGCGCGTGAGGCGGGGACGCACGGGGAGGCTGAGCCCGTCCGTGGACGCCTCGGTCTCGTCGTCCTGAGGGCCGGGGAACGTCTGGATCGTCTCGCCGTTGACGACGAGGCGCAGGCGCAGGGTCCACACCGGGTCGGCGAAGCCCAGCGGCCTCACCTTGCGCATCGGATCGAAGGTCGCGCGCCAGAGCAGGCGGTCCCCCGCGTGCTCGACGGTCGCGCGGACGCGGCGCACCCGCCCGGGACGACGGCGATCGGCGAGCTCGAGCCTGGCCTTGATCTCAGCGTCGGCGGGCACGCGGCCGAGCGGGTTCAGCACGTAGCCGGAGATGACGGCGCGGCCACCGTCGTCGAGCCGCATTCTCGTGACCACGTTGCCGAGCCGCAGCCCGGAGAGGGGACGGCGGTGGAAGTCCAGGTCGGTGACGTCGAGGACGCTGCGGGCCTGGTCTCCCTGCGGCGGCGTGGCGCCCCAGTAGATCCGTCCGTCCCGTTCGACCAGGTCGGTGCGCAGCTCGGGCAGGCGTCCGCGGTTGTAGTCGGCGGCGGCGAGCGCGCCGGGCAGGTCGCGTTCGCGCAGCAGGAACGCGGCGATCGCGGGGACGGCGTGGGCGTCCTCGAACACGCGCGGGTCCAGCTCGCCCAGGTAACCGGCGGCCAGCTCCAGGAACGCCGCCCGGTAGACGGTGTCGCGGCTGCGCAGCTCCCGAAGGTAAAGGAGCAGGTCGTGGTTGACGAACTTGGCGTCCTTGGCCAGCTTCAGGTCGGCGGCGTCGTGGCGGCGGAACAGCGTGTCGATGCGGCGGTGGATCTCCAGGCGGTCGGCGAAGTTGGCCAGTTCGGCCCGCCGGTTGGAGATCGAGGGTGCGGACGCGGCGCCGCTCGGCTCGACGAGCCAGTTGTAGACCCGGTGCGGGATGAGGGCCGTACGACGGGCGCTCAGGTAGGCCTCGGCGCTGAACAGCAGGTCCTCGTAGTGGAGCCGTTCGACGAAGCGGAGGTCCTGCTCTTCCAGGAAGCCGCGGCGGTAGGCCTTGTTGGTCGACAGCGTGTCGTAGAGGAGATCGGTGTTCTCCTTGAGCGAGCCGTAGACCGCCCTGTTCTTGTAAAGCCACGGGTACCAGGGGCGTTCCTTGTTGGCGTGGCGGCCGACGTGCACCCGTGCGCACAGCCCCGAGACCAGGTCGGCATCGCTCTCCTCGGCGGCGGAGAGCAGGTTGAGGCAGGCATGCGGATCGAGCAGGTCGTCGCTGTCAAGGAACATCACGTACTTGCCGCGCGCCCGTTCGATGCCGGCGTTGCGCGGCCCGCCGCAGCCGCCGGAGTTGGACGGCAGGCGGAACGAGCGGACCCGGTGCGGGTGAGCGGCGGCGATCCGGTCGGCCGTCTCCCCCGTTCCGTCGGTGCTGGCGTCGTCGACGACCACCGCCTCGACGCTGCCGAGCGACTGCGCCAGAACCGAGCCGACCGCCCGCGGCAGCCGCCGCTCGTCGTTGTAGGCGATCACGACGACGCTGACATCCGGACGTGCCGGCATACAGGGCCCCCTTCCACGTATGGCCGTGCCGGATTCCTTTCCAGGAACCGCCGGTCAGGGGGCTAAGGAGGAGCAAAGCATGCGAATGATTCGCATTACCCGACATTCGCGAAGGCCCCGGCGAGTCCCCCGAAGCGCTTGAGGAGCCCCTAAATGCTTGAGCGGCCCCGAAACGCCAGAAGGCGTCCGGCGGTATGCCGGACGCCTTCTGGTTTGGGGCTGGGGGGTCGGGGGGTGCCAGGGGGTTTCGGGGGTCGGGGGAAGGGGCGAGGCCGGGATCGGGGGTGATCAGCCGTCGTAGTCGGGGTAGCCGTAGCCGACGACCGCCGACTTGCTCCGCACCTTCTTCTCGACCTTGTTGTTGGTGTTGCCCTCGATCGTGGTGATCGTGCCGTTGCCGTTGTCCTTGACGACCATGCCGACGTGGTCGATGTCGCCGGTCGAGCCCTTGTCGCCCTTGCTCCAGCTGTAGAAGACCAGCGCGCCCGGCTTGGCCTTCTTGCCCCAGCGCTTGGTCTTGTCGAGCCAGTTGGCGTGCTGGACGGTGTAGGCGTCCCAGCCCATGCCCTTGACGCCGGTCTGCGCGCCGATCCAGGACACGAACATGTCGCACCACTCGGCGCCCTTGTACTCACCGGGGTTGCCGCCGTCGCGCTTGGCGGTCAGCTTGGCCTCGTTGGTGGAGGTGTACCAGTCGGCGAACTTGGTGTGGCCGCCCGGCCCCTCGGAGATGCCGATCTGCTTCTCGGCGAGCTTGATCGCGTCCGCGGCCTTGATCGGCTTGGCGGCCTTGACCTTGGCGGGGGCGGACTTGGCGGCCTCGCCCTTCGCGGCGCCGGCCTTGTTCTCGGCCACGGCCGCCGCCGCACCCTGGGCCTTGGCCGCGGGCTTGGCGTCCGCGCTGGCGTCGTCGGCGCTGAACGGGTTGAGGACCGCCAGGCCGAGCGCTCCCGCGAGCACCGCTCCGACGGCCACGCCCACGACGACGTTCGGCTCGTCCGACGCGGACTTCACAGTGTTGCGATCGAGCATGAAGAGAACTCCTTATATCTCCCATGTCGCCTACCGGGTTAGCTGACGGATTCGGGCATGGAAGAGCCCTACGGCGCGCTCATTGGCGGCGCCGATTCACCCCTGAAACGTGGGTCCCCGGCTCCGCGTCCATTGGGGGGACGCGGACTCGGCCACGGGCATCGCATGGGACGGGTGCCCGCTTATTCGGATGGATCTCGGCAATGAGGGGGCGCGGGGGTTTTCGCCGCGCGGGGGGCCGGACGACCTTCGGGTCATCCGGGCGGTCACGGCCTCCTAGGGCGTGCGTGACCTGCGGCGACGCATGGGACGCGTCGCGAATTTCAGACAGAAGGTATCAAACCTCAACGAGATGGCAAATCGACTCCAAAGAATCTTCCTTGGAAGCCGCAAGACCCCAACACGCAGGCCATCCCGGACCATTCCCAGGCCCCAAGACCTGGTCAAGATTGTCCGCCGGGCGTCGCCGTGGGCCCGCGCGGGGGAATTTTGCATTCATGGCCTACAACACCGGTACCGGCTCGCCGTACCAGCAGCAGACGCCCCGGAGGCCGCCGGTCAACGCCGGCCGCCTGTGGGCCGGGGGTGTCGCCACCGCCGTGGTGGCCGCGGCCGTCGGGATCGTGGGGCTCTTCGTGACCCGCGGGATCTTCGACATCCCGGTGTGGCTCCCCGACGGCCAGCACCGCGTGGTGGACGCCACGGCCGCCGAGGTCGCGGTCTGGGGCGCGTTCGCCGCACTGGTGGCGACAGCCCTCATGCACCTGCTGCTCGTCACGACGCCGAGCCCGCGGCAGTTCTTTACCTGGATCGTGATGCTGGCCACGCTCATCGCGGTGCTCTGGCCGTTCACCACGGGGATGTCGCTGGCCAGCAAGATCGCCGGGGCCGCGATCGCGGGCGTCATGGGCGTCGCGATCGGCATGCTGCTGAACTCCGTGGCCGCGTCCGCCACCCGTCCCAACCTCCCGCCGGTCTGAGGTGGCCCCCAACAAGCCCGGCTCCCCCCAGCCCGGCCCCACACCGTCCGGCCCCACACCGTCCGACGCCACACCGTCCGACGCCACACCGTCCGACGCCACACCGCCCGGCCCCACGACGCCCGGACCCAGCGAGAACGGCTCACCCCCTCCCGGCGCTGCGCCGTCCGGCCGCATCCCGACAGGCCCCATCCTGACCGCGCGGGCCAAGGCGCTGCTGCCGCTCGTGATCCCGGCGCTGGCGGTCGGCATCGGCTCCAGCCTCGTGCTGCTCGCGCTGAGCGCGGTCGCCGAGTGGCTCCAGGACGTTCTGTGGGACCACCTGCCGGTCGCGATCGGCGCCGACGGATCGAGCGCGTGGTGGACGCTGGTCATCCTGATGGCGACCGGCGCGGCCGTGGGCCTGGTGGTCTGGAAGGTCCCTGGGCATGGCGGACCCGACCCGGCCACCGAGGGCCTGATCGCGCCGCCGATGGCGCCGAGGATGCTGCCGAGCCTGTTCCTGGTGACCGGCCTGGCCCTCGCCGGTGGCGTCAGCCTCGGCCCCGAGAACCCGATCACGGCGGCCAACATCGCGCTGGCCTTCGCCATCGGAGCCCGCCTCATTCCCGCCATCTCGGGCGAGATGTGGCTGGCCATGGCGGCGGCGGGCACGGTCGGCGCGCTCTTCGGCACCCCGGTGGCGGCCGCGCTGATCCTGTCCGAGATGCCGATGGGCAAGTCCAGCCTGCCGCTGTGGGACCGCCTCTTCGCGCCGCTGGTGGCGGCCGCCGCCGGAGCGATCACCACGTCCGTCATCGCCTCGCCGATGATCGCGTTCAAGATGCCCGCCTACCGCGGCGTCGAGCTGATCGACCTGGTCAGCGGCTCGATCATCGCGGTGGCCGCGTGCGCGATCGGCCTGGCCGCCGTCTACGTCTTCCCGCACGCGTACGCGCTCTTCCAGCGCGTCCAGCACGTCTCCAACCCGTTCGTCATGATCACCCTGGGCGGCACGCTGCTCGGCGTCCTCGGCATGATCGGCGGGCAGGTCACGCTCTTCAAGGGCCTGGACGAGACCAAGGAGCTCCTGGCGGCCGGCTACTCCGGCCCGCACCTCTTCCTGATCATCATCGTCAAGATCGCCGCACTGCTGATCGCCGCCACCTGCGGCTTCCGCGGCGGACGGATCTTCCCGGCGATGTTCATCGGCGTCGCGATCGGCATGTTCAGCGTCGCGCTCGTCGACTCGATCCCCGTCTCGCTGGCCGTCGTCTGCGGCGTCCTGGGCGTCCTCGTCGCGATCACCCGCCAGGGCTGGCTGAGCCTCTTCGCCGCCCTGGCGATCGTCGGCGACACCCGGCTGCTCCCGGTCGCCTGCATCGCCGTACTGCCCGCCTGGCTGCTGGCCACCGGACACCCGGAGATGCTCATCGAGGAAAAGGAGCCCGCGACCACCACCGCCTAAGCCGCTTCCCGGAGGCCGCCACCCCGCAGCCGCACATCCCGCAGGCCGCTTCTCCATAGCGCGCTACCCGTGGGCCGCTATCCCGTAGTGAGCCCGCCGTCGACCGCGAACTCAGTCCCGGTCATGTAGGAGGACGCGTCCGAGGCGAGGAAGAGCACGAGCCCCGCGACGTCCTCGGGCAGCCCGACCCGCCCGAGCGGCGCCCGGTCGAACTTCCCCTCGCCGCGCTCGAATCCGGAGGCCGCGACCATCGGCGTGTCGATCGCACCCGGGTGTACGGAGTTGACCCTGATCCTGTCCGCCGCCAGATCCAGCGCCGCCGAACGAGTGAGCCCGCGCAGCCCGAACTTGGACGCCCCGTACGCGCTGTGCCCGGGAATGCCCCGCAGCCCGGCCGTCGAGGAGATGTTCACGATCGACCCGCCGTTCCTCCGCATCGCCGGGACGACCGCCTGGATGCCAAGGAACGGCCCTATGAGATTGACCCGCAGGATCTGCTCGAAGCGTTCTTCGGTCTCCTGGTCGACGGGTGCCGTCCGCCAGATCGCGGCGTTGTTGACCAGCACGTCGATCCGCCCGTACGCCTCCAGCGCGCCCTCGACGACCTCGCCCCAGGACTCCGCCGAGGCCACGTCATGCCGGACGAACAGGCCACCGACCTCTTCGGCGACCTTCTCCCCCTCGTCCAGGAGGTCGGTCACCACCGCCCGCGCGCCCGCCTCCGCCAGCAGCCGCGCCTCGACCGCGCCCTGCCCACGCGCCCCGCCCGTGACGATGGCGACCTTCCCGTCGAGCCTGATCTCCATGAACGCACCCTCCTTGAGTATTCCTAATAGAAACATCTCTCGAAAAGAGTGTCACCCCACCGCCGTGCTCCATGGCAGGCTGAACACATGATCGAGGGACTCGAATGAAGCGCACCGCGACCCGGCTCGCCGACGGCCGCGAGCTGATCTACTTCGACCGCCGCGATGACGTCGACCGGAGCGCCGCCGACGAGCGCTCCCTTCCGCCGCGGCCGGCCCCCTCCCAATTGCGGCACGACCCCCTGCTGGACGAATGGGTGGCCATCGCCTCCCATCGCCAGGACCGCACGTTCCTGCCGTCCACCAACGACTGCCCCCTGTGCCCGTCCTCGCCGGGACACCTCACCGAGGTCCCCTCCCCCGACTACGAGGTGGCCGTCTTCGAGAACCGCTTCCCGTCCTACGGTCCCGCGGGCACAGACATGCCCAGTGGCCGCTGCGAGGTGGTCTGCTTCAGCTCCGACCACAACGCCTCGTTCGCGTCACTTCCCCCTGCTCAGGTGCAGACCGTTCTGGAAGCCTGGGCGGACCGGACCCGCGAGCTCTCTGCCCTTCCCGGCGTAGAGCAGGTCTTCTGCTTCGAAAACCGCGGCGAGGCGATCGGCGTGACGCTCTCCCACCCCCACGGGCAGATCTACGCGTACCCCTTCGTCGCCCCCCGGACGCGCCAGATGCTGGACGTGGCCCGCAACTACCCCGGCGACCTCTATGCCGACGTACTGGCCGCCGAACGCAAGCAGGGTGAACGCGTTGTGGCGAGCAACGACCTATGGACGGCGTTCGTCCCTCGCGCACCCCGCTACCCCTACGAGCTGCACATCTTCCCCCACCGCCCCATGCCCGACCTCACGGTCCTAGACCAGGACGACCGCGAAGCCTTCGGCGACCTCTACCTCGACGTCCTCGGCAAACTGGACCGCCTCTTCGGCTTCCCCCTCCCCTACGTCTCCGCGTGGCACCAGGCCCCCGTGAACCGCGACCGCGACATCGCCTGGCTGCACCTGGAGCTGTTCTCCATCCAAAGAGCCCCCGGCAAACTCAAGTTCCTTGCCGGGTCAGAATCCGCCATGGGCGCGTTCGTCAACGACGTGAGCCCCGAGGAAGCCGCCGAGCGCCTCCGCACCGCCTAAAGGAGACAATTGCAGGAACTCGTCACCTACCTAGAGATGACCAGCCCCGACGACCTCAACCCGGCCACGGTCCTCCCGACCATCGCCCTGGTCCCCGCGACAGGCCCCCAGACCCGCGCGCTGACCCTCCGCATCGGCACCCAGTACAACTGGGACAGCGCCGCGTTCACCGACGCCCAATGGTCGGACTACCTGGCCCGCACCGACTCCTGGATGATCACGTCCAACGACCAGCCCGCCGGCCTGGCCGACTACGAGGTCACCGGCGACACGGTCGAGGTCACCACGTTCGGCCTGGTCCCCGAGTTCGTGGGCAAGGGCATCGGCGCCCACGCGCTCACGCTCACCCTCCAACGCGCCTGGACCCTGACCCCCACGATCAGCCGCGTCTGGCTGCACACCTCGACCCAGGATCACCCGAACGCGCTGCCGAACTACCGCAAGCGAGGCCTGCGCCCGTTCAAGACGAAGCCCGGTATATCTCTCCCGCCAGCTTCGTGATCGTCTTGCTGGCCTCCGCATACGTGCTCCCCGCCGGATGCAAGGTCAGCAAGACCATGATCTTGTTGTCCCCCAGCAGCCCGGTCGTGTGCAGCACAGGCCGTCCCAGCCCCAGGAAGGGCCCCGACACAGGCCGGAACGTGCCTTCCCGACAGGCCTCCGCAGGCACATCCCCGAACCCCGACCACCCCTGCTTGATGGCCCAGGGCTTAGGCACGGCCCGCGGAATCCCGAAGAACTGATCAAAGTGATCGGTCCCGCACTGCGTGGCCCGCTTCAACTGCCCAACGACAAACTCCCGATCCTCTCCAGGAGCCCGCTCAACCAGATACCGATAAGTCTTGAGCACATCCGCCGCGCTCAACGCGGTATACCCCCAGAACCCAGGCTTGTCCGCAGGCGGAGGCGCGGTCTCCGTCAACCCCAGCTTCCGGGCCATCCGCTCAATGATCGCGCCCTTCCCACCCTCAGCCCAGAAATGCGTGGCCGCGTGATCATCACTGGACCGGAGCATCACCCGCATGAGCTCAAGCTCACTACCCTCAGGCTTCCCCCGCCGCTCCAGGTAGTCCAGCGCCAGCAGGATCTTCACCACCGAAGCCGACCGGAACGTCTGATGCACGTCATGCTGCACCAGAACCTTCCGAGCCTCCCGATCGAAGACCACGTATCCCGCCATGACCCCCGACGGCACCTTCACCACACGCTTAACGGGAGCCTTCGACTTCGTAGGAGTCGGCTCCACCGACCCGGGCGCCGACGGAGTCACCGACCCCGCCGCAGGCTTCTTCGCATCCCCATCACACCCGCACACCACCAGCAGGCCCACCGCCAGCCCGACCCGCGCCACCAACGAGATCACCAGGCCATGCCTACCAGATCCAGCCACCGCCCGCCTCGCCGTATCTCGGTACGCATGACCCCGCAGACTGCGCTACAGTAATCACGCCCGCTCAGCCGGGCGCCGGGACGTAGCGCAGTTTGGCAGCGCACTTGACTGGGGGTCAAGGGGTCGTGGGTTCAAATCCCGCCGTCCCGACAGAGCACGAAGCCCTGTCGATCGAGGCATAAGCCAAGGTCAACAGGGCTCTTTCATTTCCCGCTCGTGTGCTCCCCAAGATCAGACCACCCCGCAACCGGGGCACCTCTGGGGACCGGCGAGCACTGAGGTGCAGGCTCAGGACCTCCCTCGCATCGCTGATCGACCTCGTGTCGGTCTTCCGGAGCCCTTCTTTCGGTCTTCAGATCCGCCCGTCAGGCTGTCTTTGGAACTCAGCCGGGAGCGCGGAGGGCGGCCCACGTGCCCCAGCCTGCTTCGGACTCGGTGGCTTGCCAGTGGCCTGGGAGGGCGGCGGCGACGGTGGTGGCGGGCAGGTAGAGGGGGCCGTCGGGGCCTAGCTGGTTGATCCAGAGCAGGACGCCATCGGGGGCTAGGACGCGGGCGATCTCGCTGGGGAACAGGAGCATGTCGACTGCGACCACTGCGGTGATGGAGGCGTCGGCGATGGGGAGTGCGGCGGCGTCGGCGCGGATTCTGGCTGGGGAGCGTCCGGTTGCTTGGCGCAGCATCTGTTCGGAGAGGTCGAGGCTGATCACGGCGGGGAACGCGGTGGTCAGCAGGCGGGTGTGGGCGCCGGTGCCCGACCCGATCTCCAGGCACGGTCCCGTGGGGAGGGGGCCGCCGCGGGTGAGGGCGTCGCGGAGGGGTTCGTCGCGGCCGGTCGCCTGGCCGGTGTCCCAGGTGGCAGCGAGCTCGTCGAACACGTCGGTGAAGAACTTCGCGGCTTCGGGGGTCCATGGGTGTCCGGCGGCCAGGTCGCGCGCGAATGTGCGCAGAATCGCGGTGGTGTCGGATGGGGGCACCGGTTTGGCGGGCGGGCTGGGCAACACGCGGGTCAGCGTTGCTATCGCCACGGTGTCCTCCGGTGGTTGTCAGGAGCAGCAGGCGCAGCCGGGCCCGCAGGTCGCGCACTCGTCCTTGGCGGGCAGGGCACAGCAGGCGTCGCCGCGCCAGGCTTCGCGGCCTTCCTTGACGGCGACGGCGGCGATGACGAGGGCGGCGATCGGGTCGGCCCAGGCCCAGCCGAAGAGGGTGTTGACCGCCAGGCCGATGAGCAGGACGGCCGACAGGTAGGTGCACAGGAGGGTCTGCTTGGAGTCGGCGACGGCGCTGGCCGAGCCGAGTTCGCGGCCGGCGCGGCGTTGTGCGGCGGACAGCAGCGGCATGATCGCCAGGCTCAGGGCGGCCAGCACCAGGCCGGGGGTGGAGTGGCCGGCCTCGTTGCCGGTGGCCAGGGTGCGTACGGAATCGGCGGTGACGTAGGTGGCCAGCGCGAAGAAGGAGATGGCGATGATCCGCAGTGTCAGCTTTTCGCGGCGTTCGACCAGGTCCGGATCGCGGGCGGAGAACTGCCAGGCGACGGCGGCGGCGGAAGCGACCTCGATCACCGAGTCGAGCCCGAACGCCACCAGGGCTCCGGACGAGGCCAGGGTTCCTGCGGTGACCGCGAGGACGGCCTCGATCACGTTGTAGGAGATGGTGGCCGCGACCAGCCATCGGACGCGGCGTGCCAGCGCCGCTCGGCGCTGAGGGGACGGACCCAGCGAGAGTGTGGTCATGCCCGCACCTCGGGGGTGCGGGCGCCGAGCTCCTGGTCGGCGGCGGTGCCGTAGGTCGGGCAGAGCGCCACGGCGCGGTCGGTGGCCGAGAGCAGGTGTTCGGCCGAGCGGAGGAGGTCCAGGAGTTCGGGGGCGTCGATGAAGTAGAACGACTGGCGGCCCTCGGCGCGGTAGTCCACCAGCTTGCAGCCGCGCAGGCAGCCCAGGTGCTTGGACACCGTGGACTGTGCCAGCTCCAGCTCGCGGGTCAGGTCGACGACGCGGGCCTCGCCTCGGGCCAGCCGCTGAACGATCGACAACCGCACCGGGTCGGCGAGCGAGTGGAACAGCGCCGCCGCCGGAGCGAGACCCTCGATGGATGTCATTCCACAATCGGAATCAATCGCCATGGTGGAATGATAGCTCTCGAAGGTGATCGGTCAAGCCCCTCAAGAAGCGCGACGTCCTGCCCACCGGTGGGCAGGACGTCGCGGTCCTTCGAGGCCGTAGGGACGGTCAGTCGCCGTGCTCGCCATCGGGGTCGGAGTACTCGACCTCGTTCGTCGGCGAGAAGTTGCCGATCATGATGCGGCGGACGAAGGCGCCGCCCTTGGGGACCTCGTCGGCGTCGACCTCGTAGGTGAACTGCTGGCCCTGAAGGACGCGACGGCCGCCGAGGGTGACCGTTCTGCGGGCGACGTAGACCGCACCCCACGGGCAGCAGTAGTAGCTTCCGAGGGCCTTGCCCGAGGCGTCGGTGGCGTAGTCGATGGCGCCCTGCTTCTTGGCGGCGTCGATCTCGGCCTGGATGCGCAGGGTGGCCTTGGGCGCCGGGTCGAACTCCCACAACTCCTTGATGGACTGCTGGGCGCGCGGGTCGCGGCGCCACTTGGCACGGTCGCGCGGGGAGGTCAGGCACCAGGGGTCGAACGAGGCCGACTTGGGCGCGGGCAGTTGGTGTGCGGCGGCGCCGAAGTCGCCGGTCTGGTACTGGGAGATCAGCGTGGGCATCGCGGTGAGCTGGCCGAGGTGGTAGTACGACTCGAGGGCGCGCTGCAGGCGTTGCTCGATCTCCTCATGCAGGCGGGGGTCCGGGTCGGCCTCCAGCAGGCCTTCGGCGTAGTCGGCGGCGGTGCTCGCGTCCGCGGCCAGCTGCCGCAGCCTGCGCAGGTCGGCGGCGTGCTTGTCGGCGTCCTGAACGGTGTTCTCGAAGACGCCCAGCGCCACCTCGGCGTGCTGGCGGATCGCGCGGCTCGCGGCGAGCATGCCGCGCAGGATGGTGAGGCTCAGCCGGTGCCGTGACTTCCGTAGTGGCTGGGTGTGAGGCGCTTGCCGCCGAGCTTGTTGATCTGCTGCACCTTCGCCGGCAGCGTCGCGGTCCCCGAGCCGTGAACCGCGCGGTCGCCCCTCAGCCACACGAAGAAACGTTGAACCCGTCCTGCACCGGATGCGTATCACCGCATGCGGTCGGGCCACCCTCGCGGCCGGCCGCTCTTGACCGAGCAGGAGGTCGTATGCGGCGGTACCGGCGCGCTCTGTGGACTCTGAGCTGTGCCATCGCCACAGGCGCGACGGTAGGACTGACACCCCTCCCGGCCGCCGCCCATGCCGAGCTGAGAAGCGTCGATCCGGCCGACAAGTCGGTGCGCGAGGTGCTGCCCGCGGCCATCACGCTGACGTTCAGCGAGCCCGTGCACGGCAAGTTCACGCGAGTGAAGGTCGTCGGCCCGTCGGGGGCGAGGGCCGACGACGGCGACCCGGCGGTGGACGGCCCGGTGGTACGCCAGGACCTTCGCGCCGTACCCGGAACCGGGCGCTTCCAGATCGCCTACCGCACGGTGTCGGTCGACGGCCACGCGATCAGCGGCACACGCGAGTTCACCATCACGAGCTCCGCGACCGCCGAGGCCACCGCGCCCGGCACGAGCCCCGCCCGCGCGCCCGCCGCCGACCAGGCACGAGCCGGCAAGCCACAGAAGGCCGGCTCATCGGCGAGCGGCGCGTGGCTTCCGATCGGGCTGGGAATCTTGGCGGCGGGACTGCTGGCCGCGATCGTCATGGGTGTACGGCGGGGTCGTGATGGTCTCTGACATCGAGCACGGCCGGGTTTCGGAGGCCGAACGTGATGAGGTCTCCCCCGTTCAGCGGTCAGGTCCGCTATGGATGGGCATGGCGGCGGTGTCCATGGTCGTGCTGGCCGTGGTCGTACGGTTCGGCGGCGCGGTCAGTCCGGAGGTGGTGCCGGGGCTCACCAGGCTCGCGGCGTTCACGCTGGGCGGGCTGTCCACGGCCAAGCTCGCGATGAACGTGTCGGCGGCGGTCACGGTGGGGTGGCTGCTGCTGACCTCGGTGTTCCTGCAGGCGGGCCCGGACGGCCGGTTGTCGCCGCAGGGCCGGCGGTGCCTGCGGGCCGCGTCGCTGAGCGCGGTCGCCTGGGCCGTCTCGACGCTCGCCGTGGTGCTGTTCTCGGTCGCCGACGTCTTCGGGGTGTCGCCGATCACCGGGATCTCCGGCACGCTGGTGCGCAGTTTCCTGGTGGAGCTCACCCAGGGACGGGCACTCCTGCTCGTCGCCGCGCTCGCCACCCTGGTGGCCGTCACCGCGTACCTGCCGAAGACCCCGGGCGGGACCGGCTACCTGCTCGCCCTCACGCTATTGGGACTGCTGCCGCCCGTCTTCACCGGCCATGCCGCCGACGCCGCCGACCACGCGCTGGCCGTCTACAGCCTCGCCGCGCACATCCTCGGCGCGACCGTCTGGGTCGGCGGCCTGGTCGTCCTGGTCGCCGCGGCCTGGCCGCTTCGCGACCGGCTCCCCGAGATCGTGGCCCGCTACAGCACGCTGGCGGGCGTGTGCTTCGCCGTCGTCGGGGCGAGTGGCCTCATCAGCGCGTGGATCAGGCTGGGCGGCCTCCATCTGGGCTCAAGCTATGCCGCGCTGGTCGTGGCCAAGACCGTCGCCTTCGCCGCCCTCGGCACGTTCGGATGGTGGCACCGGCGAACCGGCATCCCCGCTCTCCGCGACGGAGCGGGCGCCGCAGTCTTCGTCCGCATCGCCAGCGTCGAGGTCCTGGTCATGGCGGCGACCATGGGACTGGCCACCGGCCTCTCCAGAACACCGCCGCCCGAGGTCGCGCCGAACACGCTCAACCTCACCCAACTCCAGCTGGGATTCCCGCTCCCCGGCCCTCCGAGCGTCCAGTCCTACCTCCTGCAGTGGCGGCTCGACCCGCTCTTCACGGCCGCGATCCTCGCCGGAGCCGTCCTGTACGCCGCCGCGCTCATCCGCCATCGGCGCCACGATGGATCCTGGCCGATCGCCCGGACCCTCGCCTGGTATGCCGGGCTCCTCACCCTGCTCGCCGCGACGGGCAGCGGGTTGGCCCGCTACAGCATGGTGCTGTTCAGCGCCCACATCGTGCAGCACCTCACGCTCAGTCTGCTCGCCCCTCCCCTGCTCCTGCTCGGCGCGCCGCTCACCCTCGGCCTGCGCGTCCTGCCCACGGGAGCCGCCACCGGTCGCCCGACACGAGACCTGTTGCCGGCGGCCTTGCGGAGCCGCGCGGTACGCATCGCCTGCCACCCTCTCGTCGCTACGCCCCTGCTGGTCGCGACTCTGTACGGGTTCTACTTCACCTCCCTGTTCGAGACGTCACTCCGCAACCATGCCTTCCACTCACTGGCCATGGCGGTCTTCACCCTCGCCGGGCTGCTCTTCCTCTGGCCGATCCTGAGCCCGGAGCAGAGCCCGCACCGGCTGCGCCCCGCCATGCGCATCCTGCTGCCCGCTGCGGTCCTGCCGTTCCACGTCCTCTTCGGGAAGCTACTCATGACCTCCGACAGCCCTCTGGCATCACGCTGGTATGTCGGCCTCCGACGTGCCTGGGGACCGGCTCCCCTGCACGACCAGCAGGCAGGCGGGGTACTGGCTCTGGCCCTCGGAACGGTCGCCGCGTTCCTGGTCGTCCTCGCGCTGGCCAACCAACACGTACGGCAGAACCTCGAAGACCGTCGACCCCAGTCAGCACGCTGACCGGGCTCACGCACTGACTCAGGGGGTGGTCGTGTCCTCGTCGGGGGCTCGGTGGACGGGGCCGTGGGAGTCGTCGCAGTGCGGATCGGTGCCGGGGAGGTTCAGCACGGGGTCGGGGGCGTGGTCGACCTGGAGGGTGGTGTGGGTGATGCCGTACTCGCCCAGCAGCTTCTCCAGCTCGGCGCGGACCGCGTGACAGTCCTGGCCCGGCTCGACCAGCACGTGCGCGGACGCCGACGGCATGCCTGAGGTGATCTGCCAGATGTGCAGGTCGTGCACCTCGGCCACATGCGGGTGCGCGGCCAGCGCCGGGCCGAGCCTGCTCGGCTCCAGCCCGGCCGGGGCCGCCTCCAGCAGGATCCGCCCGGACTCGCGCATCAGGCCGATGCCCGCCTTGAGCATCAGCGCGACCACGACCAGGGTGGCGATGGCGTCGGCGCGGGCGAAGCCGGTGAGTACCATGACCAGACCGGCGATCGCGGTGGCGATGAAGGCGTACAGGTCGGTGAGGATGTGCTGGAACGCGCCCTCGACGTTCAGGCTGGTGCGGTTGGCTTTGGAGAGCATCCACGCGGCCGCCACGTTCACCACCGTGCCGACCAGCGCGGTCGCCAGCACCAGGCCGCCGGTGACCTCGGGCGGCTCGATCAGGCGGCGGATCGCCTCGTACCCCAGCCAGCCCGACAGCAGCAGCAGCGTCAGGCCGTTGGCCTGCGCCGACAGGATCTCCGCGCGCTTGAGGCCATAGGTGAACCCGCCACTGGGCGGCTTGGCCGCCAGCCGCATCGCCACCAGCGCCAACACGATGGAGGCGGCGTCGGTCAGCATGTGCGCCGCGTCCGACAGCAGCGCCAGCGAGCTCGCCATCAGGCCGACCACGACCTCGCCCAGCATGAACACCGTGATCGCCGCCAGCGCGCCGGTCAGCCACCGCCGATCGGCGTCCGCGCTCACCCCATGGCCATGCCCGTGACCGTGCCCATGACCGCCATGCCCATGCTCGTCGTGGCCGTGGTCATCGTGGCCGTGCTCGTCATGACCGTGCTCGTCGTGGTCATGCTCGTCGTGGCCGTGTTCGTCCTGCGACTGGGCGGCCGGATGCTCGTGCAGATCCTTGCTGCTCACGAGGCATTGCCTTCCTGGGAGGAGGAGTCGTGTTCGGGGTGAGCCGCCGCCGGGGCGTGCTCGATGTGGGTCAGGGCGAGGTCCAGGAGCATGCGCACATGGCCGTCCGCGAGCCGGTAGTAGGCCATGCGGCCCGCACGCCGCGCCACCACCACCCGGTGGGCGCGCAGCAGCCGCAGATGATGCGAGACCGACGACTCGCTCGTGCGCGCCACCGCCGCCAGGTCGCATACGCACATCTCGCCCTCCAGCAGCGCGACGAGCAGCCTCAGCCGGGCCGGATCGGCCAGCAGCCCGAAGACATCGGCCAGCTCGACCACGTCGGTGTCGTCGGGCATCGACGCCACCACGGTGGCGACACGGTCCCGGTCGACCACCCGCACCGCACACCCGTCGATGTCCACGAACGCATGCTCATCTGAACCACTGCTCATAAATCGAACCCTAACGACCGCCCGCCGCCCGGTCGGCCTCTTCGAACATCGCGCCATGGTCAGGTGCTGGAGGTCTCGGCGCGCGCGTCCGCCCGCCAGAACCGGCTTCGCTCGAAGATGGCCGATGGCAGCCGAATCACCGGCCGATCAGGGGGCTACCGTCGTGAGTAGCGCTACGACGCGCTGGGAGATCGTCCGTCGCCGGAGAGGTCGTGGGGCCGTGCAGCGGTCACAGCCTTGGGACCGGGAGGCGGTGCACGCCGAACGCTTCCCGGAGCGCTTTTCATCGTTTATCGTCGATGAACGATGGATAGTGAGAAGGGACCGCTGGACCGGCCCACCGCCGCCGAGTACGCCTCCTGGTTCAAGGCCCTGGCCGACGCGACCAGGATTCAGATCGTCTCGCTGCTGGCCCGCCAGGGCCGGCCGATGAACGTCGGTGAGATCGTCGAGGCGGTCGAGGTCGTGCAGTCCACGGTCTCCGCGCATCTGAAGGTGCTGGCCGAGGTCCGCTTCGTGCTGGTCGAGCGGCGCGGCACCGCCGCCTACTACCGGATCAACGACGCCTGCGTGAGCTGCTTCCCGTCCGCCGCCGACGTCGTCATGGGGCGCCCGGCCCCACCCCCGCCCGCCTGCGAGCCGGCGCCGCCTGGATCGGCTCCGCGGTAGCCATCGAGTTGGGAGAGCCATGAGCACGCACGACCGGCAACCTCCATCGCGTGATCAGATCGTCGACCGGTACGGCGCGCTCGCCCGTGCCGCGTCCGAAGGCCTGCAGATCATCGACTGCGAGCCCGGCTCGTTCGCCGACGGGTGCTTCGGCGCCGCCGGTTACGGCGACACGACCGGCCTGCCCGACGGCGCCGTACGAGCGAGCCTCGGCTGCGGCGACCCCACCGCCGTCGCCGACCTGCGGCCCGGCGACACCGTTCTGGATCTGGGTTCGGGCGGGGGCATCGACGTGCTCATCACCGCCCGCCGGGTCGCGCCGGGCGGCATCGCCTACGGCCTGGACGCAAGCGCGGACATGCTCGAGCTCGCCCGCGCCAACGCCGCCGAGGCCGAGGTCGCCAACGCCCGGTTCCTGCACGGCCACATCGAGGAAATCCCCCTCGACGACGCGACCATCGACGTCGTCATCTCCAACTGCGTCATCAACCTGTCCACCGACAAACCCCGCGTGCTGGCCGAGGCCTTCCGCGTGCTGCGCCCCGGCGGCCGGCTGGGCGTCAGCGATGTCATCGCCGACAGCGAGGACGGCGCTCTTCGCGCGGCTGCTGAGGAACGCATCGGCTGCACCGCGGGCGCCCTCACCCCGGACGTCTACCGGGAGATCCTGACCCACGCCGGGTTCATCGACATCGCCATCACCCCCATCGGCCGGGCCGGAGACAGGTTCCGGTCCGCCATCGTCCAAGCCGCCAAACCGGCCGGCGCGACCGAGCCCGAGGGCGTCACCGTCCGCCGCATGCGCGCCACCGACGCCGACCAGGTGCTCGCCATCTACCAGGCTGGCCTGGACACCGGCGACGCCGGCTTCGAAACCTCCGCGCCCGCGTGGCAGGACTTCGACGACGCCAGACTCCCCGAGCACCGCTACGTCGCCGCCGACACCACGACCGGCGACATTCTCGGCTGGATAGCAGCGGTCCCCGTTTCCGGCCGTTGTGTCTATCGAGGCGTCGTCGAGCATTCCGTGTACGTCCACCCAGAAATCCGCAACCGCGGTGTCGGCATCGCCCTGCTCAGGTCGTTCATCGCTTCAACCGAGGCGGCCGGCATCTGGACCGTCCAATCCAGCATCTTTCCCGAGAACACCGCCAGCCTGCGCCTCCACCAACGGGCGGGCTTCCGCGTCGTCGGAACCCGCGAACGTCTCGGCCTTCATCACGACCGCTGGCGCGATGTCATCCTCATCGAACGTCGAACCGCGACCAACCCGCTTTTCTGAGGCACACGGTCGATCCCCGGCCGGCATCTCCGTATGCCGCTCAAGCGTGAACAGGCGAGCCTTCCGGAGCAGGTTCGAGCGGGTGGAGTGATTGAGCGGAACGGCGGGATAGGAGGTAGCCGGTCAGGGCGGCGGCCAGACCTGCCACACCGGCTGCGGCGAAGCCGCCTGCGGGGACGGAGAGGTCGATCGCCCCGCCGACCAGTGGGGAGCCGAGGGCGAAGCCGGCGCTGAGTGCTGAGGATTGGAGGCCTGTCGCCTCGCCTCGCACACCGGCGGGGGCCAGGCGGCTCACGGTGTCGGCGACCGTGGAGAGGGTCGGGGCGGCTAGCAGGCCGGCGCAGGCTCCGGCCACGCACAGCCATGGCCAGCTGGGAGCCAGCCCGGCGGGGATGGTCGCCAGGCCGAGAAGGCTGAGCAGGAGCCACGTGGGGAGGGGGCGCGGGAGCGCGCCGTAGATCAGGCCACCGGTGATGGAGGCCACGCCGTAGACCGCCACGACAATGGCCGCCCAGGAGACCTGGTCGGCCGCTTCCAGGGTGGCGACGATGGCCAGGTCGGTGCCGCTGAGCAGGACCGTGGTGCCGAACGCCATGACCAGCGCGGCGATCATGCCGGGGCCCAGCCATTCCCGGTGTGAGGGGTGGTGGGAGTCGCCGGGGGCCACCTCGTTCGCGGCGCGGAGGGGCGGGTCGAGCAGGGCGATTCCGGCTCCGCCCGCGACGATCGCGGCGCCCACGGCCCAGGCCACCAGGCCGGGAGACACCTGGGCCGCGCAGAGGATCACGATGGGAGGGCCCACCATGTACGAGAGCTCGCCCTGGATCGACTCCAGGGCGAACGCGGCCCGGCGCTGGGCCGGTGGGGTCGTGGCGGCGATCGCCTGTCTGGTCACGGCCTGGGCGGGCACCATGAGGAGGCCCGCCGCGAGGGCGGCTCCCAGGAGCAGGCCGTACGGGAGACGCGGCACGCTCAGCCAGAACGCGATCTGTGCGGTGGCCGTGGCCAGCAGGACCATGCGCGGGCCACGCCAGTCGATCACGCGGCCCAGCAGCGGGCCGCCCAGGGCCATCCCGGCGGTCATGGCCGCCGCTACGCCGCCCGCCGCCGCGTAGCTCATGTCCAGGCCCAGCACGACGTACATCGTGAGCGCCATCACGTCGGCCGTGATCGCGGTGCGGGCGAGGAACGAGACGCTCAGCAGGGGCGCCATCCCCGGCACGGCGAGGACACGTCGGTACCCGGTCATCTGCGTGACGCTAGATCATTCGTTACGCCATAGGAACTGGTTAATTGGTTGGAACGGACATAATGAGTTCTTATGGCCAGAGATTTGGAGATCGTGCTGCTGCGGTCGTTCGTCACCGCGGTACGGGTCGGCAGCATCAGCCGCGCGGCGACGGCGCTCGGGCATACCCAGCCCGCGCTCAGCCAGCAGTTGCGCAGGCTCGAGAGCGCCGTCGGCAGTCCGCTGCTCCACCGGTCGCCGGCCGGTGTCTCGCCGACGCGGGCGGGCGAGGAGCTCCTGCCCTACGCCGAACGCATCCTGGCCCTCTCCGCGCAGGCGCTCACCGAGACCGGACGCGCGCTGACCGGGCACTGCGGCGTCGGGCTGCTTGAGGATCTGGCCGCCTCCCGGCTTCCGCAGGCCCTGGCCGACCTTGCCCGGCTGAACCCGAGCGCGACGTTGGAGGTGCTCAGCCTGTCGGCCGGCGCGATGCGGCAGGCCTACGACGCGGGGCGCGTTCACCTCGTCCTCGACGCGGTGCCCGATCTTCCCGGGCCGCCGCGTTGGACGGTGAGCCGTCCGCTGGTCTGGGCGGTCGGTCAGGGGTTGGACGTGGACGCCGATCCGCTGCCGGTGGTGTTGTTCTCCAGTCCGTGCTCCTGGCGTACGCCGGTGCTGGAAACGCTGGAGCGCGCAGATCGACGTTGGAAGGTCGCGTTCGAGAGCAACAATCTGATCGGCGTGCTGGCGGCCGTACGGGCCGGGCTCGGCGTCGCGGCGCTCATGCCCGCCAACGTCGAGCCGGCCATGGCCCGCCACGACACCGGCAGCGGCACCGGCGGCCTCCCCGCCCTGCCGGACGTTGACCTCGGCCTCACACGGCACCCGCGGACCGAAGGCGATCCGTTGATCGATGCCGTGGAGACCGCTCTGCGCCGCATGATCTGAGCCCTCGACAGCGGCTCGCGACTCAGCCTGGGAGCCTCCGCCTCATTCGGTGGCGAGGGTGAGGCCGTAGGCGGAGAGGATCTGGGCCACGGGGATGAAGAACGAGGTGCAGGTGCCGGAGCCGGACGAGCCGACGAGGATGCCCTGCGCCTGGTCGTTCGCGATGAGCGGGGCGCCGACCTCGCCGGCGGAGGCGCAGATGTTGGTGCCGATCAGGCCGGTGATGGCGCCCTCGGGGAAGCTGACGGTGAGGTTCCTGCCGGTGATCGTTCCGCAGCGCCAGCCGCTGACCGGGCCTGACATGCAGGCGGCCGCGCCGACCGGGGCCGGGGTGGAGCCGTGAACGGCAGCGGACGTTCCGTCGTAGCGGTTGACCAGGCCACGAGGGCGCCAGTCGGCGTTCGTCCGTACCCACGCGCTGGTCAGGCCCGGGTAGGACGACGCCGCGACGGTGCCTTGCGCGACCCCGTTGTAGCCGATGGTCGACTCGCCCACGGGGGCGCACTTGCCGGACGTGACATAGCCGCCGGTCACCGAGAATCCGATCGTGCACCGGCCTCCTGAGCCCGCCGTGGTGAACATGTCGCCGCCCCGTACGTCGTAGACCGCGGCCGTCCTTGGACCGGCAAAAGCGGCTGAGGCGGCAGTAGCGGCAGTGGCGGTCGTGGGCAGGGTCGCCAGGGTGGCGGTAACGGCGGTGGCGGTGAGGAAGACGAGAGTTCGGAACATCGGTCTCTCCCGGGGAGCGTGAGGGGCGTTCCTGCCATTGAGACCCGAAAAGCGCAGCGGGTCCACCCTTGGCCACGAGGCGACGCATAAACGCCTCCGCGGCATCCGGAGGCGGGCAACGGGCGAATCTCCTTCGTGAACGTTGACCACGTGGAAACCCATAGTCAAACCGGGGGGCCCGAAATCGCCGTTAGGGGCCGACGCCGAACCGGATGGGCTCGGCGTACGTGAGCGTACAAGTGGGAAGCCGAGTCGGCTTCGCCATTGATCAGGGGGGATCGATGACCCGGGACGCGGGGGTCTGGCCGTGCCCGAAGAGGGCTCAATGCGGTGTCAGGACGGCGTCAGCAACTCGGGTTAAGTTTTCTGTAGAAAGCGAGCAGGTGATAGAGGTCATTTGTTCGCCCCCGCCAGGAATTCGAGCTTCGGTTCTTCTTGGTGCGCGAGAAAGAAATCGGAGAATATGCAAGCGATCGAGAAGCTGCATGCGCTGCCGCCGTCCGAACGGCGCGAGGGGCTCGAGGAGATCGTCGTCACCGAGTTCAGGACGACCCTGATGATGGCCGACGACGAGGACCTGCCGTTCGACATGAGCTACTTCGAACTCGGCTTCACCTCGCTGGGGCTCACCGAGATCAAGGAGCGGCTCGAAGCACAGCTCGGCCGCCGGGTGAGCACGAACGTGTTCTTCAACAGCCCGACCATGGAACGCCTCATTTCTTATCTGGCCGACGAGGTCCTGGCGGACCTCTTCGGCTCTCTGTCAGTGCCGACAGCAGATGAAAGGGACTCCAGGAAGTGAACGACGCGCAAACGCTTACCTTTAGTTCCGCCGAGCATGCCCGGCGGCGCCCCGACCATCCGGCCATCGTGTGCGAGGGCCGTGTGGTGACCTATGCGGAACTGCATCGCCGCAGTAACCAGACCGCGCACGCGCTGTTGGCCGAGGGGCTGGGCCCGGGGGCCCGGGTGGCCTATCTCGGCCGTGAGTCGGAACACTATTTCGAGATCGCGCTCGGCTGTGCCAAGAGCGGGACCGTGCTCGTGCCCATCAACTGGCGGCTGACGGCACGCGAGGTGGACCACGTGCTACGCGACTCCAAGGCCGAGCTGCTGTTCATCGAGCGGGAGTTCCGGCCCGTGGCGGAACGGCTGAAAGCGGTCCTGCCCGACACCGTCATCGAAATGGACACGCCAGGCTCGCTGGCGGACGGCTTCCTGAAGTGGCGGGCCGGCCACCCCGACGGCGATCTCGATCCCGGCACCGGGCGCGACGACGCCTTCGTGCAGATGTACACCAGCGGGACGACGGGCCTGCCCAAGGGCGTCGTGCTCGCGCACCGCACCTACTTCACGCTCGTCGAGCACCTGACAGGGGCGGGGCTCGACTGGTTCGACTGGCATCCCGAGGACCGGTCGATGAGCTGCTTCACCGGCCTGCACTCGGCGGGCATGGGCTGGTTCATGGTCAGCTTCGCGGCCGGCTGCACGAACGTGGTCATGCGGACGTTCGTCGCCGAGGAGGCGGTGCGGCGCATCCACGAGGACGGCGTCACGGTGATGTTCGCGGCCCCGGCGATGCTGCGGATGCTGCTGGCCGAGCCGGACGCGACCAAGGAGGCGCTCGCGTCGCTGCGCAAGGTGACCTACGGGGGGTCGTCGATCGCGCCGCCGCTGCTGCGCCAGTGCATGGAACGGCTGGGCTGCGATCTCGTGCAGATGTACGCGGCGGCCGAGTCGGGCAGCGTGGTGACGTGCCTGACGGCCGAGGAGCACCGGCCGGGCAACCCGAAGCTGCACTCGGCCGGGCGGGCCTGCCCGGGCAACGAGGTGCGCATCGTGAACTCGGCCGGGGAGTCCCTCCCCGCGGGCCAGGTCGGGCAGATCCGCGCCTGGACCCCCGCCAACTTCATCGAGTACTGGAACCAGCCGGAGGCGAGCCGGAAGACGCTGATCGACGGCTGGCTCTGCATGCCGGACGCGGGTTACCTGGACGACGAGGGCTACCTGTTCGTCCTCGACCGGCTGGACGACGCCGTGATCGTCGCGGGCCAGAACATCTATCCGGCCGAGGTCGAGGCGGCGCTGGCCGAACACCCGGCCGTGGCCGAGTCCGCGGTGGTCGGCGTACCCGACCAGCGCTGGGGGCAGGCGGTCAAGGCCGTCGTCGTGTTCGACGGGGACCAGCGGGCGAGCGCGCGCGAGCTGATGCTCTTCCTGCGCGGCCGCATCGCCGACTTCAAGATCCCCACGCAGTACCGCTTCGTGGACGACCTGCCACGCAACCCGACCGGAAAGGTCCTGCGCCGGATGCTGCGCGCGGACGCCTGAAGAACGGTCGCGGAGACACCTGAAGAACGAGTGGGGACGAGCGCGGACGCGTGCCGTACGAGCACGCGTACGCGTGATTGACGTGCGTGTGCCGGATCGGCGGGTCCGGCGGCACGGAACACCAAACCGGGGTGGCCCATCACGGCCGTTTTGCCGTGATGGGCGTTCGACAGACGACTAAAAGGGGGCTTCACATGGCGGAATTCCTTGTCCTCGGGCCGCTGGAATGCCGGTCGGCCAACCGTGCTGTGACGATAACCGGAACGCTTCAACGAGCATTGCTCGCGACCCTGCTGGCCGCCGAAGGGACTCCGGTCTCGGCGGACTCGCTGGTCACCGAACTGTGGGCGGACTCGCCTCCCCCGCATTGGGAGAACGCGCTGCAGGCGCACATCAGCCGGCTGCGCAGGAGGATCGACACCGTCGCGGGCGGCCGTTCCGCCCGCCTCGTCATCGAGCATTCCGGTTATTGTCTGCGGACCGATGAGGACACCGTCGACGCCAAAGTGTTCATGCACAAGTTCGACTACGCCCGCGTCCTGGGCACCACCGATCCGGGCGCCGCGGCCGACGCGCTACGCGAAGCCTTGTCGCTGTGGCGCGGCAAGGCGTTCGGCCTGGTGTCCCAGGGGCCGCTGTGCCGGACGGTCGCTCAACGCTATGAGACGGCCCGGCTCGTGGCCCTGGAGATGCTGTTCGACCTGGAGCTGCGCAGCGGGCGGCACACCGACATCATCCCGACGCTGTCGGAGCTGGTCGAGGCGCCGACGCTGAACGAGCGCTTCTGCGAGCAGCTGATGATCGCGCTGTACCGGTCCGGGCAGCAGGCGCGGGCGCTGAGCTCGTACAGCCGGATGCGCGAGCGGCTCGACGCCGAGCTCGGCGTCGAGCCGACCATCACCTTGCGCAATCTCCACAACGCGATCCTCAACCACGACCCGGCCCTGCGGCTGGGCGCCGACCACGCCGTGCTGCGCGCCTGAGCCCCAGGCCCTTCCCCGAGTGCACCGGCGGCCGCTGTCCTAGCGGTCGTCGGTGATTCGTATCAGGCGCCGGGCGAAGTCCGACATCACGGCCGCGGTGTGCTCGCCGATGTAGAAGTGGGTGCCCGGATACTCGTTGTGCCCCAGGTAGCGGCGGCTGCGCTCGGGCCAGGCCGCCATCGCGTCCGGCTCGACCACCAGCGGATCCGACTGGCCCGCGTACGACACCAGCGGGCACTCGACCACGGCGCCGTCGTCCTCGTACTGCATCGCCGCCCGCATGTCCGCGATCACCGGCGGCATCACCAGCTCCAGCATGTCGGGGTCGCTCCAGAGCTCCTCGGGAAACGCGCCGAGGCCCTTGAGCAGCTCGCCGACCTGCTCCATCGACAGGTTCTTGCGATCGGGCGGCCCCTGGTAGAAGCCCTCCGGCGCCCATCCCGACATGCCGAGCAGCGACGGCGGCGGGTCGCCGCCGTCCTCCAGCCGGACGGCCAGCCGGTAGGCGAGCATCGCGCCGATGCAGTGCCCGAAGAACGCGTAGGGGCGGTCGTCCAGGTTGTCCAGCAGGGCCTCGTGCAGGTCGTCGAGGAGCGCTTCCCAGTCCATGGCCAGCGGCTCGGCGCGCCTGCTCTGCCGCCCCGGCAAGGTCAGCGCCTGAACGCCGATGTCGGCGGGCAGCAGGCGGTTCCAGCCGCGGTACGACGCCGCTCCCCCGCCGGCGTGCGGCATCAGGAACAGGCGGATCCGGGCCTCCTCGGGCGGCTGCGCGGGGCTGAACCACTTCCCGCCCGCCGGGGCGGCGGCCCGCCCCAGCGCGTTCGTCGTCGTGTCCATCGTCATCCCACCTTCTCGAGCTGCTCGCCCAGGAACTCGGCGAGCGCGCGGGGCGTCGGGTAGTTGAAGATCTCCGGGGTGGCGAACGTGACCGACAGCGCCGCGCACAGCTCCTTGCGGAACCTGACCGCGAGCAGCGAGTCCATCCCCAGGTCGGTGAAGTCGACGTCGGTCCCGACGTCGGCGGAGTCGGCGAACCCGAGCACGGCCGCGGCCTCCCGGCGGATCACCTCGGTCATGGTCGTACGCGGGTCGCCGTTCTCCGGGATGGCCGGCAGCGTCTCCACGACCGGACCGTCCGCGACGGCCGGGGGCGCGACGACGGCGGCCTGGACGGCGTTCGGAACGGGCCGGCCGGCCGCGACGCCGGCCGGCAGCGCGTAGGGCTTGCGGTCGAACGCGTACGTCGGGAGTTCGATCTTCCGGCCGTGCCGCCCCCGGTGGAAGTCGGGCCAGGAGATCGGCTGACCGGCCGCGTAGGCCTTGGCGACCGACTCCAGGATGACCCGGCCGTCCTCGTCGGAGGGGTGCATGCTGGCCAGCCAGAGGTGCCGTCCGGCCGGGACGCAGCGCCGGCCCAGCGAGGTGAGGGTCGCGAACGGGCTGACCTCGACGAAGACGTGCTTGCCCCGCCGGTCCAGCGTCCGCATGGCGGCCATGAAGTTCACCGGGCCGGTGAACTGCCGCACCCAGTAGCCGGCGTCGAAGTCGTTCTGCCGGGCGACCTCGCCGGTCACCGTCGAGACGAGGGTGATCTCGGGCTCGTTGTACCGGACGCCCGCGATCTCCTCCCGCAGCTCCTCGGCCACCTCGGTCATCAGGGGCGAGTGGGAGGCCTGCGACACCGCGAGCATCGTGAAGTCGACGTCGCGCGCGGCCAGTTCGGCGGTGATCGCCTCGATGGACGCGCGGCCACCGGAGATCACGCACTGCTGCGGCGCGTTGACGGCCGCGACCGCGACGTCGTCGTGGCCTGCCAGCAGCGGGGCGACCGTGTCCGCGCCCGCGCCGACCGAGACCATGCAGCCGGGTGTACGGACCGAGTCCATCAGGCGGGCCCGCGCCGAGATCAGCGTGGCGGCGTCCTGGAGGCTGAAGAGCCCGGCCACCGCGCCCGCCGCGATCTCGCCCATGCTGTGACCCGCGACCGAGGTCGGCCGGATGCCCCACGACATCCAGAGGCGGGCCAGCGCGTACTCGATCGCGAACTGCACCGGCTGCCCGTACCGCGCCAGCCCCAGCGCCTCGGCGTCCTCGCTTCCGCAGGTCCCGAGGACCATCTCCTTGACCGGACGGCCGACGAGCGGCGTGAGGGCCTCGTCGCAGGCGTCCAGCTCGGCGGCGAACACCTCGTGCCGCCTGTACAGCCCGGCGCCGATGCCAGGCCGCAGTGCCCCCAAGCCCGAGAAGAGGAATCCGACCTTGCGGGACGCCTGGCCCGGCAGCTCACCTCGTTCAACAGTGGTGAGCAGCTCCTCCAGCTGGACGGCGAGGTCGTCGCGGCCGGTCACCACTGCGGACACCCGGTGGCGGAAGTGCGCGCGCCCGACGTTGGTGGTGTGGCACAGGTCGGCAACGTCGACCGGCGACCCCGAGCCGCCGTTCAGCAGCTGCCGGTAGCGGCGGATCTGCCCGGCGAGGGCCGGGGCCGACTTGGCGGAGACGGTCAGCACGTGCCCCTCCCCCGGTTCCGGCGCGGGCCGCACCAGCGACAGCGGCTTCGGCGCCTCCTCCAGAACGGCGGAGGCGATCGTTCCGGTGAACCCGAACGAGTTCACCAGCCCGCGCCGGACGTCGGCCCGCCACGGCTCCACCTGCGTCGGAACGCGGACCGGCCAGGTCGCCCAGGCGATACGGCTGGACGGCTTGTCGAAGTTGAGGTGCGGGTACACGGTGCCGTTCCGCAGCTGCAGAACGGTCTTGATGACGCCGCCGATGCCGGCCGCGCCCTCCATGTGCCCGATGTTGGTCTTGAGTGAGGCGACCAGGAGCGGGTCCTGCTCGCTGTGCGAGGGCCCGAACACCTCGGCGATCGAGCCCATCTCGATCGGGTCGCCGAGCGGCGTGCCGGTCCCGTGCGCCTCCACGTACTGGACGTCGCCCGGTCCGAGCTCGGCGTCGGCCAGCGCGGCGCGCATGAGCGCCTCCTGCGCGAGGCCGTTCGGGGCGGTGAACCCGGCGCTCTCGCCGTCCTGCCGGACCGCGGTGCCGCGCACCAGCGCGAGGACGGTGTCGCCGTCGCGCCGCGCGTCGCTGAGCCGCTTCAGCACGATCACGCCGCAACCCTCGGCGCGGCCGTAACCGTCGGCGGACTCGTCGAACGTCTTGCAGCGCCCGTCGGTCGACAGCGCCTGCATGTCCGACAGCAGCATGCTGCTGAACGGGTGGTGGATGACGCTGGCGGCGCCGCACAGCGCGATCTCGCATTCGCGGTCGCGCAGGCCCTTGACCGCCAGATGCAGCGCGACCAGCGACGACGAGCACGCGGTATCGATCGACATGGAGGGGCCGCGAGCGCCCAGGAAGTAGGAGATCCGCCCGGCGACCGCCGCGTTCAGCACGCCGCTCGCGAGGTAGCCCTCCATGTCCTCGGCCGCGAGCGCGCCGACCTCCCACGCGAAGTCCACGGAGCTGGCGCCGAAATAGACGCCGACATTCCCGCGCCGTAGCCGGGTGGGGTCGATATTGGCGTTCTCCAGCGCCTCCCAGGACGTTTCGAGGGCGATGCGCTGCTGCGGATCTATGCAGCGCGCCTCTTTCGGGGAGATGTTGAAGAACGGCGCGTCGAACAGATCGATTTCGTCGAGGAATCCGCCGCTCGCCGAACTGATGCGTCCTTTGTCCTGGCTGTCGGCCCGGGCGAACTCGGCGGCCTGCCGCCGCGCCTCCGGAATGGGGCCGGTCGCCGAACGCCCCGAAGCGAGGTACTCGGTGAGGCCACCGAGGGTCGTGCTGCCTCCGGGCAGGCGGAGACCGGCGCCCACGATCGCGATGGGCTCGGTCCTGCGCTCGGTCAGCCGGTGTATCCGCGACTCGTAGTCGCGAATGATCTCGCGTGCCGCCGCCAACTCAGCCTCGATCGTCATGGGAGCCAATGTCGCAGGCGACGCTGATGCGCGGCTGCTCCACGGCTGACATCGCCCGCGTCTCCCCTTTGTCAGAACGGCGTCAGCCGGTGATCAGAAGGCTCTGCGAGTATTCCGCAAAGGCGATGACGACCATTCTGGAGTGCTGTCGTGAATGATCCTTTTGACAGTGAGGAAGCGAGCTATCTCGTTCTGGCCAATCACCTGGGTCAGCATTCGCTGTGGCCGGAGGCGATCGAGGTTCCGTCCGGCTGGCGGGTGGTGTTCAGCGGCGGCGGGCGGCAGGAGTGCCTGGCCTACGTCGCGGCGAACTGGACGGACATCGCCCCCAAGACCCCGGTCGCCGTCCCCGTGCCGCGGCAGGCGGACGCGTCATGATCGACGTCACCGCCGCGACCGAGGCGACGCTGCGCCGGATCATCACCGACGTCCTCGGCGTGGACGAGGTCGGTCCCGATGACGGCTTCTTCGAGGCGGGCGGCGACAGCGTTCTCGCCGTCCAGGTCGTGGCCCGCGTGCGCGAGGCCGGCATCGACCTCAACGTGCGCGAGCTGTTCGACCACCAGACCCCCGCCGCACTCGCCGCCGCGATCGGCGACCGTCCCGCCGTTCCTGCGGAGGACGGCGCTCAAGCCGGCACCGCCGACGCCGAGGACTCTCCGCTGGTGGCTTTCACCGACGACGAGTTCGGCGAGTTCGAGGCCGAAGTGGCCGAGGAAGCCGAGGAGACCGCCGGCGCCGAGACCGAATGGGAGACGAGCACGTGAGCCGCTCCAGCATCGAGTGCGTTCTGCCGCTGACTCCCCTGCAGGAAGGGCAGCTGTTCCACGCCGCGTTCGACGAGGCCGGACCGAGCCTCTACAACATGTACCTGTCGGCGCGGCTGTCCGGACCGCTGGACGTCGCGGCGCTGCGGGCCTCGTGCGCGCAGTTGCTGGCCCGGCACCAGTGCATGCGGGCCTGCTTCCGCCAGAACCGCCAGAACCAGACCGCTCAGGTCGTTCTGCGCGAGGTGCCGCTGCTGTGGCGGCAGATCGACCTGTCCGGCCTGCCCGGGCCCGAACGTGCCGAACGGCTCGAAGATCTCGCCCAGGAGACACGGTCGGAGCGCTTCGATCTCACCAAGGCGCCGCTGACCCGGTTCGTGCTGGTACGGCTGGCGCCGGACGAGCACCGCTTCATCCTGTGCACCCATCACTCGGTGCTGGACGGCTGGTCGTCCTGGCTGCTGCTCGGCGATCTCGCGCAGCTGTACGAGCGGGGCGGCGACGCGACCGGCCTGCCGACGCCACCGCCGTACGAGAACTACTACCGCTGGCTGGCGAAGCAGGACCGTGCGGCGGCCGAGGAGGCGTGGCGGGCCTCGCTCGCGGGCCTGGCGGGTCCGACCCTGCTGGCGCCGTCGGGTCCGGAACGGTGGCTGACCACGAGCGAGCAGTTCCGCGTCGAGGTGCCCACCGAGCTGGTCGCGCGGGTGCGGGACTTCGCGCGCGGCCACGGCCTGACGATGAACACCGTCTTCCAGGGCGCGATGGGGCTCGCCCTCGGCACCGCCACCGGCCAGAGCGACGTGGTCTTCGGAGGCACGGTCACCGGCCGTTCCCCGGACGTGCCGGACGTCGAGCACATGGCCGGGATGTTCCTCAACACGGTGCCCGTCCGGGTCCGCCAGGAGCCGGCGGGGACCGAGACGGTCGCCGCAATGCTGGCGCGCGTCCAGGCGGAGCAGTCGCGGCTGATCGCGCACCACCATCTCGGCATCGTCGACATCCGGCGCGCGGCGGGGCAGCCCGAGCTCTTCGACGCCCACCTGTCGTACCAGAACTTCCCCGGGGCTGGGACCACGGGCGGCTTCCCGATGTCCGACGTGGAGTCGGACGTCTCGACCAACTACACACTGAGCATCGCCGTGACGGCGTCGGGCGACGCGATCGACATGGACGTCGAGTACCGGCCCGGTCTGTTCGATCGGGACCGGGCCGAGGACCTGGCGGCGGGGCTGGTCCGGGTGCTGGACGCGATGGCGACGGCACCGGAAGCCCCGGTGAGCCGGGTCCAGGTGCTTGCGCCCGAGGAACGGCATGCGCTGCTGGAATTGGGCCGGACCCGACCGGCGGCGGCCGGGCCGGAGCTGCTGCCGGACCTGTTCGCGGCGCGGGCGGCGGCGAAGCCGGAGCTGACGGCGCTGGTGTGCGGCGACGTGGAGTTGTCGTTCGGTGAGCTGGCCGGGCGCGTGAACCGCCTGGCCCGATGGCTGATCGCGACCGGAGTCGGCCCGGGAGATCCGGTCGCGGTCCTGCTTCCTCGTTCGGCCGACGCGGTCGTCGCGATGCTGGCGGTGCTGACCGCCGGGGCGATGTACGTGCCGGTGGACGCGTCCTACCCGCCGGAGCGGGTGCGGTACATGCTGAACGACGCGGGACCGCATGTGGTGATCACGACGGCGGAGCTGGCGGCGCCCGCACGCCGGGTGCCCGGTGCGCGGCCGCTGATGCTCGACTCCCCCGAAACCGCGTTCGCGTTGACGGCCCTGGCGGACGGGCCGGTCGACGCGGCCGAGCGCCAAGGGCTGCTGGTGCCGTTCGACCCGGCGTACATGATCTACACCTCCGGGTCGATGGGGCGGCCGAAGGGAGTGGCCGCCACCCATCAGGGCCTGGCGAACCTCTACGCGTTCATGCGCGACGAGGTCATCGAGCCCGCGGCACGGCAGGCAGGTCGGCGGCTGCGCGCGATCCTGGTGACCGCGCTGTCCTTCGACGCGTCCTGGGACATGGTCCTGTGCCTGCTGGCCGGTCACGAACTGCACCTGCTGGACGACGACACCCGCCGCGACGCGCACGCCCTCGTCGACTACGTCCGCGAGCACCGCATCGACGTGGTGAACGTGACCCCCTCCTACGCCGAGCAGCTCGTCGAAGACGGGCTCCTGGACGAGCGGAACCGGCCGCCGTTGCTCATCCTGGGCGGCGAGGCGGTCGGGACCGGGCTCTGGGAGCAGGTCGCCAAGGCCGAGGGCGTGACGGGCTGGAACTTCTACGGCCCGACCGAGTGCACGGTCGACGCCCTGATCTCCCCGGTCAGCGGTGACCGGCCGATGCTCGGCCGTCCGCTGCCCGGCACCCGGGTGTACGTGCTGGACGAGTGGCTACGGCCGGCCCCGGTGGGAGTCCCCGGCACGCTGTACGTGGCCGGTGCGCAGGTGGCGCAGGGATATTGGGGCCGTCCCGCGCTGACCGCGGAACGGTTCGTGGCCGACCCGTTCGGGATCGGCGGCGACCGGATGTACCGCACGGGCGACCTGGTGCGGTGGACCCGTGACGGCGAGCTGGAGTTCCTGGGCCGGGCCGACGACCAGGTCAAGGTTCGCGGGTTCAGGATCGAGCCGCGCGAGATAGCCACCGTTCTGGCGGAAAGCCCGCTGGTCGGCCGGGCCGCCGTGCTGGCTCGTGAAGGCGGCCTGGTGGCCTACCTGGTGCCCGCCAACGGCACCGCCGACGCCGACGATCTGCGCCGCTACGCCGCGACCAGACTTCCCGACCACATGGTCCCGTCCGCGTTCGTGACGCTGGAGGCACTGCCGCTCACGCCCAACGGCAAGCTCGACCGCGACGCCCTCCCCGACCCGGGTGTCTCGCGGGTCGCGGACGTCCGGCCGCCGCGCAGCAAGCAGGAAGAGGTGCTGTGCGGCCTGTTCGCGGAACTGCTCGGCCATGAGCCGATCGGGATCGACGACGACTTCTTCGCCCTCGGCGGCCACTCGCTGCTGGCCACCCGGTTGACCAGCCGGATCCGGACCGAACTCGGAGCCGAGCTGTCGGTCCGGGCGGTGTTCCGGGCGCGGACGGTGGCCGGTCTCAGCGGTGAGCTCGCCGACGCACGTCCTGCCCGTCCCGCACTGCGGCCGATGCGCCGTGCGGCGACGACCTGAGGAGAAACGAATGATCCCGCTGTCCTTCGCGCAGCGACGGCTGTGGTTCTTGAACAAGCTGGAAGGCCCCAGCGCGACGTACAACATGGCCGGAGCCCTGCGGCTGCGGGGACCGCTGGACCGCCGGGCGATGGCGGCCGCCATCAACGACGTCATCGAACGGCACGAGCCGCTGCGGACGGTGTTCCGGGAGCTCAAGGGCGAGCCTCACCAAGAGATCCTGGACATGGACCGGGCTCGTCTCGACCTGGAGGTCTCCGAGCCCGGTCCAGAGCCCGGTGACCTCGCGACGGCGATGCACCGGGCCGCGAACCACGTCTTCGACCTGACCGCCGCCGCCGAACGGGCGCCGTTCCGGGCGACGTTGTTCGCCGTCGGCCCGGATGAGCACGTACTGATGATCGTGGCTCATCACATCGCCGGGGACGGCTGGTCGACGGCGCCGCTGCTGCGCGATGTCGGACGCGCCTACCAGGCACGATCCCAGGGGCGGGCGCCGGACTGGGAGCCGCTCCCGGTCACTTACGCGGACTACACGCTGTGGCAGAACGAGCTCCTGGGCGAGGCCGGCGATCCCGACAGTGTGCTCGCGCGCCAGCTCGCGTTCTGGGCGGAGGAGTTGGAGGGCGCGCCCGAATGCCTGCCGCTGCCCGCCGACCGGCCCCGGCCCGCGGCCGCCACCTACCGCGGCGATGCCGTGCCGCTGAACGTGGGCCCCGGCCTGCACGGTCGCCTCACCGAACTGGCGCAGTCGAGCGGCGCGACGTTGTTCATGGTGCTTCACGCCGCGCTGGCCGTGCTGCTGAGCCAGCGAGGCGCCGGGCAGGACATTCCGGTCGGGTCGCCGCTGGCCGGACGCACCGACGAGGCCCTGGACGACCTGGTCGGTTTCTTCATCAACACCGTGGTCGTGCGCACGGATCTGTCCGGGGACCCCACGTTCGCCGAGCTGCTGGACGACGTGCGCGAACGGGCACTGGCGGCCCTGGAGAACCAGGACGCGCCGTTCGAACTGGTCGTCGAGCACCTCAACCCGGAGCGCTCACCGGCCCGCAACCCGCTCTTCCAGGTCATGCTGACGCTGCAGAACGCGCCGCGCGACGCCGATCTGGTGCCCGGGCTGAACGCGGAGATGGAGGGGGTACGGACACCGACCGCCAAGGTCGACCTCTCGTTCACCCTCACCGAGGAGCACGGTCCGGGCGGCCGACCGGCCGGGCTGACGGGCGAGCTCGAGTACGCGCTCGACCTCTTCGACCGGGAGAGCGCCGAAGCACTGGCGGCAGGGCTCGTACGCGTGCTGGCGGCGGCCGTGGCGACACCGGACCTTCCGGTCGGACGGCTCGACGTGCTGACCGCCGAGGAACGACGAGACCTGCTGCAACTCGGGCAGGGCGAACCGGCGGCAACGACGGCGACGGGACCGGGCGGCCTGGTGCCGGACCTGTTCGCGGCGCGGGCTGCGAAGGACCCGGAGCTGACCGCGCTCGTGTGCGGCGAGGCGGAGATGTCGTTCGGCGAGCTGGCCGGACGCGTGAACCGGCTCGCCCGATGGCTCATCGCGGCGGGGACCGGCCCGGGAGACCCCGTCGCGGTGCTGCTGCCACGGTCGGCGGATGCGGTGGTGGCGATGCTGGCCGTGCTGACGGCCGGGGCGATGTACGTGCCGGTGGACGCGTCCCAGCCCGCCGAACGGGTGCGGTCGATCCTGGCGGACGCCGCACCGAAGCTGGTGATCACGGCGGATGAGCTCGCCGAGGCCGAGCACGGGTGGCCGGCGGGCAGCAAGGTCACGGCGACGCCGGAGCCTTCGGACCCGGCGTACATGATCTACACCTCGGGGTCGACTGGCAGGCCCAAGGGCGTCGTCGCCACCCACCAGGGCCTGGCCAACCTGTTCGCGTTCATGCGCGGCACGGTCATCGAGCCCGCCGCGCGGCAGAGCGCGCGGCGGCTGAAGGCGATCCTCGTGACGGCCTTCTCGTTCGACGCGTCCTGGGACATGGTCCTGTGCCTGCTGGCGGGTCACGAGCTGCACGTCCTGGACGACGACGTTCGCCGCGACGCGCACGCCCTCGTCGACTACGTCCGCGAGCACCGCATCGACGTGGTGAACGTGACCCCCTCCTACGCCGAGCAGCTCGTCGAAGACGGCCTCCTGAACGGGCACAGCGACCCCTCGGTCCTGATCCTGGGCGGCGAGGCGGTCGGGCCTGGCCTGTGGGAGCGAGTCAAGCAGGCCGAGGACGTGACGGCCTGGAACTTCTACGGCCCCACCGAATGCACGGTCGACGCCCTGATCGCCCGGGTCGCCGGTGAACGGCCGGTCCTCGGCCGTCCGCTGCCCGGCACCCGGGTGTACGTGCTGGACGACATGCTCCGTCCCTGCCCTGTGGGCGTCCCGGGCGCGCTGTACGTGGCCGGTGCGCAGGTGGCGCGAGGCTATTGGCGCCGTCCGGGTCTGACGGCCGAACGGTTCGTCGCCGACCCGTTCGGCAGTCCGGGCGAACGCATGTACCGGACCGGCGACCTGGCCCGCTGGACCCGCGACGGCGTGCTGGAGTTCTTCGGCCGGGCCGACGACCAGGTCAAGGTGCGCGGATTCCGCATCGAGCCCGGCGAGATAGCGGCCGTCCTGGCTCGGAGCCCGCTGGTCGGCCAGGCCGCGGTGGTCGTCCGCGACGACGCTCTCGTCGCGTACGTGACCCGCACCGACGCCGCTGACGGCACCGACGGCACCGACGGCACCGCCTACCTGAGCGAGCTGCGCCGTCATGCGGCGAGCGAGCTGCCCGACTACATGGTCCCGGCGGCGTTCGTGACGCTCGACGCGCTGCCGCTGATGTCGAACGGCAAGCTCGACCGCGACGCCCTTCCCGCGCCTGCCGCATCGCACGCCCCCACCGGCCGGGGCCCTCGCGACCACCGGGAAGAGGTCCTGTGCGGGCTGTTCGCCGAGCTGCTCGGCCGCGAGCCGATCGGGATCGACGATGACTTCTTCGAGCTCGGCGGTCATTCGCTGCTGGTCACCAAGCTGGTCAACCAGATCCGGAGCGACCTGGGCGCCGAGCTTCCCGTCCGGGCGGTGTTCCAGACGCCGACCGTGGCCGGCCTCAGCGCCCAGCTCGCCGACGCCCGGCCCGCTCGTCCCGCGCTACGCCCGATGACCGATCCGGCGATGATCTGAGGAGACGCGATGATCCCGTTGTCGTTCGCGCAGCGACGGCTCTGGTTCCTGAACAGGCTGGAAGGCCCCGGCGCGACCTACAACATCCCCGGAGCGGTACGGCTGCGAGGACCGCTGAACCGCCAGGCGCTGGCGGCCGCGTTGAACGATGTCGTCGGCAGGCATGAGCCGTTGCGGACGGTGTTCCCGGACATCGACGGCGAGCCCCACCAGCAGGTCCTGGACATGGACCGGGCGCGCCTGGATCTGGAGATCGCCGAGCCCGAGCCCGCCGCCCTGACCGCGGCGATGTTCCGGGCCGCGAGCCATGTCTTCGACCTGTCGTCCGACCGGCCGCCGATCCGCGCGACGCTGTTCGCCGCCGGCCCGGACGAGCACGTGCTGATGATCGTGATGCATCACATCGCCGGGGACGGCTGGTCGACGGCGCCGCTCCTGCGCGATGTCGGGCTCGCCTACCAGGCACGTTCCGAGGGGCGGGCGCCGGACTGGGAGCCGCTGCCCGTCCGGTACGTGGACTACACGCTGTGGCAGGCCGAACTGCTCGGGAAGGCCGACGACCCAAGCAGCGTTCTGGCGGGCCAGCTGGCCTTCTGGGCGAAAGAGCTGGCAGACGCGCCGGAATGCCTGCCGCTGCCCACCGACCGGCCACGGCCCCCGTTCGCCGGCCATCGCGGCGACACGGTCTCGCTGACGGTGGACGCGGAGCTGCACGCACGTCTCACCGGCCTGGCGCGCAAGAGCGGCGCGACGCTGTTCATGGTGCTGCACGCCGCGCTCGCCGTGCTGCTGAGCCGTCGAGGGGCCGGGCAGGACATCGCGGTCGGATCACCGCTGGCGGGCCGTACCGACAAAGCGCTGCACGACCTGGTCGGCTTCTTCCTCAACACGGTCGTCATGCGTACGGACCTGTCCGGCGATCCCACGTTCGCCGAGCTGCTGGGCCGGGTCCGCGAGACGACGCTGAACGTGCTGGAGAACCAGGACGCGCCGTTCGAGCTGGTGGTCGAGCACCTCAACCCGGAGCGGTCACCGGCCCGCAACCCGCTCTTCCAGGTCATGCTGAACGTCCTGGTCATGCCGGCGGTCGCGGACCTTCTTCCCGGGCTGAACGCGGAGACGGAGGCCGTGCTCACGCCGACCGCCAAGGTCGATCTCAACTTCACGCTGACGGAGCGCTTCTCCCCCGATGGCCGCCCGGCCGGGTTGGACGTCAACGTCGCCTACGCCCTCGACCTGTTCGACCGGCAGACCGCGGAGGCACTGGCAGATGGCCTGGTGCGGGTGCTGGAGGCGGCCGTGGCGGCGCCGCAGGTCCCGGTGAGCCGCATGGAACTGCTGACCGCGCAGGAGCAAGAAGCCCTGCTGGACCTCGGCCAGGGCGGCCCGACGATGGCCGGAACGGAGCTGGTGCCGGAGCTGTTCGCGGCGCAGGCGGCGACGGTCGAGCCGGAGCTGACCGCGTTGGTGTGCGGGGACGTCGCGCTGTCGTTCGGCGAACTGACCAGCCGCGTGAACCGGCTGGCCCGCTGGCTCGCCGCGGCGGGCGCCGGTCCCGGAGACCCGATCGTCGTGGCGTTGCCGCGGTCGGCGGACTCGATCGTGGCGATGCTGGGCGTGCTGGCCGCCGGGGCCGTGTACGTGCCGGTCGACCTGTCCTTTCCCGCGGACCGGGTGCGGTTCATGCTGTCGGACGTCGAGCCGCACGTAGTGATCACCAACGCCGAGTCTGCGGCCGGTCTCGCAAGGCCTGGTGTCCCGATGCTGGTGCTGGGTTCAGCGGACGCGGAAGCCGAACTGGCGAGGCTGGCGGACGGCCCGATCGGTGCTGCCGAGCGCCGCAGGATCCTGAAGCCGTCCGACCCGGCGCACCTGACCTTCACCTCCGGCTCGACGGGCCGTCCGAAGGGCGTGGTGGCCACCCATCAGGGCCTGGCGAACCTGGCCGCGTCCATGCGCGGCGAGGTGATCGAGCCCGCGGAACGGCAAGCCGCGCGCCGGCTGCGCGTGAGCCTGGTGACGGCGCTGTCGTTCGACGCCGTCTGGGTCATGGTGCTGTGGCTGCTGAACGGTCACGAGCTGCACGTGCTGGACGATGACGTTCGCCGCGACGCGCACGCGCTGGTCGGCTACGTGCACGAGCACGGCGTCGACGTCCTGGAGGTCACCCCTTCCTACGCGGAGCAGCTGATCGCCGAAGGACTGCTCGGGCAGGGTGGCGCGTCGGTGCTGATCTTCGGCGGTGAGGGGGTCGGCCCTGGTCTGTGGGAGCGGGCCGGGCAGGCCGAGGGCGTCATGGCCTGGAACTTCTACGGCCTGACCGAGTGCACGGTGGACTCGGTGTTCGCCCGGGTGAGCGGCGACCGGCCGGTGATCGGCCGTCCGATGGCGGGCGCACGGGTGTACGTGCTGGACCAGTGGCTGCGCCCGGCCCCGATCGGGGTGCCCGGCGCCCTCTACATAGCCGGGGAACCGGTCACCCAGGGGTATTGGGGCCGTCCCGCGCTGACCTCAGAACGATTCGTGGCCGACCCGTTCGGCATGCCCGGCGAACGCATGTACCGGACCGGTGACCTGGCCCGCTGGACCCGCGACGGCGTCCTGGAATTCCAGGGCCGGGCCGATCAGCAGCTGAAGGTACGCGGGTTCCGGATCGAGCCCGGCGAGATCACGACCGTTCTGGCCGAGAGCCCGCTGGTCGCCCAGGCCGCCGTCGTCGCCAAGGACGACAGGCTGGTCGCCTACCTGGTGCCCGCCGACGCGGCCGGTCCGCTCGACCTCGGTGAGCTGCGCCGCCACGCGATGACCAGACTCCCCGAGTACATGATCCCCACGGCGTTCGTCACTCTCGACGTTCTGCCGCTGAATCCGCACGGCAAGCTCGACCGCAACGCCCTCCCCGACCCCGACTTCGGGGCGGCGGCCTCCGAGTCCGGATCCCATGCCGCGCGGACCGCCCGCGAGGAGGCGCTGTGCTGCCTGTTCGCCGAGGTCCTCGGCCTGGAGTCGGTGGGGGCGGACGACAACTTCTTCGCCCTGGGCGGCCATTCATTGCTCGCGACAAGGCTGGTGAGCCGGATAAGGGCGACGCTGGGAACGGACCTGTCCGTCCGGCTGTTCCTCCAGGCGCCCACGGTGGCCGGAGTCATCGAGTCGCTCGCGGCGGACCCGGAAACGCACGCACGCATCGACCCGGTGGTGCCGATCCGGACGTCCGGCGACCAGCCGCCGCTGTTCTGCGTGCATCCGGTGTCCGGGGTGGCCTGGTGCTACTCCGGTCTGCAGCGGCATCTGCCCGCCGACGTCCCCATCTACGGCCTTCAACTGGAGATGGCCGACGAGCCGGCGCGGCCCCGGAACCTCGACGAGCTCACCGCTAGCTATGCCGCCCGGATACGGGAGGTTCAGCCGGCGGGCCCCTACCGCCTCCTCGGCTGGTCCCTGGGCGGAGCCATCGCGCACGCCGTCGCCGGCAGGCTGCAACGCGAGGGCGAGCAGGTCGAGTTCCTGGCCCTCTTGGACGCCTACCCCACCAATCCCTGGCTCCTGGAAATGGACCCGGTCACCATGCAGGGCGAAATCGAGACGGCGATCCTGGTCACCATGGCGCAGGATCTCGGCCTCGACGTCGAGACGGCCGACGATGCGGGATCGCGCGAGCGGATGAGGCAGGCGGTCGCCAAGGGCTTCGGTCTCCCCGAGCAGATGCTGGCCGACCTTCCGCGCGCGTCCGGGAACCTCATCCGGGTCGCCCAGAACGACGAGCACGAGGTCTTCCACGGAGATCCCGTCTTCGTTCAGGCGGCGGGCACCCTCCTCGGCGACGTCAGCGCATCGCAGCTCTGGCAGCCGTACGTCAACGGGATCGTCGACCACAGCACCGTCGACTGCGGCCACTTCGAGATGATGAGGCCGGGCCCGGCCGCCGAGATCGGCGCGCTGCTCGCCGCCAGGATGGCGACCTGATGGCCACCGACACGGCCGCCGCCGACACCGCCACCGGCGGCGTGGTACGGGGGCGCGACTTCCGGTTGCTGTGGGCGGCGGAGTCCATCAGCAAGACCGGCAGTGCGGTGACGACGTTCGCGCTGCCCCTGGTGGCGTTGCAGACGCTGGGCGCGAACACGCTGATGATGGGCGTGCTGAACGCCATGGTCTGGCTGCCGTGGCTGCTCATCGGGCTGCACGCGGGCGCCTGGGCGGACCGGCACAGCCTGCGGCCGCTGATGATCGGCTGTCAGATCGCCTCGGCGGTGCTGATCGTGAGCGTTCCGGTGCTGGCCTGGCTCGGCGCCCTGACCATGGGGTATCTGCTGACGATCGCGTTCGCGGCCGGGTGCTCGAACGTCATCTTCACCGCGGCCTATCACGCGTTCCTGCCGTTCCTGGTGGGCAAGAGCGAGTTGCTGGACGCCAACACGCGCCTGCTGGGCAGCGAGCAGGCCGCCAACATCGCCGGTCCCGGGATCGGCGGAGTGATCACTCAGCTCTCCTCGGCCGTTCTCGGGCTGTTCGTCGACGCGGGCAGCTTCCTGGTCTCGGCCGCCTGCCTGCGCGCGATCCGTGGGCGCGAGCCGTCCGACCGCACGGGCACCGGGGATGATCAGCCGCGGAGCACCGTCCGGGCCGACATCCGGGTGGCGATCGGTTTCGTGATGCGGGACCCCTACCTGCGGGTGATCACCGCGAGCAACGCCAGCACCAACCTGCTCATGGGCGGCATCCAGGCGCTGGTCGTCGTCTTCCTGGTGAAGGGCGCCGGGCTCAGCCCCTGGGCGGTCGGCGCCACCACGATCACGATCAGCGTCGGCGGGCTGCTCGGCGCCTCGATCGCGCCCAAGGTCGCAGGGAGGCTGGGAAGCGCGAGGACTCTGCTGACGGCCCCGGTGACCGACTGCTTCCTCCTGCTGTTCCCGCTCGCCGGACGCGGCCCGCTGCTGTTCCTGGCGCTCGCCGGAACGCTGATCTGGGCCGTCGGGATCGTCGTGCGCAGCGTGACGGGCGGCGCGTTCCGGCAGGCCTACTGCCCGCCCGGCATGCGCGGCCGGGTCGCCATGACGGTCCGGTTCATCATCTTCGGCGTCTGGCCGATCGGCAGCCTCCTCGGCGGCGTGCTCGGCACCGTCTTCGACGTCCGGACGGCGCTGTTCATCCTCACGATCGCCAACATCCTCACCGACGTCCTGCTGTTCATCGGACCGTTGAAGCGCAGCAGAGACCTGCCCGCGGCGCCTGAGGCATAGCGGCCGAGGCAATAGCGAGGCAACCCGTTCACCCAACGAAAGGAGAGGTGTATGAGCGTGCGCAGAATTCGAGGATCCACAACACTGGCGGCGGTCGGTTGCATGGCCGTCGCCCTCGCCGCCGCACCACAGGCCCAGGCAACAGCGGCGGTGCCGCATTCCCGGGCGATGAGCGCCTTGATGAACGTGGCGAGCCCGGCTGCGCCGTTCCAGCGGAACGTGCAGGACATGCCGGCGATGGCCGTCGACCCCGTCGATCCGAACGTTCTGGCGGCGACCGGCAACGACCTGGTGGACATGCAGCCGTGCTCGAAGGAGGCCGCGACCAGGGGAGCGGCGTGCGGCCTCCCGGCGAGCCCGGCCGCAGGTGGGTCGTTCAACGCCGGAGTGGGTTTCAGCGGTGTGTATTTCTCGTACGACAGTGGCCGCCGGTGGAGTCAGCCGACCTACAAGGGGCTGACGGCGGCCGGATGTGACGCGGTGGTGGAGCCGTGCACGCCCAAGCCTGGACCGATTCACACCGTCCCCAACTACTACGAGAACGGCCTGGCCGCGCGGGGCGGGGCTTCCGTGGCCTTCGGCCCGGTGCTGCGGAACGGCACGTTCTCCTGGTCGAACGGCTCGCGGCTGTACCTGTCGACGCTGGGCGCCACCTTGACCAATACGCCGATCCAGCCGGGTCGCATCGATTCCAAGAGGGCCGTGATGGTGTCGCATATCGACGACGCGACGCCGGCACGGCTCGCCGACCAGGCGAACTGGTCGGCGCCGGTCATCGTTCCCGAGCGCGCACCCGCCGGCTCACGCCCGACCGAGAGCCAGATCTGGGCTGACAACGCGAGCAGCAGCCGGTTCTTCGGTCACGTGTACGCGTGCTACAACGATTTCCAGCTCACGGGGAGCGACGGCCCGATCCAGCCCACGGTGGCCTCGTCCGGCGACGGTGGCCGGACGTGGTCGACCCATGACGTCGCCCCGCCGGTCAACTCGGCCGGCGAGGGCTACCGCATGTCGTGCACGGTCCGTACGGACAGCCACGGTGTGGTCTACGCGTTCTTCAACCACCTCTCGGGGCAGTTCCCCTCGTTCGAGCCGGCGGGGGCGCAGTCGGTCATGAAGTCGTTCGACGGCGGCGCCACGTGGACCCGGCCGGTCGACTTCATGCCGATGAACACCGGCTGCTACTACGTGGACCGCATCGGCGACCGCTGCACCCAGGAGGGACCGGCCGGGACCGCGAACGAACCCGGGCCCAGCGTCAGCATCGCCAACGGCGCCCCCACCGGGGCCGGCGCCACGGACGAGATCATGCTCGCCTGGTCCGACGGCCGGTTCGGCCAGAACAAGGAGGCGGCACTCCTCTCATCTTCGAAGGACCAGGCCAAGACGTGGTCTCCTCCGGCGAAGGTGTCGCTGCCGGGCGAACGGGTGCTGTACACCGCCGTCGCCATCGCACCCGACGCCTCACGCGTGTATCTGAGCTACAACTCGTTCACCACGCCGTTCAGCCCGACGACGGCCGCTCCACGGCTGCTGCACGGGGTCATGCGGTCGGCGGCGGTCGGCAGGCGCGGTGAGCCGGTCGGCTGGACCACCGACTACACGGGGCGTACGGGCGACGCCCGGGGAACCAGCTTCACCACCTGGAACTATCCAGAGTTCCTCGGCTACTTCGTCTCGGCCGTCGCGACCCGCCGCTACGGGGCCGGGGCCTGGACCGACGTGTCCCGTACGGCCGACTGCCCGGCGATCGACCAGTGGCGGCAGAAGTCGCTGGAGGCGGGCACGGTGCTGACCCCGGCGCCATGGCCGCAAGCGGACTGCCCGGCGAACTTCGGGAACTCCGACATCGCGAGCGCGACGACCGCTCGCTAGCCCTGGAGGTGCGAACGCCACCGCCCGTTCTGTCGCTGACAGAACGGGCGGTGGCCTATCGCGGGCCGGACTGCTCGCGGGCTAGGTGGCGTCGGTGGACGTCAGGAGCCGGTCGAGGTCCATCAGCGCCTCGTCGGCGGCCCTGCCGACCTCCAGGTCGTCGGGGGCCGCCGCGCAGGCGCCGAGCATCTCGACGACCTTGGCTCCGGCCGCGGCGATCTCATCTCGTTCGTTCTCCATGTCTTTCCCTCCCACGTTCCAGACGGCGCTGCTCAGACGGCGCTGCTCAGACGGCGCTGCTCAGACGGCGCTGCTCAGACGGCGCTGCTCAGACGGCGTTGCAGGCGCGGAAGACGTGCACCAGCGCCGGGATGCTGGCCTCGCCCTGGAAGGCGATGTACTCGGGCAGGACGACGTCCTGCTTCCACTTCTCCTTGTAGGCGTACTGGGTCTGCGCGGGGTAGATCTGCTCGCCGTTGGTCCAGAGCTCCTTCATGAACCACTGGAAGCCGCGGTTGTGGCCGGGGAACTCGTGCTCGGCCGACAGGCCCGAGAAGGGCGTGTAGCCGAAGTGGAGCCACTCCACGCCCTCGGCCTGGAACGTCTCGATGGCCGCCTTGTTGATCGCCTCCATGACCCCGGGCGGGGAGTCGGGCCGGCGTCGGCTGAGGTCGTGCATCCAGCCGGGCCGTGAGCCGTAGACCGGCGAATAGGAGATGTAGGCGGTCAGCTCGTCGCCGTGCGCGCCGACGAAGAGCCGGCGCAGGTCCTGGTACGGCCCGCCGTACTCGCCGACGAGGAACTCCAGCGGCCTCGCGCCGCCCTTGGAGCCGAGCCACGCGGTGTCGAGCGTCCGCATCCGGTCGTGCCAGGCGTCCAGCGGCGCCTCGCTGATCGCCATGCCGCTGCGCAGCGCTCGCGCGATCTTGTTGCGGAGCTGCATGAACGCCGTGCCGCGCAGGCTGAAGGAGTCCAGCCGCAGCGCGTACGAGCCACCGATCTGGTTGACCGTGAAGCCCTCGTCCAGGTACTCGGCCGCGTCGGCGCCCTGGAGCTGGATGGCGACGATCTCACGGTCCTGCTCGGCGGCCAGGTCGAGGAAGGCGCGCAGCAGCCGGGCCCGCGACTCCTTGGGCGCGAACGGGCCACCGAACTGCACCAGGTAGCGGCCGGTCGGCCGGTAGACGATCACGCCCGGCGCGTCCGGCAGCCGCAGGTAGTGGTTGCCCCCGTTCACCGCGAGGAACGAGCTGGGATTGTCCGCGTCCGGATATCGCCTGATGGCGTCCAGCGCGAGGTCCGGCATCGTGAGCGTCTCGGTCATCGTGGTGCCCCATTCCTGACACGGCATTTCTGTCGAATTTACCCCATGGACGTGCGCGAATATCAAGGGGAAGAAAGGGTCAGTTGCGAGTCAGCGACCCATCAGCACCATCGGGCATGATGGCTTTAGCGACAAAGAAGCGGCAACGCAGGGAGAGGTTCCCAAAGTGGCCTAATGGGGCTCGGCGCAAGCCGGGAAGGTGTCGCCCAGGCACCTGCGCAGGTTCGAATCCTGCCCTCTCCGCAAAGACAAGCAGAAGAGGCACCGCGCCTCTTCCGCTTGTCGCTTTGTTTTCGACAGTTCCGCCGGGCGCCCGTGGGCGCACCCCGAGGAGGATCAGTGGGCGAGACAGCCGCAGACGAGACCGTGCTTCTAGGGGCCGGCCGGCCCCCCGGGTCGGACCGGCCGGCGCAGGGAGGCGAGGCCTCGATCCCGGTTTCCGGCGTCCACCAGTGGCTCACGACCCTGCTGCGGGACCTGCCCAAGCCCACCGAGTACCGCTACACCGCGGACTACACGCGCGCGGTCGTCGACTACTGCCTGGAGAAGTGGCTGGCCGCCCATCCCGGCGCCGCGGTCCCGTCCGTCGAGGAGGCCGGCGCGCAGTTCCGCGAGGGGATGCTGGCCGCCGAGGACCTCTCCGAGCTGCAGGTCGACCAGGTGTGCAACCGGACGTTCGGCCTGGAGGACGAGCTCGCGGCGTGGCTGTGCGGCACCACCGAACGGTTCCTCAACCTCGTCCGGCCGTGGACGCCGGTCTGGCTCAGTTTCACCGACTGGGCGCTGCGCTGGAGCCGGCAGAACTCGATCGAGACGCTGGTCTTCCTGGCGCGCGACGCACTGCCGTTCTACGTCGCGGCGTCCGCTCTGGAGCAGGGCCCGCACCTGCACCTGGCGCACGTGTCGCGGGCGGTCGGCCCGGACCCGGTGACGGTGAACTCGATTCTCCGCCGGCCGTCCATCGCCCTGATCGACTCGGGGTGCTACGGGACGCTGATCAGTGAACTCCAGCAGCGGCGCGGCGCCCTTGTCGAAAACGCTCACCGGGAAGGCGCGGCCACCCTCTTTTATTACAGCAGGAATCCCCGGCTGTTCGGTTACGTGAACTATGTGATGTCCAAGGACATGGTCACGAGCCCGGAGGCGATGAACCGCGCGGGCGACTTCGTCATTTATGCGGGAGATCTGCTCGAGGCCATGCCGAAGCCCTATCAATATCATCGGCACGACCGGTCGATGGTGGAGCTGAGCGATCTCGTCAGTTTCACCGTTTCGATCGCCGTTCTCAGTGAGATGCAGAGCCTGGCGAAGGCGAGCGCGTTTCTCGACTCCGAACGGCTGACCGACGTTCACGAGCAGGTGCGGCTGCTGTTCCGGGCCTACGAGCTGTCCACGCACCGCAGTGAGCTGCGCAGCGGCTTTCCCTTCGACGAGCCGACGCCGAAGAGCGTGCCGTCGGCCGCCTCCGTGGCCGACCTCGACTTCCTGGAGATCCCGCCGCAGTCCCACGTGTTCGGCACGGTCAGCGGCTGATTCCCGTGTCTTCGCGACAACCTGAGGAGCATTCCCGATGACACTTCCGGCCGCCAGTTGTTCCACGCTGCTTCCCGCCGGTGCGACGCTGCGCTTCCTGGCCTCCCGCAGGCAGGGCCCGGGCGCCTACCTGGAGACGGGCGAGGACGAGCCGACCATGGAGGCGCTGCGGTGGGCCGCCGAGATCACCGCGCTGCTGTCGGGTGATCCCGTCACGCCCGGCCCGTTCGCCGCCGAGTGCCGCCGGGCGGGCGGCACGTTCGCGATCACGGCCGCCGATCCCGAGCCGGCCCGCAACGCGTGCTACTACGCGGTGCGCGCGCTCACGCTCAGCGGCCTGCAGGACGAGATCCCGGGCCCGCTGTCCCACTGGTTCGTCCGCGAGGTGTCCACACCCGGGATGCCCGCCACGTTCGACATCGACGAGATGTTCTACGTGCTGCGCGCGCTCGAACAGCTGGGCACGCTCGGCCTGCTCGGCCCCGAGGTGACGCGCTCGCTCATCGACTTCCTCAAGAGCTGCAGGACCGGCGAAGGCGGCTACGCCGGAGCGCCGGGGCAGCCGCCCGACACCGAGCACACCTACTGCGCCGTGTGCAGCCTGGCCCTCCTGGGCGAACCGCTCGGCACCGCCGAAGCCCACGCGATCGCCACCTGGCTCAGGGCGCGGTTCGACACGCCCACCGGTCTCGCGACGCTGACCGCGCAGGACGACGCTCCCTCGCTCGCCGCCACCTATTGGGGCTTTCGCGCGGGCGAGGTGCTGAACGCCGCCGTCTGGACCGACCGGCTCGGGCCCGCGGTGCGGCGCCTGGCCAAGCAGGACGGTGGCTTCGGCGCCCGCGAGGACGCCACGTTGTGGGAGTCGTACTGCGCGCTGCGCGTCCTGACCAGGCTCGCCGCCACCGACGGGCTCGCCGCTACCAGTGGAGGCGCGCGATGAACCCCACACGGCTGTCGGACGTCATCTCCGGGCACGCGAAACGAGGCGGTCTCGGGATCGGGATGTACCTCGTGCCGGGCTTCCCCGACTGGGGTACGAGCATCGAGGCGCTCGACCTGTGCCTCAGCCACGGCGTGGACTTCATCGAGTTCCCGGCGATGGCGGAGCCGCGGTGGTCCCCCAGGACCGGCCCGATGCTCGTACGGGCACTGCGGCAGGCCGAGCCCTACTCCGAGGCCATGGCGACCGAGTGGCTGCTGCGCGCCCCCGTGCGCGTGGCCGTCGCGTACGGGAGCGCCTGGCCGACGCCCGGCGTCTGGAAGGCGCCGCTCCCCCTGCGTACCGGCGTCTCGGGGTACTTGTTCGAGAGCGACCCGCCGGATCTGGCGCCCTACGCGAAGGCCGCCGCCGAGGACGGCGCGGTCATCATTCCGGCCGTGGACGCCACCGTGGTGGACCTGTCGGAGGACGACCGGCGTCTGCTCTCGCTCGGCGGCGGGTTCGTGTACGCGTCGCTGGGGCCGGAGACCGGGAAGCGGGCCGCCTCCCCCGCCGACCTCAAGCGGAAACGGGAGCAGATCCGGTCCGTCCGGTCGGACCTGCCGGTGTGCGCCGCGTTCGGCATCAGCCGGGCCGCGGACGTCGAGGAACTGCGCTCCGGGGGCGCCTGCGACGGGATCATCATCGGCTCCGCCGCCCTCGCCAGGCTGGACGAGGGCATGGCGGCGTTCAGCACCTGGCTGACCGAGATCGTCACCGCGGCGAGGCAGCCGTGAACGTCGACCCACAGGCCACGCGCTCCATGCACGATCTCGACCACAAGCTGGCGCGGCGCGTCTTCGACGAGTGCCTCCGGCAGCTCAGCCTGGACGAGGTGCCGCTGAAGACGGGCGGGGACAGGGACCGCATCGCCGGACGGCTGGAGGGGCTCATCGGGCCCTCTGGCAACGACCCCGAGACGGTCCTGTCGGCGTTCCTCCGCAACGTCGCCCCGGCCATCCTGGCGTGCGACACCCCGCGCTTCATGGCGTTCGTGTCGTGCGTGCCGTCCAAGACCTCGATCCTCTTCGACCTGATGGTCTCGGCGTTCACACTGCACGGGATCTCGTGGCTGGAGGCCGCCGGTCCCGTCGCGGCGGAGAACCAGGCGCTGCGCGTGCTCGCCGACGCCGCCGGGCTGCCCGCGGGCGCGGGCGGCTGCTTCGTGTCCGGCGGCTCCAGCGGCAACCTGTCGGCCCTCCTGGTCGCGCGCGACATCGGCGTGAGCCGTCGCGGCGGCCGGATCGCGCGGCCGAAGGTGGCGGTCACGGCCGACGCTCACAGCTCGGTCGGGAAGGCTCTCCACGTTCTGGGCATGGACCCGCTGCCGGTGCCCACCCGCGATCACCGGCTGACGGGCGCCGCGCTGCGTGAGGCGCTGGCCCGTGAGCCGGAACGCGACGACGTCGTGGCCGTGGTCGCGACGGCCGGGACCACCAACGGCGGACTGATCGACGACCTCGCAGGGGTGGCCGCCGTGGCCGGGGAGCGAGGGCTGTGGTTCCACGTCGATGCCGCGTACGGCGGCGCCGGTCTGCTGGCGCCGTCCGTGCGGGACCTCTTCGACGGCGTCGAGCAGGCCGACTCCGTCGTCATCGACCCGCACAAGTGGCTCTTCTCGCCGTTCGACTGTGCGGCACTGCTCTACCGCGACCCGCCTGCGGCGAAGGCGGTCCACACCCAGCGGGCGTCCTACCTGGACGCCATCCACGACGACGACGCGGGCGTGTGGAATCCGAGCGACTACGCCCATCACCTGACCCGCCGGGCGCGCGGCCTGCCGCTGTGGTTCGGGCTCGCGGTCCACGGCACCGACTCCTACCGCGACGCCGTCGAGAACACCCTGGCCATGGCCCGCTACGCGGCCGACCGCGTCACCGGGACCGACGGCCTCACGCTGCTGTGCGAGCCGGAGCTGTCGGTGGTCCTGTTCCGGCGGGACGGATGGGGCTGGGACGACTACGAGCAGTGGTCGGACCGCGTCCTCGCCGACCAGGTCGCCTACGTGCTGCCGACCGAATGGGACGGCGAGCCGGTGGCGCGGCTCTGCTTCGTCCACCCCGAGACCACCAAGCAGCTCGTCGACGAGGTCATCGCGACGATCGCCCCGCCACTGGACTGAACGCAGCCGGAACGAACGCAAGGGAAGTACGGAAATGGATCGGAGACTGATCGATGCGCTCCCTCGATGAAGCGCGTGACGTGTGCGAACGCCACCACCCCGGCCTGTGCGGCGCCCTCGCGGACGTTCCCCTGGCCGAACGTGAGGCTCCGGGCGGGCCCGTGCTGGACCTGTTCCGCAAGTTCGGCGGGCCCGGGCTGCTGGTGCCGGCCGAGTACGGGGGCCTGGGCGTGGACGCGCTCAGCGCGGCCCGTGTCGTACGGGCGATGTCGTCGTACTCGCCCTCGCTGGGCGCGGCCACCACGATGCATCACTACACGACGGCGACCCTGTTCTCGCTCGCCAAGAGCGCGGGCCGCCTGAACCAGCGGCAGCTGGACCTGCTGGCCGAGATCGCACCGGCGGGCAGGCTCGTCGCCTCGGGATGGGCCGAGGGCAAGCCGGGCGCCAACATCGTCATCCCGGCGGCGACCGCCCGCGTCACCGAGGGCGGCTTCCTGGTCAACGGCGGTAAGAAGCCGTGCAGCCTGGCCCAGTCGATGGACCTGCTCACCGCCAGCGTCGCGCTGCCGGTGGACGGGGGCCAGACGCTCGCCCTGCTGCTCATCCCGGCGACCTCGCCGGGCATCTCGGTGCACCGGTTCTGGCTGAGCAACGTGCTGGCCGGGGCGGAGAGCCACGAGGTCAGGCTCACCGACGTGTTCGTCCCGTCGGACATGGTGATCCGGACCGAGCCGGAGACCCCGGACCGGCTGGACGACCTCCAGACGACCGGGTTCGCCTGGTTCGAGATGCTGGCGACCTCGGTCTACGTGGGCGCCGCGAGCGCCCTGGTCGAGCAGGCGCTGGCCAGGGGCCGCGGCAGCGTGACCGACCGGCTTCAGGCGGCGCTCCAGCTGGAGTCGGCCGTCGCGCTGGTCGAGGGCGCGGCCCGTGCCCTGGACGAGGGCCTCACCGGCGACGCCGCCGTGTCGGCGGTCCTGGTGGCCAGGTTCGCGGCACAGCAGGCGCTGCGGGAGGCCTCGGACATGGCGGCCGAACTCCTCGGCGGCATCGCGTTCATCCGTTCGCCGGACATCGCCTACCTGATCGCCGCCGTCCGGCCGCTGGCCTACCACCCGCCGTCGCGGACGGCCATGGCGGAGGCCCTCGTCGACTACTTCACCGGCCGGCCGCTGCGGCTGACCTGACCCCGGAGGAACCGCCATGGATGTGAAGAACCCCTTTGAGAGCCCGAACACCTTCCGGCTGCACCGGGCCGAGTACGTGGCCGCCTGGGTCGCCGTGAACGTGCTGCTGATCATGCACTGGAGCGAGATCCACTGGCTCCCGGCCATCGTGCTGTTCGCCTACATCGACCTCATCGGCTACATCCCCGGTGCGATCGCGTTCCGGCGCAGCTCGAACGGCTGGATCTCCAAGAACTACTACATCGCCTACAACATCCTGCACAGCCAGATCACGCAGGGCGCGGTCATCGTGACCTGGGGGCTGACGATCGGCTGGGAATGGGCGCTGCTGGCGATCCCGTGGCACATCTGGGGCGACCGCGGGATCTGGGGCAACTTCCTCAAGACGTACGACCTGCCGTTCGAGCCGCACGAGACGCCCGGCTACCGCCGCCTGATCGGCTCGATCTCCTACGGGCGGCCGATCGACGAGCCCGCCTCGCAGTCCGCCCCGGCCACCGGGGCCACCGGGGTGCCCGTCCAATGACGTCGGACGACCTGGACGTGGTGCTGCGCCAGGCGGTCCGCCGCCTGGCGACCGGCGTGGCCGTGCTGACCGTGTGGCACGGCGACGACGCCCACGGCACCACGGTCTCCTCGGTGGCCGCGATCTCGCGGGACCCGCTGCTGGTGGGCGTGTGCCTGCGCGAGGGGTCCAACCTCGGCGGGCTCATCGGCGAGGCGCGGCGCTTCGCGGTGAACGTGCTGTCCACCCGGCAGTCCTCGCTCGCCGGGTGGTTCGCCGACCCGTCCAGGCCGCGCGGGCTCGCCCAGTTCGACCGACTGGAGTGGGAGCCCGACGCGTTCAGCGGAGCGCCGTGGATCGCGGGGTCGCTGGCCTCGCTCGGCTGCCATCTCACCGCGACCGTCCCGGCGGGCGACCACAACCTGCTGATCGGCGAGGTCGTCACCGCCCGCGACGGCGAGGGCGGTCCGCTGCTGCACTTCACCGGCCGCCTGCACGACGGGATGCTCCGCGTCCTGCCGCGCGAGGCCACCCACCCCCAGAACGGCGACCATCACAGAGGAGGACGGCATGACGCGTTCAGTGCCGCGGGAAGCTGACTTCGACCAGGCGCCCAACCTGCTCGAAGGCGCGATGAACCTGACCATGACCACGCGCGACTGCGACCTGGCGTACTGGCTGACGGCCGTGGCGCAGGGCACCCTGCGCGGACGGGCCGAGACGGGCCACGCCTCGGTCGCCGCCACGCCCGCGTTCATGCGCGAGGACGGCCCGCTCCGGGAGGCGCTGATCCTGGAGCTGGGCTGGCGTTCGGTCGCCGAGGACCGGGCGGCGCGCACGCTGTCGTACTTCGTGGTCGAGGCGCCCGGGGTCCCGGAGATGGAGTTCTTCTCGACGCAGGTGCTGGACGAGGCCAGGCACGCGATGGTCTTCCGCAATCACCTGGTCGAGCTCGGCGTGCCCGCCGGCGAGCTGCACGAGACCATCGCGGAGCTGTCGGCCGACTACCGGGCCGAGGTGCTCGCGCCCATCGAGGACTTCGTGGTCCGCACCGTCCGCGACGAGGGCGACTTCGTCGGCGCCGTGGCCGCGTTCACGATCGTGGTGGAGGGGGTGCTGGCGCCCGCCGCCGAGCTGAGCGAGCGCAAGTGGGACCTGCTCGACCCGGCGGCGGGCGAGATCGCCCGGGGCGCCGGCATCGACGAGATCCGGCACCTGACCGTGGGGAGCTCGATCGTCCGCGAGCACCTGATCAACGACCCCGGCTACAAGTCGCGGGCCCTGGAGATCGTGACCGAGGGCCGCAAGCTCTGGGACGAGGTGCCGGTCCTGAAGTACGTGCTGCGCCGCGAGAACCTCTTCCAGGAGGGCATGCGCGAACACGCCGATCTGCTGGACGGCTACGAGGTGTTCCCCGGCCGCAAGCTCCTGGAGACCGGCGCGGCCGAACGCTACGACATCGCCGAACGGTGGACCGACGAGATGGCCGAGGCTCGCCTGCAGTACATGGGGCTCCCGGAGGCCATCGCGATCCTGGGCGACCGCTGAGAAAGATTTATCGCCGAGCTGTCACAGGATCACGGGTCACTCGGTCTTAGCTGGCGACCGGGCGGTGAGGAACGTCCCGGACTACCAGAGAGGCCTAATCATGAGGATCGTGGTTATCGGGGGCACCGGCCTGATCGGGAGCAAGCTGGTGACCAGGCTCGGCGAGCACGGCCACGAGGCCGTTCCCGCCGCGCCGAACACGGGCGTGAACGCCTTCACCGGCGAGGGGCTGGACGAGGTGCTGGCGGGCGCGTCGACGGTGATCGACGTGTCCAACTCCCCGTCCTTCGAGGACGCCGCGGTGCTGGAGTTCTTCCAGACCTCCACCCGCAACCTGCTGGCCGCGGAGAAGAAGGCCGGGGTCCGCCACCACGTGGCGCTGTCGGTGGTGGGCACGGCCCGGCGGCCGGACGTGGGCTACTTCCGGGCCAAGCTCGCCCAGGAGAAGCTGATCGAGGAGTCGGGCATCCCGTTCTCGATCGTGCACGCGACGCAGTTCTTCGAGTTCGCGCGCCGGATCGCCGACGAGGGCACGGTCGAGGGCAAGGTACGGATCGCGCCCGTGCGGTTCCAGCCGATCGCGGGCGAGGAGGTCGCCCAGGCCGTCGGCCGGACCGCGTCCGGCACGCCGCTCAACGGGCAGCTGCAGATCGCCGGGCCCGAGCAGTTCCAGATGGACGACTTCTTCCGGGACGCCCTGGCCGCCTGGAAGGACGAGCGCGAGGTCGTCACCGACCCGCACGCGCACTACTTCGGCGCCGAGATGCACGACCGGGACCTGGTTCCGGGCGACGACGCGACCCTCGGCCAGATCAAGTACGCCGACTGGCTAGCCGGCCAGGACGCCCGGTGACCATGGCCGACGAGGCCACGACGGCCGGCGGGATCACCACGTCCGACGAGATCACGACCGTCGGCGGGATCACCACGGTCGACGATCTCCGCGAGCATCTGCAATGGGCGGTCGACCTGGAGCACACGACCCTTCCGCCCTACCTGTGCGCGCTCTACTCGCTCGACCCGCAGCTCAATCCCGACGCGGCCGAGGCGGTGGCCGGGGTCTTCGTGGAGGAGATGCTCCACCTGGCGCTGGCCGCGAACCTGCTCAACGCCGTCGGCGGCCGGCCGAGCCTTGACCCGGCGCGGCTGCTGACGCCGTTCCCGCGGCCGATGCCGCACGCGGACCCGTCGCTGCGGATGTCGCTGCTCCCGTTCGGGCCGGACGCGCTCGACATGTTCCTCCGGCTCGAACGGCCCGCGCCGCGCGGCGGTCCGGCGGAGGGCGACGGCTACGAGACGATCGGGCAGTTCTACGAGGCGATCGAGGCCGGGCTGCGCGACCTGTGCGAACGGCTCGGCGAACGGGAGGTCTTCAGCGGCGACCCGGCCCGCCAGATCACCGCCACCTCCTTCCGGCACACCGCCGGTCACATGGTCGAGGTCACCGGCCTCGCCTCCGCGCTGAAGGCGCTGGAGGAGATCGTGGAGGAGGGCGAGGGCACGTCCCGGGGCGCGGTCTGGGACGGCGACCCGGACGTTCACCACCCCGACCGGGACGAGGTCGCGCACTACTACCGGTTCCAGGAACTGCGGGCCGGGCGGCGTTACCGGCGCGGCGACAACCCGCGCTCCGGGCCGACCGGCGAGAAGGTCACGGTGGACTACGACGGCGTCCTGCCGATGCGGCCCAACCCGCGCCTGGCCGACCATCCGCCGGGGAGCGAGATCCGTACCGCGCAGGAGAAGTTCAACCTGAACTACTGCGTCCTGCTGGGGCAGCTGGAGCAGGCGTTCAACGGCGAGCCGAAGATGCTGAGGGAGGCCGTTCCCACCATGTTCAAGCTCAAGGGTGAGGCGGTGGCCCTCATGCAGATGCCCGACGGTGACGAGACGACCGCCGGGCCGACCTTCGAGTACGTGGCGCCCGAGGACCGTCCTGGCGGGGAGTGAGGCAGGCCTGGAGCAGGGGGCACGAGCCGTCGTGGACGGCTCGTGCCCCCTGCCGTCCCGGAAAACCGATGCCAGGCCGCCTTGTCTAAGCCCCACGAGGACCGGGAAGATCCCAACGAGTGGTCTCGGGGATCTCGGAGCGGGGGCGATCATCGTGGTGGAGGCTGAGCCTGCGGGCCATCCGAACGGGTCGGAGGGCCTGGACGACGCCCTGGAGGTCTTCGCGCGCGTGCGGCCGCGCCTGTTCGGCATCGCCTACCGGATGCTCGGCAGCTCCACCGAGGCCGAGGACCTGCTGCAGGACGTGTGGCTGCGCTGGCAGTCCTACGACCGCTCGACCGTGGCCGAACCGGCCGCGTTCCTGGCGACCACGACCACCCGGCTGGCGATCAACGTCCTGCAGTCGGCCCGGGTACGGCGCGAGACCTATGTCGGGCCCTGGCTGCCCGAGCCCGTCGACACCGCCGCCGACCCCTACCTGGGGGCCGAACGCGGGGAGGCGCTCAGCTTCGCGGTCCTGCTCCTGCTGGAACGCCTGTCCCCCACCGAGCGCGCCGCGTACGTCCTGCGCGAGGCGTTCGACTACCCGTACCCGCTGATCGCCGACATCGTCCAGCTCAGCGAGCCGGCGGCGCGGCAGCTCGTCAGCCGGGCCCGCAAGCGCGTGCGGGCCGAACGCCGCACGACGGTGTCGGACGCCGAGCAGCGCAGGCTGCTGGACGCCTTCGTCGCCGCCGCCCGCGCCGGTGACCTCGCGGGCCTGGAGAAGATCCTCGCCGCGGACGTGGTCAGCTACTCCGACGGCGGCGGCGCGGTCAGGGCGTCCAAGTTCCCCGTGGTGGGCGCGGAACGCGTGGCCAAGTACCTCCGCGCGTTCGCGAGCCACTTCTGGACCGGCGTCGAGGTGGAGGCGGCCACCGTGAACGGGCAGCCGGTGGCGCTGCTCACCCGCGACGGCGAGGTGTTCACGGTCCTCAGCGTCGGCGTGGCCGGGGATCGCATCGACCAGGTCCTGTGGATGATGAATCCTGCGAAGATCGGTGGAGTGTCCCGCACCGCCTGACCCGACGAGGAGAGCCGATGGGGCAACCGAATCCAGGGGGACCGCAGTACTACCCGCCTCCGCCGCCCCCGTCGCGCCGCAACGTCGGCCTGATCGTCGGCCTGGCCGCGGCGGCCCTCGTCGTCGTCACCATCCTGGCGGTCGCCGTGTTCCTCATCGTCGACAACGACGGGTCGGACGGCACCGAAGGCACGGGATCGGCGCAGCTCAAGAGGCCGGTGCGCTTCCAGATCGTGAGCGAGATCGGCCAGCCGCCCTGCCAGGCCGGGATGCTGGCCGACCTCGAAGGCAAGTGCTACCGCCTGGGCTCGCAGCTCATGGACGTCACCCAGGTGAAGGACATGCGTCCCGAGGCGCCCAAGCCCGAGCAGGGCCAGACCGGATGGACCCTGCAGATCTCGTTCACGGCCGCCGACGCGGCCAAGTTCGCCGAGATCAGCCGCACCGCCTCCCAGAACTACCAGCAGAACCCGGGCTCACCGGGCAGCCAGATCGCGATCGTGGTGGACGGCCGGGTCCTGTCCGCGCCGCAGGTCGTCAGCGGCCCGATCGCGGGCGGCGAGGTCTCCATCAACGGCCCGTCCACCACGTTCACCCAGAAGTACGTCCGCGACCTCGTCGACCGCCTCTCCGGGTAATACCGCGCGTGTCGGCTCCGGGTGATCAGCCGGCGTTCTCCCGGCCACCGGCGGATGAGGGGCGGAGCTGCCTGCGGGACCGGATGCCCAGCTTGCTGAAGATCTTGCGCAGGTGCCATTCGACGGTGTGCGGGCTGAGGAAGAGCTGCGCGCCGATCTCGGCGTTGGTGAGCCCGCTGCCGGCGAGTCCTGCGATGTGCGCCTCCTGCGGGGTCAGGGTGTCGCCGGCCCGCGCGGTGCGCTCGGCGACCGACTCGCCGGTGGCGGCGAGCTCGTGGCGGGCGCGGTCGGCGAACGCGTCGGCGCCTGCCGCGGCGAGCATGTCGTAGGCGGTACGGAGCTGAGCGCGGGCCTCCTGCCGCCGGTTCTCGCGGCGCAGCCACTCGCCGTACAGCAGGTGTCCGCGGGCCAGCTCCATCCGGATCCGGGTCTTGCCGAGGTGGTCGATCGCCTGCCGGTAGAGGGCGTCGGCGGTACGGCCGGTCGCGAGCAGGGCGCCGGATCGGGCCAGGACGCCGAGCGCCCAGTCGGTGCCGCTGGCCCGCGCCGTGGCGGCCAGGCGCTCGTACGCGCCGGACGCGAGGTCGGGCCGGCCGCTGCGCACGGCCGCTTCGATCAGCTCCGACAGTGACCAGTAGATGACGGCGGACTCGACCGGGTGGCCGGTCGCGGCACGGGCGGCGGGGATCGCCTCCTCGTAGCGGGCCAGTCCGTTCAGCATCAGGGCCCGCGCCCAGTGGGCGACCATGACCCCGGTCTCCTCGCCGCGCGCCGTCACATCGGCCATGCTCGCCTCGAACAGCGGGGTGGCGGCCACGTCGCCGCGCCAGGCCGCCAGCGCCAGCTCGCCGTACGGTGCCAGCGCGACCCCGGTGGCCTCCCCGATCGCCTGGATCTCCGCGACCAGCGCGGCCTCGCCGCGGATCAGCAAGGCCCGTCCCTGGCCCGAGCGGACGTCGGTGAGCGCCTGGTCCAGGACCACGCGCTCCGCGCGCCGACCACGGAGTTCGGGCGCCGCCGCACCACTCGTCATCGCTCTGACCCCTCTCGGTCCGAGGTTAGAACCGATGACCGTTTCGCGATAGAAGGGGTCCGGCAGCCGAGATCGTTTACCCGGCCCGTTTGAGGTCGGCGGCGAGCACGTTCTCCAGTCCTGTCAGCTCACCGACGAGCGACGCCGCCGCGAACGCCCGGACGAGACGCCTGTCGGCGAGCGCATCACCCGCGTGGCGCCGGTCCGCGGCGAGCCGTGCCCGCGCCCGGCTGACCAGCTGCCTGGCGTTGGCCGTACCGATCTTCAAGACCCTGGCGATCTGCTGGAACGGATACTCGAAGCCCTCTCTCAGCACGTAGGCGGCCCGTTCCGACGGCGGAAGGCGTTCGACGAGCAGGCCGACGGTCATCTCGATCGCCTCACCCCGTTCCGTCTCCGTCAGCGGGTCGGCCTCGGGGCCCGCCGACCGCTCGTCCGGCCAGAGCGCGAAAGAGGTCTCGTACCGCCGCCGGGCGGACTGGACCAGGTTGATCGCCAGCCGCACGGTCGCCATCACCAGGAACGCCTCGACGTTGATCACCCTCGTCCGGTCCACCCGGTTCCAGCGCACCCAGACCTCCTGCACGATGTCCTCGGCCTCGTGCACGTTGCCGACGATCCGGTAGGCGATCGAGAACAACCGCGGGCACGCGCGGATGAAGCTGTCGAGGTCGGCACTCGCCCGGTCGTCCTCCAGCGCTGCTGTGCTCACCTTCCGGCCCCTTCGCTCACGACTGAGGCCAATCTCGTCGCGAACGGCGCCCATCGCGCCCCGGAAGTCCGTGGTCGAACCCGTGGTCCTTCCCGTGGACCCAATGTGCGGCGTCTTGTCACAGGACGGGCGGCTGCCCGGTCTTAGCTGATGACCAGGCGAAGGCCCTGGCACCACCGGAGGACGAATGACCAGGCCCGGAGACCACGAGTTCGAGATCGAATTCGAGGCGGAAGTCGAGACCGAGCTGACCATCGCCGAGTCGAGCGCCCCAGATCAGGAAGCCGGGCTGCCGGTCTCGGAGTGGCTGTTCGACCCCACCGACGTCCAGCGCGAAGAAGTGGAACTCCGCAACCTCCTCGGCGCCGCCAAAGAACTGGAAGGCGACAACTGACCCCCGCGGCTCAGACCGCTCGGCCGACAGTGGTCACGGGTCGAAGTCGGCGAGGTCTCACCTTCGAGGACCATTCCGCGCTACTGCTTGAGGGTGCATGCCCGCGGGGATATCGGGCGTGGTTCGACGTCGCGACGGAAGGTGAACGTCGGTGAGCTTGTATCAGCCGATGAACCAGCCCGTGCTCCTGCAGATCGGGGACATCGGTGTCACAAGTTCCACGGTGATAGTGCCGCACGGGCAGTTCCGGCTGCGGGGGACCATGTGGACGGTGCAGGACTCCACCCAGGTGATCGAGGGGATCCCGCCGGTCGCGATCGTGCTGACGATCATCTTCGTGTGGTTCTGCCTGCTGGGCCTGTTGTTCCTGCTGATGAAGAGCCGCCGGTACGCCGGGTTCGTCTCGGTGTCGGTCACGGGTGAGGGGCTGCACCACACCGTGCAGTTCCCGGCCGGGCCGCAGAGCGGAGCCTGGGCCTCCCACATGGTCTCCCAGGCCCGTGCCCTGGCGGCCGTCGCGCCGTGAGCGTGACGGCGCCGGGAACGAACAGGCCCCGCACGCCGTTGTGCGGGGCCTGCAGCTTGAGGAGAGATCAGCCCATGTGCGGGTAGCCGTGGGCGGTCGGCGGAACGAAGGTCTCCTTGATCGTCCGGGTGGACGTCCAGCGCAGGAGGTTCTGAGCGGAACCGGCCTTGTCGTTGGTGCCCGACGCCCGTCCGCCGCCGAACGGCTGCTGGCCGACGACCGCGCCGGTGGGCTTGTCGTTGATGTAGAAGTTGCCGGCGGCGAAGCGGAGGACTTCGGCGGCGCGGGCGATGGCGGCGCGGTCGCGGGCGAAGATCGCGCCGGTCAGGGCGTACGGGCTGACCGACTCCATCTGCTTCAGCATCGCCTCGTAGTCGCCGTCGTCGTAGACGTGGACGGCGAGGACGGGGCCGAAGAACTCGCTGCGGAAGACGTCGTGGCTTGCGTCGTCGCCGACCAGGACGGTCGGGCGGACGAAGTAGCCCTCGGAGTCGTCACAGGTGCCGCCCGCGACGACGTCGATGGCCGGGTCCTTGGCGGCCTGCTCCAGAACGTCGCGGAGCCGGGCGTAGGAGCGGGCGTCGATCACGGCGCCGCCGAAGTTGCGCAGGTCCCGTACGTCCCCGAAGGTGAGCGCCTCGGTCTCGGCGACCAGCTCGTCCTTGATCTGCGACCACAGCGAGCGCGGAATGTAGGCGCGGGAGGCGGCCGAGCACTTCTGCCCCTGGTACTCGAACGCGCCGCGGATCAAGGCGGTGACCAGCGACGCCGGATCCGCCGACGGGTGCGCGACGATGAAGTCCTTGCCGCCGGTCTCGCCGACCAGGCGCGGGTAGGAGCGGTAGCGGGTGAGGTTGTCGCCGACGGACCGCCACAGGTGCTGGAACGTCGCGGTCGAGCCGGTGAAGTGGACGCCCGCGAGGTCGGGGTCGGTCAGCACGACGTCGGAGACCGCGCGGCCGTCGCCCGTCACCATGTTGATCACGCCGGGCGGGAGGCCGGCCTCCTCCAGCAGCCGCATGGTGAAGTACGCGGCGAACTGCTGGGTGGGCGACGGCTTCCAGATGACCGTGTTGCCCATGAGGGCGGGCGCGGTCGGCAGGTTGGCGGCGATCGCGGTGAAGTTGAACGGGGTGACCGCGTAGACGAAGCCCTCCAGCGGGCGGTGGTCGGCGCGGTTCCAGACGCCGGGCGAGGAGACGGGCTGCTCGGCCAGGATCTCGCGGCCGAAGGCGACGTTGAAGCGCCAGAAGTCGGCGAGCTCGCAGGGCGCGTCGATCTCCGCCTGCTGGGCGGTCTTGGACTGGCCCAGCATGGTCGCGGCGGCGATCGTCTCGCGCCACGGCCCCGACAGCAGGTCGGCGGCGCGCAGCAGGATCGCCGCGCGGTCGTCGAAGTCCAGGGCGCGCCAGCCGGGGGCGGCCTCGCGGGCGGCGGCCAGCGCGGCCTGCGCGTCGGCGTGGTCGGCGTTGGCGGTGGTGCCCAGCAGGTCCCGGTGGCTGTGCGGCTGAACGACCGGGATCCGTTCGCCACCGCCCATCCGCTCGGCGCCGCCGATCGTGCAGGTCAGCTCGGCGTCGCCGGCCGCCAGGGCCGACAGCCCGGCCTCCAGGCGGGCGCGCTCGGGGCTGCCGGGCCGGTAGTCGTGCACCGGCTCGTTGACCGGCGTGGGCACACGGGTGATGGCGTCCAAGTGAAGCAACCTCCTCGGGGTCAGTGGCGCGTGGTGAACGAACGCAGGAAGAAGGCGAGGTTCGCGGGCCGCTCGGCCAGGCGGCGCATGAAGTAGCCGTACCAGTCGGCGCCGTACGGGACGTAGGCGCGGATCCGGTGCCCCTCGGCGGCCAGGCGGTGCTGCTCGCCGTCGCGGATGCCGTACAGCATCTGGAACTCGTAGGTGTCCGGCGTACGGTCGTGCTTGTCGGCGAGCTGGAGGGCCAGCTCGATCATCCGGGGGTCGTGCGAGCCGATCATCGGGTAGCCGTCGCCCGCCATGAGGATGCCCAGTGCGCGCGCGTAGGCCAGGTCGACGTCGTCCTTGCCCTGGTAGGCGACGGACGCGGGCTCCTTGTAGGCGCCCTTGACCAGCCGTACGCGCGAGCCCTCGACGGCCAGGGCCCGCGCGTCGTCCTCGGTACGGAAGAGGTAGGCCTGCAGAACGGCGCCCGTGGAGGGGAAGTCGCGGCGCAGGTCGGCGAGGATCGCCAGGGTGGAGTCCACGGTGGTGTGGTCCTCCATGTCGAGGGTGACGGTGGTGCCGATCTCGGCGGCGGCCTCGGCCACGCGGCGGGCGCCCGCCGAGGCGAGGTCATGGCCGCCGGGCAGGCTCTGGCCGAACGCCGACAGCTTCACCGAGACCTCGGCGCGCTTGCCCAGGCCCTTGTGGCCGAGGGCGTCCAGCAGGGCGAGATAGGCGTCGCGGTTGGCGCGGGCCTGGGCGGCGTCGGTGATGTCCTCGCCCAGATGATCGAGGGTGACGTCGATGCCGTCCGCCGTGAGCGCCTGGACGGCATCGAGCGCCCCGGACAGAGCGTCCCCGGCGACGAAGCGGTCGACGACCGGACGGGTGAGGGGCGTCCGGCTGACGAGCCGGCGCATCCGGTCGCTGCGCGAGGCGGCGAGCAGAACAGGGCCCAGCACTGGCAACCTCCCAGGTCGAGTAGTGATCGCAACTGCAACGTACGAGCCGGGCGGGGCGGTCACCATCGACAGCGGTCACGACCCTGGAGGCCCCGCCTTGTACACTTGTATGAAGTGAGCGATTACCAGAGCCTGGTGGACGAGGTGTCGGCACTTCTCCAGGCCCCGGTGACCCTGGAGGACCGCGAGTTCGCCCTCATCGCCTTCAGCTCCCACGACGACGATCTCGACCCGGTCCGTACCCGCTCGATCCTGCATCGCCGCTCCTCACCGGCCGTCCGGGCCTGGTTCGAGAGCTTCGGGATCGCGAGCGCGACCGGTCCGATCCGTACCCCCGCCGACCCGGACGAGGGGATCCGCGCGCGGCTGTGCGTGCCCGCGCGCCACGAGGGCGCCGTCTACGGCTACCTGTGGCTGCTGGACGACGGCACGATCGACCCCGCCGATCCCCGCCTGGACCGGGTGATGACGCTGGCGACGTGGGCCGGGCGGCTCCTGGCCGCCGACACCTGGCAGCGCGAGGCCGCCCCGCTGGCGTTCGCGCAACTGCTGTCGGGCTCGGCCACCGACCGTACCGGGGCCGCCCGCACGCTCGCCGGCCTGAAGCACCCGGCGGCGACGGCCGCCTCGGTCACCGTCGTCTGGGCGAGTCCCGCCCCGAAGCTGAACCCGGCGCGGCTGCCGGACGGCGTGCCGGCCCATCGGAGCCTGGACGGCCTGGCCCTTCTCGTGCCGCTGCCGGACCCCGCCGACGTCTCCCCCGCCCGTACGGTCGCCGCGAGCCTGATCACTGCAGGCGGCGACGAGGTCCTCGCGGGGATCGGCGGCGCCCGGACCGACCTGCTCGACGTGCCTCACTCGTGGCGCGAGGCGCGGCTGGCCGTACGGTCCGCGCGCGCCGAGCCTCGCCTGGGGCCGGTGGCCAGCTGGGACGGCCTGGGCGCCTACCGGCTGATCGCCGCTCCCCCGCTGGCCACGCCCGCCGCGCCGGACGCCGATCCGGCGCTGCTCCCGCTCCTGCAGCCCGCACGCTCCGACCTGCTCCACACCGCCGAGACCTACCTCGACCAGGCCGGGCACGCCCAGCGCACCGCCGAGGCCCTGGCGATCCACCGGCAGACGCTCTACTACCGGCTGTCCAGGATCAAGGCGCTGACCGGCCTGGACATGGATTCCGGCGCGGACCGGCTGCTGCTGCACCTGGCGATCAAGACCTACCGCCTGGCCACGGCACCCGAAGAACCCGCCGGTTGATGAGCGGCGGGTTCGTCGGGGTGGCGGCACCCGCGGGTCAGCGCAGGGTGACGCGGAAGCTGCGCGGCTTGCTGTAGTTGCCGGCGGCGTCGATCGCGCGGTACTCGACCGTGTGACGCCCGGCGGCGAGCTTGCCGTAGACCAGGTTGTCGATGTTGGTGCCGTCCTTGGTGAACAGGAACGGCTTGGTGGAGTCGGTCGGCCAGCCGAAGTAGTTGTACCAACCGTCTCCGTCGACCCGGAATTCGGCGACGACGTATCCGGCCTGGTCATCGGCCGGGTTCAGCTTCAGCGTGGCCTGGTCCTTGGCGGGCGGCTGCGTCGCCTGGTAGGTGACCGACGGCGGGGTGGCGTCGACGGTCCACGTCTTGGTCGTGGTGCCGGCGGTGGCGGTCACGTGGTGGGTGCCCGAACGCAGGTGCCTCAGCTGGAGGTCGCGGTCGGCCTTGACCTTGTGGCCGTCGATCCGCCAGGTGATGCGCGGCGCGCTGGTGGCGGGGTGGGTGGTCTCGGCGTAGATCACGCTGTCGGCGCCCACCGGCCGGTCGGTGGCCGTCGTACCGCTGAACGTCGGGGCCTTCGTGTCGGGTGACGTGCGCGGCAGCGAGGTGTCGACGGTCCAGGAACGCGTCTGGGCGAACGAGTCGCGGACGGCCGGATCGCGGATGAACTCGGTCGGGTCGTCGACGCGGACGCTCACGGTGTGCTTGCCGCGGCTCAGGTGCAGGCGGCTCAGCTGCAGGTCGTGGCCGCCGCGGACGTCCTTGCCGCCGCGTACGTCCTTGCCGCCGCGTACGGGCTTGCCGTCCACGGTCCAGGTGACGCGCAGCGGGTGGCTGACCGGGTGCAGGGTCTCCAGCCACAGGACGCGGTCCGCCCCGACCGTTCCGGCCGGAGTGGCGTCCTGGATCAGGCTGGTCTTCTTGGCGATGGCCTGCGTCATCCGCTCGCGGCCGACCTGGTCGTAGTTGTAGCCGAGCGTCTTCATGATCGAGTGCTGGCTCGGCCGCCAGACGCCCTTGCTGTAGTACATGCCGCCTTCGAAGCGGCCGATCCGGCCACCGGCCTCGCTGCGTTCGCCCAGCCATCGCCACCACTTGGCGTGCTGCGAGCGCATCTGCTCCTCGGTGAGCAGCGTGTGGTGGATCGAGTCGGGCTCCGCGCCGGTGTACGTGCCACCGGGCACACCGCGCTGGTAGTAGTCGTACTCGTCCTGCAGCCCGCCGAGTGAGTGGCCGAGCTCGTGCGGGGAGATCAGGGCGGACATCGCGTTCGCCCCGGACGCGGTGGCATAGGAGCCTCCGGCCCCGCCGTAGGTGGAGCTGTTGGCCAGCGCGAGGATCTGCCGGTTGGCCGCCGGAACGCCGGGGACCATGCTCGCGTAGGTGTTGGCGGCGTCGTCGTCCATGACCAGCAGCCGCTGGATGCCGTCGGAGCGGCAGCCGCTCCAGAACGACATCTGCAGGGGCGTGTCGCGCTTGGGGGCCGAGAGGCTGGGGTCGCAGCTCACACCGGATTCCTTCGAGGGGATCTCGACCCGGTACACGTTGAAGTAGCTGCGGTAGGTCTTGTACGGCTCGATGCTCCACAGCACGTTGAGGTGCTTGTCGACGTTCTGCCGGAAGGCCGCCATGTCCGCGGCGGTGTAGCCGTCGCCGAGGATCACCAGGTTGAAGCGCTTGGCCGGGTCGCCGGTGACCTGGACGGGCACCACCGTCGCCTCGGGGGCGTCATCGGCCTGCGCCGGCGGCACGGCGAGAAGCGTCAGCGGAATGAGGGCGGCCGTGAGGGCGGCCGCGGTGCGTCTGAACATGAGTCCTCCCGGGGAGGATCATTCAGGACATCGCGGTCACCGGTCCCATCCCGAAGGGGCATAACTCCCGAGTGATGGAAGGGCTGGCCCGCTAGGAGCTCGCCAGGGCGGTGTCGCCCCGGACCAGCCGTTCGGCCAGTCCCGGGACGTCCGCGACGGCCGCCTCGTGCGCTTCCACGGCAAGGGCCGCCAGCTCGGGGACGCGGTCGTCGAGCGGGCCGCCGAGCCGCCAGGCCAGCACGTGCCGCAGCCACAGCGTCGGGCCGGTCAGCGGGCGCACCACCACGTTCGGCCCACCGTTCAGCGTCACCTGGCAGGGGGCGGCCGCGCGGCCCTCGGCGACGAGTGAACGGATCATCTCGTGCTCGGTCAGCATGTGCCGTACGCGGGGAACGAAGCCCGCCTCCTGGCACGCGGTGTAGAAGCACTCCGGCCAGCCTGCGCCGTCTGGCGGCGAGACCAGCCAGTCCTCGTCCGCGAGCTCGGACAGCGGGATCTCGTCGAGACCCGCGAGCGGATGCCCGGCGGGCAGGGCGACCGCGACCGGCTCGACCGCGATCACGCGGGTGCCGACCGTCGGCAGGGCGGGCAGCTCATGCCCCGGGTAGTCGACCAGCGTCGCCACGTCGAGACGGCGCGAGACGAGCAGGTCCAGCAGCAGGCGCGGCGAGTACTCGGTGTGCACGGTGATCGGGGCGCCGGGCATCTCGAACAGCCGGTGCAGCAGCCCGGTCAGCACGGGCGTGTGATAGCCGCCGATGCGCAGGCCCGCCGCCGCAGCGCCCGGTTTCGCCCCGGACTCCGACTCGGCGCCGCCGAGCAGCTCGTCCACGGTGACCATGATCGACCGGGCCCGGCGCAGGACGAACTGGCCGAAGGGGGTCAGCGTGACGCCCTTACGGCCGCGGCGGAAGACCTGCCCGCCGAGGGCCGCCTCGATCCGGTGGAGCTGGCCCGTCAGCGCGGGCTGCGAGACGCCGACCACGGCCGCTGCCCGGCTGAGGCTGCCGGCGTCGGCGATCACGCACAGGGTCCGCAGGTGCCGTAGCTCGAGCTGCATGTCTCGACCAACTCCCATGCCAATGCCATAAGACCCGAAATATAGATGATCGGGATTGGTCCGGCACGGGTGCGATCCGCCATGGTGGATGGGTGACCTATCGCCATTCGGGCCTCGTGTTCACCGAGCACACCCTGCCTGTTCCCGTCGACCACCGCGATCCCGGCGGAGCGCGCATCGAAGTCTTCGCACGTGAGGTGTCCGCCGCCGACAGGCCGGGCGACCCCGGCGACCTCCCGTTCCTCCTCTATCTGGAGGGAGGGCCGGGCCGCCGCGCCCCGCGGCATCTCCCGCCGTGGTTGTGGCGGGCCGTTCAGCGGTATCGGGTCGTGCTGATGGATCAGCGGGGCACCGGCCGCAGCGCGCCCGCGACCCGGCAGACGCTCGCCCGCCGGCGCGATCCCGCCGCCTACCTGCTGAACTTCCGCGCCGACAGCATCGTCCGCGATGCCGAGATGCTCCGCGAGCACCTGGCCGGAGACCGGCCGTGGAGCGTGCTGGGGCAGAGCTACGGCGGTTTCTGCTCGGTCGCCTACCTCTCGTACGCGCCCGAGAGCCTGCGCGAGGTGATGATCGCGGGCGGTCTGCCGCCTCTGTACGGATCGACGGAGGACGTCTACCGGGCGGCCTATCCGCGGGTGCTGGCGGCGAACGAGCGCTACTTCGAGCGCTATCCCGACGACCAGAAGGTCGCCGACCGGGTCGTGGAGATCCTGGACTCGGAGAAGGTACTCCTGCCGAGCGGGGATCGGCTCAGCCCACGCCGCTTTCAGATGCTGGGGCTCGGGCTCGGCTCCCGAACCGGATTCGACGGGCTGCACAACCTCCTGGAAGAGGCGTTCGTCGACGTCGGCGGGGACCAGCGGCTGTCGGAGGTGTTCCTGCGCCGCGTGGACAACACGCTGACCTTCGCCGAATACCCGCTCTACGCGCTGATGCACGAGTCGGTCTACTGCCAGGGCACGTCGTCGTCGTGGGCGGCGCACCGGGCGCGGGCCGGGTTCCCCCAGTTCGACCTGGGCGGCGGTGGCGGCGGGCCGACGCGCTTCACCGGCGAGATGATCTACCCGTGGCTGTTCGACGAGGACCCGGCGCTGGCTCCGCTGGTCGTGTGCGCCGAGCAGATCGCCGCCTACGCGCACTGGCCGCGCCTGTACGACCTGGACCGGCTCGCCGCCAACACGGTGCCGGTCTCGGCGGCGATCTACTACGACGACATGTACGTCGACCGCGAGACGTCGCTGGCCACGGCCGCCGCGATCCGCGGGCTGCGGCCGTGGATCACCAACGAGTTCGGCCACGACGGGCTCGGGCAGGACGCGGCGGTGTTCGATCGGCTGGTCACGCTCGTCCGGGAGTGAGGCAGGGCGAGGCAGGGTGAGGCAGGGGGTGAGCTCGGACGTCGGTCAGTCCTCGGAGGCGTCCTGGACCCACTGTTCGACGGCGGCGATGTGCACGGCGGAGGTCGAGGCGGCGAGCTGGGGATCGCGTGCGGCCAGGGCCCGCAGGATGGCCTGGTGCTCGCGATGGGCCGTGCTCAGCGCGTCGGTGGCCTTGGCGCCGCGCAGAACGCGAACGCGCTGGGTGTGCGTCGAGAGGGTCGAGAGCAGGGTCGACAGGACGGGGTTGCCGACGATGTCGGCGATCGTGCGGTGGAACTCGGAGTCGTGCGCGACGAACTCCTCGGGGTTGGTCGCGGCGCCGCACCGGTCGAGGATCTTCTGCAGCGTGCGCAGGTCGCCGTCGGTGACCAGGCTGGCGGCCAGCGCGGTGGCCTGAGGCTCCAGCAGGCGGCGGACCTGCAGCAGCTGCTGGGCGGTGCGGCCGGACGAGACGTCGGCGGCGAACGCCAGGTTCTCCAGCAGCAGGTGGGGTTCGAGGCTGGACACGTACGTGCCGTCGCCACGCTTGATGACCAGGATCTGCATCGCGATGAGGGCGCGCACGGCCTCGCGGAGCGTGTTGCGCCCGACGCCGAGCCGTTCGGCCAGGTCGGGCTCGCGCGGCAGGCGCTCCCCCGGCCGGATCTCGCCCGAGATGATCATCGCCTTGATCTTCTCGATCACGTCTTCCGAAATGGCCATCCGCGCCTCTCACCCGCCGGGTCCGCGCCGTACGAAGCCTCGCACGGCGCGGACGCGGTCACGCTCACCGGGACACTCTAGGCATCATGGGGTGGAGAGCTGCTCCTTGGGGACGATCTGCTGGGGCGTGTTCGGGCTCGACCAGAGCAGCTTCATGTAGGCCTCGCCGGTCTGCTCGGTGTGCTCGACCTTGATGGAGTACTTCCGGCCTGCCTGCAGCGCGATGCTGCCGCTGTTGACCTCGGGCCCGTGCGGCGTCGTGTTGCTGATGACGAGCTTGCCGTCGATCCAGACCTGCGCGGTGTCGTCGGAGACGGTCGTGAACTTGTACGTCTCGCTCTGCCGGGGCTGGATCGAGCCGGTCCACCGCGTACTGAAGTGGTCGGCGGGGATGCCGGCCGCCGGGGAGCCGCCGAACCGCCACGCGTAGTTGATGGCCGGGTCGGTGCGGGTGACCTTGGGCGTTCCGGACAGCTGGTCGTTGTCGAAGATCTCGGCCTTCAGACCGGTCCCGGTGCCGGGACCCGCGGCCGCCGCGGGCGCGATGCGGAGCCTGATGACCGTCGCGGCCGCGTTGGTGGCGTTGCCGGACGGGGTGACGTCGAAGCCGTCACCGGCCTTGGCGACGGTGACCTTCTGACCGCTGCCGAGCACGTTCGCGCTGGTCACGGTGAACGGGGCGGTGGCGGTCAGGTGCAGCGGCCTGCCCGCGCCGGGCCATTGCGTGACGGCGGCGTACAGGTCGTTGCCCTGGCGGCTGACCGTTCCCCAGCCGGGTTCGGCGACCACGCCCGGGTAGCCCGCGCGGTAGACGGCGGCGCCCTGACCAGCCGTTCCGGACCAGTCGCCGATCAGCTTGAGCTGCTGCGCGGCGCCGGCGGGCACCCGGCCGAGGCCGTCAGGGCCGATGTTGAGCAGGTAGTTTCCGCTGCGGCTGGACGTGGCGAGCAGGTTGCGGATCAGCGTCGGCCCGGACTTCCAGTTGGTGTCGTAGCGCGCGAATCCCCAGTGGTCGTTGATGGTCATGCAGCTCTCCCAGAGCTGCCCGTCGACCGGCGCGGCGGGGATCTCCTGCTCGGGGGTGCCGTAGTCGCCGTCGCTGACGCGGCGCTTGTTGACCCGGTTGTTGATGATCAGGTTCCGGTCCAGGCCGCGCAGGTACGCCTCCAGGGCCTCGCCGTCCTGGCTGTTCCAGTTGTTGGTCGGGTTGTCGGTCGTCCACTCGCCGTCGAACCACAGCAGCGCCGGGTGGTAGCCGTCGACCAGCTCTTTGAGCTGGGCGTACATCCGCTGCTTGTACGCGGCGAAGTCGGCGACGAAGTCCGGGTCGTGCCAGTCCCAGATGGAGTAGTAGAAGCCGAGCTTGATCCCGGCCGCGTCGGCCGCCTTCTTCAGCTCGGCGAGGATGTCGCGGTTCTTGTCGAACGAGGAGTGGTCGCGCAAGTTCCACGCGTTCTGCCTGGTCGGCCACATCGCGTACCCGTCGTGGTGCTTGGACGTGATGACGATGTACTTCTGACCTGCGCTCTTGGCCGCCGCCACGACCGCGTTCGCGTCGAAGTTCCTCGGGTTGAACGTGGCGGCCTTCTGCTCATACTCGGCCATCGGGATGGTGCAGGACCGCTTGATCCACTCGGCGTCGCGGCAGACGGTGCCGTCGGGGCGGGTGTACTCGCCCTCCCAGTTGGAGTAGTCGCCGAAGTGGATGAACATCCCGAACCTGGCGTCCCGCCACCAGGCCGTACGGGAGGAGGTGAACGGATCGTCGGAGGCGTAGTTGGTGCCGGGACCGCCCGCTGCGGCCGCCGATCCCGGGGTGACCGAGAGGCAGGAGGCGGCGAGCACGACACCGGACAGAACAAGACCCCGGATGGAGGGGTGGCGCACGGACATGAACTGCTCCTGAAGCGATGGGGGGTGGACAGGAGGCCAGCCAGCCACCCGGAACGTAAATCGCCACACATGGGATGTCAACGCCCTCGCGATCTGCACGAAGATGACATCAAGCCAGGTGAGTGCCGGGTGGGTTGATCCAGAAACTCGCGACACATGGGATGTCCAGATCCAGGTACCGACATCACACGGGAGTTATCAGAAGCTGGGATAAGGCACGAGGCGACCCCGTGATCACACTTCGGGCAATCCCCCCGAAGGAGGCGCCCCGTGCCTGCCAAAGCGATCCTCGCCGTCCTGACCGCCACCGCCACCGCCACCGCCGCCGCCGCGGTCGCCGTTCCCGTCGCCCTTCCCACTGCAGCCAACGCAGCCAACGCCGCTCCGAAGCCGTCCCGTACCGAATGGCGGGAGGTGTTCTCACCGAACGGGACCATCAAGCGCGTCCAGGTCACCCGCCAGGCCGACGAGTCGCCCGCACCGTTCAGCGCGCCCAGGGCCGCCCAGGTGATCCCGATCGAGGTCAACGGGCCCAGCGCCAGCCGCTTCGACCTGGTGTTCGTCGGCGACGGCTACACCAGCTCGCAGTTCGGCACGTTCAGCCAGCACGTCCAGAGCAAGTTCAACGAGCTCATGTCGGTCGAGCCTTTCAAGTCGCACCGCAAGCAGTTCAACGCCTGGCAGGTGAACGTCGCGTCGCCGGAGTCGGGCGTCGACAACGACCCGAGCAACGGCGTCCGCCGCGACACCGCGCTCGACATGGGCTTCTGGTGCGGCAACACCGAGCGGCTGCTCTGCGTGAACGAGACCAAGGCCAAGCAGTACGCCGCGCAGGCACCGGACGTCGACCAGGTGCTGGCCCTGGCCAACAGCACCAAGTACGGCGGCGCGGGAGGCGGCGTGGCCACGGCGTCCGGCGGCAACGCCTCGTCCGGGCAGATCGCCGTCCACGAGCTCGGCCACTCGATCGGCGGGCTCGCCGACGAGTACGACTACGGCAGCGGCCAGTACACCGGCTCCGAGGTCGGCGAGGGCAACGTCTCGATCTATCCGCGCGCGACGATGAGCCAGTACCGGCTCAAGTGGTACCAGTGGCTCGGCCAGGCCACCCCGGACGGCGGCGTGATCGACACCTACGAGGGCGCCCGCTACTACGCGCGCGGCATCTACCGCCCGAGCCAGAACTCGATCATGCGAACGCTCGGCCGCCAGTTCAACCTCCCCAGCCGGGAGGCGATGGTCGCCGCGTTCGACCGCGAGACCGGCCTCATCGACTCCAGCACCGTCCTCGCGGGCACGGCCGCGGCCCCGTCCTCGCCTCAGCGCCTGTGGGTACGGCCGATCTCCTCCCCCACCGTCTCGACCACGTGGCGGGTGGACGGACGTCCCGCCGGCACGGGTAACGAGCTCGACCTGGCCGGACTCCATCTCGCCAAGGGCGTTCACGAGGTCACGGCGACCGCGACCGACCGGACGCCGTCCGTCCGCGATCCCCAGCTCCGCGCCGCTCTGACCGACACGCGGACCTGGACTGTCACCCGCTGACCCGCCGCGCCATCAGAGATCAATATCGACGCAACGTAGCGAGTAATCACTCTCCGTGCTGGGAAGTTGATCAGCATGAGGGGTGCTTCGAGGCTGCTGTGCGTGCTTCTGCTCGGTCTTGCCATGGTCCTGTCGCTGGTCGGCGTCGACACGGCGGCCGCGAGGGCGGCTGATCCGCAACCGTTCTCGCGGTCGCCCGCACCCACCTACCAGATGACGCTCGTCGCGCGGCAGTGCGAGAAGTACAGCGACATCATGTCCAACCGGGCGCGCAACGACATCCAGGAGAGCCTCCAGGACCTCGGCAAGGACTCGGTCTACTCGGCGGGTCAGCCGATCTCGCCCGAGATCGAGGAGCCCAACGATCCGGCCTGCAAGCCGCTGAACGGCTGGCAGTTCACGCTCGGCGGCTCGTTCACCAAGAACGGCACCTACAGCACGGTGACCGGCACCGCCGGCGACGCCGGTCCGACGGCGACCGTTCCGGAGCTCGACCCGTCCGGCAGCCCGACCGGCGGCGACCTGCAGGGCGCGACGACCATCACGCTGAACTCCCAGGAGGCCGGCCTCCTGCAGGCGAGAGCGCTGTGGGTGCAGGGCGGCACGCCGGACGACCCGCTCATGACCAAGAAGTTCGGCAAGGGCACCTTCGGATTCGGGGCACTGCGCTGCTCGGTCGACAACCTGAACGGTGACAACGTCGAGGACGCCATGCTCCCGCCGGACGCCCGGCACCTGTACTGCTACGCCTACTACGTCAACCCCGAGCCCGGATACGGCACGCTGACCATCCGCAAGAAGATCTCGCCCGGAGGCTCGTACCAGCAGACCTTCCCGTTCGCCTCGAACGCGACCTACAACTCCAACGGGCAGTTCGACCTCGCGGTCAACGGGAGCGACACCGCCGAGACCTCGTTCACCCGCGCGACCAGCGACGCGTTCGGCGGCCCGTACACCTTCGACGAGCAGACGCCCGACGGCTGGACGCTGTCGGGGATCTCGTGCTCGGCGACCAACCCGAGCGGCACGGTGACCAGCACCTGGACGACGTCGGGCACCCGGGCCTCGGTGACTCTCGGCGACAACGACCACGTGACCTGCGTCTACACCAACGCGCCACCACGAGATCCGGGCCTGCGGATCGACAAGGTCGCCCTGGGCAAGGACCGCGGCTACTTCCGCTACGACGTGCGCAAGACCGGCTCGCCCGACAAGACCGTCGCCGCCCGTACCGCCAAGGAGGGCGTCGCGGTGACGGCGACCGGCGACGATCTGTCCAGCCTGCCCGCCGGCGACTACACCATCACCGAGACGCTGGACACGAGCCCCGCGGGCTTCTGGCAGCTCGACCACGTCCTGTGCGACGGCAAGCAGCAGCCCCTGGTCAACGGCGACTCGGTCAAGCTGACGCTGAAGACCAACGACCAAAGGCAGTGCACGTTCGTCAACAGGTTCAGGCCGCGCGGCGAGATCCTGCTGCACCTGGTCACCGAGGGCGGAACGGCCCAGGGCGGCTTCCTGGGACACCCCGCCGCCGACACCGCCCCTGACCACTGGCGACGGCAGCAGGCCACCACCACTCAGTCCGACAAGCCCGCCCTCGCCCACGGTGACCCGTCCGGCGGCCTGCAGCTCAAGACCTTCGAGCTGCTGACGCTGTCTCCGCTCGCCACCAAGGAGGGCAGCTGGCGGCTGGTGTCGTTCCGCTGCGACATCGGACACTGGCGCCGGGCCTCGCGCGGCGCTGTCGACGTGACGCTGGCCGAGGACGCCCCGCTCGGCGACTGTACGGCGACGTACCGGTTCGTGAGGTCCACGACCGTCGACGTCGTCAAGGTCGCCAAGGGGCACCGGCCCAAGCCCGTGGTGGTCGACATCAGATGCACCAACGGCTCGGCGGGCCGGACCGTGCTGGAGCCCGGCGCGACCACCGCCCGCCTGCCCAAGCCCCTCTACCTGATGAAGCCGGCCAAGTGCTCCGTCCGCGAGACCGCCACCGGCGCGCGCCCAGGCTCCAAGGTCCGCACCTCAACTCGGCTGGCGAACAACGGAAGCCAGAAACCGCTCAAGCTCCCCGGCACGTTCATCGCCCTACCGAACGGCAGGGCCTACACGGTCACCGTCACCAACCGCTATCGAGGGCACCCGTCACCCGTCTGCAGAACAACGGGATCGCCCATCTGCTGACCAGGTAATGCTCCAACCCATGCTCGCGCGCTGAGAGGTGGTCAGCGGGCGAGCATGGGCTGGATGGTCTTGGTGATGACGTCGGCGGCTTCGGACTTGGGGATGCGGCCGGCGCGGACTTCGCCTGCGGCGCCGTTCAGGATGTGGTGGACGACGTTGACCAGCCAGGTGGCGGGGAGATCGGTGCGGTAGACGCCCTGGTCCTGGCCGCGTTCGATGAGGTCGATCATGCGCTGGGCGGGCTTGTCGTGGAGCTCGCGGACTCGGCCTGCGGGGAGTACGCCCTCGGCGGCGGCCACGAGAGATGCGGACTCTTCTACTAGTTGCCAGCTTGAGGCCAGGAGGCGGGTCATCGCCTCGTCGGCTCGGCCTGTGAGGTCTACGGAGGAGAGGGTCTCCTCGCCGGACTGGAGGGCCTCGGCTATGGCGGCCTCGACCAGGGCGGCGCGGGTCTTGAAGTGCCCGTAGACGGTCATCCGGCCCACGCCCGCGGCTTGCGCGATGTCGTCGGTGGTCGCGTCGGGGTCGGCGCTCAGGAGGGTGCGCGCCGCGGACACGATGCGGGCGATGTTGCGCTCGGCGTCGGCGCGGCGCTTCGGGCGGGTGCCGGATGTGGTCATGTCCACAGCTTAACTCGTACAGCAAAGTACGGCTTATAGTGGGCTCCACAACTCGTACATGTGAGTACGAGTTATGGAGATGGAGGACCAGATGGTTCAGGAGGCGGAACGGACCGCACACCCGGCGCGGTGGCGGATCCTGGGGTTTCTCGGCATCGCGCAGCTGATGCTGATCCTCGACGTGACGGTGGTGGCGATCGCGCTGCCGCATATCGAGGCCGACCTGGGGCTCAGCCGTCAGGCGCTGACATGGACGGTGAGCGCTTACACGCTGACGTTCGGCGGGCTGATGCTCCTCGGCGGGCGGCTCGCGGACCTGCTGGGCGCCAAGCGGGTCATGCTCACGGGACTGCTGCTGTTCACGGTGGCCTCGTTGGTCACCGGGCTCGCCGAATCGGCGGGCGTGCTGGTGGGCGGGCGTGTCGGACAGGGCGTCGGCGCCGCGATGATGTCACCGGCGGCGTTGTCGCTGGTGGTCGCCCTCTTTGACGGGGATGAACGGAACAAGGCGCTCGGAGTGTGGTCCGCGCTCGGGGGCGGGGGCGCCGCCTTGGGCGTACTGCTGGGCGGGCTGCTCACGGCGGGTCCGGGGTGGCCGTGGGTGTTCTTCGTGAACGTGCCCATCGGGATCGTGATCGCGGTGGTGCTGGCGGTGCTGCTGCCGTCCGGGGGCGGCGTGCCTGGTGAACGGCCTCGGCTGGACGTGCTCGGGGCGGCGCTGGTGACGGCCTCTTCGGCGGCGGTCATCTACGCGCTGATCGCTGCGGGCGAGAAGGGGTGGCTCACGCTTCTGACGGGAGTGCTGCTGCTGGCGGCGGCCCTTGGCTACGTGCTGTTCGTGGCCTGGCAGCGGCGGGCCCGGTCGCCTCTGATGGACGTACGGCTCCTGGCCAGGCGACCGGTGGCGACCGGGGCGTTCCTGATCCTGATGGCGACCGCCCTGATGATCGCGGTGTTCTTCCTGGGGACGTTCTACTTCCAGCACGCTCGCGGCTACAACGCCTGGCAGACGGGCCTGCTGTTCCTGCCGGTGGCGCTGGCGACGATGATCGGCGCGGACATGACGGGCCGCGTGATCGGCCGTGTGGGCGGACGCCTCCCGGCGCTGGCGGGGCTGGTGCTCGCGGCCGTTGGAATGGCCGTTCCCGCAGTGTCGATGCATCCCGTGACGGTGGTCGTCGGCGTGGCGGTGGCGGCAGCAGGGACCGGCGCGATGTTCGTCGTGGCCTCGGCGACCGCCCTCGGGCAGGTCTCGCCGCACGAGGCGGGCATCGCGTCCGGCATCGTCAGCACGTTTCACGAACTGGGCGCCTCGCTGGGCGCGGCCGTGGTGTCGAGCGTCGCGGCGGCGAGCCTGATCGGAACGACCCTGGACGGCTTCACCCGGGGCTTCACGGTCGCGGCGATCTCCTCTGCCGTCGCCGCCGCCATCGCGACCGCCCTCACACCCGGACGGCCGCGTGGTTGACCGCGCGGGTAAGTCTCAGTTTGAGATGAACTGTCGGCCCCGCGTTGGGAGGCTCCGTGCATGTCCCTCCACGTCGCGAGCCGCCGCCGCAGGAACCTCCGCCAGGACTTCCCCGACGCACTGATCCTCGATGTGACGTCCCGGGCGGCCGAGCCCTGGGTCCGCCTCAGCCCGTTCTACCCGCACGGAGGCATCCCCGTGCCCGGCCACCCGGATCTGACGTCGGAGTCCGTCGAGGGCGTCTGGCAGGCGTTGAAGGTCTTCACCGACGAGGAGGAGGACTTCAGCAAGCTGGACGTCACGACGATGAAGGGGATCAAGCGCACGGTGCGGCGGCTCGGGCCGCCGCTCGGGCACCGGCTCGGCGAGCGGCTGCTTGGGTACGAGGAGGCTCGGCGCGTCGTCTACCTGCCGACCTACCGGTGGGTGCTCGACCACAAGGTCACCGAGCTCGTCGCGGAGCTTCGCGAGCTGAGTCAGAGGCGGGCCGTCGTGCTGCTCGATTACACGACCAACGGGGACGTGGCCGATCTGCGGACTCCGCTCTCGCATGCGGCGCTCGTCGTGCAGCGCGTTCGGGAGCTCTGACGGGCGCCCAGCCCTCCGGCCGGCGGCCGGCTCCCGCGCGGGTGTCAGCCGGACGTGGTGGTGTGGTCGTGGGCGACGGCCGCGAGGACCTGGGCGAACGCCTCGAGCAGTGGCGTCCGGGCGCCGTCCAGGTGCACCAGGCCCCACTCGATCATGGGGAAGTCGCTGATGGGAACGGTCGCCAGCCGTGGGTGACGGTGGTACGACATGCACTGGTCGCCGAAGATGAACGCACCCTGACCGAGCGCGATGAGCGCGAGCGCCTGGTGCACCGACGTCGCCACCGGGCCGCGCGGGATCGGGACGCCGCTCGGGGTGGCATCGGGGCAGCGCGCCCGTATCCAGGCCGCCGGCATGGTCGGCGCGCTCAGCAGCCGGACGGCCGCGAGGTCCTCCGGCGAGACGCTCTCACGGCCCGCGAACGGATGGTCGGCGTTGACGACGAGCATCGCCCGTTCCTGGAGCAGGACCGGCCCGATGGTGACGTCCGGCTCGTCCAGGGGGTAGCCCGCGCACATCACGTCCACATCGCCGTCGCGCAGGGGCTGCAGCGCGTCACCGGCCAGGAGCTCCTGCGCGATGACCTGGGTGCCGGGCTGCATCATGTGCAGCGTCTCCGCCGCCTCGACGAAGACGTGACCCCACAGCGCGTTGATGTAGCCCACACGCAGCGTGCCGCTGACGCCGCGCGCGGACGCCGCCGCGCTCTCGAGCGCGTCGCGGATGCCCTGGTAGTGCGGGTGCAGGTCGGCGTGCAGCTTCCGGCCGAGGTCGGTGAGCGCGACCCGGCGGCTGGTGCGCTCGAACAGCGCCCCGCCGACGCGCCGTTCGAGCGCGCGGATCAGCTGGCTGACGCGCTGCGGCGTGACCTGACGGCGCCTGGCCGTACGGCCGAAGTGCAGCTCCTCGGCCAGGATCAGGAACGTCTCCAGCTCCCCCGGTTCGACAAGCGGCATTGGATGATCATAAACAAAAAGCGTGTCGATACCCGGCGCAGACCTTGGAATCCTCTATCGGGACCACACGGGACGTGGGCGAGGGCCTCCGCCCCTCAGCCCACCCGAAGGCCGGGGCGGCTCCTCTTACCTCCCAGGAGACCCGCCTCGGCCTCGGCCGTTCCTCAGCAACCGGACGTGGTGCTGATCCTGATGGTGGTCGCCCCTTTGACGGTGTTCGAGTCGTTCGGCCGCTCCACCTGATCTTCGGGTGGCATGGCGGGCGGAGGTGCCTGAACGCCGAAGTCGGAGAAGCTGTCGAGGCCGGTGACGCTCAGGGCCTTCCAATCGCCCTCGTTCTGGGGCCCGGGATACAGCACCCGGCGGTCATAGCGGACGAGGCTTCCGGTCCGATCGTCGATGTAGAGGTCCATGGCCGTCACCGAGGAGAAGCATCCCGGCTTGGGCATGGCGAAGAGGGTCCGGTTTCTCAGCGTGTCGACCAGTCCTTCGAAGCGGTGCGCCGGAACGCCGCCGAGCCGGACGGCCCCTTTGTCTCTCACATACGTCAGAACCTTCTCGTGGCCGGTCCAGCTGTTCCACTGGTAGTTGTCGGTGGCCAGCCACCGGCCGGTGGAGAAGGCCGGGGTGTACTGGAGCCTGCCCAGCAGGATCATGTCGACCGGCTGGGTCGAGGGGCGGCCGTCGGTGTTCACACTGGTGGAGGTGCCGGTGAACCGGCCGCTGTGGGTGCGGAAGTCCAGAACGCCGCTGGAGCTCTGCCGGGAGGAGATCGGCTGCGACCTGAAGGTGCCGGACATGCGCGTGGAGGACGTGAGGCGGGCGGTGCTGCGGTGGTCCACCCAGTCCCGGAACGCGGCGAGCGCGTGCCGTTCCATCGGCCCCGCGTGCGGTACGTACTCGCCATGCCCGCCGTCGGCCGTGACCAGCATCAGCACCGGCAGGACCGCCACCGCGGCGACGCCGTTGCGCATCCTCGTGCTCCCTCCCGGGCAATCGGACGATCATGACAGAGATGCGGCGCGGGTGTTGGTCTGCTCACAGAACGGCGCATCTCGCCCGGCGATTTTGCAGAACGGCCACCGCGACGCATAGTGAGAGGAGGTGGGCTCCGGCTGGAGCCCATCCGGGGCTGGAATCGGATCTTCGCCGCCAGTCCCTCAAGGGAGCGGATGATGATTCCGCACGCCGACACCCCGGCAAGACCCCGGACCGCCAACACCGACCGTTACCGCGACGGCTCCGCCGAGCAGTTGCTGGGCGAGATGAGCGCCTCCGCCACCGGAACGGTGCGCCGCGAGGACATCCGGACCGAGCTGGCCACCCTCCACGCACCCATCGTTCACAAGATCGCCGTTCGCTACGCCCATCGCGGCGAGCCCATCGACGACATCGAGCAGGCCGCCTACCTCGGCCTGGTCAAGGCCATCAACAACTTCGACCCCGGCATCGGCGACCGCTTCATCAGCTACGCGGTGCCCGTCATGCAGGGCGAGGTCAAGCGGCACTTCCGGGACAGGACGTGGGCGATCCGCGTCTCCCGCCGGCTTCAGGAACTCCGCGCCGAGCTCAACAAGACCCGGCAGGACTTCATGCGCGACCACAGCCGTTCCCCCACGGTCGCCGAACTGTCCGTCGCGCTCGGCATCAGCGAGGAGGAGACCGTCGAGGTCATCTCGGCCTCGGAGGCCTACAGCCCGAGCTCGCTGGACGCGCCGGTGAGCGACGAGGGCGACGCCGCGACCCTCGGCGAGACCCTGGGGGCCGAGGACCCGGAGCTGCAGCACGTCGTCGACGGCGAGGCACTGGCCCCGCTGCTGGACGAGCTCCCCGAGACCCAGCGCACCGTGGTGCTGCTGCGGTTCTACGGAAACCAGACCCAGGCGCAGATCGCCGACCAGGTCGGCTGCTCGCAGATGCACGTGTCGCGGCTGCTCAGGCGCACGCTGGAACGCCTCCGCCAGGGCCTGCTCGCCGAGCGGTGACCCACCGCCGCCGCCAGGCGGTCGGCACGCGGCAGATTGAGCCCTTCTTCTCGGGTAGGGGCCGCGGGAAGGAGGGAAACGATGATCAAACTCGGATACTTCCTCTCCAGCGAAGAGCATTCGCCCGCCGAGCTCGTGCGCCAGGCCGAGCTGGCCGAGCTCGCCGGCTTCGAGGGGCTGTGGATCTCCGACCACTTCCATCCCTGGCTGGACGAGCAGGGCCAGAGCCCGTTCGTCTGGTCGATGATCGGGGCGATCGCGCGGACCAGCTCGCTGCCGATCACCACCGCCGTGACGTGCCCGCTGGTGCGCACGCACCCGGTGGTCGTCGCGCAGGCGGCGGCGACCAGCGCCGCGCTCTGTGAGGGCGGGTTCCGGCTGGGCGTGGGAACCGGCGAGGTGCTGAACGAGCACGTGACCGGGTCGGCCTGGCCGCCTGCCGAGGAACGGCTGGAGATGCTGGAGGAGGCCGTCGAGGTCATCCGGCGGATGTTCACCGGTGCGCTGGTCACGCATCGCGGCGAGCACTACACGGTCGACACCGCACGGCTCTACACGCTTCCCGAGCGGCCACCGCCGATCTACATGTCGGCGTTCGGCGAGAAGGCCGCGCGGACGGCGGGCCGGGTCGCCGACGGGCTCATGTCGATCGCGCCCGACTCGGGCCTGGTGAACGCGTTCGAGCAGGCGGGCGGCCAGGGCAAGCCCGTCCAGGGCGGGCTGAAGGTCTGCTGGGGCGCGGACGCCGCCGAGGCGCGGGCGACGGCCCTGCGGAACTGGCCCAACGACCATCTCCCCGGGGAGGCCGCGCAGTTGCTGCCGCTCCCCCGGCATTTCCGCCAGCTCTCGCAGCTGGTGACCGAGGAGATGGTCGCCGAGCAGGTGCCGTGCGGCTCCGACGCCGACGCGCACATCAAGGCGATCGAGCAGTTCGCCGACGCGGGCTTTGACGAGATCTACGTCAGCCAGATCGGCCCCGGCACCCAGGAGGGCTTCTTCGGCTTCTACGCCGAGCATGTCCTGCCCCAGCTGCGCAAGAAGGGCTTCTCATGACGATGGAGCAGCAGGTCGACCAGCAGGTCGTGGTCATCACCGGAGCCAGTGGCGGCATCGGCCGGGCCACCGCTCGCGAGTTCGGCGCGCGCGGCGCGAAGGTGGGCCTGATCGCCCGCGGTGAGGCCGGGCTGCGCGCGGCGGCGGGCGATGTGAGCGCGGCGGGCGGCGAGGCTCTCGTCCTGCCCGCCGACGTGGCCGACTACGAGGCCGTACGGGACGCGGGGCGGCGCGCGGAGGCCGAGCTCGGGCCGGTGGACGTCTGGGTGAACGTGGCGTTCAGCTCGGTTTTCGCACAGTTCACCGACATCGAGCCGGAGGAGTTCAAGCGGGTCACCGAGGTGTCCTACCTCGGGTTCGTGCACGGCACGCGGGTCGCGCTCGACCTCATGATCCCCCGGGACAAGGGGGTCATCGTGCAGACGGGATCGGCGCTGGCCAAGCGCGGCATCCCGCTCCAGTCGGCGTACTGCGGCGCCAAGCACGCGGTCCAGGGCTTCCACGAGTCGCTGCGCACTGAGCTGCTGCATCGCGGCAGCGGGGTGAAGACGACGATCGTGCACATGCCCGCGGTGAACACTCCGCAGTTCGAATGGCTGGTGTCGCGGCTGCCGGAGAACGCGCAGCCGGTGCCGCCGATCTACCAGCCCGAGGTCGCGGCCCGCGCGCTGGTGTACGCGGCGGATCATCCCGGCAAGCGGGAGTACTGGGTCGGCGGCAGCACGGTCGGCACCCTGCTGGCCAACAAGTTCGTTCCCGGGCTGCTGGACCGGTACCTGGCCCGTACCGGCTACGGCTCGCAGCAGACCGGCGAACGGCGTGACCCGGCGCAGCCGTCCAACCTCTGGAAACCCGCCGACCAGGAGCCCGGACACGACTATGGGGCGCACGGCTCGTTCGACGACAGGTCGCATCCGCGCAGCTACCAGCTCTGGATGGTCAAGCACCGCCGCAAGCTCGCCGTCGCGGGCGGCACCGCCCTCGGCCTGGTCGGATTGCGCGCGATGACCCGCTGAGAGACACCCTTCACCGGGCCAGGCGGGTGGCGCTCTCCAAGAGCAGGGCGTGCACGAAGGCCTGGGGGAGGTTCGCACGGAGCTGCCGCTGCTCGACGTCGTACTCTTCGGTGAAGAGCCCGCTGGTGCCGCATGCCGAGCGGATGCGCTCGAAGCAGCGCAGCGCCTCGGTGGTGCGGCCCTGCTGGCGTTCGGCGAGGGCCAGGAGGAAGCCCGCTAGCGAGAACGCGCCTTCAGCCTCGCCGAGCGGCCGGTCCCCGATCCGGTAGCGGTACACGAAGCCCTCCCGTACGAGCGACTCGCGCACCGAACGCAGGGTCGCCGTCACGCGCGGATCGTGCGGCGGCAGCGCGCCGCGGATGCCTGCCAGCAGCAGGGCGGCGTCGGTGCGGTCGTCGTCGGGCGCGCGCCGCCAGCCACCGGACGGGCGCAGCGACGTGCGGGTGGCCTCGGCGAGGATCGTGTTCGCGAGCCGATGCCACTCCAGGCGTTCGGCGGCCGTCGCGATCGTGTCGCCCGCGGCCCGCAGGCCCGCGACGCAGATCAGCCGGGAGTGGGTCCACTGCCGGTCCTCGGTCTCCCAGACGCCCGCCTCCGGCTCGTTCCGGCGCTCGGCGATGGCCTCCACCGCCGTACGCGCCGCCTGGGCCGCCGTACCACCGAGCCGTCCGGCGCGCTGAGCGGCGGCGAACAGCAGCAGCACCTCGCCGAAGACATCGAGCTGGAACTGCTCCGAGGCCCGGTTGCCGACGACGACGCGGTCGGCGCCCGGGTAGCCCGGCAGGTCGACGGCCCGTTCCTCCGGCACGCGTGCGCCCGTCGCCGTGTAGACGGGCCGCAGGCGGTGGCCGTCGGCGGCGATGCGTTCGCTGATGAAGCCGACCGCCGAGTCCAGCAGGTCGAGGCAGCCGCCATGCGCGGCCACCGCCTGACCGGCGTAGCACTGGTCGCGGATCCAGGCGTAGCGGTAGTCGTAGTTGCGTCCCGCCTCGGCGCGTTCGGGCAGGGACGTGGTGGCGGCCGCGACCATCGCTCCGGTCGAGGCGGTCAGCCCGGTGAGGACGGCGTAGGCGAGCTGCGCCTCGCGCGGGGCGATCGTGTCGTCGCACGCGGGCACACTCTTCAGCCAGGCGGTCTCGGTGGCTGCCCACAGCTCGGACGCGTTCAGCGGCCCGGTCTGCTCGCGGCCTGCCAGCTCCAGGACCAGGTCGTGGCTCTCGCCGTGCTTCAGGTCGATGACCAGCGTCAGGCGCTCCCCCTCTGGCTTGGACTCGCCCGCGCCCGTCCAGCGGATGTGAACGTCGCCACTGCGGGCGTGCCACACCCCGTCCGACTCGCGCAGGTCGTCCATCGTGTGCGCGCCGAACGCGGTCCGGACGTCCAGGTCGACCCGCACGCGGGCCGGACCTTCGACCGCCGTCACCCGGCGCAGCAGCACCGCCCTGTCCGGGCTCGCCGGCCGGGCGAGCGCCTCCCGGCACTCCACCACCACTCCCCCGTGATCACCGGCGATCCAGCGGCTGCGCCAGATCAGGCTGCGTTCCTCGTAATGCCCGCCCCACACGCGCCACTCGGTCTCCGGCCTGACCCAATAACCGCCCGAACCGCCGACCAGGGCGTCAAAGGCCGCCGGGGAGTCCCAGGACGGAAAGCACATCCAGGCGCAATCCCCGTCAGGGCCAAGAAGAACGGCACGTTCGCCATCCGCGACGACGGCGTACTCACGAAGCGCATGCGGACCGCTGTGCAACACACCCATCCAAGGCCCCTGCCCGATTTGACGCGGAACATAGGTACGTCCTCATTTCCTCGGGTAGGCGCCGAGTAAGGCCCGACAAGCCGAAAGGAGCACAGTCCATGGCATCGATGAACGTCGCCGACTATCTGCTAGCACGCCTGCGCGAATGGGAAATCGAAAAGGTGTTCGGCTACCCCGGTGACGGCATCAACGGGCTCTTGGCGGCCTGGGGGAAGACGGGCGACGACCCGAAGTTCGTTCAGGCCCGGCACGAGGAGATGGCGGCCTTCGAGGCGGTCGGCTACGCCAAGTTCACCGGCCGGGTGGGCGTGTGCGCGGCGACGTCCGGCCCCGGCGCCATTCACCTGCTGAACGGCCTGTACGACGCCAAGCTCGACCACGTCCCGGTGGTGGCGATCGTCGGACAGACCAACCGGACCGCCATGGGCGGCTCCTACCAGCAGGAGGTCGACCTGCTGTCGCTCTACAAGGACGTGGCCAGCGACTACGTGCAGATGGTCACCGTGCCGCAGCAGCTGCCGAACGTGCTGGACCGGGCGATCAAGGTCGCGATGGCCGAGAAGGCGCCGACCGCGATCATCATCCCGGCCGACGTCCAGGAGCTGGAGTACAGCCCGCCCGAGCACGCGTTCAAGATGGTCCCGTCCAGCCTCGGGATCGACTGGCCCGCGGTCGGTGCCGACGACGAGGCGATCCGCCGTGCCGCCGACGTGCTGAACGCCGGGAGCAAGGTGGCGATCCTGGCCGGGCAGGGCGCGCGCGGCGCGGCCAAGGAGCTCGAGCAGGTCGCGGACCTGCTGGGCGCGGGCGTCGCCAAGGCACTGCTGGGCAAGGACGTGCTGTCGGACGAGCTGCCGTACGTGACCGGCTCGATCGGGCTGCTCGGCACCCGCCCCAGCTACGAGATGATGAACGGCTGCGACACGCTCCTGACGGTCGGGTCGAGCTTCCCGTACACCCAGTTCATGCCCGGCCTGGACCAGGCGCGGGGCGTGCAGATCGACATCGACCCGAAGATGATCGGGATGCGCTACCCGAACGAGGTCAACCTCGTCGGCGACGCGGCCGCGACGCTGCGCGCGCTGATCCCGCTGCTGGAACGCAAGGACGACCGTGCGTGGCGCGAGGGCATCGAGGCGAACGTGACCCGCTGGTGGGAGACCGTCGGCATGGAGGCGATGGTCGAGGCCGACCCGATCAACCCGATGCGGCTGTTCCACGAGCTGTCCGAGCGGCTGCCCGACGACGCGATCGTCGCGGCCGACTCCGGCTCGGCGGCCAACTGGTACGCGCGCAACCTGCGCTTCCGCGGGAACGTGCGCGGGTCGCTGTCGGGCACCCTCGCCACCATGGGACCCGGCGTCCCGTACGGCATCGGCGCCAAGTTCGGGCACCCCGACCGGCCGGTGATCATCTTCGAGGGCGACGGCGCCATGCAGATGAACGGGCTGGCCGAGCTGCTGACCATCAAGCACTACTGGCAGGAGTGGGCGGACCCGCGGCTGATCGTCGCCGTCCTGCACAACAACGACCTGAACCAGGTCACCTGGGAGATGCGCGCCATGCAGGGCGCGCCGAAGTTCCCCGAGTCGCAGACCCTGCCGGACTGCGACTACGCGGCGTTCGCGGCGGGGGCGGGCCTGCTGGCGATCCGGGTGGACAAGCCCGACCAGATCGGCCCGGCGTGGGAGGAGGCGCTGGCCGCCGACCGGCCGGCGGTCCTGGACGTGCACGTGGACCCCAATGTCCCGCCGGTGCCGCCGCACGCGTCGTTCGAGCAGATGAAGGACGCCGCCGAGTCGCTGATCAAGGGCGACGAGGACCGCTGGGGCGTCATCAAGGAGGGCGTGAAGACCAAGGTCCAGGAGTTCCTGCCGCACCGGGGCGACAAGGCGCCCAAGTGAGGGCGTCCCGATGATCGACCCCGTCATCGGCTCGGTCACCACCGGCGTCTACGCCGTGCCGACCGACGCGCCGGAGGCCGACGGAACGCTGGCCTGGGACTCCACGACCATGGTCGTCGTGGAGGTCCGGGCCGGCGACACCGCCGGCCTCGGCTGGACCTACGGTTCGCCCGCGTGCGCGGCGGCCATCGACGACAAGCTCGCGGACGTCGTGCTCGGCCGCTCGCCGCTCGACGTCCCCGGGACCTGGGAGGCGATGGTCCGGGCGGTGCGGAACGACGGCCGCCCCGGCGCCATCGGCTATGCCCTCTCGGCCGTCGATGTCGCCCTGTGGGACTTGAAGGCCCGGCTGCTGGAGCTGCCCCTGCACCGCCTGCTCGGCGCCGTCCACGCCGACGTGCCCGTGTACGGCAGCGGCGGCTTCACGACCTACGACGACGCCCGGATGACCGAGCAGCTGGACCAGTGGGCGTCGGGCCTGTCGATCCCGCGCGTCAAGATCAAGATCGGTGAGTCGTGGGGCGGCGCCGCCACCCGGGATGTGGCGCGGATGCGCCGCGCCCGCGAGATCGTGGGCGACGACGTCGAGCTTTACGTGGACGCCAACGGCGGCTACTCGCGCAAGCAGGCGATCCGGGTGATGAACGAGGCAGCCGACCTGGACGTTCGGTGGTTCGAGGAGCCCGTCTCCTCCGACGATCTCGCCGGTCTGCGGGAGGTGCGCGACGCGGTCCGCGCCGACGTCACGGCAGGCGAGTACGGCTACGACCTGGTCTACTTCCAGCGGATGTGCGAGGCGGGGGCGGTGGACTGCCTGCAGGTGGACGTCTCCCGCTGCGGCGGCATCACCGAGTGGCAGCGCGCGGCGGCGGTCGCCGCCGCGCACGGGCTCCAGGTCTCCGGGCACTGCGCCCCGCACCTGCACGCCCACGTCGCCGCCGCCACTCCGAACCTCCGGCACCTGGAGTGGTTCCACGACCACACCCGCATCGAGAGCCTGTTCTTCGACGGCGTGCTGAACCCTGCGGGCGGGAAGATCAGGCCGCACCCCGACGCCTGGGGCCACGGCCTGACGTTCCGCCGCGCCGACGCGGACAAGTACCGGACCTGACCGCAGGCAGCTAGAGAAGCAGCTCGGCGAGGAGCTCGGCCAGATGAACGGGCTCGGCCGAGGTGCCCGCCTCGATCTGCGTACGGCAGGAGAAGCCGTCGGCCAGGATCCGCGTGTCGTCGCCGGCCTTCTCGACGGCAGGCCACAGCCCGAGAGCCGCGGCGCCGGTCGACACCTCGAAGTGGCCGCGTTCGAAGCCGAAGTTGCCCGCCAGCCCGCAGCATCCCTCGTCGAGCAGGTCCAGCTCCACGCCGACCTTGTCGAGCAGCTCGCGGTCGGCGTCGAAGCCCCAGATGGCGTGCTGGTGGCAGTGCTGCTGAGCCAGCGCCCGGACACCGGTGCCCGTCTGCGGGGCGACCTCCACCCGGTCCACGAGGGCCTCCGACAGCGACATGGTGCTGTCGGCCAGCCGCTTCACGTCGGGCTCGTCGGGCAGCAGGTCCGGCGCGTCCGATCGGAAGACTGCGGCGCAGCTCGGCTCCAGGACGACGACCGGGACGTCCGCGTGCAGCCTCGGCGCGAGCGCCCCGACCGTACGCTTCAGGACCCGTTGGGCGATGTTGAGCTGGCCGGTCGAGATCCAGGTGAGGCCGCAGCACAGCGCGGCCGGCGGCATCTCGACGCGGTAGCCGTGCGCCTCCAGCAGCCGTACGGCCGCCTTGCCCGCCTCGGGATGGAAGTTGTTGGTGAACGAGTCCGGCCACAGCACGACCCGGTCGCCCTTCGCCTGCCCGCCTGTCTCCTGCTCGCCCGTCCCCTGCTCGCCGCGTTCCTTGAACCAGTCGGTGAGGCGCTGTGAGGCGAAGCGCGGCAGGTCGCGGCGCTCGTCGACCCCTCCTGCCGCCTTGACGATCCGGCTCAGGCGCGGCGCGTTCACGACCTTGTTGACCGCGTTCGGCGCGACCGAGGCGAGCCTCGCCCAGAGCGGGAGCCAGCCCATCGAGTAGTGCTGCGGCGGCCGCGGGCGCCACCGGTAGTGGTGGGAGAGGAACTCGGCCTTGTAGGTGGCCATGTCCACGTTCACCGGGCAGTCGGTCTTGCAGCCCTTGCACGCCAGGCACAGGTCCAGAGCGTCATGGACCTCCGTGGAACGCCACCCGTCGGTGATCGTCTCGCCGCGCATCATCTCCATCAGGATCCGGGCGCGGCCCCGGGTGCTGTGCTCCTCCTCCCCCGTGACCCGGTAGCTCGGGCACATCACGCCGCCCGAGCTGGACCGGCACTGCCCGATGCCGACACAGCGCGAGGCCGCGTGCGTGAACCGGTGGCCGTCGTCCGGGAAGGAGAAGAACGTGACCGGCTCCCGCGGGTCGTAGTCCAGGTGGTCGAGGTTCTCGTCCAGCCGGTACGGATCGACGACCTTGCCGGGGTTCATCCGCCCTGCGGGGTCCCAGATCGCCTTGTAGCGCCCGAACAGGTCGACGATCTCGTCTCCGAACATCAGGCCCAGGAGTTCGCCGCGCGACTGACCGTCGCCGTGCTCGCCCGACAGCGACCCGCCGTACGAGGCGACCAGCCGCGCCGCACGCTCGACGAAGCGCCGGTAGGTCTCCACACCCTTGGGGTCTTCGAGGTCGAATGGGATGCGCGTGTGCACGCAGCCCTGCCCGAAGTGCCCGTAGAGCGAGCAGTGCTCGTAACCGAACTCGTGCAGCAGTGAACGGAAGTCTCGCAGGTAGTCGCCGAGCCGCTCGGGCGGTACGGCCGCGTCCTCCCAGCCCTCGTGCGTGTCGGGGTTGTCGGGCGGGTAGGCGGTGGCGCCGAGCCCGGCCTCGCGTACGCGCCAGACCTCCTCCTCGACCGAGGGATCGTCCAGGTAGGCCGTGTGCACCGGATGGTCGTCGTTCTCCCGTACGGCGTCGACCAGATGCTGCGCCCGCCGGTCGGCCTCTTCCTTGGAGTCGCCGCCGAACCGGACCATCAGCCACCCGGACCCGTCCGGCAGCTTGTCCAGCACGGCCGGCCCGGCGACCTGCTCGACCCGGGCCAGGTCGATCAGCTCATGGTCGAGCCCCTCCAGCGCGAGCGGCCGGTGCTCGGCGACGGTGGGGACCATGTCCCCGGCCGTGGCGATGTCGTCGTAGCCGAGCACGGCCAGCGACTGGTGCGGCGGAACGCGGAACAACTTGATCTCGGCCCTCAGCACGGTCACCAGCGTCGACTCGCTGCCGACCAGCGCCCGCGCCACGTTGAAGCCGTTCTCGGGCAGCAGCTGATCGAGGTTGTAGCCCGAGACGCGCCGCGGAATGTCCGGATACCGAGTCCGGATCAAGGCAAGCCCGTCGTCCCTGAGGTCGCCCAGCGCCCGGTAGATCTCGGCCCGCCGGCCTCCCGCGGCGAGGATCTGCTCGAACTCCTCGTCCGACGTCGGCCCCGCCCAGAAGCGTTCCCCGTCGTAGGTCAGCACCTCCAGCCGCAGCACGGAGTCGACCATCTTCCCGTACGCCTGGGCGGACGCGCCGCAGGAGTTGTTGCCGATCATCCCGCCGATCGTGCAGGTGTCGTGCGTGGACGGCCTGGGCCCGACCATCAGCTTCCGGTCGGCCAGTTCGGCGTTCAGGTCGTCGAGACAGGCGCCCGGCTCGACGATCACGGTGTCCCCGTCCACCTCCAGCAGCCGGTGGCAGTACTTGGACCAGTCGATCACCACACCGTGGTTGACGCACTGCCCGGCCAGGCTCGTTCCCCCGCCGCGCGACAGGACGGGCACGTCGTGCTCCCGGCAGACGCGCACCGTCTCGGCGCCCGCCTCGACACTCCTGGGCACCACCACCCCCACCGGCGTCTGCCGGTAGTTGGAGGAGTCGTGCGAGTAGGCGGCCAGAGAGCCCTGGTCGAAGCGCACCTCGCCGTCCACCCGCGCCTGGAGTGCCTGTTGGAGCGTCATGCGCCCCGCCTACCCGTGATTCACCGGAGAACGCACCCCGAGGCGGTCAACAGCGCGAGCACCGCCACCCCGGCGGTCAGCCAGGCCGCGTAGTCGCCGACGTGGCCCGAGTGCAGGTCGTGCAGGCGCTCCCTGACCCGCCGAACGACCGGCCAGGGGTGGCGAAGGCGCAACCCCCAAGCGGCCACGCCCGCGGCCAGGGCCAGCGAAACTGCTGCGGCGAGCAGGCTGTCGATCGTCCACGGATGCGGGCTCTCGGCGGCGCCAGCCGGTTGAACGCCGTGCAGAACGAGCGCTTGATAAGCCTTCGGGTCGGCGAACGCCTCCGCGGCCACCGCGAATCCGTGCCCCGGCAGCAGCCCGAGAACGAGCGCCCCGCCGAGCAGGACGAGCCCCGGGGCGAGCATCGTCCACGGAAGCTTGAGGAGCGGCGTACGCGTCTCCGGGTCCTCGTGCTCCTCGGAGTCCGCGACGGCCGCTCGCTGCCCCGCGCCGAGGAACACCCGCGCCCACACACGCAGCACGGCGCCCGCGGTCAGCGCGGACGCCAGCGCGGCGACAGGGATCAGCCACCACCAACCCGCCTCCAGCGACGCGTGCTCGATCAGCGACTTCCCGGCCCACATCCCCGAGGGCGGCAGGCCCGCCAGCCCGAGCGCACCGAGCAGGAAGACCGCACCGGTGAAGCGCATGTCCCGCCCACGGCCGTGCAGGTCCTGCTCGTCCACCGACTCGAACCGGTTGAGCAGCGCGCCCGCCCCGAGGAAGAGCGCGCCCTTCACTCCGGCGTGGCCGATGACGTAGAACGCCAGGCCGGTCAGGGCATGCGGCTGCGCCAGGGCCACGGCCGTCATCATCAGCCCGACATGGCTGATCGTCGAATAGGCCAGCAGCCGCTTGATGTGCCGCTGCATCACGCACATCACCCCGCCGAGCAGGGCCGCCGCGACGCCGAGCACCGCCAGGCCGCGCAGCGGCACCAGCCCGTCGAACACCGTCCAGTACGTGCGGGCCACGGCGTAGACGCCCAGCTCCACCATGATCCCGGAGAACAGGACGCAGACGGGGCTCGGCGCGACCGCGTGCGCGTCGGCGAGCCAGAAGTGGAACGGGACGACCGCCGCCTTGACGAGGAAGCCCGTGCAGATGAGCACGAACGCCGCCGTCGCCGGCGCGTCGTCGTGCCGGGGCATCAGCTCGCCCAGTTGGGCGAAGCCGAGCTGGCCCGTACGGGCGTAGATGATCCCGATACCGGCGAGCGTGAGATAGGCGCCGAGCGAGTTGACGATCCCGAAGTTGAGCGCGCCGTGCACGGTGGCCGGCTCCTCCGACCGGTAGCCGCACAGCACGAACGCGACCACGCTCATCAGCTCGAAGAACACGAACGCGTCGAACAGGTCGCCGGTGAAGGCGAACCCGCTCATCGCCGCCAGGAACAGCAGCATCAGCGTGTGGAAGATCGCGTGGACCTCGGTGAAGAAGCGCCAGGAGAAGACCAGTGCGGCCAGGGTCAGCACGGCGATGGTGAGCGTGAGCCCGGCGGCGAACGGGTCGGCGACCAGCGGGATCCCCACACCCGTCGCCGGTTTCCACCCGCCGAGCCAGGACACCTGGGGAGAGCCGGTCGACCGCGCCAGAACGACCGCCGCGAGCACCGTCACGGCGATCACCGCGGCCGTGGTGACCGCGTCGACCACCGGCCGGGGCAGCCAGCGGCCTCCGGCGGCCAGCAGTACCGCGATCCCGACCGGCAGGGCGATCAGCAGCTGGAGGATCACGGTTCGAGCGACCTCAGCGCGTCGGGATCGAGCGTTCCGCGCCGCCGGGCGACCAGGACCGTGAGCGCCAGCAGCAGCGCCGTCACGGTCGCGCCGACCACGATGTCGGTCAGCGTCATCGCCTGAACGACCGGATCGACCACCGGCCTGCTCCCGTGCTGCATGTCGGAGAACACCGGCGCCGTGGCGCCGTGCTGGTATCCGATCGCCAGCAGCAGGACGTAGGTGCCCGACTGCGTCACCGACAGGCACACGACCGCGTGAATCAGGTCGCGGCTGGTGACGATGCCGTACACGCCGATGAGCATGATCCAGACCGCGGCGAGGTAGGGCAGGTGGTCGATGACCTGGCTCATTCGGGGACCTCCCGGACGAGCAGGGCCTGATCGAAGAACTTGGCCACCAGCATCACCAGCGCGCAGCCGACCTCCACGCCCACCGCCACGTTCAGCGCGGGCACGGCACCCGCGGCGAGCAGGGCCAGCGCCACGAACGCCCCCGCCGCGATCGCCTCGCCCGCCTCGAACAGCGGGATCGGCCGCAGCCGCGCCAGCGCCGGATAGTCGCCGGTCAGGTAGATCAGATGGATCGCGGTGCCGAGCACGACGCCGCCCTGGAATCCCCCGCCCGGCGACAGATGACCGTGCGCGACGACGTACACGCCGGTCACCAGCGTGATCGGCAGGAGCACGACGCCGACCAGGCGCAGCGCGTCGAACACCTCGGCGGCACCGTGCCGGTGGCGGACGCCCGACTCGGTCTCCTCACGGCCGACCACGCGCAGCAGCACCACCGCGCCCAGCGCCGAGGCGAAGAGGATCAGCTCCTCGCCGACCGTGTCGAACGCCCGCTGGTCGAAGTTGATCGAAGAGATCACGTTGGGCGTCCGATGCAGTACCGCCTCGCGCACGGCCCGGTCGCCGTACGGGTGGAACGCGGCGCCGAAGTCGGGCAGCCGCAGCGCCCCGGCGACGAACAGCACCGCCGTCCCCAGCGCCCCGAAGGCGAACACCGCCATCCTTGCCCGGTGGCTCATCGGCGGCTCATCGATCCTCTCCGTGCCGCCGGGCCGCGTGCACGGCCAGCACCACGATCAGCGGCAGCACGACGGTGCCGACCGCCAGCTGGGACATCGCCACGTCGGGCGCCTGGACGACGACGAACAGCACCCCGAGGCTCAGCCCGTACGCCGACAGCACGATCGCCTGCCGCACCGGCTCGCGGGTCAGCGTCACCGCGGTCGCCATCACCACCACGAGCGCCAGGGCCGCGCCCAGCAGGACCTCACTCACGTGTTCTCCTCACCGCGCGTTCTTCCTCACCGCGCGCCCGGCCGTGACGACGGTCGCCGGGCCGGTCGCGACCAGCAGCGCGGCGATCAGCGCGAGCTTGGCCACGTCATGCCAGGACGACCACGAACGCAGCGCCAGGCCCACCGCCACCAGCGGCGCCGCGAGCACCGTGACCGGCGCGATCACGTGCAGCCGCGCGGCCGGGCCTCGGGTGAACAGCAACCGCACCCCGCACAGCACCGCGAGCCCCGCGCCCGCCCAGACCAGGACGGCGCCGACCGCCTCCCTCACAGCGTCCTCCCGAGGAACCTCGCGAAGACCAGCGAGCCGGCGAACGACAGCACCGCCAAGACCAGCGCCACGTCCAGGTAGGCCGGACGCCCGTAGGCCGCGGCCAGGACGATCAGCGTCAGGGTCACCAGCGGCCCCGCGAGCATCAGGCCCGCAAGCCGGTCGACCGGCCGCCCGTACATAGTCGTGAGCAACGTGGGAAGCAGCGCCCCGGCCAGCAGAACGATCGCCACCAGGGTCATGTCCCTCCCGCCAGCCGTTTCTCCAGGGCGGAAGGGCGTCCGTCCACCCGATGAAGGACCAGCCGCCCGCTCTCCGGGTCGGCCTCCCCCACGTACGAGGCGGGCGCCACCGAAACCAGAAGCGTGACCGCTCCCAGGCGCCCCTGTCCCATGCGCATCTCCCCCCAGTCGCCCTGCGGAGACCACAGGACGCGCACGGTGTCGCCAAGGATCTGCGGCGGCAGCCAGAGCAGCGCCTTGGGCGGTACGGACGAGGCGCCGGTGCGTTCAGCGGCCAGAACGCGCCGCGCCCCCATCGCCGCGGCCGCCCCGACCGCCGATCCGGTGGCCCCGACCACGAACTCGGTCAGCGAGATGGTCGACACCATCCCGAGATAGCCCGCGGTGAGTGCGACCCACCAGAGCAGCGCCTCGGCAGGACGATTCATGGCTCGTTCCGTCCGCCGTCAGGCGCCGAGCGCCTTCTCCAGCTGCGCCTTGGTCATCTTCGAACGGCCCTGGATGTTCTGCCGTTTGGCGTCGTTGTACAGCTGTTCCTTGGTGCGCCCGCGCGGACCGGACTTCCCTGACCGCTTGCCTCCGCGCCGCTGCGGAGAGATGTCCTTTGTCGAGGTTTTACTCTTCTGTTTCGCCTCACCCGACCGAGCGCGGTTCTTGTTGACCGTCCGAGCGGCGATCTCCTCGGCGCGTTCGGTGCTCGCGCCCCGTTCCTTCTGGCTCTTCTTGATGTCCTCGTACTGGCGTTCGCGCTTGTCGCTCCAGGCCTGTTGCGGCATTTCGGCCTCCCAGGTTGAAATGGCTCTCCCCTGCCCCGTTCCCCCGGGCACGAATTGAAACCGCTGGTCAGGTGGCGCTGCGGGAGAGGTCGTGGATGACTTCGCTCATGGTGACCGGGTCGACCTGGCCGAGGGGGACCGAGTCCTGGGGGACGTTGGCCGGGGAGGGGCCGGCCCAGAGGATGGAGATCTCCTGGTCCTCGCCTTCGCCGTACATGTAGTAGTAGAGGCCGGGGGTGAGGTTGGCGACGACGTGCAGGCCCGCGGGGTCGCGGCGGGACAGCCATGAGCCGGAGAACTCGCCGTTGGCGTGCAGGGACTCCCAGCGGCCTTGAGAGTGGCCCTTGGCCTTGCCGTAGGAGAGCGTGAGGCCCTCGCAGCGGGTGAGGCGGCGCGCGGAACGCTCGTCGTCGGTGAGCCGGTAGACGGGGCGGCCGAGCTGCTCGAACGGTTGCAGGATCTCGTAGTCGGCGAACAGCTCCACCCAGGCGTCGAGGTCGTCCAGCACGATCGGGTGGGCGATGCCGATGCGGCCTTCGGGGGTGAACGGGTCGTCGTTGACGTCGGCGTACGTGCGGTCCTCGGCGATGCGGAACGCGGTGCCGCCGTCGGTGATCCAGACCAGGCGGCGGACGATGTGGCCCATCAGGGGGTGGGTGACGAAGAGGGCGTGGAAGTCGTCGGGCGTCCAGGTGCGGCGGGTGGTCATGGCGTTTTCGAGGCGTTTGATCTCCTGGTCGGCGATCGTCCGCAGGTCCTTCTTGAGGCCGGTGAACAGGGCGTGGGCCGCGGCGGCGAGCGCCGGGTCGTCCTTGGGGCCGGGCTTGGGGGCGCTCTTGCGGACCTTGCCGTTCGGCTCCACGACGAGGGGCGCGAGCTGCTCGTTGAACGTCACGGTGAACTGGCGCGGCCCGTAGTCCAGGACCAGCGTTCCGCGTGCGTCGAGGCCGAAGTCGGGGACGGCGCGGTCGGCGAGGGCGTCCGGGGTGATGCCGCGGGCGGCGGCGATCTCGTCGATCTTCTGGGCGGCCTTGGCCTTGAGGCCCTTGTACCGGCCGCCGCGGGTCAGCTCGAACAGGTGGGTGAGGGCGACGTCGGAGCCGATCCGGGCGAGGACCTCGAGCGCGGCGGTGGCGCGTCCGGCGCGGCCCTCGCCCGGCCAGTGCTTCATCAGCGGGCTGAGCCGCCGGACGGTGGTGTCGTCGCCGATCAGGCCGAGCTGCGCCAGCGCCCAGTTGTGCCGCGTGGGTCCGCCGAACGCGTGCCAGCGCTGGAAGACCGCCCAGGAGAACTCGGCCAGCGAGTGCCGGTCGCAGAACGCGCGGACCTCGGCGATCGCGGCGGCCTCGGCGGGCCCGGGTGACTTCTTGGCCAGGAGGGTCAGGAGGCGCCTGGTCGCGTCGGCGGGCAGTGCCCGGTCGCGGGTGCGGGTGAGGATCTGTGGGAGCAGCGCCGGGTCGACCCAGTCGACCTTCGCGCTGCGGGTGGGCTTGCCCCGCAGAACGGCGGGCAGGTCGTCGCAGTCGGGCGTGGAGTGGTCGGCGGGCCGCAGTTCGAGCACGAGCCCGGCCGCCTGGAGGCCCTTTGTCGTTCCCTGGCCGACCAGCGGAGCCAGCGCCCGGAGCGCGTGGTCCGGGTAGCGCCTGACCGCCTCATGCAGGGCGGCGAGCACGCGCTTCTCACCCATGTGGTCGAGGAGAACGGGGAAGACGGCCTCGTCGGCGATCTCCAGGACGGCTTTGAGGATGACGGGGTGCGTCTCGTCCGTTCCGGCGTCCATGTAGTCGTAGCCGATCGCCCTGCTGAACAGCGTGAGCGCGTCCGCGCCCAGCCCGTCGAGCAGGGTGCCGATCACGGCGGGGCTCACCGGGATCCAGCCGATCCGGCTCGCGTGCGCGGCGGTGGAGAGCGAGGCGAGCAGGTGCTCGTGATCGAGGACGCTCAGCCCCGACCAGTCGTCGAGCGTCTCGTCCGTCCAGGCCGTCTCGGTCGGGATCAGGTAGGAGGCCGTGCTGCGCTTCGGCACGTCGTCGCGGTGCGCCGCGATGCGCGCGACGACTTCTTGGTACTCGGCCTCGGGGGCCGCGGCGAGGAGCGTTCGGAGCCGTTTGACGACCTGGTCCTCGGCGATCCAGTGGCCCATGGTGAAGCGGGCCGTGGCGGCGGTGGTACGCCGGATCTCGCCGCGCCACCCCTTGGGCGGGCCGTCCGCGTAGGTGTAGGCGACCATCCGGATGACGCCGTCCGCGCTCGGCCGCACCGGCTCCGGTGCGGGACCGAGCGCGATGGAGGACGCCTCGGTGACCGCGCAGGCGGCGAACGCGAGCCCGTGGTCGAGCACCCAGGCGTCCAGGAAGGCCGCGGATTCGGCGCCGTCGGCCTCGTCGCGGTACTTCGCCACGACGGTCGCGGTCGCCGCCGCGCCGACCGGGTCGGGCTTACCGTCCAGCCATGCCCGCGTCGCCGCCGCCAGATCGGCGGGGGTGCGCTCGTGCTCCAGCATCTCCTCGACGATCGGACGCGCCGTGCGCTCCCATTCGCGTGCCCTGCGCGCGGCGTCCTCGTCCATGACGACCGCGGGCCCGGGAGCGCCGCCATGCCGGGGATGGATGTGCTCGCGCCACTCGACCAGAATGTCCGCCGTCTCGACCATGGCACCGCAACCTAGCGGCGACGCCCGACAATCCGGGCCTTAAAGCGGGTGCTGCGGAGTGATGGTCTGGCGGTGGACGATCGCGTCGTAGTACTGGCGCAGGCTGCCGCCCGTCCAGGTGGACGAGGGCACCCAGATGAGTCCGCGCGTGGTGGCCGGTGAGGTCAGCCAGGTGGTGACGGCGGGCGGCGCGGGTTTGCGCAGGTCGATCGCGTACTGGGCGTACGGGACGCGGCCGAGGGGGTGCTCGGCCCAGCCTTCCGGCGGCGGGGGCGCGGGGAGGGCCGGGCCGCCCGGGTCACCGGCGATCGAGCCGTGGTCGAACGTGAAGCCGATCGAGCGGTAGCGCTCCCCGTACCAGCGGCGCATGAACGAGCCGACGCCGGCGAACGTGATGTCGGGGCCGGGCGCCGCGCTGAGGCGGACGTGCGGGGCGTTGGCCGAGTGGGGCGCCGCCGCCCAGTAGACGACCTTGTCGTGGCTGAACGAACGCCACCAGCGCAGGTTCTGGGAGGTGTGCTCGTCGCGGTAGGCGTTGTTGTCCTTGAGGTCGTAGTGCTCGTAGAACGAGAGGATCTGGCGGGCCGCGTGCAGGGTCACCTCGTACCCGCGCCTATGAGGAAGCCTCTCGACGAGCGAATACAGCGCGCGGGCATGGGTGGCGAAGCGCTGCTTGTCGGCATCGCTCGCGTCCTTCCAAAGCCACTGGACGTAAGCGCCGATGTCGGCGGTCCAGGGGAGGATCGCCTCCACCTGCCGCTTGACCTCGGCGAGCCGATCCGGAGCGTTCTTCGCGGTGTAGGCCGTGACCGCGTCATAGGCCGACCGCTGCGTCGCGTAGTACTCCACGCCGAAGAAGCGCACCGGGTCGTGCGGATGCGCCTTGTTGAAGGAACGCAGCCAGTGCAGAACGTCCAGGACTTCTTGCGACTGCCAGTCGCCCTTCTTCAACAGCGCCGCCGGGTCTCTCTTGCCGGTCAGGATGTAGTCGTTGAGCTGAAGGCCCAGGGTCCAGTCCTCTTCCCATGCGATCGAACGGAAACCCATCCGCTCGACCAGCAGCCTCAGCACGCGATGCTTGAGCTTGGCCTCCTCGCTCGCGCCGTGCGTGGACTCGCCGAGCCCGACGATCGTCGCGTCCCCGATCGTGCGGCGCAGCGGAGCGAGGTCGGTCAGCGGCGCCCGCGGATCGATGGTGGACAGCGGCGTGGCGTTCCGCGTGATCCAGGACGCGACGGGCCGGGGCTCGGCGCTCGCCCCCGCGGCCGTGGCGGCGGTCGCGGTCGCGGTGCCGGTCAGGGAGGCCGCCGCGGCGACGGGCAGGGTGAACGCGACGATCCGGTGCGGACGCATCGGTGATTCCTCTCGTTTCGGCCAGTGAAAGCGATGAGAGAAACCGTCTCCGTTGTGTTCATGCCCGTGCGTCCCCCAAGGGGAGGCTCGTGGGCTACTCCCCCGGGCTTAGCCGGTCCGCGCTCCGCTGTAGGTAGCGCTGTTCGGGGACGCTGAGGGTGAGCCGGGCCGCGCGGCGGTAGTTGTCGTACGCGGCTGAACGATCCCCCGCCATCTCCTGCAGATGCCCCCGCACGGCGTACAGGCGATGGTGGCGGGCCATGCGGGAGTCATCGTCGAGAGGCTCCAGCAGCGCGAGCCCGGCCTCGGGCCCCTGCGTCATAGCGACCGCGACCGCGTGGTTGAGGGTGACCATCGGGTTCGGCGCGATCCGGCTCAGGATTTGATAGAGGATCCGGATCTGCTCCCAGTCGGTGTCCTCGACGCGCGGGGCTTCGTCATGGAGCACGGCGATCGCCGCCTGCAGCTGATAGGGCCCCAGGGACGAGGTGGCCATCGCTCCGGCGACCAGCGCGGTCCCCTCCGCGATCGCGGCTACGTCCCAGCGGCTGCGGTCCTGCTCCGCCAGCGGTACGAACGTGCCGTCCGGCGCGGCGCGGGCCGCCCGCCGGGCGTCGGTCAGCAGCATCAGCGCGAGGAGCCCGGCGATCTCACCGTCGTCGGGCCGGGACCGGTGCACCATGCGGGTGAGCCGGATCGCCTCCGCGGTGAGCTCGCCGCGCTGCAGGTCGGGGCCGGAGCTGGCGGCGTACCCCTCGTTGAAGATCAGGTAGAGGACGTGCAGCACCGCGCCCAGCCGCTGCGCCCACTCCCCCGCCTCCGGCATCGCGAACGTCGCGCCCGCGGCCTTGATCCGCTGCTTGGCGCGGCTGATGCGCGGCGCCATCGTGGCCTCGGGCACCAGGAAGGCCTGCGCGATCTCGGCGGTGGTGAGGCCGCCGACGGCGCGCAGCGTCAGCGCCACCTGGGACGCGGGCGTCAGCGCGGGATGGCAGCACAGGAACAGCAGCATGAGGGTGTCGTCGTGGTCACCCGGGTTCGTCCCGCCCGGCGCGGTCATCGCCTCGGCGTCGGGTGCCTCCCGTACGGCGGCGGTGACCTCGCGGCGCCGACGCGCCTGCTCGCTGCGCACCTGGTCGATGAGGCGGCGGGACGCGACGGTGATCAGCCACGCCCGCGGGCTGTCGGGAACGCCCTCGACCGGCCACTGCGCGGCCGCCGCGATCAGCGCCTCCTGGACCGCCTCCTCGCATTCCTCGAACCCGCCGTACCGGCGCAGGAGCGCGCCGAGGACCTGCGGCGCGTGCTCGCGCAGCAGGTCCCCGAGCCGGTCGGACGCGCTCAGCTGCCCGCCTCTCCCGGCCCGCCGTGCCCGCCGTACGTCTCCTCGAAGATCACCTGGCGCACCTCGATGCCGAGGCCCTCGACCCTGCTGTCAGGGATGAGCCCGGCGAGCTCCAGCGCGCGGTCCCTGCTCTCGCATTCGACCAGGTAGTAGCCGCCGAGGAACTCCTTGGCCTCCAGGTAGGGCCCGTCGGTCACCGCCGGGACGCCGCCGCGGGTCCCGACGACGGCGCTCTCGGCCGGGTCGGCCAGCGCGGCCGTGCTGATCATCTCCCCCGACCTCTTGATGGTCTCGATGAACGCGCCGTGGCCGCTCATCACCTCCTGGCGCTCCGCCTCGGTCAGCGCGTCCCAGATCGCCGGGTTCATGTGCATGATCAAAAGGAACTTCACGTCGTCTCCTCCATCGGTGCGATTCGGGGGTACGTCGGAGCCGATCCGGCGACCTTGACGTCCGGAGCGCGAGAAATCGCGAGAAGGACGCGAGGAGGCGCAAGAACGCGCCGCCGGCTCCGACCCATCCCCGAAGACGCGCCCTCACCTGGGCGTTCACGACCAACGACCGTCATCGGAGACTATGTCATGAGCCTGCCTCGCCTCGGCGTCACCCTCCAGCACCTCGGCCCGCACGCCGGTCCCGAGGCCATCGTCACCGTCGCTCAGGCGGCCGAACGGCTCGGCTTCCACTCGCTGTCGGTCAGCGACCGGCTGCTGCTCCCCGTCGGGCCGCACTGGGACAACGACGCGGGTGTGCCCGAGACCGCGGTGTGGGACACACTCCAGGTGCTCGGCTGGGCCGCCGCGCACACCGAGCGGATCCGCGTCGGCACGAGCATCCTCAACACGATCTTCCAGCCGCCCGCCGTCCTGGCCCGCACGCTGGCGACGCTGGACCGGCTGTCGAAGGGACGTCTGGACGTCGGGATCGGGCAGGGCGGCGGCACCCGGCTGCCGCCGTACTACATCCCCGAGGAGTTCACTGCGGCGGGAGTGCCGACCGCCCGCCGGGGCGCCGGGTTCGTCGAGCACGTGGCCGCGATGCGCGCCTGCTGGGCGCCCGACCCCGTCGAGTTCCACGGCGAGTACTACACGATCCCCGCCTCCAGGGTCGGCCCGAAGCCGTGGGGCGAACGCATCCCGCTGCTGTTCGGCGCGATCACCCAGGCGACGATCGAACGAGCCGCCCGCATCGGGGACGGCTTCATCACCACCGCCGTGAACTGGGACGACACTCGTACCCAGGTCCGCTGGTACCGGGAGGCCGGAGGCAGCGGCACAGTCGCGATCAACACGTTCACCGGCCCGCCCGGCACCGACGTCGCCACCCCCGACTTCCTCGACACCGTCCTGGCCAACCTCGACCGGGCGACAGCGGTCGGCGCCGACCAGATGCACATCGGGACCAACCTCATGGGCGTGAGTGCCGAACGGCAGGTCGAGCTCCTCGAAGCCCTCGCGGCCAAGCTCGACCTGGCCTAGCGCCGCTCAACTCCGGCGAAAGTCGGCCGCGTGATCCCGCGCCCACTGGGCGAACGTACGGGCGGGACGCCCGGTCACCTCGCGCGCGGTCGGCAGGGGCCCGGCGGCCGACAGATCGATCTCCGCCCGGTCGTCGGGCTCGGCCTCCGCGCCCGAGTACGTCTCGAAGCCCAGCAGGAAGTCGGCGTTCGCCGCCGCGAACCCGCCCTGCGCCCGGTAGATTGCGCGCGCCCGTTCCGGCGTGACCTGCTCGAACCGGGCCCCGCCGCCGAGCGCCTCGTCCAAGAGCGCGACCTGCTGCCGATGGCTGAGGAACTCCGGCCCGTTCAGCATGTACGCCCTGCCCGCGTGCCCGTCCTCCAGCAGCGCCGCGGTCGCGACGTCGGCGATGTCGTCCTCGTGCACCGGGCACCAGCTCGCCTCGGGGAACGGGTCGCGCACGACGCCCTCCGCGCGGATCGACGGCCCCCACAGCCAGAGCTTGTTCAGCATGAACTCGCCCGGCCGCACGTGCGTCCACTCCACGCCCGACGCCTCCACGGCCTGCTCGACGGGCAGATGGAAGTCGGTGTCGTACCCGCCCTCGACCGCGCCGGACGACAGCGTCACGATCCGCCGTACCCCCGCCGCCACGGCCATGCCAACGACCTCCTTGGCCGTGGCCGCGACGGGGAACAGGTACAGCCGTTCCACTCCCTCCAAAACTCCCCGCAACGACGCGGGCTCGGCCAGGTCTCCCGGCACGACGTTCACCCCGTCCGGCAGCAGCCGCGCCGCCTCCTCGGGCCGCCGGCTCATCGCCCGCACCGGCGTCCCCGCCTCAACGAGACGCGCCACCACGCGCCGCCCGATCTCGCCCGTCGCGCCGGTCATCAGGATGGTCACGGACATCTCCTCCAAGATCCGGATGACCCATCCTGAACATGCCCACAGCGCGGAAGCAAACGCGAACACCCTGTTCACATTCGCCTTTGACCTGCACGAACAGCCGATCGACGGCCCCTGAGAGAGCCGAAATTGATCGCCTCAGACGGATCAGGCGGTTCGGGCTGCGGCGAAGAGGCGTTCTGTTTCGGTGATGGCGTCCGGGAGGGCGTCGGGGCTCAGATTGGCGATGATGTCGTCGGCGCCGCGCAGGCCTGCGCGCTGGAGCAGGCGCTTCTCGTTGGTGACCCACTCGCCGCGCGCCGCGAGGACCGCGTGCGCGGTCTGCATGGCCGCCGTGGCGAGCGCTCCGGCGACCTCGGTGGTCTGGCCGCGCGGGGCGAAGGCCTTCCTGGCGTAGTCGAGCGTCATGGCCGCCCGTTCACCCCACATCCGCGACGCCGACTCGCGCAGGGCCTCGGGATAGCCGGGACGCGGAAGCTCGCCGCGCAGCACCCGGTTGACCGCCAGCTCGGCGACCACGAGGTAGCTGGGGATGCCCGCCAGGTGGAACATCAGCGGCTCCCAGTGGAACCGCCCCTCCCGGGCCGCGGCCAGCTCGTGCTCCACGATGTCGAGGTCGCGGTAGTGCACGTCGACCTGGCGACCGTCGATGGTGAGCCAGGCGCCGCCGTTGAAGACGCCGCCGCCCCAGCCGCCGATCTCGGACACCTCGCCCTCCCATCCGGCGGCGCGCAGGTCGGCCGGGTCGAACGCGTCCCGGTAGTAGATGGCCAGGTCCCAGTCGCTGCCGGGCTCGTTCGTCCCCTGCGCGCGCGAGCCACCGAGGGACACGGCGCGCACGCCGGGCAGGTCCGCGAGGCGGTCGGCGACAGGGTCGAGGAAGAGGTCGTCGGTCATGAGAGTCCGATCGTATGAAGTGGAAGAGGAACTCACCTGGCACGCCGCGCCGGACGCCGGAGCCTGAGCTCGAACGGCGCCTCGAGGGCGTGCGGGGACGTCACTTCACGGGAGCGATCGTACTAGGGGCGCTTACCTGGGGCGGTCCAGCGTCCGTTCGGCTTCACCTGCCTGCCTGGGGGCCGCTGCTGTTCGGGCTGAACGCGGACAGGAAGTGGTCCCGGAAGGCGCTCATGGGCCAGACGGGCGCCTGCGCGTTCGGCCTGATGCCGTCCTGCCAGCCCCACCCGGCGATCCGGTCCAGGACGGCCTTGTCGTGGGCGACGATCGTGATCGGAACGTCCCGGCTCGCGCCCTGGCCGGCGACCAGGGGAACGGGCTGGTGGTCTCCGAGGAAGACCAGCACCAGGTTGTCCTTGCCGTACTTCTCCACGTAGGAGACCAGGCTGTCGACCGAGTACTGGACGGATTTCATGTAGGCGGAGCGGATCCTGTAGTTGCTCTGCCAGACCCAGCGGCGCTTGTCGGCCGTCGCGGCGATGCCGTTGAAGATCGAGCCGTCGCCGAGCTGGTCCCAGCCGACCGTCTTCGGAAGAGGCGCCCAGGGGGCGTGGCTGGACAGCAGGATCATCTGCGTGAACGTCGGCGGGTGCGGCTTGCCCGCTTCGAGGTTCTGGTAGGTCTGCAGCGTGTACTGGTCGGGCATGGTCGCCCAGCCGAAGCGCGGCCCCTGATAGCCGAGGTCGTGCGAGGTGTAGATCTTGTCGTAGCCGAAGAAGTGCGACTCCGGCCACGACCTGGTGACGCCCGGGACGATGCCGAGGCTGCGCCAGCCCGCACGCTGGAACGCCTTGTTCAGAGTCATCCGGTTGCTGGAAACGAGCGTGTGGTAACGCCGCTGGTTGTTGATCCACAGGCCGGACAGCGTCGTGGAGTGGGCGAGCCAGCTGCCGCCACCCGCCGTGGACGAGGTGAGGAACCCGCTGCGCGATTCGAACCCGGCGGCCTTCAGGCGCCGGGTCCCGTCGTCGAGCGTGGCGGCGACCTGCGGGTTCTCGGTGGCGGTACGGCCATAGCTCTCGATGAAGGTGAGCATGACGTCCTTGCCGCGCAGGGACGTGAGGAGCCTGTCGCCCGGGGTGTTGCGGAACGCGTCGATCGAGGCGGCCTTCTCGAACTCCTTCTCGTCGTGCAGGCTCGACCGGAACTTCTGCAGGTGCTTGTAGGTGAGCTTGATGGCCCCTTCGGAAGCGACCGGGACGCCCGGCACGACCTGCGCGCCCATCGCGGCGCAGGCGATCCAGGTCGTTCCAAGGACGGCCACCGCACCGGTGGCGGCTCTGTTGTGCCGCACCATCACGTTGGACAGGCGCAACGAAGACAGGGTCGTGAGGGCCAGCATCAGGACGGCGGCCACGACGATCGCCCCGATGGTGAAGAACGCGCCCACGCGGCCGGCGGACGTGGAGAGGAACTCCATCCCGTCCCGGACGAACGTCCAGTCCAGCACCGGGTCGAACGGCCTGACCAGGACCGCGTAGAAGCCCATGTCCAGGAACTTCAGGATGAGCAGCAGGCCCATCCCGATGCCCGCCAGGATCGCCACCACACGGCGAGGCCGCGGCGGCAGAACGACGGCAAGGCCTATGCCGAGCAGGGCCTCTGCGGGGATGCGTACGAACGAGCCGGGTTTCAGGCTCTCGTACTTGATGGGCATGAGCAGGATGAACAGGACCAGAAGGCCGGCGAGGGCGGTCACCGTCGATGCTGCGATGATCCGCCGCCGGCTCCGGCGCGGGGTGTCGTTGAACTCCTCCACGGACGCGTATACGTGCGCCCGGCGCGGCCGGTTCAGTCGGATGCTTCTTCCAGGTGAGTCGATCGGGCACTGTTCTGCGTATAGAGGGCAGGAGGTGAGCCTTGTCGCGGCGTGGTTGGTTGCTGGTCCTGGTCGTTCTCGCGCTGCTCACCGAGATGGCGGCCGCGATGGTCGTCACCGCCGTGCAGCAGACGCCGACCATCGACGAGCCGGTGTACGTGGCCAGCGGTGTGGTCTACGTGCGGGAGCACAGCCTGCGCTACAACCCCGAGCATCCGCCGCTGGGCAAGCTGCTCATCGGGGCCGGGGCGGCGGCCGGGGGCGCGCGCCTGGATCCGGGGTTCTCCGGAACGCAGGAGGCGGCGGGGCGGCATCTGCTGTACGAGCAGGGCCTCGACGCCGACCAGATCCTGCTGGCCGCACGGCTGCCCGTCATCGTCCTGACGCTGTTGTTCGGGCTCGTGGTGTTCGCCTTCGCCCGAGACCTCGTCGGCCCGCTCGGCGGCGTCGTGGCCTTGGCGCTCTACGCGTTCTCGCCCGATCTCATAGCTCATGGCGCGCTGGCGACACTGGACGTGCCCGCGGCCGGATTCGTGCTGACCGCGCTGTGGCTGGCCTGGCGGGCGCGGGAAAAGCCCCTGCCGTACATACCGCTGGCCGGGCTGGCACTCGGCGCGGCGCTGGCGACCAAGATGAGCACGCTCGCGGCCATTCCGGTGCTGATGGGCCTCGCGGCGCTGTCGGCGGTCCACGCCGCGCCCGCGCGCGCACTCGCATCCGCACACGCACCCGCACCCGCGCCCAAGGCCAAGCGCCTCCTCTGGGGCGCAGCGGCAGCAGTGGGCGTCGCGGTCATCGCGGTCGCGGTGGTGTGGGTCAGCTACCTCGCCGTTGATCCGCGGTTGCGCTGGAGCACGCCGGACGGCACCCCGGCGGTCAGTGGCCTGCGCGCGCTGATGGTGGACCTGATGCCCTTCCCGCAGCCCTACCGGGACGGGATGCGCGTCCAGTTCGGCCTGGAGAACGAGGTCTGGGGAGGCTTCCTCTTCGGCCACTACTACCACGGGTCGCTCTGGTACTACCTGCCTGCGGCGATCCTGGTGAAGAGCCCCCTTGGCATGCTGGCGCTCTGGACGGCGGGCATTGTGACCATGCTGGCGGTGCCCCGCCTGCGCCCCGCTGCCCCCTACGTTCTGCTGCCGGCCGCCGCGCTGGCCATCGCCGCGACGTACGGCTCGCGCGACTTCGGCACCCGCTACGTCATCTTCCTGCCGATGCTGCTCGGAGTCGCTGCGGGCGCGGTGGTCCTCGTACGGCGGCAGGCATGGCGCGTGGCGGCCGCAGCGGCTCTCGGACTCGTCGTGGTCAGCTCCCTGCGGACGTTCCCGTACTACCTGCCCTACTCCAACGAGGCGTTCGGCGGCCCGTCCAAGACCTACCTGCGCCTGCACGACGCCAACGTCGACTGGGGGCAGGACCTCGGGCGGCTGGCCGACCGGCTGCGCGACCGCTACCCGGACCAGCCGGTCTGGCTCGTCTACAAGGGCAGCGGAGTCCCCTCCTACTACGGCATTCGGGCCTCCGACCCGCGCGGCCGCTCCCCCGACCAGGTGCACGGCCTGCTGGTGGTGTCCGACACCTCGATCGACAAGGCCGACCCTCCGCTGCGGGCGCTTCTGGCGGGCAGCCGCCGGATCGACGAGGTCGGCCACTCCATCACCATCTACCGCCGCTAACGTCTGAGCCATGCGGCTTCATGTGGGATGTGCGATGTGGACTCACGCTCCGTGGAACGGGCGTTACCTCCCCCATCCGCTCCCGCCCAAGGAGCGGCTCCACGCGTACGCCGGCTGGTGCAACGCCGTCGAGGGGAACACGACCTTCTACGCCACGCCCGCCAGGTCCTCGGTGGAGTCGTGGGCGGAGCAGACCTCGCCCGACTTCCGGTTCGTCGTCAAGATCCCCAAGACCATCACGCACGAGCGGCGGCTGGTCGAGGGCGAGGAGGAGCTGCGGCTGTTCCTGGCCGCGATGGAGCCGCTCGGCCCGCGCGCGCACGCCCTCTGGGTGCAGCTGCCCGGCTCGTTCGGCCCGAACGACCTCGGCGCGCTCGCGGCCTTCCTGCGGCGCCTGCCCGGAACGTACGGCTGCGCGGTCGAGGTGCGGCACCGCGCGTTCTTCGAGGACGCGCGGGCGGCGACGGCGCTCGAACGGACGCTGTCGCAGGTCGGCGCCGAGTGGGTGCCGTTCGACACCGTCGTCCTCTTCCAGAGCCCGCCGAACACCGACGCCGAGCGCGAGGCGTGGATGAAGAAGCCCCGTGTCCCGCGCCGGACCCGCGCCCTCACCGGCTCCCCCATCGTTCGCTACATCGGGCGTGACGACCGGGCCCGGACCGTCGAGGGCTGGCAGCACTGGGTCGAGACGACGGTCGGCTGGCTGCGCGAGGGCCGTTCACCGACCGTGTTCATCCACACGCCCTCCAACGCCGACGCGCTGGAGCTCGCGCGCGACTTCCACGCCGAGGTGCGCGCTCAAGTGCCCGAGGTCGAGCCGCTTCCCGAGCCTGTCCCGGCGGAGCCTCCCACCCTGTTCTAGCCGCCCCTGTTCATCCCTTTCCCGGCCCGTTCCCCACTCCGCGTCACGATCCGGTTGCGCGTGTTCCGATGGGCCCGAGCGCACAGGACTTTGGCCCCTGGGTTGGGTGTGACGCCCACCGCATTGTGGACGCAACGGGGTGAACTTCAGTGAGCCGGTCGTCCTCCCGGCCGGCGATGCAAGGCACATGGGAGGCGTCATTCATGTCGGGAAACGGGCCGGTGTTCTCGGGCGAGGTGCGAATCTCCGGGGACGCGGTCATGGGGGACAAGATCGTGGTGAACGCGGCCGGGGGCGGCCGCACCATCACACCCGCTCAACTGCCGCACGACGTCGCCGGCTTCGCCGGGCGGCGGATCCTGCTGTCAAGGCTCGACACCATCGTGGCCGGGGCACCCGCGGGGACGGTCATCGCGGTCCAGGGCATGCCGGGCGTGGGCAAGACCTCGCTCGCCGTCCACTGGGCCTACCGGGCCAAGGACAGGTTCCCTGACGGGCAGCTCTACCTGAACCTGCGCGGCCATTCCGAACGCGCCGCGCTCTCGGCCGCCGAGGCACTCGGGCAGCTGCTGCGCGGCCTCGGATGCTCGGCGAGCGAGGTCCCGGTGGACCTGGAGGAACGGGCCGCGCTCTACCGGTCGATGCTGGACGGCCGCCGGCTCCTCATCGTTCTGGACGACGCGGCGAACGCGGCGCAGGTGCGGGACCTGCTGCCGGGCGGCAGCACGTGCCTGGTGCTGGTCACCAGCCGGGTCCGGCTGATCGGCCTGCTGGTGACCGAGGGCGCCGCGCTGCTGACCGTCGGCGTCCTGTCCCCCTCCGAGGCCCGTGAACTCGTCGCCGCCATGCTCGGCAGCGACCGCGCCGCTCGGGAGCCGGACGCGGTCGACGACCTCGCGCGCTTGTGCGGGCACCTGCCGCTCGCGCTCCGGCTGGCGACCGCCACGCTGGTCGTACGCCCCGACGGCACCGTCGCCGGCCTGGTCCGCGACCTCGAACGCCGCGACCGGCTGGCCCTGCTGACGGTCGAGGACGAGCCCGAACGAGCCGTACGCGGGGCGTTCGACCTCTCCTACCGGCAGTTGGAGCCCGGCGCGCGCCGCATCTTCCGGCGGCTCGGCCTGGTCGAGGGCCCCGACCTGTCCGCCGAGACGGCGGCGGCGCTGGCCGACCGGCCCGTCGCAGTGGTCCGCACAGCGCTGCGAGCCCTGGCGGACGCCAACCTCGTGGAGGCCCGTCCGCAGGGCCGCTACGCCCTCCACGACCTGCTCCACGAGTACGCGCGCGAACGCTGCCTGGCCGAGGAGCCGTCCCGAGCCGTCCGGTCGGCCGTGCGCCGCCTCCTCACCTGGTACGTGTCCGAGGCCCGCGAACGCGCGTCCTCTCCCCGGACCGCGCTCGCCTGGTTCGAGGCCGAACGCGCCAACCTGGTCGCCGCGAGCCGCCAGGCCTCCCGTACCGGCCCCGCCGAGGTCGTCTGGCAGCTGGCCGAGGCCCTGTACGGCTTCCTCGACCTGCGCCGCTACGTGGACGAGAACCTCGACCTGCATCGCAACGGCCTCGCCGAAGCCCGCCGCAAGGGAGACAAGCGCGCCGCGGCGCAAATGCTGCAACACCTGGCGGTCACCTACCGCGAGGTGGGCCGCTACGCCGAATCCCTGGACCACGCGGAACTGTCCCTGCGCCTGTGGCGCTCCCTGGGCAACGCCTCGGGCGAGGCCGCCGCGTACAACAGCATGGCCCGCGTCCACCTGCTCTGCGGCCGCTACACCACGTCCCTGAACCTCTGCGAGAAGGCCCTCTACCTGCGCAGCCAGATCGGAGAGCGCAAGGGCGAAGCCGAGACCCTGGACAACATCGCGGGCGTCTACTGGCGCATGGGCCGCTATGAGGACTCCCTGGCCCAACTGGACCAGGCCCTGGAAATCTGGCGAGAACTGGGCGACCGGCGCGGCGAGGCCGAGGCCCTCACCAACAGCGCCGTGGTGCACGACGGCCTGGGCCACTATGACGAGGCCCTTGCCGCAGCCCGGCTCTCCCTGCCGATCCGCCGCGAGACCGGCGACCGCTACGGCGAGGGCTATACGCTCGACATCATCGCCTACATCAAGCGCAGCCTCGGCCGCTACACCGAGGCCCTTGAGGACGCGGCCGCCTCCCTGGAAATCCAGCGGCAGATCGGCAACCGCCACGGCGAGGCCGCCACCCTCTGCACCATCGGCGCGGTCCGTACCGTCCACGGCGACTACGAGGACGCCCTGCGCCACTACGAGCGTTCCCTGCGCATCCGCGACGAGATCGGCGACCTGCCCGGTAAGGCCTTCACCCTGGACGCCATCTCCGAAGCGTTCTGGCGCCAGGGCCGGGCCACCCCGTCCTGCAACTACGCCGAACGGGCCCTGGAGATCCGCCGCGAGATAGGCGACCGCCGCGGCCAAGGCGAATCCCTCATCGCCCTGGCCCGCGTCCAACGCCGCTTGGGTTCCTACGGCGAAGCCACGCTCCTCGCCCGCTCAGCCCTAGAACTCCACCGCGAGATAGAAAACCGGCACGGCCAGGCAGCGGCCCTGGAAGAACTGGCCCGCTGCCGGCGCCGCCTGGGCGAGCACGCACGTTCCGTACTCTCTTGCGGCGAGGCGCTCCGCATCATGAACGAGATCTCCGACCTGCGCGGCAAGGCCCGAGCCCTCGACAACCGGGCCCGCGCCCGCCGCCACCTGCGCGAGTACGCCCTGGCCAACGACGACGCCCGCCAGGCGCTGGAAATCTCCCGCTCCCTGGGTGACAAGCACGGCCAGAGCCGTTCCCTGGAGTGCCTGGCCAGAATCGCCTTCGCCGAAGGCGACCACACCACTGCCCGCCACAACGCCACCGAGGCCCTGACTCTCTGCGAGGAGACCCACAACCTCTACGGCCTGGGCATGGCCCTGCATCTCCTAGGCGTACTGGCCGAAACCGGCGAGGACCTCGCAGGAGCCCATCGCCTATGGGAGCGCGCCGCCCACGTCCGGCAGGAGATCGAGGACGTCCACGGCGAGCTGGCCACCCTGGAGCGCCTGGCCTCCCTCAACGTCCGCCTGGGCCGCCCCGACGAAGCCGACCTGATGCTGCGCCGCCTGACCCGCGTCCGCGAGCGCCTCCCGAACGCCGGGTGAGTGCGTCGAACAACTGTGTCGCGCTACACGATCCGTTGGAACGCGGCGAGTTACTCTCACCAAAACCCACAAGGGCGGCGAGGATCTCTGGTGGAGGCCTACCCGGGAAAAGCCAAGGTCGAGGGCGACGCCGTCGCCGGGGACAAGATCGTCCACATGGGCGGTCCGGCGAGCCGGCCGCAGGCTCCCCCGCGCCAGCTCCCCCTCGACATCCATGGGTTCTCCGGGCGAGGCGACGTCCTCGCCCGGCTGAACACCCTGGCCGAGGAGAACCGGCACTCGCTCTCACCGCTCATCTTCGCCATCACGGGGATGCCCGGCGTGGGCAAGACGACCCTGGCCGTGCACTGGGCCCATCTCATGGCCGACCGGTTCCCCGACGGGAACATCTTCATCGACATGCAGGGTTACTCCGACCGCGCCTCGCTGTCCTCACGCGAGGCGCTCGGGCAGGTGCTGCGCGCGCTGAACGTTCCCGCCGACCGGATCCCGGTCGACGAGGGCGAGCTCACCGGCCTCTACCGATCGCAGCTGGCGAAGAAGAAGATCCTGATCGTCCTGGACGACGCGGCCGGATCCCAGCAGGTGCGGCCGCTCCTGCCCGGCAGCCCGACCTGCGTGGTCGTCGTGACCTCACGCGACGGCCTCGCGGGCCTGGTCGCGCGCGGCCACGCCCGGATGGTCCCGCTGGACCTGATGCCGGCGAACGAGGCCCTCGAACTGGTCCGCACGGTCGCCGGGCACGAACGGACCGACGCCGAGCCCGAGGCGGCGACCGAGCTCGTGCGGATCTGCGCACGGCTGCCGCTCGCGCTCAGCGTCGCGGCGGCCAACCTCGCGACCCGGCCGCAGCAGTCGGTGGCCGACGCCGTGGCGACGCTGGCGAACGGGAACCGGCTCTCCAACCTCGCGGTGGGCCGCGACCTGGACAACGCCGTCGGGGCCGCGTTCGACCTGTCCTACCGCGGCCTCAAGCCCGAGCTCGGCCCGACCTTCCGGATGCTGGGCCTGATCGAGGGGCCGACGTTCACCTCCGAGGCGGTCGGGGCGCTGTGCGCGGTCACCCCGGAGGCCGCGCAGGGCATGCTGAACGCACTGGAGGCCTCCAACCTGGTCCAGGCCGTGTCCTCGGGGCGCTATCAGCTGCACGACCTGCTCCGGGAGTACGCGCGGGGCCGCGCCGAGGCCGAGGACGGCCACGTCATCCGCGAGGCGGCCTTTCAGCGCCTCGCGACCTGGTACCTGACCAGGGCGCAGCAGGCGGGCCGGTTCCTGGACCGCTACCGCCGGACCATCGGGCAGGAGCTGGCCGCGCTGACCGTGGACATCGAGCCGTCGGAACGCGCCAGGCAGCTGGAGTGGTTCAACGACGAGTACCGCAACCTGATCGAACTCAGCCGCCAGACCTCCGAGCTGCACTGGGACGACCTGACGATCGGCCTCGCCGACGCGCTCTACGACTTCTTCGAGCTGCGCAGGCACGGCCCCGAGAACATCGCCGTGCACCGACTCGGACTTGAGGCCGCGGAACGATGCGGGCACATCCCCGCCCAGTTCTTCATGCACCACCACCTCGCCGTGGCCTACCGCGAGATGGGACGGACCCGCGAGGCGTTCGCGGCGGCGGAGGTCGCCTGCGAGCTGAGCCGCCAGGTCCGCGACCGGTACGGCGAGGGCGCCGTCCTCGACAACATCGCGCGGATCCACCTGCAGGTCAGCGACTACCGTGCGGCCCTCGGCGTCACCCGGGTCGCGCTGGCCATCCGGCACAGGATCGAGGACCGGCACGGCGAGGCGACCACCCTGGACACGATGGCCCGCGTTCACCAGGGCCTCAGCGAATACCAGCGGGCGTTCGAACGGGCCTCCGACGCGCTGGAGATCAGGCGCCAGATCGGTGATCAGCGGGGCGTCGCCGAGACGCTCGACAACATCGCGCACATCTACTACGGCTGGGGGCGGGCCTCACCGGCGCTCGACTACGCCAGGCAGGCGCTGGAGCTTCGCCGCGAGATCGACGACCAGCACGGCGAGGGCGAGACCCTCGCGTTCATGGGCCATCTCTACATGTGGCTCGGCGACCACCGGCAGGCACGCGACTTCGTCGAGCACGCCCTGCTCATCCGCCAGTCGGTGTCCGACCGCAGCGGCGAGGGGCAGGCGCTGGTCTACCTGTCGACCATTCAGCGCCGGCTCGGTGACGAGGGTGGTGCCGTACGGGCCGGACTGGAAGCGCTCGACATCCTCCAGGAGCTGGGCGACCGGCACGGCGAGGCCGAGGCCCTGGTCAATCTGAGCCGCAGCTACCGGCGGCTGGAGACCTACGACCGTGCCCGCGTGGACGCCGAACGCGCGCTCACGATCAGCGGCTCGATCGGCGACAGGTTCGGGGAGGCCGCCGCGCTGCGCGCCCTCGCCCTCGTCACGCGCGACTGCGGCGACCTCAACACCGCACGCAAGTGCTCGACGCGTTCGCTGCGCATCTGCCGCCGGATCGGCAACAGGCGCGGTGAGGCCGACTCCCTGGACGTGCTGTGCAAGGTCTTCCACCGGCTCGGGCTGCTGGAGAAGGCGTACCGAACCGCGGTCCGGTCGTGCGCCATCGCCGTCGAGGTCAGCGACGGCCACGGAACCGTGGTCACGATGCTGGCCATGGTCGAGATTCTGCGCGACAAGGGCGACCTGCACTCGGCCATGTCCCACATGAAAGAGGCCATGGAACTGATCGGCCATCTCAGCCACAAACGCCAGCTCAAGGCGTGGTGGCTGCTCGCCGAGATCTGCGCCGAGCAAGGCGACCATCAGGCCGCCGAAAGGGCACGCGCCGAGGCCCTTCAGCTGGAGAAGGAATCAGTGGGTCAGTGATCGCCGGGCCGATGCCTGACATTGACCCAAAGGGGCAGCTCACCCCGAGATTTTGTGCTCTCATTAGTCCCCTCACGGGCGACACGATGCCCGACCGGACTGCCCTCCACCCGACCGGTGGCAAGGCACCTGCCACCGGAGACAGAGCTTGGTCGAACCATCGTGGCTGCGGGTTCTGGCGGATCATTACGACCACCATCCCGTGCCTGCTTCGCACTATCGGCTGCGGTGCCACAGCCTGCATTTCGTGTACCGCTGGGAAGGGCGCAGGTACGTCCTCTCCCAGGTCCACAAGGACGATCGGCGCGTGCCCTTTCACCGGCAGTTCGCGCTCACCGGGTTCTTGAACGAGCACACCGGCGTCGTGAAACGCGCGCATCCCCCGATCGGCCGCGACGAGACGCCGTGGATCGAGGACGCCTCGCACTACTGGTTCGTCAGGCCGTACACCGACCATGACGCGGCACCGGACTGGTGCGACCCTCAGCTCATCGAGGACTTCGCCACCAAGCTGGCGATGGTCCATTCCATCGCGCAGAAGCACGACGCGCCCCCGGCAGGCGAGCTCGCGCCCTACCACTGGCCCGTTCGGACGGTGCTGACGCGCCCCGACGAGTTCGTGGACGACATGGACGCCCGGCTGCGGCCGCCGGATGAGGTCGACCACGTCCGGCTGGGCCTCAAAGGACTGGCCGAGGACGCGGCAGGGCTGGACCTGGGGCCCGTCGGGATCACCCACCAGGACCTCAGCCCCGCGAACATCCTGGTCAAGAACCGCGAGGTCGTCTCGATCATCGACTGGGACCGGGCCCAGGTGGACCGGCTCCTCTACGACGCCGTCCTGGCCGCGCTGCACCTCACCCTGCGCCAGCCCGCCACCGACCCGTCCGGCGCCGCCGAACGCTTCATCAAGACCTATCGGCGCACCTACGACGTGGACGACGCGGCGGTCCGCTGGATGTTCCGCTATGCCGTGCTGCGCAACCTCGCGGTGAGCCGGTCGCCGGAGAAGTGGCGGAGGCTCACGGCGTTCATTCGCGGATGATGATCTTGTTGCCGAGGACGAAGTCACCTTGGACTCTGAGGTCGCCTTCGAACCTTGGGCCCGTTGAGGGCGGGGGTTCCCCGGGGGCGGCCGGAGGGTTCTGGGCGCGGACGGCAGGGGTGTTGGGCGCGGCGTCGGCCGTGAGGTAGATCCAGGCCTTGGCCTTGGTCTCCTTCACGCGGACCTTGACCTGGCGGTAGGCGCGGGGGTCCACGGCGCCGGGGGCGTGCTTGACGACCGAGTCGTAGACGAACTCGGAGACGATGAAGCCGAGGTCGCTGCCCGCTTCGGCGAGTTCGGCCTTGAGTATCGGGGCGTCCAGGAGGCGGGCGGTCTGGCTGACGGACTCGCCGGCCACGCCCCGGCCGTCCCGGGAGACGGGGCCGACGTGGAGGGCGACGCGGAGCTGGAGCCGGACCGGGGCGGTGGCGCGGCGGTTGTGGGTGCGCAGGCCGGCGGACAGGCGTGAGACCAGCGGGTCGACGAGCTTGGCGGTGGGGATGGAGGGCGGCGCGATGAGGAGGGCGCCGTCGCCGCGGTCCTCGACGTGGCAGGAGGTCCAGGGGACGCCGGACTCGCCGAAGGAACTCTGCAGGACGTCGTACATCGCCGCTTTGATCACCTTGCGGTCGCCGTCGGTGCGGGACGGGTCGTTGAACGAGGCGATGTCGGTGAAGAGGATCGAGCACATCTGGCCCGACCAGTCCGGCTCGTTCGAGGTGCGCTGGAGGGTGGCGGGGACGCGCTGCTCGCTGAGGCGGTCGTAAAGCTCCTGCTCCAGGAGGGCGCCCAAGTGGGGCTGCTCGTTGAGGAAGCGGGCGAAGTCCTCGGCGGGGACGACGAGGAGGTCGACGGGTTCGAGTGCGATGACGGTGGCCGAACGCGACCGGATCGTGAGGACGGCACGTTCGCCCAGGAGGTCGCCCGGGCCGCGCAGGGCGAGGGTCTGGTCGTCAGAAGTGATCTTCGCCGAGCCCTGGAGGATCACCATGACGTCGGTGGCGGGGTCGTCCTCGCGGCAGAGGACGGTGCCGGGCGGATGGTCCGCCCGTCGACCGCGTCCGAGCAGGTGCTGTTGTTCGGCGTCCGTCAGCGAACTCCAGAATGTCGCTCCCACCGGAACCCCCAATCGCCCTAGCCATGCCTATCAGGGGTGGGGTGGGCAGACCGCGTCCCGCGACACAGATGGCATGGTTAAGCGGAGTTGGCGGGCAGTGACACGATGTCGGCGTCCTCGCAGACCTGCACCCAGGCGGGGGCCCGGGTCTCCTTGAGGGCGGCGATGACCGGGCGGTAGGTCGCGGGGTCGATGAGGCCCGGGGCGTGCCGGACCACGTCGTCGTGCAGGGTGCCGGAGACGATGAGGGCGGTGGCGCCGCAGGCGACGGCCTTGAACGCCGGGGCGTCGAGCAGCCGGAAGACGTGGTTGACGGCGCGGCCGGCCAGGCCGTAGTCGTCGCGGTGGACCTCCCCCGCGTGGACCGAGACGCGCAGGCTGATCTGAGCGATCTCGCTGGCGAGGCGGTTGTGGCGGCGTACGGCGGCACGCAGGTGGAGCGCGAGGGGGCCGAGCACGGTCGCCGCGGGGACGTCCGGCGGCAGGACGATCACGGCGCCGTCGCCGCGGTCCTCGTGGACGGTGTCGGCCCAGGCGATCGGGGCGGCCTCGAACGCCTGGGTGAGGATCAGGTAGAGCGCGCGGCGTAGGGCCAACTGGACCTCGTCGTCGTGGGACTCGTCGTTGAAGCCCACGATGTCGACAGCGAGGATCACGCGGTGCGGGGACCACTCGGGCTGGTCCATCGCGGTCACGAGCAGCTTGACGGCATCGGCGAGGGCCGCCACGGCGGCGAGGTGGAGCGGCCCCTTGTCGGGTGTGCGCATGGTTCCGTTGTAAGCCGGAACGGGCCGCATGACACGGCGCCCAGGTGCGCGGACGCAGCTGCGCGGTGCGCGGATGAGAGGGCGCGGGTGAGAGGGCGCAGGTGCGCGGTACCGCGCAGGCGCGCGCCTATGAAAGAAAGCTCCGTGGGAGCACCATGCGAGTGTGGACCAGAAGCAGACGCTCAAGCAGCGGCTCCCCTTCCCCTACAACCAGGACCTGTCGCAGGTCCTGCGGAAGGTCGACCGCAGGACGCTGTTCAGCAAGTCCCGGATCGCCAACGACCCGGTCACGGCGGCCTACCTGGCGGCCGCGATGCGGCTGATCGAGCGGCACTTCGGGCCGGGCGCCGAACGCTCGCCGGTCGACCCGAGCGACGAGAACTCGGTGGAGCGGCCGCTGCTGGGCTTCCTGTCCCAGCGTGCGGTGGCCGCCGAAGTGAGCCGCAACCCCGACCCGTTCCCCCGGGTCGGCAGCGTGCCGACGCTGCGCAGCACGTGGCGGTCGCACTCGGACTTCATCGCCGACCTGCTGCGGTTCGGGCTGTGGTCGCAGTACCACCCGGCGCGGTGGGAGAGCGACAAGACGGCGGCGGCGATCGAGCAGCTGATCGACGGCGCCGAGCCCGACTTCGCGCAGTCGATCCACGAGCTCAGCTACCGCAACCTGATGATCTTCGTGGCGCGGCCGCGGTTCCGGCTGCGGCTGGTCGCGGTCGCGGCGGCCGAGGGCGACGAGGTGATCCGGGAGGCGCTCGGCGAGCTCTACCACGAGGCGCTGGTGTCGTGGCGGGCCGTCTTCGTCGAGGTGCTGCGCAACCGAGGCCTGCAGCTGCGGCCCGGAGTGCAGCCCGACGACTTCGTCAACATGCTCGCCGCGGTCGCCGAGGGGACCGCCGTGCATGCGCTGTCGGCGCCGTCGCCGCTGGTCATCGACCATGAGCGGCGGCGCACGCTGCTCGGCACTGCGGCGCTGGCGCTGATCCACGGCTGCCTGGAACGGGTGGACGAGGCCGACGGCAGCTCGCTGGAGCAGGCCGTGCACGCCAAGGTCTACGGCAAGCTCCCGCCAGAGGAGGAGGCGCAGGCCTCATAACAGGCAGGCTCAGGCCTCGTGGACGACCCGGCCGTCCACGAAGGTGAGGGCCACGGCGGTGTCGGCGATGGCGAGCGGGGGGCCGTCGAACGGGTCGCGGTCCAGGACGACCAGGTCGGCGCGGTTGCCCGGCCGCAGGCTACCGGCGTCGTCCAGGTGGTTCACGTGGGCGGCGCCGGCGGTGTAGGCCGAAAGGGCCGTGGCCAGGTCAAGGGCCTGCCCGGGCAGGAACGGCTCGGCGGCGCGGCCGGGCTCGATCCGGTTGACGGCGACGTGCACGCCCTTGATCGGGTCGGGGCTGCTGACCGGCCAGTCGCTCCCCGCCGCGAGCGTGGCCCCGGCGCGGCGCAGGTCGCCGAACGGGTACTGCCGGGCGGCGAGCCCGGGCCCGAGGAACGGGATGGTCAACTCGTCCATCTGCGGTTCGTGGGCGGCCCACAGCGGCTGCATGTTGGCGGTGGCGCCGAGGCCGCGGAAGCGCGGCACGTCGTCGGGGTGGACGACCTGCAGGTGGGCCAGGTGCGGGCGGGTGTCGCGCCAGCCGTTGGCCCTGCGGGCCGCCTCGACGGCGTCCAGTGCCTCGCGGACCGCGCGGTCGCCGAGGGCGTGGAAGTGCACCTGGAAGTCCAGGGCGTCCAGCGCCGCGACGTGCTCCTTCAGCTCGTCGGGGTCGAAGAAGCTGAGGCCGCTGTTGCCGGTGGCGCAGCCGCACGCGTCCACGTACGGGGCGGTCATCGCGGCGGTGAAGTTCTCCGCCACCCCGTCCTGCATGATCTTGACGGTGCCGCAGCGGAGCCGGCCGGTGGTGAGGCGCTCGCGGCGGCCGAGCAGGGCGGGGATCTGGTCGGTGCCGCGCCCGCGCGACCACCACAGCGCGCCGACCACGGTCGCGGTGAGGGAACCGTCCTGGGCGGCGGTCAGGTAGGCGTCGGAGACGTCGGGGTAGCCGTCGGTTCCGCCCACGATCGCGTCCTGCCAGGCGGTGATGCCGAGGCCGTGCAGGAGCTTCTGCGCCCGCATCAGCCCCTCGAGCCGGTCCGCGGCGGTCACTGGGGGAACGAGGGACCCGACGAGGTCCATCGCGCCCTCCTGGAGCATCCCGCAGGGCTCGCCGCCGGGCTCGCGTTCGATGCGCCCGTCGCCGGGGTCGGGCGTGGCGGCGGTGATCCCGGCCAGTTCCAGGGCCCGGCTGTTCACCCAGGCGCCGTGGTGGTCGCGGTTGACCAGGAACACGGGCCGGTCCGGAACGATCGTGTCGAGCACGGCCCGCGACGGCACGCCGCCCGGGAAGCTCTCCATCGACCAGCCGCCGCCGGTGATCCACTCCCGTTCAGGATGGGCGGTCGCGTACCCGCGGATGCGCCGCTCGTACTCGGCCGGATCAGTGGTCCCGGCGAGGTCGCACTGCCCGAGCTCCACCCCGCCCATCACGGCGTGGATGTGGGCGTCCTGGAAGCCCGGCAGCAGCAGCCGCCCGCGCAGATCGACGACCTCGGTGCGCGGGCCCCGCAGCTCCCCGACCTCGTCGTGGCCGACCGCCACGATCCGGCCGTCGCGGACCGCCAGGCTGGTCGCCCAGGAACGCGCCGAGTCCATGGTCATCACGGGTCCGCCGGTGAACAGCAGGTCTGCGGGGGCGTCGTCGGCCCTGGCGGAGGCGGGCTTGGCGGGGGCGTGCTCGGTCATGGTCGTACGGTACAGACCGGAACGGGCGCCTCCCAGGCAGGATGCCGGGAGACGCCCGCGCGAACGGCGATCAGCGGGATCAGCTCGTTCAGCCGATGTGGTACGGGTCGCCGTAGACCTTCCAGTCCAGCGGCGTGTGCAGGTCGAGGTTGCCCTTCTTGAGGAAGACGCGCTGCTCGGTGTCGACCCGGCTGGTGTCGCTGTGCGCCTCCTCCTTCTTCATCTCGACCACGCGCTCGTCGAGGAAGGCGTTGAGGTACTTGACCTCGTCGCCGCCCTGGGACGGGGGCTTGGCCTTCTTGAGGGCGCGGTTGCGGATCGGGTTGATCTCGCCGTGCATGACCATGGCGTCGTAGTAGATGAACTGGCCGAGGGTGCCGAGCCCGTCCTTCTTGGCCTGCGCGACCGAGGGGTTGAAGTAGACGCGGTCGCGCTCGTCGTTCTGCGCGGTCTTGAAGACCGAGTCCTTGGCGGCGGTCTTCCAGGCCGAGGTGTAGCCACTGAGGCCCGAGTGCGAGTCCGAGCCGTTCACCTTGCGCAGCGCGGGCAGGTACTTGGCCAGCACGTTGCCGGGCTTGCGGTCGGTGTAGAGCTCGACCAGGTCGAGCATGTCGCCAGTGCCCGAGCAGAAGCCGATGATCCCGGCGGTGTACCCGCGGCCGTCGCCGATGTCCTCGATGTAGCCGTACTGCGCCTTCCAGTCCAGCGAGGAGTTCTCCGCGCTGGACACCAGTTCCATGGCGTACTCCTTCTTCACCGGGTCGTCGAGGCCCGGTGCGGCCTTGACGGCGGCGACCGCCGAGGCCGAGTGCGCGGAGGCCGCGCAGGCGGTCGCGCCGGAGAAGGCGGGGGCGGCCAGCAGCAGCGCGGCGAACGCGACATGCCGGGTGCGGCGAAGGGCCGCGGATCGGCGCGGAGCTTTGGACAGGCTCGGAGCTTTGGACAGGCGGGGACGTTCCTGGGGCGGGGGTGCGTGCATGAGACGTCCTTGCGGGGAACATAGTTAGGAACCTTTCCTAACCAACGCACAGGAAAGCACCCCGCACCGGGCGCGACAAGGGCCCAATTCATGGCAGTGGTCCCGTCAACGCCCCGCAGAGAGAGGCATTGACGGGACCACCAGGGATCATGCCGATCCGTTATATCCAGGGTTGCGGTGTGTCATCGGACATTCACGACAGCACCGGACGCCCTCAGCGGACGGTCAGGTCGGCCGTTTTGTCCCCCGCACTGATCTGGTACGCCCCCGGCTGCGCGACCGGGGTGCCCGCGCCGTTGATGTCGCCGGGCGTGACCGCCAGGTTGGACATCGGGAACGACACCGTGACCGACCTGGTCTCCCCCGCCTTCAGGCTGACGCGGGTGAACGTGGCCAGCCGCCTGGCGGGCGCCAGGATCCGGCTGACCGGCTGCGAGGCGTACACCGGCACGACCATGTCGCCGTCCCGGCCGCCGGTGTTGCTCACCTGGACCGTCACCTTCACGGTCCCGTGCGAGGACACCGACGACGAGCCGAGCGACAGGCCCCGCACGCCGAACGTGGTGTAGGACAGCCCGTACCCGAACGGGAAGAGCGGGTCGTAGGACGAGCTCGGCCCGCTGTTGGTGCCCGGCAGCTGCTGGTAGAACATCGGCTGGTCGCCGATCGTCTTCGGCCACGACACCGGCAGCCGGCCGCTCGGGTTCGCGCGGCCGAACAGCACGTCGGCGACCGCGGTGCCCGCCTCGCTGCCCGGCAGCCACGCCATCACCAGCTGCTTGGCGTCGGCCGCCTTGCCCAGCACGAGCGGCCGGGACGCGACGACGACCACGATGACCTTCTTGCCGGTGGCCTGCAGCCGTTCCACCAGGTCCTGCTGGTCGGCCGAGAGCTCGGGCGCCTCGCTGTCGTTCACGCCCTCCGCGCCGGGCTTCTCCCCGACCGCGACGATCGCGGCGTCGGCGTCCTTGGTCTTGTCGACGGCCTCGTCAGCGGTCTTGGCCAGCTCCACCTTGCCGTCGCCCAGGAGCTTCTTCACGCCCTGGTAGATCGTGACGCCCGGGTCGGTGACGTTGTCGGGGATCCCCTGCCAGCCGATGGTCCAGCCGCCGTCCTGCCACGGCACCGAGTCGCCGGCGGGACCGGCGACGACGACCTTGCCGAGCCCGGTGGACAGCGGCAGCGCGTTCCCGTCGTTCTTCAGCAGCGTCATCGACTCGGTGGCGGCCTTGACCGCCAGGTCCTTGTCAGCGCCGAGCACGGCCGCGTCGGCCTTGGACGGGTCGACGTAGGGGTGCTCGAACAGGCCGAGCTGGAACTTCAGCGTCAGCACGCGCGCCACGGCGTCGTCCAGCCGCGACCGCGAGACCTTGCCGCTCTTCACCTGGGCGAGCATGCCGTCGATGTAGCCGTCGACGGTGTCGGGCGGCAGCATCGCCACGTCCACGCCGGCGTTCATCGCGATGCCGGCCGCGTCGGCGTAGGTGCCCGCGATCTTGTACGCGGTCTGCAGCGACTGCACGTCGTTCCAGTCGCTGATCACCACGCCCTTGAAGCCCCACTGGCGGCGCAGCACGTCGGTGAGCAGGTACTTGCTCGCGTGCGCCGGGATGCCGTTGATCGCGCCGGAGTTGACCATGACGGTCTGCGCCCCGGCGTCGACGGCGGCCTTGTAGGACGGGAAGAAGGTGTCCTGCAGGTAGCGCAGGTCCAGCTGCGACGCGGTCCGGTCATGCCCGTTCAGCGGCGCGGAGTAGGCGGCGAAGTGCTTGACCGTCGCCGCGACCTGCCTGCTCTGCTGCATGCCCTTCACGAAGGCCGATCCCATGGCGCCCGACAGGTGCGGGTCCTCGGAGTAGGTCTCGTAGTAGCGGCCCCAGCGGGTGTCGCGCGCCACGTCCTGCACCGGCGCGAAGTCCCAGTTCGGACCGGTCGCCTTGACGGCCTTGGCCGTCGACTGGCCCATCGCCTCCGACACCGCCGGGTCCCAGGTCGCGCCGACGCCGGTCTGGTGCGGGAACTTGGTCGCCCCGAGGACGTTGTTGTGCCCGTGCACGGCGTCCACGCCGTACAGGATCGGGATGTGCAGCCGGTTGTTGTCGATCGAGTACTTCTGGATCGTGTTGACCATCTCGGCCCACGCGCTGGGCTTGTTCTGCGGCGGGGTCTCGCCGCCGCCCGACAGGATCGACCCGACGTGCTGGTCGGCGAGGACGTGCTTCATGCAGGCCTGGTTGAGCTCGCCGCCCGACCACTCGCACTCGCCCTGGATGTTGACGACGGCGGGCTGGGCCGTCTGGCCGACCTTCTCCTCCACGGTCATGCGCTTCAGCAGGTCGGAGACGCGTTTGGAGGTGGAGGCGGCCGGGTCGAGATAGGTGGGCGTGGAACGCGCGGTCGCCGGGCCGGGCGCCATGACCAGCGCCAGCACCGCGGGGACCATGAGCGCCCCAGCCCGTACGACGATACGGGGTACTGGGATGAGGGGTTTCACCAGCGACTCCTTACTCGGGGGTGGGAACCGCGCCGGTGGGCGCGGGAGCTGTGGCGTGCCGGTCGGCGGCCGGCGCACCGGAAGCCGTCGCGTGCCGGTGGGCACGGATGATCTCGGCGTAGCGGTGGCCGCTGTCCTTGACCGTGCGGGCCTGGGTCTCGAAGTCGACGTGCACGAGGCCGAAGCGCTTGTCGTAGCCGTAGGCCCACTCGAAGTTGTCCAGCAGGGACCAGGCGAAGTAGCCGTCCATCGGCACGCCCCGCCGGGCCGCCCGCGCGCACGCCGCCAGGTGCGACCGCAGGTAGGCGGTGCGCTCGCCGTCGTGGACGTGCCCGTCGGCGGTCACCAGGTCGGGGTAGGCCGACCCGTTCTCGGTCACCATCACCGAGCGCGGCGCGTAGTCCTCGTTCACCCGCACCAGCACCCGCTCCAAGCGGTCCGGGTGCACCTCCCAGTCCATGCCGGTACGGGGCGTGCCCGCGGGAGTGATCGGGCGGGCGTACGGGGCGGGGCCGTCCGGGTCGTTCACGGTGACCGAGCGGCGGTAGTAGTTGACGCCCAGCCAGTCCAGCGGCGCCCCGATCGTCTCCAGGTCGCCGGGCTCGACGGGCGGCTCGGTCCCGTACACCCGGATCATGTCCTCGGGGTAGCCCAGACCGTGCACCGGATCGAGCCACCAGCGGTTGTTGTGGCCGTCGTCGCGGCGCGCCGCCGCCACGTCCTCGTCCCGTTCGGTCGCGGGCTCGCACGAGGTGAGGATGTTGGTGATGCCGACCCTGGCGTCCGGGACCGCGGCCCGGAGCGCTCCAACGCCCAGCCCGTGGGCGAGCAGCAGATGATGGGAGGCGCGCACGGCGGCGGTCAGGTCCGTGGCGCCGGGCGCCATCTTGCCTTCCAGATGACCGATCCAGGCGGAGCAGAGCGGCTCGTTCAGCGTGGCCCAGTGCTTCACCCGGTCGCCGAGCGTCTCGGCGACGACGGCGGCGTAGTCGGCGAAGTGCATCGCGGTCTCGCGGGCGGGCCACCCTCCCCTGTCCTGCAGCGCCTGCGGCAGGTCCCAGTGGTAGATCGTCGCGTGCGGGGTGAGGCCCGCCTCCAGGAGCGCGTCGACCAGCCGGTCATAGAACGCCAGGCCCGCATGGTTGATCGTCCCGTCCCCCTGCGGCAGTACGCGAGGCCAGGCGATGGAGAAGCGGTAGGCGCCGAGGCCCAGGTCCCTCATCAACGCGATGTCCTCGGGCCAGCGGTGGTAGTGGTCGCACGCCACGTCGCCGGTGTCGCCGTTGTCCACGGCCCCGGGCACCCGGCTGAAGGTGTCCCAGATCGAAGGGCCGCGGCCGTCCTCGGTCACGGCCCCCTCGATCTGGTACGCGGAGGTGGCCGCACCCCAGGTGAAGCCGGGCCGGAACGCGCTCAGATCGATGTCGTCGAAGGGCGCGGAGTCGTCGAAGGGCACAGTTGTCCTCACTTCACGGGTCGCACGGGTCGGAGAGGTGGTCGGGAGAGCGGGGCTACTTGACGGCGCCCGCGGTGAGGCCGGTGATCAGGAAGCGCTGGAGCAGCAGGAACCCGGCGACGACGGGCACGCTGACCACGAGCGAGGCGGCCATCACCTGGTTCCAGAAGACCTCGTTCTGCGTCGAGTAGGCGCGCAGCCCGATCGAGAGCGTGCGGGTGGTCTCGTTGGTCATGACCGAGGCGAACAGCACCTCGCCCCACGCGGTCATGAAGGCGTACACGGTGACGGCGACGAGGCCGGGCACGGCGGCCGGGAGGATCACCTTGAACAGCGCGCCCATCGCGCCGCACCCGTCGACCTGGGCGGCCTCGTCCAGCTCGCGCGGCAGCGAGTCGAAGTAGCCGGCCAGCATCCAGATGGAGAACGGCAGCGAGAACGTCAGGTAGGTGAGGATCAGCGCGCCGCGGCTGCCGTAGAGGGCCAGGCCCGTCGCGTTGCCCACGTTCACGAAGATCAGGAAGAGCGGCAGCAGGAACAGGATGCCCGGGAACATCTGCGTGGACAGCACGGTGATCGTGAAGACCCGGCGGCCTGGGAACCGGTAGCGGCTGACCGCGTACGCGGCGAGGATCGCGATCGCCACCGAGGCGACCGTCGCACCGCCCGCGATGATCACGCTGTTCACGAAGTAGCGGGCCAGCGGGACGGTCGTCCACATGTCGATGTAGGGCCGCACGGTCGGGTGGGACGGGAACCAGCGGAAGTCGCCCTGCACGTCCTGCAGCGGCTTCAGCGACGAGCTGACCATGGCGTACACCGGGATCAGCGTGAAGACCGTCAGCAGGGTGAGCACGATCCGCCGCGTCCAGATGAACGAGCGGGGCGGGTCCATGGGCGATCGCGCGGATCGCCTCGGGCGATCGGGCGTGCGCCTTGAGCGGCTAGACACGGGCGGCCCTCCGTCGCGAGGTGGCCAGGAGGTAGACCACCGAGACCAGCAGCAGGAACAGCAGGAGCAGCACCGACATCGCGGCGCCGGCGCCGAAGTTCCAGGTGACGAACGACTCCTGGTAGATGTGCACCGAGATGAGGTCGCCGCGGTCGGGGGCGGCCTTGCCGAACAGCACGAACGGCGTGTTGAAGTCGTTGAAGGTCCACAGGAACAGGACCAGCACGAGCACCTGGTTGATCGGCCGCAGCGCGGGCATCGTGATGTGCCTGACCTGCTTCCAGATCCCGGCACCGTCGATCGCGGCCGCCTCGTACTGCTCGCGCGGCACGTTCTGCAACCCGGCCATCAGCACCAGGAACGCGAACGGCCAGGACCGCCACACGATGACGGTGATCAGCGCCCAGAAGCTGTTGTCGCCGATCAGCCAGAACGGCCGGTCCGAGCTCACGTGCAGCTGGTCCACCAGGACGTGGTCGACCATGCCGGTGTCGCGCTGGAAGAGGAACGACCAGGTGATCACGGCGGCGTAGACCGGCAGCGCGTACGGCACCAGGAACAGCGCGCGCAGCAGCCCCCGGCCGCGGAAGCGGTCCTGCATGAGCACCGCCGCGGTCGTTCCGAGCAGCCACGACAGCCCGACGGCCAGGATCGTGACCAGGACGGTGACCACGAACGAGCGCAGCAGGTCCTTGCCGACGGCGCCGTGCAGGTCGACCGCGACCCGGTAGTTGTCCAGCCCGGCCGACGGCGCCTTCGACCAGTCCCGGATGAAGAACAGGGTCAGCTCGCGGAAGCTCATCCACAGCCCGGTGACCATCGGCACCAGGTGCACGATCAGCTCGGCGACGACCGCCGGCAGCAGGAGCAGGTACGGCAGGCCGCCGCGCCGCAGCCGGCCGCCCAGGCGGCCGGGCGGGCGGCCCCGGCGGGCGGCGCGGCGGGCGAGCACGCCCGTCCGCGCCGGTCCCGCGGGGTCCCGCCTGGTCGTGCCGGGCGTGGTCACACTCACCCTTACTGGCCCATCTTCTGCTGGGCGGTGGTGAGCTTGGCCTTGACCGACTCGGTCGTCACGGCGCGGCCGGCCGCCGCGTCGGCGAACAGCTCCTTGACCGCCGTGCCGACGAGCGTCTCGAACTCGCTCTCCTTGGGCACCTGCGGCAGCGGCGCGGACTGGCTCTCCAGGATCTGCCTGAACGTCTTCATGTCATCGGTCTGGAACGCCGGGTCGCTCTGGGCGGCCTTCACCGGCGGCACCGACCCGTAGGTCTTGTTGAGGAGCTTCTGCTCGTCGTCACTGGTCATGAACTTGACGAACTTCATCGCGCCGTCGCGGTTGTCGGTGTTCTTGAAGACCGCGAGGTTGATGCCGGCGACCATGGAGGAGATCGGCCGTCCGCCTGCGGGCGGGGGCGAGGGCGCGGGGATCGGGACGACGCCCCACTCCCCCTCCTTCATCCCGAGGTTCTTCAGGTTGCTGGCGGCGGACTGCCACATGATCATCGCGGACCTGCCGGTGGCGAAGTCGCGCAGCGACTGGTTGGCCGAGTACTCGGCGTTGCCCGCCGGGGCGATCTTCTCCTTGCCGAGCAGGTCGACGTAGGACTTGATCGCGTCGACCGCGCCCGGGCTGTCGAAGCTGGGCTTGCCGTCGGCGGTGAAGTAGTCCGCGCCGTGCTGCTGGCCGAGGATGAACGCGTTGTGCACGTTCTCGGGGATGCTGGCGCCCTCGATCGCGATGCCGTACTTGTTGCCGTGGGTGAGCTTGTGCCCGTCGGAGATCAGCTCCTGCCAGGTCTTCGGCGGCTCCAGCTTGGCGTCGGCGAACTGCTTCTTGTTGTAGTAGAGCCCGTACGCCGAGGAGTAGAGCGGCACGGCCGTCGGAGGCTTGCCCTGGGCGCCCGCGGCGGCCAGCGCGGACGGGATGAAGCGCTGCGCACCGCCGATCTCGCCCATGGCCTTGGAGTCGAACTGCATCAGGCCGCCGGTCGCCTGCAGCGAGGCCGACCAGGTGTTGCCGATGTTGAGCACGTCAGGCCCCTGACCGGACGTGGTCGCGGCGAGGATGCGGTTCAGCAGGTCGGTCCACGGGACGACCTCGAGCTGGACCTTGATGCCCGTCTGCTTCTCGAACTTGTCGAGCTCGGGCTTCAGGACTTCCTTGTCGTTCTCCAGGCTGGTGCCCTGGTTGCTGGCCCAGTACGTGAGCGTCTTCGGGGCGGAGTTGCCGCCGCCCGAGGAGGTGCCGCCGCCGCACGCGGACGCGGCGGCGAGAAGAAGACCTGCGGCCGCGAGAGCCGTGGCCTGTCTGACGAAGGGGTGGGGCATCTGCGCGGCCTTCCGCATCGGAGGTGACCTCGTGGATGAACGAAATCGGGGGTGAACGGGAGATTTACATCACATCTTTATTCATGTCGTGATCTAAGCAGTGACATAATGGGCGGTCAAGACCTGAATCTGGGGGACGTGCGGCCCGATCCGGCCGCCGGGAAAGGGGGCCCGGATGCCGGATGGTTCCCGGCGCACGGTGCGTGACCTGCGGCGCGGCAATCGCTCCGCGCTGCTGCGGCGGCTCTATTTCGGGGGTCCGCTGACCCGCCAGGAGCTGAGCCGTGAGACGGGGCTGAGCCAGGCGTCGGTCAGCAACGTCGTCGCCGAGCTGCTCGAGACGGGCCTGATCACCGAGGCGGGCAGCGTGGAGTCCGACGGCGGCCGGCCGCGGATCCTGCTCAAGACCTCGCCCGAGCACGGCCACCTGGTCGGCGTCGACGTGGGCGAGACGCGCGTGGTGGTCGAGCTGTTCGACCTGGAACTCACCCGCCTGGCCAAGGCCGACCTGCCGCTCGGCGACGGCGGCCACGACGTGGGCGCCGTGATCGAGCACATCCTGTCCGGCCTGGAGTCGGTCATCAAGGAGAGCGGCGTCGACCCGGCGGAGGTCATCGGCGTCGGCGTCGGCGTGCCGGGCACCGTCGAGCACGGCCCGGAGGCGGTCGTGCACGGCCAGACGATCGGCTGGGACGCGGTGCCGCTGGAGAAGATGCTGCGCGCGGGGACGGACCTGCCGCTTTTCGTGGACAACGGCGCGACCGCCCTCGGCCAGGCCGAGATGTGGTTCGGCGCGGGCCGCGGGCACCGCAACGCCGTGATCGCGCTCATCGGCTCGGGCGTCGGCTCGTGCCTGGTCATCGACGGCACGCCGTACCGCGGGGCGACCGGCAGCGCGGGCGAGTGGGGCCACACCACCGCGCGGGTCGGCGGGGCGCTGTGCCGCTGCGGCGCGCGCGGCTGCCTGGAGGCCTATGTCGGCGCCGCCGCGCTGCTGGAGCGCTACCGCGCGGCGGGCGGCACGACCGGCCACGACGAGGAGGACGCGGTCGGCCGGCTGCTCGACGACCCGGCGATGCCGGCCGCCGAGATCCGCGCCGAGATCGTGGCCTACCTCGGCGCCGGGATCGCCGACCTGGTCAACCTCTTCAACCCGGAAAAGATCATCATCGGCGGCTGGGCCGGGCTGCTGATCGGCGACCGGATGCTCGGCCGGATCCGCGAGGCCGCCGCGCAGTACGCGCTGCGCCAGCCGTTCGCCCAGGCCTCCATCGAGCTGTGCCACCTGGGCCCGGAGGCGGTGGCGGTGGGCGCCGCCACCCTGCCGCTCGCGCACCTGCTCGACAGCGGCGGTGCCGCCCTCGTGGAACGGGCTTCAATCACAACTTAAATTAAACCCTGGAGTCATCCTCGGGGTCAGAGATCGCCCGGGGTCAGAGGTCGCCCGGGGTCAGAGGTCGCAAGGGTCAGAGATCGCGCCTGCGGACGAAGCCGTGCCGCGCGAGGAAGTCCACGAACCGCTCGCCGGCCGCCGTCAGCGCCCTGCCACTGCCGTCGCACCGGCCGCACTGGACGTACTTGGGCATCTGCGGCTGTGAGTTCAGGTGCTCGTCGATCGACCGCTGGATGGCGGCGACGACGGCCGGTTCGTGGAGCGATCCCTGCTCGCCGGTGAAGGGGGCCGCCGCGGCACCGCCGGGGCGGCCCACCTCGACGCCCCGCATGCGGTCCACGGTCTGGCGCGCGACCTTGGCGAGGCCCATGAGCTCGTCGGCACGTTCCTGCCAGCGCTGCCAGTCGGCGGGAACGACCTCGCCCGTCCCGCCGCACGACGCGCACGGGGTCTCGAGGGAGGCGAGCAGGTAGGCCCATTGCTCGTCCGCCGGGTCCGGAGCCGTCATCGCAGCACGCACCCCAATCCGCAGGCGGCACGCGTCACCGCCCGCTCTACGCGGCAGTCGCCCCCGACGGTTCACATCCGACACCAGAGGCCAACCGCGTGTCTAGCGCTCCGTGAGAATCCCGGCCCCCTTCGTGTCCGGTTCGCTCCACAGAGCGAGGTACCCGCCGATTCCGGGGAGTCAGGCGCCCGTGCTCGAACCGGGCCGGACGATCATCAGGACGACGACCACCGCCCACAGGAGGGCGAACATTCCGGTGACCATCGACAGCGCCTTGGCCTTGGGCATCAGCGCGGCCCTGGCCTGCTCGTCGCCGTCCATGCCGGCGAGGAGACCGGCTTGATCGGGGATCACCTTCAGGGCCAGGACGAGGGCGGCGACCAGGGTCAGCACGATCGAAATGATCAGCCAGGTGTCGCCGAGCACGCCCATGCCGAGGGCGACGGCCAGTCCGAACACCGGCACGATGATCCCGCCGAAGGCGTACCCGAGGCTGATGCGGTGCAGCGTCCGCAGCACCCCGAGATCGCCGTCCCCCTCCAGGGCGCGGCGCGCCAGCGGCGGGAACATGCTCGCGGCCACGGTCACCGGGCCGATGAAGATGATGGCGGCCAGCACGTGGACGCTGAGCAGCACTTTGTTCATGGGGAGGCTTCTCTCGTGTGAGGGTCAGGCGTTCGCGCCGCGGAAGGAGCGGCGGTAGCTCTGCGGGCTGGTCCCGACGACCTCGCGGAACCACTCCCGGAACGTGGTGGTGGAGCCGAAGCCGACCTGCCGGGCGATGTGGTCGATCGAGCAGCCGGTGGTCTCCAGGAGGTGCTGGGCGCGGCGCAGCCGGGTGATGTGCAGCCAGCGCAGCGGGGTCGTCCCGGTCTGCTCGCGGAAGCGGCGCGACAGCGTGCGGGTGCTCATCGAGGCCTGTTCGGCGATGTCCTTGAGGGTCAGTTCGCGGTGGCTGTTGTCCTCCAGCCAGAGCAGCAGGGGGCCAAGGCTCGCGCCGTCCTTCACCGGGTGCTCATGGACGATGAACTGTGCCTGCCCGCCGTCGCGTTCCAGCGGCATGACCGCCAGGCGCGCCGCGTCGGCCGCCACGGCCGGGCCGTGGTCGCGGCGGATCACGTACAGGCACAGGTCGAGCCCGGCAGCGGCACCCGCCGAGGTGAGGATCTGGCCGTTGTCGACGTAGAGGACGTTCGGGTCGACCTGCACGGCCGGGTAGCGGCGGGCCATGTCGTTCGCCGCGATCCAGTGCGTGGTCGCGCGCTTGCCGTCCAGGATCCCGGCCTCGGCCAGGATGAACGAGCCGACGCAGATCGACAGGATCCGCACGCCACGCCGGGCCGCCGTGCGCAGGGCCTCCAGGACCTCGGCCGGCGCCTCGGAGGGGTCGGCGCCGTGGCCGGGCACGACGATCGTGTCCGCCTCCGCGAGCGCGTCCATGCCGTACGGGACGGTCATGCCGAACATCTCGGCGGCGATCTCCCGCTCGGGCCCGCACACCCGTACCCGGTAGGGGAGGCTACCATCGGGCAGCCGGACCCGGTCGAACGCGTCGAGCGGCAGCGCGAGGTCGGTGGCGACCACTCCGTCCAAAGCCAGGACGGCGACGATGTGCTTGCGTGGGTGGCCCATTCGGCCAACATGACCAGGTTCTGGCCACGCCCGTCAAACGCCTGGCTCAAACCCGTCGATTTATGGCCTCCAGGCCGCGTTCAGCGCCCTGACCACCGGAAACCGGCGTGCGGGCGACCGCGAGCGGCCTGGACTCAGTGGGCGGCGGCGTCCCAGTCCGAGCCGCTGCCGACCGCGACCTCCAGGCCTACGCTGAGGGGGTATGCGGTCGTCATCCGGTCGCGGACGATCTCCTCCACCCGGTCCCGTTCCCCCGGCGCCACCTCCAGCACGACCTCGTCGTGGACCTGGAGCAGCAACCGGCTGCGCAGCCCCGCCTCGCGGAGCGCCTCGTCCACCCGCAGCATCGCGATCTTGACGATGTCGGCGGCGGAGCCCTGGATCGGGGCGTTCAGCGCCATCCGCTCGGCGGTCTCGCGGCGCTGGCGGTTGTCGCTGGTCAGGTGGGGCAGGTAGCGGCGGCGGCCGAGAATCGTCTCGGTGTAGCCGGTGCCGCGCGCCTCGCCGACGACGTGCTCGAGGTAGTCGCGGACGCCGCCGAGCCGCGCGAAGTAGGCGTCCATCAGCGGGCGCGCCTCGGCGACCGCGATGCCGAGCTGCTTGGCCAGGCCGAACGCCGACAGCCCGTAGGCCAGCCCGTACGACATCGCCTTGATCTTGCGCCGCATGTCGGCGGTGACCGCGTCGCGGGCGACGCCGAACACCTGCGCGGCCATGGTGGTGTGCAGGTCCTCGCCGGACTCGAACGCGGCGACCAGCGTCGGGTCCTTGGACAGATGCGCCATGATCCGCAGTTCGAGCTGGCCGTAGTCGGCGGTCATCAGCGCCTCGTAGCCCTCGCCCGGCAGGAACGCCTGGCGGATCCGCCGGCCCTCGGCGGTGCGGATCGGGATGACCTGGAGGTTGGGCTCGGTGGAGGTGAGCCGGCCGGTGGCGGCGACGGTCTGCTGGAACGAGGTGTGGATCCGGGCGTCGGCGCCGATCTCACGGATCAGCCCGGCCACCGTCATCCGCAGCCGGGACTGGTCGCGGTGGTGCAGCAGCACCTCGGGCATGCCGTTCTCGGTCTGGGTGGCGAGCCAGGTCAGCGCGTCCACGTCGGTCGAGTGCCCGGACTTGATCTTCTTGGTCTTGGGCAGGCCCAGGTCGCCGAACAGCACCTCCTGGAGCTGCTTGGTGGAACCGGGGTTGAAGCGGCGCCCCGCGATCTCGGCGGCCCGGTCGGTGGCGCGCTCCATCTCGTTCTCGAACTGCTTCTCCAGCTCGCGCAACAGGGCGTCGTCGACGAACACCCCGTCCCGTTCCAGCTGGGCCAGCAGCGCCGACAGCGGCAGCTCCACCTCGCGCGCCACCGCGTCCATTCCGGTGTCGGCGAGCTCGGGCCCGAACTTGGCCGCCAGGTCGAGCACGGCGCGGGCCTGGACCATCAGCCCCTCGGCGCCCTCCTCGGGCGGCCGGTAGCCGAGATGCCGCGCGGAAAGGTCGGCGATCCCGTACGCGGCCAGCCCGGGCAGCAGCAGGTAGGCCGCCACCGCGATGTCGACGGCCACTCCCCCGATCCGCCAGCCGCGGTCGGGAAAGACGTGCAGCAGCGACTTCACATCGTGCAGGGCCTTGGGACGCTCAGGATCGGCCAGCCACGCGGCGAACGCCCGATCGTCCTCCTCGGTCAAAGCCTCGGGCTCGAAGCTGACCGCCATGTCCTCACTCGCCAGCGCGATCCGCCGCACCCCGCCCGAGCCGCGTACCCAGACGCAGTCGGCGGCCAGGCCCAGCACGCCGGTCCTGCCGGTGAGCCAGCCCGCCAGCTCACCGGCTCCGAGCTCGCGCCCCCTCAGAGCCGCCGTCTCATCCGCGGCGGCCTCTTCCCGCCCGCCGCCCGGATCGGCCGCGAAGAGCCGCTGCCGCAGGCTGGCGTTGCGGAACTCCAGCTCGTCCAGCAACCGGGTGAACGCCGTCAGGTCGTAGGGACCGCGCCCGAGATCGCCCAGCCCGAGCGGCAGCTCGACGTCCCGCACCAGCTCGGTCAGCCGCCGGTTGAGCCGGACCTGGTCGAGCGCGTCGCGGAGCTTCTCCCCCGCCTTGCCCTTCACCTCGTCGGCCCGTTCCACCAACGCGTCCAGCGAGCCGAACTCGCGGATCCACTTGGCGGCGGTCTTCTCGCCGATGCCCGGGATGCTCGGCAGGTTGTCGGACGGGTCGCCGCGCAGCGCCGCGAAGTCGGGATACTGCGCGGGCGTCAGGTCGTACTTGGCCTGGACGGCCTCCGGCGTGTAGCGGATCATCTCCGACGCCGTCCGGTAGAAGTACAGGACCGTCACGTCGTCGCTGACCAGCTGGAGCACGTCCCGGTCGCCGGTGATGATCAGTACCCGGAAGCCGTCCGCCGCCGCGGCCGTGGCCAGCGTCGCGATCACGTCGTCGGCCTCGAAGCCCGGCACCCGCAGCGTCGCGATGCTCATCGCCGCCAGCAGGTCGTCCAGCACCGTCATCTGGCTGTGGAACTCGTCCGGAGACCGCGTCCGCCCGGCCTTGTACTCCGGGAACGCCTCGGCCCTGAACGTCTGCCGGGACACGTCGAACGCCACCGCGACATGCGTCGGCTGCTCGTCCCGCAGGGCGTTGGCGAGCATGTTGGCGAAGCCGTACACCACGTTGGTGGGCTGTCCCGAGGTGGTGCTGAAGTTCTCCACGGGCAGCGCGTAGAACGCCCGGTAGGCCAGCGAGTGGCCGTCCAGGAGCAGCAAGGTCGGCCGGTCGGTCATGCCCCCATCCTGACAGCCGCCTCCGACAGTTTCACCGGCGATCAGGCCTCTGAAGTGAGGAAATCCCAGAGGTGGCGGGCCGTCTCGTCCGGCGCCTCCTCGGCCAGGAAGTGCCCGGCCGCCACCGGCCCGCCCTCCACCCGGTCGCACCACGCCCGCCAGATCTCCAGCGGCTCGTACCACTGCGCGACCGCGCCCGAGCCGCTCCACAGCGCCAGGGTCGGACACATGATCTTGCGGCGGCCCCGGTCGGCCTCATCGTGCGCGACGTCCAGCGTGGCCGCCGCCCGGTACTCCTCGCAGATCGCGTGCACGGACTCGGGATCGGTGAACGGCCGCACGTACTCGGCCCGGAGCTCGGCCGGAAAGGCGTCCGGGACGTCCGACCACGAGTCCAGCATGTGGTTCACGACCAGGGCGGGATCGGCCGCGATCAGCCGTTCGGGCACGGGCGCAGGCGCCGCCAGGAACGACCACACCCAGTAGCCGAGGCTGAACTCGGCGTCCGCGCGGGCGTAGGCGTCGCCGGTCGGGACGATGTCGAGCACGGCCAGCCGTTCGACGGCCTCCGGATGATCGAGCGCCATCCGGTAGGCGCAGCGCGCACCCCGATCGTGCCCGACCACCGCGAACCGGTCGTGCCCGAGCGTCCTCATCACCTCGACCTGCTCGCGGGCGATCTCCCGCATGCTGTACGGCGCGTGGTCGGGCGCGCTCGGCGGGGCGGCGCTGTCACCGAAGCCCCGCAGGTCGGTGGCGACGACGGTGAAGGCCTCGGCCAGCCTGGGCGCCACGCCGTGCCACATCAGATGGGTCTCCGGAATGCCGTGCAGCAGCAGGACCGGCGGCCCTTCCCCGCCGCGCCGCCCGTGCACGGACCCGTCCGCCGTGGGGACGTCGAACTCCTCAAAGCCCTCGAACACCTCACCGCTCCCTTTCGGAGATTTGTGCCAATTCACGTTCTGGCCCCTCTGTGTCAACGTCACTGTCAACAGGTCACCCGATCATCTGCTGGGCCGTTGCGCCCCAGATGAGGCTTGCGCGTCCCGCCCGAGCCCCGCCCGAGAGGAAGACCCGTATGACCTCTGTGAATCGCCGACGATTCCTGCAGCTGGCCGGCGGCACCGCAGCGATGACGGTGCTGCCCGAGAGCATCGCCCGCGCGGCCGCGATCCCCGCGAGCCGCCGGACCGGGTCCATCCGGGACGTCGAGCACATCGTGGTGCTGATGCAGGAGAACCGCGCGTTCGACCACTTCTTCGGCACGATGAAGGGGGTCCGCGGGTTCGGCGACCCGCGGCCGGTCACGATTCCGAGCGGCAAGACGGTCTTCCACCAGCCGAACGGCGCGGGCGAGGTCCTGCCGTTCCATCCGGACGTGGACGACCTCGGCATGAAGTACCTCACCGGGCTGAACCACGACTGGAACGGCGGTCACAGCGCCTGGAACGGCGGCCGGTACGATAACTGGATCCCGGCCAAGACCAAGTACACGATGGCCTACTTCGAGCGGAACGACATCCCGTTCCACTACGCGCTGGCCGACGCGTTCACGATCTGCGACGCCTACCACTGCTCGTTCATCGGGGCGACCGACCCGAACCGGTACTACATGTGGACCGGTTACACGGGCAACGACGGCAAGGGCGGCGGCCCGGTCCTGGGCAACGACGAGAAGGGGTACGGCTGGACGACCTACCCCGAGCGGCTGGAGAAGGCGGGCGTCTCCTGGAAGATCTACCAGGACTCCGGCATCGGGCTGGACGGGCCCGGTTCGTGGGGCTGGACCGACGACGCGTTCATCGGCAACTACGGCGACAACTCGCTGCTGTACTTCAACAACTACCGCAACGCCACGGCCGGTAACCCGCTCTTCGACAAGGCCCGGACCGGGACGACGGTGAAGAACGGCGGCACCTACTTCGACGTCCTGAAGAAGGACGTCGCCGCCGGCAAGCTGCCGCAGATCTCGTGGATCGCGGCGCCCGAGGCCTACAGCGAGCACCCGAACTGGCCGGTCAACTACGGCGCCTGGTACATCGCCCAGGTGCTGGACGCCCTGACCGCCAACCCGGACGTGTGGAGCAAGACGGTCCTGCTGGTCACCTACGACGAGAACGACGGCTTCTTCGACCACGTCGTTCCGCCGTACGCCCCGGCCTCTGCCGCGCAGGGCCTTTCCACCGCCTCCACGGCCGGCGAGATCTACGCAGGGGGCAACGGCTACTCGGCCGGGCCTTACGGGCTCGGGCCGCGCGTGCCGATGTTCGCCATCTCCCCCTGGAGCAAGGGCGGCTGGGTCAACTCGCAGACGTTCGACCACACCTCGATCATCCGCTTCATGGAGGCGCGGTTCGGGGTGGCCGAGCCCAACATCACGCCGTGGCGGCGTGCGGTCTGCGGCGACCTGACGACGGCGTTCGACTTCTCCGCGACGCCCGACCCCAAGCCCGCGCCGCTTCCCGACACCAGCCACTACATCCCGCCGGACAAGAACCGCCACCCCGACTACGTGCCGGCGCTCCCCTCCCCCGCGATGCCCAAGCAGGAGCCCGGCCAGCGCCCCGCCCGTCCCATCCCCTACGACCTGGCGGTCACGGGCAAGGCCGACACCGCGACGGGCCGCTTCCACCTCACGTTCGCCAGCAAGGGCAAGGCGGGCGCCGCGTTCTACATCACCTCCGGCAACCGCACCGACGACCCGTGGACCTACACCGTCGAGGGCGGCAAGTCCATCTCCGACAGCTGGAGCACCTCCGGGTCCGCCGGGGTCTACGACCTGCTGGTGTACGGGCCGAACGGCTTCTTCCAGTACTTCCACGGCAACGCCAAGAACGCCGAGCCCGAGGTGATCATCGACCGGGACGGCAACAGCGGCGACCTGCACGTGGTGGTGGCCAACCCCGGCAAGGAGGTCCGCGAGGTCTCCATCACCGACGCCTACGGCCGCAAGTCCGCCGCCACGCACACCATCAAGGTGGGCGGCCGGGTCCGGCACGCGGTGAGCCTGCGCCACAGCTCCTCGTGGTACGACCTGACGGTGTCGTCCTCGGACGGCTTCGTGCGGCGCATGGCCGGGCACATCGAGACCGGCCGCCCCTCCCTGAGCGACCCCGCACTCGGCTGACCCCCTGGGGTCACGAGCCCGGCACGTACACCTCGATCGCGCCTCCCGTCTCTCGCACCGCCAAGCGGGGCAGGGCCGGGAGGTCGATCGGGAGCCGGTGCTGGATGACGGCGCCGTCCAGGGCGAACAGCGCGCGATGGCAGGGGCAGCGCAGCTTGGTCCCGGCCTCCAGGTTCAGCTTGCAGCCCTGGTGCGTGCAGATGCCCGACACGGCCCGTACGCGGCCTCCGGCGCGGGTGACGAAGCCGAAGACCCCGCCCGCCTCGAAGCCCCGTACGCCGCCTTCGGCGATGTCGGTGGTGGCGGCGACGCGATGCCAGACGCCGTTGTCGGGCGACACCGTGCCGCCCGCCGTGGGAGCGCCTTCCTTGTCCGGAACGATCGCCCGGTCGATGGAGACCCCTGCGGCCACGCCGGCCCCCGCGACGGCGCCGCCGAGCACCAGGCGGCGCCCGACCGGAATCCGGGCGGGCTTGTCGGCCTCCTCGCGCGCCTCGGCGAGCCAGCGGTGCAGCCCGGCGACGAACTCCTCGCTGGGCGAGTCGGCACCGGGGCGGGCCGCCCGCAGCTCGATCGCCGCGCGCACGGCCTCGGCCTCGTCCTCGGCCGCGGGGAACGGCTTGGGGCGGTGCCCCTGGATGAGGCCCTCGACGTAGCGGCGCAGCCGGTTCATGGTGACCTCCCTATCTCGCGGCCGACATCGGCGGCGAGCCGGAGGGCGCGGTGCTGGAGCACCTTGGCGTTGGCGACCGTGACGCCCAGCTCGGTAGCGGTCTCCCGGATCGAGTAGGACCGCAGGAAGCGCAGTTCGAGGACCCTGCGGTAGCGCTCGGGCAGTCCGGCGAGGATGCGTTCGACATGCTCGGGTGTCCGTCCCGTCTCGGCGGGCGGGGCCTCGTACACCGCCGCCACGTCCTCGACGTCGATCGTGGTGACCTCCCGGCCGAGCGTACGGCGCCAGTGCGAGGCCAGCACGGTGCGCGCCGTCGCCAGCAGGTAGGAGCGGACCTCGCCGACCGAGGCCGACATCCGCATCGGCTTCAGCACGGTGAGGAAGACCTCGGCGGTGAGGTCTTCGGCGTCCGGCTTGTTGCCGACCTTGGCGTACATCAAGCGGTAGATCCGGTGCACGTTATCGAGATAGACCGACTCCCAGTCCGCGTACGTCTCGCCCTGGACGAGGTGGAGCCGAGGCCGCGCAGGCGCTCGCGGGGCGTCCGGCGGCGCTGGGGAACGCCTGCTGTTTCCGGGGATCCATCGGCGCATGACGGGCCCTCATCACTTCCGTCCGCCTGGCTCACGCCAGCTCCCGTTCGCGCACCGCAAGCGTACGGCGGCCCTTGACGTAGCCGACCTCGCGTATGCCGAGGGCGTGCTTGAGGCGCCCGGCGGGCAGCGTGACCGGCGCGGGGGCGGGGCCCTGGCCGGGGCCGGGAAGGGGGTAGGCGGTGGTCGTCGCGCTGTGGAAGGTCACGTTGCCCTCGGTCTTGGTGAACAGCTGGTGGATGTGCCCGTTCAGGCAGGTCACCGACGAGAAGCGGCGCAGCAGGCTCAGCAGCTGCAGCGCGTCGTCGGTGCCCCAGCCCCAGTTCGGGTAGAGCGCGAACAGCGGGATGTGGCTGAAGACCACGATGGGGGTGTCGGAGCCGAGCCCGGCGACGTCCTTGCGGACGAAGTCGAGCTGGTCGTTGCCGAGGTGGCCGAGCTTCTGCAGGTGCAGGGTGTTGACCACCCCGATGAAGTGCACGCCGGCCGCGTCGAAGCTGTACCAGCCGTCGCCCCGGGTGCCCGCGCCGAACGCCTGCCGGTACTTCTGGCCCGCGTCGTCGACCGAGTCGTGCTCGCCGGGAACGGTGAGCACCTTGCCGGTCTTGAGCGGCGTCATCATCTGCTTGACCTGGTCGAACTGCGCCGGCGTCGCCAGATGCGTCAGGTCACCGGTGTGGACGACGAAGTCGGGCCGGTGCGGCAGCGCGTTCACCTGCGCGATGGCGCGCGAGAACGAGCCGGTCACGTCGGTGTTGGCCGTTCCCTTGAAGCCCAGGTGGCTGTCGCTCAGCTGAACGAACCGCAGTGCCGCGTCGCCCGGGATGGGGTCGGCATGGTCGTCCCCCGCGACCTTGCTGTAGACCGCGCCGCCCGATACCGCGAGCACCACGGCGGCCCCGAACCAGGAGCCGTGCCGCATCAGCTGCCTGCGGCTCATGCCCTCCTGTTCGGTGCCCGTCACTTGGTCACCACCACGGTGCCGTGCATGAACGGGTGGATGGTGCAGATGTAGGCGTACCGGCCCGGCTTGGTGAACGTGTAGTGGAACGTGCCGCCGTTGGTGAGCGTGGGCGAGTGGAAGGGTCCGCCGGTGGCCGAAACCGTGTGCGGGTCCTCGTCGCCGTTGGTCCAGGTGACCGTGGTGCCCGCCTTGACGGTCAGTGCCCCGGGCGAGAAGCCGAAGTTCTTGATTTCGACCGCGTTCCCCGCAACGGGAGCGGCCGGGGCGGGTGGTGTGGAGGCCGGCATCGACATCCCTGGCATCGACGTCGCCGGTGTCGCCGCGTGCCCCGATCCCCCGCAGGCGGCCAGGGCGGTCATCGCCGCACCCACGACCACCGCGGCCGCGCCCCACCGCGCACGCGCAGACCTTCCTGTGCTCAACCCCATCACTGCCCCCATCCCGGTACGGCCCGCTTCGCGAGCCCTCAGAAAGAGATAGGGCGGGGGGTTACACACGCCGAGGCTCCGGAATGACTCGGCGGCTCCGGAATGACTCGGCAGGATTGACGGCTGCGATCTCTGCTCCCAGCATGGGGTGGCGCTTGGGAGGTTGCGATGAGGCAACGTTCGATCCGGTCGGCCGTCGCGGTGCTGTGCTCGGCGGTCCTGTGCCTGATGCCAGGGAAGGCGTACGCGGGCGAGGCGCCCGGCGGCGGTTCGTCATGGACGACCGGGGAGAAGGTCGCGCTCGGCACGGCGACGGCCGCCCAGTCCAAGGTGTGGTTCACCGTCGCGGGCGGCGTGCCCTCCGAGGTGTTCTATCCCCGGGTGGACGTGCCGAACGTCCAGGACATGCAGTACGTGGTCACCGACGGCTCGTCGTTCACCGAGTTGGAGAGGGACGCGACCACGCACGCGGTGTCGATGCCGGACGAGAAGGCGCTCGAGTACACCGTGACCAATACGGCGCGCAGCGGCCGTTACCGCATCACCAACACCTACGTCACCGACCCTGGGCGTTCCTCCCTGCTCGTCAGGACCCGCTTCCAGTCCCTGGACGGCGGCTCCTACAAGCTCTACGTCCTGTACAACCCGTCTCTTGCGGGCGGCGGCGGCAACGACACCGGCGCGTGGGACGCGGGCAACGCGGCGATGGTGGCCAGCGACTCCCAGCCCGTCTTCGGCAGCACGGTCGCCTCGGCGCTCAAGGCCTCGACCGGCTTCACCACCCATTCCAGCGGCTACAGCGGCAGCGCCAGCGACGGCTACAAGGACCTTCAAGCCAATCACCGGCTGACGGCCGACTACGACGCGAGCACGGCGGGCAACATCGTCCAGACCGCGCAGGTCCCCGTCGCGGCCGACACCACGTTCACCCTGGCGCTCGGCTTCGGCGCGGACCGGGCATCGGCGGCCGCCACGGCATCGGCCTCCCTCACGACCGGGTTCGCATCCGCCGAGTCGTCCTACCGTTCCGGCTGGAACGGCTATGTGAACGGCCTGAAGGCGGCCCCCGCGAGCGTCTCGGGCGACACCCTGCGACGGCGCACCTACTACGTGAGCGCCATGGGTCTTCACGCCATGGAGGACAAGACCTTCCCCGGCGCCAATGTGGCCTCCCTGTCCACGCCATGGGGCGGTTACGTGGACGGCAACGCCCTCAACGACGGTTATCACCGCGTCTGGGGGCGCGACCTCTACCAGCAGGCGACGGCCCTGCAGTCGACCGGCGACACCGCGCAGGCCAAGCGGATGGCCCAGTGGCTGTGGAACAAGCAGCAGATCACCGCGTGGACCCAGGGCGACGGCGTCTGGTACGGGCCCGGCGCGTTCCCCCGCTACTCCCCCGTCTCCGGAACGAGCGGCGCGTCACCCCAGCAACTCGGCTGCTGCGAGCAGCTCGACCAGGACGCGTTCGCGATCGTCCTCGCATGGCAGACCGGCCTCACCGACGCCACCACCTGGAACAAGATCAAGCTGACCGCCGACCACATCGTCTCGATCGGCCCGTCCACCCCGGGCGAGCGCTGGGAGGAGCAGGGCGGCATCTCGCCGTCCACGGTCGCCGCCGAGATCGCCGGCCTGGTCTGCGCGGGGGACATCGCCCGCCGCAACGGCGACACCGCCGGCGCCGCGTCGTACGAGTCCAAGGCCGACTCCTGGCGCACCAGCCTGGACGGCTGGACGTTCACCACGACCGGCTACTTCGGCGACCACCAGTACTACGAACGCATCGAGCACGACACCGACCCGAACGACACCTACTCCAGGACGTTCAACGACGGGACCTGGTGGGAGCGCGACATCGTGGACGGCGGGTTCCTGGACCTGGTCCGCCTGGGCGTCCGCCCCGCCTCCTACGGCAAGGTGACCGCGTCCCTGCCCGAGCTGGACCAGGTCGACTCCGTCACCGCGCCCAACGGAAGCGTCTACTGGCACCGCTACAACCACGATTCCTACGGCGAGAGCCAGGACGACGGCACCGGCTGGCCCGCGAACCACGGCCACCTGACCGGCCGGGTCTGGCCCCTGCTGTCGGGTGAACGCGGCGAGTACGAGCTGGCCGCGGGCCGTTCGGCCGCACCCCACCTGCAGGCGATGGCCAACTCGGCCAACGCGGGCTATCTCATCCCCGAGCAGGCCTGGGATCGGGCCGACCAGTTCGGTTTCGTGTTCGGGAAGCCGACGGGCTCGGCGGCTCCCCTGGCATGGGCTCAGGCTCAGTACGTGCGGCTCGCGCAGTCCATCGCCGCCGGAAAACCCGTGGAAACCCCCTCGGTCGTCGCCGCTCGGTACGGCTCGTAGAAAGGTAGTGGCGAGTCTGGCCGGTGGCTGCTGCGAGATGTCTCATATCTGAAACGTACGGAGAATCTGGCCCACGGCTATAGTCCAGATCAATGGCAGAAGAGTGGTCCAGCCTGGACCTGCACCTTCCCCTGGACCGGGGACAAGGACTCCGGTCCGGGTTGGAGCACGCCCTCCGTGAGGCAGTCCGAGCCGGCCGCCTGGCCCCGGGCACCAAGCTCCCCTCCTCCCGCGCCCTGGCCCGCGAGCTGGGCGTGGCACGCGGAACGGTCACCCAGGCCTACGAACAGCTGACCGCGGAAGGCTTCCTCAGCTCGACGCCGCGTTCAGGCATAGCCGTGGCCGAGCAGCCAGGCGCGCCCGTGGCCGACGTTCTCCAACCCTTCGGACCCGCCATCCCACCCCCCAAGGGCATGGACCTCCGCCCCGGCCTCCCGGACCTCTCGCTCTTCCCGCGCACCGAATGGCTGGCCGCCACCCGCCACGTACTCCAGGCCATGCCGAACGACGACTTCGGCTACGGCGACCCCACCGGCCACCCCGAACTCCGCGAAGCCCTGGCCGACTACCTGGGACGCGCCCGCGGCGTAGTAACGACCGCCAACCACGTCATCGTGACCGCCGGCTACACCCACGCCCTGCGCATCCTCTGCCACGCCCTAGGCCCCTCCCACATCGCGTTCGAAGACCCATCGCTCCCCGAGCACCACGCCCTGGTCGAGGGCTTCGGCCTCACGGTCAGCCCGATCCCGGTGGACGACGACGGGCTCATGGTCGAAGGCCTCACCACCGAGGCCGCCGCGATCGTCACGCCCGCCCACCAATACCCCCTGGGCGTCACCCTCAGCCCGGCCCGGCGCAACGGCCTGCTCGCCTGGGCCCGCCGCACCGGGGCGGTCCTGGTCGAGGACGACTACGACGGCGAGTTCCGCTACGACCGCCAGCCCGTCGGCGCGCTCCAGGGCCTGGCCCCCGACGACGTCGTCTACGCCGGAACGATCAGCAAGACCATCGCCCCGGGCCTGCGCATCGCCTGGCTCGTCGTGCCCACCAGCCTCGTCCCCCGCCTCCGCGCCGTGATGCGCTGGGACGACGCGTACGTCGGCATCGTCGACCAGCTCGCACTCGCGCAACTGATCCGCAGCGGCGGCCTGGACCGCCACCTGCGCCGCTGCCGGGCCCGCTACCGCCGCAGACGCGACCGCCTGGGCCAGGCCGTCGCCGAGCAGCTCCCGAACGCCCACCTCTCAGGCATCGCCGCCGGCCTGCACGCCGTCCTCCAGCTCCCCGGCGACATCGACGAGCAGGCCCTCATCACCCGCATCATCAGCCATGGCGTAGACGTCGCAGGCCTGTCCGGCTTCTACCGCCGCCCGGCCCACGCGTCCTGCGGCATCGTCATCGGCTACGCCACACCGCCCGAGCACACCTTCACCAACGCCCTCAACGCCCTGATGTCCGCCCTCCGGGAGACCTGACCATGGACCTGGACTGCCTCTCCTGCCGGACCGTCTTCACCGCCCCGGACTTCCTGGCCTGTTGCCGTTCCTACAACCGCGCCGCCAACGCGTCCTCCTGGATCTGCGCCCACTGCGGTGACCAGGTCGACATCCGCGTCGTCGACGATGAGATCCAGCGCGGCTACATCTACGGCGCCGGAACGGCGCATTTCAGCAACGAGCACCAGCTGCCCCTCCCCGGCGTCCGGGCCATCGAGGACGGCGATGCCCTCCTGGTCACCCTCGCCGGGCACGAGTGGCGGATCCCGCCCCGAGCACCCGGGAAATCTCCCGGCACGCCTGGGTGACGAGCGGCCCGACCTCGCGCACCCGCGCCGGCCGCATCCGCGACGTCAGCCCCGAGACACTCAGCGCGCCCGCCACCCGTTCCGCATGGTCGAAGATCGCCGCCGCCACGCAGCGCACCTCGGGCTCGTTCTCCCGATCATCAACGGCGTACCCCATCCGCCGTACCTCGGCCAGCTCGGCCCGCAGCCGCGCCGGATCGGTGATGGTCCGTTCGGTCACCGCAGGCAGCCCGGCGGCGATCACGCCCTCAACGGCCTCCTCGTCCAGCCACGCGAGCATCGCCTTGCCGACCGCCGTCCGGTAGGCGGGCATCCGGCTCCCCACCCGCGACGCCATCCGCACGTGATGCTCGTTCTCGACCTTGTCGATGTAGACCACGTCCGGCAGGTCGTGCACCACCAGGTGGCAGGTCTCCCCCACCTCATGCTGCAACCGCCGCAACGGCTCCGCAGCCACCGTCCGCAGGTCGAGCGAAGCCAGATAAGCCTGGCTCAGCGACAGCGTCCCGGGGCCGAGCCTGAACCGGCCCGTTTCGTGGTCGCGCGCGAGCAGGTCGGCCTCCACGAGCGGCACCGTGAGCCGCAGCACCGTGCTCTTGCTCAGCTCCAGATCCTCGGCGATCCGCGTCAGCGGAACGCCCCGCCCGCCGCCCGCGTTCGCCCGCACGTACTCCAGCACGCCCAGCGCCCGCCGCAACGACGCCGACCGATTCCGCTCACCCGTCATGGCCGCTCCTCCGCAACGCCAACTCTTCGCAACACAACATTGTGCAATGCAGAATCTTCGGGCTCGGATCTTTGCCGCAAGGGCGCTTCGGGTGACCGTGTCTGTCGATCGTCAAGGCGATGGAAGGCGGCACGATGGGCACGAACGGATCCACCCGCCGAAGGTTCCTCGGGCTGATGGGCGGGGTGATGATGGGAGGCCCCTTGATGTCGGCTCAGGCCAGCGCCAAGACCAGTGACGGAACGAAGGAACGGCTCGCGTACATCGGCACCTATACGGACGAGGGCGGACGCGGCGTTCTGCTGGCGCGGGCCGACGAGTCGGGCGCACTGATGATCGAGAAGGCGCTGAGTGATGTCGAGCGGCCCTCGTTCCTGGCGGCGCCACCGCGCGGGCGGCGGCTGTACGCGGTCAGCGAGGTCGCCGAGGGCCAGGTGTACGCGCTGGACGTGGCGCGCGACGGTTCGCTGAACGTGCTGAATCATCAGCCGACACATGGGGACTCGCCCGCGCATCTGTCGGTGCATCCGAGCGGGCGTCATCTGCTGAGCGCCAACTTCTTCGGCAGCGACATCGCGGTGCACCCGATCCGGGAGGACGGGTCGCTCGGGGCCGCCAGCGATGTGGTCGCGCATGAGGGGTCGGGGCCCAGGCCCGACCAGAAGGCTCCGCATCCGCACCAGATCATCACCGACCCGGCCGGGCGCTTCATCCTGGTGACCGACCTCGGCAACGACACCGTGTACGTCTACCGGCTTGAGGACGGGCGGCTGCACGAGCACTCGACCGTGAAGCTGACCCCCGGCGCCGGGCCTCGGCACATGGCCTTCCACCCGAACGGGCGGACGCTGTATGTGATCTGTGAGCTGGACTCGACCGTGGTGGTGCTCGACTACGACGGGGCGCACGGACGGCTTGAGGCGGGACAGGTCCTGTCGACCGTTCCGGAGGGAGCCGGGGACAACTACCCGGGCGAGATCCTGGTGTCGGGCGACGGACGGTTCGTGTACGGGACCAACCGAGGTCACGACAGCGTGGCCGTCTTCACCACAGGGTCGGGCGGGCGGTCGCTGACGCTCACCGGGACCGTGCCGTGCGGGGGTGTGTGGCCGCGCCACATGACCCTCGCCGACCGGGGGCGGCTGATGTACGTGTCCAACCAGAAGTCGGGCGACGTGACCTCGTTCCATGTGGACGGCGCACACCTGAAGCCCGGCGCGATCCTCAAGACTCCGGCACCTGTTTGCGTCCTTCCCCGCTTCTGATCCTGGTTCAGAGGAGCTCCCCCCGATGCTGAAGACCGCTTTCGCCGCGCTGTTCGCCGTCACCGCCGCCGGGGCCGCCGTCGTTCCGGCGCCGGCGGCGTCGGCCGCGCCCGCCGCCCGTCAATGCGATCCGGCCGCGTACGTCGCCAAGATGACCGACGAGGAGAAGGTCGGGCAGATGGTCATGGCGATCACCCATGACGGGCCCGACGGGATGCCGAACGACGAGACCCGGCAGTCGATCCAGGACCTCAAGATCGGATCGGTGCTCACCTCCGAGCCGGAGAATCCGGGGCTGGCCGCGAGGTACTCCAACAGGATCCAGCAGTGGTCGAAGGACACGCGGCTGGGGCTGCCCTTGCTGGTGTCGGGCGACTTCGAGTTCGGCACGACGCACAACGTTCGCGAGGGCACGACGCCGCTGCCGAACGCGATGGGGCTCGGCGCGGCGCGGGACCCGGCGCTCGCCCGGGAGGCCGCCTACATCACGGCGGCCGAGGCCAAGGCGATGGGGTTCCAATGGAACTACGCCCCTGTCGCCGATGTGAACACCAACCCGACCAACCCGATCATCGGGGTCCGGTCGTTCGGTGAACGGACCGACCTGGTCAGCAAGCTGGTCGAGACGCAGGCGCGGGCGTACGAGAAGGCCGGGATGATCGCCACGCCCAAGCACTTCCCCGGCCACGGCGACACCAAGGACGACAGCCATCTGCAGCTGCCGTCGGTGGACTACGACAGGGCGACGTTGGAACGGGTTCACCTGCCCTCGTTCCAGGCCGCCATCAAGGCCGGTGTGCCCGCGATCATGACGGCGCACGTGGTGGTCAAGGCGATCGACCCGGACCTGCCCGCGACGCTCTCGCCGAAGATCCTGACCGGCCTGCTCCGCGAGCAGCTCGGCTTCACGGGCCTGATCGTCACCGACGGCATGGACATGGACGCCATCGCCAAGAACTGGGGAACCCGCGAGGCCACCGTGATGGCGGTCAAGGCGGGCGCGGACGTCATCATGTCCAGCGGCGAGTACAAGACCCACGTGGACGCGGTCGGCGCGCTCCTGGACGCCGTGCGCTCGGGCGACCTGCCGCGTGCGCGGATCGACGAGTCGGTCAGGCGCGTGCTGGACCTCAAGTGCCGGTACGGGGCGTTCGACCACCGGTTCGTCAGCCCCGAACGGGCCGAGCGCGTCTCGGGCAACCCGGCGTTCCTCAAGCAGGCGCGGCGCATCGCGCAGGCCGGGGTCACGCTGGTGAAGAACGACGATCACGTCCTGCCCTATGACCCGCGTTCGAACCAGCGCACCTTCGTGGCCGCCGCGGCCCAGGCGAACGAGCTGGCGCAGGCGGTGGACGAGGCGAGCCGGGGCCCGGTGACGCACTGGCAGCCCGCCACCCCCGACCCGACCGACGCCGAGATCGCCGAGGCCGTCCGGCAGGCGGGCGGCGCCGACCGGATCATCGTCGGCACGTACGCCAAGGGCCCGCTGCCCGCCGGGCAGGCCAGGCTCGTCCGCGCCCTGCAGGCCACCGGCAAGCCGGTCGCCGCGATCGCGACCGGCCTGCCGTACGACATCGGCTCCTACCCGGACGTGAAGGCCTACATCGCCTCCTACGCCACCACCGCGCGCGTGCAGCGGGTCGACCTGACCATGCTGCGGGCGACCGCCGACGTCGTGTTCGGCGCCCAGCCGGGCGGCAGGCTGCCGGTGACGATCGCGGGCCGGTACGCCTACGGGCACGGCCTCCGCTACTGAGCCGACGGCCGCTACTGAGCCGAGGGCGACGACAGGGTCGCCGCGTGATCCGGGACGTAGGTCTGCATGTCACGCGGCGACCGCTCGTAGCCCTTCGGCGCCGGGCGCTTGGGGAACTCCAGCGTCTTCGGCGGAGGCGCCTTGTAGTCGACGGTCGACAGCAGGTGGGCGATCATGTTGATGCGGGCCCGCCGCTTGTCGTCGCTCTCCACGACGTACCAGGGCGCCTCGGGGATGTCGGTGTAGACCATCATCTCGTCCTTGGCCCTGGAGTAGTCCTCCCAGCGGGTGATCGACTCCAGGTCCATCGCCGACAGCTTCCAGCGCCGCATCGGATCGTCGCGCCGGCCGCGGAACCGGCGCTCCTGCTCGGCGTCGCTGACCGAGAACCAGTACTTGCGCAGCAGGATGCCGTCCTCCACCAGCAGCCGTTCGAAGATCGGGCACTGGTGGAGGAAGCGCATGTACTCCTGCTTGGTGCAGAACCCCATCACCCGTTCGACGCCCGCCCGGTTGTACCAGGACCGGTCGAACAGCACGATCTCGCCCGCGGCGGGCAGGTGCTCGACATAGCGCTGGAAGTACCACTCGGTGCGTTCGCGCTCGGTGGGCGCGGGCAGCGCGACGATGCGGGCGACGCGCGGGTTGAGGTAGGTGGTGACCCGTTTGATCGCGCCGCCCTTCCCTGCGGCGTCGCGGCCCTCGAAGACCACGACGATGCGGGCGCCCTCGGCGCGCACCCATTCCTGCAGCTCGACCAGCTCCGCCTGGAGGCGGAACAGCTCCTTCTCGTACAGCTCGCGCGGCATCCGCTTGACCTTGCTCATGCTGTCCAGATTCCACGCATGAGGGGCCGGGTTCAATCGCCGTTCAGTAGCCGTTCAGCCGGCCGCCGACACGTCCGCGACGACGCAGCTGACGTTGTCGGGCCCGCCCTGCGCGATGGCGAGGTCGACCAGCTCCCGTACGGCGTCCTCCGGCTCGCCGACCGTGAGGATGACGCGCCGCAGGTCCTCGGGCGGAACGACGGCGGACAGGCCGTCGGAGCAGAGCAGGTACCGGTCACCGGCCTCGGCGTCGTGCAGGCGGACGTCGGGCCGGTCCTCGCCGTTCCCCCACAGCGCCCGGAGCAGCAGGGCGCGCTGCGGGTGAACGATCGCCTCCTCGGGGGTGAGACGGCCGTCGTCGACCATCGACTGGACCAGGGTGTGGTCGGTGGTGACCTGGAAGATGTCGCCGCTCGCGGTTCTCAGGTAGGCGCGCGAGTCGCCGATGTGGACCAGGCCGAGCCGCGAGCCGGTCCACAGCATCGCGGTCAGCGTCGTCCCGGACTCGTCGGCGCCGCCGACGCCGGTGACGGCCCGGCCCGCCTGGTCGACGGCCTCGTCCAGAACGTTCAGCAGGTCGCCGGCGGGCAGCGACTCGATGCCCTTCAGCGCCTCGATCGCGGCGGCGCTGGCGGAGGCCCCGCTCGGCCCGTAGCCGTCGGCGACGGCGAGCAGGTGCGAGTCGGCGTAGGCGGCGTCCTGGTTGCTCTCGCGGACCAGGCCGTTCTCCGAACGGGTGGCGTAACGGATCTCCAGCTTCTGAGGCATGATCGGCTCCCTTCTCGACAGGTGATCGATGAGGAAGCCGGCCAGCTCGCGCCTCTCGGCGGTCTCGGCCTCGACCCGCGCCCAGAACGCCCGCACCTCCTGCGCGGCGCCCGCCGGCGGCTGGTCGCAGACCGCGCGGATGCGGGTCAGCGGCATGCCGAGGCGGCGCAGCCACGCCACGAGGCGGGCGCGTTCCAGCTGCTTGGGGTCATAGAGGCGGTAGCCCGTCGCCGGGTCGACCTTGGCGGGCACGACCAGGCCGAGTTCGTCATAGAGCCGCAGCGCCTTCGGGGACAGGCGGGACGCCTTGGCGAAGGCCCCGATCGTCAGCAACTCCATGACCGCTCCTCATCGTTCGGTTGTCGACGAGCCTGCGGCTTGCCCCTTGGTGAAGGTCAAGCGCGGCCGCCGAGCCGGATCAGGCGTTGGCGGCGCGGATCGCCTCGGCGAGGTCGGGATCGCCGTGGGTGGCGTCGGTCTTCAACGCGTCGACGATCCGGTCGACGATCTCGGCGGGCTTGTCCTGGCTGAGCTTGGCCTTCCCCACGATCCGGGTGGGAACGAGCCGGAATCCGACCGTACCGGGCATGATCTCGCGCGCGTAGTCCTCGACGCTGCTGAGCTTGAACGGGTGGGGCCGCGGCGCCTCGAAGTGGTCGATCGTGTCCGACAGCACCTGGTAGGTGTCCTCGGCGCCGAGGATCTCGGGCGTGCCCGACAGGTGGGCGACCACGAAGTCCCACGTCGAGACGTACGGGCCGTCCTGGTAGAAGCTCGCCGGGATGTAGCCGTTCACGCCCTGGACGATGATGGTGATCTCGCGGGTCCCGAGCCGGTGGTGGTCGCCGTCCTGCCTGGCGAGGTGGCCGACGATCGCGACCCCGGGGTGGGCGGGGTCGGGGAGGATCGGCAGGTGCGAGACGACGGGCCGGCCGTCGTCGCCGACGCTGACCATCGTCGCCCAGCCGTTGGCGTCGATCAGGGCGCGCAGCGCCTCCGGGTCGTCCACGGCGTACATGTCCTGCTCGAGCACCTGCGGGCCTCCAGTTCACGATGCCGGTTCACGCCGGTCATCGTCACTGAAGCACCCGCGTCCCGCGCCGTCAGTCCTCCCAGGACGAGGCGGCCGACTCTTGGTGCCCGCATGGTCAGGCGGTGTACTCGTAGTCCTCCAGCGGGAAGGTGCGGCTGCGGCGGCGGGCGGCGATGACGGTGGAGGGCCGCTGCCAGGGGGCGTCGCCGTGCTCGTCGAAGTAGTAGCTGTTGGCGGTCGCGCAGTTGCCGTTCAGGAAGACGGTGTCGGGCATCCGGCGGGTCACCCAGCTCATGTAGCGGTCGTGCGCCTGCGGGCGGACCTCGGCGCGGGTGGCGCCCCGGCGGCGGGTCTCGGTGATGACGCGCAGCGCGTGCCGGATCTGCGCGTCGATCATCTGGAACCAGGACAGGCCGATGTTGCCGTACGGGCCGGGCACCAGGAACAGGTTCGGGAAGCGCGGCACGCTCGCGCCCTCGTAGGACTGGCGGCGTTCGGCCCGCCAGAACTCGGTGAGCTCGGTGCCCTCGCGGCCGACGATCGGGAACGAGATGTCGAAGACCTTGAAGCCGGTGGCGAGGATGAGCGTGTCGATCTCGTGCTCGCGGCCGTCCTTGGTACGGATCCCGGTCTTGGTGATCCGCTCGATCGGCTCGGTGCGCAGCGCGACGTTGGCGCGGTTGAACGTGCGCAGGTAGTCGTTGGAGAACGAGGGCCGCTTGCAGCCGAAGCCGTACCGCGGCGTGAGCTCCTCCCGCACCAGCGGGTCCTTGACCTGCTTCTTCAGGTGGCGCAGGCAGCGCTTCTCGACGCGCCGCACCATCGGCGCGAACTGGCGGTGGTGGACGACGCCGGTGACCAGGACCTCGACGGCGGTGGTGGTGAAGAGCCGCATCGCGCGCTGGGTGGCGGGCACGCGCCGGAACAGCTCCTGCACCGGACGCGGGATCCTCGGGTCGACCTTCGGATAGACCCAGATCGGCGTGCGCTGGTAGACGTCCAGGTGCGCGACGTCCTTGGCGATCTCGGGGATGAGCTGCAGGGCCGTCGCGCCGGTGCCGATGACCGCGACCCGCTCGCCCTTCAGGTCGTGGTCGTGGTCCCAGCGCGCGGTGTGCACGGTGTGGCCGGTGAAGTCGTCCAGGCCCTCGATCTCGGGGACGCTCGGGGTGGTCAGCGCGCCCTGGCAGGACAGCAGGTAGCGGCCGGTCAGGGTCGCACCGTCCGCCAGCTCGACGTGCCAGAGATCCTCGTCCTCGGCGAAGCGCGCCCCGGTGACGGTGGAGTTCAGCCGGACGTGCGGGCGGATGCCGTACTTGCTCGCGCAGTGGTCGGCGTACGACTTGATCTCCGGACCGCGCGCGTACATCCGCGACCAGGTCGGGCGCGGCTCGAAGGCGAAGGAGTAGGTGGGCGACGGGATGTCGACCGCCAGCCCCGGATAGGAGTTGTCCCGCCAGGTGCCGCCGATGTCCCCGGCGCGCTCCAGCAGCACGAAGTCCTCGATGCCCGCCCGCTTCAGCGCGATGCCCGCGCCGATCCCGGCGAACCCGGCCCCGACGATGATCACCTCATGGTCCATGGACCGTATTCTACACAGAGTCCAATAAAGTGGTCGCGTGATCTGCGCCGCTTCAGACCAGGGTGGCGGCGTCCAGTTCGAGGCCGAGATCGACCCGGCCGAACATGGCGTAGGTCTCGTCCAGGTCGTACACGATGTGGCCGGAGATCGTGGCGAGGTCGCGCTGGACCCGCTGGAACGGCATGTGCTCGAACTGGGCGCTCGCGCCCGCCGCCAGGCACAGGTCGTTCACCACGTTCCGGGCGGTCGTGACCACCTGGGCGCCGACCAGCCGCGACCGCGCCCGGTCGGCCAGGGTGTAGCGGCCGCCGCCCTCGTACGTCCGCTGCAGCGCGGCGATCGCGTCGTCGAGCAGGAGCCGCGCCCCGGCGAGCTCGGCGGTCGCCTTGGCCAGCCGCATCTGCGCGGGCACCCGGTCGACCTGCTTGACGCCCGAGTAGGCCAGCACCCGCTCGCGCAGCCGTTCCTTGAACGTCACCAGCAGCCCCTCGGCCGCGCCGAGGATCGGCGACGCACCGGCGAGCGCCAGCACCGGCACCAGCGGCCACCGGTACGCGGGCCCGTCATGCAGGTCACGGCCCGGCGTGCTGCCCCGCGCGAGGTCGAGCAGCGGCACGCAGCGGTGCCCCGGAACGAACCGGTCCGGCACCTCGATGTCGTTGCTCCCGGTGCCGCGCATCCCGCTGGTGAACCAGACGTCGTGCACGACGGCCTCGGCCGCGGGCAGCAGGCAGACCAGCGGCCCGGCATTCGACATCGCGCTGACCATGACCCAGTCGGCGTGCATCACGCCGGTCCCCCACGACCAGCGCCCGGTCACCCGGTAGCCGCCGTCGGCCACCTCGGCGCGGCCGACGGGCGCGAGCGTGCAGGGGATGAACGCGTAGGGCCGCCCGGCGAAGACCTCGTCCTGGGCCTTCTGCGGGTAGAGCGCGATCAGCCAGTTGTGCAGCATGTAGATCGCCGAGATCCAGCCGGTGGACGCGCACCCCGCGCCCAGCTCCCGCGAGATGCCCGACAGCGTGGCCAGGTCAAGCTCAAGCCCGCCCCGCGCCTTCGGAACGAGCGTCTCCAGGAACCCGGCGGCGGCCAGGTCGGCGATCGTCTCGTCCGGCGGCCGCCGCAGCTCCTCCGCCTCGCGAGCCCGATCGGCCAGCGTGGCCGCCAGCACCCTCGCCCGATCGATCAACTCTTCACCTGACGCCATGGCTCGGACGATATCCGGCGTGATCGGTCTCGGCGATGGTGAGGTCGGTCGCGGAACGGGGCGCCCGGATCCAGGCCTTGCGGTCGAAGACGACCACGCCGACGGCGACGGCGGCCCACACCAGGGTGTACGTCCAGGCCTGGCGGGTGTCGCCGGCGCCCTCGGGCCACAGGTCGTGAACGTTGACGACGCCCTCGGCGGCGTGCGCGATCAAGGTGATGAGGACGCTTCCGCCGGTTCGGCGAGCAGGCGGCCGGGCCTGTGAACCGCATACCGAGGAGCATGCAGGGAGAACACCGAACGCGCCTCCTTTCGGCGCGAGTGTTCCCCCGAAAGTCGCACGAGAAGGCTCCGAAGGAAAGCCCGCCTCGGGACGTTGGTCCCTACCGGATCCGGGCGCCTCATGGTTAGCGTCTGTAGCGACAGCGAGGAGCATTGATGACAGGCGCGAACCCCGCAGGGCAGGGCCCCATCCGCGTGTTCCTGACCGACGACCACGAGGTCGTCCGGCAGGGCATCGCCGCGCTGCTGTCCGCCGAGGACGACATCGAGATCGTGGGCGAGGCGGGCACGGCCGAGCAGGCGATCGCCCGGATCCCGGCGGCCCGGCCCGACGTGGCGGTGCTGGACGTGCGGCTGCCCGACGGCGACGGCGTCACCGTGTGCCGCGAGGTCCGCTCGGCGATGCCCGAGGTGGCCTGCCTGATGCTCACCTCGTTCGACGATGAGGACGCGCTGTTCGACGCGGTGATGGCGGGCGCCTCCGGCTACGTCCTGAAGCAGATCCACGGTTCGGACCTGGTCGGCGCGATCCGCACGGTCGCCTCGGGGCAGTCGCTGCTCGACCCGCGCAGCACCACCCGGATGCTGAGCCGGTTGCGTGAACGCCGGCAGCACCGCGACCCCCTCGCCGGTCTGTCCGACCAGGAACGCCAGATCCTGGAGCTGATCGGCGAGGGCCTCACCAACCGGCAGATCGGCGAGCGGATGTTCCTGGCCGAGAAGACGGTCAAGAACTACGTGTCCAGCCTGTTCGCCAAGCTCAACATGAGCCGCCGCACGCAGGCCGCCGCGTTCGCCACCCAGCTCAAGACACGCGACAGGGATCTGCGCTGAAGCTCCCCTTCAGCGCCCCGTCCAGGGTCGTCTCCCGCCGATCGGCCTGATCGGACCGGTCTGCCTGATCGGACTGGCCTGCCTGATCTGCCTCGTCGTCGCCGGTCTGGTCGTCCTGCACGTCCGGTCCTTGACCGATGCCGAGGCGCAGCATCAGCTGCGGGTGGTCGCCGGCGGCGAAGCGCACCCGGATGAACTCCCGGAGCTCGGGGACCTCCAGCGCCTGCGCGTGAAAGGCCGCTGAGACGCCGTCCTCGGCGGTCGCGCGCAGCAGGAGGCGCTGCAGCGCCTGCCCGGCGCGCAGCCAGTCGCCCGCGCCGTCGGCGGACGTCGTCAGGATGCAGGCGACGCCGGTGGACGGCTCGTCCGGCCAGTCCACGGCCGGCAGCCGGCGCCCTTGCGCGTGGCCGTTGCCGTTCTGGTGGCCGTTGCCGTTCTGGGAGGCCGCCCAGCGGGCCACCTCTCCGGCGTACGAGGGGATCTGGCGGTGCACGTGCTCGGCCGCCATGGTGAGGGCGGCGAGCGCGCCCTTGGCGTGCGGGTCCACGATCACCCGGAGCGTCGCTCCTTCGCGCTGCGCCTCCTGCCGCAGCGCGGACAGCACCCATGCCGGCACCGGGCTGGCCTGAAAGCCGCCGCGGTGCGTGCGTCTTCGGCGGATCTGCCCGTACAGCCGCCGGTTCTCGGCCGCCTCGGGCAGGCGTACGCCCAGGTGGACGTCCGCCAGCAGGTTCGGCCGGTCCCGGTCGGGCAGCAGCCGCACGTGCGGTTCGTAGCCGAGCCGCCTGATCGCCACGCGCAGGGTGAACAGCGCCGCCCCGCAGCTGATCAGCATCTCCCGGCCCTCAGGATCGGACACGTCGAGCCGCCGTTCCGGATCGGCGCGGAGGCTGATCCGGTCGTTCTCCACGGTGAACAGCCACGGGCGCGCGTCGTGCACGGACGGTGCCCAGGCAGCGGCCTCGACCGCCGACCTCGCGTCCAGCGCCTGCAGATCCTGTTCCCCGCCCCGGCCGGGCGTCCGGTTCAGCATCATGCCTCAAGTTCAGCGCCGCGAGGCCGCGCGGCCCAGGGACGAAGGTCCGCAGAGGACAGGGACCTCCGGCACCACCCACGCGGTATGGGCATGATTCCGGCGCGGCGGGGTCAGGGCACATCCACTCTTACGGCATCAGCGATATCGGGAGACCCGATGAAAGCGCATCTGGCAACCGTCGCCGCGGCCGCCTCGATCGCGGGCGCGCTGACCGGATACCTGCTCGACCCATCGCCGGGAGACGCCTCCGCGCGAGGCACCACGGCCATGGCGGCCGTCCCCCGTGCGGTCGCCGACGCAAGTGGGGCACGCGGGGCGCCCGGGACACGCGGCGCGCCCGGAGCACACGGCACGCCCGGAGCACGCGGGGCAGGCGGGGCACGCGGCGCGCCGGACTCGCTGCGCACGCGGCACGTGGCGCTGAACATGCCCGCCGAGGATCGCGCCAAGGCCGCCGCCCTCGGTTACAACCTCTTCGACGTGGACCCGGACGAGGGTGAGATCGCGTCACTGCCGGCGGGCGGCCAGGCGCTGCTGTGGGTCGGCAACACCACCTGCGGGGGCTTCGAGCTCGCCGACGACGCGTTCGCGCAGACCGTGAAGCGGCTGGCCGGCAACCCGCGCGTGTACGGCTGGTACCTGTCGGACGAGCCCAACCCCAGGGAGTGCCCGGACATCGTCGCCAAGATCCGGCAGCGCGCGGACGTGATCCACCGGTACGCGCCGGGGCAGAAGGCGTTCGCGTCGCTGACCGACTGGCCGATGACGCCGCTCGCGCCGTCGGCCACGCACCTGGACCTCATCGGCCTGGACCCGTACCCGTGCCGGGCCGACTCGGGCGGCGGCTGCGACCTGAAGGCGATCGACACGATGGTCGGCCAGGCGACCCGCGCCGGGTTCCCCAAGCGGATGATCGTGCCGGTGTTCCAGACGTTCGGCCAGTCGTGCAGCAGCGGCGAGAAGAACTGGAAGCTGCCCGCCGCCGCGCAGTTGCAGGCCATCCTCAACCGCTGGGATCGGCTCGTCCCCTCCCCCGCGTTCGACATCAGCTACTCGTGGGGGCGGCAGGACGAGTGGGCGTGCCCGACGCTGAAGGACGCCGACGGCACGGCCGGTCACCCCGACCTCCAGGCGGTCATGAAGCGCCACAACGCACGCCGGACCAGCCCATCACCATCGACCACTCCGCCGTCATCGACGCCCTCGGCCCCGCCTCAACCGCCGTCCGACAAGCGCTGCGCGCCCGCCGGAACGCCCGGATAGTCGGCTACGGAGGGTAATTACACGGGTGTGGTTGTGATCTTGAGCGGGTATCCGCCGTGGCATGGGAGGTGAGACGGCGGAGCCGGACGGCGCCACGGTGGAGGCGTACGGGCTGTCGCTGGAGGGTTCGCGCGGCTGGGTCTACCGGGACGTGGAGTTCAGCGCTCGGCCCGGCAGGCTGACCGCGCTCGTCGGCGAGGCCGGTACGGGCCGTACGGCGCTGCTGCTCACGCTCGGCGGCCGGATGCGGCAGAGCGGCGGCATCGCGCTCGTCAACGGGTTCGCGATGCCCAGGCAGCGCCGCGAGATCCAGGCGGTCGCCGGGCTCGGCGTGATCGAGGGCGTGAACGACCTGGAGCCGAACCTCACGGTCGCCGAGCAGCTCACCGAGGCCCTGGAGATGTCGCTCGGCGTCTTCGGCTCGATGCGGCGCAGGGCCCGCAGGCAGGCGATCGCCGACTCGCTGGAACGGGTCGGCCTGGACGTCTCGCCCCGCACGCACGTCTACGACCTTCTGCCCGACGAGGCCCAGCTGCTGGGGGCCGCGCTCGCGCTGGTCGGCGATCCCGAGCTGCTGCTCCTGGACGACGTGGATGCCGGTCTGTCGGAGGAACGGCGCTACGAGCTGTGGCAGCGGCTGAACGCGATCGCCGGCCAGGGCGTCACCGTCCTGGCGACCTGCCATGAGGCGGCCCGCGACCAGCCTCAGGCCGACGTCGTGCGGCTCCCGCTCGCCCGGGGGGAGCTGGCCCGGTGAGCCTGCCCTCGCTCACGCTCGGACGGCTTGAGCTGCGCCGGTTCTTCCGGGGCAGGCTCACCCGCGTCGCCGTCGCGGGTCTGGTGCTGCTCCCGCTGCTGTACGCGGGGCTGTACCTGTGGTCGTTCTGGGATCCGGCGAGCCGCTTCTCGCACCTGCCGGTCGCGATGGTGGTGGAGGACCAGCCGGCCAAGGCCGACGGCAAGGAGATCCACGCCGGGGCGGACCTGGCCAAGGAGCTCCAGGACCGCAAGCTGTTCGGCTGGGACGTGGTCAGCTCCGAGCAGGCGGCCGATGGGGTCCGTTCCGGCAAGTACTACATGTCGCTGACCATCCCCCGCGACTTCAGCGCCCGCGTCGCGTCCCCGAGCGGTGACGGCACGCCGTCCCCCGCGTACCTGAACGTGCACATCAACGGCGCCAACAGCTACATCATCTCCAGCATCGCGCAGCTGGCGTTCAACGAGGTCAGCGCGGCCGCCGCGCACAAGGCGGGCGAGGGCTACTTCGACAACATCTTCATGGCGTTCGGCACGCTCGGCGACAAGCTCCGCGAGGCGGCGGGCGGCGCGGGCAGGCTGGCCGACGGCGCGCAGTCGGCCCAGGACGGCGCCGCGCAGCTCGGGCAGGGCGCCGAGGAGGCCCAGTCGGGCGCGGGCAAGCTCGCGGGCGGCGCCGACCGGGCCCAGTCGGGTGCGGGCAGGCTGGCCGACGGTGCGGGCAAGGCGCGCGACGGCGCCGCGACCCTGCATGACGGGCTCGGCGACGCGCGCCAGGGCGCGGGCAGGCTCCAGTCCGGCAGCCGCAAGCTCTCCGGCGGTCTGGACACCCTCGACGGCGGCGCCGCCAAGCTCGCCGAGGGCAGCGCCAAGGTCGCGGGCGGCGTCGAGAAGATCACCGGCCTCGTCGACAAGACCAGCGCCGAGGTCGTGCCGATCCTGCGCCGCTACCCGACCCTGATCCGTACCTCCGCGCTGGCCGTCGCCGAAGGTGCCGACGTTCTCGCCGAGGAGTCCGTCAAGCTCCCGCAGGAGACCCGCGAGGCGGTGGCACGGGCGGTCAAGGCCCGCGACGATCTCAAGGCCTACCTCGCCGGTCCGGGCAAGGACCTGCCGCCCAAGCTCAAGCGCGAGCTCACGCAGTCCGCCGACTCCGTCGTCCGCGTGGCCGGGTCGGTCTACGCGTACGTGAAGGCCCACCCCAAGGAGCTCGCGCATCTCTCGGTCGACGCCCGCAAGCTGGCCGCGATGTCACGGCAGCTCGCGGCCATCCCCGACCTGGCGGGCATCGTCGTCGCCGCCAAGCGCCAGGTCGACAAGCTCAACAGCGGCGCGCAGCAGGTCGCCGACGGCGCGGGACGCCTCGCCGACGGCACCGGCCAGGCGCTGTCGGGCGCCGACCAGCTCACCGGCGGCCTGGGCAGCCTGCACTCGGGCCTCGACAAACTCAGCGGCGGTGCGGGCAGGCTCGGCAACGGTCTCGACCGGCTGGCCGGTGGCGCGAACGATCTCCAGTCGGGCCTCGGCCGGCTGTCGGGCGGCGCCGGGAGCCTGGAGTCGGGCCTCGGCGGGCTGGTGAGCGGCAGCGGCCAGCTCCAGACCGGCATCGGCGAGCTGGCCGGAGGCGCGGGCAGGCTGGCCGACGGCCTCGACCAGGGCGCCGAGCAGGTCCCCGGCTACAGCGCCTCCGAACGCCGCGACCGCGCGACCATGATGAGCGACCCGGTCCGCCTCGACCTCCGCAAGCAGAACACCGCGCCGAACTACGGCACCGGGTTCGCGCCGTTCTTCGTGCCGCTGTCGCTCTGGGTCGGCGCGATGATCACGTACATGCTGCTGCGCCCGCTCAACCCGCGCGCGCTCGCGGGGACCGCGCCCGCCTGGCGGATCGCCCTGGCCGGATGGCTGCCCGCCGCCCTGATCGGCGTGCTGCAGATGCTGATCGTCCTCGCCGTCCTGCGCGGCTTCTCCTTCTTCGACCTCTTCCGGATCGGCCTGCGCCTGGAAGCGGCTCACTGGTTCGGGCTGGTGGCCTTCCTGGCACTGGCGACCGCGACGTTCGTGGCGATCGTGCAGTTCCTGAACGCCAAGTTCGGCCCGATCGGCAAGGTGCTGGCGCTGGTCCTGCTGATGCTGCAGCTCACCTCGTCCGCGGGCACCTACCCGATCCAGACCAGCCCGGAGTTCTTCCAGAAGATCCAGCCGTTCCTGCCCATGCCGTGGGTGGTCCAGGGCATGCGTCACCTGGTCAGCGGCGGCGACCTCACCGCCGTGTGGAAGGCCACCCTCGTTCTGCTGACGTTCCTCATCGGAGCCCTCGCCCTCACTACACTCTCGGCGCGCGGCAACCGCATGTGGACGATGAAGCGCCTGCACCCGTCCCTGCGCCTCTAGAGCTTGAACCTCAGCCCAAGCCCCCGGTGCCCGCCGGGCGTCAGCACATTGCCGTCGACCCGTACCGGGAACGGCGCGGACAGCAACCCAAGGTCGGCGAACGAGGCGTCCTCGACGTCCTCGACCATCGCCTCGTTCGGCAGGCTGCACGCCAGCTGCCCCGAGATGTCCATCAGCAGATGCGGATACGTAGGGACATCAAACGCCCTCGCCAGCTCCACGATCCGCAGGAACGGCGTGATCCCCCCGACCCGCACCACGTTCGGCTGCACGATGTCGCACGCGCCCGCCACCAGCAGATCGCGGAACTCATACGTCGTATAGGTGTTCTCGCCCAAGGCGACCGGCACGTCCACGCTGGCCCGCAACCGCGCATAAGCGTTGATGTCCGCCGCCGGAATCGGCTCCTCGATCCAGTACGGGTCGTACGGCCGCAACGCGTCGATCGACCGCAGCGCGCTGGGCAGATCCCACAGCTGGTTGGCGTCCAGCATCAGCTTCGCACCAGGTCCCATGACCTCGCGCACGGCCGCCACCCGCACCACGTCATCGGGCCGCCCCACCTTGATCTTCACGGCGGTCAGCCCGCGAGCCGACCACCGTTCGGCCTGGGCGACCAGCTCCTTCAGCGTGTAGTGCCGGTTGACCCCGCTCCCGTAGACCTCGACGCTGTCCCGCCGCCGCCCGAGCGTGTCCACCAGCCCGCCGACCGCCCGCAGGTCCCACAACGCGAGATCCAGAGCCGCGAGGGCAGTGGTCGTGAGCCCGCCCCGTCCAGCCTCGTGCAGCCGCCACCACAGCTCGTCGAAAACGACCTCCGGATGCGCGGGCAGCCCTAGAGCAAGCTCCTTGATATCGGTCTCCAGCAAGGCATGCACCGCCGCCCCGCCGACCCAGGGAGCCCACGAGAATCCAACTCCCGTCTCCCCTTCATCCGTGGTCACCTCGGTCACCACAACATGAATGTGGGTCATCTCGGGGCTCCACGGCCGGGCCATCGGAACCCGGTGCAGCGTGCTCCGCAGCCCGGCGATCACGCGTCCGCCCCCACCAGCGCCAGCCCGGCCTTGACGATCCGTTCCAGCTCCTCCAGATGCTCAGCCCCCGGATCGGAAAGCGGCGGCCGAACCGACCCGACGTCCAGCCCCCTCATCCGCACAGCCGCCTTGACCAGCGACACCGCGTACCCAGGGACCTTGCTCCGCAGCTCGACCAGCGGCGCGTAGAACTGCCCGGTCAGCCTCGCGACCGTCTCCCCATCGCCCTCGCTCAACGCCGTCCGGAACGCCATCGCGATCTCCGGCGCGAACGCGAAGACCGCCGACGAATACAGATCGACCCCGATCGCCCGATACGCAGGCGCGGTCAGCTCGGCCGTCGGCAGCCCGTTGAAGAACGTGAAGTCCGCCCCGACCGCCTGACGCACAGCGACGACAATGCGCGCCATCCGATCGATGTCCCCGACCCCGTCCTTCAGCCCGACGACCCCGGGAATCCGAGCCAACGCGACCGCCTCAGCAGGCTCCAGCAGCACCCCACCCCGCTGATACAGAATCACCGGCAACCCCGCCGCCTCGACAACGGCCCGCACATAGTCGAGCAGCCCGCTCTTGGGCCCCTGCGCCAGATACGGCGGCATCAGCAGCAGCCCGTCCGCCCCGGCCTCCGCAGAAAGCGCGGCCTGCCGTACGGCCGCACCGTACGGCCCGCCCGCGCCCGCGATCACGGGCGCGTCGCCGGCCACCTCGTCGACCGCCGCGCGGACGACCTGCTCATGCTCGATGACCGACAAGGCGGGGAACTCTCCCGTCCCGCACGCCACGAACACCCCGCCGGGACCATGCGCCAGCCCATCGCGAACGTGCCGAGCGAGCACCTCCACCGAAGGCCGCCCATCAGCCCCGAACGGCGTGACCGGAAAGAACAGGACTCCCTGAAGATTCATGCGTCCCTCAGCTGCTCTTGGGAGGGGTCGGTGCGGAGGCGGGCGTGGAGGCCGCCGTCCACTCGCAGGACGTGGCCGTTCAGCTGGGAGGCGGCGGGTGAGGCGAGGTAGAGGGCGGCGTCGGCGACCTCTTCGGGGGCGGTGGTGCGGCCGGAGGGGAGGTCGGTGGCGGGGCGGATCTCGCCGACGACGCTGGCGGGGGCGATGCAGTTGGCGCGGATGCCCTGGCCGCCGAGCTCGACCGCGATGGCGCGGCTGATGGCCTCGATGCCGGCCTTGGTCACGTCGTAGGCGCTCTGGTCGTCGTGGGCACGGGAGCCGCCGGGCGAGGAGAGGCTGATGATGGTGCCGCCGCGGCCTGCGTCGCTCCAGCGGCGGACGGCGCGGACGGACAGCAGGTAGGCCGAGCGAAGGTTGGCGGCGATGACCGAGTCCCAGAGCGGGGCGTCGATGTCGATGAACGGGGTGCGGACCTCGGTGATGGCAGCGTTGTTGACCAGGACGTCCAGGCCGCCGACGCGGTCGAGGCGGGCGAAGACGTCGTCGGCGACGTCCTCGCGGGCCAGGTCGCCGGCGACGGTGGTGACGCGGGGAACGTGGCGGAAGACCTTCAGGCCGTCGGCGTCGCGGTCGACGGCCATGACGTCGGCGCCGCACTCGGTGAAGCGGGCGACGAGGGCCCGGCCGATCAGGCCCGCGGCGCCCGTGATCAGGACCCGTTCGCCCCAGTAGTCGAACCGTACGGCGCTCATTCGGCGCTCGCCTCCTTCACTTGCGCGACGATCTGGGTCGGGTTGACGAAGATGAGGGCGACGATCAGCAGGACCGCCGACAGCGCCATGTAGATGACGGCCATCGCGTCGATGGCCTGGGCGGCGCGGATGCCGGGGGTGAACGCGGCGCTGTAGAGCGCCACGATCAGCGTCTGGCTGTCGGCGTCGGCGACCAGGAAGGTCAGCTCGAACATCGCCACGGTGCGGACCAGGACGAGGATCCCGGCCGCGAGGATGCCGGGGAGCAGCAGCGGCACGAGGACGCGGGTGAAGACCTGGCGGGTCCTGGCTCCGCACATGCGGGCGGCGGACTCGACGTTGGTGTCGATCTGCTCCACGAACGGGGTCATCACCAGGATGACGAACGGGAGGGCGGGGACGAGGTTGGCGGCGACGACGCCGGTCATCGTTCCGGCCAGGTGGAACTTGTAGAGGACGGTCGCCAGCGGGATGCCGTAAGTGATGGGAGGGAGGAGGACGGGGAGCAGGAGCAGCAGGAGGACCGCGCGTTTGCCCGGGAAGTCTCGGCGGGCCAGGGCGTAGGCGGCGGGGACGCCGAGGACGAGGGAGAGCGCCACGACGGCGAGCGTGATCTCCAGGGTGGACTGCAGGACCTCGCCTAGCCCGAACTCCTTCCACGCGTCGGAGTACCAGGCGGTGGTGAAGCCCTTGGGCAGCCAGCCGGAGAACCAGGTGGTGCCGAACGAGTTGACGACGACGGACAGGATCAGCGCGAACAGGTTGAGCAGGAAGAAGCCGACGCAGCCCCAGACCAGCCATCCGGTGGCGGGCAGGCGGCGCCTGCTGTTCACGGCGGTCATGAGCCCTTCCCTCCGGCGGCGGGTCCGGTGTAGAGGCGGCCGCGCAGCACGAGCGTGACCGAGATGACCAGCAGCTCGAACGCGCCCATCAGCACGGCGATGGTCGAGGCCATCGAGTAGTCGTACTTCTCGAACGCGGCCTGGTAGGCGGCGATCGCCATCACGCGCGTCTGGTCCTGCGGTTCACCGACGAGGTTGGCCGACGGGAAGACCGAGAAGGCCAGGACGAAGGCGAGGACGAAGGTGGTCGCGAGGCCTGGTGCGAGGAGGGGCAGGAGTACGCGGCGTACACGCTGCCAGGGCCCGGCCCCGAGGGTGGCGGCGGCGCGTTCCAGCGTCGGGTCGATGCCGGACATGTAGGAGAGCACGAGCAGGAACGCGAAAGGGAAGCCGGTGATGAGCAGCGAGAACAGCACGCCCCAGTAGTTGTAGATGAGGCGCACGGGGTGGTCGATCAGGCCCAGGTCGAGCAGGACGCGGTTGAACCAGCCCTTCGGCCCGAGGTAGCGCAGCAGGCCGTCGGCGACCAGGACCGTCCCGAGCGTGACCGGCAGGACCAGGACGGCCGTCAGCGGCCGCCGCCCGCGGAACCTGCCGCGCAGCCGGTAGGCGATCGGCACGGACGCGCCCACGTTGATGAGCGCCGCGGGCAGCGCCAGCCGGAGCGTCTTCCAGATCGTGCTGCTCTGGTAGGAGTCACTGAAGAACGCGCGGTAGTTGGCGAGGGCGCCACCGCCGTTCTTCGGCTGAACCGACAGCCCGACGCCGTACATCATCGGGTAGACGAACAGCCCGACCACCACGATCAGCGCGGGCAGCAGCAGGAGCAGCACCCGGTCGACGCCGCGTTCGGCGAGCCGGTGCCGCAGCGACACCGGGCGCGCGAGGACGGCGGTCATGTCTTCTCCTCCCCCGCCGAGTCCTCCCCCGCCGAGCTCCCGTAGACCAGGACGCGCTCGACCGGGACGGTCAGCTCGACCCGTTCGCCCGGCGCGACGCGTCCGGGCAGCCGGAAGTGGATGACCGTGCCGCCGTCGGTCACGCCCTCGGCGGCGACCTCGCGGCCGTGGAACTCCGACACGTCGACGGTCACGCTCAGCGCGTTGGCGGCGTTCGAACCGCCGGCCGAGCCGGTCGCGACGCGGAAGTCCTCGGGGCGTACGGCGGCGACCGCGCGGGTGCCGGTCACCTCCTGCTGCGGCACGCCGGTGAGCCGCAGGTCGCCGTCCCCGACGGTGATTCGCTTCCCCTCACTCCCGACTACAGGGAGCTCGAGCAGGTTGCGGTAGCCCATGAATCCGGCGACGTAGGTGGTGGCCGGGAACGTGTAGACCTCCTCGGGCGTGCCGATCTGCTGCACGCGGCCCGACCGCAGCACCACGATCCGGTCGGCGAGCGCGAGCGCCTCCTCCTGGTCGTGGGTGACGTAGACGGTGGTGAGGCCGAGGTCCTGGTGGAGGCGGCGGATCTCGGTGCGCATCTGCACGCGCAGCTTGGCGTCCAGGTTGGACAGCGGCTCGTCCATCAGCACCAGGCGCGGGCGCAGCACGATCGCGCGGGCGATCGCGACGCGCTGCTGCTGGCCGCCCGACAGCTGGCCGGGCAGCTTGTCGGCGTGGTCGGTGAGCTCGACGATCCGCAGCGCCTCGTTCACCCGTTCGGCGATCTCGGCCTTGCCGACCCGCCGCACCGACAGCCCGAACGCGACGTTCTTGCGGACCGGCAGGTGCGGGAACAGCGCGTAGTTCTGGAACACCATGCCGAAGCCGCGCCGCTCGGGTGGGAGGCCGTCGATGCGCTCGTCGTCGACCCAGATGGACCCGTCCGACAGCGGCAGCAGCCCGGCCAGGCAGTTGAGGGCCGTGGACTTGCCGCACCCGGACGGGCCGAGGAGGGCGATGAACTCGCCCCCCTCGATCCGCAGGTCGAGCGCGTCCACGGCCACCGCGCCGCCGAACCGGCGGGTCACGCCGTCCATCCGCAGATGGCCGAACGCGGCGCGGGGACCGGGGGTGAGCACTCTCTCGGGGGAAGGCGTCATGACTTCTTGACCTTCTGGCCGCCGACCTCGCGGTCCCAGGTGTCGAACGCCTTGACCATGTCGGTCGGCTCGAGCGGCGGCGCCTTGGGGTTGTCGGCGATGAGCTTGTCGTACTCGGGCCGGCCGTACTCGGCGATGACCTTCTGGCTGTCGGCCGGCGCCATCGACAGCGGAACGCCCTTCACCGCGGGACCGGGGTAGAAGTACCCCTTGTCGTAGGTGTAGGCCTGCTGCTGCGGCGTGAGCGCGAACTTCATCAGGTCGGTGAGGACGGCGAGCTTCTCACCGGAGATGCCCTTCGGCACGACCATGTAGTGAGCGTCGGTGACCCACGTGAAGCCGTTGAGCGACTGGGTCTTGATCTCCTTGGGCACCTGGCCGAGCACGCGCGGGTTGATGTCCCAGCCGGTCGTGGTGAGGGTGATGTCGCGCGACCCCTCCCCCAGCTCCTTCATGGTCTGGGCGGTGCCGGTCGGGTAGTACTCGACGTACTTGCCGAGCTCCTTCAGATAGGCCCACGTCTTGGTCCAGCCGTTGACCGGGTCCTTGGGGTCGGAGTCCTTGAGGATGTACGGCAGGCCCATCAGCCAGGTGCGGCCGGGGCCTGAGTTGGCAGGCCGGGCGTAGATGAGCTTCTTGGGGTGCGCCTTGGCCCAGGCGAGCAGGTCCTCCGCGGTCTTGGGCGGGTTCGGAACGGTCTTGGGGTTGTACTCGATGAGCGGCCCGGACGGGTAGTACGTGACGACGATGCCCTTGCCCTTGGCGAGCTCCTGCATCTTGGCGACCGGGTCGTCGTAGAGGGTGTTGATGGCGGGCAGCTTGTCGGCGTACTTGCCCATCAGGTCGATCCACAGGTTCTGTTCCAGGCCCGCCGACAGGCCGTCGGTGCCGGTCAGCACCAGGTCGATGTCGAGGCGCCCGGCGTCCTGCTGCGCCTTGACCTTCCCGGCGAGCTCGGGCGCGGTGACCTTGGTGTAGGTGATGTTCTTGACCAGCTTGGGGTGCTGGGCCTTGTAGTTGTCGAAGATCGGCTGCGTGAGCTGGAGGTTGCCGGCCACGTCGATGATGTTGAGGGTGACGGGCTTGCTCGGCATCTTGACGTCCGCGGGCGACGGCTCGGCGGCCGCCTTGCCCCCCGAGTCGGGCGATCCGCAGGAGACGAGACCGGCCATGAGGCAGCCGGAGGCGAGGGTGAGGGCGAGGACGGAGGTGCGCGGAGATCTCATGGGGGTGGGATCCTCCCTGGCAACAGGGTCGGGCCGGGCCGGTCCCGCTGGGTGGGCCCGGTGGTGCTCCGGATTAGGTGGGCCCGGTGGTGCTCCGGATGACGAGTCGTGTCGCCAGCTCGGGCGCCGAGGGTGGGGGCGGTGCCGCGGCGGACACGGCGGAAGCGGAGGTGAGGGCGGCGGGTCCCGACGGCAGGCCCGCCTCCTTGCCGAGCAGGGCGAGCAGCATGGCGGCGGCCGTACGGGCGACGGCCGGGATCGGGACCGCGATCGTGGTGAGCGGCGGGGAGACCATCGACGCCATCGGGATGTCGTCGAACCCCACCAGGCCGATCTCGCCGGGCACCGCGACGCCGCGCGCCTGCAGCCGTGACAGCGCGCCGAGCGCGACGAGATCGTTGTAGGCGAAGACCGCGGTGACGTTCGCGGCCAGCACCTCGTCGGCGGCCCGGAAGCCGCCGCTGAAGCGCGGCTCGTACGGGCCGAGCTCGACCAGTTCGATGCCGCGCGCCGCGCAGCCGGCCTCCAGGAACCTGCGCCGCTGGCGGTTGGACCAGGAGTCGCGCGGGCCGCCGAGGAACGCGCAGCGCCGGTGCCCGAGGGCGTGCACGTGGCTGACGGCCTGCTCGATGCCGGGCCGCACGTCCATCGAGATGGAGGGGACGGTGCGGCTGAGGCGGTTGGCCATGACCATGGTCGTCTTGGCCGCCAGCGAGCGCAGCCGCGTCCCCGACATGCGCGGCGAGCACAGGATCAGGCCGTCGGCGCGTTCGATCATGGCCTCGGCCAGCGCGACCTCGGTCACGGCGTCCTCGTCGGTGTCGGCGAGGAAGACCGCGTAGCCCTTGTCTCGGAAGTAGGCCTCCACCCCCTTGATGAAGGGCGCGAAGAAGGGGTTGCCGATGTCGGGCACGATGAGGCCGACGCTCATCGTGCGGCCGAGCACCAGCGACTGCGCCGCGCGGTTCGGCTGGTAGCCGAGCCGGTCGGCGCTGTCGAGCACCCGCCGCCGGGTCTCGGCGTTCACGAGTTCTGGGTTGTTCAGCGTGCGCGAGACCGTGGACGGGGAGACACCGGCCAGAGCCGCCACCGCCCGGATCGTCGCCCGGGAGCCATCGTCAGGGGCACCCATGCCGGAGATTATGAAAACGTTTGTGGCACACGTCAATGGGTTCCGAGAAAACGCTTTCTCGATGTTACGGACGGGGATCGTTCGGGCGTCCCCGCCGGACGGTCAGGGCTGCAGCAATGACCTGCGCAGCCACTGCTCGACGCCCGCCACGTGGACGGTGGCCCAGCCGCGCGCCACGTCGGGCTGCCGGTCGGCGATCGCGTCGAGGATCGCCAGATGCTCGGCGTGGGTGCGGCCCCACGCACCGTCCTGGGTCAGCCCGCGCCAGATCCGGCCGCGCATCGTCGGCCCCGACAGGTTGTCCAGCAGCGAGCACAGCACCGAGTTGCCCGAGGCGTCGGCGATGGCGCGGTGGAACTCCAGGTCGTTGGCGACCAGGTCCTCGGCCGACGAGTCGGGCCCGACCTTCTCCAGGTGCGCGCGCAGCTCGGCGATCTGCGGCTCGTCCATCCGCAGCGCGGCCATCGCGACCGCGTGCGGCTCCAGCAGCCGCCGCACCTCGAAGAACTCCAGCACGGTCGTGTCGTGGTGCACCTCCACCACGAAGCTGAGCGCGTCCAGCAGCAGGCTCGGCTCCAGGCTGGTGACGTACGTGCCGTCGCCCTGGCGCACGTCCAGCACCTTCATCAGGGACAGCGCGCGCACCGCCTCGCGCAGCGAGCTGCGGGAAAGGCCCAGCTGAGCGGCCAGATCGGCCTCGCGCGGCAGCCGTTCACCCGGCCGCAGCGCACCGGAGACGATCATCTCCTTGATGCGTTCGATCGCCTCGTCGGTGACCGCCATGCTCCCCCCTAAAGGTCAGATGTCTCTCCCAGAAGAATGCCACATCGTCGGTCTTCCCCCGTTGACACGGCCATAGACGTCGGATCTAATGCGCCTACCGGCCACCCAGTTCCATCCATCCATGATGCGAGAGGGAGGACGCGGTCATGACAAGCATCCCGCGTTTCCGGTCGGCGACGGCGGTCGCCATGGTGGCCGCACTCGGCCTGAGTGCGGGCGCGGCGAGCGCCTGTTCGGTCAAGGACGACTCCGGCGGTACGGGCTCGGGCGGCAAGCAGATCACCTTCCTGGTGTTCGAGACGCCGAACCTGACGCCGCAGGTCTGGGACGCGGGCATCAAGCGCGTCACCCAGCAGTATCCCGACATCTCGGTCAAGAAGATCGTCGCACCGACGCAGGACCGTACGGCCTACGCCAAGCAGCTGCTCACCTCTGGCCAGTTCCCCGACGTGATGATCGCGGTCTCTCCCGCCGGTTTCGCCGAGAGCGGCAACCTGTACGCCTGGCAGCCGGGCGAGCTGAAGAACTTCACCAACCCGGGCAACGGCGCGGTCGGCGGCAAGATCTACCAGCTCCCGGCCAACACGCAGACGATCCCGGTCGTGTACTACAACAAGACGCTGTTCGCGAAGGCCGGCATCTCGGCGCCGCCCAAGACCTACGCCGACTTCCTCGCCGACTGCGCCAAGCTCAAGGGCAAGGGCGTCACGCCGCTGGTGACCGGTGGCGGCCACGACGCGCTCGGCCCCACGTGGGCGGGCATCCTCGGCACCGACGTCTACGCCGAGAACCCCAACTGGATGCACGACCGGCGCGCGGGCAAGGTGAAGTTCGCGAGCCCCGAGTTCGTGAGCGGCGCCCGCAAGCTGTCCGACCTGGCGAGCAAGGGCTACATCAACAAGCGCGACCTCGGCCGCGACTACGACGCCACGCAGGCCGCGTTCCTCAGCGGCAAGGGCGCCATGTACGCGATGGGAAACTGGTTCGCCGCGGCGGCCGACAGTCCCAAGAGCAAGCCCGGCTTCGAGATCGGCCAGTTCTTCTGGCCGTCCGACGACGGCAAGCAGGTCGTGCCCGCGTTCACCGGCGGCGGCCTGCTGGTCAGCGCCAAGGCCAAGAACCTCGACGCCGCCAAGAAGTTCGCGCTGGCGTTCCAGCTCGACAAGACCAACCTCGACGCCTCCACCGGCAACGATGGCCTGTTCCCCGCCGTCAAGGGCTACAGCCCGCCGGCCACCGTCGGGAAGGTCTTCAAGGACGGCTACGACCAGTACCAGCAGGCCGCCCAGGCGGGCGCCGTCGTGCCCGCGTTCGGGTTCGAGGCGGGCGACGACGGGATGCCCGCGGGCGTCGTCGAGAAGTGGGACTCCAGTGCCCAGGACCTGGTGACCGGCAAGAAGTCGCCCGACGACGTGGCCAAGTTCCTCGACGGCGAATGGGCGAAGACGTCTTGAGGGGAGTGCTCCGGCAGCGCCTGTGGCACTTCCTCAGCTTCGGCGCGCCCGGCATCACGGTGTACGTGTGCTTCGTGCTGGCGCCGATCGTGCTGAGCTTCGGCTACAGCCTGACCAACTACAACCCGTTCAACCCGCCGACCAGGTTCGTCGGGCTGCGCAACTACCGGATGCTGTTCCAGGACTCGGAGTTCCTGCTGTCGCTGCGCGTCACCACGATCCTCACCGTGATCGTGGTGATCGTGCCGAACGTGCTGGGCCTGGCGATCGCGCTGCTGCTGGACCGGCGCGGCTGGTTCTACAACGCGCTGCGGACGGTGTTCTTCACCCCGGTCGTGCTGAGCACGGTGGTCGTCAGCATCATCTGGATCCGGCTGATGGCCGACGACGGGCTGATCAACCAGGCGCTGCGCGGGATCGGCGTGGCCAGCCCGCCGGGCTGGCTCTCCGACCCCTCGTACGCGCTCTACTCACTCGCGATCGTGCTGTCGTGGCAGATGCTGGGCTTCTGCGTGGTGGTCTACCTGGCCGGGCTCCAGGGCGTACCGAACGAGCTGCAGGAGGCGGCGGCGATCGACGGCGCCGGCCCCCTCGAACGCTTCCGGCACATCACCTGGCCGATGCTGGCGCCCGCCCTCACCATCAACACGGTCGTCATGCTGATCTCGGCGTTCAAGGTGTTCGACCACGTGCAGGTCATCACCAAGGGCGGCCCCGGGACCGGCACCACCGCGACGGTCGCCTACAACGTGATCCAGACCGGCTTCGTGGCCAACCGCCAGGGCTACGCCTCGGCGATGGCGATCGTGATGCTCGTCATCATCGCGACCGCGAGCGGGATCGCCCTGAAGATCCTCCAACGACGCGAGGTGCAGCTGTGAGCCGGGTTTCAGCCATGTGCGGGAGGCGGCCGTGACCTCTTCCGGCATGCGGGGCGAACGCGCCCCCTGGGTACGTCCCCTCATCGCGCTCGCGGTGGGCACGGTCTTCTTCGTCCCCCTCTACGTCGCCTGCGCGAACGTCATCAAGGACGGCCCGAAGATCGCGCGCTCCCCCGCCTCGCTCCCGATCCCGCCCACGCTGGGCAACCTCCACTCCGTCCTCAGCCGCCCCGATCAACTCTTCTGGGTGAGCCTCACCAACAGCGTCATCGTGACGGGCCTGTCGATCGTGATCCTCACCGTCCTGTCGGCGATGCTCGGCCACTACCTGGTCCGCGCGGGCGGCCGCTGGTCGCGCGCGCTGATGCTCCTGCTCCTCTGCGGCCTCATGATCCCGCCGCAGGTGATCCTGCTGCCGGTGACCCGGGTCCTGAACGTCTTCCACCTCATGACGACCGTGCAGGGTCTGGTGCTCTTCAACGTCGGCTACTACATCCCGTTCGGCGTCTTCGTCTTCGCCGGCTTCATGCGTTCCATCCCGGTGGAGCTGGAGGAGGCCGCGGCGATCGACGGCGCCGGGCGCCAGCGCGTCTTCTGGCAGGTCGTCTTCCCGCTCCTGCGCCCGGCGACCGCGAGCGTGCTGATCTTCCTCGGCGTCTGGATCTGGAACGACTTCCTCGACCCGCTCATCATCCTGGGCCCGGGCCAGGGCACCACGATCACCACCGGCGTCTACCGCTCCATCGGCCAGTACCAGGCCGACCTCGGCGGCGTCTTCGCCATGATGTTCCTGGCCACCCTGCCGGTCCTGATCTTCTACCTGCTGCTCCAGCGGCAGTTCGTCAAGGGCCTGACGGGAGGCGCGACCAAGGGATGATGCCGATCGAGGAGATCCCGGTCGATCCGGGGCGCGGCCGGGTGTACGAGCACGGGTGGCAGAGCTGGAGCCCGACGGCGACGTATTCGATCAGCGCGGCGGGCGAACGGCCGCGCATGGATCCGGCGGTCATGCAGACGATGTGCTGGCGGCCGGGCCGTCCCGCGCCGGCCGACGGGTTCCAGGGCGAGGGCCTGCTGGTGGTCGATCCCGGTGACGGCGGGCCCGTACGGCTGTTCGCCGCGCCCGACGGGCGGAACGAGGTGCCGTCGATCCGGGCCCGGCTGGTGGACGACCGGCTGCTGGTGGAGGCGGACGGGAAGGTCGACCGGATCGTTCAGGAGGGGACCATCGAGGCGGCGCTCGCCGCGTGGGGGGACGGGATCGCGGTCGCGCAGCGCGCGGCGCCGGCGGTGTGGTGCTCCTGGTACCACTACTTCGGCTCGGTGACCGCCGATGACGTCGCCGAGAACCTCGGGGCGATCGGCGCGTACGAGCTGCCGGTGGACGTCATTCAGATCGACGACGGGTGGCAGGCCGAGATCGGCGACTGGCTGAGGTTCTCCGAACGGTTCGCCGGGCTGCGCGCTCTGATCGGCAGGATCCACGAGGAGGGGCGCCGCGCCGGGGTGTGGGTCGCGCCGTTCCTCGGCGGGGCGCGCAGCGTGACCGCCCGCGCGCATCCGGAGTGGTTCGCGGGCGATGCGGGGCACAACTGGGGCCAGCGGCTCTACGGGCTCGACGTGACGCATCCGGGTGCGCGTGACCATCTGCGGCGGGTCTTCACAGGGCTACGCGAGCTCGGCTTCGACTACTTCAAGCTCGACTTCCTCTACGCAGGGGCCCTGGAGGGCCGCAGGCACGAGGACATGCCCGGGGTGGTCGCCTACCGGCAGGGGCTCGGGCTCATCCGCGAGGCGATCGGGCCCGAGCCGTACGTCCTGGGCTGCGGGGCGCCGATCCTGCCGAGCGTCGGGCTGGTGGACGCGATGCGGGTCGGTCCCGACGTCGGCCTGACAGTCGAGCCTCCGCAGGGCGACATGTCGCGGCCGTCGCAGCGCGCCGCCACGGCGACGACGGTCGCGCGCGCGTGGCAGCACGGGCGGCTGTGGGTGAACGACCCGGACTGCCTGGTCGCCCGTCCCGCGATGCGGGAACGCGAGGCCTGGGCCCGCACGGTCGAACGCTACGGAGGCCTGCGCGCCTCGTCCGACCGCATCCGCGACCTCGACGAGTGGGGGCTGGAGACGACCCGGCGCCTGCTGTCGGCTCCCCCGTCGTTCAGGCCAGGCTGAGCGCCCTTCCGGCCTGCAGCGCGGTGCCGACCGAGGCGCGCAGGGCCGACTCGGCGCACTGCGCGTCGTCGGCGAGGCGGTGGATCTCCTCGCTGGCGGTGTCGTGGCCGACCGTGCGCGCGAGCAGGTCCCGGTAGCGCTCGTTCTGTTCCGGGAGCCGCTGCAGGACCTGCCACTCGTGGTAGGCGTCGTCGGCGTCGCGCGCGTGCCGCGCGTAGGTCTCCAGCGCCTCGATGCGGGCGGTGATGGCGGCGGCCGACAGCTCCAGCGCGCGGCGCTGCGGCTCCAGGAGCTCGCGCACCTGCGCCGTGAGCCGTTCGGGCCGCTGTGCGCGCTGTTCCTGGCGCAGCCGGGTGTGCTCGGCCAGCGCCGAGGCGATCTCCCACTCCTGGCGCGGCAGCACGACGGCGTTGTTGACGTCGTCCAGCAGCCCGGCGCGGTGCGCGGCCGAGCCGAGCACCGCGTCGATCGCCCGCTGCGCGCGCACCAGCAGCCGCACGGCCGGTCCGTCGAAGTCGCCTGGCAGCAGGTAGCGCCCGTGGTGCTCGCGTACGGACCGTTCCGCGGGCGCCTCGCGCAAATGCCGCAGCGCACCCGCGACCCAGCCGCCGAAGCTGATCGCGGCCAGCAGTGCGGCGGCCTCGCCCTGCCCGAGCAGGATCAGCAGGATCTGCACGGCGGGCGTCGCCATCATCGCCAGCGTCGCCGTGCGGCCCCACCGGAACGCGCCGTCCATCAGGGTGTCGTCGTCGAGCGAGGCGAGGAAGAACAGCCGGAACCAGCCGCCGGGGAGCACGCCGTAGAAGAAGGCGAACATCGGGATCCAGACCGACCGTGCGACGATCGTGGCCGCGCCCACGTGCGGCGCGTGCGGGGCCGGCAGGCTCGCGGCGACCAGGCGCTCGGGGCTGGCCGCCAGGAGCGCTCGATCGCCGGTGGGAATGAGGGGGTCGAAGACGGGCCGGGGCCGGCTGTCGTCGGTCATTGGCTCTCCCACCGCAAAGGGAAACCGTTAACCCAATCGTGCCTTCGTGCCTATCACGGGTTACCGCCCGCGCAACAGATCGTTTCCCATTTCCGTCCGGGCGTACAGCACCGAACGTCCCGCACGCGCACGGCTGACCAACCCCGCGCCGTACAGCACCGCCAGCTGCTGCGACACCGCGCCCGCCGTGACGCCCAGCCGCCGCGCCAGGTCGGTGGTGGAGGCGGGACGGTCGAGACCTGCGAGGATCTCGGCCTTCGGCCGCCCGACGAGGTCGGCCAGCACGCCGGGCGGCGGTGGCGGCGCCGCCTCCCAGAGCGTCGCGAGGCCGCGCGCCGGATACTGAACGAGCGGAGGCTCGTTCGGGCTGAGCGGCAGGCCGGGCGTCTTCACGAACAGCGTCGGCATCAGGCTGAGGCCGCGCCCGCTGATGGGGATGCGCTGCTCGCGATGGGGCTGCGTCACCTCAAGCCGCAGAATCCCCCGCCGCCACGCGATCGCCGGATGCAGGTCGGCGAACAGGGCACGTGCCCCGCCCCGCGTGAGCTGCTGCGCGCGATACAGCATGTCCGCTTCGAGCACCCCGAGCATGCGCGGCCACTGCGGAACGAAGATGGTCTCCCAGTAGTCCTCCAGCAGCCGTACGATCCGATCCCGCAACCGCCCCGGCCGGCCGAGCCCCTCCTCCAGCAGAGCGGGCACGCGCCCGCCGACCTGTGCGGCGACGATGTCCCTGGCGACCTTGGCGGGCGGCACCGTCCGCACTCGCGCCAGTTCCTCGGCGAACTCCGGTACGGGCTCGTCCGGCCGCGTCGCGAGGAAGTCCGGCACGGTCCGGTGCGGGCCGACGAGCGCCAGCAGCAGCCTGATGTCCAGGTCCCCCATATCGGCCCGAGCCCGCCGCAGCCACGGCAGATGCAGCACGTAGTAGCCCGGCAGCAGCCAGATCCGCAGGCTCAGCACCGCCTCCGCCAGCGGCGAGACGGCGAACCGCGTGTCCGCGAGGTCCTCGACCTCCAGCCTCAGCTCAATCATTTAGCCATAGCCTAAATGTCTATCCCCCTTACTGCCATCGCGGGTGGAGTGGACGGCATGACCGCCGCACTAGCCGTGATCTTCGCCGGGGTGCTCCACGCCACCTGGAACGCCATCGCCAAAGGCGCCACCGACCGCCGCGCCTCGTTCGCCCTGATCGCGCTCGCCCAGGGCACGCTCATGCTCCCCGTCCTGGCGTTCGCCAAGGCCCCGGACCCCGCTGCCTGGCCCTGGCTGGCGGGTTCGATCCTCGTCCACCTCGTCTACATGGCGCTGCTGCTGAAGTCCTACGATCTGGGCGACTTCAGCCAGGTCTACCCACTGGCCCGGGGCAGCGCGCCGCTGATCGTGGCCCTGGTCGCCGCGCTGGCCCTCGGCGAGCACCTGTCCTGGGCGCAGTTCACGGGCGTCGCCGCGGTCTGTGGCGGCCTCGTCGCCCTCGCCTTCGCCGGCGGTGGCCTGCGCGCCGCCTCGGACGACAGGGCGGTCGTCGCGGCGTTGCTCACCGGCTTGTCGATCGCGACGTACACGCTCATGGACGGGATCGGGGTGCGCGAGTCGGGCGGTGCGGCGGGCTACTCGGCGTGGCTGTTCGCGTTGGAGGGCCCGCTGACGATCGCGTGGATCTGGCTGCTGGTCGGGCGCCGGTCACCGTTCACCGGGATCGCCCGGCGCGAGTGGGCGCTCGGGCTGACCGGCGGGGTGATCTCGATGGCCGGGTACGGGATCGTGCTGTGGGCGCAGACGCGGGGCGCGCTGGCGTCGGTGGCGGCGCTGCGGGAGACGGGTGTGATCTCGGGGGCCATCATCGGCGCGGTCGTGTTCTCCGAGCGGATGGGCGCGCGGCGGATCGTCGCGGCATGCGTGGTCGCCGCCGGGGTCGTGCTGATCACGGCGCACTGAACGCACTGACCGCCCTGCGAAGAGCGGCCGAGACCCGGGCGGGGCCGGCGGCGGGCAGGATCGCGGCGAGATGGGCGTCGGGCCGTACGAGCCAGGCCTCGCCCGGACGGACGTCGAGCGCCTTGGCCAGCGCGCCGGTCGGGTCCAGGTCACGCAGGTGCAGGGTCGTCAACGGCAGGTCGGTCTCAGGGGTCACGTCGCCTGTGTCGGCGGCCTGGATGAGGGTGAAGCCGTCGCGGAGGAGCTCGCGGAGGCGGGTGGCGTGGGGGTGGTTGATCGGAGCGTCCGGGACGATGACGCCAGGCGCGGGCGGTTGCAGGGCGCCCTTGGACGGGCGGCCGGTCGGCGGCCGGGTCGGCTCGGGCGTGGTGAGGGGCGAGTCGGCGTACCAGTACGGCTCGGCGAGGCGGCCGGAGTCGACCGCCGCCGTGGCGGACGGGTCGGCGGCGGCCCGGTCCAGGGCGGCGCGGCGCAGGTCTCGTTCCTCGTCGTTCTGCGGTACGAGAAAGCGCATCGTGTCGGTCGTGACGGCGAGGTTCTCGAGCGCGGCGGCGTGGCGTTCCTGGTGGTAGGTCTCCAGCAGGTCTTCGGGCGCCCAGCCTCGGGCCACGAAGGCGATCTTCCACGCGGCGTTGTCGGCGTCCGGAACGCCCGAGTTGAGGCCTCGGGCGCCGAAAGGCGACAGCAGGTGGGCGGCGTCGCCCGCCAGGAGGACGCGCCCCACCCGCAGGCGGTCGGCCACTCGTGAGTGGAAGCGGTAGACGGTCTTCCAGACGACCTCGTACGGGCGGTCACCGATGATCTGGCGGATGCGCCGGTCGAGCCCGCCGCTCGCCTCGTCGTCGGCGAGGGAGTAGTCGGGCGGCACCTGCCAGTCGATCCGGTAGTGCGAGCCCGGGCACGGGTGGATGAGCACCTGGCGGCCCGGGTTCCAGGGCGGGTCGAAGAAGAACCGCCGCTCCTGCTCCCAGCCCGGCATGTCGAACCGCAGGTCGCAGATCAGGAACTGGTCCTCGAACGTCTTGCCCGGGAAACCGACTCCGAGCGTCTCGCGCAGCGTCTCCGACCGGCCGCCCGAGCACGCGATGACGTACGAGGCGCGGGTCTCCTCACCGGAGGCGCTTCGCAGGGTGACACCGGCCGCGTCCTGTCTCAGGCCGATCACGTCGTGCCCGCGGCGCACCTCGATCAGGTCGGACTCGGCCACGAGGGCGTCGAGGATCTCCTCCGTGCGGGTCTGGGAGAGGTTGACGAACGGCGGCAGCGGCCCGGCGTCGGCGAAGCGCCACGCGAACAGCTCGGCGTCGCGGTAGTAGGTGCGCGCGGTGGTCCAGGTGAGCCCCTCGTCGGCGATCGCCCGCGCGCCGACCGACGCCCAGATGTCCAGGACATCGCGCTGCTGGCAGATCGAGCGCGAGCCCGCCAGGTCGCGGGTCAGGCGGCGTTCGAGGACGACCACCGGCAGGCCGCGGCGGGCGAGCGACAGCGCCGCCGTCAGCCCGACCGGTCCCGCCCCGATCACCACGACCGGGTCCGTGCTCGTTCCCACGTTCAGTCCTGCAGTTCGGACCACACCTGGCGGTCGCGCTCGCCGGTCCAGATGCGGGGCCGCTCGACGCCGTTCAGCTCGTCCCACAGCCGCGAGACGTCGAACGGCAGGCAGTGCTCGAAGATGGGCCAGCCGCCGTACTGCGGGGCGAGCGCCCCGTGCACGGCCTGGAAGGCGTCCTTGAGCGCTCCCCCGCGCTTCTTGACCGCCGTCACCTCGCGGATCATCACGTCGAGGAAGTCGCGGGTCTGGCCGATCGCGGCCCGTACCTCGTCCCGCCCGTGCGCCACCGCGCCGCGCCCGCCGACCAGCGCCTCGGCGGGGAGGCCCGCGACGTGCTCCAGCGTCTCGCCCGCCCAGTCGCGGTGGAACGCGTCGCCGGTGTAGAGCGCCGCCTGCGTCTCCACCAGGTCGCCGGCGAACAGCACGCGCTGGCGCGGCAGCCACGCCACGATGTCGCCCTCGGTGTGGCCGCGCCCGCAGTACGCCAGGTCCAGCTCGCCCCGGTCGCCGCCGAGGTCGATCGACAGGGTGCGGGAGAACGTGACGGTCGGCCAGGTGAGGCCGGGGATCGACCCGGGGTTCTTGAACAGCCGGGGCATCCGGCCGAGCTCGGACTCCCAGTCCTGCTTGCCGCGCTCGGCGATGAGCGCGCGGGTCCGGTCGTGCGCGATGATCGTACGGGCGCCGAACGCGCTCGCGCCCAGCGTGCGGACCGCGTGGTAGTGCGACAGGACCAGGTAGCGGATCGGCTTGTCGGTGTAGGCGCGCAGCACCATGAGCCAGTCGCGGGCGGCCACCGGGGTGGCGAGGGCCTCGAAGCAGACCAGGAAGTCCTCGCCCTCGATCGCACCGACGTTAGGATCCCCCTCGGCGGTGAGGGCGTAGACCCCGTCGGCCAGGACCTCCAGGGTCGGCGTCTTGTCGCTCAGGTCGGCGGAGGAGGCGAACGGCTTGGGCACCCTTGCCCCTTTCGTTCGTGGTTTATGCGGGTTCATTCCACCCGTGCGGGCCCGGTAATCGTCGGCCCGCAGGGGTAAGAAGGATCTTGTTCGATGGAGGGGCGGAAGGAGAGCGTTTCCCGGTGAACGTCGTGCTCGGCCTGGTGGCCGTCGTGGTGCTGACGGCCGCGACCGGCTATTTCGTGGCGCAGGAATTCGCCTACGTCACCGCCGACAGGCTGGCCCTGGAGCATCAGGCCAAGGACGGCGACCGCGCCGCCGCGCGGGCCGTGCGGGTGATGGAACGGCTGTCGTTCATGCTGTCGGGCGCGCAGCTCGGCATCACCGTCACCGCGCTGATCGTGGGTTTCATCGCCAAGCCGGCGCTGGCCGACCTGATCGAGCCGGGGCTGGAGCTGGTGGGGATCCCGAAGGCGGCCTCCGGCGGGATCGCGGTCGCGCTCGGCTTCGCGCTGGCCACGATCATCCAGATGGTGCTGGGCGAGCTGTTCCCCAAGAACCTGGCGCTGGCACGGGCCGAGCCGATGGCCCGCGCGCTGGCCCGCTCCACCCTGATCTACATGATGCTGGCCTCGCCGCTCATCAAGTTCTTCGACGCCTCGGCGAACCGGCTGCTCCGCGCGGTCGGGATCGAGCCGGTCGAGGAGCTGCACCACGGCGCGACGCTGGAGGAGCTCGGCCACATCATCGGCGAGTCCGGCGAGGAACTTCAGGACGGCCACGCCGACCTGCTGGAGCGGGCGCTGGCGTTCTCCGAGCGCAACGCCGAAGAGGTGATGGTGCCGCGGGTGGACGTGGTCACGGTGCCGGCGGACGCGGCGGCGGCCGAGCTGACCGACATCATCACCGCGCACGGCCACACCCGCTATCCCGTGGTCGGCCACAGCGTCGACGACGTCATCGGGGTCGTGGGGCTGGACGAGCTGATCCTGCTGTCGCCCGACGAGGCGGCGCGCACCCCGGTACGCGAGCTGGCGCGGCCCGCGGTGCTGGTGCCCGACTCGCTGCCGCTGCCGCAGGTCGTCGCGCAGCTGCAGGGCGGCGGCGGCGCCGCGATGGCGTGCGTGGTGGACGAGTACGGCGGCTTCGCCGGGCTCATCACCTGGGAGGACGTCGCCGAGGAGCTCGTCGGCGAGATCGAGGACGAGAACGACGTCGGCGAGGACCTGGCGATCCGGCGCGGCGAGTGGTGGACGACCGACGCGGGACTGCGCATGGACGAGGTCGCGCACGAGACCGGCATCGCGCTGCCCGAGGGCGACTACGAGACCGTCGCCGGGCTGCTGCTGCAGCGGCTCGGCCGCGTCGCCGAACCGGGCGACGTGGTGACCGTGGACCTGCCGCCGACGCGGATGGACGAGCCCGCGCGCCAGGCCGTGGTCGAGGTGCTGACCGTTCACCGGCACGTACCGGAACTGATCCGGATCCGCGCCGTCGACGCCGCGCCCGATCAGCCCGATCAGCCCGATCCGAAGCACGACGGCGACGACGCAGACGGCGAGAAAGAGAAAGAGGGGGACGGCGCGTGAATCTGTCCGTGGGCGTGCCGCTCACCCTGGCGCTGCTGCTCGGCAACGGCTTCTTCGTCGCGGCCGAGTTCGCGCTCGTGGCGGCCAAGCGGCCCCGGCTGGAGAAGCTGGCGGCCGAGGGAAGCCGTTCCGCCGCGTCCGCCGTCGCCGGGATCCGCGAGCTGTCGCTGATGCTGGCGGGCGCGCAGCTCGGCATCACCATGTGCTCGCTGGGCCTTGGTCTGGTGTCCGAGCCGGTCATCGCCGAGACCATCACGCCGTGGTTTCATTCGGCGGGCCTGCCGGAGGCCGGGGCGCACGCGGTGGCGTTCGTGCTGGCCCTCGCGCTGGTGACGTTCCTGCACATGGTGGTCGGCGAGATGGCGCCCAAGTCGTGGGCGATCGCCCGGCCCGAGCGCTCGGTGATGCTGCTGGCGCCGCCGTTCCGCGGGTTCACCAAGGTGGTGCGGCCCGTGCTGGCGTCGCTGAACGCGATCACCAACCTGCTGCTGCGGTCGATCGGCGTGCCGCCGCGCGACTCGCTCAGCGTGTCGCGCACGCCCGAGCAGCTGCGCGACCTGGTCGTCGAGTCGCGGCGCCTCGGCCTCATCGAGGAGTCCGACGTCAAGGTGCTGAAGGCCGCGCTGGACGCCCCGGTGGCGCCGCTCGCCGAGCTGGTGACACCGGTGAACGAGATCGTCGACGTGCCGCCCTCGGCCGGGCCGCAGGAGGTCATCGACACCGCCGTGCGCACCGGCCGCACCCGCATCATGCTGCGGGGCGGCGGCGCCCGCGCCCGGATGGTGCACGTGCGGGACGCCTACCTGGCCAGGGCGCGCGGCCGGACCACCCCGGCGGGCGAGCTGGCCCATCCCGTTCCGACGCTGTCGGTGGACACGCCGGTGGCCGACGCGGTCGCGACGCTGCGCGAGAGCCACAGCCATCTCGGCATGGTGCGCGGCACCGACGGGAACATCGCGGGCCTGATCAGCCTCGATGATCTCCTGACCACACTATTGGCGCCCGCGTAGCGGGCTCGGGTTCCGGGGCGACGACCGGCGGCCGAGGCGGGATCGCGCAGCCGTCGATGGGCCCCGCCAGCCGGCACGACGGGCGGCGCGGCTTGTGGTGGTGCGACTTCTTGTGGTGCTTGGCGTGACCTTCGGGCGCCGCGGGCTCTGAGGGCGCCGCGGGCTCTGAGGGCGCTGCGGGCTGTGAAGGCGCCGCGGGCTGTGAAGGCGCCGCGAGCGCCGGGGCTGCGGCAGGCGCCTGGGCGGGCGGCCTGCCTACCGGCCTTTTGGGCGCGACCGCCCCGGGTTGCTGACGCAGGGCTCGTTCGGGTTGTTCGCCGGGTTGCCGGTGGTCACGCCGAGGTTCAGGCAGGCGACCACGGGGAGGTTGACCGGCACGTTCAGGGTGAGGCCGGTGAGGATGCCGAGCCCGCCGGACGGCTGCGGGTCGGCGGGTGCGGCCGAGGCGCGCGCGGCCGGGGCGTGCACCGCGAGGCAGGCGGCTCCGACCACGGTCGCGAGGAGGTTGGCGGGTCGCATCATCAATGGCGCTCCAGATCGTCGGTCACAGCGGATGATCACACACAGTAACAATCCGATGATCTCCTGGCCGCGCAAGGCTCGCGTCAACCTTGGTTGACACTCGTGAGATGTCAACGTAGGTTGACGGTATGAGCGATGGAGTGAAGCTCGCCCAGGAGGCGGGCAGCCGTGACCCGGCCGTCGGGCTGCGGGCGGTGCGCGCCCTGCGCGAGCTCGCCGAACGGCTGGAGTCCCTTCAGGTCGCCAACGCGCGCGACCAGGGCTGGTCCTGGCAGGAGATCGCGGTCTGTCTCGGCGTGAGCCGCCAGGCCGTCCACAAGAAGCACGGCGCCGGCCGGCGAATTCTGAAGAAGGAGCGTTAGAGGATGTTCGAGCGGTTCACCAACGAGGCCCGGACGGCCGTCGCGCGGGCGCAGGAAGACGCCCGCACGTTCAAGCACCACCGCATCGGCCCCGAGCACCTGCTGCTGGCCCTGGCCGAGGGCGGCGGAGTCGCGGCGGACGCCTTGCACGCGCAGGGCGTGGACGCGGCCAGGATCCGGGAGTACGTGATCCGGGTCGGCTCCTCGGGCGGCCCCGACGCGCTCGATCCCGAGGCACTGAAGACCATCGGGATCGATCTGGAGGCCGTCCGCGATGCGACCGAGCAGACCTTCGGCGAAGGCGCGCTCGACTCCCCTCCGGGCCGGACCCCCCAGGGCCACATCCCGTTCGAGCCGACGTCGAAGAAGGCACTGGAGCTGAGCCTTCGTCACGCCATCCGGCTGAAGCACAAGTTCATCAGCGACGGCCACGTGCTGCTGGGCGTCATCCACGACGACCGCGCACCGGCGTCGATCATGCTGGTCACCTCGGGCGCCGACCTCAGCGCGCTCCGGGCGGACGTGGCCAGCCGGATCAAGTCCGCCGCCTGAGCATCATTCGCATCATTTCGTGGCACAATCGCGCAACCCTCTGATTCACCAGGATGTGCGATGAACGCCGACGAAACACAGTTCGAGCAGCCTCCCGGCGCACCGTCCGATCACCAGCAGCCCGATCACCAGCGGACCGAGCAGTTCCAGGCCGAGCAGCAACCGACCGAGCAGCAACCGGGCATCGCGTCGACCGAGCAGCAGCCGACCATCTCGCCGGGCGAGCAGCAGCCCGGCACGCTGACCGCCCAGGACGTCAAGACCTACGCGACGCTCGCCCACGCGGGCACCGTCCTGGGCGCGCTGGCCTTCCTCCCCCTGATGTGGGTCCCGGCCGCCGGCCTGTTCCTCTTCTTCGGCAGGCGGGACCAGGTCGGCCTGCTGCGCCGCCATCTGGCCCAGGCCGTCTCGTTCTCCGCCGTCCTCACCGGCTACGCGCTCGTGATCGAGCTCGTGCTGCGGGTGTCGGAGGTGGACGGCCGGGTCCTCACCCTCTATCCGATCCTGGTGGCTCTGGTCGCGATCTACCCGTCCCTGAAGGCGATCCGGGCCGCGCAGAGCCTCCAGCCCTACGAGCACCCGAAGCCGTTCGCCTGGCTCCCCCTGCACTGAGCTCAGGGTTCCGTGATTACGTGAGGGCATGGCCTCACTGATCGACGCCCTGCGTTCGTCCATTCCCGCGGAACGCGTGGTGACCGACCCCGACGTGGTCGCCGCCTACGTCCATGACGAGGCGCAATGGGCGCCCCACGGCGCCCCTGCGGTCCTCGTCCGCGCGGGCTCGACCGCCGACGTCCGCGCGGTGGTGCGGGCGTGCGCGCAGCGGTCCGTGCCCGTCGTGCCGCGCGGCGCGGGGACCGGCCTCTCGGGCGGGGCGAACGCGCTGGACGGCTGCGTACTGCTCTCGCTCGAGGCGATGAACGAGATCGTCGAGATCGATCCGCACGAGCGCCTCGCCGTCGTACAGCCCGGCGTGGTGAACGACGACCTGCGCGCGGCCTGCGCCGAGCAGGGCCTGTGGTATCCGCCGGACCCGGCCAGCTCCCCCTGGTCGACGATCGGCGGGAACGTGGCGACCAACGCGGGCGGCGTCTGCTGCGTCAAGTACGGCGTGACCCGCGACTATGTGCTGGCCGTCGAGGCGGTCGTCGGGCGCGGCGAGGTCGTGCGCCTCGGCCGTCGTACCGCCAAGGGCGTGGTCGGCTACGACCTGTGCGGGCTGATGGTCGGCTCGGAGGGCACGCTGGGCGTGGTCACCGAGATCACCGTCCGGCTGCGCGCCGCCCGTCCCGCCGAGCAGACCGTCGTCGGCTACTTCGACACGCTGGCCGCCGCGGGCGAGGCGGTCAGCGCGGTGACGGCGGCCGGGGTCGTGCCGAGCGCGCTGGAGCTGGTCGACCGGCACTGCCTGCGCGCGGTCGACGAGTGGAAGAACATGGGCCTGTCCGCCGACGCGAACGTGCTGCTCCTCGGCCGTACCGACGCGCCGGGCGAGGCGGGCGACCGCGAGGCCGACGCGATGGTCGACTGCTTCAAGCGGGCGGGCGCGACCTGGAGCGCGCGGTCGACCGACGAGGAGGAGGCCGAGGCGCTGTTCTCCGCGCGCCGGCTGGCCTACCCCGCGCTGGAACGGCTCGGGCCCGTGCTGACCGAGGACGTGTGCGTACCGCGCGCCCTGGTGCCCGAGATGCTGACCCGGATCGAACGGGCCGCACGCGACAACGACACCCACATCGCCAACATCGCGCACGCGGGCGACGGCAACCTGCACCCGCTGATCATCGCCCCGGCCGGCGACGACGAGGCCCGCCGCCGCGCACAGCGCGCGTTCGACCAGATCGTGGACGACGCGATCGCGCTCGGCGGGACCGTCAGCGGCGAGCACGGCGTCGGTCTCCTGAAGCGCCGTGGTCTGCACGCCGAGCTGGACCCCTCCGTCGTGGCCCTGCATCACGGGGTCAAGAACGCCCTGGACCCGGCGGGCATCTTCAACCCCGGCAAGGTCTTCGGCACGCCCTAACGCTCTGCGTTTAGGCCTTGTGACCAAGGCGGCGGCGGGGTTACGGTCTCCCACTATCAGGAAAGTTTCCTATTAGCAGGAGGCCGGACAGACGCATCGGGGCCTCGGGGGAGCCCGGCTTCCACCCCGTCCATCCGCGTCGTCATCAGGAGTGACCTTGAGACGCACGACCCCGCCCCTCGCCCTCGCCACCCTGGCACTCGCGCTCCTCACCCCATCCACCGCGCACGCCGCAGTGCGGGCCGCCGCCGCTCCCACGGCCGCCGCTCCCAGCACCACCGGCTCGCACACCACCGGCTCGCGCTCCGCTCCCAAGCTGGCGGCCGGCTCGGGCGCCGCGCCCTACCTGTTCCTGGGCTGGGGTGACCCGCCCGCCCCGTCCACCGTGATGAACGCGACCGGCATCAAGCAGTTCACGATGGCGTTCATCCTGTCCAGCGGCGGCTGCAACCCCGCCTGGGACGGCAACCGCCCGCTCGCCGGCGGCACCGACGAGCAGACCATCGCCCAGATCCGCGCGGCGGGCGGCGACGTGCTGCCCTCGATCGGCGGCTGGCAGGGCAACAAGCTCGGCCCGAACTGCCCCGACGAGCAGTCGCTCGCGGGCGCCTACCAGAAGGTCATCGACGCCTACGGCCTGAAGGCGATCGACGTCGACATCGAGAACACCGACGAGTTCGAGAACGAGGCCGTCCAGGACCGCATCCTGGGCGCCCTGAAGATCGTGAAGCAGCAGAACGCCGGCATCACCACGATCCTGACGTTCGGCACCTCGACCACCGGGCCGAACTACTACGGCACGCGCCTCATCAAGCGCAACGCCGAACTGCAGGCGGGCGTGGACATCTTCACGATCATGCCGTTCGACTTCGGCGGCGGCTCGGACATGTACCAGAGCACCGTCAACGCCTCCGAGGGCCTGAAGGACGCGCTGAAGTCGGCCAACGGCTGGTCGGACGCCGACGCGTACGGGCACATGGGCATCTCGGGCATGAACGGGCTGTCGGACCAGCAGGAGACGACCTCGCCCGAGACGTGGACGAAGATCCGCGACTGGGCCAAGTCCAAGGGGCTGGCGCGCCTGGCCTACTGGGCGGTCAACCGCGACCGGCCCTGCCCGGGCGGCGGCGTGGTCTCCAACTGCAGCGGCATCGCCCAGGACGAGTGGGAGTTCACCAAGATCACGGCAGGCTTCTGACCTCCGTCGTGACCCCCGCGACCCCGAGGGCCGCGATCAGCGTGGCGGCGGCCGACTCCACGAGCCGTTCGACCGGCACGTCCTCGTGGGCGAGCCGGTCGAGGATCAGCTCGTCCAGGTAGCCGACCCAGGCGCGCATCGTGGCCCGCAGCAGCGGCGGAACGGGTTCGCCGATCGAGAGGGCGCCCAGTATCCGCTGGGCGCCCTCCCAGCGAGAACCCTCCACGATCTCCCGCACCTCGGCATCGGAACCCAGCCCGCCGCGCACGATGGCGAGGAACCCGTCTGAGTTGGCCTCGATGAACTCGATGTGCCGCCGGATCCCGTTCCGCAGCTGTTCCTCAGGCGTCTCGCCCTCCACCGGCGCGTCCCGCACCTCGCGCAGCCGATCCGCCGCCGCCCGGATGGTGGCCAGGTAGAGCCCCCGCTTGTTCTCGAAGTGATGGGCGATGAGCCCGTACGCGACGCCGGCGCGCTTGGCGATCTCGGTCGTGGTGACCTCGTCGTACGCGCGCTCGATGAACAGCTCCCCCGCGGCTTCGATGAGCCGTGCCCTCCGGTCGACCATGGTGCTAGTCTCCCGTACTGATTGATAATCAGTCAACTTGAGGAGCCGTCATGACCGACCTCCGAGGGTCACGGATCCTGCTCACCGGCGCGTCCAGCGGCATCGGCCGCGCGCTGGCCATCGCCCTGGCAGGCCACGGCGCGCGCGTCGCCGTCTCGGCCCGCCGCGAGCCCGAGCTGCGCAAGCTGCCCGCCGAGCACGTCCTGCCCGCCGACCTCTCTATCCGCGGCGCCGCCGCCACGCTGGCCGAACGAGCCGCCCACGCGATGGGCGGCATCGACATCCTCATCAACAACGCCGGCGTCAGCGTGATCGCCCCCCAATCAGACCTGGGCGACGACGACGAGGCACGCGCCTCGTTCGAGACCAACTTCTGGACTCCCCTGGCGCTCGCCCGCGCGGCCCTGCCCGCGATGCCCGGCAACGGAACGATCGTCAACGTCACCTCGACGGTGCAGTCCGTCCCGCTCCCCCTGCTCGGCTACTACGCCGCGTCCAAGTCGGCGCTCGCCCAAGCAACCCGCGCCCTCCGTCACGAACTCCGCCACACCGACATCCGCGTCCTGGAGATCGTCCCCGGCTCGACCGACACCCCACTCCGCGACATCGACCTGCTCCCCTGGCGAGGCGGCAAGCCACCCCGCACCTTCCCGCCCGTTCCGCCCGAATCAGTGGCCGCCGCGACCATCAAGGCACTCCGCAAGAACAAGCAGCGCATGGTCCACCCCGCCTATTCACTCGCACCCCTAGAACTGCCGGTCATAGGCCGCCTGGTGGCATCGATCGCGGCCCGTCGCATCCGAACGGAGTCGGAAACTCTGCCCACACCGTGACACCCTCGCCGTCCCCGTCATAACCCCACCGTTCGCTCAACGCGGCGAGCAGCATCAGCCCGCGCCCATTTTCGGTGAGTGGATCGACCTCCCGCGTGATGCCCGGCCGCCCCAGGCCGCCGTCATCGGTCACCTCCGTACGGACCACACCCGAGCCCGCCGAGAGGGTGACCGTCACCCAGCCGCCCTCACCCGACCGGCTGTGCCGGATCGCGTTGCCGAACTTCTCGGTCAGGCACAGCTGGATGTCGTCCAGCCGTGGATGGTCCGCCCCCAGCAGATCCCCCGCGAACTGCCGCAGCTGCCGTACCGAGCGGCTCTCACCCAGCAGCGTGATCGTGCCGATCACCACCAGTCCGTCGGTCACGCCACGTTCTCCTTCCGTTTGCGTCGTCCACGGAAGGTTCGTCCCACCCGGTGATCGCCATCTCGCGTTCGATCCCGGGCTAAAAGATCGACGGGCTAAAAGGTCATCGGATTGAAGATTCAGCCGCCGAGAATCCTGTACTCATCCGGGCACGGAGCGTGAAACGGTGTCAACATGCCCTCGGTCCGGTACCGCCGCATCGGAAGCGCCCTCCGCCAGGCCCGCGAGGCGGCGGGCCTGACCATAGAAGCCGCCGCGCGCCGCTACGGCCGCTCCCCCGGCTGGATCAGCACGACCGAGAACGGCCTCCAGCCCATCCGAGTGGACGACCTCGGCGACCTCCTCGACTTTTACAAAGTGCAAGACCCGATCCTCCGCGAATCCCTTCTTCACCTGGCCCGCCAAGGCCGCAAGAAGAACTGGGAACGCGAGTTCCAGAACCATGTATCCGCCGCATCGCTCGATCTGGCCAGTCTGGAGTGGGACTCATCCGAGATCTGTACGTTCCAGCCCAACCTCATACCTGGTCTGCTGCAGACACCGGACTACACGCGCAGCCTCATAGCCGCGAGTCTTTATGACGAGGACCGGCGACCAGATGACTTCGTGAGGTTTCGGCTAGCGAGACAGCGTGTTCTCTCGAAGGCTCAGCCCCCGAACTATGTCGCAGTCATTGGGGAGGCCGCCCTACACCAGCAGGTCGGCAGTTCTGAAGCAATGCGCACCCAACTCCGGCAGCTACGCGAGGCCGCACAGCTAAGCCACATCACCGTGCGGATCCTCCCATACTCAGCAGGTGCTCACTTGTGGCTGACGGGTCCCTTCGATCTCTTCAGACTCCTGCCACCTGGCCGGCTGACGGTTTCAGTGTTCGAACTCTTCAAACAAAGCTCTTTCGTCGAGGACCCGAAGGAGGTCGCCAGCCACGAACAACTCTTCGCCCATCTACTGTCCGGCACCTTGGATGAAGCCCATTCTCTCAATGTCGTCGACCGGATACTCTCAACGCCATGAAGGCACCGGAGTTGCGGGGCGCCTGGTGGCGCAAGAGCAGCTACAGCGGCGGCAGCGAGGGCAGCTGTGTAGAGGTTGCGTCCGTCTGGCAGAAGAGCAGCTACAGCGGCGCCAGTGAAGGCCAGTGCGTCGAGGTCGCGGCCGCTTGGCACAAGAGCAGCCGTAGCGGCGGCGACGAGGGCGACTGTGTTGAGGTTGGGAGTGCCTCGGGGCGGTTGGTGGCGGCTCGGGATTCCAAGGATCCTGAGGGGCCTGCGCTGTGCTTTGAGCAGGGCGAGTGGCGGTCGTTCTTCACCAGCATCAAGTCAGGCGTATACGGCTAAGCTCCCAGGTCATGTCCTACGTCGATCACACGGGCGAGATCAGCGCGGTGCTGCGGACCGCCGACGACATCAAGTCGCTGACCTACCCGAACGGCACCACGACCGTCTTCACCGCGCCGGGGTCGGCGACCATGGGCCAGTTCGGGCTGTTCGAGTGGAACATGGTCGCTCAGAGCTCGCGTTCAGGCGGCCACTTCCACAAGACCTTCTCCGAGTCGTTCTACATCGTGAGCGGGCAGGTCGAACTCTTCAACGGCGAGAAGTGGGCCACGGCCAACCCTGGTGACTTCTTCTACGTGCCGATGGGCGGCGTCCACGGGTTCTGCAACCCCGCCGAGGCGGAGGCCAAGATGCTGGTCCTGTTCGCCCCCGCGCCGCCCCGCGAGAAGTACTTCGAGGCACTGGCCGAGATCCGCGAGTCGGGCCGCACCCTCACCGACGAGGAGTGGACCGCCCTCTACGCCGAGCACGACCAGTACATGGTCTGACGGCCCTGCCTCACTCCTTCCACCACGGCTCTTCGCCCTCCTGGGCGATGAACTCGTGGAAGTCCATGTTGCCGATCTCCAGGTTGCAGGCCAGCGATCCGACCTCGCGGCAGGGCAGGAGCATGGCCTGGCCAGGGGTGTCGTAGAGATCGACGACGGTCAGCGGTCGGCCGGGTTCGGTGAACGTTCTGGCATCGGCGAGCGCGACCAGTGTGGTGTGCAGCTTGGGCGCGGTCAGCGCCGGAACCTGGCCCGGCAGGAGATCGCTGAACGCCCGGTCGTCGACGACCCTGGCCGTGAGCGGATAGTTGTCCACGTCGATCTCGTCCGGGTCCAGGTCAGCACCGACCCATCGGCCACTCTCATCGACGCCGCCCAGGTCGGCGAGCAGCGCCTGCCATCCCGCCTCGTCATCGAACGATGTGCGGACCAGCAGCGCGGCGTCGGTGGACGGCAAGGCCGGGAAATCTCGACGGAGTGGCGTGGTCGGCGTGGTGAAGGCCGGCCGGGCACCGTCGCCCTCGTAAACGCCGAGCACGTCCATGCCGCGCACCAGATCGTCGAAACCGAGCGCGCCGCCGAGCAGGGCCGTCAGGACCTCGCCTAGCCGGGCCGACGGCACCCGGACGCCGCGTCCGGGCACCACGGCCACATCCACCAGCAACGGCCCGGCCCCGCCATAGGTCACCGCAATGTCGGCCAAGACGACGACCGGTGCGGATTCGCCTTCCGGAACGAGCGCAGGGACGTTCCCACCGTGCAGGTAGTCCCAGCCACGGCCTTCCACCAACCGCACCCGCGCGTCGCCCAGGACGAGCACGTCACCCTGCCTGCCGCCTCCGATCTCGCCTAGCAACTGGCCCCACCGTGCCTTGCCGTTCTCGTAGCTCGTGCACACCAACAACACCTCGCCGGGCGCGGACTGAAAAAGCTCGGGAAAAGTCATGGCTCGCATGGTGGTGCCCGGGTCGGACAATTCAGCGCGGGAGGAACGTGTCTAGGGCGTCGGCGACCAGGCCGGGTTGTTCGAGGGTCTGCATGTGCGGTGTGCCGGGCAACTCCACGTAGGTCGATCCGGGGATGGCCTTGGCGATCCCGGACATGATCTCCGGCGTGGTGGAGGCGTCCAACTCCCCCGCCAGAACGAGGACTGGGGCCTTGAAGTCGGACAGGCGTCCCTGCACGTTCAGGTCCTTGAACGCGTGCCAGGCCGCGGCCCAGTCCTGCGGCAGGAACCGCAGGATCCGCTCGCGGGCGTAGCGCACACCCCAGTCGTTGGTGGCAAGCGCAGGCCCGGTGAACCAGCGCGTCAGCGTCGGGACGACCTGTGCCTGCATCCCGTCCGCCTCACCCGACCGGCCGCGGTTCTCGAACGCCTCGGTGAACGCGAAGTCGGTGGTGGCCTGGAGGGTGAGCGAGGCGAACCGGTCGGGGTGGGCGACGGCGGCGGTCTGCGCGATGCCTCCGCCGAACGACAGGCCCGCGACGTGCGCCTGATCCAGGCCGAGCGCGTCCATCACCCCGATCAGGTCATCGCCAGCCTGGTCCATGGTGAACGGGGTGGGCGACCCGGCGGCCGAGCCGTGCCCGCGGATGTCGTAGGCGAACACCCGGCGGCCGACCGCCAGCCGATCCATCACCGGCTCCCACATTCGCCAGTCCAGGCCGAGCGAGTGCGACAACAACACGGCCGGACCGGCCTCTCCGCGCTGCGCCACCACCGTCTCGTGATCGTTCAGCCGCACCCGGTGCAGCCTGGCCGGTTGCGAGATCCCCGCGTCGGTGAGCACCCGGTCGATGACCTCAAGCGCCGTCAGCCCGCGCGGGAACCCCGCGTACACCGCCACATGCTCGGCCAGCGCCCGCAACTCATCCGCACCGACGCCCTGGTGCAGCGCGCCGCGCACATGCGTCGCGAGCTTGCCGTCGGCGCCGCCCAGCGCCGCGATCACCGCGACACTCGCCAGCTCCCGCGACTGACGGCTCAGCTCCGGGTGCGTCATCGGCCCCGCGAACGTCTCCAACATCGTCGCGTGCACATCCGGCGATGAGGCCTTGATCCTGTCCAGACCCGGCTCCGCCGGAACACCGATCAACTGCTCGAACTCGTGCTCGCCGCGCTCAAAGCGATCCATGGCTGCCTCCTTGTCAGGCCTCTGCGGGAGCATCGGCGGCGCGGTTCATGGTGAGGAGTGCGATGAGGAGCGCCGCCACGTAGAACCCGCCCCCGACGAGGATTCCGGTGGTGTAGCCGTGGGTGAGGGCGTCGGGCAGCGGGTGGCCGGGCAGCTGGTGCTTGGTGGCCTCGGTGGCGATGGCCGCCAGCACGGCCAGGCCGAGGGCGCCGCCGATCTGCAGGGTGGTGTTGATCAGGCCGGAGGCGATGCCGGTGTCGCGGTCGGCGACGCCGCGTACTCCGGCGATGGTCACGGTGACGAAGGCCAGGCCGAGGCCGAGACCGGCGACGAGCTGTGCGGGCAGCAGGACCGTCCAGGGGTTCTGGCCCGGCGCCAGGAGACCGAACCAGCCCATTCCGATGGCGGCGACCAGCAGCCCGATCGCGGTGACCGAACGTTCCGACATGCGGCCCAGCAGCTGCGGGCCGATGCCGCCTGCGGAGACGCCGATGCCGATGGCGAACGGCAGGTAGGCCAGGCCGGTCTCCATCGGCTTGTAGCCCTTGACGACCTGCATGTAGAGCGTGAGGAAGTAGAACGTGGCGAGCATGCCCGCGCCCAGCAGGAAGTTGACCAGGTTGGCGCCGGCACGGCCCCTGTCGGCCAGGATGGCGGGCGGCATCATCGGCGCGGCGGCGGTGTACTGGATGACGGCGAACGCGATCAGCAGCACGGCGGCGGCGCCGAAGAAGACGAGCGAGGTCCCGTCGGTCCAGCCGTGCACGTTGGCGCCGTTGATGGCGTAGACGAGCGAGCCGAGGCCCAGGATGACGGTGAGGGCGCCGGGCAGGTCGATCTTGCCGCGCTCGCGGTCGCCCTCGACGAGCACGGTGGTCCCGGCCAGCACCGCGATGGCGATCGGCACGTTCACGAACAGGATCCACCGCCAGTTCAGGTACTCGGTCAGCGCGCCGCCGAGCAGCAGGCCGACCACAGACCCGAGCCCGCCCATCGCGCCGTAGACGCCGAGCGCCTTGTTGCGTTCAGAACCCGCCGGGAACGTGGTGGCCAGCAGCGACAGCGCCGTGGGCGCGGCGATCGCCGCTCCGACTCCCTGGGCGATCCGGGCCGCGATCAGCACCGAACCCGTGGTGGCGAAGCCACCGGCGAGCGAGGCCAGCGTGAACACCACCAGGCCGGCGCGGAACATCCGCCTGCGCCCGAAGAGGTCACCGGCGCGGCCGCCGGCGAGCAGCAGGCCGCCGAACGACAGGGCGTAGGCGGTCATCACCCAGTTCAGGTCGGCCGCCGCCATGTGCAGCGAGTTCTGGATGCTGGGCAGGGCGACGGTCACGATGGTGGCGTCCAGCACCAGCATCAGCTGAGCCGCTGCGATCACCAGCAGGGCCAGGCCCAGCTTTCTCCCGCCCGCTTGGGGCGGTGAACCGGGAGGCGGTGAGTCCGGGGCGGCGGACGGGTCGTTTCTGGTCTGTGTGGTCATGAGCCTTCTCCTCTGTACGGGTTGGGGGGTCGGTGTTCGCGGCGTAGCCGGCGGGTGGCGCGGTCGGCGTCGGCGGCGACCGAGACGCTGCGGAACTCCCCGCCGGCCTCGGCCACCCAGAACGCGCGGGCGATGATGGTCGGCCTGACGGGCTGGACCGCGTCGGCGCGGCCCGCGAACAGGACGGCGACCTGGTCACAGCCGGGCGGGAGCTGGCCCCAGGCCAGCGCCCACGGAGCCTGGCCGCGCCTGGCGCGGAAGCCGCCACGCAGCAGGATGGAGACGAGCGAGTGGGCCACGGCCACATCGAGCAGCCCGTCGCGGTCGTCGTGGATCTGCAGGGCGGGCCGGCGGTCGGGACCCCGGCCGATCCGGACGGTGTAGCCGCTTCGGGGAAGGCAGCACCCGCCCGGCGTCCCGGCCTGCCACGGCACAGCCGTGGCAGGCTCGATGAGGCGATCGGTCGTCACGGACGCTCCGCGGCTATTCGGCCGCGGCCGGACGCCACTGCTCGTCGGGCGAGACGCCCGGGAGCGGCCTGCCCGTCAGCGCGAGCGCGATGAAGAAGCTCACCTGGCCGACGGCCATGGTGAGGGTGGCCAGCGCCTTGTCCTCGTAGAGGGCGGACGCCCGCGCGTACAGTTCGTCGGAGACGCGCTCACCGTGCGGGTTGGGCGTGAGCACCGCCTCCACCAGCTCCAGCGCGGCGCGTTCGGCGTCGGAGAAGTAGGGCGCGTCCCGCCAGGAGGAGACGGCGGTGATCCGTTCCTCCGACTCCCCCGCCCGGCGCAGGTTCCCGGTGTGCAGAACGGTCAGGTAGGTGTTGCCGACGATCTGCCCGGCGCGCAGCTGGACCAGCCCGATCGTGGTGCGCGGGATCGAGCCGTTGCCGGTGGCCTTGAACAGCGCGCCGCCGACCTCGCCGAGTTCGGGAACGAGCTGCTGGGGGTTGGGCATGCGTGAACTCATGGTTCCTCCATGTGGTTGTGATCGTGTGAAACGGAATGTGGAACGGGATGTGGAACGGGAGTGGTCAGTCGGTGTGCCGGACGAGCGGCCAGTCGACGGCGACGCGCGTGGCGTTGGTGACGTGGTTGGTGAAGACGTTGAGGGCGACGTGCGCGGCGACCTCGACGATCTGTTCCGGGGCCAGGCCCGCCGCGCGGCCGGCCGACAGCTCGTCGGCGGTGACCGAGCCGTTGCGCCGCAGCATCGCGGCGGCCAGCATCAGGGCGGCGGCGGCCACCGGGTCATCGGCCTCGCCGCTGCGCGCCCGGGTGGCCTCGGTCTCGGTCAGCCCGGCCAGCTTGGTGGCGACGTAGGTGTGCGCGGACAGGCAGTAGTCCGAGCCGTGGTGCTGCGCCACCAGCAGAGCGATCCGTTCGCGGACCGCCATCGGCAGGCTCCCCTCGCGCAAGGCACCGGCCAGGCCCAGGTAGCCCCGGAGGGCCGCCGGGCTGTTGGCCATCGCCTTGATCATGTTCGGGGTGATGCCGAAGACGTGCTGGGTGGCATCGAGCAGGCTCGCCGCCTCACCGGTGGCGGTCTCTGGCTGGATCAGCGGAAAACCTTGCATGGCTGAAGCCTGTGCCGCCGCGTTGATGGATCGGCGATGCGTCCGCGATGAGGCCGGAGACGGCATGACCACGCCGCCTCATCGTGAACGCATAGCGGATCTAACAGCGGCGTTCCTCATGCTGGGCCCGGATTGATTGATCGTCTGCGATCTGGACGGATCTGGATCGGCGAAGGGACTCGGCATGTCGTTGGATCGGCGTAAGGCATTGGCGCTCGGAGCCGGTACGGCCGCGGCCGCATTGGTGACGACGCGTGGGGAGGCGTTGGCTTCGACCGGGCGTTCCGTGCCCGGCGATGACAGGCTGGCGCGGTCGCTGCCCGGCGGCTTCCGCAGCCACCACGCGAACGTGAACGGGACGCGGTTGCACTATGTGGCCGGCGGTAAGGGTGATCCGCTCATCCTCGTGCCGGGCTGGCCCGCGACGTGGTGGAGCTACCGCAAGGTCATGCCGGCCCTCGCCCGCCACTACCGCGTCATCGTCGTCGACATCCGCGGCATGGGCGGATCGGACAAGCCGCAGGGCGGGTTCGACAAGAAGACGATGGCGCGGGACATCTACGAGCTGGTCCGCAAGCTCGGCTACCGCAGCGTGAACATCGCCGGGCACGACATCGGCGCGATGGTGGCGTTCAGCTTCGCCGCCAACCACGCGGCGGCGACGCGCAAGGTGGCGCTGCTGGACGTCCTGCACCCGGACGAGGACCTCTACACAATGCCGATGCTGCAGCCGCCGGGCGGCGACATCAACATGTGGTGGTTCGCGTTCAACCAGGTGCCGGTACTGCCCGAGCAGCTGATCGCGGGCCGGGCGCGCTACCTGATCGACTGGCACTACGGCATCGGCCTGGTCGACCAGTCGAACGTCGCCGACGCCGACCGCGCGGTCTTCGCGCACGCCTACGACACCCGTGACGCCGTTCGCTGCGGCAACGGCTGGTACAAGGCCATCCAGCAGGACATCGAGGACATGAAGGGCTACTCCAAGATCACCGCGCCCCTGCTGGGCCTGGCCTCCCCGCACGCCTACGACTGGTTCAGGTGGACGCTGCCGAAGGAGACGACCGACCTGCGCGGCGTCGTCAGGTTCGAGGCCCTTCACTGGCTGTGCGACGAGGAGCCTCAGCTCGTCATCCGGTCCCTGCGGGAGTTCTTCTCTTGATCTCGTACGGCGATGTGAAGGCGGCGGCCGACCGGATCGCCGGTGCCGTCCGGCCCGTGACGGTCGTGCCGCTCGATCCCGGCCTCGTCGACGGCCCGGGGGTGCACGCGGCACTGGAGTTCATGCAGCACAGCGGTTCGTTCAAGGCGCGCGGGGCGGCGAACTTCGTGGCCGCGCTGCTGGAGGCCGGGCGGCTGCCGGCCACAGGGCTGGTCGTGTCGACCGGCCGGAACGCCGACCTCGGGTTCGCCTGGGCCGCCGCGCGGCACGGCGTGCCGGTGACCGCGTTCCTGGCCGAGAACGCTCCGGCCGCCAAGGCCGAACGGCTGCGGATGTTCGGCGCGCACGTACGCCTGGAAGGGGCGGATCAGGCCGAGGCGGCCGAGGAGGCCCGTCGTTTCGCCGTACGCACCGAGGCGATCGACGCCTCCACGTTCGACAACGTTCTCACGGCGGCGGGCGCCGGCACCCTGCTACCCGAGATCATCGCCGCCGTTCCGGGCCTGGACACGGTCGTCGTCGCGGTCGGCGCCGGCGGGCTGTTCTCCGGCGTCACGGCCGCGGCCGACCATCACGGCGTCCGCGTGGTCGGCGTCGAACCCACCGGCTGCCAGGCCTTGCACGCCGCGCTCGCGGCCGGTGAGGTCGTGGACGTTCCCGTGGATTCGGTCGCCGCCGATTCACTGGGTGCCCTCCGCGTTTCCCACGATGCGCTCGCGTGGGCGCGCACGGCGGACGTCCGCTCGGTGCTCGTGGACGACGATGCGATCGTCGATGCCCGGCAACAGCTCTGGGACCGGCACAGGCTCGCGGTCGAGCACGGCTCCGCGGCCACGCTCGCCGCGCTGATCTCGGGTGCGTACGTTCCCGGGCACGGGGAGAGGGTCGCGGTGGTCCTGTGCGGAGCCAACACAGACCCCGCCGATCTCAATGATCACATCGCGTCGAGCTCGGCCAGGAGGGCGCGAAGGTCATCGGCCTCCGGCAGGTCGAGCTCGGTGTAGACGTCGAGTGCCCGCTCGGCGTGATCGCGGGCGTCACGGGTCCGGCCGAGGGCCCGATCGACGCCGGCGAGCCCTGCGAGGGCGCGGGCCTGTTCATGCCGGTTGCCCGACTCCTCGGCCATGGCCAGGGCGGCTTCGAACTCGTCGGCGGCACGGGAGAGATCTTTTGCGGCGTGGGCGGCCTCTCCCAGCCCGTTCAGCGCGGACGCCTCGAAGCTGCGGCTGCCGAGCTCGCGGTAGAGCTCCTGAGCCTGCCGATGAAAGTCGCGGGCCTGCTCGTACCTCTCCTGGCCCCTGCTCACGATTCCGAGACCGTTCAGCACGAGGGCCTCACCGGCCCGGTTGCCGAGCTCTCGGTGCAGGTCCAAGGCCTGCTGGAGGTCGTCGCGGGCCTGGTCGTACCGGCCTTGCTGCTCATGGACCATGCCGAGGGCGTCCAGTACGTGCGCCTCGCCCACCCGGTTGCCGATCTCGCGGCAGATCTCCAGGGCCTTCCGCAGATGCCGGTACGCCTGGTCATGCTCACGCTGCCGTGCGCGGACCCGGCCCATGGTGTTGTACGCGCGGGACTCGCCGTAGCGGTCGCCGACCTCCTCGCACACCTTCAAGGCCTCCGAGGAGAGCGCGTACGCCTGCTCGTAGCGGCACTGCCGTACGTACGCCCAGCCCAGGTCGATCAGGGCGCCGGCCTCACCGTCCCGGTCACCGACGCGCCTGCCCGCCTGCAGCGCCTGCGTGTGCACCGTGATCGCGTCCGAGAGATGAGCGTGCCCGTCCAGGTAGGGCCGCAGGATCGCCGCGAGGTGGCCGGCGTGGTCGGGGCGGGCGCGGTGGGCCAGGTCGGTGAGGGGGGCGACGAGATTGGCGCGCTCGGCGTCCAGCCATGCCGCCGCGTCGTCGGGGCCGTGGAACGGCACGGCGGGCGCCGTGAGCTCGGGGATGTGCCGCCGCTGCGGTCGGCCATGGGGGAAGAGGAGATCGACCGCCGCGCGGGCGGTGACGACGTAGTGGTCGAGCAGCCGGGCCGTCGCGGCCTCGCGCGCGGCGTCGGTCTCCTCCGTGGCCGCGATGGAACGGGAGTGCTCGCGCAGCAGATCATGCAGGGCGTACCGGCCAGGCTCACGCTGCAGCACGGCGTGCGCGTCCAGGAGGTTCTCCAGCAGCTCTTCGGCCTCGTGAACGGGGAGGTCGGCCAGCGCCGCCGCGACGTGCGGTTCGATGTCGTGGCCCGGGTGCAGGCCCAGGAGCCGGAACATGCGCTGCTGGTCAGGAGGAAGCTGCTCATAGGTGAGCGTGAACGCCGACGCGATGCTCCGGTCGGCCGTGGACAGCTCGGCGAGCCGGCGCCGCTGGTCGCGCAGGCGGTCGGCGAGGTAGGCGACGGTCCACTGCGGGCGATGATGAAGACGAGCGGCGGCGATCCGTACGGCCAGCGGCAGGAACCCGCACAGATGCAGGACGTCCAGGACCGCGATCGGCTCGGCGTGCGCCCGGTCTCCGACGATGCGGGTGAACAGCTCGACCGCGTCCCTGGCGGGCAGCAGGTCCACCGACAGGGTCTGCACCCCGTCCAGGCCCGTCAGCCGTCTGCGGCTGGTGACCAGGACGAGGCTGTCGGTGAAGCCGGGCAGCAGGGGCCGTACATGCTCGGCGTCGGTGGCGTTGTCCAGCACGGCCAGGACCCGGCGGTCGGCGAGTTCGGCCCGCCACAGCTCGGCGCGGCCGGTGAGCGAGGGCGGAATGCGTTCGGCGGGGATGCCGAGCTGCCGCAGCAGATGCTCCAGCGCTGCCTCGGCCTCGACCGGCGCGTGGCCGGCGGTGTGCGCGTGCAGGTCGACGAAGAGCTGACCGTCGGGATAGCGGTCCGCGAGCCGGCGTGCCGCGCGTACGGCCAGCGCCGTCTTGCCGATCCCCGCCATGCCGTCGACCGTCGCGACCCGCACCCCGTCCGCCGAGGACCGGACGAGGCGGTCGAGCTCGACCGTACGCCCGGCGAGGTCCGGCGTGTCATAGGGCAGGAAGCAGCGCCCGGATCCGCCCCGGCGCTCTCTTCTCGGCTCAGGGAAGTCAATGGAAGCCGCCTGTTCGGCGACCGGTGCCTCTCGTCGCGGGGTCGCGACGCCCGCGTCGTCGCGGAGGATCGCCTGTTCCAGCGCGACGAAGGCCCGGCCCGGATCCAGGCCCTGCTGGTCGGCGAGCGCCGTACGGAGGGATCGTCCGGCCGTCAGCGCGTCGGCCTGCCGTCCGGCCCGGTGCAGAGCCAGCATGAGCTGGCCGCAGAGCCGCTCCCGCAACGGGTTGGCCGCCGCCGGCCCGCCCAGTTCGTCGATGAGTGCCTCGTGGCGGCCGAGTGTCAGTTCGATGTCCGCCAACCGTTCGATCGCCGTCAGCCGCCGCTCTTCCAGACGGGCCCGAGCGGTGGCGACGTAGTCGGCGTTCACCCCCGCGAAGGCCTCCCCCCGCCACAGTCCGAGCGCGGTGCGGATCTGCGCGGCGGCGGCCTCAGGATCGCCCTCGCCCTGCGCCTGAGCGGCGGTGACCAGGGCGTTGAACTCATCCAGGTCGAGCTGCCCGGGAGCGGGCTGCGCCACGTAGCCTGCCGCCCGCGTCTCCAGTACGCCTTCCGCCCCGGCCGCTCGGAGCACTCTGCGGATCGCCGTCACCGCCGCGTGGATCTGTGCTCGCGCCGTGTCCGGAGGAGTCTGGCCCCACACCGCGTCGATCAGCCGGTCGGCGCTGAGCACGGTCCGGGCGTTCAGGAGCAGGTAGGCCAGGACCGCGCGGTGGCGCGGCGTCGCGCCCGGCACGGGCCGCTCTCCGGCCGTCACTTCCACGGGACCGAGAATCGTGAACCGCGCTCGGTCGCCGGGCTGACCCGATCCTGTCACCGTGCTCTCCCCCTCGTGCGCCCTCATCGGGCTCTCAACGGGCGCCGGCCTTGGCGCGCACCGCGGCGACGTAGCGGACGGTGAAGATCATCGGGACCACGAAGCCGGCGACCTGGATCAAGGTGGCGGGGGTCGAGTGCGCGTTGCCCGCGTGGGCGAAGACCGCCAGCACGACGGCGGTGACGGCGAAGGCGGCGGTCCACACGCCGGTGATGATCACGTTGGTCCGGACGAACAGCGGCTGGTCCCAGAACTCGCGCGGGGTCGTCTGCTTGGCGATGCCCAGCGTGAACGGCTTGCCGACCAGCAGCGAACCCCCGGCGATCACCGCCAGCGTGCCGGAGGACAGGGCGGCGGAGTAGTCGTGCACGGGCGAGTGCGGGTCGGCGAAGGCGATCGCGGCCAGCACGGCGAAGAAGACCGCCGACCCGACCTCGATGATCATGGCGTCCCAGCCCGCCCCGGCCGCGCGCTGCTGGACGATCACCACGACCGCGACCACCAGACCGGCCAGCGCCGCCCACTTCCACTGGCTGGACGGCAGGACCGCGAAGATGATCCATGGCAGGAAGGTCTTGACGTACGACATCGTTCGGCCTCTTCCGTTCAACGCTCCAGTTGTGACATGTCAAAAATAGACACTCTGCAGACGACATGTCAATATTGGAATGTCAGATCCAGGGCACCCCAGCCGGTCACATCGGCACCGTGGAATCCGTCAGACCGGTGACGGGGTCGCCGCCGTGGCCACCGACCACTCTCGTCAAAGCCCTGAACTGGATCAACGTAGACTTCGCGCCCGTGCCGATAAGGCACCGGTTATGAACGGAGGTGAGGGCCGATGGAGCTTCGGGACATCGAGATCTTCCTGACGCTGGCCGAGGAACTGCACTTCGGCCGCACCGCCGAACGCCTGCACGTGTCCCAGGCCCGCGTCAGCCAGGCGATCAGCCAGCAGGAACGCCGTCTGGGCGGGGCCCTGTTCGATCGCTCCAACCGCCGCCAGATCCGCCTCACCCCGCTCGGCCGCCAGCTCCGCGACGACCTTCACCCCATCTACGAGGGGCTGCGCGACAGCCTGGAGCGCGCCCGGCTGGCCGCCCAGGGCGTCACCGGCGTGCTCAGGCTCGGCAGCATGGGAGTGCAGGGCTGGATGATCCAGGAGATCGTGGACCGGTTCCGCGCCGCGCACCCGGACGCCCGGCTCGAGCACCGCGAGCTCAACCCCGTCGACCCGCTCACCCCGCTGCGCGAGGGCGAGCTGGACATTGCCCATCTGTGGCTGCCGGTCAACGAACCCGACATCACCGTCGGCCCGATCACCCACTCCTCACCGGCCTTTCTCGCCATGGCCAAGACCCACCCCTACGCCGACCGCGAGTCCGTCAGCCTGGAGGACTACGGCGACCTGACCTTCATGGGACACCGGTCACCGATCCCGGCGTCCATGGAGGAGGTCTTCCAGCCCTTCCACACGCCGTCCGGGCGCCCGATCGCCCGCGGCCCGATCATCAGCGACTGGGAAGGGCAGCTCAAGGCGGCCAGCTCCGGACAGGCAGTCGCCCCTACTGCGGCCGAAGCCATCGACTTCTACCCCAGACCCGACCTGGTCTACATCCCCGTCCGCGACGCCCCGCCCATTCGCTGGGCCTTCGCCTGGCGCGCCACCGACACCAACCCACTGATCCGCGCCCTCGCCGACGCCGTCGACACGGCCACCGGCGATACGGCCACCGGCGACACGGCCACCGACACCGACACCGACACCGACACCGACGACTGATTCCTACCAGCGGTCGATGTGGAGGACCTCGTCGAGGGGCTGGCGCGGGGCGGGCTTGAACGTCTCGCCGGTGTAGTAGGCGGTCGGGACCAGCGCCGCCTGGTGCACGCCGTCGGGGATGCCGAGCAGCTCGGAGATCTCCTTCTCGTACGCCAGGTGGAGGGTGGTCCACGCCGTGCCGAGCCCGCGCGCCCGGGCCGCCAGCATGTAGTTCCAGACGGCGGGCAGCAGCGATCCCCATCCCCCGGCCTGGTTGCCGTCGCTGAGCTTGATCCTCAGGCACGGGATCAGCAGCACGGGCGCCTCGCCCATGTGCTCGCCCAGGTAGGCGACGCTGTCGCCGACGCGCTGCTGGACCTTCGACCGCTCCTGGTCGTCGGCGAACAGCTTGGCCGCCGAGTACTGCGACTCCAGGTAGCGCTCGACCGAACGCCGGTAGAAGTCACCGACCGCCGCCCGCTGGGCGGGGTCGGTGATGACGATCCACTGCCAGTCCTGGCGGTTGCTGCCGCTGGGCGCCTGCATGGCGATCTCCAGGCACTCCCGGATCAGCTCCATGGGCACGTCACGGGTGAGGTCGAGGCGCTTGCGGACCGTACGGGTGGTGGTCAGCAGCTCGTCGGGCGTCAGCGGCAGAGTGGTCATGACCTTGATGATTACATGCGCGTCGCGGTGACCACGATGGTGGTGTAGTTCATCGTGAAGGCGCCCCCGAGGCGGTCGAGCGCGGCGCCGACCTCGGCCAGGATCTCGTTGAGCCGGTCGGCCGGGAGTTGGGTGGCGACGCCCTGGGTGGGCAGCACGTCCAGCCACTCGTCACGGGTGTACGGCTGGGTCCACTCGAACTTCCACTGCTCGGGCTCGGTGAACGCGCCCGCCTGGCGGATGCCGTCCATCGCCTTGGTCAGCGGGGCCGAGTAGGCCTCCACGGACACGTTGCTGTAGGCGCGGGCGGCCAGCGAGCCGGGCATCAGGCGGTTGTAGAGCTCGCCGAACGCCTCGGTCACGTCGGGTGGAGTCAGCGCCACGTTCCAGAACAGTGCCAGCCGGCCGCCGGGGCGCAGGACCTCGGCCGCCTTGGCCGCGCCCGCGACGGGGTCCACCCAGTGCCAGGTCTGGGCGGCGATGAAACCGTCGTAGCGGCGGCCCGCCGGGTCCCAGGTCTCGATGGTGGCCTGTTCGGACTCCAGGCCCCGGCCCCGGGCGAACTCGGCCATGCGGGCGTCGGGCTCGACCCCGAACACCCGGCATCCGGCCGCCTGGAACTGCCGGGCGGCGATGCCGGTGCCGGAGCCGACGTCGAGGATCTCGGGGCCGGGGGTGGCGGCGACGACGCGTTCGACCATGGCGTCGGGATAGCGGGGGCGGGTGCGGTCGTAGCGCTCGGCGTCGATGCCGAACGACTCGGCCATGCCCCGCTGCCGGTGGGATTCGCCGACGGGTTCGGGTGAGGGGCCGGAAGGTAGAGTGGGCATGCGCCCACTCTAGTGGGCACGTGCCCACTCGTCGATAATCATGCGAGGAGAGAGCCGGGGAAGGGATCGCACATTGCCGACCGGGGTGGCCCTGCGGGACGCTCGCGAGCAGCTGTTCGATGCTGCGGAGCGGATCCTGCTGAGGGACGGGCCGAACGCGCTGACCAGCCGGGCGGTGACGACGGAGGCGGGCTGCGCCAAGGGCGTGCTGCACCGCCACTTCACCGACTTCGACGCGTTCCTCGCCGAGCTGGTGCTGGACCGGATCGCCCGGGTCGAGGCCCAGGGCGAGGCGCTGCGCGCGGCGGCGGGGAGCGGGAGCGTCGCGGACAACCTCATCGGCGCGCTGACCGAGGTCTTCGAGTCGGTCGCGGTGGGGATCGTCGCGCTCATCACGGCCCGCGACGAGCTGCGCGCCAGGCTGCGGAAGGTCAGGCCGCCCGGCGTCCCGCTGGCGACCGAGGCGATGGTCATGATCTCCGGCTATCTGAAGGCCGAACAAGATCTCGGCCGGATCGCGGCGGGCGCCGACCTCGACGCGCTCGCACTCGCCCTCGTCGGGGGCGGCCACCTGCTTTTCGCGGGCAGGGAGGGCACGCCCCCGGAGGAGGTCGCCAAGCTCGTGACGACCGCCATCGCCGGTGTCACCTGAGCGGTCCGTGGCCATGGGTCGGCCGGAGTCACATGACCGGGCGGCGGGTGGCGCGGCCGCCCTTGGTGATGGTGGCGCTGACGTTCACCCACTTGCTCAGCCGGAAGAACTTCACCGGGCTGCCGCTCACCATCTCCTTGTACATCACGGCCCAGCGGCCGGTGATGTGGAAACGGCCGGGGGTGTCGTCGGCGTGGGTGAACTGGATGACGCCGTCCTTGCGGCCGAGGCTCACCGGCTGGTGGAAGTAGCCGAACCGGAACGGCCTGTCCTTGCGGCCGCGCAGCCGCCGCACGATGGCGTCGGCGACGTGGACGGCGGTCGGCATGCCGCTCTGGCAGGTGCCGTGGACCTCGCCCCAGCCGAGGCGCACGGCCGCCGCGTCGCCGATCGCGAAGACGTCCGGGTGCGAGACCGAACGCAGCGTCGCGTCCACCACGACCAGCCCGCGGCCGTCCACGGCGAGACCCGCGCCCGCGGCCAGCGGTGAGACCTTGACGCCGGCGGTCCACAGCGAGGCGTCCGAGGGGACCAGCTCGCCGCCCTCCATCTCGATGGCGTCGGGCAGGACCTTGGTGATGCGCTCGCCGGTCTTCAGCGTGACCCCGAGCCGGTCCAGCGACCGCAGCAGGTAGGCGCGGGCCTTGGCGCCCATCATCGCGGCGGGCTCGGTCAGGCTGATCAGCGTGACGTTCAGGCCGGGGTGGCTCTCGGCGATCTCGGCGGCGGCCTCGATGCCGGTCAGTCCCCCGCCGCTCACGGTCACCGTGCCGCCCGCCGCGGCCACCTCGGCGAGGCGATCGGCGAACCGCGCGGCGTTGCCGATGCCGTTCAGGGTGAACGCGTGGTCGTCGGCTCCGGGGACCTTGCTCGTGTCGGTGGCGCTGCCCAGGGCGTACACCAGCGTGTCGTAGGGCAGCACCCGGTCGCCGACCGTCACCTCGCGGGTGTCGGGGTCGATCGCGGAGGCGAAGCCCTGCACGAAGGTGACGCCGGTGCCGGCGAGCAGGTCCTCGATCCGGTGGTCGGCGAGCTCCTGCCCGGAGGCGATCTGGTGCATCCGCAGCCGCTCGGTGAACCGGGGCGAGGGGTTGACCAGGGTGATCCGAACGTCCATGCGGCGGGTCCGGTGCGCGAGGCGCGCGGTGGCCATCATGCCGGTGTAGCCGGCGCCGAGGACGACGATGCGGTGGGTGTTCATCTCCAGCTCCTTAGCTCGTGCTGTCGACCCCAAGGACTGGAACGGCCGCGTAGACGTGACATCCGTCCGATGTGACCTGGGTCACCCCTTGACGAACGGGCCTGAGCAGGATAGAAAACCAAGTAGTTATTTAACCGAGAGGTTATGTGCATGCTGGACACCACCTTCGCCGCGCTGGCCGATCCGACGCGGCGAGCGATCCTCAGGCGGCTCGCGGAGGGCGAGGCGACGGTGACCGAACTGTCCGCCCCGTTCGCCATGAGCCAGCCCGCGATCTCCAAGCACCTGAAGGTGCTGGAGCGCGCCGGGCTGATCTCGCGCGGCCGCGACGGCCAGCGGCGCCCCTGCCGGCTGGAGGCGGGGCCGCTGAAGAACGCGATGGACTGGATCTCCGACTACCGCGACTACTGGGAGGAGAGCTACCAACGACTCGACGCCCTCCTACTGAACGAACCGAGCGACCTGAACGAGCTGAACGACGGGGAAGAGGACCAGTCATGAGCCTCTCGGTCAGCACCCCGTCCGACACCGAGGTCGTTCTCACCCGGACGTTCGCGGCGCCGCCCGCGCGCGTGTTCGCCGCGTTCACCCAGCCCAACCTGCTGCGCCGCTGGCACGGCGCACGCGGCTGGAACCTGGTGGTCTGCGAGGTGGACCTGCGGCCCGGCGGTGCGTGGCGGTTCGTGTCCCGCAACCAGGACAGCGGCGCCGAGATGACGATGAGCGGCCTCTACCGCGAGGTCGAACGGCCGACCCGCATCGTCAACACCGAGACCCACGACGACTGGACCGAGGGCACGGCCCTCATCACCACCGTCTTCGACGAGCGCGACGGCCGGACCGCCATGGCCACGACCGCGCGCTACCCCTCCCGCGAGATCCGCGACCTCGTGCTGCGTTCCCCGATGGAACGAGGCGCGGGCGAGGCCTACGACCGCCTCGCCGAACTCCTGAACACCACCACCTGAACACCACCACCGAAAGGCGCAGATCATGGAACCCACCACCCTGCCCGTCACCCCCGGCGCGTTCCTGCTGGAGCTCGTGCCGATCCCGGTCAGCGACGTCGAGAAGGCCAAGGAGTTCTACACCGAGCGCCTCGGCTTCCACGTGGACGTCGACGTCCGCCCGGCCGAGGGCGTTCGCATCGTTCAGCTGTCCCCGCCGGGCTCGGCCTGCTCGATCTGCCTGACCGAGGGCGTGCCGCAGCTCGACAACCAGCCGGGCTCGGTCCGCGGCCTGCACCTGGTGGTCAGCGACATCGAGGCCGCCCGCCAGAGCCTCATCGACCGCGGCCTGGAGCTCTCGCGGGTCGAGGACCTGGGCGGCGTCTTCTACGCCTGGTTCGCCGACCCCGACGGCAACACCTGGGCCCTGCAGCACATGCCCTGGAGGAAGTGATCCGACGGCGATCCCCCGGTCCCGAATCCCGGCCCCGAATCCCGGCCCCGAACTCCCGGCGATTGACATGCAACCTTTTGGCTGCCTATTCTCGGGAGAGCAACAGGCAACCAAAAGGTTGCATTAGTGGATGATGGAGCGATGGACGAGGTCTTCAAGGCGCTCGCCGATCCGAGCCGGCGACGGCTGCTGGACGGGCTGAACGCGCGCAACGGCCAGAGCCTGCGCGAGCTGTGCGCGGGGCTGGACATGACCCGGCAGGCGGTCACCAAGCACCTGGCGGTGCTGGAGGCGGCCGGCCTGGTCACCACCGCGCGCCAGGGCCGGGAGAAGCTGCACTACCTCAACGCCGCGCCCATCCACGACATCACCGAACGCTGGATCGGGCGGTACGACCGGCGGCGCCTGGACGCGCTGTCCGATCTGAAGCAGGCACTGGAGGATCCCGTGAGCCAGACCGAGTTCGTCTACGTCACCTACATCCAGACCACGCCAGAGAGGCTCTGGCAGGCGCTGACCGACCCCGCGTTCATCCGCCGCTACTTCGACGGCGGCGGCCCCGAGTCCGACTGGAAGGTCGGCTCGCCGGTGAAGTGGAGCATGAACGCCGAGGACGAGCTGCACGACTGGGACCAGCGGGTCCTGGTCTCCGAGCCGAACCGCAAGCTCTCCTACACCTGGCACAACTACCAGCCGGAGATGCGGCAGTTCTTCGACTGGACCGACGAGCAGTTCGCCGAGCTGGTCAAGGAGAAGCGCGCGAAGGTCACCTTCGAGATCGAGCCCGCCGGGTCGGCCGTGAAGCTCACCGTCGTGCACGACGACTTCGAGCCCGACAGCGAGATGCTGAAGGGCATCAGCGGCGGCTGGCCGAGCATCCTGTCCAGCCTGAAGTCGCTGCTGGAGACCGGGGAGCCCCTCTCGACCTCATGAGCCGTCATGAACCCTCATGAGCCGTCATGACAGGCGGGCGGCCTGGGCGTTCAGGTAGCGCTCCTGCGGGAGGCTGGCCGTGCGCCGGGCCGCCTCCTGGTAGGCCGCACGGGCCGCGGCCGGGTCGCCCGACATCTCCAGCAGGTGCGCCCGAACGGCGTGGAGGCGATGATCGCTCGCGAGGCGTTCGTCGGCGGCCAGGTCGTCCAGCAGGACCAGGCCCGCGGCCGGGCCGTTCACCATCGCCGCGGCGACCGCGTGGTTCAGCCGTACGACGGGGTTGTCGTCGATGCGCAGCAGCAGCCCGTACAGCGCCATGATCTGCGGCCAGTCGGTCTCGGCCGACGACGGCGCCTCGTCGTGCACCGCGGCGATCGCCGCCTGGAGCTGGTACGGGCCGGGCTCGCCGCGCGGCAGCACCTCGCTGATGAGGGTGATCCCCTCGGCGATCTGCTCGGCGTTCCACAGCGCGCGGTCCTGCTCGGCCATCGGGACGAGCGCGCCGTCCGGGCCGGTGCGCGCCGGGCGCCGCGCGTCGGTCAGCAGCATCAGCGCCAGCAGGCCCGCGACCTCGCCGTCGCCCGGCAGCAGGCGGCGAACGAGCCGGGCCAGCCGGATCGCCTCCGCCGACAACTCGGTGCGGGCGAGGTCGGGCCCGGACGTGGCGGCGTAGCCCTCGTTGAAGACCAGGTACAGCACGTGCAGGACGGCGCCGAGGCGTTCGGCGTGGCCCGGGGGCAGGCCGAACGGGACGCCGCTCTCCTTCACCGCCCGCTTGGCCCGCGTGATCCGCCGCGTCATCGTCGCCTCGGGCACCAGGAACGCGCGGGCGATCTCCGCCGTGCTCAGGCCGCCGACGGCGCGCAGCGTGAGCGCGATCTGCGACGCGGCCGACAGGGCCGGATGGCAGCACATGAACAGCAGGATCAGCGTGTCATCGGAGTCGGCGGTCTCAGCGGCCCCTGCCGCGGCGTCGGGCAGCTCACGCCACGCGGCGACGGTGTCCTCGCGCCGCCGCCGGGCCTGGTCGGCGCGCAGCAGGTCGGTGAGGCGGCGGGAGGCGACCTTCACCAGCCAGCCGCGCGGATTCTCCGGAACACCGTCGCGCGGCCACTGCACGGCCGCCGCCAGCAGCGCCTCCTGCACGGCGTCCTCGGCGAGGTCGAAATGCCCGTACCGCCGCACGAGCGCGCCGAGGACCTGCGGCGCCAGCTCGCGCAGCAGATCCTCGGCACGTCCGGCGGCGTCGGGCGTGGTCACTCCAGTTCGTCCATGGACCCGACGCAGGGCCGCACGTCCACGTACCACTCGCGTCCGAGGTCCAGGCCCTCGGGATGCGGGGTGTCGGCGAGCTTGGCGGCGATCTCGGTCGCGCGGTCGAAGCTGGCGCAGTCGACGATCGTGTACCCGGCGAGGACCTCCTGGGTCTCGGCGTACGGACCGTCGGTCACCACCGGCACGCCGTCGCGCAGCCGGATCCGCCGCGCGTGGACGGGCGCGGTCAGGCCCTGCGCGTCGACGAACTCCCCCGACTCGACCAGGTCGTTGTTCCACTTGGTCATGAACGCGTGGAGCGCTTCCAGGTCCTCGGGCTTGAACGCGACGCCGTCGCCCTTCCCGGCGAGCATGTCGAAGTCGCGCTGCGAGCCGACCATCATGATCATGTACTTCACGGTGCCTCCTTTTACCAGAGACGTCGAAGCCACCGATCCCCTCCGGACATCCTAGGAACGAGGAAGTCCCACGAGTTTCGCCGACTCGTCCCAGAGCAGGTCACAGCGGGTCTCGTCGGTGGTGTGCGGGGCGGTCGGCACGGCCTGGCGCTCGACGTAGAACCGCCCGGTGACGCCCTCGACCTCGGACGCGGTGGCCAGCCAGACGGGCGTGTCCGCGCCGGTGTCGGGCCCGGGGATCGCGGGGTCGCGCTGGAACCGTTCGCCGAACGCCTTCAGCTCGCCGCGCGAGTTCCGGCCGAGCCCGGTCCCCTTGATGATCCCCGGATGCGCGCCGTTCACGGTGATCCGGGTGCCGGACAGCCTGCGCGCGAGGGCGTAGACGAACATCGCGTTCATGTTCTTGGTCCGCCCGTAGAGGTGGAACGGCACGAAGTCCGGCCCCCAGGACTCGTCCCGGCCCGTCAGGTCGTCCAGGTCAACGGGTACCTCCGCCAGGCGCTCCGGATCGGCGCCGACGACGATGAAACGCGCGGACCGCCGGTCGCCGAGGGACGCCGCCAGTTCCCGCAGCAGCAGATAGGGCGCGAGGTGGTTGGTCGCCAGGGCGACCTGGAGCCCCTCGGCGGTCGTCTCGTCCGGGTCGGCGATCACGGCGGCGTTGCTGATGACGACGTCCGGCGGCGGCCCGGCCGCCAGACGGGCTGCGAGCGCGCGCACCTCGGCCATCAGCGACAGGTCCGCGCGTTCCACCTCCAGAACGGCGCCCGGCACGCCGCCCGGCACGGCCCCCGGCACGCCGCCAGGCACAGTCTCCTGCACAGCGTCCGCGATCCGTTCCCGCGCCTCCTTCAGGCTCTCGTCCGTACGGCCGACCAGCACGACCTCGGCCCCGCGCGACGCCAGCGAACGGGCGATCGCCTCGCCGATCCCGCGGGTGGCTCCGGTGACGACTGCTCTCATCACGACCCCTCCTCCAACGCTAGGTTGACGTCGTCAACCTAAATCGGCGAAGTTGACAACGTCAACCTGTCGATCCGGGCCCGGCCCGCTCGTGTAGGAGGCGAGAACACGAGATCGAAAGGACACTGAAGCCATGAAGACCCTGATGAGCGGCCTGGTGATGGTCGAGTCGCCCCGCTGGCACGACGGCCGCCTGTGGTTCGCCCACTGGCTGACCCACGACGTCGTCGCCGTCGACCTCGACGGCAAGAGCGAGGTGGTGGCCCGCTCCCCCATCCCCATCCCGTTCTCCATCGACTGGCTGCCCGACGGGCGCCTGCTCGTCATCGCGGGCACGCGGCTGCTGCGCCAGGAGGAGGACGGGACGCTGGTCGAGCACGCCGATCTGAGCGAGGTGAACGGCGGCCGCGGGTTCAACGAGCTGGTCGTGGACCGGCGCGGCAACGCCTACGTCAACGGCGCCGGCTTCGACATGATGGCGGGCGAGGCCCCGGCTCCCGGCTTCGTGGTCCTGGTGACCCCGGACGGCGAGGTACGGACGGTGGCGGGCGGCATCCAGTTCGGCAACGGCATGGCCATCACGCCGGACGGGTCCACGCTGATCGTGGCCGACTCCTACGCCAACTGCCTGCTGGCGTTCGACATCGCCGCGGACGGGAGCCTGTCGGGCCGCCGGGTGTGGGCCGACGCGGGCGACGGCGTGCCCGACGGTATCTGCCTCGACGCCGAGGGGGCCGTCTGGTACGCCGACGTGCCCAACAAGCACGTCCGGCGGGTGCGCGAGGGCGGCGAGGTGCTCCAGACCATCGACTTCGACGACGGCTGCTTCGCCTGCATGCTGGGCGGCGAGGACGGCCGGACACTGTTCGTGCTGACCTCGGTGTGGCGCGGGGTCGAGGGAGCCACGGGCGACCAGGAGCGCACCGGCCGCGTCCGCATGGTGGAGGTGGCGGTGCCGCACGCCGGAAGGCCCTGAGCCTGCACGCCGGAAGACCCTGGGCCGTAATGCCCTGATATGGGAAAAGGATCGGTTCTCCTTGGTCCACCCCCGGTAATGATCACCGACGGCGCGATGCGGCTTCCGGTGTGACAGCTCCGGTGTGACGAAGGAGAACCATGTTCGTGAGACGTGTGCTGGCCTGCGCCACCCTCGCGGTGGCGGCGGCCTCCGGGTCGGTGACCGCGCGTGCCGCGGCCTATCCCGACCCGCCGCCCGACCCGACCGTTCCGAAGAACGGCGGGCTCTACGTCGCCAAGGGCGGTGTGGCCGAGATCCATTTCGCGCCGAGCTTCACCGCGAAGATCAAGCAGCTGCACGCCAAGCTCCGCTACATCTCGCCCTGGTACGCGCTGCCCGGCGGCGCCGACACCGGGTTCGGCATGCCGGTCGGGTCCGACCGCGACACCTTCACCGACCCGAACCGGATCACCTACCCGGGCGGCCTCGCCATCACCGACTACAAGGGCAACACCGGCGCCATCAACGGCGTGTGGCTACGGCTCGCGCCCGGCGGCTTCTTCGCCGTTCCCTGGGTGAACGGCAAGCGCCTGGAGGGCGAGAAGTACCTGCTGTCGTTCAGCGTCCTGGAGGCGTTCGCCAAGCTCAAGGAGCACGGCGGCGGCTTCGGCCCGAAGGGGCTGAGCCTGTACGCGACCGGCGACCTGTCGCAGCTGATCGACTCCTACGCCGAGGTCCCGGCGGGCACCGGCGCGACCAAGCCGTACGTCAAGGCCGGCGAGCCGGTCGGCGTCATCAACGTCGCCTGGAAGGACAAGGCGAACGCCCAGCAGGCCGCGAACGCCGCGCAGCAGGCCCTGCAGTCCGTGCAGTCGGGGCAGTCGGGGCAGTCGGGGCAGTCGGGGCAGTCGGGGCAGTCGGGGCAGAACGGGCAGGCCGCGCCGGACGGGCAGCCCGGCACGGCGCCGTCGCACCGCTGAGACTGACCCGGTTCATGGGAGTTTTGCCAGGCATTACACGCCGCTGACTCCCAAAGATCGCGAACCCCGGGCGGATCCGAGCACGATCATCTGTTGTGATCGTTCGCACCGAGTCCGTCCGGGGACCGCGACCATGAAGAAGGCGCTGGTAGTGGCCGGAACGGCCGCCACCGGAGCGGTGGGCCTCGCCCTGCTCGCCCCGGTCGGCCTGTTCGCCCGCGAGCACGTGTCCCCGACCGCCCGCCCGTACGACCTGAGCAGCGTGCCGGTGCAGATCGGACGCGCCCAGACCTACCTGCGGCAGCGGCCCTCGGACGCCCGCGTCTGGGCGGAGCTCGGCAGCGACTACGTCGAGCAGGCCCGGCTGTCCGGCGATCCCGTCTACTACGCCAAGGCCGGCGGGGCCCTGCGGCGTTCGCTGAGCCTCGATCCGCACCGCAACACCGACGCGTTCATCGGCATGGGCGCCCTCGCCGTCGCGCAGCACCGCTTCGCGGCGGGCGAGCGGCTGGCGCGCACGGCCCAGCGCCTGGACCCGCACCGCTGGTCGGCGTACGGCGTCCTCGGCGACGCCGCGATCGAGCTGGGCGACTATCGCGGCGCCGAACGGCTGCTGGAACGCATGCTGCAACTGCGTCCCGGCGTCGCGTCCTTCACCCGCGCCGCGCATCTGCTGGAGCTGAAGGGCGACACCCGCAAGGCCTTCGACGCCCTGCACCGCGCGGCCCACACCGCCGCGACGCCCCAGGACGTGTCGTACTGCCACTTCCGGCTCGGCGAGCTGTCCTGGAACACCGGCCGTACGGCCCAGGCCCTCGACGAGTACGGCCGCGCGCTCAACGCCACGCCCGGCAACCCCTACGCGCTGGCAGGCCAGGCCAGAGCCGAGGCCGCGGTCGGACGCACCGACGAGGCCGTCGCCGACTACACCAAGGCGACGTCCCGCCTCCCCTCACCCCAGTTCCTCCTTGAGCTGGGCGAACTCCAGCTGGCCCGCCACCAGCCCCAAGAGGCCGCGCGGCAATTCGAACTCCTGGCCGCCCAGGAGCGCATCCTGCACGCCAAGGGCGTCGTCGACGACCTGACCATCGGCCGGTACGAGGCCGATCACGGCGATCCCCGTTCGGCCGTACGGCACCTGAAGGCCGAATGGGACCGCCGCCAGACCGTGGACGTCGCCGACGCGCTCGCCTGGGCTCTGCACCGCGCCGGCAAGGACCGCGACGCCCTGGTCCGCGCCCGCTGGTCGATGCGGCTCGGCGGCCGTACGGCACCTCAGGTGTTCCACCTGGGCGAGATCGAGCGCTCCCTCCGGATGCGCGCCGCCGCGGCCCGCCACCTCCGCCAGGCCCTCGCCATCAACCCCGCGTTCTCGCCGCTCTATGCCGACCAGGCCAGGCAGGACCTCTCGGGTTCCGGGAGTTCCGCCCGATGATCGTTCCCGCGGTGCCGCCCGCCGTCGTGGCCCATCCGCTCGGGAACTTCAGCGTCAACCACTACGACGGCCTCCAGATCGGCCGCGACCGCATCGTGGACAACGCGATCGTCGACTTCGCCGAGATCCCGACCCTGCAAGACGACGCCGTGGCGAGCGACGACCCCGCCGCCATCTGCACGGAACTCTCCCGATCGCTCCGCGCCTCCGCGGCAGGCCGCCCGCTCACCTTCCGTACGGGCCGCAGCGCCCTCACCTACCGCCCCGGCGCAGCGGGCCTGCGCACCAGCCGCGTGACCTGCGAGCTGACCGCCCCAGCCCACATCGACGACCGGACGAACCTCACCTTCACCAACGCCTTCCGCGCCGACCGAGTCGGCTGGCGCGAGATCACCGCCACCGCCGTGGACGTCCGCCTCACAGCCTCGACCGCGCCCGGCACCAGTGTCTCCAAGCAGCTCATGTCCTACCCCCGCGACCTGCTCGGCTCGCCCCTGGACGAACGTTCGGCCCGCATCACCGCAGAGCCCGGCCACTCCACCGCCGCAGCCCCGGCCCACGCCCTCCCCGCCGCCAACGACCTGGAACGCCTCACCGGCCCGGCCGCCCACAGCCTCGACGACATCATCGGCGCCAACCGCGTCACCCCGCTGATGGCCGGACTGGCGCTCCTCCTGGCAACGGCCCTGGGCGCCGCGCACGCGCTCCTCCCCGGACACGGGAAGACCGTGATGGCGACCTACCTGGCAGCCCGCCAAGGCCGCCCCCGCGACGCCGCCATCGTCGGCGCCACCGTCACCCTCACCCACACAGCCGGAGTCCTGCTCATAGGTCTCCTCCTCACCCTCTCCTCCCTGGCCGGAGACTCGGTAGTCCAGTGGCTGGGAGTGGCGTCCGGAGCCCTCATCGCCGCCGTAGGCGCCGCCCTCCTGACCTCAGCCCGCCGCCGACGCCACCAGCACACCCACGGCCACACCCACACCCACACCCACACCCATCGAGCAAACCTCCTAGGCCTGGGCATAGCCGGCGGCCTGGTCCCAAGCCCGTCCGCCCTGGTTGTCCTCCTAGGAGCCGTAGCGCTGGGCCGCACCGCATTCGGCGTCGCCGCAGTCGTCTCCTACGGCGCCGGGATGGCCGCGACCCTCACCGCCGCAGGCCTGCTCGTCCTCCGCGTCCGCAGCACAGTCAAGCTGGGCCACCACGCCCGCAAACTCGGCCCGTACGGCGCGTTGCTGACCGGCGGGCTGATCCTGCTGGCCGGTACCGCGATCGCCGCCCGCAATCTCGGCGCACTGCTCTGAACGCCCACCGATCGGGGAGACCATGAAGGTTCTGCTGACCTCCACCATCGCCTGCGCGACCGCCGCGTCCGCCCTCACCGCCGGACTCCTTGCCGGACCGGGCATCGAGATCAGCCAGGCGTCCAGCCACGTCGACGCACCCCGCCTCATCGCCGACCCGCAGATGGACGGCTCGGACCTCTATGCCCACACCTGCCCCGACGACCCCGCCTCGGTCTGCCTCATCGCCGACTACACCCCCGCCCAGCACGGCGCAGGACGCCCGTTCGCCGACGACGCCCGCTACGAGATCCACATCGACCAGAACGGCGACGGCGCCCCCGACCTCACCTACCGCTGGACCTTCGAGAAGCCCGACGCCCGCGACGCCCAGCACTACACGCTGGAAGAGATCCCCAAGGGCGCCAAGCCCCGCACCCTCATCACCAACGCCGTCGCGCCCCTCTCCCGCTACGGCGCCGCCGAGGCCCGAGCCGCAGCCGTCGAGCACCTCCCCGGCGGCGGTCGCACTCTCGCGTTCAAGGCCGCCGACCCGTTCTTCAGCAACTCCAACATCGTCGGCCTAGCCCTAACTGGCACCACCCTCGTCCCGCCCATCGACCTCATCCAGGCTCTCAACGGCAACGTCAACGCCCTGGCGCTCCAGATCCCCAAGTCCCACCTGGCCCTCAAGGGCGACCCGACCCGCAACCCGGTCATCGGCGTCTCAACGACAGCCGCCCGCCGCACCATGACCCTCGACAAATCACCCGAGACCTACCCGCAGATGTCCCGCCTCGGCAACCCGTCCGTGGACGTCCTCACCTTCTTCTCCATGGGCGAGCAGATCAACTCGATGTCCGCTTCCCAGATCGCCCGCGACCACGCCTTCGCCAAGTTCGTCACCGAGCCCGGCGCCCCCAAGCTCATCGCAGGCCAGCACTACGGTTTCGAGGTCCCCCAGACCCCCCGCAAGGACCTCTGGCAGACCTACCTGACCGGCATCGCCAAGTCCACCGGCCCGATCCAGCGCGACCTCAACTCCCCCACCCTCAACCGCGACGCCGACCCCGACCAGATCGTCCCCGCCGACGAACTCCGCCTCAACATGACCACCCCGCCCACCCCCAGCCCCAACCGCTTCGGCCTCCTGGAGAACGACCCCCAAGGCTTCCCCAACGGCCGCCGCATCAACGACGACATCCAGACCAGCCTGGTTCGCATGCTCATGGGCGAGCCCCTCACCGACGGCGCCCCCAGCCTCGTCATGGGCCAGAACAACCAGGTCACCGGCCCCAAAGAACCAGTAACCCGCCAGTTCCCCTACCTAGCAGTCCCCCACGCCTGACCAACCACCGCCGCCAACCGCTCCAGCACATCGACAGCGCTGACCAGATCATCCGCCACAGGCGTCACCAGCACATGGTCAGCGCCCGCATCCAGATGCTCACCGACCCGCCGCGCGATCGCCTCCTCATCACCCCAGGCCCGCGTGGCGTCCAGCAGCCGATCACCACGCCCGGCGATCTCGTCCTCGCTGTACCCGAGCCGCCGGAAGTTGTCCGCGTACGCCTTCACCTGCACGCCCTGAGCAACGCCCTCCCGCAGCTTCGCGCGCGCCACCGCCGGATCCGTCTCCAGCAGCACGGACAGCTGAGGAATCAGCAGCTTGTCCGCCCCAAGGATCTCCCGCGCGAACGCGGTGTGCTCCACGGGGGTGTTGAACGGATGCGCGCCGTCCGCCCGATCGCGCGCGAGCTCGAGCATCTTGGGGCCCAGCGCCGCGAGCACACGTGGGAACGGCACGGTCGGGACGGTCGCCGCGCCGGGCCTGGCAGGCACCCCCGCGTCCATCTCGTCGAGGTAGCGCCGCATCGTGCTCAGCGGCCGCCAGTCGGTCGCGCCGGCCAGCTCGGCCTGGAAAGGGTGCCCCACCCCGATGCCGAGCACGAACCGTCCCGGATAGGCCTCGGCCAGCGTGGCGCCGCCCGCCTGCATCGTGACGCCGGGGCGCGCCCACACGTTGGCGATCCCGGTCCCGACCACGATCCGCTCCGTCGCGGCCAGGTAGCTGCCGTACTCGGCGAACGCCTCCCGTCCGCCGATCGTCTCGCCCGCCCACACCGACCCGTACCCCAGCGCCTCGATCCGCGCCAGCTCGCGCCGCGTCACCTCGATCGGCGCGACTCCGTACCGCGCCTTCATCAGCCACACGCCCACCCGCCCAAGCCGCCGCCGAGCGTCGCCCACCACGTCGTCCACCATCAGGCATCCCTTCTCCAGTTAAACTGAGGCGCCCTCCATTTAAGTGGAGGACCCCTCCGGAATCAAGGGAGCATGATCATGCGCGCGGATGCGCGACGGAATTACGAGCGGCTGCTGGCGGAGGCCGAGGCGCTCATCTCCGAGCTGGGGACGGACGCGCCGCTGGAGGAGATCGCGCGCCGCGCCGAGCTCGGAATCGGGACGCTGTATCGGCACTTTCCGACGAGAGAGGCTCTGCTTGAGGCGCTGCTGAGGGAGCGGTTCGACGGGCTTCGGGCGCTGGCCGAGGAGCTGATGAACGGTCCGGACGCTTTTGAGTCGCTGGCCGAGTGGTTGCGGAGGTTCATCCTCGGGGCGGGGGTCTATCGGGGGCTGGCGGCCTCGATGGTGGATGCGATCCAGGACGAGTCTTCGAGTCTGCACGCTTCGTGTTTGAGCATGCGGGAGGCGGCTGCGGAGCTGCTCGTTCGGGCGCAGGGGGCGGGGGCGGTGCGGGCGGAGGTCACGCCGGTCGATGTGCTGGTGATGGCGAACGCCGTCGCCTGGGCCATGGATCGGGCTCCGGGCGACGGCGAGGCCGGGGAGAGGCGGCTGTCGATGGTGCTTAGGGGGATGCGGGTTTAGTCAGGAGGCTTCGGCGAGGTTCATGCGGGCGTGGAGGCGGCGTAGGGGGCGGGGCATCCACCAGTTGCGGGAGCCCAGGAGGGTCATCGTTGCGGGGACCAGCAGCATGCGGACGATGGTGGCGTCGAGGGCGATGGCCAGGACCAGGCCGATGCCGATGGACTTGATGGGGGCGAAGCCGCCGAAGACGAAGCCGGTGAAGACGACGCCGATGAGGAGGGCGGCCATGGTGACGATGCCGCCGGTGCGCTGGAGGCCTTCGGCTACGGATTCGCGGGGGCCGTCGCCGGCGAGCCAGCGTTCGCGGATGCGGGAGAGCAGGAAGACCTCGTAGTCGACGGAGAGGCCGAACGCGATGGCGGCCACCAGGACCGGGACGGTGAGGTGGACGTAGCCGAGTCCCTGGGTGCCGAGCAGGCCCGCGAAGTGGCCGCTCTGGAAGATCCAGACGACTGAGCCCAGGGCCGCGCCGATGCTCAGGACGTTGGTGATCACTGCCTTGATGGGCAGGACGATCGAGCCGGTGAAGGCGAAGAGCAGGATCATCGTGAGGGCGGCCATCAGGGCGAAGGCCCAGGGCAGGCGCTGGTGGAGCATCGCCTTGTAGTCGATGAGGCGGGCCGTGTCGCCGGTGACCTCCACGCGGAACGGGGTGTTGAGGGCCCGGATGTCGTGGACGGCGGAGCGGGCGGGGCCTTCGCCTGGGCCCTTGGGGGTGGCCAGGAGGACGGTGAGGTTGGGGCCTGCCTTGACCGTTTCCAGTTGGGCCACGCCTCGCATGCCTTGGATCTGGTGCTGCATGGCCTGCAAGGCGGGGTCGGTGGTGGGGGCGTCGGCGACTACCTGGATCTTGCCGCCCCACTGGGTGCGCTCGGGGTAGTGCGCGGACATGTCGTCCCACATCTGGCGGGTCGCGGTAGAGGTGGGCAGCATCCGGGGGTCGCCCTGGGAGATGCGCATGCCGAGCGCGGGGAGGGCGAGGGTGAGCATCACGATGCCGGTCGCGACGAGGGTGAGCAGGGGGCGGCGCTGGACGGCGCGGGCCACGCGGGCGAAGATGCCGCGGCCCGTGCGCTCCTTGGCGGGCGAGATGCGGTGGCCGAAGCGGACCAGGAGGGCGGGCAGGAGGGTCAGGGCGGCCAGCATGTCGACCAGGACGACGGCGGCGCCGGCCATGCCCATCGAGCGGAGGAACGGGTCGGGCAGCACGAGCAGGGCGGAGAGCGCGACGGCGACGGTGAGGCCGGAGAACACGATGGTGCGGCCGGCGGTGGCGGTGGTGCGGTCGACTGCGGCGCGGACGTCGGGGGCGGTACGGCGTTCCTCGCGGAAGCGGTTGACCATGAGGAGGGCGTAGTCCACGCCCAGCCCGACGGCCAGCATGGTCGTGATCTGGATCGAGTAGACCGAGACGTCGGAGACCGTGCTGAAGGCGTACAGGACACCGAACGTGCCGCCGATGCCAACACCCGCGATGAGGAGCGGGAGCCCGGCGGCGAGCAGGCCGCCGAAGACGACCAGGAGCAGGACGAGCACCACGGGCATGCTGAGCATCTCGGCGCGGGCGACGTCCTTCTGCGCCTGGCCGTTGAAGTCGGAGTCGGCCAAGGGGCCGCCGCCGACGCTGACCTTGGCGCCGTCGATGGCCTTGAGGCGGGCGGCTGCGGCCTTGGCGGTCGTCTCTTCGTGGTCGCCTGGCGTGATGCCGACGTCGACCAGAAGGGCGTCGTTCTTGGCCGATGGGAGGGGTCTGCCGACGTCGGCCACGCCGGGGACCGTGCGTACGGCGGCCAGGGCGGACTCGACGGACGGGTCTCCGGCGCGCTTGCCGACGATCACGGCGGTGATCCGTTCGGGGCGCGGCGCCAGGTCGTCCAGGCGCTTCTGGGCGTGTGCCGACTCGCTGCCCGCGACGCGGCCGACGTCGGGGGTGAGCTTCCCGAACACCCCGGTGCCGACGCCGAACCCGGCGATGACCAGGAGGGTCCAGACGACGAAGACGAGGTACGGCCGCCGGACGGCGATGCCGGTGAGTGTGCGTGTCATGACAGCCTCCATAGGGTTGGCAGCTGCCCTGATCGTCGTTCCGCGGCATGGTCCGGCGGATCGCCGGTAGGAGCGGAGTTGCGTCCCGCTCTCAGGAGGGAGTGGGCGGAGCGGTCTCGCCGGGACGGACCAGGCCCGCCTCGTAGGCGAGCACGACGGCCTGGACGCGGTCGCGCAGCCCGAGCTTGCTCAGCAGGCTGCTCACGTGGGTCTTGACGGTGTGCTCGCTGACGTAGAGCTCGGTCGCGATCTCGGCGTTGGACAGGCCGCGCGCGATCTGCCGCAGCGTGTCGGACTCGCGCGCGGTGAGCGACTCCAGCCGGGCGCGGTCGACGGGCGTCGCCGACGCGGGCGTTCCGGTCCCGACCACGTGCGCGATGAGGCGGCGGGTGACGGTCGGCGCGAGCAGCGACTCCCCCGAGGCGACCACGCGGATCGCGCCGACGAGCTCGTCGCGGCGCATGTCCTTCAGCAGGAAGCCGCTGGCGCCCGCGCGGAGGGCGTCGTAGACGTACTCGTCGAGGTCGAACGTGGTCAGCACGAGCACCTTGGCGTCGGTCTCGCGGCAGATCGCCGCGGTCGCCTCGATGCCGTCGACGTTCGGCATCCGGATGTCCATGAGGACGACGTCGGGGCGCAGCTCGCGCGCGGCGGCGATCGCCTCGGCCCCGTCGGAGACCTCGCCGACCAGGTCCAGGTCGGGCTGCACGGAGAGGATCATCGCGAAACCGTCGCGGACCAGGGCGAGGTCGTCGGCGATGAGCACGCGGATCGGCGCTGTGCCGGGCACGATCGCAGTGTGGGCCACGAACGCAGTGTGGGCCACGAACGCAGTGTTGGCCACGGGCTACACGATGGGCAAGTCGGCCGCGACGCGAAAGCCCGTTCCCTCCGGGCGGGGGCCGTAGACCAGCTCACCGCCGGCGGCCACGACGCGTTCGCGCATGCCGGTGAGCCCGTGACCTCCCCCAACGCCGCCGTCCGGCGCATCGCCGTGGCCGTCGTCGGACACCTCCAGCCGCAGCGCGCCCTCGTCCCAGCGAACGCGGACGACGACCGTGCCGGCGCCCGCGTGCTTGACCACGTTGGTGAGCGACTCCTGAACGATCCGGTAAGCGGTGGCGGCGAGGTCGGGCGGAACGGGCCGTGACGCGCCCTCCTCCTCCAGCCTCACCTGGAGCCCGGCGTCGCGTACGCCCGCCGCCAGCGCGGGAAGCCCATCCAGGCCGGGCAGCGGCCGCCGGTCGGCGTCCTCCGAGCGCAGTACGCCGAGGACCCGGCGCAGTTGTGCGAGCGTCTCGCGCGCCGTGCTCCCGATCGTGTCGAAGACCCGCTCGGCCCTGCCCGGGTCGCTGCGCACGACCGCCGAGCCGCCCTCGGCCTGGATGGCGATCATGCTGACGGAGTGGGCGAGGATGTCGTGCATCTCGCGCGCGATCCGCTCGCGTTCCCTGGTCGCGGCGGCCTGCTCCTCCTCGGCGTGCCGCAGCGCGCGTTCCTCCAGCATCGCGATCCGGTCCCGGCGGGCCCGCGCGGTCGTGCCGAGGGCGTGCGCGACGGCGAACGCCATCCCGACCACCCCGAGGTTGGCGAACTCGTCGCCGGGGATCAGGATCGAGCCCGTCACGCCCGCGACCGTCCCGGCGATCGCCAGCGCCCGCTTTCCCGGCGGGCAGAGGTCGGCGAAGGTGTAGGTCATCACCAGCTGCACGGCCGGGAACTGCCCGAGCAGCTTGGCCGGGGCGAGGAACGAGGTGCCGAGGCCGCAGAGCAGCGTCATCGCGAACGGGTACCGCCGCCGCCACATCAGCGGCAGTGAGTAGGCCGACGCCACGAGCGGGACCCACCACTCCAGGCGCCCGTTGATGCCCGCCTGGAGAACGACGTTGAGCCCGCACGCGATGGTGATCACGGCGTCCACGGCGACCGGCGGTAGCCGCCTGAGCGCCGCGAGGATCTCCACGGCCCCAGTATCGGCGCCGGGCCCGCGGCGCGTCCTCACTCTCAAGAGCGAGGCCCGCTCCCCCGCCTCACCGACCCTTGAGGAGCTCCACGACGGGCGCGAACGTCTCGACGAACGGCGAGGGCACGGTCACGTACGAGATCCCGAGCTCGTCGCGCCGCCGTTCCAGCGTGTCGGCCATCTGCCGCGGCGTCCCCGACAGCGCCACCACCGACCCGGCGTCGCGCAGGTCGGCGAGGCTGACGCCCATCCGTCCGGCCAGCCATTCGGGTGCGTCGTCGCCGACCACCTGCACGCTGCCGCACAGCTCGATCTCGTCGAACCGGTCCCCCGCCGCGTCCCGCACGATCTTCACGCGTTCGGCGAGGCCCGCCTCGTCGGTCAGCGGCGGGATGCCGAACGCGATGGTGTCGGCCTTGGCCGCCGCCATCGACAGCATCCGCGGCCCGCCGCCCGCGACCAGGACGCGGGGCCGGGTGCCGGTACCGCCGTAGACCCCGTCGACCGGCGTGGCCAGCGCGTCGATGACCTCGCCGATCCGCTCGATGCGCTCGCGCGGCGTGCCGTACGGCAGGTCGAACACCTCCGCGTCGGCCTCGGCGCCCGGACGACCCGCGCCAAGCCCCAGTTCGAAGCGGTCGCCGGTCAGCAGGGCCATCGTGCCCGCCTCCTGGACGATCTGGTTGACCGGGCGGAACGGGACGGCCAGCACGAACGACCCGACGTGCAGGTCCGTGGTGGCCGTGGCCGCTGCGGCGAGCGCGGGCAGCGTCGCCATCATGGGCGCGCCGTCGGGCATCAGCATGGTCGAGAAGCCGTTGCGCTCGGCCTGCCTCGCCAAGCCCGTCCATTCGTCCGCGGTACGTGCGAATCCCGACACCAGTCCAAAGCGAAAGTTCGTCATGGCCTCAGAATGAGTGAGCACCCACTCATTTGTCAAGAAAGCCTTCCGGCCCGAGCCGGAAGGTGCGAATCAGCGGGGCTAGCGGGTGCCGTGGGCCAGCAGCGCGCACGCGGGCAGGGTCACCCGGCCGTCCTCGCCGACGGGGAACGTGGCGATGATCCGGTCGTACTCGGCGCGGATCTTGGCCACGGTGGAGGGGTCCTGCCGGTTGATCACCGCGCCGTTGCACGCGGTCCCGGCGACCACGTCGTCCCACCAGGCGCCCGGGTCCACGGTGTGCTCCCAGCGCAGCGTGTCGGCCCCGGCGCCCGCGAACCCGGCGGCGCCGAGCAGCCCCGCGAAGGCCTTGGGCTCGGCGTAGACGCCGAACGGCTGGGCGGCGGGCACGTCGTCGGGCTGCCCGACCTCGGCTGCCTGCACGGCCTCGGAGAAGACCTTGTTGGCGCGCATGTCCGGGTAACGCCAGCAGGTGAGCGCGATCCGGCCGCCGGGACGCAGCACCCGGTACAGCTCCTCGATCGCGGCGGGCGGGTTGCCGGTGTGGTTGATGACGTAGTTGCCGACGACCGCGTCGAACTCCTCGTCGGGGAACGGCAGCTCCGGCAGCGTCGCGAGCTGGACGTGGGTGTGCGGGTGGCGCCGCGCGACGACCTCCAGCATGTCCAGGTCGGCGTCGGCGGAGGTCACCTGGGCGCCCAGCTCCAGCGCCGCGGCCGTCACCGGACCGGGCCCGCAGCCGATGTCCAGCAGGCGCGTCCGCGGGCCGACCCGGGTGCTGTTCAGCAGCGGCTCCACGGTGTGGGCGGTCAGCCGGGCGAACCCCCGGTCGTACGCCTCGGCCCGGCCCGGCCAGTTGGCGCGCTCGAACGCGTCGAAATCCATCAAGCAACCCTTCCCACGCACATCACAGCATCACGAAGTCACAGCATCACGGCGTCACGGCGTCACGGCGTCACATGCGGTCGACGGCGGTCACCTTGACGACCGCCTCCCCGGCGTCGTCGGAGCCCGCCAGGTCGACCTCGGCGCTGATGCCCCAGTCATGGTCGCCCGCCGGGTCGTCGAAGGTCTGGCGCACCCGCCACAGGGCGTCCTCGGGCACCTCCTCGATCCGCAGCAGCTGCGGCCCGCGGGCGTCCGGCCCGGTGAACAGGTCGTCGTGCTCCTCGAAGTAGGCGTCCATGGCGGCGGGCCAGTCGATGTCGGGGTCCAGTTCGGCGAGGTCGCGGTAGTGCTCCAGCGCGGCCAGCTCGACGCGGCGGAACATCGCGTTGCGCACCAGCACGCGGAACGCGCGGGTGTTGGCGGTGACCTTGGTGACGCGCTCCTCGAGATCGGCGTCCAGGGTCTCGTCGCCGGGGTTGGCCAGCTGCTCCCACTCGTTCAGCAGGCTGGAGTCGACCTGGCGGACCAGCTCGCCGAGCCACTCGATGAGGTCGATGAGATCGTCGTTCTTGATGGACTCGGGAACGGTCTGCTGCAGGGCCTTGTAGGCGCCCGACAGGTACCGCAGCACCATGCCCTCGCCGCGCGCGAGCTCGTAGTAGGCGATGTACTCGGTGAACGTCATCGCCCGCTCGTACATGTCCCGCACGACCGTCTTCGGCCGGAGCGGGTGGTCGCCTACCCAGGGGTGGCCGCGGCGGTACAGCTCGTACGCCGCCTCCAGCTCCTCCTCCAGCGGCTTGGGGTAGTCGACGTCCTGGAGCGCCTCCATGCGCTCCTCGTACTCCATGCCCTCGGCCTTCATCTCCGCGACCGCCTCGCCGCGCGCCTTGTTGAGCTGGGCGGCGATGATCTGGCGCGGGTCCTCCAGCGTCGACTCGATGACCGACAGGACGTCCAGCGCGTAGGTGGGCGAGCCGGGGTCGAGCAGCTCGAACGCGGCCAGCGCGAACGTGGACAGCGCCTGGTTGAGCGCGAAGTCCTCCTGGAGGTCGACGGTGATGCGAGCCCAGCGGCCCTGCTCGTCGGGGACCTCCAGCTGCTCGACCACTCCCCCGGCCAGCAGCGAACGGTAGATCGCGATGGCCTGCGAGATGTGGCGGCGCTGGGCGGGCCGGTCCTCGTGGTTGTCGGTGAGGAGCTTCTTCATCGCCTGGTAGGCGTTGCCGGGCCGGCCGATGACCGACAGCAGCATCGCGTGGCTGACGCGGAACCGCGATTTCAACGGCTCGGGCTCGGCGGTCTGCAGCTTGGCGAAGACCTCCTCGTCCCAGCCGACGAAGCCCTCGGGGGCCTTCTTGCGCTGGACCTTGCGGCGCTTCTTGGGGTCGTCGCCGGCCTTGGCGAGGGCCTTCTCGTTCTCCACCACGTGGTCGGGGGCCTGCGCGACGACGTAGCCGATGGTGTCGAACCCGGCCCGGCCCGCGCGCCCGGCGATCTGGTGGAACTCGCGGGCGCGCAGCCGCCGCACGCGGTGCCCGTCGTACTTGGACAGCGCGGTGAACACGACCGTGCGGATCGGCACGTTCACCCCGACGCCGAGCGTGTCGGTGCCGCAGATGACCTTCAGCAGCCCGGCCTGCGCGAGCCGTTCCACCAGCCGCCGGTATTTCGGCAGCATCCCGGCGTGGTGGACGCCGATGCCGTGCCGCACGAACCGCGACAGGTTGCGGCCGAACTTGGTGGTAAAGCGGAAGCCGCCGATCAGGTCGGCGATGCGCGCCTTCTCCTCCTTGCTGCAGACGTTGATGCTCATCAGCGCCTGCGCCCGCTCGATCGCCGCCGCCTGGGTGAAGTGCACCAGGTAGATCGGCGCCTTCTGGACCGAGAGCAGCTCCTCGATCGTCTCGTGCAGCGGGGTCGTGCGGTACTCGTACTTCAGCGGAACGGGCCGCTCGGCCGAGCTCACCACCGCGGTCGGCCGTCCGGTGCGGCGGCTGAGGTCCTTCTCGAAGCGGGCGACGTCGCCGAGCGTGGCCGACATCAGCAGGAACTGCGCCTGCGGCAGCTCCAGGATCGGGATCTGCCAGGCCCAGCCGCGCTCGGGCTCGGCGTAGAAATGGAACTCGTCCATCACGACCAGGCCGATGTCGGCCTCGGCGCCGTCGCGCATCGCGATGTTGGCCAGCACCTCGGCCGTGCAGCAGATGATCGGGGCGTCGGCGTTGATGCTGGCGTCGCCGGTCATCATGCCGACGTTGTCGCTGCCGAACATCGCGGTCAGGTCGAAGAACTTCTCCGACACCAGGGCCTTGATCGGCGCGGTGTAGAACGAGACCTCGTCCCGCGCCAGCGCCGCGAACTGGGCGCCCGCGGCGACCAGGCTCTTGCCGGAGCCGGTCGGCGTCGCCAAGATCACGTTGGAGCCCGAGACCGCCTCGATCAGCGCCTCCTCCTGGGCGGGGTAGAGCGTGACCCCGCGTTCGGCCGACACCCAGCCCTCGAAGGCCTCGAAGAGCGCGTCGGGGTCGGGTTCGGCGGGAAGGCGGTCGATGAGGGTCACCCCTCCATCCTGCCCTTGATCACCCACTGCGTGAGCCACCCGGGGCGGGTCATCTCCAACTCGACATGGATTGTGGACCGTTCCGGTTCAATCCGGACCGCTGCCGGTCAGCCGTCTGGCGCCCTGACCTGACAGGCCACACGCTTTGTCCTAACAATCCCAGTTTGCCCAGTTAAGGAGGGCAATCATGAGGCGGTACGTCACCGAGTTCATCGGGACGTTCTTCCTGGTCTTCACGGTGGGCACCACCGTGCTGGCCAAGGTGGAGCTGGCGCCCCTGGCCATCGGGTCCGTGCTGATGGTGATGATCTACGCGGGCGGCCACATCTCCGGCGCGCACTACAACCCCGCCGTCACCCTCGGGGTGTTCATCCGGGGCAAGATCAACGGCGTGGACGCCGCCGCGTACTGGGTCGCGCAGATCGCGGGCGGCATCATCGGGGCGCTGGTCGCCAAGTGGGGCGTGAACCCCGGCAAGGTGACGGCCCTGTCACCCTCCGGCAGGACGCTCGGGGTCGCGTTCGTGGCCGAGGTCCTGTTCACCTTCGCGCTGGTGTACGTGGTGCTCAACGTCGCCACCAGCAAGGACCACCCCGACAACAGCTTCTACGGGCTGGCGATCGGCTTCACCGTGGCGGCGGGGGCGTTCGCGGTCGGCGGGCTGTCGGGCGGCGCGTTCAACCCGGCCGTCGCCTTCGGCGCGGCGAGCGCGGGCATGTTCGCCTGGTCGAAGATCTGGCTCTGGCTGATCGCCGATCTGGCGGGCGGTGCCGTGGCGGGGGCCACGTTCATCCTGCTCAACCCCGAGGACCGGGTGCCGATGGAGATGGGCCTGCCCAGGCAGCCCGCCGCCCCGCCCGCCGAGGCCCGCACCGCCGCCTAGGCCACCGCGCGAGCGGCGGCCCGGGCGGGGCACGAAGGCGCAGGGGGTCAGGCGGTCACCTCGGACCGGTCGCCGCCCCAGAGGGTGTGGAACGAGCCGTCGCGGTCGACGCGGCGGTAGGTGTGGGCGCCGAAGAAGTCGCGCTGCCCCTGCGTGAGCGCGGCGGGCAGCCGCTCGGCGCGCAGCGAGTCGTAGTAGGCGAGCGCGGCGGAGAACCCCGGCGTGGGGATGCCCAGCTTCACGCCGGTGGTGATCACGTTCCGCCAGGCGTCCTGGGCGGCGCCGACGGCCTCGGCGAAGTGGCCGGCGGTGAGCAGGGTGGGCAGGCCCGGGTCGGCGTCGTAGGCGGCCCGGATCTCGTTGAGGAAGCGGGCGCGGATGATGCAGCCGCCGCGCCAGATGGTCGCCATCGCGCCCGCGTCGATGTTCCAGCCGTACTCGGCGCTGCCCGCCTGGATCTCGTGGAAGCCCTGCGCGTACGCGACGACCTTGGAGGCGTAGAGCGCCTGCTCGACGGCGTCGGCGAAGCCGGACTCCTCCACCTTGGCGCGGGCCGGGCCGGGCAGTCCCTGGGCGGCCTCGCGCAGGTCGGCGTGGCCGGACACCGAACGGGCGAAGACGGCCTCGGCGATGCCACCGACCGGGACGCCGAGGTCCAGGGCGGTCTGCACGGTCCAGCGGCCGGTGCCCTTCTGCTCGGCCTGGTCCAGCACGACGTCGACGAACGGCTTGCCGGTCGCGGCGTCGGTGTGCGCGAGCACCTCGGCGGTGATCTCGATGAGGTAGGACTCCAGGCGCCCGGTGTTCCAGGTCTTGAAGACCTCGGCGATCTCGGCCGGGGACAGGCCCGAGGCGTACCGCAGCAGGTCGTAGGCCTCGGCGATCAGCTGCATGTCGGCGTACTCGATGCCGTTATGCACCATCTTCACGAAATGACCGGCACCGTCCGGGCCGACGTGGGTCGCGCACGGCACGCCGTCGACCTTGGCCGAGATGTCCTCCAGCAGCGGCCCGAGCGCCTCGTAGGACTCCGGGGAGCCGCCCGGCATGATGCTCGGCCCGTTCAGCGCGCCCTCCTCGCCACCGGAGATCCCGGTGCCGACGAAGTGCAGGCCGCGCTCGCGCAGCGCCGCCTCGCGCCGCCGGGTGTCGGCGAAGTGCGCGTTGCCGCCGTCCACGATCATGTCGCCGGGCTCCAGCAGCGGCGCGAACTCCTCGATCACCGCGTCGGTGGGCCCGCCCGCCTTCACCATGATCACCAGTCGGCGGGGGCGCTCCAGCGCCGCGACGAACTCCTCGGCGGTCTCGGCGGGGATGAACGTGCCCTCGTCGCCGAACTCCTCCACCAGCGCCTTGGTCTTGGCCGCCGTGCGGTTGTGCACCGCCACCGGATGCCCGTGCCGTGCAAGGTTCCGTGCCAGGTTGCGGCCCATGACCGCGAGCCCCGTCACACCGATCCGCGCCTGCTGTGCCATATGGATGGCTCCCTCTCCCCCGACGTCGATGGCGGCCGTACACCAACGTACGCGTCCGCCTCGCGGCGCGTTCGACCGACCTGTGAGATTGATCAACCCTTCGGCATGTCCTTGTCTTCCCCGGGAACGCTCCGCGAGGTGGAATGACAGCGTTGAATGTGGAATGGCAGCGGTTGAATGGCTGACAGCGTTGAATCTGGAGAGAACAGCCGGAGGGGGAAGCGTGCTGGGACTGCCCGATGAGGTCGAGGCCTGCCTGTTCGATCTGGACGGTGTGCTCACGGGGACGGCGTCGGTGCACGCCGCCGCGTGGAAGCAGATGTTCGACGCCTATCTGAAGGAACGGGCGGAACGGACCGGCGACCCGTTCGTGCCGTTCGACCCGGTCAAGGACTACGGCGAGTACGTCGACGGCAAGCGGCGCGAGGACGGCACGCGCTCCTTCCTGTCCTCGCGCGACATCACGCTCCCCGAGGGCTCCCCGGACGACCCGCCAGAGGCCGAGACGGTCCACGGGCTCGGCTCCCGCAAGAACGCGCTGGTCCTGAAGCTGATCGACGAGAAGGGCGTGCAGGTCTTCGAGGGCTCGGTCCGCTACGTCCGGGCCGTACGCGAGGCCGGGCTGAAGACGGCCGTGGTCTCCTCCAGCGCCAACACCGTTCAGGTGCTGCGGGCCGCGAACATCACCGACCTGTTCGACGGCCGGGTCGACGGCGTCGTCGCCCAGGAGCGGAACCTGCCCGGCAAGCCCGCCCCCGACATGTTCCTGGCGGGCGCCGAGGCGGTCGGCGTCTCCGCCGCGCACGCCGCGGTGTTCGAGGACGCCCTGGCCGGCGTCGAGGCGGGCCGCGCGGGCAAGTTCGCCCGGGTGATCGGCGTGAACCGGGTCGACGACGCCCACGCGGCCGACCTGGCCGAGCACGGCGCCGACGTCGTGGTCTCCGACCTGTCCGAGCTGATGGAGGAGGGCCGGTGAGCGACCGGAGCGAGGAGAGCGGCCAGGGGAGCCAGAGCCTGCAGGCCGACGTCGACCGGCCCGTCTACACCGTCGAGGAGTGGTGCGTCACCGAGCCCGAGCTGCGGCTGGACCGCCTGCCGCAGAGCGAGTCGGTGTTCGCCCTGTCGAACGGGCACCTGGGCCTGCGCGGCAACCTCGACGAGGGCGAGCCGCACGGCCTGCCGGGCAGCTACCTCAACTCCTTCTACGAGCTGCGGCCGCTCCCCTACGCCGAGGCCGGGTACGGCTATCCCGAGTCCGGCCAGACGATCATCAACGTCACCAACGGCAAGCTCATCCGGCTGCTGGTCGACGACGAGCCGTTCGATGTCCGCTACGGCCGCCTGCACTCGCACCGGCGCCAGCTGGACATGCGAGCGGGCACGCTCACCCGCACGGTCGAGTGGACCTCGCCCGCCGACAAGCGCGTCAAGATCACCTCGGTGCGGATGGTCTCGCTGAAGCAGCGCGCGATCGCCGCGATCTGCTACGACGTCGAGGCCGTGGGCGATCCCGTCCGCATCGTGGCGCAGTCGGAGCTGGTCGCCAACGAGTCGCTGCCCGACCTGGGCAAGGATCCCCGCGTCGCCGCCGCCCTGGAGTCGCCGCTGGTCAGCGAGGAGCACGTCGCCAACGGCACCAAGGTGATCCTCGTGCACCGCGCCCGCGAGAGCGGCCTGCGGATGGCCGCCGGGATGTCGCACGACATCGAGGGGCCGAACGAGATGGCGTGCGAGTCCGAGAGCTCGCCCGACGTCGGCCGCCTCACCGTCTCGACGCGGCTGGAGCCCGGCCAGCGGCTGCGGATCGTGAAGTACCTGGCGTACGGGTGGTCCAGCCAGCGGTCCAGGCCCGCGCTGCACGACCAGGTGGTGGCGGCGCTCGCGGGCGCCCGGCACACCGGCTGGGACGGGCTGGTCGCCCAGCAGCGCGCCTACCTCGACGAGTTCTGGCGCGGCGCCGACGTCGAGGTCGATGGGGACTCCGAGATCCAGCAGGCGGTGCGGTTCGGACTGTTCCACATCCTCCAGGCGGGCGCCCGCGCCGAACGCAGGATGATCCCCGCCAAGGGCCTGACCGGCCCCGGCTACGACGGGCACACCTTCTGGGACACCGAGACGTTCGTGCTGCCCGTGCTGACCTACACCCATCCGCGTTCGGCGGCCGACGCGCTGGCCTGGCGGCACATGACGCTCCCGCTGGCCCGCGAACGCGCCGAGCAGCTCGGCCTCGCCGGGGCGGCGTTCCCCTGGCGGACGATCCGCGGCCAGGAGTGCTCGGGCTACTGGCCCGCGGGCACCGCCGCGTTCCACATCAACGCCAGCATCGCCGACGCGGTCGTGCGCTACATCGACGCCACCGAGGACGAACGGTTCGAACGCGAGGTCGGGCTGGAGCTGCTGGTCTGCACGGCCCGGCTCTGGCGCAGGCTCGGCCACCACGACCTGGAGGGCGTCTTCCGGATCGACGGCGTCACCGGCCCGGACGAGTACACCGCGATCGTGGACAACAACGTCTACACCAACCTCATGGCGCGCCGTAACCTGCGGGCCGCCGCCGAGGTCGCGATGAACCACCCCGACCTGGCCGCCGACCTCGGCGTCAGCACCGAGGAGACCGCGTCCTGGCGGGACGCGGCGTCGGCCATGCTGATCCCCTACGACGAACGGATGGGCGTTCACCCGCAGAGCTCGGGCTTCACCAACCACTCCCGCTGGAACTTCGCGGCGACCAAGGCCGAGCACTACCCGCTGCTGCTGAACTTCCCTTACTTCGATCTCTACCGGAAGCAGGTCGTCAAGCAGGCCGACCTGGTGCTGGCCATGCACCTGTGCGGGGACGCCTTCACCGACGAGCAGAAGGCCCGCAACTTCGACTACTACGAGGGCATCACCGTCCGGGACTCCTCGCTGTCGGCCCAGACGCAGGCGGTGCTGGCCGCCGAGGTCGGGCAGCTGGAGCTCGCCCACGACTACCTGGCCGAGACCGCGCTGCTGGACCTGCACGACCTGGCCCACAACACCCGCGACGGGCTGCACATCGCCTCGATGGCGGGCTCGTGGAGCGGCCTGGTCGCCGGGTTCGGCGGGATGCGGGCCGGGCACGGCTCGCTGCGGTTCGCACCCCGGCTGCCGAGCGGGATGAGCCGGCTGGCGTTCCGGATGCGCTACCGCGACCGGCTGCTGCTGGTCACGATCCGTACGCACGCGGCGACCTACGAGCTGCTGGAGGGCGCGGAGATCGAGCTGGTCCACCACGGCGAACGGTTCACCCTGGTCGACAAGCCGGTCGAGATGGACATCTCGCCGGTCCCGTCGCGGCCGCGCCCGAGCCAGCCGGTCGGCCGCGAGCCTCTCCCCCGCCGCGCCGACCCGTCCGTCCGAACGAACTGAAAGGCGACCGGCCAGTTGAGGCGGCCGGCTAGTTCTGCATGCCGGGCGTGCAGGGGTCGCACGGCGCGGCGTCGCACGCCTGGACGTCGTGCGGGGCGTCAGCGGGTCCGGCGGGCTCGACCTTGTCGGACTCGGTGGAATGCCGGACGAGCAGGCGGCGGGGGCCCGGGCCCTCGTCGCCGAGCCGGTCGTAGGGGTTGGCCAGCGCGCACTTGTTGATCGACAGGCAGCCGCAGCCGATGCACTCGGTCAGGCTGTCGCGCAGGCCCTGGAGCTGGGCGATCCGCTCGTCCAGGTCGGTACGCCAGGCCTCCGACAGCCGCGCCCAGTCGTCCACGGTCGGGGTCCGCTCCTCCGGGAGCGTGCTCAGCGCCTTCTTGATGTCGCTGAGCGGGATGCCGACGCGCTGCGAGACCCGGATGAAGGAGACCCGGCGGAGCGTGTCGCGGGTGAACCGGCGCTGGTTCCCGGCGGTCCGGCGGCTGGTGATCAGCCCCTTGGACTCGTAGAAGTGCAGCGCCGACACCGCGACCCCGCTCCGCTCGGCCAGCTGACCGACGGTCAGCTCGTACAGCCTGTGCTCCAACCGGCTCATGCGGCACAGAATATGCGGCTAGACGGGCTGGGCGGCTCCGCCGCGGGCCTCGGACTCTTTGGCGAGCTTGCGGAGCCGGAACGCGGCGCCGACCATGAGCGCGCCGAACAGGATCGAGAAGAAGCCGATCATCCAGACCACGGCGAGCGCGCCGGAGACGGGCCAGACGAACAGCAGCACCCCGAACAGCACCGAGATCGCGCCGGTCAGCACGTACACCCACTCGTTGTCGATCTGCTTGCGCAGCGCGAACGCGGTGGCGATCTCGAAGATCCCGGTGACGACCGCCCAGGCGGCGATCAGCATGAGCAGCGCGAAGCCGGTGATGCCGGGCCAGGCCATCGCCACGATGCCGAGGACGATGCCGCAGACGCCGGTCAGCGCCAGCCAGCCCCGTGACTGCCCCTCGACGCCGCGGAACGCCCCGTACAGCGCGATGGCGCCGTCCACCAGCGCGTACGCGCCGAACAGGATGACCAGGGCCCAGACGGTGATGCCGGGCCAGATCCAGGCGACCAGTCCGAACAGGATCGCGAACGCGCCGCGGAGCGCGAGAACCCACCAGTTGCGGGCCATCATGTCAAGCATCATTGCCTCCCGACTCGCCTGACCCCGGCGCGACGCTGATGTCGAGCCCGCCGCCCCCGGAGTAGTCGACGGCGACGGCGTCGCCCTCGTTGATCTGGCCGCCAAGCAGCATCTTGGACAGCCGGTTGTCCAGCTCGCGCTGGATGGTGCGGCGCAGGGGCCGCGCGCCGAACTCGGGCTTGTAGCCCTGCTCGGCGAGCCGGTCCTTGGCCGCGTCGGACACCTGCAGCGTCACGTCCTGCCCGGCGAGCCGCTGCCGGGTCTTGTCCAGCAGCAGGTCCACGATCTGGCGGAGCTGCGGCCTGTCGAGCCGTTCGAAGACCACGACGTCGTCGATGCGGTTGAGCAGCTCGGGCCGCAGCGTGTGCTGCAGCAGGTCCATGACCTTGTCCTTCAGCTGCTCTTCGGGTTCGACGTTGTCCAGGATCAGCTGGGCGCCGACGTTGCTGGTCATGATCACGATGGTGTTGCTGAAGTCGACGGTGCGGCCCTGCCCGTCGGTGAGGCGGCCGTCGTCGAGCATCTGCAGCAGGATGTTCATGACGTCGGGGTGGGCCTTCTCGATCTCGTCGAGCAGCACCACGCTGTGCGGGTGCCGCCGGACCGCCTCGGTGAGCTGGCCGGCCTCCTCGTACCCGACGTAGCCGGGCGGGGCGCCGATCAGACGGCTGACGGTGTGCTTCTCCTGGAACTCGCTCATGTCGATGCGGACCATGCGGTCGCTGCCGCCGAACAGCACGTCCGCCAGGGCCCGGGCCAGCTCGGTCTTGCCGACGCCGGTCGGGCCGAGGAACAGGAAGCTGCCCTGCGGCCGGTTCGGGTCCGACAGGCCCGCGCGGGCGCGCCGTACGGCCTCGGCGACGGCGTCGACGGCCTCCTCCTGGCCGATCACCCGCTCGTGCAGGTGGTCCTCCAGGCGCATGAGCCGGTCGCGTTCCTCCTCGGTGAGCTGGGCGACCGGAATGCCGGTCCGTTTGGACACGACCTCGGCGATGTCGGCGACGGTCACCTCGGGCACGTCGTCCGTGCCTCCAGAACCGCCGTGGCGCGCGTTCTCCAGCTCGGGGCGCAACTGCTCGATCTCCTCGCGCAACTCCTTGGCCCGGTCGAAGTCCTCGTTGGCGACGGCCTGGTCCTTGTCACGGTGCAGCGCCTCCAAGCGCTGTTCCAGCTCGCGCGAGTCCTGGTCGGGTGACAGCGAGCGCAGCCGTACGCGGGCGGCGGCGTGGTCCATCAGGTCGATCGCCTTGTCGGGCAGGAACCGGTCGGCGATGTAGCGGTCGGACAGGCGCGCGGCGGCGTCCAGAGCCTCGTCGGTGATGCGGACCTGGTGGTGTGCCTCGTACTTGTCGCGCAGCCCGGCCAGGATCTCGATGGTGTCCTCGACGCTCGGCTCGGGCACCATCACCGGCTGGAAGCGGCGCTCCAGCGCGCCGTCCTTCTCGATGTACTTGCGGTACTCGTCGATCGTCGTGGCGGAGACGACGTGCAGCTCGCCGCGCGCCAGGGCGGGCTTGAGGACGTTGGCGGCGTCCATGCCGCCCTCGGAGGAGCCCGCGCCGACCAGCGTGTGCACCTCGTCGATGAAGATCACCAGCTCCTCGGAGTGCTCGCGGATCTCGTCGATGACCTTCTTGATCCGCTCCTCGAACTCGCCGCGGTACTTCGAGCCCGCGACCATGCCGGTGAGGTCGAGCGCGACGACCCGCTTGCCCTTCAGGGACTCGGGGACGCCGCCGTTCACGATGCGCTGGGCGACGCCCTCGACGATCGCGGTCTTGCCGACGCCCGGCTCGCCGATCAGGCACGGGTTGTTCTTGGTACGGCGCGACAGCACCTCGATGGCCTGCTCGATCACGTCCTCGCGGCCGACCACCGGGTCCAGCGCGCCCTGGCGCGCCTCCTCGGTGAGGTCGCGGCCGTACTCGTTCAGGGTCGGGGTGTCGGGGTTGCCCTGCCGGCCTTGCGCCGAGCCGGTCTGGTCCGGCTGGTTCAGCACGGCGTCCTGGATCTCGTTGGCCGACACCCCCTGCGCGGCCAGCAGCCTGGCGGCCGAGGAGCCGGGGTTGGCCGCCAGTGCGAGCAGCAGGTGCTCGGGCCCGATGTAGCTGGCGTCGAGGGCGTTGGAGACACGCTGTGCGTCGAGCAGCGCGCGCTTGGCGGCCGGGGTCAGCGTCGTCGGCGTCTCGCCCGGGGTGCCGTCGCCGGTCAGGTCGGAGATGCGGGCCAGCAGGCCGTCCGGGTCGGCGCCCGCCGAACGCAGCAGCCCGCGCGCCGGATCGGTCTGCGCGGCGGCGCCGAGCAGGTCGATCGCGTCCAGGTCGGCGGCGCCTCGCCGGCCCGCCCGTTGCAGCCCCTGCCCGACCAGCTCGCGGCCGGGTTCGCTCAGCAGCCTGCCGATGTCGACCCGCTGCACCCCGCCCGAACGCGGCGGCCACGACTCGGGGGCACCGAACATCCGCCCCGTCAGATGATCGAAGCCGCGGAACGGGTCGTCGAACATCGAGCCGAACGGCGAACTGGCCACAGCGGATCCCCCCGGAACGTCCCGTGGCCTCGCGGGACGCCCGCAAGGCCGATTAATGCAGACCTAGCCACGGGCCGCGCGTGAAAAGCCCAAACGGGTGTCGAATTTGGGCAAAGTCACCCAGCGCAGTCACCCAGAGCAATCACTGAGCGCAGTCACTGAGCGCAGTCACCCGGCTCGGTCACCCGGCGTCACGCGGGCGGCGGGCCAGGTCCTCCAGGAGCCGCTCGATCCGGTCCAGGCGCGCGTTCAGCGCCTCGACGTCGCCGTAGCTGGCCGACTGCTCCTCATGCCGGAGCCGTACGACCACGGCGCCGCCCGGCTCCAGCGTGATCTTGTCGACGTCGGCGACGTCGTCGCCGCCCTGCGCCTGGATCACCTGGTCCACCTCGCCCTGCCGCAGCGCGAGCCGCCGCAGGGCCTTGCCGACGTACGCGCCGTCCCTGGCCAGCACGATCGGCTTGGCGTCGAACCGCCCGATGAAGACCCGGACCAGCACCGCGTTGGCGGCCAGCAGCACCACGGCGCCGAGGATGCCGCCCCACAGCGAGTTGTCGGGTCCGATGATGGCGTTCTGCACGACGTTCGACAGCAGCAGCATCACCACGAAGTCGAAGCCGTTCAGCTGGGCCATCTCCCGTTTGCCCGTGAACCGCAGCAGCGCTGCCACGACGAGGAAGACCGCGACCGTCCGGACGATCTTGTCGAGCACCGGAATGCCCATGCTGAACAGGTCGTGCCACATGGCCCTCTTCGTTCCCCTCGGAATCGACCGGCAATCGGGTCACCAAGCCTGCCAAAACTCTCGTCATATGACCTGTTCACGCGGTAACCGCCGGTTCACCGTTGGGAACGGTGGGGCAGAAGGCAAAGGGGATCTGGGAGCAGGAACCGGACGTTCGGGGGGACGGATGAGTTCTACTGAGGTTCCCGCGGGCAACGTGCCCGCGACCGGCACGACGCGCAGCGGAGCGCACAGGAAACCGGCGGTCGCCGTCGCGTTCATCTCCTGGGTGACGCTGGCGCTGATGACCACCAGCTCGGTCGCGAGCCTGCGGCCCGCGCCGACGATGGCGGTGTACGGGCTGGCGGCCATCTTCCTGTACATCGTGCCCGCACTGTTGTTCCTGCTGCCGACCTCGATGGTCTCGGCGGAACTGGCCTCGGGCTGGGACGGCGGGGTCTACCGCTGGGTCAGCGAGGCGATGTCACCGAAGGCGGGCTTCCTGGCGGTGTGGTGCCAGTTCGCCATGACCATCACCTACTACCCGAGCCTGCTCGCCTACGTGGCGGGCACGTTCGCCTATGTCATCGACCCGCGCCTGGCCAGCAACGGCGTCTACACCGCGCTGGTGATCATCACGATCTACTGGGCCGGGGTGTGGGTGTCCTCGCGCGGCACCAAGACCGTCGCGGGCCTGTCCAGCGCCACGCTGGTCATCGGGACGCTGGTCCCGGGCGCCGTGCTGGTCGTGCTCGGCATGGTGTTCCTGGCCCAGGGCAACTCCTCGGCCGCGCCGATGGACGGCGGCCACATCCTGCCCGCCTGGACCGGCATCGCCAGCCTGGTGCTGATCGTCAACAACTTCCTGAGCTACGCGGGCATGGAGATGAACGCCGTGCACGTCGGGTCGCTCCGCAAGCCCGGCAAGGAGTTCCCCAAGGCGATGTTCCTCGCCATGGCGCTGGTGCTGCTGATCTTCATCCTGCCGGCGCTGGCGATCAGCTGGGTGGTGCCGTCCAAGCAGCTCAGCCTGACCGCCGGGGTCATGCAGGCCTTCGACGGGTTCTTCAACCACTTCGGCGTGAGCTGGCTGACCCCGATCTTCGGGATCATGCTGATCGCCGCCTCGATCGGCGGCATGCTCACCTGGCTCGCCGGGCCGTCCAAGGGGCTGCTGATGATCTCGCGGCAGGAGGGCTACCTGCCGCCGGTCCTGCAGAAGCTCAACAAGGACGGCGTGCAGCAGAACATCCTGGTCGCCCAGGGCGTGCTGACCACGGTGATCGCGCTGCTGTACGCGTTCATCCCGGACGTCTCCAGCGCCTACTGGATCCTGTCGGTGATCACCACTCAGGTCTACCTGATCATGTACGTGCTGATGTTCATCTCGGCCATCAAGCTGCGCCGCAACCAGCCCGACCATCCGCGCGGCTACCGCGCGCCCGCGCTCATCGCGCTGGCCGGGATCGGCCTGGTCGCCTCCGTCGCCGCGTTCGCCATCGGGTTCGTTCCGCCGTCGCAGTTCGGCAACGGCAGCCCGCTGGTCTACGTACTCATCGTCGGCGGCGGCATGGCGCTGGTCGGGCTGCTCATCCCGTACCTCTTCCTGAAGATGCGCCGCCCGAGCTGGAAGACCGTCGACCCGACCACCCCGGTCGCCTAGGAGGTGTGAACGATGACCACCGCGACACCGCAACCGGCGGGAGGCGCCGGGCCCGATCCCGGAGCCGACTTCGACGACCCGCATCCGGGCGCGCCGCAGTTCCTGCGCCGCATGATCTACATCGGGTCGGCGCTGATCCTGCTGCTCATCGTGCTGTGGGGGGTGCTGGCGTTCAAGGCGACCGCCGACAACCAGCGCGCCCGCAGCAAGGCCAAGCAGCTCACCGAGCAGCTGAAGGCCGCGGGCCTGCCCGTGCCGACGCAGGACCAGATCGTGAACGTGCTCGGCGACGACGGCGGCATGGTCTGCACCGACCCGGGCGCCGCGCTGTCCAAGGCCCGCTTCAACGCCGGGCTGACCAACGGCTCGGGCAGCGTCGGCAGCCGGCCGGTGCTCGGCGACAAGGACCTCGTCCAGGCCGAGACGCTCGTCATCTCCATCTACTGCCCGACCAGGCTGGGCGACTTCACCGACAAGATCAAGCACATGAGGTTCGAGGACACGGTGCGATGAGCAGCCACATGAGCGGGGACCTGAGGGACTCCATCAAGCAGATGATGCCGAAGGCGCACGACGAGCTCGCCGAGCTGGTCGGGATGCGTTCGGTGGCCGACCCGCGGCAGTTCCCGCCCGAGGAGTGCCACAAGACCGGCGAATGGGTGGCCTCGGCGTTCACGGGCGCGGGGCTGAGCGGCGTGGAGCTGCACGAGACGCCCGACGGCAGCAAGGCCGTCGTCGGCTCGCGGCCCGCGCCCGCCGGGGCGCCGACCGTGCTGCTGTACTGCCACTACGACGTGCAGCCGCCGCTGGACGACAACGCCTGGCACACCCCGCCGTGGGAGCTGACCGAGAAGGACGGCCGCTGGTACGGGCGCGGTGCGGCCGACTGCAAGGGCAACATCATGATGCACCTGCTGGCGCTGCGGGCCCTGGGCGACGACGTCCCGGTCGGGATCAAGCTGGTCTCGGAGGGCTCGGAGGAGCAGGGCACCGGCGGGCTGGAGGCGTTCGTGCCGCAGAACGCCGACCTGCTGCGCGCCGACACGATCCTGGTCTGCGACACCGGCAACTTCGCGGTCGGCGTGCCGACCCTCACGACCTCGCTGCGCGGCAACGTCAACGTGGTCGTCTCGGTCGACACGATGCAGGGCGAGATGCACTCGGGCATGTTCGGCGGCCCGGCGCCCGACGCGCTGGCCTCGCTGGTCCACATCCTCGGCACGCTGCGCGACGAGCACGGCAACACCACCGTCCGGGACCTGAACGCCAAGCAGACCTGGGACGGCGTCGACTACCCGGCCGAGCAGTTCCGCAAGGACGCCCGCGTACTGGACGGCGTGGACCTCGGCGGCGACGGCTCGGTGGCCGACATGCTGTGGGCCCGCCCGGCGCTGACCGTGCTCGGCATCGACTGCCCGCCGGTCGTCGGCTCGGCGGCGGCGATCCAGCCGTCGGTGAAGGCGCGCCTCAACCTGCGGATCCCGCCCGGCGTCACGCCGGACGCCGCGCTGGAGGCGCTGAAGGCCCACATCGAGGGCGTCGCGCCGCTGCACGCGCAGGTCAAGGTGGAGACCGAGCAGCTCGGCGCCCCGTTCAAGGCCCGGATGGACGGGCCGGGCGTCGCCGCGATGGAGTCGGCGATGAAGGAGGCCTACGGCCGCGAGGCGACCAGCGAGGGCCAGGGCGGGTCGATCCCGCTCTGCAACGTCTTCCAGGAGACCTACCCGGACGCCGAGATCATGCTGATGGGCGTGGAGGAGCCCAAGTGCCTGATCCACGCGCCGAACGAGAGCGTCGACCCGACCGAGATCGAGCACATGGCCCTGGCCGAGGCCCTGTTCCTCAAGTCGTACGCCGCCAAGTAGCGGGCACAGGAAAGGCCGCGGCCCAGCGGGCCGCGGCCTTTCCCATGACATTTCTAGCCCAGGCGGTTCACCAGGGCGTTGTACTCGTCCCACAGCTCCTTCGGCAGGTGGTCGCCGAAGGTGTTGAAGTGGTCGGGGACCAGGGCGGCCTCTTCACGCCACACCTCGGTGTCGACCGAGAGCAGGGTGTCGAGGTCGGCCTCGTCGATCTTCAGGCCGTCGGTGTCCAGGGACTCCTTGGTCGGCAGGTGCCCGATCGCGGACTTGGCCGCGTCGGCCTGACCGTTCAGGCGCTCCACGATCCACTTCAGCACGCGGCTGTTCTCGCCGAAGCCGGGCCAGATGAACTTGCCTTCGGCGTTCTTGCGGAACCAGTTGACGTAGTAGATCCGGGGCAGCTTCTCGGCGTCGGTGGAACGGCCGATCTTCAGCCAGTGGCCGAAGTAGTCGCCCATGTTGTAGCCGCAGAACGGCAGCATGGCGAACGGGTCGCGGCGCAGCTCGCCGACCTTGCCCTCGGCCGCGGCGGTCTTCTCCGAGGCGATGTTGGCGCCCAGGAACACGCCCTGCTGCCAGTCGAAGGACTCGGTGACCAGCGGCACCGCGGTGGCGCGGCGGCCGCCGAACAGGATCGCCGAGATCGGCACGCCCTTCGGGTCCTCCCACTCCGGCGCGATGATCGGGCACTGCCCGGCCGGGGTGGTGAAGCGGGCGTTCGGGTGGGCGGCCGGGGTCTCCGAGTCCGGAGTCCAGTCGTTGCCCTTCCAGTCGGTGAGGTGCGCGGGGACCTCGTCGGTCAGGCCCTCCCACCACACGTCGCCGTCGTCGGTGAGCGCGACGTTGGTGAAGATGCTGTTGCCCCAGAGGGTCTTCACCGCGTTGGAGTTGGTGGAGTCGCCGGTGCCCGGCGCGACGCCGAAGAACCCGGCCTCGGGGTTGATCGCGTAGAGGCGGCCGTCCTCGCCGAACCGCATCCAGGCGATGTCGTCGCCGATGGTCTCGACCTTCCAGCCCGGGATGGTCGGCTCCAGCATGGCGAGGTTGGTCTTGCCGCAGGCCGACGGGAACGCGGCTGCCACGTAGCGGGTCTCACCGGTCGGCGGGGTGAGCTTCAGGACGAGCATGTGCTCGGCCATCCAGCCCTCGTCGCGGGCCATCGTCGAGGCGATGCGCAGCGCGTAGCACTTCTTGCCCAGCAGCGCGTTGCCACCGTAGCCGGAGCCGTAGGACCAGATCTCCCGGCTCTCGGGGAAGTGCGAGATGTACTTCTCGGAGTTGCAGGGCCACGGCACGTCGGCCTGGCCCGGCTGCAGCGGCGCGCCGACGGTGTGGACGGCCTTGACGAACTGGCCGCGCTCCTCGATGAGCCGCAGGGCGCCCTCGCCCATCCTGGTCATGATCTTCATGGAGACCACGACGTACGGCGAGTCGGTGATCTCGACGCCGAGCTGCGAGATGTTGCCGCCCAGCGGCCCCATGCAGAACGGCACCACGTACATGGTGCGACCCTTCATGCAGCCCTTGAAGAGCTCGCCGAAGGTCTCCCGCATCTTCGCGGGCGCGATCCAGTTGTTGGTCGGGCCGGCGTCGGCTTCCTTTTCCGAGCAGATGAACGTGCGGTCTTCTACTCGAGCAACGTCGCTCGGGTCAGAGGCGGCGTAGAAGCTGTTGGGGCGTTTCTCGGGATCGAGGCGCTTGAACGTGCCCTGCTCCACGAGCAGCCCCGTCAGGCGCTCCCATTCGGCGTCCGAGCCATCGCTCCACTCCACCCGGTCGGGCTGGGTGAGCTCGGCGATCCCACGGACCCAGTCCACGAGGTCAGCGTGACTGGTAGGGGCCTGATCGAGGCCGGGGACCTGGTTGGACACGGGCAACTCCTTCAGCGGTTCGCAGGATCTTTGCATGATGAACAAGACCGCGCGTTTTTGCCATTTGGTCTGGACCAATCGCGCCCGCTTTTAGGCCTTCCCGTCCCCTTTTGTGACTGATATCACCTGCATATGGGGGCCGCGACGGCATCGTGGCCGTCCCCGGCGAACCGGCGTTCAAGCTGGGTAAACGTGAGTCTCGGTAGCTTTGACGGCCGCCCAGACCATGCTGCCCTCGACCAATTCCAGCTCCGCGACCGCACCCGGAGTCACATCGGCGGCGGCCGCTATCGGCGGCCCCTCGAGTTCCACTCGGACCCGGTCTCCCTGCCGTTCCACCGAGCCGACCCGGGCCTGCCAGAGGTTGCGCGGGCTGCCGTCGGGACGGGTCCGGTAGAGGGCGACGGCCGATGGCTGGAACGCCAGGAAGACCTCACCCTCCAGTGAGTCAATCGTGTCGAGCTTGCCGGAACCCCCGTCGAGCACTACCGTTCCGCCGCCCGCGACGCCCCGGTAGAGGTTGAGGCCCACCAGCCGCGCCACGTAGTCGGTGCGCGGATGCCGGGCCACCTCCGCCGGCTCGCCCTCCTGGACCAGCCGGCCGCCCTCGATCACCACGAGCCGGTCGGCCAGCACCATGGCGTCCAGCGGGTCGTGGGTCACCAGCACCGCCGCGCCCTCGAAGCCCTCCAGGTGGCGCCGCAGCGCCGCCCGGATCTCCAGCTTGGTGTGGGCGTCCAGGGCCGACAGCGGCTCGTCCAGCAGCATCAGCTTGGGCTCCACCGCCAGCGCCCGCGCCAGGGCGACCCGCTGCGCCTGCCCGCCCGACAGGGCTCGCGGCTTGGCGGCGGTGTGGTCGGCCAGCCCGACGCGTTCCAGCCACTCCGCGGCCCGCCGCCGGGCGTCGCGCCGCCGCACGCCCTGGGAACGCGGCCCGAACGCGACGTTCTCCAACGCGCTCAGATGCGGGAACAGCAGGTAGTCCTGGAACACCATGCCGATCCCCCGCCGGTCGGGCGGCAGCGAGCCGAGCTCGGTCCCGTCGACGCGCACGTGCCCGCCGCTGGAGGGTTCCAGCCCGGCCAGGGCCCGCAGCGCCGTCGACTTGCCCGCACCGTTCGGTCCGAGCAGCGCGACGACCTCGCCCGGCTCGGCGCTCAGCTCCAGGTCCAGGTCGAACGCGGGCCGCCGTACGACCAGCCTGGCCTCCAGCCCCTTCACGAGTTGCCCACCCACCGGTCGCGGAGGGCGGCCAGCACGACGATCGAGACGACCAGCAGGACCAGGCTGAGCACGATGGCGGCCTGCGGATCGGTCTCCAGGGCGAGGTAGACGGCCAGCGGCATGGTCTGGGTGCGGCCCGGGAAGTTGCCCGCGAAGGTGATCGTCGCGCCGAACTCGCCCAGGGCCCGTGCCCAGCACAGGATCGCCCCGGCCGCGATGCCGGGCGCGACCAGCGGCAGCGTGACCCGGCGGAAGATCGTCCAGCGGCCCGCGCCGAGCGTGGCCGCCGCCTCCTCATAACGCAGGTCGGCGGCCCGCAGCGCGCCCTCGACGCTGATCACCAGGAACGGCATCGCCACGAACGTCTCGGCGAGCACGACCCCGGCGGTGGTGAACGGAAGGGTGATGCCGAACGCCGAGTCCAGCCACTGGCCGACCAGGCCCTTGCGGCCCAGCACCAGCAGCAGCGCCACGCCGCCGACCACCGGCGGCAGCACCAGCGGGACCGTGACCAGGGCCCGGACCAGGCGCGCCCCCGGAAAGGGCACCCGGGCCAGCACCCAGGCCAGCGGCACTCCGAACAGCAGACACAGCCCGGTCGCGATGGTCGCGGTGATCAGCGACAGGCGCAGCGCCTCCAGCACCTGCGGCTCGCCGAGCCGCGTGCCCAGCGTCGACCACGGCGCCTTCACCAGCAGCCCGGCCAGCGGCAGGACCAGGAAGGCCAGCCCGATCAGCGCCGGGACGAGCAGGACCCACGGCGGCCGCACCGGCCTGGTGGCCGGTTTGGCGACGGGCGTGGTTACGACGGGCTGGCCGCCGGGCTGGGTGCGCTGCATACGGTCAGGGAGACTCGAATCCGACCTGGGTCAGCGCGGCCTTGCCCTGCGGCGACAGCACGAGCGTGACGAAGTCCTTGGCCAGCGCGCTCTGCGGGGCCTTGGGCAGCGCCACGATCGGGTAGTCGTTGATCGCCTGGGCCGACTCGGGGAACTCGATCCCCTTCACTGCCGGGGCCGCCGACTTGACGTCGCTGCGGTAGACCAGGCCCGCGTCGGCCTCGCCGAGCCGCACCTTGGTCAGCACCGCCTTGACGTCCTGTTCCTGCGACGCGGGCTTCACGGTGACGTGGGCTGCGGCCAGGGCCTTCTTGGCGGCGGCGCCGCACGGCACCTGCTCGGCGCACAGGATGACCTTGAGCTTGGAGGACGACAGGTCCGACAGCTTGCCGACCTTGCCGGGGTTGTCCTTGGGCGTGGCGATGACCAGGCGGTTCTTAGCGAAGATCTGCGAGCTGGACGAGACCGGCTTCATCGTGGCGGGGCTCGCCGCCGCGAACACGTCGGCCGGAGCGCCCTGGTTGATCTGCTGGGCGAGGGTCGAGCTGCCGCCGAAGTTGAAGCGCACCTTCACGCCGGGGTGCGAGGCCTCGAAGGTCTTGCCGAGCGAGTTGAACGACTCGGTGAGCGAGGCGGCCGCGAACACCGTCAGCGTCTTGCCACCGCCCGAGGAGGACTTCTTGTCGTCGCCGGTGTCGCCGCAGCCGGCCACGGTGACCAGCGTCAGGGCGGCGACGACCGCGCTCAGGGATTTCAGCATGGGTTACTCCAGGGGGACGGGCGTCAGTCAGCGAGCTCGACGACGACGTTGGTGGACTTGATGACGGCCTCGGCGACCACGCCGACCTCCAGGCCGAGATCGTCGGCGGCCTCCCGGCTCATCAGCGAGACCACCCGGAACGGACCGGCCTGGATCTCCACCTGGGCCATCACGCCGTCACGGATCACGTCGGTGACGATGCCGCGCATGCGGTTGCGCGCCGAGGAGGCGCGATGCTCCCCCGCCTCCCCCTGCCAGGACTGCGACCGTACGAAGGCGGCCAGCTCGGGCCCGGGGACCCTGCGGTGACCGTTGTCGTCGCGCGCGGCCGGCAGGCGGCCGCCGTCGACCCAGCGGCGCACGGTGTCCGCGCTGACCCCGAGGAGGGCCGCGGCCTCGCTGATCCGGAACGTCGTCGTCACGCGGCCCAGAGTAGCCCCTCGCAGATGCAAGGCACACCTGGCGATTACCCCAGAGATTGCGATGTTTGCCGGATGTGGACTCTGGCAGATACGACAAGAACGGCCGCAACCCCCGGTGGGGTCCGGCCGTTCTTGTGGACGTACTGGGTGGTTCGGGGGGTCAGGCGGCCAGCGAGTCGGCCTCGATGACGTCCTTGTGGTAGCGCTTGTGGACGTAGAGCTTCTCGCCGAGCGCCTCGTTGCGCCACCAGAGACCGGTCGGGGCGCCGATGCGGGTGCCGCGCGGCAGCTCGCGGATGATCTCCTTGACCGGCGTGGTGGACATCCGGCCCGACCGGCCGACCAGGATGCGCTTGTCGGTCACGATGACGACCCGGTACGCGTTGGCGAAGATGATGATCCAGATCGAGATCAGGACGAAGTACGCGCTCGTCGTCTGGGCACCGAACACCGCCTGGATCTGCTCGCCGGGCTCCAGGTAGGGCGCCGCGTTCGCGCGCATCTTGTCACGAATAGCCATGAACCAGACCTCTCTCAACATCGGCCACAATGGCCTCGGGCGCAGTGATTTTGACACCGAAAGGTGGCGTGGACGGCCGAATCCGTTGATGTGAGCCAAATCGTGACTGTGACGAGGCTCTCTATCCGGACACGGGGGCTGATGTCACCATCTACTTACTGGCCTGGAGGCGCGATCGACCCGAGGAGGAGCCCTCGATGCCCGCACCGCCCACGACCCTGCTGATCGACCGGCATGGAGCCGCCAGCCTGCGCTCCCGCGCGCTCGCGGCGGGGATCCGCGCCGTCCTGCAGCCGCGCCTGGCCAAGTGGGGCGAGGCTCCGTTCGACGAACGGGCGCTGCGCCGCGCGGCGAGCTTCGACCGCATGGCCGCGCGGAGCCGGCCGCCCAAGGGCACCCGCACCGAACGGGTGCGCCTGGACGATTTCCGCGCCGAATGGGTGCACGGGCCCGGGGTCACGAGCGAGCGCGACCGGGTGATCCTCTACCTGCACGGCGGCGCATGGGTCTCCTGCGGCCTCAACACGCACCGGCGGATGATCTCATGGTTCAGCGCGGCGGCCGGGGTGCCCGCGTTCGCGGTGGACTACCGGATGATCCCGGCCGTGCCGTTCGAGGAGGAGGTCGAGGACTGCCTGACCGCCTACCGCTGGCTGCTGGAGGAACGCGAGATCGCCCCCGAGCGCATTGTGATCATGGGCGACTCGGCGGGCGGGCACCTGACGTTCGCCACGGCGCTGCGCGCCCGCGAGGCAGGGCTGCCGATGCCGGCCGCGCTGGTGGGGATCTCGCCGATGCTGGACATGGACCTGGCGAGCAAGCTCGCGCACGCCAACATCAAGCTCGATCCCGCCGCGCCGGGCGCGCTGCTGGAGCGCCTGGTGGACGGGATCTGCGGGCACCTGGACCGGACCGACCCGGCGGTCTCGCCGATCCGGGCCGATCTGTCGGGCCTGCCGCCGGTGCTGCTGTCGGCGGGCTCGACCGAGGTGCTCTACTGCGACTCCGAGCTGATGGCGCACCGGCTCGCCGAGGCCGGGGTCCCGACGACACTGCAGGTCTGGGACCGGCAGGTGCACGTCTTCCAGATGTTCGGGCCGCTGCTGCCCGAGTCGCGTGCGGCGATCGCCGAGGCCGGTACGTTCGTCCGCGACGCCTTCACCGCCGCGGAGGTACGGGAGTCAGAGTCCGCCTGAGCGGCGCAAGCCGGGTCACCGGCCCTGTCCGCGGCGCAGCGGCAGGTTCTGGCGGGCGATGCGCTGGCGCCCTGAGCGCTGCGGCTGCGTGGACCGGGCCGAGGACTCGCTCTTCTTGTCCCGCTTCCCCTGCCTGAGGACCGGACCCTTGTCGCCCTGCTTGTCGCCCTGCTTACCGCCCCGCACCTTGGACATCGCGATCTCCCCCTCCGACGGGCACGTCCGGCCCGTCCGTTACGGGAGCCTCGCCGGATTTGGGGTGATCTATTGGTGATCGTCGGTCAAGTCTCTGCCGGTCGAACTGCCGGTCGAACTGCCGGTCGAGCCGCCGGTCGAGGCTCTGCCCGGCGGCGCGGGCCTGGGTGGGCATGAGGGCCCGGGGGGACGGCCTGCGAACGAAGCCCGGCCGCAGTTCCTCATCGTCGTAGTAGCGGTGGAAGACCGGGGTTGCCGAGCCGGAGATCGGCGGCACGATCCAGCTCCAGTCGGCCGGGCAGCTCCGCCCGGCGGCCTCCTCCTTGCCCAGGTGGGTGAGGAAGCGGCGCGACTCGGTGTGGTGGTCGGTGATGGTGACGCCCGCACTGCGGAACGAGTGGAGCACCGCGACGTTGAGCTCGACCAGCGCCCGGTCGCGCCAGAGCGTGCGTTCCTTGGAGGTGTCCAGGCCGAGCCGTTCGGCGACCGTGGGCAGCAGGTCGTAGCGTTCGGCGTCGCCCAGGTTGCGCGCGCCGATCTCGGTGCCCATGTACCAGCCGTTGAACGGCGCGGCCGGGTAGGTGATGCCGCCGATCTCCAGGTCCATGTCGGAGACGGCCGGCACGGCGTGCCAGCGCAGGCCCAGCTCGGCGAACCACGCGAAGTCGGGATGCGACAGCGGGACCTCCAGCACCGCGCTGCGAGGCAGGTCGAAGTGGCGGACCGCTTCCCCGCGCGCCTCGATCACCAGCGGCAGCACGTCGAAGCCCGAGCCGGGACCGGCCGTCCAGCCGAGCGCGCGGGCCGTCTTGGTGAGCCGGACGTTGCCCGGGTCGCCGACCACGGTGCCGTCGCGGCGGCGGTATCCGGCGTACCGGATCAGCTGGTCGTTCCAGATCCGCGGCCCAGGCTCGCCGGGCCGGTCGGGCGCGAAGACGGTCGCGACGGGACGGATGCGGCCGCCCGCCGTCGCCTCGGTCAGGTGCTCGACGCACTCGGCGGCCAGTTCCTCGGCCGTGCTCAGGTGGCGGCGGTCGCGCACCCGCAGGCTCCGCCAGTAGAGGCGGCCGATGCAGCGGCTACTGTTGCGCCAGGCCACGCGGGCGCCGAACGTCAGTTCCTCCTCGGTGTGCACGTAGGTCCCGGTCGCACGGATCTCATCGCGCACCTGCCCGATCCTGGCCTCGACGCCTCCCTCGCCGCTCTTGCCGCCGCCCTCGCCGCCGTCTCCGGGATTTTCGGCATGGAACAGCCGGACGAACGCTTCGGCGGCACGTTCCAGATCGGATGGGCGATTCTTCGGTTTATGCCGGAAATGAAACATAGAGACATCCGTGACCGTTCGTGAGGAATTGATCACCAGCCGTCACAGGATGCCACGGAGCGCCGGCCGTGTCGGGCCTTCTTCGCTAATGGCTAGCAATCCTCACTATCCGTCAGGACCTGGGCGATCATCCCCAACATCGACCAATCGACCAGCCGGTCGCGGGCGATCTCCGCGTAGGTGGCGATCTCGACGTAGGTCCGTTCGCCGTCGGCGGCCACTCCCCCGGGGCCGCTCGCGCGCAGCACCGCCAGCTCGTCCTCGGTGACCTCGGCGGAGAACAGGTGCGCCCGGTGCGCGGACATCGTCGCGTTCAGCTGCCGGTCGGTGTGAGCGCGCAGCCGCTGCGGGGCCAGGCTCAGCCCGGTCTCCTCGGCGACCTCCGCGACCGCCCGCGCGAGCGGGTCGGACGGCCCGGAGCCGCCGGGCAGCTCGTGCACGAAGCCGTCCGGCGTGCTGGCCGGGCTCCGGAACTCCCGTACGAGCACGACGGCGGTGTCGCCGAGCGACCGGCCGCGCCGGTAGAGGACGACGGTGCTGATGTCGGGCCGGGAGAAGACCACCTCGTTGGCCTTCACACGGTCCTCGGCCGTCACGTGGACCCGCACGTGCAGGCCCCAGTGCAGCCCGAACCGCCACTCCACCCGGGCGCCGAGCAGCGTGTTGCCCGCGCCGCGCTGCGCGGCGTACCACTGCTGGAACGACGCGGTCCGCCAGATCATCAGCGGCACCTCGCGTTCACCGGCCGTGCGCGGCGCCCCGCGACCGATCCTCTCCAGCGCCAGCGCGACCGTGCCGGGGACGTCGGTCGCGGTCGGCACGTCGAGCTTGGCGGCGTAGTGGCGCAGGTAGTCGTTCTTGGGCGCCTCCGGCGGGGCGCCGAACACCGCCTTGCCGCTGTCGTGCCACATGCCCCACTCGACGTTGGTGGTGAACGCGGGCATCGTGTCGAGCGCGCGCGGCACGTAGAAGAGGACCTCGTCGGCGAGGTTCAGGCAGCGCTCCTCCCAGTCGACCTGCCCGGTGTAGTCGTCATGGATGCCGTGCCGGTGCTCGGGGTCGAGGACCACCAGCCGGCCGGGCCCCCGCCACTGCTCGCGCAGTGCCGCCCGCGCGCCCGGCCGCCACGACGCGACGTCGGGCGTACGAGGCGTCGGACCGGCCAGGAACACCGCCGCGTCCCACGCCTCGGGCGGTTCTTCGCGTGCGCAGACCTCGATGACCTCGGACGACATGGCAGTGTCTCCCTCGCTGGCGGGCTCGGCGTGCTTGGAGCGATTTGTCCCGGGTAAAGCGCCCCTACAACCAAACACAGATATCCCGGTCAGGAGGGTGATCATGACTGGGACCATGCGAATTCCGCGCAGCAGAGGCGCTCTGAGCGGCGTGCTGCTGCTTCTCCTCGGCCTCTGGGGCGGACTGCTCCCCTTCGTCGGCCCCTACTTCGACTTCGGCTTCAGCCCCGACGACACCTGGGTGTACGACACCGCGCGGCTCGAGCTGGTCATCGCGCCCGCGATCGCCGTCGGGCTCGGCGGGCTGATCGTGCTCTCCGCCTCCAACCGCGCGTTCGCCATCTTCGGCGCCTGGCTGGCCGTGCTCGGCGGCGCCTGGTTCGCGGTCGGGCCGATCGTCGCCGTGCTCTGGGACCCCGGCACGGTCGGCACGCCGCTCGGCGACAACGAGAACCGGCAGGTCGCCGAGCAGCTGGCGGGCTTCACCGGCCTCGGCGTCGTCGCGGTGTTCTTCGCGGCGCTCGCGCTCGGCCGCTTCGCCGTCGTCGGCGTCAAGGAGGCGCACCTGGCCGAGGAACGGATGGGCCACGGCGACGGCACGACCTCGGGCACGGGCCGCGGCACCGAGCCCGACCACGGCCCCGACTCCGGCACGACGCAGCCCCTCGCCCGCACGTTCGGCAGGTTCAGCAGGCATTCGCCGACCGCCTCGCCGCCGCCCCCGCCGCCTCCGGAGCCGATGCCGGCGCGCCACGTCCCCGCCCCGGGCGACGAACGCGTCGCCGGGCAGACGGGAGAGGACTGGCACCGCTGATCGATGATCGTGATCGGTGGCCGGCGTACAGGGACGGTGACCGATGACGAGTGCCGCTGACGGTGGCCGGTGCCGACGACCGGTCACCGTCGGCGGTGACTCAACAGGCTCACGGCGCCCGGCGCCGCCGCCCGGCCCGGCTCAGCGGTCGTTTCTGGACCTCATGTTGCGGACGGACTTCTCGGTCTCGTAGCTGCCGCGCTCATGGACCTTCACGTCGTCGCGGTCGGTGAACATCGCGACGAAGGCGATCAACAGTCCGACGCCGCCGATCCATGGCGACTTCCACACGAACGCCAAGGCAACACAGACGACCGCGACGGACATGAGCAACAGAAGCTTCACGTTCGCAACCCCTCGACCCCGCGCCACCGGAGAACTGACGACCAGTATGCGTGATGCCGGGGGCATCACGCATACAACTAGAACAGGTTCTCGTTGCCTTGGCAACGAGTAAGGGGCAGCTTACACGCTACTTCTTCTTGCCGCGCTTCTCCCTGATCTTCATCGTGACGTCCAGCGGGGTGCCCTCGAACCCGAACTCCTCGCGCAGCCGGCGCTCGATGAACCGCCGGTAGCCCTCCTCCAGGAACCCGGAGGTGAACAACACGAAGCGCGGCGGGCGGACCCCCGCCTGCGTCGCGAACAGCACGCGCGGCTGCTTGCCGCCGCGGATCGGGTGCGGGTGCGAGCTCACCAGGTCGGCGAAGAACTGGTTGAGCTTGGAGGTCGGGACGCGGGTGCCCCAGTTCTCCAGGGCCGTCTCGATCGCCGGGACGAGCTTCTCCATGTGGCGGCCGGTCTTGGCCGAGATGTTGACCCGCGGTGCCCAGCGGGCGTTGTGCAGCTGCCGGTCGATCTCCCGGTCCAGGTAGCCGCGGCGCTCCTCGTCCAGCAGGTCCCACTTGTTGTAGGCGATCACCAGCGCCCGGCCGGACTCGATCACCATCGAGATGATCCGCAGGTCCTGCTCGGCGAGCGGCTCGTCGGCGTCCACCAGCACGACCGCGACCTCGGCCCGTTCCAGCGCCGACTGCGTGCGCAGCGTGGCGTAGAAGTCGGCGCCCTGGTTCTCGCGGTGGCGACGGCGGATGCCGGCGGTGTCGATGAACCGCCAGGTCCTGCCGCCGAGCTCGATCATCTCGTCGACCGGGTCGCGGGTGGTCCCGGCGACCGAGTCGACGACAGCGCGCTTCTCGCCCGCGAGCTTGTTCAGCAGGCTGGACTTGCCGACGTTCGGGCGGCCGAGCAGCGCGACCCGGCGCGGCCCGGCGATCTCCTCGAACGTCTCGGCGGGCGGCTCCTCGGGCAGCGCCGCGAGCACCGCGTCCAGCAGGTCGCCGCTGCCGCGCCCGTGCAGAGCGCTCACCGGGTACGGCTCGCCGATGCCGAGTGACCACAGCATGGCGGCGTCGGCCTCGGTGCCGGCGTTGTCGACCTTGTTGGCGACCAGCACCACCGGCTTGCCGGAACGGCGCAGGATCTCCACCACGGCCTCGTCCACATCGGTGGCGCCCACGGTCGCGTCGACCACGAACATCACCACGTCGGCGAGCTCCACCGCGAGCCTGGCCTGCTCGGCGATGGCGGCGGCCAGGCCGACCGCGTCGGGCAGCCAGCCGCCGGTGTCGACGACGGTGAAGCGGCGGCCACTCCAGGTCGCGTCGTAGGCGACCCGGTCGCGGGTCACGCCCGGGACGTCCTCGACGACCGCCTCGCGGCGGCCGATGATCCGGTTGACCAGCGTCGACTTGCCGACGTTCGGCCGGCCGACGACGGCGACGACGGGCGCGGGCGGCGCGTCGGCCGGGACCCCGTCCTCGTCGAGGACCGCGGTCTCGGCGTCATAGTCGGTGTCGTACTCGTATTCGGTGTCGTTATCGCTCACGTCTGCTGCGTCTCTTTCGCGAGGCGGACGACCGCCTCGATGACCTCGCCGAGGTTCAGCTCGGTCGAGTCGATCTCGTGTGCGTCCGGCGCCTTGGTCAGCGGGGACGCCTTGCGGGTGGAGTCGAGCCGGTCCCTGCGGGCCTGTTCGGCCTGCGTCACGGTCACCGTCGCGCCGGGGTCGGCGGTCAGGTCCCCGGCCCGCCGCGCCGCCCGCGCCGCCTCACTGGCGGTGAGGTACACCTTCACCGGGGCCTCGGGCATGACGACCGTGCCGATGTCGCGGCCCTCCACCACGATCCCCCCGGTACCGATGATCTCACGCTGGAGCGCGACCATCCGCGCCCGGACCTCCGGAACGGCGCTGACGGCGCTGACGGCGTTGGTCACCTCGCGGGTGCGGATCGGGGCGGACACGTCGGCGCCGTCCACGGTGATCGTGGGATTGTCGGGGTCGGTGCCGCTCTCCAGGACGGGCTTGCCGGCGCTCGCGGCGACGGCGGCCTGGTCCTGGACCGGAACCTCGTTCTGGAGCATCCACCAGGTCATCGCCCGGTACATGGCGCCGGTGTCGAGGTAGCGCAGGCCGAGCGCGCGGGCGACGCCCTTGGAGGCACTGGACTTGCCGGAGCCGGAGGGGCCGTCCATGGCGATGACGAGCGGCACGTTCATACCCCTTGCTCTCTGTTGAACGGGTCTTGGTTGAACGGGTCTTGGTTGAACGGATCTTGGGCGAACAGGTCTTGGGTGAACAGGTCCTCGGTGGACACCTGCCGACCGGACAGATGTCGATCATGGAACCGGGGCGCGGAATCGGCGCGACGCCCAGCGTTACAGGGTACCGGCGGCTCAGCCCGGGACGGACCAACCTCGGGCACGCAGTTCCTCGGCGAGCTTGTCGGCCGCCTCGGGCCGGACCGAGATCTCCAGGACGCCGAGCGGGCGGCCCGGCGAGTGCTCGATCGACACGTCCTCGATGTTGACCCCGGCGATGCCGGCCGCCTGGAAGATCATCGCCAGCTCGCCCGGCCGGTCGGGGATCATGACCGGGACCACGGCGTAGGCCTTCTGGTCGCCGCCGTGCTTGCCGGGGATCCGCGCCCGGCCCGCGTTGCCGCGCAGCAGCAGATCGGCCACGTGCGCCGCGGCCCCCTCGCTGCCGTCGCGCAGCAGCGAGGCCGCGACGGCCAGGTCGGTCGCCACGCCCTCCAGGACGTCGGCCACCGGCTCGGCGTTGGCGCTGAGGATCCCGATCCACAGCCGCGGGTCGCTGGCGGCGATGCGGGTGACGTCCCGTACGCCCTGCCCGGCCAGGCCGAGCGAGGTCTCGTCGGCGGCGGTGAGGCGGGCGGCCACGGCGGCCGAGACCACGTGCGGGCCGTGCGAGACCAGCGCGACCGCCCGGTCGTGCTCGGCGGCCTCCACGGTCACCGGCACGGCGCCGCAGGCCTCGGCGAGGGCCGTCACGGCCTGGATCGCCTCGGGCCTGGCCTGATCCGTCGGGCACAGCGCCCACGGACGGCCCAGGAACAGGTCCCCCTGGGCCGCTGCGGGGCCGGAACGCTCCCGTCCGGCCAGCGGGTGCCCGGCGACGTAGGAGGTGAGGTCGCAGCCCAGCTCGGCGGCCTGCGCCAGCGGCAGCGCCTTGACGCTGGCCACGTCGGTGTAGACGGCCGCCAGCCCGCGCTTCTGGGCGTCCAGGAGGGTGACCGCCACGGCGGCGGGCGGTACGGCCAGCACGGCCAGGTCGGCGGGCTCGTCCAGGGGCCCGTCGGGCAGCCGTTCGCCCGCGCCGAGCTCGACCGCCATCCCCAGGGCGCCCGCGTCCCGGTCCGACAGCAGCACCTCGGCGCCGCGCTCGCGCATCGCCAGCGCGATCGAGGTCCCGATCAGCCCGGTCCCGACGATGACGATCCGGCCTGGAATGCCCTCTTCAGCCACCGTGCCAGCCTATCGGCGCGGCGACCCCGGCACGTACGCAGACCCGGCCTCGCCCGGGGTCATGCGTGCCATGCCTTTAAGGGGCGCCGTGCCCTTAAGGAGCGCTGTGTCTTTAAGGAGCGCCGTGTCTTTAAGGGGCGCCGTGCTGCCGGGTGCTTGCTACTGGGCGATGTCCAGCCGGAGGGCGGTGGCGCCGCGCAGGTAGACGTGCTGGATATCGGCGCGCGGGCGGTCGACCGCCACGTGCGCCATCAGCCGGATCACGCGGGGCAGCGCGTGCGGCACCGCGATCTCGCTCGCGCACAGCAGCGGCACCTCGTGGAAGCCGAGCTTGCGGGCCGCCAGCGCCGGGAACTCCGACGTCAGGTCGGGGGTGGCGGTGAACAGCACGCTGATCACGTCGTCGGTGGTCAGCTCGTTGCGTGCCATGACCTCGGTGACCAGCTCGGTGGTGGCCTCCAGGATCTGGTCCCGGTCATCGGCGTCGACCTGCGTCGCCCCACGGATCGCGTGTACCGCCACGTGGCTTCCTTCCTAGAGTCCAACGGCCTTGTAGAGCTCGCCGACCTCTTTGACGGTGAGCGCACGCATGTTCCCGGGCTTCAGCAGCCCGAGCTTGATCGGCCCGAACTCTACGCGGGCCAGCTGCTGAACGGGGAACCCGACCTCCTTGAGCAGCCGCCGCACGATGTGCTTGCGGCCCTCGTGCAGGGTGATCTCCACCAGGATCCGGCGGCCGGACTGGTCGAAGATCCGGAACTTGTCGGCCTTGGCCGGGCCGTCCTCCAGCGTCACGCCCGCCTTCAGGCGGCGGCCGAGGTCGCGCGGGATCGGCCCGTGGATCTCGGCCAGGTACTTCTTCTCCACGCCGAAGCTCGGGTGCGTCAGCCGGTGCGCGAGCTCGCCGTCGTTGGTGAGCAGGATCAGGCCCTCGGTGTCGGTGTCCAGCCGGCCCACGTGGAACAGCCGTTCGGGCACCTCGACGTAGTCGGCGAGGGACTTGCGGCCCCGCTCGTCGCTCATCGTGCTGACCACGCCGCGCGGCTTGTTGATCATGTAATAGCGCATCTCGGCGCGGGTCTCGACCCGGGCGCCGTCGACGTGGATGACGGCCGTCTGCGGGTCGACCTTCTCGCCGAACCGGAACACCTTCTTGCCGTCGACCGTGACCCGGCCCTCGCCGATCAGCTCCTCGCAGTGGCGGCGGCTGCCGATCCCGGCGTCGGCCAGCACCTTCTGCAGGCGGACCAGGCCGTCGTCGGCGTTGGGGCCCTTGTTCTCGCTCAATGTCCCTCGATGATCTCGTCAGGTAGGTCGTCCGGCAGGTAGGGGGCCAGGTCCGGCAGCTCCTCGAGGCTGCGCAGCCCCAGCCGTTCCAGGAAATAGCCGGTGGTGCGGTAGAGGTGCGCCTGGGTCTCGGGGTCCTGCCCGGCCTCCTCGATCAGGCCCCGCAGCGTCAGGGTGCGGATCACCCCGTCGCTGTTGACCCCACGGATCGCCGACACCCGGGCCCTGCTCACCGGCTGGCGGTAGGCCACCACCGCGAGCGTCTCCAGGGCGGCCTGGGTCAGCCTGGCCTGCTGCCCGTCGGTGACGAAGCGCTCCACCACCGGCGCGCAGACGTCCCTAGTGTAGAAGCGCCAGCCGCCTGCGATCTCCCTCAGGTCGAACCCGCGGCCCTGCTCGGTGTATTCCGCGGCCAGCTCGCGCAGCACGGTCACGACCTCGTCGCGGGGCCGTTCCAGGATCTGGGCGAGGGTGATCTCGGCCACCGGCTCGTCCACGACCAGCAGGATGGCCTCGACGGAGGCGCGCAGCCCCGGCAGGTCCGCCTCGACAGCGGGCGTCTCAGTCATCGTCCTCGTTCTTCCCATCCTCGCTGCTGCCTGTGTCGCCTGTGCCGGCTGTGCCAGCCATGCCGCCTATGCCGCCCGCGCCGCCCGCGCCGCCCGTACCGCCCGCGCCGCCCGCATCGTTCGTACCGCCCGTGCTGTCCGTGCTGTCCGTGCTGTCCGTGCCACCCATGCTGTCCGTGCTGTCCGTGCTGTCCGTGCCACCCATGCTGTCCGTGCCGCCCGCGTCGTTCGTGCCGCCCATGCCGCCCGCGCCGTCCCCGCCGCCCGCGCTGTCCGCATCGCCCGCGCCGCCCGCATCGCCCGCGCCGCCCGCGCTGTCCCCGCCGCCCGCGCTGTCCGCGCCGCCCGCGCTGGCCGCACCGCCCGCGCCGCCCGCGCTGGCCGCACCGCCCGCACCGCCCGCGCTGTCCGCGCTGTCCGCGTCGTCCCCGCCGCCCGCGCTGTCCGCGTCGTCCCCGCCGCCCGCGCTGTCCGCGTCGTCCCCGCCGCCCGCGCTGTCCGCGTCGTCCCCGCCGCCCGCGCTGTCCGCGTCGTCCCCGCCGCCCGCGCTGTCCGCGCCGCCCGCGCTGGCCGCACCGCCCGCACCGCCCGCACTGTCCGCGCTGTCCGCGTCGTTCGTGCCGCCCGCGCCGCCTACGCCGCCCCCGCTGTCCGCGCCGTCCGCGCCGCCCACGCCGCCCACGCCGCCCACGCCGCCCGCGTCGTTCGTGCCGCCCGCGCCGCCCATGCCGCCCGCGCCGTCCCCGCCGCCCATGCCGCCCGCGCCGCCCATGCCGTCCGCGCCGCCCGCACCGCCCGCACCGCCCGTGCTGGCCGCGCCGTCCCCGCCGCCCGTGCTGGCCGCGCTGCCCGCGTCGTCCGTGCTGTCCTGGGCGTCCTCGGGACGCTCCTCGGAGTGCTCTCCGGCCTGGTCCTTGGGCGCTTCCTTGGGGGCGCCCTCGTACTCGTCGACCTCGATGTCGCCGTCGTCGGGACCGGTCCAGGTGATGTGCAGCTCGCCTAGCGGCTCCTCCTGCTCGAACGTCACCGACAGCTCCCGGTAGAGCTCCAGCAGGGCCAGGAAGCGCGCGACGATCTCGTACGTGCCGTCCACGTCGTCGATGAGGACGGTGAAGGTGGTCTCGCGCAGCGCGCGGAGCCGTTCGACCACGATCGCGGCCTGCTCCTTGATGCTGGCCCTGGGCTGGTAGATGTGCCCGACCGCGACCGTCGGCGGCTCCTTGGGCGTGAAGACCTTCCCGGCGAGCTTGGCGAACTGGTCGGGGCCGAGCCCGAGCAGCACCTCGGGCAGCAGGTTGGCGAACCGGGGCTCCATCGGGACGATCCGCGGGAACCGCTTGTTCTCCTCGGCGATCTTGCCCGCGATGGTCTGGGCGACCTCCTTGTAGGCCCGGTACTGCAGCAGCCGGGCGAACAGCAGGTCCCGCGCCTCCAGCAGGGCCAGGTCGTCCTCGTCGTCGACCTCGCCGGAGGGCAGCAGCCGGGCCGCCTTCAGGTCCAGCAGGGTCGCGGCGACCAGCAGGAAGTGGCTGGCCTGGTCGAGGTCCCATTCCTTGCCGTACGAGCGGATGTGGGCGATGAAGTCGTCGGTGACCTTGTGCAGCGACACCTCGGTGATGTCCAGCTTGTGCTTGGAGATCAGCCCGAGGAGGAGGTCGAACGGCCCCTCGAAGTTGTCCAGCCGGACCTGGAAGCCGTGCCCCTGCTCCTCGTCCTGCCCGGAGGCCCGGCCCGCTGCCTGGCCGGTCTCCTGGTCAGGGGGCTGCTCGGCGCCTGCCTCCGGCGTCGTCTCGTCCACGCCGTTCACGCTAGCGGAGGCCACCCCGGCTTCCCCCTGTTCGGGCCCTGTGATCACGTGTTCCAAAGACAGTGTTTCCCGAGGTGGGACGACCCCCCACGCCGCCCGGCCGACTTCGCCGGGGTCATGGGGTGGTGCTCAGACGGCGGACGAGGGTGCTCTGGGGGCCGTTGGCCTCGAAGTCGGCCAGTACGGCCGCGACCGCCTCGCGGACGAGCCGGCCCCGGTCGACGGCCAGGTCGTGCTCGGCGCGCAGCGTCAGGCGGGCCTTCTCCAGGTCGAGGAGCTCGTCCGCGGAGATGTACACGGTGATCTTGGAGTCGTGACGCTGCCGGCCGGTGGGGGGCCGGACCGCGACGGGCCGGGGCTCGGGTGGGATCCGCCGGGCAGGAGGTTCCGGAACGGTGGGACGGAAGATCTCATCCGCACCGGGCAGCCTTACCCGCCGTGACGCCACCTTTCGAGCACCTCCCGAGCCAGACCACGATATGCGTTCGCCCCCATCGAGTTGGGGTCGAAGTACGTGATCGGCTCCCCCGCGACGGTCGCGTCTGGAAACCGTACCGTGCGGTTGATGACCGTGTGGAAGACCTTGTCACCAAAGGCCTCGACGATTCTGCCGAGCACCTCCCGGGTGTGCAGGGTCCGGGAGTCGTACATGGTGCCGAGGACGCCGTCGATCTCCAGTTCCGGGTTGATTCGTCCCTGGACCTTCTCGATCGTCTCCATCAGCAGCGCGACTCCGCGCATCGCGAAGTACTCGCACTCCAGCGGGACCAGCACGCCCGCGCTGGCCGCCAGCGCGTTGATCGTGAGCAGGCCCAGCGAGGGCTGGCAGTCGATGAGGATGTAGTCGTAGTGCGGGATCGCCGACTTCAGGCAGCCGGCCAGGATGTACTCGCGGCCGACCTCGTGCACCAGCTGGACTTCGGCCCCGGACAGGTCGATGTTGCTGGGCAGCAGGTCCATGCCGTCGACGCCGGTCTCGATGACGACGTCCTCCCACTCGGTACCGCGCTCGAGGAGGAGGTTGTGGATCGTGACGTCCAGCTGCCGCGGGTCGCCCTTGCCGAGGCCCACCGACAGCGCGCCCTGCGGGTCGAAGTCGACCAGCAGCACCTTGCGGCCGTACTCGGCGAGCGCGGCGCCCAGGTTGATGGTCGTGGTGGTCTTGCCGACGCCGCCCTTCTGGTTGCACACCGACACGATGCGCGCGGGGCCGTGCTCGGCCAGCGGCGCGGGGTCGGGGAACGCTGGAATCGGCCGCTGGGTCGGCCCGAGGGCACGACGCGGATCGGTCTCTATGGTGGCGGAGGAGAGTGCTCCCCCGGCAGCCTTTGTGCTGGTCACCAGATCCCTCCCGGGCGGCCCGAAAATGCCATCCAGAACGGGGACTCTAGAGCTTGACACCCTGCGCCTCAAGCCGACGCGCGCCTATAGGCGCGATTTGTCTTCGGACAGGTCCCCGTGCCGTCAGCTCCGCGCGCGAGGATGCGAGGTGGCATAGACCTCGCGCAGCAGCTGGACCGTCACCAGAGTGTAGACCTGCGTGGTCGTCACCGAGGCGTGTCCGAGCAATTCCTGGACGACGCGCACGTCGGCGCCGCCGTCGAGCAGGTGGGTGGCGAACGAGTGCCGCAGCGTGTGCGGCGAGACGTTCGACAGCCTGGCGCGTTCGGCGGCGGCGCGCAGCACCATCCACGCGCCCTGCCGTGACAGCCGCCCGCCGCGCGCGTTCAGGAACAGCGCCGGGCCGCCGCGGCCCGCCTTGGCGAGCTCGGGCCTGGCCCGCACCAGGTAGGCGTCGACCGCGCGGCGCGCGTAGTCGCCGATCGGGACCACGCGGGTCTTGCCGCCCTTCCCGGAGACGCGGGCGAACCCCTCGTCGGAGTCCAGGTCGTCGACGTCGAGCCCGACCGCCTCGGAGATGCGCGCGCCCGATCCGTACAGCAACTCCAGCAGCGCGCGGTCGCGCAGCCCGCGCGGCGACTCGGCCTCGGGGCCGCCGGCGGTGTCCAGCAGCCGCTCGACCTCCTCGATCGTGATGGCCTTCGGCAGCCTGCGCGGCGGCGTAGGCGGCTTCACGTCGCGGGCGGGGTCGCCGGGCGCCAGTCCCTCGCGCAGCGCGAACCGGTGCAGCCCCCGTACGGCCACCACGGCGCGCGCCGCCGAGCCCGCCGACAGCGGCGGATGGTCCTCGTCGCCCTCGCGCAGGCCCATCAGGAACGCCCGCACGTCGTCCTCGGTGATCTGGTCGATGGCGTCCCGGCCCCGGCCCGACAGCACGGCCGTGTAGCGGCTGAGGTCGCGCCGGTAGGAGCTGAGGGTGTTGGCGGCCAGGCCGCGTTCGACCGCCAGATGCCCCAGATAGGTGCTCACCGCGGACTCCAGCGCGGAACCACCGGTCGCCGTCTGGGGCACGGCCGTGCTCGGGGACAGTTCTGGCACCTCTTCCGGGCGGGCGCGGTGTGAACGGACCCGCCCATCATGCCCGTTCCCGCCGCGAGACGGGACAAGGACGCCCCGGCGAGCGTTCGGCCGGGGCGTCCTTGTCGCGTAGTACTCCCGTCGCGTAAGTACTCCCGTCGCGTAAGTACTCCCGTCGCGTAAGTACTCCTGTCGCGTGAGTACTCCTGTGACCTAGGCCTCGGGGGCGTCCGCGGGGCGCAGGCTCGCGAAGCCGTCGGCGCGGGCGGCGTTGATGGCCAGGATGCCGACGGTGGCGATGGTGTTGTGGATCTCGCCGGCCAGCACCTTGCGGACCGCCTCCTCCAGCGGCACCCAGACGGCCGGCATGTCGGCCTCCTCGTGCACGCGGGCGAAATCGATCTGGTCGTCCGGGATCTTGGTCACGTCGCGGGCCAGGAAGACCCGGACGCGCTCGTTCGACATGCCCGACGACGGGAAGATGTCGACCAGGGTGTCCCAGCGGCCGGCCTTGTAGCCGGCCTCTTCGAGCAGCTCGCGCTCGGCGAGGCTCTGCAGGGACTCCCCCTTGACGTCGCGGAGCCCGGCGGGCGCCTCCCAGAGCAGCTGGCCGACGGGGTGGCGGTACTGCCGGATCAGCAGCACGCGGCCCTCGTCGTCCAGCGCCAGGGTGCCGACGGCGCCGAGATGCTCGATGACGTCGCGCGTCACGACCTCGCTGCCGCCCTCGCCGTCGGGCATCCGCACGTCGTCGCTGCGCACGTTGAACACGTGGCCCTCGAACTTCTGCTTGCTGCCGAGGGTCTCCCAGCGCTGGGGAACGTCCACGACGTGCTCGGGGCCGAGTTCTTCGATCCCGCTCTGCTCGCCGGTCCCGCTCTGCTCGCCGGTCCCGCTCTGCTCGCCGGTCCCGTTCAGCTCGCCGGTCTCGTTCTGCTCGCCGTCGCTCATGACGCGGAGGTGGCGTCGGCGCCGCCGCGGGCCTCGGCGTAGTCCAGCGCGGCCGACACCAGGCCGGTGAACAGCGGGTGCGGGCGGGTCGGGCGGGAGCGGAACTCCGGGTGCGCCTGGGTGCCCACGAAGAACGGGTGGCTCTCGCGCGGCAGCTCCACGTACTCGACCAGGCGGCCGTCGGGCGACAGGCCGCTGAAGCGCAGCCCGGCCAGCTCCAGCTGGTCGCGGTAGGCGTTGTTGACCTCGTAGCGGTGCCGGTGGCGCTCGGAGGCCTTGGCCTCCCCGTACAGCTCCCGGACGATCGAGCCCTCGGCCAGGTCGGCCGGGTAGAGCCCGAGGCGCATGGTACCGCCCATGTCGCGTTCGCCGGCGACCACGTCGACCTGGTCGGCCATGGTGGCGATGACGGCGTGCGCGGTGGCCGGGTCGAACTCGGCGCTGCCCGCGTCGTCCAGGCCGGCGAGCGAACGGGCCGCCTCGATCACCATGCACTGCAGGCCGAGGCAGATGCCCAGCAGCGGGATCTGGTGCTCGCGGGCGTGCTTGATCGCGCCGAGCTTGCCCTCGATGCCGCGCACGCCGAAGCCGCCGGGGATGAGCAGGCCGTCCACGCCGTCCAGCTCGCGCCGGGCGCCCTCGGGCGTCTCGCAGTCGTCGCTCTTGACCCAGCGGATGTGCACCTTGGCGTCGTTGCCGAAGCCGCCGTGCCGCAGCGCCTCGGTGACCGACAGGTAGGCGTCGGGCAGGTCGATGTACTTGCCGACCAGCGCGATCGTGACCTCGCGGGCGGGCTTGTGCACGCGGCGCAGCAGCTCGTCCCAGGCGCCCCAGTCGACGTCGCGGAACGGCAGGCCGAGGCGGCGCACCACGTAAGCGTCCAGGCCCTCGGAGTGCAGCACCTTGGGGATGTCGTAGATCGAGGCGGCGTCGACGGCCGAGACCACGGCCTCGCGATCGACGTCGCACATCAGGCTGATCTTGTGCTTCAGCCCGTCGGTGATCGGCCGGTCGGACCGGCAGACGATCGCGTCGGGCTGGATGCCGATGGAACGAAGCGCCGCGACCGAGTGCTGGGTCGGCTTGGTCTTCAGCTCGCCGGACGGGCCGATGTAGGGCAGCAGCGACACGTGCAGGAAGAAGCAGTTGTCCCGGCCGATCTCGTGCCGGATCTGGCGGACCGACTCCAGGAACGGCAGCGACTCGATGTCGCCGACCGTGCCGCCCACCTCGGTGATGACCAGGTCGACGTCGCCCTCGGCCATGCCGCGGATGCGGTCCTTGATCTCGTTGGTGATGTGCGGGATCACCTGGACGGTGTCGCCGAGGTACTCCCCGCGCCGCTCCTTGGCGATCACGTTGGAGTAGACCTGGCCGGTCGTGACGTTGGCCGAGCCGTGCAGCTCGGTGTCCAGGAACCGCTCGTAGTGGCCGATGTCCAGGTCGGTCTCGGCGCCGTCGTCGGTGACGAACACCTCGCCGTGCTGGAAGGGGTTCATCGTGCCGGGGTCGACGTTGAGGTACGGGTCGAGCTTCTGCATCGTGACCTTGAGGCCGCGCAGAGCCAGTAGCCGTCCGAGGCTCGACGCCGTCAGTCCCTTGCCGAGGCTAGAGGCGACACCGCCGGTGACGAAGAGATGCTTGGTAGGCCGTGTTCTACCTGTGGCTGCCGAAGGCAAGAAAGACGCTCCCGTGGTCGCGATAGAGGCGGACGACGCCGCACTGTCCACGGGCCACCAGGATAACAGCCGGACGGACCCGGGGCGCCCGGGACCTGATCGGTACCGTGTGTCGCGCTCCAGGTCAGCGGCGGCAGGGCCGGTGCGGCGGGCCCTGTGGGCGCCCGGCGCGGCCCTGTCGAGGCTCCGCGGACGCCCGGCGGGGGTCGGTCCCGCCGGGCGGCGAAGGTGTGTGCGGGGTCGGCGGTCCCGGGGTGGGCCGGTTCCGGGGTCGGCCGGTTCCGGGGGCCGGTTCAGGAGTCGGCCGGTTCCGGGGTGGGCGGTTCCGGTTCCGGGGGGTACGGGTCGGGATCCGGGGACGGGTGTCGGGATCCGGGGGTTGGGGGTCGGGGGTCGGGATCAGAGCCGGGGGGCGGCGGTGGGCATGATCGTGCGCAGCTGCCGGGTGAGCTCGTCGATGAGCGAACGCGCCTGGTCGGCGGCGTTGCGGGCCTGGTCGCGCTCCTGGGACAGCTCGGCGATCTGCGCGCGCTGCTCGGTGACGGCCTGGGCCAGCTGGTCGACCCACTGCTCGCGTTCGGCGAGCTTCTCGGCGATCTGCTCGCGTTCGGCGGTCACCGCGCGCACTCCGGCCGCGGCCTTCTCCAGCTCGCGGGCGGCCTGGTCGGCGCGGCCGCGGGCCAGCGTGCTCTCGGACTCGACCCTGGCCTGCGCCTGGACGGCGGCCTCGCGGCCCCGTTCGGCGACGTCGCGGGCCTGCTCGGCCTTCTTGGCCGCCTCCAGGGACTGGGCGGCGGTGTCGAGGGCCTGCTGGCGTTCGGTCTCGGCGTCGGCGGCGCGGCGGCGCGCGTCCTCGGCGTCCTTGGCGGCCGCGGCGGTGGCGTGCTGCAGGTTCTGCGCGGTCATCTCGGCGTCGCCCAGCTTGGCGCGCAGGCCCGACAGCTCGGCGTGCGCGGCCTCCAGGGCGCGGGAGATCTCCCCGGCCTGCTCGCTCACCCGGTCGCGCTCGGCCTCGGCGCTGCGGCGGGCGCTCACGGCGTCCTCGACGGCGCGGTTGGCGTCGTCGCGGGCCTCGCTCATCGCGTCCCGCTGGGTGATGGCCTGCCGTACGGTCGCCTCGGCCTCGGCCACGCGGCGCTCGTGCTGCTCGACCTGGGCCTGGGCGGCCTCGGTCTGGGCGCGGTGGTGGTCCACCTGGACGCGGGCCTGCTCGGCGAGGGCCTTGGCCTGCTCGGCCTGGCCCCGGGCCTGGTCGGCCTGGGCGCGGCCCTGCTGGGCCTGGTTCCAGGCCGCGGCGGCGTCGCGCTGGGTGTTCTCCTTCTCGGCCTGCAGGGCGGCGATCTGGTTCTGCGCCTCCTGCTGGGCCTCGGCGAGGAGACGTTCGGCCTCCACGGCACGGCGGTCGGCCTGCTCGGCCTGCCCGCGGGCGCGCTGCACCTCGCCCCAGGCGGCCGCGGCGTCGCGCTGCGAGGACTCCTTCTCGGCCTGCAGCGAGGCGACCTGGTTCTGCGCCTCCTGCTGCGCCTCGGCCATGCGGCGTTCGGCCTCGACCGCGCGGCGGTCGGCCTGCTCGGCCTGGCCGCGGGCGCGCTGCACCTCGCCCCAGGCGGCGGCGGCGTCGCGTGCGGACGCCTCCTTGTCGGCCTGGAGGGAGGCGACCTGGGAGGCCGCGTCGGTCTGGGCCTCGGAGACCTTGCGCTCTCCAGCGGCCAGCGCGTCGCCGATGAGGTCGGCCATCTGGCGCAACCGCTCGACGATGTCCCAGGGCTGCGCCTCCTGCCGCTCCGGCTCGCTGCGCGCGGCCTCGGCGGCTGACTGCTGCTGCTTCTGCTGTTGCTGGGACTGCTGCTGTTGCTGGGCCACCTTCTGCAGGGCCTGGATGGGCACGTCGGGCTGCGGCCCCGGATCACGTCCCGGGATCGGCCAGGGCGAGCCGGCGTCCGGGACGGGACGCGAACCACCCGATCCGTTGAGATCGCTCACGGAAAGCACTCTAGTGGGGACCCGGACAGCGTTTGCCCAGTTTGGGGTTTAGTTTCTTGATCCTCACGGTCTATTCGCGCTTGAGACCGCGTGGTAAGGGTCCGCCGGAAGGGGCCCACGAGGTGGAAGAATCACAGCTCATGGAGCTTCGGACCCTGTATCCGCCGATCGAGCCCTACGAATCCGGGCTGCTCGACGTCGGCGACGGCAATCAGATCTATTGGGAGGCCTGCGGAAACCCCGACGGCAAGCCCGTGGTCATGCTGCACGGCGGGCCGGGCGCGGGGTGCGGCCCCGAGCACCGGCAGCAGTGGGACCCGCAGGCCTACCGGATCGTTCTGTTCGATCAGCGCAACTGTGGCCGGAGCAGGCCGCACGCCAGCGATCCGGCGGTCTCCCTGGAGAACAACACCACCTGGACGCTCGTCGCCGACATGGAACTGCTGCGCGAGCACCTGGGCATCGACCGCTGGCAGGTGTTCGGCGGCTCCTGGGGCAGCGCGCTGTCGCTGGCGTACGCGCAGACGCATCCGGACCGGGTGACCGAGCTCGTGCTGCGCGGGATCTTCACGCTGCGGCCCTTCGAGCTCTACTGGTTCTACCAGGAGGGCGCGTCGCTCCTTTATCCCGACCTGTGGGAGAAGTACCTCGAGCCGATCCCCGAGGACGACCGCGACGACCTGATCAGCGCCTACGCCGAGCGGTTGGCCTCCGCCGACGCCGACGTACGGGTGACGGCGGCCAAGGCCTGGACGCAGTGGGAGGCCGGGACGATCCGCCTGCGCCCCGACGAGAAGGCGATCGAGGAGGCGGGCGAGGCCGACAGCGCCGTGGCGTTCGCCCGGATCGAGAACCACTACTTCGTGAACGAGGGCTTCTTCGAGGACGAGCAGCTCATCGCGAACGTGGACAAGATCCGGCACATCCCGGCGGTGATCGTTCAGGGCCGGTACGACGTGTGCACCCCGCCCGCGACCGCGTGGGACCTGCACCGGGCCTGGCCCGAGGCCGAGTTCCACATGGTCGACGACGCGGGCCACGCGTTCACCGAGCCCGGCATCACCCACCACCTCATCGAGGCGACCGACCGCTTCGCCAAGGGCTGAGCCGAGCCCCGCCCAGAGACGGGCGCTCAGCGCCGAGACACGCGCTGAGCCAGGCGCTGAGCCAGGCGCTGAGCCAGGCGCCGAGACACGCGCTGAGCCAGGCGCTGAGACACGCGGGCCGCTCCACACTCACCGGGGGCGGCCCGCGCGGTCCCACGTGCCCAGGTCAGCTCACGGCCGGGGCGTCGACGGCCCAGTACCAGTTGTTGTCGGCGTTCGACAGGCGCCACTTCACCGTCATCTTCTGCGCGCCGGACGGCACCGAGACCGTCAGCTTCTCCAGCTTGGCCCTGGCGTCGGCGGTGCAGGCGAGGACCTGCTGGTCGGCGCCGCCGTCAAAGGAGACCAGCACCTGGGCCTTCTGGGCGCCCTCCTGCAGGTAGTGGGAGCCGAAGGACAGGTTCACGCTGCTCTTGCCGGCCACGGTGTAGGCGGGCGAGACGAGCGTGCTGTTGAACGTTCCGCTGAAGCTCCTGTCGGCCCATTCGTCGGAGTCGGCGACCGCGAAGACGCCGCGCTCGCGCACGTTGTTCTCCCTGTTCTGGCCGCGCTGGGCGTAGGTCCAGAAGTCGTCGTCGGTGAAGTTCCAGCCGTGCCACTCGGTGACCCCGCCGGTGCCCATCCCGGTGTTGTCGATCTTCCAGCCGGACGGCGCGGCGCCGGTCCAGCCGAGGACCGAGGCGGGGATGCCGGTCTCGTCCACGCGCGGCTTGAGGCTTCCCGCGAGCGCGTCGAACGGGTCGTTCACCGCGGTCGTGACCGGCTTGCCGTCCATGGCGGCGGGACGGGCGACGCCCAGGTAGTCCATGGCGGTCGCGGCGACGTCCACGTTGCGGGGCTTGACGGCGGGCACGCTGTGCGCCACGCCCGGCCCGGCCGCGACCACGAACGACTGGCGCTCCTGCCAGGAGTCGCCGCCGTGGCCGCCCGCGTCGGTGTGCCCGTGGTCGGTGGTGACGACGAACAGCCACTCCTCCTGGGCGTAGGTCGGGCGGCTCTTGATCGCCGAGATGACCTGGCCGACCTGCGTGTCCATGGTCTCGATGGCCTGCGCGTACTGGGTGCTGGCGCCACCGTGCTCGTGCCCGGCCTCGTCCACGTTGCCCAGGTAGACGAACGAGGCGTCGGGGCCGTTGGCCTTGATGTAGGAGGACGCGTCGGTCGTGATCTTGGCGTCGTCGGCCGGGTAGCCGTCGGCGTCGCCATCCAGAACGTATTTACGGTCAACCGAATTGGTCATGATGCGATCACTGATCGGCTTCCAGTCCAGCGCCGCGTAGGTCTTGTAGGCGGTGTTGGAGCGCTCGATCCGAGTCAGGAAGTCCGGATAGCTCGCCAGGTCGTTGCCGCTGAAGGAGTTGTCGACGACCTTGTGCTTGTCGGGCCAGACGCCCGTCAGGTTCGTCGACCAGCCCGGGCCGCTGGAGGTCTGGGCCAGCGGCGGCGCGTACAGCCAGCTCTGGCTCGCGTAGCCGCTGCCGATGAGTGCCTTGATGTTGGGCGCACTGGCCGCCTGCAGCTTGTCCCAGCGAGTGCCGTCGGTGCCGAAGACGACCACGTGCCGCTTGCTCCCGGGCGCAGCGGCAGCGCGTACGGCAGGCGCGGCGGCAGCGCGTACGGCAGCACCAGGAGCAGCGGGAACACTGGGAGCCGCCTGGGCGGCGTGGATCGGGAGCAGGCCCGCGGTCGCCAGGACGGCGGCCACGGCGAGCGGCACGCGTACCGGCGCCATGCGAACGAGACGGACAGACACGCGCACGGGACGGACAGCAGACGAGCGTGCGGGACGGACAGCAGACCAGCGTGCGGGACGGACAGGCGACACGCGTGCGGGACGGACAGCAGACCTGCACGTGGGACGGAGCAGAGACGTGCGTGCGGGAGACGTGCGTGCGGGAGACGTGCGTGCGGGAGACGTGCGTCGAGGGGACATGCCTCGCCCTTCCGGGTCGGGGGGTGCTTCCGTCCCGATCCGAGCAGCGGGCGGGGGCGGCGCCCAGAGGGTTCCGGCGATGGCGGCCATAGCGGTGGGCTATGGGCGGGCGGCGGCCAAGGTCACCGGCGCCGGGCGCCTGAGCGGCGGGATTCCGGTTCACCCAGATTTCGCTTGCGACGCACGCCTTCTGCACATCGTTGTCATTAAGAACGAGTGATTCAGGTCACACAAATGTAATCGGCCATCGCCGCCCGACGAACCGGCTTTTACGCAGCGTGATCAGTTTGGGTCCCGGCCAGGTCACCGCGGGCGACCCCCGGATCACCCCTGCTGAGAGGGGCTATTTGATGCGTTCTGAGCGGTTTGCAGAAGCGAATCACAACCCTGGACCCGAGTAATCGGCTACCCCTACCCGGGGCATGAGCAGGCAAACATCACCCAGGTAACAATCAAGGACGGCCTTCCAGGAACCACGGGTAAGTTGCCTGGACATGGCAATAAAACCCTTGCAATCACGACCACCGCGACGAGAGGGAACCCCGGACATGCGCCTCCTGGAGCCGAGTCTCGAGGATGGCCGGGAGTTGTGGCGGATGGCAAGGGATTCTCAGGTTCTGGATGTCAACTCGCCCTACAGCTACGCCCTCTGGTGCCGCGACTTCGCCGACACGTCGGTGGTCGCCCGTGCAGGCGACGAGACATGCGGATTCATCACCGGTTACGTGCGCCCCCAGCAGCCGGACACCTTCTTCGTCTGGCAGGTCGCGGTCGACCAGGCTCACCGCGGCAAGGGACTGGCGCGACGCATGCTGGACCGGCTGGGCGACCGGATGGCCGAGCGCGGCTGCCGGTTCATGGAGGCCACGGTGACCCCCGACAACACCGCCTCGACGGCGATGTTCGAGTCGTTCGCGCGGGACCGCGACTGCGAGCTGGTGCGCCGGCCGCTGTTCGGCTCCGAGCACTTCCCGCCGGGCACCGGGCACGACCCGGAGGTCCTCTTCAAGATCGGCCCTCTGTAGCCATCCCTTCCATGCGGCAGGAGGCCCGTCAGGGCCCCCCGAAGCGAGGCGTGCGGCCGATGCCGCGCGGCCCGCCGGCGCCCGCTGCGCCAGACCGGACCGCTCCCCCGAACGCAGCTCGCCTGCCCGCAACGCGCACGGCCCGCAGCTCGCACGGCCCGACCACCCCACCACGCACCACCACACCGCCGGAGGATGCACATGGACGTATTCGCTCGTCTCGAGTCCGAAGTACGCGGCTACTGCCGAGGCTGGCCCGCGGTGTTCACCACTGCCAAGGGCAGCTACATCACCGATGAGAACGGCAAGACCTTCCTGGACTTCTTCGCCGGCGCGGGCACGCTCAATTACGGGCACAACAACCCGGACCTGAAACGCCGCCTGATGGAGTACCTCGAGGGCGACGCGATCGTGCACAGCCTCGACATGTACACGACCGCCAAACGCGACTTCCTCGAGCGTTTCAACGAGATCGTCCTGGCCCCCCGGGACCTCGACTACAAGGTGCAGTTCCCCGGCCCCGCGGGCAACCACTCGGTGGAGGCGGCGCTCAAGCTGGCCCGCAAGTACACCGGCCGCGAGACCATCGTGAGCTTCACCAACGCCTTCCACGGCATGACGCTCGGCGCGCTCGCGGTGACCGGCAACTCGATGAAGCGCACCGGCGCCGGCGTCCCGCTCGGTCACGGCGTGGCGATGCCGTACGACAACTACCTCGACGGCCGCACGCCCGACTTCCTGCTCTTCGAGACGATGCTCGACGACAGCGGCAGCGGCCTGGACAAGCCCGCCGCCGTGATCGTGGAGACCGTTCAGGGCGAGGGCGGCATCAACGTGGCCAGCGCCGACTGGCTGCGTCACCTGTCCGACCTGTGCAAGCGCCACGACATCCTGCTCATCGTCGACGACGTGCAGATGGGCTGCGGCCGGACCGGCCCGTTCTTCAGCTTCGAGGACGCCGGGATCAAGCCCGACATCGTCTGCCTGTCCAAGTCGCTCAGCGGCTACGGGCTGCCGTTCGCGGTGACGCTGATGCGCCCCGAGCTGGACGTCTGGGAGCCCGGCGAGCACAACGGAACGTTCCGCGGCTTCAACCCCGCGTTCGTCACCGCCACCGCCGCGCTGGAGGACTTCTGGACCGGCGAGGGCATGGAGAAGCAGACCCTGGCCAAGGGCGAGCAGATCGAGCGCGCGCTGAACGAGATCGCGCTCGAGCACGCCGGCGCCGTCGACACCGTCCGCGGCCGCGGGCTGGTCTGGGGCATGGTCATGCGCGACCCGGAGATGGCCTCCAAGGTCTGCGCCGAGGCGTTCCAGCGCGGCCTGCTGATGGAGACCTCCGGTCCCGAGAGCGAGGTCGTGAAGCTGCTGCCGCCGCTCACCGTGACCGAGGCCGAGCTGGACCAGGGCCTGGCGATCATCGCCGAGGCCATGCGCGCCGTCCGCACCCCGGTCACCGCCTGACGGTCACCGCCTGACCGTCACCGCCGACCGGCCACCGCCTGACCGGTCACAGCCTGACTGTCACCGCCGACCGGTCACAGCCTGACCGGTCACAGCCTGACCGGCCACCGCCTGACCGGTCGGCGGCGGACCGCCTCACGACCAGCGACAAGAAGGACAGCAACACCCGAGGAGAGAGAAAAGCATGATCGTACGGTCCCTACAGGAGATTCTCGGCACCGATCGCGATGTCAAGGCCGAGACCTGGACCAGCCGCCGGTTCGTCCTCGCCAAGGAGGGCGTCGGCTTCTCGATGCACGACACCGTGCTGTACGCGGGCACCGAGACCAAGATGTGGTACGCCAACCACATCGAGGCCGTCTACTGCATCGAGGGCCACGGCGAGCTGGTCAACGACGAGACCGGCGACAAGCACCGCATCGAGCCGGGCGTGATGTACCTGCTCGACGGTCATGAGCACCACACCCTTCGTGCTCATACCGATGTGCGCACGGTCTGCGTGTTCAACCCACCCGTCACCGGGCGCGAAGTCCACGACGAGAACGGTGTCTACCCGCTGCTCACCGAGGAGGACGCATGAGCATCATCGAGTCCCACCCTGATATCAACGACGCGTACCCCACCCGCGTCTCCACCGAGCCCACCCTGCTGTACCGCCAGGACCCCGTCGTGTACGGGGCGCCCGACGGCGGCCCGATCGACGGCGAGACCCTCGACTCGTTCGAGGCCAACGGCTTCCTGTCGATCGACCAGCTGGTCAGCCCGGAGGAGGTCGAGACCTACCGCGCCGAGCTGCGCCGGATGTCGTCGGACCCCGAGGTGCTGGCCGACGAGCGGACCGTGACCGAGCACGGCACGAACGACGTCCGCTCCATCTTCGAGATCCACAAGATCAGTGAGGTCTTCGCCGAACTCGTCCGCGACCCCCGCGTCGTCGGCCGCGCCCGGCAGATTCTCGGCTCCGATGTTTACGTGCACCAGAGCCGGGTCAACTACAAGCCAGGTTTCACTGGCAAGGACTTCTACTGGCACTCCGATTTCGAGACCTGGCACGCGGAGGACGGCATGCCCCGCATGCGCGCGGTGAGCATTTCCATCGCCCTCACGGAGAACTTCGTGCACAATGGCGGGCTTATGATCATGCCCGGTTCGCACAAGACCTTCGTGGCGTGCGTCGGCGAGACTCCGGCGGACCACTACAAGGCCTCGCTGAAGTCTCAGGAGATCGGCACGCCCGATCCGGGCAGCCTGTCGATCCTCGCCGACAAGCACGGCATCGAGCTGTTCACGGGCGCCGCCGGCTCCGCGACCATGTTCGACTGCAACTGCATGCACGGCTCCAACGGGAACATCACCCCGTTCCCCCGCTCGAATGTCTTCGTCGTCTTCAACAGCGTCGAGAACACCTGCGGTGAGCCCTTCTCTGCGCCGTCGCCGCGCCCGAGCTTCATCGGCGCGCGCGATTTCACCCCGGTGGGCGCCTGAGAATCCACCGTCCTCCTGTCCCCTAGTCCCCCCGATGTCCAGTCCCCCGCTGTCTAGTCCCCCGCCAACTACAACGACCCACCGAGCCCGTCGGAGGCCTTTCGGCCCCCGGCGGGCTCGGTGGCACCCCCGATCAGGAGTTCAAAGATGACTTCCTCCCGACGCGATTTCCTGCGCAGCGGCGTTCTCCTCGCCGGGGCGGTGCCCATCCTCGGCGCCGCCGCGTGCTCGACCACCGACCCGGACAAGGAGAAGTCGGGCGGCGGCACCCTGGAGAAGGCCAAGAAGCAGGGCTACATCCAGGTCGGCTACGCCAACGAGTCCCCGTACGGCTTCACCACCGCCGGCGGCAAGCTGACGGGCGAGGCGCCCGAGCTCGCCAAGATCATTTTCAAGGAACTCGGCATCAACGAGATCCGCGGCGTCCAGGTGGCCTTCGACGGGCTCATCCCCGGCGTGCAGGCCAAGCGCTTCGACGCGATCGCGGCGGGGATGTTCATCAACGCCAAGCGGTGCGCCGCGGTCGCCTTCGCCGACCCGGAGTACATCGCCAAGACCGCCTTCCTGGTGCCCAAGGGCAACCCCAAGGGCATCAAGAACTTCGACGACGCCAGCAAGAAGAAGGCCAAGGTCGGCGTGATGAAGGGTGCGGTCGAGGCCGACTACGCCGCCAAGCTCGGTGTCAGCGAGGGCAACATCAAGACCTTCCCCGACGCCCCCGGTGCCTTCGACGGCATCAAGGCCGGCCGCTGTGACTGCATCGCGCTCACCCGCATCTCCCTGGTGGACCTGCTGTCCAAGCACAAGGGCGACCCGTTCGAGGTCACCGACGCCTTCGATGTGAAGATCGACGGCAAGGAGCAGTTCGGCGCGGGCGGCTTCGGCTTCCGCAAGGCCGACACCGACCTCGTGCAGGCGTTCAACGGCAAGCTCGCCGAGCTGAAGCAGAACGGCCGCCTGCTGCAGACCCTCCAGCCGTTCGGGTTCAGCCAGGCCGAGATGCCCGGCGACCACAAGGCCGCCGAGTTCTGCCAGGCCTGATCCCATGTCGGAGATCCTCAAGAGCCCGCTGTTGTGGCACGGGGCCGGGAAGACGTTGCAGCTGACGCTGTATTCGGCGGTCTTCGCGCTGGTCCTGGCCTTCCTCTTCGGGCTGATGGGCACCTCGACCCACCTCTGGCTGCGCGCGATCGGCCGGACCTACGTGGAGTTCTTCCGCGGCCTGCCGGCGCTGATCCTGATGTTCTGGTTCTTCTACTCGCTGCCGCTCGTCGGCTTCAGGCTCGAGACGCTGTTCTGCGGCGTGCTCGCCCTGAGCCTCAACTATGGTGCCTACGGCGCCGAGGTGGTGCGCGGGTCGATCAACGCCGTTCCGAAGGCGCAGTACGAGGCGACCATCGCGCTCAACATGCGGCCCATGCAGCGCATGCGGCGGGTGCTGATGCCTCAGGCGGTCCCGCTCATGCTGCCCCCGTTCGGCAACCTGCTGATCGAGCTGCTCAAGGCCACCGCCATCGTGTCGCTCATCAGCATCAGCGACCTGATGTTTGGCGCCGAGAAGCTGCGGGCCTCCACGGGCAAGACCGTCACGGTGTACCTGATCATCCTGGTCGTCTACTTCGTGATCGCGCAGGTGCTCCAGGTGCTCGTGCGCCTCCTGGAACGCCGTAGCCAGCGCAGCCTCGGCCGCCGGCCCCAGCGGGGCGCCGCGAGGTCCATCGCCGGCACCGCGGGCGCCCAGGGCGCCCCGGGCGCCGTCGTCGCGGGCGGTAGTGGAGGTGCGAGCTCATGAGCTGGGACTGGAACCTCGCGGGCCACGTGGTGTCCCCGCTTCTCAGCGGTCTGAAGTACACGCTGGGTGCGACCGTGCTGGGCTACCTGCTGGCGCTCGCCCTCGGCCTCGTCTGGGCCATCCTCCGCAGGTCGCCCAACATCGTGGTGAACCAGGTGGTCCGCTGGGTCGTCGAGTTCATCCGGAGCACACCGCTGCTGGTGCAGCTGGCCTTCCTGTTCTACGCGCTGCCGGAGGCCGGATTCCAGTTCAGTCCCTTCTGGACCGGTGTGATCGGGCTCGGCACGCACTACTCGACCTACATCTCGGAGGTCTACCGCGCGGGCATCGAGGACGTGCCGCGCGGGCAGTGGGAGGCGTGCACGGCCCTCAACCTGCCCCGCAGGCGGGTCTGGTTCGGCGTTGTGCTGCCGCAGGCGGTTCGCAAGGTCATCCCGACCCTGGGCAACTACCTGATCGCGCTGTTCAAGGACACGCCACTGCTGCTCGTGATCACGGTGCCGGAAATGATGTCCCGGGCGACGACCGAGGCCGGGAAGGCCGCGGACTACCTCGAGCCGCTCACCATGGCCGCGGCCATCTTCGTCATCGTCAGCGTCCTGTCTTCCGTACTGATCCGACGATTGGAGGGGCGTTATGCCACCCACTGACACAGCCCCCGACGCCCCCACCCCCGAGGCGAGCCCGGAAAAGGCGGACGTCGCGCTGCCCCATGGCGCCACACCGGGCATCCGCTTCGAGAAGGTCGTCAAACACTTCGGCGACAACGTCGTGCTCCGCGAGCTCGACTTCACCGTCGAACCGGGCGAGCGCGTGACGCTCATCGGGCCGAGCGGCTCCGGCAAGACCACGATCCTGCGGCTGCTGATGACGCTGGAGAAGGTCAACGGCGGGACCATCTTCGTCGGCGACACGCCCCTGTCGCACATGGACCGCGGCGGCAAGCTCGTACCGGCGAACGAGAAGCACCTGCACGAGATGCGCAAGCAGATCGGCATGGTGTTCCAGCAGTTCAACCTGTTCCCGAACATGAACGTGCTGCGCAACCTCATCGAGGGTCCGGTCCGCGTGCTCGGCCTTTCCAAGGACGAGGCCGTCGAACGGGCCCGCGGGCTGCTCGACATGGTCGGCCTCGCGGACAAGATCGACGCGCACCCGTCCCAGCTCTCGGGCGGCCAGCAGCAGCGGGTCGCGATCGCCCGGGCCCTGGCGATGCAGCCGAAGGTGCTGCTGCTGGACGAGGTCACCTCGGCGCTCGACCCCGAGCTGGTGGTCGGCGTGCAGGACCTGCTGCGCGACATCGCCCGTGAGAGCGACCTGACCCTGCTGTGCGTGACCCACGAGATGCACTTCGCACGCGACATCTCCAACCGGGTCCTGATGTTCGACAAGGGCCAGATCGTCGAGGAGGGCCCGCCGGAACAGATCTTCGGCGAGCCCACCGAGCAGCGCACCAAGGACTTCCTCCAGGCCGTCCTGGCCTCCTGAGGAGCCTTTTCGGGCCTCTGGCGTACCCCATGGGGTACGCCAGAGGCCTTTTTCTGCCGGGATACCCCGTCTTTCTGCCGGGATACACCGTCCTTTTTCGGCCGAGCGGGTCAGCAGGCCGAACTGGGACGGCTTCCATCCGCGGAAAAGGCGGAGACGCCAGGACGACATTCCGGAGACAGCGCGGCGACGTTCTCGAGACACGCACGTCCTCTCATGGGTGGCACAAAGTAAAGCTCCCAGGAGGGACCCCATGAGGAAGCCATTCGCCATCGCCGCTGGTGCGACGGCAATGCTCGCGACACTGACGCCTGTCAGCCCGGCGCACGCGGCGGCCGGTCATCCGGCGAACTCGGCCACCGGTCATCCGGCTCCCGCCGCGGCCACGCGCCCCGGCACCGGCACCGGCACCGGCACCGGCACCGGCACCGGCACCGGCACCATGGACGACGTTGAGGCGATCCCCGTCAAGGGCAAGAACTTTCCCCCGGGCAAGTGGATGTACCTGCGGTTCAGGCACAGCAAGAAGTGCCTGACCGTCGGCGGAGCCAGCAAGAGGGATGGCGCCTACATCAACCAGTATCGGTGCGTCGGCGCGACCAACCAGCAGTGGCGGTTCGAGCAGGTCGCGGCCTTCTTCGGGGTCTACCGCAACCGGAACAGCGGCAAGTGCTTCGACCTGGCCCACGGCGGCAAGAAGGGCACCAAGCTCTGGCAGTGGAAGTGCCACGGGAAGAACAACCAGAAGTTCACCTTCATGAAGCCCTGGATCAGGTCCTACAAGAACAACGCGCTTGACGTGGCGGGCGCGTCCAAGGCCGACAACGCACCGGTGGTCGCTTGGACCGTCAAGCGGGCCAAGAACCAGTACTTCGACAACTGGTACGCCTGAGCGCGGGCCGGACCAAAGCAGAGGAAGGATTCGGAATGTCTCCGAGGCGATTGGCGATCTCTGTCGCAGCCGGCGTCCTGGCCGGGTCGAGCATGATGACCGGCGTTGCCCAGGCGGACGATGCCTCCCCGCATGGGCGCAGCGGTGCCGCCACCGAACACGCCCGTTCCGCCACGGCGGCGGCGTGCAATGCCTGGGCGCTGGCGGATCTTAAGGACGGGACCACCAACATGTACGGGGCGGGAGGGGCCTCCTGCCGGTCCAAGTCCAGCTTCGTCATTGCGGTCCGCCTGTTCGGCGGTTACAACGTCCTCGCCAAGAAGATCGTGAAATGCAAGAAGAAGGTGTACGCCTGCACCACCTACACCCCGTACGTGCGGGACCGCTGGCGCGGCAAGCAGATGTGGTGCACGGAGGTCGGCGTCGTGGTCAACGGGCGCTCCACTTACTCCAAGAAGCGCTGCGTCCGGCATTAGCCCGCTGCCATCCGGAGCCCCCTCGTCCGCCAGGTGCCGGGACGAGGGGGCTCTTGTGATCGCCGCGCGACCAAGCGGCAGCCTCCGTCGTTGAATCAGAATCCAATTCGGTACGGTGGCGGGTAGTGCTTGGAGAGGAGAACCCGTGGCGGTGGCGGATGGTTAGCGGCGCGAGCATCGCGGGGCTCGGGATGACCGAGCTCGGCAAGGTGTACGGGCGCAGCCCGCGGCGGCTGGCGGCCGACGCCGTACGGCTCGCGGTGGCCGACGCGGGGCTCGGGCTCGGGGATCTCGACGGGCTGCTGGTCAGCCACGGGATGGGCGGGTCGCCGGGGATCGAACTGGCGGACACGCTGGGGCTGCGGGATCTGCGGTTGCTGACGCAGATGAACTCGTTCGGCGCCACGGCCGGGGCGATGGTGTCGTACGCGGCGATGTCGGTGATGAGCGGGGCCGCGTCCACGGTGGCGTGTGTCTTCGCGGATGCGCCGTTGAAGCCCAAGCAGTCGGCGGGGTCGGCGTACCACCGGAACGCGCCGGAGTGGTACGGCTTCGGCGGCATGACGGCTGCCTTGGGGTTCCGGAGTGTCAACGCGTTCTACGCGCTGGCGGCCCAGCGGCACATGGAGCGGTACGGGACGACCAGTGAGCAGCTGGGGGCTATCGCGGTCAGCACTCGGGAGTGGGCGACGAGGAATCCGCTCGCCCAGATGAGGGAGCCGATCTCGCTGGAGGACCATCAGAGCTCGCGGTGGGTCGCCGAGCCGCTGCATCTGCTGGACTGCTGTCTGGTGTCGAACGGCGCTATCGCCGTGATTGTGACGAGCGCTGAGCGCGCGCAGGATCTGGCTCAGCCGGCCGTGCACGTGTGGGGCTGGGGGCAGGGGCATCCGGGGCACCGCAAGGAGCGCGGCAGCGAGTTCGGGCTCACGACCGGGGCGCAGACCTCCGGGCCGATCGCGATGAAGATGGCCGGGGTCACGGTCGATGATGTCGACATCTGCCAGCTATACGACTGCTATACCTACACGGTTCTGGTGTCGCTGGAGGACTACGGCTTCTGCGGCAAGGGCGAGGGCGGCGCGTTCGTCGCCTCCGGGGCGCTCGGACCGGGCGGCGCGCTGCCGACCAACACCGGCGGCGGTCAGCTGTCCGCCTATTACATGTGGGGCATGACGCCGTTGTCGGAGGCCGTCGTCCAGGCGCGTGGGCAGGGCGGCGAACGGCAGGCGGACAAGAACGACGTCGTGCTGGTGAGCGGGAACGGCGGCATCCTGGACCATCATTCGACCCTCATCGTCAGCCCGCACGCCAAGGGGGCCCTGTGAGCTCAACGGGCATGGACATCGGGATCCTGCGCCGGGACGGGCGGACGGACGCGTTCTTCGACGGCACCGCCGAGGACAGGCTGGTCATCAAGCGGTGCGAGCCGTGCGACCGGTGGTTCGCGCCGAGCGAGACCGCCTGCCCCGGCTGCGGCGAGGAGGAGCTGACCTGGGCGCAGGCGTCCGGGGACGCCACCCTGGTCACCTGGACGGTCACGCATGGCCGTCCGAACGAGGACGGGACCGCGCCTCCCCCGGCCTATCTCGCGCTGGTCGAGCTGGCGGAGGGCCCTTGGCTGCACGCACGGCTGGACGGCGTCGAGCCGTCGGAACTGCGGGAAGGGCAGCCGCTGAGGGCGACGTTCGAGCACCCGGCTGAGGGCGAGTCCTATCTGCTGTTCCGGCCCGTGTGATCATGAGGGGATGGGACTGAGGGAGCCGTATCCGCCGATCGAGCCGCACGAGTCGGGGATGCTCGCCGTCGGCGACGGCAACGAGATCTACTGGGAGGTCTGCGGGAACCCGGACGGGAAGCCCGTGATCTTCCTGCACGGCGGGCCGGGCGCGGGCGCCGGGGCGTTCAACCGGCGCTTCTTCGACCCGGACGCGTACCGGATCGTGCTGTTCGACCAGCGCAACTGCGGGCGGAGCCTGCCGCACGCGAGCGACCCCGAGATCGACCTCAGCGCCAACACGACCGGTCACCTGGTCGCCGACATCGAGCTGCTGCGCGAGCACCTCGGCATCGAGCGGTGGCTGGTGTTCGGCGGCTCATGGGGCAGCACGCTCGCGCTGGCCTACTCCCAGGCCCATCCCGAACGGGTCACCGAGATCATCGTGCGCGGGATCTACCTCGTTCAGCCCGAGGACGAGCCGTGGTGCTTCGACGAGGGCGGCGCGTCGCGGCTCTTCCCGGAGGCGTGGGAGGGGTTCCGCGACCATATTCCGGAGGACGAGCGCGGCGACTACATGGCCGCGTACGCTCGGCGGCTCGCCGATCCCGACCCGGCGGTGCACGTTGCGGCGGCTCAGGCGTGGGTGCGCTGGGAGGACACCATCTCGTTCCTGCTCCCCCAGCCCGAGGAGGACGACGACCCGCGCGCGACCGTGGCGATCGGTCGGCTGGAGAACCACTACTTCGGCAACGACTGCTTCATGGACGAGGGCCAGCTGCTGCGCGACATGCACCACATCCGCCACCTGCCGGGCGTGATCGTGAACGGGCGGTACGACCTGCCGTGCCCGATCGACGCCGCCTGGGCGCTCCACCAGGCCTGGCCCGGCTCGGAGCTGCACGTCGTCCCGGACGCCGGGCACTCCTCCACCGAGCCCGGCACCCTGCACCACCTGATCGAGGCCACCGACCGCTTCCGCCCCTGAACACTCCGCCCCTGAACACTCCGCCCCTGAACACTCCGCCCCTGACCACCCCGCCCCTGACGCTCTGGCTCTGAACGCCCCGGCCCTGGACGCCCCGGCCCTGGACGCTCCGCCCCTGACCGCTCCGCCCCTGACCGCTCCGCCCCTGACCGCCCCGGCCCTGACCGCCCCGGCCCTGACCGCCCCGGCCCTGACCGTCCCGGCCCTGAACGCTCCGCCCCTGACCGCCCCGGCCCTGACCGTCCCGGCCCTGAACGCTCCGCCCCTGACCGCCCCGGCCCTGAACGCTCCGCCCCTGAACGCTCCGCCCCTGAACGCTCTGGCCCTGAACGCTCCGGCCCTGGACGCCCCGGCCGTGAACGCTCCGGCCCTGACCGTCCCGGCCGGGTATGGACCGAATGACGTTCGGTCCATTAGCGTCGGGGCATGCGCACCCAGGTCTGCGAGACGTTCGGCATCGAGTTCCCCCTGTTCGCCTTCAGCCACTGCCGCGACGTGGTCGCCGCCGTCACCAACGCCGGCGGCCTCGGCGTGCTCGGCGCGGTCGCCTACACGCCCGACCGGCTGGAGGAGGAACTGCGCTGGATCGACGACCACGTGGGCGGCCGCCCGTACGGCGTGGACGTGCTGGTCCCCAGCAAGATCGACGAGTCCGCGGAACGGGCCGGGCGCGGCGAGGGCGGGCTCGACACGATGCTCGCTGCCGTGCCCCAGGAGCACTGGGCGTTCCTCTTCCAGCTCTTCGAGAAGTACAACGTGCCGCTGCCCGACTTCGAGAAGGCCAAGAAGGCCAACGCGGGGTCTGGAACAGCACGGGGCGCCGGAACGCAGGTGACGCAGCAGGGCGCCTCCGAGCTCATCGACGTGTCGCTCGCGCACCCGATCGGGCTGATCGCGAGCGCCCTCGGCACCCCGCCCGCCCTCATGGTGGAGAAGGCCAAGGCCGCCGGGATCCCGGTCGCCGCGCTGGTCGGCACCTCCGAGCACGCCCGCCGCCAGGTCGCCGCCGGCGTGGACCTGATCGTCGCGCAGGGCGGCGAGGCGGGCGGCCACACCGGCGAGATCTCCACGATGGTGCTGGTCCCCGAGGTCGTCGACACCGTCGCGCCCGTCCCCGTGCTGGCCGCGGGCGGCATCGCGACCGGCCGCCAGATGGCCGCCTCGATGGCGCTCGGCGCGTCCGGCGTGTGGTGCGGCTCGGTGTGGCTGACCACCGAGGAGGCCGAGACGCCGCCGCATGTGAAGGCCAAGATGCTCGCCGCGACCTCGCGCGACACGATCCGTTCCCGCTCCCGTACGGGCAAGCCCGCGCGCCAGCTCAAGTCGGCGTGGACGGAGGAGTGGGAGGGCGAGGGCAGCCCGGGCGCGCTCGGCATGCCGCTGCAGATGATCGTCGCCGAGGGCGCGATGCGGCAGATCAACAAGGTCGCCGAGTCGGGCAACGAGGGCGCCCGCGAGCTGGCGAACTACTTCGTCGGCCAGTGCGTCGGCCAGATGAACACCGTCAAGCCCGCCCGCCAGGTCGTCTACGACATGATCGAGGAGTTCGCCGACGCCATCGAGCGCCTGAACGCCATGTCAGCTTAGCTTCCGCGGCCTCAGGCCCCTCGCCTGGCGACTCGCCTGGCGGCTCGGGGCCCGAACCGCACGAGCGGCGAGCGCGACACGGCTTCGCCGTCTTGGCGGGCGGCTTCGCCTTCGGCTCGTCGCCCACTCGGTCAGCGCGCTCGCGTGTTGGCTGAGCGGGCGACGCGACAATGCTCAGCGGAACTGGTTGAGCTGCCGCCCCGGGCCCTTGTTGACCTGATCGATGAACAGCTTGGCGAGGGCCTGGTAGCCGGCGTCGGTCGGGTGGAAGCTGCGCGCCTCGGACTTCAGCGCCCCCAGGTCGACCGACAGGCCGTTGATGTAGGGGACTGGGCTGCCGACCTCGTGCCCGGCGAACGCACTGTAGGCGTCGATGAACTCCACGCTCCCCTGGCCCTCGGTCGCCGCGATGCGCCGGTCGGCCTCGCTCGCGACCTGCCTGATCAGCTCGTTCAGGTCGCGGGCGCGGCCGTTCAGCCATTGCTGGTCGTGAACGCTGAGGTTGTCGCCGTTGGAGCCGGACGCCTCGGAGAACCCGCGCGGGTAGCCGAGCACGATCACGCGGGCGGCCGGCGCCCGTTCGTTGATCTTCTGCAGCACGTCGGGCAGGGACTGGCGCAGCTTGGCCATCCGGTCGGCGATCTCGCCGCCCTGGCCCTCGCACTTGTTGCTCCACGGCAGCTTGATGACGCAGTTGGCGAGCACCCGGGCGAAGCCGACGTCGTTCCCGCCGATGCTCAGCGTCACCAGGCTGGTGTTCTGGTCGACGCGCCCGATCTGCGACGGCTCCCCCGACTGCCCGTTCTCCAGGTTGCCGGTCGTCGCGCCCGAGCAGGCCCAGAACGAGGTGCCCTTACCGAACTTGAAGGCCTTGGCCACGTCGTAGTAGTAGGCCTTGCCGCTGCGGTGGCAGCGGTTGAGCGGATTGAGGTCGGCCGGGCTCAGGTTGGCGCCGACGCCCGCCGAGTAGGAGTCGCCCAGCGCGACGTACGACCCGTGCGTGGCGGCCTCGGCCGGTGTGAGCGCCTTGCTGCCGTGCGCGGCGACCGGGTCGGCGGGCTTGGGCGGCTGGAGCTTGGCCGTGCAGCCGTCCCCGAAGACGTGGCAGCGCGCGGCGGGCAGCGCCACCAGCGGAACGACTCCCAGGACCAGCAACCCCGCCAAGATCGCCAGGGCGAGTCCGCGTTCCCCGAGCCGGTCCTTGATCCGCTCCGGCCACGAACCCGACATCGCCCGCCCTCCACTCGTCCCCGCATGACCAGACGTCCATGACGTCTCTCAGGTTCCCGAGGCCGAGCCCTTTACATTGTAGATCAAATACGTAGATCAAATACCGGGAGGTGCCGGGGGCCTCGGACGGGGGAATCCTTCATTCAAGGGGAACCACGATACTTCCGGGGGAATCATGCTCGCGGTCCTCACGGGCCTTGGACTGTCCGCGGCCGCGGGCCTCAACGCCTACATCCCACTGCTCGTGGTGGGCCTCCTCGACCGCTACACCGACGTGGTCAGGCTGCCCGCAGAGTTCGGCTGGCTGACCAACGGCTGGGTCCTGTCCGCGATCGCCGTCCTGCTCATCGCCGAGGTGGTCCTGGACAAGGTCCCGATCGTCGACACCGCCAACGACGCCGTCCAGACCTTCGTCCGCCCCGCCGCCGGCGGCGCCGTCTTCGCCGCCACCGACGCCGCGCAGCAGGTCGACTCCTCCACGTTCATGCACGACAACCCCTGGATCGGCTGGGTCCTGGGCATCGTCGTGGCCCTGATCGTCCACCTGACCAAGGCCACCGTCCGCCCGGTGGTGAACGCGGGCACCCTGGGCACCGGCGCCCCGGTCGTCAGCACCGCCGAGGACACCGTCTCCCTGGGCATGAGCCTCCTGGCCATCCTCGCCCCCGTGATCGCCCTGATAGCCCTGGTCCTCCTGGCCTTCGCAGGCCTCCGCCTGGTCAAGGCCGCAAGAGCCCGCCGAAAACGCACCGCCTCCCAAACCCGCCAGGCCTGAGCCCGCTAGCCTGTCTCATTTCAGCCTTGAGCAGGCGTACACAGCAAGGACGAGATGACGGCGGAGCCGAATTACTGGCAGGTCGACTACCCGGCGCCCAAGCCCGGCGGTTATACGGTCGCCGACCTCCCCGGCCTGGTGCTGGACCTGCCGTACGAGCTGGTCGACGGAGAGATCATGATGCTGGCGCCGGCCACTCAGTGGCACGGCGAGGCGAAGATCCTGGTCCGGGACATGCTCCGCCGACAGGCACCAGACGATCTCGCGGTCGTCGTCGAGAAGGGCGTCGAGATCCGCGAGGACTTCGCGCCCGTGCCCGACGTCCTGGTGGTCGACCGGGCGAAGGTCCTGTCGACCAGCCTCGTCTTCGAGCCCGCCGACGTCCGCCTCGTAATCGAGGTGGTCTCGCCCGGCACCCGCACCAAGGATCGCAAGCATCGCCCCGTCGATTACGCGGGCGTCGGCATTCCCAACTTCTGGCTCGTCGAGAACGAGAACGACGCCATGGCCTTCCATACCTACGAGCTGGACCCGGCGAGCAGCGCCTACATCGCCACCGGCATCCATCGGGACCACCTCGAGGTCCGGCAGCCGTACCAGGTGACCGCCGAGATCTCGGCGGTCACCTGGTAGCCGGTCTCGGCTATCGCTTGGCCGGATCGGGTTCGCGGAGGTCGAGGCGGCGGAGGAGTTGGGCGTTCAGCGCGACCACGACCGTGGACAGGCTCATCAGGACCGCGCCGACCTCCATGGACAGGTCGATTCCGGCCCAGGCCAGGGCTCCGGCGGCCAGCGGGACGGTGATGACGTTGTAGCCCGCCGCCCACACCAGGTTCTGGATCATCTTGCGGCGTACGGCGATCGACAGCTTCCGTACGCCCAGGACGGCGCGGGGGTCGTCGCTGGCCAGCACCACGCCCGCGGACTGGACGGCGACGTCGGTGCCGGCGCCGATCGCGATGCCCACGTCCGCGCGGGCCAGGGCGGGCGCGTCGTTCACGCCGTCGCCGACCATCGCCACGCGCAGGCCTCGGGCTTGGAGCTCGGCGACCTTGGCGTCCTTGTCCTGCGGGAGCACCTCGGCGAACACCTCGTCCACGCCGAGGTCCTTGCCGACCGCCTCGGCCACGTTGCGCGCGTCACCGGTGATCATGCCGACCCGTACTCCCGCGTCGTGCAGCTCGCGAACGGCCTGCCGGGACTCGGGCCGGACGGCGTCCTCCAGCGCGAGCGCGCCGATCACCTCATCGCCTGCCAGAACGTGCAGGACCGTGGCGCCGCGTTCGGCCCACTGCCGGGTGGACTCGGCGACCTTCTCCGGCTCCGCGGCGCCGCTGGTGGTGAGCAGGCGCGGTCCGCCGACGCGGACGCGCAGCCCGTCGACGGTCGCCTCGACGCCGAGCGCGGGGATCGAACGGAAGTCCTCGGCCGCCGGGGTCTCGGAGGCGGCGTCGACGATGGCGCGGGCGAGCGGGTGCTCGCTGTCGTTCTCCGCGCCGGCGGCGAGCGCCAGCATCCGGTCGGAGTCCCAGCCCGGGGCCGCGACGACCGCCGAGACGGCGGGCTTGCCCTCGGTGAGCGTGCCGGTCTTGTCGAACAGCACCACGCTGGTGTCGCGCATGCGCTCCAGCGCCACGCGGTCCTTCACCAGGATCCCCTGGCGGGCGGCCAGCTCGGTGGAGATGGCGACGACGAGCGGGATGGCCAGGCCGAGGGCGTGGGGGCACGCGATCACCAGGACGGTCACGGTCTTCTCGATCGCGGAGGCACCGTTCCCGAGGATCGACCAGACCAGCATCGTGATGAGGCCCGCGCCCATCGCGTAGTAGAAGAGCAGCGCCGCGGCCTTGTCGGCCAGCACCTGGGCGCGCGACTTGGAGGCCTGGGCGTCGGCGACCAGCCGCTGGATGCCCGCCAGCGCGGTCTCCTCTCCCACGGCCGTGACCCGCACCCGTACGGCCGTGTCGGTCGCGACCGTGCCTGCCACCACGCGGTCCCCGACGCCGCGGGCGACCGGCCGCGACTCGCCGGTGATCATCGATTCGTCGAACTCGCCGGTGCCCTCGACGACCGTTCCGTCGGCGGGTACGCGCCCGCCCGGACGGACCAGGACGACGTCGCCGACCGCCAGCGCGCCGACGGCGACCTTCTCGACGCCGCCAGGGGTCACGCGTTCGGCCTCGTCGGGCAGCAGCGCGGCCAGGGCGTCGAGCGCGCCGGACGCGGCGCCCAGCGCACGCATCTCCAGCCAGTGGCCGAGCAGCATGATGTCGACGAGGAGGACCAGCTCCCACCAGAAGTCGAGCCGGTGCGAGGCCAGTTCCAGGGTGGCTGCCCAGGACGCGACGAACGCGACGGAGATGGCCGTCGCGATCAGCGTCATCATGCCGGGCCTGCGTCCGCGCAGCTCGTCCACGGCGCCGGTCAGGAACGGCCAGCCGCCGTACACGAAGACGACCGTGCCGAGCAGCGGCGGAATCCACCTGGCCGGCCCGCCGTGCGGCGCGTCGTACCCCAGCAGGTCGGCCGCCATCGGGCTCAGCGCCACGACGGGAATCGAGATCAGCAGGCTCAGCCAGAACTTCCGCTTGAACACCGCGGCATGATCACCATGCCCGCCATGCCCGCCGTGCCCACCATGGCCCACGTGCCCGCCGTGCTCCTCATGGCCACCGTGGACACCATGGTCCTGCGTCTGCGTCTGCGTCTGCGTCTGCGGCTGCGGCTGCGGCTGCGGCTGCGCGTGTTCGTGCTCGTGTGCCTGTTGCATGTCTCGCCTCCCTCGCATACCCCATCAGGGTATACGACCGGGAACGATCTACCCCTGGCGGGTATTCCCCGATTCGGCGGAAAGGAGTCACTGCAGGAAGTCACATCGCGGCAAGGCGGGAGGTCACGGCCCCGGCGGCCTCGATCAGCTCGGGAACGTGCTCGGCGAGGCTCTCGTCGCGGCTGGTGGGGACGACCAGGCTCAGGCTGGCCACCACGCCCGTACGGGAGAAGACCGGCGCCGCGATGCCGCTGACGCCCGCCTTCAGTTCGTCGTGCGAGTAGTCGTGGCCCGTCCGCCGGATCTCTTCCAGCCGTTCGATCAGCGGCGCGGGGGCCTCCGCAGCGAGATGGGCCAGTACGGCGCGCCCCGCCGCGCCCACGCTCAGCGGGTTGCGGTCGCCCGGCTGGTAGTCGACCCGGACCGGGTGCCGGGACCCCTGAACGCGGTCGGCGACGACGATCTCCTCACCTTCCCGCACGTGCAGGGTCACGGTCTCCCCCGTGGCGGCGCTGAGTTCGGTCATCACGGGCCGCGCGGCGGTCAGCAGGTCGCTCTCCACCTGCTCGGCGAGGTGCCGCAGCACGAGCCCGAGGGCGTACGAGCTGCCCTGGCGCCGCACGAAGCCGCGCCCCTCCAAGGTGGCCAGCAGCCGGTGAACGACCGTGCGGTGCATGCCCAGCCGTTCGGCCAGCCCAGCCGCCGTTCCCGGGCCCGCCTCCGCCATCGAGAGCAGCAGAACGAGCGCCTGGTCGGCGGTCTTGGAGATCTCGGGCACGGTTCACCTCAGGCTCGGAGCAGCAACTCGGGATCAGGGCTGTGACCCGGGGTCGGAGCAGTAACTCCGGATCGGGGCTGTGACGTCGGTCTTTGACGTGACCGGGAGCACATCCTTAGGCTATCCGATAATCGGGTTGTTTAGTCCGATTATCGGACAAGCCTGATCGACACTAGCGACACGAGCGACACGAGCGAGGAGGTCGGCGTGGCCTACTACCGGCGGGTCGGCGCGGTTCCGCCCAAGCGCCACACCCAGCACCGCACTCCGGAGGGCTCCCTCTACTTCGAGGAGCTCATGGGCGAGGAGGGCTTCTCCTCCGACTCCTCCCTCCTCTATCACCGGTACATCCCCTCGGCGATCGCGGACGCCGAGCCGTGGGAGCCGCCGAACATGGTCGTCACCCCGAACCATCCGCTGAAGCCGCGCCACCTGAAGACCCACGACCTCACCGAGGACTGGAAGGCGCAGGACATCGTCACCGGGCGCCGGCTCCTGCTCGGCAACGACGACGTCCGGCTGTCGTACGCCGCCGCCGGTGAGTCCTCCCCGCTCTACCGCAACGCGATCGGCGACGAGTGCGTTTACGTCGAGTCCGGCTCGGGGGCCGTCGAGACCGTCTTCGGCGAGCTGCCCGTGCGCCAGGGCGACTACGTGATCCTCCCCCGCGCCACCACGCACCGCTGGGTGCCCGAGGGCGGCGAGCCGCTCCGCGTCTTCATCATCGAGGCGAGCAGCCACATCACGCCCGCGCGCCGCTACCTGTCGAAGTTCGGCCAGCTGCTGGAGCACGCCCCGTACTGCGAACGCGACCTGCACGGCCCCGAGGGCCTGCTCACCGCCGAGGGCGAGGACGTCCCCGTCCTCGTCAAGCACCGCGGCGCGCGCGGCGAGATCACCGGCACCCGCTACGTCTACCCGCACCACCCGTTCGACGTGGTCGGCTGGGACGGCTGCCTGTACCCCTACACGTTCAACATCGGCGACTTCGAGCCGATCACCGGCCGCGTGCACCAGCCGCCGCCCGTACACCAGGTCTTCGAGGGCAACGGCTTCGTGGTCTGCAACTTCGTGCCCCGCAAGGTCGACTACCACCCGCTGTCGATCCCCGTGCCGTACTACCACTCCAACGTCGACTCCGACGAGGTGCTGTTCTACTGCGGCGGCAACTACGAGGCCCGCAAGGGCTCGGGCATCGGCCAGGGCTCGATCTCGCTGCACCCCGGCGGCCACGCTCACGGCCCGCAGCCCGGCGCGTACGAGCGCAGCATCGGCGTCGAGTTCTTCGACGAGCTCGCAGTCATGGTCGACACGTTCCGTCCCCTGCAGGTGGGCGAAGGCGGCCTCGCCTCCGAGGACGAGGCGTACGCCTGGACCTGGGCGGGCGGCCGGAAATGACCGGCGGGCCGGACCGGACCGGGCTGCTGTCCGGGCTCGTCGACGACGCCGGACTGTTCCCGCCCACGTCCCTGAACATGGCGGACGCGGTTCACCGTCACGTCAACGACCAGGCGGCCCGGCATCCGATGCTGAGCCATCGCTTCCTGTGCCCGGCCAGCCGCCTGGCCGAGCTGCGGAGCCGCCTGAACGGCGCGCGCCGCGTCCGCCTCGGTCTCATCGCCGACACCGGCCTGGACGGCCTGCCCGACGCGCTCAAGGAGATCGACATCGATCCCCGCGTCGAGCTGGCCCACCTAGAGGTTCCCCTGGCCGCGATCCCGCACGACCCCGCCACCGCCGTCGTCGAGACGCGCCGGGTCATCGGCGACGCGCAGGCCTTCTTCGAGCCCTCCTCCTACGCCGCCGTCCCCGAGACGGTCCGAGCGCTGGGCGGCGGCCCGCAGGGCGGCTCGAACCGCGTCGGCACGCAGGGCGGCTCGAACCGCGTCGGCACGCAGGGCGGCTTGAACGGCGTCGGCCCGAACGGCGTCGGCCCGAACGGCGTCGGCCCGAACGGCGTCGGCTCCAAGGGCAGCGGCGCACACGGCGTCGGCTCCAAGGACGTCGGCGCACACGGCGTCGGCGTGAAGGAGGGCGGTTCCGAGGGCGGCGGCTTGAAGCTTCGCTGCGGCGGCATCAAACCGGAGCTCTTCCCCAGTCCCGCCACCTTGGCGAACGCCATAGTCACCGCGGTGGCCGCGAACGTCCCCCTCAAGGCCACCGCAGGCCTCCATGAAGCCGTACGCCATCACAACCCGGAGACCGGCTTCACCCACCACGGCTACCTCAACCTCCTCCTGGCCGTGGCCGAGGCCCTGGACGGCGCCGAGCCCTACGACGTCCGTACGGCCCTGGAGCTCACCGACCCCGCCGCCCTGACGACCCGCCTCCGGGCGGTCACCGACGTAGAGCGCCTACGCAGGGCCTTCGTCAGCTACGGCTCCTGCAGTACCTCCACACCGATCGAACAGGCACGCGCGCTAGGCCTTGAGGAAGGACCACGATGACTACCGGCTTCGGGCTGAACAACCTCCCGTACGGCGTGTTCTCCACGCCCGGCACGGCACCCCGGGTCGGTGTGCGCTTCGGCGACCAGGTCCTGGATCTGGCCGCCGCCCTGAACGACCCGGTCTTCGCCAGCCCCTCCCTCAACCCGTTCATGGCCCAGGGCCGCGCCCGCTGGACCGAGGTCCGCGCGCGCATCCCCGCCGCCCTGGAGAACGGCCCGCTGCACCCCCTCACCGGTGTCCACCTCCACATGCCGTTCGAAGTGGCCGACTACGTCGACTTCTACGCCTCCGAAGAGCACGCGACCAACCTGGGCCGCATGTTCCGCCCGGACTCAGCCCCGCTGCTGCCCAACTGGAAGCACCTGCCGGTCGGCTACCACGGCCGCGCCGGCACCGTCGTTCCCTCGGGCACCGGCATCGTCCGCCCCTCCGGCCAGCGCAAGCCGCCGAACCAGCGAACACCGGACCACGGCCCCTCCCGCCGCCTCGACGTGGAGGTGGAGGTCGGTTTCGTCGTGGGCTCCCCCTCACCCCTCGGCCAACCGATCCCCACCTCCGCCTTCGCCGATCACGTGTTCGGCGTCTGCCTGGTGAACGACTGGTCCGCGCGCGACATCCAGGCCTGGGAGTACGTCCCACTGGGCCCGTTCCTAGGGAAGTCCTTCGCGACGTCCATCTCCCCTTGGATCGTCCCCCTGGACGCCCTCACCGAGGCCCGCGTTCCCACCCCGCCCCAGGACCCGGCCCCACTCCCCTACCTGACCGACGCCGAGCCCTGGGGTCTGGACCTGTCCCTGACGCTTTCCCTGAACGGCCACGCGCTCTCCCACCCGCCGTACGCGTCGATGTACTGGTCGCCTGCCCAGATGCTCGCCCACATGACCGTCAACGGCGCCAGCGTCCGTACAGGAGATCTCTACGCCTCCGGCACCGTGTCCGGCCCGGACGCCTCCCAGCGCGGCTCGTTCATCGAACTCACCTGGGGCGGCGAAAACCCCCTGAAGCTCCACGACGGCAGCACCCGCACCTTCCTAGAGGACGGCGACGAGGTCACCATCACCGCAACCGCCCCTGGCACCAACGGCGAGGCCATTTCCTTCGGAGAAGTGAAGGGCCGCATTCTGCCGATCCAATGACTGGATTTTCATTCTCTGAGGATTGTGTGGCGAGTCGACTCCGTAGCGTGACAATCTGCTCACATGTCGGAACACGGCTCGACCGTTCGCCGCCGAGCGATCGGCAAAGCGCTGCGCGCAGTGCGCGAGGAGGCCGGATACTCCCTCGCCGCCGCCAGTCGGCACGTTGAACGCTCGGCCTCGTCCCTCAGCATCATTGAGAACGGCGGCCAGCTACTCCGCCCCCGCGACCTGAACTTCATCCTGGACAGCTACGAGGTCGACCCCGGCCTCCGCGCCACCCTGCTGACCCTCACCAAGCAGGAGCAGCAAACCGGCTGGTGGAACGAGTTCAGGGACATCACCTCGTTGGATGACCGCGACTACGTGTCCCTGGAGAACTCCGCAAGCAGGCTGTCGGGTATCTACACGCAAAGCATCCCAGGGCTGCTGCAGACGGAGGAATACACGCGTTCCATCATGCGTGCGAGCCTGTTTGAGAACGATCCGCGTCGGGCCGAACGCTATGTGGGTTTCCGAATGGCGCGGCAGCGGGTCCTGCGTTCACCCGCCCCTCCACAGCTGCACGTGATCATCGATGAAGCCGCACTTCGCCGTGTTCGCAGCGAGCCAGGCGTCATGAGCGACCAGCTTCAACACTTGCTCGACCGGTCACGCGACGAGCACGTCACCATCCAAGTCCTTTCCTTCTCCAGCGCGGCTGCTGTCACGCACAACGGAACGTTTGCGATCGTGGAGGTCGGTGCCCCATCCACGCTCAGCGTTGTGCTGGTCGATCGACTCACAAAGCGGATCTCCATAGAGGACGCGGAGGAGATCGACCGCTTCCACGTTGCCTTCCGACAAACCGTCCCGGTCGCTCTATCTCCTCATGATTCCCGAATCATGATCGAGGAGGTAGCGTCACAACTATGACCAGACCGGACCCTTCCCACTCCGCCTGGCGAAAGAGCACCCACAGCGACGCAGAGCAAGCCACGTGCGTCGAGGTGGCACAGCAGGATCACCGCATCGCCGTGCGCGACTCCATGGACCCGGACGGCCCCAGGCTCTCCCTCTCCGGTCCTGCCTGGCGCGCCTTTCTGAGCGGCATCAAGTCTCGGGCTTGAATCTGACATTGGTGTGAGGTTCTACCTTGGCGGCATGACGAACACCGCTGAGAACCAACTCTTCGACTACAGCCCCATCACCGACCGCCCGCAGCTCACGTGGCCTGGCGGCGCCAAGGTCGCGTTCTACGTCGGCCTCAACATTGAGCACTTCCTCGTTGATCGCCCGTCCACCAGCATTTGGCCCGGCACGGCGGAGTTGGTCCCGGACGCGCTCAACTACGGCTGGCGCGACTACGGCCCCCGCGTCGGCATCTGGCGAACGATCCAGAGCCTGGACCGGCACGGCATCCGGGCGAGCGCGCTCCTCAACTCCGACGCCGCCAAGCACTACCCGCAGATCATCAAGGCCGGTGTGGAGCGCGATTGGGCCTGGCTGGCGCACGGCCGTACCAACTCGATCCTGCACGCCGACATGTCCGAGGACGAAGAGCGCGCCGTACTCACCGACATCGTCGGCACCATCACCGACGCGACCGGCCAGCGCCCTAATGGCTGGATGGGCCCCGGCCTCACCGAGACCTTCAACACCCCGGCCCTCCTCGCCGAGCAAGGCCTGAGCTACATCCTGGACTGGACGAACGACGACCAGCCGTACGCCCTCAACGTGCCCGGAATGTTCAGCGTCCCCTACACCGTCGAGCTGAACGACCTGGGCCTCTTCTCCAAGGGCACCACCGGCCCGGATTTCGTTCAGATCGTCAAGGACCAGTACGAGCAGCTGCGCGACGACTCCGAGCACAGCGGCCGCGTGATGGCCCTGGCCCTGCACCCGTTCGTGACCGGCCAGCCGTTCCGCGCCAAGTACCTGGACCAGGCGCTGGAGTTCGTCGCCGCGCAGCCGGACGTCTGGCTGACCACCAGCGACGAGATCGCCGACCACTACAAGCGCACGCTCCAGGAACGCCCGTAGCCGTGGCCACGACGGCCGCCGGCCTTTGTTGATCAGCTAACCGCTCACCACCGGGCGGCATCGGTCGCCCCTTCCGCTGAGATCTGGTGCCCGCCTGCGGGTTGAGTGATGGCTACAGACCAAAAGCTCGGCGACGAAAAGAGTGGGCGGGTGGCTGGACGTTGGTGTTCGAGTGCGGGTTTCGCGGTGGCTGATGTTCGAACCCTTAGCGCGCTTCGCGCGGGATGCGGCTACGATCACCCCTTCCGCTCGGCTTCCCGCCCGTCTACGGGTTGAAGCTGGTTGAAGGCCGAAAAGCTCAGCGACGACGAAGGAAGGAGCCGGGCCCGGATGGGCTGGTCGGGCGCGGACCTCACGTGGCTGAGCCACAAGCCCGTGGAGCCGCGCTTCACACAGAAAAGACGCCATCGAAAGAATCTTCGAATATTTTCTATTCGATCATCACATTGACGCACTGTGATGGTAAAGTAACGGTATGAGTTCGATCGTGGCGGACCCCGCATCCGCTTCCACCCGGCAGCTGGTGGAAGCGGCATCCGTCATATTCTCCGAACTCGCCAACCGGGCCGCGCCCGAATCTGGCACCGCCTGCATGGAGCTGGCCGAGGCACTGGCCAGAGCCACTGACCAGGCCGAGCATGCGCTGGCCGGGCTGATCGCCGTGGTCGACCGGACCGGCGAGATGAAGCACTGGGGCCTGCCCTCCACCCAGGCCTGGCTGCGCTGCCGGATGGGCATGCGCGAAGGCCGCGCCAAGGAACGCATCACTCTCGCCCGCCAACTCCACCGCCTCGGCCGCGTCCGCAAAGACCTGGCCGCCGGTGACTTGTCCTTCGGCTACGCCGCCACCATCGCCGACGCCGTGCAGCGCCTGGGCGACGACGACACCGCCGTCGCCGAGGACATCCTCCTCACCGCCGCAGGCGAAGGCCTGTCGGCCGGGAAGGTCGCCAAACTGGGCGGCAAGATCCACGACCTGGTCCGCGAGCACAACGGCGAAGAGAGGCCACCCGAGGACATCCAGCGCGGCTATGAGCGCTCCTGGGTGACCGTCAGCCGGTCGCTGGATGGGGGCTGCTACCTCAAGGGCTGGCTCAACCCCGAAGACACCGCCATCCTCGACGGCACCCTCGCGCCCCTCGCCAAACCCGCCGGAACTGACGACTACCGAGACTTGGCTGAGCGGACCGCCGCCGCCCTCACCACCGTGCTCGCCGGAGGCCACGGAGCCACCCGCGTCACCGTCATCGCCGACCTAGAGACCCTCACCGGCGCCGACACCCCCGGACGACTCCGCGACGGCACCCCAATCCCCGCCGAACAAGTCCGCCGCCTAGCGCTGACCGCCGGAATCTCACCCCTGATCCTCGGCCCCGGACACATCCCCCTCTACCTCGGCCACACCATCCGAATCGCCAACTCCGGCCAACGCCGCGTCCTCGAAACCCTCTACGACACCTGCGCCGTCCACGGCTGCGAAGTCCCCGGCTTCCTCTGCGAAGTCGACCACGTCGACGGCTGGGCACTCGGCAGCCCCACCGACATCGACAAACTCACCCTCTGCTGCGGCTGGCACAACCGCTGGAAACACACCAACCCCCAACAGATACAGATCAGCAAAACCGACGGCCGATTCGTCTACCGGACCCTGGCGCCCGACGGGATCGCACGAGCTCGAAGATCGACCCCCGAACACGACGCCAACCCCTGGCACGACGACCACCCCCTAGCCGCCTGACCAAGGCCCGGAGCCTCACCCACTCCGGGCTACAGGCACGCCCACGCGCGCCCCTTCCCCCGGCGCCTTCCCGCGCGAAGCGCGGCCCAAAGGCATGAACCCCAGCCACGTGACCACCCGCACCCGACCAGCACACCCCAGCCAGCACCCCTCCTTGCTCGTCGCTGAGCTTTTCGGCCTTCAGCCATCACCCACCCCCGGCCGGGCAGCGACCGCCACGGAAGGGGAGACCGCTGCCGCCCAATCCGCGCGAAGCCCGCCACCAAGCACCAACCCCAACCCCGCGCCGACCCGCACCCGACCAGCAACCCCCGACCCCGACCCCGACCCCGACCCCACCTTCCTCACCACCGAACACTTCGGCCTTCAGCCAACACCCACCCCCAGCCGGGCAACAACCGCAACCGAAAGGGCAACCGCTGCCGCAGATCCCGCGCGAAGCGCGCCACCAAGCACGAACCCCAACCCCGCGCCGACCCGCACCCGACCAGCAACCCCCGCCCTGCCCCTTCCTTCCTCGTCGCTGAGCTTTTCGGCCTTCAACCAACACCCACCCGGTAGCCGGACACCCAATCGCAACGGAAGGGGCGACCGCTGCCGCAGATCCCACGCGGAGCGCACTACCAAGCACGAACCCCAACCCCGTGGTGACCCGCAGCCGACCAGCGCACCCCCAGCCCCGCCCCCGCCTTCCGCGTCGCCGAGCTTTTCGGCCTTCAACCAACACCCCACCCGCCAGCCGGGCAGCGACCGCAACAGAAGGGGCAACCGCTGCCACCCAACCCGCGCGAAACGCGAACCTCAGCCACGCGACCTCACCCAAGCGGTCCACGGACTCCTGCTCCGGCCCGCGCATGACGCAGCCAACCTCAGAAGCACCAACGTCCGCTCCCCTCGTGACCAGTCGTGACCAGCGGTCTTCTCGACAGGCCACTGCCCGCCTGAAACGATCTTGGCCCCAAGGGCATGGAATCGGGCGTAAGGGGCGGGCATGGGGAAGGTTGCGATCGTGACGGGCGGCAACCAAGGGCTGGGCCTGGCCTTGGTTCGCGGGCTCTGCCGGGAGCTGGGCGAGAACGGCGTCGTCTACCTTGCGGCGCGCGACCGGGGGCGCGGTGAGCAGGCCGTACGGGAGTTGGAAGGCGAAGGATCGTCGCCTCGACTGGAGTTGCTGAACGTGCGGGACGACGCTTCGGTGCGGCAGTGCGCCGATCGTTTGGCGGAACGGCACGGCGGCGTGGACATCGTCATCTCGAATGCGGCCGCGCGGATCTCGCCGGGCGTTCCGAACGCCGATCAGGTCCGGGACTTCGTCGACACCAACAACCACGGCACACGTCGCATGATCGAGGCGTTCGGTCCGCGGCTCCGCGACGGGGCGCGCTTCGTCGTGGTGGCCAGTTCGTTCGGCACGTTGGCGAGCCTGGATCCGCGGCTGCATCAGCGCTTCAACACCGAACACATGACCCAGGCCGATGTCGCCAAGGTGATGGACGCGTACGTGGACGCGGTGGAGGCGGGCCGGGCGACCGACGAGGGCTGGCCCGACTGGATCAATCCGCCGTCCAAGGTCGGTCAGGTCGCCGCCGTCAGGGTGATGGCCCGTGACATGGCCGAGGAGGCGGCGTGGCGCGACATCATCATCAACGCCGCCTGCCCGGGCCTGGTGGACACCGCGGCCTCCCGTCCCTGGTTCGACGACATGACCGAGGCCCTATCACCCGATCAGGCCGCCGTTGATGTGCTCTGGCTCGCGACGCTGCCGGTCGGCACGCGCCGGCCGTACGGCGAGCTCGTCCAGTACCGCACGGTGCTCCCGTTCATCCAGGAACCGACCGGCTGACGGTGACGGGCGGGCGCGCGAACGGGCGGCCGAGGACTGCGACGCAGAGGAAGCCGGAAGCGATGGCGATCAGAACGGTCCGGATGGCATGGGCGATCTGCCAGCGGTCACGGACCTCGGCCCAGTCCGGCGGAGGGGTCCTGGCGTTCCAGTCGATCTGCTCGAAGTTGATGGGACCGTTCACCACGACCGTGATGAGGAGGGCAAGCACCAGGAGCACAAGCGCGACCACAGCGGGCCGGAACGCTGGGCTGCCCGTCCTGCGGGCGATCACGACCAGCATCACCACGGCGATGAGCGTGGGAACGAAGACGGCACTGATGAACCACGTGAGATAGCCATACTCCGCCTGTCTGACCTGGACGTACGCCGGACCGCCGAGCCGGCGCATCGCCAGTTCCAGGACGAGAACCGTGAGAGCGATCCCAGAGAGCACACCGCCACCGAGCAGGCTCACCCATCGAGTGATCGCGACCAGCCTGGTGTTCGTCATCGCGCACGCTCCCGTGGGACTCGGACGTTCACCACTCCAGCATCTGCCCGGCCCCCTACTGGTATGACGGCCTACTGGTATGACGGCGGGGCGGCGGCATTTGTGACCCACCTGACAAGAAGTGCTCGGACAATCAACTGCTTGCTTTAGAGAACGCAACGCTCGATGCGCCTACCGTGACGTCGATCGCGGTAACCGGTTCGGCCCCGTACCTGGCATCTAACCCAACGCCAAGGCTCACGCCCAGGCCAGGGCTCTGACCCAGGTGCGGACCGGGCCGTGGCCCTGGCTCGGATGTCGACCCTGGCTCAGGTGCCTGCACTGGCTCGGGTGCCTGCACTGGCTCGGGTGCCTGCACTGGCTCGGGTGTCGGCCCTGGCTCGGGTGTCGGCCCTGGCTCGGCTCGGGTGCCTGCACTGGTCGTGGCACTGGCGCTGGCCCTGGCTCACGCGCCGACGGCGGCTCGGGTCCGCGCTCTGGCGCTGGTCTTGGCGCTGGCCTTGGCGCAGGTGCCAGTGCCGGCCCGATCCAAGCGCGGGCGCTGGCCCAGGCGCAGGCGCTCGCGCGTGGTCCGGCGCTGGTCCCGGTCTGCGCGCTGGCCTTGGCGCAGGTGCCAGTGCTCGCGCTGGACCGGGAGCCGGCCCTGGCCCTGGCCCAGGCGCAGGCGCTCGCGCGTGGTCCGGCGCTGGTCCCGGTCTGCGCGCTGGCCTTGGCGCAGGTGCCAGTGCTCGCGCTGGACCGGGAGCCGGCCCTAGCTCAGGCCCTGGCTCAGGCCCTGGCCCTGGTCCTGGCTCAGGCGCTGGCCCAAGCGCCGGCGCTCGCGCGTGGTCCAGCGCTGGTCCTGGTCTGCGTGCGGGGTCGATCCTGTTCGGCGGCGGTATGAACGCCGGTTCGGCCGTGGGGATGGTCCTGGCCGCGCTGTTCGCCGCGCATGGCGCGGGTCTGGCGCGGCCTTGGCGCAGGTGCCAGTGCTCGCACTGGACTGGGAGCTGGCCCTGGCTCAGGCGCGGGCCCTGGCTCAGGCGCGGGCCCGGGCAAGGCGCGGGCGCTGGATCAGGCGCTGGCCCTGGCGCTGGCCCTGGCGCTGGCCCTGGCGCTGGCCCTGGCCTGGGTACGGCGCTGGCCTGGGTACGGCGCTGGCCTGGGTACGGCGCGGGACTGGCGCTGGTGCGGGACTGGGTCCGGGCTTGGGCCGGGTGCTGGTCTTGGCTTAACTTGCCTGGCTCATATCGAGGAGGATCGATGGGTCGTCCATCACGTACAGCCGCCGTCCTTGCCGCAGCCCTGGCTGCGTCTATGAGTGCGGGCCCGGCGCGCACCGCCCTCGCGGAGGACCGGGTCGAGACGCCGGTCGCCTCCACCTCGCCGGTCACCGAGGTCGTTGAGTCGGCCGTACGGGTGCACGTTCCGCTGCCCGCGTCCGTCGGGCCGCATCCGGAGGCCTGCGACTGGCTGAGTTACCTGCGCTTCCGGCACAAGGACGGTCCCGCCGCGTCCGCCCAGGCCGACCGGATCCTCATCGCCCAGCCCGGCGTACTGGAGGGCGCGGGCGCCTTCGACTCGGTCGCCCGCAACACGATCGCCGCAGCCGCCAAGAGCGGCAAGCACATCGAGCTCTGGGCGCTGGACCGCCGATCGAACTGTCTTGAGGACAACTCCGGCGTTCAGGCAGGTCTCGCGGCCGACGATCCCCATGTCGCAGTCGACTACTACTACCGGCACAAGGAGGTCGGCGGGCACACGTTCGCCGGATACCAGAGCAACGACCAGGTGAAGTGGCTGCAGAACGTCGGACTGGCGCAGACCGTTCGCGACCAGTACGACCTGATGAAGACAGAGCTGCCCAGCCAGGCCCTGCGCAAGCAGAAGGTGCTCTGCGGCGGGCACTCCCTGGGCGGCATCCTGACCGGCTACTTCGCCGAGTGGGACTTCGATGGGAACCCCGCCACCACCTCCGACGCCGGATACAACCAGTGCGGCGGCTACTTCGCGCTCGACACCCGCGTCCAGGCGAGTCTCGCCGGTCTCGGCGGACAGGTCCCGACCGACCTGATCCCGCTGATCAAGGCGGGCGCCGATGCCGTACGAACCGGCATGGACTCCGGGATCGTGCCCCGCACGCTCTCGGCCCCGGCAGTCATCAACACCGAGACCATGAACCTCCTGGCGGTCGCGGGCCTGGCCGCCCGCGTGAAGCCGACCGGTCTCTCGGACCTGGCGACCTACATCCCGTCCAGCTTCAACCTGGACACCACCTACAGGCTGCTGTTCTCCAAGGACCTGGACACCTTCTTCCGGGGCACACCCACCGTGAAGGACTTCCACTTCACCAACGCCGCCGCGCTGGGCGCCCTGATGGACGACAACTCCCAGCCCCTGGCGTTCCTCCAGTCCAGCGTCGGTTTCGCCGACGGCGGGCGGCTGGTCGACAAGGACTTCCCCGTACCGAACGACCTGGCACAAGCGGGCATGCCGTTCCTGCGCAACTTGCTGGGCACCGAACGCAAGGCCATGCCCGACGAGCCGAACGGCCCGCTTTACACCTGGCGCAACTACGACGACGTCGCGGGACTCCCCTACAAGTCCAAGGACGGCCAGCCGTTCACCAGCCCCGCCAAAGAGGTGACCGACATCGGCGAGCTGGCCCGCAGCCTGTCCGAACACCCCCTGGACTTCACCGAGGACTACTTCCCCACCAAGATCATCACCGACATCGCTCTAGCGGCCGCCCCCGGCATCGCCGACGGCGCCGTTCACACCGACGGCATCCAGGCCAACCCCACCATCAACCTGGAGGCCGGCGACGGCATCGGCTTCAGCGACCCGCAGCCCGGCGACATCACCGCCCCCGGCTACCAGCACCTGGACGTCCTGACCGCCGCCGCCACCCAGAACAACGGCCAGCCCGAGCCCATCTCCACCAACCTGGCCCGCTTCGCCAACAGCTAACCCCCGCCACACGAGCCCAAACAGGTCCATCCGCGGTCGTCCGTACGACCGCGCAAGCGAATCAGGGCGCCTCAATCCTCCTTTGGACCCGTCGCTGCCTCGCTAGCCTGTGCCGATGATCAGACGATTTGCGCCTTTTATTTGCCTTGTACTTCTTGCTAGTGCCTGCGGTGGCAACTCGGGGTCAGACGCGACCACGCCGACCACCGGCAGTGCCGCGCCTTCCACGAGCGCCAGCCCCGCCGCCCAGCCGACGCAGCAACAGCAGCAACAGCTTGATCCTGCAGAGGTTCAGGGTGCGTGGTGGACCTGGGCATCCTCTGCGCCACATGGCCGCAACCCTGTAGAAGACAGGACCGGCAAGCATTGCGGCGTTGGCCAGAAGGACCAGATCTGGTTCCTTGCTGGCACGTTCGGCGGTGCCGCGAAGCGTCGCTGCACTGTTCCGGCTGGACGCACCTTGGTAGCGCCGCTGGTCAATCTGGTAGGCCAGACTAAGAAGGACTGCTCCGCCTTCCTCAAGGGCGCATCCGGCAAGCTCACGGCGGACGGCAAGGCGGCCCGTACCCTCCGATGGAACGCGGTGCCGATCGAGTTCGACGCGGTCGACGACAACCCGGTGTCGACGGGAGCCGGCAGCCTGGGAGGCTATGGGTGCGGCCTATGGGCGTCGGTCAGGCCCCTCACCCCCGGCAAACACAAGATCAGTATCCGCGGTCGCACAGGCCGGTTCCGGGTCATGGTCGACTACGCGCTCACCGTCAGCGCCGGCTAAATCCGCGGGCCAGAACCGCGGGCTAGATCCGCCGGCCAGAACCGCGGGCCAGATCCGCCGGCCAGATCCGCCGGCCAGAACCGCGGGCCAGATCCGCCGGCCAGAACCGTCGGCCAGATCCGCGGGCTGTTCCGCACCGGCAGCGGGAGGCCCGGCGCGTCGTCGTGGACGGCGGCAGGTTCTGACCGCGGTCAGCCGAGGCGGGCCTCCACGACGGATACGACCGTGCCGGTGGGGACGATCCGAGACAGTGCAAGCCCGGCCGCCGCGAAGAGGCGTTCGAACTCGGCGCGGGTGCGTTCCCTGCCCGGGAACGCCGCCATCAGCAGCACGTCCAGGGCTTTGGCCTGGTGGGGAGCGTTGCCGCTGGGAATGACCGCGTCGATCACCAGGACGCGTCCGCCGGGGGCCAGGGAGCGGCGGGAGGTGCGCAGAATGTCCACGCACCGCTCGTCGTCCCAGTCGTGCAGGATGCGCTTGAGCATATGGACGTCCGCGGTGGGGACCTCGGTGAAGAAGTCGCCGGGCGTCACCTCCCAGCGGCCCTTGACCTCGTCGACGTCCAGGCGGTGGTCGGTCACGACGTGCGGCTCGTCGAGCAGCACTCCGTGCAGGCCGGGGCGGCGGCGCAGGACCTCCAGCAGGAAGCCGCCCCGGCCGCCGCCGATGTCCACCACGGTCCCGGCCTCGGGGAAGTCGTAGGCGGCGGCGATCGGCTCGTTCTCCTGGTCGGAGAAGGCGGCCATGCCGTTGTGGAACGCGGTCGCGGTGCGTTCTTCCTGCGCGAAGTACTGGAAGAACGGCATGCCGAACAGCTCGTCGAAGACCGGCCCGCCCTGCCGCAGGCAGGCTTCCAGTTCGCCGCAGGGCTGCCACAGCGAGCGGTCGGTGAGCATCAGGATGGCGGGACCGGCCGGCAGCGGGGCGTCGGAGCGCAGGGGCTGTCCGAGCTCGGTGAGGCGGAAGCGCCCGTCGTCCAACTCCTCGACAACGCCCCGGGTGGCCAGGACGCGCAGCACCCGCAGGACGTTCCCCTCGTGGACACCGGCCCGCTCGGCCAGTTCGGCCACCGGGAGCGGCCCGCCGGCCAGCCGGTCGGCCACGCCCAGGACGGCCACCGCACGGAGCGCGGCGGGGAAGACGAAACCGAGTGCCTGGTCGATGAGCCAGGACGTCGCCTCCCTGGCACTCGGACCGACGGGTACCGGACCGTTCTCGGCGCGCATCGCAGTCGTCCTTCCGATGGGGCGGACGGCTCCATGTAACACCGGCACCCAGGCGCCTGCCAGGGCCGGTCTCGGACGGCCACCTTGAGGACGAGAGCCTGGCCGGAAGGACGAGCCCGGCCGGAACGACCGGGGAGCCGGACGGAAGGACGGGGAGCCCGGCCGGAGGGACAGGAGCCCGGACGGAAGAACGGGAGCCTGGCCGGAGGAACGGGAGCCCGGCCGGATCGTCTCGGACCTCTTGTGGACACGATCTGTCAGGCGGACCGTATGGACGAGTCATGTGGTCGCGTGAAGTACTGGCGCACATGGGGGCTCGCACCGGTGCGGACGACCGCCGGGCGGCGCCCCGGCCTGGGCGACCCGCCGGTCGTTCGAGATCGTCCAGCGAACACTCCAGGAGAGTTGATGCGCACTCCCGAAGACGACGGTCCGTTCGTGATCGACCCCACCGGCCGTGACGTGCAGGGCGACGCGGCCCGGATCCGCGCGCGGGGGCCCGCGGCGCGCGTCACGCTGCCCGGCGGCGTGGAGGCGTGGGCGGTGAGCAGCCCCGAACTGCTGCGGCTGCTGCTGACCGACGACCGTGTCTCCAAGGACGCCTACCTGCACTGGCCGTCCCTGATCAACGGGGAGGTCGGTCCGGGCTGGCCGCTGTTCGCCTGGGTGGCGGTGCGCAACATGCTCACCGCCTACGGCGATGACCACCGGCGGCTGCGGCGCCTGGTCTCCAGCGCGTTCACCGTGCGCCGCACCGCCGCCATGCGCCCCCGCGTCGAGGCGATCGTCGCCGACCTGCTCGACGAACTCGAACTCGAGCTCGAGCTCGGCGCCGCCGCTTCGCCCGGCGAGCCGGTGGATCTGCGCGACCGTTACGCCTACCCCCTGCCGATCAGAGTGATCTGCGAGCTGTTCGGGGTCGATGACCCGGGCGCCCGCGAGGAGATACGCCGCTGCGTCGACGTGTTCTTCCGTACCACGGCCGGGCCGGAGGAGGCCGCCGCGGCGTTCCCGCGGATGCAGGAGATCCTGCGCGGCCTCGTCCAGGACAAGCGGGCGCGTCCCGCCGACGACCTGTCCTCGGCGCTGATCGCCGCCCGCGACGAGGGCTCGCCCCTCTCGGAGGAGGAACTGGTCGACACCCTCGTACTGTTCCTCAGCGCGGGGCACGAGACGACCGTCAACCTCCTCGACAACGCGATCCACGCCATGCTCACCCGTCCCGACCAGCGCGCCCTGGTCCAGGCGGGACGGGCCACCTGGGACGACGTCATCGAGGAGACGCTGCGCGCCGAGCCGCCGATCGCCAACCTGCCACTGCGCTTCGCCGTCGAGGACATCGAGCTGGAGGACGGCGTCACGCTCGGCAAGGGCGAGGCGATCCTGGCCTGCTACGCGGCGGCCGGACGCGACACCGGCACCCACGGCGACGACGCCGGCCTCTTCGACGTCACCCGCGCCGACAAGGAGCACATGGCGTTCGGCTACGGCGTCCACTACTGCCTCGGCGCGCCGCTCGCCAGGCTGGAGGCGGCCATCGCGCTGCCCGCCCTGTTCACTCGGTTCCCCGACCTGGCGCTCGCCGTGAAGCCGGACGAACTCCAGCCGCTCGACTCGTTCATCTCCAACGGCCACCGCGCCCTGCCCGTCAGCCTGACGCCCGCGCGGTCGTGACCATGACCCGTCCATGCGGAAGGAGCGGCCGATGTCTCCGAGCCCACCACCCGCCCCCGGCACCACGGCGGCCCGCACCGACCCCGACGCCGAACGGCTCCTGTACCAGATCATGCTCGACCCGCTCGGTGACGAGCCGTACGAGGGCTACCGGCACGTGCGCGAACAGGCGCCCGCGCTGCTGACCTCCGACGGGACCCTGGCACTGAGCAGGTTCGACGACTGCGAGCACGCGCTGCGCCACCGCGCCCTGGGCAAGGACGACCAGGTCTTCGACCCCAAGATCTCCGACACCCCGCTGAACCGCTCGGTGACGCTCGTGGAGCTGTTCAGCAGCAGCATGCTCTTCGCCAATCCACCCGACCACACCCGGTTGCGGCGGCTGGTCAGCTCCGCGTTCAACACCCGCCACGTCCAGGACCTGCGCCCCGCGGTGACCGGCCGCACCGGCACGCTGCTGGAGGCGCTGGCCGCCGAACCCGGCGGCGACTTCATCACCACCGTGGCCCTGCCGCTGCCCGTCAACGTCATCTCCGACCTGCTGGGAATCCCCGAGGCCGACCGGATGGCCTTCACCCCGAAGGTGCACGCGCTGGTCGCCGCGCTGGCACCCACGGCGGATCAGGAATGCGTGCTGTCCGGTGAACGGGCCGGACGCGACCTCATCGGCTACTTCTCGGCGCTGCTGACCGACAAGCGCGCCCACCCGGCCGACGACATGCTCAGCCGCCTGGTCGCCTCACGCGAAGACGACGCGCTGGACGACCAGGAGATGATCTCCACGGCGATCCTGCTGTTCATCGCCGGTTTCGAGACCACCACCAACCTGCTCGGCAACGGCCTGAACGCGCTCCTGAACGATCCCGGGCAGTTCCGCAGGCTCCGCGAGCACCCCGAACTGATCCCCCTCGCGATCGAGGAACTGCTCCGCTTCGACCCGCCCGTCCAGTTCACCGTGCGGACCGTGCTGGAACCGGTCACCCTGGCCGGCGCCGACCTAGAACCGGGCCGGATGGTCCTCCCCCTCTTCGCCGCCGCCAACCACGACCCGGAACGCTTCGACCATCCAGAACGACTGGACCTCGGCCGCGACCAGGGCTCGCACCTAGCCTTCGCGTCCGGCCTCCACTTCTGCCTGGGCGCCCACCTCACCCGCCTGGAGGCAGAGGTCTTCCTGCACTTCCTGGTGACCCGCTACGACATCGAACGATCCGGCGAAGCCGCCCGCCGCCCCATCTACATGCTCCGCGGCTTCGAACGCCTCCCCGTAACCCTCACCCCCCGCCCGCAAGAACCCACACAACCCGCCTAGCCCACGGCCCGCCCAGGCCAGTGCCCGCCCAGGCCGCGCCTACCCGGGCCGACGCCTGTCCGGGCCGATGCCTGTCCGGGCCGCGCCTACCCAGGCCGATGCCTACCCGGGCCGACGCCCACCCGCGCCGTTGCCCGCCCAGGCCGATGCCCGCCCGCGCCGCGCCTACCCAGGCCGACGCCTGCCCGGGCCGACGCTGGCCCAGGCCTGTGCCCGCACGGGCCGCGCCTACCCGGGCCGTGCATGCCCGGGCCGGTGCCTGCCCAGGCCGACGCCTGTCCGCGCCGACGCTGGCCCAGGCCTGTGCCCGCACGGGCCGCGCCTACCCGGGCCGTGCATGCCCGGGCCGGTGCCTGCCCAGGCCGACGCCTGTCCGCGCCGACGCTGGCCCAGGCCTGTGCCCGCACGGGCCGCGCCTACCCAGGCCGACGCCTGCCCGGGCCTGTCCCGCCCGGGCCGTGCATGCCCGGGCCGGTGCCCGCCCGGGCCTGTGCCCGCACCGGCCATGCCTGCCCGCGCCGGTGTCTGCCTGGCCCCCGGCGAGTCGGGGCCTGCTTCAGTGTGGTTGGCGGGTGATGCGGGCCAGGAGTGCTCGAAGGATGGCTTCGACGTTCTGGGCGGTGCCGTGCAGGGGGACGGTGCCGTGGCAGAACAAGATGTTGCAGTCCCGTGGCGCGTCGGGGCCGATGCCGAGAGTGCCGAGCAGGATGGCGGGGTCGGCGAACTCGTCGGGGCGAACGTCGAGGTTGAAGGTCTGACGGTAGGGGCCGGGATCGGGGACATGCGGCGTGGTGATGGCGCGGCCGAGCAGGCGCATGAAGTTGTAGTAGAGCTCGCTGCTCGGGCTGGCCGAGATCAGGGTCTGCGGGTCGAGGGAAGCGTCCCCGAGCACCCCGGTCCAGGTGACCTGGATGCCGAGGCTGGGGATCAGGAAGTTGTTCTGCTGCAGGAACCCGACCATGGCGTAGCTGTCGGACGGCATGCCTTGCAGCGGCGGAGCGGCAAAGGTCTTCCTCGATGGGATCGAGGGACCGACGCACGGGGCGTGGTTGGTCCAGAACAGGTAGCCATAGCACGGGTTCGTTTTCGTGGGCTTCGAAACCTGCCGCACGTAGCCGGGGGCGATGAGCTGCGTCGCGTTCCATCGGCCGTTGTTGAGCATGAGCGTGCCCAGCCGGGCGAACGCGTTCGGCGGCAGATAGAGGTTGGCGTGCCCGTAGGTGTGCCCGGACCGGTCCCGGAGCCAGAAGTAGTCACTGGCCGGAATCCCGATGGGGCCGAACAAACGTCGCTGGGCGAAGGTCTGCAGGTCCTGGCCGACCGCGCGCTGCACGATGTAGGCGAGCAGGTCGGGGGTGCGCTGGCTGTACTCGAAGTACGTCCCCGGCCGGTGCACGATCGGCAGCGCGAGGGTCTGGGCGACGATGTCCGGATCGGCCCCGACCAGGCTCGGCACGGCCTCGCTCACGATCGACTGCTTCAGCCCCGAGGTCTCGGTCAGCAGGTCCCGTACGGTGATCGCCCGATGCGCCGCGTCCCCTTGCCCCGCAGGCAGGTAGCGTCCGATCGGGGCGTTGGGGTCGAGCCTCCCGTCCGAGACGGCGATCCCGGCCAGCATCGACACGACGCTCTTCGTCGCGCTCCAGATGTTCCACGGCACCGTGCCGGTCACCGCGTTCCGCGATCCCTCCGCCACCAGGCAGTTGTGCCGGTACACCTGCACGTTCAACCGCAGCCGGCTGTCGGCGAACGCGACCGCCTTGGCGAGCCGGCCCGGATCGAACCCCATCGCTGACGGCTCCGCCCGCCCCGGGCCCTTGCCCGCGGCCGGCATCCCACACGCCTGCACAGGCCGGCTCGCGGCCCCGGCCCCGGCCCCGGCGTTCGCCATCGCGGCGTTCGCCATCGCGGGGATCGCCGTCGCAGCGTTCGCCGTCGCGAGGGTCCCCGGCGCGACGTTCGCCATGGCTGGCGTCGACACCGCCGCCAACACCAGCGCGGTCGGTATCAGCATCGCCCGCACCAGCCGTTGCGCGCCCCGGCGTGCCACCATCACGACCCTCCACTGTGCTCTCCGGCATGTTTAACTCGGAGTTAAACAGAGGTGCGAGAGGATGACAACCGTGAGTTCTGAACCCGCACCGCGCCTGAGCCGGGGAGCACGCCCTAGCGATGACCAGTTGCTCGACGGCGCCCGTGCGGTGTTCGCCCAGGTCGGGGTCACTGCAGCGAGCATGGAGCAGATCGCCGACGCCGCCAGGTGCACGAAGCCGACCCTGTATGCGCATTTCCGGTCGAAGCACGCCATCTACCTCGCGGCCCTACGGCGCGAGCTAAACCGTCTCCAGGCGTGGTTGTTCAACGCCTACGACCAGGCCGCCGGCCGGCCGGCCCACGAGCAGATCCACACGGCGATGGCCGCGATCTTCGACTACGCCGAGGACAACCCCGACGGGTTCCGGCTGATCTTCACCACCGAAGCCGAAGGCCACCTGGCCGCGGTCACCGAGCTCATCACCACGATCACCACGAAGATCGCCGAACTCATCCGCGCCGAGCTCACCGCACTAGGCCACAAGCCCGACGACGACCTGCACGCAGTCGCCGCCCTCACCGTGGGCACCGCCATCGCCGGAGTCCAGCAGGCCTTCCAAGCGCCACCCCAGAAGACCCACGAACTCCTCGAGCTGGCCACCCGCTACACCGAACACGCCCTCACCATGCTCATCCCCCGCCAGCCACAACAGCGCGACGTGCAGCACGACCCCGCCTAGCGAGCCGAACGCAGGCCGTGCCGAACCCGGGCCGTGCCGAACCCGAGTCGTGCCGAACCCGGGTCGTGGTGAACGCGAGGCCGCGGCAAACGCCGGTCATGGCGAACGCAGGCCGTGCCGAACGCAGGTCGTGCCGAACGCAGGTCGCGGTGAACGCAGGTCGAAGCGAACGCAAGTCGTGGCGAACTCGGGCTGTACCAAACGCGGGCTGTGGCGAACGCCGGTCACGGCGAACGCAGGCCGTGCCGAACGCCGACCGTGGCGAACGTAGGCCGTGGCGAACGCGAGCTGTGCCGAACGTAGGTCATGGCAAACGCAGGTCGTGGTGAACGCGGGCCGTGGCGAACGCGGGCCCGTGACGAACCCGGGCCGCCGTGAACGCGGGCCGTCCCAAACGCCGGTCATGGCGAACGCCGGGCGTGGCGAACGCGGGCCGTGGCCAACGCCGGGCGTGGCGAACGCGGGCCGTGGCCAACGCCGGGCGTGGCGAACGCGGGCCGTGGCCAACGCCGGGCGTGGCGAACGCCGGGCGTGGCGAACGCCGGGCGTGGCGAACGCCGGGCGTGGCGAACGCCGGGCGTGGCGAACGCCGGGCGTGGCGAACGCCGACCCGCGCCGAACGCAGGCCGTGCCGAACGCGGACCTGTGGCGAACGCAGGGCGTGGCGAACGTGGGGCTTGGTGGGGCGGGTGTTGGTGGGGTGCCGGTCGGGGTTACTTGACGCCGGCTTCTTTCATGTCGCGGAGTTCGCGCTTGAGTTCCTTGATCTCGTCGCGGAGGCGGGCGGCTAGCTCGAACTGGAGGTCGGTGGCGGCCTGGTGCATCTGGTCGGTCATCTGCTCGATGAGGGACTCCATCTCCTCGCGGGGACGTTCGCCCACCAGGTCGGCGGCGTGGCGGCCGGCGCGGGAGGCGAGGCCGGGGACGGGGGCCTTGCCGCGGCTCTGCTGGCGGCCGGCGCCGCCGATGAGCTTCTCGGTGTCGGCGTCCTCGCGGGCCAGAGAGTCGAGGATGTCGGCGATGCGCTTGCGGAGGGCCTGGGGCTGGATGTTGTTCTCTGTGTTGTAGGCCTGCTGCTTGGCGCGGCGGCGGTTGGTCTCGTCGATCGCGCGTTCCATGGAGGGGGTGACCGTGTCGGCGTACATGTGGACCTGGCCGGAGACGTTTCGGGCGGCGCGGCCGATGGTCTGGATGAGGGACGTCTCGGAGCGCAGGAAGCCCTCCTTGTCGGCGTCCAGGATGGCGACCAGGGACACCTCGGGGAGGTCCAGGCCCTCTCGGAGGAGGTTGATGCCGACCAGGACGTCGTACTCGCCGGCGCGCAGCTCGCGGAGGAGCTCGATGCGGCGGAGGGTGTCGACCTCGGAGTGCAGGTAGCGGACCTGGATGCCGAGTTCGAGGAGGTAGTCGGTGAGGTCCTCGGCCATCTTCTTGGTGAGGGTGGTGACCAGGACGCGCTCGTCCTTCTCGGTGCGCTGGCGGATCTCGTGGATCAGGTCGTCGATCTGGCCCTTGGTGGACTTGACGACGATCTCGGGGTCGATGAGGCCGGTCGGGCGGATGACCTGCTCGACGACGTCGCCCTTGACGCGGTTCATCTCGTAGGTGCCCGGCGTCGCGGAGAGGTAGACGGTCTGGCCGATGCGCTCCAGGAACTCCTCCCACTTCAGCGGGCGGTTGTCCATCGCGGACGGCAGGCGGAAGCCGTGCTCGACCAGCATGCGCTTGCGGGAGGCGTCGCCCTCGTACATCGCGCCGATCTGCGGGACGGTCTGGTGGGACTCGTCGATGACCAGCAGGAAGTCCTCGGGGAAGAAGTCCAGGAGGGTGTTGGGCGCGGTGCCGGGCTCGCGGCCGTCGATGTGGCGCGAGTAGTTCTCGATGCCCGAGCAGGTGCCGACCTGGCGCATCATCTCGATGTCGTACGTGGTGCGCATGCGCAGGCGCTGGGCCTCCAGGAGCTTGTTCTGCCGCTCCATGGTGGCGAGCGTCTCCTCCAGCTCGGCCTCGATGGTGCCGATCGCCCGTTCCATGCGCTCGGGACCCGCGACGTAGTGGGAGGCGGGGAAGACGTACAGCTCGTTGTCCTCGCTGATGACCTCGCCGGTGAGCGGGTGCAGGGTGCTCAGCTTCTCGATCTCGTCGCCGAACATCTCGATGCGGACGGCGAGCTCCTCGTACTGCGGGATGATCTCGATCGTGTCGCCGCGGACGCGGAACGTGCCGCGGGTGAACGCCAGGTCGTTGCGGGTGTACTGCATGCCGACCAGCTGGCGGAGCAGGTCGTCGCGCTCGATCTCCTGGCCGGTGCGCAGGCGGACCATGCGGTCGACGTACTCCTGCGGGGTGCCCAGGCCGTAGATGCAGGAGACCGAGGCGACCACGACGGTGTCGCGGCGGGTGAGCAGGCTGTTGGTCGCCGAGTGGCGCAGCCGGTCCACCTCGTCGTTGATCGAGGAGTCCTTCTCGATGTAGGTGTCGGTCTGCGGGATGTACGCCTCGGGCTGGTAGTAGTCGTAGTACGAGACGAAGTACTCGACCGCGTTGTGCGGCATCATCTCGCGCAGCTCGTTGGCGAACTGGGCGGCCAGCGTCTTGTTGGGCTGCATGACCAGGACCGGGCGCTGCAGCTTCTCGACCAGCCACGCGATCGAGGCGGTCTTGCCCGTGCCGGTCGCGCCCAGCAGGACCGCGTCCTTGTCGCCGCGTTCCATCCGCACGGACAGGTCGGCGATCGCCTGCGGCTGGTCGCCCGACGGCGTCATCTCCGTGACGACCTCGAACGGCGCCACCTTGCGCTGCAGGTCTGTGATCGGCCGCATGCTCAGCTCTCCCTGATCAACCCCGGCGGGACTCTCCTGATCAGCCCCCGGCGGGCCCGCTCGACCCGCCTCCCCCACTCTATGCAGGGGGTAGGACAATCGCCGGGCGCGCTTTATTTCCGCAGGTCGGACACAGAATTCCCGCAGGTCGGACACAGAGAGCGACCACCTGTCCCCGCAGGTCGGACAGGCGGGCGGACACGAAAAGCGACCCCTTGTCCCCGCAGGTCGGGCAGGGAAACCGACCGCTCGTCCCCACGGGCGGGACGCGGAAAGCGACCGCTTGTCCCCGCAGGTCGGACAGGCGGGCGGACACGGAAAGCGACCGCTTATTTGCGCAGGTCGGATGCCGGGAGGGGCAGCGTGGCGCGGAGCGCGAAACCGCCCTCCTCGCAGGGGCCCGCGTCGAACGAGCCGCCGAGCGCCACGACGCGTTCCTCCAGCCCCACCAGGCCGTTTCCGCCGCTGGGCAGGTCGTGGGCGGGGGCGGACTTGGGCGGGCCGTTCTCGACCTCCACCTCGACGATCTCGTGGGTCAGCCGGAGCCGCACGAACGCGTCGGCGTCGCCCGCGTGCTTGTGGACGTTGGTCAGCCCCTCCTGAACGAGGCGGAAGACCGTTCGGCCGACGGCGGCGGGCATCGGCTGCTCCTCCCCCAGCACCCGCAGGTCGACGGCGAGCCCGGCGGCACGGGACTGGCCGGCGAGATCGCGGACGTCGGAGATCGTCGGCGCCTGGCGCGGCAGCGCCTGCTCGCCCTGGCGGAGAACGCCGATGACCTGGCGGAGTTCGTCCAGCGCCGCCCGCCCCATGTCGCCGATCACGGCGGCCGTCTCGGCGGCACGGTCGGGATCGCGGTGGGCGACCGCGCGCAGGGCCCCGGCGTGCACGACCATCACGCTGACCCGGTTGGCGACCACGTCGTGCATCTCGCGCGCGATGCGGGTGCGTTCCTCGGCCCTGGTCCGTTCGGTGAGCAGATGCTGCTCCCGCTCCAGCCGGGCGGCGCGCTCCTGCAGCGAGGCGAGCAACTGCTTGCGTGCGCCCATATAGAGACCAAGAACGACGGGCAGCGCGGAGAACGCCAGGCCGAAGATCACCTGGGCGGCGAGCGGCTGGTCGCGCGAGGTCGGTCCCGGGAAGATCAGGTACGCCACGTACCCCGCCATCGCCAGCCCGATCGCGGTCCACCGCGACGCCGTGTAGGCGCCCAGCGAGTAGAGCATGACCAGGATGCCGAGGCCGCCCGCCCCGAGGATCGTGCCGAGCGTCAGCGAGACCAGCACCAGCGCCACCGGATGGCGCCGCCGCACGATCAGGGCCAGCGACATCAGCGCGCTGCTGATCGACACGACCGTCGGCGGCAGCCAGAAGCTCTGGTCGGCGAGCCGCATCCAGACCCCGTCGAACACGGCCAGGCTGATCGCCAATGTCAGGTCGAGCGCACGGGCCTGTCTCGTCGGCCACAGCGCCGACCACCAGTCCCGAATGCGCATGACCTGAGCTTATAGCCCGTTTATGACCTCATATGTCACCAATGTGACGTGGACCACCTACCGGCCGCCAGCCGACCGCCCGCCGACCGCCTGCCGACTTCGAACGCTCCACGCGCGCCCCCGCAACGGCTGCGTGCACGGGGGTGCGGCGGTCGCGCAGGTGGCCCGGCGACGGTGGTCTGGTTACGATGACGGCGCCACCACAAGGGACGGGGACCCCCAGACAATGACCCGATTCGTCATCTGGTTCGGCAAGAACGCCGACGCCGCGATCGCGCTCCTGGTGGCCGTCGTGGTGACGTTGATGGACATCGGGTTCCAGCTGCCGCACGAAGATCAGATCACCAGCAGCGCGATCTTGCTGGTCATGGGCCTGCTCGCCTCGTCGGTGCTGCGCGACCGCGGCCGCCGGGCGCCGGTGGAGGCCGAGGTCCGCGACACACTGCAGGCCTCGTCGGCGACGCTGGACGGGCTGACGGAGAAGCTGTCGCGGCTGGAGGAGTTCGAGAACGTCGTCTCGGGCACCAAACGGGCGCTCGAGGAGACCGCGGTCGTCCGGGTGATCAGCGGCGGCCAAGTCGGCGAGGTCCTCGCCGAGGCGCGGCGCGGCACCGACCGCTGGTTCTTCAAGGGCGGCACCGGCACCTACATCCGCGCCCGCACGCTCCCCGAGTGCGTGGCGACGGCCCGCCGCGAACGCCGCACGCTGCTGTTCCGCCTGGAGATCATCGACCCGACCAACGTGGAGGTCTGCGAGGCGTACGCCCGCCACCGCCGCTCGGTCACCGACGATCCGGACGGCACCGGCGAGACCTGGACGCTGGAACGCACCCGCAAGGAGGCGTACGCCACGATCCTGGCCGCCTGCTGGCACAAGCAGCGGTTCGGCATGCTCGACATCGACATGGGCGTGTCCGCGACGATGACCACGCTCCGCTACGACCTGTCGAAGTCCTGCGTCGTGGTCACCCGCGACGACCCGCGCGGCGAGGCGCTGGTCATCGACAACGACAAGTTCTACTACGGCTGGTACAGCGCCGAGCTCCAGATCAGCCTGGACCAGGCCCGCCGCGTCCCGATCGAGCAGGCGCGGCTGGCGCCGCTGGACGACGAGCCGACGGTCGAAGAGGTCCGCAAGCTCTTCGAGGTGCTCGGCATCGAGCTCGCCCGCGGCTACACCGACCGCGACATCGTGGACATCATCCGCAAGGCCCTGCGGGCCAAGGACCCCTTCGAGTGACGATGAAGCACCAGTGACCATGAGATACCAGTGACCATGAGACACGAGTGACGATGAAATACGACGAGATCCTCGCCGAGCTGGCCGCGGGCACCGCGGCGGGCTCGCTCCCGGCGTGGGCGAGTCGCGTGCTGGACGAGATCGACGCGGGCGCGAGCACGGTGACGGCCGTACGGCATCCGCTGGGCTTCCTGTGCCTGCCGGTGGAACGCAGCGGCGAGTACGGCGTGTGCCTGCACATCTGGACGCCGGAGGTTCGCGCCGCCGAGACCACCACGTCCCCGGTGCACTGCCACAGCTGGGACCTGGTGAGCTTCGTGCTGTACGGAACGGTCCGCAACACCCGCGTCGCGGTCGAGGAGGCCGCAGTCGGGGTGGCCACAGTCGAGCCCGGCGCGGTCCAGGGTGCCGCGCTCGCGCCCGGCGCGGTCAAGGACATCGCGGTCGAGCCCGGCGCGGTCGAGGAGGCCGCGTTCGGGGCGGCCGCGGTCGAGCCCGGCGCCGGTGCCGCCACGCATCGGATCTTCGAGGTGGCGAGCGGCCCCGACGGCGACGAGCTGCGTGCCACGCCCCGTACGGTCCGCTACGCCGAGGGCGACGGCGGGTCCTCGGTGCACGGCACCGGCGACACCTACACCCTCCCGGCGGGCGTCTTCCACAGCACGCGCATCGAGAACGGCCTGGACGCCGCGACCGTCGCGCTCGGCCGCCAGACCCCGGGCGGCGGCGACCTGTCGCTCGGCCCGCTGGACGCGGCGACCCACCACACCCACCGCCAGCCCTGCGACCCCGACGAGGCCGTCCGCGCCGCCCGCCGTTCGGCCCGCCTGCTGGCCGCCGCCCACCCGCGCCGCCCCGAACCCGACTCGCTCGGGGAACGGCATGAACCCTGCGCTCATCGCACGACGTAGACCGTACGCACGATCCCGACCCCGCGACCGGAGAGGCCCGATGAACGCACCGAACGTGGACCTCCACCGGGCCCGGCGCGTGGCGGTCGAGGCCGCCGAGGCCGCCGGTGACCTGCTGCGCGCCCGCCTGACCGGTCCGCTGGAGGTGAGGCTCAAGGACGCGTCCGGCGACGTGGTGACCGACCTGGACCTGGCGTCCGAGACGCTGATCCTGGACCGGATCGGCGCGGCCTTCCCCGGCCACCGGATCGTCTCGGAGGAGGCCGGAACGGTCGGCGGCGCCACGGCGGACGCGACGTGGCTGGTCGATCCGCTGGACGGCACCAACAACGTGGCGATCGGCATGCCGGTCTGCGCGGTCGGCCTCGCGCTCTGCGTCGGCCAGACCCCCGTTTTGGGCGTCGTGCACGAACCGGTGACCGGGCGAACGTGGTCGGCGACACGAGGCGAGGGCACTCTCGGCCCCGACGGCGAAGCCCTGCGGCTGCCGCCAGCACCCCGGCCCGGCCGCGCTGACAAGCCCGTCCTGGCGTGGATCCAGGGCCACGGCGTCGGCCCCGACGACCCGGTCGTGATCCCGCTGAAGCTGATGCTTGAGGCGCGCAGCGCACGCGTGATCCAGCTGTGGGCGCCGCTGGTCGGCTGGGCGATGCTGGCGCGCGGCGACATCGACGGGATCGTCGGCTACCGGCCCGAGCTGGTCGACCTGCCCGCAGGCGTGCTGATCGCCGAGGAGGCGGGCGCCGAGCTGCGGCGGCTGGACGGCCGCCCGTACGACCCGAGCATCGACCTGCCCGCCGCCGAGCGCGGGCTCGTCGCCGCCCGCCCCGACCTGCTCGACAGCCTCCTGGAGACCGCCGGCTCCGCCGCCGAGGCCGTCAAGATCAACGCCAACGGCGCCAACCCCGAAGCCGTCCGCATCGCCTGGTAGCCGCACCGCCCGGCAGCCGCGCCGCCCGGCAGCCGCGCCGCCCGGTAGCCGCGCCGCCCGGTAGCCGCGCCGCCGTCGCCGGGCAACCGCATCGCCCGGCAACCACACCGCCCGGCAGCCGCGCCGCCCGGCAGCCGCGCCGCCTGGTAGCCGCGCCGCCGTCGCCGGGCAACCACACCGCCCGGCAACCGCACCGCCCGGCAGCCGCGCCGCCTGGCAGCCGCATCGCCTGGCAGCAGCGTCGCCTGGCAACCACACCGCCTGATAGCCGCGCCGCCGTCGCCGGGCAACCACACCGCCCGGCAACCGCACCGCCCGGCAGCCGCGCCGCCTGGCAGCCGCGCCGCCTGGCAGCCGCGCCGCCTGGCAACCACATCGCCTGGCAACCACACCGCCCGGCAACCACACCGCCCGGCAACCACACCGCCTGGCAACCACACCGCCTGGCAACCACACCGCCTGGCAACCACACCGCCCGGTAGCCGCATCGCCTGGCAGCCGCATCGCCTGGCAGCAGCGTCGCCTGGCAACCACACCGCCTGATAGCCGCGTCGCCGTCGCCGGGCAACCACACCGCCCGGCAACCGCACCGCCCGGCAGCCGCGCCGCCTGGCAGCCGCGCCGCCTGGCAGCCGCGCCGCCTGGCAACCACACCGCCTCGCGCCGCTGGCGCCGGTCAGCTGGTGAGGAGGAGGGCGGCCACGGCGGAGGAGCAGCCCAGTGTGGCCAGCGCGACGCCGGTCAGGACGAACTTGCGCATGGGAACGCGGACGTCCCAGCGACGGCACCACTCGAACCACAGCAGCGTGGCCAGCGAACCCCACGGCGTGATGACCGGGCCCACGTTCGTGCCGATCAGCAGCGACAGGAGCTGGTCCTTGTTCTCGGCCGGTACGGCCGACTCCCCCGCGACGTAGGCGGGCAGGTTGTTCAGCACGTTCGACAGACCACCGCCGGCGAACGCGGCCCGCATCGCACCGGCCCAGCCGTCGTCGGTGCCGATGAGCGAGCGCATCGCGTCGTCCAGCCCGTACCGCTCCAGCGTGGGCACCACCAGGAACAGCGCCGCCACGAACACCAGCAGCTGCCACGGGATCAGCGCGGGCTTCAGCGCCGTCCGGTCCCGTACGGCGAACGCCACCACCGCGATCACGGCCGGGATCGTCGCGGCGATGCCGAGCTGGAACCCCGTGTGGACCCCGGCCAGGATCGCCCCGATGAACAGCAGGCACGCCACCCCGGTCGCCGAGAACAGCACGCGGTCGCGTACGGGCTCGGGCACGGGCGGCTCGTAGCGGTCGGCGCCGCGCATCGAACGCCGCCAGAAGAACGTCCACAGCAGCGCCGCCGTCACGATCAGCACGGCCAGCTGCGGCAACCACATCCGCGCGGCGAACTCGGGCGTCTCCAGCGCCACCCGGTCGGCGGCGAGCAGGTTGGTCAGGTTCGACACCGGCAGCAGCAGGCTGGCGGTGTTGGCCAGCCACACCGTGGTCATCGCCAGCGGCAGCGGCGCGATCTTCGCCCGGCTCGCCAGCGCCAGCATGACCGGCGTCAGCAGCACCGCGGTCGTGTCCAGGTTGAGGAAGACCGTGTTGACCGTGGCGAACGCGAAGCACAGCACGAACAGCGCCGCGTAGTCGCCGCGTCCCGCCCGTGCCATCCGCTGCGCGATCGCGTCGAAGACCCCGGCCTCCTTGGTCAGCTCGGCGAGAATGATCACGCTGAACAGGAACAGCAGCAGCGGGGCGATCCGCTCGAGGCTGTCCTGCGCGGTCGCCCTCGGGAGCAGACCGGTCGCGACGAACACCAGGCCGAGGAGCAGCAGCCCGATGCGGATCCAGTCGAGCACCCCCAGACGGCTCAGGAGGTTCGCGGGAGAAGGCACGGCGGACATGATCCCATAAGCGCCCCGCGACGCTGCGATCGTCGTGTCACCGCGCAATACTGAGGGAATGACGACGCCCCCCGGCCAGTCGCGGCAGGACCGCCCGACGGATCTGTTCATCAGCTACTCCCCTGCCGATGAACGCTGGGCCTCCTGGATCGCCTGGCAGCTGGAGGCGGCCGGGCACCGCACGATGATGCAGGCGTGGGACTTCGTGCCGGGGACCAACTTCATCGACTTCATGGACCGCGGCCTGTCGGAGGCCAAGGTCGTGGTGGCGGTGCTGTCGAGCAACTACCTGCGGTCGCGGTACGGCCGGTGGGAGTGGATGACGGCGCTCCGCGCCGACCCCGACAACCCGGCGAACAAGCTGGTGACCGTACGGATCGAGGACTGCCCGATCGACGGGCTGCTCTCCACGATCACCTATGTCGACCTCGTCGGCGTCGACGACCCCGACGACGCCCGCGACCTGCTGATGCGCCGCATCGACGAGGCGCTCGCGGGCCACGCGATGCCGCCGGACGGCCCGCGGTTCCCCGGCGCGATCCCCGGCCGCGTAGAGGAAGAGGTCTCACGCGGTCCCGGCCAGGCGGGCGCGTTCGGCCAAGGCTCCGGCCAGGCAGGCGGCCCCGGCCAGGCGGGCGCGTTCGGCCAAGGCTCCGGCCAGGCAGGCGGCCCCGGCCAGGCGGGCGCGTTCGGCCAGGGTTCCGGCCAGGCGGGCGGTTCCGGCCAGGCGGGCGGTTCCGGCCAGACGGCCGTCTCGGGACAGTCCGGCTCGGGACAGACGGGGACCGGTCGGGCGAGCAGTACGGCCGGGCGGCCGCGGCTGTACGGCAAGGACACCGAACGCCCTGAGATGACGGGCGAACGGCCCGCGCGGCGCGCGCCGGTGGCGGTGCCCGCGTTCCCCGCCGCGCCCGGGGTCGCCGACCGCCCGCGCGAGCACATCAGCGTGCTGCATGTGACGGGCCCGCGGTTCGGGCGTACGCTCGCCGATCCGGGCGAGGCGACCACGGCGAGCGAGCTGCAGGACGAGATCTGGAGCGACGTCACCCGCCTGGCCGACTCGGACGTGCCGCGCCCCGACCTGCTGGTGGTGACCGGCAACCTGACGCACTCGGGCAGCCGCAAGGAGTTCGCCGAGGCGTTGTCGTTCCTCACCAACCTGCGCGCCCTCCTCGGCCTGGAGGCGCAGCGCGTCGTGATCGTTCCGGGGACGCACGACGTCAACCGGGCGGCATCCCAGGCCTACTTCTCCAGCTGCGAGGCCGACGACATCGATCCGCAGCCGCCGTTCTGGCCCAAGTGGCGACACTTCGCGGGTCTGTTCAAGGAGCTCTACCAGGGCCTGGACAGCCTGGTCTTCGACAGCGCCCAGCCGTGGACGCTCTTCCCGATCAACGACCTGAAGGTGGTCGTCGCCGGGCTCAACTCCACACTCCCCCAGACCCACCGCGACGAGGACCGCTACGGCCAGGTCGGGCAGGCGCAGGCGGCGTGGTTCACCGAACGGCTGCGGCACTTCGAGGACGAGGGCTGGCTGCGCCTGGGCGCACTGGAGCACGCCCCGCTCTCCGGCGAGCCCGGCGCGCTGCGCGACCCCGAGGCGGTCGACTCGCTGCTCGGCGGTCACCTCAACCTGCTCTTCCAGGGAACGGAGGCGGGCTTCGGCGGCGGCATCCAGTCCCTCGACTCCGGCGTCCCGTGCATCCCCGCGCTCGGCCCCGGCCGCCACCAGATCGTCGTCGTGAAGCGCGACGGCCTGGAGCGCTGGGTCCCGGCGGAGGCCGCCACCCGAGGCCCGACGCGCCTCGAACGCTCCTGGAAACGCGTCGCCGGAACGTTCCCGCCCCCGCGCGAAGAAGCGGCGCCGCCGGAGATCCCCGCCGGGCCGACGCCCGAGCTCGGCCCGGTCCGCACCGAGATCGACCCGGTCACCGTCCCCGACCCGACCGGCGAGCTGCTCGACCGCATCTCCGAGGCCTGCGAGACCAGGTTCGAACGCGCGACGATCCGCCGGATCGACGCCGATCCCCCGCACCTGCTGCTGACGCACCTGGAGGACGGCTTCGTACGGCAGTACCGGATCGGCGCGCACGTCGGCGCGGTCACCGAGGCCGACGTGGACGCGTTCGTCCGCCACGTGCACGCCGACGGCACCGACCACGGGTCCGAGCTGGTCTACCTCGGCCCGCAGGCACCGCGCTCGCTCCGAGACGACGCGCAGCGGCGCGGGATCCGGCTGCGCAGCCTCACCGAGTTCCAGGGCCTGCTCGACCTGTCGGACTACGTCGCCGGGCAGACCGCGCGGCTGGCGTCCGGCGGCCTGTACGCGCCGTCGCTGTACGTTCCGCAGCGGTTCCGGGAGAGCGACCGCGCTCAGCTCACCCGAGGGGGGACGACACCCCACACCCCCCGAGGCGCGGAAGAGGCTTCACCTGAAGGCGCCAAACCCGAGGTGCAGGAGGACGCGGTCGGCGAGATGCTGCGGCTGCTGGCCACCGACCACGGCCGGTTCATGCTGCTGCTCGGCGACTTCGGGCGCGGCAAGACGTTCGCGCTGCGCGAGCTGGCCCGGCGCATCCCGGTCGAGCTGCCGCACGTGATCCCGATCCTCATCGAGCTGCGCGCCCTCGACAAGGCGCACTCGGTGGACGGCCTGGTCGCCGCGCACCTGGCCAACCACGGCGAGGAGCTGATCGACCTCAAGGCGTTCCACTACATGCTGCGGCAGGGGCGCATCGTCCTGCTGTTCGACGGCTTCGACGAGCTGGTCACGCGGGTGACCTACGATCAGGCCGCCGACCACCTCGACACGCTGCTGCAGGCCGCCCAGGACAAGGCGAAGATCGTCGTGGCGAGCCGTACGCAGCACTTCAAGTCGCAGGCGCAGGTGCTGACCGCGCTCGGCGAGAAGGTCGGCGTGCTGCCGCACCGCCGCGTCCTGTCGCTGGAGGAGTTCACGCCCGCGCAGGTGCACTCGTACCTGATCAACCGGTACGGCAGCGAGGCGGCCGCCGAGGAGCGGCTGCGGATCCTGGCCGGGGTCGAGGAGCTGCTCGGCCTGACCAGCAACCCGCGCATGCTGAGCTTCATCGCCGACCTGCCCGAGGAGCGGCTGCGCGCGGTGGCGCAGGCGCGCGCGACCGTCAGCCCGGCCGACCTCTACAAGGAGATCCTGTCGTCCTGGCTGGCCTACGAGGCCGAACGCGTCCGGCACACCGGCGGGCCCGCCGGTCTCACCACCGACGACATGTGGCAGGCGGTCGGGACGCTGGCGCTGCGGCTGTGGGAGAGCAACGAGCAGTACCTGCGGCTCGCCGAGCTGTCCGACATCGCCGACGCACTGACCGGACTGACCGACGGGCGCCTGTCGCACAGCCAGATCACGCACGCGGTCGGCGCCGGAAGCCTGCTCATCCGCACCGAGGAAGGGCTGTTCGGTTTCATCCACCTGTCGGTCATGGAATGGCTGGTGGCGCGGCACATCGCCGAGGAGCTGGAACGGGGCATCGCGCCGCGGACCCTGACGCTACGGGCGTTGTCCCAGCTGACCGTGGACTTCCTGTGCGACCTGGCCGACACCCGGGCCTGCCAGGAGTGGGCGTCCGGCGTGCTCGCCGACCCGAACGCCGACGACCTCGCCCGCGCCAACGCCATCAAGATCACGACTCGGCTGCGCACCCCGTCGCAGACCGACCTGCGCGGCGCCAAGCTGCAGGGCGAGGACCTGTCGTACCGCGACCTGCAGGAGGTCGACCTCACCGGCGCCGACCTCACCGACGCGCAGCTGGTCGGCACGAACCTTTCGCGTGCCGTGCTGCGCGACGCCTCGCTCGCCGGGGCGCGGCTGGACGAGGCGCGCCTCACCGGCGCCGACCTGCGCGGTGCCGACCTGTCCCGCGCCCGCCTGGCCCGCGCCGACCTGCGCGACGCCACGATCGACGGCAGCCGCTGGACGCGGGCCGCGCTCATCGACGCCAACCTGCCCGACCGGATCGCCTCGGCGCCCGAGCTGTACGAGGCCGCGATCGCACCCGGACGGCCGGTCGACATCCAGGTCGCCCCCGCCGCCGTCGGCGTCCCGTACGGCTTCCACTTCGCCACCAGCCGACTCCCGCAGCCGCTCGCCTACAGCCCCGGCGGCTCGGTCGTCGCGGTCGGCAGCGAGGACGGCGGCGTGCTGATCTGCGACGCCGTCACGGGCCTGCCGCTGCGCACCCTGCAGGGCCACCGCGACCGCACCTACGCCGTGGTCTTCGACGAGCACGGCAACCTGCTCGCCACCGGCTCGGCCGACGGAACGGTGCGGATCTGGGACCTTGCGACCGGCCGCTGCACGCACACCCTCCCCGTTCACCCCGAGGGCGTGTGGCCGGTCATCATGGGTCCGGAGATGCTGGCCGCCGGCGCCGCCGACGGGACGATCCGCGTCTGGGACCTGGCCTCCGGCGAACTGCTGCACGAGCTGCCCGGCCACACCGCGCCGATCTACACCGCCGTCTTCGACCCGTCCGGCACGCTGATGGTCACCGGCGACGCGGGCGGCACGCTGCGCGTCTGGAACCTGGCCACCGGCGAGCTCCAGCGCACCCTCGGCGGCCACCAGGGCGCGATCTTCCGGGCGGTCTTCCACCCCGGCGGGACGCTGCTGGCCGCCGGTGACGAGGCCGGCGTCGTACGGCTGTGGGACATCCGGTCCGGCGAGATCCGCCAGGAACTGCTCGGCCACACCGGCCGCGTGTACGCCATCGCGTTCCACCCCGACGGCGGGCTGCTGGCGACCGGCGACACCAAGGGCTCGGTCCGCGTCTGGCGCGAGGGCCTGCAGATCCTGACCCTGCCGCGCCACTCCGGCGCGATCTACCAGGCCACGTTCAGCCCCGACGGCGGCCACCTCGCCACCGCCGACAGCGCGGGCGCCGTGCGCCTGTGGGACCCCGGGACGGGCGAGGCGCGGCTGGAGCTCGCCGGTCACCGCGGCGCGGTCTGGCCGTTCGCGTTCCGGCCCGACGGCGCCCAGCTCGCCACCAGCAGCAACGACGGCACCGCCCGGCTCTGGGACACCGAGACCGGCCAGTCACGCGCCGTCCTGCGCGGGCACGGCCGGCGCGCCACCGGCGTCGCGTTCAGCCCGGACGGCTCGCTGCTGGCCGCCAGCGGCAACGACGGCCTGGTCCGGCTCTGGGAGCCGCGCACCGGCCGGATGATCCGCGAGCTGCACGGCGTCGCCGACAACCTCACCTCCGCCTCGTTCAACCCCAACGGCTCGCAGCTGGCGACCGCCACCAACGACGGCGGCGTGCACCTGTGGCAGGCCTCGACCGTGACGTTCGAACGCGAGCTGAACGTCGAGACCGACCACGTCTGGGCGCACGCCTGGAACCCCGCCGGCGACCTCCTCGCCACCGCCAACGACGACGACACCGTGCGGCTCTGGTACTGGACCACCGGCCGCGAGACCGTCAACCTCGCCGACCACCGCGGCCGGGTCCGTTCCATCGAGTTCAGCCCGGACGGCGCGCTGGTCGCCACCGGCTGCGACGACGCCCTGGTCCGCCTGTGGGACACCCGTACCGGCGAATGCGTCCAGGCGATGCACGGGCACACCGACCGCGTCTACCGGGTGGCCTTCGCCCCCGACGGCGACAGCCTGGTCAGCGCGAGCAACGACGGCACCGCCGTGCTGTGGGACACCCGCACCGGCGAGGCCCGGCACACCTTCACCCGGCACACCGGCCGCCTCTGGACCGCCGCGATCAGCCCCGACGGCGAGCTCCTCGCCACCGCCGGCGACGACCTGGTCGTCCGCCTGTGGGACCCGCGCACCGGCCGCCACCTGCACACCCTCACCGGCCACACCCGCCGCGTCTGGCAGGTCGCCTTCAGCCCCGACGGCCGCCTGCTCGCCAGCGCGGGCGACGACGGCGCCATCATCCTGTGGGACGTCGCCGACCCCGCCGCCCCCGGCCAGCGCGCCACCCTCCTCGGCCTCGCCGAAGGCTGGGCAGCCCTCGCCGCCGACGGCCGCTACAAGTGGGAGGGCAACGTCACCGCCGAGTTCTGGTACGCCATCGGCATGTCCCGCTTCGAACCCGGCGAGCTGGACCCCTACCTCCCCGAAGTCCGCCACCTCCCCCTGGAAGCCGACCTCTAGCCCGTACGGGCAGGCCTGGAGGCCGATCTCCGGGCGTCCAGGCACCCAGGGGCTTCCCGTAAGGCGTAAGGCCTGAAACGCCCTGAGATGCCTGTGAGGGCGTTCTCAGGGGGCGAAGGTGCAGTGGGCCAGGGTGGCGTCGTCGTGGATCTTCTGGCGCGGCCAGCGCGTCCCCTGGGGGTCGCCGTGTTCGGTCTCGCGGGTGCGGTCGATGAGGGCGCGCGGGCCCTGCCGAACGACGATGTCCGCCATCTCCCGCCAGTCCATGAGGCGGTAGGAGTCGACCGGGCGGGTGGCGCCGTCGGTGAGCAGCGTCGCGTGGCGCAGTTCGGCGAGCGGGACGGTGCCGGTGATGGCGGCCTCGGCCACGTCGGGATCGGCGGCGGCGAACGTACCGCCGCCCGTGATGTGCTGGATCTCGCCGTCCGTCCGGTGCAGCAGGAGGCTGGAGTCGGCGAGGACGAGGTAGTCGACCTGGTCTCCGCGCACCCGCAGGGCGACGACCGTGGCGGCGGGCGTGGAGGAACGGCCGAGATCGCAGGTGGCGCGGTGCGAGGCCGCGACGTCGGAGATGGCCCCGGCCAGGCGGGCGACCAGCGGCCGCTCCCCCGGCTGGTGTGCGCCCTCGGGTGGGCCGACGGGCTGGGCGACGGGCGGCCTGCCGGGCGGGCCGACGCCGTCCATGAGGCGGGCGAGCAGGCGCGTTCCGAGGGAACGGGAGTACCAGGCCGTTCCGTGCGCGCAGCCGAGGTCGGTGCCGAGCGGGAGGCCGCAACCGTCCAGGATGACGACCGCGCCGGGTGCGCTGGCGACGAAGTCCTCGTTGCCGCGCTCGGGGCTGCCTTCGTCGGTCGCCCAGCTGACCTGCATCAGCCCTCCTTGAGGGTCTCCCAGAGTGCGTCGACCTGGGTCTTGAGGTCTTCGAGACTGCCGGAGTTGTCGATCACGTGGTGGGCGATGGCGCGGCGGGCCTCGCGGGTGGCCTGGGCGGCCATGCGTTCCCTGACGGCCTTCTCGGTCATGCCGCGCTTGGCGGTGAGGCGGTCGAGCTGGGTCTCCACGGGGGCGTCGACGACCACGACCACATCGTAGAACTCGGCCAGGTTGTTCTCCGTGAGAAGCGGGACGTCGTAGACCACGATCGCGTCCTCGGGGGCGGCGTCCATCAGCTCCTGCATGCGCTCCCCGACGAGCGGGTGAACGATGGCGTTGAGGGCCTTGAGGCGTTCGGGGTCGGCGAAGACGATCGAGCCGACCTTCTCGCGGTCCAGGGCGCCGTCCGGCAGCAGGACCTCGTCGCCGAACTCCTTGACCACGGCGGCCAGCCCGGGCGTGCCCCGTTCCACCACCTCGCGCGCGATCTTGTCGGCGTCGATGACCACCGCGCCGTGCGCGGCCAACTGCGCGGAGACCTCGCTCTTGCCCGAGCCGATCCCGCCGGTGAGTCCAACCTTGAGCAGCACGCGCACCACCGTACTCAAGCGGGCCTCCCGGCCGGCACCCCGGTGGCCCGGGTGCGCCAGGTGGGGCGCCTCAGACCGCGGCCGGCGCCCTCAACTGGAGGTCTCGGCGGGGACCAGGGTCTTGCGCATGTGGACGAGGGTGAGGTGGGCGGCCACGCGTTCGCGGTGGGTCTCGCTGTAGCCGAGCTTGCGGTAGAGGCGCAGGTTGTCCTCGCTGAGGTGGCCGGTGAACAGGACGACCGCCTCGGCTCGGCCCGCGACCTCCTTCTCCAGGGCCTCCATGAGGGCGCGCGCGATGCCCCGGCCCTGCATGTCGGGGACCACGACGAGCCGGCCGATCAGGCACGTGTGGTCGCTGAACTGTGCGCGAACGGCACCGACCAGACGGGCGCCGAGCATCGCCTTGAGGACCACCGCGTCGCCGCTCAGCACCTTGTGGAGCTGTTCGTAGGACTCGACGAGCGGCGGGATGAACGGGTCGCCGTAGAGCTGCGCCTCGCTCACGTACGCGGCACGTTGCGCGGTCAGGATCTCACCCGCGTCATCGACGCCCGCGGGCTCGATCCCGACTTCCTCGGTGCTCATAGGGAGACCCTAGCGGCGCATGCGCCAGGGGTCTCCTCAGCGCCCTATACGGACGGTCACCGCGACCGGATAGTGATCCGACGCCGCGGACCGGGTCACCGCGTAGTCGGAGAACATCACGTCGTCCGTACCGAAGATCCAGTCGGTCCGCTTGCCGTCCGGGGTGGTGTGCGAGGGATCGCCCATGGCGCCGTCGCGCAGGTCTCCCCCGTCGGTGAGGCGGCTGATCGCGGCGCTGCCCGGCTCGTCGTTCATGTCGCCGCCGATGACCGTACGGGGCGCGCCGGCCCAGGCCCGCAGCAGCGTCGCGGCCTCGCGGGTGCGCTCGTCGCCGGAGTCCGCCCCGCCCTCCAGGTGGGTCGACCAGGCGGTGAGGGTGGTGTCGCCGACGCCGAGCCGCGCCCAGACGTAGCCGCGGATCTGGGACCAGTCGTTCTCGGCCATCCGGCCGGTGCCCGAGCTCTTCACCGGCAGGCTGGTGAGGATCGCGTTGCCGAACTGGCCGTCGGCGGCCGGACCCCACAGCAGCTTCATGCCGAGGCGGCGCGACAGCCACACGCCGACGTCGGTGGTGCCCGACAGCAGCGAGCCGCGGCTGGCCTCCTGGAGGAGGACGACGTCGGCCTTCTGCGCCTTGATCGCGCGGGCGACGCCCTCGGGGTCGAGGTGGCCGTCCTGGTTGACCGCGTCGTGGATGTTGTACGTCACGACCCGCACCTGGCCGCCCGCCGTCGAGGCGCGGGCCTCGCCCTTGGGGGTGGCCACGGTGAAGATCGCCGTGCCGAGCAGGAGCGCGATCGCGGCGGCACCGGCCGTCACGGCGCGCAGCGGCGCACGGGCGGGGAGGGGGCCGCCGCGGGCGGCGGCGATCGCGGCCAGGCCGCCGAGCAGGATCCCGGCCAGGCCAGGCAGCACGTTGTTGGGCATCGGCAGCGGGGTGATGGCGCTGACCTGGTACGGAACGAGGATCAGGGCGATCAGCAGGCCGCCGGCCGCCGCGCCCACGTCGATCCGCCAGACCGGGCCGCCCTGGCCCGCGCGGCGCAGCGGCGCGCGGCAGGCCACGGCCAGCAGCCAGGCCGACAGCACCTGGCCGACGATCACGATGGGCACGACCTCGATGCCGGTCATGGCGTACGTTCCGGCGATCGCCCCGGCGCCGACGCCGAGCAGCGTTCCGCCGAGCACGCAGACGCCGCCGGGCACGGCCCGTACGGCCAGGCCCGAGGCCAGGAACGCCAGCGCCAGGCCCTGGCCGACCACGATCGCGATGTGCGCGCCGACGAGCGACTGCCACCCGGACGACGCGACGAAGGCGGGGCTGGAGAAGACCAGCACCTGCAGGGCGAGGAACGGCCCCATCCCGGCGGCGCCCAGCGCGTCCCGCCACGAGATCCCGGGCGCCTTCACCGGGCCCGAGGCCAGCTCACGGTAGAGCGCGGCGGCGCCCAGGCCGACGAAGCCCAGGCACGCCAGCCACGGCCCGATCCCCGACCGCCACACCGGGTCCCAGGTGGCGAACATCATCCGTACGGCCGTGTCGATCGCCAGGCCCGCGACGGCCGCCGTGGCGAACCCGACGCCCGACAGGCCGCGCGCGCCCTCGTACAGCGCGGCGATCGCGATCATGCCGATGGCGGCGCCGAGGAACGCCAGCCAGACCTGCGGGCCGAGCGCCTGCGCCACCAGCCGTACCGCGAACAGCCCGGCGACGCCGACCAGCAGCAGGCCGCGCGGACCGGCCACGCGCCGGATCACCGGGCTGAGGAAGCCCGCGAGGAAGACGACCGTGACGAGGGCCGCGGCCGAGGCGGTCCCGGCGTCGTCGCCGAAGTGGTCGAGCTGGGGCAGCGCGAAGCGCAGGGTCTGCGCGAGCACCGCGACCGTGGTCGCGATGAGGGCGAGCCGCGCCGGACCCTGGGGGACGATCGACGGACCGGCCGGCTCGGCCGGTCCTGCGTGCCTGGTGCCTAGGTCTGTGCTGGCCAATTGAACCGTTGCTCCCGGGGGCTGTGCTTGCTAGTGCAGTACCCGAAGTCCCGTGTCGCTGGGGCGGTACTCGGGGGCCCGCGCCCGGGACGCCTGCGGTGAGGGCCCCGTGCTGGTGGTGCCGTGCGGGGTGGTGATCGAGGGGGTTGCGGACTGAGGGGTGGCCGATGAGGGGGTCGAAGGCGACGGGCCCGGACAAGGTCGGGCGAACGCGTCGCAGCGAGCGTACCGAGGTCCGGTGCCCGATTTGGGACCGACACCCGAAGACGGCGCGGCGGCCCGGGAAAACGATCACGGCCGGAGGGGGTCCCTGGGGACCGCCTCCGGCCGTGATCTCACGTCACCGGTCGCCGGCTCTCACCGGCGGGTGCTCACTGACCGCCGGAGAGCTTCTCCCGGAGCGCCGCGAGAGCCTCGTCGGTGGCGAGGGCGCCACCGGTGGTCTCGGCCTCGCCGCCGCCCGAGTAGGACGTCTCGCCGCCTCCGCCGCCGACCGAGGTGGTCCCGCCGGTGGCCTCGGCCTCAGCCTCGGCCTTGCGGGCGTCCTCGATCTGCTTGCGGTGAGCGTCGAACCGCGAGCGGGCCTCGGCGTACTGCCGCTCCCAGGTCTCGCGCTGCTCGTCGAAGCCCTCGAGCCACTCGCCGGTGTCGGCGTCGAAGCCCTCGGGGTACTTGTAGTTGCCGCCCTCGTCGTACTCGGCCGGCATGCCGTACAGGGTCGGGTCGAAGTCCTCGTCCTCGATCCCCGCGGCACCCTCGTTCGCCTGCTTGAGCGACAGGGAGATCCGGCGCCGGTCGAGGTCGATGTCGATGATCTTCACGAAGATCTCGTCGCCGACCTGGACGACCTGCTCGGGGATCTCCACGTGGCGCTCGGCCAGCTCGGAGATGTGCACCAGGCCCTCGATGCCCTCCTCGACGCGGACGAACGCGCCGAACGGCACCAGCTTGGTGACGCGGCCCGGAACGACCTGGCCGATCTGGTGGGTGCGGGCGAACTGCTGCCACGGGTCTTCCTGGGTCGCCTTGAGCGACAGGGAGACGCGCTCGCGCTCCATGTCGACGTCCAGGACCTCGACCGTGACCTCCTGGCCGACCTCGACCACCTCGGACGGGTGGTCGATGTGCTTCCAGGACAGCTCGGACACGTGCACCAGACCGTCGACGCCGCCGAGGTCCACGAACGCACCGAAGTTGACGATCGAGGAGACGACGCCCTTGCGGACCTGGCCCTTCTGCAGCGTGTTGAGGAAGGTCTGACGGACCTCGCTCTGCGTCTGCTCCAGCCAGGCACGGCGGGACAGGACCACGTTGTTGCGGTTCTTGTCCAGCTCGATGATCTTGGCCTCGAGCTCGCGGCCGACGTACGGCTGCAGGTCCCGGACCCGGCGCATCTCGACCAGCGAGGCGGGCAGGAAGCCGCGAAGACCGATGTCGAGAATGAGGCCGCCCTTGACGACCTCGATGACGGTACCGGTGACGATCCCGTCCTCGTCCTTGATCTTCTCGATCGTGCCCCAGGCGCGCTCGTACTGAGCGCGCTTCTTGGACAGGATCAGGCGGCCTTCCTTGTCCTCCTTCTGGAGGACCAGGGCCTCGACGTGATCGCCGACCGACACGACCTCGTTCGGGTCGACGTCGTGCTTGATGGACAGCTCACGCGAGGGAATGACGCCCTCGGTCTTGTAGCCGATGTCGAGGAGGACCTCGTCACGATCGACCTTGACGACGGTGCCTTCGACAATGTCGCCGTCGTTGAAGTACTTGATGGTCTCATCGATTGCTGCGAGGAAGGCTTCCTCGGAACCGATGTCGTTGACCGCTACCTGCGGGGTGGTCGAGGTGGCCTCGGTGCTGCTCGTCATGTGTCGGCTGGCTCCGGATACGGACATGCGTAGGTGTCAAGAACGCGATGAGGGCCTTCCGCCCTGCCGAGGACCCGGGCGCGGACGAACCGCGCCAGTGAAAACCGAACCGATGTCGACGACCTGACCGAGCGCGAGCCTGCTCCGTCTGAAGCGCGCGCAAGCCCACAGCGCAGCGATCAGGATATGGGACGAGACCCGTGGGGTCAATCGGAGGGAGCCGCTTGGGCCCCCTTCCCTTAGTAAGTACGCCCGTACTGCCGATAGTCCTTGGCCAGGCTCTTCTCGCCGGCGGCCGGGAAGCTGATGGTATTCGGGTCTCCGTCGCTGGTGAAGCGGTCGCCGGGGTGCTTGTCCAGCCAGTCCAGCCAGGCCGTCGAGCAGTACAGCTTGCAGTCGTTCTCCTTGATCTTGCCCTCGGACCGCACCCGGAGGATGGCGAAACGGTCGAAGTCCTTGCTGAACGGCGATTCTGAGGGCTTCCACCCGGCCAGGAAGATTCCTCTGAAGTCGTACTCGCCGTCCTTGCTCTCGGCCCAGGACCGCTTCTTCGGCGCCGCGCCGAACGGGTAGGCGAACGTCGTCGTGTGCGCCCCGGTCAGCGACACGATCTTGCTCTCCATGCCGCCGATCTCCTTCTGGACCGCGTCCTTGCTCATCCGGGAGAGATCGGGATGGGTGACCGTGTGGTTGCCGACCTCGAACCCGTGCTGGATCAGCCACTTCAGCCCGGCCGACTCCTGCGGGCCGAGCAGGAACAGGTCCTTGTTCAGGTAGAACGTGGCGACCGGCCGGAACCCGGGGTTCTGCTTGGCCACGTCCAGGATGATCGACACCGCCGTGTCCGGCTTGGGGTTGCCCTGGGCGTCCAGCCCGAAGTGCCCCGGCGTGCTGTCGTCGAAGGTGAGCACGACCGGGTGCTTGCCCGCCGGCACGTCGATCCGCCCGCTGACGAACTCGGCCGCCGTGATGGGCATGTAGCCCTCCTTGGCCAGCCGGGTCAGCTCGTCGTGCAGCTCCTTGGTCGAACGGTCCAGGGACGCCTCGGGCTTCTTCATGATCCGGTGGTACATGAGCACCGGCACCTCACCGAGCTCGTTCGCCTTGGCCGCCACCGCCGCCGGGGTCGCCGCCGCCAGCTTCGCCGGCGGAGTGGGGGACGCCGACGCGCTGGGTGAGGCCGAGGCCTTCCCGCTCCCCGACGCGCTCGGACTCGGTCCCGGCGCGGTCGGCGGCGCCGTCCGCGTGGCCGCCCCGGCCGCACGAGCCTTGGTCGCCTGCTCCTTGTGACGGTCGGGCCCGGGCAGCGTCAACCCGAGCACCACCGCGCAAACGATCAGGGCAGCGGCGAGCTTGTGGAGGATAGGCACGAGCCTCCCGTCGATCGTCTCGGACACGACCAGAGCCCCCAAGCCTAGGCCCCACAGGCCTTTGCTCGACAGATGACGCCCGGTGTCCATTCCCCCAACGAACGACTGCGTCCTCCCAACGGCCCCGCTCCCCCAACGGCCCCGCTCCCCCAACGATCTCGCTCCCCCAACGGCCCGGCTCCTCCAACGAACGACTTCGCCCACCAAGGCCGGGCCCGTCCGGAAGGATCATCGGCATGACCGAACTCCCCGACTGGGTGCCCGAGGCCGACGGAGACTGGGTGAAGGCGTTCCGCGAGCGCCTCCGCGACCTCCCGCCGGAGCTGGACGAGCTGGGACGCCACCTCGCGGCCGTGAACGACCACCTCGACGATCGCCGCAAGCTCAAGCCGGCCTGGGCCAAGCGGACCGCCGTCCTGCTCTCCTCCCCCGGCGCGCCGGGGTTCGTCCTCGACGCGCTGCGCCTGCTGGCGAACGGCTCGCTCGACCGTCAGGCGGGCAGGCAGAGCAACGCCATCGCCATCGGCATCGCGATGGCCGCCGGGCAGACCGGCGACCCGGCCGCCGTACCGGACCTGATCACGGTCGCCCGCGTGTCGGCGGCGATCCCCGGCGAGGGCTCCCAGCTCCGCAACGACGCCCTCGCCGTCGCCGCGTTCTACGGACTCGCCGACCTGAACCACCAGGCGGCGCTGGACGGGTTGTGGCTGCTCTACCGGCTGATCGACTACGTCGTCCTGCGCGAGGACCGGCTGGCGCCCGTGATGCGGGAGGCGGCCACCCGCATGGGGGTGCCCGAGGAGGTCCAGCAGGAACGGGCCGTACCCGCCCACGGCCTCCTCCTGCCCGACCGGACCGGCACGTTCGGCCCGGACGACCAGCGCACGATCTCCGGCAAGACGCCGTTCCGGGCCGAACTCACGGTCGAGGACGCCCACACGGTCGCGCTCACCTGGATCGACGACGAGGATGTCCGCAAGCGCACGGCACACCCGTTCGCCACCCCGCGCGGCTTCAAGAAGCGGTACGGCAGCACCGGCATCGAGGGCGCACAGCGGCACGCCAAGCGCGTTGTCGACACCCTCCGCACCGAACGCATCCGCATACGGGACCTCGACGAGGCCCGGGTCTGGACGTTCGACGACTGGGCGCACTACTACCGCGACCACCCCATCACCGGCGCCGTCACCGCCGGGCTCATCTGGGAGTTCGAGACCGACGGCACCTGGACCGCGGCCCTCCCCGCCGACTCCGCCCCCTCCGGCAAGGAGCGGGTCCGCCTCTGGCGCGCCTCCCGGGCCAAGCCCGCCGAGGTCCAGGCCTGGCGCGACCGCCTAGCCGGTTCACGCCAACCCTTCGACCAGTTCGAGCAGTTCGAGCAGTAAAGAATTCGAGCAATAAGAAAAGGCCCGGAGCGAAAGCTCCGGGCCTACCTCACTCGCTTACTTGAAGCCGAAGTCCTGCGTCCACATGGGCCCGTAGCCGCCGAAGTGCACGCCGACGCCGAGCGCCTTCAGCCGGCAGTTGAGGATGTTCGCCCGGTGGCCCGGGCTCTTCATCCAGCCGACCATCACGGCCTTCGCGCTCTGGTAACCCATCGCGATGTTCTCCGCGCCCACCGAGTACGGGTAACCGGCCCGCTTCATCCGCGTCCACGGCGACGTGCCGTTCTGCGAGTTGTGCGAGAAGTAGTGGTGCTTGCTCATGTCGTCGGAGTGCCGCCGCGCCGCGATCGTCAGCGTCGGCGCCAGCCGCAGCGCCTTGCACCCGTGCGCGCGCCGCTGCTTGTTGGTGATGTCGAACACGGCCTTCTCCGCGGCGAGCACCTTCTTCGGCACCTTGCCCTGCGCCGTCGCCTGCTCGCTCGCCTGTGCCGTGTCCGCGGCGGGCGCTCCCTGCACCGCCGCGACGCCGACACTCGCCTTCGGCCCGTCGTCGCCCGCGAACGCGTACACCGACGCGCCGCCGATACCGACCACCGCGACCGTCGACGCGATCGCGACCTTCGTAGATCTTGCCGTCATGAAGCCTCCAGCGGGGGGATGCTGTCGGCCCTGGAGCCTAGAGGCAAAGATCGGCAATTGCGGACAACTTGGAGATATCGCCCACCATGCGCCGTCTGCGCACAAACGAAAACCGGGCGCCCGGTCTACCCGGACGCCCGGCCACCTCGGCCTTTCCCGCGGCCTACCCCTCGCCGCCCTTCGTCAGCAGGCCCACGACCAGATCGAACTTCGCATCGATCTTCTCGTCCAGCCGAGCAAACCCAGCCTCGAACTTCGCATCCATCTGCGTGAATCGCGCCTCGAACTGCTCGGTCTGCTTCTTCTGCGTGTCGCGGATCTCCTTGAGCGCGTCGTGAATATCCACGACCTCGTTCTCCTGTCGGTTCATCCTGCGGTTGATCTCTCGGGGGGTGGACATGACTGTCCCCTCTCTCTCGCGCCGTTGCGATGGGAGAGGTCATGGGTGGTGCGTTTCTGTGGTCTGGCGCTCCTCGCCTTTGATCGCCCCTGGGGCGGATCAGTGGGCGGCGTCCTGCCACGTACGGCCTGTACCCATCGAGACCTCGAGCGGGGCCTTCAGTTCGTAGGCGCCCGCCATGTGCTCGCGTACGAGAGATTCTAGCTCAGAGTGCTCGTCCGGTGACACTTCGAAGACGAGTTCATCGTGGACCTGGAGGAGCATGCGGGACTTCAGGCCGTGCTCGCGCAGAGCGCTGTCGACGTTGAGGCTGGCGACCTTGATGATGTCGGCGGCGGAGCCCTGGATGGGGGCGTTCAGGGCCATGCGCTCGGCCATCTCGCGGCGCTGGCGGTTGTCGGAGTTGAGGTCGGGCAGGTAGCGGCGGCGGCCGAGGATGGTCTCGGTGTAGCCGTCCTGGCGGGCCTTGGCGACGACGTTCTGCAGGTAGTCGCGGACGCCGCCGAACTGCTGGAAGTACTCCTCCATGAGGCCGCGGGCCTCGTCGGCGGAGATGCGCAGCTGCTGGGAGAGGCCGAACGCCGACAGGCCGTAGGCCAGGCCGTAGTTCATCGCCTTGATGCGGGCGCGCAGCTCGGAGTCGATCTGCTCGGGCGGCAGGCCGAACACGCGGGAGGCGGTGATGGTGTGGAAGTCGGCACCGGAGGAGAAGGCGTCCAGGAGCGCGTCGTCCTCAGAGAGGTGCGCCATGATCCGCAGCTCGATCTGGCTGTAGTCGGCGGTGAGCAGGGTGTCGTAGCCGGGGCCGACGACGAAGGCCTCGCGGATCTGGCGGCCCTCGGCGGTGCGGATCGGGATGTTCTGCAGGTTGGGGTCGGTCGAGGAGAGACGGCCGGTGGCGGCGACCATCTGGTTGAACGTGGTGTGGATGCGCCCGGCGTCGTCGGCCATCGGGATGAGCGAGTCGACGATGCTCTTCAGCTTGGCGACCTCGCGCCAGCGCAGGATGTGCTCCAGGACGGGGTGGCCGTCCTTTTCCAGGAGGGTCGTCAGCGCGTCGGAGTCGGTGGTGTAGCCGGTCTTGGTGCGCTTGGTCTTGGGCAGGTTGAGCTCGTCGAAGAGCACCTGCTGGACCTGCTTGGGCGAGCCGAGGTTGAACTCGCGGCCGACGGCGGCGTGCGCGAGCTGCTCGGTCTCCTTGACCTGGCCGCCGAGGGAGGCGGACATGCCGACCAGGTGGTCGGCGTCCACGGCGATGCCCGCGCGTTCCATGTCGGCCAGAACGCGGACCAGCGGCAGCTCGACCTCGTGGAGCAGGCGGGTGGCGCCGCGCTTCTCCAGGTCGGCGTCGAAGACGTCGGCGAGCTCGGCGACGGCGCGGGCGCGGACGGCCAGGTCGTTGGCCGCCTCCTCCTCGCCGGAGCCGTCGAGGGTGAGCTGGCCGGTGTCCTCGGTCTCGCTGCGCAGCTCGCGGTGCAGGTAGCGCAGGGCGAGGTCGGCCAGGTCGAACGTGCGCTGGCCGGGCAGCGCCAGGTAGGCGGCGAGCGCGGTGTCGCTGGTGAGGCCCTCGATGGTGAGGCCGCGGGCGTAGAGGGCGAGCATCGGGCCCTTGGCCTCGTGCATCGCCTTGGGCTTGGAGGCGTCGGCCAGCCAGGCGGCCAGGGCGCGCTCGTCGTCCTCGATCAGCTCGGCGGGGTCGAGGCTGACCGCGGGGCCCGCCAGGGTGGCCAGGGCGAGCGCGGTGATCTCACCCGTACCGCGGCCCCAGGTGCCGGTGACGGCGATGCCGAGGCGGCCGCCGGAGTTGTCCTCCAGCCAGCTGCCGAGGGCGCCGGGCTCCAGGGTCTGGACGTCGATCTCGAAGCCCTCGTCGGCCTCGGGCTCGGCGGCCGTCAGCGAGGAGTAGAGGCGCTCGCGCAGCACGCGGAACTGGAGGGAGTCGAAGAGGGTGTGGATCTCGTCGCGGTCCCACTGGCCCATCTTCAGCTCGGGCGGCGCGGCCTCCAGGGCCACGTCGCAGTCGAGCTTGTTGAGCTGCTGGTTGCGCAGCACGTCGCCGAGGTGCTCGCGCAGGTTGTCGCCGGCCTTGCCCTTGATCTCGTCGACGTGGGCGACCAGCTCGTCCAGGTTGCCGTACTTCACCAGCCACTTGGCGGCGGTCTTCGGGCCGACGCCGGGCACGCCGGGCAGGTTGTCGCTGCTCTCGCCGACGAGCGCGGCCAGCTCGCGGTAGCGCTCGGGGGGAACGCCGTACTTGGTCTCGACGGCGGCCGGGTCCATGCGCGCCAGCTCGGACACGCCGCGGACCGGGTAGAGGATCGTCACCTTGTCGTCGACCAGCTGGAACGCGTCGCGGTCACCGGTGACGATCAACGTCTCCAGGCCCGCCGCGGTGGCCTGGACCGACAACGTGGCGATGATGTCGTCGGCCTCGAACCCCGCCACCGACATGCGCGGGATGCGCAGCGCGTCCAGCACCTCGAAGATCAGGCTGATCTGGCTGCGGAACTCGTCGGGCGTCTTCTGCCGGCCCGCCTTGTACTCCACGTACTGCTCGTGCCGGAACGTCGGCTCCGACCGGTCGAAGGCCACCGCGATGTGCGTCGGCTGCTCGTCCCGCAGCACGTTGATCAGCATCGAGGTGAAGCCGTAGACCGCGTTGGTCGGCTGCCCGTCGGTCGTCGAGAAGTTCTCCACCGGGAGCGCGAAGAAGGCGCGGTAGGCCAGGGAGTGCCCGTCCAGGAGGAGGAGCCGCTGCTTGTCAGGGGTCGGTACATCTGCTGCCACACCAGGGAGCCTAGTCTGCCGGTGAGACAGTTTCAGGGAGGCATAAGTGACTGACGCGAACCCCGACCAGCGGGCGAAGATCCTCGCGGAGACCGGGATCGACGCCCATGGGGACCTCGCATCCTCGATGGGCGTGGAGTACCTGGAGGCGTCCCCGGAGCGGGTCGTCGGCCGGATGCCGGTCAAGGGCAACACCCAGCCGTACGGCATCCTGCACGGCGGGGCCTCCTGCGTCCTGGCCGAGTCCCTGGGCTCGGTCGGGTCGGCCCTGCACGCCGGTGAGGGCCGCATCGCCGTCGGCATCGAGATCAACGCCACCCACCACCGTTCCGCCACCGAGGGGTACGTCACGGGCGTCGCCACCCAGGTCCACGGCGGCCGGACACTGGCCACCTACGACATCGTCATCACCGACGATCAGGACCGCAGGGTCTGCACGGCCCGCCTGACCTGCATGCTCAGGGACGCGCCCGCCGCCTCCTGAGGGTTCCCGGGCCGCCTCCCGAGGGTTCTCCGGGAGCCCCGGCCACGGTCGGACACGCGATCTTTCACGCTTTCTTTGCGATGGGCGCCGCCGTGTCTGTAGCGTTGACCGGAACGGCTCGGGACCGCTGAGTAGACAACGCACGCGTCCGGGGAAGGCCCGTGCGGCCCCAAAGGCGGTCCCGAGTCATGTAATTCTCGTCCCGGGGCGTGTAACCCCCGATGGTCGTTAGCCGGTTTCGGTTGCGTTGCGAAACCGCACGGCTCGTTCCCAACCGTACGGCGCCCGGCTTACCGTCGGCCCATGCGCGCGATCTTCGCCGCCGCAGCGTTGCTGGCGGGCGTGGCCACGTTGACGGGGTGCTCGGATTCCGGGCCCGCCTCCTATCCCAATCCAGGGCAGACCGTGCGCGAGCACGAGAAGGCCCTGCCGGGCAAGACGATCACGATCGGCGAGGTCGACTACGCCGGCATCGGGTTGCTGACCGACATCGTCTCGGTCACCGGCTCGCACGCCGACGTCCCCGCCAAGGGCCGGTACGCGCGAGTACGGATCATGATGACCAACCGCGGCCGGGACCGGCACGACCTGGACCTGAACAAGCAGTTCCTGGTCACCCGCGACGGCAAGACCTACAAGATCAGCTATGACGCCATGCAGGTGGCGCGGGGACCCGCGACGCCGTTCAGCATCGCCCGCGATGAAGTCCGCTCGTTCGACCTCTGGTACGACATCCCGGTCGGCGCCAAGGTGAAGGCCCTGCGGATCACCGGCGACGCGTCCTCCTCCAAGCTGAGCGACCAGCTGGCGGGCAAGCAGGCCGGTCCCGCCACCAAGGATCTCCCCCTCGACGGCTGACGCCCGTACGGCCAGAACCCGCTCAAACAGAACCCGCTCACAACGACGGCCCCGGCGGCCGAAGCCACCGGGGCCGTCACAGGCCGTTCTCGCGTCAGTCGCTCTCGCGCCGCGCGGTCTCGTTGCCCTCCGAAGCCGAGTCCTCCGGAGCCGAGTCCTCCGAAGCCGTGTCGACCGGCGCCACCACGTTCGGAGCGGCCTCGGCGGCGACCTCCTCCACCGGACGGTCGGCGCCGTGGCCCAGGTAGGCGGCCCGGACCTCGGGGTCGTCGAGCAGGTCCGCGGCGGGCGCGGACTTGACGATCTCGCCGGTCTCGATGACGTACGCGCGGTGCGCCACCTGGAGCGCCTGCTGGGCGTTCTGCTCGACCAGCAGCACCGTCGTGCCGCGCCGGTTGATCTCCTCGACGATCGAGAAGATCTGCGCGATCAGCTTGGGCGCCAGCCCCATGGACGGCTCGTCCAGCAGCAGCACCCGCGGGTTGGTCATCAGCGCCCGCCCGATGGCCAGCATCTGCTGCTCGCCGCCGGACATGGTGCCGCCCGCCTGGTTGCGCCGCTCGGCGAGGCGCGGGAAGAGCTCGAAGACCTCCTTGAGCTCCTTGTCCATGTCCCCCTTGCGGGCGTACGCGCCCATGAGGAGGTTCTCGGTCACCGTCATGCCGGGGAAGATCCCCCGGCCCTCCGGCGCCTGCCCGATCCCGCTCAGCACCCGCTTGTGGCCGGGCACGCGGCTGATGTCCTTGCCCTCAAAGATGATCTTGCCGCGGGTGAGCGGGCGGAGCCCGGAGATGGTCTTCAGCGTGGTCGTCTTGCCGGCGCCGTTGGCGCCGATCAGCGTGACGATCTCACCCTCGTCGACCTCCAGCGAGATCCCGCGCAGCGCGGCGATCTTGCCGTAGTAGACGTGGATGTCCTGGATCTCAAGAAGCATCGGCGGCAGCCCCCAGATAGGCCTCGATGACCCGCGGGTCGTCCTGGATCTCGGCCGGCAGGCCGTCGGCGATCTTCTGGCCGAAGTCCAGCACCGCGATGCGGTCGCTGATCCCCATGACCAGGCTCATGTCGTGCTCGATCAGCAGCACGGTGACCCCGGTGTCGCGGATCTTGCGGATCAGGTTCTGCAGGGACGCCTTCTCCACCGGGTTCATGCCCGCCGCCGGCTCGTCCAGCAGCAGCAGCTTCGGGTTGGTGGCGAGGGCGCGGGCGATCTCCAGCCGGCGCTGGTCGCCGTACGGGAGGTTCTTGGCCGCCTCCTCGGTACGGTGCCCGATGCCGACGAAGTCCAGCAGCTCACGCGATCTGGCCTTGCCCTCGCGCTCCTCGCGGCGGTGCCACGGGAGCCCGAGCGCCGCGCCCGCGAGCCCGGCCCGGTGGTGCGCGTCCGCGCCCACCATCACGTTGTCCAGCGCGCTCATGTTGTGGAAGAGCCGGATGTTCTGGAACGTGCGGGCCACGCCGAGCTTGGTGACCTTGAAGCGCTTGGTCCCGTCCAGCCGCGAGCCGTTGAAGATGACCTGGCCCTCGCTGGGCCGGTAGACGCCGGTGACCACGTTGAACACGGTGGTCTTGCCGGCGCCGTTCGGCCCGATGAGGGAGAAGATCTCGCCTTCCCTGACGGTGAGCTCGACCTTGTTGGCCGCGACCACACCGCCGAAGCGCATGGTCATGGAGCGCAGTTCGAGCATCGGCTTGCCCGACGAGGCGGATGCCGCTCCGGACGCGCCTCCGGACGTCGCTTCGGACGCCGCTTCGGGCGTGCCCTCCGGCGTGCTCTCTGGCGTCGTGTCGCTCATCGGCTCGCCTCCGGTTCCGCAACGACGGTCTTCCCGCCGACCTCGGCACCCATGCTGCCCATGCCCCCGCCACCCTCTTCGAACTCGGCCTTGCGCTGCCTGGACGGCAGCAGGCCCTCCGGACGGAAGACCATCAGCAGCACCAGCACGGCGCCGAACACCAGGATGCGGTACTCCCCGAGGAAGCGGACCCGCTCGGGGATCCACGCCACCAGGAACGCGCCGACCATGACGCCCGGGATGTTGCCGGAACCGCCCATGACCACCGCGGCGAGGATGGTCGCCGAGAGGATGAACGGGAAGTTCGTCGGGATGATGGACACGGCCTGCGCGGCGTAGACGACGCCGGTCGCGCCGCCGATCGCCGCGCCGATCGCGAACGAGGCCAGCTTGAACTTGAACGTCGGCACGCCCATCAGCTCGGCGGCGTCCTCGTCCTCGCGGATCGAGGCCCACGCGCGGCCGACCCGGCTGCGCTCGAGCCGCTTGCAGAAGATGATCGCGACGATGATCACCGCGAGCATCAGGTAGTAGTACGAGTGCGCGCCGAGCGTGCCGAACTTGAACGGCTGGACGCCGGCGAGGCCGAGCGTGCTGAACGGGAACGAGTCCGGCGTCGTGTACTCGCTGAAGCTCGGCGGGTGCGGGATGCCCCCGATGCCGTTCGGGCCGTTCACGTAGTCGGTGTTGTTCGCCGTGATGCGGACGATCTCACCGAAGCCCAGCGTGACGATGGCCAGGTAGTCGCCGCGCAGCCGCAGCGTCGGGCCGCCGAGGACCACTCCCGAGAGCGCGGAGAGCACGATGCCCACCACCAGGATCTCCCAGAAGTTCCAGCCGTACTTCGTCCCGAAGATCGCCATCGTGTAGCCGCCGATGGCGAAGAACGCGACGTAGCCGAGGTCGAGCAGGCCGGCGTAACCGACGACGACGTTCAGGCCGATGGCCAGCAGGATGTAGCCGCCGATCGGGAAGAACAGGAGTGTCGGCCAGTCGGTGTCGGGCGACATGAAGTTGGCGACGCTCTCCGACGGCAGCAGGATCGCGCCGATGATCAGGAGGACGTAGACGATCCACCGCATGTAGCCCGGCTGCTTGGCCCACCACGTGCTGAACATGTCGTTGACCGAGCCGAACGACTCGGTCACCACGAACAGCGGAAGGAGCAGGAAACCGAGCCAGGCCGGCCGGTGCGCGACGCGGTTCTGCGCCCGCTCCAGCACGTTCGGCTGTGAGCTCGCGGGCTTGCCGCCCGCGGTCTTCTTGACCAGTTTCTCGTTCATGCGCGCGCCTGCTGGAGAGACTCACCGAGGATGCCGGTGGGACGGAACATCAGGACCAGGATCAGGACCGAGAAGGCGATCACGTGCTGCCATTCGGCGCCGAAGATCGACGCGCCGTACATCTCGACCAGGCCGAGCACCAGACCACCGACCAGCGCGCCGCGCAGGTTGCCGATGCCACCGAGGACGGCCGCGGTGAACGCCTTGATGCCGAGCAGGAAGCCGACGTCGAACTTGGTCTCCTCGAACCGCACCATGTAGAGCGCGGCGGCGACGCCGGCCATGGCGCCGCCGATCAGGAACGTGGCGGTGACGATCCGGTCGATGTTGACGCCCATGAGCACCGCGGTCTCGGGGTCCTGCGCGGTGGCGCGGATGCCCCGGCCGAGCTTGGTGCGGTTCACGAACTGGTCCAGCAGGACCATCATCAGGACGGCGCCGAGGAACACGATCAGCTTGTCGTTGCTGACCACGAACTTGCCGATCGAGATCAGGTTCTCGCGCTGCACGAAGTGTCCCTGGACCGGCAGCGCGCCCTTCTCCTTCGGCAGGTCGAACGCCTTGGGGATGATGATGCGGGCGAACAGCTGCTGCAGGAACAGCGAGGCGCCGATGGCCGAGATGAGCGCCGCCAGCCGGGAGGCGCCCTTCTTGCGCAGCGGTCTGTACGCGATGAGCTCCAGCAGCACGGCGCTGCCGCCCGAGGCGACGGCTCCGACGAGGGCCAGGATCAGCACGAAGCCGATCAGGCCGACGCCGCCGTAGAGGCTGTTGACGTCGAACGCGTTGAGGACCCCGATGACGGCCATGGTGCCGATCATGAAGATCTCGGAGTGCGCGAAGTTGATCAGTCTGAGCACGCCGTAGACCATCGTGTAGCCCAGCGCGACCAGAGCGTAGATGGAGCCCAGCGAGAGGCCGTCGACCGTTGACGGCCAGAATTGGTCGAAGAAGTTGTGCACGTGTGGGTCGCCTTCGTCGAAGGGGCGAGCGCGCTCGTGACGCCCTCGCCCCTGCGCCTACGTGAACCCGTCCGGTGCGCCGCCGCGGTGCCCGCAGTGATGATCGTGCAGCGGGCGTGCGCGGCGGCGCGGCCGGAACGGTGGGATGGATTAGCTGACCGTCGCCTCGGAGGCCTTGCCGAGGAGCGGCAGCGTGTCGCCCTTGATCTGGTAGACGTAGACGTCCGCGGCAGCCGGCTCACCCGTCGGGCTGAACTTGATCTGCTTCGAGACGCCCGGCACGTCGATCTTGCCGAGGTAGGCGTTGATCTTGTCCGTGTCGGTGTTGCCGGCCTTGATCGCCTCGATGAACGCGGTGGCGGCGTCGTAGCCCTCCGCCGAGTAGATCGCGGTGTCGGCGTTGAACTTGGCCTTGTAGGCGGTCGAGAAGGTCTTGCTCGCCTCGCTCGCCTTACCGGTCGGGTCGATCAGGCAGGGGCAGCCGATGACCGAGCCGTCGGCGTTGGCGCCGCCGGCGCCCTTGGCCAGGCCCTTGTCCAGCGAGCCGTCACCGGACAGGAAGCGCGCCTTCACGCCCGCCTCGCGCAGCTGCTTGACCAGCTTGCCGGCCGCCGCGTAGTAACCACCGAAGAAGATCGCGTCGGGGTTGGCGCCCTTGGCCTGGTTCACGGCCGCGGAGAAGTCCGAGCCCTGCGGGTCGATCGCACCGGTCTTGACCGACGCGCCGCCCTTGGTGACGGTGTCCTTCACCGTGGCGGCCAGCGGCTTACCGTACTCCGACTGGTCGTCGATGATGAAGACGTTCTTGGCCTTCAGGCCCCGGGTGATGAAGCCGCCGATGCCCGCGCCCTGCACGTTGTCGTTGGCGACGATCCGGTGCCAGTACTTCCAGCCGTGCGTGCCGAGCGCGGCGTTGGTCGCCGACGGCGAGACGCTGGGGATCTTGCCCTCTTCCAGCACCGGGCCGACCTGCGCCGACTCACCGGAGAAGGCCGGGCCGATCATGCCGACGACCTTGTCCTTGGTGATGGCCTGCTTGGCCAGGGGCACGGCCTGCTCGCCCTTGCCCTGGCTGTCGTAGGTCTTCAGAGTGATCTTGGTCTTGGGGTTGGTCGCGTTGTAGGCGTCGATGGCCATCTGCGCGCCCTGCTTCGGCGGAATGACGATGCCGGAGTTCTCTCCGGTCAGGTCACCCATGAAGCCGATGGTGACGGTGTCACCGCTCCCGCTCTTCTTGTCGCTGCCACCGCACGCGGCGGCACTGAGCGCAAGCGCCGCACTCAGCGCCACAGCGCCCGTGACCCTCATCATGTTGCGCCGCAAGGTGCCCAACCTTTCAATCCGGATCCGCCGTGGATCGGGTACGAGTGGTGCCCCGGTGACCAACGCCACAGCCGAAGATCGGCCAAAGCGGTCATCCGGGGACCTGTCGTTAGTACACCGACGGCACATCACAGATCAGCACCTACGCGCAGAAGGGTTACCCCTTCGTTACGGCTCCGTGCTCATGCGACACCCGCTTGTACATGCACTGATTACAGACAGTGACCAAATGTCATAGACATCCCATGAATCTTGGTGAATCCCTGGTAAAGGGTGATCAGGAGGCCGTTATCAAGGTCTGAAGGGGTCCGGAAGCGGTCGCGGCCACACCCGGATGGGGTCCTGGTCAGGCGCCCGTTCCGGAGGCCGGGCCGGCGGCCCCGCCTAGGCGCCGGGCACCCCGCCCGCCGTGCCACCGGTCGCCCCACCGGCCGTGCCGTCGGCCGTACCGGCGGATCCGCCGTCGGACCCGCCGTCGGGCCCGGCGTCGCCCTTGCCGAGCGCCCCGGCGAGCACCGCGTCGGCCACCGCGCGCATGGTCAGCCTGCGGTCCATCGAGGTCTTCTGGATCCAGCGGAACGCCTCGGGCTCGCTCCACCCGTTGGCCTCCTGGAGCAGCCCCTTGGCCCGATCCACGACCTTGCGGGTCTCGAGCCGGTCCTGGAGCCCGGCGACCTCGGCCTCGAGCGCGCGCAGCTCGGTGTAGCGGCTGATCGCCATCTCGATGGCGGGCGCGAGGTCGGTCTTGGTGAACGGCTTGACGAGGTAGGCCATCGCGCCGGCCTCGGTGGCCCGCTGGACCAGCTCGCGCTGGGAGAACGCGGTGAGGATCACCACCGGCGCGATCCGGTCCGCGGAGATCCGCTCGGCCGCCGAGATGCCGTCCAGCACGGGCATCTTGACGTCGAGCATCACCAGGTCCGGCTTCAGCTCGGCGGCCAGCCGCACGGCGGTCTCACCGTCCCCGGCCTCGCCGACGACCTCATAGCCGTCCTCGTGCAGCATCTCCTTGAGGTCCAGGCGGATCAGTGCCTCGTCCTCAGCGATCACAACTCGTCGCGCGCTCTCCGTCACGCGCACGAGACTACCGGGACCCGCTACGCTGGTCTTCGCCAGGTAGGCGTTACGGGCGCCCGCCTCAGGCTCGGATCCACGTCCGGTTTGCCCGGGCATGGGCCCCGATATCCCAATGGCAGAGGAAGCGGTCTCAAACACCGTTTAGTGTGGGTTCGAATCCCACTCGGGGCACCTCGATAATTCTCAGGAAACCTTAATCCGCCGGGGCCTCGGTCCGGGTCTCCGGAAGGGTCTCCGGAGGGGCCAGACGGCCCGCGCGGAGGGTCAGGGTCCGGTCGCAGCGAGCGGCCACATCCGGGTCATGCGTCGCGATGACCAGTGCGGCCCCGCGTTCGGTCTCGGCCAGCAGGCCCTTCAGCACCAAATCACGGTTGCCCGAGTCCTGCTCGGCGGTGGGCTCGTCGGCCAGCAGCAGCCCCGGGCGCCTGGCCAGCGCGAGCGCCACGGCGGTCCGCTGCTGCTGGCCGCCCGACAGCTCCTCGATCAGATGGTCGGCGAACGGCGTCAGCCCCACCATGTCGAGCGCGTCGGCCGCCAGACGCCGGGCGTGTTCCGGAGCCCGTCCGGCGGCGCGCAGGGCGACCTCGATGTTCTCGGCGGCCGTGAGCAACGAGACCAGGCCGTAGCCCTGGAACACGTAGGAGATCTCCTGCCGGCCGGACTCCCCCACCGGCTCACCGCGCAGCAGCACCCGCCCCGCCGCGGGCGTAGCGAGGCCCGCGAGCAGGGTGAAGAGGGTCGACTTGCCCGAGCCCGACGGGCCCATGACGGCGACGCGTTCGGAGGCCTCGATCCGCAGGCTCACCCCGTCGATGATCGTCCGCCCGTCGACCGCGTAGGTCAGGTCCTCGGCCCGCAGCAACGGCTCGTTCACCCGTCCTCCCCCTCGTGGACGCGGCGGAGTTCCACGCCGTCGGGAAGGGCGCGCGCCCGGGCCCGGGTGCCGGGCGGCAGGAGCTCCTGCAGGGCCGGCGGCAGCTGAACGGAGCCGTCCCGCCCGACCACCAGGTACTCGTTGCCGTCGCGGGCCTCGGTGCCCACGCGCCCGTCGCGGATGGTGAGGCCGCGGTCGAACGCGGCGCCGACGGCGGGATCGTGCGTCACCACCACGACCGTGGCGCCGTTCTCGGCGCCGGCCTCCCGGAGCAGATCGATCACGGCGTCGGCGGACTCGCGGTCGAGCTGGCTGGTGGGCTCGTCGGCCAGCAGCAGCTTGGGACGGTGGGCGAGCGCGATGGCGACGGCGAGCCGCTGCTGCTCACCGCCCGACAGGCGGCCCGCGGGCCGGCCGGCCAGGTCCGCGAGGCCCACCCGGCCCAGCAGCTCGTTCACCGGGCGGGAACGGGAGGCGCGGCGGCTGCGGGCGATGCGCTGGGCGTTCGCGACGTTCTGCGCGGCGGTGGCGTGCGCGAAGACGTTGCGCGCCGGGTTCTGCAGGACGATGCCGATCTCCCGGGCGCGCAGCCGGGTCAGCGCGCCGGGGCCGAGCTTCTCGACGTCGCGGCCGAGCACGCGCAGCCCGCCCGCGCTGGGCCGCAGCAGCCCGGCCAGCAGCCACAGCAGCGTCGACTTCCCCGCGCCCGACGGGCCCAGCAGGGCGACGCTCTCGCCCTCCTCGACCTGCAGGTCCACGCCGCGCAGCGCGATCACCTCGTTTCCCTCGAGGTGGTAGATGTGCATGACGTTCTCGCAGCTGACGACGGTCACGGCGGCGCCTCCCTCAGCTGGTCGGCGTGCACCCGTGACATGATCGCCCGCGACATCAGCAGCGAGCCCGCCGTCATCACGACCACGACGCCCGTGACTGCGAGTCCGAGCGGGAGCGGGTCCGGGGCGTTGGTCAGCACGGGCGCGGTGGGCTTGCGGACGAACTGCGGCACCGACGGCAGCGCGAGCCAGATCGTGAGCAGGCCCGCGCCGACGCCGACGAGCGCGCCGAAGCCGAGCACGACCAGCTGTTCGAGGACGAGGCTGGCGGCGAGCACACGGCGCCGCGTTCCGGCGACGCGGAGCGCGGCCAGCTCGTAGGTGCGGCGGCGTCCCGACGCGTACAGGCTCAGCATGGCGCCCGCGGCGGCCAGCAGCGCGGCGGCCGCGGAGGCGGCGAGCAGCAGCGCCAGCGCGAGGCCGGGGCCCTGGCGGTCCAGGTCGCGGGTGGCCTGGCCGACGGAACGCTCGGAGAAGATCGTCATCCCGGCGGCGCGGATCTTGGCGCGGACGGCGGGGGCGGCCCGGGGCGTCGTCCAGACCTGGTACTCCACGCCCCGGTCGATGCCTCCGGCGGAACGGCGGGCCTCGTCCTGGTCCACGATGACGCCGAGGTCGGCCACCGCGGGCAGGGCCCGGGCGGTGAACGCCTGCCTGATCGCGAGGGTGCCCGCGTTCAGCCCGCGGATCGGCGGCGGCCGCTCGTCGGGCCGGTCGGGCGGCGGGCGTACGGCGGCGGGGGTCACGATCGCCGAGAGGGTCTCGGGGAAGGTGGCCGGGTAGACGCCGCGCCAGCTCGCGAGGTCGGACTGGACGGTGACGTGCAGGCCGTCGGCCTGGGCGCCTCCCCCGGCGTTGCCCACCCCGTACTGGGCGTTCTGCGGCTGGACGATCCGCCACCGGGACGGCTGGGCGAGCCCGGCGTCGACCGGCCGCCACCGCCCGCCGACCCGTTCGTCGAGCGCCTCGACGGTGAACTGCCCGTCGGTGTCGACGGGCGTGACCGCGGGCTGGTCGCGCAGGAAGATCCGCTGGATCTCGCAGCCGCGCTCGCATCCGGGAAGCCGCGTGGTGGGCGAACGCCGCCCGGAGGTGGGCAGGGTCCCGAGGCCGACCTCGGTCGGGCGTGGCTGGCCCGGAACGATCAGGTCGGCGTGGAGTTCGATGCCGCGGGCGTTCAGCTTCTGGACCCGTACGCGGATCCGGAGCCGGTCGCCGTGCAGCGCGACCGGCGGCGGCGAACTCTGCTTGAGCGCGGCCGTCATGGCGGCCAGCGACTGGGGCGCGAAGTCCTTGCGCCAGTACGCGACCCTGGCGAAGCGCTGCGGATCGACCGCGAGCGTGGCCGGTGTGCCCGCCTCGGCGCTCCTGGCGATCATCACCCCGGCGACGTCCCGGCCGCCCGGGTCGGCCGCCTCGGCGAAGTCGGCGACGGACTGCCCCGGCGGCTCGCTGACGCTGAACGCGACCGGCGCGCCGAGCTGGAGCCTGGCGTACTCGTGGTGGTTGGTACGGGTGACCGACCAGGCCGCGACGGCGAACACCACGAGCGCCACCGAGGTGGCGAGCGAGATCGTGATCCGGTTGACGCCGGGTCGCCGGGCGATGTGCCGCAGTGCGAGGAAGTACTCCAGTCCCCCGCGCCTGCGCGTCCGGGCGAACAGCGACCGGCACGCGGGCGGCAGCAGCCGGGCGGCGACCAGGGCGGCGCCGAGCGCGAGCAGACCGGGCACGAGCAGCGCGGCCGAGTGCTGACGGCCCGCGTCGCCCAGCGGACCGTTCCCGATGATCTGCACGAGACCGCCCGCGACCAGCGTGAGCAGCACGGCCTCGGGGATCCAGCCGCGCGGCGGGCGGCGCCCCGCGGTGCGGCGCCACTGCTCGGTGACGGGCCGGGTGAGCGCCGCGCGGAACGCCAGCGCCGCCGCGACGGCGCCGCCCGCCGTGGTCGCGGCGGCGGCCGGCCACACCGTCGAGGGGAAGCCCATCGGAACGCCGCCGACGAACGTGTCGGCCAGCAGGCGTGCCCCGAACCGGCCGGCGAGCACGCCGACGGGCAGCGCGACGGCGAGCAGCACGAGCGGCTCGGCGAGGCCGAAGACCAGCAGGCGCACGCCGGTGAGGCCGCGCAGCTTGGCGAGCGCGACGTCGGGGGCCCGCGCCTCGGCGATGTCGATCATGAGGAAGAACAGCAGCAGCCAGCACAGCACGACGAGCTGGACGGTCACCGTCACCACGGGCACCTGCAGGGCGCCGAGCGAGGAGTCGATGTCGTCGAGCGTGGTGACGATGGTGGAGCTGAACGCCCTGCGGTTCGAGTCGTGGGCGACCCACGCGGCGACGTCCCGTACGGCCTGGCCGAGGACGGGACCGTCGCCCGAACGGAGCGCGTCGCCGCGCACCGGCAGCATCACGCGGCCGATGAGCCCGACCTTGTCCGGCAGGACCGGGTAGGTGGTCAGCGAGGTGATGAGCGGGTCGGCGGCGAAGATCGCGCCGGAGGCCGGGCGGCCGTCGGGCCCGGCGGCGTGCCCGTACCAGTACGGCTCGCCCGGGCTGGTGATCGTGTAGACCCCGGCCACATCGAGGGTGAGCATGCCCTGGCCCGCCCCCGGCTCCTCCTCCGGCTCGGGGATCAGGGTCGGGATCGTGGAGCCGGTCCGCCAGCCGCGCGCGGTGGCCGTCGCCTCGTCCACGACGACCTCGTTGCCGCGCTGCGGGCAGCGGCCGGCGGCCAGCGTGAGATGGCCGCAGACGCCGTCGCGCCACATCAGGCCGGCGGTGTCGCTGCCGGGAACCGCTCCGGGGAGCTGGATCTCGCGGACGGGAGCGCGGAACAGCCGCGTGTTGGCGCCCATGGCCGTGTTCGCCGCGGTCTGGAGGCTCTCCGGCGAGAGCGGCCCGCCCGGCTCGTTGGTCGAGGCCGTCAGCGTGATGAGCAGCGACTGCCCGCCCGGCGGCGCCAGGGCGATGGCCTGGCGCAGGGCGGACGTGGCGGCGGCGTCGTGGAAGGACGGGCCGACCGAGGCGGCGGCCGCGGACACGACGGCCATCAGGAAGACGCCGGCGGACATGCCGCGCCTCAGCCTGATCCCCCGCCAGAGCACGGCCAGGCGCCCCGTTCGCCGCATGGTCAACAAGGTGGCACGCAGATGATCAAAGCGGTACCGGGCCTCCGGAACATGGCCTCATGCGGCCTTGCCCCGGAAACCCGGCTCAGAGTGCCAACCCGCCCCTGTCACCTGGCCAGACGTCACCTGGCCACACGTCACCTGGCCAGAGGTCACTCGGCCAGACGTCACCGGGCCAGACGGCCCGCCAGAGCGGCGGCGAGAGCGGCGCAGGCGGCGACCGCGAAGACGGCCGGGTAGCCCAGGCCGGTCGCGATCGCGCCGGTGATCAGGCCCGCCGCGCCCAGGCCCAGGTCCCAGAACGAGGTGTAGGCGCCGAGCGCCGCGCCGCGTTCGGCGGGATCGGAACGGTTGATGACCAGCAGCGCCAGCGACGGGTAGAGCAGGGTGAAGCCCGCGCCCATGATCAGCGCGCCCAGCCCCGCTGGCCAGGGCGAGTGGGCGACCGCGATCAGTGCCAGGCCGATCGCCTCCAGCAGTCCGGACACCACCGCGATGGGGGCGGCGCCGACCCGGTCGGGCAGCCGCCCGAACAGCAGCCGTACGGCGATGTAGGAGGCGCCGAACAGCCCGAGTGCCAGCGAACCGCCGCCCACGCCCCGGTGGTCCAGGTGCAGCACCACGAACCCGGCGAGCGCGGAGTAGCCGACCGCCGCGAGCGCGAGCGCGGTGCCCGGCAGCAGCACCGGCCGCGGCACGAGCCGCCGGGAGACCGCGCCGCCGCCGAGGTCGCCGCGCGGCATCCGCAACGCGATGACGACGGCGATCGCGGGCAGCACGGCGTGCAGCGTCCAGACCGCGCCGTAGCCGATCTCGCGGCGCAGCAGGTCACCGATCACCGGGCCGAGCGTCCAGCCGCCCCACATGGCCAGGCCGTACCAGCCGACGAGCTGCCCGCGCCGGTCCTCGGGCGCGAGCGCGACCACCCACAGCGACCCGGCGGTGAACACCGCGGCCTCGGCCATGCCCATCAGCACGCGCAGCGCGAGCAGTGCAGCGATCGCGGCGCCGCCGCCGAGCGAGGCCGCCGCCGCGTAACCGGCGCCGAGCAGGGCGGCGCCCGCCGTGCCCGCCGCGATGACGTGGCGGACGTCGCCGCCCTGCGCGAGCCGCCCGACGTACGGGCGGCTCAGCAGCGCCGCGATGGCCGAGATCCCGAACGCCGCGCCGACCGCGAGGTCCGACCCGCCGAGCTCATGGGTGAGCAGCTTGGGCAGCACCGGGATGACCGAGCCGAACGCGGTGAAGGTCAGCAGCAGGATCGCGCAGAGCGCCGCGAACGTGCCCGTCCAGGTCCGCGAATCGGTATCGGTGCCGGTCATGGAGGTGGTCACGGGATCCCCCGGGTGGCTCCGCCGTCCACGAGCTGGACGGTTCCGGTCACGAAGCCCGCGTGGGCCGAGGCGAGGAAGGCGGCCACCGCGGCGAACTCGTCGGGGGTGCCGATCCGGCCCAGCGGGATGTCCTTGGCGATCTCGGCGATCGCCTCGTCCGCCCGGTCGCCGAACTGCCGTTCCAGCGCCGGGGTGCGGTGGTAGCCGGGGGCGAGCACGTTCACCGTGATGTCGCCCGCGCCGAGCGCCTGCACCATCGACTTGGCGAACCCGACCAGCCCGGGGCGCGCCGCGTTCGACAGGCCGTAGCGCGGGATCGGCTGCCGTACGGTCTCCGAGGCGATCATCAGGATGCGGCCCCAGCCGGCGACGCGCAGATGCGGCAGCGCGGCGAGCACGAGCGCGATGTGCGGGATGAAGGCCGCGTCCACGGCCGCACGGTAGTCGGCCGGGGTGAAGGAGTCCACCGGTCCCGGCGGGGGCCCGGCGGCGTTGGTGACGACGATGTGCAGCGCGCCCGCCTCGTCGGCGGCCGACTCCACCCACTCCTCGGGGGCGCCGTCGACGGTGAGGTCCAGGGCTTGGCTCCACACCCTGCCCGTACCGGCGGCGTCGATCTCCCGTTCGGCGTCCGCGAGCCTGCCGGGATCGCGGCCGCAGATCGCGACGTCGGCGCCCTCGGCTGCGAGCCGCAAGGCGATCGCGCGTCCGAGCCCGCTGCCCGCACCCGCCACCAGGGCGACCTTGCCCGCCACTCCGAGATCCATGGCTCAGCCCCCCGGAGTCGGTGTTTTCGGGGCGCGCGCGTTCGGGGTGAGCGGGTAGCGGTAGCGCGCCAGCAGCGGCAGCGCGATCGCCGTGCTGACGGCCGCGTCGCCGCGGGCCAGGCCGGTCACCCAGGCGTCGTCCGGGCGGATCTTGACCGGGCCGCGCCGCAGCCGGTCGGGATTGCCGGTGACGGTGTGGTTCTCGCCCAGGTTCACGGTCTTGCCGGGCCCGACGGCGGGCGCGCCGGGCAGCTCGGCCCAGGCCGCGAGCGTTGTGAGAACGCGCGCGGGCTCGGCGACGAAGTCCTCGTAGCGGAGGCGGCGATATCGGCGCGGGAACGCCCCGCCGATCCACTCGGAGGCGATGTTGAACCCGGTCCAGTAGGCGGTGCTGCGCCGCAGATCCATGGCCGGAATGTAGGACTTGGCGCGCAACCATGAGTAGGCCGTCGCTCGAGGATCGCGGATGAGGTGCAGAATCCGGGCGTCGATGCCGGGCAGTCCGGTGAGCGCGGCGGCCTCGGCGGGGAACTTGGAGCTGTCGATGATGACGTCCGCGCCGAGCACCTCCGCCGCCGCCTCGTACAGCGAGGTCATCGCGCCGAGGGTCGCACCGACGTCCAGGTCGGGCTCCGTGCGCCCGGTCGCCTCGGCCAGGCGGGCCCGCGTGTGGCGGGTCCGCAGGTGAGCGTCGTGCCGCCGCACCCAGTCGGCGGCCAGCGCCTGCAGCCCGGCGTCGTCCTCGGCGAGGGACGCCAGCACCTTGCTCCACACGCCGCAGTCGAGCAGGTCCTCGCCGCAGCCGCAGGTCGGGTTCGTCCCGGTGCGCAGCACGCCGTTGCTCCACAGGTAGGAGAGCTCGCCGACGTGCTCGACCCCGGGCAGCTCACCGAGCACGTTGCCGAGCAGCGTGCTGCCCGAACGGCACCAGCCGGTGATGTAGAGGACCTTCACCGCGGCCTTCACTGCGGCGCCTCGCCCAGGTCCACCAGGACCAGGTGCTGGGGCAGGTGAACGGCGAGACCGACGCGGCACGACGCCTCCACCACGTCGGCACCGCGGCTGCCGCTGCTGCCGCTGCTGCCGTTGCCGTTGCCGTTGCCGTTGCCGTTGCTCCCGCCACGTCGGAGAACGAGACGGGAGCTGGCGGGGTCCAGCAGCGTCGCGACGGCGCGGAAGTCGGCGAACAGCGCCTGATGACGGGCGATCATCCGGGTCCGCGACACCCGGACGCCGGCGGCGTTCAGGTGCGCGAGGCGGCCGTCCAGGGCGAGGGCCCAGTAGACGTCCGGGTGCACGACGATGCCGTCGCACGATCCGCCGGTCTCCTCGACCATCGCGGCGGCCCACGCCACGTCGTCGGCGATCCGGCCGCGGCCGCGCGCCGTCCGCAGCCCGCGGGCCTTCAGCAGCCCCGGTACGGCACCGTCCGCGCTGCCGTGCAGCAGCATCTCGTTCTCGGCGGTGCACAGCCGGACCACGACCCGGCGGTCGATGTGCGCGGCCAGCAGGTCGGGACGTTCGACCAGACCGGCGGGCAGCGGCACGGTGACGCGGACGTCGGTGAGCCGCGCCTCGGCGAGCACGGGCTCGAACGCCGCCTCGGGACTGGCGTCGTAGGACGTGCCGGACTCGGCCGGGGTGTCGGCGCGGACCGGTTCGATGACGTAGGTGGCACGGTCGGCGCCGTCCTCCACCGGCCGGGTGCCGAGCAGGTGGCGGACGGTGTAGCGGGGGCGGGTGGCGAAGAAGGGGAAGGTCGTCGTCAGCGTCACCGGGAGGTCGAGGGCGACCTCGGCCGAGCCGTCGGGGGCCTCGGCGAGCGCCCGGACGAGCTCCCTGCCGGGCGAGGGCACCTCCCCCTGCAGGGGCGGGGGGACGGCGGCCGCGGGGGCGACTGCGGGTGCGGACATGATGGTGTTCCTTCCGGAAGGCGAGGGGCGAGGGCGAGGGGCTCAGCCGAGCGCGGGCAGGACCTTGCGGACCGCGGTGACCAGGTCGTCGCAGTCGCGTGGCGTGAGGTTGGCCGACAGGGGGATGTCGATGGCCTCGCTCACGTACCGCGCGGTGCGGGGCAGGGCGGCGCGGGCGGCGTCGGCGTCGGGGCCGACCAGGAACCGCCAGTTCCAGAACGACCGGACGTTCTTGTCGCCGCGGTCGCCGAGCGCGCGGGCGTCCACGCCCTCGGCGCACAGCGCGCGGGCGAACCAGGCGCACTGCTCGGGGCTCGCGCCCTCCAGCCGGAACACCAGCGCCTCGCCCAGGTAGGCGCGCGGCGCGACGGGCGTGCGGAGCGTGATCCCGGAGATCTCGCCCAGGCACTGCGCGACGTGCTCGTAGTTGCGGTGGTGCAGGGCGAGCCGGTCGGGCAGCCGGTCCAGCAGCGCGTCGGCGAGCGCGGCGCGGATCTCGTCCATGCGGAACGAGAAGATCGGGTAGGCGAGGTCGTCGACGGGCGGGGGCGTCCCCTCGAAGTGGCGGTTCATCCGGTCCTCGTACGCGCCGCTGAACACCGTCGCCCGGGCGTAGGCCTCGGGGTCGTCGGTCAGCAGGAAGCCGCCCTCGCCGGTGTTCAGGGACTTGTCGGACTGGGTGCTGAACGCGCCGAAGTCGCCGAACGTGCCGAGGTGGCGGTCGCCGATCCGCGCGCCGAGCGCCGGGACCGCGTCCTCGACGACCGGGACGCCGTACTCTCCGGCGAGCTCGCAGATGGCGGGCATGTCGCTGGCGAAGCCGCGCATGTGCACGACGACGACGGCCTTGGCGCCCTCGTCCAGCACGCGCTTCAGGTCGGCGACGTCCATGTGCAGGTCGGCGTCGCACTCGACCAGCACGGGGGTGTGCCCGGCCAGGATGATCGCGCTCGGCGTCGCCGCGAACGTGAACGCGGGACAGGCGACCGGTGAGCCGGGCTCCAGCCCGCCGGCGAGCAGTGCCAGCGAGATGGCCGTGGTGCCGCTGCTGCAGGCCAGGGCGTGGCGCGCGCCGAAGCGTTCGGCGAGGCGGCGCTCGAAGCGGCCCGTGCAGGTCTCCTCGTAGGAGCGGTGGTCGTAGCGGAAGTAGAGGCGGGAGCGGACGGCCTTGATGACGGCCGCCTCGTCCTCCGGGCTGATGAAGACATCGCCCTTGTCATAGGTGGGCCACGGCTCGGTGCGAGCGGCCGGGCCCCCTTCGACGGCGAGTCCTGTCTCCTCACTGGTGAACACGGTTGCGTCCCTTCACGCCAGAGCGCCGGGCGGTCGCCGCGTCGCGACCGTGGACCCGGGACGGCAGCGCCGAGCGTATGTAGCGCCGTCGTTCACCTGTATTGCCCAAGCATGAGCAGATTGTCGGAACTGCCCAGACTTCTTCCGGCACATGTCGTAGTGGCGGCCCGGTCCGCCGCGCGGGCGCCGCGCTGATACTCGGTCTCGTCGAACGAGGAGGATGATCATGACCGCGGAGTACCGGGAACGTGGTTGGTGGCGCGACGACACGGTGCTGGACGACCTGCGGCGCGCCACCGCGGCGCATCCGGACCGGCCGGCGGTCGTCGTCTACCGCACCGGCGCGGACCGTGCGTCGGAGGACGTCGAGAGCCTGGCCTACGCCGAACTCGTGGAGATGGTCGACCGGCTGGCGGCGGGGCTGCTCGCGCTCGGCGTCGACCGCGGCGACGTGGTGTCCCTGCAAATGCCGAACTCGTGGCAGTTCGTCGCGCTGTGCCTGGCGTGCGCGCGGGTCGGCGCGGCGGTGAACCCCGTGCTGCCCATCATGCGGCGCCGCGAGGTGGCGTTCATGACGCGGCGTACGGGCGCGAAGGTCTACGTGGCGCCGGCCTCCTGGAACGGCTTCGACTACGCGGGCATGCTCGCCGAGGTCCGCTCCGAGGTCCCCACGCTCCAGCACGTCGTCCTGCTGAACGGCGATGGAGACGGCGATGGAGACGGCGACGGGGGCGGCGACGGGGGCGGCGACGGGGGCGGCGAGGCGCTGGATTTCGACGCGCACTTCCTGCAGACCTCGTGGGGCGAGACGTACGGGCCGGAGGAGCTCGACAAGCGCGAGGCACGTCCCGACGACCTCGCGCAGGTGATGTTCACGTCCGGGACGACGGGCGAGCCCAAGGGCGTCATGCACTCGCACAACACCCTGTACGCGCTGACCCGCGCCGAGTCCGAATCGCTGGCGCTGACCGGCGACGACGTCATCAGCATGGGCTCGCCGATGACTCATCAGGCGGGCTTCGCGTACTGCATGCTGATGCCGCTGCTGCTCGGCGCGACCGCGGTCATCCAGGAGTCCTGGGACCCGTCGCTGATGCTGCGCCTGGTGCAGGAGCAGGGCGTCACGTTCGGCATGGGCGCGACGACGTTCCTGGTCGACGCGATCGAGGAGCAGCGCGTCGCGCCGCGCGACCTGTCGTCGCTGAAGGTCTTCGCGTGCGGCGGCAGCCCGATCCCGCCGCTGGTCGTGGAACGCGCCACCGAGGTGCTGGGCCTGCGTGTCCACGCGCTGTGGGGCATGACCGAGAACGGGACCGTGACGATCACCCGGCCCGAGAACCCGCCGGACCGTGCCGCCATGAGCGACGGCAGCCCGGTCGCCTGGATGGAGGCGCGGATCGTCGACGCCGCGAACGAGCCCGTGGCGGAGGGCACGACCGGGCGCCTCCAGGTGCGCGGCGCGAGCCAGTGCCTCGGCTACCTCGGCCGTCCCGATCTCTACGAGGAGTCGCTCGCGCCGGGCGGCTGGTTCGACACCGGGGACCTGGCGCGCGACGACGGCTTCGGCGGCATCCGCATCGCGGGCCGCGTGAAGGACCTCATCGTGCGGGGCGGCGAGAAGGTGCCGGTGGTCGAGGTCGAGGCGGCGCTGCTGCGGCATCCGGCCGTACGCGACGTGGCGATCGTCGGCTACTCCGACGATCGGCTCGGCGAACGGGCCTGCGCGTTCATCGTCGCGAGCGAGCCCGCGCCCGGCCTGCCCGAGCTGACCGCTCACCTGGCCGACCTCGGCATGGCCAAGCAGTACTGGCCCGAACGGCTGGAGCTGCGCGAGGCACTGCCGAAGACCCCGTCGGGGAAGATCCAGAAATTCCAGCTCCGCACCGAGCTCGCCGACGAGACCACCGACCAGATCACCGACCAGATCACCGAAGGGTGACGCATGGACTTCTCGTTCACACCGGACCAGGAGCGCTACGCGGCGCAGATCCGCAAGTTCGCCGAGGAGCGCGTCGCCCCGCACTACCAGGAGGGCGACCGGACCGGCGAACCGCGGCCGGGGATCTGGAGCGAGCTCGCCGAACAGGGTCTGCTCGGGCTGCGCGTACCGGCCGCGCTCGGCGGTCGCGGCGCGGACTGCGTGACCACCGGGCTGGCCCTGGAGGAGCTGGCGAGGGCCGACTTCAACGCCTGCTACGCCGTGCTGCAGGCCGCGTTGATCGCCGACGTGCTGGCCTCCAACGGGTCCGAGGAGCAGCAGGCGCGGTGGCTGCCGGGGATCGCGTCCGGCGAGGCGCTGGTCGCGCTGTGCCTGACCGAGCCGGGGCACGGCTCGGACGCCGCCTCGATCGAGCTGGCCGCCGAGCCGGCCGGTGACGGCCGCTGGCTGCTGAACGGGGTGAAGACCTCGATCATGCTGGGCGCGTACGCGACGCACGGCCTGGTGTTCGCCCGTACGGGCGGCCCCGGCGCGCGCGGCGTCACCGCTTTCTACGCCGCCCTGGACGACGCGCACCTCACGCGGACGCGCGGCCGCGATCTCGGCGGCCGTTCGGCGGGACGGGCGGAGCTGCGGTTCGACGGGCTGCCGGTCGGTCCCGAGGACATCGTCGGCGGCGAGGGGCTCGGCTTCATCCAGGTGATGCGCGGCTTCGACTACTCGCGCGCGCTGATCAGCCTGATGTGCCTGGCCGCCGCGGGCCAGTCCATCGACGAGGCGCACGAGCACGCCCGTTCACGGCAGGCGTTCGGCGGTCCGCTCGGGCGGTTCCAGGGCGTGGCGTTCCCGCTCGCCGAGCACGCCACCTACCTGCGGGCCGCGCGGCTGCTCGCGTACGAGGCGCTGTGGCTGAAGGACACCGGGAGCGACCCCGCCGTGCCCGCCAACATGGCCAAGGCGTGGGCGCCGCGCGCCGCCGTCGAGGCCTGCCATCAGGCGCTGCTCACGTTCGGGCAGCTCGGCTGGTCGGAGGAGCTGCCGATCGCGCAGCGGCTCCGCGACGTCATCGGCCTGGAGATCGGGGACGGCACCCAGCAGGTGACGCGGCTGGTCGTCGCGCGTCACCTGCTGGGCCGCGAGTACGCGCCCTAGCGTTCCGGGGGCGCGTTCATCACGGGCCGAGCGCGCCGGCTCGCGATCACGGGCCGAGGGCGTCGGCCGCCAGTCCTGCCGAGAAGAGCTGGATGCCGCGGACGCTTGTCGGCGAGCAGCCCGCGAGCTGCTCGATGCGGTTGAGGCGGTAGTCCAGCGTGGAGCGGTGGATGCCGAGCAGCCGGGCGGTCCGGCCGCGGTCCAGGTCGCAGCGGTAGAGCGCGAGCAGCGTGGTCCACAGCTGCTCGCGCTCGCGGACGGCGGCCATCCGGGCGGCCAGCCGCAGCCTCAGGTCGCGCCGGGTGACCAGCGCCGCGCCGACGACCGTGTCGGACAGGAAGGCCGCACGGCCCGCCTCGCCCAGGCCCGCGAGCAACGCGCTGGTCGCGATCGCCTCCTCGGTGGCGGCCTTGGCCTCGACCGCCCTGGTCTCGGCGGTCTCGCCGCCGGTCAGCCCGGCCAGCCCGGCGACGAAGCCCCATCCGTACGTCGCGTGGCAGGCGCCGAGCAGCCGCGTCGCGGCGATGCGCACGGCGGGTTCGGTCTCGGGATCGCAGGAGTCGGGAGCGGGGAGCAGGGCGAGCAGGCGGGTCCGTTCGGGCGTCGGGGCGCACAGGGCGCCCGCGGGGAGCTGGGCGCGGATGCCGGGCGGCACCTCGTCGAACAGCGGCGGCTCGGTCTTGTCGTCGGCGGGCACGGGGACCAGCGCCGCGATGACGCCGTTGTCGGGCAGGCTCACGCCCGCCTCGCTGGCCACGCTCGCGACGTCGCCGCCGCCGGACAGCGTGGCGACCACGAGCTGGGCGGCGGCCTGGCCGCCGCCGACGCGGATGGTCTCCTCGATGTAGGCGCGCCGGATGACCGTGAGGATCACCGGCAGCCCGGAGGCGGCCATGGAGCTGGCGCGCAGCAGGTCGGAGGCGGCGCGCGGGCGGACGGTGTTCCACAGGTTGCGGAACAGGCTGACCAGCACGATCTGGCAGCACAGCTCGATCTCCTGCAGCGGCACCCAGTCGCGGGCGCACCGCCGGGCGGCCGCGGCCACCCGGCGCTTGTCGGGGCTGGACGGCTCCCCGGCCGTCCAGAGGCACTCGATCAGGCGCCGGACCATGTCCGGCACGATTTCTTCCCAGGGGTAGCGGGGTCCTGCCGAGTGCAGTGCGGTGGCCAGCGCGGGCGCCGCGTCGGCGGCGATCGCGTTGGCGAACTGGTCGATGTCGAGTTCGTCGGTCAGGGCGGCAGACTTCGGCACGTAGTCCTCCACGGTGGCACGTCCGGGGCGGGACGTGGCCCACCATCGGCCGGTCCGCCGCCTCAGTCCAGCCACCCCAAGCGATCTTGTGCACCCGGGCCGTGAGCGGCGCAGGTGATCATCAAGCCGGGGGCCGCGAGCGTGGCCGGATGAGGACAGGTGTGCGCGCGTCTCCCCCTTGGTTACGCCTTACTCCCGTACTGACGACACGATCGAACATGAAGTCGGGTTCGACCCGATACTGACCGGGATCGGACAACCTGCGTCAACGCGCCCGAACGCGCCTCAGCCCGTCGCCGAGGCCTGCCACGGGCCCCGGCGACGAAGGAAAGGACGAGGGAAAAGACGAAGGAAAAAGCGTGCCGAACGATCTCAGCCGGCGTCGCGGGCGGCGATGTCCTCGCCGATGCAGTGCACGCGCAGCGCGTTGGTCGAGCCCGGGGTTCCGGGGGGCGAGCCCGCCACGATCACGACGCGGTCGCCCTTCTGGACCCGGCCGGTCTCCAGCAGGCCCTGTTCCACCTGGCGGACCATGTCGTCGGTGTGGTGCGCGTGCGGGACGATGAACGTCTCGACGCCCCAGACGTGCGCGAGGCGGCCGCGGGTCGCGGCGACCGAGGTGAAGGCCAGCAGCGGGATCGGTGAGCGGTAGCGCGACAGCCGCCGCGCGGTCTCCCCCGACATGGTGAACGCGACCAGCGCCTCGGCGCCGACCAGCGCGCCGACCTCGGCGGCGGCGCGCGCGATGGCGCCGCCGACGGTCTCGGAACGACGGTTCAGCGCGTGCGTGGCGTGCAGGCTCGCCTTCTCGGCGACCTGCACGATGCGGCTCATCGTCTGGACCGACTCGATCGGGTACTGCCCGACGCTGGTCTCGCCGGACAGCATGACCGCGTCGGCGCCCTCGAAGACGGCGTTGGCGACGTCGGAGGCCTCGGCGCGGGTCGGCCGCGGCGCCGAGATCATCGACTCCAGCATCTGGGTGGCGACGATGACCGGGCGGGCCTTCTCGCGGCACAGCTCGATGGCGCGCTTCTGGACGATCGGCACCTGCTCCAGCGGCAGCTCGACGCCGAGGTCGCCGCGGGCGACCATGATGCCGTCGAACGCCGCGACGATCTCCGGCAGCGCCTCCACGGCCTGCGGCTTCTCGATCTTGCCGATGAGGGGGACGCGGACGCCCTCCTCCTCCATGATCCGATAACAGATGTCGGCGTCCTCGGGCGAGCGCACGAAGGACAGCGCGACCATGTCGACGCCGAGCCGCAGGGCCCAGCGCAGGTCCTCCTCGTCCTTGTCGGTGAGCGCGGGCACGCTCACCGGGACGCCCGGCAGGTTGAGTCCCTTGTTGTCGGAGACCATGCCGCCGACCTTGACCGTGGTGAGGACGCGCGGCCCGTCCACCGAGGCCACCTCGAGGGCGACACGGCCGTCGTCGATCAGCACGGTGTCGCCGGGGTTCACGTCGCCCGGCAGGCCCTGGTAGGTCGTGGAGACCTGGCGGCGGGAGCCGGGGACGTCCTCGGTCGTGATGGTGAACTCGTCGCCCAGCGTGAGCCGTACGGGCCCGTCCGGGAACCGCCCGATGCGGATCTTGGGGCCCTGGAGGTCGGCCAGGATGCCCACGCCGCGCCCGGTCTCCTCGGCGGCCGCGCGCAGCCGGTGGAACACCTGCTCGTGCACGGCGTGCTCGCCGTGGCTCATGTTGAGCCGGGCGACGTCGACGCCTGCGTCGACGAGGGCGCGGATCTGCTCGGGGCTGGAGCAGGCGGGGCCGATGGTACTGACGATCTTCGCTCGACGGGTCACGGGCACAACGCTACTTAGTTACCAGCCGGTACGGATAAACGTGCAGGATGCGGCCACCCAACATTCACGTAGTGGTCTAGCTCAAAGGTCTAGACCATGTGGTCCGCATCACCCGCCGAGCCTCCAGATCAGCCGAAGAACGCCTCCACCGCGGCCTGGCAGAACGACTTGAGATCATCGGGCTTGCGGCTGGTGATCAAGACGTTCGGCCCGTTGGCGCAGACCTGGACCTCCTCGTCCACCCACGTCGCCCCCGCGTTCATCAGGTCGGTCCGCAGGCTCGGCCACGAGGTCATCACCCGCCCGCGCACGACGTCGGCCTCGATCAGCGTCCAGGGCGCGTGGCAGATCGACGCGACCGGCTTGCCCGCGTCGAAGAACGCCCTGGCGAACCCGACGGCCTTCGGGTCGGTCCGCAGGAAGTCGGGGTTGGCGACGCCGCCCGGCAGCACCAGGCCGTCGAACTCCTCGGAAGTGGAGACGTCCACGGTGGTGTCGACCGGGAACGTGTCGGCCTTGTCGAGGTGATCGAAGGCCTGCACGCGGCCGGACTGCGTGGAGACCAGCCGGGGCCGCCCACCGGCGTCCTCGACGGCCTTCCAGGGCTCGGTGAGCTCGACCTGCTCGGCCCCCTCCGGGGCGACCAGGAACGCGATGACCTTGCCTTCAAGCTCGCTCGACATGGCGAAATCCCTCCTCGTACGGTTGTTCGGCCTACATCGAGCACCCTGCCCAGCACCCGGGGTGGTATGCAGGAAGGGTGAACCCGAGCCGCTACCGCGAGGTCCCGGCCCCCTCCGGGGCGGGCCTGGCGTGCGCGTGGAGCCAGGAGCTCTCACGCGACGCGGACGGCCCGTTCGAGCAGCTCGTGGTGCCGGACGGGTGCATCGACCTGATCTGGTGGGCCGGCGAGGGCAAGATCCAGGTCGCGGGCCCCGACACCCGATCGAACCTGGCCGGGCTCAAGCCCGGCGACCGCCTGATCGCCGTCCGTTTCCGCCCGGGCATGGCCGCTCCGACCCTGGGCGTCCCCGCCGACGCCGTACGGGACGGCCGACTGCCGCTCCGCGACCTGTGGGGCGACGCCGCCGACCGCCTGGGCGACCTCCTGACCGCCTCCGCGGACCCGCAGGCCGCCCTGACCGCCGCCGTCCTGAACCGCACGTCCGCCTCCGGCCCGGTGGACCCGATCGCCCGTCCGCTGGTCACCGCCCTGGCCGAGGGCACCGTACGGGAGGCCGCCCACTCGCTCGGCCTGGGCGAACGCCAGCTCCGCCGCCGCACCATGGCCGCGTTCGGCTACAGCCCCAAGACCCTGCAGCGCGTCCTCCGCTTCCAGCGCGCGCTGAAACTGGCCCGCGCGGGCCACCCGTTCGCCGACGTCGCCTACGAAACCGGCTACACCGACCAGGCCCACCTGGCCCACGAGGTCCGAGACCTGGCAGGCACCCCCCTCACCGGCCTCGTCTGATCAGCGGGTGTGGGTGGGGGCGGGCGGGATGTAGCCGGGGCGCAGGCGGCGCGGGAGGGATGCCACCACCACGTCGTAGGCCTCTTCGATCAGGCCGCGGACCTCGCCGGGGTCCAGATCTCCGTCCAGGACGACCGTCACCCAGTGCTTCTTGTTGAGGTGGTAGCCGGGCAGGACGGTGCCGGGGTACTGGGCCTTGAGGGCCTCCACTTCGTCGGGCGGGAGCTTGAGGCTGACCCGCGGGTTCTCCTCGTCCTCCGACAGCAGCGCGAAGATCTTGCCCTCGATGCGGTAGACGGCGGGCTGGGGGCCGAAGGGGTAGTCCTCTTTGGTCCTCTCCAGTGACAGGCAGTGCTGGGAAACGTCGTCGGGGGTCATCGCGGCAGCCTTCCGTACGCGCGCAGGGTCTTGAGCCGTTCGACGGTCACATAGCCGCGCCACTCGGGCTCGGTCTTGGGCGTCCAGATCAGGAAGTCGACCGTCCAGCCGCCGTCCTCGCGCTGGGCCTCCACGAGCGCGTCCAGCTGCTCCTCGATCGTCTCGTCGGAGAAGAGGCGGCGGCCGAACCCGTCGGGCGCCGGGGCGAGGTCGAGGGGGAAGTGCAGGTCGCCGCCGGGCGCGTTCGGGTCGAGGGTGACGCGCTGCAGCATCGGCTTGCGGAGGCGTTCGAACGCGGCCTCGGCGCGATCGCGGTCGGGCGCCTGGTCGAGGAAGGCGAGGATCGCGTAGATCTCGTACGGCGCCGGGTCGTCGGCGGCGTCGATCGCCGCCCAGCAGAACTCGGTCGCCGGGCCCAGCCACGGGTGGGCGGAGCCGATCCGGTGCAGTTGCCCGGCCAGCGTGCCGGTGGGGACGATGCCGCCCGGCGGGTCGTCCGGCGTCTGCCACCAGGGCGCGTGCGGCGCCTCGCGTACCGACGGCAGCACGAACGGCACTCCCCCGCCGCGGCTGATCGTGGCGAGGTAGTCGCACAGCCGCGTCACCGCCGCGTCGTCGTCCGCGCCCGCCTCGTGCAGGAACTCCAGCGCGTGCTGCGCCGGAACGGGCTGGCTGCCCTCGCCGCGCAGGTCGGGCTCCAGCGCCTGGCCGTAGCCGCCGTCGGCGTTCTCGTACGGGCGCAGGGCCGCCGCGATGGCCGCCGCTGGCCCGCCGCGGAAGTGGAACGCGAACCTGCGCCGGTCGATCAGGCGCGCGTTGCGCCGCATGAAGTCCTCGGCCCGGTCCAGCCGTCCGCCGTCGATCATGAGAGCACCCTCGTTCATGCGCTCACCCTAGAGCGGGCCTCTGACAGTGGTCTTGTAGAAAACGGTCTCGCCCACCGCGCGGCCTAAGGATCCATAGGGCAAGTCGGTCATGTACGGATGGTCGTTCTCGCTGTTGAATGGCCGCATGAGCGACCCCATCCACGAGCACGACACCGCGGCCGCCGGACTCGACCTGGTCGCCAAGGCGGCCGAACCGTACCTGCGCACCCTGGACGACAGGCTCGTCCACGACCGCACCCGCGACGCACTGCTGCGCGAGCTGGAGGGGCCGCTCCCCGAGAAGGGCGACGGCGGCCCGGCGGCGGTCGAACGGCTGTTGCGAATCGGCACGGAGGCGGGCACCCACTCGTCGGGGCCGCGTTTCTTCCACTTCGTCGTCGGCGGCTCCACCCCGGCGGCGATGGCCGGCGACTGGGCGACGTCGCTGCTCGACCAGGGCGGCGGGCTCTGGCTGGTCTCCCCGTTCGCCACCCATGTCGAGACCGTCGCGCTCGGCTGGCTGAAGGACCTGTTCGGCATCCCCGCCTCGTTCGGCGGCGTGCTGACCCCGAGCGCCACGCTCGCGCACGTGACCGGGCTCGCCGCGGCCCGCCACTGGTGGGCCGAACGGCACGGCGTGGACGTGGCGGCGCAGGGCCTGGCAGGGCTGCCGCAGATGCCGGTCCTCAGCAGCGGTCTCGTGCACGCCAGCACCCGCAAGGCGCTCCAGATCCTCGGCTGCGGACGCGACACCCTGCGGACGTTCTCCCGCGACGACGCCGGCCGCGTCGACCTGGCCGCGATGGAGGCCGCGCTCACCGCACTGGGCGGCGCCCCCGCGGTGATCGTCGCCAACCTCGGCGAGGTCAACAGCGGCGACTCCGACCCGATCAACGACCTCGCCGACCTGGCCGCCCGCCACGGCGCCTGGTTGCACGTGGACGGCGCGTTCGGCATCTTCACCGCACTGTCTCCCCGCACCGCCCACCTCGCCCGCGGCATCGAGCGCGCGAACTCGATCACCGCGGACGGGCACAAGTGGCTGAACGTGCCGTACGAGAGCGGCTTCTCGTTCGTCCAGGACCCCGAGATCCTCGGCAAGGCGTTCGGCGCGTGGGGCGCCGCCTACCTGCCGTCCATGGACGACGAGCGGATCAACTACAACATGCTGGGCCCCGAGTCGTCCCGCCGCGCCCGCGCGCTGCCGATCTGGGCCACGCTGCGCGCGTACGGGCGGGAGGGCTACCGGGAGATGGTGGAACGCCACCTGGACGCCGCGTCCCACCTGGGCGCCCTGGTCGAACGATCCCCCGACTTCGAGCTCGTGGCCCCCGTCCAGATGTCCGTCGTCTGCTTCCGCTACCGCCCGCCCGGCGTCCCCGAAGACCGGCTGGACGACCTGAATTCAGCCCTGGGCGCCGCCCTCCTCGCCGACGGCCGCGTCTACGCGGGCACCAGCACGTACCGAGGCATGACGGTCTTCCGCCCGACGCTGGTCAACTGGCGCACCACCCGCGCCGACGCCGAACTCCTCCTGGACGTCCTGCGCGAGCTGACCCTCAGGTAGCGCACTCCTCGCCCCACCCGATGCTCTCGTCGAGCTCGTCGAACGGCTCGGTGAGGCTGTACCAGTTGCCCGAGTCGTCGCGGAAGATCGCCTCGATGCCGTACGGGCGCTTCTCCGGCCCCTGGACGAACGTCACGCCCTTGGCCTTGAGGCGCTCGTACTCGGCCTGGCAGTCATCGGTGTTGAACGCGCCCGCCCCCAGCACGCCCTTGGCGATGAGCCCCCGCAACTGCTCGGCGGACTCGGGATCCAGCGACGGCGTCCCCGGGACCATCAGGGCCAGCTCAAGCCCCGGCTGGTCCTTCATCCCGACCGTCACCCACCGCATGCCGCCCTCGCCCAGCGTCCGGTCGTTCTTCAGCTCCAGGCCGAGCTTCTCGGTGAAGAAGTCCTTCGCCGAATCCTGGTCCAGCACCCAGATGGTGGCCAATCCCAGTCCAGTGATCATGATCGCCGCTCCCTTCGTCTCACTCCGTGGTGATTCCACGATGACAGCAGCGCTCACCTGCGGACTTCTCGAAAGTTACGGTGTCTCCTCGCGGAATCCGCCGGCCCAGAAAAGCACGAAGCACCCCGGAATCGGCGTCGGCCCCGACCGCCGCGCCGCCCGCCGGAACTCCCCCGGCGTCATCCCCACCTGCCGCTTGAACTTCGTCGTGAACGTCCCAAGACTGCTGAACCCCACCAGCATGCAGATCTCGGTCACCGTCAGATTCGCCGACCTCAACAGCTCCTGAGCCCGCTCAACCCTCCGCCTGCTCAGATACTGCCCCGGCGTCTCCCCATAGACCTCGCGGAACACCTTGACGAAATAAGTGCGCGAGTACCCCGCCCGAGCCGCCACCGCAGCCAGGTCGAGCGGCTGCGCCCAGTCCCGGTCCATCGCGTCCTTGGCCAGCCTCACCTGCCGCAACTGCCCGGTATCCACCGCCGTCCCCATGCCCCCGATGCTGACGCAGGCGGCCCGTTCGGGGGAACGCGGAGCCGGACCGTCAGCGGGCGCCTGGCCAGGGGCCGGGTGGGGTGTGCTTGATGGTCTCGGGTTCGACCTTGACGTCGCAGACCCGGAAGCCGCGGGCCTGGTAGTTCTTGAGGGCGTAGGGGCCGTCGTTGGAGCAGGTGTGGACCCAGACGCGCTCGGTGGGCTTGCGGTCGGGCCAGCGTTCGGCGAGGTCCCAGGCGCGGGCGGCGCCGGTGGCCAGGAGGTGGCCGCCCAGGCCCTTGCCGCCGAACCTCGGGAGGAGGCCGAAGCAGGTGATCTCGACCTGGCCCTCGGGCTGGGGGTCCAGTTCGACGTAGCCGGCGGGGGTGCCGTGGACGCAGGCGATCCAGGTCTCCACGCCGGGGCGCTCCAGCCAGTTCTGCCACTGCTCGTACGACCAGGGCAGGCGGTCGGTCCAGTACCAGTCACCGCCGACCGCGGTGTAGAGGAAGCGGCTCAGCTCCGGGCTGGGCTCCGAGGCGCGCACGATCTCAACGGGGACGTCGGGCTCGCGCGCGGAGCGCTGGTCGGAGCGTTCGCGCTGCTCCAGGTACCAGGTGGTCACGTCGATCTGACGGGTCGGCATGAGATTCCCCCCAAACATGACACCGCCGTGCCTCGGGGCCCACAGGGGACACCGGAGACACGGCGGGGTGTGTGTCTTGATCAGGCTATCGGACGCGCCGTCGGGAGGATGGGGTACGGAAGTGATGTTTCACCCGAAAGGAACTTGTCCACTCCGTGAGCGGCAGCCCGCCCTTCCGCTATCGCCCACACGATGAGGGACTGGCCGCGGCCCATGTCGCCCGCGACGAAGACCCCGTCGACCGAGGTCTTGTAGTCCTTGTCGCGCACGACGTTGCCGCGCTGGTCGAGCTCGACGCCGAGCTGCTCCAGCAGCCCCTCCTTCTGCGGGCCGAGGAAGCCCATCGCGAGGGTGACCAGTTCGGCCGGGATCTCGCGCTCGGTGCCCGGGATCGGCTTGAAGCCGTTCGCCGGGCCCTCGACCTCCACGAGCCTGAGCGCGCGGACGTTGCCGTCCTCGTCGCCCACGAACTCGCTGGTGGAGACCGCGTAGACCCGGTCGCCGCCCATGTCGGCGAGCTCCTCGTGGGCGCTCTCCATCTTGAACAGCATCGGGTACGTCGGCCACGGCTGGGCGTCGGGGCGCGACGCGGGCGGCTGCGGCATGATCTCCAGCTGGGTGACCGAGGCGGCCTCCTGCCGGATCGCGGTGCCGATGCAGTCGGCGCCGGTGTCGCCGCCGCCGATGACCACCACGTGCTTGCCCTTGGCCGAGATGGGCGACACGTCGTAGTCGCCCTCCTGCACCTTGTTGGCCGGGGGCAGGTACTCCATGGCCTGGTAGATGCCCTTGAGCTCACGGCCCGGCACGGGCAGGTCGCGCCAGGCGGTGGCGCCCCCGGCGAGCACGACCGCGTCGTAGCGCGACCGCAGCTCGTCGCCGGTGACGTCCACGCCCGCGTTCACCGAGGTCTTGAAGTCGGTGCCCTCGGCGCGCATCTGCGAGACGCGCCGGTCGACATGCCGCTTCTCCATCTTGAACTCGGGGATGCCGTAGCGCAGCAGCCCGCCGACGCGGTCGGCGCGCTCGTACACCTTCACGTCATGCCCGGCGCGGGTGAGCTGCTGGGCGGCGGCCAGGCCCGCGGGCCCGGAGCCGATCACGGCCACCTTCCTGCCGGTCTTCACCTCGGGCGGCTGCGGGCGCACCCAGCCCTCGGACCAGGCGCGGTCGATGATCTCGACCTCGACCCGCTTGATCGCCACCGGGTCCTGGTTGATGCCGAGCACGCAGGCGCTCTCGCACGGCGCCGGGCACAGCCGCCCGGTGAACTCCGGGAAGTTGTTGGTGGCGTGCAGCCGCTCGATCGCCTCCCGCCAGTCCTGCCGGTAGACCAGGTCGTTCCACTCGGGGATCAGGTTGCCGAGCGGGCAGCCCTGGTGGCAGAACGGGATGCCGCAGTCCATGCAGCGGCTGGCCTGCTTCTCCAGCCGGTCGTTGCCGAAGTTCTCGTAGACCTCCGACCAGCTCTTGATCCGTACGTCGACCGGGCGGCGCTTGGGCAGCTCCCGCTGCACGGTCAGGAAACCCTTCGGGTCAGCCATCTAGGAGCCCCCTCTCAGCTCTGCGCGGCGGCCATGATGGCCTCGTCGACGTCGCGCCCCTCGGCCTCGGCCTGCGCCTTGGCGTCGAGCACCCGCTTGTAGTCCCGCGGCATGATCTTGGTGATGCGGGCCAGCGCCTCGTCCCAGTGGGCCAGCAGCTTCTCGGCCACCGTGGACCCGGTCTCGGCGAAATGCCCCTCGACGGCCGTCCGCAGGAAGTCGCGGTCGGCGTCGTCGAGCGGCTCCAGCTCGACCATCTCCGGGTTGACCCGTTCGGTCGCCAGGTCGAGCACGTAGGCGATGCCGCCCGACATGCCGGCCGCCACGTTCCGCCCGGTCGGGCCGAGGATGACGGCCCGCCCGCCGGTCATGTACTCCAGCGCGTGGTCGCCGACGCCCTCGACGATGGCGGTCGCGCCCGAGTTGCGGACGCAGAACCGTTCGCCGACCACGCCCCGGGCGAACAGCTCGCCCGAGGTGGCGCCGTAGAGGATCACGTTGCCGCCGATGATCTGCGTCTCGGCCTCGAACACCGCGTCCTGCGGCGGGCGAACGGTGACGCGGCCGCCGGACAGGCCCTTGGCGACGTAGTCGTTGGCGTCGCCGACCAGCCGCAGCGTGATGCCGCGCGGGACGAACGCGCCGAACGACTGGCCGGCCGAACCGGTGAAGGTGACGTCGATCGTGTCGTCGGGCAGGCCCTCGCCGCCCCACTTCTTGGTCACCTCGTGGCCGAGCATGGTGCCGACCGTCCGGTTGACGTTGCGGATCGGCAGGTCCAGCTTCACCTTGTCGCCGAACGCGATGGCGCCCTCGGCGAGCTGGATCAGCGTGTTGTCCAGGGCCTTCTCCAGCCCGTGGTCCTGCCCGTTCACCTGGCGCATGGCGGCGCCGTCGGCGAGCTCGGGCTGGTGCAGGATCGGGGTCAGGTCGAGCCCGGCCGCCTTCCAGTGGTCCACGGCCTCGCGCATGTCGATCATCTCGACGTGCCCGATCGCCTCGTCCAGGGACCGGAAGCCCAGCGCCGCCAGGTACTCGCGTACCTCCTCGGCGATGAACTCGAAGAAGTTGACCACGTACTCGGCCTTGCCGCTGAAGCGCTCGCGCAGCACCGGGTTCTGCGTGGCGACGCCCACCGGGCAGGTGTCCAGGTGGCAGACCCGCATCATGATGCAGCCCGACACCACCAGCGGCGCGGTCGCGAAGCCGTACTCCTCGGCGCCGAGCAGCGCGGCGATGACGACGTCGCGGCCGGTCTTCATCTGCCCGTCGGTCTGCACGACGATCCGGTCGCGCAGCCCGTTCAGCAGCAGCGTCTGCTGGGTCTCGGCGAGGCCGAGCTCCCAGGGCGCGCCGGCGTGCTTCAGCGAGGTCAGCGGCGAGGCGCCGGTGCCGCCGTCGTGCCCGGAGATCAGCACCACGTCGGCGTGCGCCTTGGACACGCCCGCCGCGACCGTGCCGACCCCGACCTCGGCGACGAGCTTCACGTGCACGCGCGCCGCCGGGTTGGCGTTCTTCAGGTCGTGGATGAGCTGCGCCAGGTCCTCGATCGAGTAGATGTCGTGGTGCGGCGGCGGCGAGATCAGGCCCACGCCCGGCGTGGAGTGCCGGGTCCTGGCGATCCACGGATAGACCTTGTGCGCGGGCAGCTGCCCGCCCTCGCCGGGCTTGGCGCCCTGCGCCATCTTGATCTGGATGTCGTCGGCGTTGGTGAGGTACTCGCTCGTCACGCCGAACCGGCCCGAGGCCACCTGCTTGATCGCGCTGCGCCGCAGGTCGCCGTTGGCGTCCGGGGTGAAGCGGATCGGGTCCTCGCCGCCCTCGCCGGTGTTGGACTTGCCGCCGAGACGGTTCATCGCGATGGCGAGGGTCTCGTGCGCCTCGGCCGAGATGGAGCCGTACGACATGGCGCCGGTCGAGAACCGCTTGACGATCTCCGAGACCGGCTCGACCTCGTCGATCGAGATCGGCTCCCGGTCGCCCTCCCTGAGCTTGAACAGCCCGCGGAGGGTCATGAGCTTCTCGGCCTGGTCGTCGACCTTGCCGGTGTACTCCTTGAAGATCTCGTACTTGCGGGTCCGGGTGGCGTGCTGCAGCTTGAACACCGTGTCCGGGTTGAACAGGTGCAGCTCGCCCTCGCGGCGCCACTGGTACTCGCCGCCGACCTCCAGGGTGCGGTGCGCGGCCTCGTTCCCGCCGGGCGGGTAGGCCTTCTTGTGCCGCTCGGCGACCTCGGCGGCCAGCACGTCGAAGCCGACGCCGCCGAGCCGGGAGGTGGTCCCGGTGAAGCAGCGGTCGATGACGCCCGCGCCGAGGCCGATCGCCTCGAAGATCTGCGCGCCGGTGTACGAGGCGACCGTGGACACGCCGATCTTCGACATGACCTTGAGGACGCCCTTGCCGTACGCCTTGACCAGGTTGCGCGAGGCCGTCACCGGGTCCAGACCGTCGATCTGACCGGTCTTGATCAGGTCCTCGACCGTCTCCAGCGCCAGGTAGGGGTTGATCGCGGACGCGCCGTACCCGATGAGCAGCGCCATGTGGTGGCACTCGCGGGCCTCGGCGGTCTCGATCAGCAGACCGACCTGGGTGCGGGTCTTCTCCCGGATCAGGTGGTGGTGCACCGCGCCGGTGAGCAGCAGCGACGGGATCGGCGCCTTCTGGTGGTCGGAGCCGCGGTCGGACAGCACGATGATCCGTGCGCCCGCCGAGATGGCCCGCGACACCTCCGAGCAGATCTCCTCGAGGCGGTGCTCGAGGGCCTCTCCCCCGCCGTTCACGTCGTACAGGCCGTGCACGACGTGGGCGTCCAGGTGCGGCAGCGAGCCCTCGTCGTTGATGTGGATGATCTTGGACAGCTCGTCGTTGTCCAGGATCGGGGTCGGCAGCACCAGGCGGCGGCACGACTCGGGGCCGGGCTCCAGCAGGTTGCCCTCGGGCCCGAGCGTGGACTGCAGGCTGGTGATCATCTCTTCGCGGATGGCGTCCAGCGGCGGGTTGGTCACCTGCGCGAACAGCTGCTTGAAGTAGTCGAACAGCATCCGCGGCCGCTCGGACAGCACGGCGAGCGGGGTGTCGGTGCCCATCGAGCCGATCGGCTCGGCGCCGGTACGGGCCATCGGGGTCAGGATGATCCGTTCTTCCTCCAGCGTGTAGCCGAAGGTCTGCTGGCGCTTCACCAGCGTCTCGTGCGTCGGGATCTCGCGCTCGCGCTGCGGCAGCTCCTCGAAGCGGACCAGGCCCTCGTGCAGCCACTCCTCGTAAGGGTGCTGCGCGGCCAGCTCGGCCTTGACCTCGTCGTCCTCGACGATCCGCCCGGCCTCGGTGTCGACCAGGAAGATCTTGCCGGGCTGCAGGCGGCCCTTGCGCACGACCTTGTCGGCCGGGATGTCCAGCACGCCGGCCTCGGAGGCCAGCACGACGAAGCCCTCGTCGGTGACCCAGTAGCGGCCGGGGCGCAGGCCGTTGCGGTCCAGCACCGCGCCGACGACCGTGCCGTCGGTGAACGTGACGGACGCGGGGCCGTCCCAGGCCTCCATCAGCGTGGAGTGGAACTCGTAGAAGGCCCGCCGTTGCGGGTCCATCTCGCTGTGGTTCTCCCACGCCTCGGGGATCATCATCAGCACCGCGTGCGGCAGCGACCGGCCGCCCAGGTGCAGCAGTTCCAGGCACTCGTCGAACGAGGCGGTGTCGCTGGCCTCGATGTCGATCACCGGGTAGGTGCGGGCCAGGTCGCCGGGGATCAGGTCGGACTTCAGCAGCGCCTCGCGGGCGCGCATCCAGTTCCGGTTGCCCTTGACCGTGTTGATCTCGCCGTTGTGGGCGATGAAGCGGTACGGGTGGGCCAGCTCCCAGGCCGGGAAGGTGTTGGTCGAGAACCGCGAGTGCACCAGGCAGATGGCGCTGGCGAAGCGGCGGTCCGACAGGTCGGGGAAGAACGGCTCCAGCTGCGGGGTGGTCAGCATCCCCTTGTAGACGATGGTCCGGCTGGACAGGCTCGGGAAGTAGACCTGCACGTCCTGCTCGGCGCGCTCGCGCATGCAGAAGACGGCGCGGTCGAGCTCCAGGCCGGTCGTGCCGGCGTGCGGGCCGGGCTCGGCCGGCGCCACGAACAGCTGCGCGAAGTGCGGCATGGCCTTGCGCGCCGCGGGCCCCGCGAACTCGGGGTCGTGCGGCAGCTCGCGCCAGCCGAGAACGGTCAGGCCCTCCTCGACGCACAGGGTCTCGACGTGGGCGATGGCGGCGGCCCGCTCGTCCCCGTCGGTGGGCAGGAAGGCGAGGCCGGCGGCGTACGAGCCGGCCGCGGGCAGCGCGAAGTCGCAGACCTCGCGGAAGAACGCGTCGGGGATCTGGACGAGGATGCCCACCCCGTCGCCGTCATCGGGCTCGGCGCCCACCGCGCCGCGGTGGTCCAGGTTCTTCAGGACGGTCAGGGCGTTCTGAACGATGTCGTGGCTCTTACGGCCGTGCAGGTCGGCAACCATGCCGACGCCGCAGGCATCGTGCTCGTTGGCCCGGTCGTACAGCCCCTGGTTGCGAGGCAGGCCCGGAGTGAGGGCAGCAGAAGCCATCAACCCTCCCGTCGTCGTCGTTGTCACTGCCGGAGTCAGTGCAGTCCGGGACGACGTTGGCCCTGCTGCGGTGTGATGACATTACATCACTGCCGGGATCATGCCCGACACGACCAGATCGCGAAACTTCTCCGCACCGATCGCTTCGATGTCATCTCTGAGTGGTTTAGACCAGGATACCGGGGTGCGTTCCGGCCAAATCGCCCTGACCTCGGTGATCATCGTCACCGAACGATCAGGTTTAAGGCGAAACGACCGTGAAGTGCACGAAACGGAGTTGCCGCTCCGGCCAGAATGAGCGTCCGCTCAGGAGCGTGCGGCGCGGCCGAGCACGGCGGGCGCCTTGCCGCCCTCGATGATCAGCGAGAGCAGCGTCTCGTCCTGCTCGTCGCCCTTGCCGTCCAGGCGCTGGGCCCAGGAGACGACGGCGTAGTGACCCATCGCCAGGCCCCTGGCCATGCTGAACCCGTCGCCGAACCCGTCCGGCGGGTCGAGCGGCGCCACGAAACCGCCGCCGCGCCCGTTCCCCAGAACGTCCACGAAGTCGTTGGACTTCGCCGACCCGGCCAGGTTGAACACCACCACGGCCAGCGCGTACTGCTTCTTGCCGTCGACGTAGGTGGTCCGCGCCGCCTGCGTACATCCGTCCGCGCGTAGCCGCGTGGCCACCGCGTCGCCCCAGGCCGCCGCGGAACAGTCACGGTCCAATCGTTTGTCCGTACGGGACAACTTGAGCTTGTCGACCGTGACGCTCGACGCCGACGAGGGGAACAGCTCCGCCGACGTCAACGGGGCCGCGTCCGCCGACCGCTGCGCGATCCTCGCATACGCCTTGGCCGACGCCGAACTGGAGTAGGACACCGGCGAAGGCCCACTGGACTCGGCCGGCGAGCCGTCTGCCGAAGCACTCGGTTTGGCCGTCCCACCGGAACGATCCACGATCACCAGCGCCCCGACGATCATGGCCACCACCACGGCGAGCACCCCCGCCGCGCCGAACAACGCCCCCGCCGAGGGCCCCCTCTTGGCCCGCCGCCCACCCGACCGCCGCTGCGGCGGAACAGGCTCCGCCCGCACCTCAGCCGCAACCCCCCGCCCCCGCGTTCCCTCAGGCCACGAGTCCGCCCCATCCGCGCCAGGCCCGCCAGGCCCGCCAGGCCCGCCAGGCAAGCCGGAGCCACCGGACGCCGCGGCCACACCGGCCGTGCCGGTCATGCCGGTCGACCCTTGACCACCGGTCGCGCCATACCCGCCGGTCGCACCAGGTCCGCCGGTCGTGCCGGGGCGGCCAGGCGACGTAGACGTTCCGGGACCGCCAGGCGCAGATGCCGCGCCGGGCAAGCCGGTCGTGCCGGGCGAGCCGTAGCCGCTGGACGCGCCGTACCCACCCGTCGCGCCGAGACCGCCAGATGCAGAAGACACGCCAGGTGAGCCGGTCGTGCCGGGCAAGCCGTAGCCGCCGGACGCGGCGTACCCACCAGCAGTGCCGGGACCGCCGGACGCGCCGGGGCGGCCGGGCGATGTAGGCGTTCCGGGGCGGCCGAAAGCGTCGGCGGTGCCGGACGCGGGCGAGTCTGGTCCACCGGGCGAGGCGGACCGGCCATACGCGTCGGACGCGGGGCGCATGCCAGGTCGCGCAGCAGACGGGCCATATGCGCCGGAAGTGTCTTGGCCGCCAGTCGCGCCGGCTGTGCCGGACACGCCAGGTGAGCCGGGCGCGCCGGGCGTGCTGGGTGAGCCGGGGCCGCGTAGGCCATATGTGCCGGAGGCGTCTTGGCCGGCGGATGGGGCGGGGGTGCCGGGGGCGGTGGGGAGGCCGGGGCCGTTGGGTGAGGCGGGGGGTTGTGGAGCCTGGTAGCGGTCGGGGTCCCGGCGGCTTTTGCCTTGGGGGCGGCCGCGGGTGGGCTGGCGGCGGGAGCCGCCTATGCGGCGGGGTGCGCCGGAACGGCCGCTCGAGCCGCGCCGCTGGCCGGGCCCGGTCGCCGGGCGGCCTTGGCGGCGGGGGTCATCGTGCTCCACGAGCCCGCAGACTACTGCCCGTAACGCTGTGACGTGGCGTTTTCATTGGTTGCCGTCGGCCATCTCCAGGCGGCCCCAGACGAAGTCGGTGGGCTTGTCGATGGCGAGGCTCGCGTCGATCATCTCGTTCAGCGAGCTCGGCGTGGCGCCACCCGCGCGCTGCACCCAGGTGACGACCACGTAGTGGCCGTAGGCCTGCGCGTAGGCCGCGCTGAAGCCGGTGCCGAACGCGGGCATGCCCTCGGCCTTCAGCGGCAGGACGAACCCGGCCTGGGTGTTCGGGTCGAGGTCGCGGACGATCTGGTTCGCGCCGTCCTGGCCGGACAGGTTGATCGCCATCCACTGGCCCACGTGGGACTTGTCCGAGCTGACGTACGCGCCGCGCAGGATCTGCGTGCAACCGGCGGTCGCGAGGTCGCCCTGCAGGCGCGTGCCCCAGGTGACGGCCTTGCAGTCGGTCGACAGCTGGGAGCCGGCCAGCGCGAACGTGAACTTGCGGTACTTGACGCTCTTGGCGTCGGCGGTGAACACCTCGCCCGCGGTGACCGGCCGCGCGTCCGCGGTTCGGGCCGCGAGCTTGGCCATCGACTTCTCGGCCAGCTGGGGCGTGTACGCGGTCGGGGACGCCTTGGTGCCGTTGTCGGCGGCGGCCGCCGGGGCCTTGCCCTTGTCGTCGCCGCCACCGCCGGTCAGCACGACCACGGCCACGGCGATGATCGCCACCAGGGCGACCGCTGCGGCGCCGGCGTACAGCAGCTTCGACCGGGACCCGGGATCGCGGTCCCCGGGCTTGTACTCGGGCCAGAAGTCGGCCCCGCCCTTAGCGTCTGTGTCACGCGCCTCGATCACAATCCGGGAGCTTAGTGGTACACCGGCACCCCGCGCTCCCAAAAGGGCTCTTTATCCCCTTCTGTAGCGGGTCAGAGTCCGTTCGAGCCGATCAGCGCGCCGAGACCGTAGGTGAGCGCGGCGGCGAGCGCGCCGAAGCCGAGCTGGCGGAGGCCGCCGAACCACCACGAGCGGGTCGTGATCCGCGAGACCAGCGCGCCCGCGCCGAACAGGCCGAGCCCCGCGATCACGGCGGCGGGCCACAGGTTGGTGGCGCCGAGCAGGTACGGCAGAACGGGCAGCATCGCGCCGATCGCGAACGAGAGGAACGACGAACCGGCGGCGAGCACGGGTGAGGGCAGGTCGCCGGGGGCGACGCCGAGCTCCTCGCGGGCGTGCACCTCCAGGGCCTCGTCCGGGTCGCGCGACAGCTGGCGTGCGACCTCGGCCGCCACGTCCGGGTCCACGCCGCGCGCCTCGAAGACCTGCGCCAGCTCGCGCATCTCGGCCTTCGGGTGGCGGGCGAGCTCCAGCCGTTCGACCTCGATCTCCGCCATCGCCAGCTCCGACTGCGAGGCCACCGAGATGTACTCGCCGGCCGCCATGGAGAACGCGCCCGCGGCGAGGCCCGCCAGGCCCGCCAGCAGCACGACCTTCTGATCCGCCTGACCGCCGGCGATGCCGGCGATCAGCGCGAAGTTGGAGACCAGACCGTCCATCGCCCCGAACACCGCGGGCCGCAGCCAGCCGCCGTTGACGTCCCGGTGCTGGTGATGGATCTCCGCGGTCACACTCTCGGTCACCCGGTTCCTCCGACTAGGCCTACTTCTTGCCGTCCTTCACGGGCTCGGCCCCGGCCTCGGTGTCCTCGGCCTTGCCGTTCGCGCCCGTTCCATTGTCGTCGGCGGCGGTTTCGGCCTCGTCGGCGGGTTCCTCGGTAGCGGCGGGCGCCTCGGCCGCGGGCTCCTCCTGCTCAGCGGCAGGTTCCTCCTCGGCCACGGGCTCGGCAGGCTCCGCGGGCTCGTCCGCCTCGGCCGCAGACTGTTCCGACTCGGCGGGCTCGTCCGCCTTAGCCGCGGGCTCTTCCTCGGCCTCGGTGGCCTCCGCGGCCTTCGGCGCCTCGGGCTCTGCCTCGGGAGCCTCGTCCACCACCTCGTCGGCGGTCTCGGTCACCTCGGCCGAAGGCTCGGCCTTCGCGGGCTCGTCCTCCGCAGGCGAGTCTTCGGCGGGCGCGTCCTTCGTGGATTCGGCCTTGGCGGGCTCTTCCTCGACCGTCGCGTCCTCGGCCGCAGCGTCCTCGGCGGGCTCGGCCTTGGCGGGCTCGGCCTTCGCGGGCTCCTCCTCGGCGGGAGGCTCCTCTTCCGCGACGGGCTCGGCCTTGGCCGGTTCCTCGTCTTCGGGTTCCGGCTCCGCATCCGCAGCGTCCGCGACGACCGGCTCGGCGTCCTTGGGCTCGTCCGTCTCGGCGGCGGGCTGGCCGGGCTCGGTGGCCGGGGCCTCCGTACCGCCGACCACGACGTTCTCGGGGCCGGTCTGGTTGCGGGCCCAGTAGAGGTAGCCGACCGCGCCCAGGAAGACGATGATCGAGGTCCAGTCGTTCAGGCGCAGGCCCAGGAAGTGGTGGGCGTCGTCGATGCGCAGCGCCTCGACCCAGAAGCGGCCCACCGTGTAGGCGGCCACGTAGAGCGCGAACGAACGGCCGTGGGTGAGCTTGAAGCGCCGGTCGGCCCAGATGACCAGGATCGCGACGCCAACGCACCACAGCGACTCGTACAGGAACGTCGGGTGGTAGGTGGCGACGTCGGCGTACTTGGGGTCCACACTGCCGTCGGGCAGCTTGGGCCGGTTGCCGTAGTCGATCTTGAGCGCCCAGAACGTGTGCAGCGGCCGCCCGTACAGCTCCTGGTTCCACCAGTTGCCCCAGCGGCCGATCGCCTGCGCCAGCGCGATGCCGGGCGCGATCGCGTCGCCGAGCGCCAGCACCGAGATCCCGCGCCGCCGGCAGCCGATGATCGCGCCGACCGCGCCCAGGATCACCGCGCCCCAGATGCCGAGGCCGCCCTCCCAGATCTTGAGCGCGTTGACCGGGTCCTTGCCGTCGCCGAAGTAGCGCTGGTAGTCGGTGATGACGTGGTAGAGGCGGCCGCCGACCAGCCCGAACGGCACGGCCCAGACGGCGACGTCGATGACCACGCCCGGCGTCCCGCCGCGGGCGGCCCAGCGCCGCTCGCCCACCCATACCGCGACGACGATGCCGATGATGATCATCAGCGCGTACGCGCGGATCGGGAGGGGGCCGAGGTGCCAGACACCCTGGGAGGGACTCGGAATGGACGCGAGCGGCTGCATGAGCATGGACGTTACCGCGTCCGGCGGCCACCCCGCGCCAAGATCGGCGTCACTTCCCGGCCGCCGAGATCGCCTTCTTCAAACCGTCCGGGGTCAGCGCGTCGTCGCCGACCTTCTTGCCGTCCAGCATCAGCGTCGGGGTGCCGGTGACACCGGCCTTCTGCGCGTAGGCCGTGGCCTGGTCGACCGAGGCGTTCTTCTGCCCGCCGTTCACGCACTGGGTGAACGCGTCGCCGGTGATCCCGACCTCGCCGGCCCACTTGATCAGGTCCTTGTTGGCGAAGCCGTCGCTGCCCTCTTCGGGCTGGTTGGCGTAGAGCTGGTCGTGGAACGGGACCCACTTGTCGGCGGGCGCGCACTCGGCGGCGTTGGCGGCGCGCTGGGAGTTGGACTTCAGCGGCTCCTGCTGGAAGAGCCGGAACGGCCGGTAGACGACCTTGACGGCGCCCGCGGCGGCCTGCTCCTTGATGGTCTTGCCCGTGGTGTCCTCCAGCGCTTTGCACGCCGGGCACTGAAAGTCCTCGAAGACTTCGAGGACGGGCTTGGCGACGCCGGCCTTGGCCATCACGATCGAGCCGTCGGCCTGGCGGGAGGTGGGCGCGAGAGGCCCGGCGTACTTGGGGGCCTTCTTGTCGTCGCCGGAGTTGCTCACCGTGACGATGACGACCACCGCGACCGCGACCACGGCCACGACGCCGAGCACGATCATCAGCATCCGCTGCTGCTTCTGGCGCGCCGCCTGCTTGAGCCGCTCCTCCGCGAGCCGCTGCCGCGCCGAGCGCTCCCTCTCCGCCTTGCTCATCGATCCCCCGATCGGCCCCTCTGACCTGCGTGTACCGCAGACCAGAGCGTAGCCGCGACGGGGGCGCGGGCCCGGCGTCCGGGCCCGCGCGAGGTGTTACTTGGTCGTCTTCTTACCCGCGGCCTCGATCGCCTTCGTGATGGCGTCGCCGGAGTCGTAGTCCTTGGTGTCCAGCTTCTGGTCGTTCAGGAAGAGGGTCGGCGTCCCGGTCACCTTCTTGGTGTCGAGCGCGTACGAGGTCATCGAGTTGACCTGGTCCTTCTTCTGCTGGTCGTTCACGCACTTGTCGAAGCCGGGGTCGGTGATCCCGATGTCCTTGCCCCAGTTGACCAGTTCCTTGTTGGCGAAGCCCTTGGTGCCCTCTTCAGGCTGGTACTTGTAAAGCGTGTCGTGGTAGGAGAGCCACTTGTCGGCGGGCACGCACAGCGCGGCGTTCGCCGAGGCGAAGGAGTTGCGCTTCACCGGGTCGGGCTGCTGGCCGAACAGGTGGAACGGCCGGTAGACGACCTTCACCTTGCCCTCGGAGGCCAGTTGCTTCACGGTCTTGCCTGTGCTGTCCTCGAACTGCTTGCAGACCGGGCACTGGAAGTCCTCGAAGACCTCCAGCGTGGGGGCGGTGACGCCGGCCTTGGCCATCACGATGGAGCCGTCGGCCTGGCGGCTGGTCGGGGCCTGCGGGCCGGTGTACGCGGACGCCTTCTGGTTGCTCTTGCCCTGCCGGTCCATGACGATCACGGTCACCACGACCACCGCGGCGACGGCGACCACCGCGCCGATCACGATCGCGAGCAGCTTGCGCTGCTTGTCGCGTGCCGCCTGCCGCCTGCGCTCCTCGGCGAGCCGTTCCCGGGCGGAACGCTCTCGTGCGGCCTTGCTCATTGTCGGTTCTCCTATGCAGGGGATCCGCGCGTTCGGATCGCGCGGGTGAGAAGGGTTGGTACCGCGGGCCCTAGTCGACCTGGCCGATGCGCCGGAACTCGTCGGCCAGAACGAGGATGAAGAGCAGGATAGTGATCGTGTGGACCCCGGTGCACCACAGGCAGATCTTGTGCAGCAGAGCCAGCTCGACGGTCACCAGGTAGACGACCATGATCACGCCGACGCCCGCGCCGGCCAGCCGCCCCCAGCGGAAGACCGGGTTCTCCGAGCGCAGTGCCCACGGGGTGATCAGCACCGCGAACGCCACGAAGAAGGCCAGGCCGAGCAGCGGCAGCGGGATGCCGAGGATCTCGGAGTACTTGCTCGTGGTGACCGCGTGACAGTCGATCTTGCCGCTCGCCGAGCAGACCAGGGCCTTGTCGTCGTAGTGGCTGATCGTCAGGTAGATCGAGATACCGAGCCCGGCCAGCGTGAGCAGCCAGGCGGGGACCACGAACCACAGCGGCCGGGCCGGCGCCTTGGCCGCGCCGCCGTCCTGCTTCTCGACCTGCTGAACCATCAGGATCCTTCCAACCCGCCCGTGCCGGATGCCGCTCTGGCCCGTGGGCGACGCCCACGGGCCGGCGGGACCACCTTAGGGGACGGCGTATAAGCGCGCTGTAGGGCTAAGGGAAAGCGGCGGCGCCGCAAGGCACCGCCGCTCCCCCATCAGCTCCGTGTCAGGCGCCTCCGCATGAGTCCCCCGTGTCAACGGGCCTCCGCGGGCGCGACCCGTGCGGGCCGCGCCGTGTCAGCGGCCCCGGCGGACGCCCTCGGCGAGCTCGGCGGTGAGCTCGCGGATGCCGGCGAGACCGGCGGCGGCGTCCGGGGCGTCCAGGATCCGGCGGATGAACGCCGAGCCGACGATCACACCGTCGGCGAACCCGGCCACCTCGGCGGCCTGGACGCCGTTGCCGACGCCGAGCCCCAGCCCGACCGGCAGGTCGAGCCCCTGCGCGGCGATGCTCTCCTTGGTCCGTTCGACCAGCCGCGGCGCCCCGGTGTCGACCGCGCTGCGGGCGCCGGTGACGCCCATCAGCGACGCGGCGTAGACGAACCCGCGCGACGCCTGGGTGATCTTGGCGATGCGCTCGTCGGTGGAGCTCAGCGCGACCAGGAAGACCTTGTCGAGGTCGTGGGCGTCGGCGGCGGCCAGCCAGTCCTCGCCCTCCTCCGGGCTGAGGTCGGGCGTGATCAGGCCGGCGCCGCCCGCCGCCTTCAGGTCGCGGGCGAACGCGTCCACGCCGTAGTGGTCGACCGGGTTCCAGTAGGTCATGACCAGGGTGGGCACGCCGGTGGCGGCCACGGCCTCGACCGTACGGAACACGTCGGCGACCCGGACGCCGCCGACCAGCGCCTGGTGAACGGCGTCCTGGATGGTCGGGCCGTCCATCATCGGGTCGGTGTAGGGCAGGCCGATCTCGATGACGTCGCAGCCGGCCTCCACCATGGCCTTGGCGGCCTCGATGGCGCCCTCGTACGAGGGGAATCCGGCGGGCAGGTAGCCGACCAGGGCGGCGCGCCCGTCGGCCTTGGCCTTGTCGTAGGCGGTCTTGACGGTCACTGGGCCTCTCCCTCGGGCATCAGGCCGAAGAAGGTGGCCGCCGTCTGCATGTCCTTGTCACCGCGTCCGGACAGGCACACCACGATGGTGGCGTCCGGGCCTAGCTCCCTGCCGACCTTGAGCGCGCCCGCGAGCGCGTGCGCCGACTCGATGGCCGGGATGATCCCCTCCGTACGGCACAGGAGCGCGAACGCGTCCATCGCCTCGGCGTCGGTGATCTCCCGGTACTCGGCCCGGCCGGTGTCGTGCAGCCAGGAGTGCTCGGGGCCGACGCCCGGGTAGTCGAGCCCGGCGGAGATCGAGTGGGTCTCCATCGTCTGCCCGTCGTCGTCCTGGAGCAGGTAGGTGCGCATGCCGTGGATGACGCCGAGCGAGCCGCCGACCAGGGTCGCTGCGTGCTTGCCGCTCGCCACCCCGTCGCCGCCCGCCTCGAAGCCGTACAGCTTCACGCCCTCGTCGGGGACGAACGCGTGGAAGGTGCCGATCGCGTTCGACCCGCCGCCGACGCACGCGACGACCGCGTCGGGCAGCCCGCCGAACAGGTCGAGGCACTGCTGCCGCGCCTCCACGCCGATGATCCGCTGGAAGTCGCGGACCATCATCGGGAACGGGTGCGGGCCCATGACCGAGCCGATGCAGTAGTGGGTGTGGTCGACGGAGGCGACCCAGTCGCGGAACGCCTCGTTGCAGGCGTCCTTGAGCGTGCGGCTGCCGGTCTTCACCGGGATCACCTCGGCGCCGAGCATCCGCATCCGGGCGACGTTCAGCGCCTGGCGCTCAGTGTCGACCTCGCCCATGTAAACGGTGCAGTCCAGCCCGAGCAGGGCGGCGGCCGTGGCGGTCGCGACGCCGTGCTGGCCGGCGCCGGTCTCGGCGATCACGCGCTTCTTGCCCATCCGGCGGGTGAGCAGCGCCTGGCCCAGCACGTTGTTGATCTTGTGCGAGCCGGTGTGGTTGAGGTCCTCGCGCTTGAGGAGGACCCGGGCCCCGCCGGCCTCGGCGCCGAAGCGCTTGGCCTCGGTGAGCAGGCTGGGGCGGCCGGCGTAGTTGGTGAGGAGATCGTCGAGTTCGGCCACGAACTCGGGGTCCTTCTTGGCCGCCTCGAACTCGCGGTCCAGCTCGTCGAGGGCCGCCATGAGGGCCTCGGGGGCGAAGCGCCCGCCGAACCTTCCGAAGTGGCCGCCGGAATCGGGCACGGCGGCAGAAGCGCCGCGCGCGGCGTCGATGGTCATCTGAGTCTCGTCCTGTCGTACTTGAGAGGGCCTACCGATTAATGAGAGTCGGCTAGGCCTGCCATCGTTCGCGCAGCGGCTCCATCAGCATGGCCGTAATCTACCCGGTCCCCGGGACCCCGGCCTCAGCCGCCCTGCCGCAGCGCGGGGTGCGCCCCGGCGGCGACCAGGTCGGCGACGGCGGTACGGGGGTCCTTGCCGGTCACCAGGCTCTCCCCGACCAGCACCGCGTCGGCGCCGTTGGAGGCGTAGGCGAGCAGGTCGTGCGGGCCGCGCACGCCGGACTCGGCGATCTTCACGACGTTCTTCGGCACCTGCGGCGCGAGCCGGGCGAACACGTCCCGGTCCACCTTGAGGGTCTTCAGGTCGCGGGCGTTGATCCCGATGACCTTGGCGCCCGCGTCGACGGCGCGCGCCACCTCCTCCTCGGTGTGCACCTCGACCAGCGGGAGCAGCCCGATCGACTCGGCCCGCTCGACCAGCGACACCAGGGCGTCCTGCTCCAGCGCCGCGACGATCAGCAGCGCCACGTCGGCGCCGTAGGCCCGCGCCTCCCACAGCTGGTAGGAGGTGACGATGAAGTCCTTGCGCAGGATGGAGATGTCGACGTTCGCGCGGACGGCGGCCAGGTCCTCCAGGCTGCCGCCGAAGCGGCGCCGTTCGGTCAGCACGCTGATCACCTTCGCGCCGCCGGCCTCGTAGTCGCGCGCCAGCGAAGCCGGGTCGGCGATCGCGGCCAGCGCGCCCTTGGACGGGCTGCTGCGCTTGACCTCGGCGATGACCGACACCCCCTGGCCGCGCAGGGCGCCGAGCGCGTCGCGCGGAGCGGGCGCCTGCTCGGCCTTGGCCTTGAGGTCGTCGAGCGACACCTTTTGCTGCCGTTCGGCGAGATCGGCCCGGACGCCGTCGATGATCTCGTCGAGAACAGTCACGTGCTGGGCCCCCTATTTTCCGGCCGATCCGTGCACCGATCGTAGCCGGAGGCAGCGGCGCCCCTGACACCCGGCCCCGGTCTCAGGTCACCCCGAAACGCCCTTACGGGGCGAGGGCGTGCGCAAACGGCAGATTGCGGAGGATCCAGTACGCGACGATGACGCCGAGGAACACATGGGCCACCCATGGCCGGAAGAGGACCGAGCTCATCGCTTCACCGCGCGAGGACAGCACGACCCACCGGCCGTACAGGTAGGCGAAGACCGGCAGCAGCAGGAACAGCAGCGGGTTCAGCCCGAACGCCGCGCCCAGGTGCCCGTGCGTCAGCGAGTTGACCATGCGCATGGCGCCGCAGCCCGGGCAGTAGAAGCCGGTCAGGGCCAGGAAGGGGCAGGTCGGGTAGTGGCCCGGCTGGTGCGGATCGACGACGCTCACCATGGCGACCCCGGCCGCGGTCACCGCCAGCACCACCCCGGGCCCGAGCATGCCGCGCGCGCGGCTCTGGGCCTGCCGGGGCGCCGGTCCGGTCGCGGTCTGAACGGGAGCACGGGTCACAGCGTCAAGCCTAGGGCCTGATCCAACGTGGGGCCTCAGCCACGCACCGCGAGCGCGCTACCTGACCTGCGGGCCCGAAGCCGGAGGCGAGGGCCCGCAGGCCAGATCGCGAAGCGATGTCGCACTCGCCGCTTTTGCGGTTCGGGGTCCGAGCCGCAAGGCGAGGACCCCGAGGCCGCGAATGCCTTAAATTACGCGTCCAGGACGTAGCCCACGCCACGTACGGTCCGGATCGGGCTGCCGGCGCCCAGCTTGGCGCGCAGTTGGGCGATGTGGACGTCCACGGTGCGGCTGCCCGCGCCCGCGCCGGGTGCCCAGGCGGCCTCCAGGAGCTGCTCGCGGGTGAAGACCCTGCCCGGGTTGCGCATCAGGAACTCCAGCAGGTCGAACTCGGTGACGGTCAGCGCGACCTGGTGCTCGCCGACCGCCGCGCCGCGCCCGTCCGGGTCCAGTGTCACGGCGCCGACGTTCAGCAGGCCCGACGCGGGGACGGGCTCGCCCTGGCGCAGCGCCTCGGCGACGACGCCGACGAGCAGGCGCGGGCCGAACGGTCGGGTCACCCTGTGCTCCCCCAGGCCCGGCATCAGCACGGCGTCCCCGGGCGGGGTGACGGCGATGACCGGTGCGGGCCGCGCCGCGTCCACCACCCGCCGGTAGAGATCGATGGGCAGGGCGGCCGTGGAGAGATCGAGAACGACCACATCCGGCCGCGTCTCGGCGGCCATGGTCGCCGCGGCGCCCGGATCGGTCTCCACGACCACGTCGTAGCCCTCGCGCACCAGGTAGCGGCGCTGCATCTCGGCGACGGCGGTCTCGTGTTCGACCACCAGGACGAGCCCGCCGCCCTCGGCGCTCACGGCCGCGGTTCCCGAGCGTCCTCCGCCTGAACGGCCGGCCGGTCTTCGCCCGGTCCGGTCCGGTCCGCGCCGGTCCGGTCCACGCCCTGACCAGCAGACTCCACGCCCTGACCAGCCGGGGGTGTGCCCTGATCGGACCGGGCCTTGCCCTGGTCAGTCAGGGGCTGGCCTTGGTCGGTGGGGTCCTCGCCCTGGTCTAGCGACTTCCACAGCTTGGAGGGGTCGTCGCCCGGGCCGACTGCCTTCTTGGCGGGGCGGCGTTCGTACCGTGCCGACATCCCGGGCCAGCGCGCGCCGCGGAGCACGACGATCACACCGGCCGCGGCCATCAGCACGCCCCCGGCCAGCGACACCGCCCACCAGGGACCCGTGGCCACCTCCGGACGCGCCGCGATCCGCAGCAGGGCGCTCTTGTCGCCGGCCACGGTGACGATGTGGGAATGGCGTACGGCGACGACGGACGCGTAGCCGATGCCGGCGCCGAACAGGGCGATCAGCACCCCGACCGCCGCGCGCAGCCGCCCGCTGGTGGCGAACAGCGCGGCGAGACCGGCCAGGCCCGCCCACGCGAGCGCGCTCGGCGTCCCGCCGAGCGCGTGGCCGGTCAGGTCCTGGCTGAACGGGGTGATCGACTCCTTGGCCTTGACCGTCGCCCAGGGACGCGCGGCGGCCAGCAGGGTCAGCCCCGCCCCCGCCGCGCACAGCAGGGCGGCGAGCCCGCGTTCACGCCCGGTGGTCATTCCGTGGGTCGTTCCCCGACGACGGCCTGAAGAACATCCTCGTCGAAGCAGGTCCGGTCGCCGGTGTGGCAGGCCGCGCCGACCTGGTCGACCTTCATCAGGACGACGTCCTTGTCGCAGTCGAGGGCGACTGACTTGATCCACTGCTGGTGGCCGGAGGTCTCGCCCTTCACCCAGTACTCCTGGCGGCTGCGGGACCAGTAGGTGGCCCGGCCGGTGGTGAGGGTGCGGTGCAGCGCCTCGTCGTCCATCCAGCCCAGCATGAGCACCTCTCCAGTGTCGTACTGCTGGGCGATGGCGGCGATGAGACCGTCCTCGGTGCGCTTGAGGCGGTCAGCGATCTTGGGGTCCAGATTGGACGGGCGAGCTGACATGGGTTCCATTCTGCCGCCTCATGCGCGCGGACCCGCAACCGGATAAGGAGCCTGACCGAAAAACAACAGGACCCGCACCCCGAGGGGTGCGGGTCCTGTTGTAGGACTATCGGGTGTTACAGGGGGACGACCTGGTCGGCCTGCGGTCCCCGGTTACCCTGCGTCACCTCGAACTGGACGCGCTGGTTCTCGTCGAGGGTGCGGTACCCGGAACTCTGGATCGCCGAGTAGTGCACGAAAACGTCCGGTCCACCGCCGTCAACGGCAATGAAGCCGAAGCCCTTCTCAGCGTTGAACCACTTCACGGTGCCCTGCTGGGGCATGTCTTTCTCCTTGCGGCAAAACGTGGGCCCACACCTCGCGGACCCAGCGCGGTCACGGCGGAACGCCCTCGCCCCCGGCAGGTCCCGGAAAAGCCAAAACGCCCGCTGCCATCAGTCCGCGGGCGTCCATACAAACGATCGAGAACCACGACTGCAACCGACGGCCCCACCGTATCACCGGTTCCGCGCAAAGAGCAGGAGTGGGAACCCCCGCGATTCACCTCTCGGCGAACTACGTCGTTACCGCCCCGTTAAAGGCTCCAACCCGTCTCGGTCAGGGTCTTGACAGCCTCCGGCGGGCCGGTGAGACGAACGCGCGCGAGGGGTGTACGGCCGAGCGTCCAAAGGAGGAGTTCGGCGACCGGCCCGTGCACGCGAACCGCGCCAGGACGGCGCTTCCCGCCCCTCGCCACCAGCCTGCTGCGGCCGTCGGGCCGGACGAGCGTGACTTCCACCGGTGAATTGCGCATGACAAATCGAGCAATTTTCATCTTTCGCCACAACACTTCCTCGGTGGCGGACTCCAGTGACCTGGGCTCCCACTCCGGTCGCGCCCTGCGCACGTCCTCGTGGTGGACAAAGAACTCCACCAAGTTGAAGATTCCATCACCCCCCGGAAGCGCATATGGCGAGAAGCGCGGGGGCCCCTCACGAAGGCGCTCGACCAGGCGTTCGAAGGACTCCGTTCGGGCCGTCTTGCGGCGCACGCGCTCGGTGTAGGAGCCGAGCGGCGAGAGAACGAGTCCGGGCCAGGTGTCGGCGCGCGTCTCCCTGACCACGAGGTGGGCGGCCAGGTCCGCGGTGGTCCAGCCCGTACACCCGGTCGGGGCGTCCGGCCCGGCCTCGGTGAGGGCGTCACAGAGCGCGGCGCGTTCCGAGCGTGCGACCTGCTGAGCGAGATTCACGCGGTGATCGTAAGCCGCGCCCCCCGGCCCGGGAATAAGCGGTCCCCGCGGATGGTAGGCATAGCAGGCCCATAAACCCCCACAACCCGGGTCGAAGGGGTGTCGCCCCGCCCCTCCGACCGGGACCTAGGAGACGCCGTGCCAGCAGCACCGCCACCGCGAGTCAGCCGACATGTACTCCGCGAAGGCTTGGGTGTGCTCTGGGTCGCGGTCCGGGCCGAGCCCCGGGTCTTCACGGTCGCCGTGCTGGCCAGCGGGCTGTACGCGGCGATGACGGTGGCGACGGCCCAGGTGCTCGGCTGGGTGACCGAGGACACCGTGCTCCCCGCGTTCCGGTCCGGCCACACCACGACGGGCGCGCTGACCGGAGCGGCCGCGGCGATCATCGGCGTGGCGGCGCTGAAGGCGCTCGGGGTCGCCGGGCGCCGCTTCTACGCGGGGCTGATGCAGTACCGGATGCAGGCCCGCTACCGCCGCGCGGTCACCCGGCAGTACCTGCGGCTCCCGCTCGCCTGGCACCACCGGCACCCGACCGGACAGCTGCTGTCCAACGCCAACGCCGACGTGGAGGCCGCCTGGGCGCCCCTGGCCCCCATGCCGATGGCCGTCGGCGTCGTGCTGATGCTGCTGATCGCCGCGGTCTCGATCCTGGTCACCGACCTGACGGTGGCGATCGTCGGCTTCCTGATCTTCCCGGCGGTGGCGCTGCTGAACGTGCTGTACCAGCGCCGGCTCGCCCCCGTCGCGACCCGGGCCCAGCAGCTGCGCGCCGAGGTCAGCGAGGTGGCGCACGAGAGCTTCGAGGGCGGCCTGGTGGTCAAGACCCTGGGCCGCGAGCAGGCCGAGACCGAGCGCTTCGCCGAGCAGGCCGAGGCGCTGCGGGACGCCAACGTCGCGGTGGGCCGGGTGCGCGGCCTGTTCGACCCGATCCTGGAGGCCCTGCCCAACCTGGGCGTGCTGGCCGTGCTGATGGTCGGCTCGCTGCGGCTGCGGGCGGGCGCGATGAACGCCGGCGACCTGGTGCACGTGGCCTACCTCTTCACGCTGCTCGCGTTCCCGATCCGGGCGCTCGGCTGGGTGCTCGCCGAGATCCCGCGCAGCGTCGTCGGCTGGGACCGCGTGCAGGGCGTGCTCACCGCCACCGGTTCCCTCCCGTACGGCGAGAACGCGCTGGGCGAGGACAAGGCGGCGGCGCTGGAGGTGCGCGACGTCCGCTTCGGCTACGAGAGCGATGACGACGAGGGCGGCTCCCCCAGGCACGTTCTGCACGACGTGGCGTTCACCGCCTCACCCGGCCGCACACTTGCGGTCGTCGGGCCGACCGGCTCGGGCAAGTCCACGCTGACCTCGCTGCTCGTACGGCTGGTCGACCCCGCCGAGGGGCTCGTGCTCCTGGACGGCGTGGACGTCCGGGACGTGCGCAAGGGCGGCATCGCCGAGACGGCCGCGCTCGTTCCGCAGCAGACCTTCCTGTTCGACGACACCGTCCGCGGCAACGTCACGCTGGGCCTGGACCTGCCGGACGACCGCGTCTGGGAGGCGCTGCGGATGGCGCAGGCCGACGGGTTCGTGGCCGCGCTGTCGGACGGCCTGGACACCAAGGTCGGCGAACGCGGCGCGACCCTGTCGGGCGGCCAGCGGCAGCGGCTCGCGCTGGCCAGGGCGCTGGTGCGCCGGCCACGCCTGCTGGTGCTGGACGACGCGACCTCCAGCGTCGACCCGCAGGTCGAGGCCCGCATCCTGCACGGGCTGCGGGAGGCGCAGGCCGCCGAGGACGGCACCGGGGCGACCGTGGTCGTCGTCGCGTACCGCAAGGCGACGATCGCGCTGGCCGACGAGGTCGTCTACATCGAGCACGGACGCGTCCTGGACCGCGGCACCCACGCCGAGCTTTTGGAGCGGTCCGAGGGCTACCGCAACCTGGTCAACGCCTACGAGCGCGCCGAGGCGGAGCAGGAGGCCGAGCAGGAGGCCGAGCAGGAGGCCGAGCGGCAGGCCGTCGACGGCACCGAGGCCGAGGGAACCGAGAACGAGGAGGCCGTGGCGTGACGAGCCTGAGCGATGTCGCCGCGCAAGAGGGCGCGCTGAGCACGCTGCGTCGCGGCCTGCGCCTCAGCCCGCAGTTCCGCGCCGGGCTGACCGGGACGCTGCTGCTCGCCCTCGTGGCGACCGCGGGCCGCGTCGTGGTGCCGGTCGCGGTGCAGCAGACGATCGACAAGGGGATCGGCGACGGCTCCCCCGACATCGGCTTCATTCGCACCGCCGTGCTGCTGTGCGCGGTGGCGGTGCTGATCACGGCGGTCAGCGCGTACGCGATGAACGTGCGCCTCTACAAGTCCAGCGAGAGCGGCCTCGCCGCGCTGCGGATCAAGGCGTTCCGGCACGTGCACGACCTGTCGATGCTCACCCAGAGCGGCGAGCGGCGCGGTGCCCTGGTGTCGCGGGTGACCGGCGACGTGGACCAGATCAGCCAGTTCATGCAGTTCGGCGGGCTGATGTTCATCGTCTCGATCGGGCAGCTGATCGTGGCGAGCATTCTGATGCTGGTCTACTCCTGGCAGCTCGCGCTGCTGGTGTGGGCGGCGTTCCTGCCGCTGGCGTTCGCGCTGCGCCGCTTCCAGCGGCTGGTCTCGGGCGCCTACACCAGGGTGCGCGAGCGTACCGGCGACCTGCTGGCCGCGGTCAGCGAGTCGGTCGTCGGCGCCTCGGTGATCCGCGCGTACGCCTCGGAGGACCGCACCGCCGAGAAGGTCGACACCAGCGTGGACGCCACCCGTACGGCACAGACGCGGGCGCAGGCGCTCGTCGCGCTCACGTTCCCCACCAGCGAGCTCGTCGCGGCGGCCGCGACCGCCGCCGTCGTGGTCGCCGGGGTGCTGCTCGGCGTGGACGACCAGCTCTCGGCGGGCGAGCTGGTGGCGTTCCTGTTCCTGGTGACGCTGTTCGTCGCGCCGATGCAGACCGCGACCGAGGTGCTGAACGACGCGCAGAACGCGATCGCGGGCTGGCGCCGGGTGCTCGGCGTGCTGGACACCGTTCCGGACGTCGCCGACCCGGGCGAGGACGGCGAGGTGCTGCCGCGCGGGCCGATCGAGGTGCGCTTCGAGCACGTCGAGTTCGCCTACCCCGAGAGCCCGCCCGTGCTGCACGACGTCAACGCGGCGATCGCGCCGCGCAGCCGGGTCGCGATCGTCGGCGAGACCGGATCGGGCAAGACGACGTTCGCCAAGCTGCTGACCCGCCTCATGGACCCGTCGTCGGGCCGGGTGCTGGTGGACGGCGTGCCGCTGGACCGGGTGCGGTTCTCGTCGCTGCGCGAACGGATCGTCATGGTCCCGCAGGACGGGTTCCTGTTCGACGCGACGCTCGCCGACAACATCCGCTACGGCAAGCCCGACGCGACCGACGAGGACCTCGTGCTCGCGCTGACCGAGCTGGGCCTGGCGGACTGGCTGGACGGGCTCCCCCGCAAGCTGAACACGCCCGTCGGGCAGCGCGGCGAGTCGCTGTCGGCGGGTGAACGGCAGCTCGTCGCGCTCGCCCGCGCCTACATCGCCGACCCCGACCTGCTGGTGCTGGACGAGGCCACCTCGGCCGTCGACCCGGCCACGGAGGTACGGATCCAGCGGGCGCTCGACGGGGTCACGCGCGGCCGTACGGCCATCTCGATCGCGCACCGGCTCTCCACCGCGGAGGCCGCCGACGAGGTGTTCGTCTTCGACCAGGGACGCATCGTCCAGCGCGGACCGCACGCCGAACTGGTCGCCGAGCCGGGCGTCTACGCCGACCTCCACGAGAGCTGGGTCGCACAGCGCACCCTGTAGCGGGGCGACGGCGGCCCTGGAGCGCATGGTGGAGGCGTGCCGCGGCAACGACCCCGGTACGGGCGCGTCGCTGGAGTAGATCGTCCTCGATTCGGGCAGTCCGGAAACCGCCGAGTACCGGAGGGGCCCGCCGGCCTCCCGGCTGCCCCTCCGGTCCGTGCTGACCTGTTCGTTGGCAGCGCGAAGGTCATCCACGCGGGTACCGGCGTCACGGGCCTGGCCTGGCACCGGCGGGACATCGATTCGGGGTAAAGCACTTGCCCGATATCGCCTCCCGTGCGCATTCTGCTGTGGTGAACAACGAGGTCGTCTTGGAATCGGCGGGCACGCTGCACGGTCAACTGCAGCGCGGCCTGGGCAGGGCCGCGCGTCGAGCGGCCGACAAGCCGGGCGCTGGCGAGTACGTCTTCGACTGCGTACGGCGCGATCCACGTTGGGATCATCAATGCGAGGCCAGAGGGCTCTACTACGCCCGGCTGGTGGTGGATCTGGAGCTGCCGACCGGGCCGATCGCCGAACACATGTTCGACTCGGCGGACCATGCCGACCCCGACGACTGGCGGGTGCAGCTCGCCCTCGACGTCCTGGCCGACCTCGTGCGCCTGAGCCGCCGTGAGGCCGCCACGCCGCTCCGCGAGTACGCGGAGGACGGCGCGCACTGGTTCGACGCCCTGGACGCCCTCGTGGCGCTGCGGGACCCCGCGCTGACCGAGGGCATGGACGGCCTCGTCGACGCCCGCTACGACGACGACGCCCTCGACTCGCTGGTCCGGGGTCCCGACAACCCGGTGATCGAGAGCTGGGCCGCCCGGCGGCCGCGGATCAGGGCGGCGCTCGCCCGCCGCCCCGAGGCGGGACGACCTCGCCGCCCGGTGACCACCAAGCCCGGCCGTTCTGAACGGACCGAAACCGAACTCCTCGAGATCGCCCGCCGCCGCGACGACGAGGCCGTGGCCGCGATCTTCGAGCTCGGCCGCAGGCGCGCCTCCGTCCTCCTCGACCTGGCCGAAGAACTTCTCCCGCAACGTCCCAGCCGCTGGGGCGGCGCCGTCTGCCGCGCCCTCCGCGACTACGGGCCCGAGGCCCTACCCAGGGCCCGATCCTGGGCCACCTCCCACAACGGCTGCGAAGACATGGCGTTGCGCATCCTCGCCCGCTACGGCACCCGCCAGGACATCCCCCTGCTCATGAGCGAGCTGCGCGACGCGCTCCACAGACGGGACTGGGCCGACGCCGCCGACCCCATCGAGGGCCTCGGCAGACTCCGAGCCGGCGAAGCCGTCCCACTCCTCAAGACCGCCTGGACCGAATCGACCTACGCCTACCTCAGGCCGCGCGTACTGACCGCCCTCACCAGGACCGCCCCGCACACGGCCGAGTCCTACACCGTCGAGGGCCTGTGGGACTGCGAAGAGGGCGTGCGCGGCATCGCCGCCCAGACCGCTCCCCTCACCAGCGAGACGCGCGTACGGCTCCAGCGCCTGCACCACGACACCGCCGAGGAGGCGGACGTGCGAGCGGCCGCCGCGGCCCGCCTGATCTGACGGTGAACCCCTAGCGCCCCAGGCGCGTACCACCACCCGTCGAACGGCATTTCTTCACCGAAGGACGGGACCATGGGTTCGCCGCATCTTCTCAAGGCCGCGCTGTTGTCCGGAGCCACCCTGGCGCTCGCGGCCGGATGCTCGAGTGGCTCGAACATGGCCGGGATGCACGGCGCGCAGGGCGACGCCCCGGACGCCAAGCCCGCGACGATCGAGCAGATAGCCGAGCAGACCGGCTGCACGCTCGCGGGCACCCGTGCCGCCGCGGAACTGAAACAGGGCGCCTGCCAGACCGCCAAGGGCCGCTACACGGTCGTGGGCTTCAAGACCGACCAGGGCCAGAACGCCTGGCTGGAGGAGGCCAAGCCCTGGGGCGGCACGTACCTGGTCGGCACGCGCTGGGTCATCGTCAGCACCCCGCCCACCCTGGAGACGCTGCGCAAGGAACTAGGCGGCCACATCCTCAACGGCGCCCACCACGGCTGACACCCAGTGCCAGCCCGCCCCACCCCGAGCTGACACCCACAGCCAACTTGCCCTACCCCAGCTGACACCCACAGCCGACTGACCCCATCCCGGCTGAAGCACGGCAGCCGACCTGCCCCCGGGCCGACGCGCACAGCCAGCTGACCCCACCACGGACGACGCGCCCTGTCGGCCTGCCCCACCACGACTGATGCGCAGCCTGCCTCACCACGGCTGACGCTCACAGCCCGCTTGCCCCACCCCGGCCGACGCGCACAGCCGACTTGCCCCACCCCCGGCCGACGCGCAGAGCCGGCCTGCCTCACCACGACCGACGCCCACAGCCGGCCTGCCCTCACCCCGGCTGAGGCGCACGACCAGCTGACCCCACCCCGGGCCGACGCCCACAGCCAGCTGACCCCACCCCGGCCGACGCCCACAGCCGGCTTCCCCCACCCCGGCCGACGCGCAGAGCCAGCCTGCCTCACCACGACCGACGCCCACAGCCGGCCTGACCCCACCCCGGCTGACGCGCACGACCAGCTGACCCCACCCCGGCCGACGCGCACAGCCCGCTTGCCCCACCCCG
>NZ_JAGEOJ010000009.1 GCF_017573505.1 Actinomadura barringtoniae
GGGGGGGCGGGGGCGCCGCCCCCGCGCCCCCGCCGCACCGTCTCCGGGTCGAGATCGAGTTTCCGCTGCGGCGCCATTGCCGCCTCCCCTCGAACAATCATCCACATTGATGCGTCTCTTACGGGAGATCCTCCGGTAAACACCCCTTGTTCCGCAAGAACCTCTGGTAACGGAGATCGCGTCGCCGGTCAGCCGTACTTCCAGAAGTACATCAGCCCGATCGCCACCTGGTCGTGCCGGGTCTCCAGCCGGTCCCCGGGCATGGCGACCACGATGCACCCCGCCGACAGCACGATGAAGGCGTAATAGGCCCACTCGATCGCGACGGTGTAGCTGACCTCGGGCAGCACGCCGGTTACCGAGTTCAGCCAGCTGAAACAGCCGTTCGCCGGGGTCTTCGGTGATGTGCGCGAACCAGGTCCAGGCGCGCTCGTAGTCGGTCTCCTCGGCGAGCGCGGCGGCCAGCAGCTCGCGGGCGCGGGCGGTGTCCCCGTCCCGGTGGGCGGCGATGGCGCGGTGGGTCAGCGCGGCGGCGCTCTTCCCCCGTTCCGGCACCCGACCGTCCCCCCGAACAGTGATCGACGACTCAGGGCGTACCCGGTCGGCGACGGCAGGTAACGGCCGGTACCGAACGGGACGAGTCATACGACCGGACAGCAGGTGACATGGCGGCTTCTGCCAGACATCGAACCGGGATCGGTCAACGTATTGATCCGGTTTGGGGGCAACGGTACGTTTTCGGCCAAATCGATCTTGAAGGAGACCGGATGCCGATAGCCAAGCTCCAGCGGACAGTGCGGTTCGCGGCGCCAACGTCGACGTTCCTGGTGGCGCTCTGCGTGGTGGTGCACCCGGCGGTCGCGCAGACCTCCGGCCCCGCGCCGATCACGACCTACCCGGGCGACCCCGGCCGCGCCGGGGACCCCGCCAGCTGGCGCACCCCCGAGTTCAACCGCGACTCCGGCCTGGTCACGATCGGCGCCGAGTACGCCTACGCCCGGGGCCTCGCCGGCGGCGGCATGAACATCGGCATCGTCGACTCGGGCTACTACACCGGGCACGTGCGCGAGCACGGCAGCCTGGCCACCGGTTACAAGGTCCCCGACCGGTTCCACTCGGTGACCGCCAGCGGCGGCACGACCGGCCCGACGCCCGGCGACTTCGACCCCGCGTTCAACGACAGCCACGGCACCCACGTCAGCGGCACCGTGGCCGCCAGCCGCGACGGCGTCGGCGAGACCACCCCCGACGGTCCCGACGCCAACATGCACGGCGTCGCGTTCAACGCCGACGCCTACATCGGCAACACCCACAAGACCGATGGCGTGCTCTACGGCCTGGTGCCCGAGGGCGCGCCCGAGACCCAGCGGCTCGACAACGGCTACCTGTCCAACGTCTACAAGGCCGTCGCCAAGGCCAAAACGGCCGACGGCAAGCCGATCAGGCTGATCACCACCAGCTGGGGCAGCCCGTCCGCCCTCGAGAACTTCAACACCCTCGAGCCGCCCCCCGGCAGCCCCGCCACGTTCGGGCTGAACGCGGCCTGGCGCTACCTGTCCACCCCCGACGGGGTCGCCGACGCCAACGGCAACACCGAGCACTGGCTGAACGGCGCCATGCGGGTCGCCAAGCGCGGGACCGTCCTGCAGTTCACCGCGGGCAACGCGGGCGTCGCCAACCCCACGGCGCGGGCCGCCACCACGTACTACCGACCGGACCTGGAGCCGACCTTCTACACCACCTCCGGCGTCAACCCCAACATCGGCCGCACGTTCAACGCCGACGGCTCGGTGCTGGTCCCCGGCCAGCAGGAGTTCAACCAGTGCGGCGTGGCCAAGTGGTCCTGCGTCACCGCGCCCAGCCGCCTGATCAACAGCACCTGGGTGGAGGTCGTCGACGGCAAGCCCGTCGCCCGCTACCGGGCCGCCTCCGGCACCTCGATGGCCGGCCCGCACTCGGCGGCCGCCCTGTCGCTGATCATGCAGCGGTTCCCGTACATGACCAACACCCAGGCCATGCAGACCATGTTCACCACCGGCCGCCAGAACAGCACGATCAACGACGCGTCCGGCACCGCCGTTCCCAACCCCAACGCCGGCAAGATCGTGCAGGTGCCCGACTCCCGCAACGGCTGGGGAACGGTCAGCCTGCGCGAGGCCGTGCAGGGCCCGGGCCAGCTGATCGGGCGGTTCGACGTCAACACCCACGGCCGCAGCGACGTGTGGTCCAACGACATCTCCGACGCCGCCGTCCAGGCCCGCAAGGGCGAGGACGCCGCCGAGGCCGCCGCCTGGAAGCAGACCAAGGCCGACCGCGGCTGGACCCACGGCCTGCCCGCGGGCGCCAGCGACAAGGACAAGTTCGACTACGCCGTCGGCACCCGCCGCGAGCAGGCCCGCAACACCCGCGTCTACGAGGGCGGCCTCAGCAAGGACGGCCGCGGCACCCTCCTGCTCACCGGCGACAACACCTGGCACGGCACCAGCACCGTCCGCGACGGCAAGCTGTCGGTCGCCGGAACGCACGCCACCTCCATCCAGGTGAAGGGCGGAACCCTCGGCGGCAACGGCACCGTGGGCGACAGCGTCGACGTCGCCGACGGCACCCTCAGCCCCGGCGTCACCTCCGACGAGGCCAAGCTCGCCCGTCTGTCCACCGGCGGCGTCCTGAGCGTCGCCCGCGACGTCACCATCGGCCGCAAGGGCGAGCTCGCCGCGACCGTCTCCGGCACCACCGCCACCGGCGTCAAGGCCGGCGGCGACATCGTCCTGCGCGGCAGCCTCGACCTGGACGTGCAGGGCCCGGTGACCAAGGGCACCACGCTCACGCTCATGAGCGGCCGCTCCATCAGCGGCACGTTCCGCGGCCTGCACGAAGGGGCCACGGTCCGCTCGCAGGGCCACCTGTTCAAGGTGTCCTACAAGAACAACGCGGTCACCCTGACCGTCCTCCGCTAGGTCATCAGCACGAAGGGGCGCCGGGCGGATGTGGCCCGCCCGGCGCCCCTTCGCATGCCCCTGGGTGTGCGGCCGCCGAAAATGGTTTGAGCCCGCCGCCCCACCGGTGGTCTCCTGCTCACGTACGAGCGGTGTCCACCAAGCAGCGGAGGCGAAATGCGCCAGGTCCTCGGAATCTCACAGGAATCCCTTCCCAACGAGAACTCTCGAGGACACCTCCGCACATGCCCACGCTCAACCTCGGCATCCTGGCGCACGTTGACGCAGGCAAGACCAGCCTGACCGAACGCCTCCTCTTCGACACCGGCACGATCGCGCGGCTCGGCAGCGTCGACACCGGTGACACCCAGACCGACCGCGGCGAGCTGGAACGCGCCCGCGGCATCACGATCAGGTCCGCCGTCGCCTCGTTCCGGCTCGGCGACCTGCGCGTCAACCTGATCGACACCCCGGGCCACGCCGACTTCGCCGCCGAGGTGGAACGCGCCCTCGGCGTGCTCGACGGCGCCGTCCTGGTGCTGTCGGCGATCGAGATGGTGCAGGCCCGCACCCGGGTCCTGATGCGGGCCCTGCACGCCCTGGCGCTGCCGACCCTGATCTTCGTCAACAAGACCGACCGGCCCGGCGCCGACCCGGACGCGGTCCTCGCCGCGATCAGCCGCCGCCTGCCCGCGCGGCCCGTTCCCCTCAACCGGCTCCGCTCAGGACACCTCGTCTCCTGCGAGCCGTCACCGGAGATCCTCGCCGACGGCGACGACGCCCTGCTCGCCGACTACATCGACGGCCGCGAGACCCCGCCCCAGACCCTGTGGGCGTCCCTCCGCAGGCAGACGGCGGCCGGCGCCGTTCAACCGCTCTACTTCGGCTCGGCGATGACCGGCGGCGGCGTCCCCGACCTCCTGAACGGGATCGGCACGCTCCTTCCCCCGGCCGCCGCTGGTGACGGCGAGACGCGCGGCAGCGTCTTCGCCGTCGAACGCACCAGGTCCGGCGAGCGGGTCGCCTACCTGCGCCTGTTCTCCGGCGAGCTGCGACTCCGCGAGGACGTCACGTTCGCCACCGGCCACGGCGGCCGCATCACCGGCCTAGAGGTCATCGGCGCCCCCGGCAGCACGCTGACCGCCGGGGACATCGCCCGCGTCCGAGGCCTCTCGCAGGCCCGGGTCGGCGACCGGATCGGCCCGCCCGTCCGCGACGTACCGCCGTTCCCGCCGCCCTCCCTGGAGACGATCGTGCGCACCCGGCGCCCCGCCGACGCGGGACGGCTACGCGCCGCGCTGCTCGACCTCGCCGACGAGGACCCGCTGATCCGCGCCCGCCCCGCCCCGTCCGGCGCGACGTCGGTGCTGCTGTACGGGGAGGTCCACAAGGAGGTCATCGCCGCGCGCCTGCTCACCGAAGCCGGGATCGAGGCGGTCTTCGAGGAGACCCGGACCCTCTACACCGAGCGTCCCGCGGGCATCGGCGAGGCCGCGGAGGACATGAACTGGCGCCGCCGCATGCCCGACTTCTGGGCGACCATCGGCCTGCGCGTCGAACCCGCGCCCCACGGCAGCGGCAACACCTTCCGCCGCGACACCGAACAGGGCGCGCTCCCCCACGCGTTCGACCGCGCGATCGAGGAGACCGTTCACGACACCCTCGAACAGGGCCTGCACGGCTGGCCCGTCACCGACTGCGCCGTCGTCCTGACCCACTCCGGATTCGCCGGGCCGATCAGCACCGCCGCCGACTTCCGCGGCCTCACTCCCCTGATCCTCATGGAGGCCCTAACCCAGGCGGGCGCGCGCGTCTACGAGCCCACCAGCACCTTCGAGGCGGAAAGCCCCGCCGACACTCTCAGCGCAGTCCTCTCGGCCCTCGCCGCCTTGGGCGCCACGCTCGAGCCCTCCCCCGGCCCCGACGGCTGGACGATCAAGGGTGAGATCCCCGCCGCCCGTGCCCGCGAGGCCGAGACCGCGCTGCCCGCGCTCACCCGCGGTGAGGGCACCTGGTGGTCCGGCCCGTCCGGTGAACGCCCCGTGACCGGAACACCGCCGACGCGTCCCCGTACCGGCGCCGACCCCCGCAACCGCCCCGCCTACCTGCGCCACCTGGCCCGCGGTCAGTGACGCGGGTCCGGCCCCTCCGTGATCCCCCACATCTCGGCGAACCGGCCGTCGTCGATGCGGAAGATCTCGAGCAGCATCCCCGGAGCCGCCGTCCCCTCCACCGACGAGCGAACCGCCACCTTGTCGCCGTCCACCAGGATGTCCTCGGCCACGACCCGCATGTCGGGGAACCGGGTGGTGAGCGTGCGCCAGGCGGTCTTGCCCGCCTCGAACCCGGTCGCGCCGAGCGGATGGCTGAAGAAATCGGGAGTGTGCAGGTCGGCGGCCTGGTCGAACTGCCGGGAGTTGAAGCACTCCTGCATCCGCAGCACCAGGCCCTCGGCTTCCTCACGTGTGGTCATCAACGCTCTCCTCTCTCATCAGCTTAACCGGGGCCTCGCCCCGCTTCATTTCGAAGCATACGGGGCGACGCCCCGGTTAAGCTAGGGCGCGATGACCAGAGAACCGACCGGGGACCGAACATTGCGGGCCGACGCACGCCGCAACCGCGACCGGGTGCTGCGGACCGCCCAGCAGGTGTTCGCGGCCGAGGGCCTCGGCATCTCCCTCGACGAGATCGCCCGCCGCGCCGGCGTCGGGCCCGGCACCGTTCACCGGCACTTCCCCACCAAGGAGGCGCTCTACCTCGCCGTCTCGATCGACCAGATCAAACGCCTGGTGACCCAAGCCGAGGCCCTCGCCAAGACCAACGACCCCGAGGCCCTCTTCACCCTCCTGTCGCTGATGATGGCTTCAGGCGCGGAGAACGCCACGGTCAAGAGCGCCCTCGCCGCCACCGAGTTCGACCTGCGCATCGCCGCCCCCGACGTCGCCGCCGACCTCACCCGTCACGTGGCAGGCCTCCTCGACCGCGCCCACACCGTAGGCGCCGTCCGAGCCGACCTCAGCGTCGGCGAGGTCATGGCACTGGTAGCCGGCGCGTTCGCCGCGATCCGCCACGCCGGAGCCGAGACCAGCCCCGACCGATCCGCGCACATCTCTCAGCTCATCCTCGACGGCCTGCGCCCCCGATGAGTCAGGCGCGCAGAACGTTGTCGGCGAACTCGCCCTCCATGTTCCCCGGCGGCTCGAACACGAAGACGATGTAGGTCTCGTAGAAGTCGGCCCCCTGCCCCGACACACGGCCGATGCCGACCTTGGTGCCGCCCTTCCAGACGAGCTGGGTGAAGTGGCCGGCCTTCGCGCTGAACCCAGGGCTGCCGAAGTCGTAGTCGGCGATCTCGTCGTACCAGGACTTGACCGCGTCCGACCCCGGCCGCGGCTGCTGCCCCGACGAGCCGCCGCCTCATCCACTGGCCCCAGGAACGAGATGTGACGCCCCACCGGACCGAACCCGGTCAGCCCACTCGACCAGAGCCCGAAACAGCCCAAGGCGCCGGGCGGGCGGGGGCCGCCCGGCGGGGTGGGGGTTAGAGGCCTGGGATGTCGCCGTTGCGGAAGGCGTCGACGAAGAGGCGGTGGTCGTCGCGGACGACGGCGGCGTATTCCATGCCGAACTCGACCATGGCCTCGACGAACTGCTTGTCGTCGGTGCCGATGACGGAGTTGATGGCGTCCTCGACCTGGAAGCCGACCAGGGAGTGATCGGAGTCGCTGTCGGAGACCGAGTGGATCTTGGCGGTGGCGCGGCCGAGGTCGTCGAGGAGGGAGACCATCTCGTCGGGCTCGGTGAGGCCCGACCAGTCCAGGTCCTCCTCGTAGGGAGACAGCTCCTGCACGACGTAGCCGACGCCGTCGATCTCGGTGTGGCCGAGCCAGGGGTCGGTGTTGGCCTGCAGGGCGCGGCGGGACACCGCGGTGCGGTGGCCGTGGTGCTGGAAGTAGTCGCGGATGCGGGGGTCGGGCACGACCCGGCTGGGGGCGGCGACGTTGCCCTGCTTCATCGACAGGACGACGTCGTTCTCCAGGGCCTGGCTGTTGCCCTCCACCAGGATGTTGTAGGCGGAGAGCCCCGCGGAGCCGATGCCGAAGCCGGAGGCGCCGACGATGTCCTTCACCTCGTAGGTGATGGGACGCAGGCGCTTGTCGGCCGGGATGGTCGCCAGGTAGGCCAGGTAGGCCTCCTCGACCCTGGCGCGTTCGGCGTCGTCCAGGCGGCGCACCCCGGCGCGGGCCTTGAAGCGGCGCTGGTGCTGGTCGACCTCGGTCATCTCGTCGAGGAGTGTGATGCGGGTGTTGGCGATCGCGGCGGCCAGGACGTCGTGGACGTGGCCGTCGGAATTGTCGAGGGTGAGCGCGAACTTCTCGTCGCCGGTGTGGGTGGCGAACGTGCGGACCTGGTCGACGTAGGCGTGCACGTAGGTCTCGATGAGGCGGCGGATGTCGGCGTCGGAGATCGCCTTGCTCCAGGCCAGCAGGGCCAGGCTCGCCACCAGGCGCTTGACGTCCCAGGTGAAGTGGCCGACGTAGGCCTCGTCGAAGTCGTTGACGTCGAAGACGAACACGCCGTCGTCGTTCATGTACGTGCCGAAGTTCTGGGCGTGCAGATCGCCCTGGATCCAGACGCGGCCGGTGCGCTCGTCGGCCCAGGGGTCGTCGTCGTCCTTGACGTCGGCGTAGAACAGGCAGGCGCTCCCCCGGTAGAACGCGAACGGGTCGGAGGCCATCTTGCGGAAGCGGCGGCGGAACTCGGCGGGGCTGCGCTCCATCAGGTCGGAGAAGGCGTCGACCAGTACCTCGACGATCTGGTTCTGCCGCTCCTTGGGGTCCCGTTCGCGCAGGGACCGGGTGATGCTCGCCATCGTTCTCCTCGATGATCCGGGGGGCGCCCCGCCGATACCGGGGCCATCGAGGTCATTGTTCCGAATTCACCCCTCGCGGGCTGTGAACAACGCGCGAACCGCCGGTTCCGACCGCAGCAGATCCAACGCCAGCTCAACGTGCCCGGGTACGTAGCCGTTCCCGATCAGCATCGTGACGTCGGCGGCCAGCCCCTCGGCGCCGAGCGCGGCGGCCGAGAACGAGGTGGCCATCGAGAAGAAGATCACCGTGCCGCCGGGCGCGGTCGCCAGGATCGCGCCGTGCTCACAGCCGGGCACGTCCACGCAGACCACGGTCACGTCGGCGGGCTCGCCGAGCGCCTCGGCGACCGCGACCGGGTCGCGGGCGTCGGCCAGCACGACGGCGTCGGCGAGGCCGGTGGCGGCCAGCCGGTCGCGTTCGGCCTCGTTCGGGACCAGGCCGATGGTCCGGGCGGCCCCGGCGCGGCGGGCCGCCGCCAGTGACAGCGACCCGCTCTTGCCGGCTCCGCCCAGCACCGCGACCACGGGTCCGCCAGGCGCAGTGCCTTCCGAGGGGGGACGACCCCCCACACCCCCCGGACTGGCTCCGCCAGGCCCCTGAAACTGGCGGACGACGCGGTGGGTGAGGGCTGGGGCGCCGCAGACGTCCATGACCGACAGCGCCAGCGGCACCGGCAGGTCGCCGGGCAGGACGGCGGCGATGGAACGGGCGAACAGGATCGCGTGCCCGTCGGTGGGGATCTGCTCGGAACGCCCGTCCCAGGCGGCCAGGCCGTCGGTGATCGCCAGCGGGGTCAGGGTGAGCGAGACCAGGGTCGCGACCCTGTCGCCGGGCTTCAGGCCGAGCGGCGACTCGGGGCCCGCCTCCTCGACGGTGCCGACGAGCATGCCGCCTGAGCCGGTGACCGGGTTGTGCATCTTGCCGCGCGCGCCGATGATCTCGGCGACCTCGCGGCGGATCGCGCCCGGATCGCCGCCGTGCGCGGTGTGCAGCTGCCGGTACGAGGCGGCGTCGAGGTTCAGCCGCTCGACCCGGACGCGCACCTCGTCGGGCCGGATCCGCGGATCGGTGTCGAGCCGCCGCGCGGCCTGCGGCAGCACCCCCGCCGGCTCCAGAACCCTGTGCAGCCCGACCGGGGAGCCCTGCGGGCCCTCAGAACGCCGTTCAGTCATACCTTGTCCCGAAAGATGTTTTGGTCACCACTGGTTATCGTGAAAGTCTTCCCGTAACGTCGGCCATATACAAGACTTTTACGCGATCACTGTAGCGGCAAGAGGAGGGGTCAACGATGACCACTGCCCTGCACCCAGAGTCCGGCACGACCGGTTCCGCCCAGGTCACCGGCCCCCAGCCGTACGTCTACCGGCACAAGCCTCTGGTGGAGCCCGACTGGCGCCGTTTCCCCGGCTGGCGCGACGTCACCGCCGCCGAATGGGAGTCTGCCCAGTGGCAGCGCTCCCACTGCGTGAAGAACCTGCGGCAGCTCCGCAAGGTCATGGGCGACCTGCTGAGCGAGGCGTTCTACGCCGACCTCGAACGTGACCAGGCCGAGCGGGCGACGATGTCGATGCTGATCCCGCCGCAGATGGTCAACACCATGAACGTGGACTCCACCGAGGCGTTCTACGCCGACCCGGTGCGCCGCTACATGCTCCCGGTCTTCAGTGACCGCCGCGCCGACTGGTCCTCGCACCCGATGGCCTCACGCGACTCCCTGCACGAGGCGGAGATGTGGGCGGTGGAGGGACTCACCCACCGCTACCCGACCAAGGTGCTGGCCGAGCTGCTGCCCACCTGCCCGCAGTACTGCGGGCACTGCACCCGCATGGACCTGGTGGGGACCTCCACCCCCGCCGTCGACAAGCACAAGTTCACCATCAAGGCCCCCGACCGGCACGAGGCGATGCTGGACTACCTGCGCCGCACCCCCGGCGTACGGGACGTGGTGGTCTCCGGTGGCGACGTGGCCAACCTGCCCTGGCCGCGGCTGGAGTCGTTCGTCGACCAGCTCCTGGACATCGACAACATCCGCGACATCCGCCTGGCCACCAAGGCGCTCATGGGCCTGCCCCAGCACTGGCTGCAGGACGAGGTCCGCGCCGGGATGGAACGCCTGGCGACCAAGGCCAACCGGCGCGGCGCCCAGATCGCCATCCACACCCACGTCAACGCCGCCCAGTCGGTCACCCCGCTGGTCGCCAAGGCCGCCAAGGCCATGCTCGACACCGGCATCCGCGACGTGCGCAACCAGGGCGTGCTGCTGAACGGCGTCAACACCAGCCCCGAGCAGCTGCTGGACCTGTCGTTCGCCCTGCTGGACGAGGCCGGGATCCTGCCCTACTACCTCTACATGTGCGACATGATCCCCTTCAGCGAGCACTGGCGGGTGCCGGTCTGGGAGGCCCAGGAGCTGCAGCACGCGATCATGGGCTACCTGCCCGGGTTCGCCACCCCGCGGATCGTGTGCGACGTCCCCTACGTCGGCAAGCGCTGGGTGCACCAGCTCGCCGACTACGACCGCGAGCGCGGCATCTCCTACTGGACCAAGAACTACCGGACCGGGCTGGAGCTGGCCGCCCCCGACGCCCTCACCCGCCGGTACGAGTACTACGACCCGATCCACACCCTGCCCGAGCAGGGGCAGGCCTGGTGGGAGGACCGCGCCGGCGCCGCATGACCTGCGGGCGCATAGTGTGCGTGGGTGGCAACTGATCTCACCCGGCGCTTCCCCATCGGCGCCTCGGCGACGGCGCGCGAGCTGGAGGCCGACCCGCATCCGCTGCTGGCGCGGCTGCGGGCGGCCGAGCCGGTCTCGTGGCTGCCTGCGTTCGACGGCTGGCTCGTCACCTCACGCGACCTCGCGCTGAAGGTGATGCGCGACTCGGCGACCTTCACCGTCGACGACCCGCGCTTTTCCACCGCGCAGGTCGTCGGGCCGAGCATGCTGTCGCTGGACGGCAGGATCCACACCCGCCACCGCGAGCCGTTCGCGCGCCCGTTCCGGCCCGCGCAGACCCGTGAACGCTTCACCGCGTTCGTCCAGGACGAGGTCGACCGCCTGGTCGGCGGCCTCTCCCCCGCCGGGCGCGCCGAGCTGCGCGGCGAGCTGGCAGGGCCGCTGGCGGTCGCCGTGGTGGCCGAGGCGCTCGGCCTGCCGGGCGTCGACGTGGCGACGGTGCGGTCCTGGTACGACCAGTTCGTCATCGCGGTGTCGGAGATCACCGCCGGGCGCCCCGGGCGCGCCGACGAGGCCTACGCCCGCCTGAACGAGGCGGTCCGCGCCGCGATCACCGGACCAGAGTCCGCGTCGCTGCTGGCCGTCGCCGCCCACCAGGAGGAGGGCCTGACCGCGGGCGAGGTGGTCTCCAACGCCGCGGTGCTGATGTTCGGTGGCATCGACACCACCGAGGGCATGATCGTCAACGCCGTTCAGCAGCTGCTGGCCCATCCCGGCCAGCTGGACCTCGTCCTGGCCGACCGGGCGCTGATGCTCCCCGCGATCGAGGAGTCGCTGCGGCTCGAGCCGTCGGCCTCGGTCGTCGACCGCTACGCCACCGCCGACATCGACCTCGGCGGCGCTCCGGTGCGCAAGGGCGATCTCGTCCGGGTGTCGATCGCGGGCGCCAACCGCGACCCCGCGGCCTTCCCCGACCCCGACCGCTTCGATGTCCACCGCGACAACGCCGCAGATCACCTGGCCTTTGCGCACGGGCCACACTTCTGTTTCGGCGCGCACCTGGCCCGCCTGGAGACGCGCACCGCGCTCGCCGCGCTCCTGGAGGGTATGCCGGGACTGCGGCTCGATCCGCAGCGTCCCGCCGCAGCTCGCGGGCTGGTGTTCCGCAAGCCGCCGGAGCTGCACGTGCTCTGGGGCTGATCCGCGGGGCCGATCGGCCTCGCGGCTTTACATTGTAGATCAAAAACTGGCCGGTCATTTCACCCCGCTTTCTGTGGGAATATCGGCCAATGCCAATCGTGGAACGCCGGGTGGAGCTGCGCTTCGGGCTCGAGAGCCGTGAAGCCGAGACGCACACCAACCTCTCCGCCGTCCGGCAGGACGGCACGTGCCTGTGGGTCGCGGGCGACGAGACCGCCACCATCGAGCGGCTGACCGCGACCACCGACGCCGCCGGTCACGTCGCCACCTACGGCGACCACCGCACGGTCGCCCTCGCCGACCTCGTCGAGCTGCCCGCCGGCCCCGAGGAGGAGGCCGACATCGAGGGCCTCGCGCGCACCAACGGCTGGCTGTGGGCGATCGGCTCGCACAGCCTCAAGCGCAAGAAGGTCAAGGACGGGCAGTCCGACTCCAAGGCGCGCAAGCGGCTGGCCAGCGTCGTCCGCGAGGAGAACCGCTTCATCCTCGCCCGCCTCCCCCTGATCACCGGCGCGGACGGGCTGCCCGAGGTCGTACGCGAGGACGGCGAGCGCACCTCGGCCGTGCTCGGCGGGAACGGCGACTCGATCACCGACCTGCTGACCGACGACCCGCACCTGGCGATGTTCCTGCCGATCCCCAGCAAGGACAACGGCATCGACATCGAGGGCATCGCCGCCCACGAGGACCGCCTCTACATCGGGCTGCGCGGCCCGGTGCTGCGCGGCTGGGCGGTGCTGATCGAGATCCGCCCCGAGACCCACCCGCGCGACCCGCACCGGCTCCGCCTCCAGCCCATCGGCGAGGACGGCGAGCTCTACCGGACGCACTTCCTGGACCTGGGCGGCCTCGGCATCCGCGACCTGTGCCCGCACGGCGACGACCTGCTGATCCTCACCGGCCCGACCATGGACCTGGACGGGCCCGTGCGCGTGGTTCGGTGGCGCGACGCGGCCCGGGTCGAGGCGCCCGACGTCGTCGGCGCCGCCGAGCTGGAGCTGCTGGGCGAGCTGCCGTTCGGCGACGGTGACGACCACGCCGAGGGCATCGCCGTCCTCGACGAGCCGGACGCCGCCGGGGTCAAGCTGCTGGTCGTCTACGACAGCCCGAGCCCCGAACGCCTCACCAAGGACGGCGGCATCCTCGCCGACGTGATCTCGTTCGAGAAGTAAGGCGCCGCCGACCCGGGCGGCCACCCGAATAAGTGCTCGCTTTCGGCCTCTGCTTGGATGGGCATGCATCTGAGCAGAGGCGCTGAACGATTGGGGCGAGCATGATCGAGTGGACCGACGAAGACCTGATGATCCGGGACGCGGTGCGCGGCTGGATCGAGGCCGAGGTCCGGCCGAACCTGGACGCCCTGGACGCGGGCGAGCTGCCGCCCTACGACCTCATCCGCGGGCTCTTCAAGACCTTCGGCATGGACGAGATGGCACGGTCCTCGTTCGCGTCCCGGATCGAGAAGGAGAAGGCGGGCGCCGGCTCCACGAGCGGCGCCAAGGGCGAGGACGGCGAGGAGCGCGGTCCTGGCGGCAACGCGGCCATGAACATGCTCCCGATCATCGAACTGTGCAAGGTCTCCCCCGGCCTGGTCACCGCGATGGGCGTGAGCCTGGGCCTCGCCGCCGGAACGATCATGAAGCGCGGCACGGTCGAGCAGAAGGAACGCTGGGGCCTGGACCTGCTCACCATGGACAAGGTCGGCGCGTGGGCCATCACCGAGCCCAACTCCGGCTCCGACGCGTTCGGCGGCATGCAGGCCACCGCGCGCAAGGTCGGCGACGAGTACGTCATCAACGGCAGCAAGACCTTCATCACCAACGGCCCCTACGCCGACACGATCGTCTTCTACTGCAAGCTCGACGACGGCAAGGACCCGCGCGACCGCGAGATCCTCACGTTCGTGCTGGACCGAGGCATGCCGGGCCTGGAGCAGAGCAAGCCGCTGCGCAAGATGGGCCTGCACTCCTCCCCCACCGGCGAGCTGTTCCTGAGCGACGTGCGCGCGGGCACCGACCGCCTGCTGTCGGGCGGGTCGGGCGGCGGCAAGGAGTCGGCCAAGCAGAACTTCGTCACCGAGCGCGCGGGCGTCGCGGCGATGTCCCTCGGCGTCATCGAGGAGTGCATGAAGCTGTCGGTCGAGTACGCCAAGACGCGCGTGCTGTGGGACAAGCCGATCGGCGACTACCAGCTCATCCAGCTGAAGCTGGCCAAGATGGAGGTCGCCCGCATCAACGTGCAGAACCTGGTGTTCCGCCACATCGAGATGCAGAAGAACGGCCGCACCCCGACGCTGGCCGAGGCGTCGGCGATGAAGCTGTACGCCGCGCAGGCCGCCAGCGAGGTCGCGATGGAGGCCGTGCAGCTGTTCGGCGGCAACGGCTACATGAGCGAGTACCGCGTCGAGCAGCTCGCCCGCGACGCCAAGTCGTTCCAGATCTACGCCGGCACCGACGAGATCCAGGTGACCCACATCGCGCGGGACCTCCTGTCACGGTGACCACTTTCTGAGACGATGTGGTGACAGCTCCCCCGTGCTCTGCTGACGATGGGCGGTCGCCATGGACGGGCTGCACAACGGCGATCCCGAGGCCCTGGGCGGGTACGCGCTGCTGGGGCGGCTCGGCGCGGGCGGGCAGGGCGTGGTCTACCTCGGCCGCGGCGCGTCCGGCGCGCTGGTGGCCGTGAAGACGCTGAACGCCGCCTCGGTCGCCGACCCGGTCGCCCGGCGGCGGTTCGCGGGCGAGGTCGCGCTGGTACGGCAGGTGTCCTCGTTCTGCGTCGCCGAGATCGTGGACGCCGACCTGGAGGGCGAGCGGCCCTACATCGTCAGCGAGTACGTGAACGGGCCGTCGCTGCAGGCCGGCGTCACCGGCGACGGCCCGCTGTCTGGCGGCGCGCTGCACCGGCTGGCGGTCGGCACCATGACGGCGCTGGCCGCCATCCACGCCGCCGGGATCGTGCATCGCGACTTCAAGCCGCACAACGTGCTGCTCGGCCGGGACGGGCCACGGGTGGTCGACTTCGGCATCGCGCGGCTGCTGGACTCGGGCGCCACCGTGACCGGTCAGGTGCTCGGAACCGTCGCGTACATGTCGCCCGAGCAGGCTTCCGGCGGTCACGTCGAGGCGTCCTCGGACATGTTCTCCTGGGCGGGGACGATGGCGTTCGCGGCGGGCGGCGGGCCGCCGTTCGGCCGCGACGGCCTCGCCGCCGTCACGCACCGGATCATGTACGGCGAGCCCGGCCTGCCCAAGCTCCCGGCGGAGCTGGACGCCGTCGTCCGCGACTGCCTGGCCAAGGACCCGAGAAGCCGCCCCGCGGCCCGCGACGTGCTGCTGCGCCTCATCGGCGACCGGCAGGCGCCCGCCGACCACGCCACCCTTCAGGGAACATCCTGGGGCCACACCACCCCCGACGCCGCACGGACCCTGCCGCCCTCGCCGCCCGCGCACACGGCTCCCACTCCCATGCCGCCCGCAGCGCCCATGCGACGGCCGCGGCGGCGCGCCCTGGAGGTGGCGGCCGTCGGAGGCGTCGTGGTCCTGGCCGCCGCCATCGGCACGGCGATCGTGCTGTGGCCCAGCGGTGACGGCGGCAAGCCGCCCGCTCCCCCGGCGGTGAACGGGACGCTGCTGAACCGCGACGACTTCAGCGAACGGGCGGGCTGGGACGGCGACACCTTCAACATCACCGGCACCGCCGCCGAGCGCGTCAACCACGGCTACGAGCTGAGCCGTGAGGTCTACTCGATGTACGTCGACAAGACCGCCAGGACCAACACCTCGCTGTCGCCCACGCCGCCCAAGAACCCGCCGTCCGGCCAGGCCGAGCGGAACGTGGTCGTCGGCGCCACCGTGCAGATCCGACGGGCGTCGGGACGCGGCTTCGTCGGGCTGGTGTGCCTGTGGGACGAGGACGTCGCCCGGGGATATGAGTTCCTGCTCGGCCGCGACGGCACGGCCCGGATCGTCCGCTACGACCGGGGCGTCAACCGTGACCTGGGCGCGCCCGGCAAGGCCGTCGTGCCCGACGTCGGCAGGACGGTCGCGCTGCGCGCCGCGTGCAGGCGGGACGCCTCGGGCACCCACGTGACGTTCTGGGTCAACAACGCCCAGATGGTAGACGCCACCGACTCCCCCGGGCTGCCCGAGGACCCGGTGAGCCAGGTCGGTTTCTACCTCCAGATCCCCGAGAGCAGCGCGGACGGGAGCCTGTACGCCTCCTACGACGACTTCTACCTGTACCGCCCGGCATGATCGAAAACTGATCGTCATTCGCGCGAACCCGGAGTGGCGAACGGGCATCCAACATGCGGAGGGCCGGTGAGGATGATCACCGGCGCTCCGGGTGACGGCTTTTCTGGACAGGCGACGACGGGATCTGGATACTCACAGCTATGGACGGTCAGCCCTCATATCCGGTGAGAGCGTCCGATATGGAGCGCGACCGCGTGCTGCGCGTGCTCAGTGACCGCGTGGCCGAGGGCCGGATGTCCCACGAGACGTTCGAGCGCCGCGTCGATCAGGTGCTGCGCGCGCAGAGCCAGTCCGAGCTCGCCGACATCGTGCACGACCTGCCGCCCACCAACCGCGTCGTCAACCGGCTGACCAGCCTCATCTCCTCGGTCTCGCAGGTGACCGCGCGGGTCGAGGCCGCCTGGCGGGCGCCCCGGCTGCCGCGCTTCATGCTGCCGCCGTCCGGGCTCACCCGCATCGTCGTCGGCCGCGCGCCCGGCTGCCAGTTCATCCTCACCGACCTGACCGTCTCCCGGTTTCACGCCGAGATCTACCGGGGCGACGAGGGCTGGATGATCTCCGACCTGGGGTCGATGAACGGCACCCGGGTGAACGGCTGGCGGCTCACCGGCCCGGCGCGCGTGCGCCCGGGCGACGAGGTCGGGTTCGGCAACTCCAGCTTCATCGTCGCGGCGCCCTGACCTCCCGCGACTCCTCCGGGGCCATTTCGAAGCCGACCCGGGTCCGGCCGTTTTACGGGCCGTAGTCACGGGAAGGTGATGTGCGACTCTGAGTAATCGTCTCCGTACCCCCCGGAGGTGGACGTGCTGACCCCCTCGGACGTGCACACCAAGGTGTTCGCCACGGTCCGGCTCCGCGAAGGCTACGACCTGGGAGACGTCGACAACTTCCTCGGTGAGGTCGAGGCGACGCTCGCCGCGCTGTATCGCGAGAACGAGGAACTGCGCGCCCGGCCGGGCAGCGCGCCCGAGAGCGCCGCCCGCATCGTCGGCCTCGCGCACGAGACGGCCGAACGCGCCGTCGCCGCCGCCCGCCAGGAGGCGGCGGGCATCCTGGAGCGGGCGCGTGAACGCGCCGCCGCGATGGAGGAGGAGGCCCGCCGTTCGGCGTCGGTGACGCTGGACGAGGCCGACGCCCGCTACCGCGAGGCCACCGAGGCCGTGGAGGCCGTCGTACGCCACGGCGCGCGGCTGCGCGAGGGGCTGGGCGACCGCATCGACCACATGCGCACGATGCTGGCCGACCTGGAGCAGCAGCACCGCACCCTGCCGCCGCTCACCCCCTCGCCGCTCACACCGTCGCGCATCACGCCCTCGCCGATCACGCACTCGCCGCCCGTGCTGGTGCCCGTTCAGCAGCACGCACCCGCCGCCCAGGACACGCTCGGCTGAGGACCCGACTTCCATGACCCCGATCTATCCGGTGTACGCCGCCGGTGCCACCGCCGCGGGCGTGTGCGCGTCCACGCTCGCCGGTTCCCTGATGGCGCGGCGCGGAGCGCGGCGCATGACGCTGTGGCTGCTCATCACCTCGGGCCTGATCCTGGTGGTCGCGCTCACCGAGGTGCTGCCGGACGCGTGGCTGGACGCGCTGCGCGACCGGGTGCCGACCGCGCAGATCGTGGTGGCGGCCGCGCTCGGCTACGCGGCGGTCAGCCTGCTCACCCGGCGTGAGCATCACGGCCATCCGCTGGTGCGGCTGCGGTCGCGCCGTCCCGGTGGCCGGCACGCGCCCGGCCAGCATCGCCAGGTCCGCCCCGCGACCCAGATGATGTTCGGCGGCGTCGGCACCGCGATGGCCCTGGCCAGCCACCGCACGATCGAGAGCGCGGCGGTCGCGATGACCACCTCCTCGATGATCGTCGTGTCGCTGCTGGTCCACTCGGCGAGCGAGGGCCTCACCCTCACGGCGCTGCTGGACACCGCGCGGCAGCGGCTGCGGCCATGGCTGCTGCTGGCCTGCGTCAGCCCGACCGTCGGGGCGCTGGTCGGGCTGGTCGTCCCGCTGCCCGCGCACGCGATTCCGATCCTGCTGGCGATCGCGGCGGGCGAGCTGGTGCACACCGCCCTGCTCGGCCTGAAGCTCGCGCTGCACCGCAACGGCGGGCGTCCGCCGCAGCGTCACCGCGCGGTCGCCGCGCTGACGGTGCTGCTGGTCGCGGCCCCGCTGATCCTCGCCCGCACCGGCGGGTCGCTCATCGCGCCCGACGGGCCGGGCACGCCCGCGGCGCTGCGCGACCACTCGACCGCGACGGCCGGGCTGCCGGGCGTACCGGGATCGCCGTCGGCCTCCGGGCGGAGCCTCACGCCCGGGCCGGACGCCGATCCGGCGCCGACCCGCGGCCCGGTTCCCTCGCCGCACGAGTCGGACCGGCGCGGGCACCACCAGCACCGGCGGTCCCACCGCAAGCGCACCCGCCGCAGGTCGGGCGGCAGGACCAGCCGCAGGCCCGCGCGGCGCACGGCGCGCGACCGGCGGCGCCGCCGGGTCACCTAACGGTCTCGGCTTCCACGGACCCCTTGACGGATTCGGCAGGACTCCTTACTTTCTCATCCAAGTTAGGAAACCTTCCTAACTCAAGGGAGAGCGGAGGCGCCCGTGACGGTCCCCACGCCCGGCACCCCCAGCCTGCTGCGCGCCATCAACGACCGCGCCGCCCTGGAGGTCCTGCTCACTCAGGGTCCGCTCACCCGGCCGCAGCTCGCCGGGCTCACCGGCATCTCCAAACCGACCGCCTCGCAGCTGCTCGCGCGGCTGGAGGACGCCGGGCTGGTGCTGCGCGACGGCGTGCGCGAGGGCCTGCCCGGACGTACCGCCGAGCTCTACCGCGTCAACCCCGCCGCCGCCTACGTCGCGGGCCTGGACGTCACGCCCGCGCGGATCCGCGCGGTCGCCGCCGACCTCACCGGCGCGGTCGTCGGCGAGCACACCCTGCCGACCCCGTCCCGTTCGGGCGTCGACGCGGTGGCGCGCGTGCGGGCGGCGCTGGACGCCGCCACCGCGGGCATCCCCCGCGACCGGCTCCGGCGCGTGGTCATCGGCATCGGCGGCGCGGTCGACCCGACCACCGGCCGCCTCGGCTACGCCGCCCACATCCCCGGCTGGCACGTGCCCGACCTCGGCAAACTCCTGACCGACGCGCTCGGCACGCCGGTCTCCATCGAGAACGACGTCAACCTGTCCGCGCTCGCCGAGCTGGCGGGCGGGCAGGCCGGCGACGCCGGTTTCGCCCGAGGGGAGCCGACCCCCCACGCCCCCCGGACCGACTTCGCCGGAGTCAAAGACTTCGTCCTCCTGTGGGTCGCCGACGGCGTCGGCATGGCGGTGGTCCTGGGCGGCGCGCTGCACCGGGGCGCGACGGGCGGCGCCGGCGAGATCGGCTACATGCCCGTCGCCGGCGCGCCGCTCATGCGCGACGTCCGCCGCACCCACACCGGCGGGGTGCACACCCTCACCGGCGGCTCGGCCGTACTGAAGCTGATGCGCGCGCACGGCTTCGGCGGCCGCGACCCCGGAACGGCGCTCAGCCGCGCGGCGGCAGCGGCGGCGGGCCCGGGGTCGGCGCCGGAGGCCACCGGCCGGGCCCGCGAGGCGCTCGGCGAGCTGGCCACCCGGCTCGGCGCCACCCTCGCCACCGTCGTCGCCGTCCTGGACCCGCAGCTCATCGTCCTCACCGGCGAGGTGCTGATGGCGGGCGGCGACGCGCTGCGCGAGCTGGTCGAACGCGAACTGCACACGATGACGATCCCCCGGCCGCCGGTCCGGCTCAGCTCGATCGACGGCAACCCCGTCCTCGCCGGCGCCCTGCACCTGGCCCTCGGCGAGACCCGCGACGAGGTCTTCTCCAGCACCGCCCCCTGAATACCCCCTTCCTAAGGAGAACCGGAATGCGCACCCATCCCGGTCGGCTCGCGGCGGCTGCGACCGCCGCGGCCCTCACCCTGACAGCGGCCTGCACGGCCGGAAGCAGCGGCAGCGACCAGTCCACCAGCGGGCCGAAGGCCGACGCGCCGCAGACCATCGAGGTCTGGCACGGCTGGAGCGCCGACCACGAGGTCAAGGCGTTCGACGACGCCGTCGCGGGCTTCCGCAAGGCGCATCCGAACATCACGGTGAAGCTCGTCAAGGACCAGACCGACGACCGCATCACCAACGCCATCCGCGGCGGCAACCCGCCCGACGTCGTCTCCTCGTTCACCACCGACAGCGTCGGGCAGTGGTGCCAGAGCGGCGCGTGGCAGGACCTGGCGCCGTACGTCGCCAAGTCCAAGCTGGACCTCAACCAGTTCCCCAAGGCCGTCCAGGAGTACACCCAGTACCAGGGGCGCCGGTGCGCGATGCCCCTGCTGGCCGACACCTACGGCCTCTACTACAACAAGGCCCTCATGAAGGGCGAGCAGCCGCCCAAGACGATGAGCGAGCTGACCGCCCTGGCCAAGAAGCTCACCAAGCGCAAGCCCGACGGGACCATCGAGGTCGCGGGCTTCATGCCGTCGGTGCAGTACTACGAGCACGTGCCGCAGCACGTCGCCACCCAGTTCGGCGTCAAGTGGCTGAACGACCAGGGCAAGGCCAACTTCTCCAAGGACCCCGCGTTCAAGGCCTACCTGCAGTGGAACAAGAGCCTGATCGACTGGTACGGCTACGCCAACGTCAAGAAGTTCCTGCGGTCCATGGGCCAGGAGTTCGAGTCCTCCAACCCCTTCGAGAAGGGGAAGGTCGCCATGGCCATCGACGGTGAGTGGCGCACCAAGTTCATCCAGGAGGAGGCGCCCAAGCTCGACTACGGCACCGCCCCCGCGCCCGTTCCCGACGACCAGACCTCCCGCTACGGCGGCGGCTTCATCGCCGGCACCGTCATCGGCATCCCGCGCGGCTCCAAGCACCCGCAGGCAGCCTGGGAGTTCATCCGCTACCTGACCACCGACACCACCGCGCTGGTCACCTTCGCCAACGCGCTCGGCAACGTGCCCACCACGATCACCTCGCTGTCCTCTCCCGGCCTGACGCTGCCCCCGCAGTTCCAGACGTTCCTGCAGGTCTTCAAGAACCCCAACAGCTCCACCACGCCGCCCACCCCGAACGGCAACGACTACGTGGTGAAGTTCCAGCAGTTCGTGCAGGACCAGTGGGAGCCCGGCAAGGTCGACATGAACAAGGGACTCGCCGACCTGGACACCAAGGTCGACAAGGCCCTCGACCTGGCCGGCGGCTGACGATGACGGCCATCACCCTGCCCGGGCGGCGGCCCTCGGCGGCGGCGCCGCGCGCGCGGCGCCGCCGGCGCGTCACGATCCTGGGGTTCATGTCCCCCTGGCTGATCGGGATCGGCCTGTTCTTCGCCTACCCGCTGGCCGCGACGGTCTACTTCTCCTTCACGCGGTACAACCTGTTCACGCTGAAGTACGTCGGCTTCGACAACTACAGGTTCTTCCTGGAGGACACCGACGCGCGCACGGCGATGAAGAACACGCTGTGGCTCGTGGTCATCATGGTGCCGCTGCGGGTGCTGTTCGGCCTCGGCGTCGCCCAGCTGCTCACCAAGATCCGCATGGGCGGGAACATCCTGCGGTCGGTCTACTACCTGCCCTACCTGATCCCGCCGGTGTCGGCGACCGTGGCGTTCGTGTTCGTGATGAACCCCGGCACCGGCCCGCTGCCGACCATCACCCGCCACCTGGGCTTCACGATGCCCGACTTCTTCAACGACCCGAACTGGGCCAAGCCCGGCCTCAGCATGCTCGGGCTGTGGGCGGTCGGCGACGTGATGATCCTGCTGCTGGCGGCGCTGCTGAACGTCCCGGTGTCGCTGTACGAGGCGGCGGCGATCGACGGCGCGGGCGCCTGGCAGCGGTTCCGGCACATCACGCTGCCGACGGTCTCCCCGGTGATCGCGTTCGCGGCGGTCACCGGCGTCATCGAGACACTGCAGTACTTCACCCAGGCGCTGGTCGCGGCCAAGGTCGCGGCCGGGCAGGCCGACCAGCCCGGCACCCAGTTCGCGCCCGGCTATCCGGACGGCTCCACGCTGACCTTCCCGCAGTGGCTCTACGACGAGGGCTTCCGGCAGTTCAACATGGGGTACGCGTGCGTCCTCGCGCTGGTGATGTTCGTCGTCGCGATGGCGTTCACGCTGGTGCTGCTGCGCCAGTTCCGCGCGTTCGCCGGAGAGGAGGCCGGATGACCAGCCAGACCGCCGGCGCCGGGCCCGCCGCCACGGCGCCCGTGCGTCCCGCCGCCACCGCGCCCCGCCGGCCGCGCCGCGCGAACGGCACGAGCCCGGGCATGCGCAAGTCGCTCGCCTGGATCGGCACGCACGCGATCGCGATCGCGCTGGCCATCATGTTCCTGGCCCCGCTGGTGTTCATGTTCCTCACCGCGGTGATGAGCGACCAGCAAGCCCTCAGCGGCAATCTCTGGCCGACCTCGTGGCACTTCGGCAACTTCCGGCGCGTCTTCACCGACGACATGATCCGCTGGACGCTGAACAGCACCGTGTACGCGGTGCTGTCCACGGTGTTCATGCTGGTGTCGAGCGTGCCGGTCGCCTACGCGCTCGCGCGGTTCCGGTTCCGCGGCCGCAACCTGGCGCTGGTCATCGTGATCTCGGCGATGATGCTGCCGCCGCAGGTGACGATGGTGCCGCTGTACATCATCTGGTCCCGGTTCCACCTCACCGGGACGCTGTGGCCGCTGATCATCCCGCAGCTGTTCGGCGACGCGTTCTCCATCTTCCTGCTGCGGCAGTTCCTCATCACGATCCCGCGCGAGTACGCCGACGCGGCCCGCGTGGACGGGTGCGGGGAGTTCGGCACGATGATCCGCGTCGTGCTGCCGATGGCCAAGCCCGCGATCGCGGCGGCGGCGCTGTTCCAGTTCTTCTACTGCTGGAACGACTACTACGGCCCGCTGGTGTACGCCAAGCCCGACAACTGGACGCTGGCGATCGGCGTGGCCACCTTCCGCGCCGCCCACCACGTCGAGTGGAACCTCACGATGGCCGCCACACTCGTGACGATCATGCCGGTGCTCATCGTGTTCTTCCTCGCCCAGCGCGTCTTCATCCAGGGTGTGACCTTGACGGGAGTGAAGGGTTGAAGCTGACTGTCATCGGGGGTGGTTCGACCTACACCCCGGAACTGGTCGACGGGCTCGCGCGCATGCGCGACGTGCTGCCCGTCGAGGAGCTGGTCCTGGTGGACCCCGACGCGGGCCGGCTCGACCTGGTCGGCGGCCTGGCCACCCGGATGTTCGCCCACGCGGGCCATCCCGGCACGGTGCGCGTCACCACGCATCTGGACACGGCGGTCGCCGACGCCACCGCCGTGCTGTTCCAGCTGCGCGTCGGCGGGCAGGCCGCGCGGCATCTGGACGAGACGATCCCGCTGGAGTGCGGCTGCGTCGGCCAGGAGACCACCGGCGCGGGCGGGCTCGCCAAGGCGCTGCGCACGGTGCCGGTCGTGCTGGAGGCCGCCGAACGGGTCCGCAAGCTCGCGCCGGAGGCGTGGATCGTGGACTTCACCAACCCGGTCGGCATCGTCACCCGCGCCCTGCTGGACGCCGGGCACAAGGCCGTCGGCCTGTGCAACGTGGCGATCGGCTTCCAGCGCCGCTTCGCCTCGGTGCTGGGGGTGGAGCCGGGGCAGGTCGAGCTCGGGCACGCCGGCCTCAACCACCTCACCTGGATCCGTTCGGTCAAGGTGGACGGGCAGGAGATGCTCCCCCGGCTCCTGGACGAGCAGCTGGACGCCATCGCCGGCGACGTGGTGATGCCCGCCTCGCTGATCCGCCGCCTCGGCGCCGTACCGTCCTACTACCTGCGCTACTTCTACGAGCACGACCGGGTGGTGGAGGAGCAGCGGCACGAGCGTTCCCGCGCCGACGAGGTCGCCGAGCTCGAGGAACGCCTGCTCACCATGTACTCCGACCCGACGCTGGCCACCAAGCCGGACCTGCTGGAACGGCGCGGCGGCGCCTTCTACTCCGAGGCCGCCGTGGACCTGCTCGCCTCGCTGATGTCCGACCGCGGCGACGTGCAGGTGGTGAACGTCCGCAACAACGGCACGCTGCCGTTCCTGCCCGACGACGCCGTCGTGGAGGTGCCCGCGCGCATCACCGCGGGCGGGCCCGTACCGCTCCCCGTGCCGCGCATGGGGCCGCTGTTCTCCGGGCTCGTCGCGCACGTGTCGGCGTACGAGGACCTGGCCCTCACCGCCGCGCTGGAGGGCGGCGTCGACCGCGTCGCCGACGCCCTGCTGGCGCATCCGCTGATCGGCCAGCGCGAACCCGCCGACCGGCTCGCCCGCGACCTGGTCCACGCCAACGCCGCGCACCTGGCCTGGGCCCGGTGATGACCGCTTCTCTCCTGCTGGCCGTCGACGGCGGCAACAGCAAGACCGACCTGGCGGTGGTGTCGTCGCAGGGCGAGCTCCTGGCCACCGTCCGCGGCCCGGGGTTCCGGCCGCACACCCACGGCGTGCACGGCGCCGTGGAACGCCTGTCCGACAGCGTCTCCGCCGCGCTCGCCCAGGCCGGCGCCGACAAGGTCAACCACCTGTCGGCGTGCCTGGCGGGCGCCGACTCCCCCGAGGACGAGCAGCAACTGGAGGAGGCGCTGGCGGCGCGCGGCTGGGCGCTGAGCGTGCGCGTGCAGAACGACACGTTCGCGCTGCTGCGCGTCGGTTCGGCGGGCGGGCACGGCGTGGCGGTCGTGTGCGGGGCGGGGATCAACTGCGTCGGCTCCAACGCCGACGGCCGCACGCTCCGCTTCCCCTCCCTCGGCCGGATCACCGGCGACTGGGGCGGCGGCTGGGAGCTCGGCAACGAGGCGCTGTGGCACGGCATCCGCGCCGAGGACGGGCGAGGACCCGGCACCGTGCTCGCCACCGCCGTGGCCGCCCATTTCGGCCTGGCGACCGCGCTGGACGTCGGCCTCGCGCTGCACCGGGGAGACCTGGACGGTGAGCGGCTCAACACGCTCGCGCCGGTGCTGATGGACGCGGCCGAGGCGGGGGACGCGGTGGCCCGCGAGATCTCCGACCGGCTCGCCGAAGAGGTCGTAGGGATGGGCGAGGTGGCGCTGCGCCGCGTCGGGCTGCTCGACCGGCCCGCCGAGGTCGTGCTCGGCGGCGGCGTGCTCACCGCCCGGCGCGCCGTGCTGATGGACACGATCGAGTGGCGGTTCGCCGAGCGCGCCCCGTTCGCCCACCTGATCGTCGCCGACGCCCCGCCGGTCCTCGGCGCGGCGCTGTACGGGCTGGACCGGCTCGACGCCTCCGCCACCGCCCACGACGCGCTGCGCGCCGCGTACCGGACATGACGGCGCCCCGCGGCCGGTGTGGCCGCGGGGCGCCGCCCGCGAGGATCGGCAGGTCGCCGACCGGTCCAGGAGTGATCAGTTGTCGCGGAACGAACGGCGGGTGAGCCGTCCCCCGACGGGCCGGGGCAGATCGCCCGGCCTCGCCGGGTCACCGTCGTGCTCGCCGGTGAGCCCCTCCGGGCGTTCCAGCACCTCGGTGGGCGCCGGGGCCTGAGCGGGGACCGCCGCCGGAGCGGGCGCCGGGGCCTGGGCGGGCACCGGGGCCGTTGCCGGGGCCTGAGCGGGCACCGCGGGCGCGGGAGCCTGAGGGGCGGTCGCGGCGGTGCCGCCGCTCACGCTGACCAGCCGCTCGTCGTAGTGCGGCGCCGCAACGGGCTCGGCCTCGGGCCGGTCCCGCAGCCGGTCGGCCGCCTTGCGCAGCGCGCGCTCCCCCACCAGCCGGTTCAGCTCCAGCCCGAAGCAGTCGAGCTTGTCGGCGTCGGTGAGGTCCTCGCGGTAGCGCAGGTCGGAGGCCAGCTCGCCGAGGCGCTGCGCCTCGGCGAGGTCGAAGGTCTCCAGCGCGTGGCAGCACAGCTCGGTCATCGCCGCGTGGTCGCGGGTGAACGACAGCCCGGCCAGATCGTCGTGCGACAGCCGGCTGAGCGCCCGCTTGCGCTCCAGCGCCGCGTCCACGATCTTCAGCATGCCGTGCAGCACCGAGATCGGGCCGATGCTGATGCCCTTGTCGTGCGCGAGGGTGAACGAGGTGCGGAACAGCGCGGCCGCGCCGAGCCCGGCCGCGATCACCTGCACCACGTACAGGCTGACCGAGGGCGCCGAGGCGGGCAGCCCGAACCGCCAGCCCGCCGTCTGCGTCGCCACCAGCGCGATCACCGAGGCGGTCGCGTTCACCAGCACGTACAGCAGCCCGGACGGCGACAGCACGGCGTTGGCGGGCTTGTCGCGGTAGCGCGCGACGAGCTCGGCGCCGCCGATCACGCCGCCCAGCACGGCGGCGCACAGCAGAGTAATGATCATCGTGGTCGTCCCGGTCTCAGGCGCCGACGGCGGAGGCGCGGCGGGCGGGCACCGAGGGCGCGGCCGACCGGCCGGGCTGGTCCTGGGGGCTCGGAACGGCCCTGGGGCCCAGCAGGCCATGGTCGCGGTCGCCGGCCTTGGCGGCGTCCAGGAAGACCAGGAGCCACTCGGCGGGGCCCACCGCGCTGCCCGCGCGGGCGCGCGGCGGCGCGTCGCGCGCTTGGAGGAACACCAGGAACCATTCGGCCGGGCCCGAGGCCCGGCCACGTCGCACTTGCGTACCCATGCGCCAACTCTCGCGGGACACCCCGCCGTAAATGATCTTCATCGGCGCGCGAGTTCCGGATCGCCACAGGCGGCGGGGTTGCGTGATCTTGCGGCGTGTCCGCCCAGATCTCGCCTACCTGCGGAATCTCACTCGATGTGCACATATTGCCAACAAGCCTCACAAAGTCTCCGGCCTTGACGCTGTAAGGTCGCGACTGAGGGGCGGTAGGGTCGGCGCCGACCGCCGAGACGACCGAGGAGGAGCGCACGTGCAGATCGGGTTCGCCGTGCCGGTGTCGGGGCCGTGGGCCACGCCGGCCAACCAGGTGCTGATCGCCCAGCAGGCCGAGGAGCTCGGCTATCACTCGCTCTGGACGCTCCAGCGACTGGTGAACCCGGCCGAGTCGACCGACCAGACCTACCGCAACGTGCCCGACCCGCTGCTGACGCTGGCCTACGTGGCCGGCTACACCAGCCAGGTCCGGCTCGGCGTCGGCGTGGTCAACATGCCGTTCTTCTCCCCCGCGATGCTGGCCAAGCAGGCCGCCACGCTCGACCACATCTGCGGCGGGCGCCTTGACCTCGGGCTCGGCCTCGGCTGGATGCCCGAGGAGTTCGCCGCCGCGGGCGCCTCGATGGAACGCCGCGGCGCCCGCGCCGAGGAGTTCCTGGCCGCGCTGCGCACGCTCTGGCACAACGAGGTCGCCGAGTTCCACGGCGAGTTCTACGACTTCCCGCCGGTCCGGATGGACCCCGCGCCGCTGCAGTCCCCCGAGCCCCCGATCCTGCTCGGCGGCGCCTCCGAGGCGGCGCTGCGCCGCGCCGGGCGGCTGGCGGCGGGCTGGATCAGCTCCAGCCGCGCCGACCTCACCGGGCTCGGCCGTTCCATCGAGATCGTCCGCGAGGCCGCCGACAAGGCCGGACGCGACTCGGCCGCGCTGCGCTTCGTCGTGCGCGGCGCCGTCCAGGTCCGCGCCGACGGCGCACCCGAGGACACCGAGCCGCGCAAGCCCCTCACCGGGTCGTACGAGGAGATCCTCGCCGACTTCGAGGCGCTCGCCGCGCAGGGCGTGACCGAGCTGTTCGTCGACCTCAACTTCGACCCGATGCTGAGCGGCCCGTCGGCCGACCCGTGGGACGCGATGTGGCTCGCGCGCGAGGCCCTGCAGGCCCTCGCCCCGCGCTAGACGCCGCTCCGCAGCGGGGCGCCTTCGCCGTCAGGCGCCGCTCCGCGTCCTCTTACGAGCCTTCGGCTTCGGGACCCTGGATCTGCGGCTGGCGGCCCTCCCAGGGCGTGCTCAGCACGACGGTGGTCCGGGTGGCGACGTTGGCCGCCGCCCGGATCTGCTGGAGCAGGTCCTCCAGCTCGTTCGGCGTGGCGACCCGGACCTTCAGGATGTAGCTCTCCTCGCCCGCCACCGAGTGGCAGGCCTCGATCGCGCTGATGTACTTCAGGCGCTCGGGCGCGTCGTCGGGCGCCGACGGGTCTATCGGCTTGATCGACACGAACGCGGTCATCGGCAGCCCCACCTGCTCGGCGTCCAGCTGCGCGGTGAACCCCTTGATGACCCCGCGTTTCTGCAGCCTGCGGACCCGCTGGTGAACGGCCGACACCGACAGGCCGGTCTCCTTCGCCAGGTCGGTGAAGCTCATGCGTCCGTCATCGGCCAGCAGCGCCAGGATCTGGCGATCGATCTCCTCCACGCGGCGAATCTAGCGTGCCTGGCGCGGCGCTGCCGAGCCGGACGTGTCACAGATCGGCACCAAGCGACTGCGAACACCGCCGCGCCGCCACCCGATCCCTACCGGCCCCGCGACCCGCGCGGCGGCCCGCAACTCCCCCGGATCAGCAGTTCCGTCGGGACCAGCACCGGTTCGCCGCGTCCCCGGCGGGCCCGATCGCGCAGCAGCAGCTCGCACGCACGGTAACCGACGTCCTGCCCGGGGCGCGCCACCGCGGTCAGCGGCGGGTCGCACAGCTCCGCCCACGGCACGTCGCCCACCATCGCGATCGAGACGTCGGCGGGCACCCGCAGGTCCAGCTCGCGCGCCACGAGCACGGCGGCCTCCCCCAGCAGGTGGCCGGACGCCAGGACCGCCGAGGCGTTCGCGCCGCCCTGCAGCAGCCCGGCCGCCGCCGCGTAGGCGCTGTCACGCTCGGGCCGCGCCGCGACCATCAGGTCCTCGTTGACCGGAACGCCGCGCTGCTTGAGCGTCTCGCGGAACGCGCCCTCCCGTACGCCCACCGAGTCACCCGCCTCAGCCGCGCCCAGGAACGCGATGCGCCGGTGCCCGAGCCCGACCAGATACTCGACCAGGGCCCGCACCCCGGCCCGGTCGTCGGTGAACACCGCCGGCGCCGCCGGAATCCCGGCCGGCGACTCCCGGTCGGCGAAGACCACGTTGCCGCCCGCCCGCAGCACCGACTCCCACGCCTCGTTACCGCCCGCCGGAACCGCGACGATCCCGTCGACGCGCTGCTCCATCATCCGGTCGGCGATCAGCGCCTCCCGTTCGGGATCACCGTGGGCGGCGTCCACGACGACGTGCTCCCCCAGCGACCGCGCGCAGTTGAGCACCCCGGCCATGAGATCGGCGTAGAACGGGTCGGTCACATCCGGCACGATCAGCCCGATCCCCCCGGTCCGCCGCGTCTTCAGGCTCCGGCCCACGGCGCTCGGGCGGTAGTCCAGCTCCTCGGCCGCCGCCCGCACCCGCTCCCGGGTCCGCGCGCTGACCGACCCACCCGAGAACACCCGCGACACCGTCGCGATCCCGACCTCGGCCCGCGCCGCCACGTCCTTGATCGTCGCCGGCCGCCCCTCGGCGTACGCGCCCTTACCGGCACCCTTCTCCGCCATCCGGCCCATCTCCTCCTCGCGTCCTCACGCCCGCGGGTCACATCCCTGCCATCTTTTCATGATCCAGACCTTGCATTGGAAACGTTTCCATGATGTTTAATCCATTCGTGAGGTAAACACCCTGTTCGGCAGGGTTCATTGGAAACGTTTCCATCGAAGGGTGCGAGATGGCCAAGATCGTGCTGGACCGGGTCGACAAGGTCTACTCGGGCGGCGTCAAGGCCGTGGACTCCCTGGATCTGGAGATCCGGGACGGCGAGTTCATGGTGCTGGTCGGCCCGTCGGGCTGCGGGAAGTCCACGGCGCTGCGGATGATCGCCGGCCTGGAGGAGATCAGCGGCGGCAAGATCTCGATCGGCGACCAGGTCGTCAACGACCTGGCCCCGAAGGACCGCGACATCGCGATGGTCTTCCAGAACTACGCGCTCTACCCGCACATGACGGTCGAGCAGAACCTGGCGTTCGGCCTCAAGCTGCGCGGCACGCCGAAGTCGGAGATCAAGCAGAAGGTGCACGAGGCCGCCAAGATGCTCGGCCTCGAGCAGTTCCTGGCCCGCAAGCCCGCCGCCCTGTCCGGCGGCCAGCGCCAGCGCGTGGCGATGGGCCGCGCGATCGTCCGCCAGCCGCAGGCCTTCCTCATGGACGAGCCGCTGTCCAACCTGGACGCCAAGCTGCGCGTGTCCATGCGCGCCTCGCTCAGCCAGCTGCACGAGCGCCTGGGCGTCACCACCGTCTACGTGACCCACGACCAGGTCGAGGCCATGACGCTCGGCTCGCGCGTCTGCGTGCTGCGCGAGGGCAAGCTCCAGCAGGTCGACACGCCCCAGCGGCTGTTCGACAACCCGGTCAACCTGTTCGTCGCGGGCTTCATCGGCTCCCCGGCCATGAACTTCGTCGAGGCCGAGCTGACCCGCGGCGACGGCGGCGCGCAGGTCGCGTTCGCCGGCTACACCCTCCCCGTCCCCGACGCGGTCATGACCGAGCGCCCGGGGCTGGAGGGCTACCTGGGCCGCAAGCTGATCCTCGGCATCCGCCCGTCGGACTTCGAGGACTCCTCGCACGCCTCCGCCGACTGGGCGCCGATGGCCGCCACCAGCAGCGTGACCGAGGAGCTGGGCAGCGAGATCAACGTCATCTTCACCATCGACGCCCCGCCGGTCGAGCACAAGGACACCGCCGACCTGGCCGAGGACGCCGCCGAGGGCGAGTCGGAGATGGCGATCCCGCTGATCGAGAACAAGGCCCTGTGGACCGCCCGCGTGAACGCCCGTTCGCACGTGCGCCCCGGTCAGGACATCGAGCTGGCCGTCGACACCCGGCGCCTGCACTTCTTCGACCCGGACACCGGCCTGGCGATCGGCCACACCGACGCCGCCGCGGTGGACACCCCCGTGGACACCCTCAAGAAGGACTGATTTCCACAGCCTGAAGGCGCCCGCGCACAGGTCGTCCGCATGTTGCCCACAGCCTCGTCCACAGGCTGTGGGCAACATGACGCGCGTCACATTCGCGACGCTTGCCCGTAACTCCCAGGTCAGCCCGTTAACCGGTGATTCAGCTGGCGTCCCAGGCGACGGGCACCGACCCGTCGTCCTCGCGCAGCACGCTCACGCCGTCGGTCGTCTTGGCGTCGCGGAAGTCGAACCACGGCTTGGCCCCGGCCGAGTCCACGGTGATCTCCCGCGCGTACCACCCGTTCTTGTCGTGCACGCCCACCCGCAGCCTCACCGGCGGCTTGCCCATGATCCCGTTGTCCGCGACGAACCCGATCGAACCCACGTCCCCCGGGTGCAGCGAGATCGGCGTCACCGCCGAAGGTCCGTTGTTCAGCTGCCCGTAGTACCGCACGGGTTCCTCCTCAGGTGGTCCCGGCTCGGCGGTGAACATCGACTTGGGCATGGGCCCCGGGTCGGTGTGATCGTTCTCCGGAACGTGACAGTGGCCAAAGTGCCCGGCCTGCTCGCGCCAGGTCGTGGTGGAACGGGAGTTGCCGGACCAGCGGGGCCAGCCGCGGGGCCAGCGGTCGGGGATGTCCCACTCGCGCATCCAGTCGACGATCTTGTCCATGCCCTTGCAGGGGGTGTCGGCGACGGTCTTGTACTTCTTGCCGCCGACCACGGCGCCGGGTGAGAAGAAGACCTCGACCTGGATGCAGGCCCTGCCCATGCGGTTGGTCTCGACGCCGCCCGACAGGTTCACCAGGGCGCGCGCGGACATGTCGGCCGGGTAGAACTGCACGGTCCTGCCGGTCCACGGGTCCCACATGATGTGCGGGGCGTAGTTCACGCGCTTCAGGTAGTCCGCGATCGCGTCGAACGACGGCATCTTGCCGCCCGGTCCGAGTTCGTCCCAGGTGATGTGCCAGACCGCGCGGGGCGGGCCGCCCACCATGTTGCTGCCGTTGTTCTCAGGACGTCGCTGGACTCCGGGCATCCAAAGATCCGCCATCGACCCTCCTGGTGGCCGTCGGAACGGCCAGGCTTGCACACCTAACAGACCTATGCCCCGAATACCTGGTTGTTACTGCAATCACTGACTCATTTGACAGAGCCCGCAAGGACGCCCTGGACGAAGTAGCGCTGGAAGGCGAAGAAGACGGCCAGGGGGACGATCAGGGACAGGAAGGCGCCGGGGGCGATGACGTCGATGTTGGAGCCGAACTGGCGTACCTGCTGCTGGATCGCGACGGTGAGGGGCTGGGAGTCGCGGTTGGCGAAGATGAGGGCGATCAGCATGTCGTTCCAGACCCAGAGGAACTGGAAGATGCCGAGCGAGGCGATCGCGGGGCCGCCGAGGGGGAAGATGACGCGGCGGAAGATGGTCCACTCCGTGCCGCCGTCCATGCGGGCCGCTTCGAGGAGGTCGCGCGGGATGCCCGCGAAGTAGTTGCGCAGCAGGAAGATGGCGAACGGCAGGCCGTAGGCGACGTGGAAGAGGATGACGCCCGGGATCGAGCCGAACATCTTGAAGCCGCCGACGTGGATGCCGCTGTAGAGCTTGGCGATCGGGATCAGGCCGACCTGGATCGGGACGACCAGCAGGCCGACCACGACCAGGAACAGCCAGTCGCGGCCGGGGAACTCGATCCATGCGAACGCGTAGGCCGCCAGCGAGGCGATGACGACGACGAGGATCGTGGTGGGGACGGTGATGAGGATCGTGTTGACGAACCCGGACGTCATGTCGTCGTTGGACAGGACGTCGGAGTAGTTCTTCAGGGTCAGCTCGGCGGGCTTGGTGAAGATCTTCCACCAGCCGCTGTCGTTGTTGTCGGTCTGGCTGCGCAGCGAGGCGATGAACAGGCCGAACGTGGGGACCAGCCAGATGACCGCGATCAGGATCAGGCCGATCTGCACCGCGCCGCCGCCGAGGCGGTTGACGATCCGCGAGGCGACGCTGCGCCGGGGCGCGCCCGCGACGCCCTTCTGGGCAGGGCCGGCGGGCGCCGTGGTGGTTTCGCTCGTCATGCCTGCTCCTGACGGAATCGGCGGATGTTGAAGACCATGGCGGGCAGGACGAGGAGGAACAGCACGACCGCGATCGCGCTGCCCACGCCCTGGTCGGCCCCTTCGCCGGTGAACGACTTCAGGTACATCTGCAGGGCCAGGACGTTGGCGTCCTGTTGTGTGGAGCCCGGCGCGATGATGTAGACGAGGTCGAAGACCTTGAGGACGTTGATGACGAGGGTGACCAGGACGACGACCAGGACCGGCGCCAGGAGCGGCATCGTGACCCGGAAGAAGACCTGGAGCTCGGTGGCGCCGTCCACGCGCGCGGCCTCGAGGGCGTCGCGCGGGATCGCGGCCAGGCCCGCGCCGATCAGCACCATCGCGAAGCCCGCCCACATCCAGATGTAGGCGCCGATGATGGACGCGGTCACCAGGTCCGAGCCGAGCCAGTTGACGCCGTTGTAGGGGGCGGCGAAGTTCGAGGCGGGCAGCCGGATCGTGTACGACCCGGCCGGCAGGTTCTTGAACGCGAAGGTGCCGTCGGCGGCGCTGGTCGCCGTCGCGACGACCTTGGTGCCCGAGACCGCCTCCACCGTGATCTTCGGCAGGCCCTTCTCGGACGCGTCGACCTGGTTGGGCTTGGCCGCGCCGCCCGGGGAGAAGTCCGCCCAGACCGTTCCAGCGACCGTGCCCGGCTTGGGCGAGGGCGCCTGCGCGGGCGACAGCTTCTTCTGCATCTCCGGCGTGACCGCCACCAGCGGCAGCAGCACGGTCTGGCCGGGCTGGACCTGCGCCTGGGTGGCGAACGCCTTGCCCTCGGCGCGCAGCGGGCCGCCGCTCTCACGCGGCCGGACGCCCGGGTAGTGCGACGCCTCCTTGAAGGTGTCGTGCACGCCGACCGCGGCCGCGTTCAGCACGCCGCGCTCGGGCGCCCGGTCGTACACCAGCGTGAAGATCACACCGGCGGCCAGCATCGAGATGGCCATCGGCATGAACACGATGAGCTTGAACGCGGCGGCCCACCGGATCCGCTCGGTGACGACCGCGAACACCAGGCCGAGCGCCACGATGACCGACGGCGCGACGACGACCCAGATCAGGTTGTTGCGGAACGCGACGTACATCTCCGAACGTGCCGACAGCAGCGCGTAGGAGAGGACCTCGACGGCCAGCAGCACCAGCAGCGTGATGACGACGCGGCGCCAGGCCATGATGCTCAGCGCCCCGGCGCACACGACGCCGGCCGCGACGAGCAGCAGCAGGAAGCTGACGACGATCTTCCCCGGGCTGGAGCCCCAGCTGAGGGTCACGTCGTCGGTGAACATGTCGATGTAGTTGCCGAGCCAGACCAGCTTGTCGCCCGACGCGTCGTACAGGCTGCGCCAGACGGTGTAGACGATCGGGTAGACCACCAGCAGGCCCAGCACCAGCAGCGCCGGGATCAGGAACCCGCCCGCCATCCAGGGCGCCGGGCCCAGCCGCCCGCTCGCGGCGGACGACTGGGCCGACGGCTTGGCCGCCGGCGCCGCAGCCGATGCCTCGGCGGACGTCCCGGAGGACGGCGCCTTGGACGGCTTGGCCGTGGAGACGGACGACTGGTCCGTTGACCGTTCCCCGGAGGGCTCGGACCCGGCCGGACTCTCCGGGGTGTCGGTCATGCGCTTCTCCGTCTGTCCCGTACGACTCTTCGGCTACTACTGCGGCTTTCAGCGATTCCTACGGCGGTGTTACTTCATCGCCTTGGTGGCGTCCGCCTCGAGCCCGGCGGCCGTGGCGTCCACGCTCGACGGGTTCTTCAGGAAGTCCTGCAGGCGCTTCCACTCGCCCGAGCCCTTGGTGCCGCCGAACGCGGCGGGGTACAGGTCGGACATGTCGAACAGGAAGTTGTCGCCCGAGTCGATGACGGCCTTGGCGTTCGCCCGCTGGATGTCGTCGGGGTAGGACGCCAGGTCCACGTTCTTGTTCGGCGAGATGTAGCCGCCCGCCTTGGCCCACTCGGCCGCCGACTCCGGCGAGGCCAGGAACTTCATCAGCTCCTGCGAGCCCTTGTTGTCCTTCAGCATGACCGCGGCGTCACCGGCGCCGACCAGCGGCGGCTGCGCGCCCACCTTCGGGAACGGGAACACCTTGGCGTCGGTGCCGACCTTGGACTTGGTCTCGCCGCCGATCGTCGCCGAGACCACGTCGGCGCCCGAGACCATCGCGGCCTTGGGGCTGTCGCCGAAGACGCTGGTGACGGCCTGGGTCATCAGCAGCGACTGGGCGCCGGACGCGCCGCCCGCCATGTTGGTGGGCTTGCCCCACACCTGGGCGAGCGTCTTCAGCGCCTCCTTGACCGACGGGTCGGTCCACTTGATCTCGTGCTTGGACAGCTGGCGGTACTTGTCGACGCCGGCCTGCGAGGCGTAGACGTTCTCGAACCAGTCGGTGAGCGTCCAGCCGTCGCCGCCCGCGATCGCCAGCGGTGTGGTGCCCGCGTCCGACAGCGTCTGCACGGTCTTGGCGAACCCGGCCCAGTCGGTCGGCGGCTGCACGCCGGCGTCGTCGAACGCCTTGGCGCGGTACCAGACCAGCGACTTGTTGCCGGACTTGAAGTAGACGCCGTACAGCTTGCCGTCCACGGTGCCGAAGTCCTGCCAGACCTTGGCGTAGTTGGCCTGCACGGCCTGCTGGACCTCGGGGCTCAGCGGCTTGATCCAGTTCTTCTTCGCGAACTCGGCGATGACGCCCTGCTGCGGCAGCATCGCGATGTCCGGCGGCGCGCCGCCCTGGATCTTGGTCTGGAGGAACGTGGCGGTGCTGTCACCGGTCGGGGTCAGCTTGACCGTCGCGCCGGTCTTCCTCTCGAAGGCGCTGAGGACCCGCTTCATGCCGGCGCCCTCAGCGCCGGTCCACACCGCGGCCAGCTCCAGGTTGACGCCCTTCAGGGACTGGCCGCCGGAGCCGCCGCCCTTGTCGCCCTTGTCGTCGTCCCCGCCGCCGCACGCGGCGAGGGCCAGGGAGAGACCGGCGACCAGGGCGGTGCCCCGGAGCACGGTAAGTCGGTTGCTGCGCATCTTTAGTCAGGTTCCTTCCTGGACGACGGTCACGCCGATCACCAGATCGACGCGCCGCTCTCGGGGTCGAAGAAGTGCAGGCGGCCGGTGTCGACCTGAACGGCAAGCGGGTCGCCCACCTTGACGCGGGTGCGCGGGCTGAACCGCGCCACCATGTCGGTGCGGGGCGCTTCGAGCTTGCCCAGCACGTCGGTCCCGGCGTCGCGGGCCAGCTCCTTGGTGTCCTCGGTGACGACCTGGGCTGCCTCGACCGCGAAGTGCACGAGGACGTCGGAGCCCATGGCCTCCACCAGTTCGGCGGTGGCGGTGAGGCGGGCGTTCTGCGGCCCGTCCACCAGCTCGACGTCCTCCATGTCCTCGGGACGGATCCCGATGACGACGTCCCTGCCGAGGTAGGAGCGCAGTTCGCTGCGCTGGTCGAGCACCTCGGACGGGATCGTCAGGCTTTGGCCGCCGACGTCGATCCGCGGGGTGTCCGCGTCGCCGGTCAGCGTGCCGTGAAGCAGGTTCATGGCCGGTGAGCCGATGAAACCGGCCACGAACAGGTTCGCGGGCCGGTCGTAGAGCTCCTGCGGGGGCGCCACCTGCTGGAGCTCGCCCTTCTTCATCACCGCGACCCGGTCGCCGAGCGTCATCGCCTCGGTCTGGTCGTGGGTGACGTAGATCGTGGTGACGCCGAGGTCGCGCTGGATGCGGGCGATCTCGGCGCGCATCTGCACGCGCAGCTTGGCGTCCAGGTTCGACAGCGGCTCGTCCATCAGGAAGGCCTTGGGCGAACGGACGATGGCGCGGCCCATCGCGACCCGCTGCCGCTGCCCGCCCGACAGGTTGCGTGGCTTGCGGTCCAGGTGGTCGGTGAGGCCGAGGATCTCGGCGGCCTCCTCCACCTTCGTGCGGATCTCGGCCTTGGGCAGCTTGCGCAGCGAGAGCCCGAACCCGATGTTGTCGCGCACCGACAGGTGCGGGTAGAGCGCGTAGCTCTGGAAGACCATGGCGACGTCGCGGTCGCGCGAGGGGATGCGGTTCACGACCCGGCCGTCGATGACGACCTCGCCCTCGGAGATCTCCTCCAGGCCGGCGACCATCCGCAGCGCGGTCGTCTTGCCGCAGCCGGAGGGGCCGACCAGCACGAGGAACTCCCCGTCGGCGATGGCCAGGTTCAGATCGGTGACCGCCCTGGTCCCGTCGGGATAGACCTTCCCGACACCCGTCAGGTCGACCTCTGCCACGGCGTCTCCTCTGCGTCCGGCCATCGAGCCCTGTCGCCGGTGGACATATGCCTGTAACCCCGGCGGAACAGTGAATAGATGTCGTACAGGGCTGCGGTGCCGCGCCGCAATATGCCGATCGCAAAAGTGCGCCATTCGCGTAGAGATCGTTATGTGGCCGATCACCGCACGCCGCGAGGTGGACCGGTGAACGCCGCGAAGGCGGGACCCCTCCCCGGGATCCCGCCTTCACACTGCTCGATGGGCGCTTCGCGCTGCTCGACGAGCCTCGGGTCAGCCGACCACCACCACGTCCCGGTCGGTGAGGTTCATGCGCTCGCAGCCGTCCTCGGTGCAGACCGCGATGTCCTCGATGCGGGCGCCGTGCTCACCGGGGTAGATGCCCGGCTCGATGGAGAACGCCATGCCCGGCTCCAGCGGCTCGGTGTTGCCCGAGACGATGTAGGGCTCCTCATGGGTCTCCAGCCCGATGCCGTGTCCGGTCCGGTGGATGAAGTACTCGCCGTAGCCGGCGGCGGCGATGACGTCTCGGCCCGCGGCGTCCACGGCCTCGGGCGTCACGCCGGGCTTCACCGCGTCGCAGGACGCCTGCTGCGCCTCCCGCAGCACCCGGTAGTAGGTGAGGTAGTCCCCGGGCGGGGTGCCGATGCAGTAGTTGCGCGTGGAGTCCGAGCAGTAGCCGCTCGGCATCGTGCCGCCGATGTCGACCACGACGGGCTCGCCGGGCTGGATGACCCGGTCCGAAAGCTCCGCGTGCGGGTTGGCGCCGTTCGGGCCGGAGCCGACGATGACGAAGTCGACCGTCTCGTGGCCCTCGGCGATGATGGCGTCGGCGATGTCGCGGCCGACCTCCCGTTCGGTACGGCTCGGGCGCAGGAAGCCGGGCACGCGCTGGTGCACGCGGTCGATAGCGGCGCCCGCCTCGCGCAGCGCCGCGACCTCGGCGGCGCTCTTGCGCATCCGCAGCCCCCGCAGCACCTTGCCGGCCAGGACCTGCTCGGCGGCGGGCAGCGCGGCGCGGAAGCGCAGCACCATCATCGCCCACATCCGGTCGGCCAGGCCGACGCTGTTCACCCCCTGAGGCAGCCGCTTGGCGACCAGCGCGTACGGGTCGTCGGTCTCGTCCCAGGGCACGAGCTCGACGCCCAGCCCGCCGGCCGGCGACTCCTGGGCCGCGGGCAGCTCGAGCCGCGGCACCACCAGGAACGGGTCGCCCGCCGCCGGAACCACCAGACAGGTCAGCCGCTCCAGCGGCAACGCGTTATAGCCGGTGACATAGCGCAGGTCCGGCCCCGGCGTCAGGAACAGGGCGCCCAGCCCTGACTCGGCCGTGGCTTTCTGCACCTGCGCGAGGCGCTCGCGTGGATACAACTCCGTCGTCACATCCATCTCCATCTCAGGTCGCGGTGTCAACCGCCGCTTGACATCAGGCGCGGAACGGATTTACCGCTTCCTCCCTCCCCTGTGACCAGGTCCTGTTACATTCTGTACGTGCTCCGACACCGGATCGTCCGCTTCGGATTCGCCTCCAGGATCTCAGGGACCAGGATGCGCTGATGCAGCAGACCCAGACCGTCGCCCTCGCCGCCACCGTGGAGCGGCTGCGCCGTGAGCTGGAGGACCAGCGGCGCGAGCTGCGCTCCCGCACGGTGATCGAGCAGGCGAAGGGGCTGCTGGCCGAGCGCCTGGGCTGCGGCGTCGAGTCCGCCTACGACCATCTGCTGCAGCTGGCCGCCGACGCCGACGTGGAGCCCGCGGTCGCGGCGGCGCTGCTGCTCGGCACCGATATCGGCTCCGCCGAGGAGCCCCGGCACCGGGCCACCTCGATCTTCGACCCCGCCACCTACCTCGCGCCGCTCGCGAACGGCACGTCCGACGGCTCCCCCGGCACCACCGCCGGTGGCGCCACCAATGGCACCACCGGCGGGACGCACCCGACGGGCGGACATAACGGGTCGAACGGCGTCAATGGGGCGAACGGCTCGACGCTGGCCGACGGCGCCCCCGTGCACGCCCGCGCCGACGAGGACCACGTCGAGGGCGACGGCGAGCTGACCCCGCCGCTGGCCGCCGCACGGCACCTGGCCTCGGCCGCGTTCGCCGCCGCGCGCAGCGCCGACGAGCTCGCGCGCCGCCTCACCGACGAGGCGCTCGGCTGGCTCGGCGCCCGCGCCGCGATCCTCACCGTGATGGAGCCCGACGGCGCGCTGCGGGTCGGCGGCTCGTACGGGCTGCCCGCGCACGTGGTCAGCGAGTGGACCCGCATCCCCCCGCACACCAACGTCGGCCTGGTCCGCACGGTCCGCACCGGCACGCCGCTGTGGTCGGCCGACACCACCCGCCTGGCGGTGGTCGGCGAGGCAGCCAAGCTCAGCGGCCCCTACTCCTGCCTGCCGCTGATCGTCGGCGGCAAGATCGTCGGCGCCGCCGAGATCACCTGGTCGCAGCCGCCCGACCCCGACGACGGCACCCGCCGCTACGTCCGTTCGGTCATCGCGGCCTGCGCGCGGCGGCTCCTCGAGCTGGCCCCCGAGACCACCGCCGCGACCGAGGCGCCGTGGCTGCGCGCGGTGCTGGACGCCGTGCAGGGCCCGTGCGCGCTGATGTCCCCGATCCGCGACGAGTCCGGCCGCGTGGTCGACTTCCACGTCGACGCGGTCAACTCCGACGCGACCGACCTGCCCGGCCACCGTCCCGAGGACCTCGTCGGCGTCCGGCTGCTTGAGCAGTACCCCGCGCTCGCGGTCACCGACGTCTTCCAGGAGTACGTGAAGGTCCTGGAGACCGGCGTACCACTGCGCCGCGGCCCGCGCGACTACGCCAGCCTCGACAATGGCAAGCTGGTCCCGGCCACGCTCAGCGTGCGGGCCTGCCGCGTCGGCGGCGGCCTGCTGGCCAGCTGGCAGTTCCACGACGACTCGACCGACCTGGCCGCCCAGCTCCAGCAGGCGCAACGGCTCGGCAACCTCGGCTGGAGCCGCTGGGACCTCACCACCGGCGACATCCGCTGGTCCGACCAGCTCTACACGATCCTGGGCAGGCCGCGCTCCGAGGGCCCGGTGCCGCTGGAACGCCTCGCCGACTACGTCGTGCCCGAGGACCTCCCGCACGCCGAGCACCTCATGCGCACGCTGCTGGGCCGCCGCGAGGCAGCCGATCTGGAGCTGCGCGTCCGCGTCGGCCGCGACGTACGGCACCTGCGGGTGATGGCCGAGCCGGTGCTGGACGCCCTCGGCGAGCCGATCGCGCTGCACACGGTGTTCCAGGACGTCAGCCAGCGCCGCCGCTCGGACGCGATGCTGGCGGCGACCCGCCAGGAGCTGAAGCGCGAGCGCCGCCGCATCGCCGAGGAACGCCACATCGCCGTCGAGCTGCAGCGCGCGATCCTGCCGCTGCCGCGCGGCCCCCGGCAGCTGCCCGGCCTGCAGGTCGCCGTCCGCTACCTGCCCGCGCAGAGCCAGACCCGTGTCGGCGGCGACTGGTACGAGGCCTCCGCGCTCGCCGACGACGAGGTCTTCCTGGCGATCGGCGACGTGTCCGGGCACGGCCTGGCCGCCGCCGCGGCGATGGCGCGGATGCGCAACGCCCTCAGCGGGCTCGCCTGCACCGGCGCCTCCCCCGACCAGCTGCTGCGGTGGCTCAACCGCCTGCTGATGCAACGCCACCAGTCCCTCACCGCCAGCGTGATCGCCGGCCGGTTCGACCCGGTCAGCCGCACCCTCACCTGGGCGCAGGCCGGGCATCCCCCGCCGGTGCTGCTGCGCGACGGCAAGGCCGAGATGCTCGACACCCCCGACGGGGTGCTGCTCGGAGCGCTCGACGAGCCGCCGCTGGCGCTGGCCGACACCCGCCTGGAGCCGGGCGACCTGCTGCTGTTCTACACCGACGGTCTCGTGGAGCGCCGCGACCGCGACCTCACCGACGGGTTCCGGGTGCTGCGGGAGGCGGCCGAGGCCCACTCCGACGCGAGCCCCGACCTCCTCATCGACCGCGTGCTGCAGGCGGTCGGCGCGGCCAACCCCAACGACGACACCTGCCTGCTGGCCGTCCAGATCAGGTGAGCGCGGCCCCGATCGCCCGGGCCGCCGCCGCGCCCTGAGCCGCCACTCCAGGGATGCCCGAGGTGATGAACGGCCCGTCCCCGGCGAGGTCGCCCACGATGTGCACGCGGGGATCGGCCGGGACCAGCCCGCCGGAGGGGTAAGGCGCCGCCAGGCGCTCGTCCACCAGCGAGGCGGCAAGCTCGGCGGCACCGCCCGGGATCGAGTGCGGCGGCGGGTTCACGGCGTTGACCACCACGTCCGCGGCGTTCGGCCCGATCCCGGCGGCGCCGCGCACGACGCTGAGCTGACCCGAGTCGAACAGCTCCAGCAGGCGCGCCGCGTTCACCGGCACCATCGGCGAGGCGACCCCGGTGGCGACGCGGGACCATGCCCGCAGCCGTTCCCGGTCGGCCTCGCCGAGCAGCCGCCACGCGTGCGGGCCGACCGTGTGCGCCGTCTCCTGCACCACCCGCCGCCCGATCTCGGGCCCGTCGATATCGGCGAGCTGCCGGCGCAGCCGCGCCACCGGGTCCTCCGTCCACGCGCCGCGCAGATCCTCGACCAGCGCGCCCAGGTCCTCGCCCGCCTCGGCCATCTCCGCCCGCAGCAGGCCCTCCAGCCCGTCCAGCGTGACCTCCCCGAGCGCCTGCACTCGTTCGACGGTGACGTGCCTCGGCCGGTACGGGCCGGGGCGCTGCCAGACGTAGGGCAGCATGCCGGTCCGCGACACCAGCGAGATCGGCCCGGTGTGGCCGCGCGCGGCCAGTGACACCACCACGTCGATGGCGGTGAGCCCGCTGCCGATCACCATCACCTCGCGATCCGGCGCCACGTTCTCCAAGGTCCGGGCGAGCGGATACGGATCGCCTATGTAGCCGGGCGTTCCCTCAAGCCCGTAGTGGTCGCGGGGCCGGCCTCCGCCCACGCACAGCGCCACCTGATCCGCCAGGTGCACGCTCCCGTCGCTCGTGCGCAGCGCCAGACGGCCTCCCGCCCGCGTCACCGCCACGACCGCCGACTCCACCACCCGTACCCCGAGCTCGGCGGCCGCCTTCTCCGCCGTGTCCTCCAGATACCGGCCGTACAGGGGGCGCGGAACGATCGGGTGCCCGAGCCGTTCGTCCATGTGCTCCGTGGCACGCGCGCCCAGCCAGGCGGCGTAGTGGTCACGGTCGCCGTGCCGGATCGACATGATCGCGGGCGGCACGTTGACCAGCACCGAATCCAGGTCCGGCCCGTACGGCCGCCCCCTCCACAGGTGCGGCGAGGGCTCGAAGACCGTGACCGGTCCCGACGTCCCGGCCCGCGCCAGCGCGTCCAGCAGTCCCACTGCGGCGGCACCGCCGCCGATGATCGCAATGTCCATGCCCGTCAGCCTCGCCGCGCCGCCGGGCCGTCCCCATCCCCCTGACGCGGGCGTTCGCCCGGGAATGACCCCCTCACATGAGGGGTTGGCCCGGACACGAAGGCTCGCGCACGCTGGGAACGCGATCACCTGACGAAGGAGGCCCGATGGGCGGACGGCGCGGCGGCGTCGACGTGCTGGCCGGAACCGACCGCGCGGCCGACGCGACCGACCTGTTCACCCGTGCCTCGGCGAGGCTGCGGCGCAGCGTGCCGTTCGACGCGGCGGTGTGGGCGGCGACCGACCCCGAGACCGGCCTCATCACGGCGCCGATGCTCGTTCAGGGCCTGGGCGACCGTGAACGCTGCGCCGAGTACTGGCAGAGCGAACTGCTGGAGGAGAACGTCCTGCCGTTCCGCGATCTGGCCCGCGCCGACGTGCCCGCGGCCGGACTGCGCGCAGCGACCGGCGACGCCCCGGCCCGCAGCGACCGCTTCCGGACACTGCTGAGTCACCAGGGCGTGCACGACGAACTGCGCGCGGTGCTGCGTACGGGCGGACGCCCGTGGGCCGTGGTCAGCCTGTTCCGCTCCGAGAACGGCGCGGCGTTCAGCCGCCACGACGCCGAGCTCGTCGCGGGCCTGTCCGGGCCGATGGCCTCGCGCCTGCGGCGCTTCGCCCGCCCGTCAGTGCCGACGGCGGCAACGACGATGCCGGGCGTGCCCGGTCCGGGACTGGTGCTGTTCGACCCGTCCGGCGCCGCCACCTCGATCAACGACGAGGCACGCGAGCACCTGGCCGCGCTGCCGCCCGGACCCTCGGTGCCGTCCGCGCTCGGCGTCCGGCTGCCGATCTGGGTCCTCGGCACAGCGTTGCAGGCGCGGGCCGTCGCACGCGGCCGAGACCGCGGCGACGCCCGCACCCGCATCCGCACGACCGACGGGCGCTGGCTGGTCTGCCACGCCTCCGGCCTCACCGGACCCGGCGGGTCGCCCGGCCCGGTCGCGCTGGTGATCGAGCCGGCGGCGGCGTCCGACCTGGCGGTCATCGTCGCCGAGGCGTACGGGCTGACACCGCGCGAGCTGGAGATCACCCAGCTCATCGCGCGGGGCCTGCCCACCGGCGAGATCGCCGCGCGGCTGTTCATCTCGCCGCACACCGTCCGCGATCATCTCAAGGCGGTGTTCGAGAAGGCGGGGGTGTCCAGCAGAGGGGAACTGGTCGCGCGGCTGTTCGCCGAGCAGTACTGGCCGCGGGCGCGCGGCTGACGGTCAGCTCTGGACCGTTTCGGCCTGGGCCTGCAGCGGGGTGCCCTGGGCGTCCCGCGGCCTGGCGAGCGGGGTCACCCGCATCCGCGTGTAGAGGCCCCAGACGGCGGTCACCGCGGCGACCACGATGTCGAGATCGAACACGCCTTCATGAGCGACGAAGGCGCGGTAGAGCATGGCGACGGCCGCGTACACGGCCGCGATCGTCGAGCCCACGAGGGCAGGCTCGAGCTTGAGAACGGGGGGCATGGGGTTCCGACTTCCTACGAGCAGGGCTTTCACCTAGGGATATGCCCGCGAACCACGATCACGACGCGTCGGGAGGACTTCCGATCCGCGTTTATATAAGCTGTTCGCCTCATGTTGATGCTGCTGGACACACCGTCGTTGTACTTCCGCGCCTTCTACGGCGTGCCCGAGTCGATCAAGGCGCCGGACGGCACGCCGGTGAACGCCGTCCGCGGCCTGATCGACATGATCGCGCGGCTGGTCCAGGACCGGTCGCCCGACCGGCTGGTCTGCTGCATGGACGCCGACTGGCGGCCCGCGTTCCGGGTGGAGGCGCTGCCCTCCTACAAGGCGCACCGGGTGGCCGACGACGGCGGCGACCAGACCCCCGACCCGCTCGAGGCCCAGCTGCCGATCATCGACGACGTGCTGGACGCGCTCGGCCTCGCGCGCATCGGCGTGGCGGGCTACGAGGCCGACGACGTCATCGGCACGCTCGCCGTGCGGGGCGCCGCCGACGGCGCGGTCGACATCGTCACCGGCGACCGCGACCTGTTCCAGCTGGTCGACGACGGCGGCCCGGTGAAGGTGCTCTACACCGCGCGCGGCATCCGCAACCTGCAGATCATGGGCGAGGACGAGGTCGCGGCCAAGTACGGCATCCCCGGCCGCGGCTACGGCGACTACGCCACCCTGCGCGGCGACCCGAGCGACGGCCTGCCGGGCGTTCCGGGGATCGGCGACAAGAGCGCCGCCGCCCTCATCACCCGGTTCGGGTCGGTCGAGGGCATGCTGGCCGCGCTGGACGCGGGCGAGACCGACGGGTTCCCGGCCGGCGCCCGCCGCAAGCTCGAGGGTTCACGCGACTACCTGGCCGCCGCCGAGACGGTCGTCCGCGTCGTCACCGACATCGACGACCCGGATCTGGCCAAGCTGGACGACCGGCTGCCGAAGACGCCCCGCGACCCCGAGGCGCTGGTCGAACTCGCCGACCGCTGGAACCTCGACAGCCCGGTGAACCGCCTGCTCAACGCGATGGCGGGCTGACCCGGCGGTGACCACCACCTGGCCTCTGTGTCAGGTGACGCAGACAGGCCGGTCTCGCGGGCGCAGCATGGCGATCAATGGCGGGCTTTCCTGGACATGTGAGCAGCGAACCCGTTGGGCAGCCGGTACCCGCGGCACTGGGCCTCATCGCCCCACTCCCCCCATCTGTCGTGGGTACCGGTCCACAATGGGCTTGCCAGACCATGCGCGCCGAATGTCCACTGGAGATGACGCCGACCCGAACGGATCCCCGGTGATCGAAAGGACCACCCCGCGCGGCGCCCCGGCCGCCGCCCCGACACACGACAGCACCCAGGGCCCGCCTGCGGGCGGCACCTGGGAGAGCTTCTGGAGCGCGCTCGACGAGCTCCAGCGCACAGCCCTGCGCAAGGCCGGACGGCCGCGCGCCTACACGGCCAAGTCGCCCCTGTGCTACCAGGGCGAGGAGTCCGACCACATCATCATCATTCAGGACGGCTGGGCCAAGGTGACCTCCACCACCGAGGACGGCCACGACGTCGTGCTGGCGGTGCGCGGTCCGGGGGACCTGGTCTGCGAGAGCGCCGTGCTCGGCAGCCGGAGCCGGTCGGCGACGCTGACGGCGCTCAGCCCGCTGCAGGCACTGGTCGTCCCGGCCGCCCGCTTCACCGCGTTCCTGGACGGCCATCCGCGCGCCTGGATGCTGGTCAGCAGCACGCTGGTCCGACGCCAGGACGAGGCGGGCCGCCGCCTGGAGGCGCACGTGTGGGCCAAGGGCACGCAGCGGCTGGCGCTGCTGCTGGCCGACCTGGCCGAGCTGTCGGCCCGGCACGGCCCCGCCGTCGCCGACGGCAGCGTCGACATCGCGCCGCCGCTGTCCCAGGAGGAGCTCGGCAGCTGGATGGACGCCTCGCGGGAGACCGTGGCGCGTGCCCTCAGCGAACTGCGCGCCAAGAAGCTGGTCCGCACCGGCTGGCGCCGCATCACCGTCGTCGACCTGCCCGGACTCAGGGAGTTCGCGCACACGCCCGCCGCGGCGCCGGGTGACGGCTGACGAGGGCCGCGAGCCGCGGCTTTGCCAGGAAGATCGAGGCGCTTTGCCCGATCTTGCAGGCACGGTCCCCTACTCTCGGGGAGTGCCCCATCGGCCCATTCGCCTCCGCAACGAGGAGGCCGACACCGAGGTCCGCGCAGGACTGGACCGGATCCGCCAGGAGATGGCGGTGCCCGGCGCGTTCCCCGAAGCGGTCCGCGCCGAGGCCGAGGCCGCTGCCATGCGGGCGCCCGCGCCGGTTCCGGACGTCCTCGATCTGCCGTTCTTCACCATCGACCCGCCAGGCTCGATGGACCTGGACCAGGCCATGCACCTGGAGCGGCGGCCGGGCGGACACCGCGTGCACTACGCGATCGCCGACGTCGCCTCGTTCGTCACGGCGGGCGGCGCGATCGACGCCGAGGCCCATCTGCGCGGCGTCACCCTCTACCTGCCCGACGAGAACGCGCCGCTGCACCCGCGCCGGCTGTCGGAGGGCGCGGCGAGCCTGCTGCCCGGCGAGCGGCGCCCGGCGGTCGTCTGGACGATCGACATCGACGGCTCCGGCACGATCACGGACGTCGCGGTCCGCCGGGCCCTGGTCACCAGCCGCGACCGGCTCGACTACGACGGCGCCCAGCGCGAGGCGACCGCCGACGAGCGCATCGTCCTGCTCGCCGAGATCGGAACGGTCCTGCTGGAGGCCGAGGCGGCGCGCGGCGGCGTCAGCCTGCCGCTGCCCGAGCAGGAGGTCGTGCGGACCGACGGGTCGTGGGAGCTGGCGTTCCGCGGCGGCCTGCCCAGCGAGACGTGGAACGCGCAGATCTCCCTGCTCACCGGGCGGGCCGCCGCGCGGCTGATGCTGGACGGCGGGATCGGGCTGCTGCGCACGATGCCGGCCCCGCCCGCCGACGCCGTGGAGCAGCTGCGGCGGGTCGCCGAGGCGCTCGGCATCGACTGGCCCAAGGACCGTTCCTACGGCGCGGTCGTCCGCGACCTGGATCCGGAGAACTCGCGGCACGCGGCGTTCCTGCACGAAGCCGTCGGGCTGATGCGCGGCGCCGGCTACACCGCGTTCACCGGCGGACCGCCCGCGGACGAGAACGCGGTCGTGCACGCAGCGGTCGCGGCGCCGTACGCGCACGTCACCGCGCCGCTGCGGCGCCTGGCCGACCGCTACGTGACCGAGATCTGCCTGGCGCTGGCGGCGGGCACGCCGGTGCCCGAATGGGCGCGTGCGGGCCTGCCGGACCTTCCGGAGGTCATGCAGCGCAGCCTCCAGCGCAGCGGCTCGGTCGAACGCGCCTGCATCGACCTGGTGGAGTCGCTGCTGCTGCGCGACCAGGTCGGGAAGGTCTTCGACGCCGTCGTCATCGACGTGTCCGGCAACGGCTCGGGCGGGCTCGTCCAGCTGTTGTCGCCGGCCGTGCTGGCCCGCTGCGACGGCGACGGCCTGCCGCTCGGGGAGCCGGTGAAGGTGCGGCTGGAGGAAGCGGACCCGGCACGCCGCCAGGTCCGCTTCTCGTTCTCCGGCTGAACGTCCCTGCCGGGCGGCGCGTCACCGCCTCCGGCGCGTCCGCGTCCTGGTCTTCGCGAACGACCGGCGCCAGTTCGTGGACGTTCCGAATCCGGCCATGTGCAGGGCGAGCAGCAGCAGGCCGAGCGTGATGAGCGTCTGGTAGTCGAAGGCGTCCGAGGTGACGTCCGCCAGGTCGAACAGCAGAGCTATGGCGAAGACGATCGCAGCGACGACCGCGAGCATGGCGACCTCCGGGTGAGTGTTCGGCGCGCTTCCCCCGAGGCGCTCTTCGGGAATGTCCGCATAACGGACGTTCAAACACTGCCCGGTTTTCGTCAGCCCGCGGCCGGGGCGGGCGAGTAGCTCTCCCAGAAGGTGTTCTGCGGCAGGACGGGGACCCGGAAGGTACGCCAGCCCGCGGTCGTGAAGCGGAGCGTCACCTCGACCATGTCGGCGGGCGACAGCGGCCGCCTGAGCCCGTCCAGGACGATCTTGGCGTCCGGGCCGACCTTGACGTTCACGCCGTCGGGGACCTGGATCGGCCCGCCGATGAGCCGCCCCGACGTGGCCTGCGGCGAGGCCACGGCCACCAGCGTGTCACCGCCGGTCCGGCGCTCGACGTCCCCGACCGAGTTGTCGGTCTCGGTACGGGCGGGGCTGTCGACCATGTTGAGGTAGACGGGCGCGGAGGCACCCGCCGCCAGCACCCCGTCCGGCCCGCTGCCGAGGACGAAGAGGTTGCGGATGGCGATCGGGCCCACCCGGCCCGCCACGCCCGAGGCCGGCGCCGCGGCCAGCTGCGCCGGAATCTCGGCCCCGCACCCGCCCGTGCCGAGCGCGACCGCGGCCGTCACCCCCGCGGCCCCCAGGGCCGTCACCCACCTGCTCCGCATAACCGTTCCCCCGAATCGGTCACCGGGCTCACCGGCCCGGACACTCTCCGTATCAGGGGATCATGATGCTTCACCGGCGCGCCCGGCGGGGTGCCGACACTCTGGATCGAGGCGGCCTCTCGAACAGGCCGCCTTCGGTCAGGCGGCCGGGTCGATGCGCAGTTCGCGGCTCAGCTCGGTGGTCACCTCGGCGTTGAGCCGGTACGCCAGCCGCACCTCATCGATGATCTTCGCCCGCTCCCCCGCGTCCCAGGGCGCGGCGTCCAGCAGGGCGCGGTAGGCGTCCTTGTAGGCCTTGGGCTTGCCCGGGAAACGGTAGAACCGCACGCCGTCCTCGCCCTGGTCGATGCCCAGGGAGCGCTCCACCTGCCGGGCGATGTACTGGCCGCCGGACAGGTCGCCGAGGTAGCGGGTGTAGTGGTGGGCGACGAAGCCGCCCGGCCACGCGAAGCAGACCTCCTTGATCCGCTCGCAGTAGCGCCGGGTGGCCTGGTTGCGGCCGATCCGGTCCGCCCAGTCCGGGCCGTAGAAGTAGGCGAGGTCGGCCTCCAGGGCCGCGCGGCGCCGCAGGTCGTCGAAGGCGAACGGGGCCGCCACCGGATCGGCCGACAGCGCGTCGGCCGCCTCCTCCAGCAGGTCGTACACGGGATGGAGCTGGGCGACCAGCACCGCGTACTCGGCGCGGCCTAGCCTGCCCTCGACCAGGGCGCTCATGTAGGACGAGCCCTCATTGTCGCCGTGGTCGCTCCAGGTCGCCGTCCGCAGCTCGGCCGCGAACCCCTGATCCGCCATGCACGTCCCCTCGCCTCTCGAGTTCGAGATTAGGTTAGCCTTACCTAACTCTCACCGGAAGGGGTCGGAGCATTTTTCCGACGCCATGTCGGCTACGTTACCGACGCGGCGTCGAGATCACCAGTTCGGCGGATGTGATCGCAGGGTCAGCGCCCGTCGCGCGGCGCGAGTCCGAGCACGTCACGCGCCTCGTCGGACATGCGCACGACCTCGCGGCGGACCTGGAGGCGCTCGGTCAGCCGCTCGCTGAACGGCACCCGGACCGCGACATCGCTCCCGCCCACGACGGCGACGAAGTCGAGGCCGTCGGCGTCCATCCCGCTCATCACCGCCGACTCGGCCTCCGGCGCGCCGCCGAGTGCCTGGCAGATCATCCGGCAGTCGCCGGCGTGGTCCTCGTTCATGTGCCGCATGATCTGGGCCACCACGTCCGGGGTGAAGGGGTCGACCCCCGCCGTCTCCGCCATGGAACCGCCTCTCGGTCTCGAGCTCTCGCCATCGGGGTCGTCCAGTGCGGCCACCCTAACCTCACACCGCCCCGGCCTTGACCCCGCCCGCTGCCGGTGACGGTCGACTCGATCGGGAGTCGTCGGCGTCGACCCTGCCCCGCGGAGACGCTTTGTCAGGTCACTGAGGAGTAGGCCACGACGCCTCGGCGCATGGCGTCCATGGCCCGGCGTGCGGTCTTGCGGATGTGGCTGTTGGGCGGCGCGGCGTCGGTGACCTGGCCGAGCAGGTCCAGCAACTGCTTGACCGCGCGGACGAAGTCGCCCGCGGTCATGTCGGTCTCCAGCAGCACCTCGTCCAGGTCGTGCCCCTTGGCCCACCGGTAGGCGGTCCAGGCGAAGCCCAGATCGGGCTCGCGCAGGAACGACACCCGGTTGTCCTTCTCGACCGCGTCCAGCTGGCCCCACAGCCGCACCATCGCGGCCAGCGCCTCCTGTGCGTTGCCGTCGGGGGTCTTGGGCGGCGCGGCGTCGTCGGGCTGGCGCGACTCGTACACCAGCGCCGACACGCACGCGGCCAGCTCGGCGTGGTCGAGCCGCTCCCAGACGCCCTCGCGCAGGCTCTCGGCGGTCAGCAGGTCGAGCTCGTTGTAGATGCGGCCGAGCCGTCGCCCCTCGTCGGTGACCTCGTCGCCGTGCAGGTAGCCGAGCTGCTCCAGCACCGCGCACACCCGGTCGAAGGTGCGCGCGATGACCTGGGAACGGCCCTCGACGCGGCGGCGCAGCTGCTCGGTCTCGCGCTCCAACCGGAAGTAGCGCTCGGCCCAGCGCGCGTGGTCCTCGCGTTCGTCGCAGCCGTGCACCGGGTGCTGCCGCAGTTCAGCGCGCAGCCGCGTGATCTCGGCGTCGTCGGCGGCCTGCGAGTCGGCGCGGCCGCGCCTGCGCTCGCGCGGGTCCTCGGGGACCTTGTTGCGCAGCGTGGACGCCAGGTCGCGGCGGGCCTGCGGGTTGCGCGGGCTGAACGACTTGGGGATGCGGATCCGCTCGATCGGCTCGACCGGGCGCGGGAAGTCCAGGATCGACAGCCGCTGCACCGACCGGTTGACCGTCAGCACGAGCGGCGCGGGCCCGTCCGAACGGCGCCCGACTCCTGGGTCGATGACCACGGCGAGGCCAGAACGGCGCCCCGAGGGGACCAGGATGACGTCGCCTGGCCGCAGGTGCTCCAGCGACCTGGCGGCCTCCGCGCGGCGCTCAGAGGAACGCTCGCGCGACAGCTCGGCCTCGCGGTCCGACAGCCGCCGCCGCAGCGCCGCGTACTCCATGAAGTCGCCCAGGTGGCATTTGGCGGCCTTGGCGTACCCCTCCAGGGCCTCCTCGTTCTTGCGGACCTGGCGGGCCAGGCCGACCACCGCGCGGTCGGCCTGGAACTGCGCGAACGACTCCTCCAGCAGCGTGCGGGCGCGCTCGATGCCGACCGCGCCGACGAGGTTGACCGCCATGTTGTAGGACGGCTGGAAGCTGGAGTTGAGCGGGTAGGTACGGGTGCTGGCCAGGCCCGCGACCGAGCCGGGGTCCACGCTCGGGCCCCACACCACCACCGCGTGGCCCTCCACGTCGATGCCGCGGCGGCCGGCGCGGCCGGTGAGCTGGGTGTACTCCCCCGGCGTGAGGTCGACGTGCGCCTCGCCGTTCCACTTGTCGAGCTTCTCGATCACGACCGTGCGGGCGGGCATGTTGATGCCGAGCGCCAGCGTCTCGGTGGCGAACACCGCCTTGATCAGCCCGCGCGTGAACAGCTCCTCGACGATCTCCTTGAACGTGGGGAGCATGCCGGCGTGGTGGGCGGCGACGCCGCGCTCGAGGCCGGACAGGAAGTCGTGGTAGCCGAGCACCCGCAGGTCCTCGGGGGCGATGTCGTCGGTGCGCAGCTCGACGTGCGCCCGGATCTCCTCGGCCTCCTCCTTGGAGGTGAGGCGCAGCCCCGCGTGCAGGCACTGCATAACGGCGGCGTCGCAGCCGGCGCGGCTGAAGATGAACGTGATGGCGGGCAGCAGGCCCGCCCGTTCCAGCCGGGCGACCACGTCCGACCTCATCGGCGGCCGGTAGCGCTGCGGCCGGGCGGTCCGCCTGCGGCCGGTGCGGCGGCCCTGGTTGACCTTGGCGCGGCGCACCTCGTCCAGCGCGATGCGGCGCAGCTCGGGGTTGACCCTGGCCTGCCGGTCCTTGCCCTTGCCGCTGTCGACGAACAGGTCGTAGAGCCGGTTGCCGACCAGCATGTGCTGGAACAGCGGCACCGGCCGGTGCTCGTCGACGATCACGCCGGTGTCGCCGCGCACCTCCTGCAGCCACTCGCCGAACTCCTCGGCGTTGCTGACCGTCGCCGACAGCGCCACGATCCGGACCGAGTCCGGAACGTGGATGATCACCTCTTCCCAGACCGCGCCGCGGAACCGGTCGGCCAGGTAGTGCACCTCGTCCATCACCACGAAGCCCAGGCCCGCCAGGGTCTGCGAGCCCGCGTAGAGCATGTTGCGCAGCACCTCGGTCGTCATGACGACGATCGGGGCCTCACCGTTGACGCTGTTGTCGCCGGTCAGCAGGCCGACCTTGTCGGCGCCGTAGCGCTTCACCAGGTCGGCGTACTTCTGGTTCGACAGCGCCTTGATCGGCGTGGTGTAGAAGCACTTCTGGCCGCCGGTGAGGGCCAGGTGGACGGCGAACTCCCCCACCACGGTCTTGCCGGAACCGGTCGGCGCCGCGACCAGCACCCCGCTGCCGCTCTCCAGGACCCGGCAGGCCTCGATCTGGAACGCGTCCAGCTCGAAGTCGTAGAGGGTCTTGAAGTCCAGCAGCGCGGGTCCGTTCCCGGCGGTGCGCCTGCGATAGGCGGCGTACCGCTCGGACGGTGCTTCGGTGGCCGACGGCGTGTCGGGGGTGGTCATGGAATCGAGCCTACGGTTTCGACCGGCCCGATACCCAATTAGACCCCGGTTTCGCGTCCCGCGTAGCGATCAGTGGGTCCGGTCTCCGCTGCGGTCGCCGCTGTCGATCTGCCGGTCGATCTCGTCCAGGTCGATCGGCGAGGCCTCGTCGTCCGACAGGCCCTCGTAGGGGTCGGGCGCGCGGTCCTTGCGGCGATCATGGAAGTAGGCCAGCACCTCGGCGACCTCGAACAGCACCAGGGTCGGCAGCGCTAGGGCCAGCATCGTGAACGGGTCCTGGCTGGGCGTCGCCACGGCCGCGAACACGAAGATTCCGAAGATCAGCATCCGCCGGGACTTGCGGATCCGGGCGTGGGTGAGCACCCCGGCCCGGTTCAGCACCACCACGAACAGCGGCAGCTCGAAGGTCAGGCCGAAGATCAGCAGCATGGCCTGGGCGTAGCCCAGGTACTCCTGGATGCCCACCAGGACCGTGGTGTCACCGGGCGCGAGCCCGATGAAGATCTTCAGGCCCTTGTCCATGGTCAGGTAGGCCAGGGCCCCGCCCGCCAGGAACAGCGGGACCGCCGCCGTCATGAAGATGTAGGTCCAGCGCCGCTCGCGCTTGTAGAGCCCGGGCGCGACGAACGCCCACAGCTGGTAGAGCCAGATCGGGGACGAGATCACCGCCCCGACGATCAGCGCGACCTTCAGGTGGATGAAGAAACCGTCGAAGATCCCGTGCACCACCAGGTCGCAGTGGTGGTTGATGCAGTGCTCGGGCGGGATCCGGGTGAAGGGCTTCTTCAGGAAGTCCCAGATCGGGTCGAAGAAGATCCAGCCCACGATCGCGCCCGCGACCAGGCCGAGCATGGCTTTGACCAACCGGTTGCGCAGCTCACGGAGGTGATCCATGAGGGGCATCCGGCCCTCATTGTTCGCCTGTCGGCTCATCGTCTTCTTCTATGCCGGTGACTGGGGCCCGTCTTTGTGAGGAGGGGAATCAGGACTTGCGCACCTGAGCGGGGTCGACGGGCACGCCCTGGATGGGCTCACCGGAACCGAGAGTGCGCTGCGGGGCGCTCTGCTGGGCGGCCTCGCGCTCCAGGCGGGCGGCCTCCTCGCGCAGCTGCGCGGCGCGGTCCCGGTTGGACTGGGCGGCGTCGGCCGCGGCCGGTGCGGCGGGGGCGGGAGCCTCCTGAGCCTTGTCCTGCCCGTCCTCGTCGTCGTGCAGGCCCTTGGTCTCAGCCTTGAGGATGCGCGCGGACTTGCCCAGCGAGCGCGCCAGCTGGGGCAGCTTGGCCGACCCGAACAGCAGCAACACGACGACCAGGATGATCAGCCACTCGCCGCCACCAAGATTAGGCATGGAACAAACCTCTTTCGCGCAGGTGGTACTCAGGACGATCGTACGCCGTCCTCGGGGTCTTGTGTCTTACGCGCGTCGCTCAGTGTCCGAAGTTCACGCTGAAGATCGGAATGTTTCGGTTCGAGTCGCCGCCGGGTCCGGTCGAGTTCACGTCCGAAGCGGCGAACGCCCAGGTAGACCTTGAACCCGCACACGGCGAGCACCGCCAGGCCTATGAAGCCCAACGCCACCGACACCGGAACCCACGCCACCACGTCACCGTAGCGGACACGGTCAAGCCTTGTCGTACAGGGCCAGCGCTCGCGCGGCGTCGTCCCTGATCCCCCTGGCCAGCTCCGTGGGGGCCACCACGCGGCCTTGATCACCGAGCCGCAGGACCAGCCCGCGCACCCACCGCGTGTCGGGCGTGCCCAGGACGACCCGCAGCCGCCCCTCGCCCAGTTCCTCGACGCTGTCGCACGGGTAGTAGTCGGCGACCCAGCGCCCCTGAGGAGTGAGCTCCAAGGTCACCCGGACGTCGTCGGGCGAGGGCCGGAACAGGCCCGCGTCCACGTCCCGGGGCTCGGCCTCCGCGGGGACCTCGGCCGGGACGTCCAGCACCTCCAGGTCCTGGATGCGGTCGATGCGGAAGAGCCGGACCGCCTCGGCGCGGCGGCACCAGCCCTCCAGGTAGGTGTTGCCCTCGACCACCAGCACGCGCATGGGATCGACGTCACGTTCGGTGTTCTCGTCGCGCGTCGGCACGTAGTAGGAGAGGTGCACGCGGCGTCCGCGGGCGACCGCGGAGCGTAGCAGTGCGAGGTTCTCGCCGCGCACGTCCAGCTCGACCGACAGGTGGCTGCTCGCCGCCGCGGCGGCGCCGGCCGCCGACTCCAGCTTGGCGATCACGCGGCTCAGCGCGTCGCGGTCCTCCAGGTCGGGGATCCCGGCCAGCATCCGCAGCGCGACCAGCAGCGCGCTCGCCTCGTCCACCTTCAGCCGCAGCGGCCGGGCTATCGACTCGGCCTCAGTGACGATGATCTCGCCGCCCTCGTAGGACAGGTCGATCGGGCAGTAGGGGTCGGGCGCACGCAGCTCCACGCACCACAGCAGGTTCAGGTCGTCGATCAGCTGCTTCTCGCTGACGCCGAACGCGGCGGCGGCCTGGTCGAGCGCCACCGAGTCGCGGCTCACCACGTACGGCACCAGGGCCAGCAGGCGGCCGAGCCGGTCGGTGGAGGTCGTGCCGCTCTTCGCCGGGGCCTTGACCGCCGTCCTGGCCGGGGTTCTCGCCGCCATCACTCGCTCACCGCCAGGACCGCCTTCAGCTGCTGGATGACCGCCTCGCGCAGGTCGGGCGGGTCGATCACCACGACGTCGTCGGCGAAGCGGGCGAGGTAGGGGGCGAACCGGTCCAGGTCGTGGAAGGTCAGCGTCGCCTCGTCCCAGGTCCCGTCGCCCACCGGGCGCACGTCCTTGGCCCACTGGCGCGGGCCCTGCGCGGCGCCGACGCGCAGCCGCACCGTGGCCGGGCGCGGCTCGGTGACCGGGTCGCCCCAGTCGAAGGCGATCTTGCGGACGTCCACGCCCTGCGGGACGCTCACGCTGCCCGCGGGCCCGTCGGAGGTCACCTGGCCGCTGATGCGGCTGAGGCGGAACACCCGGGTGTCGTCGCGGTCGCGGTCGTGGCCGACCACGTACCAGCGCCCGCGGCGGCTCACCACGCCCCACGGCTCCAGGTGCCGGCGGGAGGGCGACGTGCGGCCGATGCCCTGGTAGTCGAACGTCACCGGGCGGCCCTCGCGGACGGCCTCCCACAGCGCGGGGAAGGCGGGGTCGCCGGTGTCGACGCGCGGCTCGATGCCGAGCGTGGTGGACCCGTCGGTCTCCACGCCCGCGGCGCGCAGCTTGAGCAGCGCACCCGAGGCGGCGTCGGCCATGCTGGCGCGCTGCCAGACGCGGGCGGCCAGGCCCAGCACGGCCGCCTCGTCGGGCGTCAGGTGGATGTCGGGGAGCTCGTAGGCCTGCGGCGAGATCCGGTAGCCGATCTCCTCGCCACCGCCGCCGTCCATGTCGGATCCGACCTCGAGCGGGACGCCGAGCTCGCGCAGCTCTTCCTTGTCGCGCTCGAACATCCGCTTGAACGCCTCGCCTGCGTCCGGGTAGCCGGGCACGGCCCGGCGAATCTGCTCGGCCGTCAGATAACGCCTGGTGGCGAGCAGGCAGACCACCAGGTTGAGCAGGCGCTCGGTCTTGCGCCGCGACACTTGCACACCACCCTCTTCCGCCGGTTTCCCCCGGTCCCCCGACCGGCCTGGTCGGCCTCCGTCTTTTCTCCCGATCAGGACGCTACCGTTTCGGTGTGATCCGATGGCGCAAAGGCACGGTAGAAACCATCCGCCGCGAGTGGCCGGGGGCGGTCGAACTGGCGGTCTCGATCGACGGTGACGGCGCGCACCGGGCGCTCGCCTACCCCGCCCTGGTGGGCAGGCCGGAGCCAGGCGACACCGTCCTGCTCAACACTACGGCCTTGGCGATGGGATTGGGCACCGGCGGTTACGCGATGGTGATCGCGATTCCCGACCGGCTGCCGCCCGACCCGTCGGGGCCCGGTCACCTGGTCAAGGCCCGCTACACCCCGCTCCAGGCGACCGTGCTGGGCGCGGACGAGCAGGACTCCCCCCACCACGAGACGCTGCGCGAGGCCGACTCCCTGGACGGGATGCCGGTGATCGTCGCCGACCTGCACTCGGCGCTGCCGCCGATCCTGGCCGGGCTGCTGGCCGCCCGGCCCGGCACCCGCGTGGCGTACGTGATGCCCGACGGCGGCGCGCTGCCCGCCTGGTTCTCGATGTCGATCGCGCAGCTGAAGGACGCGGGCGCGCTGGCCGCCACGGTGACGGTCGGGCAGGCGTTCGGCGGCGATCTGGAGGCGGTGACCGTGCACACCGGCCTGCTGGCGGCGCGGCACGTGCTGGACGCCGAGGTCGTGGTGCTGGCGCAGGGCCCGGGCAACCTCGGCACCGGCACGCGCTGGGGGTTCTCCGGCGTGTCGGCCGGCGAGGCGATCAACGCTGCGGGCGTCCTGGGCGGGCGCCCGATCGGATCGCTGCGGGTGAGCGAGGGCGACAAGCGCGAGCGCCACCTTGGGGTCTCGCACCACAGCCTGACCGCCTACGGGCGGGTCGCCCTCTCCCCCGCCGAGATCGTCGTTCCCGAGCTGGGCGGCGAGTTCGGCACCCGCGTCGCCGCCCAGGCCGCCACGCTGGGCGAGCGCCACACGCTCGTGCCGGTCGGCGTGGAAGGGCTGGAGGACGTCCTGCGCCGGTACGAGAAGGACTGGGGCGTGCGGATGTCCACCATGGGGCGTCGCCTGGACGGCGACCTGGCCTACTTCTTGACCGCCGCCGCCGCGGGCCGCCACTGCGCGGCGGCGGCGTCCTCGGGCGTGTAGGCGTCCCTGAACCCGAAGGCGCTGGGCGAGGGGCCCTGGTCGCGCAGCAGCAGCAGGCGCTCCACGGCCTCCTCGACGGTGGGTACGTGCCCGGCCGGGACCCACCACAGCACCTGGAACGGCGCCTTCGGGAGCCGGAACCACTCCCCCCGGCGGCGCAGCATGTCCAGGTGCCCGCTGCGGTAGACGAAGTCCCACAGCGCGTCGCGGCTCTCCCAGACCGACATGTTCACCAGCACGTCGTCGCCCAGCGACGTCCGGAGCGCGGTGGCGTCGTTGCCGCCGTCCTCCACCAGGCGCCACACGAAGCCGGGCGCGTTGTCGGCGACCTCGTTCAGCGGGTCGAGCATCGAGGTGAAGCCGTTCATCCGCGGGTCGTCGAGGGGGAAGGTCAAGGTGCCCACGTTGAGCTGGGCGAGGTGGTGTCCCGTCATGTCCCCCACCTCACCATCGCGGCATCTCTATGTCAACAGTCATTATTTTTAGAAGCGGTCACGACGACGCAGCACAGCCCCGGCCGCGCGTCCATGCGCGCCCGCAGACCCTCAGCACCCTCAGCGCCCTCCAGAAGCCCTTCCAGCAACGCCAGGTTCATCCCGCACACCAGGGGCGGATGGGCCTCGGAGAGGGCATGGAAGGGGCAGTTGGCCATGCGCAGGACGCCCGCCTCGTCGTCCATGCGCGGCTCGTAGCCGCGAGCGGCCAGCACGGCCGCCGCCGCGTCCAGGTCCTCGACCGGCCCGGCGGCCCGGCCCGCGGCACGCCCCTCGCGGCGTGCGGCGTCCTGGAGCTCGGTGTCCAGCCGCGCGACCTCGGCCACCTCGGCCAGCAGGTCGGCGGCGGTGCGGTAGTCGCGCGCCGGGATCGAGAACTGGTGCTCGGCGCCCGAACGGCGGTAGAGCTTGGCGGGCCGCCCCGCACCCGGGCCCGAACGGCCGCTGAGCCGCCTGCTCTCGGTCTCCAGCAGCCCGGCGTCCACGAGCTTGTCCAGGTGGAACGCGGCGAGCGTGCGCTGGATCCCGGCGCCCTCGGCCGCTTCGTTCCGGCCCACCTCGTGGTCCTGGGCGGCCACGTAGTCGTAGAGCCGCCTGCGGACGGGGTCCTGCAGAACGGCGATGGCGTCGATGTCCTCCACCCCGCCATTCTAAGAACAACGAGAGTGGGCGTTAGAAGTGGTTCAGTGCGCGCCGAGGATGTCGACGACGAAGACGAGCGTGTCGTCCTTCTTGATCCCGGCCTGCTGGAGGCCGCCCAGCGGCCCGTAGCCGAGCGACGGCGGCACGACCAGCATCACCCGGCTGCCGATCTTCTGCCCGACCAGGCCCTGGTCCCAGCCCTTCAGCACCTGGCCGGTGCCGATCGTGACCGCGTACGGGCGGCCGTCGGCCCACGAGGAGTTGAAGATCTTCCCGTCCCGCCAGAACGCGCCCTCGTACTGCAGCGCGAGCAGCTGGCCCTTGCGGACGGGCTGGCCCTGCCCCTGGACCAGGACGCGCATCTGGAGGCTCTTGGGCGCGGCGGCCTTCGGGACGCTGATCGACGGGGCCACGCCCGCCGGGGCGTTGGACACCGTGGGCAGCTTGGCGTCGTTCAGCGGCTGCGCCTTGCCCGTCGCGGCCGACGACCGCGGGTAGACCGCCCGAACGTCCAGCACGTAGACCAGCGAGTCGTCGGCGTTCACCTGGTGCGCGGCGTCGCCCTTGTCCCCGTAGCCGTCCTTGGGCGGGATCTCGGCGACCACCCGGCCGCCGGGCTTGGCGCCGTCGAGCGCCTTGTCGAGGCCCTTCACCAGCTGGCCGGCCGGGAACGCGCCGGGCTGGCCGGCGTTGTAGCTGCTGGCCAGGAGCTTGTAGCCGCCCGCGCCCCAGCGGTAGCCCACATAGTCGGCGATCACCAGGTCGCCCTTGTGCGCGGAGGTCCCCTTGCCCTGCTCCAGGGTCTTGATCGCCAGGCTCTTGCCCGGCTTGCCCTTGGGGAAGTTCACGTCCGGCCGCGCACCGAAGGCGCCCTTGACCTTGACCTTCACGTCGGCGTCGCCGCCGAGGATGCCGCAGGAGGTCAGCGCGGGGGTCGCGGCCAGTACGGCGGCCGCGGACAGCGCGGTGAGGCGACGGCGCATGCGGGTGGGTCCTCCGGGGGTGGGGAGCGCAATGGCGCTCACCCTACCCCCTGGTGACCCGCCAGTAGCATGGCGTACCGGGAAGTCTCCGGAAGGTCGGGCTTGCCCTACATTCCGGCAATGAGCTTGTCGACGCGCTCGTCCACCGAGCGGAACGGGTCCTTGCACAGCACGGTGCGCTGGGCCTGGTCGTTGAGCTTGAGGTGGACCCAGTCGACGGTGAAGTCGCGGCGCTTCTCCTGGGCCTTGCGGATGAACTCGCCGCGCAGCCGCGCCCGGGTGGTCTGCGGCGGCACCGACTTGGCCTCGAAGATCTCCAGGTCCTTGGCGACCCGTTCCACCGAGCCGCGCTTTTCCAGCAGGTAGTACAGGCCGCGCTCGCGGTGCACGTCGTGGTAGGCCAGGTCGAGCTGGGCCACCCGCGGCGAGGACAGCGGCAGGTCGTACTTACGCCGGTACCGTTCGATCAGCTGGTACTTGGTCACCCAGTCGATCTCCCGCGACACCAGGTCCAGGTCGCCGGTCTCCACCGCGCGCAGGGTCCGCTCCCACAGGTCCAGCACGCGCTTGGCGGTCTCGTCGCCGCCACGCCGGTCCACGAAGTCCTTGGCCTTGCCGAAGTACTCCTTCTGGATCTCCAGCGAGCTGGCCTCGCGGCCGTTGGCCAGGCGCACCTTGCGCCGGCCGGTCATGTCGTGGCTGACCTCGCGGATCGCGCGGATCGGGTTCTCCAGGGTGAGGTCGCGCATGACCACCCCGGCCTCGATCATGCGCAGCACCAGGTCGGTCGCGCCGACCTTGAGCAGCATCGTGGTCTCGCTCATGTTCGAGTCGCCCACGATGACGTGCAGGCGGCGGAACCGCTCGGCGTCGGCGTGCGGCTCGTCGCGGGTGTTGATGATCGGCCGGGACCTGGTGGTCGCCGACGAGACGCCCTCCCAGATGTGCTCGGCCCGCTGCGACACGCAGTAGACCGCGCCGCGCGGGGTCTGCAGCACCTTGCCGGCGCCGCAGATGATCTGGCGGGTGACCAGGTAGGGGATCAGCACGTCGGCCAGCCGGCCGAACTCGCCGTGCCGCCCGACCAGGTAGTTCTCGTGACAGCCGTAGGAGTTGCCGGCCGAGTCGGTGTTGTTCTTGAACAGGTAGATGTCGCCGGCGATGCCCTCTTCACGCAGGCGCCGCTCGGCGTCGACCAGCAGCCCCTCCAGGATCCGCTCGCCCGCCTTGTCGTGCGTCACCAGGTCCACGACGCTGTCGCACTCGGGCGTGGCGTACTCGGGGTGGCTTCCCACATCCAGGTACAGCCGCGCGCCGTTGCGCAGGAACACGTTGCTGGAGCGACCCCATGAGACCACCCGGCGGAACAGATAGCGGGCCACCTCGTCCGGTGACAACCGCCGCTGCCCGCGGAAGGTACAGGTGACGCCGTACTCGTTCTCAAGCCCGAAAATGCGCCTGTCCACACCTTGACCCTATGCGGCCGGGACCCCAGTTGGCAGTGTCTTGATTCCCTGGATTTCGCGGCACATCCGATCACGCGACATCGAAAGCCCGATCACGGCCGGTGACCGGGGCCGATCGCCCTGCGTACGGCCACCGCCCGGCGCCTTTACATTGTAGATCATTAATGGTCGCGAAAAGACCCGCCACGACCGCGCGGCGCGGATCGTGGCGGGCCTGATCGAATCTGATCGAGCTCCTGCGGGCTCCCGGTCAGGACTCCCCGGCGTCGTCGTCACCGGAGCCGCCGGAGCCGTCGGAGGCGGACTCGCCCGCCTCGCCCAGCAGCGCCTCGATCCGCGCCGCCGGCAGCCGCTTGAACAGCCGGTGCTCGCGGTTGCGGTCCAGCACCGCCACCTCCAGCGACTTGGCCTCCAGGTGCCGGTCGGTGTCCTGGGCCTCCAGCGACTGCACCGCCGCCTTCAGCGCCGCGGCCAGCGACATGTCCTCCTGGAAGCGGTCCTTCAGCGCCTGCGCCACCGCGTCGGCCTGGCCGCCCATCGCGACGTAGCCGTGCTCGTCGGCCACCGAGCCGTCGAAGGTCAGCCGGTAGATCTGGTCGCTGGCGGCCTCGGTGCCCGCCTCGGCCACGACCAGCTCCACCTCGTACGGCTTGTTGGTCTCGGTGAAGATGGTGCCCAGCGACTGCGCGTAGACGTTGGCCAGCCCGCGGGCGGTCACGTCCTTGCGGTCGTACTGGTAGCCGTTCACGTCGGCGTAGCGGACGCCGCCCAGCCGCAGGTTCTCGAACTCGTTGTACTTGCCGACCGCCGCGAACGCGATGCGGTCGTAGATCTCGCTGATCTTGTGCAGCGCCCGGGACGGGTTGTCGGCCACGAACAGGATGCCGTCGTCGTACTGCAGCACGACGACGCTGCGGCCGCGCGCGATGCCCTTGCGCGCGTAGTCCGCCTTGTCCTTCATCTGCTGTTCGGGCGACACGTAGAACGGCATGGACACCGGTCTGGATCCCTTCTATCGCAGCGGGGCGGTCGGCCCGCCCGGCGAGTCGTAACGCCCGTCGACGACGGTCTGCGCCATGGCGCCCACCTCGTCCTCGCCGAGCCTGCGGTAACCGTCGGACGTCACCGTCGCCACCACCGGGAAGATCCGGCGGGTGAGGTCGGGGCCCCCGGTCGCCGAGTCGTCGTCGGCCGCGTCGTACAGCGCCTGCACGCACGCCATCGCGGCGTCCTCGGCCGACAGCTCGGGGCGGTAGAGCTTCTTCAGCGCGCCCCGGGCGAACACCGAGCCCGAGCCGATCGAGTAGAAGTCGCGCTCCTCGTAGCGGCCGCCCGCCGGGTCGTAGGAGAAGATCCGGCCCGCGTCGCGGTCCTCGTCGTAACCGGCGAACAGCGGCACGACCGCCAGCCCCTGCATCGCCATGGCCAGGTTGCCCCGGACCATCGTGGCGAGGCGGTTGGCCTTGCCCTCCAGGGAGAGCGTGCGGCCCTCCATCTTCTCGTAGTGCTCGAGCTCGACCTGGAACAGCCGGACGATCTCGATGCCGATCCCGGCCGTCCCGGCGATCGAGATCGCGGAGAACTCGTCGGCGCGGAACACCTTCTCGATGTCCCGCTGAGCGATCACGTTGCCCGCGGTCGCCCGCCGGTCCCCCGCCATCACCACTCCGCCGGGGAAGGTCACGGCCACGATCGTCGTGCCGTGCGGGATCTCGTCACCCACCGGAGCCGCCGGTGGCGTGCGCCGCCCGGGCAGCATTTCCGGGGAGTATCCCCCCAGGAAATCCGTGAACGAGGACGTGCCCGGGGTACCGAACAGCCCCGGCAGACGTCCTGTGTGCGATTCGTGGGACGCCACGCGACTCCTTCCCTCCACCATGGCGCCGGCTCCCCCTTCGAGCGCACCGGCGCGGACGGTTATGACCCTACTGTTCAAACGACGGCCACTGCATGCTGCGTGATCCCTACCGTAGTCAGCCGAGGGCGAACCCTCGCTCGCGGCCATTACGATGGCGGCGTGGTGTGGGGATCGCCCGGCCCTCAGGGCCCGCAGCCCGGACGGCCGGGGTGGCCGAGCCCGCTCGGGCAGCCGACCTGGCCCAGCGCTCCCGGCCAGGTGCCCTGGAGCCGTCCGTACGTCGCGCAGCCGCCCGCGCAGGAGCCCGAGTGGCCCGAGCCGCCCCCCGAGGGCGACCCGTTCGCGGCCTCCGAGCACGAGACCCGGATCGCCGTCGGGAGCCCCTGGTGGCCCGGCGCCACGCCGCTGCAGCGCCAGCAGGCGCTCGTTCCCCGGCTGGTCGCCACGCCCGACCTCGCCTGGTGGCTGTACGGGGCGTGGGCGCGCTGGTACCGCTGGCATCCGGCCGACGGTCGCTGGTTCCCCGCCGCTCCCCCGCGTTCGGCCGCGGCACGCGAGGCGGCCGAGCCGATGCGGCCGGGCCTGACGCCGCCGCTGATCGCCGCCGAGATCCTGCCGACCGGGCCCGACTACGCCCAGGACTACGGCCCGCCGATGGCCGTGGTCGGCGAGCCGCCGCCCGGAGCGGTGTCCTACCGGCTGAAGATGGTCATGTCGGAGGCCATGCAGGCGCCGCCGCAGGACTTCCCGCTCGGCTGGAACCACTTCCTGCACGGCACGCCGAGCACGGTCGCGGCGACCTGGAGCGCGATGCTGTGGTGCGCGTCGGTCCCGGTGTTCGACCCGGCCCTGGCGGGCGACCTGCTGGGCCTGTGGGAGCCGCACCTGGCCCCCGCGCCCGAGGGCGGGCGGCTGCGCTGGCTGGTCCCGCCGCCGCTGCACACGATCATCGGGCTGTACGCCGAGCGTTTGCGGGCGGGCCGGGCCGACGCCGCCGGCCAGCTCGTCCGGTGCATGGTGATGACCGCGCAGGCGATGCGGGACGATCCGCGCTTCCGCATCCGGGCCTCGGCGCTGCTGTCGATGATCGAGCCGATCCAGGCCAGCCCCGCCCTGGACAACCCCGCGCTCCCCTACGGCGACCAGGCCGTCGAGCGCGAGTGGCGGTCCCGCTGCGCCGCGCCGCTGCACGCCACGCTCTTCGCCGACTCGGCTTTGGGTGAACGCTTCCAGCTGGCCTTCTACGACCTGGCCACGGCCCTGCTACCGCTGTGCGGCGATCCCGGGGCGCCGGACTACCTGGAGCCGCGCCGGGCCGCCGTCGCGCTGCTGGCCGCCGACATGGCCGGTTACCGGCCCGATCTGGCCACTCCCGTCGGCGCGTGGCTCGATCCCGAGCTGCGCGCCCTGCTCGCCGAGATCCTCGGCGATCCCGCGCACGAGCTGCGCGGGCTCTGGCCGGCCGAGGGCCGGCTGCCGGAGGAGATCGCTCCCCCTCACCCCGAGGCCGCACTGGAGGCGCTCAGCGCCTCCGCCGCGGCCGGGATCGCCTGGACCCGCCTCACCGGCGGGATCCCCGTCCCCCCGGACGGCTTCGCCGTCGCCAACGCCCTGATCGCCCACCTGGACGCCCTCACGACGTCGGCGAACGACGACCCCGTCTAGTCCTTCGATCACCGCTGGTACAGCTGGTCCTGCGGCTACTGCTGGTACTGCTCTTACGGCCGCGTGCGGACCGGGCTCTGGAGAGACCCGGTCACTGGCCGCCCTTCTGAACGTAGGACCGCACGAACTCCTCGGCGTTCTCCTCGAGAACCTCGTCGATCTCGTCGAGAATGGCGTCGACGTCGTCGGTGAGCTTCTCCTGGCGTTCCTGAACGTCGCCCTCGGTCGCGGCCTGGGTCTCCTCGACCTCCTCGGTGCGGCGCGTGGTCTGCTTCTGACCGCCGGTGTCCTTCGTGGCCATCCCGTACCTCCACTCCTGCCGGTGCCCCCAACCCTATCTCCGATCACCGACGGCGAGCGGACATCGCGGTCCGTTTCACCACCTTCGACAGCGCGGGGGGCCTGCCGAGGTTATCGCCCGTCCGCCAACCCCTGAAACGGGCAAACCGGTCACGAATGCGCTGCGGCCCCTGAAGGCCCAGATGGCCTTCAGAAGACGCCTTGACCAGGAGGACCACCGGCGGGCGGCCCTGACCCGCTCAGGTCAGCTCTGGCCGGTCAGTACGGCCACCAGGTCGGCGGCTGTACGACAGCGGTCCAGGAGGGGCCCCACGTGCTGCTTGGTGCCGCGCAGGGGCTCCAGGGTCGGCACGCGCTGCAGGGACTCGCGGCCCGGGACGTCGAATATCACCGAGTCCCACGACGCCGCGGCGACCGAGTCGGCGTACTGGCGCAGGCAACGGCCGCGGAAGTAGGCCCTGGTGTCCTCGGGCGGGTCCTCGATGGCCGTCTGGACCTGCTCCTCGGTGACGACCCGCTCGATCCGGTCGCGGGCCACCAGGCGGTTGTAGAGGCCCTTGTCGGGGCGTACGTCGGAGTACTGCAGGTCGACCAGCTGCAGGCGCGGGTGCGACCAGTCCAGGCCGTCGCGGCTGCGGTAGCCCTCCAGCAGCTCCAGCTTGGCCACCCAGTCCAGCTCGCGCGACAGCTGCATCGGGTCCTCGCCGAGCCGGTGCAGCACCGACTCCCACCGGTCCAGGACGTCCTTGGTCATCTCGTCCACGTCGGCGCCGAAGCGGTCCTCGACGTACTTGCGGGACTGCTCCAGGTACTCCATCTGCAACTGGACGGCGGTCATCTTGCGGCCGTCGCGCAGCGTCAGCAGGTGCTTGCAGCTCGGGTCGTGCGAGACCGCCCGCAGCGAGGCGACCGGCATGTCGACCGACAGGTCCACGGTGAGGAACGAGTCCTCGATCATGGCCAGCACCAGCGCGGTCGTGCCGAGCTTGAGGTAGGTCGACACCTCGCTCATGTTGGCGTCGCCAATGATCACGTGCAGCCGGCGGTACTTCTCGGGGTCGGCGTGCGGCTCGTCGCGGGTGTTGATGATCGGGCGCTTGAGGGTGGTCTCCAGCCCGACCTCGACCTCGAAGAAGTCGGCGCGCTGGCTGATCTGGAACCCGTCGCCGCGCCCGTCCACGCCGATGCCGACCCGGCCGGCGCCCGCGACGACCTGCCGCGAGACGAAGAACGGGGTGAGATGGCGGACGACGTCGGCGAACGGCGTCTCCCGCTTCATCAGGTAGTTCTCGTGGCACCCGTAGGAGGCGCCCTTGTTGTCGGTGTTGTTCTTGTAGAGCTGGATCGGGTGCGTGCCCGGGACCATCGCGGCGCGCTGGGCCGCGTCGGCCATCACGCGCTCGCCGGCCTTGTCCCAGATCACCGCGTCGCGCGGGTTGGTGCACTCGGGCGCGGAGTACTCCGGGTGCGCGTGGTCGACGTACAGCCGCGCGCCGTTGGTCAGGATCACGTTGGCGAGGCCCAGGTCCTCGTCGGTCAGCTGGGTCGGGTCGGCCACCTCCCGGGCGAGGTCGAACCCGCGGGCGTCCCGCAGCGGGTTCTCCTCCTCGAAGTCCCAGCGGGCCCGCCTGGCCCGTGCCGCAGAAGCCGCCAGGTAGGCGTTGACGACCTGAGAGGAGGTCACCATCGCGTTGGCCCCTGGCTGACCGGGTACGGAGATGCCGTACTCGGTCTCGATGCCCATCACCCGCCGAACACTCATATCGTCGAGCCTATCGGGGCGGACGGGGTGGAGCCATGGGGCTCCTCACCAGGTTCTGTCAGGGCCCGCGCTGACGGGGTCAGGGCCCCCGAATCGCCCGCCGACGGCGTGTCGCCCGCCGATTCCGCCGCGGCCCCCGTCTTCTCCCGTGCCTGGTCAGGCTCGGGGTGCCCGTTCAGCGGCGCGGCCAAGCCCCCGGCGGCCTGCTCGGAGGGCTGTGCGCGGCGCCCGCGAGGGCGGCCAGGGTCGGTCGCGGTGAGCCGGGCGAACGAGTCGCGCAGGCGCGGCTTCAGCCACTCCGACAGCGGCACCTCGACGATCCGGTGGATCAGGTAGGCGGCCAGCAGCACGATCGCGATGATCAGCAGGGTGGCGGCCCAGAGCGGCATCCGCGGGTAGATCGTGTGCGCGATCGGCGGCGCCACCTCGTAGTGGATCAGGTAGGTCGGGTAGGTCAGCGCGCCCAGCGTCGCGAAGTGGCGCCAGCGCAGCCAGCCGAGCTTGCCGGTGGCGACCAGGCCCATCACCACGTACAGCAGCGTGATGATGATCGCGACCGCCGGCCAGGCGTCGGAGGGGGCGACGTTGTAGGGCTTGTCGGTGGCGGCGGGCAGCGCGTAGCGCATCGAGCAGGCCCAGGAGAACGCGGCGAAGCCCCACAGCAGCAGCGACTGGCCGAAGCGGTGGATCAGGAAGAACGCCATCCCGCCGATGAAGTAGGGCGCGAACTCGGGGATCAGCACACTCTGCAGCAGGTCGTTCCCGCTCTCGTGAGCGAAGATCGCCAGCACCGTCCAGCTGGACATGAACGTGACGCAGCGCTGGTAGGTCACCCCGGCCAGCACCAGGAGCGAGATCAGCGCGTAGAAGTGCATCTCGGCCCACAGCGTCCAGAAGACGCCGCTGACGTTCCGGATGCCCATCCCCTGCTGGAACATCGTCAGGTTCGGGATGATCTGGTCGGGCTTGCCCCTGCCCTCGCCGGTGGCCAGGTAGAGGCCGCCGATGAGCAGGACGGCGAACCAGTACGCCGGATAGAGCCTGATGATGCGCGACACCGCGAAATCGGCCATCGACCGGCCCCACACGCTCATCAGGATGACGAAGCCGCTGATGAGGAAGAAGAGCTCGACGCCCATGAAGCCGAACTGGGTCAGCGCCGTCATCGGGCGGGGGAACAGCTCCCGCGCCGTCTCACCCTTCCAGGGGCCGCCGAGCGTGCCCGTGTAGTGGTAGAGCACCACGGCCAGCGCCGCGATGAACCGCAGCAGGTCGACTTCGTGCAACCGCACCCGTCGGGCGGGCCGAGGGGGCGCGGCTTGAGCATCTCCAGACATTGGGGACGAGCCTAAAGGACACGTTGCCCCCCTTTGACCATTTCCTAGGGAACTCACAGCCGCGAGTCGCGCACATCACGACAAAGCCGCCGCGGGGACTTCCGCCTGCCGAAAGAGAAACGGCGGCCACCCGGAATGGGTGACCGCCGCCTCCGACGTACGAACTACAGGTACTGACCGGTGTTGGCGACCGTATCGATGGAACGGCCGGCCTCGGCGCCCTTGGTTCCGGAGACGAGCGTGCGGATGTAGACGATCCGCTCGCCCTTCTTGCCGGAGATCCGGGCCCAGTCGTCGGGGTTGGTGGTGTTCGGCAGGTCCTCGTTCTCGCTGAACTCATCGACGCAGGCGGCGAGCAGGTGGGCCACCCGCATCCCCTTCTGGCCGGTGTCGAGGAACTGCTTGATGGCCATCTTCTTGGCCCGGTCGACGATGTTCTGGATCATCGCCCCGGAGTTGAAGTCCTTGAAGTACAGGACCTCCTTGTCACCGTTGGCGTAGGTGACCTCCAGGAACCGGTTCTCCTCCGTCTCGGTGTACATCCGCTCGACGGTCCGCTGGATCATGGCGGCGACCGTCGCGTCACCGGACCCGCCGTTCTCCTTCAGGTCGTCGGGGTGCAACGGCAGACCGGTGAGGATGTACTTGGAGAAGATGTCCTTGGCCGCCTCGGCGTCCGGGCGCTCGATCTTGATCTTCACATCGAGGCGTCCCGGGCGCAGGATGGCCGGGTCGATCATGTCCTCCCGGTTGGAGGCACCGATCACGATGACGTTCTCCAGGCCCTCGACGCCGTCGATCTCGCTCAGCAGCTGCGGAACGATGGTGTTCTCGACGTCGGAGGACACGCCGGAGCCGCGGGTACGGAAGATCGAGTCCATCTCGTCGAAGAACACGATCACCGGGGTGCCGGCCGAGGCCTTCTCCCGGGCCCGCTGGAAGACCAGGCGGATGTGCCGCTCGGTCTCGCCGACGTACTTGTTCAGGAGCTCGGGGCCCTTGATGTTGAGGAAGAAGCTCTTGCCCTCTTCGCCGGTCTTCTCGGAGACCTTCTTGGCCAGCGAGTTGGCGACCGCCTTGGCGATGAGCGTCTTGCCGCAGCCGGGGGGCCCGTACAGCAGCACGCCCTTGGGGGGACGCAGCTGGTGCTCGCGGAACAGGTCCGCGTGCAGATAGGGGAGCTCGACGGCGTCGCGGATCATTTCGATCTGCGACCCCAGCCCGCCGATCTCGTCGTAGGAGATGTCCGGGACCTCTTCGAGGACCAGCTCCTCGACCTCGGCCTTGTGGATCTTCTCGTAGGCGTATCCGGACCTGGACTCGAGCATCAGCGAGTCGCCCGCCCTGAGGGGGACGCCGCGCAGCGGCTCGGCGAGCTTGATCACGCGCTCCTCGTCGGCGTGCGCGATCACCAGGGCCCGTTCGCCGTCGTCGAAGAGCTCCTTGAGCATGACGACCTCGCCCTGCTCCTCGAACTCCAGTGCCTCGACGACGTTGAGCGCCTCGTTGAGCATGACCTCCTGGCCGCGCTTCAGCTCGTCGACCTCGACCGCGGGGCTGACGTTCACCCGCAGCTTCCGGCCTCCGGTGAAGATGTCGACCGTTCCATCGTCGCGTGCCTCCAGGAAGACCCCGAAGCCGGACGGCGGTTGAGCGAGCCTGTCGACCTCCTCCTTGAGCGCCACGATCTGTTCGCGAGCCTCTTTGAGGGTCGCTACGAGACGCTCGTTCTGACCCGTTACGGCGGCAAGGTTGGCCTGCGCCTCATGGAGTCGTTCTTCCAGAACACGTACTTGGCGCGGGGATTCCGCGAGCTTCCGGCGCAGCACGGAGATCTCCTCCTCCAGGAAGGACACCTGCGTTTGGAGGTCCCTAACCTCCTTGTCGTGCTGCGCCCTGCGCGCCCCAGCATCGTCACGAGCGGCCACGCCCCGTCACCTCCTCACGAAGAGAGCCGACGACCTACTGAGACCCTACCTATCTGGAGGGCTTCCGTAACCTGCCCATTCGGTACTCGTGTCGTACGGGACCGATCACTCCCGGCCGGAACCCCTCGCCAAGTGGGCACAGAGAATCCTCCATGGCGGGCGAAAAACAGCGAAATTCCCGGCGCGCCCCCGCGCAGTGAAGCAAAGTTTGCTGATTACGGCCCTGCCCGAAGCCGCGTTCGAGGGCCACGCACGCTAGGTGAAATCGTTGTTACGACCCGCGCGTCGTCCCCGGGCGCGGGCCCGCGCCGCCCGAAAGTGTGATCTACGACTCGGTGATCGTCTCCGGCGCGTCGCCGGGCGAGCCGACGGCCTGACCGCCCGGCTGAGCCCCCAGGGTCCCGTGTTCCGGCTGAGCCCCCTGGGCTCCCTGCGCCGGGGTCCCCGCCTCCGCCTCGGCGTAGGCGCCCTTGGCCGGCCGGCGGCGCCGCAGCGGCGGCGTCACGCCGTCGGCGAGCCGCCTGGCGGTCACCAGGAAGCCCGTGTGGCCGACCATGCGGTGATCGGGCCGTACGGCCAGTCCCTCGACGTGCCAGGACCGCAGCATGGTCTCGAAGGCGTAGGGCTCGGCGAAGGCGCCCTGCTCGCGCAGCCCCTCCACCACACGCGACATCTGGGTCGTGGTGGCGACGTAGACGCAGATCATCCCGCCGGGGATGAGGGCCTTGGCGACCGCGTCCAGGCACTCCCAGGGCGCGAGCATGTCCAGGACGACCCGGTCCACCTCGGTCTCGGTGAGGGAGTCCTCCAGGGAGCCCACGGTGAGGCGCCAGGCGGGGTGGGGGCCGCCGAAGAACTTCTCGACATTGCCCTTGGCCACCCCGGCGAAGTCCTCGCGGCGCTCATAGGACGAGACGAGCCCGCGCTCGCCGACCGCGCGGAGCAGGAAGCAGGTGAGGGCGCCGGATCCGGCGCCCGCCTCGACCACCCGCGCGCCGGGGAAGATGTCGGCCATCGCGACGATCTGCCCGGCGTCCTTGGGGTAGACGACGGCCGCGCCGCGCGGCATCCGGACGGCGAAGTCGGCCAGCAGCGGCCGGAACGCCAGGTAGTCGGTGCCGCCGGAGGAGCGGAAGACCGTGCCCTCGTGGCTGCCGATGATCTCGTCGTGCGCGATCGCGCCCTTGTGGGAGTGGTACTCCTTGCCGGGCTGGAGGGTGATCGTGTTGATCCGGCCCTTGGGGTCGGTCAGCTGGACCTGGTCCCCCGCCCTGAAGGGGCCGTGCGGAATGCGGCCGTAGGCGTCCGGAAGGGAGTCGTCACTCATGGCCACCAAGGTTATCGGTGGCCGGACCCCGCTCGGGCCGTGCTCAGGCCGGGCTCACGCCGCGTCCGGACCCTCAGATCCCGGCGAACGCGCGGTCGACGTCGCTGACGGCCAGCACCCCGTAGACCGAGCCGTCCGGCTCCATCAGCAGGTACTCCGAGGCCGGGGCCCGGCGCAGCGCGATGATCAGCTCCTCGCCCGACAGGTCGGCCGGCAGCTTCAGGTCGTCCTCCAGGCCGCGCGACAGGTCGCCGACCTCGATCCAGGGGCGGCGCTGCGGCGGCGTGGCCGTCACGGCCTTCTCGTTCACCAGCCCGAGCGGCCGCCCGTCATGATCGACGACGACCAGGGCGCCTGCCTGCTCCTCCTGGGCCCGGCGCACCGCCTCCGCCAGCGGCACCTGCGCGGTCACCAGCGTGGCGCGGCGGGCCAGGCGGCGGGCCTGCAGCAGCGGGATGCGGTCGCGGACCCGTTCGGCGCGGATGGCCTGCGTGGCGCCGACCCAGATGAACGAGGCGACCAGCGCCGACCACAGCAGCGCGAGCCAGCCGAACCCGCTCTCGCCGCCGCCGGTCGGCCGGGTGGCCAGGAAGGCCCCGGCGACCAGGGTGAGGACCGCCACGCCGCGCCCGACCCAGCCCGCGAAGATCGCGCCGCTGCGGCTGCGGCCGGTGGCCTTCCAGACCGCCGCGCGCACCAGGCGCCCGCCGTCCAGAGGCAGGCCCGGCAGCAGGTTGAACACGCCGACCAGCAGGTTGGCGAAGGTCAGCGCCTCCACCAGCAGCTCGGCCACGTCCGGCAGCGGCAGCACGATCCGGGCGGCCAAGCCGAGCCCGGCCAGCACCAGGTTGACCACCGGCCCGGCGAAGGCGATCAGGAACTCCCGGCCCGGAGTGGGGGCCTCGCGTTCGATGGAGGTCTCCCCGCCCAGGATGTGCAGGGTGACCGAGCGCACCGGCAGGCCCAGCACCCTGGCCGTGACCGCGTGGCTGAGCTCGTGGACGAAGACCGAGGCGTACAGCAGGACCGCGTAGGCGAAGGCGATCAGGAAGCTCGCCGGGCGGCCAGCGACGGCGTGCGGGACCTGGTTCTCGAACATGACGGTGACCACGATCGCCACCAGGAACCAGCTGGGCGAGACGTAGACCGGCACGCCGAACGGCCGTCCCATGTACAGGCCCGGCCCGCCGCGCCCGGCGGCGGGCCGCACGGGATCCTCGGGGGGCGTCTTGCCTTCGGTCGGCGGTGCGGTGTCTGCCACGCACCCGATGCTACGGCCCCGTAGCCTCGGTTGACCTCCTGGGAGCCGCACGACGTGCCCGGAGGCGCGCCCGATGATCGTCCCGGAGGCGACCGGGAGGCGTCGCGGAGGCCACCCGGAGACGTCGTGGGCGGCGTGCCCGGCGCACCCGGCCGGGATACGGGTTTTCGTCGGAGGCGTCCCCTACGCTGCTGGACATGACGACCACCGAGGCTCAGGGCGAGACCGGCATCGAGACCACCGAGGCGCCCACGGTGATCGGCTCCCTCTCGCCCTCGCGGGCCGGGGACTTCATGACCTGCCCGCTGCTCTACCGGTTCCGGGTGATCGACCGGATCCCGGAGAAGCCGAGTTCGGCCGCCGTCCGCGGCACGCTGGTGCACGCCGTGCTGGAGCGGCTGTACGACCTGCCGACGGCCGAGCGGACGCCCGCCGCGGCGCTGGAGCTGCTGGCGCCGCAGTGGGAGCGGCTGCGCACCGAGTCCCCCGAGCTGGAGCAGATCTTCGAGGACCTCGGGGACGGCGACCTCACCGAGCCGGAGTGGCTGGAGCACGCCGGCAAGATGGTCGAGCGCTACTTCACCCTGGAGGACCCGCGCCGCCTGGAGCCCGCCGACCGCGAGCTGTTCGTGGAGACCGTGCTCGACAACGGGCTGAAGCTGCGCGGCTACATCGACCGGGTGGACGTGGCGCCCTCGGGCGACGTCCGGATCGTCGACTACAAGACCGGCACCGCGCCACGCGCCGACTTCGAGGCGCGGGCGCTGTTCCAGATGAAGTTCTACGCGCTGGTGCTGTGGCGGCTGCAGGGCCGCGTGCCCCGGCTCCTCCAGCTGATGTACCTCGGCAACGGCGAGATCCTGCGGTACGAGCCGGACGAGTCGGACCTGCGCGCGACCCAGCGCAAGATCGAGGCGCTGTGGGTGGCGATCCGCCGGGCCACCGAGACCGGCGAGTGGCGCCACCGCACCAGCCGGCTGTGCGACTGGTGCGACCACCAGCAGCGCTGCCCGGGCTTCGGCGGTACTCCCCCGCCGCTGCCCGACGCGCCGCCGGACCGGCCCTCGCCCGCCGACCTGGAGGTGTCGCCGCACGAGCGCGGCGACGATCTGTGAACCCCCGCGCGAGGGCCTTTAGCCCTTCGCGGGACGCCCGCCACTCCTCCTTGCGGATGATGTGAGATCCGCGTCCAGGATGGGCTCACCACCTGGCGTGACCTCCTAGGGTGAGAATTGTGTCACCCCGCATCCGAGGTCTTCGTGCCTGCCGTGCCTGGCTGGAGGCGCGCCCGCAGGCCGCCGACGCCGTCCTGGCGCTGGCGCTGCTGGCGGCGGGGTTGCCGCAGCTCTACTTCGACGAGGTCCCCGAGCAGATCGCGGCGCACTACGCGCACACCGACGCGCTGCACGTGCTGCTGGTCATCGTCATCACGATGGCGCTGACCTTCCGGCGGGTCTACCCGCTGTCGACGCTGATCTTCATCATGGGCGGCGAGCTGTGGATCTCGGTGGCCAACTACCAGCCCACCATCCCGGACGTGGTGGCCTCGCTGCTGGCGATCTACAGCGTGGCCGCGCACCGGGGGCTCGCGCACAGCGCGGCGGGCGGGCTGCTGGCGCTGGTGATGTTCAACGTCACCATGTTCGTCTCACCGCTGAAGGTCGGCGTCATCACCTGGCTCACCAACACCGCGCTGCTGGTCGGCGTGTGGGCGCTCGGCCGCAACCTGAGGTTGCGCCGCGCCTACTTCACCGAGCTGGAGGACCGGGCCGCGCGGCTGGAACGGGCGCGCGGCACCGACGCGCGGGCGGCCCGCGTCGAGGAGCGGTCGCGGATCGCACGCGAGCTCCACGACGTCGTCGCCCACCATGTGAGCGTGATGACGGTCCAGGCGGGCGCGGCGCGCCGCATCCTCGACAAGGACCCGGCCAACGCCCGCGAGGCGATGACCACCATCGAGGAGGTCGGCCGCACCGCGCTGAGCGAGATGCGCCGGATCGTGGGCGTGCTGCGCACCGAGCGCGACACCGAGCCCGCCGGCCGCGAGCTCGCGCCGCAGCCGGGCCTGGGCGACCTCGGCGAGCTGCTCGACCACGTCCGCGAGACGGGCCTGTCGGTGCAGCTGTGGATCGAGGGCGAGGCGCGCACGCCGTCACCGGGGGTGGACGTGGCGGCCTTCCGCCTCATCCAGGAGGCCCTCACCAATACGCTCAAGCACGCGGGGCCGCAGGCGCGCGCCTGGGTCCGGCTGTACTACACCGAGGACGACCTGACCGTGGAGATCGAGGACGACGGGCGTGGCACCGCGACGATCATCGCCGACAACGGCGACAATCCAGGACACGGCCTGGTCGGCATGTACGAGCGGGTCGCGCTGTACGGCGGCGAGCTGCGGATCGGCCCGCGGGTCGGCGGCGGCTTCGGCGTCCGGGCGCGGTTTCCTCTGGAAGCCTGAGCCGATGGCGGCGAGGCTGAGGGGCGAGGACGAGGCGATGAGTTCTTCGACGAGCGGAGCGAGTGAATGAGCACGGTGCGGGTTCTGCTCGTGGACGACCAGCCCCTGCTGCGGACGGGCTTCCGGCTCATCCTGGAGGCGGAGGGCGACCTGGCGGTGGTCGGCGAGGCCGGCGACGGCGCGGCGGCGGTGGAGATGACGCGGTCGCTGCTGCCCGACGTGGTGCTGATGGACATCCGCATGCCGGGCGTCGACGGCATCGAGGCGACCCGGCGGATCATCCGCGACGGCGCCGCCTCGCACGACCCGAAGGTGCTGATCCTCACCACGTTCGACCTCGACGAGTACGTGATCGAGGCGGTCCGGGCCGGGGCCAGCGGGTTCCTGCTGAAGGACTCGCCGCCCGAGGACCTGGTGCAGGCCATCCGCATCGTCGCGGCCGGGGACGCCATCGTGGCGCCGAGCGTCACGCGGCGGCTGCTGGACAAGTTCGCGACCCGGCTGCCGGCCGTCCGGGACGCCTCTCCCCCGCCCGGGCTCGACACCCTGACCGACCGCGAGCGCGAGGTGCTGTCGCACGTCGCCCGCGGCCTGTCCAACGCCGAGATCGCCAAGGCGCTGGTCGTGAGCGAGACTACGGTCAAGACACACGTCGGCAACGTGCTGGCCAAGCTGGGTCTCCGAGACCGCGTCCAGGCCGTCGTCTACGCCTACGAAACGGGCCTGAGCCGCCCCGGTCAGAGCTGACCCCGGCCCTGTCTCAGGGCTGCCCCTGACCCTTCGGCTGATCGTCCTCCCCCGGGAGGACGATGGCCCGTCGCACTCCTCCTGCCGTGGGTGGAGCGCGAAGTCCATTCCCTGGGTGCATCTCAACGATGCCGAGAACTCCTAGTGTTCTGTGCCATGGAGATCGCACCGGGGGATGCTTCGCGGTCTCGAAGCTCGACACCCATTTCCGGCTCATTCTCAGACAGGGGAGTTCACGTGACGAACACCGCCCCATCGACCGCTGACGCGCACTCCGCGCCCGGGGCGGGCGACTTCGCCGCACGGGCCCATCAGATCGCCAAGGTGTACGGCCATGGAGACGCGAAGGTCATCGCCCTCGACGGCGTGACCGTCGGCATTCCGCGCGGCCGCTTCACCGCCATCATGGGTCCCTCCGGGTCCGGCAAGTCCACGCTGATGCACTGCATGGCGGGGCTGGACTCGGTGGACTCGGGTCAGGTCTTCATCGGGGACACCGACCTGACCCGGCTGCGCGACAAGCAGCTCACCCGCCTGCGCCGCGACAAGATCGGCTTCATCTTCCAGGCGTTCAACCTGGTGCCGACGCTGACCGCACTGGAGAACATCACGCTGCCGATGGACATCGCCGGGCGCAAGCCCGACAAGCAGTGGCTCGACGCGGTCATCGACACCGTCGGCCTGCGCCAGCGGCTGAAGCACCGCCCGAGCGAGCTGTCGGGCGGCCAGCAGCAGCGCGTCGCCTGTGCCCGCGCGCTCGCCTCCCGGCCCGAGATCATCTTCGCGGACGAGCCGACCGGCAACCTGGACTCGCGTTCGGGCGCCGAGATCCTCGGGTTCCTGCGCGAGTCGGTCCGGCAGATGGGCCAGACCATCGTCATGGTCACCCACGACCCGTCCGCCGCCGCCTACTCCGACGAGGTGCTCTTCCTCACCGACGGGCAGATCGTCGACAGGATGCAGGGCCCGACCGCCGAGCGCGTGCTCGAGCGCATGAAGGGCTTCGACCGGCCGGGGGTCGCCGCGTCATGATGGGCAAGGTGACGCTCCGCAACCTCGCGGCGCACAAGATCCGGCTGGTCCTCACGGCCATCTCGGTGATCCTCGGCGTGGCCTTCGTGGCCGGCACGCTCATCTTCACCGACACGATGAACAAGCAGTTCGACGACCTGTTCAACAAGGTCGGCAAGAACGTCGCCGTCGACGTGCGCGCCAAGAAGATCGTCGACGAGGGCGAGAGCGACGGCAACACCGCCCTGCCGGTGCCGGCCTCGGTCCTGGAGAAGGTCCGCGCCATCCCGGGCGTGAAGAACCCGATCGGCAACGTCAACGGCTACGCCGCCGCGGTCGGCAGCAACGGCAAGACCATCGGCTCGGAGCAGAACGGGCCGCCGCAGATCGGCACGAACTGGAACCCGGCCGGCAGCGGCAACGACCTGTCCTCAGGGCGCCCGCCCGCGGGGCCGCACGAGGTCGCGATCGACGAGGCCACCGCCAAGAAGGGCGGCTTCAAGCTCGGCGACACGATCAAGGTCGCCGTGCAGGGCCCGCCGCAGCAGATGAAGGTCGTCGGCCTGATCGACACCGGCAACCTGATGGGTGCCACCGTCACCGCGTTCGACACCCCGACCGCGCAGCGGCTCATGCTGAAGCCCGGCTACTTCAGCGACATCGAGATGGGCAGCACCGGCCCGAGCGAGGCGCAGCTGCGCGACTCGGTCGCCAAGGTGCTCCCGGGCAACTACGAGGCCGTCACCGGCACGAAGCTGCGCGATGAGAGCAAGAGCGAGATCGGCAAGATGATGAGCTTCTTCCGCACCTTCCTGCTGGTGTTCGCCTTCATCTCGATCTTCGTCGGCGCGTTCATCATCTTCAACACCTTCTCCATGCTGGTCGCCCAGCGCACCAGGGAGCTGGCGCTGCTGCGCGCCATCGGCGCGGCACGGCCCCAGGTGACCCGTGCGGTCATCGGGGAGGCGGTCGCGGTCGGCTTCGTCGGCTCGACGATCGGGCTCGCCGCGGGGGCGGGCCTGGCGTCGCTGCTGCAGGCGCAGATGATGAAGGACAGCGCGTCCGGGCTGGTGTTCACCGCGACCCCGGTCATCTGGTCGTACGCGGTCGGCATCCTGGTGACCGTCATCTCGGCCTACTTCCCGGCCCGCCGGGCCGCCAAGGTGCCGCCGGTCGCGGCGATGCGCGACGACGTCGCGCTGCCGCAGCGCTCGCTGCGCATCCGGGTCGCGCTCGGCTCCACGATCACCCTGATCGGCGCGGCGCTGATCTCGCTCGGGCTGTTCGGCGGGGGCAGCAACCCGGTCCTGCCGGTCGGCGTCGGGGTGTTCCTGGTGTTCATCGGCATCGCGATGCTGGCGCCGGTGATCAGCGTCCCGGTCATCAAGGTGCTCGGCGCTCCGTTCGCCGCGCTGATGGGCACGCCCGGCCGGCTCGCCCAGCAGAACGCGCTGCGCAACCCGCGCCGCACCGCCGCGACCGCGGCCGCGCTGATGATCGGCCTGGCCCTCATCACCACGGTGAACGTGATGGGCGCGTCGATGCGCGCCTCGGTCGAGGCGCAGGTCGACAAGCAGTTCGGCGCCGACTACATCATCGAGCCGACCGGTGCGGGCGGCGTCGGCGACGAGGTGGCCAAGAAGGTGTCCGGCACGCCGGGCGTCGACGCGGCCTCCCCGGTCTACACCGGCAACGCCAAGATCAACGGCAAGCGCGCCGCCTACGTGTCCGGCGACATGGGGGTGCTCGTCCCGGGCGCCCGCATCAAGCTGCTGACCGGCAACGCAAACGTCGGCAACGACGGCATGATGGTCGACAAGGACACCGCCAAGAAGCAGAAGTGGGCGGTCGGCTCGACCGTGCCGGTGTTGTTCCCCGACGGCAAGTCCCAGCAGCTGCGGGTCACCGGCGTCTACGACAAGAGCGACATGATCGGGCCGCGCCTCATCGCGCAGCCGGTCTACATGGCGCACACGGCGCGGCCGACGGTCGACAGCATCGTGGTGAACGCCGCGAACACCAACGCCACGACCAAGACGGCCATCGAGAACACGCTGAAGGAGTACCCGAACCTCAAGGTCTCCGACCAGGCGGCCATCAAGAAGGACGCGCGCAAGCAGGTGGACTCGTTCGTCACCTTCCTCACCATCCTGCTGGTGATGTCGGTCATCATCGCGGCGGTCGGCGTCATCAACACGCTGGCGCTGTCGGTGATCGAACGGACCAGGGAGATCGGGCTGCTGCGGGCGATCGGCATCAGCCGCCGCCAGCTGCGCCGGGTGATCCGGGTGGAGTCGATCGTGATCGCGGTGTTCGGCGCCGGGCTCGGCATCGGGATCGGGATCATCTTCGGCGCGGCCGTCCAGAACGCGCTGAAGGACCAGGGCCTGAGCGAGCTCAGCGTCCCGGTGACGACCCTGGCCATCTACGTGGTGGTCGGAGCCGTGATCGGCGTCCTGGCGGCGCTGTGGCCCGCCTGGCGGGCCGGCCGGATGGACGTCCTCAAGGCGATCTCCACCGACTAGGAGCACGGCGCGACGCGAGGGGGGCTCGATAGAGAGCCCAACAGGAGAAAAGCGCCCCGTACGGTCCGCCGACCGTACGGGGCGCTTCCCTTTCCAGGCCACTCAGTCGAGCCGGACGCGCGGATCCAGGAAGGAGTAGGCGATGTCCACCAGCAGGTTGGCCACGACCACGCACAGCGCGACCAGCATGATGGCGCCGAGGATCACCGGGGCGTCGCCCACGCTGATGGACTGGACGATGAGCTGGCCCAGGCCCTGCAGGCCGAACACCTTCTCGGTGACGATCGTGCTGCCGATGAGCACGCCGACGTCCACGCCGAACTGCGTCACCACGGGCGTGAGCGCGGCGCGCAGCCCGTGCCGGTAGATGACGCGGCGTTCCGACAGGCCCTTGGAGCGGGCGGTGCGGATGTAGTCCTCGCCGAGGACGTCCAGCATCGATCCTCGTGTCAGCCGGGCATAGCCGGCGACCAGCAGGAACGCCAACGCGAGCCAGGGCAGGATCATCCGCTTCAGGAAGTGCTCCTGCATGGGCGGGCCGGGTTCGAACAGGTGGATCCCGGCGTCGCCGAACTTGCTGAAGAAGACGTACAGCATCAGCAGGCCGACCACGAACGCGGGCATCGACAGCCCGACGAGCACGAACAGCGTCGAGACGCGGTCCAGGAAGCCGCGGGCGCGGGTCGCGCTCACCACTCCGATCAGCACGCCGCCCACCAGCCAGATCACCGAGGCGCCCAGCACCAGGATCGCGGTGGTCTGGAGCCGGTCGGTGATCATCGAGGAGACCTTCGTCTGGTAGACGTAGGACATCCCGAGGTCGCCCTTGGCCAGCCGGCCGAGATACTCCCCGTACTGAACGATCAGGGGCTTGTCCAGGCCGAGGTTGTGCCGGATCTGCGCGAGGTTGTCGGCGGTCGCACGCGGGCCTCCGATGACGCGCTCGGGGTGCCCGGAGGCGACGAAGATGCAGAAGAACACGGCCGTGGACACCAGCCACAGCACCACGACGCCGAACAGCAGCCGCCGGATGATGAAACGGATCATTTCTTGGCCTTCTTCCGCTTCCGCATGAACAGCCGTTCGGTCCTCGGGTCGAAGGCGTCGCGGACACCGTCACCGAGGATGTTGAAGGAGAAGGTCGTCAGCAGCAGCAGGGCCGCCGGGACGAACAGGAACCACCACGCGGTGCGGTAGTAGTCCTGCGCCTCGCTCAGCATGCTGCCCCAGCTCGGCGTGGAGGGGTCCACGCCGGCGCCCAGGTAGGACAGCACCGACTCGAACACGATCGCCTGCGGGATCAGCAGCGTGGCCAGCACGGTCACCGGCGCGATCAGGTTCGGCAGGATGTCGACGACCATGATGCGCATCTTGCTGGAGCCGACCGACCGTGCCGCCTCGATGTACTCCTTCTCCCGGATGGAGATCACCTGGCCGCGGACCACCCGGGCCATCGCGGCGAAGGAGAAGAAGCTGATGACGAAGATGGTCAGCGGGACGCTGGCGCCGAAGGTGACGGCCACCAGGATGGCGACCAGCACGTACGGGAACGACAGCAGGATGTCCAGGAAGCGGGCCAGCACGCCGTCGACCCAGCCGGCCAGGAAGCCCGACAGGACGCCCACCGCCACGCCGAACACCGTGGCGAGCAGGGTGGAGCTGAGCCCGACCAGGAGCGACACGCGGGCGCCGTAGATGGCGCGGACCAGCACGTCGCGTCCGATCGAGTCGGCGCCGAGCCAGAACTCGCCGTTCGGGCCCACCGGCTGGCCGTTCTCGTCGACGCCGGTCTTGGGGTAGGTCTGGTGGTAGTTGTGGCCGGTCCAGTGCGCCCACAGCGGCGCCGAGAGCGCCAGGAGCATCATCAGGAAGACGATCACGAGGGAGACCATCGCCAGGCGGTCCTGGCGTAGCCGGGCGTACGCCAGGCGCAGCGGGCTGCGGCCCTCGATCTGCCTGCCGGTCGGTTCGACGTCGGCCGGAACGACCTCGGCCTGTGCTTCTGCGAGGCTCATGTGGACACCTCCGGGAGGACCGGTTCGGTAGAGACCTGCTCGATGGACGCCTGCTCGCGCGCGAGGCTCTCGCCCGGCTCGACCGGGAAGTGGCAGGCGGTCAGGTGGTCGGCCGGGTCGCCCTCGCGGGCGATCAGCTCCGGCTCCTCCTCCACGCACTGCTCCTTGGCCTTCGGGCAGCGCGGATGGAACCGGCAGCCGGACGGCGGGTCGATCGGCGATGGGACGTCGCCGATCAGCACGATCCGCTCGGCGCGTTCGGCCTCGTCGGGATCGGGGATCGACTCGGCCGACAGGAGCGCGGCCGTATAGGGGTGACGCGGGGCGCCGTAGAGCGTCTCGGCCTCCGCCAGCTCGGCGGTGCGGCCCAGGTACATCACGGCGATCCGGTCGCTGACGTGGCGGACGACCGACAGGTCGTGCGCGATGAACACGTACGTCAGCCCCAGCTCGTCCTGCAGGTCCTCGAGCAGGTTGATGACCTGCGCCTGGATCGACACGTCCAGCGCCGACACCGGCTCGTCGCAGACGATGACCTTCGGCTTCAGCGCGAGCGCGCGGGCGACGCCGATGCGCTGGCGCTGGCCGCCGGAGAACTCGGCGGGGAACCGGTTGTAGTGCTCGGGGTTCAGCCCGACCAGTTCCATCAGCTCCTGCACGCGCTTCTTGCGGTCGGCGCCGTCGGCGATGCCGTGCACGGCGAACGGGTCGCCGATGATGGAGCCGACGCGGCGGCGCGGGTTCAGCGAGCCGTACGGGTCCTGGAAGATCATCTGCACGTCGCGGCGGAACGCCTTCAGATCACGCGCCGAGAACTTGGTGATGTCCCGGCCCTCGTAGGTGATCCGGCCCCTGGTCACCGGGTGCAGGCCCGTGATGCAGCGCGCGAGGGTCGACTTGCCGCAGCCCGACTCCCCCACGATGCCGAGGGTCTCGCCGCGGCGCACCTGGAGGTCGACGCCGTCCACGGCGTGGACGCGCGCGATCTCCTTCTTGAAGACGATCCCCTGCTTGATGGGGAAGTGCTTGTAGACGCCCTCGACCGAGACCAGGACGTCGGGATCGGTGCTCATTCCGTTCCCTCCTCGTTCGGCTCGGCCTGCGCGGGCGCCTTCGACACGTCGGTCTTGGGAGCGGACGCGTCGGGCGCGTCGGACGCCGACGCGTCGGTCTTGGTGACGTCGGTCTTGGGAGCGGGGGTCGCGGCGCCGTTGGCCTTGGGTCCGCCGCCTTCGGTGACGGCGGCCAGGCGCATCTCCTCCGCGGCAGGGGTCAGCCCGATGGCGTCCCTGGGCAGCCAGCACGCCGACAGGTGCGTGCCGTCGGTCCCGGACTCGTCGGTCGCGACCGCGTGCAGCGGCGGCGCCTCGGTGCGGCACCGGGCCATGACGTACTCGCAGCGCGGGTGGAAGACGCAGCCCCCCGGGAGGTTGATCAGGCTCGGCGGCTGGCCGGGGATCGGCTTCAGCCGGGTGCCCTTGGCCCCGGACGCGCCGGGGACCGACTCCAGCAGCCCCTTGGTGTAGGGGTGGTGGGGCCGGTAGTAGAGCGTGCGGCGGTCGGACTCCTCGGCCGCCTTGCCGCCGTACATCACCAGCACGTCGTCGGCCATGTCGGCGATGACGCCCAGGTCGTGCGTGATCATGATGAGCGCGGTGTCGAACTCGCGCTGCAGCCGGCGCATCAGGTCCAGGATCTGGGCCTGGACGGTGGCGTCGAGCGCGGTCGTCGGCTCGTCGGCGATGATGAGCTTCGGATGCAGCGACAGCCCCATCGCGATCATCGCGCGCTGCCGCATGCCGCCGGAGAACTGGTGCGGGTAGTCGTCCACCCGCCGGTCCGGCTGCGGGATGCCGACCAGGCCGAGCATCTCGATCGCGCGCTTGCGCGCCTCGGCCTTGCTCATCTGCGGCTCGTGCTCGCGGATCATCTCGATGATCTGCCAGCCGACCCGGTAGTGCGGGTGCAGGCTGGACAGCGGATCCTGGAAGATCATCGCGATCTGCGCGCCGCGGACCCGGCGCATCTCGCGCTCGCCCATGGTGAGCAGGTCCTGGCCGTCGAAAAGGGCCTCGCCGTCGACGTCCGCGCCGGCGGTGAGGCCCATCAGCGTCTGCACGCTCACGCTCTTACCGGATCCGGACTCGCCGACGATGCCGAGCGTGCGTCCGGGTTCGACCGTGAACGAGACACCGCGCACCGCCTGCACGATCCCGTCCGCGGTCGGAAAGGAGACCCTCAGGTCCCGTACGTCGAGAAGATTCATCGTCCCCCCTTCGTCATTGGGCGCCCGACGGCCGGGCGAGCCCCGTGGGACTCACCCGGCCTCGGCCGCGATCGGTCAGGAGGACAGCCAGATCTTGCTGAAGTCGTAGGCCTGGTTGGCCGCGATGAACTCAGCGTTCTTGGTCCGCTTGGACTTGTAGATCGGGTACTTCTGCGCCATGAACGGGATCACCGCGGCGTCGTCCATGATCTTGACGTCGGCCTGGTGCCAGTACGAGGCGATCTGGTTCTCGTCGATGCTCTGCAGCGCCTGGTCGATGAGCTTGCCGACCTCGGGGTTGCTGTAGCCGCCGTAGTCGCTGGAGTTCTGACCGTAGGTGCGGCCGTCGAACAGCGGCTGGATCAGCGTGCGGCCGTTCGGCCCGTACCAGTCGGGAATCCAGCCGGGGGCCGCGATGTCCCACTTACCGGCCTTGGCGTTGGCCGGGGTGACCAGCGACTCGCCGTAGAAGTTGCCGTTGGTGTCGGGCGCGGTCTGCGCGGTCACGCCACAGGCGGCCAGGTTCTGCTTGACCGACTCGGCGATCTTCGGGTGGTTGCTGCTGACCCGGTACGGGAACTTCAGCGTGAGACCCTTGGGGTAGCCAGCCGCCGCCAGCAGCGACTTGCACTTGGCGGGGTCGCCCGCGTTGCCCGGCGTCGGGTACGGGTTGATCTGCTGGTAGCCCACGTTCTCCGGCGGGATGATCTGGTTCAGTGGCTCGGCCACGTCGGGCCCGCCGTAGATCTTCACCAGCGCGGTCTTGTCGATCGCGTACTCCAGCGCCTGCCGGACGGCCTTCTTGCCCAGCGCCCCGCCGTTGTTCGGGCTGAGGGTGTTGAACACCAGGTACGGGTTGCTCTGCGGCGCCTTCATGATGGCGAAGTTGGGGTCCTTCGCCGACTTCAGCCGCGGGATCGAGGGGGTCGGCACCGGCTGGTCCCAGGCCAGGTCGGCCGTGCCCTGCTCGAGCTGCTGCTGCACCGCGTCGGGCTGGTCCTGGCCGAGCGTGACCTGGATCTTGTCGACGTAGGCGGGCCGCTGCGGGTCGCTCGCACCCGACCAGGCCGGGTTGCGGTCGAGCACGATCGTCTTGTTGGCCGTGTACGAGGTGATCTGGTACGGGCCGTCAGAGACGGTGTGGCTGCGGAACTCCGGGCTGTCGGGGATGTAGGCGTCGTACTCCTTGGGCGCGGCGCTGCCGAAGCCCATGCTCATGATGTTGAAGAGGTCACCGGCGGGCTGCTTCAGCTTGACGATGATCGTCTTGTCGCCCTGGGCGCTGAGGCCGGAGACCTGATGGCCGTTCTGGTAGTCGGCCATCGCCTTGGCGTTCTTGGGGTCGACCTTGGTGTAGCCCTTGCAGTAGGCCTCCATGCCGTCGATGGTCGTGATCCAGTAGCCCTGGGCGCCCGACGGGCTCGCCGGGTTGCACAGCCGCTTCCAGCCGCGGATGAAGTCCTCGGCCGTCACCTCGCGCGCGGGCTGGGTGTTCCACTTGATGCCCGTGCGCATCTTGATGGTGATGGTCTTGCCGTCCGCGCTGATGCCGCCGTTCGCCTTCGTCGGCACCTCGGACGCGGCGTCGGGCTGCATCGGGATCGCTTCGGCGAAATTGTTCGAGGACTTGCTGATGAACAGTGTCCGGGCGAACTGACGGGACAGGGCCTGCGAGACGGTGCTGTACCCGGCGGCCGGGTCGATGTGGTCCGGGTCCGAGGAACCGACGATCTTGAGGGTTCCCCCCTTCTTCGGTGACCCGTCGCCGGAGCCGCTGTCTCCGCCGCTGCCGCCGCATGCCGCCAGTCCGAAGACCAAGACGGCTGCCCCGGCAATCGCCGTGACACTCGTACGCATGTGCACCATCTGCACCTCCACAACCCAGAACCGGTAGGAAAACCCCGAGTTGCGGATGAATGTCCTGCGTGCGGCGCCTGTGCACCAGTCCCATGCGCGAGTTGTGATTACGCCGTAGCCTTCGCCACACAAGACCTTAATGAAAGGGTCCCTCACGGACCGGTTTCTCAGACTGTTCTCAGAATGAGGCCGATCTTCAGCCGCCCAGGCGCACCTTGGTGTAGTCGTAAGCCTGGATCGTCGGAATGAACATCGCGTTACGGATGCGGTTCGAGTGGTAGATGGCGAAGTTGGGGTTGAGGAACGGGACCACCGCGGCGTCGTCCATGATCTGCCGGTCGGCGCGATGCCACAGGTCAGCGGCCTTGCCCTGGTCCTGCGCCTCGAGCGCCTGATCGATCAGGCCGTTGACGGCCGGGTTGTCGTAGGCTCCGTAGTTCGTGGAGTTCTGGCCGTAGGTCCGGCCGTCGAACAACGGCTGGATCACGGAACGGCCGTTGTTTCCATACCAGTCCGGGCTCCAGTTCGGCGCCGCGACGTCCCACTTTCCCTCGCGCGCGGCGGCCGGTGACACCAGGCTCTTTCCGTAGAAGTCGCCGCTGCTGTCGGGAGTGATCTGCGCGTTGACGCCGCACGAGCGCAGGTTCGCCTGGACCGACTGTGCGACCTTCGGGCTGTTCCCGCTCACCCGGAACGGGAACTTCAGCGTGAGCGCGGGGTGCCCGGCGGCGGCGAGCAGCGCCTTGCACTTGGCGGCGTCGCCCTGGTCGCCGGGCGTGCCGTAGGTGTCGTACTTCTGGTAGCCGACGTTGCCGGGCGGGATGACCTGGTTGAGCGGCTCGGCGACGTCCGGACCGCCGTAGATCTTCACCAGCGCGGACTTGTCGATCGCGTACTCGATCGCCTGGCGGACCCGCTTGTCGGCGAGCGCCTTGCCGTTGTTCGGGCTCTGGCTGTTGAAGACCAGGAACGGGCTGATGCTCGGCGAGCGGCGGATGGCGAACCGGTCGTCCTTGGCCGACTTCAGCCGCGAGATCGCGGCGGTCGGCACGGGCGAGTCGAGCGCGAGGTCGGCGGTGCCCTGCTCCAGCTGCTGCTGTACGGCGTCCGGCGAGTCCTGCCCGAGGTTGATCTGGATCGCGTCGACGTAGGCGGGCCTGAGCGGGTCCGAGGCGCCCTTCCAGGCGGGGTTGCGGCCGAGCGTGATGGTCCGGTTCGGCGAGTAGCCGGTGATCTCGTACGGGCCGTCCGACAGCGTGTGCGTGCGGAACTCCTGCCCGTCGGGAACGTACTGGTCGTACTCCTTGGGCGCCGCGGAGGCGAACTGCAGGGCGAGGATGTTCAGCATGTCGCCGGCGGGACGGGTGAGCTTGACGACCAGGGTCCTGTCGTCCTTGGCCTTCAGCCCGTCGATGTCGTGGCCGTTCTGGTAGCCCGCCATCGCCGCCGCGTTCTTGGCGTCCACCTTGCCGTAGGCCTTGCAGTAGGCGTCCATGCCGAGAATGGTCGAGCGGTAGTAGCCCTGGCCGCCCGAGGGCGAGGCCGGGTTGCACAGCCGTTTCAGGCCACGCACGTAGTCGCCCGCGGTGACCTCCCGCGCGGGCTTGCTGTTCCAGGTGACGCCGCTGCGCAGCTTGATGGTGTAGGTCTTGCCGTCCGCGCTGATGCCGCCGTTGTCCTTGGTCGGCACCTCGGCGGCGACGTCGGCCTGGATCGGGATGGTCTCCTCGAAGGTGTTCGAGGACCGGGTGAGGAACAGCGGGCGCGCGAACGTCCTCGTCAGCGCGAGCGAGGCGAAGGTGTAGCCGCTGGCGGGGTCGAGGTGGTCCGGGTCGGAGGAGCCGACGATCCGGAGCGTGCCGCCCCGGCCGTCCTTGCCGCCTCCGTCGTCACCGCCGCCCCCGCAGCCGGCCAGCGACGCCGCGAGGATCCCCGCGATCGCCCCGGCCGTGACGACGAACCTGGACCTGCACACCATCCGCGTCCTCCCGGCTGCCTTGAGTCACCTCATATCCGGAAGACCTTGCAAGGCCGGGAAGGCTGGCGCCATACGGCTTGGAGGATCGTGACCGAAGCTATATCGGCCGGGAACGCGAGAGCCCGCGCGGAACGCGTCCGCGCGGGCCGGTCACCTGCCGCCGGGAGGCGATGAGGTGCTCGTGTTACTGCTGGTGAACGCCGTTACTCGGTGTCCTCCGCCGGGGCGTCCGCGGGCGCGCCGGCGCCCGGGGTCACCGCGGCCTTGGCCACCAGGTCGGTGGCGCTGACCGAGGTGTTCTCCGGGAAGTGGCACGCGGCCTGGTGGCCGGGGCTCAGCTCCACCAGCGGCGGCTCGACCTGCTTGCAGATGTCCTGCGCCTTCCAGCAGCGCGTGTGGAAGCGGCAGGCGGGCGGCGGGTCGAGCGGGCTCGGCACGTCGCCCTGCAGCCGGATCCGGTCCTTGCGCTCGCGCCTGCTCGGGTCGGGCGCGGGGACCGCCGACAGCAGCGCCGTCGTGTACGGGTGCATCGGCCGCTCGTACAGGTCCGCCCGGTCCGCGACCTCGACGATCTTGCCGAGGTACATGACCGCGACCCGGTCGGAGATGTGCCGGACCACCGACAGGTCGTGCGCGATCACCACGTAGGTGAGGTCGAGCTCGTCCTGCAGGTCCTCCAGCAGGTTCACCACCTGGGCCTGCACCGACACGTCCAGCGCCGAGACCGGCTCGTCGGCCACGATCAGCTTCGGCCGCAGCGCCAGCGTGCGGGCGATGCCGATGCGCTGCCGCTGACCGCCGGAGAACTCGTGCGGGTAGCGGTTGTAGTGCTCGGGGCTCAGCCCGACCATCTCCAGCAGCTCCTGCACGGCCGCCCGGATGCCCTGCTGCGGCCGCTCGCCCTGCAGCTTGTACGCGGCGCCGATGATGGCGCCGACGGTCTGCCGCGGGTTCAGCGACGAGTAGGGGTCCTGGAAGATCATCTGGATGTCCCGGCGCAGCGGTCGCAGCTGCCCCTGGGACATGTGGGTGATGTCCTGGCCCTCAAAGGTGATCTTGCCGAAGCTCGGCTCCAGCAGCCGCATGACCATGCGGCCGGTGGTGGTCTTGCCGCAGCCCGACTCGCCGACCAGGCCCAGGGTCTCGCCCTTGCGGACCGAGAAGGAGACCCCGTCCACGGCCTTCACCGCGCCGATCTGGCGCTTGAAGACGATGCCCTGGGTCACCGGAAAGTGCTTGCCGAGGTTCTCGACCTCCAGCAGCGGCTCACCGCGGCGCGAGGCGCCCGCCTCCTTGCTCGTCGTCACCGCGGGCGCGCCCTCCGCCCGGGTGTCCTCGGGTCCGGTCGCCCGGTTCTCCGATGTGCTCACGATGTCTCCACGTTCTCGATCGGGGAGGCTCCCCCGTTGCTCCCCATCACAGCTTCGGCGCGATCTCGTCGTTCCAGATCTGCCGCCGCGTCTCGGCGGGCAGGTGGCAGGCGACCTTGTGGCCGGGCGCCGCCTCCCGCAGCTCGGGACGCTCGCTGGTGCTCTTGCCGCCGGTCCTGTCCGCGAACGCGCAGCGCGGGTTGAACGCGCAGCCCTCCGGCAGGTTGATGAGGCTGGGCGGGGTGCCCTTGATCGGCAGCAGCCGCTCGGTCCGCTCGCGGTCCAGGCGCGGCATCGACCCGAGCAGCCCCCAGGTGTAGGGGTGCTCGGGCTTGTGGAAGACGTCGTCCACCGAGCCGTACTCCACGCACCGGCCGCCGTACATCACCAGGATGTCGTCCGACAGCTCGGCGACGACGCCCAGGTCGTGCGTGATCATGATGATCGCGGAGTTGAACTCGCGCTGCAGGTCCCGGAGCAGGTCCAGGATCTGCGCCTGCACGGTCACGTCGAGCGCGGTGGTCGGCTCGTCGGCGATCAGCAGCTCGGGGTCGCACGACAACGCCATCGCGATCATCGCGCGCTGGCGCATGCCGCCGGAGAACTGGTGCGGGTAGTCGTCCACCCGCATGTCGGGCTTCGGAATGCCCACCCGGCCGAGCATGTCGATCGCGTGCTTGCGCGCGACCTTCTTGGAGACGTCGTTGTGGATCCGGTACGCCTCGATGATCTGGTGCCCCACCGTGTAGAAGGGGTGCATCGAGGACAGCGGGTCCTGGAAGATCATCGCCATGTCGCGGCCGCGCAGCTTGCGCACCCGCTCCTCCGACGCGTTCACCAGCTCGGTCTCGCCGAGCCAGATCTCACCGGAGACCTGGGCGTTGCGCCGGTTGTGCAGGCCGAGAATCCCGAGGCTCGTGACGCTCTTGCCCGAGCCCGACTCGCCGACGATGCCCAGCGTGCGGCCGCGTTCCAGCTCGAACGACAGCCCGTCCACCGACTTCACCACACCGTCGTCGGTCGGGAAGTGGATGCGCAGGTCGCGCACCTCCAGGTAGGCCGACGGCGGCCGGGAGGCGGCGGCGCCGGCCGTGCCGCCGTTCAGCGTCTCGGCGCGCCGCGTCTTCTTGTCCGCCATCAGGCCAGCCTCACTCTCGGGTCGGCGACCGCGTACAAAATGTCCACCACCAGGTTGGCCAGGATCACGAACAGCCCGGTCGCCATCGTCACGCCGAGCGCGACGGGCAGGTCACTGCGCGAGATCCCCTGCAGCATCAGCTGCCCGAGGCCGGAGAACGAGAACGTGGTCTCGGTGATGACGGCGCCGCCGAGCAGGAGGCCGATGTCCAGGCCGAAGATGGTGATGATCGGGGTCAGGGCCGACCGCAGGCCGTGCTTGGTGATCACGGTCCGTTCCGGCAGGCCCTTGGCGCGGGCGGTGCGGATGTAGTCCTCGCTCATCGTTTCCAGCATGCCCGCCCGGGTGAGCCGCGCGTACATGGCGGCGTACAGGAAGGCCAGCGTGATCCACGGCAGGATCAGCGCCTGGGCCCACAGACCGGGGTTGGCGGCGAACTCGTGGTACCGCGGTGTCGGAAGCAGCTTCAGCTGCCGGCAGACGAGCCAGATCGACACCAGGCCGGTGAAGAACATGGGGAGCGAGACGCCCGCGAGCGCGGTGCCCATCGACAGCCGGTCGAAGATGGTGCCCTTCTTGAGCGCCGAGATGACGCCGATGGTCACACCGGAGAGCAGCCACAGGATCGCGGCGCCGAGCGCGATGGAAAAGGTCACCGGCGCGCGGTCCAGCAGCAGGTCGGTGACCGGCTCGGTGGTGCGGTAGGAGTAGCCCAGGCACGGGGCCGGGCAGTGCGTGACGCTGGTTCCGAACTTGTAGTCGGAACCGACGAAGATCCCTTCGATGAAGTGCCAGTAGCGCACCAGGAAGGGGTCGTCGAGGGCGAGCTTTGCCTTGACGCCGGCCAGACCTTCGGGGGTCACCTCCCGGCCGAGGTAGCGCGCGGCGAGGTCGTCGGTCGACTGACCCGCCAGCTTCGGCAGCAGGAAGAAGATGCCGAACGTCACCAGGCTGATGATCGCCAGCAGGAGCACGGCGACCAGAAGACGCCGGATGATGTATCGGATCACTTCGTGCGGCGGCGGTCCCCGGCCCGGCGCGCCCTGTGGGACGGTGCCGGGCCGGAGACCTCTGCCTTCACCTCTTCAGATTTACTTGAGGCCGAGGTTGGCGTAGTCGTACATGCCGGAGTAGCCGTAGTTGATGAACACGTTCGTCAGCTTCGGGTTCCGGTAGTACAGGTTCTTCGCGTACAGCATCGGGATGATGGAAGCGTCCTCCATCACCGCCTGGTCGATCTTCTGGTAGACCGCGTTACGGCCCGCCTCGTCCTTGATGGACACGACCTGCTGGAAGTCCTTGGCGATGTCCGGAAGGTCGATGTGCGAGATGTTCGACGAGCCGGTGCCCTTGAGCGCGCCCGGGTCGGTGATCTGCTGCAGGAAGCCGAAACCGCTCGGGAAGTCGGCCGCCCAGCCGTAGACCATCAGGCCGAGCTGGTTCTTCTGGACGAACTTCGGGTCGCCGACGACGCCGCCGGTGTAGCCGTCCTCGGGGTAGTTCTTGATGTTGACCGTGATGCCGGCCTTGGCCAGCGAGGCCTTCACCGACTCGGCGGCCGCCTTCTCCTTGGGCCGCTCGGTGCGGTAGGAGATGTTGGTGGTGAAGCCGTTCGGCTTACCGCACTTGGCCAGGTGCTCCTTGGCCTTGGCCACGTCGCCCTTGTCACCAGCGGTCTGGTACAGGTTGCCGTAGTCCTTGTAGCCCGGGTTGCTCGGCGGGAGCACGGTGTGCGCGATGTCGCCGCCGGTGGTGCCACCGTAGGCGTTCTGGTACCCGGTCTTGTCGACCGCGTACTGCACCGCGATGCGGCACTCCTTGTTGTCCAGCGGCGCGACCTGACGGCTGATCGCGGTGTACCAGAGGAAGCCGGACTTGGGGTTGTCGGCGTTCCCCTTCTTCTCCGAGTCCGTCAGGATCTGCGACCGGGCGGCGGCGTTCACGCCGTTGCCCTGGACGTCCATGTCGGCGCTGCCGTCGATCTGACGGTTGTCGACCTCGTCCGGGGCGACGCCCAGCTGCACGTCGATGCCGTCGAGCAGCTGCTTGCGGTTGGAGTCGCTGGTGTCCCAGTTCGGGTTCTTGCTCAGCTTGATCGACTTACCGGGCTCGTAGCTGTCGAGCTTGTACGGGCCGGTGGAGACGACGTGCTTGGCGTAGTTCACGCCACCGTTGGCGCCGGTGTCGGCGGCCTTCGGGACCGGAGCGGTCTGCGGGATCGTCGCCAGGTAGTCGAACTCGGCGAAGGGCTGCGCCAGGTGGAAGACGACGGTGTTGTCGTCCGGCGTGGTGACGCCCTTGAAGTTGTCGAGGTTGGAGTCCTTGTACACGCCCTTGTACTTGTTGGGGTTGTACAGGTACTGCCGGAAGTAGACCGGCCCCTTCTCCATGACCTCGGGCGAGTAGTTCGACCGGGCGACCGCGTACTTGACGTCCTTGGCCGTGACCGGGGTGCCGTCGGAGAACTTGATGCCCGGACGCAGCTTGTAGGTCCAGGTCTTCAGGTCCTTGCTCGGCTGGCCGAGGCCCGTCGCGAGGTCGGGGGTGATCTCCAGGTTGCCCTGGCCGCCGACCGACTTGAAGGTCAGCAGCGGGCGCGCGTAGAGACGGCTGAAGTTCCACGCGGTGGCGTAGTACATGTTGCCGGGGTCGGTCGAGTCGAAGTCCCCCGTGCGCAGCATGTGCAGCTGCCCGCCCTTCTTGTCAGAAGGGTTGACGATCTGCTTGCTGCCCTGGTCGAAGACGCCGCTGCCGCCTGAGCTGCTGTCATCATCCCCACCGCCGCAGGCGGCGAGCACGAGGGCGGCGCTGACGCCCACCGCCAGAACGGCGGTGCCCCTCCGTGTCGTTCTCTTCATTGTGTTCGCTCTCCCTTTGGAGGTGTGTCGGTCTCGATTACGCGAGGGACAGTGATTGCGGGGTCAGCGCGAGGACCTCGGGTCCAGCGCGTCCCGGAGGCCGTCACCGAAGAGGTTGAAGGCCAGCACGGTGATGAAGATCGCCATGCCCGGGAAGAACATGAAGTGCGGCGCGACCTCGTAGACCTCCTTGGCCTCGTTCATCATTCCGCCCCAGCTGGGGGTGGGCGGGATGATGCCGACGCCGAGGAAGGACAGCGACGCCTCGAAGATGATGTTGGTCGGGATCATCAGGGTCGCGTACACGAGGATCGGTGCCCACAGGTTGGGCAGCAGCTCGCGGAACAGGATGTAGGGCGCCCGCGCGCCCATGCTGCGGGCGGCGTCGACGAACTCGCGCTCGCGCAGCGACAGCGTCTGCCCGCGGATGATGCGGCCGATATAGGGCCAGCTGAAGAACCCGATCACGAAGATCAGGAAGGCGACGCGCAGGCCGTTGCCCGAGAGCCCGAACGCGCTGTAGGGGAAGACGCCGACCAGGGCGATCGCGAACAGCAGGAGCGGGAAGGCCAGGAAGATGTCCATGGCGCGGGCGATGATGGTGTCGACCCAGCCGCCGAAGTAGCCGGCGATGACGCCCAGGGTGACCCCGATGACGACGGCGAGCATGGTCGCCAGGAACGAGATCAGCAGGGAGTACTGGGCTCCGTGCACGATGCGGGCGAAGATGTCACGGCCCGCCGGCAGGTCAACGCCGAACCAGTGGGAGGCGCTGATGCCCGAGTGCATGAAGCCGGTCTTCGGCCGCGACAGCGTCGGGTCGATCAGATCGGTGTGCGGCTGGTCGGGGTCGCTCACCAGGAACGGCCCGACGACGGCCATGAGGATCAGCAGCACCACCATGATGCCGCCGCCCATGGCGACCTTGTCGCGCTTGAGCCGCAGCCAGGCGATCTGCCCGAGCGAGCGGCCCTGGATCGCCTTGCGGTCGATGCCCGCAAGGACGGCTTCCGGCTGGGCCTCAGCCTCAGAGCCGGTCGCCTCGATCGGTGCGGTCACGCTCCGTACCTCCTACAGTTCGGCCTGTTCGGCCACCCCTCGGCCGACCCGGACATGGCCCGACCGCGGAGATCGTCCGCCGTCGATGCCCGTTACGCCGTGTTTGCTGCTGGGAAACCTAACCCCTCGGCACGACTGTCCATCGCGTGAACGGGCGTCTGCTAGTACCCGTTTCTGACTTGTGATCTCGTCGTCATCTGGGGCACACGTGACCTGCACAACACTCCGGACAAATCGCCCAGATATTACGTTCGCCCACCGAGTGCTCTGCAAGGAAACAGCGGTCTAGACCGGGAAGCTTTACCGACTTGAGTCCGTTTCGAGATCGATCGTCCGCAGGTCACCGGGCGTTCACGCAGAAACGGCGGACCGGACCGCCCTTCCGGGCCGGTCCGATCCGCCGTGCGGGTGGCTCGTGCGTTACTTGATGCCGCGGTTGCGGAGGATCTCCTCGATGTCGGCCAGGTCCGGGTCCATGCCCGCCGAGGCGCCGCCCTTCTCGACGGCGCGCTTGGGCCGGCCGCCCTTGGGCGCCTTCGCCTGCTTGGCGCGCTTGCCCTCCGGGACCTCGCCGTCGGCGCCCGCCCGGCGGCTCAGCATGACCCCCGAGGTCAGGTAGAGCATGACCGCCACGCCGGCCAGGATGACGCCGGCCCACTTCACAGGGCTGAACGCAAGGTCGGTGATGAACTTGGTGACGCCGGTCATCGCGGCGGCCGCGGGCACCAGGGACAGGGCCGCCCCGCGCATCCCCGACGCCGCTCCCCTGCGGCGGTAGACGCCCCAGCTGATGAACAGCCCGAGAGCGGTGACGGCGTAACTGATCAGGTCGATCATGCGGGCCCCTTAGTCCGTGCCTCCGTGCTCATCCCATGGTCACACGGTAATCGGGCAAGACCACTCCTCCACACGGAGGATCCCGCCCCTAGGGGCTGAAACCCAGGTATCAGTACCTCCACCCTCCGCACCCCCCGGACCGACTACGTCAGTATCAGTCCACGAGTGAGACCAGGAAGGGAACGTCGACCTCCGTCAGCGAGCCGACGATCGTGCGGCCGGGGGCGGGCTCGGGCGGCACGACGCCCGGAACGGCGATCGTCGGGCAGCCCGCGGCGGCGGCCGAGGCCAGGCCGTTCGGCGAGTCCTCGAGGGCCACACAGCGCCGCGGATCGGCCCCCAGGCGCTCGGCGGCGGTCAGGTAGGGCTCGGGGTGCGGCTTCATGTGCACGACCTCGTTACCGGCCAGCGTGAGGTCGAAGGCGTCCCGGCCGATCGCGTCCAGCACGGGCTCGACCAGCAGCCGCTGGCTGGAGGTGACCAGCGCGATCGGGATCCCCGCGTCGCGCACCTCGCACAGCAGCTCCTTGGCGCCCGGCAGCAGCGGCACGTGCGACGACAGCAGCTCGGACATGCCGTCCATCATCCAGCGGCCGATCTCCTCCTCCGGGACGTCGGTGCCGGTCTTGGCGACCATGTACGCGGTCGCGATGGCCAGCGACCCGCCGACCAGGTGCGTCTGGTCGGCCTCGGACCAGGTGCCGCCGAGCCGGGCCATGATGCCCTCCTCGACCTCGAACCAGAGCCGTTCGGAGTCGATCAGAGTCCCGTCCATGTCGCACAGCACGGCCTGCAGTCGTCCGGCGCCGCTCACACGATCCCCCTCGAAAAACCGATCCTTCGGATCTCGAGGTTAGGTGACGGCGCCGGGCGCTGCGAAAACGGCGGGTGCGATCCGGGTGGACCGGCGGCGATCAGGTGTTGAAGTACTTGGCCTCGGGGTGGTGGACGACCATGGCGTCGGCGGACTGCTCGGGAACCAGCTGGAGCTCCTCCGACAGGCTCACGCCGATCCGCTCGGGCTGGAGCAGCCGCACCAGGGTGGCGCGGTCCTCCAGGTCCGGGCAGGCCGGGTAGCCGAAGGAGTAGCGGGCGCCCCGGTAGCCGAGCTTGAAGAAGTCCTGGACGTCGTCGGCGTCCTCGGCGCCGAACCCGATCTCCGAGCGGATCCGGGTGTGCCAGTACTCCATCAGCGCCTCGGTGAGCTGCACCGACAGGCCGTGCAGCTCCAGGTAGTCGCGGTAGGCATTCTTGGCGAACAGCTCGCCCGTCGCCTCGGCGATCTTGGAGCCCACGGTGACCAGCTGGAAGGCGACCACGTCGGTCTCCCCCGACTCGCGCGAGCGGAAGAAGTCGGCCAGGCACAAGTGCCGGTCGCGGCGCTGGCGCGGGAAGCTGAAGCGCTCCCGGTCCGAGCCGTCCTCGTTGAGGATGACCAGGTCGTTGCCCTCGCTGACGGCCGGGAAGTAGCCGTACACGACCGCGGCCTCGATCAGGCCCTCGGTCTGGACACGGTCCAGCCACATGCGCAGCCGCGGCCGGCCCTCGGTCTCCACCAGCTCCTCGTAGGAGGGGCCGTCGTCGCCGCGGGAGGGCTTGAGGCCCCACTGGCCCATGAACGTGGCCCGCTCGTCCAGGAACGCCGCGTAGTCGGCCATCGGGATGCCCTTGACGATCCGGTCGCCGAAGAACGGCGGCGCGGGCACCTTGTTGTCGGTCGCCACGTCGGACCGGGCGGGCATCTCCTCGGGCTCGGTCACCTTGAGGGTGGCGCCCTTCTTCACCCGGCGCTCGCGCAGCGGCGGGAGCTGGGCGCCGTCCTCGCCGCGCTTGACGGCCATGAAGGCGTCCATCAGGCGCAGGCCCTCGAACGCGTCGCGGGCGTAGCGGACCTCGCCCTCGTACAGCTCGGCCAGGTCCTGCTCGACGTAGGCGCGGGTGAGCGCGGCGCCGCCCAGCAGCACCGGCCATTCCGAGCCGAGACCCCGGGAGTTCAGCTCCTCGAGGTTCTCCTTCATGATGACGGTCGACTTCACCAGCAGGCCCGACATCCCGATCACGTCGGCGCGCTCGTTCTTGGCGGCGTCCAGGATCGAGGACATCGGCTGCTTGATGCCGAGGTTGACGACCTCGTAGCCGTTGTTGGACAGGATGATGTCGACCAGGTTCTTGCCGATGTCGTGCACGTCGCCCTTGACGGTCGCCAGCACGATCCGGCCCTTGCCGCCGTCCTCGGCCTTCTCCATGTGCGGCTCGAGGTAGGCGACGGCGGTCTTCATGACCTCGGCGCTCTGCAGCACGAACGGCAGCTGCATCTGGCCGGAGCCGAACAGCTCGCCGACGGTCTTCATGCCGTCCAGCAGCACGTCGTTGACGATCTCCAGGGCGGGCCGCTCGGTCAGGCCCTGGTCCAGGTCGGCGTTCAGGCCGTCCAGCTCGCCGTCCACGATGCGGCGCTTCAGGCGCTCCCACAGCGGCAGCGCCATCAGCTCGGCGGCGCGGTCGGCCTTCATCGCCTTGGTGTCGACGCCCTCGAACAGCTCCATGAACTTGTGGAGCGGGTCGTAGCCGTCCGAGCGGCGGTCGTAGACCATGTCGAGCGCGACCTTGCGCTGCTCCTCGGGGATCCGCGCCGTCGGCAGGATCTTGGAGGCGTGCACGATCGCCGAGTCGAGCCCGGCGTCCACGCACTCGGCGAGGAACACCGAGTTCAGCACGATGCGGGCGGCCGGGTTCAGGCCGAAGGAGACGTTGGACAGGCCGAGCGTGGTCTGCACGTCCGGGTAGCGGCGCTTCAGCTCGCGGATCGCGTCGATGGTCTCGACGGCGTCGCGGCGCGACTCCTCCTGGCCGGTGCCGATGGTGAACGTGAGGCAGTCGATGATGATGTCGCCGACGCGGATGCCCCAGTTGCCGGTCAGGTCCTCGATCAGCCGGGAGGCGATCTCGACCTTCTTGTCGGCGGTGCGGGCCTGGCCCACCTCGTCGATGGTCAGCGCGATCACCGCCGCGCCGTGCTCCTTGATCGAGGGCATCAGCCGGGCCATCCGCGAGTCGGGCCCGTCGCCGTCCTCGTAGTTGACCGAGTTGATGACCGCGCGGCCGCCGAGCATCTCCAGGCCGGCGACGATCACGTCGGTCTCGGTGGAGTCCAGCACGATCGGCAGGGTCGCGGCGGTGGCGAAGCGGAAGCCGAGCTCCTTCATGTCGGCGACGCCGTCGCGGCCGACGTAGTCGACGCACAGGTCGAGCATGTGGGCGCCGTCGCGGGCCTGGTCGCGCGCGATCTTCACGCAGTCGTCCCAGCGCTCCTCCAGCATCGCCTCGCGGAACGCCTTGGAGCCGTTGGCGTTGGTCCGCTCGCCGATCGCCAGGTAGGAGGTGTCCTGGCGGAACGGGACGTGCTGGTAGAGCGAGGCGGCACCGGCCTCGGGACGCGGGCGGCGGTCGGCGATCTCACGGCCGCGCACCCGCTCGACGACCTGGCGCAGGTGCTCGGGCGTCGTGCCGCAGCAGCCGCCGACCAGGTTCAGGCCGAACTCGCGGGTGAAGGTGTCGTGCGCGTCGGCCAGCTGCCCGGGGGTGAGCGGGTAGTGGGCGCCGTCGGCGGTCAGCTCGGGCAGGCCCGCGTTCGGCATGCACGACAGGCCGATGCGGGCGTGCCGGGCCAGGTAGCGCAGGTGCTCGCTCATCTCGGCGGGACCGGTCGCGCAGTTCAGCCCGATCAGGTCGAGCTCCAGCGGCTCCAGCGTGGTGAGCGCGGCGCCGATCTCCGACCCCATGAGCATGGCGCCGTTCTGCTCGATCGTGACCTGGCCGATGAGGACGGTGTCGACCCCGGCGGCCGTGATCGCGCGTTTGGCGCCGATCAGCGCGGCCTTGGCCTGCAGCAGGTCCTGGCAGGTCTCGACCAGCACGGCCTGCGCCCCGCCGGCGATGAGGCCCTCGACGTTGCGCTGGTAGGCGTCGCGCAGCGTCGCGAACGGCACGTGCCCGAGGGTCGGCAGCTTGGTTCCGGGGCCGACCGAGCCGATCACCCAGCGCGGCCGGTCGGGCGTCGACATCGCGTCGGCGACCTCGCGGGCCAGCCGCGCGCCCGACTCCGACAGCTCCTCGATGCGCTCGGTGATGTCGTACTCGCCGAGGTTGCCGAAGTTGGCGCCGAAGGTGTTGGTCTCGACGCAGTCCACGCCGGCGTCGAAGTAGGCCTGGTGCACCGAGCGCACGATGTCGGGCCGGGTCACGTTCAGGATCTCGTTGCAGCCCTCGTGACCCTCGAAGTCCTCCAGGGTGGGGTTGCGGTCCTGGAGCATCGTCCCCATTCCCCCGTCGGCCACGACGACGCGCTGTTTGAGGGCCTGGCGGAGGGACTCTGGAGTGGGTGAGCTCATGGTGTCCAACCCTATCCGGGCTCACTCGCGAACCCCTAAAGCGTCCGTATGGCGGACGCACATCTCTGCGTTCCCTGGCGGGTGAGCGACGCGTGAGACGCCCGTCACGTTGCGGAACGAGTTCCCTCGTGACGGATGGGTCATCAGACCGATAACGTTCCCCTCTGCAACTACTTACCGGTAAGGAGCGGCATGAGCGCGTACCGCACCATCCTCGTCGGCACCGACGGCTCGGAGACCTCGTTCCTGGCTGTCGACCGGGCCGCGCAGCTGGCGGCCGCCACCGGCGGCAGGCTGCTGCTGGCGTCGGCGTACCACCCCATGCCCACGCGTGAGCGGCTGAGCGCCGCCGACCGCCTGGGCGACCTGTCCTACAAGGTGCAGGGCTCCAACCCCGCCGAGGACGCGCTGCGCGCGGCCCGCGAGCGGGCGGTGGCGGCCGGCGCCAAGGAGATCGAGGAGATCGCCGTCGAGGGCGACGCGGTCGACGTCATCTCCAAGATCGCGGGCGACCGTTCGGCCGACCTCGTCGTGGTCGGCAACCGGGGCCTGAACAGCCTGGCCGGGCGCCTGCTCGGCTCGGTCCCGGCCAACCTTTCGCACCGTTCACCCTGCGACATCCTGATCGTCCACACCACGGGCGGGAAGTGAGGTAAGCGAGCGGCCAGTGACCCAATCGTGATGGCCCTGGCGGCCGCCCGGCCCCCGGCGCGGGTCTGGGCGGCGGAACGGTGGGGTAGGTCAATCTCAGGACGTAGGCTGACAGCCACCGTTCATGATCGGGCCCCGGACCCCCCGGGAATGACGGCCCGCTCGGTGATGCTGTACCCGACGTCGGAAGGAGGCAGCGCGTGGTCGAGCTCGAAAACGTGCCAGAACTCGTGGATCCGGTGCTGGTTGCGGCCTTTGAGGGGTGGAACGACGCAGGGGAGGCCGCCAGCGGGGTCATCCAGCATCTGGAGTCGTCCTGGGACGCCGTCCCCGTCGCCGAGCTCGATCCGGACGACTACTACGACTTCCAGGTGACCCGGCCGATCATCGAGATGACCGACGGCGAGAGCCGCGGGATCACCTGGCCCACCACCCGGATCTCCTGGGCCCGCCTGCCCACCGGCCGCGACGTGGTCCTGGTGCACGGCATCGAGCCCAACATGCGCTGGCGCTCGTTCTGCCGCGAGCTGGTCGGGCTCATGATCGAGCTCGGCGTGGAGAACGTCGTGCTGCTGGGTGCGCTGCTCGCCGACGCGCCGCACACCCGGCCGGTCCCGGTCACCGGGGCCTCCTCGGACGCGGGACTGGTCAACACCCTGCACCTGGAGCCCGCCCGCTACGAGGGCCCGACCGGCATCCTCGGCGTCCTGCAGGACGCCTGCGCCAAGGCCGACCTGAGCACGGTGTCGCTGTGGGCGGCCGTGCCCCACTACGTGGCGCAGCCACCCTCCCCCAAGGCCACGCTGGCCCTGCTCCGCCGCGTCGAGGACCTCCTGGACGTCACCGTCCCGCTGGGCGAGCTCCCCGAAGAGGCCCGGGCCTGGGAGAACGGCGTCAACGAGCTGGCCGAGGAGGACTCCGAGGTGGCCGAGTACGTCCGGACGCTGGAGGAGCAGAAGGACGCCGCCGAGCTGCCCGAGGCCAGCGGGGACGCGATCGCCCGCGAGTTCGAGCGCTACCTGCGCCGCCGCGACGCCGGCTGACCAGGGCCCGCAGGGCCTGCCGCGCGGGGCCTGCGGCGCCGGCCGACCGGGCCTGGAGGGCCCGGCGAATCGCTGGTCGCCGCATGTTTTACTCGGCGCGATCGTCACGTAACCGGCATTAATGGCATTATTCCTCTGGTCCAATACGTCGGCCCGAGAGGGAGCTCCCCGTGCCGGAGGCACAGCCGCTGCTGCCGCACGACCCGCGGCGCGTCGGCTCCTACGAGCTGACGGCGCGGCTCGGGTCGGGCACGCAGGGCACCGTCTTCCTCGGCTCGGGGCCGTGCGGCGAGCGGGTGGCGGTCAAGCTGCTGCGCGTCCAGTTCGACGAGGACGGCTCGGCGCGGGCCCGGTTCATCCGGGAGGCCGCGGTCGCCAAGCAGGTGGCGCGCTTCTGCACCGCCCAGATCCTGGACGCCGACACCTTCGGGGACGCCCCCTACCTGGTCAGCGAGTACGTGCCGGGGCCGGCGCTCAGCACCCAGGTCGACCGGTCCGGGCCGCTGCGCGCCGGGGCCCTGGAGCGCCTGGCGGTGAGCACCGCGAGCGCGCTGGCCGCGATCCACCGGGCCGGGATCATCCACCGCGACCTCAAGCCGCCGAACGTGCTGCTCGGGCCGGACGGCCCCCGGGTGATCGACTTCGGCCTGTCCCGGGCGCTGGACGCGGTGAGCGCGGTGAGCGGTACGGCCATCGGCACCCCGGCCTACATGTCCCCCGAGCAGATCAACAGCGACGAGGTGGGCCCGGCGGCCGACGTGTTCGCCTGGGGCTCGATCATGACGTTCGCCGCCACCGGCCACCCGCCGTTCGGCGACGACTCGATCCCGGCCGTGATCTACCGGATCCTGCACGAGGAGCCGCACCTGGGCGAGCTCGAGGAGCTGGACGGTGAGCTGCGCGAGCTGGTCGCCGCCGCGCTGTCCAAGGATCCCGCGGCGCGCCCGACGGCCGCCCAGCTGCTGCTGCGGCTGGTGGGCCACGACGACGCCTACCGGCCAGGGCCGCTCACGACGCTGCCGGGCGGCGCGTCCTCGCGCCCGTCCCAGACCCTGCCGGGGTCGGCCGCCCTGACCACCCATCCGACGGGCGGTTCACACGATGCCAGGCCCGCCGCCTCGCGGGACCGGCGCCGGATGGTCGTCACCGCCACGGTCGCCGCTGTCACGGCGGGATTCGTGGGCGCGGGCGCCGGTGCTGTGTGGGCTTGGCCGTCCGACTCGCAGCAGGGCGACGGCGGTGAAGGCGGCTCGGCCGCGATCGCCGAGGGCGGCACGCAGTCGGGGGCGAACGGGCTGGTGCCCAAGTACAAGAAGCGGGACTCCGAGCAGCTGGCCAAGCCGCCTCCCGGCCAGCAGGCCGCCTCCGGCTCCTCCAGGGCGCCCTCCCGTGGCCGCGACAAGAACGGGCCCGGCCCCGGGGACTCCGGCAGCCCCTCCGCCAAGCCGTCGCCGAGCCTGGTGCGGCTGGGCTCCCCCGACCCCAACGGCTACTGCGCCGCGGGCGGCAAGTTCAAGGCCGACTACCGGTCCGGCACCTGGTACTGCGTGCCCGACGGCGGCATCGGCGTCGAGACGCCCATCACGATGACCCAGGTCTGCCGGTCGCAGTACCGGCCCGCCGCCGAGGCCAAGCTCAAGGGAAGCGCGAGCCGGCCCGGCGACTGGGAGTGCTACCTGATCCAGTAAACCTGTTGGCGGGTCGCCAACAGGGATTGTGGCGGGCCCGGTACGGGGTGTTGGATGTGACCCACCGCAGTTCCGGCGGAAGGATCACGTTGACCTCCCTGGCTCCCACCCGCGACCGGTCCGTTCTCCAGCTGCTCGCCGCCGAGCCGGCGGTGATGCTCGCGGCGGGCCGGGCGCTGCTGCTCCAGGTCGCCCACCCCAAGGTCGCCCAGGGCGTCGCCGACCACAGCGACCTGCGCAACCACCCGCTGCAGCGGCTGTTCGGCACCCTGGACTTCCTCACCATCGTCGCGTTCGGCACCGAGGAGGAGGCCGACCGGATGGGCCGGGCGATCCGCAAGATGCACGAGCGGATCACCGGGCCCGGCTACTCCGGCAACGACCCCGACCTGCAGGTGTGGGTGAACGCCACGCTGATCGACGCGGCGCTGTACGTCTACGAGGACATCCTGCGCTCGCCGAGCGGCGACCTGGCCGCCGGCTACATCGACCAGGCCCGGTTCGTCGCGGACGTGCTCGGCTGCCCGCCCGGCGCCCAGCCCGCCGACATCGCGGCGTTCCGCCGCTACATGGACGACATGATCGGCTCGCTGGAGGTCACCGGCACCGGCCGCGAGGTGATGCGCGCCGTGCTGTGGTCGCGCAAGCTGGTGTGGCTCTGGCCCGCCCTGTGGCTCAACCGGTTCATCACCACCGGCCTGCTGCCCGCACGGATCAGGGAGCAGTACGGCCTGCCGTGGAGCGACCGCAAGGACCGGTTCCTGTGGTTCCTGCTGCGCTCGGGCGCGTTCTTCTACCGGCTGGTGCCGGGCAGGCTGCGGCGCGCGGGCATCCCGCTGATGCTCTGGGCCTCCCGCCGCAGAATCGCACGCCGGGCGAAGAAGTACGCGGCGGCCAAGACCACCACGGCCGCCTAGACCGCTGTGGCGATTGACCGGCGAGCCGCCAGGCGAGCCGGTCAGGTCGCGGAGGCTTTAGATCACAGCGCGATGCCCAGGAGGGCGTCGGCAAGGGCGCGGATCTGACCGGGTGCGGCGGAGTCGGTCCGCTCCCCCGCCAGCGCCTCGTCGGCCCAGCGGTCGATCGCCTCGGCCGCCGCCGGGGAGTCCAGGTCGTTCGCCAGGTGCCTGCGCACGTCGTCGACGACCTGCGCGGCGGGCGGCCCGGCGGGCAGCTCGACGGCCGAACGCCACCGGTCGAGGCGGAACGTCGCGGCGGTGAGCTCGGCGGGCGTCCACTCCCAGTCGCTGCGGTAGTGGTGGCCGAGCAGGGCGAGCCGGATCGCCATCGGGTCGGCGCCGGAGGCGCGCAGCTTGGACACGAACACCAGGTTGCCGCGCGACTTGGACATCTTCTCGCCGTCCAGGCCGACCATGCCCGAGTGCACGTACGCCTTGGCGTGCGGGCGGACACCGGTCGCCACCTGGGCGTGCGAGGCGCCCATCTCGTGGTGCGGGAAGGCCAGGTCGCTGCCGCCGCCCTCCACGTCGAAGGCCATGCCCAGGTGCTCGATGGAGATCGCCGAACACTCGACGTGCCAGCCGGGCCTGCCCTTGCCGAACGGGGAGTCCCAGCCGGGCTCGCCGGGCCGCTGGGCGAGCCACAGCAGCGCGTCCAGCGCGTCCTTCTTGCCGGTCCGGTCCGGGTCGCCGCCCCGCTCGGCGAACAGCGGCAGCATCGCCTCCCGGTCCAGCCCGCTGACCTGCCCGAAGTGCGGGTCGGCGCCGATCGGGAAGTAGACGTCGCCGTCCAGGTCGTAGGTGGCGTCCTTGGCCCGCAGCTTCTCGATCATCTCGATGATCAGCGGGATGGACTCGACGGCCCCGACGTACTGGTCGGGCGGCAGCACCCGCAGCGCCGTCATGTCCTCCCGGAACAGCTCGATCTCGCGGTCGGCGAGCTCGCGCCAGTCGACGCCCGTCTGCTCGGCGCGCTCGAGCAGCGGGTCGTCGACGTCGGTCGCGTTCTGCACGTAGTGGACCGTGTGGCCCAGGTCACGCCAGACGCGGTTCACCAGGTCGAACGCCAGGTAGGTGTTGGCGTGCCCGAGGTGGGTCGCGTCGTAGGGCGTGATCCCGCAGACGTACATCCGCGCCGTCTCGCCCGGCTCGGTCGGCCGGACCGTTCCCGTCCCGGAGTCGTGCAGCCGCAGGGGATGCGCCGGAACCGGCAGCCCTGCGGCGGGGAGGCTGGGCACTTCGGAAGCAGGCCACGATCGCATACGAGAAAGCTTATCCGGGCTGTATCCACGACATAACGCCGAGATCGCCTTGGCGATCAGGCGAGCCGCACGCGCGGGTCCAGGAACGAGTAGGCGATGTCCACGATCAGGTTCGCGACGATCACGAACGCGGTCACCACCAGCGTCACCCCGATGATCACCGGCGTGTCGCCCAGCGCGATGGACTGGTAGACCAGCTGGCCGACGCCCTGCAGCCCGAAGACCTTCTCGGTGACGATGGTGGAGCCGATCAGCGCGCCCAGGTCGATGCCGAACTGGGTGATGACCGGGGTCAGCGCCGAGCGCAGCCCGTGCCGGTAGACCACGCGCCGTTCGGTGAGGCCCTTGGCGCGCGCGGTCCGGATGTAGTCCTCGCCGAGCACGTCCAGCATCGAGCTTCGCGTGAGCCGGGTGTAGGTGGCGACCATCAGGAACGCCAGGGCGATCCACGGCAGGATCATCCGCTGCAGGAAGTGCTCCTGGAGCGGCGGCCCCGCCTCGAAGAAGTGGATGCCCGCCTCCCCGAGCTTGGTGGAGAACAGGTAGAGCAGCACGAGCGCCATCACGAACGGCGGCGTCGAGAGCCCGATGAGCACGAACACCGTGGCGAACCGGTCCCGGAAGCTGCGCGCGTGCGTCGCGCTCAGCACGCCGGTCGCGACGCCGCCGATGAACCAGATCACGCCCGCGCCGAAGACCAGCCACATCGTGGTCGGCAGCCGGTCGGAGATCAGCGAGGCGACCGAGGTCCCGTTGACGTAGGAGTCGCCGAGGTTCCCCTGGAGCAGGCGCTTCAGGAAGTCCCAGTACTGGACGAGCACGGGGTCGTCGAGCCCGAGGTTCTGGCGGATCTGGTTCAGCGTGTCGGTGGTGGCGCGCGGCCCGCCTATCACCCGTTCGACCGGGACCGGCGACACGTGCAGGAAGACGAAGACCAGCGTGGAGACCAGCCAGAGCACGAGGATCGCGTACAGCAGGCGGCGGATCACAAAGCGCAGCATGGACGGCTCACTTCTTCCCGATGACGCGGTCGCTGCGCGGGTCGAGGGCGTCGCGGACGCCGTCGCCGAGCAGGTTGAACGACAGAGTGGTCAGCAGCAGCAGGACGGCCGGCACGGCGAGCAGCCACCAGGCGGTCTGGAAGATGTCGCTGCCCTCGCCGAGCATGCTGCCCCAGCTCGGCATGGGCAGCCGGACCCCGACGCCGAGGAACGACAGGGTCGCCTCGAACACGATCGAGGTGGGGATCAGCAGCGACATCAGGACGGTCACCTGCGCGACCAGGTTCGGCAGCACGTCCACGACCATGATCCGCAGCCGTCCGGCGCCGAGCGAGCGGGCCGCCTCGATGAACTCCTTCTCCTTCAGCGACAGCACCTGGCCGCGGATGATGCGGCCGGTCGCGGCGAACGAGAAGAACGCGATGACGATGATGGTCATCGTGAGGCTGGCGCTCACCGAGGAGATCTGGAACGTGGTCGCCAGCATGATGGCGACCAGCAGGTACGGCAGCGCGAGCGTGATGTCCATGAGGCGGGCCAGGAGCGTGTCGACGACCCCGCCGACATAGCCCGCGAGCGTGCCGACGATGACGCCGAGCAGGGTGGCCAGCAGCGACGCCGAGATGCCGACGATCAGCGAGATCCGCGCGCCGTAGGCCGAGCGCACCAGGACGTCCCGGCCGAGCTGGTCGGCGCCGAGCCAGAAGTCCTTGCCCGGCCCGACCGGCTGCCCGTCGGGGTCGAGGCCGGTCTTGGGGAACGTGGCGTCGTAGGGGTGCCCGGTCCACGACGCCCACAGCGGCGCCGACAGGGCGAACAGGACGACGAGCACGATGACGACGATGGACACCACGGCTAGCCTGTCGCCCTTGAAGCGTGCCCAGGCGAGCTGGAACGGCGACCGGCCCTGGACGCTCTTGGCCTCGGCGTCGGCCGGAATGGTCTCCGCCTCGAGATCGGAGTAGCTCACTGTTCGACCTCCGGAAGCTCCGGCTCGGTGGAGACCTGGTCGATCCCCGCGTGGCTGGCGGCGAGGCTCTCCTCGGGCTCGACCGGGAAATGGCAGGCGGTCAGGTGGTCGGCCGGGTCGGCGCCGCGGCTCACCAGCTCCGGCTCCTCGCTGACGCAGCGTTCCTGCGCCTTCGGGCAGCGCGGGTGGAAGCGGCAGCCGGACGGCGGGTCGATCGGCGACGGGACGTCGCCGATGAGCACGACCCGTTCGGCGCGTTCGGCCTGGTCAGGGTCGGCGACCGACGCGGCCGACAGCAGCGCGGCCGAGTAGGGGTGCCGGGGCGCGCGGTAGAGGTCCTCGCCCTCGGCGCCCTCGACGACCTTGCCGAGGTACATCACGGCGACGCGGTCGCTGACGTGCTGGACGACCGACAGGTCGTGCGCGATGAAGACGTAGGTGAGGCCGAGCTCCTCCTGGAGGTCCTCCAGGAGGTTGATGACCTGCGCCTGAATCGACACGTCCAGCGCCGACACAGGCTCGTCGCAGACGATGAGCTTGGGTTTGAGCGCGAGGGCTCGCGCGACGCCGATGCGCTGGCGCTGGCCGCCGGAGAACTCGGCGGGAAAGCGGTTGTAGTGCTCGGGGTTGAGACCCACGAGCTCCATCAGCTCCTGGACCCGCTTCTTGCGGTCGGCGCCGTCGGCGATGCCGTGGATCGCGAACGGGTCGCCGATGATCGAGCCGACCCGGCGGCGCGGGTTCAGCGAGCCGTACGGGTCCTGGAAGATCATCTGCACGTCGCGGCGGAACGCCTTCAGCCCCGCCCGCGACATCGCGGTGATGTCCTCGCCCTCGAAGAGGATGCGGCCCTTGGTGACCGGGTGCAGGCCGGTGACGCAGCGCGCGAGCGTGGACTTGCCGCAGCCCGACTCCCCCACGATCCCGAGGGTCTCGCCGCGCCGGACCTGGAGGTCGACGCCGTCCACCGCGTGGACCCGGGCGACCTCCTTCTTGAAGACGATCCCCTGCTTGATGGGGAAGTGCTTGTAGACGCCCTCGACCGAGACCAGGACCTCGTCGTCGGTAGTGCTCACTCGGTCCTCAGCGCTCACTCGGTCCTCCCGCGTTCGGCGGTACGGCGGCGGATCTCGTCGGTGGCCTCGTCCAGCCCGACCGCGTCGTGCGGCAGCCAGCACGCCGACCGGTGCGTCGGGTCGGAGCCGTCCCCGGCCGCCTCCAGCTGCGGCTCGTCCTCGCGGCAGCGGTCCATCGCGTACTCGCAGCGCGGGTGGAAGACGCAGCCCGACGGGAGGTTGATCAGGCTCGGCGGCTGGCCCGGGATCGGCTTCAGCCGGCTGTGAATGCTCGCCGAGGACGGGATCGACTCCAGGAGGCCCTTGGTGTAGGGGTGGTGCGGCCGGTAGTACAGCTCGCGGCGCCCGGCGTACTCGGCGGGCTTGCCGCCGTACATCACCAGCACCTCGTCGGCCATGTCGGCGATGACGCCGAGGTCGTGCGTGATCATGATGAGCGCGGTGTCGAACTCGCTCTGCAGGCGCCGCATCAGGTCCAGGATCTGCGCCTGAACGGTCGCGTCGAGCGCGGTGGTCGGCTCGTCGGCGATCAGCAGCTTGGGGTTCAGCGCGAGCGCCATCGCGATCATCGCCCGCTGGCGCATGCCGCCGGAGAACTGGTGGGGGTAGTCGTCGACGCGGCGGTCGGGCTTGGGGATGCCGACCAGCCCGAGCATCTCGATCGCCCGCTTGCGCGCCTGGTCCTTGGAGGTGCCGGGATCGTGCGCCTTGATGAGCTCCTCGATCTGCCAGCCCACCTTGTAGAGGGGGTGCAGGCTGGACAGCGGGTCCTGGAAGATCATGGCGATCTCGGCGCCGCGCAGCTCGCGCATCTTCTTGTCGCTGACCGTGAGCAGGTCCTCGCCCTCGAACAGCGCCCGGCCGCTCACCTCGGCGCCCGGCGTGAGGCGCATCAGCGTCTGGGTGCTGACGCTCTTGCCCGAGCCGGACTCGCCCACGATGCCGAGCGTCCGGCCGCTGTCCACGCTGAACGACATGCCGCGCACGGCGTGCACGACGCCGTCGGCGGTGGAGAAGGAGACCCGGAGATCGGTCACCTCGAGAAGACTCATCGACGCCCCTTCGCGTCAGGGTTGGGACGGTCCACACGGCGGCCGGGCACGCCTGAGACAGGCGTGGCCCGGCCGCCGGGGCCGGTTCAGCCGAACTTGACCTGGCCGTAGTCGTAGACCTGGAACTGCGGCAGGTAGAGGGCGTTGCTCACCCGGGACGAGTGGAAGATCGGGTACTTCTGGTTCATGAAGGGCACCACCGCGGCGTCCTCCATGATCTTCTTGTCGGCCGCCGCCCAGGAGCTGGCCGCCTCGTCCTCTTCCTTGGCCGTGAGCGCCTTGTCGATGAGCGCGTTGACCTCGGGGTTGTTGTAACCGCCGTAGTTGGTGGAGTTCGGCCCGTAGTGCCGGCCGTCGAACAGCGGCACGATGTTGGTGCGGCCGTTGTTGCCGTACCAGTCGGGCACCCACCCGGGCGCGGCGATGTCCCACTTGCCGGCCTTGGCGTCGGCCGGGGTCACCAGCGTGGTGTTGTAGAAGGTCCCGTTGGTGTCGGGCGTCAGGTTGGAGTTGATCCCGCAGGCCTTCAGGTTGGCCTGCACCGACTGCGCGATCTTCGGGTGGTTGCTGCTCACCCGGTACGGGAACTTCAGGTTCAGCCCGTTCGGGTAACCGGCGGCGGCGAGCATCTGCTTGCACTTGGCCGGGTCGCCCGCGTTGTTCGGCGTCGGGTACAGGTTGAACTGCTGGTAGCCGACGCTGCGCGGCGGGATCACCTGGTTCAGGATCTCGCTGACGTCCGGGCCGCCGTAGATCTGCACCAGCGCCGTCTTGTCGACGGCGAAGTTGATCGCCTGCCGCACCTCCTTCTTGCCCAGCGCCCCGCTGTTGTTCGGGCTCAGGGTGTTGAAGACCAGGTACGGGTTGCTCGTCGAGCCGTCCATGATCTTGAAGTTGGAGTTACTCTTCAGGCTCGGGATCTTGGCGGTCGGGACCGGCTGGTCCCAGGCCAGGTCCGCGGTGCCCTGCTCCATCTGCTGCTGGACCACGTCCGGCGAGTCCTGGCCCATGGTGACCTGGATCTTGTCCGGGTTCTGGCCGCGCAGCGAGTCGGTGTCGGACTTCCAGACCGGGTTCTTGTCGAGCACGTAGTCCTTGTTCGGCGTGTACGAGGTGATCTTGTACGGGCCGTCGGACACGGTGTGCTGGCGGAACTGCGGGCTGTCGGGGACGTAGGCGTCGTACTCCTTCGGCGCCGCGGCCGCGAACGGCAGGGCCAGGATGTTGGTGAAGTCGCTGGCGGGCTGCTTCAGCTTCACGATCAGCGTCTTCGGGTCCTTGGCCTCCAGGCCCGCGACGGTGTGGCGGTTCTGGTACTCGGCCATGGCGCCGGCGCTCTTGGCGTCGACCTTGCCGTAGCCGTCGCAGTACTCGGCCATCCCGAGGATGGTCTCGGAGTAGTACGCGCTGCCGCCCGATGGCTTGGCCGGGTTGCACAGGCGCTTCAGGCCGCGGATGAAGTCCTCGGCCGTGACGTCGCGCGCCGGGTTGGTGTTCCACTGGACGCCGTCGCGCAGCTTGATCGTGTAGGTCTTTCCGTCCGAGCTGATCCCGCCGTTGTCGGCGCTCGGGACCTCGCTGGCGACGTCGCCCTGCACCTTGATGGCGTCCTCGAAGTTGTCGGCGCCCTTGAAGTTGAACAGCTGCCGCGCGAACTGCCGGGTGAGGCCGCCGCTGACGGTGGTGTAACCACTGGAGGTGTCCAGGTGGTCCACGTCGGCAGAGCCGACCACCTTCAGCGTGCCGCCGCTGCTGCCGCCGGACCCGCCCCCGCCGCCACAGGCGGCCAGCCCCAGCACGGCCGCGCCGAGCACGGCTGTGCCCGTGACCACCCGCTTGCTTGCTGCCATCTGCATTCCCCCGTCTGCCTGATGACCGATACCACGCGATCTCGAGATGATCGCACCAGGTAGTCAAATTAGCACTGAGGGTGACCGGGGTGTGGCCGCGGACTCCAAAACAGGCGTTCAGATGGCGTCAGAGGATTGTGGTCCAGGCCCCCGGATCGCCTGGCGAAGGGGAGAATTCGTACCCGATCCCGTTTCGCGCGAGGGCCACCAGGCTGACCGAGGTCGTCCCCCAGACCCGCCCGCCGCCCAGGTCGATCAGCGGCAGCAGGGCGCGCTTGTCGGTGCGCGGCAGGCCGTCGCCCTCGATCAGGGGCAGCCACTCGCCCCAGCCGGTCACCGTGCCACCCGGGCGCGGCTCGGGCCGTGCGGCGGCGGCGAGCCGGGGCCGGAAGTGCTCGATGCGCCGCGACATGTGGGCGTCCTCGGTGTCGTCGCCGGACGGGCCGCCGCCCTCCAGACCCCGGTTCACCACCAGGTGCAGGCCGGGCCCGAGGGACCGTTCCACCATCTCCTCGCCGTCCCAGCTCCACATCCGGACCGCGTAGGCGCGGTCGGGCGGAGCCCCGGGGGTCTGGGGGTCCGCCCCCAGGGGCAGTACGGCCTCGGCGCCGATGAGGTGGAACGGGTCGAAGCGCGGCAGGTCCAGGTCGCCGGGCTTGCCGTCGGCGGCGACGCGCAGCGGCAGCTCGCCGCGCGACAGCCGGCCGGCCTCGGGCGCCATCCGGCCGCGCCCGTTCAGCACGGTGGCCGCGCGCGGCACGTCCGGGTCCACGGCGAGCCAGGTGCCGCCGGCGCGCTGGTCGCGGCCGCCGACGAGGCGGGGGCGGTCCGGCCAGTGCCGGGCGGGCGGGTCCCAGGAACGGGCGACGAACTCGTCCCGGACGCCGACGAGCAGCACCGGGACGGGCGACGAGGGGTCAACGCTGACGATCGCCGTGCACATGGGGACCATTTGAGCACTACGCCCGAAATGCCGTTCGGCCGGGGGTCCTGCAAGATCAGCCATCGCGCGAGCGCGTCCGTAGGCCGAGGTTCTTGAATTACAGCGGCGGCCAGGGGATCGCGGGCCAGTCCTCGGGCGGGTAGGGGTGGATGCGGTGCTTCAGCATCAGCTCCACCCGGCGCCGCGTCGCGTCGATCTCCTCGGCGGTGAGCAGGCCGGCGAGCCGGTCGCGCAGCGCGCCCTCGCGCATGCTCTTCTCCACCCGGGCGAGCGCCTTCAGCGCCTCGTCGGTGAGGTTCTTGCCGCGCCACTGCCACAGCACGGTGCGCAGCTTGTACTCCACCGAGAAGCAGACCCCGTGGTCGCAGCCGTAGACGTGGGCGTCGCCGGGCGGCAGCAGGTGGCCGATCTTGCGGTCGGCGTTGTTGACGACGGCGTCGAAGACCGCCATCCGCCGGATCGCGTCGTCATCGGAGCGCGACAGCGCGACCAGGTCGATGTCGGGGTCGGGCTCCACCCACAGCTGCACCATGCCGGGGCCGTACGGGCCGTCGCGGTGCACGGTCGGCGGGATCAGGCTCCAGCCCATCGCCTCCGACACCGCGTACGCGGCGACCTCGCGGTCGGCCAGCGTGCCGTCGGGGAAGTCCCACAGCGGCCGCTCGCCCGCCACCGGCTTGTAGACGCAGGCGGCCTGGTGACCCTCCCACTCGATCGAGCAGTAGAGCGTGGCGTTGGAGGCCTGCACCAGCCTGCCCTCGACGCTCAGGCGCCCCTTCAGGAGCACCCGTTCGGCGGTCTCGACGTCGTGCGGCGAGACGCCGCCCGGCGCGGTGCCGTCGCCGGCGGGGGTGCGATCCCGGGAGGACTGCGTCATGCCGCCATTCTCCCGTGCCGCGGCCGCATGATCCAGCCACACCCCCCGTGGTGGCGCGCCCTCTCTTCCGGGGGACGACCCCCAGACCCCCGCGACGGATGACAGGCGATCCTCGCTTCGCTGCGGTCGCCTGTCATCCGAGGTGCCCGTTCTGCCTGGGGCACACGTGCCCGACCGAGTCCAGCGGCAGGCCGCACAGCGGGCACGGCGGCCGGCCCGCGGCGACGACCTGGAGCGCGCGCTCGGCGAACGCCCTGGCCTGCGCGGCGGTGATGCGCACCCGGAGCACGACGATCGCCGGGTCGTCGTCGCCGACCTCGGCCTCCTCGAGCTCCTCGGTGACCTCCTGGGCCTCGATGATGACCCGCTCGTCGTCGGGGTCCCAGGCGAGCGCCATGGTGCCGACCTTGAACTCCTCCTCGACCGGCTGGTCCAGCGGGCCGTCGTCCTTCAGCTCGCTCGGCGTGACGGCCGGGACGGGGGCCTCTCCCCCGCTGCGCCGCAGCACCTCGTCCAGCAGCTCCTCCAGGCGCTCGGCGAGCAGCGTCACCTGGAACTTCTCCAGGCCGACGCTGGTGACACGGCGGCCGGCACGCGCCTGGAGGAAGAAGGCCCGGTCCCCGGGCTGCCCGACGGCGCCGGCGACGAACCTGTCCGGCTGTTCATAGGAGATGACCGGCATGACAATGACCCTACGCGCCGCCACCGACGGCCGCGTCACTGTCCCCACCGGCGTCTTCGTCGCGCTTGGGCACCAGCGCCTCGACGTCGCCGCCGGTGTCGTTGGTCCGTACGACGAACGGCCGCAGCTCGGTGTAGCGGATCACCGTCAGCGAGGCGGGGTCGGCCTGGATCCGCTGGAACTGGTCCAGGTGGAGCCCGAGCGCGTCGGCGACGATCGCCTTGATGATGTCGCCGTGGCTGCACACCGCGTAGAGCGCGTCCTTGCCGTGCTCGGCCTCGATCCGCTCGTTCCAGTCGCGCACCGCGGCGACCGCGCGGAACTGCGCCTCGGCCAGGGACTCGCCGTCCTCGCCGGGGAAGCGCGCCGCGCTCGGATGGGCCTGGACGACGCGCCAGAGCGGCTCCTCGGCCAGCTCCTTCAGCGGCCTGCCGGTCCAGTCGCCGTAGCGCACCTCGCCGAAGCGGTCGTCGGTCTCGATCTTCTCGATCGGCTCGGCGTGTCCGGCGGCGATCGCCTCGGCGGTCTCCAGGCACCGGTCCAGCGGGCTGGACACCACCGCCGCCAGCGGCAGACCGGCGATCCGGGCGGCCAGCCGCCCGGCCTGCCCCCGGCCGCGTTCGTCGAGATGGAGATCGGGCGTCCACCCGGCCAGCACCGGGCCGGTCATCGCCGTGAGGCCATGCCGCACCAGCAGAAGCGTCGTCACAGCACGCACTCTACGAGACCACGGGAAATTTGGAGATCATTACGTGTTCTTTGACATTCCGGGGAGAATGTCACGGTGATTGTGGACAAGGCGATCTACGTGGCCGGCCATCGGCAGGACATCGACGGCGACATCAGCGACGCCTTCGACGAGGCCCGGGCCAAGGACGAGTGCTTCGTCTGGATCGGCCTCTTCGAACCCTCCGAGTCGGAGTTCGAACTGATCCGCGACGAGCTGAAGCTGCATCCGCTGGCCGTCGAGGACGCGGTCCTGGCCCATCAGCGCCCCAAGTTCGAGCGCTACGACGACACCCTCTTCTTCGTGCTGAAGACCCTGGCCTACAAGGACGAGACGTCCGACATCGAGGTCGGCGAGATCATGGTCTTCATGGGCCAGGACTTCGTCGTCACCGTGCGTCACGGGATCGGCAACCCGCTCGGCCCGGTGCGCGAGCGCCTGGAGGCCGACCCCGAACTGCTCGACCACGGCCCGACCGCCGTGCTGTACGCGGTCTGCGACGAGGTGGTGGACCGTTACGGCGTCATCGCCCACGAGGTCGAGGTCGACATCATCGGGCTGGAACGTTCGGTGTTCGACCCGCGCTCGGACGACGTCACCGCCGACATCTACTCGCTGAAGCGCGAGGTGCTGGAGTTCCGCACCGCCGAGGACCCGCTGATCCCCGTACTGCAGGAGATCGTCAAGGGCCGGGTGGCCGAATGCAGCGGCACCCGCGAGTACTTCCGCGACGTGCTGGACCACCTGCTGCGCGTCGATGGCCAGGTGGACTCCCACAACGAGCTCCTGACCAGCATCCTGACCGCGCACGTCGCGCTGCTCGGCAAGCAGCAGAACGAGGACATGCGCAAGATCTCCTCCTGGGCTGCGATCATCGCGGTGCCGACGGCCGTCGCCGGGATCTACGGCATGAACTTCGACCACATGCCCGAGCTCCACTGGGCGCTCGGATATCCGGTGGCCATCGTGGTGATGGTGGTGGCCTGCCTGATCGTCTACCGCAAGCTGCGCAAGAACGGCTGGCTCTAGCCCCCGGAGGACGCGGAGCGCGCCGGGGCCGGTGCCAGCAGCCCGGCCCACAGGTGCGACTCGGCGCCCGCGGCCTCCAGCCGCAGCCTGATCCGTTCGATCGTCCCGGTCGTCGGCAGCACCAGCCAGAACAGCAGCGGGTAGCCGAGCACGAACGCGACGGCGAACACCGTCTCGCTGTGCGCCACCATCGCCAGCGGCAGCCCGATCAGGATGACGGCCTCGGCTAGCGCGAACCGCTGCAGCACGGCCTGGCGGAACGCCACCATGGCGCTCTGGACGGCCTGGGCGGGCTCCTGCCCGGGTGCCATCGGGCGCGGCACCCGCGGTCCGACCAGCACGGCGAGCAGCGCCCCGGCGGCGACCGGCAGGTAGCACCACCAGGGCGCCGCGCCCAGCCGCCCCTGCCCGTCCCGCACGATCAGCGGCGTGATCGCCGCGATCAGCACGGGGGCGGTCAGGAGCACCAGCATCATCGTGCGCATCCGCCCGAGGACCGTTCCCGACGTGATCGACGCGCGAAAGCCCGGGTCGTCGCCGCGGCCCGCGCCGAACACCGCGTCGACCTCGCGCCCGGACTCGCCGGAACCCGGCGAGTACATCGAGAACTGCGGTGGCGTCATGGCTGCGCACTCTAGTGCGCGAAGACCCGAATAGGGAGTTATGTGAGGACGAGAATCAGGTCGCCGAAATGGCGCCCGCCGCCAAGAGCCCGAGCAGGATGCCGCCCAGCGCCACGCGGTAGTAGACGAAGATCAGCATCGAGTGGCGGGTGAGGAACTTCAGCAGCCACGCGATGCAGGCGTAGCCGACGACGAACGAGACGAGCGTGCACACCACGGTGGGCACGACCTGCAGCGAGCCGTCGAAGGCCTTGCGCATCTCGAAGGCGCCCGACAGCACCACCGCCGGCACCGACAGCAGGAACGAGTAGCGCGCCGCCGCCTCGCGCGAGTAGCCGAGGAACAGCGCGCCGGTCATGGTCGAGCCGGACCGCGAGGAGCCGGGGATCAGCGACAGCGCCTGGAAGCCGCCGATGATCAGGCCGTCGCGCAGGTTGAGGTCGCCGACGTCGCGCTTCTTGGTGCCCGCCCACTCGGCCACCATGAGCACCAGGCCCATCACGATCAGTGAGGAGGCATTGATCCACAGGTTCCGGGCGGGGTCCTCGATGAGGTCCTTGAACGCCAGCCCGCAGACGCTGATCGGGATCGTGCCGAGGCCGATGTACCAGCCCATCCGGGCGTCCTGGTGGTGCCGCAGCTCGGGCCGCCACAGGCTCTTGGTCCAGGTGGTCGCGATGTTCACCAGGTCGCGCCAGAAGTAGATGATGACGGCCGCCATCGTGCCGAGCTGGATCACCGCGGTGAACGCCGCACCCGGGTCGTCCCAGCCTGCCAGCCTGGGCACGATCAGCAGGTGGCCGGAGCTGGAGATCGGCAGGAACTCGGTGAGCCCCTGGACGACTCCGAGCACGGCCGCTTCCACGACGTTCACTGGTTGAATCCCCTCACCCACGGGCGCGAGCCCCGGTGCTCCGCCACCGTGGAAGCGTAGTAGCCACGGCAGGTGGACGCGCCTTCACGGCCGCGTGGACGCCCCGCGGCCCGCTAGATTGGCCGCCTATGGAACAGCGTCACCTCGGGCGGAGCGGCCTCCTGGTGTCCCGTCTGGGCCTGGGCACCATGAGCTGGGGCCAGGACACCGACCCCGACGAGGCGGCCGCGCAGTTGTCGGCGTTCGTGGACGCCGGGGGAACCCTCGTGGACACCGCCGACGTCTACAGCGGGGGCGACAGCGAGCGCATCCTCGGCCATCTGCTGCGCGAGCTGGTGGACCGTGACGAACTCGTCGTCGCCACCAAGGCGGCCATCCGGCCGAACGGGCGCTACGACGCCTCCCGGCGGCACCTGCTCGCCGCGCTGGACGCGTCGCTGGACCGGCTGGGCCTGGAGTACGTCGACCTGTGGCAGCTGCACGTGTACGACCCGGCGACGCCCATAGAGGAGACGCTGTCCGCGCTGGACGAGGCGGTGCTGTCGGGCCGCACCAGATACGTGGGGGTGTCGAACTACTCCGGGTGGCAGCTGGCCAAGGCCGCCGCGTGGCAGCGGGCCTGGCCCGGCCGTACGCCGATCGTGTCCGCCCAGCTGGAGTACTCCCTGCTGAGCCGCGACATCGAGCGGGAGGCGGTGCCGGCCGCGCTGGACGCCGGCGCGGGCCTGCTGCCGTGGTCGCCGCTCGGCCGCGGCGTCCTCACCGGGAAGTACCGCACCGGCATCCCGGCCGACTCGCGGGCCGCCGCCCCGCACTTCGCCGACTTCGTCCAGCCCTACCTGGACGAGGAGTGCGCGCGGATCGTGGAGTCGGTGGTGACCGCCGCCGAGGGCCTCGGCGTATCGCCGCTCAGCGTGGCGCTCAGCTGGGTGCGCGACCGGCCAGGCGTGGTCGCCCCGGTCGTCGGCGCGCGCTCGGCGTCCCAGCTGTCGGGGGCCCTGGAGAGCGAGGACCTGGCCCTGCCCGCCTCCATCCGCGCCGCCCTCGACGACGTCTCCGACATGTCCGTGTCCCATCCTTGACGGGGAATCAGTGACCGACTCGCCAACCCAGTCCACCGATCTCACCGAGCTGTTCGCCTCCGCCGGCGTGCCCGAGTCGTTCGCCGCCCGCGCCGCGGCGCGCCTGGGCGACGACGCCGCGCAGCGGCTGCGCGAGGACCCGTGGCGGCTGCTGCGGGTGCCGGGCGTCCAGCCGCGCCAGGCCGACCTGTTCGCCCGCGGGCTGCTGGGCGAGGCCGCCCAGCCCGACGACCCGCGCCGCGGCAAGGCCATGGTGGTGCACCTGCTGACCGAGGCGGCCCGGCAGGGCCACACCGCCACCCCGGCGGCCGAGGTGGAGAAGCAGCTCGGCACGATGCGGGTCCCCGAGGCGCGCCGCGCCATCGACGCCGCGCTGGACGAGGCCGAGGTGCTGTCGCTGGCCGAGGAGCCCGAGTTCGACGAGGCCGCGTTCGAGGACGAGGACGGCCCCGACGACTTCCCCGAGCCCGAGGAGACCCTCGGGCTGGCGCGCTGGGCGCTGGCCGAGGAGGCCGCCGCCGAGGGGTTCCAGCGGCTGAACGCCACGGCCGTTCCGCTGCTGGACGACGCCACGATCAAGGCCGCGCGGGCCGGGCTGGGCGAGGACCGCTCGCTCGCGCTGACCGCCTCCCTGCGCACCGGCGTGTGCATGCTGCGCGGGACGCCGGACGACGTCGCCGAGGCCTCGCTGGGCCTGGTCACGGCCGCCGCCGGGCACGGGCTGCGGGCCGCCATCGTCACGCCCACCGAACGTGCCGCGGCCGGGATGGAGGCGCCGGAGGACGGCGCCGCGACGGTCGTCGCCCTGCACCGCCTCCTGGAGCCGCTGGAGGAGGCCGAGGCCGCACCCGGTGCGGTGGTCTTCGCGCGCGGCGAGCAGCGCCCGCTGGAGCTCGACCTGGTCGTGCTGCCCGACGCGGCCGGGCTCGACGTCGAGCTGTTCGCGGTGCTGGTCGAGGCCTGCGCCGACGGCACGCACCTGGTGCTGGGCAGCGAGAGCGGCGCGCTGCCGCCCGCCGGGCCCGGCCAGGTGCTCGCCGACCTGGAGGCCTCGGAGACCGTTCCGGTGATCGAGCTCGACCCGGCGCCCGCCGACGACCCGCTCGCCACCCTCACGGCCTCCGTGCGCGGCGGCGAACTGGTGGCGGTCGAGGCCCCTGGCAAGGAGGTCGTGATCGTTCCCGCCAAGGACGGCGCGGAGGCGGTCCACCGGGCCGTGCAGCTGGTCACCGACTCGATCCCGCGCGCGCTCGGCATCCCGGTCGAGGAGATCCAGGTCGTCGCCCCGGCCGTACGCGGGGACGCGGGCACCGCCGCCCTCAACGCCGCGCTCAAGGCACGCGTCAACCCGGGGCCGGGCGCCTACGGCGGCTTCGACCCGGGCGACCGGGTCGTGGTCGCCGCGCCGCTCCCCCAGGCCGCGGCGGGCGAGATCGGCACGGTCACCGGCGCGTCCGGCGGCGCGCTCCAGATCGCCTTCGCCGCCGGCACCGCCGACGTCCCGGCGGCCCGTACGGCACTGCTGCGGCACGGCTGGGCGGTGACGGTGGCCCAGGGCCGCGGCACCCGCCATCCGGCCGTCGTCGCGGTCATGGCCCCCGACGCCGAGGCCGCGCTGTCGAGGCCGCTGGTGGCCACCGCGTTCGGGCTGGCCCGGCGGCACCTGTCGGTGGTGCAGGCGGCGGGCCCGGCACTGGCCAAGGCCGTGCGCGAGGAGGGCGTGCCCGAGCGACGTACCAGGCTGGCGAGGCTTGTGGTGCAGTAAGTCGCATCTTTACGCTTGTCATCGTTTGCGGCACGATGTCGTTGGACAGAGTGTCAACAGACTCGGCGGGTGGCGGCGACGTGGGGAGCGAGATGCCTCGAGAACATGCCAGGCGGCGTTTCAGGCGGCTGGGTTCGGCCTCGACCGCGGTGTCGGCCGGCGCACTCGTACTGCTGTTCATGGGAGCGCCGGCGGCGTACGCGGAGAGCTCGGCCGTCGAGCAGAAGTGCAAGAAGGGCACCGACCCGGCCAGCACCATCGAGAACTGGAAGTGCAACCTCGGCAACCTGCGCGAGAAGCTGACGCCCAAGAAGCCGGCGGCCACACCGAAGCCGACGCCGTCCAAGAAGCCCCCGCTGAAGAAGGGCAGCTCCAGCGACGACGGGTCCAGCAAGACGCCCAAGAAGTCGTCCGGCTCCTCCGGCGGCGGTGGCACCGGCACACTGCCCTCGGGCGGCAGCGGCGGGGCGACCACGCTGAACGCGCCGGGTAGCGTCCAGCCGTACTCGGGCAAGGTCCCGACCACCACCCCGAACCTGCCCGGGGTGCTGCCGACGCCACAGGTGGCCGCCGACCCGAGCGCCTACCAGCGGACCAGCTCGGCGCCGCAGACCCGGCTGGTCTCCTCCGCCGAGGCCACGCCGCCGCGCAACGACCTCCAGATCGTCTGGGTGGCCGCCGCGGCCGGTGCCGCGGGCGCGGTGGGCGCGCTCAACATCAGCGTCCTCGGCCGCCGCCTGCGCCAGCGCGCGCGTTCCTGACGTCCGGCGAGACAACGGAACGGGCCCGCCCCCTCAGGGGGCGGGCCCGTTCCGTTGAAGATCAGGACTAGGAGGTCGCACCGATGGCGTGGAGGCCGCCGTCGACGTGCACGATCTCGCCCGTGGTCGCCGGGAACCAGTCCGAGAGCAGGGCCGCGCAGGCGCGCGCGGTCGGCTCGCTGTTCTTGGTGTCCCAGCCGAGCGGGGCCGCCTGCGTCCACATCTCGACGGTGCCGTCGAAGCCGGGGATGCTCTTGGCGGCCATGGTGGCCAGCGGGCCCGCCGCCACCAGGTTGACCCGGATGCCCTGCGGCCCCAGGTACTTGGCCAGGTAGCGGGCGCACGACTCCAGGCCCGCCTTGGCGACGCCCATCCAGTCGTAGACCGGCCAGGCCTTGGTCGCGTCGAAGTCCAGCCCGACGACCGAGCCGCCCTCCTTCATCAGCGGCATGCAGGCCATGGTCAGCGACTTCAGCGAGTACGCCGAGGCGTGCACCGCGGTGGCCACGTCCTCCCACGGTGTCTCGAGGAAGTTCCCGCCCAGGGCGGTCTGCGGCGCGAACGCGATGGCGTGCATCACGCCGTCCAGGCTGTCGAACCCGACGTCGCGCAGGTTGCCCGCGAGCGCGCCGAGCTGGTCGGCGTCGGTGACGTCCAGCTCCAGCACCGGCGGCGGGTTGTCCGGGCCGGTGGGGAGCCGCTTGGCGGTCCGCTGGGTGAGCGTCGGGCGCGGGTAGGCGGTGAGGACGACCTCGGCGCCCTGCTCCTGCGCGACCCGCGCCACGTGGAAACCGATCGAGGCGTCGGTGAGGACGCCGGTGACCAGGATCCGCTTGCCTTCGAGGATTCCCATGTCTCAGTGCCCCATTCCCAGGCCGCCGTCGACCGGGATCACGGCCCCGGTGATGTAGGCGGCGTCTTCGCTGGCGACGAACCGGACGGCCTTGGCGACCTCTTCCGGCCTGGCGATCCGGCCGAGCGGGATCGCGGCCGTGATGCCGGCCTTCTGCTCGTCGGTCAGCGCGTCGGTCATGTCCGTCTCCACGAAGCCCGGGGAGACCACGTTGACGGTGATGTTGCGGGAGCCGAGCTCGCGCGCCAGGGAGCGCGCGAAGCCGACCATGCCCGCCTTGGAGGCGGCGTAGTTGGCCTGGCCGGGCGAGCCGAGCAGCCCGACGACGGAGGAGACCAGCACGATCCGCCCGGTGCGCTTGCGCATCATGCCCTTCACGCCGCGCTTGGCGACGCGGAAGGCACCGGTCAGGTTGGTGTCGAGCACGGAGGTGAACGACTCCTCGCTCATGATCGCCAGCAGCGTGTCCTTGGTGATCCCGGCGTTGGCGATCACGACCTCGACCGGCCCCTGCTCGGCCTCGACCTTGGCGAACGCGGCGTCCACGTCCTCGCTGCTGGTGACGTCGCACTTCACGCCGAACAGCCCCTCGGGCGGCTCGCCGGAGCGGTAGGTGACCGCGACGGCGTCCCCGGCCGCGGCGAGCTCGCGGGCGATGGCCAGGCCGATGCCCCGGTTTCCACCGGTCACCAGGACCGAGCGACTCATGTCGTACCTCTCAGTTGTCGGTCCGCGGCAGGTTCGCCGGCGGGCTTTGTCAGCTACGTCACAACAGCGACCGAGCGTAGCGGTCCTCGGCTGGAAGCCGAATGTGGCTTCCCGACAAGATCCTGTCCACCGGCTTTGTTCCGGCCCGATAGCGGGCCGACGGGGTAGGTTGCCGTAGGTGCATGAAATCGATCCCGCCTTCGCGGCGCTACCGCTGCGCACCCTCGCCGACGCGGCTCTCAGCCGGGCTCGCGAGCTGGGCGCCGAGCACGCCGACTTCCGGCTGGAGCGCATCCGCAGCCAGACCCTCAGGCTGCAGGACGCCTCCCTCGAGACCGCACTGGACGCCGACGACCTGGGCATGTCGGTCCGGGTCGTCAAGGACGGAACCTGGGGCTTCGCCGCAGGCATCGACCTGACCCCGGCCGGGGCCGCCCGGCTGGCCGAGCAGGCCGTCGAGGTGGCCGCGGTGGCCAAGCCGGTCAACCGCGAGCCCATCGAGCTGGCGCCCGAGCCGGTGCACGGCGAGCGGACCTGGATCTCGGCGTACGAGATCGACCCGTTCTCGGTGCCGACGGCCGACAAGGTCGCGCTGCTCACCGACTGGAGCAACCGGCTGCTGGCCGACGACCGGGTCGACCACGTCGACGCCACGCTGCTGCAGGTCAAGGAGAACAAGTTCTTCGCCGACCTGGCCGGCACGGTCACCACCCAGCAGCGGGTCCGGCTGCACCCGGTCGTGAACGCCGTGGGCATCACCGAGGGCCTGTTCGACACCATGCGCACGCTGGCGCCGCCCGCCGGGTACGGCTGGGAGTGGCTGACCGGCTCCCACTGGGACTGGGACGGCGAGCTGGCCCGCATCCCCGAGCTGCTGGCCGAGAAGCTGGCCGCGCCGTCGGTGGAGGCGGGCACCTACGACGTGGTCGTGGACCCGTCCAACCTGTGGCTCACCATCCACGAGTCGATCGGCCACGCGACCGAGCTGGACCGCGCGCTCGGCTACGAGGCCGCCTACGCGGGCACCTCGTTCGCCACGCCGGACAAGCTCGGCAAGCTGCAGTACGGCTCGCCGGTGATGAACATCGTCGGCGACCGCACCGCCGACCACGGCCTGTCCACGATCGGGTACGACGACGAGGGCGTCGAGGGGCAGTCGTTCGACATCGTCAAGGACGGCCTGTTCGTCGGCTACCAGCTGGACCGGCGCATCGCCCGGCTGACAGGGGCCGAGCGCTCCAACGGCTGCGCGTTCGCCGACGCCTCCTCCAGCATGCCGCTGCAGCGGATGGCGAACGTCTCGCTGCAGGCCGCGCCGGACGGCCCCTCGACCGACGAGCTGATCTCGCGGGTCGAACGGGGCATCTACATCGTCGGCGACAAGAGCTGGTCGATCGACATGCAGCGCTACAACTTCCAGTTCACCGGCCAGCGCTTCTACAAGATCGAGAACGGCCGGCTGGCCGGCCAGCTCCGCGACGTGGCCTACCAGGCCACCACCACCGACTTCTGGAACTCCATGGAGGCCGTCGGCGGCCCGCAGACCTACGTGCTCGGCGGCGCGTTCAACTGCGGCAAGGGCCAGCCCGGCCAGGTCGCCCCGGTCAGCCACGGCTGCCCGTCGGCGCTGTTCCGCGGGGTCAACATCCTCAACGCCCTCAAGGAGGCCGGCTCGTGACCCGGGAGACCATGCGGCCCCAGGAGGCCGTGGAGCGGGCCCTGGAGCTGTCGCGCACGGGCGACTGCATCGTCCTCGCCGACGAGTCCAGCACGGCCAACCTGCGCTGGGCGGGCAACACGCTCACCACCAACGGCGTCACCCGGTCCAGCCGGCTGACGGTCATCGCGCTGCACGACACCGGCGACGGCATCGCGACCGGGGTGGTCTCGCGGGCCGCCGTCGGCGCCGACGACATCGAGGACCTGGTGCGCGCGGCCGAGAAGGACGCCGCGGGCAACGCCCCGGCCGACGACGCGTCCCCGCTGATCACCGGGACCCGCTCGGACGGCTGGGAGGACGAGCCCGCCACGACCGGGATCGGGGTCTTCGCCGACTTCTCCCCCGCGCTGGGCGAGGCGTTCGCGCAGGCCGAGTCCGTCGGCCGCAAGCTGTACGGGTTCGCCAACCACCAGCTGACCTCGACCTTCCTGGGCTCCTCGACCGGGCTGCGGCTGCGGCACGACCAGCCGACCGGGCTGCTGGAGCTGAACGCCAAGGGCGGCGGCAGCTCGGCCTGGGCGGGCGTCGGCACCCAGGACTTCACCGACGTGGACGTGCCGGGCCTCACCGGCGACCTGGCGCGCCGGCTGGACTGGGGCGCCCGCCGGGTGGACCTGCCCGCGGGCCGCTACGAGACGATCCTGCCGCCGAGCGCGGTCGCGGACCTGATGATCTACCTGTACTGGTCGGCCGGGGCGCAGGACGCCCAGGACGGCCGCACGGTGTTCAGCGCGCCCGGCGGCGGCACCCGGGTCGGCGAGAAGCTGGCGAGCCTGCCGGTGACGCTGTCCAGCGACCCGCGCGCGGCGGGCATGGAGAGCGCGCCGTTCGTCGTCGCGCACGCCTCCAGCCGCGACTCGTCGGTGTTCGACAACGGGCTGGGCCTGGAGGCCACCGACTGGATCGCCGACGGCACGCTCAGGGCGCTCACGCAGACGCGCCGGTCCGCCGAGCGCACCGGGCTGCCGCTCACGCCCGCCATCGACCACCTGAGCCTCACCGGTCCGCAGGGCGGCGCGTCGCTGGAGGACATGGTGTCCCGTACCGAGCGCGGGCTGCTGCTCACATGCCTGTGGTACATCCGCGAGGTCGACCCGCAGAGCCTGCTGCTCACCGGCCTCACCCGCGACGGCGTCTACCTCGTCGAGAACGGCGAGGTCGTCGGCGAGGTCAACAACTTCCGGTTCAACGAGAGCCCGGTCGACCTGCTGTCGCGGCTGACCGAGGTCGGCGCGACCGGGCCGACGCTGCCGCGCGAGTGGTCGGACTACTTCACCCGCTCGGCGATGCCGCCCGTACGGGTGGCCGACTTCAACATGTCGACGGTCTCACAGGCCTCCTGACGCGACGGGAGCGGCGAAGCCGCCTGAGGGGCGAGACCGGACGGTCTCGCCCCTCAGCGTGCGTCTCAGCGGGCGCTCAGGCGCCTGCCTGCGCGCCCTAGGCGTCTTCCAGCCGGAAGCCGACCTTCATGCCCACCTGAAAGTGGGCCACCTCGCCGTCCTCGATCTGGCCCCGCACCTCGGTCAGCTCGAACCAGTCCAGATGCCGCAGGGTCTGCGAGGCTCGCCTGACCCCGTTCCGTACGGCCTGCTCGATCGAGTCGGGCGAGGTCCCGACGATCTCGGTCACGCGGTAGGTGCGATCGGACATCATGCCCTCCCTGGTGTCGCCAGTCAGCCCCCATGGGCTTACCGTGGAAGTGTGAAGGTCAATCCCCGCAGGCAGGCCGAGGTCTACACGGTCACCAACGCACCGCGTCCCATGTCGGAGGACATCGGCTACCGGCAGCGGCGCTATCTGATCTCCATGGGGATCCGTACGGTCTGCTTCATCGGCTCGGTCATCACCGCGATGGCCGGGGCCCCGCTGTGGATCGTCGGGCTGATGGTCGTGGGAGCCCTGTTCCTCCCCTACATCAGCGTGATCTTCGCCAACGGAGGTCGCGAGCCCACGCCCACCGCACGGTACGGCGACCCGGTTAGCCCGCACCACAAGCAGATTTCCGGACAGGGTCCAGAAATCGGGTCGTGACTTTCTCTTGACTAACCGCAGGGGGTTTCGGTGTACGATTTGTACCGGCGCTCTGGTCCCCCGTCGGAGCGCCCGTGCCGGTGTTCCGGGCCCCCGTCGGAACACCGATGATGCGACGCCGGGTGGATTGCCCCCGTATCCACCCGGCGTCGCTTTCAATTTCCGGGACTTTTCCCTCCCCCTCTGAGCGACTCCCTGCCGGGCGCGTGGCCGCCCCCGGCCATCCGGATCCGCCCGAGGTCTCCGCAAGCCCCACAGTCGCGTTCAGGCGCTCTCCAGGTCACCTTCAGGCTTGATGCCGGGCCACCTGCCGCCGGACGCCCGCTCGCCGCTGACGCCGCCCATGCCGGCGCGGCCGCGTTGAACGGGCCAGCCCCTTCATCCCGTACGGGTGTTGACAAGGCTCTGAGGTGGCCTCGTCCGGCCATGGACCGAAATCGAGAACGCGCCGTCACGACACGCGAGTCAGGCAACTCTCACAATTGGAGCATTCCGCTTGACGCCCGCGGGGAGTGAGACGAGCATCACACATGCGCCCTGAGACAGACCGAGCGTCTGTCTCACTCGTCCGCCACATGTGATCCCGCGAGCCGGAACGGAGATCGGCGATGAGCGACCACAGCGACGTGCCGGAGTGGGTGCCCGAGCGTCCGGCGGACTCCGGCGGCCCGAGCACCCCCCGCATGTTCATGGGCGCCTCCGACGCCGGTGGCGGCCGCCCGCCACGCCCCTCCCGGCCCGATTCCGCCGCGGGCCCGGGCGCTCCTCCCCCGCCGGTGCCGGGCTCCTGGCCCGGCCCCCGCCCCGGCCCCGGAACCAACCCCACGCACGGAACCAACCCGGCGCACGGAACCGGCCCCGGCCACGGGAGCCACCCCGGACGCGTGACCAACCCTGGTCACGGCACCCACCCCGGGCACGGGTCCCACGCGGCGCACGGAGGTCACGGGGGCCACGGCGGCGGCAGGCACAGCGGCGGTACCAGGCCGCCCTCTCCCCCGCGCGGCCGGCGGCGGACGATCCTGCTCGGCCCGATGGCGGCCGCCGTCGCCCTGACGGTCCTGGTGGGCCTCGGCATCTACACCTTCGCCGGACGTGGCGGCTGCGGTGGCGACGGCTCGATCACGCTGAACGTGTCCGCGGCACCCGACGTCGCGCCCGCGGTCACCAAGGCGGCGGAACGCCTGAACGGCGCCCGGCGCAAGAGCGGCGGCAAGTGCGTGCGCGCCGTGGTCACGGCGACCGATCCGGCGGCGGTCTCGACGCTGCTGTCGGGACGCGGCGTCGCCGGCGTGACCCGGCGGCCGGATATTTGGATTCCGGATTCCTCGCTGTGGATCGGTCCGGCCGAGTCGGACGCCAAGGGCGGCGCCAGTGGCGCACATCTCGTGCGGCGCGGGTCGCTGGCCACCAGCCCGCTCGTCGTGGCCGTTCCGCGCACGCTGGCCGCGCACCTGCAGGCCCAGGGCACGGCGCCGTCGTGGAGCGCTCTGCTCAAGGCGGCCAGCCCGACCGAGGAGGCCGGGACGGACGACCAGAGCCCCATCCCGGCGGGGCAGCTCAGGCTGCAGGTGCCCGACCCCAACCGTTCGGCGGTCGGCATGGGCACCCTGCTGCTGGCCGACCAGCTGCTGGGCGGCGACGGCGCGGGGCAGACGACCTTCACCGGGCTCGTGCGGACCGTACGGGAGGGCATCACGCCTTCGGTCCAGGCCGAGTTCACCTCGTTCAGGAAGGACAGGCAGGGCCGCTACCCGATCGCGCTCGCCCCTGAGCAGGCGGTGTACGCCTACAACGCGCGCGGCCCGGCCGAGCCCGCGATCGCGCTCTATCCGTCCGAGGGCACGTTCATGCTCGACCACCCCTACCTGCGGGTGGGGTTGAACGGCGACAAGGCCGGCGCGAGCGGCCTGTTCGAGACGGCGATGACCGACAAGGCGACCCAGGACGACGTCCGGCGGCTCGGCTTCCGTTCGCCCGAGGGCAACGCCCCCGCCGCGTTCGGCAGCGCGACCGGGGTCACCTCCAAGCTCCCCCGCGCGCTTCCCCTGCCGACGCCCGCGCAGGTGCAGCAGACCCTCCAGGCGTGGGCCCGGCTGTCGCTGAGCATCCGCATGCTCAGCATCATCGACGTGTCGGCTTCCATGCAGGACACGGTCGCGCCCGGCACCACCCGGCTGCAGTCGACCATCCGCACGGCGCAGGGCGGGCTGTCGCTGCTGCCCGACGACACCGAGCTCGGCCAGTGGATCTTCTCGACCAAGCTCCAGGGCGACCAGGACTGGCGCCAGCTGGTCAGCGTCGGGCCGCTCGGCGAACGGCTCGGCTCGGCCACCCGGCGCCAGCTCGTGCTGACCGCGTTCGCGCAGATGCGCCCGAAGCCGCACGGCGACACGGGTCTGTACGACACGATCCTGGCCGCCTTCAGGGAGATGAAGCGGTCCTACAAGCCCGAGTTCGTCAACTCGATCCTACTGTGGACCGACGGCAAGAACGACGACCCGGGCGGGCCGAGCCTGGAGGCGACGCTGGCGGCGCTGCGCCGCGAGTACGACCCGGACCGCCCGGTGATGGTCTTCATGTTCGGCTACGGCAAGGGCGTCGACGTCTCCGAGCTGCGGCAGATCGCCGACGCGACTCACGGGGACACGATGGTCGCCAACACCCCCGCCGAGGTGCAGAAGTTCTTCCTGCAGGCCGTGTCGCGCCGGGTGTGCGCGCCCAACTGCTGACGGAGCAGGTTGAGCAGGGCAGGTCAGGTCAGGGCTTCATCGGCCATTCGGTGTCCAGGACGTGCGGCAGGCCCATGCGGTAGCGGTCGCGGTCGAGCCGCTTGGCGTCGTCGAACGCGGGCGGCGACCACAGGCCCTCGATGGTCGCCTTCTGGGCCGTGTGGCCGGAGGCGTCCAGCAGCGCGTTGGCGGCCTGGCGCCCGCCCTCGTTGGCGGTCTCCATCGTCGACACGTACAGCGCGGTCCGCACCCAGGGGTGGACTGCCTGGCGGTCTTCTTGCTGAACATCCCCGGGCTGTTCCAGTCGGAGATGATCGTGGAGAGGTTGTCCTTGACCGTGCCGTCGCCGTAGGTGGCGAAGTCGCGGCTTCAGAACTGCGCCTGGCTGATCGAGGTGATGGCCCAGGTGGAGTCCCAGTAGTTGACGTGCCCGGGCGTGAGCGGCAGCTCCTTATTCCTGTGACCCACGACACTAGACGCTTATTGGCGCTGCGCCAAGAAGAGGGGTGAGGTTCGTGGCACCCGGACTGGAAATCTAGAATCGGATTCGAGAATGATGGGGAGTCGTCGAGAGAGGGAGCGGGGCCGTGCGCCGTACCGTGTTCAATGAGGACCATGAGGCGTTCCGGGAGACCATCCGGGACTTCGTCGCGGCCGAGGTGGTGCCGCAGTTCCCCGAGTGGGAAGAGGCGGGTCACCCGCCCCGGGACTTCTACAACAAGCTCGGCGAGCTGGGCGTCTTCGGCATCACGGTGCCCGAGGAGTACGGCGGCGCCGGCGAGACCAGCTTCAAGTACGCCGCCGTCATCTCCGAGGAGTGCGCCAAGCAGGGCGTGAACTTCGGCGCGACGACCGTGCACGTCAACCTCGTGCTGCCCTACCTGCTCGCCTACGGATCGGAGGAGCAGAAGAAGCGCTGGCTGCCCGACTTCATCTCCGGCGACATGATGACCGCCATCGCGATGACCGAGCCCGGCACCGGCTCTGACCTGGCGGGCATGACCACCACGGCCAGGCTCGACGGCGACCACTACGTGCTGAACGGCGCCAAGACGTTCATCACCGGCGGCGTGCTCGCCGACATGGTGCTGGTCGTCGCCCGCACCTCCCCCGCCACGGCCGAGAACCGCCGCGCGGGCCTGTCGATCCTGTGCGTGGACACCAAGAGCGACGGCTACGAGGTCGGCCGCAAGCTGCAGAAGATCGGCCTGCGCACCTCCGACACCGCCGAGCTGTCGTTCACCGACGTCCGCGTGCCGGTGGAGAACCTGCTCGGCGAGGAGGGCAGGGGCTTCGACTACCTGACCCACAACCTGGCCGAGGAGCGCCTGGCCATCGCGGTCCAGTCCTACGCCTCCGCGGCCGCCGCCGTCGGCTTCGCCGTCCAGTACGTCAAGGACCGCCAGGTCTTCGGCAAGCCGGTGTCCTCGTTCCAGAACACCAAGTTCGTGCTCGCCGAGTGCGAGACCGAGGTCGAGGCGGCCCGTTCCTTCGTCGACCGCGCCATGGACGCGCACGACCTGGGCGAGCTCACGCCCGCCGACGCCGCCAAGGTCAAGCTGTTCGCGACCGAGGTGCAGGCCCGCGTCGTGGACAAGTGCCTGCAACTGCACGGCGGCTACGGCTACATCCTGGAGTACCCGATCGCCCGCCTGTACACCGACGCCCGCGTCACCCGCATCTACGGCGGCACCAGCGAGGTCCTGAAGACCATCATCGCCAAGCAGATCGGCGTCTGAGCCCCGCCCCGAACCCCATCCGACATCCCCGGAAGGAACGGACATGACCGAGACCAGGGTCGCCATCGTCACCGGAGCGGCGCGCGGCATCGGCGCCGCCACGGCCGTACGGCTCGCGCGGGAGGGGTTCGCGGTCGCCGTGTGCGACCTCGACGAGGCCTCCTGCGGGGCGACCGTCCAGGCCATCGAGAAGAACGGCGGCCGCGCGCTGGCCGTCGGCGTGGACGTGGCCGACGCGGCCCTGGTGGAGGCGGCGGTGGCACGGGTCGCCGCCGAACTGGGCCCGCCGGTGGTGCTGGTCAACAACGCCGGCATCATCCGCGACAACCTGCTCTTCAAGATGTCCGACGACGACTGGGACTCGGTCATGTCGGTCCACCTGCGCGGCGCGTTCCTCATGAGCCGCGCCGCGCAGGCGCACATGACACAGCAGGGCTGGGGCCGCATCGTCAACCTGTCGTCGGTGTCGGCGCTGGGCAACCGCGGCCAGGTCAACTACTCGGCGGCCAAGGCGGGCCTGCAGGGCTTCACCAAGACCCTGGCGATCGAGCTCGGGCGGTACGGGGTGACCGCCAACGCCATCGCGCCCGGGTTCATCGCCACCGAGATGACGGCGGCGACCGCGGCCCGCATGGGCGTGGACTTCGAGGACTTCAAGGCGGCCGCCGCCAAGGAGATCCCGGTGCGCCGGGTGGGCGTCCCCGAGGACATCGCCGGAACGGTGGCGTTCCTGGTCAGCGACGACGCCTCGTTCGTCACCGGCCAGGTCATCTACGTCGCGGGCGGCCCGCGCGCCTGACCGGGCTCCGGCTCAGGGGCTGATCGCCAGGAACAGGAACGCGGCGAAGATGCTGAGGTGCACGCCGCTCTGGAGCAGGGTGGCGCGGCCGGGCACCACGGTCAGCGTGGAGACGCCGACGGTGAGGGCCAGCAGCACCATGTGGGTCGAGCCGAGGCCGAGCACCAGCGGGCCGCTCAGCCAGATCGAGGCGAGCGCGATGGTCGGGATGGTCAGCCCGATGCTGGCCATCGCCGACCCGAGCGCCAGGTTCAGGCTGGTCTGCACCCGGTCGCGCGCGGCGGCGTGCACGGCCGCGAGGGTCTCGGGCAGCAGCACCAGCAGGGCGATCACGACGCCGACCACGGCCTGCGGCAGGCCGGCGGCGGCGACGCCGCGTTCGATCACCGGCGACTCGACCTTGGCCAATCCCACCACGCTGACCAGCGCGACCAGCAGCAGGCCGAGGCTGATCATCGTCGTGCGCATGGTCGGCCGCTCGGCGTGGCTGTCCTCGTCGACGATCTCGCCCTCGGTGGTCACCGGCAGGAAGTAGTCGCGGTGCCGGACCGTCTGGGTCAGCACGAACAGGCCGTACAGCACCAGGGACGCCACGGCGGCGAAGGCCAGCTGGGCCGGGGAGAAGGCCGGGCCCGGGCGGCTGGTCGTGAAGGTCGGCAGCACCAGGCACAGGGTGGCCAGGGTCGCGACGTTGGCCAGCGCGCCACCGGTGCCCTCGGCGTTGAAGACCGCCACCCGGTGGCGCAGCGCGCTCACCAGCAGCGTGAGGCCGACGATCCCGTTGCACGTGATCATGACGGCGGCGAAGACGGTGTCGCGGGCCAGCGTCGCGGACTTGTCGCCTGACGAGGACACCATCATGCTCACGATCAGCGCGACCTCGATCACCGTGACCGCGACGGCCAGCACCAGCGAGCCGAACGGCTCGCCGACCCGGTGCGCCACCACCTCGGCGTGGTGGACGGCGGCCAGCACGGCGCCCGCGAGCAGCAGCGCGACGATGGTCACCACCAGGGGTGCCAGCGAGCGCCCCCAGGTCAGCGCGAGGACCACGATCGCCACCGCCGGAACGAGCGTCGTCCACCGCCCTGCCCAGCGCCGTACGAGATCGATCATGTACACAGTGTTGCCCCGGCGAGCCGCTTTCCCAACCTTCTCACGTCCTGCGCGGGCGTTCTGTCCGGATCGTGGCGGTCAGCTGCCCGGCCAGCACGGCCGGGGCCTCCACCATCGACGGGCCGTACCAGGTCAGGTAGCGGCCGTCGACCAGCGCGGCGTCGATGCCGGGGAAGCTCTCGGGCCCGTCCTCGGCGGTGAAGCGGTACGGCTCGTCGGGCAGCACGACCAGATCGGGCCGGGCGCCGTTCAGCTCGTCGATCGGGACCTTCGGGTAGCGCTCGGGACTGCCCGAGTAGAGGTTGTCGACGCCGAGCCGCGACAGCACGTCGCCGGTGAAGGTGTCGCGGCCGACGACCATCCACGGCCGCCGCCAGATCGGGATGACGGCCGTCCTGCGCTCGCTGGAAGCGGCAGCGGCCCACGTGCGTTCGGCCTCGTCCAGCCAGGCGGGCGCCGCCACGCCGCAGGCCTCGGTGAGCATGCGGCGCAACGACACCAGAGCCTCGTCGACCGTGCGGATCTCGGTCATCCAGACCCGCACGCCCGCCGCGCGCAGGGCCTCGACGTCGGCCGCGCGGTTCTCCTCGGTGTTGCCGAGCACGACGTCGGGCCGCAGCTCGACGATCTTCTCGACGTCGGGGTTCTTGGTGCCCCGCACCCGGACGACGTCCAGGCCCGCCGGGTGGGTGCACCAGTCGGTCGCGCCGACCAGCAGGTCCGGCGCGGTCGCCGCGACGGTCTCGGTCAGCGACGGGACCAGCGAGACGACGCGCCGGACCGGCGAGGTCACACGTTCCGCCGGTACTGGCCGCCGACCTCGAAGAACGCGTCGGTGATCTGCTGGAGGCTGCACACCCGGGCGGCGTCCATCAGGACCCCGAACACGTTCCCGTCGGTCCTGGCGACCTCCTTGAGCGCCGCGAGCGCCGCCTCGGCGTCCTCGCGGTGGTCCTGCTGGTAGCCGCGAACGCGATCGAGCTGCGAACGCTTCTCGTCCTCGGTCGCGCGGGCCAGCTCGATGGTGTGCCCGGACTCCTCGTCACCGTTCGGGTTCCGGAAGGTGTTGACGCCGATGATGGGCAGCGAGCCGTCGTGCTTGCGCTGCTCGTACAGCATCGACTCGTCCTGGATCCGGCCGCGCTGGTAGCCGGTCTCCATCGCGCCCAGCACTCCCCCGCGCTCGCTGATCCGGTCGAACTCGGTGAGCACGGCCTCCTCGACCAGGTCGGTGAGCTCGTCGATGATGAACGAGCCCTGGAGCGGGTTCTCGTTCATCGCCAGGCCCCACTCGCGGTTGATGATGAGCTGGATGGCCAGGGCGCGGCGCACCGACTCGGCGGTCGGGGTGGTGACGGCCTCGTCGTAGGCGTTGGTGTGCAGGCTGTTGCAATTGTCGTAGATGGCGATGAGCGCCTGCAGCGTGGTGCGGATGTCGTTGAAGTGCATCTCCTGCGCGTGCAGGGAACGCCCCGAGGTCTGCACGTGGTACTTCAGTTTCTGGCTGCGCTCGTTGGCGCCGTAGCGCTCGCGCATCGCCACCGCCCAGATGCGGCGGGCGACCCGGCCGAGCACGTTGTACTCGGGGTCCATGCCGTTGGAGAAGAAGAACGACAGGTTGGGCGCGAAGTCGTCGATGTCCATGCCGCGCGCCAGGTAGGACTCGACGTAGGTGAACCCGTTGGCCAGCGTGAACGCCAGCTGGCTGATGGGGTTCGCCCCGGCCTCGGCGATGTGGTAGCCCGAGATCGAGACCGAGTAGAAGTTGCGGACCTTGTTGGCGATGAACCACTCCTGGATGTCGCCCATCATCCGCAGCGAGAACTCGGTGGAGAAGATGCAGGTGTTCTGGCCCTGGTCCTCCTTGAGGATGTCGGCCTGCACGGTGCCGCGCACGGTCGACAGGACGCGCGCCCGCACGAGGGCGGCCTCCTCCTCCGACGGCTCGCGCCCGTTCTCCTCGCGGAACTCCTCCAGGCCCTGGTCGATGGCGGTGTTGAGGAAGAACGCCAGGATGGTCGGCGCGGGCCCGTTGATGGTCATCGACACCGACGTGGTGGGCGAGGACAGGTCGAACCCGTCGTAGAGCGCCTTCATGTCGTCGAGCGTGGCGATCGAGACGCCGGAGGTGCCGACCTTGCCGTAGACGTCGGGGCGCTCGTCGGGGTCGCGGCCGTACAGCGTGACCGAGTCGAACGCGGTGGACAGCCGGGTGGCGGGCTGGCCCTCCGACAGCAGCTTGAAGCGCCGGTTGGTGCGGAACGGGTCGCCCTCGCCCGCGAACATGCGCGCCGGGTCCTCGTTGTCGCGCTTGAACGGGAACACGCCCGCGGTGAAGGGGAACTTGCCGGGCAGGTTCTCGCGGCGCAGGAACTTCAGCAGCTCGCCGTGGTCGGTGTAGCGCGGCAGCGCGACGCGCGGGATCTTGCTGCCCGACAGCGACTCGCGGGTCAGCTTGGTGTGGATCTCCTTGTCGCGGATCCGCACGACCTGCTCGTCGCCGGAGTAGGACTCCACGACGGCGGGCCAGCCCTCGATCAGCTCGGCGTTGCCGCGGTCGACGTCGCGGCGGGCCTTCTCCAGCAGCCCCTCGACCTCGCCGGCCTCGGTGAGCTCGGCGCGGACCTCGTCCAGCCGCTGAACGCGCCGTACGGCACCGGCCTGTTCGTCGGTCTCGTCGTGGTAGCCGCGCACGGTCCCGGCGATGTCGGACAGGTACCGGACGCGCGCGGGCGGGATGATCTGCGCGGCGCCGGTCGAGATCTTGGTGGTCGCCTCGGGCAACACGCCGCGCTCGATGCCGAGCAGGCCGAGCAGGTGCTGGTAGAGCGCGGTGACGCCGTCGTCGTTGAACGTGGCGGCGCTGGTGCCGAAGACCGGCATGTCCTCGGGCCTGGCGCCGAACGCCTCCCGGTTGCGGATCAGCTGCCGAGACACGTCGCGCAGGGCATCCGCCGCGCCGCGCCGCTCGAACTTGTTGATCGCGACGACGTCCGCGAAGTCCAGCATGTCGATCTTCTCGAGCTGGGAGGCGGCGCCGAACTCGGGCGTCATCACGTACAGCGAGACGTCGACGAGGTCGGCGACGGCCGCGTCGCCCTGGCCGATGCCGGGGGTCTCCAGGATGACCAGGTCGTAGCCCGCGGCCTTGCACGACTCGATGACCGATTCGATGCCCTCGGGCAGCTCGCGCGCGCCGCGGGTGGCCAGCGAGCGGAAGAAGACGTGGTCGCCGTCCAGGGAGTTCATCCGGATGCGGTCGCCGAGCAGCGCGCCGCCGCCGCGCCGCCGGGTCGGGTCGACCGCCAGCACCGCGACGCGCAGCTTGTCCTGCTGGTCGACGCGCAGCCGCCGCACCAGCTCGTCGGTGAGGGAGGACTTGCCCGAGCCGCCGGTGCCGGTGATGCCGAGCACCGGGACGCGCCGCTCGCCGGCCGCCTGCGACAGCGCCGTACGGTCGGCGTCCGGGAGCTTGCCGGCCTGCAGGCAGGTGATCGCGCGGGCCAGGGCGCGCCGTTCGCCCGCCACGACCGCGTCGGCCGGGGCCGGGTCGGCGGCCAGGTCCACGTCGCAGTCGCGGATCAGCTCGTTGATCATCCCGGGCAGGCCGAGCCGCTGGCCGTCCTCCGGCGAGAAGATCCGCACCCCGGCGCTCGCCAGCCGGGCGATCTCCTCGGCGACGATCACGCCGCCACCACCGCCGAAGACGTGCACGTGCCCGGCGCCCGCCTCGGCCAGGGACTTCGCCAGGTACTCGAAGTACTCCACGTGGCCGCCCTGGTAGGAGCTGATCGCCACGCCCTGGGCGTCCTCCTCCAGCACCGCGTCCACGACGGCCTGGACCGAGCGGTCGTGGCCGAGATGGACGACCTCGGCCCCCTGGGACTGCAGAATCCGCCGCATGATGTTGATGGCCGCGTCGTGACCGTCGAACAGCGCCGCCGCCGTCACGAACCGCACCGGATTCACCGGGACATGCATCAGAACCCCACCCTTGGACTTCCAATATTTTGAAGCTAAAATAATTCCTCGTGGCCGACCCAGTCAATTCCCTCGACCCGATCGCCGAGGCGCACCGCCAGTGGAGCGCCCGGTGGCCCGAGCACGCCGACCACATGGCCGCCGTCACCTCGGTCATGCGGGCCCAGCAGCTGCTGCTCAGCCGGGTCGAGGCGGCGCTCAAGCCGTTCGGCCTCACCTTCGCAGCCTACGAAGCGCTGCGGCTACTGGCCTTCACCAGGTCCGGCTCACTGCCGATGGGCAAGATGGGCGAGCGGCTGATGGTCCACCCCGCCTCGGTCACGAACGTGATCGGGCGGCTGGAGCAGCGCGGGCTCGTCCAGCGCCACCCCTCCCCCGACGACCGCCGGGTGGTGCTCGCCGAGATCACCCCGGCCGGGCTGGAGCTCGCCGAGGAGTCGACCACCGCCCTGCACGAGGCGTCGTTCGGGCTCCCGGGCTTCACCGCCGAGCAGGCCACCGAGGTGACCGAGGCGCTGCGCGCCGTGCGCGCGGCCGTCGGCGAGGTCTCCGCCTAGCCGCGCTCATCCCCGGCGTCCCCGGCCCCTTCCCACAGCTCGGCGGCCTTCAGGCCCGCCTGGAAACGCGTCCGTGCGCCCAGGCGCTGCATCAGGTCGCTGACCCGCCGGTTCAGGGTCCGCACGCTGATCCCCAGCTGCCGCGCGACCGCCTCGTCCTTCAGCCCGGCGGCCAGCAGCGTGAGCAGCTGCTGGTCGAGCCAGTCCTCGGAGGCGGTCGCGGCGGGCTCGGGCGTGCCCGGCAGCGGTACGGCCACGTCCCACAGCAGCTCGAACAGCCGCACCAGCGCGTCGAGCAGGTTCCCGGTGTGGATCACGAACGCGCTGTCGACCATTTCCCGCTCGTCCCGGCTGAACGGCAGGATGGCGGTCGCCCGGTCGGCGATCGCCAGCTTCAGCGGCAGGTCGACGTGCACCCGCGCCTCCTCGCCCGCCGCGACCATCTGCCCGAACGTCTCGAACGCGCCCGGAAGCTCCAGCGCCTCGGGCGCGTACAGGCCGCGCACCTTCACGCCGCGCGCGAGCAGGTCGAGCTCGGCGTGGTTCGGCTCGGCGGGCTCCTGCGCGTACGGTGGCCGGTCCAGCACCAGCAGCTCGGTCGCCGCCGCCCGCTGGAGCTGGTCGAAGCGCGCGGCGATCGCGTCCCGGCCGAACAGGATCTCCACCTGGTCCTCGGGCCGGTGCCGCCGGTCGACGGGCAGCTCGGCCAGCAGCGCGCGAGCCGCCGCCCGCGCGCTGGTCACCCGTTCCTGCCAGCGCGTCGCCAGCAGCTCGACGGCCATGTCGGGCCGGGCCGCCGCCAGCCGCACCGGGCGGCCGGGCAGCAGATTGACCAGCCCCAGGTCCTCCAGCCTCGCCAGCACCGTGCCCAGCTCCCCCGCGGGCAGGCCCGACCGAGCGGCCAGCCCCTCGCGGGTGAGCGGCGGGTGCCGCAACAGCAGGCGGTACACGTCCTCGTCGATCTCCGCGACCCCGAACGCCTCCAGCATGGCGAGCCCTCCCAGCCGTCCTTCCGATGACGTGTTCTCGCCGTGGCGATAGTCCGCCAATCAAGATCATGGACGACGCCGGGTGGATCACGCTACTTCCTAGACATAGCCCCTATGTCCAGAGGAGTCCCACGTGAGAAGCCTGATGGCAGTGATCGCCGCGGCGGGCCTCGCCCTGGCGCCGGTCTCCGCGGCCCGTGCGTCCGCACCCGGCCACCGGTGGCAGGCGCCCGGCTGCGAGACGGTGACCAGCGACGGATCCGTCTCCTTCACCCGCGACGCCGGCACCACGATCGCCCCGACGAGCGGCGTCATGGGCGGGGTCACCTACGTAACCGGCCTGGAGCCGCTGGCCAGGCCGAACGAGCTGCTGGCGGTCGACCAGAAAGGCCGGGTCACCCGTTCGGCGGACTCCGGCTGCACCTGGCGCAACACCGCGACGCTGCCCCACCAGGGCACCTGGTCGGTCGTCCCGACCCGCGACGGCGGCGCCTACCTGTGGTCGTTCCGCGGCGACCGCGTGTACCGCGCCGACGGCAGCGCGGTCACCGGCGGCGCGGTGATCGACACCGAACGCCTCGGCGGCCTCATCACCCTCAACGCGGAACGGTCCAACCCCTGGCACCTGCGCGGCGTCACCGAAGAGGGCGCGGTAGTCGACTCCCACAACGGAGGACGCTCCTTCCGCGTCGCGGGCAGGGCGCCGGTCGAGCAGGCGGGCCGCGACTACCTGGTCTACGGCGCGAGCATCGCCCCGACGCGGCCGAACCGGATCGTGGTCGGCATGACCGACCTCGGCGGGTTCGTCAGCGACAACGGCGGCCGGACCTGGCGGCGGATCACGATCGGCGGCCCCGGCGACCGGGTGAACGCCTTCACCGTCGCGTTCTCCCCGGTCGACTCGCGGGTCGTCTACGCGCAGGGCCTGGACATCACCGAGTCCAACGAGGACGCGCCCAGCGACGGCCGGCACCTCTACCGGTCCTCCGACGGCGGCCGCTCGTTCCGCCCGATCGTCGACCAGGGCGGCGAGGTCACCGTCACCAACGGCGGCCTGGTCAAGCCGAGCCCGTGGAACCGCGACCTGGTCTACTTCGAGTACGGCGACCCCTGGCAGCGCACCAAGCTCTACGCCTTCGACAGCCGCACCGGGAAGCTGACCATCACCCGCAACAAGTACGACGGCATCAAGACGATCGCCTTCAACCCCGGCGCCCGCGAGGTCATGTACCTCGGACTCATCCAGGAGCACCTGTCCTGATGCGACGCACACCGCTTCCCCACATCGCCGCCACCGCCGCGCTGACCCTGGTCGTCACGGCGCTCGCCGCCACGCCCGGACACGCCGCCGCCCCCGCGACGGCCACCTGGGACTCCCCCACGCCCACCACCGTGACGCTGCCGACCGGCGACAAGGTGACCGTCGCGTCCGGTGCCGACGGCACCCAGGTCAGCGAGGTCCAGGCCGCCCCGCGCAAGAACGGCGCGCCGCCCGCGTTCCTCACCACCGGACGCGCCGGGAACCTCTACGTCGTACCGGAGGACTCGCTCGCCGGGCTCACCGACATGGAGGCGTTCAACGTCACGCGCCTGGCGCGCGGCGAGAAGGCGCCGCGCTCCGCCCGCACCGCCACCGAGGACCCGGGCGCCGGAGCGGTCGACCTGCACGTCAAGGCGATCGACCGGTTCGGCCGCCCGGCGCGCGGCATCGTGCGCGTGTTCGACGTCCAGAACGGCACCCTGGACGCCGGGCGGATGCTGCCCGGCGACCCCGCCAAGCCCTGCGGCGACCGCACGAGCTCCTGCGTCAGCGTGCCGCCGGGGACCTACTCGGTGATGGGCTTCGTCTACACGATGCCGCTGTCGCAGGACGGCACCGCCGACGGCACCCCGCTGAACCGCAGCATCGTCGGCGACCCCGAGGTGACCATCACCAAGGACACCGAGATCGTGCTCGACGCGCGCAAGGCCAAGGAGGTGACGGTCTCCACTCCCGACCACGAGACCAAGGCCAACACCGGCGGGCTCAGCCACATCAAGTGGTACCGGGCGCCCGCGCACGGAACGGGCGTCTGGCAGGGCTTCCTGGTCGGCGGCCACCAGATGGAGGAACGGGCCTACATGCAGCCGACGCGGCCGGTCCGCACCGGCTCGTTCGAGGCCTACACCAGGTGGCGGCTGGAGGCGCCCGCCATCACGCTGCGGGCGCGCGGGCATGGGAACGTGCGGCTGGACGCCGGCTACTACAGCCCCGAGTTCTTCAGCGACGTCTCCGCCGAGTTCCCGCGGTTCGACGGCAAGGCGTCGCTGTCGCTGGTCGACGCGGGCGACGGGAGCGCGCAGGGGCTGGCCGGGCGGGATCTGCGCGGCAAGCTCGCGCTCATCCGGCGCTCCGACCAGATCCCGGTGGCGCAGCAGGCCAACGCCGCCGCGGCGGCGGGCGCCAGGATCGTGGCCGTCTACAACGACACACCCGGCCTCTACACCGACGCCGAGTACGGGACACGGCTGAACGTGCCGACCGTTCACCTGCCGCATGAGCAGGGCGTCGGCCTGCTGAAGCTGCTGGCCAAGGGGCGGGTGACGATCGACGCGCGAGGCGTCACCGCCAGCCCGTACCTCTACGACCTGATCTTCCCCGAGAAGGGCCGCATCCCGTCCGACCTGCACTACACCGTGCGCGACCGGCGGCTCGCCCAGATCCAGGCGGGCTACCACGGCCAGCCGGGCGTGGACCTCACCGCGCAGACCATGCGCTTCCATCTGCGTCCCTGGGAGGATGTGGCGCTCGCGACGATGCACCCGCTGATCGGCGCGCCCCGGGCCAGGACCGAGTACGTGACGCCCGACCCCGACACCCGCTGGGACTCCGCGATGATCGCGCCGGAGAGCCCGTACAACCACCAGTGGCCTCGTCCCGACACCCCGCGCATGGTGCTGGACGCGCCGCACACCGACGTCAGGCCGGGCGGCCGTACGGAGATGGACTGGCTCAAGGCACCGGTCGCGCCCGGCCTCAACCCCAAGTCGCCGACCTACCGCGAGGGCGACGTCATCGCGCTGCGGACCAAGGGGTTCACCGACGCCGCGGGCAACTCCGCCGACGCCTACACCAGCATGTTCGCGAACGGCCTCTCGACCGACTTCCGGGTCTACCGCGACGACCAGCTGATCGCGCAGACGCGCTACCTGCCGCGCGGGCAGGTGGCGGTCCCGGCCGAGGACGCCGCGTTCCGGATCGAGCAGGACGTCGACAACAGCGCCGCCTGGGCCAAGCTGTCGACCCGGACGAAGGCGGTGTGGACGTTCCGGTCCGCGCGCCCGGCGGAGGATCGGCGCGCGGTCCTCCCGCTCCCCCTGATCGGCGTCGACGCGCCCCTGGACCTGCAGAACCGGCTGCGCGGCCGGACGGTGACGCTCACCGCCGGGCACCAGCAGGGCTCACCGCAGATCCCCTCCCGGACGATGACCCTGGCGGTCTCCTACGACGACGGCGCCACCTGGCGCGACGTCCAGGTCCGCAAGGGGCACGGCGACTCCTACACCGCCCGCCTCGACCCGCCCAAGGGGGCCGAGGCGGTCTCCCTGCGAGCCCATGTGGAGGACACGCAGGGCAACACCTTCAGCGAGGAGATCATTCGGGCCCTGGCGACGGCTCGGGCGTAGGTTCGGATGCTGGTCCGGGTGAGGCTTCGGGCGCGGCTTCGAGGACGGAGCGGGTGCGCAGCTCGCGGCGCAGGAGCTTACCCGTGACCGTCTTCGGAATGTCGTCGAGGAGCTCGACTTCGCGCGGGTACTTGTAGGCGGCCATCCGTTCCTTGCAGAAATCGATCAGCTCGTCCGGAGAGGCGGCGGCACCGGGGCGCAGGCTCACGTACGCCTTCACCGTCTCGCCCCGGTACTCGTCGGGCACCCCGACGACCGCCGCCTCCCGGACGGCCGGATGCTCGTACAGGACGTCCTCGACCTCGCGCGGCCAGATCTTGTAACCGCCCGCGTTGATCTGGTCCTTCTTGCGGTCGACCAGGTAGAACCAGCCGTCGGCGTCCATGTAGCCGACGTCGCCGGTGTGCAGGGCGCCGCCGGGCAGGGCGTGCTCGGTCTCGCCGGGCTTGTTCCAGTAGCCGGGGACGACCTGCGGCCCGGAGGTGACCAGCTCGCCGATCTCGCCGGGCGGCAGGTCCTGGCCGTCCTCCCCCACGACCCGCACGACGGTGTTGAAGACCGGGACGCCGACCGACAGCGCGCCGGTCAGCTTGTCGACCGGGGCCTCGGCCTTCAGCGGGACGGCGTGCGAGGGCGACGTCGTCTCGGTGAGGCCGTAGATGTTGTGGATGTACTGGCCGAACCTGTCCTGGAACGCCGCGACCGTGCTCGGCGGGATGGGAGCGCCGCCCGAGTAGACCTTGGTGAGGCTGGACAGCGCGTCCTTGCTCGCGTTGGTGGCGTTCATCAGCGCGATGAACACGGTGATGGACCCGACGGTGAACGTGGCGCGCTCGGCCCGGATCGTGTCGATCGTCCGCTCGGGGTCGAACCGGTGCATCAGCACCAGCGGCGCGCCCGTCAGCAGCGACAGCATCACGTGCCCGACCAGGCCGGTGATGTGGAACAGGGGCGCGACGCCGAGGATCACGTCGAGGGGGCCGATCCCGATCCAGTCCCGGTAGGTCTGGGCGTTGAAGACCAGGTTGCCGTGGGTGTTCATGGCGCCCTTGGGCGGCCCGGTGGTGCCGGAGGTGTAGGTCAGCACCGCCACGTCGCCGGGCCCGAACCTGGGCGGCGGCGGGCCCTGGCCGAGGAAGCGCTCCAGCATCCGCGCCAGGTCCTCGGTGGTGACGACGGTCCGCACGTCGGTGCCGGTGACGGTGTCGCGGGCCACCTCGTCGTACAGCTCGGACAGGCACACGAGCACGGTGGCGCCTGAGTCGCGCAGGATGAGGTCGAGCTCGCGGGACTTGTTCATCGGGTTGACCGTGACCGCGACGCCGCCCGCCTTCCAGACGCCGAGGAGTGCGATCACGAATTCCGGGACGTTCTGCAGGTAGAGGGCGGCGCGCTCGCCGGGGGCGAACCCCAGGTCGGCCAGGGCCGCGGCGAAGGCGTCGGACAGCACGTCCAGCTCACGCCAGCTGATGGGTTCGTCGAAATGCCGGATCGCGTCCGCGGCGGAGTGCGCCGCCGCCGTCGCCGCGAACATCTCCAGCGCGCTCGTGTACTCGGGCTGGAGGTCGGCCGGCAGGCCCTGGTCGTACCTGGCCAGCCAGGGCCGTTCCTGGTAGCCGTTCATGCGGTCAGGCATACCCCAAACAGGCTGGTAGGTCGAGAACTGCCCATCGTTGACTTATCCACTTCCGATGGGACGGTGGAAAGGTCACCCGTTCCACGGAGGTGCCCGATGGCGGCGACGAAGCTGCACATTCTGGACTGCGGGGCGATGAGCTGCGACCTCACCTGGCTGCTGCTCAAGGCCGGCAGGACGATCCGGCCGCGCGCCGAGAAGGACAGGCCGCCCGAATGGGTCGCCTGTACGACCCACGCGGTGCTGGTCGAGACGCCGGAGGGCACGCTGCTGTGGGACACCAGCTGCCCGCGCGACTGGGAGACCCGCTGGGAGCCGACCGGGCTGCAGGAGTTCTTCCCCTACGACCGGGTCTCCGAGGAGGAGTACCTGGACCAGCGGCTCGGGCAGCTCGGCGTCGGCGCCGAGGACCTCGAATACGTGGTGCTGTCGCACCTGCACTTCGACCACGCCGGGAATGTGCGGCAGTTCGCGGGCACGAGCACGCGGCTGGTCTGCAACGACAAGGAGAAGGAGTTCGCGTTCGGGATCAGCGGCGCGTTCGAGGGCGCGCACCTGAAGTCCGACTACGAGGGGCTGGACTTCGAGACGGTGTCGGGCGACACCGAGATCCTGCCGGGCGTGACGCTGGTCGAGGCCCCCGGGCACACGCCGGGAACGATGGCGATGGCGGTCGACCTGCCCGACACCGGCATGATGATCTTCACCTCGGACGCGGTCTACCTGGGCGACTCCTACGGGCCGCCCGCCACCCCGGCCGCGATCGTCAACGATCTGGGAGCCTGGTACTCGTCCGTTGAGAAGATCCGGCTCCTGGCCGAGAAGAACGACGCCACGGTGGTCTTCGGTCACGACGCCGACCAACTGCGCGGCATGCGCCGCGCGCCGGAGGGCTTCTACTCATGACCGAGGAGACCGTCTTCACCTACGGCGCCCCGCAGCTGAAGTTCGGCGAGGGCGCGGCCGACGAGATCGGCTACGACCTGGCGCAGTACGGCGCGCGGCGGGCGCTGGTGGTGACCGACCCGGGGGTCGCGGCGACCGGCGGCCCGCAGCGCATCGCCGACGCGATGAAGACCTATGGCATCGACGCGGACGTCTTCGACGGCGTCCACGTCGAGCCGACCGACGCCAGCATGCGCGCCGCCCTGGAGCACGCCCGCGCGAACGGCCCGTACGACGCCTACGTGGCGGTCGGCGGCGGGTCCAGCATCGACACCGCCAAGGCGATCAACCTGCTGACCACCAACGACGGTGACCTGAGCGAATACCTGAACCCGCCGGTCGGCGCGGGCCGCGCACCCGAGCGCCCGCTGCTGCCGCTGGTCGCGGTGCCGACGACGACCGGGACGGGCGCCGAGAGCACCACGGTGTGCGTCCTGGACGTGCTGGAGCTGAAGGTCAAGACCGGGATCAGCCATCCGAGGCTGCGGCCGGCGCTGGCCGTGGTCGATCCCGCCCTGACCGTCTCGCAGCCGTCCGGGGTGACGGCCTCCTCGGGCATGGACATCGTCTGCCACGCGCTGGAGAGCTACACGGCCCGCCCCTACGACTCCTACGAGCGCAAGTCTCCCGAGCAGCGTGTGCCCTACTGCGGCGCCAACCCGGTGTCGGACATGTGGGCGGAACGGTCGCTGGCCCTGCTCGCCAAGTCGTTCCGTACGGCGGTCCGCGAGGGCGACAACCGCCAGGCGCGCGCGGACATGGCGCTCGCCGCGACCTTCGCGGGCCTGGGCTTCGGGAACGCGGGGGTGCACATCCCGCACGCCAACGCCTATCCGATCGCCGGTCAGGTCAAGAGCTTCCGCCCGGAGGGCTACCCGGACGAGGAGCCGATGGTGCCGCACGGCATGTCGGTGTCGCTCACCGCGCCCGAGGCGTTCCGGTTCACCTACCAGGCCCGGCCCGAACGGCACGTGCACGCCGCCGAGCTGCTCGCGCCCGACCTGGACCGGCCCAACGACCCGGCCGAGCACCTGCCGCGCGCCCTGCTCAGCCTGATGCACGACATCGGCATCCCGGACGGGATCGGCGGCGTCGGCTACACCGAGGGAGACGTCCCGGCGCTGGTGGAGGGCACGATGAAGCAGCAGCGGCTGCTGGCGACCTCGCCCCGTGAGGTGTCCGCGGACGTCATCGCCGAGATCTTCAAGCGCTCGATCGCCCTGTGGTGAGGCGCCGATGCCGATCTACGAGCTGAAGTGCGAGGCGGGCCACCGGTTCGAGGTGATCCAGTCGTTCACCGCGGCGCTGCCGGACTGCCGGGAGTGCGGCGCCGCGACCGCCAAGGTGCCGAGCCGCTGCGGGCTGGCCGGTGCGGCGAATCTTCCCCCGCCGAACGAGGCGATGCCCCAGACCTGGCGGGGCACCTACGGCGCCGACCGCGACTACGTCGCCGGGCTGCGCCGCACGGCCGAGGAGCGGCGGTCCCTGGAGGAACGGCATCCCGAGCTGGCGGGCGATCGCCGCCCGATCCTGGCCCACGAGGGACGCTACGAGAACGCCCCGCTCCGGGCGGGCGATCCGAAAGATGGGCCCGGCATTACCACCGGTTGACGGACCGGGCCGGCTCCAGGGGAATCGTCCCCCTATGAGGCCGACGACCCACGTCCCGAAGCGGTGACGGTCCCGCTGACCGCGGCGCCCGTCACCGTGGTGCCGCGCCGGTCCATGCTGATCGCCGCGTTCTCCACGATCGTCGAGTGGTACGACTTCACGCTGTACCTCTACCTGACGCCGGTGCTGGCGCGGGTCTTCTTCGGTGGGAACGAGAACTCGACGCTGGCCACGCTCGGCGTCTTCGCGGTGGCGTACGTGCTGCGGCCGGTGGGCGGCGGCGTGCTGGGCCATCTCGGCGACCGGATCGGGCGGCGGCAGGTGCTGCTGATCTCGATGACGATCATGACGGTGGCGATGTTCGCGACCGGGCTGCTGCCGGTGGGCGCGGCGTTTCTGATGTTCCTGCTGCGCTGCGCGATGGGCTTCTCGGTGGGCGGCGAGTACTCGGGCGTGCTGACGATGCTGGTGGAGAGCGCCGACAAGAGGAACCGCGGGTTCGTGGTCAGCCTCGCCTCGGCCGCCAGCGAGGTCGGCGCGCTGCTGGCCGCCGGGGTGAGCGCGCTGGTCGTCGGCCTGCTCGCGACCAGCGACCTGGACGCGTGGGGCTGGCGGATCCCGTTCTTCTTCGGCGGGTTCCTGGCGCTGCTGACGCTGGTCATGCGCACCACGGTCCAGGAGACGCCCGCGTTCGAGCAGGCCCGCGCCGAGGGGAAGCTGCCCAAGAACCCGCTCGCCGACGTGATCCGGCACCAGTGGCGGGCCATCCTGCGCACGTTCGCGATCTCGGCGCTCGGCTCGGCCACCTACTACGTCGCCGTCACCTACGTGCCGACCTACCTGACCTCGGTGGGCGGGGTGACCGACGGCGAGGCGCTGACCATGTCGACGATCGCGGCGGTCGCGGTCATCGTCGTCACGCCCGCGATCGGGGCGTGGTCGGACCGCCTCGGGCGCCGTCCGATGCTGCTCGCGCTCACGGCCGTGTTCGTCGTCCTGCCGCTGCCGATGTTCGCGCTGATGGCGAGCGGCGGCTGGGCGCGCGGCATCGCGGGCGCGGTGATCCTGGCGGCCGGGGCGGGCGCGGTCAGCGCCGCGGCGGCGGCCACCGTGCCCGAGCAGTTCGCCACGGCGGGCCGGATGAGCGGCCTGGCGCTCGGCTACACGATGGCGACCGCGGCGTTCGGCGGCCTGTCGCCCTTCCTGGCCGACGTGCTGATCCGCTGGACGGGCTGGCGGCTCAGCCCCGGCCTGCTCGTCATGGCCGTCGCCGTCGCGGTCATCCCGGTGCTGCTGCGGCTGCCCGAGACCGCCGGGCGCGACCTGTCGGAGCTGGCCGGGCCCGGCGGCGAGGACGCGGCGGTCAGTGCTCGCGCACCCAGCCGTCGATGAGGTCGGCGACCTGCGGCCGGGAGTTGCGCACGTAGTGCTCGTCCTTGACGAACTCCAGCCGCTTGTCCTGCGCGGCGAGGGCGTCGAAGACCGCGCGCGCGTCGCTGTCGTAGACGCACTCGTCGGCGGTCGCGTGGATGACCAGTGAGGGCACGGTGATCCGGGCCAGGTGCGGCGCGGCGATGCACTGCGAGGTGCGCAGGCTCCACATCGACAGCCAGGTCCGCAATGTGCAGAGCGAGCCGATGCCGAAGACGCCGTAGTTGGCTTTGACCGGTTCGCCCTGGTAGCACCAGTTGGGCTTGCGGTCCGACGGCTCGATGGAGGGGTCGATCATGCGCAGGTCTGCCCAGGTGCGGTGCAGGTTGAACAGCTGGTCGCGGGCCCGGGTGTCCTTGAGCGCGGCGAGCCGTTCCAGCGCCCAGTCGGTGATCCGCTCGTTGCGGGCGCGCTGGGCGGCGCGGTAGCGGGTCTGGAACTCCGCGCTGAAGGGCGGGCCGTTCTCGGGGTTGAACGGGTCGAGCGCCGGGTCGACCGACAGCGCGTCGGTCTCGTCGGTGATGGAGGGGTCCATCCAGGCGGTCAGCACCTCGGGGCGGCCCGAGTGGGCGGCGAGCGCCACGTACAGGTCTCCGGCGGGCAGGTCCTCGATCGCCGGAACGGGGCGCATCCCGGCCACCGGCGTGACGTTCGGCTCGACCGCCTGCGACTGGTAGGCCGACATCAGCGAGCCGCCGCCGGAGTTGCCGAGCAGGATCACCCGTTCGACCCCGGCCTGCTCCTTCAGCCAGCGGACGCCGACGCCGATCTCGGCGAGCGCGTGATCGAGGAGGAAGTAGGCCTCGGCGCCGCGGAAGCGGGTGTTCCAGCCGAGGAAGCCGTAGCCGCGCGCGGCCATGTGCTCGGCGAGGTAGTGCTCGGAGAAGTCGATGTTGTAGTGGGTGGCGATGAACGCGGTCTTCGGCGGCGCGCCGGCCGGCCGGTGATAGACCCCCTGGCAGGGATGGCCGCCCGCGCCGGCCCTCCCGATGAGGGGCGACGGCAGCCCCACGAACTCCCTGACGACCTCGGTCATCCCGACCTCCTCGACCCCGGGCGCGAACCCGAACCGAATCTGATTCGCCTCGAAGGCTAGCGTAAATCCGAAACTGAGTTTAGATTCAGTTCCATGACGTGGCGCAACACCGAGTTCGAGCTCGGCGGGGTCAACCATCTGGCCCTGGTCTGCTCGGACATGCAGCGGACCGTGGAGTTCTACACCGAGATTCTCGGCATGCGGCTGGTGAAGACCATCGACCTGCCGATGGACGCGGGGCAGCACTTCTTCTTCGACATGGGCGGCGGCAACCTGCTGGCGTTCTTCTGGTTCAAGGACGCCCCGGACGCCGTGCCCGGCGTCTCCACCGCGACGACCTCGCCCGGCATCGGCGACTTCACCACCGCGGTCGGCACCATGAACCACGTGGCGATCAGCGTCCCGGAGGAGCGCTTCCTGGAGTACCGGGCCAAGCTCAAGTCCAAGGGCGTCAAGGTCGCCCCGATCATCGACCACGACGACAGCCCGATGGGGTACGCGCCGGAGTTCCACGACGACGTGTACATCCGCTCGTTCTACTTCCAGGACCCCGACGGCATCCTGCTGGAGTTCGCCTGCTGGCGGCGCGAGCTGGCCCAGCCCGGCGACGTCGGGCACACGCCCAAGACCGCCTCCGACCGGCGGCCCCGATCCGCCTCGACGGTCTGAGGTGCTGTCGCTCATCCACGTCCTGGAATGGCGGGCCACCGTCAGCCGGGACCAGGTCGCGATCGCCGACGACCTCGGCACCGAGCTCACCTACGGCGAGCTGGCCGCGGCGGCCGAACGCGCCGCGGCCGGTTACGCGGCCGCCGGGATCGTCCCCGGGGACGTCGTGCCGGTCGTGGCGCGCAACCGCGCCGAGTGGGCGGTGGCGCTGCACGGCCTGATGCGGGCGGGCGCGCTGCCCGCGCCGGTCAACTGGCGGCTGGCGCCGCCCGAGCTGGCGGCGCTGCTGGAGCTGATGCGGCCCGCGGCGATCGTCACCGACGCGGCGTGCGCGGAGCTGGTCGGCGCGCCGGGCGCACCGGGCGTGCCGGTGCTGCGGATCGAGGACGAGCCGGCGACCGGTCCCGTTCCGGAACGGCCGGTCGAGCGGCTGCGCGGCCCCGAACCGTGCCTGCTGCTGCACACCAGCGGCACCACGGGCCGGGTCAAGCTCGTGCCGGTCACCCACCAGCAGCTCATCGGGGCCGTCACGTTCATGAAGCTCGAGGTGCCCGAGGCGCTCCCCGGCGCGCGGCACCTGTCGGCGCTGCCCCTCTTCCACATCGCGGGGCTGGCCAACCTGGTCTACTCGATGTTCACCGGCGGCAGCCTGCGCGTGCTCGGCGCGTTCGACCCGGCGGGGTTCGTCGACGAGCTCGCGGCGCGCCGGATCCAGCTGACGCAGCTCGTCCCGACGCTGATCCGCGCGGTGACCGAGGAGGTGCGCCGCCGCGACGTGCCGCCCGACCTGTCGAACCTCGTGGAGGTCGTGTACGGGGCGTCGCCGATCTCCCCCGACCTGCTCGGGCTCGCCGTGAAGACGCTCGGCTGCCGGTTCCGGCAGAACTACGCCTCCACCGAGACCGGTCCCCTGCCGGTGACGACGCTGCCGCCCGCCGACCACGACCCGGCGCTCGGCAGGCTCGCCACCGCGGGCCGTCCCTCGCTGGGCTGGGAGGTGCGCCTGGGCGACCTCGGCGAGATCCAGGTGCGCGGCGCCGCGCCGTTCCCCGGCTACTGGAACGACCCGGAGGCGACCCGCCGCGTGATGACGGGCGACGGGTTCTACCGCACCGGCGACATCGGCGCGGTGGACGAGGCCGGCTACGTGACCATCGTCGACCGGCTCAAGGACATGATCGTGACGGGCGGGGAGAACGTCTATCCCGCCGAGGTCGAGGCGGTGCTGGCCCGCCATCCCGACGTGCGCGAGGTCGCGGTGATCGGCGTTCCGCACGACACCTGGGGCGAGACCGTCCACGCGGTCGTGGTCGCGGCCGACGGCGCCGAGGAGGCGGAGATGATCGCCTGGGCACGGGAGCGGATGGCCGGGTTCAAGTGCCCGACCGGCGTCACCTTCGCCCCCGGCCTCCCGCGTAACGCCACCGGGAAGATCGTCAAATCCGCGTTGCGCGACCCGCACTGGGCCGGCCGCGACCGCCGGGTGTCATAGCCTTGGCGCCGGTCATGAAGAAGCACACCATCACCAAGGCGCGCCCGAGCGCCGGCGAGCGCCCCGCCAAGAGCACCAGGAAGGGCCGCGAGACCGACCAGGCGTTCCGCGACGCGGCCCGGACGGTGTTCGCCCGCGAGGGCTACTTCAACGCCAAGATCAGCGACATCGCCGCCGAGGCGGGCAAGTCGGTCGCCTCGTTCTACAACTACTACGAGACCAAGGCCGAGCTGCTGATCGCGCTGGCCGAGGAGTTCCACCAGGAGGCAACCGAGCTCGCCGTCCTGCCGTTCCGGCAAGGGCTGTCGTCGGAGGACGCGCTGCGCGAGGCCGTCGCGGGTTTCTGGCGCACCTACGCGCGGCGGCGCGGCGAGCTGATCGGCGTCTTCCAGGCCAGCATGCTGGAGGAGGAGTTCCGCGACCGCTGGCTGGCGATCCGAGCCGAGGCCATCGAACGGATCGCCGCCGAGGTCCGCCGCGCCCAGCGGGCCGGCTTCTGCCCCGGCGTCGATCCGGTGCTCACGGCCTCGGCACTGTCGGCCATGCTGGAGCATTTCTGCTACATCTGGCAGGGCCAGGGCGGCGAGCAGGTCGCCACCGACTTCAACGACGAGCGCGCCATCGAGGCGGTCGCCACGATCTGGGTGAAGTCGATCTACTGGCGCCCCGCCTGACGCCCTAGTCCTTGCCCTAGTCCTTGCCCTGGTCCGCCTCGCGTTCCAGCGCCATCCCGATGTGCACGCCCAGCTCCTCGTAGAGCGCCAGGTCGGTGATGGTGAACGCGGGGCGGTCCTTCTCCCTGATGAGCAGCAGCGCACCGTACACGTGGGTGTCGTCGCGGATCGCGACCCCGGCCGCGGCCCCGGTGCCGAGCGCGCGGACGACGGGCACGGCCTCGCCGTCGCCGCCGAGCGCGCCCTCCTCCCAGAGCGGGATGTGCAGCATCGACTCGCCGGTCTCGACGATGTAGCGGGTGACCTGGGAACGGCTCGGGTCCAGCCGGTCCAGCGCCTCGGGCACCGAGAACGCGGCCGCGCCGTCGCCGGTGCCCGGACCCGCCACCGAAGCCCGCCGGACCGCCCGGTCCTCGACCAGGTCGATCACCACGAAGTCGGCGCACTCGCCCGCCAGCAGGCCGGCCACCCGGTCCAGCAGCGGCGGCTGGTCCCGCTCGCCCGCGCCGAGCAGCATGCGGGTCATGCGGCCCATGATGTCGAGCCTGCGCACGTCCCCGGCCGCCGCCATGATCTCCTGATGCTCGTGCTCGGGCGGCGCCGGATCGACGGTGATCAGCATCAGCGCCTCTTCGGAGTCGGCCGTCTCGGGCGGGGTGAGCCGCAGCTCGAGCGGCGGCGTCCGACGCCCGCCCGATCCCACCCGGCAGGAGACCAGGCCGAGCCGGGACTCGCGCATGGCATCCGACAGCTCGCAGCGGAACGAGACGCGCCAGGGCAGCTCGACGAACACCGCGAACGGCTTGCCGACCGCGTAGAACGCGGTGACGCCGAGCATCGCCGCGGCGTGCCGGTTGAGGCCCCTGATCACCCCGTTGCGGTCGAGAACGAACACCGCCGTCGGCAGGTCCTGGAAGGCCCGCCGCAGCATCGCGCCCTGCCGCGCGTCGTCGCCGCCGAGCAGCGCCAGCCGTTCGATCTCCTCGGCACAGACCCGCAGTTCCTCTTCGGCGTTCTCCAGTTCGATGAGCGCCGTCTCGACGGCGGGGTCGGCACGCAGGGCGCTGATGCGTCCGGTGAAAGCGTCAAGGCCTCGCTTGAAGGCCGCCAAGTCGGGTTGTGAGGGCATCGTCACGCCCCCTTCGTCGCAAGGTCATCGGTACCTGGCATTCTCCCAATTCCACCTTAAAGTGGAAGGGTTTCACGCGGTCACTTTCCGTGTCGTCAATTATCTTCGCCGGTCAGGTGATCCATGATGATGATCACTCCCCTGACCTGGCCCTCCTCGTCGCGGAGCAGGTTGAACTCCACGGTGAGGCGCACGGAGCGGCCGCGCCGGTTGACCGCGTCGACCGCAACGCCCGTCCCGTTCAGGGAGGTCTCGGCGAGCAGCATCCGCAGCGGCGGTTCGAGCTCGGCGAGCGGCAGGCCGATGTCGAGCGAGAGCAGCTCACGCCCCTGCGTCTCCTCCGCCCGCATCCCCCACAGCTCCTCCGACCCCTTGTTCCACACCTGGACGCGCAGGTCCCGGTCGACCACCACGGCCGCCGAGCCCAGGCTGCGCAGGACCGAGCCCAGGAAGGAGTTGGCCGAGTCGAGCTCCTCGCTGCGGATCCGCAGCGCGTCGTTGATCTCCTGGAGCTCGTCGTTGGTCGACTGGAGCTCCTCGTTCATGGTCTCGAGCTCTTCGTTGGTGGACTGGAGCTCTTCGTTGGTGGTCTCGAGCTCTTCGTTGGTGGACTGGAGCTCTTCGTTGGTGGTCTCCAGCTCCTCGTTCAGTGACTGCAGCTCCTCGTAGGCCCGTTCGAGCTCCTGGTTGGAGTGCTCGAGCTCGTCGCGCAGCCGCCGGTAGTGGGTCACGTCGGAGAAGCTGATGGCGACGCCCGCCATCTCGCCGGGCTGGGCGAACAAGGGCACCGCCTGGAGGTCGTAGACGCTCGGCTCGGATCCCGCGGCGCGGTGCCACACGATGTCGTGGAGCTCGACGGCCCTGCCGTCCTTCTTCACCCGCTCGATCACCGAGCGCAGCTCCACGGGGCGGTAGGAGACCTCCAGGTCCTGGAACGGGCGGCCGAGGTCGCGGGGACGCAGGTTGAACAGCATCTCCGCCCGGGCGTTGACGACCGCGAGGCGGCCCTCGAAGTCGACCGCTATCTGAGCGACCGACCCGGCGTTCAGCGCGGCCTGCTCCAGCTTGCTGGTGGTGAGCCGGGGCGTCGCCCCCTCGTCCCAGGCCTTGTAGGGAAACCCGCTCGGCGGCACGCTCGGGATCTTGCGGAACAGCCGCTTGCGCAGATCGAGCGGCTCGAAGCGGTCGCCGTGGTTGAGCAGCATCTCGGCCTTGCCCAGGAACAGGTAGCCTGGGTTGGACAGCGCGAAATGGAAGCGCCGGATGACGCCCGTCTGCGTCTCGGCGTTGAAGTACATCAGCGTGTTGCGCGCCACGAGCAGGTCCACGCGCGAGATCGGGGCGTCGTGGGTGAGGTCGTTGCGCCCGAAGATGACCTGCCGGCGCAGGTCCCGGCGGAACGCGTAACGCGGTCCGGCCGGCTCGAAGTAAGTCCGTCGCAGTTCCTCGGGGACCTCGGCCACCTGCCGCTCGGTGTAAGACCCGGTCCGCGCCTGGTGCAGGGCGTCCTCGTCCAGGTCCGTCGCGTAGATCTTCACCCGGTCGCGGAACTCGTCCGCGCCGAGCTCCTCGGCGAGCAGGATCGCCAGAGTGTAGGCCTCCTCGCCGGTCGCACAGCCCGCGCTCCAGACCCTGATCGGGCGGCTGGGGTCCTTGGCCGCCAGCAGCTCGGGCAGGACCGTCTCCTTCAGCGCCCGCCACGCGGGCGGGTCGCGGAAGAAGCTGGTCACGTTGATCAGCAGGCTGTCGAACAGGCGGGCGAACTCCTCGGGCTCCAGTTCCAGGAAGTCCCGGTACTCCTCCACCGTTCTCAGCTCGAGCGCGTCCATCCGACGCTTGATCCGGCGTGTCAAGGTCGTCGGTTTATAACCCGTGAAATCGAAGCCTCGGGTCTCCTTCAGCATCAGCAGGAGATCCTCGAACTCCTGGCCGTTCTCGTCGCCGGTCGCCGCATTGTCCGCCACGCCTACGAAGCGTACGCCGGATGGGAGGCAACGCCGCATAGGTCAAGGGAGATCCGTGTCGCCTTCTCGTCTCGATTCCGCCTCGGCCGCGTCCGGGCTCCGGCCCGCCCGGCCCATCCGGGCCTCTGGGAGGCCTCAGCCCCGCCCGGTCCTCGACGACTCGTCCCGGGACGAGTCGTCCCCTGCCTCCCGCCTGCTCTGCCGGTCGATGTAGGCGCCGAGCCGCGCGACCGGCACCCGCGCCGCGGTCGGCACGGCGTTCAGCGTCGCGCGCGGCATGCCGTCGTAGGCGCACTCGCACGGCTCCTGAACGGCCACGATCCCGCCCGCCTTCACCACCGCCGCGCAACCGGCCGCGCCGTCGTCGAGGGTGCCGCTCAGCACCACGGCCAGGACGCGCGCGCCGGCGGCCTTGGCGGCGCTCACCAGCAGCGGGTCGGCGGCCGGGCGGTGGCCGTGGTAGCGGGGACCGGCGCTGACGTGGATCGCGTGATCCTTCACCAGCAGATGGTGGTCGGGAGGCGCCACATAGATGCGGCCGTTCTCCAGCTGGGCGCCGTCGACGGCCACCGCGGCGGGCAGCACGCCCGCTCTGTCGAGAATCCTGGGCAGCGCGTGGCCGCCGGTCGCCGGAACGTGCAGCACGACGAGGACCGCCGCCGGGAGCCCAGCGGGCAGACCGGCGACCAATCTCATCAGTGCCTCGACACCTCCTGCTGAAGCCGCGACCACGACGACATCGCGTCCTGGCGCTGTCTGCATCTCGGGTTCACGCCCTCCTCAAGCTCACCCCCGCACGAGCCGAGGACCTGTGTCGCATTCTTGCGGCGGTCGAACGGTCTGCCGCGGCCAGGGAGCGATGGTCGCGGGCGCGTTCACGATGCCGTCCGATGTCGCCGATCCCTGACTCGACGAGATGGTCGTGCAGCGCGGCGGCGCGTTCGTGGACCTCCGCCGCGTTCTGGTAGGCCCGCTGTGCCGCGTCGGCGGCGGCCTGAGCGCGGACCTTGGCGATCTCCACCAGTTCCGCGGAACGCCGGACACGGGTCCGGCGCGGTTGCAGGGGCCTGCCGAGGAAGTCCAGTTCTTCGTTGCGTGCGAAGAGCTCCCACAGCCGGGCGTGGATCTCGTCCAGGCGGCGGCCGATGGAATGAGCGGACGGACCCTCGGGCGTCACACTTCCATTAACCTCCCTCCCAGCCCGCGTGGCTAGGAGCGGCCTGTGACAATCGGCCTACAGGACCGGCACCGCGGGGTGAAGTTTCGCCGGTATAACAGTATCGTCATAGCCTTGGACGAGATCCCACGGTTCCGGCCATGACGGGAGCGGTCCAAGATGGTGCGGAGAACATCCTGACATCAAGGAGGATGCGGGGATGGGCGACGCACCCGCCATGACCTACGGCGACTACCTGCGCCTGGACCGCCTGCTGGCCTGCCAGGAACCGGCCACCGGCGCGCACGACGAGATGCTCTTCGTGGTCATCCACCAGGTCTACGAGCTGTGGTTCAAGCAGATCCTGCACGAGGCCGAGCAGCTCCAGCGGCGGCTGGAGGTGGGCCACAGCGCCGGGGCCCTGCACACCGCGCGGCGCATCGCCAAGATCCTCAAGACCGTGGTGGGCCAGCTGGACATCCTGGAGACGATGACGCCGCGGCAGTTCGCCTCGTTCCGCGACGCCCTCGGCACCTCCAGCGGGTTCCAGTCCGCCCAGTTCCGCGAGATCGAGGCGGTGCTCGGCCGCCGCGTGTTCCCCGCGTCGGACCTGCGCGGCGACGAGCGGCTTCAGGCCGCGGTCTCGCGGCGTTCGCTGTTCGACTCGCTGCTGCGCTACCTGGCCGGGCAGGACCACGCCGTGCCGGAGGAGGCGCTGAACCGCGACCCCGCCGAACCGTGGCACGCCGACGAGGGCGTGCAGAAGATCCTGCTGGAGGTCTACGCCGACGACAGCGGTCCGGCCATCGAGGTCTGCGAGGCGCTGGTCGACGTCGACGAGGGCATCCAGGAGTGGCGCTACCGGCACGTCAAGATGGTCGAGCGGACGATCGGCGCCAAGATCGGGACGGGCGGCTCGGCCGGGGCCGACTACCTGCGCTCCACGCTGTTCACGCCCGCGTTCCCGGATCTGTGGGAGGTCCGGTCACGGATCGAGGAGGGTCCCGTTCATGACTCCTGAGAGTGAACGGGTCGCGATCGTCGGGGCCGGGCTGGCGGGGTGCCTGCTGGCCACGCTGCTAGCGCGGCGCGGCCTGCAGGTGACGGTGTACGAGCGGCGACCTGATCCGCGGGTCGCCGGACCCGAGCGCGGTCGTTCCATCAACCTGGCCATCTCGGCGCGCGGGCTCGCGGCGCTGGAACAGGTGGGGCTGCGCAAGCAGGCGCTGGAGCGCGCGCTGCCGATGCACGGCCGGATGGTGCACCCGACGGGCGCCAAGCCGAACTTCCAGCCCTACAGCGCCGACGGCGAACGCCACATCAACTCCATCAGCCGCGCCGAGCTGAACGCCGCGCTCCTGGACGCGGCCGAGGCGACGCCCGGCGTGACGCTGCGGTTCTCCGAACGCGTGAACGCGGTCGACGCGGGTGCGGGGCTCCTGCACTTCGAGGACTCCGACCGGACCGAACGCGCCGGGATCGTGCTGGCCAGCGACGGCGCCTACAGCGCGGTCCGCCGGTCGCTGGAGTCCGACGGCGGGTTCGACTGCGACCAGGACTTCCTGGAGCACGGCTACAAGGAGCTGACCGTCCCGCCGCGCGACGGCGACTTCGCGCTCGATCCCGACGCGCTGCACATCTGGCCGCGCGGCACGTCGATGATGATCGCGCTGCCCAACCTGGACCGCTCGTTCACCTGCACGCTGTTCTGGCCGAAGGGCGAGCTGGCGGCGCTGGACACGCCCGACAAGGTGGCCGCCTCCTTCGCCGCGGAGTATCCGGACGTGGCTTCGCTGATGCCCGATCTCGCCGACGACTACGCGCACAACCCGGTCGGGTCGCTGGTCACGGTGCGGTGCTGGCCGTGGGTGCGCTACGGCGAGGGCGCGATCGTGGCGCTGATCGGCGACGCCGCGCACGCGATCGTGCCGTTCTTCGGCCAGGGCGCCAACTGCGCGTTCGAGGACTGCATCGAGATCGACCAGTGCCTGGGCGAGACCGACGGCGACTGGGCGCGCGCGCTGTCGCTCTACCAGGAGCGGCGCAAGCCGAACACCGACGTCATCGCCGAGATGGCGCTGGACAACTTCATCGAGATGCGCGACCGGGTCAGCTCGCCCGTCTTCCGGCTGCGTCAGGCCGCCCAGCACGCGCTGGAGCGCCGATCCGGCGGCCGCTACGTCTCGCGGTACGAGCTGGTGTCGTTCTCCACGGTGCCGTACGCCGAGATCCCGGCGCGCGTCCGGCGGCAGAACGCGGTGGTCGGCGCCGCGCTGCTCGGCGGCGTGCTGGTGGCGGGCCTGGGCGCGCTGGCGATCAGGCGGTATGCCAGGGTGAAGGGGTGAACGACGAGCTCCAGTGCTCCGCCAAGGGCTGCCGCGCCGACGCCGTGTGGGCGCTGCGCTGGAACAACCCCAAGATCCACACGCCGGACCGGCGGAAGATCTGGCTGGCCTGCGACGACCACAAGGAGTCGCTGTCGGCGTTCCTGGACCGGCGCGACTTCCTGCGCGACGTGGTCCCGGTCGCCGACCGCGAGGCGCCCTAGCCTTCGTTCTTCTCCGGTTTCCAGCCTTCGGCGAGCGCGGTGATCCTGGCCGCGGTGTCACGCGCGTTCGCGCCCTGGCCGACGGCCACGCCCAGCATGAACGTGGTCAGCGGCGCGCCGGGGCGGGCGACCCCGTGGGCGACGTCCTTGGCCAGGTCCAGCACCAGGTCACGGTCGACCCGGTCGCGGTCGATGCCCAGTTCGAGGCAGACCGCCTCGATCCATTCCTCCAGCACCGTCGTCCTCCCCCTCGATCGTGCGCAGGGTCCCACTCTGGCACGGCTAGGGCCCGGCGAGGCGTTCGGCGCGCGCCAGCTCCTCGGGGGTGTCGCAGTCGTACCAGGGCTGCCGCTCCCCCGCCGCCGAGGCGAGGGTGACCGGGGCCAGCGGCGCGAGGAGGCCCCGCAGCGAGGCGCCGTCGTAGCCGTCGAGGGCGGCGGCGAGCCGGTCCGTGCGCCAGGCGCCGGTGAGCCACTGCTCGCGGCCGTCGTCGTCGACCATGACCGCTCCGGTGCCGCTCACGGCCCGCAGCAGGCGGTCGACGTCGGCGGCGGTGATGAACGGCAGGTCGGCGGCCAGCAGGACCAGCCTGGGCGCGCGCACGCGGGCCAGGCCCGTGCGCAGCGCCGGAACGGGCCCGGCGCCGGGTGGGTCCTCCCGTACGACGATCACGTTCTCCAGACCGGGACGCTGCGGGCCGACGACCACGACCTGCTCCGCGCCGGAGACGGCCTCGACGACGCAGGAGATCAGCGGGCGGCCGCCGACCGGCATCGCCGGCTTGTCCGCGCCGCCGAACCGCCGGGCCCGGCCGCCGGCCAGGACGACGGCGTCGAAGGAAGCCGCCGGCTCAGCCACCGATCGCCGACATCGGGCGCGCGGGCTGCAGGAACGACGGGTCGTCGATCCCGTGACCGGCGCGCTTGGTCCACACGGCCTTGCGCCAGCGGTCGGTGAGCTCGGTGTCGGAGGCGCCCGCGCGCATCCCGTCGCGCAGGTTGGACTCCTCGGTGGCGAACAGGCAGTTGCGGATCTGCCCGTCGGCGGTCAGCCGCACCCGGTCGCAGGCTCCGCAGAACGGGCGGGTGACCGATCCGATCACGCCGACCGTCTCCGGTCCGCCGTTCACGAAGAAGTTCTCGGCGGGCGCGCTGCCGCGCGCCTCCGGCTCGTCGGGAGCGAGGTCGAACTCCTCGCCGAGCAGGGCCAGGATCTCGTCCGCGCTGATCATGTTCTCGCGGGTCCAGCCGTGCTGGGCGTCCAGCGGCATCTGCTCGATGAACCGCAGCCGGTAGCCGTGCTCCAGGCAGTAGCGCAGCAGCGGCACCGCCTCGTGGTCGTTGATCCCGCGCATCAGCACCGCGTTGATCTTGATCGGGCCGAGGCCCGCGTCCTTGGCCGCCGCGAGGCCCTTCAGGACGTCGTCCAGGCGGTCGCGGTGCGCCAGCCGCTTGAAGGTCTCGCGGTCCAGGGTGTCCAGCGAGACGTTCACCCGGTCCAGGCCCGCCTCGGCCAGCGGCGCCGCCAGCCGGTCCAGCCCGATCCCGTTGGTGGTCAGGGAGATCTCGGGCCGCGGCTCCAGCTCGGCGGTGCGGGCCACGATGGCGGGCAGGCCGCGGCGCAGCAGCGGCTCGCCGCCGGTGTAGCGGACCTCGGTGATGCCGAGCTCGCGCACGCCCAGCCCGACCAGGCGGATCACCTCGTCGTCGGTGAGCAGCTCGGGCTTCGGCAGCCAGTCCAGACCCTCGGGCGGCATGCAGTACGAGCACCGCAGGTTGCACCGGTCGGTCAGGGAGACCCGCAGGTCGGTCGCGGTCCGACCGAAGGTGTCGACCAGCACGGGCGCCCCTTTCTGCCGCTGGACGGCCCCTGTGCGGTTCGCCGCCCGGTATCGGGTGGATCAGTCCAGCCTATGCCGCCGGTTGACGTTCTGCCGCATCCCGAGAGACGGTATCGGCCACGCCCGAGGGTGGATCCTTTGGCGGATCATCCAATCGATGATCTCAACGCTGATGTGGGAGGCGCGCGTGACCACGGCACGACACTGGGAGTTCGCCGGGGTGCGCGGCGCCGTCACCGCCCACTCCTGGCCGCACGAGCCGCCGCGCTACGTGGCCGTCCTCGTGCACGGCTACGGCGAGCACCTGGGCCGGTACGAGCACGTCGCCGCCGTCCTGAACGCGCACGGGGCCGTGGTCTGCGGCCCCGACCACCAGGGACACGGCCGGTCCGCGGGCGAGCGGGTGCTGATCACCGACTTCGAGGAGGTCGTCACCGACCTCCACACCGTCGTCGAGGCCGCGCACGTCGACCACCCGGGCGTGCCCGTCGTCATGATCGGCCACTCGATGGGCGGCATGATCGCCGCCCGCTACGCCCAGCGCTACGGGTCCGAGCTGACCGCGCTGGTGCTCTCGGGCCCCGTCCTCGGCCGCTGGGACGCCCTGGCCGCGCTCCTCGCCCTGGACGAGATCCCCGACATCCCGATCGACACCGACACGCTGTCGCGCGACCCCGAGGTCGGCAAGGCCTACAGCGCCGACCCGCTGGTCTGGCACGGCCCGTTCAAGCGGCCGACCGTCGAGGCGCTGGACGCCACCGTGCAGGCGATCAACGCCCACGGCTCGCTCGGCGCGCTGCCGACCCTCTGGGTGCACGGCTCCGACGACCAGCTCGTACCGCTGGACGGGACCCGGACCGGCATCGACGCGATCCGCGGCGACGACCTGACCGAGAAGATCTATCCCGAGGCCCGCCACGAGGTCTTCAACGAGACCAACAAGGACGAGGTGCTGGGCGACGTCACGGCCTTCATCGACCGCAACCTCCCCTAGGAGCCGTCCGGCCAGTCCCACTTCGGCACGGTCCGCAGCGGGTGCAGCTCGTCGTCGGCCTCGGCGTGCGAGTTCTGCTTGGCGACCTGCGTCCCGAACTCGACGTGCGTGCGCAGCGCCTCGCGGAACGGGGCGTCCTTCGGCATGCCCACCTCGTCCGCCGAGGCCAGGTAGAGCTCCACGAACCGCTGCCGCTGCTCCTCGGTGATCTTCAACCCGCGGTGCACGTCGATCAGGTGCGGCATCCCGCCGAGCTCCTCGGTGAACCGGTCCGGCCCGCCGAACGCCTCGATCTCGAAGGCGGTCAGGTGCGGCACGTGCTCCGGCTTGCCCGCTCCGAAGAGCGGCTTCAGCAAAGGGTCCGTCAGACAGTGCCCATAGAAGACGTCCACGAAGTGGTGCCAGGCGTCCTCGCCGCCGCCATGCTCCAAGATCGTAACCATGATTACAAAGTTACAGGCCACCCGGGCCCCGTCAATGGCAAAAGCCGGACACGAGATCGTTTGTGCCACTATCGTCGCGCTTCGTGTTGGTTTGCTCGCAGAGACCGCCGGAGGAGCGATGAAAGAGATCGACCTGATGGACCAGGTGGACGCCAATCCCGACGTCCACCGCGCCACCGAACCCGACGAGGAACAGGTGCTGCGCGAGCTCTACGGCGAGCCCGACGCCGACGGCGTCTACCGCGGGGAGGGCACCTGATGGTCGAGGGCATCAAGAACGCGTTCAGGCGCATCGGACAGCTGTTCGGCCGACGCGAGCAGCCCGCGGCCGAGGCCACGGCCGCCGAGCCCACGGCCGCCGAGCCCACGGCCGCTGAGGCCACTGCCGCCGAGCCTGCGGCCGCCGCGGCGCGACAGGGCACCGCCGGGGACATGATCGCCCAGGCCCGCAAGTCGCTCGGGATGTCGGGCCGGCCCAACACCATCACGCGCGAGTACGCGGGCCGCCACGGCTCGGAGTTCCTGAAGGCCAGCTGGTGCGACATGGGGATCACCTACTGGGCCAGGCACTCCGACAACGCCAAGGCCGTGCTCCCCGCCGGCGACCGCGCCTACACCGTCTGGCACGCCGAGGACTTCCAGAAGATCAAGCGCTGGTACTCCGGCACGACCGCCAACGTGAACAAGGCCAAGCCCGGCGACATCGTCTTCTTCGACTGGGGCAGCACCAACTCCGTCGGCGCCATCGACCACGTCGGCATCGTCGAGAAGGCCCTCGGCAACGGCCGCGTCCAGACCATCGAGGCCAACACCTCCGACTCGGTCCGCCGCCGCGTCCGTTCCTCCAGCGTCATCGCCGGCTACGGCCGCCCCGACTACTCCGGATCGACCTCCAACTGGACGGAGACCATCGTGGACAAGCTCCCCACCCTCAAGCACGGCGCCAAAGGCGAGCACGTGGAGTCCCTCCAGGGCCTCCTGATGGCCCGCAGCCACCCCGAGATCAAGATCGACGGCACGTTCGGCGACAGCACCGAGAAGGCCGTCAAGGCCGTCCAGCGCTGGGGCGGCGTCAGCGACGACGGCGTCGTCGGCCCCTCGACCTGGCCGGTCCTCCTGCGCGTCCACTAGCAGGAGGACCGCCCCGGTCAACCCTTGATGCAGATGAGCTGGCGCAGGTGCGCCACGACCTCGACGAGGTCGGCCTGCGACTCCATCACGGTCTCCAGGTCCTTGTAGGCCCCCGGAATCTCGTCGAGCACCCCACCGTCCTTGCGGCACTCGACGCCCTTGGTCTGCTCGACCAGGTCCTCCACCGTGAAGGCCTTGCGCGCCTTGTTCCGGCTCATCTTGCGCCCCGCGCCGTGCGACGCGGAGTTGAACGCGGCCTCGTTCCCCAGGCCTCGCACGATGTAGGTGCCGGTGGCCATCGACCCCGGAATGATCCCCAGGTCACCGGCACCGGCACGAATCGCGCCCTTCCGGGTCACCAGGAGCTCCACCCCGTCATAGGTCTCCTCCGCCACATAGTTGTGGTGGCAGGAGATCACCTCGCCCCACCTGCACCGCTTCTCGCCGAACGCACGGGTCATCACGTTCTGCGCGAGCGCCATCATGACCGCACGGTTACGCCGCGCGTAGTCCTGAGCCCAGAACAGATCACGCCGGTAGGCGTCCATCTTCACCGTGCCCGCCAGGAAGACCGCGAGGTCCTTGTCCGGCAGGTCCTGGTTGTGCGGCAGCTTCCGCGCGGCCTCGACATGGTGCTCCGCGAGCTCCTTGCCGATGTTGCGCGACCCCGAGTGCAGCACGAGCCAGATCGCGCCGTCGTCGTCGGCGCACAGCTCGATGAAGTGGTTTCCCGAGCCAAGCGAGCCGAGCTGGCTGCGCGCACGGCCGAGCCGGCCGCGGACCGCCGGATGGAGCTCGTCGAGCTCCTTCCAGAAGTCGTACCAGCCGCGTTCCTTCAGGTTGGGCAGACCCGACGGGTCCACCGCGTCCTTGTGTGAACCGCGGCCGACCGGAATCGCCTTCTCCAGCTTGCTCCGGAGCTTCGCCAGATCGTCGGGCATGTCCTCGACCGTGAGGCTCGACTTGACCGCGGTCATCCCGCAGCCGATGTCGACCCCGACCGCCGCCGGCGACACCGCGTCGCGCATCGCGATCACCGACCCCACCGTCGCGCCCTTGCCGTAGTGAACGTCCGGCATGACCGCCAGGCCTTCGATCCACGGCAGCCGCGACACGTTCTGCAGCTGCTCGAGCGCCACGTCCTCGACAGCGCCGGGATCGGTCCACATCCGGATCGGAACGCGGCCGCCCTTGAGCGTCTGGTACGGCATCACCTGCTCCTTTCCGTCGTCTGAGGGATCCGAACCGTGATCTATGACGCCAGAAAGCCGAGACCCGTTTCAAACCATTTTCCCCGCACCCGCGGTCTGGAGAAGGCGCGGCCCGACCGGCCCGACCGGCCGGATAGGTTCGCGGGGGTTCGATGCCTGGTCGTGAAGTTCGAGAGTGGACGCCGCACATGCCTGAAGACCAAGCCAGCGGCATCGAGGACTACGTCGCCGTTTGCCCCGTCACCCCGGATCTGGTCCGCGCAATCGTCGAGCTGGCGGATCTGTCCTGGGACGACCCGAAGGCCACCGATCAGGCGATGCGTGAGCTCGGCTGGCAGGACGAGGACATGCCGACCGGCGATGGGCGCTTCGTCACCGACCTGGGTCATGTGGTGCACGGTGACACCTGCTTCTCTATGCCGTTCTCGCAGTCCTACCAGGTGGGCGGAGAGGTGTGGGGCTACGACGCCTGGGGCTCGCTGCCCGGCTGGTCGAGCCGCGCGGGTGCCGGCCGCGGGCAGTTCGACGCCCACGTCGACGCGGCCATCGGCCGGTTCGCCGAACGGCTCGGCCCACCGGAGCGCGACGTCAGGACCGGGGGAAGCGCGGTGTCCACCGGCTCGTACTCGTGGCGGTACGCGGCCTGGCGCCGGGACGGGAACATCCTGGTCATCGGCCAGACCTTCGAGGGCTTCTCCTACTCGCAGTTCGAGGAGGCCGTCGTCTACATCGGCGCCCTGGCCGCGGACGCGCCGCTCCCGACAGCCGCCGAGTTCCCCGACTTCATGATCTGCCGCTGAGTTCGCCTGACACCCACCACGCCCATCACGCCCGCCTCGCTCGGATGAGCGTTAGTCGCCGGGGACCCGGCGGGTGTCGCCGGTGCGTTCGGTGAGGCCTTGGCGGTCCAGGTGTTCGAGGAGGGCGATGGCTACTCGGCGGGTGGTGTCCAGGGCCTGGCGGGCCTGGCCTGCGGTGAAGGGCTGAGGGAGGGCTTGGAGGATTTCCAGGGCTGCCTGGTCGGCGCCGGGGAGGAGGACTATGTCGTCGGCGGGGCGGAGGACGGCTCCGGCGCGGTCGGCGGCGGCCAGGACCTTGGGGGTGAAGCCCATCTCGGCCAGCTGGGTGGGGGTGGGGGCTTGGAAGGGGGACGCCTGGAGGGCAGCGCGGAGGTTGTCCACGGCGTCTTTGACCTGGGGTGGGAGGCCGTTGCCTGGGCCGTAGACGCGGCCCTCGTTCAGGCGGAGGGGTGGGCGGACCAGGGAGGCCACCAGCTGGCGGGACGGGAGGCCCAGCTGGAGGCGTGCTGATTCGAGGGGGATGCCGGGGGCCAGGGGGTGCTCGGCGGCGTGGCGGACCAGGTCTTCGGTCAGCTTGCGGTGCAGGCTCTCCCAGTGCGAGGGGTCGGCCAGCCATTCGGGGCCCAGGTCCACGGCGGTGGTGGGTGGGGCGCAGCCCATGACGGCCAGTTCGGAGCGCTTGAGGACGCCGTGCCTGCCGAGGATGGTCTCGCCGGTGGGGCGGTCGGGCCAGGAGGCGAGCTCGCGTGCTCGGGCCGCTCCGGCGCCGCGGCGGACGAGGGTCGGCGGGCGTACGTCCAGGACGCTCACTCCGGCGATCGAGCGGCGGCCCGGGTCTCGGAGGAGGGCGGTGTCGCCGACGTGGAGCGGGAGGCGCGCGTTGAGGGTGAGGCGCGCGGTGTCGGGGCCCAGGGGGCGCAGGCGGACGGGGACGGCGGCGGAGCCTATGTGGAGGGTCATCTGGCGAGCCAGGCGGCCGGAGGCCTCGCCGAAGCGGGTCCGCACGTCGATGCAGGTGGTGTACGTCCAGCTGTCGGGGGTGACCAGGGACATGCCACGTTCGACTTGGTCGTGGTCGATGCCTCGGAGGTTGAGGGCTACGCGGGCTACGCCGGAGATGGTGTCTGTCTGCTCTTTGGCGGATTCGATGGCGCGGATGCGGACGCGGTCGCCGGAGGGGAGCAGGAGGAGCTCGTCGCCGGTGGTGATGGTGCCTGCGGCCAGGGTGCCGGTCACCACCGTGCCGCTGCCGGTGACGGTGAACGAGCGGTCGATCCAGAGCCGGACGGGTTCGTGGCTGTCGGGGACCGGGAGGCGGGCGGCGAGGCGGTCCAGGGCGGCGGTGAGTTCGTCCATGCCCGCGCCGGTGGTGGCGCTGACGAAGACCGATTCCACGCCGCGCAGGCTCGTTTCGGCGAGGTGCTCGCGGGCCTGGCGCAGGGCGATCTTGCCGTCGGCCAGGTCGGTACGGGTGATGACGAGGATGCCGTGCCGGACGCCCAGCGCGTTCACGGCGGCGAGGTGCTCGTCGGTCTGCGGCATCCAGCCCTCGTCGGCGGCGACGACCAGCATCACGGCGGGGACGGGGCCGAGCCCGGCGAGCATCGTGGTGATGAACCGCTCGTGGCCGGGGACGTCGACGAAGGCGAGGCGTTCACCCGAGGGCAGGTCGGTCCAGGCGAACCCGAGGTCGAGGGTGAGGCCGCGGCGGCGCTCCTCGGCGAGCCGGTCGGGCTCCATCCCGGTCAGGGCCCGCACCAGCGTGGACTTGCCGTGGTCGACGTGGCCGGCGGTGGCGACGACGTGCATCAGGTCTCTTCTCGTGCGGCGCGGACGGCGGTGCGGAGCGTCGCGTCGTCGGCTGGGTCGGTCGAGCGCAGGTCGAGCAGGAGGCGGCCGGAGTCCAGGCGCCCGATGACGCGGCGTTCGCGCAGCGGGCTCTCGTAGGCCGCGGGGAGGGAGACCGCGGCGCTGGGCAGCTCCACTCCGGGTGCGCCTCCCCCGCCGACTGCGGCGGCCGTGTCGATCGCGAGGGCGTCGATTCCGGTGGCGGCGAGGTCCTTGGCGAGCGTCTCGGCGCGGCGCCGTACGTCGGTGACGTCGGCGTGCAGCATCTGAACGGCGGGCGGGCGCGGTCCGCGCAGCGTGGCCTCCAGGGCGGCGAGGGTGAGCTTGTCGACGCGCAGCGCCCGGTAGAGCGGGTGGCGGCGGAGCCGTTCGACGATGTCGCGTCGGCCGAGGAGGAGTCCCGCCTGCGGGCCGCCGAGCAGTTTGTCGCCGCTGGCGGTGACGAGGGCCGCTCCGGCGGACAGGGCGGTCGCGGCGTCGGGCTCGTCGGGCAGGACCGGGTCGGGTGCGAGGAGTCCCGAGCCGATGTCCACGACAACAGGGACGCCGAGCCCGGCCAGGTCGTTTACGGAGGTCTCCGCGGTGAACCCCTCGATCCGGAAGTTGGACGGGTGGACCTTCAGCACGAAGCCGGTGTCGGGGCCGATCGCGTCGGCGTAGTCGCGCGCCACGGTGCGGTTGGTGGTGCCGACCTCGCGAAGCCGGGCGCCGGTGGACGTCAGCAGGTCGGGCAGCCGGAAGCCGTCGCCGATCTCGACCATCTCGCCGCGGCCGATGACGATCTCGCGGCCGGCGGCGAGCGCGGTCGCGGCGAGAACGAGGGCCGCCGCGTTGTTGTTGACGACCTGGACGGCCTCGGCCGCCGGGCAGGCCGCCGACAACGCGGCCAGCGCTCCGGCCCCGCGCGGGCCGCGCCGGCCGGTGGCCAGGTCGTATTCGACGTCGGCGCAGCCAGAGGCGGTCGTGACAGCCGCGCGTGCGGCGTCCGACAGGGGCGCGCGGCCGAGATTGGTGTGCAGCAGGACTCCCGTGGCGTTCACCACCGGCCGCAGCCCGGTGGCGTTGTCCGGCAGTGCGGCGAACGCGGCGTCCGCGACGGACGAGGGCGCGATCGTGCCCTCGCGTGCCTCCTGCTGGGCGGAGGTGACGGCGGCCTTGACGATCGCCCGGCCGAGCCGGGCCGCCGCCTCCCGCAGTCGCGGGTCCGCCAGAACGGCGTCGGTACGGGGGACCAGACGCCGTGGGTCCATGTGCGCGGGGGCCGCGCCTTCGGGGTCCACGATAGGCAACCCTAAGGACGCGGAGCCCCCTGGCGGAAGCCGATCCGGCCTACACCTCGGGTTCGCCGGAGCAGGTGTGGCGAACGTCACGGGACGGCACGCGCTCAAGCGATCTCGCGCGGCTCAGGAGGCGGCGCGCCCGCCCGCCTTGTGGGCCGTGGCGGCCTCGTCGAGGTAGTCGGAGTGCGCGACGAAGTCGTCGACCATCCGGTGGAAGAGCGTGGCGAGCCGCTGCCGTTCGGCGGGCGACCACTCGGCGAGCGCCTCGAACATCCAGCGGCGGCCGACGGCGCGGATCGCCTCGACGGCCTCGTAGCCGGGCTCGCGCAGCCGCACCCACTGGGCGCGGCGGTCGTCGGGGTCGGGCACGCGCTCGACGTAGCCGGCCTTCTCCAGGCGCTGCACCTGCCGGGTGACATGCGGCGCCTCCACGCCCAGGCGCGCCGCCAGCTCGCTCGGCCGCATCGGGTCGGGCGCCTCGGCCAGCAGCCGCAGCAGCGGCACGGCGGCGCGGTCGATCGGCACGCCCGCCTCGGACGCCTGGCGGTTGTGCTGCCGGTGGCGGCCGAACAGGTGCGCGATGCGGGTGAGCGCGCGCTCGATGTCCTCGATGTCGGGCGGGACTCCCCCGCCCGCCGGGACGCGCTGGCTTGACGACATGTGATCGACCTTACATGCTTATTACTTAACTTAAGTAAGTAGAATCGCGATCATCTCGCGCCGCCCCGCGGCGCCGCTCTCCTTACTCCTTCCCCCCAGGAGGTCACCTTGTCCGGCGCCATCACAGCGGCGCCCGAGAAGCTCGGGCAGTCGGACCGGCCCGCGCATCCCGGTCTGACCCTGCTGGCCCTGGCCACCGCCGGTGCCGTGGTCTCCATCCAGCAGACGCTGGTGATCCCGCTCCTCCCCCGGCTGATGACCGCCTTCGACGTCTCGGTCACCGCGGTGACCTGGGTGTTCACCGCGTCGCTGCTGGCGGGCGCGGTCGCGACGCCGCTGCTGTCGCGGTTCGGGGACATGTACGGCAAGAAGAAGATGATCCTCGTCGCGATGGCCCTGCTGGTGGTCGGCTCGGTCGTCTGCGCGGTGTCCGGATCGCTCGGCGTACTGATCGTCGGGCGGGTCCTGCAGGGCACCTCCACGGCGCTGATCCCGCTGGCCATCGGCATGATCCGGGACGTGTTCCCACGCGACCGGGTGACCAGCGCGATCGGGATCGTGAGCGCGACGATGGGCGTCGGCGGCACGCTCGGCATGATCGTGACCGGCCTGATCGCCGACCGCGTCACCGGCTACCACCCGATGTTCTGGATCGCCGCCGGGCTGGCCGCGGTGGGGCTGGTGCTCATCGCCTTCAGCGCGCCCGACACCGGCGGCCGTACCGGCGGGCGGCCCGACCTGATCGGCGCCGCGGTGCTCGCGGGCTGGCTGGTCTGCCTGCTGCTGGGCATCAGCGAGGGCAACGAGTGGGGCTGGGCGTCCGGCGGCGTGATCGGCCTGTTCGCCGGCGCCGCCGCGCTCTGCGCGCTCTGGGTGCTGATCGAGTTGAAGGTGAAGCAGCCGCTGGTACGGCTCAACCTGCTCGTCGGGCCGAAGTCGCTGTCGGCGAACGTGGCGTCCATGCTGCTCGGCTTCTCGATGTTCGCCGCGTTCACCCTGATCTCCAACTTCGTCCAGGCCCCCAAGGACAAGATCGGGTACGGGCTGAGCGGCTCGGTGCTGGACGTCGGTCTCTACATGCTTCCGAGCACCGTCACGATGCTGGTCTTCTCCTCCCTGGCGGGCCGCATCGCCGGACGCCTCGGCCCGGCGTACACGCTGGCCATCGGGTCGGTCTTCGCGGGCCTCAGCTACCTGTGGCTGGCGGTGTCCAACGCGCACGTGTACGACGTGCTGGCGTTCAGCGCGCTGCAGGGCATCGGGTTCGGCATCGCCTACGCCGCGCTCGGCACGCTCGCCGTGCAGCACGTGCCGATGGACCAGAGCGGCATCGCCAGCGGCATCAACTCGCTCGTGCGCACCACGGGCGGCAGCGTCGCGGGCGCGGTGACGGCCGCCATCCTCACCGGCCACACGATCGCGGGCAGCGCGGTGCCGACCCTGGACGCCTACGAACTCTGCTTCTACATCGTCGCGATCGGAGCGGCGTTGGCGGCGGCGGTCGCGGTGGTCCACGGCCTGCGCCACAAGAGTTCCACCCCTTGACGAAACGGGCTTCGGACATGCCCTATAGGGGGACGCCCTGAACCACGAATGAGGGCGGGGGACGTTCGGAGGACGACATGGGGGCCTACGCGGCCGCATACGAGCGCAGCATCGCCGATCCGACCCGGTTCTGGGGCCTGGCGGCCCGGGACATCCGATGGCTCGTGCCTCCGGACCGGGTGCTGGACGACGGTGCGCCCCCGTTCTACCGATGGTTCACCGGCGGCGAGCTGAACACCTGTGACAACGCCCTGGACCGGCACGTCGAGGAGGGCCGCGGCGACCAGCCCGCCCTGATCTACGACAGCCCCGTCACAGGCACCACGGCCACCTACACCTACCGGGAGCTCACCGGCCTGGTGGCGCGGTTCGCGGGCGCCCTGCGCGAGCTGGGCGTCGAACGCGGCGACCGCGTGGTGATCTACCTGCCGATGATCCCCGAGGCCCTGATCGCCATGCTGGCGTGCGCGCGGCTCGGCGCGGTGCACTCGGTGGTGTTCGGCGGGTTCGCCGCCAAGGAGCTGGCCGTACGGATCGACGACGCCCGCCCGAAGGCCGTGGTGTCGGCCTCGTGCGGCATCGAGGGCGGCCGCGTGGTGCCCTACAAGCCGCTGCTGGACGCGGCGCTCGACCTGGCCACCCACAAGGTCGACCGGTGTGTGATCCGGCAGCGCCCGCAGCTGCACGCCGACCTGGTCCGGCCGCGCGACGTGGAGTGGGACGAGGCCGTGGCGCACGCGCAGCCCGCCGACTGCGTTCCCGTCGCCGCCACCGACCCGCTCTACATCCTCTACACCTCCGGCACGACCGGCCGCCCCAAGGGTGTCGTCCGCGACAACGGCGGGCACGCGGTGGCGCTGCGCTGGTCGATGGAGAACATCTACGGCGTGGGCCCCGGCGACGTCTTCTGGGCCGCCTCCGACGTCGGCTGGGTGGTCGGCCACTCCTACATCGTCTACGCGCCGCTGCTCACCGGGTGCACGACCGTTCTGTACGAGGGCAAGCCGGTCGGCACGCCCGACGCGGGGGCGTTCTGGCGGGTCGCGGCGCAGCACCGCGTGAAGGCGCTGTTCACCGCGCCGACGGCGATCCGCGCCATCAAGAAGGAGGACCCGCACGGCGCGCTGCTCGCGGGGTACGACCTGTCGGCCATGGACACCCTGTTCCTGGCGGGCGAACGGCTGGACCCCGGCACCTACGAGTGGGCGGCCGAGATGCTCGGCAAGCCGGTCATCGACCACTGGTGGCAGACCGAGTCCGGCTGGCCGATGGTGGCGAACCTGCGCGGCCTGGAGCAGATGCCGGTGAAGGCCGGCTCCCCCACGGTCGCCGTGCCCGGCTATGACGTACGGGTGCTGAACCCCGACGGGACCACCGCCGAGCCCGGTACCGACGGCGACATCGTGGTGCGCCTGCCGCTGCCGCCGGGCACGCTGCCGACGCTCTGGAAGGACGACGAGCGGTTCGTCGAGTCCTACCTGACCCGGCATCCCGGCCACTACCTGACCGGCGACGGCGGCCACATCGACGACGAGGGCTACGTGTGGGTGATGGGCCGCACCGACGACGTCATCAACGTCGCCGGGCACCGGCTGTCCACCGGCACCATGGAAGAGGTCATCTCGGCCCATCCGGCGGTCGCCGAGTGCGCCGTCATCGGCGTCCACGACCCGCTCAAGGGTCAGGTGCCGCGCGGCCTGGTCGTGCTGAAGAGCGGCGTCCTCGCCGACCCCGAGGAGCTGTGCGACGAACTGGTCGCGATGGTCCGCGACCAGGTCGGCCCGGTCGCCTCGCTCAAGGAGGTCGCCGTGGTCCAGGCGCTGCCGAAGACCAGGTCGGGCAAGATCCTGCGCGGCACGATGCGCGGCATCGCCGACGGCGAGGACGTGTCGGTGCCGTCGACGATCGAGGACCCGGGCGTGCTGGACGCGCTGCGCCCGGTCCTGCGTCCGCCGACGGCACCCTGACGGGCCCGCTCAGCTCGGTCGGCTCAGAAGGCGTCCGCTCAGACGCCGCTGCCGCTGCCGCTGGGCTTCTTCGGCCAGAACGCCGAGACCAGGTAGACGCCGATGACCGCGAAGGCGATCTGGAACAGCGTCTCCCAGAAGTTCCAGCCGCTGGTCTTCAGGTTGAACAGGTGTGCGAGGCCGGTTCCCGCGAACGCGGCCACGATGCCCACCAGCACGGTCAGCCAGATCGACATGCTCTGCTTGCCGGGCACGATGAGCCGGCCGAGAGCCCCGATGATGGCGCCGAAGATGATGGCGGTGAGAATGCCCCCGATGGTCATGTCCGCTCCTTCGGTCATGAGTCGCCGGACCCGCTTCCGCCGCGGGCCCGTCACCGGTCCGATACCCACTGTAGGGATCTTTGACACGACCTGTGCGGATCTTTACACCCTCTGGTCACCCCTGCTCAGTCCTGGTCAGTCCTCCGCGACGACGATGATCCGGTCGCTGGCGGTGAACGTCAGCTTTTCCGCTTTGTCCGGATTCAGCGACACCCCGTACAGCGGCGGGGTCTGCACGCCCGTCTGCAGCCGGTAGCCGATCGCCGTCTCCCCGCGCCTGCGGGCCGCCTCCACCACGGTGTAGAAGTCGACCTGGGCGCCCGGGAGCACGTAGTCGCCGGCCGGCTTCAGGTAGATCTCGCTGCCGTCGGGGTCGAACAGGTCATTGAAGACCGCCTCCAGATGCCGGTTCTCCGACACCTGCGCCATCCGCAGCGTGATCAGCTTCTCGCTCACGATGAAGTCGTCGGGATGCACCACCCCGGCCAGGACCCGGTTGCGGTCGTCGCCCATCTCGGTGACCAGGGTGAACGGCCGGGCGTTGCGTGAGGAGATGTCGCGCAGGTGCAGCAGCGTCACCAGCACCCGCGAGTCCGCCCGCTGGGTGTCCATCTCGTCGCTGCACAGCACGATGATGTGGTCGTAGGAGCCCAGGTCCAGGCTCTCCAGGGTCTCGCGCCGCGCGGCGTCCCCCTCGATCGCCTCGACCGTCAGCGAGCTCAGCCGTTCGCCGAGCATCACGATGTCGGACTTCATGTCGCGGTGGTCGCTGACGACGTCCAGCACCGACCCGGCCGACACGTAGGCGTCCAGCTCGATGACCATGGCGGTGGCGCGCACGTGCCAGCCGAGCATCAGTACCCGCTTCGGCGCGGGCGCGGCGCGGTCGGCGAGCGAGATCGCCGACTCGTCGACCGGCGGGCGCGGGTTCTCGCCGAGCTCGATCAGGTCGTCGTCCTCGGCGATGAGGATGAGCTGGTCGCCGGGCTCCAGGAGCCGGTTCATCGGCGGGTTCAGCAGGATCTGCTTGGCCGCCGTGCACACGCCCATGACCGCGCAGTCGCGGTAGGCCGGCAGCGCCTCGCCGTACGGGCGGCCGACCAGCTCGGGCTGCTCGCGCATGTAGATCTCGTCGCCGGCGAAGTCCAGCAGCTCCTGGTAGACCGCCGACAACCCCGACTGGAGGCTGGTCTGCACCATCATCCGCGAGATGAAGTCGCCGGTGTCGATGAGGGAGGCCGCCGATCCGCCCGCCAGGCGCGCGGCGGCCAGGTTCTGCCGGTCGGCGATGGTCGCGACGACGTGCGGACTCGGCCCGCCGCGCTTGCGGTGGCCGCCGCGCAGCAACTGCGACAGCGCCAGCAGCGACTTGATGACCTGGGAGTCGGGGTCGTCGCCGGTCGGCGGCAGCACGATCACCGAGCGCGCGTCGCGGGGGTTGGTGATGGCGAGGTCGGCCGGGTCGATCGGGTCGCCGGTACGGCAGACCACCCGAGTGCGCCGCAGCCGCTTGCCCCGGCCGACCCGCTCGCGCAGCGCGTCCTCCATCTCGACCTTGTCCTTGGCCGCCAGCACGGTGACGCAGCCGCCGCCCTGCGACAGGTTGGCCTCGGTGAGCTCGGAGATGATGGTGAAGATCTGCTCGGACCAGCCGAGCACGACGGTGTGGCCGCGTTCGGCGACCGTGGAACGGCCCTTGCGCAGGTGCGCGAGCCGGTTGTCGACGCCCGCGCCCACCACCGCGACCAGGGCGCTCACGATGAACAGGCCGCCGAGGGTGACGAGCAGGACGATCACCAGGGAGGGCCCGGGCCCGTCGTTGCCGAGCGCGCCCGGGTCGAGGGCGTGCATGAAGGCGGTCCACATCGCCTGGAAGAGGGTGGGCGCGCGGCCCGCGTGCGGCCCGTAGATCAGCAGGCCTCCCCCGGCGGCGACCAGCAGCAGCGTCACCGTGACCAGCAGGCCGATCATCGCCGGCATGCCGCGCGCCATGAGGTTGTCGAACCGGTAACGGATTCGATTCATTCACCATGAGTAACAAGAATTGACGCTCAGCGTCTCTAGTGCGAACGTCGCAGGAAGGACGGCCTATGCCGTGGGCGGACCGGCCTGTGCGGCCGCCGCCTCCTCCTCGTTCTCGCCCATCAGCGCGCGCAGCCGGGTGACGAACATGAACAGCGCGATGCCCGCCAGCACGGCGAGCAGGCCGAGGAACAGGAAGTACATCGGCCCCGACAGCACGGTGCCCTTCAGGCGCGCCATCTGGCCGCCGATCGCGTCGCCGACGGCAGTCGCCAGGAACCAGGCGCCCAGCATCTGGCTGGCGAGCTTGGCCGGCGCGAGCTTGGTGGTGATCGCCAGGCCGACCGGGCTCAGCGCCAGCTCACCGCAGGTCTGCAGGAAGTAGACCAGCACCATCCAGAGCACGGTCACCTTTACGCCGCTGTCGGCGAACGACTGCACCAGCGCCATGACGACGTAGCTGCCGCCGACCAGGATCAGCGCCGAGGCGAACTTGGCGGGCGTGCTGAACCGTCGGCCCGGGCCGACCCACAGGGCGGCGAAGACCGGCGCCAGCGCGATGATCATCACCGGGTTGATCGACTGGGTCCAGCTGGAGGGCATGTCCCAGCCGAAGACGCTGAGGTCGGTGTTGTCCTGCGCGAACAGGCTGAGCACGCTGGCCGCCTGGTCGTAGATCATCCAGAAGATCGCGGCGGCCGTGAACAGCCAGATGTAGGCGCGCATGTTCGAACGCTCGACGGGCGTCAGGCCGTGCTTGCCACGGAAGACGTAGAAGAAGAACCCGACCGTCGTCAGCACCGCGAAGACCGCGATCGCGTAGGTGACGTTGTCGACGCTGAACCATCCCACCGCCGCCGAGAGCCCGCCCACGACCACCAGGCCCACGGCCGTGGCGACCAGGAGCAGGTAGAAGCGCCTGTGGGTCTGGGGCGGGGCGGGGTTGGTCGGCTTCAGGCCGGCCTCCCCCAGGCCGCGTCCGCCCAGCACGTACTGGATCAGGCCGAGCGCCATGCCGACCGCCGCCGTGGCGAAGCCCAGGTGCCAGTTCACGTTCTGGCCGAGCGTGCCGGTGATGAACGGGGCGACGAACCCGCCGAGGTTGATGCCCATGTAGAAGATCGAGAAGCCCGCGTCGCGGCGCGCCTCCTCCTCGCCGCGATAGAGGAAGCCGACCATCGTGGAGATGTTGGGCTTCAGCAGGCCCGTGCCGATGACGATCAGGACCAGGCCGATCCAGACGAACGCGTCACCCGGGATCGCCAGCGAGATGTGGCCCGACATGATGACGACGCCGCCCCACAGCACGGATCTGCGGGCGCCGAGGATGCGGTCGGCGATCCAGCCGCCGGGCAGCGCGACGAAGTAGACCATGCCCTGGTAGACGCCGACGACGGCGCTCGCCGTGCCGTCCGAGAGGCCCATGCCCTCCTGGGCCACGGGCGCGGCCAGGAACAGCACCAGCAGGGAGCGCATCCCGTAGAAGCTGAACCGCTCCCACATCTCGGTGAAGAAGAGGGTGGCCAGGCCCCACGGATGACCGAAGAACGTGCGCCCGCCCTGCGCACGGCCCGATTGCGACACCGCCATGGCGGTTCCCCCCGATGATCGCTCGTCGCGGGCTCATATACCCAGAGTGATCATCAATGAACGGAGAGAGAGGAGGTCAGCGGACGATCAGGGTGTGCCGGCCCCGACCGACGAGCTCGCCCACGACCGGCGCTCCGGGCAGTTCCCCCGCCACGAGCAGGCCGCCCGAGGTCTGCGCGTCGGCCAGTAGGAGCCGTTCCTCCTCGGCGATCCGGCCGAAGTCGGTGTGCGGCGACACCCACGCGAGGTTGCGCCTGCTGCCGCCGGGCACGAAGCCGTCCCGTACGGCCGCGCGGGCGCCGTCCAGGTAGGGCACGGCCGAGGAGTCCACCACGGCGGTGACGCCACTGGCGCGGGCCAGCTTGTAGAGGTGGCCGAGCAGCCCGAAGCCGGTGACGTCGGTGGCGCAGCCGATGTCGCGCTCCAAGGCGAGCCGTCCGGCCTCCGCGTTGAGCGTGGTCATCGTGTCGACGGCGTCCGCGAACACCTCGCCGGTCGCCTTGTGCCGGGCGTTCAGGACGCCGAGGCCGAGCGGCTTGGTCAGCGACAGCGGCACGCCGGGCCGCCCGGCGTCCAGCCGCAGCAGCCGGTCGGGGTCGGCGATCCCGGTGACGGCCAGGCCGTACTTGGGCTCGGCGTCGTCGATGCTGTGGCCGCCCGCGATCGGGCAGCCAGCCAGCGCGGCCATGTCGCGGCCGCCGCGCAGGACCTCGCGCGCCACCTCCCAGGGCAGCGCGTCGCGCGGCCAGGCGAGCAGGTTCACGGCCATGACCGGCTCGCCGCCGACGGCGTAGACGTCGGAGAGGGCGTTGCAGGCCGCGATGCGGCCCCAGTCGTAGGCGTCGTCGACCACGGGCGTGAAGAAGTCGACGGTGGAGACGACCGCCCGTCCGTCGCCGACGCGCAGCACCGCCGCGTCGTCGCCGTCGTCGCCGCCCAGCAGCAGCGGCTCGCCGTCGCCGGCGGCGCTCACCGGGCCTGCCAGCCCGGCCAGCACGGTCTCGAGCTCACCGGGAGGGATCTTGCACGCGCATCCCCCGCCGCGGGCGTACTGGGTCAGCCGGACGGGCGCGGCGAGCGGGGAGGTCACGTGGGAATCCTTCCAATCCCGACCCTAACGATCAAGAAACACACGGTGCCGGTTCGGTCACCCTGTGACCACCCGCTTCCCCTACCCGCCCACCCCTTGCCCGAACCGCGTTCGGCATGATGCGATCCTGTCCTGCAAGTGAACGGTTACTTCGACGGATCGTCGATGACTTCCATGGACTGGACTGGCCGAGAGGGGCGCGCGATGGGTGAGGCCGAGATCCTGGCACGGCGGGCGGAACTGGAGGCCGCGGTGGCCGGGCAGACGATCTGCACCCGGCTCGCGGCGACCGCGGCGGCGCACGGCGGGCTGCCCGCCTACTCCGACCGAGTGGACGGCGAGTGGCGGACGCTCACCTGGGCCGACACCCGCAGGCGCGCCCTGGAGACGGCGGCCGGGTTCGCCGCGCTGGGGCTGGAGCCCGGCGACGTCGTGGCGCTGATGATGCCCAACCGTTCCGAGCACGTCCTCGCCGACCTGGGCACCGTGCACGCCGGCGGCGTCCCCACGACCGTGTACGCGACGCTCGCCCCCGACCAGGTGGCGTTCGTGGCGAGCAACAGCACGGCCAGGTTCGCGGTCCTGGACGGCAAGGACCAGCTGAACCGGTGGCTGCCCGTCCTGGACGAGCTGCCCGCCCTCCGCACGGTGATCGTGCTGGACTCCGGCGCCTGCCCCGAGGGCGAGCGCTTCATGACATGGGAGGCGTTCACCGAGCTCGGCCGTGAACGGCTGGCCGCCGACCCGGCCGCGGTCGACGCCCGCTGGCAGGCGGTCCAGCCGGGCGGCACGCTCACCCTGCTCTACACCTCCGGCACGACCGGCAACCCCAAGGGCGTCATCATCACGCACTCGATGGCGATGCACGAGTGCGCGATGGTGGAGCGCAGCTCGGTGCTGCCCGACCACAGCGTCGGCATCTCCTACCTCCCGTTCGCCCACATCGCCGACCGCGTGCTCAGCTACTACCTGCCGGTCGGCCGGGCCGCGCACGTGCACTTCTGCCCCGACCCCGCGCAGCTCACCACCGTGCTGCGCGAGGTGCGCCCGCACTCGTTCTTCGGCGTGCCGCGCGTCTGGGAGAAGATCATGGCGGGCATCCAGGCCGTCCTCGGCGCCGAGCAGGACGAGCAGAAGAAGGCCGCGGTCCAGGGCGCGCTGGACGCCGGGCGCCGGTACGTGGCGAGCCTGGAGTACGGCAACACCAGCCCGCCCGAGCTCGCCGCCGCGTTCGAGCGGGCCGACGCCGCCGTGCTCACCCCGATGCGGGCGCTGCTCGGGCTGGACCGGGTCGGCCAGGCCTCCAGCGCCGCCGCGCCGCTGCCGGAGGAGGTCGCGCGCTTCTTCGCCGGGCTCGGCCTGAAGATCTTCGACGCGTACGGCATGACCGAGACGACCGGCGCGATCACCGCCAACCTGAGCGACTCGTTCAAGCTCGGCACGGTCGGCCGCGCGTTCGACGGGGTCGAGCTGAGGCTGGCCGGGGACGGCGAGATCCTGGTCCTCGGCGCGAGCTGCACCCCCGGATACCTGAACAGGCCCGAGGCGACCGCCGACCTGATCGACGCCGAGGGCTGGGTGCACACCGGCGACGTCGGCGTGCTGGACGACGACGGCTTCCTCAGGGTCGTGGACCGCAAGAAGGAGCTCATCATCACCGCGGGCGGCGAGAACATCGCCCCGTCGATGATCGAGAACCTGCTCAAGGAGCACCCGCTGGTCGGCCAGGCCCTCGCGTACGGCGACCGCCGCCCCTACGTCGTCGCCCTCATCACCCTCGACGGCGAGGTCGCCCCGGTCTGGGCCGCCGCGCACGGCGTCGACACCACCGACCTCGCCGCGCTCGCCGAGCACCCGCTCGTGCTGGAGGAGGTCGAGAAGGCGGTCGAGGACGCCAACGCTCGCCTCGCCCGCGTTCAGCAGGTCAAGAAGTGGCGGCTGCTGCCCGCCGAGTGGACCGCCGAGAGCGAGGAGCTCACGCCCACCCTGAAGCTCAAGCGCCGCGTCGTGCACGGCAAGTACACCGACGCCATCGAGTCCCTATACGCGTCGTGACTCCTTCCTAACCTCTCCCTTCCCGGTGTTTTACCTGGTCACCGCCGGTCAAAGACGGGGAGGGGGAGCGCTTGGGACGACAGGAGGACGCGTATGCAGGGCGCGGGTGTCATGGCGACGGCTCTCGCCCTGACCGCGGCGGGCACGGTCGTGACCGTGCGGATGATGCGCCGCAACGCCAGCAGGCGGGACGAGATCGTGATGGGGGTGCTCGGCCCGTCGATCGGCGCGCTGCACATGCTCATCGTCGCGTTCGCGCTCGTCGCCGGATGGCAGTCGGTCACCGACGCCGACACGAGCGCCGACAACGAGGCCAAGCGCGCCATCGAGCTCTACTGGTCGGCGCGCGCGGTCCCGAACCCGGTCGGCGCGGCCGTGCAGGGCGACGTCCGCACGTACGCCCAGGTCACGATCCACAAGGAGTGGCCGATGATGCGGCGCGGCGACCTCGGCGACGACTCGGGGCTGATCCTGGACCAGGCGAGGCTGCGGCTGCTGCGGTTCCACCCCAAGGACTTCAGCGTGGAGCAGCGGCGCCTGGACGCCATGGACCGGCTGCGCGACCTGTCCGGCTTCCATGACGAACGGTCCTCGCTGGCGGGCAGCAGACTGCCCGCGATGCTGCTGCTCGGCGTCATCGGCACCTCGCTACTCATGATCATTTTCCCGCTGGTGATGGGGCTCGAGGGCAGCCTGCACAGCCTGGCGTGGGCCATCACGACCTCGATGCTGTTCACCGTGACCGTGCTCGTGGTGTTCCAGTTCGAACGGCCCTACGGCGGCGCCGTCGGCATCCGGCCGGGCGCCATGCTCGGCGCGCAGGAGCAGTTCGCCCGGATCGACACCTATCCTCCGACCCGCCTCGCCCCGGCGAAAAAGTAAAGGTCAAGCGCGTGTTTCCGGGTTCCGTGCGGCGGCTTGATCTCCCCGTTGCCGATCACTAGGAATGGTGCGGTCCCCGGGTAGGGGGCGTTGATCGGGGGGGTCGACCTGATGATCGCCACATGGGCGAGGCTTTTGGCATGCGCGCGAACGGGCGCGGGCGCGGTCCTGGCGGTGACCGCGGCGGCGGCGGTGGCCGTGCTCGGGCTGCTGGCCGTGGCGGGGGGCGCGGCGGCCGACGGTCCGGTGAAGAAGCCCAAGGTGGTCTTCGAGGTCTCCACGGTCCCTGCGCATCCGGTGGCCGGCAAGGCGTTCCTCTACAAGGTGAAGGTCAAGAACGTCGGCCAGGTGCCCTCCGGCAAGGTCACGCTGAACCAGCCGTTCCCGAAGGGCGTCAAGATCCTCAAGATGCCCCGGGAGTGCACGTCGGCCACCAAGCCGGACCAGAGCGTCGTGGTGACGTGCGTGTGGAAGAACATCCCGTACAAGAAGTCGGCCACCGCCACGCTCGGCCTGTTCCCCGACGCGTCATTGTCGTCGGGGTCGCTGGTCATCGGCCAGCCGACGGTCACCTACAAGGGCGGTAAGAAGGCCAAGCCCGCCAAGGGGACCAAGGGCAAGCCGGGTCTGCAGTTCACGCTGACCCGTGAGAGCGACCTGGTCCTGTCGCCCAAGGGCACGGCCGACCGCTCGCTGGACATCGAGCCGGGCGGCGTCGCCACGTTCACCGCGGACGTGCTGAACCGGGGGCCGTCGGTCGCCGACGACATCGTGCTCACCGGGACGCTGCCGGACGGCTTCAGCCTGGAGGGCGCGGAGCTGACCGCGGCGAAGCCGGGCAGCGTCTCCCCGGAACGGAGCGCTTCCCCGGAACGGAGCGCCTCGTCGGAGCGGTCGGCGCCGCGCGTACCCGAGCGGTCGGAGCGGCGAGCCAAGCCGGTGTGCCAGGTCAAGGACCACAAACTGCGCTGCGTCATCGGGCGGCTGAAGCCGGGCGAGCACCGCTGGCTGAAGATCACGCTGCGGGCCACGCCGGACGCCAAGCCCGGCAAGCGCGTGCTGGAGCTGAAGCTGACCAGCGCCTCCAAGGACCCGCAGGGCGGCGACAACCTCATCCGGGTCCCGATCCGGGTGCTGGCGCGTTCCTCCACGCGGGCGGCCGCCGCCACCGTCGGCGGGCACAGCGCGGGCGGCACGGCCGGCGGGCACAGCGCGGGCGGCACCACGACGTCGTCCAGCGACAACTCGCGCGGCCAGAAGCGCAGCGTCGCGGGCTACGTCAACAAGGCGGCGCTCGGCGGCTTCGCCAACTCCTTCGGCGTCGCCGGGCTCATCAACACCGCGGGCGTCGCGAGCATCGTGCAGCCACCGGCTCCGCCGCCTCCCCCGCCGCCGGCGCCCGCGCCCGCGGCGGTCGCCCCGGCTCCGCCGCCCCCTCCCCCGGCCGTGCCGCCCGTGCCGCCGGCACCCAAGAAGATCACGCCGATCCGGGACGTGCACAAGGCCAAGGCCGCGTCGGGCGGCGCGAAGCAGATCCCGTTGCTGCTGCTCATGGGCACGTTCGTGGTGACCGCCATCGCGGGCGCCGTCCGCGGCGGCGGCGACGCGGGCGGCGGCGAGGGGTCGGGCGCCGGGCACCGCACGTCGGGCCGGTTCGGCTGGCGGATCCCCTGGCCGATCGCCGGGTACCGCGCGGTCTGCGGCGTGGTGATCCTCACCGAGGAGCTGTACGGGATGCTGCTCGGCCTCGGCCAGCCGGACTTCTCGGTGATGGACTACCTGAGCTCGTTCGCGTTCCTCACCGGGACCTTCGCCGCCGTCGTGCTGCTGGTCGGGGTCGTACGGCAGGTCCCGGCGCGGATTCGCGGCGGCGCGCTGCTGGCGATGGCCACGACCGCCGTCGTGTTCCTGACGATGCCCGCGCCCGTCGGCCCGTCGGCGCCGGTCGGCTGGCTGCTGCAGGTGGTCGTGCCCGTCGTCGTGCTGCTCGACTGGCTGATCGACGCTCCGGCGGGCCGCATGCGCACCCGGGTCACGCGGGGCTGGGCCGTCATCGCGCTGGCCTACCTGGTCTACAGCATGCTGCGCGGCCCGTTCGCCGACTGGTACCCGTACCCGTTCCTGGACCCGGGGCTCGTCGGCGGGTACGTGCGGGTCCTGGCGTACTGCCTGGCGCTCGGGCTGGCGATGGCGGTGATCTCCCAGCTGATCGTCTGGAGCGGTGGGAGGTTCACCTCGCGTACCCAGCCCGAGCGCAGGGAGGCGACCCTGCCGAGGCCGGTGGGGTGAGGCTTACGCGGCCGTGCGGCTCACGCGGGGCGCAGGCGGGCGAGCTCGTCCCGCATGGCCGCCACGTCCTCGCTCAGGGCCTTGACCGCGTCCAGGGTCTCCACGTCGCGCTGCCGGTCCTCCTCCTGCGCGCGCTCGATGTCGTCGGCGAGCTCGCCGGAGATCTGCGACTCCATCGCGCTCACCACGACCGCCATGAACAGGTTCAGCACGGCGAACGTGGAGACCAGGATGTAGAGCACGAAGAAGATCCACGACAGCGGCTGGTGGTGCATCACCTCGCGGGCGACGTCGGACCAGTTGTCGCCGGTCATGATCTGGAACAGCGTGAACAGCGAGTCGCCGAGGCTGCCGAAGGCGGCCGGCATGGCCGAGCCGAACAGCTTGGTCGCCATGACGCCCGCGACGTACAGGATCAGGACCAGCAGCCCGGTGATGGACGCCATCCCGGGCATCGCGGTGAGCAGCGCGCCGACGACGCGGCGCAGGCTCGGCACGGCCGAGATCAGCCGCAGCACCCGCAGGATCCGCAGCGCCCGCAGCACCGACAGGCCGCCCGCGCTCGGCGTCAGCGCGATGCCGACGACCAGGGCGTCGAACATGCACCAGGGGTCGCGCAGGAACGCCTTCCCGTGCGCGAAGGCACGCAGCCCGAGCTCGACGGTGAAGACCATCAGGCAGACCCGGTCGGTCGCCTCCAGCCAGTCGCCGTAGTCGCGCATGACCGCCGGCATCGTGTCGAGGCCGAGCGAGGCCGCGTTGACCATGATGAGCACGGTGACGGCGAGCTGGAAGCGGGTGGAGTCGACCAGGCGGCGCACCCGTTCCCGCGCCGCCTGGATCGCGGTGAGGGTCGCCGCGGCGACCTCGGACGACGGACCGACGGCTCGGGGAGCGCCATCGTTCTCGACCATGCTTCTCCTTCTGACGGACCGATTGCCCTAAAGAGACGCTAACTAAGTGTAATGAGATGACTACAGTTGAAGTAGATACGGTCGGCCCGGGCCATTCGGTCCGGTCCGGCCCGCGACACTGTCCCGGGTGACCCTCCTCGCCGCCGGCGCCGCCGCGTTCGCCGCCCTCATCGGGGCGGCCCCGGCCCCGCCCGCAGCCTCCGCGCAGCCCGCCGCGCATCCCGCCGCCGCGCACCCCGTGACCGCGCGGCCCGTGACCGGCACCGCCACCGATGCCTCCAAGGTCCGGCTCAAGCGCCGTACCCCGGCCCGGACCCCGGCGAGCCCGCTCGGCTTCCTCTCCGGGATGAGCCTGTCGCTCCCGCTGTGCCTCCCCCTGGTGCTCTCGACATCGCCCGGTCCGGAGCCCGGTGACCTCTGCCCTCAGGCCGAGTGACCCGCGGGTCGTATCGTGGGAGGCATGAGGCGTCGCAGGATCGCCTACGCGATCATGATGGGGACCTGCCTCACCCTGTTCGTGCTGGCCTGGTCGGTGGTGCGGCTGTTCTCGCCGCCCGCCGCGATCGCGATGTCGGTCGTGGCGATGGTCATCCCGCCGTTCGCCGCCATCGTCGCCAACTGGAACGCCGACAAGCGCGAATGATCCGCGCGCCGCGTTCCGGCGGGGGCCGGTGACCTGCCAGAGTGCCGGACCATGGACGTTCCCGAGCTGCTCGACCTGGCCGGCATCTTCGTGTTCGCGGTGTCGGGCGGCCTCACGGCGGTGCGGCAGCGGCTCGACATGGTGGGCATGGTGGTGCTCGCCGAGATCACCGCGCTCGGCGGCGGGATCGTGCGCGACCTGGTCATCGGCGCGGTGCCGCCGACCGCGTTCACCAGCGTCGGGTACGTGCTGGTCCCGGTGGCCGCCGCCGTCCTGGTCTTCTTCTGGCATCCGCAGGTGAGCCGCATCCTGCCGACGGTGCTGCTGTTCGACGCCGCCGGGCTCGGCCTGTTCTGCGCCACCGGCACCGCCAAGGCGCTGGACTTCGGGCTGTCACCGCTGCACGCGGTCCTGCTGGGGGTCATCACGGCCGTCGGCGGCGGCATGCTGCGCGACGTGCTGAGCGGGCTGATCCCCTCGGTGCTCTACGACCGGCAGTTGTACGCGCTGCCCGCCCTCCTCGGCGCCGCCCTGGTCGCGGTCGCCGACGTCACCGGGTGGCACGGTCCAGGCGTCACTGCCGGCGCTGCCCTTCTGGCGTTCGTGCTGCGGGTATCGGCGATGCGTTACGGCTGGCGTACTCCCCGTCCTCGAGGCGTTCGGGACTGACGTCCGCGCCCGCGTCGGAATCGGCCACGGGCTCAGCCTCGGATTCGGTCACGGGCCCTGCTTCGGGATCGGCCTCGGGATCCGTCCCGGATCCGGCGTCCGCGGCGGCCGAGCGGCGGTCCAGGTTGTGCACCACCGAGCTGAGGAACGCGGCGAGGATCAGCCCGGCGCCCAGCCCGCCGGTGAGCCATTCGGGCACGTCGCGGGCGATGCTGACGAGCATGCACACCGCGAGGGCGCCGATCGCCCAGTGCGCGCCGTGCTCCAGGTAGATGTACTCGCTGAGCGTGCCCTTGCGGACCAGGTAGACCGTCAGCGACCGGATGTACATCGCCCCGACGCCGAGGCCGAGCGCGATCACGATCGGGTCGGAGCTGATGGCGAACGCGCCGACGACGCCGTCGAAGCTGAACGAGGCGTCCAGCACCTCCAGGTAGAGGAACAGGAAGAACCCGGCGCGGGCGGCCGACGCCCCGACCTCGGAGAACAGCTCCCCCAGCCCGTTCACCAGGATGTAGGTCATGATCCCCAGCACCCCGGCGATCATCACGTTCCCGGGGTCGTCGGCGTAGATGCCCGACACCAGCACCAGCGCGAGGCCCGCGACCACGACCGGCAGCTGGTTGACCTGGCCGAGCCGGGCCAGCGGCTCCTCCAGCCAGGGCAGCCACCGCTCGGGGTGCTCCTGGAAGACGAACTCCAGGAACAGCATCAGCAGGAACATCCCGCCGAACGCCGCGATGAGCGGGTGCGCCGACTCCATCGCGTGCTGGTAGGCGTCGGGGTCGTCCAGGGCCAGGTCGAACGCCTTGACCGGGCCGCCCATCCCCGCGGTGACCGCCACGATGATCAGCGGGAACAGCAGCCGCATGCCGAACACCGCGATCACGACGCCGACGGTCAGGAAGATCTTCTGCCAGAACGGGCTCATCCGCTCCAGGACCTTGGCGTTCACCACGGCGTTGTCGAACGACAGGGAGATCTCCAGGATCGCCAGGACCGCGACGAGCACGAAGGCCGTGACGCCCTGATAGAGGAAGGCGGCGGCGAGCGCGACCACGGTGGCGGCGAAGGACCAGCCGAACGTGCGGAGAACCATGGCTATTACGTTAGGCCCTAAATCGACTACTCAGAGTGACCGGGAAGGGGACAGACCGCTGTCGCATGGCGCGGCACCTGGGGGTACGGTCACCTACATGGGTCGGGTAACGGTTCGCAGGCCGGTGCTGCGGCTCGGCGCCGGGGGGACGCGCGGCCGGCGGCCCGACACCCTGGCCGTCGAGGAGCCGCTGGAGATCCGCGTCGCCGGGCGGCCGCTGACGATCACGATGCGCACGCCGGGCGACGACTTCGACCTCGTGGCCGGGTTCCTGGCCGCCGAGGGGATCATCGGCGCGGCGGGCGACCTGCGCGCCATGCGCTACTGCGCCGACGCCGCCCAGCAGAACACCCTCGACGTCGTCCTCGCCGAGGGCGTGCGGCCCCCGGACGCGTCGATGGAACGGGCGTTCACCACCACCAGCGCCTGCGGCGTCTGCGGGAAGGCCAGCATCGAGGCGCTGCGGACCGACCGGCCCTACGAGGTCGCCGCCGATCCCGTCACCTTCACCCCGGAGATCCTCGCCGCGCTCCCCGACCGGCTCCGCGAGGCGCAGCGCGTCTTCGACCGCACCGGCGGCCTGCACGCCGCCGGGCTCTTCGACGCCACGGGCGAGCTGCTGGCCGTACGGGAGGACGTCGGGCGCCACAACGCGGTCGACAAGGTCGTGGGCTGGGCGCTGCGCGCCGGCCTGCTCCCGCTCACCGGGCGGATCCTCATGGTGAGCGGCCGGGCCTCGTTCGAGCTGACCCAGAAGGCCATGCAGGCGGGCATTCCGGCGCTCGCCGCGGTCTCGGCCCCCTCGTCGCTGGCGGCCGAGCTCGCCGACGACGCGGGGATGACGCTCGTGGGGTTCCTGCGCGGCGAGAGCATGAACGTCTACACCGGAGCGCATCGCATCCAGGTGTGAGTGCCGGATTTATCACCCGGCAACGAACACCGGCCGGTAACTTGTGTGCCAGCCCCCAAGAAACCCGGCACTTATCGCTAGTTCACTCCTATCTCAGTGGACCGGCGCACAGGTCTGTACGCTGCGTCCAATAAGGGTCGGGGCGCGCTGAGGTGAGGAGAGGGAATGACGAGGCCCGTGGAAGCAGGATCGACGTTCGAGATCGACGAGCGGCACCCACCGATCCGGCCCCGGCGCGTCAGTTTCGACTGGGAGAAGACCCCGCTGCACTGGATACCGGGCGATCCCGTCGGCACCCACATGATCAACTCGTTCCACATCGTCCTGCCGGAGGGCGAGAAGTGGTTCATCCAGTGCGTCAAGGACGCCACCCCCTACATCAAGGACGAGAAGCTCCGCGAGGAGATCAAGGGCTTCATCGGCCAGGAGATGGTGCACGCCCGTTCCCACCAGGGCGTGCTGGACCGGCTCCTGGAGCAGAACGGCATCGACGTCACCAAGATCACCGGCCCGGCGGGCAAGGGCAACGCCGAGCGGCCCGCGCAGATGGCGGCGCTCAAGGAGAAGTCCCAGCGCAAGTGGCGCCGCCGGCTGCTGTTCGAGCTCGCCGCCGTCGCCTCCATCGAGCACTACACCGCGGTCCTCGGCCAGTGGATCATGGACAACGACAACCTCGACAAGGCCGGTGTCGACCCGACGATGCTGGACCTGCTGCGCTGGCACGGCGCCGAGGAGGTCGAGCACCGGTCGGTGGTGTTCGACGTCTACCAGCAGATGGGCGGCCGTTACCCGCTGCGCGTCGCCGCCTGGGTGGTGTCGCTGTTCTTCCTCTACTGGGCGCTGATCGGCGGCACGCTCTACCTGCTGAAGCAGGACCCGACGATCAAGAAGAAGGTGACGCTCCCCCGCGTCTACCGCTCCTACCGCAAGTCGGTCCGCAGGGGCCACATCCCGGGGATCTTCAAGCTGCTGCTCGGCGAGGCGCCGATCTACCTCAAGCGCTCGCACCACCCCTCGCAGGTCTGCTCCACGCCCCAGGCGCTGGACTACCTGCTGACGTCGCCCGCCGCCAAGGCAGGCGGGTACGACCCGTACTAGACCATCGGCACCATCACCAGCGACCCGGCCGGCGCCGCAAGGGGCCCGGCCGGGTTCTCGCTTTCACGGCATGACGTGGTGCGGCTCACGCCTCGATTACTTGACCGAGGTTCACATCAGCGGTTAATTAACGATGTGTCCAATAATGTGGCGCTCGCCCGCACCGACAACGCCGCGGAGCTCGAGCGATTCCGTGAGATCCAGCGCCTGTGCTACCAGTGCGCCGACGAGGTGGCAGCCACGCTCGAGCCGGGCGTGACCGAACGCCAGGTGTGCAAGACCATGCGCCACTGGCTGCGCGACCACGGCGTGGACGACTGGCTGCACACCCCGTTCGCCTGGTTCGGCGACCGCACCGCCTTCCGCGGCTTCAAGGTCCCGACGCAGTTCCTGCCGAGCGCCACGCGCCTGGAGGAGGGGATGCCCTACATCCTCGACATGGCGCCGGTGAAGCAGGGCTTCTCCGCCGACATCGGCTACGGCGGCGTGCTGGGCGAGAACCGCATCTGGGACCAGCTCGACGCCGACCTCGCCGCGTACCGCACGCTGATCCTGGACCTGGTCAGGCAGCGCCGCACGTTCGCCGACATCTACGCCGAGGTCGACGCGCTGATCGACCGGCAGGGCTACGACAACCGGCACCGCAAGTACCCCGGGCGCGTCATCGGGCACCAGGTCGGCATCATCGGCGGCATGCTGCCCAAGGGCGTCGGCTTCCCGTTCGGCGTCCGCTTCCTGCAGACGATCGGGCGCGAGCTGGTCAAGGAGCGGATGGAGGGGCGTTCCCCGCTCTGGAACGGCGCCAAGCAGTCCCAGCACCCGCCGACACCCGGCCTGTGGGCCGTCGAGCCGCACATCGGCTTCCGCGACGTGGGCGTGAAGTTCGAGGAGTTGCTCGTCGTGACCGAGGACGACGCGTTCTGGCTCGACGACGACCTGCCGCACGTTCACCGCTGGGCCGCACGGAAGGCGACCGCGTGACCACCACTTCCAAGACCACCCGGCACGTTCGCGGGGACGGGGTCGACCTGGCCGTCTACGAGCAGGGCGACCGGTCCCGGCCGACCGTGCTGCTCATGCACGGGTACCCCGACACGCACGCGGTCTGGGACGAGGTGGCCGAACGGCTGGCCGCGCGCTACCACGTGGTCCGCTACGACGTACGGGGCGCGGGCGCGTCCTCGCGGCCGTTCGGGCGCAAGAACTACGCCTTCGACTACCTGATGTCGGACATGCGGGCCGTGCTGGACGCGACCAGCCCGGACGGGCCGGTGCACCTGGTCGGGCACGACTGGGGGTCCATCCAGTCGTGGGAGGCCGCGTGCACCATGCCGGAGCGGTTCCGGTCGTTCACCTCGATGTCCGGGCCGTGCCTGGACCACGTGGGGCACTGGCTGCGCGGCAAGCTCAGCCGCCCGACGCCGCGCAACCTCAGGCAGGCCGCCGGGCAGAGCGCCCGCTCCTGGTACATCTACTTCTTCCAGACGCCCGTCGTCCCCGAGGTGATGTGGCGGACCGGCCTGTCCACGTCGTTCTCGCGGTCCCTGGAGATCGGTGAGGGCATCGAGCCGCGCGAGGGCCACCCGGCGCGGACCCTGGCGCGCGACGGCGCGGCCGGGGTCGGGCTCTACCGGGCCAACATGGTCCAGCGGCTGCGCAGGCCGCGCGACCGGCGCACCGACGTGCCGACCCAGGTCATCGTCCCGACCAAGGACCTGTTCGTCTCGCCGCATCTGGTCGGCGGGCTGCAGGAGCGGGTGCCCAACCTGTCGCTGCGGACCATCGCGTCCGGGCACTGGGTGCCGCGCAGCCACCCCGAGGTCCTCGCGCGCTGGATCAACGAGCACATCACCGCGGTCGAGGGCGGCGCGCTCACCACGACCGAGGAACGGGCGCTGCGGCGCGCGAAGGTGTCCCGCGACCGCCGCCCGTTCGACGGCTCGCTGGTCGTGGTGACGGGCGCGGGCAGCGGCATCGGCCGGGCCACGTCGCTGGCGTTCGCCGAACTGGGCGCCGAGGTGGTCGCCGCCGACCTGGACCTGGAGTCGGCGCAGCGCACCGCCGAGCTCGCCGGGCTCCTCGGGCCGCACGGGCACGCCTTCGGAGTGGACGTGTCGGACCCGACCGCGATGGAGGACTTCGCCAAGTCGGTGCTGCACGGCCACGGCGTCCCCGAGGTCGTGGTCAACAACGCCGGGATCGGCATGGCCGGCTCGTTCCTGGACCACTCGGTGGAGGACTGGGAGAAGGTCCTGGACGTCAACCTGTGGGGCGTGATCCACGGCTCGCGTCTGTTCGCCGCGCAGATGGTCGAGCAGGGCCAGGGCGGGCACATCGTCAACACCGCCTCGGCGGCGGCGTTCACGCCGTCCCGCACGCTGCCCGCGTACGCGACGAGCAAGGCGGCCGTGCTGATGCTGTCGGAGTGCCTGCGCGCCGAGCTCGCGGGCAAGGGCATCGGGGTCAGCGCGATCTGCCCCGGGATCGTCAACACCAACATCACCAAGACGTCCCGGTTCGTGGGGCAGAGCGCCGAGGAGCAGGCCAAGAGCCAGGGCCGCGCGGCCCGCGCCTACGCGATGCGCAACTTCGGGCCCGAGGGCGTCGCCAAGCAGATCGTCGCCGCCGTCCGCAAGGACCGGGCCGTCGTTCCCGTCACGCCCGAGGCGCGGCTCAGTTACCTCACCAGCCGGGTGTCGCCGCGCGTGATGCGGCTGCTGGCCCGCTTCGACGTCGGCTAAGGGCCGGTCAGACCTCTTCGGTGAGGTTGAGCCCGCTCTCGGGCTCGAACAGCAGGATGTCGGCCGGGTCGAAGTCCAGCTCGACGCTCTCTCCCTCGCGTGCCCGGGAGCGGGCGTCGAGCCGGGCGACCAGCTGCACCCGGCCGTGGTCGACGTTGCCCTGGTAGGCCTCGGCCAGGTGCTCGGAGTCGATCGCGCCGGCCCGTCCCAGGTCGACGTAGGCGAACTTCTCGGCGCCGAGCGACTCCAGGATCTCCACCTCCCCGCTGAACGTGCAGTCGCGTCCGTCGGGGTTGCCGCTCGCGGTTTCGAGGCTCGCGTCACCGAAGGCCTCCGGGCGGATGCCCATGATGACCTGCCTGGGCGCGTCATGGCGCTCCAGGGCGCTCCGGACGCGGTCGGACAGGGGAATCCTGCCGATCACCGTCTCCAGGCCGTCTCCGGTGATCTCAGCGGGCAGGAAGTTCATGCCGGGAGAGCCGATGAAGCCCGCGACGAACAGGTTGTGCGGGTGCTCGTAGAGCTCCTCGGGCGAGCCGACCTGCTGCACGACGCCCTTGCGCATCAGCACGATCCGGTCCCCGAGCGTCATCGCCTCGGTCTGGTCGTGGGTGACGTAGACGGTCGTGGTGCCGAGGTCGTTCTGCAGCCGCGAGATCATCGTGCGCATCTGGACGCGCAGCTTGGCGTCCAGGTTGGACAGCGGCTCGTCCATCAGGAACGCCTTGGGCTCGCGCACGATCGCGCGGCCCATCGCCACCCGCTGGCGCTGGCCGCCCGACAGGTTGGCGGGCTTGCGGTCCAGCAGCGGCTCGATGTCCAGGATCCGCGCGGCCTTCTCGATCTTGGCGTTGGCCTCGGCCTTGTCGACCTTGGCGAGGCGCAGCGGGAAGCCGATGTTGTCGCGGACGCTCATGTGCGGGTAGAGCGCGTACGACTGGAACACCATCGCGATGTCGCGGTCGCGCGGCGCCTGGTCGTTCACCCGCTCGCCGCCGATCAGCAGGTCGCCCTCGCTGATGTCCTCCAGCCCGGCGATCATGTTGAGCGTGGTCGACTTGCCGCACCCCGAGGGCCCGACCAGGATGATGAACTCCTTGTCGGCGATCTTGAGGTTCAGGTCGTCGACCGCGACGGTCCCGTCCGGGTAGCGCTTGGTCACCCCGGCCAGCTCGATCTCAGCCATGGTCGCTCATCCCTTCACCGCGCCCGAGGTCAGGCCGGCCACGATCCGGCGTTGGAAGAACAGCACGAACAGCACGATCGGGATCGTGATGACGATGGCGGCGGCCGCGATCGAGCCCGTCGGGTCCTCGAACTGCGAGCTGCCGGTGAAGAACGAGATCGTCGCCGGCGCGGTCCGGGCCGCGCTGGAGGAGGTCAGCGAGATCGAGAACAGGAAGTCGTTCCAGCAGACGATGAACGCCAGGATCGCGGTGGTGACCACGCCGGGCGCCGCCAGCGGCGCGATGACCATCCGGAACGCCTGGAACGGCGTGGCGCCGTCCATCTTCGCGGCCTTCTCCAGGTCCCACGGGATCTCCCTGAAGAACGTCGAGAGCGTGTAGATCGTGAGCGGCAGCGCGAAGGTGATGTACGGCAGGATCAGGCCCGGCCAGGTGTTGAACAGCCCGAGCTGCCGCTCGATCTGGAACAGCGGCGTGACCAGCGAGATCTGCGGGAACATCGCGATCAGCAGCGACATGCCGAGGACCGCGGGCTTGCCCGGGAAGTCCAGCCGGGCGACCGCGTAGGCGGCCATCGTGCCGATCACGATCGCGATCACCGTGGAGATCAGGCCGATGCCGATCGAGTTGATGAGGCCGCGCGTGAAGTCGTCGTTCTTGAAGATGCCCTTGTAGTTGTCGAAGGTCCACTTGGTGGGCCAGAACGTCTTCTCGGTGATGGTGCCCGGGTCCTTGAACGACAGCGAGGCGATCCACACCACCGGGATCAGCGCGTACAGCAGCACGAGCAGGTTGATCAGGCTCCATTTGGCCATCCGGCCGCCGGTCCGCTCCATCAGCGCTTCCCTCCCCCGTCCTGGCCGGGCGCCGAGGTGCCGAAGCCCTTGATGAAGATGAACGCGATGAGCGCGACGGTCAGGAAGATCAGCACCGACATCGTCGAGCCGATGCCGAGGTTCAGCCCGCCGATCAGGTTGTGGTAGGCGATGACCGACACCGACGAGGTGTTCTGCGCGCCGTTGGTCAGCACGTAGATGTTGTCGAAGATGCGGAACGCGTCCAGCATGCGGAACAGCAGCGCCGCGAGGATCGCCGGCTTCATCAGCGGCAGCGTCACCATCCGGAACCGCTGCCAGCCGCTCGCGCCGTCCATCGAGGCGGCCTTCAGCGCGTCCTCGGGCACCAGCGCGAGCCCGGCCATGAGCAGCAGCGCCATGAACGGCGTGGTCTTCCAGATCTCGGCCAGGATGATGATCCAGATCGACGGCCAGTGCTCGGTGAGCGGCGCGGAGCCGGTCGGCATCAGCCCGGCCAGCCAGCCGCCGCCGGTGTCGGGCGTCCAGGCGTACTTCCAGCCGTAGGCCGCCGCCACGGTGACGATGCCGTACGGGATCAGCACGACCGTGCGGATCAGGCCCTTGGCGAAGAGGGTCCGGTACATCACCATCGCGATCGCCATGCCGAGCACCAGCTCGACGGCGACGCTGACGACGGTGACGAACGCGGTGACCCAGAACGCCTCCCACCAGAAGCCGCTGGTCAGGACCGTTCCATAGTTGCCGAAGCCGATCCAGGCCCGCTTGTCGGGGAAGCGCAGGTCATAGCGCTGCAGCGACAGCATGACCGAGTAGATGATCGGCCAGCCCGCGACCAGCACCATGACCAGCGCGGCCGGTGCGCACAGCCACAGGCCGAGCCTGCGCTCGGACCGCTTGCCGTCGCTGATCGGCTTCTTGGTCTTGGCCGGTGTGGTTCCCGTCGAGACGTCCGCCGAGGTCATGGGGCCGCCTTGTCTGGACTGAGGAGGGAGGAACGACCGACGAGGGAAGACGAGGCGTCGGCGCCCCATGACCCGGAGCGGCGAAGCCGCGACCATGAGCAGGTCACGGCAGCACCCCCTTGCTGTCGAGGGCGTCGGAGATCAGGCCGCGCAGCGTCTTCAGCGTGCTGGGCGGGTTGATCGAGGCGGGCGGCGACAGCGTCACCGCCGTCACCGTGGAGACGTTCTGGTACGTGGGCGTCTTCGGCCTGGGAGCGGCGGTCTTCAGCGCGTCCAGGATCGTCTGCCGCATCGGGTAGGCCTCGGCCATCCCCTGCGCGTCGTAGACCGCCTCGATCGTGGGCGGCAGGCCGTCCTTGACCGCCGAGACGCGCTGGCTCTCGGGGTCGCGCAGGCACAGCGCCGCCTGGAACGACTCGGCGGGATGCTTGGAGTAGTTGCTGACGGCGAAGTTGGAGCCGCCGAGCGGCGACCGGCCGGTGCCGTCGATGCCCGGGTAGGGCGCCCACTTGAAGTTCGGCAGCATCTTGGGTTTGTTGGCCGCCATCGAGGCGTACACGAACGGCCAGTTGATCTCGTACGCGCCGCGTCCCGACTCGACCGCCAGCCGCGCGTCGTCCTCCTTGGTGTTGGACAGCGACGGGTCGGCGGCCTTGGAACGCGCGAAGTCGCGCATCGTCTGCAGCGCCTTCAGCGCGGGCGGGCCGAGGTCGACCTTCAGGCCGTCCGGGGTGAGGATCCGGCCGCCCGCCGACATCACCAGGCTGTTGAACCAGACGACCAGGCCCTCGTACTGCGCCCCGGTGACCTCGCCGTAGTGCGGCTTGCGCTCGGCCGCCAGCTTCGCCGACGCGGCCATCAGCCCGGCCCACGTGGCCGGCGGCTGCGTGATCAGGTCCGAGCGGTACCAGAGCAGCTGGACGTTGGTGTTGGACGGCGCTCCGTAGAGCCTGCCGTGCCAGATGGCGGTGTCCAGCGGCATCGCGAGCGTGCCCTGCCTGGCCTGCTGGGCGAACGCGCCGGTCCACTCACGGATCCAGCCCGCCTCGGCGAGCTCGGCGGTCCAGGTGACGTCCAGGCCGAGCACGTCCAGCTCGGAGTCGCCCGCCGCCAAGCGCCGGACCAGCTGCTCGCGCTGGTCGTCGGCGCCGCGCGGCAGCGTGTTCAGCACGATCCGGTAGCGCCCCTTCGCCTCCTGGTTACAGCGTTTGACGATGGAGGCGAGGTTCTGCTGCGGCGCGTTGTAGAGGTTCACCACCCGCGCACCCGAAGCATCGGAGCCGCAGCCCGCGACCCCCGCCAGCAGGACGGCGGCGGTGACGGCGGCGACAGGCCCGCGGGCACGCACGCGCACACGTCTCCGCATCCCCCGCTCCCCCCGTGAACGACTCCGGCACGGCGTGCCGGATGATCACGACCTACCCGGACACCCGGCAGTGATCACCTATCGCTACCGATTCATTACTTTCGGTTTCTTTCAGCCGCCGTTCAGATCCAGGCGGTGCCCGTCGAGCTCATAGGCGGTGTGCACGAGCGGCACGTGGCTGAAGGCCTGCGGGAAGTTGCCGACCAGGCGGCCGGCCCGCGGGTCGTACTCCTCGGCCAGCAGGCCCACGTCGTTGCGCAGCGACAGCAGCCGCTCGAACAGCGCGTGCCCCTCCTCCTCGCGGCCGATGAGGCACAGGTTCTCGGCCAGCCAGAACGAGCACGCCAGGAACGCGCCCTCCTCGCCGACCAGGCCGTCGGACGCCTCGCCCTCGTGCGTCGGGTAGCGGCGGACGAACCCGTCGCCCGCCAGCTCGCGCTGCACGGCCTCGATCGTGCCGATCACGCGCGGGTCGTCGGGCGGCAGGAAGCCGATCGTCGTCATCATCAGCAGCGCGGCGTCCACCTCGGTCGAGCCGTAGGACTGCGTGAACGTCCCGCGCACGGGGTCGTAGCCCTTCTCGCAGACCTGCGCATGGATCTCGTCGCGGATGCCGCGCCAGTGCGACACCGGGCCGGGATAGCCGAACTCCTCCGACATGCGGATGGCACGGTCCATCGCGGCCCAGCACATCATCTTGGAGTGCACGAAGTGGCGCCGCTCACCGCGGATCTCCCACAGCCCCTCGTCGGGGTCGGCCCAGTGCTCCTCGACGTACTTCACCAGCGCCTGCTGCATCGACCACATGTGCTCCTCGCGCGGCAGGCCGGCCTTGCGCGCCAGGTAGAGCGAGTTCATCACCTCGCCGGGCACGTCGAGCTGGAGCTGCCCGGCCGCCGCGTTGCCCACCCGGACGGGACTGGAGTCCTCGTACCCGGGGAGCCAGTCGACCTCCCACTCGGTGAGCCTGCGCTCCCCCGCGACGCCGTACATGATCTGGACGTCCTCGGGGCTGCCCGCGACCGCGCGCAGCAGCCACTTGCGCCAGGACGCCGCCTCGTCGGTGCAGCCGCTGCGCAGCAGCGCGTCCAGCGTCATCGTGGCGTCGCGCAGCCAGCAGAATCGGTAGTCCCAGTTGCGGACGCCGCCCAGCGCCTCGGGCAGCGAGGTGGTCGGCGCGGCGACGATGCCGCCGGTCGGCGCGTACGTCAGCGCCTTCAGCGTGATGAGCGAGCGGACGACGGCGTCACGGTAGGTGCCGGTGTAGGAGATCCGGCCCACCCATTCGTTCCACAGCTCCTCGGTCTCCATCAGCGCGGTCAGCGGCTCGACCGGCTTGGGCGGCGGCATGTGCGACGGGTGCCAGGTGAGCACGAACGGGATCCGCTCCCCCTCCGACACCGAGAACTCGGCGGTGTGCGCGAAGTCCTGGCCCGCGACCTCCACCGGAGTGCGCAGCCAGATCGAGTCCGGTCCCGCGATGCCCGCGAGCTGGCCGTCGGCCTTGTGCATCCACGGCACGCGGTGGCCGTAGTCGAAGCGCAGGCGCAGGTCCATCGTCATCGAGACCTCGCCCGCCAGTCCCTCGACGATGCGCACGATGTCGGGCGCCTCGCCGCGGTGCGGCATGAAGTCGATGACCCGTACCGATCCCGCCGAGGTCTCCCACTCGGTCTCCAGGATCAGCGTGTCCCCGCGGTAGCGCCGCCGCGTCGCGCGCCCGGCGCCCGACGGCGCGAGCTGCCAGCGGCCGTTCTCCTCGTCCCCGAGCAGCGCCGCGAAACACGCCCCCGAGTCGAAGCGCGGCAGGCACAACCAGTCGATCGAACCGTCGTTGCAGACCAATGCGGCGCTTTGACAGTCCCCGATCAGGGCATAGTCCTCGATACGTCCTGGCACGTCATCCCCCTGTGATCTCCCCGCCGACCTGCCTACCCTTGATCCACTGGGCACATGCCAGGGCCCGGCCGCCCGGCCGGGAACTCGGCCAAGGGTTTACCAGCGCGGGGTTTTCGCGGGCGGCCGAACATGCGAGGTTGACAAGAACAGGTCCGAGGCGGGCCGCGAGGCCCGACCGAACCGTCGCCGGAGTGTGATGCATGCGAATTCGCGACATCCTGCGGAGAAAAGGCGACCTGGTGGCCACCGTGCCGCCCGGTGCCACTGTGAGAGAACTGCTGGCCACGCTGGCACAGCACAACATCGGGGCGGCGGTGGTCTCGCCCGACGGCGCCGCCATCGCCGGAATCGTGTCCGAACGCGACGTCGTGCGCAGGCTGCACGATCACGGGGCGGACCTGCTGGACCGCCCGGTCGCCGACATCATGACCACCGAGGTGTTCACCACCGATCCCGACGCGGCCGTGGACGATCTGCGCAAGACCATGACCGACCGGCGCATCCGGCACATCCCGGTCGTCGACGAGGGCCGCCTCGCGGGCGTGGTCAGCATCGGCGACATCGTCAAGAGCTCGATCGACGAGCTGGAGAGCGAGCGCGAGCACCTGGTGGACTACATCCAGCGCGCTCCCTGACCCACGTCAGACGTAGGCCGGCAACGGCCCGGCGAGCGGGGCCGCCTCGACCTCCCGATAGGCCTGGGCGAGGCGGTCCACCGCCGCGCGCAGCACGTCCGGCGGCAGCACGTACGGCAGCCGGACGCAGTCCTCCAGCACGCCGTCGACGCCGAACACCGGCCCGGGGACGACGCGGACCCCGTAGCGGCCCGCGGCCTCGGCCAGCAGTGACGCGACCGGCGCGCCGAGCCGTACCCACAGCGACATGCCGCCGTCGGGCAGGGTGAACTCCCAGTCCGGCATCCGCTCGCGCAGCGCCGCCGCGAGCGCGTCCCGGCTGCGCACCAGGTGGGACGCCCGTTCGGCGCGCACCTCGCCCAGCCGCAGCAGCAGCTCGCGCACGATCAGCTGGTCGAGCACCGGGCTCGCCATGTCCACGGCCTCGCGGGCCAGCACGATGCGCCGGGCGAGCGGCGCGGTGGCCCTGATCCAGCCGATGCGCAGGCCGCCCCACATGAGCTTGGACGACGAGCCGATCGTGATGACGCGCCCGCCGGTGTCGTAGCCGGCCATCGGCGGCATCCGGTCCGCGGCGGGGTCGTGCGCCAGCTCGGCGAACGTCTCGTCGGCGATGACGAACGCGTCGGCGCGGCGGGCCGCCTCGACCAACGCGGCCCGGTCGGCGTCGCCCATGAGCCGGCCGGTCGGGTTCTGGAAGTCGGGGATCGTGTAGGCGACGCGGACCGCGGCCTGCCGCATGCTGCCCGCGATGAGCTCCAGGTCCCAGCCCTCGTTCACCCCGACCGGCACCAGCCGGGCGCCGCGCCGCCGCAGCGCGCCGAGCGCGTGCGGGTAGGTGGGCCGTTCGACCAGCACGGAGTCGCCGGGCTCGACGAGCGCCTGGATCAGCAGCGTGAAGGCGTGCTGCGCGCCGGTGGTCACCACGATCTGGTCGGGCCGGGTCGGCACGCCGCGGGCCTCGTAGGTGGCCGCGATGGTCTCGCGCAGCTCGGCGATCCCGGCGGGCTCGTAGCCCGGACCCGAGCTGTAGCGGGCCAGGGAGGCGACGCCGGCGGCGACCGCCTCGTCGAAGATCGCCGGGGCGGCGGGCGTGGCGCAGCCCAGGTCGATGAAGCCGGGCCCCTCCGGCGCGTACGCCATGCCGAACTGCCCGGCGCCGAACGGGACCGAGACCGACGGCAGGCCCCGGGCCGCGGGCGCGGACATGTTGGTCGGCGGCAGCGCCGTCCAGCTGCCGGCGCCCTGCCGGCTCTCGACGAAGCCCTCGTCGCGGAGGCGGTCGTAGGCGGCGGTCACGGTGGTACGGCTGACGCCGAGGGCGGTGGCCAGGTCACGTTCGGCGGGAAGCCGGGTCCGCAGGGCGAGCCGCCCGTCCAGGATCAGGCCGCGCACGGCCCGGGCCAGCGCCGCGTAGTACGGGCGCTCGTGCGGGACGTCGCCGAGGAGACGGGCCAGCTGGGTGCCGCTCACGTACCTGGTGCTCATGCAGACCACTTTCGCATATTGGCTCTTTAAAGACCAGGCCACTTTTCGCGAGACTGACCAGGCGAAACACCGTATCGGTGCAGGTATTGAACCGAAGGGGAGCGAAGAAATGGCCTTGATGGCCCGGCGGCTGGTGCAGCTCTACGTGGGATTGGCCTTGTACGGCCTGGGAATCGCCCTGCAGGTGTCCTCCGGGCTGGGCAACGACCCGTGGGACGTGTTCCACCAGGGCCTGTCGCGCCAGTTCGGACTGTCGATCGGCACCTGGATCGTGATCGCCGGCGCCCTGGTCATGCTGCTGTGGATCCCTCTCAGACAGCGGCCCGGGCTCGGCACGATCAGCAACGTCGTGCTGGTCGGAGTCTTCGCCGACCTGTTCCTTTACCTGCTGCCCGATCCGCACCCCCTGGCCATCCGCTGGACCTACCTCGTCGCGGCGATCCTGGTGGGCGGCTTCGCGACCGGCTGCTACATCGGCGCCGGTTTCGGCGCGGGGCCGCGCGACGGGCTGATGACCGGCCTCGCCGCGCGCGGCCACTCGATCCGGGTGGTCCGTACGGGCATCGAGCTGAGCGTGTTCGTCGCCGGGTGGCTGCTCGGCGGCACGGTCGGGATCGGCACGCTGCTGTACGCGGTGGCCATCGGACCGCTCGCGCACGTGTTCATCCCGGCGCTCACGGTCAGCCCTCGACCGCGTCCGGAGGAGACGGCGGGGACACCCGCCGAGCGCCCGGAGGACGCCGCTCCGCGACCCGTTCCAGCCGGGGCCTGCCAGCCGTGATCTCGAAGGTCGCCCGGGTGTGGACCGACGCGCCCGGGCGGCCGACGTACGGGAGCACCCGGTAGTCGGCCCGCAGCGTCCCGGCGGTGGCGGTGCACACGACGTAGCCCCTCAGATCGTTGGCGAACTTCACATGCGGGTTGGCGGCGAGCAGAGCCGGGGTGTCGGGCCGCACGTCGCCGCCGTCGCCGCGCGAGGTGACCGAGGTCCCGACGAGTTCGACGCCCACGCAGGGCGCGGCGGGGTCGTCGAAATCGGTCTTGAGCTCGGCCGCCAGGTTGGTGTGGGCGTCGCCGGTGAGGACGGTGACGTTGTCGATCCGGCGGTCGGCGATGCCGCGCAGCAGCCGTTCGCGGGCCACCGGGAAGCCGTCCCAGGTGTCGAGCCGGTAGACCTCGCCGCCGCCGGGCGGGGCCATGTTGCGCTGGGCCATCACCACCTGCTGCGCGAGGATCTTCCAGCGGGCCCGCGAGCGGGCCAGGCCGTCCAGCAGCCAGCGCTCCTGAGTGCCGCCGAGCATGGCGCGGTCGGGCGAGCGCCGGTCCACGCCGAGCCGCGACGCGAGGTCGGGCGGCAGCAGATCGACCCACGGCGGCCGGGCCACCCGGAACTGGCGGGTGTCCAGCACCCAGAAGTCGACCAGGTGCCCGTACCGCAGCCGCCTGTTGATCCGCATGTCCGGCCCTCTCGGCACCGAGGCGCGGCGCAGCGGCATGTGCTCGTAGTACGCCTGGTAGGCCCCGGCACGGCGGCGCGCGAACGCCTGCCGGTCCATGCCGGGAGCCTCGCCGCCGGAGTAGTTGTTGACGACGTCGTGGTCGTCCCAGGTGACGATCCAGGGCGCCGCCGCGTGCGCGGCCCGCAGGTCGGGGTCGGTTCGGTAGAGCGCGTGGCGGAGGCGGTACCCGGCCAGGTCGACAGGCTCTGGCGTGCCGTGCGGCCGGACGACCGTTCCGCCCGCAGGGGCCGTGTCGCACTCGTAGATGTAATCGCCGAGATGCAGGACCACGTCGACGTCCTCGGCCGCCAGGTGCCGGTGGGCGGTGTAGAACCCGTGCTGGTAGTTCTGGCAGGAGGTGAAGGCGAACCGCACCTGGGCGGGCCGTCCCTCCGGCGCGGTACGCGTGCGCCCGGCCGGGCTGATCTCGCCCGCCGTACGGAACCGGTAGTGGTAGTCGCGGCCCGGCCGCAGGCCGCCGACCTCGACGTGGACCGAGTGGGCCAGCCCCGCGCGGGCGCGCGTCCGGCCGTGGCGCACGACCTTGGTGAAGCGCTCGTCGGCGGCGACCTGCCAGTCCACCTCGACGTCGCGGCCCGCCATCCCGCCGGGGCGCGCCGGATCGGGGCACAGCGGCTCGGGCGCGAGCCGGGTCCACAGCACCACGCCGTCCGGCCACGGATCACCGGACGCGACACCGAGCCCGAACGGATAGGGGCTCGGCCCGGCCCTTCCCGGAATGCCGAGCACAAGGCCGACCGTGCCGGCCTTGCCCAGGAACTCCCTCCGGCCCAGACCCGCCCCGGCCCCGCTGTACGACGTCACCGGAGAAGCCTGGCGGCGAACGAGCGTGCCTCAGGCCAGGCCCGGCCGCGTTCGCCGGTGTCTTGACCGCCCATTGGCGGCGGGTTAGCGGCTGGGAACGGACCCCGGGCTCAGTGCTCGGCCGCCAGCGTGGTCAGCACCGAGCGGAAGTCCTCGGGCAGCACCAGCGTGTCGCCGTCGTAGCGGGTCTCCAGCAGGCTGAGCTCGCCGGCCCGCCACCAGTACAGGTGCGGGCTGAGCGATCCCGGGCCGTCCTCGTAGGCCTGCGCGGCCTGCGCCTGGAGCTCCCTGGCGGCGGCGACCGCGGCGCGGTAACCGGCCCGGATGCCGCCGGCCTGGGGCTGGAGGGGATGCGCGACGATCAGGCTGCGGTTGGGCGCCACGACGAGCGCGCCGTGCGGGCCGATCTGCAGGTACTCCTCGAGCCAGGCCAGGTGGGTGACGGCGTAGAACGTCCAGCCGTGCAGCACCGACATCCGCACCCCGCCGAGCTCCTGCTCGTCGAGCTGCAGCGGACCGTCGGCGCGCACGTTGGCGCGGCCGAGCATGAACAGGGCGTCGCCGGAGACCGGCCAGCCGTTCATCTCCTCGGTCGTGACCGTGCGGACCGTGGTCGGGGTGTCGACCACGACCGCCTCGATCAGGCCCGGCGCGAACGGCCGGGCGGCCAGCACGCCGTTGTCGGCCTCGGCCGGGTAGATCCGGGTGCGCAGAAGGTTCTGGGCGAGCTCGAAGTCGCTGAGGTCCAGCGGCTCCTCGATCGCGGTGACGATCGTGGTCACGTGGTCGGAGACCAGCGCGGGCCAGTCGTCGCGCGGTACCAGGCGGGCCAGCTGGCGGAGGTTGCGCATGCTGACGTGCAGCCGGTTGGCGCCCTCCAGCAGCATCACGTCCCCGGGCACCCTGCGGCACCCGTAGCCCAGGCTCTCGGCCACCAGCACCAGCAGCGAATCGAGGGCCCCGTCGTCCCATTCGCTGGGACGGGAATGGCGGCCGCTCATCGCACACCTCCCCCGGGTGCGTGCACGGTCAGGATCTGGGCACCGGCGTCCAGCCGGGCCAGGGCGCCGAGCTCGAGTGTGAGCTGGCGCGGCCCGTGCCCGGCGGCGATGCCCGCCAGGACGGGAAGGCCGAGCGGCGCGAGCCGCCCGGAAACGACGGCGTCGAGCTCTACGGGATCACCGCAGCCGGTCCAGGGCCCGAGCACCACGCCCGCGGCCCCGTCGAACCATCCGGCCTGGAGCAGCTGGGTCAGCATCCTGTCGACCCGGTAGGGCGCCTCGTTCACATCCTCGAGGAAGACGATCGAACCGGCGGCGGGCGGCGGGGCGTACGAAGTACCGAGCGTCGCGGTCAGCATCGACAGTGTGCCGCCGGTGAGCGGTCCCTCGGCCTGCCCCGGGCTCAGCGCGTGGGCCCCGGGGATGGTCAACGGGACGTCCGCGCCGAACCAGACGGCGCGAAGCGCCTCGAGGGAACGTTCCCGATCTTCGCCGGGCGACTCCGCGACCAGGTGGGTGGCGGGCATCGGCCCGAAGGCCGTCGTGATGCCGATCCGTTCACCGAAGGCCGTGTGGAGCGCGGTGACGTCGCTGGAGCCGTGCAGCAGCTTCGGGCCGCGCTCGTCCGCGGCCGCCTCGGTCATGGCGTCCCAGTCAAGAAGGTCGAGGATCCGGGTCGCCCCGTAGCCGCCGCGGGCGCAGACCACCGCACGGATCTCGGGGTCGCACCAGGCGGTCTGAAGGTCCAGGGCGCGGTCGGCGTCCGACCCCGCCAGCCGATGCCAATTCTCCGGCGCACGGCTCTGACCACCGAGAACGTCCCGATCAAGCGCGTGCTTGGCCACGATCGGGTCCAGGCCCAGATCGCGGAGCACGGCACAGCCCGCCTCCAGCCGACCGGGATCCACCGGGCCGCTGGGAGCGATCACGGCCACCCGGTCGCCCGGCCGCAGCCTGGCGAATCTTCGGGCGCCCCCGCTTCTCAACCCGATCCCTCCTCGCACCGCGACGGATAGAGCTTGTCAGGAGAAGCACTCCAGCGGAAGGGGCGTCCGGTCACGACCCGCCAACAGATCACAGGTCCGCGCCCGAGGCGAGGCGCGCGAGCCGGGGCAGCGTCTCCCCGATCTGGCCCCGCAGCACGGCGTCGGCCAGGGTGTCGTACGGGGTCGGCTGGGCGTTGATGATCACCAGCCGGGCGCCGTGCTCGACGGCCTCCAGGCACAGGCCGGCGGCGGGCTGGACGGTGAGCGAGGTGCCGACCGCCACGAAGAGATCACACGAGCGTGCGGCCATGATCGCCGCCTCCAGGACGTCCGGGTCCAGGGACTGCCCGAACGAGATCGTCGCCGACTTCTGGATCCCGCCGCACACCGCGCAGGGCGGGTCCTCCTCCCCCGCGTCGACCCGCTCCAGGACCTGCGGCATGGGCGTGCGCAGGCCGCACGACAGGCACTGGGCGTCGCGCATCGTGCCGTGGATCTCGATGACCAGCTCCGGATCGGAACCTGCCAGTTGCTGGAGTCCATCGATGTTCTGGGTCACGATCGCCCGCAGCCGCCCGGCGCGTTCGAGATCGACCAGGGCGCGGTGCCCCGCGTTGGGCTCGGCCGACCACGCCGGGTGGTCGCGCCGTGACCGCCAGGCGCGGCGCCGGACCTCCGGATCGCCCAGATAGGCGTCGATCGTCGACATCGCGGCGGCCGCCGGATCCTTGGTCCACACGCCCTGAGGCCCCCGGAAGTCGGGGATTCCGCTGTCGGTGCTGATCCCGGCGCCGCTCAGCACGGTGATCGACTCGGCCTGCGGCAGCCAGTCTGCGAGGGTCATGGGGCCGTCCATGCGATTAGGCTAGGCCCGGAACGCCCCCGTCTGCTCCGATTATCCCCAGGGCTGACACCGGGGTCGCAGGACGGCGCGTCGGCTGGTGCCGGGCAGGCCTGGAGGTGAGAAACTGGGCTCTCGTATGAGGTCGACCTCGCACATCCTGGTGATCAACGGCACCAAGGTCCGCCGCCCGGTGTTCATCCTGGGCGCCCCCCACTCCGGTGCGGACCTCCTGGCGCGTGCGGTCAAGCGGTCCACGGGCTTCCACCTGACCGCCGGCCGCCCCGGTGTGCTGCGGGTCACCTACGCCTTCGCCCGCCGGCCGTCGATCGCCACCGAACGCGAACGCGGCGCCGCGCGGGTGCTGCGCGACGCCTACGCCGAGGCCTGGCAGATCACCGAACGCGGCTGCGCCGAATGCCCGGCCGAGTGCAGGGAGCTGTCGGGGCTGCGGCCGCGGCACGGCGACGACGACCTCGACGGGCCCTGCGTCGAGCCGCGCGGGGTACAGCGATTCGCCGACGCCTCCCCCGACCTGCTCTACAGCGCCGACGTGCTCCTGGACGCCTTTCCCGACGCCCAGCTGCTGCAGGTGATCCGCGACGGCCGCGACGTGGTGGCCGACATGATGGGCGACGAACGGTGCCTGGCCTGGTTCCGGCCGGGGCTGTCGAACCTGAACGAGGTCTTCCCGAACCCGTTCCTCGGAGTCGAGGAGGTCGCCGAGCGGGACAAGTGGCCGCGGGCGGCGATGGCGGTGCGGTGCGCGCTGCGCTGGCGGGGCTCGGTGCGCCTCAGCGCGCGGTTGCGGGCCCAGACGCCGAACGAGCAGCTGTTCACCGTGCGGTACGAGGATCTGATCGCCCGGCCGGGCGAGGTGGCCGGGGCCGTCTCGGGCTACCTCGGCACGCCGATCTCGAAGGTGGCGCTGTCGGGCGGCCTGGTGCGCACCGGCGACCGCGAGGCCGACGAACGCAAGGTGGGCGCGTGGCGCGACCGGCTCACCGCCCGCCAGGTGGTCCAGGTGGAGAAGGTCGCGGGCACCGAGCTGGCCCGGCTGGGCTACTCGCTCAGCACGCCCGCCGGCTAGCTCTGCCTCATTTCCGGCGGCTTCACGCCTAGCGGCGCTTGATGACGGCGGCGACCTCGGGGCCGCGCCAGCCCAGGGCGACGCCCGCCGCGCCCAGCCCGACGAGCAGCACCGTGTAGCGGCCCGTACCGGTCTTGACGACGGTGGTGGGGTTGACCATGAGACGCATTCTCGTTCCTCCCCTCGACTTCCTCACAATGACTGTGACGTCACCAGATGGCCGCCGGGTTGCCGTCCTGGCGCGATCAAAGGAAGACAAGGAAACCGCATCCGCCGCCGCGTGACGGGAGATTCGCGAGAAGTCGTCAGGGACTGAAGATCTGCCGCATCCCCGCGACGCGGCCCTGGGCGTCCAGCCAGACGTCGAACATGCGCGCCCGGTCGGGGAACGGGCCGTACCGGTGCTCGGAGGCCTGCGACATGTCCGCGAACTGCCGCGGCGTCACCGCCGCCCCGCGCAGCCAGTCGGTGAGCTCGCCGTCGTACAGGGGCGCCGTGATCCTGATCCGGGCCCCGGGCGCCAGCGCGACCGGCGCGGGCGTCCCGACCCTGGACGGCACCAGCGTCTCCGGCCCGGCAGGCTGCTTGCGCGTCGCCCGCGCCACCAGCACCTGGTCGGGGCTCGCGCCGGGCCGTACGACCGCGAACGCCTTGCCGACCGGCGCCGCCGCGGCGGCCTGATGCCGCACCAACGTGCCGCCCGCGGGCGCCACCTGCGCGTGCTGCCGCCCGCACCCGCTCAGCGCCACGGTCCCCACCAGGCCCGTCACCGCCAGCAGGATCACCTTTCGCATGCGACCACCCCCGACGGGGTTATGTACCCAGCCGAAAGCGGCTATGCATCACGGATGTGTATCGGCTGCGTCACTCCGCGCGGTCACTCCGCGCGGTCACTCCGCGGGCAGGGGCTCGACGGTGAGGTCGTCCAGCTCGCCCGCGTGCCCATTCTGGGTCGCGAACTGCGTCCGGTAGAGCTCGGCGTACAGGCCGCCCTCCAGAAGCAGGTCCTCGTGCCTGCCGCGCTCCACCACGCGGCCGTCGTCGACCACCAGGATCTGGTCGGCCTCGCGGATGGTGGACAGCCGGTGCGCGATCACCAGCGAGGTGCGCCCGGCGAGCGCGGTCCGCAGCGCCCGCTGGACGGCCGCCTCGGACTCGGAGTCCAGATGCGCGGTCGCCTCGTCCAGCACGACCACCGAGGGCTCCTTGAGCAGCAGCCTGGCGATCGCCAGCCGCTGCTTCTCGCCGCCCGACAGCCGGTAGCCGCGGTCGCCGACGACGGTGTCCAGGCCGTCGGGCATGTCGGCGATCAGGTCGCCGATGTAGGCGGACTCCAGCGCCCCGATGATCTGCTCGTCGGTGGCGTCCGGTCGCGCGTAGCGCATGTTCTCGCGGATCGAGTCGTGGAACAGATGGGCGTCCTGGCTGACCACGCCGACCTGCGTGCGCAGCGAGTCCAGCGTGACGTCGCGGACGTCCTGGCCGCCGATCCGGACGGCGCCGTCGGTGGCGTCGTAGAGCCGCGAGACCAGGTGGGTGATCGTCGACTTGCCCGCGCCGGAGGGGCCGACCAGGGCGACCATCGCGCCCGGCGGGACGGTGAACGAGACCTCGTGCAGGACGTCGCGGCCCGGTGAGGTGTCCGAGCGCGCGATCGACTCCAGCGACGCCAGCGAGACCTCGTCGGCGGCCGGGTAGCGGAACTCGACCCGGTCGAACTCGATGGCCGGGGCCGCGACGGCCGTACGGTCGCCGTTCGGCTGGGGACGGGCCAGCTCGCCGGCGCCCTCCTTGTCGTCGATCAGGGGCTTGAGGTCCAGGACCTCGAAGACGCGGTCGAAGCTCACCAGCGCCGTCATCACGTCCACGTGGACGTTGGACAGCGCCGTCAGCGGCCCGTACATCCGGGTCAGCAGGGTGGCCAGGGCGACCAGGGTGCCGAGCTCGAGCGTCCCGTCGACGACCAGGAAGCCGCCGACGCCGTAGACCATGGCGGTGGCGAGGGCCGCGACGAGCGTGAGGGCGGTGAAGAAGACCCGGCCGTACATCGCCGCGACGATGCCGATGTCGCGAACCCGGGCGGCGCGGCCGGAGAAGTTCTCCTCCTCCTCGGCGGGGCGCCCGTAGAGCTTGGCGAGCATCGCGCCGGCCACGTTGAAGCGCTCGGTCATGAGCGAGCTCATCTCGGCGTCCAGCTGCATCTGCTCGCGGCTGACCCGCTGGAGCCGCTTGCCCACCCACTTGGCGGGGAAGACGAAGATCGGGAGCAGCAGCAGGGCGATCAGGGTGACCTGCCAGGACAGGACCAGCATCGTGATCAGCACCAGGACCAGGCTGATCACGTTGGAGACCACCGAGGACAGGGTGGTGGTGAGCGCCCGCTGGGCGCCGATCACGTCGCTGTTCAGACGGCTGACCAGCGAGCCGGTCTGCGCCCGCATGAAGAACGCGACGGGCTGGCGCTGCACGTGCCCGAACACCTGGGTGCGCAGGTCGTAGATCAGCCCCTCACCGATCCGCGCCGAGTACCACCGCTGGGCCAGGCCGAGCACCGCCTCGAGCAGGGCGAGCCCCGCGACCGCGACGGCGAGCCAGACGACCACCTTCTGCTTGCCGGGCACGATCCCGCTGTCGATGATCGCCTTGAGCAGCAGCGGGTTGGCGACCACGATCACCGCGGCCAGCGAGTTGAGCGCCAGGAAGAACACCAGCTCGCGGATGTACGGCCGGGCGTAGCCCGCGATGCGCTTCACGGTCCCGGGCTTGAGCCGCTGCTGGGTCACCGAGTCGTCGCGCCGGAACGACGCCATCACCTGCCAGCCGTTGCCCGGCATGCCCATCTGCAGCCTCCGAGGGGGTTGTCAGCCACGTAATCAAGTAAGCATCTCAGCTTGCGGGGACGACAACGCGCCATCCCCCGCTCCGCTTCCCGGCTCCGCTCTGGGCGAAAATCCCCTGGGCGCGAGGGTTGTGTACCAGATCGGCCGGTTGTGGGCGATCTTGTGGACTTATCGGCCGATCCGGTAGTAGATCAGATCGACAACCTCCCGGCTCACACCCCTCAGGAGCCCCAGTGACGCGAAGATCAACGTCGATCGGCGCCGGCGTGCTCACCCTCGGCACCGCCGCGCTGCTCGCCCTCACCGCACTCCCGGCGGGCGCCACCGCGCACGCCTCCCCCGCGGCCCCCGCCGCGCCGCGGCCCCAGGTCAAGATCGCGGGCGGCGAGACGCAGCCGGTGTTCTCGCGGGCCGACGCGGTGACCCAGACGGTCGACATCGAGACCACCGCCGACAGCGACAAGGACGGCGTCCGCGACCGCGTGCAGATGCGGATCATCAGGCCGAAGGAGACCGACGCGGGCCTGCGGGTGCCGACGGTCATGGAGGCCAGCCCGTACTGGGCGGGCATCAACGACGTCCCGAACCACTCGGTGGACATCGACGGCCTCCAGGCCAAGTCGCTGTCGTCCTCCAAGCGGGACCTGGCCGCGATCTACCCCGGCTATCTCGACAACTACTACGTCCCGCGTGGCTACGCGGTCGCGCAGCTGGACAGCATCGGCACCGGCGGCTCGACCGGCTGCCCGACCTCGGGCGACCGCAGCGAGCAGGCGGGCGCCAAGGCCGCCGTTGACTGGCTGAACGGCCGCGCCCGCGGCTGGGCGCCGGACGGCACGCAGGTCAAGGCGGGCTGGTCGACCGGCAACGTCGGCATGATCGGCCAGTCCTACAACGGCACGCTGCCCAACATGGCCGCCGCCACCGGCGTCGTGGGCCTCAAGGCGATCATCCCGATCGCGGGGATCTCCAGCTGGTACGACTACTACCGGGCCAACGGCGGCGTGGTCGCCCCCGGCACCTTCCAGGGCGAGGACCTGGACGTGCTGGCCCGCGCGGTGCTGACCCGCAAGAACCCCGAGGTCTGCAAGAAGATCATCGATGACATCGAGGCCACCCAGGACCGGGTGACCGGCGACTACTCCAAGGCGTGGGCGCAGCGCGACTACGTCGGGCAGGCCAAGAACGTGCGGGCCGCCGTCATGGTGGTGCACGGCCTGAACGACTGGAACGTCAAGGTCAAGAACTCCATCCAGTGGTGGAACGCCCTCAAGAAGGCGGGCGTCCCGCGCAAGCTCTGGCTGCACCAGGCCAACCACGCGACCCCGATGCGGTGGCGGCTGGAGGAGTGGCTGCGCCAGACCCACCACTGGTTCGACCGGTTCCTCTACAACGTCGACAACGGCATCACCAAGGAGCCGCGCGTCGACATCGAGCGGTCCCCCGGCACCTGGGAGCACGCCTCCGACTGGCCGGTGCCCGGCACCCGTGACGTGCCGCTCAGCATGAACGCGGGCCCGTCAGGACAGCCCGGCACGCTGGCTCTGCGCTCCCAGCACGGCGCCACCCAGTCGTTCGTGGACGAGGGCCGCACCCGCACCGCCGAGCAGCTGCTGGTGAACGAGGACAAGGCCGACCCCAACCGGCTGGCGTTCCTCACCCCGTCGCTGAAGCAGCCGGTCCGGCTGAACGGCATCCCGAAGGCCTCGGTGCGCGCCTCGCTCGACGGGCGCTCGCCCTACCTGACGGCGCTGCTGGTCGACTACGGCACCGACACCCGCCCGACCGGCCCGCGCGTCGACACCGGCCAGAAGGTCTGCTTCGGCGAGAACGTGCCCGGTGACGAGGGCGGCTGCACCACCCGGCAGACGCTGGCCACCGAGACGGCGCCGTACAAGGTCGTCACCCGCGGCTGGCTGGACGCCAACAACCGGCACAGCCCGAGCCGCACCGAGCCGATCAAGGCCGGGAAGACCTACGAGTTCAGCTGGGACTTCCAGCCGACCGACTACGTGTTCAAGCCCGGGCACCGGCTCGGCGTGATCGTCCTGTCCACCGACTACGACTACACGCTGCGCTACCCGGCGGGCACCAAGGTGACCCTGGAGCCCGGCTCCAGCAAGGTGATCCTCCCGCTCGCCCGCGGCGGCCGTGAGGCCCTCCAGTAGGCCTGTAGCGGACGTACGACAAAGATCGCGGCCCGGACCCCGTTCGGGGGTCCGGGCCGCGCTTGGTTGATCTCAGCCCTTCGCGGGCTTGGCTCAGCCCTTCAGGGCGGCCGACAGCTCACGCAGCCGGCCGAGCTGCTCGCGGCCTTCGGCCGCGCACTGCTCCTCCAGGCTGTTGTCGGGGGCCTCCAGCAGCAGCCGCTTGGTGGCCACCGCGGCCCCGGGGTTGACCGCCAGCAGGGCGGTCGTCAGGTCGGTGACGGTCGTGTCGAGCTCGTCCCGGGGGACGACGTACTCGGCGAGGCCCAGCCGCGCCGCCTCGTCGGCGAGCACGGTACGGGCCGTGAGGCACAGTTCCAGCGCCCGGTTGACGCCCACGATCTCCACCAGCGGCTTGGTGCCGGTGAGGTCGGGCACGAGCCCGAGCGCGGGCTCCTTCATGCAGAACTTGGTGTCGTCGGCGGCGACACGGATGTCGCACGCCAGCGCGAGCTGGAAGCCGCCGCCGATGGCGTGGCCGTGCACGGCCGCGATCGACACGATCTCCGGCCGCCGGAGCCAGGTGTACCCGGCCTGCAGCCCGGCGATGAAGGCGTCTCCCGCTTGCTGGTCCTCCCCATCGGGGAAGCCTTCATCCCCACCGCCGGAGAACATGCTGAGGTCGATCCCTGCGGAGAACGAGGGTCCCTCGCCGCGCAGGACGACCACGCGCACATCGGCTGGAAGGGAGTCGCCGATCCTGGCCAGTGCCCGCCAGGTTCGGAAGGTCATGGCGTTGCGCCGTTCGGGGCGGTTCAGCGTGACCGTCGCGACCGCGCCGTGGGCCTCGAACCGCACCCCGGCCGCATCCAGCTCGGTGGCCAGATCCGGCCGCGGGTCCCCTCCCGTGGAGTCCGCCATGAAACCTCACCCTCCCGCAGTGACTGAGCGATGCGCCCGGACCTAAGTCACCTGACTTATGCCCGGACCGGCGTCACGCGGTATCGGCGGCGCTCCCGCCACCTGATCCCGTCGCCGCGACCGAACCTTACTCGGTAGGTCGCGGCGACGGGTCAGGCGGTGTGCTCATCCGGGGGTCGTCGTCCGTTCAGGACTTCTTACCGCGGGTGGCGCCGCCGCGTCCCCGCAGGTTGACGCCGGATTCGGTGAGAATCCGATGGATGAACCCGTACGAGCGGCCGGTGGCGGCTGCCAGAGCGCGAATGCTCTCGCCGGAGTCGTACCTCTTCTTGAGTTCCGCCGCCAGCTTGTCGCGCTCGGCACCGGTCACGCGGGTGCCCTTCTTAAGGGTCTCGGCCACGAGTACCTCCCGTAGTGATGTGGTGACCGCTGCGTTATCCCCCGCCATGATCAGTCATTCCCGCGAGTTCGGCTACCCACTCCGCCAGAAAAGATCTGCGATAGCTGCCGTGCAGGTCACGCAAGTGCCACCAGATCGGCAAACTCGTCACTCCAGATGTCCTCAACCCCATCCGGCAGCAAAATCACTCTTTCCGGGTGGAGCGCCTCCACCGCACCCTCGTCGTGGGTCACCAGGACGATGGCGCCGGCGAAGGTCCGCAGGGCCGCCAGGATCTCCTGGCGGCTGGCCGGGTCCAGGTTGTTGGTGGGCTCGTCCAGCAGCAGGACGTTCGCGCTGGAGACCACGAGCATGGCCAGGGCCAGCCGGGTCTTCTCGCCGCCGGACAGGACCCCGGCGGGCTTGTCGACGTCGTCGCCGGAGAACAGGAACGAGCCGAGGATCTTGCGCACCTCGACCGGCGCGAGGCCGGGAGCGGCCGACTGCATGTTCTCCAGGACCGAGCGCTCGACCTCCAGAAGCTCGTGCTCCTGGGCGTAGTAGCCGATCCGCAGGCCATGTCCGGCCACCACGACGCCGGTGTCGGGCTTGTCCACCCCGGCCAGCATCCGCAGCAGGGTGGTCTTGCCCGCGCCGTTCAGGCCAAGCACGACGACGCGGCTGCCCTTGTCGATGGCCAGGTCGACGTCGGTGAAGATCTCCAAGGATCCGTACGATTTCGACAAACCCTCGGCGGTAAGGGGGGTTTTGCCGCATGGTGCGGGGTCCGGGAAGCGGATCTTGGCGACCTTGTCGGCCTGCCGCTCGCCCTCCACGCCGGCCAGCAGCTGCCTGGCCCGCCGGTCCATCTGCTGGGCCGCCTTGGCCTTGGTGGCCTTGGCGCGCATCTTGTCGGCCTGCGAGAGCAGCGCCGAGGCCTGCCGCTGGGCGTTGGCCGTCTCGCGCTTGCGGCGCCGCTCGTCGGTCTCGCGCTGGTCCAGGTACTTCTTCCAACCGACGTTGTAGATGTCGATCACGCTGCGGTTGGCGTCCAGGTGGAAGACCCGGTTGACCACGGCGTCCAGCAGCTCCACGTCGTGGCTGATGACCACCAGTCCGCCCTGGTGGGACTTCAGGAAGTCGCGCAGCCAGACGATCGAGTCGGCGTCCAGGTGGTTGGTCGGCTCGTCCAGCAGCAGGATGTCCGCGTCGGAGAACAGGATGCGGGCCAGCTCCACCCGGCGCCGCTGACCGCCCGACAGGGTGCCGAGCGACTGCCCGAGCACCCGGTCCGGCAGGCCCAGGCTGGAGGCGATCGAGGCGGCCTCGTGCTCGGCGGAGTAGCCGCCCAGCACGTGCAGGCGCTCCTCGAGCCGCCCGTACCGGCGTACGGCCTTGTCGCGCTCGTCGCCGGTGGAGGTCGCCATGGCATCCTCGGCGGCGCGCAGCTTGCGGATCACCTCGTCCAGCCCGCGCGCGGACAGGATGCGGTCGCGGGCCAGCTCCTCGAGGTCGACCCCGCGCGGGTCCTGCGGCAGGTAGCCGATCGTGCCCGAGTGGGTCACGCCGCCCTGCGCGGGCAGCGCCTCCCCCGCCAGCACCTTGGTGAGGGTGGTCTTGCCGGCGCCGTTACGGCCGACGAAGCCGACCCGGTCGCCGGGGTTGACGCGGAAGGACGCGGCCTCGATCAGCAGCCGGGAACCGGCGCGCAGCTCGATGTCGTTCGCAATGATCACAGTGACAGTGCTCCACTGGCGGAAAGGTCGGCGAGGCGTCGGCGGGCTGGGCACACACACGAAGGCGCGTCACGGTCGGTGGACCACGACGCGCCGCTGGGGGCCTGTCAGCTCGGGAGCGAAACCATCTGATCAGTCTACGCGACGGCGGGCCCTGTCTTCACCGGTGCCGAACCTGGCCAAACCCGGGTGCGGCCGCGCTGACCAGGCCAGGATTTCATGCAGCGGGCGGAACCGGCGCGAAGGAGCGTGGCTTTCGATGGTGCATGTCACAGGCAACCAGCCCAACGGGACGCCCAACTGGCTCGATCTGGGCATACCCGACCTCGACCGGGCGAAGGAGTTCTACGGGGCGGTCTTCGGCTGGGAGTTCCAGGACTACGGCGAGGAGGCCGGGCACTACCACGCCTGCCTCCTGCAGGGTGAGCCGATCGCGGGGATGATGCGGAACCCCGACGATGCCCCGAGCGAGTGCTGGTGGCAGATCTACTTCGCCACCGACGACGTGGACGGCACCCTCAAGCGCGCCACCGACGCGGGCGGGACGCTCGTCCTGCCGGCCGACGACGTGATGGACCAGGGCCGCATGGCCATGCTCAAGGACCCCACCGGCGCGCAGTTCGGCCTGTGGCAGGGCCGGGCGCACATCGGGACGCGGATCAAGGGCGAGCCGGGCGCCATGGCCTGGAGCGAGCTGTCCACGACCGACTCCAAGGCGGCGCTGGACTTCTACGGGGCCGTCTTCGGGTACGTGCAGGAGCGCATGCCCGGCGATCTGGACTACACGGCGCTGAAGCTCACCGCGCAAGCCGACGACCCCGGCGTCGGCGGGGTGATGAGCGAGCCCGGCAGCAATCTCAACGCCTGGCTCACCTACTTCCTGGTCGAGAGCGCCGACGATGCCGTCGGCAGGGTCAGGGAGGGCGGCGGCTCGGTCGTCGCCGAGCCCGAGGACAGCCCGTACGGCCGCCTGGCGGTCGTGGACGATCCCTTCGGCGCCCGGTTCAAGCTCATGTCCCAGTAGACGCCGTGGCCCCCGGGGGCGAGTGGCTCCCGGGGGCCTGCGGGCTACTGCTGCTTCTCGGCCTGCAGGCGCTGGCCGATCGTGCTGTGCAGGCGCTGGAGGCCGTTCACGCCCAGGACGTTCACCTGGCCCTCCAGGTCGCGCAGCAGCGTGTCCTCGTTGGCGACGTGCTCGGAGGACTGCATCAGCACCGTGCCCTGGCCGGTGAAGTCGAACTGGTGCTCCTCGCCCGACGAGCCGCCGATGTTGAAGACGTGCCGGGCCATGCCGAGCGCGCCCCGCATGTACGAGTGGTCGTAGTGGTGGCACGGCGAGGGGCAGTCGGCCCAGCCGAGCAGGGCCTGCGGGTCCACCCGGATCGGCGGCTCCACGAAGTGCACCGGGCCGTTGGAGGCCGCGACGAAGCGGCCGGTGCCGATCAGGGTGAGAAAGCCTGGGATGATCGACTGCTTGAGCTCCAGGCCCGGCTCGAACGCCAGCAGGTTGCCCGCCCGGACGGTGAGGTTGCCGTCGTCCAGGTCGTAGGAGTTGACGTCGAAGCCCCGGTCGGCCAGCAGCAGCTTGCCCTGCCCCTGGGCGACGACCCAGTCGTGGGCGTACAGCGGCGAGTGGAAGCTGGTCGCGACCAGCTGGTCCAGGAACCCTGCCGACAGCGCCTCGAACTTGATCTGCCCGTAGTAGGCGATCATCTTGCCCTTCTGGGTGAACCACTGCCCGTTCAGGTCCACGCTGAAGGCGTAGGGGTTGACGTTGTCGTTGACCGGCAGCGTCGTCGGGTTGAACGAGGACACTGTGTTCATTGGTTCGCTCGCAGGCTCGCTCACGTCAGATCTTCCTCTCGCTGGCCTGGACGTAGACGACGCCGCTGCCGCTCAGCTCGAGCTGGAAGCCCTCGCCCGAGCCGCGGCCGACGAGGTCGCGGAGCCCCATCGCGGTGGTGAGCTTGTTCTGGACCTGGCCGCGGTGCGCGACGTAGGCCTGCGGATCGACGTGCACGGGCCGCTGGGGGCTGATCGGCATCTCCATGACGCCGCCGTGCGACAGCAGCGCGCAGGCGCCCTGCCCGGTGAGCGTGGTGGTGAACAGGCCCTGGCCGCTGACGGCGCCGCGGACCACGCCGCCGATGCCGCCCTGCTCGCCCATGAACATCGTGCCGACCTGCAGCGTCGCGTCGTGGACCAGCAGCCGGTCGGCCTCGACGTAGAGGGTGTCCCCGGCCAGGTGGACGACCTCGACGTGCAGGCCGCCCTTGCCGAACATCACGCTGCCCTGGCCCGTGACGTGCATCATCTCGGTGCGTTCACCGGCCACCGCGCGGCCGAGGGTGCGGCCGATCCCCTGCCCGGCCGTGGCCGTGGGGGCGAAGTTGACGTGTCCCGTGTAGGCGAGCATGGCGCCGCGCCTGCTGTAGACCTCCTGGCCCGGGCCGATCGGCACCTGGAGCATCTTGGAGTTGATCGAGGTGTATCCGGGCATCAGATCTCCAGAATTCCGCCGCGCTCGGCCGGCTGGATGTAGACCAGGCCGTGACCCTGGTAGCGGAACTGCACGCTCTCCCCCGAGCCCTGCCCCATCACGGTGCGCCAGTTGACGTCGGTGACGACGTCCTGCTGGAGCTGGCCGCGGTGGCCGACGTAGGCGTGCGGGTCGACGCACAGCGGCGTGCCGGGCGTGACCTCCAGGGCGATCGCGGGCCCGTCGGACAGGATCGCGACCGTCCCCTGGCCCTCCACCTTGGTGGTGGCCAGGCCCTGGCCGGTGCCCATGCCGCGCAGGCCGATGAACTGGACCCCGGTCTGCAGCCGCCCGTCGAGCGCGAGCAGGCTCTCCGACTCCACGAACAGCGTCTCGCCGTTCAGCGGCACGAGGGTCACCTCGGTCGCCTCACTGGCCAGGAACACCGTCCCCTGGCCGGTGATGTCCATCAGCGTCATGCCCTCGCCGGCGATCTTGCGCTTCAGCGCGCCGCGCAGGCCCTCGCCCCCGGTCATGCCTTGCCGCTTGAACGTCATCTGCCCGTCGTAGGCGACCATCGAGCCGTTCAGCGCCCTGATGGTGTCCCCGGCCAGATCGACGGCCAGCATTTTTGAGCCGTTCAGTCGAAATTGAGCCACGCGACCCCAACTTACCGGTCAAGCCAGGTCAGGATTCCGCCAAACGGATCAATGGTGCGTTGACATCCGCGGCGAGCCGATCGGCGCGGCGGAGCCCCCGCCGCCCGACCGAATCAGGAAGGATGTGCGTCATGTGGCTCGCTCCCGAACACCGCGGCCTCGGCCGCTGGATCGCCCCCGGAATCGCCCTCGCCGCAGGAGTGGTGGTCGCCGCCGTGCTCGCGTCCGACGGCCGCACCGGCACGGGACTGATCGCGTTGGCGGTGCTGGCCGGGTACGCCGCCCACCTGTCCTACCGGCGCAACGAGCCCGCGCTGCCGCTGAGCGAGGCGTTCGGCAGCGGGCACCGCGCGCGGGCGCACCTGAAGTCGGCGGCGATGACCGGGGACGTGCTCGCCCTCGCGATCGTGGGCGCGGTGGTGGTGCAGTCGCTGCGCGACGCCGACATCACCCCGTACGCTTGGCTGGCCGCACTCGCCGGAGTCACGTACGCACTCTCCGCGATGTTCGGCGGCCGAAGCCTCTGATCATGATCTTCCGCGGGCGCCGCTGTCCAGTGAAACGACGAACTATGCGTTAATTTCTGCTGACAACGGACGATTCGGCATGATCACGGCGGCATGATTCACCTGTGTCAGCCCTCGATCTCCTGGTCCCGGCGCGAGCGGTGTTCCAGCCGGTCGTCGACCTGGACACCGGCGCAGTGGTCGCCGTGGAACCGCATACGGGCCCGTCGGCCGAGCCGACCGGGTCCATCCGGCCGGACCCCGTGGCCGAGGAGGTGCGGCGCACGCTGGGGGCGGCTCGCGCCGCCGCCGACCTGGGCACGCACCTCCCCCTGCAGCTCGGCGTGCGCGCCGAGACCCTCGCCCAGGGCGAGGCCGTGCTCAACGACCTGCACCGCGGCCTGAACGAGGCGGGACGCCGCCCGAACGAGGTCATCATCTGCGTCACCGGCGGGTTCCCGCCCGTCCTTCGGCAGGCGGTGACCGGCGCCGTGCAGGGCCTGCGGCGGGCCGGTTACCTGGTCGGCCTCGGCGGGTTCGGCGCCGCCCACGCACCGCTCGACATGCTCGTCGACGCGGTCCCCTACCTGGTCAAGCTCGATCCCGACCTGGCCCGCCGCACCACGGCCGACCAGCGGCGCTCGGCGCTGGTGAGCACGCTCGTGGAGCTCGCCCACCGGATCGGCACGCACGTGCTCGCGCCGGGCCTGGCCACCGAGGAGCAGGTGCTGCACCTGCGCGAGCTCGGCGTCCGGCTCGTTCAGGGTCCGGTGCTGGCGCCGCCGGAGTGGCAGCCCGGGATGCGGGTGACGGTGCCGGTGATAGCGCGCGAGGAGCCCAGCCACCGCACCGATCCCCAGATCTCGCTGGGGCCGCGCGTCTCGGAGTTCACGCTGCCCGCGATGACGCTGCGGCTGGACGCGACGGCCGACGACGTGCTGTCGGCGCTGAACGCCGAGACCGGCGCCACCAGCGTGGTGCTGGTCGACGACCGCCAGCGGCCGAAGGCGACCGTGGACCGCACCAGGTTCCTGTTGCAGCTGTCGGGCGCGTACGGGCACGCCCTGCACGCGCACAAGCCGGCGCTCCGGCTGGCCGACGCCCCGCGCCTGGTCCCCCGGACCGTTCCGGCGATCGCGGCGCTGCGGGCGGCCGGGCAGGAGGACGAACGGGTCTACGACGACCTGGTGGTGACCGACGAGGTCGGCCGTTGCCTCGGCATCGTCCGCGTCGGCGACCTGATCAGGAGCCTGTCCGGCTCGACGTCTCCCTGAGACGTCGAGCCTGCGTCAGTCCCACTCCCAGCGGATCCCGTAGACGCCGGGACGGACGTCGTCGACGACCAGGTGCACCGACCGGTGCGCGTTCAGCGTGAGCGCCGCGATCTCGCGCTCGGGCTCCTGCTCGCCCGCCGCGCCGCGGGTGAAGCTGTGGCAGCGCACCGGCAGTGCGTCCTGGTCGAAGAACACCTGCAGGACGTACTGGAGCGCGGGGAACCGGAAGCCGCGCTCGTAGTCGGTGCAGACCTGGGCGCCGTCGTCGGTCAGCAGGTAGCGCAGCACGCAGGTCTCCCCTGGGTGCAGGACGCGGTCGAACAGCAGCTCGGCGACGACCAGCGCGCTGCCGGGGTCGCGGCGTACGCGGCCGATCCGGCAGTTCTCCAGCGCGCGGACCTCGACCTGGCCGACGTCGCAGCCCGGATCGCCCCGGTAGATCATCAGGTGCCGGTCGGTCCGGTCGCGGGTGCCGCGCAGGACCTGCATGGTCTCCCTGCTGCGGCTGGCGCGCCCGGGCCCGATGTCGAGGCGCTCGTACTGCAGCGTCACCTGCAGCCGCCCGTCGTCGGCGCCGTCGAACGCCGCGAGCAGCCGCGCGAGGGCGGGCGCCGGTTCGAGGATCGCCGCGAAGCCGACAACCTCGTCCGGGCTCGCCGCCGCCCGGCCGCGCGGGCGGGGCGGGCCGAGCAGCGCGGTCAGGGAGTGTTCCGGCAGGTCGAGGAGGTGTTCCAGGACGCCCACGGCGCGCAGGGACTCGGGTCGTTCGGGGCGGCGCTTGCCCTGCTGCCAGTAGCTGAGCGTCGTCACGCCGACGTCCACGCCCTGCTGGGCCAGGTGGTGCCGAACGCGGTGCAGTGAGAGGCCGCGCACGGCGAGGGCGGTGCGCAGAGCCTCGTGGAACGGGCCGGTGCGCAGCGCGGCCGCGATCCTCGCCTCCACCCTGAAGACCTCCGTGTCTTAAACCCGCATGTTCCGTGAATGTTCACAGATATAGCGCTTCCGCGTGGTCCACGCACGTGTGCGTTCACGCTCGCACCGCCCGAGCCCGCATCCCTCTTGCCGCTTTCCGGGCGGATTCTGACCATCGGCGTGGGCGCCCCCTCACACCCGCTGAGCGCAACCCCCTGGAGCGCAGCATGCACGTCCGCAAACCCCTCCGCAGGCTCGTGAGCCTGACGGCGGTGTGCACCGCGGCGACGGCAGTCGTCGCACCGGCGAACGCCGCCAACGCCGCCAACGCGAGCCTGGCGACCGCGGCCAAGCTCAACTTCACCCAGCAGGCCCAGGAGAAGTCCAACTGGTGCTGGGCGGCGGCAGGCAACAGCGTCGCGGCCTTCCTCGGCAAGAGCTACAGCCAGAACCAGTTCTGCAACCTGGCCTTCAACCGCTCGATGAACTCGGCCTGCCCCAACAACCAGGCCACGCTGGCCAACGACCAGACGGCCTTCCAGCAGATCGGCATCAACCCCGGCACCTACGTCTACGACTACCTCTACTACTCCTCGGTCATCCGCGAGATCGACGCCAAGCGGCCGGTCCTCGCCCGCATCCAGTGGTCGTCCGGGGGCGGGCACATGGAGGTCCTGTACGGCTACGACCAGAGCAACAGCTGGGTCTACTGGGGCAACCCCTGGGGTTCCAGCCCGCGCTACAACTGGGCGACCTACGACTACTACGTCAGCAACGGGTCGTTCTCCTGGACTCACTCCCTCGACCGGATCAACGAGTAGGGGAACGACCATGACCCGCAGCACCCGTACCGCCGCCGGGGCAGTGATCCTCGGCGCCACCGCACTGTTCACGGCCGCCGCACCGGCGGCCTGGGCCTCCTCCGGGCCAGCCCCCGTCGCTCCCCCGTCGGCCACCGATGTCGCGGCCGCACGGCAGGCGGCGACCGGCGCCGTCCCGACGCTGGGCCGCTTCTTCGCCTCGCAGGCCGGGCTGCGCTCGCGCACCGCCACGGCGGCGAACGCCGCCGCGACCAGGCCCCGGCTGACCGCCGCCCCGACCGCCGTCTACGAGCTGTCCCCCGGCTTCGTCACCGGCAAGTCGGGCGAGGTGGCCCACCTGGCCTTCCTGGCCACGCCGGCCGTCGCCGCCGACGGCCAGACCGCGTCGGTCTGGGCGGCCCGGGTCTCGAACGGGACCTGGAAGATCGTCAACATCGCCTCCGGGACCGACGAGCAGACCTACGCCCAGCGGGCCGGGTCGGGGGCGATCGCCTTCCACGAACCGCAGATCGACGCCTGGTACGCGCTGCGCGACGGCAAGGTGACCCCGCTCAACGACTCCGCCCGGTCCGGTGTGCGCGCCGGAACGACCCTCGCCGCGTACCAGCGCCTCGTCCAGCGGCGTTACGCGGACAAGATGCCCGGTTCGGCGTACGCCAGGAACGGCGCGGCCGGAGGCTACGCCGCCGCCCCCACCGGGAGTTACGGCGCCCCGGCGGACAAGGGCGGCTCCACCGGCAGCGGCCGGACCCCGCTGATCGTCTGCGGGATCGTCATGGCCGGCGGGGCGGGCGCGCTGGGAGCCCGCCGCCTTCGCAGGAACGGCGACTGACATCTGCCCGATCTGAGCCCGCAGGATCGCTCTCAGCGCGATCCTGCGGGCTCAGCGATCGCCGGGTGACCCAGTGTCAGCGATCATGGCTCCCGGGCCGCCTGCGGCCGTCTCCTGGGCGAGGATGGCCGCCTGCACGCGGCTCCGCAGCCCCAGCTTGGCCAGGATCCGGCTGACGTGCGTCTTGGTCGTGGTCTCGGCCATGTCGAGCCGCTCGGCGATCTGGGCGTTGGACAGCCCGTCGCCCAGGGCCGCGAAGACCTCCCGCTCGCGCGGGGTCAGCTCGTTCAGCCCGGGAGGCGCCGTCGCCGCGAGGCTGGACCGGCCCGCGAACGCGCTGATCAGGCGCCGCGTCACCTGCGGGGCGAGGATGCCCTCACCCGCCGCGACCGTGCGCACCGCCTCGACCAGATGATCGGCGTCCACGTCCTTGAGCAGGAAGCCCGCCGCGCCCGCGCGCAGCGCGCCGAACACGTACTCGTCGACGTCGAACGTGGTCAGCACCAGCACGTCGGCGATCCCGGCCAGCTCGCGGGTCGCCGAGATGCCGTCGAGCCTGGGCATCCGGATGTCCATCAGGACGACGTCGGGCCGCAGCTGCTTGGCCAGCGCGACGGCCTCCTCGCCGTCGGCGGCCTCACCCGCGACGGTGATGTCGGGTGAGGCCCCGAGGATCAGTACCAGGCCGGCCCGTACCGCCGCCTGGTCGTCGGCCACCAGCACTGTGATCATCAGGCGTTCTCCGTCTCGATGGGCAGTTCCGCGCGCACCCGCCAGCGCCCGCCGTCCGGTCCGGCCGCGAACTCGCCGCCCAGCATGGCGGCCCGTTCGCGCATCCCGATCAGGCCGCTCCCCGAGCCGGGCAGCCGGGAGCCCTCCTGCCCGAGCGGGCTGTCGACGGTTACGACGACCCGGTCCGGGCGAAAGTCCAGCGCGACCTCGACGCGGCCCGCCGCCGCGTGCTTCAGCGCGTTGGTCAGCGACTCCTGCACGATCCGGTACGTGGCCAGCTCGACCGGGGCGGGCAGCTCGGGCCGGTCCCCGGTGACCTTCAGCCCGGCGGTCAGGTCCGTTCGCGCGGTGCGCTCGACCAGGCGTTCCAGCCCGTCCAGGCCGGGGACCTCGGCGGAGTCGCCGTCCTCGCCGTCCCGCAGCAGCCCGATCATGCGGCGCATCTCCGCCAGGCCCTGGACGCTGTTCTCCCGGATCACCTCCATGGCCCGGTTGATGCCCTCGCGGTCCAGGTCGGAGACCTTCAGGACGGCCGAGGAGTGCAGGGCCACGGCGCTCAGATGGTTGGCGATCACGTCGTGCAGCTCGCGGGCCATCCGGGCCCGTTCGGCGGTCACCGCGCTGCGCCGGTCCAGCTCGGCCAGCTGCGACATCTGCCGCACCCGTTCCCGCTCGGCCTCGGCCCGGTCGCGGTGCTCGCGCACGACCATCGCGGTCAGCACCGGCCCCACCCAGCCGACACCCGCGACCGCCGCGATCAGGACCGCGCCCTGGAGCGTCGTGAACGCGATCCCCACCGCGCCCCCGACCGCCAGGCTCGCCACGGTGGTCAGGGTCAGCAGCACAGGAGCGGTCCGCCGCGGCCCGTACAGGCTGGCCGCATACAGCGCGTCGCCGTAGATCACCAGGCTGGCCAGGCTCGCCCCGAACGTGATGTCCAGCAGGTTGAACGGCGTTGAGATCGCCAGCGCCGCCATCGGCCGCGTCCGCCGGAACAGCATCGCGAAGCACAATCCCGCCAGCGGGATGATCCGCCAGCCGAACCCGACGTCCGTCCAGGTGTCGTAGCCGCGCGCGACCAGCAGGAGCAGGCCGCCCGCGAAGGCCGCGGCGGCCAGCAGAACGTCCTGCCTGGTCGTGGTGAGGCGCACGTTCCCTATCTCAGCATCCTCCGAAGCGTGCCCGCGTCCGCCCCGCTGAGGGTGCCGCGTACATCCTTCGAAGTACGCGAGATCTCGTCACCTCCGCCGAGGATTCGGCGCGATCCCCACCCGATCCTGGATACATGCTTCTCGCCGTGATCGCCGCCTGTGAGATCGGGTTCTGGGTCGTCCTGTTCGCCGGTCTCGCCACCCGCTACCTGCTCCGCCTCCGCCGCACCAGCGCGTTCATCCTCCTCTGCGTCCCGCTGGTGGACCTGATCCTCCTGGCGGCCACGATCATCGACCTCCGCAACGGCACCACGGCCGACGTCACCCACGGCCTCGCCGCCGCCTACATCGGCTTCTCCGTCGCGTTCGGCCACAGCATGATCCGCTGGGGCGACCGCCACTTCGCGCACCGCTTCGCCGGCGGCCCGAAGCCCACCGGCAAGCCCAAGTACGGCACGGCCCGCGCCAAGTACGAGTGGCGCGAGTTCCTCAAGGCCATCATCGCCTGGGCCGTCTCCTGCGCCCTGCTCCTGGCGATGATCGCCATGGTCGGCGACTCGTCCAAGACCGAGCAGCTCACCGGCTGGCTGATCCGCCTGTCCGCCATCGCCGGCATCTGGTCCCTGTGGCCGATCACCTACACGATCTGGCCCGCCAAGCCCAAGAAGGTCACCCCCGCCGAGCCCGCACGCCGAGGGTGACCATCGGCAGGTCGAACTCCCCCTCGGCGGTCTCGGGCGTCGCCCGCAGATGCCCGAGGATCCGCCCCTCGACCTCCGCCCGTTCGGCATCACCGAGAACCAGCATGTGCGAATGAGTCCCGATCGTGGCCGCCAGCGACTCGGCCGTACGGCGCTGAACGTGCGGGAACTCGGCCCGCTCGAACTCGGGAAACTCGGCCGACACCGGCAGTTCCCCCGACCGCGAGCGCTGGCTGAGCCCGCCCCCGAGCACGCGCTGCAGCCCGGCGACCCACGGGACGCTCGCGTCGTCCCTGTTCCACACGGCCGCCAGCACCCCGCCTCCCGCCAGCACCCGCGCCATCTCCGGATAGGCGCGGCCGAGGTCGAACCAGTGGAGCGCCTGCCCCACAACGATCGCGTCCACCGACCCGTCCGCCAGCGGAATCTCCTCCGCCCGCCCCTCCAGCGCCCGAACCTCGGGAAAGGCCCGACGCAGCTCGGCCAGCATGCCCGGATCAGGCTCGACGGCCACCACATCAGCGGCCGGAACGCCCACCCGCAGCAGCGTCTCGGTCATCTTGCCCGTCCCGGCGGCCAGGTCCAGCACCCGCAACGGCCTCCGCGCACCTAGCGGTTCCAACACCCAGCGCACAACCGCGTCGGGATAGTCAGGCCGTTCCCGCGCATAAGCAGCGGCCTCACCCCCGAACGACGCCGCCCTGCGCGCCCGAAGCTCCTGGTCCGTCTCAGAGTCAGTCACACCCCCACGCTAATCAGCCGGCCCCGTCCAGCCTGCCGGGCCCGCATGACGAAGTTAGGCTTAAGGGCGTGACCGCGACGGAGGATCGGATGACGGACGAGCCCAGGTTCAGCGAAGGCACGCGAGAGAAGGCGCTGCAGATGCTCGCGGAATTCGCCGAGAGCAAGGGCCTTTCGGTCTCCAAGTTCGAGGCCCGAGGCGACGAGATCGTCATGCTGGCAGGCACTCGCTGGGAGCACGACGACATCATCGTCCAGATCCGGGAGCAGATTCCGCGCCAGCGGCGCTGCAAGATCACCAACGTTGATCTCCAACTGACGTCCGAGCCGCAGGAACCGATTCCGGACCTGATCGTTGTCCCGGAGCCACTCAAGCCTGGGGCCAAGCCGTGGGCGCACGAGACCGAGCTGCTCGTCGAGGTGGTTTCTCAGCGCAACTTCCGAGCCGACTACGAGGGCAAGCGCCTGCGGTACGCCTTGTCTGGCGCTCCCCAGTATCTGCTCGTTGATCCGCGCGAGGGGCTTTGCCTGCTGTACAGCGAACCGGTGAAGTCTGAGGGCACCTACAAGCGGGTGGCCGAGACTAAGTTCGGCCGGCCGCTCGCCGGTGTGGACTGCATGGACGGCGGCGAGCTCGATACCTCCGAGTTCCTCAGGTACACCTGACTCAGGTGGAGAAGTCGGGGTAGCCGCAGCGGAGGGCGGCCTGGCGGTAGCGCTCTACCAGGTCGGGGCGCGAGATCTCTGGGACCCAGACGGCTTCGGCGAAGCTCCACAGGAGGTAGGGATGGGCGCCGAAGGCGTAGAGGGCTCCGTAGTCGCGTTGGGCCAAGGCGTTCACCTCGTCGGGGGCTAGGCGGCCGCCTGGCCAGGCGGTGACGAAGGCTGCGGGGTCTGCGATGTAGGCGGCCAGGGCGTCGGGGTTCATGTTCACCGCCCGCATGAACTTGTTGATGCCGTACCTGCTCATCGGGGACTCCACTCGAAGAACGGCGAGGTGGCGAAGCGGGAGGGCTCGCCGGATGCCGACATCGCGGGGGCTCCGTTCGCGACGCCCATGGTGACCAGGAAGTTCAGGAACTGGTGGCTGACGTTTCCTGCGGCCAGGAGTCTTTCGAACGTCATGGAACGCAGGGTCTCCTCGACCGCTCCCTTGCGGAGGAGGCCGACCGACCAGGCGTCGAAGTCGGTGTCGGGTGAGCCGGCGAAGTGGCGGGGGCCGCCTACCTCGGTCGCGAGGTGGCCGCTGGCGATGACGGCTATGCGGCGTTGTAGCGGTGACTCCTCCAGGGTCTGCCGGACGATCTCACCTACGCGGTAGAAGCGTTCGGGGGGCGGGAGGGGCGGCGCCATGCAGTTGGTGAACAGGCAGACGATGGGCAGGTCCAGCTCGGGGCGCAGGTAGAGCAGCGGGATCAGCACGCTGTGGTCGGCGCGGAACTCGTCGGAGGCGGCGAAGTCGACGCCGCGTGCCACGCCGCCTGTGAGGAGGGCCCGGCCTAGCTCGGCGTCGCCGCGAAGGGTGGCGGGCGGGATGCCGAACTCGCGTTCCTCCGCCCAGAACGTGGCCGGGATCTCGGGGGCCTTGCCGACCAGGAACGCGGGCATGTTGTCGTGGAACCACTGGGTGAGGTGGTCGGTGGAGATGACGAGGAGGGTGTCGGGGCGGGTCTCTGTGAGGCGGCTGCGGAGCCGGGCGAATTCTCGGGCGACGGCCTTGAGGTCGTCGGGCAGGGGGTCCTGGCGGAGGGCGCGCCAGAGGAGCGGGTTGTGCGGGACGCCGTAGATTCCGGTGATCTCTGCCATCGTTCAGATCCCGAACAGTGCGCGGGCGTTGTCGAGGAGGATCTTCCGGCGGGACGTCTCCTTGAAGTCCAGGGCGTCGAACTCCTTCATCCACCGGCCGGCGTCGAGGACCGGCCAGTCGGTGCCGAACAACACCCGGTCGGTGATGATGCTGTTCGCGTGGTGGGCGACCTCGGCGGGCCAGTACTTGGGCGCCCAGCCGGACAGGTCGATGAAGTAGTTGGACTTGTGCCAGCAGGCCGCGAGGTTGTCCAGGTGCCAGGGCCACGCGGGGTGGGCGGCGATGACGTTCAGCTCGGGGAAGTCGGCGGCGACGTCGTCGAGGTAGGGGACGGGACGCGCGTACTCCAGCTTGTAGCCCATCCCGCCTGGGGTTCCGGCGCCGCCGCCGAGGAATCCGCCGTGGAACATCACCGGGAGGCCCAGCTCGGCGCAGGTCTCCCAGATCGGGTAGAAGCGGCGGTCGTTCGGGTGGAATCGCTGGCGTGCCGGGTTGAGCTCGCCGACGCCGCGGATCCCGTACGTCTCGTGGCAACGCCGGATCTCCTCGATCGCCGCCCTGCCCTTCCACGGGTCGATGCCGCAGAACGCGAGGAAGACGTCGGGGTGGTCGGCCTGGGCCTGCCCGAGCAGGTCGTTCGGGGCGCCGCGGACGCCCGACTGGGTCTCGTCGTCGGAGTTGACGATGACCGCCATCATGCGCCGTTCCCGGTAGAGGTCGGCCTGCGCGGCGAACGAGACGGGCTTGCGCTGCTTGCCGAAGTGCGAGCCCATCTGGGCGCGCCGCGCGCCCATCGCGGCCAGGAACTCCTCGGTCTGCGGATGGGTGTGCACGTCGATGGCCAGCAGGTCGTCACGCATCGAGAACCTCCGTGGTGTGCTCTCCCAGGCCGGGCGCGGGCTCGGGGCGGGGCAGGTCCCCGGCGGAGAACCGGGTCCCGGGCAGGATCTGGTGGTCGTCGATCAGCCCCATCCGGATCACCTGGGGGTCCTGGACGAGGTCGGCGATGGTGTTCAGCGGGCCGTGCGGGATGTCGGCCGCGGTCAGCCGCTCGAACCACTCGCAGCGGGGCAGCTTGCGGGTCTCGGCCTTGAGCACCTCGTCGAGCGCGTCGTAGTTGCGGTAGCGGGCCTCGCGGGTGGCGAAGCGCGGGTCGCCCGCCAGGTCGGGGCGTTCGATGACGGTGAGCAGGCCGCGCCAGAACTTCTCCGGCACCGACAGGTGGATCACGAACGGGCTGCCGTCGCGGCCCACGCAGCCGTACGCCTGGGCGCGCGCCGCGCGGGTCCCGGGCTGGACGACGGCGCCCGTCTCCAGGTAGGTCGCGATCGGCTCGGTGAGGAAGTCGGTGAGGGCGCCGAGCATCGACACCTCGACGTGCTGCCCCTCCCCGTGCGTTCCGCGCGCGTGCAGGGCGGCGAGGATCCCCTGCGCGGCGGAGGCGCCCGACAGCAGGTCGGAGAACGCGGGGCCGACCGGCCGGGGCGCGTCCAGCGGCACCAGGTGCGCGTACATGCCGCCGATGGCCGAGATGACGGTGTCGTAGGCGGGGCGGCGCGCGTACGGCCCGGCCGGTCCGAACCCGGTGATCGAGCAGTACACCAGCCCCGGGTTGAGGCGGTGCGCGACGTTCCATCCGATGCCGAGCCGGTCGGCGACGCCGGGACGGAAGTTCTCGATGAAGACGTCGGCGTCGGCGAGCAGGCCGAGCAGCGCGTCCCGCCCGGCCTCCTGTTTCAGGTCGAGCACGGCGCCGCGCTTGCCTCGGTTGTACGCGCCGAACTGCGGGCTGTGGGGCCGTTCGCCGCCGCCCTGCCAGCGCCGCATCGGATCGCCGCTGGGCGGCTCCACCTTGACGACGTCGGCGCCGAGGTCGGCCAGGACCCGCCCGGCGTACGGGCCGGAGATGTACTGCCCGGCCTCGATCACGCGCAGCCCGATCAGCGGACCGCGCTCAGCCGGCTTCCCGGCGGACTTCTCAGCGGACATGGAGCACCACCTTTCCGACGTGGTCACGGCGTCCGGCCATCGCGTAGGCGTCCACGACCTCGGCCAACGGGAACTCGGCCGCGACGGGAGGCGTGACGGTGCCGTCGGCGACCAGTGCGAGCCCGTCGCGGACGTCGGCGTAGTCGGCCGCCGCGCTGCCGTGCAGGGTGAGCCGCCGCGTGTACAGCTCGCGGGGATCGAGGTCGAGGCGCGCTCCGGGCAGCGCGGCCGCGAACACCGCGTGCCCGGCCCAGGCGAGCGACCGCACGCCCGCGCTGATCAGCGGACCGCTCCCGGTGGCGTCGATCGCGATCGCGACGCCGTCTGGAGCGTGGCCGCGGACCTGCTCGGCGAGGCCGTCCGCGTCGTCGCGCCCATACGTGAGGACGGCGGCCGCGCCGAGACCGGGCAGGCCGTCGACGGGCTCGTCCTCCAGCGCCCCGGCCAGGACCTTGCCGCCGAGACCGGCGGCGACCTGCAGCGCGGCGCAGCCGAGCGCGCCGGTCGCACCCGTCACCAGGACGGTGTCGCCGGGCCGGATGCCGCCCGCCCGCCGGATCATGTGCAGTGCGATCGGAACACTGTGAACCGCCGCAGCGGCGACGGTGAACGGCACCTGCCCGGGGATCGGGATCGCGACGCGGGCGGGGACGGCCACGTACTCCGCCGCGCCGCCGTCGCGATGCACTCCGACCACCTGCTGGCGGCGGCAGTCGGCCTCGGCGCCGTCCGCGCAGAAGCCGCAGTCGCCGCACGGCACGTTCGGTTTGATCGCGACGCGTTCGCCCACGTGGTCCCCCGCGACCGCGGCGCCCTGCGCCACGATCACGCCGGCCGGATCGATCCCGACCGTACGAGGCAGCAGAGCCGGAGCGCCGAGGCGCGCGCCGTTCATGACGGCGCGTTCGAGCTGGTTGACCCCGACCGCGTGCACCTCGACCAGCACCTCGTCCGGACCGGGCACGGGGCTGTCGATCTCCTCGACGCGGAGACGATCCGAGAGCCGGGCCGCTCTCACGGCCGGGCCTTCACGCCGGCCTCACGCTGCGCGCGGCCAAGCTGCACCAGGTCGGTGTACGACCCGAACTTCGACGGCGGCAGCTTCAGCGTGCTCAGCAGGGTGTCGAAGCCCTTGGGGTCCAGGCCCATGTCGGCGTCATAGAGCTGCGGGCCGTTCGCGTAGACGTCCGGCTGCTTTTCCAGCGGAGTGACCGTGAAGCCCTTCTTCTGCATGAGGGCCTGCACGTAGGCCTGCTGCGCAGGGTCCTTCCAGACCTTCATCGCCTTGAGGGTGGCCCGCAGGAAGCGCGCGGTGGTGTTGGGGTTCTTGGCGATGAACGACTGCTTGGCGGTCAGCACGTCGTTCGGCCACTCCTTCATCACGTCCAGGACGATGCGGCCGCCCGCCTCCTGGACGGGCTTCTTGTGCCGGGGGAACACCACGGTCATCGCGAGCTTCTTCTGCTTGAACTGCTCGACCCAGGCGTTGGAGCCGCCGGGCAGGTTGACCGGTTTCACCCGCACCTTGGAGATGTCGAACCCGGCGTCCTTGAGGAGTTGCACGCGGACGTCGTACTCGATGGTGCCGGGGTTGGCGCCGAGCAGGACCGGCTTGCCGGACAGGTCCTCCGGCTTGCTGATGCCGGGCTGGACGGCGACGACGTACGGTTCGCGGTTGCGCCAGCCCGCGACCACGCGCAGACCGGTGCCGCTTCGCGCGGCGGTGACCACGTCGAGGGCGGCCTCCACGCCGAAGTCCAGGCTGCCGCCGACCAGGCCCTCCCGGATCGACTGGGCCTCGATCCGCTGAACGGTGAGGCCCTCCTGCTTGTAGTAGCCCTTGTCGATGGCGATCTCGACGGGCGCGTTGGTGTCGAGGTTGGGCAGCCGCATGCCGATCTTCACGGTGGTCTTCTCGGCGGTCCCGATCGGCCCGGTCGGCTGTGCCTTGACCGGGCCGTCGTCGGCGCGGGACGCGCAGCCCGTGCCGAGCGAGGCGGTGAGTGCGACGGCGGTCAGGAAAGCGAGCGGACGGTGTCTCATTGCGGGTCTCATCTTGGGTCTCGTTGCAGGTCTCATTGCGGCTCCGTTCAGGAGAGTCCCTCGGCGTACCAGGGCGCGACCAGCCGCCTGACCAGGCTGACCAGGGCCATGAGCACGTTGGCGATGACGACCAGGAGGAGGGTGACGGCCAGCGCGGAGGCCAGGTCGAAGTCGGCGGAACGGCGGAAGATCAGGTAGCCGAGGCCCTGGCTGCCGCCGATGAACTCGCCGATGACGATCCCGACCATGGCGCGCGCGACGCCCATCCGGACGCCGGTGAGGATGAGCGGCAGCGCGGCCTGCAGCTGCACCTTGAAGAAGATGGTCAGGCGGCGCGCGCCGTACACGCGGGCGGCCTTGACCAGGGACGGCGGAACGCCGCGCACGCCGTCCATGGTGTTGATGGCGATCGGGAAGACCGCCATGAGGAAGATGATGAGGATCTTGGGGGCGGCGCCGAAGCCGAGCCACAGCACCAGCAGCGGCTGGAAGGCGATGCGCGGCATCGAGTAGGCGGTCCAGAACGGCGGGCCGCCGATGTCGCGGACCCAGCGCGAGGAGCCGAGCGCCAGGCCGCAGCCGATGCCGGCCACGACCGCGAGCAGGAACCCGGCGACGGCGTTGCGGGTGCTGAACGCCAGGTTCCCGCCGAGGCTGCCGTCCCCGGCCATCCGCCAGAACGCCGACCAGACCTCGCTCGGCGGCGGGACCTGCTTGGGGTTGGCCAGGCCGAACGCGGAGACGGCCAGCTCCCAGATCGCGATCAGCGCGGCGACCTCGAGGGCGACGGCGAGCTTCCAGCGCAGGTCCGCTTTCCAGGTCGGGCCGGGCTTCCAGCGCAGACCGGGTTTCCAGCGCATGTCAGGCCTCCTCGCGCCAGCGGCCGACGCGGCGTTCGGCCAGGTCGATCAGGCGGACCAGGGCCACCGACACCGCGACGTACAGGACGATCCCGGCGAAGGCCTGGCCGGTCTGGAACCGCGCGGTGCCGTTGGTGATGAGCGCGCCGACGCCGCTGGGCGAGCCGACCATCTCCCCCACCAGCAGGCCGATGAACGAGGTCGGCACGGCCAGCCGCATCCCGCCGATCATGTACGGGACGGTCCACGGCAGCCGGACCTTCCGGTACAGGGCCAGTCGGCTGCCGCCGAAGACCCGCCCGGCCTCCAGCAGCGACGGGCCGACGCCCGCGCTGCCCACCACCGTGTTGAGCGCCACCGGGATGAACGTGCTGAGGAAGACCAGCACGATGATCGGGCCCGAGTCGTACCCGAACCACACGGTCAGCATCGGCTGCAAGGCGATCAGCGGGGTGGTCCACAGCGACCACAGCAGCGGCATGGCGAGCCGGTGCACGACGCGCACGGCGCCGATGACCAGCCCGAGCGCCACTCCCACGACGACTCCGGCGACGTAACCCACGACCCAGGACTGCGCGCTGGTGGTGAGGGCGTTCTGCAGCTCGCCCGCGCTCCACAGGTCGCGCAGCGCGGCCCACACGTCGGCGGGCGCGGACACGAAGATCCGGTCGACCAGTCCGAACTGGACCACGGCGAGCTGCCACAGCAGCAGGAAGACGGCCAGGTCCGCCAGCGCGAGCAGCGGCGACCGGTAGCGATCCGTCCACGGCGCCTTCATGGCCCCGGCCTCTCGACCTCTCCCCGCAGCAGATCCCACAGGTGATCGCGCAACTCGACGAACCGCGGATCGGCGATGGTGCGGCGTTCGGAACGGGGGCGCGGCAGGTCCACCGGCAGGATCTCCGCGATCCGGCCCGGGTGCGAGCGGAAGACGGCGATGCGGTCGCCGAGCAGGATCGCCTCGTCGATGCTGTGGGTGATCAGGACGACGGTGGTGCCGGTGGCGGCGATGATGCGTTCCAGCTCGCCGCGCATCACCTCGCGGGTGAGGGCGTCCACGGCGCCGAGCGGCTCGTCCATCAACAGGATGCGCGGATCGGCGACCAGCGCGCGGGCCAGACCGACGCGCTGCTGCATGCCGCCCGACAGCTCGCGCGGGTAGGAGTTCTCGAAGCCCTCCAGGCCGACGAGCGCGATCGTCTCGCGAACGCGTTCGGCCGCGCCCTTGCGGAGGCGCGGCTGCATCTCCAGGCCGAAGCGGACGTTCTCTGCGACGGTCCGCCACGGCAGCAGCGCGTAGTCCTGGAAGACCACGGCGCGGTCGGGGCCGGGGCCGGTCACCGGCCGGTCGTCGACGGTCACCGTCCCCGTGGCGGGTTCGACCAGCCCGGCGATCACGTTCATCACCGTCGTCTTCCCGCAGCCGCTCGGGCCGAGGACGGTGAGGAACTCGCCGTGGTGAACGTCCAGGTCGACGTCGCTGACGGCCGTCAGGGACGTGCCGGTACGGGCGACGCGGTACCGGACCGACAGGCCCGCGACGCGGATGAGCGGATGGGTGGGGGTGGGGGTCGGGGTCTGGTGCACGGCGCCCCTCGTTCCCGCGGGGACGGAGCCGATCTCCATAGGCGCTCCGATCTGAGAGTTGGCTACATTATTCATCTGACTTTCGAAGGGTCAATGGGTCCTCCATCCCCGTTCAAGATGGGTATACCGCCCACCAGAACCGGCATATCAACCTCAGAGCCGCTCTCTCTTGACATTGATTGGATACAAAATTCACCCTGGGGTCCATGCGTACCGAAGAGGTCGGCTGGTTCTCCGACGGTGATCAGATCGGCGCCCTGTGGCGCACCCCCGACGACTCCCCCGGGCCGTACCGCGTGATCGTGCAGGGCCCCGGCTGGCTCGGGCTCAAGGACGCGGGGCTCTATGTCCGCTACCACCAGGCCCTCACCGACGCGGGCTTCGCGGTCCTGGTCTTCGACTACCGCGGGTTCGGCGGCTCGGGCGGCGATCGCGGCCTGCTCTCCCCCGCCCGGCAGCTCCAGGACCTGCGCAGCGCGGTGACCTATCTGGAGACCCGCGACGACGTCGTGCCGGACGGGATCGGGGTGTTCGGCAGCGGCGGCACGGGCGGCGGGAACGCGGTGCTGCTGGCGGCCGCCGACCCGCGCGTGCGCGCGGCGGTCAGCCAGCTCCCGGTGGCCGACGGTGCCGACTGGCTGCACCGGATGCGCAGCGAGTACGAGTGGCTGGACTTCCTGGCGAGCGTGCGCGCCGATCGGCGCGAGCGGGTCGCCACCGGCAAGGGCCGGGCGGTGCACCCGCGCGAGGAGATCATGGTGCCCACCAAGGAGCGGCGGGCGACCAAGGTCAAGGCGGACGTGGACGGGCGCGTTCCGGAGCAGGTCGAATTCGCGCCTGCGGTGGAGGAGATCCTGGCCTACCGGCCGGTGGACGCCGCCGCCGCGCTCACCGTCCCGCTGCTGGTGATCGGCATCGAGGGCGACGCGACGACCCCGACCGACCATGCCGAACGGGTCTACGCGGCGGCGCGCGGCCCGAAAGAGCTGATCATGCAGAGGCACACCACGCACTACGCCGCCTACGACCGCTACTGGGAGACCGTGACGCCGCGGATCGTCGCGTGGTTCGACCGGCACCTCGGCCCCGCGAACGTCGTGATCTGCGCGCCGGGCGGGGTGGAGCGGCTGGAGGTCCCCGATGCCGGCTGACCTGAGGATTCACGGCGGGCGCGTCGTCGTCCCCGGCGGGGAGCTGAACGCCGACGTGCTCGTCTCCGGGGGCCGCGTCGCCGGCCTCGTCGAGCCCGGCGCGGAGGCGCCGGCGGAACGGGTGGTCGACGCCACGGGACGGCTCGTGCTGCCCGGGATGGTGGACGTTCACGTGCACACCCGCGAGCCCGGGTTCACCCACAAGGAGGACATCCGCACGACCAGCGAGCAGGCGGCCGCCGGCGGGGTCACCACCATCTTCGGGATGCCCAACCTCAACCCGCCGACCACCACCGCCACGGTCCTGGCGGACACCTTCAAGCTGTACGAGGCGTCCTCGATCGTGGACTACAACCACAACCCCGCCGCGACGATCCCCGACCAGATCCCCCTCATGGCCGAGCAGGGGGTGCGGGCCTACAAGGTCTACATGGTGGTCGACACGGGCCGCACGTACCCGCATCCGGCGGGGACGGGCATGCACGACCACGGCGACCTGCTGCGGATGATGGACACGATCGCCAAGACCGGCAAGCGCTTCATCGTCCACCCGCACGACCAGGCGCTCATGGACTACATCGAGGGCGCCTACCTGGAACGCGGCGAGAACACGCCCCAGGCCTACGCCCGCGCCTACGCCGAACGGCAGGGCGTCATCTGGGACACCGCGATCGACGTCGTGCTCCGGCTGGCGGAGGCGTCCGGCTGCCCCGTTCACCTCGCGCACATGCAGACCCGCCGTTCGATCGAGGCCGTGCGCCGCGCCAAGGCGGCGGGCGTCGACGTGACCTGCGAGGTCAACCACTGGGCGCTGTTCCTGGCCACCTGGGACGACGTGGAGCGGCTCGGCCCGTACGCGCTGTCCTACTGGGTGCCCGACGACGCGCGCGCCGCGGTCTGGGAGGGCCTGCGCGACGGAACGATCGACGTCTGCTCCTCCGACCACGCCCCGCACACCCGGGACGAGAAGGAGATCGGCTGGACCAGGATGTGGAGCGCCCACACCGGCACTCCCGGAATCCAGTACTACTACCCGCTGCTCCTGGACGCCGCCGCGCGCGGCGACCTGACGCTCGCCCGGGTGGCCGAGCTGGTCGCCGAGGTCCCGGCGCGCGAGTTCGGGCTGGCGGGACGCAAGGGCGCGCTGCTGCCCGGCCACGACGCCGACATCGTCATCGCCGATCCGGACTCGCCCTGGACGATCACCGACGCCGACGTGCTCTCGCGCTGCGGCTGGACTCCGTACGCGGGCCGTGACTGCCGGGTGCGGATCGAGCGGACCTTCGTCCGCGGTACCGAGGTTTACGCCGACGGGTGCGTCACCGGCGCCCCGGGTCATGGGAGGCTCGCATGAAATTCGGACTGCTGCTGCCGCACTTCGGCGAGCACGCCGACCGTGGCAAGATCCTGGACGGGTCGCGGCGCGCGGAGGAGGCGGGCTTCGACTCGGTCTGGGTCCGCGACCACCTGGTGTTCGAGCCGCACGGCGAGATGGAGAAGCCGGACCGCTCGTTCTACGACGCGCTCACCACGCTGACCGCGATCGGCGCGGTGACCGAACGGATCCAGCTCGGCACCGGCTCGCTCATCCCGTTCCGGCATCCGCTCACGACCGCGCTGATGGCGGGAACGATGACGCGGCTGGTCGGGCCGCGCCTGATCCTGGGCTTCGGCGCGGGCACCTATGACCACGAGTTCGAGGCGATCGGCTGGGGCGACCGCGACCGGGTCTCGCTCGTCCGTTCCAACGCCGAGATCCTGCGGCGGGTGGCGACCGAGAACGACGTCACCTACAAGGACGAGAACTTCGCGTTCGAGAACATCACCATCGAGCCGAAGCCGGTCGGCGGGCCCGTCCCGTTCTGGTACTGCGGCGCCACGCCCCGCTCGGCCCGGCTGGCCGCCGAGTACGCCGACGGCTGGATGCCCGGGCGCATCTCCCTGCGCACCATCGAGCGGCGGATCGAGTCGATGCGGGAGCTGACGGGCGACAACGGCCGCCCGATGCCGACCGTCGCGGTCATCCCGCCGACCTCGATCGAGGCGACCCGGGAGGAGGCCTTGCGCGATGTGAACGTTCCGGGCCTGCTGGCCTGGGCCAACAAGTCCAAGTTCGCCGTCAAGCCGCCGTCGGGGCGGTTCGAGACCGCCGAGGATCTGGAGGGTCAGCTGATCGCGGGCGACCCCGACGACGTGGTCCGCGAGGTCCGCAAGTTCGAGGAGGCGGGCGTCGAGCATCTGGTGTTCGACTTCCGGTTCAAGTTCGCCCGCTGGTTCGAGCAGATCGACCTCCTGGCGACGGAGGTGCTCCCCCGGCTTCGCTAGGATTGGATGCAGAATCCAGTGGAAGTGGGAGGCCGATGGCCCTGAAGCAGGCAGCCGCTCCGGACCCGGCGATCGCCGAGGTCGTCGCCCGGCTGTCCAGCCGTTACCGCACGGTCGGCGAGATGACCTTCGAGATCATCCGCGAGTGCATCCTGGCCGGGGTGTTCGCGCCCGGCGAGCGCCTGCGGCAGGAGGACCTGGCCGAGCGGATCGGGGTGTCGCGCATCCCGGTCCGCACGGCGCTCATGCAGCTGGAGTCGGAGGGGCTGGTCTCGTTCCATCCGCACCGCGGCGCGGTCGTGCGGTCCCTGACGGTCGAGCAGGTCCGGGAGATCTACGAGCTGCGGCTGCTGCTGGAGACCCACGTGCTGCGCCGGTCGGTCGCCCGGATGACCTCCGCGCGGGCGGCCCGGCTGCGCGAGCTCGGCGCCGGGCTGGACGAGCATCCCTCGCTGGAGGACCGGGTCGCCTTCTACCGGGAGCTGTACGACGCGGCGGAGAACCCCACCGCCGTCGAGATCATCGAGGATCTCCGCAACGCGGTCGGCCGCTACCTGCTGGGCCTGCACGTCGACCATCCGGCCGGCGGGCACCGCGAGCTGGCCCGGCTGGCCGCCCGGGGCGACGCCGACGCGGCCGAACGGCATTTGCGCGAGCATCTGGCCCTGGTCCGCCAGCACATCATCGAGGCCCTGTCCGAAGAGGCCGAGGACAAGGGCGGAGACAAGGGCAAGGGCGCCTGACGACGACGAGCCGGGCCCCGGAGGACGGGACCCGGCTCGTCGCTGTCTGTGTCTCTGCCTCTGTCGCTGTCTCAGACGTTGAAGCCGAGGGCGCGGAGCTGGTCGCGACCCTCATCGGTGATCTTGTCAGGGCCCCACGGCGGCAGCCAGACCCAGTTGATCTTGACGTCCTTGACCATGCCCTCCAGCGCGCTGTGCGCCTGGTCCTCGATCACGTCGGTGAGCGGGCAGGCGGCGCTGGTGAGCGTCATGTCCAGGGTGGCGATCTCGTCGTCGACGTTCACGCCGTAGACCAGGCCGAGGTCGACCACGTTGATGCCGAGCTCGGGGTCGACGACGTCCTTGAGCGCCTCGAGGAGCTCCTCGTCCGGGATCGTGCCGGTCGCGGCGCTCGCCGTGGCGTCCGTCTCCGGAGCCGTGGCGCCGGACTCCGGAGCCGCGGCGTCGCTCGCCGGAGCCGGGGTTTCGGTGGCCGGGGTGTCAGTCATGATGCCTCTCCAAGAGCACGAGCGGTCGCGTCCTTCCACGCCATCCAGGCGAGCAGGGCGCACTTGATGCGGGCGGGGTACTTGGAGACCCCGACGAAGGCGACGGCGTCCTCGAGAACATCCTCGTCGGGCTCGCCCTGGCCGCGCGACTGCATCAGCGCGAGGAACTCGTCACCGACGGCCATCGCCTCCTTGACCGACTTGCCGATGATGAGGTCGGTCATCACCGACGCGCTGGCCTGGCTGATCGAGCAGCCCATGGCGTCGTACGAGACGTCCGCGACGGTGGCGTCCTGGCCCTCGCCGTCCAGGTGCACGCGCAGCGTCACCTCGTCACCGCAGGTCGGGTTGACGTGGTGCGCCTCGCCCTCGTACGGCTCCCGCAGCCCCTTGTGGTGGGGGTTGCGGTAATGATCCAGGATGACCTCCTGGTACATCGCCTCGAGCTGCATGACTCCCTTTTCCTTCTGAGGGTTCTCTTCCGGCTACAACACCGGGGTCTTTCAGGCTGTTCCTCTCAGGGGGGACGACCCCCCTGAGCCCCCCCGATCAAGGCTGGGTGCCGAAGAACTTCTGCGCCTGGCGGACGCCTTCGGCGAGCGCGTCCACGTCGTGCAGGTCGTTGTAGAGGTAGAACGTCGCCCGGGTGGTCGCCGGGATGCCGAACCGGCGGCAGATCGGCCACGCGCAGTGGTGCCCGACGCGGACCGCGATGCCGAGCTCGTCCAGGACCTGGCCGACGTCGTGCGGGTGGATGTCGTTCACGGTGAACGACAGCGCGCCGCCGCGGGCGTCGGTGGTCTCCGGGCCGACGATCCGGACGCCGGGGATCTCGGCGAGCCGCTCCAGCGCGTAGGCGGTGAGGGTCTCCTCGTGCGCCTGGACGCGGTCCATGCCGATCTCGGCCAGGTAGTCGACCGCCGCGCCCAGACCGATCGCCTGCGCGGTCATCGGGACGCCCGCCTCGAACCGCTGCGGCGGCGGCATGAACGTGGTGCCCTCCATCCGGACGACCTCGATCATGGACCCGCCGGTGATGAACGGCGGCATGACGTCCAGCAGGTCGCGGCGGCCCCACAGCACGCCGATGCCGGTCGGGCCGAGCATCTTGTGCCCCGAGAAGGCCAGGAAGTCGGCGCCGAGGTCGCGCACGTCGACCGGCTGGTGCGGCACCGACTGCGCGGCGTCCAGCAGGACCAGCGCGCCCACCTGGTGCGCCCGCTCGGTGATCTGCTTGATCGGCGGAACGGTGCCGAGCACGTTGGACTGGTGAGTGAGCGCGACCAGCTTGGTGCGCTCGTTCACCATCGTGTCGAGCTCGTCCAGGTCCAGGCGGCCGTCGTCGGTGATGCCGAACCAGCGCAGCGTGGCGCCGGTCCGCTGGCACAACTGCTGCCAGGGCACCAGGTTGGCGTGGTGCTCCATCTCGGTCACGACGATCTCGTCGCCGGGGCCGACCCTGAAGCGCTCGGCCTCGGGCCCGGAGGTGGCGGCGTTGCTCATCGCGTAGGCGACCAGGTTGATGCCCTCGGTCGCGTTCTTGGTGAACACGATCTCGCCCGGCACCGCGCCGATGAACTGCGCGATCGCGGCCCGCGCGTTCTCGTAGGCCTCGGTCGCCTCCTCGGCGAGCAGGTGCGCGCCGCGGTGCGGAGCGGCGTTATGCCGCTCGTAGAAGTCGCGCTCGGCGTCCAGCACGGCGAGCGGCTTCTGCGAGGTCGCCCCCGAGTCGAGATACACCAGGGGCCGGCCGCCCCGGACGGTGCGGGACAGCAGGGGGAAGTCCTTCTTGATCTCCTCGGGGAGCAGGCTCATGACGCGGCCGCCGCCTTCACGTACTTCTCGTAGCCCTCGTTCTCCAGCTGCTCGGCCAGCTCCGGGCCGCCCTCCTCGACGACGCGGCCGCCGGCGAAGACGTGCACGAAGTCGGGCTTCACGTACCGCAGGATGCGGGTGTAGTGCGTGATCAGCAGGACGCCGGTCTCGCCGCCCTCGGAGAAGCGGTTGACGCCCTCGGAGACGACCTTCAGCGCGTCGACGTCGAGGCCGGAGTCGGTCTCGTCGAGGATCGCGAGCTTGGGCTTCAGCATCTCCAGCTGGAGGATCTCGTGGCGCTTCTTCTCGCCGCCGGAGAAGCCCTCGTTCAGGCTGCGCTGGGCGAACGCGGGGTCGATGGAGAGGTTCTCCATCGCCTGCTTCATCTCCTTGGAGAACTCCCGCAGCTTCGGCGCCTCACCGCGGACCGCGGTGACGGCCGAGCGCAGGAAGTTGGACACCGAGACGCCCGGGACCTCGACCGGGTACTGCATCGCCAGGAACAGGCCCGCGCGGGAGCGCTCGTCGACGCTCATCGCCAGGACGTCCTCGCCGTCCAGCGTGACGGTGCCGGAGGTCACGTCGTATTTCGGGTGCCCGGCGATCGCGTAGGCGAGGGTGGACTTGCCGGAGCCGTTCGGCCCCATGATCGCGTGGGTCTCGCCGGCCTTCACGGTCAGGTCGACCCCGCGCAGGATCTCCTTGGTCCCGTCCGTGCCGTCGGCGACGGAGACGTGGAGGTCGCGGATCTCTAGCGTGGCCATATCTATCTGAGCTCTCTCGTAGTCGTCGGTCGGAACGTCGTCAGTCGTCGGAGCCGAGCGAGACGTAGACGTCGCCGTCCTCGACCTTGATCTTGTAGGTGGCGACCGGCTGCGTGGCCGGCGGGTTGGTGGGCTTGCCGGTGCGCAGGTCGAAGCACGACCCGTGCAGCCAGCACTCGATGGTGCCGTCGTAGACCTCGCCCTCGGAGAGCGAGACCTCGGCGTGGGAGCAGATGTCGTTCAGCGCGTAGACGCTCTCGCCGCTGCGCACCAGCGCGACCGGCGTGTCGTCGATCTCCACGGCCATCGCCCCGTCGGCGGGGATCTCGGCCAGCGGGCACACCTTCACGAAGGTCATCGCGTGCGTGCTCCCTGGTCGAGCTCGGCCTCGATCGCCTCCTGCACCTTGTCGCGGACCTCGGCCACCTCGATGCGCTCGATGAGCTGGCCGAGGAAGCCGCGCACGACCATGCGGCGGGCCTCGTCGAAGGTGATGCCGCGCGCCTGCAGGTAGAACAGGTGCTCGTCGTCCAGCCGCCCGGACGCCGAGGCGTGCCCCGCGCCGGCGACCTCGCCGGTGAGGATCTCCAGGTTCGGCACCGAGTCGACCCGGGTGCCGTCGGTAAGCACCAGGTTGCGGTTCAGCTCGTAGGTGTCGGTGCCCTCGGCCTCCGCGCGGATGATCACGTCGCCGATCCAGACCGCGTGCGCGTCCTGGTCCTGCAGCGCGCCGCGGTAGTCGACGCGGCTGCGACAGTTTGGCACGACGTGGTCGACCAGCAGGCGGTGCTCCAGGTGCTGGCCGCCGTCGGCGAAGTAGACCCCGTAGAGCTCGGCGTCGCCGCCGGGCGCGTCGTAGACCACCGACGGGGAGATGCGCACCACGTCGCCGCCGAGGCTGACGTTGTGGCTGACGAACCGCGCGTCCTTGGCCAGCTTGGCGTGCTGGTGGGAGACGTGCACGGCGTCGTCGTTCCAGTCCTGGAGGCTGATCACCGACAGCCGGGCGCCGTCGCCGACGATGAACTCGACGTTGTCGGCGTAGGTGGCGCTGCCGCGGTGCGCGAGCACCACGGTCGCCTCGGCGAACGGCTCGAGGATCACGGTGGTGTGGCCGAACGCGGCGCCCTCGGCGCTCTCGCCCCGGACGCGCAGGATCGTCGGCGTGGAGGCGACCGCCTCCTTGGGCACCGTGACGACCGTGGCGTGGGTGAACGAGGCGTAGGCCTGCGCGCTCACCCGGTCGGCAGGCACGTAGGCCTTGCCGAGCCGCTCGTCGTCCCGGCCGACGGTCTCGACCGTGACCTCGGGGGCCGCCTCGATCTCGACGATGACCTTGCCGGTCGGCTCGGCCTTGCCGTTGTGCAGGCCGCGCAGGCGGCGCAGCGGGGTGAACCGCCACTCCTCCTCGCGCCCCGTCGGCACCTCGAAATCGGCGACCTCGTAGGAGGCCTTCTCGTGCAGAGTCGAGAGAGGCCTTTCGTCCAGCCCCATCAGCCGACGGCTCCTTCCATCTGCAGCTCGATGAGCCGGTTCAGCTCAAGGGCGTATTCCATCGGCAGCTCGCGCGCGATCGGCTCGACGAAACCGCGGACGATCATGGCCATGGCCTCGTCCTCGGTCATGCCGCGGCTCATCAGGTAGAAGAGCTGGTCCTCCGACACCTTGGAGACGGTGGCCTCGTGGCCCATCTCCACGTCGTCCTCACGGACGTCCACGTAGGGGTAGGTGTCGGACCGGCTGATCTGATCGACCAGCAGCGCGTCGCACTTCACCGTCGACTTGGAGTGCGCGGCGCCCTCCTGGACCTGGACCAGGCCGCGGTAGGAGGTCCGGCCGCCCCCGCGCGCCACCGACTTGGAGATGACGCTGCTGGAGGTGTGCGGCGCGGCGTGCACCATCTTGGCGCCGGCGTCCTGGTGCTGGCCCTCGCCGGCGAACGCGATCGACAGCGTCTCGCCCTTGGCGTGCTCGCCCAGCAGGTAGACGGCCGGGTACTTCATGGTGACCTTGGAGCCGATGTTGCCGTCGACCCATTCCATGGTCGCGCCCTCGTAGGCGACGGCGCGCTTGGTCACCAGGTTGTAGACGTTGCTCGACCAGTTCTGGATGGTGGTGTAGCGGACGCGGGCGTCCTTCTTCACCACGATCTCCACGACGGCCGAGTGCAGCGAGTCCGACTTGTAGATCGGCGCCGTACAGCCCTCGACATAGTGCACGTACGAGCCCTCGTCGGCGATGATCAGGGTCCGCTCGAACTGGCCCATGTTCTCGGTGTTGATCCGGAAGTAGGCCTGGAGCGGGATCTCCACGTGCACGCCGGGCGGGACGTAGATGAACGAGCCGCCGGACCACACCGAGGTGTTCAGCGCGGCGAACTTGTTGTCGCCGACCGGGATCACCGAGCCGAAGTACTCCTGGAAGATCTCCGGGTGCTCCTTCAGGCCCGTGTCGGTGTCGAGGAAGATGACGCCCTTCTCCTCGAGGTCCTCACGGATCTTGTGGTAGACCACCTCGGACTCGTACTGGGCCGCTACGCCCGCGACGAGGCGCTGCTTCTCCGCCTCGGGGATGCCCAGCTTGTCGTAGGTGTTCTTGATGTCCTCGGGCAGGTCCTCCCAGGAGGCGGCCTGCTTCTCGGTGGACCGGACGAAGTACTTGATGTTGTCGAAGTCGATCTCCGACAGGTCCGAGCCCCAGGAGGGCATCGGCTTCTTGTCGAACAGCCGCAGCCCCTTGAGGCGCAGGTCGAGCATCCAGTCGGGCTCGCCCTTCTTGGCCGAGATGTCGCGCACGACATCCTCGTTCAGGCCGCGCCGGGCGGAGGCGCCGGCCACGTCCTTGTCGGCCCAGCCGAACTTGTACCTGTCAAGTCCTTCGAGCTCGGGGTGGGCTGCCGTAGTCATAGGGAGATCCCTCCGGACTCCTCGTCATCTGTGATCTGTCCGTCCGCCGCCGGCTCTCCTCCGCAGAGGGACCGGGGGCTGACGTGGGTCGTGCAGATCCCGTCGCCGTGCGCGATCGTCGCCAGCCGCTGCACCGGAGTGCCCAGCAGGCGGCTGAACGCCTCGGTCTCGGCCTCGCACAGCTGCGGGAACTCCGCGGCCACGTGCGCGACGGGACAGTGGTGCTGGCAGAGCTGTTCCCCGCCGCCCGACTGCGGCGCCTTGCCCGCGGCGGCCGCGTAGCCGTCCGCCGACAGCGCCTCGGCCAGCTTGCGGACCCGCTGGTGCGGCGGGACCGCCTGGACGGCCGGGTGGTAGCGTCGTTCGAGGTCGGCGACCTGACGTCGCGCGAACTCGGCCACCGCCTGCTCCCCCGCCGTCTCGGCGAGGAACCGCAGGGCACTGGTCGCCAGGTCATCGTAGGCGTGAACGAACGCGTTCCGCCCGGCATCGGTGATGGCGAACCACTTGGCGGGGCGTCCGCGCCCCTTCTTCGCCGGGGAACGCCGGGTCTCGATCTCGATCATGCCCTCCGCGAGGAGGGCGTCGAGGTGACGCCGGACGGCGGCGGGCGTGAGCCCCATCCGCTCTCCGAGCACGGAGGCGGTGACCGGGCCGTGCTCGAGAATGAGCCGAGCGACCCGGGCGCGAGTATCGCGCTCGGTGTGCATCGGGTTCTCGCTCACGTTTTTCACAACATCAGTGTGCCTTAATTCATTCCGCCAGGCCAAACGATTCACGATGTCGTCGCTCACGCAGGTAAGCCTTACCTAACCTGCACCTTCTCCCTGAAAAAGGGTGAAAAGCGGGCGAGATCAGCGGCCCGTGGTGCCCCTGGGCAGGACCAGGACCGGGCAGGACGCCGCGCGCACGATCTTGCCGGAGCTCTCGCCGAGAAAGACCTTGCGCAGCGGCCCGTCGTGACTGGACATGACGGCCAGCACCTCGCCGGCGAGCATATCGACCGTACCCAGCGTCTTGGCGATGCCCGCGCCACCGACAGCCTCGGTGTTGACCTCGGTGGACTCGCCGATGATCTTGGCGGCGTGCGCGAGGTCCTTCTCCGCCTGGGCGAACTGGCGTTCCATCACCTCGTCGGCGTTGCGGAACTTGGCCGCGATCCCCGGCGGGCGCAGCACGAGCGTGACCAGCCGGACCGGCAGCCCGAGCGAGCCCGCGAACGTCGCCGCGGCGGTGAGCGCGCGCTCACCGGCCGGGCGGTGCCAGTACGCCACCGTCAGCCGGTCGAACTTCCTGGGCGCGTCCTCGGCCCAGGAACGCGGCGCCATCAGCACCGGCACCGGCGACCCGTGCAGCAACTGGTCGGACGTGCTGCCGATCGCGATCCGGTCGCGGCGGCCGCGCGGCGCCGAGCCGACGACGATCAGCCCCGCGTCGATCTCCTTGGCGACCTCCAGCAGGCCGCGCCCGCTCCCCCGGTTGGCGTGGACGACGAAGTCCACGTCCTTCTTGGGCACCTTCGCGCCGGACATGCGTTCCCTGGCCTGTTCCAGAGCGGCCTCGGCCTGCTCCTTCAGGTAGGCGACCCACTCGGCGTCGACCGAGCCGGGTCCGCGCGCGGGCCAGGCGGGCGGGTGGATGTTGGCCACCGTCAGCTTGGCCTTGGCCGTACGGGCCACCAGGCAGGCCAGGGCCAGGGCGTCGTCGCCCCGTTCGTCCGGCGAATAGCCGACGAGGACGCGCAGGCCGGTCATCGGTTCATCCCCCCGTCAGGCTTGGCGAGTCGCGAATGGCGGCGGCCGTAGGCGAAGTAGGCGACCAGGCCGACCGCCGTCCAGAGCAGGAAGACCGTCCAGGTCACGCCGCCGAGCCCGTACATCAGGTACACGCAGAACCCGATGCCCAGCAGCGGGGTGATCGGATAGAACGGCGTGCGGAAGCTGCGCGGCATGTCGGGCCGGGTCCGGCGCAGCACGATCACGCCGACGCTGACCAGCGAGAACGCGAAGAGCGTCCCGATGCTGGTGGCGTCGACCAGCTTGCCGAGCGGGATCAGCGCGGCCAGCACCGAGATGAACGTCGCCACGATGAAGGTGTTGGCGACCGGCACCGAGGTGCGCGGGTTCACCTTCTGGAAGATGTCCGGGATCAGGCCGTCGCGCGACATCGCGAACAGGATGCGGGTCTGGCCGTACATCACGGTCAGCACCACGCTCGCGATCGCGATCACCGCGCCGAGCGACAGGATCATCGAGGGCCAGGACGCGCCGGTGGCCACGTCCAGCACCCGCGCGAGCGAGGCCTCCGAGCCGCTCAGCTCGAACTGCTGCCAGGGCATCGCGCCGACCGCGGTCAGCCCGACCGCCACGTACACGATGGTCACGATGACCAGCGAGAAGATGATCGCCAGCGGCAGGTCGCGCTTGGGGTTCTTGGCCTCCTCGCCCGCCGTGGAGGCCGCGTCGAAGCCGATGTAGGAGAAGAAGACCTTCGACCCGGCGGCGCTGATGCCCGCCCAGCCCATCGGCGCGAACGGGGTCATGTTGCCGGAGTCGAACGCGGTGAACGCGACCACGCAGAAGAAGATCAGCACACCGATCTTGAGGAACACCATGATCGTGTTGGCGGTGGCGCTCTCGGACGTGCCGCGCAGCAGCAGGAACGTGGCGATCAGCACCACCGCGACGGCGGGCAGGTTGATCACACCGCCGTTGTCGCCGGGCGAGTTGCTGATCGCGGCCGGCATCGTGAAGCCGAAGGTCTTGTCGAAGAACTCGTTCAGATACGAGCCCCAGCCGACCGCGACCGCCGACACCGAGACCGCGTACTCCAGCAGGAGGCACCAGCCGCAGACCCAGGCCACCAGCTCGCCCAGCGTCGCGTACGCGTAGGAGTACGACGACCCCGAGACGGGGATCGTGCCGGCCAGCTCGGCGTACGACAGCGCGGAGAACAGCGCGGTCACGGCGGCCAGGATGAACGACAGGACGACCGCGGGCCCGGCGAGGGGCACGGCCTCGCCGAGCACCACGAAGATCCCGGTGCCCAGGGTGGCGCCGACGCTGAACAAGGTCAGCTGGAGCAGGCTCATCGAGCGCTTCAGCTCGCCGCCCTCGCCCTGGCCGCCCTCGGAGACGATCTGGTCGACCGGTTTGGTCCTGATCAGGCTGTGCAGCAGCGAGCCGCTGCCCGGTGCCTGGAATCCCGTGGCCACGCTCTTCCCCGTCCTCTATGCGGTCCGACCGGCGGGGCCGGTCAGAGCGTGCTCTGCAGGGGCCACTGGGCGTTCGGCGTGACGATCGTGCCCGCCGTGCCGGCCAGGATCTGCATGCACTGGTCGAGCCGCCCGATCGCCGCCATGTCACCGGTCCGCTCCACGAAGCCGCAGACCGCGTCGACCTTGGGCCCCATCGACCCGGCCGGGAAGTCCTCGGCCCGCAGCTCGTGCGGGGTGGTGGACTTGATCTCCTCCTGCCGGGGCGTGCCGAAGTTGCGCATCACGCGCGGCACGTCGGTGAGGATGAGGAAGCAGTCCGCCTCCAGCGTCTCGGCCAGCAGCGACGCGGTGAGGTCCTTGTCGATGACGGCCTCGACGCCCTCGAGCTGGCCGACGTCGTTACGGAAGACCGGGATGCCGCCGCCGCCCGCGCAGATCACCACGGTGCCCGACCGCACCTGCTGGCGGATCAGCCGCGTCTCGATGACGCGCTGCGGCAGCGGCGAGGGCACCACGCGGCGCCAGTACTCGCCGTCCGGCTTGACCTTCCAGCCGTACTCCTTGGCGAGCTTCTCGGCCTCGTCCTTGCCGTAGACCTGCCCGACGAACTTGGTCGGGTCCTCGAACGCCGGGTCCACGGCCGACACCAGCGTCTGGGTGATCAGGGCCAGCACCTGACGCCCGGGCAGGGCGTTCTGCAGCGCCTGGAGCATCCAGTAGCCGATCATGCCCTGCGTCTCGGCGCCGATGGTGTCCAGCGGGTACGGCCTGGTCAGGTTGGGGTCGTTGATGCTCTCCATCGACAGCACGCCGACCTGCGGCCCGTTCCCGTGCGTGATGATCAGCTCGTGCTGCTCGGCGAGCGGCGCCAGCGACTTGACCGCGGTCATGACGTTGGCCCGCTGCAGCTCGGCGTCGGGCTTGTCGCCGCGCTGCATCAGCGCGTTGCCCCCGAGCGCGACTACGACGCGCATGTTCTCTCCCCCGAATCCCTGATGTCCCCGTTGTCCCCGACGCCCCGCCGGGGCGCGGTGCCCCGGCGGCCCGCGACCGCGCTCAGCCGAGCGTGGCGACCATGATCGCCTTGATCGTGTGCATGCGGTTCTCGGCCTCGTCGAAGACGATCGAGGCGTCGGACTCGAAGACCTCCTCGGTCACCTCGAGGGCGTCCATGCCGGTCTTCTCGTAGATGTCCTCGCCGACCGCGGTCTCACGGTTGTGGTAGGCGGGCAGGCAGTGCATGAACTTCACGTCCGGGTTGCCGGTCGCCTTCAGCGCCTTGGCATTGACCTGGTACTTCTTCAACAGCTTGATGCGCTCGTCCCAGACCTCCTTGGGCTCGCCCATCGAGACCCACACGTCGGTCAGGACGAAGTCGGCGCCCTTCAGTCCCTCGTTGACCTTGTCGGTGATGGTGATGCTCGCCCCGGTCTTGGCCGCGATCTCCTTGGCGGGCTTGACGACCATGTCCTGGTCGGGCCACAGGCTCTTCGGCGCGACGATCCGCACGTCCATGCCCATGAGCGCGCCGGAGACGATGTAGGAGTGCGCCATGTTGTTCCGCGCGTCGCCCATGTAGGCGAAGGTGATCTCGTGGAGCGGCTTGTCGCTGTGCTCGCGCATGGTGAGCTGGTCGGCCAGCATCTGGGTGGGGTGCCACTCGTCGGTCAGACCGTTCCACACCGGGACGCCGGAGTACTCGGCCAGCTCCTCGACGGCCTGCTGGCTCTTGCCGCGGTACTCGATGCCGTCGAACATCCGGCCCAGCACGCGCGCGGTGTCCTTGGTGGACTCCTTGTGACCCATCTGCGAGCCGCTCGGGTCCAGGTAGGTCACGTGCGCGCCCTGGTCGTGGGCGCCGACCTCGAACGCGCAGCGCGTGCGGGTCGAGGTCTTCTCGAAGATGAGGGCGATGTTCTTGCCCACCATGTGCTGCCGCTCGGTGCCCGAGTACTTGGCCGCCTTGAGGTCGGCGGACAGGTCGAGCAGGAACTTCCACTCCTTGGGCGTGAAGTCCAGCTCCTTGAGGAAGCTGCGCCCGCGCAGGTTGAATGCCATGGTTCGTTCGCTCCGTTTCAGGGGTCTCGTGAGGCGTCTTGAGGCGTCAGGCGCCCGGTCAGGCGTCGCGTTCCATCGGGCAGCTCATGCAGCGGGGACCGCCACGGCCCCGGCCGAGCTCGCTGCCGCGGATGGTCAGCACCTCGATGCCGTTGCTGCGCAGGTAGTTGTTGCTGGTGGTGTTGCGCTCGTACGCGACGACGACGCCCGGCTCGATCGCCAGCACGTTGGAGCCGTCGTCCCACTGCTCGCGCTCGGCGGAGAAGACGTCGGTGGTCGGCGTGAGGACGTTGATCGAGTCCAGCCCCAGCGCCTTGGCGATGGCGTCGTGCATGTCCTCGGGAGCGTGGTCGGTGACCTTCAGCTCCTTCTCGTTGTCGCCCGGCTCGACGGTGTAGGACGGCAGCATCCCCATGAGCGAGGTCTTGGTGAACACGCCGTGGTCCACCATCGTCATCACCGTGTCCAGGTGCATGAACGCGCGCTTCTGCGGCATCTGCAGGGCCACGATCCGCTCGGCCGCGCCCTTGTTGAACAGCGACTGCGCGAGCATCTCCACCGCCTGCGGCTGGGTGCGCTCGCTCATGCCGATGAGGACCGCACCGTTGCCGATGACCAGGACGTCGCCGCCCTCGATGGTGGCCGGCGCCATCTCGGTGCCGTGGTTCCACACGTTGAACCCGCCCGCGTCCGGCTTGTCATAGCCGGCTTCGAACAGCGGGTGCCACTTGTAGACGGCCTCCATGTTCACCGTCTCGCGCATGCGGGCCTTCTTGCGCATGGCGTTGATGGAGACGCCGTCGTAGACCCAGCACGAGGTGTCGCGGGTGAACAGATGGTTCGGCAGCGGCGGCAGGATGAAGTCGTCCATCTCCATGGAGTGGAACGCGATCGACTTCGGCTCGGTGATGTAGCTCAGCAGCTCGCGCTTGGTGATGCCGCCGATCAGGTAGGAGCCGAGCTCCTTCAGGTCCATCGCGTCGAAGGCGTTGCGGATCGGGTCGGTCGACAGCGGCCCGAAGAAGTGCGGGTCGATCACGTAGTCGAGGATGTGCTTCTTGGCCTCGGGGATCTCGATCGTCTCGCGCAGCAGGTCCAGCAGCTGGTGCACCTTGATGTCGCGGGACCGGAGCACCTCCTGGAACTCGTCGTGCTCCTCACCGGCGCGCTGCACCCACAGCACGTCGTCGAAGAGGAACTCGTCGTGGTTGGACGGGGTGAGGCGCTTCAGCGACAGCTCCGGCTTGTGGACCAGGACCTGGCGCAGCTTGCCGACCTCGGAATCGACATGGAAAGACATTCCAGAACTCCTTGTAGATGTGTGCGAGAAGGCGCGTGAGAGCGACGGGCGGTCAGGAGGCGGGTTCGGTCGGCGCGGCAGGGGCGGCGGAGACCGTCTCCCTGGGCCCGTACTCGCCCCGCTTGGCCTTGGTCCAGATGTAGACGGGGACGCCGATGAGCATCGCGAGGATGCCGAGCATGACCGCCTGCTCGCCCGAGCCGTAGACGATGGCGAACGCGAACAGCAGGGCCACGGTGGCCATGGTCATGTCCTTGGCGAACTGACCCTTGTGCACCGTGCGCCCGCCGGTGACGAGCCAGAACAGCTGCGCGGCGGCGGAGAAGAAGTACGGGATGGCGGTGGTGAAGGAGGCGAACAGCAGGATCGTGTTGAACGCGTTCTCCTGGAAGTAGCCGAACACCAGCATCAGCGAGGTCAGGACCGTGCCGATGAGGATGCCCGCCACCGGGGCGCCGCGGCGGTTCAGCCGGCCGAAGATCGCGGGGAACATGCCGTCCCGGGCCGCGGCCATCGGCATCTCGGCGACCAGCATCGTCCAGCCGTTCAGCGCGCCGATGCCGGAGATGATCGCGCAGGTGGCCATCACGCCACCCCAGGCGCTGCCGCCGAACATGTGGTTGATCGCGTCGGCGAACGGCGCCGAGGAGTTGGCGAGCTGGTCGTGCGGCACGGTGCCGAACACCGCGAGCGTGGCCAGCAGGTAGAGCGCGCTGCAGGCCAGCACGCCGTAGATGCTCGCCTTGCCGACGTTGCGCTCGGGGTTCTTGATCCGCTCGGCGACGATCGTGACGCTCTCCATGCCCGAGTAGATGAACAGGATGAGCCCCGCCGCGAGCCAGATGGCATCCCACATCGAGTCGCCGCTGGCGTTGAACGGGCCGAAGTTGCCGGACTTGATGAAGAAGAGCCCGACGATGCCGACGAAGATCAGCGGGACGAACTTCAGGACGGTCGTGACCAGCTGGAACATGCCGATGTTCTTCACGCCGGTCATGTTGATCAGCGCCGGGATCCAGAGCCCGACGATGCCGATCATGATCTTGCCGAACGTGCTGTCCCAGTGCAGGAAGTAGTTGACGTAACCGACCCACGCGACCGCGATGCCGGCGTTGCCGCCCCACGCGGTGAGCCAGAACGACCACGAGGTCCAGAAGCCGGCGAACTCGCCGAACGCGTCGCGCGCGTAGGCGTAGGGACCGCCGCTGGCGGGGATGCGCGCGCCGAGCTTGCCGAAGACCAGGGCCAGGGCGATCGCCCCGACCATCGTCGCGATCATCACCGGGAAGCTGATGACGCCGATCTGGGCGAGCGAGGCGGGCAGCAGGAAGATGCCGGTCCCGACGATGTTCCCGATGACCAGGGCGGTCGCCTGCGGCAGTCCGAGTTTGGCGCCGCCGGAGGCCTCCGAGAGGTCGGTCTGCGGGTGTTCCGCACCCGCCTTTTCGAGCTCGGCGGCTTCCCAGGCTGATTTAGGCTCGCCCATTCTCGTCCCCCCGACAGACAGCAGAAGCCCAGGTCACCACGTTGATCGGATGACAATCAGGGATTACCCGAGGGGTTCCCGAGGAAAACTCCGGCGTCCTTGCCGTTCATTAGCAAGAACGTGATGCCGCAGTGACGGGACTTTCTTTTTCTGCCTGGAAGGGTTTGGCTTTGGCAGCCTTTTAAAGGGGTGGGCGCCCGCGGTCAGCGGTGCAGGCGGGCGGCGGGGGCCTTGTCGGCCGCCCCCGAGCCCTCGGCGCTGTTGGCGGCGATGACCGTGGCGGCGAAGAACCCGATCACCATGAGGGCGCCGGCGAGGATCACCGGGACCAGGGTCCAGCGCGCCGGAAGCCCGAGCACGCTGCCCTCGTAGCCGCCGAAGGAGGCCATGCGCCGGCTGTAGTCCGGGTCATCCTTGGCGACCAGCGCGGCGATCTCGTTCAGCTTCCGGGTCTCGGCGACCGACAGCCCCATGCGTCCCCCAAGTTCTGATTCGTCCTTAAGGAGACGGTTTTAATCGACTTGGCGGCTCATGTCCAAATCTTTGACCAGGTCATTACCTGTGACCCAGGTCACCGGGCCCCGCGGCCGGCGTCGCACCGGGCGTCGCCGGGCGGGCTCACTCCGACGTGTCGGTCAGCGCGTTGGCGCCCGCGACGATCTCGCTCAGCTCCATGGTGATCTGCTCCTGGCGGGCCTCGTTGGCCTGCCGGCTGAGCTTCTCCACGAGCTCCTGGGCGTTCTCGGTCGCCGCCATCATCGCCGCGCGCCGGGCGGCCCACTCAGAGGCGGCCGACTCCAGGAGCATGTGCCAGACGCGGCCGTTCACGTACTGCTTCAGCAGGCCGTCCAGCACCAGGTCCGGCCGCGGCTCGAACTCGTAGTCCGGCAGCGCCCCGGCGCTCGCGGGGGCCTCCTCGCCCTCGACCTCCTCGATCTCCAGCGGCAGGATCCGCCGCACGGTCAGCCGCTGGGTCAGCATCGACACGAACTCGGTGTAGACGACGTGCACGCCGCCGACGCCGCCCTCGGAGGTCGGCATGCAGAACGCCTCGAGGAGCGTCTCCCCGATCTCGGCCGCGTGCTCGTAGGCGGGCTGGCCGGTGAAGCCGCCCCACTGCCCCGCCGCCTCCCGGCCGCGGAACCTGAAGTTGTCGATGGCCTTGCGGCCGACCAGGTAGAAGACCGGCTCGCTGCCCTGCTCGCGCAGGAGCTCCCCGACCGCCTGAGCCTGCTTGATCACGTTGTGGTTGTAGCCGCCGCAGAAGCCGCGGTCGCTGCTGATCATCAGCACCGCCACCCGCGAGGCGTCGGGCTTCTCGTTCAGCAGCGGGTGATCCAGGTGCACGTGGTGGCTGATCAGCGCCGAGACCGCGGCGGTGACCTGCCGGGCGTACGGCTTGGCCGCCGCGACCCGCTGCTGCGCCTTGGCGATCCGCGCGGAGGCGATCAGTTCCTGGGCACGGGTGATCTTCGCGGTGGACTTCACCGACCGGATGCGCGACCGCAGCGCGCGCAGTTGAGCAGCAGCCATGCCTCCAAACTGGCACGCGGGGTGACCTGGCTCATCACTCCCTGCCGCGCCGGGCCCGAGCCTTTACCGTGCCTTCACCGAACGGCGCGCTTGCTACCGCCGTACCGCGCGCGTGGCTGTCGGCCCTCCCACCTAGACTCAAGCCCATGGCACCCCCCGGAGACGGCGCGGTCGAGCTCGACGCGCTGGTGAAGCGTTACGGCACGACGACCGCGGTCGACGGCCTGACCTTCCGTGCCGAACGGGGCGCCGTGACCGCTCTCCTCGGGCCGAACGGGGCGGGCAAGACGACCACGATCGAGATCTGCGAGGGCTTCCGCCGCGCCGACGGCGGCACGGTCCGCGTGCTCGGGCTCGACCCGGTCCGCGACGCCCGCGCGCTGAAGCCCCGCGTCGGGGTCATGCCACAGTCGGGCGGGGTGCCCGGCACCGTGCCGGCCGCCGACTTCCTGAAGCTGGTCGCCTCGTTCCACGCCACCCCGCTGGACACCGGGGCCCTGCTGGAACGGCTCGGCCTCACCGAGCACGCACGGACCCCGTTCCGGCGCCTGTCGGGCGGGCAGCAACAGCGGCTCTCGCTGGCCATCGCCCTCGTCGGGCGGCCCGAGCTGGTCTTCCTGGACGAGCCGACCACCGGTCTTGACCCGCAGGCCCGCCACGCCACCTGGGAGCTGGTCGAGGAGCTGCGCGCCTCCGGCGTCTCGGTCGTGCTCACCACCCACCACATGGACGAGGCCGAACGGCTCGCCGACCGGGTGGTGATCGTCGACCACGGCCGGGTCGTGGCCGAGGGCAGCCCGGCCGAGCTCACCGGAGCCGAGCGGCAGCTGCGCTTCCGCGCCCGCCCGGCGCTCGGCCTGGACGAGCTGCTGTCGGCCCTCCCGGCGGGCAGCGCGGCCAAGGAGTCGCCCGCCGGCCACTACCTGATCGAGGGAGACGTGCGGCCCGAGCTGCTGGCCACCGTGACCGCCTGGTGCGCCTCGCACGGCGTCCTGGCCGAGGACCTGCGGATCGAGCGGCGCACGCTCGAGGACGTCTTCCTGGAGCTGACCGGACGGGAGCTGCGCTCATGACCTCGACCCCGTCCGCCGCCGCGCCCGCGCTGGACCTCACCCCCGCGCCCGGAGCGGTGCCGCTGCCGCGCATGATCGTGTCGCAGGCCTCCTACGAGCTGCGGACCCTGCTGCGCAACGGCGAGCAGCTGCTGCTCACGCTGATCATCCCGGTGGTGCTGCTGGTCCTGTTCAGCGCCACCTCGCTGCTGGACCTCGGCCCCGGCAAGCGGGTCGACTTCCTCACCCCGGGCATCCTGGCGCTGGCGGTGATGTCCACCGCGTTCACCGGTCAGGCGATCGGGACCGGGTTCGAGCGCCGCTACGGCGTGCTGAAGCGGCTCGGCGCGACGCCGCTGCCGCGCGCCGGGCTGATCGGCGCCAAGACCCTCACCGTGATCGCGGTGGAGATCCTGCAGGCCGTGGTGATCTCGGCGGTGGCGCTCGCGCTGGGCTGGCACCCGCACGGCAACCCGTTCTCGGTGGTGCTGTTCATCCTGCTCGGCACGGCCGCGTTCAGCGGGTTCGGCCTGCTGATGGCGGGCACGCTGCGCGCCGAGGCGACGCTGGCCGCCGCCAACCTGGTCTACATCCTGCTGCTGGCCGTCGGCGGCGTGGTGTTCCCGCTCGACAAGTTCCCCTCCGGCGTGCGCGGCGCCCTGGAGCTGCTGCCGATCTCCGCGCTCGCCGACGGGCTCCGCCAAGTCCTCCAGCACGGCACGGCGCTGCCCGGCAAGCCCCTGATCGTCCTCGCGGTGTGGGCCGTCACCGGCCTGGCCCTGGCCGCCCGTTTCTTCAAGTGGGAGTGATCCGTGGCACTGGCTGAGGCCCCCGGTTCGATCAGCGGCACCGGCGGGCTCACGCGCCGCGCGCGGACGCTCTCGCTCGGGGCGGTGCCGCCGCCCGCGCTGATCCTGCTCGGCATCCTGTCGGTCCAGACCGGCGCGGGACTGGCCAAGAACCTCTTCGACCGCACCTCCCCGGACGCGGTCGTGCTGATGCGGCTGGCCACCTCCGCGATCGTGCTGACCTTCGTCAGCCGCAAGGTGCTGCGCACGGTGCTGCGCGGCGCCTCCCGCCGCGACCTGGCGATCGCCGCCGGGTTCGGGCTGACGCTCGCCCTCATGAACTTCTCGATCTACCAGTCGTTCTCCCGCATCCCGCTGGGCGTGGCCGTGACGATCGAGTTCCTCGGGCCGCTGGCCGTGGCGATCGCGGCCTCCCGGCACTTCCGGGACGTGGTGTGGGCGCTGCTGGCGTTCGGCGGCGTGATCCTGCTGGCACGCGGCGGCGGAGTGGACATCGTCGGCATCGCGTTCGCCGTGCTGGCGGGCGTCTGCTGGGCCGCCTACATCCTGTTCAGCTCGGCCACCGGCAAGCGGTTCGCCGGATCGAGCGGCCTGGCCGTCGCCAGCGTCGTCGGCACCATGGCGATGCTGCCCATCGGCGTGCACTCGGGCGGATCGTCGCTGCTGAGCCCCGAGCTGCTGGTCATCGGCCTCGGCGTCGGCCTGCTCTCGTCGGTCATCCCCTACTCGCTGGAGCTGGACGCGCTGCGGCGCATGTCGACCCGGGTCTTCGGCATCCTGATGAGCCTGGAGCCGGCCGTGGCCGCGCTGATCGGCCTGGTGCTGCTGGGCGAGATCCTGTCCTGGCGGCAGTGGATCGCGATCGGCTGCGTCATCGTGGCCTGCGTCGGCGCCACGCTGGGCGAACGCACCCCGCCCGCGACACCCGAAGCCTGATCGCCTGAGCCCCGGGGCCCGGCGGGGTCACGTCCCCAAGCGGCGGATCGCGACGCCGACGAGCGACTCGGGCCCGATCAAGCCGAAGTCGCGGGAGTCCCAGCTCGTCTCGGGATCGTCGCCGAGCACGACCAGCGACCCGGGCGGCACGACGTCGTAGGGGATCGTGCGGAGGTCCGGGAACCGTTCCTTGGGCACCCGCTCACCCGCCACGGCCGCTGCGCGCTTGACCAGATAAGGCGACGGCAGGGCGGCCGCCGGAAGCTCGGCCTCGGGCGGCTCTCCCAGATCGAACGGCTCGTCGCCGGTCAGCTCGACCACCGGCGGATCCGGGGCGATGACGATCACCACCTGGCCGGTGCGGACCCGGCGTGTGCGACGGACCAGGATCCGGTCCCCCGGGCCGAAGGTCGGCCGCATGCTCGGTCCCCGGACGGTCGTCACCAGGTAGCGCCGCCGGATCCACAGTGCCGACAGCCCGCCGGCCGCGACGAGCAGCAGCGCGGCCCGGCCTCCCCTGGTCATCGAGCCTCCTGGTAGCCGGCGGACTGCAGGCGGAAGAGCCGCGCGTACTCCCCGCCGGACGCGAGCAGCGCCTCGTGCGGCCCCTGTTCGGTGACGCGGCCCTCCTGGAGCACCACGATGAGGTCCGCCTCCCGGACGGTGTTCAGCCGGTGCGAGATCAGCAGGCTGGTGCGACCCTCGCGGTGCTCGCGCATCCTGGCATGGATCTCGTGCTCGGCCTCCGGGTCCAGGCCGGAGCTGGGCTCGTCCAGGATCATCAGGTCCCGGCCGTCGCGCACGAACGCCCGCGCCAGGGCGAGCCGCTGCCACTGCCCGCCCGACAGCACCACGCCGGTGTCGGGGTCGTCCTTGTCGGCCTCGGTGAAGAAGGTGCGGGTGAGCAGCGTGTCGTACCCGCGAGGGAGGGCGGCGAGCCGGTCGTGGATCCCGGACTGCTCGGCCGCCTTCTCCAGCCGCCGGGGATCGTCGAGCGCGGCCAGGTCGCCCAAGCCGACGTTCTCCCCGGCCGTCATGTCGTAGTGCATGTGCTCCTGGAACACCGCGCTGATGCGCGCGCGGAGCTCCTGCGGCGGGATCTCGCGGATGTCCACGCCGTCCCAGAGGATCCGCCCGCGGGTCGGGTCGTACATCCGGCACAGGAGCTTCACCAGCGTGCTCTTGCCCGCGCCGTTCAAGCCGACGAGCGCCAGCGAGCAGCCCTGCGGGATCGTGAGGTCCACCCCGGCCAGCACCCAGGGGTGATCATCGCTGTAGCGGAACCACACGTCCCGCAGCTCGATGCCGCCGCGCAGCTCGGCCGCCGCGCCATCGGCGACCGAGGGCAGGTCGGGCTCGGCCCGCACGACCGCCGCGTAGTGGGTGAACGACAGCAGCCTCCCGTGCAGCGCGGAGATCGAGGTGACCAGGGTGTCGAGGGACGCCTGGACACCCGCCACGGCCGCGACGAACATCGCGATGTCACCGACGCTCAGGTCGCCGCTGCGCGCGGCGGTGACGGCCCACCACAGCCCGGCCCCGGCCACGACGGCGCTGAGGGTGGTGAGGCCGCCCTGTGTCGCCAGCTCTCTGCGGTCCATCGCGCGTTCTGCCTCGTTCGCCCGGCGGCGCTCGGCCATCATCCGGCCGCGCAGGAACGCCCCGATGCCGAACAGCCGGATCTCGGTCGCCGCGTCGACGCCGGTGAGGAGCTGTGAGTAGAAGAACTCGCGGCGATGGGTCTGCTCGTTGCCCCACTCCATCTCCGCCCGTGCCCGGGACAGCATCAGCTCGGCCACCAGGGCGGGGACGGCCGCCAGCAGCACCAGCCCGGTCATGGCGGGGCTGATGAACAGCAGGGAGCCGACGAACCCGGCCAGGACCAGCGCGCCCCGCACGAGCCCCCCGGCCCCTTCGAGCAGCTCACCGGTCCGCTGCGCGCCCTCCTGGCCCATCCGCAGCCTGTCGAGGAAGGCGGGGTCCTCGAACCGGCGCAGCCCGACCTGGCGCTCCGACGCCGCGAACAGGCGGTCGGTTGCGACGATCCCGGCGGCACGGCCCGTCTGCGCGTGCAGATAGCGGGCGATGGCGGGCAGCACGGCCGCGCCCAGGCCCGCGGCGGCCAGGGCGACCGCCAGCCCGGCGACCGCGCCGCCGCCGGGGTCGGTGAGCCGGTCGATCACCAGCTTGGTGAGCCAGGCGGTGGCGATCGGCGCTCCGGACTCGGCGATCGTCAACACCAGGTATCCGGCGATGCCGACCGGCGCGGCGCGGACCAGGACCGCGAGGGCCTCGGCCCCGGCGGTGGCGAAGGCCCGGGGGCCGAGGTCACGCCCGCGCGCCCGCCCCGTCACGCGAAGGCTTCCCGGGGCAGCATCTCGGGTCGCGCGCCGGTCGCGGTGATCATGTGATCGCCGTTCAGCACGTACAGCGCCGGGGTGTGGTCGTTCTTGAAGGCCTCCGACAGGGCGCCCTCGAAGTCCTCCACCACGACCCGGGCGACCGGCAGCAGGGCGTCCAGGAGCACCTGGTCGGTGTAGCCGGGCCCGGCCGTGCCGATCACCGCCAGGACGTTGTCGCGGCCGAGCTCGCGGGCGCGCTCGGCGAACTCGGGCAGGATCCGGTGGCATGGGTCGCAGTCCGCGGAGAAGAAGCCGACCAGGCCCGTGAGCTCCGCGGTGGACACCGGCTCGTCCTTGGTCGTCACCGCCGTCGCCGCGGCCGGCCGCATGCCCGCCTGCAGCACCGTCGGCGGCCCGTGGTCGGGGGCCGGCGCGGCCGGGCGGGCCGCCAGGCGCTTGGCGAGCGCGACGGTGAGCGCGAGGTTCAGAACGCTCAGCAGGCCGATCAGGACGACGGCCGCGGTCAGGTACGGCATCAGGGGCTCTCCATGAACAGGTCGGCGAGGGGATCGAGCGAGACGATGAGGATGGCGCCGACCGCGCCCGCCGCCACGGCCACCGCCACACCGGCCGCGGCCCCCGGGGACCCGGCCGGGAACGCCCCGAGCGCGGCGGCCGCGAGCAGCACCGCGTTGCGGCCCAGATGGCGGACGCCGAGCGGGGCGGCCGAGGCTCCGAAGCACCGGCAGGGGGCGCGTCTCCCCCGCCGGATCGCGGCGGCGATCGCCACCGTGAACGCCGCGAGCATCAGGAAGGCGAGCCCGAAGCCGTACGGCGCGGTCGCCGGCACCACCAGCAGGACGGCCGCGATCGCCTCCAGGGCGACCACCAGCAGGCCCACCGGCCGCGCCGCCGTCCCGCCGGACAGGCGCGGCAAGAGGTCGGGCATGGACGCGACAAAGCCGTCCAGGTCCCGCGTCTTCGAGATCGCCGACACGGCGAAGACCAGGGCCAGCAGGCTGGCGCATCCGACGGACAGGTATTCCACGATCAGCCTCCCCGGGGCGGACGGCGGCGGCGCGTGCCGCCGCCGTCCACGAACGGCGTCAACCTTCAGGAGGTCGTCAGCACTTCTTGGTCGTGCAGCCGACCCACTGGCAGCCGCCGCCGTCGCTGCAGCACTGCCACCAGCAGAGCTTGCCGCTCTTGCAGCTCAGGGCGCGGCTGCAGCTGGCGTCGGCGGTGGCCTTTCCGGCCAGCCGCGTGATGATGCGATCGGCGAGACGGGTCATGGTGTCTCCTCTCCGGCCCGGGGTCTCCGGCCCGTGTTGACAATTTCGATCATGAGAACGGCGGGATTTTCGGCGCAAGACGTGCAAGACGACCGATTTTTTAATGATCAAGAAGCCCAGCTCGCGCCGGTTTCGGAGATTCCAAGATCATTAACGATTCATGTCCTAAACGATCTTGAAACCCGGTAATACCGGTCGGTTGCGTAGCGTTGCGTAGCCAGGTTCGCGACGCACCGTGGCCGGGCCCGTCTCGGTGGCGTGGCGCTCGGGTAGCGTGCAAGGATCTCTGCAAGGACGAATCCGAGGAGGGGACGCCGTGACCGCCTGGAGTGAAGATGAGGGTCTGCCGCCCGAGTTCTTCGTGGCGGGGTCGCCCTCGTTCGTGGACTTCCTGAAGGCCAGGTCGCCCGAGCTGCTCCCGGTGAACCGCAACCCCCGCGATCGCTCCTCCCTGGAGCTGCCGCACGGCACGACGATCCTGGCGCTGACGTTCCCCGGCGGCGTGATGATGGCCGGTGACCGGCGCGCCACCCGGGGCAACGAGATCGCCTACCGCGAGCTGCAGAAGGTGCAGCAGGCGGGCGAGCACTCGGTCGTCGCGTTCGCCGGAACGGTCGGGCTGGCGCTGGACATGGTCCGGCTGTTCCAGGTCGAGCTGGAGCACTACGAGAAGATGGAGACGGTCACCCTGTCCCTGCAGGGGCAGGCGCGCCGCCTGGGCGCCGTCATCCAGGCCAACCTCGCGCAGGCACTGCAGGGTCTCGCCGTCGTGCCGCTCTTCGCCGGGTTCGACACCGAGACCGGCACGGGCCGGATCTACACCTACGACATCATCGGCGTGCCGCAGGAGGCCCGCGACTACCACGCCGACGGCTCGGGCTCCCCGTACGCCCAGGGCGCGCTCAAGAAGCTCTACCGGCGCGACCTGTCCGAGCGGGAGGCCGCCGCGGTCTGCGTGCAGGCGCTGTACGACGCGGCCGACGACGATTCGGCCACCGGCGGGCCCGACCTGACCCGCCGCCTTTTCCCGACGATCTCGGTCGTGACCGCCGACGGCTACCGCAGGCTGCCCGAGGACGAGATCGCCGCGATCGTCGAGGAGGTCGTCGAGGCCCGCATGGAGCGGCCGGACGGCCCGGTCGCGCCGCTGCGCTAGCCCGGTCGCGCCGCTGCGCCAGCCCGGTCAGGTCGCGGTCGCCGCCTCGCCGGAGTGTCACCGGCGATCCGTAGGATTGCCCGCATGGCTAGGGCGAACGACGAGGCGGCGGACCTCATCCAGGAGCTGGCGGACCTGCTCTCGATCACCGGCGGCGACGGGTTCAAGATCCGTGCGTACGAGAAGGCCGCGCGGGCGATCGCGGGCCATCCCGACGACATCTCGGGGATGGACCTGGCCGGGCTCCGCAAGATCCCTGCGGTGGGCGAGGCGATCGCCAAGAAGGTCCTGGACTACAACGCGACCGGCACCATCCGCCAGGTCGAGGACCTGCGGGCGCAGATCCCCGCCGGGGTACGTGCCCTCACGGCGATCCCGACGCTCGGACCCAAGAAGGCCCTCGCGGTCTACGAGGAGCTCGGCATCTCCTCGGTCCCCGAGCTCGCCGAGGCGATCAAGGAGGGCCGGCTGCGCGGGCTCAAGGGCTTCGGCGCCAAGACCGAGGACAACATCCTGCACGGCATCGACCTGATGCGGCAGGCCGGCGAGCGGGTGCTGATCGATGTGGCCGCCGACCTGGCCGAGGAGATCGTCGCGGCGCTCTCCCCGCTGGCCGAGCGCTGCACCCACGCAGGGTCGCTGCGCCGGATGCGCGAGACCATCGGCGACGTCGACATCCTGGCCGCCTCTACCGAGCCCAGGCCGATCATGGAGGCGTTCACCGCGCTCCCGTTCGTCACCGATGTGATCGCGAGCGGCGACAAGAAGACCTCGATCCGCACCACCCGGGGTCTGCAGGTCGACCTGCGTGTCGTGCCGCCCGAGTCGTGGGGCGCGGCCCTGCAGTACTTCACCGGCTCGCAGGGCCACAACATCCGCACCCGTGAGATCGCGGTCCGCGCGGGCCTCAAGCTGTCGGAGTACGGCCTGTTCTCCGCTGAGAGCGGCGAGCTGATCGTCTCCGAGACCGAGGAGGAGGTCTACGAGCGGCTCGGCCTCCCGTGGGTCCCGCCGACGCTGCGCGAGGACGGCGGCGAGATCGAGGCGGCGCTCAAGAACGAGCTGCCGCGCCTGGTCACCGCCCAGGACCTCAGGGGCGACCTGCACAGCCACACCGACCTCACCGACGGCGTGGCGACGCTGGAGGAGATGGTCGCGGCCGCCGCCGAGCGCGGCCTGGAGTACTACGCGATCACCGACCACGCGCCCAACCTGTTCATGCAGCGGATGACCGACGAGAAGATGCTCGCCCAGCGCGAGCAGGTCCGCGAACTGCAGGCCAAGTACCCGGACCTCACCCTGCTGCACGGCACCGAGCTCAACATCGACCCCGACGGCGAGGTCGACTGGGACGCCGACTTCCTCGCCGGGTTCGACGTCTGCGTCGCCTCGGTGCACTCGGCGTTCACCCAGTCGCAGGCCGAGATGACGCGCCGCTTCGTCCGCGCCTGCGAGAACCCGCACGTCCACGTGATCGGGCACCCGACCGCCCGCCTCATCGGCAAGCGCTCCCCCGTCGACGCCGACTGGGACGAGGTCTTCCGCGCCGCCGCCCGCACCGGGACGGCGCTGGAGGTCGACTCGTTCCCCGACCGGCTCGACCTGCCCGCCGACCTGATCCGGCGGGCCCGCCGCCTCGGCGTGAAGTTCTCCATCGACACCGACGCGCACGCGCTCGGCCACCACCGCAACATCCGCTACGGCGTCGGCACGGCCCAGCGCGGCTGGCTCACCCCCGACGACGTGATCAACACCTGGCCGCTGGACCGTCTGCGGGCCTTCCTCCGCAAGCGGTCCTAGCGGACAGGTGCCGTTCTAGCGTCGGCGGCGGGCGGTGCCGAAGAGGCCGCGTTCGATCTTCTTGGCGAGCGTGTTGCCCAGCGACGTGCCGACCGAAAGCAGCATGTCCTCGAGCATGTTGTCCGGCTCGGAGCTCTTGGTCGAGCGCCGGGACCGGGTCGAGGTCGACCGGCTCGAGCCCGACGAGGACTTGCGGGACCGGCTCGGCGGCGGCAGCGGGTCCTGGATCGGGTCGTAGGGCGGCAGCGGCTCGTAGTAGGTCGGCGCCTGCTGTGCGGGCGCCGGCTCGGGCGTCGCGGCGGGAGCGGGCTCGGGCTCCGGCTCGGCCATGCGGGCGGCCAGGATCTCGTACGCCGACTCGCGGTCCACGGCCTGGCCGTACTTCCCGTTCAGCTGCGACCCGGTGATGATCTGCTGGACGAGCGCCGGGTCGGACGGGCCCATCCGCGACTGCGGCGGGCGCAGCCGCGTCCAGGCCACCGGGGTCGGGGCGCCCTTGTCCGACAGCACCGTGACCACGGCCTCGCCGATGCTGAGCTGGGTCAGCACCTCTTCCAGGTCGTACTCGGAGTACGGGAAGGTCGAGACGGTCGCCTTGAGCGCCTTGGCGTCGTTCGGGGTGAAGGCGCGCAGCGCGTGCTGGATGCGCGCGCCGAGCTGCCCGAGAACGTCCTCGGGCACGTCCTTGGGCGTCTGGGTGACGAAGAAGACGCCGATGCCCTTGGAGCGGATCAGCCGCACGGTCTGGGTGACGGCGCTGAGGAACGCCTTGGAGGCGTCCTTGAAGAGCAGGTGCGCCTCGTCGAAGAAGAAGACCAGCTTGGGCCGGTCGGCGTCGCCGACCTCGGGCATCTCCTGGAACAGTTCGGCCAGCAGCCACATCAGGAACGTGGAGAACAGCGCCGGGCGGTCCTGCAGCCGTGGCAGCTCCAGGATCGAGACCACGCCCCGGCCGTCCTGGATCGTCGTGCGCAGCAGGTCGGCCGGATCGAACTGCGGCTCGCCGAAGAACTGGTCCGCGCCCTGCGCCTCCAGGTTGACCACGTTGCGCAGGATCACCCCGGCGGTGGCCTTGGACAGGCCGCCCACGCCCTTGAGCTCCTCGGCCCCCTCGGCGCTGGTGAGGAACTGGATCACCGCGCGCAGGTCCTTGAGGTCCAGCAGGGGCAGCCCGGCCGTGTCGGCGTAGTGGAAGATCAGGCCGAGCGAGGACTCCTGGGTCTGGTTCAGGTCCAGGACCTTGGAGAGCAGCGTCGGGCCGAAGTCGGTGACGGTGGCGCGCAGCGGGACGCCCTCGCCCTCGCCGCCCAGCGCGAAGAACTCGGTGGGGCAGCCCGCCGCGGCCCAGTCGGCACCGACCGAGGCCGCCCGCTCCTTGACCTTGTCGCCCGCCTCACCCGGTGAGGCCATGCCGGTCAGGTCGCCCTTGATGTCGGCCAGGAAGACCGGGACGCCCTGCGCGGACAGTTGCTCGGCCAGCACCTGCAGGGTCACGGTCTTGCCCGTGCCGGTCGCGCCGGCGACCAGCCCGTGCCGGTTCAGCATCCGCAGCGGGATGCGGACCTTGGCGTCCGGGCGGCCCTGGCCGTCGACGACCAGCGCGCCGACCTCCAGCACCGGCCCGTCGAAGGCGTACCCGCTCGCGATCGACGCGGCGAGATCGCCCCCGTCCGGGCCTGTTTCCTTGTCGGCCATGCGCACCCCCGTGTCGCGGTCAGCCGGCTGGGCAGGCGCCGAGCATCTCGCCGAGCGCCGCCTTCTCCTGTGTCGTCACCGACAGTCCGTATCGTTTCTTGATCCCTACCCAGCGTGACGCGTAGGAGCACCACGAGGAGCGCTGCGGCTTCCACTGATCTGGGGTTTTGCTGCTCTTGTCCTGGTTCGCCCGCTTGTCGACCGCGAGCATGTCGTCGATGTCATTGGCGAACTGGACCCGCCGTTCCTGGGTCCAGGTGGAGGCGCCCGAACGCCAGGCCGCGCCGAGCGCCACGACGTGATCGATCTGGATCTGCGACGGCTTGTAGCGCGAGTAGGGGTGAACGGCCCCGGTGAAGGGGTCGGTGAGCGTCCCGGAGAAGATGATGCAGCGGTTGCGGTCCCCGGCCTTCACTCCGGTCAGGTCGCGCCGCAGGACCTCGTCGCGCGCCTCGCAGCCGCCCGGGAGCTTCGGATAGTGGCCCTCCCCCGACCAGCCGGGGCCGAACGCGCCGCGCTGGTAGTGCTCGGAGTCGCGGTTGCGCGCCTCCACCAGGGTCGCGAGCTCGCTCTTGGCCGTGGCGGGCGCGGGCGGGAACCCGCTGGCGGCCGTCGGCGGTGTCACGGTCGCGTACGCGGAGGCGGGCGCCGAAGCGGCGGCCGAGGGAGACGGTGACGCCGACGGTGAGCCCCCGGCGGGCGACGGCTCGGGCGTCGGGGAGGCCGACGGCGTGGCCGACCACAGATGCGACGCGGGCTTCACCAGGTGGCGCAGCGGGCCGTCGCCCGTGGCCCACCAGACCGCCGCGAGCAGGACCGCGATCGTGCCGATCCACCGCGCGCGCCGCCAGACCCGGCGACGATGGGTGCGATCCCGGTCACGGTAGGTCACATGACGATCATAGAAGCCCGAGGTCAGGCGGGCTGCGGCGCCTCGCGGACGACGGTGACCGGCTCGGCCGCCGGGACCTGGCCGCGGTCACGGGTGGCGAACACCACCCGCAGCGCGGCGATCCACATCAGGGCCGCACCGAGCATGTGCATCACGACCAGCGTGGCGGGCACGCCGGTGAAGTACTGGATGTAACCGATCATGCCCTGGGCCAGCTCCAGCACGAACAGCTCCAGCACGCGCCGCCGCAGCGCCGCCGGTGCCCCGGAGCGGTGCGCCATGATCAGCAGGGTCACGGTGAGCGCCACGGTGATCCAGGCGAGCCCGGCGTGCACCTTGGCCACGTCCTCGATCACGAAGCCCCAGCGGTGGGCCTTGTCGTCCCCGGCGTGCGGGCCGGTGCCGGTGACGACCGTCCCGGCGATGAGCACGATCCCGGCGGCCCCGCACAGGGCGAACGCCATCCGCCGAAGCCCCGGCCCGACCAGGGGGCGCGGCGCCTCGTCGCCCTCCCCGGCGCGGACCCACAGCGCCACACAGAAGATCAGCAGCGCGGGCGAGATCAGGAAGTGCAGGCCGACCGCGGCCGGGTGCAGGTCGGTGAGGACCACGATGCCGCCGACGACGGCCTGGGCGACCACGCTCATCGGCTGGGCCAGGGCGAGCAGCACCAGGTCCTTGCGGCGCGGCCGGAGCCGCAGCGCGGCCACGAAGACCAGCACGCCGATGGCCAGGACGAGGAAGGTCAGCATGCGGTTGCCGAACTCGATCGCCATGTTGACCGCGTGGTGGTCGGGGTTGGAGGTCGGGACGAGGCTGGTGCCCGTGCACTTGGGCCAGTCGGGGCAGCCGAGGCCGGACTTGGTGACCCGGACCGCTCCCCCGGTGCCGATGATGCCCGCGTTCCCGATCACCCCGAGCAGGGCCAGCAGCCGCATCGAGCCGGGCGTGGGATGCCAGACGGCGCCCCAGGCTCGGGTCAGCGGGTTACCCCACGAGGAACGGGAGGAGACAGCATCGGATCGCTCAGCCACGGAATTCATCGTATGGCCGCCCGTCCGCGACCTTGACCCGACCCCGGGTCACGTGTCTCACAAGGCTCAGACCCGGTACGGCGGCCCCGGCGGCGGGCCCAGGGGCGGACCGAGCGGCGGCCCGGGCGGGCCGGGCTGGGCGGGCGGCGGCATGAAGCCCGAGGGGCCCTGCGGGGCCCAGGGCGGCCCCGCGGCGGGCGCCATCCGGGGCGGGGTGCGCAGGAACGCCTGCCGTGCCATGCCCATGAGCGACAGCAGCGAGTCGCGCCGGGCCACGAACCACCGCTGATCGGCGTTCCCGCGTTCGGCCCGCTTGTGCAGCAGCGTCAGCTCCGTGGCGGCCAGCTGGTAGTCCAACATCGCCTTGCCCGCGGTGGGCCCGCCGACCGACTTGGCCCAGCGGCGGGCCGCCCGTCTGGAGTGCAGGCTGCGCAGCATCTGGATGTCCTGCGGCGTCACCAGGCCCGTGCTCTCGTACTGCGGAAGGTAGGCCTCGATGCGTTTGACCGTCTGGCGACGCTCCAGGACCACGATGGTGATCAGGACGATCAGCACGCAGAAGTCCAGCGCGTAGACGATCAGCAGGCCGCCCATGCCGAACGTGGTGGCGCCGTTCCAGAGCCCGTGCAGGAGCATGGCGCCCAGCAGGCCGAGCAGCGGCGCGATGACCTGCTTGCCGCGGTGGGTGGCCGCGTAGGCGACGCCGAGGCCCGTCATGGAGGTGAAGAGCGGGTGGCTGAGCGGGGCGATCACCCCGCGCAGGATGAAGACGGCCTGGAGCTGCTGCGCGCCGCCGTCCTCGAAGGCCCGCATGTAGTAGGTGATGTTCTCCATCATCGCGAAGCCGAGTCCGACCATGCTCGCGTAGATGATGCCGTCGGCGAAGCCGTCGATCTCGTTGCGGCGCTTCCACAGCAGCACGAACAGGACCGAGCCCTTGAGCGACTCCTCGATCAGCGGCGCCCCGAAGGTGGCGCTGACGAAGTGGCCCTCGGTCTCGCCGAAGATCGGCACGGTCACGTACAGCAGGCCGAGCGTGTTCAGCACCAGCGCGCCGAGGACCGCCACCCCGGCGCCCCACATGAAGGAGAAGATCAGCGCGCGCGGCGGCTCGGGCTCCAGCCGGTCCAGCGTCAGCACGAGCGCGACCAGCAGCGGGATGGGCAGGATGGCCAGGATCAGGCCGACCCAGAACCCGGCGCCGCCGAAGACGGCGTCCACGCCGAGCGCCAGCAGGGCGCACAGCGAGCAGACGATCAAGCCGAAGATCAGGCCGATCGCCGGGCGCCCGGGCATACGCCCCTCGAGCACCGCTTTCGGATCAACGCGTGCCATGCCGTGAGCGTAACCGGACCGTCAGAGGCTCGTTAAGGCGGGAGCCGCCCAGGCGGGCAACCAGATCCGGACAAACTCGAAGGGATCAGGGCGAAAGAATCAGAAGATCATCGGGTCGATCGCGACCGCGGTGAACAGCAACGCCAGATACACGTTCGAGAGGTGGAAGAAGCGCATCGGGCGCAGGTGCACCCCGGTGACCCCGGCGCGCACCGCCCGCAGCAGCCTGTGCCCCTCGAGCAGGAACACCGCGCCGAGCACGACCGCGACCGCGCCGTACACCGGCCCCATCCCGGCCACCGGCCACAGGACCAGCGAGCAGGCGACGGTGGCCCAGGTGTAGATCAGGCTCTCCACGACCACGCGCTTCTCGGTCGCGACCACCGGCAGCATCGGCACGTTGGCGACCGCGTAGTCCTCGCGGTAGCGCATGGCCAGCGTCCAGGTGTGGGGCGGCGTCCAGAGGAACACCACGCCGAACATCACGAACGGGGTCACCGACAGGCTGTGGGTGATCGCGGCCCAGCCGATCAGCACCGGCATGCAGCCCGCGATGCCGCCCCAGACGACGTTCTGCGAGGTCCGCCGCTTCAGCAGCAGCGAGTAGACGAAGATGTAGAACAGGATCGCGAAGGCCGACAGGGCCGCCGCGAAGGCGTTCACCGCGAGGGCGAAGCCCACCGTGGACGCGACCGCGAGCGTGATGCCGAACACCAGCGCCTCGGCCGGCGAGACCTGCGCGCGGGCCAGCGGGCGGCGGCGGGTGCGGCGCATCTTGGCGTCGATGTCGCGGTCGATGTAGCAGTTGATCGCGTTGGCGGCGCCCGCCGACATCGTGCCGAAGGCCAGCGTCCACAGCGCGGTGCCGAGCGGCGGTGCGCCCCCCGCGGCCAGGAACATCGCCGGCAGCGTCGTGATCAGGAGCAGCTCGATGACGCGCGGCTTGGTCAGCGCGACGTACGCGCGCACCAGCGCGGTCAGCGGGCGGCGTCCGGCCGCCTGCTCCGGCTGCGCCGGGAGGGCGGCCGGAATCTCATCGGCGAGATCGACGCCGGGCTTGTTACTGAGCACCGTCACAATCGGGTCCACGTCCAACTAGGCATGAGAAGATCACGCACGCGACCGCGCACGGACCGGGCGGTGCCCCCCGGCATCGGAACAGCGCCCCGATCAGGACCGCACCTTCGGCTTGTCAACCGCGCAATCACTGTAGTCCGCCCCCTCCCAGGGTCGAGCACCGGGGCACCGGACGCGCCGTATCTCCTTGTGAACGGGCCGGGACCGGCGTGCCGCGACGCGCCTCCGGGTGGCCTTCCGCTCCCCCGCGAGTTCACTCCGCCGGGGGGTTAGCCAGAGAAACGATCGGGCAAGGGTCGTTTTGGGTGGCATAGGGCGCACACGCCCGCCGTTCACCCTGACGTCAATAGGTGCGGCCCGCCGGTTCGATAGGCTCGAAGGGCAAGGCGTGATCTCCATCGGGGCGCCGCGAGTGCCCGCTCCGTGGTGAAGATCGCCGGGGCGGCCGCGCGTGCCGTCCGGGGGGGAAGATCCACGGGGGTGATCTTGTTCCTACGGAAACAGGCGGCCGCGCCGTTGCGTACTGACATTGCGATTGAGCTGTGGCCCTTTGCCGGCACAGCGTTTCGAAGGGAGCCGGGCGTTCCGTGAGTGGGGACAACAGCACGTTTGAGTGGACCGACCTGGACAAGAAGAGCGTGGACGTGGTCCGCGCCCTGGCCATGGACGCGGTGGAGGAGTGCGGCTCGGGGCACCCGGGCACGGCGATGAGCCTCGCGCCCGCGGCGTTCCTGCTGTTCCAGCGGTTCCTGCGCCACGACCCGACGGACCCGAACTGGGCCGGCCGGGACCGGTTCGTGCTCTCCTGCGGGCACTCGAGCCTGACCCTCTACATCCAGCTCTACCTGTCGGGATACCCGCTGGCGCTGGACGACCTGAAGAAGCTGCGCAAGTGGGGCAGCCTCACCCCGGGCCACCCCGAGCACGGGCACACCGCGGGCGTCGAGACGACCACCGGGCCGCTCGGCCAGGGCATCGCCAACGCCGTCGGCATGGCGATGGCGGCGCGCCGCGAGCGGGGCCTGTACGACCCGGACGCCGCGCCCGGCCAGTCCCCCTTCGACCACACCGTCTGGGCGTTCTGCTCCGACGGCGACATCGAGGAGGGCATCAGCCACGAGGCCAGCTCCCTGGCCGCCCACCAGCGCCTGGGCAACCTCATCCTGATGTACGACGACAACCACATCTCGATCGAGGACGACACCGCGATCGCGCTGTCGGAGGACGTGCGGGCCCGCTACGAGGCCTACGGCTGGGACGTCCACCACGTCGACTGGACCGTGAACGGCGACTACGAGGAGAACGTCGGCAGGCTCGCCGAGGCGTTCGCCGCCGCCAAGGCCGAGACCGCGCGGCCCTCGTTCATCGCGCTGCGCACCATCATCGGCTGGCCCGCGCCCAACAAGAAGAACACCGGCAAGATCCACGGCTCCGCGATGGGGGCCGAGGAGATCGCCGCCACCAAGCGCATCATGGGCCAGAACCCCGAGAAGTCCTTCAACGTTCCTGACGAAGTGCTCGCGCACGCCCGCGAGGTCTCCGACCGCGGCCGCGCCCTGCACGCCGAGTGGAACACCGGCTACGAGGCCTGGCGTTCGGCCAACCCCGACCGCGCCGCCGAGTTCGACCGGATCTCCAAGCGAGAGCTGCCCGCGGGCTGGACCGACAAGCTGCCCGTCTTCGAGGCGGGCAAGGACCTGGCGACCCGCGCGGCCTCCGGTGAGGTCCTCACCGCGCTGGCCCCGGTGCTGCCGGAGCTGTGGGGCGGCTCGGCCGACCTGGCCGAGAGCAACAACACCACGATGAAGGGCGAGCCGTCCTTCATCCCCGAGGAGTTCCAGACCAAGGAGTTCCCGGGCCACCGCTACGGCCGCACGCTGCACTTCGGCGTCCGCGAGCACGCGATGGGCGCGATCATGAACGGCATCGCCCTGCACGGCGGCACCCGCCCCTACGGCGGCACGTTCCTGATCTTCAGCGACTACATGCGCCCGGCGGTCCGCCTGGCCGCGCTGATGAAGCTGCCGGTCACCTACGTCTGGACGCACGACTCGATCGGCCTGGGCGAGGACGGCCCGACCCACCAGCCGGTCGAGCACCTGTGGGCGCTGCGCGCGATCCCGGGCCTGGACGTGGTCCGGCCCGCCGACGCCAACGAGACCGCGGTCGCCTGGCGGACCGTGCTGGAGCACACCGACCGCCCGGCGGGCCTGGCCCTCACCCGGCAGAAGCTGCCGACCTACGAGCGCGGCTCGGACTTCGCCTCGGCCGAGGGCGTCACCAAGGGCGGCTACGTCCTCGTGGACGCCTCCGGCGGGCAGCCGAAGGTCATCCTGATCGCGACCGGCAGCGAGGTGCAGCTCGCGGTGCAGGCGCGCGAGACGCTCGAGGCCGAGGGCACCCCGACCCGTGTGGTGTCGATGCCGTGCGTCGAGTGGTTCGACGCGCAGGACGAGGCCTACAAGCAGGAGGTCCTGCCGCACGCGGTCCGCGCGCGGGTCTCGGTCGAGGCGGGCGTCGCGCTCGGCTGGCGCACCTACGTCGGCGAGGCCGGCGAGTCGATCAGCCTCGAGCACTTCGGCGCCTCCGCCGACTACAAGACGCTCTTCGAGCAGTTCGGCATCACCGCGGAGCGGGTCGTCGCCGCCGCCAAGTCGAGCCTGATCAAGGCCGGACCGAACGACGAGGGCCGCGGCTCCACCACCGGCAACTGACGACGAGCCCGCGAAGAGGCCAGAGGAGAAAAACGATGAGTGACAACCTGAAGAGGCTCTCCGACGAGGGCGTGTCGATCTGGCTCGACGACATCAGCCGCGAGCGGCTGCGGACCGGCAACCTGGAGCAGCTGGTCAAGGACAAGAACGTGGTGGGCGTGACGTCCAACCCCACGATCTTCGCCAAGGCGCTCAGCAAGGGCGACGCCTACGACGACCAGGTCCGCGACCTGGCGCTGCGCGGCGTGACGGTGGAGGAGGCCTCCCGGGCCATCACCACCTACGACATCCGCTGGGGCTGCGACGTGCTGCGGCCGGTGTTCGACCGCACCGACGGCCTGGACGGCAAGGTGTCGATCGAGGTGGACCCGCGGCTGGCCCGCGACGAGGGCAAGACCGTCGCCGAGGCCAAGGCGCTGTGGTGGATGGTGGACCGGCCCAACCTGTTCATCAAGATCCCGGCGACCGAGCAGGGCATCCCGGCGATCGCCTCGACGCTGGCCGAGGGCATCAGCGTGAACGTGACGCTGATCTTTTCGCTGGAGCGCTACGGCAAGGTCATCGACGCGTTCTTCGAGGGCCTGGAGCGGGCCCGCCAGAACGGCCACGACGTGTCCAAGATCGCGTCGGTGGCGTCGTTCTTCGTCAGCCGGGTCGACACCGAGATCGACAAGCGGCTCGACAAGATCGGCTCGGACGAGGCCAAGGCGCTGCGGTCCAAGGCCGGCGTCGCCAACGCCCGGCTCGCGTACGCGCTGTACGAGGAGAAGTTCGGCACCGACCGCTGGAAGGCGCTCAAGGACGCCGGGGCCCGTCCCCAGCGCCCGCTGTGGGCCTCCACCGGCGTCAAGGACCCGAACCTGCCGCCGACCCTGTACGTCGACGAGCTGATCGCGCCCGGAACGGTCAACACCATGCCGGAGGGGACGCTGGACGCCGAGGCGGAGAAGGGCGACCCGCAGGGCGACGCGGTCACCCCGAACTACGGCGACGCGCGCGCCCACATGGAGGCCCTCAAGAACGTCGGCGTCGACTACGACGACGTCGTGAAGGTCCTCGAGGACGAGGGCGTGGACAAGTTCGAGGTCTCCTGGAACGAGATGCTCGGCACCATCCAGCGCGAGCTCGAGGCCAAGGGGGCCAACGCGTGACATCGGTGGTGACCGCAGGCGGAGTGTCGGTCACCATCCGGGGTGTGGTCGTCGATGAGAGCGAGACGGTCCTGGACCGTCTCGCCTCCGACGGCGTACCGGGCTCCCTGATGGCCAAGAACGCCAATCTGTGGGGCCCGGACGCCTCGTCCGAGGCGCGCCGGCGCCTGGGCTGGCTCGACCTGCCCGAGGCCTCGCGCCCGCTGCTCGGCCGGCTGGCCGAGCTCGCGGGCGAGGCGCGGGGCGCCGGCCTTGACCATGTCGTGCTCGCGGGCATGGGCGGCTCGTCGCTGGCCGCCGAGGTCATCGCCCGTACGGCGGGCGCCGAGCTGACCGTTCTGGACACCACCGACCCGCACCAGGTCGCGGCCGCCGTGGCCGACCGGCTGGAGCGCACGGTCGTCGTGGTGTCCAGCAAGAGCGGCGGCACCGCCGAGACCGACGCGGTCCGGCGGATCTACGAGAGCGCGTTCCGCGAGGCGGGCATCGGGGACGAGGAGCTGAAGCGCCGCTTCGTCGTCGTCACCGACCCCGGCTCGCCGCTGGCGGCCCTGGCGGAGGAGGCCGGCTACCGGCTGGTCCTCGCCGACCCCGACCTCGGCGGCCGGTTCAGCGCCCTCGGCGCCTTCGGCCTGGTGCCGGCCGCGCTGGCGGGCGTGGACGTGGCGCAGCTGCTGGACGACGCCGCCCGGCTCGTTCCGGTGCTCCGCCAGCCCTACGACAACCCGGGCCTGGCGCTCGGGGCCGTCCTCGGCGGTTCGGCGATCAGCGGGCGCGACAAGCTGGTGATCGCCGACCACGGCTCGGGGCTGGTGGGCTTCGGCGCGTGGGCCGAGCACCTGGTCGCCGAGTCGACGGGCAAGGACGGCAAGGGCCTGCTGCCGGTCGTGGTCGACTCGGTGGACGACCCGGGCTTCACGCTCACCGACGACGTCCGGCGGGTCGTCCTCGGCGCACGGCCGGACCAGCCCGGACCGGCGCGCGAGGCGGGCCTGACCGTGACCGGGCCGCTCGGCGCGCAGTTCCTGCTCTGGGAGTACGCCGTCGCCGTGGCGGGCCGGGTGCTGGGGGTCAACCCGTTCGACCAGCCGAACGTGCAGGAGTCCAAGGACAACACCGCGGCCCTGCTGCGTGTGGAGGAGGGCGGCGCTCCGACGGTCATCCACACCGCTCCGGTGATGGTGTCGGGGGTCGTCGAGGTGCACGGGCCCGACAGCCTGCTGAAGGACGCCAAGGACCTGCGGGGCGCCCTGGAGGCGATTCTGGAGGCCGCCCCCGAGCGCGGTTACCTGGCGGTCATGGCCTACCTGGACCGTGCCGGGGACGCCGATCTCGCTGAGGTGCGGCCCCTGCTGGCCAGGCTGGGCGGCAAGGTGCGCAAGAACCCGGTCGCGGTCACCTTCGGCTGGGGCCCGAGGTTCCTGCACTCGACCGGCCAGTACCACAAGGGCGGGCCGGAGAAGGGCGCGTTCGTCCAGGTCACCGGGGTGGTGGACAAGGACGTCCCGGTTCCGGGCAGGCCCTACACGCTCGGCCAGCTCGAGCTCGCCCAGGCCTTCGGTGACCTGCGGGTGCTGCGTTCGCGCGGCCGCCCGGTCATCCGGCTCCACTTGCGGGACCGGGCCGAGGGCGTCGCCCAGTTGCGCGCCGCCCTCACCTGACCGGCGCTCGGCGCGGGTGTGAACCCGAGCCGAACGTTTCAGTCGGAAGCGCCCCGAAACGTCCGCTCTAGCGTCCGGATTTCCCAAAGATCGATGAGTTGGTCGCGAACGCCCGTTCTCTCCTGAAACGATGGTGCCGGGAGGAACGGTGTCCGGATTCGACGTACTGACCCGCGGTGACGCCCTCGAGGCCGCGCTGCAGGCTCGCGACTACCTCGTGAGCTGCGGTGTGCCCGGCGCGCTCGCCGCCAAGGACCCGCGGCTGTGGGGGCGGCGCACGGTGGACCACAGCCGGCTGGGCTGGCTGGACCTGCCGTTCGCCTCCCACGGCCTGCTGAGCCAGATCGACGGCCTGGTCGCCGAGGCGCGCTACAGCGGCCTCGACCACATCGTGCTGATCGGCATAGGCGCGGAGAGCCTCGCCGCGCAGGCGATCGTCGAGGCCTACTCCCCCGCGATGGCCGGTCAGGCCGTGCCCGGCGCCCTCGGCGGCGCGGCAGGCACCGGCGGCGCGGGCGAGCGGACCGGCGAGCTCACGGTGCTGGACGGCGCCGACGCGGCGGCCCTGGACTTCGCCCTCGAACGCCTCGACCGGACGCTCGTCGTGCTGTCCAGCAAGGTCGGCGTGTCCCTGGAGGGCGACGCCTACCGGCGGATCTTCTCCGCCGCGTTCCGCGAGCGCGGGCTGTCCGAGCGGGAGATCGCCGCGCGGTTCCTGGTCATCACCGACCACGGCAGCCCGCTGCACGACTTCGCCCGCCAGTGCGGCTACCGGGTCGGCCTCACCGACCCCTACCTGCCCGGCCACTTCGGCGCGCTGTCGGCCTACGGCCTCGTGCCCGCCGTGCTGGCGGGCGCCGACGTCAACCGGATCCTGGACGAGGCCGCCTCCCTGTACCCCTCGCTGGCCAAGGAGGACGAGAACCCGGGCCTGCTGCTCGGCGCCGTCCTCGGCGGCTGCGCCCAGCAGGGCCCCGACGGCCGGGCCCGCGACAAGGTCGTGCTGCGCGAGCCGGGCGGCCCCGGCGCGCTGAGCGCCTGGATCTCCCAGCTACTGGCCGTCGGCACCGGCAAGCACGGCCGCGGCGTGCTGGCGTTCGAGCCGCCCGGCAGCCCCGGTGAGATGCCCGACGTGCACGGCGTGGCGATCAACCCACGCGCCTCCTCGGCAGGCGACGCCGACACCGCGCTGTGGGCGCCGCTCGGCGCCCAGTTCCTGCTCTGGGAGTACGCGACGGCGGTGGCGGGCTGGCTGCTCGGCATCAACCCGTTCGAGCCCGGCGGCCCGGTCGTCCAGGACGCCGAGGACGAGGCGGCGACGATGCTCCGGGCGGCGGGCACGGGCCCGCTGCTGAGCGGGGAGCCCGCGTTCGTCGACGGCGACATCGAGATCCACGCCGACCTGTCGCACGCCCGGGGCGGCCTCGACGGCGTGCTGGACAGCCTGCTGGCCCACGTTCCGCCCACCGGCTACCTGTCGATCGTGACGTACCTGTCGGGGGACTTCTCCGGCCGTTACCTCGCCCCGGCCCTGGCACGCCGTACGGGACGGCCCGTGACGTACGGGCCCGGCCCCGGCTACCTGCACGCGACCGGTCCGCTCCACAAGGAAGGGCCGGGCAACGGCGCGTTCCTCATCGTCACCGGTGACCCCGCGGCCGACCACCAGGTGCCCGGCCGCCCGTACACGCTGGGCAAGCTCCAGCTGGCACGGGCGCTGGCCGAGGTGCGGGCGCTGCGCAACCGCGGGCTGCCCGTCGTACGGCTCCACCTGCGCGACCCGATCTCGGGCGCCGGCCGGCTCACCGAGGCGGCCCGTTCGGCACCGGGTGCGGCCGCGGGCGCGCAGTAGGCGGACCCGACCGTGACCAGCTTCACCGCGGTCGTGGCAGGGGACACGACCATCACCGCCCGGGGCGCGGTCCGGGAGTCGGCTGAACGCGTCCTCGGCCGCCTGTGGATCGACGAGGTCCCGGTGCGGCTGGCCTCTGAGGACCCGGCGCTTTTCCCGTCCGCCACCGCTGCCGACCAGGAGGGCCGCACGCTGTGCTGGCCGGGCCAGCCCGGCCCGGCGCGTTCGGTGCTGCCCCGGCTGGCCCGGCTGCGCGGCCAGGCCCGTTCCGCAGGGCTGCGCGAGGTGGCGCTGCTCGGCAGGGGCGCACCGGCCCGCGCGGCGGCGCTCATCGCCCGCGACGCCATGGCAGGGCCGGTGACCGTGCTGGACAGCGCCGAGCCGGGCCCGCTGGTACGGCTCGGTGCCGACCGCGAACGGCTGCGCCGCACGATCGTCGTGGTCACCGGCGACGACGCGGGCACCGAGACGCTCCGGCGCGTCTTCGTCCGGATGTTCCAGGACCTGGACCTGTCGCCGGGCGAGGTCGCCGCCCGGTTCGTCACCGTTTCCGACCCCGGCTCGATGCCCGCCCGGCGGGCCGCCGAGGAGGGCCGTCCCGTCGTCGAGGCGCCCGCCCGCACGGTGTTCGGGGCGCTGTCGCCCTACTCGCTGGTGCCCGCCGCCATGGCCGGAGTGGACGTGGGCAAGCTGCTGGACAAGGCCGCCGCCGCGCTCCCCTCGCTCACCCGGCCCGAGAACAACCCGGGCCTGGTGCTCGGCGCGATCCTCGGCGGGGCCGTCCGCAGCGGCCGCGGCACGGTCGTGCTGGGCGCCTATCCGGCGGCGGTGCCGGGCCTGGCCGACTGGATCTCCACCCTGCTCGTTCAGGCCTCGGGCGGCCGCCTGCTGCCGCTCGTCCAGCACGGCGGGCTCCCCGTCCAGCCCGCCGACGACGTCTTCCTGGTCACCCTGGACGGCAGGCCGCAGCAGGACGACGCCACCGTCAGCGCGCCGCTGCCCGCCCAGCTGGTCGTCTGGGAGTACGCCGCCGCCGTCGCGGCCCACCTGCTGGGCGCCGATCCGCTGCGCCCCGACCCGTTCCACCTCGGCCCACCGCGGATCGGGGCCGCGAGCCCCGATCTCACCGGTGCCGAGGACGCCTCCGGCCCCGCCGTGCTGACCGAGGGCGAGCCCGGACGGGCCGTCGAGGTCCACACCGGCGACCCCGACCTCGCCCGCGCCACCGACCTGCCGGGAGTCCTGGCCGCAGTTGCCGAAGCCGCGGCCGACGACGGCCACCTGGCGATCGTCGCCCACCTGGACCCCGACCGCACCCGCGGCCAGGGCACCCAGGTCGGGCGGCTGGCCGCGCTGCTGGCGGCCCGCTGTGCCCGCCCCGTGACGATCAACTGGGGTTGCCGTTACCCGGCGATCGGGAATGATCGTCGGGAGAGGGGCGTATATCTGATGCTGACCGGGAACGTCGTCCACGACGTGCCGGTTCCCGACCGGCACTACCGGCTCAGCCGGCTCCAGATCGCGCAGGCCCTCGGTGAGGCGCGCGCGGCCCGGACCGGTGGCCGCCCGGTGGTCCGGTTGCATCTGCAAAATCGCCGGGCGGGGCTCGCCCGGCTGCTCGAATCCGCGCGAGGAGAGGCATGAGGTCGCCGCGAACACCGGCACGACGAGATAATCGGACCAGGCGCGGGGTAGGCATGCCCGTTGTCATGTTGCGAGAAGAGGGGGCCGCCACGTGAGTGTTGCAACCAATCCACTCCGGGATCCGCGGGACAAGCGGCTGCCCCGGGTCGCAGGGCCGTGCGTCCTGGTGTTGTTCGGCGTGACGGGGGACCTGTCGCGTAAGAAGCTGCTGCCCGCCATTTACGACCTGGCCAACCGGGGCCTGCTGCCGCCCGGCTTCTCCCTGGTGGGCTTCGCCCGCCGCGACTGGGAGAACGAGGACTTCCGGCAGATCGCCTACGAGTCGGTCAAGGCGCACGCGCGCACGCCGTTCCGCGAGGACGTCTGGCAGCACCTGTCGGAGGGCATGCACTTCGTCCCCGGCGAGTTCAGCGACCCCGGCGCGTTCGACGCGCTGGCGATGGCCGTCAAGGAGCTGGACGCCACCCGCGGCACCGGCGGCAACTACGCGTTCTACCTTTCGGTACCGCCCAAGTTCTTCCCCCAGGTCGTCGAGCAGTTGCAGCGCAGCGGCCTCGCCGACCAGTCGGACGAGGCCTGGCGCCGGGTCGTCATCGAGAAGCCGTTCGGGCACGACCTGAAGAGCGCGCTGGAGCTGAACGACACGGTGCACCGCGTCTTCCCCGAGGAGTCGATCTTCCGGATCGACCACTACCTCGGCAAGGAGACCGTGCAGAACATCCTGGCGCTGCGGTTCGCCAACACGATGTTCGAGCCGATCTGGAACCGCTCCTACGTCGACCACGTGCAGATCACGATGGCCGAGGACATCGGCATCGGCGGCCGCGCCGGCTACTACGACGGCATAGGCGCGGCCCGCGACGTCATCCAGAACCACCTGCTCCAGTTGCTCGCGCTCACCGCGATGGAGGAGCCGGTCTCCTTCGGCGCCGAGTCGGTCCGGGCCGAGAAGGCCAAGATCCTCTCGTCCGTGCGGTCGCCCGGCGAGGACCTGTCGCTGTCCACCGCGCGCGGGCAGTACGCCGCCGGCTGGCAGGGCGGGGTCAGCGTCCAGGGATACCTGGCCGAGGACGGGATCCCGAAGGACTCCCAGACCGAGACCTACGCCGCCATCAAGCTGGAGATCGACAACCGGCGCTGGGCCGGTGTCCCGTTCTACCTGCGCACCGGCAAGCGGCTGAGCCGCCGGGTGACCGAGGTGGCGCTGGTGTTCGACCGCGCGCCGCACCTGCCGTTCTCGCACACCGACACCGAGGAGCTCGGGCAGAACGCCCTGGTCATGCGGGTGCAGCCGGACGAGGGCATCACGGTGCGGTTCGGCTCCAAGGTGCCCGGCACCTCGATGGAGATCCGCGACGTCAACATGGACTTCGCCTACGGCGAGTCGTTCACCGAGTCCTCGCCCGAGGCCTACGAGCGGCTGCTGCTGGACGTGCTGATCGGCGATCCCCCGCTGTTCCCGCGGCAGGAGGAGGTCGAGCTCTCCTGGAAGATCCTCGACCCGATCACCGAGTACTGGGCCACCCAGAAGGGTCTCGACCAGTACAAGTCCGGCGGCTACGGGCCGAACAGCGCCGACGAGCTCATGGCTCGGGACGGCCGCGCATGGAGGCGACTCTGAGATGAACATCGATCTCACCGACACCACGACCCGCCGGATCCAGGACGCGCTGACCCAGGCCCGGCACCTCATGGGCGGCCCCGCCGTCGGCATGGTGCTGACCCTGATCATCGTGACCGACGAGTCGGCGCAGTACGACGCGGTCCGGGCCGCCACCGAGGCGTCCCGCGAGCACCCCTGCCGGGTGCTGACCGTGATCTCGCGCGACGCCCGGGGCAGCTCGTCCCGGCTGGACGCCGAGATCCGGATGGGCGAGACCGGCCCGGGCGAGACCGTGCTGCTGCGCATGTACGGGCCGCTCGCCGAGCACGCCGACTCGGTCGTCGTGCCGCTGCTCATGCCCGACACCCCGGTCGTCACCTGGTGGCCGGGCGGCAAGGTGCCCAAGGTGCCGAACGAGGACCCGCTCGGCGCGCTCGCGCAGCGCCGGGTGACCGACGCCTACGCCGCCCGCGACCGGCTCGGCACGCTGTCCAAGCTGGCCGAGGCCTACCGGCCGGGCGACACCGACTTCACCTGGACCCGCCTCACCTCGTGGCGGTCGCTGCTGGCGGCGGCGCTCGACCAGGACCACGACGAGATCATGCGCGGCGAGGTCTCGGCCGAGCCCGACAGCCCGAGCGCCGAGCTGCTGGCCGCCTGGCTGGAGACGCGGCTGGGCGTTCCGGTGCAGCGGGCCGTCTCCGACGGTCCGGGCATCACCGGGGTCACGCTGACCACCAAGGAGGGCGACCTGGTCGTGTCGCGTCCCGACGGCCGGGTGGCGACGCTGTCGCGTCCGGGCCAGCCGGACCGGCAGGTGGCGCTGCTGCGCCGCCCGATGCCCGAGCTGCTGGCCGAGGAACTGCGCCGCCTGGATCCCGACGAGATCTACCAGGAGGCGGCCCAGCGGTTCGCCAAGAGCCTGGCGGGCGAGGACGTTCCGCTGAAGCCGGCCCCGGCCCCCAAGAAGCAGCCCGCGCCCCGCAAGAAGACCCCGTCCAAGCAAACGGACAAGAAGTGACCGGGACACCGACCGTCGTCATCCACCGCGACCAGGAGGTGCTGGCCAAGGCCGTCGCCGCCCGGCTGGTGACGCGGATCGTGGACGTGCAGTCGGCCCGCGGCTCGGCGTCGATCGTGCTGACCGGCGGCGGCGTGGGCACGGCGGTGCTCTCCGAGCTGGCGGCCAACCGCGCGCACGACGCGATCGACTGGCGCAGGCTGGACATCTGGTGGGGCGACGAACGGTTCCTGGAGACCGGCGACCCCGAGCGCAACGAGACCGGGGCCCGCAAGGCGCTGCTCGACCACGTGGACGTGGACCCGGCACGGGTCCACCCCATGGGCGCCATCGACGGCCCCGACGGTGACGACCCGGAGGCGGCGGCAGAGCGCTACACCGCCGCGCTCCGGGCCGCCGCGCGGCCCGAGGACCACGCGCCGGTCCCCTCGTTCGACATCCTCATGCTGGGCGTCGGCCCCGACGCGCACGTGGCGTCGCTGTTCCCGGAGATGCCGGCGCTGTACGACGAGCGCCCGGCCGTGGCGGTGCGGGGCGCTCCGAAGCCGCCGCCGACCCGGATCTCGCTGACGTTCCCGTCCATCCGGGCGGCCCGTGAGGTCTGGATCCTGGCGGCGGGCGACTCCAAGGCCAGGGCGTGCCGCCTGGGTCTTGAGGGCGCCGGTCCCGTCCAGGTCCCGGTCGCCGCCGCCCGCGGCAGGCAGCGCACGCTCTTCCTGCTGGACCGGGCCGCCGCGTCCCAGCTCCCGCACGGCATCGAGCGCATCGCCTCCCCGTAGGCCTGCATGGACGCGGTGCGGGCGACCCTGAGTCGCCCGCACCGCGTCCGGGCCGTTCAGTCCCGTTCAGTCCCGTTCAGTCCCGTTCAGGCGCTGCGGCGGATGCGGCCCTTACGTCCGTTGGACTTCTGCGCGCGGCGGCGCGGCTCGTAGGTCGGGAGCTCCCAGGTCAGGGCCATGCCCTCCCCGATCGGCGTCTCGGCCCAGCGGTCGGCGGCGGCACTCAGAGAGCTGATCGCCTCCGCCAGGTCGGCGGCGCCGACCGCCAGCGGCTCGGCACTGACGACGCCGTGCATCCGGCGCAGGTGCTCCAGGGCGATCTCGGCGCTCTGCCCCTTCTCCACCGCCTCGTGCACGGCTCCGGCGACGCCCTCGCACTGGCCGAGGCCCTCGCCGTTCGCCTTGATGATCAGCCTGGAGCGTTCGTCCGCGTGCGGGCGGCGCCGGCCCTCGACGACGGTCATGTTGGTGAACATGGCGCCCGCGGCCACCGAGCCCCAGAAGCCGCGGCCGATCCCGAGCTCGCGTTCGGCGATGAAGTGGGCGAGGTCGTGCGGCACCGGACTGGTCCGGTCGTAGCCGGGGACCCGTACGGTCACGCCGTCGTCGCGCGCCGCCGTGCTGAAGTAGGAGCGCTCGGACACCTTGTGGAAGATGACCTTCATCCAGCCAGGTTCACCGGCGGGCGGCGGGTGGGGCAACCGATTTTCCGGTGAGCAGGGTGGCGGCCCACTTCATGTACCCGGCGAAGCCCGCGCGCCAGACGTCGTAGTTGTGGCGTCCGCCGCCGACGACCATCAGCGGCGGATGCGGCTGGTAGGGGGCCAGGGCCTTGATGAACGCGTTCGCCTGGGTCGTGTCCTCGCGGTCGGCCCCGCCGACCGCGAGCCAGAACGGCGGCGGGCTTGCCGTGGGCGTGTGACCCTGCAACTCGGCGAGCGGGGTGTTCGCCGCGCGCAGCTGCCCGTTGCCGTGGAACGGGTCGTACTGGCCTGCACCGTTCCGATTCGGGTCGGGCTCGAAGTAGCCGCTCATGATGCCGACCGCGCCGTACGCGGTGGGGGTGCGCAGCGGCAGGTTGGCCGCGCAGTAGCCGCCCTCGGAGAAGCCCAGCAGGCCCCAGCGGCGGCCCGGCGGCTCGACGCGCAGCCGCGAGGCCACGAAGCGGGGGACGTCGTCGACCAGGTAGGTCTCGTCCTGCGGGCCGCCCGGCTCGTTCAGGCACTGCAGGGAGTTGGTCCTGCCGCCGTTGGTGTCGGGGATGACCAGCACGGCGGGCGCGGCCTGGCGGCGGGTCAGCAGGGCGCGGAAGATCGTGGGCGCGTGCAGGTTGCTCACCCAGTTGGCCGGGGTGCCGGGATCGCCGTGCAGAAGCTCCACGACGGGCAGGCGTTGTCGTCCGTGCCCGGGCTTGAAGTACTGGGGAGGCAGGTAGACCAACCCGTTGCGGGTGATGCCGCTCTCGACGCCCGCGAACGGCATGGTGAGCAGCATCCCGTTCTTGCGCACCTCACGGCTCACCCCCGCGCGGCGGAGCAGCGTGTCGAGCTGGCCCCGGGACTCCTCCCCCACCGAGGCGACGCTCCGCACGTTCGCGGGCCCGCCGCCGGTGACGTCGTCCCACATGGCGCCCCAGCTGTTGTAGTAGCTGTAGTAGTCGTTGACCAGGAGGACGCCCAGGACCATCGCCATGGTGAGCGACACCAGGCCCGCCGCGATCCGCAACGCCAGATATCGGGTTCTGACCAGTGCGACCAGGAGACCGGCGGCCACGATCAGGAGCAGGACGATGGTCGCTTTGCTCTCTGGTCCGAACATCAACGCTCCGTTCCGCTCGAGGGGGGACGACCCCCCACGCCCCCCGAAAACCGCCCTTTGCTCACCCAGCGCAGGCCTGGGCGCGCCAGATACCAGAAGTCGCGCAGCGACCTGGTCGTGGCGATCAGGTCGGGCCTGCGCACCAGGTGCCCGAAGGCGATCACGTTGTCGGTGTAGTGGCCGGTGGCCCGGTCGAAGGTGCCTCCGCAGGTGATCAGCCGCAGACCCGGATAGTTCAGCTGCCCGTAGACGCGCTGGGTGGGGAAGGAGTCCTTGTTGAAGCGCTCCACCGAGTCGATGTCGAACTCCGCCGTCGAGCCGTCCCGGCGCCGGACCTCGACCAGTGCCCCGGGGCGCAGGTCGCCCAGGCGGTAGAACACCGCCGCGCCGGAGGCCGCCGAGTCGACGTGGCCGAGGATCACCGCGGGGCCGCGCTGGCCCGGGCTCGGGCCGCGGTCGTACCAGCCGGCGGTCCCGGCGTGGTCCAGCGGCGGCACGTCCACCGTGCCGTCGGCCGCCATCCCGACGTTCATGATCGGGGCGCGCACCCCGATGGCCGAGATCGCGATCGTCGTCGGCTGCGAGCCCGCCATGCCGGACGCCGGGACCGGATGGTCCTCGGCGGCGGCCGACGCGGGCGGCTGCGGCGGCCCGCCCGGGCCGTTCAGCCCGGAGATCAGCAGCAGGCCGCCGGTGACGACCAGGGCTCCCGCCAAGAACCGCGCACGCATGGGATCCCTCCCCCGAATGATCGCCGACAGGAAAAGAGTGGGACAGACCGCCTGAACCGGAGCTGAAGGACCTGAACGGGCTTTCAGGAAACGTTCAGGCACGGGTTGACCAGGGGCGCTACGCCCGATTTGGCGATGTAAAGTCGGTCCGTGCGCCTCCTGATAGTCGAAGACGAACGCCGGCTCGCCGACTCCCTCAAACGGCGCATGTCGGCGGAGGGTTACTGGGCCGACGTCGCCTACGACGGGGGCTCCGGCCTGGAACGGGCGCTGGCCGACTCCTACGACGCGATCATCCTGGACGTGATGCTGCCGGTCCTCAGCGGCTACGCGGTCTGCTCCCGGCTGCGCGAGGCCGGGGTCACCACGCCGATCCTGATGCTGACGGCCAAGAGCGGCGAGTACGACGAGGCGGAGGCGCTGGACATCGGCGCCGACGACTACGTGACCAAGCCGTTCTCCTCGGTGGTCCTGCTCGCCCGGCTGCGGGCGCTGCTGCGCCGGGACGGCCGGGACGGCCCCAAGACCCTGCAGGCGGGCGATCTGACGCTGGAGCCGCGGTCCCTGCAGTGCCGGCGCGGCGACACCCGGATCGAGCTCACCGCCCGCGAGTTCGCCGTCCTGTCCTACCTGGTCGAACGGGCCGGGCAGGTGGTGTCCAAGCGGGAGATGCTCGACGAGGTGTGGGACTGGGCCGACGAGCTCGACCCGAACATCGTCGAGGTCTACGTGAGCGCGCTCCGCCGCAAGATCGACACCCCGTTCGGCCGGCGGACCATCCAGACCGTGCGCGGCGCCGGCTACCGGCTGGTCCCCGACGGTGACTAGGGCCGCCGGTACCGGTCCCCTGCACCCTGCGGCGGTGCGGTCCCGTTCCGTGCGACCCCGGTCGGTGCGGCCCCGTTCGGTACGGGCGCGGACGACGCTGGCGGCCACGCTCGTGGTGACGCTGGCGTTCGCCGCCGCCGGGGCCCTGCTGTATGTGTTGCTGCACTCGGAGCTGACCAGCGAGGTCGGCGACCGGACCGAGCTGACCGCCCGGCGGGTCGCCGACAGCGAGTCGGCGGGCAGCCTGAAGGGCCCGCTGCCGCGGGCGGGCGAGGGCGTCGACCTGATCCAGGTGGTCAGCGAGGCGGGCGGCATCCTGAAGTCCAACGGCCTGATCAGCGAGGGGCAGCCGCTCATCCGGATCCGGCCCCGCCCCGGGCAGGACAGCGTCTCGACGGTCGTGAAGGTGCCCGAGCTGGCGCGCGGCCATCCCGTGCAGGTCGTCGTGGTCCGCACCCAGAGCCAGGACGGGCCGGTCTACGTGTACGCGGCCACGGCGCTGACCGACACCGACAAGGCGACCCGCGCGATCCTCATCGCGCTGCTCATCGCGGCGCCGGTCTTCATCACGATGGTGGCGGTCCTCACCTGGTGGACGACGGGACGCGCGCTGCGCCCGGTCGAGTCCATCCGCGCCGAGCTGGCCGCGATCACCGCGCGGGCGCTCGGCCGCCGCGTGCCCGAGCCGCGCACCGGCGACGAGGTCGCCGCGCTCGCCGCGACCGTCAACCAGACGCTGGACCGGCTCGACCGGGCCGGGGAGCGGCAGCGCCAGTTCGTCTCCGACGCCTCGCACGAGCTGCGCAACCCGATCGCCACGGTCCGGCTCCAGCTGGAGACGATGCTCGCCGAGGACGGCGACGCCGAGTCGCTGCGGGCGGCGATCCGCGAGGCGCTGACCGACACCGAACGGCTCCAGGCCATCGCCGCCGACCTGCTGCTGCTCGCCCAGGCCGACTCGGAGATCCGGTCGGAGTCCGGGGGCGCCGCCAGGGAGTCCTCGGGCGTCCGGCGCAGGCGCGAGACGCTCGACCTGGGCCTGTTGGCCGCCGAGGAGGTCGCGCGGCGCCAGGGCAACCGGGTGCCGATCCGGCTGGACGTCGCCGACGGCGTGCTCACGCGCGGCGACGAACGGCAGCTGTCACGGGTCCTGGAGAACCTCATCGCCAACGCGCAGCGCTACGCGACCGCACGCGTGACCGTGCGCGTCGCGGCCGACGCCGGAGCCGGCGAGGCCGTCGTCGAGGTGGTCGACGACGGCCCCGGCATCCCGCCCGAAGACCGGGAGCGCGTCTTCGAGCGGTTCACCCGGCTGGACGCCGCCAGGGGCCGTCAGACCGGCGGCGCCGGCCTCGGCCTGGCGATCGCACGCGAGGTGGCGATCGCCCACGGCGGGACGCTCAGGGTCGGCGAGAGCGCGGCCGGCGCCCGGCTCGTGCTCCGCGTTCCCTTGCCGGCTCCCGCGCCGCCGGACGGGCGATCGCCCTGACCCCCGACCGGTGGCAGTCCTGGCAGAGCACCTCGGTCCACGGCGACATGAGCTGAACGCCGTTCCTCCAGTAGGTGACGCAGGCCCCGCCGTGGCCGTCGTCGGCGGTCCGCACCACGAACTCCTCGTCCCAGGCGAACGAGCAGTTCGTGCAGACGAACCGCCAACGCTCGTCCGCCAACATGATCTCGCGCACGGCGCACACCCCTCTCGCGCGGGCGGGCGGGTCCATCCGGTCCGCCCGTTTCAATGTGCTCGGGCCCAGGTGAGAGAAGGGTGAGACCTGAAGCGGCCTTCAGGCGGCTCAGCTTGCCTTCAGGCGGCGCGCTGCACGATCGCCGGTATGCGTTTCGTGATGGGTTTCCGGGACCGCGCTCTCCCCGGCGCGGCGACGGTGCTGCTCGCGGGCGCGTTCATGGGGGGCCTGTCCGCGGCGGCCGCCGCCCCGGCCGCCGCGGACCCGCTGCCCGGCCCGGACACGCTGGCGCGCGCGGTGACCGTACGGCCCGAACGGGCCCAGCCCGGCGACCGGGTGCTGGTCGTGGTGCACAACTGCGGTCACGGGGCCTCCGCGCGGTCCACGGCGTTCGCCGCCTCGATCACGCTGGCCTCGCAGACCGCCGACGACCCGCCGTCCGGCTGGGCCGTGATCGGCGCGAACGCCACGGCGGGCCGCTACCCCGTCTACGTGGACTGCACGGGTGAGGGGCTGGCCCAGGGCGCCGTCGAGGTGGCGGGGGCCGTCCAGGACCGGTATGCCCCGACGAGTCCCGTTCCGAGGGGCGGGGCGGCCACCGGAGACGGCTCGTCGGCGGGAGGGAACTATCGCCTCGAGGTCTATGCCGGTCTGGCGCTGGCGGCGGCAGGCGCCGCTGTCCTGGCGGTCAGGCGTCCGGGTCCAGCAGGTAACCGACTCCCCGGACGGTCCGGATCGTCTCCCGGCCGAACGGGCGGTCCACCTTGTCCCGCAGATAGCGGACGTAGACGTCGACCACGTTGGAGCCGCCGCGATAGGCGAAGTCCCACACGTGATCTATGAGGTAGGTGCGCGACAGCACCCCGCCGGGCCGCTTCATCAGCTCCCGTAGCAGAGCGAACTCCCGCGGTGACAGAACGATGTCGGAGGCACCTCTGCTGGCCGAGTGCGTCACCGGGTTGAGCGTGAGATCCGCCACCTGCAGCACCACGGGCCGGGCGATCGCCTCGCGGCGCGTGATGGCGCGGAGCCGGGCGAACAGCTCAGCGAAGACGAACGGCGCCGTCAGGCAGTCGTCGGCGCCCGAGTCCAGGCCCGCGACGCGGGCCGTCACGTCCCCCTCGGGGGTGATCAGCAGAACCGGCGCCCAGCGGTGCTCGGCCCGCATGGTGCGACAGACCTGCAGGCCGCCCGGGTCGGGAAGCCCGCTCGCCAGCACCACGGCGTCATAGTCGTGCTCGCGCACGCACCAGAGCGCGTCCTCGGCCGATCCGGCCAGGTCTACCGCGTACCCCTCGCGCGCGAGCTCCCGGATCAGCCGTGCCGCCGTTCCGGGGTCGTTCTCAGCGATCAGCGTTCGCACGGCCACCCCCTTCCACTGTCATGCCGGTGACCCCCCACTCCCCCCGAGCCGGAGGCCACCGGCACGGCATTGATCGTGGAACAATCCGGCTGAAGCCGACCTGAAGTACCTGAAGCGGCGTTCAGGAAGCGATCTGCGCATACTCTGGCAACGCAAGGTCTGCCGAGGCGGGGGGAACCCCTTGTCGGACGATGTGGAGGACGTGTGCTCAAGGGTCGGGCCGGAACGGCCGGTATCGCGGTGATCTGCGCGGTGGCGATGGCCGCCGCGGGATGTTCGTCCGGCAAGGACGACGGTGGCACGTCGGGCGGGAACGGCAAGGGCGCGGCGGGTGCCGCGGGCACCCTGGCGATCGCCCCGGCCACCGGGACCAAGAACGTCTCCCCCGACCAGCCGATCACCGTGAAGGCCGACAAGGGCAAGGTCTCGACCGTCTCGGTCACTTACGGTAAGGGCAAGAAGGCGGACGGCAAGCTCGCCGCCGATGGCAAGTCCTGGCAGACGACCTGGCCGCTCACCCCGTCCACGACGTACACCGTCACCGCCCAGGGCACGGGTGAGGACGACAAGCCGATCTCCTCCACCGCGACGTTCACCACGCTCAAGCCGACCAAGAAACTCGAGAGCGGCATGTCACCGCTGGAGGGCGAGACGGTCGGCGTCGGCATGCCGGTGCAGCTGCTGCTCACCCAGGCGGTCTCCACCAAGGAGGGCAGGCAGGCCGTCGAGAAGTCGCTCGACATCAGCATGTCCAAGCCGGTCGAGGGCGCCTGGTACTGGATCAGCGACAAGGAGGTCGACTTCCGGCCTCGCGACTACTGGCCGAGCGGCAGCAAGGTCAAGGTCGTCGCGCACCTGGCCGGCGTCAAGGCCGGCAACGGGATGTGGGGCATGAAGGACCGGGAGCTGAACTTCAGCGTCGGCGAACGCCACATCACCAAGGTCAACTCCAACTCGCACGAGGCGACCGTCACCAGCGGCGGCAAGACCGTGCGCACGATGCCGGTCAGCCTGGGCAAGCCCGGCGACGACAGCTACTCCGGCATCATGATCGCGCAGGAGAAGGCCGCGCACATCATCATGGACTCGGCGACCACCGGCGATCCGGGCGCCTACCGGATCCCGACCGACTGGAACGTCCGGATGACCTACAGCGGCACGTTCGTGCACGCGGCGCCGTGGTCGACCGGCGCGCAGGGCAACTCCAACGTCAGCCATGGCTGCGTGAACGCCTCGCCGTCGGACGCCAAGTGGTTCTACAACTTCACCAACCGCGGCGACATCATCGAGGTGACCGGGACCTCCCGCAAGCTCCAGTTCGGCAACGGGCCGACGCCCTGGGCCAAGTCGTGGGACGCGTGGCTGAAGGGCAGCGCGCTGGGCGCCCCGGTCACCGGCAAGCAGCTCTGATCTACTGCCTCTGAGCTATTTCTCGCAGACGGGTGCTCCGGCGGGCAGGACGCCGGTCACCTGGTAGCGGTTGACCAGGTCGTTCACGCACGCGTTGCCGTAGCCGGCCTGGTAAGGCGCGTGCACGTCCGCGCCGCGCAGCGTGATGAGGCGCGAGCCGCTCATGGCGCGATACAGGCCCTGGCTGCTGGCATAGGTCGTACGGGTGTCCCCGGTGGCGGCGACGATCAGCGCGGGCACGCTCGTCGTCACGTTCACCGGCTTCTCGCGCGGCGGCCTCGGCCAGAACGTGCAGGGCGTGGTGGCGTACGTCAGCGGGCCGAACAGCGGCGCGGACTTGCGGACGCGCTGGATGTCGCGCCAGTAGCCCTCGACGTCGCGCGGCGCCGACGCGTCGCCGCAAATGATCGCGGCCTGGCCGCTGCCGTAGCGCGACTCGTCGCCGGTGAGCATGAACTTCAGCCCGTCCTCCAGGTCGGCGGACGGCTGAACGGTCTCGCCGGTCCTGGCGGCCTTGTCGAAGATGGCCACGCTCTCGGCCAGCGAGGCCCTCGGCTCGTCACGGTCGTCCTGCAGCCCGGCGAAGAGCAGGCCCGGCATCATGGCGTCGTCGACCTTGTACGTGCCGATGCTGAGCGGCTTGCGCAGCGCGGCGCGCTGGATGCGGTGCACCGAGGCGAGGACCTTCGCCTGGCTTGTGCCGAGCCCGTATTTGGCGTTGCGAGCGGCCGTCCAGGTGGCCCAGTGCGCGAGCGCCTGCTCGTTGGCGCCCTCGGTGCCGCGCAGCAGGGTCGGGCTCCAGCGGGCGGGATCGACGGCGCTGTCGAGCACCATCCGGTCGACCTTGTCGCCGAAGAGGGTCGCGTAGACCGCGCCCAGGTAGGTGCCGTACGAGGCGCCGTTGTAGGACAGCTTGCGCTCCCCCAGCGCGCCGCGGACGACGTCCATGTCGCGGGCGATGTTGGCGGTGCTGATATAGGGCATGACGTCGCCGCCGCGCTGCTCGCACCGCTTGGCCAGGTCCTTCTCGAACGTGACCTGCCGGTCGAACCCGCCGCGGGTCAGCCCGGCCGGGCGGATCCAGGTGGCCGACGGCCAGCCGCAGTCCACGCCGGCGCTGCGGCCGAGCGACCGCGGGTCCATGCCGACCAGGTCGAACCGCGGCCCCGCCTCCCCCATCACGCCCTTCATGTACGGCGGCATGTCGATCGCCGGGCCCGGCCCGCCCCCGTTGATCAGCATCGTGCCGATCCGGTGGGCCGGGTCGCTCGCCGTGAGCCGCGAGATCGCGATCTTGATCGTCCGGCCGCCCGGGTTCGCGTAGTCCAGCGGCACGGTCACGTCGGCGCAGCGCGCGCCGGCCTTGTCGAGCTCCTTGCCGACCTCGTCGTCGGGCCCCTGCGTACAGGCCTTCCAGGCGAGGTGCTGCTTGTAGTAGCGGTCGAGCCCGCCGGCCGACGCCGACGAGGGCGCCGCGACGACGCCTCCGATGACGGCGAAGGCGGCCGCGCCCACGATCAGATTCGTGTTCCTCATGGGTTTCGACGCTAGTTTCGCCGGGCCGCTTGATCATTCGAGCGTCCTCCCGGATCGGCCTGGGGGCCTGCGCCACCTCCCGCCCGGGGGACAGCCCCCGTATACCAAAGTCGCACCGCCACCTACCTGCGGTGACTGCCGCAGGGCGGCGCGGTCGGTAGCGTTGGCGCCGTGGTGGATCCGCGGCGCACCGGGCGCGAGTGGCTCGCCGACGTGTGCGCGGCGATCTGCGCGGCGGCGCTCGGCCTCCTCGTGCTCGCCGGGTCCGTCGACTCCTTCCCGGAGGACAAGCAGGACGGCCGGGTGGTGCGCGACATCGCCATCGGCGCGGTCGCGTGCCTGGTGCTGCTGCTCTACCGGCGCCGCTGGCCCGTCGCGCTCGCCATCACGCTGATGCTCGTCCAGATCACCTCGTCGACGGCCTACGGCTCGGCCGCCATCGCCGTCTACACCGTCGCCGTCCATCGCCCGTGGAAGGTGACCGCCTGGGTCGCCGCCGCCACGCTCGGTGTGATCACGACGGTCTTCTCGCTCGCCGGGCTGTCGGCCCGCGAGTTCCGCGACGGTCTGGTCGTCTTCTATCTGGGCTACGGGCTCCTGGTCGCCATCGGCCTGGTCGTGCGGTCACGGCGCGAGCTCATACGGTCGCTGCGAGAGCGCGCGCGGGAGGCCGAGGAGGGGCAGCGGCTGCGCGTCGAGGAGGCGCGGCTGCTGGAACGCGAGCGGCTGGCCCGCGAGATGCACGATGTGCTGGCCCACCGGATCTCGCTGCTCGCGGTGCACGCGGGGGCCCTGGAGTTCGGCGCCGACGCTCCACGGGAGCAGCGCGAGGCCGCCGGGATCATCCGCCAGTCCGCGTACGAGGCGATGGAGGACCTCCGCGAGGTGATCGGCGTGCTCCGCGACGACGAGCACGCCGCCGAGCCGGACCGGCCGCAGCCCGCGCTGTCCGACATCCCCGCGCTCGTCGCCGAGTCCCGCGAGGCGGGCGCGCACATCGAACTGGAGGTGAAGGTCCTCGATCCGGCGGCCGTCCCCGCGCGGGTCGGCCGCCACGCGTACCGGATCGTTCAGGAGGGCCTCACCAACGCCCGCAAGCACGCCCCGGGCGCGCACGTCCACGTCACGGTCGAGGCGTCCGGCGGCGAGCTCGTCGTCGACATCACCAACCCGCTGCCGCGCGGCGCGGTCGCGCACCCGGGACCGCCGCCGATGCCGGGCGCGGGCGCCGGCCTGGTCGGGCTCGGCGAACGCGTCGCGCTGGTCGGCGGAACGATCGACCACGGCAGGACCGGCGACCGGTTCCGCCTGCGCGCCCGCCTGCCCCTTCCGCATCCCGCGTCCCCATAGGCTGAGGTCATGGACTCTCCGATCCGCGTGCTCATCGTCGACGACGACGCCCTGGTCCGGGCGGGGCTGCTGATGATGCTGGCCGGGGCCGAGGGCCTGGAGGTGGTGGCCGACGTCGCCGACGGCGCCGAGGTGGTCGCCGCGGTGAACGAGCACCGGCCCGACGTCGTGCTGATGGACATCCGGATGCCGCGGCTGGACGGGCTGGCGGCGACCGAACGGCTACGCTCCCGCAGCGACCCGCCCGAGATCATCATCCTCACCACGTTCGACACCGACGACCACATCCTGCGCGCGATGCGCGCCGGGGCCAGCGGGTTCCTGCTGAAGCACACCCCGCCGCCGGAGATCATCCGGGCGATCCGGCAGGTCGCGGCGGGCGAGCCGATGATGTCGCCCGCGGTGCTGCGGCGGATGATGACCTACGTCGCCGACGCCGGGATGGACCCGCGCCAGGCCCGCGCCCGCGACCTGCTGGACCGGCTGAGCGAGGGCGAGCGCGCGGTGGCGGGGCTGGTCGGCCAGGGCCGTACCAACAGCGAGATCGGCAAGGAGCTGTCGCTCAGCGTCGCAACGGTCAAGGCGTACGTGTCGCGGCTGCTCACCAAGCTGGAGCTGAACAACCGCGTCCAGATCGCGCTGCTCGTGCACGACGCGGGCCCGGAGGAACGTTCGGAGATCTGACGTTCGGTGATCTGACCATCGACTTTGGTCGATGCGGCGGCCGACGCCCGGCCGATGCGGGGGAACGGGCGCAGGCGGCACGCTGAGAGGCATGATCAGTGTTGAGCGCCTGACCAAGCGCTATCGGGAGACCACGGCGGTGGCGGACGTGTCGTTCCGCTGCGAGCCGGGGACCGTCACGGGGTTCCTCGGCCCGAACGGGGCGGGCAAGTCCACCACGATGCGGATGATCTGCGGCCTGACCCCGCCGACCAGCGGGTCGGCCACGGTGAAGGGCGTGCCGTACCGCCGCATCGGCAACCCCGGCCGGCACGTCGGCGTCCTGCTGGACGCGGCGGCGCAGCACGGCGGGCGCACGGGCCGGGAGACGCTCTCGCTGACCGCGCAGATCCTCGGCGTCGAGGGCACCAAGGTCGGCGAGGTCCTCGACCTGGTGGGGCTGCCGCCCAAGGCGGCCAGGCGCCGCGTCGGCGGCTACTCGCTCGGCATGCGGCAGCGGCTCGGCATCGCCCAGGCGCTGCTCGGCGACCCGAGCGTGCTGATCCTGGACGAGCCCGCCAACGGCCTGGACCCCGAGGGCATCTTCCTGATGCGCACGCTGCTGCGCGACTTCGCCGACCGGGGCGGCACGGTCCTGCTGTCCTCGCACCTGCTGCGCGAGGTCGAGGCGGTCGCCGACCGGTTCGTCGTCATCGCGGGCGGGCGGATCGCCGCACAGGGCACCAAGAGCGAGCTGCTGCACGCGCCCGGCGGCGTCCTGGTCCGCGGCCTCGACCCGGCCGCGCTGCACGCCGCGCTCACCGCCGCGGGCCTGGCCGTACGGCCCGAGGCCGACGGCTCGTTCGTCGTCCAGGCCTCCGCCGAGGCCGTCGGCCGCGCGGCGGCGGCCGCGGGCACCGTCCTTCTCGAGCTTCGCCAGGCCCAAGACGGGGGCGGCCTGGAGCAGCTCTTCCTCAGCCTCACCCACGGAGCCGCAGCATGACCGCCACGACCACCGCGACCGCCCAGGCCACGCCCAGCGCCCTGACCGAGCCCGCGCGGCCGTCGCTGGCCATCCTCACGGCCGTCGAGGTCCGCAAGATGGTCGACACCCGCGCGGGACGCTGGCTGCTCATCCTCATCGGCCTGACCGCCGTCGCGATGATGCCGGTGATCCTCTTCGCGGCCGACAAGGACGACCAGAGCCTGATGGAGTTCCTGTCCGCCTCGCAGATCGGCGTGACGCTGCTGCTGCCCGTTCTGGGGATCCTCTCGATCACCAGCGAGTGGTCCCAGCGCACGGCGCTCAGCACGTTCTGCCTGACGCCCGAACGCCATCGCGTGGTGATCGCCAAGCTGGCCGGCGGCTCCGCCCTCGCCGCGGTGTTCGTCGCCGTCGGCACCGTCACCGCCGTCCTCGCGCGCACGGTCGGCGCGGTGACCGGCCAGTCGGGCGGCAGCTGGGACCTGCCCATCTCCGGTCTGGGCAAGATGCTGCTGCTCGCCGTGATCGCGCTGCTGAGCGGTGCCGCGTTCGGCATGGCCTTCATGAACTCGCCGCTCGCCATCGTGCTCTACTTCGTGCTGCCGACGGTCTGGACGACGCTCGGCCAGATGGTGCACTGGCTGAAGGGCCCCGCGGGCTGGCTCGACACCAACCGCACCCTGTCGGCCATCGGCGACGCGAACGTCTCGGCCGGCGAATGGGCGCGGGCGGGCACATCACTCCTGGTCTGGCTGCTCATCCCCATGGTCATCGGCCTCATCAGGCTGTCCCGCCGCGAGGTGAAATAGGCCGATCCTTCGACCGCCGCCGAAGCGTCCCCGTTCTAGCGTCGGGACATGAACTTCCGCGACCTGCACCACGGTGACCGCCCGCTGCTGCTGCCGAACGCCTGGGACTTCGCGAGCGGGGCCGCGCTCGCGGCCGCGGGCTTCCCCGCCGTCGCCACGACCAGCCTCGGCGTCGCGGTGGCGGCGGGCAAGCAGGACGCCCGGGGCGGCACGGTCGAGGAGACGATGATCCTCGCCTACTCCCTCGCCCGGCTGCCGGCCCCGGTGAGCGTCGACATCGAGGGCGGGTTCTTCGACGACCCGAAGGAGGTCGGCGACCTGGTCGCCGAGCTCGCCTCGTACGGCATCGCCGGGATCAACATCGAGGACGGCAGGCCCACGGGCCCACTCGCCTCCACCGAACATCACACCGCCGTCATCGCGGCCGTGAAGCAAGCCGCTCCCGACGTGTTCGTGAACGCCCGCACGGACACGTACTGGCAGTTCGACCAGGGCTCGGCCCCCGAGACGCTGAGCCGCGCGAAGGCCTACGCGGACGCCGGAGCCGACGGCATCTTCGTCCCCGGCGCCGCCACCGACGCCGACATCGAGGCACTAGTGACCGGGATCGACCTCCCGCTGAACGTCCTCTACATGCCAGGCAAAATGACCTACGAGCACCTGGCTGACCTAGGCGTAAGCCGTATCAGCACGGGCTCACTGCTCTTCCGCGCAGCCCTCAACACCGCAGTCACCACAGCGCTCGAAATCACGAACGGCCCGGTCGACCGCCCCATCCCCTCCTACTCCGAGGTGATGAAGCTGGTGGACTAAGGCTTGCGCCCGACGCCGCCCAGGAACCACACCAGGTCGGCGTCCTCGCCGGGCTCGGTCTCGGGCCGCCACCAGGGCACCCACTCCAGGCCGGGCTCCACCATCTCGAAGTCCCCGAAGAAGCGCTGCACCTCATCCCGCGTACGCGCCTTCGCGGGCGAGGCCGTCCGGCTGTAGATCTCCTCAAGCCGGTGCACCACGTCCGGACGCAGATCCGGGCACCCATGCGAGACGGCCAGGAAACTCCCCGAGGGAAGCGCGTCGCGAAGCCGGTCCAGTATCCCGTGCGGGTCCTGATGGTCGGGAACGAAATGCAGTATGGCCAGCAACAACAACGCCACCGGCCGCTCGAAGTCGATGAGCCGCTTGACGTCCGGGTGGTCCAGAAGACTCTCTGGCTCCCGCAGATCCGCCGTAATGACCGTCGTCTTGTCGTTGTTGGCGAGCAGAGCCCGCCCGTGCGACAGCACCACGGGGTCGTTGTCCACGTACACGACCTGCGCGTGCGGGTTGTAGCGCTGCGCGATCTGGTGAACGTTGTCCTGCGTGGGAAGCCCGGTGCCGATGTCGAGGAACTGGTCGATCCCGTGCTCCTCAGCCAGGAACCGCACCACTCTCGCGAGGAACGCCCGGTTCTCCCGCACGACCCGAGGGAACAGCGGATCGGCGGTCACGGCCTCGTCGGCGCGTTCCCGGTCGACCGACAGATGGTCCTTACCGCCCAGCAGGTAGTCGTACATGCGGGCGACGGAGGGCGTCTCCATCTCCAGCTGCGTGGGCGTCCACCCGTCGGCCGGGTCGTGCAGACCACCCAAACGCCTCTCGGTCATCAGGCACCGTTCCCCTTCAAGATCTTCTAAGCCCCAGTAAATCACTCCAGATACGGTCACCGCCCATGGATCCACACGCCGGCGGCTGAACCGCCCGGCTGATCGGGCCGTGGTACTGGATACGGCGCGGGCGCTTGAACGCGTTCCGGAGCTTCTTGGTCTCTCTCCGCATTTCATCGCGACGGGAATTCGGGGGGATCGAGCGGCTCGTTACGGGGTGCCCGCGGTGGGACACGGTACGTGCGCAGGATTGGACAATTAACGGGGAATCCTTGTCCGGTTCAGGCTTATCGATGGTTCCGCGTGGGGCCTTGTGGTCGCATGTCTCGTGGCACATTTGCGGCATGAGGGGCGGGAGTGAATGGTGCCTTCGGACATTGAGCGGCATCCGCCGATCAAGACGCGGCGGGTCGCGTTCGACTGGGAATCGACGCCGTTGCACTGGATTCCCGGCGCGCCGGTCGCCACGCACATGGTCAACTTCTTCCAGGTGCTGCTGACGACCGGGGAGAAATGGTTCGTGCAGTGCGTTCAGGAGGCGACGCCCTGGGTGCGCGATGAGCGGCTGCGGGCGGAGATCAAGGGGTTCATCGGGCAGGAGACCGTGCACGCGCGCAGCCACCAGGGGGTGCTCGACCGGCTGCTCGCGCGCAACGGCATGGACACCGGCGAGATCACCCGTGAGGCGCACGTCAAGCTGGCCGAACGCCAGGAGGCGATGGCGGCGATGGCGCGGCGGTCACCGCGCCGGTTCCGGCGGCGGCTGCTCTTCGAGCTGGGCGCGGTGGCGGCGATCGAGCACTACACGGCGGTGATCGGCCAATGGATCATCGAGAACGACCGGCTCGACGAATGCGGCGCCGATCCGACGATGCTCGATCTTTTCCGCTGGCACGGGGCCGAAGAGGTAGAACATCGTTCGGTGGTGTTCGACGTTTACGCCGAGCTCGGCGGCGGCTATCTGTTGCGGATCTTGTCGTGGGCGGTGGCGGTCTTTCTGCTCTCCACGACGCTGGCCCGTGGAACGGTCATGCTGCTGAAATGCGACCCAACGATCACTAAGCCGGTGACATTCGGGCGCGTATACCGCTCGTATCGCAAGTCGGTCCGCAGGAAACAGATTCCGGGCATGGTGGGGTTCTTCTTCGGACGCGAAGCGCTGACCTATCTGAGGCCCTCACACCATCCTTCGCAGGTGTGCTCGACGCAGGTGGCGCTGGACTACCTGAGGCGGTCACCGGCCGCGCTCGCGGCAGGCTACGACCCCTACTAGGCGGAGGCGGCCTCATCGGCCCGCGGGGCCAGGTGGTCCAGGAGGGCGGACGCCGCGGGGTTGCGAGGGCGCGGCGCGCGGCCGACCAGGATCACGGTGCGCGCGGGGTCTGGCTGGCGCATCCGTACGCAGGGCAGCCCGGCGCTCTCCCCCACCAGGCGCGGCACGATCGCGATGCCGATGCCCGCCCGGACCAGATCGACCAGGAACCTGATCTGGGTGACCTCGCAGGTGATCTGGCGATGCAGGCCGCAGCCCGCTGCCAGGCGGCGGACGGCCGTCTCCAGGCCGGTGCCCGCGCGGAAGTCCACGAAGGGCTCCTCGGTCAGGTCCGACAGCAGCACCCGCTCCTCCCCCGCCAGCCGGTGGTCGGGAGCGGTCACCAGGACCAGCTCCTCGTCCCAGCTCGCGAACGTCGTGAGCCCGTCGGGCAGCTCGGCACCGTCGAGGGCGACGTAGGCCAGGTCCAGCTCCCGCGCCAGCAGGGCGTCCAGCAGCTCGCCGGTGGGCGCCTCGCGTACGGAGATCTGCACGCCCGGCCGGCGGCGGTGGAACGCGGCGAGCTCGGCGGGCAGGTCGACGCCCGTGAGCGTCTGGATGCTGCCGATCGCGACCCGTCCGGTGGTCAGCTCGGTCACGGCCGCGACGGCGTCCCGTGCCGCCACCGCGTCGGCCAGCAGCGCGCGGGCGGCGGGCAGCAGGGCGTGCCCGGCGGGGGTGAGCACGGGCCTGCGCCCGGTCCGGTCGAACAGGTCGGCGCCCAGGTCGTGCTCCAGCTTGCGGATGGACGTGCTCAGGGCCGACTGGACGATGAGCTCCGCGCGGGCGGCGGCGGTGAAGCTCCCGTGGTTGGCGACCGCCACGAAATGGCGGAGCTGGCGCATCTCCATCCATCGATTCTATGGATGGCGGACAGCTAAACGATGTGTTGGACCGATGGGAGGCGGCCGGACCAGGCTGGGAGCCATGAACCACGTACCCCGTTTCTGGTCGGCCGCCTACGGCCCTGACCGCTCGCCGATCACCCGTTTCCTCGCCCGCCGCGCCCTCGCGGTCCGGGCGTTCGTGTACGACCTCGCCACAGCCGATCATCAGCCGTTCGCGAGTCTGTGACCCTTCAGCTCGTCGATGCGGCGTTCGAGGAAACGGCGTTCGACCTCCGTCGTGGACAGGTCGAGCGCCCGCTCGTAGGCCGCGAGCGCTCCCGCGACGTCGTCCATGCGCCGCAGCAGCTCGGCTCGCGTCGAGTGGAAGTACCGGTATTCGCCCAGGTCCAGCTCGTCCACGATCGCCAGCGCGGCAGCGGGGCCCTCGACTTCGGCGATCGCCACCGCGCGGTTCAGCGCGACGACGGCCGACCCGGTCAGCTCGTGCAGCCGGTCGTAGAGCGCGGCGACGGCCGGCCAGTCGATCGGCGTCTCGGTCTGCAGCGCGGCGATGGCGGCCTGCACCGAGTAGGCGCCGCGGGCGCCCAGCCTGACCGCATGGTCGAGCAGCGCCTTGCCCTCCTCGATCTGGGCGTCGTTCCACAGCGCGCGATCCTGCTCGTGCAGCGGAACGATCTCGCCGTCGCGCACTCGCGCCGCCCGCCGCGAGTCGTGCAGCAGCATGAGCGCCAGCAGCGCCCGCGCGTCGGGCTCATCGGGCATGAGGCCGATCAGGATCCGCCCGAGCCTGATCGCCTCGGCGGCCAGGTCGGCCCGTCCGTCGCCGTACCCCTGGTTGAAGATCAGGTACAGCGCCGCCAGCACCGAGCGCACCCGCTCGGGCAGCGCGTGGTCGGGCGGCACGGTGAACGGGATGCCGGCGACCCGGATCTTGGTGCGGGCGCGCGTCAGGCGCCGCTTCATCGTCTCGTCGTTCACCAGGAACGCCCGCGCGATCTCCGGCGTCTCCAGGCCGCCCAGCGAGCGCAGCGTGAGCGCGACGCGGGCCTCGGGATTCAGCGCCGGATGGCAGCACAGGAAGAACAGCTCGAGCCGTTCGTCGGGGATGATGGTCTCGTTCATCTCGATCTCCACCGGCTCCGGCCGATCCAGCAGCCGGAGCTTCTCCGCGTAGGTCCGGTCGCGCCGGAGCCGGTCGACCGCCCGGCGCCGCGCGGTGACGACGAGCCAGGCCCCCGGGTTGTCGGGGGGCCCGTCGCTCGCCCAGCGTTCGGCCGCGATGGCGAACGCCTCCTGCGCGGCCTCCTCGGCCAGGTCCACGTCGCCGAGGTACCCGACCAGTGAGGCGAACACCCTGCCCCACTGGTCGCGGAAGACGTCCTCCAGCACGTTCAACTCGGTTCTCCGTGTCGTCGGTGATCCGTGTCCTCGGTGATCCGTCAGCTCAGGTGCTCGGTGTACTCCGCCAGCGGCCGCACCTCGACCGAGCCGCCCATGCGCAGGGCCGGGATGCGCCGCGCGAGCTCCAGCGCCTCGTCCAGGTCGGCGGCCTCCACGAGGAAGAACCCGCCGAAGATCTCCTTGGTGTCGGCGAACGGCCCGTCGGTCAGCAGCAGCTCGCCGTCCAGGTCCCGCACCGTGGTCGCGGTGTCGCCCGGCTCCAGGCGCGCCCCGGTGAGCGTCCGCCCGTCCCGCCGCACGGCCATGTACTCCGCGGTGATCGCGGCGCGCTGGTCGCCGTCCAGGCCGTCGTAGGACCCGGGGCGCTCGTTGATCAGCAGTGCGTACCTCATCGACGGTCTCCTTCGGGACGGTCGTACACCATGCGGACGCCCGCGCCCGCCTGCTCGGCCTTCGTCAGCTCCAGCTCGATCGGTCCGGCGCCGTCGAACAGCCGCCGCCCCTGACCGACCACGGTCGGGAAGACCATCAGCCGGTACTGGTCTACCAGGTCGCGCTCCCGCAGCGCCTCGACGATCGCGGCGCTGCCGGTGATCACGATGTCCTGGTCCCGGCTGATCTTGGTGACGGCCTCGACGAGGTCGCCGTCCAGCAGCGCGGAGTTGTTCCACGCCGACAGGTCGTCCAGCGTCCGCGAGGCGACGAGCTTCGGAATGGCGTTCATCTTCTGCGAGAACTCGTCCTCGCGGCCCGGCCAGATGTGGGTGAACAGCTGCCAGGTGACGCGGCCGAGGAGCATGACGCCGGTGTCCAGGATCGTGCCCAGCTGGAACTTGTCGCCCGCGACGGCCTCGGGGCCGTGCCGGAACGCCCAGCCGCCGAACGCCGTGCCGCCCGAGCCGTCCGGGTCGTCGATGACGCCGTCGAGGGTGATGAACTCCATGACGATGACCTTGCCCATGATGCTGCTCCCTTGTGCCGTTCCGGTTGTTCGGCGAGAGGACGAACCGGGACTCCGTCAGGGGACAGCCCGCCATTGTGATTCAGGTCACATCATTCGGAGCGCGTCCCAGGCGCTTTTCACATCCAGCGCGGACAATTGTTTGTATGAGTTGGCTCCCTCCCGAGCAGTACATCCGGACGCTACCGAACGCGACGATGTACGCCGCTCTGTATTTCACCGACTTCGAAGGAAATCCCTTCGCACTCCGGTCGGCGCACAACGTGGAGAGGTGGCAGTTTCCCGGCGGCAACGTCGAGCACTGCGACGCCTCTCCCTTCGCCGCGGCGGTACGCGAGTGCCGCGAAGAGACCGGCATCGAGTTCCAGGGCCCGCCCGTCCTGCTGCTCACCCACTTCCTGCCCCCTGAACGCCGCTGGCCGTCGGCGAAGGTCGGCTTCGTCTTCGACGGCGGAATCCTGACGCCCGACGTGCTCGACCGGATCGTCCTCGATCCGGAGGAGCACTCGGAGTGGCTCGTCCAGTCCCTCACTGAGTGGGAGACGACCATGAGCATGCGTCTCTACGCCCGCGTGACGGCGCTCGACGAGGCGCGCCGCACCCGTTCGGCGGCCTTCCTCTGCGAAGCGGCCTGAGGCCGCCTGTCGCTAGTGGCCCGTGATGGCGTCGGCCACGCGGGCGAGGACCGACGTGCGGGATGAGTGCTGCTCTCGCGCGTCGGCGGTGCGGTAGAGCGCGTACATCGACTGGACGCCCAGCCACCGCAGGGGCTCCGGCTCCCAGCGGCGGACCTTCCAGTTGACCCACGGCAGCCGGGCGAGTTCGGAGTCGCGGCGCAGCACGAGGTCGCGCAGCGTACGGCCCGCCAGGTTGGCCGTCGCCACGCCGTGACCGGTGTAGCCGCCCGCGTAGCCCAGCCCGGTCTCGTGGTCGAGCACCACGGTCGAGCACCAGTCGCGCGGCACGCCCAGCACACCGCTCCACGAGTGCGCCACCTGGGCTTCGGACGCGGCGGGGAACATCGCGGTCAGCATCTGCCAGAGGGCGCCGGTGGTCTGCGCCCGCGTCCGGCCGGCGTCGTCGATGCGGGAGCCGTAGCGGTACGGCTTGCCCCGCCCGCCGAAGGCGATGCGGCCGTCGGCGGTGCGCTGCGCGTACATGTAGTAGTGCGCCATGTCGCCCAGCAGCTCGGCGTTCTCCCACCCGATGGCCTTCCAGGCGGTCTCCGGCAGCGGCGTGGTCACGATCATCGAACTGTTCATCGGGAGCCAATCACGGTGGTGGCCGGGCACGGCCGCCGTGAAGCCCTCGGTGGCGCGGATGACGTGGTCGGCGGTGACCGTGCCGTGCGGCGTCACGGCCGTACGAGGCTCGATGCGGGTGACCGCGGTCCGCTCGAAGATCTCCACTCCCAGGTCCCTGACGCACCGCGCCAGCCCCTGGGCCAGGGCGGCAGGCTGGACGCGGGCGCAGTGCGGGCTCCAGATCGCGCCGGTGAGGCCTTCGACGTTCAGGTTGGGGTCGACGAGCATCAGATCGTCCTCGGTCCAGCCCCAGTCGCGGGAGGTGGCGATGACCTCGCGCAGTCGGGCGGACTGCGCGGCGTTCCGCGCCACCGTCAGCACCCCGCTCTTGACCAGGTCCGCCTCGATCCCCTCGGCCGCCGCGACCCGCAGGACCTCGTCCACGGTGGCGAACATGGCCCGCTGGAGGGCGACGGCGGCGGGACGGCCGTGCCGCCGGGCGTACCGTTCCCGCGACCCGGCCAGCTCACCGACGACCCAGCCGCCGTTGCGGCCGGACGCGCCGAACCCGGCGAACTCCTTCTCCAGGATCACGATCCGCAGGTCCGGCTGCGCCTTCTTCAGGTAATACGCGGTCCACAGGCCCGTGTAGCCCGCGCCGACGACGCACACGTCCGCCGTCCGGTCGCCCGGCAGCGGCTCGCCCGGGCGCGGCAGGCCGATCTGCCGGTACCAGTACGAGACGGAGCCGTTGACGTGATCGGCGGCGCGCACGGAACTCATGGCGCTCATACTGCTGCATCCGACAGCGAATGGCACCCTCGGAAACTAATTCGGTCGTCAGACGTCGACTGTGTGACGCGATCCGAACCAGGCCGACCGTTCGGCGGCGTAGTGGCCGTCGCCGTGCGGCCGCATGCCGAGGACGTCGGCGAGCCCGGCGTCGATCTCGGCGGTGACGCGGCGCAGCCGCAGCACCTCGAACGCGTACTCCAGCACGGCGCGTCCCGCCTCGGCCGCCAGCCCCTGCCCCCAGCGGTCCGGCTGCAGGCTGTAGACGATCTCGACGTCCGCGCCGTGGCCGCGCAGGCCCGCGACGCCGATCAGGTCGCCGTCGGGCAGCGCGTGGTCCAGGGCCGTGCCCGCGTCGCGCAGCCCCCACAGGCCGTAGCCCTCGGTGGCGAAGTCGCGCTGGCTGGAGGCGATCACCTCGGTGACCTGGGTCGGCGAGAGCGCGACGCCCTCGAAGAGGTGGCGGCGCACCTTCGGGCCCGTCCAGTGCGCGAGCAGCGCGCTGTGGTCGCTCATGCTGACCGGGTGCAGCGCCAGGCGCCCGGTGCGCAGGACGTCACTCATGCTCCCCCCAGTCGGGCGCGGGCTCGCCCTCGGGCACGCCGGCCCGGAACACCCGCAGCTGGAGCGCGAGCGCCGAGTAGTAGCCGACGAGCGTGACCAGTTCGACCAGGGCGGGACGGCCGAGCGTCGCCACCGCCTCGTTGTAGAGCGCGTCGCTGAGATCGCGTTCGGCGACCAGCTGGCCGGCCGCCTCGCAGATCACGCGCTCGCGGACGTCGGCGAGCATCGGCACCCGGCCCTCGCGGAGGGCGTCGATCTCTTCCTGTTCGAGGCCGGCGCGGCGGCCGATCCGCTCGTGGGCGTACCACTCGAAGTCCGACCGGCAGTGGCGGGCGACCACCAGCGTGGCGATCTCCCGTTCCCGCTTGGTGAAGGCGGTGCGGAAGCGCAGCGCCGCGCCCAGCTCCTGCAGGGGCAGGCCGACGGCCGGGCTGTAGAGCATCGCGTTGAACGGGCCGAGCAGCCGCCCCTGATCGTCGGTGAAGCGGAACACCGGCGGGCGGGCGGCGCGCGGGCCGCCGGTCACCGCCTCGTAGACCTCGCGCTGCTCGTCGATCAGATGGCCGGGGGGAAGGAGGGGCAACCGGGGCGGAGGGCCGTCCACCAGGGGTTGCTCATTGACGTGCTCACCGCTGAGGGGGTCGATCACTCACGGGAGGCTATGCGTTCGGCGGCGGCGGGCTCAACCCAATCCCACAAGGTGAAACCGTCAGATCATGATGACGTAGCCGAGACGTAACAGGGATGCACAAAGGTGATCGTCCATGACGTTGCTGCGCATCCGCACCGAGATCGAGGACCGACCCGGCCGCCTGGCCGTGCTGACGGCCGCGCTGGCCCGCCGGGGAGCCAACATCCTCGGCCTGTCGGTGCAGGTGGACACCGAGGGCGTGGTGGACGAGTTCATCGTGAACGTCCCGCCGGGCGGCGCCGACGCGGCCGGGCTGCGCGCCGCCCTGGAGGCCGCGGGCGGCGTACGGACCGCGGTCGTGCCCGCCCGCCCGCACGAGCTGGTCGACGAGCCCACGAGGGCGCTGGCGCTGGCCGCCCGCCTCCGCCACGAGCCGCAGGCGCTCCCGGCCGCGCTGGCCGAGCTGCTGCGCGCCGACGAGGCCTCCTGGTCGTCGGCTCCGGCCGTGGCCGGCAGTGCGGAGGAGGTGGCGCCGGACGTGCTGATCGTCCCGATCGGGCACCGGAGGGTCGTACGGCTGCGCCGCGCGGGCCTGCCGTTCACCGCCACCGAGGCCGCGCGGGCCGACGCGCTGGTACGCGCCGTACTGCCCGCCGACGAACCGCTGCCGACCTCCCGCCGCGTCCTGCTCCGCGACGGCACCGAGATCGTCGTGCGGCCGCTGGAGCGGCGTGACGGCGACGCCGTACGGGCCATGCACGAGCGCAGCTCGCTGGACAGCCGCCGGATGCGCTACTTCAGCTCCAAGCCGTTCCCGTCGCCGCGCGCGATCGCCCAGTTCTGCGAGCCGTCGCACGGCCTCACGCTGGTCGCCGAGGGCCCGGACGGGTCGGTGCTGGCGCTCGCACACCTGATGCACGTCCTGGATCCGGGCGTCGCCGAGCTGGCCTTCCTGGTCGAGGACGCTTGGCAGGGGCGCGGTCTCGGCCGGGCGCTCGCCGAACTGCTGCTGGTGCTGGGCCGCGACCGGGGCCTGGTGGAGTTGCGGGCGACCGCGTTCAGCGAGAACGCCCGGATCCGCCGCCTGCTGACGTCCCTCGGCGGCCGGACGATCCGTACGGAGGAGCCCGGCATCGTCGAGGTCAAGCTGCGGCTGGACGGTCGGTCCGCCGGGGCGCGGGCGGGGGTGACTGGCAGGATGGCCGGGTGACCGGCATCTATGACGACCCGTGGGCCTACGAGCTGGCCTGCTCCTTCCGCGACGTGCCCGCCGAGGTGGAGGTGATGCTCGGCTGGTACGCCGGGCACGCCGGTGAGGACGCCGCCGCCCGCCCGGTCCGTACGGCGCTGGAGCTGGCGGCGGGACCGGCCGAGCACGCCCGCGAGTTCGCCCGGCGCGGCATCGCCGCCACCGCGCTCGACCTCAACCCGTCGATGTGCGCGTACGCCGGGCAGCAGGCCAAGTCCTCGGGCGTCGAGATCGAGGTGGTCGAGGCGGACATGACCGCGTTCGCGCTCGGCCGCCGGTTCGACCTCGTGGTGACCATGCTCGACTCGACGTCGCACCTGATGACGCTGGACGCGTTCACCGCGCACCTGGACCGGGCGGCCGAGCACCTGGCCGACGGCGGGCTCTACATCGTGGAGATGTCGCACCCGAGGGACCGGCTGAGCGACGACCCGACCGTCAGCACCGGCTGGACGGTCGAGGACGGCGGCGTGCACGCCACGGTCCGCTGGGGCGAGCCGACCGACCTGCTCGACCCGGTCACCCAGATCGCCGACGACCACGTCACGATGACGATCACCCGGGACGGCGGGCCGCCCCGGGTGATCAGCGATGTCGTTCCCTATCGGTTCTGGACCGCGACCGAGCTGGCCGCGGCCATCAGGCTGTCCGGGACGCTTCAGGTCGTGGCTCAGTACGGGGACTTCGCCGACATCGGGATCACCGATCCCGACGCCTGGCGAATGATCACTGTGCTGCGGCGCACCTGACGCCACCGCGGCCGCCGCGGATGCCGCGGGTCAGGGCGTGGCGGCCCAGCCGGGCATCGGGTAGGCGGCCAGCAGCTCGCGCACCTGCCCGGCCACCCGTGCCAGCACGCCCTCGTCGGCCTTGGACGCGGCCTGCACGGCCTCGTCGATCCAGGCGGCGAGCTGCGGCATCTGCGTCTCGGTGAGACCGCGGGTGGTGATCGAGGAGGTGCCGAGCCGCAGCCCGGACGGATCGAACGGCTTGCGCGGGTCGAACGGCACGGTGTTGTAGTTGAGCTCGATGCCCGCGCGGTCCAGCGCCTGCGCGGCGGGCTTGCCGCCGATGCCCTTGCTGGTCAGGTCGATCAGGATCAGGTGGTTGTCGGTGCCGCCGGACACCAGGTCGTAGCCGCGCTCCACCAGCGCGGCGGCCAGCGCCTGGGCGTTGGCGACGATCTGCCGGGCGTACGCGGCGAACGAGGGCTGCGCCGCCTCCTTCAGCGCGACCGCGATGGCGGCCGTGGTGTGGTCGTGCGGGCCACCCTGCAGCCCCGGGAAGACCGCCTTGTCGATCGCCTTGGCGTGCTCCTCCGTCGACATGATCATCGCGCCGCGCGGGCCGCGCAGCGTCTTGTGCGTGGTCGTCGAGATCGCGTCCGCGTACCCGACCGGCGAGGGGTGCGCGCCACCGGCGATCAGGCCGGCGATGTGCGCGACGTCGGCGGCGAGCACCGCGCCCACCTCGCGGGCGATCTCGGCGAACGCGGGGAAGTCGATGATGCGCGGAATCGCCGTGCCGCCGCACCAGATCAGCTTGGGCCGCTCCTTCAGCGCCAGGTCGCGGACCTCGTCCAGGTCGACGCGGCCGGTGTCGGCGCGCACGCCGTAGCGAACCGGGTTGAACCACTTGCCGGTGACCGAGACCGGCGCGCCGTGGGTGAGGTGGCCGCCCATCGGCAGCGCCATGCCCATGAACGTGTCGCCGGGCTGGAGGAAGGCCATGTAGACCGCGAGGTTGGCGGGCGAGCCCGAGTAGGGCTGGACGTTGGCGTGCTCGACCCCGAACAGCGCCTTGGCGCGCTCGATCGCGAGCGTCTCGAGCGGGTCGACGTTCTGCTGGCCCTCGTAGTAGCGGCGGCCCGCGTAGCCCTCGGAGTACTTGTTGGTGAGGACCGAGCCGGTCGCCTCCAGCACGGCGGGCGACACGTAGTTCTCGGAGGCGATGAGCCGGATCTTCTCGAACTGGCGCCGGGCCTCGGCCTCGACCAGGCCGGCGACGTCGGGATCCTGTGCCTGCAGATGGGGGATGGCCGGTTGGTGCATGACAACCTCCACGTGATCGGTTCCGCTCACCCAGGCGCACGGTGAACGGCGATCTCGCTCCCTGGTGGTGCACTCCACCTTGATAGCGCCAGTCACGTCGTCGGCCCCGATCCTAGCCCACCCGTCCGTTCCGGGCTCGGCGACATTGACGGAATTCCGGAATTACGTAATCTAGAGACATGAACCCGAAGCTCGCCGTGCTGCTCGCCCGGATCAAGACCCCGCTGACCCTGGTGGGCGTGTTCCTCTGCCTGTCCACGTTCGTCCACGGGAACGGCATGGTCGCCCTCGTCGGCGGGGTGCTGCTCGTGATCGGGTACACGCTGATGTTCGTCCGCGTCGGCCAGGGCGACCCGCCGCCGCCCCGGACCGTGCTGCCTCCGATGAACGGGCGGCTCGTGGCGGTGAACAGCCCGGCCGACAAGGTGCCCAGCCACGGCATCGACGCCTACGGCCAGACGTACGCGATCGACCTCCTCGTCCACCCGGACGCAGAGAACGACTGGCGCGGCGTGCACAGCCGGCCGCTCGCACGCCCCGCCAAGACCTTCCCCGGTTTTGGGCAGCCGGTCCTGGCACCGGCCGACGGCGTGGTCGTACGGGCGAGCGACTGGCAGCGCGACCACTGGAGCCGCAACTCATGGGCGGGCCTGATCTACCTCTTCGCGGAGGGTTCGATCCGGGAGCTCGGCGGCCCGCGCTTCATCCTGGGCAACCACTTGATCCTGGACCTGGGAGACGGCACCTACGCGGCGCTCGCCCACCTCAAGCGCGGCTCGATCAAGGTCAGGACCGGCCAGCGGGTCCGGGCGGGCGAGGTCATCGCCGAGTGCGGCAACTCGGGCAACACCTCCGAGCCGCACGTGCACTTCCACCTCATGGACAGCCCGCGTCCACTGGTGGCCAGGGGCCTGCCGTTCGCCTTCGAGGGGCGGGAACTCCCCCACAACTGCCGGCCGTTCACCGTCACCGGCCAGGAGGCCGAGGAGCCCCAGAAGGAGGCCGAAGAGGCTCAGGCGACCGCCGAGGCCCAGGCGTAGAGGCCCGTCAGGGCAGCCGCGACTCCAGGCCGTCCAGCAGGCAGGCGAGGCCGAATTCGAACCGGCGCGCGCACTCCTGGTCGATGTCGATCTTGCCGGAGGCCGCCATCCGCGCCGCCAGCCGCGGGTGCCGCTCCTCGATCTCCTTGAGGTAGTCCCCCGCCTGCTCGGTCCAGTCGTCCCCGTCGGCGCCCATCCGGGCGGCCACCGAGCGCCACGCGTTCTCGGCGACCACGGCGCCGGCCACGTGGTCGTTGATCGCGGCCAGCGCCGCGTCCAGGTCCTCGTCGGCGAACCCGGCGTCGGCGAGGATCTCCAGCCCGGCGTCGGCGAGGGCGAGCGCGTTCGGCCCGAGGTTGGGCTGGGTGGCCAGGTCGGCCAGCACCCACGGATGCCGCAGGAACATCGCGCGGCTGCCGCCCGCGATCCGGCTCAGCGCGCTCCGCCAGTCGGGCACCCCCGGTGCCCCTTGCAGCCCCTCCAGGACCTCACCCAGAACGGCGTCCAGCGCCAGCTCCATCAGGTGGTCCTTGGTGGTCACGTACCAGTAGAGCGCCCCCGGGCTCACGCCGAGGCCGCTCGCCACCCGGCGCATGGACAGCGCCTCCCGGCCCTCGGCGTCGAGGATCCCGATGGTGACGCCGACGATCTGCTCGCGGGTCAGCCGCCGGTCCCGGTGCGGCCGTTCGCCGCGCAGCCAAACCGACTCTCGTGTGGACACGGACGTCACCCTAGCCCCCTTGCCATACGCCGTACATCTCAACTATACGTTGTTTAAGAAAGCTGAACGCTGTTTAAGGGAGGACGAGATGGGCGCCCGCGACGTGCATGTGACCGTGTGGGGAGACGGGGCGCCGGTCGTCCTCGTCCACGGCTCGACCAGCTGGGGCACCGACGAGGCCTTCGGGTTCACCGCTCAGCGACCGCTCGCGGACGGCTTCCGCCTGCTGGCCATGGACCGGCGGGGCTACGGCGACAGCCCCGATCTCAGCGAGGACCCCGGCGTGACCGGCGTGGACGGCGAGTACGCCTCCGACTACCTGGTGGACGCGGCCGACATCGCCGATCTCCTCGGCGATGGGGCGCATCTGGTCGGGCACTCCTACGGCGGCGTGGGCGCGATGCTTGCGGCGGCGCTCCGCCCGGAGGCGGTGCTGTCGCTGGCCCTGATCGAGCCCGGCTGCTACCAGGCCGCCGCGGACGACCCGGTGGTGGCCGCGGCGCTGGCGGCCAACCGGGAGGGCCGCAGGCACCTCCCGGCAGACCTGCCCGCCGACGTCTACCTGAAGGCCGCGACGGAGTCGGTGGGCCTCCCGCCGCTGGGGCCCACGCCGCGCCGCCTGCGCGCCGCGCACAGTGCGCTGCACGAACGGCTCTGCTGGGAGGCGCCGATCCCGGTCGCCGAACTCGCCGCCGTCCGGCTGCCCACCCTGGTGATCTGCGGCACATGGGAGAACGCCCCCGGCCTCTACCGGGAGCGGGGCGGCGAGCCGCTGATGGCCTGTGCGCGGGTCACCGCCGAACGGCTCGGAGGGCGCCTGCTGCGCGTACCCGGAGCATCGCACTGCGCACACGTCGAACGCCCGGACAGGGTGAACGACGCGCTCGTCGAGCTCTGGCGAGGAACCCTGGCAGCTTGATGAGAATGTGATGAACATCCGGTGAGATCGGTCAAGAGCGTGCTCGGGCGCTCGTGAGGGCCACTAGTGTCCATCGATAATGCTCTCCGGACACCTCACCCCGCCTGTCCAGATGTCCCAGCCGACCGCCGGTGCTCCCGCCGGCGAGGCCGGGGCGAAGGTCCGCCTCGGCTGGCTCGACGCCCTGCGCGGACTCGCCGCCCTCACCGTCGTCTTCCATCACGCCTCGGCGCGCTTCACGCCCGCCTTCCACAAGGCGATGATGCAGTGGTTCGACCCCGGGATGGCGGGGGTGCTGGTCTTCTTCCTGGTCAGCGGCTATATCGTGCCCGCCTCGCTGGAGCGGACGGGGTCGCTGCGGCGGTTCTGGATCAGCCGGGTGTTCCGGATCTATCCGCTGCTGCTGACGGCGTTCGGCATCCTGCTGCTGCTCCAGGTGACCGGCCTGCCTCAGTTCGCGGGCGGCCTCGGCAACACCTACGACCCGGTCACGACGGCGGTCGCGCACCTCACGATGCTCCAGGACCTGCTGGCGATGCCGAACGCGCTCACGGTCCTGTGGACGCTGTCGTACGAGATGTCGTTCTACCTGCTGGTCTCCGCGCTCTACTCGGTCCGGCAGCACCACCGGTCCAGCGCCGCCGCGGTGATCATGGCGGTGCTGGCCCTCACTCTGTCGAGCGTCCTGCCCGTCGCGGGCCTGTCCACCAGGCTCGGCGTCACGCCGATCGTGCTGATGACGGCGGCCGCGATGGCCGGGGCGATCGCGCTCGCCTGTTCGCGCGGCGCGGGCGCGCAGCGGGCCGGCGCGCTGCTGGGCGGCGCGCTGGCCGTCGTCCTGCTGCTGCTGAACGGCGGGCAGGGCGCCTGGGAGGGCGTGATCGTCCTCGGCGTGATGTTCACCGGCACCGCGATCTACCGGGCCGAGAAGGGCCAGATCCGCTGGCGGACGGCGGGATTCGCCGCGACCACGGTGGTGGCGGCCTCCATCGCGCTGGCGATCCGCTGGCTGGAGGGTGACAGCCCGTCCGACTGGCACGTCCGGCGGGCCCGGATCATGGCGGTGCTGGCGGCGGGCGCGATCTTCGCCATCGGGTACGCGCTGCGCCACCGCAAGGTCGCCAAGTGGCTCACCTGGCCCGGCGTGATCAGCTTCGCGGTCTACCTGCTGCACCCGATCCTGCTGGCCGTCGTCGAGGCCGTCATCGGCGGGCCCGGTGCCGAACGGCCCTGGCTGCTGGCGGCGTTCCTGGTCCTGCTGCTGATCCCGTGCTACCTCGCCTACCGGCTGGTCGAGGCGCCCATGCAGCGCCTGGGCCGCAAGGTCTCCCGGCGGCTCGCGCCCGCCCCGGCCGCCACTCCCCCGGCGGCCGTACGCCCCGCGCCCGAGCCCGCCCACGCCGCCACCGGCTGAGCAGACGAGCCGGGCCGACAACGTCGGCCACGATCACTCTGGAACAACGAAAAGGCCCGGCTTCCCGCATGTTGCGGGAGCCGGGCCGTTCGCTGTCTGCGAGCCGGTGGCCGGGGGTCAGCCCCTGGCCGCGGCCTCCATGGCGGCCTTGACGGCTGCACGCTTCTTGCGGAGCTTGCCGAGCGCCTCCTCGAGGATGGCCTCGCCGTCCTCGTCGCTGCGACGCTCCTTCACGTACGCCAGGTGCGTCTTGTAGGGCTCCGTCTTGGGCGGAGCCGGGGGGTTGTTGGAATCCTGGCCCGCCGGGAACCCGCATCGCGGGCAATCCCAGGTGTCGGGCACCGCGACGTCGGTCGCGAAGCTGGGACGGGTCTCGTGCCGGTTGGCGCAGTAGAAGGTGACCCAGACGCGGGGTGCAGCGTCCCCGCGCTCGGCCTCTCCCATCGGACCGGCACCGACACGGCTGCCCCGAATCGCGTTGCCACTACCCACGGACTACTCCTCGCTCAAAGTTCTCGCCGCCCACCTGACCCTGGGGAAAGCGCGGCGATCCTACGTACGTGCCGATGTCGCCCTGTCGGGGCTCTCAGGCGCCCTTGTGCTTGAACAGCAGGCCGAGCACCACGATCGAGGCGAACCAGATGACGCCCGTGCCGATCGTCAGCCGGTCGAGGTTGCGCTCGACCACCGACGAGCCGCCCAGGGAGGACGAGATGCCGCCGCCGAACATGTCGGACAGGCCGCCGCCCTTGCCCTTGTGCATCAGGACGAGGACGACCATCAGCAGGCTCGTAAGGATGAGCACGATGGACGATGCGATGATCACAGCAGTTGCCTCTTCTGGCCACCCCCGCTGACGCGGGGCTTCTCGTTGTCTAGGACGGAGCATCGAGCCGGGCGGTTTACCCGTCAGCTACGAAGGGTACGACGAACTCTTCGCTGGTTCGGCAAGAACCCCCATGTCGTAGCCGAATTGATCAGAATTGATCAGACTGGCAGGTCACGGTACCGGCAGATCTTGACGAATTCACCCGGGTCGAGGCTGGCACCACCCACCAGAGCGCCGTCCACGTCGGACTGCTTCATGATCCCGGCGATGTTGCCGCCCTTGACCGACCCTCCGTACAGGATACGTACAGAGCCCGCGACCTCGCCGTCATAAAGCTCGGCGAGCCGCGCCCTGATGGCCGCGCAGACCTCCTGCGCGTCCTGCGGGGTGGCGACCTCGCCGGTGCCGATGGCCCAGACGGGCTCGTAGGCGATCACGATGGTGCGGGCCTGGTCGGCGGGGATCTTCTCCAGCCCGCCGTCGACCTGGGCGAGGGTGTGGGCGACGTGCTCGCCCGCCTGGCGGACCTCCAGGCCCTCGCCGACGCACATGATCGGGGTGATCTCGTTGGCGAACGCGGCCTTCACCTTGGCGTTCACCAGGGCGTCGTCCTCGTTGTGGTACTGCCGGCGCTCGGAGTGACCGATCACCGCGTACGAGCAGCCGAGCTTGGCCAGCATCGCCCCGGAGATCTCGCCGGTGTAAGCGCCGGAGACGTGCGGGGAGATGTCCTGGGAGCCGTAGGCGAGCTGCAGCCGGTCGGCGTCCACCAGGGTCTGGACCGAGCGGATCGCGGTGAACGGCGGCAGCACGACCACGTCCACGGCGTCGTAGTCGGCCTCCCTGAGTCCGAACGCCAGTTTCTGGGTCAGCGCGATGGCCTCGAGGTGGTTGTTGTTCATCTTCCAGTTGCCGGCCATCAGGGGCTTGCGGCCGTCGTCCTTGGAAGATCCGGTCGAGCCGGTCTTGGGAGCCATGCGTCAGTCCTCCAGTGCCTGCAGGCCGGGCAGCGTCTTGCCTTCGAGGTACTCCAGGCTCGCACCGCCGCCGGTCGAGATGTGGGAGAAGGCTCCCTCGTCGAAGCCGAGCGTGCGGACGGCCGCGGCCGAGTCGCCGCCGCCGACCACGGTGAACGCGCCCGAGTCGATCAGACCCTGGGCGACCGCGCGGGTGCCGTGCGAGTAGGGCTCCATCTCGAACACGCCCATCGGGCCGTTCCAGAACACGGTCTTGGTGCCCTGGAGCCGGCCCGCGAACAGCCGGCCCGACTCGGGGCCGATGTCCAGGCCCAGCCGGTCGGCCGGGATCGCGTCCGCGGCGACGACGCCGTGCTCGGCGTCGGCGGCGAAGGCGGTGGCCGCGACGATGTCGACCGGGAGCACGAACTCCACCCCGGTCTCCTCGGCGCGCCGCAGGTAGTCGCGGACCGTGTCGAGCTGGTCCTCCTCCAGCAGGCTCTTGCCGACCTCGTGGCCCTGGGCCTTGAGGAAGGTGAAGACCATGCCGCCGCCGATGAGGATCCGGTCGGCCTTGCCCAGCAGGTTGTCGATCACGCCGAGCTTGTCGGAGACCTTGGAGCCGCCGAGCGCGACCGCGTAGGGGCGCTCGACATCCTCGGTGAGCTTCTTCAGGACCTGCACCTCGGCGACGATCAGGCCGCCGGCCGCGTGCGGGAGCCGCTGGGGCACGTCGTAGACGCTGGCGTGCCTGCGGTGCACGGCGCCGAAGCCGTCGCCCACGTACACCTCGGCGAGGGCGGCCAGCCGGTCGGCGAACGCGCCGCGCTCGGCGTCGTCCTTGGCGGTCTCCCCTGCCTCGAAGCGCAGGTTCTCCAGCAGCGCGACGCCGCCGTCGGCGAGCCCGGAGGCGGTGGCCTGGGCCGACTCGCCCACGACGTCGGTGGCGAACGAGACGCCGGTGCCGAGCAGTCCGCCGAGGCGCTCGGCGACCGGTGCCAGCGAGAACTCGGGCTTGACCTCACCCTTGGGGCGGCCCAGGTGGGCGCAGACGATGACCTTGGCGCCCTTCTCGCGGAGCGCGTTGATCGTGGGCAGGCTGGCGCGGATCCGGCCGTCGTCGGTGATCTTGCCGTCCTGCAGCGGAACGTTCAGGTCCGCGCGGACCAGCACCCGCTTCCCGGCGACGTCGAGGTCCTCAATGGTGCGCATCGAAACGCGAAGTCCTTCCGGATATGACTCCGCCGTGATCGCCGGCGGCGCGGGGCGCGCGGCTGGCGATCACGGCGGAACGGGTGTCATTAGAGGCTGGAACCGACGAGCTTGACCAGGTCCACGAGGCGGTTGGAGTAGCCCCACTCGTTGTCGTACCAGCCGACGACCTTCACCTGGTCCCCGATGACCTTGGTCAGGCCGGAGTCGAAGATGCAGGACGAGGGGTCGGTGACGATGTCGGAGGACACGATCGGGTCCTCGGTGTAGGTCAGGTAGCCCTTCAGCGGGCCCTCGGCGGCGGCCTTGAACGCGGCGTTGACCTCGTCCACGGTGACCTCGCGCGACAGCGTGGCGGTGAGGTCGGTGGCCGAGCCGGTCGGCACCGGGACGCGCAGCGCGTAGCCGTCGAGCTTGCCGTTCAGCTCGGGGAGCACCAGGCCGATGGCCTTGGCGGCGCCGGTGGAGGTCGGCACGACGTTCAGGGCGGCGGCCCGGGCGCGGCGCAGGTCCTTGTGCGGCGCGTCCTGCAGGTTCTGGTCCTGCGTGTAGGCGTGGATCGTCGTCATCAGGCCCTTCTCGATGACGAAGTTGTCGTGCAGCACCTTGGCCAGGGGGGCCAGGCAGTTGGTGGTGCAGGACGCGTTGGAGATCACCGTGTGGGCCGACGGGTCGTACTTGTCCTCGTTGGCGCCCAGGACCAGGGTGATGTCCTCGTTCTTGGCCGGGGCCGAGATGATGACCTTCTTGGCGCCGTTGTCGGCGTGCACCTTGGCCTTGGTGCCGTCGGTGAAGAAGCCGGTCGACTCGACGACGATGTCGACGCCGAGGTCGCCCCACTTGAGGTTGGCCGGGTCGCGCTCCTCGAACGCCTTGATCGCCTTGCCGCCCACGATGATCTCGTCGGCGGTCGCGGTGACCTCCTCGGGGAAACGGCCGAGGATGCTGTCGTACTTCAGCAGCGTCGCGAGGGTGGTGTTGTCCGTGAGGTCGTTGACCGCCACGACCTCGATGTCGGCTCCGCTGGCCTTGATCGCGCGGAAGAAGTTACGGCCGATCCGGCCGAACCCGTTGATGCCTACTCGGATGGTCACGGAACGACTCTCCTCGTACGTCGGAATGCCAACCAGGGTGACGGGGCCGCCAGACCCCTCCACCAGCGACCCTATCGAACCGTAGGGCCCCGCATCGCCACCGGAGGTGTGTGATTCGACGGGTGAGTCGCCCTCCCCCAGGTGGGGGAGGGCATCACCGGAGCTAAAGGTCTAGACCATTACCACGCCACTCCCGGGACCCGGGCGTAAATCCTGCCCTGCGGGACACGACCAGCGTCCCGCGGTCCTTCCCGTCGGCCGGGAAGGACCTGCCCGCTTCCCTCGGTGCCCCAGCTCACGTCGACCACCCGCAGGGGCGACGACGCGGTCGGGACCGAGACGGTCTTGGAGTCCGCGCCGCAGCCGGTGCAGGCGCACGAACGCCTCCTGGACGTGGTCTGCAACCTGGCACGCAACCGGGTGCGGCACCTGCGCATCGCGCGGCGCCGCCACCAGCAGGTCGGCCGCGAGGAGGACATCGCCTCGGCCGAGCTGGCGGTGGTGCACAAGGAGTCGGTGCGCGAACTGCTGGCGGCGCTCGACGAGCTGCCGAGGCGGCAGCGCGAGGTGCTGGTGCTGCGCTACTGGCTGGACCTGACCGAACGGGAGACCGCCGAGACATTGGGGGTGGCGCCCGGCACGGTGAAGGCCCACACGGCCCGTGCGATGGCCGCCCTGAACGCCAAGCTGGAGGAGGGCCGATGACCCGGGATCAGATCAACGAGGACCGGATCCGCGAGGCCCTGCACGCCGAGGCCGAACGGGTCGTCCCGCATGCCTGGGCGCGCGCCGAGAACGTCCGGCGGCTCGCGGCGGCCCGGCGCAGGCGGCACGTGTTCGTGCCGATGGCCGCCGCCGTCGCCGTGGCGACCGCCGCGGTGGTGACGTTCGGCGTGCTGCACCGGCCGCCGCACCCGGTCACCCCGCCCGCCGCGCCCGTGAAGGACCTGGACCCCCGCTACCGCCCGACCGGCCCGGCGATCGACGCGGGCGCCGGCGTGTCCATGTGGTTCGCCGGTGACAGCCTGTGCTGGCGGCAGGCGGCGGGCGGCGGCGACTGCCGTCCCGCCTCGGAACGGAAAGGGCACGCGGTGGTCGTGGGCGCGCGCGCCGCGACCTACTCCTTCAACGGCGGGCACGAGAGCCAGACCATCCTCTACGGCGTGGCCGACGACGATGTGACCAAGGTCGAGGTGACGGGTGGCGATGACGCCCGCGGCGCCGGGCAGATCTTCACCGAGCCGGGCCCCGGCCGCCACGTCTGGCAGGCGAGGCTGGCGAAGCCGACGACCGGAAACCCGGCACGGGTGCCGGGCACGGTGGTCTTCTCGACCGAGCCGTCGGGCGAGGCCGTCCGGCTGCCGGCCGATCACGAGGTCGCCGAGCAGCAGGCGCTCACGCACAAGAACCTGGGCGGGGCGACCGCGTGGCGCAGTCCTCACGGGCGGTCCCCCTGGACCGCTCAGGCTCCCCTGCCCAGGCCCCTCAACCAGGGCGCGCCGCTGTTCCGGTTCGGGAGTCCCGACCGGGCCGACAACACCATGCACGTCTACGTCGACGGGGCCGCTGTGGGCTTCGGCAGCGACACCAGCGCCCCGGCGCTGCCCGGCGACGACACCGGGTTCGGCACTCTGTTCTCGCTGACCGAGGGCAGCGACGTGCCCTGGTGGTACGGCTTCATGGGCGCCAGGATGACGCGCGTGCAGGCCAGGCTCCGCGACGGCAGGATCCTCGCCGCGGACACCGTCAAGATCGGCTCGCACCATGCGTTCGCCGTCCGCCTGACCCGCGTCCGCGCCACCGCCAAACCGGGCACTGTGGGAACCCTGGAAGGCCTGGACGCGACAGGCAAGGTGCTGGACAGGGTCGTCCTATGACGAACGGGCCGCCCGCAGGTGCGGACGGCCCGTTCGTGGACTGCTTGACGTGCGACTGCGCGACTACGGCGCCAGCATGTCGGCGGTGAGGTTCGCCTCCGTGCCGGGGACGCCCTGGTCCTGCGCGCGCTTGTCGGCCATGGCGAGCAGACGCCTTATACGGCCTGCGATGGCGTCCTTGGTCAGCGGCGGGTCGGCGAGCTGGCCGAGCTCCTCCAGCGAGGCCTGCTTGTGCTCCAGGCGCAGGCGGCCCGCGCTCACCAGGTGCTCGGGCGCGTCGTCGGCCAGGATCTCCAGGGCGCGCGCGACCCTGGCCCCGGCGGCCACCGCGGCGCGCGCCGAGCGGCGCAGGTTGGCGTCGTCGAAGTTGGCGAGCCGGTTGGCGGTCGCCCTGACCTCGCGGCGCATCCGCCGCTCCTCCCAGGCCAGCACGCTGTCGTGCGCGCCGAGCCGGGTGAGCAGCGCGCTGATCGCGTCACCGTCGCGGACCACGACCCGGTCCACGCCGCGGACCTCGCGGGCCTTGGCGTGGATCTTGAGCCTGCGGGCGGCGCCGACCAGCGCGAGCGCGGCCTCCGGGCCCGGGCAGGTCACCTCCAGTGACATGGAACGGCCCGGCTCGGTCAGCGAGCCGTGCGCCAGGAACGCACCGCGCCAGGCCGACTCGGCATCGCAGGCCGCCCCCGCGACCACGTGCCGGGGCAGGCCGCGCACGGGCCTCCCGTTGTTGTCGATCAGGCCGGTCTGGCGGGCCAGCGACTCGCCGTCGCGGAAGACCCGTACGACATAGCGGTTGCCCTTGCGCAGACCGCTCGGCGCGAGCACGACCACGTCGGACGTGTGGCCGAAGACCTCGGCGATGTCCTTGCGGAGCCGCCGCGCGGCGGACCCCGTGTCGATCTCCGCCTCGATCACGATGCGCCCGCTCACCAGGTGCAGGCCGCCGGCGAAGCGCAGCAGCGTCGATACCTCGGCCTTACGGCAACACGGCTTCATGACGGAGAGCCTGCTCAGCTCGTCCTTCACCAGACCGGTCATCGCCATAGATGAACCCTCCCCCTAAAGAACTTCCTGCAGTCTGGCCGATCGCGGCCCACGCGGTTGTCAGTCAGCGAATATCCTTGCGAAGGCTTGGGCCAGCAGGGCGGGATCATGACGCGGCGACCCGTCGGGGGCCGCGACGTCGGCGAGCACCAGCTCCCCGCCGAGGGCGTCGACGGCCTTCTCCAGGGCCGCTGGATCGTCCACCGCCGCGCGGTCGGCCAGGACCACGTCGATCCGCAGCTCCGGGGCGTGCGCCTGCAGCACCTCCAGGTGGGTCTGCTGCGAGAAATCGTCGGTCTCCCCCGGCTGCGGAACCAGATTGAGCGCCACGATCCGCTGGGCGCGGGTGTCGGTCAAGGCCCTGGCCAGCTCGGGCACCTTCAGATGCGGCAGCACGCTGGTGAACCACGACCCCGGGCCGAACACCACGAAGTCGGCGTCCAGCACCGCCTCCAGGGCCTCCGGGCAGGCGGGAGGGTCGCTCGGCACCAGCGAGACGCTGAGCACGGTGCCGGGCGTCTTGGCGCACGCGACCTGGCCCTTGACCTTGGTCACCTCGTCCGGGCGGTCGGGGTCGGCGCCGCGTACTTCGGCCACGATGTCCATCGGCACCGAGGCCATCGGCAGCACCCGCCCGTGCGCGCCGAGCAGCCGGCCGACCCAGTCGAGCCCGGCCACCGTGGATCCCCCCACGGCCGGGCCGCCGACCAGCGGGATGCCGCCGGTCTGGTCGACGCCGGGCTGGACGCCGCCGAGCAGCTCCCAGAGCGCGACGATCAGCAGGTTGCCGACGGCGTGGTCGTGCAGCTCGCCCTGGCTGCGGAAGCGGTGCTGCACCACGTCGCGCCAGGTCTGGCCCCACTCGTCGTCGCCGCACAGCGCGGCCAGTGCCATCCGCAGGTCGCCGGGCGGGAGCACGCCGAGCTCGCGGCGCAGCCGGCCGCTCGATCCGCCGTCGTCGGCGACCGTGACCACGGCGGTCAGCCGGTCGGTCACCCGGCGGAGCGCGGACAGCGACCCGTACAGGCCGTGGCCCCCGCCGAGCGCGACGACCTGAGGCCCAGGGGTGTTCAACGCGGCGTTCGTCTCCTCGTGCCGGACCTGCGGAGAGGTCTCATTCGCGACCGAGGTCACGATGGGCGACCTGAACGTCGATTCCCTCGTCCCGCAGCCGGGCGGCGATCTGCTCCGCCATGGCCACACTACGATGTTTGCCGCCGGTGCACCCGACGGCGAGCGTCACGTAGTGCTTGCCCTCGCGCTCGTAGCCGTCGGTGAGCAGGCGCAACACCTCGGTGTAGGCGTCCAGGAACTCCTTGGCCCCGCGCTGGGCCAGCACGAAGTCGCGGACCGGCGCGTCGCGGCCGGTCTTCGGGCGCAGCTCGGGCACCCAGTGCGGGTTCGGCAGGAAGCGGCAGTCGACGACGAGGTCGGCGTCTACCGGCAGGCCGTACTTGTAGCCGAACGAGACGACGGTCGCCCGCAGGCTGGATTCGCCGGTGTCGTTGCCGAAGAAGCTGACGATCTTGGCGCGCAGCTGGTGCACGTTGAGCGCGCTGGTGTCGATCACCAGGTCGGCCTCGGCGCGGACCTCGCGGGTGAGCTCGCGCTCGCGGGCGATGCCGTCGACCACCCGGCCGTCGCCCTGCAGCGGGTGCGGCCGCCGGACGCCCTCGAACCGGCGCACCAGGGCCTCGTCACCGGCCTCCAGGAACACCACGCGCGGGTGGACGCCGCGGTTCTCCAGTTCGGTGATCGAGGAGTGCAGGTCCTCGGTGAACGCGCGGCTGCGCACGTCGACCACGACGGCGATGCGCGGGACGGCGTCCTTCACCCGGCCGCCGAGGTCGGCCATGGTCGCCAGCAGCCCCGGCGGCAGGTTGTCGACCACGAACCAGTCGAGGTCCTCCAGGGACTTGGCCGCCGTGCTCCGTCCCGCCCCCGACATGCCGGTGACGATGACGATGTCCGGGATCTGTGTCTCGCTGGTCATCCCGACTTCCCCCTGTTCTCCCCGTCTGAGCCCGTACTGCCCGCCGCGCCGCCCGCCGCGCCCGCAGTTCCTGTGCTGCCGGCCTTGTCCGCCGTACCGGTCGTGCCCCCGCCCCCGGGCGGCACGACGCCGCCGTGCAGGGCGGCGGCGATCTGCTCGGCGCCGCGGCGCCCGATGCCGGGCACCTCGGCGATCTGCTCGGGCGTCGCCTCTTTCAAGCGCTTCAGCGACCCGAAATGTTTCAGCAGGGCGGTCCGGCGGGCCGGGCCCAGTCCCGGAACGTTATCGAGTTCGCTGGCCGTCATCGTCTTGGAACGCTTCTGCCGGTGGAAAGTGATCGCAAACCGGTGCGCCTCGTCGCGGACCCGCTGGACCAGGAACATGCCCTCGCTGTTGCGCGGAAGGATCACCGGCTCGTCGTCGCCGGGCAGCCACAGCTCCTCCAGCCGCTTGGCGATGCCGCAGACCGCGATGTCCTCGATGCCGAGCTCGTCGAGGGCTCGCTGGGCCGCCGCCACCTGCGGCGGGCCGCCGTCGACGATCACCAGGTTGGGCGGGTAGGCGAACTTGCGCGGCTTGCCGGTCTCGGGATCGATCGGCTGGTGCGCGGCGGCCTCCTCCAGCTCCTCGCCGGTCAGCCCGTCGAACTCGCCGGTCTTCTCGCTCTCGGCCAGGTAGCGCCGGAACCGCCGGGTGATCACCTCGTGGATGGAGCGGACGTCGTCCTGCCCCTCGACCGCCTTGATCGTGAACCGGCGGTACTCGCTCTTGCGGGCCAGGCCGTCCTCGAAGACCACCATGGAGGCCACCACGTTGGTGCCCTGCAGGTTGGAGACGTCGTAGCACTCGATCCGCAGCGGGGCGTCGTCCAGCTCCAGGGCCCCCTGCAGTTCCTGCAGGGCGAGGCTGCGGGTGGTGAGGTCGCTGGCCCGGCGCGTCTTGTGCTGCTTCAGCGCCTCCATGGCGTTGCGCTGAACGGTCTCCAGCAGCGACTTCTTGTCGCCGCGCTGGGGCACCCGCAGATGGACGGGCCCGCCGCGCTGCTCGCTCAGCAGCTCGGTCATGGCCTGCTCGTCGGGCGGCACCGCCGGAACGTAGATCTCCCGGGGGACCGAGTCGCTCTCGCTGTAGATCTGGATGAGGAAGTGCTCGACCAGCTCGGCGGTGGTGACCGCCTCGACCTTGTCGACGACCCAGCCGCGTTGGCCGCGGATCCGGCCGCCGCGCACGTAGAAGACCTGGACCGCCGCCTCCAGCTCGTCCTCGTAGAAGGCGATCATGTCGCAGTCGGTGCTGTCGGCCAGCACCACCGTCTGCTTCTCCAGGGCGCGTTCCAGCGCCTGGATGTCGTCGCGCAGCCGGGCCGCCCGCTCGTACTCCTGGGAGGCGGCGGCCTCGCGCATCAGGCGCTCCAGCCGCTTGGTGAACCGGGAGGTGTTGCCCGCCATGAAGTCGCAGAAGTCCTCGGCGAGCAGCCGGTGCTCCTGCGGCGTGACCCGGCCGACGCACGGCGCCGAGCACTTGTCGATGTAGCCGAGCAGGCAGGGCCGGTCGAGCTGGTGCTGCCGCTTGAACACCCCGGCACTGCACGTGCGCACCGGGAAGACCCGCAGCAGCTGGTCGACCGTCTCCCTGATCGCCCAGGCGTGCGAGTAGGGCCCGAAGTAACGCACGCCCTTGCGTTTGGCTCCCCGCATGACCATCACCCTCGGAAACTCCTCGTCGAGAGTGACCGCGAGATAGGGATAGGACTTGTCGTCGCGGTAACGCACGTTGAACCGCGGGTCGAACTCCTTGATCCAGGAGTACTCCAGCTGGAGCGCCTCGACCTCGGTGCCGACGACCGTCCAGTCCACCCGCGCGGCGGTCTGGAGCATGGTCTGGGTGCGCGGGTGCAGCCCCGCGAAGTCGGCGAAGTAGGAGTTCAGCCGGGAGCGCAGGCTCTTGGCCTTGCCCACGTAGATGACCCGGCCGTGCTCGTCGCGATAGCGGTACACCCCCGGCGAGTCTGGGATGGACCCCGGGGCGGGTCGGTAGGTCGCCGGATCTGCCACGTCGAGAAAGCCTAGTGCGCCCCACCGACACCCGCTCCCCGCCGACCGTCCGGCGGCACGAGTGATCTGGATCTCGTTCGAGGACCCCCTCGACCGGAAAGGGCTCCCTGGTGCCCGAAATCCGGCGAAATCGAGAGTGAAAGGGGTGCGTGGGGACGTGTCCGCGTTCTGGGCCTGGATCGTCCTCGGGGTCGCCGTCGCGACCTCGGTGATCGTTGTGGAGGGCGGCCGGCGCCTGCTGGCGGGTCCGCTGTCGGCGCGCTGGCCGGCGGTCGGCGCGGTGGCGCGGCGCTGCGCGGCGCCCGCCTTCGCCTTCGCCGCCGTGGTGAGCGCCAACGCGGCGATGCCCTACGGCAGGCTGGCCGGCGGCCTGGACGGGACGGTGCGGCACGGGCTGCGGATCGCCGCGATCGGCGTGACCACCTGGCTGCTGCTGCGGATCTCGTACGCGCTGACCGACCCGGCGTTCAACCGCCTGAACAAGGTCGAGGGCGAGCGCAACCGGCGGGCCCGCCGCGCGCGAACCCAGATGATGCTGATGCGGCGGCTCGCCGCCATGGTGGTGGTCGTCGTGGCGGTCGGCGCGGCCCTGTTCACGTTCCCGGCCATGCAGAAGCTCGGCGCGGGGATCCTCGCCTCGGCCGGGGTCGCCGGGCTGGTCGTCGGTATCGCGGCCCGTCCCACCCTGGGCAACCTGCTCGCCGGGTTGCAGCTGGCGTTCAGCGACGCGCTGCGGCTGGGCGACGTCGTGGTGATCGAGAACCAGTGGGGCCGGGTCGAGGAGCTGACGCTGTCCTACGTGGTCGTGCAGCTGTGGGACGACCGCCGGCTGATCCTGCCGGTGTCGCGCTTCACCGAGCAGCCGTTCGAGAACTGGACGCGCCACTCCAGCCGCGTCCTCGGCACCGTGCTGCTGCACGTCGACTGGCAGGTCCCGGTCGAGGACCTGCGCAGGGAGGTGTACGCCTTCCTGGGCGAACACCCGCTCTGGGACCGCCGCGAGTGGGTCCTGGAGGTGACCGACACGCTGCCGAGCGGCCTGGTCCAGGTGCGCGCGCTGGTCAGCGCGGCGGACTCGGCGAGCGCCTGGGACCTGCGCTGCGACGTGCGGGAGCATCTGATCAAGTACATCCGCGAGCGTCATCCCCAGGCGCTGCCGCGCTTCCGGACCGAGGTGCCCGAGCACCCGGTGGCCATCGGCCGATGGCAGGACCCGCGCTAGGCGAGCTTGATCTCCCCGTTCTCGACCTTGATCTGACGCTCCTCCAGCGGCTTGGGCGCAGGACCGCCGGCCACCGAGCCGTCCTCGATCTTGAACTTGCTGCCGTGGCAGGGGCAGTTGATCGTGCCGCCGCCGACCGAGCCCACCGTGCAGCCGCGGTGCGTGCACTTGGCGCTGAACGCCTTGAACGTGCCCGCGGCGGGCTGGGTGACCACGACCTTCTCGGCCTTGAAGATCTTGCCGCCGCCGACCGGGATGTCGCTGCCGCGCGCCAGCGGCGCGGCGCCGGAGCCCGCCGGTCCGGTCCCGGCGGCGGGCTTCTCGCCGGAGTCTCCGGAGTCGCCCGAGTCGCCGCCGGACCCGCCGCACGCCGCGGCGAGACCCGCGACGCCGGCGAGCCCGACCCCGATCAGGAGCCCGCGCCGGGTGTTCGGGGGCGCAGCGGTCGACTGCTCAAGCTCCTCCACCTGCGGTGCGGGCTCCTGGGTCATAGATCTGCCTCCATGTGCGGTGATCCGAGCGATGATCGGTACGGCGATCGCCTGCCGTCACACAGGTATACGTACGTCACCGGTAAATGGTTCAAATCAAAACGATTCCATCGCCCTTCACCTGAACCGGGTACTCCTGAAGGGGCTTGGCGGCCGGTCCGCGGGCGACGCTCCCGTCGGCGATCTTGAACTCGCTGCCGTGGCAGGGGCACTGGACGAGACCGCCCGCGACCTTGCCGGTCAGGCAGCCCTGGTGGGTGCAGACGGCGGTGAACGCCTTGAACGTGCCCTGCGTCGGCTGGGTCACCACGACCTTGATGTCGGCGAGGATCTTGCCGCCGCCGACCGGCACGTCCGCCGTCTTGGCGATCTCCTTGCCCTTCATCGAGGGCGCGAGCCCCGCCGGCTTGTCGTCGCCGCCCGCGCATCCGGCGAGCGCGGCCACGCCCACCACGCCGACCCCGCACAGCACCGTCCGCCGCCCGAATCCCCCGGGCGCCACATCGTCACTCATGGTCACCATCATTGCGGACGCCTCCGGCGGGGCGTCCGCAGGGCCCGCGTGGCGCGCGATTTCAGCCCGGCGTTACGCGGCTTCAGGCCGGGAGGTACTCGGTCATCGCGTCCAGCAGCCAGCGCGTCAGGTAGTCGGCGTAGGAGAACCGCACGAAGATCCGGTACTCGTCGGGCGCCGTCCGGTGCAGCATGACCTGCGCCTGCGCGAGCTGGGTCTGCGCGCACCGGCGGGGGCCGAACACCCTCGGATGCAGGTCGAGAGCGCAGCCGTGCCGCAGCACGTCGCCCGCCGACGGTCCCGACAGTTCCAGAACGGTCCGTGCCGCCGACACGTCGACCGCCGAGCCGCACGTGCCGCCGCAGTCACCGCCGAGCGCGTCGTGCAGGCCCGCCAGAATGCCGGGCGCGCGGTCCGGCCGGTCGACGATCAGATACCAGCCGGGTCCCGCCCACAGGATGTGCGGGTCGCCTTCGCCGGTCGCGGTCCCGGGCGCGGGCATGCCGCAGTCGAGGAACTGGCCGACCCGAGGCCCGAAGCAGTCGGCGTCCTCGTCGTCCAGGCGCAGCTCGACCTGGCTGGGGAAGGGCAGCACGCGCAGCCGCGCCGCGCCGCCGGTGCGGGCCAGGCGCCCCGCGAGGTGCTCGACCGCTCCGCGTTTGACCGGACCGCGCTCGGCCTCGGCCGGGCTATGCGGGGTCACCGTCACGGCGCCTCCCCTCCTTGTCGTAGGCGACCGGGTCGGTCACCAGGACCGGCACGGCGTGCCCGGAGTCGACGGCGTAGAGCCGCTGGCCCTCACGTTCCATCCCGCCCGACACCAGCGCCAGCGCGAACGACCCGACCGTGCCCCGGTAGGACGAGGTGACGTGCCCGAGCATCGGAACGGGTTCGTCCGGCTTCTCGGGCGGCGGCTCGGCGACGATCTGGGCGCCCTCGACCAGGACGACCGACGGGTCGTCGGGGCGCAGCCCGACCAGGCGCTTGCGGTCGGCGCGGGCGGTGTCCTTGCGGCTCAGCGACCGGCGGCCGAGCCAGTCGCCCTCGGGGGCCAGCGTCCAGTTGAGACCGACGTCGCCGGGCGTGACGGTGCCGTCGGTCTCCTGACCGGCGACGATGAAGCCCTTCTCGGCGCGCAGGACGTGCATGGTCTCGGTGCCGTACGGCGTGATCCCGTACGGCTCGCCGGCCCGGATGATCGCCTCCCAGACGGTGAGGCCGTGCCAGGCGGGCACGTTGATCTCGTACGCCAGTTCGCCGCTGTAGCTGATCCGGAAGATGCGCGCCCGCACCCCGGCGATGTCGCCCTCGCGGATGGCCATGAACGGGAAGCCGTTCTGCGCGATCGGGCCGAGGACGTCCCGCGACCGGGGGCCGACCAGCGCGATCGCGGCCCACTGGTCGGTGACCGAGGTGCACCGCACGCGCAGCTCGGGCCATTCGGTCTGCAGCCACTCCTCCAGCCAGTCCAGGACGTGGCCCGCGTTGCCGGTGGTCGTGGTGAGGTGGAAGTGGTCGGGGCCGAGCCGGGCGACGACGCCGTCGTCGAAGACCATGCCGTCCACACCGCACATGACGCCGTAGCGGCAGCGGCCGACGCGCAGGCTCGACAAGCGGCCGGTGTAGATCCGGTCCAGGAACTCGGCGGCGTCGGGCCCCTGCACGTCGATCTTGCCGAGCGTGGAGGCGTCGAGCACGCCGACGGAGCCGCGGGCGGCGCGGCACTCGCGCAGCACCGCCTCCTCCATCGACTCGCCCGCCGAAGGGTAGTACCAGGGCCGCTTCCAGTCGCCCACGTTCTCGAACAGCGCGCCGTGCTCCTCGTGCCAGGAGTGCATCGGGGTGCGGCGGATCGGCGACAGGAGGTCGCCGCGTTCGCGGCCCGCCAGCAGCGCCATGGAGATGGGCTCCACCGGCGGCCGCTGCGTCGTGGTCCCGGTCTCCCCCAGAATCCGCGCGGTGACCACGCCCGAGGTCCGGCCCTGGTCGGCGCCCGTTCCGATGGTGGTGTAGCGCTTGACGTGCTCGCCCGAGGTCAGGCCCGCGCCAAGGGCCCGGCGCAGCTCGGCCAGGGTCGCGTCCCGCTGCAGGTCGACGTACACCCGCCCGGGATCGTCCTCCGGCACGTGCTCGCCCGCCCTGCCCGGCACGCCCAGCGCTGCGCCCACGACCCGGACGTCGCCGCGGCTCTCGCCGAACGGCACGAACCCGGCGTGGTCGTCGGACCAGCGGGTCCGCCCGCCGGCCTGGCCGTACAGGTGCAGGTTGGGGCTCCAGCCGCCGCAGACGGCCAGCAGGTCGCAGGGCACCCGTTCGCCGTCGACGATCACCGCGCTCAGCACGCCGTTCGCGTCGGACTCGGTGTCGGTGACGCGCTCGCCCTCGCGCACGTCCACCACGCGCACGATCTCCACTCCCCCGGCCCGCAGGTCCACGGCCGCGCGGAGCCCGTCGTCGTGGGCGGCGAAGATGACCGCGCGGCGGCCGGGCAGCACGCCGTAGCGGCGGATGTAGGCCGCCGCCGACCCGGCGAGCATGATCCCGGGCAGGTCGTTGCCGGGGAACAGCATCGGCCGTTCCAGCGCGCCGGTGGCCAGCACCACGCGCCCGGCGCGGATGCGCCACAGCCGCTGCCGCGCCAGGTGCGCGGGCGCGAGCTCGCCCAGGTGGTCGGTGCGGCGCTCGACCGCGACGACGAAGTTGTGGTCGTAGTAGCCAGTGACGGTCGTGCGCGTCAGGACGGTCAGGTCGGGGAAGGCGCGCGCGTGCACCGGCACGGCGGTCTCGGGCTGGTCGTCGACCAGCAGCACGCGGGCCCCGGTCGCGGCCACTTCACGGGCCGCCTGGACGCCTGCAGACCCGCCGCCGACCACGAGCACGTCGCAGTGCGCGTAGACCTTGTCGTAGCGGCTCGGGTCGGGGCGATCCAGCAGCCGTCCCCGGCCCGCCAGCGGCGTGGCGACCAGCCCGTCGTAGACCTCCAGCCGCGTCGCGCGCACCATCGGCTCGCCCGGGCCCGACTCGACCTGGACGAACGCGTTGGGCTCCTCGGCACCGGCGCTGAAGACGCCGCGCGGCCGCCTGCTGTAGGGGCCGTGCGCGACGACGCGGACGCCGTTGGCCAGCAGCGCGGAGGCCAGCGTGTCACCGGGATGGGCCTTGAGCTCGAAGCCGTCGAAGGTGAACGCCAGCGTGCGCGAGCGGTCGATGCGGTCGCCGCCCTCGGCTGCACGGAAGGGTCCGGTCATCGGCGGATCTCGTAGGTCACGGTGTGGCGGGCCAGGTCGAACCAGCGGCGGCATCCGGCCGCGTGCACCCAGCGTTCCTCGAACCAGCCCTTGGGGTTGTCGCGCATGAAGACGTAGCCGGCCCACTCGGTGTCGTCGAGCGCCTCGGGCTCGGCGGGGAAGGCGACCTGCGCCTGGCCGCCGTACCGGAACTCGGTCTCGGGCCGCTCTCCGCACCAGGGACACGGAATGGACAGCATCGGCGGCTCCTCAGTGCGCCACGGCCGCGGCGCCGTGTTCGTCGATGAGCGCGCCGGTCGTGAAGCGCTCAAGGCCGAACGGCTCGGCCAGACCGTGTGGCCGCCCGCGGGCGATGGTGTCGGCGTAGACCCATCCTGCTCCCGGCGTCGCCTTGAATCCACCCGTCCCCCAGCCGCAGTTGACGAGAACGTTGTCCACCGGGGTCGGGCCGATGATCGGCGAGGCGTCCGGCGTGACGTCGACGATCCCGCCCCAGGTCCGCAGCACGTGGGCGCGGGCGAAGACGGGGAAGAGCTCGACCGCCGCCGCGATCTGCTCCTCGATCACATGGAACGAGCCGCGCTGGCCGTAGCCGTTGAACGGGTCGATGCCCGCGCCCATGACCAGCTCGCCCTTGTGGGCCTGGCTGACGTAGACGTGCACGGCGTTGGACATCACGACCGTGTCCAGCACCTGCTCCAGCAGTTCCGACACCAGCGCCTGCAGGGGATGGCTCTGCAGCGGCAGCCGGAACCCCAGCAGGTCGGCGAGCACCGAGGTGTGCCCGGCCGCGCAGAGCGCCACGGTGCCCGCGCCGATCGTTCCGCGCGAGGTCTCGACCCCGGTGACCGCTCCGGCGGGCGTGCGGCAGAACCCCGTGACCTCGCAGTTCTGGATGAGGTGGATGCCCTGCGCGTTGGCCGAGCGGGCAAAGCCCCAGGCCACGTGGTCGTGCTTGGCGATGCCGCCGCGCGGCTGGTACGTCCCGCCCATCACCGGGAAGCGCAGTGCGGGGGAGGTGTTGAGGATCGGGACGAGCTTCTTGATGTCGTCGGGGGTGAGCCATTCGGCGTCCACGCCGTTCAGCCGGTTGGCGTTGACGCGGCGGATGCCCTCGCGCACGTCGGGGAGGCTGTGCGCGAGGTTGAGCACGCCGCGCTGGCTGAACAGGATGTCGTAGTCGAGCTCCTCGGCCAGGCCCTCCCAGAGCTTGAGGGAGTGCTCGTAGATGGCGGCGCTCTCGTCCCAGAGGTAGTTCGACCGGATGATCGTGGTGTTGCGGGCCATGTTGCCGCCCGCGAGCCAGCCGCGCTCCAGCACGGCCACGTTGGTGATCCCGTGGTTGCGGGCCAGGTAGTGGGCGGTGGCCAGGCCGTGGCCGCCGGCGCCCACGATGACGACGTCGTAGGAGCTTTCGGGCTCCCGGTCCTCCCACAGGAAGTCGGGGTGCTCGAAGGGTCTATCCACGCAACCGCTCCATTCCAGGGTCGAACAGCGGTTCCTCGGTGACGACGGCCGGTATCCGCCGGTCGAAGTAGCCGATCTGCACGGTGGTGCCGGGGGCCGTCAGCGGGGAGGGCAGCCAGGCGTAGGCGATGCCCTTGCCTATGGTGTGGCCCCAGGCGGCGCTCGTGACATAGCCGACGGGGTCACCACCCGCATACACCGGCTCCTTGCCCATCACGACCTCGTCCAGCGTGAGACAGGTGAGACGGCGTGCGGGCGCGGGGCCCCCGGCGGGGCCCTTGGCGAGGCCCGCCTCGACCGGGTCGTGCTCGCTGGTCATGTCGGTGCCGAAGAGCCGGTAGCCCTTCTCCAGGCGCAGGCTGTTGAACGCGGCGCGGCCACCGGCGATGATCCCGTGCTCCTGGCCGGCCTCCCAGAGGGTGTCCCAGAGCTTGAGGCCCATGTCGGCGGTGGTGGACAGCTCCCAGCCGAGCTCCCCCACGTACGACACCCGCAGCGCGGTGACCGGCACCATGCCGACGACGGCGCGGCGGCAGCGGAAGTAGCGGAACGCCTCGCCCGAGAAGTCGTCCTCGGTCAGCGGCTGGACCAGCTCGCGGGCGCGCGGCCCCCAGACGCCGATACAGCACGTTCCGGCGGTGATGTCCCGGACGACGACGGTCTCGGGTGCGTGCCGGGCCAGGTGGTCGGCGTCCAGGACGTTGTTGGCGCCGACCTGGAACTCCTCCTCGCCGAGGCGCGCGACCGTGATGTCGCTGAGGACGCGGCCGTGCTCGTCCAGCATCATGCAGTACGTGACCGATCCGGGGCCGCGCTCCAGCCGTGCGGTCGTCATGGAGGCGAGGAAGTCGCGGGCGCCGCGTCCGCTGACCTCGATGCGCTTGAGCGAGGTCATGTCGTAGAGCGCGACCCGTTCACGCGTGACCTGCGCTTCGGCGCCCGCGATCGGCGACCAGTAGCGCGCGGCCCACTCCCCCGGTTCGTGGATCTCGCGGCCTTGCAGGAGCGGCGCGTTGCTGGCGTACCACTGCGGTCGCTCCCAGCCCATCGCCTCCAGGAAGACGCCGCCGAGGGCCTGCTCGCGCGGGTAGAACGGGCTGGTGCGCAGGGGGCGCGGGTCCTCCATCGGCTGCAGGGGGTGGAGGACGTCGTAGACCTCGACGTAGTTCTGGCAGTCGCGGGCGCGCACGTAGGCCGGTCCGCGCTGGTGCTCCTCGAAGCGCCGCACGTCGCACTCGCGCGCCTGCGTGACGGGTTCCTCGCCGGTCATCCACTCGGCCATCGCCCGCGCGACCCCGGCCGAGTGCGTGATCCAGACCGCCTCGGCGACCCAGAATCCCTCCAGTTCACGCGAGGGTCCCATCAGCGGGAGGCCGTCGGGGGTGAAGGAGAAGAGCCCGTTGATGCCCTCTTCGACCTTGGCGTCCTTCACAGCGGGGAACAGCCATCGCGTCTCGTGCCAGGCCTCGGCGAAGTCTTCTTCGGTGAAGGCCGATATGGCGTTCTCGCCGAGGTCTTCCGGGCGGACGGGCAGCGGTTCGTGGCCGTAGTTGCCGATGCCGAGCCGGTCGAAGCGTTCGCGGAAGTACAGGTCGGCGCCCTGGTGGCGCAGGATCGGGTGTGCGGCCTCGGTCGCCGCCCCGGCCAGCGCGGGGATCGGGTTCGTCCAGGCCAGCTGGTGGGCGAGCGGTGTCAGCGGCAGCGCCATGCCCGCCATCCGGGCGATCTTCGGTCCCCAGATCCCGGCGCAGCACAGCACGATGTCGGCGGGGATCTGGCCGTCGGACGTCACGACCCCGGTGACCCGGCCGCCCTGCTGGGCGATGTCGAGGACCTCGCGACCGCCATGGAAGACAGCGCCGCGTTCGCGCGCGGCGGCGGCCTGCGCCGCCGCGGCGTCGAGCGCGCGGGCGATGCCGTCGGAGGGAACGTGCAGTCCGCCCAGGACCCGGTCGGCATCGACGAGGGGATGCAGGCGAGCGCACTCGGCTGGGTCGAGCACGCGCGCCTCGATCCCCCAGGACGTCGCCCAGCCCTGGCGGCGGTGCAGCTCGGCGAGGCGGTCGGGGGCCGCCGCCAGCTCCAGCCCTCCGACCAGGTCGAACGCACCCAGCGCCGAGTACTTCTCCACCGTGTAGCTCGCGAACTCGGCCATCGCCTTGTTCGGGTTGGTCTGGAAGACCAGGCCGGGCGCGTGCGAGGTGGAGCCGCCGGTCTCGAAGAGCGGTCCCTGGTCCAGGACCGTGATCCGGGTCCGGCCCCGCGCGGTCAGCTCGTCGGCGACGGCACAGCCGACGATGCCGGCGCCGATGATGACCACGCGGGGCTCGGTCACGATGCCCACCTCCGGTGTTGCGCTGAACGCAACTCAAGGTCGCAATACGCAACACGCTAAGCGGACTTGCGGGCCCGAACAAGACCCAATCGACCCCTGGTTACTTGGGAATCCAGGCCTGCCAGGTGGACTTGTGCGCGTCGACCCACTTCTTGGCCGCCTGGTCGGCGGTCATGCCGTTGTTGGTCATGTCGTCGGCGACGGTGTTCTGGTCCTCGTTCGTCCACTTGAAGTTCTTGACGAGCTGGTAGGCCTTGCCGCCCGAGCTCGCGAACTTCGAACTGACGATCTTGTCGAGGTCCATCTCGGCGTAGTCGCAGGCGACCTTCTTCGGGTCGGCGTCGCAGCCCTCCTTGTAGGGCGGCAGGTTGACGCGGGCCAGCTTCATCTTCTTGAACAGCCAGTGCGGGTCCCAGAAGTAGAACAGCAGCGGCTTCTGCTGCGACTCCGACTGCTCGGCCGACTTCACCAGCGTCGCCTCGCTGCCCCCGACGACCACCTTGTAGTTGAGCTTGAGGTTGGCGATGAGGGCGTTCTCGTTGCTGACGTAGGACGGGTCGCCGAACAGGAGCTGTCCCTTGCCACCCGACTCCGAGGTCTTGAAGATGCTCGCGTACTTGTTGAGGTTCTTCCAGTCGGTGATGCCGGGGTACTTGGCGACCATCCACTGCGGCACGTACCAGCCGATGACGCCCTTGTTGCCCGTGGAGCCCGCGCTGGCGGCGACCTTCTTCTCGTCGATGTACTTCTTCTTCAGGTCGGGGTGACCCCAGTTCTCCAGGATGACGTCCACCTGGCCGGACTCGAAGCCCTGCCAGGCGACCTCCTCCTTGAGGTTCTTCTTCTGGACCTTGTAGCCCAGCTCGTGCTCCAGCAGGTAGCCGACGACGGCCGCGTCGGCCTCGTAGCCCACCCAGGGGTTGATGGCGATGTTGACGGTGCCGCCCTTGTCTCCGCCGCCGCCCTTGTCGTCCACCTTGGCGCCGCCGCAGCCGGCGAGGCCGGCCACCGCCAGGCCCACTGCGAGTCCGGCCGCGATCAGCGACCGGCCCTTGATGACCTTCATGGCTCCTCGTCTCCTGTCCTCCGTCATCCGGACTTACGCGCGGCCTGGAACTCTTCCGAGCGGCCGCCCGCCCCCTGGGTGATGCGGTCGAGCATGACCCCGAGCAGCACGGTCGCGATGCCGGCCGCCAGGCCCAGGCCCCAGTCCTCGTTCTGCGAGAAGCCCGTCACCACGTCGTAGCCGAGCGCGCCCGCGCCGACCATGCCGCCGACGACCACCATCGCCAGGATCATGACGATCCCCTGGTTGGCCGCCAGCAGCACCGCGCGCCGTGCCATCGGCAACTGCACCTTCCACAGCACCTGGCGCGGCGTCGACCCGGCCGCGGTGGCGGCCTCGACGACGGTCTCGGGAACGCGCCGGATGCCGTCCTCCACCAGCCGCGCGACGGGCGGCACCGCGTAGATGACCGCCGCGGCGATCGCGGTGAACCGGCCGACGCTGAACAGCGCCAGCGCGGGCAGCAGGTAGACGAACGACGGCATGGTCTGCGCGGCGTCCAGCACCGGGCGCTGGACCGCCGCGTACACCCGCGACCTGGCCGCCAGCACGCCGATCGTCACGCCGATGGCCATCGTGATCACGACCGCCACCAGGACCTGGGCCAGCGTCTGCATGCTGTGCTCCCAGAGCCCGAGCGCGGCGATCGCGGCCAGGCACGCGCCGGCGACCAGCGCGGGGACCAGGCCGCTGACGCGCAGCCCGATCGCCACGACCGCGATGATGACCAGCCACCACGGACTGGAGGTCAGCAGGTCCTGCAGCGGGTTCAGCAGCACGTCGGTGAAGAAGTTCTTGATCGCGTCGGTCACCGAGAAGAGGTTCTTCTCGATCCAGTCGGTGAGGTCGTTGACGTAGGGCGCGAGCCGGAACTCCAGGGCGCTGGGAAACTCCTTGGACAGCACCTGCCCCAGCACGACGCCGACGACCGCGACGGCCGCTCCGGCCGCGAGCACGATCCGCCGAGTCCGGGGCGCGTCGGTCTTGCCCGGTCCGGCCTTCTGCACGGCCTCGGCCCGGCGGGCCGCGCCCATCATGAGCCGGTCGAGGACGATCGCCATGACGACCACGGCCAGGCCGGCGTCCAGCGAGGCCCCGACGTTGACCCGCTCGAGCCCGTCGATCACGTTCTGCCCGAGTCCCGGGCCGTCGATCAGCGCGGTGATGACCACCATCGACAGCGCCATCATGATGGTCTGGTTGACCGCGAGCGCGATGGTCGGGCGGGCCATCGGCAGCTGCACCTTGAGGAGCGTCTGCAGCCGGGTCGACCCGAGCGACTCCGACGCCTCCACGGTCTCGCCGGGCACGTTGCGGACGGCCAGCGCGGTGATGCGGATGGCGGCCGGGATCGCGTAGATCATCGTCACCACGGCGGCGGCCGGGGCGCCGATGGAGAACAGCAGGGCGAACGGCGCCAGGTAGGCGAACGGCGGCATGATCTGCATGACGTCCAGCACCGGGTTGAGCGCCTTGCGCACCCGGTCGGACTGGCCGGCGAGCACGCCCAGCGGGATGCCGATGACCAGCGACAGCAGCACGGCGGCCACCGACAGAGCCAGCGTGTCCATGCTCTCGTCCCACAGGCCCAGCACGCCGAAGCACAGGACCCCGGCGAACGCCAGCAGCCCGACGCGCCACCCGGCGAAGACCAGCCCGGCGGCGCCGGCGATCGCGCTGAGACCGGGCCAGCTCACCAGGTCCAGGAACGAGCGGAGCGCGTCGAAGAGGTTCCCGATGCCCAGGCGCAGGTAGTTGACGATGTAGATGAAGACGGGGTTGGAGTTGCGGTGCTCCTCCACCCAGTCGCGGACGTCGTTCAGCGCGTTGAAGACCTTGTCCTCGGCGTCGTGCGCGAGCGTCCACTTGTCCTTGAAGAGCAGGTAGAGCAGGACGAACACCACGACCGCCCCGGCCTCGGCCGCGCCGCGCGGCACCCGGGCGGGCAGGCGCCGGGTGAGCGGCAGGCCGGTCATGGGGCCGCCTTGTCTGGACTGAGGAGGGAGGAACGACCGACGAGGGAAGACGAGGCGTTGTCGCCCCATGACCCGGAGCGGCGGAGCCGCGACCATGAGCACGTCACGGCTGGTCCCCCTCCGCGATGACCGACAGCACGGTGTCGCGGTCGACGAAGCCGTCCAGTTCCCCGTCGGTCACCACGCGCACCGGCCCTGCCGACTCCAGCACGGGCCGCACCGCGTCGCGGACCAGCATCGAGCCGGGCAATTCGGGTCCGTCGCCGGCGTCGGGCGCGCCGTCGCGCCTGGCCAGCCAGCTCAGCGTCAGCACGTTGCCCTTGACGATCTCGCTGGTGAAGTCGGCGACGTAGTCGTCGGCCGGGGCGCCGACCAGCTGCTCGGGCGTGCCGGTCTGCACGATGGCGCCGTCGCGCATGATGGCGATGCGGTCGCCGAGCTTCAGCGCCTCCGACAGGTCGTGGGTGATGAAGACCAGCGTCTTGCCGACCTCCCGGTGCAGCCGGATGACCTCGTTCTGCATGTCGCGGCGGATCAGCGGGTCCAGGGCGCTGAACGGCTCGTCGAACAGCAGCACGTCCGGGTCGACGGCGAGCGCGCGGGCCAGGCCGACGCGCTGCTGCATGCCGCCGGACAGCTGGGCGGGATAGGACGCGTCGTAGCCTTCGAGACCGACCAGCGACAGGATCTCGCGGGCACGCGCGTGCCTCTTGTCCCTGCCGAGCCCCTGGATCTCCAACCCGTAGGCGACGTTGTCGAGGACGCGCCGGTGCGGCAGCAGCCCGAAGTGCTGGAACACCATACCGATGCAGGTGCGGCGGATCTCGCGCAGCTCCTTGGCCGACGCGGCGTTCATGTCGCAACCGGCGATCGTCACCTCGCCCGCCGTCGGTTCGATCAGCCGCGCCAGGCACCGTACGAGCGTGGACTTGCCGCTGCCCGACAGGCCCATGACGACGAACACCTCGCCGGGCGCCACCTCGAAATCCACGTCGCGGACGGCGGCGGTGCAACCGGTCTTCTCACGGAGCTCCGCGCGCGACAGCTCGGCGTCGGGCGTGCCGATGATGCGGTGCTCCCGTGGACCGAAGATCTTCCAGAGGCCGCGAACCGAGATCATCGGTCCGTCCGGGGCGGCGGTCACGGCCGGTGTCTCGGGATCGGCGGTCGTCATATCACTCCATGGGTTGTCAGCCACCGAACCAGCGTTGGGGGCTCGGGCGCAGGTTCTGCCAGACGTGCTTGGTCTCCTGGTACTCCGCCAGGCCCGACGGGCCGAGTTCCCGGCCGACGCCGGACTGCTTGAACCCGCCCCACTCGGCCTGCGGCACGTACGGGTGATAGTCGTTGATCCAGACCGTGCCGAGCCTGAGCTCGCCGGCCACCCGCCGCGCCCGGCCGGGGTCGCCGGTCCAGACCGCGCCCGCCAGCCCGTAGATGGTGTCGTTGGCGAGCCGGACGGCCTGCTCCTCGGTCTCGAAGGTCTCGACGGTCAGCACGGGACCGAACGACTCGTCCCGGATCACCCGCATCCCGGCGTGGCAGTCGTCGAGGATCGTCGGCCGGTAGTAGAAGCCGCCCGCCAGCTCGGGATCGTCGGGTCGGCGTCCGCCGCAGCGCAGCGTGGCGCCCTCGTCGATCCCGGAGCCGACGTAGGCCTCGACCTTGGCCAGGTGCCCCGCCGAGATCAGCGGGCCGGTCTCGGCGCGCGGGTCGAACGGGCCGCCGAGGCGGATGCGGTCGGCGCGCGCGGCCAGCTCGGTCACGAACTCGTCGTGCAGCTCCTGGTGGATCAGCAGCCGCGCGCCCGCCGAGCAGACCTGGCCCGAGTGCAGGAACACGGCGGTGAGCGCCATGTCCAGGGCGGCCTCGGCGTCGGCGTCGGCGAAGACGATGTTGGGATTCTTGCCGCCCAGCTCCAGCGCGACCCTCTTGGCGGTGCCGGAGGCGGCGGCCATGACGGCGCGGCCGGTGACCACCCCGCCGGTGAACGAGACCAGGTCGACGCCCGGATCATCGGTGAGCGGGGCGCCCGCGGTCGGACCCGCGCCGAGCACCAGGTTGGCGACGCCCGCCGGCAGTCCCGCCTCGATCAGCAGCCGCATCAGCAGGATCGCGGTGGAGGGGGTCAGCTCGCTCGGCTTCAGCACGAAGGTGTTGCCCGCGGCGAGCGCCGGGGCGACCTTCCACGAGGTCTGCAGGAGCGGGTAGTTCCACGGGGTGATGAGCGCGCACACGCCGATGGGCTCGCGCACGACGTGGCTGACGACGTCGTCGCGGCCGGTGTCGACGACCTGGCCCGCGTCACCCGACAGGCAGAGGCCGCCGTAGTAGCGGAAGACGCCGATGACGTCGTCGAGGTCATACTCGCTCTCGACCGCGCGCTTGCCGGTGTCCAGTGATTCGGCGCGGGTGAACTCGAACTTGTCGCGCTCCAGCATGTCGGCGATCCGCAGCAGCAGCGCGCCGCGTTCCTTGACCGGGGTGCGCGGCCAGGGTCCGTCGTCGAAGGCCTGCCGGGCGGCGCGGACGGCGTCGGCGGCGTCCTCGGGCGACGCCTCGTCGACCGTCGTGACCAGGGCGCCGTCGGCGGGGCAACGGATCTCCCTTCGGTCTCCTTTACGGGAACCGATCCATCGCCCGCCGATATGGAGATCCGGCACGTCGCCCCTCGGTCGAGTTGCTCATTCCGCAACAAATTTGACTATGGGCGACAATAAAAGACCCGCGCCGGTGCCACGTCAAGGCTTTCGGGGAGTCGGGAACGCTGTCAGATCAACGTCGGGACCGGCTCAGGCCGCGCTCAGGACCCGTTCCAACCCAGCCGCCGCGAGATCTCGTCGGCGGCGCGGCGCACCACTCCGGCGACGGCGGGAATGCGTTCGGGCGGCAGCCGGAAACTCGGCCCCGAACCGCTCACCGTGGCGATGACCTGGCCGTCCGCGTCACGAATGGGCGCGGCGATGGCGGTCAGCCCGAACTCCAGCTCGTCGACCGCGGTGGCGTAACCGCGTTCGCGGACGCGGCGCAGATCGTCCTCCAGCGCGCCGCGTTCGGTGAGCGTGTGCGCGGTGAGGCGTTCGAGCGGACGCGACAGCTCCTCGTCGAGCCGGTCGCCGGGCAGGTGGGCTAGCAGGACCTTGCCGTTGGAGGTGGCGTGCGTCGGCAGCCGCTGCCCGACCCAGTCCTTGGGCTGCAGCGCCGACGGCCCCGCGACCTGGTCGACGTACAGAACCTCGTGCCCCGACAGCAGCGTCAGGTTGACGGTCTCGCCGATCTCGGCGGCCAGGTCACGGCAGAGGGGACGGCCGACCCGCACCACGTCCAGCCGTGCCGTCGTCGCGCCCGCGAGCCTGACCAGGCCGAGGCCGAGGCGGTACTTGCCGCGCTCGCTGTCCTGCGCGACCAGGTCGCGGTTCTCCAGCGCCGACACCAGGCGGAACGCGGTGGACTTGTGGACGCCGAGCTCGGCGGCGATCTGCGTGACGCCGGCCTCGCCCTCGCGCGCGAGGATCTCCAGGACCGTGACGGCGCGGTCGACCGACTGCACGGTCCCCTCGGGGCGAGGACTGTTGCCCATTGAGGAACGGTACCTCAGGGATCAACCCTTACCCGGCCACATGGCGATGGAAGTCGGCATGATCGGCCGGGAGCGGGGTGTTGCCGAGGATCACGTCGGCGGACTTCTCGGCGACCATCATCACGGGCGCGTAGATGTTGCCGTTGGTGATGTAGGGCATGACCGAGGCGTCCACGGCGCGCAGTCCCTCCAGGCCGTGCACCCGCATCGTCAGCGGATCGACGACCGACGTCTCATCGGTGCCCATCTTCGCCGTGCAGGACGGGTGCAGGGCGGTCTCGCCGTCGCGGGCCACCCAGTCGAGGATCTCCTCGTCGGTCCGGACCGAGTCGCCCGGCGAGATCTCGCCGCCGTTGTAGGGGTCGAGGGCCGGCTGCCCGAGGATGTCGCGCGCGATGCGGATCGCCTCGACCCATTCGCGGCGGTCCTGCTCGGTCGACAGGTAGTTGAAGCGCAGGGCCGGGTGCTCGCGCGGGTCGGTCGAACGGATCTTCACGGTGCCGCGGGCGTCGGAGTACATCGGGCCGATGTGGACCTGGTAGCCGTGGTCGGCGGCCGGTTGCGAGCCGTCGTAGCGGATCGCGATCGGCAGGAAGTGGAACATCAGGTTGGGGTAGGCGACCCGGTCGTTGCTGCGCGCGAAGCCGCCGCCCTCGAAGTGGTTGGTGGCGCCGGGCCCCGAGCGCAGGAACAGCCACTGCGCGCCGACGAACGGGCGGCGCCACATCTTCAGCGCGGGCGCGACCGAGACGGGCTGGGTGCAGGCGTACTGGACGTAGACCTCCAGGTGGTCCTGCAGGTTCTCGCCAACGCCGGGTAGATCTTCGATGGGCTCGATGCCCAGCGCGCGCAGTTCGGCGGCGTTGCCGACGCCGGACAGCTGGAGAAGCTGCGGGGTGTTGATGGCGCCGCCGCTCAGGATGACCTCACCGGCGCGCACGCGCAGCGGCGTGCGGTCGCCTCCCCGGGTGAACTCGACGCCGACCGCCCGCTTGCCCTCGAACAGGACGCGGGTGGCGTGCGCCCGGGTCGCGACGGTGAGGTTGGGCCGGTTCATGACCGGGTGCAGGTAGGCGCGGGCCGCGCTCAGCCGCCGCCCGCGGTGCACGTTGCGGTCGAACGGGCCGAAGCCCTCCTGCTGGTGGCCGTTGACGTCGTCGGTGCGCGGATACCCGGCCTGCTGGGCGGCGTCGAAGAACGCGTTGAAGAGCGGGTTGGTGGCGGGCCCGGTCTCCAGGACCAGCGGCCCGGAGTCGCCGCGCATGTCTCCGCCGGCGAGCCGGTTCTCCATCCGCTTGAAGTAGGGCAGGCAGTGCGCGTAGTCCCAGCTCTCCATGCCGGGATCGGCCGCCCAGCGCTCGTAGTCGAGCGGGTTGCCGCGCTGGAAGATCATCCCGTTGATGCTGCTGGAGCCGCCGAGGACCTTGCCGCGCGCGTGGTAGATCCGGCGGCCGTTCATGTAGGGCTCGGGCTCGGACTCGTATCGCCAGTCGTAGAAGCGGCTGCCGATCGGGAACGGCAGCGCGGCGGGCATGTGGATGAAGACGTCCCAGAGCCAGTCGGGCCGCCCCGCCTCCAGGACCAGGACCTTGGTGCCGGGGTCGGCGCTCAACCGGTTCGCGAGGGCGCTGCCCGCCGATCCACCACCGACGATGACGAAGTCGTACATGCCGGGCAACCTAGCAAGTCCGTGATCTCCCCGGCATCGGGCTCAGTCTCCGAGCTCGGCGCGGCGGCGGGCCACGTAGTCGGCGAGTTCGGCCTCGACGGCGGTGTCCAGCGGGGGCGGCTCGTACTCGGCCAGGCGCTTGCGGGCGATCTCGGCGGCGCGCGCGGCGGTGTCGGCGGCGCCGCCCTTCATCCAGCGCTCGTAGTTCTGCGAGGACGACAGGAACGGCCGGTAGAAGCAGGTCCGGAACCGTTCCATGGTGTGGGCCGCGCCCAGGAAGTGACCGCCCTGGCCGACCTCCTCGTGCGCGCCGAACGCCAGCGACGCCTCGTCGATCTCCAGTGGGGTGAACTCCTGCTGGAGCATCTCCAGGATTTGCAGGTCGATGATGAACTTCTCGTACGAGGCGACCAGCCCGCCCTCCAGCCATCCGGCGGCGTGCATCACCCAGTTCGTCCCGGCCAGGAACGTCGGGAGCATCGTCATCAGGCCCTCGTAGGCCGCCTGCGCGTCGGGCACCTGCGAGGAGGTCAGCGCCCCGCCCGAGCGGAACGGCAGGCCGAAGTGCCGCGCGATCTGGCCGGTGCACAGCAGCCCGGTGGCCGACTCGGGCGTGCCGAAGCACGGCGAGCCCGACTGCATGTCGATGTTGGACAGGAACGACCCGAAGATGACCGGGCAGCCGGGCCGGATCAGCTGCGACAGCGCGATCCCGGCCAGCGCCTCGGTGATCTGCTGGACGAGCGCGGACGGGATCGTGACCGGCGACATCGCGCCCATCAGCAGGAACGGGGTGAGCACGACGGGCTGACCCGCGGCGCTGTACTCGAACTGCGCGTCGAGCATCCGGTCGTCCCAGCGCAGCGGCGAGTTGCAGTTGATGAGCGAGATCGTGACCGGCGTCTCCTCGATCGCCTCGCGCCCGCCGAACAGGATCGCCGACATCGCCAGGGTGTCGCGCGCGTTCTCGCCCGACACGACATTGCCCATGTAGACGCGGTCGGTGAGGGTCTGCAGCGCGTAGGTCATGTCCAGGTGGCGCGAGTCGAGCGGGGCGTCGTTGGGCTCGCAGACCACTCCCCCGGCCGAGTCGAGCGTGCCGGACGACTGCGCGAGCCGGGCGAAGTCGCGGAAGTCGTTCATCGTCGCCTCGCGCCGCACCTCGCCCTCGCGCACGAACGGCGGGCCGTACACGGCGCCGAACGACATGTGGTCGCCGCCGATGTGCAGCGAGCGCTCGGGATTGCGGGCGCGGACGTCGAACTCGCGCGGCGCCTTGGCCACCTGTTCGAGGACGAAGTCGGGGTCCAGCCGTACGAGCGAGCCGTCGGCCTTCTGCCCGGCGTCGCGGAAGAGCCTCACCGCGCGTTCGGAGGCGAACTCCACCCCCACCTCGGTCATCAGGCGGCGCCAGCCGGCGTCAAGGACGTTCATCGCGTCGGGCGACAGGATCTCGTAGCGGGGCATCCGGTTGACGAACATCGAGGCTCCCTCGCCTAGGGACCTGGAGGGCGCTTCCACCCTCTTGACGTCGTTCCGGCCGGAATTCTACGCTCAAGTTATGGAACCAAGGTTCCATATGATGGAACTCATGGACGACGACACCGGCAGCGCCCAGGCCCCCACCGGAACCCAGGCGATCGACCGGGCCGCCGAGCTGCTCACCCTCGTGGTCGAGTCGCCCGGCTCCCGCACCTTCACCTCGCTCGTGGCCGAGACCGGCCTCGCCAAATCCACCACGTCCCGGCTGCTCCAGGCGCTCGAACGGCACCGCCTGGTCCGCCGCGACCGGGACGGCGCGTTCCGCGCCGGAGCGGTCTTCACCCAGTACGCCCTCCGCGGCGACATCACCGACGTGCTCGCCGAACTCGCCGCGCCGACGCTGGAACGCATCGGCGAGCGGACCGGCGAGACCGTCACGCTGGCCGTCGTCCGCGCGGGCGCGGTCATCACGATCGCGCAGGTCGACAGCAGCTACCTGCTGAGCGCCACGACCTGGGTCGGGCTCGACCTCCCGGCCCACTGCACCTCGTCCGGCAAGGTCTTCTACGCCCACGACAGGCTCCCCCTGCCCGAGGGCGACCTCGTCCCCCGCACCGAGCACACGGTCGCCACCGGCATCGCGCTCGCCCGCCAGTTCCCCGAGATCCGCCGCCGCGGGCACGCCGTGGCCCGGGAGGAACTGGAGATCGGGCTGGTGTCGATCGGCGCCCCGGTGTTCGCCTCGGACGGGACGGTCATCGCGGCCATCGCGGTGACCGGCCCGACCGCCCGTCTGGACCGGCGGCGGACCGAGGCGACGGCGCTCCTCCTGGTCGAGGAGACGCGGTCGCTGTCGGCCCTGCTCGGTCACCGCCCCGCTCCCACCTGATTTCCCGTTCCCCTCACAGGAAGGCGCGGAATGTCACCGGAAGAGATCCTCACCGGCCTGTACGACGAGACCCTCGTCGGCAACGGCCCCAAGGTCCTGGAGCTCACCCACACGGGTCTGGAGCAGGGGCTCACTCCCGAGCGGATGCTGTTCGACGCGCTGATCCCGTCGCTGGAGGAGGTCGGCGCACGGTTCGAACGCGGCGACTTCTTCGTCCCGGAGATGCTGATCGCGGGCAAGGCGATGGCCGGCGCGCTGGAGATCCTGCGGCCGCTGCTGGCCGAGACGGGCGCCGCGACCGTCGGCACGTTCCTCATGGGCACGGTGAAGGGCGACGTGCACGACATCGGCAAGAACCTGGTGAACATCATGCTCGAGGGCGCCGGGTTCCACGTGATCGACCTCGGCGTGCAGGTGTCGCCGGAGAAGTTCGTGGAGGCGATCCGCGAGCACCGGCCGGACATCGTGGGCTTCTCGGCGTTCCTGACCACGACGATGCCGATGTTCAAGGCCAACATCAACGCGCTCAACAAGGCGGGGCTGCGCGACCAGGTCATCGTCATGGTCGGCGGCGCGCCCGTCACCCAGGAGTACGCCGACGCGGTCGGCGCCGACGGCTACGCGGCCGACGCGTCGGCCGCGGTCAAGCGCGCCAAGGAGCTGATCCAGCGGCGCCGCGCCCTGGCGGCGAGCGCGCCATGAGGGCTGCCACGAGGGTCGCCGGGAAGGTCCTGCCGCTGGTCGAGCACGCGGTGAAGGGGCCTCTCTTCGGCTGCCGGATGTGCGGGCAGTGCGTGCTGCACTCGACCGGGCTGACGTGCCCGATGAACTGCCCGAAGACACTGCGGAACGGACCGTGCGGCGGGGTGCGCGAGGACGGCTCGTGCGAGGTCAGGCCGGAGATGCGGTGCGTCTGGCTGAAGGCGTACGGGCGGTCGCGGAGGCTGCCGTGGAGCGAGGAGTTCGCCGAGCTGCGGCCGCCGGTGGACGAACGGCTGCACGGCACCTCGTCGTGGGTCAACCTGCTCAGCGGGCGGGATCGTGAGGTCCCGGCGGGCTGGACCGAGCCCTCATGTCCCGGCTGAGCGACCTCGTCGAGTCGGGCGAGCGCACGATCGTCACGGCGGAGCTGCCGGTGGTGGACGGCGGCGGGCTGGAGGCGGTGCGGCGGCACGTCGCGCGGCTCGCCCCGTACGTCGACGCGATCAACGCCACCGACAACACCGCCGCGCACGCGCACGCCTCCAACGTCGCGATCGCCATCGCGCTGCAGGGCCTCGGCGTGGAGCCGATCCTCCAGATCGTCTGCCGGGACAAGAACCGGCTGGCGATCCAGGCCGACATCGTCGGGGCCGCCCTGCACGGCGTGACCAACATCTGCTGCCTGACCGGCGACGACGTCTCGGCGGGCGACGAGCCGGAGACGCGGCGGGTGTTCGACCTGGACGGCCCGCAGCTGGTGCGGGTTGCGGCGGCGCTGAGGCGCGGCACCTACCTGTCCGGGCGTCCGATCACCCCGGCGCCAGGCCTCTTCATCGGCGCGGTCGAGAACCCGGGCGCGCCCCCGTTCGAATACCGCGTGCGGCGCGCCCTGCAGAAGGCCGCCGCCGGGGCTGGCTTCCTCCAGCTCCAGATCTGTTTCCGCCTTGACCGTCTGGAGGAGTTCGACGCGCTGGCCGTCCGGATGGGCCTGTCCCGCCGCACGGCCCTGTTGCAGACGATCGTCCTCACCCGCGGCGCCAAGGCGCTGCGCTTCATGAACGCCAAGGTCCCCGGCATCTCCGTCCCCTCCGACGTCATCGAGCGCGTCGACCGGGCCGCAGATCCGGGCGAGGCCGCCTACCACCTCGCGCTCGACCAGGCCCGGCACGCCCTCGCGCTGCCCGGCGTCCGCGGCCTGCACCTGGCCGACATGCGCCGCGACGGCTCCGTCGCCCGGCTCGTCACCGACCTAGGACTGGAAAGGACGTCCCATGGACACGACCCTGCGATCGCGCGGTGACGAGATCGTCATCGGCCCCGACCGCCCGTTCTGCGTCATCGGCGAACGGATCAACCCCACCGGCCGCAAGCGCTTCGCCGAGCAACTGCGCGCGGGCGACCTGTCCACCATCGAGAAGGACGTGACCGAGCAGGTCGCGGGCGGCGCGATGATGCTGGACGTCAACATGGGCGTCCCGCTGGCCGACGAGGCCGAGCTGCTCACCAATGCCGTCCGGCTGGTCCAGGACCTCACCGGGTTGCCGCTGTGCATCGACTCCTCGGTGGTGGAGGCGCTGGAGGCGGCACTCGCGGTCTACGAGGGCAAGGCGCTGGTCAACTCGGTCACCGCCGAGGACGAACGCCTCGACCAGATCCTGCCCCTGGTCAAACGGCACGGTGCCGCCGTCATCGGCCTGCCGAACGACGAGGACGAGATCCCCGAGGACCCCCGCCGCCGCCTGGAGCTGGCCCGCAAGATCGTCACCGTCGCCACCGAGAAGTACGGCATCCCGGCCGAGGACATCCTCATCGATCCGCTGGCGATGCCCGTCGGCGCCGACACCACGCTGGTGCGCAAGACGCTGGAGACGATCGAACTGATCCGAGCCGACCTCGGCGTCAACATGACGCTAGGGGCGTCCAACGTCTCGTTCGGCATGCCGGACCGCCACACGATCTGCGCGGGGTTCCTCCCCATGGCGATGGCCGCGGGCCTGACCAGCGCCATCATGGACGCCCGTTCACCCGTGGTCGTCCAAGCCGCCAAGGCAGGCGACCTCCTGCTCGGCAACGACCCGTGGGGCGGCGCCTGGATCGCCGCCTACCGGAGCCGCACGTGAGCCGCGTCCGACTCACCTACCGCCTGGACGACGGGCGGGAACGCGAGGTCAGCGCCCCCGAAGGAGTCACGGCCTTCGACGCGGCCAGCTGGAACGGCATCGCGATCGACTCCACGTGCGGCGGCCACGGCACCTGCCGCAAATGCGGAGTCCGGATCGCCGAGGGCACCGTGGAGCCCACCTCCCTCGACAGCCGCGCCTACGAGCCCGACCGTCTCCGCGACGGCTGGCGTCTGGCCTGCCGCGCAGTCGCCCGCGAAGACCTCACGATCGACGTCCCGCCCCTGGTCACCCGTCCCAAGGCAGCAACGGTCGGCGTGGGCCGCCAGGTGATCCTGCGCCCCGCCGTGCAGAAGCGCTACGTAGAACTCGACGAACCCGACCTCGCCGACCAGCGCACCGATCTGGACCGCCTCCTCCACGCGATCGACGACCTGGAGCCCCGCGCGACCCTCAACGTCCTCCGCCACCTGGGTCGCACCCTCCGCGAGGCCGACTGGAAGGTCACCGCGGTCATCGTCGATGAACTCCTCATCGACGTCGAACCCGGCGACACCACCGCCCACCGCTACGGCATCGCGTTCGACCTGGGCACCACGACCGTCGTCGCGACCCTCCTCGACCTATCAACCGGCGCACCCTTGGCCGCCGCGTCCCGCCTCAACTCCCAGCAGCCGTTCGGCGCCGACGTCATCACCCGCATCAGCGCCACGATGCTCGACCCCGAAGCCCTCCCCCGCCTCCGCGACCTAGCCCACACCACCCTCGACGAACTAACGCAGGAGGTCTGCAAGGAAGCCTCCATCGACCCCGCTCACGTCTACGAGATCGCCATAGCCGGGAACGCCACCATGACCCACCTGGCCCTGGGCATCGATCCCGAACCCCTGGGCGTGGCACCGTTCATCCTCTCCACCCGCGCACTCCCCGAGACGACCGCCACCGACCTGGGCGTCAACGTCCACCCCTCCGCCCAGGCGACCGTCTTCCCCGCCCTGGGCGCCTACGTGGGCGGCGACATCATCGCCGGCCTGCTCGCCTCCGGCATGGACCGCGACCGCCGCCTGCGCCTGTTCATCGATGTCGGCACCAACTGCGAGATCGTCCTCGGCTCCGTCGCGGGCCTGGTCGCCACCGCCGCCCCCGCCGGCCCCGCGTTCGAGGGCGCCGCGATCCGTTGCGGCATGCGAGCCGCCACCGGCGCCATCGAGACCGTCAGGCTCACGCCCACCTCAGTGACGCTCGGCGTCATCGGAGACGTAGAACCCCGCGGCCTCTGCGGCTCCGGCCTGGTGGACGCCGTAGCCGAGCTGGTCCGCCTGGGCCTCCTGGACGCCTCAGGCCGCCTGGTCACCCCCGACCAGGCAGGCGATCTGGCCGACCATTTCACCAACGTGAACGGCGAACGCGTCTTCACCCTCCACGACGAGATCTACCTGTCCCAGCGCGACGTCCGAGAACTCCAGTTCGCCAAGGCGGCCATAGCCACAGGCTGGACCCTCCTCCTCGAGGAGACAGGCATCAAGGAGTCTGAGATCGCCCAGGTCCTCCTCGCAGGCTCCTTCGGCTCCTACCTCTCCCCCGCCAACGCCATCCGCATCGGCCTGGTCCCCCGCCTGGCCGTCCCCCGCGTGGTCAGCGTCGGCAACGTCGCGGGCGAGGGCGCCAAGCTCGCCCTGCTCAGCCTCCGCGAACGAGCGGGCGCGAGCGCACTGATGAACGAGGTCCGCTATGTCGAGCTCTCCGACCGCCCCGACTTCAACGACCGCTTCATCGGCAACCTCGCGTTCCCCTGACACCGCGATAGTCGCCTGCGGAGCCCTCGCCCCCCACATCACCCACATCTGCAAAGTCCGCGACTGGCCCGTGACCGTCCACGCCCTCGCACCCCTGCTCCACAACCGCCCCGCCCAGATCCCGGCCGCCGTAGAAGAACAGGTGCGCGTACTCCGGTTCTCCTACATCCGCATCGCGATCGCCTACGCCGACTGCGGAACATACGGCGCGCTGGACGAGGTCTGCACACGCCTCAACGTCCCCCGCCTACGCGGCCCGCACTGCTACGAGACCTTCGCCGGCAGAGACCTCCTGGACGACGAACCAGGCACCTACATCCTCACCGACTTCCTGGCCCGCTCGTTCAAGCAGACGGTCGTCGCGCAGCTGGGCCTGGACCGCTACCCCGAACTGCGCGACGACTACTTCCGCCACTACAAGCAAGTGCTCTACCTTGCCCAGGACCTGACCCCCGAGAACAGACATCTGGCCCAGGAGGCCGCCGCCTTCCTGGACCTCCCCCTGCGTATCCTCCCCGCAGGTGTCTCCGGCCTGGAGTCCGAGCTTGAACGCCTGCTCACCCCAGGTTCAGATCGCCGCCCTTGACCGTGACCTTCATCTTGGCCAGCGCACGCGGCGCCGGGCCTCGCTTCACCGAGCCGTCCTCGATGGAGTACTTGCTGCCATGGCAGGGGCAGTTGATCGTGCCGCCGGACACTTCCCCGACCGTGCAGCCCATGTGCGTGCAGACGGCGGTGAACGCGTAGAACTCGCCCTTCTGCGGCTGCGTCACCACGACCTTCTCCGCGGGGAAGACCTTGCCGCCGCCCACGGGGATCTCGCTGGCCTTGCCCAGATCCCCGCTCGCCTGCTCCGGAGCCCCGGAGGACTGACCGGCCTGTGACGGCGTGGCGGACGCGGCCGTACCGCCCTTGTCCGACCCACCGCACGCCGCCACCACACCGGCCAGTCCAACGAGCCCCGCTCCCGCGAGGACGTCGCGCCGAGTGCCTCCGTCCGCCTCAGGCGTGGATCGTTGACGCATCGGACGACCTCCCCGTGTTCACAGGCTCCGGCGGAATTCCCGCCTTCCCCCACCTCACGGCTCCGCCACCGATTCGGTTCACCTAGGGTGACCGGCATTTCTCGCACAGGCATGAACGGGAGCCCGAGAGGCTAGCGCCCGAGTTCGGTGATCACCGGCGACGACTGCTTCATCGCCAAGGTGGCCGCCCTGTCGATGCATCACCTTGAAGAGGTCGTCGCGGGCCTCGCCCGTTTCGGATCGACGTCCACGACCGTCGTCTACTCGACCACCGTCAGCGGCCGCCCCGTGACTCGCGATCTAGTCCAAGACCTCGACATCTAGCGCCGCTTCGGCGGCGCCGCGCACCGTCCCGGCGGTGACACCCTCGAAGGAATGATCACGTCGGTCAGATACGGCCGATGAGTGTTTCGCCTGCCTGCTCGATCAGTTGCTCGATGTCCGAGCCGTCGGATGTGGCTGATTGAATCACGAGTCGATGCACTCCCAGGTCGGCATAGCGCAGGGCGGTTTCGCGGTCGACGGGGCCGGGAGGGGTGACGGTGATTTCGAGATCGCCCAGTCCGGTGGGGCGGTCGCATTCCGCGGCTGCTTCACGCAGACGGGCAAGCTGCTCCGCCGTTTCCTTGACACTCAGGTAGACGCCGTACCAGCCGTTTCCGGCCAGGAGCGCCCGGCGGTGTGCTGCTGCAGAGTGCCCGCCCACCACGATCGGTGGATGCGGACGCTGAACCGGATACGGCCGCTGGAAGACCTCGGAAAAGGAAACGAACCGACCGGTGAATGACGGTGCCGCCTCGGTCCAGAGAACGCGCATCGCAGCGAGGTACTCGTCGGTCCGGGCACCGCGCTCGGCCAGGGACACGCCGAGTGCCCGCAACTCCGGCTCCACATATCCGACACCGATGCCGACACTCAGCCGCCCCTTCGCCAATATGTCAATCGAGGACAGCTGCTTGGCCAACAGAACCGGCTGCCGTTGCGGCAGGACGAGAACGCCGAACCCTAGGCGTATACGCGTGGTCACTGCGGCCAGGTAACTCACAGCGGCGACCACTTCCAGCCGCGGCTGTTCGCCGTCGTATTGGGTGGGCAGGGCGATGTGGTCGCCGACCCATAGGGATTCGAATCCGGCTTCCTCCGCGAGCCGTGCCCGACGCGCCAGCGTGTCCGGCTGAATGCCGTTGCCGCGCAGCAGCCCGTACAGGCCCAGCTTGAGTCTTTCGCTCATCGTTGCACCCCTTTCACACGCGGAAACGCTAGAAGGGGGCGAGGTATATGTCTAATGATGAGATCGTGGCTCTGCCATGCAGAATCCGTATATCAGGGGGGCGGATGAACACCATCTGGCTGGAGGCCTTCCGTGAGGTCGCGGCGCGCGGCTCGTTGAGCGCGGCCGGAGAGTCGCTGGGATACACGCAGCCAGCGATGTCGCGGCACATCGCAGCCCTCGAGAACGCCACCGGTGCGCGCCTGTTCGATCGGCTCTCTCGCGGTGTCCGTCTCACCGAGGAGGGCCGCAGCCTTCTGCCCTATGCCGAGGCGATGCTGGAGCGGATGAACGCCGCGCATGAGGCCCTGGCCGCGCTGCGCGATCTGGACGCCGGCCGACTGCGCGTTGGTGCCTTCGCCTCCGCCGACGCCGAGCTCGTCCCCCGCGCCCTGGCCGCCTTCCACGCGGCGCATCCACAGATCGAACTGTCGCTGGTCGAAGCCAACAGCAGCCTTCAGCTCGGGCATCTCCAGGATGGCCGCGTCGACGTCGCCGTGATCAGCGTGTACCCGGACCAGACGCCCGACACCGGTCACCTCGACCTTCATCGCCTGCTGGACGACCCCTTGATGGTGGCGCTGGCCGCCGGTCATCGACTGGGCGGCGGCCACGTTCTGCGCCTGGCCGAGTTGGCCTCCGAACACTGGATCGAGGGGTTTCCCGGCAGCGTGGAGAGCCTCATCGAGGCATGTGCGCGCGTGGGCTTCCGGCCGCGCATCGCCTTCGGGGCACGTGAATGGATCGCCAAGCAGGGGTTCGTGGCGGCCGGTCTCGGTGTTGCTCTGGTGCCGCTGCTGGCGGCGCGCTCCATCCGCCCCGACATCAAGCTGAGTCCCCTGGACCCCGACGATGCGCCCGTACGGACGATCTACGCGGCAACCTTGCGCGGAGCGACGATGGCGCCGCCTGCGATCGCCTTCCTGAACTGCCTCCAGGAAGCCGCTCGCACCATCGTTGCTGCAAGCAGCGCCGCCTGCGATGGTTCGAGCGCCTGTGACCATCTCGCGTGAACGAAGAACGGGGCAAGGCCCACTGTGAGCGCGCCAGGTGTGCCGGGGCACCCCTCGGCATGGAACGGGGTGGAACGCCTACGAGGTGTCGTCACATCAGGTTCCAGGAACAGTAGGGAGACATTCGTGTCGTCCGTATCCATAAAAGCGGGTGGGGCCGTTCTGGCCGCCGCGCTGCTCGGCGTTCCGGGTCTCGCCCCATCACAAGCGTCCGCGGACCCGGTGGTGCCGCCCGCCGGCGGCGTCCTTTACGTCAGCAACGCGGGCTCGGGTGACGTCTCGTCCATGGCGATCGGCTCGCGAGGCGAACTCAAGCTCATCAACCGCCCCGTGAAGACCGGCGGCGCCACCCCTCGGGGCATCGCCCTCACCACGAACGGGGCCACCGCGTACGTCGTCAACAGCGACTCGGACCAGCTCTCGGTGTTCCGCGTGGGGCCGCAAGGCGCGCTGCTGCCGAACCCGCAGGTCTTCCCGACCGGCGACGAACCGTGGGGGGCGACGGTCTCCCCGAACGGGCGCACCCTGTACGTGACCAACACCGGCGACGGCGATGACGACGACACCACCCACGGTGTCGGGACGATCTCGGCGTACCGGATCGGCCCGGACGGGACGCCCTCCAAGATCGGCGACTTCAAGACCACAGCGGACTCTCCGAAGCAGACGGTGCTGTCCCCCGACGGGCGCTTCCTCTACCTCTCGTACGCCAACGCGGACGAGACGCAAGACAGCCCGGCGCGGCCCATCACCAGGTACGCCGTGCTGCCGGACGGCTCGCTCGGCCCCGCGCAGGACGTGGCGAAGGCCGAGCCCGCCGACTACGGGATCACGGTGAGCCCGGACGGCGGCCTGGTGTACGTGACCTCGAACGTCGCGCAGGACGTGCGGGGCTTCCGGGTCGGCAAGGACGGCTCGCTGACACCCGTGACCCAGTCACCGATCTCCGTGCGGGACGCGGTCGGTCTCAAGGTCACGCCGGACGGCCAGCACCTGTACGTCTGCGCCAACTTCGACACCACCGAGGTCCCCGGCAGCGGTCTGCTCGGCTTCACGATCCACGCGGACGGCTCGCTCACACCGGCCGCCGAATCGCCCACCCTTACCGAAGGCACCTCGTCGGTCGCGATCACACCCGACGGCCGGGACATCTTCTCCAACATGCAGGACGCGAGCCAGATAGTCGCGTCCGCGATCGGAGCCGGTGGCGCACTGAAGCCGGCCCCCGGTTCCCCGTTCCCCACCGGTGGGAAGCGCCCGCTGAGCCAGTCGCTCGCCGTACGCCCCGTTCCCGCAACCACCCCGCGTTAGGAATCAGCCCGATTGTGATGCGCAGATCGCCGCTACCGCGATCTGCGCGTCACGATCGACACCCACCGGCACGCTTGTGCCCGGCCCTCACTTGGGAACGTCCACTCCTGCTGCGTGGTCGCTAGGTCTGGTTCGCGGCCTGTTTGAGGGTTCTGATCACTGGCGCGGTCTCGACGTGTGTGATGGCGGGCAGCTTGGCCACGCGGGTGGTGAGGTACTGGTACAGGTCCCGTTGGCTCGCGCACACCACGGTCGCGTACAGGTTCGTCGTCCCGGTCGTGGCGGCGGCGACGGCTGGGCACCCGAGCACCTGCTCGACACCTACCACGCCGAACGCCACCCGGTCGCGGCCGCCGTGCTCCGCAACGTCCAGGCACAAAGCCTGCTCATGGACCAGCAAGGCACCCGCGACCCGGACCTGACGGCCGCCAAGGACCTGTTCGCCGCGCTGGCCCAACTACGGGACGTGCAGTACCACCTCGACGACATGCTGTCCGGGATGGGCATCCGCTACCCGATGCCGGGCACTCGGGACCAGCCACTCGTCGGCCTTCCCGCACCGGATCAGCACCTCGGCCCGGTCCGCTCGCACGAACTCCTGCGGCGCGGGCACGGCGTCCTGATCGACCCGGCCGACAGATTCGCCAAGGCCGCCGCACCCTGGCAAGACCGGGCGGGACAGGGCACCGCCGCCCAGCCAATGCTCATCCGGCCCGACGGCTACGTCTGCTGGGCCGGCAACCCCGACGACCTCGAACCGGCCCTCGCCCACTGGTTCGGCGAAGCCACCCCCACTGACACCGCGCGGCTGCGTCCTCCGGGGTGACTGCGGCGGAGTCGCTCAGGCATCACCACTTGGCGGTCAGTGTCGGAGGCTCTGTGCATAGTGGCGAACGCACCTTGCCGCCACCCCGGGAGAGACCGATGTCGTCCGTGAGCTTCCAACTGGTGATCGACTGCACTGACCCTGAGCCGCTCGCGCGTTTCTGGGCCGCCGCATTGGGCTACCAGCTCGAGCCCCCTCCCGATGGTTTCTCCAGCTGGGACGCCTACCGGCGAGACCTCGGAGTGCCAGAGGAGGAACTGGGCCAGGGCGCGGACTGCATCGTCGATCCCGGCGGGCGAGGACCACGGATCTGGTTCCAGGTCGTACCGGAACGTAAAGCCGTCAAGAACAGGCTGCACCTCGACATCGGCGTCAGCGGCGGCCGTGAGGTCGCCCTCCACACACGCAGGCAGCGCGTCGACACCGAGGCGAGCCGTCTAGCCGAGCTCGGCGCCGTACGCGTCGCTGTCCTGTACACCGAAGGCCTCGACCACTACGCCGTCGCGATGAAAGACCCCGAGGGCAACGAATTCGACATCAACTGACAGGCCCCGCGACCGGCCATGGCCTGTGAGATGGACAGGCCTCAAGGGGCCTGCCGGGGATCCGGCAGACCCCTTGTGATGCTGCGATCATGCCTCCTTGGTCTTCTCCAGCATCACGGGAGGCTGTGTGGGTGGTGCCGATCTCACCTCCTGGACGGTCCGCGCCGCTGTCGGGCGGCGACGCAGAGGCCGATGCCCGCCGCTGTCATGACGAAGGCGAGCAGCGACAGCGCCGCGGCGTGTGCCCCGGTGAACGGCAGGGCGGCTTTCGCGGTGGCGGCAGGTGCTGCCAACGTGCCGCCGCCTGTGGGCGTGAGCCACGCGCGATCGCTTGCACCAGCCGGACGCAGCCCGGCTTCCGCGAACTGCCCCATGGGGCTCGCGTACGCCATGGTCATCGCAGTCCGTGCGCAGGACGGCGGCGCAGTCGGCGAGACTGGACGCCCCGCCGGGCGATGCGCGAGCGGCGAGCATGCCAGCCTGTACGCGCACGGTGACCTGTGCGCACACGGTGACCGATGAGTCGACGGCGGCCTGTGCGTGGACAGCCGGTTGTGCGAGCAGGGCTGCCCGTGCGTGGGCGGCCTGTGGGTGGACGGCGGACGGTGCGAGCACGGTGGCTCGTGCGTGGGCGGCGGGCAGGGTGACGGCGGCGGGCACCGGTGAGATGCCGGGCCGTGGTGCCGTTGGTGGCGCGTACCGCACGAGGCGGTGGCGTGCCCGAGCACGCCGGCCGCGTTACCCCAGACAGTGATGGGTGCCTGGATGACACCGGTGATCGGGCCTGCCGTGTGGCCGCCGGTGTTCGGCTGCGGAGAGCACCGCCCGTGCGCCGAGCCCAGCGCTGCGACGGCGTTGCCGCACACCCTCACCGGGACCGAGATCATCGAGCCGGTGTGACCGGTGGTGGGTGACCGGTGGCCCCTCACCGGAGCCCCGATCGTGCATGAGGCACGCGAGGAGCCCAGCACCGCCACCGCGTTCCCGCACAGGGTCACCGGGGCGCTCACCGAGAGCGGACCCCTACGCCAGTGCGAGGTGCGAGCCGAGTACTGCTCAGCGCAGCCGGCTCGGGCCGAGGCGAGCACACCGACGGCGTTGCCGCACACCGTGATCGGTGCCCTCACCCTAACTCGACGTGAAGGGATGAGGGTGTGGTGATGGACGGTGCGGTGCGCATGGTGTCGCTTGGGCGAGGCCGTCGGGTGTTGAGCGTGGCGTTGAGCTCCCGAACGACACGCCCCTTGGGCCGAGCCGAGCACACCGACAGCGTTGCCGCACACCTTGATCGGAGCGTGCAGCCGCATCCCGGCGAGCAACTGGGCAGGCCTGTGTGTGGCCGGCACCCTCCCGCCGATGCCCTTGTGGTGCGTGGTGCTGTGGTGCGTGGTGCTGTGGTGCAGGGCCTTGTGGTGCAGGGCCTTGTGGTGCGAGTGGTAGGCCGAACGGTGGTGTTCGACGTGCCGCCGATGGCTCAGCACCGAGTGGTGATGGGTGATCTTGTGGATGATGCGCAGATGCGTATGCGGGTGGTGCCTCCAGTTGTGGTGATGCCGGACGTGGTGTCGGTGACTTGCGTGGTGATGGCGAGCGTGGTGGTGGCTGCGGTACCGGTGTGCGGTGGCTCCGCATCGCGCCTTGGCGTGGCCGCAGACCTGGCTGCTGCTCACCGAGATGGGTGGGCGAACCGGCAGACCGGTGGGCGCGCGGCTGGCATCGGCGTGTGCGATGCCTGCGGCGAGGACCATCCATCCGCCCGCCGCCAGGGCCGCGCCGACGGCCCTACGCGGCCAGCTTCCCTGAAGGAAAGCGGGCGTGATTGACCAGCGAGACATGACTCAAGCTCCGTTCGTCTCGAACTCGTTCTGGGATGCCGGCGCCGGATGGCGCGGCAGAGACGCTGCCGACCCTGGGTCGGCGTGGAGCGGATCAGCCTGCGGGAACGCCCGGGCGCGTGGTGCGGCCCGTTGGGATTAGCGGATTGAGCGCGTAACGGTTACTGAGGCACGTGGAATGAGCATCTGCCCGGTCGATCGCGCAAGCCAGAAGCGGCGACTGGGACCGTGTTGAATCTGAACCCGCCGAACCGGTCTGGAACCAGGGCGGGGCATCGCCGGGGCCGGGCAGGCCAGGTTGGGTGGGGCCGGTGTCCAGCGAGGCAATGGCCGCCGGTGGCCCGGACGCATGGTCAGAGATGCCATGAGGTAGATCACTTACGTTCGGTGCGGTGGGTCGGCTCGGCGGTGCGGGGAACTGTGGCGCCTGAACGGCTGATGCTCGCAGGGTCCGTCTTCCACGTTCACCGGTGCGTGGTGGGGCGAGGAGCACGCTGTGAACGGCTGAAGGGGCCGTTGCCGAGAGCCGACGCTGGGGCATCTCAACCTGAGAGGCGCGGGCAGGGCCTGGCAGCAAAGGCAGAACGACCTGAGGGAGCTGCTCAGGTGTCGACGGGAGGAGAGGAGAGAGGTCAGGCACCGCGGCCGGTGCCGCTCCCCGCAGAGTCGCAACCACCCTGTGGCCCGCCCTCGGCACCGTGCCCACGGCGTCATTGACGAGCCGCGGCAGTCGATTGCCGGTCACGGACGCGATGACGGGCTCAACCGTCTCGACGACACCCACTTCGCTCGACACCAGCTTCCTTACACCGGTGACGCTCGGCTTTAGTGCCGTGGCGAGAATCGTCCTTGGCTCGGAGTGCGTCAATGGCCTGCTTATTGCCTCAGCGCCCTGACGAGGAACGCCCAGCTTTATGAAACGGTGGATGGCATGGGCGCGATGAGTATGAACGGCGCGCGGGCGCAACCGTTCATGCGAGGCGTCGGCGAAGACCCGGATCCTCGCCCTAGTGCGTGCTCCATGCGTCCTCGCGGACCGGTGCAGGCGCCGAACGTGCGAACGATGCGCAGCATGATGCCGTATCGCTGAAAGAGTCGCGTCCCGTACGTGCCGTGTATGGCCGATGTGCCTCACGGACGACAGATGGTGCGCCCTGACATGCCGGACGGGGCTGCGCAGATGCAGCCTGATGTGCTTATGCAGGTGATGTCCGCGATGACCGCCCAAGTGCCGGACGGCCGTGTGCTTGTGCCTGTGTCCTGGTTTCGTGGCGGCATTTCCGGCGTCGGACCCGCAGGCCAGCAGCCAACCCGCCAGCACCAGCACGCTGACGACGACGAGCCGCACCCACACCCCGCCTTGCTTGGGGGTGGTCTTCGCAACTCCGTCGAAGCGTGCCGTGATCTTGTGGCAGCGATCTGCCTAGCGGTCTGGCGAGTGGCGAGGCGTTCAGATCGGCGGGCGGATCGTACGCCTGCGGATCGAATCGCCCACGTTGAAGCGGGTCAGGAGTTGGGCGAGCAGCAAGCGCGTTTCGGCGACACGGTCCGCTCCGAACTCGCTGGCCAATTCCCTGTCGAGTGCCGCACGGTGGCGGCGGGCGGCGTCCACTGCGGCCTCGCCGTACTCGGTGAGGCGCAGAAGCTTCACACGCGCGTCGACGAGAGAGGGCTCGCGGGTGAGCAGTCCGCGGCGTTCGAGGTCGACGACGGCCTTGGACGCGGCCTGCTGGGTGACGTTCATGCGTTCGGCGAGCATGGTGATCGACAGCGGTCCGCTCAGCACGTGCTGGATGACCAGGCCGTCGTTGAATCGCAGCTCACCGAACCCGTCGGCGGTCAGCCGCCGTTGAACCTCGTCGGCCATGGCCCAGCCGGCGAAGAGAGCGGCCAGCGACAGGTCGATGTTCTCAGCGGTAGGATTCACAACCATGGTTGTGAAAACTAGCAGACCCGATGCCGGCGTCGTCGGCGACTTCGTCCGCATCGCTCATCGCATCGTCTGGTGCACGCTGGCCACCGTGGATCGGCGGGGTCGCCCGCGTTCCCGCGTCGTGCATCCGTACTGGGAGTGCGATGGGGGCGGTGTCACCGGCTGGATGTTCACCCGCGCGACCTCACCGAAGATCACACACCTCGCCCATCGATCCCAGGTCTCGTGCTCATACTGGGACCCCGCGCACGAGATCGCGGTCGCCGAGTGCGACGGTGAGATCGCCGACGACGAGGCGACCCGGCACAAGATCTGGGACCTGTTCGCGACCGCGGAAGAGCCGCTCGGCTACGACCCGCGCATCTTGGGCAGCGAGGACCATCGCGACGAGAGCATCACCGTCATCAGAATGACCCCGTGGCGGCTCGTCACGCCGAACAGATCATGGCAACTGGATCCGTCCAGCGCGGAGCAGGCCGCCGGGCAGCGCTGACGTACCCCACAACATCCGAGCCCGCGTCACAACTCGCATCGCCGTTCGGTTAACGATCGCCCGGCTTGTCGACGACCTTGCTGGGCAGGTACGCGATGTTGATCAGCACCTGCCCGACGTGCTGGACTTCTGTGGATTCTCCTAGGCGCCTGGAGGGGGGCTTCGCACCTTGAGGAGAGCCGCCCTTCGGCGCACCGGCGGACGTGATGGTCCGGTCGCGTGTGGCGACGGTCCGACTCCCCATGAAGTCGTACGTCCTGGGGTCCAGGATCAGCTCTTCGCGGCCGATGTCGGAGTCCCGGGTCACCGCGATGCCGGGTCGCCCGGCGAGATCGGTGATGTTCTTCTCGATCCGTACACCAGGGATCTTCGCCAGCGCGCGGAACAGTGCGGCGTTCACCTTGGGGGGCATGATCGGCGCGTCCCTGAAGATCACGAAGATCTGTCCGAAGAGACGTTCGTTCTGGTTGTTTCCGGCGATCTTCCGGCTGTCCTTGCGCAACCGCGTCAGGAGGGCTCCGGTCTCCGTGGGCAACCCGTTCACGTAGTCGTAGAACTGGCGGGGCGACCTGTCGTCGCCCTCAAGGCCGGAGTCGTGGACGGTCACCTTCTTCCACTTGGCGTCGTAGTCCGCGGTCTTCGTACCGTCGAACCGCCACCACTGCTCCATCGTCGCCTTGCCGTTCCGGGCCCAGGGGGCGTTGGAGACGATCAGCTCCGGAACGTAGATCCACTGATCGGGTTTCGGGCGAGGGGCCGTCTGGTTCTCGACGGTCTTGGCCGCGACCTCCAGGATCCGCAGATCGGCGGAGCCGCTCTCGCCACCGGCCTGTGGCGTCTTGGCCGGGGTGGTCCCGACCTGTGTCGCGACGATCGCCCCCGCGGTGACCGCCACGACACCGCCGACCATCAGCCGCCGGCGGGTGCGCCGTGCCGAGGCGCGAGGCCGGACCGGCGGCGCGTCGAACTCCGCGTGCAGCCGAGCCCAGGCCCGTGCCTTGACCGCCGGGTCGTCGGGCGGACCGGCCGGCAGGGTCTCCCGCATGGCGGTCATCACGTCGTCGTTCATGCGTACTCCTCTTTGAAACGAGCGAGGTCGCCGAGGGAGCGGCGGAGCTTCTTGCGGATGCGGTGCAGGCGGGACTGGACGGTGCCCAGTGGCAGGTCGAGCGCCTGGGCCGCCTCTTCGTAGGTCAGCTCCGCCCAGACGATCATCAGCAGGAGGTCGCGTTCGTGCGCCGACAACCTGCTGAGCGCCGACGCGATCCGTGGAGCGAGGCGCTGGGCGTTCAGCCGCGCGTCGACGCTGTCGTCGAACGGCGTGATCCATTCGGCGTCCGCCCGCGCGAGCACCTGGTTGCGGCGGCGCTCGGCCCGGCGGTGCTGGCTGATGAGATTGGTCGCGATGCCGTACAGCCACGGCCGCGCGTCCGTACGGGCCGGGTCGTACCGCTTCCGCGCCTGAAAGGCCGTGGTGAAGACCTCGGCGCTGACGTCCTCGGCGGCCTCGGGGCCTAGCCGCCGGTAGATGTAGCGGTGGATCTCGTCCCAGTGCCGATGGAAGATCTCGGCGAATCTCTCCGGGTCCGTGAGGGACGCGCTGATGGCGGCACTGTCGGACACCTCCTCTGCGTCGGGCGGGTTTCTGGGCACCACCGGCGAACGCTCCCTTCGGCACGAACAATCAACCGGTACTTGGTGCGGCGGCGCCCCGCTGTTCCCCCTTTTCGCCCGTCCACGGCGAGGCGGACGTGAACGTGGCGAAGGCGCCGAGAGCCGAGGGCAGCGGGATTTCGGTGAGGAGCTGCGGGCGGATCGCCCGGCCGGGGCGCCGAGGAGGCAGCGCAGGCCGATCTCCTGGCGTTCGAGCACCGAGATGACCATGGTGTGGGCCGCGCCGGGTGCCCGGAGTTGGGCAGGCGGGCAGGCCGGAGGCGGTGAGGCCCGCCGACCGGTCGTTCCGGGACGACGGCGGTGCGGCGGGCCTGCCCCTCGGTCAGTCGAGGAGCTTGGCGAGGAAGGTGCCGGTGTGGCTGGCCTCGACCTTGGCGATGTCCTCGGGGGTGCCGGTGGCGACGACGGTGCCGCCTCGGGAGCCGCCCTCGGGGCCCATGTCGATGATCCAGTCGGCGGTCTTGATGACGTCGAGGTTGTGCTCGATGACGATGACGGTGTTGCCCTTGTCGACCAGGCCGTTGAGGACGCCGAGGAGCTTGCGGATGTCCTCGAAGTGCAGGCCCGTGGTGGGCTCGTCCAGCACGTAGATGGTGCGGCCGGTGGAGCGCTTCTGGAGCTCGGCCGAGAGCTTGACGCGCTGGGCCTCGCCGCCCGACAGGGTGGGGGCGGGCTGGCCCAGGCGGACGTAGCCGAGGCCCACCTCGTTGAGGGTCTTCAGGTGGCGGTGGATCGCGGTGATCGGCTCGAAGAAGACCGTGGCCTCCTCGATCGGCATGTCGAGGACCTCGGAGATGGTCTTGCCCTTGTAGTGGACCTCCAGGGTCTCCCGGTTGTAGCGGGCGCCGTGGCAGACCTCGCACGGGACGTAGACGTCCGGGAGGAAGTTCATCTCGATCTTGATCGTGCCGTCGCCGGAGCAGTTCTCGCAGCGGCCGCCCTTGACGTTGAAGGAGAAGCGGCCCGGCTGGTAGCCGCGGACCTTCGCCTCGGTGGTCTGCGCGAACAGCTTGCGGATGTGGTCGAAGACGCCGGTGTAGGTGGCCGGGTTCGAGCGGGGGGTGCGGCCGATCGGCGACTGGTCGACGTGGACGACCTTGTCGAGCTGGTCGACGCCGTTGACCCGCTTGTGCTTGCCCGGCACGGTACGGGCGCCGTTCAGCTGCTTGGCGAGCGAGTTGTAGAGGATGTCGTTGACCAGGGTCGACTTGCCCGAGCCGGAGACTCCGGTGACCGCCGTGAAGACGCCGAGCGGGAACGATACGTCGACGTTCTGCAGGTTGTTCTGCTGGGCGCCCTTGACCGTGATCTCGCGGCCCCGGGTGCGCGGGCGGCGGATCTCGGGGATCGGGATGGTGCGGCGGCCCGACAGGTAGGCGCCGGTCAGGGACTTCTCGGACTTCTTGAGGTCCTCGACGGTGCCGGAGACGACGATCTCGCCGCCGTGCTCGCCCGCGCGGGGGCCGATGTCGACGATCCAGTCGGCCGCGTCGATGGTGTCCTCGTCGTGCTCGACGACGATCAGGGTGTTTCCCATGTCGCGCAGGCGGAGGAGGGTCTCCAGGAGGCGGTGGTTGTCGCGCTGGTGCAGGCCGATGGACGGCTCGTCCAGGACGTAGAGGACCCCGACCAGGCCGGAGCCGATCTGGGTGGCCAGCCGGATGCGCTGAGCCTCGCCGCCCGCGAGCGTGGCGGAGGCGCGGTCCAGGGTGAGGTAGTCCAGGCCGACGTCCAGCAGGAAGCCCAGCCGCGCGTTGATCTCCTTGAGGACGCGCTCGGCGATCTGCTTCTCGCGGTCGTTCAGCTCCATGGCCAGCAGGTACTTGGCGGCCTCGCCGATCGGCATCGAGGCGACCTCGGCGATCGAGCGGCCGCCCATGGTGACCGCCAGGACGACGGGCTTCAGCCGCGCGCCGTGGCAGGTCGGGCACGGGATCTCCCGCATGTAGCCCTCGAACTTCTCCCGGGTGGAGTCGCTCTCGGACTCGGAGTGGCGCCGCTGGATGTAGGGGATCGCGCCCTCGTAGGCGGTGTAGTACGAGCGGGTGCGGCCGTAGCGGTTCTTGTAGCGGACGTGGACCTGGGTCTCGTGCCCGCCCAGGATCGCCTTGCGCGACTTGGCGGGCAGCTTCTCCCAGGGCGTGTTCAGGTCGAAGCCCATGGCGTCGCCCAGCGCCGACAGCAGGCGCAGGAAGTAGTCGCTGACGTGGCCGTTGGACCACGGCGAGATCGCGCCCTCGCCGAGCGTCTTCTCCACGTCCGGCACGACCAGCTCGGGGTCGACCTCCATGCGGGTGCCGAGGCCGGTGCAGTCGGGGCAAGCGCCGTAGGGCGAGTTGAACGAGAACGAGCGCGGCTCGAGCTCGTCGAACGACAGGTCGTCGTAGGGGCAGTAGAGGTGCTCGGAGTACATCCGGGTGCGGTGCTCGTCGTCCTCGGGCAGGTCGACGAAGTCCAGCACGATCGTGCCGCCGGCCAGGCCGAGCGCGGTCTCCACCGAGTCGGCCAGCCGCTGGCGGGCCGAGTCCTTGACCGCCAGCCGGTCGACGATCACGGAGATGTCGTGCTTCTCCTGCTTCTTGAGCTTGGGTGGCTCGTCCAGCCGGATCGTGGCGCCGTCGACGATCGCGCGCGAGTAGCCCTTGGACTGCAGCTCGCGGAACAGCTCGAGGTATTCGCCCTTGCGGCCGCGGATCACCGGGGCGAGCACCTGGAACCGGCTGCCCTCCTCCAGCTCCAGCACCCGGTCGACGATCTGCTGCGGGGCCTGGCGGCTGATCGGGCGGCTGCAGATCGGGCAGTGCGGGTGGCCGATCCGGGCGTACAGCAGCCGCAGGTAGTCGTAGACCTCGGTGATCGTGCCCACCGTGGAACGCGGGTTCTTGCTGGTGGACTTCTGGTCGATCGAGACGGCCGGCGACAGGCCCTCGATGAAGTCGACGTCGGGCTTGTCCATCTGGCCGAGGAACTGCCGGGCGTAGGCCGACAGCGACTCCACGTAGCGGCGCTGGCCCTCCGCGAAGATCGTGTCGAACGCCAGACTCGACTTGCCGGACCCCGACAGCCCGGTGAACACGATCATGGCGTCGCGCGGCAGGTCGAGCGAGACGTCCTTCAGGTTGTGCTCGCGTGCTCCACGCACGATGAGTCGGTCATGCACAGCGTTCTTCCCGGTCCTCTTCTGGGCGCAGCGAATGGAGAGACAGCTCGCTCATCAGGCTAGCGAGGGGGTACGACAGAATTCCCCGTCCAGCGACAACACCGCATCCGGCCGTCGCATTTCGAACCGTACACGTGTTCGAAGATCTCTCGCCACCGGAACGCGCCGGTGCCGCGTACCTGCGGGTCAGGGGCGGCGGGTGAGCCGGTCCAGGACCTCCATCGAACGTACGCAGATCATGTTGCGCGACACCGCGAGCCCCTCCTTGACGCGGTCGTCGGCCAGGATCTGGGCGACCTTGCGCCGCCCCATCCCGGCCCACCGCCCGAGGTCCTGCTGGCTGACCGGGACCTGCACCACGGTCCCCTCCCCCTCCTCCGCGGGCGCGCCGAATCGGGCGAACAACCGCTTCAGCCGGGTTCCCAGGCGGTGCTCGGCGTCGTCGGGGAAGTGCGCGATCCGGAGTTCGTTGGCGTCGCGCAGCCGTTCGGCGAGCACCACGGCGACGGCCCACACCCACTCGGGATCGCCGTTCAGCACGGTGCGGAAGCGGTCGGCGGGCAGCACGACGGCCTGCACCGGGGTCAGCGCCTCCACGCTGGCCGCGCGGGCGCCGCCGTCCACCGCCTCCACCTCGCCGACCAGGTCTCCCGGGCCGAGTACGTCGAGGATGACGATCTCGCCGTCGCTCTCCGCCCACACCTTCACCGCGCCGGACAGCAGCACGTAGACCTGCGGCGAGCGGTTGTGCTCACGCATGAGGAACGCGCCCTGCCGGATCAGGACGGTGGTGCCCGCCTCCTCGATGGCCCTGCGCCCCGGCCCGGGCAACGCGTCCCAGAACGTGGTGATGTCCATCGTCGCCTCCACACGTCCAGTGAACGGGGCAGCACGACGATGGACTGCGTACGACGACACACGTCGGGCCGCCGTCTTTGATCATTCTGCTGGTCGTTCCGCCGGTCAGATGATCATTCTGCCGTCATGGCGTGATCATTCGACCGGCGGGCCCTCCTCGGTCTCCGCGCCCTCGGCCTCCAGCCACTTGTCGATGGCCCGCATCCGGCGGTTGCAGTCGGCGACGCCGGTGTGGTCGCCGAGCGCGAGATGGGACTCGGCCAGCCGTTCCAGGGCGAGCCGCTGGCCGCTGTGGTCGCCCATCTCACGGCGGATCACGATCTCGGTCATGAAGTGCTCGGCGGCGGCACCGTGCCGGTCCAGGCGCTGGCAGGCGCGGCCCATGGTGTGCAGGGAGTACGCCTGCTCGCGGGTGTCGCCGAGGTCGGCGGCCAGATCCAGCGCCCGCTTCCCGGTCTTGAGCGCCTCGTCCGGCTCGTCGAGGTCCAGGTAGATCGCGGCGAGGTGGACCACGGCGGTGCCCTCGCTGTGCCGGTCGCCGACCTCGCCGAGCACGCGCAGCGCCTCCAGCTCGGTCTCCAGCGCCTCCTTGGGCCGCCCGCTGCGGCGCAGCACGAGCGCGTAGGTGTCCAGGCCGGCGCCGAGGCCGTACCGGTCGCCGATCGCGCTGCGGATCCGCAGCGCCTGCTCGGCGGCGCGTTCGGCCTCGTCGTACAGGCCCAGGCGCAGGTACGTGCGGGCGATCGTGCCGAGCGTGCCGGCGAGCCCGCCCTGCGCGCCGAGCCGGTGGAACAGGTCGAGCGCCTCCAGCCCGAGGACGAACGCCTCCTGGTCGCGGTAGAGACGGCGCATGACCATGGCCAGGTGCTCCAGGTCGTGGGCCTCGCCGTGCTGGTCGCCGATCTCCCGGCGGATCTCCAGCGCGCGTACGAGATGCTCACGCGCCTCCCGGTAGCGGCCGAGCCGCCAGTGCACGATCCCGATCTGCGCCAGCGCCTCGGCCTCGCCGCTGCGGTCGCCGATCTCGCGGTGCAGCCGCAGCGCGTGCCCGCAGTAGGTGAACGCCTCGGCGAACTTGGCCGCGTCGCACATCAGCCGCGCCAGCGTGGTCAGCGCCCGCGCCTCGCCGTGCCGCGCGCCCAGCGTCCGGTAGGTGTGCAGGGCCTTCTCGGCGTCCTGCTGCGCGAGGTCGCGCAGGCCGAGCGAGGCGTACACCCGCGCCAGCTCGGTGAGCGCCTGCGCCTCGCCGTGCCGGTCGGCCAGTTCCTGGCGAATGTAGAGCGCCTCCAGCGCGTGCGAGACCGCCTCGTGGATGTCGCCCCGGCGGCGGTGCACCTGGGCGGTGGTCAGCAGGGTCTCGGCGACGCCGGGGATGTCGCCGATCCGGCGGCGGATCTCCAGCGCGCGGGCAGCGTGCTGGAGAGTGGCGTCGTAGGCGGCGACGCCGAGGTAGCTGCGGGCCAGCGTCTCGTGGCCGCGCGCGACGCCGCTGCGGTCGCCGAGCGCCTCGTGGATGGCCAGCGAACGGCGGGCGTGCTCGATCGCGGTCGGGTAGCGGCCCAGCGCGCAGTGCACGTCGGCCAGCGTCGCCAGCGCCAGCGCCTCGCCCAGGTCGTCGGGCGGGTCGGCGGAACGGAACCCGCGCCGCGCGTCCTCGCCGTAGCCGATGGCCTGCACCGAACGCCCCAGGTCGAAGTGCGCGACCGCCAGGTTGTGCAGCATGACCGCAGCGGCCGCCCAGTCCTCCTCGGTACGGGCCGCGCGCAGTCCCGCCAGGTGGACGGCGATGTTGTCCTCGCTGTAGCGGCGGAACTCCTGGAAGTCGAACAGCGCGTCCGCCAGCTCCCAGCACGTGCGGTGCAGGCCGAGCCGCGCCGCCAGGTGAACGGCGGCGACCAGGTTGCGGCGCTCGGCCTCGAACCACGCCAGGCTCCGCGCCCGGTCGTCGGGCGTCGGCGGCTGCGCGAGGGTCTCCACGCCTTCCAGTACGGGCCGCCGCCCGCGCACCAGCGATTGCCCCAGCTCCCGCGACTCGGCCAGATAACCGGCCAGCAGGCGCCGCTGCGCCGCGAGCCGCTCGTTGTCGGCGTCCTCGGTGAGGCCGCGTTCACGCGCGTAGTCGCGGAGCAGGTCGTGCATGCGGAACCGTCCGGGTGCCACGTCGTGCACCAGGTAGGCCTGCCGCAGCCCCTCCAGGCAGTCGCGCGCCTCCTCCAACGGCCGGTCCATGAGCGCGGCCAGCGCGGTCGCGGTGAAGTCCGGCCCGCCGATGAGGCCGAGGCGGCGGAACGCCTCGCGCTGATCCCGGCGCAGCCCCCGATAGGCGACCTCGAAGGTGGGGCTGAGCACGCCGTGCAGCCCGCCCGCCGGCAGGCCGGGAGGCGGCAGCGGCAGCATCCCCTCGGGAACGCTCGCCCCGTCGCGGTCGGCCAGCTCCCGTACGGCGTCGGCGATCGTCTCACCGGGGTTCTCCGCGAGCTTGCCCGCCATGATGCCGAGCGCCAGCGGCAGGAACCCGCACTCGCTGGCCAGCCGCACCGCCGCCTTGCGCTCGTCGCGGATGCGCGGGTCGCTGGGGCCCAGCACGGCGGCGATCAGGTCCACCGCCTCCTGCGTCGGCATCTCGCGCAGCTCCAGCGTCCGGATGTCGGCGCCGTCGAGCAGGTCCGGCAGCTGCCACCGGCTGGTCACCAGGACCAGCCCGACGCCCATGGCACTGAGCAGCGGCCGGACCTGCTCGGCCCCCGCCGCGTTGTCCAGGATCAGCAGCACGCGCCGGTCGGCCAGCAGTGAGCGGCACTGCGCGACCAGCTCGTCATCGGTGCGCGGCAGCTGGTCGCCGGGCACGCCGACGCCGCGCAGGACCAGGCCCATCGCCTCGGCCGCGGTGATCGGGGTACGCGTCGTGCCGCGCAGGTCGACGAAGATGACTCCGTCGGGGAAGCGCGCCGTGACGCGGTGTGCCCAGTGCAGCGCCAGCGTGGTCTTGCCGACGCCGGCCATGCCCTGCACGACGACCGCGCGCGGCAGTTCGGCCTGGGAGACCAGCAGGTCGAGCTTGCCGAGGCCGACCGCGCGGCCGGTGAAGTACGGGTTGTCGGGCGGAAGCCGCAGCGCCGACGCCCCTCCCCCGGCGTTCTCCAGCCGTACGGGCGCACGCGTGGCGATGCCGACGCCGCTCGACGACGCGCCGTTCATGCCGGCGCCGCCCGATCCGCTCCCGGCCAGCGCGACCAGGCCCGTGCCCGGCACCGCCGAGCCGTTGGTCCCGGCGTGCTCCAGCTCGCGCGCGACCTCCGGCCACTCGTCGCCCCAGGGGCTGGCCGCACGGCGCAGGCCCTCAGGGTCGGTGATGGTGAGCATGCGGCTGCGGTGCTCCATGATTCCCCGGGTGCGCCACAGCCGGAACCAGCGCACCAGCGTCTCCCGCGAGATCCCCGACCAGTTGGCCAGCTCGGCCTGGGTGAGGCGCAGCGGGATCTCCACGCCCTGGGACGTGGTCTCGCCGAAGCGGTGGGCCAGCTCCAGCAGGTGGTAGGCCAGCCGCTGCGGATGGTCGGCCGAGCGGACCGCGTGGCGCCGCCCGCCGTAGGTGCCGCCCTCGGCGATCGTGTGCATCACCGCGTCGGCGACCTGCGGGTTGACCGCCAGCAGGCTCCCGAACTGCCGGCGGTCGATGCGCAGCGCCACGACCTGGTCCAGCGCGGCCACGGTGCCGCGCTGCGGGTGCCCCCACGGCGCCAGGGCGCCGACCAGGTCGCCCGGCCCGAACAGATCGATGATCGACTCGTCGCCCTCGCTGGAGTCCACGAACTCCTTGGCGAGCGCGTTGGTGGTGTTCCGCGCCCCCGCGCGGAACACCACGTAGACCCCACTGGGTGCGACGCCCTGGTGGGTCAGCATCCCGCCCAGCGGGATCTCGGTGTAGCGCCCCATCGCCCGGAGCGCCTGCCGGTCGGTGACCGCCAGGAGGTCCCAGAAGCTGCCGGGGCGCACATCATGATCGATCACAGGGTCACCATCGCCATCGTCCAGAAGATGAACAGCACGGCGGTCACCACCCCCCAGACCACCGCCCGCCACGAGAGCTCGCTGCAGCGGTGGGCGGCGGCCAGCAGCTTGCGCAGCTCGCCGTCGCGCACCCGCGACTCCAGCGCCGTGTCCAGGCCGAACGGCCGCCACGGAACGCCCGGGTCGAGCGGTGCCCCCGTGTGGCCGCGCACGCTGCTGAGCGCCGCGACCATCGTCATGCGCACCCGGATCACCGTCCCCGCCGAGACGAGGAACGCGACCCCCGGAACCAGCAGGAGGAGCAGCGGCAGCGGATCGCGCACGCCGCGCTCGGCCAGCTGGGTCAGCACCCCGACCAGAACCATGACGAGCAGGACCCCGGCGATGACGGCGTCCTGTGCGCACACCCGTACCAGCGTCGTCGCGTGCCCGAGCATCTCGTCCGGGGAGTCCGCCTCACGCGCCGGGGCGGGGAACGTGTCCATCGCCATCGCGTCACCTCCTCTTCTAGGGCTCTTCTGACCTCACACTCCGATCGTGCGCGATGACCGTGTCCATCTTCGTCCGGTACGGCACGGACCGACTGCGTCTGGTGACGCATTTCGCCGTGCCGCCGTCCTGCGTGGACTCAGGGCCCGGATAGGGAAGGATGGAACGCGGACCACAGCGACGGGAGGACGCATGAGCTACAGCGGATACGTCGAGGTCGGCGGCAAACCGGACGTCCGGGAGCTGCCCGGTCTCACGATCACCAAGGTGGCGGTCGGCCCGTACGACAACAACGCCTACCTGCTCCGCTGCACCGCGACCGGCGAGCAGCTGCTCGTCGACGCGGCGAACGAGGCGTCCCGGCTCCTGGAGCTGATCGGCGACGGGCCGCTCGCCCGGGTGGTGACCACGCACCGGCACCAGGACCACTGGATGGCGCTCAGCGACGTGGTCCAGGCGACCGGCGCGCCCGTCGTCGCCCACCCTTTCGACGCCGAGGCGCTACCCGAGCCGGTCCTGGAGCCGGTCGAGAACGGCGACACGATCCGCGTCGGGCAGGCGACCCTCGAGGTCATCCACCTGCGCGGCCACACGCCCGGCTCGATCGCGCTGCTGTACGACGCGGGCGGCGAGCTCGCCGAGCGGCCGCACCTGTTCACCGGCGACAGCCTGTTCCCCGGCGGCGTCGGCAACACCTGGGGCGACCCGACCCGCTTCAAGCAGCTGCTCGCCGACGTCGAGGAGCGCGTCTTCGACCGCCTCCCCGACGCCACCTGGTTCTACCCCGGGCACGGCAAGGACTCCACGCTCAACCGCGAGCGCCCCTCGCTGCCCGAATGGCGCGAACGCGGCTGGTAGGAGCTCTTAGGAGGCGTGCGCGGTCCCGAATTCTCTCGCGGTGCCGGGGACCGACGTTCCAGCGGGTGTTCCAGTGGGGCGTCCAACCCCCGGCGCCATCGTGGCCGCATGAACACCGATGCGCGAGAGGGCCGATCGCCATGAGCGACAAGAAGGTGTGGGCCAAGGAGTGGGAGCGTTCCGGGGGCATCCTGCTGGCCAACCTCGACGTCAATCGGGTCCCGCTCCCGCAGGGCGACCGCAGCCAGTGCCTCGACCACATGAACGACACGGTCGAGGGCCCTGCCGACGAGGCCGAGCTGACGCGGCTCTCGCTCAACGGGCAGGGCCTCACGCTGCGGTTGTCGCCGTCGGACGCCAAGCGCGTGCGGGTGTTCAGGCGGGAGAACGGGACGTGGAAGCGCGTCGCCGGGCTCAGCGCGAGCGGGCCCCCGACCGACACGTGGGCGGTTCCGCCCGGCCCGGCGGACCTCACGATCGAGGCCACGACCCTGCCCGCGGCCGACTTCCCCGGGTCGATCGCGATCGGGTTCCGTCCGGACGAGGACCCGATGGTCTTCAGGGTCGCACCGCTGCTGTTCACCTCGAACCTCCACCGGGTCGAGAAGATCTTCATCCGGAGCGTGAAGGGCGACACCGACCGGGCGATCGGGGAGATCAAGGCCGCCCTGGCGGGCCTGCCCGTCGAGTTCGCGCCCGCCGAGATGGACGGCGGGCCCGGCGACGACCGTGACCTGTGGCTACGCGACGAGTTCGCGATCGGCTACTGCTGGGCTCCGCACGAGTGGATGCACGTCGTTCTGCAGCTCCCGCGCGAACCCGCCCCGGGCGAGCGGGACGTGCTGGAGGAGTGGGTGAAGCGTGAGCTGCCCGCCCCGCGGATGGGGCTGTTCCCCGGTCTCGACGAGCAGGGCGACAGCCCCAACTTCGGCGGCAATCTGGAGGTCTCGCCGCCGGTGCCGAAGACGACGGGCGCCCTGGACTGCGGACCGGCGGGAGCCGCGGTGCCGGAGCAGCCACCGGCCCCCTTCGGGAAGATCCTCCTCGGTGGCGGCCGGTCCCTGGTGTTCTCGATGGCCGCCGACGCCCTCATCGGGCTCGCCGCATGGCGGCCGGTCACGCGGACGGTGCGGGAGGCGTTCGCGCGGCACATGTTCACGCTCGGCCCCGACGACAAGGTCCGCGTCCAGTCCCTCCCGCGCGGCGGCTGGCGGATCACCGAGCCGTGGCGGCAGTTCGAGATCGTCGCGGCCGGGGGCGTGGCCCGGGTCTACGCCGTCCGCAGCATCTTCGACGACGTCCGCGGCTTCCTGGAGGCGCAGGGCGTCCAGCCGATCCTGCCGATCGACACCTCCTGGCTCGAGGTCGGGCACATCGACGAGGTCGTGACGACGGTCGCGGCGCCCGCGACCGCACGCGGCTTCGCGATGCCGGTGGTCTCCCCCGGGCTGGCCGTCGACCTGCTCACCGCGGCGCAGAACGTCCAGGACTCCGGGCCCGGCGGCGAGCACGCGCGGGTCACGGGCCTCTTCCACGGCCTGACCTGGGGCCAGGACCAGCCCGCGACCATGTCGGTCGACGAGGCGCTGCGCGTGCACCGCGAGACGAACGAGGACCTGCAGATCGGCAAGCTGATCCCGATCGAGCAGCGGCTCATCGACGGGCTGGCGCTCGATCCCGAGGCGATCGTGCGGCTCCCGGTCCTGTTCGCCTGGCTCCCGCTGCGCCAGACCGCGGCGTTCGGCGTGGCCTTCGACGGGATCCACAACCGCACGTTCGCGCTCACCCCGAACGTGGTGAACATGCTCGCGGTGGGAGATCACCTGCTGATCCCGCGCCCGCACGGCCCGCGGATGAGCCCGGCGGACGCCGAGACCGCGCTCAAGACGGCGGGCGTGACCGGCGCGGCGACCGGCGAGCCGCGGCTGCCGGTCGGCGAGGACGGCAGGGTCGACCTCTTCGAGGCGTGCACGTCGACCGTGCTCGCGCCCCTCGGCGTGACGGTCCACTACATCGAGACCTGGGACGCGTACCACCAGTACCTGGGCGAGCTGCACTGCGCCACCAACGTCGTGCGCAGGCCGCCCGAACTCGACCACGACGGCCCCTACTGGTGGGAGGTCCGGTAATCATGAGCACCGATGGCATCCCCGGTCCCGTCGTCTCCATCGTCGAAGACGGGCGCGTGCCCGATTCGGCCGTTCCCCTCGGGGGCAGGCGAGGTCCTGTCTCGCTGGCGCACGCGGCGGCGCGGTTCCGCCCCGACGCCCGTGCCCTCGTTCAGCGCTGGCAGACCGCTGAGGGCTGCTGGGGCGATCAGCGGCTGCAGATCGTGCTGCAGGCCGTCGCGCTGATGCGCGATCGAAAGGCGGTCGACGACCTGCTCACGCTGCTGCGCGGCGAGCCGGCGCCGTCGACGCGCGCTCTGGTGCTGGCCGCGCTCGGCGCCTTCGACCATCTGGGGCCGGTCCCCGCGCGGGTGTACGCCGACGTCGAGGACCGGCTCACGGCCGAGTCCGAGGACACGACGGTCCGGAGCGCGGCGGCGCAGTGCCTGGGCCAGTTCGGCAGTCCGGCCGCCATCGGCCCGCTGCTGAACGCGACGGAATCGCCCGACCCGGCGCTGCGCGGCGGCGCGATCACCGCTTTGGGCGATCTGGCGAGCTCGGCGGATCTCGGCCCTGACGACCTGCGCACGGTGGTCGAGGCGCTGGCGGGGATGCTGGCGGTCGAGACCGACGAGGGTCTGGCGCTCGACCTGGTCGGGGCGCTCGGCCGGCTGGCCCGCAAGGGACAGCCGGACGCGCTCGCGGCCCTGAGAGAGGTGAACGACCGCAACCGGGCCGTGCTCCGTGCGGCCAGGTACTTCCTGCCTCCCGCGGAGAAGCCATGAGCGTCTTCGTCAACCGCGGCCGTCAGCTCGCCGCGCTCCGGCAGGCGTTTCAGGACGCCGGGCCCGGCCGGTGCCGGATCGCGGTCCTCAGCGGGCCGCCCGGCATCGGCAAGACCGCGATGGCCGAACGGTTCGCCGCGACGGCCGTGAACGCGACCGTGCTGCGGGCCTGCGGCGCCGAAGAGGACACCGGACTCGCCTTCGGTCTCACGCACCAGCTGATCGGGTCGGCCGAGCCGGACACGTTGTACGAGGCGATCGAACGCAGCCAAGACGGCCCGGTCGTCGTGGTCGTCGACGACGCGCAATGGGCGGACCACCCGTCTCTGCAGGCGATCTGCTCGCTGCCGCGCCGCGTCCGGACCGCCTCGCTGCTCATCGTCATGATCGTTCGCGATCCTGGCGACCCCGGCCTCCCCGGCGCCGTCCACCGGATCCTCGGCGCCGACGGCACGCTGCGGATCGCGCTGACCGGACTCGACGAGGACGCCGTACGCGACCTGTGCGCGGAGCTGACCGGGCACCGACCGTCCCGGCGTGCCGCCCGGCGTCTGAGGCAGCACACCGAGGGCAACCCGCGTCACCTTCGCGCGCTGCTGGCCGAGGTCTCCCCCGAGTCCGTGGACGAACTCGACGTTCCCCTGCCCGTGCCCCGATCGGTCGCGGCACCGGTGCTCGCCGCCCTCGACGCCTGCACCCCGGCGGCGCAGGGCCTCATCGGCGCGACCGCGGTGCTGGACGAACGCTGTCCGCTGCATCTGGCCGCCGCCGTCGCGGAGGTCGCCGAGCCGCTGACCGCGCTCGAGGAGGCGATCGGGTCGGGACTGCTCGCCGAGGAGATCGGCACCGGGCACATCCGCTTCCGGAGCCCGCTGACCCGCGAGGCCGTCTACCAGGAGCATCTCGGTCCGGTCCGGCGCGCCGCCCTGCACGAACGCGCGGCGGCCGCCGTTCCGGACCGGGCCGCGCGGCTGTGGCACCGGGCGCGCAGCACGGTCGGACCGGACGCGGACCTGGCCACCGAGCTGGGCGCGCTCGGACACCGGCACGCGACCACCGGGCACTGGCCGGAGGCCGCCCGCTACCTGGGCGCCGCGGCCGGCCTCGCACCCGACGCCGCCGCTCGCGAACGGCTGGACCTGGAGGCCTCCGAGTGCCTGATCTCTGTCGGCGAGGCCGACCAGCACGCCCTGGCCAGGCGCCTGCACGAACTCGCCCCATCGCCCTGGCGTGACTACGTTCAGGCGCTGCTGGAACTGAACGCCGGGCGCATCCACTCGGCGGCGACGCTGCTCACCGAGTTGCAGCGTGCCTCCGACTCCGATGGGATCCCGCACGCGCGGATCAATGGCCACCTGAGGTTCGTGCGGCACCTCCAGCATCGAACGTGGTCCGCCGCCTCGCTCGCCGACCCGGACGACCTCGACGGTGTCCGCCGCCGCGTCATCGCCCATCTCCAGCGCGCCGAGCAACGGTGGCTGTCCGGCGACTGGGACGAGGCGCTCAGCGAAGGGAACGCCGGTGGCGCACTCGCCGCGGGCGGCGGGCAGGCCCTGCTCGTTCCGCTGTGCGAGGCGGGTCAGGTGCCGCTGCTGGCCGCACGCGGCGAATGGGACGCCGCGGAGGCGAGGCTGCGGGCCGCCCGCGACCGTCCCGCCGCCGAGACCGTCCCTCTCGTCTCGGCGGCGGTGGCGACGGCCGCCGCTCACCTGGCCGCCGCCCGCGGTGACGACGACCAGGTTCTGCGGGTCTCCCCCACGCTGCCGTCCGATCTCGTCGTGGACGCGCTGATCACGCTCGGGCGCCTGGACGAGGCCGAGACGGTGCTGGACCGGCTGCGGGCGAACGCCGTCGGACGCCCGCTGGAGATGGCCGCCGCCGCCCGGGTGCGCGGCGGCCTGCACGCGGCCCGCCGCGAGACCAGGCAGGCCGTCGCCGCGTTCGAGAACTCCCTCGATGTCCTCGACGGCCTGCGCGCCCCGTTCCTCACGGCGCTGACCAGGCTCGGCTTCGGCGCGTTCCTGCGGCGCGCGGGGCGGCGCGGCGCCGCGGCCGCGCACCTCGAACCCGCCCACGTAGGGTTCGAGGCACTCGGCGCGCGCCCCTACCTCGCACGGTGTGCGCGCGAGTTGGCGGCCTGCGGCCGTCCGGGCGGCGGACGTTCGGCGGGCGAGAGCTCCGTGGGGCTCACCGCCCAGGAGTCGGCCGTGGCCGGGCGTGCCGCCCGCGGCCTCACCAACCGCCAGATCGCCCGCGAGATGGTGATCAGCGTCAAGACCGTGGAGTACCACCTGGGCAACATCTATCCGAAGCTGCGGGTCCGCTCCCGTACCGAACTGGCGGTACGGATGGCCGGCGGCTAGCACGAGGACTCGCATCAAAGCTCGCATCACAGCTCGCATCGTTGCTCGCACGGCTAGCAGAAGGCGATCGCCTGGGCGGCCGACGAGCGGGCGTCCACCCGCCCGAAGCCGAACCGCTGGTCCTTGCCCGCCTCGCCGAAGTCCTCGACGGTGCCGAGCAGGATCGCGCGGGTGGCCCAGGCGTCGCCGCGCAGGCCCGGCTCGGCCGACTGGAGCAGCGCGACCGCGCCGGTGACGTGCGACGCCGCGACCGACGTGCCGTTGAACGCCGCGAGCCCGCCGCCCGGAACGCACGACACGACCTGCACCCCGGGGGCGACGAGGTCGGGCTTGTTGTAGGTGACCCGGGCGCCGAACCACGGCACCGAGTCCATCGTCTGCCCGCCGCTGAACCCGGCGACCGCGTCCAGCCGGTGGGAGGCGCCGACGCCGATGGCCAGGCCGTCGTTGCCCGGGCCGCCGCTCGTGCCGTGCCCCGCGTTCCCGATGGAGGCCACCAGCACCACACCGCTCTGCACCGTGTTCAGCACCGGAAGGTTCCACAGCGGTTCGTAGCCCGAGCCGCCCAGCGACATGTTGATGACGTGCACGCCCTGCCCGATCGCCCACTGCATGCCCGCGACGACCTGCGCGAACGTGCCCTCACCCCCCGGCAGCACGAGCGCCGACACCAGCCGGGCGTCCGGCGCCACCCCGATGTTGATGCCGCGCAGGGTGCGGCCGACGATCGTGCCGGCGGTGTGCGTCCCGTGGTCGACGGTGTCGTGCGGCGCGGACGGTACCGGCAGGCCGTGCGCGTCGAACTCCTGGAAGGCCGCCACCTTCCCCGCGAGGGCGGGATGGCTCGCGTCCACCCCGGTGTCGAGGTGGCCGACCAGCACCCCCTCGCCCCGCCCGAGACCTCCCCAGGTCTCGGGCGCGCCGATGCACGCCAGGCCCCACGTACTGCCGTCCACCGCCTCGGGGCTGTCCTCCAGGGGCGTTCGCAGGAAACGAGGAATCCGCAGGACGGGATTGGCCTCGACGCGCGCCACCCGTTCGTGCCGGGCCAGGGACTGCAGCTCGCTGCGCGTGCCCGTGACCACGATCGCGTCGGCGAGCCAGAGGCTGTGCGCCCCCGGCGCGGCCTCCAGCACGGGCGCGTGCGCCTCCGCGGTGTCGTTGCGCAGGTTCGCCCGGAACTGGTCGCCCCGGCCGTACCGCTCGGTGATCAGGCCCAGCAGCTCCGAACGGCGGGTGGCCAGCTGCTCGCCGCTCACCATCGGCCGCAGCCGCTCCAGCGTCTCGCGGCCCGGCTGGGGAGAGCGCGTCCGGACCAGCGCGACGACCTGGTCGTCGTCGCCGGCCGCCGCGAGCGTTTCCTGAAACCTCGCGCTGAGCTTGTTCGCCGCCATGTCTCCCCTTTCCTGGCCGCCACCGCCGAAGTTAGAGGAGAAAGCCGCGATCGGTCCCCGGTAAACGACCTAGGGATGTCCCTGGGTCGCCGGGAGAGCATTCCCGGGAAGACCGCCTGCGGCCATCCGATCCGGTTGACTGCCGAGAGGGCTGCCGTCACGGTCTCTGTATCAACCCCCTGCCTGAAAAGGATCAGATCATGCGGCACCGACCACAGCCGATCTATGCCGATCCGGGGACGGAACCAAAACTCCCGAAGAAGATATTCGCGCACGCCTCGCCGACGTCGATCGGCGGGCGTTCGCTGTTCGAGATGGACGACCTCACGGCCGAGACCGCCCTGGCGGCCGCCGCGCCGCACGACGTCATGCGCGACGCCGCCGCCGCGCTGGAGGAGGCGGGTTTCGACATCCTGCACGTGTGGCCGACGACCATTTCTTTCGCCGGGTCGCCGAAGCTCTTTGCCAGGGAGTTCAATTGCAAGCTGAAGGCGAAGGAAAGGCCGGTATCGCGAGATAGGTCCCGGCCCGACAAGGCCACGTTCATCGACTGCAAAAGGACCGATCAGTCGGGCCTGATCGACACCACGGGAACTCGTTACGCGGGCCTCATCGAAGGCATTGCGGTGGACGAGCCCAGGTTTGTCAGTCAGGAGTCCATTGCGCCCAAGACCGACTACTGGCACCTCAACGTTCCCGGTGACGTCTCCGGCGGATGCGGTGCCGCGCGCGCCCACCGGATCGGCCTCACCGGTCAGGGCGTCCGCGTCGTCATGGTCGACACCGGGTTCGAGGACCACCCGTATTTCGCTGCGCGTGGTTACAACATCCGGCCGGTGGAGGCCGGTCCCGGAGCGACCGCGCCGGACAAGGACGAATGCGGTCACGGCACCGCGCAGGCGGCGAACCTGCTCGCCGTGGCGCCGGGCGTCGAATTGACCATGGTCAAGATGCACGCGTCCAACAGCGTCGCCGCGTTCAACCACGCCGTGTCGCTGTCGCCCGACGTCATCAGCCTCAGCTGGGGCGGGGACCTGGCGGCCGAGCCGCTCAGCGCGCCGGACAAGGCGCTCGCCGCCGCCGTCGCGTACGCGGTCAAGCACGGGATCACCGTCGTGTGCGCGGCGGGGAACGGCGTCTTCGGCTTCCCGGCGCAGCATCCCGACGTCATCGCGGCCGGCGGCGCCTACATGGAGCCCGACCGGCGGCTGCGGGCCTCCGACTTCAGCAGCGGCTTCGAGAGCAAGGTCTACCCGGGCCGGAACGTGCCCGACGTGTGCGGGCTGGTCGGCATGCAGCCGACGGCCGCCTACATCATGCTGCCGGTGCCGTCCGGGTCCGAACTCGACCGCTACTGCTCCCTGGCGGGAGACGGGACCAAGGGCGGCGACGGCTGGGCCGCGCTCAGCGGTACGTCGGCCGCCGCCGCACAGATCGCCGGTGTGTGCGCCCTGGTCCTGGAGGCCAACCCCTCGCTGACGCCCGCGGAACTGCGCGACATCCTGCGGCGCACCGCGCGCGACGTCACCGAGGGACGCGGCGGCGACGCCACCCTCGGCCGCCCCGGCATGGGGCACCCGGCCGAGGTCGGCGAGGATCTCGCGACGGGCAGCGGCCTGGTCGACGCCTACAAGGCGGCCCTGGTCGCCAAGGTGAACGGCTACGGCGACCACTACAGCCCGTTCTACTCGATCAGAGTCGGCGGGCCCCGCCCGATGCCGGAGCAGCCGCCCCAGGCAGAAAGGCCGTCCACGCCGTCGCCGGCCTCACCGCAGCCGGCGCAACCGGCGCAACCGGTGACGATGTTCTCGGGCACCGGCGCCGCCCAGCCGCCGAACGCCTGGCCGACGTCCCAGGGCATGACGCGGATGGAGCGCGACCTGCTCATCAAGCTGATCATCGACGCGGACCTGGACTGACGCCGGGATGTCCGCTCCGCTGCGCGTCCTGCTGATCAGCATGCCGTGGCACGCCCTGGACCGGCCCGCGATCGGGTTGAGCCTGCTGCAGGCCGCCCTGCGGCGCGACGGCGTGCATTGCGACGTCCGGCATCTGGGATTCGCGTTCGCCGACCGCACCGGCCTGGACGACTACCGGTGGGTGAGCGCGGAGATGCCCACCACCGCGTTCGCGGGCGACTGGATCTTCACCCGGGCGCTGTACGGCGACGGCGCGCCCGGCGGGGACACCGCGTACGCCGCCGAGGTGCTGAGCGGCGCGGGGCGGCGGGCCGGGCAGATCCTCGCCCGGCTGCGCCGCGTGCGCGCGCACTGCGAGCCGTTCCTCGAGGACTGCCTGGAGATGATCGACTGGGCGGGCTACGACGTCGTCGGGTTCACCTCCACGTTCGAGCAGAACATCGCCTCGCTGGCGCTCGCCCGGCGGGTGAAGGAGCGGCATCCGCAGGTCGTCGTCGCGTTCGGCGGCGCGAACTGGGAGGGCGAGATGGGCGAGGAACTGCACGCGCGGTTCCCGTTCGTGGACGCGGTCTGCCAGGGCGAGGCGGATCGGTCCTTCCCGGAGTACGTCCGGCGGCTCCGGGACGGAGCGGACCCGTCGGACGTCCCCGGCCTGCTGATCCGCGCGGGCGGGCGGACCGTGCGGACGCCGCCCGCCCGGCCGATCGCCGACCTGGACGCGCTGCCGGTGCCCGCCTACGACGACTTCTTCGCGGACCTGTCGGCGAGCAAGGTCTCCGACGGCATCGCACCGGTCCTGCTGCTGGAGACGGCGCGCGGTTGCTGGTGGGGCGCACGCCACCACTGCACGTTCTGCGGGCTGAACGGGCAGACGATGGCGTTCCGCAGCAAGTCCACCGAACGCGTCCTGGCCGAGATCACGGAGATGGCGGGGCGGTACGGCGTCCGGCAGGCGGCGGTCGTCGACAACATCATGGACATGCGGTACTTCACCGGCGTACTGCCCGCGCTGGCGGAGGCCGGTGCGCCGATGGACCTGTTCTATGAGGTCAAGGCGAACCTCACGGCCGAGCAGGTGGGTCTGCTGGCGAAGGCGGGCGTCCGCTGCGTGCAGCCGGGGCTGGAGAGCCTCAGCGACCACGTGCTGGCCCTCATGCGCAAGGGCACCACGGCGCTGCAGAACGTCCAGATGCTCAAGTGGTGCGCGGAGTTCGGCGTACGGCCGGAGTGGAACCTGCTCTACGGCTTCCCCGGGGAGACGGCCGAGGACTACGCCGCGACCGTGGACCTCATCGACGCGATCGACTTCCTGCAGCCGCCCGGCGACATCGCCGCCATCCGCCTCGACCGCTTCAGCCCGTACCACGGCGACCCTGCCGGGTTCGGCCTGACCGACGTGCGCCCCAAGCCGGCTTACGCGCACCTGTATCCGTTCCCGGACGAGACGCTCCGCCGGATCGCCTTCTACTTCGATTTCGACTACGCCGACGGCCGCGTCCCGGCCGAGTACGCCGCCCCGGCCATCGAACGCGCCTGGCAATGGGCGTCGGGTGTGCCGCGCGGCGAACTGACCCTCCTGCATCGTCCCGACGGTGACCTGGTGCTGCTGGACACGCGACCCGGCGCGGCGGGCTCCCTCCTGCTCAGCGGATGGCAGGCGGCCGTCTACGAACGGTGCGATCGCGTCACGGCCGAACACGTCGCGGTCGAGGCGGGAACGGGACAGGGCGCCACCGCGAGCCAGGTCCGGCGGTTCCTCACCGAATGCCGCGAGCGCCGCGTGATGGCCGGCGTCGGCGACCGATGGCTCTCCCTCGGGGTACGACGGCCGGCCCGCGCCTAACCCGGCCCGGCGGCTAGCCCGCGCGGGCCTGCAGCCGGGCGCGCGGATGCCTGGCCTCGGCGTGGCCGATCTCGGTGAAGATGTCCAGCGCGCGCCGCCAGGCACGTTCGGCGTCGGAACGTTCGCCCGCCGCGTCGTGGGCGTCGCCGAGGCGGGTCAGGCTCGCCGCCTCGTTGTAGCGGTCGCCGAGGCGGGCGAAGAGCGTGACCGCCTGCCGGTAGCAATGGCGCGCCTCGTCGTGGGCGCCCAGGTTGTGGTGGATGTAGCCGAGGCTGTCCCAGGTCTGGGCACAGCCGCCCTCATCCCCGAGCTCCTCATGAAGCGCCAGCGCCTCCTGGCAGCACGGGAGGGCCTGTTCGTAGTCGCCCACCCGCGCGTGAAACCAGCCGACGGCGTTGAGGGCGTCGGCGAGCCCGGCCTTGTGCCCCTCCGCTCGGTAGAGCTCGAGCGCGCGCTCGGCGTGGCCGAGCGCCTCCAGGTCGCGGTCGCGCTGGTCGAGCATCGCGGCGAGCGTCCGGTGCGCGTACGCCTGCCCCACCCGGTCGCCCAGCTCCTCGAACAGCGCGAGCGCGGCCCGCAGGTGCCGGTCGGCGACGTCGTTCTGGTTCAGCCGGGCGAACCCGCGGGCGATGCCGCGATGAGACAGCGCCTGACCGGCGAGGTCTCCGATGCGTTCGGCCGCGAGGAGCCCGGACCGGTGAACGGTCGACAGGTCGTTCCAGTGCCCCTGCCGGTCGAGGTAGGTCGAGACGGCCCAGGCCAGATGCCAGCAGGAGGAGTCCGCCCCGGTCGCCAGCGCCTGCTCGACCGCGGCCAGCAACGCCGCGTGCTCGGCGGTGAACCACGACATCGCCTGCTCGGCGCTGCGCAGGTCCACCGGGGTGACGCCACGGTCGGGCGGCGCGATCTTGGGCGGGTCGCGGTGCGGGTTGATGAGGCGGTCACCGGCGAACGCGGTCTGCAGGTAGTGGTCGAGAACGCGGCCGATCGCGTCCCGGCGCTCGTCGGCGCCGTCGCGGTCCATGGCGAGCTCGGCGGCGTAGGCGCGCAGCAGATCGTGGAAGGTGAAGCGGCCCGGCACGTGCTCGATCGCCAGGTGCGCGCGGGCCAGCTCGGCCAGCGCGGCGCGGGCGCGGATCGGCGACACCCCGGCGAGACTGGCGGCGGTCGGCGCGGTGATGTCGGGCCCGGCGTGCAGCCCGAGCTGCCGGAACAGCCGCTGGGCGGCGGGGCTCACGCGGTGCAGCGACCAGGAGAAGACCGACCGGATGTCGGTGCTCGGGTCGGCGATCTCGAACGCGTCCAGCCGCGCGTCGCCGTCCTCCAGTTCCCCCGCCAGCTGTTCGAGCGCGAACTCCGGATGCGCGGCGGCACGCGCCGCGACGATGGCCAGGGCCAGCGGCAACCGCGCGCACCGGGCGACGATCTTCTCGACGGCCGCCAGTTCGGCGGCGATCCGTGCCTCGCCCAGCCGCCGGGCGAGCAGCCCGCGGGCCTCGGCGAACGACAGCAGGTCGACGGTCAGCGGTACGGCGCCTTCGGCGGCGACCAGGCCCGGCATCTGGTCGCGGCTGGTCACCACGACGACCGATCCGGGCGAGCCGGGAAGCAGCGGGCGCACCTGCTCGGCGTTCTCGGCGTTGTCCAGGATCACCAGGACGCGCTGGTCGGCGAGCAGGCTCCGGTAGAGCGCGGCCTGCCCCTCCAGGCTGATCGGGATTCGTTGCGGCTCGACGTCGAAGGCGTCCAGGAAACCGCGGATCGCCTCGGCCGGCTCCATCGCCGCGGCGCCCGGGTCGAAGCCGCGCAGGTTGACGTACAGCTGCCCGTCGGGGAAGCGGTCGCGGACCTGATGCGCCCAGTGCACCGCGAGGGCGGTCTTGCCGACTCCGGCGGTGCCGCCGATGGCGGTGATGACGACCGCTCCCCCGGCCGCGGCGCCGTCTCGCAGGCACACCTCGTTGAGCCGTTCGATCTGGGTCTCGCGTCCCGCGAAGTGCGACATCCCGTAGGGCAACTGCGCGGGAACGGGCAGCCCCCGCACGCCGGGACGGGCCGGGGCGGGCGAGCCGCGCGGGGACCGTTCGGCCGCCTCGGCGGCCAGGCCCGGGTCGGCGTTCAGGATCCGTTCGTGCACCGCCCTCAGCTGCGGGCCGGGCTCGATGCCGAGCTCGTCCAGCAGGTAGCGGCGCGCCTCGTGGAACGCCTCCAGCGCCTCGCCCTGCCGTCCGGCGCCGTACAGCGCGAGCATCAGCAGGCCGCGCAGCCGCTCGCGGAAGGGATACCGGCCGATCAGCTCGCGGAGCTGCCCGACCAGCTCGCGGTGACGGCCGAGCCGCAGGTCCAGGTCGGCGCACTGCTCGATCACGTCGAGGCGCCGCTCCCCCAGCCGGTCGCGTTCGGCGTCCAGCAGCGGTCCGGCGAGGCCGTCGCACAGCGGTCCGCGCCACAGCTCCAGCGCGCGGTGGAACGCCCCGGCGGCGCCCTCCTGGTCACCCTCCGCACGCGTCGCGCGGGCGGTCTCCACCAGCTCGTCGAACGCGGCCAGGTCCAGCCGTTCCGGCGGAACGGTCAGCAGGTAGCCGGTGTCGGTCCACGACAGGAGGCTGGACGGTGTACGCGGCGACCGGTCCGGCTCCAGCACCCTGCGCAGGCCGGACACGTGCTTTTGCAGGAGGTTGACCGCGTAGGCCGGCGGCTCCTCGCCCCACACCGCCTCGATGAGGCGCTCCCGCCGCAGGCGCCTGCCCGCGTTCAGCAGCAGGACGGCGAGGACGGTGCGCTGTTGGAGCGGTCCGAGCGGCAGCTCCGCACCGCCACGCCAGGCACGCAAAGACCCCAGGACCTCGAACCGGAGCACCGGATCGCCCGGATCGCTCATCCCCGTCTCCCGCCGCGTTGAGCAATCGGTCACCAACATAGCTCTGGGGACGGCGCTCCGTCACCGGCTTATGCCGCGCGTCCAGCGGCCGTCCAGCCACCCCTCCAGCGCCCGTTCCAGCAGCGCGGCGGAGGCTGGCGGCATGACCGGAACAATCTTCGACGAGCGCGCGCGGATCGCCCAGGATCTGCACGACACGCTCGGGCACGCGATCACCGTGATCGCGCTGCGGGCCGCGGGCGCGCGGCGGTCCCCCGCCGGGCACGTCGCGACGCGGGACCGGGCGCTGGCGAGCATCGAGCGGAGCGCCGTACGGGCGATGACCGAGCTGCATCACGTGCTGGAGGGCCTGGACATGCCCGGCGAACGCGACCTGCCTGGGATCGAGGAGCTTCCCGACCTGCTGGAGTCCGTCGCCGGCACCGGGGTCAGCGTGACGATCCGGGCCACCGGCAACCCCGTTCCGCTGGTTCCGGGCGCGGGAGGGGCGGCCTACCGGGTCGTTCAGGAGGCCCTGACGAACGTGATCAGGCACGCCGGGCCCGGCGCCTCGGTCCGGGTGACGCTCACCTGGGCCGGCGGGCTCCGCGTCCAGGTGACCGACGACGGCGGCCGCAGCGGTGAGGCCCCTGCCGTGCACGCGCCGTCGTCCGGACGCGGGCTGCCCGGACTGCGCGAGCGCGTCCACGCGACCGGCGGCCGCCTGCTCTCGGGCCCGGTCGGCGCCGGCTTCACCGTGGCGGCCGAGTTCCCGGCGCTCAGCGCGTCCAGCCGGCCGATGATGTAACCGAGCGGGACTCGAACGCGGCGGGCCCGACGGCACGGTTCTCGTACGGCGTGGACAGGACGACGTGGGTGTCCATCTCACCGTGCTCACCGAGCCGTTCGAACAGGCCCTCCAGGTGCTCCATCGAGGCCACGCGGACCTTGAGCATCGAGCAGCCGTTACCGCTGAGCTTGTGGATCTCGGCGACCTCCGGAAGGTCCTCGGCCGTCGTGGTCTTCAGCAGGCAGCGGCCGTGGTGACAGCGCATGTGCACGAACGCGGTCAGCGGCTGGCCGACCCTGGCGGGGTCGATCCGCGCCTGATATCCGGCGATCACGCCCTGCTCCTCCAGGCGCCGCACGCGTTCGGCGACGGCCGGGGCGGAGAGGTTGATCCGGGCGGCGAGCTTGTTGAACGAGAGGCGCCCGTCGCGCTGAAGCTCGTCGATGATGCGCCAGTCGGTCTGATCCAGTGGTCTGTCCATGTGCAACCCCCTTCGCGGACAACACCTTTCAAACTAGAAGCGAGAGGCGCCGAAGACCAGTCATCGCCCATTCATCGCGCGGGCTGACCTTTCTAGCGTTGAACGCATGCGAGCGATGACGGGATTGTGTGCGAGCGCGGCGTTCATGAACGCGGCGATGGCGGCAAGCAGCGCGACGAGCACCCTGGTGGCGGCGGACCGCCTCGGAACGGCGTGGGGTGCGGTGCCCAACGCGGCGGGCATCATCGGCACGGGTGTCGGGGCGCTGGCGCTGAGCCGCATGGCCAACCGGCGCGTGTCGTTCGTGCTCGGGTACGCGGCGGCGATGGTGGGCGCGGGCCTCGCGGTCAGCGCGACGGTCGGCGGCCGGGTCGGGCTGCTGTGCCTGGGGATGGTGCTGCTCGGCCTGGGGAACGCGGGGGCGCAGCTCTCCCGCTACGCGGCCGCCGACCTTTACCCAGTAAGGCGGCGGGGGTTCGCGATCGGCGTGCTGGTCTGGTGCTCGGCCATCGGCGCGATCGGCGGCCCGCTGCTGCTGGACCCGGCGGGCTCGTTCGCCGGGGGCGTGGGACTGGTCACGTTCGCCGGCCCGTTCGTGCTGGCGCTGGTCACCTGCGCGGTCGCGGCCGTCGCCGCGTTCGGCGCGCCACGGGGATCGCATCAGGTCGCCGGCGTTCCGCTGTCCTCACTGCTGCGGACGCCGGTGGCGCGGTCGGCGCTCACGGTCATGGCGACGGCCCAGGTGGTGATGGTCACGGTCATGACGGCGACGCCCCTGGACATGCACATGCACGGCGAGGGGCTCGGCGCGGTCGGCGTGATGCTCGCCGGTCACACGGTCGGGATGTTCGCGTTGTCGCCGGTCACGGGCAGGCTGGTCGACCGGGCGGGACCGCGGCCGGTGATGTTCGCTGGCCTGCTGACACTCGCCGCCGCGGCCGCGATCGCCCCGGTCCTCACGCCGTTCGGGCTGTTCGTGCTCGGGTACGGCTGGAACCTCTGCTTCGTCGGCGGGAGCAGCCTGCTGGCCCGCGATCTCCCCGAGACCGGGCGGGCGCAACTCGAAGGTGCGGTCGATGCCGCGATATGGTCCATCGCTGCGATGGCGGGGCTGATCTCCACGCCCCTGCTGTCGCTGGGCGGATTCACCGTGCTCGCGTGGACGGCGGGCGGCCTGGCGCTCTGCGCGCTGGCCGCAGCCTTGCGCGGCGGCAGGAAACTGGAACAACTGCCCGGGTGTGTTCGTTTGTGAAACCACCATCGACCTCGGGGGAAACCAGACAGGAGAGCACCGATCCGAAAACGTAGCGATGTGGAAACCCGCGAGACCGGCGCCGGCCTCACCTATCCGGCGGGGGCGCTGGTGCTGGTGGCCGGGCTGCCCGGCGCGGGCAAGAGCACGCTGATGGACCGGCTGTACGGGCTGCGGGGCGACGAGAGCGCGCCGGTGGAACGCGGCCCGGTGCGCGTCATCGACTCGCGCCAGTCCCGCAACTGGTGGGCGCGGTTCCTGCGCCCGCTGCCGACCCGCGTACGCACCCCTCTCGTCCACGCGACGCACGTGTGGCGCATCGCCCGCGCGGTGATCCGCGGGCACGCGGTCCTCGCCCACACCCGCGGCACCTGGCCGCACATCCTGCACGGCTTCGCCTGGCTCGCGCGGCGGCGCGGCGGCGAGATGCACCTGATCCTCATCGATGTCGACCCCGAGACGGCGCGGGCGGGGCAGGTCGCGCGCGGCCGGGTGGTGACCGACACCGCGTTCGCCCGGCACTGCCGCCGCTGGGGCCCGATCATGGAGCAGGCCCGGACCGGCGAGCTGCCGCCGGCCGACGGCGTCACGGTGCTGGACCGGACCACCGCCGACCGGCTGGAGGCCATTCATTTCGACTAGCGCGGCCACTTCGGCTAGCGCAGGGTCTCGAACCACCGGACGATCTGGGCGGTGCCCGACAGGTTCGAGCCCAGGTGCCGGGAGCCCCCGTAGGTCCGGCCGCCGACGTCGATCACCGGTGCCTTCACGCCCCGCCGACGGAGCCAGGTCGCGTAGTGGGTCGTGTTGAGCGTGACCGCCTGCTCGTCATTGCTGATCTTGTAGAGGCGAATCGGGACGTGCGGGGTCCAGGCGGTGGGCGCGTCGCGGTCCTCGATCAGCGCGCGCTCGAACCGGCCCGTCGGCTTGCGGAGCATGGCCATGCCGCGCGGGGTCAGCAGCTGGTCGAGGCGGTCGGGCAGGCTCTTCAGCATGACGTCGCCTCGGGTGGTGCCGTCGAAGAGCTTGTTCACGCGGCCCGCGTACGGCTTCTTGAAGACCACCTGGGGCGAGGAGTAGAGGCCGTGGATGCGGTTCCAGGAGGTCAGCAGGTACGTCGTGTAGGCGACGCCGATCTTCGAGGGCACCTTGCCGCCGAGAAGCGCCGGCAGTTCGGCGCCCTTGAAGTCGTACCCGCCGCTGATCGGGGCGACCGCGCGCAGCCGGAACCACGGGTCGTTGCCGGCCTGCAGCGCGCGTGCGAGCCCGAGCGCGGACGACGCGCCCTGCGAGAAGCCGGTGACCAGCACCCGGCGGTCGAGCGTGCGTCCGTGGCGCGCGGCGGCCTGCCGTGCGGCCCGCAGCATGTCCATGGAGGCGGTCGTCTCGGACGGGACGTTCTTCCATGGGTGGACGCCGGGGCCGAGCCCGAGCCCCAGGTAGTCGGGCGAGACGGCGGCGAAGCCCGCCGCGCCGTAGGTGACGGCCGGGCCGGAGCCCCAGACGTCCTTGGCCACCGAGGGCGCGTCCGGCTTGTAGCTCATCGTGCCGTGCGTGTACGAGACCGTGCGCAGGGTCTTGGCCTGGTTGCGCGGCAGGACCAGCAGGCCGCTGGCGGTGGTGGGCCGGTGGCGGGCGTCGATCGTGCGGTAGACCAGCCGGTAGGTGTCCACCCCGTACTTGACCTGCGAGGCGTCGAAATGGTCGCTCTTCAGCCAGGTGCGGGCCTGCTCGGCCGACATCGTCCGCAGGTGGGTCGCCGACACCAGCGTCCCCCGCTGAGTCGGAACGGCGGTGCTCGCTCCGGCGGTGGCCGCGGTGAGACCGGCGACCGTGGTGGCCGCCACTGCGGCGGCGGTGACACGGGTCATCGGGTGTGCCATGAAGGGTCCTGTTCGGTTCGGGGCTGCTGTGCTCCAGCCTCCGGCCCCGCCGACCGGACCCGCATCGCTCCCAGAGTCGATCTTGGACCTGCTACTCGGGAGGTACCACCAGCACGTCCTCCTCGGCCAGCACCTCACCGCAGCCGTCGCAGACAAGCCGCGGCTCGAACGCCGCGCCGCAGCCGCGATGCGCCGACAGCAGCGCCGGGCCGTCGGGCGCGTGGAACCAGCGCTGCCCCCACGCGATCGCGGTCATGATGACCGGGAAGAACGCGCGTCCCTTGTCGGTGAGCCGGTAGGACACCCAGTCGGCCCGTTCCGCGCTCGGCTCCTCCGACAGCACGCCGAGCGAGACGAACGTGCGCAGCCGGTCGGACACCATCGTCGGCGGCGCGCCCATCATCTGCTGGAACTCCCCGAACCGGTGGGCGCCGAGGAACGCGGCGCCGAGCAGCATGACCGACCAGCGGTTGCCGACCAGGGCCATGGTCTCGGGGAACAGCCCCGCGCCGTCGCCCGCACCCGAGGCCGACCGGCGGCGGGTCGCGGCGGCCGGGACCGAACGGCCGTCCCCGCCGCTCGGGCCCACGCTGCTGCTCACGTCGCGCGGCGCGACCCGTTCACCGCAGGCGGCGCAGGTCAGCTGCGGCTCCATGTGGCGGCCGCACGTCCGGTGCCGCATCCAGGGCAGCGTCTCGGTGTGGTCGGCGACCCAGCGGAACTCCCACGCCCAGATCGCCACCAGGATCGGCCAGACCTCCCGGCCCTTCTGGGTGAGGCGGTACTCATACCTGGTGGGCCTGGTCTGGTAGGCCCTGCGGGTGAGCAGCCCCATGCGGGTCAGCAGGCCGAGCCGCGCCGACAGCACCGAGTCGGAGATCGCCAGGCGGTCGCGCCAGTCGGCGTAGCGGTGCACGCCCTGGTGGGCGTACCGCAGGATCAGCAGCGCCCACTCGTCCCCGATGAGGCCCATGGTGATGCCGATGGCGTTCTCGCCCCCGGCACGCAGCCGCGTCGGCGTCACCTCGTCCATGTCGGGACTCCCATGCGCTTCTACAGGCCGATCGTCCCGGCCGCCTCGGCGGCGTCCCCGTCCCGCCAGCCCCGCAGCGCCGAGCCCGGGGCCCAGGTGGAGTGCGTGCCGCTGGAGATCCGCTCCGGGAGCCGCAGGCGGGCCACCGGCCCGTCGGTGAGCCGCGCCGCGTCGAACACCAGGCACTCGGAACGATCGGTGTTCATGTCCGTGGTCAGTGTAATCAGGTAGCCGTCGTCCTCCCCGGTGGAACCGACGCGTGGCGCCATCGCCGTCTCGCTGCCGTAGACGCCCTCGTCCAGCGCGTACCGCTCCTCGGTGCCGGTGTGCAGGTCGTGCCGGACGATCCCGTCGAACAGGAACCAGCCCGGCCGCTGCGTCGCGGCGTAGGTGTAGCGGTAGGGGCGGCCGCCGTGACCGGGGTTGATCATGCCGAACTCGGTGTAGCGCTCGCTGAGGCGCTCCTCCTTCACCTGGCCGGTCGCCAGGTTGAGGCGCCAGCGGTGTAGGTGGGTCTGCATCCGTTCCAGCGCCAGGAATCGGAACATGCGCTGGTAGACGCCCTCGCCCCTGGGATCGGGCGGCTCCGGGCAGCCCTGGAAGAACCCGTCGATGACGATCTCGTCGCCGTCCTCGTAGGCGTTGGCGAAGTGCAGCACGTACGTCGGGTCGGCCTCGAACCAGCGGATCTGTGAGGAGTCCCCGCGGCGCGGCATCACGCCGAAGCGGCTCGGCATGTCGGGGTGGAAGCGCGAGGCGTACTTGCCCTGCGCGAGCAGTTCCGGCTCCCAGAACAGCGGGAAGTCGTTGAAGATCGCGTAGTTCTCGGTGAAGGCCATGTCGTGCGGCAGCCGCGGCCCCGGCAGCGGCACGTCGACGAAGTGCGCGAGCGCGTCCTTGTCGTCGACGACGCCGTAGCGCAGGTAGGGCGCCTCGGTCGCGTAGCTGAAGAACATCAGCTCGCCGGTGTGGTCGTCGGTCTTGGTGTGCGCCGACACGCCCCAGTCGGACGGGAAGCCGCCGCCCCAGGTCGCCTTGCCGATCGTGTCGAGGGTCAGCGGGTCGAGCTTGTAGAGGTCGCCGCACTGCCAGAAGCTGGGCAGCGCGGCGCCGTTGTGCACGACGATGTCGGTGCTGGCGGCGTCCTTCATCCGCGTCCGCGCGCCCCAGCCGTCCTGCCGCTTGGACAGCGCGGGACGGTCGGCGATGCCCGCCCACAGCGACTCCCCCGCTTCCTGCTCGGCGAGGAACCCGTCGGTGCGCACGAAGCGGTTGCGGTAGAACGCCTTGCCGTCGCGGAAGCCGACGACGTGGATCATCCCGTCGCCGTCGAACGGGTGGTAGAGGCGGATCGCCGGGTGGACCGGGTTCTCGGTGTTGCGCAGGTAGACCCCGTCCAGGTCGGCCGGGATCTCGCCTTCCACGACCTCCAGGTCGTCGGCGCGCCACTCGGTGGTCTGGGGGCGCCACGGGCCGGTCCGGTAGGGGTGATCGTCATCCTCGGGCAGCGTCGACAGCGCCCGCCCCACGACCTCAACGTCCATCGTCGTTCCCCTCCACCACGAGGCTCACCGTGGTCGTCGTGCTGCCGCCGATGTTGAGCGTGCCGACCCGGCGCGCCCCCTCGACCTGGTAGCCGCCCGCGCGCCCGGTCACCTGCCGGGTCGCGTCGAGCAGCATACGGACGCCGGTCGCGCCGACGGGGTGACCGCCGCCGATCAGGCCGCCGCTCGGGTTGACGGGGATGCGCCCGCCGATCTCCAGCTCGCCGTTCTCGATGGCCTTCCAGCTCTCGCCGGGGCCGGTGATGCCGAAGTGGTCGATCGCCATGTACTCCGACATGGAGAAGCAGTCGTGGGTCTCGATGCCGTCGAGGTCGTCCACGCCCTCGACTCCGGCGCGCTTGAACGCGTCGAGCACCGCCTGCCTCACGTGCGGGAGGACGTACGCCTCGCCCGCGCTCTTGTCGACCTTCTGCCGCAGCGGCAGGCCGACCGTCCGGTGTCCCCAGCCCGCGATGCGGGCGCCGCCGCCGCGTCCGTTCCGTTGGAGCCAGCGGTCCGACACGAGTACCACGCCCGCGCCGCCGTCGGTCATCTGGCTGCAGTCCTGCCGCCGCACGCGTCCCTCGACCGGCGGGTTGGCCTCGGCGTCGGAGGTGAAGCTGGCGTCGGTGAACTTCCACGCCCGGGTCTGGGCGTTGGGGTTGGCCTTGGCGTTGCGCATGTTGAGCTCGGAGATCGCTTGGAGATGACGGTCGTCGATGCCGTAGCGCCGCTCGTACTCCCCGATGAGCTCGTTGAACATGTACGGCCACATGAACGTGGCGTCCTGCCCCTCGTGACCGACCCAGGCGGCCGCTCCGAGGTGCTGCGCCGCGAGATCGCCGGGGACGGTCTTCTCCAGCTCGACGCCCAGGACCAGCGCGCAGTCGTAGCGCCCGGCCTCCAGGTCGGCCATGGCCGACAGCACGGCGATCCCGCCCGAGGCGCACGCGGCCTCGTGCCGGGACGAGGGAACGCCCCACAGGCCCTCGTGCACGGTCGCTGGCATGCCGCCGAGCTGGCCCTGCCCGGTGAAGAGCTGGCCGAACGCGTTGCCGACATGAATGACCTCGACATCCTCGGCCGCCACCCCGGAATCGGCCAGCGTGTCCTCGACCACCTCCCCGACGAGGTCGGAGAACTCGAGCCCGGCCCGTGCCCAGTTGCGCGCGAAGTCCGTCTGATGTCCGCCCAGCACCCATACGCTCATGTCTGCAAGACTACAACTAACAGAGTTACTCGATAAGGGGCTGCCATGACCTATGTGCTCGACTACCTCCGGACCCCGCGCGGCAAGGGCTCCAAGCGGGGCGCCCTGCACGGCGTGAGCCCGGTGGACCTGGTCGTCACCCTCCAGAAGGCCCTGGCCGAACGCGGCCTCACCCCGGCCCTGGTCGAGGACGTGATCATCGGGACGGCCTCCCAGGTGAACGAGCAGGGCGCCAATCTGGCCCGCACCGCGACCCTCCTGGCCGACTGGGGCGATGTCCCCGGCGGCACGCTCAACCGCTTCTGCGCCTCCGGCATCGACGCGGTCGCCCAGACGTCCGCGCGGATCACCGCCGGCGACCTCGGCCTGGCCGTGGCGGGCGGCGTCGAGAGCACCTCCCGCGTGCCGATGTTCAGTGACGGCGGGCCCCTGTTCTGCGATCCGGAGACCATCGCGCGGATCGGCTCGGTGCACATGGGCATCGCCGCCGATCTGAACGCCACGCTCGAGGGCTGGACCCGCGACCAGCTCGACGCCTACGGCCTGGAGACCCAGCAGAAGGCCGCCAAGTCCACCCCGACCAGCCTCGTCCCGGTCGCAGGCCTGGACCACGACGAGCTGGTCCGACCGGACACCACTCCCGAATCGCTGGCCGGGCTGGAGCCCGCGTTCGCCACGTTCCCCGACCAGGACGAGATCGCGCTCGCCGCCCATCCGGAGGCGGGCGAGCTGAACCACGTTCACACGGTCGGCACCTCCCCGGCCCTGGCCGATGCCGCCGCGCTCCTCGTGCTGGGCGACGATCAGGCCGCCGAACGGGCCGGACTCCGGCCTCGCGCCCGGATCGTGGCCACCGCGACGGCCGCGACGGACCCGGTCATCATGCTCACGGCGGGTCAGATGGCGGTCGAGAAGGTCATCGCCAGGGCGGGCCTGCGCCCGTCCGACATCGACGTCTTCGAGTTCGCCGAGGCGTTCGCGGCCCTCTGCCTGCGGTTCCGGCGCGACCTGGACGCGGGTCCCGACCGGCTCAACCCGAACGGCGGCACGATCGCCAAGGGCCACGCGTTCGGCGCGACGGGCGCGATCATGGTCGGCGACTGCGTCGACGAGCTCGAACGGCGCGACGCGCGTTATGGCGTCGCGGCGGTGAGCGGTGCCGCCGGGCTGGGCGTGGCGGTCCTGCTCGAACGGGTCTAGGGCTGCGGCTCCAGCATGGGAACCAGGAAGCGGCGGGCCAGGGCGGCCAGCTGCTCGTCGTCGTCGAGGTCGATGAGATGGCTCGGGATCGCCAGGAAGGACGCGGAGATCCTGACCATCATCTCGGCCACGTGATCGACGTCCAGGTCGGCCGACACGTTGCCCGCGCGCTGCTCGAAGCGCAGCTGGCCGGCGACGAACTGCCGGACGGTGGCGACGGTCCGGCCCCCGTCGTTGATCAGTGAGGACACCAGCAGGTCGGGTTCGGTGGTGATCAGGCCGCCGATCAGCGGGTTGCCCCGGATCGCGCGCAGCGAGCTCACAAAGCCCAGCACCACCCGGTCGGCGGCGGTCTCAGCCTGCCGGATGTCCACGAGGAACTGGTCGAAGTAGCGCCTGAACTCGCGGCCCACGACCTGTTCGACCAGCGCGTCCTTGGTCGCGAACCGCCGGTAGACGGTGATCCGGGAGACCCCGGCCCGCCGCGCCACGTCCTCCATGGTCGAACGCTGGATGCCCATCCGGCAGAACTGCTCGTAGGCGCCGTCGAGCACGCGCGTACGCGTCTCGTCATCGTCGCCCACCCGCTCGACGGCGTCGGTGTAGGCGCGTTCCAGCAGCGACTCCGACGCGAGAAAGGGCAGCCCGGGTTCCATCTTCGCCTCCTATGACGACTGATTCTGCCTCGCGCGCCGGTCATGCGGTTCAGGTCTTGAGTCGTGCGGTTCGGGTCTTGTGATGTGCCTCACCGTGTGCTGTTATGAGATCCGCCGTCAATGATACGCAGATGCAGGATGCGTTTCATCGTATCAAAGGCAGCGCTCTCGGCCCCGAGGAGGAGCGAAGGCATGGACAAACCCAGCAGACGCAACGTGCTGATGGCGGGTGGGACGTTGGGCGCACTCGGTGCGCTGAGCGTCGCCACCCCCGCGAAGGCGAGTCCCTTGTGGACGTGGTCGCCCAAGGGCTCGGTGGCGGGCTACGGCGAAGGGGCCGATCCTCGGTGGGTGTGGGACGACGAGGCCGACCAGCTCGTCGCCTCCATCATCGACCGGGGCGACGTCGCCAAGGTCAACACGTTGTTGAAGACCTGGACCAAGAACGGCCAGTCATTGCCGAGCGGCCTGCCGGCGGATCTGCGCGACTTCATGGAGCGCGCCAGGCAGATGCCGTCGTGGACCGACCAGGGCAAGCTCGCCACCGCGGTGAACTTCAACGAGAAGCGGGGACTCTACCTCGGCGTCACCTACGGCTTCGCCAGCGGGATGATGAGCACGGCCATCCCGCACGAGGCGCGCGCGGTGTACTACTCCAAGGGCGGCGCGGACATGCGCGACCGCATCACCAAGACCGCCAAGCTCGGCTACGACATCGGCACGTCGAACGCCTACAAGTCCGACGGCGAGATGATCGTGACCTGTGTCAAGACCCGGCTCGCGCACGCGGGGGTGCGGCACCTGCTGCCCAAGTCCTCCTACTGGACGAAGGTCGCCGACGAGAAGGTCCCGATCAGCCAGGCGGACATGATGGTCACCTGGCACAGCCTGCCCACCACCGTCATGCAGAACCTCGTCAAATGGAAGGTTCCGATCCCCGCCGCCGAGTCCGAGGCGTTCCTGCACTCATGGCAGGTGTGCGCGCACATGCTCGGCATCAGGGACGAGTACATCCCCAAGTCCTGGGACGAAGCCAACGCCCAGGCCAAGCAGGTCCTCGACCCGATCCTGGCGCCCACCCCCGAAGGCATCAAGCTGGCCGACATCCTGCTCAACCTCGCCTCCTTCGTCGATGGGGGCATCCTCTCCAAGCCCATTCTCGGCGCGCTCAGCCGGTACGTGCTCGGTGACGAGATCGCCGACTACATGAAGGTCCCCCGGGACCCGTTCTGGGACCCGATCTTCGAGACGGCCTGGGAGCCGTTCGTCCAGGTCCGTGAGGGCCTGCTGTCGCTGGAGAAGGCGCCTGGGGCGCTGCAGAAGGCCTACTGGGCGTTCGACGAGATCCTGCGCCTGGGGATCCTGCTCGTGCTGTCCGGAGGCGACCTGCCGATCAGCATCTCGATCCCCGACACCAACAATCCGCACTACTGACGGTCCCCGCCCCGCGATCCGTCCCGGGCTCGAAGCCGCGCCGCTCCGAGCCCGGGACGCTCGACCTCCCTCACACCGCCTTGAGCGCCTCGATCACGCTGACCAGGTGGCGGCGGGCGGCCCGTTCGGCGGCCTCGGGGTCGTGCGCGCGGATCGCCTCGATGATGGCCAGGTGCTCCCGCAGCGACACGTTCGGCCGCCCCGGAACCAGCGCCAGCCGGAACTGGTGCCGGACGTTCTGCGCCCGCAGCCGCGCGAGCACCCCGGCGGCGGTGTCCTGGCCGCTGATCTCCACGATCCGCCGGTGCAGCACCTTGTTGAGCTCGGAATACTCCAGCACGTGCCCGTCGGCGACGGCCGCCCGCATGGACTCGCCCAGGGCCCGCAGCTCGGCGCTCTCCTGGTCGGTGACGTGCTCGGCGGCCTTGGCCGCGCAGAGCCCCTCGACCACCATCCGGACCTCGGAGATCTCGATCGCCTCGTCGAGGGTGACCGCGCGGACCCGGGCGCCGCGGTTCTGCAGCCGCTCGACCAGGCCCTCGTTGGTCAGCTCGAACAGCGCGGCGCGCACGCCGCTGCGGCTGACGCCGTACTGCTCGGACAGGTCGGCCTCGACGAGCCGCTGGTTGGGCGCCAGATCACCGCGGGCGATCGCCTCGCGGATGGCGGCGGCGACGTCCGGACGCTCTGTAGCGGCGGTTGTCTGTTCTTGCGGTGGCATTCTTCCCCGATCGCAGGCGTGCTCCGGGCACGCCGATCTCGTCGGCCAATTCTAGGGGCGGCCGCCCCGTTCGCGGCCGAAGGTCACTCCGGCGGCCGGTGCCCCTCCTTGGCCCGCTGAACGAGCGTGTAGACGCGGGCCCGCAGTTCGGCGAAGCGCGGGTCGGACCGCGTGGCGAGCTGGTCGCGTTCGCCGGGCAGGTCGACGGCCACCTCCTCCAGCACGACCGTCGGCGCGTTCGACAGCACGATGACGCGCTGGCCGAGGTAGATCGACTCGTCGATGTCGTGCGTGACGAACAGGACCGTGACGCCGAGCCGCTGCCACAGCGCGCGGACGAGGTCCTCCAGGTCGGCGCGGGTCTGGGCGTCCACGGCGGCGAACGGCTCGTCCATCAGCAGGATGTGCGGCTCGTAGGCGACCGCGCGGGCGATGGCGACGCGCTGCTGCATGCCTCCCGACAGCTGCCAGGGGTGGGAGTGGTGCACGTCGGCGAGCCCGACCGCCTCCAGCGCCTCACTGACGAGGCGCCGCCGTTCGGCCTTGGGGACGCGCTTCTCCTTCAGCGGCCGTTCGACGTTCTGCCACACGGTCATCCACGGGAACAGGCTGCGTCCGTACTCCTGGAACACCACGGCCATGCCCGGGGGCGGGCCGGTCACCGTCTCCCCTTCGAGCACCACCGAGCCTGACGTGCAGCCGAGGAGACCGGCGACGCACTTGAGCAGGGTGGTCTTGCCCGCGCCGGACGGGCCGACGATGCAGACGAGCTCGCCCTTGCCGACGGCGAACGTGAGGTCGCGGACGGCCTCGACGCTCCGGGCCCCCTCGTACACCTTGCGCAGGCCGCGCACTTCCAGCAGTTCGGTGGTCATTCTCAACCCTCTCGCTGTGACCGGCGCAGGCCCGTGTACCAGCGCAGCGCCCGGGACTCGACGGCTTGGAAGGCGGCCGACAGCGCGATGCCGATCAGGCCGAGCAGGATGATGCCGCTCCACATCTGCGGGATGGAGAAGCTGCGCTGGAACTGGATGATGGTGAAGCCGACGCCGTTGCTGGCGGCGAACATCTCGCTGATCACCATGAGGATGATCCCGATGGACAGCGCCTGCCGCGCGCCGGCGGCGATCTGCGGGCTCGCGCCGCGCAGCACCAGGTGGACCAGGCGCGATCCGCGCCGCATCCGGTAGCAGCGAGCGGTGTCGCTCAGCACGTCGTCCAGCCCGCGCACGCCCTCGACGGTGTTCAGCAGGATCGGCCAGAGGCAGCCGGACACGATCACCAGGATCTTCATGCCGTTCCCGATGCCGGCGAACAGCATGAGGATCGGCACCAGCACCGGCGCGGGGATGGCCCGGAAGAACTCCAGGACCGGCTCCAGCAGGGCCCGGAGCGGGCGCGCCGAGCCGATCGCGACGCCGAGGCCGACACCGAGGACCAGCGCCAGCAGGTAGCCGGCGCCGAGCCTGGCCAGGCTCGGCAGGACGTCCGCGGTGAACCTGCCCTGGAACCAGGTGTCGGGGAACGTGCCGAGGATGTCGCTGAGCGGCGGCCAGAAGAAGTCGGTGCTGCTGGCGGTGGCGGCCCACCACGCGGCGACGAGCACGACGGGCAGCACCAGCGGCAGGACGACCCGGCGCAGTACGTACAGGACTCTCACGCGGGCACCTCCCCTCGGACGGAGGGATGCCAGCGCAGCACGCGGCGTTCGGTGGCGCGGGCGGCGGTGTTGACCGCGACGCCCATCACGCCGACGACGATGACCAGCGCGTACATCGCGTCGACGGCGCCGGAGGTCTGCGCGACCGCGATCTGCCGCCCGAGTCCGGGCGAGCCGATGACCAGCTCACCGGTGATCTCCAGGATCAGCGCGACCGCCGCGCCGAGCCGGAAGCCGGTCATCACGTACGGCAGGGCGGTCGGCCAGAGGACCGTGCGGACCCGGGTCAGGGGGCGGAACCGGTACGAGCGCGCGGTCTCTCTGGCGACCGGGTCGACGTCGCGCACGCCGTACAGGACCTGCACGAGCACCTGCCAGAACGAGGCGTAGACGACCAGCAGCAGCGTGGCCCGCATCTGGGTGCCGTACAGCAGCACGGCGAGCGGGATCAGCGCGACCGACGGGATCGGGCGCAGGAACTCGATCGCGCCGACCGTCGCCGACCGCAGCAGCGGCACGGCGCCGATCACGATGCCGAGCACCACGCCCGCCGCCATCGCGATCGCCAGCCCGAGCGCCCAGCCGCGCACCGTCTCCAGCAGCGCGCGCCAGAACTCCGGCGTGCCGGCCTGGTCGACGAGCGAGGAGATCATCGTGCTGAACGGCGGCAGGAAGCGTTCGTTGACCAGGCCGGCGCGCGGGGCGATCTCCACGACCGCCATCAGCGCGGCCAGACCGATCAACCCGAGCGACCAGGTGGGAAGCGAGCGGCGGCGGGCTAGGGGTACGGCAGCCGTCACGGCAGCAGGTCCTGCGTGTCGGGGGCCTTCTTGATGAGGCCGTCCTTCACGGCGAGGTCGGCCAGCGTCTGCACCGAGGCGGCGTTCACCTGCGCCGGGTAGGCCGGGAGGGTGAGCGCCCCGCCGAGTGACGGGTCGATCTTGGTGTAGGTCCCCAGCACCTTCCGCACCTCGTCCGGGTGGGCCTGCGCGTACTGCAGCGACTTCTGCATGGCCGCCGTGAACCGCTTGACCAGTTCGGGCTTGGCCGACGCGGTCTTCTGCGAGGTGAAGTAGCTGGCGATCGTCAGGTCGGGCGCGGTGTCGACATAGTTGGAGGCGACCAGCCGCCCGCCGTTCTTCAGCCCGGTCGCCAGGAACGGCTCGACGACCTGGACGGCGTCGACGTTGCCCTTGTCCAGCGCGGCGAGCATGTCCGGGAAGGCCAGCTCGGTGAATTTCACGTTGGTCGCGTCTCCCCCGGCCGCCCGGATCGAGGCGCGCACGGTGGTGTCGTTGATGTTGTTCAGCGTGTTGACCGCGACGCGCTTGCCGACCAGGTCCTTGGCGGTCTTGATCGGGCTGTTCGCCTTGACGATCACGCCGCCGAAGTCCTTGCGCTGCTTGCCGGTCGAGGCCGCGCCGGGGGCGACCACCTTCAGCGGCAGCCCCTTGGACTTGGCGATGATCAGCGAGGTGTAGTTGCTGAACCCGAAGTCGACCTGGCCACTGACGACGGCGGGCACGATCGCCGCCCCGCCCTGCGCGGTCACCATCTGCAGCTTGAGCTGCTGCTCGGCGAAGAAGCCCTTCTGGTTCCCCAGATAGATCGGCGCCACGTCGACGATCGGGATGACGTCGACCTTCACCGAGGTGGGGCCCTTGTCGGACGCGTCGGAGGAGCCCTGCCCGCTCCCGCACGCGGCGAGGAGGAGAACGGAGGAGGAGGCGGCGGCCAGGGCCGCGCGGAGTCTGGTCATGCCGTGACGATGGTTGTCGTGGACAAAATTGTCAACAATTTCTTCAACACTTTCTGTGAACAGGATCGTTGACAATCTTGGTGACCGCCTCTCACGATGGTCCGCATGACTACCGAGACCAGGCCCGGCACGGGCCCGCTGCTGGTCGTCAGCGCGCACGCCGGCGACTTCGTCTGGCGGGCGGCGGGCGCGATCGCCCTGGCCACCGAGCGCGGCGATCCGGCCCGGGTGGTGTGCCTGAGCTTCGGCGAACGCGGCGAGTCCGCCCGCGCCTGGCGCGAGGGCCGCGACCTCGGCGAGATCAAGGCGCTGCGCCGGGCCGAGGCCGAGGCGGCGGCGGCCGAGCTGGGCGCGGAGATCGAGTTCCTCGACGCCGGCGACTACCCGCTGATCGAGACGCCCGAGCTGGTGGACCGGCTCGTCCGCGTCTACCGCGAGGTCGAGCCGGCGGTGGTGCTGACCCATCCGCCGGCCGACCCGTACAACGGCGACCATCCCGCCGCCTGCCGGATGGCGCTCCAGGCGCGCGTGCTGGCGCAGGCGATCGGCTACGACGCGCCGGGCGAGCCGCTCGGCGCTCCGCCGGTGTTCTTCTTCGAGCCCCACCAGCCGGAGCAGTGCGACTTCAAGCCGGACACCCTGCTGGACATCACGCCGGTCTTCGGGCGCAAGCGCAGGGCGATGGAGTGCCTGCCCGCCCAGCAGCACATGTGGGAGTACTACACCGACCTGGCCAGACGGCGCGGCGTCCAGCTGAAGCGCAACGCGGGCCCCAACCTCGGCCTGCCCAACGCCACGATGGCCGAGGCGTATGTTCGGCTGTACCCGCAGACGACGGGGGTGCTGGCATGAGAACGGTCGTCGTCACCGGGCCCCCTCGCGCGGACGCCCAGGACGTCGCGGCGCTCGGTGCGCACGGCGTCGCTACCGTTCACGAGTCGATGGGACGGACGGGCTACCTCGGCCCGCGCCTGCGCCCGGTCCACCTCGGCCACCGCGTCGCCGGAACGGCGGTCACGGTCCTGTCCTGGCCCGGCGACAACCTGATGATCCACGTCGCGGTCGAGCAGTGCCGCCCGGGTGACCTGCTGGTCGTCGCGACCACCTCGCCCTCCACCGACGGGATGTTCGGCGAGCTGTTCGCGACCGCGCTCCAGCATCGCGGTGTGCGCGGGCTGGTCATCGACGCCGGGGTACGCGACGTCGCCGAGCTGGGCGCGATGGGCTTCCCGGCCTGGTCGGCGGCCGTCAGCGCCCAGGGAACGGTGAAGGCCACGCCCGGCGCGGTGAACGTCCCGGTGACGATCGGCGGGCAGGTCATCCGGCCGGGCGACGCCATCCTCGCCGACGACGACGGCGTCGTCTGCGTTCCCCGGTCGCGGGTCGCGGACGCCGTACGGGCGGCGGAGGCGCGCGCGGCCAAGGAGGAGGCGACCCGCGCTGCGTTCCAGGAGGGGCAGCTGGGCCTTGACCGCTACGGCCTGCGCGACCGGCTGACCGAGCTGGGCATCGAGTACGTCACCTACGAGCAGCGCCTGAAGGACGAGGCGTGACCGGCGGCGGCATCCCCTGCATGCTCATGCGGGGCGGCACGTCCAAGGGCGCCTATTTCCTCGCCGGCGACCTGCCCGCCGACCCGGCCGTGCGCGACGACCTGCTGCTGCGGATCATGGGCTCGCCCGACCCCAGGCAGATCGACGGGATCGGCGGCGCGCACCCGCTGACCAGCAAGGTGGCGGTCGTCTCCCCCTCCGGCCGGCCCGGGATCGACGTCGAGTACCTGTTCCTCCAGCTCGGCGTGGACGAGCCGACCGTCTCCGACCGGCAGAACTGCGGCAACCTGCTCGCCGGGATCGGGCCGTTCGCGGTCGAACGCGGGCTGGTGCGCGCGGGCGAGGACGGCACGAGCGTCCGCATCCGCATGGTGAACTCCGACAACGTCGCGACGGCGACGTTCGCGACGCCGGGCGGCGCGGTCGACTACGACGGCGACACCGCGATCTCCGGCGTGCCCGGGACGGCGGCGCCGATCCTGCTGGACTTCGAGGACACCGAGGGCTCGGCGACCGGCGCGCTGCTGCCGACCGGCCGCGTCCGCGACGTGATCGACGGCATCGAGGTGACCTGCGTCGACAACGGCATGCCGGTCGTGGTCGCCGCCGCCAGCGATCTCGGCGTCACCGGCTACGAGCCGCCGGACGACCTCGCCGCCGACGACGGCCTCCGGGACCGGATCCAGTCGCTGCGGGTCCAGGCCGGCGCCCTCATGGGGCTCGGCGACGTCACCGAGACCTCCGTGCCGAAGACGACGCTGGTCGCCCCGCCGCGCGACGGCGGCGCGATCTGCACCCGGACGTTCATCCCGCTGCGCGTGCACGCCTCGATCGGCGTGCTCGGCGCGGTCAGCGTGGCCGCCGCCGTCCTCATGGACGGCGCGGTCGGCCACGACCTCACCCGCCGCCCCGGGCCGGACGCGCCGATGAGCGTGGAGCACCCGTCCGGCCGGCTGGAGGTCCGGGTCGAGCTCGACGGCGCCACCCCGCGGCGTTCCAGCATCGTCCGGACGGCCCGCAAGCTCTTCGACGGCACCGTCTTCCCCCGACCGGCCACTCGTTCCACCCCTGTCACGCACGGAGGCCCCGATGCACCTGCGCCATGAGATCGCGCACGTCTCCCACGTCGAGCTGCTCACCCCGGCTCCAGAGCAGAGCCTGTGGTTCTTCACCGAGGTCATGGGCCTGACCGAGAACGGCTCGGAGGGCGACTCGGTCTACCTGCGCACCTGGGACGACTACGAGCACCACACCCTCAAGCTCACCGCGCACACGACCTCCGGCATCCGCCGGACGGGGCTGCGCGCGTCCAGCCCAGAGGCGCTGGACCGGCTCGTGAAGGCGATCCAGGACCAGGACCTCGGCATCGGCTGGCAGGACGGCGACCCGGGGATCGGTCCGTGCTTCCTCTTCCGCGACCCCGACGGGCACGAGATGGAGCTGTACTGGGAGAACGAGTGGTACGAGGCGCCTCCCGGCCTGGTCCCGGCGCTCAAGAACCAGGCCCAGGCCTACCCCGGGCGCGGCGTCTGCGTCCGCCGCCTGGACCACGTCAACTACCTGTCGGCCGAGGTGGAGCCCAACACCTCGTTCATCACCGACGTCCTCGGCGGCCGCGTCACCGAGCAGATCCGGCTCGACACCGGCCTCATCTCGGGCGGCTGGACCCACTTCGCCAACAAGTCCTACGACCTGGTCTACACGCGTGACTGGACCGGGTCCAACGGCCGCCTGCACCACATCGCGTTCGCCACCGACACGCGCGAGGACATCCTGCGGGCGGCCGACATCTTCCTCGACAAGAACGTCCACATCGAGACCGGCCCGCACAAGCACGCGATCCAGCAGACGTTCTTCCTCTACGTCTACGAGCCGGGCGGCAACCGCATCGAGCTGTGCAACCCGTGCGCGCGCCTGATCCTCGCCCCGGACTGGAAGACGATCACGTGGTCGGAGTCCGAGCGCGCCAAAGGACAGGCGTGGGGCCTGAAGACCATCGAGTCCTTCCACACGCACGGCACCCCGCCCGTCTGATCACTCCCGCTTTCTTTTCGGCTCTTGACAGTTCGGCGGCCTCCGATCCATGGTGTGTGAACGCTCACGTTAACGTTAATGTGACGTAGCCTACATGGAAAGGCCTCCCGAAGCATGAGGACGTTGCGTCCCCCCGTCCGTCTTGGCGGCACGCTCGCGGCGGCGGTCTGCGCCCTGGCGCTGACCGCCGCCCCCGCCACCGCCGGACAGCATCGCCAGAAGCTCGATCTGCGGATCGCCACCTACAACGTCTGCGGGCACGGCTGCCTGCCGACCAAGGAGATCTGCGAAGCGACCATCGGCCGCGACTGCGCGACCAAGCTCCCGCCGTGGGCGGACGGGCGCGCGGCGGCCGTGGTGGACGACGTCGCCCGGGCCCGCGCCGGCGTGGTGGTGACGCAGGAGATCGGCAACAACGCGACGCCGACCCAGCCGATCGTGGACGTGGAGTCCTACCGCAAGCCGCTCACCGACGCGATGCGCGCCCGCGGCTACGAGGAGGCCCCCGCCGACTACGCGGGCACCCGCCACCCGGTGTACGGCTACCCGCTGAAGTCGGGCGCGGGCCGGTACACCTACTACGACGCCCGCCGCTTCTCCCACAAGGACGAGCGCGGCCGTGACCTCCCGCACAACCTGCTGTGGCTGCCGGACTCGACCGAGATCTACGGCAAGACGATGACGTGGAACACCCTGCGCGACCGCCGCACCGGCATGCGCTTCGTCGTCGTCGACATGCACCTGGAGTACCGCAAGAACGGCGCCACCGACCCCAACGGCTGGACCAAGAACTGGGACCAGGTGCGCTACGCCGACGCCACCAGGACCGTTCAGTACCTCACGCGCGACAACGCCTACACGCGCAAGCTGCCGATCATCTTCGCCGGGGACATGAACTCCGCCTCCCAGGAGGACGGCGCCAGCTCCTACGACGCGTTCGCCGACCTCGGCTACAGCGACGCCCACGACACGGCCAAGCGGCTCGTCAACGACGAGTACATGTCGTTCAACGGCGGCGAGATCCCGCTCCCGAAGGGCGACGACAAGATCGACCACATCTTCGTCAAGGCCGGGACGCCGGTGAAGCGCTGGACGCTCGTCCCGCAGACCACCGCGCAGTCCGGCGCCGCTTGGGACCTGCTGCGCTCGGACCACAACCTGGTCCACGCCGACGTCCGTATCGAGGAGCCCGCCCGATGACCATCACCCCCGACGACCTGCGGCTGGCGAACCCGGAGATCTCCCGGTTCAGCCCGCTGAAGCGGATCCTCGTGCACGACCAGTTCAACACCGGCACGCACGGCTGGATCGAGCTGCTGGGCAACTACGACGGCCAGGGCGACCTGGACACCGTCGACGACCACATGCGCGACTTCCGGCCACCGCAGCTCAGCTCCTGCAACTTCTTCGACGTCGGCACGCACGGCGCGATGTCCGGGACGTACGCGCTGAAGGTCGCGACCCGGCCGGTGAAGGGCCACACGGCCGTCGCGATCCGGCGGCTGACCATGGCGGGCAAGGGCAAGGTGCAGTTCGAGGCGTACCTGACGTTCAAGACCGAGGCGCACTCGGCCGAGAACCAGGCGGCGACCAAGGCGGGCGCCGGCGCGTGGGACGCCAACCTGCACCCCTCCGAGCAGCAGTTCGGCGCGTTCACCATCGCCACCGACATCTGCGACGGCGTCCGCTACCACTGCGTCGCCCGCTACCTGAACACCGACCTGGACAACGAGCTGCGGCGCGAGTGGGTCTACCCGACCGTGCCGGAGCCGACGCCGCGCGAGCACTTCGAGGGCAAGCTCAAGCTGCCGCCGACCGCCGACTTCACCGCCCCGAACCCCGAGGACTGGAAGCCGTTCGGCGGGCCCCAGGAGCTCTGCTACAACGAGGTGCCGACCAAGGTCAACTGGCACTATGTCCGCTGGGTGATCGACACCAGTACCCGCTCCAACGTGGAACTGCAGGTCAACGACGTCGTCTACGACATGAGCGACGTGCCGGTGCCGCCGTACGACGAGGAGTACGGCTCGCTGGAGAACCTGCTCAACTTCTACGTCTCGGTCAGGACGCACACCGACGTGCGCAACTTCCTGTTCCTGGACTCGGTACTGATCTCGGTGGACTGGTGAGGAGCTTGACCAACATGCGCGAGTCGTTCACCGCCGTCCTCGAACGCGCCCGGGTCCTGTCGGGCGAGTTCGCGACCGAGCCGTACGAGGCGGCCTGGGCCGGAGAGGCCCGCTGGTTCATCAAGACGCTGGACCGCAGCGGGCCCGCCACGCAACTGCGGGTGACCACCCAGATCTCGCCCGACGGCCTCAACTGGTGCGACCTGGACTCCGAGCGGATCGTCACCGGCGATCTGGAGAGCTGGACGTCCGGTGAGTTCGGGGGCTGGCTGCGGCTGAAGGGCAACGTCGAGTCCGGCGACGCCAAGGTGATGATCTACCTGGCCCTGAAGAGCTAGCGGACCGACGAGCTAGCGGACTGAGAGGAAGCGGCATGGAGGTGCGAAGGCGCGAGTTCCTCGCCCTGGCGGGGCTGGCGGCGTCCGCCGTCGCGCTGAGCGCGTGCGCCCAGGCGGGCGCGGCGCCCAGCGGGTCGCTGCGCGCCGCGTTCGGGCAGCCGGTCACCGACCTGGATCCCTACAACGCGGGCACGGCGGTCGACGAGGCGTCGCTGATCGTCAAGCGGCTGGTGTTCGACACCCTGGTCCGCCGCGACGGCGAGAAGCTCGTCCCGGGGCTGGCGGCGTCGTGGAAGCGCAGCGGCGACACCACGTGGGTGTTCGAGTTGCGGCCGGGCGTGCGGTTCCACGACGGCAGTACGGTCACCGCGCGCGACGTCGTGGCCTGCCTGGAACGCACCAAGGCGGTGAAGTCGGCGCAGAGCGCGCTCTGGGCGACGGTCAAGTCGGCCAAGGCCGACGGCGACCACCGGGTCGTGTTCGAGACCGACGGGCCGATGGCGACGCTGCCGGTCAACCTGACGCTGCTGTTCATCGTTCCGGCGAAGCTCGTCGCCGACCCGGAGCAGAAGCGCAGGCCGATCGGGTCCGGGCCGTTCCGCGTTACCGGGTTCACCCCCTCGACCAACGTCGAGCTGGCCCGTTTCGACGGGTACTGGGGCGGGGCCTCGGGGCTGCCGGGCATCTCCATGCCGTTCATCGCCGAGACCTCCAGCGCGATCACGGCGCTGCGCAACGGCGACGTGGACCTGCTGTGGCCGGTGCCGTCCGACCAGCTCAAGGAGGTCCAGGGGCATCGCGGCGTCCGCGTCGAGACGGTGCCGAGCTGCACCTACTACCTCAACTGGTTCAACTGCGGCCGCAAGCCGTTCAACGATCCACGGGTGCGGCGCGCGATGATCCAGGCGCTGAACCTGGAGGAGATCGTCGGGAAGCTGTTCGGGGCGGGCGCCGAGCAGATGCGCGCGCCGATCCCGTCCACGGTCTTCGGGTACGCCGAGCAGCCCGCGTTCGCCCACGACCCGGTGGCGGCGCGCAGGGCGCTGGCGGACGTGGGCCTGCCGAACGGCTTCGAGACCACGATGATGTGGTTCGACGCCACCGGTCCGCTGTCCCGCGAGCTCGCCCAGTCGATGATCTCGGCGTGGGACGACATCGGCGTCAAGGTCACGCCGCAGAGCATCGAGAAGGCGCAGTGGCTGCAGCGGCTCAACACCCTCGACTGGGACATGGAGCTGCAGACCAACACGGTGACCACCGGCGACGCCGCGTTCACCCTGGGCCGGCTCTATACCTCCAAGGCCAACCGGATGGGCTACAAGAACCCGGCCCTGGACAAGGTCCTGGCGGCGGCGGGCGCCGAGGCCGACTCGGCCAAGCGCGCACAGCTGTACGCCGAGGCCTGCAAGACCATCTGGTCGGACGCGGTGGGGATCTTCCCGGCCGCGCTCACCACCGCCTACGGCCTGCGGTCGCGCGTCAGCGGCTTCACGCCCGCCGCGAACAACCAGCCGGACCTGGCTCCGGTCCGCAGAGGGTGACGCCCATGAACGATTCAGGGAGGACGTCATGACGCCGCGCCGCAGGGCCACCCTGCGCGACATCGCCGCCGCGCTCGACCTGTCGGTCAACACCGTGTCGCGCGCGCTGGCCGGCAAGGACGCCGTCAGCGAGGAGACGCGCGAGCGGGTCCGCGCCGAGGCCGACCGGCTCGGGTACGTGCCGAACACGATGGCCCGGTCGCTGGTGCTGCAGAACGCGATGACGATCGGGCTGGTCATCACCAACCCCTCCAACCCGTTCTACGCCCGGCTGATCAGCGCCATCGAGGCGCGCGGGCGCGTGCACGGCTACTCGCTCATGCTCATGGTCACCGAGGACAGCGCCGACAACGAGCGGCGCGTCGCCGAGGAGCTCATGCGCTGGGGCGTGGACGGCGTGCTGGCCGTCCCGATACAGCACGGCACCGACCACTGGGAACGGCTGGAGAAGTCCGGCACCCCGGTCGTGCTGGTCAACCGCGACCTGCCGGGTCTGGACGCCGACCTGGTCGGCGTCGACTACCGCGACAGCGCCCGCCGGGCCACCGAGCTGCTCGTCGCCTCCGGCGCCCGCGACCTCTACCTGATGGAGGAGGACCTGGACATCTCGCCGGTCGCCGAACGTGTGCGCGGCTTCGAGGAGGTCCTGGACGAGCACGGGATCGCGGTCGGCTACGACCATCTGATCCGGGTGCCGACGCGGCGCCGCGAGGCCAGCTCGCAGCCGTGGGACCCGATCGACGCCTACGAGATCGGCCGCGACCTCGCCCAGCGGATCAGGCCGGGCAGCGCCGTCCTGGCCGGCAACGACTACTTCGCGCTCGGTCTCTACCGGGCGTTCACCGAGCAGGGGCTGCGGATCCCGGACGACGTCGCGATCGTCGGCCATGGCGACCACCCGTTCGCCGCCTACCTCGCTCCCCCGCTGACCACCGTGCGGCTGCCCGCCGCGGAGGTCGGCGCCACCGCCGTGGACCGGCTTCTGGAACGGATGGCCATGGAAAGCACAGTCGAGCCCGGCGTGCACGGGCGGACGCTGCTGCCCGCCGAGGTCGTCGTCCGCGCATCCACCCGGGAGGTGCCCTGATGGGCCGTTTCCTGCTCCGCCGCGCCGGGCAGGCGGTCGTCGTCGCCCTCGGCGCGATCAGCCTGGTGTTCGTGGTCGTCCGGATCGTGCCCGGCGACCCCGCCACCCTCATCCTCGGCCCCGACGCCAGCGCCGACCAGCTCGCCTCGGTGCGCGCCGGCTTCGGCCTCGACAAGCCGCTGTGGCAGCAGTACCTGACCCACATGGGCGAGGTGCTGCGCGGCGACTTCGGCGACTCGTGGCGGCTCGGCGGCAGCGCGATGGGGGCGACGCTCGACCGGTTCCCCGCGACGCTCATCCTCGCCCTGCTCGCGCTGCTGATCACCATCGTGGTCGGGTTCCCGCTCGGCATGGCCTGCGCCCGGCGTCCCGGACGGATCGCCGACCTGGTCGTGTCGACCGGCTCGCTGGTCGGGCAGGCGCTGCCGTCGTTCTGGGTCGGCATCGTGCTGATCCTGATCTTCGCGCGGTCGCTCAACTGGCTGCCGAGCACGGCGGGCGGCGGGCCGCTGGCGGTGATCCTGCCGTCGGTCACGCTGGCGCTGCCGTTCGTCGGCTGGCTCGCCCGGCTGGTGCGCAACGGCGCGCTGGAGGAGAGCGCCAAGGACTACGTCCGCACCGCGCGCGCCAAGGGCACCGGCGAGACCGCCGTCATGTACGTGCACGTCGCCCGCAACATCGCGCTGCCCGTCGTCACCGTCCTCGGGCTGCTGATGGGCAACTTCATCGCCAACGCCGTCATCGTCGAGGTCGTCTTCTCCTGGCCGGGCATCGGATCGCTGATGGTCGACGCCATCACCAACCGCGACTACGCGGTGGTCGAGGCCGCCATCGTGACGATCACCGTCTCGTACATCGCGCTGAACCTGCTGGTCGACGTGGTGTGCGTGGCCCTGGACCCGCGCCTCACCCCCGAGAACGCATAGGGGACGTTCAATGAGCACCATCGCACCCACCCCGGCGATGCCCACCGCGGCGACCGCGCCGCGCAAGTCCTCGCGCCGCCGCCTGCCCGTCACCGCCTGGATCGGCCTGGCGGTCCTGGCCCTGTTCGTCCTCGCCGCGCTCGTCGGCCCGCTGCTGAAGCCCTATGACCCGGTCGCGACCGACCTGCCGCACCGGCTGCTCGCGCCGGGCTCGCGGCTCGGCGACGGCTCGATCGCCTGGCTCGGCACCGACCAGGTCGGCCGCGACATGCTCGCGGTCCTGTTCGCCGGCAGCCGCGTCTCGCTCATCGTCGCGCTCGCCACCGTCGTCATCGGCGGCGCGATCGGCCTGGTCGCAGGGCTCGCGGCCGGCTACTTCGGCGGCTGGACCGACACGATCCTGTCCCGCGTCGGCGACGTGCAGCTCGCCTTCCCCTCGATCCTGCTCGCCATCCTGATCGCGGGGGTGCTCGGCCCGAGCATCACCAATGTCGTCATCACGCTCGCGGTGACCCGCTGGGTGATCTTCGCCCGGGTCGTACGGGCGTCGGCGATGGCGACCCGCGACCTCGAGTTCGTCGACTCGGCGCGAGTACTCGGGGCGGGCCACCTGCGGATCCTCATCCGGCACGTGCTGCCCAACTGCTGGCAGCCGCTGCTGGTCGCCGCCACCGTCCAGATCGGCCTGACCATGGTCGCCGAGGCCTCGCTGAGCTTCCTCGGCCTCGGCATCCCGGCCGACGCCGCCTCGTGGGGCGCGACCGTCTCGGCGGGCCGCGACTACCTCGGCTCCGCCTGGTGGATCTCCACCATGCCCGCGCTCGCGCTCGCCGCCGTGGTGACCGGCGTCGGCGTGGTCGGCGACGCCTTCCGCGACCTCGCCGACCCGCGCGCCCAGCTCTGAGAGGCCTTTGATGACCATCACCGCCACCCACCCCGCCGGCGAGCTGCGCGACCTGCGGATCGGATTCCGCGACGGCAGGCACGTCACGCCCGTCGTCCGCGGCGTCTCCCTCTCCCTGCGCCGCGGCCGCGTGCTCGCCCTGGTCGGCGAGTCCGGCAGCGGCAAGAGCCTCACCTCGCTCGCGCTGATCGGGCTGCTGCCGCCCGGCGCCGAGATCACCGGCGGCAGCGTCCTGCTGGACGGCGAGGACACCGCGGACTTCACCGCCCGCCGCTGGCGCGAGTCCCGCGGCGACCGGGTCGCCATGGTCTTCCAGGACCCGATGGCCGCGCTCAACCCGGGCCTGCGCGTCGGCCCGCAGATCGCCGAGCCGTTCCGGCGCCGCCTCGGCCTGGACCGCAAGCAGGCGCGCGAACGGGCCGTGGCGCTCATGCGAGAGGTCGGCATCGCCGACGCCGGCTCACGCTACGACGACCATCCGCACGAGTTCTCCGGCGGCATGCGGCAGCGCGCTGTGATCGCGATGGCGCTGGCGCTCGGCCCGTCGGTGCTGCTGGCCGACGAGCCGACGACCGCGCTCGACGTCACCGTTCAGGCGCAGATCCTGCAGCTGCTCGCGCGGCGGCAGCGCGAGGACGACCTGGCCACTCTGCTGGTCTCGCACGACCTCGGGGTCGTGGCCCGGCTCGCCCAGGACGTCGCGGTCATGTACGCGGGGCGGATCGTGGAGCAGGGGCCGCTGGACGACGTCTACACCGCGCCCGCCCACCCGTACACGCTCGGCCTCCTGGAGGCCATGCCCGAGGAGAGGACCACCCGGCTGAAGCCGATCCCCGGGCTGCCCCCGGACCCGCGCAACCCACCGGGCGGCTGCGCGTTCCATCCGCGCTGCCCGTTCGCCACCGACGTCTGCCGTACCGAAGACCCGCCCCTGATCGAGACCGGCGACCGCGCCGTGGCCTGCCACCACTCCGACCAGGTGATCAAGGAGTCCGCATGACCGCCGCCACCTCAGCCACCGAGGTCGTCCTCAAGGTGAGCGGCCTGGAGGCGGGCTACGAACGCCCCGGCCGCCACGGCTTCGGCCGTACACGCGTGCCCGTCGTCGCCGGGATCGACCTGACCGTCGAGGCCGGACGGACGCTCGGCATCGTCGGCGAGTCGGGCTGCGGCAAGTCGACGCTCGCGCGCGCCATCGTCGGGTTGCGGCCGCCGTTCTCGGGCACGATCGAGTTCGCGGGCGCCGACCTGGTCGCGGCCTCGCCACGGCGGCGGCGCAAGCTGAGCCGCGACCTGCAGATGGTCTTCCAGGACCCCTACACCTCGCTCAACCCGCGCATGACCGTGTCGGCGGTCATCGCCGAGGGCTGGAGCGTGCACCCGGGGATCGTCGCCCGCGAGGACCGCGACGCCGAGGTCACGCGGCTGCTGGACCTGGTCGGGCTGCGTCCCGAGCACGCGTCGCGGCACCTGCACGAGCTGTCGGGCGGGCAGTGCCAGCGCGTCGCCATCGCCCGTGCGCTGGCGCTCAAGCCGAAGCTGATCGTGTGCGACGAGGCGGTGTCGGCGCTGGACGTGTCGGTGCGGGCGCAGATCCTCAACCTGCTGGCCGACCTGCAGTCCGAGCTCGGCGTGGCCTACCTGTTCATCTCCCACGACCTGGACGTCGTCCGCCACATCTCCCATGAGGTGGCGGTCATGTACCTCGGAACGGTCGTCGAGCACGGCAGCGCCGCCGACATCTTCAACAGCCCGCAGCACCCCTACACGCGGGCGCTGCTGTCGGCCGCCCCTTCCGTGCGCGATCGGCCGGACGGCCCGGCGGACGACATCGTCCTCACCGGCGAGGTCCCCTCGGCCGCCGCGCCGCCCTCGGGCTGCCGCTTCCGTACGCGCTGCTACATGGCCACCGACCGGTGCGCGAAGGAGGTCCCGCGCCTGGAGACACGGGAGGGTCTCCCCCAGGCGGTGGCCTGCCACTTCGCCGACGCGTCCGGCTCCACCGCGCCCTGGCCCGCCGCTTAGCGCCGGTCGCCTAGAAGCGTTCGTCGATCTCCTCGGCGGTGAGGCCGAAGTCCGCCAGCGAGTAGCGGTGGGCCGGCTTCCCCGCCCCGGAGCTGCTCTCGTCGCGCAGCCTGGTCATGGCCCCGCGCACGTCCTCCCCGAACGGGAGGCCGAAGTGGGCGTAGACGGCCTCGACCGTCGCTAGCGGGTCGCGGACGAAGTCCTCGTAGTCCACGTCGAAGAACTGCGCGGGGTCGTGCTTGGCTCGTTCGGCGCGGAACCGCTCCAGGCCCCGGCTCCACAGCTCCAGCTGATCCCGGCCGATGACCTCGCCGGTGAAGACGTCCGACCAGCCCGCCGTGGCCTGCGCGGCGAGGCTGCACATCGAGGCCATGGCGGTCCGCGGCGGCCGGTGCGTCTGGATCACCAGCGCGTCGGGATAGACCTCCATCAGCGCGTCGAGGGCGAACAGATGGCTCGGGTTCTTCAGGACCCAGCGGCGGTCGGCGTCGTTCAGCCCGATCAGCTGGAGGTTGCGCTTGTGGCGCGCGTACGCGGGCGTCCAGTCCTGCTGGTCCAGCCACGCCGAGTACGTCGGAACGTGCGCCAGGCACTCGAACGAGATCGACCGCATCGACTGCCGGAGCAGTTGCCAGCACTCCTCGACCATGTCGGCCGACATGTAGTGCACGCCCATGAACTCGGGGTTGTCGATGTGGTGCTGCTCGTACCCGGCCTGGATGGCCTGGAAGATCGCGTCCTCGGCCCAGGTCTCGCGCGGCGGGCGCGGCTGCGGCATCTCCGTCAGCCACACCTCCAGCCCCTGGTGGGCGGGGTCGGCGGCGAGCAGCCGGTGCAGCGCGGTGGTGCCGGTGCGCGGCAGCCCGGTGACGAAGATCGGGCGTTCGAGGCGGACGTCGGCGTACCCGGGGTGGGCCCGCCAGGCCGCCTCCGACAGCGACCTGGCGGCCAGCGCGCCGCGCAGGAACGACCGCATGATCTTGTTGCCGAACGGCGTGAGCCGCGACTCCCTGACATAGGAGTCCAGCAGGACCTCCATGCCGTCCACGTAGTCGTCGTCGCCGTAGTCGTGCAGGCCGGTGATCCTGCTCGCCGAGGCGTGCAGGTCCTCGACCGTGCCGACCGTGTCGCGTCCCGCGCTCATTCCGTGCGGCTCCTTGCGCTCAGCTCAGTGGTGGAACTCGCTCAGTGGTGGAACTCGCCGCCGTTGACGTCGAGGCACTGCCCGGTGATCGCGCGGGCCAGCGGCGACAGCATGAACACGACGGCGTCGGCGATCTCGTCGGGCTCGGGCAGCTTGCCCAGGTCGACCGTGGCGGCGGTCTCGTCGTACACCTGCTGTGGCGTGACGCCGCGTTCCTGCGCCAGATAGTCGAAGTACCACTTGAGGCTGTCCGCCCAGATGTAGCCGGGCGCGATCGTGTTGACGCGGACGCCGCGCGGCCCGAGTTCGGTGGCCAGGCTCTGCGCGAGCGACAGCAGCGCCGACTTGCTCATCTTGTAGGCGCCGAACGTGCGCCTGGAGTGCCGCAGCACCGCCGAGTTGATCATGACGACGGAGCCGCCGCGCTCGGCGAGCGCGGGGGCGCACAGCCGGGTCAGGCGGAGCGCGGCGAACACGTTCACCTCGAGCGCCGTGCGCATCGCGCCCATGTCCGCGTCGGCCAGGTCGGTGAGCGGCGGGATCGCGAACGCGTTGTTGATCAGGCCGTCGACGCGCCCGCACTGCTCCAGCGTGGTCTCCACCAGCCGTTCGCAGGCGGCCTCGTCGGTGATGTCGGTCGGCACGGTCACGGCGCGGCGGCCGAGGTCCGCCACCTCCTTGGCCACCTCCTCCAGCTTGCCCTCCGTACGGGCCGCCAGGACGACGTCGGCGCCGGCCTTGGCGCACTGGAGCGCGAGCCCACGGCCGAGCCCGGGGCCGACGCCGGAGATGATGATGACGCGGTTCTCCAGAAGCATCAGCCGAGCATCCTCCGGGCGACGGCGTCCTGCCGCGCGGCGATCCGTGCGGACCACTCCTGCGGGCTCACGCGCTGCCGGTCGTAGAACGGCACGTTCGGCAGGTCGTCGAACGCGACCACCTCGACCGTGGGGCCGTCGTCGGGTTTGAGTTCGCGGGCGAGCCGCTGCCACCGGATCTGCATGAAGCCGCGATCGTGCCCGGTGCGCTCGATCCAGTTGGCCATGCCGGGGTCGCGCTCGCTGACGATGAGGCGGATCTTGCCGTCCGGGTCCACGCGGGCCTGGTCGCCGGTGAGGCTGGTCTGGTGGTTGATGTAGTCCAGCGAGATGTACCAGAGGCTGCCGAGCTGGAATCCCTGGTACGGGGCGTCCGACCGCGCGGCGGCGGGCACGGTGACCACCATGACCTGGTCGTCGGCCAGGTCGTAGTGGCCGGCCGAGGAGTACTGCGTCGCGAGCCCGCCGGGGGTGGGCCGCGGCTCGGTCATCGTGTTGACCGGCAGCTTCAGGTAGTGCCACTCCGGGAACGCCAGGAACGTCTTGATCCGGGACACCAGCATCTTGCCCGCCACGTCGAACCGCTTGGCCATGCGCTCCTCGGACGCGGGCGGCGGGGACGAGCCGAGCGTGTCGGCGCGGTGGATGCGGATCTCTCCGGGGCGTTCGCCGGTCCAGTCGCTGAAGACCTCGCGGACCAGCAGCATCGCCGAGCCCTGCCCGAGCGTGAAGTGGTTCGGGCCCGCGTCGGGCCGCGCGGGCCCGAAGGTCACCTCGTAGCTCCCGTCCGCGGCGATCTCGATGTCCCGGTCGTCGAACGCGGTGAGGCTGTCGGGCGACTGCGCGGGCGAGTAGTCGCCGTTCAGCACCTGGAAGCTCAGGTCGGAGGTGGTGCCGCGCCGCCCGGTGACGACGTACTCGGCGTCGTCGCGGATGTAGGCATGGAAGTAGAGGGTGTCGGGGTTGTCGAGCCCGAGCTTGCTGTACGGCCCGGTCGAGGACGCGAAGTAGGGGAAGTCGCGCTGGTAGGCCCACGCCATGTGCAGGCACGCCTTGACGCTTCCGGCGAGGTAGTCGAGGCCCTCGGCGAGGTCCTGCTCGGTCCGTACGTGCGGCGCCGCACGGATGATCTCCTCGGCGTCGGCGATCGCCCGGGCGAACGACTCTGTGGCCACGAACCCTCCCACCAAGCGGTAGCTTGCTTGGGCGAACACTAGAACGCGTTCTAGTGAGGGGTCAACCGCCGGGCTCGGACGGCTCAGGCGCCGAGGAGCGTTCCCAGGCGGCCCACGGCGGGACGCGACTCCAGGTGGAGCCGGGTGATGTCGAGGCCCTCGTCGCCGAGGATGACCAAGAGCTTGGTGCCCCCGATCGCGTACACGATGATGTGACCGCTCTGGCAGCGGGTCACCACCTCGCGCAGCTCACCCATCCCCACCTCGTGACTGGTGCTCTTGCCGAGGCCGAGTGCCGCGGCCGCGAGCGCGGCGAGCACGTCGGGCCGGACCCCGTCGGTGTCGGACGCGACGAGCATCCCGTCCACGGAGGCGACCGCGCTGTCGGTCACGCCCGTCACGCTGTCGCGCAAGGCGTGGAGTTCCGTTAGCACGGCCTCCCTGGTCGTCGCCGCATTCTCCATGTGCGTTCCCCCGTCCCGATGACGACGCAAGACGACACCCGGCGAACGAAGACGTCGCCGGGTGGATGGTGGAGGCGGGGCGGCCCGTACGGCGCCCGCCGGACCTCCCCTAGAGGCTGAGCTCCTTGTCGATGGCGCGCAGCGAGTGGCGCGCCAGCGCGAGGTTCGCCCGGGACCGGTCCAGGGCCAGGTAGAGGAACAGCCGGCTTCCACCGCGCTCGAGCAGCCTGATCAGGTGGTACTGCGAACCCAGCGTGATCAGGATGTCCTCGATCGAGTCGTCGATCCGCAGGGCCTCCAGCGTGCGCACCTTGGCCCGGATCACCTCGGTGTTGCCGGCCGAGGCGACCTCCAGGTCGAGCCCCTGGCCTCCCCCGCTCATGCCGAGCGACATGCCGCTCTCATAGTCGACGAGTGCGGCGCCGATGGCGCCGTCGACGGACATGGCCTCTTTGAGCGCGGTTTCGATGTTCACTCGCGTCCCCCTTCAGGTTCGTGACCACGGCCCCCGGGCCGTGGCGACACGATAGCGGGGCAAGATGGTGCAAGTGGGACGTTTCAGATAGTCGATGTCAATGTTTTCGTTCGTGACCCTTGGCATGATGAGCAGGAATTCACACCGTGGGGGACGGACTACGTGACCGCACCATCCTTCTCAACCGAACAGGCTCGGCCGGGGCGCACGGGAATCCTCGATTCAGTGCTCAAGCGGCGCGGCCAGGAGCGCTTCTCGGGAACGCTCCGCATCGACGGCGGCCAGGACGGGACGGTGACGATGCGTGAGGGGCTCGTCATCGCCGCCGCCACCGCCGCCGCGCCCGGCCCCGAGCCCTTGCTGCTGCGCTCGGGACGGATCTCCGAGCACGACTGGACCGAGGCGTTCGCCGTCGGGGCGCCCGCCGGGCGGCTGGCCGCCGAGCTGGTCGAACGCGAGCTGATAGGCGTCGCGGGCCTGCAGATCCTGGCGCAGGTCGCGGTGGTCGACGCCATCTTCGCGATGGCCCTGTGCGGGGTGCGCACCTGCACCGCCGAACGCGCGGGTGAGAACGACCTGGCGCCGCTGCTGCCCGTCGATCCGGGCCTGGAGGTGGAGCGCGTCGTGCGCGAGACCGCCCGCCGCCTCACCTCCGCGGCGCAGTGGCGTCCGCTCGGCCTGGAGATCCACGCGCGCCCTCAGCCCGTCGCCGTCGACCCGCTGGCCGCCGCCTCCGACGTCCTGGCCAGGGTGAACGGCCGCCGCACCACGCGCGACATCGCGTTCGCGCTCGGCCGCGGCCTCTTCCCGGTGATGAACGACCTGGCCCAGCTCGTCCAGGACGGGCACGTGACCTACCCCGCTGCCGCCGAGGAACCCGAGCAGGCCGCCTCGCCCGCCCCGGGCACGGGCGAACCGGCCACCACCGAGCTTCCACGTCGCCGCCGCGGCGCGAGCACCCTTCCCGGTCCGCGAGAGGACCAGGGCGGTCAGGACGTGGACGGGTAGGTGCTGATGACCTTGCCCTTCTCGTTCACCGCCAGATAGCCGCCGCCGTAGTCGTCGGTGAAGTGGATCATCATCGTCGGGCGGTCGCCGTTGAACGCCCACGCGGACTCCACGATGACGTACCGCATCGTCGGCTTCGGCACCTTCAGCGTGCGCTTCGCCCGCTCCAGCAGGGCAGGCAGCGCGTCCCAGTTGAAGCGGCTCGGGTCGACCTTGGCGTCGCCGGTGGTGATCGCGATACTCGGCCGTTCCCGTACGGCCGCGTCGGCGCCCTTCTCGTAGGTGTAGTTGTCGAACGCGGCGCGCCGCCCGGCCACCGGGGCGTCGGCGTTGGCCCGCTCCTCGTAGATGGTCAGCTCCGCGAACTGCTTGCTCTTGGACGCGTCCTGCAGCTTCTTGATGACCGCGCGCACGGCCGCCGGCGTCAGCAGCGTCGAGCCGTTCACCGCCGTGCCGGACCCCGCCTTGGTGGTCGCCCGCGGGGCCCCGCGCGACGCGGTCGGGTTGGAGCCGCCGGTCCCGGCCCGGGCGTCGTCGCTCCGGTCCAGCACCTTCGGCAGCACGAACCCGATCAGCACGACCAGAGCGGCGAGGACGGCGACCACCGGCACGGCGATCGCGGCCACGAGCAAGCCGGGGCGGCTGCGCCGCACGGGGGCGGGCGGCGGCGGGTAGGTGCCGCTCATGTGGGACGGATGGGTCGAGGGCGGCGGCTGGGTCGGCCAGGAGGGCGACGACGGCAGCGGCGGCGGCGCTCCCATGCCATGCGCGCCGGGCGGTCCGGGCGGCGCCGCGACCGGGCCGGACGACCGTTCCGCGTGCGCGAGCATCTGGTCGAGGCGTTCGGGCGCGGGCCGGGCCGCCGGGTTGGGCACCAGCAGGTCCTGGAGAACGGGTCCGAGCGCACCGGCCCGCTGCGGCGGCGGGATCTGGGCCGACATGACGGCGGCCAGCGTCGCGGCGGCCGTCGGGCGGCGCATCGGGTTGTTGCCCTCGACCGCGACGTACAGCAGCAGGCCGAGCGACCACAGGTCGGACGCCGGGTCGCCCTCGTTGCCGTGCAGCCGTTCCGGCGCGATGTACTCCGGCGACCCGACCAGCGCGCCGGTCGCGGTGACGCGGGAGGCGTCGTCCAGCACGGCGATGCCGAAGTCGGTGAGGACAGGCGTCCCGTCCGAGCGCAGCAGGACGTTGGCGGGCTTGACGTCGCGGTGCTGGATCCCGGCCGCGTGCACGGCCCGCAGCGCGCCGAGGATCCCCCGCCCGAGCGCCGCCGCCTCGGCGGGCGGCAGCGGCCCGCGCGCCAGCCGGTCCTGTAGCGACTGCCCGCGTACGAGCTCCATCACCAGCCACGGGTGCGGCAGCTCCGGCGAGTCGACGATGTGATGGATCGTCACCACGTTCGGATGCTCGACGCGCGCCAGCGCCCGCGCCTCGCGCATCACGCGCTCGTGCATCATCCGCGCGGTCGCGGGGTCCAGGTCGGCGGAGTCGGTCCCGGCGAGACGGACCTCCTTCAACGCGACCTCGCGCTCCAGCGCCAGGTCGAGCGCGCGCCAGACGGTCCCCATGCCCCCGCTGCCGAGCCGTCCCCGCAGCTCGAACCGCCCGTCGATCACCTTCTGCCCAGACGTCACGGCGCACAGCCTAGAACGCCCCGACCACAGAAAACGCGCGAGTCCCCGCAAACGCCGCAAGCGGTCTAGTGGGAGCTCTCGGTCGGCTCGAATCCCTTGGGGATCAGGCGCCAGCCGATCACCCCCGAGACCGCCAGCAGAACGCCTCCTGCCAGGCACGCCAGCCCCAGCGCGTGGGTGAAGGAGGAGGCGGCGGCATCGACGATCCGCAGGCCGAGCGGCGCGACGACGCTCTGCGCGAACGCGACCGCCTCGCCGATCGAGTCGCGGACCTTCTCCATCGCCTCCGGCCGCATCCCGAGGTCGGAGATGTCTGCGCGGTAGAGCGCCGCGGCGATGCTGCCGATCACCGCGACACCGAGGGCGCTGCCCAGCTCGTACGACATCTCCTCGACGGCGGCGGCGCCTCCGGCCAGTTCGGCGGGGGCCGCCGACATCAGGGTCACCGAGGCGGCCGTCGCGGCCACGCCGAGGCCCGATCCGAGCGCGGCCAGGGCGATGGCGATGTGGACGTACCTCAGCTCGCCGAACGTGTCGGCCAGCCACGGGATCGCCATCCCGAGCGCGCCGACGAGCATGCCCACGCCCAGCACGTGCCGTACCGAGAACCGGTCCAGGAGCCGCGCGGTGAAAAGCGGCGCGATGATGAGCGCGATGGGCGCGGGCAGCATCCGCAGCCCGGCGTCGAAGGGCTTGAGGCCCTGGGCGTACTGGAACCACTGGCCGAGCAGGAACAGCAGCGCGCCCAGCGCCATCATCCCGAGCAGGATCGAGACCGACGCCACGCTGAACGGGCGGCTGGCGAACAGCCGCACCTGCAGCAGCGGGTGCTCCAGGCGCAGCTGCCGCCGTACGAAGACGGTCAGCAGCACGGCCGCGACGACCAGCAGCACCGCGCCGGTGACCACGTCGTGGCCGCCGACCAGCTTGATCCCGGCGGCCAGGGCCAGCATCCCGCCGAGCGACTGGGCGACTCCCCACCAGTCCCAGGCGCCCTCGCGCGGGCTGGTCGACTCCGGCACCAGCCACAGCGCCAGGGCGACGCAGACCGCGGCGACCGGCACGTTCACCAGGAACGCGGCGTGCCAGTCGAAGGTCTGCACCAGCAGCCCGCCGACCAGCGGCCCGAGCGCGAGCCCGGCGCCGATCACGGCGGTCCAGATGCTGTAGGCGACGGCGCGTTCGCGCGGGTCGGTGAACACCACCCGCACGATCGACAGCGTCGAGGGCATGATCGCGGCCCCGCCGACGCCGAGCAGCGCGCGGGCCGCGATCACCACCCACGGGTCGTTCGCCACCACCGCCAGCAGCGAGGCCAGGGCGAACACCACGAAACCGGCGACGAGCAGCCTGCGGCGCCCCCAGCGATCGCCGAGGGCGCCACAGGTGATGAGCAGCCCGGACAGCACCAGCGCGTACGCGTCGATGATCCAGAGCTGTTCGATCGAGCTCGGCTGCAGGTCCGCGACCAGCGACGGGAACGCCACGTTCAGGATCGTGGTGTCCATCGCGATGATGAGCAGGCTGCCCGACAACACCGCCAGCACAGCCCAGCGCCGGCCGCCCATGCGTCCCCCCCCAGGTCCAAGGGGGGTCGATCATGACTTTCCCGCCCCGGCCCCGCCGGACACCTCCGCCGGGGGACCTGTGGCCCGGCGCCTCTAGGGGCGGTCGGCCACGATCAGGAGGTACTGGAAGCTGCCCTCCCGGTAGGCGGTGAGGAACGGCCCCTCGATGCCCGTGGCGACGGGCGACTGCTCCCGCAGCTCCCAGTACGGGATCGTCTGCCGGGTCAGGTCGACGACCCGGGACGGGATCAGCCCGTTGTCGGCCAGCGCCTTGAAGTAGGCGCTGCGCGGATGGATCTTGCAGTGGTAGTGCTCGTCGATCTCCCGGACCGATGTGGACCGGCCGGTCACGTCGTTGTAGCAGCCGGTGATGCAGACGTAGTGGCCGCCGGGGGCCAGCAGCCGCACGAACTCCGAGAACAGGTCCCCGAGATCCACGTACATGGTCGTCTCGTTGGTCCAGATGCCCCGGAACGCCCCCGACGGGAAGCCGGTGTCGAGCATGTTGAGGAAGTGGAACCGGACCCGGTCCTCCTTGCCGCGCAGCGCCGACTGCTCGCGGGCGAAGCCGACCTGGTACTCCGAGATCGACACCCCGTCGGTCTCGCTGCCGAAGCGGGCGTTGGCCATGATGCTCGTGCCGCCCCGGCCCGAACCGGCGTCCAGCAGCCGGTCGCCCGGCCCGACCTCGCCGAACTGGTCGAGCATGAAGTCGGCCTGCGCCGTCTCCAGCCGGTGCAGTTCCTCGATGATCGCCTCCCCGCGGCGTTCCCCGCCCGCCTCCAGGACGGCCGGGTCGTAGTCGCCCAGCCCGTAGTGATGGTGGTAGATGCCGTCGACCTCGCCGAGCGCGAGGTTGACGCGGTCGTCGCGCCGGTTGTCCCACCAGGCGGCGACGTCGCGCTGGTAGGCGGTGGCCAGGACCTGCTCGGGACGGCTCTGTCCGATCATCTCTCTCCTTGTCAGCTGAACGGGCGGGAGATCTCGACGTTCTCCAGGACGCCGAGGGCATCGGGGACCAGTACTGCGGCGGAGTAGTAGGCGCTGACCAGGTAGGAGATGACGGCCTGGTCGTTGATGCCCATGAAGCGCACGTTGAGCGCGGGCTCGTACTCGTCGGGGATCCCGATCTGGTGGAGGCCGATGACGCCCTGGTCGTCCTCGCCGGTCCGCATCGCCAGGATCGTGGAGGTGCGGCCGCCGGTGATCGGGATCTTGTTGCAGGGCAGGATCGGCACGCCGCGCCAGGCGGGGAGCCGGTCGCCGTTGATCTCGACGGCGTCGGGGTAGAGGCCGCGCCGGTTGCACTCGCGGCCGAACGCGGCGATCGCGCGCGGATGGGCCAGGAACACCCGGGTGCCGCGGCGCCGGGTGAGCAGCTCGTCCATGTCGTCGGGCGTGGGCGGACCCGAGTGGGTCTGGAGCCGCTGGGAGTAGTCGACGTTGTTCAGCAGCCCGAACGAGGCGTTGTTGACCAGCTCGTCCTCCTGGCGCTCGCGCAGCGCCTCGACGGTCAGCCTGAGCTGCTGCTCGACCTGGTCCATCGGCTCGTTGTAGAGATCGGCGACGCGCGTGTGCACGCGCAGCACGGTCTGCGCGACGCTCAGCTCGTACTCGCGCGGTGAGAGCTCGTAGTCGGCGAACGTGCCGGGGATCCCGGGCTCGCCGTCGTGCCCCGAGGCGATCTCGATGTCCGCCTCGCCGCGCCTGTTCTGGGGCTTCCCGGCGTTCTCCCGGAACCGCTCGACCTGGTCGCCGAGCTCGGGCGACCGGTCGGCGAGTTCCTGGAACCGCTGCCGGGTCAGCGACAGCAGCGTGGTCGCGGTCGCCGCCACCACGGTGTGGACCCAGCCGGGCGCCTCCTCGGTCAGCGCCTCGCCGCCGAAGTAGCCGCCGTCGGCCTCGACGCCGAGCCGGGTGCCCTCGCCGTACTCGCCGGTGCCGATCCGGTCCACCCGGCCGTGCGCGACGATGAAGAAGCGGTCCGCGCGGCCGCCCTCATCGGTGATGCTCGCGCCCGCCTCCACCTCTTCCTGCTCGAAGCCCTCGGAAAGGGCGGCCAGCACGGCGTCGTCCGTCACACCCGCGAACAGCGGGATCTCGCGCAGGCTGGGCGGGACGACCCGCGCCTCACCGCCCTCGCGGGCGACGGTCACGCGGCCGCCACCGACCGCGTACGTGAGCCGGCGGTTGACGCGATAGGTGCCGCCGGACACCTGCACCCAGGGGAGCACCCGCAGGAGCCACCGGGAGCTGATCCCCTGCATCTGCGGGACGGATTTCGTGGTCGTCGCGAGGTTCCGGGCCGCCGCGGTGCCCAGGCTCGACGGTTGCTGCGATCGCTCTCGCGGTTGCTGTGCCGGATCCGTTCCAGCATCCACCGACATCGGCTTCGCCTCCATCTACGGGAACGCTCACAGATGGTGTCCGAAGCTTCACTGCTTGCATATGTCGCGACCGTCAGGGGGACCTTGCGGTCGCGGTCAGATGTCGGCGCGCAACTCGCGTTTAAGAATCTTGCCGACCGGATTGCGGGGCAGCGAGTCGCGCAGTTCGAGCCGCTCAGGCAGCTTGTAGGAGGCGATGTGCCGGTCGCGCAGGAATGTCACCAGATCGTCGAGAGACGGGGCAACGATTCCCGGCGCCGGGACGACGACGGCGCAGATCTTCTCCCCGAGCATCTCGTCGGGATAGCCGACGATGGCGACCTCGCCGACGGCCGGATGCTCGGCGATGAGATGCTCCAGTTCGGCCGCCGCAATGTTCATGCCACCCCGGATCACCAGATCCTTCGCACGGTCGACATACCGGACGAACTGCCGCCGCTCCCCCGCGATCTCGAAAATGTCGCCGGTCTTGAGGTAGCCCTGCTCGTCGAACGGGCCGGCCGGCCCCGCGCCGCCCAGGTAGCCCGCGAAGACCTGCGGCCCCTTGAGCCGCAGCTCACCCGGACGCTCCGGCTCGGTGATGTCCTCGCCGGTCACCAGGTCGACGACGCGCATCCGGGTCCACTTGTCGGCGCGCGTGGACCACGAGACGCCGGGCGTTCCGTACCTGGGGAAGTAGCGGGCGCGCTGCTCGGGATCGGGCACGTCGTAGGGGTCGGTCAGCATCCCGGCACCCTCGTTGGAGCCGAAGAAGTTGATGACGCCGATGCCGTGCCGTTCCTGCCAGCCGCGCACCATCACGGGCGAGAGCGGCGCCGAGCCGGAGCCGATCCGCGTGAGCGAGGAGAGGTCGACGGCCGCGAGCATGTCCTCGCGGGCGAGCAGCATGTTCAGCAGGGCCGGCGCCGCGACCGTGTAGGTGACCCGCTCCTGCTGGATCTGGCCGAGGAAGGTCGGCAGGTCGAACGGGTGGTGCTGGACGAACACGCCGCCGACGAGCAGCCACGGCAGGAACAGGCCCGCGAACCCGGCCATGTTGACCATCGGAAACGGGTTGAGCAGCACGTCGTCGGCCGTCATGCGCGGCGCTTCCATACACACGGTCGCGACGGCCAGCCAGTCGTTGTGGCAGCGCGGCACGCCCTTGGGGGTACTCTCGGTGCCGGACGTCCAGCAGATGGTGACGCAGTCGTTCGGGTCGGCGACGTGGGCGGGGACGCGCCCTCGCGCCTCGGTCGGCGCCTCGGTCGGCGCCTCGGTCGGCGCGTCGTCCAGGGAGATCAGCGGCAGGCCGAGAGCCGCCGCCTCCGCCGCCATCGAACGGCCCCCGAAGCGCTCGACGGTGACGTAGGCGGCGAACTCGGCCAGCTTGGCGAGCTGGGAGATCTCGTGCTCGCGGTACTGCATCGGCAGCGGCGACACGATCAGGCCGATGCGCCAGCAGGCCAGATACAGCGCGACCTGCTCGACGGTGTTGGGCAGCTGGACCCCGATCACCTGGCCCGCGGTCAGGCCGCGGCCCGCCAGCAGGGCGGCCAGGCGATCGACCTCTGCGTCCAGTTCGCTCCAGGTGAGGCGGCGCGGCGGGAGGCCGACGAGGTCCTGCTTGTTGGCCGGGTCGACCACCGCGAGGCGGTCCGGGTTCTCGCGCACCCGGGCGCGGAACAGCGCGTCCAGGGTGTCCTCGCCCCACCAGCCGGCCGCCGTGTACTCGGCGACGCGCTCGGGCGGATGCAGCCTCCGTGCCCCCATGACCCCTCCAGGTCGTCCGGTTCGATCAGTCCAGTTCCTTGACGCGGGCGAGCGTGCGCACGCCTCCGGGGTCATCGTCGGTGCTGGCGGCGATCACGACCACCTCGTCCGCGCCCGCCGCCCCGTACTCCTCCAGCCGGGCCTTCACCGCGTCCGGGTCGCCGACCAGGCCGACGGCCGCGACCACCTCGGGCCCGATCGCGGCGAGCAGTTCGCGCGGATGCGGGCGGGCGCGGGCGAACGCGACCAGCTCACCGAAGCCCGCCTCGATGAACATCTCGCCATAGCCCGGCGCGGCCAGGTAGCCGACGAGGCCGCGCCGCAGCTGCTCCAGCGCCTCGGGAGAGGGGTCGACCGCGGCGGTCACCCAGACCGCCACCCGCGGCGCGGGCCGTCCGGCGGCGGCGGACGCCTCACGCATGTCGCGTACGAGCGCGGCGGCGGATGCGGGCGTGATGAGGTTCAGCACCATCCGGTCGGCGAGCGTGGCTGCGGTACGTACGGCGGCCGGGCCGAACGCCGCGACCGTGAGACCGGACTTGGGCGCGGGCAGCCGCAGCCGGTAGCCGCGCGTGCTGACGACCTGGCCGTCCTGGCTGACCTTCTCGCCGTCCAGGAACGCGCGCAGGGCCGTCGCGGACTCGCGGAGCGCGACGGCGGGACGGCGGCGGTCGCGGCCGTGCCACTCCCCCACCACCACGGGGCTGGAGGTGCCGATGGCCACGTCCACCCGGCGTCCGGTGAGGTCGGCTACCGAGGCGACCCCGCGCGCGATCGACATCGGGTCCCGTACGGCGACCGCCAGCGGCCCGAGCGTGAGCGGGATCCGCTCGGTGCGCGCGGCGACGGCGGTGGCGAGCGCGAAGACGTCGTAGGTCGCCATCTCGCCGAGCCACAGCTCGCCGTAGCCGAGCCGGTCTGCGGCGGCGACGGTGATCAGCGCCTCGGCCGGCGGGCGGTCCTGCCAGTAGCCGGGCGAGGCCGACAGCGCGGGTGTCATGAGGTCAAACTACAATAAACGAAGTTACTAGGCCAGACGGGGCTCCGGCGGCCGGGCGCGTCTTCTGTAGGGTCGGACCCGCAGGTACCGAACGAAAGGTGGCGGCAATGGCGCAGCAGGTACGTGGGGTCATCGCACCGGGCAGAGGCGAGCCCGTCCGCATCGAGACGATCAACGTGCCGGACCCCGGTCCGGGCGAGGCGGTCGTCCAGATCCAGGCCTGCGGGGTCTGCCACACCGACCTGCACTATCGCGAGGGCGGCATCAACGACGAGTTCCCGTTCCTGCTCGGCCACGAGGCCGCCGGGATCGTCGAGTCGGTCGGCGACGGCGTCACCGACGTCGAGCCCGGCGACTACGTGATCCTCAACTGGCGGGCGGTCTGCGGCCAGTGCCGGGCCTGCCTGCGCGGCCGTCCCTGGTACTGCTTCAACACCCGCAACGCCACCCAGAAGATGACCTTGGCCGACGGGACGGAGCTCTCCCCCGCCCTCGGCATCGGCGCGTTCGCCGACAAGACGCTGGTCGCCGCCGGGCAGTGCACCAAGGTCGACCCCGCCGCCTCGCCGGCCGCCGCCGGGCTGCTCGGCTGCGGCGTGATGGCGGGCCTGGGCGCAGCGATCAACACCGGTGGCGTCGGGCGCGGCGACTCGGTCGCGGTCATCGGCTGCGGCGGCGTCGGCTGCGCGGCGGTCGCCGGCGCCCGCCTCGCCGGGGCCGCGAAGATCATCGCCATCGACGTGGACGACCGCAAGCTCGGCCTGGCCACCGGCCTCGGCGCCACCCACACGGTGAACGGCAGGGACGGCGACGTCGTCGAGAAGGTCCGCGAGCTCACCGGCGGCTTCGGCGCCGACGTGGTGATCGAGGCGGTCGGCCGCCCCGAGACCTACGAGCAGGCCTTCTACGCCCGCGACCTGGCCGGGACCGTCGTCCTGGTGGGCGTGCCGACGCCGGAGATGAAGCTGGAGCTGCCGCTGCTGGACGTCTTCGGGCGCGGCGGCTCGTTGAAGTCGTCCTGGTACGGCGACTGCCTGCCCTCCCGCGACTTCCCGATGCTGATCGACCTCTACCTGCAGGGCCGCCTCGACCTGGACGCGTTCGTGTCCGAGACGATCCCGCTGGACGGCGTCGAGGCCGCGTTCGACAAGATGAGCAAGGGCGAGGTCCTGCGCTCGGTGGTGGTGCTCTGATGGCGGCCCGCATCGACCACCTGGTCACCTCCGGCACGTTCTCGCTCGACGGCGGAACGTGGGACGTCGACAACAACGTCTGGATCGTGGGCGACGACGAGGAGGCCATCGTCATCGACGCCGCGCACGACGCGGACGCCATCGAGGCGGCGCTCGGCGGGCGTCGGCTGCTCGCCGTCGTCTCCACCCACGGGCACGACGACCACATCGACGCCGCGCCGGAGCTGGCCCGCCGGACCGGTGCGCCCGTGCTGCTCCACCCCGAGGACCTCATGCTGTGGAAGCAGCGCCATCCCGACGCCGAGCCGGACGCCGAACTGCAGGACGGCGCCCTGGTCACGGTCGCCGGGACCATGCTGAGCGTGCTGCACACGCCGGGCCACAGCCCGGGGGCCGTCTGCCTGTACGCGCCCGACCTCGGCACGGTCTTCTCCGGCGACACCCTCTTCCAGGGCGGGCCCGGCGCGACCGGCCGGTCCTTCTCCGACTTCCCGACCATCATCGAGTCGATCAGGAAGCGGCTGCTGACCCTGCCGCCGGAGACAGTTGTCCGTACCGGCCACGGCGACAGCACCACGATCGGCGACGAGGCCCCTCACCTGGAGGAGTGGATCGCGCGCGGCCACTGACCGCCGGGCCGCGCGGGGACGGTCCACCGGACCGGCTCGCCCGAACCGGACACGCCGGACAGCGTCCCGGGATATCGTCCATCCTCGGACACGGGTGATCTCACCGGGATGGGAGGGGCGATGGGGCTCAGCGTGGCACGAGTCCCCGCCCTACTGCTCCTGTGCACCGCCGCGGCGGGCTGTGGCGCGGCCTCGTCGGCCGGGAGCCACGAGGGCCCGCCGCCCACGGTCGCGCCGCCGCTGGCCGCCGGAGTCGCCTCGCCGCCTCCCGCCGAGGTCCCGGCCACCCCGCCGCCCTCGATGGCCGTCAAGGAGCCGCTGAGGCCGCTCAGCGGGATCAAGCCGATCGGCAAGCCCGGCCACTGGCGCGTCACGGTCTACTACACGCTGGTCGAGAGCTTCCACCACGGGCCCGCCAAGGCGGTGAAGGGTTGCGCGGAGTTCCACTGCAGCCACGGCAAGGCAGCGCTCGGCTCGTATCCCAAGGACTTCCTGGACTCCGTGCAGATCGAGGGCAGCGGCCGGATCACCTCGGGCCCGCAGCGCGGCCGCTACCTCAACTGGTCGCACATCGTCGGCTGGTGGCTGGACGACACCACGCGCGACTCGGCGGGCAAGCCGCTGCGCCCGTTCGGGACGGCGGCGGCCGACCGCGACGTGCTGGCGCGCGGCCACCGGTTCGTGATCACCGACTGCGGCAAGGACGACGACGGCCACACGATCGACGCCAAGGTCTGCACGCGGCTGCGGTCGGCGGAGTGGACGGTCACCGACCTGTTCCGACCGGGGTACGGCGGCGAGCACCACGCCGACCTCTACATCGGCGAGGAGACGGGCCCGAACTTCGCCAAGTCGCCCTGGTACACCGAGCTGAGCGGCGCGACTCTCTACACCCGCTAGGGCTCCTGGCGGGGTGAGGCCAGCCGCGTCTCCTGCGTACGGCCGCGCAGCGTGACCTCCTCGCCGAGCCACCAGTGCGCCGCCTCGTCCGCGCCCGCCGACTCGACGACCGAACCCGCCGCCAGCACCCCGTCGGCGGTCGTCTTGGCGAGGTCGGTGAGGCGCGCGGCCTCGTTCACCGGGTCGCCGATCACCGTGTACTCGAAGCGTTCCTCGGCGCCGATGTGCCCGGCGACCGCCTCGCCCGCCGAGACGCCGACGGCCGCCCGCAGTGTCGGCACCTCGCGGCGCAGGCGTTCGGCGAGCTCGCGGGCGGCCGCCAGGGCGCGGCTCTGCGCGCCCTCCAGCGCCAGCGGCGCCCCGAAGATCGCCAGCGCGGCATCGCCCTCGAACTTGTTGATCCAGCCGCCGTGCGCGCCGATCACCTCGACCACCACGGCGAAGAAGTCGTTCAGCAGCTTGACCACCTCGGTCGGCGGCCGGTCGGCGGCCAGGCGCGTGGAGCCGACCAGGTCCACGAAGATCACCGCGACCTCGCGCAGCTCGCCGCCGAGGTCGATGCCGTGCTCCAGCGCGACCTTGGCGACGTCCTCGCCCACCTGGCGGCCGAACAGGTCCTGGAGGCGGGCGTGCTCGCGCAGGCCCGCGGCCATGTGGTTGAACCCGGCCTGCAGCAGCCCGACCTCGCTGGCGTCGTAGACCGGCACCTCCACGTCCAGGTCGCCGCGTTCGACCCGGGCGAGGCCGAGCCGCACCGACTCGACCGGGTCGGCGATCGCCCGCGCGGCGCCGTAGGTCACGCCGAGCCCGACGAGCAGCGAGGTGCCGCCGAGGGCCAGGACCACGACCGCGAAGTCGTGCAGGGTGACCTTGGCCAGCCCGAACGAGCCGACCGCGAGCACGATCAGCCCGAGCAGCGGCACGGCGGTGCCGAGCGCCCAGGCCAGCACGGAACGGGCGACCACGCCGGGAAGGCCGGTGCGGCCGGGTATCCCGGCGCTCAGCGCGGTGGTCACCGCCCGCCGCAGCAGCCGCTCGGTCAGCAGGTAGACCACGGTGCAGGTGGTGATGCCGCCGAGCAGGCTGGTCACGCCGAGCTTGACGGCCAGCAGCCACGAGAACGGCAGATTGATGATCACCCAGCCGACGGTGCCGATCCCCCACAGCGTGAGATGGACGGCCATCAGCCGGAGCGGTCCGTACAGCAGCAGGACACGCTCACGGTTGTCGGGCCTCAGGTTGCCCTCGACCAGGCGGCGGGCCCGCCGGAAGAAGCGCTCGCCGAGGATCAGGCCGACCGGCACCGCGGCGACGACGTAGGCGGCGAACACCACGAAGTTGATCAGGCGGATCCGGTCCGAGACCGACCCGTCGGGGGTCGGCACGACGACGCTGAACAGCAGCACGACCAGCGCCCCGACCAGGTTGGCCAGGCCCGTCGCCACGGTCACCAGCACGTGCGCGCGGCGCATGATCTGCGGGCGGGTGTCGTCCGGGCGTCCGTCGATCAGGCGCCACAGGAGGCCGAACGGGCTGCGCCGCGACCGCGCGGGCACCGGATCGGGCCCGGCCGCCCGATCCCGCGCGCCGGCGGCCGGATCCCGCGCGGGCGCGGGCGGATCCGCCCTCTCGATCTCCATGAGGGTGCAGATTAGCCGGTCAGGGGCGATGTTCCGTACGTCACACCGGTGCCCGGAGAGGCGTGGAAGAGCATGGTGAGCGTCCCTGCACATGCCCTGAACAGACCGGCAACACCTCTGTAATCAGGCGCCTCTAGCGTCGCTGCGGTCACAGATCGATCACCCGGGGGGACACGTGAGTCCGCGGCATCGCGCACGGGACCTGGCGCCACGCCGTTTCGCGGGCGCCCGGACCATCCGGGCCAGGATGGCGATCATCCTGGCCGTCCCGACCGCGCTGCTCATCGGGCTGGCGTCGGCGGGGGTGTGGGCCCAGTACGAGGTGGGCCGGCGCGCGAACGCCACGGTCACCGACGTCGATCTGGTGCTGGCCGCGCAGGACCTGATCCACTCGCTGCAGCGCGAGCGCGGGCTGACCAGCGGCCTGCTCGGCGGCGCCGCCGCCTACCGGCCACAGGTCGACGCCCAGCGCCGCACCTCCGACGGGGCGCGCGCGGCGCTGGACCGGCAGCTGACGATCACCGGCGGGGCCGGCGCCCGGTCCGTGCGGCCCGCGCTCGAGCGGCTGGGCGATCTCGGCACGGTGCGCGGCACCGTGGACGCCGGCGGCCTCCCCCGGCCGCGGATGCTCGACTACTACACCGGCGCGATCCAGGGGCTGGACACGGCGCTGAGCGTGATCACCGCGGACGGCGACGCCGGGCGCCGGGACCGCGAGCTCGGCCGCGGCCTGAACGCGCTCCAGCTGCTCGGCGACGCCAAGGAGGCCACCGCCCTGGAGCGCGGCCAGCTGAACGGCGTGTTCGCCGCGGGCTCGTTCGCCCAGGACGACTACACGCGCTTCTCCGAGGTCCGGGCCCGCAAGCTCGACGCCCTGGCCCGCTTCCCCTCGGTCGCCTCCACGCGCCGCAAGGGCGAGCTGGACGCGGTCCTGCGCTCCCCGCAGGCGACGGCCGCGACCGCCGACGAGCAACGCGCCCTGGGCGGCGCCCGTGGCCGGAGCCTGAAGATCGACCCGTCGCGGTGGTGGGCGGAGATGACGGCCGTCGTCGACGACATGCGCACCGTCCAGCGGGGCATCGGCGACGACGTGCGCGCCCGGGCCCGGCAGATCGCGGCGGAGGCGCGGCAAGAGCTGATCTTCTACGCCGCCGGGGCGGGCCTCGCCCTGCTGGTGGCGCTGCTGCTGTGGATCTACACGTTCCGGTCGATCATGCGTCCGCTCAGCCTGCTGGCCAGGGAGGCGCTCGACGCGGCCGAGCACGAGCTGCCGGTCGCGATGGCCCGCATCCACGAGGCATCCGATCCCGGCGAGCTCGTCCAGGAGACGGCACCGGCCGCCCGCGACGACCTGGTCCGCCGCGACGACGAGTTCGCCGAGGTGGCCCGCGCGCTGGCCCATCTGCGGCAAACCGCCGTACGGCTCGCGGTCGAGCAGGCGGTGATGCGCCGCAACACCGCCGAGTCGCTGGCCAACCTGGGGCGCCGCAACCAGAACCTGGTGCGCCGCCAGATCGGGTTCATCAGCGCGCTGGAACGCGAGGAGACCGACCCGGGCGCCCTGTCCAACCTGTTCGAACTGGATCATCTGGCCACCCGCATGCGCCGCAACGCCGAGAGCCTCCTGGTCCTGGTCGGCGAGCACAGCCCCCGCCGCTGGTCCGGCACGGTCGCGGTCGGCGACGTGCTGAGGTCGGCGTTCGCCGAGGTGGAGGACTACCGCCGGGTCAGCCTGCGGCGCATGGACGAGGCCCGGGTCCGGGGCTCGGTCGCCGCCGACGTCTCGCACCTGCTGGCCGAACTGGTGGAGAACGCCCTGACGTTCTCACCGCCAGACCGTGAGGTGGAGGTCCAGGCTCGTCACACCGGCTCGGAGTACCACATCGCCATCATCGACCAGGGCGTCGGCATGGAGCCCACCGCGATGGCCACGGCGAACGCCCGGCTGCGCGGCGAGCAGAGCTTCCTGGTCGCCCCCGCCCGCGACCTGGGCCACTACGTGGTCGGACGGCTGTCCGAACGACTCGGCATCCAGGTCTGGCTGCACGAGTCGCCGCTCACCGGCGTGACCGCGCGCATCGTCCTGCCGGGGACCCTGCTGGTACCCGACGCGGAGGCGACCGCCGCCGCACAGGCGTTCGCGCCGGGCGGCCTGCGCGACGCGGCCCGCCTGCGCACGACCGCCGAACCCGTCACAGTGACACCCGCCGAACCCGTCACGGTGGCGCCTGCCGAACCCGTCACGGTGGCGCCCGCCGCGACGACCGGGCCGATCGGCGTGATCACCGCGCCGGCCCATCCCTCGTTCACGCTCGAAAGGCCGGCCCACGCCCCGACTGGAGCGGTCCCGTTCGACACCGGTCCGCCCGCGGGCCGGGACACCACGCGCAACGGCCTGGTCAAGCGCCGGCCGCGACCACAGGCACAGCCGCCTCGGCAGGAGCGGCCCGCGGCGACGGCGGGCCCACGGCGCTCGCCGGACGAGGTGCGCTCGATGCTCGACACCTTCCGTTCCGGCGCGCACCGCGCGCCCGCAGACCCCTCAGATCCCGCTACGGAGACGACATGACCCAGGTGATGCCGCAGACCCACGACTTCAACTGGCTGCTCGCCAATTTCGTCCGGAGCACCGACGGGGTCACCGAGACCGTCGCGGTCTCGTCGGACGGGCTGCTGATGGCGATGTCGGACGGCCTTGGCCGCAACGGCGCCGAGCGGCTCGCGGCGATCGTGTCGGGCGTGACCAGCCTGGCGCGCAGCGCTTCCCGGCAGTACGGCTTCGCGGGACTGCGGCTGGTGATGATCGAGATGGGCCGGGGTTTCCTGCTGATGTCGGCCATCTCGGACGGCAGCTGCCTGGGCGTCGTGGCGACCTCGGACTGCGATCTCGGCCTGGTCGGCCACGAGATCGCGGTGCTGTGCGACCGTTTTGGGGGGCTGCTGACCCCGCAGCTGGTGGCCGAGTTGAAGAGCCAGGCCCTCACATGACCGAGAGCGGGATCGATCCCGCGATCGACGGCCTCGTCCGGCCGTTCATCCTGACCGGCGGGCGGACCCGCCCCACCGACGAGCGGCTGCGGGTGGAGACCCTGATCACGGCGCTGCCCGCCGCGCTCGCGGCGCCCCTCAGCTTCGAACGCAGGCACATCGTGAGGCTCTGCCAGTACCCGACGTCCATCGCCGAGGTGGCGCGCGGCCTCGGCGTCCCGGTCGGGGTCACCAAGGTCCTGATCGCCGACCTGCTCGCCGAGCGCCTGGTCACCCTGCACGACCACGTGAGCTCGGCGGACCGTCCCTCGCGCGCCCTGCTGGAGAGGATCATCGAAGGTGTCCGTGCACTCTGAGGCGCCGCGCGCCGCGCCGGGAACGGTGCTCTCCGCGAAGATCGTGGTGTCCGGCGGCTTCGGCGTCGGCAAGACCACCTTCGTCGGAGCGCTGTCGGAGGTCGAGCCGCTCACCAGCGAGGCCGCGATGACCGACGCGGCGGCGGGGGTCGACGACACCAGCGGGGTCGAGCGCAAGACCACCACGACCGTGGCGTTCGACTTCGGGCGGATCACCCTGGACGAGGGCATCGTCCTCTACCTGTTCGGCACGCCGGGGCAGGAGCGCTTCGCCTTCCTGTGGGACGACCTGATCGAGGGCGCGCTCGGCGCGGTGGTGCTGCTGGACACCCGCCGCGTCGACCAGGCGTTCCCCTCGCTGGACTTCTTCGAGGAGACGGGGATCCCGTTCGCTGTCGGCATCAACCATTTCGCGGGCTCGCGACGGTTCGACGTGGACGAGGTGCGCGAGGCGCTGGGTGTACCGGACCGGGTGCCGGTGGTGCCCTGCGACGCCCGCGACCGGGAGTCGGTGAAGGCCGTCGTCCTGGCCTTGTTGGACAGCGTCGTGATTACCGTCGGTGCCTGAATGTTCACCTCCGCGCCAGATTGACCGGTCGGTCAGTCAGGGAATCACCTAAGCGGACAAAGAGGTCCAAACGTGATCCCCCTGTGGAGGTGGCGGATGGGTAAGTTCGCGTGGCAGGACGGGGTGGCCTTCCTGGCCGGCCTCGTCGCCCTTCTCGCGCCGGAGCTGTGGGCCGACAACGCCGGCCAGCAGCCCCTGATGGTGCTCGGCGCACTGCTGGCCCTGGCGGGCCTGTACAATCTGCTGGGCGCGACCGGGCCGTCGGCATGGACGGCCACCGCCTTCGCGACACTGCTGTTCGTGTCGCCATGGGCGTTCAACTTCACGAGTGAGCACGCTGCAGCCTGGACGGCATGGATCGGCGGCGGCCTCGCGGCTATCGTCGGCCTGTGGGGAGCCACCCAGGCACGTGACGCTGCCACGGCCTGAACCGAGGTCCCGAGGTGGTCCCTGGCGCGCGAGCGCCCAGGGGCCACAGCTTTTCTCAGGGGGCGCGAGATGAGGGCATCGAAGCAGAGCGACCTTCCGGACGCCCGCACGCGCATTCTGGACGCGGCGGAGCGGCTGTTCGCCGACCGCGGCTATGACGCCACCTCCACGGCACGGATCGCCAAGCTGGCCAGGGTCCCCAAGGGGCTGGTCTTCCACTACTTCCCACAGAAGATGGACGTCCTGGTGGCCCTCATCGACGAGCGGACGTTCGTCGAGGAAATTCCGGATGACGCCGTCGAGGCGGTGCCCGGCGACCCGGCGGGCACGCTGGCCGGGCTCGCCCGCCGGTTCCCGCTGCGGGCCTCCCCCGCGATGCGCCGGATCCTGTTCCGCGAGGCCGACACGCACAAGTCGGTCGGCGAACGGCTCGGCCGCCTGAACAGCGAGGTCTTCCAGCGCGCCCGGCGCGCCCTGGAGCTCGCGCTGCCCGGCAGCCGGGGCGACCAGGCCCGCCTGGAGATCGCGGCGGCCACGTTCGCGGCCGTGCTGATCTACCAGGAGAACCTCTCCCAGCTGACCGGCCAGCACGTCGATCCCGACGCCGTCGCCGACCTCATCGGGCGCGCCCTCGGCGCCACCTGACCCCGGCGACGAGGCGCCGCGGGGCCGCGCTCAGGTGCGGGTCAGGGCTCCGGTACGGATGGGCGCCAGCATGCGGTGGGGCTGGCGCAGGACCAGGCTGACCGGATCGGTCCGCCGCCCCGAGCCGGGCCCCGGGCGCATCTCGATGTCGTCGGGCACGACGAGGACGCCGCAGGTGGGGCATCTGCCGTCGGCGTCGATGTGGGCGCCGCAGGCGACATGGAAGAAGAGTCTGGCGGGCAGCGAGTCCTCGTGCAGTTCCTCGCCCCACCGGGCCAGGCCGTGCACGATGGGCCAGAGCCCCTTGCCCATCGGGGTGATCAGGTATTCGTGCCCGTTCTTGTCGAGCACTCCGGCGTCCACCAGCTTCTGCAGCCGGTCCGCGAGGACGGCCTTCGGTACGTCGAGATGCGCGCGGAAATCGCTGAACCTTCGGACGCCATAGAGCGCGTCGCGGACGATCAACAGTGTCCAGCGCTCTCCCACGACCTCCAATGCCCGGGCCAGCGAGCAGTCCTGCCAGGCGTAGTCCTTGCCCAGTGCCATGACTGAGATCCTACTCGACCCCGGGTTCATTGAACGAACCAGATGTGTTAGCTTCACACCATCGGGTTCGTTCAATGAACTTGGAGTGACGCATGTCCACCACGGTGTCCCCCCGCGCCATGGCGGCGGGGAAGGCCTCGCTGGCCGCCCTCGCGCTGCCGAGCGCCGCCACGCTGCTGGCGCTGATGAACTACACGGCGCCGATGGCGACCCTCACCGACACCGCGGCCGGCCTGCACGCGGGCGCCACGGCGCAGATCTGGCTGATGAGCTCGATCAGCCTCGGCCTCGCGGCCGCGCTGCTGGCGGTCGGGAGCCTGGCCGACGACCACGGCCGCAAGCGGCTGTTCGTGATCGGCGCGGTCGTCCTGGCCGTCTCCAGCGCGGCCTCCGCGCTGGCGCCGAACGCCACGATCTTCATCACCGGCCGCATCGTGCAGGGCGCCGCCAGCGCCGCGCTGCTCGCCACCGGGCTCGGCATCATCGGTCACTCGTTCACCGGCCACGAACGCGCCCGCGCCGCAGGCGTCTGGGGCGCGATGCTCGGCCTCGGGATCGCGCTCGGCCCGATCGCCTCCGCCGCGCTGGCCGACCTCAGCGACTGGCGGCTCTGGTACTGGGTCACCCTCGTCGCGTCCGTCCTCCTGGCGATCGCCGCCGTACGCGCCCTGGACGAGTCACGCGCGCAGCACCGCCGGGGACTGGACCTTCCCGGCCTGGTCACCATGAGCGCCGGAGTCGCCGCCCTGCTCACCGCCATCACCCTCGGCCGGACCGGCTGGACCCGTCCCGCCGTGCTGGCCCTCTTCGCCGTGGCCGCCGTGCTCCTGCTGGCGTTCGTCACGATCGAGTGGCGCCGCCGCGAGCCGATGCTCGACCTGGGGCTGTTCCGCCGCCCGCTGTTCCTGCTCTCGATCGTCGGCGCGATGGTCACGGGCCTCGCGGTCATCGGCGTGATGAGCTACCTGGCGACCGTCATGGACCTGGCGCTCGGCCTCACCCCGTTCACCGCGGCCCTGGTCCTGGCGATCTGGTCGGGCATGTCGTTCCTCGCCGCGCTGCAGGCCCGGCGGCTGCCCGGACGCCTGTCCCCGCGCCACCTCCTGGCCATCGGCCTGCTGCTGAGCGCGGTCGGCGAGGTCGCCATGGCCGGTCTCAGCCCCGGCTCCCACTGGTGGCGACTGGTCCCCGGTCTCCTCGTGGCGGGCGTGGGCAGCGGTCTCGCGAACGCGATGCTGGCCCGCCTCGCCGTCGAGAGCGTCCCCGCCGACCGGGCGAGCATGGGCTCCGGCGCCAACAACACCGCCCGCTACATCGGCGCCTCGCTCGGCGTGGCGATGGCCGTCACCATCGCCACGAACGGCGTCCACGGTCACGGCCCCGACGCCGCCAAGGCCCTCACGCACGGCACGAGCATCGCGATGCTCGTCTCCGCCGCGCTGGCCCTGGCGGGTGCCGCGCTCGCCGCCCTCATCCGCGATGACCGAGCCCGGCCAGCCGCCCGGCCATGACCCGCGGGGAGACACGCGGCACTGGGACCCGCGGTTGCAGTGTCAGGCGAGTTCTTCGATGAACTCGGCGAGCTGGGTGAGGTTGCGGCACTCGTACATCGGCACCAGGTCGCCGTAGCGGGACGCGGCGGAGTCGCCGGTGTCCCATTGGCGGCGCGGTTCGGGGTTGAGCCAGTACGCGTGGCGGGCCGTTCCGGCCATGCGCTTCAGGATCGGCAGGGACAGCTCGCCGTAGTTGGAACGGGCGTCGCCGAGGATCAGCAGCGAGGTCTTGGAGTTGATCGCGTCGCCGTACTTCTCGTCGAAGACCTTGATGGCGTGGCCGTAGTTGCTGCGGCCGGTGATCCAGACCAGGTCGGCCTCCTCGGCCATCCGGGTCATCGCCTCGACGACGTCGGTGCCGGGGGCGAAGTATTTGGTGATCTCGTCGGTGGCGTCGATGAACGCGAACGCGCGGACCTTGCTGAACTGCTCGCGCAGCGCGAACGTCAGCAGCAGCGTGAAGTGCGCGAACGCCGAGACCGAGTCGCTGGCGTCGCACAGGATCACCAGCTCGGGCTTGTGCGGGCGTCGCGGCCGGTGATGGGTGGTGATCGGCACGCCCCCGGTCGCCAGCGACGCCCGCACCGTGCGGCGGAAGTCCAGGCGGCCGCGGTTGCCGATGCGGTTGCGCTGCGCGAGGCGGGAGGCCAGCCGCCGGGCCAGCGGGTAGACCTCGCGGCGCAGCGCGGCCATGTCGGCGCGGGTGGCGGAGTTGAAGTCGAGGCGTTCCAGCGGCGGCCGGACGGCCAGGCGCGCGGTCCGCTCCACGCCGGTGTCCTCGGCGATGCGGCGGCGCACCTCGGCGGCGACCAGGTCCTCGAAGCGGGTGATGCGGTCGCGGAAGGTGCGGCGGGCGACCTGCTCGGCCATGCCGCCGCGGTCCTGGCCGGTGAGGACGGCCTCCAGCAGCCCGGCCATCAGCGTCTCGGGCGACATGGTGCGCAGCACCGAGGAGGAGAACCACGACTCCTGGCGGGGCGTCTGCCCGTACTCGGCGACGGCCGTGCGGGCGAACTGCCGCAGCCCCGGGTCGTCGCCCGCCAGCAGGAGCTCGAACAGCTCCGCGCGGCGCTGCTGCACCTCGGGGTCGAGGGCGGCCGGCGGGCGCCGTTCGCCCGGGTCGTGGCGGCGCAGCGGGCGGTCGCCGGGGCGCGCGGCCCCGTCCCCGAGCGCGGCGGGGAACCACAGGTCGAAGAGCGTGTCGAAGGTCTTGCGGTGAACGGGCCGCTTGACCAGCGTCGCGGCGTAGGCGGCGCGCAGCGACTCGCGTTCGACCAGGTCGATGACCTGCATCGCCCGTACGGCGTCCAGCCCCTCGGCGACCGACACCGGCAGGCCCGCCTCGCGCAGCGCGGCGACGAAGGCGGTGTGCCGGTCGACGAGCGAGCGGCGCCCGCCCGCCTGCCGCTCGCCGGTCTCGGGAGGGTTCGGCATGGCGATCAGCCCTTGAGGCCGAGTTCCTTGGTGGCGCGCTCCTGGTCGGAGACGTGCTTGAGGACGACGCCGAGGGTGCGGGCGACGGCCTTCTCGTCCAGCTCGTCCAGGCCGAGGGCGAGCAGCGTGCGGGCCCAGTCGACGGTCTCGGCGATCGACGGCGCCTTCTTGATCTCCATGCCGCGCAGCGTGTTGACCGTGCGGACCAGCTGCTCGGCGAGTTCGGCCTCGATCCCGGGGACCTGGGCGAGCACGATGTCACGTTCCCGTTCGGGCGCGGGGTAGTCCAGGTGCAGGTAGAGGCAGCGGCGCTTCAGTGCCTCCGACAGCTCGCGGGCGGCGTTGGAGGTGAGGACGACGAACGGGCGGCGCACCGCGGTCAGCGTGCCGAGTTCGGGGATGGTGACCTGGAAGTCCGACAGCACCTCCAGCAGCAGGCCCTCGACCTCGACGTCGGCCTTGTCGGTCTCGTCGATCAGCAGCACCGTCGTGGTGGGGCGGCGGATGGCGGCCAGCAGCGGGCGTTCGAGCAGGAACTCGTCGGTGAAGATGTCGTCGTGGGTGGCGTCCCAGGCCTGGTCGGTCGGCGCGGCCTGGATCCGCAGCAGCTGCTTCTTGTAGTTCCACTCGTACAGCGCGCGGGCCTCGTCCAGGCCCTCGTAGCACTGCAGCCGGATCAGCTCGGCGGAGCCGGCCCGGGAGACCGCCTTGGCGAGCTCGGTCTTGCCCACCCCGGCCGGTCCCTCGACCAGCAGCGGCTTGCCGAGAGCCTGCGCCAGGTAGACCGTCGTGGCGATGGCGTCGTCGGTGAGGTAGCCCACCTCGCCCAGCCGCTGCGTGACGTCTTCGGGCGAGATGAACAGCGCGTCGGCGCTCAAGGTCATGCTTTGGCCTTCGTGTAGGTCTGGTTGGTGCCGGCGAAGGTCAGCTTGGCGCCGCCGTCGGCGATCTCCACTCCCCAGTACGAGGAGGTCTGCGGGTCGCCGCCCTCCCAGGAGAAGCGGAACTTGCCCTTGCCCTCCGGGATCGCGGTGCCGCTCCACAGCGTGCGGCTCTGCTTGATCCAGACGCCGGTGCCGTCCGGCTTGAACTGGAAGTAGTCCTGCGCCTGCTGCGCGACCCAGCGGCCGACGAGCGGCTTCACCTGGTCGGGAGCGACCTTGGGCAGCGGGGCCAGCTTGGTCGTGTCCGCCGCGGGCTTGTCGGCGCTCTCCTTCTTGTCGCCGCCACCGCAGCCGGTGAGCAGCAGCGCGGCGGCGATGAACGCGCAGGCCAGGGACGCGGTCGAGCGGGGCCGCACTCTCACAGGGGACCTCCGGGGCACGAGGGAAGGAATCGGCATCTTACCGGCGCGTAGCCCGGTGGCCGGTCTCATCCCTGGGAGTGACGCGGCGTTTCGTCCTTGGGAGGGTGGCCGACGGCGCTCCCGCCCGCTTATAACCGAAGAATGACGACACCTAGCCTGCCGCGCGACGAGCTCAAGGCGGCCCTTGCCGCACGCCAGGAGCTGGGCCACGAGTACGACGACGCCTTCGTCGAGTCGCTCGCCGAACGCATCGAGCAGACCCTGGCGGTACGGGCGGCGGGCCATCCGTACCCCGCCGCGTACCCGGCGCCGCCCGCGCCCGGCCCCCGCAGGGCCTCCTACGGCGGCGGGGCGGACCTGGCGCTGGCGATCATCTCGATGGTCGCGGCGATCCCGCTGAGCGCCATCGCGGTGGTGAACGCGGGCACCGGCGGGCTGTTCATCGTGCTGACCGCGATCGTGCTGATCAACTTCGCGCACGTGCTGCGTCCCCGGCGCGGCTGAGCGGCGCGCGGCACACCGCCTTACGGCGGTCCGCCGCGCCCGCGCCCCCTCGCGCCGGGGATCGATCACAGCGGCCTCGTCACTTCCCGGGCTCGGGGTCGCGGGGCAGGCCGAGCAGGCGCTCACCGATGATGTTGAGCTGGACCTCGGTCGTCCCGCCGTAGATCGTCATGGCCCGGCTGAACAGCATCGCCCGGGCGACGATGCCGCTCTGCGCCATCGGCACCTCGGTCGCCGCCGCCTCGCCCTGCGCCGCCCAGCAGTAGTCCGCGACGTCCTGGTTGAACTGGACGCCGAGCAGCTTGCGGACGCTGGCCTCGGCTCCGGGCTCCACGCCGTTCAGCTGCTTCAGCGTGGTGCGCAACCCGAGCAGGTCGATCGACTGACCCTGGGCGACGAGCTTGCCGACCTCGGCCGCCCCGACCGCGTCCAGCTCCTTGCCCTTGAAGAACTCCAGCAGCTCGGGCACGCCCATGCCCATGCCGCCGCCGGTCGACAGCGACACCCGCTCGTTGGACAGCGTGTTGCGGGCGACCTGCCAGCCCTTGTCGACCTCGCCGACCACGCAGTCGTCGGGCACGAAGACGCTGTCCAGGAAGACCTCGTTGAAGATCGCCTCGCCGGTCAGCTCCTTGAGCGGCCGCACGTCGACGCCCTGCGACTTCATGTCGACCAGGAAGTAGGTGATGCCGTCGTGCTTGGCGGCGTCGGGGTTGGTGCGCGCGATGCAGAAGCCCCACTGCGCGAACTGGGCCACCGAGGTCCAGATCTTCTGGCCGGTGAGCTTCCAGCCGCCCTCGACCCGCTCGGCCTTCATCGACAGCGAGGCCAGGTCCGAGCCCGCGCCGGGCTCGGAGAACAGCTGGCACCACACCATCTCACCGCGCAGCGTCGGCCGCAGGAAGCGCTCCTTCTGCTCCTCGCTGCCGTAGCGGACGAGCGAGGGCACCAGCCAGGCGCCGATCACCAGGTTGGGCGCCTTGACCTTGGCGGCCCGCAGCTCCTGCTGGATGAGGATCTGCTCGACCGGGCCCGCGCCGCGTCCCCAGGGCTCGGGGAAGTGCGGGACGGTCCAGCCCCGGTCGCCCATCGCGTGGTTGCGCTCGCCCTTGTCCTCGATGGCGGCGAGCTCGGCGATCTCGGCGCGGATGCGCTCGCGCAGCGGCTGGGTGTCGTCGTCCAGCTCCAGCTCGACCTCGCGGCGGCCGCCCTTCAGGGCCAGCTCCGCGACCTTGGCGGCCCAGCCCTTGGAGGAGCCGAGCAGCGCCCGCACGGTGAGGGCGCGGCGCAGGTAGACGTGCGCGTCGTGCTCCCAGGTGAAGCCGATGCCGCCGAGGATCTGGATGGCGTCGCGCGCGGTCTGCACGCCGGCGTCGGCGGAGATCACGGCCGCGACGGCGGCGGCGAAGCCGGCGTCCTCGGCCCCGTCGTCCAAGGCGCGGGCGGCGTCCCAGGCGGCGGCGCGGGACTGCTCCAGCTGGATCAGCATCCGGGCGGCCTTGTGCTTGACGCCCTGGAACTGGCCGATCGGGCGGCCGAACTGCTCGCGCACCTTGGCGTACTCGGACGCGGTCGTGACCAGCCAACCGGACAGGCCCGCGACCTCGGCGCCGAGCAGCGCCGCGGCCAGGTCGCGCACCTGGCCTGCGGTGAGGCCGTCCAGGACGCGGTCGGCGGCGACGGACACGTCCGCGGCCTCGACCTTGGCGACCCGGCGGACCTTGTCCAGGCTCACGACCGGGGTGACGGTGAGGTCGGCGGCGTCGACCGCGACCCACTCCTGGCCGCCTTCGGTCGCGACCGGCAGCACGATGACGTCGGCGAGGGTCGCGCCGAGCACCGGCTCGACGGCGCCGTTCACGATCAGGGCGTCGCCGTCGCGGCGGCCAGTGAGGCCGTCCGCGAGCGCCAGCGCACCCGTCGTGGAGCCGTCGGCGAGCGCGGGCAGCAGCTCGCCGCGCGCCTTGGCGTTGCTGGAGGCGTTCACCACGGCGCTGGCGAGCACCGTCGGGACGAACGGGCCGGGCGCCGCGGCGCGGCCCAGCTCCTCCAGGACGACGGCGAGCTCCAGCAGGCCGAAGCCCTGCCCGCCGTGCTCCTCCTCCAGGTGCAGGCCCAGCAGACCCTGCTCGGCCAGGGCCGACCAGAACGGCGGCCTGGTCTCCTCGTCCGCCTCAAGGGCGGAGCGTACGACCGTCGCCGGAATGTTGCGCTCGGCGAACCCGCGCACCGACTCGGCGAGTGCCTCATGCTCTTCGGTCAGCCCGATGGCCATTCGTCACCTTCTCTCAGACCGCTGTCTCACACCGCTTTGACTCAGATTCTAGAACAGGATTCTGGTCGAGTGCGGCAGTGACCTTACTCTCATGCCCGGTCCGACTCCAGTGTGGGGCTCTCGCCCTCCCCCGCCTCCACCGGGGTCGGCTCGGCGGCGCGCTCTCCGGCCCGCTTGCCGATCGTGAGGCTGGCGATGGTGGTCGCCGTCAGAGTGCCCGCGATGACCGCCAGCGACAGCCAGATCGGAATTTCCGGCGCCCACGCCACGCCGTACTCGTGCATGGCGTGGAAGATCAGCTTGACGCCGATGAAGCCCAGGATGAACGCCAGCCCGTGGCCGAGGTAGACCAGCCGGTCCACCAGCCCTCCGAGCAGGAAGTAGAGCTGGACCAGGCCCATCAGTGCGAAGGCGTTGGCGGTGAAGACCAGGTAGGGCTCGGTGGTCAGACCGAAGATCGCGGGGATGGAGTCCAGCGCGAACAGCACGTCGGTCGAGCCTATGGCGATCATGACGATGAGCAGCGGGGTGACCATCCGGCGGCCGCCCTTGCGGGTGAGGATCTTCTGGCCCTCGTACTCGTCGCTGGTCGGGATGACGCGCTTGGCCCACTTCAGCAGGCGGTTCTCCTTGAACTCGTCCTCGTCGCCGCCGCGGACCAGGCCGACGGCCGTCCAGATGAGGAACGCGCCGAAGATGAAGAAGACCCAGGTGAACTGGGCGATCGCCGCGGCGCCGACCGCGATGAAGATGCCGCGCAGGACCAGCGCGATCACGATGCCGACCATCAGCACCTTGTGCTGGGCGTTCTTGGGCACCGCGAAGCGGGTGAGGATCACCATGAAGACGAAGAGGTTGTCGACGCTGAGGCTCTTCTCGGTGACGAAGCCCCCGAAGAACTCGGCCGAGTAGCGACCGCCCGCGAAGGCCCAGACGCCCAGTCCGAACAGGACCGCGAGGCCGATGTAGAAGACCGACCAGAAGGCGGCCCGGCGGGTGGTGAACTCCTTGTTCTCGTCCCTGTTGATCAAGAACAGGTCGACGGCGATGATGGCGAGGAGCCCGGTGAGGGTCAGGGCCCACACCCATGGCGATACGTTCAAAACGTGACACCTCCGGCAGCATGTTTCAGCGCCGGAGGTCTCTCCCGCCCTTAGGCTGAGGGCCGACGTCCCGGGCCGATATGGATCGACCGTGCTGACGAGATCGCCGCGCGGGGATACTCCCCTCCACTTATCCTCCTCAACGCCGCCGGGATCGTGATCGTTCCCGACCGGCGGAAACTTCTAGGTAGAGGGTGGTGAGCTGGTCGACGGCGTCGGCCTCGGACGGCAGCGCGGTGGCCCGCTGGGCGGCCGCGGCGCCCAGCCGTACGGCCAGGGCCGGGTCGTCCAGGACGCGGCTCACGGCCCGTTCGAGCGCCTCGGGGTCGCCGGGCGGCACGAGCAGCGCGGCGTTGGTCTCGGGGCCGTGCAGCAGCGGTCCGCTCTTCGGCCCACCCTTCGGGCCGGCCTTGGGGTCGCCGGGGTCGGCGGCGCCCACCATCATCGGGATGCCGCCCACACGGGTGGCGATCAGGGGACGGCCCGCGCGCAGGATTTCCTGAACGATCAGCGGCTGCCCCTCCCACACGCTCGGGACCACGGCCACGTCGGCGGCGGCGAGCAGGGCGGGGACGCCGGAACGGCGGCCCAGCAGGCGAACGGGCAGCTTCTCCGACTCGATCCTGGCCTGCAGTTCGGCCTCCAGCGGACCGTCGCCGACGATCGCCACCAGCGGGGCCGGGCTGCGGCGGGCCCAGCCGGCGGCGGCGTCGAGCAGGGTCGGCAGACCCTTCTGCTCGGCCAGACGGCCCACGGTGAGGATCAAGGGTCGTTCCCCAACGCCGAGTTCGGCGCGCACGTCGGCCCGTACGGCGGGGCCGGGCTGCTCGCGGGGCGCGGGGGCGGGCACCAGCGCGTGGCCGACCGAACGGGCGCCGAGCTCGCGCATGCGCTCTTCGAGGTCGGGCGAGACGCCGAGGACACGGTCGGCGCCGCGCGCGACGACCCGTTCCAGCGCGGCGTAGACGGCGGCGGTCCTGCCGCCCGCGATGACGGCGTTGTGCAGGGTGACGACCAGTGGCGGCCCGCCCTTGGCGAACCGGATCGGCCCCGGAGCGACCGTGGCGCAGGCGGCGACCGCGAGCGCGCCCGCACGCAGTCCGTGGGCGTGCACGACGTCGGCGTCGCGCAGCAGGATGCGCAGCCTGGCGACCGCCTTGGCGTCGTTCACCGGGCGGGGCCGGTCGGCCAGGTCGACCTCGGCGAACTTCGCCCCGGCGGCGGTGAAGCCGAACAGCTCCTCGGTCGCGGCCGGACCGCAGACCACGACCCGGGCGCCGCGCGCGACGAGCCCCGCCGCCATCGACCGCACATGCCGCCCGACTCCCCCGGCGCTGGTGCCGAGGACCATGGCCACCCGGATACCCGTCGGCTCCGTTTCAGACCTAGCGCGTTCAGACCTGGCGCGTTCAGACACTGCGCGTCACCTTCCGGCTGAGGACGGCCCGCAGGTCGCGGCCGTCGATCACGTACGCGACCGCGAGGAACACCACGCAGGCGACCAACGCCGCCAGCGCCCCGACGCCGACGTTGGCGAGCTGGCGCCCGGTGCCGAACGCGGCCGCGGTGGCGTAACCCGCCGCTCCCCCGGCGGCGCCGCCCGCCAGGCCCGCCACGAGCGCGCGCGGGACGCCGACGGCCGCGGACCATCCCCGTGCCCGTACGAGCGTTCCCAGCAGCAGTATCCCGGACAACGTCATGCCGACGGCGTTGCCGAAGCCGAGTGCGGCCACGACCCACTGCCGGTCGACGGCGGCCACCAGGATCAGGTCGGCGACCATCACCAGCAGCCAGCCCGCGACGACCGCGATCGCGCCCATCTTGCCCCGGCGGCACGCGAACAGGACACGGCCGAGATGGGCCACCAGGCCGTAGCCGATCAGGCCGGGCGCGAACGCGTAGATGGCGCGGGTCAGCACCTCCTGCTGGTCCGGATGGCCCGGGTTGAACAGGACCGCGACGGGCAGCGCCACGGCGACGAGCGCGGCGGCTCCCGCGCAGGACACCAGGATCACGGCTCGCGTGGTCGCGGCGGTGATGCGGTCGAAGCGTTCGTTGTCGCCCTCGCTGATGCGGGCGGACAACATGGGGAACGCGCTGGTCGCGATGGGCACCGCGAGGATCGCCCAGGGCAGGAGGTAGATGGCCCAGGCGTACTGGTAGTTGGCCAGGGCGCCGCCGGTGCCCTCGTAGCTGAGCCGTACGACCAGCAGGGCGGACAGCTGCTGCGCGGCGACGGTCGCCAGCCCCGCCATCGCCAGGCGCCGCACGCGCCGCGCGACGCCGTCGGGGAACGAGAGCGTCGGGCGCAGGCCGAGCTTCAGCCGCCAGGCCGCGACGCCCGCGGTGGCCGCCATCGCCACGCCGCCCATCGCGGTGCCGATCGCCAGCACGAGCTCGGCCGACACCGGCAGGTGCGCCAGGTCGTTCTCGTAGCCGCGGCCGAGCGGCGCGTAGATCAGGTAGGCGGCGATGACGACCAGGCTGGACATCAGCGGCGCCAGCGCGGGCGCGATGAAGCGGCGGTGCGACTGCAGCACGCCGTAGAGCACCACCGACAGCCCATACATGATCATCTGCGGCGCCATGATGGCGAGCATGTCGGTGCCGACCGACACGATGTCGGGCCGCGAGCAGCCCTTGAGGTCGCCGCCCACCATCAGCTCCATGATGGGCTGCGACAGCAGCGCCATCACCGCCGACAGCGGCACCATCAGCACGACGATCCAGGTCAGCAGCGCCGAGGTGATCCGGCGCACCTCGTCCCTGTCGCCGCGTTCGGCGGGGCCCGCCAGCACCGGCACGACCATGCTCGCCAGCGCGCCGCCCGCGACGATCTCGTAGATGATGCTCGGGAACTGCGTCGCGGTGAAGTACGCCTGGCTGAGGCACGACGTGGTGACCGTCTGGGAGAAGACGTACGTGCGCCCGAAGCCGGCCAGCCGCGACAGGACCGTGATGACCCCGATGACGACGGCGGCGCCCGCGAGGCCACCGGTGAGGCGGCGGAGACGAGGTGTCAACGTGTCGGAAGCGTCAGGACGCCGAGTCACCCGCCCGGCTGCCCGACGCCGGCGGCGTGTCCGACGCCGGCGGCGCCTCGGTCGGCTGAACGATGTGGAGGGCCGTCGTGGACTGCGGCGCAGGGTCGGCCGCGGGGGCCGGGTCGGCCGCCGGGGCCGGTGCGGGGACCGCGGGCGGGCGGCGGCCCAGCATGTCGAGCCTGTCCAGGATCGGGGTCTGCTTGATGACCTTGGTGAAGCTGACGAACTCGCTGGCGGCGTTCAGTCCGACGAGGCCGGCGAGGACCGCCAGCCGGGGGCCGCGGCCGAGGCGGGTGGCGGCGAGCCCGAGCAGGGCGCCGAGCGCGTTGGAACCGGTGTCGCCGAGCATGGCGCGTTCGCCGAGGTCCTCGGGCAGCAGCGCCACCGCGGCGCCGAGCGGGGCGGCGACGACGGCCGAGCCGGACGAGGTGAGCGCGAGCGGCGTCCCGGTGATCAGGCCGACCTTGATGGCGCGCCCGGGGCGCAGGTCGAACAGGTTCATCAGGTTGGCGCCGCCGGCCACGATCGCGCCGTTCACCAGCGTGTCGAACGCACGGCCGGTACGGGTGGGCGCACCGGACCCGGCGATCGCGGCGGCGGCCAGGCCGGTGGCGCCGATGCCGAGGATCTTCACCGCGCCGCTGGTGACCTCGCCGCGGGCGAGCGCGGTGAGGTGGCCCTTGAAGCCACGGGAGGAGGCCGATCCGGCGAGGTCGTCGTACCCGCCGAGCAGGCCCGAGCCCGCGCCCGCGAGCAGCGTCGCGGCGCGCATCCGGCCGCCGAGTCCAGGCGTGAGCAGCCCGGCCGCCGCGGCGCCCGCGACGAACGCGGGACCCTCCAGCAGCGTGACGGGCTCGCCGCGGTGGTTCGTGCGGCCCCACACCTCGTCGCCGGGCAGCCCGTTCATGCCGGGCGGGCGGCGGGTGAGCGCGGTGTAGGCGGCGCGGGCGGCGACGGCGCCGAGGGCCGCGCCGATCAGCGTGCGCTTCATCCCGGTCACCCCTGCTTCCCGGCGGCGGGCGCCGGCGACGGCAGGTAGCCGTTCTCGGCGTTGATCCCGTACTGGCCGGACTTGCCGCCCAGCTCCTCCTGGAGCGCCAGGATCGTGACCACCTGCCCGGACGACTTGTCCGCGACGTTGACGGAGGACACGTTCTTCTTGTCGTCGGAGTCGGTGAGCGCCTTGATGAGGCCGCCCTTCTGGGACGCGGTGACGGGGCCGCCGAGGACGGTGCCACGGTCGGCCGCGTCGAGCGCCGTCGTGAGCGACAGCAGGGCGTCGTTGTCGGTGTCCCCGCCGCTGCCGGTGTAGGGGGTGGAGGGTGCGATCACGACGGCGAGTGTCGCATGCTGACCGGGGTTCCCGCTGGTGGTCACGTAACCCGCCTGCTTGAAGGCGTTGAGGATCGTGCCGCCGGGCGCGTCCTCGCGTCCCGCCTTGGCCGGGTCCTTGGTGACGAGCGCGCTGGCCAGGACCGCCGCGGCCTTGTCGTAGGGCTGCGCGTCCGCCGGAACGGTGACGCCCTCGGGCTTCAGCTGGCTCGCGAGCGCGTCGACGGTCTGCACCTGCTTGTCGTCCAGGTACTTCTTCTGGATCGTCACGCGGCCGGTGACCGCGGCGCCGGACTGCTGGGCGAGGTCGCTGATCTGCTCGAGGCTGTCGGCGCCCGCGCCGGGCGTCTCGACGAAGACCACCGACTGGCCCTTCAGCCGGTTGGACACGATCTGCGAGCCCAGCACCTGGGCGAACTGCTCGTCGCCCTTCACCTGCTGGGTCAGCTGGGTGTTCTCGTCGCGGAGCCGGTCGCCGCGTTCCTGCGCGGCCTTCGCCTCGCTCTGCAGGCCCTTGGTTACCGACTGGGACAGCGTGGTGGAGCCCAGGATGATGCCGAGCGCCAGCGCGAGGAAGATCGCGACGATGGAGACGAGGTGATAGCGGAAATCGATCACGTGAAGAGTCCGGTCAGCCAGAAGAGGAAGGCGTGCCAGCGGTCGGCCAGCAGCGGGGTGATGACATCCCCCGCGGGCGACATGATCACGGCGATGGTCATGGCGATGAACGCGCCGAGCACCAGGAACAGCAGCGACCAGGTGGAGATTCGGCTGCGGTAGAGGCGGCTCACGCCCTTGGCGTCCACCAACTTGCTGCCCACCCGGAGCCGGGTGAGGAACGTGCTGGCCATGCCGGCGCGGCCCTTGTCCAGGAACTCGACCATGTTGGCGTGCGTGCCGACCGCGACGATGAGCGTGGCGCCCTTGTCGTCGGCGAGCAGCATCGCGATGTCCTCGCTGGTGGCGGTCGCGGGGAACACCACGGCCCGCTGCCCCAGCTCCTCCACCCGCGCGAGGCCGGGCGCGCGCCCGTCCCGGTAGGCGTGCACGACGATCTCCGCGCCGCTGGTCAGCGCGTCGTCGGACACCGAGTCCATGTCGCCCACGATCATGTCGGGCCGGTAGCCGGCCTCCATGAGCGCGTCCGCGCCGCCGTCCACCCCGATGAGTACCGGGCGGTACTCGCGGATGTAGGGGCGCAGCGTCGCGATGTCCTCGCGGTAGTGGTAGCCGCGCACCACGATCAGGACGTGCCGTCCGTCGATCCTGGTGGTCACGTCGGGCACGCCGACGCCGTCGATGAGCAGGTCGCGCTCGCGCTTGACGTACTCCATCGTGTTGGCGACGAACGCCTCGAGCTGGTGCGACAGGCCCGCCTTGGCCTCGGTCAGCGCCGCCTCGACGCTCTCCTCGGTCTGCACGGTGCCCTTGGCGATCACCTCGTCGCCCCGGTAGACGCTCTCGTCCTCGACGCGGACGAGGTCGCCCTCCTTGAGCTTGGCGAAGATCTCCGGGCCCACGTCGTCCAGGAGCGGGATCCCGGCCTTGACGATGATCTGCGGCCCGAGGTTCGGATAGCGGCCCGAGATGCTCGGCGCGACGTTCACCACCGCGGCCACCTGGCAGGACACCAGTGCCTCGGCGCTCACCCGGTCCAGGTCGACGTGGTCGATCACCGCGACCTCACCCGGCTCCAGCCGCTTGGTGAGGTCCTTGGTCCGCCGATCGAGGCGCGCCGCGGCGCTGACGCCGTTCTGCCCGTCCTGCCCACGCAGCGCGCGCACGCGCCGCGACAGCCGCGGCGAGATTCGTACGCGACGCTCTGTGATCGGAGACGGCTCGTTCATCGAGAGCCATCCTGCCAGAGCCGATCAGGCCCCACGGGCGTCGCCGCAGGTTCCGGCGTGTCCGATTGAGACATTAAGACAACCCCCGCACGATGCCCGACCGTGGTGATCCGGCGCCCCCTGGCGACCGCCCTTCCACCCTAAGGCCAGCCCGCTCCCGCACCGAGCCATTTCACAGCCGCCCCCGCCCGCACGCGAGCGCGCTACCTACCCCCGCCCGCACGCGAGCGCGCTACCTAAGCGGGTGACGAGCCGAAGGCGAAGTTGCCCGGTTAGATCGCGAAGCGATGTCGCGCTCGCCTCTTTTACGGTTCGAGTCCGAGCCGCCAGGCGAGGACTCGAGGCCGTGAAAGATTAAGAAGCAGCGGCCTCTTTGGCTGCCAGGTCGAGGAGCTCCTCGGCGTGGGCGCGGCCGAGCTCGGAGTCCTCCAGGCCGGCGAGCATCCGGGACAGCTCGCGCAGGCGGCCCTCGCGGTCCAGGGCGGTGACGCCACTGCGCGTGACCAGGCCGTCGTCGGACTTCTCGACCAGGAGGTGCTGGTCGGCGAACGCGGCGACCTGCGGAAGGTGGGTCACCACGATCACCTGGGCGTTGCGGGCCAGCCTGGCCAGGCGGCGGCCGATCTCGACGGCCGCCTTGCCGCCGACACCCGCGTCGACCTCGTCGAACACGAAGGTGGGGACCGGGTCGGCACCGGCGAACACGACCTCGATCGCCAGCATCACGCGCGACAGCTCACCGCCGGAGGCGCCCTTGTGCAGCGGCAGCGGCGGCGAACCCGGATGCGGGGCGAGCCGGACCTCGACCTCGTCGGCGCCGTGCGGGCCGTACTCGGTCTGGGTGACGGCGACGTCCACGCGGGCGTGCGGCATGGCGAGGGCGGTGAGCTCCTCGGTGACGGCGGCGGAGAACCGTTCGGCGGCGCGGGTACGGACGGCGGTCAGCTCGCCGGCCTCGGCCGTCAGCCGCTCGGTGAGCTCGTCCTTCTCGGCGGCCAGCTCGTCGATGCGGTCGTCGTCGCCGTCCAACTCGGTCAGGCGGGCGGCGGAGGTGCGCGCCCACTCCAGAACGTCGTTGAGAGTCTCGCCGTACTTGCGGGTGAGGCTCGTCAGCTCGGCGCGGCGCTCCTGGACGGCGGCGAGGCGTGCCGGGTCGGCCTCGATGGACTCGGCGTAGGAGGCCAGCTCGGTGCCCGCGTCGGAGACCAGGTAGCCGGCCTCGGCGAGGCGGTCGGCCAGCCCGGCGAGGGCCGGGTCGTGCTCGCGTACGGCCTCCAGGGCGTTGCGGGCCGTGCCGAGCAGGCCGACGACGTTCGCGGCCTCGATCGCGGCGGCGGGGTCGCCGAGCAGCGCCTCGTGCGCCGAGGTCGCCGCGGTGCGCAGGCCGTCGGCGTGGCCGAGGCGTTCCTCCTCGGCGGCAAGCTCGACGTCCTCGCCCGCCTTGGGATCGATCTTTTCGATCTCTTCCAGGCCGAAGCGGAGCAGGTCGGCCTCCTGGGCCCGTTCGCGCGAACGGGTGGTCAGCTCTTCGAGCAGCGCGGCCACCTGGCGGTGCCGCTGGTAGGAGGCGGTGTAGGCGCGCATCGGCTTGGTCAGCGCGTTGCCCGCGTAACGGTCCAACGCGCCCCGCTGCCGCCCCGCCTGCAGCAGCCGCTGCTGGTCGGACTGCCCGTGCACGGCGACCAGGTCGTCGGCGAGGTTGATGAGCATGCTGACCGGCACCGACCGGCCGCCCAGGAACGCGCGCGAGCGGCCCTCGGCCGACACCGAACGCGTGATGATCAGGGTGTCCTCGTCGAGCTCACCGCCGGCCTCGTCGACGCGTTCGACCACCTTGCCGCCGGGATCCACCACGATCCGGCCCTCGACGGTCGCACGGTCCGCGCCCGGCCGGACCCGCTGTGGGTCGGCGCGCCCGCCGAACATCAGGCCCAGGCTCGTGACCACCATGGTCTTGCCGGCCCCGGTCTCGCCCGTCACGACGTTGAACCCAGGGGACAGCTCGAGCACCGCCTCGTCGATCACTCCGAGGCCCTGGATCCGCACCTCATCGACCATCGGCCGCACCAGCGTCAACCCCTCGCTAACAGAACCCGGTTTCAGCGCCTCGGTGGTGAGATTATCGCTCTTGTCCCTGCGCCTGCTCCCCCGCCGCGGGCGGGAGTCCATCACAGCTCGGCGTCTTTCCCGTCGCCATCCGGCCGTCGAGCTGGGCGTTCTCCACGTTCTGCCCACCCTGTGCGTTCTGCCCGCCCTGTGCGTTCTGTACGTTCTGGGCGTTCTGAGCGTTCGCCTGGCGGGCCGCCCGGCCGCGCCAGCCGGTCACCGGCAGCCCGAACTTGGTCACCAGCCGGTCGGTGAACGGGGTCAGATGCAGCCGCGCGAGCTTCAGCGGCTCTGCACTGCGCCGCACCTCGACGCGCGCTCCCGGCGGCAGGTCCAGCGTGCGGCGGCCGTCGCACCACAGCACCGCGCGCGGCGTGCTCGGCACCAGCTCGATCGCGACCACCGAACGCGGCGACACGACCAGCGGCCGGGCGAACAGCGCGTGCGCGCTGATTGGCACCACCAGCATCGCCTCGACCTCGGGCCACACGATCGGTCCTCCGGCGGAGAACGCGTAGGCGGTCGAGCCGGTGGGCGTCGCGCACACCACCCCGTCGCAGCCCCACTGCGACAGCGGCCGGCCGTCGATCTCGGCGACGACCTCCAGCATCCGCTCCCGCTCGGCCTTCTCGACGGTCGCCTCGTTCAGCGCCCACGTCGTGCCGGACACCGCACCGTTCCGGCGGACCAGCACGTCGATGGTCATCCGTTCCTCGACGTCGTACCGGTGCGTGACGACCCGGTCGACGGTCGCCGCCAGGTCCTCGCGTTCGGCCTCCGCGAGGAAGCCCACATGGCCCAGGTTCACGCCGAGCAACGGAGTGCCCGCGGGCCGCGCCAGGTCCGCCGCGCGCAGCAGCGTCCCGTCGCCGCCGAGCACCATCACGACCTCGGCGTCCTCCGCGGCCGCGGGCGTGCTCGGCATCGACTGAACGCCGGAGCAGCCGATGTCGGCGGCCTCCTCCTCCAGCACGCGCACGACGATCCCCGCCTCGCTGAGGCGCTGGATGACCAGCTGCGCGCTGCGGACCGCCTCCGGCCGTCCCGTGTGCGCGACGACCAGCACCGATCTTGTGCTCACTGGGGCCCCTCCGTGATGGCCTTCTTCAACGCGGCCTCGTCCAGGGGCGGTGCCCCTGCGCGCAGCCACAGGAAGTACTCCACATTGCCCGACGGACCCGGCAATGGGCTCGCTGTCACACCCTTGACTCCGAGCCCGAGAGTCGCCGCGTGCTCCGCGACGCCCCGTACGGCATCGGCGCGCAGACCGGCGTCCCGCACGACGCCGCCCGCCCCAACCCGCTCCTTACCCACCTCGAACTGCGGCTTCACCATCACCGCGTAATCCGCGTCCGCCGCCACGCACCGTTGGATCGGCCCCAGCACCAGCTTCAGCGAGATGAACGACAAATCCCCAACGACCACATCAGCTTGCGGCGAAACCTGCTCGGGCTGGAGGTCACGAATATTGACCCGCTCCAGCACGGTCACCCGTTCATCGGTCCGCAGCGACCAGGCGATCTGCCCGTACCCCACATCAACCGCGTAGACATGAGCCGCACCAGCCCTGAGCAGCACATCGGTAAAACCCCCGGTAGAGGCACCCGCGTCCAGACACCGCCGCCCCTCGACCTTCAGCTCCTCGAACGCCTCCAGCGCCCCCGCGAGCTTGTGCCCGCCCCGCGAGACGTACTCGGGCCCGGTCTCTTCGGTCACCACGATCGCCGCCGCGGCCTCGACCTGCGTGGCGGCCTTCCCCGCCACCTGCCCGCCGACCTTGACCCGCCCGTCCGCGATCAGCTGCCCGGCATGCTCCCGCGACCGCGCCAGCTTCCGCCGCACCAGCTCGGCGTCCAACCGCCGCCTGGTCACGGCCGCGCCCCCGGCGGCACGATCCCGGGCCCCGGCGGCCGAGGCACCGGCGGCCCGGACTCCTCGTCCCCCGCCGAGGCCAGCAGATCCTGCAGCCGCTGGTGAACGTCCTCAAAGACCTCCACATGATCGGACACCTGAGTCCCGCCCAACCGCCCAAGCGGCGCCAGCGCCTCATCCACCCGACCATCCCCCGTAGCCTCCGGCGGCGGCCCAGCCCGAAACGCCGGCACCACATAAGCCGACTCCGCCCGCGCCCCCTCAGCCGCGACCGCGCCACCCGAAGACACAGGCCCACCCGACGCCCCAGAGCCGCCCGGCCCAGCAGGCCCGCCCGACGCGCCATGATCGCCCGGCGAAGCGGCACCGCCCGGCCCAGCAGCCCCCGCCGGCGCGGCAAGGCCACCCGGGTATGCGGGCCCACCAGCCGCTCCGGAGCTCCCCAGCTCTCCAGGCGCCCCTGACTCGCCAGAGTCGCCCGACGTTGCGGGGCCGCCCGCAGAAGCAGGCTCACCCGACGGTCCAAGTCCGGACGGCGCGGGGCCGCCAGCAGCGTTCGGGCCGGCCTGCCTACCACCGGTCGGCAGCGGCTGGGGCGGGCCTGGGCGTTCCGGCGTGCCTTCAGCGGCGGCGGAGGGCTCCGGGGGGCTCATCCCGGGCGGGGTGAGGCCTTCCTCCGGCGCGGGGCCGGGCCCTGGCATGGGGGGCTGCGACGCGGACTCCCCTGCCGCCTCGTCGGACATCACGTTTACCTCCAAGAAGACCCCCGACCGCGTGCCGCGAGTCGCTTCGGGCTCAGTCAGAACGCTACCGTCCCATCACGACATCGTTGTCGACCGAACGGGGAACGGCCTGACCATGGCGAACGAGGAGGAATGCCGCGCGGCGCTCGGGCGGATCGCCGGGCGCCTGGGTGACGTGGATCCCGAGCAGCTGGCCGAGCATGTCGTGGAGCGGAGCATCAGCTGCCGGATACCTGATCTCGGCGTGGCCTACCGGACCCGGATCCACAAGGACGGCCTGGACGAGTTCGAGCCGACCGACGACGCCAAGGGCGCCCAGGTCCGGCTCACCGTGAACAGCGACGACCTGGTGGCCCTGGCGAACGACGAGCTGAGCCCCGCCAAGGCCTGGGCGAGCGGCAAGCTCAAGATCGAGGCGAGCATCTTCGACCTGCTGCGCCTGCGCAAGCTGCTCTGAGGGGTAGTGAGCCCTTGCCACCAGATGTTGGCAGGGACCCCGCTATCCAGTGCGCCTGCAGGTCGAACGCGCGCCGGCAATGCCAAAGCAGCCCATCGCCACGCAAAGACAGAGCGCTGGGCGCGAATGGGCAGGGCGCGAGGTCAGCACGTGAAGGCGCGCAGGGTCAGCGGGTGAAAGAGAGCTGGTCCAGCGCAGGGCGCACAGCCTCAGGAGCGGCGGGGGTCTCCTCACGCCAGGCCGCAGCCGCAAGCGCACGCAGACCGTCGTAGGGGTCTCCCTCGCCGGAGAGGCCGATCCGGTCACCGTCCCAGCGGGCCGTCCAGCCGCCACAGTGGTAACCAGCGTCGTCCTGGCCGACCTCTGGGTGAGGAACAAGAAGCCCCGACAAGTCGGCCGCGAGATAGGTAGGCCGATGCTCACGCTTGGCGGTGAGCGCGGCCAGGTGGTCGGTCACCCCCGTGAAGACGAGCAGGCTGTCGGCCTCGCCGTTGTACGCGCCCTCGATGTCAGTGTCGAGGCGGTCGCCCACCACCAGCGGCCGCTCGGCCTTCGTACGCAGGATCGACTCATAGTGGAGGGGACGTTCCGGCTTGCCCGTCACGATCGGGTCGACACCGGTCGCGGTACGGATGACCTGCATGAGCGAGCCGTTACCCGGCTGCGGCGGCCCGTCGCCGCCCGGGATGGTCAGGTCACCGTTCGAGCCCACGAAGAGCGCGCCGTTGTTGACAGCCTTGGCGCCCTCGGCGATGAGCCCGTACGCGAGGCGCAAGTCGTAGCCCTGCACGACGGCAGCAGGACGTTCGGCAGCAGTGGAGACCGGACGCAGGCCGCGTTGGTACAGCGCATGCCGCAGCCCCATCCCGCCGACCACCAGCACCGGCGATCCGGCGGGCAGCCTTTCGGACAGCAGCCGCGCCGAGGCCTGCGCGGAGGTCACGACGTCCTCCGGGCTCGCGGGCACCCCGACCTCGTTCAGCAAAGCCGAGACCGCGCTTGGCGTACGAGAGGCGTTGTTGGTCACGAACGCCAGCCGCTGGCCTGCCGCACGCGCCTTCTCCAGCGCCTCGGCCGCGCCCGGGATACCCCGGTGGCCGACGTAGACGACACCGTCAAGGTCGAGCAGCGCGACGTCGTACGCCTCGCTCAGTGGCAGCTCACTGCCCTTCATCCCGCCGCCCTCCATGATGCGTTTCTCCACACCCCCGATCGTACGGACCCCGCCTTCACACACGGACCCGCCCTCCGCGCAAGAGCCACCCGCTCGCGCACGGACGACCGTTCAAGGCCAACCCACCCACGCGCGGCCCACCCACTCACACACGGACCACCCGCTCAGGCACGGGCCTGTTGCCCGGGCACGGCGAACCCGCACACGCACGGGCCGGCCGTTCACACACGGCCCGCCAGCTCACGCCCGAGCCGCCCCGCTCACGCACGACCAACCAGCTCGCGTACCGGGCACCCGCTCGCGTACGGGCCAGCCGTTGACTCACGGGCCGCCCGCTCAGGCACGGCCAACCCGCTGACGTACGGACCGCCCACTCGTGCACGGATGAGCCGCTCCCGCATGGACGTCCCGCTCACACACGGGCCACCCGATCACGCACGACCAACCAGCTCACGCACAGGCCAGCCACTCACGCACACCAACCAGCTCGCGCACGGACCAGCCGCTCACGCGCGAGCCGCCCGCTGATGCACTGGCCAGCCACTCGCCTACGGCCCACCCGCTCACATGAGCCAACCGCTCACGCACAAGCCAGCCACTCACACACGGCCTGCCCGGTCACGTACAAACCGCCCGATCACGTACGGCCCACTCGCTTACGTACAAGCCGCTCGATCACGTACGGAGCCGCCCGCTCATGCACGGGCCGTCCACTCACGTACGGGCCACCCACTCACGGACCAGACGCTCAGGCACGACCAACCCGCTCATGGACGGCCGGTCACCCACGCACAGACCCGCTCGCGTAGAGGCACGGCCGATCGGCGTTAGCGGCGGGACGCCAGTGTGGCTCGGGCGTGGCGGAGGGCTTGGGAGTAGTCCTTGTTCTCGGGGCGCATGGCGCAGGCGAGCGCCAGGTGCTCGACGGCGGCCTCGAAATCGCCCATCCGGCTCAGCGTGAGTCCGAGACCGAAAAGCGCGTAATCCTCGGCGGGGTCGGCCTCGACGATCCATCGAAAGTTCGCGGCCGCCTCTTCGAACAGGCGCGCACCGTACTGGGCCCGCGCCAGCGCCTCCCGGACGCTGCGGGATTCCGGTTCCGACTCGGCCGCCCGGGCGAGCAGCTGGACCGCCGCTGCGGCGCTGCCCGCTTTAAGGAGCTCCAGGCCCCGGGTATACCACTCGTAGACCCCGCCGTCCGGTCCGGCGGGACCAGGTTCTTCGCCAGGGGAATCCGCCGACCTTCCTGGCCCTTGCACACTCATGTGGACCTCCCGGACTTCGACCCCTATGACCGTACCCGGCTCCCGCGAGACATCCCTCTGATGGTTACCATGCCCACAGTGGACGACGATCTTCCTTCCGGCCTGGATCCGGAAGAGTTCAGCGCCTGGGTCTTCGGCGCCGCAAACCCTACGGCCGGACGGGGTCTCGAGCTGACGCCCTTCCATGGCCTGCGGTTCGCGCCCGAGGTCGCGGGCGACCTGTCGACGGTCACCTCGCCGCCGTACGACCTGATCGACGAGCAAGAGGTGGCCCGGCTGCTGGCCAGCGATGGGCACAACATCGTCCGTCTGATCCTGCCGCCCACTGCGGCCGAGGGCGCGACGACGCTGAACGGCTGGCGCGCCACCGGGGCGCTCACCTCGGACCACGAGCCGTCGCTGTACGTCTACGAGGCCGCCACCGGCGCCGGACCGCTGCAACGCGGCCTGATCGGCGCGCTCGGCCTGCGTTCGGAGGCCGACGGCATCGTCCTCCCCCACGAGAACGTCTACCCGGGCCCGGTTCGCAACCGCCTGGCATTAATGGAAGAGACCGACGCCAACCTGGAGCCGATCTTCCTGGTGTACGAGGGCGGAGGCGACACCGCGGAGATCATCGATCAGGTCGCCGAAACCCCTCCGCTGCAGGAGTTCCTGGCCGATGACGGCCTGATCCACCGGCTCTGGCGCATCGAGGACCACCCGCGCATCAGCGCGGACCTGCGCGACCGCCAGGCGCTGATCGCCGACGGCCACCACCGCTACGCCACGTACCGCGCCCTCCAAGCACGTCGGCACGCGGCCGGGCATGGCCCGGGCCCCTGGGACTACGGCCTGGCCCTCCTGGTCGATTCCACGCGCTATCCCCCGCATCTGGGCGCCATCCATCGCGTGCTGCCCGCTCTGGCGCCTCAGGTGGCCCTGCAGCGCGCCAAGGACGCTTTCACGATCACGCCCTACGACACGCTCCCGGAAGCCCTCCAGGCCCTTTCCACGGCCGCTGGACCGGCGTTCCTCCTCGGCGGCGACGGCCTGCACCTCCTGACCGACCCGGATCCCGTACGCCTGGCCCGCACGATGCCGCCCGGCCACTCGGACCGCTGGCGCCGCCTGGACACCGCCGTTCTCGACCACCTCCTCATCGACGACCTGTGGCAGATCCCGGAGAACGAGCACAGCGTCGAGGTCGTCCACGACGACCCCGCCGCCGCCATTGAACGAGCCCGCCGCACGTCCGGCACTGCCGTCGTGCTCAACCCTCTCCAGGTCGAGGACGTTCTCGCGGTGGCGGGCGAGGGCGAACGAGTCCCCCGCAAATCCACCTCGTTCGGCCCCAAGCCCCGCACCGGAATGGTCCTCCGCCTACTCACCCCCTAAGGCACCGCCGCTTCACCCCCTAAGGCGCCCCGCCTTAAGGGAGAGTTGCCTCCCTTAAGGCGCCCACCATCAGGGGCTATTGCGCAGAAGGAGAGTCCGACCGGAGATATCGAACCCGGCCGCCCACACATCCCCGCCGCCCGGCGTGGCACTCACTCCATTCACCAGCGACTCTCCTGACGACCCATTGGGGCTGGCCGCCCGAGTCCAGGTGGACCCGTCCCAGTGAAGGGTGAGCGTCTTGCTGACCGGCACGTTCCCCGATGTGTCCGTGGCCGACCCCACGGCCCAGACATCCCCGGCGGACCGCGCGGCGACGCCCGTCAGCCCGCCCTGCAAGGCCGGAGTCGTGACGCTCGACCACGCGGTGCCGTTCCAGTGCTGGATCACCATCGTGTTGGGCAGGGTCGTCCCGTTGCTCGTGGACAGCTGCCCGACCGACCAGACATCGTTCGCCGCCACCGCCGTCACCCCGTTCAGCGCAGTGGCGACCGTGCTGGAGGCGTTGGACGGAGTCGGAACGACCGTCCACGAGGTGCCGTCGAAGTGCATGGCCAGCGACTTGGTCAGCACATTGGTGCTCATGACCGCGCTGAAGCTCCCGACCGCCCAGATGTCGGTCGCCGAACGAGCCGAGACACCGCTCAACGTCACACTCGCCAGCGTCGACCCGGCAGGCACGCTCGGCGCGGGCACCGGAACCACCGACCACGCAGTCCCGTCCCAGTGCTCCACCAGAGCACGGGCGTCCTTGCCACGCCCGACCGCCCACGCATTGCCGGCATCGAGCGTCGCGACCCCGTTGAACATGGACTTGGACGAGCCCCCGCTGTTCGGCACGGGCACGATCGACCAGGCCGTTCCGTTCCAGTGAATCGCCAGCGGCGACCGCGCCGCAGCCGACACCACCCGGGTCACGCCCACGGCCCACGCGTCGTTCGCCCCACTCGCCGACACCGAGTTGAGCACCTCGTCCTGATGCAGCACCGCAGGCGTCGTCACCTGCTGCCACTGAGCCCCGTTCCACCGCGCCGTCAGCATCTGCTGCCCGTCCGCGTCAGCATCGGGCCCGGTGAACGACCCCACCACCCACGCATCGGTCGCCGTACGGGCCGACACTGCGTTCAGCCGGTTGGACGACGCCGACGGGTTAGGACTGGGCACGACCGTCCAGGTCAGCCCCGCCAAGGCCTGCGAACCCGCAAGCACCGCCCCGGCCGAGATCGCCGTAACAACCCCCACCCGCCGCTTCCTGGCCATGTGTCCTCCCACGCTCGAACCGCCGATCGCGGCTCCCACCCAGGAGGCGTTCCACCCCGTTCCACCACCCCGATGCCCCGCTCCCCCAGTCCAGCCACGCCCCAACCCCAAGACCGCCCCACCACGCGAGCGACTCCGACCTCACAGCGCCAGACCGACCGAGCCCATCAGACCGACCGAACCGATCGCACCACTTGGGCGCCCCCGCCAACCAGGCCGACCCAGCCGGCGCGCCTACCGAGCCGCGCTGACATCCGGGTGCTCCAGCTCGCTTCGACCGCGGGCCGGGCGTCTGGCTGCGGGGCGGCGCTGGCGCATGGCTCCCGAGCGACCCGCAGCATGCAGGGGCCGCCTAAGCGCGGCGTGAACTCCCGGGCACGGCGTGAACTCCCGGGCACGGCGTGAACTCCCGGGCACGGCGTGAACTCCAGGACGGGACGTGGATACCCGGGCAGGCGTGGACACCCGCGCGCGGCGTGGACACCCGCCAGCAGCCTGCACTCCCGGGCGCAGCGTGGACTCCCCGGGCGCAGCGTGGACACCCGGGCCGGGGCGGGGCGTGGACATCCGCGCGCAACAGCCTGCACTCCCGGGCGCGGGGTGACTCCCGGGCGCGGCCTGGACACCCGAGCCCGGCGTGGACACCCGAGCCCGGCGTGGACACCCGGACCCGGCGTGAACGCCAGGACGGGACGTGGACACCCGAGCCCGGCGCGGACACCCGAGCCCGGCGCGGACACCCGGACCCGGCGCGGACACCCGGACCCGGCGCGGACACCCGAGCCCGGCGCGGACACCCGGACCCGGCGTGAACGCCAGGACGGGACGTGGACACCCGGGCAGGCGTGGACACCCCGCGCGGCCCGGACACCCGCGCACGGCGTGGACACCCGCGCGCAGCAGCCTGCGCTCCCGGGCGCGGGGTGACGCCCGGGAGCGGCGTGGACACCCGAGCCCGGCGTGAACTCTCGCCGGCGTGGGCTCCCGGGCACGGCGTGGGCTTTGGCGCTCGGCGGCCTCCAGGGGGTGAGTGGGAGTTAGGCGTTGGTGGGGAGAGGGGCGGGGGCTACGGCTACTAGGGCGGCCTCGTGGATTTCGACTTCGTAGCGGCCGTAGGTGAACTCCTCGGCGTTCCAGAAGCGGCGGCGGAGTGCTCCTTGGACCTCGATGAGGTCGCCGCGGCGCCAGGTGGCGGCCTGGTCGTGGAGGCGAAGGTCGAAGGCGGCGCAGGCGATGGCGTCCACTCTGCGGCGCCTGCCGGGTTCTTTGGGGCGGTCGACGATCAGGCGCCAGACCGTCACGGTGCCTCCTGCGGGTAAGGGGCGCCGGGCCGGGTCGTCGGCCAGCCGGCCGAGCAGGGCGACGGTGTTGATGTGGTTGATGCTCATGTTCCACATGGTGGAGGCCACGGATCGCGGTCGGAAGACCTGGCGAAAACTGTGGATAACCGGCGATGATCGAGCGATGGAGACCACGGTCAGGCCGCTCGGCGGGAACGTATATGAGATCGACACCCGGATGGCGGGCTACACCGGCATCACGGCCGGATATCTGATCCTGTCCGACCGGCCATGCCTGGTGGAACCGGGTACGTCAGGGTCGGCGCCGGTGGTGCAGGCCGCTCTCACCGAGTTGGGAGTGGGACCTCAGGATCTGGCGAGCGTGGTCGTCACGCACATTCATCTTGACCATGCTGGCGGGGTTGGCGACATCGCGCAGATGTATCCGCAGGCGGAGGTCGTCGTTCACGAGAAGGGCGCCAGGCATCTGGCTGGGCCCGAGCGGCTGATGCGCAGCGCGCGGATGGTGTACGGGGACAAGCTGGACGAGCTGTTCGGCGAGCTCAAGCCGACGGACGCGGCGCGGATCCGGTCGGTGGAGGACACCGGTTCGATCGACCTCGGGGGCGGGCGTCGGCTGGAGTCGTATTACTCGCCCGGGCACGCCAAGCACCATGTGGGGCTGATGGACTCGCAGACCGGTGACCTGTACGTCGGGGACGCGGCGGGAATCTACGTTCAGGAGACGGCCGACGTACGGCCCGCGACGCCGCCTCCGGACTTCGATCTGGAGACGGCGCTGCGGTCGCTCGACAAGTTCCGCTCGCTTGAGCCCGAACGGCTGCTGTTCGCGCACTACGGGCCGGTGACGGAGGTGGCCGACACCCTGGAACGGTCCGCGGAGGAACTGCGGGTGTGGGTGGACGCGGTGAAGGACGCCCGCGACCTCGGCCTCGACCTGGACCACGCGGTCGCGATGGTCCGGGACCGTACGAAGGATCGCTACCGGATGGCCACCGAGCTCACCGACCCCGAGGACATCGCGAAGTACGAGATCCTCAACGGCACCGAGAGCAACGTCGCGGGCATCATGCACTCACTGGACAAGCACGCCTAGCCGTCTTCCGGGCGTTCCCTGGTCTCCTCGGTGACGGGCTCCAGGAACACCACTGAGGTCTCGGGCGCTTCGGCCGGGGGTTCCGGTGCCGGCTCGGGGTCGGGTTCGGTGAACTCGATCCCGGGCACTCCGGAAACCTCGATCTCCGGCACAGCGGGAGCCTCGGGCTCGGCAGGTGCCTCGGCCTCAGGCCCGACAGGAGCCTCGGGCTCGCGCGCGGCGGACGCCTCGGCCTCCTCTGAAGAAGTCTCAGCCTCCTCGATAGAAGTCTCAGCCTCCTCAACGGAAGCCTCGACCTCGTCAGCCGGGATCTCGGTCTCTTCCGCGGCCTCTTCCTCTTCATCCTCTTCGGTGTCGAGGATGTCGAGGCCCTCCAGTTCGGCGTAGCGCTCGGCCGCGTCGGTCTCACCGTCGCGATCGGCTGCGGCCGCCCGGGCGAACCACTCGCTGGCTTCGTCCGTACGTTCCGCGTCGGCAAGCGCATCCGCGTAGGCGTAGAAAAGACGTGCCGACCAGGGACGCAGCCGCCGATCCCGAAGCTCAGGGATCTGCAGCGCCACAACCGCGGCGTCGTATTGCCCCAGGTCACGGCGCGCACCCGACTCGACGATGCGCAGCTCGACGCGTCCCATCGGGTCGAGTTTCTTGGCGTCCGGCGACTTGATCAGGTCGAGGGCGCGCTCGGGACGGCCGAGGCCGCGCTCGCAGTCCGCCATGATCGGCAGGTACGCGTCCTCCGCGCTGCTCAGCCGGCGTGCCGCACGCAGTTCGGCCAGAGCTTCAGCCCATTCGCCCGCGCGGTAAGCGGCCAGACCGGCCGCCTCCCGTACGAGGCCTACGCGCGAAGCCAGTCGGCGTGCCGCACGGGCATGCTTGTACGCGAGCTCGGGGTCCTCTTCGGCAAGGCTCCCGGCCTGAACGAGATGACGAGCGACGCGAAGGGCGAGGTCCTTGGGAAGCGTGCGGAGCTCGGCACGAGCGTCGGCGTCCAGTTCCTCGCCGGTGACCTCGTCGGGCAGGATCGGGTCGTCGTGCTTCGGAGCCTCATCGCGATCCCGGAAGGTGTCGCGGCTACCCGAGCGATCCCGGTCCCGATCGCGGTCGCGAGGCTGACCGTAAGAGCGGCCGCCCTCGTTCGGACGCCTGGGACCACCGCGGCCCCTGTCCCTGTCTCTCTCTCGGTCGCCGTACGGCTTGCCGCGGCCGCCGGGCCCACCGGGGCCACGAGACCGATCACGGTCACCGAACGGCCTGCCGCCACGCTCGCCGGAGCGCGGCCTGTCCCTGTCGCCGAACGGCCTGCCGCCGCGTTCACCACCACGAGGCTTGTCGCGGTCACCGTAGGGTCGGCCGCCACGCTCACCGGTACGCGGCCTGTCACGGTCACCGAACGGCCGACCGCCGCTGCGCTCACCACCGCGAGGCCTGTCACGGTCACCGAAGGAACGGCCCCGCTCGCCGGTCCGCGGCCTGTCGCGATCGCCGTAGGGCTTGCCGCCGCGCTCGCCGCCACCGGACCGGTCACGGTCGCCGTACGGCCTGCCGCCGCCGGACCGGTCACGGTCGCCGTACGGCCTGCCCGAGCCCGCGCCCGGACCACGCTTGTCGTCGCGGTCGCCATAGGGCCTGCCGCCGCCCGGCTTCGACCCACGGTCGCCGTACGGCTTGCGGGGCTTGTCGCGGTCGAACGGCTTGCCACGGTCACCGAAACGGCGGTCGTCCCGCTTGCCCTCGAACTTGCGGCCGCCGCCGCGCTGATCGTTCGGACGCCCCTGAGGCCTGCGCTCGCCCTGGCCGCCGAAGCGGGATTCACCGCGCCCGCTGTCGGAACGAGACTCACCGGACTCCGTGCGGCGCTCGCCGGTCGGCTTGAACGGCCTGCCGGACTTGCCACGGTCGTCGCGCTGGCCGCGTTCCGGACGTCCTTGCCGGTCCTTGAAACCACCGCCAGGACGGCCACCACCGGAGTACGGACGGCCCCCCTGGCCTCCGCCGTCACGGTCACGACCGCCCTTGAAACCACCGGGCGCGCCTGAGCGCCCCCGCGCTCCGGGCTTGCCGCCGCCGGTACGAGGCGCACCGCCACGAGGGCCGGCGCCCTTCTTCGGACCTCCTGGTCCGCCGCGTGGCTTACCGCCACGATCGCCCGGCGTGCCGCGTCCCCCGCCGTTGCCCCGCTGCTCGCGGCGCTCGTCCTTGCGGCCGTCCTCTTCCGCGCTCATCACGTCCGTCACTGTTCTCGGTGGTTCCGTAGACCTTGCCTCCCATATTGGCAGGTCCAAGACATGCGTCGAGGGCCGCCCCTCAAACCGGGGCGACCCTCGACCAAATAAT